>NZ_CP141259.1:0-5407429 GCF_045689615.1 Aromatoleum evansii
GTGAGTCAAGATTTCTGGTCCTTCTGCCTGTCGCGCCTTGAAAGCGAACTGCCGCCGCAGCAGTTCAACACCTGGATCAAGCCGCTGCAAGCCGAGACCGGGACGAGCGACGAACCATCACTGCGCCTGTTCGCCCCCAACCGCTTCGTCATGCAGTGGGTGCGCGAACGCTATCTCAAGCGCATCGCCGAGCTGGGCGAGGAGTTCCACGGCGGCCCGCTGCTGCTCGAACTCGTGATGTCCGAAGCCGGCAGCACGCGCACGGCCGCGCGCACCGTCGTTCCGGTCGCCACAAGCGTGCCGGTGGCAACGGAAGGCGCAGCCCCGGCGGCAAACGCCACGCCCGCGCCGATCGCCGCTCCCGCCATCATCACGCGCCCCGAACCGGAAATCGCGTCGAGCGCGGCCGACCTCGCCTACGAGAAGACGCGCCTCAACCCGGACTTCACCTTCGACACCCTGGTCACCGGCCGCGCCAACGACCTCGCCCGCGCCGCGGCGATGCAGGTCGCGCAGAACCCCGGCACCTCCTACAACCCGCTGTTCGTGTATGGCGGCGTCGGCCTCGGCAAGACCCACCTCGTGCACGCCATCGGCAACGCCGTCTACCAGCGCAACCCGCGCGCGGTGATCCGCTATGTACACGTCGAGGACTACTACGCCGACGTCGTGCGCGCCTACCAGCAGAAGAGCTTCGACGCCTTCAAGCGCTATTACCGCTCGCTCGACCTGCTGCTGATCGACGACATCCAGTTCTTCAACAACAAGAACCGCACGCAGGAAGAGTTCTTCCACGCCTTCAACGCCCTCACCGAGGCGCGCAAGCAGATCGTCATCACCTGCGACACCTACCCGAAGGACATCCAGGGCCTCGAGGACCGCCTGATCTCGCGCTTCGACTGGGGCCTGACGGTGCAGATCGAGCCGCCCGAGCTCGAGATGCGCGTCGCGATCCTGCAGAAGAAGGCCGAGGCGCTGCGCGTCGACCTGCACGACGACGTCGCCTTCCTCATCGCCAAGAACCTGCGCTCCAACGTGCGCGAGCTCGAAGGCGCGCTCAACAAGGTCGTCGCCTTCGCGCGCTTCCACGGCCGCGGCATCTCGCTCGAAGTCGCCAAGGATGCGCTGAAGGACCTGCTCAACGCGCACAACCGCCAGCTCACCATCGAGCACATCCAGAAGACGGTCGCCGACTACTACAAGATCAAGGTCGCCGACATGCACTCGAAGAAGCGCACGCGCGTCATCGCGCGCCCGCGCCAGGTCGCGATGTGGCTCGCCAAGGACCTCACGCCGATGTCGCTGCCGGCGATCGGCGAGGCCTTCGGCGGGCGCGACCACACCACCGTGCTGCACGCCTGCCGCACCATCGCCGACCTGCGCCTCGCCGACCAGCAGCTCAACCACGACGTGCACGTGCTGACGCAGGTGCTGCGCGGATGAGCGCTCCCCGCATGCACCTTCCCCGCAGCACCGCTTCCCTGCCCGGACAAACGGAATAACCTCAAACGGAAGATCCTGACGCCATGCTTCTGCTCACCACCACCCGCGATGCGCTCCTCGCCCCGCTGCAGTCGGTCGCCGGCATCGTCGAAAAGCGCCACACCCTGCCGATCCTGTCGAACGTGCTGATCGAGAAGCACGGCGACCAGCTCACGCTGCTCGCCACCGACATCGAGATCCAGATCCGCACGACCACGGGCGGGCACATCGGCGGCGAGGACGCCAACATCACCGTCGCGGCGAAGAAGCTGCAGGACATCCTGCGCGCGCTGCCCAACGAGGGCGAGGTGGTGCTCACGCTCGACGACAAGCGCCTCACCGTCAAGGCCGGCCGCAGCCGCTTCGCGCTGCAGACCCTGCCCGCCGCCGACTACCCGCGCATGAACCTGCCGGACGGCGACGCCACGCGCTTCAGCATCAGCCAGAAGAGCTTCAAGCGCCAGCTCGCGCAGGTCGCCTACTCGATGGCGCAGCAGGACATCCGCTACTACCTCAACGGCCTGCTGCTGATCGCCGACGGCAAGGAACTGCGCATGGTCGCCACCGACGGCCACCGCCTCGCCTTCGCGTCCAGCCCGCTCGAGGCCGAAGTGCCGCGTACCGAGGTGATCCTGCCGCGCAAGACGGTCATGGAACTCGCGCGCCAACTCGCCGACAGCGAGGATCCGCTCGAAATCGTCCTCGCCGGCAACCAGGTCGTGTTCCGCTTCGGCCCGATCGAGCTCGTCTCCAAGCTCATCGATGGCAAGTTCCCCGACTACGAGCGCGTGATCCCGCAGAACCACCAGAAGCTGATCACCTTCGAGCGCGTGCCGCTGCTCGCGACCCTGTCGCGCGTCGCCATCCTCACCAACGACAAGTTCCGCGGCGTGCGCCTCGTGCTCGGCGACGGCACGCTGAAGATCGCCTCGACCAACGCCGAACAGGAAGAAGCGCAGGAAGAGCTCGAAGTCGATTACCACGGCGACCCGCTCGACATCGGCTTCAACGTCACCTACCTGCTCGACGTGCTCACCAACATCCACGACGACCAGGTCGAGTGGCGCTTCAACGACGGCAACTCCAGCGCGCTGGTAACCCTGCCGGGCAACGATCGCTTCAAGTACGTAGTCATGCCGATGCGCATCTAACCCCTCCCTGTACGAGCGGCTTCAGCCGCGGTCGGAGCCGATGTCCCTGTGGGAGCGGCTTCAGCCTCGAATGGGCCGCCCCGGGAGCGACAGCGCCGATTCGCGGCTGAAGCCGCTCCCACACAGACGCTCCCACACCGCAATTCCCACCGATAGCGTGACCCCGTTTCCGCACCGTGGCCAAGCCTTTGAGATGAGCATGTCCGATCCGCAAAACCTGCCTCAGCCCGCCCCCGTCCCCGCGCCCGCCCCGTCCGGCGATTACGACGAATCCAGCATCCAGCAGCTCGAAGGCCTGGAAGCCGTGAGGAAGCGTCCCGGCATGTACATCGGCGACACCTCCGACGGCACCGGCCTGCACCACATGGTGTTCGAGGTCGTGGATAACTCCATCGACGAGGCGCTGGCCGGCCACTGCGACGACATCGTGATCACCATTCACGCCGACAACTCGATCTCGGTGGCCGACAACGGCCGCGGCATCCCGGTCGGCGTGAAGATGGACGACAAGCACGAGCCCAAGCGCTCGGCGGCCGAGATCGTCATGTGCGTGCTGCACGCCGGCGGCAAGTTCAACCAGAACAGCTACAAGGTGTCCGGCGGCCTGCACGGCGTGGGCGTCTCGTGCGTGAACGCGCTGTCTAAGTGGCTGCGCCTCACCGTGCGCCGCGACGGCAAGAAGCACTTCATGGAATTCCACCGCGGCGTGCCGCAGGACCGCGTGCTCGAGCACGTCGACGGCGTCGAGGTCAGCCCGCTGAAAGTCATCGGCGAGACGACGAAGCGCGGCACCGAGGTCCATTACCTCGCCGACGACGACATCTTCGGCACCGTCGAATACCACTACGAGATCCTCGCCAAGCGCCTGCGCGAGCTGTCCTTCCTCAACAACGGCGTGAAGATCCGCCTCATCGACCAGCGCACCGGCAAGGAAGAGGACTTCGCCTTCGCCGGCGGCGTGAAGGGCTTCGTCGAGTACATCAACCGCACGAAATCGGTGCTGCACCCCAACGTGTTCTACGCCGCCGGCACCACGCGCATCCCGACCGGCCACGGCCACGACGCCGAACTGGGCGTCGAAGTCGCCATGCAGTGGAATGACAGCTACGCCGAACAGGTGCTGTGCTACACCAACAACATCCCGCAGGCCGACGGCGGCACCCACCTCACCGGCCTGCGCGCGGCGATGACGCGCGTCATCAACAAGTACATCGAAGAAAACGAGATCGCCAAGAAGGCCAAGGTCGACATCACCGGCGACGACATGCGCGAAGGCCTCGCCTGCGTGCTCTCGGTGAAGATGCCCGACCCCAAGTTCGCCAGCCAGACCAAGATGAAGCTGGTGTCGTCGGAAGCCCGCCCCGCGGTCGAGGAAGTCGTCGCCGGCAAGCTCACCGATTTCCTGCAGGAAAACCCCATCGACGCCAAGACCATCTGCGCCAAGATCGTCGAGGCCGCGCGCGCCCGCGACGCCGCCCGCAAGGCGCGCGAGATGACGCGCCGCAAGGGCCTGCTGGACGGCGTCGGCCTGCCCGGCAAGCTCGCCGACTGCCAGGAGAAGGATCCCGCGCTGTGCGAGATCTACCTCGTCGAGGGTGACTCCGCAGGCGGCTCCGCCAAGCAGGGCCGCGACCGCAAGTTCCAGGCGATCCTGCCGCTCAAGGGCAAGATCCTCAACGTCGAGAAGGCGCGCTTCGACAAGCTGCTGCAGAGCCAGGAGATCGCCACCATGATCACCGCGCTCGGCACCGGCATCGGCAAGGAAGACTACAAGCCCGAGAAGCTGCGCTACCACCGCATCATCATCATGACCGACGCGGACGTCGACGGCGCGCACATCCGCACCCTGCTGCTGACCTTCTTCTACCGCCAGATGCCCGAGCTGGTCGAGCGCGGCCACATCTACATCGCCCAGCCGCCGCTGTACAAGATCAAGCACGGCAAGAACGAGATGTACATCAAGGACGAAGCGGCGCTCAACCAGCACCTGCTGAAGCTCGCCCTCGACGGCGCCGCGCTCGTGCCGCGCACCGGCGCCGCCCCCATCGTCGACGAGACCCTGGGCGGCCTCGCCCGCAGCTACCTGCTCGCCGAAGCGGTCATCAACCGCCTCTCCGGCTACATCGACGGCGCGGTGCTGCACGCGATGCTCGCGCACGACATCGAAGTCAGCCTCGCCGACGAAGCCGCCACCGCCGCCGCCGCCGCGCGCATCCGCCCGCACCTGCCCGACGAGGTCCAGATCCGTCCCGAATACCATGAGGGCTCGGAAACCTGGCGCATCGCCATCGAGCGCATGCTGCACGGCAACCGCAAGCGCGGCTGGATCGACGAGGAATTCATCGTCTCCGGCGACTACCGCAGCATCCGCACCGCCGCCGCCGCCATCGCCGACCTGATGGGCGAGGGCGCCGAGATCCGCCGCGGCGAGAAGAGCCAGCCGGTCACCCGCTTCGCCGACGCCATCCGCTGGCTACTCGCCGAAGTCGAACGCGGCCTCAGCAAGCAGCGCTACAAGGGTCTGGGCGAGATGAACCCCGAGCAGCTGTGGGAAACGACCATGGATCCGGCCGTGCGCCGCCTGCTCAAGGTGCAGATCGACGACGCCATCGCCGCCGACGAGATCTTCACGACGCTGATGGGCGACGACGTGGAACCGCGCCGGGCGTTCATCGAGGGCAACGCGCTGTTTGCGCGGAATATCGACGTGTGATTTTGTCGGATTCCACCGAAGGTCAATACTGTGTCAAGTAAGTGAGATTTGGTGGCACAGCTAACGAAGAGAGCCCGTTCAAGGGCTCTTTTCACTTTCCCGCATCGCGATCGTTGGCGGAAACGTGGCTGCGCCTAACGAGCCGCCGAAGACGATCATGCAGTCAAAGGCGCACTCTGCCTGAGCCAGCAGGTTGTTGTTCCATTTTCCATCCGCATGTGTCCGAAGATACGGGCCTTGCCTGCTAATAGTTGCGGTACCACGGCGACACGCTCATACTTTCGCATCAATTCGATTGGTGCAGCATGAACTCGACACTGAAGCGTCTCGTTAGCGTCCAGGCGGGACACCCGTTTCGCGGCCGCGTGCCCCAGGTGAAAGGCGGAAACGCCTTTGCATTGCAGATGCGTGACGTCAACCCGCACGGAGAAGTCGCGTGGGACGGGCTCGTGCAGACGCAGGTCGACAACACCAAGGCAGTCCAGTGGCTTGAGCCGGGCGACGTGGTATTTGTCGCGCGCGGCGCACGCAACTACGCGGTCTGTCTGCGGGAAGTCCCGAAACCGTCGGTGTGCTCCCAGTACTTCTTCCTCTTGCGGATCAAATCACCGACGCTGCTGCCGGAATTCCTGGCGTGGCAGATCAACCGCGCACCGGCCCAGCGATATCTGGCCAGCAACGCAGAAGGGTCGGACCAGCTGAGCATCCGTAGGCCGGTACTGGAAGCGCTGCCCGTCGCAGTTCCGACGATTCACCAACAACAGTTGATCGTTGCGCTCGCCGAAACGGCGGTGCATGAGCAACAGCAGCTCGAAGCATTGATCCGCAACCGCCAGCGCCAACTCGACGCCTTGGCGCTTGAGCTCTTCTCGAACGACCCCAGCCACGACTGAAGCCACCATGACTGCTACCCCCATCAATCAGGACACCATCAACGCCGCCGTCTGGGGCGCCTGCGACACCTTCCGCGGCACCGTGGACCCGAGCATTTACAAGGACTATGTCCTGACCATGCTCTTCCTGAAGTACATCTCCGATGTCTGGCAGGACCACTACGAGCAGTACAAGACCGAGCATGGCGACCATCCGGAACTGATCGAGGAGCTGCTCAAGAACGAGCGCTTCGTGCTGCCGAAGAAGGCCAATTTCTATGCACTGCACCGGGCCCGTCATGAACCGGGTAACGGCGAGCGTATCGACAAGGCCTTGCACGCCATCGAGGAGACCAACCTCACCAAGCTGCGAGACGTCTTCCAGGACATAAGCTTCAACTCCACGAAGCTCGGCGACGAGGCCCAGAAGAACGACATCCTTCGCCACCTGCTCGAAGACTTCGCCAAGCCGGAACTCAACCTGCGGCCCAGCCGAGTCGGCACGCTCGACGTGATCGGCAACGCCTACGAGTTCCTCATCAAGAACTTTGCCTCCACCAGCGGCAAGAAGGCCGGCGAGTTCTACACGCCGCCCGAGGTCTCGCAGCTGATGGCCCGCTTGGTCGCCCCCCAAGAAGGCGACGAAATCTGCGATCCCACCTGCGGCTCGGGCTCGCTACTGATGAAGTGCGGCCAGCTCATCCGCAGTCTCGCGGGGAGCAAGAAGTACGCGCTCTATGGGCAGGAGGCGATCGGCAGCACCTGGGCGCTGGCCAAGATGAACATGTTCCTCCATGCCGAGGACAACCACCGCATCGAATGGGGTGACACCCTGCGCAACCCCAAGTTGCTCGATGGGGATGGCCTGCTCAAGCACTTCGACGTCGTCGTCGCCAATCCGCCCTTCTCGCTCGAAAAATGGGGCTTTGAGTCCGCCGCCGACGACAAATACAAACGCTTTCGCCGGGGCGTGCCACCCCGCACCAAAGCCGACTATGCCTTCATCCTGCACATGGTGGAGACCATGAAGCCCGGCACCGGGCGCATGGCCGTCGTCGTTCCCCACGGCGTGCTGTTCCGCGGCGCAGCGGAAGGCAGGATCCGCAGCAAGCTCATCGAGGAGAACCTGCTCGACACCGTGATCGGCCTGCCCGAGAAGCTCTTCTACGGTACCGGCATCCCGGCGGCGATCCTCGTCTTCCGCAAGAAAAAGCTCGACGACAAGGTGCTCTTCATCGACGCCAGCCGGGACTACCAGGACGGCAAGAATCAGAACTTCCTGCGCGCGCAGGACCTCGACCGCATCATCGCCGCCGCAACCGAGCGGCAAAACGTGGACAAGTACGCCTATCTCGCCAGCCCCGCCGAGATCGCCGAGAACGATTACAACCTCAATATTCCGCGATACGTCGATACCTTCGAAGAAGAGGAAGAGATCGACCTGATGGCCGTGCGCGCCGAGCGCGAAAAGCTCAAGGCCGAGCTGGCCGTGCTGGAAGAAAAGATGGCCGGCTATCTGAAGGAACTCGGCTATGAGTGAAACCAATGATCAAGGCCGGGGCGAACTCGTCATCTACGCCACCGAAGACGGCGCCGCGCAGTTCTACCTTCGTGCGGAGGGCGGATCGGTCTGGCTGTCACAGGCCGAATTGGCAAGCCTGTTCCAGACGACCTCACAGAACATCACACAGCACATCCGTGCCATCTACGCCGACGGGGAACTCCAACCTGAGGCAACGTGTAAGCAGGACTTACAAGTTCAATCCGAAGGGGCTCGCCTCGTCCGCCGCACCCTGAAGCTCTACAACCTGGACCTCATCCTTGCTGTCGGGTACCGAGTGCGCTCGCCGCGCGGCACGCAGTTCCGCCAGTGGGCCACGCAGCACCTGCGCGAATACCTGATCAAGGGCTTCGTGCTCGACGACGAGCGGCTCAAGAACCCCGGTGGCTGGGATTACTTCGACGAACTGCTGCAGCGCATCCGGGATATTCGCGCCTCGGAAAAGCGCTTCTACCAGAAGATCCGCGACCTCTTCGCGCTGGCGACCGACTATCGTGACGACGCCGAAGCCGCCGGCCTGTTCTTCGCCGAAGTGCAGAACAAGATGCTCTTCGCCGTCACCGAGCACACCGCTGCCGAAATCATCGTCGGCCGTGCCGACCCCACCCAGCCCAACATGGCACTGCAGACCTGGTCGAAGACTCGGGTGCGCAAAGCTGACGTCATCGTCGCCAAGAACTACCTCAAGGCGGACGAGATCGAGGAACTCGACCGTCTCGCCACGATGTTCCTCGACTACGCCGAAGACCGCGCCAAAAAGCGCGAAAAGATCACCATGGCCGACTGGCGCCAGTACGTCGATAACTTCCTCGCCTTCAACGAGCGCCCGCTGCTCAAGGGCACGGGCAAGATCAGCCACGAGCGCATGGTCAAGCTTGTGCACGAGCGCTATGACCTCTTCGACGCGCAGCGGCGTAAGGCGGAGGCTTTGCAGGCGGACGCGGAAGACATCGCAGAGTTGGAGGCAGTGGAGAAAACCAAGCCGGTGACGAATTCTGCCAAAGGAGGCAACGATGTTGCCTGAGGGATGGAAGCAAACGACGGTTGGCAATGCATGCGCAATCAAGAACAACCTCCGTCTTCCCATAAGTACGGAGCAGCGGTCAGGGATGCATGGCCCCTATCCTTACTTCGGACCCACCGGAGTCCTTGGCTACCTAGACCATTACAGGATTAATGAGGAATTTGCGCTAATCGGTGAGGATGGCGATCATTTTCTGAAATTCAAGGAGCGTGAAATGACGCTCTACTTTTCCGGAAAAGCGAATGTAAATAACCATGCGCATATCGTCGGAAACTCATCAGCGTGCTTGGCAAAGTGGTTTCACTACACGTTTATGCACTGTGACTTGACGCCAGTGCTATCACGACAAGGGGTTGGGCGGTACAAACTTACTAAGTCCGGTTTGGAAAACCTCAAAATAATACTTCCGTCTATCGCGGAGCAAGAGCAAATCATTACTGTGCTTGCTACTTGGGATGACGCGATAGCCGCTACCCAAAAACTCGTCGCCAACACACGTCAGCAGAAACGGGCGCTGATGCAGCAACTCCTTAGCGGAAAGAGGCGGTTGAAGCAGTTTGCTCGTAGTGATCGAAGAGTGGCTACTCGATTCGGCAGTCTTCCCGTCGATTGGGAGCACGTTGCTATTGAACGTGTGGCCAATGAATTCAGCGCCAAGAACGTGGCTGATGAACCGCTCCCTGTTCTTTCCTGCACGAAACACGCGGGCCTTGTTGACTCGCTGGCATATTTCAATAAGCGAATATTCAGTGAAGATACAACGACCTACAAGATCGTTGAGCGGAACTGCTTCGCCTACGCCACCAATCACATCGACGAAGGGTCTATCGGCTATCAGAATCTTTACGACAAGGCGCTGATCAGTCCGATGTACACGGTCTTCAAGACCAGCGGAGCTATCGATGACGGCTTTCTCTTCAAACTTCTGAAGACCGAACACTACAGGCAAATATTCGCGGCCAACACGAATGCCTCCGTGGATCGTCGTGGCAGCCTGCGTTGGGGCGACTTCAAGAAGATCGAAATTCCACTACCCTCGCTCCAAGAACAGGCGGCCATCTCTGCTGTGATCGATGTCGCAGAGCAGGAGATTTCGAGTCTTGAGAAGCAGCTTGCCGTGTTGCGGGAAGAAAAGCGCGCGCTCATGCAGCAACTCCTCACCGGCAAGCGCCGCGTCCGCGTTTCCGTGTGCGAAGAGGAAACGAGCGCGTCATGAGCCCCGTCCCCCAGACCCGGGAGCAATACAGCGCCCACATCCCCGCCCTGCATCTGCTGTGCAACCTGGGCTGGACGTTCCTGAGCACCGAGGCTTGCCTGGCCCTGCGCGGCAGTACGCGCGAGGTGCTGATGAAGCCGCGGCTGGTCGAAGTGCTGCAGACGCGGCGCTTCGAGTACAAGGGGGAGTGGTACCCGCTGTCGCCCAGCGCCATCGACCAGATCGTGCGCGAGGTTTCGTCCCTCAACCTGGCCGAGGGCCTGCTGTCGGCCAATGAGCGGCTGTACACCAAGCTGGCACTGGGGGTGACCGTTACCGAGTTCATGCCCGACGGCAAGAAGCACCAGCCCACCATCGCGGTGATCGAGTGGAACGACTCCGCCGCCAACCGCTGGGACGTGACCGAAGAGCTGGAGTTGATCTCCACCCACGGCACGCACAGCCGCGTTCCGGATGTGGTGTGCTACGTGAACGGCATTCCGCTGGCAGTGATCGAGGCCAAGCGGCCGGACAGTGGCCACACCGCGAAGGCGATGGTGGACGAGGGTGTAAGCCAGCACCTGCGCAACCAGCGGCCGGACGAAATTCCGCCACTCTTCGCCTACGCTCAGTTGCTGGTGGCCGTGAGCCACACCGAGGGGCGCTACGGCACCACCCATACCGCCGCCAAATTCTGGGCACGGTGGCGCGAGGAGGAGTTTTCGGATGCGCTCCTCGCCAAATGGAAGAACCAGCCCCTGGCACCCGATACGCGGACGGCACTGCTTGCGGGCAAGCCGGCCAGGCTGAAGGCTTACTTCGAACAACTCTGGTCTCAGCCCGTGCTGCCCACCGACCAGGATCGACTGCTGGCCGCGCTACTGCAGCCGGCACGCTTGCTGGAGTTCCTGCGCTTCTTCGTGCTGTTCGACCGCAAGGTGGGGAAGGTGGTGGCGCGATATCAGCAGTTCTTCGGCATCCGCGCCCTGATCGCCCGCATTGGCGAGCGCCGGCCGGATGGCGGCCGGCAGGGTGGCATCGTGTGGCACACCACCGGCTCGGGCAAGAGTTTCACGATGGTCTTCCTCACCAAGGCGCTGGTGCAGCATGAGCACATCAAGGCCTGCCGCGTCGTGGTGGTGACTGACCGGCTGGACCTGGAAGACCAGCTGGCGCGCAACTTCATGAGCAGCGGTGCCTTTGGCTCGGCCATCGCGACCAGGAAGGAAGGCGAGAAGGCCAAGGTGGGTTCGGGCCGGGAGCTCGCCAAACGCATCGGCCAGGGCACGGAGCGGATCATCTTCACGCTCATCCACAAGTTCGCCACCGCCTCCAGACTGCCTGAGTGCCACAACCCCTCGGCCAATCTGATTGTGCTGGTGGATGAAGGTCACCGCAGTCACGGCGGCGAGACGCACGAGCGCATGCGCAAGGCGCTGCCGCGCGCAGCCTATGTGGCCTTCACCGGCACACCGCTATTGAAGAAGGAAAAGACCGCCAACAAGTTCGGCCCGATCGTGCATGCCTACACGATGCAGCGTGCGGTGGAAGACGGCACCGTCTCGCCACTGCTGTACGAAGAGCGGGTGCCTGAACTGACGATCAACGAAGAAGCGGTGAACCGCTGGTTCGACAAGATTACCGCGGGCCTGTCGGACGCGCAGAGCGCCGACCTGAAGAAGAAGTTCGCCAACAAGCAGGCCATCTACGGTGCGGCCAATCGCATCGAGCTGATTGCCTGGGACATTGCGACGCACTTCAACGAGAACATCAAGAAGCTGGGCCTGGGGCTGAAGGGGCAGGTGGCTACGGGCAGCAAGCTGGATGCGATCCGCTACAAGCAATACCTCGACGACACCGGCCTGGTGACCAGCGCCATCGTCATCTCCGCCCCGGACAGCCGGGAAGGCAACACCGAAGTGGACGAAAGCAAGCTGCCCGAGGTACAGAAATGGTGGAATGCGAACGTGGGCCACCAGCAGGACACCTACGAACGCGCGGTGCTGGAGGGCTTTGCCGGCGACGGCGACCCCGACCTGCTGATCGTCGTGGACCGCTTGCTGACCGGCTTTGACGAGCCGCGCAATACGGTCCTCTATATCGACAAGCCGCTCAAGGAACACAACCTGATCCAGGCCATTGCCCGCGTGAACCGCCTGCATGAGGCCAAACGCTATGGCGTGCTGGTGGATTACCGCGGCATCCTGAAAGAGCTGGATACGGCCGTGCGCGCCTATCAGGACCTGGAATCCCGCACGCAAGGCGGCTACGAGCTGGCAGACATCGAGGGCCTTTATCACCAGTTCAGCACCGAGTACAAACGGCTGCCCGGCTTGCACGAGGCCTTATGGGCCATCTTTGCGGAGGTTAGGAACCGGCAGGACCTGGAACAGTACCGCCAGGTGCTGATGCCGCGTTACGCCGAGGATGATGATGGCGCGAGTTACGACACCCGCCAGAAGGTGCGCGACGACTTCTACGATGCCCTGACCCAATTCGGCTTGTGCCTGCAAACCGCCTTGTCGTCGCGAAGCTTCTTCGAGGATCACAGCTTTTCCGAGGTCGACGTGGCCCGGTACAAAGAAGATCTCCAGTTCTTCTCCAGCCTGCGCAAGATCGCGCGCCAGGATGCGATGGAGACGGTGGACTACAGCGTGTATGAAGACCAGATCCGTCGCATGGTGGATAAGCAGGTCATCGGCCAGGAGGTCCGCGAGCCCGAGGGCGTATATCTGGTCCACAAACTGGGCACGGCCGACGAGCCTGAGCAATGGAGCGAGGAGAAGACCCGAAATGAAACGGACCTCATTCGCACCCGCTTGAAGAGAACCATCGAGCAGGATCTCGCCAACGATCCCTATGCCCAAAAGGTCTTTGCCGAGTTGCTGAAGCAGGCGATTGCCGAAGCCGAAGCGATGTTTGACCATCCGCTCAAGCAGTACGCTCTTTTCAAGAAGTTTGAAGAGCAAGTCGAGCAACGCGATCTCGCGGGTATGCCCGACGCGTTTGGCGACAACGCTCACGCCCGGGCCTACTTCGGCATTTGCCGGTTGGTGCTGGGTGAAACGGAGTTTGCGGGCAGCGATGCATCCAGACTGGTGAATGAGTCCGTGGCGATCGACAAGGTGGTACGTGACGCCGTGGCCGAAAATTCCCTCAACCCGCAGAACATCGAGGCGGCAATTCGCAAGACCCTGCTGCCACGCCTCTTTTCGCTGATGGGACTGGAGCGGGCCAAGGAGGCTATCGAGCAAGTGATCCAGGTGACACGCATCGGCCTGTCGCGAGGAAATTATTGAGGTGGTACGGACGATTCCCTACGGCGACGCGAAGATCGCCTTTACGATCCGTTTTGTGTCACGCCCGCAACGGCGGGTGAGCATTCATGTGATGCCGGATGGCGCGGTGCGCGTCGACGCGCCCGAGGAAACCGAGCTATCCGAAGTGATGACAGCCGTACGCAAGCGCGCCCGTTGGGTATGGCTGCAGCTTGAAGGTCAACGCGAACGCAGGCGGCATGTGCTTCCGCGCGAATACGTAAGCGGCGAAAGCCACTTCTACCTCGGCCGCCGCTACATGTTGAAGGTCAATGTTGAACCGGCGGCCGAACCAGGCGTGAAGCTCCTGCGCGGCCGGCTGGAAGTGACGACCCCGACGCGCGAGGCAACGACGATTCGTCACCTATTGGAGAAGTGGTATCGCGGCCGCGGCCTGGACGTGTTTGCACGGATCATTGCCGGATGCGCGGCGAAGGCGACCTGGCTGGAGCAACAACCGCCATGGCGACTGCTGAACATGCGTACGCAGTGGGGCAGCTGTTCGCCGAAGGGCGAGCTCCTGCTCAACCCGCAACTGGTGAAGGCCCCCCGCGCCTGCGTCGAGTACGTCGTAGTCCACGAACTGTGTCATCTGAAAGAGCACAACCACAGCGCCAACTTCTACCGCTTGCTCGAAGCCCTGTTGCCTGACTGGGAAGCGAGAAAGACGGAACTCGACGGCATGGCCGAGTTGCTGTTGAATCGGTGACGTGAAGCGGAGGCGAGGTGTCGTTTCCGACCTCTGCCCAAGCGAGCGACACTCAAGCCCATCGCAGCAGGCAATGCGATGGGCCGTCATGGGCAGATTATCGACGCCCGTTTCTCATTGCGCTGAAGAATTCATGCGCCATTTTTCGCGCTGCCCGATCTTCCGGAGGGCTTAGCGGCGTCAGTTGCAGCCCCTCGTCACCGGCCACGTAAAGAGGGCCACCCTGGTCGTCGTCATAGTCCTGCCCATCGTAGAGGCCTCCATCATGGTAGGCCCGCAGCGAGGATCTGGTCAGGTCAGTTCCCATTCGCTTGGCGACGTACTGCCACATCCAGGCCTCGCGGAGGTCGGTTTTCCGTGCCCTCTCCGCGAGTTCCCGGATCGCATCGACGTCTCCCGACTCCGCCAATGTCCGAAGTGCCCAGGCATCGCCAAAATCGGCGAGTTCCTCGAGCGCCCGGGATGAACCCTCTTCAGCCGCAACACGCAACCATCTATGCTCTGCGTCTCGATCGCCCAGCCTCGCGGCGACCTTGACCATCCGCCTTGCATCCACCGCGCCTTGGCTCGCCTCGGCAACCGCAAAGAACTGCGGATCGCGAAAGACTTCGGCAAACTCCAACGCCGCAGCGCGCACCCCAGTCGTCGCAGCGTGCCTCAGATGATGTACGTACTTCTCGAATCGCGGCTTGTTCTGGATGTACTCGTCAGCCCATCGCTGTTCAGTCGCAGTGAGCTTTCGCCCCTTGAGCGATTCCTCGTAAAGGTAGCTGCTCGGAAGCTCGCATCGGTTCACCGCGGCCAGCGCGAAATGCGCCAATGCGTCATTCCCGGCAGCAGCCCGCTCCAGACCGTCGATCAACAGGGTCGATGCGTGCAAGCTGCTTAGCTGTAGTAAGCCTGAATGCTCGGATCGTTCTTCAGCCCCATCATCAGAATCGATTTCATCTTCCCAGTCGTCGATGTCGTCATCATCCTCGTCTTCC
This sequence comes from Aromatoleum evansii, assembly GCF_045689615.1. Lineage (NCBI taxonomy): Bacteria > Pseudomonadati > Pseudomonadota > Betaproteobacteria > Rhodocyclales > Rhodocyclaceae > Aromatoleum > Aromatoleum evansii. The sequence continues at coordinate 15,011 of NZ_CP141259.1, forward strand.
TCAACCGGCGTTGAAGGGGCCAGGGCCGCACGAATGTCGCGCCACTCAACATACGAAAGGGCGCGCCCCGCCGCGTAGCTGACAAGCTCGGTCGCGATCGCCTCCCCTTCGTTTTGCAGGTAGCCAAGTTGCACGCTCCGGCCAATCACTTCGGGACGGAGGGTCGGGACGGACGTGCCGAGCCCTGAATCGCTCAGCAAGGCGACCGCGCTGAAGGCAGCGTACGACTTGAAACCGAAGGAAGCAGCCAGAAGCTCATACACGTGTCCCCGCTTGACGGGAATACCCACGCTGGCTTGGAGGCGCTGTTGCGCCGAGAACGCAAGTTCTTTGATCGTCATGACAAACCTTTCCTCAACACCACGCCGATTTCGGGTCAAGCGCACACGTTTAAGTCCCCGACGGCGAGGCTCAAAGAGAGGTTTTCGATGACAGCAGGAAGAAGCCTTTTTCTACTCGTGTGCAAGTAAGGTGGGCACCGCCTCGCATAGTAGCGGGAGCACCGAAACCTTGTCCATATGCCGTGCACTATCACAGTCAACTGCCAGAACGGATGCCTGGCAGGGACGGTCCGAAGAGGAACTACAATGACAGGGCGCTCGACTCGCACTCAGTGGTAATCGGGCTGGTCACGACCGAATGCTAGAGGGAGAAGACGTCCCGCACGAATTTCTCACTATCTGTGGCACGAACGCACGGATTTTTCATGAACTTTGACACTACCCCTTGATGCGGTGACACGGAAAGCGAAAAACCATAATAAAATCAAAGCTCAGAATTTCATTTTCCATGTCACCCGACAGATTTTTTGTAGCGGGGGTCATAAATTGACAGTTTGCTAAGCGCAAACTAGCACAAGCGCGAAGGGCGGAGAATCCAACGGACTCTCCGCCCTTTCTACATTCTGTGCTGGGCGCGTAGCAATGCCACCAAAGGGACGCGGACTCGCAGTTGCGGGCGATTATGCCTGCTATAGCAGGCGCAATCTCTGGAATCGCGGCACACAGAGATAGCCGCCTATTTTGCTAGGCTTATTTTTGAATCGAAGGGCATGCCGAGTTATACTCCTATCAAAATAGGAGTATTGTCCATGGCACGTCGCGTCGTTCCCACCGTCTTCCCTGTCGACCCGCAGCTCACCACCAGCGAGGACCTCGGGCTGGCCATCCGTGCGGCTCGCACCGCCAGCGGCCTCACGCTCGAGGAGGCGGCGCTGGCGGTGAGTATTGCCAAGCAGACGCTCGGTGACCTGGAGGCAGGCAAGCCGACGGTCGGGCTGGGGATAGCCTTGCGCGTGGCCAAGGAGCTGGGGGTGAGTCTCTTCATGGCGCCGGCGACCGAGGCCAGTTCGATTTCGCAGCTCATCCGTGAGGCGCGTGCGTGATGGAACTCGACGTCCTGATGAATGGGGAGCTTGCCGGCACGCTCGGCTACACGGCGGCGACCCACCGCTACGTGTTTCGCTACAGCCCGGTGTGGCTCTCGCGCAAGGAGCGCTATGCGCTCGGGCCGACCTTGCCGCTCGAAACCGGGGCGGACACCACCGAGGAGCAGCACAGTGCCGCGGTGCGCCAGTTCTTCGAGAACCTGTTGCCCGAGGGGCAGGCGCTCGATGATGCGGCGAGCACGCACAAGCTCTCGAAGGGCAACCTGATGGGGCTCCTGGCGGCGCTGGGCGGCGAGACCGCCGGAGCGCTGCAGCTGCGCCTGCCCGGGACGGTGGCGACGCCGGTGCCCGAGGCGCGCCGGCCGTTGTCGCACGCCGAGCTCTCGGAGCGCATCCGCGCGCGCCCGTTTCATCCCTTCTCCGTGTGGGATGGGCGGGTGCGCCTGTCAATTGCCGGGTACCAGGACAAGATTGCCGTCTTCGAGGAGGCCGATGGGCAGTGGGCACTCGTCGAGGGGGGGCATCTCGCCTCGACCCACATCCTGAAGCCCGAGCCGGTTGCCGCGCAGCTGGCGGGGCTCACCGGCAACGAGTTTTTCTGTATGCGGCTCGCACACCGGGCCAAGCTGCCGGTTGCAGAAGTTGCGCTGGTGCGTGTGCCCGAGCCGGTGTTGGCGGTGAAGCGCTTCGACCGCGAGCTTAGCGGCGGACGCGTGGTGCGCCGGCACATCATCGACGGCTGCCAGGCGCTGGGCCTCTCGTCCGCGCTCAAGTACGAGCGTCCGTACGGCGACACTCGGGACGTGCGCGACCTGCGCGAGGGGGCGTCGCTGCCGATGCTCTTCGCGCTCCTCGAGCACTGCCCGCGGCCGGCCGCCGAACGCCTCGCCCTGTTGCGCTGGACCCTCTTCCAGGTGCTCATCGGCAACACCGACGCCCATGCCAAGAACCTCTCGTTCTACGCCGGGCGGGAAGGGCTCACGCTGGCGCCCGCGTACGACCTCGTGTGCGGGTTCGCCTTCGACGGGGTCCAGCTGCTCGACACCACCTACGCCATGGCCATTGGCGATGCGTTTCACGCGCAGGAGCTCTCGCCCTTCGAGTGGGCAAGCTTCGCCCACGCCTGCGGCCTGCCGCTGCGCCAGGTGAGCATCGAGCTCGCCCGCATGGCCAAGCGCGTCGCCGAGAGCCTGCCCGGGACCCTCGAGGATGCGCGGGAGGCCGGCGTGGCGCCGGCCCTCGTCGAGCTGCTGCACGCGATTGTCGTCACCGAATGCGAGCGCCAGGCGCGCATGGCGCCCGAAATCGCGAAAGTCGACCCGGCGCTCCTCTGACGGCGCCGGGTCCCGCCGACCCAAACAGGTAATTGAGCGACAAATCCCTAAGCGCGAATGGGTCAGCTGCGTAGTAACACCCCGGGGGCGAAGATACTGTCCCGTTAGTGGGTCAACGAAAACCTCACACAGCTTTTCCGCGGCGAATTGAAGCGCTGCGCCTGACCCGCGATGGCCGTGGCCTGCGTTACGGCATCACAAACACCTGTCTCGGTCCCGTAAGCAAATCGAGGTAGGGGAAAACGGGGACAGACCACGATTTGCTCAGTCGTGACGCGCTGGATGAGGTCCCTGACTTATGCCCTTCCCCGCCCTACCTCCGACTCCCCCATCCAGTAGCAAAGCAAGGCCGCCGGCACTCGCATGACGCGCGCTTCCGTTTCCGGCAGCTCCCTGATCACCCCGAAGTCATCCAGCGATTTCGTCACCACGTAGCCGCGGTCGATGGCCTTCTGCCGGCACAGTTCTACCAGGCCCTTGAGTTCGCGCACGCCGGTGTGCTGGGCACGGTATTTGACCTCGAAAGGGATCAGTTGCCCGCCGACTTCCGCCACGAGGTCGACTTCTTGGTCCTTCCTTCCGCGCCAGTAGCTGAAGCGGACGTTTTGCGGGTAGTAGCGGGCGAACAGGTGCTTGAAGACGGCGGTTTCGGTGGCGATGCCGAGGGCGGCGGCGTCCTCGAGGATCGCTTTGCCCTTGAGCATCACGGCGGGGGCGATGGCGGCGTCGGCCAGGTAGACCTTGAAGCGCGCACGCAGCACGTCCTTGCCGTAACCGAAGGGCGGCAGGCGGTAGATCAGGTGGGCCGCCTGCAGCAGTTCGAGGAAGTTCTGGGCCGTCGGTCGCTTCACCTCCAGGTTCGCGCACAGGTCGGGCATGTCGAGGAGCCCGCCGTCGTGCATGCACAGATACAGGAACGTGTGCTCCAGGTCGAGCACGCGGCGCACGCCGAAAAGCGCGGTCATGTCGCGTTTCAGCACCTTGTCGATGATGTCTTCCCGCAGCAGGCGCTGGGCCTGCGTCACGCTCTCGACTTGGGCCGTCTGCGGAAATCCTCCGCGCACGAGGTATTCGTGGAAGTGCCCGACGTAATGCGTGGCGGACTCGCCGACCCGATACAGCTCGGGCTGCGTCCAGTCGAAGAGGTCGCGGAGCGTGCCGATCCGGGGCAGGGCGGGCAAGGACAGTTTCTTGATCTGCAGGTATTCGTAAAAGGAAAGCGTCGTCAGCCGGATCGTGTGCCAGCGTCCCACGCCGGACTCCTGCTCGGCCTCGGTGAGCGGCATCGCCGAGCCCGTGAAGGCGATCCGCCGATGCCTGGCGAAGTCGACCTGATGCTTGACCCAGGTTCCCCAGTCGCGAATGAACTGGGCCTCGTCGAGAAACAGATACTCGTTGCCATCAACCCGCGGCTCGCGCTCGCGCCAGGCTTCCAGCACGGCGTCGATGCCGGCGAGCTTCAGCAGCGGATGGTCGAAGGTCGCATAGAGGATGTTGCCGGGAGGCACACCCCGCTCGAGCAGCGCATCCACGGCCTGCAGCATCAGCGTGGTCTTGCCGATCTGGCGCGCCCCCGACAGCAGCACGGCTCTCGGGGCGGGCGGGCTATCCACCCACTCGTACAACTCCCGGAATGCCGCCCGGCGCCACTCCGGCAGATCGGTGATGGTCTCCCCGCGCCACCACGGATTGAACTGGGAGAGTATGGAGATGAGTTCGTCTTGAGATACCTTCATGAGGGGAAAACGGCATCTGTATCTTAAATAGTTAATGTGTAGTTTAACTATTCGTGCACATTAGTCCACCTCATAAAGTTGACGGCATGCTTCCGATTCCCCCGTCGCCGAACCGGGTCGCGCGTCGGCGCCTCAATCAACCACCCGGAATATCTCCCACCGCGGCGAGCCGGACACCACGTAGGGTTCGAGCTCCTTGCTCCACTGCCGGTGGGCCTCGATGGTGCCCAGCTTGTCCCATGCGGCGTTGAGTTCGGCGAGGTCCTTGATCCGGATCTCGGATTGGACCGTGGCCTCGCCCGCCCCGATCGAACCGGTCAGCAGGCTCGTCTTCTCCTTCGTCCAGCCGATCTGGCTGCCGATGTCCATCATCCACTTCTGCATCGCCTCGACCACTTGCGCCTTGTAGCCGAAGCGGGCGTCGATGCTCCATCGCGCGATCATCATTTTTCGTCTCCTGTCTCTGTCGGGCTTCCCCCTCGCCGGAGATCACCAACACTCACAGGTGGATCCCGGAATTTGAATATAGATCAACGGAAACCGAGGCACGGCCATCCGCAGGGATGACGGGCCCGGCGGACTCAGGGCACTGCCCGAACGGCTGAACGGCTGCAAAGCTGTTCCGGGCGCAACCTACAACGCTCGCCGCTGCTCCAGCAGGAATGGCCGGTCGATATGGTCGGCCAATTCGTCAATAACGGGATCAGAAATCCCCTGCGCGACAAAATGCGCACGCCAGTCGTCGACGACCTGCGCCACCCTGCGTGCTTCCGCGAGTGCGCCCTGTGGCGTCAGCCAGTAATGCGCAGCCGCGCTCAGCGCATTGTCGATCGACGATTCCGCGCCCTGCTTTCCGACGGCCATCGCCTGGTAGCCCAGCGAATGGCCGATCGGCAGGACGTCGAACGCCGGCGCCAGGACGTATTGCTGGTTCGCCCGGACCAGCAGTACGTGGTTCTTCTCGTGGTCGTCGGTGTTGTCGATGAGGATGTTGAATACCAGGCGCCGGAAAAGCTCGTGCATCTGGGCGCGATTGAGCTCGGCCACGCCGCGCCGGCGGAGCAGAAGGGCGAGGTTGGGGTAGGAAGCTTCGACGCCTGCCGCCTTCAGGGCGACGTTCGCGGACAGGGCGTGCACACGGCGTCCTGATTCGCGGTCGAAACGACGGATCGCGACGGCGGCGCCATTCCTGAACCGGACAGGCCTTGTCTCGGCGACGGTGATCCCGGCTTTCGCGGCCAGCGTCATCGCCGCGTGCTCGATCAGGGCTTCGTCCGGCCGGTCGTCCTCGGCGAACTTGAGCACCCACTCCACGCCTTCCATCTGAAGCAAGGCCTTCGGGCGTGCGCCGCCCATCGTGACGCCGGGCGCGAGCAGTTTTCGTTGTCCTTCGTCGATCGGCTCCCTGGCCAGCACGCGACGGACGACCTCGTGAACGGCATCGACATCGGCGAGTCTCGGCAAGGGGCCGATCTGGCGGGGGAGATAGGCGGATCGGGAGCTCGACACGCCCAGCGCGCCGAAGCGGTCGTCGCCGGCGTAGTACAGGAACTCCAGGAGGGACAGCCTCGGTGGGCGGTCGAGGAGGCGGATCACGCGTTCGCCCCAGCGATCCGGACGGGCATCGTCGACGGCGCCGGCAGCGGTGTCCTTTTCCTTCGGGAAGTGCTCGATGTCGCTGAGCGGAAGGTCTTCGCTGAGCGCGAAGCCGTGCCTGAGCCAGGACTCCGCGTAGCGCAGGGAGACGGCGCGGCGGCCCATGACCAGATTGAGCTCCCCGACCAGGACGGGGACTTCCGGATTGCCCAGATACCAAAGATGAAGCGTGTCGGGCGGAGGGGCGGTCGGGCTCATCAGCTCCCTTCCTTCTTGCCGCGAAGGGCCGTGCGCGCGGTTCGCGTCCTGGTCGCACGCAGGCGGCTCGCCTGACGGACGTCGGACTCCAGCGCCCGCAGGTCCTTGCCCGGCTCGGCGAGCTCGGCAAGACCGCCGGACAGCCCGAGCAGCCAGAGCGCAGTCGCATAGACCCCCATCCTGACGGTGGGATCGCCTTGTTCGAGGCGGATCAGCGTCGGGACCGACACCCCCAGGCGGCCGGCCCATTGCTTCTGGGATTCCTTGCGGCGCAGACGTGCCAGTGCAAGCTGCTCGCCCAGCGTCTGCAGCGAAGCCGTCACTTCCGGAGGCAGGGAGTCGAGGGCGAGGGAGGATTTTGACATTACATAGACTTTATCTGCGAAGCCGCTTTATCGAAGTATATGTTACGTCGCGGCTTTATCAACTCGGCAATCAGGGGCCGTTCGGGCAAGTGCCTTTGCCAATCCCGCACTGCTTCATCTCAGGACAGCGTAAGAAACGCGGCGCGCGATTCGATGCGTCGGGTCGCTCCTGATCGTCGACTCGTTCATGCCATTGCACGCAGGACGTGGGTACACTGCGTGCTCTGCCCGCGAGGCCCCGCCCCTGCCCATGTCGTTCTTCCGCACCGTGAAATTCCGCCTGATCGGACTCGGCATCGTGCTGATCGTCGTCGGGGTCCTGGTACGTCAGTTCGTCATGCTGCCGGCGGTGCGGGACCGCGTGCATGAAGTCGTGGCGGACGCTCAGTTGTCGATCGCGGCCCTCGTCGCGCAGGATCTCGCTGACAGCCTCCAGATGCGGCGCACCTTGATCGGCGAACTGGCGGCCACGCTGCCCCCTGCGCTGGTGCGCGAGCCCGCGCAGCTCGCGGCGTGGCTCGGCGAGCGCGAACGCCTGAGCCCGCTCTTTGACCGCGGGCTGCGGGTGCTGCGGCCCGACGGCGAGCCCGTGACGGGCAGTCCCAGGGCCATTGCCGGCGATGCATCGTCCCTGTCCGCCGTTTCCGGGGCCGACTGGTTCCATGCTGCACTCGGCGCGGAGGGTCCGGTGATCGGCAGGCCCCACCGGGTCGGGGCCGACGGCGCGGCGATCATCGTCATGGCGGCAGCGCTGCGCGATGGCGGCGGGCGCGTGCTGGGCGTGCTGGCGGGCGAGCTGCGGCTCGACAAGGGGGGCTTTCTCGACGATCTGCAGCAGACGCGGCTGGGCGCAAGCGGCGGATTCCTGGTGGTGTCGCCCGCAGACAAGCTGTTCGTCGCCTCGAACGACCCGGCGATGGTGCTCCAGCCCACCCCGGCGCCGGGCGTCAATCCGCTGCTCGATCGCGCGATGGCGGGCTACCGGGGCACCGGCATGATGGTCGACGCGCAGGGCGAGCAAGAACTCGCGGCCATCGCGGCCGTGCCGGACAGCGGATGGCTCGTCGTCGCGCGCATGCCGGCGGCCGACGTGTCGCAGCCGGTCGCGGAGCTGCGTCGCCTGCTGTGGCGCAATTCGTTCGGGACGATGATCGGCTTGAGCCTCATCCTGTTGGTGGTGATGCCGCGCCTGCTGCGTTCGCTGACGGACGCGGCCCGTTCGATTCGCGAGATGGCCGAAGGCAGACGGGAACTCGCCCCCCTGGCCGTGACGCGCCAGGACGAGGTCGGCGACCTCCTGCTCGGATTCAACCGCCTGGTGACCAGGCTGCACGACAAGGAGCAGGCCCTGCTGCAGACCCTGAAGCAGCTCGACCAGCTCGCGGGAACGGATGCGCTGACCGGGGCGTGGAATCGGCGCCAGTTCTACGACGTCGTGGCGCAGGAAGTCGAGCGTTCCCGCCGCTATCGTCATCCCCTTGCGCTGATCCTGCTCGACGTCGATCTGTTCAAGGGAATCAACGACCGCCACGGCCACGTCAGGGGCGACGAGGTCCTGCAGACGGTCGCGGGCTGCATCCGCAGCGCGCTGCGCAAGCCGGATTCGCTGACCCGCTGGGGCGGCGAGGAGTTTCTCGTGCTCCTGCCCGAGACCGATCTTGCGAGCGCGGCGGTGCTGGCCGAGCGCGCACGGGCCTGCGTCGCCGCGCACCCGATCGCAGGCGTCGGCCGCGTCACGGCGAGTTTCGGGGTGGCCGAGCTGGGCGATGCCGAGTCCCGCGACGAATGGATCGCGCGCGCCGATGCGGCGCTATACCGCGCCAAGCAGGGCGGGCGCAACCGCGTCGAGGCCGACCATTCGGTGGCGGGCAGCACGGCCGAGCAGGACGGACTGGTCAAGCTCGCCTGGCACACTTCCTACCAGAGCGGCGACGCCGAACTGGACGCCGAACACCGCGAGCTGTTCGACGAAATCAACGCGCTCTGGGCGCTGATCGTCGCGGAGCGGCCCATCGAGGAGATTCGCGCGCGCATCGACGCGCTGTACCGCACGATGGTGCACCATTTCCGCGACGAAGAACGGCTCCTGCAGCGCATCGGCTACCCCGACCTCGCCGCGCATGTCCGGATGCACGAGGCGCTCACCGAGAAGGCGGAGGCCTTGATCGCGGACTTCCAACGCGGCGGCGCGGACTTCGGCGCGCTCTTCTCCTTCCTCGCCCACGACATGGTCGCCAAGCACATCGTCAACCAGGACCGCGCCTATTTCCCCTACCTGGGCGCGGCCGTGTCGGACAGGCTCTCCGCATGAAGACCCTGCTGATCGTCTATCACACCATGACCGGCGGCACGCTGCAGATGGCGCACGCCGCTGCCGCAGGCGCCGCCGCGGACGGCTCGGTCGCGGTGCGGCTGTTGCATGCGCACGAGGCGGGCGCCGACGACGTCCTGGCCGCGGATGGCTACATCTTCGCCACGCCGGAGAACCTGGCGGCGATCTCGGGCCAGATGAAGGACTTCTTCGATCGCACCTACTATGCGGCGCTGGACCGCATCAATGGCCGCCCCTACGCGACGCTCGTGTGCGCGGGCAGCGACGGCAGCAACGCGGTCAGGCAGATCGAGCGCATCACGACCGGGTGGCGGCTGAAGCCGGTCGCGCCGGCCGTGATCGTGTGCACCCATGCGCAGACGACCGACGAGATCCTTCGGCCGAAGCGCATCGAGGCGGAGGAGCTCGGCCGTTGCGAAGAGCTGGGCGCAGGCATTGCAGCTGGTCTGGCGCTGGGAATCTTCTGAAGACGGTGGGCGCCGCACCTCCCATCACGTTTCCATGAGCACATCTTCCATGACCGACGTAACCATCTACCACAACCCGCGCTGCGGCAACTCGCGCGGCGCACTGCAGATCCTGCGCGAGCGCGGCATCGAGCCGCGTGTCGTCGAGTACCTGAAGACGCCGCCGGGCCGCGACGAGCTCGTCGGACTGATCGCGGCCAGCGGACTCAAGGTGCGCGCGATCATGCGCGACAAGGAGGCCGTGTTCGCCGAACTCGGCCTCGGCTCCCCGGAGCGCAGCGACGAGGAATTGATCGACGCGATGCTTGCCCATCCGGTCCTGATCAACCGCCCGATCGTCGTGACGCCGCTGGGCACGCGGCTGTGCCGACCGCCGGAGCGGGTGCTGGACATCCTGCCGCCGGCCTGAGGCGCCGCGTCCCGCCCGGACGCACGGATTTGGCTCACGACACGGCCACATTGTCACCAATGTGGTGCGGCCGGCACGCCCGTCGGAAACCAGGCACCGCGCAGTTAATTGTTTTTATTGAGTTGTTTATCCACTGGGCGGCGGCCCGGATTATGCATGACCTCTGTCGAGCGTCGATTACCGCGCTGAGCGATATCGGATGCTCACCGGGCGGCGCAGGGCGGCCGTCGACGATTGGCGACATCAACCCGCCAGCGCCGACCCGGTGAAAGCCTGTTTGTATTCCAGGACGGCTGAAAGGAAGACCTCCCGGTCTTCTCCCTTCTTTCAAGAGGAGACATGCCATGCCACACCGCCCCATTCGCGAAGTCATCGGCCAACGCCCATTTCCCACGGTCTCGCCGGGCACCACGATCCGCCATTCGTCGATCATCATGCGTGAGATGAAGTCCTCGGCCGTTCTGGTCGTGGATAAGGGGAAGCTGCTCGGTATCCTGACGGAGCGGGACATCGTGTTCCGGCTCGTCGCCCTGGGACTCGATCCGGCCGCCACGCCGGTCGAGAGCATCATGACGACGAAGGTGCAGACGATCCACAAGGACAAGCCGTTCGGGCATGCCCTGCACCTGATGTACGAAGGCGGATTCCGCCACATGCCGGTGGTGGACGGCCGCGGGACGCCGGTCGGCCTGCTCGCTGCCCACGACGCGCTCGACATCGATGGGCTTCAGTTGGGGCAGGATCTGGTGCGCCGCGAGGAAATCTCGGTCATCCTCTGACGCACGGCCGGGTCGCCGCACTTCCAATGGCGGTGCGGCGGCGCGCGACGCGCAGCTGACCCGCTCCTTCAAGCGAGGTTCACGCAGGGCGGCGGCGTTCCCGCGCATCGCGCCGGAACGCGGCCGGGGTTTGTCCGAAGCGCCGCCTGAACATTTTCCCGAGGTAGCTGACGTCGGCAATGCCGACCTCGTCGGCGAGCACAGCAAGGCTGTGGTCGGAGTTCAGCAGGCGCCATTGCAGGTGCTGCAGGCGCATCTCGCGCCAGTATTCGGACGCAGTGACGCCGTGGGCGTCGACGAACAGGCGGTCCAGTTGCCGCCGGCTGATGCCGATCGCGCGCGCGAGTTCGTCCGACGACTTGTCCGAGGCGAGCAGCGTGCGCATCAGCGCGATCGCCCGCCCGACATGACGCCCGCTCGCCGCCTCCTCGTCGAGCGATCGGAGCGGGTGACGGCTGCTGCGTGCTTCATCCACCAGCATGTCCGCCAGCCCCTTCAGCGCGCGGGCTCGCCCGCAGGCGCGCGCGAGAATCTCGACGGCAAGGTCGATCGCCGCACTCCCACCCGCGCAGGAAATGCGGTCGCCGTCAAAACAGTACAGCTGCTCGTTCACAACCTCGATGCGCGGATAGGACGCGCGGAATTCGACCTCATGCCGCCAATGGACGGCGACACGGTGTCCGGCGAGCAGGCCGCAGGCCGCAAACAGGAAGCTGGCGTTGTCGATCGCGACGAGCCGAACCCCCCGCGCCGCGGCACCGCGCAGGACGCTGCGGTAACGCGGCGCCAGCGCCTCGGTGGCCGCCGCGCTGCGGCCCCCGAACACGACCAGATAGTCGTAATCCGCGTAACTGAGCTCCGCAGGGGTGAGCTCGACCCGCACGGCCACGCCGCTGCTCGACTCCACATGGCCGTGCTCGAGGCCGAGCACCCGCCAGCTGCAATAGCGTTGCCGGCTGTAGTCCTCGTCGTCGGCGGCGAAGCGCAGCTTGTCGAGGAAACCGCCGAAGGGAAGCATGGCGAACTCGGGCAGCGGCAAGAGCAGGAAGCGAATATCCGGGACGGGAGTCCGGGCGTTCGTGTCCGGCATGTCCATATTCTCCATCAATCCGTCCAGATATTACCATCGATTCGCCCGACACCCGCCTAGACTGTGCCTCGTGACGGAAGGAGGAATGCCGATGGCGCTGCAAACCTGGTTCATCTATCTCGTGGCGGTCTTGGGGCTCTCGATCACCCCCGGTCCCAACGGCCTGCTGGCCCTGACGCATGGTGCACTGCATGGCCCGCGGATGGCGCTGTTCACGATCCTGGGCGGCGTCACCGGCTTCATCGGCCTGATCGCGCTGGCCATGTTCGGCCTCGGTGCGCTCCTGCAAGTATCCGCGGACGCGCTCCTGGTGCTGAAATGGGTTGGCGGGTGCTATCTCGTGTGGCTCGGCGTGCAACTATGGCGGGCGCCGGCCCTGCATCCGGACGCCGTCGCTGCCCAAGACACGCCGCGCGGCGCGACCCTCTTCCGCCAGGGACTGCTTGCGGCGATCTCGAACCCGAAGGTGCTGCTCTTCTACGGCGCCTTCCTCCCGCAGTTCATCGACCCCGAGCGCGCCCTGCCGACACAGTTCCTGGTCATGGCGCTGAGCTTCGCGGCGGTGGAGTTCCTCGTCGAACTCAGCCTGGCACGCCTCGCGCACCGCATCCGGCCGTGGCTGGAACGCGGCGGCAAGCGGTTCAATCGCGTCTGCGGGACCTTCTTCGCGGCAATCGGAGCGAGCCTGCCGATGACGCATTAGCAGGCGGCGAAAACCGTCGCGCCTCGTGCTCACCGGATCCCGCTCACCCTGGCGCCGATCCCTGAATCGCTCGGCGTCCGGGCTACAATCGCGCGTCGCCCTCCCTATCCAATTGCCATGCCCGATTTCCGCGAGCTCTCCACCCTCCTGCGCTCCCGCATGCCGCTCATCGCCATCGAGACGGTCGAAGAAGCGAAGGCGATGCGCCTTCTCGACCGGGCCGCGCGCGAACTGGACGCCCAGTGCTTCTGCTGGACCGTCGCGGACGGCTTGGCGCACACCAACTTCCGCTACGGTTCGGCGCGCCCGACGGGGCTTTTCGCGATGGTGGAGCAGGTCGACGGGCCCGATCGCGAGGCGAACGACCACCGCCAGGCGATCCCCGACACCCAGACGCTGCAGTCCGCCCTGCATTTCATCGACAAGCGCGCGGGGAGGGGTCTGTATGTGCTCTTCGACCCGCACCCCTTCCTCGAGGACCCGGTGGTTGCGCGCCTGCTGCGCGAGATCGTGCTCGATCACCCGGTCGCCGAGCGGACGATCGTGCTCGTCGCGCCGCGCATGGACTTGCCCGCCGAGCTGGCGCGCCACGCAGTGCGCATGTCGCTCGCGATCCCCGATCTGCCGCGCGTGCGCGAGATCCTGCGCGACGAGATCGCCCTGCAGAAGCAGGCGAGCGGCCAGCCGGTGCGCGGCGAGCCGGAGGTCATGACGAGCCTCCTCCATCAGGTGGTGGGGCTGCCGGAGGAAGACGTGCGCCGTCTCATCCGCAACGCCGTGCGCGACGACGGCCTGATCACGGCGGGCGATCTCGAGCGCATCGCCCGCTACAAGCAGGACATGCTCGGCGGGAGTGCCCTGGAGGTCGAGATGAGCGCGCTCGGGCCGCAGGACATCGGCGGGCTCGCACGCCTCAAGCGCTGGCTGGAGTTGCGCCGGCCGGTGTTCACCGGCGAGCGCAGCGTGCCCGGCCTGCCCGCGCCCAAGGGGGCGCTGCTGCTGGGCGTTCAGGGCGCCGGCAAGAGCATGGCGGCGCGCGTCACGGCGGGAAGCTGGCGCGTGCCCCTGCTGCGCCTCGACTTCGCCGGCCTCTATGACAAGTTCACCGGCGAGACCGAGCGCAAGCTGCGCGAGGCATTGCGCGCGGCCGAGGCGATGGCGCCGGCCGTGCTGTGGATCGACGAAATCGAGAAGGGCCTGTCGACGGGCGATTCGGAAAGCGACGGCGGGATCTCGCGCAGACTCCTCGGCAGCCTGCTCACCTGGATGGCCGAGCGCAAGTCGCGCGTCTTCCTCGTCGCCACCGCCAACGACATCTCGGCCCTGCCGCCCGAGCTGATGCGCAAGGGGCGCTTCGACGAGATCTTCTTCGTCGATCTCCCCGCGCCCGATGTGCGCCAGGACATCCTGCGCATCCATCTCGCCCGGCGCGGGCTGGCTCCCGAAGCGTTCGACCTCGCGGCCATCGCCGCCGCCACCGAAGGCTTCTCGGGCGCAGAGCTCGAGCAGCTCGTCGTCGCGGCCCTGTACGAGACGCTCGCCGGCGAGGCGACGCTCTCGAATGAACACCTCCTGCGTGAAGCCGCGGCGACGCGTCCGCTCGCGCAGGTCATGGGCGAGAAGATCGAGGCCCTGCGCGCCTGGGCGGCCGAGCGCTGCGTACCGGCAGACTGACCAGCATGGCCGGCAACACCGCGCCAGACCACGATTCACCTTCCCGGCCGCCTGTCCGGCTTCGACAAGGGGGAGCGCGATGCGCGCCGTATGGATCTCCGCACTGAGCACGCTGGCGCTGGGCGTCGGTCTTTTCTGCTATCTCGCGCCCCTCGATCCGGGCGTGCTGGCGCTGCAGTTCGCCTTCACGCCCAGGAGCTTCGGGCAGATCGTCCACTTCTGGTCACCGGCCGATCTCGCGCGTTACCGCAGCCACCTGCCCGCGGACTTCGCTTTTCTGTTCGCCTACGGCCTCTTCGGCTATCTGTTGGCGACGCGCACGGACGTGGCGGCCGCGCGGGCGCCGGCGTTTCGTCGCGTCCTGAGCTGGCTCCTGCCGGTCGCAGCCTGCTTCGACGCGATCGAGAATGCGCTGCACTGGTGGCTCACGGAGATGCCGCGCTTCGGTGTGGCGCCGCTGTACGCGGCATCGGGTGCTGCGTCGTCGCTGAAGTGGCTGCTCGCTTTCGGCTTCGGGCTGATGCTTGCCTACGCCGCCTACCGTGCCGAGGACGACTGACCCCCTAACGCGCTCGCCTTAGCGACATCCCTGACCGACCCCGGCGAACGGCCCTGCTCTTCGTCCCTACCCGCGCTCGAACAGCACGCGGCAGTCGCTGCGCGCGCCGCACATCACCGCCTCGGCAAGCTGCTCGACCGCGTCCATGTTGTGCGCGTGATTGAGGAGAGGGATGCGCACGGTGCGGCCGCCGAGCCGGGCGGGGGCTTCGCTGATCACGTGGGCGAGGGGCGGAAGCACCGCGCCAGGGCGTGAACTCGCTGGCACGACGAGGGGCAGCGGGGATTCGACGGCGGTTTCGATCGGGGACGCCGGTGCGGTGAGGAGCCTGCAGAGCACGGACGTCGAACGGTCATACCAGCACGCCCACACCGTTTCGGCATCGTCTGCCGCGGCCCGGCCGGATGCGCCGACGCCGCACGCGAGAACGCCAAGACCGGCCAGATATGCATGAAGCGTTCCCATGAAATGTCCCTCGTATATCCATGGGGCATTGTAGGGAACGTCCGTGCGCGGCACGCGGTAATCCCTCACGACCGGCCTTGTCGATAGTCCATGCGACAAGGATTGACGAGACCCGGGCATCCCGGGCTATAATCCGCGCCCTTCCGCAGTCACTGCTGTTTGCCCCGCGCAGGCGCAGTAACGCGACGAAGCCTTGGTGGTGAAATTGGTAGACACGCTATCTTGAGGGGGTAGTGTCGAAAGACGTGCGAGTTCGAGTCTCGCCCAAGGCACCATTTCTTCGGATGAATCCCGCGTCAGCACTGGGATTCAGCCCTGCAGCACCTCTTGTCGGTGGTAATTTCGTGGTAGTCGACCATGCAAATCACCATCGGGAACGTCCTGAAAGTCTCCGTCCGACATACGTACCTCCGTCAGGGACGGTTCTACTATCAGCGCTCCATTCCGCATGATCTAGCCAACAGGTATCCGGCCAGACTCATCAAGCGAAACCTTCGCACTGCAGATCCCCTTACAGCGGCTCACAAGGTTGCCGAACTTGACCGCCTTTACGAGTCCGAGTGGGAGCGCTTGCGGACCGATCCCCGTTCCTTCCCCTCGAAACCCCCAAGGTGTCCGGAAAAGCTCTCGGACCTCAACACCGACATCGCCCCTCTCCTTTCGCACTTCGTAACCCACGCGGATCCACGATACGGGGGCTTCCCTCGTGAAGACTCAACATTCGGGACAGGCGATACCTACCCTGCTGAGGCTCCTGTAGCTGGCTCCCACACGGATCCGAATACGGACCTTATGAGCGACGCTTTGCGGATCTACTTGGCGTCCCATCACAAAGGCGACTCAGAGAGCCTCAGGAAGGCCTCGACGATCGCGGTAAATGGGTTCGTTGCGGTGAGAGGCGATAAGCCCATCCGCAGCCTTAGCCGAGCCGATGCACGGGCGTACATCAATACCGAGCTTACCCGCGGGGTGACCACGGCGACCGTGCGCAGACGGCTGACTGCCTTGAACGCCATCTTCAACGCCTATTCGCAGGAGAGGGAGCTAGAGCGAAAGAGTCCGTTCTCCGGTCACAAGATCGCGGGCGAGGGAGATGATGGGAAAAAGCGACTGCCGCTCACCGTTGACGAACTCAAGACCGTGCAGACGAAGTGCAGAGAGGCTGATGACGATCTCAGGTGGCTTGTGGCCTTGCTCTCCGACACAGGGGCACGTCTTGCCGAGATAACAGGGCTTGCGCTCGATGATCTCAAGACAGACGCCGAGATCCCCCACGTCGTAATCAGGCCCCATCCTTGGCGATCCCTGAAAAACAAGGAATCCGAGAGGACTGTTCCACTCGTTGGAGTTTCGCTATGGGCCGCTCGGCGGGTTAGGAAATCGGCCAAGGAGGATCAACGGTTTGCCTTTCCTCGCTACACCACCAAAGTGGCCTGCAACGCCACAGCGGCCTCGGCTGCTCTTGCCAAGTGGATCAGGACAACTGGAATGGATCACACACCACATGAGCTTCGACACACGATGCGGGATCGGCTGCGTGAAGTGCAGTGCCCGGAGTCCATTACGGATGCTATCGGGGGCTGGGCGTTGAAGTCCGTAGGTCAGGGGTATGGGAGCGGCTACAGCCTGAAGGTCATGCACGAGTGGTTAGCCAAGATCGCCGACCATCGGTCCTTACTGCATCACGACTAGTCCGATCCTCCTCTTGCCGCACGCAGCCGTCTCGAAATACGATGCCACAGTCGCTGCGCATACGAGGACAACATGGAATTCATCGAAAAGCTGAACAGTCTGGCAGCAAAGATCCGGCAGCAGGCCGGAGCCATCCAGACGGAGGAGGCGACAAAGAACGCCTTCGTTATGCCGTTCATTAATTCCGTCCTCGGGTATGACGTTTTCGACCCCACCGAAGTGACTCCCGAGTATGTTTGCGACATCGGCACCAAGAAGGGCGAGAAGATCGACTACGCGATTCTGAAGAACGGCGAAGTCCAAATTCTCGTCGAGTGCAAGAAGATCGGCGAACCTCTCTGCATCAATCATGCCGGCCAGCTGTTCCGGTACTTCCACGTCACGAACGCACGGATTTCCATCCTCACCAACGGTCAGGTCTATAAGTTCTTCACCGACCTCGACGCACCGAATAAGATGGATGAGAAACCGTTCCTCGAACTCGACCTTCTCGATATCGACGAGCACGCCGTGCCCGAGCTAGTGAAGCTCACAAAGTCAGCCTTTGATGTCGAGTCAATCATCAGTGCTGCAGGAGAACTGAAGTTCATCGGGCAGATCAAGAAAGTAATCGCGACCCAGTTCAGCGCTCCCGACGACGACTTCATAAAGTTCATCGCATCTCGCGTCTACGACGGAATGATCACGCAAAAGGTGCGCGAGCAATTCAAGGAACTCACTCGCAAGGCTTCAGTTCAGTTCCTTAGCGACCAAGTGAATGACCGTCTGAAATCGGCAATGAATGGCGCAGTTCAACCTGCTCCAACAGTTGCCGATAGTGGCGACATCGTGAAACCCGAGAATGAGTCCGAAGAGGACAAGGTACTGACTACCATTGAAGAGATGGAATGTTGCTACGCATTGAAAATTGACCCCCTTTCGCGGGTTATGCGCGCTGAAAATTGACCCCGGTGATTAACCTGCCTGCTCGATGTTTGAGCAGGGTTCGAGGAGATGATCACCATGAACATGCTGGGCAAGATTCGGCGGTTGCACTTTCGCGACGGGCTGTCGATCAAGGAGATCTGCCGGCGCACGGGGCTGTCGCGCAACACGGTGCGGCAATGGCTGAGGGCGGGCGAAGGGGCCGAACCGAAGTACCGGCGAACGGCGCGGGAGACGGTGCTGGCGCCCTTCGAGACGCGCCTCGTTCAGTGGCTCGAGGCGGACGCCCGCCGGGCGAAGCGGGAGCGGCGCACGGCGCTGGTGCTGTTTCGGCAGTTGCAGGAGTTGGGCTTCACGGGCAGCTACTCGCGGGTGAGCGAGTACGTGCGACGCTGGCGCGAGGCCGGTGGGAAGCCGGCGAAATCGAGCTTCATCCCGCTCAAATTCGAATTCGGCGAGGCCTTCCAGTTTGACTGGAGCGAGGAGTCGCTGGTGATCGGCGGCTTCCATCGCAAGGTGCTGCTCGCGCACACGAAGCTCTGTGCGAGCCGCGCCTTCATGCTCGCGGCCTACCCGACGCAGAGCCATGAGATGCTGTTCGATGCGCACACGCGTGCGTTCCGGGTGTTCGGCGGCATTCCCCGACGCGGCATCTACGACAACATGAAGACCGCCGTCGATAAGGTTGGCGTGGGCAAGCGGCGCATCGTCAATACGCGGTTCGCGGCGATGGCGTCGCACTACCTGTTCGATCCGGACTTCTGCAACGTCGCCAGCGGCTGGGAGAAAGGGGTCGTCGAGAAGAACGTGCAGGACAGCCGGCGGCGCCTGTGGCAGGAGGCGCTGCAACGGCGCTTCGGCAGCTTCACCGAACTGAACGCCTGGCTCGAGGTGCGCTGCCAGGCGCTGTGGTCGGAACTGGCGTACCCGGACGCCGAGCACCTCACCATCGCCGACGCCCTCACGCTTGAGCGCGATGCCTTGATGCCAATGGTGCCGAGCTTCGATGGCTACGTGGAGGCGATCGTGCCGGTGTCCAGTACCAGTCTCGTGACGAACGAGCGCAATCGCTACTCGGTCCCGTGCGCCTTCGCCAACCAGAAGGTGAGCCTGCGGCTGTACCCCGAGCGGATCGAGATCCATGCCGAGGACGGCCTGGTCGCCACCCATGCGCGCAGCTTCGAGCGCGGCCAGGTCATCTACGACTGGCAGCACTACCTGCCGCTGCTCGAACGCAAGCCGGGTGCCTTGCGTAACGGTGCGCCCTTCGAGGGCTTGCCGGCGCCGCTACAGCGACTGCGGGCGCTGCTCGTCAAACGCCCGGGCGGCGATCGGCTGATGGCCGACATTCTGGCGCACGTCCCCCGACACGGCCTGGAGAACGTGCTGGTGGCGGTCGAACTGATCCTCGAATCCGGCACGCCCAGCGCGGAGCACGTCAAGAATGTGCTCGCCCGCCTGCGCCAGGCGCCCCCACCGACACCACTCGACACGGTACTCGCGGTGACCGAGGCACCGCTTGCCGACGCCGGCCGCTATGACCGTCTGCACGCGGAGAACGATCATGCGTGAGATTGTCGCCGAACTGAAATCGCTGCGTCTGCACGGCATGGCCCAGCGTTACGATGAATTGCTCGCGGAAGGCGGGGTCGGCATCCAGAGCGCCGGCTGGCTCATTCAGTGTCTGCTCGAGGCCGAGGTCACCGACCGGCATGTGCGTTCAATCCGCTATCAGATGGGGGCGGCGCGTTTCCCCATGCACCGCGATCTGTCCGGCTTCGACTTCGGCAAGTCGAAAGTCGATGCGAAGTTGATCGATGAACTCGCCACCGCCGCCTTCACCGATGCCGCCGCCAACGTCGTGTTCATCGGCGGCACCGGGACCGGCAAGACTCATCTGGCGACCGCACTGGGCGTCAAGGCGATCACTGAGCACGGCAAGCGGGTACGCTTCTTCTCCACCGTCGAGCTCGCCAACAGTCTGGAACTGGAGAAGGCCGCAGGCAAACAGGGGCGGCTCGCGCACGCGCTGATGCACGTCGATCTCGTGATCCTCGACGAACTGGGCTATCTACCCTTCAGCCAGGCCGGGGGAGCCTTGCTCTTCCACCTGATCTCCAAGCTCTACGAGCGCACCAGCGTGATCATCACGACGAACCTGACCTTTGCCGAATGGCCCGCCGTGTTCGGCGACGCGAAGATGACCACTGCGCTGCTCGACCGTCTCACGCACCACTGCCACATCGTGGAAACGGGCAACGAATCCTTCCGTTTCCAGCAAAGCAGTCAGACGGCCAAGGCGCGCGTCCGGGCGCGCGAGGTGAGCCGAGCGGCGCGGCCCGTCGAGTCCCTGGATGTGACCGCGGAGCCGGACGCGCCATTCTGAGCCCCGAGGGGGAGGAAGCGGCTGCGGGCTACGCCCTTCGCCGCTTCCTCCCCCTCGGTCGATACGACTACACTTCACTCCAGCCAATCAATGATGAACGGCTAAACCCCCGGGGTCAGAATTCGGTGCACACGGGGGGTCAAAATTCAACGCGCGCGGACACCCTGATCACGCAGCCGTTGTCATTCCCCCGGCTCCTCCGTTACGCTGATTCGCAGTAACGACCCCAACTAACAAAGGAGCTGAAGCCAAACGGGTTGGCCTCTAGGTAAACCGGAGAATTGTAGCACAGCAGTGGACGATTCCTTCCAGAGTGAGGTAGTGCTTAGAATCAAGCCATCCTGTGATCACTGCGGAGATCAGGAGCGGTAAGCGATCGGTAGGCCGACAAGGCGTGACCGGTTAACCGCAGGGGAGAAGTGGTAAAGAAGGAGCCCGAGCATTGAAAACACTGCTCTTGATGGACTGGAAGGACTGGCTCCTGATTGCCGAGCACACACTGAAGATTCTTCAGCATGTGCTTGAGGTGTTGGCGCACCTCTCCGGCATCAGGTAGTTACTTCACTCACGAAGTTCGCCCTCGGCCTGACGGTCGGGGGCTTTTTTTTGGTAGTCAAGCTACCAAACCGAAGAGTACGTTTTGAGTTGGGGGATAGTCAACGCGAGGTTGAATGTTCCACTGTTCTGTCAAGGGGCAACCGAAACGTATCCTTTGCAACCCTGCGCTTATACGTTCGTTTGTCAACATTCGTGAGTTCGCTATCTCATACGCGCAGGGGGTGTGCGACCTAGCAGGTTCTGCAACGCCCGTTCGTCCTGCTCGGTGTGCCGATCTGGGGGCGAACGATCCACGCGAGGTGCGACCTGTCCTACCCAGTACCCGCCGGGCGACCAGTACCCGCCACCCGTTGACTTGATAAGCGGGAAGACTTCGATAGTCCCCTGCGGGCATGTCTTGAATGCACGTACGAGTTTCGTCCGAGTGTCTTCGCACATTAGAGCCCCGTCCGGTGGAGATGCGGCGGCACCCCCGTTCGATACAACAACGGCGAGAGCCAGCACCGCGAGGGGAAGGGGCTTCGGCATACTCAAGCACAGGGGTGTTCTGAAGACCGATAGCATACACCAGCGGCCTGCAGGCAAATGCGGCCAGTTTCTGGGTGCTGAATCCGCTGCGTGACAGGCAGGCCCTGTATGGTGGTAATCTCGTGTTAATTCTTCAACTTCACCGGCAAGGGGCAGCGGTAGACACGCTATCTTGAGGGGGTAGTGTCGCAAGACGTGCGAGTTCGAGTCTCGCCCAAGGCACCATTCAGCAGTCCCAAGTAGTCCGATCTAGGCCAGCAATCCTAAGCAGCACAAGGGTTCTGGCCTTTTTCACGTCCACGCGCCGCCGCCGCGCGCTGCCCCCTGGCCCGACACATGCGGGGGCATGCGCGGGGGCATCCTGAGTTCCGCGCCCGCCCGATGCCCCCATCCCCCGCGCTCACGCGGCCGCGAAGGCCTCCGCGACGGCCGGGCAGACGATGCGCCCGGCGTCGATATTCACGCCCGCGGCGAGGTGCGGATCCTCAGCGGTCGCCAGCTGCCAGCCCTTGTCGGCGAGCGCCAGCACGAAGGGCAGGGTGGCGCTGTTGAGGGCGAAGGTGGAGGTGCGCGCGACCGCACCGGGCATGTTGGCGACGCAGTAATGCACGATGCCGTCGACGACGTAGGTCGGGTCGGCGTGCGTGGTCGGGTGGCTGCTCTCGAAGCAGCCGCCCTGGTCGATCGAGACGTCGACCAGCACCGAGCCGGGCTGCATGCGCGCCAGCCACTCGCGCGGCACGAGCCGCGGCGTGCGTGCCCCGGGCAGGAGCGCGGCACCGATCGTGAGGTCGGCCTTGAGCACTAGGGACTCGATCGCGCCGCCGGTCGCGTGGCGGGTGCGGATGCGCCCGGCGAAGAGTTCATCGAGACGGCGCAGGCGGTCCAGCGAAGGGTCGGCGACGGTGACGTCGGCGCCCAGGCCGACGGCCATGCGCGCGGCGTTGTAGCCGACCACCCCGCCGCCGAGGATCACCACGCGCGCCGGCGCAACACCGGGAACGCCGCCGAGCAGCACGCCGGAGCCGCCGTGCGGTTTTTCGAGGCAGCTCGCGCCGGCCTGGATCGCCATGCGTCCCGCGACCTCGCTCATCGGTGCGAGCAGCGGCAGCCCGCCCGCGGGGCTGGTGACGGTTTCGTAGGCGATGGCGGTCGTTCCGGATGCGAGCAGCAGGCGCGTCTGTTGCGCATCGGCGGCGAGGTGCAGGTAGGTGAACAGCACCTGGCCGGGCCGCAGCAGCGCGCATTCCTGCGGCTGCGGTTCCTTGACCTTGACGATGAGTTCCGCACGGGAAAAGACCTCTTCGGCGGTGTCGACGATTTCCGCCCCTTCGGCACGGTAGTGCTCGTCCGCGAGGCCGATCGCCGTGCCCGCACCGCCCTGCACCAGCACGCGATGACCGTGGGCGACCAGTTCGCGCACGCTGTGCGGCGTCGCACCGACGCGGTATTCGTGGGTCTTGATTTCCTTCGGGATGCCGATTTGCATGATCGATGGTCCGTGGGAAGGCAGGCAGCCCGCCTGCGGGGTCCGTGCCGGTGAAATGCGCGGCGGCGGCAACCGTGGATGATGAACGCGCCAACGCCCGTCTGTCATGCTGCATTACAACATGCACGCGAACGCCCGCCCCGGGGTATCCGAAGAAGTATTACCAAAGTCTTATTAATAGGCCCGCCGCGGCGCACCACGGCGTGATTTGCGGTTTTTTGTTTTCCTTCCACCGGATTGCCTGCTAGCCTGTCGGCATCGCAGGAAAAATCCGATCGACCACACGCAGCCCCCTCGAAGACCATGACACCTCGGCAAGGTTTCGAACGCGTATCACCCACCGACATCCGCCTCGGCGAACCGCTGCCCTATGCGGTGTATGACGGTTCCGGGATGCTGTTGCTGCAGGCCGGCTTTGTCATCAATACCGCGAAGCAGCGCGACGTGCTGATCGCCAACGGCTGCTTCATCAGCAACGCTGCGCACCCGAAGCCGGCGCATCCTCCGCTGCCGGTGGCGTCGGTGAGCGAGGAGCACAGCTCCTTCGAGATGTTCGATCTCCTCAAGCTGCGCCTCAAGCGCACCTTCGACCTGTACAAGCACGGCCACCTGGGCGACGAGTTCGTGCCGCGCATCGAGGGCATCGCGCTAACGATCCAGGAGGCATGCACGCACGACACCGACTCGGCGCTGGCGAACCTGCATCTCGACTACGACAGTTCCTACGCGGTGATCCACCATCTGCAGGCGGCGATGCTGTGCGAGCTGATCGGCAAGAAGCTGGGGGTGCCGGACGAATCGCGCCTGCCACTGATCAAGGCCGGCCTCACGCACGACATCGGCCTGCTCGACATCCAGGACACGCTCGACCGGCAGGTCGAACCCCTGACGCCCTTGCAGCGCGAGCGCATCAATCGCCACCCGATCGACAGCGAAACCATCCTCGCGGGCCTGGGCGTGCGCGAGAAGACCTGGCTCGATCCGGTGCGCCACCACCACGAGCGCCTCGACGGCACGGGCTACCCGGACGGCAGCGCGGGCGAGGCGATCAGCCTGCCGACGCGGGTGCTGGCGATCGCCGACATCTACAGCGCAATGGTGCGCGACCGCCCCTACCGCAAGGCGATGGTGTCGACCGAGGCGATGCGCAAGCTGATGCTGGAGCAGGGCTCGGCCACCGACAGCCGCCTGATCGGCATGATGATCAAGGAGATCGGCGTCTTCCCGCCGGGGGCGACCGTGCGGCTGGCCAACGGCGAGATCGCCGTCGTGAAGAAGCGCACGACGAACACCGCCTGTCCGCTGGTATTTTCCTTCGTCCGCGCCGACGGCATGCCGATGCTGACGCCGGTGCAGCGCGAGACCGCGCACGAGGGCTGCCGCATCGAGGGCATGGTGCCGTTTTCCAGCCACCGCGGCTCCGTCGTGGTGCTGCGCGGCCTGTGGCACCGCAACTGAGGACGAGCACGATGAACCGCTTCGAATGGAAGCCCGAATACTCCGTGGACGATGCCGAGATCGACCGCCAGCATGCGGAACTGATCGCGATCATCAACGAGCTTGCCGACCAGCTGCACGGCGAGGGCCCGTCCGACGGGGCGCGGCGCGTGTTCGACCACCTCGCGCATTACGTGACGACGCATTTCGCGTACGAGGAAGAACTCATCGCACGCGCCGGCTACCCCGATGACCGGATCGCCGAGCACCAGGCGGAGCACAACACGATCCTGCGCCAGGTGCAGGAATTCGAGCGCGTGTTCGAAAGCGGCGACCCCGCGGCGCTGCAGGCGCTGATGCCCTTCCTCTATGGCGAATGGCTGATCCATCACATCTGCGGCACGGACAAGGAATACGTGCCCTGGCTCGTGGCGGCACGCTGAAACCGCGACGGCGCACGCGACCGCGAGCGCCCAAAGCGGGTAATGCCAGGAGATCGGCAGACCCGCGATCTCATGACAATTTGATCGCGGGCGGACTAGAATGAGCCGCTGACCCGACCCTTGCGCGGTTCCTATCGCCATGCTCCGCATCCCTGACCGCTTCTACTGGGTGCTTCCGCTCGGGGCATGGACGCTGCTGATCCTGCTGTCCCTCGGCCTGACGCTGCAGCAGAGCCAGAATGCCGCGTTCGCGACGGCCCGCCAGCAGGGGCGCGACATCTTCCACATGATCGAGGCCATGCGCCTGTGGAATTCCCGCGCCGGCGGCGTTTTCGTGCGCCAGAGCGAGTCGACGCCGCCGAACAAGTATCTGGAACTGCCCGAGCGCGACCCCGTCACCACCTCCGGCATCCACCTCACCACCGTCAATCCGGCCTACATGACGCGCCAGATGGCCGGCGTCATCGAGAGCGAGAGCGGGATCCGCATCCACATCACCAGCCTGCGCCCGATCAATCCGGGCAACGTCGCCGACCCGTGGGAGGCGCAGGCGCTGCTGGCCTTCGAGAAGGCTGGCGAGAAGGAACGCAGCGAAATCCTCCATGCCGGCACGGAACCGCTGATCCGCTACATGGCGCCGCTGTTCGTGCGCAAGGAATGCCTGGATTGCCACCAGCAACAGCATTACAAGATCGGCGACGTGCGCGGTGGCATCAGCGTGTCGATCCCGGCGGCGGATTTCGTCACCCGCGTCGATGCGTCGCGCCGCCAGCTCGTCATCACGCACGTCGGCGTGTGGGCACTCGTCGCGCTGATGCTGCTGATCTACCTGCGGCAGTATCGCCTGCAGTGGAACAACCTCAAGAATCTCACCGCGACGCTCGAGGACCGCGTGCGCGAGCGCACCGCCCGCCTGGAGGAGGAAAGCGCCGCGCACCGCGCCAGCGAGCAGGCGGCGCGGGAGCACCACCAGCGCTTCCTCGACCTCGTGAACACCACCGACGGCATCGTGTGGGAAGCCGATGCCCGGACCTTCGTGTTCAGCTTCGTCAGCCGCAAGGCCGAGAGCCTGCTCGGCTACCCGGTCGAGGACTGGCAGACGCCCGGTTTCTGGGTCGCGCACCTGCATCCGGAGGACCGCGAATGGGCGCCGCAATACTGCGCGTCGTGCACCGGCCGGCTGGAACCCCATCGCTTCGAATACCGCTTCGTCGCCAGGGACGGGCGCGTCGTGTGGCTCGAGGACATCGTCACGGTGGTCGCAGAGGACGGCGAACCCAGGCTGCTGCGCGGTCTGATGGTGGACATCACCGCGCGCCGCGAGGCCGAACTCGAGGTGCGCCACCTCACGCAGCGCCTGACGCTGGCGACGCGCGCCGCCCACATCGGCATATGGGAATACGAACCGCACAGCGGCAAGGTGGTGTGGGACAGCACCATGCACGAACTCTTCGGCCTGAGCCCGGACGAGTTCAGCGGGCGCTTCGAAGACGTGTTGACGCTGGTCCTGCCCGAAGACGTCCCGCACCTCACGAAGCTGGTCGACGAGGCCCTGCGCACCGGCGGCGACTTTGTCACGACCTTCCGCATCCTGCGCCACGGCACCGAGATCCGCCACCTGGACGCCCAGGCGGTGCTGGTGCCGGGCAACGGCCACCAGCCGGTAAGGATGATCGGCGTCAATCGCGACGTCACCGAGCGCAAGCGCAACGAGCAGGAGCTGCTGCGCCTGGCGACCACGGACGTGCTGACCGGCTGCTACAACCGCGGCTACCTGCAGCGCATGCTGGAACTGGAGATCGAGCGCGCGCGGCGCCACGGCGACGTGCTGTCGCTGCTGATGTACGACCTCGACCACTTCAAGACCATCAACGACACCTGGGGCCACGGCGTGGGCGACGCGGTACTGGCGCAAGGCGCGGCGGTGGTGCGCGAGACGATACGCCGCACCGACACGCTGGCGCGCTGGGGCGGCGAGGAGTTCATGGTGCTGTGCCCGCGCACCTCCGCCAGCGAAGCGAAGGTGCTCGGCGAGCGCGTGCAGCAGGCGCTGCGCGAGCACCCGACGCCGCCCGCGGGTGTGGTCACCGCGAGCATCGGCGTGGTCACGCTGCGCCCCGAGGACGACGCCGACACCCTGCTCAAGCGAGCCGACGACCTGATGTACTGCGCCAAGGAGGCCGGCCGCGACCGCGTGTGCTGCGACACCGACCCGGCCTGAAGACGTCCGCGCTCACCCCAGACCCGCGGCGCTGCGGTATATCGCCGCCTCCTCCACCAGCCAGTCGCGGAAGGCCGCCAGCGACGCCGTCTCGGCCTTGCGCTCGGGGATGATCAGGTAGTAGGCCTTGGTGCTGAGATACACGTGTTCGCACGGCATCACGAGGCGTCCGCTGTCGAGTTCCTCGCGGATCAGGAAGGGCGGGATCAGCGCGATCCCCATGTCCTGCATCGCCGCCTGCGCCAGCATCGAGAACAGCTCGTAGCGCGTGCCCGTCATGTCGTGCGCGACCTGCATCCCCAGCGAACCGAACCACTCGCGCCACGCATAGGGGCGGGTGGATTGCTGCAGCAGCGGCAACGCCGCGATCTCCTCGGGCGTGAGCGAGGCCCTGCCCTGCAGCCTGCGCGGACTGCACACCGGGGTGGCGCTCTCGCGCATCAGGAAGTGCGCCTCGGTCCCCGGCCAGCCGGCGTCGCCGAAGTACAAGGCGGCATCGAACTCGGTGTCGGCGAACAGGAAGGGGCGCGTGCGGTTGTTCATGTTCACGGTGACGTCGGGATGGCGGGCGAGGAATTCCCCCAGCCGCGGCAGCAGCCAGCGCGTCGCGAAGGTGGGCATGACCGCGAGCTCGATGGTCGCGCCGCGGCCGTGGTGGGCCATCACCGAGAGCGTGTCGCGCTCCATCGCATCGAGGCGCGCGCTGATCTGGCGGCTGTACGACAGGCCCGCCTCGGTGAGCGTGACCCCGCGCTTGGTGCGGCGGAACAGGCGCAAGCCGAGGAAGTCCTCGAGCGCGGCGATCTGGCGGCAGATCGCACTCTGCGTGAGGGCGAGTTCCTCCGCCGCACGCGTGAAGCTCTCATGCCGCGCGGCGCGCTCGAAGGCGAGCAGGGCGGCGGTGCTGGGGATCTTGCGGCGCATGGGGCCTCCATAAAGTGCGCAATGCGCATGACAGCGTGTAACGTAGGGCGGGAGGAGCGCAGCGCATCCCGCCACCATCGCACAGGGAATGGTCGACCAACTCGCGGTAAACGCAACTTTCGTCCCGCGCAATCGATGTCTCAGCGTCTCGCACGCCGCACGGCGGGATACGCTGCGCTGCTCCCGCCCTACTCGTTCCGCACCGGTCACGCCCTTCACCAAGTGCGTTTTCCGCACAAGCTATCACGAAATTTTCGTTTGTCGCAGCGCTCGATGCGGAACTATAGTGCAGTCACCGACCAGAGCCGGGTAGTCCCGGCCCACGACCAAACGCCGCATTGAGGAGATTCGCCATGGCAAGCAACCGCGTGACTTTCGACTGGGCCGACCCCCTGTATCTCGACAGCCAGCTCACCGAGACCGAGCGCCTGGTGCGCGACAGCGCCCGCGCCTACTGCCAGGAGCGCCTGCTGCCGCGCGTGCAGGAGGCCTTCCGCCACGAGAAGACCGACCCCGCGATCTTCCGCGAGATGGGCGAACTGGGCCTGCTCGGGCCGACCATCCCCGAGCAGTACGGCGGCGCCGGCATGAACTACGTCGCCTACGGCCTCATCGCGCGTGAAGTCGAGCGCGTGGATTCCGGCTACCGTTCGATGATGAGCGTGCAGTCCTCGCTGGTGATGGTGCCTATCAACGAATTCGGCACCGAGGCGCAGAAACAGAAATACCTGCCTAAGCTCGCGACCGGCGAGTGGATCGGCTGCTTCGGCCTGACCGAGCCGAACCACGGCTCCGACCCCGGCAGCATGGTCACGCGCGCCAAGAAGGTCGACGGCGGCTACAGCCTGTCGGGCGCCAAGATGTGGATCACCAACAGCCCGATCGCCGACGTGTTCGTCGTGTGGGCGAAGGACGACGCCGGCGACATCCGCGGCTTCGTGCTCGAGAAGGGCTGGAAGGGCCTGTCGGCTCCCGCGATCCACGGCAAGGTCGGCCTGCGCGCCTCGATCACCGGCGAGATCGTCATGGACGAGGTGTTCGTGCCGGAAGAGAACGCCTTCCCGACCGTGCGCGGCCTCAAGGGCCCCTTCACCTGCCTGAACTCGGCCCGCTACGGCATCGCCTGGGGCGCGCTCGGCGCGGCGGAAGCCTGCTACGAGACCGCGCGCCAGTACACGATGGACCGCAAGCAGTTCGGTCGCCCGCTCGCCGCCAATCAGCTGATCCAGAAGAAGCTCGCCGACATGCTCACCGAGATCACGCTGGGCCTGCAGGGCTGCCTGCGCCTGGGTCGCCTCAAGGACGAGGGCAACGCGCCGGTCGAGCTCACGTCGATCATGAAGCGCAACTCCTGCGGCAAGTCGCTGGAGATCGCCCGCGTCGCGCGCGACATGCTCGGCGGCAACGGCATCTCGGACGAGTTCTGCATCGCGCGCCACCTCGTGAACCTCGAAGTGGTTAACACCTACGAAGGCACGCACGACATCCATGCGCTGATCCTCGGCCGCGCAATCACCGGCATCGCCGCGTTCGCCAACTGAGTTCGGCGAGCCTGCCCGCCCGGCACCGCCCTCGCACGGGTCGGGCGCCCGGGCGACGGCGACAAGCCCGGCCTCCGGGCTTCCTTCTTCCTCCGGGACGCGACCGGGCAGCACCCGCCGGTCGCGGCTCATACCTCCGCCGCTGACTGCCACGCATCCGCGCTGCACTCCGGCCGCATATCGCCGCCCCCTCTTTGCCCAATACCGGCACTCCGGCGTCATTGGCGCGGAACACTCCACAGCTTCCGCCGCGCAGGGCGGTAGAATCTTCCGACGAGCAGCCCGGGCGCCCCGCATTGGCGGTCCCGCGACGCGCCAGGCCGGAGGAACACGATGGAAAAACCCACGGATGCGACCGCCGCGTGCAACACCACCGACGCCGCTCGCGTCACCGCGCTGATCAACCGCTCGCCGGTGGTGGCGATCGAGTGGCGCAACCAGCCCGGCTGGCCCGTCGCCTTCGTCAGCGACGGCATCGCGCAGTGGGGCTATGACCGCGATGACTTCATCTCCGGCAGGATCCAGTACGCAGATCTGATCCATGCCGACGACCGCCCGCGCATCGAGCACGACGTCGCCGAACATCTCGCCAACGGGCCCGACGACTACCGCCAGGAATACCGCATCCGCACCGCCTCCGGCACCTGGGTGTGGCTGGACGACCGCACCTGGCTCACGCGCAACGAACGCGGCGAAGTCACCGACATCCACGGCGTGCTGCTCGATATCACCGCAACCAAGGCGGCCGAGGCCGAGGTGCGCCGCCTCAACGCGACGCTGGAAGACCGCGTCGCCGAACGCACCGCCCAGCTGCAGGCCGCCAACCAGGAACTGAGGTCGTTTTCCTACACCGTGTCGCACGACCTCAAGGCACCGTTGCGCGGCATCGAGGGCTACAGCCAACTGCTGCTCGAGCAGTACCGCGACCGCCTCGACGAGGACGGCCGCCACTTCCTCACGAGCATCCGCCGCGGCGCGCTGCACATGCACGAGTTGATCGAGGATCTGCTCGCCTACTCGCGCATCGAACGCCAGGCGCTGGATGTGCGCAGCGTGGACCTGCCCGCCGCCGTGCGCGGCGTGCTCGACGGCTTCGCGCACGAGATCCAGACGCGCGGCGTCGAGGTCGTCATCAGGGAACTGCCGCCGCAGATCCGCACCGACCCGAGCGGGCTCACCCTGGTGCTGCGCAACCTCGTCAGCAACGCGCTCAAATTCACGCGCGACACGCCGACCCCGCGCATCACGATAGATGCGTACCGTCAAGACCGTCACATCGTCCTGACGGTGGCCGACAATGGCGTCGGTTTCGACATGAAGTATCATGATCGCATCTTCGAGATATTCCAGCGTCTGCATCGCGCCGAGGACTACCCCGGCACCGGCATCGGGCTGGCGCTGGTACGCAAGGCGCTGCAGCGCATCGGTGGAACGGTGTGGGCGGTCAGCGAACCCGGCCAGGGCGCGACCTTCCACGTGGAGCTTCGGCAATGACAGGCGAGCATGCCCCACGCAGCATCCTGCTGGTCGAGGACAATCCCGTCGACCTGGACCTCGCGCTGCGCGCCTTCGCCCGCCGCGGCCCGGACTGCTGCGCAATCGAGGTCGCACGCGACGGCGAAGAGGCGCTCGCCTTCATCCGCCGCTGGGAACAGGGACACGCGCCGCCGGCCCTGGTGCTGCTGGACATCAAGCTGCCGCGCGTGAATGGCCTGGAAGTGCTGCGCCAGCTGAAGTCGCACCCGCACTTCGGCTACATCCCGGTGGTGATGCTCACGACTTCGGGCGAGGACGCCGACCTCGGCCAGGCCTACGAGCTCGGCGCCAATTCCTACATCATCAAACCGGTCAATTTCGCGCGCTTCATCGAAGTGACCGAACAGATCGAGCAATACTGGTGCCTGCTGAACGCCCTTCCGAACTAGGCGGGCTGCGCGTCCTCTACGTCGAGGACAATGCCGCCGACGCCGACCTCGCGCAGCGCATGCTCGCACGCGTCGCCCCGGACATCGTGCTCGATGTCGTGCCCGCACAGGACGCGGCGCTCGCCCGGCTGTCCGGGCCGCTGCCTTATGACGTGTTGCTGTCGGACCTGCGGCTGGCCGGCGGATCGGGCCTGGAGCTGCTCGCCGAGGTGCGCCGGCGCCAGCTGCCACTGGCCGTCGTGATGCTCACCGGCTCGGGCGACCAGGTCGCCGCGCTGGCGGCGCTGAAGGCCGGTGCCGACGGCTACGTGGTCAAACGCGGCGACTACCTCGCACAGCTGCCGACGACGCTGCGCACCGCCTTCGCGCGTTTCCTCGCCGAACCGGGGCGGCGGCTGCCGCCCTTGCGCGTCCTGTACGGCGAACACGACAACCGCCGCGCGACGCTGACACGGCAGCACCTGGCCCGCCACGTGCCGCACATCCGTCTCGACGTCGTTCCCGATGCGGCCGCGATCCTCGCCGCCGTGCCGCCGGACCCGGCACAGCCGCCCGACTTCGACGTCCTGCTGCTCGACACCGGCATCGGCGGCATGGACGGCCTCGAGCTGGTGCGCGTGCTGCGCGAGCAGCGCGGCCTTGCGCGCCCCATCGTGCTGCTGACCGGCGGCAGCGGCGAAGAGGTCGCGGCCCAGGCCCTGAACAGCGGTGTGAGCGACTGCATCGCGCGCTACGAGGGTTATCTCAACGCCTTGCCCGCCACCCTGGAAAAAGTGCGCGAGCAGGCCGAGCTGCTGCGCGAACGCGCCGAATTGCGCGCCACCAGCGCGCACCTCTCCCATCTCATGTCGGCCAGCCCGGTCGTCCTGTACACCCTGGGCATGCACGATGGCAGCCTTGTCGCGACCTGGGTCAGCGCGAACGTGGAGCGCATCGCCGGCAGCCCCCTCGACGAGGTCATGGCCCCGGGATGGTGGCTCGCCCACCTGCACCCCGCCGACCGCAAGGCCGTGCTCGATGCGCAGGCCGGCCTGCTGCGCGACGGATGGCTCGACCACGAATACCGCTTCGTCGCCGACGACGGGCGCGTGATCTGGATCCGCGACCAGATGCGCGTGATGCGCACGGAAGACGAGGGGCCGCTAGAAGTGGTAGGCACCTGGACCGACATCACCGCCTCCAAGAAGGCCGAACAGCTCAAGGCCGCGCGCGGTTCCGTGCTCAACCGCCTGGTCGCGGGAGATCCGCTGGCGGTGATCCTCGAAGACGTCGCGCAACGCCTCGAACAGCTCGAACCGGAGATGCGCGCCTCCATCCTGCTGCTCGACCCGGTTAGCGGCCGCTTCACGCAGAGCGCCGCACCGCGCATGCCCGATTACTACCGCGAAGCGATCGAGCAGCTGCCACCCCGCGAGGGCATGGGCTCCTGCGGCACGGCCGCGGCGCGGGGCGAGGCCGTGTTCGCCGCCGACGTGACGACCGACGCCAACTGGGTACCATTCCGCGACATCGCCGCGCGTGTCGGCTTCCGTGCCTGCTGGTCCTTTCCCTTCCGCGATGCGGGGGGCAGCGTGCTCGGCACCTTCGCCGTCTACTTTGACAGCCCTCGCGACGCGGATGCCGATCTTGTCGCGATCATCGACGAATTCACCGCGATCACGGCACTGGCGGTGCAGAAGGTGCGCGCTGACGATTCGCTCCGCCAGGCCGCCGCGGTGATCGAGAGCACCCGCGACGGCGTCATGATCACGGACCTCGAGCGGCGCATCGTCAGCGTCAACCGCGCCTGGTGCGAGATGACGGGCTTCTCGCGCGACCAGGCGATCGGCCGTGCGCCGCAGATGCTCAAGTCCGGCCTGCAGAACGACGCCTTCTACCGCGGCATGTGGGAACAGATCATGCGCACCGGCGACTGGCAGGGGGAACTGTGGAACCGGCGCAGGAACGGCGAGCTGTACCCGCAGTGGCTCAGCATCAGCACCGTCTATGACGAGGAGCGCCGCCCGACGCACTACGTCGGGGTCACGACCGACATCAGCAAGCTCAAGCAGTCCGAGGCCCAGCTCGAACACCTCGCGCACCACGACCCGCTCACCGAACTGCCCAACCGCCTGCTCGTGCAATCGCGCCTGGAGCACGGCATCGAGCGCGCCGCGCGCCAGGACGGGCACATCGGCGTGCTGTTCATCGACCTCGACCGCTTCAAGACCATCAACGACAGCCTCGGCCACCGCGCCGGCGACGAGGCGCTGATCGCGATCGCGCAGCGCCTGCGCGGCTGCCTGCAGCAGGACGACACGCTGGCGCGCTGGGGCGGCGACGAATTCCTCGTCATCCTCGAAAACCTCACCAAGCCGGACGAGGCGGCCCACGCGGCACAGACGCTGATCGACCAATTGCGCGAGCCGCTGCAGCTCGCCGACGGCCAGCCGGTGTACGTCGGCGCCAGCATCGGCGTGAGCATGTATCCGCAGGATGCGCGCACCGCGGCCGTGCTGATCCAGCACGCGGATACCGCACTGAACCAGGCCAAGGCGCAGGGACGCAACACCTACCGCTTCTTCACCGACGCGATGAGCGTCGAGGCGCAACGCCACCTGAACCTCGAGCGGCGGCTGCGCCATGCCCTCGAACACGAGCGTTTCGTGCTGCACTACCAGCCGCAGGTCGACATCGCCAGCGGGCGCATCGTCGGCTGCGAGGCCTTGCTGCGCTGGAACGATGCCGACGAAGGCCTGGTGCCGCCGGGACGCTTCATTCCCTTCGCCGAGGAGAGCGGCCTGATCGTGCCGATCGGGGAGTGGGCACTGCATTCGGCCTGCCTGCAGGCGCGCCGCTGGGCCGACGCCGGTCTGCCGCCGCTGCAGGTGTCGGTGAACCTGTCGGCGCGCCAGCTGTGGCAGGCCGAGCTGCCCGACCGCATCGCCGCGATCCTGAAGGACACCGGCCTGCCGCCGCAGGCGCTGGAACTCGAGCTCACCGAGAGCATGATCATGGGCCACGAGGCGCAGGCCGTCGAACGCCTCGGCCAGCTGCGCAGCATGGGCCTGCGGCTCGCGATCGACGACTTCGGTACCGGCTATTCCTCGCTGTCCTACCTGAAGAACCTGCCGATCGAGGTACTCAAGATCGACCAGAGCTTCGTGCGCAACATCCCGCAGGACCGCAACGACATGGAGATCGCCGGCGGCATCATCGCGCTCGCGCGCAAGCTCAACCTCGCCGTGACCGCCGAAGGCGTCGAGACCGCCGCCCAGCTCGCCTTCCTCGCCGGGCAGGGCTGCGACAAGTACCAGGGCTACCTGTTCAGCCGCCCGCTGCCGGCCGGGGAGTTCGAGAAGCTGCTGCGCGCCCGGCAGTGAACGGGGCTCGCCGCCCCCTGTGCCGCGGTCCATGCACGGCACGCGGAATTTTCCAATTGGCATTAATAATGGAATAATCAATGCCTTTTGCATTATTCCATTCGCATGTTCAGCATCTACCAGGCGAAGGCGCGCTTCCAGGACATCCTGCGCCCCCTCGTCACACGCCTGGCGCGCGCGGGCGTCACAGCCAATGCGGTCACCCTGCTCGCCGCCACGCTGTCCTGCCTGCTGGGGGCCGCACTGCTCCTCGCCCCGACGCCGGCGTACTTCCTGCTGCTGGCGCCGTTCATGCTGCTGCGCATGGCGCTCAACGCCATCGACGGCATGCTCGCGCGGGAATTCGGCCAACGCTCGGCACTCGGCGCCTACCTCAATGAACTGACCGACGTCGTCTCCGACGCCGCCCTGTATCTGCCTTTCGTCGCCGTCGCGCCGTTCGGCTGGAGCAGCGTCGGCGCCGTGATCTTCCTCGCCGCGCTGTCGGAGATGGCCGGCGCCCTCGCGTCCGCCGTCGGCGCCGCTCGCCGCTACGACGGCCCCATGGGCAAGAGCGACCGCGCCGCCGTGTTCGGCGCCCTCGGCCTGTGGCTGGGCATCGCCGGCACGCTGCCGCACTGGGCGTTCTGGCTCATGCCCCTCGTGGCCTTCGCCACCGCCCTCAACATCGTCAATCGCGTGCGCGGCGGCCTGCGCGAACTCACCCTGCAAGGAGCACCCCTGTAAATGACCCCGGCACGTCAGGCCCACGAGTGCAGCTTCCTCACGCACGACGGCACCAGCCTCTTCTATCGCCGCTGGCCGGCGACGACGGCACGCCGCGGCGCCATCGTCCTGTTCCATCGCGGCCACGAGCACTCCGGCCGCATGGCGCATCTGGTCGATGAGCTCGATCTGCCCGATTTCGACTTCTATGCCTGGGATGCGCGCGGCCACGGGCTGTCGCCCGGCGTGCGCGGATTCTCGCCGAGCTTCGGCACCTCGGTGCGCGACGTGCAGACCTTCATCGACCACCTGTGCGCCGGCTACGCGCTGCGGCCCGAAGACATCGGCGTGGTGGCGCAGAGCGTCGGCGCGGTCACGGTCGCCACCTGGGTGCACGACTATGCCCCCTGCATCCGCTGCCTCGCGCTCGCCTCGCCTGCCTTCAAGGTCAAGCTCTACGTGCCCTTCGCCCGCACCGGCCTGCGCTGGCTGCAGGCCCTGCGCGGCAACTTCTTCGTCAACAGCTACGTCAAGTCCAGATTCCTCACCCACGACCGCGAACGGCAGCGCTCCTACGACCACGATCCGCTGATCACGCGCCCGATCTCGGTGAATATCCTGCTCGGCCTGTACGACGCGGCCGAACGTGTGGTCGCGGATGCGCAGGCGATCACCGTGCCGACGCAATTACTCATCTCGGGCGCCGATTGGGTCGTGCACCACCGCCCGCAGCATGAATTCTTCGCCCGCCTGGGTGCGCAGGTGAAGGAAAAGCACGTCCTCGACGGCTTCTTCCACGACACCCTCGGCGAAGCCGGACGCGCCGAGGCCGTCGCCGAGCTGCGCCGCTTCATCGGCGAGCGCTTCGCCGCCGCCCCCGTCACGGCCGACCTGCGCCAGGCCGACCGCAGCGGCCCGACGCACGACGAGGCCACGGCCCTGGCGCGCCCGCTCTCGCCCTTCAGCCCGCGCGGCGCCTACTGGGCGCTGTACCGGCAAGCCATGAAACTGGGCGGGCTGCTCGCCGACGGCGTTCGGTTGGGACACCGCACCGGCTTCGACTCGGGCAGCACGCTCGACTACGTGTACCGCAACACTCCCTCCGGGCGCGGCCCCCTCGGCCGCCTCATGGACCGCAACTACCTCGATGCAATCGGCTGGAAGGGCATCCGCCAGCGCAAGCTGCACCTCGAGGAACTGCTGCACAAGGCGATGGACGCGCTGCACGCCACCGGACGCGCCGTGCACATCATGGACATCGCCGCCGGCCACGGCCGCTACGTGCTCGAAGCCTTGCAGCGGTCGCCCCGCAAGCCGGCCTCCGTCCTCCTCAGGGATTACAGCGACATCAACGTGCGCGACGGCCGCAAGCTGATCATGGAGAAGGGCCTCGCGACGGTCGCCCGCTTCGAACAGGGCGACGCCTTCGACCGCAGCTCGCTCGCCAGCGTGGCCCCGCGCCCCTCGGTCGGCATCGTGTCGGGCCTGTACGAGCTCTTCCCCGAGAACGACGCGGTTACTCGCTCCCTGTCCGGACTCGCCGACGCCATCGAACCCGGCGGCTACCTGCTGTACACCGGGCAGCCCTGGCATCCCCAGCTCGAACTGATCGCGCGCGCACTGACCAGCCATCGCCAGGGCAAGGCCTGGGTCATGCGCCGCCGCACGCAGGCCGAGATGGACCAGCTGGTCGCGGCCGCCGGCTTCGAGAAGATCGAGCAGCGCATCGACGAATGGGGCATCTTCACGGTCTCGCTGGCGCGCCGGGTCGCGGCATGAGCGACACCGCCGAAGCGGCCCTGCCCGTCGCCGCGGCGGCGGACACGGGCCTGTGGAAGCGCAGCCTGCTGTGGCTGCTGTTCCTCGGGCCGTTCTTCTTCCTCAGCTACGGCTACGCCAATTCCCGCGCCGCCCTGTCGGGCGTCGCCACCTCGGTGGTGTTCGCGTGGGAAACGGCGATCCCCCTGCTACCCTGGACCATCGTTCCCTACTGGTCGATCGACCTGCTGTACGGCCTGGCCTTCCTCCTGTGCGCCAGCGCCCGCCAGGTCGATCGCCTCGCGCTGCGCCTGCTCACCGCTCAGCTCGTCTCGGTCGCCTGCTTCCTGCTCTTTCCGCTGCGTTTCGCCTTCGAGCGGCCGCCGATCGACGGGACCTTCGGCGGGCTCTTCGACCTCCTCGCGGGCTTCGACAAACCCTACAACCAGGCGCCCTCGCTGCACATCGGCCTGCTCGTCATCCTGTGGGCGCGCTTCGCCGCCGGACGCCGCGGCCCGGCCCTGCTGTGTGTGCATGCGTGGGCCCTGCTGATCGGCCTGTCCGTGCTCACCACCTACCAGCACCATTTCATCGACGTCCCGACCGGGGCGCTGGTCGGCGCGCTGTGCCTGTGGCTGTGGCCGGACGAGGAAACGCCTCCGCTTGCGGCCTGGCACCTGACGCGCGACCCGCGCCGCCGGCAACTGGCGGTACGCTACCTGACTGCCGCAATCGCCCTCGGCGCAGTCGCGTTCGGCTGCGGCGGTAGCGCGCTGTGGCTGCTATGGGGAAGCGTCGCGCTGTCCCTCACCGGGCTGTGCTACCTCGGCCTGGGCGCCGCCGGCCTGCAGAAGACGCGCGGACGGCCGTCGGTCGGCGCAGCCCTGCTGCTCGCCCCGTATATCGCCGGCGCATGGCTGAACGCGCGCCTGTGGACGCGGCGTCACCCCACCCCCGACCACATCGCCGACGGCGTGCACGCAGGACGGCTACCCGACGCCGGCAGCATGCGCACCGGCGGATTCGCCGGCCTGGTCGACCTGTGCGCCGAACTGCCCGCACCGCGCGGCCCGTGGCAGTACACCGGCCTGCCCATGCTCGACCTGGTGGCGCCGACACCGCACCAGCTGCACGACGCGGCACACGCCATCGAACAGGGACGGCGCCACGGCCCGCTCCTGGTGTGCTGCGCACTCGGCTACTCGCGCAGCGCCTGCGCCGTGGCAGCCTGGCTGGTGCTGACGCGACGCAGCCCGACCGTCGACCACGCCATCGCCACCTTGCGCCGCCAACGTCCACAGGTCGTCCTCGGCCCCGCGCACCGGGCCGCCTTGCAGGCCTGCGCCGACGCACACCAGGATGTCCATGCCGCCTGATTCCGCCGATCGCCTGCACGACGCGGCGCGCGCACGGCTGGCGGCCGCGATGTTGTCCACCGGCAGCGTCCTCGACGCATGGAGCCGGGCGCTGGTGCTGCCGGCGCTGCTGTGGCCGGCCATCGAACGGCCGGCCGGGATGGTGCTCGCCACGTTCGCACTATCCCTCTGCGCAGCCGCGGCGCAGGCCTTCTGCGCCTGGCGCACGCGCCTGGACACGGCGATCTTCGCCGGCTGGGCGAGCGCCTGGAGCCCTCCGTCCGCCCTCCCGCCCACCGACGACCTGCGACATTTCGACCGCGCGCTCACGGACTGGACGCAGTCAGGCTCGGCAAGCGGCGACTGCCGTCCGCTCGGTGCCCGCCTGCACGGCGCAAGCCGCCTGCTCGCACGGCAGGCGCTGTGGCTCTCGCTCCAGGCCGCGAGCTTGCTGGGCACCGTGTTGCTGGTCGCCGCAGCCGCCTGAGCGTGATCTTCACCCCTGCCCGCCCCCGTCACACCGCCCGATGAAACTCGAACGACTCTGTGCCGCAATCCTGTGCGCGCTGGCCCGCACGATCACCGGCGCCCGCGCGATCTGGCAAGGCTGCCCGCCCGACAGGCGCCGCCGCATCTACTTCGCCAACCATTCCAGCCACATCGACTTCCTGCTCACCTGGGCTGCGCTCCCGCCGGTGGTGCGCGCGGTGACCCGGCCCGTAGCAGGGTCCGACTACTGGCTGGCGTCGCCGCTGCGGCGCTTCATTGCCTGTCGCGTGTTCCGCAGTGTGCTGGTCGACCGCCGCCCCGGCAGTGGCGGCGACGCCGTGGCGCGGATCGGCGAAGCGCTCGCGGCGGGCGACTCGCTGATCTTCTTTCCCGAGGGCACCCGCAACACGGGCGAGGAGCTGCTGCCCTTCAAGAGCGGCCTGTTCCACCTCGCGCGCAGCCACCCGGAGGTCGAACTGGTGCCGGTCTGGATCGAGAACCTCGGCCGCGTGATGCCCAAGGGCAGTTACCTCCCGGTGCCGCTGCTATGCACGCTGACCTTCGGCACGCCACTGCGGCTCGAGCCGGGCGAGACGAAGGATGCCTTCCTGCACCGCTCGCGCGAAGCCCTGCAGGCCACCGCCTCGCTCCACTGCTGACGGACGCCCGACGATGACACCCGGAAACCTGCAACTGACCGTGTTCGGCGGCGCCTTCGCGCTGCTGCTGGTCGCCAGCCTCGTCGCCGCCATCCTCCGCCTGCGCCTGGCGCCGGAAGGGCAGCACGCGCTCGTGGACAACCTCGTCACGCGCATCAACGCGTGGTGGGTGATGATCGGCGTGCTCGCCGGCGCCTTCCTCGTCGGCGACACGGGCATCGTCTTGCTCTTCGCCTTCATCTCCTTCCACTGCCTGCGCGAGTTCATGTCGATCACGCAGACGCGCCGCGGCGACCATCGCGCACTGCTGTGGTGTTTCTTCCTGTTCCTGCCGCTGCAGTACTACCTGGTCGCGATCGACTGGTACGGGCTGTTCTCCATCCTGATCCCCGTCTATGCCTTCCTGCTGCTGCCGATCTCGGCCTCGCTGGGCCAGGACGCGACGCGCTTCCTGGAGCGCGCGGCGAAGGTGCAGTGGGGGCTCATGATCTGCGTCTACTGCCTGTCGCACGTGCCCGCGCTGCTGACGCTGGACATTCCCGGCCACGCCGGACGCAGCCCGCTGCTGATCCTGTTCCTCATCCTCACGGTGCAGTCGAGCGACGTGTTCCAGTACGTGTGGGGAAAACTGCTCGGCCGGCGCAAGCTCGCGCCGGCGATCTCGCCGTCGAAAACCGTCGAGGGGCTGATCGGCGGCGTGCTGACCTCGACCGCCGTGGGCGCCGCGCTGTGGCAGATCACCCCATTCACGCCGCTGCAGGCCGGCCTGATCGCCTTTACCGTGAATGTGATGGGCTTCTTCGGCGGCTTCGTGCTGTCCGCGATCAAGCGCGACCGCGGCATCAAGGACTGGGGCACCCTGATCGAGGGCCACGGCGGCATGCTCGATCGCGTCGACTCGATCAGCTTCTCGGCGCCGATCTTCTTTCACATCGTGCGCTACTGGTGGGTGCCCTGAAGCCGCTCACCGGGGCCGCCTGCGGCTCCGGTGCTTGCGGCCTGCAGGCGCACCGCCTCAGAACGGCGCGTCGCTCGCCGACGCGGTCGCGAACGCGACCCCCTCCGCTGCGGCCGGCACCTCGCCGCCCTTCAGTTCCCCGCCCAGCGCCGCGACGACGGCCGGCAGCAGGCGCTGCAGCTCGCCGGTCATCAGCGCGAAGCCCGCGTCGAACAGCGCGCGCGCGTCCTCGGCGCCGGCCTGGTCGAGGTTTTCCTTCACCACGTCGAGGAAGTCGAGGCGCTTGATCTCGAACTTCTCGGTGAGCACGAAGCTCACGCGGTCGTCGAAGGTCAGCGCGAGGCGGGTCGGCAGCTTGCCCGCCGTGAGGTGAGCGCGCACCTCGTCGCCTTCGAGCGGATGGCGCACGTAGCGCACCGCGGCCTTGTCCTCGCTGACCGAACGCAGTTCGCAATCCTGGTCGATCGTGAAGCCGGCGGGCGCCTCATTGCCCGCGAGCCAGTCGGCCATCGCGCTGGTCGGCGACAGCTCCGTGCGCACCAGCGCGAGCGGCAGGGTGTCCAGCGTCTGGCGCAATACCTCCAGGACGTCCTCCGCACGGGCCTGGCTGGGCGCATCGATGCCCAACCACCCCCCGACCGGGTCGATCCATGCAAAGGCCTTCCTGCGCCGTGTAAACGCGCGCGGCAGCAATTCCTGCAAAACCTGCTCGCGCAGATCCTTCATCTGCTTGCGCCCGGGTTTGTAGCCCTGCTGCTCGGCCAGCGCCTCGGCGCGTTCCTCGGCCTCCTGCTTGACCACCGACGAGGGCAGCAGACGGTTCTCCACGCCCAGCGCGATCAGCCACTGGCCGCCGACCTGATGCACTAGGAATTCGTCACCGGTGGGCGAGAGCCAGCCGCGGGTTTCCTGGTCCTGGCTGCCGCAGGGCTGGAAGCGCTTGCGCGCGAGTTGTTCCTCCAGCGTCTCGGCCGTCATCGTCCAGCCGGCGGGAACGCGATAGATCTGCAAGTTCTTGAACCACATGGGGAAATTCGTCCGTGTTGCGGGGGGTTAAATGGAAAACTCGCGGAAAATGCGCGAGAAATGCGGGCGGAGCGCTACTGGACGCGCCCCGACTCGGCGATCATGCGGATCACGCGCAGGGTGTCGACATCCGACTGATGGTAGGCCGACTTGATGTATTCGACATAGGCGACATCGTCGCCGATGCCCTGCTCGGTCAGCGTCGTGCGGTACTGGAAGCGCAGCACCATGGTGTCCCGGGCCGGCTCCTCGATGCCGATCGTGAGGCTGCCGCCCGCATGCGCCGCGGTGCGCTCGGTGTCGAAACGCACCCATTCCATCGGCTGCAACGTCACGCGGTCGCGGATCACGGCACTGCCGAACCTGAGCTCGCGCACCAGCTCGGTGTCGCTGCGCGACAGGATCGTGCACGCCTCCAGGCCGGGCAGGAAGGGGCGCGAATCCTCGGCGCGGCACAGCAGGCCGAACCACAGCTCCTCACGCGTGAGCGGCGCCACGAGCGGGTTGTCCGGGTCGTTGACGACCAGCAGATGTTCAAAATTCACCAGCAGGCTCCAAGTACGGGTTCGACCATGGTAGCGGGGCGATAGTGTCCCACATGTTTCGGTTAGCATCCGCCCATGCACATCGAACGACTACTCCATTCCCAGGGGTTCGGCAGCCGCAAGGAATGCCGCGCCCTGATCCGTGCCGGCCTGGTCGCTGTCGCAGGCCGGATCCTCGACAACCCCGCCGAAGACTTCGCGCCCGAGGGCCTCGAATTCAGCGTAGACGACGAAACCTGGGTCTATCGCGAAAAGGCCTACCTGATGCTGCACAAGCCCGCCGGCTACGAGTGCTCGCGCCGGCCCCAGTTCCACCCCTCGGTGTTCGCGCTGCTGCCCGACATGCTGGCGAACCGCGACGTGCAGTGCGTCGGGCGGCTGGACCAGGACACCACCGGCCTGCTGCTGCTCTCCGACGACGGCCAGTTCATCCACCGCTGGAGCTCGGGCAAGAAGCGCACGCCCAAGGTGTATGAGGTCACGACCAAGCACGCGGTGGACGACGTCCTGATCGCCGCCTTGCTCGCCGGCGTCGAGCTGCTCGACGAGCCGGCCCCGATCGCCGCGTCGGCGTGCCTGAAAACGGGGGAGCGGAGTCTAAGGCTCACGATCACCGAAGGCAAGTACCATCAGGTGAAGCGCATGCTGGCTGCGGCGGGCAACCGCGTCGAGGCCCTGCATCGCAGCATCGTGGGCGGCCTTGCCCTTCCCGACGACCTCGCACCGGGCGAATGGTGCTGGCTCGAGGAAGCCGATCTCGCACGCCTCGCTGATTACGACGAGACCGCCTGAGCGCGCGGTTTTCCCGTCGGGCGGGCGCTGCGCAGCGAATCCCGCCACGACTTCCTGCGGGCGATTTACGGAGCGTGAAGCGGCGGGATCCGCCTTCGGCTCCTCCCGCCCGATGTCCTTGAACGCCCCGCCTGCATGGTCCGCAGCCCGGCTTTCGGACCGTGTCTTCCTGCCTCTCCCTGCAGACCACGCTCCCCTCGAATGAGGGCAGGTCCCCGTTCCGGGGCTTGCCCCGGCCGCTTCCCGCAGTTTCAGGTTTTGTTCTTCTGTATTTCTTTAAATTTAAAAGATAAAGAAGAATATAGGCGGCCATTTTCTGTGGATAAGTCCAGATCCAGCAATGCCTGCAAGCCTTTCGTCGCGGTAGAACCCCGTAGACAAGTGCCCGGTTCACCTGTGTGGCGATTGTGGCTCGTTTTGGCTGTTCACGAATTTCCGCTCCTTCCCCACAAAGTCTCCCTGTGCTCCTCCACCGACTTATCCACTGGAGGAGCCGTTCAGGAACGGGAAGGCCGCTGCGCGATGCAGTTGACGCCAGATCGGACACCTGTCCGGCATCGCGATGCCGAGCCCGAACGCGAGCTGCGGCTGACGCCGGTCTTGCGACCGATTCGGCTGCGAGCTGTGCAAGGCCATAGGACGGTGTAGCCGAAGGCCGAATGGGGCGACTTCACAGCCACTGCACCGAAGGCGCCTTGCTTGCACGGACCTCTGGCGGGAGACGCTTTGCTGCCCCCGCCCTGCGAGAGCGCATGCGATTCCCCTGGCGCCGTGCCGTGGAGGTTTTCCTTTTAGTAGTTTGTTTTAATTAAAAGATAAAGATATATATAGTGTCGCGTTTTCTGTGGATAAGTCCGTCTTCGCCAGCGCCCGCAGGCACTCCGGGACGGTAGAACTCCGTAGATAAACCCCCGGTTCACCTGTGTGGCGATTGTGGCCCGTTTTCCGGTCGATGCCGATCCAGCCCTTTTCCCACAAAGCATTCCCCTCCTTTTCCCGCACTTGTCCACCGCCATGAGCCTTGCCGACGCCGCGCCCGCCTTCGACTGGGACATCTTCTGCCGCGTTGTGGATAACTTCGGGGATATCGGCGTCTGCTGGCGGCTGGCCAAGGCATTGGCGCACGATCACGGGTGCGCGGTCAGGTTGTGGGTGGACGACTGGGGGACCTTCGCGCGCCTGTGCCCGGCGGCGGCCGATGCGGGTGACGCCGTGCGGGCGGAGGGGGTCGAGGTGCGTCGCTGGCGCGAGCCCTTTCCCGAGGTGCTGCCGGCACGTGCGGTCGTCGAGGCCTTCGCCTGCGAGCCGCCCGCCTCCTACGTCGAGGCGA
This sequence comes from Aromatoleum evansii, assembly GCF_045689615.1. Taxonomy (NCBI): domain Bacteria; kingdom Pseudomonadati; phylum Pseudomonadota; class Betaproteobacteria; order Rhodocyclales; family Rhodocyclaceae; genus Aromatoleum; species Aromatoleum evansii. Next base: position 59,212 of record NZ_CP141259.1, read on the forward strand.
TGGCCGCCGCGACGCCGCGGCCGCACTGGATCAACCTCGAATACCTGTCGGCCGAGGACTGGATCGAGGGCTGCCACGGGCTGGCTTCGCCGCACCCGCGCCTGCCGCTGGCGAAACGGTTCTGCTTCCCCGGTTTCACGGCGCGCAGCGGTGGTCTGCTGCGCGAACGCGGGCTGCTCGACGCGCGTGACCGTTTCCAGGCCGATGCGATAGCGCGGCGCGACTGGCTCGCCGGCCGCGGCATTCCCGTGCCCGCGGAGGGCGCTCGCCTCGTGTCGCTGTTCGCCTACGAGCAGCCGCAGCTGCCGGAACTCCTGCGCCTGTGGGCCGGCGCCCCGCGCCCGACCCTGCTGCTGGTGCCGGAAGGCCGCGTGCTGGGCGACGTGCTGCGCTTCTTCGGGCGCGCGGAAGCACGGGCCGGCGCGATCCTTGCCGCGGGCGCTCTGAGCACGGTCGTCCTGCCCTTCCTCGACACCGCCGACTACGACCGCCTGCTGTGGGCCTGCGAGCTCAACTTCGTGCGCGGCGAGGATTCCTTCGTGCGTGCGCAGTGGGCCGCGCGGCCCTTCGTGTGGCACATCTACGAGCAGGACGAGGCTGTGCATCACGACAAGCTCGACGCCTTCCTCGCGCGTTACCTGGCCGGACTCGACGAGGCTGCATCCGACGCGACCCGTGCGTTCTGGAGGGCGTGGAACGGGGAGGGCAGCCTTGCCGCCGCGTGGCCCGCGTTCGCCGATGCGCTGCCGCAGCTTGTGCCGCACGCGCGTCGCTGGTCGGACGGGCTCGCGGCGCTGCAGGATCTCGCGTCGACCCTGGTGCAATTTTCCGAACTCACGGTAAAATAACCGGTTTTTTACATTGTGCGGCCAAAATGTCCGCGCCCGATCTACATCAGGAAACAGCATGAAAACCGCACAGGAACTCCGCTCCGGCAACGTCATCATGGTTGGCAGCGACCCGCTGGTCGTGCAGAAAGCCGAATACAACAAGTCCGGCCGCAACGCTGCGGTCGTGAAGATGAAGCTCAAGAACCTGCTCACCGGCGCTCCCTCGGAGTCGGTGTACAAGGCCGACGACAAGTTCGAAGTCGTCCAGCTCGATCGCAAGGAAGTGACCTTCTCCTACTTCGCCGATCCGATGTACGTGTTCATGGACGCCGACTACGAGCAGTACGAAGTCGAATCCGAGAACATGACCGACGCGCTGAAGTACCTCGAAGACGGCCTGCAGTGCGAAGTCGTGTTCTACAACGGCAAGGCGATCTCGGTCGAACTGCCGAACTCGGTGGTGCGTGAAGTGGTCTACACGGAACCCGCCGTGAAGGGCGATACCTCGGGCAAGGTCATGAAGCCCGCCAAGCTCGCGACCGGCTTCGAACTGCCGGTGCCGGCCTTCGTCGAAATCGGTGACAAGATCGAGATCGACACCCGCACCGACGAGTACAAGAACCGCGTGAAGTAATCCGCGCGTTCCGCGTCGCGACAGGAAGGGCCCGCCAAGTGCGGGCCCTTCGTCTTTTGCGGCGCCCGTTCGCCTTGAACTTTCGGCATCCGGCGATATCTTGAGAGCACCATGCCTGCAAGGAGTACAAGAATGAAGAAGACCCTGTTTGTCGTGCTGATCGCGGCCCTGTCTGCCGGACTGGCCGCCTGCAACCGCGAAGCCCCCGCCGAGAAGGCCGAAACCGCCGGCAGCCAGGCGATCGAGGCCGCGAAGGAGTCCGCCGCCAAGGCCGGCGAGGCGGCCCAGAAAGCCGGCGAAGCGGCGACGGCAGCAGCCCAGGCCGTGACCGAGTCCGCGAAGGAGGGCGTCGAGAAGGGCAAGGAAGTCGCCGGTGAAGTCGGCGAGGCCGCGAAGGAGAAGGCCGTCGAAGTCAAGGAAGCGACCACCGAGGCTGCGCAGAAGGCCTCGGAGCTTGCGCGCGATACCGCGACGAAAATCAAGGAGGCCGGCAAGGAAGCGGTCGATGCCGCAAAGGATGCGACGCGCAAGGAAGAAAAATAAACGATGTCCGACCGCATCCGCATCTTCGGCGCGCGCCAGAACAACCTCAAGAACCTCTCGCTCGACATCGCGCTGAACGAGCTGACGGTCGTTACCGGAGTCTCGGGCTCCGGCAAATCCTCGCTGGTCTTCGACACCTTGTACGCCGAAGGCCAGCGCCGCTACGTCGAGACCTTCTCGCCCTACGCGCGGCAGTTCCTCGACCGCATGGACAAGCCGCAGGTCGACCGCATTGAGGGCGTGCCGCCGGCGATCGCGATCGACCAGACCAACCCGGTGCGCACCTCGCGCTCCACGGTCGGCACGATGACCGAGCTGACCGACCACTTCAAGCTGCTGTACGCCCGCGCGTCGAAGTTGTATTGCCGCGGCTGCGGCAAGCCGGTGCGGCGTGACGACCCCGACAGCGTGCATGCGGCGCTCGCCGAACGCTGCGCGGCGGAGGACCCGCGCCTGGTGCTGACCTTCGCGGTGCCGGTGCCGAAGAATTTCAGCGAAGACGAAGTCACGCAGCTGCTGAACCAGCAGGGCTACACGCGCATCCATGCGCGCGAAACGACGGATAGTGGCGACCTGCTGCACGTCGTGCAGGACCGCTTCCGTTTCTCGAATGCCGAACGCAGCCGCGTCAGCGAAGCGATCGAGACGGCGATGACCCATGGCCATGGCCGCCTCGCGGTGCGCGCGCAGCATGACGAAGGCGAGACGGTGTGGCGCTTCTCGCGCGACCTGCACTGCGCCGACTGCGACATCCACTATTCAGATCCGACCCCGGGCCTGTTCTCCTTCAACTCGCCGATCGGCGCCTGCGACACCTGTCGCGGCTTCGGGCGCGTGATCGGCGTCGATTTCTCGCTGGTGATACCGGACGAATCGAAGACGCTCGCCGAAGGCGCCGTGAAACCCTGGCAGACCGCGAGCTACCGCGAATGCCAGGACGACCTTGCGAAGATGGCGAAGAAGTACGGCGTCGCGATGGACGTGCCGGTGCGCGAGCTGCCGCCGGAACACCGCGCATGGCTGCTCGAAGGCGACCCCGAGTGGAAGAGCTGGGAGGCCTCGTGGCCGCGCAAGTGGTACGGCGTGCGCCACTTCTTCGACTGGCTGGAGACAAAAGCCTACAAGATGCACATCCGCGTGCTGCTGTCGCGCTACCGCAGCTACACGGAATGCCCGGCGTGCAAGGGGGCCAGGCTGAAGCCGGAGGCGCTGCTGTGGCGGCTGGGTACGGAGCCCTTGAACGACTTTCGTGGGAGCGGCTTTAGCCGCGAATCCACCGGCTTGGCTCCGTTTGACGCCGATTCGCGGCTGAAGCCGCTCCCACAGCATCGCCCCGGCCTCGCGATCCACGAACTGATGGCCCAACCGGTCAACCGCGTGCGCGACTTCATCGCCCGCGTCGAACTCCCCTCCGGCCTCGATGAAGCCACCGAACTGCTGCTCGGCGAGATCCGCAGCCGCCTCGACTACCTCGCCAACGTCGGCCTCGCCTACCTCACGCTCGACCGCCAGTCGCGCACGCTGTCGGGCGGCGAAGTGCAGCGCATCAACCTCACGACCGCGCTCGGCACCTCGCTCGTGAACACCCTGTTCGTCCTCGACGAACCTTCGATCGGCCTGCATCCGCGCGACATCGACCGCATCCTCGCGGTGATGACGAGATTGCGCGATGCCGGCAACACGCTGGTCGTCGTCGAACACGACCCGCAGCTGATGTCCGCCGCCGATCGCCTGCTCGACATCGGCCCCGGCCCCGGCGAACGCGGTGGCGAGATCGTCGCCTACGCCCCGCCGGCCGAGCTCGCCGCCGACCCCACGTCACTCACCGGCGCCTACCTTGCCGGCCGGAAACGCGTCGATGCCGGCCGCAAGCTGCGCCCGGTCGGCAAGCACGACCCCGTGCTGCGCCTCGTCGGCGCGCGTGAGCACAACCTGCGCAGCGTCGACATCGAGATTCCGCTCGGCAAGCTGGTGTGCGTGTCCGGCGTGTCGGGCTCGGGCAAGTCCACGCTGATCCAGGACGTGCTCCACCCCGCGCTGGCGAAGCATTTCGGCCAGGCGACCGAGGCGCCCGGCGCCTACGAGCGCCTCGAAGGGCTGGACCAGCTCGCCGGTGTCGTGATGGTCGACCAGTCTGCGATCGGCAAGAGCGCGCGCTCCAACCCGGTCAGCTACGTCGGCGCCTGGGACGCGATCCGCGCGCTGTTCGCGGCGCTGCCCGAGGCCAAGAGCCGCGGCTACACCCCCGGTACCTTCAGCTTCAACTCCGGCACCGGCCGCTGCCCGACCTGCACCGGCTCGGGCTTCGAACACGTCGAAATGCAGTTCCTGTCCGACGTCTATCTGCGCTGCCCGGACTGCGACGGCAAGCGCTACCGGCCCGAAGTGCTGGAACTGACATGGCGCGAAAAATCGGTGTCCGACGTGCTCGAGATGACCGTGTCGGAAGCGCTCGCCTTCTTCGCCGACCAGGCCGCGGTGCAGGCCGCGCTCGCGCCGCTCGCGGACGTCGGCCTCGAATACCTGAAGCTCGGCCAACCGGTGCCGACGCTGTCCGGCGGCGAGGCGCAGCGCCTCAAGCTCGCCGGCCATCTCGCGGAAGCGGCGAAACTATCCGGCAAGAAGTCGAAGGCGAAATCGCAGCCCGGTCGCCTGCTCTTCCTCTTCGACGAACCGACGACCGGCCTGCACTTCGAGGACGTCGCGACGCTGCTGCGCGCCTTCGAAAAGCTCCTCGACGCCGGCCACGCGCTGGTCGTCATCGAACACAACCTCGACGTGCTGCTCGCCGCCGACTGGCTCATCGACCTCGGCCCCGAAGGGGGCGAGGACGGCGGCGAACTGGTCGTCGCCGGCACGCCGCAAACGGTCATGGCCTGCGCCAGCTCCCATACCGGGGTTGCGATGCGCGCCTACGCCCAATCGCTGGGCAAGCCGACGACCGCGGTGGCCGAGCCCGTCGCGCGCTACCGCCCGGTCGCCGCGCCGGCGATCGAGATCCGCCATGCGCGCGAGCACAACCTGAAGAACGTCAGCCTGACGATCCCGCGCGACCGTTTCACCGTCATCACCGGCCTGTCCGGTTCCGGCAAGTCCACGCTCGCCTTCGACATCGTGTTCGGCGAAGGCCAGCGCCGCTACCTCGAATCGCTCAACGCCTACGCGCGCCAGTTCGTGCAGCCCGCCGCGCGCCCCGACGTCGATGCGCTGTTCGGCATCCCGCCGACGGTCGCGATCGAGCAGCGCGTCTCCCGTGGTGGCCGCAAGAGCACGGTCGGCACGCTGACCGAGATCCAGCCCTTCCTGCGCCTGCTGTACGTCAAGCTCGGCACCCAGTTCTGCCCGAAGTGCGACGTCCCGGTGTCGCCACAGAGCTTCGACGCGATCGCGGCGCAGATCCTGCGCGACTACCGCGGCGCATCGGTCGAACTGCTCGCGCCCCTGGTGACGAACCGCAAGGGCCTGTACACCGCGCTCGCGAAATGGGCCAAGGGCAAGGGCTACGCCCAACTGCGCGTCGATGGCGACTACCTGCCGACGGCGAAATGGCCCAGACTGGACCGCTACGTCGAGCACACCATCGAGCTGCCAGTCGGCCTCGTCGTCGTCGGCCCCGAGCACGAGGCGGCGTTGCGCACCCAACTGGCCGAGGCGCTCGAGCACGGCAAGGGCGTCGTCAAGGTGCTGCAGCTCGGCAAGGTCGGCGCCCAGCCGCACACCTTCTCGACGCTGCGGGCCTGCCCGTCCTGCGGCGACAGCTTCCCGGAGCCGGATCCGCGCCTGTTCTCGTACAACGCCAAGCATGGCTGGTGCGAAAGCTGCTACGGCACCGGCCAGCGCACCATCGGCCGCGTCGAGGACGCCAACGAGCTGGATCTCGCCGAGACCGAACAGGTCACGGAAGAAGTCTGCCCGAGCTGCGACGGCGCGCGCCTGAACCCGGTCGCGCGCGCCGTGCGCTTCCGCGAGCTCGGCATCCATGAACTCTCCGCGCAGCCGGTCGCCAAGGTCGCCGGCTTCTTCGAGACCCTCAGCCTGGAAGGCCGCGAGACCGACATCGCGCGCGACCTGGTCACCGAGATCCGCGGCCGGCTCGACTTCCTGCAGCAGGTCGGCCTCGCCTACCTCGCGCTCGATCGCGGCGCGCCGACGCTCTCCGGCGGCGAAGCGCAGCGCATCCGGCTGGCCGCCCAGCTCGGCTCCAACCTGCGCGGCGTGTGCTATATCCTCGATGAGCCGACCATCGGCCTGCACCCGCGCGACAACCGCATGCTGCTCGACACCCTCGAAGCCTTGCGCGACCGCGGCAACACGTTGCTCGTCGTCGAGCACGACGAGGACACGATACGGCGTGCCGACCACGTCATCGACCTCGGCCCCGGCGCCGGCGTGCGCGGCGGCGAAGTCGTCGCCGAAGGCCGGCTCGCCGACCTGATGGCGGCGCCCGCCTCGGCGACCGGCGCCTGCTTCCGCGCGCCTCTGCAGCACCCGATGCGCCCGCCGCTGGCGATCGGCGACGACCACCCCTTCCTCGTCGTGAAGAACGCAACGCTGCACAACCTGCAGTCCGTCGAAGCGCGCCTGCCCCTCGGCCGCCTCACCGTCGTCACCGGCGTGTCCGGCTCGGGCAAATCCACGCTCGCGCGCGACGTGATCCACGCGAGCCTGCACGCGCTGCTCGGCGATCCCGACGCGCAGCGCGCCCGCCGCCGCGGCGAGGCGCAGACCAGCGCCGCCGAGCCGGTCGGCTGCGAACGCATCGAAGGCTGGCAGGCCGTCGGCCGCGTGCTCGAAGTCGACCAGACCCCGATCGGCAAGACGCCGCGTTCCTGTCCTGCGACCTACGTCGGCTTCTGGGACGCGATCCGCAAGCTCTTCGCCGAGACTTTCGAGGCGAAGACGCGCGGCTGGAACGCATCGCGCTTTTCGTTCAACACCGGCGCCGGCCGTTGCCCGGTATGCGAGGGCCAGGGCCAGACCACCGTCGAGATGAGCTTCCTGCCCGACGTGAAGCTGCCGTGCGATGCCTGCGGCGGCGCGCGCTTCAACCCCGAGACGCTCACCGTGCGCTGGCGCGAAAGGACGGTCGCCGAGGTGCTGGCGATGCCGGTCGACGAGGCGGTCGACTTCTTCGCTGCACATCCGTCGATAGCGCATCCCCTGGCGCTGCTGCAGGACGTCGGTCTCGGCTACCTCACGCTGGGCCAGCCCAGCCCGACGCTGTCGGGCGGCGAGGCGCAGCGCATCAAGCTGGTCACCGAGCTCGCGAAAGTGCGCGGCCGCGCAGGGGAGAGCGCCAAGACCGGCGGCCGTCCGCTGCCGGCCGAAAAACATACCCTCTACGTGCTCGACGAGCCGACCGTGGGCCTGCACATGGCCGACGTCGACAAGCTGATCCGCGTGCTGCACCGCCTCGCGGATGCCGGCCACACCGTGCTCGCGATCGAGCACGACCTCGACGTGATGGCCGAGGCCGACTGGCTGATCGACCTCGGTCCCGAAGGGGGCGACGGCGGCGGCAGGATCGTTGCGCAGGGGCCGGTCGCGGACGTGTGCGCGGGCAGCGGCTCGCATACCGCGCGCATCCTCGGGGAATTTCTCGCGTCGCGCGCTGTTAACGGGGAGGGCGCTGCCGCCTCGGTAATCCCCGCCTCGGGCAAGACGAAGAAAGGAAGAAAATCGTGAAGCACCCCATCCTGCTGTGGGACCTCCCCACCCGTCTCGCGCACTGGCTGCTCGTCGCGCTGGTCGCGAGCGCGATCCTCAGCGTGAAGATCGGCGGCAACGCCATGGAATGGCATGGCAGCATCGGACTGGCGATCCTCGGCGTCGTCGTGTTCCGCGTCGTCTGGGGCGTCGTCGGCTCCACCTATGCGCGCTTCACCCAGTTCCTGCCGACGCCCGCCACGATCCGCGCCTACCTGAAGGGCCACTGGCGCGGCGTCGGGCACAACCCGCTCGGCGCGCTGTCGACGGTCGCGCTGCTGTCGCTGATGGCGGGACAGGCGCTGGCGGGCGCCTTTTCCAACGATGACATCGCCTTCTACGGCCCCCTCTACCAGGCGATCTCGAGCGAGTTGTCTACCTGGATCAGCGGCCTTCACCGCCAGGCCGAATGGATCGTGTACGGCCTGGTCGCATTGCACGTCGGTGCAGTGATGTGGCACACGCACGTGAAGAAGGACAATCTGATCCGTCCGATGATCACCGGCGTGAAGGCGGTGGACGATCCCGCGATTCCGCCGGCGCGCGGCGGCGGTCCGGTTGCGCTGGCTTTCGCCCTCGCGATCGCCGGCTTGGCGGTGTGGGCCGCGTCGGGCGGCCTGTTGCCGCCGCCCGCCCCGGTTCCCGCCGCGACGACGCCCGCCTGGTAGGCGCGGCCTTACTGCCGCACGTCGCTCCATGCGGCGCCGGTGAGCGCCTGCAACTGTGCCGGCGTCAGCGGGAACACCGAGAACGGCGTGCCCGCGGCGGCCCACAGGGTGTCGAAGCGCTGCAGGTCCTCGTCCAGCAGCAGCCTCACCGGCTGCGCATGGCCGAGCGGGGCGACGCCGCCGATCGCATAGCCGGTCGCGCTGCGCACGAAATCGGCGTCTGCGTGTGCGAGCGCCTCGCCCACCTGCGCGGCGACCTTCGCCTCGCTGACACGGTTGTCCCCGCTCGCGACGACGACGACCGCCTGTCCGCTTTCCTTGCCGCGGAAGACGATGGATTTCGCGATCTCGGCGACGGTGCAGCCGATCGCCGCGGCGGCCTCCGCGCTGGTGCGGGTCGGCTGTTCGAACTCGACGACGCGCGTGTCGACGCCGGCTTCAGCCAGGAGTTGTGCGGTGCGCAGGGCGGTCGGATGCTGGGCGGGTTTCATGGCGGTACGGGGGCGCAAAGCGTGGAATCTTAGCCCTGGGCGCGAGCGCGTCCAAGCCACGCGCGGGGCGGCGCTTGACGCCTGTCAATGAGCGCGGGTGCGCGGCAGGCGATCCTTTTCCAACTGGTACGAAGAGCGCACGGCGATGGAGCGGACGACATGAAAGGACGGGCGGCAGCGGGGATCGCTGCGGGATTCGGTATCGCCACGCACGCGTGGGTGCGCCGGCTCGCGTGGCCGGCACTGGCGCTCGCGCTCTTCGCGGCTGCGCCTGCGCGCGCAGAGGACCTCGCCGCCCTGTCCGCCGCGCCGGCCGCGGTGAGCGCCGCGGACACCCGTCCTGCGGTTGTCGTGCTGTGGACGCCCGGTTGTCTCGCTTGCCGGAAATCGCTGGGCGAACTCGAGCGATTCGCCGCAGGCGCGACGCGCGAAGGGGTCGTGCTGCGCACCCTGGTCCCCGCCGACGAATACGAGGCGGCACGGTGGATGCTCGCGGACCGCGGCATCGTCCTGCACCTCGCGGTCGCCGAGGACGTCCTCGACGCGCCGACCCGCCGCCTGTTGTTCGACACCCCCCTCGCCTACGCGATCGACCGTGACGGCAAGGTCGCTGCCGCGCGCGGCGGGCTGCTACGGCTGCGCCTGCTGGAAGAGCTGGGGAAGGCTGCGCAGGGCGGCGACTGACCCGAACCCCGCGTCGCTCACTTCTGGCTTGCGAAAGCCTCCACCTTGCGCGTCGGCCCCGACACGATCAGCAGATCGTCGGCCACGATCCGCGAGTGCGGTGTGGCGTGCTGGAAGTCCTCGTTGGCGCGCTTGATGCCGACCACCGTGACCCCGAACTTCTCGCGCACCCCGGATTCGGCCAGCGAGAGCTGGTGGGTCGCTGCGGGCGCATGCACCTTCGCGATCGCGAAGCCGTCGTCGAACTCGATGTAGTCGATCATCCGCCCGGAGATCAGGTGCGCGACGCGCTGACCCATGTCGGCTTCCGGATACACGACGTGGTGCGCGCCGATGCGCTGCGCGATCTGGCCGTGCTCGGGCGTCATCGCCTTGACCCAGATGTCCTTGATGCCGAGTTCGGTGAGCGCCATCACGGTCATCAGGCTGGACGCGAGGTCGGTGCCGATGCCGACGATGCCGTGCGCGAAGTCGGCCACGCCGAGCTGGCGCATCACCGAGACATTGGTCGAATCGGCCTGCACCGTGTGCGTGAGCAGGTCGGCCCAGGCCTGGACCGGCTCGCCGTCCCGGTCTATGCCCATCACGTCGTGCCCGAGGCGCATCAGCGACTGCGCGACCGCGCTGCCGAAGCGCCCGAGGCCGATCACGACGACGCTGTCGCCTTTCGAGAACGAGAACTGTTCGGTAAATAGCCTAGCCAACAATGGGATGCTCCTCAGGATAGCGGAAGGGCATGCGCCGCTCGCCCAGTGCGAGCGAGGCTGCGAGCGTGATCGTGCCGACGCGGCCGACGTACATCAGCGCGGTCAGCATCAGCTGGCTAGACGGCGGCAGGTCGGCCGTGATCCCGGTCGACAGCCCCACCGTGCCGAACGCCGAGATGACTTCGAAGATGATCTTGTCGGTCGCGAACTGGGTGCTGCGCAGCAGGAACAGGGTGCCGAGCACGATCATCGCGCTCCCGAGCACCAGCACCGTGATCGCCTGGCGCTGCGCGGAGCTGCTGACGCGGCGGCCGAAAGCCTCGCTGTCCGTATGGCCGCGCACCTCGGCAACCACCAGCAGCACGAGGATCGCCGCGGTGCCGACCTTCACGCCGCCCGCGGTGCCGGCGCTGCCGCCGCCGACGAACATCAGGAAGTAATGCAGCGCCCAGCTCTCGTGCGTCATCGCGCCGATGTCGAGCGCGTTGAAGCCGGCGGTGCGCGCCGACACCGACGCGAAGGCCGCGTTGAGCAGCTTGTGCGGGATCGCCATCGGCCCCAGCGTGCCTGGGTTGGACCACTCGGCGGCGAGCAGCATCAGGAAGCCGCCGGCCAGCAGCACCGTCGTGCCGACCAGCGTCAGCTTCGTATGCAGCGACCAGTGGCGGGGATCGCGCACGCGCATGCGCAGGTCGTGCAGCACCGGGAAGCCGATCCCGCCGACGACGATCGCCACCATCACCGGCAGCAGCATCGCGGCGTCCGACGCATAGCGCACCAGGCTGTCGGCATGGATCGAGAAGCCCGCGTTGTTGAACGCCGACACCGAGTGGAACAGCCCGCTCCACGCCGCCTCGGCCCACGGCAGCTCGTAGGCGTAGTGCAGGCGCAGGGTCAGCACGGCCGCGATCGAGCTCTCGAACAGGAAGGTCACGAGCAGCACGAGGCGTGCGACGCCGGACACGTCGCCGATGCCCAGCGTATGGGTCTCGACTTGCGTGATGAGCTTGGTGCGCAGGCGCAGCGAGCGGTTCACCATCAGCCCCAGCAGGGTCGCGGCGGTCATCATGCCGAAGCCGCCGAACTGGAACAGCATCATCACGACGAACTGGCCGAAGCCCGACCAGTAGGTGCCGGTGTCCACGATCACGAGACCGGTCACGCACACCGCCGACACCGCCGTGAAGAAGGCGGGCAGGAAAGGCGCGCCGACGCCTTCCGCGTGCGCGACCGGCAGCATCAGCAGCGCGGTGCCGGCGAGGATCGCGAACAGGAAGCTCAGCGCCACGGCGCGGGTGGGATGGAGCAGGGATTTCATCGCAAGTCGGCGGCGAACATGTCCTGATTGCGGGTCCGGCCAGGCGGAAAGGTGTGGCAGCGTAGCGGAAATGCCGGCGGGCGACTACCTTCTGCGCGTGTCTAGGAGCCTGTCGGACTTAAAGGAAATCGGCTGCAAATCCGCCTGGGCGGTCCATATTTCGCCGCTTTTTTGGTCAATAGAATGACTATTGACCTGCAAAATCGACAAAATCTGTCCTCGCACAGCCGAATTTTCGCTTCGATTCTTCAAGTCCGACAGGCTCCTAGGCCTGCCACGGCGGCACCGGCTTCAGCATCGCCTCCAGCTCGTCGATCAGCACCTTCACCTTCGGCAGGCGCGCCCGGCTCGGCATGTAGCACGCGTACAGGTGTCGACCGAAGTCGATGCGCGGCGTGTAATCCGTCAGCACGCGCACGAGCCGTCCGTCGCCCAGCTCATTGCAGCACAGGTAGGTCGGCAGGATCGCCAGCCCATGCCCGGCCAGCGTCGCATCGAGGATGCTCGCCGGCTCGTTGAACTGGACGCGGCCGCGCACCGGGATCGCGACTTCGGCGCCGGCGCGGTCGATCAGGTGCCAGATGCGGTTGTCGGAGAGCAGGAAGCTGAAGCACTGGTGATCGACCAGCTCGCGCGGATGCCGCGGCATGCCGTGCCGCGCAAGGTAGGCGGGCGCCGCGCAGATCACCGTCTGCATCGTGAAGATCCGCTTCGCGACGACGTCCTCGGGCGGCGTCTTGCAGAAGCGCAGCGCGAGGTCGATGCGGTCCTCGGCGAGGTCGACCAGCGAGTTGGTGAGGATCAGCTCGCACCCCAGCTCGGGGTAGCGGGCGGTCAGGCGCGGCAGCAGCGGCGCGACCCAGATACGGCCGAACACCACGCTCGCGCTGATGCGCAGCAGTCCGCTCGGCACGTCGCCGAGGTTGCGCACCGCGACCTCCGTCAGCTCCACCGACTCGAGCGCGCGCAGCGCATGCTGGTAGAACACTTCGCCCGACGGGGTCAGGAAGAGCTTGCGCGTCGAACGGTCGAACAGGCGCACGCCGAAGCGTCGCTCGAGCTCGCCGATCTGCTTGCTGACCTGTGCGCGCGTGCAGTCCAGGCGGCGGGCTGCTCCCGCCATGCTGCCGCTCTCGACGACTTTCACGAAGGTGTCCCAGCTTGCCAGCCAGCTCATGTGTCAATCTCAAGTGTCAACATATCGTTGACGTAACGGCAACTATTATCGGCTTTTTGTTTCCGTAATAGTCGGTTAAATTTCCCGTGACATACGCTAGGGTATTGAACATGCACACGAGCATCACGCTTCCCGAAGCCTTCTTCCTGCCGCTCGGCGACGACGCCTACCAGCCCACCGAGGCCACGATCGGCCCGTGGTCGGTGGAGAGCCAGCACGGCGGGCCGCCGATCGCATTGCTGGCGCAGGCGCTGCGGCGTTTTCCGTCCGAGTTCGGGCTCGACATCGCGCGCATCACCTTCGAGATCCTCGGCCCGGTGCCGGTCGAGCCGTGCGAGCTGCGCGTGCGCGTGCTGCGTCCGGGCCGGCGCATCGAGCTGATCCAGGGCGAGATGCTCGTCCACGGCAAGCCGGTCCTGCTCGCCCACGCCTGGCGCGTCGAGCGCAAGCCCGAGAGCGCCGTCGCCGTCGCCGACCCCTTTGCGGTGCCGCCGCTGCCCGAGGCGCAGGCGCAGGTGTTCTTTCAGGGCGTCGACTACTTCCCCTATGCCGACGCGCTCGAATGGCGCTTCGCCGACGGCAGCTTCCGCGAACCCGGCCCGGCGGCGGTGTGGGCACGCCCGCGCATCCCGCTCGTCGCCGGCCAGCCGACCGACGGCATCGAGGCCCTGCTGCTGATCCTCGACTCCGCCAACGGCATCAGCGCCGAACTCGACATCCGCCATTGGACCTTCGTGCCGGTGGATCTCACCCTCAACATGCATCGTCATCCGACCGGCGAATGGTTCGGCATGTCCGCGCGCACCATCATCGACCCGGGCGGCATAGGCACCGTGACGACGGCGGTGTTCGACCGCGACGGCGCGCTCGGCCGCAGCCTGCACACGCTGTTCGTGCGCAAGAAGTAGCCGGGAAGCACGTCCCCGACCCCAATCCGACCATAACGATAAAGAAAGAAGGCCCTCATGCTGCGATCCCTCAACAGCCGCGCCGCGCTGATCGTCACCCTCTCCGCCGCCGGCATCCTCATGGTGACGATGGGCGCCCGCCAGTCGCTGGGCCTGTTCGTGTCCCCGCTCAACACCTCCACCGGGCTGGGCATCGCGACGATCAGCTTCGCGCTCGCGGTCGGCCAGTTCATGTGGGGCGCGATCCAGCCGGTCGCCGGCGCCTTCGCGGACCGCTACGGCGCCGCGAAAGTACTCGTCGCCGGCCTGATCGTCCTCGCGTTCGGCAGCGCCCTCACGCCCTTCATGGGCTCGGGCTTCGGCCTGGTCGTGTCGCTGGGCCTGCTCTCGGCGATGGGCGCGGGCGCGGGCAGCTTCTCGGTGCTGATCGGCGCCGCGGCGCAGCGCCTGCCGCTGGAGGCGCGCGGCACCGCGTCGGGCGTGATCAACGCCGGCGGCTCCTTCGGCCAGTTCGTGTTCGCGCCGGTGCTGCAGAAGCTGATCCAGTCGATCGGCTGGATGGGCGCGATGTGGTCGATGGCGCTGATGACGCTCGCCGCCTTGCCGCTGGTGCGCGTGCTCGTCGATCCCAAGCACGCGACGCACCACCACGGCGCGCACGAGGACGCGGGCCTGTGGCGCACGGTGCGCCAGGCGATGGGCGACCGCAGCTACCTGCTGCTGCACGCCGGCTTCTTCACCTGCGGCTTCCATATCGCCTTCCTCGTCACCCATCTGCCGGGCGAAGTGGACCTGTGCGGCCTGCCGCCGACGGTCGCGAGCTGGTCGCTGGCGATCATCGGCCTGTCCAACATCGTCGGCAGCCTGTATGCGGGATCCTGCGTGTCGCGCTACCGCAGCAAGCACATCCTTGCGGCGATGTACGGTTCGCGCGCGCTGCTCGTCGCGGTCTACCTGATGGCGCCGAAGACCGCCCTGACCTTCTACCTCTTCGCCGCCGGCCTCGGCTTCACCTGGCTCGCGACCGTGCCGCCGACCGCGGCGATCGTCGGCAAGCTCTTCGGCATCCGCTACCTCGGCACGCTGTTCGGCCTCACGCTGCTGTCGCACCAGATCGGCGGCTTCCTCGGCGCGTGGCTGGGCGGCATCGCGATCACCGAGTTCGGCGACTTCTCGTGGATGTGGTACGCGGACATGGCGCTTGCCGCGATGGCAGCAGTGGTGAACCTGCCCATCCGCGAGGCGCCGGTGCTGCGGCCCGCGGCGCAGCCGGCCTGAATGCCGTCCCCGAAATGAAGATGGCCACCCCGCAGGGTGGCCATCTTGCCGTTCACCGAATCCGCTGGACCGGCGCGGCGCGCCTCACTCCTCGACGCGGTACTTGTCGTGACAGGCCTTGCACGCCTTGCCCATCTCGCCGAACTGGGCCTTGATCGCGGCCTGGTCGCCGGTCATCGCGACCTTCTGCAGCGTGTTGGCCTGCTCGATGAAGTTCTTCGCGATCTTGCCGACTTCCTCCTGCTCCTTGAAGAACTCCGCCTTCACGCGCGTGTCCTTCCAGCCCTTGCCCTTGTCGGTGCCGGGCAGGTACAGGGCGCCCATGCCGGAGTTGGCCGTCGCCGCGATCACGTTCGCGGCGGCGATCACCTGGTCCTTGTTGTACGGCGTCGTGCCGTCGACGACCTGCGCCTTGATCTTGCCCATGTTCCACGCCATGAAGGTGTAGCCGGACTGGCGGTTCTTGATCGCGTCCTCGGGCTTCATCTGCGCGGCGGCGAGGCCGGCGAGGGACAGGGCGAGGAGGCCGGTGGCGGCATGGGTGAGGAGCTTCTTCATTGTTCGTTCTCTCATTCAGGTGGTTGGAAAAAAGCCGTAAGGCGCGAGCGGCCGCATGCGTGCCGGCTCGCAATGATCCTGCGCGAATATGAACAGCAGTCTATCGGGATTTATTCCACGGCCAAGACGCGTGTGACCCAGGTCACACAGGGCCGCTGTCGGGGCCGTCGGCTGGCTGCAGCGGGGTCCGCCGCCGCCACGTGTGCGGCGCGGACCCGCTGCGGCGGGCTTCAGCTGCCCGTGCGGATCGGCACGAAGATGCGCGTGCCGCCGCGTTGCACCAGCAGCGCGAAGCGGTTGCCGACCTTCTCCATCATCTGGCGGAAGGCCTGCACCGTGGTCACCGGCTGGTTGTTCACGGCCAGCACGACGTCGCCCTGCTGCAGGCCCGCCTGCGCCGCCGGACCATTCACGCGCTCGACCAGCAGGCCGCCGCGCACGCCCAGCTGCGCCGCCTCCTCGTTGGTCAGCGCCCGGCCCGCCAGACCCAGCTTGCCGCCCGCATCCTCGCCGCGCGGCTTGTCGCCACCGCCCTGCACCTCGGCCAGGGTCTCGGGATTCATCTCGCCCAGGGTCGCGCTCACCGTGCGGCTCTTGCCCTCGCGCCAGATCTCCAGCTTCACGCTCGTGCCGGGGCGCTTGTCGCCGATGATGCGCGGCAGGTCGGCCGACTCGCCGACGCTGGTGCCGTCCACGCCCAGCACCACGTCGCCCGGCTTCAGGCCCGCCTTGTCGCCGGCGCTGTCGGGCTCCACGCTCGCGATCAGCGCGCCGCGCGGCTCGGTCAGCCCGAAGGACTGCGCCAGCTCCTTGTCCAGCCCCTGGATCGCGATGCCGAGCTTGCCGCGCTGCACGCGGCCGTACTTCACGATCTGGTCCTTGACCTTCAGCGCGACGTCGATCGGGATCGCGAACGAGATGCCCATGAAGCCGCCGGAGCGCGAATAGATCTGCGAATTGATACCGATCACCTCGCCGCCGAGGTTGAACAGCGGCCCGCCCGAGTTGCCGGGGTTGATCGCGACGTCGGTCTGGATGAAGGGCACGTAGTTCTCGTCCGGCAGGCGTCGTGCCTTGGCCGAGATGATGCCCGCCGTCACCGTGTTGTCGAAACCGAAGGGCGAACCCACGGCGACCACCCACTCGCCCACCCGCGCCCGTTCGGCGTCGCCCGTGCGCACGGTCGGCAGGCCGGTCGCGTCGATCTTCAGCAGCGCGATGTCGGTGCGCTTGTCGGTGCCCACCACCTTGGCCTTGAACTCGCGCTTGTCGATCAGCTTCACCGTCACCTCCGACTCGCCTTCGCCGACCACGTGCGCGTTCGTCAGCACGTAGCCGTCGCTGCTGACGATGAAGCCCGAACCCACGCCGCGCTGGGTGCGCGGCCCGCGGTTGCCATGCCCCGGCTGCCCGGGCATGCCCGGCATCGGCACGCCGAAGCGGCGCAGGAAGTCGTAGAACGGGTCGTCGGGCGACAGGCCCGGCACGTCCTCGCCCATCGGGCGCGCCTTTTCCTTCTGCGTCACCGCGATATTCACCACGGCGGGGCCGACCTGCTCGACCAGATCGCCGAAATCGGGCAGGCCGAAGCGGTTGAGCTGTGCCGCCTGGGCCGTCGGCACCGGGCTCGCGGCGAGCGCCGACGGCACAGCGAGGCCGTCGATGAAGGCGGAGCCGAGGCCCAGCGCCAGGGCGGTGACAAGGATCGTCTTGCGCATGTTGTGCTTTTCCCCAGAGTTGTCATCAATCCGTCGCGTAGACGCACAGCGGCGGCCGGTGTTCCCGGCCGCGGCATGCAACACAGATTGGGGGCGAAGCGCACCGGACTCAAGTCCGGCGTGTAGCGAAATGCGTCAGAAGCTCGCCGAGACGCTCAACATCACGATCGGTTCGAGGCGATTGACCGGGTCGTCGTCCCCGGAGGCCTGCTGCACCGGGAAATTCGCCAGTTCCTGGTGGCGGCCGAGCAGGTTGAGGCCGGTCAGCCGCACTTCCAGCGTCTGTCCGCCGTCCAGACGGAACTCGCGCGCGATGCTGGCGTCCAGCGTCGTGTAGTCCGGTACGGTGTAATGGAAGCTCGGCGAGAAGCCATTGCCGGCGCGCACCGGCCCGACGCGCAGCAGGGTCAGCGCGCTCTGCCATGCGCCCATGCGCTGCAGCCAGGTGATGCTCGCCGAATACGGCGCGACGCTGTCGGCGGTGCCGTCGTCGTCGGTGCGCACGCGCATCATCGTGTGGCGCAGCAGCAGCGTGCCGTCGTTCCACGGCTTGAAGTCGAACTGCGTCTCGATGCCTTCGATCTTCACCGTGCCATGGCTGTTTCCCCACTGCGAAGGCGGCAGGAAGCGCTGCACGAGCCCCTGGAACGGATTATCGATCGGAACCTCGGCCTGCTCGCGCACGAGCTGATCGCGGATGCGCTCCTGGAACACGCGCACGTCGAGGCTGCCCTGCACAGCGGGGAAGCGGCGCGCATGGCCGATCTCGAAGGTGTCGAGGCGCGCCGGGTCGATTCCCGGGTTGGGTACGAAGCGGTGCTGCAACAGCAGGCCGGCGATTGGCGTGCCGGCCGGCGCGAAGATGCGCACGTCGCTATAGCGGCCGAACACCCCCGGGTTGCGCCACGCGCGCGCGTATCCGGCGCGCCAGGTTTCGGCTTCGTTCGGCAGCCAGTTGAGGAACACGCGCGGCGACAGGCGGGTCCGGTCGTGTTGGAAGCGCTCCGCCATCGCGCCGAAGTTCCATTGCCACTGCGGTGCCGCCCGCCATTCGAGGTTCGCGTATACGCGCCGGCTTTCCTCGGCCGGATCGGAGCGGCCGAAGAAGATGAACGGTGCATGGACCTGGTCGCGCCGCCACTCCGCGCCCCAGCTCAGCCGCAAGCCCTGCAGGGGCGAGAGGTTGTGCTGGAATTCGAGGTTCTGGCGCCGTGTCGTGAAGTTGTCGTTCACCGGAATCGAGGCGGGGCCAAGGATCGCCTGCAACGGTCCCGTGTTGACCGCCCACTCGTTGCTGGTGTGCTCGTACGCGTAGTAACCCGACAGCAGGAACTCCTCGTCCGGGCTGACGGCATGGCGCCAGCGCAGGTGGCCGAAGTGCTCGCGCGTGTCCATGTCGCGCTCGGGGTGGGAGTTGAACGGCGTGTTCGGATAACCCGTTCCGCGCGCGATGTCGGTGAGGCCGGCGAGCAGGCTCAGCTCGTCGTGTTCGCCCAGCTGCAGGTCGCTGCGCAGGGTCACGCGGTGGCGGTCACGGCTGTCGTTGAGGTCGTGCACGCCCTCGTCGCGCAGGTGCTGCGCCGTGATGCGCAGGCCCAGGGGCCCCGAATGCGTGACCACGCGGCCGCTGACCTCGGAATATTCCCCCGTGCCGCCCGCGACCGAGACCGTCGCGCCGCTCTCCTCCGCCGTGTGGCGCGTGATGATGTTCACGACCCCCATGTAGGCGTTGGTGCCATAGGAGGCCGCATCGGTGCCGCGCACCACCTCGATGCGCTCGATGTCCTCGATCGCCAGCGGGAAGGAATTGCGCCCGAAGCTGCCGAAATAGGCCGCGCTCACCGAGCGTCCGTCGATGAGGATCTGCAGCTCCTGCGGCACGTCACGATTCGGCCCGTGGTAGCTCACCCACTGCTCGCTGCCGCGTTCCTTCGCCACCAGCATGCCCGGCACCAGGCGCAGCAGGCGGTCCAGGCTGCGGTAACCGGTCGCGCGGATCGTCTCGCGGTCGAGCACGGTCAGTGCCGCGGGCACCTCGTTCTGCGGCCGTGGCATGCGCGACACGGTGAGCACCACCGGGAGCGAGTCGAAATAGCTCGATTCCGGAATCAGCGGATCCGGCGAGGTTTCCGGCCCGACGCCGGACTGGGCGGCCGCGATGCAGGAGCACGCGGCGATCGAAGCCGCAGCGACGGCGCGTGAATATAAGCAGAAAGACATAGATTGTTATTGTTCGAAGCCCCGCGGCGCGGGGCATTGACGCAAACCGGAGTATAAGCTGCGGCGAGTCGTCGCGGTTGCGGGAGGTGTCCCGATCTGCCCATGCGGAGTAACATCTTCGGCGCAAGCCAACGCCCAGCGCACCCCCATGACCCTCACCGATCTCCGCTATCTCATCGCCCTCGCCCACGAGCGCCACTTCGGCCGCGCCGCCGAGAAGTGCCATGTCAGCCAGCCCACGCTCTCGGTCGCGATCAAGAAAGTCGAGGACGAGCTCGGCGTGCAGCTGTTCGAGCGCAGCGCGACCGAGGTCAAGATCACCTCCACCGGCCAGCGCATCGTCGCCCAGGCCGAGAAGGTGCTGATGGAGGCGGCGCAGATCCCCGAGATCGCCGCCGCCGGCAAGGATCCGCTGTCCGGGCCGCTGCGCCTCGGCGTGATCTACACCATCGCGCCCTACCTGCTGCCGCGGCTGATTCCACGCGTGCACAAGCTCGCGCCGCGCATGCCGCTGATCATCCACGAAAACTACACCACGCGGCTCCTCGAGGCGCTCAAGCGCGGCGAACTCGACGTCATCGTGCTGTCGCTGCCCTTCGACGAGGCGGGCGTGGTCGCCCAGCCGGTGTATGACGAACCCTTCCGCGTGCTGATGCCCGCGACCCACCCCTGGACGGCGCTGGAGCACATCGACCCCGACAAGCTCGCCGACGACCAGCTGCTGCTGCTCGGGGCGGGCAACTGCTTCCGCGACCAGGTGCTCGAAGTGTGCCCGCACTGCCGCAGCGTCAGCGGTCTGCAGCGCACGCTGGAAGGCAGCTCGCTGGAGACGATCCGCCACATGGTCGCTACCGGCCTCGGCGTCACCGTGCTGCCCAGCACCGCCGCCGACGACCTGCCGGCGCAGAACGCACTGGTCGCCGTGCGGCCCTTCTCCGACCCCGAGCCCTCGCGACGGGTCGTGCTCGCGTGGCGCGTCACCTACCCGCGCAGCGGTGCGATCGACGTCCTGCGAACCGCCATCCTCGAGAGCGAGCTGCCCGGCGTGCGCCCGATCGGTCGTGCGGTGCCGCTGGAGCTCGCCTGACGAAGCGGAAACATCCGTGCGCCCCAAGCCTGCGTAGGGCGGGAGGAGCGCAGCGTATCCCGCCAATCCAGCGCCAGGAGGCGGCACGAACGCCGCGTGGTGGGATGCGCTGCGCTCCTCCCACCCTACGATCCGTGCCTTCACGAACAATTTCCGAACCAAGCTGACGACACGCGCATTCACGCGATCGCCCTCGCGGGCGTGAACGATTGCCTCGCCCTCGCTCGCATTGGGGGCTAGGTTGAAACCATGCCTTCCCCGGGGGAGCGCCGTGGCTGCACCGCTCATGATCGTCGGCACCGGCTTCGCCGGCTACGCGCTGTTGCGTGCCTTGCGCCAGCGCGACCGCCACTGCGCGATCCACATGATCGGCGCCGACGACGCCTCGGCCTACTCCAAGGACCAGCTCCCCGCGGGACTCGCGCATCGGCGCGACGCTGACGAACTGGTGATCGCGACCGCGGAGCAGATGGCCTACCGCTTCGAGGCCACCATCACCCCGCGCCGCCGTGCGCTGGCGATCGACCTCGCCGGCCGCGTGCTGCGCACCGACAACCCCGCACAACCGGAGCAGCCCTGGTCGCAACTGGTGCTCGCGACGGGCGCGGAATCGGTCCGGCCGGCGAACGTGCGCGGCAGCGCCGCAGCGGCCGTCCTCACCGTCGGCAGCCTCGCCGAGTACGCCTACCTGCGTTCCGAACTCGCCGGGCGCGGGCGCGTCGCCGTCCTCGGCGGCGGCATTCGCGGCTGCGAGCTGGCGGAAAGCCTCAAGCGCGGCGGCTGCGACGTGAGCCTGCTGGACGCGGGCCCGAACCTGCTCGGAGGACGGGTTCCCGCCTTGTGTGCGCAACGCATCGCCGACGCGCTCGCGGCGGCCGGCGTCCGCATCCGCATCGAGGACGGCGTGCAGCGCATCGACCAGGGCATGCACGAGCTCGAGGTCACGACCCTGGGCGGCCAGTCGCTCGCCGTCGACGTCGTCGTCGCCGCGCTGGGCTCGCGCCCGCGCGTGCAGCTCGCAAGGGCCGCGGGGCTGGATGTCGCAGCGGGCATCGTCGTCGATGCGCTCATGCGCAGTTCGGCCGAGGGCATCCACGCGCTGGGCGGCTGCGCGGAATTCGAGGGACGCGTGTTCGAGCTCGGGGAAGACATCGAAACCGGTGCGCAGGTGCTTGCCGACGTGCTCGCGGGACACGCTGCACGCATGCGCTGGAAGGCGCGCGTGCGGCGCCTGAACCTGGAGTGCTGCCCGGTGGCGCTGTGCGAACCGCCGCCGGTCGCCGGCGAATGGCACGAATCGGCCACCGCCCGCGGCGTGCGCGCGCTGTTCCATGACCGCGCAGGGGCGCTGCGCGGCTTCGCGCTGGTGGGGGAGCCGGTCGGCGAAAGCGGCAGCCTGCTCGGACGCGTCGCGCGCTGACGCGCGCGACCGGGTTCAGGCTTCCTTGCGCGCCCGCGGGCTGGCCTTGCGTGCGGCGGGCTTGGCCTTCGCGGCCGAATCGGCCGCCGCGCCTTCCTTGCCGGCTCCGTCGCCCGCCTTGGCCTTCGCTCCGGCCTTGGGGGTCTTCGGCTCGAACTCGAAGCCCACCTTGCCGTCCGCTCCACGCACGAGGAAGGCCGAGAACTTGCGCTTGGTGCGCGTCGACACGAAGCCCTTGAGCAGGTCGGTGCGGCCGTCGGCAAGCAGCTTGGTCATCTGCTCGCGCTCGACCGGTTGCTGCAGGATCACCTTGCCCGAGCGAAAGTCGCAGGCCTTCTCCGGCCCCACCGATTTCGCGCACACGTAGGCCATGCCGTGCTCGTACACCGGCGAGGCGCACTTCGGGCACGCGCCCAGCGCCTCCTGGCCGGAGAAATCGACCGGCTCGGCGCCCTCGCCGTCGTCCTTCGGCTGGCCGAAGTCGAACTCCGGCTGCTTGTCGTCGTTGAGGCGGATCTCGGCGTTGAAGAGCCGCCCCATCTTGCTGCGGAAGCCCATCAACGGCCCGACCTTGCCCTCGCGCAGCAGGGTCTCGATCTCGTCGATCTCGAACTGCCGCCCGGCGACGATCTTCCACGCGCTCCAGTCGCAGCCCTGACAGGCGAACTTCTTGTAGTTCTCCTTCACCACGCCGCCGCACTTCGGGCACGGCGTCGCCAGCGTGACGAAGTCGCCCGGCACCGTGTCGGATTCGTAGCGCTTGGCACGCTCGACGACCTCGCGCGCCATCTCGGCGATCTCGCGCATGAACTCGGGGCGCGACAGCTGGCCGCGCTCCATCTGCGCGAGCTTGTGCTCCCATTCGCCGGTGAGCTCCGGCGAAGTCAGCGCCGACACGTCCAGGCCCTTCAGCAGCGTGATGAGCGAGAAGGCCTTGGCGCTCGGGATCAGCTCGCGGCCCTCGCGGTGGATGTACTGCTCGGCGATCAGGCCCTCGATGATCTGCGCGCGCGTGGCCGGGGTGCCGAGGCCGCGTTCGGCCATCGCCGCGCGCAGCTCCTCGTCGTCGACCATCTTGCCCGCGCCCTCCATCGCCGAGAGCAGGGTCGCTTCGTTGTAGCGCGCGGGCGGCTTGGTCACGAGCGATTTCACGAGGATGTCGTCGGTCGACACCGTCTCGTTCGGCTGCACCGCGCACAGCTGCGCGCCGCCGCCGCCGTCCTCGTCGTCCTTGACGCCTTCCTTGCCGTACACCGCGAGCCAGCCCGCATTCACCAGCACCTTGCCCTCGGTCTTGAAGGCCTCGCCCGCGACGCGCGTGATGCGCGTCGTCACGCGGTACTCGGCCGCCGGGTAGAACACCGACAGGAAGCGCCGCGTCACCAGGTCGTAGATCTTGTGCTCGGCTTCCGACAGGCTCTTCGGCACGGTGCCGGTCGGGATGATCGCGAAGTGGTCGGAGATCTTGGCGTTGTTGAAGATGCGCTTGTTCGGCTTCACCCAGCCCTGCTTCGCGATCTCGTTCGCGAAGGGCGCGTACTCGATCGGCAGCGCACGCATCACGTCCTTGACCGAGCCGAGGTAGTCCTCCGGCAGCGCGCGCGAATCGGTACGCGGGTAGGTCAGCACCTTGTGCTTCTCGTACAGCGCCTGCGCGATCTGCAGCGTCACGCGCGCCGAGAAGCCGAAGCGGCCGTTGGCCTCGCGCTGCAGGCTGGTGAGGTCGAAGAGCAGCGGCGACAGCTGGGTCGAGGGCTTGGATTCCTCCGTGACCGTGCCGGGCTTGCCGTCGCACTTCGCCTTGATGGCCTCGGCCTGGGCCTTGTCCCACAGGCGGAATGCGGTCGCGTGCTCGTCGCCCTCGGGCTTCCTGAACTTCTCGTCGAACCAGCGCCCCGCATAGCTGCCGGCCTGGCAGCCGAAGGAGGCCTCCAGTTCCCAGTAGTCGCGCGGCTTGAACTGGCGGATCTTCTGCTCGCGCTCGACGACGATCGCCAGCGTCGGCGTCTGCACGCGCCCGACCGTGGTGAGGTGGAAGCCGCCGGTCTTGGAGTTGAACGCGGTCATTGCGCGCGTGCCGTTGATGCCGATCAGCCAGTCGCTCTCGGCGCGGCACACCGCGGCCTGGCGCAGGCCCTCGACCTCCTGCGCCGAGCGCAGCTGGGCGAAACCGTCGCGGATCGCGTTCGCCGTCATCGACTGCAGCCACAGGCGGCGCACCGGCTTGTCGCTCTTGGCGTGCTGCACGATGAAGTTGAAGATCAGCTCGCCCTCGCGGCCCGCGTCACAGGCGTTGATCAGGCCGGTGACGTCCTTGCGCTTGATCAGCCGCGTCAGCAGCTTGAGGCGGTCGTCGGTCTTCTCGATGGGTTTCAGCGCGAACTGCGGCGGGATCACCGGCAGGTGGGCGAAGGTCCATTTGCCGCGCTTGACCTCGTACTCGTCGGGCACCACCAGCTCGAGCAGGTGGCCGACGGCCGATGAGAGCACGTACTCGTCGGACTCGAAGTAGTCCTTTTCCTTGGTGAAGCCGCCCAGCGCGCGGGCGATGTCCTGCGCGACCGAAGGTTTCTCCGCGATGATCAGTTGCTTGCTCATGCCGCTTGGCCGCCTTGGAAAACCCTGCCGGTTTTCATGTATGGGGTGATCGAGCGGCGCATGATAAGCAGGCCGCCGTCAAGGGTGCAAGCGCCGCCGGCTCGCTCAGTGCAGCAACAGCCCGCCTTCTTCGGCTTCTTCGCCGAGCAATTCATCGACGATCAGGCTGTCGAGCGGCAGCTCGCGCTGCCACAGCACCATCAGCACGATCACCTTCAGGCGGGCGAGGCTGGCCGTGACACCGTTCAGCGCTAGGGTACGCTCGATGATGATCTCGCGCGTTCCGGCGTCGAGGGCACCAGCATTCTCCAGGAAGGCGAGGAAGCCGCGGCACTCGGGGCCGAGCCGCGCCTCTTCCTCGGCCGCATACACGCGGAAGGCGCCCGCGGCGGGGGTCGTCGCGAGCGGCGAGGCATCGGAGATGCTGCGCAGGCCCGAAAGCCAGTCGAGGGCTTCGGTGATCTCGTCCTCCTCGAAACCGGCCGCCGAAAGCTTGCGGGCGAGCTGGTCGATTTCGGGGCAGGCGGCGGCGTGAACGTAGTTCTCGAAGAGGTATACAAGGATGTCGAACATGGCGGCACACCGTCAGTCATTGGCGCTGGAAGCGCCCGCCGGGGAGTCGGCTGATCCGCCCGTCGAGCTCCAGTGACAGCAGAATGGCGTAGAGCGCATCGAGCGTCAAGCCGCTGCGTGCGGCCAGGGTGTCGACATCGAGCGGGTCGTGCCCCAGGGCGTCGAGCACCGCGGCCTGCTCCGGCGGCAGGCCTGCCTCTGGCGCAGGCGGGGGGAACAGGGCTTGCGAAGCGTCCTCCGCGGCGCGCTTGCGTCCCCGTGCCGCGCTGCGCGGGGACGGCTGCACGGGTGGCCTCGCGCTCTCGCCCCAGGCGAGTTCGTCGAGCACGTCGGCGGCCGTCTCGACCAGCTTGGCGCCGTCGCGGATCAGGCGGTGGCAGCCGCGCGCGAGCGGCGAATGGATCGAGCCGGGGATCGCGAGCACTTCGCGCCCGCATTCGGATGCGAGCCGTGCGGTGATCAGCGAGCCGCTGCCGACGGCCGCCTCGACGACCAGCACGCCGCGCGCAAGGCCGGCGATGAGGCGGTTGCGGCGCGGGAAGTTGTGCGGCAGCGCGGGCGTCCCGAGCGGCAGTTCGCTGACGATGGCGCCGCGCAGGGCGATTTCGCGCGCGAGCGCCTGGTGGCGGGCGGGATAGACGCGGTCTGCACCGGTGCCGATGACCGCGACGGTCTTGCCGTCGGCCTGCTCGAGCGCCCCGCGGTGGGCCGCGGCGTCGATGCCGAGCGCAAGGCCGCTGACGATCGTGAGGCCGGCGCCGGCGAGGTGTTGGGCAAAGGCCTGGGCGTTCGCGACGCCGCCCGGCGTCGCCGAGCGGGCGCCGACGATGGCGAGCGCGTTCGACGACAGCAGGGCCGGATCGCCCTTCACGTACAGCAGCACCGGCGGGTCGGGGATCTCGAGCAGGCCGCGCGGATAGGCGGTGTCGCCGAGGGTGAGGATGTGGTTGCCCGGTTCCGCGGCCCACGCGAGGGCCGCGGCGATGCGCGCCTCGTCGGGCGCGGCGAGGAGGAGATCGGCGGTGTCCGCGCCGGCCACCGCGGCGACCGCGCTGCGCCCGGCGGCGAAGACCTGCGCGGGCAGTCCGAACGCCGCGAGCAGGCTGCGCTGGCGTTCGGGGCCGATGCCGGGGAGGAGGGTCAGCCGCAGCCAGGCGGCGAGATCGTCCTCCACGGCTGGAACGTCAGGGCTTGCGCACGCTGTCGCCGACCGAAACCTGGCCGTCGGTTTCCATCACCAGGGCGTAGGACACGCGGTCGAACACGCGGAACACGAAGGCGAGGCCGTAGCGCTTCTCCGGCAGGTTGTAGGTTTCCTTGTTGCCGTCGTCGTCCTTGTACACGACCGAGCCGCGATTGCGGTGCAGTGCCAGCACGTGGCCGCGCTCGATGCCTTCGCGTGCGCCGACGTTGAGCGTCACCACATGATTGCGGCCGGTTTCGGCGACGCCGCGGTAGATGCCGATCAGGCGGCCGGCAACCTGGCTCTCAGGCGCGTGCGGCATGTACGAGAAGATCTCGGGCTTGTCGCTGACCAGCAGGCGGTCGCCGGTGCCGATCTCCTCGACCGCGCTGAGGATCTCGAGCGTGGCCGGCGTGCCGTTCTCGGTGACGCGCGCGGCGCCGAGGTACATGGCCTCGTAACCGAGGACTTCCTTGGTGACCGGGTCGACGAGCGGCTTGGCCGGGCGCAGCACCTGCCAGACCTTCTGGTCTTCCTTGATGTTCTTGGCGAAGATCGTGTCGCCGGGGCCCATGTAGACGCGGCTCGTCTCGGTCGCGACCACGGTGCCCGCGTCGGCCAGGCGTGCTTCGTCAACGACCAGCGGCTTGGTCAGGAAGGGCTCGATGTCCTGCATCGGGATGCTGGCCACGGCGTCCCTGAGGTCTTCGTGATAGGCCTGCGGCTGCAGTTTCTGGTCGCCGACGCGACGGCCGATCGACAGGTAGGGGCCGCTGCGGTCGAGCACGATGATCTGGCCGGGGTAGATCAGGTGCGGGTTGCGGATCTGGTCGCGGTTGAGCCGCCACACTTCGGGCCAGCGCCAGGGTTCCTTGAGGAACTTGCCCGAGATTCCCCACAGCGTGTCGCCGCGCACGACCGTGTGGCTGTCGGGGGCGTCGTCGGCGATCGTGGCCGGTGCCGCGAGCGCGGGCGCGCCGAGAAGGGTCGCTACGCTGAAGAGGAGAGGGAATATAATGCGGGTCATCGCTCGCTTCCGATTGGAACGGACCGGATTTTCCGCTACCGGAACGCGTTCCGCCGGTCGAGGATCCAATCCGCAGACTCGATTCGAATGCCGGGGCGACCCCGACAGCATGCCAAAGCACTTGAAATTCTGCACGTAATGACTTAACCCGGCAAGCATTTATGGCGCTACTACCGATCCTTCGCTATCCCGACCCCCGTTTGCACACGCGCGCCGCCCCGGTCGCGCAGGTGGACGATTCGATCCGTCAGCTCGTCAAGGACATGGCCGAGACGATGTACGAGGCGCCCGGCATCGGGCTCGCGGCGACCCAGGTCGATGTGCACAAGCGGGTGGTGGTGATCGACGTCAGCGAGGATCGCTCCGACCTGCGCGTGTTCATCAACGCCGAGATCCTCGAGAAATCCGGCGAGCACATCGGCGAGGAAGGCTGCCTGTCCGTGCCCGGCATCTACGAGAGTGTGCGTCGCGCCGAGCGCGTGCGCGTGAAGGCGCTCGACGCCGACGGCAAGCCCTTCGAGCTGGAGGCCGACGGCCTGCTGGCGGTGTGCATCCAGCACGAGCTCGATCACCTCGAAGGCAAGGTCTTCGTCGAATACCTGTCGCCGTTGAAGCTCGGCCGCATCAAGACGCGGCTGGCGAAGAAAGCGCGGATCACCGCGTGAGCGCGGCCGCTCCGCTGCGCGTTGCCTTCGCGGGCACGCCCGAATTCGCCGCCGCGGCGCTGGAGGCGATCCTCGCCGCGGGTTTCGAGGTGCCGCTGGTGCTGACCCAGCCGGACCGCCCGGCCGGGCGGGGTATGAAACTCACCGCGAGCCCGGTCAAGCAGGTCGCGCTGGCGCACGGCATCGCCGTCGACCAGCCCGAGAAGCTGCGCACCGAGGAGCAGCGCGCGGCGCTCGCCGCCTGCGCGCCGGACATCCTCGTCGTCGCGGCCTACGGCCTGTTGCTGCCGCCGGCGGTGCTGGAGCTGCCGCGCCTGGGCTGCATCAACATCCACGCCTCGCTGCTGCCGCGCTGGCGCGGCGCGGCGCCGATCCATCGCGCGATCGAGGCGGGCGATGCCGAGACGGGCATTACGATCATGCAGATGGACGAGGGCCTCGATACCGGCGCGATGCTGATGAGGCGTGCGCTGGCGATCGGCCCCGACGAGACGACGGCGACGCTGCACGACCGCCTCGCCGCGCTGGGCGCCGAGATGGTGGTGGAGGCGTTGCGCGCGCTGCCGCAGGGCACGCTCAAGGCCGAGCCCCAGCCCGAGGCCGGCGTGACCTACGCGGCAAAGATCGGCAAGGCCGAGGCGGCGATCGACTGGTGCCGTCCGGCGGTCGAGATCGGCCGCGCGGTGCGGGCTTTCAATCCCTTCCCGGGCGCGGTCGGCACGCTGCGCGAGGTTGCCGTGAAGGTCTGGCGCGCAGAGCCCGTCGCCGGAACCGGCGAGCCGGGTACGGTGCTGTCGGCGGACGACTCCGGCGTCGTCGTCGCCTGCGGCGAAGGCGCGCTGCGCCTCGTCGAATTGCAGAAGCCGGGCAGCCGGCGCATGCCCGTCGGGGAATTTCTGCGCGGATTCCCGGTCAGTGCAGGCGAACGCTTCGGCAGCGGAGCCTGAGGGCGCGCGGGGAGAAATCCCCGCCCCGCATTGAAGCCGCGGCGTTCGGCCCCACATGGGGTCATACAAGCCCAATCACTGAGGAAGGAAATACGCACATGTTCGGCAACTGGCTCAAGACCTCGATCCTGATGGCAGGTATCGTCGCCCTGTTCGGTGCCGTGGGTGGCATGCTCGGCGGCAAGCAGGGCATGCTGATCGCGCTGCTGTTCGGCGGCGCGATGAACGTGTGGGCCTACTGGTTCTCCGACAAGATGGTGCTGCGCATGTACAACGCGCGCGAAGTCGACGAGACCAGCTCGCCCTACCTGTACAACATGGTGCGCGGGCTCGCGCAGCGCGGCGGCCTGCCGATGCCCAAGGTGTACATCATCGACGAGGACCAGCCCAACGCCTTCGCCACCGGGCGCAACCCGGACCACGCGGCGGTCGCGGCGACCAGCGGCATCATCCGCATGCTGTCCGAGCGCGAGCTGCGCGGCGTGATGGCGCACGAGCTGGCGCACGTGAAGAACCGCGACATCCTGATCTCGACGATCTCGGCGACGGTGGCCGGCGCGATCTCGATGCTGGCGCAGTTCGGTATGTTCTTCGGCGGCAGCCGCGACGACGAGCGCCCCAATCCGGTGCTGTCCATCCTCGTGATGATCCTCGCCCCGCTGGCGGCGATGATCATCCAGATGGCGATCTCGCGCACCCGCGAGTTCGGCGCGGACCGCGGCGGCGCGGAAATCTCGGGCGACCCCGAGGCGCTCGCGAGCGCGCTGGCGAAGATCGACGCCTACGCGCGTGGCATCCCGATGCACGCCGCCGAGGCGCATCCCGAGACCGCGCAGATGATGATCATGAACCCGCTGTCGGGCGGCGGCCTGCGCGGGCTGTTCTCGACCCACCCGTCCACGCAGGAGCGTGTCGCCCGCCTGCGCGAGATGATGGTGCGTCGCTAGGCTTCCCATCCTTGTCCGGTGGGAGCGGCTTCAGCCGCGCAACGGTCCCGTTCGCGGCTGAAGCCGCTCCCACGCAGACGGGTCGCGCTGCGGATCGTGAAGCGCCGCAGCGTCCGCGCTGGACCGACCGGCTGCGCGGCTCGGTCCGCGCCAAGCTGCTCGCGCTGGTGCTGGCCCCGTTGGTGGCCGGGGTGCCGGTGCTGCTGGGGCTGGTATGGACCTGGGGCAGCGAGGGCTACGAGCGCCTGCTGAACTTCAAGATCAGTTCCGACCTCGTCACCGCGCACGAGTATTTCGATCGCGTGCGCATCGGCGTCGGGAGCGACGTGCAGGCGCTCGCCGAGTCGCACCGCCTGGTCGGGCTGCTCGCCGCGCAACCGTCCGCGCTGCCGGCACTGCTCGCGGAGCTCGCCCCGGCGCGGCGCCTGGACTTCCTGCTGCTGCTCGACCGCGAGGGCCGTCCGCTGGCGGCGTCGCAGCCGCTCGCGGGCGCGGCAACCCCGCGCCTCGTCTGGCCGGCGGTGGCGTCGGCGCTGAATGGCTCCGCGTTGACGACGGTAGAACGATTCGCGCCCGAGGCGCTCCAATATTTGTCCCCGGCGCTGCGCGAGCGCGCGTGGCTGCCGCTGGTGGAAACGCGTGCGGCCGCACCCGATGCGCGCACCGCAGAGGACCGGGGACTGGTGATTCACGCCGCCGCACCGGTGTATGACGAAAAGCGCAACCTCGTGGGCGTGCTCGAGGGCGGCGTGCTGCTCAACGGCAATCTGGAAATGGTCGACCGCATCAACGCCATCGTCTATCGCGACGGCTCGCTGCCGCTCGGCAGTCGCGGGACCGCCACCCTGTTCCTCGACGACACGCGCATCGCCACCAACGTGCGCCTGTTCGGCGACACGCGGGCGCTCGGCACGCGCGTGTCGCAGGCGGTGCGCGAGCGCGTGCTGGGGCGCGGCGAGACCTGGCTGGGCACGGCCTTCGTCGTGAACGACGATTACGTCTCGGGCTACGAGCCGATCGCGGACGGCCGCGGCGAGCGGGTCGGGATGCTGTACGTGGGTTTCCTCGAGGAGCCCTTTCGCAGCGCGGGGCGCATGGCGATGGGGGCGCTGTTCGCACTGTTCATCGCCATCAGCGCGGCCGGCGCGGTCCTCAGCCTGCGCTGGGCGCGCAGCGTGTTCCGGCCGATCGAGCGCATGAACGCGGTGATCCAGCGCGTCGAGCAGGGTGAAGCGGACGCGCGTGTCGGCGCCGTGGCGAGCCGCGACGAGCTGGGGCGGCTGGCGGGCGAGTTCGACCACCTGCTCGACACGCTGTCGGCCAAGCGCGAGGAATTGCAGCGCTGGGCCGAGGAGCTCGACTGCAAGGTCGCCGAGCGCACCGCGGAGCTGAGCGAGGCGAACGAAACCTTGCGGCGCGCGCAGCAGCAGCTGGTGATGAGCGAGAAGCTGGCGGCGATCGGCGAATTGACGGCGGGCGTCGCGCACGAGATCAACAATCCGGTGGCGGTGATCCAGGGCAACCTGGACGTGATGCGCGATGTGCTGGGGCCGGCCGCCGAGCCCGTGCGTCAGGAGATCCGCCTGATCCACGAGCAGACCGACCGCATCCGCCAGATCGTCACCAAGCTGCTGCAGTTCGCGCGCCCGGGCGAGTTTGCGGGGTACGCGGAGGCGGTGGATGTGAACGAGGTCGTGGCCGACTGCCTGTTCCTCACGCAGCACAACTTCGACCGCCGCGCGATCGAGGTCGCGACCGACTTCGGCGCCGGCGAGCGCATCGAGATCAACCGTAGCGAGCTGCAGCAGGTGCTGATCAACCTGATCGTGAACGCCGTGCAGGCGATGCCCGAGGGCGGCCGCCTGAGTCTCGCGACGACGGACTGGCGCGAGGACGGCACGGCGGTGGGTGCGGTGATCCGCGTGCGCGACACCGGCCAGGGCATCGCGCCGGAGGACCTGACGCACATCTTCGACCCCTTCTTCACGACCAAGAAGGGCAGCGGCACCGGTCTGGGCCTGTCGATCAGCTATACGATCGTCGAGCGCTACGGCGGCCGCATCGACGTCGACAGCCGGCCCGGCGAGGGCACGGAGTTCGCGCTGTGGCTGCGGCGCGACGCGCGCTATGACGAAACCCCGAGCGCTCCGGGGTTTTTGCGGCGCTGGTGAGCCGAAGTTGGGGCGCAGGCGGCGGATGCTCGGTTATTATCAAAATGTAACTGCAGGCCGGGCATTCGCAGAGACGAGCGACTCGTGAAAAGGACAGCGATGCAGCATGAGCGGGACGGGGGCGCGCCGGGCCACGGCGGAACTCCGGAATTCAACTGGCAGGCGCATTCGATCCTTATCGTCGATGACGAGGAGGGCATGCGCAGCTTCCTCGAGCGTGCGCTCAAGCCGCGCTGCGGCCTGGTGGAGACCGCGCCGGACGCCGAGCACGCGATGCGCCTGATGGCGCGCCTGCACTTCGACCTGCTGATCCTCGACATCGCGCTGCCGGGCAAGTCCGGTCTCGACTGGCTGCACGAGCTGCGCGAGTCGGGCTTCGTCGGCGACGTGATCCTGATCACCGCCTTCGCCGACCTCGACACCGCGATCAATGCGCTGCGCGGTGGGGCTTCGGATTTCATCCTCAAGCCCTTCCGTGTCGACCAGATCCTGAATTCGATCAAGAACTGCTTCCAGCGCGCCCACCTCGCGCGCGAAAACTTCATCCTGCGGCGCGAGCTCGCGGGCCTTTCGGCCGACGTCGAAGGCCTGGTCGGGCACTCGACGGCGATGGAGGAGCTGCGCACGGTGCTGCGGCGCGTCGCGCAGATGCCCAGCACGGTGCTGCTGCTGGGCGAATCGGGCACCGGCAAGGAGGTCGCGGCGCGCGCGCTGCACCGCATGAGTCCGCGCGCGCAGCGCCCCTTCGTGCCGGTGAATTGCCCGGCGATCGCCGCCGGGCTGATCGAGAGCGAACTCTTCGGCCACGTGAAGGGCGCCTTCACCGGCGCGACCGAGACGCGCAACGGGCTTTTCTACTATGCTCACGGCGGCACGCTCTTCCTCGACGAGATCAGCGAGCTGCCGCTGGCGCTGCAGACGCGCCTGCTGCGCGTTCTGGAGGAGCGCAGGCTGCGCCCGGTCGGCTCGGAGCGCGAGGTGCCGGTGGATGTGCGCATCATCGCGGCATCGAACCGCGACCTTGCTGCGGAGGTCGCCGCGGGGCGCTTCCGCCAGGACCTGTACTTCCGTCTGGCGGTGGTCGAGGTCGTGATCCCGCCGCTGCGCGAGCGTGTCGAGGACATCCCGGACCTGGTGCGCCACTTCATGCAGCAGCTGACGGCGCAGCTGGGGGTGCCGCCGCTAGCATTGTCGAACGCGCTGTTCGCGCGCCTCGAGGCCTACGGCTGGCCGGGCAACGTGAGGGAGCTGCGCAACTTCATCGAGCGCTCGCTGATCCTCGGCGGCTTCCCGGTGGAGGCGCTGGGCGCGCGTGGCGACGTGCTTGCGGGCGGCACGGATCTGCCGCTCGACGAGGTCGAGAAGCGCCACATCCTGCGCATGCTGGATGCATGTGGCGGGAACAAGTCGGAAGCGGCGCGGCGCCTGGGGGTGTCGCGCAAGACGCTGGAGCGCAAGTGCGCGGAGTGGGGCGAGTCGGTCGCGTGAGTGCGCGCCGGCGCTTGTGAGACAGGACAGAGCATTGAAAGTGATCGGATTTGCCGGCTGGTCCGGCAGCGGCAAGACTTCGCTGATCGAGAAGGTCGTCGCGGTGCTGAGCGGGCGCGGCCTCGACGTGTCGCTGATCAAGCACGCGCACCACAGTTTCGACATCGACCACGAAGGCAAGGACTCGTGGCGCCACCGCAATGCCGGTTGCCGCGAGGTGCTGATCAGCTCGGGGCGGCGCTGGTCGCTGATGCACGAGCTGCGCGGCGATCCGGAGCTGCCGTTGGACGAGCTGCTGCAGAAACTCTCGCCCTGCGACCTCGTGCTGGTCGAGGGCTTCAAGCGCGCGCAGATTCCCAAGATCGAGGTGCGCCGCACCGAGGTGCGCGAGGCGCCGTTCTACCTGCAGGACCCGCACATCGTCGCGGTCGCGACCGACGTCGAGCTCGACACCGCGTTGCCGCAGCTCGACATCAACGACCCGCAGGCGGTCGCGGACTTCGTCGTCGATTACGCGTTCAGGATGGTGCAGGCCTAGTCATGGCGCGGGCGGCCGGTCAGGGCCGCATCTCGCTGCAGGCTTGCTGGACGAGCTTCAGGCCCGCGCCGCCCAGGATCACGCCGACCGCGGCGGACAGCCGGTGCGAGTGCGCGGAGTACCAGCTCCGCACCGCCTCGCGCGAGAACAGGTAGGCGACCAGCCCGTACCAACTCAGCGCGTTCAGCAGGACGATCAGGATCGCTGCGCCGGACAGCCAGTCCGGGGGATCGGCGGGAAACGCCGCCGCGAAGATGCTGCCGAAGAATACGACGGCTTTCGGATTCGTGAGATTGGTCAGCAGGCCGACGCGAAAGGCACGGTCGTGCCGGCCGATGCCGCAATCCGGCGCCGTGCGCGCGGACAGGCAGAACTTCCCGCCCAACCATGTCAGGTAGGCACCTCCCGCCGCCTGTATCGCCGTGCGCACGTCCGGAAATGCGTCGAACAAGGCACCGACACCGGATACCGCGAGTGCCGCCCAGAGGGTGGAACCCGCGGCGATCCCTGCGGCAGCGCGCGCCGCGGCACTGCGCATTCCGGTGGCGGCGACCTGCATCACGAGGACGGTGTTCGCGCCCGGCGTCACCGTTGCGACGAGGTGCAGGATCCAGATGGTGGCGAGTGCGGAAAGCATCATGGATTTTCCGGCCGGAATGAGTATTTATATGTTATACGCATTATTGTTTT
Source organism: Aromatoleum evansii (assembly GCF_045689615.1). Taxonomy (NCBI): domain Bacteria; kingdom Pseudomonadati; phylum Pseudomonadota; class Betaproteobacteria; order Rhodocyclales; family Rhodocyclaceae; genus Aromatoleum; species Aromatoleum evansii. The sequence continues at coordinate 93,986 of NZ_CP141259.1, forward strand.
ATCTTGCTTGACATGAAGTACAGCAAATTTGCGTAGTAACGAAAAATATTGACGCCGGGAATTGTTGTTACTACAATAAACATGAAAGCGCACATCGTCTGGGACGAGGCCAAGCGGCAGGGCAACCTCGACAAGCACGGCCTCGATTTCCTCGATGCGGTTCTGGTGCTGGACAGCCCCTATCGCCTGGACGTGGAATGTGTGCGCAGCGGCGAGAGCAGGACACAATCGTTCGCCTATGTATTCGATGTCCTGGCGGTTCTCACGGTGGTGCATGTGCAACGCGACGATGCCCGGCGGATCGTCAGTTTCCGCCCGGCAAGTGAGGTAGAAAGGAGCGCATATCATGACTGGCTCGAAAACGACTTCGACGACGCTCGACCGGATGCGGGCTGCGCGCGCGCGGGGCGAGAGCAGGACTGATGCGGTGAAGGTTCGCGCAGTGGCGCCCTACGTGTGGGACGGCGAGAGCGAAGACGAAAGGCCGTTGACGCGCGAAGAGATGCAGGCGGGTATCGCGGCGGACCGCAGACGACGCGGGCGGCCGGCGGGCAGCGACAAGGAGTCGACGACGATACGTCTCGACCGCGACATCCTCGCGGCGTTCCGCGCCAGCGGGCCCGGCTGGCAGACTCGCATGAATGCGGCGCTGCGCGACTGGCTCGAGACGCATACACCGACATGATCGGTGGTGGGCGTCCGGCGATTGCAGGCGGGGCAGTGCTCAACCCAGCGGTAGTAACCGTCCCAGCGCCGTGAGATCGTAGCCGCCGAGCTGCTGCGCGAGATCGTGCAGCTCGGCGCTGCCGAGGCGCGCGAGCAGACGCTGGAAGAGGTGGCGGAAGTAGATTTCCTTGGGCAGTGCGAGGTCCAGCGCTTCCCAGCCGAGCGGCAGGAAGTCGAGACCGAATTCCGTGGCGGTCGCGCGCGTGCCAGGGGTGCAGTCGGCGGCGTCGCGCACGAGCAAGGCGGCGGCTTCGCGTTCGCCATGCACGGTCGCGACGGCGCTGCAGTCGTCCGCGCGCAGGCCACGGGCCTTGAGTGACGAGGCGAGGAAGTGCGCGGCGCCCGACCCTGCTTCGCGCATCGCCCAGCGCACGTCGAAGGCGGCCAGCGTGTCGAGCTGGTCGATGCCGAGGCCGGGGCGCAGCAGCACGCCCTGCTCGCGCTGGCCGATGCGCACCAGCGTCCAGCGGGCGTGGCCGGGATGGGCGCGCAGCAGCGTCGCGTGGAGGGTGGCGCTGTGCTCGACGTCGCCCCAGTGCACCACGCTGAGGTCGGCGCGGCGGCGGGCGAGCTGTTCCAGGCCGGGCAGGGTCGCGGTCGGGCTATAGGCGACGAAGGCCTCGGCGCCGAGTTCGGCGGCGAGTTGGCGCACCGCGGCGGCGAGCAGCGCGTCGTCGCCCCCGGCGATCAGCAGGCGGTCGGTGAACACGCCGCCGTGCGCCTGTTCGAGCAGCCACTCGTCGAGCAGCCGGCGCGGGAACAGCCACTTGCCGCCGACGCGCGCGGCCGGGATCTCGCCGCTGTTGGCGAGCTCGTACAGTTTCTTCTCGTTGAGGTGCAGGTAGGCCGCCGCCTGCTTCGCGGTGAGGCAGGGGCTCTCCGGCGTGCCGGGCGGCTCGGGCGCGCTCATTGCTGCACGCCGTCGAGTTCGTCGCGCGTGTTGATGTTGCGGAAGGCGTCTTCCTCGTCGTCGAAGCGCACCTCGACGATCTTCAGCGTCGCGTACCAGAAGTCGATCTTGCGCCCGCCGCCGGCGAGGAAGGCGTCGAGGTGCGGGAGCACGTCGCGCCGGCACAGGCAGAACACCGGGTGGGGCTGGTCGAAGGTGCGCGCGACGGCGAGCTGCGCGCCGGCTGCCGCGAGGCCGCCGTGGAGGCGCGCGACGAGGTCGGCGGGGAGGAAGGGGGAATCGCACGGCGCGGTCGCGACCAGCGGGTGCTGCGCGCGTGCGAGCGCCGCGTGCAGCCCCGCGAGCGGCCCGGCGAAACCGCCGATGTCGTCGGGGAACACGGGGTAGCCGAAGTCGGCGTAGCGCCCGGCGTTCTGGTTGGCGTTGATGATCAGCTCGTCGACCTGGGGGCCGAAGCGCTCGATCACGTGCGCCACCATCGGCCGCCCGCGCAGCTCGACCAGGCCCTTGTCGACGCTGCCCATGCGCCGTCCCTGCCCGCCGGCGAGGATGACGCCGGTGATGCTTTCGCGCGTGCTCATCGCGTGAATCGCTCCTCGCCGGTGAATAGTAGGTAGTGCTTGCCCTGGGCGCGACCGATCATCGTCAGGCCGATCTTGCGCGCGATCTCCCAGCCCATCTGCGTGAGGCCGGAGCGCGAGACGAGGAAGGGGATGCCCATCTGCGCGGTCTTGATGACCATCTCGGAGGTGAGCCGGCCGGTCGTGTAGAAGATCTTGTCGCCGCCGTCGAGGCCGTCCAGCCACATCTGCCCGGCGATCGCGTCGACGGCGTTGTGGCGGCCGACGTCCTCGACGAACATCAGGATCTCGCAGCCGTCGGCGGTGGGCCGCGCGAGCGCGCAGCCGTGCACGGCGCCGGCCTGCTTGTAGATCGACTCGTGGTGGCGCACCGCGTCCATCAGCGCGTAGAGGGTCGCCTGCGTGAGCCTGCGGTCGGCCGGCAGATGGATCGCCTCGATCTCGTCCATCAGGCCGCCGAACACCGTACCCTGGCCGCAGCCGGTGGTGACGGTGCGGCTGCCGAGGCGCTCTTCGACGTCGATGAGGCCGTTGCGCGTCTTCACGGCGACGGCGTTGACCTCCCAGTCGACCTGTACCGCCTCGATGTCGTCGAGGCTCGCGACCAGGCGCTGATTGCGCAGCCAGCCTATCGTCAGCGCCTCGGGTGCGGCGCCCAGGGTCATCAGCGTGACGATCTCGCGTTTGTCCACATAGATCGTCAGCGGGAACTCGCCGGCGATCTGCGTCGGCACGTTGTCGCCGTTCTCGTCGACGGCCGGGATCGTCACCGTCAGCGGGTGGCTGGCGTGGCTGAGCAGCGGTCGGCGCGGCGTGTCGGGGGCGAGGGGCATGGGATTGGGCGGGTGGCTTCGAAGGGGTATTCTAGTGCGGCGCGCGGGAAATTCGCCAAGGACCGCGGTGCGTGTAACGGAGGGGATGGGCGAGTGGGAGCGGCTTCAGCCGCGAATCGGCGGTTTCGCATGCATTGCGGCCCATTCGCGGCTGAAGCCGCTCCCACGGGGAAAATCGGACATCGGCCAGCAGTCTGAAGCGCCCATTCGCGGCCGAAGCCGCTCCCACGGGAACATGGTCGGCGGTGTGCGGTTCGCCGCCAGCGGCCGCTTCGCCTATCCTAAGAAGGATCGAGTCACCCGGAGTTTGCCGCATGGATCGTTTTCCCCTCGCCGTCATCATGGAGCGCCGTCGCCTGCAGAGCCGCTGGGTGGACGAGGCGTGGGAGGCGGTCGGCGTGGTGCCGGCCTTCGGCGACAACCCCGCGGCGACGCGCCAGCTGGTCGCAGAGTCCGACCGCGACCAGTACCTCGTCGGCGGTTTCGCGCTCGAGCTGTTCCGCGACGAGGCGGACAACTACTTCCTCAACCTGAGTTCGCCGGTGCCCAAGGTGTTCGTGATGTGGCGCAAGGAGGACGGTGTCGCGCGGCCGCTCGCCGTCACGGTGAGCTACGGCGAGGCGGCGCGCCTGCTCGATTCGGGCGAGCAGGTTGACGGGGTGGCGATGCCGCGCGAGATCGCGGACTGGGTGGGCGAGTTCGTGAACCTGCACTACAAGCCGGCGCCGCGGAAAAAGATCCGCCGCAACGATCCGCTGGCGCAGGACCGGGGGCAGGCATGACCCGTTTCCTCGAACGCTGGTCGCGGCTGAAGCGCGGCGAGGCGAGCGCCCCCGTCTCTGCGGCGCCGGTGGTGCCGGCGGCCCCGAGCGCCGCAGGCGCGGCCTCCCCCGCAGTGCCGCCCGCGGCCGATGCCGCAATCCCGCCATCCCCTGCGGAAGCGGCGCTGCCGCCCATCGACAGCCTGGACCTCGCGGCGGACTTCAGCGCCTTCATGAAGGAGGAGGTCAGCGAAGCGCTGCGCCGCGCGGCCTTGCGCAAGCTCTTCAGCGATCCGCACTTCCATTTCGAGCGCATGGACAAGCTCGACATCTACATCGACGATTATTCGGTCAGCGATCCGATCCCGGCGGACGTGCTGCAGAAGCTGCGGCAGTTCGAGACCCTGCTCAAGGATGAGGAGGCGGAGGAGAGCGCCGTGCAGCCGCCCCCGCCGCAGGGGGGCGCCGATACCGAGCCTGGTCCGTCGCCCGCCACGGCGACGTCCGCAGGCGAGGACGACGACGACGGTCACGCGTCCTGGGCGCCGGATGCCGGCGCGGCCACGCCCGCACATCGCGCGTAGGAAATGCGACATTTTGGGGGCGCTGGGACTTTTAGTCCCGACGGATCCCGTTCGTGGTGTTCTTCTACGGTAAATCGAGGATTTCTGCTCCCTTTTATTACCTGTTCTTTGGTACGTCGTCTGCTTGGCTGCATCACACTAATCAGGCAGGCAGACCATCCAAGTGGAGAGACAGATCAGGCTGTGCGACTGCAACCGCAGTTTCGCAGTCGATGAAAAAGCCCTTGCGGCGGGCATCCCCGGGCCGCTGAAAGTCCATCACGAACTGTGCCGGCGGGAGATCGGCGAGTTCGAGTCTGCGCTCGCGTGCGGCGACGTCGTCGTCGGCTGTACGCAGGAGGCTGCGCTGTTCGCCGAGGTGGCAGCGGAGCGTCCGGCGGTGCGCATCGATTTCTTCAACCTGCGCGAGAACGCCGGCTGGTCGGCCGAAGGCAGCGGCGCGACACCCAAGATGGCCGCGCTGATCGCCGCCGCGACGCTGCCCGAGCCGGATCCGGTCGTGGGCGTGACGCTGGCGGCGGGCAGGAACCTGCTGATCGTCGGCGAGGCCGGTGCCGCGCTGGGCTGGGCCGAGCGCCTGGCGGGGCGCTTCGAGGTGTCCGTCCTGTTCACCGGCTCGAGCCGCGATGCCGAGCTGCCGCTGGAGCGGCGCTATCCGGTGTGGTCCGGCGCGGACGTGACGCTCTCCGGCCACCTCGGTGCCTTCGACGCCGTCTGGGCGCAGCAGAACGCGATCGACCTCGACCTGTGCGTGCGCTGCAACGCCTGCATCCGCGCCTGTCCGGAAGGGGCGATCGGCTGGGATTATCAGGTCGATGCCGCCCGCTGCCGCACGCATCGCGCCTGCGTGAGCGCCTGCGGCACGGTCGGCGCGATCGATTTCGCGCGCGCCGACACGCGGCGCGAGGGGCGCTTCGACCTCGTGCTGGATCTCTCGCCCGAACCGCTGCTCAGGCGCGTGGAGCCGCCACAGGGCTATGCGGCGCCGGGCCGCGACCCGCTCGATCAGGCGCTCGCGGTGCAGACGCTGGACGAGTTCGTCGGCGAATTCGAGAAGCCGCGCTACGTCGCGCTGGACGCGAGGCTGTGCGCGCACAGCCGCTCGCGCAAGGCGGGCTGTTCCAACTGCATCGAGGCCTGTTCGGCCGAGGCGATCGCCTCCGCCGGCGACGTGGTGCGCGTCGACCCCTATCTCTGCCAGGGCTGTGGCACCTGTTCCACGGTGTGCCCGACCGGCGCGCTCGCGTCGCAGTATCCGCGCGTCGAGGACCTCGGCCTGCGCGTGAAGACGGTGCTGGCGCGTTACCGTGAGGCCGGCGGCGAGGATGCCTGCCTGCTGTTCCATTCGGCCGAGGCCGGCCACGCGCTGATCGAGCGCCTCGCACGCCGCGGCAAGGGCCTGCCGGCGCGGGTGATTCCGCTCGAGCTCTGGAGCGCCGATGCGGCGGGCCTCGACCTGATGCTCGGCAGCCTCGCGCTCGGGGCCTGCCAGGTCGCGGTGCTCGCGGCCGGCACGCACGACGCGGCGCCGCTGCGGGCGCAGGCCGCCCATGCGCAGACCATTCTCGCCGGCCTGGGCTACGCCGGCGAGCACCTGCGCGTGATCGAGGCCGAGGACTGGCCGGCCCTCGAAGCGGCGTTGTGGGACTGGGCGCCCGCGCAGGGAGTGAGCCGCCCGGCGAGCTTCCGCCTCGTGCCGCGGAAGCGCGACACGCTGGACCTCGCGCTGCGCCACCTGCACGCGCTCGCGCCCGCGCCGGCCACTGAAATCGCGCTGCAGGCCGGCGCCCCCTTCGGTGCCGTCGCAGTGAGCGACGCCTGCACCTTGTGCATGTCCTGCGTCGGCACCTGTCCGACCGGCGCGCTCAGCGCCGCCACCGACGCGATGCGGCTCGGTTTCCTCGAGAAGAGTTGCGTGCAGTGCGGGCTGTGCGCGAACGCCTGTCCGGAGAACGCCGTCGCGCTCACGCCGCGCCTGCTGCTCGACGACGCTGCGCGCCGCGTGGTGCCGCTGAAGGAAGCCGAGATCTTCCATTGCGTGCGCTGCGGCGCGGCGATGGGCGCCAAGCCGATGATCGACGCGATGTTCGCGCGCCTTGCCGGCCATTCGATGTTCGCCAGCGAGGCGCAGCAACGGCGCCTGCACATGTGCGCCGACTGCCGCGTGATCGACCTGATGGAAAACGAGAACGGCACCAAAGCCTGGAACATGACCGAATGAACGCACCTGCCACGATCTTCCAGCCGCAGCACCCGGCGCCCGGCGACGTGCCGGTGCTCACCGACGAGGACCGGGCGCGCGCGCACCATTACGCGCTGCTGGGCAACCTTTTCTTCAGCGCGCCCGAAGCGCCGCTGCTCGCCGCGCTGGTGGCTTCCGCGCGCGTGCTGGGCAGCGGCGACACGCCATTCGCGGCCGCATGGGCCGGGCTCGGCGAGATCGCCGCGGACAGCGACGCGGCGGCGGTGCATGACGAATACCACGCCCTGTTCTACGGCGTCGGCCGGCCCGAGGTGATGCTCTTCGGTTCCTTCTACCTCGCCGGCTTCCTCATGGAGGAGCCGCTCGCCGAGCTGCGCGACGACCTCGCCGAGCTGGGCCTCGCGCGCCGCCCGGGGGTGGCCGAGACCGAGGACCATATCGCCGCGCTCGCCGAGGTCATGCGCCACCTCGTGCTCACCGGCCCCGACGAGGCCGGCCTCGCAAGGCAGCGCCGCTTTTTCATCCGTCATCTGCAGCCCTGGTACGCGCGTCTCGCCGACGCGCTCGCCGTGACGCCGCAGGCACGGTTCTATGCCCGCACCGGTGCGCTGATGCGGGCGTTTTTCGACATCGAGAGCGAAGCTTTCGCAATGGAGTAGGTCGCATCCGGTCCCTGGGGCCGGCCAAGTGATCCGATACGGGAGAAGGACCATGGAAGACAAGAAATCCGGCCTGCAGCGCCGTCATTTCCTGCTGACGCTGGGCGCCGGCGGCGCCGCAGCCGCGGCGGCCGTCGCGACGGTCGCCGGCAAGCCCGCCGCGGTCGCGGTGCCGTCGGCAGCGGCGGCGGGCGAAGCCGGGACGGAGCGTGGCGTCAGCGAGCACGCCCGCAATTACTACCGCACTGCGCGCATCTAGGCGGGGGACAGGCGATGCTTACGAGGAAATCCACCCAGGCGACGGGCGCCGCCCGTCAGCTGCGCAGCTCGGCGGCGCGGCACTTCGGCCAGACCATGGACCGGCGCACCTTCCTCAAGCGCTCGGGCCTCGGCGTGGGCGCCGGCGCGCTGGCGGCGCAGCTGCCCTACAACCTGATCGGCAGCGCCGACGCGGCCAGCCCCGAAGCGGCAGGTGCCGCGGGCGACGCGAGCGTGCACCGCACCGTGTGCACGCACTGTTCGGTCGGCTGCGCGATCGACGCCGTGGTCAAGAACGGCGTGTGGATCCGCCAGGAGCCGGTGTTCGATTCGCCGATCAACCTCGGCGCGCACTGCGCCAAGGGTGCCTCGATCCGCGAGCACGGCCACGGCGAGCACCGCCTGAAGTACCCGATGAAGCTCGTCGACGGCAAGTACCAGAAGATCACCTGGGAGCAGGCGATCCAGGAGGTGGGCGACCGCCTGCTGAAGATCCGCGAGGAGTCCGGCCCCGACGCCGTCTACTGGATCGGCTCGTCGAAACACAGCAACGAGCAGGCCTACCTGATGCGCAAGTTCGTGTCCTTCTTCGGCACGAACAACATGGACCACCAGGCGCGCATCTGCCACTCGACCACCGTCGCCGGCGTCGCCAACACCTGGGGCTACGGTGCGATGACGAACTCCTACAACGACATGCAGAACGCGAAGGCGATGATGTTCATCGGCTCCAACGCGGCCGAGGCGCACCCGGTGTCGCTGCTGCACATCCTGCATGCCAAGGAGAACGGCTCGAAGATGATCGTCATCGACCCGCGCTTCACGCGTACGGCGGCCAAGGCCGACTACTACGTGCGCCTGCGCTCGGGCACCGACATCCCCTTCATCTGGGGCCTGCTGTACCACATCTTCCAGAACGGCTGGGAGGACCAGGAATACATCCGCCAGCGCGTCTACGGCCTCGACAAGGTCAAGGACGAGATCATGAAGTGGACGCCGGACAAGGTGCAGGAAGTCACCGGCGTGCCCGAGGAGCAGGTGCGCACGGTCGCCGAGACGATGGCCAAGAACCGGCCCTCGACCGTGGTGTGGTGCATGGGCCAGACCCAGCACACCGTCGGCAACGCCAACGTGCGCGCGATGTGCATCCTGCAGCTGGTGCTCGGCAACGTCGGCGTCGCGGGTGGCGGCACCAACATCTTCCGCGGCCATGACAACGTGCAGGGCGCCACCGACGTCGGCCCCAACCCCGATTCCCTGCCCGGCTACTACGGCCTCGCGGCGGGCTCGTGGAAGCACTGGTGCAAGGTGTGGGGCGTGGATTACGAGTGGGTCAAGGCGCGCTACAAGTCCGAGGAGCTTATGACCAAGTCCGGCATCACCGTGTCGCGCTGGATCGACGGCGTGCTCGAGAACCCGGAACTCATCGATCAGCCCAACGGCAACCTGCGTGCGGTGGTGTACTGGGGTCACGCGCCGAACTCGCAGACGCGCGGCGCCGAGATGGTCGAGGCGATGAAGAAGCTCGACACCCTGGTCGTCATCGACCCCTACCCGTCGGCGACCGCGTCGATGGCGGCGATGGTGAGGAAGGACGGCGTCTATCTGCTGCCCGCGTGCACGCAGTTCGAGACCTCCGGCTCGGCCACCGCATCGAACCGCTCGCTGCAGTGGCGCGAGAAGGTCATCGAGCCGCTGTTCGAGTCCAAGCCCGATCACACCATCATGTATGCCTTCGCGAAGAAGTTCGGCTTCGCCGACGAGCTCGTGAAGAACATCCCGCTGGTGAAGGACAAGCAGGGCTGGGACGAGCCGGTGCCCGAGGACATCCTGCGCGAGATCAACCGCGGCACCTTCACGATCGGCTACTCCGGCCAGTCGCCCGAGCGCCTCAAGCTGCACATGCAGAACATGCAAACCTTCGACGTGAAGACGCTGAAGGCCACCGGCGGCCCGTGCGACGGCGAATACTTTGGCCTGCCCTGGCCGTGCTACGGCACGCCCGAGTTGAAGCACCCCGGCACGCCCAACCTGTACGACACGTCCAAGCACGTCATGGACGGCGGCGGCAACTTCCGCGCCAACTTCGGCGTCGAGAAGGACGGCGTGTCGCTGCTCGCCGAGGAAGGCTCCGCCTCCAAGGGCGCCGAACTGCAGATGGGCTACCCCGAGTTCGACGACGTGCTCTTGAAGAAGCTCGGCTGGTGGGACGAGCTCACCGACGCGGAGAAGGCCGCCGCCGAGGGCAAGAACTGGAAGACCGACCTCTCGGGCGGCATCATCCGCGTCGCGATGAAGAACCACGGCATGCATCCCTTCGGCAACGCCAAGGCGCGCGCGCTGGTGTGGAACTTCCCCGACCCGGTGCCGCTGCACCGTGAGCCGATCTATTCGCCGCGCCCGGACCTCGTCGAGAAGTACCCCACGCACGACGACAAGATGAAGTTCTGGCGCCTGCCGACGCTCTACAAGTCGCTGCAGGAGAAGGTCAAGGACATCTCCAGTGAGTATCCGCTCATCATGACCTCCGGGCGCCTCGTCGAGTACGAGGGCGGCGGCGAGGAGACGCGCTCCAACCCGTGGCTCGCCGAGCTGCAGCAGGAGATGTTCGCCGAGGTGAACCCCAAGGACGCCAACGACGCCGGTTTCCGCAACGGCGACTACATCTGGGTCGAGTCGCCGACCAAGGCGAAGCTCAAGGTGCGCGCCCAGGTCACGCAGCGCGTCGCGCCGGGCACGGTGTTCCTGCCCTTCCACTTCTCCGGCTGGTGGTCGGGCAAGGACATGCTCGAGTTCTATCCGGAAGGCGCGGCGCCGATCGTGCGCGGGGAATCGGTCAACCATGCGACCACCTATGGCTACGACGTCGTGACGATGATGCAGGAAACCAAGACGACCCTGTGCCGGGTTTCGAAAGCATAAGGGGAGGAGAGACTAAATGGGACGCATGAAATTCCTGTGTGACGCCGAGCGCTGCATCGAGTGCAACGGTTGCGTCACCGCGTGCAAGAACGAGCACGAGGTGCCCTGGGGCGTGAACCGCCGGCGCGTCGTCACGATGAACGACGGCGTGCCGGGCGAACGTTCGATCTCCGTCGCCTGCATGCACTGCTCGGACGCGCCGTGCATGGCGGTGTGTCCGACCAACGTGTTCTACAAGACCGAGGAAGGCATCGTCCTGCACGACAAGGACGGCTGCATCGGCTGCGGCTACTGCTTCTACGCCTGTCCCTTCGGCGCACCGCAGTTCCCCAACGGCCCGGCGGCCTTCGGCGCGCGCGGCAAGATGGACAAGTGCACCTTCTGCGCCGGCGGCCCGGAGGAGAACGGCTCGCAGGCCGAGTTCGACAAGTACGGCCGCAACCGCATCGCCGAAGGCAAGCTGCCGCTGTGCGCCGAGATGTGCTCGACCAAGGCGTTGCTCGCCGGCGATTCGGCGGAGATTTCGGACATCTTCCGCGACCGCGTCCTGCGCCGCGGCAAGGGCGTCGAGGCCTGGGGCTGGATGACCGCCTACGGCAAGGACAAGGAGGAAGCGAAATGAAAACGCGCATTCCGTACGTGATCGCCGCCACGCTCGCGGCCGCGCTGCTGGCCGGCTGCGGCGAGCAGCCGCAGGTCGCCAGCTACAAGGATGGCAAGTACTCCGGCAAGCCCGACACGCGGCCTTGGGAGGGCGGCACCTTCAAGGGCGACAAGGGGGCGTGGGAGCAGGCGCTGCGCACCCGCATCCGCAGCCAGAACGAGTACAAGCGTGTCGAGTGAGGAGTCGGCGATGAGCACAACCCTCGGACAACGCGGCGGGCTCGCCCTGCTGCTGGCGCTGGTGCTGTGGCTGTTCATGCTGGGCAGCGGGGCGGCGCTGGCGCAGGCCGACCCGGCTGCGGCGCAGGTCGAGCGCCAGCACACGCAGCCGCTCAACAACGCCCCGGTGTGGCGCGAGGTGGATTCGGGCAAGTCGCACTTCACCACCGTGCGCGGCCCGGAGACCGGCGTGCTGATCCAGAGCGAAGGCCAGACCTGGCGGCAGTGGCGCAACGGCCCGATCACCTTCTACGGCGGCATCCTGCTGCTGGTCGTGCCGACCGCGATCGGGCTGTTCTATGCGGTCAAGGGCGCGGTCAAGCTGCACGGCGCGCCGACCGGGCGCAGGATGCAGCGCTTCAACCTGTTCGAGCGCGTCGTGCATTGGGGCACCGCGATCAGCTTCGTCGTGCTGGGCATCACCGGCGTATGCATCCTGTTCGGCAAGCACGTCATCGAGCCGATCTTCGGCAACGCCGCGCTCGGCGGCCTGCTGTGGGCCGGCAAGGGCATCCACAACTACCTCGGGCCGGTGTTCGCGGTGTTCACGCTGCTGATGATCCTCGCCTTCCTGCGCGACAACGTGTGGCAGGCGATCGACAGCGTGTGGATCCGCAAGGCCGGCGGCATCGCCAGCGGCGAGCACGTGCCTTCGGGGCGCTTCAACTTCGGCGAGAAGACCTGGTTCTGGATCGGCGTGACCTTCCTCGGCCTGATCGTCGCCGGCTCCGGCCTCGTGATGGACTTCCCCAACTTCGGCCAGACGCGCGCGGACATGCAGCTCGCCAACATCATCCACGGCGTCGGCGCGATCGTCCTGATCGCCCTGTCGCTGGGCCACATCTACATGGGCACGATAGGCGTCGAAGGCGCCTACCAGTCGATGAAGACCGGCTACGTGGACGAGACCTGGGCGAAGGAGCACCACGAGCACTGGTACGACGAGGTCAAGGCCGGGCGCTCGGGCCACCCCTGATCCGCCGCGCCCTGCCCGCCGCGGGGGCTTCGGCCCTCCGCGGCACCCTGCCTTGTCCCTGATGGCGCCGCGGTTCCCCTGCCGCGCGATCCCGACTAGACTGATCGGATAAAGCCGGTGCCCCACCGGCCTGTGCACGAGCACCAACAGAGGAGACAAGCAGATGAGCACCGTGACCCTGGGTGGCAACCCGATCGAAGTCGCCGGCAAGTTCCCGCACAAGGGCGACACCGTCCCGCCGCTGTCGCTGGTCGGCGCCGACCTCAAGGACGTCACGCTCGCCGACTACGCCGGCAAGCGCAAGGTCCTCAACATCGTCCCCAGCCTCGACACGCCCACCTGCGCGACCTCCACGCGCAAGTTCAACGCCGAGGCGAGCAAGCTCGCCGACACCGTCGTCCTGGTCATCTCCGCCGACCTGCCCTTCGCCGCCAAGCGCTTCTGCGTCGCCGAAGGTCTGGAAAACGTCGTCACGCTGTCGACGATGCGCGGGCGCAACTTCCTGAACGACTACGGCGTCGAGATCGTCTCAGGCCCGCTCGCCGGCGTCACCGCGCGCGCCGTCGTCGTGCTCGATGCCGACAACAAGGTGCTGCATTCGCAGCTCGTCGGCGAGATCAAGGACGAGCCCGACTACGCGGCGGCGCTCGCGGCGCTGAAGTAAACCGTCAGCAAAGCCCGTTCCATGGAATGGGTTTATCATGCGGGCCGGGCGCGCGGCCGGCTTGCGGTCGCCGCCGCTCCCGCATCCGGCTGGCGGATTCAGCCGCCTCCCCTCCGTCACCCGATGTAACGAGATGCCGGACGCACTGCCGAAAGTCGGCGTCGAACAACTGCAGGTGGGCATGTTCGTGTCGCTGGACATGCCCTGGCTCGACCACCCCTTCCTGGTCAACTCCTTCCGCATCAGCAGCGAGAAGCAGCTGCGGGCATTGCGCGAACTCGGTCTGCCCCGCATCGCGTACGACCCCGCGCGCTCGGCGGTCGGGCCACGCGAATGCGAAAGCGCCCCGCCCGTGCCTCCTGCAGCCGCACCCCAGCCCGCGGACGAGCACCGCATCGAGGCCAAGCGCCGCGAAGCGACACGCATGGCCGAACAGCGCGAGCTCATCCGCAGCTGCGAGAAGGCCTACGGGGAATGCGTCGACTCGACGAAGAACCTGATCGCCGACCTCATGCGCGAACCGGCGGCGGCCACCGCACTGGCCGGCGCCATGGTCGGGGAGCTCGTGTCGACCTTCCTCGACGACCCCGGTGCGACCGTGATGCTGGTCGCCTCGCGCAAGCGCGACGATGCCACGCACCAGCACGCGCTCAACGTGATGATCCTGACGATGATCCTCGCGAAAGCGCTAGGGCTGAAGCGCGAAGTCTTCGAGGCCGCCGGCATGGGCGCGCTGCTGCACGACATCGGCGCCAAGCGCATCAACCCCATCGTGTTGCGCACCAAGGAACGCAGCCGCCCGGAGGAATCCCTCTATCGCATGCATTGCGAGTACGGGCTGCAGATCGTCGGCAAGCACGTCTCGCCCTCGGTGTGCGCAATCATCCGCGAGCATCACGAATGCGTGGATGGCAGCGGTTTTCCCGCCGGCCGCAAGGGCCCGGACATCAATCCGCTCGCGCGCATGGTCGCAATCGCGAACCGCTACGACAACCTGTGCAATCCGCATTCGCTGGCGGAAGCCATGACGCCCGCCGAAGCGCTGTCGCAGATGTTCGCGCGCGAGTCGGCGCATTTCGACGCCTTCATGCTGTCGACCTTCATCAAGGAGCTCGGGGTGTATCCGCCCGGCTCCTTCGTGCGCCTGTCGACCGGCTCGATCGCCATCGTCGTCGCGGTCACGCGCGGCAACACGCTCAAGCCGACGGTGCTGGTATACGAACCGGGCGTGCCGCGCCGCGACGCGCTGGTGCTCAACCTGGCCGACTCCGACGAGGTCGTGATCGACGCGGTGCTCAAGCCGCGCGCACTGCCGCGCGAAATCGTCGATTACCTCAACCCGCGCATGAACCTCGCGTACTTCGCGCAGCGCGCGCACGGCTGATTCGGCACTAGCGGACGCTGATTTCCACGCTGTCGAAGCGGCCCGCGTCGTCCATCGCCGTGATCCGGTATGGGCCGGCGACGGGAAATTTCCACAGCAACGCCCGGCCGGCCGCCGCGCGCCCGACCTGCACCCCGTTCACGAGCCAGGTCAGGGCATCCTGCCCGCCGCGGGCCTCCAGCCGCAGCTCGGGGGCAGGGCCGGTGCCGGCGCGGCGTATCGTCCCGCCGTCGGTGACGCCGACGATCTTCAGTCCCGCCTCGGGAGCGACTGCGTCCTTGCACGTGGGCGCCCACGCGGGCGGCAGCGCGTGCCGACGGGTTGCGGCATCCAGCCAGGGCTCGAGCGCGGCGGGCCAGCGCGCCATCTCGACGGCGCGCATCTCGCCCGGCGCGCAGGCGGCACGCACGCGCAGGCCGCTGTCCGCGTCGCGGTGATCCGTGTAGCGTGCCGCGCCGCCGCGCAGGCGGTCGGGAAAGGTCGGCGGCGCGGCGTCGTTGAGGATCCATGCGGTGCGCTGCTCGTGGCACAGCCCGGGCGGCAGTTCGTCGCCGCGGGTGCCCAGCGGCCAGCAGATCTTCGCCTGCGATACGCCCTCGGGCGGGAAGCGTGGCCCGGGCTGCGCGCCGTCGACCGCGGCAAACACGTCGATCAGCAGCGGCGCGGCGATGTTCGCGCCGAAGAAGCCGGGGTTGGGCGTGCCGTCGGGCCGGCCGACCCACACGCCCACCGTCAGGCGGTCGCTGACGCCGACCGACCACGCGTCGCGGAAGCCGAAGCTCGTGCCGGTCTTGAAGGCGATGCCCCGCCGCACGCCGACGCCGCCTTCGACCGCGCGCGCGAGCGGCCCGCCCGATTCGAGGATGTCGCGCACGATGAAGGCCGCGCCCGCGCTCATCATGCGGGCCTCCTCGAGCGGCGCCTCCCGCGTGTAGCGCGGCCGGGCGGCGATGCCGCCGCGCGCGAACGATGAATAGGCCCCGACCAGGTTCTCCAGGCTCGTCGCGGCGCCGCCCAGGATGACGCTGAGGTTGGGCGCCGCGCCGCGCGGCAGCTCCAGCCGGAGGCCGCCGCGGCGCAGCTGGGCGACGAAGCGCTGCGGCCCGAGACGGTCCAGCACCTCCACGGCCGGCACGTTCAGCGATTTCTGCAGCGCGTGCGACACGCTCACCGGGCCGCTGAAGTTTGCCTGGAAGTTGCCCGGCTGGTAGCCCGAGAAGGACTGCGGCACGTCGGCCAGCAGCGATTCCGAATGGATCAGGCCTTCGTCGAGCGCCAGCCCGTAGAGGAAGGGCTTCAGCGTCGAGCCCGGCGAGCGTGCCGCGCGCACCATGTCCACGTGCGCGAAGCGGCTCTCGTCGCCGAAGTCGGCCGAGCCCGCGTAGGCGAGCACTTCCAGCGTCGCGTTGTCGACGACCAGCGCCGCCATCGACACGCGCGGCGGCAGCACCGACAGCCGCGACGCGAGGAGCTGTTCGACCATGCCCTGCATGCCCGCGTCCAGCGTGGTCTCCAAGCGCGGCCGGCGGGGATGCTCGCGGCGCACGCGTTCGGCGAACAGCGGCGCGAGCAGCGGTTCGCGCACCGTCTGCGCGATCACCGGCTCCTCGCGTGCGTCGCGCACGCGTTCCGCCCCCCAGTACGTCGTCATGCGCGCCAGCACCTTGTCGCGCGCAGCCCGTGCGCGCTCGGGGTAGCGGTCCGGACGCAGCAGCGACGGGGCCTGCGGCAGCACCGTCAGCAGCGCGGCCTCGGCTTCCGTGAGGCGCGCCGCGGGCTTGCCGAGATAGGCGCGGCTGGCCGCCTCGACCCCCTCCAGCACGCCGCCCATCGGCGCGTAGCCGAGGTAGAGCTCGAGGATCTCGCGCTTGGACAGGCGCAATTCCAGCTGCAGCGCGCGCACCATCTGACGCAGCTTGCCGCGCAGCGTGCGCGGGGTCGGATCGAGGATGCGCGCGACCTGCATGGTCAGCGTGGAGCCGCCCGACACGACGCGGCCGCTCATCGCCCACTGCCCCGCGGCGCGCAGCAGCGCGAGCGGATTCACGCCGGGATGCCAGCGGAAGAAGCGGTCCTCGTAGGCGATCAGCGCCTCGACGTAGCGCGGCGACACCTCGTCGGCGCGGACGGGATGGCGCCAGATGTGCGTGCGGTCGGGAAAGGCGCGCAAGGGCGTGCCGTCGCGCGCCAGCACCACCTGGGCATGCGGCGCTGCGCGCCCCGGCAGGGGTGGCGGGAAGAGCTGGTCGGCGACAAGCAGCAGCGCCAGCACCGCGGCGAGCGCGAGGCGCATGCGGCGGCTCATTGCCCGCCGTCGGCCCCGTCGCTGCTTCCGCCACGACTTCCCTCGGTGATCTGCAGCGTTTCATCGCCTCCGGCGATGCCATAGATGTGCGGCTGGTACATGTCCTCGGCGTAGGTCGGCGGCACGACGAAGCGTCCCGGCGTGACGACGCGCACGCGGTAGAAGAAGTTCATCTCGCCGCGCAGTTTCGCGGCGACGACGAAGCGGTCGTCGCGGAACTCGACGTGCTGGATCGCGGCGTCCTGCATTGCCTGGCGCGGATCGATGCCGGCGATGCTGATCGCCGACTGCTCGCCCTGCACGATGTTGGCGTTCTCGATCTCGACGCCTGCCGGCACGTAGTCGACGACCAGGCCGTTGCTGTGGCGGCCGGTGGTGAGCACGCGCAGGCGCACGATCAGCGTCTCGCCGACGCGCAGCGGCCGCTTGCCGAGCGGCTGTCCGTCCGGCGTGTACCACTCGCGCCTGAGGTCGAAGGCATCGCGCCGTGCCGCGGGCATCGTCGCAGGGTTGCCCGCGAGATTGAGTTCGGCGAAGAGCCTTTCCTGATGGGTGTTGGTGAGGCGCACGCCGCCGGCGACGTCCTCGGCGGACAGCGACAGGAACTGCGTGCCCTTGCCGCCGATCGCCTGCGTCCTGCCGGCGCTGGCGGTGTCGGCCGTCCAGCTGCCGCCTTCTCCGGTGACGAAACTGCGCCCGAGCAGGAACAGCGCGAGCTTCTCCTGGGTGCTGTGGTAATGGCGGCCGTGGTCCAGCTCGGCGGCGACGAGGTTCACGAGGTTCTCGCGGCCTTCCGGCCTGAGCCCGTGCTTCTCGAGCAGCACGTACATCAGTGCCCAGTCGCGCAGCTTGCTGCCGTAGTCGCCCCACCAGTAATTGTCCGGACGGTTCTTGCGGATGCCGGCCTCGAGCGCGCTGGTCGCGCGTGCCTCGTCGCCCATCAGCTTCAGCGCGATGCCGAGCTGCACCAGCCCGAGTCCGGAATGCGCCGCGTCCTGCGATTCATGCAATTGCCGCAGCGTCGCGAGCGGCGCCTTGCCCTGGCGCGCGAGCACGTAGGCGCCGTAGGCGAGCACCGCGAAGCGGCCCGATCCGGCGTAGCGGTGGTCGGTCCACACCGAATCCGCGCTGTATTTCACCGCTTCGCGCGGCAGGCCGGCGATGCCTTCCTGCAGGCCCTTCAACAGGAACTCGACGGCACGCTTTTCCATCTCGGCCGGGACGTTGAAGCCCTGCTCGCGCGCGTCGAGCAGGAAGTTCGTGACGTAGGCCGACAGCCAGTACTCGTAGTTGCCGACGTTGCCCCACAGGCTGAAGCCGCCGTTCGGCGCCTGCATCCCCGCGAGCCGCCCGATCGCCTTCTCCAGCATCTCGGCGCGCTGGGCCTGCGTGTAGGGCTTGAGGCCGAACTGCTTCGCGGCGATGTCGTCGATGAACACGTGCGGGTAGGCGGTGCTGGTCGTCTGCTCCGCGCAGCCGTAGGGGTAGGTCAGCAGGCCGCGCACCGCGCTGCGCACGTCGATCGGCGCCTTGTCGGACACTGCCAGCGTCGCCACGACGCTGGACTTCAGGAATCCGCCCAGCTCGGCGTCGCGCACTTCCACTGTTTCGCCCGGCGCGAGCACGACGCGCTTCAGCACCGACTGGCGCGGCGTCGGCGCCTGCACCTGCAGCGGGAAGCTGCGGTCTAGTTTCACCGCCTCGCTCTCGACATGCACGCGCACCTCGGTGAGTCCCAGCGCCGTCCCCGCTTCGATGGGGATGCGCAGGATGCGCTTCTGCTGGTCCTTGAGGGCGACCCGCTGCTCGCCCGCCCCGATGGCGAGGCCGTCGCCGTTCGTCACGCTGATGCGCACGTCCTGGGCGGCGCCGGAGAGGTTCTGCACGTCCATCGCGAGCACCGCGCTGTCGCCCACCGACAGGAAGCGCGGCGTCGCGAGTTCGACGACGAGCGGCGCCGCCACGACGACCTCGGCCTCCTGCATGCCGAAGCGCTCGCCGCTGGTCGCGACGGCCATCAGCCGCAGGCTGCCGTTGAAGTCCGGCACCGGCAGCGAGATTTCCGCCTCGCCCTTGTCGTCGAGCGCCACCGGGCCGCTGAAGAGATCGACCAGGCGCACCTTCTTCGGCAGGCTCTTGGTCGGCTTGGGGGCCGCGTCGCCGCCGAACTTGAGCCGTCCCTTGTCGCCGGCCATCTTCTCGATCAGGCGCCCGTACACGTCGTGCGCGTCGGCGCCGTAGCGCAGCCTGGCGAAGAAGAAGGCGAACGGGTCGGGGCTCTTGAATGCGGTGATGTTGAGGATGCCGGCATCGACCGCGGACAGCGTGACCATGGCTTTCTGGCCCCTGGCCTCCGGCACCTTCACGCGCACCTTCAGCGGCTGCTCGGGTTTCATCTTCTGCGGCGCTTCGAGCGCGACGGCGAGCTTGCGCTGGCTGCGGTCGAGCGGCAGGTGGATCAGGCCGAGTGCGCGTGCCGGCGTGATCATCTCGCCGCTGCTGCCCGGACGCAGCACCATGACCGACACGTACAGGTCGTGGCGCTTCCAGTCCTTGTCCACGGGGATGTCGATCGTCGTGCCGTCGGCGCCGATCGACAGGCGGCGCACCCACAGCGCCTTGTCGCCTTCGACGGTGACCAGCGCCTCGCCGGCGTGCGGCGGCGTGATCGTCAGGTGCGCCGTCTCACCGTCCGCGTAGCCCGACTTGTCCAGTTTCAGCGCGACGAGGTCCGGGCGCACGCCCTGGGTTTCGTCGTCCTGTGCATTCCAGCCGGCGTAGAAGCGGTAGCGTGCGGTCTGCTGCGTTTCCGGGTCGAACACTTCGAGCCGGTAGCGGCCGTACTTGACCGGCAGCGCGAGCTTGCCGCGGCCGCCGGCGGGCATGGAAACCTGCGTGGTCGAGACCAGTTCGTCGGTCTCGGTAAAGCCCGAGTTCCAGCCGCGCTGGTCGTCGAAGCGCCAGTAGTAGTTGCGGTTCTCGCGGAACAGCCGCACCGGCAGCGCGGTGCCCGCCTTGAGGGTGCCGGCGATATCGGTCCGCACCACTTCGAACTCCGCCGCGGCGCCTTCGCGCGCGTAGGCGCCGACGAACATCGGTCGCACGCCGACCAGCACCGGCGCGGGCCAATGCACGCGCTCGATGCTGCGGATGACCGGACGGCCGCCGCTCTCGAGCAGACCGATGGTGGCGCGTACGGTGAAGGGCGAGCGCCGCCCCGCGACCGCCTCGAGATCCACGGCTATGTTCGTCTTGCCGGCGTCGTCGAGTGTGTTCTCCGACAGTTCGGTGCGCGACTTGACCGTGTCCTCGTCGGCATCGCCAAACACGAAGCCGGGCAGTTTCTGCGCCAGCGGATTGCGGTTGCGCTCGGTGTTGACGACGCCGACCAGGCTGTTGCCCGCAGCGGGGGCGCCGTACAGGTAACGCCCGCTCACGTCGATGCGCCAGCTCGCGTCGTCGGCGAGGATTTCCGCGCTGCTCGTGAGCTCGAGCTTCATCCGTTCCGGTAGGAATTCCTCGACGCCGAAGCGCATCACCGCCGCGGCCGTGCTCGCCGCCGGGTCGGTGCGCAGCTCGAGCGCCCACGAGCCGGTTGCCGCGTCGACCGGCAGTTCGATCGCCTGCGTGTAGTAGCCGGGGTCGAGTTCCACCGGCTTCCACGTCCGCGTCCATTGCAGCTTGCCGTCCGGCCGGCGCAGCGCGGCCTGGATGGGTTGCGGCGGCACGACGCGGCCGTCGGCATCGCGTGCGATCACCGACACGTCGAAGCGCTCGCCCGGGCGGTACAGGTTGCGTCCGCTGTAGGCGAACAGGCGCACCGGGACGAAGGGCGTGCCGGCGACGTCGAATTCGCCGAGGTCGAGCGCCGGCTCCTTCAGGGCGATCAGCGACAGGTGCCCGTCCTTGCGTGCAGTGAGCACGCGTGCGCCCTTCGGGCGTTCGGCGAAGTGCGCGCGCCCGTCACCGTCGGTCTCGCCGCGCGCCAGGGTCTTGCCTTCGCCGTCGATCCAGCTCAGCTCGGCGCCGCTCACGGCCTTGCCGCTGGCCAGCGAACTCACCCAGGCATCGGCGCCGGCGGCGTACTGGCGCACGTGCAGGCCGAGATCGCTGACGTAGAAGTAGGTGGTCTGGAACTCGTGGCGGAAGCGGTTCGGCTGCGACATCACCGCGACGTACACGCCGGGTTCGCGCAGCGCGGGGATGTCCTCGACGGGAATGAAGGTCACGCGGCGGCGGTCGGGCTTCTGTTCGGTGACGAAGCGGCCGATGAAGGCGCTGGTCGTGA
Organism: Aromatoleum evansii; assembly: GCF_045689615.1. NCBI lineage: Bacteria > Pseudomonadati > Pseudomonadota > Betaproteobacteria > Rhodocyclales > Rhodocyclaceae > Aromatoleum > Aromatoleum evansii. The sequence goes on from NZ_CP141259.1 coordinate 114,922, forward strand.
GGCGGTGCAGCTGGTCGAGCTGCCAGCCGTCGACGGCCCCCTTGAGCCGCGTGCGCGAATCGCCGTAGTAGTAGGCTTCCTCGGCGTAGGACTCGCCGTCCTCGGTGTCGGCGGAGGTATCGCGGGTCGCCTGGCCGGCCACGACCTGGTCGAGGAATTCGGACAGGCGCTCCGCCTTGACCTTGAGGAACTGGATGTCGACCTCGGGCACGTTCACCGTCGTGACCGGCAGGCCGCCGTTCTGCCCCGCGGGAAGGACCATGCCGCGGCTGGCGAAGTAGAACGCCGGGGCGACCGTGCCCATGCGGATCGAGAAGCGTGCTTCGGCGTCGAGCGTGCTGCCGTTCTTCGCCGGCAGGCCGGCCATCACGCGCACGACGTAGCGGGTCTGCGGCTTGACGTGGGGGAAGAACAGCAGCCGCGGGTTTTCGCCGACGACCCAGGCGCCGGCGACCGGCTTGCCGCCCTCGGTCGCCGTGTCGGCCGCATCGCGGCTACTCGCGTTGCTGACCGCGGTGGTTGTGCTGCCGTCTTCCTCGTCTTCATACTGTACGCCCGCCGACGAGCCTTCCGCGGCGTGGCCGGGCGACGGCATCTCCAGCACCTGCAGGAACTTGTCGTGATCGCCGCGGGCGTCGAGCGGCAGGCTGAACGACAGGGCGAGGGCCGGCGAGCCGTCGAGTTCGCGCGGGGCGCCGTCCACGAGTTCGAAGGGTACGTTGTCGGCTTCGCTCTCTTCGCCCGTCCGGTCGCGCGTCGCGAAGAAGTAGCCGCCGAGCGCCGCCACCAGAACGATGACGAGCGCGACCGGCGCAATGCCGACGCCCCTGGATCCAGCCTTTCCGAACCGCATGCCATTCCCCCGTTATATGCGGACGGAATTGTAACCGAGGAGCGCGGGAAGTTCTCCGGGCCGGACTGGATCACCCGGGTAATCGCGAGATCCGCTGGACCGGGCGTCCCGTGGGAGCGGCTTCGGCCGCGAAGCAGCGGTGTTGCGGAGTGAATCGCCGATTCGCGGCTGAAGCCGCTCCCACGGTCAGACTGCTGAACGCCTGGCGGACATCGATACAGCCTTGCCGCGCTTATGCCGGGCGCAGCGCGTCGAGCGCCTGTTCCAGCGATTTCACGCTGCGTTCGACCGCGTGCAGCTTGTCGAGGCCGAACAGGCCGATGCGGAAGCTGCGGAAATCGGCCGGCTCGTCGCATTGCAGCGGCACGCCGGCGGCGGTCTGCAGGCCCTGGGCGATGAACTTGCGCCCCGACTGGATCTCGGGGTCGTCCGTGTAGCACACGACCACCCCCGGCGCCTCGAAGCCCGGTGCCGCAACGCTGGGGAAGCCGCGCGCGGCGAGCAAGGCGCGCACGCGCCGGCCCAACTCCTGCTGTTCCGCCTTCACCTTGTCGAAGCCGTAGGCCTCGGTCTCCAGCATCACGTCGCGCAGCGCCGTCAGCGCGTCGGTCGGCATCGTCGCGTGGTAGGCGTGGCCGCCCTTCTCGTAGGTCTCCATGATCTGCAGCCACTTCTTCAGGTCGCACGCGAAGCTGGTGCTGGTGGTCGCCTCGATGCGCTCGCGTGCGCGTTCGCCCAGCATCACCAGGGCGCAGCACGGTGGCGCGCTCCAGCCCTTCTGCGGCGCGCTGATGAGGATGTCTACACCGCTCGCGGCCATGTCCACCCAGATCGTGCCGGAGGCGATGCAGTCGAGCACGAACAGGCCGCCGACCTCATGCACGGCGTCGGCGACCGCGCGCACGTAGTCGTCCGGCAGCATCATCCCCGACGCGGTCTCCACGTGCGGCGCGAACACCAGATCGGGCTTGTGTGCGCGGATCGTCGCGACGACCTCGGCGACCGGCGCCGGCGCGAACGGCGCCTGCGTTCCGGCGGAGAGCTGCCGCGCCTTCAGCACCGTGCATTCGGACGGGATGGCGCCCATGTCGAAGATCTGCGTCCAGCGATAGCTGAACCAGCCGTTGCGGATCACCAGGCATTTCTTCCCGGTCGCGAACTGGCGCGCGACCGCCTCCATGCCGAAGGTGCCGCTGCCCGGCACGATGACTGCCGCATGGGCGCCATAGACCTTCTTCAGCACGCGCGAGATGTCGCGCATCACGCCCTGGAAGCGCTGCGACATGTGGTTGAGCGCGCGGTCGGTATACACGACCGAATATTCGAGCAGACCTTCGGGATCGGGTTGGGGCAGCAGGCTCGGCATGTTCTTGTGGCTCCACAGAAGATGAATCCGACATGGCTGTCCAGCTTAGCACGCGGTGCGGCTCGCAGCGCCTGGCGTTCAGGGCGGGCAGGGGGCACTGTTGAGGTATTGTGCGCATTCCGCGTCCGTCAGGCCGGCGGCGACCCGCTCGCGCAGCGCCGCCGCCACTTGCGCCGCGTCGAGGGGATGGAAATGCACGCGCCGGTCGCTGCCGCCGGTCGCGAGCACGCGTCCGTCGGGCGAGAAGGCCAGCGCATGCACGGGACCATCCTGCGGCGGCAGCACCAGGCGCTGCGAGCCGTTCGCGACTTCCCAGATGCGCGCGCTGCGGTCGCGTGCGGCCGTCGCGAGCAGGCGCCCGTCGGGGCTGAATGCGAGCGCATCGATCGCGCCTGCATGTCCCGCCAGGCTGCGCACCGGCTTTCCGGCCGTCAGCCCCCACAGGCGCACCACGCGGTCGCTGCCGCCGGTCGTCAGCAGCGAGCCGTCAGGGCTCAGCGCAAGGTCGAGGATCTCGTCGCCGCGTTGCTGCAGGGTGCGCTGCCGTTTGCCGTCGGCGGCATTCCATTCCGCGAGCGCCCCGTCGGCTGCGGCCGTCAGCACGCTGCGCCCATCGCGGCTGAAGATCACGCGGTTCAACGGCGCGGTGCCGGTGCGCAGCCACAGGCGCCGCGTACCGCTGACGGCATCCCACACGCCGACCATCCCGTCGTGTCCGGCGGTGACGACGCTGCGTCCGTCGCTGCTGAAGGCGATGTCATTCACGCGTCCCGCATGCCCGAGAAGCGTCAGCGGCGGCCGTTCGCCGGCGGCGTCCCAAAGCATTGCAGCGCCGTCGGCTTGCGCGGCGGCGATGCGGCTGCCGTCCGGGCTCCATGCGACGCGCGCCGTCGTGCCGGCCGGCCCGGCGAACCGGTGCAGGATCCGCCCGCTCGCGAGCTCCCACACCGCGGCATCCGTGCCGGCCGCAGCCGTCGCCAGCCGTTTGCCGTCGGGACTGAAGGCGAGGCTGCGGATCGCGCCCTCGTGGCCGAAGGCGAGGTTCCACAGCTTCACGCTGCCGTCGATGCCGGTCGTCGCGAGCGTCGTCCCGGCCGCGTCGAAAGCGAGGTCGGTAACCGGATTGCCGTCGCCGGCGAAAGGGGCGCGCGGCGGGCATTCCCCGCCCGGGCGCGTGCAGCCTGCCACATCCCATAGCAGCGCCGAGCCGTCGTAGTCACCGGTCGCCAGCAGGCTGCCGTCCGGGCTGAAGGCAGCGGCACGGATCGCGCCGGGCTGTTCGGCCAGCTCGCGCACCGCTGTGCCGTTGGTGACGTCCCACAGGCGTGCCCGGCGGTCCTCGCCCGCGCTCGCCAGCCAGCGCCCGTCCGGGCTGAACGCGAGCACGAGGACCGTCCCGGCATGGCCGTCGAGCACGTGCAGAGCCCGTCCGCTCAGGAGATCCCAGATGCGCAGCGAGGCATCGGTACCGGCGGTCGCCAGATGCCGTCCATCCGGGCTGAATGCCACCGCGTGCACCTGCCCCTTGTGGCCGGAGAGGTTGGCGAGCAAGCCGCCCGTGTCGGCGTCCCACAGCCGCACGACCGGGCTCTGCCCCACCGTCGCGACGATCTCGCCGTCCGGGCCGAACGCGACGCCATGCAAAGGTTCCGGCTGCCGCGGCAGCTCGCGCAGGCGTTCGCCGCGCCCGACGTCCCACAGGACGATGCGACCGTCCTCGCCCACCGATGCGAGCGTCTGTCCGGCGGGATCGAGGGCGAGGTCGCGGACTTCGCCCTCGTGTCCGCGCAGCTCCGGGGACGCCGAGCCGTCGACGGCATTCCCGAGGCGTACCGTGCCATCCTGCCCGGCCGACGCGATCAGCGACCCGTCCGGGCTGAAGGCGATCGCATTGATGCGGCCCGCGTGCCCGCGCAGGGTCAGGCGCAGCCGGTTTGCGTCCAGGTTGCGGCGCGCCGCGTCCTCGGCCTGGGCGCGCAGGAAAGGTGCGGCCTCCGCGGTGCGCCGCAGCGCCGCAAGAGCCGCGCGCGCGGCGAGATCCGGGTCGGAGTCGACGTGGCGCACGGCCGTGGCGACCAACTGCAGCGACAGCGCCACTTCGGCTTGCTGGCGGCGCTGCAGTTCGGCCACCTGCCGTGCGACCAGCGCCGCGATTGCCGCAATGGCCAGCAGGAAGGCGAGGATGCCCAGTCCGATCGCGCGCCGCCGCATGCGCCGCGCGATGACGGAGGGATCCGCGGTGAGGGCATGGCCGGCGGTGCTGCCCTCGTCGCAGCTTCTTGCCGGACGCCCGTCCGTCAGCAGTTCCGCGATCATGCCGTCAGCAGATGATGCCACCACCGTCCTCCTCGCCGATTCGCCGCGAGGCGCCCCGCCAGGCGATCTGGCGCCTCCCCGCCGCTGAACTATATTTGAAGCACGCTCCCGTTCGAAGGAGTTCGGTCACGTGTGCCCCGACAACCATACATCGCGTCCGGCGCGTCGATCCACTGCCGCGTCCGCGACGCCCGCGCGCGGATGAAGCGCGCGTCCCCGCGCGGCTGCGCCCCCCGGGCGACTGTCCCCAGAATGCCGCGGACATTGGGACAGTGCCGGTTACAATGTGTAAATCCGTCCGAGCGCAAGCCCGCACGGAGACTCGGGTTGATCCCTATGCCCGCGAGCCCCGCCATGCCTTACGATGGGCGTGGGCGGCCGTCACCCGCCGCGCTGCTCACGCCTCACCGGGCAAAAGAGCCGTCCTCCGCATTTCCGAACCAACACAATTGGAGTCCGTTCATGCGCAAGTCCCTCACCGCCCTCGCCCTGTGCCTCTCCGTCGCCGTCCTCGCCGCTCCCGCCCACGCCCAGCTCACCGGCACACTGCAGAAGATCAAGGATTCGGGCGCGATCACGATCGGCCACCGCGAATCCTCGGTGCCCTTCTCCTACCTCGACGCCAACCAGAAGCCCGTCGGCTACGCGATGGACCTGTGCGCCAAGGTCATCGATGCGATCAAGGCCGAGCTGAAGATGCCCAGCCTGCAGGTGAATTACCAGGCGGTGACCTCGCAGAACCGCATTCCGCTGATGCAGAACGGCACCATCGACCTCGAGTGCGGCTCCACCACCAACAGCGTCGCGCGCCAGCAGCAGGTCGGCTTCTCGGTGGCCTACTTCGTCACCAGCGTGCGCATGGCCGTGCGCAAGGATTCCGGCGTCAAGGACATCGGCGACCTCAACGGCAAGCCGGTCGTCACCACCACGGGGACGACGTCCGACCAGCTCATCAAGATGAACGAGAAGGGCAAGACCATCGACGTCAGGAACATCTACGGCAAGGACCACGCCGACTCCTTCCTGATGGTCGAGAGCGCCCGCGCCGCCGCCTTCGTCATGGATGACATCCTGCTCGCCGGCCTGATCGCCAGCTCCAAGAATCCCGCGATGTTCGAGATCGTCGGTCCCTCGCTGCGTGACGAACCCTATGCGGTCATGATGCGCAAGGACGACGCACCGATCAAGGCGATAGTCGACAAGACGCTCACCGGCCTGATGAAGTCCGGCGAGGCCGAGAAGCTGTACGCCAAGTGGTTCATGAACCCGATCCCGCCGCGCAACGTGAACCTCAACTTCCCGATGAGCGCGGCGGTGAAGGCTGCGTTCCAGAACCCGACCGACAAGGGCGTCGAATAAGCGGCCCGCGCGCGGCGGCCGGAGACGGCCGCCGCGACCCGACATCCGACAAACCCGGCGCCCGCGCGCCGCCCAGGGAGGGGAGTTCGCATGAACTACCATTGGGACTGGATGTTCTTCTTCCAGGAGACCGACGACGGTCTCAAGTACTACGACTGGATCCTGTCCGGCCTCGGCTGGACCACCTTCGTTTCGCTCGCCTCGCTCGCCGTCGCGCTGATCCTCGGTTCGGCCCTCGGCGTCATGCGCACGACGCCGAAGCGCTGGCTCGTCGGCCTCGGCGACGCCTACGTCGACCTCTTCCGCAACGTCCCGCTGATCGTCCAGCTCTTCATGTGGTTCTTCGTCGTGCCCGAGCTGGTGCCCGAAAAGCTTGGCCTGTGGATGAAGCAGGACCTGCCCTATTTCGTCATCGCCATCGTCGGCCTGGGCCTGTACACCGCGGCGCGCATCGCCGAGCAGGTCAAGGCGGGCATCAACTCGCTGTCGCGCGGCCAGCGCTTTGCCGGCCTCGCGCTCGGCTTCACCGAGTGGCAGACCTACCGCTACGTGCGCCTGCCGATGGCCTATCGCATCGTGCTGCCGGCGCTCACGTCGGAGGCGATGAACATCTTCAAGAACTCGGCCGTGACCTACGCGGTCGGCATCCTCGAGCTCTACTTCCAGTACAAGCAGATCATCGAGAAGACCTCGCAGGTGCTCGAGATCACCATCGTTGTTACGCTCGCCTACTTCATCCTCGCCTTCGTCATGAACCGCATCCTTGCCTTCGTCGAGGCCCGCACGCGCGTGCCCGGCCTCATCGTCGGCCAGAAGGGAGGCAAGTGATCATGAGCGACTTCGACTTCTCGGTCATCACGCAGAACTGGGCCTTCCTCGCCGAAGGCCTGCGCTACACGCTGCAGGTCACCGTCACCGCGATGATCGGCGGCATCCTCATCGGCACCGTGCTCGCGCTGATGCGCCTGTCCTCGATCGCGCCGCTGCAATGGTTCGCCGCCGGCTACGTCAACGTCTTCCGCAGCGTGCCGCTGGTGCAGGTAATCCTCGCCTTCTACCTGATCATCCCGCTCGTGTTGCAGATGATCACCGGCAAATCGACGCCGATAGGCGCCGCCAACTCGGCCTATTTCACCTTCACGATCTTCGAGGCCGCGTACTACTCGGAAATCATGCGCTCGGGCATCCAGTCGATCCCCAAGGGCCAGATTGCCGCGGGTTACGCGCTCGGCTTCACCTACGGCCAGACGATGCGCCACGTCGTGCTGCCGCAGGCCTTCCGCAACATGCTGCCGGTGTTGCTCACGCAGACCATCATCCTGTTCCAGGACGTGTCGCTCGTGTATGCGATCGGCGCGACCGACTTCTTCGGCGCCGCCGACAAGATCACGCAGCGCGACCTGCGCCCGGTCGAGATGTACACCACCGTCGCCGTCGTCTATTTCGTCATCTGCTTCACGCTCTCGCGCCTCGTGAAGCGGCTGCAGTCGCGCATCGCCATCATCCGCTAAGTAACGGAGCCACCAACGATGATCGAGATCAAGAACGTTTCGAAGTGGTACGGCAGCTTCCAGGTGCTGACCGACTGCACGACCCAGGTCGGCAAGAGTGAGGTGGTGGTGGTGTGCGGCCCCTCGGGATCGGGCAAATCGACGCTGATCAAGTGCGTCAATGCGCTCGAACCCTTCCAGCAGGGCAGCATCGTCGTCAATGGCATCGCGGTCGAGGATCCGAAGACCGACCTGCCCAAGCTGCGCGCCAAGGTCGGCATGGTGTTCCAGAACTTCGAGCTCTTCCCGCACATGACGATCACCGACAACCTCGCGATCGCGCAGATCAAGGTGCTCGGCCGCGGCAGGGAGGAGGCGGTCGACAAGGGTCTCAAGCTTCTCGACCGCGTCGGCCTCAAGAATCAGGCGGCGAAGTTTCCCGGCCAGCTCTCGGGGGGGCAGCAGCAGCGTGTCGCGATCGCCCGCGCGCTCGCGATGGACCCGATCTGCATGCTGTTCGACGAACCGACCTCGGCGCTAGACCCCGAGATGATCAACGAGGTGCTCGACGTCATGGTCCAGCTCGCCCAGGAGGGCATGACGATGATGTGCGTCACGCACGAGATGGGCTTCGCGCGCAAGGTCGCCAACCGCGTGATCTTCATGGACCGCGGTGCCATCGTCGAGGACGCCGCAAAGGAAGATTTCTTCGGCCAGCCGCGTTCCGAACGCGCGCAGACCTTCCTCGCGAAGATCCTCAATCACTGAGGCATCGGGGCGCGCCGCGCCCCGATTTTCACACCTTCTTCAGGTAGCAGGCCTTCAGCATGAAGTTGCCGGCGTCCATCCTGCAGTCGACTTCATGGTCGCCGCCGACGAGACGGATGCTCTTCACCTTGGTGCCGACCTTCAGCGTGATCGACGAACCCTTCACCTTCAGGTCCTTGATCAGCACCACCGAGTCGCCGTTCTGCAGCACGTTGCCGTTGGCATCCTTGACGAGCGCCTCGCCCTCATCCGCGGGTGCTGCGGCCTCGGCCATCGGCCATTCGTAGCCGCAGTCGGCACACACGTAGTTCGCACCGTCGGGGTAGGTGTTCTCGAGGGTGCATTGGGGGCAGGACGGGATGTCGGACATGGAGTGCTCGCTGGGCGCTGGCGCGAAAAGCCCGGAGTATCCCCAACGCCGGCAGGGTTGGCAACGTCGGCGTGTGCCGCCATGCCGGTGGCGAACCGCGGGAAGACTCGCTAATATGACGTGCGTATCGCGGTGCCCGCCGTCCCTGTCGCGCCAGATCGCGAGGTCATGCCGGGCGCCGCGCAAACGGATGGGGTGACGGGAAGCATGAGCGTGCGGGCGATCGCGGCGGGATGTCGTGGGGTACTGAAGCTGGGGGCGGCGGGGCTGATCGTCGGTCTGCATTGCGCGAGCGCCGTTGCGCTCGAACGCGACATCGACCCGGCCTACCGCCTGTCCGCGGAGGCGCCCGGCACCGCCGTCGAGCGCGCAAGGCTGGGCGGTGGCGAGGAATGCAGCCGGCACCGCGCGGAATTCCACGGCGGCGCCCCGGACGAGCAGCAGCGCGCCCAGACGCGCGAGGTGCTGGCCTACCAGGGGCTGGTCGAGGAAGCCCTCGCCATGCGGGCGCGCTCGATCCGCCTGCTCGACGAGTTGCGCGACAAGATCACGCATCGCCAGGCGCTTTCCGGTCGTGACCTGCTGCGCCTCAACCAGGGCGCCGCGGCCATGCTCGAACAGCGCGCGGCGCTCTACCGGATCAGCCTCGCGCACGAATGCTGGCTCGACGAGCCCGTCCCCGACGACCCGCAGGCCGCGCGCCGCCAGGCCACCGGCATCGCGATGTCGCTGTCGGCGGCGCTCGTGCTGTACGACAACTACCTCTCCGTGATCTCCCTGTATCGCTCCGATCCGGTCCTGCGCCAGCACCTCAACCGCGCCGACAGCGGCTTTGCGCTCCCCGGTGGCGAACTGAACAGGATCGCCGCGTCCTTCGCATCGCCCGAGAACCGCAGTCGCGTGCGTCGGGCCCTGATGTGGCTGGAGGAGCACGCACCCGCGGGTGCGCTGGAAGAAGAGAACGGCGACGAGGCCTTCCGCTACCTCGCCCAGCTTATCGACCAAAGCCCCTCGCGCAACGTCGTCCGCCACGTCCGGCCGCTCGAATTCGTCGGCAACATGCTCGGCATGTTCTCCACGCTTGGCGCCGACGCCTTCGCCGGCCTGAGCAAGGACGGCGTGCACGTCTCCAGCCTGCTGTTCGGCAATGCGGTCGGTCTCGTCGAGAGCCGCCGCGGCAAGCTCGATGCGCGTCCGTCGGTGCTGGCGAAAGTCGCCGCCACCGCGCGGGCCGGCGACATCCTGCTCGAAAAGACGCCGTTCCGCCTCACCGACGCCTTCATTCCCGGGCACTGGGGCCACGTCGCCGTGTGGGTCGGCAGCGAAGCCGAGCTGCGCGAACTCGGCGTGTGGGACCATCCCGTCGTGCGTCCGCTGCAGGAGAAGATACGGGCCGGTCGGGGCGTCGTCGAGGCCCTGCGCTCGGGCGTCGAGATGAACACGCTCGCGCACTTCCTCAACGTCGACGACCTCGCGCTGCTGCGTCAGGACGAGCTCTCCCACGTCCAGCGCGCCGAAATCGTCCTGCAGGCGCTGCGTCAGGTGGGCAAGGGCTACGACTTCAATTTCGATGTCGAGTCGACGAACCGGATCGTCTGTTCCGAACTGGTCTATCACAGCTACCTGCATCTCGACTGGCCCACCGAGCGACGCCTGGGGCGCGTCACGATCAGCCCCGACAACGTCGCCGTGCGGGCCGTGGGCGGCGGCCCCCTCGACGTCGCCCTGCTCTACCGCGACGGCGAGGAGGTCGAGTCCGGGCGGGCCGACGCCATGGCCCGGCTCGTGCAGGCGCAGGTGGTCAGGCTCGCCCGCCGCTGAGCACCTACGGGTGGCGATGGCGCGAATGTGTCACGCAAGTTGCTGTTTGTGCGTAGTTTTTTCGTGAAACATTTTCGCGGAACACTAGGCTTTCGCACCGCAACAGCGTAAAATCGGGCGTCCTTCGCTTCATCTGCGCCGGGGTGCGCCATGCTCTATCCCTCCCGTTTCGATGTCATCGTTGTCGGTGGTGGCCATGCCGGCACCGAGGCCGCGCTTGCGTCCGCCCGCATGGGCGCGAAAACCCTGCTGCTCACGCACAACATCGAGACCCTCGGCCAGATGAGCTGCAACCCCTCGATCGGCGGCATCGGCAAGGGCCACCTGGTCAAGGAGGTCGACGCGCTCGGCGGCGCGATGGCCGCCGCCACCGACGAGGGCGGCATCCAGTTCCGCATCCTCAACGCCTCGAAAGGCCCGGCCGTGCGCGCCACCCGCGCCCAGGCCGATCGCGTGCTCTACAAGGCCGCGATCCGTCGCCGCCTCGAGAACCAGCCCAACCTGTGGCTGTTCCAGCAGGCCGTCGACGACATCACCGTCGTCGGCGATCGCGTCACCGGCGTCGTCACGCAGATCGGCCTCGCCTTCGAGGCCCCCGCCGTCGTCCTCACCGCCGGCACCTTCCTCAACGGCCTCGTGCACGTCGGCCTCGAGCACTACTCCGCCGGCCGCGCCGGCGATCCCCCGGCGATCTCGCTCGGCCGGCGCCTCAAGGAACTCAAGCTCCCGCAGGGGCGCCTCAAGACCGGCACGCCGCCGCGCCTCGACGCGCGCACGATCGACTTCTCGGTGATGCAGGAGCAGCCCGGCGACGACCCGGTGCCCGTGTTCAGCTTCCTCGGCTCGGCCGCGCAGCACCCGCGCCAGCTCCCGTGCTGGATCACGCACACCAACGAGCGCACGCACGACATCATCCGCGCCAACCTCGACCGCTCGCCGATGTACTCCGGCGTCATCGAGGGCGTCGGCCCGCGCTACTGCCCCTCGATCGAGGACAAGATCCACCGCTTCGCCGACAAGGACAGCCACAACATCTTCCTCGAGCCCGAGGGCCTGGACACGCACGAGATCTACCCCAACGGCATCTCGACGTCCCTGCCCTTTGATGTCCAGCTCGCCGTCGTGCGCTCGATCCGCGGCCTCGAAAACGCCCACATCCTGCGTCCCGGCTACGCCATCGAATACGACTACTTCGACCCGCGCAACCTCAAGAGCAGCCTCGAGACCAAGACCTTCCACGGCCTCTTCTTCGCCGGCCAGATCAACGGCACCACCGGCTACGAGGAAGCGGCCGCGCAGGGGCTGCTGGCCGGTGCCAACGCCGCGCTGCAGGTGCAGGGACGCGAAGCCTGGTGCCCGCGCCGCGACGAAGCCTACCTAGGCGTGCTCGTCGACGACCTCATTACCCGCGGCGTCGCCGAGCCCTATCGCATGTTCACGTCGCGCGCCGAATACCGCCTGTCCCTGCGCGAAGACAATGCCGACCTGCGCCTGACCGAGAAGGGCCGCGAGCTTGGCCTCGTCGACGACGTCCGCTGGGAGGCCTTCTGCCGCAAGCGTGAGGCGATCGAACGCGAAACGGCACGCCTGAAAGCCACCTGGGCGGTTCCCGACCGCGTTCCTGCTGCGGACGCCGAGCGCGTCGTCGGCAAGGCGCTCGAACGCGAATACCGCTTCTTCGAACTGCTGCGCCGTCCGAACACCCGTTATGCGGACCTCATGACGCTGCCCGGCGCGCCGGAGGATCCGGAAACCGACCCGCAGGTCATCGAGCAGCTCGAGATCGCCGCCAAGTACCAGGGCTACATCGACCGCCAGCAGGACGAGGTCGCCAAGCAGCTGCAGGCCGAATCGACCCGCCTGCCCGCCGGGCTCGACTACGCCGAGGTGCGCGGCCTGTCCAAGGAAGTGCAGCAGAAGCTCAATCTGCACAAACCCGAAACCATCGGCCAGGCCGGTCGCATCCAGGGCGTCACGCCCGCGGCGATCTCGCTGCTGCTGGTGTGGCTGAAGCGTCGCGAACTCGTCGCGCGCAGCCGCGGCACCGACGCGACACAGGCGAAATCCGCATGAGCGCCATCACCCTGGAACGCGGTCTTGCCGAAATGGGGATCGAGCTGCCGGCCGAGGTGCAGGCGAGGCTGCTGGACTTCGCCGCGCTGCTGCAGAAGTGGAACAAGGTCTACAACCTCACCTCGATCCGCGACGCCGGCCAGGTCATCACGCACCACCTGCTCGACTCGCTCGTGGTGCTGCCGCGTCTCGCCGGCATCGAACGCCTCGCCGACATCGGCTCCGGCGGCGGGCTTCCGGGCATCCCGCTCGCGATTGCGACGGCCGGACGCCAGCCTGCGCTCGCGATCAGCTCGATCGAGACCGTCAACAAGAAGGCGAGCTTCCAGCAGCAGGCGAAGATCGAGCTGGGCCTCGCGAACTTCACCGTCCTCAACGAGCGCGTCGAAAACGTCCGCCCGGAGCAGCCCTTCGACGCCGTTATCTCGCGCGCTTTCTCCGAGCTCGCCGATTTCGTCGGCCTCACGCAACACCTGCTGCGCCCCGGCGGTCGCTTCCTTGCCATGAAGGGCGTGTATCCTCGGGACGAAATCGCACGCCTTCCCGCCGCCTTCCGCGTCGTCGAGGCCGTGCCGCTGACGGTGCCCGGGCTGGGCGCCGACCGACACCTGATCATCGTGGAAAAGAGCTGAATGGCCCGAATCTTCTGTGTCGCCAACCAGAAAGGCGGCGTCGGCAAGACCACCACCTGCGTGAACCTCGCCGCCGCGCTGCAGCTCGCCGGCCAGCGCACCCTCCTCGTCGACCTCGACCCGCAGGGCAACGCGACGATGGGTAGCGGCATCGACAAGCGCGGACTCGAGAAATCCGTGTATCACGTCCTCGTCGGCCTCGCGACCCTCGACGAAGCCCGCGTAAGCTCCCCCACCGGCGGATATGACGTCCTCCCCGCCAACCGCGACCTCGCCGGTGCCGAAGTCGAGCTCGTCGATCTCGAACGGCGCGAGAACCGCCTGCGCGACGCCTTCCGGCAGTTCGACGCCGACTACGACTTCGTCCTCGTCGACTGCCCGCCCTCGCTGTCGATGCTGACGCTCAACGGCCTGTGCGCCGCGCACGGCGTCATCATCCCGATGCAGTGCGAGTACTACGCGCTCGAAGGCCTGTCCGACCTCGTCAATACGATCAAGAAGGTGCACGCCAACCTCAACCGCGACCTCAAGATCATCGGCCTGCTGCGCGTCATGTTCGATCCGCGCATGACCCTGCAGCAGCAGGTCTCGGCCCAGCTCGAGGAGCACTTCGGCGACAAGGTGTTCGATGCCATCGTGCCCCGCAACGTGCGCCTCGCCGAAGCACCCAGCCACGGCATGCCCGGTGTCGTATTCGACCGCGCGGCCAAGGGTGCGCAGGCCTATATGGCCTTCGCGAAGGAAATGATCGAACGCGTGAAGACGCTGTAACCCGATCCGAAATCAGGCAAAACCCATGTCCCGACCCAAACTGAAAGGCCTAGGCCGCGGCCTCGACGCCCTGCTCGCCGCCAACAACGACGACGAAGCGGTCGGCGAGCTCCAGACCCTCGCGGTGTCCGCGTTGCAGCCCGGCAAGTACCAGCCGCGCACGCGCATGGACCCCGGCTCGCTCGAGGAGCTGGCCGCCTCGATCAAGGCCCAGGGGGTCATGCAACCCATCCTCGTGCGCCCCGTCGACGGCAGCGGCTACGAGATCATCGCCGGCGAACGCCGCTGGCGCGCCGCGCAGATCGCCGAGCTTGCCGAGGTGCCCTGCCTCGTGCGCGAGATCCCGGACGAGGCGGCGCTCGCGATGTCGCTCATCGAGAACATCCAGCGCGAGGACCTCAACCCGCTCGAGGAAGCGAGCGGCATCCAGCGCCTCATCGACGAGTTCGGCATGACCCACCAGCAGGCCGCCGATGCGGTCGGGCGCTCGCGTCCGGCCGCCTCCAACCTGCTGCGCCTGCTCAATCTCGCGCGCCCGGTGCAGGAGCTGCTCATGGCCGGCGACATCGACATGGGCCATGCGCGCGCCATCCTGCCGCTCGACGGCGCCAACCAGATCCAGCTCGCCAACCAGGTCGCCGCGCGCGGCCTGTCGGTGCGCGACACCGAGCGTCTCGTCCAGCAGACCGTCAACCCGCGCCCCAAGAAGGCCGCCCAGGCACCCGATCGCGACCTGCTGCGCCTGCAGGAGGAGCTCGCCGACCTCATCGGGGCGACTGTCCGCATCAAGGCCAACCGCAAGGGGGCGGGAGAAATCAGTCTGCAGTTCGGCAGCCTCGACCAACTGGACGGCCTCCTCGCACGCCTTCGCGGCGAGACGGAATAAGACGTTTTGCTGACCCCATTCGCAGGTCGAATGGCCTCCCGGCTACGAAAAACTGCCTATCTTCTATAAGATGCAGGACCTGGCGTCGCGGCCATGCTGCAGTGCCATACATATTTGACTTTGTTACGGTTAACCCCTAGTATTCGCGGAATTTTTGAGGCGATCGGCGCCTGACAGGCGCGGCGCGGCGGCAGATCCATGCTGAAGATGGTCTTACTGCAGTTCGGCGCGACGATCGTGGCAACGGCCATTGCGGCCGTTTTTTTCGGCCCGGCCGGAGCGATCTCCGCAGCATTCGGAGGTCTGTCCTGCGTGCTGCCAAGCGCCTTGTTTGCGCTGCGGCTGCACCTCGTCGCCAAGCGCGGCGGGTCAGGCCATGTGACAGCTTTTTTTGTCGGCGAGTTCCTGAAGGTCGCGTCGATAGTGGGATTGTTGGTGCTGGTCGGGTTGCGCTATGAAGACGTCCATTGGGGCGGCCTCTTCATCGGCCTGATCCTGGCACTCAAGGCGAATTTGTTTGCATTCTTGGTGAAGACCTGATTATGGCTACCGAAGCACCCACCGCAGGCGAGTACATCGTCCACCACCTCACCCACCTCAACTCCACCGGGCACGCCCAGAAGGCCGTGATCGACTGGAGCGTGTGGAACCTCGACACCCTGTTCTTCTCGATCTTCCTGGGCGTCGTCACCCTGTTCTTCCTGATTCGTGCCGCCAACAAGGCCACCGCCGGCGTGCCGGGCCGCTTCCAGGCCGCCGTCGAGATCCTCGTCGAGATGGTCGCCGACCAGGCCAAGGGCATCGTGCACAGCGCCGAGTCGCGCAAGTTCGTCGCCCCGGTCGCGCTCACCGTGTTCCTGTGGATCTTCCTCATGAACTCGATGGACTTCCTGCCGGTCGATCTGCTGCCGAAGATCTGGCAGCTCATGACGGGCGACTCGCACGCCTATCTGCGCGTCGTGCCGACCGCCGACCTCAACGGTACCCTCGGCATGTCGATCGGCGTGCTGCTGCTGTGCCTCTACTACAACATCAAGATCAAGGGCATGTCGGGCTGGGTACATGAGCTCTTCACCGCTCCGTTCGGCAGCCATCCCCTGCTGTACCCGGTGAACTTCCTGATGCAGATGATCGAATTCCTCGCCAAGACCGTCTCTCACGGCATGCGACTGTTCGGCAACATGTACGCCGGCGAGCTGATTTTCATGCTGATCGCGCTGCTCGGCGGCACTGCCACCGTCTTCGGCTTCGTCGGCCACATCATTGCCGGTTCGATCTGGGCCGTGTTCCACATCCTGATCGTCGCGCTGCAGGCCTTCATCTTCATGATGCTGACGCTGGTGTATATCGGCCAGGCTCACGAAAGCCACTAATCGTTTTGTAGTCCCAACTGGTTTCTTTTTAACTTCAATTTCTTACTTAAGGAGTCGTCATGGAAAACGTTCTGGGTTTTGTTGCTCTGGCCGCTGGTCTGATCATCGGTATGGGTGCTATCGGTGCTTGTATCGGTATCGGCATCATGGGTTCCAAGTACCTCGAAGCTTCGGCCCGTCAGCCTGAGCTGATGAACGCGCTGCAAACCAAGATGTTCCTGCTGGCCGGTCTGATCGACGCCGCGTTCCTGATCGGTGTCGGTATCGCGATGATGTTCGCCTTCGCCAACCCGTTCCAGCTCTGATCGGTTCGCTCATTTGGCCTCCATCGGCCTCATTGAACACAACTGAGGAGCAAGAACAGTGAATTTGAACGCAACCCTGATTGCCCAGCTCGTTGTGTTCTTCATTCTGGCGTGGGTCACCATGAAGTTCGTGTGGCCCCCCATCGTGAAGGCACTCGACGAGCGCGCGAAGAAGATCGCGGACGGGCTCGCGGCTGCGGACAAGGCAAAGGCCGACCTCTCTCTCGCCGAGAAGAAGGTCGTCGAGGAACTGCGCAAGGCCCGCGAATCCGCGGGTGACGTGCGCACGGCCGCTGAAAAGCAGGCCGCCACCGTTCTCGACGAAGCCCGCGCCGAAGCCGCGCGCATCATTGCCCAGGCGCGTGAAGCCGCCCAGGGCGAAGCCGGTGCCGCAGCGCAGCGTGCCAAGGAAGCCCTGCGCGACCAGGTCGCCAACCTCGCCGTGGCCGGTGCCGAGCGCATCCTGCGTCGCGAGATCAACGCCCAGGTGCACGCCGACCTGCTCGCCAACCTGAAACAGGAACTGCAATAAGTCATGGCCGAGAACGTCACCATCGCGCGCCCCTATGCGGATGCCGCCTTCGAGCTGGCCCGCGGGGCAGGTGCGCTGGGGCCTTGGTCGGAAGCACTCGATCGTCTGGCCGCGATTGCCGCGGACGGCACGATGCGGGCCTGCATCAGTGATCCGAAACTGTCGGCGCAACAGCTGTTCCAGCTGTTCGTCGACGTTGCGGGTCAGGGCCTGACCCCCGAACTGCAGAACTTCGTCCGCGTCCTCGTGGACAACGAGCGCCTGCAGGTGCTTCCGGAGATCCGTGACCTGTTCGTCGATCTCAAGAACGAACATGAGGGCGTCAAGGAGGCCGAAATCGCCTCCGCCTTCCCGCTCGACGATGCGACCCTGGCAACGCTGAAAGCCGATCTTGAAAGCCGTTTCAAGTCCAAGCTGAACATCAGCGTGAGCCTCGACCCCGAACTCATCGGCGGGGTCCGTATCGCCATCGGCGACGAAGTGATCGACGCCTCGGTCCGCGGCAAACTCGCGAACATGGCCGCTGCGCTAAAGAACTAGGAGCATACCCAGATGCAACTCAACCCCTCTGAAATCAGTGATCTGATTAAGAGCCGGATCCAGAACCTGCAGCTCGCAGCCACGTCGCGCAACGAGGGTACGGTGGTGTCGGTTACCGACGGCATCACCCGCGTCCACGGCCTGGCGGACGTCATGCAGGGCGAAATGCTGGAATTCCCTGGCAACACCTTCGGCCTCGCGCTGAACCTCGAGCGCGACTCGGTCGGCGCGGTGGTTCTCGGCGAGTACGAGCACATCACCGAAGGCGACTCCGTCAAGGCGACGGGCCGCATTCTCGAAGTCCCGGTCGGCCCCGAGCTGGTTGGCCGCGTCGTCAACGCGCTGGGCCAGCCGATCGACGGCAAGGGCCCGATCAACGCCAAGCTGACCGACAAGATCGAGAAGGTCGCTCCCGGCGTTATCTGGCGTCAGTCGGTTTCGCAGCCGGTGCAGACCGGTCTGAAGTCGGTCGACTCCATGGTGCCGATCGGCCGTGGCCAGCGCGAGCTGATCATCGGTGACCGCCAGACCGGCAAGACCGCCGTGGCCGTTGATGCGATCATCAACCAGAAAGGCCAGGACATGTTCTGCGTCTACGTTGCGGTCGGCCAGAAGGCCTCGACGATCGCCAACGTGGTGCGCAAGCTGGAAGAACACGGCGCGATGGAATACACCATCGTCGTCGCCGCGACCGCTTCCGAGTCCGCCGCAATGCAGTTCATCGCGCCCTACTCGGGTTGCACGATGGGCGAATACTTCCGCGACCGCGGCCAGGACGCCCTGATCATTTACGACGATCTGACCAAGCAGGCCTGGGCCTACCGTCAGATCTCGCTGCTGCTGCGCCGCCCGCCGGGCCGCGAAGCCTACCCCGGCGACGTGTTCTACCTGCACTCGCGTCTGCTCGAGCGCGCCTCGCGCGTCTCGGCCGACTACGTCGAGAAGTTCACCAACGGCGAAGTCAAGGGCAAGACCGGTTCGCTGACCGCGCTCCCCGTGATCGAAACCCAGGCCGGCGACGTTTCCGCGTTCGTTCCGACCAACGTGATCTCGATTACCGACGGTCAGATCTTCCTTGATACCGACCTCTTCAACGCCGGTATCCGTCCCGCGATCAACGCCGGTATCTCGGTGTCGCGAGTCGGTGGCGCCGCGCAGACCAAGGTCGTCAAGAAGCTCTCCGGCGGTATCCGTACCGACCTCGCGCAGTACCGCGAACTTGCGGCCTTCGCGCAGTTCGCTTCGGATCTGGACGACGCGACCCGCAAGCAGCTCGAGCGCGGCCGCCGCGTGACCGAGCTGATGAAGCAGGTCCAGTACGCGCCGATGTCGATCGCGGAAATGGCCATCACGCTGTTCGCGGTGAACAACGGTTACTTCGACGACGTCGAAGTCGGCCGCGTGCTCGCCTTCGAGAACGGCCTGCAGCAGTTCGTCAAGACGAAGAACGCCGCGCTGGTCTCCAAGATCCTGTCCGCCAAGGAGCTCGACGCCGAGGGCGAGAAGCAACTCGTCGCCACGATCGAAGAGTTCAAGAAGAGCTGGGCCTAAGGCCGCGGACGGAGACGGAATATGGCTAGCGGTAAGGAAATCCGTACCAAGATCAAGAGCGTGCAAAACACGCGCAAGATCACCAAGGCCATGGAAATGGTGGCCGCATCCAAAATGCGCAAGGCGCAGGACCGGATGCGTGCTGCCCGTCCCTACGCCGACAAGATCCGCCGACTCGCCGCGAACCTGTCCCAGGCCAATGTGACCGACTACAAGCACCCCTTCCTGGTCCACAAGGACCAGGTCAAGCGGGTGGGCCTGATCCTCGTCACAACCGACAAGGGTCTGTGCGGCGGTCTCAACACCAACATCCAGCGTGTTGCGCTGAACGCGATGAAGGAATGGAACGCCAACGGCGTTTCCGATATCCGTGCCTGCTGCATCGGCAACAAGGGTTTCGGCTTCATGCAGCGTATGGGCGCGAACGTCGTGTCGCACGTCGTGCAGATGGGCGACACGCCGCACCTGGAAAAGATGATCGGCCCGGTCAAGGTCATGCTCGACGCGTTCCAGAACGGCGAGCTCGACGCGGTCTACATTGCCTACACGCGCTTCATCAACACGATGAAGCAGGAGCCGGTGCTGGAGCAGCTGCTCCCGCTCTCCGGCGAACAGCTGGGCACACCCGAAAGCTCGTGGGATTACCTCTACGAGCCGGATCCTCAGGTGGTCATCGACGAGATGCTGGTGCGTTACGTCGAGGCGCTGGTGTACCAGGCTGTCGCCGAGAACATGGCTTCCGAACAGAGTGCGCGAATGGTGGCAATGAAGGCCGCCTCCGACAATGCCAAGACCGTGATTGGCGACCTGCAGCTGGTCTATAACAAGACCCGCCAGGCAGCGATCACGAAGGAGCTGTCGGAGATCGTCGGCGGCGCCGCTGCGGTGTAACGGAATATTGAATTAAGGAAACGACGATGAGTCAAGGAACTATCGTTCAGTGCATCGGCGCCGTGGTGGATATCCAGTTCCCCCGCGAAGCCATGCCCAAGGTTTACGACGCGCTGAAGCTCGAAAGCGCCGCCGATTCCTTCGCGGAAGAGGGGCTGACTTTCGAGGTGCAGCAGCAGCTCGGTGACGGGATCGTGCGCACCATCGCGCTCGGCTCCTCCGACGGCCTGCGTCGCGGCATGAAGGTCGCCAACACCGGCAAGCCGATTTCGGTTCCGGTCGGTCACGGCACCCTGGGCCGCATCATGGACGTGCTCGGTCGCCCGATCGACGAAGCTGGTCCGGTGGAAGCGGACGAGCTGCGTCCTATCCACGCCAAGGCCCCCAAGTTCGACGACCTGTCGCCGTCGGTCGACCTGCTCGAAACCGGCATCAAGGTTATCGACCTGGTGTGCCCGTTCGCGAAGGGCGGCAAGGTCGGCCTGTTCGGCGGTGCCGGCGTGGGCAAGACCGTGAACATGATGGAGCTGATCAACAACATCGCGAAGCAGCACTCGGGTCTGTCGGTGTTCGCAGGCGTGGGCGAGCGTACCCGTGAGGGCAACGACTTCTACCACGAGATGAAGGACTCCAACGTTCTCGACAAGGTTGCGATGGTGTTCGGTCAGATGAACGAACCCCCGGGCAACCGTCTGCGCGTCGCGCTGACCGGCCTGACCATGGCCGAGCGCTTCCGCGACGAAGGCCGCGACATCCTGTTCTTCGTGGACAACATCTACCGCTACACCCTGGCCGGTACCGAAGTGTCCGCGCTGCTGGGCCGTATGCCTTCCGCTGTGGGCTACCAGCCGACGCTGGCGGAAGAAATGGGCCGCCTGCAGGAGCGCATCACCTCGACCAAGGTCGGCTCGATCACCTCGATCCAGGCCGTGTACGTCCCTGCGGACGACTTGACCGACCCGTCGCCGGCAACGACCTTCCTGCACCTCGACTCGACCGTCGTGCTGTCGCGTGACATCGCCGCGCTGGGTATCTACCCCGCCGTCGATCCGCTCGACTCGACCTCGCGCCAGCTCGATCCGCTGGTCGTCGGTGAAGAGCACTACGGTGTCGCTCGCCAGGTTCAGATGACGCTGCAGCGCTACAAGGAACTGCGCGACATCATCGCGATTCTCGGCATGGACGAACTGTCGCCGGAAGACAAGCTGGCCGTGTCGCGCGCGCGCAAGATCCAGCGCTTCCTGTCGCAGCCCTTCCACGTCGCGGAAGTGTTCACCGGCTCGCCGGGCAAGTACGTGCCGCTGAAGGAGACGATCAAGGGCTTCAAGATGATCGTCAATGGCGAGTGCGATCACCTGCCGGAGCAGGCGTTCTACATGGTCGGTGGCATCGAAGAGGCCATCGAG
This sequence comes from Aromatoleum evansii, assembly GCF_045689615.1. Lineage (NCBI taxonomy): Bacteria > Pseudomonadati > Pseudomonadota > Betaproteobacteria > Rhodocyclales > Rhodocyclaceae > Aromatoleum > Aromatoleum evansii. Next base: position 136,225 of record NZ_CP141259.1, read on the forward strand.
AAGGCCAAGAAGCTCCAGTAATCTGGGCCGCCGCGCAGCAGTCCGCTGCTGCGCGGCCTTGAAAAGGAGTCAACATGGCAATGACGGTCCACGTGGACATCGTCAGCGCGGAAGAGCAGATCTTTTCCGGCTTGGCGGAGTTCGTTGCGCTTCCGGGCGAAGCGGGCGAACTCGGGATCCTGCCCGGCCACATGCCGCTGATGACCCGGATCAAGCCGGGCGCGGTGCGTGTCAAGGTGCCGGATCAGGCGGATGAAGAGCTGGTGTTCGTCGCCGGCGGCATCCTGGAAGTTCAGCCGGGGCTGGTCACCGTTCTGGCGGACACCGCGATCCGGGGCAAGGATCTCGACGAGGCCAAGGCCCTCGAAGCCAAGCGTATGGCGGAAGAGGCGCTGCAGAACAAGTCGTCCGAGCTCGACTACGCCAAGGCGCAAGCCGAGCTGGCCGAGGCGATCGCGCAGATCGCCGCGATCCAGAAGCTGCGCAAGCGCGGCCACTGATCGGCGTTTCGCCGCGTTTGCGGCGAGCAGGAAGCACGAAGGGCAGTCCGCGAGGACTGCCCTTTCCATTTCCGGCCCGCCCGCGAGGGTGGGGCACCGCTCAGGCGCGGGTTGGGGGCGGGTAGAGCCGGCCGAGACGTTTGTCGAGGCGCGCGAGATCGTCGCGCAGTATGCGCAGCTCGTCGCCAAAGCTCGCCAGCGCGGCGCGCGTGACCAGGGCCTGCTGCTCTTCGGCAAGATATTCGGCCAGGTTGCCGGTGAGGCCGGCCCAGGCGCGCTCATGCATGCGACGCAGGCTCGCGGCGCCTTCGACCATGCGGTGTGCGACGATGTCGCCGAACACGCGCGACAGGTCCTCCTCAGCATCCCAGCGCAGGTTGCGGAACACGAAGCCCAGGGCGTCGGCGAGCTCGGCACTGCCCTCGATGCGTACAGCGTTCATGAGCTTGTTCGCGTCGCCGCCGGCGAGGCCGGGCAGCGCCGAGAACGGCAGTGACAGGGTGACGTCCGGCGCCCTCCCGTCCGCGGCGTCGACGAGGTAGCCGTCCGTGTCGATGCCGAATGCCAGCGCGACCGGGTCGGCAGATAGGCGCGCGCAGCGGCCTGCATGCGGGGCGAGGCGCTCGCGCGCCCAGTTCGCACGCGCGAGGAGATGGTTGATGGCGGCCAGGGCGCCGCGAGTGCCGAAATCAAGGACGGACATATTCTCGGAACGGGCTGGCCGACTCACGCGACCTGCTGGATGCCGGCGATGACCCAGCCGCCGGTGCCGCTGACGGGCTTGGTGAGGTGCCAGACTTCGTCGAAGGAGGCCGGTGCCGCGCCGGGGTCCTCGCGCAGCAGGCCGGTGAAGCGCACGCTGACGACGTAGCGCTGCGCTTCCTCGACGACTTCGAGGACCTGGGCGTCGAGCTCGACGACGTCGGTGCGCTGTTCGCTCATGCCGCGGTCGGCCATCTGCAGGCGGATCTCGGCGTACATCTCGGGCGTGGTGAACTCGCGGATGTCGTCGACGTTGCCAGCGTCGTGGGCCGCCTGCAGGCGGATGAAATTGACCTTGGCCTGGCGGGCGAAGGCATCGGCATCGAAGTCATGCGGAAAGGCGCGCGTGCCGGCGTCGCCGCCTCCGCCGGGGAGCGAGGCGTCAATGTAGCGGGGCGCGGCGCCGCTGCCCTCGACGGCGCCGGCGTACTGCATGCCGGGGCTGGCGCGGGTGGCGGCCGCACGGCGCGTAAGCATGCGGAACAGGGCGATGCCCGCGAACAGCAGCAGCGCGATCATCAGGAGCGAGCCGAGTTCCTCGCTCAGGCCGAGATGGGCGAACAGCGCCGCGAGGCCCAGGCCGGCGGCCAGGCCGGCGAGCGGGCCCATCCAGGAGCGCCTGGGCTGCGTCGTGGCAGTGGCGGCCTGCGACGGTTGCGGGGCGGGCGTCGCGGATTGGCGTGGCGCCTGCTGGGGACTGATCTGCCTTTGCATGCCGAGGCTGCTGCCGCCGCCGAGACGTTTCGCCTCGACGTCGGCGATGCCCAGGCCGAGGCTGAAGACGACGGCGAGGAGGGCGAGGATGTCTTTCTTCATGGCTCGATTCGCTCCATGGCACATTGTGCGGCGCCCGCCGCGGCGGAGCCGTGTGCGGCAGCGCCGGCGGCGTTCAGACCTTGTAGCCGCGATGCAGCGCGACGATGCCGGCGCTGAGGTTGAAGTAGTCGACCCGCTTGAAACCCACTTGTTCCATCAGCGCCTTGAGCTCCTCCTGGGGAGGATGCATGCGGATGGATTCGGCAAGGTAGCGGTAGCTGTCGGCGTCGCCGGCGACCTTCTGTCCCATCCACGGCAGGATCTTGAACGAGTAGAGGTCGTAGACGGGCGACAGCGGTCCCCACACCTTGGAGAATTCGAGCACCAGCAGGCGGCCGCCCGGGCGCAGCACGCGGCGCATCTCGGCCAGCGCGGCGTCCTTGTGCGTCATGTTGCGCAGCCCGAAGGCGACGGTGACGCAGTCGAACCAGTTGTCGGGGAAGGGCAGCTTCTCGGCGTTGCACTGCGAGACGGGCAGCGCGTAGCCGCGGTCGAGCACACGATCGCGGCCCACCGAGAGCATGGCGTGGTTGATGTCGGTGAGCCAGACCTGGCCTTCGCGTCCGACGCGCTTGGCGAAGGCGAGCGAGAGGTCGGCGGTGCCGCCGGCGACGTCGAGCACGCGGTCGCCGCGGCCGACGCCGGAGATCTGGATCGTGAACGCCTTCCACATCCGGTGCAGGCCGAAGGACATCAGGTCGTTCATGACGTCGTATTTGGTCGCGACCGAGGAGAAGACCTCGGCGACGCGTTGCTGCTTCTCGCCTTCGGCGACCGTCTGGAAGCCGAAGTGGGTGGTCTTGTCGTTCATGTTCAGTGCTTGTGGCCGCAGCCGTGCTTCGGGGCGGGCGGTGGGTTGTCGGCGGGGTCGCGGCTCGCCCCGGCCTCGGCGAGGCGGTCGAGGTATTGCTGCCACAGCGTGTCGTGCTGCGTGGCGAGCATGTGGAGGTAGTCCCAGGAGTAGAGGCCGCTGTCGTGGCCGTCGGAGAACACCAGCTTCACCGCGTAGTGGCCGACGGGCTCGATGTCGAGGAGCTCGACGTCGCGCTTGCCAACCTGCAGGGTCTCCTGCCCCACGCCATGACCGCGGACTTCGGCGGAGGGCGAATACACGCGCAGGAATTCGAAGGGCAGCGAGTACTGCCGGTCTTCGCCGAAGGCGATTTCGAGCACGCGCGACTTGCGGTGCAGCGTGAGTGCGGTGGGGATGGGGGTTTCGTCGTCGAGGCCGGCCATGCTTGCCCCTGCTCGTTGTTGGAGGGGACGTCAATCATACCCGATTCGGGGGCGGCCCGTGCCGCGCGGGGCTGCCCGCGACGCTTGTTGCGGGGGCGTGACCTGTCACAAAATCGTCAATTTCCTGCAATACACTGCGTGTGACGACATGGAGTGTGAATATGGCCGCGAACATCCTGCTTGTGGAAGACGAACCGGCGATCCAGGAGCTGATTGCCGCCAACCTCGGGCGTGCCGGGCATCACGTGGTGCGCGCCGGTGACGCCGAGACGGCGCAGCGCATCGTGCGCGACGCGTTGCCGGACCTGGTGCTCCTCGACTGGATGCTGCCGGGAATGTCGGGCATCGAGCTGGCGCGCCGCCTGCGGGCGGACGAGCGCACGCGCGCGATCCCGATCATCATGCTGACGGCGCGCGGCGAGGAGCAGGACAAGGTTGCCGGTCTCGAGATGGGGGCCGACGACTACATCACCAAGCCTTTCAGTCCGCGCGAGCTGGTCGCGCGCATCAAGGCGGTGCTGCGTCGGCGCGCGCCGCAGGCGACGGAAGACCCGGTGGCGCTGGGGGGGCTGTGCCTCGATCCTGCGACGCACCGGGTCTCCGCCGGGGAGCAGCCGGTGGCGCTGGGGCCGACGGAGTTCCGTCTGCTGCATTTCCTCATGACCCATCCCGAACGCGTGCATTCACGCGCGCAGCTGCTCGACCAGGTATGGGGCGACCATGTGTTCGTCGAGGAGCGCACGGTGGACGTGCATGTGCGTCGCCTGCGCGCCGCGCTCGAACCGGTCGGCCAGGACGGGCTGATCCAGACGGTGCGCGGCAGCGGCTACCGCCTGTCGGCGCTGCCGGCGGTGGCGGGCGTGTAAGATCCGGGCGGACGGTTACCCGCGGGAGTCCCCCATCAGACCCGAATCGCGATACGTGTGGATGCAGGCGCTGCGCGTGCTGGGCCTGGTCGCGCTGCTGGCACTGATCGTCGGCGCGATCGGCGGCAAGGTCGCGGCGCTGGCGATGCTGTTTGCCGGCCTGCTGGCGATGCTTGCGTGGCAGCTCTTCAACCTGCAGCGCCTGGTCGAATGGATGCATGCCCCGAGGGGCGTTTCGCTGCCCGCCGGCGTCGGCATCTGGGCGCACGTCTTCTACGATCTCGACCGGCGTTCGCGCACTTCGGCCGATCTGCGCGAACGCCTGACGGCCGCCCTCGACCGCTTCCACGAGGCCAGCCAGGCGATGCCCGACGGGGTGCTGTACCTGTCGGCGAACGACCGCATCGAGTGGCTCAACCGCAAGGCCGAGCAGCAATTCGGCATCGACGGGCGGCGCGACCACGGGGCGCAGGTGACGACGCTGGTGCGCGAACCGGAGTTCGTGCGTTTCCTGCAGGGGGGCGACCATGCGGAGCCGCTGGTGCTGCATTCGACGCGCCGCGCAGGCCTGACGCTGCTGGTGCAGGTAGTGCCCTTCGGCGACAAGCAGAAGATGGTGGTGTCGCGCGACGTGAGCCAGCTGGAGAAGCTGGAGACGATGCGGCGGGATTTCATCGCCAACGTGTCGCACGAGCTGCGCACGCCGCTGACCGTGGTGACGGGCTTCCTCGAGACGCTGATCGACGGCCGCGACGATTTCACGCCGGAGGACGTGACGCATTTCCTGCAGCTGGCGCTGGAGCAGTCGCTGCGCATGCAGGCGCTGATCGAGGATCTGCTGGCGCTGTCCGCCCTGGAGACGGGCGCGCCGGCGGCGGTGGAGGAGCGCGTGGACGTCGCCGCGCTGGTCCATAGCATCGCCGAGGACACGCGTCTGCTGTCGAATGGGCGGCACGAGATCGAGGCCGACATCGACGTGCGCGCCGGCTGCGCAACCTTGCTGGGGAGCGAGAAGGAGCTGCGTTCGGCGTTCGCGAACCTCGCCAGCAATGCGGTGCGCTACACGCCCGCCGGGGGACGCATCCGCCTGAGCTGGAGCTGCGCGGACGGCCGCGGGGAATTTGCGGTCGAGGACAACGGCATCGGCATCGCGGCCGACGACATCCCGCGCCTGACCGAGCGCTTCTACCGCGTCGACCGCGGACGTTCGCGCGAAACGGGCGGTACCGGCCTGGGCCTGGCGATCGTCAAGCACATCCTGTCGCGCCACCAGGCCGAGCTGCGCATCGCTAGCGCGCCGGGCGAGGGGAGCCGCTTCAGCGCGTGTTTCCCGGCTTCGCGCCTGGAGTCGGCGCTTCCAGCGCTTCGTAGCTGACCTGCACGAAATCGGGGCCGCGCAGGAGCGCCTTGACGAGCCGCAGCTGGTAACGCTCGTTGCGGTCGACGACGTCGATCACGCGCTGCGGCTGGAACCATTTGGCCGGCAGGATCAGCGAGGCGCCGGCCTTCAGTGCCGGCGTGGGGGGGAGCAGGAAACCCTCGAGGAAGGCTTCGTGCAGATTGCCCGCGAGGCCGAAGGGGCGCACGGCGACGACGCGCGGCAAGCCCGGAAGCACCTGCACGCCGGCTTCCATGACGCCGTCGGCGCGATACATGAGCCAGCTGAGCTGCGCGAGCAGGAACTGCTCGCCATCGGGCGGACGCACGCCCACGAGCTGATGGTGTTCGAGGCGCTGGGTATGGGGATCCTGGTACAGGCGAAAGCCGCTGACCGAGTGGTCGGCGACCTGCCAGTGCTCGCAGGTGAAGCGGAGCCGCGCGGCCGCGCGGCGGCGTTCGTTCTCGTTCCAGCGCGGGTTTTCGGCCTGGGCGACGCGTTCGCCGAAGGTGAGCAGCGAGATGTCGCTGCGCAGGCTGCGCTGCGTGGCGTACAGCGGCGGCTGTTCGAAGGCCTTGCCGCTGACGTGGAAGGCGATGGACGACCAGCCGACGGTGAGTTCGGCGCGCCCCTGCGTGCCGCGTCGCGGGAAGCGTCGCCCGGCGGAGGCCAGGCCCCAGGGGCGGTACAGCGACAGCAGCAGTTTTGCGCAGGCATCCACGGGGCAGTCGGCACCGAGGCCGAGCGAGGACGGCGTGACGCCCTGCTTGAACTGCTTGAGCACGGCCTGGATCTGGCCGGCGAGCTTGCTGCCGTCGAAGCGGCGCAGGTTCGTCGAGGGCGTCAGCACCCCGACCGGACGCAAGCCGTGGTCGGCACCGAGATCGAGTCCGTAGGTGGCCGGCTGCGGGGTGTCGCCGTCGGGCGCCCCGAGCAGCTCGCAGTAGGGGGCGAAGCGCTGCGCCCAGCGGCACACCCAGCCGAGGTCGCGTTCGCTGCGGCCGTAGGGGTTGGCGAGGTCGACGAGCAGCACGGCGACGAAGGCTTCGGCCGGGCTCTGCGCCTTCCAGATGTCGTTGAGCGCATCGGGGACGCGGATCGTCGCGATGCCCTGTGCCTCGGCGGCGCAGAAGCTGTCGTGCAGTGCCGTCCACGTCCCGCGGGGGATCGCGCGGTGGGCGCGGAAGTATTCGAGCGGCACCATGCCCGCGTAGTGGATGCGCCGCTGCGCCAGCAGCGCGCGCTGGTCGGTCGGCAGGCGTTCGGTCCCGCTCGTGCGTGCGACCAGGCCGTAGGAGCGCGCCATGGCCAGCCACAGCGCGACGACGCTGCGCAGCGTCTCGTTTTCCACGCCGTCGGGCGGAAGCGGATGCGCGGCATAGCGGCTGGCGAGCGTGGACTGCGCGAGCGCGACGTGCGGGCGCGCGGCCTCGAGGATCTCGAGGTGCCGTTCGGGTGCGGGCGGGTCGCGCAGCAGTGCCGTCACCATCTCGGACAGCAGCCGGTGGGTCTCGTCGACGTTCAGCGGATGCAGCCTGGCCAGCAGCGCCAGGCATTCGACGGGATCGTGATAACCCATGGGTTCTCCGTGGTGCGTACGGTCCGGGTGCGCAGGCTTCATCCGGCGGTCTGTTCGGTGAGCATCGCGACCAGCGTCGCGGAGAGGGTCGCCACCGGCGGGGCCGGGCGCGGCGCGGCGGTGCGCAGCGGGGCGCTCCATATCGGTTGCGGGAAGTGGGCGTCGTCGGCGAAGCGCGGGATGACGTGCCAGTGCAGGTGCGGGACCACGTTGCCGAGGCTCGCCAGATTGATCTTGTCGGGGCGCATCAGCTGGCGCAGCGCGGCCTCGGTCGCGAGCACGACGTTGAGGAGATGGCGCTGCTCGCCGGCGTTGAGGTCGGTCATTTCCGCGCTGTGGTGGTTCCACACGACGCGGCAGAAGCCCGGATAGCCGGGCTCATCGACGAGGATGACGCGGCAGCTGCCGTCGCGCCACACCAGGGTTTCGTTGGCGGCCAGACACAGTGGGCAATCGGACACGGGTTTCCCCTTCGGCGCTATGGTGAAAATCGGACTTTAGCCTTTCGGCATGAGGCTGCGAAGTGAAATCTACACGCTGCCCGCACCGGCAGCGGGGTTCCCGGCGATGGTCGTCGCCTCGCCCAGGGGCTCGATCGCGCCATGCCGGAACGCGAGCAGGGTCCCGGGCGGGATCGCGTGCCACACCTCGTTGTCGGTCAGCGGCGCGGTCGCGATCACGGCGACACGGTCGGCCGGGGTCGTGAGCCGGCTGAAGTCGACGCTGAGGTCCTGATCGGAGAGGTGCGCGGTGGTGAAGGGGGCCTGGCGGACGATATAGGCGAGGCGCGTCGAGCAGTGCGCGAAGAGGTAGTCGCCGTTCGACAGCAGGAAGTTGAACGGGCCGTGCGCGCCGATGCGGATCGCGAGGCGGCGCAGGGACGCGTACAGGGCCTCGGGTGGGGGCGGGCCGTCGGGAAACTCGGCGGCGAGGTGCTGCAGGATGTCGCAGAACGCGGTCTCGGAGTCGGTGTTGCCGACCGGCAGGAAGCGGCCGTCGAAGTGCGGCACGTAGTCGAGCAGGTTGCCGTTGTGCGCGAAGATCCAGTAGCTGCCCCACAGCTCGCGCTGAAAGGGGTGGGTGTTGTCGAGCGTGACCTGGCCCTGCGTGGCCTTGCGGATGTGCGCGATGACGTTGAGCGAGCGAATGGGATAGTTGCGCACCAGCTCCGCGATGGGCGACGAGGCGCTGGGCTGGGGATCGAGGAACACGCGCACGCCGCGCCCCTCGAAGAAGGCGATGCCCCAGCCGTCGGCATGCACGTCGGTGGCGCCGCCGCGCGCCTGGAAGCCGGCGAACGAGAAGCAGATGTCCGTCGGCACGTTGCAGTTCATCCCGAGGAGCTGGCACATCGCGCGATTCCTCTCTCGTCTGATGCGGCAATCATCCCTTCGTCCCGAGCCGGTCGAAGGGCGTCGTCCGGGTTGCGCCAAGCGCCGCCCGGACGGTATCGATCAAGCTTCGAGCTTGCGTTTCAGCAGTTCGTTCACCTGCGCCGGGTTGGCCTTGCCCTTGCTCGCCTTCATGACCTGGCCGACGAGCGCGTTGAAGGCCTTTTCCTTGCCGGCGCGGAATTCCTCGACCGACTTCTGGTTGGCCGCGAGCACCTCGTCGATCATCGCCTCGATCGCACCGGCGTCGTTGGTCTGGCGCAGGCCCTGGGCCTCGATGACGGCGTCGGCGGAGTTGCCTTCGCGGTTCCACAGGGCGTCGAACACCTTCTTGCCGATGTTGTTCGAGATCGTGCCATCAGCGATGCGCGCGACCAGGCCGGCGAGCTGCACGGGCGACACAGGGGAAGCGGCGACGTCGAGCTCGGCCTTGTTGAGGCGCGCCGCGAGGTCGCCCATGACCCAGTTCGCGCAGGGCTTGGCGAGCGCGACGCCGGCGGCCTCGACGGCGGTCTGGTAGAAGCTTGCGACTTCCTTCGACGCGGTGAGCGTCGTCGCGTCGTACGCGGAGAGGCCCCACTGTTCCATGAAGCGGGCCTTCATCGCGCCGGGCAGCTCGGGCATTTCCGACTGCACCCGCGCCTTCCACTCGGGCGAGATCACGAGCGGCAGGAGGTCCGGGTCGGGGAAGTAGCGGTAGTCGTGCGCGTCTTCCTTCGAGCGCATCATGCGCGTCTCGCCCGTGTCGGGGTCGAACAGGACGGTCGCCTGCTGGATCCTGCCGCCGTCCTCGAGGGTGTCGATCTGCCACTGCACCTCGTAGTCGATCGCCTGCTGCAGGAAGCGGAAGGAGTTGAGGTTCTTGATCTCGCGGCGGGTGCCGAGCGGCCCGCCGGGGCGGCGCACGGAGACGTTGGCGTCGCAGCGGAACGAGCCTTCCTGCATGTTGCCGTCGCAGATGTCGATCCAGCGCACCAGCGCATGCAGCGTGCGGGCGTAGGCGACGGCTTCGGCCGAGGAGCGCATGTCGGGCTCGGAGACGATCTCGAGCAGCGGCGTGCCGGCGCGGTTGAGGTCAATGCCGCTCATGCCGTGGAAGTCCTCGTGCAGCGACTTGCCGGCATCTTCCTCGAGGTGGGCGCGGGTCAGGTTGACGGTCTTCTCGTACGCTTTGTCACCCTCGCCGATGCGGATCGTGATCGTGCCGCCCTGCACCACCGGCAGCTCGAACTGGCTGATCTGGTAGCCCTTGGGGAGGTCGGGGTAGAAGTAGTTCTTGCGCGCGAACACGCTCTTCGGCGCGACTTCGGCGCCGATCGCCAAGCCGAAGCGGATCGCGCGTTCGACGGCGCCGCGGTTGAGCACCGGCAGCACGCCGGGCAGCGCGATATCGACGGCGCAGGCCTGCACGTTCGGCGCCGCGCCGAAGGCGGTGCTGGCGCCGGAAAAGATCTTGGAGGCGGTGTTGAGCTGGGCATGCACTTCCAGCCCGATGACGACTTCCCAATCCGATCTGCTCATAGTCCTGTCTCTTGATTCGCTGCGGTCAGGTGCACTGGCCGCTCGACCGGTCCACCAGGATCGGCCATACATATTCGAACGTGCCGCGGGTGCAGCGTTTCGCGCATTCGGAGAATGCGACGGTGACCTGTTCGCCCTGTTCCCACATGCGCACGGTGCAGCCGTCGCGCGCCTGCAGCTCGACGTGCGGCTCCTTCAGCACTTGCCTGAAGTCGGCCAGGTCGAACTTGCAGCTGCCGCGCTTGGGGACGTCGACCGTCGCGGCGAAGGCGCGCACCTCGGAGTGGCTGACATCCAGCACGGCGCTGCCGCCGTAGCCGACCTCGTCCTTGAAGCGGCAGTCGGTCTTGATGGAGAGCGGGCGCACCGGCATGGGCTTGAGCCGGCCGCGCTGCAGCGCGCGCTCCGGTTCGGCCTCGGCGGCGGATTGTGCCGGGGAGGGCGTGGTCGCCGCGGGCTCGGGCTTGCGCTCGGGCGGGGTCGCGCAGGCGCCCAGCAGTACGGCGGCGGCAAGCGCGACCGCGCGGAGGGCGGGATGAAGGCGGCGCATGGGACGCTCAGCCCGGACGGCGCAGGTGCCAGTCGGTCGCCTGCTGATATTGGTGCGCGGTGGCGAGCAGGCGCGCCTCGGCGAAGTAGTCGCCGATGAGCTGCAGGCCGACCGGGAGATTCCCGCCGCCGAAGCCGCAGGGGTGCGACAGGCCGGGCAGGCCGGCGAGGTTCACGGCGATGGTGTAGATGTCCGACAGGTACATCTGCACCGGGTCGTCGGTCTTCTCGCCGATCGCCCAGGCGGTGGTCGGGCTGGTCGGGCCGGCGATCACGTCGCATTGCGCGAATGCGGCCTGGAAGTCCTGCGCGATCAGGCGGCGCAGCTTCTGCGCCTGCAGGTAGTAGGCGTCGTAGTAGCCGTGCGACAGCACGTAGGTGCCGACCAGGATGCGGCGCTTCACTTCGGCGCCGAAGCCTTCGGCGCGGCTCTTCGCATACATCTCGGCGAGGTCGCGGTATTCGGCGGCGCGGTGGCCGTAGCGCACGCCGTCGAAGCGCGACAGGTTGCTCGACGCCTCGGCCGGCGCGATCACGTAGTAGGCGGGGATCGCCAGTTTCGCGTTGGGCAGGCTCACGTCGACGGTGGTCGCGCCGAGCTTGCGGTACTGCTCGAGCGCGGCCTCGACCGCGGCGCGCACGTCCTCGGCCATGCCTTCGGCGAAGAATTCGCGCGGCAGGCCGATGCGCAGGCCGGCAAGCGGCTGGTCGCTGGCCGGTGCGGCGAGCTCGCGCGCGTAATCCTCGGCGGGGCGCTCGAGGCTGGTGGAGTCGCGCTCGTCGAAGCCCGCCATGGCGCTCAGCAGTTGCGCGCAGTCGGCCGCGGACGCGCCGAAGGCGCCGCCCTGGTCGAGCGAGCTGGCGTAGGCGATCATGCCGTAGCGGCTGACGACGCCGTAGGTGGGCTTGATGCCGGTGATGCCGGTGTGGCCGGCGGGCTGGCGCACCGAGCCGCCGGTGTCGGTGCCGGTGGCGATCGGGGCGAGGCGCGCGGCGACCGCCGCGGCCGAGCCGCCCGAGGAGCCGCCCGGGATCCGCGTGGTGTCCCAGGGGTTCCTGACCGGGCCGTAGTGCGAGTTCTCGTTCGACGAGCCCATGGCGAACTCGTCCATGTTGGTCTTACCCAAGTTCACCGCGCCGGCGGCCTTGAGCAGCGAGACGACGTGGGCGTCATAGGGGCTGACGAAGTTCGACAGCATCTTCGAGCCGCAGGTCGTGAGCACGCCTTCGGTGCAGAACACGTCCTTGTGCGCGAGCGGGATGCCGGTGAGCGGGCCGGCGTTGCCGGCGGCGATGCGCGCGTCGGCGGCACGGGCGGCCGCGAGGGCACCGTCGCGGTCTACGGTGATGAAGGCGTTGAGCGCCGGGTTGTGTCGTTCGATGCGGTCGAGGAAGAGGGTCGCGAGTTCGACGCTGGAGATCTTCTTCGCATCCAGCGCGGCGCGCAGTTCGGTGAGGCTGGCGTTGATCATGGCTTACTCGATGACCTTCGGGACGAGGTAGAGGCCCGCTTCGGTCTGCGGGGCGACGCGCTGGAAGGCCTCGCGGCGGTCCGCTTCGGTCGCGACGTCGTCGCGCAGGCGCTGTGCGACATCCTGCGGGTGGCTCATCGGCTCGACGCCGCTGGTGTCGACCGCCTGCATCTGCTCGATCAGGCCGAAGATTCCGTTCAGTTTGGCGCGCGTGGCCTCGACGTCGCTCTCGGCGAGTTCGATGCGCGCGAGTCCGGCGATGCGCAGGACCTGTTCAGTGGTAAGCGACATGAGGAAACAAAACCCGCTTAAATCACAAAGGTTTGTAGGTTATCATACTCGTTTGCCGTCAGTCCGGCCGGGCATCAGCCCCACCGCCCACCCTCCTTACCGGTTTCGGGATTTTTCCGCATGTTTGGTTTCCTGCGTTCCTATTTCTCCAACGATCTGGCCATTGACCTTGGCACCGCGAACACGCTGATCTACGTGCGCGGCAAGGGCATCGTGCTCGACGAGCCGTCCGTCGTCGCGATCCGTACCGAGGGCGGGCCCAACGCGAAGCGCACGATCCAGGCGGTCGGCCACGCGGCGAAGCAGATGCTGGGCAAGACGCCGGGCAACATCACCGCGATCCGCCCGATGAAGGACGGCGTGATCGCAGACTTCGTCGTCACCGAGCAGATGATCAAGCAGTTCATCAAGAAGGTGCACGACTCGCGCATGTTCTCGCCGAGCCCGCGCATCATCATCTGCGTGCCCTGCGGTTCGACCCAGGTCGAACGCCGCGCGATCCGCGACGCGGCGCTCGCTGCGGGCGCCTCGCAGGTGTACCTGATCGAGGAGCCGATGGCGGCGGCGATCGGCGCCGGCCTGCCGGTGTCGGACGCGACCGGCTCGATGGTCGTCGATATCGGCGGCGGCACCACCGAGGTCGGCGTGATCTCGCTGGGCGGCATGGTGTATGCCGGTTCGGTGCGCGTGGGCGGCGACAAGTTCGATGACTCCATCGTCAATTACATCCGCCGCAACTACGGCATGCTGATCGGCGACACCACCGCCGAGAACATCAAGAAGGAAATCGGCTCGGCCTTCCCCGGTTCGGAAGTGCGCGAGATGGAAGTGAAGGGGCGCAACCTCGCCGAAGGCATCCCGCGCAGCTTCACGATCTCGTCGAACGAGATCCTCGAGGCGCTCACCGAGCCGCTGAACCAGATCGTCTCCGCGGTGAAGATCGCCCTCGAGCAGACCCCGCCCGAGCTCGGCGCGGACATCGCCGATCGCGGCATGGTGCTCACCGGCGGCGGCGCGCTGCTGCGCGACCTCGATCGCCTGCTGATGGAGGAGACCGGCCTGCCGGTGATCGTGGCCGAGGAGCCGCTGACCTGCGTCGCGCGCGGCTGCGGCATGGCGCTCGAGAAGATGGACAAGCTCGGCTCCATCTTCGCCTCCGAGTAATTCGCGTCGTCGCGGCGGGCGCCCCCGCCTGCCGCGCCGCGCCGTAGACGCCGCACGATGTCCCTCGCCGGTCATCCGTCACCACCGATCTTCAAGCAGGGACCCACGCCGTTGGTGCGGCTGGCGGTGCTCGTCTCCATCTGTCTGGCGATGCTGGTCGCCGACCTGAAGTTCCGTTACCTCGAAGTGGTGCGCCAGGCGCTGTCGGTGGCAACCTGGCCGCTGCAGATGGCGGCAGCCGCGCCCGCGGACTTCGTGCGCAACGCCGCCGTGTATTTCGCCACCCTCGTCGAAGTGCAGAAGGACAACTCCGCGCTGCGCGGGCGCGAACTGGAGGCGGCGCAGCGCCTGCTGCGCTTCGAGCAGCTCGAGGAAGAGAACCGTCGCCTGCGCGGGCTCCTCGACATGGGCGCGTCGGTCGCGACGAAGAGCGTCGCCGCCGAGATCCTCTACGACGCGCCCGACCCCTTCGACCGCAAGGTGATCCTCAATCGCGGCAGCCAGCAGGGCGTCGAAGCCGGCATGGCGGTGGTCAACGAGCAGGGCATGATCGGCCAGGTCACGCGCGTGTATCCGGTGCAGGCCGAGGTCACGCTGCTTACCGACAAGGACCAGGCGGTGCCGGTGCAGGTCGCGAGGAACGGCTTGCGTGGCGTGCTCGCCGGCGCGGGCCAGGGGCGGCTCGAATTGCGCTTCACGCTGTCGGGCGCGGACGTGCGCGTGGGCGACCGGCTCGTGACCTCGGGCCTGGACGGCCTGTTCCTCGCCGGACTGCCGGTGGCCGATGTCGTGAGCGTGGACCGCGACGCACAGACCTTCGCGGTGATCGTGTGCGAACCCGTCGCCGGCGTCGAGCGCACGACGCAGGTGCTGCTGCTCGGGCGCGCCGCGCCGCCGCCGCCGCGTCCGGTGCCGGAGCCCGAACCCGAGCCGCGCAAGGGGCGCAAGGGATAATCGATGCAACCGACCCACCGTTCCAGTCGCATCCTGCTGCCGGCCAAGACCTGGTTCGCCTGGCTGAGCCTGCTCGTGGCGCTCGGCCTGAGCTACATCCCGACCGGCCTCACGCCCGGCGTGCCCGACTGGGTCGCGCTGGTGCTGGCCTTCTGGTCGATCCGCGAGCCCTTGCGCGTCGGCATGGGGGCGGGTTTCCTGTTCGGCGTGCTGGTCGATATCGGCCACGGCGCCGCGATGGGCCAGCATGCGCTCGCCTACGTCGTGCTGTGCTATCTCGCGACCTCGGTGTCGCGGCGCGTGCTGTGGTTCGGGCCGACGCAGCAGGCGCTGCAGATGTTCCCGCTGCTGTTGCTGACGCAGGTGATCATGGTCACGGTGCGCCTCGTTGCCGGCGCCGAGTTTCCCGGCTGGTGGTACTTCCTCTCGAGCCTCACGAGCGCGGCGCTGTGGGTGCCGCTGAACTACCTGTTGCTGCTGCCGCAGTACCAGCCGGTGGACCGGGACGACAACCGGCCGATCTGAACCCATGATGGAATTCCGTACCCCCGACGAGGAACTGGGGCGCTTCCGCCGCCGCGTCCTGATCGCGGGCATCTTCATCGCCGTGTGCTTCGGCCTGCTGGTGGCGCGCTTCTGGTTCCTGCAGGTCGTGCGCTACGACTATTACCACACCCGCGCCGAAGATAACCGCATTGCGCTGCTGCCCATCGTGCCGGGGCGCGGTTCGATCACGGACCGCAACGGCGTGCCGCTCGCGCGCAACTACGCCGCCTACACGCTGGAGATCACGCCCTCGCGCGTGCGCGACCTCGAGGCGACGATAGACGGACTGGCGGAGATCGTCGAGATCGACGCGCGCGACCGGCGCCGCTTCAAGAAGCTGCTGGAAGAGAGCAAGAATTTCGAGAGCGTGCCGCTGCGCACGCGCCTGACCGAAGAGGAGGTTGCGCGCGTGATCGCGCGGCGCTACCAGTTCCCCGGCGTCGAGGTGCAGGCGCGCCTGTTCCGCGACTACCCGCAGGGTGAGCTCGCCTCGCACGTGATCGGCTACATCGGCCGCATCAACCAGCGCGATCGCGAGCGCATCGAGGAGTCGGGCGACGAGGCGAACTACCGTGGCTCCGAACATATCGGCAAGAGCGGGCTGGAACAGAGCTACGAGGCCGAGTTGCACGGCGTCACCGGCGCCGAGCAGGTCGAGGTGAATGCCGGCGGACGCGCCGTGCGCCAGCTCGCGCGCACGCCGGGCCTGGCGGGCAACGATCTGGAGCTGACGCTCGACATCGAGATGCAGAAGGTCGCCGAAGCCGCCTTCGGCAAGCGCCGCGGCGCACTCGTCGCGATCGAGCCGGCGACCGGCGGCGTGCTGGCGCTGGTGTCCAAGCCCGGGTACGACCCGAACCTGTTCGTCGACGGCATCTCGACCGAAGACTGGAAGTCGCTCAACGAATCGCCCGACCACCCGCTGGTGAACCGCGCCATCTTCAGCGCCTATCCGCCGGGCTCGACCTTCAAGCCCTTCATGGCGATGGCGGGCCTGTCGGCGGGAAAGCGCACGATCACGCAGACGATTCCCGATCCGGGCTACTTCATGTTCGGCGGCCACCGCTTCATGGACGACAAGATCGGCGGGCACGGCATGGTGGATCTGCCGAAATCCATCGTCGTGTCGTGCAACACCTACTACTATCAGCTCGCCAACGACCTGGGCATCGACGGCATCGCGAACTTCATGCGCCCCTTCGGCTTCGGCTCGCGCACCGGCATCGACGTGCCCGGCGAGGCCGAGGGCGTGTTGCCGACGCCCGAATGGAAGAAGAAGCGCTTCCGCAAGAAGGAACACCAGAAGTGGTTCGGTGGCGAGACCATCTCGGTGGGCATCGGACAGGGCTACAACGCCTACACACCGCTGCAGATGGCCAACGCGGTGGCGGCGCTGGTCAATGACGGCAAGCTGTTCCGCCCGCACGTGGTGCGCCATGTCGTGAGCCCCGTGACGGGCGAGCGCCGTGTCGTCGAGCCCGCGCCGATCCGCACCATCCCCTTCAAGCCCGAACACGCGGCCGCAGTGCGTCAGGCGATGGTGGACGTGAACAAGGTCGGCACCGGCGCGCGTGCCTTCGCCGGGGCGCCCTATTCGGTCGGCGGCAAGACCGGCACGGCGCAGGTGTTCTCGCTGCGTGGCCAGCGCTACGTCGAGGGCCGCGTGAGCGAACGCCTGCGCGACCACTCATGGTTCATCGCCTACGCGCCGGCCGACAAGCCGACCATCGCGCTCGCGGTGCTGGTCGAGAACGGCGGTTTCGGTGCGCAGTCGGCTGCGCCGATCGCGCGCCAGGTGATCGACTACCACCTCCTCGGCAAGCGCCGCGACCAGCCGGCCGGCGAGGATGTCGACGCGGCCGACGAGGGCGACGAGCACGCCACCCACCCGCACGCCGGCGCGCATGCTGCGGCAGCGGAACCGGCGCAGCCGCAGGCGGGCGGACAAGAAGGGGAGCCTCGTTCCGAATGACCGACACGCGATTCCATCCGCGCGAGCTCCTGCTCGGCTTCCTGCGCCCGATCGACCTGCCGCTGCTCCTGCTGCTCGCCTTGCTCCTCGGCTACGCCTTCGTCCTCATGATGAGCGCCTCGCCGGAGCGCATCCCGTCCCTGCAAGTGAACACCGCCGTCGCGCTCGCGGCGATGTGGGTGACGGCGCGCGTGCCGGCGCAGCGCCTGCTGAGCCTTGCGCTGCCGCTGTACCTGATCGGTGTGCTGCTGCTCATCGCGGTGGATCTCTTCGGCGAGACCTCGAAAGGCGCGACGCGCTGGCTCGACATCGGCGTGACGCGCATCCAGCCGTCCGAGATCATGAAGATCGCGATGCCGCTGATGCTGGCGTGGTACTTCCAGCAACGCGAGGGCCAGATCGGCCTGCGCGATTTCATCGTCGCCGGCCTGCTGCTGGTTGTACCGGTCGGACTGATCATGGTGCAGCCCGATCTGGGCACGAGCCTGCTCGTGACCGCGGCGGGCGTCTATGTGATCTATTTCGCCGGCCTGTCCTGGAAGCTGCTGGTGCCCGTCGTCGCGGTCGGGGTCATCGGCATCGGTGCAATCGTCGGCTTCGGCGACCAGATCTGCCAGCCCGGCGTCGACTGGCCGGGCCTGCGCGAATACCAGAAGCACCGCGTGTGCACCCTGCTCGACCCGACCCAGGATCCGCTCGGCAAGGGCTTCCATATCATCCAGTCGACCATCGCCATCGGCTCGGGCGGGGTGCTCGGCAAGGGCTGGATGGACGGCACCCAGACGCATCTCGCCTTCCTGCCCGAGCGCCACACCGATTTCATCTTCTCGGTGCTCGCCGAGGAGTTCGGCCTGATCGGCATCGTCGTGCTGCTGGCGATCTACGTGCTGCTGCTGCTGCGCGGCTTCTACATTGCCGCGATGGCGCCGACGCTGGCGACGCGCCTGCTCGGGGGCGCCATCACCATGATCTTCTTTACCTATGCTTTCGTTAACATGGGCATGGTCAGCGGTATCCTGCCGGTCGTGGGCGTACCGCTGCCCTTCATCAGCTACGGGGGAACCGCGCTCGTCACGCTGTGTCTCGGGGTCGGGATACTGATGAGCATCCAGCGCAGCCGCGTGCTCGCGCAGGCGTGATTACGGAGACTGACCGATGCCGACGCATACCCTGCCAACCGGCCCGTCCGGGTACAAGCTGCTGTTCGCGGGCCTGATTGCGGCCGTGCTGGCGCTGGCCGGCTGCAGCACGACACCCTACGTGGATGGCAGCGCCGCCACCCAACCCCAGCCGGTGCCGGGCAAGAGCGCCGTCGTGCAGAAGCGCGGCGGCGCCTACTACAAGGACGACGGCCCGGGCGATAACCCGCCGGCCAACCTCGACGACATCCCCGACGCGCAGCCGCGCGTCGAGCCGCTGCACCGCTTCGCCAACCGCCCGTATAACGTGTTCGGCGAGGACTATGTGCCGGCGAAGGCAGTGATGCCCTTCCGCCAGCTCGGACGCGCCAGCTGGTACGGCAAGCGCTTCCACGGCAAGCCCACTTCCAGCGGCGAGGCTTACGACATGTACGCGATGACCGCGGCCCACCCGACGCTGCCGATTCCCAGCTATGCGCGCGTCACGCACCGCGCGAGCGGGCGCTCTGTGGTGGTGCGCATCAACGACCGCGGGCCTTTCCACAAGGGCCGCGTCATGGATCTCTCCTACGCCGCGGCGCATCGCCTGGGCTACGTGAACGTGGGTAGCGCCGAGGTCGAGGTCGAGGCCATCGTGCCCGACGGCGTCGAGCTGATCGCCACCGAAAAACCGATTCCGCCGCTACCCGGCCGCCGTCCGGCGGCGCTCGTGCCGCCGACGCCAGCGCCGGCCGAGCCGCCGGTGCAGCTCGCGATGGCCGAACCGTCCACGCTCACCGATGCGACGTCCGGCATCTTCCTGCAGCTCGGCGCGTTTTCCACCGCCGCGAGCGCGGAAGGCTTCCGCGGCATGGTGCGCGATACCTTCGCCGAGCATGCCGAGCGTCTCGAAGTCCTCGTCGACGGCAAGCGCTACCGGCTGCACCTTGGCCCCTTTGCGTCGGTGACGGAAGCGAAGGCCGAGGCCGAGCGCATCGCGCGCGAACTCAAATTCCGCCCCTTCGTCGTTACGCGCTGATGCAATCTGAACCAATGGAGCCTTGCCCGGTCTTCTGTCGGGGACCGGGCAAGGCTCTATAATCGACCCTTTGCCCCGGCCCCGAGGCCTCGCCGCCTCCGTCTGCCCACTGCCACCCGCCAGCCGATCCTCATGCGCTTCCTCGTCGCCCTGCTGTTTGCCGTCGTCTCCTTCGCCGTTTCCGCCCAGAACGTCCCGCCCCCCACGCTCGCCGCGCGTGCCTGGCTCCTGATGGACCAGGCCACCGGCCAGGTGCTCGCCGCGCGCGAGCCGGACACGCGCATCGAGCCCGCGTCGCTGACCAAGCTGATGACCGCCTACCTCACCTTTGCGGCGCTCAAGAGCGGCAGCATCACGCTGCAGCAGACCGTGCCGGTGTCCGAGAAGGCTTGGCGCATGGAAGGCTCGCGCATGTTCATCCAGCCCGACAAGCCGGTCACGGTCGAGGAGCTGGTGCAGGGCATGATCATCCAGTCCGGCAACGACGCCTGCGTTGCGCTCGCCGAACTGATCGCCGGCAGCGAGGAGTCCTTCGCCCACCTGATGAACCGCGAGGCGCAGCGCCTGGGCATGAAGAACACCAGCTTCATGAACTCGTCCGGCCTGCCCGACCCCAACCACTACACCACCGCGCGCGACCTGTCCCTGCTCGCGTCGGCGATCTCGCGCGACTTCCCCGAGTATTACCGCTACTACTCGCAGAAGGAATACACCTACAACAAGATCACGCAGCCCAACCGCAACCGCCTGCTGTGGCTGGACCCGACCGTCGACGGCCTGAAGACCGGCCACACCGCGGCGGCCGGCTACTGCCTGATCGCCTCCGCCCTGCGCGGCCAGCGTCGCCTCGTGTCGGTCGTGCTGGGCACCGATTCCGACACCATCCGTGCGCAGGAGTCGCTCAAGCTGCTGAACTACGGCTTCCAGTTCTTCGACACCGCCAAGCTGTACGCCGCGAACCAGGAGCTGTCGCGCTTCCGCGTGTGGAAGGGCGAGCAGAACGAGCTGCCGGTCGGCTTCCTCAACGATTTCGTGATCTCGCTGCCCAAGGGCCAGGCCGAGAAGGTGCAGAGCCAGCTCACCAGCCAGCAGCCGGTGGTCGCGCCGCTGCAGAAGGGCCAGCAGGTCGGGACGCTGCAGCTCACGCTCGACGGCCAGCCGATCGGCGAGTACCCGGTCGTCGCGCTGCAGGACGTTCCCGTCGCCGGTTTCTTCGGCCGCCTGTGGGATACCATCGTGATGTGGATCAAGAGCCTGTAAGAATTTCGCGGGGGCACGCATGAGCATCTGTTACCTCGATGGCAGCTACCAGCCTCTGACCGAGGCGCGCATCTCGCCGATGGATCGCGGCTTCCTCTTCGGCGACGGCGCCTACGAGGTGATCCCGGTGTATTCGCGCCGCCCCTTCCGCATCGCCGAGCACATCGCGCGCCTCGGGCGCACGCTGGATGCGGTACGCATCCCGAACCCGCACGCCGCCGCGGAATGGGAGACGATCGTGGGCGAGCTGGTCGCGCGCAATGCGTGGGTGGACCAGTCGATCTACCTGCATGTGTCGCGCGGCCCCGACGAGCGGCGCAACCACGCCTTCCCGGCCGTGATGCGCCCGACGGTGTTCCTGATGAGCGAGGCGCTCGTGACGCCCTCTGCCGAGGTGCTGGCGAGCGGCGTCGCGGCGGTGAGCGCGGCCGATTTTCGCTGGGCGCGCTGCGACCTCAAGACCACCGCGCTGCTCGCGAACTGCCTGCTGCGCCAGGTCGCCATCGACAAGGGCTGCGCCGAGACGGTACTGTTCCGCGACGGCTTCCTCACCGAAGGCGCCGCCTCCAACATCTTCATCGTGCGCGACGGCGTGCTGCTCGCGCCGCCCAAGAGCCACCTGATGCTGCCCGGCATCACCTACGACGTGGTGCTGGAACTGGCCGCCCGGCACGGTCTCAAACATCGGGTGCGCGAGATCCTCGAGGACGAGGTGCGCACGGCCGAGGAGGTGTGGCTCACCTCGTCGACCAAGGAAGTGCTCGCGATCACCAGCCTCGACGGGCGCCCCGTCGGCGACGGCCGGCCGGGCCCGGTGGGGCGGGAGATGCATGCCTGGTACCAGGAATTCAAGAACACGGTGATGCGCGTTGGCTGACCAGAACCCCGAAACCCTCCTCGAATTTCCCTGCGACTTCCCGATCAAGATCATGGGCGCGCGCGTCGATGAGTTCGCGCAGGTCGTCGTGGACGTGGTGCGCAGGCACGCGCCGGAGTTCGATCCCGCGACGGTGCAGATGCGGCCGTCGAGCAAGGGCAACTACATTTCCCTGACCTGCACCGTGCGTGCCGAGTCGAAGGCGCAGCTCGATGCGCTGTACCGCGACCTGTCCGCTCACCCGCTGGTGAAGGTGGTGCTGTAGTGCAGGTGGTGGAAGCCCTGCCGCTGGTCGTGCGCCGTCTCGGCCTCGTCGAGTACGAGCCGACCTGGGCGGCGATGCGTGCCTTCACCGACGCGCGCACCGCGGAGACGCCCGACGAGCTGTGGCTGCTGGAACACCCGCCGGTGTTCACGCTTGGGCAGGCCGGCAAGCCCGAGCACCTGCTGCGTGAGACCGGCATCCCGCTGGTGAAGATCGACCGCGGCGGGCAGATTACCTACCACGGCCCCGGCCAGATCGTCGTCTACCTGCTGGTCGACCTGCACCGCCGTCACATCAAGGTGCGCGAGATGGTCAACCTGATGGAGCAGGCGCTGATCGACTGCCTCGCCGACTATGGCCTCGTGGCCGAGCGCAAGGACGGCGCGCCGGGCGTGTATATCGACGGCGCGAAGATCGCGGCCCTGGGCCTGCGGGTCAGGAACGGCTGCACCTACCACGGCCTCGCGCTCAACGTCGATGCCGACCTCGCGCCGTTCTCGGCGATCAACCCCTGCGGCTACGAGGGCCTGCAGACGATCAGGATGAAGGATTTCGGCGTGACCGACGGCGTGGACGCGGTGGGGGAGCGCCTGCTTGCCCATCTCGAGCGCCTGCTGGCGCTCCGCACGGCCCCCGACAGGCCATAATGCAGCGGGTGCCACGAGCGCCCGCGACCCCGAAGAGACGAGAGACCCCGCATGAGTACCGACAACCGCAAGCAGCGTGGCGCCGACAAGACCGCACGCATCCCGATCAAGATCGTGCCCGCCGAGCGCCTGAAGAAGCCCGAGTGGATCCGCATCAAGCTCGGCGCCGGCCAGGAGGCCGAGCGCTTCAACGAGATCAAGGCGACGCTGCGCGACCACAAGCTGCACACGGTGTGCGAGGAAGCCTCCTGTCCGAACATCCACGAATGCTTCGGCAAGGGCACGGCGACCTTCATGATCATGGGCGACATCTGCACGCGCCGCTGCCCGTTCTGCGACGTCGGCCACGGCCGTCCGGAGCCGCTCAACGCGGACGAGCCGAAGGACCTCGCCGCGACGATCGCCGCGATGCGCCTCAACTACGTCGTGATCACCAGCGTCGACCGCGACGACCTGCGCGACGGCGGCGCCCAGCATTTCGTGGACTGCATCCGCGAGACGCGCGCCGCTTCGCCGAAGACCGCGATTGAGGTGCTGGTGCCGGACTTCCGCGGCCGCATGGAGATCGCGCTGGAGATCTTCGACCAGGCGCCGCCCGACGTCATGAACCACAACCTCGAGACCGTGCCGCGCCTGTACAAACAGGCCCGTCCCGGTTCGGACTACGAATATTCGCTGAAGCTGTTGAAGGAGTTCAAGGCGCGCCACCCGGAGGTGCCGACCAAATCCGGCCTGATGGTGGGACTCGGCGAGACCGACGAGGAGATCCTCGAGGTGATGCGCGACCTGCGTGCGCACGACGTCGAGATGCTGACGATCGGCCAGTACCTGCAGCCCTCGACCGGCCACCTGCCGGTGCTGCGCTACGTGCACCCGGACACCTTCAAGATGTTCGAGACCGAAGCGCTGAAGATGGGCTTCAAGAACGCCGCCTGCGGTCCGATGGTGCGCTCGAGCTACTGGGCGGATCAGCAGGCCCACGGCGCCGGCGTCGTCTGACCCGAGCAGGGACGTAGGGCGGGAGGAGCCGAAGGCGTATCCCGCCATGCCGGACGTGGAGGGGGCGGAAACGTCGCGTGGCGGGATGCGCTGCGCTTCTCCCGCCCTACGAGATCCGGGCGTCCGCGGTCGCGTTTGGTATCAAACGCAGGCAGGATGCCAATGGCGCGGCCGGGGCCGCGCCCTCACGTTCAGCGGTACAGGCGCTCCTCGCGCTCGTGCCGTTCCTGCTCCTCGATGCTCAGCGTCGCGGTCGGGCGTGCGAGCAGGCGGCCGACGCCGATCGGTTCGCCGCTGACCTCGCAGTAGCCGTAGCTGCCATCCTCGATGCGGCGCAGCGCGGCCTCCACCTTGTGCAGCAGCTTCAGCTCGCGGTCGCGGATGCGCTGCTCCAGCACCTGTTCCTCTTCCTGCGTGGCGCGGTCGGCCTCGTCCGGGGTGGCGACGGTTTCGCGCAGATGCGAGCGCGTTTCCTCGCTGTTCTCGCGCAGCTCGGCCTGCAGCGCGAGGAGGCGCTGGCGGAAGAATTCGAGTTGCGCGGCGTTCATGTAGTCGTCCGCCGACATCGCCAGCAGTTCGACTTCGGAGAGTGTGCCGTTGCGTGTGGCAGTCGCCGTCATCATGAGTTCTCCGTGTTACCACCCCGTGCACCACGGTGCCGCGGGGTCAAGTGCATTAATGAAAAAAGGGTAACTCCTGCACGCGCACGCTACCCGATGCGGGGGTATGCTCACGGGCGCTTCGTGTGAAACCCGTCCCTGGAGACCATCATGCGTTCCATTCTGCGAGCTTTCGCCCTGCTTGTCATCTGTGTGCCGGCCTGGGCGGCCGGACTGGGGAACCTCACCGACTCGGAGGCCTCCGGCGGCTTGCGCGAGGCGCTGACGCAGGGCGCCGGACGCGCGGTCGAAATGCTGGGGCGCAAGGACGGTTTCCTCGCCAACAAGAAGGTGAAGATCCCGCTGCCCGACGGGCTGGCGCAGGTCGAGCCGGTGATGCGCATGGCCGGTCGCGGCAAGGACTTCGACAATCTCGTGACGACCATGAACCGCGCCGCCGAGGCCGCCGTGCCCGAGGCGAAGACGCTGCTCGTCGATGCGGTGAAGCAGATGTCGGTGGAGGACGCGCGCGGGATCCTGACCGGTGGCGACGACTCGGCCACGCGCTATTTCAAGTCGAAGACGCAGTCGCGCCTCGCTGAAAAATTCCTGCCCATCGTGAAGCAGAGCACCGACCGCCTCGCGCTGGCCGGGCAATACAACAAGCTCGCGGGCCAGGCGGCGAGCTTCGGCCTGGTGAAGAACGAGGACGCGCAGATCGAAAGCTACGTGACGCGCAAGGCGCTCGACGGCCTGTACGTGATGATCGCCGAGGAAGAGAAGGCGATCCGCAAGAACCCGGTGCAGGCCGCGGGTTCGCTGGCGCAGAAGGTGTTCGGGATGCTCGGGCAGTAGGGCCGGGCACGCCCGGCGCATTGCGGTGTGCTCGTGGGAGCGGCTTCAGCCGCGAATCGGCCCCGTTCGCGGCTGAAGCCGCTCCCACAGAGTCGAGCCCATCCACGCGCAGACGGACCGCGCCCGCTTCGGGTTGTAAGCGGGCCGATGCGCCGGAGGCGATGGGGTAAAATCCGGCCTGGCGCCGCCCGCGGGCGGCGCTGTCTTTTTCCCCACCGCAGTTCCGTCCGCAAGGCCCATGTCCGCTCTCCTCAACGCCCCGCAGCGCGAAGCGATCCGCTATCTCGACGGCCCCAGCCTGGTGCTCGCGGGGGCGGGCAGCGGCAAGACGCGGGTGATCACGCACAAGATCGCGCACCTGATCAACGAGTGCGGCCTGAACCCGTCGAACATCGCGGCGATCACCTTCACCAACAAGGCGGCGAAGGAGATGCAGGAGCGCGTCGCGGGCCTGATGGGCGGGCGCGCGCCGGGTGGCCTCACGGTGTGCACCTTCCACGCGCTGGGCGTGAAGATGATCCGCCAGGAGGCGGTGCATTGCGGGCTGAAGCCGCAGTTCTCCATTCTCGACGCCTCCGACACGGTGCAGATCGTGTCCGACATCTCGCGCGATTCTGACAAGGCGCGTTCGAAGGCGATGCAGTGGCAGATCTCGGGCTGGAAGAACGCGATGATCACGCCCGAGCAGGCGGCGCAGCTCGCCGACGACGAGATCTCGTCGGCCGCCGCGATGTTGTATTCGGAGTACGAGCGCACCCTGCGCGCCTACCAGGCAGTGGATTTCGACGACCTGATCTCGCTGCCGGTGCGGCTGCTGGAAGAGAATCCGGACGTGCGCGAGCGCTGGCAGAACAAGTTGCGCTACCTGCTGGTCGACGAGTACCAGGACACGAACAAGGCGCAGTACCGCCTGCTGCGCCAGCTCTCGGGCGTGCGCGGGGCGTTCACCGCGGTGGGCGACGACGACCAGGCGATCTATGCGTGGCGCGGCGCGGACGTCGAGAACCTGAAGCTCCTGCAGCAGGACTACCCCAAGCTGAAGGTCATCAAGCTGGAGCAGAACTACCGCTCGTCGCGGCGCATCCTCACCGCGGCGAACACGGTGATCGCGAACAACGAGAAGCTCTTCGAGAAGCAGCTGTGGTCGGAGCACGGCGACGGCGAGCAGATCGCGGTGACGGCCTGTCGCGACGCGGATCACGAGGCGGAGTGGGTCGCGTCGAAGATCAGCGCGCACAAGTTCGAGCACCGCACCAAGTTCTCCGACTACGCGATCCTGTACCGCGGCAACCACCAGGCGCGTGTGATCGAGCAGCAGCTGCGCAACCAGAAGATCCCCTACGCGATGTCGGGCGGGCAGTCCTTCTTCGACAAGGCCGAGATTCGAGACCTGATGTCCTGGCTACGCCTGCTGATGAACGAGGACGACGACCTGGCCTTCATCCGCGCGATCACGACGCCGCGGCGCGGCGTGGGCGCGGCGACGATCGAGGCGCTCGGCAATTACGCCGGCCGGCGCCATGTGAGCTTTTTTGCGGCGGTGTTCGAGGAAGGCGCGGCGCATGCGCTGAACGCGCGCCAGCTCGAGCAGTTGCAGGAGTTCGGCAACTTCGTGAACCGCATGCAGTATCGCGCCCACCGCGAGCCGGCGGCGCGCGTGCTGGAGGATCTGCTCGCCGCGATCCGCTACGAGGCCTGGCTGTTCGAGCATCTCGACACGCGCGAGGCGGAGTCGAAGTGGAGCAACGTGCGCGACTTCGTGAACTGGCTGGGCAGGAAGGGCGAGGCGGACGGCAAGAACCTCATCGAACTGACGCAGACGATCGCGCTGATCTCGATGCTGGACAAGGACGACGCCGAGTTCGACGGCGTGCAGCTCGCGACGCTGCATGCGTCGAAGGGGCTGGAGTTCAAGCACGTGTTCCTCGTCGGCGTCGAGGAGGGCCTGCTGCCGCACCAGTCCTCGATCGACGAGGACAAGGTGGATGAGGAGCGGCGCCTGATGTACGTGGGCATCACGCGCGCGCAGCGCACGCTCAACATCACGTGGTGCGAGCGGCGCAAGGCCGGCAAGGAGACGCGCACCTGCGAGCCCTCGCGCTTCATCGCCGAGATGGGTGGCGACATCAGGATGAGCGACCGCAAGACCAATGCGCCGGTGTCGAAGGAAGAGGGACGCGCGCGCATCGCGAACCTGATGGCGATGCTGGAAAAGCGCTGAGGGCGGGCCGGGCGGTAAGCCCCGGCGTTACGGGCCGCAGACCGGGGAATTTCACCCACGGCAATAGGGAAAAGCGTCTAGCGCGCTTCTTCATCCGCCCAATTTCGGTCCTTCCCGTACCGACTTAAAGTGACACCGACTCCCAACCTCATGGAGCGTTGTCATGAAAGACCAAGAACCGCGTGAAGTGTCGGCATCCCGCCGCGCCTTCCTGCGCGGCATCCCCGTGCTCACCGCTGCGGCGGCAGCACTGCCTGCTCCGGCGCTGGCGGCGCATGGAAAGCATCACTGGGCCATGCTCGTCGACGTCAGGAAGTGCATCGGCTGCCAGGCCTGTACCGTCGCGTGCATCCAGGAAAACGCGGTGCCGGAGGGCAGCTTCCGCACCATCGTGTCGACTTACAGCGTGAAGCTCGCCGATGGTGACCAGCCCGCGGGCACCTACATGCTGCCGCGCCTGTGCAACCACTGCGACGAGCCGCCGTGCATCCCGGTGTGCCCGGTCGGCGCCACCTTCAAGCGCGAAGACGGCATCGTCGCTGTCGATGGCGATCGCTGTGTCGGTTGCGCATATTGCGTGCAGGCCTGTCCCTACGATGCGCGCTTCATCAACCACGCGACCAACAAGGCCGACAAATGCACGTTCTGTGCGCATCGCGTCGATGCCGGGTTGCTGCCGGCCTGTGTCGAAACCTGCGTGGGCGGGGCGCGCATCTTCGGCGACCTCAACGACTCGCAGGGCGAACTGCGCCGCCGCCTCGATGCCGCGAAGGCCGAGGTGAAGGTGCTCAAGCCCGAGCAGGGTACCGAGCCGCGCGTGTTCTACATCGGCCTCGACGAGCGCTTCCAGGGCAAGGTCGAAGGTCAGGGCACGCTGTGGCAGCCGCGCAAGGCACACGGCTGACGCGAACAGGAGACCGATCATGACCCCCGATATCGTCGAAACCGTCAATGTCGCCCGCGAGATCGCGTGGCTGCCGTGGGCGGTGCAGTACTTCTTCCTCATCGGCCTGTCCTACGGCGCTTGGCTCGTGTCGCTGCCCGGGCTGGTGTTCCGCCGTCCCGGCTGGGAAGGCATCTCGCGCCTGGCGCTGCTGGCGGCGCTGGTGTGCGGGCTGACCGCGCCGGTCGCGCTGCTCGCCGACCTGCACCAGCCAGGGCGCTTCTGGCACTTCTATGCCTACTTCACGCCCACGTCGTGGATGTCGTGGGGGGCGTTCTTCATCCCGGTGTATCTGACCGGCCTGATCCTGTACGCGTGGCTCGCCTTCCGGCCGGCGCTGGCGCGGCATGCGGAGGAAGGCGGGAAGCTCGCGGGGCTCGCGCGCCGGCTCGCCTACGGTGGGCACGAGAGCCGCAAGGCGCTGGTCGCGGCGGCGCTGCTGACCTTCGTCGGCGCGGCGTTGGTCGCCTTGTATACGGGCGTCGAGGTGATGCTGGTGCGTGCCCGTCCGCTGTGGCACACCCCGCTGCTGCCGGTGCAGTTCTTCGTCACGGCGGTGGCGGGCGGGCTGGGCCTCGCGCTGGTGTTCAACCGCGCGCTGCCCGGGGGGGGCGACCCGGCGGCGACGCGGCGCATGGCGATCGGGCTGGCGCTCACGCAGCTGGTGGCGCTGCTCGTCGGCGTGGTGTGGCTTGCGCTGGGCATGAGCGGGATGTCGCCCGAGCACGCGCAGGCGCTTGCCCAGGTCGCCCCGTCGGCGAACTGGAAGGTGAGCGCGGTATGGGCCGTGCTCGCGACGGTCGCGACGCTCGCGCTGGCTGTGTGGCGCCCCGGTTCCGGCCTGCTGATCGGGCTCCTGGCGCTGCATTCGGCGTGGATGATGCGCTGGACCATCTTCATCGGCGGCCAGGAGGTCCCCAAGACCGGCGCCGGCTACTACAGCTACCAGCTTCCGCTCGGTCCCGAAGGCCTGATGGGCATTGTCGGCACCGCCGGACTGTGGATCTTCCTCTTCGTCGTGCTGACCACGTTGCTGCCGCTGGACCGCATCGGCCAGGCACAGCCTGCGCGCGGGTGAAATGGATCAAGGGAAACGAATCATGAAAATCGAACGTCGCGAACTGATCGCCGCCGGGGGCCTCGCCGCCTTCGCCGCCGGCTTCTCCCAGACCCTGGGCCGCATGGTGTCGGGCCTCGTCGGGGACGAACCGAAGGCGCACAGCATCCATGGCCGCTCGGCAGAGCCGGAATTCAGCGTGGATCACTCGACCGGCGAGCTGCGCCTGAACCCGAACCAGCAGGTGAGCTACACCGCCTGTCTGGGTTGTACGACGCAGTGCGGGGTGCGGGTGCGCGTGGACAAGACCACCGGCAATGTCCTGCGTGTCGCCGGCAACCCCTATAGCCCGCTGTCGACCGAGCCGCATCTGCCGATGAAGGCCTCGGTGAAGGAGAGCTTCGTCGCACTGTCGCGCTTCCAGGACAAGGGGCTGGCAGGGCGCTCGACGGCCTGCGGGCGCGGCAACGCGGCGATGGACCAGATGAATTCGCCCTTCCGCGTGCTCACGCCGCTCAAGCGCGTCGGGCCGCGCAACGGCGGCGAGTGGCAGCCGATCTCGTTCGAGCAGCTGGTGAAGGAGCTCGTGGAGGGCGGCGACCTGTTCGGCGAAGGGCATGTGGACGGCTTCAGGGCGCTGCGCGACCTCGCGACGCCGATCGATCCCGTCGCGCCCGAACTGGGGCCGCGCGTGAACCAGGTCGCGCTGATCTCCAGCGTCAATGACGGACGCGAGGCCTTTGCGCGCCGCTTCTGGAACCAGTCCTACGGCACGCTGAACTTCGTCGGACACGGTTCCTACTGCGGCGGTGCATACCGCTCCGGCTCCGGCGCGCTGTTCGGCGACATGAAGAAGATGCCGCACGCGAAGCCGGATCTGGCAAATGCCGAGTTCGTGATCTTCATCGGCACCGCGCCGGGCAACGCCGGCAACCCCTTCAAGCGCACAGGCACGCTGCTCGCGAAGGGGCGCAGCGAAGGGCGGCTGGAGTACGTCGTCGTCGATCCGGTGCTGACCAACGCCGACAACCGCGCGGCGGGCGAGCGCGGGCGCTGGGTGCCGATCCGTCCGGGCACCGACGGTGCGCTGGTGATGGGCATGATGCGCTGGATGTTCGACAACGGCCGCGTGAATACGGCCTATCTCGCGTATCCGAACCTCGCGGCGGCGGAGGCCGCGGGCGAGCCGTCCTTCACCAACGCGAGCTGGCTCGTGGTCACGGAGAAGGGTCACCCACGCGAAGGGCGCTTCCTGCGCGGATCGGACATCGGCATGACGGTGACCGAGGAGGAGAAGTACAAGGAGGCGGACCCCTATCTCGTGCTCGGCGCCGATGGCAAGCCGATGCCGGTCGATGCCGCGACCGGCCCCGCACCGCTGGAAGCGGCGGGCAGCGTGATGGTCGGCGACAAGGCGCTCGCGGTGAAGACGTCGCACGAACTGCTGCGCGAATCGGCGCTGAAGCTGAGCGTTGCCGAGTGCGCGGCGATCTGCGGGGTCCCGGAAGCCGTGATCACCGGGCTGGCGGACGAATTCAGCAGCCACGGCCGCAAGGCCTGTGCGATCGCCCATGGCGGCATGATGGCCGGCAACGGCTTCTACAACGCCTATGCGGTGGTGACGCTCAACGCGCTCATCGGCAACCTCAACTGGAAGGGCGGCTTCGTCGTGAACGGCGGCGGCTTCAAGGACGCCGGTGCAGGGCCGCGCTACGACCTCGAGACCTTCCCGGGAATGGTGAAGCCGAAGGGCACGCCGCTCGGGCGCAACGTGCCGTACGAGAAATCCGCCGAGTTCGCGCGCCGCAAGGCCGAGGGCAAGCCCTATCCGGCACGCGACGCGTGGTTCCCGAACGCGCCGGGGCTGGTCACGGAGTGGTTCCCGGCGATGCTGCGCGGCTATCCCTACGGGGTCAAGGCGCTGGTGCTGTGGAGTTCGAACCCGGTGTACGGCCTGCCCGGCGTGCGCCCGCTGATCGAAAAGGAGCTCGCCGATCCGAAGAAGATCCCGCTGATCGTGTCGGTCGACCCGCTGATCAACGAGAGCAACGCCTACGCCGACTACATCGTGCCGGATTCGCTGATGTACGAGAGCTGGGGCTGGACGGCGCCATGGAACGGCGTGCCGACGAAGGCCACCACCGCGCGCTGGCCGGTGGTCGAGCCCAAGGCGGCGAAGACGCCGGATGGTCAGGCGATCGGCATGGAGACCTTCTTCATGGCCTTGGCGAAGGCGATGAACCTGCCCGGCTTCGGCCCGGAAGGGCTCGCCGACATGGAGGGCAAACGCCTGCCGCTGGAACGGCCCGAACACTGGTACCTGCGGGGCGGCGCGAACATCGCCTTCCTCGGCAAGGCGCCGGTCGGCGATGCGAGCGACGAGGATCTCGCGCTTTCGGGCGTCGAGCGCCTGCGCCCGCTGCTCGAAGCGACGCTGAAGGAAGACGAATGGCGCAAGGTGGCCTTCCTGTACACACGCGGCGGACGTTACCAACCGGCGAAGGAGGCCCACGACGAGGTGAACCCGGAGTGGCAGACCAACCGTTTCAAGAACGCGTTGTGGTTGTGGAACGACAACGTCGGCGGTGCGAAGAACAGCCTCACCGGCAAGCGCTTCGCGGGCTGCGCGACCTGGCAGCCGCCCGCGTTTGCCGACGGCACGCCGATGCGCGAGCTGCACAAGGAAGCGGATTGGCCGCTGCTTGCGGTGAGCTTCAAGTCCGCGCTACAGAACTCCTACAGTATCGCGACGCGCATCACGTCCCTGCATCCGGACAATCCGGTGATCGTGCATCCCGAGGATGCCGCGCGCCTCGGCCTGGCGACGGGCGATCTGGCGCGCATGCAGACACCCGGAGGGGAGGCGACCTGCCGCGTCATCGTGCATGAAGGCGTGATGCGTGGGGTGCTGGCGGTCGAGCACGGCTACGGCCATCGTGAACTGGGCGCGCGTGCCCACGGGATCGGAGGCGAGCGCCAACCGCAGCGGCGGGATCTCGCGGCGGGGATCTGTCTCAACGATCTGGGCCTGGTCGATCCGACCCGTGGCGGCGAGGCGATCTGGGTCGATGCGGTGTCCGGCACTTCGGTGCGCAACGGCCTGCCGGCGAAGCTCGTGCGGCTGTGACGCGCAATTCGAACGGAATGTAACGGCAGGCGGATCCGTATAAGAAAAAGGCTATATTTAAACGGGATGTCGACGGTCGCGCTCCGCGGCACGAGCGCTCCGTCGGCCGTTTGCCGTTTCCTTTACCGACTCAGGAGGATGCCATGAAATCCGGATTGCTGGCGGCGGTCTGCGCAGCCGCGCTGTTCGCGGGCGGAGCTTTTGCCCAGCCGGCCGGTGGCCTGCCGCCGATTGCAGACGACGCGCCGATCTTCGGCTCGCAGATGATGACGGCGCAGGAGCGCCTCGAACACCGTGACCGCATGCGCGCCGCGAACACGCTCGAGGAGCGCGAGAAGATCCGTGCCGAGCATCACGAGCAGATGGTCAAGCGCGCCAAGGAGCGCGGCGTCACGCTGCCCGACGAGCCGCCGATGCGTGGCGGCGCGATGATGGGCCCGGGCGGTGGCATGGGATCCGGCGGAGGCATGGGACCCGGCGGAGGCATGGGCGGCGGTCCGCGACGTTAGCGCGGACGGTCGGGGCCTCAGTCCAGCGCTGCCGGATCGGCACGCAGCATCAGGCGGGCGAGTTCCGCGGCGCTGCTCGTATCCGTCTTTTCCATCACGTGCTGGCGGTGCACATGCACCGTCTTCTCGCTGATGTCGAGCTCGCGCGCGACGAGCTTGTTCGGCAGCCCTTGTGCAACCAGGCGGGCGACTTCCAGCTCGCGCGGCGACAGGCGGGCGAGGCGCGCCTTCGCCTCGTCGCGCTGCGCGTGGCGCGAGCGGTCCTCGGCGCCGCGGCGCACCGCTGCGGCGACGGCGTCGAGCAGCGCCTGATCCTTGAACGGCTTTTGCAGGAAGTCGCACGCGCCGTGCTTCATCGCCTGCACCGCGAGCTCGACGTCGCCGTGGCCGGTGATGAAGACGATGGGCGGCAGGGTGCCGCCGGCGCGCAGGCGTTCCTGCAACTCGAGCCCGCTCATGGTCGGCATGCGGATGTCGAGCACGAGGCAGGCGGGCGCCTCGGGCGAACCGGCCTGGGTCGCGAGGAAGTCCTCGGCGGAGGCATGGCTCGCGACGCGCCAGCCCACGGATTCGAGCAGGAAAACGAGCGAGCGGCGAAAGGCCGCGTCGTCGTCCACGACATGGATCACGGCGTCATCGGTCGGCTGCATGATCGGTTCGGCTCTCCGGTGGTGCGCTGGCGGACGGCCCCAGCGGCAGGCTCAGGATGAATTCGCAGCCCGGGCCTTCGCCCGTGCCGTCGACAGTCAGGCGGCCGCGATGGGCCTCGGCGATCGTGCGGCAGATCGACAGGCCCAAGCCCAGCCCGTCCGGCTTGGTGGTGAAGAAGGGCTCGAACAGGCGTTCGCGCGCTGTGGCGTCGAGGCCGCTGCCGCGGTCGCGCACGGCGATGCAGGCATGGCCTGCACTCTCCCCCGCGCCCTCCCCGATGCGTATGGCCAGGCGCTGGCGCTCGCGCGGCAGGCCGCGCGCCGCATCGTACCCGTTCTTGAGCAGGTTCAGCAGCACCTGCTGGATCTGCAGCGGGTCGACCTCGACGATCGCGCCGGCCGGCAGCGTGTCGTCGATGCTCACCTCGGGTGCATTCGCCAGCATGCCGCGGAACAGCGCGACCGCCTCCGATGCGAGCGCAGCGGGGGCGACGCGCTCGCGCACCGCGGCGCGCTTCTTCGCGAAGCCGCGGATGCGCCCGAGGATGCCCGCGGCACGTTCGGCCTGGCCGGCGATCTCGGAGGAGGCCTCGCGCACCGCGTCGTCGGTGAGCCTGCCGTTGTCGCTGCGGCGGACGAGGCTTTGCGCGTAATTCACGATCGTCGCCAGCGGCTGATTGAGCTCGTGCGCGAGGGTGCCGGACAGCTCGCCCAGCACCGACAGGCGCGCGAGATGGTCGGCCTGTTCCTGGTTGGCGCGGATGCGCGCCTCCAGCGCCTCGCGCGCCGCGAGCGCCGCGCGCAGCTCGGCCGTGCGCGCGTGCACGAGGTGTTCGACGCGCACCGTGTACAGGATCCACGCGGCCAGCAGCAGCGCGAAGGCCGCGATCCAGCGCCAGTAGCGCTCGGCCAGCACCATCAGCGTCGGTTCGCGCAGGTAGGCGTAGGGGCCGATCTGCAGCTCGCGGAACATCTCGTGCACGGCCTGGTAGTCCGCCGGGACGGCCCACTCCATGCCGTCGCGCGCGGTCGACATCGCCAGCAGCGCGAGGGTGACTTCCTTCGCCAGCGCGGTCGGGGTGTGGCGCAGGGTCGCGAGCGGCCAGTCGGGATACAGCCGCGTCGAGGTCGCGCAGGGGAAGTCGGACTCGCTGCGCGCGCCCAGCACCGTGAAGCCGCGGCGCCATTCCTCGCGGCTTTCGAGCAGGCAGCTGCGCACGATACCGGCGTCCGCCTCGCCACGCGCCACCGCTTCGAACACGCGCGTCATCGGCAGGCCGACGGGCTTCAACTCCGCAAAGTCGCGCTGCGGGTCGATGTCCTGCGCGGCGAGCTCGCGCCAGATCGTCTGGAAGCCGCCGAACACTTCCGTCGATACCACCGCGACGCGCTTCCCGCGCAGGTCGTCGAGGGTGCGCAGCCTGTCGTTGCCGGCCTTCACGATCACCGCGGAGCCGATCGCGCGCTCGGGGGTACGCGTCGGACCGGGGTCCAGCGTGAGGATGCGGCTCGCCCCCAGTTCGGCCTCGAGTTCGACGTAATGGCCGGGGTTGGTGATCAGGAAGTCGATATCGCCCGCGGCCGCGGCGTCGCGCAGGCCGGCGTGGTCGAGTTGCACGAGGCTGACGGTGCGCCCGGGCAGGGCATCCTGCAGGCGTCGCAGTACCGGCGACCATTCGCCGATGGTGGCGTCCGCGCCGAGGAAGGCGAGCACGCCGATGCGCACCGTGTCGGGCTCATCGGTCGGGGCCGCGCGGGCCGGCGCGAGGGTGGCGAGGAGGAACAGCACGGCGCCGAGCAGGCGCCGCACGCCGGAGTATGCAGGCATCGGGCAAGCATCCCGCGTTCGCCGCGGCCGGTCAAGCGGCTGTCATGGATTCCGATGCCTGCGCAACAACACACGCGGTGTGACGTTTTTCACGCCGGGCTGCGCATAAGTTGCGCGATCTCACCCACCCACAATGTGTCTCCGTAGAATCCTCCGCGGGTTTTTCCTGTCCGTTCGCCAGCGTATGGATCGCTACGGGCCTTCGAAACGACACTTCCGGTGGAACTGAACTGATGAATAACGACAATCCGACGTTGGTGAATTCCCTCATCCGTGGCGTGGCGGTGGCCGCCGTTGCGGCACTGGCCATGGCGTCCGGCACGGCCAGCGCCGAGGAAGCGCCCTGCGAGGCGCCCGGCCGACTGGTGCCGATCTCCGGGAAGATCCTCACCAACGCGCTGGGTCCGGGCGACACGCTGGGCGTGCTGTCGGGCAGGATCGACGGCCAGCAGAACCTGAAATGCGGCCTCCAGGGCAAGGCCTTCTTCAATCCGGATGGCAGCTTCGGCGGCTTCACGCACACGCTGGTGTGCGACGACATTGCGCCGGCCCAGTACGGCGGCGACAAGATTCACTCGCAGGTGGTGTCGATCAGCCGCTTCTCCAGCGTTCCGGATTTCCGCAGCTGCGGCATTCCCGGCCTGGAATACGGTTCCTTCACCGAGGTTTCCGATCCGCAGAGCGGCCGCGGCATCTTCTCGCCCACGGGCGGCGGGCGGCTGTACATCGACGGCACGGTCAATTGCGCCGGCGCCGTCGACATGAAGTTCACCGGCAAGGTCTGCCTCGTGCCCTGAGTGCTGCCGCGGGGACGCCATGCGCGGCGTCCCCGTCCTCGCGCGAGCCCGTGCGGGCTTACTTGGCGACCGGCGGTTCGGCGAACT
Source organism: Aromatoleum evansii (assembly GCF_045689615.1). Lineage (NCBI taxonomy): Bacteria > Pseudomonadati > Pseudomonadota > Betaproteobacteria > Rhodocyclales > Rhodocyclaceae > Aromatoleum > Aromatoleum evansii. Next base: position 172,100 of record NZ_CP141259.1, read on the forward strand.
TCGCGCCGCCGCTGTTGGCGAGGTAGGCCACCGCACGCTGCACCTCGGTATCGGTGAGGTCGGCGCCGCCACCGCGCGGCGGCATCTGGCGGATGCCGCTGATCGCGTTCTTCGTCAGCGTGTCGAAACCCTGCGCGATGCGCGGCGCCCAGGCGGCGGCGTCGCCGGTCTTCGGCGCACCGAGTGCCCCCGCGGCGTGGCAGCCGGCGCAGGTGCCCTGGTAGACCTGTTCGCCGGTACGGCTGCCCGGCGCCACCTTCTGCACTTTCAGCGAGATTTTCGCGACCGGCTCGATGCGGCTCGCGCGGGCTTCCGGGTCGCCTTGCTGCGGCTGGCTGCAGGCTCCCAGCAGCGCCGCGAGCAGGGCGAGGGCGGGCAGCGCGGCGCGGCGCGGGAGACTGTCGGGGGAAGCGATGGGCCGGTTGCGCAGGGCGGGCATGCGGGCTCCTTGTAGGTGTTTTTGGGAAAACCGGAAGTATAGCCGCCACGCCGGCTGCGGGCCGGATGGCGGCGGTGTGCCGGTGGCCCGGCCTGCCCGGGGCGGGCAATCCTGCCCCGCGTGTCGCCGCGCGCAAACAAAAAAGCCGGGGATCCCCGGCTGATTCGCGTGTGGCGTGAAGCGCGTCGATTACTGCACGCGCGCCTCGACGCGGCGCGCCTCGGCGGCGTCGCCACCCCCCAGCGTCACCGCCGGACGGCGCAGCAGCACGCGTTCGGCCGGCACGCCCGCCTCGACCAGCGCGTCGCGCACGGCCAGCGCACGGTTCTTCGACACCTCGGCATTCACCGCGGCGCCGCCGGTCTCGTCATGGAAGCCCGACAGCAGCACCTTCTTCTCGGGTGCCGCATCCAGCGCGACCACGATCGTCGCGATGTCGGGCGACGCATCCGCCGGCAGCGCTGCCTCGCCAACGGCGAAATAGAACTTAACCAGGGCTTCCCCTACCTCGGCCACGTCGGCGAACTGGTCCGCCACAGCTGCAGCCGCGGCCGGTGCCGGCGCCTCGGCCGCGCGCAGCTTCCACGTCCCGAGGCCGACCACCAGCGCGATCACCAGCGCGATGACACCGAAGAGCACACCGATGACGACGTTGAGTTCTCCGTCTTCCTGATCGAACATGTTCTACGCTCCAAGCACAGGGTTATCCCGCGTACGCAGGGTCGGCGGGCAGTTTAGCCGAAACGATTGCCGAATCGTATCGAATCATTTCGCGGATGATCGCTGCCACGGCGCGGAATTTTCCGCATGGAGCGGTAATCGGGGCGGCAGACCAGTTGCCTGGCGCGCGCCGTGGCGTTTGAATATGCACGGTTCAAGTGGCTGCACGGGGAAGGGAGCGGGGTGCGTGCCCCCGGCCCGCGTGCAGCGGCAAGGAGAGACATGGACATACCGACCCTCATCGAGAAGCCCACGGTCCTGGTGGTCGACGACACCCCGGACAACCTGTCGCTGATGTCCGGCCTGCTCAAGGACCGCTACAAGGTCAAGGTCGCCAACAACGGCGACAAGGCGCTGCGCATCGCCCGCGGCGAGCCGGCGCCCGATCTGATCCTGCTCGACATCATGATGCCCGGCCTCTCCGGCTACGACGTGTGTGCGGCGCTCAAGGCCGACGCCGCCACGCGCGACATCCCCATCATCTTCCTCACCGCGATGACCGCGACCGAGGACGAGACGAAGGGCCTCGCGATGGGCGCGGCCGACTTCATCACCAAGCCGGTCAATCCGCCGGTGGTGCTGGCGCGCGTCGCCACCCACCTGCACATCAAGGCGGCGGCGGATTTCCTGCGCGACAAGAACGCCTACCTCGAAGCCGAGGTCGCCCGGCGCACGCGCGAGCTCGCCGCGATCCAGGACGTCGCCATCCTCGCGATGGCCTCGCTCGCCGAGACGCGCGACAACGACACCGGCAACCACATCCGCCGCACGCAGTTCTACGTCCGCGCGCTGGCCGAGCACCTGCAGCCGCACCCACGGTTCCGCGATTTCCTGACCGACGCCACCATAGACATGCTGTTCAAGTCGGCTCCGCTCCACGACATCGGCAAGGTCGGCATTCCCGACCGCATCCTGCTCAAGCCCGGGCGCTTCGACGACGCCGAGTTCGAGACGATGAAGGCGCATACGACGCTGGGCCGCGACGCGATCATCCACGCCGAGCGCAAACTCGGCATGGACGTGGGCTTCCTGCGCCTCGCCAAGGAGATCGCCTATTACCATCAGGAAAAGTGGGACGGATCGGGCTACCCCGAGGGCATCGCCGGCGACGCGATCCCGATCTCCGCGCGCCTCATGGCCCTGGCCGACGTGTACGACGCGCTGATCAGCAAGCGCGTGTATAAGGACCGCATGTCGCACGAACAGGCCGCCGCGATCATCCGCAAGGGCCGCGGCTCGCACTTCGACCCCGACATCGTCGACGCCTTCGTCGTGCTGCAGGATGAATTCCGCGCCATCGCCGCGCGCTTTGCCGACTAGGCCGCAATCGGTGCGACAACCAGGAGCCGCAACAATGAGCCTTTCGATGTCCGCGCTGGAGCGCCGCACCCTGGCGGTGAAACTGATGCTGGGCTTCGTCGGCCTGCTGCTGGTTGTCGGCGGCATCAGCCTGAATTCCCTGCACAACCAGAACCTGCTCAACAACGACCTGCAGGCGCTTTATGAACGGGAGCTGATGGGCGTCTCGCACGTCAAGGAGGCGCGCATCCAGTTCGCGCAGATGGGTCATGCGCTGCGCCAGGCCATCCTGCCGCAGGAGCCGGGTGAACGCGATCTGGCCCTGCGCCAGCTTGCCGAGTCCGAGAGCCGCATGCGCAGCGAACTGGAGGCGGCGGTGGCCTTGTTCCACCGCGAGGACAACCGCGAGCGGCTCGCGCGCTTCGAGGACCGCTTTGCGCAATACAAGATCGGCGTCGCGCGGGTCGTCGAGCTGCAGAAGAAGGCCGAGCTCATGGAGGCGCTCGCCGCGGTCGCCTCGCCCGGCTTTCAGCACGCCGGCAAGGCTGCCGGCGACACGCTGGTCGACATCGCGCGCGTGATGGAGGAAGAAGCGCGCGACGCCGCCATCGCCGCCGACCGGCGCATGGTCCAGATCGAGCGCACCACCTACGCCATGATCGTCGGCGGAGGCTTGGTCGCGCTGCTGCTGGGTACCCTCGTCGCGCAGTCCATCCGGCGGCCGACCGAACGCCTGCGCAGCGTCGTCGAGCAGATCTCGGCCGGCCATTTCGAACAGTCCGTCCCGCACACCGAGTATCCCAACGAAATCGGAGACCTTGCGCGCGCCATCGAGGTGCTGCGTGTCGAGGCGCGCAAGGTCGAGACGCAGCGCTGGCTCAAGACCCACCTCGCGGCCATCTCCGGCGACCTGCAGATGTCGTCCGGCCTCGCTGAGCTGGCACAGAAGTTCCTCTCCAACCTCGCACCGGTCCTCCATCTCGGTCACGCCGCCTTCTACTATCACGACGAACCCGCACGCCGCCTCGTCCTGCTCGCGGGCTACGCTCTGCGCGGGCCCGCGCAACCCGTCCCCCAGTTCGCCCCCGGCGAAGGCCTGGTCGGACAATGTGCGCTCGAGCGCGCGTCGATCATCTTCACCAACCCGCCAGCGGACTACATCCACATCGGATCGGGGCTGGGCGAGGCCGCCCCGCGCGCGATCGGCGTCTTCCCCGTGGCACGCAACGAACGCCTGCTCGCGGTGGTGGAACTCGCCACCTTCGAGGGATTCGGCCCCCATCAGCAAGCCCTGCTCGACGGCCTGATGCCCATCCTCGCAATGAGCCTCGAAATCCTCGAGCGCAACGCGGCCACGCAGACGCTGCTCGAGGAAACGCAGCGCCAGGCCGAGAACATGGAACAGCAGGCGCGCCAGCTCGAGGAGCAGACCGTCGAACTCGAGGCCCAGCAGGAGTCGCTGCGCGAAACCTCCGCCCACCTGGCGATCCTGGAAGAGCGCAGCCGCCTGATCCTCGGCTCCGTCAAGGACGGCATCATCGGCCTGGACCAGGACGGCGTGATGACCTTCGCCAACCCCGCCGCGCCGGCGATGCTCGGATACAGCGAAGAGGAATTCGTCGGCCAGGCCGTGCATGCCCTCATCCACCACAGCTACCCGGACGGCCGCGCGTTCCCGCGCGACGAGTGCTCGATGTATCTCACCGGCATGGACGGCGAGGCGCGCATCGTCGACAGCGAAGTCCTGTGGCGCAAGGACGGTACCGCGCTGCCGGTCGAATACTCGACCACCCCCATCCACAAGGACGGTGCCCTCGTCGGCTCCGTCGTCGTGTTCCGCGACATCACCGAACGCAAGGCTGCGGAGAAGGCCCTCGCCGACCAGCGCACCTCGTTGCAATACATCCTCGATCACAGTCCGGTCGGCACCGCCTTCACCACCGACGGCGTGTTCCGCTACACCAACCCCGAATTCACGCGCATGTTCGACAGCCGCCCGGGCGACCCCGCGCTGCACATCTACGCCTCGCCCGAAGACCGCCTGCGCATGGTCGAGGACCTACGCCGCGAGGGCTACATCCGCGACCGCGAGATGCGCCTGGTGGCTGCGGGCGGGGAACTGCGCGACTTCCTCGTCACCTTCATGCCCTTCGCCCACGAGGGCGAGAAAGGCGTCATGGGCTGGCTGCTCGACATCACCGACCGCAAGCGCGCCGAGGCCGAGATCCTGCGCGCCAAGGAGCTCGCCGAGGAAGCCACGCGCGCCAAGAGCGACTTCCTCGCCAACATGAGCCACGAGATCCGCACCCCGATGAACGCCATCATCGGCATGTCGCACCTCGCGCTGCAGGGTCCGCTCGACCGCAAGCAGCGCAACTACATCGAGAAGGTGCATCGCGCCGGCGAGAACCTCCTCGGCATCATCAACGACATCCTCGACTTCTCCAAGATCGAAGCCGGCAAGATGTCGATGGAAACGGTCGAATTCCGTCTCGAAGACGTCATGGACCACCTCGCCAACCTCGTCGGCCTCAAGACCGAGGACAAGGGGCTGGAACTGCTGTTCAACGCCGCCCCGGACGTCCCCACTGCCCTTGTCGGCGACCCGCTGCGCCTCGGCCAGGTCCTGGTCAACCTCGGCAATAATGCGGTCAAGTTCACCGAAACGGGCGAGATCGTCGTCGGCATCGAAACCGTCTCGCAGACCGCCGAGCAGGTCGAGCTGCAGTTCTCGGTGCGCGACACCGGCATCGGCATGAGCCCCGAGCAATGCGAATCGCTGTTCCGCAGCTTCACCCAGGCCGACGCCTCCACCACGCGCAAGTACGGCGGCACCGGCCTCGGCCTCGCGATCTCGAAGCGGCTCGTCGAGATGATGAAGGGGCGCATCTGGGTCGAAAGCGCCGTCGGCCGCGGCTCCACCTTCCACTTCACCGCCCGTTTCGGCTTGCAGGCCGAGCCGGCCGTCCGGCGCATGCTGCGCGCCGACGAGTTGCAGGACGTGCGCGTCCTCGTCGTCGATGACAACGCCTCCGCACGCGAAATCTTCTCCGCCATGCTGCGCCACTTCGGCCTGGCGGTCGATGTCGCCTGGGACGGCAGCCAGGCGCTCGACATGATCGTCGCCGCCGACGCCCGCAGCGCCCCCTACGACCTCGTGCTGATGGACTGGAAGATGCCCGTCATCGACGGCGTCGAGGCCGTGCGCCGCCTGCAGGCGGGGCATCCCGCGCGGCAGCCGGCCGTCATCATGGTCACCGCCTACGGCCGCGAAGAAGCGCTCGGCTCGGCCGAACTGCGCGGCGTCGCCATCAAGTCCGTCCTCACCAAGCCCGTCACCGCATCGCGCCTGCTCGAAGCGATCGGCGAGGCGCTCGACAAGCGCGGCCTCGTCGATACTCGCGCGCACGAAAGCATCGACGGCTCCAGCGCCGCCATGGCGACCCTCGCCGGCGCCCGCGTGCTGCTCGTCGAAGACAACGAAATGAACCAGGAGCTCGCCACCGACCTCCTGCGCCAGGCAGGCATTGAAGTCGTGGTCGCCGGCAACGGCCAGGAAGCGCTCGACACCCTCGCGCGCGACGCCCGCTTCGACGGCATCCTCATGGACTGCCAGATGCCTGTCATGGACGGCTATACCGCCACGCGCGAAATCCGCCGCAACCCGGCGTGGGCCAAGCTCCCCGTGCTCGCCATGACCGCCAACACCATGGCTGGCGACCGCGACAAGGCCATTGCCGCCGGCATGGACGACCACATCGCCAAGCCGCTCGACGTTTCCGGCATGTTCGTCACCCTCGCGAAATGGATCCGCCCTGCAGCCGGCGCGCCCGCAAGCGCGGCGGCCTTGCCGGCTGCGCCGGAGAAGGGCGCGGCCGCGCTGCCCTCGCTCCCCGGCATCGACGTCGCCGCCGGCCTGGCGACGACGATGGACAACCGCGAGCTCTACCTGCGCATGCTCGCGCGCTTCCGTGACACCCAAAGCCGCTTCGCCGAACAGTTCGCCGCCGCCCAGGCCGACCCGGATCCGAGTGCCGCCATGCGCGCTGCCCACACCCTCAAGGGCAACGCCGCCAATATCGGCGCGCGCGGCGTCCAGAGCGCGGCCGAAGCCCTCGAACTAGCCTGCCGCGACGGACTGCCCGTCGCCCAGCTCACGCCGCTGTTGGATTGGACGCTGGCCGAACTCGAACCTGTCATCGAGGGGCTGCGGCGGATCGAGCCCCCCGAAAGTGCACAGACCGCGGCGCAAGCCGTGGCCATCGACGCCGCGAACCTGCAGCAGGAGCTCGAGCACCTCAGGGCCCTGCTGGAAGACAGCGACCCCGAAGCCGCCGAAGAGGCCGACGCCCTCACCCGCCGCGCCGCTGGCACCCCGCTCGCGCCCGCCCTCAAACAGGTCGCTGCCAGCGTTGCCGCCTACGACTACGACAAGGCGCTGGAATGCCTCGCGGTCCTGAGCACCAAGGGCGCTTGAGGTGACTTTGCGCGCCGCCGAACGCCGCTCTCCGAAGGCCGGAGTCGTCATGCGCCGCAGATCAGGTATAATGCCGCGTTCCGTCGCCACGCCAGTGGCACAAGGCGCCCGTAGCTCAGCTGGATAGAGTACTGCCCTCCGAAGGCAGGGGTCGGACGTTCGAATCGTCTCGGGCGCGCCAATATTTGAAAGAGTTAGGCCATCTCCGGATGGCCCTTTTTTCTTTTCGTGGGATCGCATCCGGGATCCCGATCTTGCCCACGTTGTGCAGGAACGAGCCGGCCAGCAGCGCCCCCTGCCGGCGCCGACAAGGACGATCGCTTCATCGTTGCCCCTACCGGGCCGCACGCCGGCCCGATCATGTCGGCAAGCTGCTCTGTCCGGCCGCCACAATGGCGCTGATCGCCGGGTGCTGAATTCTTCGTTGGGTTGAAATCGCGTACCAGGTCTCGCTCACGCCCTGCAGCTTTCCGATCGGTCGGGCGCGATATTGCGCCGCAATCTCTTCGCTCATGCCGGCGGGTGCCGGAAACAACCCGACGCCCGCCCGACCAAAAGTTTTCAACAAGGCGCTGTCGCTGAATTCGCCCACGACCTCCGGCCGCAAATCCCGGGCTTCGAACCAGGCATCGATCGCAGGGCGCAAGGGATCGCCGCGTATTGGCAGGAGGATGGGCGCGCCATTGATGCTTCCTGGAAAACCTGCGGCATAGACCCGATGGAAGTCTTCGGTCCCATAAAGATCGATTCCTTGCGTCGCCAACAGATGTGAATGCAGCTTGAGATTGGCGAGCTGTGACGCCGATCGGTCCGCGATCACCAGATCGAGGCGATTCACGGCCAGCTCGCCCAGCAAGTTGTCGAAATCGCCTTCGCGACATTCCAGCCGCACGGACAGCGGCGCTCGCACGACATCGGCCAGTAGCCGGAAGGCGAGCAGTTTCGGAACCCCGTCTGTCACGCCGACCGTCAGATGCGGCCTCGCCGTTCGGGTTTCGGCAAGGCCGCGGCGCAGCTCGGCACCTAGGTGAAAAATCTGCTCGGCGTACCCCAGGGTGGTCCGGCCAGCGTCGGTGAGGGTGAGCGAGCGGCCTTGCGGGGCCAGCAGTGCATAGCCGAGCTGCCGCTCCAGTTGCCCCAACTGCGTACTGATCGTTTGCACCGACAAGCCCAAACGCTGGGCTGCCCGCGTAATGCTGCCTTCTTTGGCAACCATCCAGAAATACATCAGATGACGAAAGTTAAGGTCGGCGGGGTGCACAGTGATATTTCCATTTTTTGGAAGTGTTTTAACTATATTAATCCATTTATTCGATACGTATGTCCGCCTAGAGTTCGCTTCGTCGGGCACGGATTTCCCGCCGACACCAAATCTGGAGACAAAAAATGATCACCCTCGATGACTGCTTCGCTTTTTGCGAAATACCCGCCGTCGTGGTGGAAAAAGTCGCAGAAGAACATAGCCTTCCCCTCGTTCTGGCGTGTGCCTATGCCCACGAGAGGCTGGGCGGAACAGCCGATGACCGCACGGCCGGCGCATGTGCGCCGGAACCGTCCCGTTTGGCCGCTTGAGGAGAAGAGCTGCGGCGCTGGCAGTTGGCCCCGGCCTCCGCCTTTGACTGATATCGATTCAACGAACACTGACGCGAAAGAGCAACCATTATGGAAAGCATCGGCACCCCCTGGCTCTGGACGGCGTTTTTCGCCATCGTCCTGGTCATGCTGGCAATCGACCTGTTTGTAGTCGGCGGCGGCAAACAGCATCGCGTGTCTTTCAAGGAAGCCGCGACCTGGTCGGGCATATGGGTCGGCGTCTCGCTGGCCTTTGCCGGTGCGTTGTGGTTCTACCTCGACGGCGCCGCCGGGCGTGAGGTCGCCAACGCCAAGTCGCTCGAGTTCATTACCGGCTACCTGATCGAGAAATCCTTGGCGATCGACAACGTCTTCGTCTGGCTGATGCTGTTCGGCTTCTTCGCGGTGCCACTCGAACTCCAGAAGCGCGTCCTGCTCTTCGGTATCCTCGGCGCCATCGTCATGCGCACCGTCATGGTCTTTGCCGGCGTCTGGCTGATCGCCCAGTTCCACTGGCTGCTCTACGTCTTCGGCGCCTTCCTGCTGGTGACCGGCATCAAGATGTGGTGGTTCGCCGACGAGAAGCCGGACCTGGCAAAGAATCCGGTGATCAACTGGCTCAAGGGGCACCTCAAGATCACGGAAAGACTCGACGGCGAGCGTTTCTTCGTGATGCGCGAGGAAACCATTGACGGCGTGACCCGTGCCGTCCGTTACGCGACCCCCTTGTTCCTGGTCCTCATTCTCGTGGAGCTGTCGGACCTGATCTTTGCCGTCGATTCGATTCCCGCGATCTTCGCCATCACCACCGATCCGTTCATCGTGCTCACGTCCAACGTCTTTGCCATCCTCGGGCTGCGCGCGATGTACTTCCTGCTCGCCGACATGGCCGACCGCTTCTCGCTGCTCAAGTACGGCCTGGCCATCGTGCTGATGTTCATCGGTGTCAAGATGCTGTTGATCGACCTTATCAAGATCCCCGTAGCCGTCTCGCTCGGCGTCGTGGCCACGATCATCGCGATTTCGATCGTGCTCTCGCTGCGCCGGAACAGGTGCGAGCCGGCCAGTACCAAGCCCGTGCTGAACGACTCAAGCAACTGATCGGGGAAACAATCATGGAACTCGTCCTCAAGGCCCCTTTGCCCTGGCGCCAGCGCGCCGGGGCCTGGCTCGAGAGCGCCACGGTCCAGCGCAGCCTGATCGGGCTGATCCTCGTCAATGCTGCCGTTCTCGGCTTGGAAACGAGCCCGCAGCTGATGACCGATTGGGGAACCTGGCTGCATGCCGCCGATCGCGCCATCCTGGTCGTTTTCGTGGTCGAAATCGCGCTCCGCGTGGCCGTGCATCGCCTTGCGTTCTTCCGCGACCCATGGAGCGTGTTCGATTTCGCCGTCGTCGCCATCGCGCTGATTCCGGCCTCGGGACCGTTCGCCGTCCTGCGTGCCCTGCGCGTGCTGCGCGTACTGCGCCTGCTTACGCTGGTGCCGAGCATGAAACGCGTCGTCGGCGGCCTGCTGTCGGCCTTGCCGGGACTGGGTTCGGTCAGCGCCATCATCGGCATCATCTTCTATGTCGCCGCAGTGATCGCTACCAAGTTGTTCGGGGCAGCGTTCCCGGAATGGTTCGGCTCGCTCGGCAGCAGTGCCTTCACGCTCTTCCAGGTCATGACCTTGGAAAGCTGGGCAATGGGCATCGTCCGACCGGTGATGGAGGTGTTTCCACTGGCGTGGATCTTCTTCCTCGTCTTCATCCTCTCCTCGACCTTTACGCTGCTCAACCTGTTCATCGCAGTCATCGTCAATGCGATCCAGAACGAGCATTCGGGCGAGTCCGCCTCCGCCGCCGGCGACGAGCTCGCGCAGCTGCGAGTCGAGATCGCTGCCTTGCGCCGTGAACTTCGGGCGACTCGCCCTCTAGAACACTAGTCAGGAATCGAACCGGAGGCTGACAGACGATCGACATGACCTCCTTCCGCTGCCGAGCGTCACTTCAGTGACCGGATGCTTGAATGCTGCCGTTCATGGCGGTCAAGACACCTGATCCGGGCTGACTACCGGCGTCGCGCCCTGCCATCGTCCCGAATGCGCGAGTTCCCGGCACAAGGGGGCAACGAGCGCAGCCACCGCGTCGGCTGCCACGGACAAGGGGAGGTGGCGCGATGCGCACAGCACGACACGCCGGCTGAGCGTCGGGCGGGTCACCTCGCAGCCTTTCAGCAGCCCGGTGTCCAGCTCGTGGCGCAGCGGCATCGGGGGCAGCAGCGTGTGGCCGAGACCGGCGAGCAGGCTGGTGCGCAGGATGCTGATCGAACTGATGTCGGCGACAACGTTGGGAGGCGGCAGGCCATGTTCCCGCGCGGCCTGTTCGATGATGGGCCTTACCCCGTGCGGTGACGCGGGCAGGATCAGCGGCAGCGCCAGCGCGGTGGCGAGATTGACCGATGTCCGGCGCGGACGGTCCGGCGCCAGGGCGGGAGAAATCAGCATCAGGCGCTCGTCGAGCAAGGGCTGCTGCGTGAATTCGCCGATCAGGCCGTCGTCGAAGAGCACCGCGAGGTGGAGCTGGCCGCTGCGCAGCTGGGGCACGAGGTTGCCGGTGAGCTCCTCGGTCAGCTCCAGTTCGACTTTCGGCAGGCGCTCGCGCACTGCCTGCAGCAACGGCAGCGCGAGCGCGGCAGAGATGCTGTGCGGGATGCCGAACACCACCTTGCCCGTAGGCTCGCCGCGCGCCGTCTGCACTGCGACGCGGGCATCCTCGACCTGCCGCAGGATCGCCGTCGCATGGGCGAGAAAGATGCGACCCGCCTCGGTCGGCTCCACGCCGCGCCGCGAGCGATGGAACAGCGGCGTCCCCAGCTCTTCCTCGAGCTGGGCGAGCTGGTGGCTCAGCGCCGACTGCGCGACGAACACCTGCTCGGCGGCCTTCGACAGGCTGCCGCAGCGGGCGATCGCGAGGACGTAACGCAGCTGGCGCAGTTCCATGTGGTGGATTGTAGTGCGATCTGAAAAACAGATGGAATGATCGTGATTCTGTATTTTCCAGATCGTCGCCCGGCGGGTCTAATGGACCCATCCGCAGCCGACGCATCCCCCGACGCCACGAGCGACGGGCCTCCGGCGACATCTCGCCAGGATGCCTCGGCCCGGCCTTCCTACCGGAATGCTGCCTGCCGGACGCTGCGCCCACCGGCGTGCGATGAATCGGTCCGGGCCAACCCGCCTCGTGCGGCGTTGGCCCGCGTCGTCATATGCAGGGGGGCAAGAGCCCGCATCCGGATAGAATCGGGGACGACTCCATTTCTCCCGACCGCCCTGCATGGCCGCTCCGCCCGCCGCGCCCCGCGCGCGGTGCCTGTGTCTCGACATCGAAACCGCTCGCCAGGACCGCATGGCCCTGCGCGAGCTGGGCGTGTTCCGGCCGGATCTCGATGCGCGGCTGAAGATTTCCGGCCAGGATCCCGAACTCGTTCCCCGCCTCGATGCGCTCACCGCCGGCGCGGCCTTCGTGCTCGGCCACAACGTCGTCGCCTTCGATCAGCCCGCGCTCGCGGCGCTGCACCCGCAACTCGCGTTGCACCGCCTGCCGCTCATCGACACGCTGGAACTGTCGCCCGTCGCCTTCCCGCAGAACCCGTACCACCGCCTGGTGAAGGACTACAAGCTGTGCACCACCACGCGCAACGATCCGGTGCGCGACGCCGAACTCGCCTACGAGCTCTTCGTCGACCAGAACGAGGCCTTGCAGCAGCGCGTCGCCGAGCATCCCGACGAGGCGCTGTGCCTGCATTTCCTGCTCTCGCCGGAAAACGGCAAGGGGGTGGCGAACTTCTTCGCGACGCTGCGCCGTGCGTTGAAGCCTTCGCTGGCGGACGCTGCCGCCGCGTGGCAGCGCGCGACCGCCGGCAAGGTATGCGTCACCGGGCAGCGCCGGGTCGTTGAGCACTGCCTGCCCGATCCGGGCTGGCACAAGCCGCTCGCGTATGCGCTGGCGTGGCTGCGGGTGGCGGGCGGCAACTCGGTGCTGCCGCCATGGGTGAGCCTGAGCTTTCCCCGGGCGCGCGAGGCGATCGCGATGCTGCGCGACGTGCCCTGCCCGGACCCGGCCTGCGCATGGTGCCGCGAGCAGCACGATATCGAGGCCCTGCTGCCGCGTTATTTCCCCGGCATCACGCGCTTTCGCAGCACGCCGACCACCGACGACGGCCGTTCGCTGCAGCAGGCGATCGTCGAGAACGGCTTCGCGGGGCGGCCCACGCTCGCGATCCTGCCCACGGGTGGCGGCAAGTCGCTGTGCTTCCAGCTGCCGGCGCTGGCGCGCTACTACCGCAACGGTAGCCTGACGGTGGTGATCTCGCCGCTGCAGTCGCTGATGAAGGACCAGGTCGACAACCTGGAGGCGCGCGGCATCACCTGCGCGGGCTACCTCAACAGCCTGCTCAACCCCATGGAGCGGCGCGTGATGCTCGACAAGCTGCGCCTGGGCGACCTCGGGCTGATCTTCGTCGCGCCCGAGCAGTTCCGCAGCGTCGCCTTCGCCAATGCGCTGATGCACCGCGAGATCGGCGCCTGGGTGTTCGACGAGGCGCACTGCCTGTCGAAGTGGGGCCACGACTTCCGCCCCGACTACCTCTACGTGTCGCGCTTCATCAAGGCGCGCCAGAAGGACAAACCCTCGCCGGTGTTCGGCTTTACGGCGACCGCGAAGCCGGACGTCGTCGACGACATCTGCCAGCACTTCGAGAAGCGCCTCGGCGTCACGCTCGACCGCCTCGAAGGCGGCGTGAGCCGCGACAACCTCGCCTACGAGGTGCGCGCGGTGCCGGCCGCAACGAAATACGCCGAGACCCTGCATCTCTTGCAGGACGCGCTGCGCGAGGAAGGCGGCGCGATCGTGTTCTGCGCGCGGCAGAAGACGGTGGAGGAGCTCGCGGAGTTCCTCAGGAGCGCCGGCCTCGACTGCGGCTTCTTCCACGGCGGCATGCTGCCGGCCGACAAGCGCGACGTGCAGGAAGCCTTCCTCGCCGGCACGCTGCGCGTGATCGCTGCGACCAACGCCTTCGGCATGGGCGTCGACAAGCCCGACGTGCGCCTCGTGATCCACCTCGACACGCCCGGCTCGCTGGAAAACTATCTGCAGGAGGCCGGCCGCGCCGGGCGCGACCAGTCGCCGGCGCGCTGCATCCTGCTCTACGACGATGCCGACCTCGATGTGCAGTTCCGCCTGTTGAGGAACTCGCGCCTCACACAGCACGACATCGGCGCCATCCTCAAGGCGCTGCGCGCGATCGAGCGCCGCGACCGCAGCGAAGGCGAGGTCGTCGTCACGAGCGGCGAGATCCTGCTCGAGATCCCCGATGCGCACCGCATCGACCCGGACGCCAGTGACGCCGACACCAAGGTGCGCATCGCTGTCGCGTGGCTGGAGGAGGCCCGCCTGCTCGAACGCCACGAGAACCACACGCGCGTCTTTCCGGGCAGCCTGCTAGTCGCGACCGAGGACGAGGCGCGCGCGATCCTGCGCAAGAAACTCGGGGCGGACGCCGACATCGAACCCTACGTGCGCATCCTCGGCATCCTGATCCGCGCCGACGACGACGAGGGGCTCTCGACTGACGAGCTGATGCTCGCAACCGGCAAGGATTCGCGCACGCTGCAGCACATGCTGCGCGAACTCGACCGCTGGAAGCTGCTGTCGAACGACACCGAGATCGGCGTGACCTTCTACCGCGATCCGGACACCGCGCAGCGCCTCGTCGAGCTCACGCGCATCGAGGATGCGCTGCTCAGGAACCTGCGCGAGGCCGCGCCCGATGCGGACGACGAGAGCTGGCAGATCCTCGACGTGCGCCGCCTGTGCGACACGCTGCGACGCGACGCGGAGGTCGACTTCGGGCCGGACCGGCTCACGCGCCTGCTGAAATCCTTCGCCGAGCCCTTCGGCGAGGGCGCCACGCACCGCGGCTTCTTCGCGCTGCGCCCGCTCGCGGCGGACCGGCGCTACCTCAAGCTGCTGCGCCCGTGGCAGGACATCGAGACCATCCGCGAACGGCGCATGCGCGTCGCCCGCGCGCTGGTGCAGGAATTCCAGCGCCGCCGCCAGGGCAACACGCTGCTCGTCACCGCCAAGCAGGGCGAGCTCGAAGCCGCGTTGCAGGCCGACACCACGCTCGCCGACGTCGGCAGCGAGAAATGGGACACGGCCCTGTCCGCGGCGCTGCTCTACCTCGACGCCAACGAAGTCCTGCATCTGGCACGCGGCAAGGCCGTGTTCCGCTCCGCGATGAGCATCGAGCTCAACGCCGAGGCGCGCCGCCGCCAGTTCAGGAAATCCGACTACGCCGAGCTCGCGCTGCACTACAAGGACAAGATCGTCCAGGTGCATGTGATGGCCGAGTACGCGCGGCTCGCGATCCGCAAGATCCAGGCGGCGATGGCCTTCATCGTCGACTACTTCAGCCTCGACCGCGCCGAATTCGTGCGCCGCTACTTCGCCGGGCGCAAGGACGTGCTGGAGATGGCGACCACCGAGGCCGCGCACCGCCGCATCCTCACCGACCTCCAGAATCCGGAGCAGCAGGCCATCGTCGCCGCGCCGCTCGAAGGCAATCACCTCGTGCTCGCCGGCCCCGGCGCGGGCAAGACCCGGGTCATCGTGCACCGCGTCGCATGGCTGCTGCGCGAATGCATGGTGCTGCCCGAGGCGATCATGGTGCTCGCCTACAACCGCTCCGCCGCCAACGAGATCCGCCGCCGCCTGTGGGCGCTGGTCGGCGCGGACGCGGCCGGCGTCACCGTTCAGACGCTGCACGGGCTCGCGATGCGCATTACCGGCACGAGCTACGCAGTCGCCATCGAGCGCGGCGAGGCGCTCGATTTCGGCGAAGTCATCCGCCAGGCGACCCGCTGCCTGCGCGCCGCCGAACAGGATGCCAGCGAGGGGACGGAAACAAGCGTCGGCCCCTCCATCGTGCGCGACCGCCTGCTCGCCGGCCTGCGCTTCCTGCTCGTCGACGAATACCAGGACATCAACGGCGACCACTACGAACTCGTCAGCGCGGTCGCCGGCCGTACGCTGCAGGCCGAGGAAGATCGCGTCTCGCTGATGGTGGTCGGCGACGACGACCAGAACATCTACGCCTTCGACGGCGCCAGCGTGCGCTTCATCCGCCAGTTCGAAACCGACTACGCTGCGCGCCGCTACGCGCTGGTCGAGAACTACCGTTCCACGAAGCACATCATCCACGCTGGCAACCGCGTCATCGAACGCGCCCGCGAGCGCATGAAGGCCGGGCAGTCGATCCGCGTGAACCACGCGCGGCGCGACCAGCCCGACGGCGGCGAGCAGGCGGCGCTCGACCCGCTCGGCGAGGGGCGCGTGCATGTGCTCGAAGTTCCGCGCAACCCGCTGCAGGAAGTGCAGGTCGCGCTCGACGAACTGCAGCGCCTGCACGCCCTGATCGCGCAGGACGGCGCCGCCGGACAATGGGGCCGCTTCGTCGTCATCGCCCGCCGCTGGGAAGACCTCGAACCCATGGCCGCGCTCGCCCGCCTGCGCGGCATCCCCGTGCAGCTGCTGCGCGACGGCGCAAGCGTCAGCCTGCACCAGACGCGCGAAGGCGACACCCTTGCGACGCTGCTGCGCGGCCTGCGCCGTGGTGCCCAGCGTCGCCGTGTGCTGATCCGCGCCGGCGTCCTGTCGCGCTGGTTCCGTCGTCGCTTCCACACGTCGCCCGACGGCCTCGTCGACCACCCCCAGCGCGCTGCACTCGCGCAGTTCATCGTCGAGGCCGAATCCACCGCGCCGGGCCGCCAGCTCGTCGTCAACGACCTCGTCGAAGCGCTGTACGAGTTTGGCGCGATCGGCAAACCCGTCGCCGACGCCCGCCCCAACGCGCCGCTCGTGCTGATGACCGCGCACCGCGCGAAGGGCCTGGAATTCGACCACGTGCTGATCCTCGACGGCGGTGGCTGGCAGGGCCGTGGCGATGACGAGCGGCGGCTGTTCTACGTCGCGATGACGCGGGCGCGGCGGTCGTTGACCTTATGCGAGGCGGTCGGCGGGCAGCATCCCTTCGTGCGCGACCTGGAGGGGCTGGTGCTGCGCTCGCGGCCGGAGGCACGCCCGCCTGAGCCGGGTGTCGCGCATCGCACCTGGTGCGCGGATCCGGAGAAGGTCTACCTTTCCTGGCCGGGGAAGTTCGCGCCCTCGGCGCCGATTCATCGTGCGCTGGCAGCGCTCGATGTGGGGAGTCCGCTGGCGCTGCGGCCGCGGAGCGATGGAAAGGCGGGGTGGGAGCTCACCGATGCGGCAGGTGTGGCGGTCGGGCGCATGTCGTCGAAGTTCCGGCTGCCGCAGGGCGAGATCGGTGCAGTACGGGTTGCGGTGATGCTCGTGCGTCATGCCAGAGACGACGAACAGGACGTGCGCTGCCGATCCTGGGAGCTGGTGCTGCCGGAGATCGAATACGTCCCCTGACTGCGCTCCGGTGTGGATGCAGGCAGATAACGAAGCTCCGGTGCCGCAATGGGCGGAAGGTTTGTAAACCTCGGGGGACCGTAGTGGGTTACTTGACCTTAGCGGCCCTTGATCTAGTGGCCGCCTTGCGAGGATTGACCTCCGCTGCATCGACCGTGTTCGGGCCGGGGGATGACGGCGTCGAAATGCCAATTCTGGATACACCGATCATCGCCCCGGGCAGCAGCTCATCGGGTTTTGGCCCGATGGCGCCGACAGCGAAACTGAACTCGATCGACAAGTCATACAAACCCTCATGCAACCCGTGATGTTTGATCAGGATCGTAGTGAGCTGCTTTAGCGTCAGAGGTTCAGTGGGCGCTGGCGCTTGCATTCATCGGTTCCCAGTGAGTAGGTTGCTGCGGGGTTACGAGACGAGTTTCGGCGATTCCGCTGCCTTGCAGCGTCACCGTAAGATGGTGATTGTGGACATGCTCGACACGGCTCACAGCGTGTTCGTCCGCGCAGGCGGCAGCGGCAGCCCGTGTCATGAACTCGTTCAGGGTCTGCCCCCGACGATGCGCCTCGATTGCACATTTCCTGTGCAGATCCGGCCCGATCCGGATGTTAAAGGAGCCGCTGTACGACTTGTTCGGTTCGCGGCCCTTCGCCGCACAAAGCTCCAGGTAGGCGTCGACGGTCTCCTGAAAGGCGGCTTCGAGTTCGCGGACAGATTCTCCGTTGTACATCAGCAGGCTATCGATGAACAGAACCTTGCCGAACAGGCGCTTGTCTTCAGCATTGAATTCGACCGAGCCGACGTACCCTTTGTACTCGAGATCGTTGCTCATTCTAGATAACTCCCCATTCTGCCAGTCGTTCCCGAACGTCCCGGATCTGCTTTGCCCAGAGGATACCGCCAGGGTGGGGCCGGTGCGTGTGAATGACCTTGTCGGCATCCGACCTCAGCACAAAGAACTTGTGCGAGGAGCCGCCAGAAGTTTCCTCGAGATCGAACCCGAGACGATCCATCATCGTGACGAAATCGTCCCAGCGAAAGTCCTTAACCGGGGGCTCTGCCAAGAACCGCAGTAGTAATTTTTGCTGTTTGGACATCGGATTATGCAGACTTCTTCAGTCTTCTGCAACTAACGGATAGTGACAATATTGTCGTTCTCTGTCGCCTAAGACACGCATGACGCTTTCGATAGTTGGTGCATAGCATTCGAGCACACCACCTCGACGGGCGATGGCGCTGCCCGCAATCCACTGCCGCCGCCGTTCTATGCGCAACGCAACAGCATATCAGATGGCATAAAGATGAAAGCCGACGCCGTCGTGTTTAGTCTCGTTCCGGCTGTTGATTCGGCCTTTCAGTGCAGGTATCTCGATCGAGATGAGCTTTGCGGACGGTCCGGTATTCACCCCTCAACGCCCCTCCGGCGGTGTTCCCGACTTACGACCGTAACAGGCTATGCCGCCTGAACAACCCCACCGGCAACGCCCGCTCCAGCCGCCACGTAATCGACGGGAGCCGATCGCCCTCCCAGCGGTCCAGCGTTACCGGCCCCAAGGCCTGATACGTCTGCCCGCGCGCGTCGGTGAGACGTCGCCGCCGTCAGCGCAGCAGTTCCGACGCCAGCGTGCGGATCATGCGCTCGGCCTGCCCGAGATAGCCGCGGCCGAAGAGGTTGAGGTGGTTGAGGATGTGGTACAGGTTGTACAGCGTCTTGCGCAGCTCATACCCTTCGGCGGGCGGCCAGGCGCTGCGGTAGGTGGCGTAGAAGGACGGGGGGAAGCCGCCGAAGAGTTCGCTCATCGCGAGGTCGGCGTCGCGGTCGCCGCGGTAGACGGCGGGGTCGAAGATGACGGGGGTGCCGTCCGCGGCGATGGCCGCGTTGCCGTTCCACAGATCGCCGTGCAGCAGGCTTGCGCGGGGGCGGTAGTCGAGGAACAGGGCGGGGATGCGTTCGAGGAGCTTGTCGGCGTCGCGTCCGAGGGCGCCGGCGTAACCCTTCGCGCGTGCCATCTGCAGTTGCGGCACGAGGCGGCAATCGACGAAGAACCGCGCCCAGGCGTCGTGCGGTGTGTTGTGCTGCGGGGTGGCGCCGATGTAGTTGTCGCGCATCCAGCCGAATTGCTCGTCCGTATCGCGGTGCAGTTCGACGAGCGCCTCGGCGAAGCGCCGACCGTCTTCGGCACTCGCGAGCGGGCGCAGTTGCAGGTGTTCGAGCAGCAGGAAGGCCTCGTCGTCGGTGGTGCCCCATGCGAGCGGGCGCGGCACGCGGAAGGCGTCGCAGGCGGCCAGCGCGGCGAG
The DNA here is from genome assembly GCF_045689615.1 of Aromatoleum evansii. Lineage (NCBI taxonomy): Bacteria > Pseudomonadati > Pseudomonadota > Betaproteobacteria > Rhodocyclales > Rhodocyclaceae > Aromatoleum > Aromatoleum evansii. Next base: position 191,378 of record NZ_CP141259.1, read on the forward strand.
GCCGTCGGCTTCGGCCTCGAACATCGGCAGCGCGGCGGCGTCGTTGAGCTTGAGGAACCAGGTCCGGCCGCCCGCCGCCACTTCCAGCGCGCGATTGATGCAGCCGCCACTGACCGGATTCAGGCGTGCGCCGGCGAAGTCGATGCCGCTGGCGGCCGTGAGGGCGCGGGCGAGGCGGTCGTCCGGAGTATGCGGGTGCGCCAACTGCAGAAGTTCCAGTCCGGGCCGGCGCGGGTCAGGGTGTGGAGATGGCCTCGTGCGCGGCAATGCTGTCGACGAGCTTCTTGTCGGCCACGGTGGTGTGCATCGCAAACCAGTCGAACATGAAGTGTGCGAGTTCCTCGAGGGGCGCGCTGTCCGTGTAATAGAGGTTGGTTTCGTGCTCCAGCCGGCGCAGCAGCCACGCGTGTTCCTCGCGGTGTTCCTCGTAGCCCGCGTAGCCGACGTCGAGCATGATGTTCTCTTCGCTGACGAAGTGGAACTCCGCGTACTTGCGCACCTCCAGCAGCAGGCGCATGGCCTTTTCCTTCGGGCAGTGCCGATCCGCTTCCACCGATACCGCGCGGATCAGGTCGATGAAGGCGCGGTGCTCGGCGTCGATGCGCGGGTGTCCGACCTCGAATTTGCTGTCCCACTTGATGTCAATCACGTCCGTCTCCGCCTGGCGAGTCTGGGTGGCGCCTCGCCGTGCGGCTGGATCTGCGCGGAGGGCTGCCCCGCGCATATCCTAACCGAATACGAGCGCGGGGGTGGCCGGGAGCGTGATTGCGCGGCGCTTCAGGCGCCCGGGCGCGCAGTGCCGACGACCAGGGACGGCGTGGGGGCGGCCGTAGCCGGTTCGGCGCGGTGCTGCGTGTGCAGCCCCGGGATGTGGCGCTTGACCACGGCCAGCGCGAGGAAGGTGAGCACCATGGCGCTGCCGAGCAGCGACAGGTAGCTGTCCGCGCCGCCCGAGGTGATGACGGCAGCGCCGGCGAAGGAGCTCAGGATCGCGCCGAGGCGGCCGAAGGACAAGGCGGAGGCGGTGCCGGTGGCGCGCATCATGGTCGGGTAGACGTAGGCGCACAGCGCGTACATGGTGGCCTGGACGGCGATCACGAACATGCCGTGCACCCCCAACCCGATCATCAGCCAGGTGGTGTTCGTCGCGAAGTCGACGCCTTGCAGCACGAAGGCGCTCGCGGCGGCGCCGAGGCTGCACAGGATCAGCGGCCAGCGCGAGCCGTAGCGCGTGATGGCCAGCGCGCAGCCGAGCGAGCCGATCACGCCGCCAAGGTTGTAGGCGGTGAGGCCGGAACCCGCGAGGGCGGCAGGCAGGCCTTCGGTGGCGAGCATCGTCGGCAGCCAGCTGAAGGCGGTGTAGGTGGCGAGCATGACGAGGAAAAAGCCGACCCAGATCGCCAGGGTGTCGCGTGCGCGGCCGTTCTGGAACAGGGCGGTGAAGCCGGCGCGCTGCTCGGCACCGGTTTCCGCGGCGTCGACGAAGGCCGTGCCGGGGTCGGCGGGGCGCTCCATACGCGTGAGCAGTCGCCGCAGTTCCGGCCAGCGCGCGGTCTTGCGCGCGAGGTAGCGGGCGGATTCGGGCAGAAGCGCGAGCAGCACGAGGCTGTAGGCGACGGGCAATGCGCCGCCGATCCAGAACAGGCCGCGCCAGCCGAGCACGGGCAGGACCGCGCCGGCGAACAGGCCCGCGAGCATGCCGCCGAGGGGATAGCACACGATGGTCGCGGTGACCGCGAGGGTGCGACGGCGTGCCGGGGTGAACTCGGCGGTCATCGTCGAGGCGCTCGGCAGTGCGCCGCCGATGCCCAGGCCGGCGAGAAAGCGCAGCGCGGCGATCGCCGTGACGTCGGGCGCGAAGCCGATCGCGATCGTGGCGGCGCCGAACAGGAACACGCTGGCGATCAGCACCAGCCGGCGGCCGAGGCGGTCTGCGACGATGCCGGCGCAGGCACTGCCGACGGCCATGCCGACCAGGCCTGCGGCGACGGCGGGCGCGAAGGCGGCCTTGGTGATGCCCCATTCCTTGATCAGCGCCGGGATGGCGAAGCCGATGAGCTGCCCATCGAAGCCGTCCATGACGATTGCCAGAGCGGCGAGCGTCACGACGAGTCGTTGCATCGACGTGAATGGTCCGTAGTCGAGTATGCCGCCGATATCGACGGGCGCGGACTTCTGCTGCATCGGTGTGTCTCCAGTGAATGACGGGTTCGCTCGGGGGCGGGCGATCCCATTTGGCGAAAACGATACTATCTTGATTGATGGACAGCAAGCAATTTGTATCGCATTAGTAACGCATTTCCCCCGTAACGCTTGCCGACGTTGCGGTGTCGGCGTATCGCAAGCGGATGAAAAAATACGTCACACTCGGACGGGAATTCCTTGGCGCGCTTGTGGTCTTTTGGATGGGCTTGCACGTTGAATGGACGTGTCATCCTGTCGACAGGGAGGCCACCATGAAATGGTTCAGACTTGCACTTGCGGCGCTCCTGGTAGTGGGCACCGCGCTGCCGGACGTGGCATCCGCGGATCGCGGCCGCATCGGCCGGCACCACAGCCACTCGCGCCTGGGCGTGCACATCGGGATCCCGCTGTTCTGGGGATGGCCCGGCCCGTATTACGGCTACTCGCCCTACCGTTATTACGCGCCTTACCCCTACTACGCCTACCCGCCGTATTACGCCTATCCGCCGGCCATGAGTGCGCCATCGTCGCCGCCGGTATATATCGAACGCGACGATGACGACGCGGACGGCGACCGCAAGTCCGCGGGCAGCTACTGGTACTACTGCGACCGCCCCGAGGGCTATTACCCCTACGTCAAGGAATGCCCCGGCGGGTGGGAGCGCGTCGCGCCGCGGCCGTCGCGTTGAGGGAGGATCCGAACATGAAGAACCGTTTCCATTTCGTTCCGCTCGCGGCGGCCGTCGTCACCGCGGGTTGCGTGTCGCTGCCCTCCGGGCCGAGCGTGCTCGTGCTGCCCGGCACCGGCGCAAGCTTCAACGAGTTCCGCGCCGACGAATCGGCCTGCCGCCAATACGCGTACGAATATATCGGCGGCCGTTCGGCCGGGCAGGCCGCGGCCGATGCCGGCGTGCGCAGCGCCGTGGTCGGCACGGCGATCGGCGCCGCAGTGGGTGCGGCGGTCGATGGCGGGCACGGTGCGGGCGTCGGTGCCGCTACCGGGCTGCTGGTCGGCAGCGCCGCGGGCAGCGGTGCAGCCGAGGTGTCCGGCTACGAAGCGCAGCGGCGCTACGACCACGCCTACGTGCAGTGCATGTACGCGAGCGGTCATCGCGTGCCAGTGTCGGGCCGCTATTCGCCCGGCCGCTCGGATCGCTACCGCAGTACGCCGCCGCCGCCCGCCGGCACGCCCCCGCCGCCGCCGCCCGGCGTGCGCTGACGCGCGTCGCGGCGGTGATCGTCCGGCCTGCGTTCAATACTTCACGCCACGCCGGCGTGACGGCTCGCTATGCTGGACCTCCTCTCGCCCTGACGGCGACCGCGTCGGGGCGACCAGCGCCGTACGCGCGGCCATTCCGGGTGCGGCCGCGCCGATCGACGATTTCGTGCCGTAACCCTGCGGTGCGACCGTAGCGGAGGACCGCCATGTCAGATGAGTCGAATTCCCGCGCTGCCGGGCCGGCCGGCCCCTGGCTCCGGCTGAGGAAGTCCGCCGGCCGGCTGCAGGACTGGTTCGCGATCCAGTCCGCACCGGTCAAGTTCCTGGTCGTGGCAATCGCGCTGCTGATTCCCCTCACCGGCATCTACTCCCTGATGCTGGCGCAGAAGCGCGCCGTGCTGGCAGAGGAGGTCAAGGCGATGGCGGTCGCCCGCGGGGCGGGGGTGTGGGCCTTCGACGAGAGCGTGCCGGTGGTGCTCGGCAGCGGTTCGGTGCTCGGTTTCCTCGATACCAACCCGGTCGAACGTGTCACGGTGATCTACGAGCCGCTGATGTGGAACCTGTCCGAGCGCATCATCCTCGTGCAGTCGCAGGGGCAGCAGCACGCCTATTATCCGAGCGACCTGGAGACGAAGATCTTCGCCGACAAGGCGGTGTCCGCGCCGTGGTCGGCCCGGCTCGCCTTCGTGCCTCGCGCCGAACTCGGCGAGAACGCCTTGAAGGTGTTCGAGCGCCTCGACCAGCGCTTCGCCAACGGTCGCCCCCGTTCGGCCGACGACGGCTGGCGCTCCGCGGTGAGCGGGGTGTTGTCGACGGCGCTGATGCTGGGCCTGCTGGCCTTCCTGTTCATGCAACTGCGCGGGCAGTTCAAGGCGCTGAAGTTCATCGAGCCCGGACACATACGCGGCTCCATCGACGAACTCGTCGGCATGGACGACATCAAGGCCGAGGTCGCGCAGATCAAGGACCAGTACGAACGGCGCGCGCTGTACGCCGAATACGGCATCCGCAAGCCCTTCAACGTGATGTTCAGCGGCCCGGCCGGCACCGGCAAGACCAAGCTCGCGAGCTATCTCGCGAAGGAGCTGAACCTGCCCATCCTGTTCCACTCCGCCGCGAACCTCGAGACCGGCTATGTTGCAGGCGGCGCGAACACCCTCAACCGCATCGTGTCGATGGCGAAGCGGCGCAAGCGCTGCATCGTGTTTCTCGACGAGGCGCAGGATCTCTTCATGAAGCGCGGCGGACGGCGCAAGTTCGACGACGATACCGCCAATACGCTGCTTGCCGTGCTCGACGGCGTGCGCAGCAAGGACGAGGCCGAGATCATCTGGATCGTGGCGAGCAACTTCAACAGCCAGACCATGCAGATGGACGAGGCGATGCTGCGCCGCTTCCAGATGAAGGTCGATTTCCGCCTGCCCAACCGCGAGGAGCGGCTCGCGATCATCCTGCACTACCTCGCCCAGCGCGCCGACAAGGTGCTGCCCGGCCTCGACCTGAGCCACCTCGTCGGCGTCACCGAAGGGCGCAGCCCCGCGGACCTCGAGACGATCGTGAACCAGGCCGGCATCACCGCCGTGCAGGCGGGCGAGATGATAGGCGCCGACACCCTGATGCAGGCTGCGGAGCGCGTGCTGGTCGGCAACGTGAACTCCAGCACCACCGACGAACGCGAGCGCGACCGCCGCATCATCGCCGTGCACGAGTGGGGCCACTTCCTCGTCGATCTGCAGCGCGAGCGCGAGCTCACGCACGACGACTGGGACCGCATCCTCGCCGACATGAAGACCATCAAGATCTCGCTGAAGGCCATCCCGCGCAGCAACGCGCTCGGCTTCGTCTTCCACAAGCAGGGCACCAACCTGCTCAAGACCAAGGGCGACATCGAGCACGACGTGCGTGTGCTGCTCGGTGGCATGGCCAACGAGGAGCTCTTCTTCGGCGAGGACGGCACCACCAACGGCGCCCACAACGACATCACCCGCGTCACCCAGCTCCTGCATCACGCCGTCGGCGAGATGGGCATGTACCGCAAGACGCGCCTCAACTTCGGCGCCCTCGCGAACGACGGCCAGGGGCCGAGCCGCGCCCTCGACGAGGAAACGCGCGCCATCATGGAGGCGCAGAGCGAGCGCCTGTATGGCGAGACCAAGGCGGTGCTGGCCGAGCTCAAGCCGCTTACGGAGCATCTGGCCGGAAAGCTGATGGAGGCCGGCGAGATGGGGCTGGAAGACGCGCTCGCCGAGATCCGGCGCTTCGAGGCGGAGAATTTGGCGTCGGACCGTAGCGTGGGCTGGAGCGCGTTGAAGGCCGCAGGGTGAGGCCGGCGGATCGGTCCGCACCGCGTGCTCAAGGGGCCAGACGCAGCTCCCAGATTCCCGCCGGCGGCGTGTTGCGCCAGATCACCGATGTCCGCTTCCAGCGCAGGTGGCGCGGCGCCGCGAAGGGCGCACGCGGATGGTAGGTGAACTGCACCAGCTTGCGTTCCGGGCTGTGCGCGAGGAAGCGGCACAGGCTGTGAGCGGTCTCGGACGCAACATGCGCGGGAAGCGAACGGAAAGGCAGGCTGGAAACGAGGACGATCCGGCCGGGGCGATCGAACAGCGAATCGACTACCTGCCGTGCCGTCGCCTCGCGCACGTCCATCGACGGATAACGATGGCGCAGGCGCTGCGCGAGGGCGGCCTGCAGTTCGACCGCGATCAGCGGCACGCCGGGCAGCCTGGTCAGCAGCGCGTCGGTCACCGGGCCGGTACCTGCGCCCAGTTCAACCACGAGGTCCGCACCGTCCGCGGCACTCGCCAGCGCGTTCGCGAGCGCGCGCGACGACGGCAGCAGCGTGCCGGTCGAGCCCGGATTGCGCAGCATCGCGACCAGCAGTTGCAGGTGTGCGGAAGGGGTGGCGAGGCGGAACATGGATGCCATCTTAGTCAGGCCCTCCTGTCCGTTGGTGGATGCGTGCGTGTGGAGTTGTAACGGCGAGCGGCGACGACGCCTGCCGCGCACGCGTGAATCGCGACAACTCCTGTGCTGCAGTGTAGTACCGAAGGAAGATGAAGGCGGGCTGTCTCGTGCCCCCGGTCGCCGTCAGCGACTCGCCGGGTCGGCAGGTTTCTTCGGTTCTTCCGGGGCGTCCAACCCCCAGTCGCCGTATTCGTACCAGTCTTCGCCGAGCATCTCGGCCGGGTGCAGGGTGCGACCGGAGCCGTTGCCGCAGGCGAGCGAGTCGGCCGGGCAGTACTTGTCGCAGCCCCAGCAGATCCGTTCGGGGTGCTTGGGGTGCAGGGGAAACTTCTTGGCCATGTCGGGGAGCCTCGTGACCGCTTGGTGTGCGGATTCTGTGAATTTCCGACTATTTTACTCGGTCATGGCCGGCGGGCTTTGACGTCCGTCAAAACGATTCCGTGCGGCTGCATCGGGGGCGCGGGCGGCGTATAGTCGCGTCTCCGCGAGAAATCCCCGCAACGACCCCTCATCGATCCTTCCGCGCCCGCGTCCGCCGCTCCGCCCGGAGCGCTGCCGCACGGCGCCATCGCCGCCGACCCAAGATGTCACTGCCCCGCTTCGATCCCGCCGAATACGCCATCCAGCTCGCCGACAAGGCAGCACGCTTTGCCAGCGACTTCGCGCCGCTGGGGGTGCCCGCGCCGGAACTGTTCGCGTCCGAGCCCCTGCATTACCGCCTGCGCGCCGAGTTCCGCATGTGGCACCACGGCGACGGCCTGGTCGACTACGCCATGTTCGCCCCGGACGACCCGAAGACGCCGGTGCTGCTCGACGATTTCCCCGCCGCCGCGGCGCCGATCTGCGCGCTGATGCCGCGCCTGCGCGACGCACTGCGCGCGAACGGGGTGCTGCGGAAGAAGATCTTCCAGGTCGAGTTCCTCGCGACGCTGAGCGGCGAACTGATGGTGAGCCTGGTCTATCACCGCGCGCTCGACGCGGACTGGGAAGCGGCCGCGCGTGAGCTTGCGACCGGGCTGGGCGTGCAGGTCATCGGTCGCAGCCGCAAGCAGAAGATCGTGCTCGAGCGCGACTGGCTGCTGGAGGAGTTCGAGGTCGATGGCCGGCCCCTGCGCTACCAGCAGATCGAAGGCAGCTTCACGCAGCCCAACGGCGGCGTGAACCGCCAGATGCTTGGCTGGGCGCGGCGTCAGGTCGCCGGTGTGGGCGGCGACCTGCTGGAACTCTACTGCGGCAACGGCAACTTCACGATGGCGCTGGCGCCGCTCTTCGACCGCGTGCTCGCGACCGAGGTCAGCAAGTCCTCGGTGCGCGCCGCGCACTACAACATCGAGGCGAACGGCGTCGACAACATCACGATGGTGCGCATGTCGAGCGACGAGATCAGCGACGCCTTCGCCGGCGGGCGCGAATACCGCCGCATGAAGGACGTCGAGCTCGCCGGCTACCATTTCTCGACGCTGTTTGTGGATCCCCCGCGCAGCGGCCTCGACGACGCTACCGTCAAGCTCGCACGCGGTTTCGACCGCATCCTGTACATCTCCTGCAACCCCCTCACGCTGCGCGACAACGTCGCCGCGCTCGCCGACACCCACGAAATCTCCTCGGCGGCGGTGTTCGATCAGTTCCCCTACACCCACCACTTGGAGGCCGGCCTGCTGCTGACGCGGCGCGGCCTGTCCGGCTGAGGGCTCAGCGGCCGCGCGTCGTCGCCCGCGCCTGCGACGGCGGATCGGGCCGGTCGGCGTCCTGCAGCGGATAGGAATCGGCAAAGTAGGCCGGCCCCTTCATGATCAGCACGATCACGGCGCCGATCGCAAGTATGGCAACGGTGCTGAAGGTCAGGCCCAGGATGCTGAGGCCGATGATGTCGGCGGTGGTGATACTCGCCGTAGGATCCGGGCCGATGCCGGCCCACGCCATCAGGCGGGCGAGCGCTGGCGCCAGGGCGGCGATCAGCGTGCCGCCTGCCAGCACAAAGGGGAGCCGTACGAGCAGGCTGCGTTCGAACGCCGTCGAGACGGCGTTCCTGTCGGGGGATGCGGGGGAGTTCATGGCGACTCCTTTTGTTCTGGTCGAGGTTTGACGCTTTCGGGCGCGGATGATTCCGTGCAATATCTTTCGTTTTGCAACCTGCGGGGTTCACTCGACGGTCGATAGCAAGCTTAAGCCGACTCAGGGGATACGTCAGAAATCTTTGATTTTTCTACGATGGTCCATCTGGAATAAAATCGAAAAGCACAGGTTTGCCAGTCTTGCGCTCAACCTGCCATACAAGATAGATATTAAGATAGATGCCAGAAACCAGCTTCGAAATACCCCACAAGGAAATCGGCAACCCGAGAAAAGTCAATAGAAGCAGGACAGCCTCAGCGCCACCGGCTGCATCAGCAATCCTGGAAGTCGCATAACCTGCGCTGGTCAGCGGGGCCAACGCCATAACTATTTTTGCTCCGTGACTGTTCCATAGGCGGCCGAGCATTGTGTTGCTGCTAATCGAAGGTGTTTCGAGATCCGTTTTTCGTTCCCACCGCAACGTAACGTGATCGGTAGATTCAGCGAATTCACGTTCTATGTAACGCTTCTTTACGACTCGTCGGCGTGTTCCGTTGAGGTCGATCCAACTCCACAATCCACCCGCAAAGAAAATTACAGTCCATTGCAGTAGCCGGACTTCTAACGGTTGCGGAATCAGGATGAAGTACGCAAAACCCATAAACCCAAAGAGGGCGAGAACTGGCGTCGCACTTGCAAAGCCGATAGCAATTGCCCACGTGAGTGCTCGACGAATTCTTAATTTAACGTGGCTAATGGCGAGAAAGGAAACTCCTCCTGCAATTCCAGATGCGGCGAAAATGGTCGGGGCGTCGCTTGCGATTCCGAGGCTATCCTGAATTGCCCAAGCGCCAAACGCGGAAAATAGACCAAGAAATATCCAGCTCCATGCGAAAATTTTGCACCGATCGGCATCGAACGCTTGTCGACGATGAGATACGTTACTCATTGTGCCCCCTGCGACAGCATCTCATGGACCGATGACTGGTAATTTGAGTAATCGTTTGGAAATTTTTTGTCGAGATGTGCAGCTGAATTCCGAGCCGTTTCGGCGATAGTTGTTGTGATTCCAAATTTTGAGTCGAGCCATGCGAGTCCATAGCCTACAAGAACTGCTGCGGCAATTGCTCCAACCACCACGACCGCACCTAAAATAGCCCCACCCGTCAGGGTCAATATAATTGACGTCGCCACCGAACCAATCCACGCGCCCAGCGCAGCCCAAGCAACATCGGTAAAAATTTTTGCACCAAGATCGAAGAAATCCCGTTTAGGTCGGCCCGTATTGGGATTGCGCGCTTCATAATCGGAAAGCCATTCAGCTACGTCTAGGCTGATGGTGAATACCACGGCCCAACCGGCGGCGCCTTTGAAACTGCCTTTGGATGCGTCCCATGCGGCTTTGTGTGCCCCTTTCAGCGTTCCTGCGCCGGCACTGATGGCAACGACCTTGCTGTTGTCCGAAAGGTAGCGAGTCCCTTTCAGATACTCGCGCAGCTTGTGGTTTCCCTTGAAAATGATGTAAGCCTTGTCCTTGACCTTGGTAATCAGGAATTTTTGAGTCCACAGTTCCCGAATCCACGCCTTGTTGCTGTCGAGATACGCGATGGTTCCCGTGATCTGCGCCCACAGCCAGTTGCGGGTCATCAATTTGCTTGTGTCGACGGCAGTTTCCTCGCCACCTTTCTTAAAGAAATCGGCGATATCATCCGGTAACGAACCAAGGTTCCGTCTGACCTCCAATACATGCATGGTCTCTGTCGATCCGGGGGTACTGCGGCTTGTTCCTGCATCGGGGGTGGTGGAGTCGACTACCACGATCATAGGTGCCGGCTTTGCCTTCGGATTCGACCCGTAGGCGAAGGGGTCGAATACGTTCGGTTCAAAGCGGCCCACGACCTCATCGCCCCGCTTTACCAGCAACACGCCGTTGAATTCGCGTCCGACCCAGAGATGTAGTTGCTCACCATCCTGAAAATGGACTTTCTGTTTCAGTCTGGCTTCAACCAGTTTCTTGTCCCGGGCATTATAGAAGTCGCGTTGGGAAAGGATCGATTCGTGCGGCCTGCCGGGCGATCCAGCTCTCAAGACGGGGTTCGGCTCGCTTTCAACTGTGTACGTGGAGGCCGGCTTCATCTTGAACTGCAGGATGACGTCTCGATGTTTGCGCAGAATCACTTCGACCTTCTCGCTTGAACGCCAGCAGCGAACAGCTTCGCCGGGCAGATCAATGCAGACACGCTGGTACCCGGTTTCGGGAGTCGCTTGACGTTTGGTTTGTTCGGCAAGCATCTTCATTTTTGTTCCTTACATGCGACGACGCGGTTGGCGTCCATTGAAAGGCCCTAGCGGCACGTTCCTAAGAATTGTCTTCCCGGTGGCATCCAGCATTGCTGTTTTGCTCGCCCCGTCGTTGAAGGACAAAGCAATATGTTCTCCTGCGGCGGGCTTACCATCAGCGTCGAGATAGCGAATTTCCATGTCGCGCTTGAGGCGCAGTTCGCCCACCTTGGCAGCATGTTCCGCGTTTTCAATGCTCGCAGGTCCGGTCAGAACTTTCTGCGAGGCCTTCAGCTTGACAGCGCCCGGTGCGTGCAACTGGATGTTCCCGCCCTCGATCCTGAGATACGCCCCCTGCGCGGTGGCGAGGATGTGCTTCCTGGCGGTGGCGGACAGCGCGGCGGTGGTGCTGGCGACCGTCACCTTCTTGTCGGCGGCGGCGTTGAGCCTGCCGCTCTGGCTTTGCACGCTGACCTGCCCGCTGGCGGCATGCAGGTGGATGCCGGTTTCGGTGTTGGGTTTCTGCCCGCCCGGGGCCTTGCCGACGGTGAAGAGCGCGAGGCCATGCGCGATCGCCATGGCGTGATTGCCTTGGCTGACGAACTGGGCGTCGCTGGAGGCGGTGACGAGGTTCTGCCCGGCGGCGAGGATGAGGTCTTGCGGGGTGAGCTGGGCGATGCCGGCGGGAGCGCTGTACTGGATGCGGGGGGCGGACCAGGCGGGGACGGTGCCGGTGCCGCCGCCGGCGGCGAGGAAGCTGCTGGGGCTCGCGCCGGCGTCGGTGTCCTGGCGTTCGGCGGTGCTGCGCAGGACGTCGAGGGCATGTTCGAGCGAGGTGGTGGCGGGGAGGCTGTCCGGGGCGTCGTCGCCGCTCAGGCCCGCGTGGTGCTTGTGGGCGGTGGCGGCGAGGCCGTGTACGAGGTCGCGGGCTTCGTCCGTGCGCTCGATCGCCTCGCGGCTGTCGAGGTGGGGGCCGTGCGCGCCGGGCCGTGCGTCGGCGCTGACGAGCAGTCCGCTGCCGGCGCGGGTGGCGAGCGCGGCGCGGGTGGCGAGTTCGGCGCCGTGTCCGCGGCTGGCCGCGCGGGCGTTTCCGCTCTGCTGCTTGAGGTGGCCCAGTTGCAGACGGGTGTCGTGCTGGGTGGTGGAGAGTTCGATGCGCGCTTCGTTGGCGGTGTCGTCGAACACGAGCTGGTTGTAGCCGCCCTGTCCGCTGCGGCTGGCGGAGAGTTCCTGCGTCTTGATGCCGGAGAGGCTGGCGCGGTGGGTGTGGGCGGGATCCGAACGGCCGGCGAACCAGGCTGGGGCGTTGGCGGTGGCATGCTGGGTGCCGCCGGCGAGGCGGTTACCGGCGCCGTCCGGGTTGCCCTCGCCGTTGTAGAGGGCGCCGATGACGACGGGCCGGTCGATGTTGCCGTGCTGGAAGGCGATGAGCACTTCCTGGCCGGGACGAGGGACGAGGTGGCCGCCCCAGTCGGCGCCGGCCATCGGCGAGAGCAGGCGCAGCCATACGCCGCGGGTGGCATTGGCGGGGGCATTGTCGCTGCCGCTGGGGTGGGGCTGGCGGCTCGCCGAGCGTTCGCCGCGTTGCCAGTGGAACTGCACGCGGATGCGCTGGTCGCGGTCGGTGTGGGTTGGGGCGGGCTCACCCGTTCCGGCGCAGTCGCCGACGACGATGGCTGTGGTGGGGCCGCTGGCGGTGGGGCGCGGGTGGATGGCGCGGCCGTGGCCGTCGTGCAGCAGCGCACGCCACGGCGCCGCGGCGGGGACGCAGCGGATGCGGTTGCGGTAGAAGTCGGCGGTGTCCCCTTCCGGGGCGGGGCTGCCCGCGATGACGGGGAGTGTCGCGAGGTTGTTGCGCGCGCGGTGCGTGACGGCGGTGATGAGGAAGCGGCGCTGGTCCGCGTCCGTGCCCAGGTGGCGTGCGTGGTCGCGGAGTTCGAAGGTGGTGCCGGGGGCGGCGTCGCGCACGGTGCCTTCACCGACCATCTCGCGCTGGCGGGCGTCGATGGCTTCGCGCTGGCGCCGGATCATGCGTTCGCCGTCGGCTGTGGTCTGCCAGGCGTAGGGGCCGGGGTCGTCGGTGGCGACGGTGGTGGCCGCTGCGTCGCGATGGGCGCTGTCGGCGGCCTGGGGGCGGGTCGCCAGGCTGCGGTAGTCCCAGCTCGCGGCGCGGGTGGTGGTGGTGTCGAGGCGCGCGGTGGCGCGCCAGCGGTCGAGGCTGTCTTCGGCGAGCGTCGCGCCCGCCTGGGTGAAGCGCACCTGCGGCTGCGGGTTGTCGCGGAAGGCGGCGTTGTGGTCGGCGATGACGAGGGTGTGGGCGCCAAGCGCGGGGCCGCTGTCGGACTGGTGCTCGAACCAGCAGAAGAGGCCTTCCTCGGCGAGCAGGCGGTGGAGGAAGGCGAGGTCGCTCTCGCGGTACTGGGTGCTCATGCCGCGGCGCGGGTAGGCCGCAGGATCGGCGAGCTGCCAGCGCCACGCGGGGGCGAGTCGTCCGCGGCCCTGCCAGTTGCCAAGGAGCTCGTCGGCGATCTCGACGACGCTCATGTCCTGGAAGAGGTAGCTGTCGCGGGTGTGGCCGAGGAAGCTCAGCCACGGTTCGATGGTCAGCCGGTAGCGCGCGAAGCCGCCGTCGGCGCCGAGGCGGGCGGCATGCGTGATGTGGCCGTGGAAGGGGCGCGGCGCGGTGCGCGAGGCGGCGGTGAGGAGATCGACGCGTGCGGGCTGCCCGAGCAGGGCGGCCAGCGGCAGCCTGGCGTCGGCGCTCAGGGCGGTGAGTTCGATGCGGAAGCCGGCATGCTCGGCGAGCGGACCGAGCGATTCGTCGATGGTGACCGTTTCGGCGAGCAGCACGTCGGGGCCGAGCGGCGTCGTCAGGGTGAGCAGTCGCGCGCTCTGACGCCAGCCGGCACCGCCGGCGATGAATTCGGGAATTCTGTCCATGTGGGAGCCGGGACGCGCGCCGCCGCGAACAGGGGCAGCAGCGGCGCTTGCGCCAGGTTGCAGGAAAGCCCGTTAGCATAACGTAAATCAATGTCATCGGGATTATCGTCGAGCGGCTCGCAGGGCGATGGAGGGGGTTGCGGCTTCAGCCGCGAATCGGCGATATCGCACGCGGCGCGGCCCATTCGCGGCTGAAGCCGCTCCTACGGGGGAATTGGTGTCGATCAGCGGCTCCCACGGGGGAATCGGTGCCGATCAGCGGCTGACCCCGCTGACGCGGTGGCACGGAGCGCGCAAAACGCGGTCGAAGTTGGTGGCGGATGCCTGCTGCGGGCTCGCGCGCGGGGTGCTGCGCTGCGAAAAATGTTGCTTACATTTTTCGGGTGTCTGGGCACAATGACGACAACGGGACTTGGTGCGAGGACGGCCATGCGACTGCACGGGTTTCTGGTGACGCTGCTGGGCCTTCTGGGCGCCGGCCTGTTCGCGTCCGCGGCGGGCGCGGCCGACGCGAATGCGCTCAACGTCTATAACTGGAACGACTACATCGCGCGCGATACGGTCCCGGCCTTCGAGAAGGCGACCGGCATCGCGGTGAAGTACGACCTGTACGACAGCAACGCGACGCTGCAGGGCAAGCTGCTGACGGGTGCGAGCGGCTACGACGTCGTCTATCCCAGCGTCGAGTATGCGGGCCGGCAGATCCAGGCGGGCATCTTCCAGCCGCTCGACAAGGCGCGCCTGCCGAATCTCGCGAATCTCGATCCGGTGATCCTCAAGGCAGTCGAGCGCGCCGACCCGGGTAATCGGTACCTCGTGCCTTACATGTGGTACACGACCGGGGTTGCGATCAATGTCGACAAGGTCGGGAAGGCGCTGGGCGGCAAGCTGCCGGACAACGCGTGGGACCTGCTCTTCGACCCGGGCGTGACCGCGCGCCTGAAGGGCTGCGGCATCGCGCTGATGGACGAGGCGAGCGACGTGATTCCCGCGGCGATGCTGTATGCCGGCGCCGACACCGCGAAGATGGACGCGGCCGACATCCGTGCCGCGGTCGAGCGCATCCGCCCGGTGCGGGGCGACATCCGCGTGTTCAACACGTCGCCGATCGACCAGATGGCCAAGGGCAGCCTGTGCGTCGCGATGATGTTCTCGGGCGACGCGCTGATCGCCGCGCGGCGGGCGGCCGAGTCGCACACCGGCGCGAACGTGCGCTACCTGATCCCGAACACGGGGGCGATGATGTCGGTGGACGTGATGGCGATTCCGCGCGATGCGCCGCACGTCGCCAACGCGCACGCATGGATCAATGCGATGCTGGATCCGCAGGTCGTCGCGCAGATCTCCAACGAGACCTACTACCTCAGCGCGAACAAGGCGGCGCTGCCGCTGACCGCGGCGGAGATCACGGGCAACCCGGCGATCAACGTGCCCGAGGCGCTGAAGCAGCGCCTGCACGCCAAGCCGGTGCTGACGAAGGAGGTTCAGCGCGAGCTCACGCAGGCGCTGAACCGCTTCAAGACCGCGAAGTAGCGCGGCCGGGCCGGGAGGCGGTCGTGGACCACAACGGCGACGGGGCGGCGGGGGGTAGGGCAAACCGGCGCGCCTACCTGCGCATCGAGGGCGTGACCAAGCGCTTCGACGACACCCTCGCGGTCGATGACGTGTCGCTGGAGATCGCCGAGCGCGAGATCTTCGCGCTGCTGGGCAGCTCCGGCTGCGGCAAGAGCACGCTGCTGCGCATGCTCGCGGGGCTGGAGATGCCCGACGCGGGGCGCATCGTGCTCGACGGCGAGGACCTCGCTGCCGTGCCCGCGCACCGGCGCCCGACCAACATGATGTTCCAGTCCTACGCGCTGTTCCCGCACATGACGGTGGAGGCCAACGTCGCGTTCGGGCTGTGGCAGCTGCGCCCGCGCCTCGCGCGTGCCGAGGTCGAAGCGCGCGTCGCCGAGATGCTGGAGCTGGTGCAGATGCAGCGTTATGCGCGCCGCAAGCCGCACGAGCTCTCGGGCGGGCAGCAGCAGCGCGTCGCGCTCGCGCGCAGCCTCGCAAAGGAGCCCAAGCTGCTGCTGCTCGACGAGCCGCTCGCCGCGCTGGACAAGAAGATCCGCCAGCGCACGCAGCTGGAGCTGGTGAACCTGATCGAGCGTGTCGGCGTGACATGCATCCTGGTCACGCACGACCAGGAAGAGGCGATGACGATGGCCGGGCGCATCGGCGTGATGAACGAGGGGCGGCTGCTGCAGGTCGGCACGCCGGGCGATATCTACGAGACGCCGGACTGCCGCTTCACGGCCGAGTTCATCGGCGAGACCAACCTGTTCCATGGGCGTGTCGTCGGTGGGGCACTCGCGTGCGCGGAGTTTCCCGCGCCGATCATGCTTCCGCCCGATGCGGCGCTGGCGCAAGGGGACGAGGCCTGGGTCTCGGTGCGCCCCGAACGCGTGACGCTGAGCCGCGTCGGCGCCGCATCCAGCCGAACGTCCGATGGCGCCGGCTGCAACGCGGCGACGGGAGAGGTCGCCGAGATCGCCTATCTCGGCAGCCATTCCGTGTATCACGTGCGCCTCGCCAGCGGCCGCGTCGTGATCGCGAGCGTGCCGTCCGTGCATTGGGGCGACGCCGCGCCGCCGACCTGGGGCGATGCGGTGCGCGTCGCGTGGTTCGCGCCCGACGGCGTGGTGCTGGCGCGATGACACGGCGGCGCTTCGTCCTCGCGCGCGGACGCTTCTGGACGGGGCTGCTGCCCTGGGCGTGGATGCTGCTCTTCTTCGCGCTGCCCTTCGCGCTGATCGTGAAGGTCAGCCTGTCCACGCCCGAGCTCGCGATCCCGCCCTACGTGCCGCCCTTCGTCATGGAGCCGGGCGAGCTGCTGCCGCATTTCCGCCCGGACTTCACGAGCTACCGCCGTCTGCACGACGAATTGCTCGCGCTCGGCACGCCCGGCGCGGACCTGCAGTACCTCTCCGCGTGGGGCGGCTCGCTGCTGCTGGCGGCCCTGACGACGCTGCTGTGCCTGCTGATCGGCTATCCCTTCGCCTACCACATCGCCCGCGCGCGCGAGGCCGCGCGCAATACGCTGCTGATGCTGGTGATGTTGCCGTTCTGGACCTCCTTCCTGCTGCGCGTGTATGCGTGGATGGTGCTGCTCGACAGCAGCGAGCTGGGGCTGATCAACCGCCTGCTGCTCGCGGCGGGCCTCGTCGATGCGCCGCTGCAGCTCCTTTACAACCAGGGCGCGGTGCTGGTCGGCATGGTCTACAGTTATCTGCCCTTCATGGTGCTGCCCCTCTATGCCAACCTCGTGAAGCTCGATCAGCGCCTGCTCGAGGCGGCCGCCGACCTCGGCGCGCGGCCGTGGACGACCTTCCTGCGCGTGACCCTGCCGCTGTCGCGGCGCGGCATCGTCGCCGGGGCCATGCTGGTGTTCATCCCGGCGGTGGGCGAGTTCGTGATCCCGGATCTGCTGGGCGGCGGCGACGTGCTGATGATAGGCCGCAGGATCTGGGAGGACTTCGGTCCCAACCAGGACTGGCCGATGGCGGCGGCGGTCGCGGTGACGATGGTGCTGGTGCTGCTCGCTCCCATCGTGCTGCTGCACCGGCATGGCCGCGCCAATGGCGACGACGGGGAGGCAGGACCATGAGCGTGCGCTCCCGTCCCGGTGCGACGGCCTGGCTGTTGGCCGTATACGCCTTCCTGTACGTGCCCATCCTGTGCCTGATCGTGTTCTCCTTCACGGCCGGCGAGATCACGACGCAGCTCGACGGCTTCTCGCTGCGCTGGTACGCCGAGCTCGCGCGCGACGAGGAGCTGATCGGCGCGGTGCTGCTGTCGCTGCGCGTGGGCGCGCTGGCGGCGACGGCGGCGGTTGTCGTCGGCACTGCGGCGGCTTTCGTGCTCGCGCGCTTCGGGCGCTATCCGGGCAGCGCCGCCTTCGCCGGCATGACGACGGCGCCGATGGTGATGCCCGAGGTCGTGATCGGGCTGTCGCTGGTGCTGCTGTTCACGCATCCGCTCTTCGCCTTTCTCGGCGGGCGCGGCGTCGCGGCGATCTGGGCCGCACACACGACCTTGTGTACCGCCTATGTCACCGTGCTCGTGCAGTCGCGCCTGCGCGAGATGGACCGCTCGCTGGAGGAGGCGGCGCTCGACCTCGGCTGCCCGCCGTTCAAGGTCTTCTTCGTGATCACCGTGCCGGTGATCGCGCCGGCGCTGCTGGCGGGATGGCTGCTCGCGTTCACGCTGTCGATGGACGACTTCGTGCTCGCCGCGATGCTGTCCGATCCCGGCAGCACGACGCTGCCGGTGCTGGTGTTCGCGCGCCTGCACCACGGCCTGAAACCCGAGATCAATGCACTTGCGACGGTCATCGTCGTGCTCGTGTCGCTCGCCGTCGTCGTCGCCAATCGCGCGATGCTGTCGGCGCAGAGGAAACGCGCGGCGGCGCTGCGTCATGCGGCGGGAATTTCACCGACGGCTGCGCCAACCGTTACACTTTCGAGTCCCGACATGCGGAGGTGAGTGGATTGCGCGTTCCCGAAACCGTCGAGATCATCGACGAGCAGGATGACGAGAAGGCCGTCCAGGCGGCCGCCGCGGTCGAGGAGCATGCCGCCGACGAGCGCCCGGCCAGCCTGCCGGCGATGTACCGCGCGCTGTGGCTGCACGCCGAGGGCGTGCGCCACCTGATCTTCGGCGCCTTCGGCCTGCTGCTCGCCTCCCAGCTCTTCAAGCTCGCGGTGCCGTGGTTCGCCGGCAACGCGATCAACGCGATCCAGAAGGGCGGGCTCGGCTCATTGTCGGATGCCGGGCGCTGGCTGATCCTCGTGTTCACGGCCATCGTCGCAACCTGGCTGTTGCACGGCCCCGGTCGCATCCTCGAACGCAACGTTGCGCTGCGCGTGCGCGAACGCCTGTCGGCGCTGCTCGTCGGGCGGCTGATGCGCGCGCCGCTGGCGTGGCACGAGCGCCACCACTCCGGCGAGATCACGCACCGCGTGCAGCAGAGCACCAGCGCGCTGTACGACTTCGCGCAGAGCCAGTTCATCTACCTGCAGAACACCGTGCAGCTGATCGGCCCCATCGTCGCGCTGTGGTTGATCTCCACGCTGGTCGGCAGCGTCGCGGTGATCGGCTACGGGCTGATCGCGCTGATGATCACGCGCTTCGACCGTGTGATGATGAAGATCGCCGTCGATACCAACCGCGCCGAGCGCGCGTGGTCCGCGACCCTGGTCGACGTGCTCGGCAACGTGCTGTCCGTGCTCGCGCTGCGCCGCGCCGAGGGCGTCGCGCGCCTGATCGCGGCGCGGCTGGAGGCGATGGCGGGGCCCTTGAAGCGCAGTATCGTCATCAACGAGGCGAAATGGGCGTCGGTCGATCTGCTCGCGAGCCTGCTGTGGTGCATCCTCGTCGCCGTGTATGCCGCGCAGGCGGCCGGCGTGATCGGTGCGGAAGCCGCCGCGGGCGTCGCGACCGGCATCGCGCTGGGCAAGGTCTTCATGGTGTACGAATACTCGCAGCAGGCCGGCGGGGTGATCACCGCGATCGCCTCGCACTTCCAGTCGCTGTCGCGCCAGCGCGCTGATTTCGCCTCGGCGCAGCCGGTGTTCGCGGCGCGCGAGGCGGCCGAGCCCGCGCGCTGCAGCGCCGAGGGCGAGCCGTGGCAGCGCATGACCGTGGTGGACCTGCGCTTCGCCCATGCCGGAGCCGAGCGCGCCGGCGCGGCGATCGATATCCCCCGCCTGGAGCTCGAACGCGGCCGCCGCTACGCGCTGGTCGGCCCCAGCGGCGCGGGCAAGAGCACGCTGCTGCGCCTGCTCGCCGGGCTCGACACCCCGGCCGAGGCGGTCGTGAGCTTCGACGCGATCCCCGCGCCCGAGGCCGCGTCCATCCTGCGCGGCATCGCGACGCTGATCCCGCAGCAGGCCGAGATGTTCGACGGCACGGTCGCCGAGAACCTCCTGCTGGGCGGCACCGCCAATCCCGACGCGATCACCGCCGCGCTGCGCGCGACCTGCGCGGATGCCTTCGTCGAAGGACTGCACGGCGGGCTCGCCGCGCGCGTCGTCGAAGGCGGCGCGAACTGGTCCGGTGGCCAGCGCCAGCGCCTCGCGCTCGCCCGCGGCGTGCTCGCGGCCGACGGCAGTTCGCTGGTGCTGCTCGACGAGCCGAGCAGCGCGCTCGACCCGGAAACCGAGGCGCGCGTGTATCAGGGCCTGTTCGCGCATTTCGCCGATGCGGTGGTCGTGTCCTCGGTGCACCGCCTGCACCTGCTCGACCGTTTCGACCAGGTGATCCTGATGCAGGGCGGGCGCATCGAGGCGATGGGGACGGCGTGGGAGCTCGCGCAGGTCTCGCCGCTGTTCCGCGAGATGCTCGCGGTGCAGGGCAGCGCGCGCGGCTGATGCCGCCGTCAGCGCGATCCTTCGGATGCCGAAGCGTCGGCCGCTTTAGGCGCCGCAGCCTCGAGCCGGGACTCCTCGATCCATTCGCGCCACACGGCCATCACGACCGCCAGAATGACCGGGCCGAGGAACAGCCCGACCAGCCCGAACGCCGCCAGGCCGCCCAGCACGCCGAACATCACGAGCAGGAAGGGAATGCGCGTCGCGTTGCTGATCACGAGCGGGCGCACCAGGTTGTCGACCCAGCTCACCGCCAGCGCGCCCCATAGCAGCAGGCCGATGCCGCCGACCATGTCGCCGTTGACCAGCATCCAGACGCCGATCGACCCCCACACGAAGGGTGCGCCGAAGGGGATCATCGCGATCAGCGCGGTGACCGCACCGAGCAGCACCGGGGCCTGCAGGCCCGCCCACCAGTAGCCCAGCCCGGCGACGAAGCCCTGCGCCAGCGCGGTGGCGATCAACCCCCACACCACCGCCTTGGTCATGCCGCCGACGGCGGCAAGGTAGGCGTCGATGCGGCTGCCGAGAAAACGGGACAGGACGCTGTGGACCTGCTGCAGAACCTTTTCGCCGTCGCGGTACAGGAAGAAGACCGTGATCAGCGCGAAGCCGAGCTTCGCCGCATTGCGCCCGACATCGCCGACGAGGGCGACGAGCTGGTCGGCACCCTCGCGGCCCCAGGCGGCGAGCTGCGTTCGCAGCGCGTCCGGGTCGTTGCCGATCAGGTCGAGCTGTTCCTGCAGCCAGCCGCCGAGCCAGGGCAGCGTGCGGATCGCCTCGGGCAAGCTCAGCGGCCCCTGCGTGAGCCGCTCGATCACCGCGGTGTAGGCCGTGCCGATCTCGCCACGGAACAGTCCGCCCAGCCACAGCGCAGGCAGGATGAAGGCCGCGCTCAGCAGCAGCGTCATGAGCAATGCGCTGGGCGTCGGGCGGCGGAGCGCCCGGCGCAGGCGCCGATACAGCGGCCATGTCGCGTAGGCGATGATGAGCGCCCACGCGACCGGCACGATGAATAGCTGCAGCACGGCGTAGGCGAGCACCAGCAGCCCGCCGAGCAGGAAGCCGAGGATCACGCGGCGCACCAGCTTGTCGGCGACCTGGTCGATCATCGCGCCGCCTCGACGGCGCGCCTGGTGGTCAGGAACGGCAGGATGCGTTTCATGCGTGACTCCGTGTGACGATGAAAGACTTCTGCGTGTTGCGCGATCAAGCGGCCGCCAGTCTTTCGGTCCGGTTCTCGATGAGCTCGTCGTGGCCTGTTCCGCCGCGGGGCCCGATCAGTGCATCACCCAGCGCCGTCCTTCCGCGGCGACCTTGTACAAGCGCCAGCCGTCGGCGCCGGGGGTGCCGCACAGGCCGTAGATGAACGGCAGTTCGGCACGGCCGGGGATCTCGAAGCGCAGGTCGCGGAAGCCCGCACACAGGCTGCCGGAGGCGTCCTGCTGCGCGTGGTCGAGCACCGGGAACATCGCGAACCAGCGGTAGAAGGCGAAATCGCCCTTGCCCCACACCTCGCGCGCGAACCCCTGCAGGTTGCCGTTGCCGAAGCGCGGGCGTGTTTCCCACTGTGCCAGTGCGACCGGGCGGTAGGGGGCGGAGAAGCGGCGGATGAAGTTGTCCTCGGGGCCGGCGGTGAGCACCTCCGTGCGACGCGTGTTGAGGTGGGCGAAATGGTACTGCTCGCCGTCGAACACGATCGCGGTCCAGTTGAAGGGCGAGGCCGGGCGCGGCGCGGCATCGACCTCGATGATCGGCACCTGGTTTGCCGCCGCCCAGGCGCGCGCGGCGGCGATCGCCTCGCCGCGGCCCACGGCCCCGACGCCGATCCATGCGACGACGAGCACGAGCGCCGTCGCGGCCGGGATGCGGCTGCTGCGCCACAGCGCGCTGGCGACGAGGCCCGCGACGAGGCTGCCGGTGATCACCAGGTCGATGATGAAGGTGGTGCCCCAGCCGAAGCGCCGGTCGGAGAAGGGGGCGAGGATCATCGTGCCGAACTGGGTGATGAGGTCGCCCGCGATGTGGATCAGGATGCCGGCGCAGGCGACGGCATAGAAGCCGCGCCAGTCCGTGCCGGGGCGGCTGCGCCGTGCGAGGCGCCCGAACAGCCACGCGAGCAGCAGGCCCCACAGCGGCAGCAGGACGAGCGAGTGGGTGACGCCGCGGTGGCCGCGCAGGTAGGCGAGTTCGGAGACGTAGCCGAGGACGAAGTCGAGGTCGGGAAAGGTCGCGGCCGCCGCGCCGGCGGCCACCGTCTGCCAGACCGGCAGGGGCGTCGCGGGGGCGGAGGGAGTTGCGGCCGCGGTGGAGGCGGCGGGCCGCCGTGCGGCGAGCAGGCGGCCGACGATCGCGCCGGAAAGGGCGTGGGTGAGTGTGTCCATGCGGCGTTTGAGGCGATCGGGCGGGCTTCGTTCCCTGTCCGCACCGATCGCCCGGCAGGCAATGGCCGTTCGGGCCGAGCCCTTCGGCAGGCTCAGGACAGGCCTGTCGGAGCCCTGCTGAACCGGGCCCTTCGACAGGCTCAGGGGGAACGGCCGGTGTCCTTTCCGACTGCCCCGTCGATAGGCTCAGCGTTCGCGGAAGGCCCGCATCATCGTGTCGGTGACCGGTTCGAGCAGGTATTCGAGCGCCGTGCGCGGTTTGGTGCGGATGAACACCTCGGCGGCCATGCCGGGCTGCAGCTCGGCCAGCGGCGAATCGGCCTCCGCGGCATCGGGGACGAGCTGGACGAGGTAGAAGGTCGCGCCGTCCTCGACCGTGAGCGCATCCGGCGAGATGTAGCTGACCTTGCCCGGCAGCAGCGGCGTCGTGCGCTGCGGCAGCGCGGTGAGGCGGATGTCCGCGCCCTGCCCGACGTGCAGCTCCTTGATCGAGTCGACATGAACGCGGCCCTCGAGGACGAGCGGGCCGGTGTCGGGCACGATCTCCATCAGCGTCGCGCGCGGGGCGATGGTGCCGCCCGCCGTATGCACGGTGAGGTTCAGCACGCGCCCGCCGACCGGGGCGCGGATGGTGAGGCGCTGCAGCAGGTCGGAGGCCGGGCGCAGGCGGTCCTGCAGTTCCATGATGCGCGTGGTGCTGGCCTTCGCCTCCTCGGCGGCCTGGCGCACGAGGTCGCTGCGCAGCGTCACCGCGCGCAGGCGCAGCTCCTCGCGCTGGCTCTGCGCGTGGGCGATCTCGGAGCGGCGCTCCTCCTCGCGCGAGCGGTAGTCGGAGATCACGCGCTTCTGCGTCAGCAGCCGGGTGTTGGCGACGAACTTCTGGTCCTTCAGCGACGTGAGGCTGGCCATCTCCTCCTCGGCGGCGGCCGCGCCCATGCGCTCGGCCTCCATCTGCGCCTTGAGCGCCTCGACTTCGTCGCCGACGCTCTTCGCCTGGTTCTCCAGCAGGGCGATCTGTGCGGCGAGCGCGCGGCGGCGTTCCTCGAAGAGGGCCTGCTCGCGGCGCATCATCTCGGCGGCGACGGGCTCGTCCTTGCGCTGCAGCAGCGCCTGCGGGAACTTCGGGGTGCTGCCGGTCATCTCCGCTTCGAGGCGGGCATGGCGGGCGAGTTCGGCGTCGAGCGCGGTGTGCGTGACCGAGTACAGCGCCTCGGCCTGCGCGTCGCGCAGCACGATGAGCGGCTGGCCCGCGGTGACGATGTCACCGTCGCGCACCAGGATTTCCTTCACGATGCCGCCTTCGTTGTGCTGCACGGCCTTGCGGTTGGCGTCGACCTTCGCCTGCGCCATCATGATGACGGCGCCCTGCAGCGGCGCGAGCGCGAGCCAGGTGCCCAGGCCCACGAACGCGATCGCGATGATGAGCTGGCCGACGCGGACGAGGCGTTTCGTCTGGTCGATCATCATGCCTCCTGCGCGCGCGAGGGGGAGACGGGAGCGACGGGCGCGACGCGCTGCGGCGCGATGCGCGCGAGCAGCTCCTCGCGCGGCCCGTAGCCTTCGACGCGGCCTTCGCGCAGCACCAGCACGCGGTCGATGCAGTCGAGCAGGCTGGGCTTGTGCGTGACCATCACCACCGTCACGCCTTCGTGCGTGATCTGGCGGATGCAGCGCACCAGGCTGGCCTCGCCGTCGGCGTCGAGGTTGGCGTTGGGCTCGTCGAGGATCACCAGCGCGGGTTCGTCGTACAGCGCGCGCGCGAGGCCGATGCGCTGCATCTGGCCACCGGACAGGATGTAATCGTTCTGGCCGATGCGGGTGTCGTAGCCTTCGGGCAGGCGCAGGATCAGCTCGTGCACCTGCGCGCGCTGCGCGGCGGCGATCACGCGCTCGGCGTCGACGCTGCCGAGGCGGGCGATGTTCTCGGCGATGGTGCCGGGGAAGAGCTCGACGTCCTGCGGCAGGTAGCCGATGTGGCGACCGTGGCCGCTGGCGACGAGCTGGCGCACGTCCGCGCCGTCGACGCGCACGGTGCCGTGGGTGGGCGCCCACACGCCGGCGAGCAGGCGCGCGAGGCTGGACTTGCCCGAGGCGCTGGGGCCGACGATCGCGAGCGACTGGCCGGCCGGGAGCTGGAAGCTCACCTGGCGCAGGATGGTCTGCATCGCCGTGCGCCCGGCGAGCGTCACCGCCTCGACGGAGAGCTCGCCGCGCGGCTCCGGCAGGGTGGTCGGCGCCGCGGCCTCGTCCTCGTCGATGAAGGGTTTCATGCGTCCCCATGCCGCGCGTGCGAGCACGAAGTTGTTCCAGTTGCCGATGACGCTCTCGACCGGCGCGAGCGCGCGGCCCAGCAGGATCGTCGAGGCGATCATGATGCCCGGCGTGACGTGCTGGTCGATCACGAGCCATGCGCCGGTGCCCATCACTGCGACCTGGATCAGCTGGCGCACGAAGCGCGACAGGCTGGTGACCCCGCTCATGGCCCCGCTGGTGGCGAGCGAGCTGGTGATCACCTCGTCGTTGAGCGCGTGCCAGCGCTCGACGAAGGGCACCGTCATGCCCATGGAGTTGAGCACGTCGGCATTGGCCATGCCCTTGTCGATGTATTGGCCGGCGCGGCGCGCGCGGTCCTGCACCGCCTCGACCTTCTTGCGGTTCATGCGCTCGTTGAACAGCGCGAGCACGAGCAGCGCGAGCATGCCGGCGAGCGCGACGGTGCCCATCAGCGGGTGGAAGAGGAAGATCAGGACGACGAAGATCAGGCCCCAGGGCGCGTCGAACAGCGAGATGATGCCGCTGCCGGTGAGGAAGCCGCGCAGCGTCGCGACGTCGCGCAGTCCGTGCAGGTTCTCGCGGCGCTGGATGTTCGAGGCGTTGCGGATCAGCGCGACGAGCACGCGGCGGCCGAGTGTGCGGTCGAGCAGCGCGCCGGCCCGCTGCAGCAGCAGGCCGCGCAGGTAGTCGAGGGCGAGCGCCAGCAGCAGCGCGCCGGCGGTCGCGATGCTCAGCATCAGCAGGGTTTCGTCGCTGCGGCTGGCGAGCACGCGGTCGAACACCTGCAGCATGTAGAGGGAGGGGGCGAGCAGCGCGACGTTGATCGCGAGACTGAACACACCTGCGTTCACGAAGATGGAGCGGAAGGCGGAGACGAACTGCCGGGTTTCTGACATCACGGAGAGGCGGTTTGAGGCCGGTACGGCGAATCGAACATATTGGCATAAAAAAGGCTGCCCCGGGGCAGCCTTTCGCAATTGCCGGGACGGACCGGATCAGGCAAACAGCGCGGCTTCCTGGATGAAGTTGTCGGCATCCAGGCCGGTGAGCGAGCCTTTCACGACCGCGATCTGAACGGCGGCGAAGTTGCCACCGCTGCCGTCGGCATCGTAATACAGCTTGCCGCCCTGGGTGTCGAAGATGAGGTAATCGTCTGTTGCGAGGGCAACCGCCTTCGCGCCGATGACCACGTTTTCCGAGGTGATGCCGCCGGCGAGCGACCCGAATACCGTGGTGTCGAAGGCGAAGACGTCCTCGGCCGCGTTGAAGTCCTTGATCAGGTCCTTGCCGCCGATCGCGAGGTTGTCGAACACGAAGGCGTCGATACCCGCGCCGCCGCTGATCTTGTCGGCGCCTTCGCCTCCGTAGATCAGATCTGCACCTGCGCCGGTCGTGATGGTGTCGTTGCCCGCGCCGCCGTCGATCCAGTTGTCGCCGTCGCCGGCGACGACCTTGTCGTTACCGCTGCCTGCAAAGATGAAGTCCGCCCCGGAACCGCTCGTGATGTTGTCGTTGCCGGCACCGGCTTCGATCCAGTTCACGCCGTCGCCGGCAGCGATCTTGTCGTTGCCGGCGCCGGTGAACACGTCGTCGTGGCCCGCGCCCAAGGTGATCTGGGCATTCCCCGATTCGTCGACGATCGTGTTATTGCCGGAATCGTCGCTGATCTTGTCATTGCCGGCGCCGCCATCGATGTAGTCGTTTCCCGCACCGCCCGTGAGCTGGTCATTGCCGGCACCGCCGTAGATCTCGTCGGCACCTTCGCCGCCGTTGACCTTGTCGTTGCCGGTCGATGCGTCGAGGTAGTCGTCGCCCGCGGTGCCGGTGATGGTGTCGTTGCCGGAGTAGATAGACGCGGAAAGACCGGCGAAGCCGTCAGCCTCGAGGGCGTTCATGGCGCTTGCGGCATCGAGCTTCAGGCCGCTGGCGCTGCCGGATGCCACGAACTGCACGTTGTCCTCGTCACTGTAGGCTTCCAGTGCGGTGCCCCATTCGATCCCCGTGATCTTGCCCGAGATGCCGGAAAAATCGAGGCCAGCGCTGCCCAGGCTGATGCTTCCCTTCAGCGTCACGTAGTCCCATTCCCAAACGTCAGGCGTGGTGGGGTTATCGTTCGACCATTTCATCGTCACCGAGGTCGCCTTGCCGCTGAATCCTCCTGTATCAAGATTCAGCTTCATGGAGCCTTTGAGAGTCAGGTCGCCCATCGCATCATATGCATCGCTGTATCCGCCCAGCGTCGCCGATTTCAGCGTGAAGACGGAAGCCGAGGTGATTCCGTCATTCTGGTTGAACTCGACCTTCCCACTGCCTTCGGCGGCTAGCCACCCCCAACCCATACCTAGGGTGTACGGCCCATAGACGTTCAACTCATCAATCGTCGCGGAGCTCGTGCCGACCGATGAGAACCCCGCGTAAATGGCCGTTCCATCCGCCCATTCGATCCAGGCGTCATTGCCATACATGTCCCAGTACATCGGTTCGCCATACGCCACTGTGTCAAGCGCGTAAGACATAGAGTCGGCGGCATCGAGGAGCGTATCCGCGTAGTCCGCGTAGCTGAAACCGGCATCGATGGTTGCAAGGGTGTTGTTGACGTTGCTGAACGAAGCCATGTGAGGATGCTCCTGCGCGGGGAAATGTAAAAATTGATTGCATGGTAGCGCGAATGGATTGCCTGCGCTCTTGAGTTAGGTCAACGCCATATTCAAACTATGCAGGGCGAGAATTGGTTGCTCCGCGGCGCGGCGAGATCGGCCACCCCACGACCTCGTCGTCACGCGCTTCGGGTGGGCATGCAGAACCTTTCGCCCTTGTGGAGGGGCCGAAAATCAAAGGCTGCCCGCAGGCAGCCTTCCGGGCATGGTGGTTTGGCTGGCGGCTAGGCGAACAGCGTCGCCTCGTCGATGAAATTGCCGGCATCCAGGTCGGTCAGCGAGCCCTTCACGACCGCGATCTGTACCGCGGCGAAAGCCGTGTCGCTACCGTCGGCATCGTAGTACAGCTTGCCGCCGCGTGTATCGAAGATCAGGAAATCATCCGCCTGCGCGGCGGTCGCCCGATCGCCGATCACCACGTTGCCGGCTGCGATGCCGCCCGACAGCGAGGTGAACACGCTGGTGTCGAAGGCGAGGAAATCCTCGCCAGCATTGAAGTCCTTGATGGTGTCCTTGCCGCCGACCGCGAGGTTGTCGAACACGAAGACGTCGAGGCCCGCGCCGCCGTTGATCTTGTCGGCGCCCTCGCCGCCGTAGATCACGTCGGCACCCGCGCCGGTGCGCAGCACGTCGTTACCCGCGCCGCCCTCGACCCAGTTGGCGCCATCGCCGGCGACGACCTTGTCGTTGCCGCTGCCCGCCAGGATGAAGTCCGCGCCCGCGCCGGTCGCGATGTTGTCGTTGCCGGCACCGGCGTCCACATCATTGTCGCCGTCGCCCGCGACGATCTTGTCATTGCCCGCGCCGGTGATGATGTCGTCGTCGCCGGCGCCGGTGGTGACGCGCGCGTTGCCTTCGGTGTCGATCACGGTGTTGTTGCCGGCGTCATCGACGATCCTGTCGTTGCCCGCGCCGCCGATGATGTGGTCGTTGCCGGCGCCCCCGAACAGCTGGTCGTTGCCGGCGCCGCCATCGATGTGGTCGTCGCCTTCCTCGCCGAAGACCTTGTCGTTGCCGCTCGAGGCTTCGAGGAAGTCGTCACCGGCGGTGCCGTCGATTACGTCGCTGCCGGCATACAGCCCTGCCATCAGCGAGTTGAAGCCGCCGGAATCGAGGCCGTTCAGCGTGCTTGCGGCATCCATCTTCAGCCCGCTGAAGCTCGTCGTTGGGGTGAACGCGATCGGGTTGCCGTCGGCATCCGTGCTCATCGTGCCCCATTCGAAAGCGGTGAACCGGCCGGTCAGGGTGCCGAGGTCGGACGAGAAGGCGTCGCCGGTGAGCTTGACGCTACCCTTGAGCGTCACGTACTGCCATTCGAGGGCCGGCGTGGCGACATCGTCAGCCAGCCAGCTGAAGGTCATGGCGGTGATCTTGCCGGACACGGCGCCGGTGTCGAGGTTCATGCGCCCGGAGCCGGCGAGGATCTGGCCGACCTGGTCGTTGCCGAAGATCATGCGCGTCATGCGCAGGTTCGAACTGGTGAGCTCGCCCGAGCTATTGACGGCGAGACGACCTCCGCCCGACAGCGTGAAGTAGGAGCCGTCGCCCGCGCCGAGATGCAGGCCGTCCATCGTCAGCGAGTTGGAGCCGAGCGCGGTGATGCCGAACTGCAGGTGCGTGCCGTCGGCCCACTCCGCGTGCATCGTGCCGATACCGGGCGGTGTCATCGATATCGGATCCTGGAAATTCATGGTGGTGGCCGCCTGGTCGATCGACAGCATCGCGGAGAGCAGCTCATCCGTGTAGGCGGAAAACGTGAAGCCCGGATCAAGAACAGCCGCCGTGCTGTTCAGGTTGGTGAACTTTGTCATTTTCTTCCCCTTTTGCAGTGGTGCGTCGGAAGCCTGCTTATCTGTTTCAGTATAGGCTTTGTAAGCAACGGCTAATTTGCAAAACGGGTAGGATTGATCTGGCTCAAGTCCTTGACTTGGCTGGGGGAAATGCCCCGCCTATTCGGGGCGGAAGGCGTAGAAAAGGTTGGGTTCGCTGACGACATACAGGTTGCCGCGCTCGTCGAGCGTGACGCCTTCGGCTTGGGGGATGCTGCCGGCGAGGCCGGCGAATCCGGCGGCGAGGCCCTGGTAGCCGACGTAGCGGCCGTCGGCATCGAGTTCGAGCGCGAGCTTGGAGGCGTCGCTGAGCAGGATCAGGTGGCCGGTGCGCGGGTCGTATTCGACCGAGGAGAAATCGCGAGCGACGAACTTGTCGCGAATCCAGTCCTCGCGGTCGATCACTTCGACCTCGAGGTGGCCGGCGAGGCTCGCGCGCAGGCCGCGGATCTCGTAGAGCTTGCGTGGCGAGTGCTCCTTGACGACGAACAGGCGGTCGCGCGCCGGGTCGTAGGCGACGCCCTCGATGCCGGCGTTGTCGCCGCCACCCAGTGCGAGCGTGAGTGCGGGCAGGCCGTCGCGCGACAGCACCGCGTCGCTCGCCGCCGGAATCGGGGCGACGACGAGGGACTGGCGGCGCTCTTCGGCGAGCAGCAGGCGGCCGTCGCCCAGCACGGCGACCCCTTCGACGTCGTTGAAGCCGGGCAGGGGATGGCGCGCCAGCACGTCGCCGTCGCGGTCGAGCGCCAGCAGTTGCGGCGGTTCATTGACGACGGCCCACAGGTGGCCGCGCTGCGCGTCCCAGGCGAGGCCCGAGAGGTTGCGCGCGACGCCGGCGACGGGGTAGGCCTCGACGTTCACGCGGGGGTCGGACAGAGCGCTGGCCGTGCCTTCGGCGCGGGCGGGCTTCAGGGCGGAGATCGCGGCGGCGAAGGCGCGGTCCAGCAGTCCGCCGTCGGCCTGCTGCATGGCCAGCGCCAGGCCCAGCAGCGCTGCCGCGGCGAGCGCGCCCCGCCAGGGGGTCGTGAGGGGAAGCGCGAGTGTTCGGGAGTCCGGCGTCATCGTCCTGCCTGTTCGTCGTTACGCATGTACGACGCACTATCGCAGGGCAATGTTTCAGTCGCTTGTCGACGGGCGCGCCGCCCGGGGGCTGTCTTCTCGCGGAACTCTCAGTGCGAGCGCCAGCCCCATTCCCGCGCGGGGATGCGCAGCGTGACGGGGTCGCCCGAGCCGGTTTCGGCGAAGAGTTCGAGCTCGCCCGAGTCGAGGATGCGGGCGCGGGTGGCGATGACCTCGTGCACCTTCCAGGGCGAGCTGGGGCGGCCGGTGAGGCGCAGGCGGGGATAATTGACGCGCAGCACGTCGGCCCACAGGTCCATGACGTCGGGGGCGAATCTGACGAGCTGGAATTCGATTTCGCGGACCATGCATGACTCCGGGGTGGTCGTGGTGGGGGCGGCGCGGGGCGCATGCTACTGTGTTGGGCTGCGCGCGGCTACGGCGGCGGGGTGCGACGCATTCTGTCGCAGCCCGGCGCTACAGTGCGAGGCGAATGGATTCGGTGCGGCAAGGGGAGACCGGGACAGGCATGGACGGTGAGGACGAAGTGGCGGGCGAGCTGACCGGCGACCTGAGGGGCGGGCTGATGGTGATCCACGGCAATCACCCCGAGGCGCTGCGCGACGTGCTGGTCGCGTGGATGAAGCGCCATCCGTTGGCGCCGCTGGAGAACGAGCTGATCCTGGTGCAGAGCAACGGCATCGCGCAGTGGCTGAAGATGGCACTGGCGGCCGACGAGACGGCGGGGGGCTGCGGCATCGCCGCGGCGCTGGATGCCTTCCTGCCTTCGCGTTTCGTGTGGCAGGCGTACCGCGCGGTGCTCGGGCGCGATGCGGTGCCGGAGGTGTCGCCCTTCGACAAGCCCTTGTTGGTGTGGCGCCTGATGCGCCTGCTGCCGGCGTTGCTCGCGCGTGACGAGTTCGCACCGCTCGCGCGCTTCCTGGCGGACGACGAGGACTTGCGCAAGCGCCACCAGCTCGCCGAGCGCCTCGCCGACCTCTTCGACCAGTACCAGATGTACCGCGCCGACTGGCTCGCGGCCTGGGCGGCGGGTGAGGACGTGCTGCTCACCGCGCGCGGTGCGCGCGAGGCGCTGCCGGCAGCGCAGGTCTGGCAGCCGGCGCTGTGGCGCGCGCTGCTGGAGGATGTCGGCCCGGACTTCGCCGGCAGCGGCCGTGCGGCCGTGCATACGCGCTTCCTCGCGGCCGTCGCGGAGATGCGCGATGCGCCCCGCCCGCCCGCGCTGCCGCGGCGCGTGATGGTCTTCGGCATCTCCTCGCTGCCGGCGCAGACGCTGGAGGTGCTCGCGGCGATCGCGCAGTGGAGCCAGGTGCTGCTGTGCGTGCATAACCCTTGCGAGCACTACTGGGCCGACATCGTCGCGGACAAGGAGCTGCTGCGCGCGAGCAGCTCGCGCCATGCGCGCCGCGCCGGCATGCCGGCGGTGCTGGCGGAGGAGGAACTGCACTTGCACGCCCATCCGCTGCTCGCGGCCTGGGGCAAGCAGGGGCGGGATTTCATCGGCCTGCTCGACGAGCACGACGCCGGCGACGCCCGCGAGCGCTACGCGCGCCGCTTCGCCGAGGTCGGCACGCGCATCGATCTCTTCGCGCCGCACGGTGACGACTGCCTGCTGCACCAGTTGCAGGACGACATCCGCGACCTGCGCCCGCTCGCGGAGACGCGCGCGCGTTGGCCGGTGGTCGATCCCGCGACGGATGCCTCGATCCGCTTCCACGTCGCGCACGGCCCGCAGCGCGAGGTCGAGATCCTGCATGACCAGCTGCTGGCGGCCTTCAACGCCGATGAGACGCTGCGCCCGCGCGACGTGATCGTGATGGTGCCGGATATCGACGCCTACGCGCCGCACATCCAGGCGGTGTTCGGCCTGCTCGACGCCGAGGATCCGCGCTTCATCCCCTTCACGGTCGCCGACCAGGGCCTGCGCCACCACGATCCGCTGCTCAATGCCGTCGAGAAGCTGCTGGGCCTGCCGCAGTCGCGCGTGGCCGTCTCCGACGTGCTCGATCTCCTCGAAGTGCCGGCGCTGCGTGCGCGCTTCGGCATCGCGGAGGACGAACTGCCGCTGCTGCACCGCTGGGTGCGCGGCGCGAACATCCGCTGGGGCCTGCACGCGGAGCAGCGTGCGAGCCTCGGCCTGCCCGATGGGGCGGAGCAGAACTCGTGGCTGTTCGGGCTGCGTCGCATGCTGCTCGGTTATGCGGTGGGCGGCGCGGGGGATGCAGGGAGTGCAGACGAGGCCTGGCAGGGCATCGAGCCCTACGACGAGATCGGCGGCCTCGATGCGGGCCTGGTCGGACCGCTCGCGACGCTGCTGGAGCGTCTCGACGCGGCGTGGCGCGGACTGCGCGAGACGGCCGCGGTCGAGGACTGGTGCGTCCGCCTGCGCGGGCTGCTCGCGGACTTCTTCGACCCCGCCGACAGCAACGGCGCGTATACGCTGCAGCGGCTCGAATCGGCGCTGCAGGCGTGGCAGGACGCCTGCGCCGCGGCGGGGCTCGCCGAGGCGCTGCCGCTGTCCGTGGTGCGCGAACACTGGCTCGCGCAGATGGACGACTCGGGCCTGTCGCAGCGCTTCTTCGCCGGCGCGGTGACCTTCGCGACTCTGATGCCGATGCGCGCGATCCCCTTCCGCCACGTGTGCCTGCTGGGCATGAACGATGGCGACTACCCGCGCACGCGCGTGCCGATGGACTTCGACCTGATGGGGCGCGACTACCGCCCCGGCGACCGCTCGCGCCGCGAGGACGACCGCTACCTGTTCCTCGAGGCGCTGCTCTCCGCGCGCGAGCGCCTGCACGTGAGCTGGGTCGGGCGCAGCATCCACGACAACACGGAGCGTCCGCCCTCGGTGCTGGTCGGGCAACTGCGCGACCACCTCGCGGCCGGCTGGCGGCTGGCGCGGGAGGGTGGCGAGGACGCCGGCGAGGGGCTCCTTCGTGCGCTCACCGTCGAACACCGCCTGCAGCCTTTCAGCCCGGACTACTTCCCGGCCGCGGGTTCCCAGTCGCCGCTGTTCACCTATGCGCACGAGTGGCGCGATGGCCTCGCGGCGGAGGTCCCGGCCGCCGTGCCCGCGCCGCTGGCGCCGCTCGACGAGACCGAGCCGCTGACGCTGCGCGAGCTAGCGGATTTTCTCAAGGAGCCCGCGAAAGTCTTCCTGCGCCGACGCCTGGGCGTGTATTTCGAGCTGCCCGACCCGGCCAGCGAGGACCACGAGCCCTTCGCGCTCGATGCGCTGCAGAACTGGCAGCTGCAGGACGAGCTGATCGCGGCCCAGCTCGACGCGCTGGACCACGGCGATGAGCGCGAGGCGGCGCTGGAGCGGGCGCTCGCGCGCATCGAGCGCCGCGGCGAACTCGCGCCCGGCAACTTCGCCGCGCTGATGCAGGCCGCGCTGGCCGAGCCGATGGAGGACCTCTTCGCGCGCTACGCGCAGGCGCTCGTCGAGTGGCCGGAGGCGATCGAGCCGGATGAGGAGATCGCCTTCGAACACGGCGCTGGAGCGACGCGGCTCATGGTCGCCGACCGCCTCGGCGGCCTGCGCCGCAATGCCGAGGGCGCGCGCGGACGGCTCGTGCTGGAGCGCAGCGGGGTGGTCACGAAGGAGAAGAAGTACCGCCGCGACAAGCTGCTGCGCCACTGGGTCGCGCACGTCGCCGGCCACCTCGCGGGCGTGCCGCTGGCGAGCCTCGTCGTCGGCAAGGTCGGCAATGCGCCGCTCGACCCGCTCGACGTCGAGGCCGCACGCGGCTGGTTCCGCAGCCTGCTCGAGGCCTGGCACGAGGGCCTCAGGCGCCCGCTGCCGCTCGCCGCGAAGACCGCCTTCGCGTGGCTGGACGCCGGTGGCCGTGCCGATACCCCGAAGGACAGCGACGCCGGCCGCGCCGCGCGGATCGCCTACGAGGGCGACGGCTTCAAGCGGCGCGGCGAGATCGAGGACAGCCCCTACCTCGCCCGCGCCTGGCCGGATTTCGACGCGCTGTGGGCGGGCGGCGAGTTCGCGCGGCTTGCCGACGCGCTGCTGTTGCCGGTGTATTTCGGCATCGGCACGAGCAAGGACTACAAGCTGGGCCTCGCCAAGGGAGACGAGGCATGAATGCCACCATGACGACCGACGCCCGCAGACTCGACCCGCTCGCCTTTCCGCTGCACGGCAGCCGCCTCATCGAGGCGAGCGCCGGCACCGGCAAGACCTTCACGATCGCCGCCCTGTACGTGCGCCTCGTGCTCGGCCACGGTGGCGAGGCCGCCTTCGCGCGCGCGCTGACGCCGCCCGAGATCCTCGTCGTGACCTTCACCGACGCCGCGACCAAGGAGCTGCGCGACCGCATCCGCGCGCGCCTGTCCGAGGCCGCGGGGTATTTCCGCACCGACCCGGCGGAAGTCGGCACGAGCGAGCCGGGCAAGGACTTCCTGCACGACCTGCGCGCCGACTATCCGCCGGAAAGCTGGCCCGGCTGCGCGCGCAAGCTGCAGCTCGCCGCCGAATGGATGGACGAGGCGGCAGTGTCGACGATCCACGGCTGGTGCAAGCGCATGCTCAACGAGCACGCCTTCGACAGCGACAGCCTGTTCACCCAGCAGCTCGAGACCGACCAGCGCGAACTGCTCGCCGAGGTCGTGCGCGACTTCTGGCGCAGCTTCTTCGTGCCGCTGGACGAGCGCGCGGTCGCGGAGATCGCCGGCTGGTGGGCGACGCCGGAGGCGCTGCAGGGCGAGCTCGGCAAGCTGGTCGAGCACGCCGAGGCACTCGACGACGCGCCGGCGCCGGCCGAGGCGGTCGCGGTCGCGCGCGACGACAAGGCGCATGCGCTCGCGGCGCTCAAGGCGCCGTGGACGGCTTGGGCGGACGAGCTGGAAACCCTGCTGGACGGTGCGGTCGCCGCGAAGCAGGTGAATGGCCGCAAGATCCAGAAGCGCTACTACCAGCCCTGGCTCGACGCGCTGCGCGGCTGGGCTGCCGACGAGGCCGCCGAAACGCCGGAGTTGAAGAGCGGCTGGGACCGCCTCACGCCCGAAGGCATCGCCGACGGCTGGAAGGAAGGCGTCGAGCCGCCCGCGCACCCCGCCTTCGATGAGATCCCGCGCCTGCAGGCGGCGCTTGCCGCGCTGCCCGACGCCCGCGCCGACCTGCTGCGCTTCGCCGCGCGCTGGGTCGCCTGCCGCTTCGCCGCCGAGCAGCAGCGCCGCGCGCAGATGGGCTTCAACGACCTCCTCACACGCCTCGCCGCGGCGCTGCGCCAGCCCAACGGCGCGCGCCTCGCCGAGGTGATCCGCCGCCAGTTCCCGGTCGCGCTGATCGACGAGTTCCAGGACACCGACCCGGTCCAGTACGACATCTTCGACCGCGTCTATCGCATCGCCGACAACGCGCCCGAAGCCGGCGTGGTGCTGATCGGCGACCCCAAGCAGGCGATCTACGCCTTCCGCGGCGCGGACATCTTCACCTACCTGCGCGCGCGCCGCGACGTCGGCGGGCGCCTGTTCACGCTGGGCACGAACTACCGCTCGACCGCAGCGATGGTCGCCGCGGTGAACCGCTGCTTCGCGCAGGCCGAGGCGCGCGCGGACGGCGCGGGCGCCTTCCTGTTCCGCGCGCAGGACGACAACCCCGTGCCCTTCCTGGAGGTCGAGGCCCGCGGGCGGCGCGAGCGCCTCGTCGTCGACGGCGAGCCGGTCACGGCGCTCACCTGCTGGGCGCTCGACCCGCGCGAGGCAGGCAAGGCGGTCGGTGTCACCGACTTCCGCACGCGCATGGCTGCGAGCTGCGCCGCGGCGATCGTGCGCCTGCTGAACCTCGGCCAGCAGGGGCGGGCGGGATTCGAGCGGGCGGGGGACGAAACCGGGGGCGATGCGCTCGCCGCGCTGCGCCCGGCGGATATCGCGATCCTCGTGAACAGCCGCACCGAGGCCAGCGCCGTGCGCGCCGCGCTCGCCGCGGGCGGGGTGCGCAGCGTCTATCTCTCCGACCAGGAATCGGTGTTCGCCAGTCCGCAGGCCGCCGAGCTGCAGCAGTGGCTCGCGGCCTGTGCCGAGCCGGACGACGACGGCCTGCTGCGCGCGGCGCTCGCCACGCCCTGTCTGGGCCTGGACTGGGCCGCGCTCGACCGCCTGCGCCACGACGAACTCGAATGGGAAGAGCGTGTGCTGCAGTTCCGCAGCTACCGCCAGCTGTGGCGCCGCCAGGGCGTGCTGCCGATGCTGCGGCGCCTGCTGGGCGACTTCGGCGTGCCGCGGCGCCTCCTCGGCGGCGAGGAGGGTGGGACGGGCGCGGGGAGCGACGGCGAACGGGCGCTCACCGACCTGCTGCATCTCGCGGAGCTGCTGCAGCACGCGAGCGTCGCGCTCGACGGCGAGCACGCGCTGATCCGGCATCTGGCCGAGCAGCGCGCCGACGCCGGCAACGGCGACGATGCGAGGAAACTGCGCCTCGAAAGCGATGCCGACCTCGTGCAGGTCGTTACCGTGCACAAGTCCAAGGGCCTCGAATACCCGCTGGTGTTCCTGCCCTTCGCCTGCACCTGTCGCCAGGTCGATCCCGACGACCTGCCGATCAAGCTGCACGAGGCCGCAGGCGCCCTCCGGCTCGTGCTGGAGCCGCAGGGCGACGACATCGCGCAGGCCGACCGCGAGCGCCTCGGCGAGGACCTGCGCAAGCTCTACGTCGCGCTCACCCGCGCGCGCCACGCGACCTGGATCGGCGTCGCGCCGCTGGAGAAGCTCGAACTCAGTGCCCTGGGCTATCTCCTCGCCGGCGGCGCGTCGATCGCCACGGATGCCCTGCCCGATGCGCTGGCCGCCCTGCGCGGCGACTGCGCGCACATCGCGGTCGAACCCGCGCCGGCGCCCGCGGGCGAGCGCTTCGCCCCGCGCGTCGCCCGCAGCGAAATAGGCGCCGCGCGCGAACCGCGCCGGGCGGTGCGCGAATTCTGGTGGATCGCGAGCTATTCGGCGTTGCGCACGGCGGAAGCGGAGGGCGTCGCCGCCGAGGTGATCGCGGCAGGCACCGCGCCGACCGCGGAACCCGTCCCCCCCGCGGCGGAAACCCCGGCCGAAGAGACCTTCGCCGAGACCCTGGCCGAAGCCCCCGGCAGCCCCGCCGCGCCGGCGGGCGACCAGCGCCTGCACCGCTTCGCGCGCGGCCCCGGCCCCGGCACCTTCCTGCACGAGCTCCTCGAATGGGCCGCGCGCGAAGGCTTCGGCCGCGTGCTCGCGGCGCCCGAGCGCGCCCGCGACATGATCGCGCGCCGCTGCGCCGTGCGCGGCTGGAGCCAGTGGACCGAGGCCCTGACACGCTGGCTGCTCGACTTCATCGCGACGCCGCTGCCGCTGCCCGGCGGCGACTCCGCGCGGCTGGCCGACCTCGCGGGGGCGCGGCCCGAGATGGAATTCTGGTTCGAGACCCACCGCGCCGACCTGGTGCGCCTCGACGCCCTCGTGCGTGCCCACACGCTCGGCACCGCACCGCGCCCGGAACTCGCGCCGGGCCGGCTCAACGGCATGCTCAAGGGCTTCATCGATCTCGTCTTCGAACACCAGGGGCGCTACTACGTGGCCGACTACAAATCCAACTGGCTGGGGCCGGACGACGCGGCCTACACCCCCGCCGCGATGCGCGGCGCGGTGCTCGCGAAGCGCTACGAGCTGCAATACGTGCTCTACCTCTTCGCGCTGCACCGCCTGCTCAAGTCGCGCCTGCCCGACTATGACTACGACCGCCACGTCGGCGGCGCGGTGTACCTCTTCCTGCGCGGCAGCCACGCGCCGACCCGCGGCGTGCATGCCGAGCGCCCGCCACGCGCGCTGATCGAGGCGCTGGATGCGGAGTTCGGCATGGTGGCCGCGGTCGGGGAGGTGCGGTGATGACGCGCACGAGCAAAGGCCGCCGTCCCGGCGCGGAGTTCATGGACGACCTGTTCGCGGGCGCGGACGATCGCGGCGCCGCGGCGCGCGGCGATGTGCCCGCGCTGCTGCGCCGCTGGGCCGAGCGTGGCTGGCTGCGCCCGCTCGACCGCGTGTTCGCGGGATTCCTGCGCGACGAGGCGCCCGATGCCGATCCGCTGCTGCTCCTGGCCGCAGCGCTCGCGAGCCATCAGCTCGGCCGCGGTCACGTGTGCCTGGACCTTGCTGCGACGCTCGCGGACCCGCGCTTCGCGCTGTCGCTGCCGCCCGAGGGGGACGACGACACCGACCTGCCGCCGCTGCCCGACGAGGTGCTCACGGGCGTGACGCTCGAACGCTGGCGCGCCGCGATGGCGCACCCGCTGCTGGTCGCCGGCGGTGCCGGCACGACCCCGCTCGTCCTCGTCGGCTCCCGCCTCTACCTGCGCCGCTACTGGCAATACGAATGTGACGTGCGTGCAGGCATCGACGCGCGCCTCGCCGCGCCGCCCGCGGACCTCGATCCGGCGGCGTTCCGCCAGGCCCTCGACGCGCTCTTCCCGCCGCGTGCGGGCCGCGCCGTCGACTGGCAGAAGCTCGCCTGTGCGCTGGTCGCGCGCAGCGCATTCGGCATCGTCACCGGCGGCCCCGGCACCGGCAAGACCACCACCGTCGTGCGCCTGCTCGCGTTGCTGCAGAGCCTCGCGCTCGCCGGCCCGCAAGGCCGCCCCTTGCGCATCCGCCTCGCCGCGCCCACCGGCAAGGCCGCGGCGCGGCTCAACGAGTCGATCGCCGGGGCGGTCGCGCAGCTCGACCTCGAGCGCCTGCCCGGAGGCGAAGCCGTGCGCGCGGCGATCCCGGTCGCCGTCGGCACGCTGCACCGCCTGCTCGGCAGCCGCCCCGACACGCGCCACTTCCGCCACGATGCGCGAAACCCGCTGGCGCTCGACGTGCTGGTCGTCGACGAGGCCTCGATGGTGGACCTCGAGATGATGGCCGCGGTGCTCGCCGCGCTCCCGGCGCGCGCCCGTCTCGTGCTGCTCGGCGACAAGGACCAGCTCGCCTCGGTCGAGGCCGGTGCGGTGCTGGGCGAACTGTGCGCCCGTGCGCGTGAGGGCTACTACACTCCGGCGACGCGCGACTGGCTCGCCGACGTGACCGGCACGCGCCTCGACGACGCCCTCGTCGACCCGCAGGGCGAGCCGCTCGACCAGGCCGTGGCGATGCTGCGCGTGAGCCACCGCTTCACGGCCGACAGCGGCATCGGGCGGCTGGCCGAGGCCGTGAATGCCGGCGACCGGGCGGCGATGCATGCCGTGTTGAACGGATCGGGGGCGCAGCGCTGCGTCGATCTCGCGCGCCTGCGGCTCGCCGGTGACGCGGACCTGCGCGCCCTGGCGATCGACGGCGGCGCG
Organism: Aromatoleum evansii; assembly: GCF_045689615.1. Lineage (NCBI taxonomy): Bacteria > Pseudomonadati > Pseudomonadota > Betaproteobacteria > Rhodocyclales > Rhodocyclaceae > Aromatoleum > Aromatoleum evansii. The sequence goes on from NZ_CP141259.1 coordinate 230,959, forward strand.
GAGAATTTCCCCGGTGGCGGGCTGCTCGCCGGCAAGGATGCGCCCCCGCCGCCGGCGGGTTTCGGCCATTATCTGCAGGTGATGCACGACGGCCGACCCGGGCTGACGGCCGGCCAGGATGCCTTCGAGCGTTGGGCGCGCGCGGTGCTCGCCGCGCAGGGCCGCTTCCAGCTGCTGTGCGCGCTGCGCCGCGGGCCGTGGGGTGTCGCAGGGCTTAACGAGCGAGTCGCGCGCATGCTGCATGCGGCCGGCCTGATCGAGGCCGACCACGGCTGGTATCCCGGCCGCCCGGTGCTCGTCACGCGCAACGACTATGGCCTGGGTCTCATGAACGGCGACCTCGGCGTGACCCTCGAATTGCCGCGTCCCGCGCCGGACGGCGACCTGCAATGGGGCCTGCGCGTGGCCTTCCCTGCGGGCGACGGCAGCGATGGCGTGCGCTGGGTGCTGCCGAGCCGCCTGCAGGCGGTCGAGACGGTGTTTGCGATGACCGTGCACAAGTCGCAGGGCTCGGAATTCACCCATGCCGCGCTGGTGCTGCCCGAGGCGCTGAACCCCGTCCTCACGCGCGAGCTCGTGTACACCGGCATCACCCGCGCGCGCCGGTGGCTGACGCTGGCGACGGCGGGATCCGACCGCGTGCTGGACGAGGCGGTCGACCGGCGCGTGCTGCGCGCGAGCGGCCTGATGGCCGCCCGTAACGCCTCCTGAGCCTGCGGACAAGCGGCTCAGCGGACGATATTCACCGCCCCTTCGTCCGTGCCGCCGCCGCTCGACTGCACGCGCACCACATCACCCGCGACCGCGCGTACCGGCGAACTGCGCACGTCGATCTGCCACGCGCCGGTGGCATCCGAGGTCACGGTCGCGATCGTTTCGTTGGTGCGCACCAGTACGGCCGTGATTTGCGCGCCCGCCTGGTTCGTCACCCCGCGCACTTCCCACCGGCTCGTATCCGCGCGGTAGTTGCTGCGGGTCAGGTCGACGGTATCCATCGCCACCGGCTGCGCGGTGATGGTCACGGTGGTCGCCGGCGACACCAGGCCGGTCGTATCGGCGACCGTGTAGCCGAAGGTGTAGGTGCCTGCCGCGGCTGCGGTCACGAGCACGTCGCCCGTCTGCGGGTTCTGCACATCGAGCCCGGGGGGCAGCGGGAACTGCAGCTGCACGGTCGTGCTGTCCATGTTGCCGTTCGCGTCGGTGTCGTTGGCAAGCAGGTGCACCTCGGTCGCCAGGCCGACGAACACGTTCGCGGCGTCGGCGGTCGCGACCGGCGCGCTGGCCGGTACCGTTCCGGCCGGCGGCGGGGGCGGCGGCGCCGTCACGCCGTCTACGGTCGCGGTGGCCTGGCTCAGGTTGCTCAGGTTCACCGCCAGCACCTGCGACGGGCACGCGCCATCCGAATCGACCTCGCCCTCGTTCACGATCACGCTGTAGCGATAGGTGCCGAACTCCGGCGCCTCGATGTCCACCGTCGTGCTCATCGACCCGTACAGGTAGTTGGTCTTCGGGTTGCGGAACTCGATCGTCGCGGCCGCGGGCAGGTAGGACGCGCCCTGTACCTGCAGCCGCGAGCCGGGCACGCAGCCCGCTTTCGTGATGCTGGTCTTGGGTACGGCCGGATCGACCAGGGTGCCGCCCGCCGCTTCCAGCGAGAAGTGGTAGAAGTTGCCGTCGTCGCCGAAGTAGCCCTCCAGCGCCGCGAAGGTGCCGACCGGGATCGACGCCGGCTGGACCGCGAAGCCGTACTCGTTCTTGTAGCCCTTGGAAAGCAGGCGTGGATCCTTGCTCTCCAGCATCGGTATGCCGAGCAGGCTCATCACCCCGGCATCGTTCTTCGTCAGCGACCCCAGCAGCACCGTCTCGGCGGGTTCGATCGCGACATCGTTGATCACCGGTGTCGCCACCGCGCCGTCGGGCGAGAGCGTCACCTCGCCCATCAGGATCGCAGTCGCGCCCACGAAACCGTCTCGGAACAGGCCGGGGAAGCGTGTCGGGTCCGTAAGCTCGGCCGCGCTCAGGGTCTTGGTTGGCGTGTGGATCGTCGCGCCCGGCGGCACGAGGAAGCTGCGGCCGAAGATCGTCAGTTCAACACCCGTGCCGTCGGGGCGGTTGTAGATGCCCCGCACGACACCTTCGACCTCGAAGGGGATGGGGGCGGCCTGGGCGAAGGCGGCGACCGGGGCGCCCAATGCGCATATGAGGGCGAGCGTGCGGACCAGCGGTTTCAGCGGAGAGGCCGGCAGCGACCGGCGCGTGGATTGTTGGTTCATGACAGGGCTCCTCGGAAACTCCGATGTTTATGGGGAACTACGCGCGCATCGGGCTTCCGCAAGTCATGTGCCATACCGCCAAGGTCGTAAAGTTGTATCCGGATATATGTATCTGCCGCTCGTTTTCTGGGAAATCGCGGGGAAAAATGGGTGGGGAATATCACCCATATTGGGGAAATCGATTCGCCCAAAATGGCACATGAATGCACTTTGGCGGGCGACATCTTGTAACGTTAAGTCGTTCACGGCCCCCGGTAGCGATTGCGCGCACACTGCAACGAAGTGTAACCGGGGGATATGACCCGTCACGCACGCTCGAGGAGTTCGCACGGTCATGGATGGGAGCCGGAAACCTTTCAACCTGCGCAGGTGGTTTTCCGTCGTCAGCCTGCTGGTGACGGGTGGGGCGGCCATTGTCTCGGGCGCGATCCTGTCCAACTTCTTCGTCACCGAAGCGATCAAGCGCGATGCCCTGCTGACGAAACAGTTCATCCAGTCGATCGCCGAGATCGAGCTGCGTCACGCGCGTTTCGGTCTCGCCAACGTGTCCTTCGGCGCCATCCTCGACGAGCGCCGGTCCGCCGGGGAGCTTGGCCTCGAGCCGGAAAACCTCGCGCGCGCGCGCCAGGAATTCTTCGATCACCTGCGCAACATGCCCGAGGCCCTGCTCGCGACGGTGTTCGCGCCGGATGGCTACGTGACGTGGTCGTCCAATGCACTGCTGATCGGCAAGATGCTGCCCGACAACCACGAGCTGGCGGAGGTCATCGAGCGCCGGGACGCGATGGCCGGCGGCCATCTCAAGGGCACCGCGGGCGGCAAGGTCGAGCAGCAGTTCGTGCGCTATCCCGAGGACTTCTATATAGAGAACTACGTGCCGCTGTTCGACCGGGACGGCACGGTGGCCTCGGTCGTCGAGATCTACAAGGAGCCGCGCGACCTCATCCACTCCCTCAAGCGCGGCTACCTGCTGATCTGGCTCGCCGCGCTGCTGTCGGGCGCAGCGGTGTATGTGTGCCTGCGCTGGATCATCATCCGCGCCGCGCGCCAGATCGACGACCAGCAGCGCGAGATCGTCGAGAACAAGACCCTCGTCGCGCTCGGCGAGATGTCTTCCGCGGTCGCACACGGCCTGCGCAACCCGCTCGCGTCGATCCGTTCCAGCGCCGAAGTCGCGCTCGAGGTCGGCGATCCCTCGACCGCGAAGAACCTCAACGACATCGTCACCCAGGTCGATCGTCTCTCAAAATGGGTACGAGAATTGCTTCAATTCTCCAAGCCGATCAGCGATGAACGCGAGGCGGTGAAGATCGACATGGCCCTGGAAAACGCGCTGTCCACCTACGAGGTGCAGATCCGCCGCGCCGGCATCGAAGTCGACTGGACGCCCGACGCGGCGCCGACGGTCGAGGTGCATGCGAACGGACCGCTGCTCGAGCAGGTGCTCAACAGCGTGCTGTCCAATGCCATCGAAGCCATGCCGCGCGGCGGGCGTCTCGGCGTGGCTGTCGAGGTGCCCGCGCGCGGGCGCGTCGCCGTGAAGATTTCCGACACGGGCTGCGGGATGTCGGAGAAGCAGCTGGAACTGGCCTTCAAGCCCTTCCACACGACGAAACGCAACGGGTTGGGTGTCGGTCTGGTGCTGGTAAAGCGGATAATGGAGCGATTCGGGGGCGGCGTCGCGCTGGAGAGCAGGGAGCAGGCGGGAACCACCGTGAGTCTGACATTCAAGGTAGCGGAGCAGGAGTAAGGAAATGCCAAACACGATCCTGGTCGTCGAAGACGACGAGATCCTGGGCGACAACATTTGTACCAGCCTCAAGCGCAACGGCTGGGACGCGCAACTGGCGGGCTCCTCGGAAGAGGCCCTCAAGATGCTTGCGGTGCTGCATCCCGAGGTCATCCTCACCGACCTCAACCTGCCGGGCATCACCGGCATCGAACTGATCGGCAAGGTGCGCGAGGCCGAGCCCGAGGCCAAGGTCATTCTCATGACCGGGGATGGCAACGTGCAGCGCGCGGTCGAGGCGATGAAGGCCGGCGCCTACGACTACCTCACCAAGCCCCTCGTGCTGGCCGAGCTCAAGCTGCTCATCGAGCGCGCCCTGAACGCCCGGCGCATGGAAAAGACCCTGTCCTTCTACCAGGAGCGCGACACGCGCGACGCCGGCGTGGGCGCGCTGATCGGCGCATCGGCGCCGATGCAGGCGATGAAGCACATGATCCGCCAGCTTCTCGAGGCCGAGCAGCACATGCCCGCGAACGAGCTGCCGGTCGTCCTCATCAACGGCGAAACCGGCACCGGCAAGGAACTCGTCGCGCGCGCCCTGCACGTCGATGGCACGCGCAGCAGTGGCCCCTTCGTCGAAGTGAACTGCGCCTCGATCCCGTCTCATCTTCTGGAAGCCGAGCTCTTCGGCCACGAGAAAGGCGCCTTCACCGACGCCCGCGACCGCCGCGCCGGCCTCGTGGAAGCGGCCGACGGCGGCACGCTGTTCCTCGACGAGATCGGCGAGATCGACCTCGCGCTGCAGGCCAAGCTGCTCAAGCTGCTGGAGGAGCGCACCATCCGCCGCCTCGGCTCGGTCAAGGAGATCAAGGTCAACCTGCGCATCATCAGCGCCACCAACCGCGACCTCGAGCAGATGGTGCGCGAGGGCAAGTTCCGCAGCGACCTGTACTTCCGCCTGCGCATCATCACCATCAAGGTGCCGCCGCTGCGCGAGCGCGGCGAAGACATCGTCACGCTGGCGAAGCACTACCTCGAACAGCACGCCCGCCGCTACGGCAAGCCGGGACTGTATTTCAACGACGACGCGCTCGCCGTGCTGAAGAGCTACGCCTGGCCGGGCAACGTGCGCGAGCTGCGCAACATGCTCGAACAGACCGTGCTGCTCGCCGCAGGCAAGGCCATCACGCCCAACCAGCTCGCGATCTGCCCGGGCCTGTACGGCACCTGCGACCGCGACTTCCACTCGCTCGACAGCTACTGCATGTCCGTTCCGGCGAACGGCGTCAGCGTCCCCGAAGTCGAGCGCGACCTCGTCGTCAAGATGCTCGACAAGACCGACTGGAACGTCACCAAGTCCGCGCGCCTGCTGGGCCTCACGCGCGACATGCTGCGCTACCGCATCGAGAAGCTCGGCCTGGAGCGCCCGTCGCGCTGACGCGGAGGAATACGGGAAGGGAGGGAGAGGGGGCGCGGTGCAAGCCGCGCCCTTTTTCCGATGTGCGAAGTACCGGACGGTGGGCTTTCCCTGTGGGAGCGGCTTCAGCCGCGAATCGGCGCCCATTCGCGGCTGAAGCCGCTCCCACGGTATCCAGCATGCCCCGTGAGGCGAGGCATCACGATCACTGGATACTGCTCGCCAGCTCGAAGATCGGGATGTACATCAGGATCACGATGACGCCGATCACCAGGCCGATGAAGGTCATCAGCAGCGGTTCGAACAGGCGCACGAACCATTCGATGAAGCGGCTCATCTCCTCGTCGTAGAAGTCCGCGGTGCGCTCCATCATCTCGCCGAGGTTGCCGGCGTGCTCGCCCGCGCGCAGCATGCGCAGCGATACCGGCGTCGCCATGCGGTTCTCCTCCAGCGCCCACGACAGCGCGTGGCCCTCGCGGATGCGGGCGGCGACGTCGTCGAGGCGGGTGCGTGTCGCCACGCCCAGCAGGCCGCGCACCATGCCGATCGCCGTCAGGATGGGGATGCCGCCCTGCAGCAGGATGCCCAGCGAGCGGTAAAAGCGCGCCATCTCGTAGATGAACAGGCGCTTGCGGATCGCCGGCACCGACTCCAGCAGCTGCGACAGCGCGCGCCGCACCGGCGGCTGGCGCAGCAGCAGCGCCGCGCCCGCGAGCGCCGCGAGTGCGCCCAGCCCCAGCTCCAACTGGTGCGCGTGCAGGAACTGGCCGGATGCCAGCAGCACGCGCGACAGCCACGGCAGGTTGGTGCCCACGTCCTCGAACACCGCGGCGAAGCGCGGCACCACGTAGCCGATCAGGAACAGCAGCACGCCGCAGCCGACCACGAACAGCAGCGCCGGATACACCGCCGCGCTGACGATCTTCTGCCGCACCTCGTCGACGCGGCTGCGGTAGGCCACGTAGCGGCCCAGCGCGGCGCCCACGTCGCCGGTCTTCTCGCTCGACTGGATCAGCGCCACGTACAGCTCGGGGAAGATTTCAGGCGCGTGCGCCAGCGCCTGCGACAGCGACTTGCCCTCGTACAGCGCGCGCACCAGGTCGTCCAGCACCTTGCGCGCGTGGCCGTCGCTCTCCTTCTCGGCAAGGCTCTCCAGCGCGTCGATCAGCGCGAGGCCGGCCTTCAGCAGCGTCGCCAGCTCCTGGCTGAAGAGCACCAGCGGGAAGGTCTCCTTGCGCTGCCAGCGCAGGGCCGGCAGGCGTTGCGCCGCACGCAGCGACATCACGCGCAGGCCCTGTTCCTCGGCCTGGCGGCGGGCGTCGGCGACGCTGGTCGCGTCCAGCGTCAGCGCGACGACCCCCGCATCGCGACCGACCCCCTTGACGTGGTAGCGCATGGCGGCACCCGGCGCGACGCGGCTGGCGCGTCACTCCCAGCTCGTGATGTCGGCGTTCTCGCCGTCGCCGCCGGGCTGGCCGTCCTTGCCCAGCGAGTACAGGTCGTACTCGCCGTGCTCACCCGGCGCCACGTAGGCGTAGTTGCGGCCCCACGGGTCCGCCGGCACTGCCTTCTGCAGGTAGGGGCCGCCCCACTTGGTCTCGTTGCCGGGGCGCGTCACCAGTGCCGTGAGGCCTTGTTCGGTCGAGGGGTAGTGGCCGGTGTCGAGGCGATACAGGTCCAGCGCCTTCACCAGGCCCTCGACCTGCGCGCGCGCGGCCTTCACTTCCGACTTGCCGAGCTGGCTGAAATACTTCGGCGCGACGAGGCCGGCGAGCAGGCCCAGCACGACCAGCACGACCAGCAGTTCCAGCAGGGTGAAGCCGCGCGAGATACCGCGGCGGAGCATTCGACGATCATCCATGGGCTTGGTCGCTCAGTTGATTGGGTGTCCGCCAGTGTAGGAACAGGCTCGCGGCGGCGTCAATTTGGGCGAGCAGGAAACATGCCCGTGGCGTGACGCGCGTCGCGGCGCGGCGGCGCGCGGCATGGCGCTTGCGTAATCCCCGTGTGAGTGGGGAATTTTCCCCAATCAAGACGCAAGAACGGGAGATCCCGCATGCCCTCGCCAGTTCCGCTGCTCCTCGCCGCCTGTCTCGCACTGCCGCTCGCCGCGCACGCCGATGTCTATATGAAGGTCGAGCCCGACGGTTCGGTCACGCTCACCGACGAACCGCGCCGGGGCTTCGAGCGCATCGTCGCTTCGCCCGGCCCCGCAAGCGGGGGGCTGTCCCCCATCGGCGGGACCGGCATGCCCGCCGCCGCGAACGCAGCCGACACCGGCAGCCTGCCCTATGCGCCGCTGGTCGCCGCGGCCGCGGCCGAGCACGACCTGCCCGAGGCGCTCCTCCACGCCGTGATTCGCACCGAGTCGAACTACGACCCGGGGGCGGTGTCGCCCAAGGGCGCGGTCGGCTTGATGCAGCTGATGCCCGACACGGCGCGCGAGATGGGGGTCGCGGATGCGCGCGATCCGGCGGACAACATCCGCGGTGGCGCGCGCTACCTCAAGCTTCTGCTGGAGCGCTTCGGCAACGATGTGGGCATGGCCGTCGCGGCCTACAACGCGGGGCCCGGCGCGGTCGCGCGCAGCGGTGGCACCCCGCCTTTCGCCGAGACGCGCCGCTACGTGCCGCGCGTGATCGAGCATTTCGAGCGCCTCGGCGGACGCCGTGGCGGGCGGGTGTCATGAGGGGTGGGGAATCAAGCCCAAATCTGGGGAAAGGCGCCCATGATCCCCAGCGGCCAGGCTAAACCCTTTGACGGCGCGGCGTGTGCCGATGTCGACGGTGTGAATAAGCCGTTCTGTATATGCAGATCTCGTGATGAATTGGCCCCGGAAGTGGGGGTGGAGATTGGGGGAGTTCACCCGCAGTGGCGCCGGAAGCCGCGAAATACCTGAGGAATGGTAGTGCCGGAAATGCTGGCACGGGGGTTGCTGAATGTCCCGCGGGACCTTCCCGCAATGCATCCGCCGGGCCGAACTGCCAGTGTTCCATCGGACGACGTGGTGTCAGGTGAGGGGTCTGCGGACCCCGAGCCCAAAAATCTAACCCTTCGGAGATTTTGAAATGGCCAAGAACGTTCGTACGCTCGTCGCGATCGCCGCCGCCCCGCTGTTCCTTGCGATCGGTTCCGCCCATGCCGCGAAGGCGACACCGCCTGCCGAAGATATTACGTTTGTGACAACGGCTTGCGCATATGCCCTGGACCGAGCTGAGAACGCAGTTCGCACCCAGGCTTACTACTCCAGTGCAAACTGGACGACCAATCGTGACGCGCTCCTGACGAAGCTGATGGGGATCGATCTCAAGCTCTCCGAGAATCCGCCTAAAGCCGGAGATGCAATGCTGATCATTAGCGACATGCAGCAGAAGATCGAAGCGTGGTCGGATCCGACGCTCGCGCCCAACAAGCGCAAACTGTATCCGGACGGGGCCATTGCGATCGAGGCGACACTGACAGATGCCGAAGGTGTGGCCGCGTGCATCCACGAGAAATTCGCCTACTGAGCCAATGACAGAGTCATGATTGGAGGAAGCCCCTGCCCCATGACGGGAGTGCGGCGACAGGGTCGCCATCCCGGTCGGCAGGAGGCGGGCGTAATGCCCGCGCAGGCAAGCAAGGGAGTTTGCCCAGGGTGTGCGGCGTGCACGGCGAAGCGGCCGTGTGCGAGGCGACCTCGCATGATGCGAATCAAGGAATTCGCCGGGCAGTACCGGCACGGTATGTCCCTTGCCTGTCAAACGAAGAAAACAGAACAGCCAGCGGATTCCCGGGCGTGCGCCCGCGGATTCGTGCCCGAAACCCCTGACCCCGATAGAGGTTTGAAATGGCCAACAAGATGCGAACCCTCGTCGCCGCCCTCCTTGTTCCCTTTGTGTTCGGCGCCGGTGCGGCCAGCGCGGCGCGGCCGAATCCGGTCGACTACCAGTTCGTGAGTGCCTGCGACGGGGAACTGGCAGGCGTCGCGGCGGTGATCAGCGCGTCGGCCTTTTCCGACAAGAACGCCACCGGGAACAAGGACGGCCTGCTGTCGAAGGTCTATGGGGCGGACCAGAAGGTGTACCAGAACAAGCCGCTGGAGGCGGAAGGACTGCTGTATCAGGTGGCGGACAAGGCGAACGATCTGGCGAACCAGGGCAAGTTGGCCGGCGCAGACGCAGCCGGGATCGTTGCCGCGGCCACGCTGCCGGGCGACGCCATGACTTGTGTGATGGGGCAGCAATAGCGCGAGGTGGCTGAGAGGGCTGCGGGCGACCCGGCCGATGCCATCCGGCAAGGCGGTTCGTGCAGCACGAATGCGATGAGCATGGGCGCTATTCCGGCCAGGTACGGATCGAACAGCACGGCGAGGCAGCCGTGACGGCGTCCGGCCGCACGTCATCCTTCTTTTCGAGCCAGCAGGGCGAACGTATCGTCATCGCCGTGCTGGCTCTCGTCATCTGGCTGGCGCCGCTCGTTGCGCTGAGCCACACGACGATGCGTGGCCCGCTGCCGGGGTCCGACATCTGCCGCACGCCGTCGGCCAAGACGCCGTCCGAGCAGCCGGTGGCCGAAGCCGATCATCGCTGCCACGAATGCTGCTGCTCGGTCGTCCGCCTCGGTGGCGGGCTGCCGGCGACGGCGGGCTGGTTCTTCCTCCCGGCATCCGCGCCCGTGCTTGCGGGCGATGCCACCCACGCACCGCGCCGGCTCGAGTGGCGCGACCTCGCGCCGCCGCCGCGCGCGCCGCCTGCCGCAGCCGGAATCGACGCCACCGAACCCCGCATCGGCTGACCGGCCGCTGCGCTCCGATTCCGCGTTATGCGGCCGCGGGCCGTCCCGCTCCGACGGCGGCCCGGGCCCTGGGAGGCATCATGTCCTGCGTACTTCGTCCGCTGGCTGCGAGCGTGCTCGCGCTCGGCCTGTCGGTACCCCTTTCCGCCCTGGCGTCCTGCGGGGCCACCTTTTGTTCGGTCAATACCAGCTCGGCCTTCATGCACGCCGGCCTCGCGGGCGAGACGCGCCTCGACCTGCGCTTCGAGTTCATCGACCAGCGCCACGCCATGCATGGCGACGACAATGTCTCGGTGGGCGAGATTCCGCGTCACCATGACGAGAAGCGCACGCTCAATCGCAACCTGCTGCTCACGCTGGAGCGCGATGTCGCGCCGGAGTGGACACTGGGCATGACGCTGCCGCTGGTCGACCGTGACCACCAGCACGTCCACAACCATCATCACGGCGACGAGGTGCATCACATCCCCGCGAGCTGGGATTTTCGCGAGCTCGGCGACGTGCGCCTCAAGGCGCGGCACGAGCTGCTCCCCGGCCGCGAACAGGGGATCGGCGTCAGCGTCGGCGTGAAGCTTCCGACCGGGCGCAGCGACGTGAAGAACAGCGACGGCGAGGAGGCGGAGCGCAGCCTGCAGCCGGGCAGCGGTACCACCGATGTGCTGCTGGGGGCGCACTGGCGCAGGGAGCTGGCGGGCGGCTCGACCGCCTTCGCGAGCTTGGCGGCGGAACTGGCCACCGCCGAGCATGACGATTACCGTCCCGGTCATCGCACGCACCTGGACTTGGGCTGGGTGAAGCCGATGACCGATCGCCTGAGCATTCCGGTGCAGCTCAACGTCGCCTTCAAGGCGCGCGACCGCGGCGCGGAGGCCGAGCCGGAGGATACGGGCTCGACGATGGTGGCGCTGAGTCCGGGCATCAACTGGCAGATGTCGCCGCACTGGCAGCTTTACGCGTATTACCAGCGCCCGATCTACCAGCATGTGAACGGCGTGCAGCTCACGCCGCGCTGGAGTGCGGTGCTGGGGACGACGGTCGCGTTCTGAACCGGAACGTCGGGGGCGGACGTGGCGGGTCACTCCGACGAACGGGCGTAGGGCGGGAGTAGCGCCGCGTATCCCGCCAATCCGGTGGTCGGAGGCAGCCCGGGGGCCGTGTGGCGGGATGCGCTGCGCTGCGCTCCTCCCGCCCTACGAACTGGAGTTCGCAAGGCGCGATTAGCAGGTTCCTTCCCCTTCAAGGGGAAGGACAGGATGGGGATGGGTTTCTTGCGGGCGCTGCGGAGTCCACCCATCCCCACCCCAACCCGGGAGCCTGCGCTTCGCTCCGTCGTTCCGCAGGCGCGGAGCGGTGCTCCGCGAAACCCCTGCTCCACCCCCCTCAAGGGGAGGGAGCAACGGCGCTTGACCCAGGCTGCCATCAAGTGTGATTGCCGCCGGATCGGGGACTATTCCCCAATTCCGGGGCGTTGTCCCCGTTTCAACGCATCACGGCACAATCCGCGCGCCCAACCTGGGCAATCGGCCGTCAAACGGCAAATTGTCACAAGTTGTCGCGCACCGGCAGCAAGGACATTGGCGTAACCGGTAAGACTTTCGTCGCAAGCGGATTCGGGTAAGCCGCGTCGTTGCAGGGATTGCGTGGGGATCCCCCACCCGCGTTGCGGGGAAAAACTGGGGAAGTTTCCCCGTTTGTCCCCTCCAAAAAAATCAAGTAATTGAAAAAGCGTGATTTTTTGTAATGGCACGACGATTGCGAGAACGCCCACGGGATTTTCCCATTTGGCTCGCGCCTGGTGTTGTTGGCCGGACGAGGGTCCGGGGTCTGCAGCGCACCGCAGACCAAAGCGTTGTAACCGTGGGGGGAACGACGATGAAGTATCTTTATCCGAAAGGGCGGGCGCCAGCCGCAGCCGGCTATCAAGGCCGGCTGACAAGGCTGGCCGGCCTGCTGATGCTGACCGGGGCGACATTGTTCGCCGCCGGCCAGGCCCAGGCGGCGGCGCCGTCGAAAGGCGGCGGCACGACGACCACGCCGACCGGCATCCAGTGCACGCGCACGCTGGTCGCGAACGTGGTGGCGCTCGACCAGCCGCTGATGTACAACCGGCTCGGTGCGCAGAACATCAACGGCATGATGTACGCGCTCGAGGAAGACGTGGTGGATTCGAGCGGCAAGACGCTCGCCGCGGGCGGCACGAAGTCCGCCGGCAACGTCAAGCTGCGCGCCGACAAGCGGCCGCGTCCGCTGGTGCTGCGCATCGCGGCGGGCGAGTGCCTGACCGTGAATCTGACCAACCTGCTGTCGCCCACCGCCAACCCGCGCGACGCGGTGCCGCCCGAGATGCACATCGACGACCAGGTCGCCGACCGCAACGTGGGTTTCTTCGCGCAGGGCATGCAGGCGGTGAACAGCATCGCCGACATGGGCGACAACGTCGGCAAGAACGCCTCGTCGCTGGCCGCGCCGGGGCAGATGAAGACCTACACGCTGTACGGCGAGCGTGAAGGCACTTTCGTGGTGACGAGCTACGGCGCGACCTTCGGCGCCGACGGCACGGCCGGCAACATCTCCAGCGGCCTGTTCGGCCAACTCACCGTGCTGCCCAAGGGCGGCCGTGCCTACCGCAACGTGCTGTCCGAAGAGGAAATGCGCATCGCCGCCGACAAGAACGGCGACGGCTACCTGACGGCGGCGGCAGGGGAACTGACGGCGGCCGGCCAGCCGATCATCAACTACGAGGCGCGTTATCCGAACGCCCAGCCGTGGATCAGCGAAGGCAAGGCCGGCAAGCCGGTGGTGAACACGGTCGACGGCACGCGCATCGTGCATACCGAGATCGACGCGGTGGTCCTCGGACCCAACGCCGACGGTACTTTCCCCGCCTCGACCTACCCGCTCGAGAGCATGGGCAAGCGCAACCCCGCCTACCCGAACCGCCTCGAGCCGTTCCGCGACTTCAGCACCGTGTTCCACGACGAGGTCGCGACCGCGCAGGCCTTCCCGGGCTTCTACAACGACCCGGTGTTCGGCTACGTGCTGCAGGCGACGCGCGATGCGTTCATGATCAACTACGGTTCCGGCGGCATCGGTTCCGAGATCATCGCCAACCGCCTCGGCGTCGGCCCGATGCATGACTGCACCTCCTGTGCGTACGAGGAGTTCTTCCTCACCGCCTACGTGGTCGGCGATCCGGCGCAGCTGGTCGACATCCCCGCGAACGTCGGCCTCGAAGCGCTCAAGCCGGGCCAGGTGCCGCCCGCCGGCACCACCGGCATCAAGGCGACGAAGGCGCTGTATCCGCAGGATCCGGCGAACGTGCACCACAGCTACATCGGCGACTTCGTGAAGTACCGCAACATCCACGTGGGGCAGGAGCAGCACGTCTATCACCTGCACAACCACCAGTGGCTGTTCAACCCCAACGACGACAATTCGAACTATCTTGACGCACAAGGCATCGGGCCGGGTTCCGGCTACACCTACGAGATGGTCAACGGCGGCTCCGGCAACCGTAACCGCTCGCCGGGTGACGCGATCTACCACTGCCACTTCTACCCGCACTTCGCGCAGGGGATGTGGTACATGTGGCGGATCCACGACACCTTCGAGGCCGGCACGAAGCTCGCGGTGTCGAACGGCACCAAGGGCTATCACAGCACGCCCTACGCGCTGAAGGACGGCACGCCGGCCCAGGGCGCGCGTGCCTATCCCGACGGCGAGCTGGTGGTCGGTGCGCCGATCCCCGCGGTGGTGCCGCTGCCGGGCAAGGCGATGCCGCCGATGCCGGGCAAGGTGAGCGTCGTCACCAAGTACGTCACCAACCCTGCCACCGGCACCCAGGTCATCGCCGGTTCCAAGGCGCAGGTCGACCGCAGCGCTGCCAACAAGAATACCGACGGCACGTTGAAGAACCCGGGCTATCCGTTCTGGGTCGCCGGCATCGAGAGCACGATGGGGCAGCGTCCGCCGACCCCGCCGCTCGACATGCTGACCCAGGCCACGGCCCAGGCGCTGAAGGCCAGCGGCAACGCGCTGTGGTCCGGTCTCGAGCCGGCGCAGGCGGGCGGCTGGGACGGCGGTCTGGCGCGGCACACGCTGGAGGGTACGCTCTCCGGCACCACCGCGATCGTGACGACCAGCCCGGTCGACTTCCTGAAGAAGCTCACGGCGGCCAAGGCGGTGTTCTTCCCCGAGGAAGGCACTGACGCGGAGCAGGCGGCGATGGCTTTCCACTCGCAGAAGGAGCACGCGAGCTACAAGGCCGACCCGTCCGGCAGCACCGTCGCAGCGGCAGCGTTCAAGACCAACGGCGCCAAGCCCTCGGTCGCGGCGCCGTTCGCCGAGCCCTGCATCGACGACACGCAGAAGCAGCTCACTGCGGCCGCCGGCGCGGGTACCTGGTACGGCGGCTCGACGATGAGCTCGTGGTACACCGGCCAGGCCTCGCAGTACAACGCGACCACGCCGCGCGTGTACAAGGGCGCCAACATCCAGTTCGACGCGGTGATCAACAAGGCCGGTTACCACTTCCCGCAACAGCGCATCATCGCGCTGTGGGAGGACGTGATGCCGGTGATCAACAAGCAGCAAGCGCCCGAGCCGCTGGTGATGCGCCTGAACACGTACGACTGCGCGATGTACGACCACACCAACCTGGTGCCGGAGTTCTACGAGCTGGACGACTACCAGGTGCGCACGCCGACCGACATCATCGGCCAGCACATCCACCTGCCCAAGTGGGACCTTTCCACCACGGACGGCGCGGCGAACGGCTGGAACTATGAGGACGGCACGCTCTCGCCGGGAGCCGTGGTCGAGCGCATCCATGCAGTCCGCCACTTCAACCACTGCACCGAACCGACCGACCCGCGCGACGGCAGCAACGTCTGCCCCGTGCCGAAGGCTCACCCGTACTTCGGACAGTTCAATCGTCCGGACTGGATGGGCGCGCGCACGACGCAGCAGCGCTGGTATGCGGACCCGCTGTTGAACCAGTACAACATTGACCGCGGTCTGGGCAACATCTTCACGCATGACCACTATGGTCCCTCGACCCACCAGCAGATCGGCCTGTACGCAACCGTGCTGACCGAACCGGCGGGCTCGAAGTGGTACCAGGCCGAGACCGGCACGCCGCTGGGTACCCGTGCAGACGGCGGTCCGACCTCGTGGCAGGCGGTGATCGACAGCGGTGACATCGACGGCGACAAGATCGATGACAGCTTCCGCGAGTTCTACCTGGAGTTCACCGACTTCCAGCATGCGTATGAAGCCGGCGTGTATGTCGGTGCAGGTCCGGACGGCGTTCCCAATCCGGTCAAGTACCCGACCAGCCCGGACAGCTTCCGCTACGCGATCAACCCGCCGGCGAAGAAGACCACGCTGCCCATCTTCCCCGACATGCAGCGCATCGTCGCTGGTGGCGAGAAGATCGGTTGCCCGGTCCGTCCGTGCCCGCAGGCGATCTCGGCGGACGACCCCGGCATGTTCGTGGTGAACTACCGCAACGAACCGGTGGCGCTGCGCATCTACGACCCGAACAAGACTGGTCCCGACGGCAAGCCGGGCATGCAGGCGGACGGGCTCGCGGGTGACCTGGCGTATGCACTGCAGAGCCGCACCGACCGCAAGATCGCAGCGTTCAACGAAGCACCGAGCTCGATCAGGCAGGCGACCGGCCCGACCGGAGGCATCACGACCTTCCCGCCGCACATCAACAAGGCGGGCGACAAGGCCGGCGACCCCTTCACCCCGATGCTGCGTACCTATGCGGGTGACATCGTTCGCGTCCGTGTGCAGGCCGGTGGCCAGGAAGAGGCGCACAGCGTCAGCATCCACGGCGTGAAGTGGCTGCAGGCGGGTTCGGCCTTCGGCGCGGCAGGCAACTCCGGCTGGCGTAACGGCCAGATGGTCGGCATCTCCGAGCAGTTCAGCCTCGGCATGCCGGTGGCGATGTATGCGGATGCGAACCGCACGGAAGCCGACTACATGTACTCGATCAATCCGTCGATCGAGGGCTACTGGAACGGCACGTGGGGGGTGATGCGCAACTACGCCGAACTGCAGTCCGACCTGTTCGCGGTGCCGAACAACCCGCTGCCGGTGGGTATCACCAACGCGGCGGACTTCAACGGCATCTGCCCGAAGAACTATGTCGATCCCAAGCTCGGGGTGCTGCCGGTCAAGCAGCGCAACTTCAACGTGGTGGTGGCGCTCGCCAACGACGTCCTGTCCAACCCGCTCGGCCTGACCATCGGCATGGCCGGCAGCGACGGCAAGCATGTCGGCGGCCCGCTCAAGGCCAACGGCGGCACGCTGGTGTACAACTCGCGTCCGACGAGCATCCCGGCTGCGACCATCATCGACGACGTCACGGGGCAGTCGATCACCATCGGTGGCAAGTCCGGCCCGCTGCACGACCCGACCGCAATCATGTACGTGCGCAAGGACGACCTCGATGCGACCACCGGCAAGCTCAAAGCCGGCGTCCCGGTCGAGCCCCTGGTGATGCGTGCGGCGTCCGGCGAGTGCGTGAATGTGGTGCTGGAGAACCGGCTGCCGGCAGTGATGCCCGATCTGCCGTCGCCCAACCTGATGTCGCCGGTCGTCGTGCGTGACCGTTACGGCGCAGTGGGCACCACCAGCTTCAACAACAACCTGATGCGTCCGTCCGCACACGCTGGCCTCCACACCCAGCTGGTGATGTACGACGTGACCAAGTCCGACGGTACCAACGTGGGTATCAACCCGGTGCAGACGGTTGCACCGCGCGCGAGTGCCGCCGATCCGTACCCGACGACGTCCTATCAATACTACGTAGGAGACCTGGGCCGCGCGTTCTCTGCGCAAACATCCACCATCAAGAAGGCAACCGACACCGTCACCGCGGTGGGCATCGAGTTCGGCGGGGTCAACATCATCCCGGCGGACAAGGTCAAGCAAACGCAGAAGGGCCTCAACGGGGCGTTCGTCGCCATGCCGCCGGAATCGACCTGGGTCGAGGACAGCAACATGCGCGCCGCCGCAACGGTGACCAAGACCTCGAAGCCGGAGCTTGCGACCTACCGTGACTTCGCGCTGCAGTGGGCGAAGGGTCTGAACATGCGTTGGGCCAATGGCGAACCGGTGGAGAACGTCGCCGCCGAAGGTCCGATGATTCATGAGGATCCGGAAGACAACTCGGCGATGGCGGTGAACTACAAGGTCGAACCGCTGTGGTATCGCTTCCAGAAGGCTCCGGACGCGCCCTTCGGTCACGCCAACGGTGCCGGCTTCGCTGCAGTGCCCAATGCCAACATGGCCTACAGCAATGCCCTGGTCGGCGGTGCCGATCCGGAAACGCCGGTGCTGACGGTCGGTCGCGGGATGCCCTTCCGCATCCACCTGGTGCAGGCCTCGGGTGGCAGCCGGATGGGAACCTTCGGCCTCCATGGCCACGTGTGGCAGCGCGATCCGTACCGCGCGAACAACACGGATACCAACGGCTATCCGTCGCGCAAGTTCGGTGTGGGTTCGACGCGGATCCTGTTCAACCCGCTGGGGATGTTCCTCGGCGGTCAGGAGAGCATCCTGCCGGCCGCGCACTTCACCTTCAACATGGCCAGCGCAGGCGGCGCCAATGCAATCCCGGGCGACTACCTGTACCGCGACTTCGAGTCGCTGGGCAACCTGGGCGGCCGCTGGGGGATCGTGCGGGTGCAGTAAGCAACATGCAGTTCGCAGTGCGTAGTGCTTAGCAGGCAACAAGGGCGGGGTGTGGCGCTGCCGGCCGCATCCCGCTGGTACGAAGCATGCATTTGGTTGCAACAGCACATGGCTGTTGCGTATTTGGCGGGACTTAATGGCAGTGAGGCCCGCCGCCCTTTTTACGGATGCAGCCACGTTCTACACGCAGTTGGCGTCATCCGGCGCGTCGCAGGACGCGCATCCGAATGAACTGGCAGTCCTGGGCCTCCCCAGTCGTGGGGCCCGAAACCGGGGGAAATCATCGTGAGCAAACTTCGCTTCGCAACACTTTCGCTGCTGGTGTCGTGCGCATTGTCCGGAACCACTGTCGCTGCCCCGGCCCCCGCGTCCATCGCGGCGGATGCCAAGCCTGCGGCCAGCGGTCGCCTGGTGCGCGACGGCGTGGCGATCGACTTCGAAGCGCGCCCGGCCGGCGATGCTACCGAGCTGGTCGAAGGCGGGCTCGCCGACATCCGCTTCCGCATTACCGATGCCAATACGGGCAAAGGGGTGCCGGGACTCGCGCCGGGCGCGTGGCTGGACCTCGCGCACGTGATCTCGAACCCCAAGGCCAACGAGCAGAAGGAATGCAAGGACAAGATCGCGCTCTACCTGAAGGGCGTGGTCGGCGTGCGGCCGATGGTGGACCTCAACAGCTATTACCTGCTGGTGCTCAACAAGGATCCGAGCATCAGCGTGATCGACCCGCTGACTTCGGTGGGCGGCGTGACCAGCACGCTGACGCGCATCATGCTCAAGCGGCCGCCGGTGGACTGGGTGAAGAGCCCGGACGGCAAGCATCTCTTCGTGTCGATGCCGGTCGCCGACCAGGTGGCGGTGGTCGATGCGGGCACCTTCCGCGTCGTCAAGGATGTGGATGCGGGCGACGAACCGGTGCGCGTCGCGGTGCAGCCGGACGGGCGCTACGTGTGGGTCGGCAACAACTCGCGCGACCCGAACCGCAGCGGCGTCACGGTGATCGACGCCCACAGCTTCAAGCCGGTGAAGACCTTCGCGACCGGCAAGGGGCACCATGAGATCGCCTTCAGCGACGACTCGCGCCACGCCTTCGTGAGCAACCGCGACACGGGCACGGTGAGCGTGTTCGACGTGGCGACGATGCAGAAGGTGAAGGATCTGCAGACCGGTCCGCGGCCGATCTCGGTGGCGCAGTCCGCGCTGTCGAAGGCGGTGTACGTTGCCGACGGCCAGGCGGGCACAATCACCGTGATCGACGCCAAGACGCTCGCCACGCGCAAGGTCATCCAGGCCAAGCCCGGCCTCGGGCCGGTGCGCTTCACCGCCGACGGCCGCTTCGCCTTCGCGCTGAACACGATGGAGAGCGTCGCGACGGTGGTCGATGCCGGCAGCGACGAGGCGGTGCATGACATCAAGGTGGCTTCCGAGCCCTACCAGGTGACCTTCACGGCGGGCTACGCCTACGTGCGCGGCCTCGCCACCGAGCGCGTGACGATGGTGAAGCTCGACACGCTGGGCAAGGGGCGCGAGCCGGTGCTGCAGAGCTTCGCGGCGGGCGGCGAGGCGCCCAAGCTGGCGGGTGACCTGCCGCTGGCGGCGAGCCTCGCGGCGCGCAACGACGAGGGTTCGGTGTTCGTCGTGAATCCGGCCAACAACACCACCTACTTCTACATGGAAGGCATGAACGCGCCGATGACCGGCTACCTCAACCGCGGCCACACGGCGCGCGCGGTGACGGTGGTGGACCGCGCGATGAAGCAGGGCGAGCCGGGGGTGTTCTCGACGCAGGTGACGCTGCCGGCGTCGGGCAAGTTCGACGTCGCCTTCATGCTCGACCGGCCGCAGGTGCTGCACTGCTTCAGCGCCGAGGTGAAGCCGGGTGCGGTGAGCGACGCCAAGCTCGCGGTGCCGCGCCTCGAGTTCCTGCCCGCGCCGGTGACGGTGCAGGCGCCGGGCAAGACGACGGTGCGCTTCCGCCTCGTCGCCGGCAAGAAGGACTCCCCGCGCACCGGCATCAAGGATCTGAAGGTGAGCTACTTCGTCGCCCCGTCCGGCACGCGCCAGAGCGCCGCGGCACGCGAGGTGGGCGAGGGGGTGTACGAAGCGCAGGTGCTGCTCGGCGAGACCGGCGCGTACTACGTGCATGTGGACTCGGACGCGTTGAAGGATGCGCAGAACAAGCCCTACCTGACGCTGCGCGCGGTGTCGGCGGTGGCGGGCAAGACCGCGGGCAACTGAGGAGGAGGCGGCAATGAAGAAGGGAGCAAGGAACACGAAGCACGATCGCAGGACCAGGATCATGCGCGCCAGCCTGCTGGCGCTGGCGGTGACGGTGGCCGCGAGCTTCATCGTGCCGGGCCTGGCGCGGGCGCATTCCGAACATGCGATGAAGCCGCAGGCCACGCAGGTCGCTGCGGCCGATGCCCACGCCGGTCATGCGGGCCACGCGAATCATGCCAACC
Organism: Aromatoleum evansii; assembly: GCF_045689615.1. Classification (NCBI taxonomy): domain Bacteria; kingdom Pseudomonadati; phylum Pseudomonadota; class Betaproteobacteria; order Rhodocyclales; family Rhodocyclaceae; genus Aromatoleum; species Aromatoleum evansii. The sequence goes on from NZ_CP141259.1 coordinate 251,323, forward strand.
ATGCCAACTCCGACATCAAGCTGCCCGAGGACGTGTCGGTGCGTTTCCCCGACGTGCTGCTGCTCGACCAGAACAGCAAGGAGCGGCGCCTCAAGTCCGAGGTCATCGGCGACCGCATCGTCGTGATGGACTTCGTCTACACCAGCTGCACCACGGTGTGCCCGGTGGTCTCCGCGATCATGGGCGAAGTGCAGCAGAAACTCGGCGGGAAGGTCGGGCGCGAGGTCGCGCTGGTCTCGCTCACCGTCGATCCGGTCCGCGACACCCCCGCCCGCCTGCGCGACTACGCGCGTTCCCGCGGGGCGGGCGCGGGGTGGTCGTGGCTCACCGGCAGCACCACGGCGGTCAACGACACGCTCAAGGGTCTGGGCACGTGGACACCCAACTTCGAGGACCACCCCGTCGTGATGATGGTCGGCGACGGTCGCACGGGCAAATGGACGCGCTTCTACGGCTTCGCGGACCCCGCGATGCTGGTCGCGCAGGTCGAATCGCTGATCGCGGCGCGTGCCGCCACCCGGGAGTAAGACAATGATCGCTGCACGCCGCACCCTCATCCGCGCATCCCTCGCCGCCCTCGGGCTGGCTGTCGCCTCGGGCGCCTTCGCGCAAGGCAAGCATCACGACGGGCATGCCGGTCACGGCGACCACGCCGGGCACGCCGACAAGCACGGCGCCGCCGCGGCCAGCACCCAAGCGGCCGCCCAGCCTGTCGTGGCCCCCGCCACCGGCGGCGGCACGCACGACGCACGCGCCTACTTCACCGACACCGAGCTCGTCGACCAGAACGGCCGCAGGGTGCAGTTCTACAGCGACGTGCTGAAGGACCGCGTGGTGATGCTCAACGTGGTGTACACGAGCTGCAAGGACGCCTGCCCGCTGATCACGCGCAAGCTCAAGGAGGTGCGTGATGCGCTGGGCGAGGAGGCCGCGCGCAAGGTGCATTTCATCTCGATCAGCAGCGATCCGCTGAACGACACGCCGGCCTCGCTGAAGGCCTTCGCGGTGAAGAACGAGGCCGACAATCCGAACTGGACCTTCCTCACCGGCGACAAGGCCAAGGTCGACTTCGTGCTGGGCCGCCTCGGCCAGCTCGGCCAGAGCGCCGAGGAGCATTCCACGCTGCTGATCGCCGGCGACGTCGCGACCAAGCGCTGGAACAAGATCCGCCCCGATGCGCCCCCGCCGGCCATCGCCGAGCGGCTGAAGGTGCTTACCGAGCCCGTCGCGAAGGTGAGCGCGGCACGGTGACGATCATGGCAAGCCGCCGCCTCTTACGGTGGTCGGGTGTGATGGCCACGCTGGCATGCGCCGCGGGGCCTGTGGCCGCAATCGAGCTGACTGCTTCCGAACAGGCCGGAAAGCAGATCTTCCTCGAGGGCCGCAGTGCCTCCGGCAGCAACATAGCGGCCCGCGTCGGTGGTGCGGACACGGCGATACCGGCAACGGTGGTGCCGTGCGCCAACTGCCACGGCGCTGATGGCCGCGGGCGGCGCGAGGGGGGCGTGCGCCCGCCCGACATCACCTGGCGGCGGCTTGCCCTCTCCTATGGCCAGCGTCTGGAAAACGGGCGCGAACGGCCGGCCTACGACGCCGCGAGCTTCGCGCGCGCCATCACCAGCGGGGTCGATGCGGGCGGCAACCGGCTCGACCCCGCGATGCCGCGCTTCACGATGTCGGCGCGCGACGTGGAGGACCTGACGGCCTACCTCAAGCGCCTGGAGGACGACGGCGATCCGGGCCTGCTCGCCGACGCCGTGCGCGTGGGCACGCTGCAGCCTGCGGCCGGCCCGCTGGCCGAGCTGGGCGCGACCGTCACGGCCCTGCTGCGCGGCACCTTCGACGCCGTGAACGCCGGTGGCGGCGTGCATGGGCGGCGCGTCGAACTGGTGGTCGCGGATCCCGGCACCGACGCCGCGGGCGCGGAGGCGGCGCTGCGCCGCCTGGTGGAGGACGAAAAGGTGTTCGCCGTCGTCGCGCCGCTGGTGCCGGCGCTCGACGGGCGGCTGGGCGAGCTCGCCGATGCCGCGCGCATTCCCGTGGTCGGTCCGCTCGCCCATCTCACCGGCAGCGGCGGCCGTTTCGTGTTCGACCCCCTGCCCGGTCTGGGCGAGCAGCTCGGCGCGCTCGGCGAATACGCCGCCACGGCGCTCAAGCTCGCGAACCCGCCCGCCGCGATCGTGCACCCGGACGAAGCCCGCAGTGGCGCCATCGCCCGCGCACTGGCCGAGCGCCTCGCGCGCCGCGGCTGGTCGCAGGTGCGCGCCTATGCCTACGTACCCGGCGCGTTCGACGCGGCCGGCGTGGGCACGGCACTGGCCGGGCAGGGGGCGCAGGCCGTGTTCTTCATGGGGCGCGATGCCGACTTCGGCGCGCTCGCGGCGCAGGCGCCGCTGCAGAAGTCGCCGCCGTGGCTGTTCGCCGCCGCCAACCAGGTCGGCGCGGCTGCGCTGCAGCTTGCGCCGGCGCAGGCCGGGCGCGTGTTCATCGCCTACCCGACGCTGCCGCAGGACTGGAGCCCGCAGGGCGCGGGCGCACTGCGCGCGGTGCGCGAAAGGAGCGGCGCAGGCGAGCGCCACCCCGCCTTCCAGGTCGGCGCCTACGCCGCGGCGATGGTGATGGCGGAAGGCTTGAAGCGTGCGGGGCGCGACGCCAGCCGCGACAAGCTGGTCGCCGCGCTGGAGAACCTGCACGGCTTCCAGACCGGCGTCACCCCCGCCATCGGCTTCGGCCCCGGGCAGCGCATCGGCGCGCCCGGCGCCCACATCGTCGGCGTGGACGCGCAGAAGCGCGTGTTCCGCCCGACCGGACGCTACGTGCGCCTCGACGCGGTGCAGGAGTGAGTCGATGGGCTATTGTTAGGAGGAAGACGAGTGAGGACAGACCAGGCACAAGTCAGGCGCGCCGCCACGGCGCAGGAGAGGAGAGGAGGGGCCGTTCGCCACGTGCTGAGCGGCCTGCGGCTCGGGGCGGCGGCCCTGTGCCTGGTCTGCACCCTCGCGTTGCCAACGCCGGCCACCGCGCAGGAGGTCGGCGTCGCGGCGCGCGTGAATGGTGCGGAGATCTCCGTCTTCCGCCTCGAACGCCATTTCGAGGACTACCTCAAGCTGCAGGCGCGCAATGTCGCCGCGATCCGCAATCCCGAAGTGTTCAAGCGCCTCAAGCGCGAAGCGCTCGACCAGCTCATCGACAAGGAGCTGCTGTGGCAGGAGTCGCAGCGGCGCGGCATGAAGGTCGACGACGCCGCCGTCGAGGAGGCGCGCAAGGGTATCGAGGGGGGCTTCGCGACCCGCGAGGCCTACGAGCGCCGCGTGCGCGACGCCGGCTTCAACGAGGCCACCTACGCCGAGTACCTGCGCCACGAGCTCGCGGCCAGCCGCGCGCTGCAGGCGCTGGCGGGCATGCCCGAGGTCAGCGACGAGGACGTCAGGCGCACGCTGGAACAGGAGCCCGCTCCCGCAGGCATGCCGGAGGCCGAGGCGAAGCGCCAGGTGCGCGAGTACCTGGTGGTGAGCCGCCGCGCCGAGGCCGGAAGCAGTGCGCTGCAGAAGCTGCGCGGCGCGGCGAAGGTGGAGGTGTTGCAGAAATTCTGATCGGAGGCCCCACGCTGGGGGGAGTGACCCGGGGGGCGGGTGGCTTTTCCCCACTTTCGGGGGCGGACGCGGGCCCGCCGCGAGCCGGATCCAGCGGAAACAGGCGCGGTCAGCGGGGCGCAGAAGCTGGCACAAAGCGTGCTGAACAACCGTCATAAGCAGCACCGCCATTCAGGACCGGGGCGGTGCGCAAGCGGAGACGGCCATGTCAGCCACAAGAAGAGTACTGATAGTCGAAGACGAGGACATCCTCGCGGAGAACCTCCAGGCCTACCTGCGGCGCGCCTGCTGCGAGGCCCGCGTGGCCTCCGACGGGGCGAGCGCGATCCGGCTGCTGGACGAGTTCGCGCCCGAGGTGCTGGTGCTCGACTACCGGCTCCCGGACATGTCCGGCTTCCAGGTGCTGGACACGATCCGGATGCGCGGGGCGACCGCCAACGCCATCCTGATGACGGGGCAGCCGCGCGACGAGGTGTGCGAGGAGGCGGCACGCCGGGGCATCGAGCACATCCTGTTCAAGCCCTTTCCGCTCGCCGAGCTGTCGAAAGTGGTGTGCAGCCTCGGGCCCTACGTGCCGACGCGGGTGGCGGGCGGGGCGGAGCAGTACGGCACGCACGGTTTGACGCATCCGGACCGGCGGCAGCATCCGAGCCACCGCTTCCCGATGCGGCTGTATGACGGAACGTGGCTGTTTGCCGACCGCCGTCATGCGCACAAGGCCGTGGATGGTCGGCAGGACGACGACGAACAATGACAACAGAGAGGCGCCGCAGCGCGCGCCCGGGCTAGCCGGGGCGCGCGCTGCGGCGATAACAAGGAGCGGGCCGGGTCTGAAGCTGCCCGCAGGAGGTCGATGCGATGGACATGCATGTCACCCCCGCGATGGTCGTCCCCGACGACGGCCAGGGCGTGGTGGCGCGGCTCGATGCCGCGCTGCTGCGTACGGCGCGCGAACGTGCCGCGGCACAGGGCCGCCGCGCGATCGACGAACTGGAGGAGCTCGCCGGCCTCGAGCCGCGCGACTTCGCGCGCCGCCTCGGCATCACGCTGCACTACCCGGTGATGGGCGGCGAGCAGCTGTTCGCCAGCGCGCCGGATTTCTCGCAACTGCCGCTGGCCGAGGCGATCAAGCACGAGTTCGTGCTCGTGAAGCGTCCGCCCGAGGCGGGCGGCGGCCTCGTCGGGGTGTTCTCCGACCCCTTCGACGGCGCGCGGCTGGCGTGGATCGACGAGCGCCTCGCCGGCGCGGAGCTGTTCCTCGCTCACCCGGCGGACCTTTCCGCCTACCTCGCGCGCCATGAGGAGGACTTCCACGCCATCGACTCGCTTGCCGCGACGCAGGACGAGGCCGAGACCGTCGAGGACGTCGAGACGCTGTCGCTGGCGCGCATCAGCGAGGATTCCAGCGTCGTCGTGAAGCTCGTCAATTCGACCCTCTACGATGCGCTCAAGGCCAAGGCCAGCGACATCCACCTCAGCGCCACCGGCACCGGCATGCTCATCAAGTACCGCGTCGACGGCGTCCTGAACACCGCCAGCCGCGTGCAGGGCGCGGAGGTCGCCGAACAGATGATCTCGCGCGTGAAGGTGATGGCCGAGCTCGACATCGCCGAGAAGCGCGTGCCGCAGGACGGCCGCTTCAAGGTGTCGATCAAGGGGCGCCAGATCGACTTCCGCGTCTCCATCATTCCCAGCATCTTCGGCGAGGACGCGGTGCTGCGCGTGCTCGACAAGCAGGACCTCGCCGACCAGGTGCATGGCGTGCGCCTCGAGTCGCTCGGCTTCGAGGCCGACGTCATGAAGACGCTGCGCCGCCTCGCGAGCGAGCCCTACGGCATGGTGCTGGTCACCGGCCCCACCGGCAGCGGCAAGACCACCACGCTGTACGCGATGCTCACCGAGATCAACCGCGGCGTGGACAAGATCATCACCATCGAGGACCCGGTCGAGTACCAGCTCCCCGGCGTGCTGCAGATCCCGGTGAACGAGAAGAAGGGCCTCACCTTCTCGCGCGGCCTGCGTTCCATCCTGCGCCACGACCCGGACAAGATCATGGTCGGCGAGATCCGCGACCCCGACACGGCGCAGATCGCCGTGCAGTCCGCGCTCACCGGCCACCTCGTGTTCACGACCATCCACGCCAACAACGTGTTCGACGTGATCGGCCGCTTCACGCAGATGGAGGTCGATCCCTACAGTTTCGTGTCGGCCCTGAACGGCGTGCTCGCGCAGCGCCTGATCCGGCTCGCCTGTCCGTCCTGCGCCGTGGAGCTGCGCCCGCGCGACGACGAGCTCGTCGCCTCCGGCATCGACCCCGCGGACACGCACGGCTGGCGCTTCGTGCACAGCCCCGGCTGCGGGCGCTGCCGCGGCACCGGCTACCGCGGCCGCAGCGCGATCGCCGAAGTGCTGCTGCTCGACGACGAGCTGCGCCAGACCATCATCGACCGCAAGCCCATCGCCGAGCTCAAGGAGCTGGCGCGGAAGCGCGGCCTGCGCCTGCTGCGCGAATCGGCGCTCGACCTCGTGCGCACCGGCCAGACCACGCTGGAGGAGATCAACCGTGTCACCTTTGTCGCGTGACAGCTTCGTGGCCGTTCTCGCCCCGGCGCGGGTGACGCTGCTGCGCGCGGCGCGGGGGGGGGCCGCACCGTGCGCAAGCAGCGACTGCGAAGGCGGCTGGAGCGGTGCCGCCGATGCGCTGCAGGGGCTGCTGCGCGAGGCCGGCGCGCGCCGCGGGCGGCTCACGGTGGTGCTTTCGAGCCACTTCGCGCATTTCCGCCTGCTGCCGTGGAGCGACGCGATCGGCTCGCCGGCCGAGCTCGAGAGCTTCGCCCGCATCGGCTTCGAGGACATCTACGGCCCGGTCGCGGCCGGCTGGGCGCTGCGCATCTCGCCCGAGGCGGCGGGCCGCCCGCGCGTGGCGGCGGCGGTCGACAAGGCGCTGCTCGAGCGCCTGCAGTCCATCGCGCAGGGCGCCGGGCTGAGCCTCGAATCGGTGCTGCCCCACCTGATGGCGGCCTACAACCGCCTGCAGCCGCGTCTCGCGCGCGACAACTTCGTGTTCGCCGTGGCCGAGCCGGGCCGTTGCAGCATGCTGCTGGCCCGCGCCGGGCAGTGGCTGTCGGTGCGTTCCAGCGCCTGCGGCGACAGCGAACGCGCCGTCGCGGCGCTGCTCGAGCGCGAATGCGAGCTCACCGGCATCGGCGATCCGGCCGCCGGGCCGCTGCCGACCGTGTATGTGCACGCCCCGGGCCGCGCGGCGGGCGAGTGGCCGGCCGTGGAAGGCATCGCGCCGCAGGCGCTGGCGCTGGGTGGCGGCGATGCCTGGCAGGACATGGCGCTGGCGGTCGCGTCATGAACCGGCTCGAACTCGACTTCCAGCGCACGCCGCGGCCCCGCGCCGGCGGCTGGTTGCTGCTGGTCGCGGGCATCGCGCTGGTCGGCTCCGCGGCCTGGGCCGGCCTGCGCGTCGAGGCCGAGGCCGCGGCGCTGGAGACCACCGTGCGCGACATCGTCGCCGGCCTGCCCGAGGCCCTGCTCGAGCAGCACCCGCCGGGCGCCGGCACGAAGGGCGGCGGGAAGGGAAACAACAAGGAGGGCGACAATGCGCTCGCGGACATGCAGCGCGTGCAGGCGCGCATCGACAATCGGCCGTGGCAGGCGCTGTTCACGACCCTGGAAGCGCTCGCCAGCGACGACGTCGCGCTGCTGTCGCTGACGCCGGACGCGCGCAAGCGCCAGCTGCGCATCACCGCCGAGGCGCGCGACCTCGGCGCGATGCTCGCCTACCACCGCCAGCTGGAGGACACCGCCGCGCTGCGCGACGTGTCGCTCGTCAATCACGAGTTCGCCGAGCAGGTGCAGGGCCGGCCGGTGCGCTTCAGCCTCGTCGCGAACTGGGTGACGGACCATGCGCGTCCATAAGCTGACGCTGCACGAAGCGGTGCGCCGCCTCGGCCTGCCCGGCCTCGGCGGTGCCGTGCTGCTTGCTGCCGCCGCGGGCTGGGCCATGGCGGTCGTGGTGCCCGGCATCGAGTCGCGCGAACGTGCAGAACAGCATGTGCTGCGCGCCCAGGCCCAGGCCGCCGCGGTGCTGAACGGCGAAGTGCACATCGCCCAGCCGCCCGCACGCCAGCTCGACGCCTTCTACGCCGGGCTGCCGGCTCAGCCCGCCGCGACGAGCGCGATCGACGGCCTGTACGCCGCCGCCGAGGCCGAGCAGATCTCGCTCGCGCGCGGCGAATACGCGCTCGCGGTGGAGCAGGGCACGGACATGGCGCGCTACCAGATCCTGCTGCCCGTGCGCGGCAGCTACGCCCAGCTGCGCCGCTTCATCGACGCCGCGATCGCGAAGGTGCCGGGCCTGAGCGTGGAAGACCTCGACCTGCAGCGCAAGGCGGTGTCCGACACCGAACTCGAAGGGCGCATCCGCATGACCCTGTATCTGTCGAGGCGCTGATGGCGGATCGGCGCAGGCTCTTCTGGGTGGTGTTCCTCGGCGCGGCGGCCGCGCTCGCAGTCATTCCCGAATTCTTCGACAAGCCCGACGCGGAACCGGTGCAGCCGGTCGCCCGTCCGCGCGCGGTCGCACCCGCCCTCGCTCCGGTCGCGCAGAACGGCCAGCTCGCCGAGCTGCGCTCCGCTCCGGCCCCGCTTGCCGCCGCGGCATCGGGCAATACGCCGCCCTCCGCTGCGCAGGCCGGCGCGGCGACGCCTCCGGCGGCGGGAAGCGGAGCGGCGGATGTCGCCCCGGCCGCCGCAGCCGCGCCGGCCGATGCGGCCCCGCGCGCCGCGCCCGAGCTCTTCGCCGCGCACAGCTGGTACGTCCCCCCGCCGCCTCCGCCGCCGCCTCCGCCGGCACCCCCTCCGCCCCCGCCTCCCGCGCCCACCGCGCCTCCCATCCCCTACGAATATCTCGGCAAGCTCAGCGACGGCCAGACCGTGCGCGTCTTCCTCGTGCGCGGCGACCGACCCTACACCGTCTCCGAAGGCGATGTGGTCGATGGCAGCTACAAGGTGAAAAGCATCACCGACACCACCATGACACTCGTCTACCTTCCTCTGGACATCACCCAGACCCTGCCCGTGGGAAGCAAGCCATGATGTTGGAGAAAATGCTCCGCCGTGCCGTACCCCATGTCGCGAAATTGTTCGTGAAGGCACGGACCCGTAGGGTGGGAGGAGCGCAGCGCATCCCACCACGCGGCGTTCGGGGCGACTCCGACGCCCGGATTGGCGGGATCCGCTTCGCTCCTCCCGCCCTACACGGGTTTGTGCGATTGCCCTGTGTTGCGATCCTGCTGCTGGCGGCCCTGCTTGCCGGCTGCGCGACCGACACCCTGCAGCGCGACGGCATCCGGCTGATCGACGAGGGGCGCTACGAGGAAGGCCTCGCCAAGCTCGACCAGGCCGTGCGCGAACAGCCGCGCGATGCCGCGGTCAACATGGCGCAGACGACGCAGCGCGGGCGCGTGATCGCCGCACTGCTGGCCACCGCCGAGCGCGCGCGCCTGATGCGCGACCACAACGCCGCCGCGCGCGGCTTCGAGCGCGTGCTCGCGCTCGACCCCGCCAACGAGCGTGCGCGCGAGGCGCTGCGCCAGCTCGACCAGCTGCGCAACGCCGGCGAGACGATGCGCCAAGCGCAGACCGCACTGCGTCGCGGCGATCCCGACGGCGCCGACCGCCTGGTGCGCCCGGTGCTCGCGCTCGACCCGCGCAACGACGAGGCGCTCGCGCTCAGGCGCGAGATCGAGGACATTCGCGCGCGCTACGTCACGCCCTATCCGCAGCTGCGCTCGAAGATGTCCGCGCCGGTCACGCTCGAATTCCGCGACGGCAACCTGAAGCAGATCTTCGAGGTGCTGTCGCGCAACGCGGGGATCAACTTCCTCTTCGACAAGGACGTGAAGCCCGACCTCAAGGCGACGCTGTTCGTGCGCCAGGTGCCGGTCGAGCAGGCGGTCGAATTGCTGCTGCTGCAGAACCAGCTGCAGCAGAAGATCATCAGCGACAACACCGTGATGATCTACCCCGACACGCCGCAGAAGCAGCGCGACTACCTCGACCTTACGATCCGCACCTTCCACCTCGCCAACACCGACGCGAAGACCGCGATGAACATGATCAAGACCCTGCTCAAGAGCAAGGACGTGTTCATCGATGAGCGCCTCAACACGCTGACGATGCGCGACACTCCCGACGCCATCCGCCTCGCCGAGAAGCTGCTCACGACGCAGGGCCTGCCCGAGCCCGAGGTCGTGCTCGAAGTCGAGGTGCTGGAAGTGTCGCGCCAGCGCATCCTCGACCTCGGCCTGCAATGGCCCAGCACCTTCGGCATCCTGCGCCCGGATCTCGGCGGTCCGCCGGGAACGCTCAGCCAGTACCGCGGCATCGACCGCGACCGCATCACCATCGGCCCCTCGCCCGAACTGCGCATCAACGCCAACGACAGCGACGTGAACACGCTGGCGAACCCGGTGATCCGCGTCAGCAACAAGGAGAAGGCGCGCATCCACATCGGCCAGCGCGTGCCGGTGGTGAGCGCGACCTCCACGCCCTCGACACAGGGACCGGTGATCACCGAGAGCATCCAGTACCTCGAGGTCGGCCTCAAGCTCGAAGTCGAGCCCACCGTGCATCTCAACGACGAGGTGCTGATCAAGATCGGGTTGGAGGTCAGCAAGGCCACGGCGCAGACGCCGACCAAGAACGGCACCATCCCCGTGCAGGTCGACACGCGCAATGCCACCACCTCGCTGCGCCTGAAGGACGGCGAGACGCAGGTCCTCGCCGGCCTGATGCGCAACGACCACGACGTCTCGGGCAACCGCATCCCGGGCCTGGGCGACATCCCCGGCCTGGGGCGGCTGTTCGGCAGCAACAAGGACACCATCGGCAAGTCCGAGCTGGTACTCTCGATCACGCCGCGCATCGTGCGCAACATGCCCTACATGAACCCCTACGACATCGAGTACCCGTCGGGCACCGAAGCGGTGCTGAAGGCGCGCAGCGAACCCATGCTGCGCATGACCACGACCGCCCCGACCGTGGGCGCTGCGCCGGCGGCCGCGAACGCCATGACGCGCGATGCGATCGCGCCCGCGCCCGCAGCGATGGCCGCGCTCGCGCCGCCCGCCGCGGCCGGCAGCGACGTGCCCGCCGTGGCCGCCTCGCCCGCCGCCGCGATCCTGTCATGGACCGCGCCCGCCGGCCTGAAACCCGGCGAGGAGACCGACGTGATCCTGCGCGCGAGCCTCGCGCAGCCGCTCAGCACCGCGACCGTGCAGCTCGCCTACGACCCGGCCGCGCTGCGCGTCGTCGCAGTGACCGAGGGCGACGTCATGAACGCCGACGGCGCCATCACCTCCTTCGCCCCGCGCATCGACGACAAGTCCGGGCGCATGTTCGTCGCGCTGTCGCGCTCGGCGCAGCAGGGCGCGCGCGGCGACGGCGCGCTGATGCGCCTGCGCGTGGTGGCCCTGCCGGGCAGCGCCGCCCCGGCCGAGCTGAAGGTGACCAGCGTGTCGGCCTTCGGCGAAGGCAACCGCCCGCTGTCGGTGCCGCTGCCCGCCGCGCTCGCGCTCGGCGCGCAGCCCTGAGGACGGACGATGCGGCGCGCGCGCGGCTTCTCCCTCGTCGAGGTCGTCATCACGGTGGCGATCGTCGCGCTGCTCGCCAGCATCGCCGCGCCGCTCACCGAAACCGTCGTGCGCCGCGGCAAGGAACAGGAACTCAAGAGCGCGCTGTACCGCATCCGCGACGCCATCGACGCCTACAAGGCCGCGGCCGATTCCGGCCAGATCGAGAAGATGGCCGATGCCAGCGGCTACCCGCCGACGCTGCGCGTGCTGGCCGAGGGCGTGCGCGACGTGCGCGACGCCGAAGGCAAGCGCATCTACTTCCTGCGCAGCGTCCCGCGCGACCCCTTCGCCGCGCCCGAGCTGGCGCCCGAGGAGACCTGGGGCCTGCGCGCCTACGACAGCCCGCCCGACAACCCGCGCGCGGGCGCCGACGTCTTCGACGTGTTCTCGCTCGCCAGCGGCGAGGGCATGAACGGCGTTCCCTACCGCCAGTGGTGAGGCCCGCGATGGATAACCCGCACAAGACCCGCGCCGGCTTCACCCTGATCGAGCTGCTGGTCGTGCTGTCCATCATCGCGACCCTGCTGGCGATCGCGGCGCCGCGCTACTTCGGCAGCCTGGAGAAGTCCGAGGACACCGCGCTGCGCCAGACCCTCACGGTGATGCGCGACGCACTCGACCACTACTACGGCGACACCGGCGCCTATCCCGACTCGCTGCAGGCGCTCGTGGACAAGCGCTACCTGCGCAGCGTCCCGACCGACCCGATCACGCAGCGCAGCGACAGCTGGGTGATCGTGCCGCCGCCGGGCGGTGTCGGCGGTGCGGTGGGCGACGTGCGCAGCGGCGCCGAGGGCAACGCGCGCGACGGGACGCCCTACGCGGAGTGGTAGCCGTGCCGGCCGACCTGCCCGGGCGCGAGCGCGGCTTCACCTACATCGGCGCGCTGATGCTGGTGGTGCTGATGACGCTGGCGCTGGTGGGCACGCTGGAGCTGTGGTCGACGGCCAGCCTGCGCGCCCGCGAACGCGAGCTGCTATGGGTCGGCTCGCAGTACGCGCGCGCGCTGCGCCTTTACTACGAGACCTCGCCCGACGTGAAGCAGTACCCGCAGCGGCTGGAAGACCTGCTCACCGACCAGCGCAGCCCGACGCCGCGCCACCACCTGCGCCGCCTGTACACCGACCCGATCACGCGCAGCACCGACTGGGGCCTGATCCGCGGCGGGGACGGCGGCATCGTCGGCGTGTATAGCCAGTCGCGCGACGCCCCGTTGAAGCGCGGGCGCTTCCCGCCGGAGTGGTCGGAGTTCGAAGGGATGGAAACCTACGCGGACTGGCAATTCGTCGCCGAACGCGCCTTCAGCACCACGGCCGCACAGGCCGGCGCGAATGCGAAACCGGGGCCCGCGGCCGCTCCACCTGTCATCGACCCGCGCCAGAGCCTCATCGACGCCGCCCGCGCGCCGCGCCCGGCGCCCGCCGTATCGCCCTTCCAGCTCACGCGCTGAGCGTGGGCCGGGCCCAAAAGCAAAAAGCCCGGCAAGGCCGGGCTTCTTCATTTCGGATCCTGCCGAGGCGGATCAGAGCGGGCGGATGTTGCCGGCCTGCTTGCCCTTCGGACCCGAGGTCTCGTCGTACTGCACCTTCTGACCTTCGGCCAGGCTGCGGAAACCGTTGCCCTGGATCGCGGAGAAGTGTGCGAAGAGGTCCTCGCCGCCGTTGTCCGGGGTGATGAAGCCGTAGCCTTTGGCGTCGTTGAACCACTTGACGGTACCAGTTGCCATTTCTGAATTTCCCAAATCAAAGTTTAAATAAGGGGCGTTTGCCCAGAGTTGCGACAATCGCGATCGGGGGATGACGAACTGAGTACCAGAGGACTTCGAGTACGAAACGCCACGCGATGACTGATGCGCGCCAAGCAGTCTGGCGAAAGACCGCGGCGCGGTCAACTACCCCGAGCCCCGCGGTGCGCGTAGATGCGTGTCATCGTGCACGGTGATGGTGTCCGGCGGGCGCGCTTGTCGATTTTTCCGTGGGAGCGGCTTCAGCCGCGAAGCCGTGGAGTTGCGGAGAGATCCGCCCATTTGCGGCCGCAGCCGCTCCCCCCGGCACTCCCACGGCGTCGCGATTTCAACGGCCACGTATCCCGCGCAGCTCCGCTGGCGCGACCTCGCCCGGGCGCGCGAGCGACTCCTGCACGGCACGCAGGCGCTGGCGCAGCCGTTCGTACAGCCAGCCGCCCTTCTGCTGTTGCGTCAGGCGTTGCAGTTCGATGGCGGCGCGCGCGTGGCTGATGCGCTGCGCGACGAGATCCTTGTAGATGCGGTTGGCAACGCGCCGCCGGCGCACGGCGTCGCCGGCATCGACGAAGCCTTCGATGGCGAGCACGAGGCGTTCGAGCAGGCCCTGTTCGCGCGTGGCGCCGAGCTGGGCGCGCACCTCGGCCATCGTGTGCTCGAGGTTGGCGGCGATCTGCGCGATCTGCGCCTGGGCCACGGCGGCCTGGCCGTGCGGCGCGTGGCGCGCGGCGGCGAGTGTGGCGCGCACGTGGTCCTCGCACAGCAGGCCGTAGTCCTGGAAGGCGGCGAGCGCGGCCAGGCCGCGGCGGAAGCGCGTGGCGTCGGACCCGCGCAGATCGGCGCAGGCGTCGTGGCATTGCCCCCAGGCCTGCCAGCGATACACGAAGTCCAGGCCCGTGCCCTTGATGTTCTGGATGCCCATGACCCGGTTGTGCAGGCCGGGCGGGGTGTGCCGGGCGATGATCTCGACGATGCGGTTGCCGCTGGCGTGGTAGTCGGCGACGGTGACGAGCTTGCGTTCGAACCAGCGCCACAGCAGCGCGCGGAAGTCCGCGTCGAGCGCTGCGTCGCGTGTGCCCGGCGCGCTTTCGAGGCGCTGCGTGAAGGCGTGGTATTCGTCGTGCGCGGCGAGGTCGGCGCGCGCGCGGGCGAGGATCTCGTCGGCGTGTGCGACGCCGGCGGCGGCGAGTGCCTCGGCCAGCGCGTCGGGGCGCTTCCACAGCGCCGCGAGCGTCGCCGCGTCGTCCGGCACCTGCGGCCGCAGCATCGCCGCCAGCCGGGCATGCAGGCGCGCCGCGGTGTGGGGCTGGCGCAGGCGGCGCGCCTCGCCTTCGAGCACCGCGAGCGGAGTCGCACCGCTGGCCGGCCACAGCGTGAGCGTGGCGGCGTGCTCGTCCCAGGCCTCGCGGATGTAGCCGTGCAGGCCTTCGAGGTTGGAGCCGATGAGGAAGTGCAGGTCGGCGGCGATGTCCTCGACGAGGATGCTGGCGAACACGCGCGAGCGCGCGATGCGGTCGGCGCGGTTGTTGACGACGGTGCTGACCAGCGTGCCGGGCTCGCCGTCGACGTCGATGCGGTCGAAGCCCAGGCGCGTCCAGTTGCCCAGGCAGCCGAAGCGCTCGTTCGCCGACATGCCGTTGGCGAAGGACAGGGTGCGCCCGGCGACCGGCGCGGGCGGATACATCTTGAGCACGCCGAGATCCGGCACGACGCGGTCGGCCATCTCCTTCAGCGCGTAGTCGGGGGCGATGCCGAACTCGGCCGCCATGCGTGCGACCAGCGCGATGTTGTCGGGGTGCTCCTGGTAGGGGAAGCGCGCCAGCACGTCGGGCGCGAGCAGGCCGGATTCGAGCCAGCCGATGGTCTCGACGCGCGTGCCGAGCGCCTGCGCGGCTTCGGCGAGGATGGGGCGCATCTGCTCCTCGCTGGTCACCAGCGTCGAACCCTGCGGGATGAAGTGCGTCATCACCTGCGGGATGTCGATGCCGGCCGGTCCCTGCAGGTCTTCGTGGTCGGGGAAGGTGTTGGTGATGGTCGCGAGGTCGTCGCGCATCCAGCGCCGCTGCAGCAGTTCGACGAAGGAGGGGGTGAGCGCCATGCATTCCCACAGGAACACGTCGGCCTGCAGCTCGCTGGCGATGCGCGTGACGGCGTGCTGCTCCCAGATCGTCGCCTTGTCGTAGGGGCGGAACAGGAACATCTCGCGTAGCGGCTGGTGCGGGTGGGCGTGCAGGAACATGGCCTCGCAGCCGGTGGTCTTGCTGACGACGCCGTAGCCCAGGCTGTTGAACAGCGCCGCCTTGAGGCGCTCGGTGCCGGACTTGCCGCGCGTGCCCCAGCCGCCCACCACCAGCGGGATGTCGCGCCGCGCACGGCGCTGGCGGTGGTTCACGAGCAGGTGGCGCGCGGTGAAGGCCGCGAGCGCAGCGCCGAGGAAGAGCGAGAGCTCCGCGAGCGAGTTGCCGTAGACGGAGAAGAAGTAGTTCTGGAAGCGCTGCCACAGTTCCTCCCCGCCCCCCGCGCCCAGCGCGAAGCCGGCCGGGAAGAAGCGCGTCACGGCCGGGTCGGCGGCGTCGCCGCGGTGCGGCGTGAAGCGCAGCTCGAAGCCCAACTCGCGCAGGCGGCGGGCGTAATGGTCGGGTGCCTGCTGCGAGCCTTCGTGCCAGTTGCGCGCGTGCGCGAAGTCGGCGAAGTGCCACACCAGGCGCGCGCGCATCGCGATGCGGCGCAGGAGCGACGCGGGCGGGGCGAGCTCGGTGACGCCTTCGGGCGTGACGAGGCGCAGCGGCTGTTGCGTGCGTGGCAGGTCGAGCGCGGACAGCAGCTCGTCGGGCAGCGGCAGCCACGGGCGCGAGCCGGCCTCGCTGGCGTGGTGCAGCGGTTCGCCCGGCACCTTGGTCTGCGCGAGTTCGGCGAGGATGCGTGAGGGCGCGCGCAGGCTGCCGCGGAACACCCGGCCGGTGGTGTGGCGGAAGGCCTGGCGCTTGTCCGGCGAGGGGTGGCGCAGCTCATGCAGCCAGCGCCACAGGCGGAAGGCGAAGCGGTGGCCGCGGTGGAGCCGCCAGCCGCCGCCGCGGCGCTCGAAGTCGAGCGGGAAGCCGTCGCGCGCGAGCAGCATGGCGGCGACGCCCAGGCGCTCGGCCGGCACGGCGTCGAAGTCCTCGGGCAGGCGGCGGGCGCGGCCGGGCGGGCAGGCCTGCGCCTCGGTGCCGAGGCGGGCGACGAGCTCGCGCAACTCGATGTCGTGCAGCAGCATGAAGCGCGCGAGGGTCTCCGCGGCCCAGCGACGCACGCGCAGGTCCGGCGCGCGCTGGTGCAGGCGGCGCACCGCGTCCTCTATGCGCGCGAGCTCCATGGCGCGTCCGCCCAGTCCGGCGAAGCGCGCGCCGCGCGGACAGCTGCCGGTCGCGGCGGCAAGCAGGCGCTCGGTGACGTGCAGCGCGGTACGCAGCACGAAGGCGTCGTACTCGCGCTCGATCCGCTCGAGCAGCCACGCGAGCAGCGGCAGGCGGTCCTCGCCCGGGTGCTCTGCGATCGCGAGCAGGGCCTGGGCGCGCACCTGCGGCACGTCGTCGGCGAGCAGGGGTGGCAGGCATCGCTCGACGATCTTCGGCGGCGCAGCGTGCAGCGCCTGGGCGAGCCCCTGGCGCACGTAAGGGCTGGCGTCGGCGAGCGCGGCGGGAAGCAGCGCGGCGGCCCCGGGCAGGGTGGCGATCGCGCCTGCGGCGAGCTGCACGGCGCGCCGACGCACGAAGATGTCGTCGCCCGCGTGCGGGCGCGCGAGGCGCAGGCGCACGACTTCGAAGAAGGAGGCGGGGGCGAGCTCACGCAGCAGTTCGATGGCCTCGATCTGCTGCCACACGTAGAGGCGCGCGTCCTGGGCGCAGCGGTAGATGAACTGCACGCTGCCGGGCTGCACCGCGCCTTCGCGCTGTGCCGGCGGCAGGCCCATGAGGGCGTCGGCGAGGCAGCAAAAGGCGGCGAGACGCACGCGCGCGTGGCCCTCGAAGGCGAACAGCGCGCGCGCCGTGGCTTCGACGTCGAGACGCTGCCACAGCCAGGGGCGGCTCTGGTCGTCGGCCGCGGCGAAGGTGGCGCGGGCGTGGCGACCGAGGAGATCGAGCGCGACGGTGATGCGCCGCTCGAGCGCGGCGATGCATGTGTCGACGCGGTCGGCGAGCGCGTCGGCGCCGAACCAGCGGGCGAGCGCGGCGCGGTCGCCGGCGAGCTGCGCGCGGTTGGCGCCGAGCGCGCGGGCATGGGCGAGCAGCAGGCGGCGGCGCTCCTCGTCGCCCGCGGCGAGCCCGAGGTCGTGCAGGAAGCGGGCGTGGCGCTGGCGCAGCTCGTCGATGCCGGCCTGGCCGGCGGCGATCGTCTCGGCGAGGAAGTCGGCCAGCGGCAGGGACTCCTCGCCCTCGGGTGCAAGGCTGCCCTGGCGGCGGCGGGCGGCGAGCCAGCGCAGGTGTTCGCCGGCGAGTGCGTCGAGCACGCGTCGTTCGAGCTTGCGCTGGTGCGGCGGCAGGGCAGCGATCAGGCGTTGCCAGGCGATCACGGTTCGTCTCGCATGCGGTTGTTGTGGTCCTGCGGCGCGCGGCGCTCGCGCAGCTCGCGGAAGTCGATCTCGCCCGGGCGGAAGTCGCGGTAGCCGCGGCCGTTGCCGAAGTGCCAGGTCAGTTCGAGGCCGAACAGGTTGCGGTCGCGCGCGAGGTCGCGGCGCAGCGTGAGGCCCAGCTCCAGGCGTTCGCGTCGCGGCAGCCAGTGTTCCCAGCCGACTTCGAGGTTCAGCGAGCCGCCGGTGGAGTCGTCGGCGCGGTGGCTGTCCTCGAAATACTGGCGGCCGTCCCAGTTGGCGTCGAAACGCAACGGGCCGAGCAGCTGGCGCCAGCCGAGGCGGCCAACGAGGTGGTCGGGCGACTTCAGCGGATTCATGTCGGGGTTGGTCGTGACGCCTGCGCCCGCGTACAGCTCGGTGTCCAGCCACGGGCGCCAGGTGACGGTCTTGGCGACTTCCAGCCCGCGCGGGTGGTGGTCGCGGTAGGGGCTGTAGATGTCCTGGTCGATGCGGCCGGCGGCGAAGAAGCGGTTGGCGCCGAGGCTCTGGCCGCGCCAGAAGAGCGAGATGCGTGGCTGCATGGTCACGCGCGGGGTGAAGGCGAACAGGTGCGTCGCGCTCGCGCGCAGGCCCCACGAGGATTCGAGGTAGTCGTTGTTGCCGGGGCTCTGGGCAAAGGCGCTGCCTTCGACGTGGAAGTTCCAGTTGGTCCAGGCCGGCGCGGTGGTCGCCGCGCCGCGCAGGCCCAGCGTCGGTCCGCCGCCTTCACGCTCGCGCACGAGCAGGTCGGTGCGGTAATGGGTGTTCCAGCTCTCGGCGAAGTAGCGGTGCGTGGCGGCGAACTCGGTGAAGCGCTCGTGCTCCTCGGCGTCTTCCCGGGTCCCGTCCGCGCGCAGGCCGAACTGGCGCAGGAGACGGCTGAGCTTGCGGCTGCGTGCGACCCTTTCTGGATCCTTGCCGAGGGCGGCGTAGACCCAGTCGAAATAGCGGCCGATCCGGACGCGCGCCCGCGGCCCGGCCGGCAGGCGACGGCTCGTGCCGGCGCTGTCCTCGAAGCCGTACAGGCGGTCGCGGCGCGCGACGCCCAGGCTCCAGGTGCCGTCCTCCTGGCCGCCGAGCGGAAAGTGGTCGTCGAAGGCGATGCCGGTGCCGAGCGGGCGGTCTGCGATCGTCACGGCGGGCGGCGGCACCGGCTGCGGCTCCGCGTCGTAGGTGCGCGGCTGGCTGCGCGGACGGTCCGGGTCGACGCTGCGCAGGTGCAGGCGGTAGAGCGATTCGGTGCGGCCGTCGGCGGGCGGGAGCACGATCTCCTGCCAGCCGGCGGCGATGTGCCGGTAGCGACTCTCGCTGCGGCCATCCACCCATTCGTCGATGCGCAGCCACGCGGGGCCGTCGATCGCTACGCGCAGCGGTTCGGCACGTGTCGCGACGTGGTAGAAGCGCTCGGTACGGTCGGCGAAGCTGCGGCGGCCAGGCTCGAACAGGCGCACGCGCAGGAACTGGTCGGCGAGCGGTTGCGCGATCCACACGCGCAGCGTGTGGGCGCCGGCGGGGATGGCGATGCGGCGTGCCGTGGTGCGGCCGGGTTCGAGCACGAAGGGCAGCGGCGCGGCCTCGTCGATCTGCAGCAAGGCGGTCATCGCCTGCGGTGGCAGCGCGCCCGCGTCCTCGGCCGAGAGCGCGACTTCGATGCGCGTCGGTGCGGTGTCGTTGGCGGACACGACGAGGCGGTTCGCACCCGAGAGCAAGCGTTCGTCAGCCCCCGCCGGGGCGAGCAGGGCGCGACGCACGCGCAGGGCGGGCGATTCCGGATCCCAGCCGGCGATTTCGCGCGAACGCAGGCCGGCGCTGGCCCTGACGCTGTCGATGGGTGTCCACGCGGCGTCGCGTGCGATGCGGGCGACTAGCGCCGACAGGCCCGGCACGGCCGGATGCGCGTGCCGGATGTCCTCGGCGAGCGCGAGGGCGGCGCGTTGCCGCTCGGGCCGATGTTCGGCGAGCCAGGCGAGGCTGGTGAGGCGCTCGCGCAGCGCGGCCTCCGTGCGTTCGACCGGCCAGGCGAGCAGCGCCTGCCAGTCGCCGGCGGCGCGCAGGGCGGCATCGCTGCCGGCGCTTTCCGGGGCGGGCGCGGCCGGCAGGGGCGGAAGGGCGGGTTCCGCGAGCGTCGCGGCGTTCGCGTCGATGAGATTGCGCGCGAGCCGCACGCGTTGCGGGGCTTCGCCGGGGCGCACATCGAGCAGCGTCGAGCAGTCGAGGCAGGGCGCCGGCCAGCGCAGCGGATCCTGCACGCCCACGCCGGTGCCGGTGGCGCGCGCGGCAGCGGTGTCGGGCGTCAAACGGGGCAGGAGCGGCAGGGGCAGGGCCGCTTCCTCGATCGCAAGGCGCACGAGCAGCGCGCGGTCGCCACCGTCGACCGCGAGCTCGTGCCAGCCGGGGCCGAGCGCGATCTCCTGCACGACGGCGCGCCCCGCGGACGTCTGCGGGCGGCCGACGAGCTCAAGGGCGGGCGTGGGGGCATTCGCGGTGATCGGCGCGAGCCACTCTTGCCCGGTCTGGTGTCCGGCCTCGCGCACCCGCAGCCAGCCGTCGATGCGCGCGGCGCTGCCCGCCGGATGCAGGGGGCGCGCTTCGATGCGCAGCTTGGCCGGGCCCGCCACGCGCAGGCGCAGGGGACGTTCGGGTTCGGCGCGGAACGCGGTGAAGCCGAGGTCGCGGTCGATCGATCGCAGCGCCTGCGCGCCGGCGAAATCGGTCGCCAGGTGGGCGCCGTCCTGCCAGATGCGCGGCCCGGGGTGGCTTGCCTGCCAGTCGGCCCAGTCGGCCAGCGCACGCTCGCCATTCTTGTCCGCGGCGTCGCCGTGCAGCGCCGCGCGGATGCCGCGGGCACGCGCGAGGTGGGCCGCAAAGGCCGCGCCTTCGCCGCCGGCGCGGGCGAATTGCGCTTCGGCGTCGGCCATGCGGCCTTCGCCCAGCGCGCGCTGGGCGCGCCAGAAGGCCTGTCGCGACGGGTCGGGCAGGTCGCCCACGAGTTCGTCGAACACCGCCCACCACTGCTGCGCATGTGCGGCGCGCAGCATCGTCTCGAGCGGGCGCTCACGGCGCGGCAGCAGCAGGCCGGCCATCAGTGCGAGATCGGGTTCGCCGTTGTCGAGCAGGTTCGCCGCCAGCGCGGAGACGAGTTCGGCGGCGCTGCGCTCGCCCTCGCGCAGCAGGGCCGCGGCGCGGGTCGCCTGCTCGGCGTCGAGGTCGTGCGCGTCGCGATGCAGGGCGATCAGCCTGTCGCGCGCGCCGTGGCGGGCCGCGGGGTCGGCGTCGTGCAGCATGCGCTGGCGCAGCAGGCGCTCGGCGACGTGGTCCTCGCCCAGCTGGCGCAGCGCGGTGACGCGCCCGGCGAAGGCCTGTTCGCGTTCGGCCGCGACCGGGCTGGCGAGCGCGGCGGACCATGCTTCGAGGGCGCCCAGCCATTGACCGCGGGTGGCGAGCTTTTCGGCCTCGCGCAGCGCTTGGGTTGCGGGGGCAGCGTCGCGACGGGCTGCGGCGGCGTCGGGCGGGGCGACGCCGATGGCGAACTGGGCCGCCTGCGCACGCAGCAGGCGCGCGAGCGGCTGCCAGTGGCTGTCGGCCTCGGCAGCGGACGGCGCGGCGAAGTCGGGGGCGGTGCCCAGCGTCGCGAGGAAGGGCGCGATTGCGCCGGCGTCCGCCGCCTGTCCGCCGTGCAGGGTGCGCGCCGCTTCGATCCACGCACGTTCGGTGAGCTGGAAGGGTTTGGATGCGCGGTAGGCGAGCGCGATCCACAAGGGCTGTCCGTCTGCACCTGCGCGCCATACACGCACCCGACGGACGCCGCCGGGCAGCGGCAGCTCCGCGATGCGCGCAGCCACCAGGGGGCCAGGCAGGTGGCGGCGGCTGAAGGCACCCGAGAGGGTGCCCGTGCCGTAGGCGTCGCCGTCGTCCTCGTTCGCCGGGTGCGCCGCGCCGTCGGCCGGTGTGTCGCGGAAGCGCTCCTGCTGCAGGCGCAGCGCGGCTTCGCCGCCCGAAGGGACGAAGGCCGCGCCGGGCTGTTCGGGGTAGGGTACGAGCGTCAGCGGCACCGGCGCCGCATCGTCGTATTGCACGAAGACGGCCATTTCCGCGGCGGCCGCGTCGCCATGCACGGCGACGCGCAGCGCGGATGGCGCGAAGCGTTCGGGCAGGTCGTAGGCATATGCGCGGGCGGCGTCGCTGCCGCCCAGGGGCAGGAATCGGCCCGCCGCGAGGCTGCCGGGCAGTTCGTCCGCATGCTGGCCGGCGAGCACCGTGCCGCGGCCTTCTCCTTCGCCTGCGGTATCGGCACGCAGTCGCGGGGCGAGGAACCATGCGTGACGCAGCGCGCCGGGCTGGTTCTTTTCGCGCGGCAGCAGATCGCGATAGTAGGTGTGGAGCGCATAGTCGCCTGCCTCGCTGCGCAGCGTCGGGTCGTCGCGGCGCAGTGCGGCGACTTCGCGCATCGCCGCCGTGCCGACGGCCCCGCCCTCACGATGGCGGTTGTCGCGCGCGAGCTGCAGCGCCGCGGCCTGCACCGCGGCCGGCGAGATGCGCTCGCGCGCGGCGACGATTTTCGCCGCGTCCTTGCCCGCGTCGCCCCAGCCGGAGAGGCGCAGCGCGAGCGGCGGCTCCTGCACGATCGCGGCGCGTGCCTCGGCGGCCGTGGTGTCGGGGGCGTTCAGCGCCGGCACGAGATAGTCGGGGTCGGCCTGCGACAGCAGGCGTGCGATCACCGGCGCGCTGGTCGCGAGGCTCAGGCGGTGGCGCCCCTCCGGCACCTCGAAATAGCCTTCCTTCTCGCGGCTGACGACGCTTTCGCGTCCGTCGATCGCCACCGTCCACGCGTTCTCGGCGCCGGTCGCGAACGCCAGCGTCGCGAGCGGCTGGTCGTCCAGCGTTGCGACGGCGCGCCAGTGCTGGGCGCTCGCGGCTTCATGCGCCGGGTGGCGCAGGCGCAGGCGCAGCGCGAAGCGTGCCGGGCCTTCGACGTCCAGCGTGACGGGAGCTGCCGGTTCGATCGCCCAGTAGTGCAGCGGGCGGCTGCCCCGCTGGTGCTGCACGTCGAGCGGCTCGCCCGGCAGCTCGTGCAGCTGGCGGTAGGGGGCGATGCGGCCGAGCGGTTCGCGCCGCGACACGAACAGCGCCATTTCGAGCGCCTCGCCGTGCCCCGCGGCGAGCGACACGCGCGCGAGCTGCGGGCCGGCCTGGAGCGCAGCGTCCGTGGCTTCGACGAGCCAGTCCAGCCCGTCGGCGCTGCGGCGCGGGCGCTGCGCAGCATACAGGCCGGTGCCGTTCGAGAAGGCAATCGTCAGCGCCCCGTCCGGTGCCGCGAGCGCGTGCTTGGCAGCGTCGTCCAGGGCGCGCACGCGCAGGCTCTCGCCCGCCGGGATGCGCAGCGTGACGGACTCACCCGGCGCGAGGCGCACCGCGTGCAGCCCGGCAGCGGTACGCCAGGCCGGTCGCACGCCGCGGGTCCAGTAGGGCCGGCCCGGCCCGACGTTGTCCCAGCGCAGCGGCAGCTCGAACTGCGTCAGCAGCCGCAGCTGCACCTCGTCGACCTGCGCGGCGCTGCCCCCGGCGAACAGCGCGAGGCTCGCGGCCACACAGCAGGCGAGCGGCTTGCGGGTCGGGCGAAAGCGCGGGGGGCGGGGAGCGGACGGGCGGATCATGGCTGGAGACAGGTGAGAAAGTTCGCGCGCGCTGCGGGGTCGTCGCGCAGCGCGAGCCGCAGGCTGCGGCTGATCTCGACATGCACGAAGCCGCCGTAGCCCAGGCCGCGCAGCGTGCGGCCCTGCACGTTGGTCGTGCCGCCGAGCTCGCGCACGTCGTCGGGGTAAAGGGCGACGCTGCGGCCCAGGCGCGAGGCGAGGCAGTCGCGCTGGCGGCGCAGCGCGTCGTCGGGCACCGCCGTTCCGTCGGCGAGGATCAGCGCCGCGTCGGCGCCGGCTTCGGTGCGGCGCTTGTCGGGATCGTAGCCGTGGATCTGCAGGCTGTGCCCCTGTGGCCAGGCGCGCGCCGTGGCGCGCACGAAGGCGTTGAACCAGGTGCCAGGGAGGTGCGCCAGATCGGCATCGACCTGTGCGCCGTCCCGTTCGTAGCGACGCGGCACCGTGTTCCACGCGGCGGCGGCGAAATCGCCCTCGGCGAACAGCGCCAGTCCGATGTCGCGCGTCATCTCGTCCTTGAAGCCGTGCGGGACGTGCAGCACGTCGGGGCGCGCGCCGTGGCGGAAGACGTAGAAACCGCGCCCGCGCAGCGCATCCTCGCGCTCGCGCACGATCACCAGCGGACCGTCGCGTTCGATGACGAGACCGAGTTCGCGCATCTCCGCGCGCAGCGCGTCGGGCGGCGAGCCGGCGGTGAGGCGGTCGAACAGGCGCTCCGCGCGCGCGAGTTCGTCGCTGTCCGGGGCGACGTAGTGCCCCCCGCGGATCGCCTCCGCGAGGCGCGGTGCGATCGTCGTCGCCAGTGTCGTGCTGCCGGTCTTCGAGGCCGCCTGCGTGTCATCCCCTGCGGTGGCAGGTGGCGTGCAGACCATCAGCAGGGCGGTTAGTGACCGGCCAATGAGACAGCGAATACCGTTCGCCCTGAGCCTGTCGAAGGGCACTGGCAGGGCTTCGACAGGCTCAGCCCGAACGGTATGGGGGCGCCGGGCCCACGGCACGCTCTTGCGCCCGGGTTTACTCGACCGCCACATGGCGCACCTCCGCTTCCTCGAAGATCCGCCGCCGCGCCTCGACCCCCGGCCTGATGCGTGACAGCGCGAGATAGCCGGGCGGGCCTTCCTCGATGCGGAAGACGACGCGGTAGCGTCCCGGCGCTGCGCCTGCGGGGATCACGATCTGCACCGGCTGGCCGGCGTCGCTGCGTTCGCCCTGCGTGTCGAACACCGGCGCCGACCAGCTCGGGTCGGGCCGCACATCATAGCGGCGGTCGTCGAACAGCCAGCCCGGCAGCGGCGTCAGCGCCGCGGGGGCGGGCCCCTCGATGCGTGCGGAGATCCGGCTGCGCCCCTGCCATCCTGCCGGCTGGAACAGGCGCGCGCTCAGGATCTCCTCGTCGCGCGTGTTGCGCTCGACCTCGAACGCGACCTCGCGCTCGACGCGTGCCGCGAGGCGCAGCGAATAGGCGTCCGCAGCCGGTGTCGCGTGGTTGATGAAGAGTCGCGGCCGTCGCGTGGCGCCGCGGGTGCCGTCGCCGGCGCTGTTGCTGGCGTTATTGCTGGCGAATTCGACCTTGAGCGTGTGCGCGCCGGCGGGGAGCGGCGGCAGGCGCGTCTCCCCATACCGGCCACGGCCGCCGAAGGCGTGGTGCGGGCGGCCGTCGAGCATGACCGTGGCACTGAAGGGCGTGTCGTCCGGGGAGATCCACAGCAGGGCCGGGGAAACCTGGCGCAGGCCCATCCACGCGGGGAAGTCGAGCCGTTGCGCGCGGCCCGCAGCCAGTGGCGAAAAGGTCGAGGGCAATGCCTCCTCGCGCACCGCGCTGCCGGCTTCCCGTGGCGTCAGCAACTGGCGCGCAAGCCAGCGTCCGCCGGGTCGGAAATCCTCGTAGGTGAAGCGCCCGCTCTGCAGTTCGGGCCGCTCCCTGGGTGGACGCGGCTGCACCGCGACGAGCTGGCTGCCGTTGCCGGCGATCAGGCGCTCGTAGTCCTGCGGCAGGATCGGGAACCACGCCGGCACGCGCAGTCCCTTCGCGTCGAAGTCGTAGCGGTCCTCGGGGGCGCGGATCTGGCGCGGGAGCTGCGCAGGGCGGGTCGAGACGCCCACCAGCACCGGCGAGCGCGAAGCGCTTTTCGCTGCGGTGCCGAGGCGCAGGGCGGTCGCCTGCGGCGGCACGGAGAAGAAGAGCTCCGTGGGTTCCGACACCACGCTGCCTCGCAGTGCGCCGAGCGGCTCGTCGTAGCGCGAGCCATCGGCAATCAGCGGCACCTCGCCTTCGCGCAGCACCGAGCCGTCGGCGGCGGTGAAGGCGTAATGCAGCAGCGGCGCCGCGGCCGGGTTTGCGGCGGTCTGCAGATGGCGCGCCTCGACCCTGACCGGCGTCGCCGCGCCGTCTGCATGCGCGATCGTGAAGCTCACCGGCTGCGCCGAGTGGGCGACGAACAGGCGCTGGAACAGCCTTTCCGGCGTGATCTCGGTGCGCGCGCCCGCGATGTCCATGAAGGCGCGGACGGCGAGCGGCCGGTTCGCCTCCAGCTCGACGAGCCCGCCGCCGAAGCGCCGTTCGCCGCGCAGCGGCATGGCGCCCTCCGCCGCGGCGAGCGGGATCGCGACGTCTTCCTTCAGGAGGCTGTCGCCGGCATGCCAGCGCCCCGCGAGCCGCGGAGTGCCGGGCTCCCCGGTCGAATCGCCGTCGGCGGCCAGCGGGATCGCCTCGAACTCGACCTTGCCGCCGCCCTCGGGCAGCGGGAACACGACGGGACGGCCCGGCGCGGCGACGAGTCCGGCGGGCGGAACCGGGTCGTCGACCGGCTCACCCTCGACATCGCGCAGCACGTACAGGTCCCGCCCCCTGAAATCCACGCCGCGCGCGCCCTGCGGACCCGCGGGCTGCCACTGGTTGTGCAGCAGGTTGCGGCGTTCCGCTTCCGTGAGCAGTTCGTGCGCATACACGCTGCCTTTCGCCAGCGAGCTCTTCTGCCGCTCGGACAGGCGCTGCCACAGGTGGTCGAGCTGACGTTCGCTGGCCGCTTCCGGGAAGTAGGCGCGCACCGCGACGTCGGCGATGTCGGGGTCGCCGTCGGCGAGGCGGATGCGCAGCCGCGCGGCCTGGGGCAGGCCGCCGAGGTTCAGCATCACGACGACGCCCGTGACCGGGCTCAGGGTCTCGTCGAGGTAGAAGGACGGGGTGACGATGCGCTCGTCGGGCAGGCGCAGCTCGGCCAGGTCGGTGCGATGGTGGTGGCGCCGGCCCAGCAGCACCGCGCCCTCGCCGTCGGTGATCTCGATGTCGAGCGCGTAGCGCCAGCGCCGCCGCGGGTCGGCCGTGCGCGCCTCGCGCGCTTTCGCGAGGTCGTACAGGTTGGCGTTGCTGACGATGCGCACGCGGTCCGCGCCAGCCGGCACCGGGAAGCTGAGCCAGCGTTCGCGCTCGGCGAGGTAGGTCGCCGCGATGGTCGCCTGCGGCACCATCTCCAGCTTCCAACCGTTGCCGTCGCGCAAGAGCAGGGACGAGGTGTCGAAGGCCGCGAAGCGCGGCGCGAGCCACCACGCGGCGAGCGCCACCAGCGCGACGGCAAGCAGGCGTGCGAGCCATTTCATCGCGCGTCCTCCGCCAGCAGCCAGCCTGCGCGGCCCTCGACGAAGACATCGAGGCTTGCGCGCAGCGCGTCGCGCTTCAGCACGACCGCGCGTTCCGGCTCGCGCGCCGTGAGGTTCGCGATGCCGAGCAGTCCGCCGTCGCGATCGAGAACCGCGAGGAAACCCTGGCGCGAGCCGAGATCGACGATGCGCTCGAAGCGCAGCTGCGGATGCGCGGTGAGCGCGGCGTGCAGCACGACGATGTCCTGGCTGGCGACGTAGCGCCCGAGCATCGTGCGCAGCGAGGGGGGCACCGATCCCGCCGGCCGATCATGTCGCGCTACGTAGGCGGCGAGATCCTCCTCGACGCTGCGCAGGCCCAGCGCCATCGTCTGCGCCTGCTGCGCGGTCGCACCGGTCTGCTGGCGGAAGCCGGCGCGCGCCAGCGGCGAGGCCCAGAAGGTTACGAACTCCTTGTCCTGCGTCGCGTTCAGGTAGAACACCTGTGGCATCGCCCCGACCTCGTAGCCTGCGCTCGCCAGTTCGCCGCCCGCGAAGGCGGTGCTCAGACCGTAGCGCCCGAACAGCTCCACCAGCCGCCGCCCGCGCTCCCCCAGCTGCGCCACATCGAGTGCGCCATTGCCCGCTGCGAGCAGCACGTCGGCGGCGGGCAGTGGTGCGTCCGAGCGTTCGCTCATCGCACGGCTCTGCACCGTCATCAGCGGCGCGTCGCCAGCGTGGCGCAGGATGGCCTGGCCGACCACGTTGAATGCGTTCTCCTTGTTCGCGAGGCGCACGATGTCGGCGCTGCCGTCGCGGTTCGCCGCCGGGCTCGCGCCGCCGATCAGCAGCGCCCGGGCGCGCAGCGACTCGAACAGCGACACCGCCATCTCGAAGGAATTGTGCTCGAACAGCGGCCGCGGCGCGCCGACGACGAAGGCTTCCGCGGACCCGAGGCGGAACACGTAGGTGCCCCAGTAGCGCCGCGCGTCGGTCGCGCCGGGCGGGCGCTCGGCTTCGGCGAGGATCAGGTAGTCGGTGCCGCTGCCGAGGTGGCGGTAGCGCAGCAGCGCGTAGCCCAGCGCCGTCGCCGCGCTCTGGATTACGCGCAGCTCCGCGATGCCGTCCGCGGTCCAGGCACCGTCGCGGTAATGGTCGGCGGCCGCGGCCAGCAGCGGCGTGACGACCTCGTCGTCGAAAAACAGCAGGTCCTCGACCGCCGGCTGCGCGTAAAGATCGGTGCCCGACGGGGCAATGCGTGTCGGATCGGACAGCAGCCAGTCCTGCAGGTAGCCTTCGATGCTCTTGTCGGACACCGTCTCGCCGACGCTGCGCTCGGTGGCCAGTGCGCGCCCGAGCAGGCGGCGCATGTCGTCGCGGTGCAGCTGCAGTTCGGCGAAACCCGCATACAGCGTGTCGCGTTGCAGGTTCGGCAGCGGCAGCTCGCCCCAGCGCAGCGCGACGCTGCCGGCGAGCTCGCGCAGGCGCGCGAGGTCCAGCCCGTCGGGCAGCGTGCCCTTGACCCACAGCAGCGAGGCCGGCTCGCCTTCCGGCGGGCGCTGCAGCTCGTTGCGCCAGCCCTGCGCGATGCGCGCCGATTCGGCCGTGTAGCCGCGCACCTGCAGCACTTCGCGGGCACCGAACACCTGGTGGAACATCTGGAACACCGTATTCGGCGCGCGCAACACGTCGGCGCTGCCGTCCTTGTTCGCATTGCGCGTCGAGCCCGCGATGGCCAGCGACTGCGCGCGCATAGAGCGGAACAGCCACGCCCCGGATTCCGCGCTGCCGCGCTCGTCGAGCGGCGCCGGCACCTCGATCGCGAGCTCGGTATCTGCGTCCAGGTCGACCACGTACAGGCCCCAGAAGCGCGCCGGATCACCGTCGCGCAGCAGCAGGTAGCGCCCCTCGATGCGTTCGACGCGGAAACCGATGCCCTCCAGCTGCTTCATCGCCGCCGACAGTCGCGCCGGCTCGCGGTCGCGCCGGTACTCCGCGAGCTGGGAGAAGCCCTGGCGCAGCCGGTCGAGTTCGAAGGCGTTGGGCGTGGGCACCGACACCTGCAGCCGCGTGCGGTACGCGGCGATGCGCGCCTCCCGCACCAGCTCGACGAGCTTCCCGTCACGCGTCGGCGGCGTCTCTGCCGTCGTGCTGCCGGCATGGGCGGTGTCCGTCGCATCGGGCAGGAAAGACAGCGCGAAGCCCGCCAGCGTCGCGACGAAGGCGGCCACCAGCGAAGTCTGCAGCACCGCCCGCGTCATGCGCGCATAGATGCCCTTGTCGTGCATCTTGAGCGCGAGCAGCGTCGGCAGCAGATAGCCGAAGCCGTACAGGTCGGTGATCTTCTGCTCCGGCACGAACCACAGCACCAGCCACGCGATGACGAACTTGTAGGCGAAGCTGATGTTGAAGAACAGCATCAGCTTGCGCCCGCCCTCCACCGTCACGCCGCGGAAGGCGGGCAGCTTCAGCACCGCGTGCGCGAGCAGCAGGATCACCGTCGCCTCGGCGAAGGATGCGAGGATCTTGCCCGGCTGGTACCACTGCAGCGCCAGCAGCGAGGGCACCAGGATGCCCGCGAAGTCCCAGCCGTACAGCAGGTTCATGCGCGACGCGAGGAAGGCCGTCGCGATCAGGATGATGTAGGCCTTGGGGCTCGCGAGGATGGAGGCCGCGATGTCCTCGTACATGTAGGACAGCGAGCTGATGTTGAAATTGGTCGCCGTCATCAGCCCGTAGCGCACGATCACGAGCGTCACGCCGGTCGTAACGACGAGCGGCAGCAGGCCGCGCAACAGCCCGGTCTTCCAGAAGTTGTTCGCGATCAGCGCGACGATGATGAGGCCGAAGCTGTGCAGGTTGTTGCGATAATCGAACTGCATGCCGAAGGCGTCGTTCAGCCACTCCCCCAGCGCCGGCAACGCGAAGCCGTCCATGCCGATGCGTACCAGCACGCTGCACAGCACCAGCGCGAAGAAGCGGTCGCGGCCGAAGAAATTGCTCCAGCCCGTATGGCGCGACAGGAACTCGGAGTAGAACCACACCAGCGCGTAGGTGAGGATGCCCTCGCCGACGACCACCGCGGCGGCGGCCGGTTTCGCCAGCAGCAGCGGCACGAGATAGCCCGGCACGACCAGGCCGGACAGCACCCAGCCCAGGCGCAGGTTGAAGAACACCACGACCGCGACGCCGATCCACACGGTCGTCACGACCGAGCCGGCAAGTCCCCCTTCGGGAAAAAGTGGCAGCGGTAACCACTCAGGCATCGGCACCCGCCAGTTCCAGCGCCCGCTGCAGGAAACCGTCCATGTCGAGCGGCTTGTGCAGGATCGCGCTCACGCCCAGTGCCTCGAGGCGCTCGCGCTGGCGCGCGTCGCGGATCGCCGACAGCACGATCACCGGCGTGTCGAGCGCGGCGACCTCGCGCATCCAGCGCACCAGCTGCTCGCCGTCGCGCACCGGCATCATGAGGTCGGTCACGACCAACCGGTAGGCCGTGCCGCCAAGCTTCCCGATCGCCTCGTCGCCGTCGCGGGCGACATCGACCGCGAGGCCGCGGCTGGCCAGCAGGCCTTCGACGACGCACGCGACCAGCGGCTCGTCCTCGACCACCAGCACGCGGGGAAGGGAGGTTGCGCTCATTGGAAACTCCTCAGTACCAGGGCGATCCTGAAACCCTCGCCCAGTGCGGTGGACACCTGGGTCTGGCCGCCCCAGTGGCCGATGTGCTGCAGCGCGCGGCGCAACCGGGCGAAGGTGTCGTCGCCCGCGGGGGCCGCGGCTGCGAGGCTTGCGTCCAGGCGCTCCTGCGGCAGGCCGAAGCCGCTGTTGGTCAGCACGATCTCGACATGGTCCGCACGGTCGGTCATGTTCAGGCCGATGCGCGAACCCTCCACGGCGTCGTCCAGCAGGAAGTCGAGCAGCGTCGCCAGTGTCGCCTGCAGCTCGCGTGGATTCGCATAGGCCAGCAGGGGCGTCGTCGGCACGTGCACGTCGAAGCCGATGCTGCGCTCGGCCGCGCGGGCGCGCAGCTCATCGACCGCACGCGCAGCCGGTTCGCGCGGGTCGACCGGATAGCTGCCGCCGAAATCCACCTGCAGCTCGTGCGTCAGCAGATCCTGCACGCGCTCCACGGTCGTCGCCGCCTTGCGGCACTGGGCGTCGATCAGCGGGATCATCCCGGACAGCGCGGCGGGATTCATTTCGAGCAGTTTCGTCGCACCCAGCACCGCCGTGAGGTGATTGTTGAGCTGATGGTTGAGGTAGCTCACGAGCCCGGTTTTGACGCCATACAGGCGATGGATGTCGGTGACGTCGACCAGTTCGAGGAGGAGCCCGTGGCTTCGGAACGGCGTGGTGTCATCCGCCGATTCGGGATCCTGCTCCAGCGATCGCAGGCTCAGGATGTAGTGGCCCGGGGTGTCGCCCGGCAGCTGCGCCGGCAGCACCGTCGGAGCGCTGGCGGAGAGCAGCGCCTGCACCGTCTGGCGCACGCGACCGGCATCCTGACCGGAGAGCGTCGCGATCAGGTCCGCCGCGGTCATGCCGTAGGGGGCCAGCCCGGCGTCGGTCAGCAGCCGGCTCATGCGCTCATTCACCAGCACCACGCGGCCGAACAGGTCGAACACGATCGCCGCCGTTGACAGGCCCGCAAACAAGTGCTCGAAGCTCGACACGCGCCGCTCCAGCGCGACGATCGCCTGCGACAGGCGGCGGTGCAGCGCAAGCGCATCGTCGTTCAGGTAGCGGCGCCACGCCGCTCCCTCGCTCGCCCGCCGCGCCTGCCACAGCTGACGCTGGTACAGCAGCTCGCCGATCTGTCCGGCGATGTTGTCGACCATCGCGCGGAAGTGCGCGGCATCGCCGATGCGTTCCTCCTCCAGGCCGAAGGCCCAGAAGCCCAGCACCTCGCCGCCGAAGATCAGCGGCGCCAGGAACTGCCGTTCGCGGCCGAGCTGCACCTTCAGGTAGGGCCGCCGCCCGACGTCGATCTCCACCACGCCGCGCTGTTCGATCGCCAGCGTGTAGGGCACGCGCTGGTAGTCGCGGCGCATCTCGTCGATGTCGCCGATCGAGCAGCGCAGCGCGTGGATCTCGCGCACCCTATGATCGTCCGGCACGCGCTCGAGGAAGATCGTGCGGTTCGACTGCAGGATCTGGTCGACCAGGTTGGTCACGTAGATCCAGTGCTCGTCGGTCTCCGCGAAGCCCGGCGGCAGGTAGCGGTTCTGCAGCTTGGTCGAGGTCTCGCCGATCAGCTTGCGCAGGCGCCGGTCCTCGGCGAGCGACTTGGCGCGATACACCAGCGGGAAGGCCAGCGCGGTCATCAG
Source organism: Aromatoleum evansii (assembly GCF_045689615.1). Lineage (NCBI taxonomy): Bacteria > Pseudomonadati > Pseudomonadota > Betaproteobacteria > Rhodocyclales > Rhodocyclaceae > Aromatoleum > Aromatoleum evansii. The sequence continues at coordinate 283,451 of NZ_CP141259.1, forward strand.
CGACAGCTCGAGCACCGGCGGCCACAGGTCGAAGAGACGCATGGTCAGCCACGCGAACGGAACGCTGCCGGCGATCAGCGCAAGGCTCACCCAGAAGGCCGAGAACAGGCGCAGCGGCTGGAAGGCGACGACCAGCGCGACGCCGCTGAGGATCAGCGCCAGGGCGCTGGCGATCGGGCCGAAGTCGTGCACCGCCTTGTCTTGCAGCAGGCTGTCGAGCGCGAGGCCGTGCACCTCCAGCTGCGACAGGCGCTTGCCGCGCGGCATGCCCGGGGCGTCGTAGTGCGCGAGCCAGGGCTGCGCCGCATGCCCCACCAGCACCGTGCGGCCCTGCACCAGCTCCGGCACCGGCAACTCGCGCTCCAGCCGGTCGGCGCCGATGCGCGGCAGGCTCGTGCCGCGGTGGTAGTTGATGCCGAACACCGGCGGAACCGGCGCACGGCCCGCCGCCACCGCCGCCGCCTTCTCGATGCCGGGCAGCAGGCGGGGTCTGATGCGGAAATCGCCGAACTGGCCGCGCTGCGAGCCGCCCTCGCCGAGGGGCAGAGCGACGAGCGCCGTCTTCAGGCGCTCGGCGAGGTCGGCGGGCAGCGCCTCGGGGGCGCGCAACTGCGGGGGATCGCCGGATTCAAGCGGAGCACGGCCGACCAGCACGCGCTCGTCGCCCCACGCCGCGAGCCCGCGCAGCTCCGCTTCCGCGAGCGGCGAAACGAATATGAGCTGCCGCGCGCCGGCGGCGAACAGCCGCTCGCCGAGTTGCGGCCAGTCGTGTGCCTCGCCGGGGCGCGTCTCCACGAGCAGCACCTCGTAGCGCGCGCTCGACGGTTCGCCCATCGTCCCGACGATGAAGTCGTAATAGACGTGGTCGAGGGCGCGCAGTCCCCCCAGCATCGAAATCAGCCACACCGCGACGACCGCGGTGGCGCCGGCGACGAAGCCCGGAAGCTCGCGCAGGCGTTGCCACAGGATCGCAAGTTGCATCCCTTGGCTTCCCCTTTTCAGACCAAAAGTGCGGCGAGTCCCCTCGGGTGCACGCACGCATGCCACCTCCGCTCAGGAGATGCCATCGATTGAATTTGTGTGTGTCATCCGTCACGGCGGATATACGCAATTATAGGTAGAGGGGGGCGCCCTACACTGATCGAGGTCAAATGTGCGGTTCTGTATAAGAATCTTTCAATTTCATGATCGACTCCCGCGCCGCGGACAGGTCGATGACATCCCGCTACAATCGCCGGCGAGGAGGATGTCATGAACATCGAATGGTGGCACTGGACCGTAATCGGCATCGCCCTGATCCTGGCCGAGCTGGCGCTGCCGTCCTTTTTCCTGATCTGGTTCGGCATCGCGGGCTTGGCGATGGCGCTCGTGCTCCTCGTCGCGCCGGAGCTGTCGCTGACGGCCCAGCTCGCCACCTGGACCGCCCTGTCGCTGGTCATGGTCGTGCTGTGGTTCCGCGTGTTCAAGCCCAGCTTCCACAAGACCCGCATCGGCACCTCCGCGGGCGAGGTCATCGGCGAAGTCGGCCTGCTGGTCGGCGCGGTCGCGCCCTTCCAGCGCGGCAAGGTGCGCTTCCAGCGTCCGCTGCTGGGCGCCGAGGAGTGGGTGTGCCTCGCCGAAGACCCGATTCCCGCCGGCGAGCGCGTGCGCGTCGTCGCCGTCGAGGGCAGTTTCCTGAAAGTCGTCAAAGCCTGAGGAGATTTCATGAGCGGTAGCCTGATATTCGTCGTAGCCCTACTCATCTTCGTCGTCGTCACGCTCGCCAAGGGCGTGCGCATCCTGCCGCAGGGCGAGGAATGGATCGTCGAGCGCCTGGGCAAGTACCACAGCACCCTCAAGCCCGGCCTCAACATCATCATTCCCTACCTCGACAACGTCGCCTACAAGCTCGTCACCAAGGACATCATCCTCGACGTGCAGGAGCAGGAGGTCATCACGCGCGACAACGCCGTGATCCTCACCAACGCCATCGCCTTCATCAAGGTTACCGACCCGGTGAAGGCCGTGTATGGCGTGACCGACTTCGCCGAGGCGATCCGCAACCTGATCATGACCACGCTGCGTTCGATCGTCGGCGAGATGGAGCTCGACGAGGCGCTCTCGTCGCGCGACAAGATCAAGGCGCGCCTGAGGGAGAGCATCGCCGACGAGGCCGTCGACTGGGGCCTCACCGTGAAGTCGGTGGAGATCCAGGACATCAAGCCCTCCGAGTCGATGCAGCGCGCGATGGAGATGCAGGCCGCCGCCGAGCGCGAGCGCAAGGCGGCGGTGACCAAGGCCGAGGGTGAGAAGCAGGCGGCGATCCTCGAGGCCGAGGCGCGTCTCGAATCCGCCAAGCGCGACGCCAACGCCCAGGTCATGCTCGCCGAAGCCTCCGCCGAGGCGATCCGCCGCGTCGCCGCCGCCGTCGGCGACCAGCCCGGCCCGATGATGTACATGCTGGGCGAGAAGTACATCGCCTCGATGGAGCGCATGGGCTCGTCCGAGAGCGCCAAGGTCGTCGTGCTGCCGGCCGACCTGCAGGAGACGGTGCGGGGCCTGCTCGCGCGCGGCAAGATGGCGTGAGCGTGGGTGGCGGCAAGATCGGGGCGCCGTGTTCACTCCATCATCGGTGACGTAGGGCGGGAGGAGCGCAGCGCATCCCGCCACGCGGCGGGCGGACTGACGCGGACCGACGTGCCGCGGCAGGGGCGATCCCCGCACCGACTGCTCAGCGCACCGCGATCCGCCTCGACCCCAGCCCGCTCGCCCAGGCGCCGCAGCGGGTCGATGGGCGGCGTGGTCGGCTGGTAGCCGCGCAACCGCAGCCAGGCCTGCGCGCGGCTGCGGCCGGTGGCGGCCGCCTCCAGCACGTGGGCGACGGTCTCGAGCGCCCACTGGTTGCTCTGCTGGTAGTGCGTCGCCCACGGGTAGGCGAGCATGTTGCAGCGCGGCTCGTGCAGCGCGGCGACGACGAAGTTGTCGCGCAGCCGGTTGGCGAGCACAGCGCCGCTGGATTCCGCAAAATCGGAACGATTCGACCTACCCGCAGGTTGCTCGCAGACCGATTACGCATGCATCAAACGATGGCAACGAGCGGGCAGACGGTAAAAATCCGGCTTAGAGGACGAAATCCGTTCCGGTTAATGTACCCGCCCCCATCAGCGTGATCGCAAACTCCGCGTCGCTGTCGCTGTCGGTGCTGCCATAGAGCGTACGGGTGGCGCTCTCCGGATCGTAGACGTAGCGCAACTGTCCGGTAGCGTCCGTCGCGCTGAAGTCGGAGGTGCCAATAAACGTGAAAGCCTCATTAATCGCGGTTGTTGCGGCATCGGCGTCCAGGGTCGAGAAGTCGATTTTGTCCTGGCCGCGCACGAAATCGGTAATGATGTCCCAAGTACTGCTGGTAACACCGGTTTCGGCGAGAGCATTAAAGTCAAAGATGTCGCTGCCCCCTCCGCCTGTGAGCGTGTCCTGACCGGCACCACCGGTGAGCACGTTGTTAGCGGAACTGCCAGTCAATTGGTCACTAAAACTCGATCCGGTGAGGTTTTCGATCGACGACAGGGTATCCACGGCAGAGCCGCCGGTATTCTGTGCAGTATTGATCGCGAGGCTGACCGTGACCGCAGCGGTTGCGAGGCCATAATCCACGGTATCCGTTCCAGCTCCGCCCTTGATCACGTTATCGCCGGCCCCGGCGTAGAGCACGTTATTGAGACCGTTTCCGGTCAAATTAGCCGCGCTGGTTGCCAGAATCAGTCCATTCTCGACGTTGCTGCCCAGCGTGTAAGCCGCCAGGTTGCTCATAACGGTATCGATGCCGCCTGTGCTTGCCGTGGCATTGCTCTCGCTGACGATGTCCCCGGCGTTATCCACGTAGTAGATGTCGGACCCGTTGCCGCCTTTCATCGTGTCCGCGCCGATCCCGCCATTGAGCATGTTGGCGTTCGCATCGCCGGTCAGGGTGTCATTGAATCGGGAGCCGACGATGTGTTCAATCGCGATCAGGGTATCCAAGCCTGAACCGCCGGTCGCTTGCGAGGTCGTCAGGGACAGGTTCACGGTGACAGCGCTCGCGGCATCGCTGTAGTCAGCCGTGTCGATGCCGGCTCCGCCATTGAGGACGTTGTCGCCAGCGCCTGCGTAGAGCACGTTGTCCAAGGCGTTTCCGGTCAGATTGGCCGCGCCGGCGACAACGATGCGGCCATTCTCGATATTGCTGCCCAGGGTGTAGGTGCTCAGGCTGCTATGGACGACGTCGATGCCGCCTTCGGCGGCAATAGCACTGGTTTCGCTAACAACATCCCCGACACTGTCGACGTAGTAGGTGTCCGAACCGGCACCGCCATTCATGAAGTCATTGCCGCCGTAGCCGTTCAGCGTGTCGTTGCCCTCATACCCCATGAGCACGCTGTCGGCATTGGTTCCGTTGAGGGTGTCGTTGCCGGCAGTGCCGAATTGCAGATCGTCGAGCTTCAGACGATAACCGTCCTCGAATTCCACCTGCTCGACGCGGTAGCGCAGCGGGTTGGCATAGCTGTTGGGTCCGGCATCGACAAACCAGTAGTTGATCGTCAGCTGATCGGTGCTGTCATTGAGCTTCAGGATCAGGTTGTTGCCGTCGCGCACCAGCGTCACTTGATCGGGACGAATGCCGGCGCCCAGCCGGATCGTGTCGAGCGCGCCCACCGTCGCGTAGTCGTCGTCGGTGATCACGTCCTGCCCGGAGCCGTATCCGAACAGATAAACGTCGCCGCCAAAGCCGCCGTCCAGCGAGTCGTTGCCGGCTCCGCCGTCCAGAACGTCGCTGCCGGCGCCGCCCATGAGGGTGTCGCTGCCATCGCCGCCGTTGAGCGTGTCGAGGCCATCGCCCCCGTTGAGCAGGTCGTTGCCGATGCCGCCGTCGAGGCTGTCGTCACCACTGCCCCCGGCCAGGTTGTCATTGCCGGCACCGCCGAGCAGCAGATCGTTGTCGTTGCCGCCATTGAGCGTGTCGTCGCCCTCGCCACCGTCGAGGACATCGTTGCCGCCGTAGCCGACCAACAAATCGTTGCCGCCCAGCCCGAGATAGGTGTCGGCGGCGCTGTTGCCGTACAGCGTATCGCGCGCTTCGGTGGCGATGGGCAGCGACGCCGTGTCGGCCAGCTTGGCCGCATCCCACAGCGTGCCGTCCTCGAACTCCACCTGCTCGATGCGGTAGCGCAGCGGGTTGGCGTAGCTGTTCGGTCCGGCATCGACAAACCAGTAGTTGATGGTCAGCTGATCGGTGCTGTCATTGAGCTTCAGGACCAGGTTGTCGCCTTCGCGCACCAGCGTCACTTGATCGGGACGAATGCCGGCGCCCAGGCGGATCGTGTCGAGCGCGCCCACCGTCGCGTAGTCGTCGTCGGTGATCACGTCCTGCCCGGAGCCGTATCCGAACAGATAGATGTCGCCGCCAAAACCGCCGTCCAGCGAGTCGTTGCCGGCTCCACCGTCCAGAACGTCGCTGCCGGCGCCGCCCATGAGGGTGTCGCTGCCATCGCCGCCGTTGAGCGTGTCGAGGCCATCGCCCCCGTTGAGCAGGTCGTTGCCGATGCCGCCGTCGAGGCTGTCGTCACCACTGCCCCCGGCCAGGTTGTCATTGCCGGCACCGCCGAGCAGCAGATCGTTGTCGTTGCCGCCATTGAGCGTGTCGTCGCCCTCGCCACCGTCGAGGACATCGTTGCCGCCGTAGCCGACCAACAAATCGTTGCCGCCCAGCCCGAGATAGGTGTCGGCGGCGCTGTTGCCGTACAGCGTATCCCGTGCTTCGGTGGCGATGGGCAGCGACGCGGTGTCGGCCAACTTGGCCGCATCCCACAGCGTGCCGTCCTCGAATTCCACCTGCTCGACGCGGTAGCGCAGCGGGTTGGCGTAGCTGTTCGGTCCGGCATCGACAAACCAGTAGTTGATCGTCAGCTGATCGGTGCTGTCATTGAGCTTCAGGACCAGGTTGTCGCCTTCGCGCACCAGCGTCACTTGATCGGGACGAATGCCGGCGCCCAGGCGGATCGTGTCGAGTGCGCCCACCGTCGCGTAGTCGTCGTCGGTGATCACGTCCTGCCCGGAGCCGTATCCGAACAGATAGATGTCGCCGCCAAAGCCGCCGTCCAGCGTGTCGTTGCCTGCCCCACCGTCCAGAATGTCGCTGCCGGCGCCGCCCCGCAAGACATTGCTGCCAGCATTGCCGAGCAATCGGTTGTCTAGCTCGTTGCCGCTCCCATTTGTATTACTGCTACCGGTCAGGGTGAGGTTTTCGAAATTGGCCCCGAGGGTGTGGCTGATGCTGCTCAGAACCTCATCAACCCCTTCGCCGAGCATTTCTGTAACCCGATCGCCGGCGTCATCGACCACATAAAGATCATTACCTCCTCCCCCCGCCATGGCATCGGCGCCAGCACCGCCGTTCATGAAGTCATTGCCACCGTAGCCGTTCAGCGTGTCGTTGCCCTCATGCCCCATGAGCATGCTGTCGGCATTGGTTCCGTTGAGGGTGTCGTTGCCGGCAGTGCCGAATTGCAGATCGTCGAGGTTCAGACGATAACCGTCCTCGAACTCCACCTGCTCGACGCGGTAGCGCAGCGGGTTGGCATAGCTGTTGGGTCCGGCATCGACAAACCAGTAGTTGATGGTGAGCTGATCGGTGCTGTCATTGAGCTTCAGGACCAGGTTGTCGCCTTCGCGCACCAGCGTCACTTGATCGGGACGAATGCCGGCGCCCAGGCGGATCGTGTCGAGCGCGCCCACCGTCGCGTAGTCGTCGTCGGTGATCACGTCCTGCCCGGAGCCGTATCCGAACAGATAGATGTCGCCGCCAAAGCCGCCGTCCAGCGTGTCGTTGCCGGCTCCGCCGTCCAGAACGTCGCTGCCGGCGCCGCCCATGAGGGTGTCGCTGCCATCGCCGCCGTTGAGCGTGTCGAGGCCATCGCCCCCGTTGAGCAGGTCGTTGCCGATGCCGCCGTCGAGGCTGTCGTCACCACTGCCCCCGGCCAGGTTGTCATTGCCGGCACCGCCGAGCAGCAGATCGTTGTCGTTGCCGCCATTGAGCGTGTCGTCGCCCTCGCCACCGTCGAGGACATCGTTGCCGCCGTAGCCGACCAACAAATCGTTGCCGCCCAGCCCGAGATAGGTGTCGGCGGCGCTGTTGCCGTACAGCGTATCGCGCGCTTCGGTGGCGATGGGCAGCGACGCCGTGTCGGCCAACTTGGCCGCATCCCACAGCGTGCCGTCCTCGAATTCCACCTGCTCGACGCGGTAGCGCAGCGGGTTGGCGTAGCTGTTCGGTCCGGCATCGACAAACCAGTAGTTGATCGTCAGCTGATCGGTGCTGTCATTGAGCTTCAGGACCAGGTTGTCGCCTTCGCGCACCAGCGTCACTTGATCGGGACGAATGCCGGCGCCCAGCCGGATCGTGTCGAGTGCGCCCACCGTCGCGTAGTCGTCGTCGGTGATCACGTCCTGCCCGGAGCCGTATCCGAACAGATAGATGTCGCCGCCAAAGCCGCCGTCCAGCGAGTCGTTGCCGGCTCCGCCGTCCAGAACGTCGCTGCCGGCGCCGCCCATGAGGGTGTCGCTGCCATCGCCGCCGTTCAGCGTGTCGAGGCCATCGCTCCCGTTGAGCAGATCGTTGCCGATGCCGCCGTCGAGGCTGTCGTCACCGCTGCCCCCGGCCAGGTTGTCATTGCCGGCACCGCCGAGCAGCAGATCGTTGTCGTTGCCGCCATTGAGCGTGTCGTCGCCCTCGCCACCGTCGAGGACATCGTTGCCGCCGTAGCCGACCAACAAATCGTTGCCGCCCAGCCCGAGATAGGTGTCGGCGGCGCTGTTGCCGTACAGCGTATCGCGCGCTTCGGTGGCGATGGGCGGCGACGCGGTGTCGGCCAACTTGGCCGCATCCCACAGCGTGCCGTCCTCGAATTCCACCTGCTCGACGCGGTAGCGCAGCGGGTTGGCGTAGCTGTTCGGTCCGGCATCGACAAACCAGTAGTTGATGGTCAGCTGATCGGTGCTGTCATTGAGCTTCAGGACCAGGTTGTCGCCTTCGCGCACCAGCGTCACTTGATCGGGACGAATGCCGGCGCCCAGCCGGATCGTGTCGAGCGCGCCCACCGTCGCGTAGTCGTCGTCGGTGATCACGTCCTGCCCGGAGCCGTATCCGAACAGGTAAATGTCGCCGCCAAAGCCGCCGTCCAGCGTGTCGTTGCCGGCTCCGCCGTCCAGCACGTCGCTGCCGGCGCCGCCCATGAGGGTGTCGCTGCCATCGCCGCCGTTCAGCGTGTCGAGGCCATCGCTCCCGTTGAGCAGATCGTTGCCGATGCCGCCGTAGAGGCTGTCGTCACCGCTGCCTCCGGCCAGGTTGTCATTGCCGGCACCGCCGAGCAGCAGATCGTTGTCGTTGCCGCCATTGAGCGTGTCGTCGCCCTCGCCACCGTCGAGGACATCGTTGCCGCCGTAGCCGACCAACAAATCGTTGTCGCCCAGCCCGAGATAGGTGTCGGCGGCGCTGTTGCCGTACAGCGTATCGCGCGCTTCGGTGGCGATGGGCAGCGACGCGGTGTCGGCCAGCTTGGCCGCATCCCACAGCGTGCCGTCCTCGAACTCCACCTGCTCGACGCGGTAGCGCAGCGGGTTGGCATAGCTGTTGGGTCCGGCATCGACAAACCAGTAGTTGATGGTGAGCTGATCGGTGCTGTCATTGAGCTTCAGGACCAGGTTGTCGCCTTCGCGCACCAGCGTCACTTGATCGGGACGAATGCCGGCGCCCAGCCGGATCGTGTCGAGCGCGCCCACCGTCGCGTAGTCGTCGTCGGTGATCACGTCCTGCCCGGAGCCGTATCCGAACAGATAGATGTCGCTGCCAAAACCGCCGACCAGCGTGTCGTTGCCTGCTCCACCGTCGAGGGTGTCAGTCCCCGCGCTACCGATCAGAATGTCGTTGTCGTTGGTTCCGGTCAGCGTTGCCATGAATCATCCACTTTGTCAGTTTTGAATTGCGCGCACTCTACATGACAAAGGGGTCTTATGACACTGACAATCCTTACAGCATAATAATAGTCTTCTAGACTAGCACGGTACCTAGTTTGAGTTTCGGCGGAGAGCGTCGAGGATGCAGAGTCTCGGAAAATCGCGGAAGAGCGTTGGACGTGGTGGCGACCAAACGCGCGTCCGGAAGACGCGTTACTTTTCTGGTTCAAGTACGCAGGGGTTCTGCTTAAAGTATTGATAAATGATACTTTAATAGATCTTTTTCGCCTGCCGTGTCATCCACGTAAACTTGGAACCGCATTCTCCCCACTGGAAGCGCCCATGAGCACCACTGCCGACCTCGTCGCTACCCTAAAAACTGAACTGAAGGCCGCCGGCCTGACCTACGCCACGCTCGCGGTGCGCCTCGGCATGGCTGAGTCCAGCGTCAAGCGCATGTTCTCGGCGAGCGGAGACATGTCGCTGTCGCGCATCGACGCGATCTGCCGTGTGCTGAACCTCGATTTCGCCGACCTCGCGCGCCGCGTCGCCGAGCACGAGCCGCTGCTCGACGAGCTGACCCTGGCGCAGGAGAAGGCGGTCGTCGGCGACCGCCAGCTGCTGCTGGTGGCGATCTGCTGTCTCAGCCACTGGAGCGCGGAGCAGATCGTCGCGACCTACCAGATGAGCGAGGCCGACGTCGTGAAGCAGCTGACCCACCTCGACCGCCTCGGCATCATCGACCTGCGCCCCGGCAACCGCTACCACCTCAAGGTCGCCAAGGGCTTCCGCTGGCGCCCGCACGGGCCGGTGATGCAGTACTTCCGCGGCGAGGTCATCGACGACTACTTCGCCGGCGGCTTCGACGGCGAATCCGAGATGCTGATGGTCGTGCATGGGCAGATCGGTCGCGGGCTCGCGCATTCCTTCCGCGAGCGCCTCGCGCGCGTCGGGCAGGATTTCGCGCAACAGCACATCGCCGACCAGAAACTCTCGCCCGCCGACCGCCGCCCCTATACCCTCGTCATCGGCATGCGCTCCTGGCTGATGGCGGCGTTCCGCGACATGAAGCGACCCGAAGTGCCGTGGCCGGACGCGTCGGCGCGCTGACCTTTCTTCGATTTCCGGAACGAGACCCCACCATGCTCCGATCCCTCCTCAAACCCCTGCTGCGCGGCCTCGCGCGCCTGCTCTTCCGCGTGCGCATCAGCGGCCGCGTGCCCGCCGGCGAGGCGCGCCTACTGGTGATCGCGAACCACGAATCCTTCCTCGACGGTCTGCTGCTGGGGCTCTTCCTGCCGCTCGACCCGGTCTTCGTCGTGCATACCACGGTCGCCAACAAGCGCGGGTTCCGCCTGATGCTGTCGCTGGTCGACTACCTTGCGGTGGATCCGACCAGCCCGATGGCGATGAAGAAGGTCGTGCGCCTGCTCGAATCCGGCCGCCCGGTCGTGATCTTCCCCGAGGGGCGCATCACCACCACGGGCAGCCTGATGAAGACCTATGACGGCCCGGCCTTCGTCGCCGCGCGCACGGGCGCGACCATCCTGCCGGTGAAGATCGACGGCGCCGCGCGCACCTACTTCTCGCGCATGGGCGGGCGCTTCCCGCGCCGCTTCTTCCCGCAACTGGCGCTGACGATCCATCCGGTGACGCACATCGACGTCCCGGTCGCGCCGACCGCGCGCGAACGCCGCCGCCGCGCGGGCGAGGCGATGCGCCGCATCATGCAGGAGATGATCTTCGCCAGCCGCCCGCAGCAGACGCTGTTTGAGGCCCTCCTCGACGCCGCCTCCATCCACGGCCGCTCGCGCCGCCTCGTCGAGGATCTGAAGCAGGAGGAGTATTCCTACGGCGACCTGATCAAGATGGCACTCGCGCTCGGCCGCCTCGTCGCGAAGGAGTCCGGCCCGAACGAGCATGTCGGCATCCTGCTGCCCAACCTCGCGCCGACCTTGGCGCTGGTCTTCGGCCTCACCGCCTTCCGCCGCATCCCCGCGATGCTCAATTACACCGCCGGGGCCGACGGTATGCAGGCCGCGTGCGCGGCGGCGCAGATCCGCACCGTGCTCACCTCGCGCGCCTTCGTCGAGCAGGCCAAGCTCGGCGACAAGCTCGCGGCGCTCGCGGTGGTGTGCCCCGAGCTGCGTTTCGTGTACCTGGAAGACCTGCGCGGCAAGATGGGCCTGGTCGACAAGCTGTGGCTCATGCTGTGGGCGCTGCGCTTCCCGGGCGCGGCGACCTCGATCGGCGCGCCGGAGGACACGGCGGTGGTGCTGTTCACGTCCGGTTCCGAGGGCAAGCCCAAGGGCGTCGTGCTGTCGCACCGCGCCTTGCTCGCCAACATCGCGCAGATCCGGGCGGTCGTCGATTTCTCGGTCGACGACAAGATCCTCAACGCGCTGCCGCTGTTCCACTCCTTCGGGCTGACCGCCGGCGGCCTGCTGCCGGTGCTCTCCGGCGCCAACGTGTTCCTCTACCCCAGCCCGCTGCACTACCGCGTGATCCCGGAAGTCGCCTACGACCGCGGCTGCAGCGTGCTGCTCGGCACCAGCACCTTCCTCGCGAACTACGCGCGCTTCGCCCACCCCTACGATTTCTACCGCCTGCGCTACGTCATCGCCGGTGCCGAGAAGCTCGCCGAGCCGGTGCGCCAGCTGTGGTTCGAGCGTTTCGGCATCCGCATCTTCGAAGGCTACGGCGCGACCGAGACCGCACCGGTGATGGCGGTGAACACGCCGATGGCCTACCGCACGGGCACCGTCGGCCAGTTCCTGCCCGGCCTGCAGGCGCGCCTCGTGCCCGTGCCGGGCATCGCCCGGGGCGGCATGCTGCACGTGTCCGGCCCCAACCTGATGAGCGGTTACCTCAAGGTCGACCAGCCGGGCGTGCCGCAGGCGCCGGCCTCGGAGGCGGGCGAGGGCTGGTACGAGACCGGCGACGTGGTCGAGCTCGACGACGACGGCTTCGTGCGCATCGTCGGCCGTGTAAAGCGCTTCGCCAAGATCGCCGGCGAGATGGTGAGCCTCGAGGCGGTCGAGAAGCTCGCCGCGGCGACCGCACCGGCCGCCCAGCATGCCGCCTCCACCCAGGCCGATGCCGCGAAGGGCGAGGCGCTGGTGTTGTTCACCAGCGAGCGCGCCCTCACGCGCGACCGCCTGCTCGCCGCCGCGCGAGAATCAGGCGTGCCCGAGCTCGCCGTGCCGCGCAGGATCGTCGCGGTCGAAGCCTTGCCGCTGCTGGGCACCGGCAAGATCGACTACGTGACGCTCAAGCGCTGGGCGGAGGCCGCGTGATGGTGCGTGCCTTCTCCCCGGCGCGCCGCCGCTGGCTCGCGGCCGCACTGGGCCTGACGGCCGCGGGCGGCGTCGCCGCGCTGGGCAGCCGCCCGTGGCTGATGAACCCCTGCCATGCGACGCTGCCGGACGAACTGGCGCGCCATGACATCGTGCGCAGCGCGTGGGCGGGGCTGGACCCGGCGCAGGTGTGGGACTGCCACGCGCATCTGGCGGGCATCGGCGACGGCGGCAGCGGCATCGCGATCTCGCCCGAGATGCTGAGCCCGCTGCACCCGCTGCAATACCTGCAGCGTCTCTTCTACCTCAACGCCGGCTGCGCGCACGAGGCGCCGGGGCGCGTCGACCAGAGCTACGTCGAGCGTCTGCACAACCTCATCGACGGCATGGCGCCGGGCTTCAAGCTGATGCTCTTCGCCTTCGATCGTGCGCACGACGCGGCCGGCCGCGCGCTGCCCGGGCAGTCCGCGTTCTTCGTGCCCGATGCGTATGCACGCGATGTCACGCGGGCCGCTCCGCAGCGTTTCGAATGGGTGTGCTCCGTGCACCCCTATCGTCCGGATGCGGTGGCGGCGCTGGAAGCGGCCACCGCCGACGGTGCGCGCGCGGTGAAGTGGCTGCCGCCGGCGATGGGCATCGACCCCGCGGCGCCCGCGTGCGACCGTTTCTACGACGCCCTCGTGCGCCTCGACCTGCCGCTCATCACGCACGCCGGTGAGGAGCAGGCGGTGTCCGGCGCCGGCCACGCAGACCTCGGCAACCCGCTGCGCCTGCGCCGTGCGCTCGATCGCGGAGTGCGCGTCGTGATGGCGCATTGCGCGAGCATCGGCGCGGACGTCGACCTCGACCGCGGCGCCGATGGTCCGCGCGTGCCCAGCTTCCAGCTCTTCGCTCGCATGATGGACGAGCCGCGCCACGCCCGCCTGCTCTTCGCCGACATCTCCGCGATCACGCAGCGCAATCGCGACCTCGCGGTGCTGCGTGCGATCATCGAGCGCGAGGACTGGCACCCGCGTCTGCTGTTCGGCACCGACTACCCGCTGCCGGGCATCCTGCCGCTGATCTCGCCGACGCAGTTCGCCGCCGAAGGCATGCTCGACGCGCAGGCCGTACCGGTGCTGGAAGGGATCCGCGAGCACAATCCGATCCTGTTCGATCTCGTGCTCAAGCGCCACCTGCACAGCCGCGGCAAGCGCTTCGCGCCGGCCGTCTTCGAAACCCGACGCTTCTTCACCCGGACCCCGACATGAGCTCCCAGTTCCAGCTGATGCGCGAGCGGCGCTTCCTGCCCTTCTTCCTGACGCAGTTCCTCGGCGCCTTCAACGACAACGTCTACAAGAACGCGCTGGTGGTGCTGATCACCTTCCAGGCCGCGCGCTACACGACGCTCTCGCCCGGCGTGCTGGTGAACCTCGCCGCGGGCATCTTCATCCTGCCCTTCTTCCTCTTCTCCGCGACCTCCGGCCAGCTCGCCGACAAGCACGAAAAAAGCCGCCTGATCCGCATCACCAAGCTCATGGAGATCGGCGTGATGGGCCTCGGCACGCTCGCCTTCGCGCTCGACTCGCTCGCGCTGATGTTCGCAGCGCTGTTCCTGATGGGGACCCAGTCGTCGATCTTCGGGCCGGTGAAATACGCCATCCTGCCCGTGCATCTGCGCGAGCACGAACTCGTCGGCGGCAACGCGCTGGTCGAGTCGGGCACCTTCGTCGCCATCCTCGTCGGCACCATCGCCGGCGGCGTCACGATCGCGCTGCCGGGCGGCGCGGTGTGGGTGTCGGCCGTGGTGCTGGTGGTCGCGGTGCTGGGCTACGTCGCGAGCCGCGGCGTGCCGGCGGCACCGATCGCGGCGCCGGACCTGAAGGTCAACTGGAACCCGCTCACCGAGACCTGGCGCAACATCGCCTTCACGCGCGGCAACCGCACCGTGTTCCTGTCCATCCTCGGCATCTCGTGGTTCTGGTTCTACGGCGCGCTGTTCCTGTCGCAATTCCCCGGCTACGCCAAGGACGTGCTGGGTGGCGACGAGCACGCGGTGACGCTGCTGCTGGCGCTGTTCTCGGTCGGCATCGGCGTCGGTTCGCTGCTGTGCGAGCGGCTCTCCGGCAAGCACGTCGAGATCGGCCTGGTGCCCTTCGGCTCGATCGGCCTGTCGCTGTTCGCGTTCGACCTGTGGTGGGCCAGCCCCGCCGCCGCGCACGCCGGCGAGGCGCTGCCGCTCGCGACGGTGCTGGCGAGCCCGGCGACCTGGCGCGCGCTTTTCGACCTCGTGATGATCGGCGTCTTCGGCGGCTTCTTCATCGTGCCGCTGTACGCGCTGGTGCAGGCGCGCTCGGAGCCCGGCCACCGCTCGCGCATCATCGCCGGCAACAACATCCTCAACGCCCTCTTCATGGTCGTCGCCGCCGGACTGGGCGCGGGTCTGCTCGCCGCGGGGTGCACGATCCCGCAGCTGATCCTCATCACCGCCATCCTCAACGCCGCGGTCGCCCTCTACATCTACACGCTGGTGCCGGAGTTCCTCGTGCGCTTCATCGTGTGGCTGCTGGTGCATACCGTGTATCGCCTGCGCGTGAAGGGCGTCGAGCACATCCCCGAGGAGGGGCCGGCGCTGCTCGTCGCCAACCACGTCAGCTTCGTCGATGCGCTGGTGATCATGGCCGCCTCGCGCCGCCCGATCCGATTCGTGATGGATCACCACATCTTCCGCTGGCCCATCCTGTCCTTCGTCTTCCGCTCCAGTCGGGCGATCCCCATCGCGCCGGCGAAGGAAGACGCCACGATGATGGAGCGCGCCTTCGACGAGGTCGCCCGCGCGCTGAAAGCGGGCGAGCTGGTCGGCATCTTCCCCGAAGGGCGCATCACCGACGACGGTGAGCTCAAGCCCTTCCGCCCCGGCATCCGCCGCATCGTCGAGCGCACGCCGGTCCCGGTCGTGCCGCTCGCGCTGCGCGGCCTGTGGGGCAGCAGCTTCAGCCGCAAGGACGGACCGGCGCTGAGCCGCCCCTTCCGCCGCGGCTTCTTCAGCCGCATCGAGCTGGTCGGTGGCGCGCCTTTCGCGCCCGAGGCAGCCACCCCCGAAAGCCTGCAGGCGGCGGTCGCCGGCCTGCGTGGCGAGATGCGCTAGTCGCGCCCGAGAAATCCCTCGATCGCCGCTGCAACCTGTTCCGGCTGGTCGTGCTGCAGGTTGTGGCCGGATCCGGTGATCGTCACGCGCCGCATGTCCGCGAAGCAGGCGAGCCGGCGATCTATCTCCGCGGGATCGTCGGCGAAACGCTCGGTCACGTAGCCCTTGTCGGCGATCAGCATCAGCACCGGCGCCTTGATCCCGCGCCACGCCGCCATCACGTCGCGGGCCTGGTAGCGCAGCGGCGAGGGTACCTTGTGCCAGGGGTCGCCGCCCATCGTGAGCTGCCCGTCGGGAAGCGTCCGGGTCACGTTGCGCGCCAGGAAGGCGGCCTGTTCAGCCGTGAGGCGCGGATTCACGAGCATCAGGCGACGCGCGAAGGTTTCGTGATCGAGGTAACTGCGCGTCGGCTGTTCCTTGCGCAGATTATCGAGCCAGGCAGACAGCTGTCCCGGTGCATCGGCCTCGTCCGTCGCGGTCAGACCGAGGAAGTCCATCATCACCAGCTGTTGAACACGCTCCGGCCGCACGCCTGCGTAAGGTGACGAGATTGCCGCGCCCATGCTGTGGCCGACGAGGCGCGCAGGGCGATCCGGCGAATAGTGCGCCAGCAGCGCGTCGAGATCGCCGTAGTAGTCGGGGAACCAGTACGGGCGGTGAATCCACTCGGACTGACCGTAACCGCGCCAGTCGGGAGCGATCACGTGCCACTCCTGCTGCAGCGCATCGACGACGAACTGGAAGGTGGCCGAGCTGTCCATCCAGCCGTGCAGGAAGAAGACGACCGGGGCGTCGGTGGCGCCCCAGTGGCGGACGTTGTAGCGCAGCCCGCGGATGTCGAGCTGCTCGCAGTGGGAAGCTTTCATCCCGCCGATGATAGCAAGCCCGGCCGCGCCGCGCCGGGCCCGCGCCATCGCATCACGCGTCGCTGAGCTCGCGCGCGCTCAGCGTATAGCGGAAGTTCGCAGGATCGAGGCTGTCGAAGCGCCCGTCGCGGTTCTCGCCCTGCGGATACATCAGGTAGGGTGTTTCCGGGCCCTCGCTGCCGGGCAGGCGGATGTCGTGGCCGAAGTTGTACGCCAGCCAGTTCATCTCCCATGCACCGAACAGCGTGTTGCGCGCTGCCACGACCCTGGGGTCGGACAGCAGCAGGCCACCCGGCGGCTCCTCGAGCGCCACCTTGCGCACGTCGGCGGGGTCGACCGGCACCCAGCCGGCGTGCTCCAGCCACACCTCGGCGCGACAGTGCTGGGCCCGCGACACGTCACCGCTCTTGCCCAGGCTCTTGTAGCCGTAGCGCGAATCGGCGACGCGAACGCCATACACGTCGCGCGCCGGCAGGCCCAGCGAGCGCGCGAGGCCGACGTACAGTGCGTTGAGGTCGGCGCACTTGCCGGAGAGGTCGCCCGTCTCCAGCATCGCGCGGATGTCGCCCAGCCCGCAGCCGCGCGTCTTCGGGTTGCGGAAGGTGTTGTCGACGATCCAGTCGTAGATCGCGCGCGCCTTGTCCTCGTCGCCCTTTGCTCCGCGCGTGATCTCGCGCGCGGTGTCGAGCACGATGCCGTCGGTCGGCAGCATCGCGGTCGCGCGGGTGTACAGCGCGCGCTCGGCGGCAGGCAGCTTGGGCATGCGGCCGCCGTGCGCGAGGTCGACGGCGCGGTCGCGCGTCGCGCAGCGGCTGACGATCTCGAGCGCCGGTGCGGCCGTGGCCGCAGGCCAGGTCGCGTGCAGCATCGCCGCGCCATATACCGGGTCGGTCGCGACGTACATGCCGGTGGCGTTGCCGCTCCACAAGTTGCCCATCGGCCGGCTCCAGTCGGTTTCGGTCACTGCGGGAAGCGGGATCCACACCTGGATCGGGCCGTCCGTGGCGACCGGCTCGATGCGCGTGACGAGTTCGAATACCCGCCAGCCGTTTTCCGGGCGGGGCGTGAAGGCGGGGGCGTACGGCGCGGCTGCGAACGGGGCTGCCGCCCGGCCCAGGGCCGGCAGCGTCAGGCCGGCGGCGATCGCCGAGGTCTTGAGGAAGTCTCTGCGGTTCATGGTCGATCCTTTGTCCGATTCAGGTTCTGGCCGGGCGGGCGGCGGCGGCGCTGCGGATGCGCTCACGCACGCTGTCGTGGTGCCAATCGAGCTCGCCGCGCGCGCGCAGCAGGGGCTGGTGGGCGGTGTCGAGCAGCACGGTCGTGGGCAGGTAGCGCACGTCCCAGGCGCGCGACACGACCTGTTCCGGATCGTTCACGAGCACGGGATCGACGAGGTGCTCGTCGAAGAAGCGGCGCACCTCGTCCGCACGGTCGGCGACGGCGACGGTCACCAGCGCGAGGCCGGATTCCGATTCGGCGAGGCTGACGAGCGCCGGCATCTCGGTGCGGCAGGGCTCGCACCAGGTCGCCCAGAAATTCACCAGCACGGCCTTGCCGCGCAGCGGCTCCAGCGCGCGGCGCAGGGCCGGCGGCGCGGGCGGGAGCTGCGCCAGCGACTCGAGCCGCTCGCCTGGCGGCGTGGTGCGCGAATTGCCGGGCAAGGCCAGGGCCGGCGGCGCAAAGGCGGCCGCGGCCAGCCCCCCGATGGAGGCGAGCACGCGCCGGCGTCCGGCGCAATGCGGATCGAACATGAAGCTACTCCCGATTCAAGCGTGAGCACGCGCCGACGCGCGAGACCACATCCATCCCGGTGCGGAATCCGCCGGGATTTAATAGACGCGAGCGCCACGGCGCCCCGTCGAACGAACGATGCGGTACCCAGACCGCAAAACCTGCGGGCGACCGATACGCTGATCGGTCCGTATTGCCCGAATGTGAATTATCGCACGGACAGTCGACGTAGACCGGTGCGGAACGACGCTTTGGGGAGGCGCATTGTGGGAGTGGCTTCAGCCGCGAATGGACGCATGGTGCCGGCATTGCCGCACGATTTGCGGCTGAAGCCGATCCCGAGCGGCCTGACGACGCGCGCCTTCCCTCGATTGCTGTGCACGTCGGTCCACGGGCCGGGTGGACTGTTTTTTGCGTGCTAAAATTCACGTTTCGCGGCCAGTCGGTCGTGACATTTACGGAGAAATTCCTGTGAAGCCCTGGTTGTTGGTCGCTGTGGCCGCCTCGGTCGGCCTTGCCGCGTGTTCGAAGAAAGAAGAGGCCGCCGCGCCCGCCAGCCCGGCGCCCCAGGCTGCGGCGCCCGCCGCTCCCGTGGCCGTGTCCGCAGCGACTCCGAATTCCGGCAAGGTCCTGCAACTTCTGCAGGGTGGTGGCTACACCTATGCCGAAGTGGAGCAGGGCGGCGGCGAGAAGATCTGGATCGCCGGCGGCCAGATTCCCGTGCAGGTCGGCGATACCGTCCAGTGGGGCGACTCCGCCGTGATGACCAACTTCGCGTCGAAGTCGCTGGGCCGCACCTTCGATCGCATCCTGTTCGTGAATGCCTGGGGTCCTGCCGGCGCAGCACCGACCGGCGTCGCGCCGCACGGCACGCAGCCGATGGCCGGTGCGGCAGGCGGCGCGCATCCGCCGATGGGCGCGGCCCAGCCGGCCGTCCAGGCCGAAGCGCCCGCCGGCAGCAGCGGCGAGGTGAAGAGCGTTCTGACCGGCGGTGGCTACACCTACCTGGAAGTGCTGCAGAACGGCAGCACCGTGTGGGTTGCCGCGCCGGTCACGCAGGCGCAGGCGGGCGACAAGGTGAGCTGGGGCGACGGCATGGTGATGACCAACTTCACCAGCACCTCGCTGAACCGCAAGTTCGACCAGATCGTGTTCGCCAGCGCCGTGCGCGTGAACAAGTAAGCCCCGCCGTGGCCGGCCTGTGCCGGCCGCTGCATGGGCGACGAGGGCCGCGCGCGAGCGCGGCCCTCGTCGTTTCAGCGCACCGGAATCGGCGTGCCGCGGTCGACCGCGACGGCCGTGACGCTGTTTTGCGGGCTGCCTTCGATGATCTTGTCCGAGTAGGTGAGATACACGAGCACGTTGCGCCTGGCGTCGACCATGCGCACGACCTGCAGGCGCTTGAACAGGATGGACTGGCGCTCCGAGAACACCTCCTGCTTGGCAGGGAGCGGTTTCGCGATGCGCACGGGTCCGACCTGACGGCAGGCGATCGAGGCCTCGGCGACGTCCTCGGCGAGCCCGAATGCGCCCGACAGGCCGCCGGTCTTGGCGCGCGACACATAACAGGTGATACCTTCGACGAGTGGATCGTCGTAGGCCTCGACGACGATCTTGTGGTTCGGGCCGATCAGTTTCCAGACGGTCGACACCTCGGCCAGCGGTTCGGCACGGGCGCCGCCGCCCGCGACAAGGCCGGCGGCGAGGAGCGCAGTGGTGAAGAGACGGGACAGGGCGGTTTTCATGCGTGGCGGCTTTCCATGCTGTTCATCGTTCGGAGCGGCGTCCGCGGACATGCATCGAGTATAGAGCGGGAGGGCTGTGCATGACCGTCATTCCCGAATGCGGGAATACGCCGCCGCGTGTCGCCGACTATGGGAACGCGCTGCCGCATGCCGCGTCGCGGTGCGTGTTCGGTCGCTTGCCGCCGCGCTGGCGGCAGGGCGGTCGACGAGGCAGAATGCGCTCCGCGCGGCCGGGCAGGCGCCGCGGGTGCCGAATTTGCATGCATCGCCCGCACTCGGGTGGGGAAGTGTGAACTGATGGGAAATCGAATCTTGCGTTGTGTCGGTGGTCTGCTCGTCGCGGCCGTCCTGTACGCGGGCGCCCCGCATGCGGGCGCCGCGCTGAAGACGGTTGAGGTGCCGCCCGCCGAGGACGAGGCGGCTGGCGCGCCGGCTTCGCCGGCAGCGCCGCCGCGCGTGGTTGGCCGGCAGCGCCCGGCCGACGAGTTCTACGATCCCACGAGTCCGGCCTACGAGCGCCTGCAGCGCGCCGACGAGGCGCTGGGCGACCTGCCGCGCGACCGTGACGGCAAGGTCGACTGGATGAACGCGCTGCGCCAGGGGCTGATCAAGCCGCGCCAGCGCATCGACGGCAAGGATCGCGAGCCGCCGCTGGATCTCGACGTGATCCTGCGCAACACCAAGCAGATGCCCAACGTGCGCTTCCCGCACCGCGCGCATACCGAGTGGCTGGACTGCAAGAACTGCCACCCCGACCCGTTCGCGGAAAAGGCCGGCAGCACGCAGATCCGCATGGAGGACATCTTCCGCGGCCAGTTCTGCGGCAAGTGCCACGACCGCGTCGCCTTCATCACGCACCGCAACTGCTACCGCTGCCACAGCGTGAATCCGGACGGCACGCCCGCCTTGCCGCCGTCGGTGCTGCCGGTGCACCCCGCGGCCGCGCCGCCCACGCCCGCGCACTGAGCGGGGCGCGTCGCGCGCCGCTGCTCAGGCGTTCTGCAGCGACTGCAGCACTGCCGCGCCCAGCACCGCGGACGTCTGTGCGCCCGACACCGCGAGGCGGCGGTTGAAGATGAAGAAGGGCACGCCGTTCACGCCCTGCTTCTGCAGCTGCACGGCCATGCGTCTGACCGTCGCGGCATCCTCGTCGCTTTCCAGGTAAGCCTCCACGTCCTCGCGCCTGTCGCCCGTCGTTTCGACGGCGATGTCGACCAGCGTCGCGATGTCGCCGATGTCGCGCCCCTGCTGGAAGTGCGCGGCGAACAGCGCCTCGCCGAGGGCATTGATCCGTGCGGAGGTGTGGCCGACGGACTGTGCACGGTAGGTCAGGCGGTGGGCGGGCAGCGTATTGGGCCGCGTGGCAATGCGGTCGAACGCGAATTGCAGGCCGTCCGGGGTGGCCGCGTCGGCGACGCGTGCGAGCACCTCGTCCGCAGCGCGGCGTCCGCCGAACTTCGCCTCCAGGAAGGGGCGGTACGGCTCGCCTGCGGCGGGCGTGTCGGGATTGAGGAAGAAGGGCAGCCAGTTCACGCGCACCTCGATGTCGGGGTGGCTTTCGCGGACCTGTTCGAGTGCGCGGGCGAGACGCGTCTTGCCGAGGAAGCACCACGGGCAGACGAAGTCGGAAACGAAATCGATATCGAGAATCATGGATCAGGGAGGAGGTGAGGGGCCGGGCGTGTCGTCCGGCAGAAAGTGATGCAGAGGCAACGCGCGGGAGCTTCAGGGCTCTTCCGGTTCCTCGCGCAGCCAGCGTGCTTCCCAGAGTGCCACATCCGGCAGGTGGCGGGAATGATTCGCCGCTGCGAGGGCGTCCAGCTCTTCGAGCAGGCTGCGCATGGCCTCGTCCGGGGCCTCGGGGAGGCGTGGCTCAAGATGCACGATCAGATCTCCTGCCGCCTGTCCGTCGCGTCCGGGAAAGCCCGCGCCGGCGACGCGCAGCGTCCGTGCCGTGGCGGTGCCGGGTTCGAGCCTGAGGGCGCGCACGCCGTCCGGCAGGGGAATCGCGAGCTCGCCGCCGGTCAGCAGGCGCAGTGCGCTCACCGGGCGCTCCAGCACCAGATTGCGGCCGTCGAGGCGGTACAGTTCGTGCGGCGCGAGCCGGATGCGCAGCACGAGGTCACCGGGCGCCAGCTCGGGTGCGGGGTCGGCTGCGCCGGCCACGCGCAGCTCCTCGCCGTCCAGCATGCCCGCGGGCAGGCGCACGATCACCGGTCGCAGCGTGCGCCGCCGGCCGCTGCCGTGGCAGCTCGGGCAGGCCTGCTTGGTCAGGTAGCCGCGCCCCGCGCAGTGCCGGCACGGGGCCAGCCCGTGGCGGCCGGGCGCGCGGCCGGTGCCGTGGCAGCTCGCGCACAGGCGCGTGTGGCGCAGCGCTTCCTCGCCGCTGCCGGCGCAGGCGCGGCATTCGCCGTCACTTTCGAGTTCTACCGTGCGTTCGCCGCCGAAGAAGGCGGCTTCGACGGTCAACGTGAGATCCTGGCGGCGATCCGCGCCACGCGGAGCCGCCGGTTCTTCGTCACGCTCGTCGTCCGCGTCCGGCGCTGCGTCGTCGGTGCTGGCGGACGCCAGCCCGTCGAGCAGGCTTTCGTAGGCGGCGCGCAGGGCCTTGAAGTGCTCCAGCGCGTGCGGGTCGGGGTTGCGATCGGGGTGCCAGAGCATGGCCAGGCGGCGGAAGGACCGCTTGATGTCGTGTGCGTTGGCGCCCGGTGCGAGGCCGAGCAGCTCGTGGGCATCCATGTCGTTCAGCGCTCCGGCCGGGGCGGCAGCGGGGCGGCGAGGCGCTCGATCATCGCGCGCACGGCCCTGACCTGTCCGCCATTGCGAGTCGCGTAATCCGGGTCCGCGTAACCCCACCAGTCCCAGCAGCCCTTCGGGTTGTACACCCAGCGCAGCGATCCCCAGGCGAAGCCGCTGCGCGGCCGCACCTGCGGATACAACACGATCAGCCGGTTGCTGTCGGCCCATTCATTGTAGCCGGCGCCGTCGACGAAGCGACGGCCGACCTGGGCTTCGCCCTGGCGGCAGCCGTGGAAGGCCACATGCACGCGGCAGCCGCCTTCGCGGCAGGCGGGAGGGATGTACACGTAGCCGCGGTCGGCCAGGCTCAGCTCGATCGGCGCGACCCCGGTGAAGGGGTGCTGGTCGAAGGCGAGCATCTCGCCGGCGGGCGGCGTGCTGCGGGCTTCCAGCGACCCGACGAGGTGGGCGAGCAGTTCGCCCGCGGCGTCGAGGTCGCCGCAGCGGTTGATGAAGGGGGGCTCGGAGGTGTCGCAGGCGTTGGGCTGCGGATCCGCGACGGACATCATCGCGTGCCCGGCCTCGCCGACCTCGACGAAGCGGATCGCCTCGGCGGGCAGTACGCGCCGGTAGAAATCGAGCAGCGCGTCCACCACCGGGCGCTCGACGGTGCGGTCGGCGCCGCCGCTGAACACCCACACCCGGTCGTCGCGCAGGCCCGCGGGCGGGTCGATGGTGCCCGCCTCGGCATCCTCGCGCACCCGGGCGAGGGTTCGCTCGGCGCCCGGGGGGCGCGCGCCGCTGCCGGGATTCATGCAGTTGTTGAGCGCGCGCCACATGCTGCCGGTGGCGCATTCGTACGGGCCGGCGGCGAGGATGCCCGCGCCCGTGACCAGCGCGGAATGCGCGACCTGGAACTGCACGGCCATGTAGCCGCCGGAGGAGACGCCGGAGACGGTGAGCTGCGCGAGGCTGGCTCCGAGCGCCGGCAGTGGCGGATCGTCGGCGGCCGGTGCCGCGCCCGCGTGCACGGCGAGGGCGAGGCCGGCGAGCAGGCGGACGATGGTGCGCAGGGGGCGTGTCATGCCGTGCACGATAGCCGAAGCGCCTCCTCAGCGGCGGTTTTCGCCGAGCCGCACGAGGTCGTCGCCGCGCAGGTGGGTGAGCAGCGCCTTGCCGCCCGCATCGACGCGGAACTCGCCCCACTGCGCGTTGCTGAAGTCGTCCGCACGGCCTTCCTGGAAGAAGAAGGCGTTCGGCCCGACCGTTTCGCGACCGTCGCGCGAACGCAGCTTCATTGCGACCTGCGCCGGATCGCTCGGCAGTGCGTCGCCGAGCCCGACGAGGCTGGCGCGGCCTTCTTCATCGACGGCAAGATGGGCGTAGCGGCCTTCGCCGTCGCTGCGCAGAATTTCGTTGTCGATCGCGTAGCGCAGCGCCATGTAGTCGCCCTGCATCAGCGAGCGCGGATCGACCGGCGCAAGCTGCACCAGCACGATGTGCCCTTCGGCGAGGATGCGCTCGTTGTCGCGCACGGCGTACAGCGCCGCAGCCGCCACCAGCAGGAAGGCCGCGGCCAGCGCGGCGCGCAGGGTTCTCGGGTTCATGCGATCCTCCGCGCGCGGGCGCGCAGCAGCGTGCGCAGCGCGAGCAGCACCGCGCCGCTGGCGATCAGCGCGATGGATTTCACCAGCAGCGTGTCCTGCAGGCTGTAATACAGCTCGCCGAGGTAGAGCGTCGCGAACACCAGCGTCATCGCGATCCACGGGCGGTGGCTGGCGTGGAAGACTGCGAGCAGCACGGCGACTGCCACCAGCAGGCCGGGCGCGGGGTGGGTGGCGAGGGCGAACAGCAGCGCGCCGGCGAGGGCCGGCAGGCGCAAGGATGGCGTGTCGCGGCACAGCCAGGCCGTCGTCGCGAGGAGCACGAGCGCGGCGCCGATGCGATACACCGGCAGCACGAAGCCGGTCTGGTAGCCGGTGAGCGCCTCTTCGAGCGCCGTCAGCGCCGAATGCGCATGGCCATAGGGGGCGAGGACCAAGGCGGCGAGGGTCAGCGCGTGGGCGGCCGCCTTGACCAGCGGCGCCTGGGGATGGGCGGCCCACGCCAGGCGGGCGAGCCACAGCGCCACGGCGGCGCCGGCGAGCGCGACGCCGAAGAGCGCGAGCCCCGTGCCGGCGCCGATCTGCCATGCGAGGCTGAACAGGGCGATCAGCGCGCATGCGCTGCGGTGCAGGGTGGTCGCGGGGATCGCGGCCATCGCCACGCTGGCGGCGAGTGCCGCGAGCGCGAGCACGTCGGCGCCCTCGACGAGGTCGAAGAAGCGCGCGGCGAAGGCCGAGACGAACAGCGCCTGGCCGGCGAGCGAGAAGGCGAGCGCCATCTGATCCGTGAAGGGCTTGCGCAGGCGGAACAGGAAGGCGCTCGCCGCGGCCAGCAGGAGGCCGCCGACGCCGCGTGCCACGGGACCGCTGCCGAAGGCGAGGAGGGGGACGAAGAACGATGACATGATCATCGTCGCGGCGATCCACGCCGCGAAGCCGAGCAGCAGTGCGAGCCACCATGGCGCCCGCGTCGCCGCCTGCAGCGCGGCGAGACGGGCCTCGTCGATGATGCCGGCGTCGTGCAGGCGCTCGGCGACCGGCGGGACCGGGGCGTTGCTCATGGCCTGTGTCCCTCGCGGTGGAGGCGGGTGAGCCACACGCCGGCGATGCCGGTGCTGGCGATCACGAAGACCGCGACGATGTTGATCGTGACGAAGTCCGCGCTGTGCGGCAGTACGCGGACCAGCGCGGCGGTGGCGACGGCGATCGTCGCGAATGCGGTCTGCGCGAGCATCGGCACGTCACGCCGGTACGTGAGGTAGGCATACGCGAAGGCGGCCGCGACTGCGGCGAATGCGAGCCCCACGGCGTGGAAGTCGGCCTCCCACCAGGCCAGGCAGGCGCCCAGCGCTAGCGGCACGAGCACGCCGAAGCCTGCAACGCGGTGGATGTGGCGCCGCGGCGTGGCGAGCAGGACACTGCCGGCGAACTCGAAGGCGAGCAGCACGGCGCCGTTGAACGCGGCGATCGCGAACAGGGACTCCGCGTCGCCGAGTGCGCCGACAAAGCGTGCCCACCAGGATTCCGACAGGTAGCGCAGCAGCCCGGCGTTGGCGACGACGAGCCACAGCAGCCAGCTCGCCGAAGAGCGCGCGAGCAGCACGAAGGGCGTCATCAGGGCCGCCCACGCGACGAAGAGCTCCCAGATGTCCGCCCCGGTCTGGTAAGTCTGCCCGATCAGCGCGAGCAGTGCGCCGGTGGCGAGGCTGGCGGCGAGCAGCGCGGCACGCCATACCGTCGCGAAGGGCGGGGCAGTGAGCGCCGTGCCGGTGCAAGCCGCGAGTGCGGCGAGCGCGAGGCCCAGCTTGGCGAAGCGGTGCAGGTCGTCCCAGTTGTATGCGAAGAAGAAGATCAGCCCGGCCGCGAGGAGGATGGCGCCGGCGATCGCGAGCACGTGGTCGGCGCCGGCCAGCCATTCGTCGCGCGTCGGCACGAGGGGCGCGACGTCCGCGGCCCGTTCGAGCTGCTGCGGCGTCAGTGCGCCGTCTTCGGCGAGCGCGAGCAGCGTGCCGCGATCGGGGAGTGTCCAGGACATTGGCGTATCCGGGGGCGGAAAATATGCATTCTATTATCAAGGCGGCGATCAGATACAGCCGTTCGCCCGGAATCCTTCGTCGCGCGCGGTCCGAACGGTATCCGTTTGCCGGGGTTTGGCGTCGCCGCGTGCCGGCTGGCACAATCGAGGTTCCGCCTTCGGGCGGGGGCGGCACATGCCTGCCACGGACCCACCAGCGAACCACGGAGGCGCCGCACGCCACGCGATGCGGCGCGAACTATCTATGCCCGGTACCCTGATCATCATCACCGCGCCCTCGGGCGCCGGCAAGACGACCCTCGTGCGCGGTCTGCTCGAGCGCGACCCGCAGATGCACCTGTCGGTGTCCTACACGACGCGCGCGCCACGCGCGGGCGAGCAGGACGGGCGCGAATACCATTTCGTGGACGTCGAGACCTTCCGCACGCTGCGCGACCGCGGCGAGTTCCTCGAATGGGCCGAGGTGCACGGAAACTACTACGCCACTTCGAAGGTCTGGCTGAAGGAGCAGATCGCCGCCGGGCGCGACATCCTGCTCGAGATCGACTGGCAGGGCGCGCAGCAGGTGCGCAAGAGCTTCCACGACGCGGTCGGCGTCTTCGTGCTGCCGCCCTCGGTGGATGCGCTGGAGTCGCGGCTGCGCGGGCGCGGCACCGACAGCGAGGAGGTGATCGCGCGGCGTCTGCTGGGGGCGCGCGGCGAGATGCGGCATGTGGCGGAATTCGACTACGTTATACTGAATGACGATCTGCAAAACGCCATAGACGACCTCGTGGCAGTGGTGCGCGCGTCGCGGCTGCGCTACGGCCGGCAGCGTCTGCGGCACCAGCAGTATTTCGATTTTCTTGAACAGGACTGAAAAATGGCTCGTGTCACCATCGAGGATTGCCTCAAACGAATCCCCAACCGCTTCCAGCTGACCCTGGCCGCGACCTATCGCGCGCGCCAGATCACCATCGGCTCGACCCCGCAGGTCGAGATCGACAAGAGCGACAAGGACAAGCCGACCGTGATCGCCCTGCGCGAGATCGCCGCCGGCAAGGTCGGCCTGGAAGTCCTCAACCGCGGACAGGCCTGATCCCCGCGCGCGGGGAGCCGGGAGTCGTGCCGTCATGGAAGCCGCCGCTGCGATTCCCGCCCCCGAACCTTTCCGTCCTCCCGCGTCGAGCGTACTGTCGCTGGATTTCGCCGAGCTCAAGGCGAAGCTCGCGACCTACCTGAAAGCGGAGGACGTCGGCCGCGTCGAGGCGGCCTACCATTTCGCCGCGAGCGCCCACGAGGGGCAGTTCCGCATCAGCGGCGACCCCTATATCTCGCACCCGGTCG
The DNA here is from genome assembly GCF_045689615.1 of Aromatoleum evansii. Taxonomy (NCBI): domain Bacteria; kingdom Pseudomonadati; phylum Pseudomonadota; class Betaproteobacteria; order Rhodocyclales; family Rhodocyclaceae; genus Aromatoleum; species Aromatoleum evansii. Next base: position 310,887 of record NZ_CP141259.1, read on the forward strand.
CGGTCGCCGACATCGTCGCCGACTGGCACCTCGACCCGCAGGCCCTGATGGCCGCGCTCCTCCATGACGTCATGGAGGACACCCATATCTCCAAGCAGGAGATCGCCGAGCGCTTCGGCAAGACCACCGCCGAACTGGTCGACGGGCTATCCAAGCTCGACAAGATCGAATTCCGCTCGCACGAAGAGGCGCAGGCCGAGAACTTCCGCAAGATGCTGCTGGCGATGGCGAGCGACCTGCGCGTGATCCTGGTCAAGCTCGCCGACCGCCTGCACAACATGCGCACGCTGCACTGCGTGCGCCCCGCCAAGCGGCGCCGCATCGCCAACGAGACGCTGGAGATCTACGCCCCGATCGCCAACCGGCTGGGCCTCAACAACCTCTACCGCGAGCTGCAGGAACTGTCCTTCGAGCACAAGTTCCCGATGCGCTTCCGCGTGCTGTCGCGCGCGATCAAGGCGGCGCGGGGCAACCGGCGCGAGGTCGTCGGCAAGGTGCTGCAAGCGATCGAGGAACGGCTGCCGCAGTGGAATCTGGCGGCCGAGGTGCGCGGGCGCGAGAAACACCTGTTCTCGATCTACCGCAAGATGGCGGAGAAGCACCTGTCCTTCTCGCAGGTGCTCGACATCTACGGCTTCCGCGTGATCGTGCGCGACGTCGCCAGCTGCTACCTCGCGCTGGGGGCGCTGCATTCGATGTACAAGCCCGTGCCGGGCAAGTTCAAGGATTACATCGCGATCCCCAAGGCGAACGGCTACCAGTCGCTGCACACGACGCTGATCGGCCCCTTCGGCACGCCCGTCGAAGTGCAGATCCGCACCGCCGAGATGCACCACATCGCCGAGAGCGGCGTCGCCTCGCACTGGCTGTACAAGGAAGACGAGAAAACGCTCACCGAGCTGCAGCAAAAGACGCACTCCTGGCTGCAGTCGCTGCTGGAGCTGCAATCGACCTCCGGCGAGGCGACCGAATTCCTCGAGCACGTGAAGATCGACCTCTTCCCCGGCGAGGTGTACGTGTTCACGCCCAAGGGCCGCATCCTGTCGCTGCTCAAGGGCTCCACGCCGGTCGATTTCGCCTACGCCGTGCATACCGACATCGGCAACCGCTGCGTCGCCTGCCGCATCAACGGCGACCTGATGCCGCTGCGTACCGAACTGCGCAACGGCGACCAGATCGAGATCATCACCGCCGCGCACGCCAACCCCAACCCGGCCTGGCTCGCCTATGTGCGCACCGGCAAGGCGCGCGCGCAGATCCGCCACTTCCTCAAGGGCGCGCAGCAGGAGGAGTCGGTGACGTTGGGCGAGCGCCTGCTCAACCAGGCCCTGCGCCCGCACGGCCTCACGCTGGGCCAGATCAGCACCTTCGCGTGGGACCGCTTCCTGCGCGATCGCGGCGTGCGCAGCAAGAAGGACGTCTTCGCTGACATCGGCCTCGGCCGGCGCCTGCCGGTCATCGTTGCGCGCCGCCTCGCGCAGGCGCAGGACCTCGAGTCCGGCCGTCCGGACGTGATCAAGCCCAAGCCCGCCGGCGCGATCCTGATCCGCGGCAGCGAGGGCATCGCGGTGCAGCTCGCGCGTTGCTGCCAACCCATCCCGGGCGATCCGATCATCGGCGTGATCCGCAAGGGGCAGGGGCTGGAAGTGCACCTGCACGACTGCCAAGTGGTGTCGAAGGTGCGCGGTGACCGCGGGCGCTGGGTGGATGTCGAGTGGGAGGCCGGCGAGGACCGCCTGTTCGACGTGACGATCCGCGTGCTGACCAAGAACGTGCGCGGGGTGCTCGCGCGCGTCGCCAGCGCGATCGCCGATGCGGACTGCAACATCCAGAACGTGTCGATGGACAACGAGCAGGGCGGCCTGTACACGGCGATGAACCTGACCGTGCAGGTGCGCGACCGCATGCACCTCGCCAACGTGATGCGCGGCGTGCGGCGCGTGCCGGAAGTCGTGCGCATCGCGCGCATGAAGAGCGACGTGCGCGCCTGAGGCCGGCATGTCCGCAGCACCGTCCGAGGCCGTGCGCGACGGCGACCGCCGCATCCCCGTCACGCTGCTGACAGGCTTCCTTGGCGCCGGCAAGACGACGCTGCTCAACCATCTGCTGCGCGACCCCGCGATGGCGCGCGCCGCGGTGCTGATCAACGAGTTCGGCGAGGTCGCGGTCGACCACCACCTCGTCGACAAGGTCGACGAGACGCTGGTCGTGCTCGACTCCGGCTGCGTGTGCTGCAGCGTGCAGGGCGACCTCGTGAAGGCGCTGAAGAACCTCTTCATGCGCGCACTGCGGCGCGAGATCCCCGGGCTCGAGCGGGTGCTGGTGGAAACCACCGGCCTCGCCGACCCCGCGCCGGTGATCTACACGTTGATGCAGGAGCCCTTCATCGCCGAGCGCTACCGCTGCGACGGCGTGATCACCGCCGTCGATGCGACCCACGGGCAGGGCCAGCTCGACCGCCACCGCGAGGCCGTGCGCCAGGTGGCGATGGCCGACCGCCTGCTGCTGACCAAATGCGACCTCGCCGGCGCGGACGAACGCGCGGCCCTCGCGGCGCGGCTCGCGACGCTGAACCCGGGCGCGCAGCAGATCGAGGTGTTCCGCGGCGAGGTGCCGGCTGCGGCAGTGTCGGGCTGCGGCCTGTACGATCCGGCGGGCAAGATCCCCGACGTCGCGCGCTGGCTGGGCGACGAGCGCGTGCGCGCGCAGGCGGCCGCGGCGCCGGCGTGGCGCCGGCCGGGGGCGAAACCCGCCGCCGTCGAGGGGCACGAGGCGCGCCACGACGACCACGTCACCAGCTACGTGCTGCGCTTCGACGAGCCGCTCGACTGGCTGGGCTTTTCCGACGGACTCGGACTGATCCTGCAGGTGTACGGCGCGCGCATCCTGCGCATCAAGGGCCTGCTCAACATCGCCGGCGACCCCCTGCCGCGCGTGGTGCAATGCGTGCAGCACGTCGCCTACCCGACCAGCAGCCTGCCCGCGTGGCCCGAAGGTCCGCCCTACGACGACCGCAGGAGCCGCCTCGTGTTCATCGTGCGCGACCTGCCGTGCGAGGAAGTCGTGAACATCCTGTCGAGCTTCTGCGGGCAGGTGCCAGCGTAGCGGCGGCGAACGCGAGCGGCATGCCTTGCGGGAGCAGCACGTCTTGTGGGAGCGGCTTTAGCCGCGAATCGGCGGTGCCGCATGTGACTCGGCCCATTCGCGGCTGAAGCCGCTCCCATAGGCGCGATCCACGCCCGGAGGCAGTTCACAGCTGCCGCGCCGCCAGCTCCCCGAGCGTCATCAGCGCATGCACGTGCCGGTCCGAGAACGGGTAGCAGCCCGACAGCCGGAGGTGGCGCGTGTAACGCCCGCCGGGCGAGAACAGCTGCCCTGGCGTGATGCTGATGCCGCGCGCGAGGGCAGTGTCGAACAGGCGGTTGGAGTCGCAGCCCGCGGGCAGCTGCACCCACAGCAGGAAGCCGCCCGTCGGCCGCGTCGCCTGCGTGCCGGCGGGGAAGGCGCTGTCGATCAGGCCGCGCAGGCGCTCGACCTGCCCCGCGTAGGTGCGCCGCAATCGGCGCAGGTGCTGCGCGTAGCCGCCGTTCTCGAGGAACACCCCCAGCGCCTCGCACAACAGCGCGGGCTGCGATACCGAGGAGCAGAACTTGAGGTCGTTCAACTCGCGGCGGAAGCGCCCGCCTTCCATCCAGCCGACGCGGAAGCCCGGCGCCAGCGTCTTCGTGTAGGACGCGCACACGATCACCCAGCCGTCGCGGTCGAAGGCCTTGGCGGCCGGCTGCAGCGGCGTGGCGTACTGCAGCTCGGCGTACAGCGCGTCCTCGATCACCGGCGCGCGGTATTCGTTGGCGAGTTCCGCGAGACGCTTCTTGCCCTCGACCGGCATGCTGGTGCCGAGCGGGTTGTGCACATTGGGCATCGTCACCACCGCCTGCACGCGCCTTTCCGACAGCAGCAGTTCCAGCGCGTCGAGCGACATGCCGGTATCGGGGTGCGTCGGCACCTCGATCGTCTTCAGCCCCAGGCGCTCGGCGAGCGGGATGAGATTGAAGTAGGTGGGCGACTCCAGCGCGATCGTGTCGCCCGGACGCGTCACCGTGCGCAGCGCGAACTGCAGCGCCTCCATGCAGCCGTTGGTCAGGATGATGTTCTCGGGCTCCAGCGACATCGCCAGATCCTGCGCGTGGCGGCAGATCTCGCGTCGCAGCAGCAGCGATCCGGGCGGCAGGCTGTAGTCCGACAGCAGCTCCGGTCGCCGCCGCGCGAGGTCCGACACCAGCCGGCCCAAGCGCTCGCCGGGATAAAAGGTGCTGCCCTTGGGGCAGGCGAGCGAGAGGTCGATCGTGTCCGGACTCGCCTGGGCGGCGACGACGCGGCTGATCTGGTCGAGGACCTCGGCCTCCGCGGATTTCGCCTGCGTGCTGGCGGAAGCGAAGCGCGGCGCGGCGGGCGTGGGTAGGCGCGAACGCACGAAATAGCCCGACTGCGGCCGCGCCTCGATCAGCCCGTGCGCCTCGAGCTGGCGGTAGGCCGCGAGCACCGTGTTGATGCTCAACCCGCGGCTCTTCGCCGCCTCGCGCACCGAGGGCAGGCGTTCGCCGCTGGCGAGGCGTCCGTCCGTCATCGCGTGGCGCAGCTCGAGGGCGAGGGACTGATAGAGCGGTTGGCTGTCGTCGAGCATGGTGGCGCCTCCAGGGGTGATGGATGCAGTCCGGGCTGCAATCGATGGATACAGCTTGATGTCGAATAAACTGTATCCAGTATAAAAGTAATTTACTGGAGCTGTAACCTTGTCGGACGAATCCCTATCCTAGGTGGAGTGCGAATCAGCCCGGAGAAGCCGCCATGTTCGACCTGCCCCTGATGACCTATGTGGTCACGATGTCCGTCACGCCCGGCCCGAACAACCTCATGCTCGCGGCGAGCGGCGTCAATTTCGGCTTCCGCCGCACGCTCCCGCACATGCTCGGCGTCAGCATTGGGCATGGCGTGCAGGTGGTGCTGGTCGCGAGCCTGCTGGCGTGGATCATGGCGTGGCTGGATGCGCTGCGGGTGCCGCTCGTGATCGCCGGTTGCGCCTACCTGCTGTGGCTCGCGTGGCGCCAGGCGCACGCGGGCGAACCGTCCTCGCGCGGCCAGGCTCGTCCGCTGGGCTTCTTCGGCGCCGCGCTGTTCCAGTGGGTCAATCCCAAGGCGTGGATGATGGTGCTCAATGTGGCGATCCTGTTCCTGCCGCGCGGCAGCGGCTGGCAGGGGGCGGCGGAACTCGCGTGGTGGTGCGCCGCCGTGAACCTGCCGTGCATCGCCTTGTGGGCGTTCGCGGGGGACCGCATGGGGGTGTTCCTGAGGAGCCCCGTCGCGCTGCGCGCCTTCAACTGGACGATGGCCGCGTTGCTCGGCGCGACCGCGGCCTGGATCCTGATCGACGAACTGGTGTCGAAGTGAGGTGAAGCGATTCTTTCCTGCGCGCGCATTGGCGCCGGCTCGCCCGGGCGTCTACAATGCGTCGCCTTGTACCGGGAGAGAACAGATGGCGATCTACGAATCGGAACACACCAAGTTCATGCGCGAATGGCTTGAGAAGCACCCCAAGGAACTCGACGAGCAGAAGAAGGGCCGTGCGCTGTGGTGGGACAAGCCCCAGGACGTCGCGACCCAGAAGCGCTACGACGAGTCCAGCGTGCCGGTGAAGGCCTACTACTACGACACGCACTACTGATCCGGCACGGCTGATCCGTCCGCCGCGCGGGACTTCGCCCGTGCCGCGTTCGGCTAGCCTTGCGGGAATCCGTCCTTTCCACCGCCCGCGTGTCGCTGCCTGACTCACTGGTCCTGATCGACGTCGAAACCACCGGCGCGAATCCGCTGCGCGACCGCGTGACGGAGATCGCCGTGCTGCGCATCGAGCGTGGCGAGCTGGTGGAGCGCTGGGAAACGCTGGTCAATCCCGAATGCCCGATCCCGCCGCTGATCCAGCGGCTGGTCGGCATCACCGACGCGATGGTCGCCGATGCGCCCACCTTCGCGGCCATCGCCGACGAGGTGCGCGCCCGTCTCGGCGCCGCCGTGTTCGTCGCGCACAACGCGCGCTTCGATTACGGCTTCATCCGCAGCGAGTTCGCGCGCATCGACCAGAGCTTCGATGCGCCGGTGCTGTGTACGGTGAAGCTGTCGCGTGCGCTGTACCCCGAACATCACCGCCACGGCCTCGACGCGCTGATCGAGCGCCACGGCTTCACGTGCGGCGCGCGCCACCGCGCCATGGGTGACACCGAGGTGTTATGGCAGTTCGCCCGCCTGGTCACGGCATCGTTCGCGCCCGAGCTGCTGGCGCGCGCCGTCGAGCGCGCGATGAAGCGCCCTGCGCGCGCGGCTGAACTGCCCGAAGGCGTGCTCGAAGGCCTGCCGGAGTCGCCCGGCCTGTATTACCTCTACGGCGACAACGACCAGCTCCTCTACCTCGGTCGCAGTGCCTGCCTGCGCGCGCGCGTCATGGAGCACTTCGCGCCGGGCGTGAAGGGCAAGGACGCGGAGCTCGCGCAGCGCGTCCGCCGTGTCGACTGGGAGGAGAGCGCCGGCGAACTGACCGCGACCCTGCGCGAAGCCGGGCTCCTGCGTGGCCGCTGCCCGCAATACAACCGCGCAGCGGGCGGCGCGGAGGTGTTCGGCCTGCAATACGTGCCGGGACGGCGCCGCCCGCCCATCCTGCAGCGCGTGCCGCTCGCCGGCAGCGACCCGGCGGCATGGGGCGACGTGCATGGCACCTTCCGCGCGAAGCAGGAAGCCGACAACCTGCTGCGCGAACTCGCGCAGGCCTACCAGCTGTGTCTCAAGCGCCTGGGACTGGAGGGTGGCAAGGAGGGGGCGTGCTCGGCGCATGCGGCGAAACGCTGCGCCGGCGTGTGTGCCGGCAAGGAAAGCATCGCGGCGCACGACCAGCGTCTGCTCGGCGCGCTCGGGGCGGTGAAGCTGCGCGCCTGGCCGTGGGCGGGGCCGGTGCTCGTCGCCGAGCGCTGCGCGCACAGCGGTAGCGAGGCCTGGCACGTATTCGATCGCTGGTGCCTGCTGGGTTCCGCCGACAGTGTGTCGGCGCTGGAAGCGCTGCGCGCGGAACTGCCGCCGCGCCGCTTCGATCTGGACATCTACCGCATCCTGGTGCGCTGGCTTGCCGCGGACGGCAACCGCGAGCGCGTGGAACCGTTCTCCGCCTGAGGTCGCGAACGGCCCGTCACGCCGCGATGCGCTCGAGCTGCAGGCGGTTGGTGAGCGTGATCGCGCGGCGACCGCGCGGGATGATGAAGCCGTCGCGCCGCAGCCGGTTGAGCACGCGCGAGAAGGTTTCCGGCGTCAGGTTGAGCTGCGACGCGATCGTTTGCTTGTCGCATGGAAGATGCACCTCGCCGTCGTCGCTGCCGGCGTGCTGCACGAGGTAGTGTGCGACGCGCTGGGTGCTGCTGCGCTGCGTGCATTGCTCCATCCCGTCGACCAGTTCGCGCATGCGCTCCGACAGCCGCGCCATCAGCGCCATCGCGAAGGCCGGCTGGGCCGACATCGCCGCCTGCAGCGCCCCGCGCTGGATGTGCAGCACCGTGCTGTTGCGCGTGGCCTGCGCCGCGAGGCTCGTACAGCTGTCGCTGAAGATGTTTTCCTCGCAGAATGTATCGCCCGGGCCGGCGAGCCGCACGACCTTTTCCGCCCCGGCGCTCGAGATCAGGAACAGCTTGAGCTCGCCTTCGAGCACGAGGTACATGCCACCCGGTTCGGCGCCGCGATGCATGAGGATCTCGCCCCGCGATGCGCGCAGCGAGCGAACGCCGTGGGCGAGGCGCCCGAGGGCGGCGGCATCGAGTCGATCGAAGGGCTCGATGCGGGCGAGAATCTGAACGGTCTGGGCCTGGATCGTGTTCATGGCAGGAAGCTCCCTGGGCGTCATGATGCGGGGTCTGGCCGACATTCTTCCGCAAGTGTAGATGCAGAAAACATGTTGATCCTAGTGGCATATGCCTCACTTTGCCGCCTACTACCTCTTCAGAGGTATTGGTGGTAAGTGGAAAGTGTCGGATTTTTATGGCTTTTTTTTGAACGGGAAATATCCGGTTACGGATCGGGGTATATGGAGGTATCTCCCATGAATCCAGCGGCGGCTGCGTCCGGGCGTGGATGGCGCGGACTGGCCCTGCGCATGTGGCACATGATCGCCGGCCGCGCCGTGCTGCTGCTTCTCCTGCTGGCCTTCTTTGCGGTCGCCCTCATCGGGGTCGCCGGCATCGGCGTGTCGGTCGTCGTCGTCGAGTCGGTACAGGGGAGCGCCAGCGCCGTGAACGTCGCGGGCAGCCTGCGCCGCCTCGCCCACCGGGCCGGCGGCCTGGCGGTGGCGCGCGGCATGGGGGCTGCGGATCAGGGCGCGGTTCGCAACGCGGTTGCCCAGTTCGAGGCTGCGCTGGACAGCCCCGTCATCGCCACTGTGCTCGAGCGCCAGCCGAGCAGCGTCTTCGCATCGATCTTCCGTGGCATCGAGGCCGGCTGGACGACGCGCATCCGCCCCAGCCTGCTGCACATCCCCGAGGCGCGAGCGGACGATCCGCTCGCGACGGCGCACTATCGCGCGCTGCTCGCCGACGTCGATGCGTTTGCCGAGGAGATCAATACGCTGGTGGCGGTGCTCGAGCACGAGGCCGAGTCGCGCATCGGCCAGCTGCGCACGATGCTGGGCGCCGCGCTCGCGCTGCTGGTGTTCGTCATCGCCGCGGCGCTGGCCGTGTTGCGCCGGGGGGTGCTCGGTCCGCTGACCGACTTGCGCGCCTGCGCGGCCCGCATCGCCCGGGGCGACTTCGGCGCGCGCAGCCGCTACACCGGGCCGGACGAACTGGGGCGGGTGGGGGACGCGTTCAATGCGATGGCCGACGAGCTATCGGTGGCCTACCGCGAACTCGAGGCGCGTGTGGAGAAGAAGACTGCCGACCTCACTCGCAGCAACCGTGCGCTCGAACTCCTGTACTACGTGATCGCGCGCCTGTACCACGCACCCGCCAGCAGCGAGACCTATTCCGAAACGCTGCAGGATCTCGAGCAGACCCTGGGGCTCACGGGGAGCTTCATCTGCATCGAGCCCAAGCACGGCGGGCCCGCATCGGTGATCGCCTCGACGATGGGTGAATGCGCCGAACGCGTGTCGGGCAGCGAGAGTTGTGCGCGCTGCTCGGGGCGTGCGGCGCCGTGGAGCTACCATCGCGAGGGCGATGTCGATGTGTTGTTGGTGCCGCTGCGCGACGCCGAGCGGCACTACGGAATGCTGCGCCTCGCCTTGCCGCCAGGGCATCGGCTGGCGGAATGGGAGCGCGACCTGCTCGAGGCCGTGTCGCGCCACATGGGTATAGCGCTCGGCATCTCGCGCCAGAGCGAGCGCGAGCGTCTGCTCTCGCTGCAGGAGGAACGTTCGATCATTGCCCGCGAACTGCACGATTCACTCGCGCAGTCGCTGTCCTTCATGAAGATCCAGGTGAGCCTGCTGTCCTCGGCGCTGGCCGGGTCGCAGCTGCGCGAAGATGCCGCGCCCATCCTTGGCGATCTGCGCGAAGGCATCAACGCCGCCTACCGTCAGTTGCGCGAACTGCTGACCAGCTTCCGCCTGCGCATCGAGGGCGACTTCGCGCGCCTGCTCGGCAATACCGTGTCCGAGTTCGCCGCGCGCAGCGGCCTGCCGATCGCGCTCGAGCTCGATCTGGCGGGCGGGCATCTCAATCCGAACCAGGAGATCCATGTCCTGCACATTGTCCGCGAGGCCTTGTCCAACGCGGTGCGCCATGCGCAGGCGACCGATATCCGCGTCGCGCTCGCGCGCACCCCCCGCGGAGAGATCGAGGTCGTCGTCGAGGACGACGGCTGCGGCGTGGGGGACGGCGCCCAGGTCGCGGCGCAGCATTTCGGCCTTACGATCATGGCCGAGCGCGCGCGCGGGCTTGGCGGCTCGTTCGAAGTGCAGAACCGCCCGGGCGGCGGCACGCGCATCGTCGTGCGTTTCATGCCCGAAGCGGCCCCGGTGCGCCCCCAGATATCCATCGCCGTGGAAGGCAAATGAGCGAAACTCCGCAACGCGTCATCATCATCGACGACCACCCCCTGTTCCGCAAAGGCTTGATCCAGCTGCTGCGCACCGTGCCCGGGTTCCAGCTCGTGGCCGAGGCCGCGGACGGGAAGGAAGGCATCCGCCAGATCCTGCACCTGCGCCCCGACCTGCTGCTGCTCGACCTCAACATGAAGGACATGTCCGGGCTGGAGGTGCTGCGCTTCGTGAAGCAGGCCGATCTCGACACCCGCGTCGTGATGGTCACCGTCTCGGACGCTGCCGACGACCTCGTCGCCGCCTTGCGTGCCGGTGCCGACGGCTATCTGCTCAAGGACATGGAGCCCGAGGAGATGGTGGCGGCGCTGCACGCCGCCGCAGCCGGGCGCATCGTCGTCTCCGACGCCCTCACGCACCTGCTGGCCGCCGCCCTGCGCGACGACAAACGCCCCGAGAGCGCATCGGCGGCCGGACTCACCGAGCGCGAGCAGGGCATCCTCGAGTGCATCGCCGGCGGCCTGTCCAACAAGCAGATCGCCCGCGAACTGAACATCGCCGAAGGCACCGTGAAGGTCCACGTCAAGCACCTGTTGCGCAAGCTCAATTTCCGTTCGCGCGTCGAGGCTGCCGTGTGGGCGGTCGAACACATGCGCAGCGAACGCTGATCCGCTTGTCCGAACGACTCCAGATGAGAGTCGTTCCCATCTTGACAGCAGTCAAGGTTCGGCGCTTCCCGCACGTGTCCAATGAAAACCATGGATGTTTCAGGGTATTGCGCTCGTTTCATGTCGACTTCACGCCGTGGTTTTCTCAGGGGCCGTTTCGGTTCCGATGCCGACATGCAGCGCCCGCCCTGGGCGGTTCCGGACGGCGGGTTCGAGGACGCCTGCACGCGCTGCGGAGACTGCCTGAAGGCCTGCCCCCCCGCGATTCTCGTGGCCAGTGCGGGCGGCTATCCAGCTGTCGATTTCAGTCGGGGTGAATGCAGCTTCTGCGGCGACTGCGCGTCGGCCTGCAAGCCGCGCGCGCTGCGGCGGGATGACGTTGCGGCAGCGCCGTGGCGGCTCAAGGCGGCGATCGGCGATGCCTGCCTCGCGCGGCGCGGGGTGGAATGCCGCGTGTGCGGCGAAGTATGCGGCGTGGCGGCGATCCGCTTCCGGCCCAGCCTCGGTGGTGTCGCGCAGCCCCTGTTCGACGCCGCCGGCTGCACCGGCTGTGGCGGCTGCCTGGCGCCCTGTCCGGCCGGCGCCATTGCAATGAAGGATGAAGTGGAGATGTCGGTATGAAGATCGCAAGTCTCGTCGTTCGGGTCGCTCCCGAGCACATCGAGGTGCTCAAGGATGCGCTGCAGAAGATTCCGGGCGTCGAGCTGCACGGCGCCAGCGCCGAGCTCGGACGCGTCATCGTCACCGTCGAGGACGGCGAGGGCTACGCGATGACCGACTCGCTGCTGGCGGTCAACCTGGCTCCGCACGCGCTCGGCGTGACGCTGGCCTACGAATATACGGATGAAGGTTTGGACAACGAATTGGAACACCCGGAACCGATACCGGGCCTGCCGCTCGCGGCGGACCGAATCGGCAGCGCTCAGGACAAGGAGGCTTGAAATGACCATGGATAGACGCGAATTCATCAAGACCAATGCCATCGCGGCCGCCGCGGCGACCGCCGGCATCGGCATCCCGGTGGTGGCCCAGGCGCAGGCCCAGCCCGCCGGCAACGCCTCCACGAAGGTGCGCTGGGACAAGGCCGCCTGCCGCTTCTGCGGCACCGGCTGCTCGGTGCTCGTCGGCGTGCAGAACGGCCGCGTCGTCGCCACCCAGGGCGACCCCGACTCGCCCGTCAACCGCGGCCTGAACTGCATCAAGGGCTACTTCCTGTCGAAGATCATGTACGGCAACGACCGGCTCACCAAGCCCCTGCTGCGCATGAAGAACGGCAAGTACGACAAGAACGGCGAGTTCGCGCCCGTCACGTGGGACCAGGCCTTCGACATCATGGCCGAGAAATGGAAGGCCGCGATCAAGCAGCACGGAAACGATTCCGTCGCGATGTTCGGCTCCGGCCAGTGGACCATCTGGGAAGGCTATGCCGCGGCCAAGCTGCACAAGGCCGGGCTGCGCAGCAACAACCTCGACCCCAACGCGCGCCACTGCATGGCCTCCGCGGTCGCGGGCTTCATGCGCACCTTCGGTATCGACGAGCCAATGGGCTGCTACGACGACATCGAGAACGCCGACGGTTTCGTGCTGTGGGGCTCGAACATGGCGGAAATGCACCCCATCCTGTGGTCGCGCATCACCGACCGCCGCCTGTCCAAGGAAGGCAGCGAAGTGCACGTGCTGTCGACCTTCGAGCACCGCTCCTTCGAGCTCGCCGACAACGGCATGATCTTCGTGCCCAACACCGATCTGGCGATCCTCAACTACATCTGCAACTACATCATCCAGAACAAGAAAGTTAACACCGAGTTCATCAAGACGCGGGTCAACTTCAAGAAGGGCGAGACCGACATCGGATTCGGCCTGCGTCCGAACCACGCCCTCGAAGCCAACGCCACCAACAACGGCTATCCCGGCGCCGACGGCAAGCCCAAGGGCAACACCGGCGCGGCGACCGACATCAGCTTCGAGGAATTCGCCAAGTTCGTGTCCGAGTACACCGCCGAGAAAGTGTCGAAGCTCTCGGGCGTCCCCGTCGATCGCCTCGAGCGCATGGCCAAGCTCTACGCCGATCCGAACAAGAAGGTTGTCTCGTTCTGGACCATGGGCTTCAACCAGCACACCCGCGGCACGTGGGTGAACAACATGATCTACAACGTGCACCTGCTGACGGGCAAGATCTCCGAGCCCGGCAACAGCCCGTTCTCGCTCACCGGCCAGCCCTCCGCCTGCGGCACCGCGCGCGAGGTCGGCACCTTCGCGCACCGCCTGCCGGCCGACATGGTCGTCACCAACCCGATGCACCGCGCGATCACCGAGAAGATCTGGCAGCTGCCCGAAGGGACGATTCCCGAGAAGATCGGCTACCACGCCGTTGCCCAGAGCCGCGCGCTCAAGGACGGCAAGATCAAGTGCTACTGGACCAGCACCACCAACAACATGCAGGCCGGCCCGAACGTCAACGGCGAGATCTACCCCGGTTGGCGCAACCCGGAAGCCTTCGTCGTCGTCTCCGACTGCTATCCGACCGTGTCTGCGCTGTCCGCCGACCTGATCCTGCCCGCCGCGATGTGGGCGGAGAAGGAAGGCGCCTTCGGCAACGCCGAGCGCCGCACGCAGTTCTGGCGCCAGCAAGTATCCGCGCCGGGCCAGGCGAAGTCCGACCTGTGGCAGCTCATCGAGTTCTCCAAGCGCTTCAAGGTCGAGGACGTGTGGCCCGCCGAGCTCATCGCGAAGAAGCCCGAGTACAAGGGCAAGACCCTGTTCGACGTGCTGTACAAGAACGGCTCGGTCAACAAGTTCCCCCTCGCCGACGTCGAGAAGGCCAACGCGCATGCGATCCCCGGCTACATGAACGACGAGTCCAAGGAACTCGGCTTCTATCTGCAGAAGGGCCTGTTCGAGGAATACGCCCAGTTCGGTCGCGGCCACGGCCATGACCTCGCCGACTTCGCCATGTACCACAAGGCGCGCGGTCTGCGCTGGCCGGTCGTCGAGGGCAAGGAAACCCTGTGGCGTTTCCGCGAAGGCTACGACCCCTACGTCAAGACCGGCGAGGGTGTGAAGTTCTACGGCCACAAGGACGGCAAGGCAGTGATCTTCGCGCTGCCCTACCAGGATCCGCCCGAGATGCCGGACAAGGAATTCGACATGTGGCTGTGCACCGGCCGCGTGCTCGAGCACTGGCACACCGGCACGATGACCCGCCGCGTGCCCGAGCTGCACCGCTCGGTGCCCGAGGCGCAGATCTTCATGCACCCGGACGACGCCACCAAGCGCGGCCTGCAGCGCGGCATGATGGTCAAGGTCGCCTCGCGCCGCGGCGAGATCACCGCGCGCCTGGAAACCCGCGGTCGCAACAAGCCGCCGGTCGGTCTCATCTTCATCCCGTTCTTCGACGAAGGGCGCCTGGTGAACAAGCTCACGCTCGACGCCACCTGCCCGATCTCGAAGGAAACGGACTTCAAGAAGTGCGCCGTCAAGGTCCTCAAGGTCTGACGGAATAGGGCAGCGGAGCGCGGATCATGGGTGACATGCAGGACAAGCCGGTCGGCCAGGGAGGCACCTCGCCCCGCCGCCGCTTCCTCCGGGAAGTGGCGGGGGTGGCGGGCGGCGCCTGCCTGCTGTCGCTCGGCGTCGGCCTGTACGCGAAGCAGGCGAGCGCCCTGCCCGCGGTCGCCCTGCGTCCGCCCGGCGCCCTGGCGGAAGGTGACTTCCTCGCCGCCTGCGTGCGCTGCGGCCTGTGCGTGCGCGACTGTCCGTATGACACGCTGAGGCTTGCCGAACTGGGCGACGGCGTCGCGACCGGTACCCCGTACTTCGCCGCACGGCAGGTCCCGTGCGAGATGTGCGAGGACATTCCCTGTGTCGTCGCATGCCCGACCGGAGCGCTCGACCGCAGCCTCACCGACATCGGCAAGGCGCGCATGGGTCTCGCGGTGCTGATCGACCACGAGACCTGCCTCAACTTCCTCGGTCTGCGCTGCGACGTCTGCTATCGCGTGTGCCCGGTCATCGACAAGGCGATCACCCTGGAACGCCAGCACAATCCGCGCTCCGACCGCCACGCGATGCTGCTGCCCACAGTGCATTCCGACTACTGCACCGGCTGCGGCAAGTGCGAGAAATCCTGCGTGCTGCCGGGCGAAGCGGCGATCAAGGTGCTGCCGGTCAGGCTCGCGCAGGGCTCGAAGGCGGAGCACTACCGCAAGGGCTGGGAAGAGAAGGAAGCCGCAGGCCAGTCCCTGATCGGCGAGCAGATCGAACTGCCCGTGCGCGGCCTCGAAGGCAAGTCCTACGGCGACACGCGCGTGCTGCCGGGGCAGGGGCCGGCTCCTGCACCTGCCACGCCAGCCCGGCCGGACAGCGGTCTCGACTCGGGGTGGAAGCCATGAGCGCCACCACGACCAAGGCCGCACGTCCGCGCATCGGCGCCGAAGCCATCGCCGGCAAGGGCTGGCTGGGCGCACACAAGTGGCTCGTCCTGCGCCGCCTGTCGCAGCTCGGCATCCTCGCGCTGTTCCTCGCCGGCCCGTGGTTCGGGGTGTGGATCGTCAAGGGCAACCTCTCGTCCAGCCTCACGCTCGAGGTGCTGCCGCTCACCGATCCCTTCCTGCTCGCACAGTCGCTCGCGGCCGGAACGCTCCCGTACAAGGAGGCCCTGATCGGCGCCGGCATCGTCGTCGCCTTCTACCTCCTCGCCGGCGGCCGCGTGTTCTGCTCCTGGGTGTGCCCGATGAACCTCGTCACCGACGCTGCCGCCTGGCTGCGCCGGCGCCTCGGCCTCAAGGGCGGCAAGATCCCCTCCGGCGACACCCGCTACTGGCTGCTCGGCTTCATGCTGGTGGCGGCGTTCTTTACCGGCAGTCTCGCGTGGGAATGGGTCAATCCGGTGTCGATGCTGCATCGCGGCCTCATCTTCGGCTTCGGCCTCGCGTGGGGCATCGTCGGCGGCGTCTTCCTCTACGACCTGCTCATCGCCACGCGCGGCTGGTGCGGCCACCTCTGCCCGATGGGCGCCTTCTACAGCCTGCTCGGCAGCACCGCGCTGGTCCGCGTCAGCGCCGCCCGGCGCAGCGCCTGCGACGACTGCATGGACTGCTTCGCCGTGTGTCCCGAACCCCAGGTCATCCGCCCCGCCCTCAAGGCGGCCGGCCAGGACCATCCCGTCATCCTCGACCGCAACTGCACCAACTGTGGCCGCTGCGTCGATGTATGCGGCAAGAACGTTTTTCGAATCACGACCCGATTTGATAGGAGCGAGTCATGAAAAAACAGACCCGTAACCTGACGCTGGCGCTCGTTGCCGCCGTGAGTTTCGGTTTTCTCGGCGGACAGGCCGCCTTCGCCCAGCAGGTGCAGAGTCTGCGCGGCGCACCCGTCGACGCGGCCGAGCCGGTCACGCCGGCCGCGCACATCCGGCCCGACGGGCCGGCCATCGCGCGCGACTACGTGCAGCAGCCGCCCTTGATCCCGCACAAGGTCGAGGGCTACGAAGTCACCAAGAATTTCAACAAGTGCATGGACTGCCACGCCTGGAGCCGCTACCAGGAGTTCAACGCGACCAAGGTAAGCCTCACCCACTTCAAGGACCGCGACGGCGGCGAACTGTCGAACATTTCGCCGCGCCGCTACTTCTGCCTGCAGTGCCACATTCCCCAGACCGACGCCAAGACGCTGGTCGACAACAACTTCAAACGCGCCGAGGGCCTGCGCTGATCCTCGACGCCTAAAGGACAGGGAACCAACATGACCCAGGACAACAACAACGCGAAGGGCAGCCTGTGGCAGCGCCTGCGTCGCCTCGCCTTCGGCGTCGTCGGCATTGCCTTCGTCGCCGGCATCATCTTCTGGGGCGGCTTCAACACGGTGCTCGAACTCACCAACCGTGAAGCCTTCTGCATCGGCTGCCACGAGATGAAGGAAAACGTCTTCAAGGAGTACCGCAACACCATTCACTACCAGAACCGCACCGGCGTGCGCGCCACCTGCCCGGACTGCCACGTGCCCAAGGAATGGATTCCCAAGATCATCCGCAAGATCCAGGCGTCCAACGAAGTCTTCCACCACCTGCTCGGCTCGATCGACACCCCCGAGAAGTTCAACGCCAAGCGCGTCCAGCTCGCCCAGAACGAATGGCGCCGCATGAAGAAGAACAACTCGCAGGAGTGCCGCAACTGCCACAACTACGAGTACTTCGACTACTCCGTGCAGGGTCGCCGCTCGAACAAGGCGCACCAGGCCGGCTTGGCCGAAGGCAAGACCTGCATCGACTGCCACAAGGGCATCGCCCACTCCCTGCCGCCGATCGAGCAGGACATCGGTGCCGCGCGCGAAAGCGTCGCGCCGGAGGTCTTCCATCCGCCGGTTGCGCCCAAGCAGGAGTAAGCTTCCCGCGGTCTGCCGGTCCCGCCGCGATTTCATCTATCCATTGGTGAAATCGCGGTTTTTCCCATTTCCGGGGCTCCCGAATCGGTCCCGTCTGTGGTTAAATCCACGCCCATGCTTTATGCCAACGATCTCGCCTGCGTGAAGGGTGACCGCCCGCTGTTCCGTGGCCTTTCCCTGCGGGTCGCACCGGGGGACCTGCTGCGCGTCGCCGGCCCCAACGGATACGGCAAGACCAGCCTGCTGCGCATCCTGTGCGGCCTGGCGATGCCCGAAAGCGGCGAAATCCTCTGGAACGACGTCCCCATCAATCGCGACCGCGAAAGCTACCATCGTTCCCTGCTGTACCTCGGGCACGCTCCCGCGCTCAACGACCTGCTCTCGCCGCTTGAAAACCTGCGCTTCGCCTGTTCCTCCGGCGGCGACAAGGTCGATGAGGATGCCTGCATCGATGCCCTCGTGCGAATCGGCCTCGCCCAGCAGCTCGACCTGCCCGCGCGCGTCCTCTCGCAGGGGCAGCGCCGGCGCGTCGGTCTGGCCCGCCTGTTCCTCGAGGCCGACCGCAAGCTGTGGATTCTCGACGAGCCCTTCACGGCGCTCGACGTCGCTGCGGTGGCCGACCTCACTTCCACACTCTCCGAACATTGCGCCGCCGGCGGCATGGTGGTGCTCACCACCCACCAGGATGCCCCCTTCGCCAAGGCCCCGACGGTGCTCGATCTTGCCGAGGTAGCCTGTTGAGTCGCGCCCTGGGTCCTTTCGCCGCGGTCCTCGGCCGCGATCTCCTGCTTGCATGGCGCGGCCGGGCCGACGTCCTCGTCACGCTCGCGTTCTTCGTCGTCGTCGTGTGCCTGTTCCCCTTCGGGGTCGGCGCCGAGCCCAACCAGCTGCGCGCCATCGCGCCGGGCGTGCTCTGGGTGGCGGCGCTGCTGTCCACCCTGCTGTCCCTGCACCGCCTGTTCGCGCAGGATCACGCCGACGGCACGCTCGAACAGCTCCTGCTCACGCCCGAGCCGACCGTCCTGTGGGTCGTCGCCAAGATCAGCGCCCACTGGATCGCCACCGGCCTGCCGCTGGTCGTCGTCGCGCCAGGCCTGGCGCTGCTCTTCGACGTGGAGCAGGGGGCGCTGGGGGTGCTGGTCCTGTCCCTCGCGCTCGGAACCCCGATCCTCGCGCTGCTCGGCGCGGTCGGTGCCGCGCTGACCCTCGGGCTGCGCGGTGGCGGCATGTTGCTCGCGCTGCTGGTGCTGCCGCTCTTCGTGCCGGTGCTGATCTTCGGCGCCGGGGCGGTCGATGCCTACCTGTCCGGGGTTGGTGCGCAGGCACATCTTTTGCTTCTAGGTGGCGGCCTGTTGGCTACCCTGGCCCTTGCTCCGCTGGCCTGTGCGGCAGCCCTCCGAATTGCGGTTGAATGATGAAAGACATGCAAAAGCCCGAACGCAGCAAGAGCATCTTCCGTTTTGCTGCTCCCCAGATGTTCTACCCGCTGGCCGGCAGGCTCGCCCCCTGGTTCGCAGGCATCGCCGCGGTCCTCGCCGCAGCCGGCATGTGGCTGGGGTTCTTCGTCGCGCCGACCGATGCCGTGCAGGGCGAGGTCTACCGCGTGATCTACATCCACGTCGCCGCGGCCTGGATGTCGATGTTCGTCTATCTCGTCATGGCCTTCTGGTCCTTCGTCGGGCTGGTCATGAACACGCGCCTGTCCTTCATCATGTCGCAGGCGCTCGCGCCGACCGGCGCCATGTTCTGCTTCGTCGCGCTGTGGACCGGTGCGCTGTGGGGCAAGCCGACCTGGGGGGCCTACTGGGTGTGGGACGCGCGCCTGACTTCCCAATTGCTGCTCCTATTCCTGTATTTGGGATTCATGGCACTGACCCGGGCGATCGAGGACCCGCGTCGCGCCGACAAGGCCGGGGCGATCATCGCGCTCGTCGGCGCGGTCAACGTGCCCATCATCTATTTCTCGGTGAAGTGGTGGAACACCCTGCACCAGGGGGCTTCCGTCAGTCTCAACAAGGCTCCTTCGATGGCGACGACCATGCTGACCGGGATGCTGGTCATGGCGCTCGCCGCGTGGGCCTACACCATCGCGGTCACGCTGTGGCGCGTGCGCTCGCTGATCCTCGAACGCGAGCGCCATACCGATTGGGTTGCTGCGGAACTGAATGCGCTGGAGGGCAAGATCTGATGCAGTGGGAATCCTGGAGCGCCTTCTGGGACATGGGCGGATTCGCTCCCTTCGTGTGGGGCAGTTACGGCGTGACGCTGTTGCTCGTGGTCGGGGAACTGATCCTCGTCGTGCATCGTCGTAGGGATACCGTACGGCGCCTGTTGCGCCTGCGTCGGGCCAGTGCGGCCGGCGCGGGCGGGCGCCGTGCTTTTGAGGAGATCGTTGAATGAAACCCCGTAGCAAACGGCTCATGCTGCTCGGCGGCGCCGTCGCACTGCTTATCGGAGCGGTGGCCCTCGTGCTCACCGCGTTCCAGGAGAACCTCGTGTTCTTCCACACCCCCACCGAGGTGGCCGAAGGCAAGGCGCCGACCGGTCGCACCTTCCGCATCGGCGGTCTGGTCGAACCCGGCTCGATCAAGCGCGCCGCCGACGGCGTGACCGTGCAGTTCGCGATCACCGACACCGCGAAGGCCATCCCCGTCACCTACAAGGGTTCGCTGCCCGATCTCTTCAGCGAGGGCAAGGGTGCGGTCGTGCAGGGCAAGATGAGCCCGGACGGCCAGTTCACCGCCTCCGAAGTGCTTGCCAAGCATGACGAGAACTACATGCCGCCCGAAGCCCAGCACGCGGTCGACCAGGCGCAGAAGGCCGCCAAGACGGTGAAGCAATGATTCCCGAACTAGGCCACTTTTCCCTCATCCTCGCGCTGATCCTCGCGGTCGTGCAGGGCGTCGTGCCGCTCGTCGGCGCGAGCCGCAACCGCCTCGCGCTGATGTCCGTCGGACGCACCGCAGCGCAGGGCCAGTTCCTGTTCATCGCGTTCTCCTTCGGCTGCCTCACCTGGTCCTTCATCAACAGCGACTTCTCGCTGCAACTCGCCGCCAGCAACTCGCATTCGCTGACCCCGGTCATCTACAAGATCACCGGCGTGTGGGGCAACCACGAAGGCTCGCTGTTGCTGTGGGCGATGTCGCTCGCGCTGTGGACGGTTGCCGTGACCGTGTTCAGCCGCAACCTGCCCGAGATCTTCATGGCACGCGTGCTCGGCGTGCTGGGTCTCGTCAGCACCGGGTTCCTGCTGTTCCTGCTGATCACGTCCAATCCGTTCGACCGCATCCTCCCCGGGGCACCCGAAGGCCGAGACCTCAATCCGCTGCTGCAGGATCCGGGCATGATCATCCATCCGCCGCTGCTCTACATGGGCTACGTCGGCTTCTCGGTTGCCTTCGCGTTTGCGATCGCTGCGCTGCTGTCCGGCCGCATGGATGCCGCCTGGGCGCGCTGGTCGCGTCCGTGGACCACCGTCGCGTGGGTCTTCCTCACTGCCGGCATCGCCATCGGCTCGGGCTGGGCCTACTACGAGCTCGGCTGGGGCGGCTGGTGGTTCTGGGATCCGGTCGAGAACGCCTCGTTCATGCCGTGGCTGCTCGGCACTGCCCTGATGCACTCGCTGGCGGTCACCGAGAAGCGCGGCGCCTTCCGCAGCTGGACCGTCCTCCTCGCCATCGGCGCGTTCTCCTTGTCGCTGATGGGCACCTTCCTCGTCCGCTCGGGCGTGCTCACCTCGGTGCATGCGTTTGCCACCGACCCCGCGCGCGGATTGTTCGTGCTGGTGCTTCTGGTGCTCGTGATCGGCATCTCGCTGGCCCTGTTCGCCTGGCGTGCGCCCACCCTGGCCGGGGGCGGCAGCTTCAGCCTCGTCTCGCGCGAAGCCTCGCTGCTCGGCAATAACGTCCTGCTGTCGGTCGCCTGCGGCTCCGTGCTGCTCGGCACGCTCTATCCCCTGTTCGTCGATGCGCTGAACCTCGGCAAGATCTCGGTCGGACCTCCGTACTTCGAAACCGTGTTCGTGCCGCTGATGACCCCGGTGATCGTGCTGATGATGATCGGCCCCTTCGTGCGCTGGAAAGGCGACGACGGCCACAGCATCCTGCGCAGGGTCGGACCGGGCCTGGTCGCGAGCATCGTCCTGGGCATCGGTATCGCCTTTGCGATCGGCCATGTCACGTGGCGCACCGTCCTGGGCCTGTCGCTCGCGGCGTGGGTCCTGATCGGTAGCGTGCAGATCCTCTGGCAGCGCCTCGCGGATCGCGCCGGTGCCGGCACCGGGGCGCGCCTGCGCAGCATCCCCGCCGCGTGGTGGGGCATGTGGTTCGCGCACCTGGGGATCGGCGTCTTCATCATCGGCGTCGCCATGGTCGGCAGCCTGAACAGCCAGATCCAGGTCAAGATGCTGGCCGGTGACACGGCGCAGCTGGCGGGCTACACCTTTACTTTCCGCGGCGTGGCCAATGCGCCCGGCCCGAACTACGCCGCGGCCCGCGCGACGATTGAGGTCAGCCGCGGCGGTGTCACGTTCGCGACGCTCACGCCCGAGAAGCGTTTCTACGAAGCGCAGGGCATGCCGATGACCGAGGCCTCGATCGACATCGGACCGCTGCGCGACGTGTACGTGAACCTCGGCGACCAGCTCGAGGACGGCGCCTGGGTCGTGGGCCTGTTCTACCGTCCGTTCATCAGCTGGATCTGGTTGGGCTGCACCCTGATGGCCTTGGGCGGCATCTTCGCCGCTGCCGACCGCCGCTACCGCCGTCTGGCCGAACGCGAAGCCCCTGCCGGGGCGGCGCGCCAGGTTGCCTGAGAGGTTCCATGAAAGCGAAGTTCCTAGTACCCCTGTTCATCTTCCTGCTGCTGGCCGGTTTTCTCGGCTACGGCCTGAAACTTAATCCGCGCGAGGTCCCTTCGCCCCTGATCGGCAAGCCGGCGCCGGCCTTCCGTGTGCCGCAGCTGCAGGCCGAGGACAAGACCATTGCGCCGGAGGACCTGAAGGGCCGCGTGTGGCTCCTCAACGTCTGGGCCTCGTGGTGCATTTCGTGCCGCTACGAGCATCCGGTTCTGGTCGATTTTGCCCGCAACAGCCCGGTGCCCATCATCGGCCTCAACTACAAGGAAGTGCGCGGCGACGGCGCGCTCGATGTGAAGGGCCTGGACCCCGCGACCGAGCTGGCCACGGCGCGCCAGCGCGCCCGCCAGTGGCTCGTCGAGCATGGCGGCGATCCGTACATGGTGTCGGCCGTCGATCTTGATGGACGCATCGGCATCGACTATGGGGTCTACGGTGTTCCGGAAACCTTCCTGATCGACCAGCAGGGTGTGATCCGTTACAAGCACATCGGACCGATCACGCCGGAGTCGCTGCGCGACGTGCTGATGCCCAAGATTGCGGAGCTGCAACGTGCGAGCTGAGCTGATGCGCCGCCTGGCGCTTGTTGCGGCGCTGTCGCTGCCCTTCGCGGGCCACGCCGGGGAAGCGGCGCCGGTCGCCGACGATCCCGCCCTCGAAGAGCGCGTGATGCGCCTGTCGCACGACCTGCGCTGCCTCGTTTGCCAGAACCAGTCGATCGCGGAGTCCAATGCTCCGCTGGCAGTCGACCTGCGCAACCAGGTCCGCGAGCAGTTCCTCGCGGGCAAGGACGAAGCGGCGGTCGTCGACTACCTCGTCGCCCGTTATGGCGATTTCGTGCTCTACCTGCCGCCGTTCAATGCGACGACGATGCTGCTCTGGCTCGGGCCGGCGCTATTGCTCGTCGCCGGTGCCGGATGGCTCGGCTGGCGCCTGCGCAGGCGCGTCCGCGAGGCTCCTCCGCCCCTGAGCGCGGAGGAGCATGCCCGCGCTGCCGCCCTGCTTGATGGCACTGCCAAACCTTCCCAGGAGTCCCGCTCGTGACCGTTTTCCTGATCCTGGCCACCTTGCTGGTGGCCGGCGCC
The DNA here is from genome assembly GCF_045689615.1 of Aromatoleum evansii. NCBI lineage: Bacteria > Pseudomonadati > Pseudomonadota > Betaproteobacteria > Rhodocyclales > Rhodocyclaceae > Aromatoleum > Aromatoleum evansii. Next base: position 333,942 of record NZ_CP141259.1, read on the forward strand.
CTGCTGCTCGTGATCCCGCCCATGCTGGGCGCGGGCGCAAAGGCGCGCGAACATGCTGCACGTCAGGAACAGGTCCGCACCGTACTGATCGTGCTGCGCGAACAATTGGCCGAGCTCGAGGCCGACCATGCCGCAGGCCGCATCGCGGAAGCCGACTACAAGCGTTCCCGCGAGGAACTCGAGCAGCGCGCGCTGACGGAGGCCGGCACCACCGAGGCCGGCGTCGACGTCGCCCCCGCGCGTGGGTGGGCACTTGGTGTGGTGTTTGCCGTCCCGGTTCTTGCGGTGGCGGTGTACCTGGTGCTCGGCACGCCCGAAGGACTGGATCCGGCCAGCGCCAGACCTGCGCCCGAGGCCGGTCACCAGATCACGCCCGAACAGATGCAGGCAATGGTGGTTCAGCTTGCCGATCGGCTCGAGCGTCAGCCTGACGACGTGCAGGGCTGGATGATGCTCGGGCGTTCGTTTGCCGTGATGCAGAATTTCCAGGGCGCCGTGGCGACCTGGGCCAAGATCGGCGCGAAGATCCCGGATCATCCGGACATCCTCGCTGATTGGGCTGACCTGCTGGCCGGCGCCGCCGGGCGCAAGTTCGAGGGCGACCCCGACCGGCTCATCGCGCGCGCGCTCGAACTGGCGCCGAATCACGTCAAGGCGCTGGCCCTCTCCGGCACCTCGGCATTCGTCCGGCACGACTACGCGACCGCCTCCGCTCAATGGGAGAAGATCCTCGCCTCCATGTCGCCCGGTGACGGTGCGTACAGCTCGATTCTCGCGAGTATCAACGAAGCTCGCGCCAAGGGCGGGATGGCCGCTTTGAACCCGCCCGCGGGTGCGCAGATGGCGGGAATCGGGGCGCCTGCTGCGCGCGATGAAGGCTCGGCCGCCTCGGCGCCTCTAACGCTTCGCGGTCGCCTGAGTCTCGCACCCGAGCTCGTGCAGCAGGCCGGCAGCGACGCGACCGTCTTCGTGTTCGCGCGTCCGCTGCAGGGCGGAATGCCGATCGCCGCGTTGCGCATGCGTGCAGGCGAGTTGCCGGTCGAGTTCGATTTCACCAACGCCCAGCGGATGTCGCAGGGGCCGTTGCCCGAACAGATCGCCGTCGGCGCACGCGTCTCGAAGGGAGGCGGCGCGACCGCCGCTGCGGGCGATCTCGAGAGCCAGACCGTGCTCGTCGCGCCCGACGCCCAAGGCGTCAGCATCGTGATCGACCGCGTGCGCAAGTAAGCCACCAGCGACCGTCGAAGGGTAAGGGCGTGGTGCCGTCGGCGCCACGCCCTTTTTGTTTATGCGCCCGGCAGGGGGAGACCAGCGTTCGCCGTCGCCCGCGCGGGCGACACCGTCGAAGGCGGATGCGACGATCCGGTCCGCCGGTGCACCGCGCGAATCCTCGTCGAGGGTCGCCGCTGCCCGCATCCTCCATGCCGCCAACAACCCGTGATCCTGTGCCCTCAACGGCCTCAAGCCGGACGACAGGTGGGGGCGCTGGTCAGGCTGCGGACACGGAGCAGCGAGGGCAGCCGGTCGTCGCTTCAAGCAATCCGCGGGGCGAAAAAAAGCCGCCCCGGGTGTTGGGGCGGCTTGGTGATACGGTGAAGGGTCTGACCGCTGGCTCAGCTGGCCGGGCGGATATGCGCCACCCCGCCGTAGCTGCCGATCCAGAGGTCGCCTTCCTTGGTCGTCGTCATCGAGAACACGGTGTCGTTGAACAGGCCATCGGAAGACTTCATGATGCGGAACTGGTTGCCTTCCTTGACTGCAAGACCGCTGTTCGTGCCCACCCACAGGCGGTTCTGCTGATCGCGGTGCAGCATGAAGACATGGTTGCCGGGCAGGCCTTCGGTCGTCGTGTAATTCGTCCACTTCTCGCCGTCGAAGTGGGCCAGGCCGCCACCCCAGGTGCCGGACCACACGGTGCCATCGGCGTCGACGACCAGCGAGATGATGTAGTTCGGGTTGTAAGCCTGATCGATCCCTTCGAGTCCCATCTCGCGCTTCTGTTGCGCGTGGTGCAGCGATTCCTTCGCGGGGTCGCTCTTGAACGTGATCGCCTGCTTCACCCTCTCGTAATCCGCCCCGATCCCGCGTGCGTGGTTCCAGTTATCCCACTTGCCCTCGACAAAGCGTGCCATCCCGCCTTCGGTGGCAAGCCACATCTCGCCGTTCTTGCCCTCCGCCAGGCCGTACACCCAGTCGTTGGGCAGGCCGCCGTCGGTGTTCTCGACGGTGTAGAGTTCCCAGGCCGACGGATCCTTGAGCTTTCCGCCGCGCACGCGATTCACGCCGGACCAGGTGGCGATCCAGATGTCGCCCGTGCGCGTTTCAACCACGTCGTAAACGAACGCATCTCCGAGTCCCTCGGGGATGTTGTAGGTTTCCCAGGTGCCCGTGGCCTCGTCGAGCATGGACATTCCGCCGCCGTACGTACCCACGGTGATCTTGCCCTGGACGCGGCCAACGTAGAACATGCCGTTCGACAGCAGTCCGGTCTGGTTGTCGTAGAGCTTGAACTTGTCGGTGCGTGTGTCGTAACGGATGACGCCGCCGGAGGTGGCGACCCAGACTACGCCCTGATCCGCATAGATCTTCTTTACGTTCTTGTTGCCGACGCGGAAGTGGGTGAATTTTTCGTTCGGATCGACGCCCACCTTTCCTTCGCGAACTTCCTGTCCGCCGGTCGCGGCGTGGGTGCCGGCCGGTGCGCTGGCGACGGGTGCGGGCGACGGCGCCTTGCTCTGCTGCTGGCCCAGCGTATATGCGCCGACGATCGCGACGGCGCCGACGATGGTGGCGACGGCTGCAACTTTGTAACTCATGCGAAAGACTCCACTTTAAGTTCCGATTGTCGTCCGGAGCGCGATATCCGAGCCGGGCCGGGACGAGTCTGATTGCTCATTTACTTGCCGATGATTGCCACGCCGCGACGTGTGCCTACCCAGATGTCACCGTTGTCGGTAGCGGCGATCGTATAGACGTGGGAATCAAGCAGGCCTTCCTTGGTCGTGTATGACTGCCACTTCTTGCCGTCGAAACGCGATACGCCCTTGTCCGTTCCGAACCAGAACACGCCTTGCTTGTCCTGTGCGATCGAGTACACGATATTCCCGACGAGGCCGTCCTTGCTGTTGTAGTTCGTCCAGGTCTTCCCGTCGAAGCGCGCGACCCCGCCGCCCCATGTGCCGACCCATGCGTTGCCCTGAGGGTCGATATGCATTGCGAAGGAATAGTTCGGGTTGTAGGTCGGCTGACCGTGTTCCATGGTCGTGAGGTCGTGGCGCGAACGGGTACCGAGGCCGGTATTGCTCGACGCAGGGAGCTGGTCTGCGTTCGGTGCGCCGAGGCCGTCCTTGTGGGTCCACGACTTCCAGGTCTTGCCGTCGAACATCGACACGCCGCCTTCGGTCGCGAACCACGCGCGCCCCTTGGCATCCACGTCGAGCCCGTACACCCACTCGTTGATCAGCTCCTTGACGTACTTCTTGAACTCCCCGGTCTTGATGTTGAAGTGATTGACGCCCGCCCAGGTGCCGATCCAGAGGTTGCCGTCCTTGTCATTGGCGTAGGAGTAGATCCAGTAGTCGGCCAGGCCGTGCATGGGGAAATAGGTCTTCCACTTGCCGTCCTTGTAGCGCGAGGCCCCACCGGCGTTCGTTCCGAACCACTTGTAGCCCTGGCTGTCGATGCCGACCGCAAACACGTATTCGTTTGCCAGGCCGTCGGCACGGGTGAAGGTATTGCGCGGCTTTCGCGTGGCGAGGTCGATCTCATGCACGCCGGCCGAGGTGCCTACCCACATCGTATTTTTTTCGGCGGTCAGCGCACGCACGTACACGGTGTCGCCGACATTGAACGTCTCGCGTACGCGATAGTCCGCGGCCGTTGCCTGCGCGAGAGCGGTGCTGCTGAAACAGGTGAGGGACAAACCGACGGCGGCCAGAGCGCGCCGAGCGTGTTGCAGGTCTAGGGTCATCGTTGAAGGGTCCGTAGATAGGCGATTACGTCAAGAATTTGCTGATCGCGAAGGATGCCGTTGAACGAAGGCATGGACTGCTTGCCAGTCCGGATGGACATCATGAGCATGGTATCGGGTTGCATCAGCCGCTCACCCCGGGAAAAGTGCGGTGCATTGGGTAGCACGGCCTGGCCTCCGACGCCGTGGCAACCGACGCAGTACTGCATGTAGATCTGCTGGCCCGCCATCACGTTGGCCGCCTGTGCGGGACTCGTGAGCACGGAAAACACGGCGCAGACGAGCGCGACTGCTGAGCGGATCATCGCCTGTCTCCCTTCTTGCGCTGCGCGCCACGGATCTTGGCGAGCTTTTCGTCCCATTCCTTGGCCTTGGCGGAGTCGGGCGCGATGCCGAAGGCGCCTTCCCGGTAGGCGCGAGCGACCGCCTCGACGGCTGTAAGCTCTCCGAACTCGCCTGCCTTGAGGATGAAGTCGCGGGCTTCCGGGCTGGTCTTGTCACTGGCCTCGAAACGCGCGTCACCCGCGATATAGGCGAGACCCAGCGTGATGATGGCGCTGCGATGTCCTTGCGCCGCCGCGGCGCGCATGAGCTTGTTGGCTTCGCCGAAGTCGGCGGTGACGCCTTCGCCTGTCATGAACATCTTGGCCAGACCGTACTGGCCTTCCGAGTTCTGCTGATCGGCAGACTTACGTAAGTAAAGCACCGCCTGGTCATCGAGTTCCGCGCTGTCGAGAATGGTCCCGTAAAGCGCCTGGGCGCCGGCGTGGCCTTCGTCCGCGGCCTGCTTCAGTGGGACCATCGCGCCGACGAGGTCGCCGGCATCGTAGGCAGCCAAGCCCTTTTTGTAGTCGTCCTCGCTGCTCCCATAGGCAACCGACGACGCAACGAGCAATGCGCAGGTCGCAAACAGCTGTCTGAAAGTGAGAACCAAATTCCCAGTTCCGAGAGATTTCATTCAGGCTTCCTTAGTCGAAGTTGGAGTCGTGAGCCGAGCCGGTATTGCCAGCGCCGCTCCTGTGAATGCCAAATGCCTCAAACTCCTCCAGCTTCCGGTAGAGGCTCGACAGCCCGATCCCGAGTTTCTGGGCCGCCGTGCGCCTGTCTCCGCCAGTTTCATCCAGCATGCGGTAGATCACGCTCGCCTCGAAGTCGCGCAACTGGTCGCGCAAGCTCCGCTGGGTAGCAATGGATGTGCCATGGGCCGTTGCGAGCGAAACGGTGCGCGCAATCTCGGGCGGAAGGTCATCAAGGGTGATGCAATTGTCCTCTGCAAGAATGCATGCGCGATTGATGACGTTTTCCATCTGGCGAACGTTGCCCGGCCACGGGTAGCCGATCAGCAGTCGTTCAACCTCGTCGGATACGGTCAGGCAGGTCGCCGCGTCGCGCTGGTCGCGCGCGCGGTCGAGGATAAAGCGAATGAGGCCGCGGATATCTTCCTGGCGCTCCCGCAAGGGGGGGATGTGGATGTGGAACATGCTCAGGCGGAAGAAGAGGTCCTCGCGGAAAGTGCCCTCCTTGACCATCTGGCTCAGGTCGCGGTTGGTCGCCGCAATGATGCGACAGTCGACGCGACGCGACTGTTCGCTGCCGACGGCACGGATTTCCTTTTCCTCGATGGCGTGCAGGAGCTTGGTCTGCATGAGCATCGGCAGTTCGCCGACCTCGTCGAGGAAGAGAGTCCCGAGGTCGGCCTGGAGGAACAGGCCCTTGCGTGCCTTGTCGGCGCCCGTGAAGGCCCCCTTGGTGTGGCCGAAGAACTCGGCCTCCATCAGCGTTTCGGGAATGGCGCTGCAGTTGACCGGAAGGAACAGGTGTTCGCTGCGCCGACTCTGCTCGTGGATCAGGCGGGCGAGAACTCCCTTGCCGGTTCCGGACTCGCCGGTGATCAGAACCGTGCTGTCGGTCGGTGCCACCTTGCCGGCAAGCCGCTCGACGGCGGCCATGGAGGGCGAAGTGAAGCGGAACTTGTCCGAGTCTGCCTTGGCGAACTTGCGCAGAACGCGGTTTTCCTCGCGCAGTCCGCGCAGTGCGGCGATCTGTTGCACGCGGTGCAACAGCTCCTCGACGTTGAACGGCTTCGTCACGTAGTCGGACGCCCCCAGTCGGAGCGCCTCCACCGCCGATTCCATCGAGGCGAATGCCGTGACCATGATGAAGTTGGTCTCGACCCCCGACTCCTTGATCGACCGCATGAGATCGACACCGTTGCCGTCGGGCATCTTGATGTCGCAAAGTGCCAGGTCGACGTCTCCTCGGACAAGCTTGGATGCGGCTTCAGTGCAATTGCGCGCCTCGTCGACGGAGTAGCCCGCCTGCCGACAGGCGTCAGCGAGAATCTCCCGGACGGCGCGCTCGTCGTCGATGACCAGTATGTGCATCGAATTCCCTTGTGATGTGGATGCTGTCCAGTTCAGTTGTCAGTTTGCCCGTTCGGGCGCAGGGGCAGGCGAATGCGTGCAGTCGCGCCCTTGCCGGGTTCGGAATCGAGCGTGAGGGAGCCCCCCGCATCCTCGATCAGTTCGCGGCTGAGGGAAAGTCCCAGGCCGGTGCCCTTTCCGGCCGGTTTTGTCGTGAAGTACTCGTCGAACACCTTTACGAGCGTATCGGCGTCCGCGCCGGCGCCGTTGTCCGTGATCTCCACCAACGCCTCGTGCTCGAGTGCCTGCGTGCGTACGAGGATCCTCGCGGGGTGATCAGCCGGCATGTCCTCGAGGGCATCCGCAGCGTTGAACAGGAGGTTCATCAGCACTTGTGTCAGGTGATCGCCGATCGCCCTCAAGGCCGGCATCTCTCCGTCGAGCTCGGTGGTCATCGCGATGCGCCGGAAGCGCCGGTCGTAGCTCACGAAGGCGCAGGTGTTGCTCACGAGTTCATTGAGGTTGAGCAATTCCGGGCGCTGGGCCTGTGGTCGCGTGAAGTCGGCGATCTGCCGCGTGATGGCCGAGATGCGCCGTGCCTGCTCGAGTATCAGCCCGGGGTGGCAGGAAACACCGTGGTTGGGGCATTGCTGTGATTGCTGTACCTGGCTCATCGCGCTGGCCACTCCCGTGATCGCAGCGATTGGATTGTTGATCTCATGCGCGAGTTGCGCGGCGAGCGAGCCGACAGCCACCATCTTTTCGCGATGGAACTGCTCGAGGCGCGCGCGCTCGATGTGCCGCTCGCGCTCGCGCAGATCCTGCTGCATGCGGTTGACGGCGTGCATCAGCGTTCCCAGTTCGTCATTGCGCGTGACCGGCAGAGGCGCATCGCGGTTTCCGTTCACGATCCCGTGTGCATGCGCTTCGAGCTTGCGGATGTCCCAGGTCAGGCGGCTGAAAAATATCGCAGTAACCGCGCCGACCAGGATCAGTCCGATCACGAGCATGGCCAAACTGCTGAGTGTAATGCGATCGTAATTTTCGCGGTACTGGTCGAGCAGCGTCAGCCGGTGCGCGTGAGCGTTCTTGGTCACGCCATCGAGTTCGATGATCAGCTCGTTGAGCGTCGAGCGTGCCACATCGAGCGTGCTGAGGGTCGGCGATTGCGCGAGGTCGCGCACCAGGGCATGCAGCTTCCCGGAAAGCATGAGGACCGTCGGATGGCGGTTCTGTATCGCTTCGAGCAGGGACAGACTGGCTTCCACCTCGATCATGGAGCGGATTGCCGACGATGCCAGGTCGTCGTCGGAGAAGCTCATGTTCACCGCGAACAGCGTGCGCGCCATCGAGGTGTTGATCTCGAGGAGCTGGGCTTCGGTGCGATGGGCCATCTCGAGTTCATCGACCACTCTGAGCAGGCCCTGCCGCTGCGTTTCGGTGGATACGCCGATCAGCAGCGAGTACGCAACCATCAGGATGAAGGCGATGATCCCCTTCGCGCGGAGCGACAGCGAGCGCGACGGCCGCCCGGGCTGTTCCGTCGGTTGAGTATCGTCGTCGGTCATGTCGTCGAGACCGTCGGCGGTGCTGAAGATCGTGTTCATCTGGTTTCTCGGGCGCGTACCACTTCCGTCGGAATTGTCGGGCTACACTAGACGCGCCTGCTCATTTTCTCAGATGGCGCGATTGCCCGCACGGTGGTGCCACGGAGGCGGTGAAACATAAGAGCGCGGGATGGATGATACGTTCGCCATGGCGTGAAACGGTACGGTTATTGCGTGCGCGTCGGCAACTGCACCGGGAGCGCGTCGCAGCTCCCGGAAACAGAACTGAATTGATAGGGAGAAAATTCTTTCATGTTGCGTCGTCTTTCCTTTTGCATGATGTTGCTGGCCGGAGCCGTGCATGCCGCTCCCATCGAGGATGCGCTTCGCCACTACGATGGCGGCCAGTTCGAGGCCGCCGCCCAGCAACTCGCGCCGCTTGCCGAGGGGGGGAATCCCGTAGCGCAGGAAAGGCTTGCGATCATGTATTTCTATGGGCGTGGCGTTCCGGAGGACGAGGACAAGGCTCTGCAGTGGGCGCGCCGCAGCGCCGATCAGGGAAATCTCGATGCCATGTATTTCATTGGCAACATGTACGTGTTCGGGGACAAGCTGCCGAAGTCCGTGCAAGACCCGGACCAGGAGGCTGCGCGCTGGTATTTCGAAGCTGCACGCAAGGGGCATGCCGAAGCGGAGTATGGCCTCGGGCTGCTGTTCCTGGCGGGCAAGGGGGTAGTGCAGGACCAGGAGGAGGCGATGCGCTGGATTCGCTCCGCTGCGGATCATGGGCATCCGGGCGCGCGATCCTTCCTCGGTGGCTCGAAGGGGAGCGGGCACTGAGTGGCACCCCGGCCCGGCCGTGGTCCGGGGCGTACCCTGGCTGACCATACGGGGCTCCGCATGAATTCATCGCACATGGACCGGAGGGGCGGATGAGCTTGCGCTGGATGACGGGCGTCGTTGCCGCGATTTTCGCCGTGGCCGTGGCGGCTCAGGTGCCGGCTGAGGGAGGCGATCAGAAGCGCCGGTTGATCGAGCAGAAGATCCGGCTCGTCGAGGCGCTGCTCAACTCGCCGGCGGCCAGAGGCGCGGCGGAGGGGAGCGACGCGGATCCCAGATCACTGATCGAGCAGGGGAAGCAGGCGATCGGCGAGGCGCGCAAGGCGCTCGCCGAGGCGCGTTTCGACGAGGCCGCAAAGCTTGCGGACGATGCCTTGCGATCCGTCTCCAGTGCGTCGCGCCGGATGTCTCCTGGCGAGGGTGGATTGCCGGAGAGCGCGCAACGCAAGAATCTGCAGGATCTTGGCGATCAGGTCGGCATGTACAGGAATTCGGTCGAGGAATTGGCCAAGGATTCCCAGCGTGCGGCGCCCGCCCGGGCATTGCTCGGACGCATCGACGCTCTGACGGCCGAATCGAGGCAACTCGCAGATGCAGGGCGGATCGGCGAGGCCGGGAAGAAGATGGCCGAAGCCTACAAGGTGGCAGTCGAGGAGTTGTCGCGCCTGCGGGCGGGCCAGGAAGTCCTGCTGTCGCTGAAGTTCGATACGCCTGCCGACGAGTACGCCTACGAGAAGAAGCGCTTCGCGAGCAACGAGATCATGGTGGACATGATGCTTGCAGAGGGACGTGCGGCGGGGGACAAGCGCCGCATGGTCGACGGTTTCGTGGAGGAGGGGCACAAGCTTGGCGAACAGGCCGATGAGCAGGCGAAGGCGGGCAGGCATGCGGAGGCGGTCAAGCTCATGGAGCAGGCCTCGGCGCAGCTGATCCGGGCTCTGCAGTCGATGGGCGTACCGGTGTTCTGACGCGAGGGCGGTGAATGATGCGGAAACTGTTCGTTCTCCTCTGGGCCCTGGCGACATTCGCGGCGGCGCATGCCCAGGCTCAGTCGCCTGCCGTTTCTCCGGGCGACATCAATGCTGCGGGCGAACTGCGGATGTTGTCGCAACGCCTCGCCAAGTCCTATGTTCAGCTCGGCCTGGAAGTCCTCCCAGCTGCAGCGCTCGATCAGTTGCAGGACTCGATCCTGCGCTTCGAGCTCGGCCTCGAGCGCATGCAGGCGCTCACGGTGGCCGTTCCGTCGGCCGGGCCGGCAGTCGGACGCCTGAGGAGTGATTGGTCGGCACTGCGGACTGTCGTTGCCGAGCCTGCCGACAGGACGCGTGCACTGCTGGCATCGCAACACAGCCTCGCAGTCCTCGACGGCGCCGAAAGGCTCGTTGCCGCGCTGGCGGACGCCGCCGGAGGCGGCGATGCGCGCAGGATCGGCGAGGTCGGGCGGCTGCGCATGCTCTCGCAGCGCGTCGTGAAGGCCTACATGCTGTACTCGTGGGGTGCCGACACGGCGGCCAGTCACCGCGAGATGGAGGCGGCGGCCGATGAGTTCGGGCGCGGCCTGGCCGCCGTGGCGGCCTTGCCCGGGACAACGGCTGACGTGCGCGCGGAGCTCGCCGAGATCTCGTTGCAGTGGGAGTGGCTGCGCACGGCACTGTCCGTCGAGGGCGCCGGCTCCTACCGGCTGGTTGTTGCGGAAGCGGCCGAATCGATACTGGCGGCCACCGATCGTCTGGTGCGGCTGCATGAGCCGCCGCAATCGCGCTGATCTGCGCCTGATCAATTCGCCTGAGGGGGAGACGATGGGTATTTCGCGCCGCCAATTCATCAAGTCCGCCGCGTCGCTCGGCGTCATCGCGCTTGCTCCGCGGGCCGGTGGCGCCGCCGTCGCGCGCACGGCAACGCTGCGAGCCGCGGTGATGGAGCAGGCGATCCGCGCCGGTGCACCGCGAACGAACTTCTCGGGTTTCAACGGCAGCGTGCCTGGGCCCTTGCTGCGGTATCGCAAGGGCGAGACCGTGCGCCTCGCCTTCCGCAATGCGCTGGAGGTCGAGTCTGCGGTCCATTGGCACGGGATCCGCGTGCCGAATGCCATGGATGGCGTCCCGTACGTCACGCAAAACCCGGTGCAACCGGGGGATGAGTTCGTTTACGAGTTTCAGCTCCCGGATTCCGGCACCTTCTGGTATCACCCGCACCAGTCGAGTTTCGAGCAGGTGCCGCGCGGGCTCTACGGAGCACTGATCGTCGAGGAGGAACGTCCGATCGAAGTCGACCGCGAACTCGTCTGGCTGTTGTCGGACGTGCGGATCGAGGATGACGGACTGCAGGTCGAGGATTTCGGCCGCATCCTCGACATCGCGAACGACGGGCGGATCGGAAACGAGGTTCTCCTCAACGGAATCGCGGCAGGCGCGGGGAACGTCCTGGAGGTCAGGAGTGGCGAGCGCATCAGGCTGCGCCTGATCAACGCCGCAGCCGCACGGATCTTCCAGCTCGAGTTGCACGGCCATGCCATGAACGTCATTGCGTATGACGGACAGGCCGTCGAGCCCCACGTCCTCGAGCAGCTCGTGCTCGGCCCGGGAATGCGGGCGGACCTGGTGATCGACTGCATGCAGGCACCGGGAAGCCGATTCCTCATGAACGATATCCATCGCCGCAGCGTCGGGCCGATCGCGTCATTCGTCTATGGCGATGCGTCGCCGGTGCGTCGCAAGCCGCTCGGCGCGCCGATGCGGCTGGCGCCCAACCGCTTGCCGGAGCCTGATCTGGGGAAAGCCTCCGAGCACTACATCATGTTCCAGGGCGGAATGCGGGGGGCTCCGACCTTGGGGATCGTCGACGGCAAACCGGCGCGCACCCACGAACTGATGGAGCGGCACGGGCTCGCGTGGACGATGAACTACACCGCGCGGCACGAGCATGCGTTGATGCATGAGCCCTTCCTGCATCTGCAGCGGGGCGAACATGTCGTTCTACGTATGATCAACGAGACGGACTTCGTCCACCCCATGCACCTGCATGGCCATTTCTTCCGTGTCATTGCCGTCGACGGCCGCAAGCAGGCCCGTCCCGTCTGGCGCGACACGGTCATCATGGGGCCGCGCCAGACGATCGATGTGGCCTTCGTGGCCGACAATCCGGGAGACTGGATGTATCACTGTCACATCCTCGATCACGCCGCCGGTGGCATGATGGGGACGATCCGCGTGACCTGAAGCGGGCGCTCAGTGCCTGGCCGGCACCTTCGTGCCAAGCCGGTCGCGCACTTCGCGGACCACCGCCGGATCGGCCCAGTCGCGCTGTCCGAGGTGGCTGCCGAGAATGCGGCCATCTCCGCCGACATACAATGTGTGAGGCAGGGCGACGACCCCGAGCGCGGCCATGGCCTGGCTGGGCGAATTCGCAATGCTTACCGGCATGCTAATCCCGTACTTCAGGACGAATTCCCGCACGAGATTGTGGTCGGTATCGACGGACAGGGCGAGCACGCGAATGCCCTCCGGTGCTAGGAGGGCCGCGAGGCGCTGCAGCGAAGGCATTTCGGTGCGGCAGGGGGCGCACCACGTTGCCCACAGGTTAACGACGGCCGGTCGGCCATTGAGCCAGTCCTGGCTGCGGACTGCGCCGCCCTCCAGGCTGGTGAGCTGGAGCGCAGGCATGGCTGTCGGCTTGTCCCCGCTTCCCGCCGCGGCGATCGGGGTGGTCAGAAGTGCAGCGGCCGTGAGGAGGGCGAGGATGCGGTGCGAGTGCGTACCGGGCGAGGCTGGCGTACGCGGGGTGCCGGCCGGCTGGCGATCAGAATCTCGAGTCATCATTTCGCGGCTTCCTTTCCTTTCTGGCAATTTTGGCATAGCGGCCAAGATGCTCGAGGATGGAACGACGCGTCAATCCGATGACTGCGATTTCCGTGAAGATGACGACGATGGCGACGAGATACGCGCTCCAGACATAGAGGCCGTCCCCGCCCATCGCCCAGAATTGGCTCCAGCTTTCCCAGTTCATGGTCGGGCTCCGAAATTCCGCTCCACCCACTCGCTGTTGCGTTCGCGCTTCAGGATCACATTGCGCAGGCGGGCGAGCGTCGCTGCGGTCGCGTAGGCAAGCAGGCCCAAGCTCATCAGGATTATTCCTGCTGCGATGATCGGACTGTCAGGGGCGGACAGCCCCTGCGGTGCGGAGCCATGCATGGTGCTCCAGCGAAAGACAGAGAAGTACAGCAGCGGCAATCCGAACGCACCGACGAGGGCCAGCAGGCCGCTGGCCCGGTCGGCGCGACGGGTGTCGTCAATGGCTTCCTGCAATGCGATGTACCCAAGAAAGAGGAACAGCACAAGCAGCTCCGCGGTCAGGCGCGCTTCCCATACCCACCATGTACCCCAAATCGGCTTGCCCCATAGGGAGCCGGTCCACAGTGCCAGGAATGCGAACAGTGCGCCGGTCGGGGCGAGGGCGGAAGCGATCATCGAGAGGAGACGCTGCCGCCTGAACAATCCGTAGCCGGCAGTCGCAGCGGTGAAGAAATAGATCGCGACGGACAGCCAGAGCGAAGGCGTGTGTATGAAGGCGATACGGTAGTGCTCGTGCTGGTGCGGATCCGTCTGTGCGACGGCCAGTCCGACGAACAGCCCTCCCGCACAGAGTACGGCCGCCGCAAATGCAAACCACGGCAAGAACCGGCCAGCATGAACGTAGCCGCGCTGCGGGGTCGCGCGCGACCAGGCCGGCAGGGGCGGTGATTCGTCCGGGCTGAGGGTGCTGCTGAGTGCGGGCATCGTGTAGTGCGTGTGCGATGGTGGGGCAGTACTGCTGGTCTAGCAATCGGCATGCCGACATGCGGACAGGGAGGATCCGGTGCCGTTGCAGGTGCCGTGAGGCCTTCGATGGGGATGGTTGCGGCGGCTGATGCTGGGGCTTCCTGATTTCGGGAAGCGGGGCTCTACTTGCAGGGCTCCCGCACCAGGTACGGGAGGCCCTTGCAGGACGGGGTCAGCCCGGGATGTATATGCCGGCGCTGCGGATTGCCTTGACCAGTTCACTGGTCGACTGTTCCAGCAGCTTGATTCCAGCTTCGAAATCCTTGCGTGATGCGGCCGCTTCGGCTTCGCCGCGCAGCGCGCCCGCGTTGGTGAGGAATTCGGTGACGCGCGGGCTCATCGGCGCGCCGGCGAGTTTTTCTTCGAGCAGGACCTTCACGAGCATCTTGTGCGTTTCGTTGCGGTCGATCTCGTAGTGATATTCCTCTTCCTTCGACGCGAAGTTGAGCGAGCGGACCAGTGTATCGCCCGAACGCATCGAGCTTACCGACGCCTTGGCCAGGAGGTATGCCTGTTCGAGAATCGTGCGACCGCTCGCGTATTGTCCGGCGGACGCCTTGCGCTCGGCGTCGGCGATGAGCGCCTCGACCTGGCGGCTGCTTTCCTGCGATTCCTTGTTGCCCTTTTCGGACGCGATGCGCTGTTGCGCCGAGAGCAGGGCACGGACGCTCTCGAGCTTGTTCTTGTAGTCGGTTTCGACTTTCTGGGCCGTGACGCTTTCGGGTGCCGCGAGCCGCGCTGCCTCGAACATCGTCTTGCTTGCGGCGGAAAGGAGGCTGGACGCCTTGGCGAGGTCGCCCGCATCGAAGGCGGATTTCGCCTGGTTGTATTGATCCTTGGCGGCCTTGCGTTTCTCGATGGCTGCCGCCTCGCCGCTGGATTCGATCTGGCGTGCGGCGGTGGATTTCTCGATCAGCGTTCCGACCGACTCGAAGCGGCGTTCGAGCTGGGTCCGGTCGGGCTCGTTGGCCTGCAGGCGGCTGGAGGCGCTGCCGGCCGGCGTGCCGGTATCGGACTGGGCTCCCGCCGTGCCGACGGTTGCGAGCAGCAGCGCAAGGGCTGCATGCCCAAGAATCCTTGTGTGGCGGTTGGACTTGATCATTTCGGACTCCCGGGCATGCATGTTTCCGACTATCCAGACGACTTACTGGCCCGTACGGGCGATCGGACCGTCCTTCTTCTTCGAGTGGCACAGACGGCACTCGGACACGGGGAAGGCAACTTTGCCGTGGCAAACCCCGCACTTCTGTCCGAGCAGGATCGCCGCCATGCTGATCTGGTTGGCGCCTTTCTGCGGGATGAAGATTGCCGGGTGGCAGTTGGAGCAGTCAAGCCACTCGGTGTGCTGCTTGTGCGGGTAGACCACGTCCGGCATCGAGCCCTTGACTTCGCGCACGATGTTGAGGTCCATCACGACGGGCACCGCATTGGGGTCGAGGCGGTCCCAGCGCGGGTTGATCGCACGATCTTCGAGGGCCTTGACCCAGTTCACGCGGTTCCCCGCGTTGCTGCGTGGCAGCGTCTCGAACGCCGACAGCGGCGGCATGAGGGCCGTGGTGCCTTCGCTGGCCGGGTCATGGATGCCGTCCTGCGTCGGCGGCAGGTTACGCTGGTTGGCGGGCTTCAGCAGGCGATTGAAGCGGTTTACGTCGGTGGCGGGGGCGGTTGCCGGAGCGGCGGCGGCCGGGGCAGCGGCCGGTGCCGCAGCCGCTGCGGGTTTGCCCTTGGCGTCCTGGGCGATGGCTGCTGCCGACCCGAGCAGGCCGGTCGCGAAGACGGTCAGGAAGAGGGTAGAGATACGGCGGGTCATTTCTTGCTACCTCCTTGCCCGACGGGAACTGCCAGTTTCTGGATGGTGCTTTCGTGCACTTGCGTGGGGGTGTTGGGTTTGCCGGAGTGGCAAAGGTCACAGTTCTCGACCGACCAGGCGATCTCGCCGTTGTGGCATGCGCCGCAGAACTGGCCGTCGATGATCTTCAGCATCGTGATCTCGTTGCCGCCAGCCTTGAACTGGAAGCCCAGGTCCGCGTGGCAGACCTTGCAGCGGAAGCGGATCCGGTGGAACCAGTGGGGGAAGATCGCAGGGCGCATGCCGGCTGCGTCGGCGTAGTTGTTGATCACGATATCGCCGTACTCTGCGCGGCTGTCGGACGGAGTCCACAGCGTGATCGCCACGACTGCAAACAGCAGTGCGGTGAGCCCACGGCGGACTCTTGTTACCCACGGGACCTGCTTCATAGTTCAACCCTCTTGAAAACGAGAACCGTTCCTGCCAGCCAAAATGCCCGAGTTTCCGTCGGCTGGCAACCAAACGAATGTATTCGTCCCCGATGCCTGACCAGACTGTTTGCGGTCGATGCAGGGGCTCATACTGCCGCAGCGGACCCGTGATCATCCGGTGAACGTGTGTCGGAAGGGGTCTGTTGCGCGTCGGACCGGTGCAATAAGCAAGAACCTTGCCTTCACTCTATCACTATCGAATTAGTGGAGCGCGGAGAATCCGCAGGGGTCATGCGGGCGCAGAATGTAACCGATTGTGTCGGTTGCGGGAATGGATTCCCGAAAGCGGGAATTTGTGGCGCAGTCCCGCGGCGAGTGCCCCCGACCGTGGAAGCGTTCGGCGCGGTCGCGCCGGTTCGGACTTTGCTGCGCGTCAGTGTCCGTCGGCAGTGCCTGAGGCGTCGCGTGGACCGGCACGCCACTCCCACAGGGCCGATTCCGCACGTTCGCGGAAGGCATCGTCCGGTGCGGCACGGTGCAGGTAAGTCTGCATCGCACCCATGGCACCGGGACGGTCGCCGAGTGCTTCGAGGCTGATGGCGAGGCCGTAATAGGCGTTCACCTGATCGCGCCGCAGGTTGATCGCCGATTCGAAGAAATCGCGCGCGTGTTTCCACTGCTCGAGTCCGACGAGTGCGAAACCCATATTGACGTGCGCTTCGGGAAGTTCGGGGGCCAGCGCCAGCACCTGATGGAATGCGGTGAGGGCGTATTCGTACTGGCGCATGTGGAGCATTGCCACGCCCTGCTCGAAACGCGCCCGGACCTCCTGGAGGGTGGCCGCATCGCTGGCGGGGCTGCGGGCCTTGAGCGGCAGTATGTCCGCGAAGGCGAGAGGCTTCGCGGACTGCCTGTCTTCGCGCTGGGCGGGCAGCGCCAACAGCCCGCCCAGCGCAATGGTGGTCAATAGCGTGATGACTAGCGCGCGGCTGCGAACATCGTGGCGGTGCCTTGGTTGTTCTGCGGCATCGGGGCTGTGCGTGATCTGCATAATCTGACTATCCGGGGTGCGGCAACGAGTGCGAAAAAGGCGACGCCGGCGATGGTGACGGCACCTCCCAAGCCCGTGAGCGCCGCTGCGAGGATCGCGGTCGGGTCCGCGTCTGCAGCACTGAAGCCCGTCTTGCGTGGTGCGCCGAGGATGCCGCTCCATGCCAGGCCGCAGATGAGCATCGCTGTTCCTAATGCATAGAGCGTCAGCGGTCGGCGGGTCGGCCCCCGGGCTCCGTGCGCATCCGCCGAGGGCGTGAGTCGGGCCAGGACTGCTGCCATCTGGGCGAGCGTGAAGGCGCCGATTGTACCGTGATAATGGGCCGGGATAAGGGTCGTCTGGTCGTCGATGGCGGTTCCGGCGACAATGCCGATGCAATATAGCCCCAGTGATGCAGGAAACGCGACCGCACTGGCGGCGCGCGGGCGAAACAGCAACAGCAGGCCGAACACCAGCGGCGCCGGCCAGTTCGCCCAGCGCATGATGTGCGTGTGCAGTCCATGCAGGGTGCCGTGCTCGATGCCGGCGACGAGCAGCGCAGGCGCGATGAGTGCCGGCAGGGACGCTGCGGCGAAAAGGGGGATCGCCGTGCGTGCGGGAATACCGTCGGTGCCGGCCCGCTGAGCGAGGCGTAGCCAGATCGCCATCATCAAGGTGACGAAACCGAACTGCAGGATATGGCCCGCTCCCCACAGGGCGTCGATCAGCCCCATCTCCTGGCGTAATGCGGCGATGAGGTAGAGGGCCGCCATGAGGAAGGGCACACGGGCAATCGCGAATCCCCATTCGGCGGCGTCACGCGGGCGGCTCAGCGATAGTGCAGCGGTCGCGACCGCAGCGAAGGCGAGCAGGGCTAGCGAACCGAGGAACAGCGGATGGTCGATGTAGGGAACGTAATTGGCGAGCACCGGAGGCCCCGGTGCGAAGAGACCGGCGAGGATGATGCCCGCGGCCCCGGCCGTGCCGGCGAGTTGAATCGGTCGCGCCAACCGCTCGCGTCCTGTGTCCAGTGTCTCGCTCCACAGCGCGCTCGCCATCGCGAAGTACCACAGCAGAGTAGCGAGGTTCACATGGACCACCAGCGCGCGCGGGAAGCTGTCGGACGGGACGAGCGATGTGAGTACCGGCGTGCGCGCGAGCACGAGGGCGGCGGCAGCGAGCGACGACAAGCCGAGCGAGGTGGCGGCAACAAGGAGCCAGCGCTGGGAAACGTCCGACGGCCGGTCTGACGTGCGCATCATCATACGGCTCCCTGGTGCGGGGCGACGGAAACGAAGGGCACGCCGAAGAAGGTGAGGAAGGCGGTCACGAACACGGCCAGGATCAGGCCGGCATGCACCGGTGGAGAAAGACGGTAGGCGAGCCGGGCGTGTATCGTGAATGCGACCGTCAGCCAGGTGATGAAGGCCCAGGTTTCCAGCGGATCCCAGGCCCAGTAACGGCCCCAGGCATCCTGGGCCCAGATCGCACCCGCGATGAGCATCAAGGTATGGAAGATCAGCCCGATTGCCATGCAGCGGAACGCGAGCTCGTCGAGTTGGGGGCTGGCCGGCAGCTGTGCGAGACGTTGGCGGCCGAGACCCGCGTGGCGCATGAGAATGATGCATGACAGTCCGACGGCCACGAGCACGGCGCCGAGGAAAACCTTGCCCAGTCCGATATGGATGTACAGCCAGGGGGTGTTGTAGGTCGGGGGGTAATGCCCTTCGCCCGGGTGCGCGACCATCAGCCAGCCCAGCATGATGAACATGAGGGGCATCACGACGGCGGCGGTGGCGCGGATCCGGCGGATGCGCCAGTAGGCGAGGATGTAGGCCGTCATCAGGCTCCAGACGTTCGAGCACAGGATCTCGAACATCGTGATGAAAGGGCCGTGCCCCAGGCGGTCCCAGCGTAGCCCGATCGAGATGGTCTGCAGGGAGAGACCGGCAAGCATCAGCGCGAGTACCGAACGTTCCGGCTTCTTTCCCAGAACGACGCCCACGACGGCAACGATGCCGGCAAGCACGTAGGCCGTCACCGCGGCCCAGAGGATCTGCAGTTCAAGTTCCATTTCAAGCATCCCACGGCCTGGCCGAGAATTTCAGCCAGAAATGCGCGCCCAGGCTGGCAACCGCGACGGCGCAGGCGGCAAGAAGCCACGGCAGGGTCCAGTCGTAGAACACGCGATATCCCATCCAGTTGCGCAGCCCCTCGAATTCCAGGGTGCCCTCGGCTGTTTGGAGCGAGTCTCCGGGGCGCAGTTCATGGCGGTCATCGCCGATGCGAACGATCAACTTGTAGCGCTCCGGCAGGCGGAAAGAAGTATGTTCGGCGGGGTCGAGCAAGACTTCGTCGATATCCAGCATCACCCAGATCGACAGAGTACTCCCCGGCGGGCTCCATGCTGCGGCCTGGCTGTACTCCTTGAGGGGGTAGGGAGGGAGCTGAACCGATCCGAGGAAATCGTTGCCGTGAGCGTCGCGCCAGAGGAAGGTCGGGGCGAATCCCTTGTTGAACGTGGTGTAGAAGCGGTAGCCGGACAGCACCAGAGGCGTCTGGTCACCGATCATTTCCTCATGCCAGCGCCCGTTCCCCTCGCTCCAGGCGACCGCGTTGCGAGTGGCGCCACGCTGGAGCCCGGGCGCGTAGTCGATGCTGAAGCCCTTGTTCACGAAACGCACCTGCGCAATGTCGCCTGCATGCAGAGGCCCCCGCTGCGACTCGGCGAGCGTGCCGTCGAAAGGCACGCCTTCGGTGACGCCGACGTAGCCGGTGAGGTAGCTAAGCCGGCCGGCGGCAACGAGAAGCAGCAGCACGATGAGCGCGAGATGGAAGACCAGCAGCGCGGTCTGGCGTCGAAAGACCCCGTTGGTGAGTACCGCGGCTAGCAGGTTGAATGCCAACAGGATGAGCGGGACGACCAGTGGCCACGTGCGGGCGTCTTCACGCAGATAGGCAAACGCGACCCCGAAACCGAGCAGCGCGATCAGGGCGAGGGTCAGGCGAAGCGAAGCAGCGAGGCGCAATAGCCTCGCGCCCGCCGCGCGTCGCGCAGCCCTTTCCTCCTTGACGACGCTAAGCATCCTGCGGCTTGGGCCCCGTCATTCCGCGTCGGACTTCGCTCCGCCGAGATACTGGAAGATCGTCACTCGTCCATTGAACGTATCCGCCACGAACACGCGATTGAAGGAATCGACCCACACTCCACCCGGAAGATAGAAATTGCCGGATCCCTGGCCGACGCCGCCGATCGGCATCAGAAAATCCCCGGCCTCGTTGAAAATCAGCAAGTTGTCGTAATAAGACTCGACGACGTAGATATTGTTCTCGCTATCGACACCGACGCCTTTCGGTCGAACGAGATTGCCGTAGTAGAGTCCGCGCTTGCCGATGACCTGCGGTTTTTCGTCACCCTCGAGCGGGATCACCTGCACACGGCTGTTCATCGTGTCGGTGACGTAGAGCTTGCCCTGTCCGAGCGCTAAATGAGTCGGGAAGTTGAATTCACCGGGCGCCTCGCCGCGCTCGCCGATGATCCGCTCAAGACGCCCGTCGGGACTGAAAACCTTGATGTCGTGGGCGTAGGTGTCCGCGACGTAAATCAGGCCGGTGGCCGGATCGCGTGTGATCCCGGTCGGTCGCTGCAAGACTCCCGTGCCGATGGGTGGCAGCGGATTACCTTGTGCGTCCAGATGTGCGACGAGCTGCAATTCCGCATCGGAAACCCAGATGCCGCCCCCCTCCGCGAGGGTGACGCCGATGGGGGCGAGGAACCGCCGCAGCCCCACCGCGTATTCCCAGATCTTCAACTCTCCCGCAGGTTTGTCGAACACGAAGACGGCTGCGCGGCTGACGTCGGTGACGAATATCCGTTCCTGACTGTCGGCCACCACGGCCTGGGGGCGCTCCAGCACGTTCGGCTTTTCCTCTTCGAACAGGCCTACGACCCAGGCGAGAAACCTGACCACGCCACTCGTCGTCTCCTCGTCCCGAACGAAATTCGCTTCGCCGGTCAGCTGTCCGGCGAACTGGTAGCGTGGCACTTCCGGCTCGGCTGGCCACATGAGGCGTTTGCCCTCGGGGGCGTCGGTGAGGCCATAGTGCAGTCGCGCGGGGACGGACTGGGTTGCGCACCCGCTACTCAGCAGGGCGACGACAGCGAGTGTCGCCGCGATGATCGCAGTCGACGGAATTTGCCGAAGTCTCATGGTCTGGGGGGTACGACTGCAAAGACCGCTATCTTGCCACCTTGCGCATCGGAGATGTACGCCTGGAATCCGTCGATCGTCAGGGCGGTCATTTCCACCAGCCCGAGACTGGCCGCCTGAATTGCGCCCACGCGCTGCCGTCCCACAAAGATCTTCAGCAGACGGTCTCCGCGATCGATCACCCACACACGTCCATGCGTGTCGATCGCCAGGTCGACCGGATCGATCAGTTCGCCGTCGCCGAAGTGTCCCGAATACGCGCCATCCGGTCCGAAGGCGATGAGGCAGCGGCAGCGAGGGTCAATCCCGACAATGCCGAGTCGGTCGGCGGCAAGAAGGGTTGCGCCGGCAAGCTCGTCGGGAAACCCGTCGTTCCGCTCGAGCAGCGACTGCTCCATCCTTCCCGACGGATGGAACGCGAAGACACCACCTGCCCTGTCGGACATCCACAGGCGTCCCTGCGAGCGTTCGACGGCGATGTCGGCAGGCTGAAGGATTTCGAATTCGGACGAGAACAGGCTGATTCGTCGTCCGTCGCGACTTATACGCTCGACGCTCGCCTGGTTCGGCTGAAGGAGGTAGACGCTCCCATCGCGGTCGGTCTCCAGACGAATACCCGGTGCGGCAGTGATTTCGCGGAGAGGCGTGATCGCTTTCGTCACCGTGTCGATACGAAGCAGCAAGCGTCGTCCGCTGTCCGCAACGTACAAGTCAGGGCCGTTCGCGGCCACTGCCGACGGATGAAGAAGCTTGAGGTAAGAACCGGTGGGCGTGCGGATCGGCAGCGGAGACGGCGGGGATCCGAACCCGCCCAGGATCGACTCCTGCGGCGTCAGGAACGGTCGGGGATCGAACGGGGGCGAATCTGCCGCGGCAGCGCCCGATGTCGCTACCACCACTGCCAGCGCGAAGAACCGTTTGACTATTCGCCGGCAAAACCCTGTTGTTGCGCTACCAGCGCCCGGGGCCGAGGGTTTCATGGCCGCCGAAAATCCCGGGCGGCAGTCCTGCCTTGCCCGAATGACACAAGTCGCAATTTTCCACCGACCATGCAATTTCCCCATTGTGGCAGGCGCCGCAGAACCGGCCGTCAATGATGTCCGACATCTTGACGGCGTTCGAGCCTGCGCGCATCTTGAAACTCAGTTCCGCATGACAGACCTTGCAGCGGAAACGTATGCGATGGAACCAGTGAGGGAAGATCACCGGTCGCATCCCTTCCTTTTCCGCATATCTGTTCAGCACGACGTCGGCATACTCCGCGCGTGCCGGAGTGCCAGCAAGAAACAGTCCCGCGACGAGTGCCAGGCCGACAGCGAGGTGATGGAAGGCGAGACGAGAGATCATCGCTTGGCGGGAGGCGAGGTCCGCGGCGTGGCGGATGGAGGTGACGGTGGGGGGGGGGCTGCAGTCGTGGCCTCTGCTTGCGCCTCAGCCTCCTGTCGTGCGAGCTCCGCGAGGGCGTCCTCCCGTTTCATGCTGTGGCAGCGGCTGCACTCGGTGAGCGGGAACGCGACGGCGCCGTGGCATACCCCGCACTGCTCGCCCTGAAGTATCAGAAACATGCTGATCGCTGTCGCGCCGCGTTTTTTCTTGAACAGGTGGTCGTGGCAGTTGGAGCAATCCAGCCATTCGTTATGTACGCTATGCGGAAAGCGTACGGCAGGCATCCCGCCTTTCAGGTTGAGGAAGACATCCTTGTTGTACTCCCCGGTCTTGACGAGGGTCTTCAGGCTGCCGCGCGGCTTGATCTGTCCCTGCTTCAATGCCTCCACCCAGCGCACCTGATTGCCTGCGGTGTCGGGCGCAAGCTTCGACAATGCCTCAGCGGGTTGCTGGAGGATTTTCGTCGCCGGGCCCTTCGGGTCGCGCAGGCCGTCCTCGGCGATCGAGGGCCAGCGTGGCTGTTGTGCCGTAGCGGGGAGCGACAGAAGGCAGGCCAGGGCAATCAGTATTCGGGCCGAGCGCGCGAGGGCAACGGACCTGAGAATCGACATCGTTCTTCCGTTTCCATTCCAGACGTTCCCGATTGTCGAGCAGGCTCGCGGCCGGGAGGTTGCCGCAGCTTAACCCAAGAGTCGCCGGACGCTAAGCCCTTCGACCTAGAAGGAGCCGAACTGACGTCCGACCCGGAAGAACAGGAGTTCGCTGCGGCGTCCTTCGATTTCGGCGATGCGCAGCTGCAGCTCGGTGTCGAGGCGTCCGATGCTGTAGCGAAGCCGTTGATCGAGATCCAGCGTCGCCCTGTCGGGGTTGCGTTCGGCGTCGGGGTCGCCGCGTCGGCGCGCATCGTCACGGGTGGTATTCGCCCGGAAATCGAGATTGTAGCGCAGGCCGCGGATGCCGAAGAGGCGGCTGTGACCGTAGCCCAGTCCGCCGGAAAGGCTGCCGTTACGCGACTTCGAGGTGTCCTCGACAATCACGGGGCGACCGAATTCGTCGGTCAGGACGACCCGGTCGCCGCTCGCCGACTGTTGCCTGGAGAGCTGCCAGGTGAGGTTGGAGTAAAGCTGGGAGTAGGCGTTGATGCGCCAGTTGCCGCTGAGCTGAACGTTGAGCATCTGGTACGAGCTGGGGCTGTCCCCGTAAACTCTTGTGTCCGACACGCTGGTGCTCAGAAAACCTGAAAGGCTGTCGCCGGCACTGGCTTGCAGGCTGAGGCTCGCCCCGTTGGTAAGGGAGTTGGAGCTGACCGCTCCCAGACCGGTGCTGCGGCTGCTCGAGACAGATTGGTTCAGGTTCCCGCTGAGCGTCGATAGCTCAGTGGTGAGCCAGGTGCGATTGAGGGAATGACCGAAAGAAACGCCGGTCGAGCGCAGGTTGCCGCCATCCGTCGAGGTCGTGTTGGACACCGAAGCGGAGCCGAACCAGTTGTAGAACGTGCTGGTTCCCAGGGTGATTGCGTCGCCGGTGTAATTTGCGCCCAGGTTCTGGTTGGTCGAAGTCGTCCCGTTGCTGCTCGAGTTTACGCCGAGCATGCCAGAGAAGCTCAGGTTGCGGCTGGCCAGGTAGCTGAGGCTCGCCGTGCCGCCCAGGTTCGTGCTGTCGAAGCTTGTTTCGCCAATGTCGCTGCGGCTCTGGAAGTACCGCACATTGGCCGTCCCGCGCCAGTTCGAGTCTTCGGGAGTCCATGACGCATAGCTGAACAGCTGGGCGCTCTGGGTCGTCCCGCCCAGTCCCGCGGCCTGGTCTCCCAACTCGAAGTCCTGGCGGGTGTAGCTCGCGCTGGAGTTGAATGTCACCTCATCGCTCATGCGATAGCCGTGGGTGCCGAGGACGAAGAAGTCCTTGGTCGACTGGTCGGCTGTGTCATTGGTCGACAGGGAGGCATTGGTCGAGAATGAGTGACGGTCGAAATTCGAATTGAAAGTCCCTGTAAAACGATTCACCACATCGGAGCCGAAGCTGCCGTCGAGTTCGCTGCGGTCGTACTGACCCGAGGTCGTCCAGCTTCCACGCATCGGCCGGTAGTCCTGACGCAGCGAAAGGCGCGTGCGCCGCGTGTCATTCGCGACGATGGAACCGTCGCTGCGGCTGTCCGATACGCCGAGGCTTGCCTGGAACGGGAAGCGGCTTTGGGGAAAGAGGTTGAGCGTGCCGCTTCCGGTGATCGAGGTGCCGGTGAGATTGCTGCTCGCGGCCGAGCCGTCACCGCCGGTTTGAGCTCTTATCGTGGTCAGCGCGAAGTCGCCCGAAACGAGTGCGATGTAAGGCTGCATGATGTAGGAGTTGACCCGCAGCCGAGCCTCGTAGACCTGCTCCGTCGATGCCGCAGATTCGTCACCCGAGCGCCGCCGGAAGCCGGCCGAAAGCTCTCCGCCCCAACGAATAGGTGCAATGCCCCATCCGCGTTTGGCTGCCGCGGAGCCGAGCCTGGCGCGATCGGCCGGGGATGGGCTGGCATTGCGCGCCGGCGGCGGTGATGCCTGGGTATCGTCCGCAGGCGGGAAGTCGGCGTCCCCGATGACTGCCGCGTCGCTGGCAGCAGAAATCGATGCCAGTTCGGTGCGCGGGGGCGAGGAGTCGGAGGTGGGCGTGGCGGTGCGAGCAGGGGGGCGCCTTCCGGCTTCCTCCGTCCGCACTTCAGATCGCGTGCCCTGTCCGGGGCGCGGCGGCACGGGGGCTGGCGTCGGCCCCTTGTCGCCAGGTTCCGGAGCCTGAGGTGGTGCGGGTTGCTGGGCGGAGGTAGCCCGAATCGCATTCAGTGCAGGCAATACGGCTGCCAGGCGAAGCCGGGGATGCGGTTCGGGGGCGTCGGGGGCTGACGGTGCTGGGGCGGGAGGGGCGGGCGGCTTCCCTGATTCCTGCGAGAGACTTGCGAGAACCACGGAAAGGCGAAGGCGCGGCCGCGGGAGTTCCGCGGCACCGTCGTCCGCCACGGCAAGCCCTGCGCTGCCGATGAGCATGCCGCCAAGCAAGGGGGCGAGCGCGCGGCGGGCGGTCGTGCTCCCGCCCGCCGACCTGCACGGCGCTATGCGGGGAGAACAGAAGGTGGCAGGGCGCCCCATCCGTGCCGGCAGACTACTTCGACTTCGCCGTCAGTGCCCCGATTGCGGGGTAGCGCTGCGTGTTGAGTTCGATCCTGGCTTTCTTGCGCAGTTGCGCGCGGAAGTCCGTCCATGCCTTGTCGGCCAGGTCGCGTGCCAGCAGATCGGTCGCGCGGGGACGTACCGTGGCGAAATCATGGTGCTTTGCGGCCTGTTTCGCTTCGTAGCGGAACAGGGCGTAGCCTTGCAGGATGCGCGTCGGGGGCGAGAGGTCGCCCGGCTTCATGTCGTCGATCTTCTCCTGGATGCCTTCGGGCAGCATGCCGCGGTGCAGATAGCCCAGATCGCCGCCGTTCTGCGCCGAATCGTCGGCCGAGTGCTTGCGCGCCAGTTCGGCAAAATCGGCTCCACCGTCTGTCAGGCGCATGCGCAGGGCGCCCGCCTCGGCCTCGGCGGCCTCCCAGGCGGAGGTCGGCGACGAGGGGTCGACTTTCAGCACGATGAGCGACAGGCGCATCTTTTCCGGTTCGGTGAATTTGTCCGGATTCGCCTTGTAGTAGGCGCGCACCCTGTCTTCCGCAGGGGGGGGTACATTGCGGACCTTCGCCTCGAGCGCGGCGAGCATGTCGTCCTGTTCGAGCCGCTGGCGCAGGCTGGGCAGGATGCGCTCGCGTTCCTGCTGCCAACGAGGGCTCGACGCATAGCGCTGCTCATAGCGGCTGAGTTTTTCCTCAACGGCACGGGCATCCGGTTTCAGCCCCTGGCGGCCGATCTCCTCCAGAAGGAGGATGCGTTCGATCATGCGAGTGGCGACCTCGCGCAACAGCTCTTCCACCGCGCCTTCCGGTGGCGTGCCGTGGTAGAACTTCTGGCGTGCAGCTTCGTTTGCGGCCGTGTCGAACTCGCCGGCGCTAATCACCGTGCCATTGACGACGGCCAGAAACGGCGGAGAGCTGTGCTGATCGGCCACCGCGCCGCCCTGTGCGGCGCCGCCCGGCGCGGTCTTCGCGGCGGGCTTGGCGTCGTCCGCAGCATGCACGGTGCACGCCAGCAGGACGGCGGCCAGGATACTGGAGAGGCGGCTGGCGAGGATTTTCATCGTCAGAGGTGATCCTTGGTGGGGGTGAGAGGTCCAGTTCGACAAAATAACAAAAAGGGCCAAGCGGGTGTGCTCCCGCCTGACCCCTTCTGGTGTTACGCCTCGTGTCCGGGCCGGATAACGAAGTTTCCGGCCCCGGATGCGACAGCCAGGCTGCTTACTTGACGTGGCAGGCCAGGCAGATCGCGCTTCCGGCCGTGGTGACGCGCATGAAGTTCACGTCGCTGCTGGTCGTGGTCTTCGACGAGTGGGGATCGTGGCAGGATGCGCATTCGACCGACGGCCCGACCGCGGGAGTCCCGGCGGTTCCGAAGTCGCGGGTGTAGAGGATAATGTCGCCCTTGTCGCGCTGGTTCGCCGCGGTGCCCAAGTCGACCCAGAACGCCTGCTGGCCGTTGATCGATTTCGTGCGCAGTTCGGTCGTCCGGAAATCGAGGTCGGCACAGTTCGCGGTCACCGCATCGGCGGCGCCGGTCACGCCGCCGCCGCAGTACTGGATACCGATCGGGTGGTCGTTGCTCAGGTCCTTGCTGCCATCGCCGAGGGCCGCAACGCCAGTCAGCTGGCCGGTGGTGCTCACGGAACCGCCGGTGGTCCAGGTGTAGTTGAGGCCGTTAACTCCGCCGCCTGTAGTGAGGCCGCCGCTGCCCGGGGCGTTGATGATGTTGTCCATGGCCTGGGTGCCGTCGTGGCAGGAGAGACAGGCCAGGGAGACCGAGCCGACCGCGAGGATCTTGCCGTCGATCGTGGAGCTCTTAATGTCATCGTAGGTCTTGAAGTCGGCGCCGGCCGGCAGTGCCTTGTTCCACAGCGGCGCCGGCGCCGTGGTGTCGGCTCCGTGCGGCGTGTGGCAGAAGACGCAGATCTGGGTCGTGCCAGTCTCCGCGGTGGTGCCGGTGACGTGGTTGGCGCCGGTGCCGCCCGAACTCAGGTTGTGTGGCGTGCTCGTGATCTGGGCTGCAGCGCCGCCCGCAATCGCCGCGAGCGCTGCGAACAGCAGTGTCTGTTTGAAGATTTTTTTCATGGTAACCCCCGATGGATGGAAGATGGACCAAGCCTCAACGCCCTTCTTGTCGGGCAGATCGGCAGTTTCGTGCAGTGATAACGCCAATATTTTTGCTACGCACTACATAAAGCAGAATTCGGTCCACCTTTTGCGTTGCGTGTCGAGAAAGCCTGCGCCGGTCTGAAAGCCTTGATCGGCGCGGGTTCTACGGTGTTGATCGGGGGTGTCCGGCGTCTGTCCGACGAAGATCGCGAAAGATGCTGATGGCGTATTCCCGGGCGCGGGAATGCCGTTTCCCGATTTCTGCTATTTGCCCGATTTTGCCGCCTGGCGGATGGAGAAGCCCTGGTCGGCAGGCAGGCTGTACGGGCGGAAGACGTCGACCTTGGCGAACCACTGGTCAACAAAGAACACGCGGCCGTCTTCGTCCACTGCAATGCCGGAAGGGAGGATGTACTGTGCCGGCCCGCCGCGTTCGGAGCGGTTGCCGATGTACATCAGGAGTTCCCCTTCCGGATTGAAGATCTGGAAATTGCCGAACGCGGCGTCGGCGACGTAGAGGTTGCCGCCTGCGTCGGTGGCGATCTCCTTGGGGCGGGCGAAGTTGCCCAGTTGCCGGCCGACGGTGCCGAAGCTCTCGCGGTAGCTGCCGTCGGCATTGAACACCTGGATGCGGAAGTTGCCGCCGTCGACCACGTACAGGCGGCCGTCGAGGCCGATCGCCATGTCGCGCGGAAGATTGAATTCCCCCGGGCCGGTGCCGCGCTTGCCGATGTCCATCACGTGGCGCCCCGTGGCCGTATCGAAGACTCGCACGCGGTGGTTTTCGGACTTCACTCCGCCGATGTCGACGACATAGATCTGTTTGCCGGCGGGATCCACGGTCACGCTGGAGATGCGGTCGAAGAGCTCCTTGCCGCCGATCTTGCGCAGGAACTTGCCGTCGCGGTCATAGATGAAGATCATCTTTTGCGTGGCGTCGGCGACATAGAGGCGTCCGCTGCTGTCGACGTCGAGACCGAGCGGCTTGGCCAGCACGCCCGGTTCCTCTTCGCCGATGGTGAAGAAGCGGCCTTCCGGAATGTCGAATACCTTCACGTTGCGGTCTGCGCTGTCCGAGACGAAGATCCGCCCGCGGTGCGCGGCCACCGCGTATGGCTTGGTCATGAACTGTCCGGCCCGCTGCCCACCGGTCAGCGCGCGGCGGAGGGCGTCGTCGCTGTTGTCGGCTACGACGTCGGTCGAGTTCGTGAGCGTGCGCTCATAGACGAAGCGCGGCTCATCGGGCGGGCCGGGAAAGACCAGCGGACCGGCGGGTTGTGCGGCGGACCCGTCGCCATCGGGGAGCTGTGCGCAGCCTGCCAGTACCAGCAGCGTGGCGCCCAGGTACGCGGCGATGCGTGCGATGCGGGATGGCGGGCGGAGAGTGTGCGTCGAGTATAGGTTCATTTCGCGGCAGGGTAGGTTGATGGTCGTGAATGAGCGGGACGGGAGGTGTGTGATGAGCGGGTGCGGCTCATTTCACATGGCACGTCATGCAGAGGTCGCTGGCGCTTGTGTCGGTGCGCAGGAACAGCGGCCGAACGCTGTGGGGGTCGTGGCAGCTGGCGCATTCGACAAATGGAATCTCGGTCTGGTCGGCTTCGTCGACGCGCACGTACAGCGGTACGTCGAGGCGTCCGCGCTGTGCCGACGGTCCGCCTTTGGAAACCCACCAGACCGGTCGTTCGTCCACGATTCCGCGCGAGGCTTGGCGGAACTCTTCATTGTTGCGGACGTGCTTCCCTTGATGAATCAGGCGGCCGGCCTTGGCGGCCTCGTCGCGCGCGCGCTGGCGCTCGGCCGGGGTCAGCGCTCCGCGGTAGGGGATCGCGAAAGGGTGGTCCTGGACACCGCCGGCCACGCCGAACGCCTGGCTCGAATCATGACAGGACAGGCAGGCGATGGACTGGGAGCCGACGGACTGATTGCCTTCGGTGCCCATGCGCCCGATGTCGTCGAACATGATGAAGGGCGTGTCGGTGGACGCCGAGGGTTGCCACAGCGGCCTCATCGCGTCCTCGAGGTTGGTGTCGGTCGGGGTGTGGCAGAACACGCAGATCTGCCGCGGGTCGGTCGGCGCGACGCTTTCGCCGCGGGCGAGGTTGTGCGGTGTGTTGCGCATGTCGATCCGTTGCGCGAGCGCAAGCCCGCCGCACGCAGCGGCGATTGCGAGGGCGGCTATCACGCGGACGAGGAGCGACACGGGCTGGGGGGTCACGATTGGCAGGGGCGGCTCGGGAGGAAGGGGTGGGCGATGGCTATTATCAAACCGTGGAACGCCATTCTCAACTGCGGGAAGCTGCGCGGTCGCGCGCCGCCGGGCCGGCACGGCACGTCCGGGTCCTTCCTCATCGCGACTGGGACACCATGTATTCGACGGCAGCGCGCACCTGGGCGTCGGTCAGGCCGGCATTGCCTCCCTTTGGCGGCATCCCGCCCTTGCCGCGCAGCGCGGAGGCAAGCAGCGCGTCGGTGCCCGCTACAATCCGCGGCGCCCAAGCATTGCGATCGCCCAGGACCGGTGCTCCTGCTACGCCCGTGGCATGACAGGCGCGGCAAATCTGGGTGTAGACTGTCTTCCCGTCATTGCCGGCCGCCATGCCGGCAAGCGGCAGCAGGCAGCAGAGCAGTGCGATGATCCACTTCATTGATCGTCCCTTGAATGGCGCCGGTGCGAGCAATGCACAGCCCCAAATTAAGGGAGTGAAGCAACCGACATGCCATGCTGCACGATGGGGCCGGTTCGTTTCTTGCATTCGTAATGTCCAGATTTTTCGACCGAGAGGTAATTCGTGATTCAGAGCAAGCAATTCTTCCGGACGGTTGTTTGTGCGGGTGCCGTGGCGTTCGGCCTGGGGAATGCCGGCGGCGTTCTCGCGCAGGCAAATACCGAGGCGAAACGCCTGAGCGAAACACGTGGCGACGTGCTGTATCACAACCGCTGTTCGGTGTGCCATGGGGATCGCGGGGATGGCAATTCGCGTGCGGTGAAGAGCCTGAATCCGCCGCCGCGGGATCTGACGAAGGTCACGGAGCTGCCGCGTGACTACCTGATCAATGTCATTGCCAACGGAAAGCCGGGTACCGCGATGGTCGGTTTCGGGAACCGGCTGAGCAGTGAGCAGATCGGCGCGCTGGCCGATTACATCCAGCGCGACATCCTCAACCGTGCGGCCGTGATTGCGGCTGGCAAGATCTCCGGGATCTCGGGTACTTCGGCATACGGCGAACTGCCGGCCAAGCCTAACGCCAAGGCGCCTGCGCCGTCGTCTGCGGCCGACGT
Source organism: Aromatoleum evansii (assembly GCF_045689615.1). NCBI lineage: Bacteria > Pseudomonadati > Pseudomonadota > Betaproteobacteria > Rhodocyclales > Rhodocyclaceae > Aromatoleum > Aromatoleum evansii. The sequence continues at coordinate 364,857 of NZ_CP141259.1, forward strand.
CGCGCCGGCTCCCCCGATCGCGCTGCCGCTGCCGGGGGAAAAGCCCGTTGCTCCCGGCGAACGGGCCGACATGAGTGCGCCGATGCCTTCCGGCCTGAAGGGGGATGCAGCCAAGGGCAAGGCCTTCTATCAGGCCAACTGTGCCGAATGTCATGGGCAGACGGGAGCGGGCGACGGTCCGCGGGCGTACTTCATCAGGCCCGTGCCGCGCAACTTCACGAGCGAGCGTTCGCGTGCGGTGCTTAACCGCCCGGCGATCTATGCGGCGACCTTCTTCGGCCGCAATGGAACCGAGATGCCCGCGTGGAGCAAGGTCCTGAGCGAGCAGGAGATCGCCAACGTCTCGGAGTTCGTGTTCCAGAGCTTCATCGCGGCGGATCAGAAGGCGGCTAAGGCGAAATGAAGTTCGGAGTTTGGTTGGGCGGACTGGCGGCGGTCGTAGCCACCCAGTTCGCCGCCTCTGCGTTGGCGGCAGCTCCGAGCCAAGCGGAGGCGCGGCACGAGGCCGGACGCAAGATCTACAATTTCCGCTGCTATTTCTGCCACGGTTATTCGGGTGATGCGCGGACGCTCGCTGCGACCTATCTCGCGCCGAAGCCGCGCGACTTCACGCGCGACACCGAAAAGGACATCAATCGCGAGCAGATGCTGGCGGCGGTGCGCAACGGGAAGCCCGGGACGGCGATGAAGGGCTTCAAGGGCATCATCCCGGAGCGCGATATCGAGCTGGTGGTCGATTTCGTGCGTGAGGAGTTCATCCGCCGCAAGCTGGTGAATACGCGTTACCACACCAAGGAAAACGGCTGGCCGAACCACGAGCGGCACAAGGTGGCATTTCCCTTCGCCACCGGCGAGATTCCGCTGGATCGGCCGTGGGACAAGTTGAGTCCGGTCGAGCAGCGGGGGAAGCGCTTGTTCCTGTCGACCTGCATCACCTGTCACGATCACGCGCGAACGGAGGACCCGGGGCCGGCTTGGGGCGGGCGGCCGTTGTCCTATCCGCGCAATCATTTCGATCCGGGCGATTACACCGCGGCGCCGCCTACCGCGGCTGATGCGATCGCCAGCGCAAGCCCGTACAAGCTGCATGACGTCATTCCGCAGGTGGCGGGATTGTCTGCGGCGGAAAAGCGCGGGGAGACCCTGTTTCAGGCCAACTGCGCGTTCTGCCACGGCGCAACGGGCACGGGGAAGAACTGGATCGGCAGTTTCATGGAGCCTCATCCGCGGGATCTGACCGATCCCGCGTTCATGCGTGACATGACGCGGGAGCGACTGGCGCACACGATTCGCGAGGGTTTGCCGAATACGTCGATGCCGGCGTGGAAATCGGTGCTCAAAGGCGACGAAATCGACGCGATCATCTCCTACGTGTCGCGTGTCTTCCATCCCGTGAAGCAGTGATCCGGCGGCCATGCTCCGAAGGCTGGGGCTGGCCGCGTTTGTTCCATCTCCGTCGGAGCTTGCACATCACGAGGCTGCCCGCCAGCGCAATCCCGTTCCGCCAGGTATCGTGGTGCGGCCCATAGCAATGTTGTTCGAGCCTGGCGAGTTCCTTGCGGTACTGGCAATCATTGGGCGCGTAGAACGCGAGTTCGCCTAGCGTTTTCGGCACGGCGGCGGGAGGGCGCGGCGCTTCCAGTTGCAGTAGTGCGCTGCGGGCAGCCCGGGCATCGCCGCACAGGCACGCGTGCGCAAAGCGGAGCCAGGCGGTGGTGCGGCGGCGAAGGGCAACGCACAGGCCGCCGGCGAATGCAATCACGAGCAAGTATGTGGCGGCCGTGGAAGGCTCGATTCCGAATGGAGCATGGGCGTGCTCGATGCCGGCCGTCGATGGTGGCGGTGCAGGCGGCGTCGGTGACGGAGCGCTGTCGGGGATGGGCGATCCGGAGGCGCCATCGGGAGTGCGGGACGGTGCGGCTGCAATGCTCAGCGAGCGTTCGGGCAGGCGAGCGACTTCGGCGCGATGCGTGCCGACATTCCACCATGCGATGCGCGTTTCGCTTACCGTCACCGCGCCCGGGCGTGCAGGGACCATGGTCCAGGTTTGTTCACGGACTCCGATGTTCCAGTCGCCTTCGATGCGGTTGTGCAGGGCAGGGGGGGCGGGGTAGGCGGTGATCCCGTCTCCGCGGACCTGCAGTTCGGGAAGCTGGCTGGCATCGGTCCCGCGTGCGCTGATCCGGATCGTGCGCTGGATGGGCTGCCCGGCGGCGAGCGTCGCGGGGTCGGCACTCCACGATTCCGCGAGCTCGAGCGCATGGGCGGGAAGCCATGCCCCTGCGGGGGCTCCGGGAGGGATCGGGCGGACGCCGGGCTTGATCCGTGGTGCGTCGAGTACGATATCGGGCGCTGCGGGAGGCGTGCTGCCGCGATGTGCCGAGATTCCGGCCGGCTCTAGCGCAAGCTCGCCGCTGGCGAAGGGAAGGACGGCGTAGCGTCGTTCGGTGACCCGATAGCGGCGACCTGCGTGGGTGAGCTCCTCGATGCGTTCGCCAATCGGCCGGATTTCGGCGAGCGGCGCGGCGGGAGCCCTGAATTCGAGATCCCGAAGGCCGATGGCCTGGTATAGACGAACCGTGTAGAGCGACTGCGATTGAACGTAGGGCGCAGACGGAGACAACTTCGCCTCGAGCCAGAGTTCGGGAGTGTTGTTCGTGCCGCCGGGCTGATCGCCCGCCGCGGTGCCGCCCCAAAGCGCGAGGCTCCAGGCAAGGATGGCCAGGCGCAGCGCGTGCAGGCGGTTCATTCCCATGGCTTGTCCACTTTGCCGCTGCGACGGCGTGCGTCTTCGAGTTGCAGCTTGCGCCGTAGCAGGCCCGCAGGTTCGTCCGGGACGCGCCGCAGCCACTGGTCGGCGAGGAGGCTGGCTTCGCGTCGGGCATCGTCTTCCGTGGGCCGCCTTTCGGGTGGGGAGGGTGCGTCTCGTGCGTCGGAAGGTGGCGGCGGAGGGGCAGGCGAGTCCTGAGCCGTCGAATCGCGGGTGGCGGGTGGTGGCTCGGGCGGTGTATCTTTCCCCGAGGGCGGATTTCCCTTCGCGTCGAGCAATGCCCGCACGAGATCGCGGTTGTGGCGAATGTCGGGGTCCGCTGGCTGCAGGGCGTGTGCTGCTTCCAGGGCGGTGAGGGCTTCTGCGAGGCGGTCGATGCGAGCCAGTGCGGTGCCGCGGTTGTAGAGCGAGTCGGCATCGTTGAACGGCGCGAGTGCCTCTGCAGCGGCCTGGAAACGACCGGCGCGATAGTCGGCGAGCGCCCTCCATCGCGCGTCGGTGAATTGCGCGGCGGCTTTGTCGTAGTCGCCGCGTTGCAGGCTCGACAGGGCGTCCTTGTGCGAGGAAGGGCGCCAGAGGGAAAAGTCGAAGGCGTTTGCGTCGGCCGGCGGCAGAAGTAGCGCGACCGTGACAGCGAGAAGCGGTCCCGCGCGCAAGGCGACGGCGGCAAGCAGCGCAGCAAACGCGAGGATCCAGGGTCCAAGGTCGCGCGGGGTGCCGGTGCGGCGCGTGCCTTCGCTTGCGGCTCCGATCTCCACGTCGAGCAGGGAGACAAGCCGGCGGATGTCGGAGTCGTCGGTGGCGGCGTCCAGCCACAGGCCGCCGCTGGCGGCGATTTCGGTGCGAATGGGCGCCGGGGCTGGGAGGGCTGCCGGTCCGATCTGCAGAACGGAAAGGCGGATTCCGGCTTCGCGCAGGGCTGCCGCCGAGGAGGGGGCGATCTCGGCACGCGTCGGCGACGCGCGGAGCCAGACGATGTCGCGCGCTGCTGCTCCGCTGCGGGCAAGGATATCGGCACCGAGGCGCAGGGCGCGGTCGGGGCGGTCGCCCGGCGCCGGCATTGCCGCCTGTGACAATTCGGGAGCCAGCAGGGCGAGAGTCGCGGTGTCCGTCGTGGGCGGGGCGATGAGCCAGGGCTCCTCAGCGTAGGCGATCACGGCGGTCTGGCCCGCGGGCATTGCCCGGAGCAAGTCGAGCACTTCTACGCGCAGGCGCGCGGAGGCGTCTTCCGGGGCGGAGGAGGATAGATCGGCGATCAGCACGCGCGTCGCATCGGTGCGGAAGGTCGTGACCGTCTTGCCGGGCAGGGCCGGGCCTGAGAGGGCGATCAGGGCGAGCACGATCACCGCGCCGGGCAGGGCGCTCCGGCGAGCCTGGTGCGGGGTGGTCGTCAGGTACGGCAGGAGGTGGGCGTCGACGACGGTTTCCCACCCGGATGCGGTGCGCACGGGATTGCGCGATGTGTGCAGGAGCCACGCGGCGACCGGCAGCAGGGCCAGCAGCCAGAGCGGGCGCAGGAGAATGAAACCGTCAAAGGCGAGGCCTGGTCCGCTGCCGGTCACGAACGCCTCCGGGCTGCTTCATGGCGGCCGAGTGCGCCCAGCAGCAGGGCGCATGCGAGGGCCGCGCCGAGTGGCCAGGGGTATAGCTCTTGCCGGGTGCGTATGATCGCGTCGGCGCCGTCGATGGGCTCGATCGATTCCATCTCGCGATAGAACGCGGCCAGCGCGGCGGCATCGGTTGCGCGGTGATAGCTCCCCCCGGTCTGTTCCGCGATCGAGCGCAGGGTGCGTTCATCGAGGTCCGCGGACGAGTCCTGCGCCGCTTCGGGGGACGATGGCCTTGCCGTTCTGCTGCCGATTCCCACGACGTGGATGCGCACGCCCTCGCGTTGCGCAATCCAGCTCGCCTGCTCCGGGGTGAGCTTCCCGGCCGTGTTGGCGCCATCTGTGAGCAGGATCAGGACGCGTGCGTTGCCGGATTGTTCCCGCATGCGCCGCACCGCCAATCCGATCGCATCGCCGATCGCCGTTTCGCGTCCGGCGAGGCCGGTGCCGGTGGCGGACAGTCCGTCGGCAAGGGCGTGGATGTCCCAGGTGAGGGGGGTGTGCAGATAGGTTTCGCTGCCGAAGACGATCAGGCCGATGCGGTCGCCATCGCGCCTGAGCACGAAGTCCCGTGCGAGCGTGCGCGCCGCGTGCAGTCGTTCGACCGGGCGGCCGTCGAGGTTCAGGTCGCGCGTGGCCATGCTCGCCGACACGTCGAGCGCAATCATGAGGTCGCGGCCGCTCATCGCCACCTGTGCCGGGTCCGCCAGCCCTTGTGGTCGTGCCGCCGCAACGAGAAGCAGGGCCCACGCGCAGGCGGCGAACCAGCGGCGTGCCGCGTGCTGCCGGACCTCGGGCGGGCTGGTCGGCGAGCCTTCGGTCCGGCCGGTGGCGAATGCCGCCACGGACGGCACGCGGAGCGCCGGTGTCGGAGTGGTGGCCGGCCACCACCGCCGAAGCAGCCAGGGCAGCGGCAGGAATGCGAGCATCCAGGGCCAGGCGAAACTCATTGAGCGTTTCTCCGCAGCCATTGGCGCGTGATCCGGAGCAGGGCGACAGCGTCGGCATCCTCGCCGGGGGAGCCCGGGGGGCGATAGGGCAGTTCGTCCAGAACCAGGCCCGGACCGCTGGTGAAGTCGCCGTGCGTGCCGTGTGCGTCGAGAAAGCGCAGCCAGTCGGCGCCGGCCAGATGCGCGACGTTCTCGCGGGGAAAACGCGAGCGGGCATAGTTTCGCAGAAGTCGGGATATCCCGCGGGCGAGCGTGACGGGATCGTATGCTGCGGCGTGATTGCGCGCGAGTGCGTCGAGCTCGCGCAAGGCGCGGCGCAAGGGCGTCCGCCTTCGATGGCGGCGCACGGTCCATGCAGCGATCAGGACGACAGCCAGCGCAACCAGCAGCACGATGGGGGCCGGCGGCCACATGTCGGGCGGTGGCGGCAGGTGGATGTCGCGCAGCTGGTCGATCGAAGGGGGTAGCGGTGCGTCGGCCGTCATGGTGCCCGCCATTGTGCGCGGGGATGAAGGGGGGCGATGAGGGCGCGCAGCACGTCCGCGGGATCGTCGTTTGTCGCCAGCTGGATCAGTGTGGCGCCGCAGTGCCGCGCAGTTGCCGCGAGCTGCGCACTGCGGCGGCGAAACGGTTCGCCGTAGACCGCGCGTGCCGCGTCGCCGCGCAAATCCAGCGTTTGCTCCGTGTCTCCGTCGGCGACCCGATAGACGCCTGCCGGTGGCGGGGTGCTCTCGAGCGGGTCGAAGACCTGTATCAGGCTCAGGCCGGATCCGGCTCGCAGGCGGGAGATATTGCTGCAGGCCCCGGGAGCCTGGAAATCGCTGATCAGTACGGCGTGAGTGCCGGGGCGTAGCGCGCGGGCCAGGGCGAGCATGGCGCCTTCCCGCGAGGCGGAAGGGGCTGGACGATCGGAGGTGGCGTACGCGGCCGCGCTCGAGGTCAGCGCGCGGATCAGCGCAAGCGCGCCGGTCTCGCGCCCGCGAGGGGGGATCTCGCGATGGGTGCGGCCGTTCCAGACGACGCCACCGATCCGGTCGCCGGCCTCCACCGCCGCCCAGGCGAGCAGGGCGGCGGCGCGTGCGGCAATGACCGACTTGAAGGCGACGCGCGAGCCGAACTGCATCGTCGGCCCCAGATCGACGAATACGAGGACGGGGTGTTCGCGCTCGTCCTGGAAGAGTTTGGTGAACGGGCGGCCGCGCCGGGCGGTATGGCGCCAGTCCACGTTGCGCAGGTCGTCACCGGGGCGGTAGGCGCGGACCTCGGCGAACTCCATGCCGCGGCCGGTGAATGCCGTGCGGTGGGCACCGGCGAGTCCGGCCTTGGCGTCCGTGCGTCGCCAGGCGCCGTCGACGACACGCGTACGCAGGGCGATCAGGTCGCGCGCCAAGGGCATGGTGAAGGCTTCTGCGCCGCCTGGAACAAGTATTTGCGCGGGAGGCTGCGGGGCGGCCCGGGTGATGCGGCTCACGGTACCGGTACGTGGTCCAGCAAGGTGGCGATCAGGGAGTCGGCGGTGATTCCGTCGGCCTGGGCTTCCCAGCCGGGGATGATGCGATGGCGCAGGATGTCGGGGGCCAGGCTGCGGATGTCGTCCGGCGAGACGTAGTCGCGGCCGTGCAGCCACGCACGTGCCCGTGCGCAGCGATCGAACGCGATGCTGGCTCGCGGGCTGGCGCCGAAGCGCACACTTCCCGACAGTTCGGGGACATAGCGTTCGGGCGCCCGTGTCGCCGCGACGAGCTGCAGGATGTAGTCTTCGAGCTCGGGGCTGAGGTAAAGGTCAAGCACGGCGGCACGCGCCGCGAAGACGTCGTCGGGCGTGACGGCGGGTGTCGGTACCGGGCTCGCCGGGGAGTCGGCGCCGGCGAGCGCTTCCGCGCGCGCGAGGCGCAGGATGTCGCGCTCGATCGCCGTATCCGGGTAGCCCACGCGCACGTGCATCAGGAAGCGGTCGAGTTGCGCCTCGGGCAGGGGGTAGGTTCCCTCGTGTTCGATGGGGTTCTGCGTTGCCATGACCAGGAACAGGCGTGGCAGCACGTGTGTTTCCTGTCCGATGGTGACCTGGCGTTCGCCCATCGCCTCGAGCAGCGCGGACTGGACCTTGGCCGGAGCGCGATTGATCTCGTCGGCGAGGAGCAGGTTGTGGAACAACGGGCCCCGTTCGAAGTGGAAGCTGCCGTCCTGGGGGCGAAAGATTTCGCTGCCGGTGAGGTCGGCGGGCAGCAGGTCGGGTGTGAACTGGATGCGGTGGAAATCGGCGTCGATCAAGGCTGCGAGCGTGTGCGCCGCGCGGGTCTTTGCAACACCCGGCGGGCCCTCCACGAGGAGGTGGCCGTCTGCGAGGAGCGTGACGAGGAGACGCTCGACGAGGGCGCTTTGACCCAGCACCAGGGTCTCCAGCGTGCGGGCAAGGGAGCGAAAGCTGTCGGTGCTGGTCATGGGGCGATTATGCAGGCGCCGAAGCGGGGACGTCGCGCCGGGCTTCAGATGGCGCCCTTGTGCAGCGCGGTCGAGACGAACGGGATGCCGAAAAAGGTAAAGAAGGCGACGACGAAGGTTCCGGCGATCAGCAGGCTGTTGGTCGCCGGCCGCGTGTGGAAGGACGCGCGGACATGCAGGGTGAGCCCGATGGAGAGCCAGGTGAGGAGCGACCAGATCTCGAGCGGATCCCACGACCAGTAACGGCCCCATGCGTCCTGCGCCCAGATCGCGCCGGCGACGATGCCGAGGGTGTCGAAGATGAGCGCCAGGGCCATGAAGCGGTAGGCGCGGGCATCCAGCAGCTTGTCGTCGGGTAGCGACGCGAAGCGGCTTCGACCGATATCGGCCGCGCGCAGCAGCACGATTCCGGCAATGCCGAGAGCGATGAAGGCGCAGCCGAGGAAGAGCTTGATGAAGGCGATATGGATGAACAGCCAGACCGTGCGGTAGGTGGGCGGCAGGAGAGAGTCCTGGCGGTCGATCAGCAGCATCCAGGCCATCACCATGATCACGACGGGCATCAGGATGGCGGCGAAGGCGCGCAGCCTGGGAAGTCGCCAGTAGCCGATGGCAACCGCAAGCATCAGGCCCCAGATGTTGGCGGAGAGCATTTCGAAGGCATTGCCCACCGGCAGGTGGTCGAGGCGTACCCAGCGTGCACCGATCGACAGGGTGTGGGCGAGCACCGACAGCCATATCAGGGCCATGGTGGTTCGCTCGGGGCGCCGTCGGAAGACGAGGCCCACCAGTGCCAGGACGCAAACGACGGAGTAGCCGACGAGGGCCGTCCACAGGCTGAGGAGTTCGAGTTGCAGCAGATCCATGGGCGAGTCTTGGCGGGTGGTGTTTCTCAGGGGCGCGGGAAGATGACCTGTTTGTCGGCGTGCCGGATTTCGGCCAGCAGGCTGCCGTCGGGCTGTTCTGTGCCGGGCACCTGCATGCGGACCGCTACGCCGCGGCCGTCGCGCTTGATGTCGTCGGCGGTGAAGCCCGGCGGAATCCCTTTCGTGGGGCCCCACGGCCCGCGCCCGAGCCTGGCCTCCCATTCCCACAAGGCCGAGCGGGCCTGCGCGATCTGGAGCCGATCGGGATCCTTGTCGGGCTCCACGTGCAGGTAGCTGCGCATGGCGCCCACCGCGGCCGTGAGGTCGCCAAGTGCTTCGGACGTTGTCGCTACTCCCCAGTAGGCCCCGGCCAGCAGCGGGTCGCGGTCGAGCGCGGCGGTGTAGAAATCACGAGCGGCGGCATGATCCCGATTGCCTTCCAGCGCGCGTGCGAGCAGCAGAAGCGCCTGCGGCTCGTTCTTGAGTGCCGGTCGCTGGCGATTCAGGGTCGCGATCGCCTCGTTGAAATGTTTCGCTTCGATCTGGCCTTCGGCGGTCTTCAGTGCGTGCCGGGCCGGAGGAGGCAGGTGATCGTGCTTGTCCTGTGTCGCAGGCGACTCTTCCGCTCTTGCGGGTGAAGAGCCTTGCCGATGCTGTTCGAGGCGCGCGAACGGTGCATCGATGTTTCCCCGCACTGCGCGTCCCGGCAGCAGGCTCAGCAGATAGCCGCAAAGGATGATTCCCGCGGTTACTGCCAGGGCTGCGGTGCCGCGGCGATCGCGCCGTTTGCGTGGAGATGGGGTCGTGGTCATCGATCAACGGGCACGTGCGGTGCCGGCTGCGAGATGCCGCTCGACGGTCGCAGTGTCGAGCGCGAAACGCACGCCGTAGCAGCGGAAGGGAGAACTCGGCAAGCGTCGGGTGCGGTTGCCGTAAATCGAGAGTGCGGCAGGGCCCGAAGCCCAACGACCACCGCGCAGCACGCGGAATTTTCCGGGGTCGCCCGGCACCTCGTGGGGGGCGCGCGCGACCGGGTTGGTTTCGCCGCCCTTAAGGCTGTTGTAGTGCTCGACATTCTCCCAGTCGGCGACGTATTCATAGATGTTGCCGGCCATGTTGCGCACTCCGAACGGCGACGCTCCTTTCGCGAACGCATCGACCGGCTGCACGTTGCATGATGTGGCGCCCTCCTGGAAGGACGCATAGGTGTCGTCCGGATATTCGTCGCCCCACGGGTAGCGGCGCTTGTCGTCGTCGCGGAATGCCCGGACCCATTCGATCTCCGTCGGCATGCGGAATCCCATCCAGGTCGAGAACTCGTTCGCGAGATCCCACGACAAGTGCGTGGCGGGCAGGTCCCGGTCGGGGGTGACCAAGGTGAAGCCGTTCGCGCCGCGGCGTACGCTGCATCCGCCGAGCGAGCCGCTGTCGTCATCCTCGGGATCCTTCGCGTCATAGTGCGCGGCGTGTACCGGTTTGCCTTCGCTCATGAAGCGGAGGAAGTCGCGGGCGCGCGCCTCGTATTTCGCGATGTAGAAGCTTTTCGTGGCGAACTGCAGCTCACGCATGCCGTTGTCGAGGTTGAGGCCGGTCTTCGGGTCAAGGTGCGGCACGGGTACCCAAACCTTGCCGGCCGGGATCAGGACGAACTCGACACCGTTGACTTCGACCTCTGCCGGCAGCGGGGCCGCAGCGTGGGCTGCCAGCGGCAGCATGGACAAGACGGCGCAAGCAAACCGTAGCAGTTTCTTCATTCATTTTCCTCCTGACGGGACGCGTACGACGCGGAAGCCGACCGTGTCGAGCCGGGTTTCCGCGTCGAGCGAGGTGCGGGCTTCACAGCGCATCCAGCGGATATCGGAACGGATGCTGCCGCCGCGCGCAGTCCGGCTCACTCCGCGTGCGGCGGAGTCGATGCGCGGATTGAAAAGGGCATGGCGCCGGTAGGCGTCGTCGGCATAGGCATCGAGGGTCCATTCCCAGACGTTGCCGAGCATGTCATGCAGTCCGGCAGCGTTTCCGCTCATCCTGCCTGCCGGTTGCGGGTTCCGCGGCCGCTTGCCGGCCGATGCGCGACCGTAGGGCGACGAGTACCACGCGACGCCGTCCATGCGGCCGCGGTCGGGAAGTGCGGTGACCGGTGCGCTGCCGGCGCGACAGGCGTATTCCCATTCGGCCTCGGTCGGCAGGCGGTAGCGCCAGCCGGGTCCGGCTCGCTCGCTCAGGCGTGCGGTGAATGCGACCGCCTCCTGCCAGCTCGTGCCTCTGACCGGCAAGTCGTCGGCTCCGGCGCCGGGGCGCGGTCCCATCACCGCGCGCCACTGGGCTTCGGTGATCTCGTGCCGGGCAATCCAGAACTCGTCGATGCAGGCTTCATGCACCGGGCCTTCGGTCCTTTCCACGCGGCGACGGAAGGCGCCGTCCTGGTCGGCAAACGCGTCGGCGGGGACGCCCATCTGATAGCACCCCTTCGCCATCCGGACGAAGGTGATGCCGCTGAGCGGATCCTTGACGGTGGGATTGTCTGCAGAGGGAGCCGCCCGAGCGGAACCGGAGGCGGCGGCGAGCGCCAGAGCAGCCGACAGGAGAAAGCGGTCAAGGGGTGTCATGATGCGGTTGCAGTTTGCACGGCCGGAATACGCAGGGTACGCCAGTAGTACAAGGACATGCACAGTACGAGAATCAGTGACGCGCCCATGAGCCAGTCGGATGCGAGGTCGTACACGATGCGGTAGCCCATCCAGCTGCGCAGGCCGAGGTAGGTCAGCGAGCCGTCGTCGAAGGAGATGGTCTGGCCGGGTTCCAGCGTTTCGCGGGTCGTGTCACGGCGCACGACGATGCGATGCGGCAGCGATTCCGCACCCAGGCCGCTGCGCTGTTCACCCGGCTGCATGAGCGTGGAGCGCTGCGGATCGAGCATTATCCAGAGCGGCCGGCCGTTCGGGGGAGTCCATTCGTTGGCCATGCCGAAGTCCAGATCGCCGCGCAGTTGCACTGCGCCGACGTCGGTTTCGCCGTTTTTCGAGTGCCAGCGAAATACCGGGGAAAAGCCGCGATTGTAAGTCGCGTAGATGCGGTAGCCGGCGAGCAGGAGCGGGACGTCGTTGGCGATCTCCGCGACGTGGCTGCGACCGGCGCTGTCCCACCAGCGGATGCGGCTGTGGATCGCGGGACCGCGTTCGTTGGCGTCGAATGCTTCGAAGACCCCCTCGTTGGCGAAGCGCAGCCGGTCGAGTTTGCTCGGGTGGAACGGCCCGCGCTGCTCGATGTCCAGCACGCCGGCGAAGGGCTCACCGCCTTCGGTGAGCGTCACCGCGCCATCGAGGTAGGTCAGGCGGGCGAGTCCGACGAGGGCGATAATCGCGAGCAGTGCCAGATGCAGGCCCAGCAGCAGCGGGTCGCGACGAAAGCGCGGGCGCGTCAGGATGGAGGCGAGCAGCGTCACTGCGAACAGAGCGAGCGGGACCGTCCACGCGGCGGTGATAAGTTCCGGGAAATGGATGGACAGCACTGCGCTCGCGGCCGCGAACGCAAAGAACGCGAGCATCCATTTGGGCGACGCGAGCGCGTGCAGCGTGCGCTCAGTTGCAGTAGCCGCCATCGTTCATCCACTTTTCGCCGGTGCCATCCGAGCCCGAGCGGCCGCAGCGGCTTTCGGACCAGTTGCCGCTTGGCACCCAGGTGCGCACGCGCAGGAAGGATTCGACGTAGTAGGGGCCGTTGGTGTAGCGGCCGTTGCGGCTCGGGTAGTTGGCGTAGCCGCTGGTGGGGTCGCAGCTGCCCGCGGCCGCGCCGCCCTCGGGGCCGCGGCAGTTGAGGTTCACCAGCAACGCCTTGTTCTTCCAGCCGTGCGGCACGGCGACGTGGCAGCGCATGCAGGGTGCGCCGCCATGTTCGTTGGCGTGGCCTCCGCCGCCGTTCGTGCCGGCATTGTTGAAACCGCTGGTGCGGCCGGTGCCGTTGTCGCCGGTGCCAGTATCGCCGCCACTGGGATCGTGGCAGTTGAAGCACAAGCCGGAGCCGCCGATGGTCGTGCTTGTACTCCAGTCGCCGCGCAGGATGAAGTCGTTGCTCGAGCCATGCGGGCCCTGCACCGTCGCCAGGTTCGGGCCGGTGCCCTGCGTCCACGTGCCGTTATGGCCGTGGCAATCGGAGCAGTGCATGGTCTGCGTGCCCACGTTCGCCTGGAAGGGGGCGCGGAAGTTGGACGTGCTCGGGCTCGAAATGCGCCGTTCGTCGAAGGTACGTCCGGTCGGGTAGTGAAGTGGATGCCAGGAACGGTGGTTCGTGACCTTCGTGGGGTCGAGGGGGTCGAGGTCGGTCATTTGGGACGAAAGCGTGTCGCCCGGGAAAGAGCCGGTCGGTTCGATCGAAGTGCCGTCGTCGGTACAATTTGTGCCGCATTCACCCTGTTCGCCCTGGTCTCTCGCGGACACCGGGGTGTCCAGGGCGTTGACGCTGAGCTCGGCGGCGATGTTGGTGTAGTTCGAGCCGATGCTGTTGGACGTGCTGCCGCCGGTGTAGCCCGTGGCGGGCGGCGTCAGGCCGAAGCCGTAGTCGGAGTGGCATTTGAGGCACAGCTGGTACTCGCGCGTGAGGAACTTCTGGGCCTTGGTCGTGGCGGTATTTGCGCCCGGATCCCCACGCTTCACCTCGTAGGCGCCTGGCAGTTCAGGCCAGTCGCCACTTGCGCTCCAGGTGGGTTCGACGCCCCACATGCCGCGCAAGGCGCCGGACGCGAGGTTGCCGTTGGCGCCGCCCGGTTTGTGGGTCCGGCGTGTATCGGCGTCAGTGCCGTTGAACAGGGCGTTCTTGATCACCCGGTGCGGGTTGTGGCAGTCGGTGCATTCGACGTGGCGGTTGGTGCTGACGCCGGCGCCCAGCTTCTCGCGCGATTCGATGAAGTCCGTGCCGCACTTGTTGCTTGGTCCGCTGCAGTCGACGTGTCCCGCGTCCGTGAAATTGCCGCCGATGTCGTGTTTTTCCGTTCCGGTAATGGGCATGCGGCGCGCGCGGGTCGTGAACTCGGTCTTGATGTCAGGCACGCCAGTGCTGGCGTTCATCGTGGGCACCGTGAGGATGCTGGCGGTGGTAGTGGTGTGGCACTGGTAGCAGGTTTCCTCGATGGCGGGATTGCCGCCTGCTTTCGGTGAGGTGGTGCTGTCGGTGCCTTCGCGCAGCAGACGACGCGAGCCCTGTACCGTGTGGGTATCGTGGCAGTTCAGGCAGCCGGCTTCCCAGACCTTGATGATCGGCGAGCCGTTGGCGCCGCCGTCCGGGAATTCGCGCTGCGTCGCCGCCGCGCCCTTGTACGAGTAGGTCGCGACGTCGGAGTTGGCGTGAGCGGAGTTGGACCACGCGAGGTAGGCATTCCCCTCGCCATCCTTGTTGCGATCGTGGCAGCCGAGGCAGATCTGGTCGTTGGTCGGGCTGAACTCGGTGCCGGCGCTGGCGTTCTTCTGGAAGCGGTTGAGGCGCAGGAACTTGCTTGCCGTCAGGTGCGGGTCGTGGCAACTGGTGCACTGCAGCTTGCCCTCGTGATCGAGCGGCAGCATCGGCTTGACGCCCGAGCTGCGGACGCCGACGACGGTTTTTCCGCCGGTAACGTACGGCGGAGAGCGAAGTTCTCCGTCGCGGGTGGCCAGCGTGTCGTTGAAGGTGAAGGAGATGGGGTGATCGTTGCGCAGGTCGGTGCCGAGGTTGCGCGTGAAGCCGGTCGTCGTGCCTGCACCGACAGGCATCTTGTCGACGCCCGCCGCCATCGGGATGCTGCCGGTCGTGCCGCTGCCGGGGCTGTTTGCGACGGTTCCGATGGCGATGCTGCCGTCGTGACAGGAGAGGCACAGTTTCGACGCACCGCCGGGTTCGCCGATCGGACTGTTGTTGAGGACGTCCTCGGCGTCGAGCGAGTTCGATGTGTAGGGGGTGTAGGTGGCGGCGTAGGTGTTGGTGTCGTTTGTGGCGCCGCCAATCTTGCGGTTCCACAGTGGCGCCGGCGCGGCCGCATTGGCGGCGTGCGGGGTATGGCAGAAGACGCAGATCTGGTTCTGGGTGGCCGCCTTGACGCTTCCCGGTCCGGTGGCGGACAGGTTGTGCTTGGTGCCTTTTACGTTCGCATTGGTGTTCTGCGCCGGCGCCAGCGCGCCGTATCCGAGCAGGGCTGCCGCGACTAGCGCGAGGGCATGGAATTTGCGGAAATTCTTCATAACCTTTTCACTGCTGCGGGTATTTTTCGGCGCATCGGCGAATGCGAAACGGTTAATGCTAAACGATTATGGGATCGGCGCGAAGTTGCGCGGCTCGGCGCCGGCCTGGACCTTGAGGTCGCGGCGCGTGGCGTTGACCTTGCGCAGCATCTGCTTGACCGCCTCGGGCATGCGCTGGCCGGCGGCCATTTCCTGCATCTGCCCCGAGAGGTAGGAGTGGTTGATGAGGATGTCGAACACGGCCAGCATGAATTCCTGTTTCCACGACGACAGCTGGTCGAGATTCTGGAACTTGTGCATGAAGAAGTTGCGCGAGGCGCGGCCCAGCTCGCGCTCGACTTCCTCGAGCGTCATCGCGTCGGGTTTGACGACGGGCTGCACGAGGTTGTACTTGCTGTAATCCTTGGTGGCGACGTGGGCCTCGAGCTGCGGGTAGAGGTCGGCGTAGGGCCAGGGCGCGATGGCCAGGAAGAAGGCCATGTCGGGGTTGTAGAGCTTGGCGAGCTCGACGGCTTCCTTGAAGGTCTCGGGCGTGTCGCCGGGCATGCCGAGCACGAAGGAGGTTTCGGAGACGATGTCGGAGCCGTTGATGATGTCGATGGCGCGGCGCGAGTCGGCGGCCTTCGAGCCTTTCTTGAACAGGTCGAGGGTGGCCTGCTGGCCCGCTTCGACGCCGACGTAGATGTGCTCGACGCCGGCCTCGGCGTAGCGGTCCATGATGTCCTCGTCGCGCACGATGTCGTCGACGCGCGTTTCCATCAGCAGGCGCACGCCGGGCTTGCGCTCGATCATGAGCTGGAGGATGCGTTCCCAGCGGGCGCGGTCGAAGGTCGGGATCTCGTCGGCGAGCATGGCGACTTCGACGCCGTACTTCTGGTGCAGCATCTCGATTTCGGCGACGAAGTTCTCGGCGCTGCGGGCGCGCCAGCCGCGGCGCCAGAAGAGCTTCTGCGAGCAGAAGGAGCAGTCCTGCTGGCAGCCGCGCGCGGAGGAGACGATGGCGAGGCGTGCGTCGTTCTTGGCGCGGTACTTGTAGATCGGCCACTCGACGAGGTCCCACGCGGTGGGCAGGGCGTCGAGGTCGCGGATGAAGGGGGCCGAGCGGGTGGCGATGACGCCGCCGTCGCGCCAGAAGGCGATGCCGGCGACCTTGGCCGGGTCGTCGCCGGCATTGAGGCAGTCGAGCAGTTCGGGCAGGGTGCGCTCGCCTTCGCCACGCACGACGTAATCGATGGCGTCGTGGTCGATGCGCAGCATCTCCTGGTAGCAGAAGGTCGCATGCACGTTGCCGATGACGGTGACGATTTCCGGGTCGATCGCCTTCGCCATGCGCAGCAGTTTCGTTGCAGCGACGATCGCGGCCGTGAATGCCGAGGTGCAGATGACGTCGGGACGGAAGTCCTCGAGGCGCTTCTGGATCTGCGCTTCGTCGTGCCACAGGGCCATCGCGTCGTAGTAGTCGACTTCGTAGCCTGCCTCGCGCAGCGAGCCGGCGATGTAGACGAAGCCGACGTTGAGCCAGGTGCCGGCGGATTCGACGACCCCGGAGTGATAGGGCACGGTGACGAGGGCGACGCGCTTGATCTTGCGTTGCCGCGGTGCGGTCGGGGCGGTCCGCGGGGGGGGGATGAAGGTGATGGGGGAGCCGTTGGTTTTCATTGTTCTCTGCGCGCGGACGTGTTGGGGGTCAGACTACCGGCGGCATGGTAGGTGAGCCCTAGTCGGCAGGGTTTGACGTACATCAACGGCATTGTCGAAGGCGAGGCGGAACAGCGCGCCGGCGGGGCCGGCACGCGGGAGATGTCGTGGAAACGGCGCTCGATCAGCGAGTGGCTGAGGAGGTGTCGGCGGGCGATTCCGTGCGGGGGACGGGGTTGGCGAGCATCTCCTCGCTCAACTCGTCGCACGGGCAGACGGGCGGGGTCATCGGCAGCGGCGCCGGGATGGCGCTGCCGGTGGCCGGTCGGCGGGCGCGGGCGAGGCCCATCTTGAAGCGGATGGAGAAATTCACGTAGGCCTCGAGGAAGCGGAAGATGCGCTTGTCACCCATCGGGCCGACTGCACGTTCGCTCGGCACGGGGGTGATCCTGCCGTCGACGAGTTTGGCGCGGCCGACGATCTGGAAGTGGCCGTCGTGGTCGATGTAGCCGAGGTTGTCGGTCTGCACGGCGATCACGGTCGGGAGGTTGGCGAGGTCGTAATGCCGCAGCAGCCCGACTTCGCCTGCCGGCAGCGGCTGCAGCGTCTCGATGTCGACGACATCGACGCGTGCCCAGGGGGGCACGCGGCGGCGGCGGGCGGAGCTGCGGCCGAGGATTGCCGAGCGCAGCGTGTCGTCGAAGTAGCCGGTGGCCGTTTCCGCCATCCCCAGCACGTTCACGCAGTGCGAGGCGGGAATCGCGAGCACTTCCTCGGCGAGGCGGAAGAAGTCGTCCTGCGTGAGTTCGCCGAAGCGGCCGCGGTAGCCGCCGCCGTCGCCGATGCGGCTGCCGGCGGGCAGGCGGAAGCGCAGTCCGCGCGCCTTGCAGGCGTTGAAGAAGTACACGAAGGCGGAGGTCGATCCGATCATGGCGACGGGAACGCCGGTGGATTCGGATTGTTCGAGCGCGGCAATCAGTGACTTGATGTCGAGGCCGGAGTAGTCGAGGAGGAAGCGGCTGTCGGGCGTGCCGAAATGGCGGCGCGTCTCTTCCATGCCGATCGCCATGCCCATCGACGGGGCCATCTCGGGGCTGGGGGCGAGGATGAGGATGCGGCAGCGTTGGCCCCTGGCGAAGTCGGGGAACAGCCACGCGTGGGTCATCGTGCGGTTGGCTGCGAGCACGAGTTCGCGGCCGGTTTCGTCGCGGAAGATCTGGCCGCGCCGGATCGCCGTGGTGCCGCTGGTGAGCTGGGCCATGACGGCCTGCTCGAGCGGGAAGGAGGTGACGATGGCGGTCTTGAAGGCGTCGGTGGGGAAGGCCGGGATGTCGCGCCAGTGCGTGACCGTGTCCGGGCTGATCCCCTTGGCCGCGCAGAATTGGCGGTAGGGCTCGTTGCGCGCGTATTGCCAGGCGAAAAGTTCGAGGGCGAGCGTGGCGAAGGGGGCAGAGTCGCCGTCCACGCCGCCGTCGATCATCGCCCGGATGCGGGCGGCGAGCCGGTCGCGTTCGGGGTCGGCAGTGCTGGCGGAGTCTGCGGTGTCGGTGTTCATGCGCGCTCCCCCCTTACAGGCTCCAGGCGACGACGAAGCCCGTGCCGATCAGGAAGGACGAGCCGAGCACGGCGTGCTTGATGATGAGGAGGCGCTTCTTGACATCCTTCATGCCGGCGCCGTCCCAGCTGCGGTAGTAGAAGAAGCGGAACAGGCCGGTGAGGATGATGCAGCCGAGCGAGATCGCCGTCACCCACACGAAGACGCCGATGAGTTCGTTCATGAGCGCGAGCTGACCCGCGTCCAGTGCCGGATCGGCGGCACGCTGGCGCAGCACGAACATGGTCAGGAAGCCGCCGAACCACAGGCCGGTGAACAGGTCGTGGGCGAAGTCGTTGATGAGGATGAGCCAGGGTTTCATGTGCGCGTCGATGCCCGTCGGAAAGCGAATGCCGCGCACTCTAGCAATTCGGCACCGGGGTCGGGTTGATGCTGATCAGATCGCTTGCCTATGGCGGATTGTCGCAGGTGCTGATCATCCAGTTCTTGCCGGTGCCGGTGGTGTTCGTCGTTCCCCCTTGGCTGTTGGCAATACGGTCACCGGACGCCTTGCCCGCCGAACCGCAGTCGGTATCGCTCCAGCTGGCGTTCTGCTTGAAATTCACGACCTTCAGCTTGGCGTTGCGGTAGTACGGACCTTCGTTGTACGTGGAGTTGCTTCCATTCGTTGCAACTTCCTTGCTGCTGCCGGCATAGCCGGCTTCGGCGCCGATGTCGTTGAGGTTGACGAGCAGGGACTTGTTCTTCCAGCCGTGCGGGACGGCGACATGGCACCAGTTGCAGCGGATTCTCCCGATCTTGTCGGTATGGTAGGCGTGCAGATCGCCGCGTCCTCCGCCACTGAAACCCGTGCCCGTACCGTTGCGATCCGCGTAGCGGGTCGATTCGTGGCACTTGAAGCAGAGCGTATTGGCCTGCCCGCTGCCGCTGCTGGTGTTCCACAGCCCCTTCAGCAGGAAATCGTTGGCAGAGCCGTGCGGTCCCCAGTTTTGCCCGGCAGGGGGGGTGATCGTTCCAGCGGCGGTGTCCGAACCGTGGCAGTCGGTGCAGTGCATGGTGTTGGTGCCGACGCTCGCGTTCCACGGCGCGCGCCACGCATTGGCGACGGCGGTGTTGCGCAGGCCGATCGTGCGGCCGGTGTTGTTCATGACCGGATGCCAGGAGCGATGGTTGCCGGTGTTGTAGGCCGCTCCCGCGCCGGCATCGGCGCCGAGGGAGCCGGGGGCGCCCTGGTGTGCGGTCGGCGCCTGGAATTCGCGGGCCTGGTTGGTATAGCGCGTATAGTTGTTCCGGCCGGTGATGGTTGCCCCGGAAGACGTGCCGGGCGGGCCGAGTTCGGGGCGCCGGTTGCCGCTCGGGAATACGTTATCGTCGGGGTAGCCGTAGTCGGAGTGGCACTTCAGGCACACCTGGTATTCGCGCGTGACCCATGGGCTGCTCACTGCGGTGCTCGCGCCCTGTCCGCCGTCGCCGACCTTTTCCTGGTAGCTGTTCGGCAGTTCGAAGAAGCTGCGCGAGCCGTATACGGGCTCGACGCCGAAGGCGCCGCGCAGGGCGCCCGATGCGATATTGCCGTTCACCCCGCCGGGCACGTGAGTCCGCTGGTCCGTCCCGCCGAGGTTGAACAGGCTGTTGCGCGTGACGCGGTGCGGGTTGTGGCAGTCGGTGCACTCCGCGTGCCGGTTGTTTACGTTGATCTGGCCCAGGCTCTCCCGGCTCTCCGTGAAGTTGCGGTCCTTGATGTCGTGGATTTCGACGCCCGACTTCTGCTCCGCCGTGGTGATCGGCATGTGCTTGTTGGTGGGGCCGAAGTCCATCTTGATGTTCGGGACGGCCCCGGTGGCGGTGCTGATGACGCTTTCGGCCGCGTTCGCGTGGCACTGGTAGCAGGTTTCCTCGATGGCGGAAACGGTATTGGGTGTCGAGGTCGAGCCGGTCTTGTAGCTGCCGACGCCCGTGCCGCCGCTGGTCCCGCCGACGCCTTCGCGCAGCAGCCGCCGTGAGCCCTGCACCGCGTGGGTGTCGTGGCAGTTGAGACATGCGGCCTGCCAGACCTGGGTGGTCGTGGGAAATTCGCGGCGATTGGCGGCCTCGAGCTTGTACTGCTCGTCGGCGATGATCTGCGAGGCGTGCGAGGACTGCGACCATGCGGTTCCGAGCTTGTCGTGGCAGCCGAGGCAGATCTGGTCGGAGGCGGGCTTGAAATCGGTGCCGGACGGGGTGACGGTCTGGAAGCGGTTCAGGCGCAGGAATTTCGATACGTCGAGATGCGGGTCGTGACAGGTGGTGCATTGCACCTGTCCCGCTCCGGCCGTGCCGGTCGGCTGCAGCGGCAGCAGCGGCTTGAAGCCGGTGCTGCGGATGCCGATGACGGTGCCCGAGCCGGCGGGGTAACGCTGCTGGAGGTCCATGCGGCGCAATTCGCCGTCCGCGGCAGCCAGCGTGTCGTTGAACGTGAAGGAGATGGGATGGTCGTTGCGCAGGTCGATGCCCAGATTGCGCGTGAAGCCGGAGGTGGCGCCTTGCGGACCGGCCGGCATCTTGCCCGCGTCGGTGCCGCTCATCGTCACCGACACGTTGGTCTTGCCCCCCAGGACGCCGACCGTTCCGATCGCCATCGTGCCGTCGTGGCAGGACAGGCACAGCTTGGAGCTGCCGCCGGGTTGGGACAGGGCGCCGAAAATGGTCTGGGCGTCCAGCGAGTTGGATGTGTAGGGCGTATAGGTGGCGCTGGAAAGATCGCGGTTCCACAGCGGCGCCGGCGCGGCAGCGTTGGCCGCATGCGGGGTGTGGCAGAAGACGCAGATCTGGCTCTCGGCAGTCGCCTTGACCGTTCCCGATCCGGATGCGGACAGGTTGTGCTTGGTATTTGCGATCTTCGACTGCTGGGCTGCGGCGGGGGCGATGCAGGCGAGCGCAAGGAGGGCGATCGCGGCGCGTCGCAGCGTGCGGATCCAGCGGCGGGCAGCGGGGGCGCGGAACGGTGCGTGACTGTTTCCGACTGCAGCGGTGGTCGCGGAGGTTCGGCAGCCCCGCGGTGGAGGGACGCCGATGGAGGGGCCATCGTCGATGGACTCGTTCATCGTCTGTCTGGTGTGCGTTGACGGTTGGGTTGCCCGCACGCCATCCAGCGCGGGGCCGAATCGACCGGCCCCATGTCGACGCCGAATCGGGGTTGCAAGTTCCGCCGGCCCGGCTGGCGAGGGCGGATAGTCACGCTTGCTTGCGCAAGGCTCGTTGTTTTCGGGCGATTATCGGGTACGCCCGGGCGAAAGCAAAGTGCCGAAACGTATCGGTCTTGCAGCGCAGTTGCCGAACGGCTTGCGCGCTTGCCTGGCGCGGATTACCGCGTTGCGGACGCGGGCGGGGTTTCCAGATAGGGGAAGTATTGCCGGTCAGCGCCCACGAGGTGCTGGGCGACGATGTCGTAGGCGAGGAACTGGAATACTTCCGCGATGGGGAGCTCGGCGTCCAGCCGGGCGCGCTCGAACAGTCGATTGGCCTGCGCGAGCAGATGCCCGTGTTCGGCGGCGTGCGCCTCGCGGTCGGGATAGCCGATGGAGGCATGCAGCCGCTCTTCCTCAGCGAAATGCGCGGTGATGTCCTCGACCAGGACCTCCATCGCTTCGAGGACTTCCGCCCGCGGTGCGTGGGCGATTACCGCCTGCAGGAGCCGGTTGGCGTGTTCGAAAAGCTGACGGTGCTGGCGGTCGACGCGCTCGTTGCCGCTGCGGTAGCTTTCGCGCCACACCAGCTCGACGGGCGAGGAGGCGAGCCGGGTGCCGTCGCTCGCGAAGGCGGAGTAGGGGTCGGCGACGACGCGGTTGCGTCCGGTGTTCTTGGCCCGGTACATGGCACGGTCGGCACGTGCGAGCCAGTGCTCGAAGCCTTCGCCGCAACGGTACTCGGCGACCCCGGCGCTGATGGTGACGGGCCGTGCGCTCGACAGCCGCGCTTCCGCCACGCGGGCACACAGCTTGTGCGCGAGCTGTTCGGCCTCGCGCAGGGCGGTGTCGGGTGCGAGCACGACGAATTCCTCGCCGCCCCAGCGCGTGATGGTGTCGGCGCGGCGGATGTCGCTGCGGATGCGGCGGACGAGTTCGACGAGAACGTAGTCGCCGACGGCATGACCGAGCTGGTCGTTGATTTCCTTGAAGTGATCGACGTCCAGCACGAGCAGAGAAACTGCGTGGCCGTGGCGCTCGGCGCGCGACATTTCCAGCAGCGCGGCGTCCTCGAGGTGGCGCCGGTTCCATGCGCCGGTCAGCCGGTCGGTGTAGGCGAGGCGCTCCATCTGCTCGAGGGCATGCAGGAGCTCGGCGTGGCGCGACTCGGCGTACTCGGCCGGATTGGGGAGGCTGCCCGCGCGTGCGCCGATCTCGGTGGCGATCATCCCCGAGGCGATGACTTCGCTGTCACCCGCGCGCAGGGGGAAGCGCGTGATGAGGAAGCGTCGCGCGCGCAGTCCCACGATGGCTTCTTCTTCGCTGTGAGTGACTTCCGCCGAGGCGCCGTTGCCGATGCGCAGGGCGCGGGGCAGGCCGGCGGTGTGCAGCACGTCGTCCTCGTGCCGGCCCGGCAGCGATGCGGCCGGAACATTGAGGGTCTGCGCAAAGGATTCGTTGGCGTACAGGTAGGTGCCGTCGTTGCCGCGAATCGCGATCAGCGCCGGCGACTGGGCAACGAGCGAATGCAGCAGCGACGCGTGGGCGTCGCGAGCCGGGGTTTCCGTAGAGGCCAGGGGTTCGCTCATTCGACCAAGTCCCGAGTGCGTGAACAATAACCGCACTCCGTTCGATGGTTTGCGATCCGCGGCATTTTAGCGGGATCGCAGGGCGAGCGGCGTGATTCCGATCACATGCACCCTGGGCGGGGGCAGCGGCCCCGAGGCCGGTGCGCGGGCCCGGCGCGCGGCCGGACCCGCAAGGGGCTCAGTGGCCCGAGCAGCCGCAGCCGCCACCACCTCCGCCGCAGCCGCCGCCCGTGGATGCCGGGAGCGGAGCGGGTTCCTGGTCGCGCGCGTGGAGCTGGATGCGGAAGTCGATGACGATGTTGCCCGGTTCGCGCGCGACGTACGCGATCGAGACCTGGGCGCCGTAGCGCTGCTGGATCTGGTTGAGCAGCGGCAGGGGGTCGTGGTCGTTCACGAAGCGCATGGTCTCGCCGTCCTCGAGGGATTCGAGGGCGCCGAAGATCGCAGCGTGGCGGAAGCGCTTGGCTACGCCGCGGGCGTCGAAGGGAAAGACGGTGTTGTCGAGGATGGGCAGTTCGCTCATGAGTCGGGTCTCCGGGTTGGGGCGGCGATGGCGATATGGATGCTCGCGCAAACGGGTAGGGGGTGCCGCAGGGTTCCGATCGTAGGTGGCGCAGGTGCCGCGCGCCTTGAGCCAGAACAAGAATCGCCCCCCGTCGTCGGCGGCGCGAAGGGGAGTGGAGGCACGCCCGCGATATGACGACGCGCAGGTTTTTCCCCTATGTGTTACCTTTAAATAAAACAAGAACATATTCGAGAAACAGGATGAAGCGAGCTGGGCGAAGTCCTTGCGGGCGTCGGAGGGCCGAGGCGATGGGGATTGTCGCTGCGCAGTGCCGTGCGGGGTGGAGGGGCTCTCGTGCCGCATGCGCGGATCAGCGGAGGGGCGATGCGCGCTAGCCGCCCGCCTGCATTCGCGGTGCCGGATGCGCCGAGACGCATGCGCCTGGGTTTGCGCGGTCGCTACGCCCTGTACGGTGCGGCGCTGACCACGCTGGTCGTGGTCGTGATGGCCGCGTTGTCGTATTTCAATGCACGCACGCTGGTGCAAGGTATCGCCACGGGGCACCTCGCGCAGATCGCCAGCTCGGTGTCGGAGCGCATCGAGCGCACGCTGGACCTGGCACATCGCGAGCTGGCCGCGCTCGCCGGACAGCCCCTGCTGTCGAATGCGCTGCTCGACTCGCAAGGGCGGGATGTCTATCTGAGACCCTTCCTCGCCCGCCACACGCTCGCGGCAACCATCGACTACAACCTCGTCCTCGTCGATTACCGCGGCGAGCCCGTCGCCGCGCGCAAGGCGCCGCGGAGCTTCCGCGGCGTGGCATGGCTGTCGGACAAGGTGTTGCGCGGCGAGACGCATGCCGAGATCGAGCATGGCGGCCAGGATGTGATGCTGCGCATCGCGGTCCCCATCCTCGTGAATGCCACCGGGACCTTCGAGGGGGCGCTGGTGTTCGAGGCGAATCTCAGCCAGTGGTTGCATGGCACCGCTTCGCCCTTCGACCTGAACGACGACGGTCTCGTCGAGGTGGTGCTGAGGGCAGGTGATGGCGTGGTCGTGCGGCGTACTTTCCCGGGCAACCCGGAGCGGCTGGTGACGAGCGCGCACGGGGTGAGTGCGGGGCTGCCCCTGTCGGCGCCCCTGCAGGTGGGTGTGAGCATGGATGCCGACGTCTTCGAGCGGCCGATCGGGATGTTGCTCGTCAAGCACGTGGCGTGGGGCCTGATCGCGATCGTGCTGGTCGGTGCGGGCAGTTATGCGCTAGCACGCGCGCAGACGCGTCGCATCGAGGAGCTTGCCAGCGCGGCCCGTGAAGTCGCGCTGACGGGGCGGCCGCGGCAGGGCTTCGGTGCGGGGCGCTTCGGCAACGACGAGGTGGGGGATCTCGCGGCGAGCCTGGTGCGCCTGCTCGAGGAGCTGAAGGCGCACGAGAGCGAGCTGGAGACGCTGGTCGAGGAGCGCACTGCGGACCTGAACCGTGCGCAGGCGATCGCGCATGTCGGCAGCTGGGTCTATCTGCCACAGGAGCCCAGGCTCGAGCTGTCCGCCGAGACGCGACGACTCTTCGGCTTGGCGGCCGAGCGGCGGCTGTCGTGGCAGGTTCTGCTCGACGCGGTGCATCCCGAGGACCGCGGGATGGTGCGCAAGGCATGGAAGCGGGTGCTTGCGGGCCAACCCTTCGATATCGAGCATCGCGTGCTGCTGGATGAGGAGGTCCGCTGGGTGCGCGAGATCGCCGAGCGCATCGTGCTCCCGGGCGAGCCGCCGCGCTGCGTCGGCACGGTGGAGGACGTTACGGAGCGGCGCCTCACGGAGGCGCGCATGCGCGAGGCGATGGTGGTGTTTTCGGCGTCGAGCCAGGGCATCATGACGATGGACGCGGAGGGCACGATCACGTCGGTGAATCCGGCGTTCTGCCGCATCACGGGTTATGCGGCGGAGGAGGTCATCGGGCGCAAGTCCACGGTCTTCGGGTCGGGACGCCAGGACGAGGCCTTCAACGACGCGATGTGGTCGGCGCTGGCGAGTTGCGGCGAGTGGGAGGGGGAGGTGTGGAACCGGCGCCGCAGCGGCGAGATCTACCCGCAGTGGCTGACGATGTCGGCGGTGCGCGGGGAGGAGGACGGCGTCGTCGAATATGTCGCGATGTTCAGCGACATCACCGAGCGCAAGCAGCACGAGGATGCGATCTGGCGCCAGGCCAATTTCGACGCGCTGACGGGCTTGGCGAACCGCAGCCTGTTGTACGACCGCCTCGATCGTGCGCTGGTGCACGCGCGCCGCAACGGCAGCAAGGCGGGCTTGCTGTTCCTGGATCTCGACGGCTTCAAGTGGGTGAACGACACGCTCGGCCACGACGTCGGCGACGAGTTGCTGGTCGAGGTTGCGCGCCGCCTGAAGGGCTGTGTGCGCGAGCAGGACACGGTGGCGCGCCTGGGCGGGGACGAGTTCACGATCGTGGTGGGCGACCTGCAGGACGCCGAGCATCTGCGTACGGTCGGCGAGAAGGTGCTGGGCGTGCTGGAGCAGCCGATCGCGCTGCCGGGCACGCGGCACCAGATTTCGGGCAGCATGGGCATCACCGTGTTCCCGGACGATGGCGACGACGTCCACAGCCTGCTGCGCAACGCGGACATCGCGATGTACAAGTCGAAGCAGAATGGCAAGAACCGCTTCCACTTCTATGCGCGCGAGATGCAGTGCGATGCGCTCAAGCGCATGCAGATCGAGGCCGACCTGCGCACCGCGCTCGCGCGGGATGCCTTCACCCTGGAATACCAGCCCATCGTCGCGGCCGACAGCGGCGAGCTGTTCGGCGCCGAGGCGCTGATCCGCTGGTCGCATCCGCAGCTCGGGGCGATGTCGCCCGCCGATTTCGTGCCGGTGGCGGAGGACAGCGGGCTGATCGTGCCGATCGGCGCGTGGGTGTTGCGCGAAGCCGTGCGCCAGATGCACGCCTGGCGCGAGCTGGGCCATGTCCTGCCGCACCTCGCGGTGAACGTCTCGGGGGTGCAGTTCCGCGACCCGGCCCTGCCCGAGCTGGTTGCCGAGGTGATGGACTGCTACGCGGTGGCGTCGGGGGCGCTGACGCTGGAGATCTGCGAGTCGGTGATGGTCGACGCCAACAGTGCAACCGAGAAGCGCATGCGTGCGCTGAAGGAGCAGGGGGTTGCGTATTCGCTCGACGATTTCGGCACGGGATTTTCGTCCTTGTCGTACCTGAAGCGCTTCCCGGTCGACATCGTCAAGATCGACCGCAGCTTCGTGCGGGACTGCCCCGGGGACCGCAATGACGTGCACCTGGTGGAGGCCATCATCAACATGGCGCACAGCCTCGACCTGAAGGTGGTGGCGGAAGGCGTGGAGACGCAGGCGCAGGCGGATTTCCTGCGCGAGCGCGGATGCGATTTCCTGCAGGGTTACCTGATCGCGAAACCGCTGCGCGCAGAGGCCTTCGAGGGGCTGCTGTTCCGCCGGGAGGCGCGGGCCGGGCGCGGCGGGCTGTCGCTGGTGGCGGGATGAATCCCGCCCTGCGGGCTGAGCCTTGCGGCAGGCCTGTCCTGAGCTTGACGAAGGGCTCAGGGCGAACGGCGATCTTCGAGGGGGCGCATCAGTCCGCGTATTCGAAGCGCACGCGCTTGACGTTGCACAGCAGCTCGTAGGCGATCGTGTTCGCTGCTTCGGCGATGCGGTTCACCGGGACGTTGTTGCCCCACAGCTCGACGCGGCTGCCGAGCTTCGCATCAGGGAGGTCGGTGAGGTCGACGGTGAGCATGTCCATCGATACGCGGCCGATCAGGCGCGTGCGGATGCCGTCGACGGCGACGGGGGTGCCGTCCGGCACGGTGCGCGGATAGCCGTCGGCGTAGCCCATGGCGACCAGCCCCACGCGCGTCGGGCGTTCGGCGCGGAAGCGCGCGCCGTAGCCGAGCGGGGCGCCGGCGGGGATCTCGCGGATCGCCATGATGGCGCTCTCCAGCGTCATCACCGGGCGCAGGCCGTTGGGCTCGCCGGGCATGGGGTCGGCGCCGTACAGCAGGATGCCCGGGCGCGCCCAGTCGCGGTGCGCGTCGGGCCAGCCGAGGATGGCGCCGGAGTTGGAGAGGCTGCGCGGGCCCGGCAGGTCGCGGGTGGCGGCGTCGAAGGCGGCGACCTGCTCGGAGGTGGCAAGCACGTGCGGTTCGTCGGCGCGCGCGAAGTGGGTCATTAGCGTGATGCTGCCGACCCGGCCGTTGTCCTTGAGACGCTGCCAGGCGGCACGCAGCTCGTGAGGCATGAAGCCGGCGCGGTTCATGCCGCTGTTGACCTTGAGCCACACGTCCAGCGGCAGTGCCGGCTTGGCGTGGTCGATGATGCGGATCTGCTCGGCGTGGTGCACGACCATCCACAGGTCGTGGCGCACGACCTCGTCGAGCTCGGCGGCGTCGAAGATGCCTTCGAGCAGCAGGATGGGCTGCTCGATGCCGGCCGCGCGCAGTTCGAGGGCTTCGTCGAGGAAGGCGACGGCGAAGCCGTCGACCTCGGGGGCGAGGGCACGCGCACAGGCGACGGCGCCGTGGCCGTAGGCGTTGGCCTTGACGACGGCGAGTGCCCGGCCGCCGTGGCGGCCGCGGGCGAGGCGGTAGTTGTGACGCAGGGCGTCGAGGTCGATCAGGGCGCGGGCGGGTCTCATGCGGCGGGAGAAAGGTTAAGGCCTTGCGAGCGGGAAGCCGCTACTTTGCCATAACGCGCGAGTCCCAGATCGGAATGACGGATCGCCGGCTGGCGGCCGGTGACGAGGTCGGCCACCAGTTGCCCGGAGCCGCAGGCCATGGTCCAGCCCAGCGTGCCGTGGCCGGTGTTGAGGTAGAGCTGGGGATAGGCGGTCTCGCCGACGATGGGGGTGCCGTCCGGCGTCATCGGGCGCAGGCCGGTCCAGAATTCGGCCGCGGGCAGATTGCCGCCGCCGGGGAAGAGGTCGCCGACGACCATTTCCAGCGTTTCTCGGCGGCGCGGGTTGAGCGAGAGGTCGAAGCCGGCGAGCTCGGCCATGCCGCCGACGCGGATGCGGTCGTCGAAGCGGGTGATGGCGATCTTGTAGGTTTCGTCGAGCACGGTCGACACCGGCGCCTTCGCGGCGTCGACGAGCGGGACGGTGAGCGAGTAGCCCTTCAGCGGGTAGACCGGCAGGTCGAGGCCCAGCGGCTTGAGCATCTGGCGCGAGTAGCTGCCGAGGGCGAGCACGTAGCGGTCGGCCGCGAGCACCTCGTCGCCGACCTGCACGCCGATGACGTCGCCGCCGCCCACCAGCACTTCGCGGATGTCCTGGCCGAAGCGGAACTCGACGCCCAGCTCGCGCGCCTTTTCGGCGAGGCGCGTGGTGAACAGCTGGCAGTCGCCGGTTTCGTCATTGGGCAGGCGCAGGCCGCCGGCGAGCTTGTCGCGCACCGCGGCGAGCGCCGGTTCGGCGCCGGCGAGCGCGTCGCGGTCGAGCATCTCGAAGGGCACGCCGCATTCCTTCAGCACCTCGATGTCGCGCGCGGCCGCGTCAACCTGGGCCTGGCTGCGGAAGAGCTGCACGGTGCCGCGGGTGCGTTCCTCGTAGCGGATGCCGGTGTCGGCGCGCAGGTCGCGCAGCACGTCGCGGCTGTACTCGGACAGGCGCATCATGCGTTCCTTGTTCACGGCGTAGCGGCTCGCGGTGCAGTTCTTCAGCATCTCGGCCATCCAGCGCAGCTGGAACAGGCTGCCGTCGGCGCGGATCGCGAGCGGGGCGTGGCGCTGGAACAGCCACTTCATGGCCTTCAGCGGGATGCCGGGCGCGGCCCACGGGGTGGAGTAGCCGGGCGAGACCTGGCCGGCGTTGGCGTAGCTGGTCTCGAGCGCCGGCGCGGGCTGGCGGTCGATGACCGTGACCTGGGCGCCGCTGCGGGCGAGGTAGTACGCAGTGGTGGTGCCGACGACGCCGCTGCCGAGGACGAGAACGCGCATGACTGACTCCATGATTTCCGGTGCATTGAATATCGCCAGTCTAGTGATGGTTTAGTAGTGAAATTCACTTGAATATATGTGCGATATAGTGAATTAACGTATATTTAGGCGGTGTTTTCCTCCGGATTAGTGAAATGCGCGAACTCGACCGTATCGACCGCAAGATCCTCGATCTGCTGCAGAAGGACGGCCGGATTTCGATGACCGATCTGGCGGCGAAGATCGGCCTGTCGGCGACGCCGTGTACCGAGCGCGTGCGGCGCCTGGAGCGCGAGGGGGTGATCACCGGCTATCACGCGCACGTGAATCCGCATGCGCTGGGCAAGAACCTGCTGGTGTTCGTGGAGATCAAGCTGTCGGCGAAGTCGGGCGAGGTGTTCGACCGCGTGAAGAAGGAGCTGAGCTTCGTGCCCGAGGTGATGGAGTGCCATTTGGTGTCGGGCGACTTCGACTATCTCGTGAAGGCGCGCATCACCGAGATGGGGGAATACCGGCGCCTGCTCGGCAACATCCTGCTCAAGCTGCCGTCGGCGGCGGAGTCGCGCAGCTACGTGGTGATGGAGGAGCTGAAGGAGACGCTGTACATCCCGCCCGAATGAGCGGCGTCAGATCAGGCCGGGGATATCCGGGCGGAACAGGCTGTCGGCGATCGGTGTGTCGTATTCGACCGATTCGATGACCGAGCGGCCGATGTATCGGCCCATCGCGTAGTGGTGTTCGACGGCGGCGTAGAGGCGACCGTTCGCGGTGCGGAAGTCCTCGTATACGGTGCCGAACACCATCTCGCTGCCGCCCGGGTGGGTGAGGATGCCGCGCGAGCGCAGGATGCGTCCGGACTCGGGGTCGATTTCCGCCACCATGCGCAGGTTGTTGCCGAGCGGCATTTCGACGAAATGCAGGCGCACTTCGCCGGCACGGTGTTCGCCGCCGTCGCGCAGTTGCGCGCGTGCCGCGAACAGGTTCCACGGCAGGGCCACGCGTGCCGCCTGCAGGATGAGTGCGCCGCGGAAGGCTTCGCTCATCGGCTTGCTGCTTTGCCACGCAGTCGGACCGTCGATGATGCGGGTCTCGGTGCCGGACCGGTAGTGGATCTCGATGCGGAAGCGCTCGGCGCCGCGGTACGCACGCAGCAGGGCGCCTTCGCCACGGCTGTGCGAGAGCGTGTGCCCGCGCTGCAGGATGGTGTTCGGCGGGGTGACGGTGCCATAGGCGCGTTCGATGCGTTCGAGCAGCGGGCCGAGATCTCCCGCGCCTGCCGCGCTGGCGAAGGCCAGCACCGCCGCGGCGAGAACCCGCCGCAGCCAGGACGCAGGGTCGGGCCGGCGAGGCATTGTCCTATTCCTTTTTCCAGCGGTCGTGACCGATGAATTCTTCCCAGTCGAGGAAGCCGTCGCGGTTCTTGTCTTGCTGCTCGAAATTGTCGCTCAGGTAGGTGAAGCGGCCCGTGACTTCCTCACGCGTGAGCTTGCCGTCCTTGTCGGCGTCGGCGCCGTCGAAGCGCTCGATGGCCTTCTGGCGCGCGGCGCGGCCGACTTCGCCGAGGTGGTCGTTGCGGTCGAGCGAAGGGATGCGCGACTGGGCTGCCGCGCTCAGCGGGGCGGCCAGCACGAGCGCGAGCAGGGCGGCGGCCAGGGGGTGTGCAGGGGAATTCATGGTCGGTCTGAGGCTGGGGCGGGGAGCTGCGCCGGCGCGGGGGCGTGGCGGTGTGTCGGGGGAATGTTCCGCCAATTCGCGGACGGTGGCAATCGCAAACGGGCGAATGTCCCCGCCTGCCAGGGGTGGGGGTGTTCCACCCTGTAACAACTGTATCGCCGGGAGCCGGCGCGCTGTGTCAAAGCGGATCAGATGTGTGCGGCGATATGGGGGTGATGCGTAGCGAAAATCGCGAAAAAAGTGGTCAAAGTGCAGCAATCCGGACTTGGCCCGGAGTTTGCGATGTGCGCCCAGGCCCGCCCACCGGCGAGGCTGCACGCACCGGTTGGCGCCCTGCGGGACAGGGGCGCGGGGGCGGAACGCAAACAAACAAGGCAGCAAAACCAAAGGCCAAGGAGGAAGACATGACTATTCGTGCGAAAACGGGTGTGCTGAAGCGGACGGCGATGGCGGGGGCACTGTGTGCGCTCGGTCTGGGGCAGGCCCATGCGGTGAGTTTCTCGCAGGGCGACTCGACGATCGACATCAACGGGACGATCAACGGCTTCTATTCGAACCGCACGTCCGAGTCCGGTGGCGTGAAGACTCACGACTCCGCGCTGACCAACGGCCTGCTGCCGGGCTGGATCAACTTCGTGTTCACGACCAAGGTCGAGGGGCTGGACATCAAGGCGCACGTGGGTTTCGCGCCCGGCATCAACGACAAGTCGGACGTGGTCGGCCTGCCGACGAACCCGGGCTGCGGCGGGGCGACCGGCTGTGACAGCCCCTTCTCGCAGATCGATACCCGCAACCTGTACTTCCAGTTCGGCGCGCCGGACTGGGGCACGATCAAGCTCGGCCGCGACATCGGGCTCTTCGGCCAGAAGATCATCCTCTCTGACATGACGCTGCTAGGCCTGGGCGGCAACAGCTACGCGGCGACGCCGTTCAACACCACCTTCGGCATGATCGGCCACGGCTACATGTACACCGGCTTCCAGCCGCAGATCACCTACACGACGCCGACGATGGGCGGCTTCTCGGCCTCGGCCGGCATCTTCGATCCGAACAAGTTTGCCGGCGACGAGACCAAGGACCCGGGCTTCCAGGCGATGCTGAACTACGACTGGAAGGCGAGCGAGACGACGACCGGGTCGCTGTGGGCCGGCTACATCCACCAGGGCACGAGTGGCGACGGCAGCTTCGACGCCAACGGCTACGAGCTCGGTGCGAAGATCGGCATCGGCAACTTCGAGGCGGTGGCCTACGGCTTCGACGCGAAGGGGCTGGGGCTATCGACGGTCGGCGCGCTGTACTTCTCGCCCTTCGAGAAAACCAAGGGCAAGGGCTACTTCGTGCAGGGCACCTACAAGTTCGGCAAGACCAAGGTCGGCCTGAACTACGGCGAGAACCGCGACAGCAGCGGCACGCTGAGCGAGACCAACAAGTTCCGTTCGGCGACGCTCGGCGTGTATCACAGCCTGAACAAGTACATCACGCTGGTGGCCGAGTACAACCGCGAGAAGGGCACCGGGGCGGAGATCTTCCCGGGCGATCTGAAGACCCGCACCATCTCGCTGGGTGGCATCCTGTTCTTCTGAGTCGCACGCAAGTGGTGGCCCCGGGCAAGGCGCCCGGGGCCTGCGGGACAGGTCGATCCGGGGGGAGCGGGAATCCCGATATAATCGGAAGCGCGTCGCACCGGCGGCGCGTCCGACATGCCGTTCATCCTCCACCTTCCGCGCCGACCTTGATCGAGAATCGACCCGCCAGACTCCTCGTCGTCGACGACGACCCGGTGACCCGTGCCCGGCTCGAGGCCTACTTCTCGAACGAGGGCTACGAGATGCTGGCCGTGTCGAACGGCGAGGACATGTGGCGCACGCTGCAAGCCGAGCCCATCGACGTCGTGCTGCTCGACGTCGGCCTGCCGGGCAAGGACGGGCTGGAACTGGCGCGCGAGCTGCGGGCGCACGACGAGCGCCTGGGCATCATCCTCGTGACCGGGCGCAGCGACGAAATCGACAAGATCGTCGGCCTGGAGTCGGGCGCCGACGACTACGTCACCAAGCCTTTCAATGCGCGCGAACTGCTTGCGCGCGTGAAGATCATCCTGCGCGGCAACCGCAACCGGCCTGCGACGCAGGAGCGCAGTGCCTACCGGTTCGGCGGGTGGACGCTGGAGGTCGGCCATCGGCGCCTGGTCGCGAGCGACGGCAGCCGGGAAAGCCTGACCCGCGGCGAGTTCGAGCTGCTGGCGAGCTTCGTGCGGCGCCCGGGCGTGGTGCTGAGCCGCGAGCGCCTGATGCAGACCGTGAGCCACCGCGCGTGGGACCCGAACGACCGCACGATAGACGTGCTGATCTCGCGCCTGCGCGAGAAGCTCGAGGACGACCCGAGGAGCCCCGAGCTGATCGTGACGGTGCGCGGCGAGGGTTACCTGTTCGCGGGTGACGTCACCGCCGTTTAGCCGTCGGCGTCCCTTTGATTCTTTTCGCCCCTTTCCTGCGCGCCAAGCCAGTCTTCGAGCGCGGCGCAGGCCTCGCGGCAGTCCGCGCGCAGGGTTTCGACCAGCGGTGCCAGCGTGGTGACGTCGGTCGCCGGCTCCGTTGCGGCGTTCTCCAGATGGCGCGTTGCCGCCATCACCCGCAGAAAGCCCAGATTGCCGGCGGCGCCGCGCAGGCGGTGCGCGCGCTTGCCGAGCGCCAGTCCGTCGTTCGCCGCGAGATGGGCGTCAAGTTCGGCGAGCGCCGCGTCGGTGTCCGCGCGGAAGAGGCCGAGCAGGCGCGCGAGCGTCGCGGCGCCGAGGCTGTCTAGCTCCGCGGCGAGGTAGGCCTCGTCGAGCACCGGTTCACCGGTCGCGGATGAGGCGGCCTCGTCCGGCCGGGACGGTGTGGCGGGGCTGGCGGCGGTCGTGGCCGCGAGGGCGCGTGCGAGTTGCCCGCGGTCGAAGGGCTTGCTGAGGAAGCCTGCCATGCCGGCGTCGACGTAGCGGGCGACGGCATCCGCAGACACGTGTGCCGACATCGCGATCACCGGCACGGCCGCCCAGCGGCCCCCGTCGAGCTTGCGAATCTCCCGCGCCACCTCGACGCCGGAGGCGCCCGGCAGGCTGATGTCCATCAGCACGGCGTCGAGCGGGGCTCGGCGCTGGCCGAGCAGCGCAATGGCTTCCTCGCCGTCGCCGGCGACGAGCGGGCGGTGGCCGAGGGATTCGAGGTAACGCACGCACACGATGCGGTTGATCTCGTCGTCTTCGACCAGCAGCACGTCGAGCGCGCGCTGCGCGCTGTCGGGGCGGGTGTCGGAGGCTGCCTGCGGGAGCGCCTCGGCGAGCTCGAAGGGAAGGTCGAAGGCGACCTGCGTGCCCTGTCCGGGCGCGCTTTCCAGCGCGATGCGCCCGCCCAGCAGTTCCACCAGGCGCTGGCAGATGGCGAGCCCGAGGCCGGTGCCGCCGGGGCGGCGGTGGCGGGCGTCCTCGACCTGCACGAAGGGTTTGAACACTTCGGCGCATTGTTCGGACGGGATGCCGATGCCGGTGTCGGTGACGGCGAAATGCAACCGCGCCGGTCCGCCCGCTTCGACGCCATCGGCGCGTACGGAAACCGTCACCGAGCCTTCGTCGGTGAACTTGATCGCATTGCCGATGAGGTTGAGCAGGATCTGATTGAGCTTGCGCCGGTCGCCGACGAGGATGTCGGGTACGTCGGGGGCGATGTCGCGCACCAGCGCGATGCCCTTGGTGCGCGCCGCGACGCCCTGCAGCGCGAGCATGTTGTCGATGGTGTCGCGCAGCGCGAACGGCAGGTGCTCGAAGTCGAACTTGCCGGCCTCCAGGCGCGAGAAGCTCAGCATGTCCTCGAGGATCTCGAGCAGGGTCGTGTTGGCGTAGCCGATCATGCGCACGTATTCCTGCTGGCGCGCGTCGAGCCCGGTGTCGCGCAGCAGCTGCACGCTGCCGCTGACGCCGGAGAGCGGGGTGCGCAGCTCGTGGCTGAGGGTGGCGAGAAACACGGCCTTCGCGCGGTTGGCTTCCTCGGCCTCGCGCCGCGCGACCGCGTGTTCGGCGACTTCGTGTTCGAGCAGGGTGTTGCTCTGTTGCAGCTCCGCGGTGCGCGTGGCGACCTGATCCTCCAGTTCCTGCTGGTGGCGCAGCAGTTCGCCTTCCAGGCGCCGGCGCTCGCGCGCATGGTCGCGGAACTGCTCCAGTGCACGCGCGAGGGGGGTGAGGGGATCGTTGCCGGTGGCCGGGATGGCGACGTCGAGCTGGCCGCTCGCCAGCGCGCGCACGGTGGCCTCCATGCCCTGCAGGCGGCCCAGCACGTGGTAGCGGAACAGCACCCACAGGGTTGCCATGAGCGCGAAAAACAGGATCGCGCCGACCGCGAGGAAGCCGACGATGCCGCGTTCGACGGCGCGTTTCGACTGCTCGCCGGCGAGGTCGATCGCTGCGCGTGCGGCGACCACCATGGCCCCCGCCTGCTCGGTGAGCCGTGCCGCCTGCGCGGCCCCGTCGTCGCGTAGCTGCAGCAAGCTGCGCAGCAGCTCGAGGCGCAGGAGGCGGGTCGCGAACAGGCCGTCCGCCGCCGTCGCGGTGGCGAGCACGGCGTAATGCGCGGCGCCGCTCGCCTTGCGGCCGGGGTCGATGATGTCGTCCAGGCGGCGGCGCAGGATCTCGCGGTTGCCGTCGAAGCTCGCCTGCAGCGCCGCGAGCGCGTCGGGGGCGTCCTCGCGCTCGAGGCGTTCGAGCAGGGTCTTGAGGTTGAAGCAGGCGAGCTGGAACTCGGCCATGCGCTCCATGCGATCGAAGTTCACCTCGACCAGGCGATCCAGCGATTCGAACACGCGTTCCCTGGGCGGGTTGCGTTCGATCAGCGGGTAGAGGCTGGAGATCGTTGCCGTCGTCGAGGTCGAGGCGTTCGCCGCGAGCGACTCCGACAACATCACCAGCGCCAGCACGGCCTGCTGCTGGGTGGCGAAGAGCTCGCGTTCCCGTCGGTCGAGCGCGAGGCGGCGGCGCACTTCGTCGGCCTGGCGGGCGAGGTTTGCCGCGATCGCATCGAGCGTGGCCGCAACGACCGCGCCGAGGCCCGGTTCGAAGCGGCGCTGCTCCAGCCGCTGCAGCAGGCCGCGCAGCTCGGCGAGTTGTTCGCCCGACGTCCGCTGCAGGCGATCGACCTCCTCGGGCGATTCCGCGCGGCCCAGCCGGTCGACGACCGCGCCGACGCGCATGTTGAGGCGCGCGACCGCCTGCACGGCGTCCATCGCCGGCACCGCGTCGTCGATGATCGCGCGCTGCGTCGCGACGACCTGCTGGAAGCTGAACCATGCGATTGCGGCGACCGCGAGCGTGAGCAGCGCGGCTGCGCCGAGCACGACGACGAGCTTGCCGATCAGGCCGAGGCGCGCATCGAGGCGTGCAATCCAGGCTTTCATCTATGGTGTGCGTCGGGTCGGAGCAGGGGGGGCGGCATATTGGAATGGCGCGTGAGGGATATTCCCGTGGGAGCGGCTTCAGCCGCGAATGGGCCGCGACGTGTGCGATGGCGCCGATTCGCGGCTGAAGCCGCTCCCACACGAAGCGCTGCCCTGTGGTTCGTACGAGTCCTCTCGACTTTGTCCCCGCATTGCGATTGGAATACCATTCTGCGCGCAAGGCACGAACTCAGGCAACGCGGGCGTTTGCGCCTTCCCGCGGCGGCAGTCTTGTCGCCTGCGCACCTCGACACCTCCGGAACACCTGCATGCGGCGTATCCCTGTCGTCATCGCGAGCGCGCTGCTGGCACTGGCTGGCGCTGTCGCTGCGGGCCCCGCGCCGCGCGAGATCACGCGCTGGGAGGCTCCCTACGATTACTCGCAGGCGGGCATCGCCGCCTCCTACGTGCCGGCAAGGCCGGCGACGCGACGCTGGACGCTGTGCGCGGCCTTCCCGCACATCAAAGACGCCTACTGGCTGGGTGTGAACTACGGCATGGTCGACGAGGCGCGGCGGCTGGGCGTGGCTTTGCGCCTCGTCGAGGCAGGCGGCTATCCCAACCTGCAGCTCCAGCGCGAACAGTTGAAGGCCTGCGGCAGCGATCCGCAGGTCGATGCGGTGATCCTCGGCACGGTGTCGTTCGACGGCCTCACCGACGTCATCGGCGAGATCGCGCAGCGCGTGCCGGTGCTCGCGACCGTCAACGACATCGCGGGCGAGGGCATCGCGGCGAAGGTCGGCGTGTCGTGGCACGAGATGGGGCGGCTTGCCGGCGAATACCTCGTGCGGCGCCATCCGGGGCGCGGCGAGGAGGTTCCGGTGGCATGGTTCCCGGGGCCGCAGGGGGCGGGCTGGGTGCCCTTCGTGGACCGCGGGTTCCGCGAGGCGATCGCCGGCAGCCGTATCGCGATCCGCGCAACGGCGTGGGGCGACACGGCGAAGTCGATCCAGCGCAACCTCGTGCAGGGCACGCTCGACGAGCACCCGGCGGTGCGCTACCTCGTCGGCAATGCGCTGATGGCCGAGGCGGCGATCAGCGTGCTGCGCGAACGGGGGTTGCATGAGCGTGTCGGCATCGTCGCGACCTACTTCACGCCGGCGGTGTACCGGGGGATCCTGCGCGGCCGCATCCTCGCCGCACCGTCGGATGCGCCGGTGCTGCAGGGGCGGCTGTCGGTCGGGCAGGCGGTCGATCTGCTGGAGGGGCGGAAGGTCGCGCGCCATGTCGGTCCGCGCGTGCAGGTCGTCGACCGCGCGGCGCTCAAGCGCATCGATCTCGACGATTCGCTCGCACCGAGCACCTTCCTGCCGCAATTCCGCTACGAGCCGGCGGCGCAATAGAAAGGAAAGCCCGGCGCGAGGCCGGGCTGCGCGGGCAAACGCCCCGGCCGGGGCGTCGCCGCTTACATCGCCGCTGCGTCCTTCGCGTTCTTCTCGAGGAAGTCGAGCACGATCTTCTTCTGCGCCTCGTCGAGGCCGGCGCGCGGGAACATGCTCTGCGTGATGCCGTGCCACTGTTTCTTCGTGTAGTCGCCCGGCTCGCGCGGCACATGGCACAGCGTGCAGCGTTCGTAGAACAGCTTCTCGCCCGGCGTCATGCTCGCCATGGTCGCGCCTTTCAGCGCGGCTGCGCGTTCGTACAGCTTCATGCCGGCAACATCGAGGCCGAGGCTGGCGGTCTTCTCGACCGGGGGCGGCTCGTACGCGCGGTTTTCCGATTCCGCATCGGTACACTTCTTCAGGCTGGCGATGCAGGTGTTGGCGCTGGTTGCCTGGCTCAGGCCGCTCGACGCCACGCTCGTCGTGATCATGTTGATCGCGCCGCTGTTGCAGCGTCCCTTCGAGTCGAGCTGGATCCAGTTGCCTTCCTCGAGGCTGACCACGCCCTTCATGATCTGGTCGGTGACCACCGCGCCGGCGATCAGGGCGCCGCGCTCGTTGTGCAGCTCGACGAGATCGCCGCTCTTGATGCCGTTGGCCTTGGCGTCCTCGACACTGATGCGCACGTGCTGGCGGCCCTTCACGTTCTCGTACTTGCGCACGTCGGCCTGCGCCATCTGCGAATGCACGCGGTTGAAGGGGTGCGGGCTGACGACGTGCACCTGGCCGGGCTTCGCATTGCCGAGGTATTCCGCGGGTTCGAGGAATTTCGGGATCGGCGGGCAGTCGGGCACCTTGAAGCCGTCGATCTCGGAGCAATAGAGCTCGATCTTGCCGGACTTGGTGTGAAGGGGATTCTTCTCCGGGTCGGTGTAGAAATCGCCGTGGCGCACCCATTTGCGCATCTTCTCGGGCACGTCGATCTTCACGATGCCCTTCTCCCAGAACTCGTCGAATGGCACCGTCGGGTTCGTACGGTCATAGGACTCGCGCAGGATCTGCGGCACGGTCTTGCCTTCCGAGAACTGGAAGCCGACGCCCATCAGGTCGCCGAGGCGGCGGAAGATCTCGAAGTCGTCGAGGCTCTCGCCGTAGGGCTGGATCACCTGGCGCATCGCGTAGATCTTGTCGTTGCTGTAGGTGCCGCCGCTGCTCATGTCGTCACGTTCGAGCGCGGACGTCGCCGGCAGGACGATGTCGGCGAAGCGCGACGACGCGCACCACCACGGATCCTGGCAGATCACCGTGCGCACCTTGCCGTTCATCGCGCGCAGCAGCTCGTTGGTGTCCTGCTGGTGCGACATGAAGTTGTTGCCGGCGTTGTAGATGAGATGCACGTCGGGGTAGGTGTGCGTGGCGCCGTCGCGGGTGTATTGCTTGCCGGGGTTCAGCAGCATCTCGCTGATGCGCGAGGCGGGGCAGCGCGACTTTACCGGGTTGCGGCCCTGCGACAGGCCGACCGGCATCGGGTGCGTCGATTGCGGCATGCCGCCGCCGCCGTAGTGCCAGCTGAAGCCCACGCCCTGGCCGGGCTTGCCGATCTTGCCCAGCATGGCGGCGAAGTTGATGATCGCCCAGTGCGTCATCTCGCCGTGGTGCGCGCGCTGCAGCGCCCACGCGCCGGCGAACTGGGTGCGCTTCGTGGCAAAGAGCTCGGCCAGCTCGACGATCTTCTGCGCCGGGATGCCGGTGATCTTCGCCGCCCACTCGGGGGTCTTCGGCGGCGTGCCGTCGGCGTCCTTGCCCAGCAGGTAGGGCAGGAACTTGTCGAAGCCGACCGTGTACTTGTCGAGATAGGCCCTGTCGTACTTGCCCGTCGTATACACGTGGTAGGCCATCGCGAGGAACAGCGCGACGTCGGTGTTGGGGACGATCTTCACCCACTCCGAGCCGAGCGCCTCGTCGGTGGTCGTGTACTGCGGGTTGATCGAGATGAACTTCACGCCGCGGTCCTTGATAAGCTTCCAGCGCGGGAACATCTGGTGGTCGGCGACGGTGTATTCGATGCGGTTGTTCTTCCACGGGTCGCAGCCCACCCACACCATGACCTCGGTGTGCTCGGCCATCACTTCCCACGCCGTCTGCGGCGAATACACTTCCATGTCGCCGATGATGTGCGGCAGGCTGATCTGCGAGGCGCCGCCGGAGTAGTCGCCGGTGGTCACGGAATGGCCGCCGATGAGGCCGAAGAGGCGGCCCTGCAGCACCTGCGGGCGCAGCAGGCCGGCGTGCGACCAGCCGCCGTAGGAGCTGCTGAAGAGGGCCTCGTTGCCGTGCTGCTCGGCGGTGGT
Organism: Aromatoleum evansii; assembly: GCF_045689615.1. Lineage (NCBI taxonomy): Bacteria > Pseudomonadati > Pseudomonadota > Betaproteobacteria > Rhodocyclales > Rhodocyclaceae > Aromatoleum > Aromatoleum evansii. The sequence continues at coordinate 404,902 of NZ_CP141259.1, forward strand.
GAGGATCGCATTGGCGGTGATGGCGAGGATCTCGTCCCAGGTCACGCGCACGAAGGGCTCCTTGCCGCGCAGGTGGGGCTTGGTGTCGCCGGTGGGGTTGGCGAGGTAGGACTTGCGTACCATCGGGTACATCACGCGGGTCTTGTGATACACGCGGCTGATCAGGCCTTCGGTGAGCATCTTGGTCGGCATCGCGTCGATGTCGGCGAGGGGCTGCACGCCCACGAGCACGCCGTTCTTCACGACCGCCTTGAACGGGCCCCAGTGGCTCGCGCTCGGGATCACGACGGTGTCGGCGCCGAACACTTCGCTCGCGCCGAACCACGCCAGTCCGTTCGCTGCCACTGCGGACGCGACGGACGCCTTCAGAAATTCCCTTCTCGACATGCTCATGATTGATCTCCCTACAGTGCCGGTTGCTCGAATGACTTTTCCGACTCCAATGCTAGGGAACGCGGATGAACAGTCCGCGCCGTTTTGTCGATGGCGCGTGGAGATTCGTTAACCACTGTTAACAGCGCTCGCGCCCATTTACGGAAGCAGTGCCGCAATGGACGGAAAGTTCCATGCAGTCAAGGTGATGAGTAATTCGTGGGGTATTACAAAACCGCACGTCGATTCACCGTTCTCCGCGCCGCCGTTCATGTCGCCTCCCCATCATCCAATCCGAACGAGTCCGGTGAAGCACGCCGGATTCCGAACGATCCGTAACGATGTAAAGGGAGTGCACCATGAAAACCAGTTATTCGAAGATGCTGCTCGCCGGCGCTGCCGTGATGCTTGCGCAGGGGGCGTTCGCTGAGGACAAGCCGGTCGTGCTCGGCGGCACGGTCGGCGCTTCGGTGAAGTTCGCCACCGACTACGTGTTCCGCGGCGAATCCGAGACCGTCAGCGGCGAGATTCCCGCCGTCCAGGCCTCGCTGACGTGGACGCACTCGACCGGCGTCTACCTCGGGTACTTCGGCTCGACCAACAAGTTCGAGGGCTCGCCCGACATCTACGCGGTCGTCGGGCCCTATCTGGGCAAGTACGGCAGCATCGGCGACAGCGGCTTCAACTACAACGTGATGGCCTTCTCGTACCAGTATCCCGGGGCGAACCGCTACAACTACAGCGAGCTGTACATGTACCTCGACCGCAACTTCGGGCCGGTCAACCTGAAGCTGGAAGTCACGCCGACCCTCGACGACTGGTTCGGCGTGGATGGCTGGAAGGGCGTGAACTACGCGATCCATCCGAAAGTCGCGCTCGGCGACGGTTGGGGTGTCGACGGCTCCTTCGGCTACCAGGAACTGACCGGCCACGGCGCCGAGGGCTGGAAGCACTGGAACGTGGGCGTCACCAAGTCCATGTGGGGGCTCAACTTCGACCTGCGTTACCACGACACCGACGTCGACCGCAGCCACAAGGTCTACGGCAGTCGCGACGGGCGCAAGATCTTCAAGGAACGGGTGGTGTTCGCCGTGTCCAAGAGCTTCTGAGCGAGGCGGCCGCGCGCATGGCGTGCGCGGCCGCAAGCGTGCGGGAAACCATTCGTTGCAGCATGTGGTCATAGGGGCGTTATCCTTCAGCATTTTCCGCGCACCCGCATTCCCGCCGATGACCGACCCGACCTACGAGGCGCAACGCGCCGTCGCCACCGAGCTGGTGGCCCTGACCCTGCTCGCGGACGGCGTGCTCGCCAGCCGCGAGCTCGAGGCGCTCGACCGCCTCGGCATTCCCAAGCTGCTGGGCGTCGAGCGCGACACCCTGATCCAGGCCATCATCGACCACTGCCGCCGCCTGCTGCAGCGCCCCGAACGCGTCGATCCGGTGCGCATGCTCGACATCGAGCGTTTCGAGATGATGCTCGACCGCATCACCGATCCTGTCCTGCGGGAGATGGTGTGCCGCGCAATGCTGGTGCTGTCGAAAGCCGACGGCGTGATCTGCCTGCCCGAGCAGACGCTGCTGCGCGATACGCTGACGCGCTGGGGCATCCCGCTCGAGAAACTGCGCGACTGAGGCTTCCGCGGCGATACGGATTGCGTCCGGGGGGCACCGACGGACGCTGCCCGCGCGGACGATTGGTCGTATGATGGGCTGCAGCGCCGCTGCGTGCCTCGCCGGCGCGGGGTCGCAGGCCTGCGGGCGACCGGGGGAAGCATGTTCAGACTGACCCGTTATTTTTCGATCGCGAGCGGAATCGCCGTGCTGGTGCTTTCGCTGCTGTTCCTGTGGGGCTACCGCAGCAGCGAGATCGCCGAGCGCACGGAGATTTCGGGGACGCGCAACGAGCTGCTCGCGCGCACGGTCGCCAACGCGATCTGGCCGGAGTTCGGCCCCGCGCTGATGGCCTCGGAAGGGCGCGACGCGCTCGCGCTGCGCGAGCGCGAACTCACCGCGCGCCTGCGGGAACGGATCCGCGAACTGGCGGCCGGCGTGCCGGTGATCAAGATCAAGGTGTATGACCTCAAGGGCACGGCGGTGTTTTCCACCGTGGTGCGCGAGATCGGCGAGGACAAGAGCGGCAATCCCGGTTTTCTGGCGGCGCGCAGCGGCGTGAAGATGAGCGAGCTCGTCTATCGCGGCCGCATGAGCGCGACCGAGGGCGAGATCGAGAACGTGAACGTGGTGTCGAGCTACATCCCGATCCGCCCCGATCCCGACGGGCAGGTGAAGGCGGTGTTCGAGCTGTACACCGACGTCTCGGGCGACATCCGCGAGATCGACAGCGATTCGTGGTGGCTGCTGCTGGCGATCGTGCTGGGCTTCGGCGCTCTCTATGCGGCGCTGCTGCTGGTCGTGGGCCGCGCCGACCGCATCCTGCGCCGGCAGTACGGGGCCTTGCGCGAGAACGAGGCCAGCATCCGCACGCAGAACGAGGCGCTCGAGGCCGCCAACCGACGCCTGCACATGGCCGCGAGCGTGTTCGAGCGCAGCATCGAGGGCATCGTCATCACCGACCCGGAGCAGCGCGTCATCGAGGTGAACCGCGCCTTCACCGAGATCACCGGTTACACCGCAGAGGAGGCGATCGGCGGGACGCCGCGCCTGCTGTCGTCGGGCTGGCACAACGAGGCCTTCTACCACGAGATGTGGAAGACGGTTAACGAGCGCGGCTACTGGCAGGGCGAAGTCACCAACCGGCGCAAGAGCGGCGAGATCTACCGCCAGTGGCTGACCCTGTGCGCGGACTACAACGAGCGGCAGGAGCTCGTGTACTACATCGGGATGTTCTATGACATCACCGAGAAGCGCCTGAGTGAGGAACGCATTGCGCACCTGGCCTATTACGATGCGCTGACCGGGCTGGCGAACCGGCGCCTGTTCGAGGACCGGCTGGAAAACGCCGTGCTGCTGGCGCGGCGGCAGAATTCCAGCCTCGCGGTGCTGTTCATCGACCTCGACCGCTTCAAGCCGGTGAACGACAGCCTCGGCCACAAGGCCGGCGATGCGCTGCTCAAGCAGGTCGCCGCGCGCCTGAGCGGCATCGTGCGCGATTGCGACACCACCGCGCGCCTGGGCGGCGACGAGTTCGGGGTGCTGCTCGCAGGCGACTCCGTGGACCGGCGTCAGGTCACCGCCGCAGTTGCCCAGCGCATCCTCGACGCCCTGTCCGCGCCCTTCCTGGTCGACGGGCGCGAGATCACGACCGGGGCGAGCATCGGCATCAGCTTCTACCCCGAGGACGGCAGCACGCCCGAAATGCTCACCAAGCATGCCGACGTCGCGATGTACCAGTCCAAGCGCGCCGGCCGCAACCGCTACCGTTTCTTCCTGCCGTCGATGAACGAGGGCGCGCTCGAGCGCCTCGGGATGGAGGAGGACCTGCGCCATGCGCTCGAGCGCGGCGAGTTCGAGCTGCACTTCCAGCTCAAGGTCGATACCGCCAGCGGCAACATGACCGGTGCCGAGGTGCTGCTGCGCTGGCACCAGCCCGAACGCGGCCTGGTGCCGCCCGCGGAGTTCATTCCGATTGCCGAGGAGACCGGACTGATCGTCGACATCGGCGCCTGGGTGCTGGAGCAGGCCTGCCGCAAGGTAGTCGAGTGGGGCGAGCGGCTGCCGGCGGGATTCCGCCTCGCGGTGAACCTCTCGATGCGGCAGCTGCAGGGCGATATCGACGAGGCCATGCGCGAAGCGCTCGCTGCGACCGGTGCCGACCCCGCGCGCATCGAACTCGAACTCACCGAGAGCATGCTGATGGAAGACACCGAGCGCGCGATCGGGCTGATGGACAGGCTCTCCGCGCAGGGCGTGCAGCTCGCGCTGGACGACTTCGGCACCGGCTATTCCTCGCTGTACTACCTCAAGCGCTTCCCGATCCACCGCCTGAAGATCGACCGCTCCTTCGTCAGCGAGCTGCCGCACGACCGCAGCTGCGCCGCGATCGTGCAGGCGACGATCGCGCTCGCGCGCAGCCTCGGGCTGGAAGTGATCGCGGAAGGGGTGGAGACGACCGACCAGCGCGACTTCCTGCGCGAGGCGGGCTGTCCGGAATGCCAGGGCTACCTGTTCGGATCGCCGGTGCCGGCGGAGGCCTTTGCGGCCCTGCTCGACGCGCGGCGGCAGGGGGTCGGGGCGTCGTGAGCGGGCGCGCAAACTTGCGGCCGTCGCGCCAGTCTACCTCAGGGGCGTTGCGGTAATATTGCGCACCTTCCGGTGCATGCGGCGCCGCCGCACGGAAGTCCGCCCGCCGGAGAGTCGTCCCGTAAATGCGTGTCCGAAAACTGCTCAAGCCTCTGGCGATTCTCGTCGGCTGCCTGCTGTACGCCTTGCCCGACTGGCTCACGGACGAGTTCGGCTCGGTAACCATCGACCAGGTGCTCTACCACCTGCGTTTCGGTACCGAAGGGCTGATGACGAGCGATCCGGAACTGACCCGCCGCTTCCTGTGGCGCGCGCTGGCGCTGCCGGTCGCTCTGGCGATGGTGCTGTGGGGGCTGGACGAATGGTTCCAGCACCTGCGCGCGCATCCGGAGAAATGGCCGGTGCCGTGGCTGCGCCGCGGCTGGTACTGGTTGCGTGTGGGCATGCGCCGTTTCAGTCGCGCGTTGCTGCGCTTCATGCGCCACGGCGTGCCGCGGGCGATCCCTCTGGTGGTGCTCGGCGCCGGTGTCGCCTTCTTCATCGACAGCTTCTCGCTGGCGCGCTACGTGCGGGCCTACTTCGGCGAGGATTATTTCGCCGGCTCCTACGTCGATCCGGGCCGCGTGTCGGTCAAGCGCGGCAAGGAGCCGCCGAAGAACCTCGTGCTCATCTACGTCGAGAGCCTCGAGTCCACCTATTCCGACACCAACCTGTTCGGGCGCGACCTGCTGCACCGGCTCAACGCCTACAAGGGCAAGCCGCGCGTGGTGTCCTTCGACGACTACCGCGAGATGATGGGCGCGCACTTCACGATCGCCGGCATCGTCGCGACGCAGTGCGGGCTGCCGCTGAAGTCGGTGGCCCTGTTCGGCGGCAATGCCCAGGGCGAGCAGGTCGAGAGCTTCCTGCCGCGTGCGCGCTGCCTCGGCGACATCCTCGCCAGCAACGGCTACACCAACGTCTTCCTCAACGGCTCCAGCCTTGCCTTCGCCGGCGTCGGCAAGTTTTTCAAGGATCACCACTACGGCAAGGTGATGGGGCGCGAGGAATGGGTGAACCAGGGCGAACGGCCCGAGCTGATGAGCGGCTGGGGACTGTACGACGATGATCTCTTCCGCCACGCGCGCAGCGAGCTCGACCAGTTGATGAAGGCGCGCAAGCCCTTCAACCTCACCGTCCTCACGATCGACACGCATCACCCCTACGGCCACCTGTCATCGGCCTGCGAACGCCAGGGGTATCAGGATTTCGAAGGCATCGTCGAATGCACCGCGGGGCAGGTCGCGGACTTCATCGAGTACATCAACAAGAAGGGCTGGTCGGATCGCATCGCGGTCGTGGTGCAGGGCGACCATCTCGCGATGGGCAACACCTCGTACGACAAGCTGGTGAAGAACCCGAACCGACGCGTGTATAACCTGCTGATCGGCGCAGACAAGAAGCTGGTGAAGAACACCGACGAGGTCACGCACTTCGACATGCTGCCGACGATGCTGCGGATGCTTGGCTTCGAGGTCGAGGGCGAGCGTGCCGGCCTCGGCTATGCGGCGATCGGCCCGGCCAGCGTGCCGCGCCCGCCTGATCGCATCGCGAAGATGACCGAGCAGCTGATGAACTACAGCGCGACCTACCGCGCGCTGTGGGATCTGCCGGTGATCGAGCCCGCGGCCACCGGCGCCGGCCCCGCCGACGTGGTCGTGACGCCGGTGCCGGTGCCACCGCGTCCGCCCGCGCGCACGACCGTGCAGCGCGACATCATGCACGATCGCTGAGACTCAAGCGAATCCGTTTGCCCTGAGCTTGTCGAAGGGTTCCGCCCGAATGGCCTTATCGGGTGGTGGCGCCGTGCCGCTTCAGGCGGCGTCCTGCGGGCGATTCACCTCGACCGAGATGTGGATGAGCTCCTCGTGCCGGGCGAGCGCGCGCTTGATCGCAGTGGGTGTGATCGCGGGGTCGCCGGTGAGCACGCTGACGATGGCGGCGAAACGGTTGCGACCGACGCGCCACACGTGCAGGTCCACGATGCGCGGCGCCTCGGGCCAGTGCGGGTGGCTCGCGAGCGCCTGGCGCACCTCCGCGACGACCGGGTGATCCATCTCGCGGTCGAGCAGCACGCGGCCGGTGTCGCGCAGCAGCCCGCGCGACCAGCGCGCGACCAGCGTCGCGCCGACGATGCCCATCACCGGGTCGAGCCAGTTCCAGCCGTACAGCATCCCCCCGAGCAGCGCGACGATCGCCAGCACCGAGGTCGCCGCGTCGACGACGACGTGCAGGTAGGCGGCGCGCAGGTTCAGGTCGTGATGGGGGTGGTCGTGGTCGCCATGAGCGTGGTCGTGCCCGCCGTGGGCATGGCCGTGATCGTGATGCTCGTGCCCGCCGTGCGCATGCTCGCCGGCATGGTTGAGGATCAGCGCGCATACGATATTCACGACCAGTCCGACCACCGCGACCGTGATCGCCTCGGGGAAGCGGATGTCCTGCGGAGCGAGCAGGCGCTCGACCGATCCGATGACCATCGCGAGCGCGACGCCGACGAGGAAGATCGCGCTCGCGAAGCCGGCGAGGATTTCGATCTTCCACGTGCCGAAGGCGAAGCGCGGGTCGTCGGCGTAGCGCCGTGCGGCGGCGTAGGCGAGCGCCGAGAGGCCGATCGCGAGCGCGTGCGAGCTCATGTGCCAGCCGTCGGCGAGCAGCGCCATCGAGTTGAACCACCAGCCGGCGGCGATCTCGACCACCATCGTGATCGCCGTGATCAGCAGCACCAGGCGCGTGCCGCGTTCGCCCGCCGCGTTGCCGTCATGGAAGCGGTGGTTGGGGGTCCAGTATTGCGGGGATTCGGGAGACATGAGGCGCCGGCGGTGATCGCTATGTCATCAGTCTACATGCACCGCCAGCCATACGGTACCTTCGCCGGTCGATTCGACGCGGTGGCGGCGGTGCGGGGCGATCGTGATCCAGTCGCCCGCGCGCATCTCGCGCCGTTCGCCGTCCGCGAACGCGAGTTCCGCCTCGCCTTGCACCACCATCACCCACTCGGCCTGCGCCTGGTCGTACCAGAAGCCGGGCGGGCTGGCGTGGGCGTGCGAGACGATGCGCTCGATGCGCGTGCCGGCGCGCTCGAAAAGGGTGTCGAAGCTTTCCTCGCCGCCGGGCGGCGGCAGATCTTCGAGGACGTTTCCGTGGTCGGGCATGGGGCGGACGGCGCTTCGCATGTTGGGGGCATTGATGTCCTCACCCTTGCTCCGGCTGTCGCAATGCTGGAGGCGCAGGGTTCGGGCCGAACGGAGGGCGGTGATTGCTGCCTCCGTACGATACCGTCGAATCGGGCTCTGCGCAGCATTTGCTGCGGCAGCCGGTACGACTGCCGATCCGGCGCCGCGGCCTCGTTGCGTTGTGTTGGTGGCTTCTCGCCCGTCTACGTGCTTGTACGTAGACGGGCGCGCAATCTCGCGAATTCCCCTGGGCTGCACCTGAATTTATGCTTCTTCAATTGAAAAAGGATTGATCGGCATATGCAATATTCAGCCTGTGCGCCATTCGCCATGACGAATTGGTTGGCCGCGGCGGTCGCCTCCGCCGCCCGTCGCTGGCGGTTCGCCGGCAGACTGCTGCTGGCGCTGCCGGCTGCCGCTGCGCATGCGGAGGCGCCCGCGGGAGCTCCCGTTGGCTGGATTTGCTGGTACGGGAAGGGGACCAGCGTCTCCTGTCGGCTGGAGCCGCCGGACGCGCTCGCACCTGCGGTCGCCGATCCGCGGTCCGGGGAGTTCGACGCCGGCGTCTCAATGCCGCAGGGCAAACGTCCCTTGCCGCAGATCGCTCGCACCATCCTGCAGGAACCCGGGAAACTCGAGGGGAAGACGATTTCGATCCCGCTCTTTACCGAGTCGCACGACATGGATTTCGTGCACCAGCTTGCCGAAGCCGTGATGTGCGGGACGCGCAGGCTGTGCAGCGTGCGCTTTCTCCGTTCGCCGAGCGATATCGCCCTGGCGCTCGATGCCGCGGAAGATCCCGCGCTCAACTGAGCAAGAGCGGGCGGCGGCGAATCGGTGCCGTCCGGTCGGCGCGACACGCCCCGAGTGCGTCGTGTCGCGCGACCCCGTCGCTGCAGTGGTCCGCCGCCTGGTGGCGAGGCATTGCGCGGCAACGACTCACCGCGCGGCATTCGCTTTTCCGCTTGTTCGCATACGTTGTTGCCGGTAGTGCCGATTCGAGCTGGCTGCTTTATGATGCAGCGCGAGTGTAACCAAATGTGAGCGTCGCCCGGGGTCTCCCCGTCCGCAGCTGTGAACGCGCGGATCGCCGGACGGTGGCGCCACGCTCCTGCCATGTCCGCGACGCATGCGGATACAACAAGTACGGATCCGCGATGATTCCCCGATCGCTTGCCCGGATGCATGTCCGCCTGCTGCTGCTGGTCCTTGCTGCGGTCCTGCCGTCCATCGCGATCATCCTCGACATGGGGCTCGAACAGCGGCGCGAGGCCCGTGCCAGTTCGGAAAGGCTTGCGCTGGCCACGGCACGGCAAGTCGCGACGCGCCAGCGGGACATGGTGTCCTATGCGCACGCGGCACTGCAGGGGCTGGCGGAGGCGCCAGAAATAGGGGCGCTGCATTCGACGCGCGACTGCAGCCGCTGGCTTTCGCGCGTGGCCTCCCTCGGCGAACTCTACTCCGATCTCTTCGTCTTCGACCGCAGCGGCGAAATGCTCTGCAGCGCCAAGCCGGTCGCCGGGCGCGTCAACGTCGCGGATCGCGCCTACTTCCGCCGCGCCGTCGAGCGGCGCGACTTCGCGATCGGCGAATTCATTGTCAGCCGCCTGACGGGGCGGCCGATCGTGGTGTTCGCCCATCCGGTATTCGACGAGCACGATGACATTTCTGCCATCGTGGCGCTCGTGGCAGAGCCGCCGAAATTCGAATCGCTGCTGCGCGACCAGTGGCTGCCGGACGGCTCGGTGGTGACGATCGTCGACAGCGAGGGCGCGATCCTCGCCCGTCTGCCCGATCCGGATGCGCTGGCGGGGCGCACGATCCCGGAGCTGGCCGAATTCAAGGCTGCCATTTTGGAGGCCCGCGAAGCGCTCTTCGAGTCGGTCTGGCTCGATCAGGTGCCGCGCGCAACGGCGATCGTGCCGGTGCTCAGCGTCCACGGCGACCTGTACGTGCGCGTGGGCATTCCAACCGCGCTGGCCCAAGCGCAGGCTGCGCAGGTGTTGCGGCACAATCTCCTGCTGGCCCTCGCGCTGACCGCGCTTGTGTCGGCACTCGGCTGGGTCGCGGCGCAGCGGCTGGTGCTGCGTCGGGTGCGTGATCTTGCGGACACGGCGCGGCGCATCGGCGCCGGGGAGCTGCAGGCCCGTTGTGCGCTGCCGCCGGATGGCGGCGAGCTGGGGGAGCTTGGCGGCACGCTGGACGACATGGCCGCGCAAATCGAGGAATCGATGACGCGACTGCGAACCGCCGCGGAGGAAATCCGTCTGCGCAACAGCGCGATCGACGCCAGCCGCAACGGGCTGATGATCTACCGTTATGCGTCGCCGGGATGTGTCGTCAGCGCCAATCCGGCATTGCTCGCCTTGTTGGCGATCACCCCTGCGGACCTCCACGCCGCCGATTTGTCCGACCTCGGCCGCCGCGGTTTCGAACCGGGTGCATGGGAGCAGCTCGAGGGACTGCTCGCGGCGCGGCGCGAAGGCGAGGTCGCGCTGCGCCTGACGCGCGCGGCGGAGGATGTCGTCTGGCTCGAGGCCGGCGTGAGCCTGGTGGCAAGCGACGGGCAGGGTGCCGACCACGCGGTGATCGAATTCCGCGATGTCACGGAGCGGCTCCGCCATGAGGAGCAACTTGCCCATCGGGCGAACCATGATGCGCTGACCGGCCTGCCCAACCGCAACCTGCTGCTCGACCGCCTGCAGCAGGTCCTCGCCCATGCGGCGCGCAATGACGCCTTCTTCGTGCTGTGGCTGAACGTGGATCGCTTCAAGGTCGTGCATGACAGTTTCGGCCGTGCGGTCGCCGACGCGACGCTCGCGGACATCGCGCGCCGCCTCGCGGTGGCCGCGCAAGGCTGCAGCACGGTGGCGCGCATGACGAACGACGAGTTCGTGCTCCTCGCCGATCAGCTGCCGGGCCGGCAGGCCGTGGTGTCGCTGGCCAACCGCCTACTGGAGGCGGTGCGGCAGCCGATCATGGCCGGCGGTGAGGAGTTGCACCTGACCGCCAGCATCGGGGTAGCCGAGTGCGGTGACGCCGGACAGGACGCGGACGCCCTGCTGCGCAACGCCTGCGTGGCGATGAATCGCGCCAAGGAGACGGGGCGCGACACCGTCTGCTTCTACGACGCGACCATGAATGCCCGGGCCGCGCCGCGGCTGCGTCTCGAACTCGAATTGCGGCGGGCCGTCGAGCGGGACGAGTTGTATCTGGAATACCAGCCCAAGGTCGATCTGCTGACGGGCGCGGTGGTCGGCTGCGAAGCGCTGTGCCGCTGGCGGCATGCGGAACTCGGCATGGTGTCGCCGGGCGAATTCATCCCCGTGGCCGAGGAAAGCGGCCTGATCCTGCCGATCGGGCACTGGGTGCTCGAATCCGCCTGTGCAAGGATGCGCGACTGGCTCGATACCGGGGTGGCATGCCCGCGCGTGGCGGTGAATGTGTCGGCGCTGCAGTTCCTGCGCGACGATCTGGTCGCGGAAGTGTCGGCCCTGCTGTCGCGCTTCCGCCTGGACGGGGGAACGCTGATGCTGGAGATCACCGAAAGCACCCTGATGCGCGAGCCGGAACGGGCGATCAAGATGATGCGGAGCCTTAAGGCCCTCGGCGTCCGGCTCGCGATCGACGATTTCGGCACCGGCTATTCCTCACTCGGCATGCTGAAGCGCTTTCCGCTCGATTACCTCAAGATCGATCGCGCCTTCATCACCGATCTGACGACAAACGCAAGCGATGCGGCCATCGCCGTTTCCATCATTGCGCTCGCCCGCAGCCTCAATCTGCGCGTGATCGCCGAAGGGGTCGAGACCGAGGGGCAAATGTTGTACCTGCGCGGGCGCGGCTGCGACGAGATGCAGGGCTGCCACTTCTCGCCGCCGCTCGCCCCGGAGTCCTTCGCAGACATGCTGGCCGGCGGACGGACGATGCCCCTGCCGGTGCAGAAGGATCTGCCCGAACGCACCCTGCTGCTCGTCGATGACGAGCCGTCGATCCAGTCGGCCGTGCGCCGCATCCTGCGGCGGGAGGGGTATACCTTGCTGTTTGCCGCCAATCCCGCCGAAGCGCTGGAACTGCTCGCGCGCCATCCGGTGGGCGTCGTGATCTCCGATTTCCGCATGCCGGGCATGGACGGCGTGCAGTTTCTCGACAAGGTCAGGGGGCTGTATCCGCAGTCGGTGCGCATGATCCTGTCCGGCTATGCCGATGTCGAGATGATCACCGGCGCGATCAACCGCGGCGCGGTCTTCCGCTTCCTGCACAAGCCGTGGGACGACCGCGAGCTGCTCGAGGCGGTGCGTGACGCGTTCGAGCGTTTCGAGTTGGGAATGATTGCGGTCGCCGCCTGAGACCATGCCCGGAGCAAATATCCACCGGCTGCTGAAACTTGCCGTTACAATCCTATTGTCCTAGAGCTTTTGGGGATTCCGCTGGAATGTTTTGGCATGATGCGGTCAACCTCGGGGGGGGCGTGGCGATGGGCCCGGGAGGCGCGTCAGCCGGAGTCGCCGACGATACGCGCGGGCGGGTCCTCGACGCGATCGGCCTGCGCCGGCGTCCCGGCGACGAGGCGCGCTTGCACGCCTGGCTGCAGTCGCGGCTGCGCGAGCTGCGGCTGCCCTCCATCGCGGCCTATGCAGAGCTGATCGAGGCGGGGGGCGCGGATAGCCGGCGCGAGCGCGAACGGCTGATGCGGCTGTTCTCCACCGGCGAAACCTATTTCCTGCGCGACCAGGGCCTGTTCGGGCTGCTCGCCGGCCGCATCCTGCCCGAGCTGGTGGCGCGCCGGTCGGCGCAGCGGACCTTGCGCTTGTGGAGCGCCGGCTGCGCGAGCGGGGAGGAGGCCTATTCGCTGGCGATGCTGATAGACGAAATGTCGCCGTGCCTTGGCGGGTGGGACGTGCGGATCCTCGGAACCGACATCAACGGCGATGCCATCGCCCGTGCGCGCACCGGAAGATACGGCCAGTGGTCCTTTCGTGCGCTCGATGATGACCGGATCGCGCGCTACTTCCGAGAATGCGGCCGCGAATGGCAGATCAGCGAGCATCTGCAGGCCATGGTCGAGTTCGCGTGCGGCGACCTGCTGCACGACGACAGCGCCCGCGCCCGCGCCAGCGCCGATGCCGGCGGATTCGATCTGATCCTGTGCCGCAATGTGTTCATCTATCTGACCACTCCCGCCGTGACGCATATTGCCGGGCACCTCGCTGTGGCCCTGGCCGAAGGCGGATATTTCGTTCCAGGGCACGGGGAGTTGCTGGGCGAGACGCCGTCGGGGCTGGAGGCGGTCCCCTGTCCCGAGGCGATGCTGTACCGCCGTCCGGTTGGCGCTGCGCAGCGGCAGCCGGAGGGTGCCGCTCCTGCGGTGGCGCCCGCGGCGGTGCCGCCGCCGAGCCCGGCATCGACCCCGCTCGAGCGGGCGCGGCGGCGCAAGCCCGTGCCCGCGCGTGAAACGGCTGCGCCGGTCGACCCCGACGAGCTGCTCGTGCAGGCCTGGCGCGATGCCGATCGCGGTGCGGCGCAAGCGGCGCGGGCCGCGTGCGAGCGGGTGCTGGCGGCATCGCCCCTCGATCCGCGCCCTTATTTCCTGCTCGCGCAACTAGCCGAGGAAGGCGGGGCGTTCGACGAGGCGGTCATGTTGCTGCGCAAGGTGCTGTATCTGGACTCGCGCTTTGTCGTCGCGCATCTGGCGCTCGCCGATCTGTGCGTGCGTTCGGGTGAGGCCGATCGGGCGCGGCAGATGCGCGCACTGGCCGTGCGTGAACTCGAGAGGATGGCGCCGGACGCGCCGCTGCCCGCGCCGCCGCGCACCACGGCGGGTGCGCTGCTGCACCGGCTCCGGGCCGGGGCGGGCGAGCTGCGGGGTGTTCGGGAGGAAGGCCGGGATGGCTAGCCTGCACCTTCTCTTCGCACACGGGGGCGTGCGCTACGCTGTGGATGCGGCGCAGGTGCGCGAGCTGGTGTGGTTGCCCGAGCTGTCGGCGGTGGCGGACGCGTCGCCGTGGGTGATCGGGGCGTTCAACCTGCGCGGGCACGTGATTCTGGTGGTCGACCCGGGGCTGTGTTTCGGGATGGGACGGTCCGACCTGCAGGCCGGCGATGCCGTCGTCGTGCTCGACGTCGATGGCGAGCATTTCGGCATGCTCGCCGGGGCGGTGCTGGATACCGTGACGATCGCCCCGGAAGACATCGAGGACGTGCGCGAGCATCACCATCTGTTCGGACAGCTGGCGGCGCTCTTGTGCGGTGTCGCCATGAGCGGCGCGGAACTGGCGATGGTGCTGGATGCCCGGGCGCTGCTCGCCGGCGCCGCGGCCGGTACGGCGGCGACCGCATTGCCGCCCCTCCATGCACCGACGGCCGAGGGGGCCGCTCCAGATCCGGCGGTGGAAACCTTCCGTGCGCGCGCGGACCGCATGGCCCGTCCGCCGGCGGCGCCGGTCGCCGCCGGCGCGGCGCCGTGTGCGCTGGTCGGTCTGGATGGCGGGCTGTTCGGGATTCCGGCCGCCGTGGTGCGCGAATTCGTGCATCTGCGCGGCCTGCGGCCGGTGCCGTGCTGTCCGCCGCACATTCTCGGCAGCATGAATCTGCGCAGCGACCTCCTGACCGTGATCGATCTCAGGCCGGTGCTCGGCCTGCCCGCCCAACGGGCGCTCGCCGAGGTTGTCGTCGTGCGTGTCGGCGAGCTGACGGTCGGGTTGGCGGTCACGGAGGTGCACGATGTCGTTGCGGCCGACGCGGACGAGTCCTTCGCACCCGCGGCCAGCGCGCACGACTTGCCGTTCTGTCGCGGCCCGATGCGGGCCGCGGAGCGGATCTTCAGCCTGATAGATGTCGAAGCCATGCTCGTGTCGCGCGTGCTCCACGTTGCCGACGAGCCTGGTGGACATGCACCGGGGCCGGGCAGCCGGGCCTCCCACGTAGGAGAACATGCATGAATCGAAGTCTGAATCTGCGGCAACGCATCCTGGCGGGCTATCTGGTGCCGTTGGTCCTGATGGCTGGCGTTGCGCTCGCCGTCTACGTGCAGACTCAGCGCCTGAGGGCCTTGTCGGCGGAAACGGTGGAGGCGGGCCGCATCGTCGCGCTCGCGAAGGAGGCCCACGTCGGGATCGCACAGTACCAGCGTGACATGCGCGGCTATCTGGTGAGTCGTGAGCGTGAGGCGCTGGAGGCCGCGACGAAGAACATGGCGCGCGCGCGGGCGAATCTGGAGGCGCTGGGTGCGACCCTGAGCGGCGCGGAGTCGCGCGAGGCCCTGGCCAGCCTGCTGAAGGTCGTCGATGACATGACCGGCATCGCAGGGGGGTATCGCGAGCTGGTCGACGCCGGCAGCTTCGCGAAGGCGGTGCAGTTCTTCCGCCAGTCGGATCTCGCCAGCCTCAGCGCCCGGGTCGACGCACAGATCGACCGGATCGAGGAGCGGGAACTCGAGGTGCTCGCGCAGCGCACCGCCGAGCAGGTGAGCGCGGGGAGAACTCTGGTGTCCGTCGCGCTGGGCGCGACGGTGGCGGCATTCGTGCTCGCACTGGCCATCGGCCGCACCCTGGCGATCCGCAGCACGCGCACGATCAGCGAGTCGGTGGCCCACGTGAGCACCGCCTCGACCGAGATGGCGGCGACGGTGGACGAGCATGAACGCACCGTCGCGCAGCAGGTGGCGGCGGTCAGCGAGGTGTCGGCGACGGTGGAGGAGCTGGGGATGTCGGCCCGCCAGTCGGCGAGCCAGGCCGAATCGTCGGCAGCGGCCGCGATGCAGGCGCTGGAGCTCGCGCGCCAGGGCACGCGTGCGGCGGACGAGGCGGCGCAGTGCACGGCAGGGATGAAGGACAAGATTGACTCGCTCGCACACCGTATCCTCAGCCTGTCGGAGCAGGCGGGGCAAATCGGCGGCATCGCCAAGCTGGTCGGGGAGCTCGCGAGCGAGACCAACATGTTGGCGCTCAATGCGGCGGTCGAGGCGGCGCGTGCAGGCGAGCAGGGCAAGGGTTTCGCGGTGGTGGCCGGTGAGATCCGCAAGCTCGCGGTCCAGAGCAAGAAGTCGGCGGAGCGTGCGGACGCCCTGGTCACGGACATCCAGAGTGCGACCAACAGTGCGGTGATGGTTACCGAGGACGGCTCGCGCAGCGCCGACGAGGTCATGGCGACGGCGAGTCGCGTTGCCGAGGCGTTCGAGGCCATCGCGGGTGCCGCCAACAACGTTTCGGAAAATGCGCAGCAGGTCATGCTCAACAGCAAGCAGCAGGCTGCAGCCCTGGGGCAGGTCACCGATGCGATGCAGAGTCTCGCCGCCGGTTCGCGCCAGATGGCCGCGGGCACCGAGCAGACGAAGGTCGGCATCGAGAACCTCCGGCAGGTTGCGCTCGGACTGAAAGCGATGGTGTGACGGGGGCGGCGATGGGGAGCCTTGCGTCATGATTGCGGACGAGCACCTGCAGGACCTGTTCCGGCAGGAGAGCGGCGAGTACCTGCAGCGCCTCGACGACGGTCTGCTGCGGCTCGAATGCGATGCCGGCGGGGATGCGGCCGTCGAAGCGCTGTTCCGAGACGCGCACAGCCTCAAGGGCGCTGCGCACATGCTCGGTCTGTCCGCGGTCGAGCTGCTTGCGCACAGTCTCGAGGACATGCTCAACGCCGCGCGCCGCGACGTCGACGCGCGCAGCCCCGAACACGTGCACGAAATGCTGCGGCAGCTTGGTGACATCCGCGTCGCCGTCGGCGAGGCGCTGGGGCCGCCGGTGCCGGAAGCGAAGGCACGGGATGCGAAGGCGGGTGCGGTGGTGTCCGCGGCACGCGGCGGGCCGCCCGATCTGGACGCCGTGCGCGTCGATGCCCGCCGTCTCGATGCGCTGCTGACGGCATCCGGCGAGTTGGCGACCGGACGCACGCGGATATTGCGTCGGCTTGCCGAGGTCGAGGCGATTTCCGAGCGGTGCGAGGGCCTACGGCGCGCGATCGCGTCCGGTCCGGGGGGGGGCGCCGTGGATGCGCTCGCGCTGCTCGAGCGGCTGGCGCCGATCGAAGCCATGCTCGCGCGGCTGCATGGCGCGATCGACGACGACCTCGCGCATCTGCAACGTGTCAGCGGCGCCCTCGGCGAGGGTGTCCGGGCGATCCGTCTGCTGCCGCTGGCGAACATCTTCCGCCAGTTCCCGCGTATGGTGCATGAGCTCGCGCGCAGCCAGGGCAAGTCGGTCGAGCTGGTGATCGAAGGGGAAGAGGTGAGTGCCGACAGGCGCGTCCTCGAGGAGATCCGCGATCCGCTGATGCATCTGTTGCGCAATGCGATCGACCACGGCATCGAAGCGCCGGCGGAGCGGGTGCGGGCGGGCAAGCCGGGCGGCGGTCGCATCCGTCTGCAGGCGCGGCGCACCGAGAGCGCGATCGAGATCGCGGTGGACGACGACGGCCGCGGGCTCGACGTGGAGGCGATCCGCGAGGCGGCGCTGGAGCGCGGGCTGGAAACCGCTGCGAGCCTTGCCGCGATGACGCCTGCGCAGCTGCGCGCGCTGGTCCTGCGCGCGGGGTTGACGACCGCGCGCAATGTGAGCGAGGTGTCTGGGCGGGGGGTCGGGCTGGATGTCGTACGCGAGGCGATCGAAAGGCTCAAGGGCGAGCTCGTGCTGGACTCCGCGCCCGGGCGCGGCCTGGCGCTCACGCTGCGCCTTCCCGTGACGTTGGCGACCGCACGCATCCTGATCGTCGAGGCCGACGGCCAGCCGTATGGCCTGCCGGTCGAGTATGTACGCGGCATGCGCCGGTTTGCCGCAGCCGACATCCTGCAACTCGACGGGCGCGATGCCGCCCTGTTCGACGATCGGCCGGTCCCGCTCGCTCCGCTTGCCGCGCTGCTGGAACGGGCGGTGGCGCCCGTGGCTGCGGATGGCTGCACGGCGGTGATCTTGGAGGCCGCGGGCGGGTGCTTTGCGGTTGCGGTCGAGGCCCTGCTCGACGAGCAGGAGGTGATGCTGAAGTCGCCGGGGAGCCTGCTCGAGCGGGTGCGCAACGTGGCCGGTGCGACGATCCTTGACAGCGGGGAGATCTGCATCGTGCTCGATCCCCACGATCTGTTCGCCTCGTTGCGGCGACCGTCCGCACCTGCCGCCGCCGCGCCGCCTGCGGCACCGCAGCGGCGCAAACGGGTACTGATCGCCGAGGACAGCATCACCACCCGCACGCAGGAAAGCCGCATCCTCGAGGCTGCGGGTTACGAGGTCGTTACCGCGGTCGATGGCCTCGACGCCCTGCGCAAGCTCGCGCGCGGCGAATTTGATGCCGTAGTCTCCGACGTCAACATGCCCAAGCTCGACGGACTCGAGCTTGCCCGGCGAATTCGCCGCGAGGCGTGTCATGCGCACCTGCCCGTCGTCCTCGTGACCTCGCTCGCGTCGGATGCGGACCGGATGCGCGGGCTGGAGGCCGGTGCGAATGCGTACATCGCCAAACCCGGTTTTGATCAGACGGAGCTCATTGAATGCCTAGAACGCCTGATCTGAGGCCGGCACGCAGGAGCCCGCCATGAGCGGCGCGCGGCGGCAGCCGATCCGCGTCCTGCTGGTCGACGACTCGGCGATTGCGCTCGAAGTCGTCCGGCGCATGCTCGTGATCGAGCCGGCGATTCGCGTCTGCGGCACGGCACGCGACGGCGCCGAAGCGCTGGCGCTGGTTCCGCGGCTCAAGCCCGACGTCGTGTGCACCGACCTCTACATGCCCGGCATGGGCGGTCTCGAATTCACCCGCGAGCTGATGGCGACCCATCCTTTGCCCATCCTCGTGCTCAGCGTCGCGGTGCAGCGCGAGCAGACCCACACCATCTTTGCGATGCTCGAGGCCGGCGCGGTGGATATCGTCGCCAAGCCGCGCGCCGGCCTGTGCGACGGATCGGCCGCGCTCGCCGCCGAGCTGGCGCACAAGATCCGCGTGGCGGCCGGCGTCGTCGCCTTGCGGCGTCGCCGCAGTCGCGCGGCGCCGGCGCCCGTGTCGGCCGCGCCGCGGCGTCTCGCGGGATTGCCGGATCAGCGCCCCCGCATCGTTGGCATCGTCGCCTCGACTGGCGGGCCGCAGGCCTTCGAGACCGTGCTGCGCCGGCTGCCGCGGGATTTCCCGCTTCCGCTGTTGTGCATCCAGCATATCGCGGAGGGTTTTGCGGAAGGTCTGGTGCAGTGGCTCGCGAGCACCGTGCCGATTGCGGTGCGCACCGCGCAGGACGGCAACGTGCCGCAGCCGGCGACGGCCTATTTCGCACCCGACGGGATGCACCTCGAGCTCGACGCCGACGGGCGCCTGCGCTGTTCGCCGGAATGGCGCGGCCAGCAGCATCGGCCCTCGGCCGATCTCGCGCTCGCATCGCTCGCGCGCGTGCATGGGCGCAATGCCGTCGGCGTGGTGCTCACGGGCATGGGGCGAGACGGCGTCGCCGGCCTCGCCCAGATCGCTGCGGCCGGGGGGGCGACGATCGCGCAGGACGAGGCGACGAGCGTCGTCTTCGGCATGCCGGGCGAGGCGATCCGCGCGGGGGCCGCAGCGCTCGCGCTACCGCTCGGCGAGGTCGCCCCGGCCTTGGTGCAGCTGGCGGAAGGCGCATCGCCGCCGCCGGGGGGGCGAGGGGAGCTGCGATGACGGCTGACGTTCCCCTGGCGCCGGCGCCGGTGCTCATCGTCGAGGACAGCGCGGTGCAGGCGGAAATGCTGCGGCGCGTCGTCGAAGGCGCCGGCTATGCGGTGCTCAGCGCGGGCGACGGCGCGACGGCCTTGGCGCTGGCACGGGCGCAGCGCCCCGCGGCGGTCGTGAGCGACGTCAGCATGCCGGTCATGGACGGGTACGAGCTGTGCCGGCACCTGCACGACGACGAGGCGCTCGCCGGCATTCCGGTCATCCTGCTGACCTCGCTCGCCGCCACCGACGATGTCATTCGCGGCCTGAATGCGGGGGCCGACTGCTACGTCACCAAGCCCTACGACGAAGCCGTGCTGCTCGCCAGCCTGCGCGCGCAGATCGAAGCGCCGCCGTCGCCGTCCTGTGCCGGGGCATGTCCGCCGATGCGGCTTCGGCTCGGCGACGACGAGCACGAGCTGAGGCCGCGCGATGCACGCCAGCTGGTCGGCCTGCTCGTGTCCACGTACGAGAGTGCGGTGCATCAGAATCGCGAGCTGCGCCGCACGCAGGAGCGGCTGCTCGACGCGAACCGCGAGCTGGAGGCCTCGAACCGCACCCTCGAGGCGGCCTATGCGGAACTGCGCGAGACCCAGTCGCGCCTCGTCCAGTCGGCCAAGATGGCCTCGCTGGGCGAACTGGTGGCCGGCGTGGCGCACGAGATCAACAACCCGCTGGCCTTCGTGCTCAACCACCACGCGACCGTGTCGCGCGCGCTGGTGCAGGTCGAGGCGGAAGCGCGCCCGCAGCTGTCGCCCGAGCGTGCGCGGCTGCTGGACAAGGCACGCGAGCGGCTCGCCGACATGGCGGGCGGGCTCGAGCGCATGCGCGATCTGGTAGTCAAGCTGCGCACCTTTTCGCGGCTCGACGCGGGCGAAATTCGCACGATCGACGTGGAGGAGGCAATCGACGCGGTGCTCACGCTGCTGCAGCACCGCCTGCACGACCGCATCCGCGTGACGCGGCGCGGCGTGCCGCAGCGCGGGCTCGACTGCTACCCGGGGCCGCTCAACCAGGTCCTGATGAATCTGCTCGCCAATGCGATCGACGCGATCGACCCCGCTGCGGGCGACGGGGAAATCACCATCACCACCCTCGAGGACGAAGACATGATGCGGATCGAGATCGCCGACAACGGCAAGGGCATGTGCGAGCGCGTGCGCGAACGGATTTTCGAGCCCTTCTTCACGACCAAGCCGGTGGGGGCCGGCACCGGGCTGGGGCTGTCAATTTCCTTCGGCATCGTCCGGCAGCACGGGGGCACGCTCGAAGCATTCAGCGAGGAAGGAGTCGGCACGCGCATGGTGGTCCGTCTGCCCTTGCGCCAGAACGGGCCCACGGCCGCGACGAATACGGGAGGTGCGACATGACGGCCACGGTACCCCCCGCAGGCCGCGGCGGTGCGCTGCCGGAGGCCGCCTTCGCCAGCATCGGCGAGCGCCCGGTGGTGCTGGCGGTGGACGACGAGCCGCAGATCCTCGCGGCGCTCGCCGATACGCTCGAGGACGAATGCATCGTGCACACCGCGCCGTCGGCCGAAGCGGCAATCGCCCTCATTCCGGAGTTGCCCGAGCTGTCGGTGCTGCTGTCGGATCAGCGCATGCCCGGCATGTGCGGCGACGAAATGCTTGCACGGGCGCGGGGGCTGTCGCGCGCGGCAGCCATCATGGTCACCGGCTATGCCGATCTCGATGCGGTCGTGCGCGCGGTGAACCAGGGCCGCATTTTCGGCTACATCACCAAGCCGTGGAACCAGGAGCAATTGCGCCTGATGGTGCATTCGGCCCACTCGCATTACCGCCTGCAGCGCGAACTGCTCGCGGAGCAGCGGCTGCTGCGTGAATTCATGAACAACACCACCGACCTGGTGTTCTACCAGGACGGCGGGCAGCGCTTCATCCGTGCGAACCGGCAATCCGCTCTGCTGCTCGGCTGCGAATCACCCGATGCGCTCGTCGGGCGCACGGCGGTCGAGCTGCTGCCGGACGTCGAGCCCGGCGGCGTGTGGGATTCCGCCGAACACGACCGCGTACTGCGCAGCGGCGAACCGACGCCCGAACAGTGCGTGCGCGTGCGCCTGCCGGGCGGCGATCAATGGCGCTGGTTTTCGACCACGCGCGCGCCGATCCGCGATGAGGGCGACGCGGTGGTCGGCGTGGTCGGCCTGGCGCGCGACGTCACCGATCGCGTCGGCGTGCTGGAGGCCCTGCGGCTGCGCGAGCGCGCGATCGAGGCGAGCGTGAACGCCGTCGTGGTCGTCGACTGCCAGCAGCCGGATCTCCCGATAGTGTATGTGAACCCCGCGTTCGAACGTATCACGGGCTATCGTGCCGAAGAGGCCATCGGCCGGAATGCCCGTTTCCTGCACGGGACGGACCACGACCAGCCGGGGCTGGACGAGGTCCGCGCGCTGGTCCGCGACCGCCGCGAGGGGCAGGCGATCTTTCGCAACCATTGCAAGGACGGGCGGATCTACTGGGCCGATCTGCACATTGCGCCGGTGTGCGACGACGCGGGCCGGTGCACGCACTTCGTCGGCGTTCAGTACGACGTCACGGAGCGGATCCGCTACCAGGAGGAGCTCGAGCGGCATGCCAATTTCGACGGTGTCACCGGGGTCGCGAATCGCAACCTCCTCGACGACCGTCTAGCCCAGGCGCTGGTGCATGCGAATCGCCACCAGTGTTCGGTCGGGGTGTTGTCGATCGGCATCGACCGCTTCGGCGGCATCGTCGGTTCCTTCGGCCATGCGGTGGGCGACGACCTGCTGCGCGGGGTGGCCGCGCGGCTCACGGCGCTGGTTCGCGAGGGCGATACCGTGGCGCGCGTCGGCATGGACGACTTCGTCGTGGTGCTGGGCGATCTGGCTGGTGTCGATGCGGCCGGTCTGATCGTGCGGCGGATCCTCGACGAACTCGCGCGCCCCTTCGTCATTGAGGGCCATGAGCTGGCGGTGACAGCCAGCATCGGCGTGTGCCTCTACCCGGGTGACGGCAACAGCCCCGCCGAACTGCTGCAGCACGCCAACATTGCGCGACTCGAGGCGCACGGCGCCGGCGGGAACCAGTATTGCTTCGATACCCCGGCGCTGAATGCAACGGTGCTGCGGCGTCAGGCGCTCGAACACGCGCTGCGCGGCGCACTCGAGCGCGGTGAGTTCGTGCTGCACTACCAGCCGCGCGTGAGTCTGAAGGACGGCGCCATCGTCGGGCTGGAGGCGCTGCTGCGCTGGCAGCACCCGGAGCTCGGGCTGGTTCCGCCGCTGCAATTCATCCCGCTGGCTGAGGAGACCGGGCTCATCGTGCCCGTCGGCGAATGGGTGATCGGCGCCGCATGCCGCCAGATCCGCTGCTGGCGGGAGCGTGGACTGGCGGTTCCGCCGGTGGCGATCAACCTTTCGGCCCGCCAGTTCCGCTCTGGCGAGCTCCATGGCACGATTGCCGCCGCGCTGGCCGCCGAGGGGCTGGAGGGTGCGCAGCTGGAGCTCGAGATTACCGAGAGCACCACGATGGCCGATGTCGAGGAGGCCGTCGCAACGATGCGGAAACTCAAGGCGCTCGGCGTCTCGCTCGCGCTCGACGACTTCGGTACCGGCTATTCCAGCCTGGCCTACCTGAAGCGTTTCCCCATCGACTACTTGAAGATCGACCGCGCCTTCGTGCGCGACGTGGTGACCGAACCCGACGACGCCGCGATCTGCATCGCGACAATCCGGCTGGCGCACAGCCTGCGGCTCAAGGTGATCGCCGAGGGTGTCGAGAGCGAGGCGCAGATGGAATATCTGCGGCGGCAAGGCTGCGACGAGATCCAGGGATTTTATTTCAGTCGTCCCGTCGAGGGTGAGGCGCTCGCGGTCATGCTCGGCGACGGGGCGCGGATGGCCCTCGCAGCATTCGCCGACGGAGCGCCCCCTCCGACCCTGCTGCTGATCGACGACGAACCGTACGTCCTCAGTGCGCTCAAACGATTACTGCGTCATGACGGCTACCGCATCCTGTCTGTCGCTTCCGCGCACGAGGGGCTCGAAATCCTCGCCCGGCAGCCGGTGCATGTGCTGCTGGCGGATGAGCGCATGCCCGGCATGAACGGCAGCGACTTCCTTATGCGGGTGAAGGAACTGCATCCCGGTACGGTGCGGATGATGCTTTCGGGTTATGCAAACGTGGACGCCATCACGCGTGCGATTAACAACGGGGCGGTGAGCAAATTCCTGCTCAAGCCGTGGGACGACGAGGAGCTGCGCGCGACGATCCGCGAGGCGGTTGCGCTCGTCTGCGCCGGTTCCGTGCCCGCGTAAGGCGCACGCCGCGCGCTCAGGGGCGCTCGGCGAGGTCGTGGTGGCAGCGTATCCGGGGGGAGCGGGCGCCGCGGCGCCCCTGGTCGTTACGATTCGGGTCCCGAGCGCTTACTCGACGTGATAGCGCCGCTGCACAACGCGGAAGCGGTTGGCGACGAAGGCGCTGTCCGACAGGCTCGCGTTCGCCGCCGGGTTCATGCCGACGCCGTGGTAGTCGGAGAAACCCGCCGACTGGTTCACGAACACGCCGCCGGTGAGGTTGATCGACAGCGCGACGCCAGCGCGCCAGGTCGCCTCGGTCATCGCGTCGACCACTTCCGGCTTCGTCGAGTAGAGGCCGACCGTGAGCGCGCCGTGCTCGCGCACGATGCGCTCCGAGAGGGTCACCGCCGCGGCGCCGTCGGCGACCTTGACGACGAAGGCGATGGGGCCGAAGCGTTCTTCCATGTAGGCCTTCTCGTCGGCGGCATCGCACGCCAGCAGCAGCGGGCTGCGCACTTCGGCGCGGGGGAACTCGGCGTGCTCGATCTTCGTCGAGGCGCGCACGACGCGGCCGTGGGCGGGCGCTTCCGCGATGCGCGCGAGGGTGTCGGGCGACTGGATCGCGCCCAGCACCGCGGTGGCGACCGCCGGGTCGGCGAGGAACTTGTCGATGGAGGTGGCGAGATCCGCGCATACCTCGTCATAGCTCTTGCGGCCCTGGTCGGTGTCGATGCCGTCGGCCGGGACGAGGATCGCCTGGGTGGTCGTGCACATCTGGCCCGAGTACAGGCACAGCGTGAAGGCGAGATTCCTGAGCATCGCCTTGTACTGGTCGGTCGATTCGATGACGACGTTATTCACGCCGGCGAGCTCGGCATACACCTGCGCCTGTTTCGCGTTGCTGATCAGCCACTGGCCGAAGGTGTTGCCGCCGGTGAAATCGATCGACTTCACGGCCGGATGGGTCGCGAGCGCCTGCGTCGCTTCGTGTTTGTCGAAGGCCGCGAGCGTGACGAGGTTGGGGTCGAGGCCGGCTTCCGCCAGCACCTCGCGCGCGATGCGCACCGTGATCGCGGCGGGCAGGATGGCGTTCTGGTGTGGCTTGACGACGACCGGGTTGCCGGTCGCGAGCGCGGCGAAGAGGCCGGGATAGGTGTTCCAGGTCGGGAAGGTGCCGCAGCCGATCACCAGCGCGACGCCGCGGCCGACGATCTCGAAGTGCTTCTTCATCTTCAGCGGCGGGTTCTTGCCCTGCGGTTTCTCCCACACGGTCTCGTGCGGGATGAACTTCATCTCGCGATACGCGTAGGCGACGGCCTCGAGGCCACGGTCCTGCGCGTGCGGGCCGCCCGCCTGGAAGGCCATCATCCAGCCCTGGCCGGTGGTGAGCATCACCGCGTGGGCGATCTCGAAGCTGCGCTTGTTGAGGCGTTCGAGGATCTCCAGGCACACCCCGGCGCGGCCCTGCGCGCCGATGCGCTGCCAGCCGGGCATCGCCGCGTGCGCGGCGTCGATGAGCGCCTGACCGTCGCACACAGGGTAGCGCACGCCCAGCTCGACGCCATAGGGCGAGCGCTCGCTCGCCATCCAGCCGCTGCGGCCGGGCTGGCCGAGGTCGAAATCCTGGCCGAAGCAGGCCTCGACGGCGCGGCGCCCGTCGTCCTGCGCCGTCTCCCCGTACACCTTGGGGCTGGGCATCTCGGGGTAGGGCGTCCAGTAGCCGCGGGCGTGGATCGCCTGGACGGCGGCTTCGAGGGTCGCATGATGCTTGTCGAATAGCTGGGCGGGCGTGGTGGTGGACGTGACGTTGGACATCGAGGGTCTCCTCTGGTGGCGGGGCGGGGCTTCTGCGGCCCCTGCGGATCGGCGTTGCTGACCTTGTTATAGCGGCTGGTGCGTTGCTGCGCTGCGGCGAAGCTTGTCAAGCAAAAAACTGTTGTCTTTTGATCTGGATCAAGCTTACTATTGATTGACCGGTCGGTCAAACAAAGGCCGGACTACAAAGAAAGCTCGGAATACCGGGCGCAGACCCCCGCCGACAGGAGGCCTCGAAGCCTGCCGGGCGATCCGAAGAAGGAGACTCTGCAGAACCGCCGCCCGATCGTAGGGGCGGGCGTTTGTGCAGAGGGATGACAGGAGGAGACATGAGCAGCACCGATTGGAGCATGCAGGGCGAGACGATTCGTCTCGACGTGGTCGAGGGCGTGGCGACGCTGACCTTGAACCGTCCCGATCGCCTGAATTCGTTCACGAGCCGGATGCACGAGGAAGTGCGCGGGGCGCTGGCGAAGGTGAAGGAAGGCCGTGCGGCAGGTGTGGTGCGCGTGCTGGTGCTCACCGGCGCCGGTCGCGGCTTCTGCGCCGGGCAGGATCTGTCCGACCGGGCGGTCGCGCCGGGTGCGGCGCCGGTGGACCTGGGCGAATCGGTCGAGAAGAACTACAAGCCCCTGGTGCTCGCGCTGCGCAGTCTCGAGCTGCCGGTGATCGCGGCCGTGAATGGCGTCGCGGCCGGCGCGGGCGCGAGCATCGCGCTCGCCTGCGATCTGGTGTTCGCGGCGCGCTCGGCGAGCTTCATCCAGTCCTTCAGCAAGCTCGGCGTGGTGCCCGACACGGGCGGCAGCTGGATCCTGCCGCGCCTGGTCGGACCGGCGCGCGCGATGGGCATGGCCTTGCTGGGCGAGAAGCTGTCGGCCGAGCAGGCGGAGAGCTGGGGCCTGATCTGGAAGTGCGTTGATGACGAGGCGCTGATGCCGACCGTGCAGCAGGTAGCCACGGGCCTCGCGAAAGGGCCGACCTTCGGCTATGCGAAGACCAAGCAGGCGATCTGGGCGAGCTCGACCAACGACTTCGAGACCCAGCTCAACCTCGAGCGCGACCTGATGACGGTGTGCGGAAATTCGAACGACTACCGCGAAGGCGTCGCCGCATTCATGGAAAAGCGCAATCCGAATTTCAAGGGTGACTGAATGAGCGCACTCACCCGGGATGTGAAGATCGTCGTGATCGGTGCCGGCGCGATGGGCAGCGGCATCGCCCAGGTCGCGGCGCGCGCGGGTCACACCGTGTACCTGTACGACGGCCGCAGCGAGGCGATCGCCGCCGGGCGCGCGGCGATCGAGAAGGACCTGAAGTTCCTCGTCGCGAAGAACCGTCTCGACGGGGCTGAAGCCACGGCGACGCTGGAGCGCGTCGTGCCCGTCGCGGCACTGGCCGAGGCGGCCGATGCGGGCCTCGCGATCGAGGCGATCGTCGAGAACCTGGACGTGAAGCGCAAGCTCTTCGCCGAGCTCGAAAACCTGCTCGGTGCGGACGTGATCATCGCCAGCAATACCTCGTCGCTGTCGATCAATGCGATGGCGGCGGGCCTCGCCCGTCCGGGCCGGCTTGCGGGCCTGCACTTCTTCAACCCCGCGCCGCGCATGGCGCTGGTCGAGGTGGTGTCGGGGCTGACGACCGACCGCGAGGTCGCCGAAACCCTCTACGCGACGGCGCGAGCCTGGGGCAAGGTGCCCGTGCATGCGGCTTCCACCCCGGGCTTCATCGTGAATCGTGTCGCGCGCCCCTACTATGCCGAGGCGCTGCGCGTGCTTGCCGAGCACGAGGCGGAGCCCGCGACGCTGGATGCGATCCTGCGCGAGGGCTGCGGCTTCGCGATGGGCCCCTTCGAGCTGATGGACCTGATCGGCCACGACGTGAACTTCGCGGTCACGAAGTCGGTGTTCGAGGCCTATTTCTGCGACCGCCGCTTCGCCCCGAGCCCGTTCCAGCAGGAGCTCGTCGCCGCCGGCCGGCTCGGTCGCAAGAGCGGGCGCGGTATCTATGAATATGGCGAACTCGCCGCGAAGGCCGTGCCGCAGGACGAAGCGCCGCAGGACGGCGAGCCGCGCGTCACCGTGGTCGGCGACATCGGCGCGGCCGCGCCCTTGCTCGCGCGCCTGGAGGCGGCCGGCATCGAGGTGCGGCGCGAGTCCGGCATGCACGGCAAGCGCGGCTGGATGCAGATCGGCGCCGCGCGCGTCGCGCTCACCGACGGCCGCACGGCGACGCTGCGCGCGGCTGAGGAACGCCAGCCGAACCTGGTGCTGTTCGACCTGTGTCTCGACTACTCGACCAGCACCCGCATCGCGCTGACGCGCGCCGACCAGTGCGGCCTGGGCGCGCTGCGCGTGGTCACCGGCACCTTCCAGAAGGCCGGCTTCAAGGTCAGCGTGATCGACGACGTCGCCGGGCTGATCGCGCTGCGCACCGTCGCGATGCTCGCGAACGAGGCCGCCGACGCGGTGCTGCAGCGGGTGGCGAGCGCGCGCGACGTAGATACGGCGATGCGCCATGGCACCAACTACCCCAAGGGCGGCCCGCTCGCGTGGGCCGACCAGCTCGGCGCGGGATTCGTCGTCGAGGTGCTGGCGAACCTCCAGGAGCACTACGGCGAGGAGCGCTACCGCGTGTCGCCGCTCTTGCGCCGCAAGGCCTGCAACGGGGAGGCGATGTATGACTGAGGCGGGCTATCGCGATCTCACGAACGGGCTCGATCCCCAGCTCGTCGCCGAGCGCGTGCGCGACGGCATGTCGGAGAACGACCGCGTGCTCCACGCCAACGGCATCCGCTTCGAGGCGATCGGCCCCGGTTACGCGAAGGTGACGATGACGGTGCGCGAGGACATGCTCAACGGCTTCGACATCTGCCACGGCGGTTTCATCACGCTGCTCGCCGACACGGCCTTCGCCTATGCGTGCAACAGCGGCAACGAGCAGACCGTGGCGTCCGGCATCAGCCTCGACTTCATGGCGCCGGGGCGTCCCGGGGAGGTGCTGTGCGCCGAGGCGAAGGAAGTGTTCGCCGCCGGTCGTACCGGCGTGTACGACATCAGCGTCACCAACCCGAAGGGCGAGCTGATCGCGGTGATGCGCGGCAAGTCCTATCGGCTGAAGGGAAGGGCGGTCGTCGAGTTGTGAAATGAATGGCGTTTGACGCGGGTCACCCGGGATTCCCCAGCTTCGGGGAATAATTCCGGCCTCATATGAAATCCGCGCAAACCGAAGAAACCAGGAGGAGAGAGAGCAATGCCCGTAAAGACCCCGTCGCCCGGCGATCTGGAACCGATCGAGAAGGCCAGCCAGGACGAACTGCGCGCCCTGCAGCTCGAGCGCCTGAAGTGGAGCGTGCGCCACGCCTACGAGAACGTGCCGCACTACCGCAAGGCCTTCGACGCCAAGGGTGTGCACCCGGACGACCTGAAGTCGCTCGCGGACCTCGCGAAGTTTCCCTTCACCGCGAAGGGCGACCTGCGCGACAACTACCCCTTCGGCATGTTCGCAGTGCCGCGCGAGAAGGTCGCGCGCGTGCATGCGTCGTCCGGCACCACCGGCAAGCCGACGGTGGTGGGCTACACGCTGAAGGACATCGACACCTGGGCGACGGTCGTCGCGCGCTCGATCCGCGCTTCGGGCGGGCGCGCCGGCGACATGGTGCATATCGCGTACGGGTACGGGCTGTTCACCGGTGGGCTGGGCGCGCACTACGGCGCCGAGAAGCTCGGCTGCACGGTGGTGCCGATGTCCGGCGGCCAGACCGAGAAGCAGATCCAGCTGATCCAGGACTTCAAGCCCGACATCATCATGGTGACGCCGTCCTACATGCTCACGGTGCTCGACGAGATGGAGCGCATGGGCATCGATCCGCATCAGACCTCGCTGAAGGTCGGCATCTTCGGCGCCGAGCCGTGGACGCAGGCGATGCGCGCGGCGATGGAGGCGCGCGCCGGCATCGACGCGGTCGACATCTACGGCCTGTCGGAGGTGATGGGGCCGGGGGTGGCCAACGAGTGCATCGAGGCCAAGGACGGCCCAGTGATCTGGGAAGACCACTTTTACCCCGAGATCATCGACCCGCATACGGGCGAAGTGCTGCCGGACGGCTCCGAGGGCGAGCTGGTGTTCACCACGCTGACCAAGGAAGCGATGCCGGTGATCCGCTACCGCACCCGCGACCTCACGCGCCTGCTGCCGCCGACCGCACGCAGCATGCGCCGCATGGCGAAGATCACCGGGCGCTCGGACGACATGCTGATCATCCGCGGCGTGAACCTCTTCCCGACCCAGGTCGAGGAGCTGATCTGCAAGAACCCGAAGCTCGCGCCGCAGTACCTGCTGGAGGTCGACAAGGACGGCCACATGGACACCCTTACCGTGAAGGTCGAGATCAATCCGGAGGCCAACGTCGGTCGCCACCCGGAGCAGAAGGAAGCGCTCGCGAAGGAGCTCCAGCACGACATCAAGACCTTCATCGGCGTGTCGGCGAAGGTGCATGTGTGCGAGCCCTTCGCGATCGAGCGTGTGACGATCGGCAAGGCCAAGCGGGTGGTGGATCGCCGGCCGAAGGAGTGATCCGTGGTGGGAGCGTTGTGTTGTAGCAGGGCTGTGTTGCGGGAGTTCTCTGTTGTGGGAGCGGCTTCAGCCGCGAAGCAGCGTTCCTGCAGCCTGACGCGCCCATTCGCGGCTGAAGCCGCTCCCACGAAAACCCCGGCATTCCCGAATGGGGCAACTCCCACGCAAAGACAGGCATTCTGAGGCCGCTCCCGCAGAGGAGCGTGCCGCAGGGACAAGGAAGGAGGAGACAAAAACATGTACACCCAAGCACTGGACATCCCGCAGCAGAACGCCGAGAAGGCGCCGCGCGCGGTCGAGAATCCCGCCTACCAGGCCGAGTTCGACGCCAAGATCGATGCCGGCGGCTACATCGAGGCCAAGGACTGGATGCCCGAGGCCTACCGCAAGACGCTCGTGCGCCAGATCAGCCAGCACGCGCATTCCGAGATCGTCGGCATGCTGCCCGAGGGCAACTGGATCACGCGCGCGCCGACCCTGAAGCGCAAGGCGATCCTGCTCGCGAAGGTGCAGGACGAGGGCGGCCACGGCCTCTACCTCTACGCCGCGGCCGAGACGCTGGGCGTGTCGCGCGACGAACTGCTCGACGCGTTGCACACGGGCAAGGCCAAGTACAGCTCGATCTTCAACTACCCGACGCTCACCTGGGCGGACATCGGCGTGATCGGCTGGCTGGTCGACGGCGCCGCGATCATGAACCAGATCCCGCTGTGCAAGTGCAGCTACGGCCCCTACGCCCGCGCGATGGTGCGCATCTGCAAGGAGGAATCCTTCCACCAGCGCCAGGGCTACGACTTGTTGCTGACGATGATGAAGGGCACCCAGGAGCAGCGCGAGATGGTGCAGGACGCCGTGAATCGCTGGTGGTGGCCGTCGATCATGATGTTCGGCCCGCACGACAAGGATTCCGTGCATTCGGGCCAGAGCGCGCGCTGGGGCATCAAGCGCATCTCCAACGACGACCTGCGCCAGAAGTTCGTCGACGCCACCGTGAAGCAGGCCGAGGTACTGGGCGTGACGATGCCCGATCCGGAGCTGAAGTGGAACGAGGAACGCGGCCACTACGACTTCGGCGCGATCGACTGGGACGAGTTCTGGAACGTGGTGAACGGCCACGGCCAGGGCAACGTCGACCGCCTGGCCGCGCGCGTGAAGGCGTGGGAGGACGGCGCCTGGGTGCGCGAGGCCGCGCTCGAGCACGAGCGCAAGCGCGCCGCGCGCGAGCACCAGGCCGCGTGACAGATATTCATCGAACACACCGACAGAAAGGGCGGCTCCGGCCAGCCCTCACGAGAGGAGAAGAGACATGGAACGCAAGGAATGGCCGCTGTGGGAAGTCTTCGTGCGCAGCAGGAACGGCCTCGATCACAAGCACTGCGGCAGCGTGCACGCGCCCGACGCCAAGCTCGCCCTGCAGGTCGCGCGCGACGTCTACACCCGCCGCCAGGAAGGCGTGAGCATCTGGGTCGTCGAGGCCGGCAACATCGTCGCCTCGGATCCGGACGCCAAGCCCGAGCTGTTCGATCCGGCCGAGGACAAGATCTACCGGCATCCGACCTTCTACCAGTTGCCCGACGAAGTGAACCACATGTGAGAGCGCCGGAAAATGACCACTACCCCCGCCCACATTGAATACGTCACCCGCCTCGGCGACAACGCGCTGATCCTCGGCCAGCGCATGTCCGAATGGTGCGGCCACGCGCCGGTGCTCGAAGAGGACATGGCGCTCGCCAACATGTCGCTGGACCTGATCGGCCAGGCGCGCATGCTGCTCACGCACGCCGGCAAGCTCGAAGGCAAGGGCCGCGACGAGGACCAGCTGGCCTTCCTGCGCACCGAGATGCACTACCGCAACCTCACGCTGTGCGAGCTGCCCAACGTCGACTTCGGCCGCACGATGGTGCGCAATTTCCTCTTCGCGAGCCTCCAGGTGCTGCTGTGGGAGCGCCTGCTCGCGTCGAGCGACACCGAACTCGCCGCGATCGCCGCGAAGAGCCTCAAGGAAGCGCGCTACCACGCGCAGCATGCCGGCGACTGGGTCGTGCGCCTGGGTGACGGCACGGCCGAATCGCATGCACGCACGCAGGCTGCGCTCGACTACCTGTGGCCCTACACCGCCGAGTTCTTCGCCGCGAATCCGACCGACGAGGCGATCGCCGCCGCCGGCATCGGCCCGGCATGGAGCGAGCTCGAAGCGGCGTGGGAAGCCGTGGTCGTGCCGGTGTTGAACGAGGCGACGCTGACCGTGCCCGCGCGCACGCCCTTCAAGTCCTACGGCAAGTTCGGCCGCCACAGCGAGCACCTGGGGCACCTGTTGTCGGAGATGCAGTACCTGCAGCGCACCTACCCGGGCGCGCAGTGGTGACAAAGGATCGTAGGGCGGGCGGAGCGGAGCGTATCCCGCCATTCCGCCGGACGGGAGGGCTCGACCGCCGTGTTGCGGGATACGCCTTCGGCTCCTCCCGCCCTACGAAAAACGTGCCGCAATGACGAATGCCGGATGAAAACGCGATGCTGACCGAAACCCAGGCCTGGGACGTCCTCCACGCCGTGCCCGACCCCGAGATCCCGGTGATCTCGGTGACCGAGCTCGGCATCGTGCGCGAGGTCCATGCACGCGACGGCGGCCTGCATGTGGTCGTCACGCCGACCTATTCCGGCTGCCCGGCTACCGAGGTGATCGCGCAAAGCATCCGCGATGCGCTGGTCGCCGCCGGCACCGCGGAGGTGGAGGTCGAGACGCGTCTCGCGCCCGCGTGGACCACCGCCTGGATCACCGAGCCGGCGAAGGAGAAGCTGCGCGCCTACGGCATCGCGCCCCCGTCCGGCGACGCGGCGGTCGGCGGTGCCCAGCCGATCCGTTTCGTGCCCCGCAAGCTCGCCTGCCCGCGCTGCGGCTCGACCGACACGACGCGCCTGTCGCAGTTCGGCTCGACCGCGTGCAAGGCGCTGTACCGCTGCCAGAGCTGCCTGGAACCATTCGAGTACTTCAAACCGATCTGAGACAAGCATCGAATCGCCACGAGAAGCGATCGAGGAGACGAGACATGACGACGCACAGAACGCCGAAATTCCATCCGCTGAAAGTCGCCGAGGTGCGGCGCGAGACGCCCGAGGCGGTGAGCCTGCGCTTCGAGATTCCGGCCGAACTGGCCGAGGACTACCGCTTCGAGCAAGGCCAGCACCTCAATCTCAAGGTCATGGTCAACGGCGAGGAGCTGCGCCGCTCCTACTCGATCTGCTCCGGTGTCGATGACAACGAGCTGCGCGTCGCGATCAAGAAGATCGGCGGTGGCGTGTTTTCCACCTGGGCCAACGACGGCGGAATCAGGGTCGGCGACGTGCTGGAGGTGATGACTCCCGAAGGCCGCTTCCACACCCCGCTCGACCCCGCGCACGCCAAGCACTACGTCGCCTTCGCCGCCGGCAGCGGCATCACGCCCATCCTGTCGCTGGTGAAGACCACCCTCGCGGCGGAGCCGCACAGCCGCTTCACGCTGGTCTACAGCAACCGCCGCCAGGCGAGCGTGATGTTCGCCGAGACGCTCGAAGACCTGAAGAACCGCCACATGGCGCGCTTCACGCTGTACAACCTGTTCTCCCGCGAGGAGCAGGAGGTGCCGCTCTTCAACGGCCGGCTCGACGGCGAGCGCGTGCGCCAGTTCCTCGACACCCTGATCCCCGTCGACACCATCGACGAAGCCTTCATCTGCGGTCCCGGCGCGATGATCGACGAGGTCGAGGCTGCACTGCAGGCCGCGGGCCTCGCACACGAGCACATCCACCTCGAGCGCTTCGGCGTGCCGGCCTCCGCCCCCGAGCACCACGTCGAACCGGGCGATGCGACCCAGGCGAAGGTCACCGTGATTGCCGACGGCCTCAGGCGCGAGATGGAGTTCCGCGCCGAGGATCCGTCCATCCTCGACGTCGCGCTGCGCGCCGGCATGGACCTGCCGTATTCGTGCAAGGGCGGCGTGTGCTGCACCTGTCGCGCGAAACTGCTTGAGGGCAAGGTGCGCATGGACAAGAATTTCACCCTCGAACAGCCGGACGTTGATGCCGGCTACATTCTCACCTGCCAGGCGCACCCCCTCACCGAGCGCGTCGTCATCAGTTTCGACGAGCGCTGAGGGAAGCGGCTGGCCCCGAAACAGGCACGACATCCGGCATGGCACGAGGCAAGGCACCCACTTTCGAGCTGCAGCGCGCGACGATGTTGCGCGCGGCGGCGGGGCAGTTCGCGGAAAAGGGCTTCCACAATGCCTCGATGTCGGCTATCGCCCAGGCCTGCGGCGTGTCGAAGCCGCTGCTGTACCACTACTACCGCGACAAGGAGCATCTGCTGTTCGACATCGCCGATAGCTACATCGACGAGCTGCTCGCGATCGTCGCGTCCGTGGAGGCGCGCAAGCTCGACCCGGAGGCCCATTTCTCCGAGCTCGTGACGCGCTTCATGGAGGAATACGAGCACGCGCAGGACCATCACATGGTGATCGTGCAGGATGTGAAGTTCCTCAGGGAGGAGCAGGCGGAGAGCGTCGCCGCCAAGCAGCGGCGCGTGGTGGCGGCCTTCGCCGACGCGCTGGCGCGGGTCGAACCCGGCCTCAAGGGCCGCAAGCTCGACAAGGCGGTCACGATGATCCTGTTCGGCATGATCAACTGGACCTTCACCTGGCTGCGCGCGGACGGCCCGCTGACCTTCCACGACATGGCGCCCATCGTCACCGGGATCTTCCTCAACGGCGTGCGTGGCCTGATGCGCGGCGAAGGCGGCGGTGTCGCGGTGGCGGGGGCGGCGGCGGATGCCTAGTGCGTCAGCCGGACGCAAGGGACCGACCCTATGCTCGGGGTGTCACGCGCGCGGAATTTCTCACGCAACCTGGTGCCGGCGTGGTCAAAATGTGATTCAGATCAATAGTTGGACTGGCAATAGTTTGTATCGTAAGCAATAATCGCCTGACGCGACCGCGGCTTCCCTCAGGTCCGGTCGCCAATAATCCAAGAGGAGGAGACACACCATGAAACTGCGCACTTCCCTGATGGCTGCCATCGGTCTTGCCTTTGCCGCGACTGCCGTACAGGCCGACATCAACGTCGGCGTGACCGTGTCGGCGACCGGCCCTGCCGCCTCGCTGGGCATCCCGGAAAAGAACACGATCGCGCTGCTGCCGACGACGATCGCGGGCGAGAAGATCAACTACATCGTCCTCGACGACGCCTCCGACACCACTTCGGCCGTGAAGAACGTCCGCAAGCTGATCTCCGAGGACAAGGTGGACGTGATCCTCGGTTCGACGATCACGCCGAACTCGCTGGCGATGATCGACGTGGTGGCCGAGGCCGCGACGCCGATGATCTCGATGGCCGCCTCGGCACGCATCGTCGAGCCGGTCGACGACAAGAAGCGCTGGGTGTTCAAGACGCCGCAGAACGACGCGCAGATGTCGACCGCGATCATCGAGCACATGACCAACAACGGCGTGAAGACGGTCGCCTTCATCGGCTTCTCCGACGCCTACGGCGAAGGCTGGTACGAGCAGTTCTCGGCCGTGGCCGATGCGCGCAAGCTGAAGTTGGTCGCCAACGAGCGCTTCGCCCGCACCGACACCTCGGTGACCGGACAGGTGCTGAAGATCATGGCGGCGAAGCCCGATGCGGTGCTGATCGCCGGCTCCGGCACGCCGGCCGCGCTGCCGCAGAAGGCGTTCAAGGAGCGCGGTTTCAATGCCAAGATCTACCAGACCCACGGTGTCGCCAACAACGACTTCCTGCGCGTGTGCGGCAAGGACTGTGAGGGCACCTTCCTCCCGGCCGGGCCGGTGCTCGTCGCCGACCAACTGCCCGACAGCAACCCGGTGAAGAAGAGCGCGCTCGAGTACATCAGCAAGTACGAGGCGGCCCACGGCAAGGGCAGCGTGTCGACCTTCGGCGCGCACGGCTGGGACAGCGGCGTGCTGCTCGCCGCCGCGGTTCCGACGGCGCTGAAGAAGGCCAAGCCGGGCACCAAGGAGTTCCGTGCCGCGCTGCGCGACGCGCTCGAAGGACTGAAGGAAGTGCCGGCCGCGCATGGCATCTTCAGCATGAGCCCCAACGACCACCTCGGCCTGGACCAGCGCGCGCGCGTGATGGTGCAGATCCAGGGCGGGGCATGGAAACTCGTCAAGTAAGTTCCTGAGCTGAAACCGTGACGGCCGGGCGTTGCCCCGCGCCGCGCGGGGCTTTCATTCGTTGCTGAAAGAGTCGGGAGCGGCCCGTGCCGCTCCCGATAGCGGGGTTCGTCCATGGATTTCCAGATAGCGCTGTTGCTCGCACAGGACGGCATCACCAACGGTGCGATTTATGCGCTGCTCGCGCTCGCGCTGGTGCTGGTGTTTGCCGTGACGCGGGTGATCTTCATTCCGCAGGGGGAGTTCGTCGCCTATGGCGCGCTCACCCTGGTCATGATCCAGGCCGGCCACGTGCCGGCCACGCTGTGGCTGCTCGTCGGCGCCGGGGTGCTCGCGGCCGTGGTCGATGCCCGCGGCGCACTCGCCAGCGGCCAGAAGGGGCGCCTCGCGGGCGTGCTGGCGTGGAACGCCGGCTATCCGCTCGCGCTTGCGGCGCTGCTCTACCTGCTGCCGCTCGCCACACTCCCGCTCGCCGTGCAGGTGCTGCTCGCGCTGCTCGTGATCGTGCCGATGGGGCCGCTGATGTACCGCCTCATCTACCAGCCGATCGCCGCCGCCCCGGTGCTGATCCTGCTGATCGTCTCGGTCGCCGTGCACGTGGGCATGGTGGGCCTCGGCTTACTCTTCTTCGGCGCCGAAGGCTCGCGCACCCCGGCCTTCTCGGAAGCGCGCTTCGAGCTCGGCCCGATGATGGTCACCGGCCAGACCATCTGGGTCGTCGCCGCCTCCATCGTGCTCATCGTCGCCCTGTACCAGTTCTTCGGCCGCACCATCTACGGCAAGGCGCTGCGCGCGACCGCGATGAACCGCAACGGCGCGCGCCTGATGGGCATCTCGCCCGCGCTCGCCGGGCGGCTCACCTTCCTGCTCGCGGCCCTCATCGGCGCGCTCTCGGGCGTGCTGATCGCCCCCATCACCACCATCTACTACGACACCGGCTTCCTCATCGGCCTGAAGGGGTTTGTCGCCGCCATCGTCGGCGGGCTCGCGAGCTACCCGATCGCCGCCGCCGGCGCCGTGCTGGTCGGCCTGCTCGAAGCCTTCAGCTCCTTCTGGGCCAGCGCCTACAAGGAAGTCATCGTGTTCACGCTCATCATCCCGGTGCTGCTGTGGCGCTCGCTCACCAGCCACCACGTGGAGGAAGAGGAATGAAGCCCGCACTCTCCCCGCGCGTCGTGCTCGGCGCCTTCATGCTCGTGCTGCTGGTGGCGCCGCTCGTGATGCCGCCCTTCTACGTCACGCTCCTGAACTACATCGGCCTGTACGCGCTGGTGGCCCTCGGCCTCGTGCTGCTCACCGGCGTGGGTGGCCTCACCAGCTTCGGCCAGGCTGCCTTCGTGGGCCTGGGCGCCTACACCACCGCGGTGCTCACCACCGCGACCGAACTGCCCGCCTGGCTCGCCTGGGCGGGCGGCTCGCCCTGGCTCGCGCTCGGCGTGGGCCTGGTGTTCACTGCCACCGTCGCCTTCGTCCTCGGCTCGCTCACGCTGAAGCTCTCCGGCCACTACCTGCCGCTGGGCACCATCGCCTGGGGCATCAGCCTGTACTTCCTCTTCGGCACCCTCGAGACCCTGGGCGGCCACACGGGGCTGACCGGCATCCCGCCCATCGCGCTCTTCGGCTTCGAGCTCACCGAAGGCCGCCACATCTTCTACCTCATCTGGGTCTTCCTGCTCGCGGCGGTGTTCACCACCCAGAACCTGCTCGACTCGCGCGAAGGCCGCGCCATCCGCGCCTTGAAGGGCGGCATGGTGATGGCCGAGGCGATGGGCGTGGATACCGCGCGTTCGCGCATGGTCATCTTCGTCATCGCCGCGCTGCACGCCTGTGCCTCGGGCTGGCTCTACGCGCACCTGCAGCGCTTCGTGAACCCCACCCCCTTCGGTCTGCACATCGGCATCGAGTACCTCTTTATGGCCGTGGTGGGCGGCGCCGGCCAGGTATGGGGCGCGCTGCTGGGGGCGGGCGTCATCACCATCGTCAAGCAGTGGCTGCAGGACATCCTGCCGCAGCTCTTCGGCCAGAGCGGCAACTTCGAGGTGATCGTCTTCGGCCTGATGATGATTGTGATCCTGCAGCGTGCGCGCGAAGGCCTGTGGCCGATCTTCGCCCGCCTCGTGCCGGTGAAGGTGACCCGGCGCACGCTCGACGCCGCGGCCGAGCCGCTGCCGAAGAAACCGCTGCCCGCGCGCGGGGAGGTGATCCTCGAAGCGAAGGAGGTCACGAGGAAGTTCGGCGGCCTGGTGGCCAACAACGCCATGAGCCTCAGCGTGAAGGCGGGCGAGATCCTCGCTCTGATCGGCCCCAACGGCGCGGGCAAGAGCACCATGTTCAACCAGATCTCGGGCGTCGACACCCCGACCTCGGGCGAGGTGCTGTTCCTCGGCAAGCCGGTCGCCGGGCGCGGCTCGCGCGAGATCGCCAGGATGGGCATGAGCCGCACCTTCCAGCACGTGAAGCTGCTGCCGACCATGAGCGTGCTGGAGAACGTCGCCATCGGCGCCCACATGCGCGGCGACAAGGGCGTGTTCCCCGCCGCCTGGCGCCTCGACCGCGCCGAAGAGGCGCGCCTCCTGAACGAAGCGGCGCGCCAGATCGAGCGCGTGGGCCTCGCCGAGCACATGTTCGACGCTGCCGGCAGCCTCGCGCTGGGCCAGCAGCGCATCCTCGAGATCGCCCGCGCGCTCGCCGCCGACCCCTGCCTGCTGCTGCTCGACGAGCCGGCCGCGGGCCTGCGCTTCAAGGAGAAGCAGGCGCTCGCCGAGCTCCTCAGGAAGCTCAGGGGCGAAGGCATGGGGATTCTCCTCGTCGAGCACGACATGGACTTCGTCATGGGGCTCGTGGATCGCGTGGTGGTGATGGAGTTCGGCCAGAAGATCGCCGAAGGCCTGCCCGAGGAAGTGCAGCAGAACCCCGCGGTGCTCGAAGCCTATCTCGGAGGTGTGGAATGAACGGCATGAGCGTGGAGATGAATGTGATCGAGCAGACGATCGACGAGGCTGGCAAAAGCGCCCCCGGCACCCCGCGCGCGGTGCTCGAGGTGCGCGACCTGTGCGTCGCCTACGGCAAGGTGGAAGCCCTGTCGAACGCCAACATCCGCGTCGGCGAAGGCCAGATCGTCACCGTGATCGGCCCCAACGGCGCGGGCAAGACGACGATGCTGTCGGCGATCATGGGCCTGCTGGAGTCGCGCGGGCAGGTCATCTTCGACGGCGAGGCCGAATACGTGCCGCGGGTCGAGCGCATGGTCGCGCGCGGCATGAACCTCGTGCCGGAAAAGCGCGAACTCTTCGCCGAGATGAGCGTCGAGGACAACCTGCTGCTGGGCGCCTTCCAGCGCTACCGCATGGGCAAGCGCGACCACGCCGAGACGATGAAGGAGGTGTACCACCTCTTCCCGCGCCTCGAGGAACGCAAGGCGCAACTCGCCGGCACGCTCTCGGGCGGCGAGCGCCAGATGCTGGCGGTGGGGCGCGCGCTGATGGCGAAGCCGAAGCTCCTGATGCTCGACGAGCCGAGCCTGGGCCTCGCCCCGCTGATCGTGCGGGAAATCTTCCGCATCATCGGCGAGCTGCGCCGGCGCGGGGTGTCGATCCTGCTCGTCGAGCAGAACGCGCGCGCGGCGCTGCAGGTGGCCGACTACGCCTACGTGCTGGAGACGGGCGAGATCTCGATGGAAGGCCCGGCCAGGCAGCTCGCCGATGATCCGCGCGTGATCGAGTCCTATCTGGGGCTGGGCGGGAAGCATCAGGCGATGCTGTCCACCTGAGCTCAGGGCGCTTCGTGTGCCGCGCGCCCGAGGCGAGCGCATGAAGCTCCGTAGGGCGGGAGGAACCGAAGGCCGAATTTGGCAACTGCGCCGCCATGCAACCCTCGGGGCGCATCACACGTCGTCCTGGCGGGATACGCTCCGCTCCTCCCGCCCTACGGGAGTACGTGCATTCAAGCTCGGCGTGTCGCCGGACACGCGGCGGGGATCAGCCGCGCGATCGGCCGCGCCGCGATGAAGGCACCCAGCGACACGCACACCAGCCCCGCGAGCAGCCAGCCGGTCAGCGCCTCGCCGAGCAGCGGCGCGGCGGCGACGCCGGCGAGCACCGGCACCAGCGCGATCAGCGCGCCGACCCGTTCGGCGCCGAGCTTCTCGACCGCCTTCAGGAACAGCAGCATCGCGACAATGGTCGCGCCCACGCCCTGGTACAGGCCCTGCAGCACCAGCGTGGACATCGGCACCGCGTCGAGCTGCTTGGGCAGCCACAGCAGGTACACCGGCAGGTAGATCAGCGCCGAGCTGAAGGCGACGAAGCGCGTCAGCAGCCACGGATGGAAGCCCCAGCGCTTCGCGAGCACGCTGTAGAAGGCCCACATCAGGGCCGACGCGAGCATCAGCGCGTCGCCCGCCAGCATCGCCGCCGACCACGCGCTGCCCGCCATGTAGGACTGTGCGGCAAAACCCACGCCCAGCGCGATGAAGGCCAGCCCGAGGGCACGCTCGCGCGGCATGCGCTGGCGCGTCAGCAACCACGCGACGGCGGCGACGAGGAAGGGCTGCATGCCCGGCAGCAGGATGCCGCCGTGCGCGGCCGGCACGAGCTTGAAGGCCGCATACACCAGCACGCCGTACAGCAGACCGCCGACCATCCCCAGCGTCCACAGGCGCGCATCGCGCCACGACCCGCGCGGCAGGCTGCCGGCGAAGGGCAGCAGCAGGAGGGCGGCGACGCCCAGGCGCAGCGCGAGGATGTCGTGGCCCGTCAGCGCGCTCTTGCCGCCGAGGCGCGAGACGAGGATGAAGCCCGTCCAGATCGCCACGGTGCCGGCGGCGGCGAGGTAGCCGATGGTCTGGTCCCGTCCGGTGCTCATGAGCTGCTCCTGCATGCTGTTGGTACGACTGCAACGATATCGCTGGACAATGTTCGCGTAAAATGAATAATTCTGATTCGATGCATTCCTGAGAGAGAATGATGGATCTCGATGACCTGACCATCTTCCGCACCGTCGTGCGCGAGGGCGGCATCACGCGCGCGGCCGAGAAGCTGCACCGCGTGCAGTCCAACGTCACGACGCGCATCCGCCAGCTCGAGGACAAGCTGGGTGTCGAGCTCTTCATCCGCGAGGGCCGGCGCCTGATCGTGTCGCCCTCGGGGCGCGTGCTGCTCGACTACGCCGACCGCCTGCTCGCGCTCGCCGACGAGGCACGCGCCGCGGTCGGCGACGGCACGCCGCGCGGGCGCCTGCGCTTCGGTTCGATGGAGAGCACCGCGGCGGCACGCCTGCCGGCGCTGCTCGCGCGCTTCCACGCGCAGTACCCGGAGGTGCAGCTCGAGTTGCGCACGGGGCCGACCGGGCCGCTGATCGCCGAGGTCATCGACGGCCGCCTCGAATGCGCGCTCGTCAGCGGACCGGTCGAGGATGTGCGCATCGCGAGCGTGCCGGCCTTCGACGAGGAGCTCGTGCTCGTCGCACCCGCCGGCCACCCGCCGATCGCCTCGCCGCGCGACTTGTGCGCCCGCACGCTGCTCACCTTCGAACCCGGCTGCGCCTATCGTCAGCGCCTGCAGGCCTGGCTCGCGTCGGGCGAGGTCGTGCCCGAGCGCGTCGTCGAGCTCTCCTCCTACCACGCGATGATCGGCTGCGTGGCCTCCGGCATGGGCGTCGCGCTGGTGCCGCGCAGCCTGCTCGCGATGCTGCCGGTTGAGGACAGCGTTTCGATCCATGCGCTGCCGCCCGAGTTCGCGCTCGCGCGCACGGTACTGATCCACCGCAGCGGCGCGCCGGGGCCGGCGGTGCGTGCGCTGGTCGAACTGATCGGGCGCGGCTGAGATGGCGACCCTCTTTGGCGGCGCGTCCGCGCCGCCGCTCGGCACGCTGCGCCACCCGTGGC
This sequence comes from Aromatoleum evansii, assembly GCF_045689615.1. Lineage (NCBI taxonomy): Bacteria > Pseudomonadati > Pseudomonadota > Betaproteobacteria > Rhodocyclales > Rhodocyclaceae > Aromatoleum > Aromatoleum evansii. The sequence goes on from NZ_CP141259.1 coordinate 447,058, forward strand.
TGCTGGCGCTGGCCTTCGCCATCGCCTACCTGCTGCTGGACCGCGCGAGCTACCTGTACCCGATGCCGGACTTCAAGATCACGCCGTGGAACCCGCAGCCCAGCCTCGCGATCGCCTTCCTGATGACGCTGGGCGGACGCTGGTTGTGGGTCGTGCTCGTGACGGTGGTGGTCGCGGAGATGACGATTCGCGACGTCACCTCTCCCGCCGCGGCCTTCCTGATCGCGCTGGTGCTGTCGCTCGGCTACGCGGCGATCGCCGCGGCGCTGAAGGGACGCCTGCGGGGGCGGCTGCATGTGGCCGTGGCCCTGCGCCAGCGAGGCGACGTGCTGCGCCTGTTCGCCGCGGTCTCGGGCGGCAGCCTGCTGATCGGCGCGGCCTATGTCGTCGCGGTCGCGCTGCTCAACGGCAGCGCGGCCGGCATGGGCGCGGCCTGGCTGCGCTTCTGGATCGGCGACACGGTGGGCATCGTCGTATCCCTGCCGCTGATTCTGATGATGCTGGACGCCTCGCGTCGCGCGCAGGTCGCGCTGCTGCTGCGCAATCCCGAGGTGCTGCTGCAGTTCGGTGCGATCCTCGCGAGCCTGTGGGTCGTGTTCGCGCTGCCCGATGCGCAGCGCTTCAATTACTTCTACGTGCTCTTCCTGCCGCTGGTGTGGATCGCCGCGCGCCACGGCATGGCGGGCACCGCGCCGGCGATGATCCTGCTGCAGGTGGGCGTCATCATCGTCATGGAGGCCTCGGGCATCAGCTCGCTGAGCGTGTTCGAGCTGCAGGCGCTGCTGCTCGCGCTGGCGATGACCGGCTTCTTCGTCGCGGTGACGGTGGACGAGCGCCAGCGCATCTCCGACGACCTGCGCCGCACCCTCAAGCTCGCCGCCGCCGGCGAGATGGCCGCGGCGATCACGCACGAACTCAACCAGCCGCTGACCGCGCTGAACAACTACGCGCGCGCCTGCAGCCTGATCCTCGAGTCAGATTCGCCCGCCGCGCGCGACGCACTGCCCGCGACACTGGAGCGCATCTCGGCCGAGGCGCGTCGCGCAGGTGACGTGATCCGCCGCCTGCGCGACCTCTTCAAGGGGGGCGTCGAGGGGCGCGAACCGGTCGACGTCGGCGCAATCGCCGCGGCGATGGTGGAGTCCTTCCGGCGTCACGCGGGCAGCGTCCAATTTCGCCTCGAACGGCCCGCGGCGCAGATCTTGGCGCAGGCCGACCCCCTGCAGGTCGAGCTCGTACTGCGCAACCTGCTGCAAAATGCGCTCGATGCGCTCGCGACGATGCCCGACGGGACAATCGTCGTGCGCGTCGGCGCGGACGAGGAGCGGCTGCGCGTGGAGGTCGAGGACACCGGGCCCGGCATCCCGCCCGAGCGCGTGCTGACGGTGTTCGAACCCTTCGGCAGCGACAAGGCCAGCGGCATGGGCGTGGGCCTGCCGATCAGCCGCGCGATCGTCGAGTCGCACGGCGGCCAGTTGGTCGCGGAGCCCGGACCCGGCGGCCGCATCCACTTCACGCTGCCGCGACTGAAGGACTGAGCATGGACAACGACCAGCGCCTGTGCGTGTTCCTCATCGACGACGATGCCGCGGTGCGCGACTCGCTGTCGCTGCTGCTGGGCGTGCGCGGCTACGCTACGCGCGTGTTCGACAGCGCCGACGCCTTCCTGCACGCAGCGGGCGAGGGCGGGGAAGGCTGGGCCGGCTGCGTGCTCACCGACATCCGCATGCCCGGCCTGTCCGGCCTCGACCTGCAGCGCGTCGCGGCCGAACGCGGCATGCCGCTGCCCTTCGTCGTGATGAGCGCGCACGGCGATGCCGCCGTCGCGCGCCAGGCCTTCCGCCAGGCCGCAATCGACTTTCTCGAGAAGCCTTTCGACGATGCCGACCTCTTCGCGGCGATCGAGCAGGCCTTTGCCCGCGAACGCGAGCGGCTGGCCTCGACGAACCGGGAACGTACGGTCAGCGGGCGGCTCGCCTCGCTCACCGAGCGCGAACGGGAAGTCTGCGACCTGATGGTGCAGGGCCTGTCGAACCACGAGATCGCCGCGCGCCTGGGCATCAGCCATCGCACTGCGCAGGTGCACCGCGGCCGCGTGATGCAGAAGATGGAAGCCGAGTCGCTCGCAGCCCTGATCGCCGCCTGCCGCGCGGCCTGAAGCCCGCCCGCGCCGCGGGCGCATACGCCAATCCGCGTACGCGTCCTGTCCAATTTTCGGGGGCTCCCGCCGTCGCTAAGCTGACGGAACAAGGAGAGTTTTCCCGATGGCGAAGATCTCGCTCCTGATCTATCCGGAGCTCCACCGCATTCCGCCGCGCGAGCGCGACGCTGCCCTGGGCAGTGCGCGCGAGACGCCGTTCGACGGCCTCGAGCTGGCCGCGATCGCGCTCGGCCTCGCGCTCACCGCGGGTGCGACGCGCTATGTGGTGTTCGACGGCCTGACCCACCGGATCGAGGCCTTCCTCGCCAACTTCCTCCTTGCCGTGCCGCTGCTCGCCGTGCTCGCCGGCCCCTTCTTCGTCCGGCGCACGCGGCGCGGGCTGCAGCATTACCTGAGAACACACCCGTCACGGGGACTACAAGAAAGAGGAGCACAAGGGCAATGACCGAGGCGACGACCGTACAGGTCCTGGCGGCCGGCCTGTTCGCGCTGGCCATCATCCACACCTTTTCGACCAAGTTCTTCGAGCAGCTCGCGCACCGCCACCCGGCGCATGCCGGCGTGTTCCACCTGCTCGGCGAGGTCGAGGTCGTGTTCGGCTTCTGGGCGATGGTGCTGATCGTCGCGATGGGCTTCCTCGCCGGCCGCACGGAGGCGATCGCCTATCTCGACAGCCGCAACTTCACCGAGCCGATGTTCGTGTTCGCGATCATGGTGATCGCCGGCAGCCGTCCGATCCTGCGCTTCGCGCTGGCGCTCGTGCGCATGGCGGCGAACTTCCTGCCGCTGCACCAGAACGTCGCCTTCTACTTCATCACGATGGCCCTCGTGCCGTTGCTCGGCTCCTTCATCACCGAGCCGGCGGCGATGACGCTCGCGGCGCTGATCCTGCGCGACAAGTTCTTCGCCCACGGCATCTCCAACCGACTCAAGTACGCCACGATCGGCACGCTGTTCGTGAATATCTCGATCGGCGGCACCCTCACGCCCTTCGCTGCGCCGCCGGTGCTGATGGTGGCCGGCACCTGGGGCTGGGACGTCTGGTTCATGATCGCGAACTTCGGCTGGAAGGCGGCCATCGCGGTGTTCTTCAACGGCATGGTCGTGACCATGGTGTTCCGCCCGGAACTCGCCGCGCTCGACACCGGCAGCGCGAAGAGCGCCGAGCGCATGCCGATGCCCATCGTCGTGATCCACCTGCTGTTCCTTGCCGGCGTCGTCGCCTTCGCCCACCACCCGGCCGTGTTCATGGGCCTGCTGCTGTTCTTCCTCGGCTTCACGACCGCCTACAAGCGCTACCAGGACCGCCTGATCCTGCGCGAAGGCCTGCTCGTCGCCTTCTTCCTCGCCGGCCTGGTGGTGCTCGGCGGGCAGCAGCAATGGTGGCTGCAGCCGCTCCTGACCGGCATGGATGCGACGACCGTGTATTTCGGCGCGACCGCACTCACCGCCGTCACCGACAACGCCGCGCTGACCTACCTCGGCTCGCTGGTGCAGGGCCTGTCGCCGGAATTCAAGTACGCGCTGGTCGCCGGCGCAGTGACCGGCGGCGGCCTCACGATCATCGCCAACGCGCCCAACCCGGCGGGTTTCGCGATCCTGCGCGGGCATTTCACCGATGAAGCGATCCATCCGGTCGGCCTGCTGCTGTCCGCGCTGCCGCCGACCCTGGTCGCAATCGTCGCCTTCCAGGTCCTGTAAGGAAGACCGCCATGAGCACGTTCGACGAAATCCTGCAGTGGTTCGAGGCCCTGCCCGCGAGCTTCGCCTTCCTGCTCGCGCTGCCCTTCGTGATCGCCTTCGTCAGCCTGCTGAAGGATGCAGTCGAGCGGCGCGGCGGCAAGGAAGGGCGCCGCGGCGGCGAGAAAGGCCGGCCCGGCCGCCACGGCGAGCTGAAGATCCTGCTGTAGGCGTCCGCGCCTCAGGCGGGCGCCTCCCCGAGCAGCGCCTCGTACAGCGCGAGGTCGCCCGCCGAGAAGCAGCAGAAGACCACTTCGGCGATCGCCGGCAGCGCCGCGACCGCCTCGCGCACCGTCGCGACCGCGATGCGCGCCGCCTCGTCCTTGGGGTAGGCATACACGCCGGTACTGATGCCGGGGAAGGCTACGGTCGCCGCCCCGTTCGCCGCCGCGACTTCGAGCGAGCGCCGGTAGCACGACGCCAGCAGCGCCGCCTCGCCGCGCGTGCCGCCGTGCCATACCGGGCCGACGGTGTGGATCACGAAACGCGCCGGCAATCGGTAGCCGTGCGTGAGCTTCGCCTCCCCGGTCGGACAGCCGCCCAGCCCGCGGCATTCGTTCAGCAGTTCGGGGCCCGCCGCGCGGTGGATCGCCCCATCGACGCCGCCCCCGCCCAGCAGCGAGGAATTCGCGGCATTGACGATGGCGTCGACGGGCAGGGTCGTGATGTCGGCCTGGAGGGCGCGGAGCGTGGCGGTCATGATGGCGGTCTCCCTGGGCACGGCGCGGTGCACCTGCTGGAAGACTAGTCCGCCGGTCCGCCGACAGGCAAGCCGCATCTGGGCGAATGCATCGTGAATACCGCGTTGCAATGAACTGTAACGCTCCCGCACGGAATCTTGAGCCGCTCCTCACGGAATGTTCACGCGCCGGCCGCGAGAATGCGCCGCGTGTGCTGAACACATATCCATTCCAATTCGCAGGAGCTTACCCATGCAAGTCCGTTACCTCGTCCTCGCCGCCACGACCCTGTGCCTTGGCAGTGCCGCCTTCGCCGGCCCGCAATGCACCGAGGCACCCAAGTCGTCCTGGCTCAGCGAAGAGGCGATGAAGCAGAAGATCGCCGCCGACGGCTACACCGTCGACAAGTTCAAGGTCACGTCGGGCAACTGCTACGAGATCTACGGCAAGGATAAGGAGGGCAAGAGGGCCGAGGTGTACTTCAACCCCGTCGACGGCAGCGTCGTCAAGGCCAAGCAGGGCTGAAGCGCGGCGTGCGGGAGACGGCCATGCATGGCGAACGTATCCGCGTGTGGGACCTTCCCGTGCGCGTGTTCCACTGGGGTCTGGTGGCGACGTTCGCCATTGCCTGGCTCACGTCGGAGGACGCCGAGGCGCCGCACCATTGGGCGGGCTACGTCGCCTTCGGCCTGCTCGCGTTCCGCGTCGCGTGGGGCTTCGTCGGTAGCCGCCACGCGCGCTTCGCGGACTTCGTGCCGCGTCCGGCCGAGCTGCGCGCCTATGTCGGCAAGCTCGTGCGCGGGCGTGAGCCGCGCCACCTCGGCCACAACCCGGCCGCGGCGGTGATGATCCTGTTCCTGATGGCGATGGTCGCACTGATCGGCACGACCGGCTGGCTGATGACCACCGACTGGGGCTGGGGCAGCGAGGCCCTCGAGGAACTGCACGAGGGCGCCGTAAACGCCACCCTGCTCGCGCTGGTGGTGCACGTCGCCGCGGCGGTGTTCGAGAGCCTGCGCCACCGCGAGAATCTCGTGCGCGCGATGATCACCGGCTACAAGCGTCCCTGACGGGACCGGCGGCCGCGGGCAAAGGGCGGCGCCGGGAGCGATTCCGGCGCCGCCTGCCCTTGCCCGTGCTTCAGCCGTTGCTCGGGAAGGCGAACTGCGCCTTCTCGATGCCGGCCACCGCCCAGCGCTGCGTCATCGTCTTGCGCCGCGTGTAGAAGCGCACCGCATCCGGCCCGTACGCATACAGGTCGCCGAACAGGGAGCGCTTCCAGCCGCCGAAGCTCTGGCACGCCACCGGCACCGGCAGCGGCACGTTCACGCCGACCATGCCGACCTGCACCGCGTCGGTGAAATGGCGCGCGACCGCGCCGTCGCGGGTGAACACGCAGGTGCCGTTGCCGAACTCGTGCGCGTCGATGAGGCGGATCGCCTCGTCGAGGCTCCTCACGCGCACCACCGCGAGCACCGGCCCGAAGATCTCCTCGCGATACACGCGCATCGACGGCAGGACGTGGTCGAGGAGCGTGCCACCGAGGAAGAAGCCCTTCTCGTGTCCCGGCACCTTCAGCGTGCGCCCGTCGACGACCAGCGTTGCGCCTTCCTCGGCGCCGAGGTCGATGTAGCTCCGGACCTTGTCGCGATGCGCCCCGGTTACCAGCGGCCCCATGTCCAGCCCGTGTTGCCTGCCGTTGCCGATGCGCAGTTCCTCGACCTTGGGTTTCAGGCGTGCGACCAGTTCGTCGCCCACCGCGTCGCCGACCGCGACTGCCACCGAGATCGCCATGCAGCGCTCGCCGCAGGAACCGTAGGCCGCGCCCATGATCGCGTTCACCGCGTTGTCGAGGTCCGCGTCGGGCATCACCACCGCGTGGTTCTTCGCCCCGCCCAGCGCCTGCACGCGCTTGCCGTGCGCGGTGCCGGTCGTGTAGATGTACTCGGCGATCGGCGTCGAGCCGACGAAGCTCACCGCCTGCACGCGCGGATCGGTCAAGAGCGTGTCGACGGCCTCCTTGTCGCCATTGACGACGTTGAACACGCCCGCCGGCAGACCCGCCTCGGTCAGCAGTTCGGCCAGCAGCATCGACGCCGACGGATCCTTCTCCGAGGGTTTCAGCACGAAGGTGTTGCCGCAGGCGATCGCCATCGGGAACATCCACATCGGCACCATCGCCGGGAAGTTGAACGGCGTGATGCCGGCGACCACGCCCAGTGGCGGGAATTCCGACCACGAGTCGATGTCCGGGCCGACGTCGCGGCTGTGCTCGCCTTTCAGGAACTCGGGCGCGCCGCAGGCGTATTCGACCACCTCGATGCCGCGCGCGAGCTCGCCGTGCGCATCCTCCCACACCTTGCCGTGTTCCTCGACGATCGCCGCGACGATGCGATCGGCGTTGCGCTCGAGCAGCTCCTTGAACTTGAACAGCACGCGTGCGCGCTTGAGCGGCGGCGTCTTGCGCCATGCGGGGAAGGCGGCCGCGGCCGCCGCGATCGCCTGCTCGACGGTGGCTTTCGACGCCATTGCGACCTGGCGCACGGGATGGCCGAGGGCAGGGTTGCAGACGGGCTGCGCGCGGTTGTCGTCGGCGACGCGGGCGCCGCCGATGTAGTGTCCGAGGGTTTCCATGTTGCCGTTTGTCTCTCTCGTCATTGGGTGGTCGGTCATTAATGTCAGGCTGTGGCGCGGATCGCCTGTCGTACGGTGTCGAAGATGCGGCCCAGCTCGTCGGGCGTCGAGTCGAGGAAGGGCGAGAATTGCAGCACGTCGCCGCCGTTGCGGATCACCACGCCGGCCTCGAAGCACTTCAGGAAGACCTCGAAGCCGCGCGCGCCGACCGCCCCCTCGCGCGGCGCGAGCTCGACGCCGCCCATGAGGCCGATGTTGCGGATATCGACGATCTTGGGTTCCCCCCGCAGCGAATGGATCATTTCCTCGAACACAGGTTCCACGGCGCGCGCACGCGCGAAGCTGTCCTCCTCGCGATAGGTGGCGAGAGTCGCCAGTCCCGCGGCGGCCGCAAGCGGATGGCCGGAGTAGGTGTAGCCGTGAAAAAGTTCGACCACGTGTTCCGGGCCCTGCATCAGCGCCTCGTAGAGCGTGTCGCGCACGATCACCGCGCCCATCGGCACGACGCCGTTCGTGAGCCCCTTCGCGGTCGTGATGATGTCCGGCGTCACGCCGAAGCGCGTCGCTGCGAAGGGCGCGCCGACGCGGCCGAAGGCGGTGATCACCTCGTCGAAGATCAGCAGGATGCCGTACTTGTCGCAGATCTCGCGTAGCCGCTGCAGATAGCCGATCGGCGGCACGAGGATGCCGGTCGAGCCCGCGACCGGCTCGACGATCACGGCGGCGATGTTGGAGGCGTCATGCAGCGCGCACAGGCGCTCGAGGTCCTCGGCGAGCGCCGCGCCCCACGCCGGCTGACCCTTCGAGAACGCCATGTCGGCCACGCTGTAGGTGTGGCGAAGGTGATCGACGCCGGGCAGCAGCGCCGCGCTGAACACCTTGCGGTTGCCCGGGATGCCACCCACCGACAGGCCGCCGAAGTTCACGCCGTGGTAGCCGCGTTCGCGCCCGATCAGCCGCGTGCGCTGGCCTTCGCCGCGCGCACGGTGGTAGGCGAGCGCGATCTTCAGCGCCGTGTCGGCCGACTCCGACCCGGAGTTGGTGAAGAACACCTTGTTCATCCCGTCCGGCGCCAGCGCCGCGACCTCGCGCGCCAGGGCGATGGCCTTGTCGTTGGTGACCTGGAAGCCCATCGCGTAGTCGAGCGTGGCGACCTGCTCCTGCACCGCCGCGACGATCTTCGGATGGCAGTGGCCGAGGCCCGAGGTCCACAGCCCCGAGAAACCGTCGAGCAGTTGCCTCCCGTCTTCGGTCGTGTAGTAGTGCCCGCGCGCGCCGGTGATGATGCGCGGCGATTTCCAGAACGCGCGGTTCGCAGTGAAGGGCAGCCAGAAGGCCTGGTCGTGGGACATGCGGGGCTCCGATGGATGGCACGGTGCAGCAGGAAGGCGTTCTGCCGGGGCGTCTACGTGGGAGCGGCTTCAGCCGCGAATCGGCGGGTGCTGCATGGCGCGGCCCATTCGCGGCTGAAGCCGCTCCCGCCGAAGCGCAAAGTGCTGCGGCGGGTTGTCTAGTCTGGATCTTATGAGGATTAATGAGTGCAAAAAACTACAGAAGACGTACGTAAAGTTGCGCATTAGTGAAACAATTGCCCCATGAAACCCCGTGCCCTCCTTGCCAGCCTCGCCGAAGCCGACCTGCGCCTGCTGCGCGTGTTCATCGCGATCGCCGAATCCGGCGGCCTCGCCGCGGCCGAGCTGCGTCTGAATATCAGCCGCTCGGTCATCAGCCGTCACCTCAAGGACCTCGAACTGCGCCTCGGGGTGCGCCTGTGCGAGCGCGGTCGCGGCGGTTTCGCGCTCAGCGAGGAAGGGCAGGTCGTGCTGGAGGCCGCGCGGCGCCTGCTCGCGCAGATCGAGGCCTTCCGCGCCGAGGTCGCCGAGCTGCATGCGGGCATGCGCGGCGAGCTCAACCTCGTGATGTTCGACAAGATCGTCTCCAATCCCGGATGCCGCCTCGCCGAGGCGATCGCGATCTTCGGCGCCGAGGCGCCGGCGGTGTCGCTCAACGTCTTCGTCGCCGGCAGCAGCGAGATCGAGAAGGGGCTCCTCGAGGGCCGTTTCCACCTTGCGGTGCATCCTTTCCATCGAGCGAGCGACAGCTTCACCTCGGTGCACCTCTTCGACGAGCACCTGCCGCTCTACGCCGCGCCCCACCACTCGCTCGTCGCGTGCGGGCGCGTGCCGTCCGACGACGAGCTGCGTCGCGCCGCCTTCGTCGGCCTCGGCTACCACTCCCCGAACATGGAAAGCTTCTGGCGCTTGGGCCTGCAGCCGGCGGCGCGGGCCTTCGAGCAGGAGGCGAGCGTGCTGCTGATCCGCTCGGGGCGCTACGTCGGCTTCCTGCCGGACCACTACGCGCAGGCCTTCGAGGCGCGCGGTGAAATCGTGCGCATTCCGTCCGAAACCCTGCGCTATTCGTGCGAATGGCAGGTTTCGATCGCACGCACGCCCCCTCCGGGGCGAGTTGCACGGCGTTTAATGGAGATTCTTGTCGCCCTGCATGCCCGTGAGGCCATGGCCAGGGGCTGAAATCGCAGCAGTGGAGCGAGTTTCGGCCCGATTTTCCGGTGAAAACGCCAATTGCAGGCAAGGCGGCCCGCCGTCGGGTTTCGCCTGATTCGCGTTTGCCCTGATTCCCGACCCGTCGCACGGCATTCGAAAATGTGTCCATGGCATCGAAACATGCTTCGGAATTTGTATCGTTGACGTGGATGAATGCCCCGCAAGCCGCGACAATGCTAGAATCCGGCCGTTAGATGTGCAGCACCGAACAACTCACACACCAATCGAGGTAAAGCATGAACAAAGGTGAATTCGTCGAAGCCCTGGCCGATCGTCTGGATGTCTCGCGTGCGCAGGCCGACCGTGCCCTGTCCGCCGTGCTCGACATCATCGCCGAGCGCATGGCCGCCGGCGAGAAAGTGTCGTTCACGGGCTTCGGCTCCTTCGAGGTGTCCGAGCGCGCCGAGCGTACCGGCCGCAACCCGCAGACCGGCGCTTCGATCAAGATCGCCGCTTCGCGCGTGCCGAAGTTCTCGGCCGGCGCGACGCTGAAGGGCGCTGTGAACGGCAACTGATCCCGCCTTCGGCAGCACCAGATCGGGGCCCGACGCCTGCAGGCGTCGGGCCTTTTTGCTTTTTTTCTTTCCCGGAGCCGGAAAATCGGCTACCATTGCGTCCGTTGTGCAATGCAGCAGTCGGTGTATTTTCAGGTCTTAACTCGCGGAACAGGATTCCGCGGACCCAGCCGAGGGACTGTATCCACAGCCCCATCGCCCCCGACCCTCCCGTCGAACTCCTCTCGTTCTCCTGATCGATAGGCATCGCGAATGCCGGTTGGTGCCGATGCGCGGTCGCATCCGTCGTAGTGGTTTGTCCCACGTTCGATGGTATCCGACCGGCCCAAGCCCATCGCGCGCTTGCCGCCACCGCGTCCCCCGTGGACGGTGCGATGCCTTTTCATTGGCCCGGATAACCGGGCCAGATCCCGTTGCGACCACCCGTTGCCGCGGAAAAACAGGAAGAACCCATGACGTTCAACGAACTCGGTCTCAACGAACTGCTGCTCAAGGCCATCGAGACCACCGGCTACACCGTCCCCACCGAAGTGCAGGTCAAGGCGATCCCCGCCGCGCTCTCCGGTGCCGACCTGATGGTGTCGTCGCACACCGGCAGCGGCAAGACCGCCGCCTTCACGCTGCCCAGCCTGTCGCGCATCGTCGAGCGCAAGCCTGCGCCCGGCGCCGGTCCGCGCATCCTCGTGCTGACCCCGACGCGCGAACTCGCGCTGCAGGTCGAGAAGGCCGTGAAGACCTACGGCCGCCACCTGCGCTGGCTCAACACCGCCTGCCTCGTCGGCGGCGCCCCCTTCTTCGCCCAGGTGAAGCAGCTGTCGCGTCCGGTCGACGTCGTCGTCGCCACACCGGGCCGCCTCATCGACCACCTCACGCGCCGCAAGATCAAGCTGTCGGATGTCGAGACCCTGGTGCTCGACGAAGCCGACCGCATGCTCGACATGGGCTTCGTCGAAGACATCGAAACCATCGTCGCCGCGACCCCGGCTTCGCGCCAGACCCTGCTGTTCTCGGCGACGCTGGACGGCGTGGTCGGCAACCTCGCGAGCAAGATGCAGCGCAACCCGCAGCGCATCGAGATCGCCCCGACGGTCGAGAACCGCGGCAACATCGAGCAGCGCCTGATGATGGCCGACAACCTCGTGCACAAGACGCGTCTGCTCGAATCCCTGCTGGGAACGGACGGGCTGCAGCAGGCCGTGGTGTTCACCGCGACCAAGAAGAGCGCGGAGGAAGTCTCCCTGTCGCTGCAGGAAAAGGGCTTCGCCGCCGCTGCGCTGCACGGCGACATGCACCAGACCGCGCGCAACCGCACGCTGGACAAGCTGCGCCAGGGCCGCATCGGCGTGCTCGTCGCGACCGACGTCGCCGCGCGCGGCATCGACGTCGCCGGCATCAGCCACGTCATCAACTTCGACCCGCCGCGCCAGGTCGAGGACTACGTGCACCGCATCGGCCGCACCGGCCGCGCCGGCCGCGACGGTATTGCGATCACGATGTCGGGCCCGCGCGAGATGGGCATCATCCGCGCGATCGAACGCTTCACCGGCAAGCGCATGGACGTGCACGTCATCGAAGGCCTGGAGCCGACGGCGCGTCCGACTTCGCCGCGTCGCCCGGGTGGCGGCAAGCCGGGCTACGGCGGCGGCCGTCCCTCCGGCGGTTCCTCGTGGAGCCGCGATTCGCGTGATTCCCGTCCGGGCGCCGGCAAGGGCTGGTCGTCGGAAGGGCGTGACGGCAACCGCGGCGGCTTCGGCCGTGACGAGCGCGCCGGCGCCCCGCAGGAGCGTCCCGCCTTCGGTCGCAGCGAACCGCGCAGCTTCGGCGACCGCAGCGCCTTCCCGCGGGATGACCGCGCGCCCCGCCGCGAAGGCTCGCGCGACGGCGCCCGTTTCGGCGGCGACCGTCCGGAAGGCGCCCGCCGTCCGCGCCCGGCTTTCCGCGACTGATTGATGATGTCGGCCCCCGCACGCGCGGGGGCGCGATGAAGAAGAAGGCCCGGGTCGTGCAGCGATGCACGCCCGGGCCTTCTGCCTTGACAGGCGGGCATGCCGGACTGATGAAATGAAAAACGGGCCGCGCAGGCCCGTTCGGTGCTCAGCCGTTCGGCCGCGTCTTCAGGACTTCGCGTCCTTCGCGGCGCTCACCTCGACCGCGCGCAGCTTCGCCGCGAGCTTGTCGAGCACGCCGTTCACGAAGCGGTGGCCTTCGGTGCCGCCGTAGCTCTTCGCGAGCTCGATCGCCTCGTTGATGATGACGCGGTAGGGCGTGTCGAGGCTGTTCTTCAGCTCCTGCGTCGCGAGCAGCAGGATCGCACGCTCGACCGGCGAGAGTTCGTCGACCGAACGGTGGATGAAGGGGATGAACTCCTCCTGCAGCGCCTCGACGTTGGCCAGCGTGCCACGTAGCAGACTGACGAAAAGCTCGCGGTCGGCCTTGTCGAAGCCGGTGACCTGGGCGACGTGGTCCTCGATCACGGGGACGGAGTTGCCCGACAGCAGCCACTGGTAGATGCCCTGCAGGGCGAATTCGCGCGCGCGGCGCCGTGCTGCCTTGCCGCTCATTTGAGCATCCGCAGCAGGCGGGCCATCTCGACGGCGGTGCGTGCGCAGTCGCTGCCTTTCTCCTGCATCCGTGCCAGCGCCTGGTCGTCGTCCTCGGTGGTGAGTACGCCGTTGGCGATCGGCAGCCCGGTGTCGAGGCCGATGCGGGTGATGCCTGCGCCCATTTCGTTCGACACCAGCTCGAAGTGGTAGGTCTCGCCGCGGATCACCGCGCCGAGCGCGACCAGCGCATCGTAGCGGCCGCTGCGCGCCATGGCCTGCAGCGTGAGCGGGATTTCCAGCGCGCCGGGGACGGTCGCGATGCGGATCAGGTCGGGTGCGACACCGAGGCGCTGCAGTTCGGAGGTGCAAGCCGACAGCAGGCCTTCGCACACGTCCTGATTGAAGCGGCTCATGACGATGCCGATGCGCAGGCCGTGGCCGTTCAGATCGGGCTCGAATTCGGGGATGTTGTCGTAACGGGCCATGTTCGGTTCTTTCAAAAACGGAAAAGCCGGAAATCCGCAGGACTTCCGGCGCGGTAAAACGTCGAGGGTACCACCTCAGGCCGGATCGACGAAGCCCGTGATCTCCAGGCCGAAGCCGGCCATGCTCGGAATCTTGCGCGGGCTCGAGAGCAGCCGCATCTTGCCGACCTTGAGGTCGCGCAGGATCTGGGCGCCGACGCCGAACAGGCGTGCGTCCCATTTCGGCGGCTGGTAACCCTCGCCGGTCAGGCTGGCGAGCAGCTCGGTGCCCGACTGCGGGCGGTACAGCAGCACGATCACGCCCTGCTCCGCCTGCGCGAGGCGGGCGAGCGAGAGGTTCACCGGGAAGGTGTGGTGGCCGCTCTCGGAGTCGAGGAAGTCGACCACCGAGATCGGTTCATGCACGCGCACGAGGGTCTCGCGTTCCGGGCGGATATCGCCCTTGGTCAGCGCGAAATGGACTTCGCCGGTGGTCTTGTCCTCGAACGCGAACAGGCGGAAGCGCCCATGCGGCGTCTCGACGTCCTTTTCGGCGACGCGCTTGATCAGGTGCTCGTTCGACGAACGGTACTGGATCAGGTCGCGGATGGCGCCGATCTTGAGGCCGTGTTCCTTGGCGAACTCGACGAGGTCGGGCAGGCGCGCCATCGTGCCGTCGTCCTTGAGGATCTCGCAGATCACCGCGGCAGGTTCGAGCCCGGCCAGCGCGGCGAGGTCGCAGCCGGCTTCGGTGTGGCCGGCGCGGATCAGCACGCCGCCGTTCTGCGCCATCAGCGGGAAGATGTGGCCGGGCTGGACGATGTCGGTGGGCTTGGCGTTGCGCGCGACCGCGGCTTCCACCGTGCGCGAGCGGTCGTGCGCGGAGATGCCGGTGGTGACACCCTCCGCGGCCTCGATCGAGGTCGTGAAGGCGGTGCCGTGCGGCGAGCGGTTGTCGCGCACCATCAGGTGCAGGTCGAGCTGGCGGCAGCGCGCCTCGGTCAGCGTCAGGCAGATCAGCCCGCGGCCGAACTTGGCCATGAAGTTGATCGCCTCGGGCGTGACGTGCTCGGCGGCGAGCACGAGGTCGCCCTCGTTCTCGCGGTCTTCCTCGTCGACTAGCACGACCATGCGGCCGGCGCGGATTTCCTCGACGATTTCGGTGATGGGGGACAGTGCGGTCATTGTGCGGATTCCTCGCGCCAGGCGAGCAGGCGTTCGCAGTAGCGGGCGATCAGGTCGATCTCGAGATTCACGCGGCTGCCGGCCGCGAGGTGCTTGAGATTGGTGACCGCCACGGTGTGCGGGATCAGGTTGATCGAAAATTCGGTGCCCTCGACGCGGTTCACGGTGAGGCTCACGCCATTCACCGTGATCGAGCCCTTGCGCGCGATGTAGCCGGCGAGCGCGGCCGGGGCGCGGATCACGAGGTCGTGGCTCTCGCCCATGGGGACGAAGCGGACGACTTCGCCGACGCCGTCGACGTGGCCGGTGACGAGGTGGCCGCCGAGGCGGTCGGCGAGGCGCAGCGCCTTCTCGAGATTGACCTCGTTGCCGGCCTGGTCGAGCCCGGCCGTGCAGTTGAGGGTCTCGCGCGACACGTCGAACTGCACGCGCGGGCCGTCGATCGCGATGACGGTGAGGCATACGCCGCTATTGGCGATGCTGTCGCCGAGCTGCACGTCGGAGAGGTCGAGGTCGGCGACGTTGACCGTCAGGCGGACGCCGTCCTGCAGGGGATCGATGCGTTCGATTCGGCCGCAGGCGGCCACGATTCCGGAGAACATTTCTAGTGGGCGAGCGAGTGGTGGAGCGCCAATTGTAGGCGAAGTGCAAGCAAATGCGGTCGCTTCGCCGCCGTAATCCGCGGCAATCGCCCGAATTCGGGCGTGGCAGCGGGCAGTCGCGGTGGGAGCAAGCATGTGGGAGCGGCTTCAGCCGCGAATTGGCCGTGCAGCCAGCGACACCGCCTCTTCGCGGCTGAAGCCGCTCCCACAAGGGAAAACGCCGCCGAATCGCGGCTGAGGCCGCTGCGGCCTGACCGTTACCGCAGCGCGCGGTCGAGCACCTCGGCGAAGGCCTCCGCCTTCATGAAGCCGACGACGCGCAGGCCGGCGCGTTCCTTGCCGGCACGGTCGAAGAAGATCGTGCCCGGCGGGCCGAACAGGTTGAAGCGCTTGAGCAGGGCCTTGTCGTCGTCGTTGTTGGCGGTGACGTCGGCCTTCAGCAGCAGCATGCGGCCCATGCGCGCGGCGACGTTCGGATCGGTGAAGGTGAAGCGCTCCATCTCCTTGCACGACACGCACCAGTCGGCATAGAAGTCGAGCATCACCGGACGGTCGGCGGCGGCGAGGCGGGCGTCGAGTTCGGCGATCGAGGCGACCTTCTCGAAGCGCGGCAGTTCGGCCGCGTTTGCGGTCGTGGCCTGCGCGCGCAGCACCGCGAGCGGCTGCAGCGGGTCGCGCGAGCCCGCCAGTGCGCCGATCAGCATCGCCGCGCCGCCGATCAGCAGCACGACGCCGACGCCCTTCCAGAAGCGCTGCCAACCCTTGGCGTGCGGCGGCAGCGGGTCGATCGCATGCAGGAAGATGCCGGAGAACATCAGCAATGCGGCCCACGCGAGCATGGGCAGCAGCGGCGGCACGACCGGCGTGAGCAGCCACACGGCGACGGCCAGCAGCATCACGCCGAAGGCCTTCTTGACGCCTTCCATCCATGCGCCGGCTCTCGGCAGCACCGTGCGCGCGGCGACGCCGACGGCGAGGAGCGGGGCGCCCATGCCAAGCGCCATCGCGAACAGGGCGGCGCCGCCGAGCGCGGCGTTGCCCGTCTGTGCGATGTAGAGCAGCGCGCCGGCAAGCGGGGCGGCGACGCAGGGGCCGACGATGAGCGCCGACAACACCCCCATCACCGCGACGCCGCCGAGGCTGCCGCCCTGCTGGTGGCTGGCGGTGGACGACAGGCGGCTCTGCAGCGCCGTCGGCAACTGCAGCTCGTAGAAGCCGAACATCGACAGCGACAACAGCACGAACACCAGCGCGAAGGCGCCCAGCACCCAGGCGTTCTGCAGCGCAGCGGCCAGCATCGTGCCCGAGAGCCCTGCGGCGACGCCGGCGGCGGCATAGGTAATGGCCATGCCCAGCACGTACACCAGCGACAGCACGAAGGCGCGTCCGCGCGAGATGTGGTGGCCGTGGCCGACGATGATGCCCGACAGGATGGGGATCATCGGAAACATGCAGGGGGTGAAGGCGAGCAGCAGTCCGAAGCCGAAGAAGCTCAGCAGCACCAGCGGGCCGCTGGCGTCGCGCAGCAGGCCGGCGATGCGTCCGCTCTCGTCGTCGGATACGCCGCTGCCACCGCTCGCGGCGGTGGCCTGCGCGGGCTTGTCGTCGCGTCCGAGCAGGCCGTCGAGGAAGTTGCCGCCGGTCTTCACCGGCTTGGCGAGCAGATCGATGTCCGCGGTCTGCTCGTTGGGCGGGTAGCAGATGCCGCCATCCCAGCAGCCCTGCACGCTGCCGAGCAGGCGGAACTTCGTCGTGCCTTCCGGCGCGCTGACCGGCAGCAGGATCTTCACTTCCTTGCGGTAGGTCTCGACCTGGCCGAAGAAGTCGTCCTTCGTGACCTTGCCCGCGGGGCGCTGCGGCGTGCCGAAGGTGACGGTGTCGGGATCGGCGCGGAAGCGGAACTTGTCGGCGTAGAGGTAGTAGTCGCCTGCGATCTTGACGGTGACCTCGACCGTCTGCGGGTCGAGCGCCTGTGCGGAGAGCACGAAGGCTTCCTCCGGGCGCATCGGCGTCCCGGTGACGGTGGCGGCGGCGTTGGCGGGAGCGGAGAGCGCGAGCAGGCTCGCGAGCAGGGCAATCAGGGACAGGATGCGGTGCATGGGGGCGTCGGCGTTGCGCGGTGGCGCGGTTGTAGGGCGCAATTGTAGGTTGGTTGGGGAGAGCGGCCTTCGATGTGGATCAAGACTTGTGTCGTGCGCGCTCAGGACGCGGTCGAGCCTGCATCGTCGTCGTTGTCGGGCAATGGCGCAGTCTCCGCGGCGACCCAGTCGAGGTAGCCGGGCAGGCCTCGCATGACAGGGACCGCGATGATTTCCGGAAGTTCGTAGGGATGGTTCTCGCGGATCGCCGCCTCGAGTTCCGCGTAGCGCACGGGTGTGGTCTTGATCAGGAGGGGGACTTCGGCCGCGGTCTCGGTCTTGTCCTGCCAGCGATACACCGAGCGGCAGGGCGCGAGGATGTTCACGCAGGCCGCCAGGCGGCGCTCGACCAGCAGCGCGGCGAGGGCGTCGGCGCAGGCGGCGTCGGGGCAGTTGGTGAGGACGACGATCGCTTCGGTCATCGCGGGGTTCTCCGCATGGGCAACCGGCGGATTGTCCCAGACTCGGGCGCTTCGCGCATGTGCGGCCGGGTTTTGCCCGAGGCTGCGGCGCGCTATGCTGGGACTTTCATGCGAGTTCCGCGCCGATGACCATCCGCCCCGATCCTGCCGCGCTCGCCCGCTGGCCAGACGTTCCCGCCTGCTACGACTGGTTGTCGCTCGACCGCCGCGGCACGTGGCGGCTGCGCGGCGAGGCGGTCGAGCACGCGGGGCTGGCGGGCTTCCTCAACGCGAACTATGGCCGCGACGAGTCGGGCAACTGGCTCGTGCACAACGGGCCGCAGCGGGTGTACGTGGCGCTGGAATACACCCCCTGGGTGTTGCGCCTGCATCCGGATGGCCGTCTCACGACACATACCGGGGCCGGGGTCGCAGCCGTCGCGCGGGCGTGCCTGGACGAGGAGGGCAATGTGCTGCTGGATACGGATCTCGGCGCCGGCCTGCTCGACGACCGCGACCTCGCGGCCTTCCTGGCCGAATGCCGTCTCGCGGACGGCAGCGTGGCCGACGACGAGGTGCTACTCGCGGTGATGACGGGCGGTTCGGGGGAGGGGGCGCAGGCGAGATCGCAAGTGAGCTGGCGGAACCTGCCGCTGCAGGCCGTCGAACGTGCCGCGGTGGCGGAGCGCTTCGGTTTCCGCGCGCGGCCCGCGCCCTGAACCGGAGTCCGGGCGATGGTGTCGGCGAGTTTCCGCTTCTACGAGGAACTCAACGATTTCCTCGTCCCGGCAAACCGCTACCGCGACGTCACGGTGCCGTGCGCGCGTGCCGCGACGGTCAAGCACATGATCGAGGCGTTGGGGGTGCCGCACACCGAGGTCGAGCTGGTGCTGGTCAATGGCGAGTCGGTGGGCTTCGACCGACTGCTGGACGAGGGCGACCGCGTGTCGGTCTATCCGCGCTTCGAGACCTTCGACATCACGCCGCTGCTGCGCGTGCGCGAACATCCGCTGCGCGTCATGCGCTTCGTCGCCGACGCCCACCTCGGCGGCCTCGCGCGGTTGCTGCGCATGACGGGCTTCGACACGCTGTACGACAACAACTTCGCCGACGAGGACATCGAGGCGATCGCGGCCCACGACGGGCGCGTCGTGCTCACGCGCGACCGCGAGCTGCTCAAGCGGCGCACGATCACGCATGGCTGCTACGTGCATGCGCTGAAGCCGGAGCTGCAGTTCGCGGAGATCCTCGCGCGCCTGGATCTCGCCCGCAGCGCCCGGCCCTTCACGCTGTGCCTCGCGTGCAACGCGCCGCTGCATGCGATCGACAAGGCGAGCGTGGTGCACCTGCTGCCCGAGGGGGTGCGCGAGCGCCACACGCGTTT
Source organism: Aromatoleum evansii (assembly GCF_045689615.1). Lineage (NCBI taxonomy): Bacteria > Pseudomonadati > Pseudomonadota > Betaproteobacteria > Rhodocyclales > Rhodocyclaceae > Aromatoleum > Aromatoleum evansii. The sequence goes on from NZ_CP141259.1 coordinate 466,069, forward strand.
CAGCACCTGCGACGTGTGCCGGCGGGTGTTCTGGGAGGGGACGCACTGGGTGAAGATGCAGGCGCTGCTCGGGCGTCTGCTGCCCGAACGCTGAGCGCAGCGGTCGGCACCCCGTGCGTGCGGACGGTGCGGCAATGTCGGTGAGGAAGTTCGCGCCGCGGTGGAATATCCCGGTTTCGCGAACGGTTTACTTCGATATAGAGTTGCATCTACCTGCGGTGTGCCGGCCCGTAACGGTGCCGGATCGCGGCGTGCAAGGGGGCATGCCTTGCGTCGGGCCGCGGGGAAGCAAAGGAGGGTGAAGCCCATGCTCATGACAGACCTCCCTGCCGGCGTCGATACCTTGGTGCGCTACGGCGAGCTTCTTTCCGGGCTCGATATTGGAATCCTGTCGCATTCGTCCGACGGTATCGTCGAGTACGCTAACGACGCCGCACGCGACTGGCTCGGCGTCGGGGGCTTGTCCGAACTGGGGCTGGACAACACATGGTCCCTGCTTGATGCCGACGGCGAGCACCTCGCGCTGTCGCAGCTTCCGGCAGTGCAGGCATTGTGCGCGGGCGAGCCGGTCACCGGGCGCGTTGTCGGGCGCCTGCGGGGGGGCGAGTTGCACCTGCTGCGCATGGATGCGATCCCCGTCCCGGGCTTCGATGGCCGTCTCGAGCGTGTCGTGACGGCGTTCCGGGATGTCAGGGCCGGGTGGCGGGCACCGGGGAAGGGAGGCGCTGGCGCGAGCTGCGGTGAATAGCTGCCTGCGGTTCAGCGCCTGGCCGGCCGCGCGAGCGGAACGAGCACGTCCTGGGCCGTGTAGCGCGCCATGAACACCTGCTCGGGACCGAGCGCGTCGTGGCGCGCGGGTGTGAACGGCCGCCCGTAGTGGCGCACCAGGCCCGCATAGGCGGGCAGCTTTTCCAGCGCATCGCGCACCTTGGCGCGGTCCGTCGAACCCGCGCGCACGATCGCCTGGGCCAGCAAGTGGGTGAGGTCGTAGGCGTGGGCGACCCCCACCGGCGCGCGCACCTTTTCGGCGCCCGCGATGCCGTAGCGGGCTTTCAGCGCCGCGAGCACGCGCCTCGCAGCAGGCGTGTCCTGGCCGATGAAGCTGAAAGTCTGGACAACCGCGAAATCGACTGCATCGAGCGCCGGGCCCGCCAACTCGGCGAATGCTCCCCCGGTGACGCCCCAGTGGCTGACGATCGGCAGCCGCTCGGCGGGCGCTTGCGCGGCCACCTCGCGCACCAGCAGGGCGCCTTCGGTCTCGTTGGCGACAAGGATGATCGCCTGGGCGCCGGCCGCGCGCAGGCTGCGGTACTGTTCCAGCAGCGACTGGTCGCCCCAGTTGTACCAGTGTTCGCCGATGATGCTGACCCCGGCCGAAGTCGCCGCGGTGACAAGGGCGTTGCGGTTGCTGCGTCCCCAGCCGGTGTTGGGCAGGAGGATGCCGACGCGGCTCGCGCCGCGTTCCTTGCGCGCGAAGTTCAGCATCGCCGGTGCCGCCCATGCGTCCTTCAGCGACAGGCGGAAGCTGTAACTGGGGCGATAGGTATTCTCGGTGATGGGATCGGCGGAACCCCAGGGGTCGAGCAACAGCACGCCGAGTTCGTGCGCGACCGGCAGCCATTCGAGAAACACGGGACTGAACTTGCCGCCGAAGACGCCCACGAGCTCGGGCATGGCAGCGAGTTCGCGCAGGTTTTCGACGCCGACGGCGGGCAGCGCGCGGTTGTCGCGCGTCACCAGTGCGAGTTTGCGCCCGCCCAGCACGCCTCCTGCAGCGTTGATTTCCTCGATCGCGATCTCGATGCCCTGCTGGATGGCCTGTGCCGAGGTGCTGGTCTTGTGGCCGAACTCGGCGTCGAGGCCGATCAGCACGGGGGATTGTCCGGCCGCAGGGAGGGAAACGAGGCTGGCGAGCAGTGCGACCGCTGCGAGCAGTGTGGCCAGGTTCTTGGAAAACATCGGGACGGGAGCCAGTGCGCAGGTGCGACCGTGGTCGAAGGTGCGGCCATTGTCTCCGTCCGGCAAGCGTTCTGGCAACCCGATCAGGGTAAGCGCACCCGGCACGGCGGCCCCCGGGCGGCGCGGGACGAGGGGCTGCGCCGCGGGGTCAGGTCTATCCCGGCAGGGCCAGGATGCTCGACTTGCGGAACTCGTCGCTGGGGAACACGCGGCCGGTCAGCATGGTGTCGAAGATGTGGTCGAAGACCACGCCCGGTTCGCCCTTCCTCTCGCCGGAGCGGAAGTAGGAGTGGCCCTTGGGCGGGTCGTAGCGGGTGTTCACGTCGTCGCAGTCGATCGCATAGACGTTCTTCGGCGTGCGGTCCATGTCCTCGGGCCCGGTGTGGCCGAGGCGGCGCGAGGCTTCCGCGTTACGCAGGTTGGAGACCTTGCTCGCGCGCAGCGCGAGGTCGTCCGAGGCGTAATACACGACGACGTTGCGCGACGCGTGGCAGATCAGTTCGCCCGGTTCGCCGCGGTGCAGCGACTCGTTGACGACATCGGCGGCGACCAGGAAGGTGTTGCGGAACAGCAGCGGCAGGCCCTGCGGCTGGTCGTAGCGGCGCCAGTTGGCGAGCGTCTGGCGCAGCACGCGGTTGCCCATCGAGTGCGCCAGCACGTTGATGCGCTTGAGGCAGGGGTCGTCCTCGGGGTTGTATTCGGTCGAGGCGCGCCATTCCATGAACTTCTGGAACATGCGCGCGAGGGCGAAGGCGCTCTGGTCGGCGGCCTTCTGGTCGTCCCAGTAATCCTTGACGATGCCGAGGTCGTTGTCGCACGGCCAGATCACCGGCACGACCAGCACTTCGCCGGCCTTCTTCTTGTTGCACAGGCTCTGGAATTCCTCGACGTTCTTGAACACCGTCTCGGGCAGGTTCGAGAAGCCGTGGATGTAGAGCAGCACCTGGCGATGCTTCGACTCCTTGATCGCGCTGAGCAGGGCCTTGCTGCCGATCTCCTCGTAGCTGTCCTTCTTCTTGCGCCGGCAGCAGTAGAAGGCGCGGCTGGAGGCGTTGTTGCCGAGGTCGAAGACGAAGTTCGGGTTGAGCTCGGGCTCGGTGTTGTGGGTCGGCATTCTGCTGGTGATGAACAGCATGGCATGTCCTCCGCGTCGGGATGGCGTGCCGGTGCGGGCGTCACCCTTCAGGCATGCTGCGGAGCCTCGCCCGGCATGCATTGATGGTAGGCGAGGATCATGCGAAAGCAAGCCGGCGCGGCCGTCCCCCGCGTGCGCCGTGGCGCAGGGGGAGGCTCGTCGCGGGTCAGCGTGCTGCGGACGGCAGGGCCTCGCGGCTGACCATCACTTCGGTCGCGACGAGATAGTAGACGACGCCCTTGGGGTCGATCGTGCGGATCAGGATCGGGAGGCCGAAGTGGTCGGTCGCGAGCCACACGTCGGTCATCTCGCGTGCGCTGCCGTAGCGTGCGCGGACGTGGCGGGCACGCCAGCCCTGCCCGAAGGGCAGATGTACGGTCTCCTCGCCGATCGTCTCGAGCTGGAAGCTGCGCAGCGCGCCACCTGCGGTGACGGGCAGCGAGCCGCCGGCCGCGGCGCCGGGGTAGCCGAGCTGGTAGAGCAGCGACAGGCTGTCCTGCGCGTTGTCGGGCAGGCTGTCCGTGGTGCCGGCGCTGCGGAATTCGCCGGTCTTGCGGTCGAGCTCGGCGAGGACTTCGCCGGGGCGCCCGTCCTCGCGTTCGGTGAAGCGTTCGGGGCGCAGCCCGGCCTCGGTGATCCGGCCGGTGCTCTCGCGCAGCTTGCGCCCCGGGCGGAACCACGGGATCGCGGCGACGGTGGTCGGCTCGACGAGCTCGGAGATGCGGTAGCTGCCGTCGTCGGCGACTACCCACTGGTGGGTCGCCTTGCCCATGGGGAGTTGCTTCTCGCCCATCAGTGCCAGGTAGGTGATGCGGCCGGCCCGCGGCCAGGCCTGGCCGCCGCTGCCGGCGACCGGCGTGGCTTCGGCCGGCAGCGCCTGCTCGTCGGCCGCGGATGGGGCGGGGGGCGTTGTCTCGACGTCCGCAGCGGCTTCGGGGGCCGCTTCGGCAGGCGGTTCGGGGGCCGGTTCAGGCTCGGGGACGGGCGGCGGTTCGGCGGCGGCGACGGGGTCCGGTGCCGGTTCGGGCTGCGCGACGGGTTGGTCGGTGATGTTCGCCTGCGCCGTCTTCGGCTCCGCCGGGGGGCGCGGTTTCTTCTTCACCGGCGGAGGCGGGGGGGGCGGCGCTTCGCTGACCGCGATCTGCGGTGCAGTGCGCACCAGCGTCACGTCGAGGCGTTGCAGTTCGGGCAGGGGCTGCAGGTCGACCTGCGGGCCGATCAGCACCGCGAGATGCAGCGCGAGCGACAGCGCGATGCCCAGCATCAGCGGGCGTGACAGCATGGGAGAGGAGGCGGGCTTCGGTTCGGTCATGGATGTCTGCCCGCCGCGGATTGATGCCGTGAGCATTGATACGGCGGGCGGGCGCCATTCTAGCGTGAGTTCGCCCGGCGTGCCGGTCAGGATGGGCGGGCAGCGCCGTCCTTCGCGGACTCTGCAGCCGGACGCGTGCCGAAGCATTGCTCGATGCGCTGCTGCAGGCTGCGGCGGTAGAAGTCGACGAACTTGCGGGCGTGCGCGGGCTGGTGCCGGCCCGGTGCGTAGACCGCGTAGAGGCCGCCGCCGGGGGGCGTCCAGGCGGGCAGCAGGCGCACGAGCCGGCCGCTCTCGACGGCCGGCCTGGCGCTGAACTGGTCGAGCGCCGAGATCCCGGCGCCGCCTTCGAGCAGGGCGCGCAGCGCGGCTGCGGAGTCGGCGCGCAGGTGGCCGCGGGTGCGCACGCTGCAGATTTGTCCGTCGGCATGCGTGAAGCTCCAGGTCAGCGGCGTCGGCAACAGCGTCAGCGCGACCCATTCGTGGCGCGCGAGCTCCTCGGGGTGCTGCGGTTGGCCGGCGCGCGCGAGATAGTCCGGGGAGGCGACGATGTACTGCGCGAAGTCGGCGAGCTTGAGGGCGCGCATCGACGAGTCGCGCAGCCAACCCATGCGGAAGCTCACGTCCAGCCCCTCCTCGACGAGATCGACGACCTGGTCGCTGGTGCGCAGTTCGATGTGCAGCTGCGGGTGCTGCGCGGCGAACTCGGAGACGGCGCGGCCGAGGGACTGTACCGCGTGATCGACGGTGCAGCCGATGCGCAGCGTCCCGCTCAACTCCGCGGACGGGCTGCCAAGCTGAACGAGGGCTTCCTCGATGCCGCGCAGCCGCGGCACGCATTCGGCGTACAGGGTGTGGCCGGCCTCGGTGAGGGCGACGCGACGCGTGGTGCGGCTGAGCAGGCTGATGCCGAGCTGCGTCTCGAGGCGGCCGATCTCGATGCTGACCTTGGCCTTGGCGATGCCCAGGCGATCGGCCGCGGCGGTGAAGCCGCCGGCTTCGGCAACGGCGGCGAAGATCTGCAATCCGTTGAGGTCGATGCGGTCGGCGATGCCCATATCTGGCCGTTGTCTTTGAATTGAAAACAGTGAATTCTGAACTGAACTGTTTTTGAAAACAATGCGCAATGTGAAGATGGCGCCGTTGCAGACAGCGACCCATCCACCCCCCATCGCTTGAATCAGGTGACATTCATGAACATCGCTCTCATCGGCGCATCCGGCTATGTCGGTTCGGCCCTGCTGAAGGAAGCCCTCGCGCGCGGCCACCGCGTCACGGCCCTCGTCTCCAATCCCGCGAAGCTGGCGGCGCAACCCGGACTCGAAGCCGTCAAGACCGACGTGCTCGACGGCGCGGCACTCGCATCCCGCCTGCAGGGCCACGACGCCGTCGTGAGCGCCTTCAGCGGCCACGCGCAGGCGGACGTGCGTGGCTACTACGTGCAAGGCATGCGCTCGATCATCGCCGCGGCCAGGCAGGCGCGCGTGCCGCGGCTGCTGGTCGTCGGCGGTGCGGGCAGCCTCGAGGTGGCGCCGGGCGTGCAGCTCGTCGACACGCCCGGGTTCCCGGCGCAGTGGAAGGGCACGGCCGAAGGCGCGCGCGATGCGCTGCAGCTGTTGCGCGCCGAGCCGGAGCTCGCGTGGACGATGCTGAGCCCCGCGGCCCATCTGGAGCCGGGCGAGCGCACCGGGCGCTTCCGCCTGGGCTCCGACCAGCTGCTCGTCGACGCGCAGGGGGTAAGCCGCATCTCGCTCGCGGACTACGCGGTGGCGATGATCGACGAGCTGGAACGCCCCGCGCACGCGCGGCAGCGCTTCTCGGTCGCTTACTGATCGCCTGCGGCACGCACGGGCGGGGCGCCCAGGGTGCGCAACACGCGGTTGTAGCCGCCCTTTGCGGCCAGGCTGGCAGCGCTTTCGCCGTCCTCGTTGAGGACGCGTGCATTGGCGCCCCGCGCGAGCAGCGCGCGTACGTAGTCGTCGTTGCCGACCTGCGCGGCGACCATCAGCGCGGTCCAGCCGTTCTTCGTCGTGGCATTGACGGCGGCGCCGCGCTCCAGCAGAAGGGGCAGCACGTCGTTCCTGCTGCCGGCGGCGCGGATCAATGGCGTCGAGCCGGAATCGCTCCTTGCGTCGAGTTCGGCGCCGGCGTCGAGCAGGCGGCGTGCGATCGCCATTTGTGCGTCGCCATAGCCGCCGGCGGCCGCCATCAGCGCGGTTTCGCCGCGGCCGTTGCGTGCGCCGATCGCGGCGTCCCTGGCGAGCAGGGCGTCGACGACTGCGGCCTGGCCACCCGTTGCGGCAACCATCAGGGCCGATTGCCCGTCGATGCCGCTCCGGTCGGCGCTTGCGGCGTTCACGTCGGCGCCCCTCTCGATCAGGAACAGGGCCAGCTCGGGCGCCGGCTTGTGCAGCGCGAGCAGCAGCGGCGTGGGCTGCCAGTCCGACATCGAGCGCGTGCGTGCTTCGAGTTGTGCCCCCTCGTCGAGCAGGAGCTGCACGAGTTCGAGCTGGTGCTCGAGGTCCTTGCCCTCCTGGCGGCTCGCATAGACCGCGCGGTGCAACGGCAGCCATCCATCCGGCTTGTCGGGGTTGGGGTTCGCGCCGCGCGCGAGCAGCTCGCGTGCGGCGTCGAGTTTGAGCGCGCCGGCGGCGTAGCCCAGGGCCGTGTCGCCGCCGTCTTCCCGGTAATCGACCGCGGCACCCAGGTCGAGCAGGCGCTTCAGCACCGCGAGATCGGTGTCGGCCGCAGCAACCATCGCGCGGTTGATCGCCTCGCGCGAGGGCTGTTGCGCGAGCAGCAGCTCCAGCACCTCGGCGCGGCCGGCGCCGGCGGCCCAGGGAAGGGCACGATTGACGTCCGCGCCGTGCTTCACCAGCAGCTTCACGAGCGCGACATGACCGGCCCGTGCCGCACGCATCAGCGCCGTCACATTGACCGCGTTCGCGTCGACGCTGTCGACCGGCATGCCGGCGCGCAGGTAGAGCGCGACGGCGTCGGCGTCATTCTTTTCGGCGAGCTCGACGAAGGTCGCGGGATCCCAGGCGAGGCCCATCTGGTTGATGCGAACGCGCACCTTGTCGGGCGTGTCGACGACCAGCGGGTAGGCCCACAGGCCGGCGAGGAGTGCAGCGGCGAGCGCGACGGCCGCCTGCAGCGGGCGTTGGCGCAGGATGCGGAACAGCTTGTGGCGCCAGCCCGGCGCGAGGATGCGGATGAGCTCGGCGAGGTCGCGGTCGAAGCTCGCGTTGCGGATCTCGAAGGCGTTGCGCTGCGCGAGCGGTGCGAGCCCCCCGGGCAGATCCTGCGCACGCGGCATCTCGGCGTCTTCCAGCAGTACCGGAATCACGCGCATGCCGCGCCTGAGTGCGCTGACGATCTCGGTGCGGACGAAATCCTTGTCGTCGGCGAGGCGCCAGTGCCCCGCGTCGTCGGTCGCGGTGAGCCACTGCTTGCCGATCAGCACCAGCAGCACGTCGGCTTGTTCGATCTTGCGGCGGATCGCCTCGACGAAATCCTCGCCGGCGGGAATGGCGTCGACGTCGCGGAACACGCGCTCCCGGCCGAACTGTTCGACGAGACGGTCGAAGATGCGGCCGGCGTCGCCGCTGGCGTCGTCCCGTCGGTAGCTGATGAAGATCACCGGACTCGCCATCGCTTCGCCCCCGTCTGTGCACGCGCCTGCACCGGTCGGGGCGGCGGCCCGATGCGACCGGGATCTGCCCGACAGCAGGCAACCTATCCGCCGCTCAACGCGCCGACAATGAGGAGTTCGTCACCGTCGGCGAGTGCGCACGACAGCGCGAGCGCGGGTTCGCGGTTGATGAAAAAGCGCACGTGCGGACGGATCGCGCCGTGTTCGTCGACGACGCGAAAGCGCAGGCCGGGATGGCGGCAGTCGAGCTCGTCGAGCACCTCGCCCAGCGTCGTCCCCTCGGCAGTGAGCTGCGACTGGCCGCCGGTGTAGCTGTAGAGCTGGCCGGGGACGACGACGCGGACGCTCACTGTACGACCCTCCTGTCGCTGCGCTCCACCCTCCCCAAGGGAGGAAGGGCGCCCCCTTCGGGCGGACGGGCGGGGGCGCTCATGGCGCGGGCGCGGCGAACTCGACGGAGAAGATCTCCGGCAGGTGCTCGGCGAGGGGGAGCCAAGTGTCGCCCTCGTCGTGGCTGCCCCACAGTTCGCCGCTGGTGGTGCCGAAATACAGGCCGAGCGGGTGGCCGGCGTCGGCGCAGAAGGCCTGGCGCTTCACCGTCCACCATGCGTGGCCGCGCGGCAGGCCGTTGTCCTGACGCTCCCAGCTCTCGCCGCCGTCGCGGCTGCGATACACCGCCGGCTTGCCGCCGGGCGAGGTGCGCGGCCAATTCTCGGTGCCGTCCATCGGGAACACCCACAGCGTGTCGGGGTCGCGCGGATGGAGCACGATGGGGAAGCCGATGTCGCCGACCTCCGTCGGCATCGCGCGGCCGATGCGCTGCCAGCGGTCGCCGGGACGGTCGAGGCGGTAGATGCCGCAGTGGTTCTGCTGGTACAGGCGGTCCGGCTTGAGCGGATGCAGCGCGACGCGGTGCGGGTCGTGGCCCACGTCGGCATCGGGGTCGGGCAGGAAGTCGGCGGCGATGCCGCGGTTGAGTGCACGCCAGTTCGCCCCGGCGTCGGTGCTCTCGAAGGTGCCGCCCGAGGACAGCGACACGTACAGGTGGCGCGCATCGCGCGGGTCGATGCAGATCGAATGGAGCGGCGGGCCGCCCGGAATCGGGCCGATGACCTCGCGCAGGTTGGGCAGGAGCTCGTGGTTGAAGCCCGGCACTTCCTGCCAGGTGTCGCCGCCATCCTCCGAGCGGAAGAGGCCCGGCGGCACCGTGCCGGCATACCACACGCCCGGCTCGGAGGCGTGGCCCGGGGCGAGCCAGAAGACGATATCCACGCTCGTCGCCTTGGGGTCGGCAGAGGGTGCGAAGGCGGGAGGCTTGCTGGCCTCCTGCCAGTGTTCGCCCAGGTCGGTCGAGCGGAACACCGTCGGGCCGAGATGCCCCGGGCGGGTGCCCAGCAGCAGCGTCCTGTGGTCGCGCGGGTCGAGCACCATGTGGTGCACCGCCGAGCCGAGAAAATGCGGGCCGGTGAGGCGCCACTCGCGCCGCCCGGCGTCGCTGTGCAGGAGGAACGCACCCTTGCGCGTTCCGATCAGCAATACGATCTGGTCCATGCGCTCGCCCTCCTCGGATTTTTCAGGATAGTCGCTGGGGAAGGCGAAACAAGCACGATGGCGTCAGGGGCATCGCGCCTGCCGGCCTCGTGCGTGCGGCGCAAACGAAAAGCCGGCTCGGTGGCCGGCTCCTGTGGGGGCGGGCGGCGCGCGCCCTTACTTGGCGGCCTTCATGTCGGCCTGGCACTTCTTCATGAAGGAGTTCTTCGCCGCGCCGGCGAGCGGCTTGCCATTCTTGTCGAGGGCCTTCGCCGAGCACTCGGTATTCACGGCGTCGGCGTGGCACTTCTTCATGAAGGACGATTTGGCGGCGCCGACGAGCGGCTTGCCGTTCTTGTCGACGGCCTTGGATTCGCACATCGAATCGCCGGCGGGGGCCTGCGCGAAGGCGGTGCCGGCGACGAACAGGCTGGCGAGGACTGCGGTGATCAAGCGGGACATGCGGGTATCTCCTTGTTGTACGGGGTACGTCGCACGGCGCGTATGCGTCCTCCCGTCGGCGGCGTTCCGTGGCGGTTGTGTCGAGAGCTGCGGTCATGCACCTGCGTGCGTGAATATAACGCGCGATTAACCGATGCGGGTGACATCGATTGCAGGTGGCCCGCGCACGCGAGTGTTCTGCGTTGGTGCCGCCGCTCACCCGCGGCCGGCGACGGGGGCGACGGAGCCGTCGGTGTCAGCCTGCCCCGTCCTGTGCCGCGACGAGGGCCGCGGGCGAGATGAGTACGCCGAACTGCTCGCACCAGATGACGACGCTTCCGTAGGCAGCCAGATCCACGCCGGCGGGAACGGGATAGTTCTGGCTGCCCTTGAACGCCTTGAGCCGGCCGAGGTCGATGAACATGCTGCCGCCGACGTCGGTATCGGGCGTGACCTGCTTGTCCGGCACGAGGTAAACGTGGAATTTCGGCCCGGGGCCGACCTGGAAGTCCTGCTCCAGGTGCACGACCCCGTCATACACGCGCACGCCGCCGCGGCCGTAGTGGATCGGGTCCGCGGGGTTCGCGTGGATGAAGGTCCCGCGCGCGACGAGGGTCAGCGCCGATGGATCGTCGATGCGCTCGTTGGCGGTGATGTCGGCGAGGAAGATGTAGGGGTAGACGAAGATGCCCAGCGCAAAGCCGGCGGCGGTGCCGAGCAGGCCACCGAGGACGAAGATGAGGATGGACCGTTTCATCGCTATCGGGCTCCTGTGCTGAGGCGGTGGCGCGATGAGTCGCGAGGGGGACGGGATGGCGCAAGAACCGGCAGCAGCGTCGCGGGAGGGCGGGCAGGCCGCCGCCGTGCAGGCCTACCATGAGCATAGCAAGCATCGGCCGGAGCGCTACGCGCCGGGGCCGGGGCGCCTCGACTGGGAGAACCAGCCGGACCCGTGGCGCAGCTGGGAGGGGGCCGCGCGCACGATCCTGCCGCTTGCGGCGGATGGGCTCGCGACGCGCCACGCCGCCCTGCGCCGTGGCGAGCTGCCGCCGCCCGCGCCCTTCGACCGCGAGCATCTGGGCATCCTGTTCGAGCTTTCGCTCGCGCTGTCGGCATGGAAGTCGTTCGGCGGCTCTCGCTGGGCGTTGCGCTGCAATCCGTCGAGCGGCAACCTGCATCCGACCGAGGGCTACCTGATCGCGCCGGCGCTGCCCGGCATCCCGGCCGGCGTGCATCACTATCTGAGCCGCGACCACGTGCTGGAGCAGCGCGCGGCGCCGCCGGACGGCAGAAATGAGGGCAGTGAGGCGGGCTGGGAGGAGGGCTGGGAGGGGGACTGGACCAGGGCCTTCGGCGGGCAGGGGGTGCTGGTCGCGCTGAGTTCGATCCACTGGCGCGAGGCGTGGAAGTACGGCATGCGCGCATGGCGCTATTGCCAGCACGACTGCGGCCATGCGGTGGCCGCGGTGACGCTTGCCGCCGCGGCGCTCGGCTGGCGGGCGCGCGTGCTCGACCGTGCCGGCGACGAGGACATCGCGCGCCTCGCGGGGCTCGATCGCGCGGCGGACTTCGACGGCGCCGAGCGCGAGGCGCCCGACGTGCTGCTGCAGCTCGGTGCGACGGAGGGCGGGATCGACGTCGATGCGCTGCTCGCCCTCGCAGGGCGGGCCGGTTGGCACGGCCATGCCAACCGCCTGAGTTCCGCGCATGTCGACTGGCCGGAAATCGCCGTCGTCGATGCCGCCGCGCGCAAGCCGCGCACCGCCGCCGCACCGGCGCCTTCGCTTCCGGCGCCGGCGCCGCCCGCGCCCGCGGCCCTCGATCTTCCGTTCGCGACGCTCGCGCTCCAGCGCCGCAGCGCGGTCGCCTTCGACGGCGTGACGACGATGGCTGCCGAAACCTTCTTCGCCGTGCTCGATGCGCTGCTGCCGCGCGCCGGCGTGCCGCCGTGGTCGGCCTGGGCGTGGCCGCCCCAGGTGCATCCGGCGCTCTTCGTGCATCGCGTCGACGGCCTGGAGCCGGGGCTCTACGTGCTGGTGCGCGATCCGGCGGCGCTCGCCGAGCTGCGCGGGGCGATGCGCGAGGACTGGCTGTGGCACAGGACAGGCCCCGCGCCGCTGCCGCTTTACCTGCTGATCCCCTACGACCTGCGTGCGACGGCGCAGCTCGTCAGCTGCCATCAGGAGATCGCCGCCGATTCGTGCTTCGCGTTGGGCATGCTCGCACGCACGGGGCTCGTCGCTCGCGAGCCGTGGCGCTATGCGCAGCTCTTCCGCGAATGCGGCCTGCTCGGCCAGGCGCTGTATCTCGAAGCAGAAGCGGCGGGGCTGCGCGGCACGGGTATCGGCTGCTTCTTCGACGACACGATGCACGAGCTGCTGGGCCTTGCCGGCGGCGAATGGCAGAGCCTCTATCACTTCACCGTCGGCGGGCCGGTCGAGGATGTGCGCCTCAGTTCGCTGCCGCCGTATGGCGCCGCCCGGCGCGCACAGACGCCGAAAACTTGACGACCGCCCGGCGGTCACAGTCTTGTGGGGTCGGTGCGAGAGCGAGGCAAGAGGGGGAGGCCGCGCATGTTGCCGTGGGTGATCCGGCAAGGAGGTCGTCATGCTGGGCGTGAAGCGATTGTATTTCCTGCTTCCGGACGTCGATACCGCGCGCAGGATCGTCGATGAACTGCTGCTTGCGCATGTTCCCTACGAGCACATCCATGTGCTGGCCCGCCGCAACACGCCCTTGGAGGAATTGCCCGAGGCCGGTGTCGCGCAGAAGACCGACCTCGTGCCGGCGATCGAGCGCGGGCTGGCGGTCGGCGGCAGCATGGGTGCGCTCGCCGGGCTGGTGGCGCTGGCCTTCCCGCCGGCGGGCGTGGTGGCGGCCGGCGGCGCGGTCCTGTTCGGTGCGCTGGGCGGCGCCGGATTTGGTGCGTGGGTGTCGGCGATGGTCGGCGTGAGCGTGCCGAACTCCCGCCTCGAGCGCTTCGCGGCGGCCATCGAGCAGGGCATGTTGCTGATGATGGTCGATGTGCCCAAGGATCGTGTCGAGGAGTTCGAGGATCTGATCCGGCAGCATCATCCGGAAGCCGATATCGAGGGCACCGAGCCGACGATCCCGGCGTTCCCGTGAGCCTCCGCGGGTAGCCGGGAGTCACGCGGGGGAGGGCAGGGCGGCCATGGCACTGGCAATCGCGCTGGTCTTGATCGTCGTCGCGACGGTGGCGTTCCACTTCGCCAGTCCGTGGTGGTTCACGCCGATCGCGTCGAACTGGGGCCTGGTCGACGACACCATGCTGATCACGCTGGTGATCACGGGGGCGGTGTTCGTTGCGGTTAATCTTTTCATCGCGCTTGCGATCGTGCGTTTCCGCCATCGCGCCGGCCACCGCGCGGCCTTCGAGCCGGAGAACCGGCGCCTGGAAGGGCGGCTCACGCTGCTCACGACGGCAGGCATCGTCGCGATGCTGGCGCCGGGCCTGTATGTGTACTCGCAGATGATTGCCCCGCCCGCTGACGCGGCGCAGGTCGAGGTGCTGGGCCAGCAGTGGCAGTGGCGCTTCCGCTTTCCCGGCGCGGACGGCCGCCTGGGACGCACCGACGTGCGCCACGTGAGCGCCGACAACCCCTTCGGCGTGAACCCCGACGACCCCCACGGGCGCGACGACGTGCTCGTCGCGAACCCCGAGCTGCACCTGCCGCTCGGCCGTCCCGTCGCGCTGCTGCTGCGCTCGCACGACGTGCTGCACAACTTCTACGTGCCGCAGTTCCGCGTGAAGATGGACCTCGTGCCGGGGGTGGTGTCGCGCTTCTGGCTCACGCCGACGCGCGCCGGCCGCTTCGAGATCCTGTGCGCCGAGCTGTGCGGGCTGGCGCACTACAACATGCGCGGCCATGTCATCGTCGAGGACGAGGCGGCGTTCCGTGCCTGGCTCGCGGCGCAGCCGAGTTTCGCCGCGGCGCGTTGAGGAGGACGCGATGCACGACAGCGACGCTCATGCCGAACCCCGCAGCTTCTGGACGAAGTACGTGTGGAGCCAGGATCACAAGGTGATCGCGATCCAGTACAGCCTCACCGCGATCGCGATCGGCCTGGTCGCGCTGGTGCTGTCGAACCTGATGCGCCTGCAGCTGGGCTTTCCGGGCGCGTTCGCGTTCATCGATCCGGCCACCTACTACCAGTCCGTGACCATGCACGGGATGATCATGGTGGTGTATCTGCTCACTGCGCTCTTCCTCGGTGGCTTCGGCAACTACCTGATCCCGCTGATGGTCGGCGCGCGCGACATGGTATTCCCCTTCCTCAACATGCTTTCGTACTGGATGTACCTGCTCGCGGTGCTGGTGCTGGTGGCGAGCTTCTTCGTGCCCGGCGGTCCGACCGGCGCGGGCTGGACGCTGTATCCGCCGCAGGCGATCCTGCCCGGCACGCCGGGCACCGAATGGGGCATCGTGCTGATGCTGGTATCGCTGGTGATCTTCATCGTCGCGGCGACGATGGGTGGCCTGAACTACGTCACCACCGTGCTGCAGGCGCGCACGCGCGGCATGACCCTGCTGCGCATGCCGCTCACGGTATGGGGCATCTTCGTCGCCTCCATCCTCGCGCTGTTCGCGTTTCCGGCGCTGTTCGTGAGCGGCGTGATGATGCTGTGCGACAAGCTGCTCGGCACCAGCTTCTTCATGCCGGCGATTGTGTCGCTGGGCCGGCCGCTCGCGCACGCCGGCGGCAGCCCGGTGCTGTTCCAGCACCTGTTCTGGTTCTTCGGCCACCCCGAGGTGTACATCGTCGCGCTGCCGGCCTTCGGCATCATCTCCGACCTGATCGCGACGCACGCGAGGAAGAACATCTTCGGCTACCGCATGATGGTGTGGGCGATCGTCGCGATCGGCGGGCTGTCCTTCGTCGTGTGGGCGCACCACATGTACGTCAGCGGGATGAACCCGTACTTCGGCTACTTCTTCGCGACGACGACGCTGATCATCGCGGTGCCGACCGCGATCAAGGTCTACAACTGGACGCTGACGCTGTGGCGCGGCGACATCCACCTGCGTGTGCCGATGCTGTTCGCGATCGGCTTCATCAGCACCTTCGTGATTGGCGGACTGACCGGGCTCTTCCTCGGCAATGTCAGCGTGGACATCCCGTTGTCCGACACCTACTTCGTCGTCGCGCACTTCCACATGGTGATGGGGGTGTCGCCGATCCTGGCGGTCTTCGGCGGCCTCTACCACTGGTACCCGAAGATCACCGGGCGCCTGCTCGACGAGCGGCTCGGCAAGCTGCACTTCTGGGTGACCTTCCTCGGCACCTACGCGATCTACATGCCCATGCACTACCTCGGATTCCTCGGCATGCCGCGGCGCTACTACGCGTACGAGGGCTACGAGTTCATCCCGGCCTCGGCGCAGGACCTCAACGCCTTCATCACCGTCGCGGCGCTGGTGGTCGGCGTCGTCCAGCTGGTGTTCCTGTTCAACCTCGCGTGGAGCCTGCGGCACGGGCGGCCCGCCGGCGCCAACCCGTGGGGCGCGACGACGCTCGAATGGCAGACGCCGGACACCCCGCCGCGCCACGGCAACTGGGGCGCGACCCTGCCCGAGGTGCACCGCTGGGCCTACGACTACAGCGTGCCGGGCGCGGCGCGCGACTTCATCCCGCAGAACGTGCCGCAAGAGCCCGGCGCGGGGGCCGGCGCTGGGGGCGAAGGACCTGCCTGGGAGGGCCGCGCATGAATTTGCTTGCCGCACTCGCCGTCAAACCCTGGCTCCCGCAGCCGCCGGATCCCGGGCGCGACGCGCCGCGTGCGCCGGCCGCGGCCGTGGGACTGCGCGTGCTGCTGGGCGTGATCGCGATGTTGTTTGCGCTGTTCGCGATCGCGCTGCTGGTGCGTGCGCGCCTGCCCGACTGGCAGGCCCTGCCCTGGCCGGCGACGCTGTGGCTGAACACCGGCCTGCTCGCGGCGAGCAGCGTCGCGCTGCAGTTCGCGAGCGGCGCCGCGCGGCGCGGGCAGGATCGCGGCCTGCGCGGCGCGCTGGCCGCCGCCGCGGCGCTCGCGCTGGGTTTCCTCGCCGGGCAGGGCTGGGTGTGGGCACAGTTCGTCGCGGCCGGCCACTTCGTCGCGAGCCACCCCGCGGCGAGCTTCTTCTACCTGCTCACCGGGCTGCACGGCCTGCACCTCGCGGGCGGCCTGGTCGCGCTCGGCTGGGCTGCGGCCGGCCTCGCACGGGAGGGGCCGGGCGAGCGCTCGGCGCGTCGCGTGGCGCTGTGCGCGACGTACTGGCACTTCCTCTTCGCGGTGTGGCTGGTGCTGTTCGCACTGCTCGCGAGTTCGCCGGGCACGCTCGTGGCGCTCGGCAGCGCCGTGGGCATGCACGGCCACTGACTCACGGAGGTCTTGCGCGATGGCTACGACTGCAACACCCGTCCCGAGCACGGCGCCCGCCGGCGGCTGGCGCGGCCTCGTCGCCGACTGGTCCGGCGACCGGCAGGCCTTCGCGGTGCCGTGGGGCAAGGCGATGATGTGGATCTTCCTGATCTCGGACACCTTCGTCTTCGGCAGCTTCCTCACCGGCTACATGACGGTGCGCATCGCCACCACCGAGCCGTGGCCGAATGCCTCCGAGGTGTTTGCGCTGACGATAGGCGGCCAGACCCTGCCGCTGATCCTGATCGCGATCATGACCTTCGTGCTGATCACCAGCAGCGGCACGATGGCGATGGCGGTCAACTGCGCCTACCGCCGCGACCGCGTGCGCTGCGCGGCGCTGCTCGTGGCGACCGCGCTGCTCGGCGCGAGCTTCGTCGCGATGCAGGCCTTCGAGTGGAGCAAGCTCATCGCCGAGGGCGTGCGGCCGTGGGGCAACCCGATGGGGGCGGCGCAGTTCGGCGCGAGCTTCTTCATGATCACCGGCTTCCACGGCCTGCACGTGAGCGTCGGCGTGATCTACCTGCTGAGCATCGCCGCGCGCGTGCTCGCGGGGCGCTACGAGGCGCGCGGCGAAGATGGCGGCAAGTACGGCAACGTCGAGATCGCTGGCCTGTACTGGCACTTCGTCGACCTCGTGTGGGTGTTCATCTTCGCGCTGTTCTACCTGTGGTGAGGAGGCGCCATGGACCACGCATCCGGCCAGCAGCACCCCATCGGCCTGTACCTGAAGGTGTGGGGCCTGCTCTTCGTGCTCAGCACGATGTCCTACCTCGTCGACTTCTTCCACGTCCAGGGGCTGCTGCGCTGGGGCCTCATCGTCACTTTCATGCTGATGAAGGCCGGCCTGATCGTCGCCGTCTTCATGCACCTGCGCTGGGAGCGGCGGGCGCTGGTGTATGCGATCCTGCTGCCGCCGCTGTGCGTACTGGTGCTCGTCGCCCTGATGGTGTTCGAGGGCGACTACATCTTCCTCACGCGCGGCGCGTACTTCGGCGCGCTGCCGTAGGGCGCCTGTCTCCGCCGTGCGTCAACCCGGAGGGAGGGGCTTCACGAGGGTCACGGGGACGGGCGAACGTTCCAGCACGGCGTGGGCGACGGAGCCGAGCAGCGCCTGCAGCAGTGCGCCGCGCCCGTGCGTGCCCATGACGATCTTGTCGAAGCGGTGCTCGGTCGCGTAACGGACGATGGTGTCGGCGACGTGGCCGACCGCGATGTGGTGGGTGTAGGGCAGCCCGGCCGCGTCGAGCGCCGCCCGTGCGGTGGCCAGCGCGGCGAGGCCTTCCTCGCGGTGCCAGGTCTCGAGATCGTCGTGGCTGACGAAGCTGCGGGCGTGGCCGTCGATGGGAATCTGCACGTTGAGCAGGTGGAGGTCCAGTTCGCCGCTCAGCGCGCGCAGCTTCATCAGGTGGTCGAGCACGCGGTTGGCGTTCTCCGAGCCGTCGAGGGGGACGAGCACCTTGAGCATCACGATCTCCTTGTCTGCACGGTCAGTGGCGTCGGGCGCCGTTGTCGCCGGTCTCCTCGACCGCGAGTTCGACGAGCGGGGCCGCTGGGCCCGCCTGGCGCTTCGCGAGCCAGGCGCCCACGGCGACGACGAGCAGCGCGCCCGCGACCGAGGTCACATAGTGCAGCCAGCCGGGCAGGTGCTCGACATACGGCTTCACCACCACGTCGCCGACCAGCATGCCACCGGCGATCCAGCCGAGCAACGCGGCGCCCAGCGTGATGACCATCGGGAAGCGGTCCATCAGCTTGAGCACGAACTTGCTGCCCCACACGATGATGGGGATGCTCACGACGATGCCGAAGACCACGAGGCCGAGGTCGCCCTTGGCCGCGCCGGCGACCGCGATCACGTTGTCCAGGCTCATCACCGCGTCGGCGATGACGATGGTCTTGATCGCGCCGAGGAGATGCGTGGAGCCTTCGATGCTGCCGTGTTCGTCTTCGTCCTCCGGCTGCATCAGCTTCACGCCGATCCACAGCAGCAGCAGCGCGCCGACGACCTTCAGGAAGGGCAGCGCGAGGAGTTGCAGCGCGAAGAAGATCAGCACGATGCGCAGCGCGATCGCGCCGACCACGCCCCACGCGATGCCCTTGTTGCGCTGGTGTTCGGGCAGCTTGCGGCACGCCAGCGCGATCACGACCGCGTTGTCGCCGCCGAGCAGGATGTCGATCGCGATGATCTGCAGCACCGAGATCCAGAAGGTGCCAGTCATCATTGTTTCGAGCACGGCTCGTCTCCTTTCTAACCATGAATGGTGGCGCAGGGCGCACATTGTCGCCAAGAACGGCATCGCGCGACAGGGGGCGGTACCGAGGCGGGTGGGCGGGTAATGTGGCAGCCTTGTGGGAGCGGCTTCAGCCGCGAATGGGCGGTGCCGCACTCGTCGCGGCCCATTCGCGGCTGAAGCCGCTCCCACACGAAGCCGCTCCCACGATGTTTGCCCCTGCTAACATCGCCTCATGAGCCGCTACCAGGACCTTGCCGAGCAGACGGAAAAACTCATCATCGACGGCGTGCTGCGCGCCGGCGACCGGCTGCCGTCGGTGCGCCAGGCCTGCCGCACGCACAAGCTCAGCCCGATCACCGTCACGCAGGCCTACTACCTGCTGGAAGGACGCGGCCTGATCGAGGCAAGGCCGAAGTCGGGCTACTTCGTGCGCGCCCGGCTCGGCCGCAACCTGCCCGAACCGGACATGACGCGCCCGGTCGGCGGCTCGACGCAGCTCGAGGTGAGCGACTTCATCTTCCAGATCCTCGACAGCGTGCGCGATCCCGGCATCGTGCCGCTGGGTTCGAGCTTCCCCAGCCCCTACCTGTATCCGCTAGACAAGCTCGGACGCTTCCTCGCGCATGCGGCGCGCCGGCTCGATCCGCTCGCGACCGTGACCGACCTGCCGCCGGGCAACGAGGAGCTGCGCCGGCAGCTCGCGCTACGCTATCTCGCGCACGGCGCGCCGGTGTCGCCGCAGGAGATCGTGATCACCTCGGGCGCGATGGAGGCGCTCAACCTGTGCCTGCAGGCGGTCACGCGCCCCGGCGACCTGATCGCGATCGAGTCGCCGACCTTCTACGCCGGGCTGCAGGCGAGCGAGCGGCTGGGGCTCAAGGTCATCGAGATCCCGACCCACCCGCGTGAGGGCGTGAGCCTGCCGGCACTGGAGGACGCGCTGCGCCACCATCCGGTGAAGGCCTGTCTCTTCATGCTGAACTTCGCCAACCCGACCGGCAGCCTCGTGCCGGATGAGCGCCGCAAGGATCTGATCGAACTCCTGCGCCGCTTCGAGGTGCCGCTGATCGAGGACGACGTCTATGCCGAGCTGTACTTCGGCCGGCAGGCGCCGCTGTGCACCAAAGCGGTGGATGCCGACGGCCTGGTGATGCACGTGTCCTCGTTCTCGAAGTGCCTCGCGCCCGGCTACCGCGTCGGCTGGGTCGCGGCGGGGCGCTACGCCGACCGCATCCAGCGCCTGAAGCTCGCGACCAGCCTCGCGACGACGGTGCCGGTGCAGATCGCGCTGGCGGACTACCTGAAACAGGGCGGCTACGAGAACCACCTGCGCCAGTTGCGGCGCAAGCTGGCGGAACAGGAGGTCGCGCTGATCGCCGCGATCGAGCGGCATTTCCCGCCCGGCACGCGGCTCGCTCGGCCGCAGGGCGGCTACTTCGTGTGGCTGGAGCTGCCGCGCCAGGTCGACACCCTGCTACTGCACCAGCAGGCGCTCGCGCACGGCATCAGCATCGCGCCGGGGCCGATCTTTTCCGCCAAGCGCGAGTTCGGCCACTGGCTGCGGCTCAACTTCGGCCATCCCGACTCGGAGCGCCAGCAGGCGGCGATGGTCACCCTCGGTCGCCTGATTGCGCGCCAGCTATAGCGTCGCCCAGCGCGCGAACTCGCGGCCGAAGAACGCGATCAGCACCAGCGCGAGCGGCGCGAAGGCGACGAAGACCTTCAGCACGCGGCGGATGAAGGGGTGGGCGAGCTCGGCTTCGATGAAGCGCTGCGCGACCAGCATGCCCTTGGCCCATACGATGGCCGCGACCACCACCGGCAGCCATGCCGCGCCGTGGAACCACTGGCCGAGGCCGAGGCTCACGAGCGTCAGTGCGACGAGGATCAGCCAGGCGGCGGTCAGCGGGGCGAGCGCGGTGGCGGGTTTCCGTTCGGTCGGGCGCATGGGTCAGGCCAGCACGTAGAAGAAGGGGAAGAGGACCAGCCAGATGATGTCGGTGGCGTGCCAGTAGCTCGCCAGCGCCTCCAGCCCGCCGTGCTCCTCGGCCGAGTACGCGCCGGCGATGTGGCGCGCGAGCACCCACAGCATGCCGAGGATGCCCCAGCTCGCATGCACCAGATGGTTGATCGTCAGGTAGTAGTAGACGGTGAAGAAGATGCCCGCCTCGCCGTCGATGCCGTGCGCGAGGTTCCAGCGGATCTCGAGGAACTTCGCCACCGGATAGCCCAGCGCGACGACCAGCCCCGCGACCAGCCACCACAGCGAGCGCCGGCGCTGGCCGGCGCGCATCGTCACGACCGAGGCGGCGATGAAGAAGCTGCTGGTCACCATCAGCAGCGTGATGACGGTGCCGGAGATGCGCGACAGGCGCTCCGAGCCGTGCTCGAAGGCCTCGGGGAAATGCGCGCGGGCGACGAAATAGACGATGAAGAGCACCGCGAACTCGACGAACTCGCAGGTGATGCCCACCCAGATGCCGGAGTTGCCGGGAACCCGCCCCGCCGCCGCGACCTGCTGCGGCGGGGGAGCGGGGAGTGCGATCGTCGTCATGGCCGTGCGCCCATTGTGCAATTCGCCCATTCTGGTCCGCTCTCCCTCCCGATCACAGACACAGCCGAACGGGTTTCCGATCGGCACAGTTGCGCTCGGGGTCACGCTGTCGCGCGAAATCTGTTCCTGTTTGAAATGTGATTCTCTGCAACTGTTCCTGTCGGATGCCCGATGATGTACTCGCCTCCGGCGTCGACCAGGGGAATTGTCCCCCGGGTACGCATGCGGAGGAAGGCAGGAATGGGCAAGTCCGTCAGCAAGGTTCGCGAGGCGAAGCTGGAGCTGTACCGCAGGAAGGGAAAGATCCACGCGCGCGCCGTCGCGGGGCGCTTCAACGCGCTGCGCTGGGCCATCGTGTGGCTCACGCAGTTCGTCTTCTACGGCGGCTGCTGGCTGACGTGGGAGAGTAACGGCATTGCGCGGCAGGCCGTGCTTTTCGACATCGCGCACGAGAAGTTCTACCTCTTCGGCCTCGTGCTGTGGCCGCAGGACGCGCTGCTGCTCGCGCTGGCGCTGATCCTTGCGGCGACCGCGCTGTTCCTCGTCACTGCGCTCGCCGGGCGCCTGTTCTGCGGCTTCGCCTGTCCGCAGACGGTGTATACGACGATCTTCACGTGGATCGAGGCGAAGGTCGAGGGCGACCACCTCGACCGCCTGAGGCTCGACCAGGGGCCGACGAGCGCGCGCAAGCTGATGCTCAAGGGCGCGAAGCACAGTCTGTGGCTGCTGATCGCGGCATGGACGGCGATCACCTTCGTCGGCTACTTCACGCCCATCCGCGAACTGCTGCCGGCGCTTGCCGTGGGCGACACCGGTCCGTGGGAGGGCTTCTGGCTCGTCTTCTACGGCCTGTTCACCTACGTGCAGGCGGGCTTCGCGCGCGAGGCCGTGTGCCAGCACATGTGCCCGTACTCGCGCTTCCAGGGCGTGATGTTCGACCGCAACACCGCGACCGTCAGCTACGACATCCGGCGCGGCGAGCCGCGGCAGGCGCGCGGCGGGGCCGGCGGGGGGGACTGCATCGACTGCGGCATCTGCGTTGAAGTGTGCCCGACCGGCATCGACATCCGCGACGGCCTGCAACTCGGCTGCATCAACTGCGGCCTGTGCATCGACGCCTGCGACACGGTGATGACGCGCGTCGGCAAGCCGATCGGCCTGATCCGCTTCGCCTCCGAGCGCGAACTGGCGGGGCCGGCGTCCGCGGCCCGCGGCGGGCGCCCGCGCCTCGCCGTGTATGGCGGCCTGCTGCTGGCGGTCGTCGCGCTCGGCGCGTGGTCGCTGGGCCAGCGCTCGCTGTTGCAGGTCGACGTGCTGCGCGACCGCGGCGCCTTGCTGCGCGAGACGCCGGCCGGACGGATCGAGAACGCCTACACGCTGAAGCTGAAGAATCTCGATGACGCACCGCGCGAGTTCGTCGTCGAGGTCAGCGGCGTGCCGGGCATCGAACTGGTCGGGGAGCGCGCGTTCGCGGTCGCGGCGGGCAGCGTGCGCCCGGTGTCGCTGACCCTGTCCGCGCCCGGCGACACGGCGCTGTCGGGCGTGCGGCCGATCACCTTCCGCGTCGCGGCCGCGCAAGACGCAGCGGCAAGCGTGGTGGAACCGAGCAGCTTCATCCTGCCCTGAGCGTGCGCCCCGATCGGCTATGATCGCAGGAAGCGCCCACCGTGCGGCGGGCACGACAGCCGGGCGGTCACCGTGTCCTCGATCTTCGACATCCTTGCCGAGCAGCGCATCGCAGACGCGATCAAGCGCGGCGAGCTCGACCACTTGCCGGGGGCGGGCAAGCCCCTCGTGTTCGACGACGAGCCCTTCCAGTCACCCGAGCAGAGGATGGCCAACCGCATCCTCAAGAACGCCGGCTTCGTGCCGCAGGAGGTGCTGCTGCGACGCGAGATCGCATCCTTGCGCGGGCAACTCGCGGACGCCGACAGCGATCAGGACCGGGAGAGTCTGCGGCGGCGCATGGCGCGCCTCGCGGCGACGCTGGCCGTAATGCGGCGCGGCGAGGCATGAGGAACGTCCGTTCCGGCGGAGGGGCGATGCAGGTCGCGGACCCGCTCGGCCATCACGAGGCCGGGCAATCGCACAAACCCGTGTAGGGCGGGACGAGCGTAGCGTATCCCGCCAATCCAGGCGTTCGAATCCGCCCGATCGTCGTGTGGCGGGATACGCCTTCGGCTCCTCCCGCCCTACGATCCGGGCGTCAGCCCAGCAGGCGCCGCCGTGTCAGCCCCAGCGCGACCCAGAAGCCGGCGATGCCGTAGGCCGCGAGCACGGCCAGATGCAGCAGGATGTCGTCGGGCAGCTTCCCCAGCAGCAGCGGGCGCGCGAGCTCGACCGCGTGCGCGAGCGGCAGCAGCGAGGCGGCGAACTGCACTGCCGCGGGGAGCTGGTCGGCGGGGAAGAACACGCCCGAGAGCAGCGTCATCGGCGTGATGAAGAGGGTGAAGTAGTACATGAAGAAGTCGTAGCTCGGCGCGATCGCCGTGATCACCAATCCGACCGCGCCGAAGCTGAGCCCGATGAGGAAGATCAGCGGCAGCAGCCACAGCACGTAGCGGCTGTCGACGAGGCCGAACACGGCGATCACGACGAGGATCGCGATGCCCGACAGCAGCGCCTTGGAGGCCGCCCACACCAGCTCCGCGAACACGATGTCGTCGAGCTCCACGGGCGCGTTCATGATCGCGTCCCAGGTTCGCTGCACGTGCATGCGCGAGAAGGACGAGTACAACACCTCGAAGGACGCGCTGTTCATCGTCGACGAGCACACCATGCCCGCGGCGAGGAAGCTGATGTAGGACACGCCGCCGATCTCGGGCACCAGCATGCCGATGCCGAAGCCCAGGCCGAAGAGGTAGATCATCGGGTCGGCGAGGTTGCCCAGCACCGAGGGCAGCGCGAGCTTGCGCCACACGAGGAAGTTGCGCTGCCACACCGGCACGAAGCGGCGCGACAGGCGCGGGGTGCGGAAGGTCGAGCGGAGGCTGGTGGTTGCCATCGGTGCAGTCTTCTCAGTCGCGCAGGTCGCGGCCGGTGAGCTTGAGGAACACGTCCTCGAGGTTCGCCGGCCGGCGCAGGTAGCGCAGGCCCGGCTGCTCCGCGAGGTGGGCCATCAGCGGCGCCGCGTCGTCGAGGTAGCAGAAGGCGGTCTCGCCGCTCACCTCGTAGCGGCGCGCGAAGGCCCCCGCGTGCGCCTCGGCCCAGGCCTGCGCGCCGCTGATGCCGCTGCGGCTCTCGCGCCCGGCGCCGTTCCAGTCGCCATACACCTCGACCACCTGTGCCTCGATCTGCGCCGCGATCACCTCGCGCGGGCTGCCTTCGGTGAGGATGCGTCCACCGTCGAGGATCGCGAGGCGGTCGGCGAGGCGCTCGGCCTCGTCCATGAAATGCGTCGTCAGCAGCACCGTCGTGCCGTTGCGGATGAGCTGCTTGAGGCGTTCCCAGATGAGGTGGCGCGCCTGCGGGTCGAGGCCGGTGGTCGGTTCGTCGAGGATCAGCAGCTCGGGGCGGTTCACCAGCGCGCGCGCGAGCGTCAGGCGCCGCTTCATGCCGCCCGACAGCGACTGGATGCGCGCGTCGCGCTTGCTTTCCAGGCCGGCGAAGGCGAGCAACTCGGGGATGCGCGCGGTGATGGTCGCGTCGTCGAGGCCGAAATAGCGGCCGTAGACGAGCAGGTTCTCGGCGCAGGTGAAGTCCGGGTCTAGGTTGTCCTGCTGCGGCACGACGCCGACGCGCATGCGCGCCTCGCGCGCGCGCTCGGGCACCGGCAGGCCGGCGAGGAGGATCTCGCCGCCAGAGGGGCGGGTGAGGCCCAGCGCGCAGCGCAGCGTGGTGGTCTTGCCCGCGCCGTTGGGGCCCAGCAGCGTGTAGCACTCGCCCGCGCGCAGGCGGATGTCGATGCCTGCGACGACCTCGTTGTCGCCATAACGCTTGCGCAGCCCGCGGATCTCCAGCGGGCTCGCGCGTGCAAGATCGCGGATCGCGGCGGGGACGTCCGTCACGGCCTCAGCCGACGGGCGGCTTCGTCGCGGTGAAGCTCGGGCGCGCGAACATGCGCCGTGCCAGCCCCGCGAGCGCCGGATGCTCGCGCCGCCATTCGTGCTGCGGGAAGCGCAGGTCGAGGTAGCCCAGCGCGACGGCGACGGCGATGTCGCCCAGGCTCATGCCGTTACCGTACATCCAGTCGCGGCCGCTGGCGCGTGCCTCGAGGGCATCGAGCGCGCGGTCGACCTTGTCGATCTGGCGGTCGATCTCGGGCTCGCTGCGCAGGCCTTCGGGGCGGCGCGATTCGAGCAGGGCGAGCACCGCGGCGTCGGTCACGCCGTCGGCGAGCGACTCGATCTGGCGCACGCGCACGCGCTCGAGCGGGTCGGCAGGCAGCAGTTTCGGACCGGCGTCGAGCGTCTCGAGGTAGCCGGCGATCACCGGCGAATCGAAGAAGATCTCGCCCGCGTCGGTTTCCAGCGCCGGCACCTTGCCGAGCGGGTTCACGCTCGGGACGCGCGTGTTCGCCTCCCACGGCGAATCGACGATGAGTTCGCAGGGCAGGGACTTTTCCGCGAGGATGATGCGGACCTTGCGCGCGTAGGGACTGGTCAGCGAGGCGAAGAGCTTCATGGCATTCTCCGGTGAAGGCGCCGGCCGCTTACAGCGGCGCCCAGTTGCGCAGGATGATGTCGCGGATGAGGGTGAGGCGGGCGTGGAAGAAGTGGTCCGCGCCGGGCACGACGACGACGGGCAGGTTCTGCGGCCGCGCCCAGTCGAGCACGTTCGCGAGCGACACGGTCTCGTCCTCCTCGCCGTGGATCACCAGCGTGTCCTTCGGCACGGGGCCGGTCGTGTAGCTGCGCGCGCCGCTCACCTCGCCGGCGGCGGTGCCGACCAGCACGATGCGGTGCGCGGGCGTCATGCCGTCGGCGAGCCGCGCGGTCACCCGCGTCTGCACGTGGGCGCCGAAGGAGAAACCGCCCAGCGCGAGCGGCAGCGTGCCCCAGCGCGACTGCATCCACGCGATCACCGAGAGCATGTCCTCGGTCTCGGCGTTGCCGTGATCGTGCTCGCCCTCGCTCTTGCCGACGCCGCGGAAGTTCGGGCGCACGACCGCGTAGCCCAGTTCGCGCAGCGTGCGCGCGAGCGTGTGCACGATCTTGTTGGTGTTGGTGCCGCCGAACAGCGGATGCGGGTGGCACACCAGCGCGATGCCGCGCACCGTCTCGGGGGTGTCGATCAGCGCCTCGATGGCGCCGTCGCGTCCGCGCAGCAGGACGCTCTCGGGGGGCTGCGGCCGGCTCATCTGAGCACCCTCGCGCTGCGCGCGGTCCCGCCAGGCGGGACTGAGCGCGTCTTGGGACGGCCCGGCGACGCGCTCATGGATTGTCCGCCAGCCGCAGGCGTTCGACGATGCGGCCGTGCACGAGATGCTCGTTGATGATCTCGTCGACGTCGTCCTGGTCGACGTAGGTGTACCAGACGTTGTCCGGATACACGACCAGCACCGGGCCCTCGTCGCAGCGGTCGAGGCAGCCGGCCTTGTTGATGCGGATCTTGCCGCGGCCCTTGAGGCCGAGCGCGGCGATGCGGTCCTTGGCATAGGTCTGCATCACCGTCGCCTTGTGGTCGTTGCAGCAGGTGTTGCCGGGTTCGCGCTGGTTGCAGCAGAAGAACACGTGGTGCTTGAAATAACTCATCGGGTGCTCCGGAAGGGGGGACGCGGCGGCGGGCCGTTCCGCAATGCGAGCGATTATAGCCGCGGGCCGCTCAACGCCGCGTGAGATGCTCCCCGCGCCACAGGCCCACCGCGGACAGGTAGGCGAGTGCGAGGAAGGGCCACAGGTTGGCGCTGAGTTCGGTGAGGCCGTGGAAGTTGAGGAAGTTGCCCTGGCCGAGCATGCGGTGGCCGACCTCGAAGTAGGGGTTCTCGGGCAGCAGGTTGGTGAGGCTGGTGGCCGCGAGCAGTGCGACGCCGGCCAGCGCGTGCTGCAGCACGCTCGCCAGCAGCAGTGCGGCAGCGAGCGCGAGCAGCCCCAGCAGCAGGCCCTGGCGCGTGCCCGGCGTGAGCCACAGCAGCGCTTCGCCGGGGAGGTAGAAGGATGCGGTCGCGATCGACTTGGCGCCGATCCCCAGCAGCAGGAGCAGCGCGATCGGCCACGGCGAGGCGCTGCGCATCATGCAGCGTGCGAACAGGCCCACGCCGAGGATCGTGATCGCGACCTGCACGGTCTCGAGCAGGATGTAGCGTTCCGGCTCGAAGTGCAGCGGCGTCGGCAGGCCCAGCAACTGGCGCAGGTCGCCGCTGCCGAAGAGCACGCGGTCGGGCGTGAACTGCGCGAGCAGCCACAGGCCCAGCAGGATCAGCCCGAAGTCGCCAATGTGCCCCGGGATGACGCGCGCCGAGCGCCAGCGGTGCAGCCAGCCGCTCTGGTCGAACAGCGGATGGCCCCAGCGTGCGCCGGCGAGCGCCCCGAGCAGGGCGCCGGTGACGTTGCAGGCGAGGTCGACGTTCGACGGTACGCGCGTGGGCAGGAAGTTCTGCGTCACCTCCATGCCGAAGGACAGCAGCGCCGCGGCCAGCGTCGCGATCGCGACGCCCGCGCCGCGCCCGAGTCGTTGCGGCAGGGCCGGCGCGAGCACGAAGCCGAAGGGCAGGAAGCCGAGCACGTTCAGCACGATGTCGGCGCTGCGGTAGTACTTGGGCCAGGGGGCGGCGAGGAAGTCGAGCAGGGGCAGCCCGGTCGGCCGCCAGCCGGTCAGCGGGTGCAGGCAGGCGTAGACGATCAGCAGTCCGTAGGCGAAGGCGAGATGGCGCGGCAGGGATGAAACGGCACGCGCGAGAGGCATCGGCGGGTCGGGGCGCTGGAGTCGTGGAGCCTCGATTCTAGCCCGAACAGGTTTCAGCGCGCGCCTGCGGATTCGAGCCGGGCTGCGCGTTCGCGGGGGCCGCCCGCGATGCTCGTTCTGCTCAGAACGCCAGCCGCGGCGGAGCCTCGCGCACGACGCAGCGTTGCCGGCGATCGCTTTCGGCGAGGATGGAGCGCTCGCGCGGCACAGCCGCCCGACGCACGCCGAAGATCTCGGCGAGGTTCGCACGTGCGTCGTGTACCGGGCGCAGCAGCGCGGCGGGGCCGGTGAGCAGCGGGGTGACGCCGGGCCCGTGGCCGCTCACGGTGCTGTCGCCATGCACGATCACGCCGATCGTCACGCGCCCCGACGCGTACAGCGGGCCGCGGCGGGTATCGGCGTCGGTGATGGCGACCATGTCGCCGAAACGCAGGCTGCCCAGGCGGTAGCGTGCGCGAGTCGCGCGGTCGGCCAGCTGGATGTCGTAGTCGCCGCGCCACGCCGTGTTCTTGCCCAGCCCCGAGCCCATGATGCGGGCCGGCACGAGGTGCGTGACCGGCACCTGCAGGCGGCCGTCGCGTTCGACGAGCCCCCAGCGGCGCAGCAGGCGGGGGGCGCAGTTGAGCACTTCGATGCGCGGGTGGTCGGCAAGGCGCAGGCCCTGGCCGTGCGACACGATCTGCACGCGGTCGCCGATCTGCAGGCGCAGCAGCACTTCGGTGGGGAAGTCCACCAGCACGTGGTTGATGCCGCCGTGCTTGCCGGTGACGAGGCCCACCTTGCCGCTGCAGGGGCCGCTGACGATGCGGGCGAGATTGCCGACGCAGGCGTAGGTGATGAGGGCGTTGTTCGGTCCGTCGCGCGGTCCGACCACCTCGCGGTTGTTGTTGTGCAGGGCGGCGCCGGGTTCGATGTGGTCCCCCGCCAGGCCCACGCAGGGGTCGCCGATGCGCTGGTTCAGCACGATGCCGCCGGTGCCGGGGAGGACGCGCGGCACGCCGTCGTGACCGACGCGGTAGGCCGATGCGCGGGCGACGGGGTGGGCGACCTGGCCCTGCACGGAGACGGCGACGAGTTCGTCGGCGTTGAGGCGCGGCGTGGAGGCTTGCGCTCGGGTGTTCATGCGTCTCCCCCGCTGGGTTAGTGGTCTGCTTCGCAAATGCCGGGACACGAAAGCGCGTCTTGCGACCCGTGGCGGCGTTGCTCATCCTCGCAATAGCTACTGCTATTGCTCCGGTTCGCGCCTTGCCTCAGCTCGCAATCCATCGCTTTCGTCCAGTCCCTTGATTTACGAAGCAGACCACTAGATGAGATACCACCAGGCGCGGGCGTCGCGCCACGGATCGGTCGCGGCTTGCGCGTGCCCGCCGGCGAGCTCGTCGCCGCCGATGGCCCGGGGGGCGTCCCCGAGGGCGTCCCCGGTCATCACGTGCACGACCGCGAGGGGCGGCAGGCGCTGCACCATGCTCGCGAGTCCGGCCGCGGCGAGCGCGTCACGCAGCAGCGCGCGTTCGGCGGCGAACAGGGAGTCGGGCGGCACGGGGTCGAGGCGGGCGGTGTGCAGGTCGAGGCGATGCAGGGCGCGGACCGGCCACGGATTGTCATCGCGCACGTGTGCGGTCAGCACCACGGCCGCGTCGAGGGCGGCGGACAGCGCGAGGGTGTCGAGGCTTGCCTGCAGCGGATCCCACAGCAGCGGCCAGCCGTGCCGCAGCTCCGCCTCGCCGTCGCCCGCGCGGCCGGCGAGGCTTTCGGCGAGGCTCTCATAGCGCTCGAGCAGGCCGGCATCGGCGTGATCCTTGAGCTGCGATTCGGCGAAGCGGTCGCCCACCCAGCGGAACGGCCAGGAGCCCGCATCCGTGTGGTCGCGCAGGGCGATCCAGGCGCGCAGGACGTCGTCGCGCGGCTGCAGCATGTCGGGCGCGGGCGCGTCCGCCAACTGCGGCATCAGCAGTTCGCTGGCGTCGATCAGCTGCCAGAAGGCGCGCGTGAGCCAGGGCTCGGTCACCCAGGTGAGCCGCAGCGCCAGTTCCAGTCCCCAAGCCGAGCCCAGCACCAGCGCGGGGTCGAGCACGCAGGGCAGCTTGCGGCTGCGCACCGAGACGAGGAGGTCGTCGGCCAGCATCGCGCATCACGCCCGCTGCGCCGCTCAGGCGCTGACCGGCTGGGGCACGCCCAGCACGCTGTTCAGGGCCGGCGTCACGCCGGGGAAGCCGCGGCCTTCGGGCGTCATGCGGTAGGCGGCGATCCAGGCCTCGGCGTGGGCGCCCATCGGGCGGATCACGCTCTGGAACAGGATCGGGTCGATCGCGGTCTTGAAGTCGTTGTCGGCGACGAACTGCAGGATGCGCCGGCCGCTCTCGGCCATCTTGGCACGCTGCGAGGGCTCGGCGACGCCGCCGAGGTGGCGGTTGGAGACGATCTCGACGACGTCCCACTTGGTGTTGGCGTCGAAGGCCTTCTTGATGTCGGGCGCGTCGAGGAGCTGCAGCACGGTCTTCAGGTAGTGGCCGGTCTCCATCGCCAGCGCGAAGATGTTGCCGTAGGTGGAGCGGTCGAGCGCGTAGCGCAGGTCGAGGCCGATGCGCTGCACGGTGGCGACGCTGCCGAAGGGGCGCTGCTCGATGAGCTGGCCGCCGCGGATCACCTCGCCGATCAGCAGGTCGCGGAAATACTGGCCGACGGCAACCATGAAGCCGACGATCTGGCGATGGAAGTTGCGATTCACGACCGCGCCCGCCGGCGCCTGCGCGGTGCCGTAGTTGAAGGCGCGGCGGTAGGCGATCATGCGGTCGTTGAGGGTGTAGCGCAGTGGCGTCCATTTCTGCAGCAGGTACAGGCCGCGCGCGCCGGGGCCGCGCTGGATGCGCATCTTGCCGAGGCGGAAGAGACGCAGCAGCACGTCCATGACCTGGAAGATCTTCATGCGCTCGTGCTGGTAGATGTAGTACAGCTCCGCCGCCGCATGCAGCTGGCTGGGCACGACGGCGTCGTCGAAGTCGGGCTGGATGTACGGATAGGCGATCTGGTCGAATTCCGGCGCGCCGTCGTCGCCGAAACCGATCAGGTCGAGGAAGCCGTCGCGTCCGCTGCCGTTGGCCGCACCCTTGAGCAGCTCGCCGAAGCGCTGTTCGAACTGCTGTTCGAAGGGCTGGCGCTGCTCGGGCGGCAGGTTGGCCAGCTGGTCGCGCAGGAAGGTTTCCCAAAGGCGCTGGATGGTTTCGGTGGTCTGGAAGCTCATGATCCGGCTCCTTGCTCATTCGGGTTTATGGCGTTGATGGCGGGAGTCTCTACGGTGTGTGCGGACCTTTTTGCCCGGTGGAGCGAGTCGTGGACTGCGTGGCCTGTTGTCCGGCCTTGACCGCGCATTCCTTCTCGACGGCCTGCAGCCGCTTTTCCATGCTTGCCAACGTGCCCTTGACTGTGGCCAGTTCGTTTTCGATTTGTTTGGTGCGCTCGGCGGTTTTCAACGCGTCGATTGCTCTTGCGATGTTGGCAGCAGAGTTCGCACGCAGGGTTTGATGCAGCCGGGTGCGTCCAGGGGCGCCAAGAAATTCATGAAACTGCTGAGTCAGGCTCACCAGATCTGGCGGTACAGGCTTCGTCGTGTTCATGCTGATCTCCGGAATTCCTTGGTATCGTGATTCATCAGCGGAACGAACCATCGTTCAGGACATCATTGGCGATTGAGTCAAGGCTCGTCTCATAATGCGGCGGGATCGTGACGGTCGCGGGCTGGCATACGCTGTCTGCGAGGTCGATCAGGTCACAGATCGTGACATTCGAAGTGATGTTGTGCTTTGTCTTGAGCTTGGCGATGTCAATCTTGTGGCTGGCGTCGCTGGTCACCTGGTCATCTGCTGATTTCACGATGTTCCCATCGATGTAGAGGTTGAAACGGCTGAGGTTCAGTGCTCGCCGCATCAGTTTTTGCAGGATCCCGTTGGGGATACCGAATAGCATGGCATCGGGAATGCACCCCGGTGCCATGGTGTCCACGAGGCTCTTGAGGCGCAGTTCAGCGTCGCGCTGGATGCAGAGTTCTTGATGGCGTCGCTGCGTTCTGCAGAGGGCCGCATAGTCGGCTGGTGCTGTATCCCAATAGCGCTGCATGCCGTCCGGCAAGGGACGGAGCAGCCCGCGGATGTCTAGGAGACTGATCTGTATGGACTCAAGTACCGCCTGTGGATCGGTTTTATCCTTGAGGTCGCAGGCGCCTGGCTGCAGGGAGACGCTGCAATCCACTCCCAGGGGGCTGAAGTCGCAACATTGCAGCAACGCGGCGTCAACGACGAAGCTGTAGCCGGATGCTCGACACTCGGGTGCGCCGAGATCCTCACTACCAAGCGCGTAAAGATCAATCGCACGGTCGACGTCGTAAAGTACCTTGTCGAGCACGATCTGGCACAGGGCCTTGTTTTCACTGCAGTCGCAGGCCGTGTAGCAGTCGAGCTGTCCCGCGAGCACGCCCCGTTTCTGGATGAGCAGCAGCAGCCTTTCATCAGCCCGTTGCAGGCGCTGCATGCCATAAAGCCCGTAGAGGAGAATCGGTGGGCGCGCAATGCGCAGGAGGCGGATACCTCCGGATGGATCAAAGGACTCGGCGAAGAGCAGCAGGGCTTCTAGAAACGCAGTGAGTGGTGGGGATTCCGGTTTCGTGAGCTGGTGCGCAATCGAAATAAAGCGGCGGAATCGTGCCAGGTCGATGATCGCCGTGGAGCCAAGTGCCCGCAGGCCGCTGGTATTCCCATGTGCGGCACGCTGGATCAGCTCATCCATGGTGCGCGAGAGCTCGTTCTCCTCGAGTAATGCGCGCAGATCCCCCTGCCCCTGGATCTCAAGCTGCCGAAAGATCTCGCGGTAGGCGTCGAGGCCGCGAGGCCAGTCGTTGGGGCCATAGGCTTGTTGAGTCGCTCCGACAAGATTACGCAGGGCGAAAATGACTGCGTCGCGTCGCGTCTGAAGCTCAGTGTAGGGCGCTTGGAGGAGATAGCGACCACCACCAAAGCTGACGTTGGCCAGTGACTCGCCCATCGCCACCAAGAGCACTGCTGCCGCTTCGTCGAGGCTTTGCGCCAATTTGCGGTAGTACTGGGTCACGCCGGCCGTGAGTGCTCCAACCAGGCGCGCAACTCGGGCGTAGTCGTTCAGCTGACGACGGATCCCGAAGGCTTTGTCGCGGTTGCGAGGGTCTAGTGCGAAACGGGCTGCGTTGTATCCCTCCCGTACCGCTGAGCGAATGGCTTGTGCCCAGCCTTGCAGTTCCTGCGACACGTCTTTCAGGATGGCGTCCGAAATCAGAGTGCGCAAGTCGCTCTCGATGTCATCGACTGCTTGCTGCCATTCCGCTGCGCTTGAGGTCGGATGGACGATTGCCGTCTCGGCCTGTCTCGACGTCTGGAGAAATGGCAGGCCACGGGCCTCCTGGGCAATTGCAGCAGCGCGCGGATCGGCCTGATAGCGATCGAGCAAAGCCTTGGCGATCTGTGTCGGATCGCTCGGGTCGCCGACCTTCAGTTCGCGCCGGATCAGGTTGTCCAGCACCAGGCGATCCTGACTGGTCGTCAGGGCGGTTGGATTCGATGAGGAAGAGGCGTAGCTGGGCATGTTCGGATCCTCGTGGTGAAAATGGCCGGGCCGGCGCTATGCGACCCGCCGCAGGGGCGTGCGCTGCGAGCCTGTTCCGTTGAGCTGTTCGATCACGCGCCGAGCGAGCACGGGGGCGGTGATGCGGCCGTGCCCCAGTGCGTAATGCGCCGCGCTGACCAGATGGCGGGGCGCCAGCGGGGGCCGCTGGCCCGCTTCGATCTCGCGGGCGCCGGCGCGGATTGCCGCCTCGTCCTCGCGGGCGAAGGGGATGATGTCCACCAGCGCGCGCTGGGCGAGGTTGCGCCGTGTCTGGAAGGCGATCTCGTCGACGACGTCGGGAATGATCCGCGGCGCGCTGCTCATCAGCGGCGCCGGGATGCGGTGGCCGCGCTGCGGGCGGTATAGGCCTTGCCACACACGCAGCAGCTTCGTCGCGTCGGCGGTGAAGCCCAGCCGCCGCATCATCTCGGCCAGCAGGTACACGCGCAGGTAGGCCGTGGGATGGGCGCCGCCGGGGCGGTAGGTCATCGTGCGCGGCTGCGGGTGGGCGAGGAAGTCCGCCATGCCCCACGCCGCCGCCGGTCCGCCGAGCAGGATCGCAGCAAGATCGGCGAAGATCTCCTTGTGCCAGCGGCCATACACCGTGGACAGGAAGGGATCGCGCGTGCGCCCCATGATCCGGCGCAGCACCGCCTGGCGGTTTTCCTGCCAGATCCCCAGGTCGGCCTGCAGGTTGTGCGCGACCTCGTGCAGGAACACCGACTGCCACGGCTGGTCGCGGTCCCACGGGATGCGGATCAGCGGGAAGGGGTTGGCTTCGCCCAGCAGGCGCGACAGCTGCACGCCGCGGCGCATCGTCGCCGGTGAATAGCCATGCTCCATGTAGCACACGGGTTTGAGCAGCGGCGCGTCGAAGATGCGCGGTGCGGCCTGGCGGATCGCCTGGTAGCAGTCGTCGGCGATGACGTCGTGCGCGGCCAGCGCGGGGCCGAAGCTGGTGCCGCGCTGTGCGAACACCTCGTAGAACATCCCGAACAGGCGTCGCGCGCGGTCCAGTTCGCGCTCGACCAGCGCGACGTCGATCAGCACGCGTTGCGGCGGGCGCCGCTCCCAGCCCTCGTGCAGGGTCGCGAAACGTGCGCGTATGCGCTGCTCGACGGCCGCCAGGCGTTCGTTGGCGACCTGGAAGTGGCGTGGCGAGGGGGCGTAGGGCATGTCCTGCGGCCGCAGGCCGACGAAGGCATTGTCGATCCGCGCGAGCCGCGACAGGCGGGCCGACAACCCGTTGATCTTGGCCTGGAGGAATCGCCGCAGGTCCATGATGTCCGCCTCCGATGGCGCCCGGAATGCCGGCTCAGCGTCCGCGGATGGTGATCGTCACCGGCCCGCGCAGGCGCATCGTGCGCACGCCGCAGTGCGGGCAGCCGCCGACGATCGTGGCCGGGGCGCGGCGCACGGTGGCCGTGACGACGCGGCGGGCGACGGGAGCGACGGTGCGGGCGATCACGCGTGCCGCCTGTCCGCGTGGCGTCGCGCGACGCGCCGGGGCCACCAGCGGGCGCGCGAGGCGGCTCACCGCCTGCGGCTGACGCACGACCTGCTGCGCGACGCGCTGCACCACGCGACCGGCCGCGCGCGGCGCGATGCGCCGGCGCTGCACGATGCGGCGTGTCGCACGCACGGCGCGCGCGACCGCCCGTGCCGCGGTGGGGCCCTGACGGCGTGCCGCCGTGCGGACCGCGCGTGCGACACCACGCACGACGGCGCGGCGCACCTGCGGCGCTGCGCGTGCCACCGACGGCAGCGCGCGGCGCACCACCATGCCCGCAAGCACCGGCGCGGCGGCGTCGATGCCGTCCTCGTCCAGGCCGTCGACCAGCTCGTCGAACACCTCGAATTCGTCGGCGCCATCCGCCAGCAGGCGTCCGGCGACATTGGCGATGCGGCCGATCAGCTGCGCCTGCGGAATCGGCAGCATGCTCGCGAGCGGCCCCACCACGCGCGCGGCGCGGCCGATGCCGCGGCCGACGCCGCGTGCGATGCGCCCGAGGCGGCGGAAGAACTCGTCGCCGTCGGCGGCGTCCATCGCATCGGCGACGACGTCGTCCATCGCGTCGACCGCATCGCCCGCATCCCAGTCGTCGGCGGCATACTCGTCCATCTCGTCGCCCGCGTCGCCGAGTTCGTATTCGTCCGCCTCGTCGTACTCGTCGAAGCCCTCGCCGCCACCGCCTCCGCCGCCCAGCAGCCCCGCGGCGACGCGCCCGACACCGCCGAGCAGGCGGCCAAGAAACTCGTCGTCGCCTTCGTCGCCGTAGTCCTCCGCGTCGTACGCGTCCTCGTCCATCTCGTCGTAGGCGTCCATCGCGTTGCGGCTGGGGCCCTCGGCCGCCTCGTCCATGAGGTCGTCCATCACATCGGTTTCGAATCGGTCCATGGTGGTCTCCTTTCTGCGGCTGGGATCAACGGGGGGTGATCGTGAGGGTGGCCGGCCCGTTGATGTGGATGACGCGGCGTTGGCCGGTGCCGCCCGTCGGCATGCCGTGGCCGATGTCCGTGGGGCGGGCGAGCGGCCGCGGTGGGCGCGCCCGGGCCCGGGCCAGGCTGGCGGCCATGCGCGGGCTCTGTGCGACACGCCGGGCCGCCTGCGGCAGGCCGCGGCGCACGACTTGCACGGCGCGTTGCGGGGTGGGCGCCTGACGCTGCGCCACGCGCGTCGCCGAACGGGCAAGGCCGGGCAGCGCGCGCACCGCCTGCGGGCCGCGCGAACGCACCAGCTCGCGTGCCGCCGCAGCCACGCCGCGCACCAGCGCTCGCCGGGAAGCCATCGACAGCTGTCCGACGTTGCGGAAGCCCAGCCCGCGCGCCGCCGCACGTGCGGCCAGGCCGACCGCCGCCGGCAGGGCCTCGTCGATGCCGTCCTCGAGGTAGAGGTCGGCGACCGCGTCGAAGGCGTCATCGGCGCCCTCGCTCTGGCCCAGCAACTGGCTCAATTGAGCGAACAGGCCCTGCGCGCCGCCGGCCGCCTGGCCGAAGGAACCGGCCAGCCCGCGGGCATGGCCCGCTGCGCGTCCGACGCCCTGGGCGGCGCGACCGACCTGCCCGAGTGCGTTCGCCGCGCCCGGAGCGCCGAGCATGCCGGCAAGCCGGGCAGCGGCCATCGCCGCCGGCGACACTGCGCCGGCCACCCGGCCGACGCGTCCGGCAACCCGCCCTGCCTGGCGCGCGAAACCGCGGGCGCGGCCGGCGATGCGGGCAGCGCCGCCAAGGCCGCGGCTCATGACGCCGGCCGCGCGTCCCAGCCCGCCCAGCAGGCGGCCGAAGAACTCGTCGTCGTCGGCCGCGTCGAGCGCATCGGCCACCTCTTCCTCGAACGCGTTCCACAGCGCCATGTCGTCGACGCCCTCGTCCGCGCCTTCACCGAGATCGACGGCGGAATCGCCGAGGTCCGCGGCTTCGTCGCCGGACAGCTCCTCGCCGGCTGCGTCGTATTCGTCGGCAAAGGGATCGGAGCCGAAGTCCGCGCCGGCGTCCGCCTCGTCGAACGTGGCGGCCTCGTCCATGCCGTCGCCGACCGCGTCCGCGTCATCCATCAGGTTCGTGTCGAATGGTCCCATCGCATGCCTCCGCAATCGATGCTGCCGCAGGGAGGGAACGGCGCGGCCCGCCCTGGGCGCATGCCTGATCCCGCCATGGCTGCACTCTAGGCAGGGGCGGCCGCCGGCGAAATCGCGCGATGTCGCTAGTCCGGAAAGGGGCGCCGGTGCGCGCCGGCGGGGTTGCGGGAGTGCCGATGGGGGCGGCAAAACGGGGGCGCGTGGACGTCCGCGAGCGGGTGTACTAGCTCAAATTGGGTAGTCCGTTTATACCGTCTTCTGGGACTTGCGCTTTGCCGGGGCGTATGCCAAAAAGACAAAAACTTCATACCAAAGGGATGCGTCGCACCCCCGGCAGAGCGACAGATCGACCCGATCCCGTGGTCGAGGCGCAGTCTTGCTTGTGCAATCGTGGTGCAGCGCCGGACATTCCGCGCGAGAGCGCACGTCGAGCGAGGACGTCGCGGCGAACCGCCGCTGGCGTCTTCATCCGCACAGGTCAAAGAGGAAGAGACATGCAGCTGGGATTCTGCTGGATCGGGCGTCGGGCAAGGCCGGATTTCGCGCGAGCGCCGTCGTCGTGACCGCCCATCGCAAGGATGGGGGTGAGCCGTTCGGGGCGCATGCCCGGGAGTCGGAGGGGGGCGCGCGCTGCGATGCCGGACGGGAGATCGGGCAGATCGAGCTGGCCGGGCGCACCTGCCGCGTCGTGCTCGTCGACGGCCTGATCCCGGGCCACCTCACGACCGGAGGTGCCAAGGGCGTGCGCCTGACCTATGTGGACGGCGAAATCGCCCACTTCGAATTCGAGGGGCACCGCTACGCGGTGGTCGCGGACCCTGCGGGGCGTCCGGGCGTCGGCCCTTCCGCCGAAGCGCTTGCCCATGCCGCGCCGGACATCGCCAGGGTGCTGACCAGCCGGGAACTGCAGATCGTCCAGCTGCTGTGCATGGGCTATCTGACCAAGCAGGTGGCCGATCGGCTGCGCATCAGCGAATTCACCGTGCGGTCCTACCTCAAGACGGTGTATGCGAAGCTGGGGGTGCGTTCGCGTGCGGCGCTGGTGTTCCGCTACATGAAGACCTTCAACGGCGGGAACGAGCGGCTCGAATGAGCCGGCACCACGGCGCGGTGGCGCAAGGGAGGCGGGGCGCGGCCGTGCGGCCGGCGCCCCGTGCTCGCGTCAGTGCGCGCCGAGCGACTGCTGCGGGCGGTTACGCGTCAGCGGGTTCAGGCGGCGCAGCACGCTGGAAGGTGCGTATTCCGCGTGCAGGGCGTCCCAGTCGATCGCGTCCAGCGTGTTCTTGACCAGCAGGCCGAGGTCGGTGGCGCCTTCCATCAGCAGGCGGCGGCCGAAGAACAGAGTGTCGGGGTCTTCCTCGCGCAGCGCCAGCGCGATGTAGTCGCGCACGTTGGCAGTGAGCGTGAGGTCGGGCTCGCCGCCGCTCGCCAGCGGTACGAAGCCGCGCGGGCCGAGGGTGAAGTCCAGCGTCAGGCCGGCGTCGCGCACGCGCATGCGCAGGTGGCGGCCGGTCAGCGGCTCGAGGTCCTCGCGCGACAGCACGCGACCGAGCGCGAGGTTGAGCGCCGTGGTCAGCGCCAGCGTGGGCGGGCGCTGCGGCAGGTGCGACGCGAGGCGCGCGAGCGGCGCGGGGAGCGTGAAGGCCGGGATGCGGAAGCTGCTCATCGGATGTGACTCCAGGAAAACGAAATCAGGCGGAGACGTACTGTTCGACGCCGGGGCGGCCGTGCCAGAAGCCGTTGCACGGCGCCTCGACCATCAGCGCCTTGCTCTGGCCGAAGGCGTCCTGCGGCGACAGCTTGCCGGCGACCGCGTCGCGGAAGAGCTCGAGCACGCGCACGGTGTCGTCGCCCTGTGGGCTCACGCGCAGCACCTGCGCGGTCTCGCGCAGCTTGGGCAGGTCGCCGAGCAGGTTATGCACGCGTGCCGACTGCGTCTGCACGCCGTTGAGGGTCAGGAAGGGCTCGCCCTCGCGGGTGCGCAGCACCAGGCCGTCCTTCATGCCCAGGCAGCGGAACTCGCAGGTGTCCTTCTGCAGGTTGAAGTGGCGCGCGGTGAAGCAGCGCGCCGAGTGCGCGAGCGGTAGCCGCCCCCAGGCGAGCACTTCGGTTTCGATCGCGGGGGCGCCCGAGGCGAGGAGTTCGGCGAGCACCGCGCCGGACATCTCGGGCGGCGCCATCCAGCGCGTTGCGCCCGCTTCGGCCAGCATCGACAGCGTCTGCGGGTTGAAGATGTTGAGCGTCGGGCCGGCGATCCAGTCGCGGCGGCCGGCCTTGGTCAGCAGCTGCACCGCCGACATGTCGTTGGCTTCGACGCGGAATTCGTCCTGCGCGACGATGCGGCGCAGGGCCTTGAGGTCGGATTCGGATTCGATCAGCGACTGCGAGGACAGCACGGCTTCCTTGCCGGCGGCCTTGAGCATCGCCGCGACTTCGAGCCAGTCTTCGGCGCGCAGTTCGTGGCGGCGCGAGCACACCGTTTCGCCGAGATAGACGATGTCGGCGGGACTTTCCGCGACCTGTGCGTAGAAGTCGAGTGTCTGCTGACGCGACCAGTAGTAGAGCAGGGGACCCAGGGCAATTTTCATCGTGTTCACTTCCACGGCCGGTAGTACGCGCCGAGCGTGTGGCTGCGGCCTTCGGAAACCTTGTCGAGTTCGGCGATCCAGGCGGGCTGCACCTTGAAGCCGTCGGCGTCGCGCATGACCTTGTCGATCGCCTCGCGCCAGACCTTGGTGACCTGCGCGACGTAGGCCGGGCTGCGCTGGCGGCCTTCGATCTTGATCGCGCGCACGCCGGCGCGGGCGAGTTCGGGCAGCAGTTCCAGCGTGTTGAGGCTGGTCGGTTCCTCGATCGCGTAGTAGGTCTCGCCGTTCACGTCGAAGCGGCCCTTGCACAGGGTCGGGTAGCCGGCGCGCTCACCGTCGTCGAAGCGGTCGATGAGGATGCCGTTGAGCCGCGTTTCCATGCCCTTGGGCGTCTGTTCCCAGCGCACGTGCTTGCCCGGCGAGCAGGCGCCGTTGCAGTTGGGCGATTCGCCGGTCGCGTAGGCGGACAACGCGCAGCGCCCTTCGACCATCACGCACAGGCCACCGAAGCCGAACACCTCGATCTCCACCTGGGTGTTGGCGATGACGTGCTGCACCTGCGGCAGCGACAGCACGCGCGGCAGCACCGCGCGCTGGACGCCGAAGCGCTCGGCGTAGAAGTTGATCGCCTCGTAGGTGGTCGCGGAACCCTGCACGGAGAGGTGCAGGCGCAGCTGCGGGTGCTTCTTCTGCGCGTAGGCCATCAGGCCGGGGTCGGCGACGATGATCGCGTCGATGCCGAGGTCGGCGGCGCGGTCCACCGCGGCGGTCCAGCCGGACCAGTTGCCGGCCTGCGGATAGGTGTTGAGGGCGACGAGGACCTTGCGCTTGCGGTCGTGGGCGTAGCGCACGCCTTCGGTCATCGCCTTGGCGTCGAAGTTCAGGCCGGTGAAGTTGCGCGCGTTGGTCGCGTCCTTGAAGCCGAGGTAGACGCAGTCGGCTCCGTGGTCGACGGCCGTCTTCAGCGCCGGCAGGCTACCTGCCGGGCAGACGAGTTCGATTTTCGTATTGGAGGTCATGGCGGGGGTTGGGGAAAAAAGCTCCGCAACCATAGTTCGCCGGCGCCCGGCCCGCGTTGACGGGAATCAAGGGGTGTGGCGTTTCGGGGGCACAAAGGCCGGGGCACGGCCCGCGTGCGTGCCCCCGGCACGGCCTTGCTTACTTCGTCGCGTTGGGGAAGAAGAGCTGCTCGCCGCCGATCTTGTACTCGGCGATGGCCGTCTGGCCGGCCGGCGAGACGATCCA
The DNA here is from genome assembly GCF_045689615.1 of Aromatoleum evansii. Taxonomy (NCBI): domain Bacteria; kingdom Pseudomonadati; phylum Pseudomonadota; class Betaproteobacteria; order Rhodocyclales; family Rhodocyclaceae; genus Aromatoleum; species Aromatoleum evansii. The sequence goes on from NZ_CP141259.1 coordinate 507,195, forward strand.
GTCGATGAACTGCTGACCCATTTCACGCTTCACGTGCGGGTGCTTCGCGGGGTTCACGAGGATCACGCCGTACTGGTTGAACAGGCGCTTGTCGCCCTCGACGGCGATCGTGAGGTCCTGGCGGTTCTTGAACGACAGCCAGGTGCCACGGTCGGCGAGGATGTAGGCGCCGAGCGAGGCGGCCATGTTGAGCGCGGGGCCCATGCCGGAGCCCGAGTCGCGGTACCACGGGCCCTTGGCCTGCTCGAGGTCGATGCCAGCCATCTTCCACAGGCGCAGCTCGGCCGCGTGCGTGCCGCTCTTGTCGCCGCGCGACACGAAGGGCGCCTTCGTCGCCTCGACCTTCTTCAGCGCCTCGACGATGTCGCGCCCGCCGGCGACCGTGGCCGGATCGGCCTTGGGGCCGACGAGGATGAAGTCGTTGTACATCACTTCCTTGCGCTCGACGCCGAAGCCGTCGGCGACGAATTTCTCCTCGGCGACGCGGTCATGCACGAACACCACGTCGGCGTCGCCACGGCGCCCGGTGTCGAGCGCCTGGCCGGTGCCGAGCGCGACGACGCGGACCTTGAAGCCCGCCTGCTGCTCGAAGCGCGGCAGGAGGTGGCCGAACAGTCCCGACTGTTCGGTCGAGGTGGTGGATGCGACGGTGATGAATTTGTCTTCGGCGTGCACGGCGGCGATGCCCAGCAGGCAGGCGCAGGCGAGGAGCAGGGGGCGGAACAGATTTGCCATCAAGGGTCTCCGTGGTCTTATGGTTCCAAGCACTTGTACCAAAACCCGCGCAGGCGTGCCCGGACTGCGCCAGGCGTGGTGTGGTGGCCTATGCACGGTGTTGCATAGGATGGCGGGAGCTTCTCCGCGCTGCGGCCGTCGGCATGGCAGGAATCGCCTCGTGGCGCGGTGCGCTGCGCCTGGTGAAGCGGCAGAAAGACCTGTTGCTTTTTGTGCATGCGCGGCATGCGTGCGCAGGACCGCGGGCAAGGGCGAGGGGGTTTTCGGTTAAGCTCGATGCATGGGCGTGACACTCGATTACCGTTTCGTCGCCGGCAGCGAGGATGCGCAGCCGGGCGGCGCCTTGCAGCTGGGCAATCCGCTGACCGCGATGCTCGACGCGATCCGCGTGCAGGGCTCGATCGCCAGGGCAGCGGAGCAACTCGGGGTGTCCTACCGCCATCTGTGGGGCGAGTTGCGGCGTCACGAGGCCGCCTTCGGCCAGGCGCTGATCGCCGGCGGGCAGGGGCGCGCGGCGCGGCTGTCGGAGTTCGGCGAGAGGCTGCTGTGGGCCGAGAAGCGTGCGCTGGCGCGACTGCTGCCGCAGGCCGAAAGCCTGGCCGGGGTGCTCGACCGCGAGCTGCTGCTGGCGGTGGATCCGGGGCTCGACGTGCTGCGCACGGCCGCGAGCCATGACCTGCTGTTCGGCGGCTTGCGCGACGCCCTGCTGCGCGATGCCCGCGTCCTGCTGGACGTGGACTACGTCGGCAGCACGCAGGCGCTGCAGCGGCTCAACGCGGGCGGCTGCACGCTCGCCGGCATCCACCTGCCGCTCGATGACGAAAGGTTGTGCCGGCGGGGATCGCTGATCCACGGCGCGATCGGGCGTGAGCTGCGCCTGGGTGTGCACAAGCTGATCCGCTTCGCGCGGCGCGAGCAGGGCCTGATCGTTGCGCCCGGCAACCCGCGCGGGCTCGCGGTGATCGAGGATCTCGCGCGGACCGGCGTCACCTTCGTGAACCGGCTCAAGGGCTCCGGCACGCGCCTGGTGTTCGACGCGCTGCTGGCGCGCGCGCGCATGTCGCCGGCGGCGATCGCGGGGTATGCGAGCGAGGAACACACGCACCTGTCGGTCGCCGCGCATGTGGCGGCGGGCAGCGCCGACTGCGGCTTCGGCCTGCGTGCGGCGGCACAGCGCTTCGGCCTCGACTTCGTGCCGCTGGCGCACGAGCAGTACTTCCTCGTGTGCCTCAAGGACGGGCTGGAGTCGCCGGGCATGCGCGCGGTGCTCGACGCCCTGCGCAGCGACGCTTTCCGTCGTCTGGCGGAGGCGCAGCCGGGCTACGACGCGGCTGCTGCGGGCGAGATCGTGTCGCTGCGGCGCACCTTGCCCTGGTACAAGTAGAGGGCTAGTACAACTCGGGGAAGCGTTCGAGCCACAGCCAGTCGACCGTGAGCACGAGTGCGACCAGCAGCGTCCAGGTGGCGAAGATGAAGCAGCCGGCCGCGGGCACGGCAAGGCCGAACCGATCCAGCGCGCCGCCGACGGCCATCGCGAACACCGTCAGGAAGCTCCATTTCGCGACGAAGCCGGGCAGATAGCGGCGCATCGCACGGTTGTGGCGGTAGTTCTGCTGGCGTTCCATGCGGCCGCCGCGGGTGACGTCGCGGAAGTACTGGAAGGGCCAGAGGTAACGGTAGAGCAGGTAGGGGAAGGATGGAGCCGCGTTGTGCCCGTCGATCTCGGTGCCCATGTGCCCCTCCCTTGGTCGCATTGCCGCCGGCGAATGCCTACTTTGATCCCATCCGCGGAAAACGTCACCGTCCGGCGGATGAAATTTACGTTTTTTGGGCACTGCCGCACGACGGGTGCAGGGCGGCACCCGCAATGCGTGGCTGCGTCCGGGATCCGCGAACGCACTCTTCAGAGTGTCGGGCAGGCGTCGCCGACCGAAGCGGGACGTGTTTCGGCGGCGACCAGCGTCACGCCGTTGCGGCGCGCGGTGATGTCGGCGAGGATCGCCAGCGCGATCTCCGGCGGGGTGCGGCTGCCCAGCGGCAGGCCGACCGGCCCGTGCAGGCGGTCGACATCGGCGTCGGTGAGGTCGAAGAGTTTCAGCCGCTCCCGCCGCCGTTCGCTGTTGGCGCGCGAGCCGATCGCGCCGACGTAGAAGGCGTTGGTCTTGAGCGCGTCGATCAGCGCGAGGTCGTCGAGCTTGGGGTCGTGGGTTCCGCCGATGATCACCGTGCGGCAGTCGGGGCGCATTGCCATCACCGCATCGTCGGGCATCTCGGTCGTCAGCGCGGCGCCGGGCACGGCCCAGCTTTCCCGATATTCCTCGCGCGGCTCGCAGATCGTCACCTGGTAGTCGAGCGCCAGCGCGAATTCGGCGAGATAGCGGGAGAGCTGGCCGGCGCCGATGATCAGCATGCGCCAGCGCGGGCCGAAGGCGGACACGAGCGTGCGGCCGTCGAACACGACCGCGCTGTCGGGGACGTCGCCGAGGAGATCGACGGCACCGGTCTCGAGGTCGAGGCGGCGCGCGACCATCTCGCCGCGTTCGATCGCGGCGAGGGTTTCGCCCAGCCGGTTGCCGGGGGCGACCGGCTCCAGCACCAGTTCCAGCTTGCCGCCGCAGGGTAGGCCGAAGCGGCGCGTCTGGTCGGCGGTGATGCCGTAGGTGACGTGCTCGGGCCGCACGGGGTGTTCCGCGCGCAGGCGGTCGAGGAGGTCGTCCTCGATGCAGCCGCCGGACACGGAGCCGACCAGCCGGCCGTCGCCGGCGATCGCGAGCAGTGCGCCTTCGGGGCGCGGGGACGAGCCCCAGGTGCGCACGACGGTGGCGAGCGTGACCGGGATGCCGGCCTCGCTCCAGGCGACGGCTTGGCGCAGCACTTCGAGGTTGACACTGTCCATGTCAGGCTCCTTGTCGGGCTTCGTCCCACAGCCGGCGCACGAGCCGCTTCGCCAGCAGCGGCGTCGCGCGGCGACGGTAGGGGACGCTCACGAGCGTCGTCTCCATCGGCTGGATGCCGCGCTTGAGGTGACGTTCCATTGTAGCGAGCGCGGCGTCGTCGAGCGGCTTGCCGACGAGTTCGTCGAGGCCGGCGATGAACTCCGGGCGCGAGGATACGCCGGTGCAGGCGACGCGCAGCTCGCCGATCAGCTCGCCGTCGCGGCGCAGTGCCACGGCGACGCCCCCGAGCGGGAAGTCGATCGCGCCGCGCACGCGGATCTTCTCGTAGGCGCTGGTGCGGCCGGCGACGAGGGGCACCATCACCGCGACCAGCAGCTCGTCCGGGCCGAGCGCGAGCCAGGCCATGCCGTCGTCGATGTAGAAGTCGGTGAGCGGAAGACGGCGCAATCCCTGCGGGCCGAGAACTTCCACCTCGGCACCGAGCGCGAGCAGGGCCGGCGCGACGTCGCCGCTGAAGGCCGCGTAGCAGCGGCTCGACTTCGGCGCGACGCGGCAGACGTCGCCGGAGCGCTTCATGCAGAAGTCGTTGCCGCGGCGCCAGTCCTCGCTCTGGTTGTAGTACTGGCAGCGGGTGTCGAGGCACAGGTTGCCGCCCAGCGTCGCTGCGCGGCGGTGCGTGGGCCCGGCGACGGCCAGCGCGGCCTGGGCGAGCGCGTGCAGGCGGGCGACGACGGTCGGGTCGGCCGAGAGCGTCGCGAGCGTGACCCCGGCGCCGATGCGCAGAACGTCGCCGTCGCGGCGTAGTTCGCGGATCTCATCGACGCCGCCGAGGTCGATCAGGACTTCGGCGCCGGTCAGACCGCGGCGCATGTTCGGCAGCAGGTCGGTGCCGCCGGCGATGAAGCGGCTGGCGGGAAACTCGCCGCGCAGGCGCACCGCGTCGGCGGCACTCGTCGCACGCATCAGACGGAATTCGGACAGGGCGCCCATCATGCCTCTCCTTGGACGGTAGCCGGTGCGATGGCACCGGCGCGGGGTTTGCGGTTGAGCGCGTCGAAGACGCGATCCGGGGTGAAGGGAAGTTCGCGGATGCGGCGGCCGGTGGCATCCTCGATCGCCGCGGCGATCGCGGGCATGACGCCGGCGAGCGGGCCCTCGCTCGCTTCCTTGGCGCCGAAGGGGCCGTTGGGGTCCATGCTCTCGACGATATGCACGTCGATCTCGGGCGACTCGGCCATCGTCGGCACGCGGTAGTCGAGCAGGCTGACCGCCTTGTGGCGGCCGTTCTCGTACACCGTCTCCTCGGAGAGCGCTTGGCCCATGCCCATCCACACTGCGCCCTGCACCTGGCCCTCGACCGACATCGGGTTGATCGCGAAGCCGCAGTCGATGGCTGCCCACACCTTCTCGACGGTGACGGTGCCGAGTTCGGTATCGACCGCGACCTGCACCGCCTGCGCCGCATACGAGAAGCCCATCGTCGAGCCGACCGCGCCGCCGCGCAGCTTGCCGCCCTGGAACTCGACCGGGCAGGTGAAGGTGCCCTTGACGGTGAGCATGCCGGTGTCGACCAGCGCTTCCTCGACGATCTCGTGGAAGCCGATCTGGCGCGCCGGATCGCCGACCACCGCGGCCGCCTCGCCCAGCCAGTCGACCTCGGCCTCGGCGACCTGCAGGCGCTTCGCCGCCGCGGTGACGAGCACGCGCTTGAGATTGCGTGCGGCGTCGGCCGCCGCGTTGCCGACCATGAAGGTGACACGCGAGGAATACGAGCCGTTGTCCTTGGGCGTGAGCGCGGAGTCGGTGGCGATGAGGCGCAGGCGGCGCTGGGCGACGCCCAGCACTTCGGCGACGACCTGGGTGATGATCGTCGACGAGCCCTGGCCGATGTCGGAGGCACCGGTCAAGATCGTGATCGCGGCGTCGAAATCGACGCGCAGCGCGATCGTAGCGTGCGGCTGGCCGGTGAAATGCACCGGTTTGGCCGAGCCGCTGACGAAGTGCGAGCAGGCGATGCCGATGCCGCGGCGGATCGGGCCGTCGTCGCGGGGACGTGCAGCACGCTCGCTCCAGCCCGACGCCTCTTCGACCCAGTCGAGGCATTCGGGCAGGCCGTAGCTCATCACCTTCAGGCCGTTGATGGTCTCGGTCGGCGCGACGAGCAGGTTGCGGCGGCGCACCGCGAAGGCGTCGAGGCCCAGCTCCGCGGCCATCGTGTCGAGCAGCGATTCGAACGCGAAGCGCACGTTGACCGTGCCGTGGCCGCGCATCGCGCCGCAGGGCGGGGTGTTCGTATACACACGGTAGCCGTCGTACTTCACTGCGGGCAGGTCGTACAGGCCGTTGAGCAGTGCGCCCGAATACAGGATCGTGACGAGGCCGTAGCCGCCGTAGGCGCCGCCGCGCTGTACGACTTCGGCCTCGCACGCGGTCATGCGGCCGTCGCGGGTGAGGCCGAGCTTCATGCGGATATGGGTCTGCGGCCGGCCGCGGTGGGTCAGGAAGGCCTCCTCGCGGCTCTGCAGCAGGCGCACGGTGCCGCGCGCGGCGCGGGCGAGCAGCGCACAGATGATCTCGAAGTTGAGCGTCTCGACGCGGTGGCCGAAGCCGCCACCGACGAAGGGCTTGATGACGCGGATGTAGGCCGCGTCGAGGTTCATGCAGCGCGACAGCGATTCATGCACGTAGTAGGGCACCTGGGTCACAGACCACAGGGTCAGGTGACCGCGTTCGGCGTCCCACGCGGCGAGCGAGGCGTTGGGCTCCATCATCGCGTGATGGACCTCGGCGCACTCGAACACCTCCTCGCGGATCAGGTCCGCCGCGGCGAAGCCGGCGGCGGTGTCGCCGAACTCGTTATGCACCTCGCGCTCGATGTTGCCTTTCTTGTTGTCGTGCAGCGGCGCCGCGTCGGCCTTGCGCGCGTCGGCCGCCTCGAAATACGCCGGCAGCTCGCGCACTTCGAAGCGGATCAGCGCGAGCGCGGCGTCGGCGGTCGCCTCGTCGACCGCCGCGACGGCGGCGATCGGTTCGCCGATGTAGCGGATGCGGCCGCGCGCGAGCGGGAATTCGTTCTGCGCGATGGGGATCACGCCGTAGGGCGTGTCGCATTCCTCGCCCGTGATCACCGCGCGCACGCCCGGCAGCCTGAGCGCCGCAGTGATGTCGACGGCGACGATCTCGGCATGCGCCCACGGGCTGCGCAGGATGCGGCCGACGAGGGCACCCTGGGCGGGCAGGTCGGCGGTGTAGCGGGCGTTGCCGGTGACCTTGTCGACGCCGTCGATCAGCGGCATGCGGGCGCCGACGCCGTCCGGCCTGTCGCTGGCCTGCCCGGTGTGGCGCAGGGCGCGCGGCAGGGTACGTTCAGGCGCGTTCATGTCGGCACCTCCGCGGCTTCTCCGCAGCGCGTCGCGGCCTCGACCGAGTCGAGGATCTTCACGTAGCCGGTGCAGCGGCACAGGTTGCCGGCGAGCGCCGCGCGGATCTCGTCGCGCGAAGGCTGCGGATTGCGCCGCAGCAGCGCCTCGGCGGCCATGATCATGCCCGGCGTGCAGAAGCCGCACTGGGCGCCGAGATGTTCGTGGAAGGCGCGCTGCAGGCGCGACAGGTTGCCGGCGGTGCTCAGACCCTCGATGGTCTCGATGTGGCGCCCCTCGACGCTGTGCGCGAGCGTGCTGCACGCCAGGCGCGGTTCGCCTTCGACCAGCACCGTGCAGGCGCCGCACTCGCCGCCGTCACAGCCCTGCTTGGTGCCCGTGAGGCCCAGCGTGTCGCGCAGGTAGTCGATCAGCAGCGCATTCTCGGCGACCGCATCCTCGCGCGGGCGGCCATTGACCATCAGTGTCAGCAGTTTCTTCACATCGCCTCCTGTCCCGCGGCCAAGTCCGGCGGGCTGTATTGTTTGACATCAAACAATTTAACGTATGGCGATGCTAGCACCGTCCGGTGCGAACGAAAATATGAAGGTGCATGCATAGCCGGCATGCCCTTCGTGACTGGCAAGGTATTGAACTGAAACGATTATTTTGCGAGTGGAAAGACCAGTCGACCTTGCCTCGGGCAAGGTCCGGGCCGCGATTTTGCGTCCCGGCTGCCGCCGGCTCGAGCGAATTGAACGATCGACTGCGGTCCGCCTAGAGCCCGGCGTGATCCGATGCGCGCCTGCGCCCCGCCCCGCCCCGTGCCGGCATCCGGCACGGGGCGGGCAAGGGACTGAGGCGGCTCAGCGGCGCGATGTCGTCACCGGTAGTGGCCGTGGCGCTCGAGCACCTCGATCTTGTAGCCGTCCGGGTCCTGGATGAAGAAGAAGCGCGCGAGCAACTCGTCGCCGCGCTTGAATTCCTTCACCGGTGCCGGCTCGTAGCCCTTGGCCGTCAGTTCGGCGTGGCGCGTGGTGACGTCCGGCTCGACGACGGCGATGTGGCCGTAGCCGGTGCCGTGCGTGTAGGCCTCCTCGCGGCCCTTGTTGAGCGTCAGCTCGAGTTCGTAGTCGTTTTCCGCATTGCGCAGGTAGACGAGCGTGAACTCGGGAAAGTCTAGGCGGTGCGATTCGCGCAGGCCGAGGACGTCTTCGTAGAAGCGCATCGATTTGTCGAGATCCAGCACGCGGATCATGCTGTGGATGATTTTGGCCATGGAGATTCCGGTGGGTTGGGGAAATACCTGCTGCGCGTCGGTTTCGGCGCCGGCTGCCGCGGGACGGAGCAGGCTCAGGACCGGCCCGCCACCGCGACGATCCGCGGCGGCGCCAACTGAGGTGCCGGCGCCGGCTCGTTTGGGAGGGCACGCTCCGCCGCGGTGAGCTTGCGTCGCAGGTGGCGCATGCAGGTGATGCGCAGGAAGGAGGCGAAGTTCGGCACCTCGCCCCGGTGCGCAAGGATCTCGTCGTGGAAGCTCACGACGAGATGGTTGGTCGTGCAGTGCTCTTCCTCGGCCATCTCGGCGAGGATGTCCCACACCATGTTCTCCAGCCGGATGCTCGTGAGCACGCCATGGATGCGGATCGTGCGCGTGCGCTGCTCGTACTGGATCGGGTCGGCTTTCACGAAGTATTCACACATGTGTCGTTCCCCTTGCCCCGGTTCAGAGCGCCCGTTGGCTCATCAGGGTGGCGATGTGATCCGCTTGGCGGATTGCGAGGGCGACGATCGTCAGCGTCGGGTTCTCCGCGCCGCCGGTGGTGAACTGGCTGCCGTCCGAGATGAACAGGTTGGGGATGTCGTGCGTCTGCCCGTACGCGTTGCACACGCTGTCGGTGGCCGAGGCGCCCATGCGGCAGGTGCCGAGGTTGTGCGTCGAGGGATAGGGCGGCGTGCGGAAGCTGCGGATCGCGCCGGCGGCCTGGTAGACGCGCTCGCCCTGCGTGTAGGCGTGCTTGCGCATCGCAACGTCGTTCGGGTGATCGTCGAAGTGCACGTTGGGCACCGGGTTGCCGTACTTGTCCTTGACGTTCGCGTTGAGCGTGACGCGGTTGGTCTCGCGCGGCATGTCCTCGCCGACCAGCCACATGCCGGCGAGCTGGCTGTAGTGTTCCATCCACCACGCGAACTCCGCGCCCCAGCCGCCGGGGTTGAGGAAGGCCGCCATGAAGGGCACGCCGAGCGACAGCGTCTCCATCTCGTAGCCGCCGACGAAGCCGCGTTTCGGGTTGTTGCCCGCTTCGTCGCCGACGATGCCGGCCATCGTCGTGCCGCGGAACATATTCACGGGCTCCTTGAACGCCGCGTACACCGAACCGGTCATGTGGCGCATGTAGTTGCGCCCGACCTGGCCCGATGAATTCGCGAGGCCGTCGCGGAACTTGTCGCTCGCCGACAGCAGCAGCAGGCGCGGCGTCTCGATCGAATAGCCGGCGACGCACACGATGCGCGCCTTCTGCCGCTGCTCCTGTCCGGCCTTGTTGAAGTACACGACGGCGCTCACCTTGCCGGCGGCGTTGTGCTCGATGCGCGTGACGTGGGACTCGGGACGCAGGTCGAGGTTGCCGGTCGCCTCGGCCTTCGGCAGTTCGGTGTAGAGCGTGGACCACTTTGCGCCGCTCTTGCAGCCCTGGAAACAGAAACCGATCTGCTGGCAGCTGCCGCGGCCGTCGCGCGGCTTGCTGTTGATGGCCATGCGCCCGGTGTGTACCTGCTTGTAGCCGAGCTTGGTCGCCCCGGCGTGCATCACCTTGAAATTATTGTTGCCCGGAAGGCCGGGAATGCCGTGGGTGCGCGTGACGCCCATCTTGTCCTCGGCCCTGTCGTACCAGGGCTCGAGGTCCTTCAGCGTCAGCGGCCAGTCCATCAGGTTCGCGCCCTTGATCGCGCCGTAATGCGTGCGCGCCTTGAACTCGTGTTCCTGGAAGCGCAGCGAGGCGCCCGCCCAGTGCGTCGTCGTGCCGCCGACTGTCTTGCAGATCCACGCCGGCAGTCCGGGAAAATCCTTCGCGATGCGCCAGCTGCCCGAGGTCGTGCGCGCGTCGAGCCACGCCAGCTGCGAGAAGGATTTCCACTCGTCGTTGATGAACGTCGCGACCGATTGCGTGGCTCCCGCCTCGAGCACGATCACCTTGATGCCCTTCTGGCACAACTCGTTCGCGAGCGTGCCGCCGCCTGCGCCTGAACCGATGATGACGACCGCGGAGTCGTCGTCGAATGCGATCTTCGCCATGTCCTGCCTCCGGATGTCGTGGTGTGCGGGGTGCCGATCAGCCCAGGAAGGGCGGCGGGCTCGCATCCGCGGGCGGGTCGGGCAGCCACTTCAGATCCTGGAAGCCGCGCCGGATGTAGCCGCCCTTGCTGAAGGATTCGCCGGGGTAGCCGAAGGCCGTCCACGTCATCTCGTTGTCGTACAGGGCGGTCACGCACTTGCCGCGCACGGTCGCGAAGAAGGGCTTGCCTTCGATCGCCTTCACGGCGGCGAGTTGCGCGGCGGGCTTGGCCTTGGCGAACGCGCCACCGGTCGCGCGGTCGAGGCCGGCGACGCCGTCGCGCAGCAGAGTGGCCACTTTCGGGTCGGCGGCCGCCATTGCGTCGAGGTCCTTGACGAGCAGGGCGTAGACGGCATCGGGGAGCTGCGCATGCGGATACAGCACGCGGCCGAACTTGAGCAGGGTGTCGCCGGTGGCGGTGTCGAGCGCCTTGAGCTCGAGGGCCCAGGCCCGCGAGGGCGCCAGCGCGGCGATCGGCGCGCCGATCGCCAGGGTGCCGAGCAGGATGCCCGTGCCTTTCAGGAATTCCCGCCGTGTCAGCGGCGCTTGCTGCACGGTGCTTGCGGCCGACGCTGCACCGCCGCTCGCCGTGGCGATCCGGATCGCTTGCATGGTTCGTCTCCTCGTTGCATCGGGGTCTGCGTGCCCTGAGTGCGGAGCAGTATTCCATCGCGGTGCGGCGCGTGGGTAATACGCCGGTACCTACGTCGCAGGCGTTGCCGCGATGTCGCCGCAACGCCAATGCCCCTGCTGAAAGCATAGGCATTGGCGTTGCAGGGTGCGAACCGATTTTTTCGAATGCCGCCGTGCAGCGGCGTACGCCTCGCGTCGGGCGTGTGTGCTCGATCGCGGGCGGCCTGGCGGCCGCGGGATTCAGCGTACGTGGTGCGTCGCTTCGGCCGCGTGGTGGTGGCCGGCGTGCGGACGATGGTGCGTGCGCGGGCCGACCAGGCCGCCGACCAGCATGCCGAGTGCGCTGGCGACGAGGCCGACGAGCTGGGGCTCGACGTCGCCTTCGGGCGCGAAGAATTCCAGCATCAGCCAGGTGCCGAGGCCGAACAGGATGGAGAGGCCCGCGCCGAGGTTGTTCGCGCGCGACCAGAAGAGGCCGGCGGCCAGCGGCACGAAGGCGCCGGCGAGGGTGATGCGGTAGGCGTTCTCGACCATCTGGTGGATCGAGGAGTCTGTATACACGGCGTAATAGGTCACCAGCGCGGTGAAGCCGACGACGGTGCTGCGCGTGGTGAGCAGCAGCAGGCGGTCGCTCATGTGCGGCACGAAGCCCTTCACGACGTTTTCCGAGAAGGTCACCGAGGGCGCGAGCAGGGTGCCCGAGGCCGTGCTCATGATCACCGACAGCAGCGCGCCGAAGAACACCACCTGCGCGGCGAAGGGCATGTGGCCGAGGATCAGGTTGGGCAGGATCAGCTGCGAGTCCTCTTCCATGAAGCGCGTGACCATCTCGGGGTCGATCATCGTCGCGGTGTAGGCGAGGAAGAGCGGCACGGACGCGAAGAAGAAGTAGGACAGGCCGCCGAGCGTGGTGCCCCAGATCGCGACGCGCTCGTTGCGCGACGAGTTCACGCGCTGGAACACGTCCTGCTGCGGGATCGAGCCGAGCGCCATGGTCGCGAGCGCCGCGATCCAGGCCAGCATGTCCATCGGGTCCAGCGTCGGCAGGAATTCGAACTTGCCTTCGGCCGCGGCCTTGGACATGACGGCGGTGAAGCCGCCGGCCATGTCCCCGGCGATCCAGGTGACGTAGAGCAGGCCGAGCACGATCACGATCATCTGCACGAAGGTCGTCAGCGCGACCGACCACATGCCGCCGAACAGCGTGTAGATGAGCACCGTGCCGGAGCCGATCAGCACGCCCTGTGTCATCGAGATCGCGCCGTCGGAGAGCACGTTGAACACCAGGCCCAGTGCGGTCATCTGGGCGCTCACCCAGCCGAGGTAGGAGACGACGATGCACAGCGACAGCACCAGCTCGGTCGTGCGGTTGTAGCGCACGCGGAAGAAGTCGCCCAGCGTCAGCAGGTTCATGCGGTACAGCGGGCGCGCGAAGATCAGGCCGAACAGCACCAGGCACAGCGAGGCGCCCAGCGGGTCGGAGATCAGACCGCGGAAACCCTCCTCGAGGAAGGTCGCCGAGATGCCGAGCACCGTCTCGGCGCCGAACCAGGTCGCGAACACCATCGCGAGCACCATGTACATCGGCAGCGTGCGGCCGGCGACGATGTAGTCGCGCGCGTTGTGCACCCGCGTGGCGGCGTAAAGGCCGATGCCGATGGAGACGAGCAGGTAAGCGATCACGAGCCAGAGCAGCATGGCAGGCCTTCCGGAAAAGTGGGTCGAAACAGCGCGTTGATGACGAATCGGGGCGGAAGTGTATCAACGATTTTCCCGCGATGGGCAAGCGCCATCGCGCGCACCGGAACGGTGCGCGGCCGGATGCTCCGAGGGGGGCGCTACGCGGGCAGGGGCCCCGCGTCGTGATGCTGTGCGGCGTTGGCGAGCGTATCGATGACGACGCTTGCCGCGTGGTCGAGTTCGGCCTCGGTGATCACCAGCGGCGGCGCGAAGCGGATCACGGTGTTGTGCGTGTCCTTGGTCGCGATGCCGCGCGCGAGCAGCAGTTCCGCGGCGACCGGCGCGCGCAATTGGGCCGGGTCGAGCTCGATGCCCACCAGCAGGCCGCGCCCGCGCACCTCGCGCACGCAGGGCAGGCGCGCGTCGCGGAAGCGGGCCATGAGGCGCTCGCCCAGGCGCGCGGCATGTTCCCAGGGACGCGTCTCCTCGAGGATGGCGAGCACTTCCAGCGCGACGGCCGCGCCGAGCGGGTTGCCGCCGAAGGTCGAGCCGTGGTCGCCCGGCCGGAACACGTCCATCACCGCGGCGTCGGCGAGGAAGGCCGACACCGGCAGCAGGCCGCCGCCCAGCGCCTTGCCGAGGATCAGCCCATCCGGATGCACGCCCTCGTGGTCGCAGCCGAGCAGGCGTCCGGTGCGGCCGAGGCCGGTCTGCACTTCGTCGGCGATCAGCAGCACGTTGTGGCGCCGGCAGATCTCCGCGCAGCGCGCGAGGTAGCCCGTCGGCGGCACGATGATGCCGCCCTCGCCCTGCACGGGCTCGACGAGGAAGGCCGCGGTCTCGGGCGTGATTGCCGCCTCGAGCGCGTCCGCGTCGCCGTAGGGGATGCGCCGGAATCCGGCGGGGAAGGGGCCGAAGCCGTCGCGATACTGCTCTTCCGACGACATGCCGACGATGGTGATCGAGCGGCCGTGGAAGTTGCCTTCGCAGGCGATGATCTCCGCGCGGTCGGGGGCGATGCCCTTGACCTTGTAGCCCCACTTGCGCGCCGTCTTGAGCGCGGTCTCGACCGCTTCCAGTCCCGTGTTCACCGGCAGCACGCGCTCGTAGCCGAGCAGGCCGCACAGGCGCTCCATGAGCAGTGGCAGGCGGTCGTTGGAATACGCGCGCGAGGTCAGCGCGAGGCGCTGCGCCTGGTCGTTGAGGGCGTGCAGCAGGCGCGGGTTGGCGTGGCCGAAGCTCACCGCCGAGTAGGCGCTCATCATGTCGAGGTAGCGCCGCCCCTCCACGTCCCACAGCCAGATGCCCTTGCCGTGATGGAACACGACCGGCAGCGGCGCATAGTTGTGCGCGCCGAATTCGCGCTCCTTGGCGCGCAGCAGGTAGGTCGAGGGCCCCAGCGCCGCGCCGGCGAGGTTCGCGACCCAGTCCGCGCACATCCCGCCGGGATCGCGCTCGGGCAGGTACTCGACGATCTCCATCGCGACGAAATCGCCGCAACCGCGCAGCGCGAGCAGCGCCGCGCACAGCTCGTCGGGCGCGATGCCGTCGTGCTCGGGGCAGGTCACGGCGGGGAAGGCGGCAGCGTCCAGCGCGTCGAGGTCTATGCTGACGCCGAAGCCGGCCGTGCGCTCGCGCACCACGCTGAGCGCGTCGCAGAACACGGCGGCGATGCCGCGTTCGCGCACTTCCGCCATGTCGAAGACCTGCACGCCGAGGCGCGTCAGGCGTTCGTGCTCCTCGTGCTCCCAGGCGCGCGCGCCGATGATCACGACGTTCGCGGGGTCGAGCTTCGGGCCGCCGACGCCCGTGAGCGCCGCATCGCCTTCGCCGAGCAGCGCGGCGAGCGGCATGCCGTGGATGTTGCCCGAGTGCGTGCTGCGCTCGGTGTGGCTGTCGAGGTGGGCGTCAATCCAGATCAGGCCCAGCGCGCCGCGTGGCGCCAGGCGACTGGCGACGCCGCGCCAGGTGCCGATGCCGACGGCGTGGTCGCCGCCGATCACGAGCGGGAACACATCGGGTGCGAGGGCCGTGAGGTGGTCCGCAACGCGCTGCGCGAGTGCGCCGACCGCGTCCAGGCGCTCGCGCATCGACGCGCCCGGCGCAGGTGTCGCCGCCGGCACGAGGGTCTCACGCCAGCTCGCGGCGATGCCGGTGCCCTTCAGGCGCTGCAGCAGGCCGTGGTGCTCGAGTGCGGCCGGCCCGGCGGCCGGTCCGTGGCCGGGGGCGCCCAGCGCGGAGGCGACGCCGATGACCTGCACGATGGCGCGCAGGTCGGCATGCGGCGGGACGTGAAGCGGCGCGGAGTGTGTCATGGCCATCCTCCCTGCCCGCGGCGGGGGCGGGCGAATAGTCGATGCGCTTATGCGTTCGACGCAAGGAGGGGGGATTCGTTCAGGTACGGACGGCGAGCGTTATACGGGGCGTGACGGATTGCGCATCCGCGGCGCGGACGTGCGGGTGCGGCTATCAATCCCGCAACCCAATACCGTTCGGGCTGAGCCCTTCGACTTCGCTCAGGACAGGCCTGTCGAAGCCCTGTCCATGCCCTTCGACAAGCTCAGGGCGAACGGCTGCATCTGATTGCCGTCTTGATAGCCCGATTGCGGGCGGCAGCGATCAGCCGAAAAGCCGATACAGCTCCAGCCCGACCAGCGCCGCGAGCAGCGCCGACACCAGCCACAGCACGCGCCCCTGCGTGCGCTGCGCGCGGGCGACGCGTTCCAGTTCGCCGCTCTGCACCTCGTGGCGGTGCGCGGTCGAGTCGAGCACGCGATGCACGAGACGGGGGATCTGCGGCAGCGTGCCGGCCCAGGAGGGCGCCTCGTCCTTGAGGTTGCGCAGCAGGCCGCGCCAGCCCATCTGCTCGTCCATCCAGCGCTCGAGGAAGGGCTTGGCGGTCTTCCACAGGTCGAGGTCGGGGTCGAGCTGGCGCCCCAGGCCCTCGATGTTGAGCAGCGTCTTCTGCAGCAGCACGAGCTGCGGCTGCACTTCCATCTCGAAGCGACGTGCGGTCTGGAAGAGGCGCAGCAGCGTCTTGCCGAAGGAGATGTCCTTCAGCGGGCGGTCGAAGATCGGTTCGCACACCGCGCGGATCGCGCTCTCGAACTCGTCCACGCGGGTGTGTGCCGGCACCCAGCCGGCCTCGATGTGGGCGCGCGCGACGCGGTTGTAGTCGCGCTTGAAGAAGCCGAGGAAGTTCTGCGCGAGGTAGCTCTTGTCCTCGGCATTGAGCGTGCCGACGATGCCGAAATCGAGCGCGATGTAGCGTCCGTCGGCATGCACGAAGATGTTGCCGGGGTGCATGTCGGCGTGGAAGAAGCCGTCGCGGAACACCTGCGTGAAGAAGATCTCGACGCCCGCGCGCGACAGCGCCTTGAGGTCCGTGCCCTGCGCGCGCAGCGCGTCGAGCTGCGAGATCGGCACGCCGCGCATGCGTTCCATCACCATCACGTTCTTGCCGCACCAGTCCCAGTGCACCTCGGGCACCTGCAGCAGCTTGGAGTTGGTGAAGTTGCGCCGCAGCTGCGAGCAGTTCGACGCCTCGCGCATCAGGTCGAGCTCGTCGTGCAGGTACTTGCTGAACTCGGCGACCACTTCGCGCGGCTTGAGGCGCCGTGCTTCGGGCCACAGCTTCTCCAGCAGCGTCGCGGCGGTGTCGAGCAGCGCGAGGTCGTGCTCGATCACCGGCTCGATGCCAGGGCGCAGGATCTTCACCGCGACCTCGGTGCCGTTCGGCAGGCGTGCGAAGTGCACCTGCGCGACCGACGCGGAGGCGACCGGCGTGCGCTCGAAGTCGACGAAGACCTCGTCGACCGGCTTGCCGTAGAAGTCCTCCAGCACCCTCAGCGCCTGCTCGGTGGGGAAGGGCGGGACGCGGTCCTGCAGCAGCGCGAGTTCGTCGGCGAGGTCGGGCGGCAGCAGGTCGCGGCGCGTCGACAACATCTGGCCGAACTTCACGAAGATCGGCCCCAGCGATTCCAGCGCCCGGCGCAGGCGTTCGCCGCGCGGTGCCTTCGGGTGGCGCCAGAAGAACACCACGTGCCACAGCTTCCCCAGGCGTCCGCTCGTATCGGCTTCGAGCACCATCTGGTCGAGGCCGAAGCGCAGGCCGACGGTGATGATCTTGGCAAGACGGAAGAGACGCACTTTGGATCGCCGGGCGGGGGAAAGGGCGGACTTTAGCCCGAAGGCGCGTGCGAGGAAAGGGCACGGCGCCGGCAATCGCGCGAACTGCCCGGCGTAGCTTGGTGTGGGAGCGGCTTGGTGTGGGAGCGGCTTGGTGTGGGAGCGGCTTCGTGTGGGAGCGGCTTCGTGTGGGAGCGGCTTCAGCCGCGAATCGGCGCCTGGCGAGCCCCGCCGGTCGATTCGCGGCTGAAGCCGCTCCCACGGGGAAAACGCCCCGCGTGCGGGGCGCAGGGGCCGGTCAGAACGGCACGCGCACCCCCAGCGTCAGGTTGCGCCCCATCAGCGGTGCGGCGTTCTTGATGAAGGAGGTGTGGCTGAACGCGAGCTCGTCGCCGAGGTTGCCCGCCTTCATGTAGACCTGCCACGGCTGCGCGCCGAAGCGCCCGGTGTAGCTCGCCGAGAGGTTCACGATGCTGTAGCCCGGCGTGTCGCTCTCGAAATCGGCGACCCGGTCCTGGCGGCCGACGCGGTACCACTCCAGCTCGCCGCTCCAGCCCTGCCAGCGGGCGTCCGCGCGCAGGCCAACGCGGTGCGCGGGGATGCGCGGCAGGTCGCGGTCGCCGGCGCCGCCGTCGAAGCGCGCATGCACGTAATCGCCGAACAGCGTCGCGCCGAAGATGGCGTTCAGCCGCTGGCGGATCTGCCCCTCGACACCGGTGAACACCGCGTCGCGCTGGGCGTACTCGACGAGTTGCAGGCCCTCGACGGCATCGAGCGTGCGCGCGTGGATGAAGTCCGACACGCGGTTGCGGTATGCGCCGATGCTGAAGCGGGTATCGCCCGCCGTCTTGCGCAGGCTGAGGTCGATGTTGTGCGAGGTTTCCGCCTTCAGGTCAGCGTTGCCGCGCTCGAAGGTTGCGGTCGCCAGATGCAGGCCGTCAGCGTAGAGCTCCTCGGCGGTCGGCAGGCGCTGCGCGCGCGACAGCGACAGCCCCAGCGCATAGCCCGGCACGAAGTTCCACACCGTGCCGAGCGACACGGAGCTGCCGTCGTGGCTGCGGTCGCGCGCCGCCGCATCGACGTCGATCGCCTGCCACTCGCGCCGCACTCCGGCCTCGAAGCGCCAGTCGCCGGTCGTGTATTCCTCGACCAGGAAGGCCGCGTTCCGCCGCGTGAGCGTCGGCGGCACGTAGGCCTCCTCGCCGGTCGCGCGGAAGTCGCGCCGCGAGCCCTGCAGGCCGAGCACGCCGCGCCAGCCGGCCAGCGGGGCGTGCTCGAGCTCGATGCGGCCGTCATGGGCGCGGTTGCGGAAGGTCGTCGCGATCGCGCCGTCCTCGACCTCGTGATGGCGGTAGTCGGTGTGGCTCGCGCGCACGCGCAGGCGCGTGAAGCCGGCGAGAGGCTCCAGGTACTCGCCGCGCAGGTCCCAACGCTCGCTGTCGAGCTTCACGACCGGCACGCCGCCTTCCTCCTCGTGCTCCTCCTCGCCTCCCTCGTGTTCGGGGCACGCGAGCGCATTGCCGGCGACCGAACACTCCTCTATGCCGTGCGCGTGGCCGGGCAGGCCGTAGTCGTTGCGCTGGTGCGTGTATGCGAGGCCGAGATAGCCGCGCGCGCCGACCCAGGACATCCCCAGGCTGCCGGTCTCGGTCTCGTTGAAGCTGCCGTCGACACGGCGCCCGCCGGTCCAGCCGTCGCCGACGCGGTAGTCGCGCGCGTCACGCTTGAGGCCCTCGGCGTGGACGGCGAAATTGCCCGAGCCGGCAGTCAGCTCGAAGGCGCCCGCGGCCTCCCGCGCGGCCGTGTTGCCGCGCAGTTCGATGCTGCCCTCGACGCCGCGCGTCGGCACGGCCATCGGGATCTTGCGGTCGAGCACGTTCACGACGCCGCCGATCGCCCCGCCGCCGTAGGCGAGGGCCGAGGGGCCGCGCAGCACCTCGATCTGCTCGGCGAGCATCGGCTCGGCCACGGTCGCATGGTCCGGGCTCACCGTCGAGGCGTCCATGATCTCGCTGCCGTCGGACAGCAGCTTCACGCGCGCGGCGTCCATGCCGCGGATCACCGGTCGGCTCGCCCCCGCGCCAAAGGGGCTGGCGTTGATGCCGGGCTCGCGCGCGAGCGTCTCGCCCAGCGTCGCATCGCGGCGCAGCACGAGGTCCTCGCCTGCGAGCACCGTGACGGGCGTGCTCATCGCGTCGCTGCCGAGAGCGAGGGCGCTCGCCGACACCGTCACGGCCGGCAGCTCGGCTGTTTCAGCCGCGGCCGCGGCAAACGGGGTGGAGCTCCATGCGAGCAGCAGCGACAGCGCAAGGGGGCGGGGGAGGGGGCGTGCAGAAGGCGTATTCGTATTCATCGTTGTGTCCATGGCCGTGCCTTCGCCACTGCGGGCGAAAGCGGCCGGCACGCGCCGCCCGGTGGCGGACGCATGCCGGTTCATTGATCGGGGAATGCGGGAGGGGGCTCAGGCCCGCAGCAGGGCGGCGGGCGGAGCGCGGCAGCGCGGCGCGAGGCCGTCGCGCGCCGGGGTGTCGGCCGAGCGGAAGCGCGCCGGCGCAAGGGACTCCCCGTCCGCGCCGCAAGCCGGACCGCGGTCGGTCAGCGGCAGGTCGAGTCCGCTGAAGGACAGGCAATCGACGCAGTACGCGAGGTGGCGTGCGCCCTCGTCGGGCTCGAAGCCGGCGCTCCGCCCGTTGCGCGCAGCGGAGACTTCCGCGGTGTGGCCGATGACGTGCATGAGCGCGGCGCCCTGCACGAGGAGCAGCGCGAGCGCGAGCGACAGCCGCAACACGAACGCCAGCGGTCCCCGCACGGGATTCCGTCGGGCGCCAGGGGGCACGGAGGAGGAGGGCGCGTGGCGACTCGACATGGGCCGGCGATTCTAGGCGGGGCCGCCGGTCGGTGCAACTATGTTGCGTTTTCCTTCTGCAGGGCGGACGGCGCCGCAGGCATATCCGGTCACCCGGCCGCCACGGGAACGTCGGTCCCGGGTCTTGGCGGGCGATCCGCTATAATCGCGCGTTTAGTTTCTTTTCCGAGTGCCATGAGCGCCGATCCGAAAGTCCAACTTGCCGACCTGCTGCGTGCCGCGCTGAAGAGCGTCGCCCCCGACCTGAGCGAAACCCCGATCCAGCTGGAACGCCCCAAGCAGGCCGGTCACGGTGACTTCGCCACCAACCTCGCGCTGCAACTCGCCAAGCCGCTGCGCCGCAGCCCGCGCGACCTCGCGAACATGCTGCTGGCCGAGCTGCCCGCCTCGCCGCTGGTGACGAAGGCCGAAGTGGCCGGCGCCGGCTTCATCAATTTCACGCTCAACTCCGGTGCCAAGACCTCGGTGGTCGCCGACGTCCTCGCGCGCGGCGCGGAGTTCGGCCGCGGCGCCCGACTCGGCACCAAGGTGCAGGTCGAGTTCGTCTCCGCCAACCCGACCGGCCCGCTGCACGTCGGCCACGGCCGCGGCGCAGCCTACGGGGCGTCGCTGTCCGCGGTGCTCGACTTCGCGGGCTTCGACGTCACGCGCGAGTACTACATCAACGATGCCGGCCGGCAGATGGACATCCTCGCGTTGTCGACCTGGCTGCGCTACCTCGCCTTCCACGGCATCGAGATCGACTTCCCGCCCAACGCCTACCAGGGCGACTACGTCATCGAGATGGCGCGCGAGATGCGCGAGGGTCACAAGGACCGCTTCGCCAAGGTCACAGCCGCGCAGATCCTCGACGGCGCGCCGGGCCTGCCCGCGCCCGAGCGCAAGGACGACGAGGCCAAGAACCAGCGCGAGGAGCACCTCGACGTGCTGATCGCCAACGCCAAGCGCCTGCTCGGCGAGGACTACCCCTTCGTGCATGGTTTCGCGCTCAACGAGCAGCTCGGCGACGGCCGCGACGACCTGCACGAGTTCGGCGTGCATTTCGACAAGTGGTTCTCGGAGAAGAGCCTGTTCGACACCGGGCTGGTCGAGCGCGTGGTGACCGAGCTGGAGAAGCGCGGCCACATCTACGTGCAGGACGGCGCCAAGTGGTTCCGCTCGACCGCCTTCGGCGACGAGAAGGACCGCGTCGTGCAGCGCGACAACGGCCTGTATACGTACTTCGCCTCCGACATCGCCTATCACCTGAACAAGTACGAGCGCGGCTTCGATCGCGTCATCGACATCTGGGGCGCCGACCACCACGGCTACATCCCGCGCGTGAAGGGCGCGATCGCCGCGCTGGGCCTGCCGCCGGAGAAGCTCGAGGTGGCGCTGGTGCAGTTCGCGGTGCTGTATCGCAACGGCCAGAAGGCGGCGATGTCGACCCGTTCGGGCGAGTTCGTGACGCTGCGCGAGCTGCGCCGCGAAGTCGGCAACGACGCGTGCCGCTTCTTCTACGTGCTGCGCAAGAGCGACCAGCACCTCGACTTCGACCTCGATCTCGCCAAGAGCCAGAGCAACGAGAACCCGGTCTACTACGTGCAGTACGCCCACGCGCGCGTGTGCTCGGTGCTGCAGCAGTGGGGCGGCGAAATCGGCGAGCTCGCCGCGGCCGAGCTTGCGCGCCTCGAGAACGAGCGCGAACTGGCGCTGTGCGCACGCCTGGGCGCCTTCGCCGAGCTGATCCAGAGCGCCGCCGCCGACTACGCGCCGCACCAGATCGCCTTCTACCTCAAGGACCTCGCCGGCGAATTCCACAGCTGGTACAACGCCGAGCGCATGCTGGTCGAGGACGAGGGGCTGAAGCTCGCGCGTCTCGCGCTCGCCGCCGCCGTGCGCCAGGTGCTCGCCAACGGCCTCGCGCTGCTGGGCGTGTCGGCGCCGCAGTCGATGTAACCGTCGGAGAGTTTCGTGAGTCGTGACCGCAAGCCCAGCAGGAAAGCCAGCCGGCCGGCGAAGAGCCGCGGCGGCGTGATCGTCGGCATCTTCATCGGACTGGTGCTCGGCGCCTTGTTCGCGGCCGGGGCCGCGTGGTACTTCACGCGCAATTCGCCGTTCCAGACGCCGACGGCGCCGGCCCCCGCGGCTGCACGGCCGCCCGCATCCGACCAGCCGGCCTCGCTGCCGGGCAAGCCGGGCGACCGGCCGGTGGTGAAGCCCGACTTCGAGTTCTACAAGATCCTGCCGCAGGGCGAGGGTGCCCCCACCGAGGCGAAGCCTGCCGCACCGGCCGCCGCGGCGCCGGCTGCGCCCGAGAAGCTCTACCTGCAGATCGGCGCGTTCGAGAATCCCGCCGAGGCCGACAACCTGAAGGCCAAGCTCGCGCTGAGCGGCATCGAGGCGAGCGCGCAGCGCGCGCAGCTGCCCGACGGCCGCACGATGCACCGGGTGCGCATCGGCCCCTTCGCCAAGCCCGAAGACATGAATCCGGTGCGCGCACGCCTGTCCGATGCCGGCTTCACCGCGACGGTCGTCAAGGGCAATCCCTGAGCGACGCTGCACGCCGCCGGTCGATATGCCTATAAAATTTCGGGAACAACTCTCAGGGTCTGCCGTCTGAGACCCTGTCATCAACTCGGGAGTATTGAATGAATCGTCGTGCCGCACTCAAGCAGCTGTCCGCCCTGACCGCCTTCTCCGCCCTCGGTGGCGCGGCCTGGGCCCAGAAGGCCGGCCAGCCCTTCCAGACCCTGGCCACCAAGGTGCCGACCGAGGTCGCCGGCAAGATCGAGGTGATCGAGTTCTTCTCCTACGGCTGCCCGCACTGCCACGACTTCGAGCCCCTGCTCAACACCTGGACGAAGACGCTGCCGGCCGACGTGAACTTCGTGAAGGTGCCCATCACCTTCAACCGCCCCGAGTGGACCAACCTCGCGCGCATCTACTACACGCTCGAAGCGATGGGCGAGGCGGCGAAGCTGGGACCGGCCGTGTTCGCCGCGATCCACGAGCAGAAGCGCCAGCTGCAGAAGGAAGACGTGCTGCTCGAGTGGGCCGGCAGCGTCACCGACTCGAAGCGTTTCAGCGACACCTGGAAGTCCTTCGGCGTGCAGTCGCGCGTGCAGCGCTCGAACCAGATCGCTGCCGCCTATCGCGTGGCGGGCGTGCCGATGATGGCCGTGGATGGCCGCTTCATGGTGTCGGCCTCGACCGCCGGCAGCCACGAGGGCATGCTCAAGACCGTCAACGAACTGGTCGCGCGCGTGCGTTCGGAGAAGGGCAAGGGCTGATCGGCCGCTGGCGGGGCGCCGCCGCGCCCCGCCAGCGGGGGCGGCCTTGTGGGAGCGGCTTCAGCCGCGAATCGGCGGTGCCGCATGTGACTCGGCTCATTCGCGGCTGAAGCCGCTCCCGCAGGTTCGACGGGCGGTTTTTGGTTAAGCGCCCACCCCCGACACTTCAGCGCGCCATTCATGCGATCCCTGTTTTCGTGAAGCACGATCCCCGCCCTGTGTCCCATGCAAGTCCGGCTCCGGCCGGACTTCGCGTTTTCCTGACCGGCGCCTCCAGCGGCCTCGGTCAGGCCTTCGCTCGTCATTACGCCGGTCGCGGCGCCAACCTCGGCCTCGTTGCGCGACGCGGCGAGGCGCTGGCGGCGTTCGCAGCCGAGCTGCCGGGCGAACATCTCCCCCTGCCGGCCGATGTCGGTGACGCGGGCGCCCTCGCGGCGGCGGCCGAAGCCTACCTGACGCGTTTCGGCGTGCCCGACATCGTCATCGCCAATGCGGGCGTGTCGGTCGGTACGCTCACCGAATGCTCCGAGGATCTACCGGCCTTCGAGCGCGTAATGCGCACCAACGTGAACGGCATGGTCGCGAGCTTCCAGCCCTTCGTCGAGGCGATGCGTCGGCGCGGCTCCGGGCGGCTCGTCGGCATCGCCTCGGTGGCGGGCATCCGCGGCCTGCCCGGGGCGGGCGCGTACAGCGCATCGAAGGCCGCCGCGATCGCCTATCTGGAGAGCCTGCGCGTCGAGCTGCGCGGCAGCGGCGTGCGTGTCGTGACGCTCGCGCCCGGCTATATCGCAACGCCGATGACCGCCGTGAACAAATATCCGATGCCCTTCATGCTGCAGGCCGACGAGGCCGCGCGGCGCATGGCGAAGCTTATCGACGCCGGTCGCGGCTATGCAGTCGTGCCCTGGCAGATGGGCGTCGTCGCGCGCGTGCTGCGGGCGCTGCCGAACCCGGTGTTCGACGCCCTGTTCGCCCGCGCCGGCCGCAAGCCGCGCGGGCTGCCGCTGTAGCAGAGCTGCCGGGGCGGTATTCCATGTGGGAGCGGCTTTAGCCGCGAACGGATGGCGATTCGCGGCTAAAGCCGCTCCCACAGACTCTTCCCGCCGCTCCGCACGGGTCCTCGCCGAATATCGTTCATGCGATTGTACTGTTCGGTGCTCCACCCCTTCCCCGCGGCACGCGATGCGGGTAAGGTGATGCGGATAAGGTGGGCGGTTGCCCGACTGATCGGCTCGTCGCGGCGCGGCCCCCGTCACGCGGGAGACAGCGATGCAGACACGCCACGCAGAAAGCGGTGCCGCAAGTTTCGAAGCGATCCTCGATCAGATCCAACTCAAGCTCCCCCCGGACCAGGCGGCCCTCGTCGGCGCCTTCGCGCGCTGCTGGTTCGGGCAGGTCGCGCCCGAGGACATCGCCGACTACACCGTCGACGACCTGTACGGCGCGGTGCTCAGCCACTGGCACTTCGCGCGCAAGCACCGTGGCGGCACGCGCCTGCGCGTGTATAACCCCAAGCTCGAGGAGCACGGCTGGGAATCGACCCACTCGGTGATCGAGATCGTCAATGACGACATGCCCTTCCTCGTAGACTCGATCGCGATGGAGGTCAATCGCCAGGGCCTCACGCTGCACCTGATCATTCACCCGGTGATGCGTGTCGTGCGCGACGCGGACGGCGTCTATCAGGGCGTGGCCGACGAGGCGGGGACGGGGCACTACGAATCGATGATCCACGTCGAGGTCGACCGGCGCACCGACGCGGTCGACCTCGATGCGCTGCGTGCGGGCCTGGAGCGCGTGCTTGCCGACGTGCGCGTGGCGGTGAGCGACTGGCCCGCGATGCAGCAGCGCGTCGCCGACATCATCAGCGAGGTCGAGCACAATCCGCCGCCGGTCGCCGCCGAGGAGATCGAGGAGAGCGTCGCCTTCCTGCAGTGGCTGATGGACGACAACCTCGTGCTGCTGGGCTGCCGCGACTACGAGCTGGCTGCGGCCGACGGTGGCACGCCGGAATTGTCCATCGTCGCCGGTTCGGGGCTCGGGCTGCTGCGCGAGAAGGAAGGCGAGAAGCGCTCGCGCTCGTTCGGCGCCCTGCCTGCGGAGCTGAAGACAACGCTGCCCAATCTGCCGGTGCTGCTCACGGTCACGAAGTCGAACACGCGCTCGACCGTGCATCGCGCCGGCTACATCGACCGCTTCAGCATCAAGCGTTTCGACGCGGACGGCCACGTGTGCGGCGAACGCCGCGTGATCGGCCTGCTGGCGTCCACCGCCTACAGCGCCAGCCCCAAGCTCATCCCCTTCCTGCGCCGCAAGGTGGATGCGGTGATCGCGCGTGCCGGCCTGATGCCCAAGAGCCATGCGGCGAAGGCGCTGCTGACCATCCTCGAGCGCTATCCGCGCGACGAGCTGTTCCAGATCGACGCCGAAGAGCTCTTCCACCAGGCGATGGGCATCCTGCACCTGGGCGAGCGCCAGCGCACGCGCCTCTTCGTGCGCTGCGACCCCTTCGCGCGCTTCGTCTCCTGCCTGATCTACGTGCCGCGCGAGCACTACAACACCGACCAGCGCCTGCGCATGCAGGCGGTGCTGATGGAAGCCTTCAACGGTGCGAGCTCGGACTTCGACGTGCAGTTCTTCGAGTCGGCGCTCGCGCGCGTGCTGATCATCGTGCGCACGCGCGATTCGGTGATCCCGCCCTTCGAGGTGCACGAGCTCGAGCAGCGCATCGTGCGTGCCACGCGGCGTTGGGAGGACGAGCTGCAGCGCGTGCTGCTCGAGCACTGCGGCGAGGAGCGCGGCATGGCCCTGCTGCGCCGCTACGGCAGCGCCTTTCCGGCCGGCTATCGCGAGGAGTTTTCGCCGCGTGTGGCGGTGTTCGACATCGAGCAGATGGAGTCGGTCGCCGCAGACGGGTTGGCGATGAGCCTCTACATCCCGCTGGAGGCGCCTGCGGGACGGCTCAACTTCAAGATCTACCGCGTCGGTGCGCCGGTGCCGCTGTCGCAGAGCCTGCCCATGCTCGAGCGCATGGGCGTGAAGGTCATCGACGAGCGGCCTTCGGAGATCGCGCGCCAGGATGGCGAATGCGTGTGGATCCACGACTTCGGCCTCGCGTATGCGGGGGCCGAGGAACTGGACATCGACACCCTGCGCCCGCTCTTCCACGACGCCTTCCTGCGCGCCTGGCGCGGGGAGACGGAGAGTGACGACTTCAACCGCCTGACCCTGCTCGCGGGGCTCACCTGGCGCGAGATCACCGTGCTGCGCGCCTACGCGAAGCACATGAAGCAGGCCGCTTTCACGTTCAGCCAGACCTACATGCAGCAGACGCTCGCCGCCCATCCGCGGCTCGCGCGCCAGCTCATCGAGCTCTTCGCGCTGCGCATGGACCCGGCCCGCGGCCAGGAGCGTCTCCGCCACGAGGCGACGGTGCTGGCCGGCATCGACGACGCGCTCAACGACGTCGCCAACCTCGACGAGGACCGCATCCTGCGCCAATTCCTCGCGATGGTGCGCGCGACGCTGCGCACGAATTACTACCAGCGGGCTGCGGACGGCGCGTTCAAGCCCTATCTGTCGTTCAAGTTCGATCCGAAGCGCATCCCCAACCTGCCGCAGCCGATGCCGATGTTCGAGATCTTCGTCTATGCGCCGCGCTTCGAGGGGGTGCATCTGCGCGGCGGCAAGGTGGCGCGCGGCGGGCTGCGCTGGTCGGACCGCATGGAGGACTACCGCACCGAGGTGCTGGGTCTGGTGAAGGCGCAGATCGTCAAGAACGCCGTGATCGTGCCGGTCGGCTCCAAGGGCGGCTTCGTGGTCAGGAATCCGCCGCCGGCCGGCGATCGCGAGGCGGTGCTCGCCGAAGGCATCGCGTGCTACCGCCTGTACCTGCGCGGCCTGCTCGATCTCACCGACAACCTCGTGCAGGGCCGTGTCGTGCCGCCGCCCGACGTGGTGCGCCACGACGGCGACGACCCCTATCTCGTCGTTGCCGCGGACAAGGGCACCGCGAGCTTCTCCGACTATGCGAACGCCGTCGCGGCCGAGTACGGTTTCTGGCTCGGCGACGCCTTCGCCTCCGGTGGCTCGGCCGGCTACGACCACAAGAAGATG
The DNA here is from genome assembly GCF_045689615.1 of Aromatoleum evansii. Lineage (NCBI taxonomy): Bacteria > Pseudomonadati > Pseudomonadota > Betaproteobacteria > Rhodocyclales > Rhodocyclaceae > Aromatoleum > Aromatoleum evansii. The sequence goes on from NZ_CP141259.1 coordinate 534,216, forward strand.
GCCATTACCGCGCGCGGCGCGTGGGAGTCGGTGAAGCGCCACTTCCGCGAGCTCGGCATCGACACGCAGGAGGATCCCTTCACCGCAGTCGGTGTCGGCGACATGTCGGGCGACGTGTTCGGCAATGGCATGCTGCGCTCGCGCAAGACCCGCCTGGTCGCGGCCTTCGACCATCGCCACGTCTTCATCGACCCCGATCCCGACCCGGAAACCTCCTTCGTCGAGCGTGAGCGCCTCTTCGCGCTGCCGCGCTCCTCCTGGAACGACTACGACCGCACGAAGATCTCCGCCGGCGGCGGGGTGTGGCCGCGCAGCGCCAAGGCGATCGCGCTGTCGCCGCAAATGCAGGCCGCGCTGGGCGTCGCCGCGGAGTCGCTGACGCCGTCCGAGCTGATCCACGCGATCCTGTGTGCGCCGGTCGATCTGCTCTACAACGGCGGCATCGGCACCTATGTGAAGGCGACGAGCGAGACGGATGCCTCGGTCGGCGACCGCGCCAACGACGCGGTGCGGGTGAACGGCGCCGAGCTGCGCTGCCGCGTCGTCGGCGAAGGCGGCAACCTCGGCATGACGCAGCTCGGGCGCATCGAGTACGCGCTGAAGGGTGGCCGGCTGTACACCGACGCGATCGACAACTCCGGCGGCGTGGACTGCTCCGATCACGAGGTGAACATCAAGATCCTGCTCAACAGCGTGATCGCCGAGGGTGAGCTCACCGGCAAGCAGCGCGACGCCCTGCTCGTCGAGATGACCGACGAGGTCGCCGCGCTGGTGCTGCGCGACAACTACGCGCAGACGCAGGTGCTGTCGGTGACGCGCGCGCGCGGCGTGGCGCTGCTCGACGAGCAGGCCGAGTTCATCCGCCGCCTGAGTTTCGCCGGGCGACTCAACCGCAAGCTGGAGTTCCTGCCGCTCGACGACGAGATCGCCGAACGCGCTGCCGCGCGCACCGGCCTCGTCGCGCCGGAGCTGGCCGTGCTGCTCGCCTACAGCAAGATCGAGCTCTACGACGAGGTGCTCGCGTCCGACGTGCCGGAGGACCCCTACATCGGCAGCGCGCTGTCGCGCTACTTCCCGGCCCCGCTGCGTGAACGCTTCGCCGCCCACATCGCGAAGCATCCGCTGCGCCGCGAGATCATCTCGACGCATGTCATCAACAGCATGATCAACCGCGTCGGCCCCACCTTCGTGAGCCGGCTGCAGGGCGAAGTGGGCGCGACGCCCGCGGAGATCGTGCGCGCCTACATGGCGACGCGCGAGATATTCGGGCTGGTGCCGATCTGGCGCGCGATCGAGGAACTCGACAATCGCGTCGAGGACGCCGTCCAGACGGCGATGATCATCGACTGCGGCCGGCTCGTGCAGCGCGGCACGACCTGGTTCCTGCGCCACCGCGAATGGCTCGCCGACCTGCAGGCCACGCTGGCGCGCTTTACTCCGGGCGTCGAAGCCCTGTCCGAGCACCTGTACCGCCTGGTGTCGGACGACTATCGTGCACAGCTCGACGCCGTGACCGCGCGATACGTCGAGCGGGGTGTGCCCGGAGAGCTCGCGCTGCGCGTCGCCCTGCTCGACGAGCTGTACTCGGCGCTCGACCTCGTCGAGATCGTCGCCGACACCGGCCGCCCCGAGGGAACGGTGGCCGCCGTGTACTTCACCCTCGGCGGCCACCTCGACCTGTACTGGCTCGGCGCGCAGATCGCCGCGCTGCCGGCCGACACGCGCTGGCAGAACCTCGCGCGCGGCGCGCTGCGCGTCGATCTGTCGAATCTCGCCCGCAGCCTCGCCGCGGAAACCCTCCGGACCGCGCCCGACCTGGGGCAGCCCGAGGATCTCATCGCCGCCTGGGAAGCACGCCGCATGCCGCAGATCGAGCGCTACCGGCACCTCCTCGCCGACGTGAAGATGGCGCAGGGGATCGAAATGTCGATGCTGTCGGTGCTGCTGAGGGAGCTGCGCGGGATGGTGTGAGCGGGGTATGGACAAAAAAAGCCCGGCGGCCTTGAGGCCGCCGGGCGACTCGTCAGGGCGTCAGTCGGTGATGAGTTTGCCCTTGGTCATGAGGTCGGTGATGATCGCTGCGTCGTTCGCGAAACCTGTGACCAGATCGACGTTTTCGAGCACGATGACTTGATCGATCGGTGTTCCGTTGCCGCCTGAATGCACCTCGATCGTCGTCGATGTCCCGGTTTTGCTGAAATGCAGGTAGTTATCGAGGCTTTCATTGGTCGGGGACAAGCCTTCGAGCAGATCCTTCAGATCGAGGCGGTCGCCACCGCTGGCATAGGCAGCGGTGTTGAAGTCCTTGATCGTGTCCGTCGGCACGCTCGCCGAGTTAGCGTCGGCAAGGGCCCACTTGAAGGTGTCGGCACCCAAGTCGCCGAACATGGTGTCATTGCCCGCGCCCGCCTGAAGCGTGTCATTGCCGTCGCTTCCATACATCGTGTCAGCCGTTGCGGTACCGAGGAAGTGCGTGTTGCCCTCAATCGTCACATTCAGCGTTTGGGCTGCGGTGGTGTCACCGTCTGCGTCGCCAACCGTCACCCCGAACGTCAGCTTGGTATCTTGAGTGCTTGTGGTACTGGACAGGAAACCGATATCGGTGAACTTGATGACGTCGTTGTCAGAAGTGCCTGTAGTGTTGGATCCGCTGGTCGTCCCGAATGCTTGGGTGTCGCTTAGGCTGGATCCGCCTGTAGAGCCCGTGAGGGGATTCAGGTTGATGCCCGATCCGGTCACGCTCTCGGTCGAGGACAGCAACTGCGCCCCGTAGATCTGGTAGTTCTCATCGCCGAAGTTGAAGTCGTTACTCTCGATGATCACCACCCCTTCGCCATTGCCGAGCGGAATGCCGTAGGGGTTCGCGCCCGTAAACACATCCGCGCTGCTTACGACGATTGCACGCGTGATGACGTCGGTGCTGTCTTCGGGATCAATCAGCTTGAGGACAACGACGAAGTCTTCCTTCCCTTGGAACTGGGCGATCTTCAGGTAGAGACCGTCGGCTCGTGCCGTACCGTTACCGGGGCTTTGGTTGCTGCCAGGACTGCTCGTGTAGAACTCCATGTTGAGGACTTCGCCCGGCCCGACCACTCCGTCGCCGACACCGTTTTGAGTCGTATTGACGTTCACATAGTCCTGAGTCCCGGTGAAGGTTTCGTTGGCAGTGAAGTTTGAGTCTCCGTCGGCGCGCAAGGGGCCGGACGTTCCAGTGAAACGGACATAGAAGTCTGCAGCAAGCTTCGAGACGACGATCTCTGGTTGACTCGCAGCTTCACCCACAAGGTTGTAGCTTTCCTGAGCCATGGTGCTGCCGGTATTGAGAACAGTGAAGCTTTCGACCGGGTCATCCAGTTTCACAGTGTAGGTGTCCGCATCCTTGTCGAAAATCAATTGACCGGATGCTTCGCTCAGGATGCCGGGTGTGAGTGGATTAGCTGCGTATTGGAAGGTGAAGGAAAACACCGCTTCGTTGCTGGTCTCGGATACCCAATTCACTGGGTTCGCTCCGATCGCAATCGGAGTAGCGCCTACAAATCCGCTCGCCAATGTGATGGTATGGAAGTCCGAACTGCTCGCGCTGTACGTCGTTCGCGCGTCAGTCCCGATTTCGTAGGCGAAGGTACCGCTTGCACCGGTCGTGGCGTCCTGATTAGAGAAGGTAAGGTTCGTCACTTGAGTTGTCGTCGGACCGTCGTCTAGCACTGCGACGGTGAAGGAGGTCGACGCAGGCGTCCCGTCCGCATCGGTGACGCTCGCGGTGATACTCAATGTGATCGGATCATTAGAATCGGTCGTAACAGGATGAGTTAGTGGCGCCAATTGGGTGAAGGTGTAGGTGCCGTTGCTGTTCACGACAATCTTCCAGCTTCCGTCGTTGGCAGTCAGCGTGTTCGTGCCGGCGGTCCACGTCGCGTTGCTCGCGGCCAGGGCAAGCGTGCCGGGGTTGTCGCCACCGTAATTGACCGCCAAGAGCCCGCTGACCGTGTCTAGGCCACCCGTTTCATCGACGATCTGATTAGAGGTCGTGATTGACGGCGTGTAGTCGATATCAGTCGTGACTGTGCCTGTGGAGGCCAGAAACTCGAAGGAGCCCTGCGTGCCGCTTACGGTTTGGCTGACCGTAGTTACGGTCACGGGGCCGACTGCGGGCGTCGTACCGTCGTTCGGGGCGTTGACGGTAATCGATTCCGTGGTTCCCGAGCTGATCGTGATGCTCAAGCTGTTCGACAGGGTCACGACTACCGGCGCGTCGTCTGCCCGTACTTCATGGTCCAGCGTCACTGTGTAGGTGATAGTGCCGCCAGGAAGAGTAGAGGATGTGCCGGTCAGGGTGGCGGTGGTGGTACCGATCGTGTCGTCTACGGTGACGGTGGCCGTGTCGCTGGTGTTGAGTTCCTCGAAGTTGCCGCCGGTGGTGCCGGTGATGCTCACCGTATAGCTCTCGCCGTCGACATAGGGATCGTCGCCCTGGACCGCGAAGGGGGTCGAGGCGGCGGAGGTCGCGCCGACGGGGATGGTGACGGAGGCGCCGTTGGAGAGCGTGATCACGAGGTCGGTGTCGGTGACCGCACTGGTGACGTGCGCGGTGATCGTGGCCGTGCCGCTGCCCTCGGAGACGGTGACGTCGTCGAGGGTGACGGCGGTGATGTTGGTCGTGTCATTGACCGTGACGGTGGCCGTGTCGCTGGTGTTGAGTTCCTCGAAGTTGCCGCCGGTGGTGCCGGTGATGCTCACCGTATAGCTTTCGCCGTCGACATAGGGATCGTCGCCCTGGACCGCGAAGGGGGTCGAGGCAGCGGAGGTCGCGCCGATGGGGATGGTGACGGAGGCGCCGTTGGAGAGCGTGATCACGAGGTCGGTGTCGGTGACCGCATTGGTGACGTGCGCGGTGATCGTGGCCGTGCCGCTGCCCTCGGAGACGGTGACGTCGTCGAGGGTGACGGCGGTGATGTTGGTCGTGTCATTGACCGTGACGGTGGCCGTGTCGCTGGTGTTGAGTTCCTCGAAGTTGCCGCCGGTGGTGCCGGTGATGCTCACCGTATAGCTCTCGCCGTCGACATAGGGATCGTCGCCCTGGACCGCGAAGGGGGTCGAGGCGGCGGAGGTCGCGCCGACGGGGATGGTGACGGAGGCGCCGTTGGAGAGCGTGATCACGAGGTCGGTGTCGGTGACCGCATTGGTGACGTGCGCGGTGATCGTGGCCGTGCCACTGCCCTCGGAGACGGTGACGTCGTCGAGGGTGACGGCGGTGATGTTGGTCGTGTCATTGACCGTGACGGTGGCCGTGTCGCTGGTGTTGAGTTCCTCGAAGTTGCCGCCGGTGGTGCCGGTGATGCTCACCGTATAGCTCTCGCCGTCGACATAGGGATCGTCGCCCTGGACCGCGAAGGGGGTCGAGGCAGCGGAGGTCGCGCCGACGGGGATGGTGACGGAGGCGCCGTTGGAGAGCGTGATCACGAGGTCGGTGTCGGTGACCGCATTGGTGACGTGCGCGGTGATCGTGGCCGTGCCGCTGCCCTCGGAGACGGTGACGTCGTCGAGGGTGACGGCGGTGATGTTGGTTGTGTCATTGACCGTGACGGTGGCCGTGTCGCTGGTGTTGAGTTCCTCGAAGTTGCCGCCGGTGGTGCCGGTGATGCTCACCGTATAGCTCTCGCCGTCGACATAGGGATCGTCGCCCTGGACCGCGAAGGGGGTCGAGGCGGCGGAGGTCGCGCCGACGGGGATGGTGACGGAGGCGCCGTTGGAGAGCGTGATCACGAGGTCGGTGTCGGTGACCGCACTGGTGACGTGCGCGGTGATCGTGGCCGTGCCACTGCCCTCGGAGACGGTGACGTCGTCGAGGGTGACGGCGGTGATGTTGGTCGTGTCATTGACTGTGACGGTGGCCGTGTCGCTGGTGTTGAGTTCCTCGAAGTTGCCGCCGGTGGTGCCGGTGATGCTCACCGTATAGCTCTCGCCGTCGACATAGGGATCGTCGCCCTGGACCGCGAAGGGGGTCGAGGCAGCGGAGGTCGCGCCGACGGGGATGGTGACGGAGGCGCCGTTGGAGAGCGTGATCACGAGGTCGGTGTCGGTGACCGCACTGGTGACGTGCGCGGTGATCGTGGCCGTGCCACTGCCCTCGGAGACGGTGACGTCGTCGAGGGTGACGGCGGTGATGTTGGTCGTGTCATTGACTGTGACGGTGGCCGTGTCGCTGGTGTTGAGTTCCTCGAAGTTGCCGCCGGTGGTGCCGGTGATGCTCACCGTATAGCTCTCGCCGTCGACATAGGGATCGTCGCCCTGGACCGCGAAGGGGGTCGAGGCAGCGGAGGTCGCGCCGACGGGGATGGTGACGGAGGCGCCGTTGGAGAGCGTGATCACGAGGTCGGTGTCGGTGACCGCATTGGTGACGTGCGCGGTGATCGTGGCCGTGCCGCTGCCCTCGGAGACGGTGACGTCGTCGAGGGTGACGGCGGTGATGTTGGTCGTGTCATTGACCGTGACGGTGGCCGTGTCGCTGGTGTTGAGTTCCTCGAAGTTGCCGCCGGTGGTGCCGGTGATGCTCACCGTATAGCTCTCGCCGTCGACATAGGGATCGTCGCCCTGGACCGCGAAGGGGGTCGAGGCGGCGGAGGTCGCGCCGACGGGGATGGTGACGGAGGCGCCGTTGGAGAGCGTGATCACGAGGTCGGTGTCGGTGACCGCATTGGTGACGTGCGCGGTGATCGTGGCAGTGCCGCTGCCCTCGGAGACGGTGACGTCGTCGAGGGTGACTGCGATGGTATCGATGGTGTCGACAAGGGTCACCGTGCCGACCGAGGGCGGGTTGAGGGCTTCGAAATTGGAGCCGCCTGAGAGCGTGACATTGGTCGCGACGGGCAGAACGGCGTCCGCTTCCTTGTAGACATCTTCGAACAGCGACTCGGAGATCGTAACGTTGAGCGACCCGGTCGTGCCTTCGGTGATGGTGATCGTCTGCGTGTTGCCGGCGATATCGGTGAAGGTGATCGTCACCGGATCGTCGCCCGGACGCACGGCGGCACTCAGCGTGACGAGGTAGGTGAGGGTGTCGCCGTCCTCAGTAAGCGAAGGGGCTGCTTCGAGCTTGACGTTGAGCGACGAATTGGTCTGGTCGATCGTGTCATTCACTGTCACGGTCGCCGGACCGGTCGGGGTCACCGTGCTGAAGCCGCTGCCGCTGGTGTCGACGACCGAGACCGGGAAGGTTTCGGCGTCGATGTAGGGGTCTTCGCCCTGGATCGGGAAGGGCGTCGAGGTGCCGGTGGTGGAGCCGACCGGGATGACGATGATCGCGCCGTTGCTCAGTGTGATGACGAGGTCGCTGCCAGTCACCGGGCTGCTGACGGTTGCGGTGATCGTAGCCGTGCCCGTGCCTTCGAACACCGTGACGTCGCCGAGGGTGATCGTCGTGCCAATGGGCTCAGGCTCCTCCGCGATCGGTGCCGGTTCTTCAGGCTCGAGGAGCGCGGTCGTTTCCTGGGCATACTCGAACTCGAGCGGGCTCACCCCTTCGGAAATCCGCAGCAGGCGCACGAAGTTGTTGCCTTCGCCGCCGCCGCCGCCGGCCAGACCGGCTGCAGGGGCTTCGATGTCGTCGAGGTTCCCGCCCTGTTCAAGCGCCTGGATTATCTGGTCGACGGTATCCTGCGAGACTTGGGCGTCCTCGCGGCCCGGCCGGCTCGTTGCGGAGACCTCCGCGGTGAGCGTCACGACCTGATCCGCGGTGACCGTCATCGGGGCCCCGTCGGCCATCGCCAGTTCAACCTGGCCGCCGGCCATGGTGATGACCACTTCGCCTTCCTGCAGCGTGTCACCCGCCTTGAGCGGACGCAGGTTGCCTTTTACGTCGCGCGCGAACGCCCTGCCGGTGACCGCCACGACTACCGCAATCGCTTGTGCCATTTTCCTGCTCCTCTGATCGTCTGGCGAAGCCGCCGAGTGGCAGCTGCGCGGGAATCCTTTTACACTCGGTAACAGAATAGGGCCGGGGAGGTCCGGAAGGTATTGGCCGGAGGTACAGGGGGCAGGCCGTTCGTGTGAAGGAATTCACGACTTGTAACGATATGTTGCGAGCTCGCGGAGCGTGCGATCGGTGACGGTGCGAGGGGAAAAAGTCCTATCATTCCGGGGCCTCCGCCCCACGCGGGACGCTCCATCCACTCGCACTTGCCCGGTTTCCCGATGTCGCACGCCTCCGCCCTCGAACTCCTCGCTCCCGCCCGCAACCTCGAATCCGGCGTCGCCGCGATCGAGCACGGTGCCGACGCCGTGTATATCGGCGGGCCGTCCTTTGGGGCGCGCGCCTCGGCCGGCAACAGCATGGCGGACATCGCCGCGCTCGCCGCCCACGCGCACCGCTATTCGGCGCGCGTGCTGCTTGCGCTCAACACGATCCTGCGCGACGACGAGCTGGAGGACGCGCGCAGGGTGGTCGTCCAAGCGTACGAGGCCGGCGTGGACGCGCTGATCGTGCAGGACATGGGCTTGCTGGAGCTGGATCTGCCGCCGATCCAGCTGCACGCGAGCACGCAGTGCGACATCCGCACCCCGGCCAAGGCGCGCTTCCTGCAGGACGTGGGCTTCTCGCAGATCGTGCTGGCGCGAGAACTCGACCTGCGGCAGATCCGTGCGGTCGCCGACGCCACGGACCGCGAGCGCTGCGCGCTGGAATTCTTCATCCACGGTGCGCTGTGCGTCAGCTATTCGGGCCAGTGCACGATCAGCCACGCCTTCACCGGACGCAGCGCGAACCGCGGCGAGTGTGCGCAGATGTGCCGCCTGCCGTGGTCGCTGAAGGATGCCGACGGCACACCGGTGGCCGAGCGGCGGCATCTGCTGTCGCTCAAGGACAACGACCAGACGGCGAACCTCGAGGCGCTGGTCGACGCCGGCATCCGCTCGTTCAAGATCGAGGGGCGGCTGAAGGATCTGGCCTATGTGAAGAACGTGACCGCGCACTACCGCCATGAGCTCGACCGCATCCTCGAGGGACGGCCGGAGCTTGCGCGCAGTTCGGCGGGCCGCTCGACCTTCTCCTTCACGCCGCGTCCGGACAAGACCTTCAATCGCGGCAGCACGGACTATTTCGTCAATGGCCGGCACGGCGACATCGAGTCCTTCGAGTCACCCAAGTTCGTCGGCGCCCCGGTTGGTCGCGTGCTGGGCGTGAGCGGGCGCTTCGTCACCGTCGATGCCGCCGAGCCGCTCGCCAACGGCGACGGGTTGGCGTGGTTCAACGCCGCCGGGGAGCTGCAGGGGGCGCGCGTCAACCGCGTCGATGGCGACCGGATCCAGCTCGTCGACCTGCCGCAGGGGCTCGTGAGCGGTGCGACGCTGTACCGCAACGTCGATCACGCGTTCGAGAAACAGCTCGCCGGCAAATCGGCCGAACGTCGCGTGCGGGTGCGACTGCGTCTGGCCGATGCGGCGGACGGCTTGGCGTTGACGATCACCGACGAGACGGGTGTGTCGGCGACGGCCACGCTCGCCTGCGACAAGGCCGAAGCGCGCGACCCGGAGCGCGCCCTGGCGACCCTGCGCGACAGCCTCGCGAAGCTCGGCGGCACGATGTTCATTGCCGCTGCGGACGAGGTGGCGATCGACACCGCGCAGCCCTGGTTCGTGCCGGTCGGGCAGCTCAACGCACTGCGCCGCGCCGCGGTGGAGGCACTCGTCGAGGCCCGCGCGGCGGTGTGGCAGCGCCCGCTGCGTGCGCTGCCGGTCGATCCGCCGGCACGCTACCCGGACACTTCGCTGAACTACCTCGGCAACGTCTTCAACGCCCGTGCGCGCGAGTTCTACCGCAGGCACGGCGTCGAGCTGATCGCCGACGCCTTCGAGGCGAACCACGAGGACGGACTCGTGTCATTGATGATCACCAAGCACTGCCTGCGCTACAGCTTCAACCTGTGCCCGAAGCAGGTGAAGGGCATCCGCCCCGATCCGATGACCTTGTGGCAGGAGCGCACGGACGGCGAGCGCGTCGTGCGCGAGCCGCTGACGCTGCGCTTCGACTGCAAGGCGTGCGAGATGCACGTGGTCGGCCGGCGCGTCGGCGGCAAGGGCGGCCGGGTGCAGGTCGCCGGCGATTGAGTGGTCGAGTGATCCGCGCCCCGCGGCCGGTGATGGCGGGATCCGCCTTCGGCTCCTCCCGCCCGGGACGTGCCGCGGTCTTGGCGTAGGGCGGGAGGAGTGCAGCGCATCCCGCCGATCCACCGCCAGCGTTAGCGCACGAGGAAGGGCAGGTTGGCGGTCGCTGCCTTGCCCTTGCGGTCGCGCAGCGTGATGAAGAGCCGGTAGGCGCCCGGCGGCTGCGGGGCAAGGAAGCGCACGCTCGTCGCGTCCGCGTGCAGCAGGCGAACCTCGATGCGTGGCGGCGCGGCTTCCGTGTCGCCGCCCTTGCGCAGGTCGGTCGCCTCGGCGAACACGTTCCACTCGACCTGCAGCGGCGAGCCGTCGAAGCCGACGGCATCGACGCCCGCGGAGATCTCCGCCCCCGGCGCGAACACGTCGGCCGCGATGCCGATGCCGCGAATCGCCGGCGCCGCTTCGCCGACCGGCTTGCCCCAGGCCTGCGCCAGCGCGTCGGTCATTGCCGTGAGACTGCCGTCCGCGAGCAGCAGCCCGTGCCATGTTGACGTCTGCTCCTGCTTCGCGCCCCACAGGAAGGGAAACACGCCCGCGATCTGCGGCTGATTGCGCAGGAAGGCGAGCGCGTCGCGGAAGAAGACGGCCTTCTCGCTGCTGGTCGGCTCGACCGGCGCTCCCCACGGCTTCCTGCCGGCCTGCCACTGGCCGAGCGGCCCCAGTTCGCTGACGACGACCGGTTTCGCAATGCCGGCCTCGCGCAGGCGCTGCGGCAGGTCGAACACCGCGCCGGCATAGACGTTGATGCCCAGCAGCTCGACGTTCGGGCAGCAGCCGGCGAGCGCGCGCAACTGCGCCATGCCGGTGTCTGCGACGACCATCATGGTCGGGTGGGCGGGGTCGAGCGCCCTGACGATGCCTGCGAGCCGGTCCACTTCGCGCCATGCCGGCAAGGGGTCGGCTGCGCCGGTCTCAACCTCGTTGCCGACACCCCAGGCGAGCAGCGCGGGGTGGCCGCGGTGGCGGGTGACGAAGGAGCGGATCGCCTGTTCCTGCGCCTGCACGGCATTCGCGTCGTTGAGATCGAAGCCGTGGCGCGGGTGCCCGACCCATAGCCCCATCACCACCTTGAGCCCGAGCGCCTGCGCGGCGTCCAGCACCCACGCGTCCGATTCGCGATACACGCGCACGACGCGCGCACCGGCCGCGGCGAGCCTCTCCAGCGCCACGCGGTCGCCTTCGAAGGCCGCGCCCTGCCATTGCTCCGTCGCGGGCTGCGCGCGGACCGGCTGTACGCCGAGACATAGCAGCGTGAGCCCGATCGCGAGCAGGCGGTGCAGCTTGGGCAGGATCGGCGATTTTCCGCCGGAGGGCGTGTTCACCTGCGATCCGGCGCCTCAGCCCGCCCTGCCGCGCAGCGCATTGAGCAGGATCGCGATCGTGCTGCCGTTGTGCAGCATTGCGGTGGTCACCGGCGACAGCACGCCGATCGCGGCGGCGCCGAGGATCGCGGTGTTGAGCCCGACGGTGAGGCGGTAGTTGTTGCGGATGCGCGTCATGGTCGCCTGTGCCAGCGCCTTGGCGTCGGCGACGCAGCCGATGTCGTCCTCCAGCAGTGCGACGTCGGCGGTCAGGCGCGCGATGTCGGCACCTTTCTGCATCGCGACGCCGACGTGCGCACCGGCGAGCGCGGGGGCGTCGTTGATGCCGTCGCCGACGAAGGCGATGCGCGCCCCCTGCCGGCCCAGCTCCTCGACGATGTGCGCCTTCTGCTCGGGCAGCAGCTCGGCGTGGAAGGCGTCGAGACCCAGCTCCGCCGCGAGTTCGGCGGCGCGGTCATGGTGGTCGCCGGTCAGCATCAGGATGCGGCGCGCGCCGAGCTGTCGCAGTCGCGTGATGGTCGCCGCGGCGTTGGCCCGCACTTCGTCCTTCAGCGCCAGCACACCCAGCAGCTTGCCGCCGAAGCCGATGTAGAGCAGCGTCTTGCCTTCGCGGTACAGGCGGTCGATTGTTTCCGTGTGCGTGGAGACATCGATCTTCTCGTCGTCCTCGATGAAGTGGCGCGAGCCGACGACGATGCGCCGGCCGTCGATCACGCTGGCCACGCCGTGCGCGACGATGAACTGCACCTCCTGGTGGTCGAAGTGCTTGCCCGAGATCTCCTTCGCCGCTGCGACGACTGCCAGCGCGAGGGGGTGGAAGTAGTGTTCCTCGACCGACGCAGCGAGGCAGATCAGGTCGTCGGCGGAGAAGCTGCGGTCGAAGGTCACCGAGTCGGTGACGGCGAGCCGGCCGGCCGTGAGCGTTCCCGTCTTGTCGAAGACGAAGGTGTCGGCCTCGGCCAGTCGCTCCAGCGCGCTCGCGCCCTTGACGAGGATGCCGGTGCGCCCGGCGCGGTACATCGCCGACTTGAACGCCACCGGCGTCGCCAGTTTCAGCGCGCACGAGTAGTCGGCCTGCAGCACCGCGGCCGCGCGGCGCCAGTCGCGCGACAGCAGGTAGGTGGAGCCCGCCAGCCCGAGCACGATGGGCACGAGGCGATCCGCCAGGCGCGCCGCTCCGAGCTGTGCCTCGCTCTTCGCCGTGAGGGATTGTTCGACGTAGTCGGCGATGCGTGCCGCCGCGGTGCGCGCGCCGACCTGCTCGGCGTAGATCTGCAGCCGGCCTTCCTCGATCAGCGTGCCCGACAGTACCGCATCGCCGCGCCCCTTCACGACCGCGACGCTCTCGCCGGTCATCGCCGCCTCGTTCACCGTCCCTTCGCCGCCGAGCACGGTGCCATCGACCGGGATCACGGCGCCGGTGCCGACGACGACGGTGTCGCCGACGCTCACCTCCGCCGCCGGGACGAGCACCTCCTGGCCGTCGCGCACCACCCAGATCTCGTCGCTCGACGGGCGCAGCAAGTGCTTGAGGAGATCGTCCGAGCGCCGCGCGATCGAGTCCTCGAGGTACTCCCCGAGCGCGAGCATGAAGGTGGTCGTGTTGGCGGCACTGAAATCGCCGCGTGCGAGCGAGATCGACACCGCCATCGCCTCGAGCACGTGCGAGGAAATGCCGTTGTCGCGGTAGTCGTCGAGGGCGTGCTTGATGAGCGGTGCCGCGGCGCCCAGCGTCACGGGCAGCTGAACCGATGCGGGCAGGTAGGGGGTGCCCAGCAGCGTGGCGAGGCTCGCAACCAACGGCCCGGCGCCACCTTCATCCGTGGCGGCCTTCGCGGGCGCGGCTCGCGCGCCGGGGGGCGTCAGTGCCGCGACGGCGCGCTGCAGCGTATCGACGTCGGTCGCCGCAGCGTCGAACGTCACAACCAGCGATTGCGCACGCGGATTGACCCGCGCCTCATGGACGCCCGGGACGTTCTCCGCCGCACGCTCGATCGCCAGCGGTGTCGCAGGCGTGCCGGGCATGCACGCGAAGCGGAAGCGCACCCGCCCGCGCGTGCGGTGCGCGACCGTCAGCGAGCGGAACCACGAGCCTCCGCTCATGCGCCGCCGTGCTGCTCCGCCTCGACTTCGGCCTTCAGGTCGGCCATCTGTTCCTTGAACTCCTCGACGCCACCGAGCACGCCCGCGTACAGCTTCATGCCCATCTTCAGCAGCTTGCCGCGCAGTTCCTCGTCGCTCAGCACATAGGCCGCGGCCGCGCCGATTGCGGCGCCGAGCAGGAACTGGTCGTACTGGCGCGATTTGAGCAGACCGGGCATCGCCTTCAGCAGGCCTTCGTCGAAGCCGTGGCCCATGGGGCCGCCCTGGCCGCCGGCGGGCATGCCGTAGCCGGCACCCCAGCCGCCCGGCGCGTAGCCGGCGGCGTAGTCGTCATGCCGCGCTTTCTTGTGTTTCTTCTTGCCCAAGGAGCTTCTCCCTTTTTCCGTTGCGGCGCGCGGATTTGCGCGCCAAGTAGTCGATCGCTGCCAGGCCCGCCGCGCCGCCCGCGACGGCCATGAGCACGCCGCGGAGATCCTGCCGCTGCCAGGCATCGGCCGCGGCACAGCCGGCCGCCAGCGCGGTGCCGCCCTGCAAGGCCTGTTTCAGCACCGTCCGGCCGGCGGTGGGCGTGGCGCGCCCTGCCGGTTCCTGCAGGGCCGCGAGCAGGCCGGTGGCGACGAAGCCGCGGACGAAATTCGCCGGCATCTCGCCGGTCTTCAGCTTGACCGGAAACTTGTGCGCCGGTCGCATCAGGCGGAGTCTCCGGTGTCGCCAGGCGGAACCGGCGCCGCGGCTTTCTTGCGCGTGCGCGGGCGTGCTGGGGCCGCGTCGGCGGACTTCGCAGCCTTGGCTGCCGGTTTGGCAACCGCCGCCACCTTGGCGGGCGCCGCAGGCTTGGCCGCGCCGGCTGCAGGGCTGCTCCTGCGGCGCGCTGGGGCCTTGCGCGTGGGTGCCGCTTCGGCGGGTGCGGCTTCGGCCGGTTCAGGCACTGCCGCCAGCTTGGCCTTCAGGCCCGCCGACGAGTGTTCGATCGCGTCGAGGCTGGAGATCGTCGCGTCGCGCAGTTTCTCCTGCGCCTTGTCCAGGCCGCCGCGCAGGTTGACCGTCTTCAGCAGCCGTACGGCCGCGGCGCCGACCATGGCGCCGATTGCGAATGGAAGCACGGGATACATCTCATCCCTCCTTTCCGTCGTGAGTGAAATTGAGCTTGCCGCGGGCAAGCAGGACGCCCGCGCCGCCGGCCGCGATGCCGGCCAGCAGGGCAGGGTTGAGTTTGCCCAGCAGCGGGCCGACGACGCCGATGGCGGCATGCTGTCCGCTGAGCATCGAGAAGGTCTTTTCGAGGAAGTCGCCGATCAGCCCGTGTTCCATGTGCGCCTCCTCGGGTGCCACACCGCCTTGTGCGTGGAGCTGTTCGAGGCGCAGCGCCTCCGCGACCGCCTCGTGCCATACCTGCAGTTGCCGTGCGTCCTCGGCCTGCAGGCGGCGCAGGGGCTTGCGCAGGGCGTCGGTGCGCGCGATCAGCGTCTCGTAAAGGTGCAGGCGTCCCAGCGTCCCGGCGAGGGCGCGCTCGCAGTTCGCCCGCCAGCCCGGCGCGAGGCTCGTTTCCAGCGGGAAGGGATCCTGCGGGCCGGCGACGCCGTAGCGCCGACACAGCCGCGCGAGCGTCGCGATGCGCGCCTCGGCCGCCTTCAGGCTCGCGGCGAAGGGCTCGCGCGGCCCATAGGCCTCGACCGCCTTGCGGAAGAAGGCGCGGGCGGCGAATTCGTCGTACAGGGCGATGCGCAGCGCCTGGTGCACCGGCGGGAACGGCGCCTTGCGCGCGATGCGCCGGCCGCGCAGGATCGCCTCGTCGTAATTAGGCACCGGTCACCTCGCGGTGTTTCGCGACGAGGATGTCGAGCAGGGTCTCGGCCGCGGGCGAACGCACGCCGCCAAGGAGGTCCGGCCAGGCGGCAGCCGGAATCGCTCCGGTGTCGTATTCGACGGTGCACGATCGCGCGAGCAGGTTGAGCTTCACCGAGCGGATCCCGGGGATGTCGTCGAGCGCCTGGCCGAAGCGTTTCGCGTCCCCGATCGCGTCCATCTGGCCCTGGTCGAGATCGGCCTCGAGCTTGAGGCGGATGCGCCCCGGGATGTGGTGGGCGATGCGCAGATTGCGCGAGAAGCGTTGCAGTTGCTCGAAGGCATCCATGGAATGGTGTGTGGAGCGATCCGGGAATGGCGGCGGGATTGCGCCTATTTGAAAAGATGACGACGGTGTACCGCCATGTGGATGCCGAGCAGGCCGAGGAACAGTCCCCCGGTCGCCGCATGGGCCTTCTTGCTGCCGGCCGCGGCCAGCGCCAGCGAGATGCCCAGGCTGCCGAGCATGCCGTATTTCGCCCAGGTGTTGAGGCGGCGGTCGCGTTGCCAGCGCCGCGGGGTGCGACGTGCGGGCGCTGCGTCCTGCGCCGCAACCTGCTGCGGGTCGAGTGCGGTGGCGACGGCAGCCGCAACCCGGGCCTCCATGACCGCGGGCGCGACGCGCGCCGCGTCGTAGCGCAGCAGGAAGCTGCCGGTGAGCAAATTGCCTTCGATCTGGCCGGCACCGTCGAGTGCGGCCAGCGTCGCGCCCAGCGCGGCATGCCGCGCGCTGTCGCGCAGGCGGCTATCCCTGATCCGTATGCGGCCGGGCACGGCCGAGGCGATGCGGTTCATGCTGGCGCGCCCTCATTGCTGGATGTCCGATATTCCGCATCATAGCTCGACCTGGGTACCCAGTTCCACCACGCGGTTGGGCGGCAGGTGGAAGTAGTCGGCTGCGCTGCCGGCATTGCGGAACATGACGATGAAGAGCCGCTCGCGCCACCGTGCCATACCCGAACCCATGCGCCGGACGATGGTCTCGCGGCCGAGGAAGAACGAGGTCTCCATGGTCTCGAAGGCCAGTCCGTGCCCGGCGCAGCGTGCCAGTTCCGCCGGGATGTCGGGGTCGTCCATGAAGCCGAAGGTCAGGCGCAGGCGGTAGAAGCCGTAGTCGACCTCCTCGAGCTCGATGCGGTCCTTTTCCGCCACGTGGGACACGTCCGCGGTGTGCACCTTCAGCAGCACCACACGCTCGTGCAGCACCTTGTTGTGCAGGATGTTGTGCAGCAGCGCGCGCGGCACGGCGTCGAGCCAGGTGGTCAGGAACACCGCGGTACCCGCGACGCGCGGCGGCGGGCTGGTGAACATCGAATGGATGAAGAGGTCGAGCGGGATCGTGTCCGTGCGGATGCGGTTGTTGAGCATCGCGCGGCCGCGCTTCCAGGTCGTCAGGAAGGTGAAGATCACCGCCCCGATCAGCAGCGGGAACCAGCCGCCGGCGAGGATCTTCACCGTGGTCGCGGAGAAGAACGCGATATCGACGGCGAGGAACACGGCGAGGAAGAGGCCGGCCTTGAGCGGGCCCCAGCCCCACAGCGCGCGCACGACGACGAAAGCGAGCACCGTGTCGATCATCATCGTCATCGTCACGGCGATGCCGTAGGCCGAGGCTAGCGCGCTCGAAGAGCGGAAGCCGACGACCAGCGCGATCACCGCGCCGAGCAGCATCCAGTTGATGCTCGGCACGTAGATCTGGCCCATTTCGCGCGCGGACGTGAAGATCGTGCGCATCCGCGGCGCGTAGCCGAGCTGCATGGCCTGGCGGGTCAGCGAGTAGGCGCCCGAGATCACCGCCTGGCTGGCGATGATGGTCGCCAGCGTCGCCATGCCGACCATGGGATACACCAGCTCGTCGGGCACCAGCAGGTAGAAGGGGTTGCGCACGTTGTCGGGATGGTCGAGGATCAGCGCGCCCTGGCCGAGGTAGTTCAGGTACAGCGCCGGGAACACCACCGTGAACCACGCGAGCTTGATCGGACGGCGGCCGAAGTGGCCCATGTCTGCGTACAGCGCCTCGCCGCCGGTGATCGCCAGCACCACCGCGCCCAGGCCGAGCCAGCCCAGCAGCGGGTTTTCGGCGAGGAATCCCAGCGCCCACGCCGGATTGATCGCACCGAGGATTTCCGGGTGCAGGCGGATCCCGGAGATGCCGAGTACCGCAAGGAGGAGGAACCAGCACACCATCACCGGCCCGAAGATCGCGCCGACCTTGTGGGTGCCGTGGCGCTGCATCATGAACAGGCCCACCAGCACCACCAGTGCGATCGGCAGCACGTAGGGGGCGAAGGCCGGTGTCGCGACTTCCAGGCCTTCGACCGCGGACAGCACCGAGATCGCCGGCGTGATCATGCCGTCGCCGTAGAACAGCGCCGCGCCGAATACGCCCAGCGACGACAGCACCCAGGCCTTGCGGCCTTCGGGGACGACGCGCAGCGCCAGCGAGGTCAGGGCCATGATGCCGCCCTCGCCGCGGTTGTCGGCCCGCGTGATGAAGACCACGTATTTCGCCGACACCACCAGCATCAGCGCCCAGAACACCAGCGACAGGATCCCGTACACGTTCGCCGGGGTCACCGGCACGGCATGCGGGCCGTTGAACACTTCCTTCAGCGTATAGAGCGGGCTGGTGCCGATGTCGCCATAGACGACGCCGATCGCGGCAACGGCGAGCCCGGCCAGCCCGGCGTGCTGCGGGGCGTGGGCGACGGGTGCATCGGTCGGGTGTTCCGCACGGTCTGAGGAGTGCACGACGACCCCTGGATGTTCTGTTGGGGGGCAAAGCATACTGCAATGCAACATCCCGAAACAGGGAAAAATGCGTCACATTCCGCGCGGAAAATCCCCGCTAGGACGTGCGCATCGACCGCGCGCTCCGTGTTTGCCGCGCCTGTCCTACAATTGCGAGCGATTTCCGTTCAGTCACCGTGTCGATGAAAACTTCCCTCTCGCCTGCTGCCGCCGCGCCCCTGCGCGATGCCCTCGGTACCGAGCACCGGCCGGCCGCCGGCGAGCTGCGCATCGTGTCGCTCGTGCCCTCGCTGACCGAGCTCGTGTGCGATCTCGGGCTCGCCGATCGCCTGGTGGGGCGCACGGGCTTCTGCGTGCACCCGCGCGACGTCCTGAAGCCCATCCCCAAGGTCGGCGGCACGAAGGACGTGAAGATGGATGTCGTGCGAGCGCTCGCGCCGACCCATCTGATCGTCAATGTAGACGAAAACCGGCGCGAGACGGTGGAGGAACTGGCGGCCTTCGTGCCCAACGTGATCGTCACGCATCCCTGCGCGCCGGCGGACAATCTCGACCTGTATCGCCTCTTCGGCGGAATCTTCCATTGTGCCGACCGCGCCGCGCGGCTCGCGGCCGAACTCGGGACGGCGCTGGCCGAGGCGCAGGGCGTCGCACGGGAGCTGCCGCGCGAGGAGGTCCTGTATCTCATCTGGCGCGAGCCGTGGATGAGTGTCGCGCGCGACACCTACATCTCCGCCACCCTGGCCGCGGTGGGCTGGGACACGCTGCCCGCTGATGCCGGCCAGCGCTATCCGGAGATCGACTGGCAGGTGCCATGGATGGCGGGCGTCGCGCGCGTGTTCCTGTCGAGCGAGCCCTACCGTTTCCGCGAGCGGCACCTCGCCGAAGTCGCTGCGCTGTCGGGGCGGCCGGTGGCGATGATCGACGGCGAGATGGCGTCGTGGTACGGCAGCCGTGCCGCGGCGGGCTTGCGTTACCTTGCAGCGCTGCGGCGCGCCTTGGCCGGCGTGGCTTGACGCCATGTGAGAGCAGCGATGTGGGAGCGGTGATGTGGGAGCAGCGATGTGGGAGCGGCTTCAGCCGCGAATGGGCCGTGCAGCCAGCGACACCGCATCTTCGCGGCTGAAGCCGCTCCCACCGTTCGCGCCGGGCGGAACGGTGAAGCGTCTTCCGCTTACCCTCCCGACGGCGAGGCGGAATCGGCGGCGGCAGTCAGGCTGGAGTCGAGAGCTTCCGGCGTCAGTATTGCAAAAAGTGGACGCACGAGCCGGTGGCGGTTGAGCTTCAGCAGCAGCTTGTCGCGGCTGACGAGATGCGTCGCGCCGCTGTCGCGCGCGAGCTCGAGGAATTTCTGGTCGTCCGCGTCGCGGCATGCGGGCAGGGCGGGGACATCCGCAGCTTCGGGGGCGGACATCACGGCGACGCGGGACCGGTAGGCGGCGAGGATGGCGTCCTGGCGCTCCGGCGCAATTGCGAACTGGCGATAGGCCAGCACCCGCCGCAGCTCTTCCAGCGTCAGCGCATTGGCGAGCAGCCGCGGCGCGCCGCCTTCGATCAGCGCACGCAAGGATGCGAGCTTCGGATCCTCGAACGCCCACAGCGCCATCACGGTGTTGGTGTCGAGCACGAGGCGCAAGGCGGACGGATGGGGCAGCGTGAAGATCATTGGGCGCGGGCGATGGGAGCGGTTGGCCGGGTGTAAACGACAGCGAGGGGGCCGGGCCCCCTCGCGTTCATTGCCACCGGATGCGAATCAGGCGGGGATCAGGCAGCTTCCTTGGCGTCGAGACGGATCTTGACGTAGGAGCCCGGGGCGTCCTCGATCGCCTTCAGCTTGCCCTTGGCCGGATCGCGGGCATCGACCTGCTCCGAATCGTGGGCGGTGACCCACGCCTGCCAGTCGGTCCACCACGAGCCCTGCTGGTGTTCGGCGCCTTCGAACCACTTGTCTGCGGTGTCGGCCAGCTTCGCGGCCGGGTTCAGCCAGTAGCCGTACTTGTTCGCAACCGGCGGGTTGACGATGCCGGCGATGTGGCCGGAGCCGCCCAGCACGAAGCGCACGGGACCGCCGAAGTTCGTCGCGCCGACGTAGGTGCTCTTCCACGGTGCGATGTGGTCTTCCAGCGTCGAGATGAAGTAGCAGGGGACCTTGATCTTGCCGAGGTCGATCGGCACGCCGTCGATCTCGATGCCGCCCGGCTGCACGAGGCGGTTCTCCATGTACATCGCGCGCAGGTAGAAGCTGTGCATCTTCGCCGGCATGCGCGTGGAGTCGGAGTTCCAGTACAGCAGGTCGAACGGGAAGGGATCCTTGCCCATCAGGTAGTTATTGACGACGAAGGACCAGATCAGGTCGTTGGCACGCATCATGTTGAAGGTGCCCGCCATCTCGGCGCCTTCGAGGTAGCCGCGCTCGAACATCTTCTTCTCGAGGCTGGAGACCTGCTGCTCGTCGATGAACACGCCCAGTTCGCCCGGCTCGGCGAAGTCGGTCATGGTCGTGAAGAAGGTCGCCGCAGCGATGCGCTTCTGCTTCTTGCCCGCGAGGTAGGCGAGCGTGGTCGCCAGCAGGGTGCCGCCCAGGCAGTAGCCGCAGGCGTTCACTTCCTTCTCGCCGGTCTGCTTCTCGATCGCGTCCAGCGCCGCGACGATGCCTTCCAGCACGTAGGACTCGAAGGTCTTGTCGGCGAGGCGTTCGTCCGGGTTCACCCACGAGATCACGAACACCGTGTGGCCCTGGTCCACGCACCACTTCACGTAGGAGTTCTTCTCGCGCAGGTCGAGGATGTAGAACTTGTTGATCCACGGCGGCACGATCAGCAGCGGCCGCTTGTAGGCCTTCTGCGTCGTCGGCGTGTACTGGATCAGCTGCATCATGTCGGTCTGGAACACGACCTTGCCCGGCGTCGTGCCGACATTCTTGCCCAGCTCGAAGGCGCTGGTGTCGGTCATGCGCACGCGCAGCTGGCCGCCGCCGTCTTCCATGTCGCGCAACAGGTTGTTGAGGCCCTTGATCAGGTTCTGGCCGTTGTTCTTGACCGTCTCGCGGAACACTTCCGGGTTGGTCAGCGCGAAGTTCGACGGCGACAGCGCGTCGATGTACTGGCGCGTGTAGAAGTTGACCTTCTTCTGCGTCTGCTCGTCGAGGCCGTCGACGCAGCACACGGTGTCATGCACGTGGCGCGCGGCGATCAGGTAGGACTGCTTGATGAAGTCGAACAGGAAATGCTCTTCCCACTGCTCGTCCTTGAAGCGCTTGTCGGTCTTTTCCGGCTCGGCGATCGGTGCGCCGTGCATGCCCATCACGCGCAGCATGGAGTGCTGCCACAGCGAGAAGTAGTCCCACACCAGGTTCATCTGCGACTGCGCCAGCTTGTACGGGTTGGCCAGCAGCTTGGCCATCATGTCCATGAAGGCCTGCGCGATGCCGAGTTCGTCGCTGGGGGTCGAGACGCCCCGCTTGAGCTGGCGCTGGACGTGTTCGCTGATGAGGTGCGAGGCGCGCTGGGCGACCTCGGCATAGGTTTTCGCGACTTCCTTGGGGTCGGGCAGGTCGGCGAACACGGTCTCGGGTGTTGGTGCGGCCATTTCTTGTCTTGCTCCTGTTTTCAAGCTGTTTTTTCGAATCGGATGATGCCTGTCCGGTCGCCCACCTTGCGCACCTCGCCGCGCGCGACGAGGTAGTTGAGGTGTGCAATCGCCTCTCCCATGGCGAACATGACCTGATGGGTGTCCAACTCACGGGGGAACAGCGTCGATAGCAGTTCCCCTGCGCTGCGGGGGGTCTTGATCACGTCCAATAGTGCATCGCAGCGTTCACGGTGGTGCACATTGAGTTGTTCGATGCGCGCACGGATACCGCGGAACGGATGCCCGTGTGATGGTAGCACGAGCGTATCGTCGGGCAAGTCCTTGAAGCGGTTTAATGATTCGAGAAACCAGCCGAGCAGGTCGTCTTCCGGAGTGAGGGCGTAAACGCTGATGTTTGTCGAGATGCGCGGTAGCAGCATATCGCCCGAAATGAGCACTCCGAGCGACTCGCAATACAGGCTCGCGTGCTCGGGGGAATGGCCGAAGCCGACGATCACCCGCCAGTCGTGCGCGCCGATGCGCAGCACGTCGCCGTCGAAGATGCGCTGGTAGGACTTCGGCAGGGCCGGGACCCCCTTGCGGTAGGAATTGCCGCGTTCGCGCAGCGCACCCTGGCGCTCGGGGTCGAGGCCGTGGGCGGCGAAGTGCGCGACCATCTCGTCGACGGCGTTGCCGGCGATCTGGTTCCAGATCGCGTGGCCGTTGAAGAACTCGCCCTGCGTCATCTGCACCGGCGCGCCGTCGCGCTCGGCGAGCCAGGCGGCGAGGCCGAGGTGGTCGGGATGGCTGTGGGTGACGAGGACGCGCGACAGCGGGCGCCGGTCGTGGTCGAGGATGGCGTTCCAGCTGTCGCGCACCGCGTCGAGGCCGAAGCCGGTGTCGACGACGGCGAGTGCCTCGCCGTCGTCCAGCGTCCACAGGTTGATGTGGTTGAGCGCGAAGGGCAGCGGCATGCGCACCCAGCCCACGCCGGGTGCGACCTGCTTCACTTCGCCCGCTCCAGGGGTGTCGTCGAAGGGGTACTGCAGTTCTCCGCTTGTCGTCATCTGACCGTCTCCGTTGGCGGGGGAGCAATCGAGCATTGCCCAAACCCCTGAATTCTGATTAACTTTTTCGCCCTGTCCGGGCTGGTGGCCACGCAACGCGCCCGCTTCGGACCGGTTTTACTTCGATCGGTCGGCCAATGGCAAGCGAACAAACCTACACAATCACGGAACTCGCGCGGGAATTCGACGTGACTCCGCGCGCGATCCGCTTCTACGAGGACCAGGGCCTGCTGAAGCCGTCGCGTGTCGGCCGCACCCGGGTTTACTCGAAGTCCGACCGCACCCGCCTCAAGCTCACGCTGCGCGGCAAGCGCCTGGGCCTGTCGCTCGCCGAGATCAAGGAGCTGATCGAGATGCACGGCGGCGTGCGCAACGCGGCGCCCCAGCTGCTGCGCTTCCTCGTCGTGCTCGCCGACCGGCGGGCGGCGCTCGAACAGCAGCGCGAGGACATCGAGGCGGTGCTGGGCGAGATCGAGTCGCTGGAGCAGCAGTGCTCCGAACTGCTCGGCCACGATACCTCCCGTGCGGCCGAGGAGCGCGCCGCAGTCGTTCGCCGCATGCGCGCCGGGACTTGATTTTTTTGACGGTTAGTTTACGTTGACGTAAACGTAATGGTGGCAGGAACGGCTGGGCGGGTGAGAGGACGGTTGACGTCCGCCAGAGCATGAGGCTGGCGGGATGAGACTGTGGGAGCGGCTTCAGCCGCGAATCGACCGGCCCGGGTTGGTCAGGCGCAAATTCGCGGCTGAAGCCGCTCCCACAAGAAAAGCGCCGTACGGGTGGCGGGGGGCGGACTGTGGCAGCATGGCGGGTTAGTGACGGGGCATGGCCCCGTCGTGCGACGATAACCCGCGGCGGCTCGCAAGGGCTTCCGCCTGCGACTGTTCCTGGGAGTGAGGATGGCAGCGAAGCTTCGCATACTGAGTGCTGACGACAAGGTCGAACTGGACCACGTGCGCCAGTTCTTCCGCAACTACGCGGCATGGCTGGGCGTGGACCTGTGCTTTCAGGGGTTCGGCGACGAGATGGCCTCGCTGCCTGGCACGTATTCGCCGCCCGAGGGGCGACTGTTCTACGCCGAGCACGAAGGTCAGCCGGCCGGTTGCGTGGGGCTGCGGCGGTTCTCGGAAGGCGTGTGCGAGATGAAGCGGCTGTATGTCGAGCCGGCCGTCCGAGGCCTGGGCATCGGTCGCGATCTGGTGCTCGCGGCGATCCGCGCCGCGAAGGATCTCGGCTACCGCCGCATCCTGCTCGACACGCTGCCGGCGATGCGCATCGCCGTGAAGCTGTACCGCGAAATGGGCTTCAAGGAAGCACCCGCGTATTACCCGACGCCGCTCGAAGGCACGATCTTCCTTTCGCTGGACCTCGAAAACTGGTCGGAGGAGGAGGTCGCGAGCGACAACCTGTTTCACCTCTTCGACTACAACCGCGCCTGGGCGCAGCAGATGCGTCAGGTCGATGCCACCTTCTTCGAGAAGCTGTCGACGCTGCAGGCGCCCGAATACCTGTGGATCGGCTGCTCGGATTCGCGCGTGCCGGCGAACCAGATCATCGGCCTGCTGCCGGGCGAGGTGTTCGTGCATCGCAACGTCGCGAACGTCGTCGTGCATACCGATCTCAACTGCCTGTCGGTGATGCAGTACGCCGTCGACGTGCTGAAGGTGAAGCACATCATGGTGGTCGGGCACTACGGCTGCGGCGGCGTGAAGGCCGCGCTCGAGCGCTCGCGCGTCGGCCTGGTCGACCTGTGGCTGCGCCATGTGCAGGACGTGCGCGTGAAGCACCGCAAACGCGTCGACGACCTGCCGCTCGAGCAGGCTCACGACCGCCTGTGTGAATTGAACGCGCTGGAACAGGTCGTCAACGTGTGCCAGAGCGTGGTCGTGCAGGACGCCTGGCGGCGCGGGCAGCCGTTGACCGTGCATGCCTGGATTTACGGACTGAAGGACGGGTTGATGCGGGATCTCGGTCTCAACGTGCATCGTCCGGAAGACCTGATGCCGCGCTACGTCGCGGCGCTTGATTCACTGGCCTGAGAGCCGGATTTGTCGATAGTTAGGAGAGAAGCATGAGTGATCCCGTCGTTATCGTTTCCGCCGCGCGCACCCCCATGGGCGGCTTCCAGGGCGAGCTGTCCGGCCTGACCGGTCCCCAGCTCGGCGCCGTCGCGATCAAGGCCGCCGTCGAGCGCGCCGGGATCTCTCCAGAGCAGGTGCAGGAAGTGCTGATGGGGTGCGTGCTGCCCGCCGGCGTCGGCCAGGCGCCGGCCCGCCAGGCGGCGCTCGGCGCGGGTCTGCCGTTGGCCGCCGGCTGCACGACGGTGAGCAAGGTGTGCGGCTCGGGCATGAAGTCCGTCATGCTCGCGCACGACCTGCTCGTAGCCGGCTCCAACGATGTAATGGTTGCGGGCGGCATGGAGTCGATGTCGAACGCCCCCTACATGCTGCCCAAGGCGCGCGCCGGCTATCGTCTCGGCC
Source organism: Aromatoleum evansii (assembly GCF_045689615.1). Lineage (NCBI taxonomy): Bacteria > Pseudomonadati > Pseudomonadota > Betaproteobacteria > Rhodocyclales > Rhodocyclaceae > Aromatoleum > Aromatoleum evansii. Next base: position 559,509 of record NZ_CP141259.1, read on the forward strand.
ACGGCCAGCTGCTCGACCACATGTTCTACGACGGCCTCGAGGACAGCTACAAGAAGGAAACCAAGGGCCGCCTGATGGGCACCTTCGCCGAGGACTGCGCGAGCCACTTCAGCTTCACGCGCGGCGCCCAGGACGAATTTGCGATCGCGTCCACGACGCGGGCGCAGAATGCGATCAAGGACGGCAGCTTCGCGTGGGAAATCGCGCCGGTGACCGTCGCCGGCCGCAAGGGCGAGGTCGTCGTCGACAAGGACGAGCAGCCGCCCAAGGCGCAGATCGACAAGATCGCCGGCCTGAAGCCCGCATTCAGCAAGGACGGCACCGTGACCGCCGCGAACTCCAGCTCGATCTCCGACGGCGCCGCGGCACTCGTCATGATGCGCCGCTCGACCGCCGACAAGCTGGGCCTCAAGCCGCTCGCGACCATCGTCGGCCACGCGACGCACGCGCAGGAGCCCGCCTGGTTCACGACCGCCCCGGTCGGCGCGATGCAGAAGGTGCTGACGAAGGCCGGCTGGACCAAGGACCAGGTCGACCTGTGGGAGATCAACGAAGCCTTCGCGGTCGTCACGATGGCGGCGATGAAGGAACTCGAGCTGCCGCACGACAAGGTGAACGTGCATGGCGGCGCATGCGCGCTGGGCCATCCGATCGGCGCCTCGGGCGCGCGCATCCTCGTCACGCTGCTCGGCGCGCTGCAGAAGTACGGCAAGAAGCGCGGTGTCGCGAGCCTGTGCATCGGCGGCGGCGAGGCGACGGCGGTTGCGGTGGAGCTCGCGTAAATGATCCTCACGCAAGAACAGGAAATGATCCGCGACTCCCTGCGCGCCTTCGCGCAGGAGCGCCTCGCCCCCTTCGCCGCAGAGTGGGACCGCAATCACACCTTCCCGCGCGAGGCCTTGAAGGAACTGGCCGAGCTCGGCGCGCTGGGCATGGTGGTGCCCGAGCAGTGGGGCGGCGCGGGGATGGACTACGTGAGCCTGGTGCTCGCGCTGGAGGAGATCGCGGCCGGCGACGGTGCGACCTCGACCATCGTCAGCGTGCAGAACTCGCTCGCCTGCGGTATCCCGAACCGCTACGGCAACGACGCGCAGAAGGAAGAGTGGCTGAAGCCGCTCGCGCGCGGCGAGAAGCTCGGCTGCTTCTGCCTGACCGAGCCGCACGTCGGCTCGGACGCTTCCGCACTGAAGACCACTGCCGTGAAGGACGGCGACTCGTGGGTCATCAACGGCGTCAAGCAGTTCATCACGACGGGCCGCGAGGCGGACGTGGCGATCGTGTTCGCGGTGACCGACAAGACCGCCGGCAAGAAGGGCATTTCGTGCTTCCTCGTGCCCACGAACACGCCGGGCTACATCGTCGCGCGCATCGAGGAGAAGATGGGCCAGAAGGCCTCCGACACCGCGCAGATCCTGTTCGAGAACTGCCGCGTGCCGGCCGGCGCGCTGCTCGGCGCCGAAGGCGAGGGCTACAAGATCGCGCTGTCGAACCTCGAGGCGGGCCGCATCGGCATCGCCGCGCAGTGCCTCGGCATGGCGCGTGCGGCGCTGGAAGCGGCGGTGAAGTACGCACACGAGCGTGAGACTTTCGGCAAGCCGATCTTCGAGCACCAGGCGGTGAACTTCCGCCTCGCCGACATGGCGACCCAGCTCGAAGCCGCGCGCCAGCTCGTGTGGCACGCCGCGACGCTGAAGGATGCCGGCCGCCCCTGCCTCAAGGAAGCCTCGATGGCGAAGCTCTTCGCCTCGGAGATGGCCGAGAAGGTGTGCTCCGACGCGATCCAGATCCACGGCGGCTACGGCTACGTCAGCGATTTCCCGGTCGAGCGCATCTACCGCGACGTGCGCGTGTGCCAGATCTACGAAGGCGCGAGCGACATCCAGCGCCTGGTGATCGGGCGCTCGCTCGCGGTTTGAGCAGCAAGTTGCTGTAGGGCGGGAGCAGCAGAAGGCGCATCCCGCCATGCCATTGTTCCGGGTGGCGGGATGCGCTCCGCTCCTCCCGCCCTACGATGGGGACACGGGTCGGTAAACCGCTCTGGTCGCCGGCACCGTCAAGCAACAGGTGTTTCCCGATCCTGCGGGTGCAGGCGCCGGGGGTGTTCTCCCTGCAGCCTCCCTCTAGATGCCTCCGGTGTCCCGCGGGATCCTTTTATTCACACCCGACCGGGGCCGCCAAGAGCCCCGGCGATGGAAGGCAGGAGACGAAATTGAACTACGAAACCCTCGAAATCGTCGTCGAACAAGGCGTCGCGACCGTGTGGATGAACCGTCCGGACGTGCACAACGCGTTCAACGCGCAGCTCATCGCGGACATCACTTCAGCCTGCCGCCAGCTCGACGCCGACGATGCGGTGCGTGTCGTCGTGCTCGCCGGCCGCGGCAAGAGTTTCTCGGCCGGCGCCGATCTCAACTGGATGAAGGCCGCCGGCGAGGCGAGCGTCGAGGAGAACCTCGCCGACGCGCGCAAGCTCGCCGGCATGCTGCGCACGCTGTCGGAGATGGACAAGCCGACGATCGCGCGGGTGCAGGGCGCGGCGCTGGGCGGCGGCATGGGGCTCGCGTCGGCGTGCGACATCTGCGTCGCCTCCGACAAGGCGGTGTTCGCGACCTCCGAGGTCAAGTTCGGCATCATCCCCTCGGCGATCAGCCCCTACGTGCTCCGCGCCATCGGCGAGCGGCAGTCGTATCGCTACTTCCAGACCGCCGAGCGCATCTCCGCCCGGCGCGCCGGCGAGATCGGCCTCGCGCACGAGGTCGTCGCGGCCGAGGAACTGGATGCAAAGGTCAGCGAGATCGTGACGGCCCTGCTGCAGGGCGGCCCGAAATCGCAGGCCGCGGCGAAGGACCTGATCCGCGCGGTCGCGAACCGGCCGGTGTCGGACGAGCTCGTCGAGGACACCGCACGCCGCATCTCCAGCCTGCGCGCGACGCCGGAAGCGAAGGAGGGGCTCGACGCCTTCCTGTCGAAGCGTCCGGCGGCGTGGGTGCCGCGGTCTTGATTAGCAGGTTCCTTCCCCTTCAAGGGGGCGAGGACGGGGTTTCGCGAAGCATCGCTTCGTGCCGTCCGAGCGGGCCGGCTGTGCAAAGCCGGCCTTGGAACGGACAGGATGGGGATGGGTTTCGTGCAGGCGCTTCGGAGTCCACCCATCCCCACCCCAACCCGGGAGTCTCCGCTTCGCTCCGCCGCTATGGCGGCGCAGAGCGGTGCTCTCCGAAACCCCGCCTCCGCCCCCTTGAAGCGGAGGGAGTCGCGAGGATAACTCCATGACATTCCCCAAAAGCGTACGCATCGTCGACGTCGGCCCGCGCGACGGGCTGCAGAACGAGAAGCAGATCGTCACGACCGAAACCAAGGTCGAACTGATAGCGCGCCTGGCCGACGCCGGCCTGAAGACCATCGAGGCGACCTCCTTCGTGTCGCCCAAGTGGGTGCCGCAGATGGGCGACAACGCCGAGGTGATGGCGCGCATCGCGCGCCGTCCGGGCGTCGCCTACCCGGTGCTGACGCCCAACCTGAAAGGCTTCGAGGCCGCGCTTGCGGCCGGCGCCGACGAGGTCGCGGTGTTCGGCGCGGCGTCCGAGTCCTTCAGCCAGAAGAATATCAACTGCTCGATCGCCGAATCGCTGGAGCGCTTCCGCCCGGTCACCGAGGCGGCGCGCGCGACGGGGGTGAAGGTGCGCGGCTACGTCTCCTGCGTCGCGGGCTGTCCCTACGAGGGACCGGTCGCGCCCGAGAAGGTCGCTGAAGTCGCCGCGACGCTGATGGAGATGGGTTGCTACGAGGTGTCGCTGGGCGACACCATCGGCAGCGGCAACCCGGCGAACATCTCGCGCATGCTCGAAGCGGTGATCAGGCGCGTGCCGGTCGAGCGCCTCGCCGGCCACTATCACGACACCTACGGCATGGCGGCCGCGAACGTCTACGCGTCGCTCGAGATGGGCGTGGCGGTGTTCGACGCCTCGGTCGGCGGGCTAGGCGGCTGCCCTTATGCGGCGGGCGCGTCCGGCAACGTCGCCACCGAGGATGTCGTGTGGCTGCTGAACGGGCTGGGCATCGACACCGGCATCGACCTCGACCGCCTGGTCGACATCGCCGCATGGATCAGCGGTGTGCTCGGTCGCGAACCGGCCTCGCGCGTGGCCCGCGCCGTGCTCGCGAAGCGGGGGAAGGCGGCCTGCGCCGCTTGAACACGGGAACTGAATACCGTTCGGGCTGAACCCTTCGACTTCGCTCAGGACAGGCCGGTCGAAGCCCTCAGGGCGAACGGAGTATCCGATTTCTCCCTGATAATGAACTCGATCGGGCCGCGGCAGACCAAATACGACAACGAGCCGCACCCGCTACCTCAATAAGACCCCCGACCCCGACATGAGCATCGCATCGCCCTGCATCAACCTCTGTCGCATGAGCGCGACGACCGGCCTGTGCGAAGGCTGTTTCCGCAGCCTTGACGAGATAGCGCGCTGGAGCCGCAGCGACGACTCCGACAAGCAGCGCATCCTCGAACTCATCGCCCGGCGTCGGGTGACCTTGGGCGGCGCTGCGGCGCCGACCGCGACACTGAAGGAGGGCGCATGAGCGAGCCCTTGTGTGTCGGCGTGTGCATGATCGACTGGGACTCCGGGGTGTGCCTCGGCTGCGGTCGCACCCCCGAGGAGATCAACGGTGTGCCGGTGCCGCCGGCCCCGGCCGAAGCGCCGAAACCCGCGCCGCTGCCCGCCAACGTCGCCGCTCAGGTCGGCGAGGGTTCCGAATGAGCGCCGCAGCCGCGTTGCCCGACACCATCCGCGTGCTCGAACGCGGCTGGCTGTCGGCCAACAACATCGTCCTGATCGACGGCGACCGGGCGACCGTGGTGGACAGCGGCTACGTCAGCCACGGCGAGCAGACCGTCGCGCTGCTGCGCGAGGTGCTGGCGGGACGGCGGCTCGCCGAGCTCGTAAACACGCACTCGCATTCCGACCACATCGGCGGCAATGCCCTGCTGCAGCGCACCTTCGGCTGCTCGATCAGCGTCCCCGCGGGCATGCTGCCCTCGGTCGCGGCGTGGGACGAGGACGCACTGCTGCTGACCACCGCGGCGCAGAGCGCCGAGCGCTTCCACGCCGATCGCGCGCTCCATCCGGGCGACATGCTGCAGATGGGCGGCCTCGCGTGGCAGGCGATCGCCGCACCCGGTCACGACATGGACGCGCTGGTCTTCCACAACGCGGATCGGCGCATCCTGATCTCCGGCGACGCGCTGTGGCGCGACGGCTTCGGCATCCTGTTCGCCGAGGTGCTGGGGACCGGCGACGGCATCGGCGCGACGCGGCGCACGCTGGAGGCCATTGCACGCCTGGCGGTGGATGTCGTCATCCCCGGCCATGGCGCACCCTTCGTCGAGTTCGACGACGCCCTCGCGCGCGCCTTCGCCCGCCTGCGGGCGTTCGAGGAGGATGGCGCGCGCATGGCGCGCAACGCGATCCGCGCCTGCATGACCTTCTCGCTGCTCGATGCGCGCAGCATGCGGATCGACGCGCTCGCGGAACATCTGGACGGCGTGCCGCTGTACCGCGAAGCCAACGCGCGCTTCCTCGGGCTCGCGCCCGAAACCCTCGCCGACTGGCTGGTCGCCGAACTCACGCGGGCCGGGGTGGCGCGGCGCGAAGGCGAGCTGCTGGTCGCGGCCTGATCTGACTTTAGTCGTAGAAAGGGGCGTTCCGCGCTGGCCGGGGAGGCGCGCTTTGGCGATAATCGCTGATCCACGCGGAGTTCAGGGTCATGCAGATCGTCCTTATCAGCGGCTTGTCGGGTTCCGGGAAGAGCGTCGCACTCAAGGTGCTCGAAGACGCGGGCTATTACGCGGTAGACAATCTGCCGGCGAGCCTGCTGCCCAAGCTCGTGGCGGAATTGCGGCGGCTGGGCCACGGGCGTGTCGCGGTCGCGGTCGACGTGCGCTCCGGCGCCAACATCGCGGCCTTGCCGCAGAAGGTGGAAGACCTGCGCCGGACGGTCGGCGACCTGCGCGTGCTTTTCCTCGAAGCGCGTGACGATGCGTTGATCGCGCGCTTCTCGGAAACGCGCCGGCGCCATCCGCTTGCAAGCGACGAGGTCTCGCTCGAAGAGGCGATCCAGAAGGAGCGCGACGCACTCGAATCGGTCGCCGCGCTGGGCCACCGCATCGACACCAGCGACTTGCAGGCGAATACCCTGCGCGCGTGGATCAAGGACTTCATGCAGATCGAGGCGACCGCGGGGCTCACGCTGATGTTCCAGTCCTTCGGCTTCAAGTACGGCATTCCGCTGGACGCCGACAACGTGTTCGACGTGCGCTGCCTGCCCAATCCCCATTACGACCCGCTGCTGCGGCCCTTCACCGGAAAGGACAAGCCGGTGATCGACTTCCTCGAGAACATGCCCGAAGTCGCGCGCATGTACGAGGACATCCGCAGCTTCGTCGCCAACTGGCTGCCCAGCTACGCGCGCGACAACCGCAGCTATCTCACCGTCGCCATCGGCTGCACCGGGGGACAGCACCGCTCGGTGTACCTTGCCGAGAAGCTGGGGCAGCACTTTGCCGGGTCCGTGCGCGTGCTGGTGCGCCATCGCTCGGCCGTGCGGCGTGCGCTGGACCACGCGGCGCGACCGGCGGACCAGTGAGGGCGCGTCTGTCCGAGTGGGTCGTCCTGCTGCGGCCGGGCGACTGGCTCGTGCTCGCCGGTGCGTTGTCGCTGTGCGTGCTGTCGGCGCTGGCGCTGTGGCGTGGCGGGGCGCCGGACAGGGTGGTCGTGCGCGCGGGCGGCAAGGTCTTCGCGGAAACGGGGCTCGCGCGCGCGCAGGTGGTCGAGGTGCCCGGCCCGCTCGGCATCACCCGCATCGAGATCGAGCCGGGCCGCGCGCGCGTCGCATCCGATCCCGGGCCGCGCCAGTACTGCGTGCGCCAGGGCTGGCTGACGCGCTCGGGGGCGGTGGCGATCTGCGCCCCCAACCAGGTGTCCCTGAGCCTCGCCGGCGGTGCTGCGGACTATGACTCCCTCAACTATTGAGATCGTCCCGACCGCGGACGACCGGCGCATCGCGCGCCTGGCCGCCGCCGCGATCGTGCTCACCGTCGCCGAGGCCGCGATTCCGCTGCCGCTGCCGGGCGTGAAGCCGGGCCTGGCCAACATCGTGACGCTGATCGTGCTGGCGCGCTGGGGCTGGCGCGACGCCGTATGGGTGGCGCTGCTGCGCGTGTTCGCCGGCAGCCTGCTGCTCGGCCAGCTCTTCGCGCCGGGCTTTTTCCTCAGCCTCGCCGGTTCGCTCGCCAGCCTCGCCACGCTCGGCCTTGCGATGCACCTGCCGCGCCGCTGGTTCGGCCCCGTCAGCCTCAGCGTGTTCGCCGCCTTCGCGCATATCGGCGGGCAGCTCGTGCTCGCGCGCTTGTGGCTCGTGCCCCACGATGGCGTGTTCTACCTCGTGCCGGTGTTCGCCCTCGCCGCGACGGTGTTCGGCCTGGTCAATGGACTGGTGGCCGCGAAGCTGATGCAGGGTCCGGTCTCGGGGAAGAATTGATCACGGCATGACGAGGATGCGTCCGGCGCGCCGGCGCCCGCCGATTCCGCCCGCCAGCCCTTCGCCGCCATGCGCGTGGCAGATCGCGCACGCGAGCGCGTCTGCGGCGTCCGGGCTGGGGCTGCCGTCGAGCGCGAGCAGGCGCTGCACCATGTGCTGCACCTGTTCCTTGTTCGCCTTGCCGTAGCCGACCACCGCCTGCTTGACCTGCAGCGCGGTGTACTCATGCACCGGCAGGTCGCAGGACACGGCACCGCAGATCACCGCGCCGCGCGCCTGCCCGAGCAGCAGCGTGGATTGGGGGTTCACGTTCACGAACACCTTCTCCACTGCGGCCTGGTCCGGCGTGTAGGTCGCGACGACTTCCCGCACGCCGTCGAGCAGCGTCTTCAGCCGCCCCGGTAGTTCCCCGTCGCGCGTCCGGATGCAGCCGCTCGCGACGTAGCGCAGTTGGCTGCCGAGCTTGTCGATGACGCCGAAACCCGTGATGCGCAGCCCCGGGTCCAGGCCGAGGATGCGGGTGGCGACGATGCGCGATGCGGAGATTTCCTTCATCCGCGCATTCTAAAGGAAGGCCGCGTGTCCTCCCCGCACCCGCTGCTCAGCCTCGGCTTCTGAGGTTCTGTGGGCGGCGTGGCAAGCTCACATGCCCGTCGCCGCGAACCACGCGCCGTTCGGATTCGTCACGAAGATGATCGGCGCGATGCAGGGCTGGGGCAGGTCCACTTGCGCTTCGATATAGGCGTTGCCCGCCTCGGTGGCGGGGAAGAGTCCGGTCGTGACGTTCAGCACCTGCGGGCTGGGCGGATCCGTCTGCATATTCACGGTCTGGCAGCTCACGATGGCACGAAAATTGGGGACCGTATTCCTGCCCTGGTTCTGAATCGGTACAGCCGGATCGTCCGCGAACACCAACCCTGTGACGCGGATCTCCAGCTTTCCGTCGATGGTGAGTTCGCCCTCGACGGGGCCGATCACCCACGGAAGCCCTCCGCCGTTCACGCCGCGGATCGGGTTCGCTGTTCCGGTATAGGGGCGCGACACCCCGACCATCGTGTCGAACTCGAGGATCTTGTCCTGGCCGCCCGCGGCCATCGCCGCAGAACTCATCAGTCCGGTTGTGGCCAGCATGCAGATGCCCGTCAGTGCGAGTCGTTTCATTTTCGTCTCCTTGTTGGGGGTAGGGCGCCGCGTCAGGCGAACCTTGTCTGCGGGCAAATGGTGAACGCGACGACCCCGCGCAATATTCCGCAGGCGCCCGAATCGTCGGAAACTGCGGCCAATTTGACCAAATCCATGATCGCGCCATGGCCAATAGGCTAGACTTTCGTCATGGGCGGCGAGACCGTCCCGTCCCGCTTCCGGATTGAAGCCACGGGAGGCTGGAAGCGGGGGAGGCTGATGCACCGGAATACGCAAAACAAGGGGATACGCATGATGAAAGGATCGAAACACGCCCTCGGCGCCGCACTGGTCGCAAGCGCGGGCTTCCTGATGACGGCCGATGCGCTCGCCGACGTGCAGTCGGCCCGCGTCGTGGCCGCCGAGGAGGCGCGGATGAAGAGCGAGTTCGCACGCAAGCTCGAAAGCACCAAGGAACTGAACAAGGCGCTCAAGCGTGTCGGCGAGCAACGCAAGGTGGACAATGCGCGCGCCGTGCAGGACAACGAGGCCAAGATCAAGCAGGCCGAGGCGGCTGCGGCAGAAGGGAAGACTCTCGACGCGCGCCTGCTCCTCGAGGACGCCTACCTCGGTGCGGCGCTCTCCATCGCCGAACTCACTAAACCCGCGGCGAACGGCGCCAAGCCGGCGGCGCCGGCCGCCGCCGCGGATCCGCGCGAGCAGAAGGAATACGCCGCACGCAAGGACTCCACCAAGGCCCTGCGTGATGCGCTGGTGCGCATCGCCGAGGAAAAGAACGACGACAAGGGCCGGGCCGAGGTGAAGGTCGTCGACAAGCTGATGGCCGACGCCGATGCCGAGCACGCCGACAATACGCGCCGCGGTCGCGCGATCCTCGACCACGCCTACCTGCGCACCAAGGTGCAGATCGAACGTCTGCGCGGCGGCGAAACGCTCGTGCGCACGCTGCAGTTCGACAGCAAGGGCGACGAATACCGCTACGAGCAGGATCGCAACGAGACCTACCGCCTGCTGATTCCGATGCTGGTGCCCAACGGCAGTGCCCGCGAGGCGCAGCTCAAGGGAACGCTCGACCGTGCCGCCAAGCTGCGTGCCGACGCCGATGCGCAAGCCAAGCGCAGCGAATTCGACAATGCGCTGAAGACGATCGACGAATCGACCGCCGAGTACCAGAAGGCCATCCGCAACGCTGGCGTGCTGCTGCCGGGCTGACACGGAGCGGGGCGGGAGTCCCGGCCCCGTACGGTAAATAAATCGGCCCGCCGGCATGTGCCGGCGGGCCGATTTGCTTCCCGCTGCCGCAGGCGGCGTGCTTACGCGCGGGCGGGCACGGCGAGCGGCGGCATTTCGGTGGCTTCTTCCACCCTGGCCACGGCCGGGCGAACGTCCATGTGCGCGTCCTGCAGGTCGAGCACGGCCTCGGGAGCGTCGGCTTCCTCGACGGTCTCGTTGTTCAGGTGGCTGTTGAGCACCTTCATGTCGACGTCCTTGCACCACTTGGCGACGACCACGGTCGCCACGCTGTTGCCGATCAGGTTGGTCAGCGCACGAGCTTCCGACATGAAGCGGTCGATGCCGAGGATCAGCGCGAGGCCCGCGACCGGTACGCCGCCGACGGCCGACAGCGTCGCCGCGAGCACGATGAAGCCGCTGCCGGTGATGCCGGCCGCGCCCTTCGAGGTCAGCAGCAGCACCGCGAGCAGGGTCAGCTGCTGCGTGATGTCGAGCGGGGTGTTGGTCGCCTGGGCGATGAACACGGCCGCCATCGTCAGGTAGATCGAGGTGCCGTCGAGGTTGAACGAGTAGCCCGTCGGGACCACCAGGCCGACCGTCGACTTCTTGCAGCCGAGGTTCTCCATCTTCGCCATCAGGCGCGGCAGCGCCGATTCCGACGACGAGGTGCCCAGCACGATCAGCAGCTCTTCCTTGATATAGCGGATCAGCTTCACGACCGAGAAGCCGTGCGCCTTGGCGATCGCCCCCAGCACGCCGAAGATGAAGACGATGCAGGTCAGGTAGAAGGTCGCCATCAGCATGCCCAGCTGCGCCAGCGCGCCGACGCCGTGCTTGCCGATGGTGAAGGCCATCGCGCCGAAGGCGCCGATCGGGGCGACCTTCATGATGTAGCCGACGATGCCGAACAGCACGTGCGAGAACTTCTCGATGAAGTCGAACACCAGCGTGCCGCGGCCGCCGAACTTGTGCAGCGCGAAGCCGAACAGCACGGAGAACAGCAGCACCTGCAGGATCTCGCCCTTCGCGAAGGCGTCGACCACGGTGGTCGGGATCACGTGCAGCAGGAAGTCCGTCGTGCTCTGCATCTTCGACGGGTCGGTATAGGCGGCGATCGCCTTCGTGTCCAGCGTCGTCACGTCGATGTTCATGCCGGCGCCCGGCTTGACCACGTTGACGATCACGAGTCCGACGATCAGTGCGATGGTGCTGACGATCTCGAAATACAGCAGCGCGAAGCCGCCGGTCTTGCCGACCTTCTTCATGTCCTCCATGCCGGCGATGCCGACGACGACGGTACAGAAGATGATCGGGGCGATGATCATCTTGATCAGCTTGATGAAGCCGTCACCCAGCGGTTTCATCGCGGCGCCGGTCTGCGGGTAGAAGTGCCCCAGCAGCACGCCGATCACGATGGCGACGATGACCTGGAAGTACAGCGACGTGTAAAACGGTTTCTTTGCCAATTCCCTCTCCTGTTATGTACTGCGTGTGGGCGCGATTATTTCGGCCGGGAGGGAAGGTGGGCAGTGTGAACATCCGCATTGCGGATAGCCGCATTGCGGAAAGCACGGATGTTTTCCGGCGCGGGCCGGGGCCGTTCACACCTTGCGTGCGAGCCACACGCCCAGCACGGCGACGGCCATGCCGGCGAGCGCGAGGCCGGTGAGGGTCTCGCCGAACAGCAGCCAGGCCATCAGCGCGGTGGTCGGCGGCGTGAGGTAGAACAGGCTGGCCACGTTCACGGCGCTGCCGCTGCGGATCAGCAGGTTGAGCAGGCTGATCGCGCCGAGCGAGAGCACCAGCACCAGCCACAGCAGCGCGAACGCGAACTGGCCGCTCCAGTCGATGTGCATCGTCTCGGTGCCACGCGCGAGGAGGCTGGTGACGACCAGGCTGGGGATGAATTGCACGACCGAGCCGGTGCGCAGGTCGAAGCTCGGGCAGAAGCGCTTTTGGTAGAGCGTGCCGACGGTGATGCCGGCCAGCGCCGTCAGGGCCGGCGTCAGCATCCACCCCAGTTCCGCCGCCGATGCGCCGACCGCGACCTTGTTGCTCACCACCAGCGTGACACCGACGAAGCCCAGTACCAGCCCCGTCCACTGGCGCGGGGTGACCCGCTCGCCCAGCAGCCAGCCGGCGCCGAGCGCGGTCAGCAGCGGCTGCATGCCGACGACCAGGGACGAGACGCCCGCGGGCAGGCCGCGATCGATCGACATGAACACCCCGCCGAGATAGGTCGCCTGCACCAGCAGGCCGGCCACGCCGATGTGCACCACCTGGCGCCAGTCGCGGGGCCAGGGGGCGCGCATCGCGAATGCCAGCGCGCCCATCAGCGTGATCACCAGTACGTAGCGGGTGCTCAGGAAGGTCAGCGGCTCCGCGAAGGGCAGGCCGAACTTGGCGCCGATGAAGCCGGTGCTCCACAGCAGGACGAAGAGGAGCGGGGCTGCGGCGGTCAGGCGGGGATGGAGGGCGGCCATGAGGTGTCGGGAACGTGCGTGGGCGGGCCCGGCGGGGCGGAATTGTCCGATCTTACATGCACGTTGATGCCTGCGTGCCTTTGCTGACCGGCTGCTCGATGAATTTTCTCGCATGCCGGGCATTTTTCAACCACCGCTGCGTTGTGGGTATGCAAGGCGGGAGTTACACTGGATCGCAACAACGTCATAGTATGTTTCGTGACGTCGGTATATAAGAAGAACATGGTCGTTTTCGCACCCGAAAGGCGTGTCGATTCCCTTTCGGGCACAGCAGCGATTCTTCGGTGCCCGCGCCATTGCCGGGCCCACCCACAAGGGGGGAATGCGTCATGGATGCCTGGAAGGCAGACGTCGCCATCGTCGGTGCGGGCGGAGCGGGCCTGCGTGCCGCGATCGCGGCTGCCGAGACCGACCCGTCGCTGAAGATCGCGCTGGTCTCCAAGGTCTACCCGATGCGCAGCCACACCGTGGCGGCCGAGGGGGGATCGGCCGGCGTCGTGCAGGCCCACGACAGCCTCGAACACCATTTCCACGATACCGTTGCCGGCGGCGACTGGCTGTGCGAGCAGGACGTCGTCGAGGACTTCGTCGCCCGCTGCACCGAGGAGATGGTGCAGCTCGAGCACTGGGGCTGTCCGTGGAGCCGCAAGCCGGATGGCCACATCAACGTGCGCGCCTTCGGCGGCATGAAGATCGAGCGCACGTGGTTCGCCGCCGACAAGACCGGCTTCCACATGCTGCACACGCTGTTCCAGACCTCGCTCAAGTACCCCTCGATCCGTCGCTTCGACGAGCATTTCTGCCTCGACCTGGTCGTCGAGGACGGGCGGGTGCAGGGCGTCGTCGTCGTCGACATCGCGTCGCGCCGCTTCACGCTGATCCAGGCCAACGCGGTGATTCTCGCCACCGGCGGCGCCGGGCGCGTGTTCCGCGAGAACACCAACGGCGGCATCGTCACCGGCGACGGCATGGCGCTCGCGTACCGCCACGGCGTGCCGCTGCGCGACATGGAATTCGTCCAGTACCACCCCACCTGCATGCCGGGCACGGGCCTGCTGTTCACCGAGGCGTGCCGCGGCGAGGGCGGCTTCCTGCTGAATCGCGACGGTTACCGCTACCTGCAGGACTACGGCCTTGGGCCGGCCGAGCCGACGCCGCGCAACAAGGCGATGGAACTGGGGCCCCGCGACCGCCTCAGCCAGGCCTTCTGGTACGAGCAGCAGAAAGGCCGCACGATAGACGGCCCGCACGGGGCGGTCGTGCATCTGGACCTGCGCCACCTCGGCGAAGCCAAGCTGCGCGAGCGCCTGCCGCAGATCTACGAACTGGCCGAGGAATTCCTCGGCGTCGATCCGGCGAAGACGCCGATCCCGGTGCGGCCCGCCGTGCATTACACGATGGGCGGCATCCTCGTCGACGGCCGGTGTGCCGCGCCGCTGCCGGGGCTGTACGCGGCCGGCGAATGTTCCAGCGTCGGCATTCACGGCGCCAACCGCCTCGGCTCGAACTCGCTCGCCGAACTGTGCGTGTTCGGCAAGACCGCGGGGGTCGAGGCCGCCGCGTTCGCCCGTTCGGTCGCGTCCGGTCCGACGGATGTGTTGCTGAAACAGGCCGAGGCGTCGCAGCAGCGTGCGCTCGATCTCGTGACAAACACTTCCGGCACCGAGCGCATCGCAACGCTGCGCAAGGAGATGGCGCAGAGCATGGAGGACGGTTGCGGCATCTACCGTCAGGCCGACACCATGCAGGCGACCTGCGACAAGCTGGCGGAGCTGCGCGAGCGCTACCGCAAGGTCAAGGTCGAGGACCGCTCGAGCGTGTGGAACACCGACTGGCTGCTCGCCATCGAGCTCGGCTACCAGCTCGAGGTCGCGCAGGCGATGGCGTGGTCGGCGCTCGAGCGGCGCGAGTCGCGCGGCGCGCACCAGCGGCTGGACGGTTTTGGCGAGCGCGACGACGTCAATTTCCTCAGGCACTCGCTCGCTCATCATGCGGGCGCCGACGCGCCGCGCATCGGCTATGGCGACGTGAAGATCACGCACCTGCCCCCGGGCACCCGCGCCTACGGCGCCGCGGGCGAGAAAGCGGAGCAGGAGCAGGCGGCACAGCAGGGAGGGGCGAACCGTGTCTGAATCGCACAGGAACGGGAAGGTCATCCGCATCGAGGTCCTGCGCTATCGTCCCGAGCAGGACGAGGAGCCCTTCCTGCAAGCTTACGAGGTTCCCTTCAGCGACGACATGTCGGTGCTGCAGGGCCTGCAGTACATCAAGGACTGGCTCGACGGCGCCCTGAGCTTCCGCTGGTCCTGCCGCATGGCGATCTGCGGCAGCTGCGGGATGATGATAGACGGCGAGCCGCGCCTCGCGTGCAAGACCTTCCTGCGCGATTTCCCTGCCGGAGCCGTGCGCGTCGAGGCGCTCGCCCACTTCCCGGTCGAGCGCGATCTGGTGATCCGCATGGACGACTTCCTCGCCAAGCTCGAAAGCATCAAGCCGTGGATCATCCCGAAGGAACAACGGTCCATCGCGCAGGGCGAGTACCTGCAGACGCCCGCGCAGCTCGACGTGTACGAGCAGTTCAGTTCCTGTATCAACTGCCTGCTGTGCTACGCCGCATGTCCCCAGTACGGCCTCAATCCGGACTTCGTCGGGCCGGGCATCATGGCCCTGCTGCACCGCTACAACGCAGATTCGCGCGACGGCGCCGCCGCCGAGCGCATGGAGATCGCCGGGTCGGAAGCAGGCGTCTTCAACTGCACTGCGGTCGGTTACTGCTCCGAGGTGTGCCCGAAGCACGTCGATCCGGCCAATGCCGTGAACCAGAACAAGACGCGCGCGGCGGGCGACTACTTCCTGCGGCTTGCCCGCCCGAAGGGAGGTGCAAAGTGAATACGTCCGATCCGCGCCGCCCCTATGTGCGGCCGATGGCCGGCTGGTGGCGCCGCAATCCGTACTTCGTCGAGTACATGGTGCACGAGGCGACGGCGCTCTTCGTCGCTGCCTACGCCCTCATCCTGCTCGTCGGTCTGCTGCGGCTGGCGCAGGGCGAATCGGCATGGAACGGCTGGCTGGAGGCGCTGCGTAGCCCCTTGTCCGTCATCTTCCACCTCGTCCTGCTCGCGGCGATCTCGTACCACTGCTGGACCTGGTTCCGCATCATGCCCAAGACCATGCCGCCGCTCGTTGTCGGCGGAAAGCGCTTGGCGCCGGGGGTGATCACGGCCTGCGGCGTGGCTGTCGCGGCGGTCTGCAGTGTCGCCGTGCTGGCAGCGGTGTGGGGGGCGACGCGATGAAACCGGCGATGAAACGCTCCAATGCGCCCATCTTCTGGGGCCTTTTCGGCGCCGGCGGCATGCTCGCGGCGCTCTTCGGTCCGGTGCTCGTGTTCGTCACCGGCATTGCGGTGCCGCTCGGGATCATCCTTCCCGCGGACGCGATGAGCTGGTCGCACATGCAGGCCTTCGCGCAGCACTGGGCCGGCAAGGGCCTGCTGTTCGTCGTCGTCGCCCTGTTCATGTGGCACGCCATGCACCGCATCTACCACAGCCTGCACGACCTCGGCGTGCATGCGGCTAGCGCGACCCGTTTCGCGTGCTACGGCCTGGCCATGCTCGCCACGCTGCTCGCCGCCGGGGCGTTGCTGGCAGTCGGATTCTGAGAGCAACTCGCAGTGCGAGCTGTCCTTCATATGAAGCGGGCGTCGACCCGCTGAAGTTGCAAACCCGATCCGTCGGGTGTTCATAACTCTAAACAAGCAGGGGAACTCAAATGAAGAAGTCGGCATTGCTGGTCAGTCTGGCGGTTCTAGGCATCGGTGCGGCGCAGGCCGCCGATCCGGCGAAGATCAACTGGGGCAAGATCCCCGCGGTGACCGTGCCGCTGTTCTTCCCGGGGCAGTCGTCCTACGAATGGCTGCGCACCGAGGCGCACGAGGGGGCGGTGAAGGAGGTCAAGCGCGGCGATTCCTGTACCTCGTGCCACGACGAGGAGGACGCCGAAAAGGACATCGGCGAGGAAATCGTCAAGGGCGGCCGGCTCGAGCCGCGCCCGGTAAAGGGCAAGTCCGGCTACAAGGCGCTCAAGGTGCAGGCGGCCTATGACAGCAAGAACGCCTATCTGCGCTTCCAGTGGCACACGGACAACGCCTACCCGGGTAACGAACACCAGTACCTGCGTTTCGACGGCAAGGAGTGGAAGGTCTTCGGCTATCCCAAGCTCGACAAGCCCGTTCAGGACGGCGCCGAGATGGGGATCTACGAGGACCGCATGTCGATCATGATCGACGACGGCAAGGTGCCCGGCTTCGCGAACCAGGGCTGCTGGCTCACCTGCCATGACGGCCAGCGCGACATGGGCAAGCAGTTCACCAAGGACGAGGTGGCCAACAACGCGCTGCTGCAGGCGATCAAGAAGCGCGACGTGCGCAAGTACCTGCCCGACACGCGCACCGACCCGTCCGACTGGAAGACCGGCAAGAGCGTCGAGGAGATTGCGAAGCTCAAGGCCGCCGGTGGCTTCGTCGACCTCATCCAGTGGCGCGCCCATCGCAGCAACCCCGTCGGCATGACCGACGACGGCTACGTGCTCGAGTTCCGCAACAGCGACGCCGGCAAGGACATGTTCGGCAGCAACGCCGACGCCAAGACGCACCAGCCGAAGTTCATGTGGGACGCGAGCAAGGTCGGCTACAAGTCGATCACCGTCGACCAACTGCGCCAGGGGGAGCACCACCTGATCCGCGAGAAGAACGCGGTGCCCTTCGACCCGAACGCGGGCTGGAAGGAAGGCGACATGATCCCCGACTACGTCGTCAGCCGTGAGGACGCCAAGGGCTCGGCCGCCGACAACAAGGCGATCGCGAGCTGGAAGGACGGGGTATGGACGGTCGTCATGATCCGTCCGCTGGGGCTCACGAACGACGACGACAAGACCCTGAAGGCGGGAGGTGTATACAATGTCGGTTTCGCTGTGCATGATGACAACATCACCACGCGCGGTCACCAGGTTTCGTTCGTGAAGACGATCGGATTCGGGGCCAAGGCCGACATCAAGGCGGTGAAGTTGCCGTAATGCAGCACCGAGGGTCGATGCTCCGCCGTTTGGGGGCGTCGGCCGGTCGCAACGGATTGCGCCGCGCTCGCCGCGGCGTTTTCATGGACACCTGCCGATGAAGAGCCCGAGCCTGAGAATCGTCGACTTGCGCGCTGCCGCCGCCGCCCTGCTGGCATCCCTGTGTATTGCCGTCGCCGGGCCAGCCGCGGCGGCTCCTGCCGGACTGGAGAATGTGAAGTGTCTGAGCTGCCACGACGGCAGCAAGGATGCCATCGAGGTGCCCGGCACCGACGGCGAGTCGCGCGAACTGCATTCCATTCCGCCCGATGCGTTCGCCAAGGGCGTGCATGCGAAGATGGATTGCGTCGCGTGCCACACCGAAATCACCGACAACGCCGAACCGGACGATACGCACAAGAAGGATCCGGCGTTGAAGGCCAAGGACTGCGCGTCCTGTCACGAAGAGCTGTGGGAGCGCGCCAGGCAGGACGGGACCGCGAAGGACAGGCCGCGCCTCGGCGTGGTCGCCGAGAACATCGCCGCGTACAAGGAGTCGTTCCACGCGCGCAAGAACGCCGACGATCCCACGCGGCCGAACGCAAGCTGTGACGAATGTCACAGTAGCCATAGTTTCAATGTCCCGCCCAAGGATTCGCCTCAGTACGCGGAGTGGCGCCTGGGCGTGCCCGAAACCTGCGGCAAGAGCTGCCACGAGGAATCGCTCGAGACCTTCACCGAATCGATCCACGGCGAGGCGATCTTCCAGAAGAAGGACGCGAAGGCCGCCGTGTGCAGCGATTGCCATAGCGCCCATGCGGTCGGCAACACCTCGCTCGCGCCGTTCAAGCTCGCGGTGACGGCCGAGTGCGGCAACTGCCACGAGGAAAACTTCAAGTCCTACAAGGCGACCTACCACGGCCAGATCACCACGCTGGGCTACGCCTACACGGCCAAGTGCTTCGACTGCCACGGCAGCCACGACGTGCTGGCGGTGAAGAACCCGGACTCCAAGGTGCATCCGGACAACCGGATGAAGACTTGCAAGGAATGCCACAACGGCAAGAAGGATCTGCCTGAGGCGCCGCCCGGATTCGCCAGCTTCCAGCCGCACGGCCACACGGGCGATTTCGAGCGCTACCCGCAGATGTGGCTCGCCAACCAGTTGATGATCCAGTTGCTGCTCGGCACCTTCGGCTTCTTCTGGCTGCACACGCTGCTGTGGTTCTGGCGCGAACTGCGTGACCGCCAGCAGGGCAAGGTGCCCCCGCACATGCGCGCCGACGCACCGGGCCTCCAGGGCGACAAGCACGCGGGCAAGCACTTCCGTCGCTTCTCCGCGACCTGGCGCATTGCTCACCTCACGTTCGCGCTGAGCCTGATGATCCTGACGCTTACAGGCATCCCACTGTTCTATCCGGACGCCCCCTGGGCCGCACCGTTGATGAAGGCGCTGGGCGGGCCACAGGTCGCGGGGCTGATCCACCGCGTCAATGCGGTGATCTTCGCGGCCGTGTTCTTCTGGCACCTCGGCTACGTCGCGCTGAAGCTCGCACGCAACTGGAAGGAATTCCGCATCTTCGGCCCCACCTCGCTGGTTCCGGGTTTGCAGGACGGCAAGGACTTCATCGCGATGCTGAAGTGGTTCTTCGGCAAGGGCGAGCGCCCCGTGTTCGACCGCTGGACCTACTGGGAGAAGTTCGACTACTGGGCGCCGTTCTGGGGGGTGACCATCATCGGCGTGAGCGGACTGCTGATGTGGGCCTCGACGATCACGGCCACCTTCCTGCCGGGCTGGGTGTTCAACGTCGCGGCGATCTTCCACAGCGAGGAAGCCTTCCTGGCGGTGGTATTCCTGTTCACCGTGCATTCCTTCAACAACCACTTCCGCCCGGACAAGTTCCCCCTGGAGGTCGTGATGTTCACGGGTTCGATGTCGGTCGAGGAGTACCGCCGCGAGCACGCGCTCGAGTACGAGCGCCTGCAGAAGAGCGGGGAACTGGAGAAGTACATCGTGGATGCGCCCTCACGCCCGATGGCGCTGGGCTCGAAGATCCTCGGCTTCACTTTGATCGTGGCCGGCCTGACGCTGCTGACCCTGGTCGCGATCGGCTTCTTCGGCTCGCACTAACGCTGCTGGCAGCCTGAAAGCAAACAGGGCCGGATATCCGGCCCTGTTTCTTTGGGTGCTCCACGTCGCGCGCGAAGCAAGGTGAGGGGCTTATTCCTCGTCGATCACCGCCGAGGTGTACACGTTCTGCACGTCGTCGAGCGAATCGAGCGCGTCGAGCAGCTTCTGCATGCGCACCGCTTCGTCGCCTTCGAGTTCGGTCTCGTTCAGCGGCTTCATCGTGACTTCACCGAACTCGGCCTTGAAGCCGGCCTTCTCGAGCGCTTCCTTCACGGCGGAGAACTCGTACGGGGCCGTGACGACTTCGATCGAGCCGTCATCGTTGGGGATGACGTCCTCGGCGCCGGCTTCCAGCGCGGCTTCCATCAGCGCATCCTCGCTCGTGCCCGGGGCGAACATCAGCTGGCCGCAGTGCTTGAACTGGAACGCCACGCAGCCGTCGGTGCCCATGTTGCCGCCGTACTTGGAGAAGGCGTGGCGTACGTCGGCGACGGTGCGCGTCTTGTTGTCGGTGAGGCAGTCGACCATCACCGCGGCGCCGGCGATGCCGTAGCCTTCATAGCGCACTTCCTCGTAGCTCACGCCCTCGAGTTCGCCGGTGCCGCGCTTGATCGCGCGGTCGATGTTCTCGCCCGGCATGTTCTGCGTCTTCGCGTTATCGACGGCGAGGCGCAGGCGCGGGTTGAAGTTCGGGTCGCCCCCGCCCATGCGCGCGGCGACGGTGATTTCCTTGATCAGCTTGGTGAAGACCTTGCCCCGCTTCGCGTCCTGACGGCCCTTGCGGTGCTGGATGTTGGCCCATTTGGAATGACCAGCCATAAAAAACCTCGAATCCTGCCGGGTGGCGTTGAATGAACTGAACCGCGCGCATTATACCCGCGTGCCGCACCCATCTTCACGGCAGCGATCCGTGCCGAAGCCGGCCGCCTCTGGTAGATTCCTGTCATTATTTTTCCACTGCCCTTGCCGGAAGGCCGGCTTGGCGGGAACGGGAGGGACGATGCGGCGGAAGCTCATGCTGGGCGCGGTAATCGCGCAGCTGTGCGCGGGGGGAGGGGCGTTTGCCCAGGAACACACGAGCTACCACGGCTGCACCGATGCCGCCGGCCGCGCGGTGGCCGCCGTGAGCGATCCCGCGCTCGATCAGGTGGTCGCGAGTCTTTCCGGCGCCGCGCCAGCGATCCGCTACAACGAGGCGCTCCTGCCGCGCCTGACGCCCGAGTCGCGCCTGTTCCTGTTCGCGCACGAGTGTGCCCGCCACAACCTCGGTCTGCCGCTCGACGGCAAACGCACCGAGGGCGACGCGCGGCGCGCAGACTGCCACGGTCTCGAGTCGCTGCTGCGCTCGGGGTTGATAGAGGAGGCACGCATCGACGCGCTCGAACGCGAGCTGCAGTTTTCTGCCGAGGAGTGGGAGCGCGTGCCGGGGCCGCCGCGGACGTTCGCGCTACGCAGCTGTGCGGCGCAGAGCGCGGTGGAGCACCTGCTCACGCGACCGGCGCGGGCCAAGCCCGAATGGAATGCCTGCGTCCGCGGTTGTGGGGCGCGGCTATGGGCCTGCGCGCCGCACAACGTCGCGTGCGAGGACGCCTACGACCGCTGCGTGAGCCTGTGCGATTTCCGCTCGCCGCCGTGACGGACGCCCCTCGCGCCGCTGCTACACTGAGTCCGCTACAAACGAACAAGAGAGGCATCCCGAAATGGCCGAACCGCTGCTCATCGCAAAGAACGCCCACAAGGACATCACCCTGCTGCCCCGCCTCGCCAATCGCCATGGCCTGATCACCGGTGCGACCGGAACCGGCAAGACCGTGACGCTGCAGAAGATGGCCGAGGCCTTCTCGTCCATCGGCGTGCCGGTGTTCATGGCCGACGTGAAGGGCGACCTGTCGGGGGCCGGGGCGGCCGGCGTCGCGTCCGACAAGCTCATGCAGCGCCTCGCCGCCCTGGGCATCACCGACTACACGCCGCGTGCCAACCCGGTGGTGTTCTGGGATGTGTTCGGCGATCTCGGCCACCCCGTGCGCGCGACGATCTCCGACATGGGGCCGCTCCTCATCGCCCGCCTGCTGAACCTCAACGACACGCAGGCCGGGGTGCTGCAGCTGGTGTTCAAGATCGCCGACGACAACGGCATGTTGCTGCTGGACCTCAAGGACCTGCGGGCGATGATCCAGTACGTGGGCGACAACGCGAAGTCGTTCACGACGGAGTACGGCAACGTCTCGGCCGCCTCGATCGGCGCGATCCAGCGCGGCCTGCTCGCGCTCGAGCAGGAAGGCGGCGACAGCTTCTTCGGCGAGCCGATGCTGGACCTCGCCGACCTGATCCAGACCGACGGCGAGGGGCGCGGCGTGATCAACATCCTCGCCGCGGAAAAGCTCTACCACTCGCCCAAGCTGTATTCGACCTTCCTGCTGTGGATGCTGGCGGAGCTGTTCGAGCAGTTGCCCGAAGTCGGCGACATGGACAAGCCCAAGCTGGTGTTCTTCTTCGACGAAGCGCACCTGCTGTTCAACGACGCGCCCAAGGCGCTGGTCGAGAAGGTCGAACAGGTCGTGCGCCTGATCCGCTCGAAGGGCGTGGGCGTGTATTTCGTGACGCAGAACCCGCTGGACGTGCCCGAGACGGTGCTCGGCCAGCTCGGCAACCGCGTGCAGCACGCGCTGCGCGCGTTCACGCCGCGCGACCAGAAGGCGGTGAAGACGGCCGCCGAGACGATGCGCGCGAACCCGGCCTTCGACGCGGCGGCCGCGATCACGGAGTTGGGCGTGGGCGAGGCATTGGTGTCCTTCCTCGACGACAAGGGCCGCCCCGAGGTGGTCGAACGTGCCTTCGTGATCGCGCCCGTGTCGCGCCTTGGCCCGATGACGGCGGACGAGCGCCGCGCCGCGATCGAGGGCTCGGTGCTGTACGGCCATTACGAGAAGCTCCTCGACCGCGAATCCGCCTACGAGATGCTGCGCGCACAGGCGAGTGCCGGCGCGGGGGGCGCGTCCGCCGGAGCGCCCGCGGGTCAGGCGCCTGCCGGGGCGCAGGAGGGCGGCGGCATGATGAGCGGCGGCGCGCTGGGCGGCATGGGCGACATCCTGTTCGGCTCGACCGGGCCGCGCGGCGGCAAGCGCGAGGGGCTGGTCGAGATCGCCGCGAAGACCGTCGTGCGCACGATCGGCAGCTCGGTCGGGCGCGAGATCGTGCGCGGTCTGCTGGGCTCGCTGTTGGGCGGACGCCGCCGATGAGGCCTCGACGCTGACCGGATGAGCCTCGCCTCGAATCGTGCCGGGCTGCTGTTCGCGACGCTCGGTGCGATCGGATTCTCGTTCAAGGCGATCTTCGTCAAGCTCGCGTACCGCTACGGCGTGGACGCGGAGACCCTGCTCGCGCTGCGCATGGGCTTCTCGCTACCCTTCTTCGTCGTGATGGGGCTGGTCGCCGACGCGCGCGCCACGCACCGCATGGACGGGCGCGACTGGCTGTGGATGGCCGCGCTGGGATTTTCCGGCTACTACCTGTCGAGCTATCTCGACTTCCTCGGCTTGCGTTACATCAGCGCCGCGCTCGAGCGCCTGATCCTGTTCCTGTATCCGACGCTGGTGATCGTCCTGTCGGCGCTGTTCCTGGCGAAGCCGATCGGCCGGCGCACGCTGGCGGCGCTGGCGCTGTGCTACTGCGGCATCGGGCTGGCGGTGGGCCACGACCTGCACGTCGCCGGCGATGCGCGGGATGTGGTGGTCGGCGGCACGCTGGTGTTCGTGAGCGCGCTGTCCTACGCGCTGTACCTGATGGGCAACGGCCAGGTCGTCGGCCGGCTTGGCGCGATGCGCGTCACCGCTTTCGCGACCAGCGTCGCGAGCGTGTTGTGCATCGTACAGTTCCTCGTGCTGCGGCCCGTCTCCGCACTCGATCAGCCGTGGCAGGTGTATGCGCTGGGCGTGGCGATGGCGTTGATGTCGACGGTGGCGCCGGTGTGGCTCGTGTCGGAGGCGATCCGCCGCCTCGGTGCCGGGCCGGTGTCGCTGATGGGGACGCTGGGCCCCGTCGTGACGATCCTCCTCGGCTGGCTGCTGCTCGACGAGGTGCTGGGCCTGTCCCAGCTCGCCGGGACGGCGCTGGTGATCGCCGGCGTGCTGGTGATGGCGCGGCGCTGACGGCGGTGTCGCAACTCGCGGCGCGCCGCGGCTGTCCAACGCGATGTCACCGTTCGATGCGAGGTTCCGTCATGACGCCCCAATCCGTCGAGTCACTGATCGCCGAGATCGAAGCCGAGGATCATATCGATTTCGGCGATCTCGCCATCGGCGAGCAGGAGGCGCGCAGCCTGATGGCGCGCCATTTCTGCGACATCGACCACAGGCTCGCCGAGCACGGCATGAGCGCCGAGGACCGGCTGGAGGTCATGGCCGCGATCGCGGCGCACACGATGGTCGAGAACCTCGTGCTCCATCTGGGGCGCCTGCGCGGTGCGGTGGCGAAGCGCGACTTCCACGCCTGGATGCGCCGTCACGGCATGGGATGAGCGACCGCTCGCGGGTCAGGCAAGCAGCGGCGGCAGCGCGATCGCGCCGCCCCACAGCAGCAGCGCGATGCCCAGCGGCGCGCTGAGGCGGCGTCCCCAGCTCAGGTTCTTCTCGATCGCCATCACGGCGCCGAGCGCAAGCATCCAGCCGATGCTGCCGGTGCCGACGGCGAACATCAGCAGCATCAGCGCCCAGCAGCAGCCGACGCAAAAGAGGCCGTGGTGTGCGCCGATCGCCAGCGACTGGAGCGCGGGGCTGCCGCCGCGCCAGTGTTGGATGACGAAGCCGACCGGCGCACGACAACGCTCGAGGCAACGGTGCTTGAGGTCCGAGAACTGGAAGGCGCCGGCCAGCAACAGCGGCGCGGCGCCGAATACCCATGCATTGGCCTGCAGCCAGGCGAAGTGTTCGAAGGCTTCGTGCAGGCCGAAATCGAACAGATGCATCGCGGCGCCCGCCGCGAGCCATACGCCGAGGTAGCTCGCGATCACCAGGGCGAGCAACCGGCGGCGGTCGTCGCGCAACGCGGTCATGCGGCGGAAGGCGTCGAGCAGCGGCAGCGTCGTCGGCAGCATCATCGCGATCGTCATCAACAGCCAGCCGCCGACGTACAGGGCCGACTGCGCCAGCACCGCATCGGCCGTCGCGGCATGCGCGAGGCCGCCGAGTTCGGCATGGTTGAGGTAGCGTCCGTAGGGCGAGCGCTCCCACAGCCACAGGGCCGCCCACGCGGCGAGCACAAGCGCTCCCAGCGCGACGGTGAAGGTGTCGCGCCGGGAGATCGCGCGCAGCGGAGCTTGCGCCGCGGCCATGGACTCGGAAAATCGGGCGGTTACGGGGGTCAGGCCTGGAAGCAGAAGGCGCCTTGCACCGAGTTGTAGCCGCTCAGGTCGACCTTGATGCCGAGCGGTTCCGACTGTGCACGATAGAGCGGTGCGCGGCCGATGTAGGCCGGCGAGCCGGGAATCGTCGAGAAGATCGTGTCGCTCATCACCGTCGGGCGCTCGCCGGGTCCGCGTGCGCATTCGAGGTCGGCGGCGACGACATTGCCGATGCGCAGGCGCCCCGAGCCTTCCTTGACGTCGAACTCGATCCCGACGCGTTCCACCCCGACCACTTCGCCGACCAGTTGTGCGAGATCCGCGACCGGCCCGCCGAGTTTGCCGGTGAATACCGAGAGCAGGGCCTCTTCCTGTGCCGGGCTCGCGCGTTCATCCACGAAGGCGAGAGCGCGCCAGTTGCCCTTCAGAACGTTGCCGGGGATGTGTGCCAGCATGCCGAAGGTGAGGCCCGACACGTCGGTGCCGCCGACCTCGCCCTTGTCGATGTGCCAGGCGAGCGTGCCATCGCAGGTGCCGCCGTCGGGGTCGTCACCGATCCAGCACGGGCAGATCGCCTTGCAGGTGCACACTTCCAGCAGTCGTCCTTCGATCCGGTAGGCCATGATGTTCTCCTTGTAGTCGGGTTGGCCAGGGGGCGGTCGTGTGCAGGCGGCCGTAGCGACCGGGGAGGCGGTCGGCGGAGGATGCGGATACCGCCCTGTCGGGGTGGGTGAGATTGCGTCTCACTCTACATATATAGTCGTAGTCGGAGCCTCGTCAATGATCGCCGTCCTTCCCTTCTGTCCCGGGGGGCTGCGTGCGTGCCAAGCCGGATCTACATAAGAAAATCCGATTAGACTAAATGGCATAGCTTTTCTGCCGATAACCTGGTTGAAGGGATTTTTCCGGAGCCGGCACGGCTCCGGCTTGCGGATGGATGAAGTCAAGGGGGAAGGACATGGGATGGTTTGGCAGAGGGGCGGAGCTTGCGGCGCTGAGGCAGGAGCTTGCCGCGAGCAAGGAGGCGCTGGAGCGCGAGCGGGCGCGTTCGAACCGGCTGGAGGAAGAGCTCGCGCGGCAACGCGGCGAGATGGAGGCCGGTGCGCAGCGCACCGGAACGCTGGACGCGCTGTTCGGCAACCTGAAGAGCTACGGCGAATCGCTGGTGTCGGTGCAGGGTACGTTCAGCCAGCTCGCCGACGGCTTGAAGCAGCAGCATGATGTCGCCCAGCGCGCGACGCAGTCTGCGAGCGACAGCGCGGCGGCCATCGAGCGCATCTCGGCGAGCCTGGACGGCCTCGCAGAGGAAACCCGCGGCACGGTCGACTCCGTGCATCAGCTCAACCAGCGGGCGAGCCAGATCGACGGGATCGTGCGCCTGATCCGCGAGATCGCCGATCAGACCAACCTGCTCGCCCTGAACGCGGCCATCGAGGCCGCCCGCGCGGGCGAGCAGGGCCGCGGCTTCGCGGTCGTGGCCGACGAGGTGCGCAAGCTAGCGGAGCGCACCGCGGCGGCGACGAACGAGATCTCCGAACTGGTCGGCGCGATCCAGGGCGAGACCGGGCAGACGCAGGCGATGATCCAGACGCTCGCCGGCAAGGCGTCCGAAGCCGCCGAAGACGGGCGCAGCGCGCGCGGCAGCATGACCGAGCTGTTCGGCCTGTCGCGTGAAATGGGGGACATGATGGAGGGCGCGGCGGTGCGCAGCTTCGTCGAACTGGCCAAGCTCGACCACCTGATCTTCAAGATGGAAGTGTACAAGGCCGCGTCGGGCAATTCCGCGAAGCGTCCGGAGGAGTTCTCCAGCCACCACAAGTGCCGGCTCGGCCAGTGGTATTACGAGGGGCCGGGCAAGCGCTTCGCGTCCCTGCCGGCGTACCGGAGGCTGGAAGCCCCGCACGCGCGCGTGCATGAGAGCGGTCGGCGCGGTCTCGAGCGTCTGCTTTCGGGCGATAGCCAGTCGGGGTTGCAGGACATCGCGGCGATGGAGGCCGCGAGCATGGAAGTGCTGGACTGCCTGCAGGACATTGCGAACGGCGTGAGTGCAGCGGCAAGCTGAGGCCGGCCGCTGCAGTCGGTGCCTCGCCGTGGGAGCGGCTTCAGCCGCGAATCAGCGTCCGTTCGCGGCTGAAGCCGCTCCCACAGGGCTGGCCACCGTGCTCGCTCAGACGAGCTTGAGGCGCTCGCAGATGGCCGTCGTGAGGCTGGCCTGGTTCATGCTGTAGAAGTGCAGCCCCGGGGCGCCGTTCGCCAGCAGGCGCTCGCACAGCGCGGTCACCACGTCGAGCCCGAAGGCGCGGATGGACTCGGTGTCGTCGCCGTAGGACTCGAACTTGCGCCGCATCCAGCGCGGGATCTCGGCACCGCAGGCGTCGGAGAAGCGCGCGAGCTTGTAGAAGCTCACGATCGGCATGATCCCGGGCACGATGGGCGTGTCCAGACCCATCGCACGCACCGCATCGACGTAGTGCAGATAGGCTTCGGCGTTGTAGAAGTACTGCGTGATCGCCGAGTTTGCGCCGGCCTCGACCTTGCGCTTGAAGGCCTGCAGGTCGTCCTGCGGGCTTCTCGCCTGCGGGTGCCATTCCGGGTAGGCCGCGACCTCGATGCGGAAGCGGTCGCCGGTTTCGGCGCGGATGAACTCCACCAGCTCGTTCGCATAGCGGAATTCGCCCGGATCGCCGACGCCGGAAGGCAGGTCGCCGCGCAGCGCGACGATGCGCCGGATGCCGGCCGCGGCGTAGTCGGAGAGGATTTCGCGGATGCCGGCGCGGGTCGAGCCGATGCACGACAGGTGCGGTGCGGCCTCGAAGCCCTTCGCGGCGATCTCCTTGACCGCGGCGAAGGTGCGCTCGCGCGTCGATCCCCCGGCACCGTAGGTCACCGAGAAGAAGGCGGGCTTCAGGTGCGCGAGCTTGTCGCGCGTCGCGCGCAGCTTCTCGTCACCGTCGGGCGTCTGCGGAGGGAAGAACTCGATCGAAATTTCGGTTTTCGCCATGGCGCGCTCCGATCAGTAGCGGTAGTGGGTCGACTTGTACGGACCCTGCTTGGGCACGCCGATATAGGCGGCCTGTGCGTCGGTGAGCTCGGTGAGCTGTGCGTTGAGCTTCTTCAGCTGCAGGCGCGCGACCTTCTCGTCGAGGTGCTTGGGCAGCGTGTAGACGCCGACCGGATAGTCCGCCGTGCGCGTGTAGAGCTCGATCTGCGCGATCGTCTGGTTGGCGAACGAGGAACTCATCACGTAGGACGGGTGGCCGGTCGCGCAGCCGAGGTTCACCAGGCGGCCCTTCGCCAGCAGGATGATGCGTTTCCCGTCCGGGAAGATCACATGGTCGACCTGCGGCTTGATCTCTTCCCACTGGTACTTCTCGATCGACGCCACGTCGATCTCGTTGTCGAAATGGCCGATGTTGCACACGATGGCCTGGTCCTTCATCTTCGCCATGTGGTCGTGGGTGATCACGTGGTAGTTGCCGGTGGCGGTGACGAAGATGTCGGCGTGCTCGGCGGCGTAGTCCATCGTCACCACGCGGTAGCCTTCCATCGCCGCCTGCAGCGCGCAGATCGGGTCGATCTCGGTGACCCACACCTGGGCGGAGAGCGCACGCAGCGCCTGCGCCGAGCCCTTGCCGACGTCGCCGTAGCCCGCGACCACCGCGATCTTGCCCGCGACCATCACGTCGGTCGCGCGCTTGATGCCGTCCACCAGCGACTCGCGGCAGCCGTACAAGTTGTCGAACTTGGACTTGGTGACCGAGTCGTTCACGTTGATCGCCGGGAATTTCAGTTCGCCGCGCTCGTGCATCTGGTACAGGCGATGCACGCCGGTCGTCGTTTCCTCGGTGACGCCCTTCACCTGCGCGAGGCGGGTCGAGTACCACATCGGGTCCTGCGCGAGCTTGGCCTTGATGGCGGCGAAGAGGATGGTCTCCTCCTCGGAACCCGGCTTCGCCAGCACCGCCATGTCCTTCTCGGCGCGTGCGCCCAGGTGCAGCAGCAGCGTCGCGTCGCCGCCGTCGTCGAGGATCATGTTGGAATAACCGCCGTCGGCCCACTCGAAGATGCGGTGCGTGTAGTCCCAGTAGTCGGCGAGCGACTCGCCCTTAACCGCGAAGACGGGGATGCCTTCGGCAGCGATCGCGGCGGCGGCGTGGTCCTGGGTCGAGAAGATGTTGCACGAGGCCCAGCGCACCTCGGCACCGAGCGCGGTCAGCGTCTCGATCAGCACCGCAGTCTGGATCGTCATGTGCAGCGAGCCGGTGATGCGCGCCCCCTTGAGCGGCTGCGCAGCGGCGAACTCCTCGCGGATCGCCATCAGGCCGGGCATCTCGGTTTCCGCGATGCGGATTTCCTTGCGGCCCCAGCCGGCGAGCGAAAGGTCGGCGACGACGTAGTCGGTGAAGTTTTCAGCCACAGTGTTCATGTGAACTCCTTGAACGTGTGGCCGGGAGGGGGTGGGAAGGGTGCAGACTCACCTCGTCACCCCGTGCCCGGCACGGGTTAAGGTGAGCGCAGTTCCGGATAGCCGAGCCTGGGACGAACGTCTCGCAGCGCTCCTCGGCAAGGGCGGATTATAGCCCATGTGCCGACCGGCCCTGCAATACGCAGGGATCCTGCTCGCCGCAGCGGTCTCAGCCGCCCTGCAGGGATTCGATCAGCCCGAACAGGCGCTTGTAGAAGTCCGGGTCCGAGATCGTCTCCTCGCCGACCTTGACCAGCGCCTCCTTGTCCGCCATCCACGGCAGCGAGATCGAGCCGATGCCTGCGACGCCGACCCCCGCGCTCGTTGCGGCGGACTTCAGCTCGTAGCGCGTCTGCAGCGCGTTCGCATAGACGGCGGTGCCGACATTGCTCGGCAGGCATACGAGGGTGATGTGGAGCGTCATGCCGTAGTCGGTCTTCGGCAGGAAGAACTTCTCGCCGCGGATGCGCGTCGTGTTCGATGCATCGACCTGGTAGCCCTGGCTCAGCAGGGCGCGCTTGCCGACTTCGCAGGCCGCGTCCGGATCGCGCGTGCTCCACGTGACGAAGGGCGATTCTGCGGCGAAGGTTTCGCTGCGATAGGCGGGAGGCGGCGCCGATGCGCAGCCGGCGAGCAGCAGCCCGGACAACGACAGCGCTTGGGCGCAACGCGCGAGATGCAACATGGGGTAAATCCGGAATGGAGGTGCAAAAGCAGATATTAGAACATCGCGGCGCCTAGCGGTTCGGTGCGCCCGATGGTCGGGTTCGGCGCCCACCACTGTCGATGCCCATGGCCCGTGCGGGTTCGAGGCCTGCGGAGTGGTGGCGGAATCCGGCCCCTTTGCGAGTGTCGTAAAATGTAACAAACAATATTTCGTTTGCAGGGCGGAGCAAATCAGTCCATAGTGCGCGGCAGCGATCTTCAAGTAGCAAAGTTGTTGTCTGGTCCGGTCTCTGCTGTTTCTGCGGTATGCCTTTCCTCTTCACCCTGCCGTCTTGACCTTCGCCCTCACTCTAGGGGCAAGTCCCTTAATTTTCAGGAAATACAAGACATGGCAAACGGTACTGTGAAGTGGTTCAACGACTCCAAGGGCTTCGGTTTCATCACCCCGGAAAACGGCGGTGACGATCTGTTCGCCCATTTCTCGGCGATCCAGGGTTCGGGTTTCAAGACCCTCGCCGAAGGTCAGCGCGTCACGTTCGACGTGACGACCGGCCCCAAGGGCCAGCAGGCGTCGAACATCCGCGCGGCTGACTAAGCCCGCGCCGGCGCGGCCGCAGCGCTGCGCCTCCGGTCCCTGGCGGGGCCGGTAGCCGGAATCCGTTCCGGTACGCATCCCCGAAAGGCCTGGCACAAGCCCGGCCTTTTCTTTTTTCTGCTTCCCGAGGAGAAACTGTCATCGCCAAGGAAGAACTGATCGAAATGGGTGGCGTGGTGACCGAGGTCCTGCCCGATGCCCGATTCCGTGTGACGCTGGACAATGGTCACGACCTCGTAGCCTATTCGGCCGGCAAGATGCGCAAGCACCACATCCGCATCCTGTGCGGTGACAAGGTTTCCCTGGAACTGTCGCCCTACGACCTGAGCAAGGGGCGCATCACCTTCCGCCACATCGAAGGCCGCGGTCCGGTGAGTCCGCAGCAGCGGCGCCGCCGCTGAACTTTCTTTCGCAATTCCGGGAACATTTCCCCCGCGTCGGCTGTTTGTTCAGGACGTGGCTCGCGCAACCGGCGGGCACGACCACCGACACGGAGGATGTTCCATGAGTAGACGATTTTCATTGCTGGCCGGTGCGCTGCTGTGCGCAGCGGTCTCCGCTTCCGCGGCCGATCCAGCCCCTAACGGCATCCAGTTGCCGGAAGGCTACCGCCAGTGGCAGGTGCTCTCGGTCCATCAGCGTTCCGACAACAACACGCTGCGGGCGGTGCTCGGCAACGACGTGGCCGCCAGGGCGGCGCGCGAGGGGCGGACCAACCCGTGGCCCGACGGCGCGATCCTCGGCAAGCTGGTGTGGAAGGCGGTCAAGCATGACCGCTGGGACACGGCACTTGCGCCGGGCGACTTCGTCCATGCGGAGTTCATGGTCAAGGACGGCGCCAAGTACGCCGCGACCGGCGGCTGGGGGTTCGCGCGCTGGCTCGGCAGGGCGCAGAAGCCTTACGGTGCCGACGCGAACTTCGTGCAGGAATGTTTCGGCTGCCACCAGCCGGTGAAGGACAGGGACTTCGTGTTCACGCATCCGGCGGAGTTGCCGTAGCGACGTCGACGCTGCCCGACCGGACGATGCGGGTCGGACGGCGTCGGGCAGTCTGCGCGCCCCTGGGAATCGTGTGACGCCGGGTGCGCGAGTCGTATGCGACGGGCTCGGAGGTGTGTTCCGTCCGGGCCCGTCTTTCGGCCATCGGCTGGTCAGGCTGCACCGGTGGTCGCGGGGGGTCAGGCGAAGAGGATGTAGTCGCCGGCAACCAGGTCCGAGATCGACATGTCCGTTCCCTTGAGGATGATCGAGCCGCCGTCGAAACTGATGACCGTCTGGCCGTCGATTGCCGTGTCGGACGTCAGGAAATTGCCCCAATAGTTCACGTCGCCGGCATTGTTGCTCAAACCGTTCAGCTGCAGCTTGTCGTTTCCGGCCATCCAGTCGAGCACGATGTCATAGTCGTCGCCGTCGATCGTCGCCTGCGAGCTGGCTTCCCAGTACGAGTAGCTGTTGTCGCCTTCGAAGCTGAAAGTGCTCGTCACCGGCTTCTTTACGGTTCCGCCATTGACGGTGATATCGACGTCGTAAGTGTTGCCTGCGTCGAGATCGCCGCCGTATGCGCCGTCCATGAGTGCGCGCCAGGCATCGAGCTGCGTGTCGTAGTTCGACCACGCCTTGTAGTCCGCGCTCTGGCTGGGCGCGTCGCCGTCGCGGAAATAGACGGTGGTCTTCTCGAGAACGTTCGTCACGGTGAAATTGAAGACGAAGGTGTCATCCCCGAATCCGCCCGTGAGCATGTCGTTGTCGGCGCCGCCAATGAGGGTGTCGTCGCCGTTGCCGCCGTCGAGCGTGTCATTGCCGGCTCCGCCGTCGAGCATGTCGTCACCATTCTCGGCGATCGTTACGGTTTTTTCGGTCTTGCCCACGGCTTCGGTGTAGGAATAGGTGCCGCCGAGGGTGTCATTCCCCTCGCCGCCGTAGAGGGTGTCGCTGTCGTTGCCGCCGACCAGCTGATCGTTTCCTGCGTCTCCGCTGAGGATGTCTTCGCCGTTGCCGCCGACCAGAAGGTCGCTGCCCTCCCCGCCGCTCAGGGTGTCGTCGCCACTGCCGGAAATGTAGACGTTATTCTGGGCGTCGCCGATGTAGGTGCTCATTCTTGTATCCTCCCTCTCGATCCGAAAGGCCACTTCCCGCGTAGTGGCGCTGCATTTGCTTCTGGTTGTAACAATGCTATTGGGCTCGATCGGAGGCGGACAGTTAGTGGTGTCACTCGGGGTGCATTACATTCGTCATGTCGATGGGCGTCGATGTGACGAATCGCACGGTCATCGCATCGGATGGCGCAGCGCTAGCGCGTACAGTTGCAGCCGGTTCGATACCCCGGTCTTCGAGTAGATCGTCGACAGGGCGTTGCGCAGCGTGTTTTCGCCGATGCCCAGATGTTCGGCGATGCGCTTGTTGGGGGCGCCGTTATACTCCAGTGCGACGGCGACGATCTGCCGCTCGCGCGGCGTGAGCGTCGCGAAGGGTGCGGCGGCCGAGCGTGCCTGGCGACGCAGGCTGTCGACGAGTTCGCCGGTACGGGCGCGGTCGAGCCACAGCTCGCCGGCGTGTACGCGGTCGATCGCGCGAATGATCGTCGCCGGTTGTTCGCTCTTGCTCAGCACCCCGCGAGCGCCGGCACGCACTGCTTCCTGGCGTGCGCATTCATCGCGCAACCCGGTCAGGACGAGAAAGCGGATCGCATCGTCAGCGAACTCGGAAATCAGTTCGATACCGCTCGCGCCGTCGAGATCGAGATCGAGGAGCGCGACGTCGGGGCGCGCGTCGTGCAGTAGCCGGCGCGCGCCAGCGAGATCGTGGGCGGCGCCGACGGGTGACATGCGCGGCATCTCGGTTGCGATGAGGCGTTCGAAGCCCCAGGTGATGCTGGGATGGTCGTCGATGATGGCTACGCGGATCGTCACGGCGGTCTCACAAGGGTATCTGGACGTGAACGGTGGTTTCGGGGGCGGTGCCCTGGTCCACCCGGGCATCGCCGCCGAGTTCGCGGGCGCGGTTGCGGATCGATTTCGGCACGAAGTCGGTGCCGCCCCATGGCGGACGTTCGTTGGTCAGCGCCAGGCGCAAGGTGTCGTCGTCACCCCGCAGGGAAAGCCGTGCCCAGCGCGACGCGGTGTGGCGGCGGATGTTGCTCAGTCCTTCGCTGATGAGGCCGACGAGGTCGGCGGCGAGCCGGTCGTTGACCTTGAAGTCCGGCGGGCAATCGCAGGTGAGATCGATGCTGAAGTGGTCGCGGTATTCCTTCGCGAGCCGGGTGATCGAGTCGCGCAGGATGTCGTCGCCTGCACCTTCCGCGCGCCGCCCGTCGAGCATTCCGCGCAGCTCGTCCGCGCTCTGATGGGCGAGTTGTTGCAGGGCGCGCAGTTCGTCTGCAAGGGGCGGGGGGCAATCCGGGCGCCGCAACGCAGCCTCGAGGCCCAGCTGCAGTCCGAGGTATGGCTGGATCGCCCGGTCGTGGAGGTCGTGGGCCATGCGGCGCCTTTCGCGCTCGGCGGCGAGCGACGCCAGGCGGTCGAGGAGGCCCACCTTTTCGACGATATGGGCGAGGTGCATGCCGGCTTCGGCGAGGAAGTTCAGCTCCCCCTCGTCGAAGGGCGGGAGCACGTCGTCGCTGAGGAATATCCGGCCCTTGGACCACCCGGCGCGACTCATCGGTACCGAGGCAAAAGCCCGTGTTTCGAGGAGGTCGCCAAGCCCCTGGCACTGAGGCAGCACCGTTTCGGGCGCAGCCTCCAAACACAGCGATGCGCGGGGCGCATGCACGACGAGCGCTTCCGGTGGCAGCGTCAGGAGCGGGGCGGTCGCGGCGGCCGGCAGCGTTTCGGTTGCGGGGCGGTCCGCGGTGGCGCGGGCGAGGATGCTGTCGCCGGAATCCGCGTGCTGCAGCACGATCAGGCATTCGCGCACCCCGTAGGTGGCCCGCAGCTGTTCGGCGGCGTTGAGCAGGGTGCGGTCTGCGCCGAAGCGCGGGTTTGCCACGGTGTCGATGCGGGCGAGCAGCGACAGCCGCCTGCGCGCCCGGATCTGCACGCCACCCTCGCGCGCGATCATGTAGCCCAGGATCAGCAGGGTGAGCGGCCGGATGAGGGCGCGGTTGAACTCGAACAGGGGGCCGCCCGGCGAGCTGGGCAGCCCGACCGCGAGAAAGCCGGCGGTGGTCACCCAGGTCATCGTCCAGCCAGCGGAGAAGCCGTCGCGGAATGCGTGCGACATGATGGGGAGCATCAGGAAGAAGAACAGCACGCTGCTGGTGCCGCCGGTCACCGCGGTGAGGATGAGGCACCAGACGAGGTCCGCCCACGCCGCGTGCGGGAGGGGCTGTTTTCCCCGAAACTCTCGCGCGAGCAGCCAGGCGGCGAAGGCCAGATAGCCGAGGAGCAGGGGCGTGATCGCGAAAGGCGCGATCGAGAAGTCCGGCGGGTCGAGTTCCAGCACGAGCAGGCCGCTTGCGGCCATCAGCAGGCGGCAGAGCGATTCGGGTGCGGTGCGGGAGAGGTTCGGGCGCAGCAACCCGAAAAGATGCGTGGGTCCCAACGGACGCTCCAAGGACTTTGTTATCCGATGCATTTATCGGACGTCCGGGCGCGGCTTGGTGCCGTCTGCTTGGCCGTGACGCCGGATTCTTCCCTCGGGGGCTCCGCGGGGTGGGAATGCGGGGCGGAGCGAGAATAATTCGAAACCAGGTTGCGAGGGTTGGTGTGCCGGAGGTCCGGTAGCGACTACGTCACGAAGTTGCGGAAAAAAACGGGACGACCTCGCGGCCGTCCCGGTGTGCGGGCTTATAGCCCGGCGTCGGCGCGCAGCGCTGCGGCCTTGTCGGTGTTTTCCCAGCTGAACTCCGGCTCGTCGCGGCCGAAATGGCCGTAGGCGGCCGTCTTGCCGTAGATCGGGCGCAGCAGGTTGAGCTCCTGGATGATCGCCTTGGGGCGCAGGTCGAAGTGGCGCTGCACCAGTTCGACGATCTTCTCGTCGGCGATCCTGCCGGTGCCGAAGGTCTCGACCATCATCGACACGGGCTTGGCGACGCCAATCGCGTAGGCCACCTGCACCTCGCAGCGCTCGGCGAGGCCGGCCGCGACGATGTTCTTGGCGACCCAGCGGCCGGCGTAGGCGGCCGAGCGGTCGACCTTGGAGGGATCCTTGCCCGAGAACGCGCCGCCGCCGTGGTGGGCGGCGCCGCCGTAGGTGTCGACGATGATCTTGCGCCCGGTGAGGCCGCAGTCGCCGTGCGGGCCGCCGATGACGAAGCGGCCGGTCGGGTTGATCAGGTAGCGCACTTCGCCCTTCATCAGCTCCTTCGGCAGCACCGGCTTGATGATCTCCTCGATCACGGCCTCGCTGATCTGTGCGTGCGACACCTCCGGGCTGTGCTGCGTCGACACGACCACGGTGTCGATCGCCGCAGGCTTGCCGTCGACGTACTTCACTGTCAGCTGGCTCTTCGCGTCCGGGCGCAGCCACGGCAGGCGGCCGTCCTTGCGCAGCTCGGCCTGGCGCTGCATGATGCGGTGCGCATAGTAGATGGGCAGCGGCATCAGACTCGGCGTCTCGCTGCAGGCGTAGCCGAACATCAGGCCCTGGTCGCCCGCGCCCTGGTCGAGATCGAGACCTTCGCCTTCATTGACGCCCTGCGCAATGTCCGCGGACTGGCGGTTGATCGCGGCGAGCACCGCGCAGCTCTTGTAGTCGAAACCGATGTCGGAATTGTCATAGCCGATGCGGCGGATCACTTCCTGCGCGATCTCGCGGTAGTTCGGGTGTGCCGAGGTGGTGATCTCGCCCGAGATCACGACGAGGCCGGTCGACACCAGCGTCTCGCAGGCGACACGCGCCTTCGGGTCTTCGGCGAGGATCGCGTCGAGGACGCCGTCGGAGACCTGGTCGGCGACCTTGTCGGGATGGCCTTCCGAGACCGATTCCGAGGTGAAGAGGAATTCCCTGCTCATGCACTGCTCCTGAAAACAAAAATCCCCAGAGTGTTCCGGCGTCTTGGCCGGCTCGGGGGATTTCGTCGAGCAGCCGACGCTTTAGCAGTATTTGTTTGCCACGACCGCTCAGGTACGTTCGTGGCGCCGCCCTGCAAGTTGTCGTATTAACTCGGCGGCTAAGCGATAATTATAGTCTTTGGACCCGGCCGGTCAATCGTGCGGATCGTTCTTCCGCGCATGCCGCCCCTTAGTGCCCGTGATCGTCAATCTACTCTTCCGGATTCTCGCCCGACTGCCGCTCGCCTGGCTGCACCGCCTCGGCGGCTGGGCCGGCTGGCTCACGTGGCGCTTTTCGCCATCCTACGCGCGCAGGCTCCAGGCAAACCTCGTCAACGCGCTGGGGCGCTCGGATCCGGCCCTGCTGAAGGCCGCCATCGCCGAGGCCGGCCGCCAGGCGTTCGAACTCCCGTTCGTGTGGCTGCGGCCGCAGGAGGAGGTGCTGTCGCGCGTGGTGCGCGTCGAAGGGCGCGAACTGGTCGAGCGCGCCCGCGCCGAGGGCGCGAGCGTGCTGTTCCTCACGCCGCATCTGGGCTGCTTCGAGATGTGCGCGCAGTACTGCTCGACGCACGGCCCGATCACCGTGCTGTTCCGCCCGCCGCGCAAGGAGGCGCTCGGTCCGCTGATGGAGGCAGGGCGCGCGCGAGGCGAGATCCGCGTCGCGCCGGCCGACGTGTCGGGCGTTCGGCGCCTCGTGAAGGCGCTCAGGAGCGGAGAGATGGTCGGCATGCTGCCGGACCAGGCGCCGGCCGAGGGCGAGGGTGTGTGGGCACCGTTCTTCGGGCGGCAGGCATGGACGATGACGCTGGCGGCGCGCCTGTCGGAAGTGAAGGGCGTGAAGCCGCTGATGATCTGGACCGAGCGCCTGCCGCGCGGCGAAGGCTACGTGGTGCGCATCTCCGAGCCGGTCGAACCGATCGCCGGCACGCTGGAGGAGCGTTGCGTTGCGATCAATCGCGAGATCGAGCGCCTCATCCTTGCAGGGCCGGCGCAGTACCTGTGGGGCTACAACCGCTACAAGAAGCCGTCGGGCGTGCCGGCGCCGGAGGGCGAGCGGTGATGGCGCGCATCGCGAGCTGGCTTGCCGTTGCGCTCTTCTGGCTGCTGCACTGGCTGCCGCTGGGTATGCAGGCGCGCATCGGCACGGCGGTGGGCGAGCTGCTGTACCGCTTCGCGGGCCGGCGCCGCCACATCGTCAATGTGAATCTGCGCCTGTGCTTTCCCGAAATGGACGAGACTGCGCGGGCGCGCATCGCGGGGGCCCACTTCCACGCGCTGGGTCGCAGCATGCTTGAGCGCGGGCTGCTGTGGTGGGCGAGCGAGGCGCGCCTGAAGGGCATGATCCGGCTCGAAGGGCGCGAGCACGTGGATGCGCTGGTCGCCGCGGGGCGGCCGGTGCTGCTGCTGGCGCCGCATTTCCTCGGTCTCGACATGGGCGGTGCGCGTTTCGCGATGGAGTTCGACAGCGTGAGCGTCTATGCGCGCCAGAACAACCCGGTGTTCGACCGCTGGCTGTTCCACGGCCGCAGCCGCTTTGGCGACCAGCTGCTGCTGTCGCGCCAGGACGGCGTGCGCGGCACCGTGAAGGCGATGAAGGCTGGGCGTCCGTTCTACTACCTGCCGGACATGGACTACGGGCGCGAAGACTCGATCTTCGTGCCCTTCTTCGGCGTGCCGGCGGCGACGATCACCGGCCTGTCGCGCCTGTCGCGCCTCGCGCGAGCGGCCGTCGTGCCGGTGGTGACCGAGATGCTGCCGGGAGGCAAGGGCTATGTGACGCGGCTGGGCGAACCGTGGGCGGATTTTCCGACCGAGGACGTGGAGGCCGATACGCTGCGCATGAACCAGTGGATCGAGTCGGTCGTGCGCACGATGCCCGAGCAGTACTACTGGGTGCATCGCCGCTTCAAGACCCGTCCGCCGGGGGAGAAGCGGCCGTATTGAGCGCGTCGCGGCGCTGTTCATATCCTGCATTGCCCCGTGGGAGCGGCTTCAGCCGCGAACCGGCGCCCATTCGCGGCTGAAGCCGCTCCCACGCGATCGGGCGTGCTTTGGGGCAAGAGGCAAGGCATTGCCGCGCGTCGCTGGACTCACCCCGGATGCTGCGCGAGAATTCCGGGGTTCGGCCCGCGCCGATTCGAACCTACTGAGCGGAACCCTTCCATGCACCTGCGCTTCACCAAAATGCACGGCCTCGGCAACGACTTCGTCGTCATCGACGCCGTGCGCCAGCACGTCGAGCTCACGCCCGAGCGCGTGCGCTTTCTCGCCGACCGCCATTTCGGCGTCGGCTGCGACCAGCTGCTGGTGGTCGAGCCGGCGTCGCAGCCGGGTGTGGATTTCCGCTACCGCATCTTCAACGCCGACGGCGGCGAGGTCGAACAGTGCGGCAACGGTGCGCGCTGCTTCGTGCGCTTCGTGCATGAGCAGGGGCTCACCGCCAAGAGCGAGATCCGCGTCGAGACGAAATCCGGGGTGATTGCGCCGTGCCTCGAGGACAGCGGCCTGGTCACCGTAGACATGGGGGTGCCGGTGTTCGAGCCGGCGCGCGTGCCCTTCGTCTCGGATTCCGACGCCGTCGTGCAGCCGCTCGACGTCGCCGGTACGCCGGTCGCGATCACTGCGGTGTCGATGGGCAATCCGCACGCGGTGCAGGTCGTCGCCGACGTCGATGCCGCCCCGGTGGCCGTCCAGGGGCCGCTGATCGAGAAGCATGCGCGCTTCCCCGCCCGCGTCAACGCCGGCTTCATGCAGGTGGTGGATGAACATCGCATCCGCCTGCGCGTGTACGAGCGCGGCGCGGGCGAGACGCTCGCCTGCGGCACGGGCGCGTGCGCGGCGGTGGTCGCGGGCATCCGCCGCGAGCTGCTGGTGTCGCCGGTACGCGTGGAGACGCGCGGCGGCGAGCTGGAGATCGCGTGGGCGGGCGTCGGCGAGCCGGTGCTGATGACCGGCCCGGCCGTGACGGTTTTTGCCGGCGAGATCGAACTCGCATGATCCAGCCGGACGGCGCCGTGCACCCCGCGCGCCGCCCCGGTTGCCAACGAACACGCGCGGACGCCAACCGTCCGCAGGGAATGGTCCTAGCATGAACGCAGCCGACGTCGCACGATATCTCAAGGAACACCCGGACTTCCTCGCCGAGCACGGGGAACTCTTCACCCAGCTGACCGTGCCGCATCCGCACGGGGGGCAGGCGATTTCCCTTGCCGAGCGCCAGCTGCATGCGCTGCGCGACAAGATCCGCCTCCTCGAAGGCAAGCTCTCCGAACTGATCCGCTTCGGCGAGGAGAACGACGAGATCGGCGAGAAGGTCCATCGCCTGACCCTCGCGCTGCTCGAGGCGGAGGACTATGAAACCCTGCGTCACGCGCTGTTCGAGAACTTGCGCGACGATTTCTCCGTGCCCAGCATCGCCCTGCGAATCTGGAACTCGGTTCTCACGCGCGAGGGCGAGGACTTCGCTGCGGTCAGCGAGGCGATGCGTTTCTTCGCCGGCGACATGCGCCATCCGTATTGCGGCGCGCCCGTCAATCTCGAGGTCCTGGAGTGGTTTGGCGCCGACTCCGCGCACGTGCGGTCGGTCGCGCTGATCCCGCTGCGCCGCGACGCGCAGACCTTCGGCCTGCTTGCCCTCGGCAGCCAGGAGAACGAGCGCTTCTACCCCGAGATGGGCACCCTCTACGTCTCGCGCATCGGTGATATCGTCGCCTCCGCGCTGCGTCGGCAGCTGGGCTGAGCATGACGGGCCGCGACGACCCGGCCGTTGTCGCGGAGCTGCCGCCGCCCGAGTGGCTGGCGGCCTATCTCGGCTATCTCGCGACCCAGCGGCGCGCGGCCGCGCTCACGCTGGAGAACTACCGGCGCGATCTCGAACGCCTGCATCGCCTCGCCGACGGGCGCGCACCGCAGACCCTGTCTGCCCACGACATCCGCCGCTTCGTCGCGCGCATGCACGGCGAAGGGCTGGGCGGACGCTCGATCGCGCGCGCACTGTCGGCCTGGCGCGGGCTGTTCCGCTGGTTCATCCGCCAGCGTGGCGAAATGGCGCTGAATCCCGCCGAGGGGGTGCGCCCGCCGAAGTCGCCCCAGCCCTTGCCGAAGGCGCTTTCCCCCGACCAGGCTCAGGCGCTGCTCGATGCCGAGGCGGGGGACGGGCTGGAAGTGCGCGACCACGCGATGTTCGAGCTGCTGTACTCGTCGGGCCTGCGTCTTGCCGAGTTGGCGGCGCTCGATGTCGGACCGGCGCTCGATCTGGGCGAGCGCATGGTCACGGTGCGCGGCAAGCGTAACAAGATGCGTACCGTGCCGGTCGGCACACAGGCGGTCGCGGCCCTGCAGGCATGGCTCGCACTGCGTGGCGAAGTGGCGCTGGCCGACGAGGCCGCGTTGTTCGTCACGCGCAGCGGCACACGCATGAGTTCGGGGGCGATCCGCTCGCGTCTTGCGCGCTGGGCGCAGCAGCGCGGCCTCGGCGTGCACGTGCATCCGCACATGCTGCGCCACAGCTTCGCGAGTCATGTGCTGCAGTCCAGCGGCGACCTCAGGGCAGTGCAGGAGCTGCTCGGGCACGCGAGCATCCGCAGCACGCAGGTCTATACCCATCTGGATTTTCAGCACCTCGCCAAGGTTTATGACGCGGCGCATCCGCGCGCGCGTCGCCGCTGACGGACTGCTCGTCCGAAATATTTGCTTATATCTTGGGGCTTGTGAAATCCTGCCCAAATCGGGTAGAGAAAATCGCGGTCACGTCGCGGGTCTGCGCTATGCTGGGGGCAACAAGTCCCCAATAAAATCACGTCGTCCGACCCCGACAAGTCTGCCTTACGCCCCTGTTCTATGGGCGTTGGGAGAAAGGCAGCCATGCGCCGCACTACAAACAATCCAGACGCAAACAGCCCGAATGCCGGAGAACGGGACTATGCAGTGGCGGAGGGCTCCTGTCCCTCGCCCATTCGCGCCGCAGCGATCCTGCTGGCCCGTTACCAGATCAAGAGCCTGCGACGCCTGTTCGAGGAATTCGAGCGCGACATCCTGCTGCCGCTGCTGCTCGGCGAAATTGCCCTGCATAACATCGGTGCGCTCGAGAACAGTGGCGAAGCAAACGTCAGCATCGATGGCGACAGGTTCGCCGCGGTGATGCGCCCATGCAACGCCTATTCCATTGCCGCGGCGACCGGTTTGCCGCGCGAGACGGTGCGGCGCAAGATCGTGCGCCTCGTGGAGCTCGGCTGGATCACCCGTCGCGGCAACGGCCACCTGTTCCTCACGCCGCGGGCGATCGAGCATTTTGGCGGGCTGCTGGGTTCGCGCGATCTGCCGGAACTGCTCGATACCGCCGATCGGATCCGCAAGCGCATGCAGGACTGACAGCGGTTCCGGCTGCAGCGTTGCGGATGCTTGGCTGGCGAGGTGCGGCGCAGGGCTATACACTCACGCGCCTGATCCTTTTGCGGTTTTCGCCATGTCCAAGCTCGTTCTGAATCCCGGCAAGGAGCGTTCGCTCCTGCGCCGCCACCCGTGGGTGTTCGCGGGCTCCGTGGCTCGCCTCGAAGGGCGCGCGCGGCCTGGCGATACGGTGGAGGTCGTCGCGGACGATGGTCGTGCGCTCGGTCGCGCAGCCTGGTCGCCCGAGTCGCAGATCCGCGCGCGCATGTGGAGTTTCGCGCCGGACGTTTCGATCGACCACGCATTCTTCAAGCGCCGCGTCGCCGAATCGGTTGCCCGTCGTGCGACCCATCCGCTGCTCGCGGGCGAGAGCGGCGTGCGCCTGATCCACGGCGAGTCCGACGGCCTGCCGGGCGTGATCGCCGACCGCTTCGGTGAGGTGGTCGTCGTCCAGCTCACCAGCGCCGGCGCGGAGAAGTGGCGCGATGCGATCGTCGCCGGGCTGGTGCAGGCGACAGGCTGCAAGGCGGTGTATGAGCGTTCCGACTCGGACGTGCGCAAGCTGGAAGGCCTGGGCCCCATGACGGGCTGCGTGTATGGCGAGCTGCCGCAGGGGGCGCTGACCATCGTCGAGAACGGCGTGCGCATGGAAGTCGACGTCGTCGCCGGCCACAAGACCGGTTTCTATCTCGACCAGCGCGACAACCGCCGCCTCACCGGGCTGCTCGCAAACGGTCGCAGCGTGCTGAACTGCTTCTGCTATACGGGCGGTTTCTCGCTGCAGGCGCTGGCGGGCGGCGCGACATCGGTGCTGTCGATCGACTCGTCGGGGCCGGCACTGGAGGTCGCGCGCCGCAACGTTGCGCTCAACCCGCACCTCGACGCGACCCGCGCGGAGTGGATGGAGGCGGACGTGTTCGCAGCGCTGCGCGCGCTGAAGACCGAGGGGCGGACCTTCGACCTCATCGTGCTGGATCCGCCCAAGTTCGCGCCCTCGGCCGCACATGCAGACCGCGCGGCGCGCGCGTACAAGGACATCAACCTGTTCGGCTTCCGCCTGCTCAATCCGGGCGGCATCCTGATGACCTACTCCTGCTCGGGCGGCATCGGCCTGGAGCTCTTCCAGAAGATCGTCGCCGGTGCGGCGAGCGACGCGGGTGTCGATGCGCGCATCCTGCATCGGCTGTCTGCCGCAGCGGATCATCCGATCGGGCTCGCGGTGCCGGAAGGTGAATACCTGAAGGGGCTCGCCGTCCAGGTCGGCTGAGGACGCGCGGCGGTCGGTCGGCGCGCTGGCGGGTGCCACGGAATCCGTAGGGCGGGAGCAGCGCAGCGAATCCCGCCACTCGACGGTCGAGGAA
Organism: Aromatoleum evansii; assembly: GCF_045689615.1. Taxonomy (NCBI): domain Bacteria; kingdom Pseudomonadati; phylum Pseudomonadota; class Betaproteobacteria; order Rhodocyclales; family Rhodocyclaceae; genus Aromatoleum; species Aromatoleum evansii. The sequence goes on from NZ_CP141259.1 coordinate 602,890, forward strand.
ATTGTGGCAGCCGGTGGCGGGATACGCCTTCGGCTCCTCCCGCCCTACGTCGGATCGGCGGAGCTCCCCGGCGCGCGCCAGTCCGGGTTTGGGCCGCGCTCGCCGAGGCTGAAAGCCGCACTGACCAGCCCCAGCGCAATCAGGATCAGCAGGAAGTAGCGGACCTGCCACGCGCGCGTCGGTGCGCCGTGGACGCCACGGGCCGCGCGTCCAACGACCATCGCGCCGAGCCCCGCGATCGTCAGCAGGCCCGCGCCCAGAAGCTGTGAGGACAGACCGCCGAGGAACACCCCTTCCGACGGGTCGAGGCGGTCGGGCCAGAAGAACTCCGGGCCCCGCAGCAGCCATGCGCCGCCGAGCAGGCACAGCGTCATCGTGAAGGCGACGAAGGTGCGCATTGCGCGCTTTCAGGCGCCGAAGAGGTCGCCGTCGCGCGACGGGCGTGCGAGCCCGAAGTGTTCCCAGATGGCGGCGGTGGCGATGCGTCCGCGCGGCGTGCGCTGCAGGTAGCCCTGCTGGATCAGGTAGGGTTCGAGCACGTCCTCGATGGTGTCCGACGACTCGCCGATCGCGGCGGCGAGGTTGTCGAGCCCGACCGGGCCGCCGGCGAACTTTTCCAGCATCGCACCGAGCAGCTTGCGGTCCATCAGGTCGAGACCGAGGTGATCGACGTCCAGCATGCGCAGCGCCGCGTCGGCGACGGCGGCGGTGATGTCGCCGTCGGCCTTGACCTGCGCGTAGTCGCGCACGCGGCGCAGCAGGCGGTTGGCGATACGCGGGGTGCCGCGCGAGCGGCGCGCGATCTCGAAGGCGCCGGCGTCGTCGATGGTGACGTCGAGCAGGCGCGCCGAACGGCTGACGATGAAGGCGAGCTCCTCGGGCGTGTAGAACTCCAGCCGCGAAACGATGCCGAACCGGTCGCGCAGCGGGTTCGTCAACATGCCCGCCCGGGTGGTCGCTCCGACCAGCGTGAAGGGCGGCAGGTCGAGCTTCACCGAGCGCGCGGCCGGGCCTTCGCCGATCATGATGTCGATCTGGAAGTCTTCCAGCGCGGGGTACAGGATCTCCTCGACGACCGGCGACAGGCGGTGGATCTCGTCGATGAAGAGCACGTCGTGCGGCTCGAGGTTGGTGAGCAGCGCCGCGAGGTCGCCGGCGCGTTCGAGCACCGGCCCGGAGGTCTGGCGCAGGTTTACGCCCATCTCGGCGGCGACGATGTGCGCGAGCGTGGTCTTGCCCAGGCCTGGCGGGCCGAACAGCAGCACGTGGTCGAGCGCGTCGCCGCGCTGGCGTGCGGCGGCGATGAAGATCTCGAGCTGTTCGCGGATCTTCGCCTGGCCGACATATTCGGCGAGCCGCTTCGGGCGCAGGGCGCGCTCGACGGCGTCTTCCTGGCGGTCGGCGGTCTGCGCGGAGATGATGCGCGGGGCGTGCAGCTTGTCGGTTTCGATCATGGCGGGAGTTTAGCGCAGCGCGGGGCGGTGCTTCAGGCCTTCGACAGGCTCTTGAGTGCGAGGCGGATGCCGTCGGAGACGCCGCTGTCCTCGGGCACCGATTTCATCGCGCCGAGCGCTTCCTTCTCGTTGTAACCGAGCGCGAGCAGCGCGTTGAGGATGTCGCTGCGGTTGTCCGCTGGCTGCGCCGCCGCGCCTGCGGGCACGCTCGCGCCGAGGGTCGGCAGCGCCTTGCCGAGCTTGTCGCGCAGCTCCAGCAGCAGACGTTCGGCGGTCTTCTTGCCGATGCCCGGGATCTTCACGAGACGCCCAGCCTCCTGCAAGGCGACCGCCTGCGCGAGGTCCGTCACCGACAGCCCCGAGAGCACCGCCAGTGCCGTGCGCGCACCGATCCCGGAGACCTTCAGCAGCTGGCGGAAGGCCGCGCGCTCGTCGGCGCTGGCGAAACCGTACAGGAAGTGGCCGTCCTCGCGCACCGCGAGGTGGGTGAACAGCGTCACCGGCTGGCCGGTCGCAGGCAGGCCGTAGAAGGTGCTCATCGGCACGTCGATCTCGTAGCCGACGCCATGCACGTCGACGACGATCTGGGGAGGATTCTTTTCCAGCAGGATGCCGGCGATGCGTCCGATCATGGTTTCGGGTCCGAAGATTGGTTCAGGTATGGCGGGCGAAGGCGAGCGTGGCGGCGAGCACCAGACCGTGGAGGTTCGTGGCCGCGATCGTCAGCTTGATCGCCGGGCGCAGTTCGGCCGGGTCGGCCGCATGCTCGCGCAGTTGCCGTGCCGCGTTGAGCGACAGCACCAGCGTCAGCGCTGCGGCTGCGCAGGCCTGGGGCAGGTTGTAGCGTCCGATCTGCAGCACGAGCCAGCCGTAGGCCACGAGCGCGATCGCGAAGTAGCCCCATTTCGCCGTATCCGCGCCCAGGCGCACGACCAGCGTGCGCTTGCCGGCGGCCTCGTCGCCCGCGCGGTCGGGGAACTGGTTGATGAAGAGCAGGTTCGCGACCAGCAGCGCGAACGACAGGCCTGCCGCGACGGGCGTCCACGCAAACGTCCCGCGCTGAACGAAGTCCGTGCCGACGATTACCAGCAACCACGCGCCGGCGATGGCTAACTCGCCTAGCCCGCGGCTCGCGAGCTTGAGCGGCGGTGCCGAGTAGGCCCAGCCGAGGACGAGTCCCGCGAACCCGATCGCGATCAGGCCTCCCCCCGAGCCGTACGCGAGCCACAGCCCGGCCGGCACGACCAGCCCGAGCAGCGCGTAGGCGAAGCCTGCGGTCTGGCCTGCCGTCAGGATGCCGTTCTGGATGAAACGGCTGCCGCCGGTGAAGGGGTAGAGCCGGTCGGTGTTCGCGGCGTCGGCGCCGCTCAGGGCGTCGTGGTAGTCGTTGAGCACGTTCGCGCCCGCATGGGCGAGTAGGGCGAACGCCACGGCGACGACTGCCTGCAAGGTGTCCAGGGGGACTCCATCGGCGCGCGCCGCAGCCAGGCCGATCAGGCAGCCGACCAGCGTCACGCTGAGGAAGGCAGGTCGCGTTGCGGCGAAGTAACGCAGCGGCGCGCTGCCGAAGCGCTGCGGCGTCGGCTCCACGCCTCGGGGCGTCGCGGGGGGCGTCACAGCAGCACGATGTCGAACTGTTCCTGCGAGTAGCTCGCCTCCGGGTGCAGCGAGATCTTCTTGCCGATGAAGTCCGACAGCATCGCGAGCGACTGCGACTCCTCGTCGAGGAAGAGGTCGATCACGTTGGGCGCGGCGAGCACGCGGAATTCGCGCGCGTTGAACTGGCGCGCCTCGCGCAGCAGTTCGCGCAGGATCTCGTAGCACACCGTGCGCGCGGTCTTGACCTCGCCGCGTCCGCCACAGGTCGGGCAGGGCTCGCACAGCAGGTGGGCGAGCGATTCGCGCGTGCGCTTCCTCGTCATTTCGACCAGCCCCAGTGCGGTGAAGCCATTCACCGTCATCTTGGTGTGGTCGCGCGCGAGCGCCTTGCGGAACTCGTCGAGCACCATGTCGCGGTGCTCGGGGTTTTCCATGTCGATGAAGTCGATGATGATGATGCCGCCGAGGTTGCGCAGGCGCAGCTGGCGCGCGATCGTCTGCGCGGCCTCGAGGTTGGTCTTGAAGATCGTGTCGTCGAAGTTGCGTGCGCCGACGAAGCCGCCGGTGTTCACGTCGACGGTGGTCATCGCCTCGGTCTGGTCGATGATCAGGTAGCCGCCGGATTTCAGGTTCACGCGCCGCGCGAGCGCCTTCTGGATCTCCTCCTCGACGCTGTGCAGGTCGAACAGCGGACGCTCGCCGCCATAGTGTTCGAGCAGGGGCAGCACCTTGGGGCTGTACTCGGAGGCGAAGGCGGTGAGCTTCTGGAAGTTCTCGCGCGAGTCGACGAGGATGCGCGTCGTGTCGTCGTTGACCAGATCGCGCAGCACGCGCTGCCCGAGGCCGAGGTCTTCGTAGAGCACTGCCGGCGGGAAACGCCCGGTCGAGCTGTTGCGGATCTCGCCCCACAGCTTGCGCAGGTAGGCGATGTCGGCGGCGAGCTCCTCGTCGGAGGCCGACTCGGCCATCGTGCGCACGATGAAGCCGCCGGCCTCATCGGCGGGCACGAGGCGCGTGAGGCGTTCGCGCAGCGCTTCGCGCTCGGCCTCGTCCTCGATGCGCTGCGAGATGCCGATGTGCTTTTCCTGGGGCAGGTACACGAGCAGCCGCCCGGCGATGCTGATCTGCGTCGACAGGCGCGCGCCCTTCGTGCCGATCGGGTCCTTCAGCACCTGTACGGTGAGGTTCTGGCCTTCGACGAGGATGCGCTCGATCGGCTTGCCGGTGTCGCCGTTGTGGCGATCGCTCCAGATGTCCGCGACGTGCAGGAAGGCGGTGCGTTCGAGGCCGATGTCGATGAAGGCCGACTGCATGCCCGGCAGCACACGCACGACCTTGCCGAGGTAGATGTTGCCGACGATGCCTCGGCTGGCGGTGCGCTCGACGTGCAGCTCCTGCACCACACCCTGCTCGACGATCGCTACGCGCGTCTCCTGCGGCGTGAAGTTGATGAGAAATTCGATGCTCATGGAATTGCTGCCAATGGGAAATGCGCAAGCGCAGACGTGAGGCACCGATTGCGCATTGCCCATCGAGGACGCCGCCCGGCGCACACCGGGCGGGAACTGGTCGAGCTTACAGGGGATAGCCGAAGGCGTCGAGGAGCTGCGCCGTCTCGAACAGCGGCAGGCCCATGATTCCCGTGTAGCTGCCGCGGATCTCCGCGATGAAGATCGCCGCGCGCCCCTGGATGCCGTAGGCGCCGGCCTTGTCCATCGGCTCGCCGGTCGCGACGTAGTGGCGGATCTCGCCATCGGCGAGGGCACGAAATCGCACTTCGCTGGTGTTGATGCAGCTGCGCGTGCGCGCGCCGTCGCTGATCGCCACCGCGGTCAGCACGCGATGCGTCCGCCCCGACAGGCGGCGCAGGATCGCCGCGGCGTCATTGGCGTCGGCCGGCTTGCCGATGATCTCGCCGTCGAGTTCCAGGGTCGTGTCCGCCGACAGCACCGGGTGCTGCGGCAGGGTGCGCCACTGCAGGCGCCGGCATCCGGCCTCGGCCTTGGTGAGCGCGACGCGTTCGACGTAGTGTTCGACGTTCTCGTCCGGCAGCGGCGTCTCGTCGACGTCGGCGTCGGCCCCGCGCTCCGTGCCCCGGAATACGAGCAGGTCGAAATGCACGCCGATCTGGCGCAGGAGCTCGCGGCGGCGCGGGCTGCGCGAGGCGAGGTAGATTCGGGCTTGGAGGCTGCTCATGGCTTTCGGGTACGGGATGCCGGCGGTTATTGGGGCGGATTCTACCCTCTTGGCTGCGCTGCGACCCGGCGCATGTGCCGATTTGCGGGCGGATGACGGCGCGTCGTCCGCGGTGGCCCGTCGTGCTTGTCATTGCATTTAATTGATACAATTCCCCGGTCATCAAATGCCCGCGTGTTGTGCATCACGTCGCCGAGGCACGCAGGCCGATCCGGCATCGCCAATTTACTCTGGAGCAAGTCCGTATGCGCATGTCCCTCATCTCTCTTCTCGCCGGGGCGATCCTCGCCGCGCCCCTCGTTGTCGGAGCTGCCGAGCCCGTCGCCGATGCCGCCGCGATCGTGAAGGCCGCCAACTGGGACGCGATGGAGACGATCACCGTGGAACTCACCGAGCACAGCTTCACGCCGCAGGATCTCAAGCTCAAGGCCGGCCAGCCCTACCGTCTGGTGATCAAGAACGTGGGCCAGAAGGACCACTATTACACGGCGACGGAGTTCTTCAAGTCGGTCGCGTGGCGCAAGGTGCAGACGCCCAAGCCGAATGGCGGCGAGATCAAGGCGCCGTACTTCACGGCCGTCGAGGCTTACAAGAACGGCGGGGCCGTCGAGCTGTTCTTCGTCACCGTGAATAAGGGCGAGTTCGAGGTCATCTGCACGATCGAGGACCACAAGGATCAGGGCATGCACGGCTCGATCGTCGTCGAGTAAGCCCCTTCCCGCCATCCTGCCGAGCCGCCCATGAAGTTTCTTGTTCCGCTCCTTTCGCTGCTGCCCATGGTGGCGCATGCGCAGGCCCCTACGCCGCAGGTGATTCCGGTGTCCAACCTCGCTGCCGCACCGAAGCCGGACGGCGACCTGGGCGAGTGGGGGGGCAGCGGCTGGATCAAGGTGCCGGTGAAACCGGCGCTGGAGCGCGAGGAGCGGGCGAAGTACGGTCTGGATCCGGCCGGCGAGCGCAACACCGCCGGCAACCTGACGGTCGAGCTGAAGGCGGGCGTCGCGGCGGGGCGGTTCTACCTCGCCGTGCGCTATCCGGACGACGCCGCGGACGCCGTGCACAAGGAATGGAGCTGGCGTGGCGACAAGTACCAGCGCGAGAGCCAGCTCGAGGACATGTTCGCGGTGCGTTTCCACCTCGCCGGCGACTTCGACCGCACGATGCTGTCGACCAAGGACTACAAGGTCGACGTCTGGCTGTGGTCGGCCGCGCGGACCAACCCGTCGGGCATCGCCGAGGACATGGTGCATCACGTCACGACCAAGATGCAGGAGTCGGCCGCCGAATATCAGGTCAAGGACGGCCCGGTGATCTACATCACGAAGCGTCGCGACGAGGGCGCGGCGTCTTACGAGATGCTGCCGCGCCCCAAGGAGAACAAGGGCGATCGCCTGCCTTCGTTCGCCCCCGCGAACCCCTCGGGCAGCGCCGCGGACGTGGCCGCCAAGGGGGTGTGGAAGGCAGGGCACTGGAATCTCGAATTCGCCCGCGCCCTCGATCCAGGCCATGCGGATGACGCCGCGTTCAAGGCGGGAGCGCGGATCACCGGCCAGATCGCGGTGTTCAACAAGGCCAATGCCGAGCACAAGAGCGTATCGGAGCCGCTGGTGTTCGATTTCGGCGCAGTGAAATGAGCGCGGTGAAGACTCTGGTCGGCGCCCTGCGCGCGGCGCTGATCGCCATTGCTCTCGCGTTCGGCACGGGAGCCGCAGGCGCTGCAGCGGCCGAGGAAGAGCCGGTGGTGCGCATGCATCCGGCGCTCGCCGGTATCGACTGGACCGAAGTGACCGTGGTCGAGGTCGCGCTCAAGGACCACAGCTACGAGCCCGACGAGATCCGCCTCAAGGTCGGCCAGCCGTACAAGCTGGTGCTGCGCAACGTCGGTGCGGTGGCGCACGACATGGTCGGCGGCTCGCTCTTCGACGAGAAGGTGATTGCGCTGCGCATGGTGAATTCCAGCGTCGGGCGGGTGATCGCCGATTACGTGAATTCGGTGTACGTGCGCTCGCGCAACGACATCGAACTCTGGCTCGTGCCGCTCAAGGCGGGCGATTATTCCTTCTTCTGCAGCCTGCCGGGGCATCGCGAGGACGGGATGGAAGGCATCGTCCGCATCGTTCCCTGAGCCTGCGCGGGTGCTCACTCCCGGTGATAGGGGTGGTTCTTCAGCACCGTCCAGGCGCGGTACAGGGCTTCGGCGAGCAGCGGGCGCACGAGCGCATGCGGGAGCGTCAGGCTCGACAGCCGGATGCGTTCGTGCGCGCTCGATTTCAGCGCCGGCGACAGGCCGTCCGGGCCGCCGACGATCAGCGCGACGTCCGCCCCTTCTGCCTGCCACGCTTCCAGCCGGCCGGCGAGTGCGATGGTGGTCAGGTCGCTGCCGCGCTCGTCGAGGATCACGCGGCGGCAACGCGGCGGCAGGGCCGCTTCGATGCGCGCGGCTTCGGCCGCCATCATCGCGTCGACGGTCTTGCCGGTCGTGCGCGGTTCGGCCTTCACCTCGACGAGTTGCAGCGGCAGCTCGCGCGGCATGCGGCGCGCGAACTCGTCGAAGCCGGACTCGACCCACGCGGGCATGCGCGTGCCGACGGCGACGATCAGCAGTTTCATCGGTGAGTGTGCAGGAGCGGCGGCCGGTGCGAAGCCGCCCGCAGGGCGCGTGTCACTGCGCCGCGACGCCCGTGGCCGCGCGGCCGCGCCGCAGGGTCGAGGGGGCGGCCCACAATTCTTCGAGGTTGTAGTAGCTGCGGATCGCCGGCTGCATGATGTGCACGACGATGTCGCCGAGGTCGACGAGCACCCATTCCCCGGTCTCCTCGCCTTCCACGCTGGCCACCCGGGCCCCGGCTTCACGGACCTTTTCCTGCACGTTGCGCGCCAATGCGCGCGTCTGCCGGTTGGAGTCGCCGGTGGCGATGACGACGCGGTCGAACAGCGAGGTCAGGCGGGTGGTGTCGATGACTTCGATGTCCTTGGCCTTGATGTCTTCCAGGGCGGCGACGACGGTTTTTTCGAGTGTGCGGGTGTCCATCAGGTTCTGCGGTAAAGGTGGTGCAACCCAATATAGTCGAGAACGGAATCGGGCAGCAAATAGCGGGCGCTGTGCCCGCCGCGGATGAGGTCGCGGATCAGCGACGCGGAGATCGCCAGCGGGGTCATGTCGAAGGGAACCACCCGCCCGGCAGGGCTGCCGTGCAGGACGGCGGGGTTCGTATCGATGCGACCGGCGCACGCGGCGTCGAGTTCCGGCGACAGCGTGCCCGGCCAGCGCCGGCCGTGCGGCGCGTAGCCCGGCCGGTTGGCGACCGCGATGTGGGCGAGGCCGAAGAGCTCCTGCCAGCGGTGCCAGCCCGGCAGGCCGTTGAAGGCGTCGGCGCCGAGGATCAGCACCAGCGGGCGCCCGGCGCCGTGCAGGGCGCGCAGACGCTCAAGGGTGAGGATCGTGTAGCTCTTGCTGGGGGCGAACACCTCGCCGTCGTCGACGACGAGGCCGGGATTGCCGGCGCTCGCCAGCCGCACCATCGCCAGGCGGTCGGCGGCAGGGGACTGCGGCACGTCGCGGTGCGGCGGCTGGCCGGCCGGGATCAGGGCGACCTGGGCGAGCCCGAGCGCCTCGCGGGCTTCCTCGGCGAGGCGCAGGTGGCCGAAATGGATGGGGTCGAAGGTGCCACCCAGCAGCCCCAGCGTGCCCGCGTCAGGCTTCTTCGGGGGCATTCCCGGGTTCGCCGAAGATGTCGCGGGCGTTGGTGTAGAAACTGGCGAAGACGATGGGGATCAGCAGCAGCGGCAGCGGCACCGAGAGCAGCGTCGCCAGCGTCGGCGAGATCGTACCGATGATGCCGAGCACGATGCCCGGCAGGACCGCACCGAACAGCGCCAGCGCGATCGAGTAGGCGAGGAAGGGGCGCCAGTTGCGCAGGCACGCGAAAAAACTGAAGAACATCGCCTTCGGTGCGGGCACCTGCCACCAGCCCGCGAGAAGCGGCGCGAACCAGTAGGCCATCATCACCGGTGTCGACAGAGCGATCGCGATCATCAGCGCCATGGTGAAGCCGGTGCTGGTGGCAATTTCCGGCTCGAGCTTGCCGCCACTGGTCATGAGCCCGAAGAGGGTGCCGCCGTCTGCAATGGCAGTCAGCCCCAGCACGAGCCAGACGCCGGCGAAGTTGATGCCGCCGATGACGATCAGTGCGGGGAGGTTCTGCTGGAAGCCTGAGAACAGCACGTCCGGGCCCGCCTTGCGCCCGGCGTCGATGGCGCGGCAGGTGTTGAGCACGCCGAGCGACAGGACCGGCGTCAGCAGCGACGCGATGATCTGTCCGATGAAGGGTACGACGCTGACGAGGATCAGCAGCAGGAGGTAGCCGAAGGAGGCGAAGGTGAGCAGCGCGGGATTGCGCCGCCACAGCTGCAGGCCTTCGCCGAGCCAGGCAAAGCCGCGCCCGGCCGGAAGTTGTCGTGCTTGCATGCGGCTTACTCGGCAGGGGTGTCGGTGGGGCCGGGCAGCGCGGGTGTCGGCTGCGGGGCATGGGGAGCGAAGGTGTCCTGCCAGGCCGCATACAGCGCGCCGGCCAGTACCGGGACGAGCACGAGGACGCCCAGCGCGAACGGCAGCATGGCGATCCAGGTGAGCAGGTAGAGGACGAAGCCGAGGACGATGAAACTGCCGAGATTGGAGACGCAGGCGCGCAGCGAGAGCCTCATCGCGTCGAGCGGCGACACGTTCTGCAGCACCACCAGCGGCGGGGCGAACCATAGCGCCATCAGCAGCAGGATCAGCAGGACGGGCCACAGCGCCGCCGAGAGCAGGGCGACGCCGCTGGCCAGCCCGATGCTGCCGAGCAGGCCCACCAGCATGCCCGTCACCGCGGCGCTGCTGCCGACCAGGACCGCGACCAGGGCAGCGGCGAGTCCGCCGAGCACGTAGAAGAAACCGACCATCAGCAGGTTGCCCGAATGGCGGCGCGCGCCTTCGAACAGGTGGGCGACACGCAGCGGCTCGCCCTGGTGCTGTGCATGCACGCCGGTGACCATGCCGGCGACGAGCATCGGGAACACGAGCTGCAGGACCAGCGGGGCGAGCAGCGGGCCGAAGGTCGGGATGAAGCCCACTGCGGCGGCGAGCGCGAACAGCACGGCGATCAGCGCCAGCGTCAGGACGACCCAGGTGCCGGGATTGACGATGAAGGTCTTCCAGCCCGCGGCGATCCATCGCAGCGTGTCGGCAGGCGTGACGTGCCCGGGCGGGGGGAGAGGGTGCCGGCGGTGCGATGCGCCGTGATCGGTCATGTGCGGATCGTTCATCGTTCAGAGCGGCAGCGGTGGCGTCGCCGCGATGCGCAGGCGCAGGATGTCGCGGTATTCTGCGGGCGGCTTTACCAGCACCATCTCGCCCGGCTTGGGCAGGTGGTAATCCTCGGCGCGCGACAGCCAGAAGCGCAGCGCCGCGGCGCGCAACATGGCAGGCCAGTTCGCGCGTTCGGCGTCCGTGAAGGGGCGCTCGGCGTGATAGGCGGAGAGCAACGCGGCGGTGCGTTGCGCATCGAGTTCACCGCCCTCGGTCGTGCACCAGTCGTTCACGGTCACCGCGACGTCGAAGAGCAGCGCGTCGTGGCCGGCGAAGTAGAAGTCGATCACGCCGCCGATGAAGTCGCCATCCCACAGCACGTTGTCGCGGAAGAGGTCGGCGTGGATCACGCCGCGCGGCAGGTGGCCGTAGTTCGCCGCGGCCTGGAAGGCGAGTTCCGCATCCAGCAGGGCCTGCTCGTCTGCCGGCAGGAAGGGGCGCACGCGTGCGGCGGCGGCCGTGCGCCATGCCGCGCCGCGCGGGTTTTCCTGGCGTCGCCCATACGACAGGCCGGCCAGGTGCAGGCCCGCGAGCATCGCGCCGACGCGCTCGCAGTGGCGTTCGCCGGGGGCCATCTCGGACTTGCCCGACAGGCGCATGACCAGCGCCGCGGGGCGCTCGGACAGCGTGCCGAGGTACTCGTTGTCGCGGTCGGCGATGGGGGCCGGCACCGGCAGCCCGTGGCGTGCGAGGTGGGCCATGAGGTGCAGGAAATAGGGCAGTTCGGCGCGCGGGATGGCCTCGAACAGCGTCAGCACGTAGCGGCCGAGCGTGGTGGTGACGAAGAAGTTGCTGTTCTGCACGCCGGCCGAGATGCCCTGCAGCTCGACGAGGCGGCCAATGGCATAGTGGCCGAGCCAGCGCGACAGCGTCTCGGGGGCGACAGCGGTGAAAACGGACATGGCAGGGTACGAGGGTGGGTCAGTGGCCCGTGGGCCGGGATTGCATTACCAGGACTTGATCACCCACATCGGCACGGCGAGCGTCGGCAGCACATCCTGCCGCGTCATCACGCCGTTGCCTTCGTTGTCGATCAGGTAGTAGGGCACGCCGTGCGGAGGCGTGACCTTGACCATGTAGAGCTTGCCGCGGATGCGGTACTCCTGCACGGTGTCCTCGCCGCGCTTGACGATGCGGACTTCGGGATCCAGCGACGGATCGCTCGCCGGCATCGGCGGCGGTTCGGGGATCGGTTCGAGTTTCGGAGGCTGCTGGGCCGCAACCGGGGTTGCGAGGGCCATCAGCAGCACGATCAGGTTGCGGCGCATGGTGCTCTCCTTGAATGGCGCGGATTCTAGCAGGGACCCGCGTTGTGCGTCCGTCATTACAGGTTGAGCAGCAGTTCGTGTTCCTCGGGCAGCGGCAGGAAGCCGCGGTGTTCGTAGTGCTTGAAGATCGCCTCGACGACTTCCTCGGGCGTGTCGATCACCTGGATGAGGTCGAGGTCCTCGGGGTTGATCATGCGTTCGGCAACGAGGCGCTCGCGGAACCAGTCGATCATGCCTTTCCAGAACGGGCCGTGCACGAGGATGATCGGGATCTTGCGGCTCTTGCCGGTCTGGATCAGCGTCAGGGCCTCCATCAGCTCGTCCAGCGTGCCGAAGCCGCCCGGCATCACCACGTAGGCCGAGGCGAAGCGCACGAACATGAACTTGCGCGCGAAGAAGTGCTGGAAGGTCTGCGAGATGTCCTGGTAGGGGTTGGAGCTCTGCTCCATCGGCAGCTGGATGTTGAGGCCGATCGAGGGGCTCTTGCCGAAATAGGCGCCCTTGTTGGCCGCCTCCATGATGCCGGGGCCGCCGCCGGAGATCACCGCGAAGCCGGCGTCCGACAGCAGGCGGCTGATTTTTTCGGCGAGGATGTAGTACATGTGGTCGGGCGGGATGCGTGCGCTGCCGAAGATCGACACCGCTGGGCGGATCGCGTTGAGGCGTTCGGTCGCCTCGACGAACTCTGCCATAATTCCAAAGATCCGCCACGACTCGCGGGCGTTGAAGCGCGGTGCCATGCTGCTGGGAGCGCTCGGCGGGATTTTTTCTTTCGCGGTCATGTTGTTCTCGTCTTGTCGTCCTGCCGGTCCGTGTGCCGGCTTCGTCTGAACCCGGGTTGTGCCCGGATCCCCGCAAGGAAATTTGTCCGATGCCCGTTCTGTTGCTCGTCGATGGTTCCAGCTATCTGTATCGCGCGTTCCACGCGCTGCCGGATCTGCGCAATTCGAAGGGCGAGCCGACTGGGGCGATTCGGGGTGTGTTGTCGATGCTACGTCGCCTCGAAAGCGACTACAAGGCCGAATTCCGCGCCTGTGTGTTCGACGCCAAGGGAAAGACCTTCCGCGACGACTGGTATCCCGAATACAAGTCGCACCGCCCGCCCATGCCGGACGATCTGCGTGCGCAGATCGAACCGCTGCACGAGGCGGTGCAGGCCGAAGGCTGGCCGCTGCTGGCGGTCGAGGGCGTCGAGGCCGACGACGTGATCGGCACGCTGACGCGCCTGGCGCTGGAGCGCGGCTGGGAGGTGGTGATCTCGACCGGCGACAAGGATCTGACCCAGCTCGTGCGTCCCGGCGTGAAGTGGGTGAACACGATGAGCGAGGAAGTGCTCGACGAGGCGGGGGTTGCGGCGAAGTTCGGCGTGCCGCCCGAGCGCATCGTCGATTACCTGGCGCTGGTTGGCGACACCGTCGACAACGTGCCGGGCGTGGAGAAGTGCGGCCCGAAGACCGCGGTGAAGTGGCTCACCGAATACGGAACGCTCGACAATCTCGTTGCGAACGCCGACAAGGTCGGCGGCAAGGTGGGCGAGAACCTGAGGAAGCACCTCGACTTCCTGCCGCTGGGGAAGAGGCTCGTGACCGTGGCGACCGACGTCGCGCTGCCGGTCGCGCTCGACGATCTGCCGGCGCGCGACGACGACAAGGCGGCGCTGCGCGCGCTCTACGAGCGTTTCGAGTTCCGCGGCTGGCTCAGGGATCTGGACGGGCAGGGCGCTGCGGCCGCGCTTGCATCGGCGGGCGAGGCGGCGGTCGCCGACGATCCCCCCGCAGCGCCGGGGGCGCACCGCGGCGCTTATGTGACGATCCTCGACTGGGCGACGTTCGACGCGTGGGCGGCAAAGCTCGACGGCGCCGCGCTCGTCGCCTTCGATACCGAGACGACCAGCCTGGATCCGATGGCGGCGCGGCTCGTCGGCATGTCCTTCGCGATCGTCGCCGGCGAGGCGGCCTACCTGCCGCTCGCGCACCGCGGGCCCGACGTGCCGCACCAGCTGCCGCTCGACGAGGTGCTGGCGCGCCTCAAGCCTTGGTTCGAATCGGCCGCGCATGCCAAGCTCGGGCAGAACCTCAAATACGACGCCCATGTGCTCGCCAATCACGGCATCCGCCTCGCCGGCATCGCGCACGACACGCTGCTCCAGTCCTACGTGCTGGAAAGCGACAAGTCGCATGACATGGACTCGCTGGCGAAGCGCCACCTCGGCCTGACGACCATCCCCTACACCGATGTGTGCGGCAAGGGCGCGAAGCAGATCGGCTTCGACGAGGTCGCGGTCGACCGTGCGACCGAATACGCGGCCGAGGACGCCGACATCACGTTGCGCCTGCACCGCAAGCTGTGGCCGCAACTCGAAACGCTGCCGGCGCTGGCGGCGCTGTATCGCGACATCGAGCTGCCGGCGATGCGGGTGCTGCTCGACATGGAACGCACCGGCGTGCTGATCGACGCCTTCCTGCTCGCGCAGCAGAGCGAGGAGCTGGGTCGCCGCCTGATGGAGCTGGAGCGCGAGGCGCACGATCTGGCCGGCCAGCCGTTCAACCTCGCGTCACCGAAGCAGCTGGGCGAGATCCTGTTCGGCAAGCTCGGCCTGCCGGTGGTGAAGAAGACCGCCACCGGCCAGCCCTCGACCGACGAGGAGGTGCTGCAGCAGCTCGCCGACGACTATCCGCTGCCCAAGCTGCTGCTCGAACATCGTGGTTTCGCGAAACTGAAGAGCACCTACGCGGACAAGCTGCCGCGCATGGTCAACCCGAAGACCGGGCGCGTGCATACGAGCTTCTCGCAGGCGGTCGCGGTCACCGGCCGGCTCGCGAGTTCGGATCCCAACCTGCAGAACATCCCGATCCGCACCGCCGAGGGACGGCGTATCCGCGCCGCCTTCATCGCGCCGCGCGATCACGTGATCGTGTCTGCCGACTACTCGCAGATCGAGCTGCGCATCATGGCCCACCTGTCGGGCGACGCGCGCCTGCTGGACGCCTTTGCGCACGGCGAGGATGTGCACCGCGCGACCGCCGCCGAGGTGTTCGGCGTGACGCCGGCGGAGGTCACGAGCGAGCAGCGCCGCTACGCCAAGGTGATCAATTTCGGCCTCATCTACGGCATGAGCGCGCACGGCCTGGCGAAGAACCTGGGCATCGACCGCGCCGCCGCGCAGGGCTGGATCGACCGCTACTTCGCGCGCTATCCCGGGGTCGCTGCCTACATGGATCGCGTGAAGGCCGAGGCGAAGGAGCGCGGTTACGTCGAGACGGTGTTCGGTCGCCGCCTCTACCTGCCCGAGATCCGCGCCCAGCAGGTCGGTCGCCGCCAGGCCGCCGAACGCGCGGCGATCAATGCGCCGATGCAGGGCACGGCGGCGGACCTGATCAAGAAGGCGATGATCGCCGTGCACGCATGGCTGCCCGCTGCGGGCCTGAAATCACGCCTGATCCTGCAGGTGCATGACGAACTGGTGCTGGAGGTGCCGCGCGACGAGCTCGAGCGCGTGCGCGCGGAACTGCCGGCGCAGATGTGCGGCGTCGCCGATCTGGCGGTGCCGCTGCTGGTCGAGGTCGGTGTCGGCGACAACTGGGACGAAGCGCACTGAGGCCCGGGGGGGGGCGTGCCCCTGCCCGGGAACTGGGGCGAAGCTTCCTGTGGGAGCGGCTTCAGCCGCGAATGGGCCGCAACGCATGCGAGAACGTCCCTTCGCGGCTGAAGCTCCCACCGATTCAGGAGGCTGCCCTTGACTTGCCGGTCAGCCGCCGCCTGGATTGGCCCTATCGGCGCGTCGTCCAGAAGTCGGCGTTGCGGATCCCCAGCTTTTCCGGCTCGAACACCGGATCCTTTCCTTCCTTCTTCTGCCGCTCGTAATCGCGCAGCGCGATGAGCGCCGGCTTCTGCAGGATCAGGATGGCGATGATGTTGAGCCACGCCATGATGCCCACGCCGATGTCGCCGAGGTCCCATGCTGCGCCGGCGCTACGTACCGAGCCGTAGGTCACTGCCGCCATCATCACGATGCGCAGCACGAACACCAGCCACGGGCGATGCACCTTGCGGTTGATGTAGGCGAGATTGGTCTCGGCCATGTAGTAGTACGCGACGATGGTCGTGAAGGCGAAGAACATCAGGGCCAGCGCGACGAAGCTCGCGCCGAAGCCGGGCATCACCGACTCGACCGCGGCCTGCGTGTAGGCGGGGCCGGTTTCGACGCCCGGCAGGTGGTCGAGGATCATCGAACCGTCCGGGTGCTTGACGTTGTACTTGCCGGTGGCGAGCAGCATGAACGCAGTCGCCGAGCACACCAGGAGCGTGTCGATATACACCGAGAAGGCCTGCACATAGCCCTGCTTGGCCGGATGCGACACTTCCGCCGCCGCCGCCGGGTGTGGGCCCGAGCCCTGGCCCGCCTCGTTCGAATACACGCCGCGCTTCACACCCCACTGCACTGCGAGGCCCAGTACCGCCCCGAATCCCGCCTCGAGGCCGAAGGCGCTCTTGAAGATCAGCGCGATCATCGCCGGCACTTGATCAATGTGCAGGAACACGATCACCAGGGCCATCAGGATGTAGGCGAGCGCCATGAAGGGCACGACGAACTCGGCGAAGTGCGCGATGCGCTTGACGCCACCGAAGATGATGAAGCCCAGCGTGATCACGATCAGCGCCGCGCTGACCGCGTGGTCGATGCCCCATGCGTTGTACACGCCGGCGGCGATGCTGTTGGCCTGTACGCCGGGCAGCAGCAGGCCCATCGCGATCGCCGTCGACACGGCGAAGATCCACGCGTACCACTTCTGCCCCATCGCCTTCTCGATGTAGTAAGCGGGGCCGCCACGGTACTGACCGTTATCGTCCTTTTCCTTGTAGATCTGGGCAAGCGTCGATTCGATGTAGGCCGTCGAGGCGCCCAGGAAGGCCGTCATCCACATCCAGAACACCGCACCGGGGCCGCCGAAGGTGATCGCGGTGGCGACGCCGGCGATGTTGCCGGTGCCGACGCGGCCCGACAGCGCCATTGCCAGCGCCTGGAAGGACGAGACGCCGGCGTCCGAGCTCTTGCCCTGGAACATCAGGCGGATCATCTCGTTGAAGCCGCGCACCTGCATGAAGCGCGTGCGGATCGAGAAATACAGGCCCACGCCGAGGCACAGGTACACGAGTGCCGGGCTCCAGACGTAGCCGTTGATGGTTGAAATGAGTGCATCCATTGACTTGCCTCCTTGTGGAATCGGCTCTTTCCCCCGGCCATGCAATGTCGCGACGGCGGTTGCCGCGGGACGCGAGGCGGATGCTAGGGTGGGCTTCCGGGCCGGACGGTGAGCGAGCGCGCATGATACGCGAGGACGCCGCGGGTTGAAGTCGCGATGTTTCATCACTTTGCGACCCTTTATTGACCGGTTTTCGCTGGTTTTTCCCAAGATTTGCGCAGTGGCGATTAAAATCAGGAGTTTTGTCGAATTTTCTGAGCCGCGTCTCGCGCATCCGGGATCGGCATTTTCATGACCCACCCCAATCCTCATCTCGCCTATCGTCCGGATATCGATGGCCTGCGTGCGCTCGCGGTCCTTTCGGTCGTCATCTTCCACGCGTTCCCCGAGGCGCTGCCGGGCGGCTTCGTCGGTGTCGATATCTTCTTCGTCATCTCGGGTTACCTGATTTCCTCGATCATCATCAAGGCGCTCGGCCGCGGTGAATTCAGCTTTGCTGATTTTTACGCGCGCCGGGTGCGGCGCATCTTTCCCGCGCTGCTCGTCGTCGTCTCCGCATGTCTCGCGGTGGGCTGGGGGGCGTTGTTTCCGGACGAATACGCGCAGCTCGCGAAGCATTCGGTGGGTGGCTTGGGGTTCGTCGCCAACTTCATGTTCTGGCAGGAGGCCGGTTATTTCGATACGGAAGCCGAACTCAAGCCGTTGCTGCATCTGTGGTCGCTGGGCATAGAGGAACAGTTCTACATCGTGTGGCCGGCGCTGGCGCTCGTGGTGTGGCGCATGCGCCACCGGCTCGGTGGCATCGTTGTCATCCTGGCGGCCATCTCGCTCGTCGCCAGCATTGCGTTGAGTGCGCAATGGCCCGTCGCCAGCTATTTTCTGCCGTGGACGCGAGTGTGGGAGTTGCTCTTCGGGGCCGCGCTCGCGTGGCGTCTGCAACGCTACGGCATGCTCTTCCCCGTCTCCGCGGTGTGGGCGCCGAGCATCGCCTCGGTGGCCGGCCTGTTGCTCATCGCGCTTGGTCTTGTCGCCATCGACAAGGAGCGGGTTTTTCCCGGCGCCTGGGCGCTGCTGCCGGTTTGCGGTGCGGTGCTTCTCATTGCGGCCGGCCCGCGTGCGGCGGTCAACCGGATCCTGTTGTCGGCGCGTCCCGCTGTGTGGGTCGGACTCATCAGCTTTCCCCTGTACCTGTGGCACTGGCCGCTGCTGTCCTTTATCCGCATCTTGCATCCCGAGGGCGCGACTCCCCCCGTGCTTCTTGCGGCGCTTGCAGCCGCGTTCGCTCTGTCGTGGGCAACGTTCCGTGTGGTTGAGCTGCCGGTCCGCCGCCATGGCGGGCGGAGAACCGTCGCCGGGCTGGTGTCGGCCGGCGCCCTGCTCGCGATCGTGGGCTGGAGCATCAACCAACGTGACGGGCTGGAAATCCGCCTCAAGGATGCCCAGGCTCAACAGGCGTCTGCCGCCTTGCGCTGGGAAGAGTCGTGGCTGGGCAGTGGTGACTGCCGCCACCTCCTGCCCGCCAACTTCACTGGCGACTGCCTGATCGGTGACGCGTCGCGCGCCCCTGATGCGGTGATCATCGGCGACAGTCACGCGAACCACTTTTTCTGGGGCATCAGCGAGGCGCTTGCGCGTAGCGGCGGCAATCTCCTTCAGATCAATGAGGACGGCTGTCTGCTGCTGCTCGGCATGGATACCCGCGAGAAGACGGGCGCATCGCGCGGCTGCGCCCCTGTTGCCGAGATCGCCTTCGCATACGCAGTCAATGCGCCAGAGGTCAAGACGATTTTCCTCGCGGGACGCTGGGTGCTTGGGATCACCGCACGCCAACTGAAGGACAAGCCGGGAGTATTCAGCCGCGCACATCGCAAGCCCGTGCTCCTCGCGGCGCCGGACGATCCTTCCATCGGACGTGGGAACGTGGTGGCGACCGCCCTCGACGAGACGTTGCGACAGCTCACCGCTACCGGTAAGAGAGTCGTCTTCCTCGATTCCGTGCCCGAACTCCCCTTCAATGCGCGCGAGTGCGTACATTGGACGCCGAATCGGTTCGTAAGCCGCATTCCGCGGCCCCAGTGCGAGGTTTCGCGCAAGATGATCGATGCTCGCAACGGGGAGTATCGTCCTTACCTGCGACCGGTACTGGAAAAGTATCCGGAGGTAATCGTTTTCGATCCGCAGACGGTGATGTGCGACGATCGCGCCTGCCTTGGCTGGCGCGACGGCGAGCTGATGTACCGTGACGACGATCACCTGTCGATGGCGGGCTCCCGCTGGCTTGGCGCGCACATCGTGCGTGCCTTGCAGACCGCTCCGAATGGGGCGGCAAGGCCGGGCTCATGAGTCGCGAGGCTATAATCACCAATTTTGCTTGCCGGGACTGCAGAGACTGCTGTCCCCAACCAGAGGTTCATCCGTGGCTCTGACCATTCTCGGCCTGTCCGGCGCCCTGACGCACGACCCCTCCGCCGCCCTCTACATCGACGGCAAGCTCGTCGCCGCGGCGGAAGAAGAGCGCTTCGTGCGCGACAAACACGCCAAGAACCGCATGCCCTACGAGGCAGCGAAGTTTTGCCTGGAGTTCGCCGGCATCAAGCCGAAGGACGTCGATGCGGTGGCGATCCCGTTCGCGCCGATCAGCATCATGGAGCCGGCGCGCTGGCACTACGCCAAGCGCTACTGGTACGCCCCGGATCGCGGCATCGATGCGATCCTGACGGGCAATCGCCGCTACTACCGCTACAAGAGGCGCATCGAGTGGTGCCTTGCGCAGCTCGGTTTCGACCTGAAGAAGACCGAAATCGTACCGGTCGAGCACCACCTCGCGCATGCGTCGAGCGCCTACCATTGCTCCGGCTTCACGGAGAAGACAGCGATCCTCGGTATCGACGGCAAGGGCGAGTACGCGACGACCTTCTTCGGCTACGGCGAGAACGGCAAGATCCACAAGATCAAGGAGTTCTACGACCCCGATTCGCTCGGCGGCCTGTACGGCGCGATCACCGAGTACCTCGGCTTCGAGATGCTCGACGGCGAATACAAGGTCATGGGCATGGCGCCCTACGGCGACCCGGACAAGTATGATTTCTCGCGCCTGGCGAAGTTCGAGAACGGCGAGCTCGTCGTCGACACCGACTACGCCAACGTGATCGGCTTCCGCCGCTACAAGGAAAAGGGCAAGGGCTACTACTTCTCGCCCAAGCTGATCGACTGGCTGGGCCCCAAGCGCGCCGGCGACATCGCCGACGAGCCCTACATCCACTACGCCGCGAGCATGCAGAAGCTGTTCGAGGATCTGTCGCTGAAGATGATCGACTACTACCTCGGCGACATCCTGCGCGACACCGGGCGACTGGCGTTTGCGGGCGGCGGTGCGCTCAACGTCAAGCTCAATCAGAAGATCATCGCGCGCCCCGACCTGCGCGAACTGTTCGTGCAGCCGGCCTCGGGCGACTCCGGCACGGCGGTGGGCGCGGCGGCCTACGTGTCGGTCGCGCGCGGCGTGCCGGTGGAGAAGATGGAGCACGTCTACCTCGGCCCGCGCTACACCAACGAGGACGTCATAGCCGCCTGCGCGAAGCACCCGGCGCAGCCGAGTTGGCAGAAGATCGACGACATGCCCGCACGCATCGCGCAGATCCTCGCCGACGGCAACCCGGTAGCGTGGTTCCAGGGGCGCATGGAGTTCGGCCCGCGCGCGCTGGGCGGCCGCTCCATCCTTGGATGCCCCAGTGCGGCCGGCGTGGCCGACCGCATCAACGAGCAGATCAAGTTCCGCGAGCGCTGGCGGCCGTTCTGCCCCAGCATGCTCGACACCGTCGGCCCGCAGATGCTGCAAACCGACCACCCCGCTCCCTTCATGACCTTCACCTTCGAGGTCGCGGAGGAGTGGAGGGCGCGCGTGCCCGAGGTCGTGCACGAGGACGGCACCTCGCGCGCACAGGTGCTCAAGCGCGAGTACAACCCGCGCTACTATGAACTGATGCTGGAACTTGAGAAGCTCACCGGCAACGGGGTCGTGCTCAACACCTCGCTCAACCGCCGCGGCGAGCCGATGATCTGCTCGCCGACCGATGCGCTGAACATGTTCTTCGGCTCCGACCTGCAGTATCTGATCATGGAGGATGTGCTCGTCGTCAAGGAGGGTGCGGCCGTTGGCTGAGCGCCGCATCCTGCAGTTCTGCCATTGCCACTACGGCCCCTTCGGCGACGTCGCGCGGCAGTATGCTGTGTTGTTCAAGGATTCGCCGTACAAGGTGACGACGGTCTACCTGACCGACCCGCCGAGCGACGAAATCACCGCCTTGTCGGCGTCCGACGAGGTGATCTATCTCGACTACGATGGTGGCGACGTGCGCGGGCTCAAGCTCGACGCGATGCGCCGCGTGCGTGAAATCATCGCCGGACGCGACTTCGCGCTGATCCTCGCGCATCGCTTCAAGCCGATCCACATCTCGTGCTGGGGGACCAGCCTCCCCGTGATCGGCGTGCACCACGCCTTCGGCGACTACGACCGGCTCACGCACAAGCTCTTCGCGCGCTGGTTCGGCAAGCGCCTCGGCCTGCTGGGCGTGTCGGACGCGATCCGCGACGACATCCGCCGCGGCGTGCCGTCGTGGGCGTCCGATCGCATCGAGACGCTGCATAACCGTATCGACGTCGATGCCGTGCGTGCCGAAGTGCTGCCGCGCGAGGCTGCACGCGAGCTGCTGGGCTTGCCGCGCGATGCCTTCGTCGTCGGCAACGTCGGGCGTCTGCACCCGGACAAGGACCAGGCGACCTTGCTGCGCGGCTTTGCCCGCGCCCTGCCGGAACTGCCTGGGGAAGCGATGCTGGCGATCCTCGGCAAAGGGCGGCTCGAGGACGACCTGCGCAAGCTCGCCGCCGAACTGGGCATCGCTGCGCGGGTGCGCTTCCTCGGGCAGGTGCCGAATGCCCGCCGCGCCTTCTCGGCCTTCGACCTGTTCGCACTGAGTTCCGACCATGAGCCCTTCGGCATGGTGCTGCTCGAGGCCATGGCCGCCCGCGTGCCGGTGGTTGCGACCGACTGCGGCGGGGCGCCGGAAGTCGTCGGCGATGCCGGCGAGCTTTTCCCGCTGGGCGGCGCGGCGGCCCTCGCCGGCCTGATCGTCAAGGCAGCGCGCCGGCCCGAGGCCGAGCGCGAGCTGCTCGTCGAGCGGGGCACGGCCCGCCTTTACACGCACTTCTCCGACGAGGCCGCGCGCCGCCGCTTTTTCGAGCTGCCCATGGTCACGTCGGTGCTCGGCGAGCCGGAGTGGCTGCGATGAGCGAACATCAGCCCTCGATCTGCTTCGTCGTGCCCTATTTCGGCCGCTGGCCGTTCTGGATGCCGTTTTTCGTCGAGAGCTGTCGTGCCAACCCGACCGTGGACTGGCTACTCTTTTCCGACTGCGGTCCGATTCCAGACTGTCCGCCCAACGTGCGCGTCGTCGCGACTTCGTACGCGGACTATTGCGCCCGCGTCGCCCGCACGCTCGGGATCCCCTTCGCGCCGCAGAATCCTTACAAGCTGTGCGACGTGAAGCCGGCGTTCGGGTACATCCATGCCGAGGAGTTGCGCGGCTACGATTTCTGGGCCTTCGGCGACCTGGATCTCGTCTGGGGCGACCTGCGCGCGTATTTCACCGCGGAGCGCCTGGCGCGCAGGGACCTTTTTGCGACGCATGCGCGGCGTATTTCGGGGCATTGCTGCCTGGTCAGGAACACCGAGGAGATGCGTGGGCTCTTCTTCCGGATGCGTGACTGGCAGTCACGCATGAGCGAGCAGAAGCACCATGCGCTGGACGAAGGCGCCTTCAGCCGGATCTTCATCCGTTACAAGAACCTGCCCGACCGGGTCGCCCATCTGCCGCGCCTGCTTAATCCGTGGTATCGGCGCGCGGAATTCGTCGAGGCCTTCAGTACGCCCGATGCGAAGGTTGCCTGGGTCGATGGCGGCTTCGACTTCCCGCAGCGTTGGTGCTGGGACCACGGCCGCCTGACCAATGACCGCGACGGGGCGCGTGTCTTTCCTTACCTGCATTTCGTCGTGTGGAAGAAGCACGCCTGGAAGAGCCTGCCGGCTCAGGATCCTGCCGCGCTCGCAAGGCTTGCCGCCTCGGGTCGATGGGCCGTCGATGCGCAGGGCTTCCACCCGCTCGGGGAGGTCGCGGCATGAAGATCCTGTTGCTCGTCCAGAAGGAGCAACGTGTCGTCCTTGACCGGCTGTACGAGGGCATTGCGGCGCACACGGACTGCGACCTGCGCTGGCTCGGACGCGAGGACCAGGCGAACCTGCGGCGCTATTTCCGGCGCGAGGTGCGCGTCGAAGACTACGAGCGGATCGTGTTCTTCCTGCGCTTCAAGCAGGAGATCCGGCAGGTGCCCTTCATCCGCACCGTGCCGAACCTCGTGATCCTCGAACACGATGCCTGTCAGAACTATTTCCCCGGCAAGTATCAGGGAAAGTTCAGCCGCCACTATGCGCAGCTACCGTGGGCGCGGGTGATCAGTTCCGGATACGCGGTGACGCAGAGGTTGCGTGCGGAGGGTACGGATGCGGTGTTCGTGCCCAAGGGGTACGACCAGGCGATGCTGCGCAATCTGGGCCATGAGCGCGACATCGAACTCGCTTTCGTCGGCAGCACGAAGAGTTCGGTGTATACCGAACGCAGACGGATGCTCGACGAGATCGCCGCCCGCGAGCAACTCCTGATCACCCGGACGGCGTCGGGGGACGAGTACCTGCGGATGCTCAACCGGATCCGTTTCTTCGTCAGTGCCGATGCCGGCATCGGCGAGTACATGATCAAGAATTTCGAGGCGATGGCCTGCGGTTGCGTGCTGTGCGCCTACGACCAAGGCGAGCAGGAGAACGTCGCACTGGGTTTCCGCGACATGGAGAACATCGTCCTGTATCGCGATGCGAACGAATTGAGCGCGAAGCTCGCAGCGCTGCGCGCCGACCTCGCGCTCGCTGCGCGGATCGCCGCAGCAGGGCAGGCGCTGGCCGAGCAGGAATACCGCTTCGACCGCATCGGCGAGAAGGTCGCGCAGGCGCTCGAGGCGCCGTTGCGCCCCAGGCCGCCGCTGGGCGCGATCGAGCGTTTCCGTCTGCTGCTCGGCTTCTGAGGCGTCGTAATGTGATTGTCCTGGTGCTGGATGCGACTTGGGGTGCGCGCGCTATTCCGTGCAGCCTGGCAGCGTCAACTTGGTGAGGCTTGATGAGAAGGTATCTCTGGAAACTTGTTCCGAAGCAGGCGCGTGAAACCATTCTCAGCCGTCTCTCGGTCGTCGATCGTTCCGCGATCGACAAGATGCTCTCGGATAGTGCCCGCCTTCCGGTCGATTTCGCGCGTCATTCGTGCATTTTCATCCATGTGCCGAAGTGTGGCGGGAGCAGCGTGAAGCGAGCCCTGTTTCCGCAAAGGACGCACGGGCATATGCCCTTGTGGTTTTACGAAAGAAATTTTCCGGAGTTCTTCGAGCGGGCGTTCAAGTTCTGCTTCGTCAGGAATCCGCTCGACCGCGCGTATTCGGCCTACCAGTATCTGCGCTCCAATCAGGACATCCAGCGCGATCAGGCGGCCCGCCGCATGGTGATGCGCTACGATACCTTCGACGACTTTGTACAGAAGTGGCTGTGCGAGGAAACCGCCCGAATGCAGATGCACTTCGCCCCGCAGTGGCTGTTCATGTGCGATACCCTCGGTCAGCCGCGCATCGATTTCATCGGCCGGCAGGAGACGATGGCCGCGGATTTTCTGCAGGTATGCACAAGGCTTGGAGTGGATGCCAAATTGGATCAGACGAATGTCTCGCCCCGACCGTCGCAGGAGACGATATTTCAGGCGCGTACGATAGACCGCATCCGTCGCGTATACGAGCGCGACTACGAGTTGTTGGGTTACTGAGGCAAGCGGAATATGGCCATCAAGCTGTACTGGTGTCGAGGCAAGGGGCGGGATGATCCCGGGCAGATGAATTTTGGCGATTACCTTTCGCCGCTGATCGTCGAGATGGCTGCGCGCAAGCCGGTCGAATATGCGCCCATCCACAAGGCCGACATGATGGCGATCGGCTCCATCATGAATCGCGAGCAGAAGGCGAAACGCTTCCTCATGCCGCGCCGCCTGCATGTATGGGGAAGCGGCACGGACGCACCGGAGCGGGTGTTTTCGGCGCGCCATTATTATCATGCCGTACGCGGACGGCATACGCGCGAGCAGATAGAGGGCGGCGAAGGCCTGCAGGGAGTGGCGCTGGGGGATCCGGGTCTGCTCGCGGATCGTTGGTGGGAGGGCCGGCTGAAGCCCGCGAAGCGCTTCGCGCTCGGCTTTATTCCGCACTACGTGGATCAGGCGGCCCCCGTCGTCCAGCATGCCGGTGCGCTGCCCGGGGTGAAGGTCATCGACGTTTACTGGCCGGTGGAAGAGGTCCTCAAGGCGATCCAGGAATGCCATTTGATCGTGTCGTCGAGCATGCATGGACTGATCGTCTCCGACGCATTCGGGGTTCCGAACCGGCGCATCGCGATCTCACGCGGCATGATCTCCGACTACAAGTTTGCCGACTACTATTCGGCCTTCGGTATCGCCGAACCGGTCTGCCTCACGGCGGAGGACTTCCTCGCGAGCGCGACGAGCGGTTTTGAGGCGCTGGTCGGGGATTGCGAGCGCCCCGGCATCGAGGGTATCAAGGACAATTTGTTGGCGGTGTTTCCGTCGCTCTGAGGGCTTCTTGCTAAATCTGGATTTGCGCGACGGCCGTGCAGCCTATTGGCTGGCGTCCGTCCTATTGTTCGTCTTCTGCGTATCGTTCTACACGCCGATATCTTCCAAGGCGTCGAACAACATCTTCTATGCCGGCCTCGGCCTGCCCGCGCTGGCATGGTGGCTATACCGGCCGCGCGCGGCGCTCGGCCTGCTTCGTGTGGCGCCCGCGTTCTCTGTCGCCTACGCGCTGCTCGCGGTGTGGCTCAGCCTGGTGGACATCGCGTTCCTGAAGGACTCGCTGTACCTGATCGCGCTGTTCGTGTGCTGTGCGATGCTCGAGCGGCGGGGGCATGGAGTAGTCGCGGCGTTCGGCGCGTTCGCCCTCGTCAGCGCGGGACTGTTCGCGTTCGCCGTCTTCGACTGGCTTCGCCTGGTCGGCACGCTCGATTTCTGGCCGCGGGTGGTCCTGTCGGGGCAGGGGAAGAACCCCGTCTATGCGGCCTTGCTGACAATCTCCTCGTTCACGTTTCTGTGGCTTTTTTTCCTCGAGCGTCGGCTGGCGTCTTGTCCGCGCTGGGTTTTCTGGGGCGCGCTGGCGCTCCTGACCGCGCTTTGCGGCATGTGCGCGGTCGTCTTTCAGGCCCGCTCCGCACTCATCGGTTTTGCGGCCTTCTTTGCCGCCTACCTGGTTCAACGTCGCCTCATCGTTGCCGGAGTCATCCTCGGGACGGCGGTCGCGGCGGCTCTGTCCTTCTCCGGGCTGGGCGATGCATTGCTCGAGCGCGGGTTGAGCTTTCGCCTCGATATCTGGCACGACGCGCTGCGACGCCTGTCGTCCGACTGCAACATATGGGTCGGTTGCGGCAAGGACGACTATCTCTTCGTCGGGCAGTTCTTCCATGCCCACAGCGCCTACGTTTCGATTCTCTACGAGGGGGGAGTGATCGGCCTGGCACTCTTCCTCGCGATGTCCATCGCGTTCTTCATTACCGCGTGGCGGAGCGGTTCGCGCTGGACGCTGGTCGCACTCGTCGGTTGGGCCGGCGTGGCGACGACGACGCCGGGAGTGATTGTTTCTCCGCGCACGCTGTGGGTGTTCTTCTGGATCCCGACGCTGATGGCGGTGCTCGAAAGCGGCAGGCCGGCGCTGGAAGCCTATTACCGCGCGCGGGACGAGATCAGCCGGCGCGGTTGAGGTTGGGCATGCGGGTCATGTGCTGCGGCTCCAGGTGGATGCCGGAAGCCGCGTTGTAGTGCGTGAGGAAGCGCAGTGCGCCGACTTCGTTTATGAGGCGCGTGTCGGCCTTGTAGCGGAACACGTGGCGGAAGTTGCGCACGCGCTTGTGCCGGCTGATCGGGGCGCGCTGCACGCTCATGTCGGAGACGTCGATCAGGCCGAAGCCGCCGTCGGGCATGAGCAGGACGTTGCCCAGATGCAGCGAGCGGAAGTAGATGCCTTCGTCGTGGAGCTTGGCGATGAAGCCCGCGAGGCGCAGCAGCAGCGCGGCGCGCTCTTCGGCGCCCAAGTCGGGGAGCAGGCTGCGGATGGTGTCGCCGGGCAGGGGCCAGTAGCGCACCGCCGTCTTGCGCTCGCTGTCGATGGCGTAGGTTTCGAGCACCTGCGGACAGGGGATGTCGCGTGCGGCGAGCGCTTCGGCGTTGCGCCGGAAGCAGTCGGCGGGCGGGAAGAACAGCGCCGAGGACAGGAAGCGCTTGCGGCGGAAGAGCTTGAGGAAGGACCCGTCGGCCAGGCGCAGGACCTTTTCGCCGCGCGGGTCGGCCTCGATGACCGTCGCGCCCTTGCGCAAGGCGGAAAAGGCTTCACGGTTGAGTGGGGTCACTGGGCGCTGCCGCGAGAATCAAAGGTACAATTTTAACCCGCATGTTGCAGTGCAGGCCGGTTTTCGCGGCGGTGCACGAATCCCCTTTCCGGAACCCCTACAACTTGAAGCGCAATAAAGACACGCAGTCCGCTTCCAGCCTCAAGATCTATTTCCGTCTGCTGGGCTACGTCCGGCCCTATGTGCCGGCGTTCGCGCTGAGCATCGTCGGCTTCCTGATCTTCGCGTCCTCCCAGCCGATGCTGGCGGGCATCCTGAAGTACTTCGTGGACGGGCTGTCGAATCCCGATGCGGCGCTGTTCGCCGGGGTGCCGCTGCTGGAGTCCCTGCCGCTGATGAAGGCGGTGCCGGTTCTGATCGTGGCGATCGCGGTGTGGCAGGGGCTGGGGTCCTATCTGGGCAACTACTTCCTCGCCAAGGTCTCGCTCGGCCTCGTGCAGGACCTGCGGCTGGCGCTCTTTGACAGCCTGCTGCGGCTGCCGAACCGCTATTTCGACGAGACCAACTCCGGGCACCTGATCTCGCGCATCACCTTCAACGTGACGATGGTGACCGGCGCGGCCACCGACGCGATCAAGGTCGTGATCCGCGAGGGGCTCACGATCGTGTTCCTGTTCGGCTACCTGCTGTGGATGAACTGGAGGCTCACGCTGGTGATGCTCGCGATCCTGCCGGTGATCGGGCTGATGGTGACGAGCGCGAGCCGCAAGTTCCGCAAGCAGAGCAAGAAGATCCAGGCGGCGATGGGCGACGTCACGCACGTCGCGTCGGAAACGATCCACGGCTACCGCGTCGTGCGCAGCTTCGGCGGCGAGGCGTACGAGTCGCGGCGCTTCCGCGCGGCGAGCGAGGACAACACGCGCAAGCAGCTCAAGATGGTGAAGACCGGCGCGACCTACACGCCGATGCTGCAGCTGGTGAGCTACACGGCGATGTCGGTGCTGCTGTTCCTCGTATTGTGGTTGCGCGGCGACTCGTCGGCGGGCGACCTTGTCGCCTACATCACGGCGGCCGGGTTGTTGCCGAAGCCGATTCGTCAGCTCTCCGAAGTGAGTTCCACGATCCAGAAGGGCGTCGCGGGGGCCGAGAGCATCTTCGAGCAGCTCGATACTCCGCCCGAAGAGGATCGCGGCACGGTCGAGCGCGAGCGCGTCACGGGGCGGTTGGAGGTGCGCGATCTGAGCTTCCGCTATCCCGGCTCCGACCGCCTGGTGCTCGACGGCATCGACTTCTCCGTCGAGGCGGGGCAGATGGTGGCGCTGGTCGGGCGTTCGGGCAGCGGCAAATCGACGCTCGCGAACCTGATCCCGCGCTTCTACCACCACGAGAGCGGGCAGATCCTGCTCGACGGCGTCGATGTCGAGGACTACACGCTGAAGAACCTGCGTCGCCACATCGCGCTGGTGACGCAGCAGGTGACCCTCTTCAACGATACGGTCGCGAACAACATCGCCTACGGCGATCTCGCCGGCGCGCCGCGCGAGGCGGTCGAGGCGGCGGCGCAGGCGGCCTTCGCGGCGGAGTTCATCGAGCGTCTGCCGCAGAGCTACGATACCGAGATCGGCGAGAACGGCGTGATGCTGTCCGGTGGCCAGCGCCAGCGCCTGGCGATCGCGCGCGCGCTGCTGAAGGACGCGCCGGTACTGATTCTCGACGAGGCGACCTCGGCACTCGACACCGAGTCCGAGCGCCACATCCAGGCGGCGCTCGATCGCGTGATGGCGGGCCGCACGACGCTGGTGATCGCGCATCGGTTGTCGACGATCGAGAAGGCTGACGTGATCATGGTGATGGAGCAGGGGCGGATCGTCGAGCGCGGCTCGCATGCGGAACTGCTCGCGCGGGACGGGGCGTACGCGCGGCTGCATGCAATGCAGTTCGCGGAGCAGGTTGTCGAGGGCTAGTGGTCTGCTTCGTAAATCAAGGGACAGGACGAAAGCGATGGATTGCAGCCTGTGGCAAGGCGCCTCAGTTGCCAACTTCGGCAGCCATAGCAGTAGCTATTGCGAGGCTGAGCAACGCCGCCACGGGTTGCAAGACGCGCTTTCGTGTCCCGGTATTTGCGAAGCAGACCACTAGTGTCGCAAGCCGCTTGGCCTTCCAGTCGGCACTGCGGAGTTCCCTCCCTTTAAGGGGAGGGTTGTGGTGGGGATGAGGGGCTCGACGGCGCTCGCAACACACCCATCCCCATCCTGTCCTTCCCCTTGAAGGGGAAGGTACTTCCTAATTGGCTCCTGCGCTTTATTGCGCCGCCCGGCGGTTGTCGTACATCATGAAGCGCGAGGTCTCGTGCAGCCCCCGCGCAAGCGCTGCGAGGCGGGCGAATTCCTCGGGGTGGGCGTCGGCGACGTTGTCGGTCGGGGTCTTCGAGGCGAGGTCGTGCATGGTCGCGTGGCTGCCGTCGTGGTTCATCTGCACGAGGAAATTGCGCGTGACGGCGCCGATCAGCGGGAAGGCGCCTTCGCGCAGGATCACGTGCACGGCGCGCTCGCCTTCGGGCGCGGGCAGTTGCACGTCGCGGCCGAGCGCGCCGTTGCGGTACTCGACGCCGAGCAGGCCGGCGACGGTCGGCAGCAGGTCGACGAGGCTCGCGGCTTCCTCGAACACCCGCGGTTTGAGCAGCTTGGGCGCGTAGATCACCGCCGGGACGTGGGTGCTCTCGAGGTTCAGCTGCTCGAAGGCGGGCGGCATGAAGGGCAGGCGGCTGATGCGGCCGTTGTGGTCGCCGAAGAGCACGAAGATGGTGTTGTCGAACCAGCCGTCGCGCTTGGCGATCTCCATCAGGCGGCCGATGTTGTGGTCCAGCAGGCGCACGGCGTTGTACTGGTCGACGTCCTGGAAGCTCGCGTCCTGCACTTCCTGCAGCGAGGGCTTGCGGATTTCGAAGTCCTCGTTGTCGGCGGGGATGGTGTAGGGCCGGTGGTTGCCGGCGGTCTGGATGTAGGCGAAGAAGGGGCGCTTCTTCGCGTCGTCCTTGAGCAGGGCGCTGCTCTCGCGGAACAGGTTGAGGTCGGAGATGCCCCACACGTCGTCGTTGGGCGACTTCCACGCGCCTTCCTCGACGAGCTCGATGCCGTCGATGCTGCTCTGGATCAGCGCGTTCATGTTGGCCCAGCCGGCGCTGCCGCCGATCGCGTAGACCTTGCGGTGCTCCTTCAGTGCGTTGATGACCGTGTGCTGGTTGCTGATGAAGGGGTTGCGCGTCGCGCTCTCGGCGCGGGCGGCGTCGGGGATGCCGGTGATGCTGGCCCACACGGTTTTTGCGGTACCGGACACCGGGACGTGGAAATTGCGGAACAGCCAGCCGTCGCGCGCGATCGCGTCGAGGTTGGGGGTCGGGTTCAGGGGGTTGCCGAAGCTGCCGACGCGGCTCGCGCCGAGCGATTCGAGCATCACGAAGACGACGTTGGGCGTGCGCTGGAATTGCAGGCGGTGCGGCTGGGGGCCGATGTGGCGCGTGACGTTGAGCTTCTCGGGGTCGGGCTGAGTGACGCCGAGGTAGCGCGTCATCAGCTCGTAGTGCTTCGCGACCTGGGCGCGGTCGAAGGTTTCCTGTGGCGTGCGGATGGTGTCGTAGATGAAGATCACCGGGTTGAGGCCCAACGCGCCGACCGCCGAGTTGCCCGACACGAAGGCATCGCTCCAGCGCAGCGGCACGGGGTTCGAGGGGTTGATGCTGGTGAGGCGGCCGATCAGGCCGAGCAGGGTCAGGATGGCGAGCGCGAACGCGCCGACGGCGGCGCGTGAGATCGTCGGCCTCACGCGTGCGGGCCGGTCGAGCAGTCGGCGTTCGAGGCGGATCGCGGCCCACAGCACGAGCACCGATGCGGCGAGCCAGCCGGCGGTGATCTGCAATACCGGGTAGCTCTGCCACAGCATGCCCGCCGAGATGTCCTTGTTGCCGAGGAAGCGCAGGATGGTCGAATTGATGCGCAGGCCGAGGTAGTCGTAGTGGCCGAAGTCCAGCACGTAGACGAGCAGCACGAAAAGGATTGCGAGGCCCAGGTACAGCCGCGAGAGGCCTCGCACGAGGCCGCAGCGCACGAGGTTCGCGCGCGGCAGGAAGGCCAGCAGCGCGACCGGCAGCATCATCAGGATCGCCAGGCGCAGGTCGAAGCGCAGGCCGATGCCGACCGCCTCGACGATGCGCTCGCGGTCGATGCCGCCCATCGCGTCGAAATCGGCGAAGCCGATCAGGAAGGCGCCGCGCAGCAGCGCGAAGACGGCGAAGAGCAGGGCCGTGCCGCCAAGGAGGTAGCGCACGCGGCGGGAGTGGAGCCAATCGGTCAGGAGCATGGGGGTGCGGTTATCAGTTAATTTTCGTTCGCCCTGAGCTTGTCGAAGGGCATTTGCAGGGCTTCGACAAGCTCAGGGCGAACGGAAGTTCGACTTCAGGTTGTATACGAGCGCTCAGGGGCGGCCGGGCAGCATCGCGGCTAGCCAGCGATGGAGTGGCGAATCCGCGGGCCAGTTGCGTAGGAAGCGGGCGCAATCGCGGCGCCAGGCACGGTGGAAGCCGCCGATTGTAGCGTGCTGGCGGACCGCATCAAGGTCGATCAGCAAGGCCTTGTTACCGTCCCACAGCAGGTTGGTGGCCTTCAAATCACCATGGCTTATGCGTTCCCGATACAGGGTGGCGAAGAGCGTCTTGAGGGACGCGGCTTCCGCGGGGGCGGGTTCCTCGTCGGCACGCAGCTGCGTGAGCATGTCGGGGCCGCCGCAGTATTCGGTGACGAGCCAGGCGCGGGCGCGCAGCGGGCCCCAGCGCTCCTCGATCAGTGCCAGTGGCGTGGGCGTCGGGATGCCGAACAGGGCAAGCCGGTGCCCTTCGCGCCACGAGTGCCAGGCTCGCGTCGGGCGCCAGGCGCGCGAGAGCGCGTGACCGAAGTGCTTGAGGTTGTAGCGCTTGATGACGAAGCGGCGCTCGCCGAGTTCGACGAGCGAGACGGTGCAGGTGTTGCCGCGCTTGAGCGGGTGGCCGGTCTCGACCCAGTGGTCGGGGTCGGCGAGCAGGGGGGCGAGGGTGTCGGCCTCCGTGCGCACCACGGCCTCGAAGCGGTGCAGGCTGCGCTGCACGCGGAACAGCGTGCAGTCGCGCCCGGTCTTGGCGAGGTAGTCGCGCAGGCGCCAGGCGCGTTCGTGGCGCAGCGCGCGGGCAAGCACGGCGTCGTCTAGGGATTGCGCGCCGCCGTCGCGGTAGGCGGCGAGCAGCGGCGCGAGCGCGCCATCCCAGGTGCGCGGCAACTGTGCGATGAGCATCGCGAGGTCGCGTGCAGCGGGCTTGGCGGCGAGCGGGGCAGTTGCGCTCGTCACGGCGTCGCCGTCGATGACGTAAAGATGTCCGTCGTGCAGCAGGAAGTTGCCGAAGTGCAGGTCGTCGTGGGCGAGGCCGGCGCGGTGCAGTTGCCCGAGCAGGCGGAAGGCGGGCACGAGTAGCGCGCACGCATCGGCGTCGCCGGGTAGGCGGTCGGCGAGGGGACGCCAGTGTTCGAGCAGCGTCGTCGCGCCGTCGAGGAATTCGGTGGTCAGCAGGTGGCCGCCGCCGGGCAGCGCGGCCGCGGCGATGAGGGCCGGGGTCGGAATGCCGGCCGCGGCGAGCGCTGCGATGCCCCGGCGTTCGCGTTCGGCGCGGCGGGCGCTGTCCTTGTCGATGAAGAGCTTGGCGAGCACGCGGCGGCCGTCGAGCAGGCTGTCGCCGACGACGCGTCGGCCGGGCAGTACGCGCAGGAGGCGCGTCGTGACGAGTTCGCTCCTCCCGCCGAGGGCGACGCGGAAAGGTACGGCGGGCGTGCGTCCGGCGGCGCGTAGCGTGGCCGCGTCGGCGAGCGGAGCGTCGGTCGCGATTGGCGCAGGTTGAAGATCGTCGGTCATCGGCGGGCGGCCTTGCGGTGGTGGCGGCGCAGGATGCGGGCCACGAGGCGTGCGGCGTCGTCGTCGAGGGCGTCGCGCCCCAGGTAGCGCAGCAGGAAGCGCAGGCGCTCGGTGGCGGCGGGCCCCCTGGTGTGGCGGTTCAGCGCGTCGAGGTCGCGCGCGCGGTCGCGTGTGCCGAGGACGATGCGGCGCGTCTTCTCGAGGTCGATCAGGCGGGCGCTGGCGAGCGGGCCATCGACGCGCACGAAGACGTGCTTGGGGTACAGGCAGTTGTGCAGGTGGCCGGCGCCGTGCAGCGTGCGCGCGAGGCCGGCCACGGCGTCGACGATTGCGCGGCGGGTCGCGCGCGGCAGCGTCGGCCAGTCGGCGAGCCAGCGGTCGAGCGGGCGGTGGTCGTCGAGCGCGCGCGTGACGAGCAGCGCGCAGACCTTGCCGGCGATGCGGCGCTGGCCGAAGAACACCGCCTCGAGCGCGGGCACGTCGTCGTGCTGGTAGCGGCGGATGTTGCGGAATTCGCGTGCGAAAGTGGCTTCGCCGAGCGGGTGGCGCAGGCTGCGGCTGAGGTGGTCGATCTGGCGCTTGAGGTAGAAGGCCTGCGAGCGGCCGTCGGCGTCCGCAAGTTCCAGCCGGCTCACGCTGCTCCAGCCGCCGCGGCCGGTGTTGGGGGTGTCGACGCTGTCGAGTTCGAGTGCCCACAGGGCGTCGAAGCGGTCGAGGCCGTGCTGCGCGAAGAGCGCGCGGGCGGAGTCGGCGAGGTAGTCGTCCGTCACCTTACTCGCGTCCTTCGAAGAAGGCGGTGATGCGTTGGATGCGTGCCTTGTCGGCGGCGTCGAGGCGGTGCTTGGCGGCGTAGTCGAGGTAGAAGCGCAGGCGCTGCGTGCGCGTGAGATGGTATTTGGCGAGCTTGTCGAGGCAGGCCAGATCCTTGATCACGCGATAGGCGAGGAAGGGGCCCCACCAGAAGGTGCCGCCGGGGCAGTCGATGAGGTAGATGCGTGGTCCGACACCTTCGCTGCCCTCGTCGACGAGCAGGTTGCGCCACTTCAGGTCGTTGTGCGCGAAGCGGTGCGCGTGCAGCGTGCGCGTGATACTCGCGAGCTGGCGGGAGATGCCGGCGACCCAGTGACGGTCCTTGAGGCGCGGATCATCGTCCAGCGCGAGCCTGGCGAGGTCGGTCGTGCGCGGCAGCTCGGCGGTGATCATCGCGCCGCGGTCGAAGGCGCCGAGCTGCCGCTCCATCCCCCAGGCGACGACCGTCGCGGTGGGGATGCCCCAGGCGGCGAAGTGGCGCAGGTTCTGCCATTCCGCCTTCACGCGCGGTCGGCCGAGCCAGCGCCGCAGGTGCTTGCCGGCGCCGTGGTAGCGCTTGACGTAGTAGTGGCGGCCGGCGACCTCGACCTTCAGCACTTCGGAGAGCGGATCGCGTGCGACGCGCTGGCCAGCGAGCGCGAACACCGCGTCGAGCGAGCCGAAGGCGGTGCGCAATGCGGCTTCACTGCCGCTGGTGCGCAGGTAATCGGCGTTCAGTTTCCAACCGCTCATCGCTGCAAGGCCGGCCGGTGGGCGAACTTGCGCTCGTAGCGGCGCTTGAGGCGCGCGGCCTCGCGTTCGAGATGGGCGAGGAGGCGTGCCTCGCGCTTGAGCGTGTCGCGCAGCGGACCGGGGAAATAGTCGCGCAGGAAGCGCAGCTTGTCGCGTTGCGTGAGGCCGATGTCGAGCGCCGAGAAGTACAGCGCGGCGAGGTCCTTGTCGCGCCAGCGTCGCGGCGTGCGTTCGCGCAGCTGGGCGCGGTGCAGGTCGATCACCGACAGGCGCAGGCGATCGGGGGCGGGCGGCGGGTCGAGGTCGAGCAGGAAGTGTACGAGGTAGAAGTCGCGGTGGTTGATGCCGGCCTCGTGCATGCCGCGCGCGATGCGCGTGACCTCCTTGAGGAGCGCGCGCTTGAGCGCGACCGGCGGCGGGGTGTCGGCCCAGCCGCGGGTGTAGGTGTCGAGGTCCGCCGTCGGTTCCAGCGCCTCGGTGATCAGGAAGGATTCGCGTCGCGCCGGCCCGTGGCCGCGGTCGCCGTAGGCCACGGCGGTCATCGTGCCCAGGCCGTGCGCGTGGAAGGCCTGGATCGCGCGCCATTCGTTCTCGGCGCCGAGCACCGGGCGGCGCAGGCGCACGAGGTTTTCGAGGATCTCGCCCCAGCCGATACCGCGGTGCAGCTTGGCGTAGTAGCCGCGCCCGTCGATCTCGAAGCGGAAGGTGCGCCGGCCTTCAAGTTCGCGCACCACCGTGCCGGTGAGCGCGGCGGCGGCCTCGAAGGGGTCGCGGTCCGCCCACAGGGTGGCGAAGGGTTCCGTGAGGACGACCGTGCTCATCCGCGTGTGCCGAGGATCACGTCGGCGGCGCGCTCGGGCAGGCTGTAGAGGTCGTGGCTGTCCGCATACGCGAGGGCGTTGCGCTGCCACTGCGCGCGCGCCGCGTCGTCGCCGAGCATGCGCGTTAGGGCGGCGTTCATCGCGGCCTGGTCGAAGGGTTCGGCGATGACATGGCCGGCATCGGCGTCCGCGATGTAGTGCGCGTAGCCGCAGGCGCCGCTGACCAGCGCGGGCAGCCCCGCGACGAGCGCTTCGAGCAGCACCGTGCCGGTGTTCTCGTGGCGCGCCGGGTGGGTGAAGAGATCCGCGCCGAGCAGGAAGCGTGGCACGTCGCTGCGCCCGCCGGGCAGCGACACGCGCTCTGCGATGCCCAACGTGCGTGCCTGCTCGAGAAAGGGCTTGGGGTCGTCGGCGCCGAGCGCGAACAGATGCGTGCGCCGCTTGAGCGCTTCGGGCAGGGCGCCGATCGCCGCGAGGGTGCGGTCGAGACCCTTGCGCGGGAAGTCGGAGCCGATCTGCACGACCAAGAGGTCGCCGTCGTCGAGGCGGAATTCGCGCCGGAAGGCGGCGCGGATCTCGGCGGCGTTCGCCGGGGCGCGGCGGTCGGGGGCGATGCCCGGCGGCAGCGGGTGGAAGCGGCGCTGCGGCGTGCCGTAGTGGTGCGCGAACAGGGCTTGCTGCGCGGGCGAGATGGTGAGGATCTCGGTATGCACCTCGGGCGCGAACACCGCGCGCTCGTAAGCCGAGAAATGGCGGTAGCGCGGGCTGTAGCGATACAGCGGCTTGCGCAGGCGACGCGCCTTGTCCTCGAAGCACGGATCGGCGGCGTAATACACGTCGAGGCCCGGCATCTTGTTGAAGCCGACGACGCGGTCTGCGGGGCGGCGTGCGAGGTCGGCCTGCACCCAGTCGGTGAATTTGGCGTAGCGGCGGTGGTTGGCGAAGGCTTTCACCGGCACGCGCACGAGCTCGAAGCCCGGCGGCACTTCGCCATCCCATTCGAGGGCGTACACGCGGATGTCGTGGCCGCGCGCCTGGCAGGTCAGCGCGATGCGCAGGAAGTCGCGCTGCAGGCCGCCGAAGGGGAAATACTTGTACAGGCAGAAAGCGAGCTGCATCAGCGGGCCTTGCGGTCGAAAACAGGGCGCAGCACCGGACGGCCGTCGTCCTGTTCCGCCGTGGCGCACAGGGCTTCCGCGCACGGCGCGCCGTCGGCGATCACCGATTGCAGCGCCCGCCACACGCGATCCGGGGCGAGGCGCGTGAAGCACAGCGGCTGCTCGGTGGCGAGGTCGAAGCGGGCACGTTCATCGGCGCTCGGCTCGTGCGTGCAGCGGCGCTGCAGGCAGGGGGCGCAGGCCATGTTCGAGGCGAAATGGAACTGGTTGTGCCCCCAGGCGCCGGTGAATCCGGGGTTGGTCGGGCCGAACAGCGACAGGGTCGGCACGTCGAAGGCCGCCGCGAGGTGGCCGAGGCCGGTGTCGACGGCGACGCAGGCGCGCGCGCCGGCAAGCTGGGCGGCGATGCCGGCGAGCTTGAGGCGCGGCAGCACGGTGACGTTGGGGAGGTCGCGCGCGAGGCGTTCGGCGCGTGCGCGTTCCTCGTCGTTGCCCCAGGGAAGGCGCACGGCCCAGCCGCCGTCGCGGGCGAGTTCGAGCAGGCGCCGCCAATAGACTTCGGGCCAGTGCTTGGTCGTCCACGTCGTGCCGTGCAGGAACAGCAGGTAGTCGTCGGCGTCGCGGCCGGGCGGCAGCACGCGGCGGCGGTCGAGGCCGTATTCGCCAGGGCCTTCGGGCAGCGGATAGCCGAGCGCGCGGGCGAACAGTTCGCGCACGCGCTCGACCGCGTGGCGGCCGACGGGTACGGCGTGGGTGTGGGTGTAGAAGCGCGTCGCGAAGGGCTCGCGCGCCGAGTTGCGGTCCAGGCCGTGCACGGGACGGCTGGCGTAGCGCGTCAGGAAGGCGCTCTTGATCAGGCCCTGCGCGTCGATCGTGGCGTCGTAGCGGACCTGTTTCAGGCGGCGGGTGAAGCGCCGCCATTCGCCGCTGCGCAGCGCCGCCAGCGGCGACTTGCGCCAGCGCCGCACCGCGACCGGGATCACCTCGTCGACGGCCGGGTGCCAGGACGGGATCTCGGCGAAGGCTTCCTCGACCACCCAGTCGAAGCGGATGCCGGGGATCGCACGCGCGGCATCGGTGAGCGCCGGCAGCGTGTGGATGACGTCGCCGAGCGACGAGGTCTTGACGACCAGTACGCGCATCAGGCGGCTCCGCGTGCGTCCTGCGCCGCGACGCCCAGCGTCGCGAGGGCGGCGAGCACGCTGTCGGGCGTGATCTCGTGCAGGCAGCGGGTGTGGCCGAGCGGGCACACCCGCTCGAAGCACGGCGAGCATTCGAGGCGCAGGTAGCGCACCGCGACGCGGTCGGAGAGCGGCGGCGTGTGGTCAGGCGTCGAGGAGCCGTACACGGCGACGAGCGGGCGGTCGAGGGCCGCAGCGACGTGCATCAGCCCGGAGTCGTTGGTGACGGCTGCGGCGCACAGTCCCAGCAGGTCGACGGCATCGCCGAGCTGGGTGCGGCCGCACAGGTTATGCACACCCTCGGCCGCGTGCGCGGCGATCTCCTCGCCGGCCGGCGCATCCTTGGCGGAGCCCAGTACCCAGACCTGGTAGCCGCGCGCGACGAGCTTTGCCGCGAGCGCGCCGTAGTGCGCGAGCGGCCACTGCTTGGCGGGGCCGTACTCGGCGCCGGGCATGAAGGCGATCGCAGGGCGCATCGCGTCGAGGCCCAGTTCGCTGCGCAGGCGCGCCTGGTTGGCCGGGTTGGCGACCAGGCGCGGGCGCGGGAAAGACAGCGGCAGGGGCAGGGGCTTGCCGGCGGCGCGGCCGAGCGCGACGAAGCGCTGCACCGTCATCGGCAGCGCGGCCTTGTCGAGGCGGCGCATGTCGTTGACGAGGCCGTAGCGCATCTCGCCGCGGAATGCGGTGCGCCGCGGGATGCCGGCGAAGAAGGGGGCCAGCGCGGACTTCAGCGAGCCGGGCAGCACGATGGCCTGGTCGTAGCGGCGCTTCGCCAGTTCGCGTCCCAGCCGCCAGCGCTCCTTGAGTCCCAGCTGGCCGTGGCCGAGCGGCATCGCGATGCCGCCGCGCACCTCGGGCATGCGCTCGAGGATTGCCAGCGACCAGCCCGGCGCGAGTACGTCGATCTCGCACGGGCCCTCCGCCTTGAGGGTCATGAAGAGGCTCTGCGCCATCACCATGTCCCCGACCCACGAGGGGCCGACCACCAGGATCTGCCGCGGTCGCGTCATCCCAGGTTCTGCGCCAGCCATTCCATGTATTTCGTCACGCCGATTTCGACCGGCATGAATTCCTCCGCGTAGCCGGCTGCGCGCAGGGCGCCCATGTCGGCCTCGGTGAAGCTCTGGTAGCGGCCCTTGAGGTGCTCCGGGAAGGCAATGTAGTCGATGCCGCCGCCCCCGCCGCCCGCCTTGCTCCAGTTGATCGCGGCGCGGGCGACCTCGTTGAAGCTCTGGGCGCGGCCGGTGCCGACGTTGAAGATGCCCGACACCTGCGGGTTGTCGAGCAGCCACAGGTTCACGGCGACGACGTCGTCGACATGGATGAAATCGCGCCGCTGCTCGCCCGGGCCGTAGCCGTCCGAGCCTTCGAAGAGGCGCAGGCGGCCGCTTTCCGCGAGCTGGTTCTTGAAGTGGTAGGCGACGCTCGCCATGCTGCCCTTGTGCTGCTCGCGCGGGCCGTAGACGTTGAAGTAGCGCAGGCCGGCGACCTGGCTCTTGATGTTCGGCAGCAGCGGGCGCAGGTGGCAGTCGAAGAGGAACTTCGAGTACGCGTACATGTTCAGCGGGCGCTCGAACTCGCGTGCCTCGCGGAAGGTCGGGCCCATGCCATAGACCGAGGCCGAGGACGCGTACAGGAAGGGGATGCCGCGCTCGACGCACCAGGCGAACAGGGTCTTGGTGTATTCGTAGTTCACCGTCATGACGAAGCGGCCGTCCCACTCCGTGGTCGAGGAGCAGGCGCCCTCGTGGAACACCGCCTCGACGCGGCCGAAGTCCTCGCCGGCCTGGAGGCGGCGCAGGAAGTCGTCCTTGTCGGCGTAGTCGCGGATGTGTGCGTCGGCGAGGTTGAGGCACTTGCGCCCGTCGGTGAGGTCGTCGACGACCAGGATGTCGGTGATGCCGCGGGCGTTGAGGCCCTGCACGATATTGCTGCCGATGAAGCCGGCGCCGCCGGTGACGATGTACATGATGACTCCTTGATCAGTGCGCGGCGCCGAGCGCCTCGCGCAGTTCCTCGCAGCTGACGGTCGCGGTGCCGAGCTTGCCGACGACGACGCCGGCGGCGACGTTGGCGAGCGCGGTTGCTTCGGGCAGCGACAGGCCGCAGGCGAGCCCCGCACCCAGCACCGCGACAACGGTGTCGCCGGCGCCGGTGACGTCGAACACGTCGCGTGCGCGGGTCGGCAGGTCGAGCGGCGCCTGGCCTTTCTGCAGCAGCGTCATTCCGCGCTCGGAACGGGTGACGAGCAGGGCCTCGAGATCCAGCGCCTCGCGCAATGCCTCGCCGCGCTGGCGCAGGGTCGCCTCGTCGGCGCAATGGCCTACGACCGCCTCGAATTCGGACTGGTTCGGCGTGATCACGGTCGCGCCGCAATAGCGGCCGAAGTCCGTGCCCTTGGGATCGACCACCACCGGCACCTGGCGTTCGCGCGCGACGCGGATCAGGCTGCCGACCTGCGCCAGCGTGCCCTTGCCGTAGTCGGACAGCACCACCGCACCGCTCGCACCGACGGCACTCTCGAAAGCCTGCTCGATGCCGGCGCTCTCAAGCACCGCGAAGTTGTCCTCGAAATCGAGGCGGATCAACTGCTGGTGGCGGCTGATGATGCGCAGCTTGGTAATCGTCGGGTGCTGCGGCGCCTCGAGCAGATGGCATGCGACGCCGCCTGCTTCGAGCCGCTCGCGCAGCAGACGCGCCGCCTCGTCGCGGCCCACCAGGCCGACGAGCTCGGCGCTTGCGCCGAGCGAGGCCGCATTGAGCGCGACGTTGCCCGCGCCGCCGGCGCGGAACTCGTCCCCTTCCACCTTCACGACGGGCACGGGGGCTTCCGGCGAGATGCGCGTTGTCGAGCCGTGCCAGTAGCGGTCGAGCATCACGTCGCCGACGACGAGGACGCGACCGGCAGAGAAATCGGGCAGGGGCGGATGCATGGGGCGAAGGCAGGCAGTGCGTTGAAAAGTCGGCAATTATCCCACGAACCGGGGGTGACGCGACGATTCAGCGGTTGAACCACTTCAAGACGACGCCCCAGTCCTCGACGTCGAGGCGGGTGACGTGGCCGCAGGCGAAATCGAGGCCCAGCCAGCGTTCGGGCGGCAGGCCCAGCAGGTGGCCGGCGATCGCACGCAGCGGGCCGCCGTGGGCGACGACCACGACCGGGGGGGCAGGCGGGCTGGCGAGCAGGGCGTCGAGCCACTGCAGCACGCGTGCGCTCATGTCGCGCGCCGATTCGCCACCGGGGGCGCGAAACCCCAGTGGGTCCGTCGCCCAGGTGTCGATCGCCGGGCCGAGTTCGGCATAGGGGCGCAACTCCCATTCGCCGAAGTGCATCTCCTTGAGGCGATCGTCGAGCACCGGGGCGCCCAGTTCGGCGGCGAGCAGGCGCGCGCGCGAGAGCGGGCTCGCGTGCAGTACATAGTCTGCCGGCAGCAGCGGGCGCAGGCGCGTCGCGACCTCCGCGGCGGATTCGGCGAGGCCGACGTCCGCCTGCCCGTAGCACACGCCCGCCGGCACGTCCGGCCGGGGGTGGCGGATCAGGTGAAGTTCCATGCCGCGAGGATGCCCAGATAGACCGCCAGCTCGGACGCCTGCTGCGTCGCCCCGAGCAGGTCGCCGGTGTAGCCGCCGAGGCGGCGCACGAAGTAGCGCGCGGCCCACCCGGTCACGGCGACGGCTGCGATCAGCACGGCGGCCGCTTCCCGCGGCGCCAGCAAGGCGAGCGGCAGGCAGCCGAAGGTCGTCGCGATGGCGAGTTCCGGGGTCGAGAGCCGGCGCGCGAGCGGTTTGGCCTTCGCCGTCTCGTCCTCGCGCACGTATTCGAGGGTGTGGATCAGGCTGGTCGAGGCGAGGCGCGACAGCGGATGCGCGACGAGCAGCGCGATGGCGACCGCGGCCTCGCCCGCAGCGGCCAGTTCGATCAGCGCCGCCGCCTTTGCCAGCAGCATCAGCACGAGGCCCACGGTGCCGTAGCTGCCGATGCGCGAGTCCTTCATGATCGTCAGCACCTGGGACTTGTCCCAGCCGCCGCCCAGCCCGTCGCAGGCGTCGGCCCAGCCGTCCTCGTGGAAGGCACCGGTCGCGCGGATCGTCACCGCCATCGACAGCAGCACGGCGACGGTGGGCGGGAAGAGCTGCGCGAGCGCCAGCCAGCTCGCAGCGCCGATGCCGCCGACCACCCAGCCGACGAGCGGGAAGTAGCGCGCGGCGTGGTTGAGCCGCTCGGGCGACCACGGCACCCATGCGGGCACCGGCAGGCGCGTGAAGAAGCCCAGCGCGGTGAAGAAGAGCTCGAGCTGGTAGCGCATCCGGGCCGTCAGGCGCTCTTGTCGCTGACGCCGGCCGAATCGAAGCTCGCCATCTCGTTGAGGAAGTTCGCCGCCGCCTGCACCAGCGGGAAGGCGAGCGCGGCGCCGGTGCCTTCGCCGAGGCGCAGGTCGAGCTCCATCAGCGGATCGACGCCGAAGTGCTTGAGCTGCGCCGTGTGGCCGGGCTCCTTCGAACGGTGGGCGAAGACGCAGTAGGGCAGGATCTCCGGGGCGATCGCTTGCGCCACGAGCAAGGCCGAGGTGACGATGAAGCCGTCGATCAGCAGCGTCATGCGCTTTTCCGCGGCCCCCAGCATCGCGCCGGCCATCACCGCGATCTCGAAGCCGCCGTACTCGGCGAGCGCCTTGCGCGGATCGCTCGGGCGGCCGCCGCGCGCGAGCGCCTGTCCCAGCAGTTCGCGCTTGCGCACGAGGCCGGCGTCGTCGAGGCCCGTGCCGCGGCCCGTCACGGTGACGAGATCGGCGCCGCCGGCGTCTCCGATCAGGCAATGCGTGAGCAGCGAGGCCGCGGCGGTGTTGCCGATGCCCATTTCACCGAAGCCGACCACGTTGCAGCCGTTCGCGGCCAGCGCGTGGGCGAGCTCGCGGCCGCGGGCGAGTGCCGCCTCGCACTGCTCGGCGCTCATCGCCGCTTGTTCCAGATAGTTGGCGGTGCCCGGCCCGAGCTTCGCGTTGACGAGGCCCGGACGGGTCCCGAACTCGTGATTCACGCCGCAGTCGATGACCGTCAGGCCCAACCCCATCTGGCGGCTGAAGACGTTGATCGCCGCGCCGCCGGCGAGGAAGTTCTCGACCATCTGCCAGGTGACGTCCTGCGGGAAGGCGGAAATGCCCGCGCGCGCCGCGCCGTGGTCGCCGGCGAACACCATGATGTGGGGCTGGCGCAGTTCCGGGGTGAGGGTCTGCTGGATCAGCCCCAGTTGCAGCGCCAGCGGCTCCAGGCGGCCCAGGGCGCCCTGCGGCTTGGTCTTGTTGTCGATGCGGTGCTGGAGGCCGGCTGCGAGCGCGCGGTCGGGCGCGCAGATCTGGAATGTCATGATTGCGGTATGCATGTGCCCTGAAAGGGCTGCGATGGTAGCACGCAGCCTGTGCCGCGGTGGCACGCGGCCTGCGCCGCAAGCTTCATGCCTGGGCGATGCTGCGGGCGGTGCCGTGCTGGCGGTTGAGGCGCTTGCCTTCCTTGGCGCGGCGCATGAGCTTGCCGGCCTGCTTGAGCAGCGTGACGGCATTGGCGCCTTCGTTGCTCGAGATCGCGCTGCCCATCGAGACGTCGAGCATGAAGGTCTGCCCTTCGATCTGGATCGACTCTCCAGCCACCGTGGTGACCGCGTTCGCGACACGCTGCAGGTCATCCATGTCGAACACTTCCTCCAGCACGATCACGAACTGGTCGTTCTCCGGGCGTGCGACGGTGTCCTGTTCGCGCACGATGCTGCGCAGCCGCTGCGCGACGATCTTGAGGATCTCGTCGCCGACGTGCTGCCCGTAGCTGTCGTTGATCGAGCTGAACTCGTCGAGGTCGAGCATCACGACGCCGATGCGGGTGTTGTGACGCTTGGCGCGGATGATGCCCTGGTCGATGCGGTCGGTGAGCAGGAGCTGGTTGGCCAGGCCGGTGAGCGCGTCGTGATGCGCCATCTCCTGGAAGCGTCGCTCGCTTTCCTGCAGGCGATGGGTCAGGGATTCGATCTCCTGGCTGCGTTGCGCCATGCCTTGCGTGAGGAGCTGTTCC
Organism: Aromatoleum evansii; assembly: GCF_045689615.1. Lineage (NCBI taxonomy): Bacteria > Pseudomonadati > Pseudomonadota > Betaproteobacteria > Rhodocyclales > Rhodocyclaceae > Aromatoleum > Aromatoleum evansii. The sequence continues at coordinate 647,106 of NZ_CP141259.1, forward strand.
GACGCCTGCAGGGTCTCGATCGAATGCTCCAGGCTGGCGAGTTCGTCAGCGTGACGTGCGGCGCCTTCGCGCCAGTTCGAGCCGGTGCGCTCGGCCAGCGCGAGGGACATCGTCAGCGCGCCGAAGCTCCAGACGAACTGGATCGCGTGGATCGGCCAGCCTTCCGCGCGCAGAAGTCCGGTGTGGGTGGCGAGGAACAGAATCGCTCCTATGAGCATCGCCGTCCAGCCGGCAATGAGCAGCCGCGCTCCCGGCAGTCTTTGCCGGAGGCCATGTGCCGCGCACGCGATCGCCAGCAGTGCAAAGGCCGGGCTGATGCCGGCGATCAGGGTGTTCGGGTAGTCGCCCGGCAGCACGAAGACGCCTGCCAGTGCGATCCCGAACAGCGCAGTGAATACCTTGAGCGCAAGGTCGAGGCGCGGCGAGAGGGTTGCGGTGCGCAGGTATTCGCGGTTGAACAGGGCTGCGGACACTCCGGCGAGTGCCAGGCCGAAGGGCTCTGCGGTTCCGGTCCAGCCGCCGTCGGACCCGCCGGGCTCGATACCGTGGAGCAGTCCGACGGCGAGCAGGCTGATGCCCGTGCCCAGCGCGAATCCCGCGTAAACGAGGTAGCAGCGGTCGCGGTTGGCGAGATACTGCAGCAGGTTGTTGAGCAGCAGCGCGGCGGCGAAGCCGGCATAGCAGACGGTGGCCAGCAGGGTCGCGAGGATGTTCCCGGCTGCCGGTTGGACATCGGCCTGCGCGAAGGCTGCGAAGGGCAGGGCCAGCGGGATCAGAACGGCGAGGCGCAGGTGTGCCGCATCGAACGCCGTGTGGCGTTCGTTCATCGCGTTAGCCGGTTGCGCGACAACGTCCATGACTGCCCTGTCGAATAGATCTTGTTACGAATCTGTAATTCTAGGAGGCAAACGCGTTCTGCGTACAAGAAATCCGCCCCGGCATGGGTAGCCGCCGTGCCGCATTGTAGCGGTTTGCCCTCAGGCGCTGCCCTTGAGTGTCAGCGGCAGGCCCGCCGCGACGAAGGTGACGCGCGCGCAGGCAGCGGCCGTCATCTGGTTCAGCCGGCCCGCCTCGTCGCGGAAGTCGCGACCGAGGGGGGTGTCGGGGACGAGGCCGAGGCCGACCTCGTTGGCGACGAGCAGCACCTCGCCGCGCAGCGTCGGCAGGATCTCCAGCAGCGCGGTGCGCTCCGTTTCGAGCGCCGCCGGCAAGTCGGCGCCGGCCGGGTTGCCGGCGTCTGCCATCAGGTTGGAGAGCCACAGGGTCAGGCAGTCGACGATCACGCAGCGGCCGTCGCCGGCCTCGCGCGCCAGCGCCGCCGCGAGTGCGACCGGCGTCTCGACCGTGCGCCAGCCAGTGGGGCGGTCTTCCCGGTGGCGGCGGATGCGGGCCGTCATCTCGTCGTCGAGGGCTTCGGCAGTGGCGATCACGGTCACGGGCAGGCCGCTCGCGACGGCGAGGTTTTCGGCGTGGCGGCTCTTGCCCGAGCGCGCGCCGCCGAGGATGAGGTGTGCGGGCATGTCTTTGGAATTACGCGTTTTTTCGCGCTGCGCAAAGTTGCGGAACGCGTTATTATCCGCCCCGCGCCCGATTTCGGGTGCGACGTGTTGCAGGTGCCCGACGGCGATTCCCGCCCGAGGGTTAAACGGGAAACAGGTGCGCGAACGGCTCCCCGAGCCGCCCTTGCAATGCCTGTGCTGCCCCCGCAACGGTAAGTGGACGCAAGGCGCATCCAACCGCCACTGGACGAGAGTCCGGGAAGGCGATGCGCCCGGAGTGGGCCCCGCAAGGGAGCGCCGCCCAGCCCACGAGCCCGGATACCGGCCCGGACACGAGAAGGCGGAAGTGCCGCGGGGAGGCGGCGACGGGCGTGCATTGCAGCGGCTCAAGGCGTGATTTCCCCGAGCGGTGCTTCCATTGTGAAGATGACCGGTGGCGCGGGGACGCGACTGCCGGCGCAGGGAGAATAACCCAGATGAACATCCGCCTGTCCGCCACCGCCGTCGCGGTGGCTGCCGCATTGCCGTTTGCTTCCGCCGCTGTGGCCGCCGAAGAGAAAACCGGTGAAACCGTCGTCGTGACCGCAACCCGTCAGCCTCAGCGCGCGTCCGAAGTCCTCGCCAGCGTCGACGTCATCGAGCGGGACGAAATCGAGCAATCCGGACAATCCTCGCTGCTCGAACTGCTCGGCAACAGGGCCGGTGTGCAGATCTCGAGCAATGGTGGGCCCGGAAAGACATCCTCCTTGTTCATGCGTGGCACGAACTCGAACCACACGGTGCTGTTCGTCGACGGCGTGCGCCTCGGTTCGGCGACGACCGGACAGGCGCCGTTCCAAAACATTTCGCTCGACCAGATCGAACGTGTTGAGATTCTGCGCGGACCGGCCTCTGCCCTGTATGGCGCGGACGCTGTCGGCGGCGTGGTGCAGGTGTTCACCAAGAAGGGGGAGGGCGGTTTTCGGCCCGAACTCTTCGTTGGTGCGGGCACTTACGAGACGACCGATGTGAGCGCCGGCGTCTCGGGCGCTGCAGGCGCGTGGTCGTACGCCTTCCGGGCAGGGCAGTACGAGACCGACGGCGTGTCAGCCAAGAAGGGACCTTTCGCTGCCCGCCAGTTTTTTCACGATTACGATCCGGCCCTCGACGCGGACCGCGACGGCTTCCGTGCCACGACGGCCTCGGGCAGCCTGGGGTTCAAGTTCAACAACGACCACGATCTCGAACTGAATGTCCTGCATGCACAAACGCGCAACTGGTATGACGGGAACGGCTTCAATTCCCGCGGCGGCGCGGACGTGGGCAATGACGACGTGGCGGAGTCGATCGGCCTGGCGAGCCGCAACCGGCTGACGTCGAACTGGACGAGCACCGTCCGGATCGCGCAGTCGAAGGACGAGTCGAGCGGCTTCCGCGATTCATTCCAGTTCGATACGCTTCAGAGCCAGGCGGTGTGGCAGAACGACGTCAAGCTGCCGCTCGGGTCGGCGCTTCTCGCCTACGAGTATCTGGACCAGCGCGTAGACAGCACCACCGCCTTCGCGAAGAAGGGGCGTTGGATCGAGTCGCTGCTTGCCGGCTGGAGTGCCACCCTTGGCCGGCATCAGTGGCAACTCAACGTACGCCAGGACCAGAACAGCCAGTTCGGTGACGAAACGACCTATCTCGCGTCTTACGGATACAAGTTGACGCCCCTGTGGTCAGTTTCGGCAGCCCTCGGAACCGCGTTCAAGGCGCCGACGCTGAACGACCTCTATTACGTGGACACCTTCGGAAACCACGGTGATCCGTCACTGAAGCCGGAACGCTCACGCAATCGCGAGGCGGCGTTGAAGTACGACGACGGGAGCCATAGCGCGTCCGTGACCTATTTCCACAACAGGATATCCAACCTCATCGAATGGAATGCCGCACCCCCCACCTTCGCGTTTGTGCCGGAGCAGACCGATGATGCCCGGATCGAGGGCTGGGAGTTCGCATACGCCGCAAAGCTTTATGGTTTCGACGTTTCGACAAGTATCGATCTGATGGATGCGAAGAACCTCGAGACCGGAAAGCGCCTGCATCGGCGTGCGCGGGAGCAGGGACGGCTGGCGATTTCGCGCGAAGTGGGGCCGTTCCGCTTCGGCGGCGAGCTCATCGGCGTCGGCAAGCGATTCGACCGTGCCGGCGAGGTCAATGAGCTGTCGGGTTATTCGCTGCTGAACCTATTTGCGCGGTATGCCGTCAATCGCGACTGGGCGATCGAGGCAAGGGCGAACAATGTGCTCGATCGTGATTACGAGCTGGCGAAAGGGTTCAATACGCTCGGCGCCACGGCCTTCGTGGGCGTACGTTACGCGCCCAAATAAGGGGCCGTGAGGCATGCCGGGCCGCGGATCGGCGGGTCTCGTGATCGCAGGGCTGACGCTCGCGGGCGTGTGCGCGCTGGTGTGGGCTTTGTCCGCCGGTGATCTGCCCATCGGCCTGGCCGACGTCTTCGGCGCGCTGTTTCGCGGCGCCGAAGGCATGGCGGCAGACGTCGTGCGCGAGCTGCGCCTGCCGCGTGCGGTAGCGGTGTTCGTGTGCGGCGGGCTGCTGGCGCTGGCCGGCGCGCTGATGCAGGTGCTGCTGCGCAATCCGCTGGCCGATCCCTACGTGCTGGGCGTCTCCGGTGGCGCCGCGGTCGGGGCGCTGGCGGCGATGCTGGTCGGCGCGTCATCCTGGGTCGTCGATGGGGCGGCCTTCGGCGGCGCGCTGGCGGCGATGCTGGTGGTGTTCGGGCTCGCGCACGGCGACGGCTCGTGGACGCAGACACGGCTGCTGCTCACCGGCGTCATCGTCGCGGCCGGCTGCGGCGCGGCGGTGACGCTGATGCTGTCGCTGGCGACGGACACTCGCCTGCAGTCGATGCTGTTCTGGCTGATGGGCGACGCCAGCGGCGCGAGCCGGCCGTGGCCGGCGCTGGTGGTGCTCGTCGCCGGACTCGCGGTGGTGCTGCCGGTCGCGCGCGACCTCAACGTGCTCGCGCGCGGCGAGACGACGGCCTCCGCTCTGGGCGTGCGCGTGCGGCGGCTGCGCTACCTGCTCTACGTGCTCGCGTCGCTGCTCACTGCGGCGGCCGTGACGCTGGTCGGCTCCGTGGGCTTCGTCGGCCTGGTCGTGCCGCATCTGGTGCGCTTCGCCATCGGCAACGACCAGCGCCTGCTGCTGCCGGCGGCGCTGCTCGCAGGTGGCACGCTGCTCACGCTCGCCGACACGGCTGCGCGCACGGTCATGGCGCCTGTCCAGCTGCCCGTCGGCGTGCTCACCGCGCTGATCGGCGTGCCGGTGTTCCTGTTCCTGCTGTCGCGGAGTTCACGATGACGGGGGTCGGCGATCCGTCCGTCCTGCTCGAGGCCGAGCGCCTCGCGCTGCAGGTCGGCGAACGCTGGCTGTGCTGCGAGTTCAGCCTGCGGCTTGCCGCGGGCGAGTGTCTCGTGCTGCTCGGTCCCAACGGTGCCGGCAAGACCACGCTGCTGCAAACCCTTGCCGGCCTGCGCGCGGCGACGGTGGGCAGCGTGCGCCTCGGCGGACGCTCCTACGCGGACTGGGACAGCCTCGCGGCGGCGCGTTTCCGCGGCCTGCTCGCGCAGCAGCAGCCGGACCACTTTTCCGCCTCGGTGCTGCAGACGACGCTGGTCGGCCGCCATCCGCATCTCGGCCGCTGGGGCTGGGAGACGGCCGCCGACATCGCCATCGCGCAGGCGGCGCTGGCCGAAGTGGGCCTCGCCGAGTTCGCCGGGCGGGACGTTCTCAGCCTGTCCGGCGGCGAGCGCCAGCGCGTGGCGATCGCGACGCTGCTGACACAGGCGCCGCGGCTCTTCCTCCTCGACGAGCCGACCAACCACCTCGACCTGCATTACCAGATCGCCGTACTGGAGCTGTTTGCGCGCCTCAAGCGCAACGGGTGCGGTGTGGTGATGGTGCTGCATGACATCAATCTCGCGACGCGCTTCGCCGACCACGTGATCCTGCTTGACGGCAAGGGCGGCGTGCTTGCCGGTGCGCGCGAGGAGGTCCTGCAGGCGGATCACCTCAGTCGCGCCTTCGACCACCCGATCCGCCGCCTCGACGTGGGCGAGCGGATCCTCTTCATCCCCGATTGAGCATGAACGAACAGGACAACGAGAAGAACATCCGTCACGCCGAGCGCATGCAGCGCAAGAAGGCGGTGGTGGACGAAAAGATCGCCGCCGCGCAGATCGAGCGCGGCGTGCTGCTGGTCAATACCGGCAACGGCAAGGGCAAGTCGAGCGCCGCCTTCGGCGTCGTCGCGCGCGCGCTCGGCCACGGCATGCAGGTGGGCGTCGTGCAGTTCATCAAGGGGCGCTCGGACACCGGCGAGGAGGCCTTCTTCCGCCGCCAGCCGGGTGTCGTGTGGCACGTGATGGGCGAGGGTTTCACCTGGGACACGCAGGACCGCGCGCGCGACGTCGCGGCCGCCGAGGCCGCGTGGGAACAGGCGCGCACGCTGCTGCGCGATCCCGCGATCGGCCTCGTCGTGCTCGACGAACTGAACATCGCGCTGAAGTACCGCTATCTTGAAGTGGCCGCTGTCGTCGCCGACCTGCTCGCGCGGCCCGCGCACCAGCACGTGATCGTGACCGGCCGTGCGGCGCCGCCGGAGCTCGTCGAGGCGGCCGATACGGTGACCGACATGGGGCTCGTGAAACATGCGTTCGCGGCCGGCGTGAGGGCGATGCCGGGGCTGGAGTTCTGAGTCAGGGCGATCGCGGAACTACGTGCGGCCGGGCTCATGTCGGCCTTCGGAAGCAAGGGGAATGACAGTGGGAGCGGCTTCAGCCGCGAATGGGCGCCGATTTCGCGGCTAAAGCCGCTCCCACGGGTTCGCTCCGCAAGCAACGCAGGGGGAAAAATTGCGTCGTCCCTTGCCCGTCGAAGGGCTGGGGGACAAGCCGCCGCGAGTCCAGGACAATGCCGCCGGCTTGCAGCCCGCAATACCCTCCAGCTGTCTAAATTAAATCGCGACAACACAGAAGAGACCCCCATGTCCCTTCCCGACCTCCCGAATCCCCGCCCCGGCCCGGCCGCGGGCCACGTCTACCTCGTCGGCGCCGGCCCCGGCGACCCCGAGCTGCTGACCCTGCGCGGCGCGCGCCTTGTCGCGGGCGCGGACGCCATCGTCTACGACAACCTCGTCAGCCCGGCGATCGTGGACCTCGCGCCCGCGACCGCCGAGCGCCATTACGTCGGCAAGAAGGCCGCCGACCACACGCTGCCGCAGGACGACATCAACCAGCTGCTCGTGCGCCTTGCGCAGGCGGGCAAGCGCGTCGTGCGCCTGAAGGGGGGCGACCCCTTCATCTTCGGCCGCGGCGGCGAGGAGATGGAGGTGCTGGTCGCAGCCGGCATCACCGTCGAGGTCGTGCCCGGCGTCACTGCCGCAGCGGGCATCGCCGCCTATGCGGGCATCCCGCTCACGCACCGCGACCACGCCCGCTCGGTGGTGTTCACGACCGGCTTCCTCAAGGACGGCGCGCTGGACCTCGACTGGCCGATGCTCGCGCGCCGCGGCCAGACCTTGGTGATCTACATGGGCATCTCGCGCCTGCCCGACATTTGCCGCGAACTCGTTGCCCACGGCCTGCCGGCGGAAACGCCGGCCGGCGTCGTCGAGCGCGGCACGACGCCGGCGCAGCGCGTTGCCGTCGGCACGCTCGCGAACCTGCCGCAGGTGGTCGCGGACGAGGGCATCCGCCCGCCGGCGCTGACCATCGTCGGGGATGTCGTCGGCCTGTATCCGCGCCTCGCGTGGTTCGCGCCGGACAGCGCGCCGACGGCGCATCCGCCGCATGCCGGGTGCAGCGCGGTGCATCGCGCAGGGGATGAGCGATGAGCGAGACTGCACGCTGTCCCGCGCTCTTCGTCGCTGCGCCAGCGTCTGGCCAGGGCAAGACCACCGTCACCGCCGCCCTCGCACGCCTGCACGCACGGCAGGGGCGGCGCGTGCGCGTGTTCAAGTGCGGCCCGGACTTTCTCGATCCGCAGATCCACGCGGTTGCGAGCGGCGCGCCGGTGTACAACCTCGACCTCGGCATGTGCGGCGAGGCCGACGCGGCGTGGCGCCTGCATGCGGCCGCGCGCGAGGCCGACCTGATCCTCGTCGAAGGGGTGATGGGCCTCTACGATGGCGATCCCTCGGGGGCGGACATCGCGCGCCGCTTCGGCCTGCCGGTGATGGCGGTGATCGATGCGCGCGCGATGGCGCAGACCTTTGGTGCGGTGGCCCACGGGCTCGCGCACTACCAGCCCGGCCTGCCGTTCTCCGGCGTGCTCGCGAACCATGTCGGCAGCGTGCGCCATGCGGAGATGCTGCGCGACGCCTTGCCGGCGGGCATGCGCTGGTACGGCGCGCTGTCGCGCGACGCGCAGGCGGGGCTACCGGAGCGCCACCTGGGGCTGCTGCAGGCGGCCGAGATCGCCGACCTCGAAGCGCGGCTGGACCGCTTCGCCGACGGCATCGCGGCGACCGGCGCGGCCGATCTGCCGGAGCCGGTCGAATTCCCCGCCACGCTGCCGCCGCAACTGACGCCGCTGCTGGCCGGGCGCACGATCGCGATCGCGCGCGATGCGGCCTACGGCTTCATCTACCCGGCGAACCTCGACACCTTGCACAAGCTGGGCGCGCGGCTCGAATTCTTCTCGCCGCTTGCCGGCGACGCGTTGCCCGACTGCGACGCCGTGTGGCTGCCGGGCGGCTACCCTGAGCTGCATGGCGAAACGCTCGCCGCCAATCCGCATTTCTTTCCCGCTCTGCGTGCGCACGCGGCGGCAGGCAAGCCGCTGCTCGCCGAGTGCGGCGGGATGATGAGCCTGTTCGAAACCGTCGTCGACAAGGCCGGGCGGGAGCACGCCTTCGCCGGTCTGTTGCCGGGGCGCGCAGTGATGCAGCAACGGCTCGCGGCGCTCGGGATGCAGGTGGCGGAACTGCCCGAAGGGCGCTTGCGCGGTCACACCTTCCATTATTCGAAGAGCGACACCCCGCTCGCGCCCCTCGTGCGCGCCCAGACGCCCGACGGACGTGAGGGCGAGGCGATCTACCGCCAGGGGCGGCTGACGGCCTCCTACGTGCATTTCTATTTCCCGTCGGATGCGGAGGCGGTGGCCCGGATCTTTGGCTGAACTCGGGGCATGGAGCGCGGAGCGTGGGGGCTGCAGTGTGGGAGCAACTGTGGGAGCGGCTTCAGCCGCGAATCGGCGGATCACTCCGCAACACCGCTGCTTCGCGGCTGAAGCCGCTCCCACAGGAGAATCGACTCCCACGATCCTCATCGACGCATCGGGCGCGAACGATTGCGTTTGATGGCTGGTTCAATAAACTTCAGCGTGAGCCGGGCCGCGGATGCGCCCACCGGAGAAACCCCATGACCGAGCGCTGCGCCTGGGCGGGCAATGACCCGCTCTACGTCCATTACCACGACACCGAATGGGGCGTGCCGACCGACGATGCGCGCACGCTGTTCGAATTCCTCGTCCTCGAAGGCGCGCAGGCGGGGCTGTCGTGGATCACGGTGCTGCGGAAGCGCGAGCGCTACCGTGCCGTGTTCGACGGCTTCGACCCCGAGCGCATCGTGCGCTACGACGACGCGAAGAAGGCGGACCTGCTCGCCGACCCCGGCATCATCCGCAACCGTGCGAAGATCGACGCGGCGATCCTCAATGCGCGCGCGTGGCTCGACCTGCGGGACGCCGGCATCGACCCGGCCGCCTGGCTGTGGGGCTTCGTCGACGGCCGGCCGGTGCAGAATGCGTTCGCCGCGCTCGCCGAGATCCCCGCGACCACGCCGCAGTCCGACGTGATGAGCAAGGCGCTCAAGGCGCGCGGCTTCAAGTTCGTCGGCAGCACGATCTGCTACGCGCTGATGCAGGCCGCGGGGATGACGAACGACCATGTCGTCACCTGCCCGCGCCACCGCGAAGTCGCGGAACTCGCTCGTTTGCGGAGCCCGGCGTGAGCGCACCGCTGCGCCACGTGCCGCCGATGCACGCGCTCGCGGCCTTCGAGGCGGCCGCGCGCTTGGGCGGCTTCGCGCAGGCGGCCGAGGAACTGTGCGTGACGCCGAGTGCCGTCAGCCACCGCATCCGCCAGCTCGAAACCCAGCTCGGCACTGCGCTGTTCGAGCGCGGGCCCGGCGGCGTGCGGCCGACCACCGCCGGACGACTGTACCTCGACAGCGTGCGCGCGGCTTTCGACCGGCTCGCGCAGGCGGGCGCCGTGCTGCGGCCCGAGCGCGAGCGCCTGCGCGTGTCGCTGCCGCCGACCTTCGCGCGGCAGTTGCTGATGGCGCGCCTGCCCGAATACCTGCGCGCGCATCCCGAGGTGGAACTGGAGGCGCACCTGTCGATCCCGCTGCAGGACGTGACGGCCGAGGCGGCCGACGTCGAGGTGCGCTGGGGGCGCGGCGAATACCCGGAGCGGGTCGTGCGCAAGCTCTTCGACGACATCATGGTGCCGCTCGCCGCGCCGTCATGGGTGGCCGCGCATGCGCCCGCCGGCATGGCCGATCTTGCCGGTCTGGAATTACTGCGCTCGCCGCTGCTGCCATGGCGGCCGTGCTTCCTCGCGGCCGGTCTCGACTGGGCGGAGCCCGAGCGCGGTGCCGTGTTCAACGATCTCGGCATGCTGATGGAGATCGCCGCGGCCGGTCTGGGCGCGGCGGTGGGTACGCGGCGCCTGTCGGCGGCGTGGGTGGAGACGGGCCGGCTGGTGCCGCTCTTCGGTGTGTCCGCGCCGGCCCCGTTCACCTACTACGCGGTGAGCACGCCGGCGCAGAGCAAGCGCGCGGTGGTGCAGGGATTCATCGACTGGCTCGCGGCCGCGTTCGCCTAGGCAAACCCGACATGAACTTCCTCGCGCACGCCTGGCTCGCCGGCGGAGCCCCCGCTGATCGCCTCGGCGGGCTGATGGGCGACTTCGTGAAAGGGCCGTTGCCGGCCGGCCTGCCGCCGGACCTCGCGGCAGGCGTGCGCCTGCATCGCCAGATCGACCTCTTCGCCGAAACCCATCCCGCCTTCCTGCGCAGCCGTGCGCGGGTCTCGCCCGAACGGCGTCGCGTCGCCGGGGTGATGGTCGACATGTTCTACGACCACTTCCTCGCGCTGCACTGGGAGCGTTACCACGACGAGCCGCTCGAGCGCTTCAGCGCGGCGATGTACGCGCTGCTGGACGCCAACGGCGCGCTGCTGCCGCCACGCCTGGCGGCGATCCTGCCGCGCATGCGCGAATCGGACTGGCTGGGGAGTTATCGCTCGGCGGATGTCATCGCGATGGCGCTCGACCGCATGGCGCTGAGGCTGCGCCGAGCGAATCCGCTGACCGGCAGCGGCGCGGAACTCCTCGCCGACTATGCCGGCTTCGAGGCGGATTTCCTCGAGTTCATCGGCGCGGCGGAAGCGTTCGCCGCGGAGCGCCGGGCCCTGCGCGGACCCGGCGAGCGGGCGTTGTGAAGTGTTGCGTCAGCGCAACGGAATGACCAGCGGCGGGATGTCGACGCCGATGGTGATCGCCGGATCGCGCGGATAGATGCGCGGCGCGTAAACCGGGGCGGCATAGACCGGCGCCGGGGCGTAATAGCCGATCGGACGCTCGTAATAGCGGTATTCGCGCACCACCGGGCGGCGTTCGACGATCCGTTCGCGGATCACGACGCGCTCGCGGTCGCGGAATTTCTTGTAGTGGCCGTGCCGGTGGCCGCGATCGTGGTCGCGCCACTCGCGGTAGCCGTCGTCGCGCCAGTGGTCGCGGTCGGCATGGGCGGGCGTGGCAGCGATCAGGGCACCCCCGGTGATCATTGCGGCAAGCAGTTTGAGGGTTTTCGATTTCATGATTCTTCTCCTGACGAACCGGACACCGTCACGCAGCGCGTACCGTTGTCCCCATGCGCATTAAACGCGAGATCGAAGGGAGAAGTTGTCGCCGAGTTGTAAGCGGATATGCATGAAACGGGTTAGCCCGGGAGCATTGAAACGGCCCCCGGGCGTGCCTGCCGGTCTCAGCCGACGATGATCACATGCACGCGGCGCGGGCCGTGCGCGCCGAGCTGGATGGTCTGCTCGACGTCGGCCGTGCGCGAGGGGCCGGAGATGATGTTGGTCGCGCGCGGCATGCCTTCCGGGCGGGCGCGCAGGATGTCCCAGGCCTCCTCGAAGTGGCCGACGATCGCGTTCGCGTCGAGCACGACGATGTGGTCGTCGGGCACGAAGTTGTGCGTGATCGGGCTCGCCGGACCGGAGGCCATCATCAGGCTGCCCGGCTCGGCGATGCCGCACAAGGCCTGAGACACGGCCATCGCCTCGTCGATGCCGGCCGGGGCGTGGTGAGTCTCGAGGCTCGCGAACGCCAGGTCGTTCAGTGCGGCGCCGACCGCGGCGCGCGCGGGAAGGCCCTTGTCGGCGCGATAGGCCTCGACCGCAGCGGGCACGTCGGCACGGCTCGCGACGCGCGCGGTGGTGCCGGCGCGGCTCTCGAACTTGCGGATGAAGCGCGCGACGAGTTCCTCGTCCTGCGCCGGGCGGGTGTGTTGCGGGCGGCGCGCGTCGAGTTCGGCGCGTCGTGCGTCGTCGAGCGGTCCGCGCCGCAGCGCGGAGCGGACGGAATTGAGGATCGCCTCGCGGGCGTTCGCTGCTGCAGTCATTTCTGGCCTCGCTTGCCTTGCCACAGTTCCAGGAAGGTGCGGCCCGCCGGTGCCGGCAGGTCGCGCACGTCGGTCCAGCCGCTCGCGAGCGGCAGGCGGCGGATGCTTCCGTTCTTCGCGATCGCCGACAGGAAGCGGGCGCCGACCTGTTCGAGCGCGTGGTAGAGCTTCGGCCGCGTCGCGACGTAGCGCCACACTTTCAGCGCGCGTTTCTGCATCACCGGCGTGATGTCCTGCTGGTGCTGCATGTGGCGCAGCTCGCGCAACAGGTCCGGCAACGGGATCTTCACCGGGCACACCGAGGCGCAGCGGCCGTTCAGCGTGCACGCGTTGGGCAGGTCGTAGGCGTTGTCCAGGCCCTTTATCAGCGGCGTGAGCACCGAGCCCATCGGCCCCGGATAGACCCAGCCGTAGGCGTGGCCGCCGACCGCGCCATACACCGGGCAGTGGTTCATGCACGCGCCGCAGCGGATGCAGCGCAGCATCTCCTTGAAGCGCCCGGCGAGCATCTTCGAGCGGCCGTTGTCGACCAGCACCACGTGGTACTCCTCGGGGCCGTCGAGGTCCTCGGCGCGGCGCGGGCCGGTCGAGATCGTCGTGTAGGTCTCGGTCTCCTGGCCGGTGGCGCTGCGCGCCAGCAGGCGCAGGAACAGCGTCGCGTCGTCGAGCGTCGGCACCACGCGCTCGATGCCGGAGGTGACGATATGCACCTTCGCGAGCGTCTGAGTGAGGTCGCCGTTGCCCTCGTTCGTCACGATGATCGACGAGCCGGTCTCGGCGACGAGGAAGTTGCCGCCGGTGATGCCGACGTCGGCCTTGAAGTACTTGTCGCGCAGCACCAGGCGCGCCTCATTGACGAGGTCCGGCACCTCGGTCTTGCGCGGGCCGCCGTGCGCGGCCTCGAAGAGGTCGGAGACCTGGTCCTTGGTCTTGTGAACGGCCGGCGCGATGATGTGCGAGGGCGGTTCGTGCGCGAGCTGGATGATGTATTCGCCGAGGTCGGTCTCGACGACTTCCATGCCGTTCTCGATCAGCGCCTCGTTGAGCCCGATCTCCTCGGATACCATCGACTTGCCCTTGGTGACGGTCTTCGCGTCGACGCGCTTGCAGATGTCGAGGATGATCTTCCTCGCCTCCTCGGCGTCGCGCGCCCAGTGCACATGGCCGCCGGCGGCCGTCACGGCCGCCTCGTAGCGCTCGAGGTAATGGTCGAGGTTGTCGAGGATGTGATTCTTGGTGTTCTTCGCTTCCTCGCGCAGGCGCTCGAATTCCGGCAGTTCGGCGACCTGCAGCGCGCGCTTGCCAACGAAGCCGTAGCGCGCGCGGCCGAGCGCGGTCTGCAGGTTCGCGTCGTGGATCGCGAAGACCGAGCGCTGCTTGAATTCCTTGGAACGGATCTCCATCACTCGCTCTCCTTCGCGGCGCCGGCGAGACCGGGGCCGTCGGCGAGGCCGGCGAGCACTTCGGCAGTGTGGAAGACCTTCACCGGCGCATTGACGCGCTTCAGTCGCCCGGCGATGTTCATCAGGCAGCCCAGGTCGCCGCCGACGAGCGTGTCGGCGCCCGTCGCGAGGACGTTCCTGACCTTGTCCTCGACCATCTTCTCGGAGATCTCCGGATACTTCACGCAGAAGGTGCCGCCGAAGCCGCAGCACACCTCGCTGTCCTCCATCTCCTTGAGCTTGAGGCCGTCGACCTCGCCGAGCAGCGCGCGCGGCTGGCCCTTGATGCCCAGGCCGCGCAAGCCCGAACAGGAGTCGTGGTAGGTGACCGTGCCTTCGTAGCGCGAGTCGGACGGCGCCGCATGCAGCACGTCGGCGAGGAAGGACAGCAATTCCCAGCTTTTCTCCGACAGCGCCTGCGCGCGCGGCAGCCACACCGGGTCGTCCTGGAACAGCACCGGGTAGTCGTGGCGGATGGTCGCCATGCACGAACCGGACGGTCCGACGATGTAGTCGTAGTTCTCGAAGGCTTCGATCACCTGGCGGGCGAGCGCGCGCGCCGCGTCGTAGTCGCCGCTGTTGTAGCCGGGCTGGCCGCAGCAGGTCTGGTTTGCGGGCACCTCGACGGTGCAGCCGGCGTCTTCGAGGAGTTTCACCGCCGAGAAGCCGACGTTCGGGCGGAACACGTTCATCAGGCAGGTGGCGAACAGTCCGACGCGCGGCCCGCGGGTGGGCGATTCGGTCATGAGGGAGGTCTCCGGTTCTTGTTCGGAAATGGTGTGGAACGAGGTGGCGCGATGTTAACAAGCTCCGCGCCTGGGCGCAGCGAGGGATTTTCAGCCCTGTGATGAGCCCGATTCATGTCCTGGTCAGCATAGCAGCTGCCGCGCCCGAATCGCGCACGCTCAGGGTTTCCCCGCACCCCCGGATCGGCATTGCATGGCACACTGCGCGCCTTCGATACGGGGAAGGAATCCATGCTGGCTGGTTTGCTCGCGGCGCTCGGCGCGGGGATGTTGTGGGGGCTCGTGTTCGTCGTCCCGCTGATGCTCGGGGAATACCCCGGCATCGTGCTCGCGTTCGGCCGCTACATCGCCTTCGGCGTCCTTGCCGTCGCCCTCGCGTGGATGGACCGCGCGGCACTGGCAAGGCTCTCGCGGGCCGACTGGATCGAGGCCGGCAAGCTCGCGCTGGTCGGCAACCTCCTCTATTACGCGACGCTCGCGAGCGCGATCCAGCTCGCGGGCGCTCCGGTGCCGACGCTGATGATCGGCACGTTGCCGGTCGTGATCGCGATCTGTGCGAACCTCACCGAGCGCCGTGCCGGCAATGCCGCGGACGTCGTCGCGTGGCGGCGCCTCGCCTTGCCGCTGGTGGTGATTCTTGCCGGCCTCGTGGTCGTGCAGTTCGACTCTGCCGCGCATGCGACCGATGCGGGCGGGCAGGAGGGCGCCCGCGGCGGCTTGCGCTACGTGGCCGGTCTGCTGCTGGCCGCCGTCGCGGTCGCGTCGTGGACCTGGTATCCGATTCGCAACGCACGCTGGCTGCGTGCCCGCGGTGCGGGCCTCGCGCGTCCCTGGGCGACTGCGCAGGGTCTGGTGACGCTGCCGCTCGCGCTCGCCGCCGCCGCCGGTTTCGCGCTGTGGGAAGGCGCGACTGCGTCGGCCGCGGCATTCGAGTGGCCGTTCGGGCCTCGACCCCTGGCCTTCGTCGGCCTGATGCTGCTCACGGGCCTTGCCGCATCGTGGCTCGGCACCCTGCTGTGGAACCGCGCAAGCCACCTGCTGCCGCCGGCGTTCGCTGGCCAGCTGATCGTGTTCGAAACGCTGGCGGCCTTGCTCTATGCTTTCCTGTGGTACGGCCGCTGGCCGGGCCTCGGCGAGGCCGTCGGCATCGTCCTGCTGGTCGCGGGCGTCCTGCTCGGGGTGCGCGTGTTCCGGCCGGCCGCAACCGGATCCTGAGGAGAAAAGCGTGCTTGCGCTGATGGCGGCCGATCTCGTCGTGCTGGTGCACGCGCTCTTCATCGCCTTCGTGGTGTTCGGCGGCCTATTGACGCTGCGCTGGCCGCGCGCGAAGTGGGCACATCTGCCAGTGGCCGCCTACGGCGCGGCGATCGAACTGATCGGCTGGACCTGTCCGCTGACTCCGCTCGAGAAGACGCTGCGCCTGGCTGCGGGCGGTGTGGATTACCGCGGCGGCTTCATCGAGCATTACCTGATCCCGCTGATCTATCCCGCGGGCCTCACGCCGCGGGTCCAGCTCGTGCTCGGCCTGCTGGTGCTGGTGGTCAACGTGCTCGTGTACGGCATCGTCGCCCTGCGTCGGAGGCGCAGGGCGGGCGAGTGACCGGCGCCCTCGTGAGGCGCATTGCGTTTCAGTGGGGTTGGGGGTAACGCACGCCCAGCAGCAGGCCGACTGCGGCCCGTGCAATGCGGGTGACCACGCGTTTCGTGCCGTGCCAGCCGTCGGCCAGGAGCTGGCCCAGGGCTTCGTTGCGCAGACGCTGCGCTTCGCGGATTCGGCCTTGGTAGAAGAGATAGTCCTTGTCCATCGTGCGGCTCCTTGACGTTGCAGCCCTTCGTGAGGGCATGGACGCGACTGTACGGAGCTTGTTGCGTCGCAACAAACGATCGTTCATCATGTGATGCCTTAGAAAAATTCATCCATGTGATCGTCCGCGTATGGCCGTCCGTCTCCCGCCGCTCAACGCCCTGCGCGCCTTCGAGGTCGCGGCGCGTCACCTGAGCTTCAAGCGCGCCGCCGAGGAGCTGTCCGTTACCCCGACCGCTGTCAGCCACCAGATCCGCGGCCTCGAGAAGGATCTGGGCGTGCCCCTGTTCCGACGCCTGACGCGCGCGCTCGAACTGACCCCGGAGGGGGCGGCGATGCTGCCCAAGCTGCGCGAAGCGATGGGCGCGATCGCCGAGTCGGTCGAGGCCGTCCGCGCGATGCGGCCGTTGAGCCGCCTGTCGGTCGTCGCCCCGCCATCCTTCGCCTCGCGCTGGCTGGTCCCGCGCCTGCAACGTTTCGCCGAAGTGCACCCGCAGGTCGAGCTGCATCTGGCGAGCGCCACCAAGGCCATCGACGGCCGCGACGCCGCGGGGCTGGGTATCGAGCCGCTCACCGCGCGCGCCGAGGGCGGCCAGTTGTGGATCCGCTTCGGCACGGGCACGTATCCCGGCTATCGCTGCGAGCTGCTGCTCGAACCCGAATACACCGCGGTGTGCAGCCCGGCGCTGCTGCGCGCGAAGATTCCGCTGCGCCAGCCGTCCGACCTGCGGCGCCACTGCCTGATCCACGACGATACCGTGCCCGACACGCGCGAGCGGCCGACCTGGGCGGAGTGGTTGCAGGCGGCCGGGGCGTCCGCGGTGCGTGCCGATGCCGGCCTGCATTTCAGCGACTCGGGCCTCGCCATCGCTGCGGCGCTCGACGGGTTGGGCGTCGCGCTGGTGTCCAAGCCGCTGGTTGCCGCGGAAGTCGCCGCCGGCCGCCTCGTCGTGCCCTTCGGCATCAGCCTGCGGCGCCGTTTTGCCTATTACATCGTGACGCCGCAGGCTGTGGCCCCGCGTGCCCACGTCGCCGCGTTCCGCGACTGGCTGCTGGACGAGGCCCGCCGCGACGCCATCCGCCTGGCCGATGCGCAGCCTGCGCTCGCCGATTGAGTCGAACTGAACCGAATGGCGCCTCCGGGCGTCCGAGTACAATGCACGCGACAATGATCCCCGATTCTCCCCCCAGCATCACCGCGGGCGCCCGTCCGCCGGCCCGCCCTGCGCCCTTCCTGCCGATGTCCCGCGCCGAGATGAAGGCGCTCGGCTGGGACGCGTGCGACGTGATCCTCGTGACCGGCGACGCCTACATCGATCACCCCAGCTTCGGCATGGCCCTGATAGGGCGGCTGCTCGAGGCGCAGGGCTTTCGCGTCGGCATCATCAGCCAGCCCGACTGGAAGAGCGCCGAGCCCTTCCGCGCGCTCGGCCGGCCGCGCCTGTTCTTCGGCATCACCGCCGGCAACATGGATTCGATGGTCAACCGCTACACCTCGGACCGCAAGATCCGCTCCGACGACGCCTACACCCCCGGCGCCGAAGCCGGCAAGCGCCCCGACCGCGCGGTGACCGTCTACGCGCAGCGCGCGCGAGAGGCCTTCCCGGATGTGAACGTCGTGATCGGCAGCATCGAAGCTTCGCTGCGTCGCATCGCGCATTACGACTACTGGTCCGACAAGGTGCGCCGCTCGGTGCTGCCCGACTCCAAGGCCGACCTGCTGATCTTCGGCAATGCCGAGCGTGCGCTCGTCGATCTCGCTCGCCGCCTCGATGCCGGCGAGCCGATCGCGGCGATCCGAGACCTGCGCGGCACCGCCTTCATGGTGAAGCCAGGCTGGCTGCCGGGGGAGGACTGGAGCGAGATCGACTCGCTGAGCCTGGACCGCCCCGGTCGCATCGAGCCGCATGCCGACCCCTACGCGATGGAGGCGGAGAAGAGCACTGCGCCGGCCGCGCAGCCCACGGGCGATGGTGCCCAGCCGGTGCGCATCGTTCCCGCCGCCGAGCGCGTCGCCGCGCGCCGCGCCGCCCGCGGCAAGACCGCCGTCCGCCTGCCGTCCTACGAGACCGTCAGCGCCGATCCGGTGATGTACGCGCACGCCTCGCGCATCTTCCATCTCGAATCCAACCCCGGCAACGCCCGCGCGTTGGTACAGGCGCACGGCGAAGGGCCGGGCCGGCGCGACGTGTGGCTCAACCCGCCGCCGATCCCGCTCACCACGCCGGAGATGGACTTCGTCTACGGCCTGCCCTACGCGCGCCGCCCGCACCCCGCCTACGGCGACGCGCGCATTCCGGCCTGGGACATGATCAAGTTCTCGATCAACATCATGCGCGGCTGTTTCGGCGGCTGCACCTTCTGCTCGATCACCGAGCACGAGGGCCGCATCATCCAGAGCCGTTCGGAGGAATCGATCCTGCGCGAGATCGAGGAGATCCGCGACCGCACGCCCGACTTCAAGGGTCACATCACCGACCTTGGCGGCCCCACCGCGAACATGTACCGCCTCGCGTGCAAGGACAAGAAGATCGAGACCTCGTGCCGGCGCCTGTCCTGCGTGTACCCGGACATCTGCGAGAACCTCGGCACCGACCACGCGCCGCTCGTGTCGCTGTACCGCAAGGCGCGCGCGATTCCCGGCGTCAAGCGCGTGACCATCGGCTCGGGGCTGCGCTACGACCTCGCGGTGCGATCGCCCGAGTACGTGAAGGAGCTCGTCACGCACCACGTCAGCGGGCTGCTCAAGATCGCGCCCGAGCATACCGAGGAGGGGCCGCTGTCGAAGATGATGAAGCCCGGCATCGGCACCTACGAGAAGTTCGCCGCGATGTTCGAGAAATACTCGCAGGAGGCGGGCAAGAAGCAGCACCTCGTGCCCTACTTCATCGCCGCGCACCCCGGGACGACCGACGAGGACATGGTGAACCTCGCGCTATGGCTCAAGAAACAGGGCTTCCGGCCCGACCAGGTGCAGACCTTCCTGCCCACGCCGATGGCGATGGCGACGACGATGTACCACAGCCGTCGCAACCCATTGCGCAAGGTATCGGCGGACTCCGAGGTCGTCGAGACCGCCCGCTCCGGCAAGGTCCGCAAGCTGCACAAGGCCCTGCTGCGCTGGCACGACCCGGAGAACTGGCCGCTCATCCGCGAGGCGCTGCAGCACATGGGGCGCGCCGACCTGATCGGCAACGGGCCGCACTGCCTCGTGCCGCGCCATCAGCCGGGCGTGCCGCTGGGCGCGGCCGAGCGCCCTGCGGCATCCGCGGGGCGCCCGCCGTCCGGAGGCCCGGCAGGCAAGCGTCAGCCCGGCGGCAGGCCGGCGCCGGCAGGCAACCGTGGTGCGCCGGCGGGGCGTGCGCCGGCACGTTCCGCTGCGGCCGCGAGCGGCAAGCCCGCCCGCACGGGCAAGCGCCATGCGTAGGCCAACGACGGAGCTCATGTTCCGCGAGCCGGTCGAGGACGGCCTCGGACCGCTCGCGGGCGGATGGCTGGAAGGGGCGCAGCACTGTCCGTCGCCGAACTGCGATGCGCGCCCCGCCGGCAACGAGGTGAAGCTGATCGTCGTGCATGCGATCAGCCTGCCGCCGGACGAGTTCGGCGGTCCGGGCGTCGAGCAGTTGTTCACGAACGCCCTCGATCCCGCGGAACACCCGTACTACGCTGCGATCAGCCCTCTGCGCGTGTCGGCGCACTTCTTCATCCGCCGCGACGGCCGCCTGATGCAGTTCGTGCCCACGGACGCGCGCGCATGGCATGCCGGCGTGTCGAGCTGGAACGGGTGCGAGCGCTGCAACGACTTCTCGATCGGTATCGAGCTGGAAGGCTGCGACACCCAGCCCTTCGAGCCGGCGCAGTACACCCGCCTCGCCGCGCTGCTGCGCGTGCTGTGTGCGCACTACCCGGTCGAGGCGGTCACCGGCCATTCGGACATCGCTCCGGGGCGCAAGACCGACCCCGGTCCGTGCTTCGACTGGCAGCGATTGCGGCTGGCGCTCGACCTGCCGAAGCTCGCCTGCGGACCGGCGTCAGGGACGGTCTGAGCCCTTCCGAATGATGTTGTTACATCTTTTGTGACAATTTTTCCGCAGCCTTCGAATGCCTGCCTGTGCAAGACTTCGCGTCCAGGAGGAGGGCGGAGGGACTTCCCAGGCCGTGTGCCTGGTTGACCAAGCCCAATCAAATCAATAAAGTAGGGTCGTTGCTGCGGTGCAGCAACGTGGTTTTTCAATAATTGGACGCGGGGCGGTGCGCGATTTCCAGCGAAATCGGGTGCCCTGGGGCAGCGCCGGAGAGCGCATCCCATCCTCGCCGGGCGTGAGATCTGGTTGCGATCGCGCGCTCGAACAACCACTGAAGACGTGATCATCCGACTGACAGGCGAAGTCTGCCTGGGCGTGCTGTTGGCGCCGCGGTCGGGGAGCATGGTCGCAGCAGGGAGGTACCGATGACTCACGCAACTTGTCCTGGCCGCAGGCCTCACGGCGCGGCCGCGTTCTTCGTGCATTTCGTCCACGGCAGTCTGATGCTCACCGCCTTCGCGCTCGTCGCGTTCGTCGGAGCGGCTTATCTGCAGAAGGATCCCGTCAGCTACGCTGACCTCGCCGCGGGGGCGTCGGAGTCCGTCGCAGCAGGCGACGCGGCACAGGCGCCGGTCGCGCATGCGCCCACCGAAACACCGCGGCCGAAGTCCGTCGCATCGGCAGGCGGCTTGTCCATCGAGATGCGCGGCGTGCGCGATTTCGTCGCGCAGCGCTACAAAGTCTCCACGCGCACGCTCGAGCCGCTGCTTACGGCAGCCGAACTCAGTGGCCGCAAGCTCGGCATCGACCCCTTGCTGATCGTCGCGGTGATGGCGATCGAATCGAGCTTCAATCCGTTCGCCGAGAGCAACATGGGCGCGCAGGGCCTGATGCAGGTGATCCCGCGCTTCCATATGGACAAGATCGGCCGCAACGCCGGCGAGGACGCACTGTTCGACCCCACGCTCAACATCCGCGTCGGCACGATGGTGCTCGTCGAAGGCATGCAGCGCTTCGGCACCCTGCAAACCGCGCTGCAGTACTACGGCGGCGCGCTCCGCGATCCGAACGCGAGCTACGCGAACAAGGTGCTGGCGATGAAGAAGCGCCTGGTCGCGGCAGCATCCCGCGCCAAGACCGAAACCGGCGTCTGATCCGCAGCGGCGGGGAGCGTCTCCCCGTCGCGCCGATCTTCCTCAGGCCAGCATGCGCGCGATGCGTTCGGCCGCTTCCAGCAGGCGCTCACTGCGGTTCGTGTAGGCGATGCGCAGGTGGCGGCGCGGCTGGTTGTCGCCGAAGTCCAGCCCCGGCGTCGCCGCCACTCCGGCTTCCTCGATCAGGCGCTGCGCGAGCGCTTCGCTGTCGTCGGCGAGGCGTGACACGTCCGCGTAGATGTAGAAGGCCCCCTGCGGCTCCGCCGCAACCACGAACCCCAGTTCGCGCAGGGCTGGCAGCAGCGTGTCACGGCGCTGCGCGAACTCGTGCCGGCGCGCCTCCAGGATTTCTATCGTCGCGGGCGCGAAGGCGGCCAGCGCGGCGTGCTGCGCCGGCGTCGAGGGCGAGATGAAGAAGTGCTGCGCAAGCTTCTCGATCTCGCGCACGTAGGCCTGCGGAGCGACCAACCAGCCCAGGCGCCAGCCCGTCATGCCGAAATACTTGGAGAAGCTGTTCACAACGAACACGTCGTCCATGCTCTTCAGCACGGTGCTCGCGTCGACGCCGTAGGTCAGGCCCTGGTAGATCTCGTCGACGATCAGCGTGCCCCCGCGCGCGAGCACCGCCGTCCGCAATGCGGCCAGTTCGGCCTGCTCGAGCAGGGTGCCGGTGGGGTTGGACGGGCTGGCGACGATCAGCCCGCGCGTGCGTGCCGTCCACGCGCCGGCCACCTGGTCGGGTGTCGGCTGGTAGCGCGTCTCCGCGCCCACCGGCAGCGCGCGCGGCACGCCCTCGAAACTGCGCACGAGGTGGCGGTTGGACGGGTAGCCGGGGTCGGGCAGCAGCCACTCGTCGCCCGGGTCGGTCGTGGCGGCCAGCGCCAGCATCAGCGCGCCGGAGGCGCCCGGTGTCACGATGATGCGCTCAGGTGCGACGTCCGCGCCGAAGCGCTCCTGGTAGAAACGTGCGATCGCCGCGCGCAGCGGCGGCAGGCCGAGGGCCGCGGTGTAATGCACGTCGCCGCCGGCGAGGAAGCGCGTCGCCGCATCGATCATCGGCTGCGGCGTCGCGAAGTCCGGCTCGCCGACTTCCATGTGGATGATGTCGCGCCCCTGCGCTTCGAGCTCGCGTGCGCGTCGTAGCAGCTCCATCACGTGGAAGGGCTGGATGTCGACGGTGCGGCGGGCGAGATGCGGGCTCATGCGGAATCCTCGGGTGCGATCGGTGTGAAATTGTAGGGGACGGAAAAAAACAAAAGCGCCGACACGCGGCGCTTTTGCTCGTTCAGCCGGCCTGGGCCGGCCGGAGAACTCAGACCGACAAGGCCAGTTCGAACATCTCGCGCTTGAGCGTCAGCGCGCGCGGCAGGCGATCCTGCAACTTGTCGAACCATTCCTTGTGCAGCTCCAGTTCCTTCTTCCAGGCGTCGGCGTCGACCTGGGTCAGGGCCTCGAACTCCTCCTTGCTCACGTCGGAGCCGGTCCAGTCGATGTCCTCGAACTTGGGCATCCAGCCGAGCGAGGTTTCCTTCGCGCCGATGCGGCCGCGCACGCGGTCGACGATCCACTTCAGCACGCGCATGTTCTCGCCGAAGCCGGGCCACATGAACTCGCCCTTCTCGTTGATGCGGAACCAGTTCACGCAGAAGATCTTCGGCGTGTTCTCGACCACGTGGCCCATCTTCAGCCAGTGGTTGAAGTAGTCGCCCATGTGGTAACCGCAGAAGGGCAGCATCGCGAACGGGTCGCGGCGCACCACGCCCTGCGCGCCGAAGGCGGCGGCAGTGGTTTCCGAGCCGAGGGTCGCCGCCATGTAGACGCCGAAGTTCCAGTTGAAGGCCTGGTAGGCCAGCGGCACGGTGGTCGCGCGGCGGCCGCCGAAGATGAAGGCCGAGATCGGCACGCCGGCGGGATCTTCCCAGGCGGGATCAATCGACGGGCACTGGCTAGCCGGCGCGGTGAAGCGCGAGTTCGGGTGCGCCGCCTTGCGGCCGGTTTCCTTGGCCAGCTCCGGTGTCCAGTCCTTGCCCTGCCAGTCGATCAGGTGCGCGGGGGCTTCCTTGCTCATGCCTTCCCACCACACATCGCCGTCGTCGGTCAGCGCGACGTTGGTGAAGATGATGTTCTCCTTCAGCGTCGCCATCGCGTTGTAGTTGGTCTTTTCCGACGTGCCCGGGGCGACGCCGAAGAAGCCCGCTTCGGGGTTGATGGCGTAGAACTTGCCGTCCTTGCCCGGCTTGATCCATGCGATGTCGTCGCCGACGGTGTAGATCTTCCAGCCGTTGAAGGACTTCGGCGGGATCAGCATGGCGAAGTTGGTCTTGCCGCAGGCCGACGGGAAGGCCGCCGCGACGTAGGTCTTCTCGCCTTCGGGCGACTCGACGCCGAGGATCAGCATGTGCTCGGCGAGCCAGCCTTCGTCGCGCGCCATCGTCGAGGCGATGCGCAGCGCGAAGCATTTCTTGCCCAGCAGCGCGTTGCCGCCGTAGCCCGAGCCGTAGGACCAGATCTCGCGCGTCTCGGGGTAATGGACGATGTACTTGGTGTCCGGGTTGCACGGCCAGCGCGAATCCTTCTCGCCCGGCCCGAGCGGGGCGCCGACCGAGTGGATGCAGGGCACGAACTCGCCGTCGGTGCCGAGCACGTCATACACGGCCTTGCCCATGCGCGTCATCGTGCGCATGTTGGTGACGACGTAGGGGCTGTCGGAGATCTCCACACCGATGTGCGCGATCGGCGAGCCGAGCGGGCCCATCGAGAACGGCACCACGTACAGCGTGCGGCCCCGCATGCAGCCCTTGAACAGGCCGTTGAGGGTCTCGCGCATGGTGGCCGGGTCTTCCCAGTTGTTGGTCGGACCGGCGTCGTCCTTGTTCTTCGAGCAGATGTAGGTGCGGTCTTCGACGCGCGCGACGTCCGAGGGGTCGGACCATGCGAGGTAGGAGTTCTTGCGCTTTTCCGGGTTGAGCTTGATCAGCATGCCCGCGTCCACCATTTCGGCGCACAGGCGGTCGTATTCCTCGACCGATCCGTCGCACCAGTAGACCCGGTCGGGCTCGGTCAGTGCGGCGATTTCGGCGACCCACTTCTTCAGGCCGGCGTGGCGGATGTAAGCGGGCGCGCCGGCCAGGATGGTCTCGGCGGACAAGCGTTGAGTCATGGTGAAAAGCTCTCCAGATTGCAGAAGCAAAAGCGGTAACCCACCTGGAGCTCGCAGCCACGCGTCCTGGCGGGGTTTTGAACGGGTCTTCGGACCTTCTTGTGGTGCCGGCCTTGCGGAAACTACTAGGGTAAACCGCAGTCGGCGAAAGCCTAATATTATGCCACGCCAGCGGGGCCGACGGAAAACAGCTTCTTCGCTCCCCGGCGTTCGGTCGTTCCGCCGCATTCCGGCGGGGCTGTCTCCCGGCTGCAATCCGCGGCATCATTGCAGGTTCGGGAGACGGTCGGCGACGACCGCGAGAGATTGATTACAACAATGACGGGACATCACATGGACGAACTGATCCGCGCTGCGGCGCTCGACTATCACCGCTATCCGCGGCCGGGCAAGATCTCGGTTACCCCCACGAAGGTGCTTTCCAACCAGCGCGACCTGTCGCTGGCCTATTCGCCCGGCGTTGCCGCCGCGTGCGACGCGATCGTGGAAGAACCGGCGGAAGCCGCGAACCTGACCGCGCGCAGCAACCTGATCGGCGTGGTCACCAACGGCACGGCAGTGCTCGGTCTCGGCAACATCGGCCCGCTCGCCGCCAAGCCGGTCATGGAAGGCAAGGGGGTGCTGTTCAAGAAGTTCGCCGGCATCGACGTCTTCGACCTCGAGATCGCCGAGAACGACCCCGACAAGCTGATCGACATGATCGCTGCGCTCGAGCCCACCTTCGGCGGCATCAACCTCGAGGACATCAAGGCCCCCGAGTGCTTCTACATCGAGTCGCGCTTGCGCGAGCGCATGAAGATCCCGGTCTTCCACGACGACCAGCACGGCACGGCGATCGTCGTCGGCGCGGCGATCCTCAATGGCCTGCACCTGCTGGGCAAGGACCTGAAGAAGGTCAAGCTCGTCACTTCCGGCGCGGGCGCTGCGGCGCTCGCCTGCCTGGGCCTGCTCGAGAAGCTCGGCATCCCGGTCGAGAACATCTGGGTCACCGACCTCGAAGGCGTCGTGTATGAAGGCCGCACTGCCCTGATGGATCCGATCAAGGCGCGCTACGCGAAGAAGACCGAGGCGAGAAAGCTCGCCGAGGTCATCGAGGGCGCGGACGTGTTCCTGGGCCTGTCGGCGGGCGGCGTGCTCAAGCCCGAGATGGTCGCGAAGATGGCGGCGAAGCCGCTGATCCTCGCGCTCGCGAATCCGACCCCGGAGATCCTGCCGGAACTGGTGAAGTCGGTGCGCGACGACGCGATCATCGCCACCGGCCGTTCGGATTATCCGAACCAGGTCAACAACGTCCTGTGCTTCCCCTTCATCTTCCGCGGCGCGCTCGACGTCGGCGCGACGACGATCACCGACGAGATGCAGCTCGCCGCGGTGAAGGC
Source organism: Aromatoleum evansii (assembly GCF_045689615.1). NCBI lineage: Bacteria > Pseudomonadati > Pseudomonadota > Betaproteobacteria > Rhodocyclales > Rhodocyclaceae > Aromatoleum > Aromatoleum evansii. The sequence continues at coordinate 672,991 of NZ_CP141259.1, forward strand.
GATTGCCGAGCTCGCGCGCGCCGAGCAGAGCGACATCGTCGCCGCCGCCTACGGCGAGAAGGTGTCGGGCTTCGGTCCCGAATACATCATCCCGCGCCCCTTCGATCCGCGCCTGATCGTCAAGATCGCCCCGGCGGTGGCCGAGGCCGGCATGGCCTCGGGTGTGGCGACGCGCCCGATCACCGACTGGGACGCCTACCGCACCCAGCTCAACAACTTCGTGTGGCATTCGGGCCTCATCATGAAGCCCGTGTTCGCCGCCGCGCGCGGCCAGAACCAGCGCATCATCTTCGCCGAAGGCGAGTCCGAGCGCGTGCTGCGCGCGGTGCAGACCGTCGTCGATGAAGGCCTCGCGCGCCCGATCCTGATCGGCCGCCCCGATGTCGTGAATGCGAACATCGAGCGCTTCGGCCTGCGCATGCGCGCCGACCATGACTTCGAGCTCGTAAACCCGGATTCCGATCCGCGCTTCAAGGAGCTGTGGACCTACTACCACGGCCTGATGGAGCGAGAGGGCGTCTCGGTCGAGTACGCGAAGAAGGAAGTGCGCCGCCGCACCACGCTCATCGGCGCGTTGCTGCTCAAGCAGGGCTATGGCGACGGCCTGATCTGCGGCACCTACGGCATGCACCGGCTGCACCTCGACTTCATCGAGAAGGTCATCGGCCGGCGCGAGGGTGTGAAGCACTGCTACGCGCTCAACGTTGTGAACCTGCCCGAGCGCACGCTGTTCCTCGCCGACACCTACATCAACTATGACCCGTCGCCGGAACAGATCGTGGAGATGACCTTGCTGGCGGCCGAGGAGATGGCGCGCTTCGGCATTTCGCCCAAGGTCGCGCTGTTGTCGCACTCGTCCTTCGGTAGCGCCGACTCGCCGACTGCCGAGAAGATGCGCGCCGCGCTGCGTCTGCTGCACGAGCGTCACCCCGAGCTCGAGGTCGAGGGCGAGATGCATGGCGACGCGGCGCTCGACGCCGAGCTGCGCCTGCGCATCTTCCCCAATGCGCGCATGCGCGATGCTGCCAACCTGCTGATCTTCCCGACGCTGGACGCCGCCAACATCGCCTTCAACCTGCTCAAGACGGCGGCGGGTGAAGGCATGACGGTCGGCCCGATCCTGCTCGGTGCGGCACGTCCGGTGCATATCCTCACGCCTTCGGCGACCGTGCGCCGCATCGTCAACATGACCGCACTGACGGCCGTCGAAGCGGCGCAGCGTCAAATCTGACGCACCTGGCCGTGAAAACGCGGGTGCGGGCCTTTCCCGGCCGGCACCCGCGTGGCAAGATTTTCCCGGTAGTGTCCGCAAGCGACCGGAGGCTCGATGGCTGAAGGCAAGGCTGCGCTGGTACTGACGGGAGGCGGCGCGCGCGCCGCCTACCAGGTAGGGGTGCTGTCGGCGATCCGCGAGATCCGCGGGCGGCAGGCGGGCAATCCGTTTCCAATCCTGTGCGGCACCTCGGCGGGCGGCATCAACGCCGTCGCGCTGGCGGTTTTTTCCAGCGATTTCACCCGCGGCGTGCGCATGCTCGCGCGCATCTGGCGCCAGTTCCACGTCGACCAGGTGTATCGTGCGGACGCCGCGGCACTGCTTGCGAACGGCCTGCGCTGGGCATCGGCGCTGACGCTGGGCTGGGCGATACACCAGACGCCGCGCTCCCTGCTCGACAATTCCCCGCTGCGTCGTCTGCTCACCGAAGTGCTGGACTTCTCGGCCATCGGCCGCAGCATCGAGCAGGGTCACCTGCACGCGGTGAGCGTGGCGGCATCGGGCTATTCCTCGGGCGAGAGCCTCACCTTCTTCGAGGCCGTGCCCGAGGTGCAGGCGTGGCGGCGCATGCAGCGGCTTGGCATGCGGGCGTCGATCGGCGTCGATCATCTGCTGGCGACGAGCGCGATTCCATTCGTGTTTCCGCCGGTGCGCATCAACCGCGAATGGTTCGGCGACGGCTCCATGCGCCAGCTCGCGCCGGTCAGTCCCGCGATCCATCTGGGGGCCGACCGCATCCTCGTGATCGGCTCAGGGCGGCTGGCGGAGGAGGGGCGCCAGCGCTCCGAAGGCTACCCTTCGCTCGCGCAGATCGCCGGCCATGCCCTGTCGAGCATCTTCCTCGACAGCCTGTCCGTGGACCTCGAGCGGCTCCAGCGCATCAACATCACGGCCGGGGCGATGAGTCCGGAACAGCGCGCCGCAGCCGGCGTCAACCTGCGGCCGATCGAAACCCTCGTGATTTCACCGTCGCAGCGGCTCGATGCGATCGCCGGGCGCCACCGCGAAAGCCTGCCACTCGCGCTGCGCACGGTGCTGCGCGGCATCGGCGCGATGCGCCGCGACGGATCGACGCTGCTGTCCTACCTGCTGTTCGAACCGCCCTTCACGCAGGCGCTCATCGAGCTCGGTTACAAGGACACGATGGACCGGCGCAGCGAAGTGGCGGCTTTCCTCCGTGTGTAACGTTCGCCATGTGCGGCGCAGGGTCATCTAAACTATTAGTTTGGACGGACGTGTGACGCGATGTAAGAAATTTTTCGCGAAATACTTCAAAAAGACTTGATATCTGCTTAATTTGCATAAGAATAGTAATGAGACGGATGTTGTTCCCTTCCGTGTTACTTTTGTTTCAGGCCACAACATGAAATTCCGTAATCTGGCGATCGCGATGGTCAGTCTCGCGATGATGCAGGCGGGCTGGACTCTCCCCGCTTCCGCCGCCACGCGGGCGGCCGGGTCCGATTCGACTGGAACCGTGACGAAGTCCGTCAAGAAGTCCGCGAAGCGCTCGGTCAGCGCGCCGGCCAAGAAGACGGTGAAGAAGCGCGTGAGCCGCAAGGCGGTCGCGCGTCAGGAAGCACGCCGCGTCAAGGTGTCGCTGCGTCGTGATGCCGTGATCCCCGAAGCGGCGATCGACAGTGCGCCGCTGCAGCTTGATGCCGCCGGCCTGCCGCATCTGCGCTCCTCGGCCTTCCTCGTCATGAACCAGAACACCGGCCATGTGATCCTCGAGAGGAAGAGTGATTCCGTGCTGCCGATCGCGTCGATCACGAAGCTGATGACGGCGATGGTCGTGCTCGATGCCGGCCAGAGCCTGTCGGAGGAGATCACGATTTCCGAAGGCGACATCGACACGCTCAAGGGCACGGGCTCGCGCCTCGCGCTGGGCACCCGCCTGACGCGCGAGGAGATGCTGCATCTCGCGCTGATGTCGTCGGAGAACCGCGCTGCGTCGGCACTCGCGCGCCACTATCCCGGGGGCGAGGCGGCCTTCATCGCGGCGATGAACGTCAAGGCGCGCATGATCGGCCTGACCGAAACGCATTTCGCCGATCCGACCGGCCTTACCCCGGAAAACGTGTCGAGCCCGCACGACCTCGCGCGCATGGTGTCGGCGGCGTCCACGTATCCGCTGATCCGCGAGTTCTCGACGACTTCCGAGCGTTACGTGCAGATCGGTTCGCGCATGCACCGCTTCGGCAACACCAATTCGCTCGTGCGCAACCCCGATTGGGAAATCGGCGTCCAGAAGACGGGCTACATTCGCGAGGCGGGCCGCTGCCTCGTGATGCAGGCTTGGCTGTTGAAGCAGCCGGTGATCATCGTGCTGATGGACTCCGACGGCCGCTACTCGCGCACCGCGGACGCGGTGCGCATCAAGAAATGGCTCGAGGCCGCCGGCCCGCAGCGCGTGGCGACGGCGGCCGGGAAGGAAAACATCTGAGCTTGCGTGAACGCGCCTCCCCCGGCAGTGCCGGGGCGGCGCTCAGCGAGCGGGGCGTTTGACGTAGCCCAGCGCGCGGGAAATCTCGTCCGCGGCCTCGCGCACGAGCGGGGCGCGGTCGGGGCTGAAGCGCTCCGAGGGGGTGGACACCGACAGGCCGGCGATCAGTTCGCCACTGTCGTCGCGCACGCCTGCTGCGATGCAGCGCACCCCGATCTCCACTTCTTCCAGGTCGAAGGCCACGCCGTGGCGCCGGACCTTGTCGAGCTCCTTCTCGAGCATGCCGATCTCGGTGATCGAGGCCGGCGTCGAGCCGGGCAGGCCGGTGCGCCGTGCGTACTCGCGCACGCGCTCGGAGCCGTCCTCGACGAGGAAGAGCTTGCCGGTGGCGGTGGTGTGCAGCGGGGCACGTGCGCCGACGATGTGCACGACACGCACGGCGGAGCGGCCGCTGGAGGTCCGCTCGACGTAGACGATCTCGTCGCCGGCGCGGATGCCGAGGTTCACGCTCTCACCCGTGGCCGCATGCAGCTTGAGCATCGCCGGCATTGCCGTTTCGCGCAGGGAAATGCGCGACTTGACCAGGCTGCCGAGTTCAAGCAGCCGGATCCCCAGGCGATAGGTGCCCCCTTCTCCGCGCTCGACGAAACCGCTCTGCGCCATCGCGCTCAGGATGCGGTGCGCGGTCGACGGGTGCAAGCCCGTTTCCTGGGCGATCTGCTTGAGCGCGGCGGGGTCCGGGTGTTGTGCCAGCACGTCGAGCAGCTTCATCATGCGCTCGACGACCTGGATCGGATTCTTGGTTTCGGTGGGGGTGTTGGTGCTCACGCGATCGCTAAGGGATGTGCAGTTGCGCGCATTCTAGCCGGCCGGGTTGATTTCGCCTAGTGAAATGCCGCGGCGCTTCCTGCAATGCCGCCGTTGCGTCGCTGGAAGCTGCAGCGGCCTGTCGATATACTTCGAGGATTGCGCCCGGCGATGCCGGGCATTGTTTTTTCAAGGCTTCGTCCGCACGATGCGCGGGTGTGCCTGTGACCCGGATTGTCACCATGAAGCGCTCAAAGGATGCCGGTACGCCCGGCGACGCCCCCGAACAGGAAGACGCAACTGCCGCGCCGCGCCGCACGCTTGGCGTGAAGAAGCAGGACGACGCCCCGACCGCCGAGACGCAGCGCCGCGTTGGCGTGCGTGCGCGCTTCCAGCCCGGCTATGCGAAGGCAATCGCGAAGTCTAAACCGGCGGCCGGCGACGAGAAGGCGCAGGCTCGCAAGGCCGGGCGCGACGCGGGCGAGGCGCCGGGGCGCAAGCCGCGTCCGCAGGCAGGCGCCGGGGCGGCTGCCGCGCCCCGTCCGCGCAGGGACGGCGGCAAGGCGCCAGCGAAGCCGGGGGGCGAACGCACCGAGCGCAGGCAGGCCGCCTCGGGCGCGCCGGCGCCCCGTGCGACTGCCTCGCCGGCGGCTGCGGCCGAAGGCGTGCGCCTGTCGAAAGTCATGGCCGAACGCGGCCTGTGCTCGCGCCGCGAGGCCGATGAGTTCATCGAACGTGGCTGGGTGCTCGTGGATGGCCAGTGCGTGTCCGAACTCGGCACCCGCATCGACCCGAACGCGGAGATCACGCTCGCACCGCAGGCGTGCCGACGCCAGTCCCAGCGCGTCACGATCCTGCTGCACAAGCCGGTCGGCTACGTGTCGGGCCAGCCCGAACCCGGCTACGAGCCGGCCGTTTCCCTGATCGGTGCGGCCAACCAGTTTGACCGCGACACCGCGCAGCCCTTCGATTTTGCGCATCTCAAGGGCCTGGCGCCGGCCGGACGCCTTGACATCGACTCGACCGGCCTGCTCGTGCTGACGCAGGACGGCCGCATCGCGCGCCAGCTGATCGGCGACGATTCCGAGGTGGACAAGGAATACCTCGTCCGCGTCGAGGGCGAGCTCGACGAGCGCGGGCTCGCGCTGCTGAACCACGGCCTCGAGCTCGACGGCCGCAAGCTGCGGCGCGCCAAGGTCGAGTGGATCAACGAGGATCAGCTGCGCTTCGTTCTGCGCGAGGGCCGCAAGCGTCAGATCCGGCGCATGTGCGAGCTGGTCGGCCTGAAGGTGGTGGGCCTCAAGCGCATACGGATCGGGCGGGTCCGGCTAGGCGACCTTCCGCTCGGGCAATGGCGCTTTCTCCACGAAGACGAGCGGTTTTGACATCTTCGCCCGTGCCTTCAGGGGTGTGGGCCTGGTCGCCGCGGCGCCGCGACGGCGCCGCGCTGCGCGCTTGACCGGCAGGCTGGCCGGATCGCTGACCCCGGACTGTTCCGTGAACCAGCCTTTGAGCGGGCAGTCGAAACCGTCCGGGCAGCCATGCTCGTGGGCGCACTCCTTCTGCGTTTCATCCAGCAGCACCATTTCCCGGACGGCTTCGCAGCGGCCGATGGGAGAGTCGAGGAAGGTCATGACGAACTCCTTCAAGCGGTTATGCAGAAAAAGGGAATTTTTGTAATTCCAATCTAGTCAGCATCGGCTCGGGGTGCCCGCCCGAATCGCGTGGAATTGATCTGGCTCAAGAAATCCCGCGATGCACAAATGGTTATTCGGCGCGCAGTGCCGCGACCGCATCGAGGCGTGCGGCACGGATCGCGGGAAGCACGCCGGCGACGAGTCCGATCACCACCGCGAGACCCTCCGCGATGACAACGAAATGCCAGGGCGTATGGACCGGGAGGGCCGGCAGGATCAGTCCGACGAGCCGGGCGGAGCCCGCCCCGGCAATCAGCCCGAGCACGCCGCCGATGGCGGCGAGGGCGACCGCCTCGGCGAGGAAGAGGCCCAGGATGGTCGCCCGCCGCGCGCCGATCGCGACGAGCAGCCCGATCTCGTTGGTGCGCTCGGTGACGGCGATGGTCATGATCGTGACAATGCCCACTGCGCCGACGAGCAGCGAGATGCCACCCAGCGCGCCGACCGCGGCGGTGAGGATGTCGAGGATGTTGGACAGGCGCGCGAGCATGTCTTCCTGCGTCGTGAGCGTGACGTCGTCCTGGCCGTGGCGGGCGACGAGCACCTTCCGTATTCCGGGCGCGACGAGCGACGCGGGAAGCGCTTCGTCGTAGGTGACGTTGATCTCCATCAGCCCTTCGCGGTTATAGAGCGAGAGCGCGCGCGAGGTCGGGATGTAGGCCGTGTCATCGAGGTCGACACCGAGGAACTGGCCCTTTTCCTCCATGACGCCGATCACGCGGTAGCGTTCGCCGCCGATGCGCAGGCGCTCGCCCAGCGCGTTGGCGTTGCCGAAGAGTTCGTACTTCAGCTTGGCGCCGAGCACGACGAAGGCGCGCGCGCCGTTCGGGTCGTCGGGCGGGAGGAAGCGCCCGACGCGCACATGCATCGAGAAGATGCGATGCATTTCCGGGCCGACGCCATACACGCTCGTGCGACGCACGCGGCCCGCGCCTTCGACATCCGAATTGCCCCACACGATCGGGGTTACGCCCGTGACGTGCGGCACGCGTTCGAGCGCGAGCGCGTCGTCGAGGGTGAGCTGGCGGGCCGTGCTCGGCAGGCCGGGCGGTCCGCCGCGTGTGCCTTGCCGGCCCGGCGTGATCTCGATGATGTTGGTGCCGAATTGCGTGAACTCGTTGAGCACGAAGCGGTGCAGGCCCTCGCCGATGGAGGTCAGCAGGATCACCGCGGCGATGCCGACGCCGATACCCAGCAGGGTCAGGAAGCTGCGCAGGCGGTGGGCGAGCAGCGAGCGCAGCGCGAGTTGGATGAAATCGCGCAGGCTCATCGGCGGGACAGGGCCTGCACGGGGTCGAGGCGTGCCGCGCGCCGGGCGGGCATCACGCCGAACAGGATGCCGGTCGCGAGCGCGGTGCCGATGCCGGCGAACACCGCCCAGTCGGGCGGCCACGCGGGCAGGACCGGGAAGGCGAGGCGCAGCGCCCATGCGCCGAGATGCCCCAGCGCGAAGCCGGCGAGCGCACCCGCGAGCGACAGCAGTGCGGCCTCGGTGAGGAAGGCGAGGCGGATGTTGCGTCCGGTGGCGCCGAGTGCCTTGAGCAGGCCGATCTCTGCGGTGCGCTGCGTCACCGCGACCAGCATCACGTTCATGACGAGGATGCCGGCCACCGCGAGGCTGATCGCCGCAATGCCCGCGACCGCCATCGTCAGCGCGCCGAGGATGCGGTCGAAGGTGCCGAGCACCGCGTCCTGCGTGATCAGCGTGACGTCGAGTTCGCCTTCGCGGCGCAGGCGCATGATGTCCTCGAGTTGCTGCTTCGCCGGCCCGATCGCCTCGCGGCTGCGCGCCTCGACGATGATGCGGAAGAGGTTGTTGGTGTTGAACATCGCCTGCGCGGTCGCGACCGGTACGAACACCAGTTCGTCGGTGTTCATGCCCAGGCCCTGCCCGGTCTTGTCGAGCACGCCGATCACGCGCAGGCGCCGGTCGCCGACGCGCACGATGCGGCCGATCGCCGGCGCGCTGCCGAAGATCTCGGCGCGGAGCTTGGTGCCGAGGACGGCGACCGCCGAGGCGCGGCCGAGGTCCTCGCGTGGCAGGAAGCTGCCTTCGGCCATGCGGAAGGCGCGGATGTCGACGTAGTCGCCGCTGGTGCCCACGACCATCGCCTCGCGCAACCGTCCGCCCCAGGCGATCTCGGAGTTGCCCACCGACAGCGGCGCCATGCGGGTGACCAGCGGGGCGCGCAGGAGGGCTTCGGCGTCGCGCACCGTGAGGTCGCGCGGTGTGCTCGTGATGATGTTGCCGAGGCCGAGCCCGCCCGTGGCGGTGCGGCCGGGCAGCACGATCACGAGGTTGCTGCCGAGGGCCGAGAATTCATTCACGACGTAGCGGCGCGCGCCGTCGCCGAGCGCCGTGAGCACGACGACCGCTGCCACGCCGATCGACATCGCCAGCACCATCAGCGCGGTGCGCAGCGGATAACCGGTGGCGGCGCGGGTCGCGAAGCGCAGCGTGTCGGCGGGTGTCATCAGGCCTCCCGCCGGGCCGCCCCAAGGGAGGCCTGCGCCCCCTTGGGGGGCAGCGAGTAACACGAGCGTGGGGGGCGTCTCATCTCAGGCCTCCCGCCGGGCTGCCCCAAGGGAGGCCTGCGTCCCCTATTGGGGGCAGCGGGTAACGCGAGCGTGGGAGTGGCTTCATCTCATGCGGGGGCCGGCTCGCGCACGTCCTGCAGCAGGCGCCCGTCTTCCATCATCAGGCGCCGGCGGGCGCGTCCACCCATGACAGGGTCGTGGGTGACGACGATCAGCGTCACCCCGGAGGCGTTCAATTCTTCCAGCAGATGCGTGACGTCCTGGCCGGTCGAACGGTCGAGGTTGCCGGTCGGCTCGTCGGCGAGGATCACCGCCGGGCGCATGATGGTCGCGCGGGCGATCGCGACGCGCTGGCGCTGCCCGCCTGACAGTTCGTCGGGGCGGTGGCTCGCGCGCGACTCCAGGCCGAAGTCCTTCAGCGCCTGCGCCACGCGCGCATGGCGTTCTGCGGGAGGGATGCCGGCGAGCATCAGCGGCAACGAGATGTTCTCGGCGGCCGTGAGGCGCGGCACCAGATGGAAGCTCTGGAACACGAAACCGATGCGCGTACGGCGCACCTCGGCCTGTTCGTCCGGCGAGAGCGTCGTCACGTCGCGCCCTTCGAGGCGGTAGGTGCCTGCGTTGGGGCGATCGAGCAGGCCCAGCAGATTCAGCAGCGTCGATTTGCCCGAGCCCGACGGGCCCATCACGGCGACGTACTCCCCGCGCTCGATCGTCACGCTCAGTTCATGCAGCGCATGGACCTCGCTGTCGCCGAGCTTGAAGACGCGCTCGATGCCCGAGAGTTCGATCTGCGCCATCGCCGCCCTCAGCGCGAGGCCCCGGCCCCGTTTTCCGGCCGTACGCGGGCGCCGTCCTTCACGCCTTCGCGTTCGAGCGAAGCGGCGATGCGGTCGCCTTCGGCGAGGCCTTCGAGCACCTCGGTGAATTCCCAGTTCGAGACGCCGGCCTTGATCACGCGCTCCTCGAGCAGGCCGTCATCGGCGCGGTAAAGCAGCACGCGATTACCCTCGCGCAGCGTGGAGGTCGGCACGCGCAGCGTGTTCTCGCGTACGGCCAGCACGATCTCGGCATCCGCGCTGTAGCCGACGAGCAGCCCCATGGCTTCCTCGGGGTTCGCGAAGTCGATGTCGACCTCCACGGTGCGCGCCTGCTTCTCGACTGCCGTGATGTAGGGTGCGATGCGTTTCACGCGTGCCTCGAAGACCTTGCCCGGCAAGGCATCGAGCGTCACGCGCGTGGTCTGGCCGGGGTGGATCTTGGGAGCGTCGATCTCGTCCATCGGCGCCTTTACGTACAGACAGCTGTCGTCGATGAGGTCGATCGCAGGGGGCGTCGGCACGCCCGGGGGGGACGGTGTCGAGTACTCGCCCAGTTCGCCAGTGATCTTCGCGACGGTGCCCGCGAAGGGCGCGATCAGTACCGTGCGCTGGCGGTCGGTCGAGGTCGCGGCGATCTGGGCTTCGGCAGTGCGCGTGTCGGCTCGGCCGGTTTCGCATGCGGCGCGGCGCGCCCGCGCTTCGGTCTGCGCCTGTTCGACGCGCGAACGGGAGACAAAATTGCGCCCGAACAATTCCTCTTGCCGCCGTGCTTCGCGCTCGGCGTTGTCGGCCTGCGTGCAGATCTCCTGCACGCGTCTGCGTGCGCTTTCCAGTTGCGCGCGATTCACCGCGAGGCGCGCTTCCTGGTCCTCGTTCCACAGCCGCAGCAGCACCTGGCCGGCCTGCACGCGGTCGCCTTCCTTCACGCCGAGATAATCGATGCGTCCGCCGATGATGGTCGACAGCTTGGTGCGCTGGCAGGCCTCGATTTCGCCCGCGCGCGTGTTCGACAAGGTCGCCTCGACGGTTCCGCGTGCGACCTCGACGAGTCGCACCGGGATGGGTTTCGGCCGGGTAAGCCACCAGATTCCCCCGGCAATCAGGGCGAGGACGACGAAGACGATCAGGCTGCGTCGGACGAAGGGCTTCATGGGGTTCCTGCGCGGTTTCCAAACGGCATGTCAGGGGCCGATGATCCGCCCTTCGCCGGATGCGTGCAACCGCGCAGGGGGGGGCGCCTCAGCCCTTGGCCTTGGCCCACGAATCCTTCAGCGTCACGGTGCGGTTGAACACCGGCGCCTGCGGCCGCGAGTCGACGCGGTCGGCGACGAAGTAGCCGTGGCGTTCGAACTGGAAGCGCTCCTCGGGTGCCGCCTCGCGCAGCGCGGGTTCGAGCCACGCGGTGATGGTGCGCTTGGAGTCGTAGTTGAGGTCGTCGAGGAAGCCGCGCTCGAAGCCCTCGGGGTCGCCCTCGCGGCGATTGCCGGGGTAGGGATGGGCGAACAGGCGGTCGTAGAGGCGGACCTCCGCTTCATACCCGTGCGCGACCGACACCCAGTGCAGGTTGCCCTTCACCTTGACGCTGTCGGCGCCCGGCGTGCCCGACTTGGTGTCCGGCAGGTACTCGCACAGCACGGCGGTGACGTTACCGTCGGCGTCCTTCTCGCAGCCGATGCACTTCACGACGTAGCCGTAGCGCAGGCGCGCCATGTTGCCCGGATAGAGGCGATGGAAGCCCTTGACCGGCGTCTCCATGAAATCCTCGCGCTCGATCCACAGCTCGCGCGAGAAGGGCATCGTGCGCTTGCCCAGCTCGGGCTTGAGCGGGTGGTTCGGCGCCTCGCACAGCTCGCTCCGGCCTTCGGGGTAGTTCGTGATCACGAGCTTCAGCGGGTCGAGGACGGCGACGCGGCGCTCGGCGGCCTCGTTGAGGTCCTCGCGCATGCATTCCTCGAGCACGCTGAAATCGATCCACGTGTCCGACTTGGTGACGCCGATGCGTTCGGCAAAGAGGCGGAAGCCCCCGGCCGTGAAGCCGCGCCGGCGCGCGCCCATCAGCGTCGGCAGGCGCGGGTCGTCCCAGCCGGCGACGTGGCCTTCCTCTACGAGCTGGATCAGCTTGCGCTTCGAGAGCACCACGTAGGTCAGGTTGAGGCGGGCGAACTCGATCTGCTGCGGCAACGGGCGGGGGAAGAAGCCGCCCGTCGCGAGCGCATCCAGCAGCCAGTCGTAGAAGGGACGCTGATCCTCGAACTCCAGCGTGCAGATCGAGTGCGTGATGCCCTCGATCGCGTCCTCGATCGGATGCGCGAAGGTGTACATCGGGTAGATGCACCACTTGTCGCCGGCGCGGTGGTGGTGCGCCTTGCGGATGCGGTAGATCGCCGGGTCGCGCAGGTTGATGTTGGGCGAGGCCATGTCGATCTTCGCCCGCAGCACATGCTCGCCGTCGGCGAACTCGCCCGCGCGCATGCGGCGGAAGAGGTCGAGGTTCTCCTCGACGCTGCGGCCGCGGTAGGGACTCTCGCGCCCGGCTTCGGTCAGGGTGCCGCGGTAGGCGCGCATCTCCTCGGCGGAGAGCGACTCCACGTAGGCCTTGCCGGCCGTGATCAGGTATTCGGCGCAGGCGTACATCTTGTCGAAATAGTCGGACGCGAAGTACAGGTGCTTGCCCCAGTCGAAGCCCAGCCAGCTCACCGCCTCGACGATGGAGTCGACGTACTCCTGCTCTTCCTTCTCAGGGTTCGTGTCGTCGAAGCGCAGGTGGCACACGCCGGCATAGCTCTGCGCCAGGCCGAAGTTCAGGCAGATCGACTTGGCATGGCCGTAGTGCAGGTAGCCGTTGGGCTCGGGCGGGAAACGGGTTTCGACCCGTCCGCCCCATTTGCCGCTCCGGATGTCCTCGTCGATGATGTTGCGGATGAAATTGCTCGCCGGTGCGGCAGCGGCGGCACCGGATTTCGGAGTGTCGGACACGGGGAGAAGCCTCGATTCTAAGGGCGAAAATTTCACTAATCCGCGATTTTAGCGCGTCGGCGCCCGGAATGAGCCCCCGGCACCGGCTGCCGCATCGGGGGCGGGCCTTGCTGGGCTAGAATTCCATCCGATTGCCATTCACTGGACGACCCATGCATTTCAGCCGAATCGGCCTGCGCGGCGAGCGCCCGATGCCCGGAAGCGCCCTTGTTTGCACGGGAGCCGGGCGATGAGCGCGCCGCTGGCGACCCTGCCCGCATTCGCGGCGATCGGTATCGGTGCCGCGCTCGGCGCGTGGCTGCGCTGGGGATTGGGCCTGCTGCTCAACCCGCTGTTCCTGGTGGTTCCGCTCGGCACCCTCTGCGCCAATCTCCTCGGCGGCCTGCTGATGGGCGCCGCGCTGGCGTGGATCCACGCGGTGCCGGAGATGTCGCCGACCCTGCGCCTGCTGCTCACCACCGGCTTTCTCGGCGGCCTCACGACCTTCTCGACCTTCTCCGCGGAAGGCCTGCACCTCGTGCAGCGCGGCGAATGGGCTTGGCTCGCGCTGCACACGCTACTGCACGTGCTGGGATCGCTGACGATGGCCTGGGCGGGCTACGCGGCATTCAACGCCTGGCGTGGTTGAGGCAGGGCGCTCCTGCTTGCTGGGCGAGCGCGCCGGGATATTGGAATTTGTGAATGCTGATGGCATTATCGTCGCGTTGTCCCCCCCCGCCCGCGTGACGCTTGCCGTGCTGCGCAGAATCTGGAGTCACGCATGTTTCATTGTGCATTCGCTCTCAATGATCAGCCGATGAGTCGGTTGTGTCTGGGCGCTCACGAGTTTCCCGCCTTCTCCGGTTCCGGCGAGCAGGCCAATCGTCGATCCGCAGCATGCTTGCGAGGTCTGGGCCCCATTCCTCCCGGCACGTATTACATCTTCGATCGCCAGTCGGGTGGCATGTTGGGGCCGATCCGGGACCTGCTCACGGGCCGGGATGACTGGTTCGCTCTCTATGCGGTGGACGGCCGGATCGACGACGAGACATTCTGCAACGAGCTCGCAAGAGGAAACTTCCGGCTTCACCCGAAAGGCAGGCTTGGGAGGAGCGAGGGATGCATCGTGGTCGAGCGCGAACAGGATTACATCCTTCTTCGCAGCATCCTGCGCAGTGCGCAGCCTCAGGAGGTCCAAGGGGGGCAGCTCAAGGCATATGGAACGCTGGTGGTCCGGTGATGACGCTCCTGCCTGTCGTTCGCATCGCGCTTTGTCTTGGGCTGACTTATTTTTTTGCGCGGACCTGGTTTGCCTCCGCTTGGTCCGAGGCCGCCTGGACCTGGCTCAATGCGCGAATCCGGCGCGGGCAGGATCCGTCATTTGTCTCCGACCTGGAGCTGATCGTGGTTGTCGCAACCTCGGTTCTTCTCGCCTGGCTATGTGTATGGGGTGTCTCGCGGGCGTGGTTGAAAGGGCGGGAAGCGCGAAATACCTGAACGGAAGATCGGCGGGGCGTCAATTTCGATCCGGTGACGCTCAGTCGCCAGCATGTAGCGCATCGAGCCAATCAACGGCGCCCAGCCCTGCAGCCCTTCCGGTGGCGAAGCAGGCCGTGAGCAGATAACCGCCGGTCGGTGCCTCCCAGTCGAGCATCTCGCCGCAGCAGAACACGCCGGGGAGCGCGCGCAGCATCAGGCGGTCGTCGAGCGCCTCGAACAGCACCCCGCCCGCGCTGCTGATCGCCTCGTCGAGCGGGCGCGCCGCGGCCAGCACGATCGGCAGGGCCTTGATCACGGCGGCGAGGCGGTTTGCGTCGGCAAGGACGTCCTTCGTCGTGCATTCGCGCAGCAGGCCCGCCTTCACGCCCTCGATCCCGGCCTTGCTCTGCAGGTGGCTCGCCATCGAGCGCGCGCCGCGCGGCCGCGCGAGATCCGTCGCGAGGCGCTCCAGGCTGCGACCGGGCGCGAGGTCGAGGTGCAGCGTCGCCGAACCGGTGGCCTCTATCGTGTCGCGCAGCGGCGCCGACAGCGCGTAGATCAGCCCGCCCTCGATACCGCTGACCGAGATCATGCACTCGCCTGCGCGTTCGTGCGTCTGCCCGCGGGCGTCCGTGATGTGGGCCGCAACCGATTTCACCGGCGCGCCGGCGAAGCGTTCGCGAAAATGCGCGCTCCAGCCGGCTGCCGCGTTGCCGGCGAGGAGGCCGACGTCGAAACCGCAGTTTGCCGGTTTCAGCGGGGCAAGCTCCACGCCGCGTTGCGCGAGCCACGGCATCCAGGCGCCGTCCGAGCCGAGCTTTGCCCAACTGCCGCCGCCCAGCGCGAGGATTACGGCGTCGGCCGCAATGAGGCATTCCCCTTCGGGCGTCGCGAAGCGCAGGCCGCGCGTCGGATCCTTGTCCCCGCCGCGCGCGTCATCCCAGCCGAGCCAGCGATGCCGCACGTGCAGGCGCCCCCCCGCCTGCCGCAGGCGGTGCAGCCAGGCACGCAGCAGTGGCGCGGCCTTCATCTCCTTGGGAAAGACGCGGCCGGAGCTGCCGACGAAGGTCTCGATGCCGAGTTTCGCCGCCCAGGTGCGCAATGCGGCGGCGCCGAAACGCTCCAGCAGGGGCGCGAGCTCGGGCTGTCGTTCGCGGTAGCGGGTGACGAAGGCTGCCGACGGCTCGGCATGGGTGAGGTTCAGCCCGCCGATCCCCGCGAGCAGGAACTTGCGCCCCGGCGAAGGCATCGCGTCGTAGACGTCGACGGTGCAGCCGCGCGCCGCGGCCGTTTCCGCCGCCATCAGCCCGGCCGGGCCGGCGCCGATTACCGCGACCCGCGGTGCCGTCCTGTCGCTCATCGTGCAATCTCCTCCCAGGCTGAGAGCTTCCGTGCATACGACCAGCTCGCGTTCGCCGGACTCGTTGATGGCAGCCGCGTGCAGGCGATCGTCGCGCCGAGCGCAGGCGCGACGTGTCGCCGGAACAGCGTCGCGGCCGCAGTGCCGTTGAGGAATACGCGCGCGATCTCCGGATGCGCGGCGAAGAAGGTCGCGAAATCGTTCACCTCCATCGACGCGGGTTCGATGTCCGTATCCAGGCTGCCCCGGCGCCGGCACGCGCCGAGAACGTCCCACAGCGCGTAGCCGCACTCGGCGAAGCGCCGCGTGCGCTCCGCATACGGCAGGGCGGCGTCGATGCCCAGTACTGCGCACACGATGGGCCAGAAGCCGTTGCGCGGATGGGCGTAGTACTGACCGGCGGCAAGCGAGGCCGCCCCCGGCATGCTGCCCAGGATCAGGGTGTGCGCATGGGGCAGGGCGATCGGCGGGAATCCTTCGAGTCGGGACATCGGGCTGCGCGTGGCGGGAGACGGCACGCACGGTACCGAGCCGCGCCCGCTCCCGCAAGACGTGCATGCGGAAGGATCGTTTGCCGCGGCGGCCGGTCGAATGTTTGTCCCATCGGAGGAGACAAGGAGGTCGCAATGAATACGCACAACTTGCCCAAGATGTTTTACTCGTACTCGGAGGGCTGGCAGGACCTGATCCAGGTGCATCCGACCGTCGCGAAGATCTTCACGATGTACGTGATGCCGATGTCCCTGATCCCGCCGGCGATGTTCCTGTACTCGATGTTCGCCACGCCGGGCGCGGTGTTCCCGGAGCTGGTGCCGCACATCAGCGTCGCCGAGGCGCTCGCCGCGGCGGTCGCGTTTTATGTCGCGGAACTGGCGATGGTCGCGCTGATGGCATCCATCATCCAGCAGATGGGCGACGTCGTGGATGCCAAGCCGCCGTACTCCGAGTCCTTCATCCTCGCCGCGGTTGCGCCGACCCCGCTGTGGCTCTCCGCGCTGGCGCTGTTCATCCCCTCCGCCTGGGTGGCCGGGATCGTCGTCGCGGCTGCGTGGGTCGCCTCGGCGGCGCTCATCTATCACGGCGTCTATCCGCTCTTCAAGCTCGAGGACACGAGCAAGTCCCGCCTGATGGGCTCCTTCGTGCTCACGGCGGGCGTGATCGCCTGGGGCGCGTTGCTGGTCGTGCTCGCGCTCGCGATGAGCATGATCGTCGGGCTGCGCTGAACGCATGCCTGCCGCGCCGGATGCCGCGAGGCGTCCGGCGCCCGTTCTGTTGCCCTGCGCCGCCCTTATGACGACGGTGGTGGTGCGGGGTGTTACCATCATGTCATTTGATGAGGCGCATGAGGTCGCATCCTGCGGCCGCGACCGTCGGTCGGGCGCGTGTGACGAATCCTCGGGGACATGATGGCAGAGGCAAGCTATACGCTGGTGTTTCAAGGCGGCATCCTGGACGGCTTCGAGCGCGAACAGGTGATGCAGCGTTTCGGGCAACTATTCCGCGTGTCGGCAGAAGACGTCGAGAAGATCTTCGGTCATCCGCGCGTCGTGCTCAAGCGCAACCTCGATCGCGCGGCTGCGGACGCATTCCTCGGCCGGCTTGCCGGCATCGGCATGGCGGTCCGACTCGACGAGGCGCAGCCCGCGACGCCCGACCCGCTGCCGGTGTCGCGGACGTCCGACGCGGATGCGACGCGTGAGGCGCCGCTTCCGGCGAGCGTCGCGCCGCAGCCGACGGCGACTTCGCAGCAGAGCGGCGCGTCCGATCTGCGTGCTGCGACTGCATCCGTTGTCCCGACGCCCCTGGTCTCCTCCGCCGCCCGCGACAACGATCAGCCGCGCGAGCTGCCTTTCGAGTTTTCCGGCAACGGCTTCGAGTTCTTTCGCATCTGGATCGTCAACCTCGTCCTCAGCATCGTCACGCTGGGGATCTATTCGGCCTGGGCCAAGGTACGCACGCAGCGCTACTTCTACGGCAATACGCGCTGCGAGGGCGCGAGCTTCGCGTATCTGGCCGAACCGCTGAGCATCCTCAAGGGCCGCCTGATCGCCTTTGCGCTGGTCCTCGTCTACATCCTTGCAGACGGCTTCGTTCCCCTGCTCCGTATCGTCGTGACCCTCGTCTTCCTCGCGATCTTCCCCTGGATCATGGTGCGCGGGCTCGCCTTCCGGAACCACAACTCCGCCTGGCGCGGCGTGCGTTTCGGCTTCGATGGCCGCCTCGGCGAGGCTTATCGCGTGTTCCTGCTGTGGCCGATCGCCGGTGCGATCACGCTCGGCCTGCTCCTGCCCTACGCGGCGTACCGACAGCAGCAGTTCATCATCGGCAGGAGCCGCTACGGTGTGGAGCCGCTCCGGTTCGAGGCGCGGGCCGGAGCGTTCTACATGATCGCCCTGGCCGTCATCGGCATCGGCGTGGGCGGCTTCCTGCTCTCCATGCTGGCGGGCGCGGTGTTCCCGCCACTGAGCCTTGTGGCGATGCCTGCCGCGTATCTGGCGATCTTCGCGGTGTCCAACGTGATGATCACCAATCTCCGCTACAACAGCACGGCGCTCGGCGCACATCTTCTGCAGGCGAACTACCGCTTCGGCTCCTACGCAATGCTGATGCTCACCAACACGCTGGCGCTCGGCCTGACCTTCGGCCTGTTCTATCCCTGGGCCAAGGTGCGCAGTGCCCGCTACGCCGCCGAGCACATCTCGCTGGTGGCCGACGGCGACCTCGACGCCTTCGCCGCCGCGCAGCGCGAACAGGTGTCCGCGGCCGGCGGGGAGATCGGCGACCTGTTCGACGTGGACCTGGGCATCTGATGCGGCTCGAGGGGCACTTCTTCGACGGCCACAGCTCGCGCAGCCACCCGGCGAGCGTGGCGGTCGCGAACGGCCTTCTGCGGGTCGAGGGCGCGGCGGGCGAAACCCTGCATCCCGCCTGCGAACTCGATGGCGTCGAGTTCTCGTCCCGGGTCGGCAATACGCCGCGCTTTCTCCGTTTTCCGGGCGGCGCCAGCTTCGAGACCGCCGATAACGACGCGGTCGACCGGCTCCTTGCGCGCCGTGCGCCCGCGAGCGGGCTCGCGCATCGGCTGGAGTCGAAGCTGCGTTATGCCCTCGTCGGGCTGGCGTTTACCGTCGTGTTCGTCTGGGCCTGCATGCAGTGGGGCGTCCCGGCGCTGGCGCGCGTCGCGGCGCAGGCGCTGCCCGTCGAACTCAATGCGCACGCCGAGAACGTAGTGCTCGAGCTCCTCGATCGCCAACTCCTCAAACCAAGCCGCCTGCCCGCGCAGGAGCAGACCCGCCTGCTGGCCGCCTTTGCGCCGCTCGTGGGGGAAGGGCAACCCGTTCGGGTCGCGTTCCGGGATGCCGCACGCACCATCGGCCCCAACGCGCTGGCGCTCCCCGCCGGCACCATCATCTTCACCGACCAGTTCATCCAGCGTGCACAGCACGACGAGGAGCTCATCGGCGTGCTTGCCCACGAGATCGGCCACGTCGCGCACCGCCACGCCATGCGCGCCTCGCTGCAGGCCTCCTTCCTGGGCCTGCTCTCGACCCTCGTCGTCGGCGACATTTCGTCCGTATCCTCGGTGGTCACCGCGCTGCCGCTGATGCTCACGCAGATGGGCTACTCCCGCGATTTCGAGCGGGAAGCCGATCGCCACGCGGTCGACACGTTGCGCCGTCATGGCATCAACCCGCAGCGCCTCGTCGACATCCTGCAGCGGGTCGATCCGGACGCGGACGAGAAGCGGGGCTACCTTTCGACCCACCCGCCGACGCCCGAACGCGTGCGCCTGATCCTGTCCGCCGCGGGGGAATGAGCGGTGCGGATGGGGCTGGGCGCGCGAGTGATGCCCCATCCGCCCGTTCTGGCATAATCTGCGCGACTTTCCCGATGTGACCCGCCGCCCGGCGGGCAATGAACGACCGCCTGCGACTGTTGGGGCATGGCGGTCCCGCCGACGACCCCGAACGTGACTGCTACCGACTCCCGGCCCCGCGATGAGCGCCGGCGCGACGACTTTTCCGACTGCCTGAGCGCCGACCGCCCGCGCCTGCGCCGCCTCGCGCGCGAGCTCGGCCGCCAATCCGGCGCCAGGCGCGAGCGTCTGCAGGCCGACCTCGATGCGCTGTTCGCCCGTTCGCGCGCCGCTCTGGCCGAACGCCAGGCCCGCCTGCCCAGACCCGACTTTCCGGCCGAGCTGCCCGTCACGCAAAAGCGCGACGAGATCGCCGCCGCGATCGCCGCCCACCAGGTCGTCATCGTCTGCGGCGAGACCGGCTCCGGCAAGACCACCCAGCTCCCCAAGATCTGCCTCGCGCTCGGCCGCGGCGCCGCCGGCCTCATCGGCCACACCCAGCCGCGTCGACTCGCCGCCCGCGCCACCGCGACCCGCATCGCGCAGGAACTGAAGAGCGAACTCGGCCAGGCCGTCGGCTACAAGATCCGTTTCACCGACCGCCTCAGCGAGTCGAGCTGCATCAAGCTCATGACCGACGGCATCCTGCTCGCCGAGACGCAGGGAGACCCCTCGCTCGCCGCCTACGACACGCTGATCATCGACGAGGCCCACGAGCGCAGCCTCAACATCGACTTCCTGCTCGGCTACCTCAGGACCCTGCTGCCGCGCCGCCCCGACCTCAAAGTCATCGTCACCTCCGCGACGCTCGACGCCGACCGCTTCGCGCGCCATTTCGCGAGCGCCGACGGCAAGCCCGCGCCGGTGATCGAAGTCTCGGGTCGCCTCTATCCGATCGAGCTGCGCTACCGCCCCGTCGAATCGGACGACGAACCCGCCCCGGAATCCCGCCGCCCCGGCCCTGACCGCCGCAAGGACCGCGATCTCTACGACGCCATCGTCGACGCAGTCGACGAAGCCCACCGCAGCGGCCCCGGCGACACCCTCGTGTTCCTGCCCGGCGAGCGCGAAATCCGCGAGGCCGCCGAGGCGTTGAGGAAGGCCCACCACGCCGCCGGCACGGAAATCCTGCCGCTCTACGCACGCCAGTCCGCGCAGGAACAGACGCGCGTCTTCGCCCCCGGCAAGGGCCGCCGCGTCGTCCTCGCGACCAACGTCGCCGAGACCTCGCTCACGGTTCCCGGCATCCGCTACGTCGTCGACACCGGCCTCGCGCGCGTCAAACGCTACTCGCACCGCAACAAGGTCGAGCAGCTGCAGGTCGAGAAGATCGCCCAGTCGGCCGCCAAGCAGCGCGCCGGGCGCTGCGGCCGCGTCATGGACGGCATCTGCTTCCGCCTCTACGACGAGGACGAGCTCGGCAAGCGCCCCGCGCACACCGACCCCGAGATCCTGCGCTCCTCGCTCGCCGGCGTGATCCTGCGCATGAAGTCGCTGCGTCTCGGTGCCGTCGAGGACTTCCCCTTCATCGACGCCCCGCTGCCGCGCATGATCGCCGATGGCTACCAGCTCCTCACCGAGCTCGGTGCCGTCACCGATGACGACGCACGCGAACTCACGCCCACTGGCGTCGAGCTCGCCAGGCTCCCGCTCGACCCCAAGATCGGTCGCATGATCCTCGCCGCGCGCGACCGTGGCTGCCTCGCTGAAGTCCTGGTTATTGCCGCCGCCCTGTCGACGCAGGATCCGCGCGAGCGCAACCCCGAGAGCCCCGGCGCCGCCGACCAGGCGCACGCCAAGTTCCGCGGCGGCGATCAGGACCAGCGCTCGGAGTTCCTGTGGTACTGGAACCTGTGGAAGGCGTGGAGCGAAGTGCTGCGCCACGAGACCGGCAGCAAGCAGAAGGCGTGGGCCAAGCAGCACCACCTCTCCTACATGCGCCTGCGCGAATGGCGCGACGTGCACACCCAGCTCCACACCCTGTGCACCGAACATGGCTGGAAGGAGAATGACAAGCCCGCGCAGTACGACGCCCTCCACAAGGCGCTGCTGGCGGGGCTCCTCGGTCACGTCGGCTGCAAGATCGAGGACGCCAGCGGCCCGCAGGCCGGCAGCTACCTCGGCGCGCGCAGCATCAAGTTCTGGCCGCACCCCGGCTCCGCGCTCGCGAAGAAGGCCGGCAAATGGATCGTCGGCGCCGAACTCGTCGACACCTCGCGCCTCTTCGGCCGCTGCCTCGCGAAGATCGAGCCCGAATGGCTGGAGGAAGTGGGTGCCCACCTCATCAAGCGCCAGGTCTATGAGCCGCACTGGTCCAAGACCACCGGTGCTGTGCGCGCCTGGGAGCGCGGCACGCTGCACGGCCTCGTCCTCTACGCGCGGCGTGGCGTCGGCTACCGCGACACCGACCCACGGTTGTGCCGCGAACTCTTCATCCGCGAAGGCCTCGTCCAGGGCGAGATCGCCGAAGGGCCGGCGCGCGGCATGGCTTTCCTGCAGCACAACCGCCGCCTCGTCGCCGAGATCGAACGCCTCGAACACAAGTCGCGTCGCCCCGACGTCCTCGTCGACGAGGAGCTGATCCACGCCTTCTACGATGCCAAGCTCCCGGCGGATGTCCTCGACGTCCCGGGCTTCGAAGCCTGGCGCAAACAGGCCGAAAAGGCCGAGCCCAAGCTCCTGTACCTCTCGCGCGACCAGCTCATGCGCCACGAGGCCGAAGGCATCACCACCGACCGCTTCCCCGCGACCTTCGAAGTCCTCGGCCAGAAGCTCAAGCTTGTCTACCTGCACCAGCCCGGCGAACCCGACGACGGCGTCACGCTTACCGTCCCGCTCGCGATGCTCAACCAGATCCCCGCGCACCGCTGCGAATGGCTTGTGCCGGGCCTGCTCGAGGAAAAGGTCGCCGCGCTGCTGCGCACCGTCCCGCAGAAGCACCGCCACCGCCTGCAGCCGATCGGCGAAAGCGCCGCCGCCTTCCTGGAGCTCTTCGACGCCGGCGAATGGAATACCGACGAACCCCTCCTGCGCGCACTGCAGCGCTTCGTCGAGGACCGCGTGTCGCTCAAGCTGCCGATGGAATCCTTCCGTGCGGAAAACCTCAATCCGCACTGCTTCATGAACTTCCGCGTGATCGACGAGCACGGTCGCGTGCTCGGCCAGTCGCGCAACCTCGCCGAACTGCGCACGCGGCTGCGCGACCAGGTCGCCGAACGCTTCCGCGGCGCGCGCATCACGCTGCCCGAGGCCGTCGCGCCCAGGGCTGCCGCCCCGAAAGCCGCCGCCCCGTCATCGCCCGTGCCGCCGGCCAAAGGGCAGGGCGCCCCGGCCAAGGCCGCGCCCGAATCCTCGCCCGCATCGCTCGGTGGCTTCACCGCGTGGACCTTCGGCGCGCTGCCCGAACTCCTCGAAGTGAAGGTCGCGGGGCGCGAGATCATCGGCTTCCCCGCGCTGCACGACGACGGCGATAGTGTCTCGCTGCGCCCCTACGACACCCCGGAAGAAGCCGCCAGAATCCACCGCAAGGGTCTCGCACGTCTCTTCGCGCTCACGCTCAAGGATCAGGTGCGTGCGGTCGAACGCCTGCCCGGCCTGCGCGACCTCGCGCTCGCCTTCATCCCCTTCGGCACCGAGGCCGAGCTCAAGGCCCAACTCGTCGCCGCCACCCTCGCGCGCACCTGCCTGCTCGATCCGCTCCCCGTCGATGCCGCGAGCTTCGAGCAGCGCTGCAGCGAGGCCAAGCCGCGCATCACGCTGATCGCGCAGGAGTTCATGCGCCTCGCGACGACATTGATCGCCGAACACTCCGCGCTGCAGAAGCGCCTCACCGGCATGAAAGGCTTCCCCGAAGTCGCCGCCGACATCCAGTCCCAGGTCCGCGAGCTGATGCCCAAGGATTTTCTCGTCGCGTATCCCTGGGAACGCCTGGCCCACTTCCCGCGCTACATCAAGGCCGCGGGCGTGCGTCTCGACAAGCTGCGCAACAACCCCGCGCGCGACGCTCAACTGCTGGCCGAATGGCGCAGTCTCGCCCAGCCCTTCGAACGTGAGCGTCTCGCCAAGCGCAAGGCCGGCGTTGACGACCCCGCGCTGGAAGAATTCCGCTGGCTCCTCGAAGAGCTGCGCGTCGGCCTCTTTGCCCAGGAACTGAAGACCCCCATGCCGATGTCGGTCAAGCGCCTGCAAAAAATCTGGGACGCCCGCCCCCGATAGACGACTCCTCGAGATCGCGCACACGCAAGGGTGTCCGGGTGGGCTGGTCGGGGCTGTCGAGAGCGCCGGATCGGGATGCGTCGCGGAGGAAACAAGGCGCGGCATGTCTGAGCCGGCGCAGCCGGCGAGTTTGCCGCGCCGCCTCCGCGGCGCATTCCGATCCGGGAAGCCGAAGGCCGCGAACGCCTGCCCTGGCCAGTTCGCCCGGACTCCCGGATTAGCAGCACGGCAACCAACGCACGCCATTAAACATCGCCCTTTGATCCGTCAAGCTTTTCCTGTTATTCTTCCCGGCTTTCCCTTGCTCCACCGGTTCGCATGCCGGGGAGCTGTCATCAACCGCAAGGAGTCTCCATGCGACATTACGAAGTTGTATTCATCGTCCACCCGGACCAGTCGGAACAGGTCCCGGCGATGATCGAGCGCTACAAGTCGATCGTCACCGCCCGCGAAGGCAAGATCCACCGCCTCGAAGACTGGGGCCGCCGCCAGATGGCCTATCCGATCCAGAAGGTGCACAAGGCCCACTACGTGCTCATGAACATCGAGTGCGACGGCGAAGCCCTCGGCGAACTCGAGCACTCGTTCAAGTTCAACGATGCCGTCCTGCGTCACCTCGTCGTCAAGATGAAGGGCGCCGTGACCACCCCGTCGCCGATGATGAAGGAAGAGAAGTCCCGCTCGCTGACCGCCGCGCCCGCCGCGGAAGAAGCGAAGTCCGAGGCCGAATCCGCCTGAGGTGACTGACGAGGGAATCAACCAGCTGCACCTCGACGCCCGGATCGCTGAACTCCAGCCCCTGCGTCGAACCCCGGCAGGAGTGCCGATCGCCGCTTGCGGCCTCGCGCATGAATCGAAACAACTGGAAGCGGGACTGAGCCGCGACGTTTCGGTGGAACTGCAGGCGGTTGCAGTCGGTGAGCTGGCTAGTGTGCTGGCCAGTGCATCCCCCGGCATGAGGATAAGGGTCGCCGGATTTCTCGCCGCGAAAAGCCTTCGCAGCCGAAGCCCGGTACTGCACCTGAGCAAGATCGAATTTCTGGAAGGAAACGAAAATGGCTTTCAACAAGAAGTTTGCAAAGAAAAAGGATGACCGCGGCAATCGCGGCCTGTTCAAGCGTCGCAAGTTCTGCCGCTTCACCGCGGAAAAGATCGAGGAAGTCGACTACAAGGACGTCGATATCCTGAAGGACTTCATCACCGAAAACAGCAAGATCATGCCGGCCCGCATCACCGGCACCAAGGCCGGCTACCAGCGTCAGCTGTCGACCGCGATCAAGCGCGCGCGCTTCCTCGCCCTGCTGCCTTACACCGATCTGCACAAGTAATCAGGAGAGATCGGACATGCAAATCATTCTGCTCGAAAAAGTCGCCAACCTCGGCACCCTCGGCGACGTCGTCAAGGTCAAGGACGGCTACGCCCGCAACTTCCTGATCCCGCAAGGCAAGGCCAAGCGTGCGACCCAGGCCAACATGGCCGAATTCGAAGCCAAGCGCGCCGAACTCGAGAAGGCCCAAGCCGAGAAGCTCGGCGAGGCCCAGGCTGTCGCCACCAAGCTCGAAGGCCTGATGCTGCAGATCGCCCGCAAGGCCGGGATGGACGGTCGCCTGTTCGGCTCCGTCACCAACATCGACATCGCCGAAGCGCTGGAAGGTCAGGGCTTCAAGGTCGAGCGTAGCGCGATCCGCATGCCGGAAGGCCCGATCAAGGCCATCGGCGACGTGCAGATCGATATCGCCCTGCACCACGACGTCGTCGTTCCGGTCACCGTTTCCGTGCTCGGCGAACAGTAATCCGCCAGCGGTAACGCGATCCGGAAGGGGCTGCCTCGGCAGCCCCTTTCCTTTTTCAGAAGCGCCTGCCGCTTCGGTAGAATTCCGTTCTCGCTCCCCAGGAAGACCGCCTCCGATGGCCACTCAAAAGCGCCGCTTTGCCGAGAACTCCGGCGACCCCGCGATCTCGGCAATCAAGCTACCGCCGCACTCGCTCGAAGCCGAGCAATCCCTCATCGGCGGCATCCTGCTCGACAATCAGGCCTGGGAGCGCGTCGCCGATCTCGCCAGCGAAGCCGACTTCTATCGCGACGACCACCGGCGCATCTTCCGCCACATCAGCAAGCTGCTCGACCTCGGCAAGCCCGCCGACGTCGTCACCGTCTTCGAGTCGCTCGAGAAGAACGGCGAATCCGAGCAGGCGGGCGGCCTCGCCTATCTCGCGGAGATCGCCAACAGCACCCCGTCCGCGGCCAACATCCGCCGCTACGCCGAGATCGTCCGCGAGCGCGCCATCCTGCGCAAGCTCGTCACCGTCGGCGACGAGATCGCCGCGTCCGCGCTGAGTGCCACAGGCCGCGACGCCAAGACCCTGCTCGACGAAGCCGAAGCCAAGGTGTTCGAGATTGCCGAATCCACGGCGCGCACCACCACCGGCTTCGTCTCGATCCAGCCCATCCTCAAGCAGGTCGTCGACCGCGTGCAGGACCTCTACGACCGCGACAACCCGTCCGAGGTCACCGGCGTGCCGACCGGCCTCGTCGATCTCGACGACAAGACCTCCGGCCTGCAGCCCTCCGACATGATCATCGTCGCCGGCCGTCCCGCGATGGGCAAGACCACCTTCGCGCTCAACGTTGCCGAACACGTCGCCGTCGACTGCAAGCTTCCAGTAGCCATCTTCTCGATGGAAATGCCGGGTACGCAGCTCGCCACCCGCTTCATCTCCTCGGTCGGTCGTAT
The DNA here is from genome assembly GCF_045689615.1 of Aromatoleum evansii. Classification (NCBI taxonomy): domain Bacteria; kingdom Pseudomonadati; phylum Pseudomonadota; class Betaproteobacteria; order Rhodocyclales; family Rhodocyclaceae; genus Aromatoleum; species Aromatoleum evansii. The sequence goes on from NZ_CP141259.1 coordinate 699,174, forward strand.
CGATCAGGGCAAGATCCGCACGGGCCGGCTCGGCGACGAGGATTGGCAGCGCCTCACGATGGCGATGGGCAAGCTCTACGACGCCCCGCTCTTCATCGACGAAACGCCCGGCCTCAACCCTATCGACCTACGCGCCCGCGCGCGCCGCCTCGCGCGCCAGTGCGGCAAGCTCGGTCTCATCGTCATCGACTACCTGCAGCTCATGGTCGGCAGCAAGGACAGCGACAATCGCGCATCCGAACTCTCCGAGATCTCGCGCTCGATCAAGTCGCTCGCGAAGGAGCTGCACGTTCCGATCATCGCGCTGTCCCAGTTGAACCGGAGTCTCGAGCAGCGCCCGAACAAGCGCCCCGTGATGTCCGACCTGCGCGAATCCGGCGCCATCGAGCAGGACGCGGACATCATCATGTTCATCTACCGCGACGAGGTCTATAACCCGGATTCGCCGGACAAGGGATCCGCGGAACTGATTATCGGCAAGCATCGTAATGGTCCGACCGGCACCGTCCGCATGACCTTCATCGGCGAATGCACACGATTCGAGAATTACGCCGGCGGCTCGGGTTTTTATCAGAGCGAATAAATTTCCGGATTTCTTTCGGAAAGCGCTTGACGGTTCAATTGAGCTCTATATAATTCGCGCCTCTTCAGCGCTGCAGCGGTTTCGAGGCAGCGGCGGGGGCAGGAAAGAGAGGGTGGTGCGGTAGCGGTGTAAAAAATAAATCGCTGCGGTGCTTGACGAAGTGAAGTAAGTTTGTCAGAATCTCTTTCTCGCTGCTTCGGCGGCGGTTCTTTAAAAAATTGGACAACCGATAAGTGTGAGTGCTTGGTTGGCGCGACCGAGACTGCTTCGGCAGTTTTAATGTTGCAAAGATTGAGTGCTCAACTGTAAGTCAGTAATGATTTCTTTGAGTGCTTTGTTGGATTGAACTTAAGAGTTTGATCCTGGCTCAGATTGAACGCTGGCGGCATGCTTTACACATGCAAGTCGAACGGCAGCGGGGGCTTCGGCCTGCCGGCGAGTGGCGAACGGGTGAGTAATGCATCGGAACGTACCCAGTCATGGGGGATAACTACGCGAAAGCGTAGCTAATACCGCATACGCCCTGAGGGGGAAAGCGGGGGATCGCAAGACCTCGCGTGATTGGAGCGGCCGATGTCGGATTAGCTAGTTGGTGGGGTAAAGGCCTACCAAGGCGACGATCCGTAGCGGGTCTGAGAGGATGATCCGCCACACTGGGACTGAGACACGGCCCAGACTCCTACGGGAGGCAGCAGTGGGGAATTTTGGACAATGGGGGCAACCCTGATCCAGCCATGCCGCGTGAGTGAAGAAGGCCTTCGGGTTGTAAAGCTCTTTCAGACGGAAAGAAAACGCTTCCCCTAATACGGGAGGTGGATGACGGTACTGTCAGAAGAAGCACCGGCTAACTACGTGCCAGCAGCCGCGGTAATACGTAGGGTGCGAGCGTTAATCGGAATTACTGGGCGTAAAGCGTGCGCAGGCGGTTGTGTAAGACAGGTGTGAAATCCCCGGGCTTAACCTGGGAACTGCGCTTGTGACTGCACGGCTAGAGTACGGCAGAGGGGGGTGGAATTCCACGTGTAGCAGTGAAATGCGTAGATATGTGGAGGAACACCGATGGCGAAGGCAGCCCCCTGGGCCGATACTGACGCTCATGCACGAAAGCGTGGGGAGCAAACAGGATTAGATACCCTGGTAGTCCACGCCCTAAACGATGTCGACTAGTCGTTCGGAGAGGTAACTCACTGAGTGACGCAGCTAACGCGTGAAGTCGACCGCCTGGGGAGTACGGCCGCAAGGTTAAAACTCAAAGGAATTGACGGGGACCCGCACAAGCGGTGGATGATGTGGATTAATTCGATGCAACGCGAAAAACCTTACCTACCCTTGACATGCCTGGAATCCTTGAGAGATCAGGGAGTGCCTTCGGGAGCCAGGACACAGGTGCTGCATGGCTGTCGTCAGCTCGTGTCGTGAGATGTTGGGTTAAGTCCCGCAACGAGCGCAACCCTTGTCGCTAATTGCCATCATTTGGTTGGGCACTTTAGCGAGACTGCCGGTGACAAACCGGAGGAAGGTGGGGATGACGTCAAGTCCTCATGGCCCTTATGGGTAGGGCTTCACACGTCATACAATGGTCGGTACAGAGGGCTGCCAAAGCGCGAGCTGGAGCCAATCCCTTAAAGCCGATCGTAGTCCGGATCGTAGTCTGCAACTCGACTACGTGAAGTCGGAATCGCTAGTAATCGCAGATCAGCATGCTGCGGTGAATACGTTCCCGGGTCTTGTACACACCGCCCGTCACACCATGGGAGTGGGTTTCACCAGAAGTAGGTAGCTTAACCTTCGGGAGGGCGCTTACCACGGTGAGATTCATGACTGGGGTGAAGTCGTAACAAGGTAGCCGTATCGGAAGGTGCGGCTGGATCACCTCCTTTCAAGAGACAGGTCCGCTGTCCGAGTACTCACAACTTATCGGTTGTTCAGGCAAGAGCCTCGAGATGGACGAGAGGGTCTGTAGCTCAGCTGGTTAGAGCACCGTCTTGATAAGGCGGGGGTCGTTGGTTCGAACCCAACCAGACCCACCACCGCATCATGAGGGGGATTAGCTCAGCTGGGAGAGCACCTGCTTTGCAAGCAGGGGGTCGTCGGTTCGATCCCGTCATCCTCCACCACATGTTCAGGTGGGCTCGAGAGTAGGGCTAAGCCGTGCGCACGTTTGGTGTGCAGGGCTTAGGCCTAGTGCCAGTGTTCTTTAACAAAGTGGAAGAAGTAAAGTGTGCGATCTTCGTTGCGCTGTGTCAGCGGCGCGTGAAGACGAAGATCGAACATGGGTTGTGTGATTGCATTGCAATCGTCTGCGCTTTGAACCAGCAGCAGGCGGTTGCGCACAAGCGTGAGTTCGCCTATGACTGGGTCCCTGGCGACAGGGTCCAGGGTTATAGGATCAAGCGACTAAGTGCATGTGGTGGATGCCTTGGCGATCACAGGCGATGAAGGACGTGCAAGCCTGCGAAAAGCGGGGGGGAGCTGGCAATGGAGCTTTGATCCCCCGATGTCCGAATGGGGAAACCCACTCCTTATGGAGTATCCCTGGCTGAATACATAGGCCAGAGGAGGCGAACGCGGCGAACTGAAACATCTAAGTAGCCGCAGGAACAGAAATCAACCGAGATTCCCCAAGTAGTGGCGAGCGAACGGGGAGTAGCCTGCACGACTAAACCATTTACTTAGCAGAACGGTCTGGAAAGTCCGACGATACAGGGTGATAGTCCCGTATGCGAAAAGTAGGTGGCGGGTCTGAGCGTGCGACAAGTAGGGCGGGACACGAGAAATCCTGTCTGAAGATGGGGGGACCATCCTCCAAGGCTAAATACTCGTGATCGACCGATAGTGAACCAGTACCGTGAGGGAAAGGCGAAAAGAACCCCGGGAGGGGAGTGAAATAGATCCTGAAACCGCATGCATACAAACAGTGGGAGCCTCCTTGTGGGGTGACTGCGTACCTTTTGTATAATGGGTCAGCGACTTACGTTCAGTAGCGAGCTTAACCGAATAGGGGAGGCGTAGGGAAACCGAGTCTGATAAGGGCGACATAGTTGCTGGGCGTAGACCCGAAACCGGATGATCTATCCATGGCCAGGATGAAGGTGCCGTAACAGGTACTGGAGGTCCGAACCCACTAATGTTGAAAAATTAGGGGATGAGCTGTGGATAGGGGTGAAAGGCTAAACAAATCCGGAAATAGCTGGTTCTCCCCGAAAACTATTTAGGTAGTGCGTCGTACGGACACTTGCGGGGGTAGAGCACTGTAATCGTTGGGGGGGTCACTGCGATCTACCCCGCGATAGCAAACTCCGAATACCGCAAAGTGATATACGGCAGACAGTCCTGGGGTGCTAACGTCCTGGGACAAGAGGGAAACAACCCAGACCGCCAGCTAAGGTCCCAAATACATGGCTAAGTGGGAAACGAAGTGGGAAGGCATAGACAGCTAGGAGGTTGGCTTAGAAGCAGCCACCCTTTAAAGAAAGCGTAATAGCTCACTAGTCGAGTCGTCCTGCGCGGAAGATGTAACGGGGCTCAAGCCATGAACCGAAGCTGCGGATCTCGAAAGAGATGGTAGGGGAGCGTTCCGTAAGCCTGCGAAGGTGTCTCGAGAGGGATGCTGGAGGTATCGGAAGTGCGAATGCTGACATGAGTAGCGATAAAGGGTGTGAAAAGCACCCTCGCCGAAAGCCCAAGGTTTCCTGCGCAACGTTCATCGACGCAGGGTGAGTCGGCCCCTAAGGCGAGGCAGAAATGCGTAGTCGATGGGAAACGGGTCAATATTCCCGTACCGGTTTTAGATGCGATGGGGGGACGGAGAAGGTTAGGTCAGCCGGGTGTTGGACGTCCCGGTTTAAGCGTGTAGGCGTGCCCCGTAGGCAAATCCGCGGGGCTGAGCCAAGGCGTGATGACGAGGGCTCTTTGAGCCCGAAGTGATTGATACCATGCTTCCAGGAAAAGCCTCTAAGCTTCAGTCTAAAATCGACCGTACCGCAAACCGACACAGGTGGGCAGGAAGAAAATTCTAAGGCGCTTGAGAGAACTCAGGAGAAGGAACTCGGCAAATTGATACCGTAACTTCGGGAGAAGGTATGCCCCACTAGCTTGTAGGAGTACATCCGAAGGGCGAAGGGGCCGCAGAGAATCGGTGGCTGCGACTGTTTATTAAAAACACAGCACTCTGCAAACACGAAAGTGGACGTATAGGGTGTGACGCCTGCCCGGTGCCGGAAGGTTAAGTGATGGGGTGCAAGCTCTTGATCGAAGCCCCGGTAAACGGCGGCCGTAACTATAACGGTCCTAAGGTAGCGAAATTCCTTGTCGGGTAAGTTCCGACCTGCACGAATGGCGTAACGATGGCCACACTGTCTCCTCCTGAGACTCAGCGAAGTTGAAATGTTTGTGAAGATGCAATCTACCCGCGGCTAGACGGAAAGACCCCATGAACCTTTACTGTAGCTTTGCATTGGACTTTGACGGGACTTGTGTAGGATAGGTGGGAGGCTTTGAAGCGGTGACGCCAGTTGCCGTGGAGCCAACCTTGAAATACCACCCTGGTGTCGTTGAGGTTCTAACCTGGGCCCGTGAATCCGGGTCGGGGACCGTGCATGGCAGGCAGTTTGACTGGGGCGGTCTCCTCCTAAAAGGTAACGGAGGAGTACGAAGGTCGCCTAGGTACGGTCGGACATCGTACTGATAGTGCAATGGCAAAAGGCGGCTTGACTGCGAGACCGACAAGTCGAGCAGGTGCGAAAGCAGGTCATAGTGATCCGGTGGTTCTGTATGGAAGGGCCATCGCTCAACGGATAAAAGGTACTCTGGGGATAACAGGCTGATTCCGCCCAAGAGTTCACATCGACGGCGGAGTTTGGCACCTCGATGTCGGCTCATCACATCCTGGGGCTGTAGCCGGTCCCAAGGGTATGGCTGTTCGCCATTTAAAGTGGTACGTGAGCTGGGTTTAAAACGTCGTGAGACAGTTTGGTCCCTATCTGCCGTGGGCGCTGGAAGTTTGAGAGGACCTGCTCCTAGTACGAGAGGACCGGAGTGGACGTACCCCTGGTGTACCGGTTGTGACGCCAGTCGCATCGCCGGGTAGCTAAGTACGGAAGAGATAACCGCTGAAAGCATCTAAGCGGGAAACTCGCCTCAAGATGAGACTTCCCCGGGGCCTCGAGCCCCCTGAAGGGTCGTTGAAGACCACAACGTTGATAGGTCGGGTGTGGAAGCGCAGTAATGCGTTAAGCTAACCGATACTAATTGCCCGTGAGGCTTGATCCTATAACCCTGGATCACAGCGAACGACACGCTAAACAATCACACCCCCACACACTTCACTTCTCCCCCTTTGTCACCCCTTACAGTCTGACGACCATAGCGTCCCGGAACCACTCCTTCCCATCCCGAACAGGACAGTGAAACAGGACCGCGCCGATGATAGTGCTCTTCGTGAGTGCGAAAGTAGGTCATCGTCAGACTAACTATTCCGAAAAAGCCGCTCCTCCTCCACAGGTCGAGCGGCTTTTTCACGTCTACGTCCCGCACGGTCCGTGTCCTGCGACCGTGACTTGAGCGGGCGCATCGTGCAGAATCGCCACTCTTCACCGGATTGGCTTTTCATGGATTTCGATCTGATCATCGTGGGTGGCGGGCTCGCCGGTGCAAGCCTCGCAGCCGCCCTGCAGGGAACCCGCTACCGCATCGCCCTTGTCGAGGCGCGCGCACCGGCTGTCGTCGAAGGCTGGGATCCGCGTGTCTATGCGATCAGTCCTTCATGTGCGGATTTCCTGCGCGAAATCGGGATCTGGCAGCATCTCGATTCAGCGCGGATTGCCCCCGTACACGCGATGTCCATTCGAGGGGACGCGGGCGGGGAGCTCGGGTTTTCGTCTTACGACAGCGGCCTGTCGGAGCTTGCCTGGATCGTCGAGTCGGGGCGCATGCAGCGCGAGTTGTGGGAAACGGTAAAGCGGCAGCACAACGTCACCATGCTGGTGGGCGGAGTACCGGAAGCGATGGCGGTGGAGCGGGACAGTGTCTCGCTCGCGCTGCCCGGCCGCAAGACGGTTTACGGCCGGCTGGTGGTGGGGGCGGATGGGGTGAATTCGTGGGTGCGGGCGCAGGCGGGCATCGACGCTGAGATCACGCCCTACGGGGAGCGTGGTGTGGTGGCCAATTTCTCCTGTATGGAGGATCACCGCAATCGCGCCTTCCAGTGGTTCCGCGAGGATGGGGTCCTCGCATTGTTGCCTCTGCCGGGACGGATGGTCTCGATGGTCTGGTCGTGCGCGGACGGGGTCGCGGATTCGTTGCTGGCGCTTGACGGTGCCGAGCTGTGCCGGCGCCTCGCTGACGCCGCGGACGGTGTGCTGGGGGCGATGGAACTGGTGACCCCCGCGCAGGCATTCCCGCTGCGTTTCATGCGCGTCGCATCGGTGGTGAAGGAGCGTGTTGCGCTGGTCGGCGACGCCGCGCATGCGATCCACCCGCTTTCGGGCCACGGCATCAATCTGGGTTTCCAGGATGCACGGGCGCTCGCCGAGCAGCTCAAGAAGCTTCCGAGTTGGCGCGACCCCGGCGAGCTTGCCGTGCTGCGGGGCTATGCCAGGGCGCGCGCAGAAGAGCCGTTTCTCGTGCAATATGCGACGCACGGACTGAACCGCCTGTTCGGCTCGCGCAATCCGCTGCTTGCGGCGGTGCGCAACGCCGGTTTGAACCTCACGGACCGTTTGCCGGTCGTACGGAACGCGCTCGTGCGTTATGCAGCGAGCGGCCGATTCTGATTCCATGGAGATGCAGATGCTGAAGAAGGTAATTCGTCCTCTGGTTGCGGCCCTCGGCCTGGTGCTGGCGGCTCAGGGGGCGGCCCGCGCGGACGAGGCGGACGTGAAGAAGTCTGTGGAGGCCTTCGTTGGCGCGCCCGCGGTCGAGTCGGTGGCGAAGGTGCCGTATGGCGGGCTGTACGAGGTCGTCATGAAGAGCGGGGAGCTGGTCTACACGGACGAGAAGGCGAGCTTCTTCCTCGACGGGCGGTTGATCGACACCAAGACGCGCAAGGATGTCACCGCGGCGCGCATGGCGCAGCTGTCGTCGATCGACTTCGCCGCGCTGCCGCTCGATCAGGCGATCAAGCAGGTGCGCGGCAACGGTTCGCGCGTGGTCGTGACCTTCGAGGATCCGAACTGCACGTACTGCAAGCGGCTCGGCAAGGAACTCGCGCAGATGAAGGACGTGACGCTGTACACCTTCCTGTTCCCGATCCTGAGTCCCGACTCGACGGAGAAGTCGCGCAACATCTGGTGCGCGAAGGACCGCGCGAAGGCCTGGAACGACTGGATCCTCGAGGCGAAGACGCCGGCCGCCGCGAAGTGCGACAGCGCCGTGGTCGATCGCAACGTGGCCTTGGGCCAGAAGCTGCGCATCAACGGCACACCGACGATCTTCCTCGCCGACGGGCGCCGGCTGGGTGGCTATGTGCCGGCGGCGGAGCTCGAACAGCAGCTGGTGAGCGTCGCGAAGTAAGACGAGAGCACGACGGCGCCCGCGGGCGCCGTTCTCACATCCCGGCGGTGCCCGCTCCGAGCGGGCTCGCATCGTTCGGCAGAAGGACCCACAGCTGGCCCTGCTGGCGCATGCGGCCGGCCTGCACGCCGGCGTCGGCGCCCAGGCCCCAGAAGAAGTCCGCCCTGACCGCGCCCTTGATGGCGCCGCCGGTATCCTGGGCAAGCATCAGCCGACGCAAGGGGCGCTCGCTGTTCGGCGCGGTGGTGGCGAGGAATACGGGCGCGCCGAGCGGGATGGTGCGCGGATCGACGGCCAGGCTGCGGCCCGCGGTGAGCGGCACGCCCAGCGCGCCGGTCGGGCCGCCGTTCGAGGGCGGCATTTCCTTGAAGAACACGTAGCTCGGGTTGCTGTGCAGCAACTCCGAGAGACGCTGGGGGTTGTTGCGCGCCCAGTTCTTGATGCCGTCCATCGAGGCCTTCTCGAGCGGGAGTTCCCCCTGGTTCACGAGCCAGCGGCCGATCGACTGATAGGGGTGACCGTTCTGGTCTGCGTAGCCGATGCGGGCCTGGCTGCCGTCGGGCAACTCCACGCGGCCGGAGCCCTGAACCTGCAGGAAAAAGAGGTCGATGGGGTCGGCCGCCCACATCAGGGTCGGCGCGGGGGCGCGCTCCTGCATGCCGTCGAGTTCCGCGCGCGACCAGTAGGGAACGACCTTGTTGCCGACCAGGCGGCCTCGCAGGCGCAAGCCGCGCAGGTCGGGGTAGAGGTCGCCGAAGTCGATCGTGAGCATGTCGGCGGGCACGCCATGGACCGGCCAGCGGTAGCGCTCGGAGCGCGCACGGCTGCCCTTGATGATGGGCTCGTAGTAGCCGGTGATCAGGCCTTCGCTGGTGCCGTCGGGGTTGCGCACGGCCCATGGGGTGAGGCGCGTTTCGAGGAACTGGCGGACGGTGCCCGCGCTCGGCGCGTCGCCGAGGCGTTGCGCGTCCTCGCACACGCGCTGCCAGCGTGCCTGCTTGACGAGCGCCTTGCAGGATTGGCGCAGGGCCGGCCAGGCTTGCGCGAGGTCGTCGCTGCGCCAGTCGGGCAGTTCGTCCCAGCTCGTGCGCTGCAAGGCTTCCGCCGCGGGCGCTGGAGCTGGTGGCTGCGTCGCCGTCGGGGCAGAGGGGGCTGGCGTCGACGGGGCGGCACAACTCGGGCACGACGGACAGGGTTTGGCTGCGGCGCACGGGGCGGTGGCGGTCGCGGGGGCAGGCGGCTGGCTGGCGCAGGCGGCGAGAAAGGCGAAGGGCAGCAGACACAGCAGGCGCTGCGCGGGAGATTTCGGGGCGCGCCGGTTCATGGGGTGGATCGGGTAGACTCGTGAAGGCAAGGGTCGTCAGTATACCGGCTTGGCCGGACAGGCCCGAATCGCCATTCCCGCAGGAGCGTGCAAATGTGGGTGATCTTTCTGGAGGCGGGCGTTGCGCTCGCGCTGCTGCTGGTGATCGTGTGGGCCACGTGGCCGAAGCGGCGCGAGGGCGAAACGAACGAAGGACGAACGAATCGAGATGAATGAACTAGCCCAGTTGGTGGTGCGTGCCGAGCAGCTGATCGGACGCCTGGAGCAGTTGTTGCCGCGGCCGGTCGAGGCTCCCGACTGGGCCGCGGCGCCGGCCTTTCTGTGGCGCAGACGCAACGGCCATGCGAGCCTGGTGCCGGTGACGCGGCCGCATGGGATCCGTCTCAAGGATCTGCGCGACGTCGACGACCAGAAGGAGCGCATCGATCTCAACACGCGCCAGTTCCTTGCGGGCAGGCGCGCGAACAACGTGCTGCTGACCGGCGCGCGTGGCACGGGCAAGTCCTCGCTAGTGAAGGCGCTGCTGAATGCCTACGCCGGCAAGGGGCTGCGCCTGATCGAGGTGGATCGTGACGATCTGATGGATTTGCCCGAGATCATCGAGCTGGTCCAGGGACGCCCCGAGCGTTTCATCCTGTTCTGCGACGATCTGTCCTTCGAAGATGCCGAGCCCGCCTACAAGGCGCTGAAGAGCGTGCTCGACGGCTCGGTGGCTGCAGTGCCCGACAACGTGCTGATCTACGCGACGTCTAACCGGCGCCACCTGATGCCGGAGTACCACGACGAGAACCTGCAGGCGCGGCATGTGGATGGCGAGATCCATCCGGGCGAGGCGGTCGAGGAGAAGATCTCGCTGTCCGAGCGTTTCGGCCTGTGGATCTCCTTTTATCCGTTCAGCCAGGACGAGTATCTCGAGATCGTCGCGTACTGGTTGAAGAATTTCGGGCTGGAGCGCAAGGCGATCGACGGCGCACGCCAGGAGGCCTTGCAGTGGGCGCTGATGCGCGGTTCGCGCTCCGGGCGCGTCGCCTGGCAGTTCGCGCGCGACTGGGCTGGGCGTTTCGATACGGGTGGCGCACGATGAGCAAGCGCGTGGAGGTGGCTGCGGGCGTGATCTTCGGCGGGGACGGGCGTTTCCTGCTCGGACAGCGGGCGCCCGATACTTTCTACGCGGGCTATTGGGAGTTTCCCGGCGGCAAGGTCGAGCCGGGCGAGTCGCCGGCCGACGCGCTGGTCCGCGAGCTCGACGAGGAGCTGGGCATCCGCGTGCGGGTCCTGCGGCCGTGGATCACGCGCGAGCACCTGTACGAGCATGCGCATGTGCGGCTGCACTTCTTCGAGGTTGCCGACTGGGAAGGGGAGCTGCGCGATCACGTGCATAGCGCGCTGTCGTGGGAGCCGGTGGATGCGCCGGAGGTCGGGCCCATGCTGCCGGCGAACGGACCGATCCTGAAAGCGCTGCGCCTGCCGCGCTGGATGGGGATCACGCACGCGACGGATATCGGCGTCGCGCGTCAGCTCGAACTGCTGGATGCGGCACTGGCCTCGGGCTTGCGCCTGGTCCAGGTGCGCGAGCCGGGGATGGGTGCGAGCGACTTGTGCGCCTTCGCCGCCGCAGTGGTGAAACGCGCGCGGCCCCGCGGGGCCCTGGTGGTGGTGAACGGCAATGCCGAGCTCGCAGCCGAGGTGGGGGCGGACGGCGTGCATCTGTCCGCGGCGCAGCTCGCAGGCCTGGAGGCGCGACCGGCGCTGGAGTGGGTGGGCGCTTCCTGCCATACGCGCGCCGAACTCGAGCGGGCGGCCGGATTCGGCCTGGACTATGCGGTGCTGGGAGCGGTGTTGCCGACGGCGACGCATCCCGGGCAGCCGACGCTGGGCTGGGAGCGCTTCGCGGAACTGGTCGGCGGCCTGCCGATGCCCGTGCTGGCGCTCGGTGGGCTGCGGCGCGCCGACATGGAGCGCGCACGCGCGGCCGGTGCGCACGGCATCGCGGCGATCCGCGCGAGCTGGGATCAGTCCTGAGCGGAGCGGCCGGGGGGGCTTTGCTCGCCCGGATCGCCCTCGTCGGCGGCGGGAACGCGGTAGTCCTCGGATGCCCAGGCGCCCAGGTCGATCTGCTTGCAGCGTTCGGAACAGAAGGGCCGGAAACGGTTCTCGGGCACCCAGCGCACGGGGGCGCCGCATTGCGGGCATTTGACGGTGCGGACCTGCGCCATGTTGCGGGTGGCCTCAGAGGCTGCAGAAGGTGAGTTCGAAGTTGACGTCGCGCTCGGCGAGCCGAGGGCGGATCACCGTCTCCGAGAGCATGAAGCGGACGTTGAGCGCGTACTTGTTGGCGCTGATCTCGGGCACGACGGTGTCGGTCGGCGCCAGGCGCAGGCGCAGCATCTGGGCGCTGCGGCCGGCCATCATGAGCTGGTAGGTGCCGCCGCGGGCGAGCTGCGTCTCGGGGCGTCCGCTGGCGCGCAGCAGGCGCAGCACGATCGCGAGTCCGTCACGGATCGGCAGCATGGGGTGCACCCAGTTGGACAGGTCGTGCCGGCGCTGGTCGGCGTCGCGCTGCAGCCAGTAGTGGTAGGAGGGCAGATCGAACTGGCAGACGCCGCCGGGAATCGATGCGCGGCTGCGGATCGCCATCAGCCACTCGTTCTCGCGCAGGTACTGCCCGATCTTGCCGGCCATGGCGAGCAGCGACGACGAGGCCTGCTCGATCTCGTAGAGGGCGCCGGACAGGGCCTCCTCGGAGATCTCCGGGTTGTTGCGGAAGGAGATCAGGATCTGGCGCTGGCGTTCGAGTTCCTGCACGAGGTCGACCTTGAGGTCGGCACGGCCGGCGACCTCGAGGATTTCGAACAGGGTGAGCAGCGTGACGTGGTGATCCTGGGGGGCATCGCCGCGCGAAAAATGGGCGAGCTTGTTGTACAGGTCTTCCAGGCGCAGGAGGGTGCGGATACGCTCGTTAAGAGGATATTCGTAGCTGATCACCGCATTTGCGCCTGAGAAAACCGGATCTCCCGTTAGTGCGGGGATGATAGCACAGGGGATATGCCGCGGCCCGTCAGTCTGCGCGGCGGAATCACCTGAAAAGCCTTTGTCCGTGGGCGTTTTCAGGCGACGGCGCGGGCAGCGGCGAGGTAGTCTTCATGCAGGCGGTCGACCTGGGCGATGAGGGTGGCAAGGTCGCCGCCGTTGTCGATGACGTCGTCGGCAACGGCGAGGCGCTGCTCGCGACTGGCCTGGGTCGCCATGATGGCGCGCACCTGCTCTTCGGGCAGCCGGCTGCGCGTCATGACGCGTGCGATCTGGACCTCGACGGGGCAGTCGACGACGCACAGGCGGTCGCAGCGTTCGCGATACTTGCCGGATTCGACCAGCAGCGGCACGACCAGCACGACATACGGGCTGCGGGCCGCGCCTACCTGACGCGCGCTCTCTGCGCCGATCGCGGGGTGCAGGATCGCTTCGAGCCGCCGGCGCTCGTCGGGATCGGCGAACGCGCGGTCGCGCATGGCCTTGCGATCGAGGGCGCCCTCGGGCGTGATCACGGCGTCGCCGAAGGCCGCACGGATGGCGGGGATCGCCTGCCCGCCGGGGCCGGTGAGGGCGTGCGCGATGGCGTCGGTGTCGACGATCGCGGCGCCGAGTTCGCCAAAGCGGTCTGCCGCTGCGCTCTTGCCGCTGCCGATGCCGCCGGTGAGGCCGACGACGTAGGGGCTCTTGCTCATGGTGTGCATTCGCTGATGGTTGCGCCCGACCGGCGCACGGCCGGCGAACTGGTGAGGGTCTTGAGTGCGCCGGCCGGGCCGCGCACCTCGATGCGGTGAATGGTCGTCGTGCGCGACGCGATGCCGGCGCCGCGTACCTGCTTCGCCTGCAGGCTGGCGAGGTGTTGCTGGGCCTTGGCCTCGGTCTTGAAAAGGCCGAGCGAGATCGCGTTCTGGTTGGGGCCGGGATCGTTGACGATGAAAAGGTCCGACACCCCTTGTCCGCGCAGTTCGGCGACGCGCCGTTCGGCGGCGTCGCGTCCGCCGTTGGGCGGGATGCGCACCCACCATGCCGTGGGGGTGGTGCTGGTCTTGCGTTCGCTGCGCAGTCCGGGTTTGCCTGAGATGGCCGTCTGCATGAGCGCGTCGGCTTCGCCCTCGGCGAGCCCGCCGATGACGGTGCAGGCCGGCGGCGATGTCGGCGCCGTTGCGACAGGTGCTGCGGCGGGTGTCGCGTCGCGGCCATTGCCCGCCTCGGGTGCGGCAGCCGTCTGCTCCTGGGGGCTTGCCGGCGGGGCGGCTTCGGCCTCGCCCGGCGGGGTGCTGCCGCCGGGCCGCAGCACGATGCGGTCGGGGTTGAGCTGGTTGCTCAGGCGCTCGGGTTCGCCCTTCGGCGCGGAACCGCCCAGCCAGCCCTGGATCGACGCCAGGGCGAGCAGGTTGAGCAGCACGAGGATGACGAACACGATGCGCATGGGCGAACTTTACCGGATAGGCGGCCGAGTCACTGGATGCCGTTCAACCGAACTTCGGCAGATGGGCGAGCGACGCGGCGACTGCCTCGGCCGGATAGTCGTAGTTCTCGAGCTGCCCGGAGAAGAAGCGGTCGTAGGAGCTCATGTCGAAGTGGCCGTGTCCGGTAAGGTTGAAGAGGATGACCTTGGGTTCGCCCGTGGACTTGCAGGCGAGCGCCTCGTCGATGGCGGCGCGTATCGCGTGGCACGACTCGGGCGCCGGGATGATGCCTTCGCTGCGCGCGAACATGACCCCGGCTTCGAAGGTGGCGAGTTGCGGGACGGCGACGGCTTCGAGCAGGCCCTCGTGGTAGAGCTGCGACACCAGCGGCGAGTCGCCGTGGTAGCGCAGGCCGCCGGCGTGGATGCCGGGGGGCATGAAGTCGTGGCCCAGCGTGTACATCTTCATCAACGGCGTGAAGCCCGAGGCGTCGCCGAAGTCGTAGGCGTACTGGCCCTTGGTGAGCGTCGGGCAGGAGGTCGGCTCGACGGCCACGCAGCGCAGCTTCTCGGCGCGCTTGTCGCCCGAGGCCTTGTCGGCGAGGAAGGGGAAGGCGATGCCGCCGAAGCTCGAGCCGCCGCCGCAGGGGCCCAGCACCACGTCGGGGTAGAGGCCGATCTTGTCGAACTGCTTCTTCGCCTCGAGGCCGATGATGGTCTGGTGCAGCAGCACGTGGTTGAGCACGGAGCCGAGGGTGTAGTTGGTGTCGGCGCGGCTGGCGGCTTCCTCGACGGCTTCGGAGATGGCGAGGCCGAGCGAGCCGGGGTTGTCGGCATCCTTCGCGAGCGCATCGCGGCCGGTCTGCGTCATGTCGGACGGGCTCGCGAACACCTCGGCGCCCCAGGTCTGCATCATCAGGCGACGGTATGGTTTCTGGTGGTAGCTGACCTTGACCATGTAGACGCGCACGTCGAGGCCGAACATCTGGCCGGCGAAGGAGATCGACGAACCCCACTGGCCGGCGCCGGTCTCGGTGGCGAGGCGCTTGATGCCGGCCTGCTTGTTGTAGAAGGCCTGCGGTACGGCGGAGTTGGGCTTGTGCGAGCCGGCGGGGGAGACGCCTTCGTACTTGAAGAAAATCTTCGCCGGGGTGCCGAGGGCGCGTTCGAGGCGCACGGCGCGCATCAGCGGGCTGGGGCGCCAGATCTTGTAGATCTCGCGCACTTCCTCCGGGATCGCGATCCAGCGCTCGGCGCTCATTTCCTGCTCGAGAATCTGGCCGGGGAAGATCGCCATCATCTGCTCGGGGCTGACCGGCTTGCCGTCGGGCCCGAGCGAGGGGCTGGGCGGATTGGGCATGTCGGCGACGACGTTGTACCAGTGCGTCGGGATCTCGTTCTCGTCGAGCAGGATGCGGGTCGGTTCGGTCATCTGGTCTTCTCCCTCGTTGTCGTTTGGTGGTGGTGCGACGCGCTGCGCTATGGCGCGTCGGGCTGCGTGGCGGCGACCGCGAGACCCTTGAGGACCAGGTTGTCGACGCGGCGGAACGGGATGGCGAGCAGTTCGGCGAGCGCATCGGCGCCCCCGCCGCTCAGCAGGCACAGCGCCCGCGGCTCGCCGGCGATGTGGCGGAACATGCGTTCGACGGCGCCGGCCTGCGCATTCAGGCAGCCGGAGACGATGGCGTCGGCGGTATTGCGCGGCGCGGCGTCGAAGCGTCCTTCGGCGAAGGGGAGCTGCGCGGTGTCGCGGGCGAGCGAGCGGCGCATCAGGTGTTCGCCGGGGAGGATGAGGCCGCCGCGGAACAGGCCGTCGGCGTCGAGCAGGTCGACCGTGGTCGCGGTGCCGGCATTGATGACCAGGCACGCAGCGGGGTGCAGCGCGCGCGCGCCGATCAACGCGGCCCAGCGGTCGGTGCCGAGTTGGGCCGGATTGTCGTAGGCGTTGCGCACGCCACAGCACGCGGCGGACGAGCGCAGCCATTCCGGAGCCGGCGCGCGCCCGTGCAGCGCCCGCGCGATCGCGTCGGCGACGCTGCCGCCGGCGACGTTGGAGCCAAAAACCCGTGCAATGTCCGGCCGGGCCGCGGCGACGGCGGCGAGATCGCCGACATGCGCGTGTTCGAGCGCGCCCTCGTCGTGCCACGTCCCGTCGCCGAACAGACCCCATTTGACGCGGGTGTTGCCCGCGTCGATGAGCAGGATCACTGCGCGGCCCTCAGCGAGACTTCGCCGGTGAGGATGCGGACCTGTCCCTCTGCGGTGCGCAGCAGCAGGGCGCCGTCGTCGTCGACGCCAACGCAGATGCCGGTGATCTCCTTGCCATCGCCGGTGATGCGCACGGGCAGGTCGGCGAAGGCATTGCGCTGCTGCCATGCGCCGCGCAGCGCGGGAAAGCCTGCGGCGGCGTAGGTGTCGAAGAGCGCATACAGCTCGGCGAGGATGGCCGCGAGGAGCCGGTTGCGCTCCGGCAGCGTCGCGAGGTGTTCGCTCAGGTCGGTGACGGCGGGCTGGTCGGGGATCTGCGTTCCGGTGGGCAGGTGGAGGTTGATGCCGATGCCGACGATGGCTGCCGGGGTGCGTCCGCGGCCGGGTAGCAGTTCGACGAGGATGCCCGCGAGCTTGTGGCCGTTCACGAGCACGTCGTTGGGCCACTTGAGCTGCAGGCCCTGCACCCCGAGCGTCTCGAGGGCGCGGACGACGGCGAGGCCCGCGACGAGCGAGAGTCCGGCCGGCACCGGCGCGCCAGGCGCAAATCGCCATAGCGTCGAGAAGGTCAGGCTGCCGCCGGGCCATGACTGCCACTGGCGTCCGCGCCGGCCGCGGCCCGCGGTCTGGCGTTCGGCGACGACGACGTGGATGCGTCCGTCGTCGACGGGCGTCGCATCCATGAGCACGCTGTTGGTCGAGGCGCACTCGTCGAGCACCTGTACGTCGAAGGTGCCGGCGAGGGTGCCGAGTTGCTGGAGGATGGCTGCGGCGTTCAGCGGCGCGTCGGGGGCGGAGGGACTCAAGCAGGTCTTCCCGTGCATTACGTGAAAACCTGCATTATCCGACATTGCATGCGCATGCACGAGTGCGGTGCGCTGCATCCGTGCAGGCGCGTGGTTTGTGGGCGCGACTATGTGGGAGCGTCAGCCGCGAATAGACGGTGCCGCAGGCTGCACGGCCCATTCGCGGCTGAAGCCGCTCCCACAGGGGAGATCGGCGCCTGCGCACGGCCACGTGCCGTCGTCCCGCCGACGGGCCATGCGGCGTCAGGCGGGCGGTGGCGCCGGGCGTTCGTCGTCCATGCCGAGCTCCTGGATCTTGCGCGTGATGGTGTTGCGGCCGATTCCCAGGAGTTGCGCGGCTTCGATGCGGCGGCCGCCGGTTGCGCCGAGCGCGCGGCGGATCAGCGTGCGTTCGAAGTCGCGCGTGAGGCGGTCGAACACTTCGCCCGGCGAGGTCGCGATCAGGCGGTCGGCTTCCAGCGCAAGCCCGTCCGCCCAGCTGATGGGGGCCTCGCGGTCGGGCTGCGCCTTCATGTCGGGCGGCAGGTCGGCGATCTCGACGACCTGGCCGGGCGCCATCACGGTGAGCCAGTGGCACAGGTTTTCCAGCTGCCTCACGTTGCCGGGGAAGGGCAGGGCCTGCAGGTACTTGATCGCGGCGTCGGACACGCGCTTGGGCGCGACGCCGAGATCCTGAGCGCTCTTCTGCAGGAAGTGCCGGACCAGCAGCGGGATGTCCTCGCGGCGCTCGCGCATCGGCGGCAGGCGCAGGCGAATGACGTTAAGGCGGTGGAACAGGTCTTCGCGGAACAGGCCTTGGCGGACACGGTCCTCGAGGTTCTGGTGGGTCGCGGCGATGACGCGGACGTTGGCGCGGATCGGCTGCTGGCCGCCGACACGGTAGAAGTGGTTGTCCGAGAGCACGCGCAGCAGGCGCGTCTGCAGTTCGGCGGGCATGTCGCCGATTTCGTCGAGGAAGAGGGTGCCCCCGTCTGCCTGCTCGAAGCGTCCGCGCCGCTGCGCGGCCGCTCCGGTGAAGGCGCCGCGTTCGTGGCCGAAGAGCTCCGATTCGAGCAGGTCGCGCGGGATCGCCGCGGTGTTGATCGCGATGAAGGGGGCGTCCGAGCGCGGGCTGTGGCGGTGCAGCGCGCGGGCGACGAGTTCCTTGCCGGAGCCCGATTCGCCGTTGATCAGCACGGTGGCGTGGGACTGGGCGAGGCGGCCGATGGCGCGGAACACCTCCTGCATCGCCGGCGCCTGGCCGAGGATTTCGGGGGCGAGCGCAGTGCTTTCAGATGCACCTTTCTGGTGCGCGCTCTGCGCGATCGCGCGCTGAACCAGTGCAACGGCCTGATCGACGTCGAAAGGCTTGGGCAGGTATTCGAAGGCGCCGCCCTGGAAGGCCGACACCGCGCTCTCCAGGTCCGAGTATGCGGTCATGATGATGACCGGCAACTGCGGGTGCAGCGTCTTCACGCGCTTGAGCAGGCCGAGGCCCGACTCGCCGGGCATGCGGATGTCGGAAATCAGTACCTTGGGCGGGACCGGTTCGATCTCCAGCGCGGACAGCGCCTCGTTTGCGGACGAGAAACTGCGGTGCGGGATGTCCTCGCGGCCGAGCGCCTTTTCCAGCACCCAGCGGATGGAGCGGTCATCATCAACGATCCAGACGGTATTCATACTCTAATGCACCTTTTTGGTGCGATCGTGCCGCATCCTGGGGCGTCAGGCACGGTCGATGATCGGCAACAGGATGGTGAAGCAGGTGCGGCCCTTGCGGCTTTCGACTTCGATCATGCCCTGATGTTGCTCGACGAAGCTCTGTGCCAGCGACAGACCGAGGCCGCTCCCCCCTTCGCGCCCCGAGACCAGCGGATAGAAGATCTTGTCGCGGATCTCCTCCGGGATGCCGGGGCCGTTGTCGATCACTTGCAATTCCAGTGCCAGCTTGTAGCGGCGCTTCGCGAGGGTGACCTGGCGTGCGACGCGCGTGCGCAGGCGGATCTCGCCGCGGCCTTCCAGCGCCTGCGCGGCATTGCGCGCGATGTTGAGGATGGCCTGGATGAGCTGTTCGCGGTCGGCGGTGACCTCGGGCAGGCTCGTGTCGTAGTCGCGGCGGATCGCGATCTCGGGGAACTCGGCGAGGATCAGGCGGCGCACGCGTTCGAGCACGTCGTGGATGTTGAGCTGGTCCGGCCGCATCATGCAGTGCGAGGTCAGCAGCCGGTTCATCAGGTCCTGCAGGCGGTCGGCCTCGGCGATGATGACCTCGGTGTATTCGCGCAGCTGCGGATCGGCGAGCTCGCGCTCGAGCAGCTGTGCCGAGCCGCGGATGCCGCCGAGCGGGTTCTTGATCTCGTGCGCGAGGTTGCGGATCAGCTCGCGGTTGGCCTGCTGCTGTTGCAGCAGCTGTTCCTCGCGCGCGACGCGCAGTTGCGCGTCGATGGGGCGGAACTCCAGGAGCAGGCGCAGGCCGGCCGCCTCGGCCGGGCTCACGGTGCAGTCGACATGCAGCGGTTCGGCGTCGGGGCGGGCGATCTTCAGGTCCTGCCCGGTATAGCTCCAGTTCTTGCGCAGCGCGTTGTCGAGCGCGGCGGCCAGGCCGGCGGGTTCGCCGAGGAGCTGCGACAGCGGCGCGCCGATGAGGCGGCGGTGGCTGACGGCGAAGAGGTTCTCCGCGCCGGCGTTGAGGTAGCGGATCAGCAGGTGGTCGTCGACGACGACGACGGCCGACGAGAGCAGGTCGAGTCCGGCGAAGGGGCCTGCGAGACCGGGGGGTTTGGGTGTGTTGGGCATGGGTGTGTTCTCGGAATCCCCTCGGGTCTCGCAAAAAACACGCCAGGCAGCCGCCCCCTTACTTCAGGTTGCCGAGTTCCTTCCTGAGGGCCTCGATGTTGCGCTGGTGCAGTTCGACCGTGTCGCGCAGCGGTTGCAGGCGGGCCTGGACGACAGGCAGCCGACGCTCTGCGCCCTGGTAACGCCCTTCCTGCTCGGTGACGGCTTTCTGGGCTTCGGCAAGGGCGGCTTCCTCGGTGGCGAGCTCCTTTTCCAGCACTTGGCGCCGGGTGTCGTCGCGGGCACGCTGGGCATCGGGGGCGACGCGGGGGAAGTTCGACGGCGTCGGCTGTGCGGACGAGCGCTTGGGTGGGGAGGGAACCGAAGAGACGGCCTGGTCGTCGCTGAGCTGCTTGCAGCCGCGGCCCTGGTTGCGGTCGTTGGTGTAGGTGACGGCGCCGTTGGCGTCGACGCACTTGAAGACCTGAGCCTGGGCCAGGGGTGATGCGAGCAGAAGGAGCAGTACCGGAAGTGTTCGCATGTCCGTCGGTCGGTGAGTCTGGGATGCGTCCGGAGTGGCGGCTGGCCCTCCCGCAACGCATACGTGGGGCATTAGACCCCAGAAAAAAGGGACGGGCAATGCCCGTCCCTCTTCGACTCAGCGCAATCCGGGGATTACAGGCTGTAGTACATGTCGAATTCCACCGGGTGGGTGGTGATGCGCATGCGGTCGACTTCTTCCATCTTCAGCGCGATGTACGCATCGATGAAGTCGTTCGAGAACACGCCGCCACGGGTCAGGAATTCGCGGTCCTTGTCGAGGTACTCGAGCGCCTGGTCGAGGCTGGTGCACACGGTCGGGATCAATGCATCCTCTTCCGGCGGCAGGTCGTACAGGTTCTTGTCGGCCGGATCGCCCGGGTGGATCTTGTTCTGGATACCGTCCAGGCCGGCCATCATCAGCGCGGCGAAGCACAGGTACGGGTTGGCCAGGGGATCCGGGAAGCGCGCTTCGATGCGGCGGCCCTTCGGGTTGGCGGTGTAGGGGATGCGGATCGAGGCCGAACGGTTGCGTGCCGAGTAGGCCAGCTTGGTCGGGGCTTCGTAGTGCGGCACGAGGCGCTTGTACGAGTTGGTGCCCGGGTTGGTGATCGCGTTCAGCGCGCGAGCGTGCTTGATGATGCCGCCGATGTAGTACAGGGCGGTTTCCGACAGGCCGGCGTAGCCGTTGCCCGCGAACAGGTTCTGGCCGTCCTTCCAGATCGACTGGTGCACGTGCATGCCCGAGCCGTTGTCGCCGACGATCGGCTTCGGCATGAAGGTCGCCGTCTTGCCGTACTGGTGCGCAACGTTATGCACGATGTACTTGAGGATCTGGGTCCAGTCGGCGCGCTGGGTCAGCGTGCTGAACTTGGTGCCGATCTCGCACTGGCCGGCGTTCGCGACTTCGTGGTGATGCACTTCGACCGGCACGCCGGCGGCTTCGAGCGCGAGCACCATGGCGGCGCGCACGTCGTTCAGGCTGTCGACCGGGGGAACCGGGAAGTAGCCGCCCTTGACGCGCGGACGGTGGCCGGTGTTGCCGCCTTCGAACTTGTCGGCGGTCGACCACGCGGCTTCTTCCGAGATGATCTTGCTGTACACGCCCGACATGTCGACGGACCACTCGACGGCGTCGAAGATGAAGAATTCGGGTTCCGGGCCGAAGAAGGCGGTGTCGCCCAGGCCGGTGCTCTTCAGGTAGGCCTCGGCGCGCTTGGCGATCGAGCGCGGGTCGCGGTCATAGCCCTTGCCGTCCGACGGCTCGATGACGTCGCAGGTCAGGACGAGGGTGGTTTCGTCGAAGAACGGGTCGATGTAGGCGGTGCGTGCTTCCGGCAGGAGGATCATGTCGGAGGCCTGGATGCCCTTCCAGCCGGCCAGCGAGGAGCCGTCGAAGGGGTGGCCGTGCTCGAAGTGATCTTCCTCGAACGCCGAAACGGGCAGGCCGACGTGGTGTTCCTTGCCACGGGTATCGGTAAAGCGCAGGTCGACGAAGCGGACTTCGTTTTCCTGGATCATCTTCATGACGTCTTGAGCGTTCATATTCACTCCTGGTGAAAAGAGGCGAAAGCGGTTGTTGGTGACGGAAACTTCCGATGGAGCGGATGTAAGCAGTATCCGTGCCATGCGCAAGTTCGACGTTGTCGGGCATTGTGCCACAAGGGCGGGCGCGCGTATCGCGGACGCGCGTGTACGCGGGCGATGCGGCGGTGGTTGCGCCGGGGCGGGAGAGGCTGGGGCGTGCGCGAAGCCAGGGCGGGATGGCGGAATATCATCAGAATGCACCGAAAGTGTGCGCAATGTGCGATGCGCGCACTGTCATGGTGCAATCCTGCCCAGAATGGTGATGGTGCGGTAGTGCGGACGTTCGGCGAGCAGCGTGTCGATGCGCAGGCGCAGCTCGTCGCGGGGGATGCCGTCGAGGTCGGTCGCGCCGAGGATCACCTCGGCCTCGATACGGTCGCCGAGGTAGTGGATCAGCACGCGCGGAGGTGTCGCGAGCGGGCGGTCGAAAAGGGTTTCGAGGGTATGCACGATTTCGGTGCGTTCGGGCAGCGGCGCGAGCCCGGTGCCCTGCATCGCCGCATCGTTCTCGGCATCCACATGCACCAGGACCTCCCGCACTTCGGGGTGTGCGGCGCGCACGCGGAAGTACACGGTGTCGGATATCTGGTGCCCTTCGGACACGGTGATGCGCGGGTCGACCTGGATGTGGGCGTCGCACAGCACGCGGTCGGCCATGCGGCGGGTGCGCAGGTCGTGCAGGCCGATGACGCCCGGGGTTGCACGGATGGTGTCGCGGATGCGTGCCACGTCCTGCTCCGACAGGCCGGTGTCGATGAGTTCGCGCACGGCCTTCCATCCGAGTCTCACTCCCATGTGCAGGATCAGGAAGCCGACGACCGCGGCCGCGAGTGGTTCGAGAAATGGGTAGCCGGCCAGGCCGCCGCCGATGCCTGCGGCGACGACCAGCGAGGACGCAGCGTCCGAGCGCGCGTGCCAGGCGTTGGCTTCGAGCACCGGCGCCTTCAGCCGCCGGCTCGCGGTGAGGGTGTAGCGGAACAGGAGCTCCTTCGCGACGAGGGTCGCGAGCGCCATGCCGAGTGCGGCCGGGTGCAGTGGCAGGGCCGCGTCCATGTGCTGAAGGCGCAGGCCCGAACTCCACAGGAAGCCCATGCCCACGCCGGCGAGCACGAGCCCGAGGAGCAGCGAGACGGCCGTCTCGATGCGCCCGTGGCCGTAGGGGTGGTCGCGGTCGGCCGGTTCGGCGCCGCGTCGCCCGGCCATCAGCACGAGGAGATCGGTGAACAGGTCGGACAGCGTGTGCGCGGAGTCGGCGACGAGACTGAAGGCGTTGGCGAACAGTCCGACCGCGATCTGGCCGATGGTTAGCGCGGTGTTCGTGGCGATCGCGACGAGCGCGACGCGCTGGATGCCGCGGCTGCGTGCCTCGTCGGGGGGGCTTCCGCGCGACTTGCCTGATGTCGGGTGGTCCATGGCGCCAGCGGTATGGGTATACTCAGGTTCCGATCGAGCAATTCTATCCGGATGGATGCAATGGGAAAGTTGACCGACCTGCTCCGCCTCGCCCAGCAGCGTGCGCAGGAGATGAAGCTCCCGTACGCGGGCGCGTTCACCCCGGCCGAGGCCTGCGAGGTGTGGCGGCTCGCGCCCGGCGCGAAGCTGGTCGACGTGCGTACGCGTGCCGAATGGGACTGGGTCGGTCGCGTGCCCGGTGCGGTCGAGATCGAGTGGATGAGCTATCCGGGCAATGTGCCCAACGCGCACTTCCTCGCGCAGTTCAAGCGCGAGGTCGACCCCGAGGCGCTGGTGATGTTCCTGTGCCGTTCGGGGGCGCGCTCGGACAAGGCGGCGCGCGCCGCGACCGAGGCCGGTTACCAGAGCTGCTACAACGTGCTCGAGGGATTCGAGGGCGACCGCGATGCGAACGGCCAGCGCAACCGCATCGGCGGCTGGCGCCACGCCGGGCTGCCCTGGCAGCAGGGCTGAACGCGCCCGTTCGCCCGTTTGAACCGCCGGCACGCTGCCGGTTTGATTGATGATTCTTGCGACAGAAATACCGAAGACGATGCAGACCGCGACCATCAGTTTCGACCGTTTCAATGCCTTGCGCGACGACGAGGCCCAGGAGCGCATTCGTGCCGCACGTGCCCGCCTGGGCGAGCGCGCCGTGCTGCTGTGCCATCACTACCAGCGTGCCGACGTGTACCAGCACGCCGACCTCACCGGCGACTCGCTGAAGCTGTCGCGGCTCGCCTCGCAGACCGACGCCGAATTCATCGTGTTCTGCGGCGTGCATTTCATGGCCGAGGTGGCCGACATCATGTCGCAGCCGCACCAGAAGGCCATCCTGCCCGACCTCGCGGCCGGCTGCTCGATGGCGGACATGGCGAACCTCGCCAAGGTGGAGCGCTGCTGGCGCGAGTTGCGCGAAGTGCTCGGCACGCCGGACACGCTCATCACGCCGGTGACCTACATCAACTCGGCGGCCGACCTGAAGGCCTTCTGCGGCGAGCACGGCGGCATCGTGTGCACCTCGACGAACGCGCCGGTGATCCTCGACTGGGCCTTCGCGCAGCGCGAGAAGGTGCTGTTCTTCCCCGACCAGCATCTGGGGCGCTGGACCGGCTACAAGAAGGGCATCCCGCTGGAGCAGATGGTGGTGTGGGATCCCGACCTGGAATACGGCGGCCTCACGCCGGAGCAGATCCGCAATGCGAAGATCCTGCTGTGGAAGGGGCACTGCTCGGTGCACCAGATGTTCCAGGAAAGCCATATCCGCCGCTGGCGCATGCAGCATCCCGAGGGCCTGGTGATCTCGCACCCGGAAAGCAGCCTCGAGGTGTGCGTGAATTCGGATTACGTCGGTTCGACCGAGTACATCATCAACGTGATCAAGAACGCGGCGCCGAACACGCACTGGCTGGTCGGCACGGAGCTGAACCTGGTCAATCGCCTGGCCGAGGAAGTGAAGCCGGAAGGCAAGATCGTGCAGTTCATGGCGCCGACGGTGTGCATGTGCTCGACGATGCAGCGCATCGATCCGCAGCATCTGGCGTGGACGCTGGAGAACCTCGCCGACGGCAGGATCGTCAATCACATCCAGGTGCCGCCGCACGAGGCCGAACTCGCCAAGGTGGCGCTGGACCGGATGCTGGCGGTGTCGTGACCGACGGTGCGGAGGCCGGAGCATGAAGCTGCGCATCTGCACCTACAACATCCACAAGGGCTTCTCGCAGTTCAATCGCCGCATGGTGATCCACGAGCTGCGCGACCGCCTGCGCAGCCTCGACGTCGACCTCGTGTTCCTGCAGGAGGTCCAGGGCCTGCATCTGGGGCACGCGAGCCGTCATGCGAACTGGCCCGAGCCCCCGCAGCACGAGTTCCTCGCCCAGGACGTGTGGCACCAGACCGCCTACGGCGGCAACGCCGTGTATGACCATGGCCACCACGGCAACGCGATCCTGAGCCGCTTCCCCATCGTTTCGGCGAGCAATCAGGACGTCTCCGACCACCGCTTCGAGCGTCGCGGTCTGCTGCATTGCGAGGTGCAGATGCCCGGCATGGCGCAGCCGGTGCACTGCGTGTGTGCGCACCTGGGGCTCTTCGCGGGCAGCCGGCGGCGGCAGATGGAGGCGCTCGCGGATCGCATGGAGCGGCTGGCGCCGGACGGCGCGCCGCTGATCATCGCGGGCGACTTCAACGACTGGCGCAACCGGGCGCAGGACCTGTTGGTCGAGCGCCTGCACGTCCGCGATGCGTTCGATTCCGGACGCGGCCGTCCGCCGCGCAGCTTCCCGAGCAAGATGCCGGTGTTCCGGCTCGATCGCATCTACGTGCGGGGCTTCGCGGTGACGCAGGCAGCGGTGCATTCCGGGCCTCCCTGGTCACGCATTTCCGATCACGCCGCACTGACCGCGGAACTGGAGCCCGCCGGGTGAGCGCCTTCGTCGGCGGCAATGCGATCACCCTGCTGGAGAACGGCGCCGATTATTTCCCAGCCTTGCTGCAGGAAGTCGAAGGTGCCAGGCGGGAGATCTTCCTCGAAACCTATATCTTCGAGAACGACGAGGCCGGCGCGCGCGTCGCGGCCGCGCTGGCCCGTGCGGCCGCGCGCGGCGTCGCGGTGCGCGTGCTGGTGGACGGCTTCGGCGGCCGCAGCTTCGTGCGCTCGCTGATGCCGGGGCTGGTAGCGAGCGGCGTGAGCGTGCAGATCTACCGGCGCGAGCTGCGCGTCTTCGCGATGCGGCGCCACCGGCTGCGCCGCCTGCATCGCAAGCTCGTCGTCATCGACGGGCGCGTGGCCTTCGTCGGCGGCATCAACATCGTCGACGACCTGACGCCCGACGGTCCGCCGCACCCGCGCTACGACTACGCGGTACGCGTCGAGGGGCCGCTGGTCGGGCCCATCCTGCACTCGGTGCATCACGTGTGGCGGCTGGTTGCCTGGGCCGGGCTGCGGCAGCGGCGCCCGCAGCCGCTCCTTGCGTCGGCGCGCACCGATCCCGCGGGCAGCGTGCGCGCGAGCTTCCTGATCCGGGACAACCTGCGCCATCGCCGCGACATCGAGGAGGCCTACCTCGATGCGATCGGCGCGGCGCGACGCGAGGTGGTGATCGCGTGCGCGTATTTCTTCCCCGGACGGCGCTTCCGCCAGGCGCTGGTCGATGCCGCGGAACGCGGCGTGGAGGTGGTCCTGCTGCTGCAGGGAGTGTCGGACCACCCGATGCTGCTGTACGCGACGCGAGCCCTGTACCCCTTCTTCCTCGCCCGCGGCATCCGCCTGTTCGAGTACCGGCAGAGCGTCATGCACGCGAAGGTGGCCGCGATCGACGGGCGGTGGGCGACGGTGGGGTCGAGCAACATCGATCCGTTCAGTCTGCTGCTCGCCCGCGAGGCAAATGTGGTGATCGACGATGCCGGCTTTGCGGCGAGTCTGCGCGCGAGCCTCGAGCGCGCGCGCGCGAATGGCGCGCATGAACTGCGCAGCGGCGACTGGGGGCGCCTGTCGCGACTGCGCCGGGTCGCGAGCTGGGCGGCGTACCAACTCGTGCGCCTGGCGATCGGCGTGGCCGGCTACGGCAGCCGGCACGACTGATTCCGTGCCGGGCTGAACTCGACCGCGGCGTGAAAGTCCAAAGGCGTGTCCGGCGACGCGCAGGCGCCGCCCATTCCCTGGAGGTGTGCCATGGAACAGCCGCTCCACACGATGAGCCATCTGTTTGCCCAGCTCGGGCTGCCTTCCGACGAAGCAGAGATCGAACGCTTCATCGCCGCGCATGCGCCCTTGCCGCGCGACGTGGAGCTCGCCCGGGCGCCGTTCTGGTCGCCGCAGCAGGCGGCCTTCCTCAGCGAGGAGCTGAAGGAGGATGCGGACTGGGCCGAGATCGTCGACCAGCTCAACGTCCGCTTGCGTTCCTGATGCTCGTCCGGAGGTGCCGCGCTTCGGTGCGGGACGGGGAGTTTCATCATGGAAGAGCGCATCATCACCGTCGTCAGCGGGGCCAGCCGCGGGCTCGGGCGTGCCGCGGCGCACCGGCTCGCGACGATGGACGGGCATCTGGTGGTTGCCACGGCGCGCAACCCGGAGGACCTGGAGCCGCTGCGCTCCAAGCTCGCCCTCAGCGGCCACGTCATCGAACCGCATCAGCTCGACATCACCGACGATGCATCGGTGATCGCGCTGCGCGACTGGATCGCGGCGCGCTTCGGTCGCGTCGACGTGCTCGTCAACAACGCCGGCATCCTGATCGACCGCCATTCGACCAGCATCCTCGAGCTGCCGCTCGAACAGCTGCGCGAGACGCTGGAGACGAACCTGGTCGGGACGCTGCGCCTCACGCAGGCGCTGCTGCCGCTGATGCGAGCGAGCCGCGCGGGGCGGATCGTCAATGTCGCCTCGAGCATGGGACAGCTGGCGGAAATGGATGCGGGCACGCCCGCCTACCGCATGTCGAAGACGGCGCTCAACGCGCTGACGCGCATCCTCGCGGCGGAGCTCGCGGGGACGCGGATCAAGGTCAATTCGGTGTGCCCGGGCTGGTGCCGCACGGATCTCGGCGGGTCGGAGGCGCCGCGCCTGCCCGAGGAGGGCGTCGAAGTCGTGGTGTGGGCTGCGACCTTGCCCGACGACGGGCCGAGCGGCGGCTTCTTCCGCGACTGTGAGCCGATTTCGTGGTAGCCCGGCTTCAGGAGAGCGTGGCGGCCAGTCCGGCCGGGGCCTGCGCCTGAGTCCGTCGCGGCACGCGTTCGAGCTTCCAGTTCGCGATCGCCCAGGCCCATAGCCCGGCCAGGGGACCGTGCGCGAGTTCGGCGGGCGGCGGGTGGCCGAGGAAGGCGAGCGCCGCCGCAAGCGCCGTGCCCTGCGGCAGGACGTCGATCGGCGCCGCGAGCGTCTGCTTCGAGAGCTTTTCGCCCGCCGCATTGACGACCACCGGCAGGTGCGCGTAACCGGGCGTCGGCACGCCCAGCAGATGCTGCAGGTGGATCTGGCGGCCGGTCGAGCCGAGCAGGTCGGCGCCGCGCACGACGTCGGTGACGCCGGCGGCCGCATCATCGACCACCACCGCGAGCTGGTAGGCGAACTGCCCGTCGCCGCGCAGCACGACGAAGTCGCCCACGTCGCGTGCGAGATCCTCTTCCTGCCGGCCCTGCACGCGGTCGTCGAACGTCACCGTGCCTTGTGCGCGCACCCGCCACGCGTGGGCGCTGCGCCCGGGCGGCAGGCCCTTGCGGCAGGTGCCGGGATAGATGCGCGAGCCGTCGCGCGCGAGCGCGGAGTCGGCCATCTCGCGGCGCGTGCAGGCGCAGGGGAAGACGTGGCCCGCGGCCCTGAGCTGTTCGAATGCGGCGCGATAGGCGTCCAGTCGTCGGCTCTGCCAGGCGATTTCGCCGTCCCAATCGAAGCCGAAGCGTGCCAGCGTCGCGATGATGGCGTCGGCGGCGCCGGGCACCGTGCGCGGGGCATCGACGTCCTCGATGCGCAGCAGCCAGCGACCTCCGCGGCTGCGCGCCTCCAGATAGCTGCCGATCGCGGCGACGAGCGAGCCGAAATGCAACGGCCCGGTCGGGGAGGGCGCGAAGCGGCCGATGTACGGTGGCGGTGCGGGAGGCATGGGGCGGAGGAGGGTGCGGTCGCGGTGCGGTCGCAGGGGCGCAAGCCGCGCATGATAACATTGCGCGCCCCGGCGACCTGCGCCCCGCCGGCGCCTGCGGTTCCCGACCACGTTTCCCTGTTTAGGCTTCCGCCCCGACCCATCGTGACGCCCGATTCCCGAAACCTGTACGGCTTCTACCTGCTGCTGGGCGTGGTGTATCTGGGCGGCCTCTGCGTGCCGCTGATGAACAACGATTCGGCGCACCACGCGACGATCGCGCTGCACATGCACCTCACGGGCGACTATGCGTCGCTCGTGACCCAGGGCGAACCCTACCTGGACAAGCCGCACCTGCTGTTCTGGCTCGCGGCCGGCGCCTACAAGCTGCTGGGCGTCACCACCTTCGCGTTCAAGCTGCCGTCGCTGCTGTTCAGCGTACTGGGCGTCTATGCGACCTACGGCCTCGGGCGTGTGCTGTATTCGCGCGAGGTGGGACGGGTCGCGGCGCTCGTGCTCGCGAGTTCGCTCGCC
The DNA here is from genome assembly GCF_045689615.1 of Aromatoleum evansii. NCBI lineage: Bacteria > Pseudomonadati > Pseudomonadota > Betaproteobacteria > Rhodocyclales > Rhodocyclaceae > Aromatoleum > Aromatoleum evansii. Next base: position 728,491 of record NZ_CP141259.1, read on the forward strand.
TTCATCCTCGCGAACAACGACGTGCGCATGGACGCGGTGCTCACCGCGGCGATCGCGTTCTCGATCTGGCAGCTCGCGGAGTTCGCGCACTACCGTCGCTGGACCAGCCTCGTGCTCGCCGCAGTGGGGCTCGCGCTGGGTTTTGCGACCAAGGGGATGATAGGCGTGGCGATGCCGGCGATCGCGATCTTCGTGCATCTGCTGTACCGCCGCGACTGGCGCGGGCTCTTCGATCCGCGCTGGCTCGTGCTGGCGCTGCTCACCCTGGCCTTCGCGGCGCCGGTGCTGTGGTCCTATTACCAGCAATTCGGCATCGACGGGGTGAAGTTCATCCTGTGGTCGCAGAACTTCGAGCGCCTGTCCGGTGGTCGCTTCGGCACGGCGGGCGGGAGCGATCCGCTGTTCTTCTTCCACACCTTCCTGTGGGCCTTCCTGCCATGGTGCCTGCTCGGCGCGGCGGCGGTGTGGGCGCGGGGGCGCGAACTGGTCGCGGCACGGCTGCGGCCGGTGCCCGGGCAGGAGATGCTGACATTGGGCACGATCGCGGTGATGTTCGGCATCATCTCGAGCTCCGGATTCAAGCTGCCGCACTACCTCAACATCCTGCTGCCGCTGTTCTCGGTGCTGCTCGCCTCCTGGCTCGTGCCGCGCATGCGGGCGCCGGCCCCGCGCGGCGCAAAACTGGCGCAGTGGCTGGTGTGGGGCCTGATGGGGGCGCTGGCGCTCGCGCTCAATGCCTGGGCCTTCCCGCTCGATCGCGTCGTCGTCGCGGCCGGTGCCGTGGCATTGACGGTCGCAGGACTCGTCCTCGCGCGCCGGGCGCAGGGCATGGCGCGACTGGTGCTCGCTTCGGTGGCGGTGGCGGCGGTGTTCAATTTCCTGCAGAACTTCAACGTCTATCCGCAGCTGTTGCGCTACCAGGCCGGCAACAATCTGGCGCAGGCCTTGCAGGCGCGCGGCATCGACACCCGGGCGGTGAGGCATCTCGACGCGCGCGCGAACAGTTTCGATGTCTACACCGGACAACTCACCCGGCCTGTGACGCTGGACGAGCTGAAGGCGGCCCGCGAGCCGGTTCTGGTGTATGCGGGCGAGGGCGGACGCAAGGCGATCGAGGAGGCCGGCCTGCGGGTCGAGGTGCTGGCCGAGAACCCCGAGTTCCGCGTCACGCGGCTCAACATCCGCTTCCTCGATCCGGGCCGGCGCGAGCAGACCTTGTCGCGCCATTACGTGCTGCGTGTCACGGGGGGAGGACAGCAATGAATCGCAAAGCATCGCGCGGCCTGCGTGCACTGGCCTTCGCGGCGATCGCCGGCGTGAGCGTGTGGGCGGCCTGGCCGGGGGTTCAGACTGCGCCGGCGGCGGGCTTCGTCGTCCCGGCGGCACCGGCACGCAGTGGCGAGGCGAGCGTGCCGCAGCTCGCGAGCTTCGTCGTGAATGCGGCCGAGCCGGCACGCGTGCACGCCGCCTCGATCGCCGCGCTACCCGACGGAAGGCTGTTCTCGGCCTGGTTCGGCGGCTCGCGCGAGGGCGCGACCGACGTGAAGGTCCATGCCGCCTTCTTCGATCCGGCGGCCGGGCGCTGGGGCGAGCAGCTCACGATCGCGACGCCGGAGCAGACGACGCGCGATCTCGGCCGCCTCGTGCGCAAGATGGGTAACCCGGTCGCCTTCATGGTGCCATCGGGCGAGCTGTGGGTCGTGTATGTGAGCGTGACCGTGGGCGGCTGGGCGACCAGCCACCTCAATCTGATCCGTTCGTCCGACCAGGGGCGGACCTGGGCTCCGGCGACGCGGCTGGTCGCCTCGCCGTTCCTGAACCTCAGCACGCTCGCGAAGGGCGCCCCGGTGTTCTTCGCCGACGGCGACATCGGTTTGCCGGTGTATCACGAGATGGCCGGCAAGTTCGGCGAACTGCTCGTGCTGACGCCGGATGGTCGGGTGCGGCGCAAGCAGCGTCTGGATCACGGCAACCGTTCGCTGCAGCCGGTGGTCCTGGTCAAGGATGCGCTGGCTGCGGTCGTGCTGCAGCGCTTTGCGGGCGAGAGCAAGCCGCCGCGCGCCTGGCGCAGCGAGACGCGCGACGGCGGGCGCACGTGGTCCGCCGTCGAGGCGAGCGATCTCGCGAACCCGAATTCGGCGCTGGCCGCGCTCGCGCTGGAAGACGGCCGCCTCATCGCGGTGGCCAACGACACCGAGGACGAGCGGCTGCGCCTGTCGCTCCTGGTGAGCGACGACGACGGCCGCCACTGGCGCGCGATCCATCGTTTCGAGGATCGCGAGGAGTTCCTCGGCCGCAGCTTCGGCCCCGACGTGCTGCGCCCCCTGCTGACGCGCGACGTCGAGTCGCTCGGGCCGGGGCCGGCGACGGACTCCGTGTTGCGCAATGCCGAGGCGAACCTCTGCCGCGGCGAGACCTGCTCCTGGCAGTACGATTATCCCTACCTCGTGCGCGGCGCCGACGGCGACTTCCACCTCGTGTATACGTGGAATCGCTCCTTCATCCGCCATCTGCGCTTCAACCGGGCCTGGCTGGAGGAAAGACTGTGATCCCCGCGCTGTTCGACTCCCTCGCGTGGGCCTGTGCGTTCGCACTGTGCGTGCCGGGACTGCGCGGTCGGCCCGGAGCCGCCGCGGCGGTGGTCCTTGCAGTCGCGACGCTGCTGTGGGTGCCCTTTGGCGGAACGAGCCTGCTGGCGGTGCTGAGCGGTGCCGTCGGGGCCGCATCGGTGGCGACGGTGGCAACCCTCGCGGCCCTGCTGTGCGCGCGCTGCGCGGGCGAATGCGTGTTTCCCCGCAGCGAGCGCGTGCTCGTTGCGGCGCTGGCTGCCGTCACCGGGCCGTTGTTCTACCCGCCCGCGCTGGGGCTGGGGGCTGTCGATCCCTATGCGTGGGGCTACGGCGGTGCGGCGATGCCGCTGGCTGTTGGCGCAGTCGCGCTTGCGGCGGCTGCGGCGCGGCGGTGGGTGATCGCCACGGCGCTCGCGGCCGCGCTCGCCATGTGGCGTCTGCAGCTGCTCGAATCGAGCAACCTGTGGGACTACCTGATCGACCCGCTGCTCGCGTCGGGCGGGCTGGTCTGGCTGATCGCCGGCGCGGGGCGCGCGAAAGCGGCGAAGCGTGCCGGATGCAGACCCGCCGCAGCCAGGTCCTCGGCGAACGCGGGCGAGGCCAGGTAGGCGAGTTCGGTCTCGCGCGGCGTCGTGAGCGTGTCGCACGCGCGCAGTTCGTCATCGACACGGCCCGGGTGCACATGCACAAGCGGCCGCGGCCCGCTGCCGGCGAGGAAGGACTGCATCAGCGTACGGAACGGGATCCGCCCGGAAAAGTCGTGCAGCCCCGCGAAGCCGCTGTTCGCGGGCAGGCCGCGGCGGCGCAGCAGCCGGTGCAGGCCGACGCCGAGCGTGGAGATCAGCAAGGCCTTCGGCAGGGCCGTGCGACGCTGCAGACAGCGCGTCAGCGGCTCGCAGCAATCGCGCACCCACACCGAGCCGGCGGGGTAGCGACGCAACAGTTCCTCGACGACAACCTCGCGTATGCCCGGCAGCACGTGGGCGTGCTGATGGCCGTCGATGTAGTCGGGCGGGGCGTTCCAGGCGTCCTCGAAGGCGTCCAGCTGCGCGCACAGCTCGGTGCGTATCGCCTGTCGCGGCAGTGCCCGTGCGAGCGCGCGTGGAAGCAGCCGGCCCATCGACGGCAGCCGGCCGGCCTGCGCGAATCCGGTCGCCGCGCTGAGCGGCACGTGATCGGTCAGCGTGAGATGCAGCCCGACGTCGGCCGGATGCGTCGCGACGGTTTTGCGCAGCAGGCCCGCGCGCCGTTTCCAGTCGGGCAGCGGAGTCATGCAGCTCGTCGCGGACAGGCGTCCGGCCGCGATCAGTCCGGCGATCGCTTCGCTGACGCCCGGTGCGATGCCGTAGTCGTCGGCGCAGACGATGATCGGGCGGGCCGGAAGGCGGTCGGTGGAGGGCTGTTCGTTCATGGCCCTCCTTATAGCGGCTCCGGCGTCAACGCGCCAGCGCCCGTTTGCGTTTATCCTGCGAGGTTTGGCGCCTCGCCCATCCATCATCCGCCGGAATAACGTGCCTGCTTCCACCACCCGCGCACCCGTGCGTGCCGCTCCGTCCCCCGTTTCCCCACCGCTGCTGTCGGTCGTGATCCCGCTGTACAACGAGAGCGGCTCGCTCGGGGAATTGCACCGGCGCGTGAAGGCGGCCATAGCCGGCTTGCCCTTGGCCGGGCACGAACTGGTTTTCGTCGACGACGGCAGCCGCGACACGACCTTCGACGAGGTCGCGGCGCTGGCCGCCATCGACCCCGCGATCCGGGCGATCCGCTTTGCGCGCAACTTCGGCAAGGAGGCCGCGATGGCCGCCGGCCTGCGCGCGGCGCGCGGCGACGTCATCGTGCTGATGGACGGCGACCTGCAGCATCCGCCCGAGCTCATCCCAGAGATGCTCGCGCGCTGGCAGAGCGGCGCGAAGATGGTGACCGCCGTGCGTCGCTCGCGCGACACCGATCCCTGGCTGCGGCGCCAGCTCTCGCGCGGCTTCTACGGCCTCTTCAAGCGTGTCTCGGAAGTCGCGCTGGAGGAGGGGGGCGGCGACTTCCGCCTCTTCGACCGCGCGGTCGTCGATGCCATCAACAGCCTGCCCGAGCGTACCCGCTTCATGAAGGGCATCACGAGCTGGGTGGGCTTCCGCCAGGAGACGATCGACTTCGAGCCTGCCGAGCGCGCCGCGGGGGCGTCCGCCTGGTCGCTGCTGCGCCTGCTGCGCTACGCGATCGACGGGCTGTCGGCCTTCAGCACGCTGCCGCTGCGCGTGTGGTCGATGGTCGGGATCTGCATTTCCGGCCTGTCCGTGCTGTACGGCGGCTGGCTGGTGGTGCGCACCGCGATCTTCGGCATCGACGTCCCCGGCTACGCGTCGCTCATCGTCTCGGTGCTGTTCCTGTCCGGCATCCAGCTGATCAGCCTGGGCGTGCTCGGCGAATACGTCGGGCGCATCTTCACCGAGGTCAAGCAGCGGCCGCTGTACCTGGTATCCGAGCGCATCGGCTTCGACGAGGCGGCCAAGTGAGCGATCGTGCCGTCGTTCCGGGCGCGCCGGGCGCGTCCGCAGGCATCTTGTCGCCGCAGCTCGCCTTCCGCCTCGCGCTGCTCGTGTTCGCCGTCCTCGGCGCCTATGTGCTGTTCGCGTTCGACCAGCACGGCATCAGCAACGACGAGGAGGTGCAGCACGTCTACGGGCGCCTGCTGCTCGACTTCTACGCCTCGGGCTTCGCCGACCGCAGCGCCTTCGCCTACAAGAACCTCTATCTCTACGGCGGCCTCTTCGACCTGATTGCCGCGGCGCTCGAGCGCGTCGTGCCGATGAACGTGTGGGATCTGCGCCACCTGCTGTCGGCAGGTTTCGGCCTGCTCGGGCTGGCGGGCACCTGGCTGCTCGCGCGCCTGCTGATGGGCGAGGCCGCGGGGCTGGTCGCCCTCGCGCTTCTCGCCCTGACCGGTGCGTGGTCCGGCGCGATGTTCACGCACACCAAGGACGTGCCCTTCGCGACGACGATGGTGTGGTCGCTGTATTTCACGACACGTTTCGCAAGCCGCCTGCCGGCAGTGAAGGCGGGCGATCTCGTCGGCCTTGGCATCGCGCTCGGCTGCGCCTTCGGCCTGCGCGTCGGCGCCGTGTTCGCGGTGTTCTACCTCGGGGTCGCCGTGCTCGCGGCGGCCTGGCTGAACGGCGCGGATCTGCGTGCGCGGCTCGCCGTGCTGCGGCGCGCGATCCTTGCGCTGCTGCCTTCGGCCGTGCTCGCGTTCGCGCTGCTGGGCCTCTTCTGGCCGTGGGCGGTGCAATCGGGGGGCAACCTCGTGAAGGCGATGACGACCTTCTCGCGCTTCTCCTTCGAGCTGTACACGATCCTCGACGGCGCGGTGATGAAGAACGGCGAGGTGCCCGGCCACTACCTCGCGAGCTATCTGCTCGTGCGCCTGCCCGAGTTGTTCCTGCTCGGCGTCGCGCTCGCCCTGCTGAGCGCGCTGCGCGCGCTCCCCGGCCTGTTCGCGTCGGAAAAGGGCCGCAGCGCGACCCTGCGCTGGCTGCCGGTGACGCTCGCAGCCGCATTTCCGCTCACCTACACGCTGCTCGCGGCGCCGCCGCTCTACAACGGCATCCGGCATTTCACCTTCCTGCTGCCGCCGCTGGCGGTGCTCGGCGGCGCGGGACTCGTTGCGACCGCGGCGCGCCTTGCCCGGTTTCCGGCCATGCGCGTGCTGGCCGGGGGCGTCTGTGCGCTGCTCGCCGTCACGCATCTCGTGACGCTCGTGCGCCTGCATCCATACGAGTACGTAGCCTACAACGGCCTCACCGGCGGCCTGCGCGGCACCGAAGGACGCTGGGAGCAGGACTACTGGGGCGACGCGCTGCGCGAGGCGGCGGGACTCCTCAATGCCCGCGTCGCGGCCGAGGGGGCCGCACCGCGCACCTGGACCGTCGCCGTATGCGCCGAATCGGTGCAAGGCGCGGCGTGGCTCGCGCCGGGGCTGGAGGTCACGCGCGACTGGCGTGCCGCCGATTTCTTCCTCTCGCCGACGCACATGGACTGCGACACGGCGGTGAAGGGCGAGATCATCGGTGAAGTTGCGCGCGAAAGCGTCGCCTTGGCCGTCGTGCGCGACCGGCGCATGCTCGTCGGCGCTGATCGCGAACCGCGTCCGCCGCAATGAGCGTGCGCGATCGTCTGCGTGGCCACGCCGGCCGCGTCCTGCGCTTTGCCGCCGTCGGAGCGGTCGGCACCGCCGCCCATTACGCCCTGCTGCTCGCGCTGGTCGAAGGCGCGGGCGTCGATCCGATCGTCGGATCGGTCGCGGGGTTCCTGCTCGGCGCGCTCGTGAACTACACGATGAACCGCAGCCTCGTGTTCCGCTCCGACCGCGCCCACGTCGAGGCGCTGCCGCGCTTCCTCGCGATCGCCGGCATGGGTCTGTGCTGGAATGCCCTGCTGATGTATCTGTTCGTCGATCTCGTGGGCGTGCATTACCTCATTGCGCAGATCGTCACGACGGCCATCCTGCTCGGCTGGCATTACGTCGGCAATGCCTTGTGGACCTTCCGCAAGCATCCGGCGGGCACGCGTGGCGAGCGTTAGAATGGGCGCTGTTCCGATCTGCAGCGAACGCACCGCGAAGCTCAGCCGCTTTCTCCGTCTCGACTAACGTGCCACATCTCGAACCCCGGATCGTCTACGCCGACGACTACATCATCGTCGCCGAGAAGCCCGCCGGCCTGCTGTCAGTGCCAGGTCGCGGCGAACACAAGCAGGACTGCCTCATTGCCCGCATCCAGAAGACCTACCCGGATGCGCGCATCGTCCATCGTCTGGACTACGACACCTCTGGCCTGATCGTCCTTGCGCGCGGTGCGGAGATGCACCGCCGGCTCAGCATGGCTTTCGAGAAGCGTGAGGTGGACAAGCGCTACTTTGCGCTCGTGCACGGCCACGTCCTGTCACAGGACGGCGAGGTCGACCTGCCGCTGATCGTCGACTGGCCGAACCGCCCGCGCCAGATGGTGGATCCCGTGAACGGCCGGCGCGCGCTGACCAACTACCGCGTCCTCGAGCGCAGCGGCATGGGCGCCGAAGCCGTCTCGCGCGTCGAGCTCGAACCCGTGACCGGGCGCTCGCACCAGTTGCGCGTCCACATGATGACGATCGGTCACGCGATCCTCGGCGATTCGCTCTACGCCCCGCCCGAAAGCGCCGAGCGTCACCCGCGGCTGCACCTGCACGCGGCGATGCTCGCGTTCGCGCACCCCGAAACGAAGCGGCCGATGAAGTTCGTCAGCCCCGTGCCGTTCTGAACGGCAGAAACAAGAAAGCCCGGCGGACCGGGCTTTTCGGGGGGGGGGGGCGAGGCGGCTCAGACGTTGAACAGGAAGTTCAAGACGTCGCCGTCCTTGACGACGTATTCCTTGCCTTCCGCACGCATCTTGCCCGCTTCCTTCGCGCCCGCTTCGCCCTTGTAGGCGATGAAGTCGTCGTAGGCGATCGTCTGCGCACGGATGAAGCCGCGCTCGAAGTCGGTGTGGATCACGCCTGCGGCCTGCGGGGCGGTGTCGCCGACGTGGATCGTCCAGGCGCGCACTTCCTTCACGCCGGCGGTGAAGTAGGTCTGCAGGCCCAGCAGCTTGTAGCCGGCGCGGATCAGGCGATCCAGGCCCGGCTCGTCAAGGCCCATCGACTCGAGGAAATCCTTCTTGTCGGCGTCGTCGAGGTCGGCGATCTCGGCCTCGATCGCGGCGCACAGCGCCACGACTTCGGCGCCTTCCGCCTTCGCGTGGGCGCGCACGGCGTCCAGGTGCGGATTGTTCTCGAAGCCGTCCTCGGCGACGTTTGCCGCATACAGCACGGGCTTCGCGGTGATCAGGCAGAAGGGCTTGAGGCTCGCCCATTCTTCCTTGCTGAGGTCCAGCGCGCGCACCGGCTTCGCCTCGTTCAATTGGGCGAGGCACTTCTCCAGCACCGCGACGAGGATCTTGGCGTCCTTGTCGCCCGCCGCGGCGGGGCGCTTGTAGCGATTGACGGCCTTCTCGACGGTGGCCATGTCGGCCAGCGCGAGTTCGGTATCGATGACCTCGATGTCGCGGATCGGATCGACGGTGCCGGAGACGTGCACGACGTTGTCATCGGCGAAGCAGCGCACGACGTGCACGATCGCGTCGGTCTCGCGGATGTTGGCGAGGAACTGGTTGCCCAGGCCTTCGCCCTTCGACGCGCCCGCGACCAGGCCGGCGATGTCGACGAACTCGACGATCGCGGGCTGGATCTTCTGCGGCTTGACGATCTCGGACAGCGCGGCGAGGCGCGGATCGGGCACCTCGACGATGCCGACGTTCGGCTCGATGGTGCAGAACGGGTAGTTGGCCGCTTCGATGCCGGCCTTCGTGAGGGCATTGAACAGGGTCGACTTGCCGACGTTGGGCAGGCCGACGATGCCGCATTTGAGGCTCATGGGCTGGGTTCTTCCTTGGATTTGGCCGGTTTTGGTGCGGCCGGACGGGCATTCAGGCGGGTTCCGGCAGCGTTCCAGTCGCCGCGGGCGATTGTCGGCCAGGTCGCGAGCGCGCGTTCCATGGCTTCGTCGATGAGCGCCTGCTCCTCGCGGCGCGCGGGCTTCAGCACGAAGTTGACGACCTCGTTGCGGTCGCCCGGATGGCCGATGCCGATGCGCAGGCGCCAGTAGTCGTTGGTGCCGAGATGGGCCGAGGTGTCCTTGAGGCCGTTGTGGCCGCCCAGGCCGCCGCCGAATTTCAGGCGCAGTTGGCCCGGAGGGATGTCGAGTTCGTCATGGACGACGAGGATCTCGGCCGGGGTGATGCGGTAGAAGCGCGCGAGGGCGCCGATGGCTTGCCCCGAGCGGTTCATGAAGGTCTGGGGCATCAGCAGCCAGACGCCGGCTTCGCGGGCATTGGCGACCAGGCCGTGGAAACGCGATTCGTGGCTGAAGCGCACGCCGAGCTTGTCGGCAAGGCGCTCACAAAACCAAAACCCGGCATTGTGCCGGGTCTCGGTGTATTCGGCGCCGGGATTGCCGAGGCCGACGATGAGACGCGGTGCTGCGGCGCTCATCGTGTCGGTTCCTGCGTCATCCCGGCGGGGCTTCCCGAGGCGTCAGCCTCAGGCAGCAGCGCCTTCGGCGCCTTCTTCAGCGGCAGCGCCCTTGACGGTGACGGCGGTCGCGACGACCGGGTCGCCCTCGCCGTGCGCAACCAGCTCGACGCCGGCCGGCAGCGGGAGCTGCGACACGTGGATCGACTCGCCGGCCTGCAGGTTGGCGAGGTCGACTTCGATGAACTCCGGCAGGTTGCCCGGCAGGCAGGAGACATCGACTTCGGTGATGGTGTGCGAGATCATGCAGCCGCCGAGCTTGACGGCCGGGCTCACGTCGCCGTTCACGAAGTGCAGCGGCACCTTCAGGTGGATCTTCTGGCTCGCATCGACGCGCTGGAAGTCCAGGTGCAGGACTTGCTGGCGGAACGGGTGCCACTGGGTGTCACGCAGCAGGACGGGCTGCTTCACGCCGTCGACGTTCACCGACAGGATCGATGCGTGGAAGGCTTCCTTGCGCAGCAGGTGGTACAGCTCGTTGTGGTCCAGCGCGATGGCCTGGGCTTCGCCCGAACCGTAGATGATGCCCGGGATCTGGCCGGCGCGACGCAGGCGGCGGCTCGCACCCGTGCCCTGTTCCACGCGCTTGGTGGCCTTGAATTCGATTTGCATTGCGATACTCCTGGTTGAAACGATCCGTCCGCGACCAGACGGATGGGTTGAATCCCCGGCAGAGCCGGGGACGAAATTCATTCCATGAACAGCGAGCTGACCGATTCCTCGTTGCTGATGCGCAGCATGGTGTCGGCGAGCAGCGAGGCAACCGAAACCTGGCGGATGCGCGAACAGGCCTTGGCGTCGTCGCGCAGCGGGATTGTGTCGGTGACGACCAGCTCGTCGAGGTCGGACTCGGAGATGCGCGAGACCGCGGCGCCCGACAGCACGGCGTGCGTGCAGTAGGCCAGCACGCGGCGGGCGCCGTGCTCCTTCAGCGCGGTGGCCGCCTTGCACAGCGTGCCGGCGGTGTCGACGATGTCGTCCATGATCACGCAGGTGCGATCCTTGACCTCGCCGATGATGTTCATGACTTCCGAGACGTTGGCCTTCGGACGGCGCTTGTCGATGATCGCGAGGTCGCATTCCATGCGCTTCGCGAAGGCGCGCGCACGGACCACGCCGCCGACGTCGGGGGAGACGACCAGCAGGTCGTCGTAGTTCTGCTTGTCGAGGTCGGCGAGCAGCACCGGTGCGGCATACACGTTATCGACGGCGATGTCGAAGAAGCCCTGGATCTGGTCGGCGTGCAGGTCCATCGTCAGCAGGCGCTGGACGCCGACGGCCTGCAGCATGTTGGCGACCACCTTCGCGGTGATCGGCACACGCGCCGAACGCGGGCGGCGATCCTGGCGGGCGTAGCCGAAGTAGGGGATGGCGGCGGTGATGCGGCCGGCCGACGCGCGCTTGAGGGCGTCGACCAGGACCACCAGTTCCATCAGGTTTTCGTTCGTCGGCGTGCAGGTCGGCTGGAGGATGAAGACATCCTTGCCGCGCACGTTCTCGAGCAGCTCGACGTTGACCTCGCCGTCGGAGAAGCGGCCCACCGTGGCCGAGCCGATGGAAATGCCCAGTCTGCGCACGACATCCGCCGCGAGTTTGGGGTTGGCGTTGCCGGTGAAGACCATCAGGCTGCCGTAGGCCATGTCCGAATCTCCGATGCCGCTAGAATGGCAGGGTAAAAACGACTCGGGCAGGCGCGAGGCCTGCCCGAATGTGTTGGCTGGGGAGGAAGGATTCGAACCCTCGAATGCCGGAATCAAAATCCGGTGCCTTGACCAACTTGGCGACTCCCCAATGAAACCTGTTTCGCCTGCTCAATCGAGCCAGTCGCTCAGCGGATGTCTCGCCAGACTTTTCGCCTTCCATGCCCGCATCGGCGCAGGGCATCTTTCGACGACGTCTTTCGCTTTCATCTCGCTGCCAACCTCGGCAAACACGCAGGCGCCCGATCCGGTCATCCGCGCGGGCGCAAACTGCGCCAGCCACTCGATTGCCGCACCGACCTCAGGATACCGATTGCATGCTACGCGTTGCAGATCGTTACGGGTGGTGCTTGCTGCGAAGTCCGTAATTCTGATTGGTTCCGTGTTTCGCGTCAACTCCTCTGCGCGGAAAATTTCTGCGGTGGGCACCAGCACCGGCGGTGCGACGACGACGTACCACGCCGGCGGCAGCGTGAGCGGCTGCAGTTCCTCGCCGACGCCCTCGGCGAAGGCGTCACGCCCGAAGATGAAGAAGGGGACGTCGGCACCGAGCTGCAGGCCCAGATGCGCGAGCGCGGGGCGGCTCAGTCCGGTGCCCCACAGGCGGTTCAGCGCGATCAGGGTGGTTGCGGCGTCGGAGCTGCCGCCACCCAGGCCGCCGCCCATGGGCAGGCGCTTGTCGATGGAGATGTCCGCGCCGCGGCGGCAACCGGTCGCCTGCTGCAGCAAGCGGCCCGCGCGCACGACGAGATCCTGTTCCGCCGGTACGCCGGCGACTTCGGTCGTGCGGCGCACGGCGTCGTCCGCGCGCAGGGCGAAGTCGAGGCTGTCGCCCCAGTCGAGCATGCGAAAGGCAGTCTGCAGCAGGTGATAGCCGTCGGCGCGGCGGCCGACGACGTGCAGGAAGAGGTTGAGCTTGGCCGGTGCGGGACAGCGTTCGAGGCGGGTCAACGGCGGGGCGTCCATTGGTCGATGAGGAGCCGGATGCGGGCATCGCCCCAGGTGGCGTCGATGCGGCGCGGCGGGGCGTCGGCTGCCGGGCCGGCGTACTCGACGTAGTCGATGATCCAGCCGGCGTCGGAGATGCGTGTCGGGCGGCCGGCTTCGTCGAGGCTCAGCACGCGCGCGCCGGGTCGGGTCGAGGCCTGCACCCAGTGCTGCAGTCCGTCGATCGGGGCGGGGACGCCCAGCAGGCGCGGCAGGATGGTGTCGGCGTCGGCGGCCTGCTCGGCGCTGCCGTCGGCGGTGAGCAGCATCGCGCCGCGCGGGGTGCGCACGAGCTGGCCGACGATCTGCCCGAGCGGGCTATACACGGTCCATTCGTCGGCGACCGGCGTGTGCGACCAGGTGATGGATCCGTTCGCGGCGCGTTCGCCGTCGCTGGCGGCGAGGCGTCCTTCAAGCTCGAACGCCGCGGCCACCGGGCGCGGCACGGCGGCGAGGCTGCGTGCCGTCTGGCTCGCGCAGCCGGCCAGCACCAGGGCGGCGAGCGTCGCGGCGAACGCCCGCACGGCGGTCCGGGGGGCTGCGCGCTTCATTGGCCGCGCAGGCGCTTGACGGTGGATTTCAGCGCGTCGTTGTCGGGGTTGGTCTTGAGCGCCTCGTCCCACACGCGCGATGCGTCGGACTGGCGCTTGAGGGTCCACAGCACTTCGCCGAGGTGGGCAGCGATCTCGGGATCCTGGCGCATGCCGTAGGCCTTTTCGAGGTGGGCGAGGGCGCCGGCCGCGTCGTTGCGGCGGAAGCGTACCCAGCCCATGCTGTCGAGGATGAAGGGGTCGTCGGGGGTGAGTTCGAGTGCGCGCACGATCAGCGCCTCGGCCTCGTCGAGGCGCAGGCCGCGGTCGGCGAGGGAGTAGCCCAGCGCGTTGTAGGCGTGCGAGAAGTCCGGGCGCAGCGCGATCAGCTTGCGTAGCCGCCCTTCCATGATCTCGTGCTTGCCGAGGCTCTCGGCCAGCATCGACGATTCGTACAGCAGGTCGGTGTCGTCGGCGTTGTCGCGCAGGGCGCTGTCGATCAGCTCGAAGGCTTCGGCGTCCTTGCCTGCGCCGCGCAGGAGCTGGGCCTCGGCGAGCAGCAGGCGCTTGCGCTCGGACTGTTCGACCTTGACGCCGCGCAGGTGCTCGCGCGCTTCCTTGAGCTTGCCGTCGCGTGCGAGCACCGAGGCGATGCGCAACTGGGCGTCGAAGTGCTGCGGCCCCGGTTCGATGGCACGATACCAGCGCAGGGCGGTTTCGCTGTCATTGCGCCGTTCGGCGACCTGCCCGAGGTTGAGGCGGATGCTGTCGTCGTCCGGGTGGCCGGCGTTGAGTGCGCGTTCGAGCTGGGTCACCGCGACGTCGTAGTCTTCCAGCTGGGCGGACAGCAGGCCGACGGCGTACATCAGCTCGCGGTCGTCGGGCGCGCCGTCGAGCAGCCGGCGGAATTCCGCGCGCGCCGCCTCGAACTGCCGCGTCGACACCAGCGCGCGCGCATGGGCGAGGCGGGCGTTGCGGCTGTCGGGGTGGCGCTCGAGGTATTCGCGAACGAGTTTCGTGGCCTCCTGCATCGCGCCGGATTGCGACAGGAGCTGCGCCTTGAACAGCACGGCGGGCTCCCAGTCCGCGCGCAGGCGCAGCGCGGTGTCGATCGATGCGATGGATTCCATGATGTCGCCGGCGCCGACGGCGGCCTGGGCGCGGGCGAAATGGGCTTCGGGATGGCTGGTGTAGGGCTCCGTCAGGCGCATCACGATGCCCTTGACGGCTTCCTTGTCCTGCACGCGCGAGAAGGCGCGGTTGAGGCCCATCAGGTGGTTGTCGAGGTTCTCGGGGGACTGCGCGAGCAGGCGTGCGAGTTGTGCCTGGACCTGTTCGAGCTGTCCGTCGCCGCCGGCCAGCAGGCCGGCGAGGATGCGGCGCGCTTCCTCGGAGTCGGGGTCGGCTTCGGACCAGATGCGGGCGGCGTCGATCGCCGCGGGCATGTTGCGCGCATACAGCGCGACTTCCATCGCGCGGCGCGCAATGCGCGGGTCGCGCGTGCGCTGGGCGAGGTCGGCATAGGCCTGCACGGCGACGCCGATCTCGCCGCGTGCGCCCGCGATTTCGGCCAGCAGGAAGGTATATAGCGTGCGGGCGCTGAGTTCCTGGCCGGGCAGCGCGGCTGCGGGCGCCGTGTCGTCCGGGGCGGGTGCTGACTGGGCGGAGGCCGGGAAGGCCAGCGCGATGGCCAGTCCCAGACCGGAAGCGAACGAGGAGATGAGGCGATTCATGTACTTGGCCCAGAGGGGATTGCACGAACTTCAAACCGGCCCTGCGGTCGTGTCTGACGTATGCTGTTGCCGCGGTGCGTCGGCAGTCGTCCGTTAGAAGGCCCGAATGCGGATGCGTTCGCCCGATGTTATGCAGTTTCTTCGTTGGCGGGCAAGCGCGGCGGCTGTATGGGCCGTTTCCCGCAGTTTGTCTCCAGTGATTTCGAGTGTCGTGAATGCCTGAATTGCCTGAAGTCGAAACGACCTGCCGCGGCATACGCCCGGCGATCGACGGCCGGATCATGACCGGCGTGCGCGTGCGCAACGGCCGGCTGCGCGTGCCCGTGCCGCCCGACCTGGGCGAGCGCGTCGCCGGCGCGCCGCTGCAGGGCGTGCGGCGGCGGGCGAAGTACCTGCTGCTCGATTTTCCCGCCGGCAGCGTGATCGTGCATCTGGGCATGTCGGGCAGCCTGCGGGTGGTCGATGCGGACCAGCCGCCGGGTGTGCACGATCACGTCGATCTGGTCTTCGGCGACCGGGCGCTGCGTCTGCGCGATCCGCGGCGCTTCGGGCTGGTCGTGTGGCAGCCGGGCGATGCGCTCGCGCACCCGCTGCTCGCGCGCCTCGGCGTCGAGCCGCTCGGGGAAGAGTTCTCCGGCCCGTGGCTGCACCGTGCATTCAAGGGCGTGCGGGCGCCGATCAAGCAGGCGCTGATGGACGGCCATCGTCTCGTCGGGGTCGGCAACATCTATGCGTCGGAGAGCCTGTTCCGCGCGGGCATCCATCCGCTGGCGCCGGCCGGAAGCGTCGGGCCGCGGCGTGTGGGGCGCCTCGCCGAGGCGGTGCGCGGGACGCTGCTGGCGGCGATCGCCGCCGGGGGCAGCACACTGCGGGACTTCGTCGGCGGCGACGGGAAGAAGGGCTACTTCCAGCAGGAGTACTTCGTTTACGGCCGCGAAGGGCTGCCGTGCCGTGTGTGCGGGACGAGCGTGCAGCGGGTGGTGTGCGGCCAGCGCTCGACCTTCTTCTGCCCGCGCTGCCAGCGCATGTGACCGGAAGGGCGGCGACGATGCGTGGTCGGCCGCGGATGTCGTTCGTCGGCGCCGGCGCGCCGCCGGTCGAGCCCGTGTTCCCACGCATTGGATGGCGCCCGATTCGGCGCTATGCTCGCAGGATCTGAAACCTGTGCGCGCCCGGCCTGCGGGACCGCGCGAGCGAGACCTTCATGACCCTCGTGGATCAATTTTCCGCTTACAGCCAGTGGCGTGCCGATGCGGCGGGGGCGGTCGCGCGCCTGCGCCAGTGGCTGTCGCGCAACGAGCTCGGCGACGTGCAGGGCGACCTGCGGCTGCAGTACGTGCTCGACCGCCTGCGCGACGACAAGCTCACGGTGGCCTTCGTGGCCGAGTTCTCGCGCGGAAAGTCCGAACTCATCAATGCGATCTTCTTTTCCGCTCACGGCGATCGCGTGCTGCCGTCGAGCGCCGGGCGCACGACGATGTGCCCGACCGAACTGCAGTGGACGCCGGGTGCGCGCGCCGAGATCCGCATGCTGCCGATCCGCACGCGTGCGACGCATGCGAGCGTGAGCGAACTCAAGCAGTTCCCGGAAGAGTGGATGGTGCTGCGGCTCGATGCGGGGTCGCTCACGGACCTGCAGCAGGCTTTTGCGCGCGTCGGCGAAACCGAGCGGGTGGCGACCGAACTTGCGTCGCGCCTGGGCTTCGACATCGACGAGAAGGGCGAGACGGGCCTCAAGCCGGGGGCCGACGGCATGGTCGAGATCCCGAGCTGGCGTCACGCGGTGATCCAGTTCCCGCATCCGCTGCTCGAGCAGGGACTGGTCGTGCTCGACACGCCGGGCCTCAACGCGATCGGCGCGGAGCCGGAGCTGACCCTGTCGCTGCTGCCCAATGCCCACGCGGTGCTGTTCGTGCTGGCGGCCGATACCGGTGTCACGCAGAGCGACATGGCGGTGTGGCGCGAATACGTGCAGGGCGGGCAGAGCCGGCGCAAGGGCCGCCTCGTGGTGCTGAACAAGATCGACGGCCTGTGGGACGGGCTGCGCGATGAAGCGCAGATCGACGCGGAGATCGCGCGCCAGGTGAGCTCGGTCGCGGAGACGCTGGAGGTTCCCGAGACGACGGTGTTCCCGGTGTCGGCACAGAAGGGGCTGGTGGGACGGATTTCCGGCGATGCCGCGCTGGTCGAGCGCAGTCGTCTGGGCGAGCTGGAACGAGCGCTGGCCGAGGACCTGCTGCCGACCAAGCAGGTGATCGTGCGCGACAGCACCCTCGCGGAGGTCGACGACCTGGTGACGCAGACCGATAGGCTGCTCGGCGCGCGGCTCAGCGGCTTGCGCGAGCAGCTGCAGGAGCTGACCGACCTGCGCGGCAAGAACCAGAGCGTGATCGAGTACATGATGCGCAAGATCCGCAGCGAGAAGACGGAGTTCGAGCAGGGGCTGCAGAAGTATTACGCGGTGCGCAGCGTGTTCTCGACGCTGACAAACAACCTGCTGGGGCATCTGGGCATGGATGCGCTGCGCGACGAGACGCGGCGCACGCGCGAGGCGATGCTGGAATCGACCTTCACGAAGGGCCTGCGCCAGGCGATGGAGAGTTTCTTCTTTTCGCTGCGCGGCAACCTGGCGCGCTCGGCGGACGAGATCGCCGAGATCACGCGCATGCTCGACAGCATGTACAAGCGCTTCAGCGTCGAGCACGGGCTCAAGCTCGCGGCGCCCGAGGCCTTCTCGACGCTGCGCTACGAGCGCGAACTCGACCGGCTCGAGTCGGCCTTCAACCGCCAGATCAACTCCGCGCTGGCGCTGGTGACGACCGAGAAGCACACGCTGACGCAGAAGTTCTTCGAGACCGTGGCGGTCGAGGCGCGGCGGACCTTCGAGGTGGCGAACCGCGACGTCGAGCAGTGGCTGCGCGCGGTGATGTCGCCGCTGGAGACGCAGGTGCGCGAGTACCAGCTGCAGTTGAAGCGCCGCCTCGAGAGCGTCAAGCGCATCCATCAGGCGACCGATACGCTGGAGGAGCGCGTCGCGGAACTGGAGCAGGCCGAAGCGGCCATGCTCGCACAACTGGCGGAACTGAAGGAGATCGCCGGCGGTATCCACGCGGCGCTGGGGGCGGCGGCGCCGGTCGCGGCCGACGCCGCGATGATGCAGGGGCGCGCGGCCTGAGTGCCCCGGGGGCCGGGGACGCATGTCGCCCCGGGGGGGGGCGTGAACGAAAAAGCGGACCGTTTCGGTCCGCTTTTTCGTGAATCCTCCGGCGCCGGCCGGGGAGTTCAGGCCTTGTTGCCGGTCAGGCGGACGAACTTCTCCATCAGCTGTTCCTTGGTCTCGACCACATCCGGGTTGAGCGGGATACAGTCGACCGGGCAGACCTGCTGGCACTGCGGCTCGTCGAAGTGGCCGACGCACTCGGTGCACTTGTTCGGATCGATCTCGTAGATCTCGTCACCCTGCGAGATCGCGCCATTGGGACATTCCGGCTCGCACACATCGCAGTTGATGCATTCGTCCGTAATCATCAGAGCCATCTTTCAATTCCTCGTATTCACTTCACTGAAACTTTCTGCAGCAGCCGCTGATAGACGGCCGGCTGCACGAACTTGCTGACATCGCCACCCAGGCGGGCGATTTCGCGCACCATCGTGGCCGAGATGAACATGTATTCCTCCGCCGGCGTCAAGAATACCGTTTCGACGTCGGGGAAGAGTTTCCGGTTCATTCCGGCCATCTGGAATTCGTACTCGAAGTCCGACACGGCCCGCAGGCCGCGCAGGATCAGGCGCGCGTTCTGGGCGCGCAGGAAATCCATGAGCAGGCCGTCGAAGCCGATGACGTCCACGTTGCCGAACGGCGCCACGACCTCGCGGGCGATCTCGACGCGTTCGGCGAGCGTGAAGATCGGCCCCTTGCCGCGGCTTTCGGCGACGGCGACGACCACCTTGTTGAACAGCAGCGACGCGCGCCGCACGAGATCCTCGTGCCCGCGCGTGAAGGGGTCGAAGGTCCCCGGATAGATCGCCACCCCTTCCCTCATTCCTGCCTCCCATGCAGAAGATGAAAATGCACCTGGCCGGCGCGGCCCGCCTTGACCGTGCTCAATCCTGCCAGTTCAGTCACTGCTGTTTCAGATTCGGCGTAAATCCAGCCGTCCGGCTTCAGCACCCGGCCGAGCCAGGGCTCCAGCCGCTCGAGCCAGCCCTGGTTGTAGGGCGGATCGAGGAACACCACGTCGAACCTGTCGGAGGTGGTTTGCGCGAATTTTAGCGCATCGCCGCGAATGAGCTCCACCTGCGATGCTTGCAGGGTCATTGCGGCCTGGCGCAGTGCCGCGAAGGCGCGCGCGTCCGACTCCACGATCACGACACGCTCGGCCCCGCGCGAGGCCGCCTCGAAGCCGAGGATGCCCGAGCCGCCGAAGAGGTCGAGGCAGCTGAGGCCGTCCAGGTCCTGCCCCAGCCAGTTGAACAGCGTCTCGCGCACGCGGTCCGGTGTCGGGCGCAGGCCGGGGACGTGCGCGACTTCAAGGAGACGCGAACGCCATGCGCCGCCGACGATGCGAACCCGACTCACTTGCCGTGGCCTGCCTTCTTCGCCGCAGGGGCTGCGCTGCCCGTGCCGTTGTCGCCGTCGCCGCCAGCGACCACCGTGACGAGGTGCTCCGCCTTGACGCGGCGGGCGAAGGCGTCGCGTACCGATTCCACGGTGACCGCCGCGACCTTCTTCGGGTAGGTCTCGAGCCAGTCGAGCGGCAGCTGGTAGAAGGCGATCATGCCGACGTAGTCGAGGATCTTGCGGTTGGAGTCGAGGCGCAGGCCGAAGCCATTCACCATGTTGTCGCGCGCGGCCTTGAGCTCGGCGGGCGTCGGTCCCTTGGCGACGAAGTCGTCGAGGACGCCGTTGATGACCTTGAGTGCCTCCTCCGCCTGGCTGCCGCGGGTCTGCAGGCCGATCTCGAAGGGGCCGGCGACGCGCAGCGGCATGAAGTAGCTCGACACGCTGTAGGCGAAGCCGCGCTTCTCGCGCACTTCCCTGGTCAGGCGCGACACGAAGCCGCCGCCGCCGAGCACGTAGTTGCCGACGAGCAGCGGGAAGTAGTCCGGATCGTCGCGGCTCATGCCGGGCATGCCCATCAGGATGTGGGCCTGCGCCGAGGGGTGGGCGATGTGCTCGCTGCTGCGTGCGGGCAGTTGCGGTGCGGCGATCGGCGCGGGCGCGGTGCCGGCGGGGAGGCCCTCGGTGAGCTGGCGTGCGATGGCATCGGCCTCGTCGCGGCTGACGTCGCCGACGATGGTCACCGCGGCGCTGCCTGCGGTGTAGTGGGTGCGGTGGAAGGCCTGCAGCTGGTCGCGCGTGATGGCTTGCAGCGATTCCACGGTGACGGAGCGGCCGTAGGGGTGGCTGCCGTAGATCATCGCCATGAAGCGGCGCGACGCGAGGGTGTCGGGCTGGGTGAGCGATTCCTTGAGGCCGGCGATTGCGCGCGCGCGTTCGCGTTCGAGGATGTCGGCAGGGAAGGTCGGCTTTGCGAGCAGGCGGGCGGCGAGCGCGATCGCGGCATCGCGCTCGGCGGCGCTTGACAGCGTGCGCACCGACAGCGTCGCCATGTCGGTGTCGGCCCCGCCGCCGATGCGCGCGCCGGTGTCGGCGATGCGCTCGGCGATCTCCTGCTCGTTCAGCCCTTCGGTGCCGGCGTCGAGCAGGCTGCGGGTGAGGCTGGCGACGCCCGTGGCGCCGTCGGGTTCGTAGGCGCTGCCGGCGGGGAAGGAGATCTGGATGTCGATGAGGGGCAGCGCGTGGCTCTCGACGAAATACACGCGCGCGCCGGTTGCGGCGTTCCAGTGCTTGATGTCCGGGCCGGCGGCGGCGTTCGGGCTCGCGAGCGGGCCGAGCAGGGCCGCGAGGGCGAGCAGGGTGCGGAACGGACGGAAATTTGGACGGAAGAACGCGGTCATGGGCTTCGTCTGCATGTCAGTGCCTCGCTCCCGGGGCGGCCGCGCGCGGCTTCGCGTCGGCGGGCAGCGGCAGCGGGTCGAGGCGGGCGCGGGTGAGGGTGTTGTCGGTGAAGTACTTGCGGGCGACGGCCTGGACGTCCTCGGCGGTGACCTTGCGGATGCCTTCGAGGAGCTTGTCGTCGTCGCGCCAGGACAGGCCGGTGGCTTCGAGGAAACCGATCTCCATCGCCTGGCCCATCAGCGAGTCGCGCTTGTAGACCTGGCCGGCGACGGTCTGCGTCTTGACCCGGCGCAGTTCGTCCTCGGCGACGCCTTCCTTCTGGATGCGTTCGATCTCGGCGCGCAGCGCGGCCTCCACGTCTGCGACGGTCTTGCCGGCGGCGGGGGAGCCGTCCATGACGAAGAGCTGCGGGCCGCGCCCGGTGCCGTCGTAGCCGGCGCCGGCGGATACGGCGACCTGGTTCTCGCGCACCAGGCGGCGCGGCAGGCGGGCGCCGTCGTAGCCGTCGAGGATTGCGGCGAGTACTTTCAGCGCGTGCACGTCGCGGTCGTTCTCGGGGTCGCGCAGCGTCGGCGCGCGCCATGCGAGCGCGAGGTAGGGCAGCTCGGCGGGCGCCTTCACGACGGTCTCGCGCGGTCCGAGCTGCTCGGGCTCGGTGGTGATGCGTCGCGGCGGCAGCGGGCGCGCCTTGATCGCGCCGTAGTGCTTGCGCGCCATGTCGAACACGGACTTGTGATCGACGTCGCCGACCACCACCAGGCGCGCGTTGTTCGGCGTGTACCACGTCTTGTGCCACTTGCGCGCGTCTTCCGCGGTCATCGTGTCGAGGTCCGTCATCCAGCCGATGATCGGGCGCCCGTAGGGGTTGGCCTGGAACGCGGTCGCCATCAGCTGTTCGCTGACGAGCGAGCGCGGCTGGTCGTCCGTGCGCAGGCGGCGCTCTTCCTTCACGACGTCGAGCTCGGGCTTGAAGTTGGCGTCGGTGATCTTCAGGTTGCTCATGCGGTCGGCTTCGAGCTGCATCACGTCTGCGAGGCGCGCGGACGGAATCTGCTGGAAGTAGGCCGTGTAGTCGTGCGAGGTGAAGGCGTTGTCGCGGCCGCCGACCGCGGCGACGCGCTTGTTGAATTCGCCCGGACCGACCTTGTCGGTGCCCTTGAACATCATGTGCTCGAGCAGGTGGGCGATGCCGGAGACCCCGGCGGGCTCGTCCATCGCGCCGACGCCGTACCACACCATGTGGACGACGGACGGGGCGCGGCGGTCTTCCTTGACGATGATCTTCATGCCGTTCGCAAGCGTGGTCTCGTACGGATTGGCTTGCAGGGGGCCGGCCGCCACGGCGAATGCGGCGGCCACGAGTGCGGCGCGTGGAAAGGTCTGGCGAAACATGGACATGTCCTGCATCTGGTAGAATTTGCGGTTCACGTCGCCCGTGGTTCGGGCATCCGATTCGACGCGAAGCCGCATCTTAGCGTTATTGGCGGCTCGGCGTCCGCCGTCGTTAAAACCTCACAACAGACCCGAGTGAGCATGTTTGGTTTCCTGAAGAAGTCCCCGAAGCCCGAGCCGGTCGAGCAACCGCAGGCCGAGGTCGCGCCGTCCGCCACGCCGTCCGCGCCCGCATCGGTGCCTGCGCCGGTGGTCGAGCCCGCGCCCGAGCCGGTGGTCAAGCGTTCCTGGGCGGAGCGGCTGAAGGCGGGCCTGTCCCGCACGCGCCAGCAGATCGGCGGCGGCCTTGCGAGCCTGTTCGGGCTGCGCAAGATCGACGAGGATCTGCTCGAAGAGCTCGAGACGACGCTGCTGATGGCCGATTGCGGCGTCGAGGCGACGCAGCATCTGTTGGATGAGCTGCGCAAGCGCTGGAAGCGCGACAAGCTCGAGACTGCCGACCAGTTGCAGAAGGCGCTCGCCGACGAGCTGCTGGCGCTGCTGCAGCCGCTCGAGCAGCCGCTCGAGGTGACGGGGCATTCGCCCTACATCATCATGATTGCGGGTGTGAATGGCTCCGGGAAGACGACCTCGATCGGCAAGCTGGCGAAGTATTTCCAGTCGCAGGGCAAGAGCGTGCTGCTCGCGGCCGGCGACACCTTCCGCGCGGCGGCGCGCGAGCAGCTCATGACCTGGGGCGAGCGCAACAACGTCACCGTGATCGCGCAGGAGGGCGGCGATGCCGCGGCGGTGATCTTCGATGCGATCAACGCGGCGAAGGCGCGCGGCATCGACGTCGTGCTGGCGGACACCGCGGGGCGGCTGCCGACGCAGCTCCACCTGATGGAGGAGATCGCCAAGGTGCGTCGCGTGATCGCGAAGGCCGAGCCGACCGGGCCGCACGAGGTGCTGCTGGTGCTCGACGCGAACATCGGCCAGAACGCGCTGGCGCAGGTGAAGGCCTTCGATGCCGCGATCGGCGTTACCGGACTGGTCGTCACCAAGCTCGACGGCACGGCCAAGGGCGGCGTGCTCGCGGCGATCGCACGCCAGTATCCGCGACCGCTGCGCTTCATCGGCGTCGGCGAGGGTATCGACGACCTGCAGCCGTTCAAGGTGCGCGAGTTCGTCGATGCGCTGTTCGAACCCGTCGCAGGAGCCGGCGGCGCGGCATGATCGTCTTCAACGAAGTCGTGAAGCAGTACCCTGGCGGCTATACGGCGCTGGCCGGGGTCAGTTTCGAGATCCGCCACGGTGAGCTGGCGGTGCTGTCGGGCCACTCGGGGGCGGGCAAGAGCACGCTGCTGAAGCTGATCGCCGCGATCGAGCGGCCGACTTCGGGCAGCGTGAGCATCAACGGACAGGACGTCTCGGCGCTGCGCCCGCGCGCGATTCCCTACCTGCGCCGCAATCTCGGCCTGGTGCTGCAGGAGCACCGCCTGCTGTACGACCGCAGCGTGTACGACAACGTGATGCTGCCGCTGGTCATCACCGGCCATCCGCCGCGCGATGCGGCCAAGCGGGTGGCGGCGGCGCTCGAGCGCGTCGGCTTGTCCGGGCGCGGGCGCGAGATGCCGGCGGGTCTGTCGGGGGGCGAGCAGCAGCGTGTGGCGATCGCGCGTGCGATCGTGAATCGCCCGTCCATCCTGATCGCCGACGAGCCGACCGCGCATCTCGACACGGCCTACGCGAACGAGATCGCAAGCCTGTTCAAGTCCTTCAATGCC
The DNA here is from genome assembly GCF_045689615.1 of Aromatoleum evansii. NCBI lineage: Bacteria > Pseudomonadati > Pseudomonadota > Betaproteobacteria > Rhodocyclales > Rhodocyclaceae > Aromatoleum > Aromatoleum evansii. The sequence goes on from NZ_CP141259.1 coordinate 752,226, forward strand.
GCGGGGGTCACGGTGCTGGTGTCGACGCACGACGAGCGCCTGTTCGCGCAGCACAGCCCGCGCCGGCTGGTGCTGCACAAGGGGCTGCTGCAGGGGGCGGGCGCATGATGAACTGGTTCTATCTTCACGGGCGGGCCTTTGCGCAGGCGCTGCGGCGCCTCGCCTCGCAGCCGCTGGGCACGCTGCTGTCGGCGCTGGTGGTGGGCATCGCGCTGTCGCTGCCGGCGGCGGGCTACCTGCTGATCGACAACGTCGCGTCGCTGGCGCGCGGGGTGTCCGGCACGCCGGAGATCAGCGTGTTCATGAAGCAGGATGCGTCGGCCGAGGACATCGCGGCGGCCGAGAAGCGGCTGCGCGGCGATGTGCAGCTCGCGGGGTATCGGCATGTGACGAAGGACGAGGCCCTGCGCCAGCTCGAGAAGAGCGGGCTGGGCGACGTGCTCGGCGGGCTGACCGCGAATCCGCTGCCGGATGCCTTCATCGTGACGCCCCGCGGCGAGGATCCGGCCGTCTACGACAGCCTGCACGCGCGCTTCGCCGCCTGGCCGGGAGTGGCCCACGTGCAGCTCGATTCCGCGTGGGTGAAGCGCCTGCACGCGCTGCTGGGACTGGGCCGTTCGGCAGTGTTGCTGCTCGCGGGCCTGCTGGGTTTTGCGCTGGTGATCGTGACCTTCAACACGATCCGGCTGCAGATCCTCACGCAGCGCCACGAGATCGACGTGAGCCGCCTGCTGGGGGCGACCGACCCCTTCATCCGCCGTCCGTTCTACTGGTTCGGGAGCCTGCAGGGCCTGCTCGGCGGGTGCGTGGCGCTGGCGACGGTGTGGGCGACGGTGCAGGCGCTGGGCCGCCCCGTCGCGAGCTTGGCGGAGACCTACGGCGCGGTGTTCGCGCTGAGCGGGCCGGGGCCTCTGGAGAGCGCGGCGATCCTCGGTTTCGCGGTCTTGCTCGGCTGGCTCGGCAGCGCGATTTCGGTGCGTCGGCATCTGGCGGAAAGGCTGCGCTGAGACGACGGGCGGTCGTGTGGGAGCGGCTTCAGCCGCGAATCGACGCTTGTCGGGCGTGAACGGTTGATTCGCGGCCGAAGCCGCTCCCACAGAGAAAGGCTTCCGGAGTGCGCGTGCGATGACCCACCCCGCATTGCGCGGTCCCCGCTATAATCTCCGCCCCCAATGTTGGGGGTAAATCTTTCTTCGGAATCGGACTCGCACATGAATGCGCCGGAACTGCGTTCGCCCATCGTCGGCAATCGCGTCGAGCTGAACATCTTCACGACGTTGACCTGCAACCTGAAGTGCTCGTACTGCTCCATCGCGGTCGGCGATGTCGTCGGTTCGCAGGGCAAGGCGCAGTATTCGCTCGACACGTTGGATGCCTTCGTCGCAACGCATCTCGCGGACAAGGAGATCTACGTCACCTTCTACGGCGGCGAGCCGACGCTCAACATCCCCTTCATCGTCGGCCTGATGGAGCGTCACCCGACCTGGCGCTACCAGCTGCAGACCAACGGGACGCTGCTGCACCGCCTGCCCGACGCTGTGCTGGCGAAGCTCTCCAACGTGCTGGTGTCGGTGGATGGCGCGGAGCACACGACCGACCATTACCGTGGGCGAGGGGTGTATCGCAAGGTCACGTCCAACATCGAGAAGATCCGCCCAAAGCTCGGCGGCAAGCTCACCGCGCGCGTGACCTGGGGGCACGAGGACATCAGCTTCGAGGAACTCGACAGCCTGCTGCCGACCTTCGATTACGTTTACTGGCAGTTCGCCCAGGCGCACGGCTTTTATCGTCCCGAACACATGCGCCGCAAGAAGGAGGCGCTGGTGCAGCTGATCGACAAGTTCTTCGCCGTCGACGGCCTGTATCCGTTCATCCCGTTGATGGGCACGGTGCGCAACAAGGTGCTGCCGTCGCGGGCGCGTGAGGCGTGCAGCGGGCACACGCAGTGCCGTTCGTCTACGCACATCCTCAACATCCTGCCGGACGGGCGCATCTTCCCGTGCCCGGACCTGACGCATCTTCCCGAGTTGCAGAGCGGCGACCTGAACGCCAACTGGCTGAAGCCGAGCCCGCTGCAGCCGGCGCCCGAGATGCCGTGCGAGGGCTGCGAGGCGTTGTCCTTCTGCCGCCGCAACTGCATGAAGAATCTGTACGTCGGGTATGTGCAGGACGATGTGCCCTACCGCGAGCGGGTGGTGGAGCCGATCTGCGAGCTGGTCAAGTTCATGGGCGCGGAGATCGACCGGCGCGACCCGCACGCGTGGTACGCGCGGGCGACGCTGCCGGTGCGGCGCGAGATCTCGGACTGCGAGATCTACGAGTATGTCGAGGTCATGCCCTGAGGATGCCTTGAGGCCTACATCGACGGGGTGTCGAGGACTTCGCGCACCATCTGCGCGAGGTCCTCGATCACGTAGGGCTTGCTGATCATGCGGAACTCGCCGGGGATCGCCTCCAGTTCCAGCAGCGCATTGCCGGTGTAGCCCGAGGTGTAGAGCAGTCGCAGGTCCGGGCGCAGTCGCCGCGCGCGCCGGGCAATCTCGGGGCCGTTCATGCCGCCGGGCAGGACCACGTCGGTGAACAGCAGGTCGATGCCGGGGTCCTGGGCGAGGAGCGCGAGCGCCGTCCTGCCCTCGGCGGCCTGCAGGATGCGGTAGCCGAGCGCGCCGAGCACGCGGCATACGAGTTCGCGCACCTTGTCCTCGTCTTCGACCACGAGGATGGTCTCGTTGCCGGACGCGTCGGGACGGGGGGCGGGCGCGTCGGCAGGCCGCGCGCCCGCTGGGCGGGCGATGACCGGCAGGAAGAGCTTCACCGTGGTGCCGGTGTCCGGCTCGCTGTAGATCTTCACGTGGCCGCCGGACTGTTTCACGAAGCCGTACACCATCGCGAGGCCGAGGCCGCTGCCCTTGCCGGTTTCCTTGGTCGTGAAGAAGGGGTCGAAGGCGCGCTGGACGACTTCCGGCGGCATGCCGCAGCCGGTGTCCGAGACGGCCAGCATCACGTAGGCGCCTGGTTTCACGTCGCCTTCGAGCGCCGCGTAGTGTTCGTCGAGACTCATGGCGCCGGTCTCGATCGTCAGCGAGCCGCCCTCGGGCATCGCGTCGCGTGAATTGACTGCGAGGTTGAGCAGCGCCGATTCGAGTTGGGTGACATCCGCGAGCGCGGCCGGCAGGTCCGTGGCGGCGTGGAACTTGATGTTGATGTGCTCGCCGAGACTGCGCTGCAGCAGGCTGGTCATGCCGGCGACGAGGTCGTTGAGGTCCAGCGGCACAGGGGCCAGGCGCTGCTTGCGCGAGAAGGCGAGCAGGCGCCGGTTGAGCTCGGCGCCGCGCCAGGATGCATCCATCGCGCCCTTGATGAGCTCGGCCGCCGCGGGGTCGTCCTGCACGCGGCGCGCGAGGAGCTGCAGGTTGCCCATCACCACCGTCAACAGGTTGTTGAAATCGTGTGCGATGCCGCCGGTGAGCTGCCCGACGGCTTCCATCTTCTGTGCCTGATGGAGCGCGCGCTCGGCCGTGGCACGCTCCTCCATCTCCGACTGCAGGGCGCGATTGGCCTGCTCGAGTTCGGCGGTGCGTTCGCGCACACGCAGTTCGAGCTCGTCGCGTGCCTGGCGCAGCGCCTCCTGGGCGGCGCGGCGCTCGCTGATGTCGCGGATCGCGGCCGAGATCAGTACGTTGTCGCCGTTGCCGAGGGGGCTGAGGCTGATCTCGATCGGCACCTGCGAGCCGTCCTTGCGCTGGCCGGCGAGGTCCAGCCCGGTGCCCATCGGGCGCACGCTGGGTTGGCGGATATAGGCGTTGCGTTTGCCGACGTGGTTGCCACGCAATTGCTGCGGCACCAGCATCTCGATCGACTGGTCGACGAGCTCTTCGCGCGCGTAGCCGAAGAGCCGCTCGGTCTGGGCATTGACGAGGATGATGCGACCGTCGGCGTCCACGACGACGATGGCATCGGGGGCGGTCTCGATGAGCTGGCGGGCACGCTCCGCGGTCGCGCGGCTGCGCGCGAGCTCGGCTTCCAGGCGTGCGATCTCCTCTGCGTGCGAAGTGCCGGGTCCTTCCATCGTCTCCTCTCCGGGCAGTGTGGCGGGACGTGCGGGTGATCCGTGCTCGCGAGCCGGCGCCGCCGCCCTGTTCTCATGAGGCGCGCCTGTTGTTGATCCGCCGCGGCGGGGATCGGTTCCCGCAGCGGCCGGGGGCGCCTACTCCGAACATCGTAGTCCAGGCGCTCGGCGGACGGGACGCAAATGTGAGCTGTGGTGCGATATTGTGCGCGTTCTCGGCTCGCGCCCGCGATCAGGCGGAAAGCCGGATCGCCAGCGCGGCCGGGATGAATGCGAGGGCGGCGACGTTGCCCATGATCACGATCGACGCGACCTTCTGCGGCTCCTGGCCATAGCGTTCGGCGAACATGAAATTGAGGACGGCCGGAGGCAGGGCGCCGAACAGCAGGAGCACGTCCGTCTCCGCGGAGGACAGGCCGAAGCTGAGGCAGAACAGCCAGGCGATCAGCATGCCGGTGAGCGGCGTCGCGACGGCGCCGACGAGGCCGATGCGCCATTCGGCGAAGGGCGCGGTGTTCAGGCGCACGCCGAGCGAGAAGAGCATGAGCCCGGTCGATACGTCGGCGATCACCTTGACCCCGGACATGAGCGGCGGCCACAGCGCGAAGCCCGACAGGCTCACCAGGATGCCCGCCATGCCGGCGGCGAAGACGGGTTCGCGGAACAGCTTCCACAGCTTCACGTTGTGCCCGAGCCACCAGGTCGAGATCGTGAAGTGCAGGACGTTCTCGATCAGGAAGAGGATCACGGCGGCCGGCAGGGCGCGCTCGCCAAAGGCCAGCAACAGGAGCGGCAGGCCCATGTTGCCGGCGTTCTTGAACATCATCGGCGGCAGCAGCGTCTTGGGCGAATAGCCCATCAGCCGCGCGATCGGCCAGCCGAGCAGGCCCGAGCCGAGTACGATCACCGCGCCGCCGAGGGCGATCATCTTCACCTCGGCGAACTCGAAGGACCGTCCGGCCAGCGCCAGGAACACCAGCGCCGGCACGAACACCTCCATGTTGACCTGGTTGGTCGCGATCATGTCGGGCCGGTGGCGGCGGCCGTAGAGGTAGCCGACGACGATGACGGCGAAGATCGGGAAGACGATGCTGACGATCTGGATGAGCATGGGCGTTTCCCGCTTCGCCTTGTGCGCGCCGAAGGCGGAAGCGGTGGGTGTCAGGTCAGGCCGTTCAGGCGGTGGTAGCTGCGGATGACCTGGCTGTCGTCGGCCCGGCCTTCACCACGTCCGGACGTGGCGAGGAACATCTGGTGTGCGACCGCCGCGATGGGCAGCGCGGCCTTGGCCTCGCGTCCGGCCTCCAGGACGATGCCCATATCCTTGACGAAGATGTCGACGGCGCTGCTGACTTCCGGCTCGGCCTGCAGCATGCGCGGGCCGCGGTCCTTGAGCATCCAGCTCGATGCCGCGGAGCCGCCCATGATCTCCAGCAGCACGTTCAGGTTGATGCCGACCTTCGCCGCGAGCGAGAAGGCTTCGGCGACGACGGCGATATGCACGCCGCACAGCAGCTGATTTACCGTCTTGACCGTCGCGCCCTGGCCGGGGCGCTCGCCCACGTGGAAGATGCGCTGGCCGATCGCCTGGAAGACGGGCTGCATCGTCTCGAAGCTTGCGCGCTCGCAGGCGGCCATGATGGTGAGCGAGGCCGCGATGGCCCCGGCGGTGCCGCCCGACACGGGCGCGTCGACGAAGCGCCGCCCGGCGGCGTCCACCCGCTCGGCGATGTGCGCGACGGCCCCCGGCGGACAGGTCGCCATCAGGCACACGATGCCGCCCTCAGGCAGGGCCCGCAGTGCGCCGTCGGCAAAGAGCACCTGCTCGGCCTGGGCGGCGTTGATGACCATCAGTATCAGCACGTCGGCGCCGTGGGCCGCAGCGGCCGCGCCGGGTGTGCGCTCGCCGCCGGCCGCCGCCAGCGCGTCGAGCGCCCCGGGATTGATGTCGATGCCGCGGACGCGGTAGCCGCGGGCGAGGAGATTGCGCGCCATGGGCATGCCCATCGCGCCGAGGCCGGCGAATGCGATCGTCGTCATGGTTGTCCTTCGGGCAAGGGACCCCGCGCGCGACGGGGTCCCGATGGAGTCAGTAGAGGGTGAAGGCGGGCACGTAGGAGATGAGCACCAGCACCGTTACGGCGACCAGGTAGAACGGCCACAGCTCGCGGACGATCTTGCCGACCGGCTCGCGCGAGATCGCCGCCGAGATGAACAGCGTCGTGCCCACGGGCGGCGTGAAGAGGCCGATGCTCAGATTGACCGCCATCATGATGCCGAGCTGGACGAGATCGAGGCCGATCGCGTTGCCGATCGCGACGAAGGTCGGGCCGAGCAGCAGGATCGCGGCGGGCAGGTCGAGGAACATGCCGACCACCAGCATGATCAGGTTCAGCATCAGGATGATCATGACCGGCGACTGGAGCACGCTCACGGTCCATTCGGCCACTGCCGTCGGCACGGACTCGACGGTGAGCACGTAGCCGACGAGGTTCGACGCCGCGATCACCAGCATCACGACGCCGGTCGTCAGCGCGGTATGCACGAGCGCATCGTAGAGCCTGCGCAGGGTCAGGTCGCGATACACGAGTGCGCTGACGAGCAGGCCATACGAGACCGCGATCACACTGACCTCGGTCGGGGTCGCGATGCCGGCGCGCAGCAGCACGACGATGAAGGCCGGCATCGCGAGCGCCGGAGCCGCGGCGACCGTGGCGCGCAGGATGTCGCGCAGCGTGATCTTCTCGGTGAGCCGCTTGAAGCCGCGCAGCCGTCCCGAGAGATAGCAGGTCAGCATGAAGCCGCTGCATAGCAGCAGGCCCGGCAGGATGCCGGCGAGGAACAGCGAGGCGATCGACTCGTTGGACACCGCGGCGAACAGGATCAGCGGGATCGACGGCGGGATCAGGCCGGCGATCACCGACGACGAGGCGGTGGCCGCGGCGGCGAACGCGCCGGGATAGCCTTCGCGCTTCTGCCACGGGATCAGCATCGAGCCGAGCGCGGACGCTTCGGCGACCGCGGAACCGGACACGCCGCCAAACACCGTCGAACCGACCACCGTGACTTGCCCGAGACCGCCGTGGAAGCGGCCGACGAGCGAGGTGGCGAAGTGGATCAGCCGCTTGCCGAGCGTGCCGCCCATCATCAGGTTTCCGGACAGCATGAAGAACGGGATCGCCAGTAGCGGGAAGCTCTGCGTCGGCTGGAAGATCTTCACGACCGCGGCGACGCTCGGCATTTCGCCGACGGTGATCGCCGCGAGGCCGGAGCTGATCACCAGTGCGTAGCCGACGGGGAGGGCCAGGGCGAGCAGGGCCCCGAACACCAGGATCATCATGAGGGTCATACGTCCTCCTCGATGTTGTGTGCGCGCACGGCAAGCGGGTCGCTCGCCACCAGCAGATGCACGAAAGTCGTCAGCGCCGTGATCCCGAGGCCGACGAAGCCCGCGATCAGCGCGAGATACGCCCAGCGCGCAGAGATGCCGGTGACCGGAAACTCCTCGCTGCCGGTGATTTCGATGACGTCGAGACCGACCCAGGCGAGATAGAAGAAGGTCGCGGCGACCAGGACCTGCTGCCCGAGCAGCAGCACGCGGTTACCCTTGCGGCCCAGCAGGGTGTTGAGCGCGGTGACCGCGATGTGCTGGCCGCGCTGCGCCGCCAGCACGATGCCGCTCATGACCAGCCACGGGAACAGGATGTTGGGCATTTCGGTCGGCCAGCCCATGCCCTGGTTGGTGAGGTAGCGGACGATCACCTCGGCCATCAGCGAGACGAACATCGCGACGAGCGAGCCGACGGCGATCGCGACGCTCGCCGCCACGATCGCGCTGTCCACCCACTTCACCACCGGAGCTGCGAAACCGGCTGGCTCCACAACGTGGGGAGAGGAGTGAGCGGCAGTCATTGCTTGCCCGCCTCGGCAACGATCAGCTTGACGAGGTCGGGGTACTGTTGCGCCCACTTGTCATAGACCGGCTTGGTCTTCGCGGCAAAAGCCGCCTGATCGACGTCGTTGATCTTCACGCCGGCGTCGGCGAGCTTCTTGCGCAGATCGGCGTCGGCCGCGAGCGACATCTGGCGGTTCAGCGTGCCGGCTTCGACCGCGGCCTCCTTCACGGCCTGCTGGTCCGCCTTCGAGAGGCCGTCCCACACCATCTTGCTCGCCAGCAGCGGCGTGGTCTCGTACTTGTGGCCGGTGAGCGAGATGTACTTCTGGACCTCATGCAGCTTGGACGAGTAGATGTTCATCAGCGGGTTCTCCTGGCCGTCGAAGACGCCTTGCTGGAGCGCGATGTAGAGCTCGGAGAAGGCGAGCGGGCCGGGGTTCGCGCCCAGCGACTTGAAGATGTCGAGGGTGATCGGGTCCGGCGGCGTGCGCACCTTGATGCCGGCGAGGTCCTCCGGTTTCACGATCGGCCGCTTGTTGTTGCTGGTGTGGCGGATGCCGTTGTCCCACAGCGCGAGGACGACGAGTCCTTTCTTGCGGGCAAGCTCATCGAGCTTCGCGCCGACCGGGCCGTCGACGACGCGGTAGGCGTGATTGAGGTCGCGGAACAGGAAGGGCAGGCCGATGACCGAGAATTCCTGGACGACGCCCGAGGTCGCTCCCTGCGAATTCGCGCTGAAGGCGAGCGTGCCCAGGCGCATGTTGGTCAGCGACTCCGTGTCGTCGCCGAACTGTGCGCTGCCGCCGACTTCCACCTTGACGCGCCCGCCGGTCTTCTGCGCGACGAGTTCGGCGAATTTCTTGGACGCCTCGGCCTTCGGGTTGCCGGGCGCGGCGTTGTGCGACAGGCGCAGCACCTGTTGCGCCCAGACGGGGGTGGCGGCCAGTGCGAGGCCGGCTGCGATCGCGATCAAGGTCTTTTTCATGAGGGTCTCCTGCCTTCCGATGTCCCCTCGCAGCGGGTCTTTGCGAGCCCGCGCGAAGGGGTGGGTTCGATAGTTTTAGATTGCCGCGTCAGCCGTGGATCAGCATGCCGCCATTGACGTCGATCACCGCACCGGTGATGTAGCCGGACAGCTCGGACGCGAGGAACAGGTAGGCTCCGGCGATCTCGTCCGCCTTGCCCAGCCGGTTGAGTGGAATCGTCGCCGCGATCTCGGCCTTCTTCGCATCGTCGAGCTTGCCGCTCGTGATGTCGGTGTCGATCAGGCCGGGGGTCACGCAGTTGAAGCGGATGTTGTCCGGACCGAATTCGCGCGCCATCGCCTTCGCGAGGCCCAGCACGCCGGCCTTGGCCGCCGAGTAGTGCGGGCCGCCGAGAATACCGCCGCCGCGCTGCGCCGACACTGACGACATGCTGACAACCGAGCCGCCGCCCTGCTTCTTCATCTGCGGGATCACGGCCTGCGACAGGTACAGCACGCCGCGCAGATTGACGTCGAGGATGCGATCCCAGCTCGCCGGGTCGATTTCCAGCGTCTTCACCGGCTGCGTGATGCCCGCATTGTTGATCAGGATGTCGATGCGGCCGAAGTCGGCGATGGCGCGACCGGCTGCGATCTGGCAGGCGTCGCGGTCGGCGACGTTGCAGGCGTAACCGCGGTGTTCCGGTCCGATGGAAGCGGCGGCGTCGGCGGCGGCCTTCTCGTCCAGATCCAGGATGGCGACCTTGGCGCCGTGCCTGGCGAACATGCGCGCCGTGGCGAGGCCGATGCCGCGCGGGGATGCCGCGCCGGAGATCATCGCGACCTTGCCTTCGAGTAGAAGCGAATTGCTCATCATAGTTCCTTGGGGTCGGGGCCGGCTCAGCCGAGCCAGTTCTTGATGGTCGAAGCCATCACGTTCGTTGAGATGCCGTAGCGGTCGTGCAGGGTCGGCAGCGCGCCGGCGTCGAGGAAGGCGTCGGGCAGCGCGATCTGGCGGAACGGCGGGGTGACGCCAGCGCTGAGCATAGCGGTCGCAACGGCTTCGCCCAGGCCGCCGATCGTCGTGTGGTTCTCGGCGACGACGACGAGGCGGCCCGAACGGCCGGCTTCGCGCAGGATGGTCGAGGTGTCGAGCGGCTTGATCGTCGGCACGTGCAGCACGCCGACGTCCACCGAATCCGCTTCGAGCGCCTTCGCGACTTCCAGCGCCCGCATCGTCATGATCCCGGACGAGATCACGAGCACGTCGCGGCCGTCGCGCACGAGCTTGGCCTTGCCGAGTTCGAACTTGTAGTCGTACTCGTCGAGCACCAGCGGCACCTGGCCGCGCAAGAGGCGCATGTACACCGGACCCTTGTGCTCGGCCACCGCCGGCACCATCTGCTCGATGTCGAGCGCGTCGCACGGGTCGATGATCGTCATGCCCGGCATTGCCCGCATCAGCGCGAGGTCCTCGGCTGCCTGATGGCTCGGGCCGTAGCCGGTGGTGAGGCCGGGCAGCGCGCAGGCGATCTTCACGTTCAGGTCGTCCTCGGCGATCGTCTGGTGCATGAAGTCGTAGGCCCGGCGCGTCGCGAACACCGCGTAGGTGGTCACAAAGGGCATCGCGCCTTCATGCGCGAAACCGGCCGCCGCACCCATCAGCAGCTGCTCGGCCATGCCCATCTGGTAGAAGCGCTCGGGGTAGGCCTGCGCGAAGATGTGCAGATCGGTGTATTTCGCGAGGTCGGCCGTCATGCCGACCACTTCGGGGCGCTCGGCAGCGAGCTTCACGAGCGCGTGGCCGAAGGGCGCGGCGACGGTGCGCTGGCCTTCGCCGGCGATCGACGCGATCATCGCCGAGGTCTTGAGTTTGGGTTTTGCTGCGGTTGCAGTGCTCATGCTTGGTTCCTCCCGGCTTCCAGCGCTTCCAGGGCCAGTTGCCATTCGTGCGCATCGACGCGGATGAAGTGGTTCTTTTCCCGCGCTTCCAGGAAGGGCACGCCGCAGCCCATCAGGGTGTCGGCGATGATCATGCGCGGCTGGGGCAGGGGGTGGTTGCGTGCGGTGTCGAAGGCGGCGATCACGGCGTCGAGGTCGTTGCCGTCGATGCGCTGCGTGAACCAGCCGAAGGCCTGCATCTTCTCGGTAAGCGGCTCGAAGGCCATCACCTGCGACGACGGGCCGTCGGCCTGCTGGTTATTGACGTCGACGATCGCGATCATGTTGTCGAGCTTGTGATGCGCGGCCGACATCAGGCCTTCCCAGATCGCGCCTTCGTCGAGTTCGCCGTCCGAGAACAGCGTATACACGAAGGCGTCCGAGCCCTTGCGCTTCAGGCCGAGCGCGCGGCCGACGGCGATCGTCAGCCCCTGGCCCAGCGATCCGCCCGACATCTCCATGCCCGGCGTGTAGCTCGCCATGCCCGACATCGGCAGGCGGCTGTCGTCGCTGCCGTAGGTTTCGAGCTCTTCCTGGGGGATGATGCCCGCCTCGATCAGCGCCGCGTACAGCGCGATCGCGTAGTGGCCGTTCGACAGCAGGAAGCGGTCGCGGCCTTCCCAGTCCGGATCCTCCGGGCGGTAACGCATCGAGTTGAAGTAGGCCACCGCCAGCACGTCGGCGATGTCGAGCGCCTGGGCGATGTAGCCCTGGCCTTGCACCTCACCCATCCGCAGCGCGTTGCGCCGGATGCAGTAGGCGTGTTCGGCGACTCGGGCGCGATTGGCTGCCACGCTGATATCCACGCAAATCTCCTTTGTAGGTCCCGCCGTCCGACGACGTCGGGAGGGGGTTCTTTCTCTGTCGTGAGAGGGGGTCTCTCCGCCTTCGCTCGGGCCGTCCGCGGTCCGTCCGGCGAGTGGAGAAATCGTATTCCCTTGCCAAATCGCGCTCAAACGAATAATCATGGCTGATAGGTGAACTGGATTCATGTGAGTGGTGCAATGCAAAATCGTGTCCCCCTCAAGGCCGTGCAAGCCTTCGAAGCCGCTGCGCGGCTGTCTTCTTTTGCGCTTGCAGCAGAAGAACTGTTCGTGACGCCCTCCGCGGTGAGCCACCAGATCAAGCTCCTGGAGGAGCAATTCGGGGTCCGTCTCTTCCATCGCGTGCACCGTGCGGTGGTCCTGACGGACGCCGGGCGGCGCTACGCGGAGGAGGTATCCGCAGCGTTCTCGCGCATCGACCTGGCCACCCGCGAGCTCGGGCGCACCGAAAAGAGCGACATCCTCACCGTGCATTCGACGCCCAGTTTCGCGACGCAGTGGCTGATGCCGCGGCTGGCGCGGTTCAGCGCGGCCCATCCCGACATCGACGTGCGCCTGAACTCGTCCTACCCGCCACCGCCGGACCTGCTCACGCAGGGCGTCGATATCGACATCCGCTGGGGCATGCGGCGACTGCAGCCGGCCGGCACCATGGTGCTGCTCTTTCCGCCCGAGACCATCGTGCCGCTGTGCACGCCCGAACTCGCGAACGGCCCCCACCCGCTGCGCACGCCCGAGGACCTGCAGCACCACACCCTGATCCACAGCGAGGTCTGCCTCGTGAGCTGGCGCGACTGGATGCGCCAGCATCGTAAGGTCAAGCTGGACATCTCCCGCGGCCTGCGCTTCGACCGCTCCTTCATGGCGATCAGCGCCGCGGTGGACGGCCTCGGCGTGTGCCTCGAAAGCCTGCTTCTCGTTCAGCGCGAGCTGGAGACCGGGCGCCTGGTCGCCCCCTTCGGCCTGGAGGGGCCCAAGGTCCAGAGCTACACCTTCAACCTGCTGAAATCGCGCGCCGAGCTGCCCAAGATCCGCAGCTTCCAGGACTGGATCTTCGGCGAACTGGAGAGGGTGGCGTGAAGTTGGGAGTCCCCGCTGGTAACCGCCTGCAAGCTGTCCTATTAATGAAGCTCGGACCGTCCGTATACGGGCGGAAGGTGCCCGCAGCCGGGGCACGGCAGCATTCACGGACGCGACGGCCGTGAATCGGTGCAGGAGCAGCGACCATGTTCGACAAGGAACGGTTCATCCACGACTGCACGCAGGCCGTGGCGGAAGGCCCGGCGGCGGTGCGCGAGATCGTCGCGGAGGCCGTCTCGGACGGCCCCTCGATCATCGCCGCGCTCGGCGCTCCCGCACATGCCGGCATCAACGCGTTGCTCCGTTCGCCCGAGCTCACGATCATCAATTTCGTGTGGGCCCCCTGCATGAGCCTGATGCCGCACAACCACTGGATGTTCTCGGTGGTCGGAATCTACGCGGGGCGCGAGGACAACGTGTTCTGGCGCCGGTCCCCGCAGGGTATCGAGGCGTTCGGCGCGACTTCGCTGGGGGAAGGGGATGTCACCGCGCTCGAGCGTGACGCGATCCATTCGGTGCTCAACCCGATCGGCAAGATGAGCTGCGCAATCCACGTATATGGCGGCGATTTCTTCGCCCCGCCGCAGCAGCGCAGCATGTGGGATCACGAAACGCTCGTCGAGGAGCCCTGGGAAGTGGAGAAGGTGAAAGCGCTGTTCGACCAGGCGGAATCCCGCTTCAACGCCTGGCACGCGTGACGCGAAGGCGGTCACGTGCAGCTCCGGGCGTGCGAGAATCGCGCCCCCGTCTGCACGAGATGCCGCAATGAGCCAGGTCCAGCACACCGTCACCCACCTCGTCGTCCACAAACTTCACCGCGCCGGCGAGAGCCCGGCGAGCGCCGAGCTGCGCGAGGGCGCGTGCCGTGTGGACGATGCCGCATTGCGCCTGGTCGAGCGCCTGTGCGGCCACTACGCGGACCGCAGCAGCAGGGGCTACGGGCGCTTCGCGGAGGAGGCGGAGTCGGACACGCCCCTGCCGCGTCTCGTGCGCGAGCACGTCGTGGACAAGAGCCTCGACTTCGCCGCGCTGTCGCATCGCATGATGGACGCGCTGCGCCTGTGCGCGGACGAGGAAGGCGCGGAGGTCACGGGCTACGTCGTGATCGCGCGCATCCTCGAAGGCTCGACCGACTGCCTGTGGATCGCCGTGGTCGGCGAGGCCGTCGGCAGCGCCGTCACCGGCGCGCTCGACATCGTCGACTGCCTGCATCTCGACTTCACGGCGCTGCCCGCAGTGGGGCGCATCGACCTCACCGGCTGGCAACGCGGCGACGAGCGCTACATCAGCTTCCTCAAGGGGCGCGGCGATGTCGCGCCCTGGTTCAAGCGCTTCCTCGGCTGTGGCGACGTCGTGATCGCGCTGAAGGAAACCAAGAAGCTCGTGCAGCGTCTCTCCGACTTCGCCGACACGCAGCGCCTCGAGGCGCCCGCGCGCGACGCGATGCTGGAACGCGCGCACGGCTACCTGGACGAGCTGGGCGAGGCCGGCTCGCCGCTCGCGCTCGATGAGATCGCGCGCAAGGTGTGGCCCGAGCAGCCGGAGCGCCTCGACGCGGCCCTCTCGTCCGGCGAGGCGCCGCTCGCCAGCGGCTTCGTCCCCGACCGCCGCGCAATCCGCCCGCTGGTGCGTTTCCGTGCCGCCGGAGAGCAGTGGAAGCTGGAATTCGACCGCGCGAGCCTGCATTCGGGCGCCGTGCACTACGACCGTGCGAGCGACACGCTGGTGCTGTCGGGCCTGCCCGAGTACCTCAAGAAGATGCTGCAGGAGGAATGAGGCGACAGCGCTCGCGCCGGCTCAGCGCGCGGCGAGGCGCCACAGCGACGTGACTTCCGCGGCGCGTGCCGCGTGCAGCGCATCGTCGGCGTCGCTCGCCTTGCCATGCCGGGGACGGGCGTCGAGCCTTCCCAGCACCTGCAGGCCGCCCGCGTCGATCGCCGCGAGCAGCTCCTCGCGCGAGCGCAGGCCCAGATGCTCCGCGAGATCCGACAGGATCAGCCAGCCTTCCCCGCCGGGCGCGAGATGCGCCGCGAGGCCGGCGAGAAAGGCGCGCAGCATGCGGCTGTCGGGGTCGTACACGGCGTATTCGACGGGCGAGCTCGGGCGCGCCGGCACCCACGGCGGGTTGCACACCACCAGCGCCGCACGGCCTTCCGGGAACATGTCCGCCTGCACGACTTCGATCTGCCCCGCATAGCCGAGGCGCGCGAGGTTCTCGCCCGCGCAGGCCAGCGCGCGCGGATCCTGGTCGGTCGCGACGACGCGCGCGACGCCGCGGCGCGCGAGCACAGCCGCGATCACGCCCGTGCCGGTCCCCACGTCGAAGGCCGCCGCGTCGCCCGCGAGGGCAGCCGGCAGGGGCGCCCTGGCGACGAGATCGACGTATTCGCCGCGCACCGGCGAGAACACGCCGTAATGCGGATGGATCGCCGCGCCAAGCGCCGGGATCGGCACGCCCTTCTTGCGCCACTCGTGCGCCCCGATCAGGCCCAGCAGCTCGCGCAGCGACGCGACATAGGCTTCGTCGGCGGCGCCGTAGGCTTCGAGGCAGGCCTGTCGCACATCCGGTGCGCGGCGCAGCGGCAGGCCGTGGCCGGCCTCGAAAGGCAGCAGGAGCATGCCCAGCACGCGCGCGCGCTGCGCCTGTGCCTGGCGGTGCAGGTGGAAGGTCTCCGTCGCGCTCTTCGCGGCGGCAGGCTTGCCGGAGCGGCGCGGCTTGCGCTCGATGCGCCGCGCCATCGCCTGCAGCAGCTGCTTCGCATTGTGGAAGTCGCCGCGGTACAGCAGCGCCGTGCCCTCGCACGCGAGCCGGTAGGCCTGGTCCGCGGGCGTCTGGTCGTCGACGAGCACGACCCGCCGCGGCGGCGGGCTGCCGCTTTCCGAGCGCCAGCGGGCCGAATGTGTCGCGCCGGTCTCATCCTGCCAGACGATTTGCGGGTGATCCTGCATCGGTTTTCCTTGATAAGTGCGCCACCCGCGGGGCGCAGGGGCGGGGTCAGGCCTTGTCGGCCGACCCGTGGGTCTCGGCGAAGCGCTTCTCGAGCTCCAGCCGCAGCGCCTTGCGCGCCTCCGCCGCCTCGAAACGCCGCTTCTCCTTCGGGCTGAACGGGCGCAGCGCCGGCACCGGCACCGGCTTGCCGTCGTCGTCGACGGCCACCATGGTGAAGAAGCAACTATTGGCGTGGCGCACTTCCTGGGTGCGGATGTTCTCCGCGACGACCTTGATGCCCACCTCCATCGACGACTTGCCGGTGTAGTTCACGCTCGCGAGGAAGGTCACGAGCTCACCCACCATGATGGGCTGGCGGAACATCACCTGATCCACCGACAGCGTGACGACGTAGCGTGCGGCGTAGCGGCTCGCGCAGGCGTAGGCAACCTGGTCGAGCAGCTTGAGCACGGCGCCGCCGTGCACCTTGCCGGAGAAGTTCGCCATGTCCGGTGTCATCAGCACCGTCATCGTGAGTTGGTGTGCAGGAAGATCCATCTCTGTTCTCGTCGGGGTTCGGGGGCGCGCCCTGTGCTCAGGGTCTGTCGGCGCATTGGCGCCAGCGGCGATTCTGAGCGCTCGCGCCGGGCGACGCAAACCCGCATGCGTCCCCGACGCGCTGCGTTGCGAGGATTACCAGAACTTCCACCACCACTTCTTTTTCTGCATCGTCGTCTTCACCTCTTCGGACCACTCCGAATAGCCCTTCAGGTCGGTGTTGCGGACGAAGTGGTTGCCGAAGCGCTTGTCGCTCTCGTTGATGTGTTTCGTCAGCCACACCTGCAGGAAGTGCAGCAGTTCGAAACTGATCGAGGCCTGGCCGCTGTCGAGCTTGTCCTGCAGCGACTTGACCTGGGCGATGAGGTCTTCGTGCTGCTGCTTGTGCAGTTCGAGACCGGGATAATGCGACACTCGCATCAGGCTCTCTTCCAGCAGGAAGTGGGTGCGCGTGTATTCCGCCAGCTGGTCGAGGATCGCGCGACAGGCCTGGCTGCCCTTGTGGTCGCGGATCGCGGCGTGCAGCTGGTTGAGCAGATCGACCAGCGTGCGATGCTGTTCGTCGATCTCCTGGATGCCGACGTTGAAGCTGTCGGACCACTCGAACAGGACTTGACTCATTAGTGCTCTCCGTACGACGTTGGAATTGTTGTGCGGGTCCGGCGGAGACGGGGCGGCGCCGCTACCGGATCGGCATCGCCCGATTATGCTCCGGGGGAAGGTGACTGTCATGCCGCGAGGCGCGATCCGAATGGCGCCGCAATGCTGGCGTGGTGCGGAGAAGTCCGCGACAATCGCCGCTCCGCGGGGCGTTCGCCCCTTGTCGCTTTTCCTGCCGTTTGCCGAGGACGCCGCGATGCCCAGGTTTGCCGCCAACCTGACGATGATGTTCAACGAGCAGCCGTTTCCGCAGCGTTTCGCCGCCGCCGCGCGTGCCGGTTTCGCGGCCGTCGAGTTCCTCTTCCCCTACGAGCACGCGCCGGCCGAGGTCGCAGCGTGGCTGCAAGACAACAGACTCGCCAACGTACTCTTCAACATGCCGCCGGGCGACTGGGCCGCGGGCGAGCGCGGCCTCGCGTCGCTGCCGGGGCGCGAGGCGGAATTCCGCGCGGGTGTCGCGCGCGGGCTCGAATACGCGCAGGCGCTCGGGACGCCTTGCCTGCACGTGATGGCAGGCCTGGCCGTGCCCGGCGTTGCGCCCGGCGTGCAGCGCGCCCTGTACGTTGACAACCTGCGCCATGCGGCGCGGGCTGCTGCGCAGCACGGCGTCAAGGTGCTGATCGAGCCGATCAACACGCGCGACATGCCGGGCTATTTCCTGAGCACCCAGGCCGAGGCGCATGCGATCCGCGAGGAAGTCGGCGAGCCCAACCTGATGGTGCAGATGGACCTCTACCACGCCCAGATCATGGAAGGCGACATCGCCACCAAGCTGCGCCGCTACCTGCCTCACATCGGCCACATACAGATCGCGGGCGTGCCCGCGCGCAATGAGCCGGACGACGGCGAACTCGACTACCGCTACCTCTTCCGCCTGCTCGACGAACTCGGCTACGCCGGCTGGGTCGGCTGCGAGTACCGGCCGCGCGGAAGGACCGAGGACGGACTGGGGTGGATGAGGGCGAACGTGGACTGACGGGCGGGGGGCGTTCTGGTGGAATTGACCCATGCCGGTGGGGCGAATCGCGCAGCGGGGCGGCCACAGGCTCGCGGCTGCCTGCGGAGTCATGTCGCCGGATGTTGACAAAAATCAATTAAAACAGGGGATTGAAGAAAATCTCTCCTCGCGGGGACGGGCTGGCACGCGCAGTGCATAAGAGCAGTGTCGGGCAGCGCTCGACGACTCAGATCGTAATGGGCGTTCCGGCCCGTGCCCCAACCTCGACAGGAGAGACAAAATGAAAACCTTTCCGCGCAAGCTTGCCGCAGCCATCATCGTCCTCGGATTCGCGACCACCGCGAGCTACGCAGCCACCGTGTCCGCCACCGCTCCAGCGCAAGGCAGCCAGGCAAGCGCGCCTGCCGCCCCGGTAACGATGCTGGCCAGGAAAGGGGCGGACGATGGCGCTCCCAAGCCCCGCCCCGATGACACCGGCTGCGACGATAACGGCACCGACATCTGCAACGCGATCGTCGCGAAGAAGGGTGCGGACGATGGCGGAGGTCGCAAGCCGCGGCCCGACGATACCGGCTGCGATGATAACGGTACCGACATCTGCCATGCGGTCGTCGCCAAGAAGGGAGCCGACGACACCCATCCGGAGGATGAGTCGGAGTTCGAGACCGAGACAGTCGGCTGAGACCAAGTCGGCAGCGAGCTTCGCCGCATGACGGCGAGGCTCGCCGGAAGTTTCCCCCCCCTTGCCGGAAGTGTCTCGCCCCAGCGCGGGCGCGTCCGGTGAGGGGGCAATGGTCTTCGAACGGCAAGGCGCATCGGGCGAACGCGACGGCACCCCCTTTCTCCGGCTATGCTTCGGTTTGAACATTCAACCGCATGGCCCGTCCGTCCCGTTCCCCGAATGAGCTTCCGCATCGCAATCAACGGCTACGGCCGTATCGGCCGCTGCTTCCTGCGCGCCCTCCACGAATCGCCGCTGCGCCAGTCGCTATCCGTCGTCGCCATAAACGAGCCGGCAGACATCGAGAGCATGGCCTATCTGACGCGCTTCGACTCGACCCACGGCTGTTTCCCCGGTACCGTCGGCATCCGTGACGGCTGCCTGCACATCGACGACCAGGACATCACCGTGACCCACGCGACGACGCCCGATGGCGTCGACTGGCGGGCCTTCGATGCCGACCTCCTCGTCGAGGCTTCCGGGCGCTACCGCTACCGGCACGAACTCGAAGCCTTCCTCGGCGCCGGCTGTCCGCGCCTGCTGCTCTCGCACCCCGGCCACAGCGCCGCCGATGTCGATCGCACCGTCGTGTTCGGCATGAACCACGAGTCGCTCGAAGGCAACGAGCGCATCGTCTCCGCCGCCTCCTGCACCACCAATGCCGTCGTGCCCATCCTCGCGATCCTCGAGCAGGCATTCGGCATCGAGCACGCGCTGACCACGACGCTGCATTCGGTGATGAACGACCAGCCCGTGATCGACGGCTACCACGCCACCGACCTGCGCATGACCCGCTCGGCGATGCAGTCGATGATCCCGGTCCAGACCGGCCTCGCGAAAGGCATCTCCCGCCTGCTGCCGGCGCTGGAAGGGCGCGTCGTCGCCAAGGCCATCCGCGTTCCCGTGCCGAACGTGTCGGCCATCGACCTGACGGTGACGCTCCGGCGCAACGCCACGGTCGAAACGATCAACCGCCTGATGCGCCGCGTCGCCGAGGAGGACCGCCACGGCGTGCTCGCATACTCCGACGGCCCGCACGCGTCGGTGGACTTCAACCACAACGGCTTCTCCGCCATCGTCGACGGCAGCCAGACCCATGCGAGCGGGGAGCGGCTCGTGAACCTGATGCTGTGGTTCGACAACGAATGGGCCTTCTCGCGCCGCATGCTGGACGTCGCGGCGTTCTGGGCGAAGCGGCTGGGGCGCTGAGCGTCGCGCCGCCGTCTGCACGGCGCGGCGGGGCGAATGTGCAATGCATCGACTATTCTGGATGGGCACGCCGCATTCTGCGGCCGCAACCATTCACGGAGTGTCGTGTGGCAAGCAAATACTTTTGCCTGGTGCTGACGCCGGACGGGCTTTCCGAACTGGCGCCGGTCCTGAAGGACTATCTGCACGAAGGCCCCATCGGCACCTACCTGTACTGCCGGGAGGCCGACCCGGGGCGCAACTACTTCCATGTGGTCGCGGAATGCGTCAAGGACGACCGCCCGACGATCGAATCCGAGGCTTTCATCCCGCACCGCTTCGTCAAGGTCGTCATCTCCAGTCCGGACCGCAAGCACATCGGCTTCCTCTGACTGCGCATGAACAAGCGGATCGTCCTCATCAAGGACGCCCCCACTCCTGTCGGCCCGTATTCGCAGGGCGTAATCATGGATGGGTGGGTCTGGACCTCCGGGCAAGTCGGCTTGAATCCGGCCACGGGGGAACTGGTTGGCCCTGACGTGGCGACGCAAGCCAATCAGGCGCTGCACAACATCGAGGCGATCCTGCGCGCGGCTGGATCCAGCCTGAACCAGGTTGTCCGCGTGACCGTCTTTCTGACGAACATGGACGACTTTTCCGCCGTGAATGCCGTGTATGCCAACTACTTTGCGACGGATTTCCCGGCGCGCTCGTGCGTGGAAGTCGCGCGCCTGCCGCTTGATGCGCTGGTCGAGATCGATGCGATGGCCAGGGTGAATCGCCTTGCGTCTCGATAGCGTGTATCCGCTTCATGCCACTACCCCGATGATCCCCCGCGCCTTGTCGGACGTCGAGAAGCTCGGCGGGTGCATCGCTGACGTTCATCGGGAAGAGCCTCAACCACAAGAGCCAGCAAGCAACGGCGATCTATGTTCGGCTCGATCTCGATCCTGTTCGCCTGGCGGTCGAGAAGGCGACTGCGGCCATGCTCGCAGCAGCGGGAGTCCGCAATGCTGAGGCGGCGGAAGGGAAGGGGGGCAGGGTAAGGGTCGAGTTGGCGGTAACGTCGAACAAGAACCCGGGGGAGCGTCTACTGCTGTTTACTAATTTTGTTGTTTTTTAGTAAACAATCGGTTCATGTTCGGGTTGCAGTGTACTAAACTCTACTAATTCAAAATAAGATTAGTAGATATGAAGCTTCCCATGCCCCCTCCGAATGCGGCGAGGCTGATGACCGAAGTCGGGCCAGAACGCCTGTCACGCCTGCTCACCCATTCCTCGCCTCTGCCCTACGGAAAATACCTGCATTGGGACGAGTTGCGGTACCGGACTCCGCCCGCGGGGCTGTCAATCGACGAGTGGTGGTTGTCCGTCAGGTTAGCCCGCAACTCGATGCTGCAGAAGCTTCCGTTCCTCGACAAGGCCGGTACAGCGTTCGTGTTCGCCATCCCGGAACCGGTGTTGATCCACCTTCATCACATAGACCGGGATGCCGCCGGACAGATCCGCGCGCCGGAGGCTGCGCCCATCCACGAAAACCGCGAGCGCTACCTTTTGCACTCGCTGATCGAAGAGTCGATTACCTCAAGTCAGCTGGAAGGGGCCTCGACGACGCGTCGTGTAGCGGAGGCGATGCTGCGCGAAGGGCGTCAGCCGCGTGATCGCAGTGAGGCGATGATCTTCAACAACTATCAGGCCATGGAACACATTCGTGGTCTGCGTTCCGAGCCGATCACCCCTGACCGTGTTCTTGAGTTGCACCGCATGCTCACCCTCGACACACTCGACGACCCCGCCGATGCAGGGAGACTGCGCGTGGCGGATGATGTGAATGTTGTCGATAACCGCGACGGGGCGCTCCTGCACGAACCGCCCAGCTACAAGGAACTACCGGAGCGTCTTGAACGGCTTTGCGCCTTCGCGAACGCAGCCGAGGACTCGACGCCTTTCGTCCATCCGGTCGTCCGGGCAATCCTCCTGCACTTCATGATCGGCTACGACCACCCGTTCGCGGACGGCAACGGCCGCACAGCGCGGGCGCTCTTCTACTGGTCGATGGCGAGGAGCGGCTATTGGCTGATGGAATTCCTGTCGATCTCCCACTTTCTTCGCCGCGCCCCACGTCAGTATGTGCAGGCCTACCTGCAAACGGAAACCGACCACAACGACACGACCTATTTCGTACTGCACCAACTCGACATCATCCGGCGTTCGATCGCGGCACTGCACGAATATTTGGCGAGGAAGACCCTGGAGCAGAAGGACGCCGAACGCATGCTGGCGAGCGCGGGTATTCTGCGCAGCGCGTTGAACCATCGGCAGGTCGCGCTGCTGACCCACGCGCTCCGGCATCCCGGCGAGGCGTACCGCGTCGGAAAGCATCAGAGCGTCCACAACGTCGTGTACCAGACGGCACGCGCCGACCTCCTGGATCTCGAAAGACTCGGGTTACTCGAGAAAGTGAAACAGGGAAATGCCTTTGTCTTTTACCCGGTTGCAGATCTGAACGAACGCATTGGATCGCTGAATAAAGCACCGCGCTGACCGTCGGTGTGGAGTCCGGTGGAAGCGGATTCCTGACCGACGGCGCCTTCAAACCCGTGCCGGTGACGTGGTCGAAAGCTTTGCCAATTCCTCAAAGAGGTAATCGCGGGCCGCAGTCGGTGCCAGCCAGTTCTTGAATCGTGGTTGCCACCGGCCACCCACGATCCGCATCAGCGACTTGATCACCGCGTTGACCGAGGGATCGTAGCTGCTCCACAAGGCAATGCCGAAGGGGTGCTCGATGAGGTCAACGATCCGGCCACCAATGAGAAATCGGGTGCGCGGCGCTTTCTGGGGACTTGCTTCGACCGGTGTGGGAGCGGGCAATGCAAGCGCAGCCTGCATTGCCGCGTAGTGTGCCTCGTCATGCAGGGGGCTTGCGTCCATGAGCCGAATCCAGCGCTTTGCCTGGACGCCTTCGACCACGACCTCGAACACATCCTCCCACGCCCATTTCTCGCGGTGCATCTTGGCGAGGTCGATTTCAATCGTCGGGAAACCGAGGGATTCGAGCTTCTGGCTCTTATCATCATCGACAAAGTGCGTAACGGCGACCTCGACGAAAAGGACTTCCGTGCCAACGGTCGCGACGATGTCGGGGCGTAGCTCGCCGACTTTCTTTTCGGCCTCGATGGTCGCGAACTCGATCCACGCTTCAGGACGCACAGCGTCGCCGGTCCCTTGTCGCCCGTCGGGCAGCGTCGCTTTCGTGGAGACCCGTCGTTCCGGGATCGCCATTCCGCCACTTTCGATGAGAACCTGCTTTGCTGCGGCGTGCAGCGCTCCTTCCGCGCCGCCGTCGCATTCGGCCCCTGATGCGTGGGCAAAGTGCCATTCCCGAACGTCGCCCTGACGCGCAAGGACCGGTTCTCCACAGCAGGGGCAGACGCAGTCGCAGGCGAGACCGCGGCTGACCTCTTCCACAGAACGGATGCGGCCGTTCTTGTCCATCGCGAATGACTGCAGCAAACTCAAGCTTTCCATTTGTCGTACTCCGAGTTGTATGGGCGATTCCGCTATCCATTTTTCCGATCCATCGGCTGCCGAACAGGAGCCAAACGGGGTTCAAACGGGGTTCGTTGATCCGCAACTATTTGAGTTTTTGGGAAAGGTCGCTGCGGAGTGGAAGGAGGGCGATCGGCTTGACGTCTTGTTGCTGCGGGTGTCCGCGCGCGTTGAATTTTGACCCCCCGTGTGCACCGAATTCTGACCCCGGGGGTTTAGCCGTTCATCATTGATTGGCTGGAGTGAAGTGTAGTCGTATCGACCGAGGGGGAGGAAGCGGCGAAGGGCGTAGCCCGCAGCCGCTTCCTCCCCCTCGGGGCTCAGAATGGCGCGTCCGGCTCCGCGGTCACATCCAGGGACTCGACGGGCCGCGCCGCTCGGCTCACCTCGCGCGCCCGGACGCGCGCCTTGGCCGTCTGACTGCTTTGCTGGAAACGGAAGGATTCGTTGCCCGTTTCCACGATGTGGCAGTGGTGCGTGAGACGGTCGAGCAGCGCAGTGGTCATCTTCGCGTCGCCGAACACGGCGGGCCATTCGGCAAAGGTCAGGTTCGTCGTGATGATCACGCTGGTGCGCTCGTAGAGCTTGGAGATCAGGTGGAAGAGCAAGGCTCCCCCGGCCTGGCTGAAGGGTAGATAGCCCAGTTCGTCGAGGATCACGAGATCGACGTGCATCAGCGCGTGCGCGAGCCGCCCCTGTTTGCCTGCGGCCTTCTCCAGTTCCAGACTGTTGGCGAGCTCGACGGTGGAGAAGAAGCGTACCCGCTTGCCGTGCTCAGTGATCGCCTTGACGCCCAGTGCGGTCGCCAGATGAGTCTTGCCGGTCCCGGTGCCGCCGATGAACACGACGTTGGCGGCGGCATCGGTGAAGGCGGCGGTGGCGAGTTCATCGATCAACTTCGCATCGACTTTCGACTTGCCGAAGTCGAAGCCGGACAGATCGCGGTGCATGGGGAAACGCGCCGCCCCCATCTGATAGCGGATTGAACGCACATGCCGGTCGGTGACCTCGGCCTCGAGCAGACACTGAATGAGCCAGCCGGCGCTCTGGATGCCGACCCCGCCTTCCGCGAGCAATTCATCGTAACGCTGGGCCATGCCGTGCAGACGCAGCGATTTCAGTTCGGCGACAATCTCACGCATGATCGTTCTCCGCGTGCAGACGGTCATAGCGGCCGGCGTCGGCAAGCGGTGCCTCGGTCACCGCGAGTACCGTGTCGAGTGGTGTCGGTGGGGGCGCCTGGCGCAGGCGGGCGAGCACATTCTTGACGTGCTCCGCGCTGGGCGTGCCGGATTCGAGGATCAGTTCGACCGCCACCAGCACGTTCTCCAGGCCGTGTCGGGGGACGTGCGCCAGAATGTCGGCCATCAGCCGATCGCCGCCCGGGCGTTTGACGAGCAGCGCCCGCAGTCGCTGTAGCGGCGCCGGCAAGCCCTCGAAGGGCGCACCGTTACGCAAGGCACCCGGCTTGCGTTCGAGCAGCGGCAGGTAGTGCTGCCAGTCGTAGATGACCTGGCCGCGCTCGAAGCTGCGCGCATGGGTGGCGACCAGGCCGTCCTCGGCATGGATCTCGATCCGCTCGGGGTACAGCCGCAGGCTCACCTTCTGGTTGGCGAAGGCGCACGGGACCGAGTAGCGATTGCGCTCGTTCGTCACGAGACTGGTACTGGACACCGGCACGATCGCCTCCACGTAGCCATCGAAGCTCGGCACCATTGGCATCAAGGCATCGCGCTCAAGCGTGAGGGCGTCGGCGATGGTGAGGTGCTCGGCGTCCGGGTACGCCAGTTCCGACCACAGCGCCTGGCAGCGCACCTCGAGCCAGGCGTTCAGTTCGGTGAAGCTGCCGAAGCGCCGTTGCAGCGCCTCCTGCCACAGGCGCCGCCGGCTGTCCTGCACGTTCTTCTCGACGACCCCTTTCTCCCAGCCGCTGGCGACGTTGCAGAAGTCCGGATCGAACAGGTAGTGCGACGCCATCGCCGCGAACCGCGTATTGACGATGCGCCGCTTGCCCACGCCAACCTTATCGACGGCGGTCTTCATGTTGTCGTAGATGCCGCGTCGGGGAATGCCGCCGAACACCCGGAACGCACGCGTGTGCGCATCGAACAGCATCTCATGGCTCTGCGTCGGGTAGGCCGCGAGCATGAAGGCGCGGCTCGCACAGAGCTTCGTGTGCGCGAGCAGCACCTTGCGATGGAAGCCGCCGATCACCAGCGACTCCTCGCTCCAGTCAAACTGGAAGGCCTCGCCGAATTCGAATTTGAGCGGGATGAAGCTCGATTTCGCCGGCTTCCCACCGGCCTCGCGCCAGCGTCGCACGTACTCGCTCACCCGCGAGTAGCTGCCCGTGAAGCCCAACTCCTGCAACTGCCGAAACAGCACCAGCGCCGTGCGCCGCTCCCGCTTCGCCCGGCGGGCGTCCGCCTCGAGCCACTGAACGAGGCGCGTCTCGAAGGGCGCCAGCACCGTCTCCCGCGCCGTTCGCCGGTACTTCGGTTCGGCCCCTTCGCCCGCCCTCAGCCATTGCCGCACCGTGTTGCGCGACAGCCCCGTGCGCCGGCAGATCTCCTTGATCGACAGCCCGTCGCGAAAGTGCAACCGCCGAATCTTGCCCAGCATGTTCATGGTGATCATCTCCTCGAACCCTGCTCAAACATCGAGCAGGCAGGTTAATCACCGGGGTCAATTTTCAGCGCGCATAACCCGCGAAAGGGGGTCAATTTTCAATGCGTAGCAACAATACGGGCCGGATAAAGTCGAGCGCGAACTGAATCTGCGAGAGAACTTGCAGCTTGTTCGCAGTGGCTTGCTCCTCCGTGTATCCCCGCTTGACCGCCGATGCCTCCCCGGCGTGACCTGTGACCCAGTCGATTTGCTGATAGATGACGGGATCAGGGTGACGACTGGCAGCGGTAATCAGGGTGTGGCGGAAGACATGAGAGCCGCGAACGCCCTTGCCCGGTGTCTCGTCGCGAAGGCCCGTGTCCCGCAGGAAATCCGCGAACCACTCGCGGGCAACCTTCGATGCCTTCCCGGCTGCGGGACGGAATGCAGGAAACAAGAGCTTGGCGCCGGTCTTCTGGATCGCCGTGACGTAATCCAAGAAACCGAGTTCCAGCAGTTGGGGGTGGATCGGCACGAGCCGCTTGGATGAAGTGTTCTTCAGGGACTTGGTAACCCGTTCATCGCCCTCGGTCTCTGGATCGAGACGCAGAACCCACGCGTTACCGCTCTGGATGATGTCCGTCTGCGGGTTGAGCTGGCAAAGCTCGTTGATACGCGCTCCGGTGAATAGACACAGGTGGGGCAACCAATACTTGTGCAACTGGTCCGACGAGGCAGCGAAGGCTTTCATCTCGGGACCGGTGAAGAGCCGTACGAGTTCGGATTGTTCAAGCGCCCGCTGCTTCTCGTCTCCTTCGCGCCGTGTCCCTTGGTATTCGATTCCTTCGACTGTGAGCGTTACCGGAAATCCTTGGTCCTGATACGTGGTGCGTGCCCATTTGAGGAACAGGCGCAGCGGTGAGATGTAGTTGTTATCGAACGTCGCGGGAGCCATCGTAACTTCATCGGTAACCATGTCCCGCAGAGCCACACCTTGAAGCCGCTTCGGTGCCCCTCGTTGCGTTGGAATGCGTTGAATAAGACGGAGGAATTCAAGGACATCCGTCTGACGGACCTTGGAGATTTCCTTGTCCCCGACGATCTCCAGGAACTTCGGGAGGGCCGCGTGCAGCTTCTTGCCCATCCCCTCAGGCTTCTTGTCCCGGAGAAAATCTTTGATCACGTCCGAGAGACGAATTGATTTCTCCACTGCTTCGGCGGGAGGCGTATCGACGGGATCGCCAGCTTGCCGCTTGCGAACGAGAGCAGTAACGCGGCTGGATGCTTTGGCGAACTCTGTAACGAAGCGACGGTAATCAGGGGAGTCAGGAGGGAGGTCGAAGCCATGCTCGGTTAGCCAGTCCTCCGCGGCGAGGAGTAGCGACGGTCCCTGCATGGGTCCATCATCGGCACGGAAATTACCACGGGCGATGGCGGCTCGGTCGCGTGCCTCGGTCTCGTCAAGGAGGCGGTCTGTTTCGCTGTACGAATGATCCGTGAGCCCTGCGGATCGCTCTAGTTCATCGTGGAAAAGCCGATGGCGAGTGTAAGCCCTGACGATCTGCTGAATCTCATCGTCGGTAATGCTTGTACGTCCGGAGGGTGTTGGAGCGGCAGTGCGGCGCTTCTGCTCGAACTCTGCGTCAAGCTTCAGCCACTCTTGGCAGAGGAGCTTCTCTGCGGTGGCACGGTCCTTCGTTCGGAGACTCTTCTGGACCTGCGTGCGCCCTCCGTAGAGGGACACGAGATCGGCGGGAATCCGCTTGATGAGATAGAAATTGCCCGTTGTGGGATGCTTCCACGGCGTAGGCATGCTGGCTTTTTTTCTCATGGCTGTATTGAACCATGTATTGAAGCCAGAAAGGACAAACCCCTGATTCCAAGGATAAACTTGAATATCAGGGGCTTGAGAGTTCGTGGTGGTGATGGGCAGAATCGAACTGCCGACCTATGGGTTATGAATCCATCGCTCTAACCGTCTGAGCTACATCACCGCTCGAGCCTGCTAATATAGCGGTTTGGGAATCTGCGCGTCAACACGCTTCAATGAAGAAACTGTATATCCGCACTTTCGGCTGCCAGATGAACGAGTACGACTCGGACAAGATGGCGGACGTGCTCGGGGCGACCGAGGAACTGGTGAAGACCGACAACCCCGAAGAGGCGGACGTGATCCTCTTCAACACCTGTTCGGTGCGCGAGAAGGCGCAGGAGAGGGTGTTCCACGACCTCGGGCGGGTGAAGCACCTGAAGCAGGCGAATCCGAACCTCATCATCGGCGTCGGCGGTTGCGTCGCGAGCCAGGAGGGCGAGGCGATCGTCGCGCGTGCGCCCTACGTCGACGTCGTGTTCGGACCGCAGACGCTGCACCGCCTGCCGCAACTGATCGCCGAGCGGCGCTACAGCGGCCGCTCGCAGGTCGACATCTCCTTCCCCGAGATCGAAAAGTTCGACAACATGCCGCCCGCGCGCGTCGAGGGGGCGAGTGCCTTCGTGTCGATCATGGAAGGCTGCTCCAAGTACTGCACCTTCTGCGTCGTGCCCTACACGCGGGGCGAGGAGGTGTCGCGGCCGCTTGACGACATCCTCACCGAGGTCGCCGGCCTCGCCGGCCAGGGAGTCAAGGAAGTGACCCTGCTGGGCCAGAACGTCAATGCGTGGCGCGGGCCGATCACGAAGCAGGGCGGCGAGTTGGGCGACTTCGCCTTCCTGCTCGAATGTGTCGCCGAGATCCCCGGTATCGAGCGCCTGCGCTACACGACCTCGCATCCGCGCGAGATGACGCCCCGCGTGTTCGACGCCTACGCCAACATCCCCAAGCTCGTGAGCCACCTGCACCTGCCGGTGCAGTCGGGTTCCGACCGCATCCTCGCAGCGATGAAGCGCGGCTACTCGGTGCTGGAGTTCAAGTCGGTGGTGCGCAAGCTGCGCGCGGCCCGCCCCGACCTGTCGCTGTCGTCGGACTTCATCGTCGGTTTTCCCGGCGAGACCGAGGAGGACTTCGAGAAGACGATGAAGCTGATCGACGAGGTCGGGTTCGATGCGTCCTTCAGTTTCGTGTATAGCCCGCGTCCCGGCACGCCTGCCGCGGATCTGGAAGACCCGGTGCCGCAGGAGACCAAGCTGCGCTGGCTCGCACGCCTGCAGAAGCGCATCGACGAGCAGGCCCAGGCGATCAGCCAAGCGATGGTGGGGCGAGTCGAACGCGTGCTGGTCGAGGGGCATGCGCGCAAGGACGAGACCGAGCTCGCCGGGCGCACCGCCAACAACCGCGTCGTGAACTTTCCCGGCAATGCGCGCCTGATCGGGCAGTTCGTCGACGTGACGATCACCGCCGCCCTGCCGCACAGCCTGCGCGGCGAAATCGTGACGAGAGAGGTCTGAATGGGCCGACCCACCGAAGTGGTGCTGGAGCCGCTGGACAACCAGCGGCTTGCGAACCTGTGCGGCGCGCTGGACGAAAACCTGCGCCAGATCGAGACCGCGTACGACGTGACCATTGCGCGCCGCGGCGAGCGCTTCACGCTGCAGGGCGGGGCCGCGCAGGCGGCGTTGGCGGCGAAGGCGCTGCGCGAATTCTACGAGCAGGCTGGCGAGCATCTCAGCGTCGATGACATCCAGCTCGGCCTGATCGAGATCGCCAATCGCCGCAAGTCGGATCAGGCCGCGCCGGCGCTGCTGACGCGCAAGACCGAGCTGCACGGCCGCACGCCGCGCCAGGTCGAGTACCTGCGCAACATCCAGGCGCACGACATCACCTTCGGCATCGGTCCCGCGGGTACCGGCAAGACCTATCTTGCGGTCGCGAGCGCGGTGGATGCCTTCGAACGCCAGCTCGTCGAGCGCATCATCCTGACGCGTCCGGCGGTCGAGGCGGGCGAACGCCTCGGGTTCCTGCCCGGCGACCTCGCGCAGAAGGTCGACCCCTACCTGCGCCCGCTCTACGACGCGCTCTACGACCTGATGGGCTTCGATCGCGTTGCCAAGCTGTTCGAGCGCGGCAGCATCGAGATCGCGCCGCTCGCCTTCATGCGCGGGCGCACGCTCAACCACGCCTTCATCATCCTCGACGAGGCGCAGAACACGACGCCCGAGCAGATGAAGATGTTCCTCACCCGCATCGGCATCGGCGCGAAGGCCGTCGTCACCGGCGACCTCACGCAGATCGACCTGCCTCGCGGCCATCGCAGCGGCCTACTGGAGGCGCGCGAGGTGCTGGCCGCCGTGCGCGGCATCGCCTTCACCGAGTTCCAGAAGGAAGACGTCGTGCGCCACCCGCTGGTCGCGCGCATCGTCGAGGCCTACGACAACCAGGCGACGCGCGCCGCGATGCAGGCCGCGCTTGCAAAGAAGGAGCAGGCCTGATGATCGATTCCCCGCCGCATCTGGCGCTGACGATCCAGAAGGCCATCGGCAAGGCCAATCGCGACAACGCCCCGTCTTCCACCGACATGCGCCGCTGGGCGCAGGCCGCGCTGCAGGGCGTCGATGCCGAAGTCACGGTGCGTCTCGTTGGCGCGACCGAGGGGCGTGAGCTCAACCGCGACTTCCGCGGCAAGGACTACGCCACCAACGTGCTGACCTTCGTCTATGGTGAAGGCGAGGGCATGCCGGACCAGGATGACGATGCGCCGCTCGCCGGCGATCTCGTGCTGTGCGTGCCCGTCGTCGTGCGCGAGGCCGCCGAGCAGGGCAAGCCGCTGGCCGCGCATTACGCCCATCTGATCGTGCATGGCATGCTGCATCTGCAGGGCTACGACCACGAGGACAGCGACGAGGCCGAGGAGATGGAGGCGCTCGAAACACGGATTCTCGCCGAACTGGGCTATCCTGATCCCTACGCCGAACGCTCCGCCTGACCCGCCCGACCGATTCTTCCGACATATGGACCCCGCATCACCCCGACCTAGTCTGCTCGAACGCCTCTCCGCGCTGCTGTCGCGCGAGCCCGAGGACCGCGAGGAACTCCTGGCCCTGCTGCACGCGGCCTTCGAACGCAACCTGCTCGACGCCGATGCGCTGGCGATCATCGAAGGCGCGCTGCAGATGTCCGAGCTGCAGGTCGGCGACGTGATGATCCCGCGCGCGCAGATGGACATCATCCGCCTCGACGAGCCGGTGGACCGCATCGCCGCGCACGTCGTCGATACCGGCCACTCGCGCTTCCCGGTCGGTGACAGCAAGGACGACATCGTCGGCATCTTCCTCGCCAAGGATCTGCTGCGCTACTACGCCGGTCGCGACTTCGACATGCACACCTTGCTGCGTCCGGCCGTGTTCGTGCCCGAGTCGAAGCGACTGAACGTGCTGCTGCGCGAATTCCGCGTCAGCCGCAACCACATGGCCATCGTCGTCGACGAATACGGCAGCGTCGCGGGCCTGGTAACGATCGAGGACGTGCTCGAGCAGATCGTCGGCGACATCGAGGACGAATTCGACCGGCTCGAGCCCAGCGACAACATCCAGCTCGATGCGGATGGCCGCTACCGTGTCCGCGCCACCACCGAGATCGGCGAGTTCAATGCCGCCTTCGGCTCCGACTTCAGCGACGCCGAGGTCGACACCGTCGGCGGCCTGCTCATCTGCCAGCTAGGCCGCCTGCCGCGCCGCGGCGAGGTGGTGATGCTCGGAAACCTGCGCGTCACCGCGCTACGCGTGGATGGCCGGCGCGTGCATACCCTGCTCGTGCAGCCCCTCGCCGGAACGGCCGAAGCGTGACCCATCCGGTGCAGGACTCGGGCGCCGCACCGGCGGGCGGGCGGGGGCGCGGCCTGCTGGCGGCGCTGCTCGCGGGCGGCACGTCGGTCCTTGCCTTTGCGCCCTTCGGTATCTTTCCGCTGGCGGTGCTGAGCCTCGCCGTGCTGGCGGGCCTGGCTGCGCGGCAAACGCGCGCACGTGCCGGCTTTGCGCTCGGCTTCGCGTGGGGGCTGGGCGCCTTCCTGGCCGGGGTGTCCTGGCTCTATGTCGCGCTCAATCGCTACGGCGGCATGCCGATGCCGCTCGCGGCACTGGCGATCCTGCTGTTCTGTGCCTATCTCGCCCTCTTCCCGGCTGCGGTCGGGGCGCTGTTCGTGCGCTTCGGGCGGGGTGGGGCGTGGCGGCGCGCGCTGCTCTTCGCCGGCCTGTGGATGGGCTCCGAGCTCTTGCGCGGCTGGTTGTTCACGGGTTTCCCGTGGCTCGCGGCCGGCTATTCGCAGACCCCGCCGAGCCCGCTCGCAGGATTCTTCCCCGTGCTGGGCGTGTATGGCGTGGGCGGCCTTGTCGCCTTCCTTGCGGCGCTCGTCGCCCTCACTCGCTGGCGTAGCGCGCGTCCCGCCGCGGAGGCCCTCGCCGCGATCCTCGTCCTGAGCGGGGCAGGCTTCGGCCTGGGGCGTATCGCCTGGACCTCCCCTGTCGGCGAGCCGCTCGAAGTCGTGCTGATCCAGACCAATATCGAGCAGAGCCTGAAGTGGCGCCCCGAATTGCTGTCCGACTGGCTGGAGAGCAACGCGCGCCTCGTGCGCGAAAACCCCGCGGACCTCGTCGTGTTGCCCGAGACGACGCTGCCGCTGCTGGCAGACCGCCTGCCCGACGGCTACCTCGAAGAGCTTGCCGCCCCGGTCGCAGCGCGCGGTGGCGACGTGGTGTTCGGCGTATTCCTGCGCGATGCGCGCGGTGCGATCTACAACGCCGCGCTGAGCCTCGGCGCATCCCCCTCGCAGAGCTACGCGAAGCAGCACCTCGTGCCCTTCGGCGAATATTCCCCGCCGCTCTTCGGCTGGTTCTACGACCTAGTCGACATTCCCATGTCAGACCAGACGCGCGGCGCCCCCGACCAGCCGCCGCTGCGCCTGGGCGCGCAGCGCGTCGCGATCAACATCTGCTACGAGGACCTCTTCGGTCGCGAGCTGATCCGCAGCCTGCCCGAGGCGACGCTGATGCTGAATCTGTCTAACCTCGCCTGGTACGGCGACTCCTTCGCCCAGCCGCAGCACCTGCAGATCGCCCGCGTGCGCGCGATGGAAACCGGGCGGCCGATGCTGCGCTCGACCAACACCGGCATGACTGCGCTGGTGCAGCCCGACGGCCGTGTCGCCGAGGTCCTGCCGGCCTTCATGCAGGGGGTGCTGAGCGTGTCGGTGCAGGGCTACGAAGGGCTCACCCCTTATGCGCGCTGGGGCGATTTTGCCGCGCTGCTGCTGGGCGTGCTGGCGCTTGCCGTCGCGGGCCGCCTGCGGCGTGATGGGCACGCCCGGCGCGGGATCTGACGCCGGCGTGCGCGGCGTTTCGCCCGCGAGACGCGCATTTTCCGTCGGGGAACTTCGCCCTGTCCCCGGAATGCCATTAAAATCCACCCTTTGCGTCCGCCGCGCGGCGCCCTTGTCGTCGCCAACAGCTGTCGAGAGACCATGTCCCTGCACAAACCCACCTTCCAGCAAGTCATCCTGACGCTCCAGCAGTTCTGGGCCGAACGAGGCTGCGTGCTGCTGCAGCCCTACGACCTCGAAGTCGGCGCCGGCACCTCGCACACTGCGACCTTCCTGCGCGCGATCGGGCCCGAGCCGTGGAACGCCGCCTACGTCCAGCCCTCGCGCCGCCCCAAGGACGGCCGCTACGGCGAGAACCCCAACCGCTTGCAGCACTACTACCAGTTCCAGGTCGTGCTCAAGCCTTCGCCGCTCGAGTTCCAGGAGCTCTACCTCGACTCGCTGCGTGCGCTCGGCATCGACACCAATGCGCACGACGTGCGCTTCGTCGAGGACGACTGGGAGAACCCCACGCTCGGCGCCTGGGGCCTGGGCTGGGAAGTGTGGCTCGACGGCATGGAAGTCACGCAGTTCACCTACTTCCAGCAGGTCGGCGGCATTGACTGCAAGCCGGTGCTGGGCGAGATAACCTACGGCCTCGAGCGCCTCGCGATGTACCTGCAAGGCGTCGAGAACGTCTATGACCTCGTGTGGGCGGTCTATCCGGACGGCCGCAAGGTCACCTACGGCGACGTCTACCACCAGAACGAGGTCGAGCAATCGACCTTCAACTTCGAGCACGCCAACGTCGAGTTCCTGTTTTCGCTGTTCAACAACTACGAATCCGAGGCGAAACGCCTGATCGAAATCGGCCTCGCGCTGCCCGCCTACGAGATGGTGCTGAAGGCCGGGCACAGCTTCAACATGCTCGACGCGCGCGGCGCCATTTCCGTCACCGAACGCGCCGCCTACATCGGTCGCATCCGCAACCTGTCGCGCGCCGTCGCGCAGGCCTATTACGACTCCCGCGAGAGCCTGGGCTTCCCGATGCTCAACACCGCCGCAAACAAGACGGAGGCCGCATGATGACCGCCTCCCTGCTCGTCGAACTGCTCACCGAGGAACTGCCGCCCAAGGCGCTGCCGCGCCTCGGCGAAACCTTTGCCGCGAAGATCTTCGACGGCCTCAAGGCGCGCGACCTCGTCGCCGAGGATCGCGGCTTCCGCTGGTTCGCTGCGCCGCGCCGCCTCGCCATCACCGTGCCGCACGTCCGCGCGGCCGCCCCGGCGCGCGAAGTCACCGAGAAGATCATGCCGGTGCAGGTCGCGCTCGACGCCGACGGTCGTCCGACCGCGGCGCTGCTCAAGAAGCTCGAAGTCAAGGGCATTTCGGCGGAGGCCGTCGCGAGCTTCGAACGTCGCATGGACGGCAAGGCCGAAGCGCTGTTCTACACCCGCAATGAAGACGGCGCCACGCTCGACGCCGTGCTCGCCGAGATCGTCCAGGAAGCCGTCAAGGCCCTGCCCATCCCCAAGCTGATGCGCTGGGGCGCGGGTGATGCGCAGTTCGTCCGCCCGGTGCACAAGCTCACGCTGCTGCACGGCGATCGCGTCGTTCCGGGCCGCGTGCTCGACCTCGACGCCGACCGCGTCACACGCGGCCACCGCTTCATGAGCCGCGGCGACATCGCGCTCGCGACCGCCGATGCCTACGAGCCCACGCTGCTCGCCGAAGGCAAGGTGATGCCGGACTTCGCCGAACGGCGCGCCGAGATCGAGCGCCAGCTCCTCGCCACCGCCGCGCGCGAGGGCTCCAGCCTGGGCGAGTACGCCGACCTCCTCGACGAGGTCGCTGCGCTGGTCGAGCATCCCACCGTCTATGTCGGCGAATTCGAAGCCGAATTCCTCGCCGTGCCGCAGGAATGCCTGATCCTGACGATGCGCGCGAACCAGAAGTACTTCCCGCTGTTCGACCCCGCCGGCAAGCTGCGCAACCGCTTCCTGATCGTGTCGAACATGCGACTCGAGGACGCCTCCAACATCATCACCGGCAACCAGCGCGTCGTGCGCCCGCGCCTGTCGGATGCGCGTTTCTTCTTCGAGCAGGACCGCAAGCACACGCTCGACAGCCGCCTGCCGCGCCTCGCCCCGGTCGTCTATCACAACAAGCTCGGCAGCCAGCTCGAGCGCGTCGAACGCCTCGAGCGCCTCGCCGGCGCGATCGCCGCCAGGCTGCACGGCGATGCGAAGGCGGCCGCCCGCGCCGCGCGCCTCGCCAAGGCGGACCTCGTCACCGACATGGTCGGCGAGTTCCCCGAGTTGCAGGGCGTCATGGGGCGCTACTACGCGCTCAACGACGGCGAGGGCGAGGTCATCGCCGACGCGATCCAGTCGCACTACCAGCCGCGCTTCGCCGGCGATGCGCTGCCCGCCGGCAACGTCGCCGGCGCCGTCGCGCTCGCCGACAAGCTCGACGCGCTCGTGGGCTTCTTCGGCATCGGCCAGTTGCCGACCGGCGACAAGGACCCCTTCGGCCTGCGCCGCGCCGCGCTGGGCGTGCTGCGCATCCTCATCGAAACGCCGCTGCCGCTGGACCTTGCCGAGCTCATCAATGACGCCGCCGCCGGCTTCAAGCCGGGCCTGCTGACCGCCCAGGGTTTCGAAGCGCAGCTCCTCGACTTCATGTTCGAGCGCCTCAAGAACCTGCTGCGCGATGCCGCCCACGCGGGCGACGTCATCGACGCGGTGCTCGCGCTGCGCCCGACGCGCATGGATCTCGTCCCCGCCAAGCTCGAAGCCGTGCGCACCTTCCGCGCGCTGCCCGAGGCCGAGGTGCTCGCTGCGGCGAACAAGCGCATCGTCAACATCCTCAAGAAGGTCGAAGGCGAACTGCCCGAGCCGGACGTCGCGCTGCTGCAGGAAGACGCCGAGAAGGCGCTGTTCCACCGCGTCGTCGAGGTCGCGCCGCTGGTGCGCTCGCACATGGCGAACGAGGACTACACCGACGCCCTGTGCGTGCTCGCCGGCCTGCGTGCGGCAGTCGACACCTTCTTCGACGAGGTCATGGTGATGGCCGAGGAGCCGATGACGCGCCAGAACCGCTTGGCACTCTTGCGCCAACTCGCCGGCCTGATGAACCAGGTGGCGGACCTGTCGCGCCTGTCCGCCTGACGACGGGAAGCATTCCATGCCGCAGAAGCTGATCATCCTGGACCGCGACGGCGTCATCAATTACGACTCCGACCAGTTCATCAAGTCGCCCGACGAGTGGAAGCCGATCCCGGGCTCCCTCGAGGCGATCGCGCGCCTCAACCAGTGGGGTTGGCGTGTCGTCGTCGCGTCGAACCAGTCCGGTGTCGGGCGCGGCCTCTTCGGCATGGACACCCTCAACGCGATCAACGAGAAGATGGTGAAGAGCCTCGCCCAGGTCGGTGGCCGGCTCGACGCGATCTTCTTCTGCCCGCATTCGGCCGATTCCACCTGCGACTGCCGCAAGCCCAAACCGGGTCTGTTCCTGCAGATCGCCGAGCGTTTCAACGCGAACCTCGACCGCGTGCCGGTGGTCGGCGACAGCCTGCGCGACCTGCAGGCCGGCGTCGCGGTCGGCTGCAAGCCCTACCTGGTCCTCACCGGCAAGGGCATGAAGACGCGCGACGATCCCGCGCTGCCCGAAGGCACGCTCATCTACCCCGATCTCGCGGCCCTCGTCGCCGATCTCAC
The DNA here is from genome assembly GCF_045689615.1 of Aromatoleum evansii. Taxonomy (NCBI): domain Bacteria; kingdom Pseudomonadati; phylum Pseudomonadota; class Betaproteobacteria; order Rhodocyclales; family Rhodocyclaceae; genus Aromatoleum; species Aromatoleum evansii. The sequence continues at coordinate 789,114 of NZ_CP141259.1, forward strand.
CGCCTGAAGGATACCGTGGTCGTCCTGCGCTCCCTGCTGTTCGCCATCGTCCTGGCGATCTTCACCCCGCCGTTCGCTCTGTTCGGCATCCTCGCCTATCCCTTGTCTCCCCGCACGCGCCACCGCATCGTCACGGCCTGGGCGCCGCTGATGATGTGGTTCATCCCGCGCATCCTGGGCATCCGCTACAAGGTCATCGGGCGCGAGAACATCCCTTCCGTGCCTTCCGTGATCCTCTCCAAGCACCAGTCGGCATGGGAGACGATGGCCCTGCAGGTGATCTTTCCGCCCTTGTGTTTCGTCCTCAAGCGCGAGCTCCTCAGGGTGCCGTTCTTCGGTTGGGGGCTCGCCGCCATTCCGGGCATCGCCATCGATCGCGCAGCCGGGAAGGATGCGCTCGCCCAGGTGGTCGATCAGGGCCGTGCCCGGCTCGCTGAAGGCTATTGGGTGGCGGTCTTCCCCGAGGGGACGCGCACCGCTCCCGGCGCCAAGCGCCGCTACAAGGCGGGCGGGGCTGCGCTGGCGCAGCAGGCGGGCGTGCCCGCGGTCCCGGTGGCGCATAATGCCGGGGAGTTCTGGGGCCGCGAGGCCTTCCTCAAGTATCCCGGCGAGATCACCGTCAGCATCGGCCCCGCGATCGATCCGACGGGCCTGGATGCCGCCGAGGTCAATCGCCGCTCCGCGGCGTGGATCGAAGGCGAGATGCACCGCCTGTTCCCGCACCACTACCGGAGTGGGCGCAGCAGCGCCGGTGCAGTGCCCGGCGAGGTCGAAGAGGCGGAGTGAACCGGGCGGCTTCGGTCGTCCCGCAAGCGGCCCTCCGGGGCACGGAGCGTGGAATGGATGGGGCGGAAGAAGTGCAGATGATGGATCGTCGCGGCAGGATCTCGTCCCGTCCGGCGCGATCGCAGGCGGGCGAGCCCGTCGGTCATTTCCGCCTGATGCGCTATTTCACGCTCGCCAGCCTTGCCGCGTTCGTGATCGTCGCCGTCGTCCTGTATTTCCTGCAGCGCGGCGAGATCACGTTCTTCTCCGAAGTCCAGCGCGAGCAGGGCGAGTTCTTCTCCCGTGCGCAGACGGATCTGGCTGCCAAGCAGGACCAGGCCGCGCGCGCCAGTCTGCTTGCGCTGCACGAAGCCGGGCATGTCACCCTCACGCGCGTTGTCGGCAATGTGCTGTGGGATACGCACATCGCGCCTTTCGCCGCGCGTGCGCAGGCCATTTCAGCGGCCCCCTGCCGCAGCGTTCCCCCTTCCGTCGCGGGCAGCAACGATCCGCGGCGCGCATGCTTTGCGGAGTTGGGCCGGACGATCATGGCGCTGCCGGGATTCGCCGAGCTCGACGCCAAGGCCTATGAGACGATGCGGGCGAGCAGCGTGTTCAAGATCAAGGTGTTCGATCTGCGCGGCATCACGATCTACTCGTCGGAGCACGCGCAGATCGGCGAGGACAAGGCGGATAACCAGGGGTGGAGGAGCGCTGCCGCCGGCGTGCCCGCGAGCGAGATGACCCATCGCGAGCGCTTCAGCGCCTTCGAAGGCGTGGTCGAGAACCGCGACCTGATCTCGAGCTACATCCCCGTGCGCGAGCGTGGCAGCGATCGCGTCATCGGCGTGTTCGAGATCTATTCCGACGTCACTTCCTTCCTGGGACACATCCAGGCGGTTTCGGCCGAACTCGGGGGGCTCGCGCGTGCGAACCAGACCGAGCTGGAGCGGACGCTGGCACAGAACGAGGCCAAGGTCCGGGGCAGCTCGGAAGTCTTTCTGCTCATCGTGGGAGGTACGCTGGTCGTCCTCTACGGCGCCCTGTGGGCGATAGTCCGCATCGGACAGCGCATCATCGACGCACAGGCAGGGGCGCAGGAGCGCGCCGCGGAGCGCGAAGAGCGCTGGCATCATGAGAAGATGGCCGCCCTGGCGACGATGGCCGCGAACGTCTCGCACGAGGTCGGCAATCCCTTGGCAACGATCTCGATGCTCGCGCAGGAGATCCAGCTCAACAAGCAGCGCGGCGGGTGCGAAACCTGCCAGCCGGCGCTGATTCTCGAGCAGACCCGCCGCATTGCCGGAATGACGCGGCAGATCTCGGAGTTCGCCGCGGCGCGACGGGAGTCGCGCGAACTCATCGATATCAACACGATGGTCAAGTCGGTCCTCGATTTTCTCGGCTTCGACCGCCGTTTCCGCTCGATTCGCCTCGAATTCAAGGGAGGTGCCGATCTTCCGGCTGTCACGGTGATCCCCGATTATCTCAACGAAGTGCTGATGAACCTGCTGCAGGCCTGCACGGAATGTCCGGCAGGTCCGGGCGGAAAGGGGGGCGCCATCATCGTCGAGACGATGACCAGCGGTGCCGAGCTGTTGATCCGCATCTCCAGCGAGTGCAAGGCCTATCCGGGCGTCTGCAAGGACCATGAGCGTTTCGAGGACAGCCGCTTCGATGTCGTTAGGCGGCGCATGCGGAGCCTGGGCGGCCGCGTCACGCGCGAGCGCTCGTACTACGAGATCGCCCTGCCGGCCCATGCGCCGGTCGCGCCCGCGTCCTGATTTTCCGGCTGACCTTCCCGCGGTACCGTATCCGGCCTTGCCGGGGATGTCCTAAAATTTCGCTTTCGTTGCTGAATCCGGTGGTCTGGCGGTTTCATGCCAGGCTTGCCCCCTGAAGGAATCCTTATGTCGTCCGCCCTGGGCATAGAAGAAGCCCGTTCCTACATGCACAGGCTGCTCAATGCGATGCACCAGATGGACGGGTCCGACCTGTTCATCTCGGTGGATTTTCCGCCGACCGTGAAGGCGCATGGCACGATGAAGGCGCTCAGCCAGCAGCGGCTCACGCCCGACATCACGCGTTCGCTGGCGCTTAGCCTCATGAATGACCGCCAGCGCGCAGAGTTCGAGGCAGAGATGGAGTGCAATTTCGCCATCTCCATCCCCGGTGTGTGCCGCTTTCGCGTGAACGTCTTCGTCCAGCAGCAGCACGTCGGGATGGTGATCCGCACCATCGCGTCCGAGATTCCCTCGCTCGCCAAGCTAGGTCTGCCCGAGGTGCTCAAGGAGATCATCATGACCAAGCGCGGCCTCGTGCTGGTCGTGGGCGGCACCGGTTCGGGAAAGTCGACGACGCTCGCGGCGATGATCGATCACCGCAACAGCTCGGGGCCGGGACACATCATCACCGTCGAGGATCCGGTCGAGTACGTCCATCGCAACAAGCAGTGCCTCGTCACCCACCGCGAGGTCGGCGTGGACACGCACTCCTGGGAGCACGCGTTGAAGAACACGCTGCGCCAGGCGCCCGATGTGATCCTGATCGGCGAGATCCGCGACCGCGAGACGATGGAACACGCGATTGCCTTCGCCGAGACCGGCCACCTGTGCCTGGGCACGCTGCATGCGAACAACGCCAACCAGACGATAGACCGCATCGTCAATTTCTTCCCCGAGGAGCGCCGCAACCAGCTCCTGATGGATCTGTCGTCGAACCTGCGGGCGATCGTGTCGCAGCGCCTGATCCGCACCGAAGACGGCAAGGGGCGCAAGGCCGCGATCGAGATCCTGCTCAACACCCCGACGATCGCGGAGATGATCTTCAAGGGGCAGTTCCAGTCCATCAAGGAGATCATGGCGAAGTCGCGCGAGCTGGGCATGTGCACCTTCGACCAGGCCCTGTTCGACCTCTACGACGCCGGCTTCATCAGCTACGAGGAGGCCATCCGCAACGCCGACTCGACCAACGAGCTGCGCCTGCAGATCAAGCTGAAGGCCGAGCGCGGCCAGCCGAAGACCTCCGCGGCCGCGGAATTGAGCCTGTCGATCGAGGAGGAGAAGGACGAGGAGGAGGCCGAGGGCTCCGCCGCTCCGGGCGTGAAGGTCGCTGGCTAGGAGCCTGTCGGACTTGAAGAATCGAAGCGAAAATTCGGCTGTGCGAGGACAGATTTTGTCGATTTTGCAGGTCAATAGTCATTCTATTGACCAAAAAAGCGGCGAAATATGGACCGCCCAGGCGGATTTGCCGCCGATTTCCTTTAGGTCCGACAGGCTCCTAGGTGGCGAGTCGTCGATCGGGCACGCGGATTCCGTTCGGCCGAGCCCTTCGACTTCGTTCAGGACAGGCCTGTCGAAGCCTTGCCGATTCCCGTCGACAATCCAGCCCTGAGCAAGATCGGAGGATTTTGATCGTTCGCCGCCGTTAGCGGCCGCGCCCCTGCGATTCCCGCCGTAAAACAAAAAGCCCCTCAGATTGCTCTGCGGGGCTTTTTGCTGCCGCGCCGCCCCGGACGGGGCGGGCGCGTCGATCAAATCAGACAGCGATCAGGCAGCCTTCTTCGAAGCGGTCTTGGCGGTGGCGCTCACGGCCTTGACGGTGGCGTTGGTCGCGGCAGCGACGTTCGCCTCGGCGATCTCGGCGACTTGCTTGGCAGCCTTGCTGACGCTGTCGTAGGCGCTGTTGGCGGCGGCGATGGCCGACTTGACGGCGGCGACGGCGACGTCCGAACCGGCGGGAGCCGACTTGGCAGCCTTGTCGAGAGCGGCGGCGACGTTCTTGTTCAGCTCGGCGATCTGGGCTTCGACCAGCTTCGAGACTTCTTCCTGACCCTGCGAAGCGATTTCATACACGCTGCGGTTGTAGGCCACGGCCTTCTCGACCAACGGCTGAACCAGCGCGGCCTGCAGGCCCAGGAATTCCTGGGCGTCCTTCGCGCCGAGCAGGGCCTTGGAGTTGGCCAGGCCGTCTTCGAGGATCGAACGGGCGGTGTTCAGGTTCAGGGCGGCGAAACGCTCGGCGCTGGCGAAGGCGTTGTTGGCCAGGGTCAGCAGGGTTTCGACGTTGGTCTTGTTGGCGGCGGCGAATTGCTCGGGAGTAGCAAACATTTTCATCTCCTGATGAAGGTTACGTTTGGATTTGGTTTGCTTCGCGCCGGCCGCAGTGCGTGGTGCGTCGCAACATGGATTCGATTATAGGTCGGCGCAACTGCGTGTCAAGCTCTTTTGTGCATTGCACAAAAAAATTCTTGCAGCGCTTGCCGGCGTCCCGCGTTTCTCTATGTGCCTGTTTTTTCTTTGTTTCATATTGAAACAAATGCCAAGCGGCAGGTTGCGGTTATGTGCCAACGGCATTGATGCCGCTACGCAGCATGCGCCGCGAAGATTACACGAAAATTACGGGAGGAGGGCGCCGCCGCAGGATTGCGGCGGCGCAAAAAGCATCAGCGATGCTTGAAGACGGGCTTGCGCTTCTCGACGAAGGCGGCCATGCCTTCCTTCTGGTCTTCCAGGCCGAAGGCGGAATGGAAGGTGCGACGTTCGAACAGCAGGCCTTCGGTGAGGCTGCTCTCGAAGGCGCGATTCACCGACTCCTTGATCATCATGACGGCCGGCAGAGAGAAACTGGCGATGATCGTGGCGGCCTCGATCGCCTCTTCAACGAGGCGGTCGGCGGGGATGATGCGAGCGACGAGGCCGGCACGTTCGGCCTCGGCGGCGTCCATCATGCGCGCGGTGAGGCACATGTCCATCGCCTTGGCCTTGCCGATCGCGCGCGGGAGGCGCTGCGTGCCGCCGGCGCCGGGCAGGACGCCCAGCTTGACTTCGGGCTGGCCGAACTTGGCGGTGTCGGCGGCGAAGATCATGTCGCACATCATCGCCAGCTCGCATCCGCCGCCCAGCGCGAAGCCGGCGACGGCCGCGATGATCGGCTTGCGGCAGGTCTTCAGGCGCTCCCAGTTGCGCGTGATGTAGTCGCCCTTGTAGGCGTCCATGTGCGAGTAGTTTGCCATCGCGCCGATGTCGGCGCCGGCCGCGAAGGCCTTTTCCGAGCCGGTGATGACGATCGCGCCGATGTCCTCGTTCTTCTCGAAGCCGTCGAGCGCGTGGCCGACTTCATCGATCAGCTGGTCGTTGAGGGCGTTCATCGCCTTCGGGCGATTGAGCGTGATCAGTCCGACCCGTCCGCGCGTTTCGACGATGATGTTGTTGTACTCCATGCGTTCTCCTCGGTTGCAGGGTGAAGCGGTCAGTTGGTCTTCTCGGTGCCGGAATTCTTCGGCTGGATCACGGCGCGCACGCGCCCGTCGCCGGCGGCGCGCGTCTCGGTCTTGCCGGGCTGGTTGGTGACCAGGTAGTTCTCGCTCAGCGAGTCGTACTCGATATAGTGCCCGCGCACCTCGTCGGCGCCGGATTTCACGTGGGCCTGGTTGAACAGGCGTGCGCGCTCGGCGCGGCTGTCGTACTCGATGCGCTCGGCCTCGCCTTCGACGTACTCGTTGCTGCCTTCGCGCTTCTGGCGGAAGGTCGCGAGCCGTTTCTCGCTGCCGGTTGCGACGCCCGACTGGAAGCCGTCCGCCCCCTGGGTCACGACCAGCTTCGCGCCCTTGATCACGAGGGTGCCCTGGGTCAGCACCACGTCGCCTTCGAAGACGTGCACCTTGTTGCGGTCGTCTACGGTGACGCGGTTGGCTTCGATGTTGACCGGTTGGTCGCGGTCGGCGCGCTCGGCCAGCGCGGGTTGCGACAGCAGGCCCAGAACGAGTGCGTGAGCGAGCGCCAGCAGGGCAGGGAGGGAAGTGCGCGTCATGGTGAGTTCCGGTTGGTGCGCGGGATGTGCACGCGCGCGTTGCCGATGAGTTCCAGGGTGCCGAAGATATTGTCGGACTTCATGCCGTTCGCGTGGGCCGTGCTCGTCCCCTGCGTGATCGCGACCGGGTCGGAGCTCGCGGCGCGCTCGTCGTCGGGCCAGATCGTCAGCGAGGACGAGGCGAGCGTCATTTCCGGGCTGCCTTCTGCCGCATCGCGTCGCGCTCGCACGTCGCCGGTCAGGCGTACCTCTTCGCCCTCGCGCAGCACCTCGCCCTGTTCCGAGCTGAGATGCAATTCGCGTCCGTCGGCCTCGTAACGCAGGCGGGGGCGCTCCAGCCCCGTGGTATTCGTTTGCGGGTGGTGCGTGATCCGGTCGGCCAGCAATTCGTAATGTTGGCGGCCTTCGCGGTCGAATGCGATCAGGCGCGTGCGTTCGGCGATGAAGTCCGGTTCGGCGCGCGTCTGCGCCGACGGGCGGGCCTCGTCTCCGGTGGTGACACGCTCCAGCCACAGCGAGGCGCCGGCCACGATGAGCAGGCCGGCGAGGGGGTAGAGTTGCTGGACGGACGGTTTCACGGCCGGGGTGTCGGGCGGGACAGGGCGAAGCGCATCAGATCACCTTCGCGAGCATGAGGTCGTGGGTCGTCAGTGCACCGGCCAAGGCGCCCCGATCGTCGACAACCAGCAGCTGGTTGATGCGCTGCCGTTCCATCATCTCGGCGGCGGCAACGGCGAGCGCGTCGGGGCCGATGCTGCGCGGGCTGCGCGTCATCACCTCGGCGATCGTCGCGCTGCGCGCGTCGCAGCCGCGTTCCAGCGTCCGGCGCAGGTCGCCGTCGGTGAATATGCCGATCGGGCGGCCGTCGGTGGCGACGACCGCGGTCATGCCCATGCCGCCGCGCGACATCTCGATCAGCGCCGCCATCATCGAGGCGTCCTCGCGTACCTGCGGCACGCGCTCGCCGGGGCGCATCACGTCGCTGACATGGGTCAGCAGGCGGCGACCGAGACTGCCTCCCGGGTGCGAACGGGCGAAATCGTCGGCGCCGAAGCCGCGCGCATCCAGCAGCGCCACCGCGAGGGCGTCGCCGAGCGCGAGCGCGGCCGTGGTGCTCGCCGTCGGGGCGAGATTCAGCGGACAGGCTTCCTCGGCCACGGCCGCGTCCAGATGCACATCGGCTTCGCGCGCGAGCGGGGATTCCGGTCTGCCGGTGATCGAGATGAGCTTGGCGCCCTGCCGCTTGACCAGCGGCACGATGGTGAGCACTTCCTCGCTCGCGCCGGAGTTCGACAGCGCGATCACGATGTCTTCCGGGGTGATCATGCCGAGGTCGCCGTGCGCGGCCTCCGCCGCGTGAACGAAGTAGGCCGGGGTGCCGGTGCTGGCGAGGGTGGCCGCGAGCTTGCGTCCGATGTGGCCCGACTTGCCGATGCCGGTGACGATGACGCGCCCGCGGCGCTGCAGGATCAGGTCCACCGCCTGTTCGAATTCGGCGCCGAGACGGTCCGCGAGGGCGACGATCGCATCGGCCTCGATGCGCAGCACGCGCCGTGCGAGGGGGATGGCGCCTGCTTCCCGCGCGGATTTGGGCTGGGGTGGGTTCATGGCGTTCGGAGCGGTTACACTTTTCTTTTATAGATCGCGTCGCGCGTCACGAGTCGTCGATAATGCAACGACGCTGCAGCGCACCAAGACAGGCGAGTATACCCGAACCGCCCGTCGAACCCGATGCACAACGCGGAGCCCCATGCCCAATACCCTGGAGTTGGTTCTCCTCCTGTTGGCCGCGGCGGTCGTCACGGTGGCGATCTTCCGCAGCCTCAATCTGCCGCCGGTGCTCGGCTATCTGCTGGTCGGCGCGGCCGTGGGGCCGCATGCGCTCAAGCTGGTGCCGGCGTCGGACGGTGCGAGCCATCTCGCCGAGTTCGGCGTCGTGTTCCTGATGTTCTCGATCGGCCTCGAGTTCTCGCTGCCCCGCCTGCTGGCGATGAAGCGGACCGTGTTCGGCCTGGGCTCGGCGCAGGTGCTGGGCTGCATCGCGCTCGTGATGGGGCTGGGCCATCTGTTCGGCCTGCCCTGGGGGGCGGGGCTCGCGCTCGGCGGTACGCTGGCGATGTCCTCGACCGCGATCCTGTCCAAGCTGCTGTCCGATCGCATGGAGCTCGACAGCAAGCACGGGCGCGAGACCATGGGCGTGCTGCTGTTCCAGGACATCGCCGTCGTGCCCCTGCTGATCCTGATTCCGGCGCTGTCACAGCCGGCCGAAGCGCTGGCGGAGACCCTGGGCATCGCGGCGCTGAAAGCCGCCGTCCTGCTGGCTCTGGTGCTCGGTTTCGGTCAGCGGCTGATGCGCGCCTGGTTCACCATCGTCGCGCGGCGCCGCTCGGGCGAGCTCTTCATGCTCAACGTGCTTCTCATCACGCTCGGCTTGGCGTGGTTGTCGCAGTGGGTCGGGCTGTCGCTGGCGCTCGGCGCCTTCCTCGCCGGCATGCTGATTTCGGAGACCGAGTTCCGCTATCAGGTCGAGGAGGACATCAAGCCTTTTCGCGACGTGTTGCTTGGGCTCTTCTTCGTCACGGTCGGCATGTTCCTCGACGTGCATGTGATCGCGAGCCATCTCTTCGCAGTGCTGGGCATGGTCGCGGCGTTGTTGGCCGTGAAGTGCGCGATCGTGTTCGCGGCCTCGCGCGCCTTCGGTTCCTCTGCCGGCACGGCGTTGCGCACCGGCCTGTGGCTGTGCGCGGGCGGCGAATTCGGTTTCGTGCTGGTGTCGCAGATCGACGGCCTCGGCCTGATGCCGCCTGCGCTGCTGCAGACCACGGTCGCCGCGCTGGTCGTGTCGATGCTGCTCGCACCGCTGGTCGTGCAGGCGAGCGACCGGATCGTGCTGCGCTTCGTTGCCTCCGAATGGCTGCTGCGTTCGATGGAGCTGACGCGCGTCGCGGCGCAGTCGATGAACACCAGCAAGCACATCATCATCTGCGGCTACGGGCGTAGCGGGCAGTACATGGCGCGCTTCCTCGAGCAGGAGAACGTCAGCTACGTCGCGCTGGATCTCGATCCCGAGCGCGTGCGCGAGGCCGCGGCGGCCGGCGATACCGTCGTCTACGGCGACGCCTCGCGCCACGAGACGCTGATGGCGGCCGGCATCATGCGCGCGAGCGCGCTGGTGATCTCCTTCGGCGAGGTCGAGGCGGCGCTGCGCGTGCTGCATCGCGCACTCGCGCTGCGACCGGACCTGCCCGTCGTCACGCGCGCCGCCGACGAGAAGGACATGGATCGCCTGGCGCAAGGCGGTGCCGCGGAGGTCGTGCCGGAGGCGTTCGAGGGCAGCATCATGCTGGCGTCGCACGCCCTCGCGCTCATCGGCGTGCCGCTCAATCGCGTCGTGCGGCGCATCCGCGACGTGCGCAACCAGCGCTATGCCCTCATGCGCGGCTTCTTCCACGGTACCTCCGATGCGGCCGACGGCCCCGAGGCACGCCAGGTGCGCCTGCATCCCGTGACCCTTCCGGCCGGCGCGCATGCGGTCGGCCGCACCCTGGGGGCGATGGCGCTCGACGAGTTCGGCGTGAGCGTGTCGGCCGTGCGCCGGCGCAACATCCGCGGCCTCGCGCCGAGTGCGGAAACGCTGATGCAGGCGGGTGACGTGGTCGTGCTGATGGGCGTGCCCGCCGACCTCGAGCAGGCGGAAGGGCGGCTGCTGCGAGGAAGGTGAGCCGCTGCGACGCCGATGGCGGCGTTCGTGCTTACGAATGCGCCGCAGGGCGCAACACTGTGTTCGTGTATTCGTTCCGCATCGGGGCGGCGGCAATGGCTGCCGCTTCCGCCCTGTCTGCTAAACTAGCAGGCTTTGAAGATCCCCGAGGGGCCTCGACTTGGTTTCCGAAACCGACAATCTGCTGGTGAGCCTGAAGGATGTCCGCTTCGCCTACGGCGAGCGCGAGATCCTGCGCGGCGTCAACCTGAAGGTGCCGCGGGGCAAGGTCGTTGCGATCATGGGTGGCAGCGGTTGCGGCAAGACCACGCTGTTGCGCCTGATCGGCGGGCAATTGCGCGCAACGGCCGGCACCGTCGAGGTCGCGGGCCGCAATGTTTCGTCGCTGGATACGGCCGAGCTGTACGAGATGCGCCGGCGCATGGGCATGCTGTTCCAGTTTGGCGCGCTATTCACCGACATGTCGGTGTTCGACAACGTCGCCTTCCCCCTGCGCGAACACACCGACCTGCCGTTCGGGCTCATCCGCGACATGGTGCTGATGAAGCTCAACGCCGTCGGACTGCGCGGCGCGGCGGATCTCATGCCGGCGGAACTGTCGGGCGGCATGGCACGCCGCGTCGCGCTGGCCCGCGCGATCGCGCTCGATCCGATGCTGATCATGTACGACGAGCCCTTCGCCGGCCTCGATCCGATCTCGCTCGGCGTCATCGGTCAGCTGATCCGCAAGCTCAACGATGCGCTCGGCGCGACGACGATCATGGTGACGCACGACATCATGGAGTCGCTGCAGATCGTCGACTACATCTATTTCGTCTCCGAAGGCGGCATCGTCGCGGAAGGCACGCCCGACGAGCTGCGCGCCTCCAAGGATCCCTGGGTGTACCAGTTCATCCACGCCGAGCCCGACGGCCCCGTGCCCTTCCACTATCCGGCCGAGGCGCTGGACGAGTGCCTCATCGGCGGGAGGGCCGCATGAACGGCCTGCTGAACTTCATCCGCCGCTTGGGCGCAATGGCGGTCGAGGGGGTGTGGCGCATCGGTTTCGCCGCACGCTTCTTCATGCTGCTGCTGCGCCATTCGGGGCAATCGCTGACGCGCATCCACCTGACGGTGCGCGAGATCTACTTCAGCGGGGTGCTCTCGCTGCTGATCATCGTCGTCTCGGGTCTCTTCGTCGGCATGGTGCTGGGCCTGCAGGGCTACGAGACGCTGCAGCGCTACGGTTCGGGCGATGCGCTCGGCGTGCTGGTGTCGCTGTCGCTGACGCGCGAGCTCGGCCCGGTCGTCGCGGGGCTGCTCTTCGCCAGCCGCGCCGGCCTCGCCGTGACCGCGGAGATCGGCCTGATGAAGACCACCGAGCAGCTCGATGCGATGGACATGATGGCGGTCAATCCCATCGCCCGCGTCGTCGCGCCGCGTTTCTGGGGCGGCGTGATTTCGATGCCGCTGCTGGCCGCGCTGTTCTCCGCGATGGGCGTGTTCGGCGGCTGGCTGATCGGTGTCGTGTTCATCGGTGTCGATGACGGCGCATTCTGGTCGCAGATGCAGGCGGCCGTGGATTTTCGCTTCGACATCATGAACGGCGTGATCAAGAGCTTCGTGTTCGGCGCGACGGTTGCGCTGATCGCCGTGTTCGAGGGCTACGACTGCACGCCGACCGCCGAGGGGCTGTCGCGTGCGATCACCCGCACCGTCGTGACCTCCGCGCTGGCGATCCTGGCGCTCGATTTCGTGCTTACATCTCTTATGTTCCGAGGGCAGTCATGAGGCGTACAACGCTCGACCTGTGGGTCGGTTTCTTCGTGATCATCGGCATGGCCGCGCTGATGTTCCTCGCGTTCAAGGTCGGCAATCTGGGGGCTGCCAACGGCGGCGAGACCTATCTCGTGAGCGGACAGTTCGACAACATCGGCGGCCTGAAAGTGAGGGCGCCGGTGAAGAGTGCCGGTGTCGTCGTCGGCCGCGTCAAGGAGATCCGCTTCGACTCCAAGACCTATCGCGCCGTCGTCTCCCTGTCGCTCGATGCGAGCTACCAGTTCCCGCGCGACACGATTGCGACCATCCTGACCTCCGGCCTGCTCGGCGAGCAGTATGTCGGCCTCGAGCCGGGGGGCGACGAGGCGATGCTGAAGAGCGGCGACGCGCTGCAGATCACCCAGTCGGCGGTCGTGCTGGAGAAGCTCATCGGCCAGTTCATGTTCGACAAGGCTGCCGAAGGGTCGGCGCCCGCGAACTGATCCGGTCGGGCGCACTCTGAATCCCATAATGAAAAAGAAGACCTCCCCCAAGTTCGTCAAGGCGCTCGCCCTCGCGTCCGCCTGTTTCGCGCTGGCCGGCTGCACCGCGCGCGTCGCCAATCCGGACGATCCGCTCGAAGGCTACAACCGCGCGATGTTCACCTTCAACGAGAAGGTCGACCAAGCGGCGATCGAACCCGTCGCCAAGGCCTACGACAAGATCACGCCGCTGCCGGTGCGTACCGGCGTCGGCAACTTCTTCGGCAACGTCGGCGACGTGTGGATCGGCGGCAACAACCTGTTGCAGGGCAAATTCGCGGATGGCCTGAGCGACCTGCTACGCTTCGCGATCAACTCGACGGTCGGCATCCTCGGCTTCTTCGATGTCGCCAGCGAGCTCGATCTGCCCAAGCACGACGAGGATTTCGGTCAGACCCTGGGCTGGTGGGGTGTGGGTGAAGGCGCCTACTTCGTGGTGCCCTTCTTCGGCCCCCGCACCGTCCGCGATGCCGCGGTGTTGCCGATCGACCTGTACGGCGACGACGTGTGGGGCATCCGGGATGTCCCGACGCGCAACAGCCTCACGGCACTGCGTCTCGTGCATGCACGCGCCAACCTGCTCGGCATCGACAAGACGCTCGAGGAAGGCACGCTGGACAAGTATGCGTATGCGCGCGATTTCTACCTGCAGCAGCGCCGCTACCGCGTGTTCGACGGCAATCCGCCGCTCGAGGAGATCGATTTCAACGGCGCCCGCAGGCAGCAGGATGACGCCGAGCTGCTGGCGGAAAGCGGCGCGCAATAAGTGTTTGAAGGACAACAGGGGCCCGCGCATGGTCGCCGGAGTTCCCGAGGAGTGATGATGAAGAAGTTCCTGCTTTCCCTGTGTCTGATGTTCGCGGTGCTGCCGGTGTTTGCGGGCGACGCGCCCAAGGCGCCCGATGCGCTCGTGCGCGAGGTGAGCGACGATGTCCTGACCATCGTGCGTCAGGACAAGGCGATCCAGTCCGGCGACACGCGCCGTGTGATCGACCTGGTCGAGGAAAAGGTCCTCCCGCATTTCAACTTCCGCCGCATGACCATGCTGGCGGTGGGCAAGGACTGGCGCCAGGCGAGCCCCGAGCAGCAGGGCAAGCTCGTCGAGGCCTTCCGCACCCTGCTCGTGCGCACCTATTCCAACGCGCTGACGCAGTATCGCGACCAGACCATCGGCTACAAGCCCGCCAAGTTCGGCGAGGCCGACACCTCGGTGCGCGTGCAGACCGAAGTCCGCCAGGCCGGCGCGCAGCCGATCAACATCGACTACACGCTCGAAAAGACCGCCGAGGGCTGGAAGGTCTTCGACGTGGTCGTCGCCGGCGTGAGCCTCGTGACCAACTACCGAGGCACCTTCGCCCAGGAGATCCGCTCCGGTGGCGTGGATGGCCTGATCAAGTCGCTGGAGCAGAAGAACCGCGACCTCGCCGCGCCGGCACGTACATGAGCGCCGCTTCGGGCAAGGTCCTCGCCATCGACGGCGAGCTGACGATGGCGACGGCCGCGCAGTGGATCGAGCGCGGTCGCGCACAGGCACGCACGGAGGATCTCGTCGTCGACCTGTCCGGCGTCACCGCGGCGGATTCGTCCGCGCTGGCACTGCTGTTCGACTGGATGCGCGTTGCCCGCGCGAGCGGGAACAAGGTTCGCCAGACCGGCATGCCGGCGGGGATGCGCAGCCTTGCGACGCTCTACGGTGTCGACGAGTTGCTGCCCGCCGACGCCTGAGCCGCTGCAGTCGATGACTACACCCGCAATACGGATCGTTTCGGCGACCAAGCGCTATGCTTCCCTCCAGGCGCTCGCCGGCGTCGACCTCGAAGTCGCGCAGGGCGAGTTCTTCGGCCTGCTCGGGCCCAACGGCGCAGGCAAGACGACGCTGATCTCGGCCCTCTCGGGTCTCGTGCGCCCGGATGGCGGGATCTTCGAGATCATGGGCCACAACGTCGTCTCCGATTACCGCAATGCCCGGCGCAACCTCGGCGTCGTGCCGCAGGAGCTGGTCTTCGATCCCTTCTTCTCGGTGCGCGAACTGCTGCGCATCCAGTCGGGCTACTTCGGCATCCGCAACAACGACGACTGGATCGACGAGATCCTCGCGAGCCTCGACCTGACCGCCAAGGCCGGCGCCAACATGCGCATGCTCTCGGGCGGCATGAAGCGGCGCGTGCTCGTCGCGCAGGCGCTCGTGCATCGTCCGCCGGTGATCGTGCTCGACGAGCCGACCGCGGGCGTCGACGTCGAATTGCGGCAGGGCTTGTGGCAGTTCATCCGCAAGCTCAACCGTGACGGCCACACCATCGTGCTGACCACGCACTACCTCGAGGAGGCCGAAACGCTGTGCGGTCGCATCGCGATGCTGAAATCCGGCAAGGTCGTCGCGCTGGACACCACGGAGAACCTGCTGCGGCGTTTCGCGAGCCACTCGCTCGGTGTCCGCCTGGAGAACCCCGAGATGGCCGCCGCACTCGGCGGAACGCTTGCGGTGGGCGGATGGGCCGATTTCCCGCTCGAGCGCTACGAGGATCTCGAGCCGCTGCTCGCGCGGCTGCGCGAGGCGGGGGCAAGGATCCTCGAGCTGCGTCTCGGTGAGGCGGACCTCGAGCGCGTGTTCGTGGAGGTCATGAATCGTGCATGACCGCCTGATCGGATTCCGCACGCTGCTGTACAAGGAAGTGCTGCGCTTCTGGAAGGTGAGCTTCCAGACCGTCGGCGCGCCGGTGCTCAATGCGCTGCTCTACCTGCTGATCTTCTCGCATGTGCTCGACCGACACGTGACGGTCTATGGCGACGTCGCCTACACCGCCTTCCTCGTGCCGGGGCTGGTGATGATGTCGCTGCTGCAGAACGCCTTCGCCAACAGCTCCTCGTCGCTGATCCAGAGCAAGATCACCGGCAACATCATCTTCGTGCTGCTGCCGCCGCTGTCCTACCGCGAGTTCTATGCCGCCTACGTGATTGCGTCGGTGCTGCGAGGGCTGTTCGTCGGCTGCGGGGTGTTGCTCGTGTCCTTCCTCTTCGTCGAGCTGCCGCTGGCGGCGCCGGGCTGGATCTTGGCGTTCGGCCTCATGGGGGGCGCGATCCTCGGTTCGCTGGGCGTCATCGCCGGCATCTGGGCGGACAAGTTCGACCAGCTCGCGGGCTTCCAGAACTTCCTGATCATGCCGCTGACGATGCTGTCCGGCGTGTTCTACTCGATCCACTCGCTGCCGGCGTTCTGGCAGAAGGTCTCGCACATCAACCCGTTTTTCTTCATGATCGACGGTTTCCGCTACGGCTTCTTCGGCCAGTCCGACGTCTCGCCGTGGCTGAGCCTTGCGGTTGTGGGTGTCTGTTTCGTGTTCCTCGCAGTGCTGACCCTGGCGATGCTCGCCCGGGGCTACAAGCTGCGGGCTTGAGGGTAGTCAAAATGTTTGAAGCAGCAGAAATCAAGCGTCTCATCGAGCAGGGCATGGCCTGCGAATTCGTGGAGGTCCAGGGCGACGACGGGGTGCATTTCACCGGCATCGTCGTCAGCGCCGAATTCGAGGGCAAGCCCAAGGTGCGCCAGCACCAGGCCGTGTATGCGACGCTCGGCAGGTTCATGGGCAACGAGATTCACGCGCTGCAGCTGCAGACCTACACCCCCACCAAGTGGGCCGAAGTGCGCACCGACCTGGGCTTCTGAGCGGGACGCGATGGACAAGCTTCTGATCGAAGGCGGCGCCCGTCTCACGGGCGAAACCGCCATTTCCGGCGCGAAGAACGCGGCCTTGCCCATTCTGTGCGCGGCGCTGCTGACGCGCGAGCCGGTCACCTTCACGAACGTGCCTCAGCTCAACGACATCGGCACGCTGCTGAGGCTCCTCGCGCAGATGGGCGTGAAGGTCAGCCGCGGTTCCGGCGACGATGCCGGCACCGTGACGCTCGATGCTTCCGAACTCGACAATCCGGTCGCGACCTACGAGATGGTCAAGACCATGCGTGCGTCGATTCTGGTGCTCGGCCCGCTGGTCGCGCGCTGCGGCGAGGCGAAGGTGAGCCTGCCCGGCGGCTGCGCGATCGGTGCGCGACCGGTGGATCAGCACATCAAGGGCCTGCAGGCGATGGGCGCGCAGGTCGCGGTCGAGCATGGCTACGTGCATGCGCAGGTGCCGCGCCTCAAGGGCGCACGCCTGTTCACCGACATGGTCACCGTCACCGGCACCGAGAACCTGATGATGGCGGCCTGCCTCGCCGACGGCGAGACGGTCATCGAGAACGCGGCACGCGAGCCCGAGGTCGTCGATCTGGCGAACTGCCTCGTCGCGATGGGGGCGCGCATCTCGGGCGCCGGCACCGACGTGATCCGCATCCGCGGCGTCGAGCGCCTGACGGGCACGACCCATCGCATCATGCCGGACCGCATCGAGACCGGCACCTACCTGTGCGCCGCCGCCGCCACGGGCGGCGAGATCCGCCTCACGCGCACCTCGTCGGCCTATCTCGACGCCGTGATCGACAAGCTCATGGACGCCGGTTGCGACGTGGTCTCCGAGCGCGACGCGATCCGCCTCAAGGCGCCGCAGCGCCTCACGTCGGTGAGCATCCGCACCTCGCCCTACCCGGCCTTCCCCACCGACATGCAGGCGCAGTTCATGGCGATCAATGCGGTCGCGAACGGTGCGGCGGTGATCCGCGAGACGATCTTCGAGAACCGCTTCATGCACGCGGTCGAGCTCCAGCGCCTCGGCGCCGACATCCGCATCGACGGCAACACCGCGATGGTGCAAGGGGTGGAGCGTCTGCAGGGTGCGACCGTGATGGCCACCGATCTGCGTGCGTCGGCGAGCCTCGTGATCGCCGGACTGGTCGCTGAGGGTGAGACCGTGATCGAGCGCATCTACCATCTCGACCGCGGCTACGAGCGCCTCGAGCAGAAGCTCGCCGACCTCGGTGCACGGGTGCGCCGGCTGGCCTGATCGCGGGGGCGTCGGCCGCTGTGCCGGCGCCCGTACGTCCTACAGGTCGAAGCGCCCCGCGGCCTCCGGCTGCCAGGTCACGCCCAGCACTTCGAGCCGGATCGGCTGCCGGTCCGAATTCTCCCAGTCGATCGTTTGGCCTACCGAGAGGCCCAGCAGGGCGCTCCCGGCCGGGGTGAAGACCGAGACCCGGCCGGCGTCCGCCGCCGCGTCGCCGGGGTAGACCAGGGTGAGCTCATGCTCGCGTCCGCCGGGCAGTTCGCGGAAGCGCGCGCGGCTGTTCATCGTGATGACGTCGGGCGGCATGTCCTGGGGCTCGCGCACGTCGGCGCGCGCGAGCTCGTCCCGCAGCCCGTTGAGGTCGCTGCGGTTGCGGGCGGCCGGTGCGGCCAGAAGTCCCTCGAGGCGATCGAGGTCCTGCGAGGAAATCACGATATCGGGTTTCATGGCGTTTCGACTCCCTGCGTCGGGCAAAAAGTAAAAAAGGCCGAACCGCAGCGCGGTTCAGCCAGTCTCCGAAGGCTAACAGAAGGGCGGGCAGGTTACAATGTCAGCCCGAATTTTCACGAGGCACCCTTCGTGTCCAGCATCACCCTTGCCCTGTCCAAGGGCCGCATCTTCGAGGAAACGCTGCCCCTGCTCGCGGCCGCCGGCATTACCCCGACCGACAACCCCGAGACCTCGCGCAAGCTCATCATCGGCACGAACCGCCCGGACGTGCGCCTCGTGATCGTGCGTGCGACCGACACGCCGACCTATGTCCAGTACGGCGCGGCCGACCTCGGCATTGCGGGCAAGGACGTGCTCCTCGAACACGGCGGGGCCGGGCTGTACCAGCCGCTGGACCTCAACATCGCGAAGTGCCGCCTGTGCGTCGCGACGCAGAAGGGCTTCGACTACGCCGCAGCGACGCGCCCCGGCGGGCGCATCCGCGTCGCGACCAAGTACATCAACAGCGCGAAGGCGCACTTCGCCGCGAAGGGCGTGCATGTCGACCTGATCAAGCTGTACGGCTCGATGGAGCTCGCGCCGCTGGTCGGCCTCGCGGACGCGATCGTCGACCTCGTCTCGAGCGGCAACACGCTGCGCGCGAACAACCTCGAGGAAGTCGAGGAGATCATGCAGATCAGCTCGCGCCTGGTCGTGAACCAGGCCTCGCTGAAGCTCAAGCGCGAACTCCTCCAGCCCCTGCTGGACGCCTTTGCCGGAGCCGTCAAATGAGCGATGCGAACCGCCTGATCCGCCGCCTCGACGCGCGCGATCCCGACTTTCTACCCACGCTGGACGCGCTCCTCGCCTTCGAGAGCGGCGCGGACGCACGCATCGACGCGGCCGTCACCGAGATCCTGAGCGCCGTACGCACCACCGGCGACGCCGCGGTGATCGAATACACGCGCCGCTTCGACCGCCTCGACGTCAAGTCGATGGCCGGGCTGGAGCTGCCGAAGTCCGAACTGAAGGCCGCGCTCGACAGCCTGACCGTCGAGCAGCGCGAGGCGCTGCGCATCGCCGCCGATCGCGTGCGCCTCTACCACGAGCGCCAGCGTGCCGAATCCTGGGACTACGTCGAAGCCGACGGCACGCGTCTCGGCCAGAAGGTCACGCCGCTCGATCGCGTCGGCCTGTACGTGCCCGGCGGGCGCGCGTCCTACCCCAGCTCGGTGCTGATGAACGCCGTGCCGGCCAAGGTCGCCGGCGTCGGCGAGCTGATCATGGTCGTGCCGACCCCCAACGGCGAGAAGAATCCGCTGGTGCTGGCCGCTGCCGCGATCACCGGCGTCGATCGCGTGTTCACTATCGGTGGCGCCCAGGCCGTGGCCGCGCTCGCCTATGGCACGCAGACCCTGCCGCAGGTCGACAAGATCGTCGGGCCGGGCAACGCGTATGTCGCGGAGGCCAAGCGCCGCGTCTTCGGCACGGTCGGCATCGACATGGTCGCCGGCCCCTCGGAGGTGCTCGTCATCTCCGACGGCAGCGGCCATTCCGACTGGGTCGCGATGGACCTCTTTGCGCAGGCCGAGCACGACGAGCTCGCGCAGTCGATCCTGCTGTGCACCGACGCCGCGTTCATCGATGCGGTCGAGGCCTCGATCGAGCGCCTGCTGCCGACGATGCCGCGCCGCGAGACGATCGCCGCGTCGCTCGCGAACCGCGGCGCGCTGATCCACGTCGAGAGCCTGGAGCAGGCCTGCGCGATCGCGAACCGCATCGCGCCTGAGCACCTGGAGCTCTCGCTCGACGAGCCAGAGCCTTGGATCGACCGCATCCGCCACGCCGGCGCGATCTTCGTCGGCCACTGGTCGGTCGAGGCGCTGGGCGACTACTGCGCCGGCCCCAACCACGTGCTGCCGACGATGCGCAGCGCGCGCTTCTCGTCGCCGCTGGGCGTGTATGACTTCCAGAAGCGCACCAGCATCATCCAGATATCGGAAGCAGGTGCGCAGACGCTGGGGCGCGTCGCCTCCACGCTCGCCCACGGCGAGGGGCTGCAGGCGCACGCGCGTTCGGCGGAGATGCGGTTGCGCAAGTAAGGACCGCGGCAGAACGCGCGCCGTGGGAGCGGCTTCAGCCGCGAATCGGCGGTGTAGCGCGCGCTGCGGCCCGTTCGCGGCTGAAGCCGCTCCCACGGGAGCCCCTCAAACCGTTCCCGCAGGAACTAACTGAATCTGCTACCCGAGGATCTGCCGCAGCGCGCCGATCAATGCGGCGCACTGCTCGTCCGTGCCCACCGTGATACGCAGGAACTGCTCGATGCGTGGCTGGCGGAAGTGGCGCACGATGATCGCGCGCTGGCGCAGCTCCGTGGCTAGCTCGCCCGCGTCGCGCGTCGGGTGCGTGGCGAACACGAAGTTCGCCGCCGAGGGCAGCACCTCGAAGCCGAGGGTGGACAGGTCGGAAACGAGCTGGCCGCGCGTGCGGATCACCGCCTGGCGCGTGCGCTCGAAATACTCCTCGTCTTCGATGGCTGCGGTGGCGCCGACGATCGCCAGCCGATCCAGGGGGTAGGAGTTGAAGCTGTCCTTCACGCGCACCAGCGCCTCGATCAGCGCGGGATGGCCGATCGCGAAGCCCACGCGCAGGCCCGCGAGCGAGCGCGACTTGGAGAAGGTCTGCACCACCAGCAGGTTGGGATAGCGTGCCGTGAGCGGAATTGCCGACTCCCCGCCGAAATCCACGTAGGCTTCGTCGATCACGACGACGCACTGCGGGTTGCCGGCCACGATGCGCTCGATCTCGGCGAGCGGCAGCAGGCGCCCGGTCGGCGCGTTCGGGTTCGGAAAGATGATCCCGCCCGCGGCCTTGCCGTCGGCGGGCAGGTAGTCGTCGGGGCGGATCGCGAGGTTCTCGTCGAGCGCTACGGTATCGAACTCGATGCCGTAGAGCCCGCAGTACACGGGGTAGAAGCTGTACGAGATGTCCGGGAAGCGCAGCGGGCGGTCGTGCTTCAGCAGCGCGAGGAAGGCGTGTGCGAGCACCTCGTCGGAGCCGTTGCCGACGAACACTTCCTGCACCGTGATGCCGTGGCGCGCGGCGATGGCGGCGCGCAGCCGTTCCGAGGTCGGGTCGGGATAGAGGCGCAGTGCGTCGGATGCCTCGGCACGGATTGCCTCGATCGCCTTCGGCGATGGGCCGTACGGGTGCTCGTTGGTGTTGAGCTTGACCAGGTTGGCGAGCTTGGGCTGTTCGCCCGGGACATAGGGGGTCAGGCCGTGGACGACGGCACTCCAGTATTGGCTCATCGGCGGGTCGGGGCAGGATTGTCGGAAGAGGCCCGCGCAGGCCCGGCGGGGCTGCAGCCGGCGTTGCGGCGGGACAGTCTGGCGATGGTATCATGCCCGAGAGTGACGCCCGAGCGCGTACGAGCACCCGCTCAACTCCACCCTTCTCGTCAATTCGAAGCAGAATCTCATGCGGCAAGCCGAAGTAACTCGCGACACCCTGGAAACCCGGATCACCGTCCGCATCGACCTGGACGGCAGCGGCAAGGCCAGTCTCGCCACTGGTGTGCCCTTCTTCGATCACATGCTCGACCAGATCGCCCGCCACGGTGCGATCGACCTCGACATCAAGGCGGAGGGCGACATCCACATCGACGACCATCACACCGTCGAGGACGTCGGCATAACCCTCGGGCAGGCCTTCGCGAAGGCGCTCGGCGACAAGAAAGGCATCTTCCGCTACGGCCACGCCTACGTGCCGCTCGACGAGGCGCTGTCGCGTGTCGTCGTGGACTTTTCCGGCCGCCCGGGACTGCACTACTTCGTGAACTACACGCGTGCGCGCATCGGCAACTTCGATGTCGACCTCGCGCGCGAATTCTTCCAGGGCTTCGTCAATCATGCCGGTGTGAGCCTGCATATCGACAACCTACGCGGCGACAACGCCCATCACCAGTGCGAAACCATCTTCAAGGCCTTCGGACGCGCCTTGCGCATGGCGGCCCAGCGCGACGAGCGCGCCGCCGGCGTGATCCCCTCGACCAAGGGCGCCCTCTGAGGTTCCGCCAGATTCCCCGCCAAACCTTCTGATTTTCCTGCGAGCGATTCCGCGATGAGCGACGTAGCCATCATCGACTACGGCATGGGCAACCTGCGTTCGGTTGCCAAGGCGGTCGAACACGTAGCGCCCGGCAAGACCGTGGTCGTGACCTCCGATCCCGCGGAGGTCACGGCGGCCGGCCGCGTGGTGTTTCCGGGGCAGGGCGCGATGCCCGACTGCATGCGCGAACTGGACCTGCGCGGACTGCGCGCGTCGGTGCTCGAGGCCGCCGCCTCCAAGCCCTTCCTCGGTATCTGCATCGGCGAGCAGATGCTGTTCGGACACAGCGAGGAGGGCGACGTGCCCGGCCTCGGCATCCTTCCCGGCAATGTCGTGCGCTTCCCCGATGCGAAGATGGTCGCGGCCGACGGCTCGCGCCTGAAGGTGCCGCACATGGGCTGGAACGAGGTGCGCCAGCGTATCGCGCACCCGTTGTGGGACGGCATTCCCGACGGCGAGCGCTTCTATTTCGTGCATAGCTATTTTGTTCGGCCCGACGAGCGCTCGCTGGTTGCGGCCGAAACCGATTACGGTTTGATGTTTACCAGTGCGGTAGCGCGGGATAACATCTTCGCGGTTCAGTTTCACCCCGAAAAGAGTGCGCAGGCTGGCCTGCGGATGCTTGCAAATTTCATTTCCTGGGCTCCCTGACGCGCGTCGTCCGGACCCGCCTGTAGCTTCCCTTCCACTCCTCAGATGCAACTCTTCCCCGTATGCTGCTGATTCCCGCTATCGATCTGAAGGACGGCCACTGCGTGCGCCTCAAGCAGGGCGAGATGGACGACGCCACCGTGTTCTCCGAAGATCCGGCCGCGATGGCCCGGCACTGGATAGATCTCGGTGCGCGCCGCCTGCACCTGGTCGACCTGAACGGCGCCTTTGCCGGCAAGCCGAAGAACGGCGCCGCGATCCGCGCGATCGCCGATGAAGTCGGTGACGACATCCCGGTGCAGCTCGGCGGCGGCATCCGCGATCTCGACACCATCGAGCACTACCTCGACAACGGCATCTCCTATGTCATCATCGGCACCGCCGCGGTGAAGAATCCGGGTTTCCTGCACGACGCGTGCGGTGCCTTCCCCGGGCACATCATCGTCGGTCTTGATGCCAAGGACGGCAAGGTCGCCGTCGACGGCTGGTCGAAGATGACGGGGCACGACGTCGTCGATCTGGCAAAGAAATACGAGGACTACGGCGTCGAAGCCGTGATCTACACCGACATCGGCCGCGACGGCATGCTCTCGGGCGTGAACATCGAGGCCACCGTGCGCCTCGCGCAGGCGCTGCGCATCCCGGTCATCGCCAGCGGCGGCATCGCCTCGCTCGCGGACATCGACGCGCTGTGCGCGGTCGAATCCGAAGGCATTACCGGAGCGATCACCGGGCGCGCGATCTACGAAGGCACGCTGGACTTCGCCGCGGCGCAGGCGCGCGCGGACGAACTCAGCGGCGAAACTGCCTGATGCTCGCCAAGCGCATCATCCCCTGCCTGGACGTTAATGCCGGGCGCGTGGTCAAGGGCGTCAATTTCGTCGAGTTGCGCGACGCCGGCGATCCGGTCGAGATCGCGCGTCGCTACGACGAGCAGGGCGCGGACGAGATCACCTTCCTCGACATCACCGCGAGCTCGGAGGCGCGCGATACCATCATTCACGTGGTCGAGCAGGTCGCCGAGCAGGTCTTCATCCCGCTGACGGTGGGTGGCGGCGTGCGCACGGTCGAGGATGTGCGGCGCCTGCTCAATGCCGGCGCCGACAAGGTCAGCATCAACACCGCGGCGGTGAACAATCCGCAGGTCGTCGCCGATGCGGCGGGCAAGGTCGGCAGCCAGTGCATCGTCGTTGCGATCGATGCCAAGCAGACGGCGCCGGGCAAGTGGCAGGTGTTCACGCACGGCGGGCGCAACAACACCGGACTCGACGCGATCGAGTGGGCGAAGAAGGTCGCGGCCCTCGGCGCCGGCGAGATCCTGCTCACCAGCATGGACCGCGACGGCACCAAGATCGGCTTCGATCTCGCCCTCACGCGCGCGGTGTCGGATGCCGTCCCAATCCCGGTGATCGCCAGCGGCGGCGTCGGCACGCTCGAGCATCTGGCCGAAGGCGTGTCGGAAGGCCGCGCCGACGCCGTGCTCGCCGCGAGCATCTTCCATTTTGGTCAGCATACGGTGCGTGAGGCGAAGGAGCTGATGCGCAGCCGCGGCATCGAGGTACGACTGTGAGCAACGCCCATTCCGCCCGCTGGCTCAGCGAGATCAACTGGGACGATCAGGGCCTCGTGCCGGTGATCGCGCAGGAGGCCTCGACCGGCGACGTGCTGATGTTCGCGTGGATGAACCGCGAGGCACTGCAGCGCACCGCCGAGACGGGCGAGGCGGTTTACTGGTCGCGCTCGCGCCGCAAGCTGTGGCACAAGGGCGAGGAATCCGGCCATGTGCAGAAGGTGCATGAGATCCGCATCGACTGCGACAACGACGTCGTGTTGCTCAAGATCGAACAGGTCGGCGGCATCGCCTGCCACACCGGCCGCCACAGCTGCTTTTTCCAGCGCTATCTGAGCGCGGGTTCGTGGGAGGCCGTGGACCCCGTGCTGAAGGATCCCAAGGATATCTACAAATGATCGACATCGAAGTGCTGCACCGCGTCGCCGCGACCCTCGCGGAGCGCAAGAAGGCCGACCCCGATTCCTCCTATGTGTCCAGCCTGTACGCCAAGGGCACCGACGCGATCTGCAAGAAGGTCGCCGAGGAAGCCGCCGAGACCATCATGGCGGCCAAGGACAAGGACATGCTGCACATCGTCTGGGAAGTCACCGACCTGTGGTTCCACTCGATGGTGCTGCTGTCGCATTTCGGCTTGTCGGTCGACGACGTCCTGGCCGAATTCCGTCGCCGCGAGGGTGTCTCAGGGATTGACGAGAAGAAGTCCCGCACGACGGCCTGAGGCGAGCATGAGCGACTGCATCTTCTGCCGGATCGCGGCCGGCGAGATTCCCGCGAAGAAACTGTACGAAGACGAGCACGTCCTCGCCTTCCACGACATCAACCCGGTCGCACCGGTGCACTTCCTCGTGATCCCGAAGCTGCATGTTCCGTCGATGGCAGAACTCGGGCCGGAACACGTCGAGGTGATGGGGCGGGTGATGACCACGGCGGCGCGGCTGGCGCGCGAGAACGGGTGCGGGGAGGGCTTCCGCACCATCATCAATACCGGAAGGGTGGGGCGGCAGGAAGTGTATCATCTGCATGTTCACGTCCTGGGTGGTCCGGAAGTGCTTCCGGCCATGTTGAAGCGTTAAGGAGAGCAGTATGGGTTCATTCAGCATCTGGCACTGGCTGATCGTCCTGGTGATCGTGGTTCTGGTGTTCGGCACCAAGAAGCTGCGCAACATCGGCCAGGATCTCGGCGGTGCGGTGAAGGGCTTCAAGGACGGCATGAAGGAGTCCGAGAAGTCCGAAGACGTGCAGCAGAAGATCGGCGGCGAGACCATCGACGCCCAGGCGCGCGAAAAGTCCGACAAGCTGCATTCCTGAGCCTGTCCGGGCGATGTCTGCGGCAAGGGGCGCGGCGTCAGTGCGCCCCTTCGTTTTGATGCCGTGGCAGTACGCATGATCCCGCCGGCAAAGGCACTTAAATCATGTTCGATCTAGGTTTTTCGGAACTCATCCTCATCGCCGTGGTGACGCTCGTCGTCGTCGGACCCGAGCGCCTGCCGAAGGTGGCGCGCACCGCGGGCCATCTCCTCGGCCGGCTGCAGCGTTACGTCAGCGACGTCAAGTCGGACATCCAGCGCGAGATGCAGCTCGAGGAGCTCAAGAAGTTGCAGCAGCAGGTCGAGCAGCAGGCGCGCGAACTCGAAACCTCGATGCGCGGCCAGGTCCAGAGCGTGGAGGCCGATCTCGCACAGACCGCGGCCGAGGCGAAGAGCGCATTGGACGCGCAGCCTGCGACCTCGGCTGCGTCGGTCGCGGCTCCCGTAGCCGAGGCCGTGCCCGCGCCCGTTGCGGCTGAGGGCGCGCTCCTTCCGGACGCGCCGCCCGGCGAGCCGGCCGTCGATAGCCGCCAGCTGGAGCTCGGTCTTGCCCCGGCTGCCGCGCCGCTCGCGAACACGTCCACGGATAAGGCATGAGCGCTGTGCAGGAAACCTTCATTTCGCATCTCGTCGAGTTGCGTGACCGCTTGTTGCGCGCGATGCTGGCCGTGCTCGTCGTGTTCCTGTGCCTGATGCCCTGGGCGGGTGACGTCTACGATCTGCTGGCACTGCCGATGATGAGGACGCTCCCCGAGGGCACGCACATGATCGCGACCGGCGTGGTCACGCCGTTCTTCGTGCCGGTGAAGGTGACGATGATGGCCGCCTTCGTGATCGCGCTGCCGATCGTCCTCTACCAGGCCTGGGCCTTCGTCGCGCCCGGGCTGTATGCGCACGAAAGGCGGATGGGGCTGCCGCTGGTGATGGGCAGCACGGTCCTGTTCCTGCTCGGGATGGCGTTTTGCTACTTCTTCGTGTTCGGCACCGTGTTCAGTTTCATCGCCGAGTTCGCGCCCAAGAGCATCACGCCGGCGCCGGACATCGAGCAGTACCTGTCCTTCGTGATGACCATGTTCATTGCCTTCGGCCTGACCTTCGAGGTCCCGGTAGCGGTGATCCTGCTTGCAAAAACGGGCGTGGTCAGCGTCGACAAGCTGGTCGCGGCGCGTCCCTACGTGATCGTCGGCGCCTTCGTCATCGCCGCGATCATCACGCCCCCGGACGTGGTGTCGCAGCTGCTGCTGGCGATCCCGATGTGCCTGCTTTACGAGGCGGGGGTGATCATCGCACGGATCATCGTCAAGGACCGGCTCGACGGCGGCGAGCAGGCGATCGAGCGCATCGAGGGGAGCTGAGCGGCGCGCGGTCGGCGGCGTTCAGCGCTGCAGCGAAGGCGCCGGGCGGCGCCCGATTTCCACCTTCAACTCGACCTCGGCGTCGGCGCGGCGCACGCGGAAGTTCGCGCTGTGACCGGGCATCAGGCCAGCGACCATTTCCAGCATGCCCTTCGGGTCATGCACCGGCTTGCCGTCGACGCCGATCAGGATGTCGCCCGGACGGATGCCGGCCTGCTCGGCCGGGCTGTCCCGCAGCACGCCCGCGATGAGGGCGCCTTCGGTGCCCGCAAAGCCGAAGGATTCGGCGAGTTCGGGCGTGATTTCCTGGATCTCGACCCCGATCCAGCCGCGTGTGACCTGGCCTGTCGCGATGATCTGCTCCAGCACGCTGCGCGCGGTCGACACCGGGATCGCGAAACCGATGCCGAGCGAGCCGCCCGAGCGCGAGTAGATCGCCGTGTTGATGCCGACGAGGTTGCCCTGGCTGTCGACCAGTGCGCCGCCCGAATTGCCCGGGTTGATCGCCGCGTCGGTCTGGATGTAGTTTTCGAAGGTGTTGATGCCGAGCTGGCTGCGCCCGAGCGCCGACACGATGCCCATGGTGACGGTCTGGCCTACGCCGAAGGGGTTGCCGATGGCGAGCACGACGTCGCCGACCTGCAGTGCATCCTGCTGCGCGAAGGTGATGGCCGGCAGCTTGCCGTTGCCCTGGAGGCGGAGCACCGCGAGGTCGGTCTCGGGGTCGCGGCCGACCAGGCGCGCGGGGAACTTGCGGCCATCGTTGAGCGCGATCTCGATCTCGTCAGCGCCTTCGATGACGTGGTTGTTGGTCAGGACGAGGCCATCGGCACTCGCGATGACCCCCGAGCCGAGTCCGGATGCGCGCTGCGCCGGCGCATTGTCCCGCCGCTCTCCGAAGAAATGGCGGAAGATGGGGTCGTCGAGCAGCGGGTGGCGCGGGCGGGCGATGTCCTTGGCGGTGTAGATATGGACCACGGCCGGCATCGAGCGCCGTGCCGCATCGGCGTAGGAGTTGGGCGCCGGGGCGGGTGCCTGCGAATCGTTGCCGGGGGCTTCGAGGATGGAGACGACCGCTGCCGGAGCAGCGTTCTTGAACCATTCCGGCTTCAGGGTATTCAGTACAAACAGGACCGCGACGCTCACCGTCACGGCCTGAGCGAAGATCAGCCACAGGCGGCGCATAATGTTGCTCGAATTGGGCGAGCGCTCGATGTCGCGTTCGCCATGAGGCCCGGAATACAGGAGTGGAGACCGAATGCAACTCGCCGAACTGCAAGCCCATCTGGATGAACTGCTGGAAGTCCCTCGGTTCCGGGATTATTCCCCAAACGGCCTGCAAGTGGAAGGACGCGCCGAGGTGCATCGCGTGCTGTGCGGCGTCACCGCGAGCCAGGCGCTGCTCGACCTCGCGGTGGAGGACGGGGTCGATGCCGTCATCGTGCATCACGGCTGGTTCTGGCGCGGCGAGGACGGGCGCATCACGGGCATCCGCAAGCGCCGCATCGCGAGCCTCCTGCGCAATGACATCAGCCTGCTCGCGTATCACCTGCCGCTCGACGCCCACCCACAGCTCGGCAACAACGCGCAGCTGGCGGCCGTCGCGGGCTGGGTCGGCGAGGGGCGGTTCGGCGAACAGGATCTCGCGTGGATCGGCCGGCCCGAACAGCCGGGTACCGCCGAGCAGGTCGCGCGTTCGCTTGCCGCCCGGCTCGGGCGCGAGCCGCTGCTGGTGGGGGACGGGGTCCGGTCAGTGAGCCGCGTCGCGTGGTGTACCGGCGGCGCGCAGGGCTATTTCGAACAGGCGATCGCGGCAGGCGCGGATC
Source organism: Aromatoleum evansii (assembly GCF_045689615.1). Taxonomy (NCBI): domain Bacteria; kingdom Pseudomonadati; phylum Pseudomonadota; class Betaproteobacteria; order Rhodocyclales; family Rhodocyclaceae; genus Aromatoleum; species Aromatoleum evansii. The sequence goes on from NZ_CP141259.1 coordinate 817,878, forward strand.
TTTACGTGTCGGGGGAGATTTCCGAGCAGACGGTGCATCTCGCGCGCGAATCGGGCGTGCCCTACCTCGCCGCGGGGCATCATGCGACCGAGCGTTACGGGATCCATGCGCTGGCGCAATATCTGCAACAGACCTTTGGTATCGAGGCGCGCTTCGTCGATCTCGACAATCCGGTCTGAGCGTCTGACGCCGCGCGTGGCCTCGGCACGCGCCCCGGCCGCTCAGGCGGGCTGGGGCGGGGTCTCGCGGGAGGGATCGCCGTCCGCCGGCAGAAGCGGTGCGGTGGCGGGACGGTAGGGCCCGAGCTGGTCATCGAGGATCGCCTCGAGCAGCAGGATCTCGTCGATGACGCTGAGGGGGAAGCCTTCGCGCGTGCCGTCGCGATTGTCGCGCAGCAGGTGCTCGAGGTAGGCCTGGCATTCGGGCGTGCCCCACATCTGCTGGACATTCTTCGTCACGTGCGCCATCTGTTCCATCGAGTTGGTCGCCGCGCGCGCCTCGTCGAAGCTCTCCCAGGTGACGGCCTTGACGTTGAAGGTCTTGTTGAGCTGTTTGGCTAGGGCGTCGAATTCCGCGCGCAGGTCGGCGGCCCGATACACTTCCATGAGCTTGAGCCAGGGCGTGACGGCCTTCTTCGGATTGGAGGCGATGAATTCGGCCAGCGTGTCGGCCGCGCCGCGAATGCGTCCGAAGCCCATCATGATCTCGGCGAGTTCGATCGCCGATTCGTGTTCTTCGGCGGATTCCTCGTCCGTGATAGGGGCGATCGGGGCTATGGGGTCGATCGACGCGATCGGAGCGAGCGAGATGGGGTGAGCGAAGGCGTCCTCTTCCGTGTCCCAGCCCAGTGGCGCGCGCTCGGGCGGGCGCCGGGCCGGCGCAGGATCGGGCGCGAGGTCGGATGTCAGGTCCGGCCGCTCGGACGCGGGCGCTGCGGTGCTGACGGGGGCGGGGCTGGCCGGGGCCGGGCGTGCGATCGGCTCCGTCCGCGCGACGGATGGGCGGCCAGGCGCTTTCTGTCTGGCCGCCGCGGGCCGGGGTTTCGTTTCCTCGTCCTGCGCGGGCGGCGCCTTCTCGCGGCGCTTGCGGATCCAGGCGAGGGCGGCGGCGAGCGCCAGCGACACGAACCCGACCGTCAGCGTGCCCTGTTTCCAGGCTTCGGCGACGCTGTGATCGGGCTCGAGCGGTTCGACCTTCGGTGCGGGCTGCTCCTCCGTTGCGGCGGGGAGCGGGATGGGGGCGGGGCCGGCGGCCGGGGTGCGGATGTGTTCGGCCATCAGGCGGGCCTGCGCCGCTTCGAGTTGCCGGATGCGCTCGTTCAGCTCGAGCTGGGCAACGATGGTCCGGTCGATCGCCATGATGACGGACTGCTCGCGGCGCAACTGCTCCCGCTGGGCTTCCGTCGTGGCGTCGATGCGCGCGACGCTGCCGAGCTGGGTGCTCAGGCGCAGGCCGGCACCGGGAACCTCGGATTCTCCGCCGCCGAGTTCCAGTCGGTCGCCGCCTCGGGCGGCCGGGGCTGTGGCGCGCGGGGGCGCTGCGGATGCGGTGGCCGGGGCGTCGCCGGCGGCAATGGTGCGACGGCTCGGCCGTGCCCGGCGCGGCGCTTCCTGGGCAGGGGCCTCGGCCAGCGTTTCGCCCGATCTCGCCTGGGGCTGCGCCCCTGCGGATTCGGTCGCTGCGGCGGTGTCGTCGGGGAAGGCCAGGAGCACGGTGTATTCGCGGCGCAGGCGGCTGTCGCAGATGTCTTCGATGGCGAACCGCAGCGCGGGGTCGAAGCTGGGCAGGCGGTGCGAGAGCACGAGCCGGACGTTGGGCGCGCGTCCGGCGAGCTCGATACGGGCGTTGCGTACCCGCGGCAGGCCGTCGGACGCTGCTGACGGGGTTGCAGGACGCAGGCACTCGGCGACTTGTGCAAGCTCGCCCTGGAGGACGGGGATCTCGACCCTGAGGGGTTCGCCGATCCTGGATAGCGGCACGGGTTCGCCGAGAACGAAGGCGCCGGACGGCGTCGGCGCGAGCGCGAGCAGCGCCCCCAGGAGCAGGGGCGTAGGATTCCTTGGTTGCAGGCGCTGCTTTTTTGTCATCGTCCGTTCGTACTTTGGCCAGGGCCCGGGCGTAAACCGATATCTTGTATCAAATCTTTGCGGAGCATTGTAACGAATTTGCATTCCCGCTGCCTGCAAAAACAGTGGATTGTAACGCCGCGGTATGACGTCCGGAAATTTCGGCACCCCGCCGGCGGACAGGCGGGTGGTGCCACGCCGGGTGGGTTGCCCGCGACGGGCGGCCTGTGCACGCGGACATCGTCGCGATTCGCGGTAACATGCGGTTTTCCATACGTTGCCGTACGTCCGATGCCGCTCTCTCCTCCCAAGTGCGCACGCAGTCCGGCGCATCTGCGCCAGATCTCGATCGAGGGCTTCCGCCGCGACGATGGTCTGCTGGAGCTCGAGGCCTGCCTGCGCGACACGAAGTCGGTCGATTACCCGCTCGCGTCCGGCGTGCGCCGTGCGGGCGACCCCGTGCACGAGATGCGGGTGCGGATCACGATCGACGAGGGGTTCAACATCGTCGATGCCGAGGCGTGTTCCGACCGTGTGCCCTATGCGGGCGAATGCGACACGATCGGGCCCGCCTACGGGCGGCTCGTCGGGCTGAACCTGATCCGCGGTTTCCGCCGCAACGTCGGGGAGATGTTCGCCGACGTGCGCGGCTGCTCGCATATCACCGAGATGTTGATGAGCCTGCCGACGGCGGCCATACAGACCTTTGCGACCTTCCGGCGCGACAACGAGGACACGGTCGAGAAGCCGTTCCAGCTCGACAAGTGCCATGCGCTCGAGAGTTCGCGCGAGACGGTGCGGCTGTACTACCCGAAGTGGTACCGCAAGCCCGCGGGCGAGGCGTAGACGCGACCCCGCGCGAGGGCGGAAAGTTCGCCCCGGGCTCGCGATTCTGCACTGCGCAATTGCGGTTATAATCCTGCGATCTTGCGACCTTCGTTCCTGTTAGGGGCGGGTCAAGAGATCGGACCGGGCGACATTCGACCGGTCGGCAGCGGTATGCGTCGGTCGAGGGAGACGGCGTATGTCGTGGAGCGATGCTCCGAAGCGTCCCATCAACCTGCGCGGCGCGCCTTGCGTCGCGGCTTCGATCGAAGGGCAACCATGAAGATTCATGAGTATCAGGCAAAAGAACTACTAAGGAAGTATGGCGTCGTGACGCCGCGCGGTTTCCATACCGTGTCGGTGGATGGTGCGGTGAAGGCCGCCGAGGAGCTGGGCGGCAAGGTCTGGGTCGTGAAGGCGCAGATCCACGCCGGTGGCCGCGGCAAGGGCGGCGGCGTGAAGCTCGCGCGCTCGCTGGACGAAGTGCGCCAGTACGCGAACGACATCCTCGGCATGCAGCTGATCACGCACCAGACCGGGCCCGAAGGCCAGAAGGTGCGCAACCTGCTGATCGAGGAAGGCGCCGACATCAAGAAGGAATACTACGTTGCTGCGCTGACCGACCGCGCCACGCAGAAGGTCGCCATGATGGCCTCCTCCGAAGGCGGCATGGACATCGAGGAAGTCGCGCACAGCACGCCTGAGAAGATCCTCAAGGAATTCGTGGACCCGCTGGTCGGCCTGACGGACGCGCAGGCCGAGAACCTGGCGCGCGGCATCGGCGTGCCGGAAGCTTCCGTCGCGAAGGCGGTGGATACGCTGAAGCGCCTGTACACCTGCTACATGGAAACCGATGCCTCGCTGGCGGAAATCAACCCGCTGATCCTGGAAGGCAACGGCAACATCAAGGCGCTCGACGCCAAGTTCAACTTCGATTCGAACGCGCTCTACCGTCACCCGGAAATCGTCGATTTCCGTGACTTCGACGAGGAAGACGCCGACGAGATCGAAGCGTCGAAGTTCGACCTCGCCTACATCTCGCTCGACGGCAACATCGGCTGCCTGGTGAACGGCGCCGGTCTGGCGATGGCCACGATGGACACGATCAAGCTGTTCGGCGCCGAGCCGGCCAACTTCCTCGACGTCGGCGGCGGCGCGACGACCGAGAAGGTCACCGAAGCGTTCAAGATCATGCTCAAGAACCCGAAGGTCAAGGGCATCCTGGTGAACATCTTCGGCGGCATCATGAAGTGCGACACCATCGCCACCGGCGTGGTCGCGGCTGCCAAGGAAGTCAATCTCTCCGTCCCGCTCGTGGTGCGCATGAAGGGCACCAACGAGGACCTCGGCAAGAAGATCCTCGCCGAGTCGGGCCTGCCGATCATCTCCGCCGACACGATGGCGGAAGCTGCGACCAAGATCGTCGCGGCGGTCAAGTAAGGAGAGTTTGAATGTCCATCCTGATCAACAAAGACACCAAGATCATCACCCAGGGCATCACGGGCAAGACCGGCCAGTTCCATACCGAGAAGTGCATCGAGTACGCGAACGGCAAGAACTGCTTCGTGGCCGGCGTGAACCCGAAGAAGGCCGGCGAGAAGATTTTCGACGTGCCCATCTACGCTTCGGTGAAGGAAGCCGCTGCCGACACCGGCGCGACCGTCTCCGTGATCTACGTTCCGCCGGCAGGCGCTGCCGACGCGATCTGGGAAGCCTGCGAGGCCGACCTGGATCTGGCGATCTGCATCACGGAAGGCATCCCCGTCCGCGACATGCTGATCGTGCGCAACAAGATGAAGCAGAAGGTTGCCAAGGGCGGCAAGGAAACCCTGCTGCTGGGGCCGAACTGCCCGGGCCTGATCACGCCCGACGAAGTCAAGATCGGCATCATGCCGGGGCACATCCACCGCAAGGGCCGCATCGGCGTCGTGTCGCGTTCGGGCACGCTGACCTATGAAGCCGTGGCACAGCTGACCGAAATCGGCCTGGGCCAGTCGTCGGCGGTCGGTATCGGCGGCGACCCGATCAACGGTCTGAAGCACATCGACGTGATGCGCATGTTCAACGACGATCCGGACACCGACGCGGTGATCATGATCGGCGAGATCGGCGGTCCGGACGAAGCCGAAGCGGCAATGTGGTGCAAGGCCAACATGAAGAAGCCGATCGTCGGCTTCATCGCCGGCGTGACCGCGCCGGCCGGCAAGCGCATGGGCCACGCCGGTGCGCTGATCTCGGGTGGTGCCGACACCGCCGACGCCAAGCTCGCCATCATGGAAGAGTGCGGCTTCAAGGTGACGCGCAACCCGTCCGAGATGGGCAAGCTGCTGAAGGCGATGCTGTAAGCGTCCTTTCTTCCGCTGCACCGAAAAGCGCCGGCTGGTCCGGCGCTTTTTTCGTCTACGGGCACCCCGCGTGACGGGGAGTGTGTCGGGATTCCGCCAATTGTCGCGTTTGTCGCGGTGGCGACGAGGGAGGCCGCACAAAGGGGGGCGCGCAAGCCCGCGTGTGGCGTGGCTTCCAAGAACGTGCGGGAGCCGGGTTGCAGGTGGCATCGTCCTTGCGAATCGGAGGCATTGAGCCTCGGAGAACGATGCATCATGGTGACGATCAACGACACGACCTTGCGTGACGGCGAGCAGACCGCCGGGGTCGCCTTCACCGCCGACGAGAAGCTGGCGATCGCGCAGGCGCTGGCGGCGGCCGGGGTGCGCGAGATGGAGATCGGCGTGCCCGCGATGGGGGAGGTCGAACGCGCGGTGATCCGCGCGATCGTCGCGTTGAAGTTGCCGGCGCGGCTGATGGTGTGGTGCCGCCTGTGCGTGGCGGACCTCGATGCCGCGGCCGACTGCGGGGCCGATATCGTGCATCTGGCGCTGCCGGTGTCGGACCAGCAGATCGAGCGCAAGCTGGGGCGGAGCCGCGACTGGGCGTTGGCGCAGCTGCGCGATACCTTGCGCGCGGCGCGCGAGCGCGGGCTGGTGGTGTCGCTCGGGGGCGAAGATGCGTCGCGCGCGGATCCCGATTTCCTGTGCCGAGTGCTGGAGACTGCGCAGGCGGCCGGTGCGGTGCGCTTCCGCTACGCGGACACGCTGGGGGTGCTCGATCCGTTCTCGACCCATGCGGCAATTGCACGGCTGCGGGCCGCGAGCGACCTGGACATCGAGATGCATGCGCATGACGATCTGGGGCTCGCGACCGCGAACACGCTGGCGGCGGTGACGGCCGGTGCGACGCACATCAGCACGACGGTCAACGGTCTCGGGGAGCGGGCCGGCAATGCGCCGCTCGAGGAAGCGGTGATGGGCCTGCGCCACCTGCATGGCATCGAGTCGGGCATCGACACGCGGCAGCTGCCGGTGATCTCCGAGCTGGTCGCGGAGGCGTCGGGACGGCCGGTGGCGGCGAACAAGCCGATCGTCGGCGGCTGGGTGTTCACGCACGAGGCGGGTATCCACGTCGATGGCTTGGTGAAGGACGCGGGCAATTACCAGAGCTTCGATCCGGCCGAGGTCGGGCGCAGCCATCGCCTGGTGCTGGGCAAGCATTCGGGCGCGGCGTCGGTCGTGAATGCGTGCCGCGAGTTGGGGCTGGAGGTCGATGCGGTGACGGCGCGCCTTGTGCTCGAGCGCGTGCGCGAGCATGCGATGCGGACCAAGAGTAGTCCCGATCTGCGCGAGTTGATGCGCTTCCACCGTGAATGCCGTGCACTGCTGACCGAAGGAGTGATGCCGTGAATACCCTTGTCGAAGATCTGAAGCATCTCGAAAGCGCGGAGGATTTCCTCAATTACTTCGCGATCCCCTACGACGTCGCGGTCGTGCAGGTGAGCCGTCTGCACATCCTGAAGCGCTTCCAGCAGTATCTGGCGCACGTGGGCGGGGTCGAGAGCCTGCCTGCCGCATCGGCGTTTGCCGCCTGTCGCGCGCTGCTCGCGCGGGCGCACAACGATTTCGTCGCGTCGAGCGGCATCGAACAGAAGGTGTTCAAGGTGTTCCAGACGGCGCAGGGCGAGCACCGCGTTGCGATCGACGGGCTGCGGCGCAAGGCCGGGTTCTGAGGGGGCGCACCGAGGCGGGCGCATTCCGTGGGAGCGGCTTCAGCCGCGAATCGGCCGCGCCACTCGCGACACCGCCGATTCGCGGCTGAAGCCGCTCCCACAGTGCCACGTGCCCGATGCGGACGCACGGGCAACAGCCACCGCACGCAGGTTCAATCCTCGTCGCCCTCGCCGAGATCGCGGCGTGGGACGGTCTGCGGGTCGCAGGTGATCGGGCGGTAGATCTCGACGCGGTCGCCGGCGCGCAGCGGGGCGTCGAGCTTCACGAGCCTGCTGAACACGCCGATCTTCTGCGTGGCGAGGTCGATGTGCGGAAACTGCCGCAGGATGCCGGAGCGCTCGATGGCGTCGCGGACGGTCGCCTGGTCGGGGACGTCGATGGTGACCCAGGCCTGCCGGCCCGGTTCGGTGTAGGCAACGCCGACTTGCATGGGGGCTCTCCTTCGCTGGTCGTTCCGCTCACGCCGACGCCGGGCCGGGGACGGAGCAGTGGGATTCGCTGGCGCGCGCGGTCTGCCGGTGCTTCAGCTCCCACGCGCGCTTGCCCGCGAGCAGGAAGCCGAGCACGGCGAAGCCGCCGGGGGGCAGGATCATCAGCAGGGCGCCGTTCCACGCGCCGATCTTCATCTCGAGGAAGGCGAAGTGGCTGCCGAGGAGCGCGCTGGCCTGCGCGAACACGGTGGCGCTGCCGAGGATCTCGCGGATCAGGCCGATGACGGTGAGCGCGCAGGTGAAGCCGAGGCCCATCGCGAGGCCGTCGATCGCGGACGCGGCGACCGTGTTGCGCACCGCGAAGGCTTCGGCGCGGCCGAGGATCGCGCAGTTGACGACGATGAGCGCGATGAAGAGGCCGAGCACCTTGTAGAGTTCGTGCAGCCAGGCGTTGAGGACGAGGTCGATGATCGTGACGAGGGTCGCGATGAGGACGACGAACACGGGGATGCGCACCTGTGCGCTGACCGCATGGCGGATCGAGGCGACGAGGATGTTGGAGACGATCAGTACCGCGGTGGTCGCGAGGCCCATGCCGAGGCCGTTGGTGGCCGAGGTCGTGACGGCCATCGCCGGGCACATCGCGAGGAGTTGGGCGAAGACGACGTTGTTGTCCCACAGGCCGTCGCGCATCAGTTTGGCGGCGTTCATGGCTGCGCTCCGAGGATTTCGTTGCGATGGGCGGCGAAGTAGTCGAGGCCGCCCTTGACGGCCTTGACCACTGCGCGCGGCGTGATGGTGGCGCCGGCGAAGCTGTCGTAGATGCCGCCGTCCTTGCGGACGGCCCATTGTTCGGCTGCGGGGTCGCCGAGCGAATGGCCGTTGAAGCTCGTGATCCACGGATTGCGGGCGATCTCGATCTTGTCGCCGAGGCCGGGCGTTTCGGTGTGCTTGAGGACGCGCACGCCCAGCACCCTGCCCGCGGGATCGACGGCCATCAGCAGGCGGATCTCGCCCGCGTAACCGCGCTCGGAGACGTTGAAGACGGCGCCGGTGACGACGCCGGCCTTGCGTGCGATGTGGATCCTGCGGGCGCTGCCGGCGGCGGGGCCGGGGAGTTCGAGGACGTCCTTGAGCAGGTCGTTGTCGGTGCTGCCGGCAGGCAGGACCTGCGCGAGCGTCATCTGCGTGTCGTGCGCCTCGGCGGCGGCGATGGGCGCGCGCGTCGCATTGCTGGCGAGCGTGAGCGCGGTGCCGGCGACGAGGGCGACGCCGCCGAGCAGCAGCGGCTGGTAGGCGAGCCGGTCGCGCAGTGCGTCGAGCGAGAAGCCGGGGGATTGCTCGGTGCCCATCATGCGCCTCCGGTGTTGTCGATCGGGGTCGGTTCGAGCGCGCGTCCGTCGCGCCGACGGCCGAGGATGCGCGGGCGGCAGTAGCGGTCGATCACCGGGGTCAGCGCGTTCATCAGCAGCACGGCGAAGGCCATGCCCTCCGGGTAGCCGCCCCAGCTGCGGATGATCCAGGTGAGGATGCCGATGCCGAAGCCGAAGATGAGCTGGCCCGCCGGGGTGTTGGGCGAGGTGACGTAGTCGGTGGCGATGAAGAAGGCGCCGAGGAGTGCCGCGCCCGAGAGGAGGTGCTGGGTGGCGGAGAGGTAGCGTGCCGGATCCGCGGCATGCCCGATGAGGGCGGGCAGGGCGATGCCGGCGAGCACGGCCGCCGGGATATGCCAGCGGATGATGCCACTGGCGAGGAGGTAGAGCCCGCCGGCGAGCACCAGGAGGGTGCCGGTTTCGCCGAGGCTGCCGGTGCGCATGCCGGCCCAGTCGAAGAGTGCCTGCGGGCCGCGGGCGAGGGCTTGCGGGAGTTCGATGCCGCGCGCGAGCTCGGTCTTGCTGTGGCCGAGCAGCGATGCGGAGGTGACGGCGTCGGGGTGGGCGGGCGCTTCAGCGGTGATGCGCAGGCTGTCGATGAAGCCGGGGGCGCCTGCCGAGAACAGCGGCTGCGGGACGACCCACTGCGTCATCACGACGGGGAAGGAGACGAGGAGGGCGACGCGCGCGACCATCGCCGGGTTGAAGAGGTTCTGGCCGAGGCCGCCGAAGACCTGCTTGCCGACGACGATGGCGATGAAGCCGCCGAGGAGGCCGATCCAGGCCGGCGCCCAGGGCGGCAGCGACAGCGCGAGGAGCCAGCCGGTGAGCAGCGCCGAGCCGTCGCCGAGGCTGCTCTTGCGGCCCATCAGGCGTTCGCAGAAGCGCTCGGCGATGAGGCTGGCGCCGATGGTGACGGCGAAGAGGTTGATCGCCGGCCAGCCGAACAGCCAGAAGCCGAACAGCGTCGCGGGGGCGAGTGCGAGCATCACGCGCCGCATGACCTGCGCGATGGTCATGCCTCCGTGGGCGTGGGGCGAGGCGGCGAGGGCGGGCAGGGCGCCGTCGTCGGCGGAGGCGGGAACGGGGCTCATGCCGGGGCTCCTTCGGAGTTGGATGCCGCGCTCTCGGCGGCTTCGCGGGCCTTCTGTGCCTTGCGCTCGGCGGCGCGGCGGGCGGCGGCCTCGGCCTTCTCGCGCGCTTCGCGTTCGAGGCGCTCGCTGCGCGCTTCGGCCATCCGGCGCGTCGCGTCCGCGCGCTTCTTGTCGCGCTCGTGCGTGGCGAGTTCGCCCTTCGCATGGTTGAAGGCCTGTACCAGCGGGATGCGCGCGGGGCACACGTAGGCGCAGCAGCCGCAGCCGATGCAGTCGTGCAGGCCGAGGGCGACGGCGGCTTCGAGCGCGGCGTTGGCGATGCGGGCGTTCATTTCCAGCGGCAGCAGGCCGACCGGGCAGGCCCGGGTGCAGCTGCCGCAGCGGATGCACGGGCCGGGCTCGTCGCGCGCGACTTCGCCGGCGGACAGCGCGAGGATGCCGCTGCAGCCCTTGACGACGGGCACCTTGGCGGAGGGCAGGACGAGGCCCATCATCGGGCCGCCCATGACGAGGCGCGCGGGTTCGCCGCGCACCCCGCCGGCGAAGGCGAGGAGGTCTTCGACGAGGGTGCCGATCGGAACCTCGTAGTTGCCCGGCTGGGCGAGGGCTTCGCCGTTGAGTGTCATCAGGCGGCTCACCAGCGGGCGGCCGAGGTCGATGGCCTGGTGGATCGCGAAGGCCGTGCCGACGTTGTGCACGAGCACGCCGACGTCGGCCGCGCGCGACTCGGCCGGCACCTCGATGCCGGTGAGCTCGATGATGAGCTGGCGATCGGAGCCCATCGGGTAGCGTGCGGGGACGACGCACACCTGCACGTCGGCGTGGCCTTCTGCGGCGGCGCGCATCGCGGCGATCGCCTCCGGTTTGTTGTCCTCGATACCGATGCGCACTTCGCGCGCGCCGGTGGCGTGGCGCATCAGCACCGCGCCGCGGATGACGCCCCCGGCGCGTTCGCGCATCAGGCGGTCGTCACACGACAGGTAGGGTTCGCACTCGCTGCCGTTGAGGATCAGCGTGCGGATGCGCGAGCGGTGGCCGAGGCCGAGCTTCACCGAGGCGGGGAAGGTCGCGCCGCCCAGGCCGACGATGCCGGCTTCGGCGACGCGGCGTGCGAGTTCCTCGGGCGCGTGGGCGAGCGGATCGGCAATGCCTTCGAGGGGCGCCCAGCGGTCTTCCATGTCGCTGCGCAGCGTGATCGCCATCATCTCGAGGCCCGAGGGGTGCGGCGCGGTGATCGGCCCGATCGCGACGACTTCGCCGGAGGTCGGCGCGTGCACCGGCGCGGAGATGTTGCCCTTGGCGGTCGCGACGCACTCGCCCTTGAGGACTTTCTGGCCGATCCGCACGATGGGCTCGGCCGCGGCGCCGACGTGCTGCGACAGCGGCAGGTACAGGAGCGGCGGGAGCGGCAGGCTGCGGATCGGCGCTTCCGAGGCCGGGCGCTTGCGCTCGTCCGGATGCACGCCCCAGGGTTCGCTGCGGGCGAGGTGGCGGAAGATCTTGTCGAAGAATCCCATGATGTGCGTTCCGGGTTCAGGCGCGGGCTGGGTTGGGCCACACCCAGTGCTGCAGCGTGAGCGGGACCGGCTTCAGGCCGATGGCTTCGGTCGGACAGCGTTCGACGCAGTTGCCGCAGCCGGTGCAGGCCTCGTGCAGCACTGCGTGGATCTGCTTGGCGCCGCCGAGGATCGCGTCGGTCGGACAGGCCTTGATGCAGCGGCAGCAGCCGATGCAGATGTCTTCGGTGACGACGGCGAGCTGCGGGCCGGCATCGGCGACCGCCGAGAGGTCGATGTCGAGTCCCAGCCTGGCGGCGATGCCTTGCGCGAGCGCCTTGCCGCCGGGCGGGCAGCAGGTGGCGGGCGCCTCGCCGCCGGCGATGGCCGCCGCGGCGCCGGCACAGCCGGGGAAGCCGCACTGGCCGCAGTTGGAACCGGGCATCAGCGCCTCGACTTCGGCGACGACGGGGTTGCCTTCGACGTGGAAACGGCGGCTCGCGACACCGAGCAGCACGCCCAGAACGGCGCCGAGGACGGTGAGACTGGAGACGGCAACGAGCATGGTGACGCTCCTCAGGAGATCAGGCCGGAAAAGCCCATGAAGGCGAGGCTCAGCAGGCTGATGGTGATGAATGCGGACGGCGCGCCGTCGAACGCGGCGGGCACGCGGGCGAGCGCGAGGCGTTCGCGCAGGCCGGCGAAGACCAGCAGGACCAGCGTGAAGCCGAGCGCCGAGCCGAAGCCGTACAGCACGCTCTTCATGAAGCCGAGGCTCTGCTGCACGTTGAGCAGGGCGAGTCCGAGCACGGCGCAGTTGGTCGTGATGAGCGGGAGGTAGATGCCCAGGCTCTGGTACAGCGCGGGGCTGGTCTTCTTGATGACCATCTCGACGAACTGCACCGCGGCGGCGATCACGAGGATGAAGCACAGGATGCGCAGGAAGCCGAGCGCGAAGGGGGCGAGCAGCCAGCGGTCGAGCATCCAGCACAGCGCCGACGCCAGCGTGATGACGAAGGTGGTCGCGAGCCCCATGCCGAGGGCGGCGTCCATGCTCTTGGAGACGCCCATCACGGGGCACAGGCCGAGGAACTTGACCAGCACCACGTTGTTCACGAGGGCGGTCGAGAGCAGCAGCAACAGGATTTCGGTCGTGGCAGTCATGGCTTGCGCAGTGTCTCGGTCGCGGCAGGGGCCGCTACGAGGGCGCTAGTGCATGGAGCGTGCCACGGACTCCGTTGCGGGGTGAAAGTCTCGCGGATTCAGCGATTTGCGGCGCTGCCCAGGCGCTCTCGCGTGCAGGCGGGACGCCGGGACAGTCCGGACAAAGTCGACGCCGCTGTCGTCTTTGCGACAGTCCGTCGGGCGTGCTCAGCGGGCGGCGAGGACGATGTCGAAGGTGGCCGCGGCGGGGGTTCCGGCTCTTGCCGGGGCGACGTCGACGCTCAGCGCCTCGCGCTCGGGCGGGGCGTAGCCGTTGCCTTCGCGGTTGTTGCCGCGGAAGTACATCTGCGTGATGAATTCCGACCGCCCCGGCTGCGCGACGCGGAAGTGGATGTGCGGCGGGCGCGAACCGTAGTTGCCGGGCAGGACCGTGAGGAAGCTGTAGCGGCCCTGGGCGTCGGTGATCGTGCGGCCGAAGCCCTGGAAAGCGGGGTCGCGCGTGCGCGGATCGACGCCGGGGTGGCGATAGCGACCGCGCGTGTCGGCCTGCCAGATCTCGACGGCGGCGTCGGCGACCGGCTTGCCGGTGGTATCGCGCACGGCGCCGCTGACGCGCAGCAGCGTACCTTCGACGCTGCCGCCCGGTCCGCCTGCGAGCTTCGTCAGGTCGGCGTCGATGTCGCCGTTCCAGTCGAGCGGATAGAAGGGGCCGATGTCGTCCTCGGGCGTGGGGCGCAGTGCGGCCGCTCCGGCCGGGACCGTGGTTGCGGCCAGCCCCAGCGGAAGGAAGGGCAGGCCGCCCAGCCAGCGCAGGATGCGGCGGCGGAGCGTGTCGGAGTTCGGGGGGCGGGTGGGGTTGCGCATGGTCTCGTCTTCTCGGGGCGGGCGAATGTTCGATGGTTTTGATGTCGGCGGGTTCCGTGCGACGTGGCGCTTCGCATGTCACAAACCCTACATTCGCAACGCGGCGCACGAAGATTCGTGCCGGTCATGTTGTTATTTGTTTTCAATGGCTTGGGTAGATATTTCGCGCTTGGCACCGTCCTTGCGATAAACCTCGTGACCCGATCCACCCTGTCATGAAGGAGCCCACCATGGCCATGAAGATCATCGCCGACGAATGCACTGCCTGCGGCGACTGCAAGCCCGCCTGCCCGACCAAGTCGATCACCGAGAAGGGCGGCGTCTTTCGCATCACCGTCGACACCTGTACGGAATGCGACGGCGATGCCGATTCGCCGCAATGCCTGGCGGTGTGCCCGGCCGGCGATAACTGCATCGTCTATCTGTGATGCGCGTGCAAACCGCGGCCGGGCGCGCGTCGCCTGGCCATCCGGGAACGAGGTCCGAATGAATGCGCCCACTGCCTGGGGGGTGCGCTGCCGCCAGCTCGCCGAGCCCGTCGTGGAAGCCTGCTCCGTGACCCCGGCTGCCGCAGGGCCGGCGGCACTCGCACACGAGATCCGCAAGCACCTGCCCGACTGGCCGTTCCGCGAGGTGCTATGCCGCGGCGGCTGGTACCGGCTGGGGGGCGTGATGGACGCCGACGGCGTGCGCGTGTCCGACAATCTCGAGCAATGGGCGGTCGCGGAACTGGAGGCGCGCGACGGCGAACTCGGCGCGTTGCTCGACGACTATGCGGGCTCGACGCTGCGTGCAACCCACCTGCGAGGCCGCACGCACTACTTCGCGGCCGCGACGCCGGGGCGGGCGAGCACGGACTTCGTCCAGCTGGAGGTCGAGGAGCTGCAGGAGACCTGGGCGTCGCCGCTGTTCCGCGACGAGGCCGCGCCGGGGACGCTGGACGAGCTGATCGACGCGCCCTGCGGCGGCGAGGCGTGCGCGGGCGAGCATGGGCCGCGCTGCGGCACGCCCGTCGAGGCCGCGCACTACCGCTTCCGCCGCCTCACGCATGTCGGCGATCTGCTCGCGCGGATGCGCACGCAGGCGCTCGAGCCGCAACCCATCCACCGCTTCGTCGCGGACTGGGATGCGTCCAGCGCGGGGCCGGCGACCGCCTTCTGCAACCACTGGGCGATCGCGCTGCGCGAGCATCTGGACCGCTTCCGGCAGACCATCGTGCGTGCGACGCCCATCCCCGCGCTGACCGGCGAGGCCCCGCGCTTCGGCGCGCGCGAGGGCGCGAGCGGGTTGTCGCTGCATGCGGCGCTGCTCGCCTTCGACCGCGCCGTCGGTTATCCGATGGCGTGGTACTTCGGCCTGCTCGCCGGCAAGGCGGTGGGGCACTGGGTGCCGGCCGCGGTGGCCTCCGACGCGGCGGCGGGGTTCTCCTATCTTCCCGAGCGCGATCTGGCGGTGGTGCGACAGTGGCTGCACCGGCCGTATGCGTTCTGAACGGAGGCCTGGTGCGATGTCCGGTGCACTGACGCATGAGGGCGTGGTCCGGTCGGTCGAGGGGGGCAGGGCTCTCGTCGCGGTGCCGGTGCAGGGCTGCTCCAGCTGCGGCGAACGTAGCCGTTGCGGGGTCGGCAAGCTCGCGGGCGGCGGCAAGGTGTCGCTCGTGACGGTGCCCGCATGCGCCGGCCTCGCGCCGGGCGATGCGGTGACGCTCGCGGCCGACCCGGACGCGATCAACCGCGCGGCGCTTTTCGGCTATCTGTTGCCGGCGCTGCTGATCGTCGCCGGCGCGGTCGGCGGGGACCGGCTCGCGCACACCGACATCGCTGCGGCGCTGGGCGCGTTTGGCGGCCTCGTGCTCGGCGTGCTCGTCACGCGGGCGCTGCCGCGGGTGCCCCTCGTGCTGCTGCGGCGCGATTGAGCGGGAGAACCACCCTCAGGCGAACGCGAGCAGCGGCAATTCCTCGCTGCCGAAGCATTCGCCGTGGTGCGCGCATACGCCGCAGGACGGCGCGCGGCAGGCACTGATGCCGACCTCTTCGCATAGTTGCTTGTAGAAGAACTTCTTCCAGCGCATGCCGTTCACGTTGCGCCCGGCGAGGCGCGGGAAGTGCTCGTGCAGCAGCGCCGACAGCTCGGCGCGCGAAGGCAGGCCGAGGTCGTGCCACAAGTGGTCCTCGCCCATGCAGGCGCGGGCGACGCATTCGGCCAGCGCGACCACGTCGGAGCTGCGCCCCGCGGCGCCCTGCAGCAGCAGGCGGCGCACGTCCTCGTACTCGTCGTGGCGTGCGCCGCTGGCGAACAGGCTGCCGCCGGGCTTCCAGCGCGCATCGATCATCGCGAGGTAGGCGGCGGCGGGGCGCATGTCACATCGCCTTCGGCGCATACGAGATGCAGCGCCGCGCACAGTTGTTGTTGCAGGACTCGCAGCCGACGCAGTTCTCCGGGTGCGCGATGTGCATCACCTTCTTCTCGTACTCCTCGTCCTCGTCCTCGATCGCGAACATCTCGCCGTCGTCGTCGACGGCCATGAGCTGCAGCACTTCGCGCGCACAGGTCTTGAAGCAGCGGCCGCAGCCGATGCACTTGTCGTGGTTGATCGCGGCGATGAAGTTGGGCGTCCAGGCGATGCCCGAGGGCAGGGTGACGGTGAAGTGGGACATGGTTGCTCCGTGAAAGGGGCGGTTGGGATCCGGGCTCAGCCGGCGGCGGCCAGCCGGGCGCGCGCTTCGGCAAGTTTCGCGTAGGCGTCGAAGGTCTTCTGCGCCTGCTCGGGGATGCGCTCCCAGCCAATCGGCAGTTCCTCGGACAGGTCGTGCAGGTCCATCTTGGCCTGCGTCGCCTGGGCGTTGAGCTTCTTCACCAGCGCTTTCAGTTCGTCGCTCGTCATCGCATCACCTCAGAAATTCGCCACTTCGGGGAAGCGGCCGATGAGATCCGCCGCCTCGCCGACGATGCGGTCGCCGGCCTCCGCGAGCGCCTGCAGCGTGTCGAAGCCGAAGCGGTGGATGTCGCGGTGGTATTTCGAGAACACGATCAGGCGGCCCGTGGTCAGCATCGCGCGGCCGAAGCCTTCGTGGTTGAGCTTGATCGTCGGGGATGCGATCAGCCCCGTGCGGCGCTCGATCGCGAGGCCGGCGGCGTTGTAGAAGAGATCCACCCGCGCCATCACCTCCGGGCCCGGATCGTCGATGATCGAGATCAGCTTGCGCGCGGCCTTGTCGACGACGAAGGGCTTGAGGATGTCGGCGTCGCTCTTGTGCTCGCGCCGGCCGAAGGTGTCCTGGGCGCGGATCAGCTTGACCAGCTCCGCGAGGAAGGGCGATGCGGCGATGACGACGGCCGCCTCATCCGGTGCGAGGGTGTCAGACATGTTCGGCCTCGCTCGCGGCGTCATGCTCCGCATCGAAATCGAAGCTGCGCTCCCGGCCCTTCAGCAGCACCTTGCGCAGCCACGGCGGCGGCGTGCCCTTGAGCACTTCCTGCAGGCGCTCGATGATCGTCGCGATCGGTTGCGGGTTCGCCACCTTCACCGGATGCACGCGCAGATTCACGACCTTGGCCGCCGCCGAGCCGCCGATCGCCGCGACGTACAGCATCGCGCAATCGCGCACCGCGTCGAGCTTGGGGACGAGCTTGTCCTCGGTGCCGTCCTCGGCGAGATCGCCGGCGAACTCGACGACTTCGACGAGCCGGCTCGCGTCCGGCTGCACTTCGTAGATCGCAATCTTTTTCGCCCAGCCGAAGTGGGCATCCACGTCGATCAGGTTTTCCGTTGCAAAGGCGACTTTCATGCCGAGTTCTCCCAATGGCGAATCAGTGACCAGCGCAAGCCGGCGCATCCACGGCCGGCGCGGGGCCGGTTCGGTGGTGGTCGGGCCGGAGGCTGGCGGGGGTGACGTGCTGTTCATGCGCGTGCAGTTGCTCCATGAAGACATTGCCCACCTCGAAGATCAGATCGCGCGTGCCGCGATAGCCGACAGTGACCTTGTGCGCGACGCCGAGCCGGTCGAAGGTCGGCAGGCCGGCGCGCCAGAAGGGGATGCCCAGCCGCGCCGCCGCCTGGCGGCCGTGCGAATGGGTCACCAGCAGGTCGCAGCCGGCGGCGTGTTCCTCGAAATCGCCCAGGTCGCCGATGCGCACCGTCTCCGCTGCGACGCGTGCGAGCACCGGCGCGTCCTGCGGCGCGATCGCGCACGCCACCTGCGCGCCCATGTCGGCAAAGAAGTGCGACAGCGCGAACAGCAGATCCGGCTCCGCGGCGATTGCGACCTTCTGCTCGCCGAAGTAGAAGTGGCCGTCGAGCATCGCGTCCTGCAGTTGGCTGTGCTGGCGGCGGTATTTCAGCGGCACGTCCTGTTCGGACAAGTCGGACAGCAGCGCGATGAAGGCGTCGCAGGCGGCGAGCCCGGTGAGGCGGTCGAACACGCGGAACGGCACGCCGGTTTTCTTCTCCAGCAGCTCTGCCGCCGGGCGCATCTGCTCGCCGATCGCGATCGTGATGGCCGATGCGCCCATCGCGCGCACGTCTTCGAGCCGGGTGCCGCCCAGCGTGTGCGGCAGGAAGGTCTCGGGGATGTGGCCGTCGAGCGAGCCGGAAAGGTCCGGCAGCACGATCGGCGTGAGGCCGAAGGCTTCGACCGTCTCGCGGACCTCCTCGATGTCGCCCGGCGTCAGATGGCAGCCGGCGAGGATGTTCACCTGCCACGGCGTGCGCACCTTGGTCGTCGGCACCAGGGCATCGATCATCGCGCCGACGGCCTTCGCCCAGCCGTCGGAAAAACCGCCGACGAAATCCGGCGTCGGCGCGAACACCACTTCCGTGCCGGCGAGCTCCGGGTGCTTCTCGCGGATCAGCTTCAGGAAGCCCGCGACGTCGTCGCCCTTGGCCTCCGTGATGCCGGTCGAGCACAACCCGATCAGCGCCGGGTTCGCGCGCTTCTTGATGTTCAGCAGCGCCTGCTCGATGTTCTCCAGGCCGCCGAGGATGGTCGTGACCTCGTTCATCGCGGTCGTCTGCAGCGGGATCGTCTCGCGGAAATGGCGCACGAACAGCACCAGCCCGAACGCCGTGCACCCCTGCGAGCCATGCAGCAGCGGCAGCGCGCGGTCCATGCCGAGGAAGGCCAGCGCGGCGCCGATCGGTGCGCTCATCTTCAGCGGGTTCGTCGTGCAGGCTTTCCTGCCGGGAATGATCGTGGCCATGATGCGTGCTCGGAAGGGTACGGGTACAACACAGCAGGAACGGTGCCAGCGAGGCATAAGCGCCA
Source organism: Aromatoleum evansii (assembly GCF_045689615.1). NCBI lineage: Bacteria > Pseudomonadati > Pseudomonadota > Betaproteobacteria > Rhodocyclales > Rhodocyclaceae > Aromatoleum > Aromatoleum evansii. The sequence continues at coordinate 836,516 of NZ_CP141259.1, forward strand.
AAAATCAGTGACATGGCCTCGTTGCCAGGCTGCTCCGGTGCAGCTTTGGCGGATGTCCGACACCGACGTGTCGCAAGCGCCACACACGCCCCGTGACGCGGGCCCGGGTCGGTCCGGGCGACAATCCCGCGCGGCAAGCATGCCCTTGCGCGGTATCATGATGACGACCGGCTGGAGCCGGCGCGTCGATTCGGGGGGCAGCCGCGGGTACGCTGGCATCCGGCCACCCCCGCCCATCGGCGAGCATGTCAATGAACTTCGATTTCAGGACACGAGGAACACCGATGCCCGACTATCGGATGCCTGTGGATCGTTCCCAGCGGATCGCGGCGCTCGTTGCCGAGCGCACCGCCGAACTGGCCGCGGTCAGTGCGTCGCTGCGCGAGGTCAATGCCGAGCAGCAGGCGATCCTCGATACCGCGACCTCGGGCATCGCGCTGATCAAGGACCGCGTGGTGGTCCGCTGCAACCGGCGCCTGCACGAAATGTTCGGCTGGCCGCCGGGCGGGCTTGTCGGGCAGCGCACGGCGGTGTGGTATCCCGACGATGCAGCGCACATCGCGGGCGGCGAACCGGTGTACGCAGCCATCTGGCGAGGCGAATCGCACCGGCGGGAGCAGCAGCTCATGCGCCGCGACGGCTCCCTGTTCTGGGCGCGCCTGACGGGCACTGCGGTGGATACGACCGACCGCAGCAAGGGCTCCGTGTGGGTCATCGACGACATCTCCGCCGAGATCGAAGCCGTCGAGCGGATGCAGAAGGCCCGCGCGCTCGCCGAGGACGCCGCGCGCATCAAGTCGGATTTCCTCGCCAACATGAGCCATGAGATCCGTACGCCGATGAACGCCATCATCGGCATGACCTACCTCGTCCTGCGCACCCAGCTCGACGCGCGCCAGCGCGACTACATCGAGAAGATCCAGGCCTCCAGCCAGCACCTGCTCGGCATCATCAACGACGTGCTCGACTTCTCCAAGATCGAGGCCGGCAAGCTCGTCATCGAGCGCATCGATTTCGACCTCGAGAAGACCGTCGCCGACGTCGGCGCCCAGATCGTCGAGAAGACCAACGCGAAGGGGTTGGAACTGGTCATCGACGTCGCCTCGGACGTGCCGTCCAGCCTCGTTGGCGACCCCCTGCGCATCACTCAGATCCTGCTCAACTACGCCAACAACGCGGTCAAGTTCACGGACCACGGCGAGATCGTCATTCGCGTCCGGCGCGAACGCTTCGAGGATGGCGACGTGGTGCTGCGCTTCGAAGTGCGCGACACCGGCATCGGCATCGCCGAAGAGCAGCGCGAGCGCCTGTTCCGCAGCTTCGAGCAGGCCGACACCTCCACCACGCGCAAGTACGGCGGCACCGGGCTCGGACTCGCAATCAGCAAGCGGCTCGCCGGCATGATGGGCGGCAGCGTAGGCGTCGACAGCCAGCGGGGCGCCGGCTCGACCTTCTGGTTCACCTGCCGCCTGGGCATCGGCCGCGCCGAGGGGCACCTGCTCATGCCCGCGCCTGACCTGCGCGGCCTGCGCGCCCTGGTCGCCGACGACAACCTCAGCTCGCGCGAGGTGCTCGCCGAGATGATGCGCTGCATGACCTTCCGGGTGCATGCCGTGGACTGCGGGCACGCGGCGGTCGCCGAAGTGGCGCGCGCCGCAGGCGCCGGCGAACCCTACGACATCGTCCTGATCGACTGGCAGATGCCCGGGCTCGACGGCGTGGCCGCCGCGCGCGAGATGGGCCGGCTCGGGCTGCCGCGGCTGCCCGTGCGCATCGTCGTCACCGCCTACGGGCGTGAGGACGTTGCGCGCGCCGCCGTGGGCTCCGGCGTCGACGACATCCTGCTCAAGCCGGTCACCGCCTCCGCCTTGTTCGACACGGCCATCCGGCTGCTCGACGGCGCCCTGCGTCCGGCCAGGGCGCACGCCGCCACCGGCGACGCCCCGGCCGACCTCGCTGCGATCCGCGGTGCGCGGCTGCTGCTCGTCGAGGACAACGAGCTCAATCAGGAGGTCGCGAGCGAGCTGCTCGGCGCCGCCGGCTTCCGTGTCGATATCGCCGCCAATGGTGAAGAGGCGGTGCAGCGCGTGCAGCAGGCCTCCTACGACCTAGTGCTGATGGACATGCAGATGCCGGTGATGGATGGCGTGACCGCGACGCGTGCGATCCGCCGCCTGCCCGCCTGCGCCGGCCTGCCTATCGTCGCGATGACCGCCAATGCGATGGCAGGCGATCGCGAGCAATGCATCGACGCGGGGATGAACGATCACGTCGCCAAGCCCATCCAGCCCGACCGCCTGTGGGCGGCGCTGCTGCGCTGGATCGCGCCGCGCGGCGACGCGACGGCCGCGGACAGTCCGGCAGCGACGGCGCCTGCCGCTGCCGCGCCGCGCGTCGTGCTGGCAAGGCTCAGGCTGATTCCGGGACTCGATCCCGACCTCGGTGTGCGCCGCCTGATGGGGAAGGAGGACTTCTACCTCTCCCTGCTGCGCAAGTTCGTCAGCGGCTATGGGGATTTCACCGCGCGCCTGGACGCGGCCCTCGCCGGCGGCGACCTCGCCGCGGCCGAGCGTCTCGCCCACTCGCTGAAAGGACTGGCGGGGCAGATCGGCGCCGCGCCGATGCAGGAGGTCGCGGCCGGACTCGAGCGTTGTCTCCATGAAGGCGCCCCCGCCGCGGAGATCGACGACGCCCGCGACCGTGCCGCGCGCGCGCTCGCCGACCTGATCGAAGCGATGACCCGGGCGCTGCCGGCTCCCGAAACGGTCCTGTAGTCCTCACGGGCTTGTCGCGGACGCTCACGCCGTGGCCACGCGCTCGCCCCAGCCCTCCGGCTGCTCCCACGGCGCCGGCTGTCGCACCTGCGCCCAGATCGGGTTGTACAGCGCCTTGTCGATCTCCGCGACCAGATTCACCACGCCCTCGTAGCCCGCGAGCGCGTGATGGCGCTCCTGGTTGATCTCCACCCAAGGCGTCTTCGCCTTCAGCGCGACGAACTGCGAGCGTCCGCCCGACAGCATCACGTCGGCCTTCGACTCCTTCAGCATCCGGTACATCTCGCGCGGCGGCAGCTCGTCGAACATGTGCGCGTCGGTGCCCATGATCTCGACGACCTTCGCGCGGTCGCCCTGCGTCGATTTGCGCATCGAGGTGCCGACGATCTCCATGCCCACCTCCTGCAGCGCCGACACCACGCTCCACGACTTCACCCCGCCGGTGAACAGCAGCACGCGCCTGCCCGCGAGGCGCGCACGGTACTTCTCCAGCCGCGCCCACGCGCGCGCCTCCTCGCGTGCGATCAGCGCCTCGGCGCGCGCCGGCAGGTCTGCCGGGGCGCCGCGCTCGACCAGCAGGCGCGAGATCCTGCGCAGGCAGTCCGACATGTCCGCGATACCGTAGAAGCTGCCCTCGAAGAACGGGATGTCGTAGCGCTCCTGCATCTTGCGCGCGATGTTGATCAGCGCCTGCGAGCACAGCATGATCGCCGCCTTTGCGCGATGCGAGCCCGCGATGTCGCGGTAGCGCGCGTCGCCGCAGAAGGTCGCCAGCACGCGGATGCCCAGCTCGTCGAAGAGCGGCTTCACCTGCCAGAACTCGCCGACCACGTTGTATTCGCCGATCAGGTTGATGTCGCAGTCCGTGGTGTATTCCGGCTCCAGCGTGCCGACGACGTGGTCGAGCAGCGCCTCGCCGCCGAGCTTGTTGCCGAGGTTCTTGCTGCCCGCGAAACCTGGGGCATTCACCGGGATCACCGGCGTGCCGAACTTCGCGGAGGCCGCCTTGCACACGCCTTCCACGTCGTCGCCGATCATCGCCGGCAGGCAGGTCTGGTACACGAAGATCGCCGGCGGATTCACCTTGTCGACGATCTCCTTGATCGCGCGGTACAGGCGCTTCTCGCCGCCGTAGATCACATCGAACTCCGCCATGTCGGTGGTGAAGCCCGTGCGGTAAGTCTGCGGGCCGGACGAATACACGTGGCGCGAATCCCACGAATTGCCTTCGCACGCGATCGGCCCATGCACGAGGTGGGCGACGTCCACCACCGGCTGCAGCGCGATCTTCGCGCCATCGAAGGCACAGCCGCCGGCCGCCGCACCCGGCGTCAGCGGCTTCTTGCAGCCTTCCTTGCGTGCCTTGTCGCTCTTCGCCTGGTTCGTCGCGCAGCCGGGCTCGATCAGCAGGCTGTCGATTCTCTGTTTGAGTGCGCTCATGTCGGTTTCCTGTATGCGCCCGTGGCGCGGGGGTCGGGGGACGGGGAAACCGATGCACGATCGGTGCCAGACTCAGCGGTACGTAAAATCAATGACTTGCAGGCATTACGCGAATGCTGTCGAACTCGCGACAGTCAATTTGTCGGGGAGGCGACACGGGGCGCAGTGGGAGCGGCTTCAGCCGCGAATCGGCCGCAGCCCTTGAGACTCCGCCCATTCGCGGCTGAAGCCGCTCCGACGGAACAGCACGGGCGCCGCCGTGTCGGAGCTTCCTCAGCCCTGCTATGCTCAGGCTTTCGCGGCGTACCGCGCCGCGCTTCCGACCCGTAGCCAAGATGAAGAAAGCCCTCCTTTCCCTCGCCCTGAGCCTCGCCGCAATGTCCGGACCGGCCGTCGCTGCCCCCGGAGAAGTGCCCGAAGGCGGCACCTTGCAGCAGATGCCGATGCAGGGCCTTACCGGCGGCTCGAAGCTGCTCGGCGACTATCGCGGCAAGCCTCTGATCATCAACGTCTGGGCCAGCTACTGCCCGCCCTGCCTGGCCGAGATGGGCTCGCTGGAGCGCCTGTCGAAGCGTTACGGCAAGCAGTTCAACGTGATCGGCATTTCCATCGACGACTACCCCGAGCGCGCGCAGGCCTTCCTCGCGCAGGCGAAGACCAGCTTCCCGCACTTCATCGACCGCAAACTCGCGCTCGAGAACATGCTCGGCGCCAACCGCATCCCGCTCACGGTGCTGGTCGATGCCGACGGGAAGATCCTGCACAAGGTTTACGGCGCCAAGGAGTGGGACAGCCCCGATACCGTCGAGGCCATCGGCAAGGCCTTCGGCCTGCGCATGTAAGCGGTGCGCGCCCGGGCGGCGCTCGGCGCATGAAGTTTCCCCGGGCGCAGCCGCGCGCAGGATACGGACGCGTTGGGGGATATGCCCCGGCGCGCGCATATTCCTGCGCAATATTTCCGGATGAAACATTACAGGATTGTTTCCGCTGGTAAAATCGCGGCCTAACTCCATACGGCCGTCCGGCAAAACAACATCATGTTCTCGCGCTTCATGCCCCGTGAGGGTCAGTTCTTCACGCTTTTCAACTCCCATGCAGATGAGATCGTGACCGGTGCCAAGGCCCTGGTCGCGCTGATGCAGGCCGTCGGAAAGGACGCATCGGCAGCGGCCAAGGCCACCGCCGACATCGACGAGATCGAGACCCGTGCGGACAAGGTGAATCATGACGTGATGGCGCTGATGCATTCCACGTTCATCACGCCGCTCGACCGCGACGAGATCCACCAGCTCATCTCGCGCATGGACGACGTGCTCGATACCATCCAGGACGTCGCCGAAACCGTCTCGCTGTACGACATCGGCGAGTCGACGGAGGAGGCCCTGCGCATCGCCGAGCTGTCGCTGTCCTGCGCCGAGAGCGTGCGTGCGGCAGTCGTGCTGCTGTCCAACATGGACAACGGCCGCGAGATCCTGCGCATCTGCCACGAGATCGACGGCTTCGAATCCGACGCCGACCGCGTCCTGCGCAAGGCGCTGTCGGGCCTCTTCCGCGACGAACCGGACGTTCGCGTGGTCCTGAAGATGAAGGGTGTGTACGAGCTGCTCGAATCGGTCACCGATCGCTGCAAGGACGTCGCCAAGATCCTCGAGGCCGTAGTGCTCGAAAACTCCTGATCCGCGATCTCCAGGAAAACGACATGGCAACTATGGAGATCGGGCTGGCCACGGTGATGTTCCTCGTGGTGCTGGCCCTGCTGTTCGACTTCATGAACGGCTTCCACGATGCGGCGAACTCGATCGCGACGGTCGTCTCGACCGGCGTGCTCAAGCCGCAGCATGCGGTCGCCTTCGCGGCCTTCTTCAACGTCGTCGCCATCTTCATCTTCCAGCTGAAGGTCGCGACCACGATCGGCAAGGGCACCATCGATCCCGCGGTGGTCGACCACGTCGTCGTGTTCGGCGCACTGGTCGGCGCGATCGCGTGGAACGTCATCACCTGGTACTACGGCATCCCGTCCAGCTCCTCGCACGCGCTGATCGGCGGCCTGGTCGGTGCCGCGGTCGCCAAGGGCGGCTTCGGCTCCCTGCTCGCCGCCGGCCTCATCAAGACCGTCGCCTTCATCCTCGTGTCGCCGATGCTGGGCTTCCTGCTCGGGTCGATACTGATGGTGATAGTGTCCTGGGTGTGCTTCCGAACGTCACAGCGCAAGGTCGACAAGTGGTTCCGCCGCCTGCAGCTCGTGTCGGCCTCGCTCTACAGCCTCGGCCACGGCGGCAACGACGCGCAGAAGACCATCGGCATCATCTGGATGCTGCTGATCGCCGCCGGCATCAGCCAGGGCTCGGACCCGGTGCCGATGTGGGTCGTCGTCACCTGCTACCTCGCCATCGGCCTCGGCACGATGTTCGGCGGCTGGCGCATCGTCAAGACCATGGGCCAGCGCATCACCAAGCTCAAGCCGGTCGGCGGTTTCTGCGCCGAAACCGGCGGCGCGATGACGCTGTTCCTCGCCACCGCGCTGGGCATCCCGGTATCGACCACCCACACCATCACCGGCGCGATCGTCGGCGTCGGCTCCTCGCGCAAGGTCTCGGCGGTGCGCTGGGGCGTGGCGGGCAGCATCGTCTGGGCGTGGATCCTCACCATCCCCTGCAGCGCGCTGATCGCAGCCGGCGCGTGGTACGTCGGCCGCATCATCCTCTGAGCGATCTGCACTGACCGAACGGTCCGTCCTCCGCGGCGGGCCGAAGCGGCCGGGTTCAGAAGCGCGAACCCGGCCGCTTCAGGAATTCGACCTCCTCCGGCGTCGATTCCCTTCCCAGAATCGCATTGCGATGCGGATAGCGCCCGAAGCGCTCGATGATCGCCTTGTGCCGCAGCGCGGAGTCGAGGCTGTCCGCGATGCCGTTGCGCTCGAAGAGCTGCACCGCAATCTCCTGGATCCTCGGCGACTCGCTGTGCATGAAGGGCATGTACAGGAAGCTGCGCTCCACCGGCCGCAGCGCCTGCTCCGCCCCCGCCGCAATCGCCTCCTGCGCCAGCGCCAGGGCCAGGGCGTCGCACACGAAGGCCGCGGGCGAATCGCGAAACATGTTGCGCGAAAACTGATCCAGCACGATCACCTCCGCCAGCCTCCCGGTGGGCGTCGCACGCCACGCGTACAACTCGCAGCGCGCAGCCTGCGCGTGTATTGCGCCGAAGCGTTCGGCGACCATGCGGTCGAAAGCGGCGTCCTTCTTCCACCACTGCGCGGGGGAAACCTCGTCGAACCAGAACTCCAGGATCTTTTCGTACATGGCTTGCTCCCGGGTGAGGTCGAACCGTTACGGGCTCTCGCCGGCCTTGTTCCTTCCTGCACAGTCGCTTCGGGATCCTTCTCCCGCGCGGGAATGCGGATCGTCGTCAGCGCAAAGTCGCTGACCTGCCGAGCGCCGCGCCACAGCTCGCGTCCGTTCTGAAGCAAAGGATCACAAAGTGCGATCGCGCCCGCCATTGAGCTGAGGGCGAGATGGACTAGTCTAAGGGATGTCCTTCGACAAGCGGAGCAGCCCGGGATGGTCGACCGCGATGCCTCATCGGACCCAGTGCGCCAATCCATGCCGGCGGCCGCGGCGGTGCGAGCGAAGGTGGAAGAAATCTATCGCACCGAGTCGCGCCGGGTGTTCGCCACGCTGATCCGCCTGCTCGGCGACTTCGACCTCGCCGAGGAGGGACTGCACGACGCCTTCCGCGCGGCTCTCGAACAGTGGCCCGAACAGGGCGTACCGGCCAATCCGCGTGCCTGGCTGGTTTCCACGGGGCGCTTCAAGGCGGTGGACACGTTGCGCCGCCGTGCGCGCTTCGACTTCGTCGAGGATCTGGATGACCGCCCCCATCCGGTCGGCGACGAATCGGCCGACGAAGGCAATCCCGGCGACAGCGTCGAGGACGACCGTCTGCGGCTGATCTTCACCTGCTGCCACCCGACACTGCCCACGGAGGCCCGCACCGCGCTGACGCTGCGCGAGGTGTGCGGCCTCACCACCGAAGAGATCGCGCGCGCCTTCCTCACCGCGCCGCCGACCGTGGCGCAGCGCATCGTGCGCGCCAAGGCCAGGATCCGCGACGCGCGCCTGCGCTACGAAGTGCCCGAGCGCGCCGAATTGCCGGCCCGGCTCGACAGCGTGCTGCGCGTGATCTACCTGGTATTCAACGAAGGCTACTCGGCCTCGGCCGGCGATTCGCTCACCCGTGCCGATCTGTCGGGCGAAGCGATCCGGCTCGGACGGCTGCTTGTCGAACTGCTTCCCGAACCCGAAGCGATCGGGCTGCTCGCGTTGATGCTGATCCAGGAGTCGCGCCGTGCCGCGCGCACCACGCCAGCCGGCGATCTGGTGCTGCTCGACGCACAGGACCGCTCGCGATGGCTGCACGAGCTGATCGCCGAGGGCACGGCACTGGTCGAGCGCGCGCTCCTGGCCGGACCCGCCGGCCCTTATGCGCTGCACGCCGCAATTGCCGCCGTGCATGCGGAGGCCCCTGTTGCCGGGGCAACCGATTGGGCCCAGATCGTCGGTCTTTACGACCTGCTGCTGCAGCGCGAACCGTCCCCGGTGGTCGAACTGAACCGTGGCGTGGCGATAGCGATGCGCGACGGCCCGGCGGCCGGGCTCGCGGTGATCGACACGATCCTGAACCGCGGCGAACTCTCCGACTACCACCTCGCCCACGCGGCGCGGGCCGATCTGTGCCGGCGCCTGGGCCGCCACGAAGAGGCGAGGGTGGCCTACCGGCGCGCTCTGGCGCTGACCCGGCAGGCCACCGAGCGCCGTTTCCTCGAGCGACGGCTCGCGGAACTGGCGGCGTGATGTTTCTTTTTGCAACGCGATGTCGATTTCGTCGTGCGCCGTTCGACCAGGGGTACGGAGGCCCCGATCGCGCCGATCGGCGCAGGCTGCCGAAGGCGGTCCACACCGCGCATTCAAGAGGAGAAGCCCGATGAAATACCTTTGCCTGATCTGTGCAGAGAAGGTCATGGAGCAGATGCCGCGCCCCGATGCAGACAAGCACTTCGAGGAGTACCGCGAGTTCACCGACGCGGTGCGCAAGAGCGGCCACTACCTCGGCTGCAACCGCCTGTTGCCCCCTGACGCCGCCAGCACCGTCCGGGTGCGCGACGGCCGGATCTCGGTCACCGACGGGCCGTGGGTCGAAACCAAGGAGCAGCTCGGCGGCTACTACCTGATCGAGGCCCGGGATCTGAACGAGGCCATCCAGGTGGCGGCGCGCATACCAGGCGCGCGCTTCGGCTGCGTCGAGGTACGGCCGGTCGCGGAGGACGCACAAACCCTGCAGGCACTGGGCTTTGACACGCAGGAAGCCGCCGCCTGAAGGGAACAACGAGGTCGATCCGGCCACGCACCGTTCGACCAGCCGGCGCCGCAAGCGCCTCATCCAACCCCGGGAGATCCACCATGGACACGAGATCCACCCTCGCACTCAGCGAAACGGAAATCCGCAACGAACTGGAAGACTGGGCAGACGCGGTCCGCGCCAAGGACGTCGACCGCATCTTCGCGCATTACGCACCGGAGATCGTCGCCTTCGACGCCATCGCGCAACTCCAGTTCAAGGGCAACGACGCCTACCGCAAGCACTGGGAAAGCTGCCTGACGATGTGCACCGGCGCGATGATCTTCGAGGTGCACGAGCTGGAGATCACCACCGGTGCGGAATTGGCCTTTGCCCACGCCCTCAACCGCTGCGGCGGCACCGGACCGGACGGCAAGGAGATGTCCGGCTGGATGCGCATGACGAGCTGCCTGCTCAAGCAGCACGGCAAGTGGCGAATCGTGCACGAGCACTTCTCCGCTCCCTTCGACCCGCAGAGCAACACGGCCCTGTGGCTGACGCCCTGACCCCAACGAGGAGAATACGATGCGACTCAACCCCTATCTCATCTTCAACGGCGACTGCGAAGCCGCCTTCAAGTTCTATCAACAACACCTGGGCGCGACCCTGCAGGCCCTGCTCCGGTTTGCCGATGCGCCCAAGGGGGCCGACGGTGAGCCCGGTTGCGGGCCGATTCCGGCCGAGTTCGGCAACCGCATCATGCATGCCTGCCTGCTCATCGACGGCCAGATGCTCATGGCGTCGGATACGACGCCCCAGTATCCGTATGAGGGCATCAAGGGCTGCTCGGTCTCGCTCAACGTCGATTCGATCGCCGAGGCCGAGCGCATCTTCGCCGCCCTCGCGGACAACGGCACGGTACAGATGCCGCTCGGCCCCACCTTCTGGGCGGCCCGCTTCGGCATGTGCACGGACCGCTTCGGCGTGCCGTGGATGATCAATTGCGAGACCGACAAGGGGGGGGATTTGACATGCGCTTCATGATGCTCGTGATCCCGAAGGGCTACGAGAAGGCGCCGCCCGGAACGGTCCCCGACGCGAAGGCGGTCGAGGCGATGATGAGGTACAACGAGGAACTGCAGAAGGCCGGCGTCCTGCTCTCGCTCGAGGGATTGCACCCGCCGTCCATGGGCGCGCGCGTGTCCTTCGCCGGCGGGAAGCCGACCGTCACGGACGGCCCCTTCATCGAAACCAACGAAGTGCTCGGCGGCTACTGGATGATCGACGTGAAGTCGAAGGAGGAGGCGATCGCCTGGGCGTCGCGCTGCCCGATGGCGGACAACGAGATCATCGAGATCCGCCAGGTCCAGGAGATGTCCGACTTCCCGCCCGACGTGCAGCAGGCCGCAGAAGGCTTCACGGCCATGCAGGGCCCGCACTGACGTCGCCGCGGGCGCAGCCTCTCCAGAACGCCGGTGCGCACATCCGGCGCGCCGGCAATGACGGCCAATGGAGCAAGCAAATGGTGAGCAAGAACACGATTTGTCTCTGGTACGACGGCACCGCCCTGGATGCCGCGCAGTTCTACGCCCGCACGTTTCCGGACAGCGCCGTGGGCAGGATCCATCGCGCCCCCGGCGACTATCCCTCCGGCAAGCAGGGCGACGTCCTGACGGTCGAGTTCACCGTCATGGGCATTCCCTGCATCGGTCTGAACGGCGGTCCGGCATTCCGTCACAGCGAGGCCTTCTCGTTCCAGGTCGCGACCGACGACCAGGCCGAAACGGACCGCTTGTGGAACGCGATCGTCGGCAACGGCGGTCAGGAAAGCGCGTGCGGTTGGTGCAAGGACCAGTGGGGGGTGTCGTGGCAGATCACGCCGCGCGCCCTGACGGCCGCGATTGCCGACCCGGACCGGGCGGCGGCAAAGCGCGCCTTCGACGCCATGATGAAGATGGGGAAGATCGACATCGCCGCGATCGAAGCTGCACGGCGGGGATGACGGTAGCGGCGTGCAATCGCGTCGGCCGAGTTCCACCTGTCGACGCACAGAACCGAAGCACTGTCGGGTACCATCGCCGGTATGCTGAACCTGAACCAAATCAAGGCCGTCTCGCTGGATCTGGACGACACGCTGTGGCCCATCTGGCCCACCATCGACCGCGCGGAAAAGGTCCTCCACGAATGGCTCGTGACGAATGCCCCGGCGACGGCGGCCATGTACGCGAGCCCGCGGGCGCTGCGCGAGGTCCGCGACGCCATGGAAGTGCAGCGTCCGGATCTGGCGCACGACATGACCGCGCTGCGCCGCGAGTCGATCCGTGTGGCGCTGTCGAGCGCCGGGGACGACCCTTCGCTGGCCGGGCCCGCCTTCGACGTCTTCATCGCCGAACGCCACAACGTGAGCTTCTTTCCCGACGCGCTCCCCGCGGTGGAATTCCTGGCCGCGCGTTATCCGCTGGTGAGCATTACCAACGGCAACGCCGATCTCGCGCGCGTCGGCCTGGCGCCATACTTCGTCGCCGGCATTGCAGCGCTCAAGGTGGGCGTGTCCAAGCCCGATGTGCGCATCTTCCAGGTCGCAGCCGAGGCCGTCGGTGTGCAGCCGCACGAGGTGCTGCACGTGGGCGACGACATGGTCATGGATGTGCTGGGGGCGCGTAGTGCGGGCATGCAGGCGGTGTGGGTGAATCGCGGGCAGGCCGCGTGGCCGCATCCCGAGCAGCCGCATCTGGAAGTGACCGACCTGAGCGGGCTTGTCGATGCGCTGGGGTTGACTGCCTGACCGGACGGCCCGGCGAGAGCGGGGCAGGGCCGAGGCATGGCCGGAAGAAAAACGGCCCGCCTTGCGGGCGGGCCGGACCGGCATCCGTCGTGGAGAGAACGCCGGATGCAGTGAGCGGGTTTCAGGCGCTCAGAACTTCACCACGATGTCCTCGTCGAGCAGCAGGTACTGGCACGCGAGCCGGTAGCGCGGCGCGAGATCCAGCAGTTCCAGTTCCTCGAACTCCTGCCGCGCGAGCTTGCCGGAGGTGAGCAGCGTGAGCTTTTCCTTCTCGGTGAGGTGCACCGCCATCGGCGGCTTGTTGCCGATGTGGATCACCTCGACCGTGCAGGAACCGCATTCGCCTTTCTGGCATTCGCAGTCGATCGCGACGCCATGATCCCGGGCGACGCCGAGGATGCTCTTGCGGTCGCCCGCAGGGGCATAGACGGTGAGGTCGCGGCGCATCTTCGGCGAGCTGAAGGTCACGTTGGGCATTGCGCTCCTCCTCAACGCACGAGATCGAAGCTCGCCGAGTCGGTGGTCTTCGCGTCCAGCGTGTCGAAGATCTTGTCGAGGATCTTCACGAGAACGTTCAGGCCGCCCTGGTAGCCCCAGATCGGGAAGCGGTGATGATGGTGGCGGTCGAAGATCGGGAAGCCGATGCGGATCAGCGGCGTGCCGATGTCGCGCTCGAGGTACTTGCCGTGCGAGCTGCCGATCAGGAAATCGACCGGCTCGGTGGCGAGCAGCGAGCGCAGGTGCCACAGGTCCTTGCCCGGCCAGGCCTTGGCGTCCTTGCCGAAGGGGCTGGCGGCGAGCAGCGCGTTGATCTTCTCGGTCCAGTCCTTGGTCGCGTTGGTGCAGAGGATATGCACCGGCTCGGCGCCCAGTTCGAGCAGGAATGCGGTGAGGCCCAGCAGCATGTCGGGGTCGCCGAAGAGCGCGAAGCGCTTGCCGTGCAGGTGGGCCTGCGAGTCGGCGATGGCATCGACGAGGCGGCCGCGCTCGAGCTCCAGCGAGGCCGGAATGGCTTGGCCGGTGAGCTCGGACACCGCCATCAGGAAGGCGTCGGTGCCGGTGACGCCGACCGGGCAGTGCAGCGACACCGCCTTCTGGCCCGCCTTCTCGACGTACTCGGCCGACTTCGCCGCCGAGATGCCCTGCATGAACACCGTGCCCCTGGCGTCGAGCGCCGCTTCCATCTGCGCGGCGGTGGTGCCGCCCGCGTACATGCGGAATTCGCCGTCGGTCGGGGTATCGAAGACCTCGGACGGGTCGGAGATGATGGTCGCCTCGACGCCCATCTCCTTCATCATCCGCTTGAGTTCGCGGTTGTTGGCAACGCAGTAGCCGTCGAAGCCGCCGTTGATGTTGATCGCCGGGGCCGTGGTCTCGGCGCGCGTCTTGCCGTCCCAGAAGCTCGTGAGGAAGCCCTTGAGCATGTTGTCGTAGCCGGTGACATGGCTGCCGACGAAGCTGGGGGTGTGCGCGAACGGCACGCGGAAATCCTCGGGAATCGAGCCCTTCTGCTTGGCGATCTTGATGAAGCCGTCGAGGTCGTCGCCGATGACTTCGGCCATGCAGGTCGTCGACACCGCGATCATCTTCGGCTTGTACAGCGCATGGGCGTTGGCGAGGCCGTCGACCATGTTGTTGAGGCCGCCGAACACCGCCGCGTCCTCGGTCATCGAGTCGGACACGGCCGAGCACGGTTCCTTGAAGTGGCGGTTGAAGTGCGAGCGGAAGTAGGCGACACACCCCTGCGAGCCATGCACGTAGGGCAGCGTGCCCTCGAAGCCCGAGGCGCACAGCACCGCGCCCAGCGGCTGGCAGGCCTTGGCGGGGTTGATGACGAGGGCTTCGCGCTTGAAGTTGATCTCGCGGTATTCCATCGTCCTGGTCCAGTCGGCGACCTCCCGGACCTTGTCCGCGCCGCAGCCGCCTTCGAACTGGGCCTTCTTGCGCTCGAAGATCTCCTGGTATTCCGGCTCCTTGAACAGGCCGGCGTGGTCGAGGACCTTTTCAGCTGATTGAGGCATGGTCGTGCTCCTTATTTCTTCCAGGGGGCCTTGGTCATGCCCCAAACCGGCGAGTTGATCGCCATGTCCATGTCACGGGCGAAGATGGCGAAGCCGTCGTAGCCGTGATACGGGCCGGAGTAGTCCCACGAGTGCATCTGGCGGAAGGGAATGCCCATCTTCTGGAAGATGTATTTTTCCTTGACGCCGGAGGCCATCAGGTCGGGGCGGATCTTTTCGGCGAATTTTTCGAGCTCGAAGCTGGTGACGTCGTCGTAGATCAGCGTGCCGTCCTTAACGTAATGGGTCGTGCGCTGGTAGTCGTCGCCGTGGCCGAACTCGTAGCCGGTGCCGCAGACTTCCATGCCGAGGTCCTCGTACGCGCCGACGACGTGGCGCGGGCGCAGGCCGCCCACATACAACATCACCTTCTTGCCCGCGAGGCGCGGCTTGTACTTGTCGATGACCGCCTGCGACAGCGCCGTGTATTTGGCGATGACCTGCTCGGCCTTCTCTTTGATCGAGTCGTCGAAGAAGGCGGCGATGCCGCGCAGCGATTCGGCGATCTTGGTCGGCCCGAAGAGGTTGTACTCGAACCACGGCACGCCGTACTTCTCCTCGACGTGGCGCGCGATGTAGTTCATCGAGCGATAGCAGTGCAAGAGCAGCAGCTTCGCGCGCGGCATCATCTCGATTTCCTTGAGCGTCGCGTCGCCCGTGCCCTGGCCGATCACGCGCAGGCCCATCTCCTCGAGCAGGATGCGCGAGCTCCACGCGTCGCCGCCGATGTTGTAGTCGGCCATCAGCACGACGTCGTAGGGCGTCGATTCGAAGGGCGCGTTGTAGTCCGCCTTGTCGAATACCCAGTCGCGGATCGCGTCGTTGGCGATGTGGTGGCCGAGCGATTGCGACACGCCGCGGAAGCCTTCGCAGCGCACCGGCACCATCGGCAGGCCCACTTCCTTGGACTTCTTCTTCGACACGGCCTCGATGTCGTCCCCGATCAGGCCGATCGGGCACTCGGACTGTACCGAGATGCCTTTCGCCAGCGGGAAGACCTGCGTGATCTCGTCGACCAGCTTGTCGAGCTTCTTGTCGCCGCCGAAAACGATGTCCTTCTCCTGGAAGTCCGACGTGATCTGCATCGCGCCGAAGGCATCCACCCCGGTCGTGCCGTTGTAGTAGTTGCGGCGCGTGGCCCACGAGTACTGGCCGCAGCCGACCGGGCCGTGGCTGACATGGACCATGTCCTTGATCGGGCCCCACACCACGCCTTTCGAGCCGGCGTAGGCACAGCCGCGGATCGTCATCACGCCGGGCAGCGACTTGATGTTGGACTTCACGCCGCAGTCGGGTTTGCCTTCTTCATACACGTTGAGGTGCTTGGCGCGCTTCTTCGCCGCCTTCTCGGGATAGACCTCGAGCACCTCGTTGATCAGCGCGCGATTGCGCGTCTTGTCATCCAGTACCGCACTCATAACGGATCTCCTGTCAGTGCGCGCGCGATCAGGCGGCCTTGGCCTTGCCGACGATCGACTCGTCTTCCTTCTGCATGATGCCGAACTCGAGCAGCAGGTCTTCCAGCTCTTCCATCGTGATCGGCGTGGGGATCACGCCCTTGCCCTTGTTCTCGTGCACCTTGCGCGCGAGTTCGCGGTATTCCTGCGCCTGCTTGCATTCGGGGTCGTACTCCAGCACCGTCATGCGCCGCAGCTCGGCGTGCTGCACGACGTTGTCGCGCGGCACGAAGTGGATCAGCTGGGTGCCGAGCTTCTTCGCCAGCGCGTCGGCGAGTTCCCATTCCTTGTCGGTCTTGCGCTCGTTGCACACCAGGCCGCCCAGGCGCACGCCGCCGGCGTTGGCGTACTTCAGGATGCCCTTCGAGATGTTGTTGGCGGCATACATCGCCATCATCTCGCCCGACATCACGATGTAGATCTCCTGCGCCTTGTTCTCGCGGATCGGCATCGCGAAGCCGCCGCACACGACGTCGCCGAGCACGTCATAGGACACGTAATCGACACCGTCGTAGGCGCCGTTTTCCTCGAGGAAGTTGATCGCGGTGATGACGCCACGACCGGCGCAGCCGACGCCGGGCTCCGGGCCGCCCGACTCGACGCAGCGGATGTCGCGGTAGCCGACGCGCAGCACGTCCTCGAGCTCGAGGTCCTCCACCGAACCGGCGTCGGCCGCGAGCGACAGCACCGTGTCCTGAGCCTTGGCGTGCAGGATCAGGCGGGTGGAGTCGGCCTTCGGGTCGCAGCCGACGATCAGGATCTTCTGGCCCATCTCGGCCAGCGCCGCGAGGGTGTTCTGCGACGTGGTCGACTTGCCGATGCCACCCTTTCCGTAGAACGCGATTTGACGAAGGGACATTTCATTTCTCCTCAAGAAAAGTGAGTCCTGCTTTCACACCCGGCGAACCGGCACAGTTCCCCTATGGCAAGGGCTGTGCCAATGGCGTGGAAAAGACACTAAAGCCAGGCACAGCAAGGGTTTTGGGCGTGGAGGGGCGGGCTGTCGGGGCGAGGTCGGCGCTGTCGGCAACGCGACAAGATGGCGGCGACTGTCGGACATCGGCGTGTCGGGGACGGGGTCATGGGACGTATGACTCCCCTTCGCCCGGCCCCTCCCGAATGGCATTGGCGCGGACGGTAGGGCGGGAGGAGCCGAAGGCGTATCCCGCCATGCAGCCCCGAATGCGACGTGCGGGGGAATGGGCGGGATACGCTGCGCTTCTCCCTCCCTACGAAAGCCCCTCACTCGCTTCCCGGTCGTCGGCCTTGTGGATGGCATCGTTCTTGCGGGTTCGGGTGAGCCGACAAACGCTACGGAATGACCATGCCCATCTTCGACTACCGCTGCCCGGTCTGCGACCGGACCTTCGAGTTGCTCGTGCGCTCCGGCGAAGCGCCTCCGTGTCCGCATTGCGGCAACACCACGCTAGAAAAACAGGTGTCCGCGCCCGCCGCGCCTCCACAATCGGGCGAGCTCGTGAAGCGGGCGCGTGCGCAGGCGAGGCGTGAAGGCCATTTCAGCAACTACTGAGCCCCTCGCCGGCGCGCCGGCCGGGTACGGCCACTCGACCAATCTCGTCGGCATCCCGACGGGACTCGTCGCGAGCGTGGCGTTCAACGCCCATCCGCTGCCGCTGCACATCCACGGCGTGCGCGAGACCAACCGCGCGCTGTTCGCGATGCTGGCCGACGCGACGAGCGTCGACGAGGCCGTGCTCGCCTTCCAGATCTACATGCGCACGGTGTTCGAGCTGGACCTGCCGGGCGAGCGCGACCGGACGGGCCGCAAGCGCTACCGCGCGAGCTACCTGCGCCTGCTGCGCGGCTGGGGCTTCGACGCCAACGGCCGCGAGGGCGCGGTGCTCAAGGGTTGGGCGGAAGCGCGCTTCGGCCTGCATCCGACCTTCCACAAACGCCCGCTCGGCCGCTACCCGTCGGAAGCGTGGATGCAGTACGTCGAGGACAAGATGCACGCGCGCTTCCACAATAACTGCATCCACGCGCAGCTCGACCTGCTGTACGAATACGCCCAGCACATGTTCGGCCGCTGGCTCTACCCGGGGCGGCGCCACCTCACGCTCTACCGGGGAGTGAACGACTTCGCCGAACACCAGGTGGTCGCCTGGCTGCCGCGCGCCGAGGGTAGGGCACGCCGTGCGCGCGAGGCCATCGCGCGGCAGAACAACCTTGTCTCGTTCACGACACGGCGCGACGTTGCCGACCAGTTCGGCGACACCATCCTCGAAGTGGAGGTGCCGCTGTGCAAGATCGTCTACTGCAATGCGCTGATGCCGGGGCCGCTGCTGCGTGGGGAAGGCGAGATGCTCGTGCTCGGCGGCGACTATCGTGTCAGGATGGCGACCCTATGACCAACGCGCCCGAACCGAGCCTGCGCGAACGCGCACTGGGCGCCTACCTTGGACTCGCCGTTGGCGACGCCCTGGGCGCCACGGTCGAATTCCTGACGCCCTCCGAGATCCGCCACCAGTACGGCGAGTTGCGCGACATCGTCGGCGGCGGCTGGCTCAGACTGAGGGCAGGGCAGGTCACCGACGACACGCAGATGTCGCTCGCGCTCGGCGCCGCGATCCTCGAATCGGGCGGATGGGATCTCAAGAACATCGCCGAGCACTGGCTCGCGTGGCTGAAGTCGAAGCCGATCGACGTCGGCAACACCTGTCGCCGCGGCCTCCAGCGCTTCGCGTCGGACGGCTCGCTCGAATCGCCCTTCTCGGACGGGGACGCCGGCAACGGCGCGCTGATGCGCGTCCTGCCCGCGATCCTCTTCGCCTTCCGCGACGCCGATCGGCTCGACCGCTGCGTCATCGAGCAGGCCCACGTCACGCACAACCACCCGCTGTCGGATGCCGCGACGCTGTGCTTCGCGCATATGCTCGCGGACCTCCTTGCCGGCGGCCACTGGCGCGACAACCTGGCGAAGTTGCGCGCGCACGCGAAGGCGCTGGTCGCGGCGCACCGCCAGTTCCGCTTCGACCCCTACCCCGGGCGCGCGACCGGCTACGTCGTCGACACCGTGCAGACCGTGCTGCACGCCTTCTTCGCCACCGATAGTTTCGAATCCTGCCTGGTCGCAACCGTCAATTGCGGCGGCGACGCGGACACGACCGGAGCGATCGCCGGCATGCTGGCGGGGGCGCATTTCGGCGTCGCCGCCATCCCCGCGCGTTGGCTGAAGCGTCTCGATGGTGCGGTGCTGCGCGAGGTCGAGCGGCAGGCGCCCGCACTGCTCGCGCTGCAGGGCGCATGACAACGTCGCGGCACGTGGCGCTGCGCGGCAGGATGCCGAAGTGGCTGTATCGGCCCGGAATTGCCCGTCCATGCCGATTGCACTAGACTCGCCGGACACTGAATAACTGCACACATTCCAGATGGAATCGACCAGCTCCGCGGCATGGGGGCAAATGCCCCGGCGCGGATGCGCGCACGTCCTCGCGGCCGCAGTCGAGTGGTGTCGACGCGTGGCCAGGCGAGCCGTTGGCAGTGGACGTGCCCTGACCGGTGGTCGGCCGCCCGCTGCCGGCCGCAGCGGCTTGCTCCTCGGGGCGCTGCTTGCCCTGTGCGCGGTCGGGCCGGCGCTGTCGGCCGCGCCTTTGAAGTCGGGCCCACACGGTGCCCAGGGTTCGCGTAACGCCCTCGTCATCGCGGGCTCCGGCACGATGAGCCCGCTGGTCAAGGCGATCGCCGAACGCTTTCGCGAGCGCCGTCCGGACGTCGTCATCGACATACGCCCCCTGGGCTCGGATCGGGGGCTGCAGGCCTTGCGTGACGCGCAGGCCGATATTGCAATGTTCTCGCGCGCGCTGCCCGAAGGCGAGACGGATCTGGTCGGAGTGCCGATCGCCCGCGACGGGGTGTCGCTGGTGATCCATCGCGACAATCCGGTCAGGAACCTGAGTTCGGGACAGATCTCCGCCATCTATCGCGGACGGATCGGCAACTGGCGAGCGGTGGGTGGCGAGGATCGGCCGATCCGCGTCCTGGCTACGGAGCAGGGGCGCAGTTCGTCCGAACTCTTCGCCAGGCATTTCGGCATCGATTATGCGGCCGTTCCCGCCGCCAACATCCTCACCGACAACCAGCAGCGCCTGCAGGCGGTGGCCGGCGACCGCGGCGCGATCGTGTTCATGTCGATCGGCGAGGCCGAGCGGGCCGTGGAGGCGGGGCAGCCGGTCCGGCTGGTTGCGGTCGATGGCATCGACGCCAGCAGCCGCAGCGTGCGCAAGGGCGACTTTCCGATCGCGCGGCCGCTGACCCTCGTGACCCGGGGGCTGCCGCAGGGGCTGGCGCGCGAATTCATCGAGTTCGCGATGTCGTCGAGCGTGACCGGGCTGATCCGGCAGCTCGATTTCGTTCCCTACGTGGATTAGCGCCATGGAGAGCACGCGCCCCGAACGCGGCGGCTCCCTGCCCGAGACCTTGGCCCGGCTGAGCCTCGGTGCGCGCCTGAGGATCGGCTTCGCCCTGATGGTGGCAATCACCCTGGCCGTCGGGATCGCCTCGCTGGCCAGCCATCGCCGGATCGGCACGCTGTTCGAGGAGCACTTCACGGTCGAATTGCGGATCGCCGAGCTGAGCCTGCTCGCCAATCATGCGCTGCTCCGGGCGCGCCGCTACGAGAAGGACTTTCTGCTCGCGGTGCCGGTGCTGGGCTATGAGGAGAGCCGCACGCGCTATGTGACGCTCGTGCGCACCAACCTCGAGGCGCTGCGCGAGCACCTGGCGGCGATCGGGGGGCTCGCGCGCGAAACCGACATGCGGGAGGAAGTGCGGCGGATCGAGGCCGCTGCCATCGGCTTCGAGAAGGAATTCCTGGCGGCGGCCGCGCTTCAGGGGCAGCTCGGCCGCCGCGACGACGGCCTGGCCGGTACGCTGCGCGCGGCCGCGCACCGCATCGAGGCGCTGATTCCGGCCGGCGCGCATCGCTTGCGTGCGGATCTGCTCCAGATGCGACGGTTCGAGAAGGATTACGTGCTCACCGACAGCGCGCGCGACGCCCGGCGCTTCGCCGATGCGGCCGAGCGCTTTGCCGTCGCCGTCGCGGGCGAGTCCCTGCCGGCCGCGTTGCGCAGCGCGTTCGCCGTTGCGCTGCACGACTATCGCGAGGCCTTCCTCGCCTACGTGGCGGTCCGCGGCGAGCTCGAGACGACCCGGGAAAAGTATCTCGAGGCGGTGCATGAAATCGAGTCGCAACTGCAGCGCCTGCATGCCCATGCGAGCGGCCACGCTACAAGCACCCGCGACGAGTTGCTGGGTTTCGAACGCTTCGCCGGCACGGCCCTGCTCATGACCGCTGTGCTCGCGGCCGCGCTCGGCCTGGCCATCGGAAATTTCTTCTCGCGCAGCATCCGGCGCTCGATCGGGCAGACGATGAGTTTCGCGCAACGCCTGGCGGCGGGTGATCTCGACGTGCGCCTGCGCAGCGACGGCGGCGACGAATTCGCGACGCTCAACGTCGCCCTCAACGACATGGCCGGCGCCTTGCAGGCGGGGCAGCGGCGTGAAGCGCAGCGCAGCACCGAACTGGCCTCCAGCAATGCGGCGCTGCTGCACGAGGTCGATGAACGCAGCCAGGCCGAACGCACCCTGCGCGCCAGCGAGGCGCGTTTCCGCAGCATCCTCGAGTCGGCCGCCGACGGCATCGTCATCACCGACGCCGCGGGACGCATCACGATGGTCAACGCGCGCACCGAGATGCTGTTCGGCTACCCGCGCAGCGAACTGCTCGGCCAGACGGTCGAGCTTCTCGTGCCCGAACGTTTCCGGGCGCATCATTCGGACCAGCGTTCGGACTATAACCGGACGCCGCATTCCGATGTGATCGGCATGCGGCGTCCCGGTATCTTCGCCCGGCGGCGCGACGGCAGCGAGTTCCCGGCCGACATCAGCAGGGCCGTCATGGCGCACGACGGCGAGACGCAGGTCATCGCCGTCGTGCGCGACATCTCGGCGCAAGTGCGTGCCGAGAACGAGCTGCGCCGCCTGAACCGGACCCTGCGCATGCTCACCTTGTGCAATGAAACGCTGGTGCGTGCGCAGGATGAGGGGGAGTTACTCGAGACCGTGTGTGGCCACCTCGTCGAACATGGCGGCTACCGGCTGGCATGGGTCGGCCTCGCGCTCGACGATCCCGCCCGATCAGTGCGCCCCGCGGCG
The DNA here is from genome assembly GCF_045689615.1 of Aromatoleum evansii. Lineage (NCBI taxonomy): Bacteria > Pseudomonadati > Pseudomonadota > Betaproteobacteria > Rhodocyclales > Rhodocyclaceae > Aromatoleum > Aromatoleum evansii. The sequence continues at coordinate 858,540 of NZ_CP141259.1, forward strand.
GTTGCGGGATTGGGCGCGGATTACCTGCGCACGCTCGACGTGAGCTGGGCGGACGTTCCTGCCGGCCAGGGGCCGACCGGCCGCGCGATCCGGCTGGGCACCACGCAAACCTGCATCGACATCCCCGGCGACCCGGCTTACGCGCCGTGGCGCACCGAGGCGCTGCGCCGCGGCTTCTCCTCCAGCATCGCACTGCCGTTGACTGCGGCCGGACGAACGGTCGGTGCGCTCAACATCTACGCCAGCGAGCGCGACGCCTTCGACCCCCAGGAGGTGGCCCTGCTCGAGGAGCTCGCCAACGACCTGGCCTACGGCCTGCGCAGCCTGCGCGAGAGCGATGCGCGCCAGCGTGCCGAACGCGAGCTCGCCCACCAGGCGCACTACGATACGCTGACCGGGCTCGCCAACCGCCACCTGTTCCGCGACCGCGTCGAGCAGGCGCTGGTGCATGCCCGGCGCAACGGACGGGCGGTTGCGGTCGCGCTGCTCGACCTCGACCGCTTCAAGGCCATCAACGACACCCTCGGCCAGGCCCGCGGCGACACCCTGCTCAAGGAAACCGCACGCCGCCTGCAGGGACCGCTGCGCAACGGGGATACCGTCGCGCGTCTGGCCAGCGACGAGTTCGCGATCCTGCTCGACGATCTGGCCGCCGTCGAGGACGTCGCGCCGCTGGTCGGGCGGCTGCTCGAGGACGTCGCTGCGCCGCTCGATATCGCCGGCCACGGGGTGTACTCGACCGCAAGTCTCGGCATCAGCCTCTTCCCGCGCGACGGACAGGACGCCGAAGCCCTGCTCGGAACCGCCGACATCGCCATGCACAACGCCAAGATGGCGGGCGGCAACGCCTTCCGCTTCTACGCGCCGGAGATGAACCTGCGGGTCAACGCGCAGCTCGCGCTGGCCAGCGCGCTGCGGAGCGCGATCGAGCGGGGCGAGATGCGGGTCTTCTACCAGCCCAAGGTCAGCCTGGGCGATGGCCGGGTGACCAGCGCCGAGGCCCTGGTCCGCTGGCAGCACCCCGAGCGCGGCATGGTCTCGCCGGCCGACTTCATCCCCGTCGCCGAGGACACCGGGCTGATCGTGCCGCTCGGTGAATGGGTGCTGCGCGAAACCTGCCGCCAGCAGGCTGCCTGGATCGCCGAGGGGCTCGCAGTGCCGCCCGTCGCGGTCAACCTCTCGGCCCGCCAGTTCCGCCAGGAGAATCTGCCGCAGACGGTGCGCGCCGCCCTGTCGGCGGCCGGTCTCGACCCGCACCGCCTGCACCTCGAGATCACCGAAAGCACGGTCATGCACGACGTCGACCGCGCGGTCGCGATGCTGCGCGAGCTCAACGCGATCGGCATCCGGGTCGCGCTGGACGATTTCGGCACCGGCTATTCAAGCCTCGCCTATCTCAAGCGCTTCCCCATCGACCAGCTGAAGATCGATCGCGCCTTCGTGCGCGACATCGCGAGCGACCCCGAAGATGCGGCGATCTGCCGCGCGGTCATCGGGCTCGCACACAGCCTGGACCTGACGGTGGTCGCAGAGGGCGTCGAAACCCGCCCCCAGCTCGACTTCCTGCGCGCCAACGCCTGCGACGAGATGCAGGGCTTCCTGTTCAGCCGGCCGGTGCCGGCAGCCGACTACGCGGCGCTGCTGGCGGCCGGCCGGGTCTTGGCGCTCGACGGCGACTGAACGCCTCGTTCGCTGTTGCGCGGGCGGTCTCAGCCTTCGCCGAGCCGTCGCGCCTCGACGGTGATCGGCAGCCGGGTGTCGGCCGCCAGCGCCGGCATCTCCAGCGTCCAGCCGTTGTCGAGCTCCACTCTGCCGCCCCAGATGGCCGGTTGCTCGGCGCTCACGATGCGCGCCTCGAGATCCTTCTTCGCCACGTAGATCGAATAATGGCCGGCGGCTTCCCTGCGCACTGTGACTTTCATCGGACTGTTTCCTCTTCGTCGAAATGGAGCGCGTCGTCCTCGTCGTAGGGGCCGGGCGAGGGCGCGTCGAGCGAGCGCAGTTCGCGTCCCTTCATGCCCACCACGTAGCCCCGGTCGACGAAGTCGATGCCATAGATGTAGAACTGTTGCAGGAAGGTGCCGATGCTCTTCACGTAGCCGACGTCGCCTTTCTTCACCAGCACGTCGCCGATCTCGCGGCCTTGGAAGGTGCCGTCGTTCCTGACGTTCTTCCGCGAGATGACCTTTTCGCCGTAGTCGAAGGCGGGCGGGCCGTCGAGTTCCACGATGTCCGAATCGCGCGCGAACATGGCCGCCTCCTATGTCTTGCGGCAGCTGCCGTCGGGCTTGAAGAACGTCACCGCAACCGCGGCGCCCGCCCGCTGCCGCTCGCCGGACCCGCAGCCGCAGGCCTCCGGCGCGCCCTCCTTGCGGTAGCTCAGGCGGCTGTCGATGCTGTTCTCGGTGAAATCCACCGTGTAGCCGCGCAGCAGCGCGCAGCTCGCCTCGGTGAGGAAGAGGCGCACGCCGAGCTGTTCGATCACCGCGTCGCCCGCGGCCGGGGCGGTCTCGACGGTGAAATTCGAATCGAAACCCGAACAGCCGCCGGGCTGCACGGACAGCCGGAAGCCGCTGTCGGCGCTGCCGCCGCCGAAGCGCACGATGCGCTTCATGAAGCTCGCGGCGGCGGGGGTGAGGGTCACGCACATGCTTTGGGTCCTCCTTCAGGCGGCGATGGTGGTGGCGCCCGCGACCGACTTCGCGAACCAGTCGATCAGCGAGGCCTCGATGTAGTCATGCGCGTAGTCCTCCACCGCGGCGATGCCCGCCGCCGTGAGGTCCTTGCGCGGACAGTGGCCGATCTTCGCGACGAACACCGCGCCGCAGCCCGCGAGCGCTTCGACGATGCCCGGCATCGCCTCGTCGTCCTCGTAGCCGCCCTGGCAGTACAGCGACACCTTGCGATGGCCGACGAACTTCGCGCCGGCCGCCGACACCTCGTACACCTGGAACTCCTCGGCGTGGCCGAAGTGCTGGTTGATCCGCCCCGATCCCTTGGTCGCCACCGCGACCAGCCGCGTCTCGGCCGTCGTCCCGAGCCGCGCCTGGGCGCTTTCCGTCGCCGCATCGCGGTCCGCACGCTCGCGCTCGACGAAGCTGCGATAGGCCGCGCGCGATTCGGCAACCGCCGCTGCATCGACCCCGGCCGCGATCGAGTCGATGTTGTGCGACGTGAACTCCGCGCCGCGGTCCTCTCCCAGCATCCCCACCGCATCGGCGCGGCACTGGCGGCAGTGGCGCATCATCTGCATCTCGCCCTCGCACGCGTCCTGCAGCGCCTTCAACTCCGCCGGCGTCGGCCCGCGCTGGCCGGTCAGGCCGAAATGCGTGCCGTGCGTCGGATCCGAGATCAGCGGCATGATGTTGTGGAGGAAGGCACCGCGCGACTTCACCGCCTCGTTCACCTCGGCGAGGTGGCGGTCGTTGATGCCGGGGATCATCACCGAATTGACCTTCACCAGCACGTCGGCGGCGACCAGCATCTCCAGCCCCAGCATCTGCCGCTCGTGCAGGATGCGCGCCGCCTCCAGCCCGCGCCGGCGCTTGTGATCGAAGAAGATCCACGGATAGATCTGCGCGCCGACCGCCGGGTCGATCATGTTGATCGTGATCGTCACGTGGTCCACGCCCAGCGCCTTGATGCGCTCGACGTGGTCGGGCAGCGCGAGCCCGTTGGTCGACAGGCACAGCCGGATGTCCGGCGCCGCCTCCCTGATCAGCTCGAAGGTGCGGAAGGTCTTCTCCGGGATCGCCAGCGCGTCGCCCGGCCCCGCGACGCCCACCACCGACAGCTGCGGAATCCGCGCGGCCACCGCGAGCACCTTCTTCGCCGCCAGCTCCGGCGTCAGCTTCTCCGACACCACCCCCGGCCGGCTCTCGTTCGCACAGTCGTACTTGCGGTTGCAGTAGTTGCACTGGATGTTGCAGCCGGGGGCGACGGCGACATGCATGCGCGCGAAGTGGTGATGCGCCTCGGCGCTGTAGCAGGGGTGATCATGCACCCGGTCGAGGATGTGCCGGGGCAGGCCGGCGGAACTGCCCGAACCGCAGCCGCCTTTGGTCGCCGTCCCGCAGGTGCCGCCGCGCCCCGCGACGCCGGCCGGCGCAAGCGGGATCACGCGGCGGGCAGGGACTGCGGGCGACGGTGACGCGAACGGCAGGGGCGCAGGCATGGCATTCTCCCTCGGGCATGTGGGTTCGGCGCGGCTGCGCCATCGATACCCTCAGTGCAATGCCCGTGCCACTCGCCTGCGTGGGGGTTAAGCTGTTGATTGTTAATGACTTGATTGGGTCTGATGGATCGCCTCGCCTGTGTCCGGTTCGGGACAATCGCGGCGCAAGCGCGACACTCTCACCCCGGTCGCCGATCAGCCCGCGGCGCCGGCGGGTTCGCTGGCGGGCTCGGCGACACGCACACAGTTGCGACCAGCCTGCTTGGCCGCGTAAAGCGCGGCGTCGGCGCGTGCGAGGGTGGGTTCGAGCGACCGTTCCCCGCGCGCACTCGTCGCGACCCCGACGCTGATCGTGACCATCGTCGGCGTCGTGACTTGCGCTGCGACGGCTGCCCGCAGCTTCTCCGCCACGTGGGTCGCCCCCTCCGTGCCGGTGTCGGGCATCAGGACGAGAAACTCCTCGCCGCCGTAGCGCCCGACGATATCGCTTCCACGCACCTCGTCGCGCAGCAGTTGCGAGATGCGGCGGATCGCGTCGTCGCCGGCCAGATGGCCGTAGGTGTCGTTAATTTCCTTGAAGTGGTCGATGTCTATCATCAGCATCGACAGTTCGCCGCGGCGATCGAGCGCGCGCGCGAACTCATCCGCATGTGCCATGATCGAGCGCCGGTTATACACCCCCGTGAGTCCGTCGAGGCTCGCCTGTTCCTGCTGGATGCGGCTTATCGCCGCTGCGCGCAGCGCGATCGCGACGATGGCTGCACTCAGCGCCAGCCACAGTAGACATGCGATGGTCATTCTCTTGCGCCACGGCGCGAGAAGTTCGGCGACCGGCAGGGTCGCCGCGGCCACCATCGGGTAGCGGCGGAGGTGCTGGTAGGCGACGATGCGTTCCTGCCCGTCGAGCGGCGAAACAGTCACGGTGCTTGCGTAGGGCTGGTCGGCGGATAGCCCGGCGCGTTCGGCCGAGAGCGGCAACTGCTTGCCGACGTGGCGTTCGTGATCGGGGGTGCGCGAATACACGCGGGCGTCCTCGGTGAGCAGCGCCTGGCTGATACCGGTGCGCGGGTTGCGCAGGGTCAGCCGCTCGCGCAGCAGGCCGACGTCGATGATCACGACGAGGACATTGGTGAGAGCGCCCGCCGGGTCGCGCAGGGCTTCGCTCAATGCGAAGAACCATCGGCCGGCATGTACCTTCGACAGCTGCGGTGGGCCGACATAGAGCCGGCTGTCGCCCTCGAGGTGAGCGGTGAAATACTCGCGTTCCGCGACGGGGGGCGGTGTGCCGGAACCCGTCCAGTGCACGATACGTCCGTCGCCGGACAGGATCAGCAGATCCATCAGGTGCGGCGCCGCGGCGCGCAGATCCAGCAGTGCCGCGCGTACCGCGTCGGGGTCCGGACGGCCGTCCGCGACCGGCGGCTTCACGAGCAGCTCCATCGCGTGGAGCAACTGCTCGCCCGCCTCCAGCGTTCCCGCGGCGATCAGCGCGGTCTGGCTCGCCATCTGCTCGGCCGCCTCGACGCCCTCGTCCATGATCGTGCGGCGGTCGGCAACGCCGTACCAACCAAACAGCCCCGCCAGCACCATGATCGCCATCGTCGCGACGATGCGGACGCGCTGGCGCGGCACGTTCAGGAGGGGTGGGTCGTCCGGGCGCGCGGGATTCGGCATCGTTACAGGCTCGTCAGACAGCTTACTATTGTCACATGGACCTCTCGCCTGTCAGTGGCGGCATTACCCATTCGCGTTGCAATCGCACGCTGTCTGTCAGATACCGCACATTGTCGCGACAGATCCCCGCCGTGCCGGGCGCGAATGAGCCAATTACACGGAAAGAAACCGGTGGCATGGTTCTCGCTGCACGGGCTCGACCAATCACCACGCGAGACCGTGCCATGACCCAGCCCACCCTCTTCAGCGCCCTCGACGGCAAGCTCCTGTCCCCGACCTTCTCCGGGCCCACTGCCAAGACCGCCCGCTATGGCTTCCGCGGCGAACTTGGCCTCAAGTTCCCGCCTTCGGTCGCGGGCGAAAAACGCCCCCCAGAGATCAAGGCCGACCAGGTCATCCTCGCCGTCGAAGGCGAAACCGTCAGCTTCCTCGCCCTGCACGTCGACTCGCTTGCGCACCTCGACGAGGTCCGCGCCACCTTCGGCGCCGCGCTTGTCCCGGCGGGCAAATACTTCATCTTCGCGGGCAACGTCGACATCTCGAAGAAGTACCTGCTCGACATCGACAGCGTGAGCTACCACGTCCTCCCCCTCGACGAGGCGACCGTATACAACGAGCTCCTCGACCTCCTGTACCTGGAAAAGGGCGATCTCAAGAAAATGTCCTCCGAGGGCAAGATCGACGCCATCGTCGATGCCGCCGCGAAGATCGGCGGCGGCTTCCCGCGCGCCGAGTACGCGCAGGCACTGGCCGAGATGGGGCCGGTGAAGGTCGCCGACAACCGGCCGGTGTAATCGGCCGACGAACAATGCACTCACGCAGCCCGAGTGCGGGGGGCTCTCCGCCGGGCTGTCGTGAGCGCCGGATCGGGGCGGCTTGCGGGGGATGAAGGCGACGCATGTCTGAGCCGGCGCAGCCGGCGAGTTTGCGTCGCCGCCCCCGCAAGCCGCCCCGATCCGGGAAGCCGAAGGCCGCGAGCGCCTGCCCGAAGGGGAGTTCCCCGCGCTCGGGCGGGTCGAAGCCACCTCTGCCTCGGAGCGAGTCCCCCGGCCGTCACAGCTGCTTCACCTCCACGTTGTACTTCCTCAGCGCATAGCCGATCTGCCGCGGCGTGAGCCCCAGCATCCGCGCCGCTTTCGCCTGCACCCAGCCACAGCGCTCCATCGCATCGACCAGGCGCTCGCGCTCGCTGGTCGGCGCCCTCCCGGCCGCGATGTCATCGCCCGCATCTCCTGCCGGAGCTGCAGGCATCGCCCGCGCGGGCGGCGTACTGCGCGCCGGCATCCCGATCACCGGAAAACATGCCCGCGACTGCGCGCTCTCCAGCAATACCGCCGAGAAGCACTGCCCCTTCTGGCAGCGCATATCCACTTCGCGGATCGTGTTCGAGCGCGTCATCGTCGCCGCGCGCTGGATGCAGTTCTCCAACTCGCGCACGTTCCCCGGCCAGTTGCACCGCATCAGGATCTCCAGCGCGCCGGGCGTGATCGTCAGCTGGCGGCGATTCTCGCGGTTGAAGCGATCGAGGAAGAAATCCACCAGCAGCGGAATGTCATCCTTGCGCTCGCGCAAGGACGGCATGAAGATCGTCACCACATTGAGGCGGAAATACAAGTCGGCGCGGAACTCGTTCTTCTGCACCATCTCCTCCAGGTTGCGGTTGGTCGCCGCCACCAGCCGCACGTCGGCGCGCAGCGTCTTGTTGCCGCCAACGCGCTCGAACTCCTGCTCCTGCAGCACGCGCAGCAGCTTCGCCTGGAAGGCCGGCGAGATGTCGCCGATCTCGTCGAGGAAGATCGTGCCCCCCTTGGCGAGCTCGAAACGCCCCTTGCGCTCCGAAGTCGCACCGGTGAAAGCGCCTTTCTCGTGGCCGAACAGCTCCGACTCCAGCAGCGTCTCGGGCAGCGCCGCACAGTTCAGCTTCACGAACGGTCCCTTCGCGCGCGGCGACAAGTAATGGATCGCATGCGCGATCGCCTCCTTGCCGGTGCCCGACTCGCCGCGCAGCAGCACCGTCGCGCCGGACGGGGCGGCCTGATGCACGTCCGCGAACACCTCCTTCATGCGCTTCGAGCGCCCCACCACGTTCTCGATGTCGTAGCTCCCCTGCAGCTGCTTCTGCAGGCGGGCGGACTCCTCGATCAGCACCTGCCGGTCCGCCGCCACCGACTGCTGCAGCCGGTAAGTCTGCGCCAGCAGGTTCGCGACCAGGGACAGGATGCGCACGTCGCGCTCGAAGTTGACCGGCTGCTCGGCGTCGGGATGACGGTCGGCCGAGAGGATGCCGATCACCTCGCGGTCGAGCTTGAGCGGCACGACGACGTAGGACACCCGCGCGAGCTGCTGCGGGTCGCGCCCGGTGCGATTGGTGAAATTCGCGTCCGCGGCGATGTCGGGGATCACGATCGGCGAGCCGCTGCGCAGAACCTTGGAGATCACCCCCACGCCGGGGTCGAGAACGGGCGCCTCGCTCATCGGCCAGGGCACGCCCGCCGCACCAAGAATGTGCAGCTGTTCGTCCGCCTGCACCAGGCCGACCAGCGCGTGGCGCATGTGCAACTGCGTCAGCAGCAGGCGCAGCACGCTGTGTACGCACTGCCTGAAGTCCAGCGATGAAGTCAGAACCTTGCTGATCTCGTAAATTGTCAGCAGATCGATGTCGGATGTGCGGCGGTAATTCCCCGAATGCGTCATGGCGGAGCCTCTATGTCCATGTTTGTTCCATGGTCTTCCGCAAGAAGTGCGCCACCTTTGCTGCAATGCAAAATCTGCGCATTCGGCAGGGCCTCGCGTGAGGGCTGCATTTTCCCCCGCTGGGAGTCCGTCAAGAAAAACTGCTAGAATCGCGAGCTACGCTTTTTGCGCCCCATTTTTCGCTGACCGATTCAAACCGGAGTTTTTTCAAATGGCTATCGAACGCACCCTGTCCATCATCAAGCCCGACGCCGTCGCCAAGAACGTGATCGGCAAGATCTACCAGCGCTTCGAAGATGCGGGGCTGAAGATCGTCGCCTCCAAGATGGTGCACCTGTCCGAGCGCGAAGCCGGCCAGTTCTACGCCGTGCACAAGGAGCGCCCCTTCTTCAAGGATCTGGTGTCCTTCATGGTTTCCGGTCCGGTGATGATCCAGGTCCTCGAAGGCGAGAACGCCATCGCCAAGAATCGTGACCTGATGGGCGCCACCGACCCGAAGAAGGCCGCGCCGGGCACCATCCGCGCCGACTTCGCCGACTCGATCGACGCCAACGCCGTGCACGGTTCGGATGCGCCCGAAACCGCCGCGGTCGAAGTCGCGTTCTTCTTCCCCGGAATGAACGTTTACGCCCGCTAAGCCTCTCAGGGCTACGCCCGCGCATCGGCCCGCGCACTTCGTGCGTCGCGGGCCGATTGCATTTTGAGGGCAGTACAGGAAACACATGGAAACACCGGTCAATCTGCTCGATTTCGACGTCGACGGCCTCGTCGCCTGGTTTGCCGAGCGCGGCGAAAAGCCCTTCCGCGCGCGCCAGGTGATGCGCTGGATGCACCGCTTCGGCGAAACCGAATTCGACAACATGACCGACGTCGCGAAGAGCCTGCGCGCGAAGCTCGCCCAGGAGGCGTGCATCCGTCCGTCGCAGGCCATCCGTGACAGCGTCTCGGAAGACGGCACGCGCAAGTGGCTGCTGGATGTCGGCAACGCCAATGCGGTCGAGGCCGTGTTCATCCCCGAGACCAACCGCGGCACGCTGTGCATCTCCTCGCAGGCCGGCTGCGCGCTCGACTGCGCCTTCTGCTCGACCGGCAAGCAGGGCTTCAACCGCAACCTCAGCGCGGCCGAGATCATCGGCCAGCTGTGGCTCGCCAACAAGCTGCTGGGCGGCACCGCGACGCCCGCGGGGGCGAAGGATGCCGACGGCGATGCGGACAACGGCCGCGTCATCAGCAACGTCGTCATGATGGGCATGGGCGAACCGCTCGCGAACTTCGATAACGTCGTCACCGCGCTGCGCCTGATGCTCGACGACCACGCCTACGGCCTGTCGCGCCGCCGCGTGACGGTGTCCACCTCCGGCATCGTGCCGGCGATGGACCGCCTGCGCGAGGAATGCCCGGTCGCGCTCGCCGTGTCGCTGCACGCGCCCGACGACGCGCTGCGCGATCGCCTCGTGCCGATCAACCAGAAATACCCGCTGCGCGAGCTGATGGCCGCGTGCCGGCGCTACCTCGAACGCGCGCCGCGCGACTTCGTGACCTTCGAATACGTCATGCTCGACGGCGTCAATGATTCCGACGCGCATGCGCGCGCGCTCGTCGCCCTCGTGCGCGACGTGCCGTGCAAGTTCAACCTGATCCCGTTCAACCCCTTCCCGAATTCCGGCTTCGACCGCTCCCAGCCGGAACGCATACGCCGCTTTGCAGGTATCCTGATCGATGCGGGCATCGTCACGACCACCCGCAAGACGCGCGGCGACGACGTCAATGCCGCCTGCGGCCAGCTCGCGGGGCAGGTCCAAGACCGCACGCGCCGCACCGTTCGCCTGGTGAAATCGATGGAGGATCGTGCATGACCCGGCTCTTCGTGAAGCTGTCGCTCCCGCTGTTCGCGCTGGCGCTCGCCGGCTGCAATGCCACCATGAACACCGTCGGCTCGCCGCTTGCGGATCGTCCCGTGGCGGACATGCCCGTGTCGGGCAAGGGCGAGGCGACGGCCAAGGTTCACGTCGAGCTGGGTGTCGCCTACCTCCAGCTCGGCAACTACGCCGTCGCGCTCGACGAGGCGCGCGTGGCACTGCAGAACCAGTCCAACTACGCGCCGGCCTATCACCTGATGGGGCTGGTGTACATGTCGATCGACGACGCCAACGCGGCGCGCGAGAACTTCCTGCGCGCCCTCGAGATTGCGCCCAACGACCCCGAGTTCAACAACAGCTTCGGCTGGTTCCAGTGCGTCAACGGAAGCGTGCCGGACGGCCTGGCGCGGCTCGCCTCGGCGGCGCGCAATCCGTACTACCGCAACCCGACGCGGCCCTACACCAACGCCGGTCTGTGCCATCTGCGCCAGAACAACGACACTGCGGCGGAGGCGGAATTCCGCCGTGCCGTGCAGGCCGACCCGGCGAACCGCCAGGCGATCTACCAGCTCGCCGGCATCGCCTACCGGCGCGGCACCTATAACGTCGCGAGCGCGCTGCTCGTCGACCTGCACCAGCAGGGCGAGCCGACGCCGCAGTCGGTGTGGCTGGGGCTGCGCACCGCGCGCCGCCTGGGCAACCGCGACGCCGAGGCGAGCTATGCTGCCCAGCTGCGCGGCCGCTTCGCCGACAGCCCCGAATACCAGACGATGATCCAGGGAAATTACGAGTGACAGAAGTGCATCTGGACCGGCAGGAGGCGGCATCGTCCGACCAGGCTGCCGAGATGGGCGCGCAACTTCGGCAGTTGCGTGAGGCCCGCGGCGAAACGGCGAGCGACGTCGCGCATTCCCTCAAGCTGACCAGCCGGCAGATCGAGGCCATGGAGGCAGGGCGGCTCGACCTCCTGCCCGGCGCCGCGTTCGCGCGCGGCTTCCTGCGCAACTACGCCCGCTACCTCGGGGTCGATCCGGCCATCGTGCTGGCAGCCTTCGAGTCCGACGTCGCTCCCCAGGCGGTCGAACTCGCGCCGGTGTCGAACGCCATCGGCGTGATGCCGAGCGGCAGCGGCGGGCGCCCGATGCAGCTTCCCGTCGGCCTGCTCGCCGGCCTGCTGCTGCTCGCCGTGTTGGTGGGCTGGTACTTCGACTGGTTCCGCATGCCGAAGGAAAACGCCGAGGTCGCCGAGAGCGTCGCCGAACCCGCGACCCCCGTGACGCCTCCCCTGACCAGCGCCGCCGCGGCGCCGCAAGGGCAGGTGTCCGAGTCCGCGCTCGCCGAGAGCGGCGTCGTGCCCTCGCTTCCGCTCGCCGCCACCACCACGCCGGATACGCCGGTACCGGCGGCCGCGCAGCCGACAGCTCCCGCTTCCGTTCAGCCGGGGCCCGCAGCCGCGCTCGCGCCGGTCGCACCTGCACCGGTTGTGCCTCCGGCCGCCGCCGCAGCGGCCGCTGCCGTTCCCCCGGCGCCGGCATCCGCTCCGGGCGTCGAACACATCGTGTTCCGATTCGAGGGCGAATCGTGGATCGAGGTGCGCGATGCGGGCGGTTCCATCGTCTATTCCGGGGTCAACGGCGCCGGCAGCTCGCGCACCGTGCAGGGCAAGCCCCCCTTCGCGCTGGTCGTCGGCAACGCCAAACAAGTGTCCCTCGACTATCGCGGCAAGCCGTACGACCTGACGCCCCACGTGCGCGTCAGCGTCGCGAGATTCACCCTGGAGTGAGCTGAAGTGGCTACAACCCCAACCCTCGACAACCACGCCGGCCCCCTGCCGCGGCACCGCACGCGCCAAGTCCGCGTCGGGCGCGTCCTGATCGGTTCCGACGCCCCCGTCGTGGTGCAGTCGATGACCAACACCGACACCGCGGACGTCCTCGGCACCGCGATGCAGGTTGCCGAGCTCGCACGCGCCGGTTCCGAGCTGGTGCGCATCACGGTCAATAACGAGGCCGCAGCGAAGGCCGTGCCGCACATCCGCGACCGCCTGCTGGCGCTCAACATCGACGTCCCGCTGGTCGGCGACTTCCACTACAACGGCCACAAGCTCCTCACCGACTTTCCCGCGTGCGCGGAGGCGCTTGCCAAGCTGCGCATCAACCCGGGCAACGTAGGTGCGGGTGCCAAGCGCGACCCGCAGTTCGCGGCCATCGTCGAGCTCGCCTGCAGGTACGACAAGCCCGTGCGCATCGGCGTGAACTGGGGCAGCCTCGACCAGTCCGTGCTCGCGCGCGTGATGGACCAGAACGCGAAGCTCGCCGAGCCGCGCGACGCCGGTGCGGTGATGCGCGAAGCGCTCGTCGTCTCCGCCCTCGAATCCGCGGCCAAGGCCGAGGAATACGGCCTCGGCGGCGACCGCATCATCCTCTCGGCGAAGGTGTCGAGCGTGCAGGACCTGATCGCCGTGTACCGTGACATGGCGCGCCGTTGCGACTATCCCCTGCACCTGGGCCTGACCGAGGCCGGCATGGGCTCGAAGGGCATCGTCGCGTCCACGGCCGCGCTCGCCGTGCTGCTGCAGGAAGGCATCGGCGACACCATCCGCATCTCGCTTACGCCCGAGCCCAACGGCAGCCGCACGCAGGAAGTCGTCGTCGCGCAGGAGATCCTGCAGACCATGGGCCTGCGCGCGTTCACGCCCATGGTCACCGCCTGCCCCGGCTGCGGTCGCACGACGAGCACCTTCTTCCAGGAGCTCGCGTCGACGATCCAGACCTACGTGCGCGAGCAGATGCCCGCCTGGCGCGAGCAGTACGACGGCGTCGAGAACATGACGCTCGCCGTCATGGGCTGCGTCGTCAATGGCCCCGGCGAGAGCAAGCATGCCAACATCGGCATCTCGCTCCCCGGCACCGGCGAAACCCCCGCCGCGCCCGTGTTCGTCGACGGCGAAAAAACGGTTACCCTGCGCGGGGACAACATCGCGGCCGAATTCATTGCGATCATCGACAACTACGTCGCGACCAAATACACAAAAAAGGCGGCCTGAGCCGTCCACCTATGACTGAAAAGAAACCTGTGATGCAGACCCTTCAGGCCGTGCGCGGGATGAACGACATCCTGCCCGACGACGCCGAAGCCTGGGAACATTTCGAAGACATCGTGCGCGACTGGCTGCGCAGCTACGGCTACCGCCCGATCCGCATGCCCATCGTCGAGCCGACGCCGCTGTTCAAGCGCGCCATCGGCGAAGTCACCGACATCGTCGAGAAGGAGATGTACTCCTTCGAGGACGCCCTCAACGGCGAGCTCCTTACGCTGCGCCCCGAAGGCACCGCCTCCTGCGTTCGCGCCGCGATCCAGCACAAGATGCTGGCGACGGGCGCCCAGCGCCTGTACTACCACGGGCCGATGTTCCGCCACGAGCGCCCGCAGAAAGGCCGCTACCGCCAGTTCCACCAGATCGGTGTCGAGGCGCTGGGCTTCGACGGTCCCGACATCGACGCTGAGCACATCCTGATGTGCGCGCGCCTGTGGGACGACCTCGGCCTCGAGGACGTCCGGCTCGAACTCAACTCCCTGGGCTCCAGCGAGGAGCGCGCGCGTCACCGCGCTGAGCTGATCGCCTACCTGTCCGCGCACCAGGACCGCCTCGACGAGGACGGCAAGCGCCGCCTGCACACCAACCCACTGCGCATCCTCGACACCAAGAACCCCGACCTGCAGGAGCTCGTCGAGGCCGCGCCGCGGCTGATCGACTTCCTCGGCGAGGAATCGCTCAAGCACTTCGACGGCGTGCAGGCCCTGCTCAAGGATGCCGGCATCCCCTACCGCATCAACCCGCGCCTCGTGCGCGGCCTCGACTACTACAACCGCACCGTGTTCGAATGGGTCACGACGCGGCTCGGGGCGCAGGGCACGGTCTGCGCGGGCGGCCGCTACGACGGCCTGGTCGAGCAGCTCGGCGGCAAGCCCGCCCCGGCGGCGGGTTTCGCGATGGGCGTCGAGCGCCTGCTGGCGCTGTGGCGCGAAGGCGGCGGCGAGATCGAGCGTGCGCTGCCCGATGTCTATGTCGTGCATCTCGGCGAGCAGGCCCAGCGGCTCGCCTTCCGCGCGGCCGAGGCCTTGCGCGGCTACGGTTTCGCGGTGCTCACCCACTGCGGCGGCGGCAGCTTCAAGTCGCAGATGAAGAAGGCCGATGCCAGCGGCGCCCAGCTCGCCGTCGTCATCGGCGACGACGAGGCCGCGGCGGGCGAGGTCGGCCTCAAGCCCCTGCGCGGCCCCGGCGGCCAGCAGCGTGTCGCCCTGGACGTCCTCGGCGATGCGGTCGCCGGGTGCCTATTTACTCAAGAAGAAGAGGAAAACGATGGCAGTGTATGACCTCGAAGAGCAGGAACAGATTTCCGAGCTGAAGGCCTGGTGGGCCCGCTACGGCAATTTCGTGACTGCGATCGCAGTGGCTGCCGCGCTGGCCTCGGTCGGCTGGCAGGGCTGGCAGTACTACAAGAACCGCCAGGCCGGTGAAGCCGGAGCGCTGTACTTCGCGCTTGAGCAGGCGATGATCAACGGCGACGCACAGAAGACGCGCGAAGCGGCCGGCCAGCTCATCGAGAAATTCCCCTCGACGGCCTATGCCGAAATGGGCGCGCTCGCCTCGGCCGGGGTCCAGGTCGAGAAGGGTGACGCGAAGAACGCGCGCGCCCAGCTCGAATGGCTGCTCGCCAAGGGCAGCGATCCCGCGCTCAAGGACATCGCGCGGCTGCGACTGGCTGCCCTGCTGCTCGACGAGGGCGCTTTCGACCAGGCGCTCGCACAGCTCGCGAACGCGCCGGCCCCGGCCCTGAAGGCACGTTTCGAAGACCTGCGCGGCGACGTGCTGGCGGCCAGCGGCAAGCCCGCCGAGGCCCGCAGCGCCTACCAGGCCGCGCTCGATGCGCTGGCCGCGGACGCTGCCGACGGCGGCGAAACCCTGCGCGAAGTCATCCGCGTCAAGCAGCAGGCCCTGGAGGGCTGAGCGATGAAGCGACCGTTCACCGCGTTCGCCCTTGCGGCTTCGCTGGCGCTGCTCGCCGGCTGCTCTTCGCTCAACCCCTTCGCCGAATCGGGACCGAAGCCGGCCAAGCTGCCTGACTTCAAGGCCACCGCCGAATTGCGCCCGCTGTGGCAGGCGCGCATCGGCAAGGCCGGCCCGTATGTGTTCCAGCCCGCGGTTGTCGGCGAAGACGTCTATGCCGCCGCCCATGACGGCGCCGTGGCGCGCTTCAAGGACGGCAAGGCGGTGTGGTCCGTCAATGCCGCCAAGCGCCTGTCCGCAGGCGTGGGCAGCAACGGCAAGCTCGCCGTCGTCGCCACCACCGGCGGCGAGGTCGTCGCGCTCGACGCGGCGAACGGTGCCGAGCGCTGGCGGGTCGCGATCGGTGCCGAGGTGCTCGCTTCGCCGGCGGTCGGCGACGCGATCGTCGTCGTGCGCGCGTCCGACAGCCGTCTGATCGGCCTCGACGCCAATACCGGTGCCCGCCGCTGGGTGTTCCAGCGCGCGACGCCGCCGCTGTCGCTGCGCAGTGTCGCCGGCGTCACGCTGGAAGGGCCGGCTGCAGTGGCCGGCTATCCCGGCGGCAAGCTCGTCGCGGTGAGTCTCGCCAACGGCGGCCAACTGTGGGAACTCACGGTCGCCACGCCCAAGGGTGCGACCGAGCTGGAGCGCGTCGCCGATGTCGCCGGCACCCCGGTGATCGGCCGCAAGGACCTGTGTGCGGTCACCTATCAGGGGCGTGCGGCGTGCTTCGACGCCAGCAACGGCAATGCCCTATGGTCGCGCGAGTTCTCCAGCAGCGTCGGCATGGACCGCGACAGCCGCTTCGTCGTGATCACCGACGACAGCGACGCGGTCCACGCGCTCGATGGTTCGAGCGGTGCCAACGTGTGGAAGCAGAGTGCCCTGCCGCGCCGCGGCCTCTCGCGTCCGCTGATCGTCGGCGACTACGTCGCGGTCGGCGATTTCGAAGGCTACATCCATCTGCTCAAGCGCGACGACGGCACGTTCGCCGCTCGCACGCGCGCCGACAGCAGCTCCGTTAGCGCCGACATGCGCCGTTTCGGCGGCGGCGGCTTCGTCGTCCAGACGCGCGATGGCGGCATCCATGTGTATGAGGCCCGCTGAGCGGGATTGAGCGCTTGAAACCCACCATCGTCCTCGTCGGTCGCCCCAACGTCGGTAAGTCGACGCTGTTCAACCGGCTCACGCGTACGCGCGACGCCCTCGTCGCCGACCAGCCCGGCCTCACCCGCGACCGCCACTACGGCATCGGCCGCGTCGGCGATCGCGACTACCTCGTCGTCGACACCGCCGGTTTCGACCCCGTCGCCAAGGCCGGCATCATGCACGAGATGGCCCGTCAGGCCGAACAGGCGATCGCCGAAGCCGACGTGCTGCTGTTCCTCGTCGACGGCCGCGCCGGCCTTACCCCGCACGACGAGCAGATCGCCGCGCGCCTGCGCCGCGCCGGACGTCCCGTGCACCTGGTCGTGAACAAGGCCGAAGGCATGGAGCGCAGCATCGTCTCCGCCGACTTCCACGCTCTGGGCCTGGGGGCGCCGCTGCCCGTCTCGGCCGCCCACGGCGACGGCATCAAGCAACTCGTCGACCTTGTGCTCGCCGACTTCCCGCTCGACGAAGAACCGGAAGAGGCCGAGGATCGCGGCCCGCGCATCGCCATCGTCGGTCGTCCGAACGTCGGCAAATCGACGCTCGTGAATAGCCTGCTCGGCGAGGAGCGCGTCATCGCCTTCGACATGCCGGGGACCACGCGCGACGCGATCGCGATTCCGTTCGAGCGTGAAGGGCGCAACTACACCTTGATCGACACCGCAGGCCTGCGCCGTCGCGGCAAGATCTTCGAGGCCATCGAGAAGTTCTCGGTCATCAAAACGCTGCAGGCCATCGAGCAATGCAACGTCGTCGTGCTGGTGCTCGACGCGTCGCAGGACATCTCCGACCAGGATGCCCACATCGCGGGCTTCATCCTCGATTCGGGCCGCGCCCTGGTCGTCGCGGTGAACAAGTGGGACAGCGTGGATGACTACCGCCGCGAACTGATCAAGCGGGCCATCGAGCACAAGCTGGGCTTCCTGTCCTTCGCGCGTTTCCATTACATCTCGGCCCTCAAGGGCGCAGGCGTTGCAGCGGTCATGAAGTCGGTCGATTCCGCCTATGCGGCGGCGATGGTGAACCTGCCCACCCCGCGCCTGACCCGCACGCTCCAAGCGGCGCTGGCGAAGCAGGCGCCGCCGCGCAGCGGCATGTTCCGCCCAAAGATGCGCTACGCCCACCAGGGCGGCAACAATCCGCCGGTCGTGGTGATCCACGGCGCGGCCCTGGATCAGGTGCCCGCGTCCTACGTGCGTTTTCTGGAACGCACCTTCATGGAAGCGTTCAAATTGCAGGGCACGCCCTTGCGGATACAATTCCGCACCTCGCACAATCCGTATATCGGAAAAGATTAGTTTCCAACTCCGCACCGGGATCGATTGTTTGTACGAATGTGGCAGTGCAACATGAAATCCTTTACATTCACAATAAAACGCAGCCTCGAGGTTTGAAAATGAGCAACAAAGGGCAACTTCTACAAGACCCGTTCCTGAACACCCTGCGCAGGGAGCATGTCCCCGTGGCGATCTACCTGGTCAACGGCATCAAGCTGCAGGGCCAGATCGAATCCTTCGACCAGTACGTCGTGCTGCTGAAGAACACCGTCACCCAGATGGTGTATAAGCACGCGATCTCGACCGTCGTGCCCGCACGCCCGGTCAACATCCAGCAACAGGACTCGGGTGACGGCAATAGCTGAGTCCCGCGGGCGCCCCATGGACGCCAAGTTCCTCCATGTTTGAGCGCCCCGATGCCGGTGAGCGCGCGGTACTTGTCCAGCTCGACCTGAACCAGGGCGCGCTGGACGAGCGCCTTTCCGAACTCAAGCTGCTCGCACTCAGCGCCGGCGCCAGCGTCGAGGCAGTCATCGGCGGCCGGCGGGCGCGGCCCGATCCGGCGCTTTTCGCCGGACGCGGCAAGGTCGACGAGATCGGCGAAGCGCTGCGCGCCCATGGTGCCGATTTCGTCATCTTCAACCACGCGCTGTCGCCTGCCCAGCAGCGCAATCTCGAACGCAACTTGCAGTGCCGCGTGGTCGACCGCACGGCCCTGATCCTCGACATCTTCGCGCAGCGTGCGCGCAGCCACGAGGGCAAGCTGCAGGTCGAGCTCGCACAGCTCGACCACCTCTCGACCCGCCTCGTGCGCGGCTGGACCCACCTCGAGCGCCAGAAGGGCGGCATCGGCCTGCGTGGTCCGGGCGAAACCCAGCTCGAGACCGACCGCCGGCTGCTGGGCAAGCGCGTCAAGGTGCTCCGGGAGCGCCTCGCGCAGATCGAGAAGCAGCGCCGCGTACGCCGCCGCGGGCGCGAAGGGCGCAACGTGCTGTCGGTGTCGCTCGTCGGCTACACCAACGCCGGCAAGTCGACGCTGTTCAATTCGCTGACCAAGGCCGGCGCGTATGCGGCCGACCAGCTCTTCGCGACCCTGGACACGACCTCGCGCCGTCTCTATGTGGGCGAGGGGAGCAACGTCGTGCTCTCCGATACGGTAGGCTTCATCCGCGACCTGCCGCACGCGCTCGTCGCGGCCTTCCATGCGACGCTCGAGGAAACCGCGAACGCGGACCTGCTTTTGCACGTCGTAGACTGCGCGAGCGAGGACCGCGAGGCCCAGATCGAGGCCGTCAATGGGGTGCTCGCCGAGATCGGTGCCGGTGCCGTGCCGCAGATCATGGTCATGAACAAGATCGACCTGACCCGCGCCGAGCCCGGAGTTCAGCGGGACGAGTATGGTAAGATCGTGCGCGTTTTTCTGAGCGCCAGGACTGGCGAAGGACTCGGGCTGTTGCGCGAGGCCCTCGCCGAGGCAGCGCGCGACGCAGCGACGGACGCGTCGGCCGATCCAGTCGGGATCGGGCCGGATTTCACCGATAAAGACCCAATTCAAACGTGATTACAGGCGTTCTAATGTCTCTCAACGATCCACGCTGGGGTAGCAACCAGGGGAATGGCGACGACAAGCGCGGCGACGACAGGCGCGGTGGCAACCAAGGGCCTCCCGACCTCGAGGACCTGTGGCGCGACTTCAATCAGCGCCTGTCGGGCATGCTCGGCGGCAAGCGCGGGCCGCGTGGCGGCGGTGGTGGCGATGGCGGCGGGCCGCAATTCCCGCAGCTCTCGTTCAAACAGTTCGGTGGCGGCATCGGCGCGCTGCTGGGGCTCGTCGCGGTCATCTGGCTCGCCAGCGGCTTCTACATCGTCGACGCCAACCAGCGCGGCGTCGTCCTGCGCTTCGGCAGCTATGTCGAGACGACCGAGCCGGGCCTGCGCTGGCGCCTGCCCTATCCGATCGAGACGAGCGACGTGGTCGACCTGACCGGCGTGCGTACCGTCGAGGTCGGCTATCGCGGTTCCGAGCGTAACAAGATGCTGCGCGAAGCGCTGATGCTCACCGATGACGAGAACATCATCAACATCCAGTTCGCGGTGCAGTACATACTGACGAGTCCGGAGAAGTACCTGTTCAATAACCGCTATGCCGACGAGTCCGTGATGCATGCGGCCGAATCCGCGATGCGCGAGATCGTCGGCAAGAGCAAGATGGACTTCGTGCTCTACGAAGGGCGCGAGCAGATGGCCTCGAGCGCACATGAATCGATCCAGAAGATCCTCGACCGCTACGATACGGGTATCCAGATCAGCCGCGTGACGATGCAGAACGCCCAGCCGCCCGAGCAGGTGCAGGCCGCGTTCGACGACGCGGTGAAGGCCGGACAGGATCGCGAACGCCTGCGCAACGAGGGTGAGGCCTACGCCAACGACGTGATTCCGCGCGCGCGCGGTACCGCGTCCCGTCTGATCGAGGAAGCCAACGCCTATCAGGCGCGGGTGATCGCGAACGCGGAAGGCGATGCGAGCCGCTTCACGCAGATCCTGGCCGAGTACCGACGCGCGCCGGAAGTAACGCGTGAGCGCCTGTATCTCGAAACGATGCAGCAGGTCATGTCGAAGACCAGCAAGGTCATGGTCGACGCCAAGGGCAACGGCAACCTGCTGTTCATGCCGCTCGACAAGCTGATGCAGGCAACCGGCAGCCAGGGAGCGCACGACGCGAATCCGGCGCCGACACCGACCGCCGCGGCTCCGGCACCGGCAGGGCGGGGCGACAGTTCGATGGATTCACGCAGCCGCGATCTGATGGCGCGCGATCGTGAACGGGGAGAGCGCTGATGCGTGACAAGATGCCGATTTTCGCGGGCGCGTTGCTGCTGCTCGCCGCACTCGCCTCGATGACGCTGTTTACTGTGGATCAGCGGCAGTTCGCCGTGGTATTCCAGCTCGGCGAGGTCAAGGAAGTGATCGACAAGCCGGGCCTGAACTTCAAGTGGCCCATGATCCAGAACGTGCGCTACTTCGATCGCCGCATCCTGACGATGGACACGCCGGAACCCGAGCGTTTCATCACGGCGGAAAAGAAGAACGTGCTGGTCGACCACTTCGTCAAGTGGCGCATCGTCGACCCTCAGCTCTACTACGTCTCCGTGGCGGGCGACGAGGCGCGTGCGCGCATCCGTCTGCTGCAGACCGTAAACGCCGGCCTGCGCGAGGAGTTCGGTCGCCGCACCGTGCATGACGTGGTGTCCGGCGCCCGCGACAAGATCATGGAAGACATGCGCACCCGCGCCGACCTGGACGCGCGCAAGATCGGCGTGCAGATCCTGGACGTGCGCCTGAAGCGCGTCGATCTGCCGCTCGAAGTGTCCGAATCCGTGTATCGCCGCATGGAGGCCGAGCGCAAGCGTGTCGCCAACGAGCTGCGTTCGGAGGGCGGGGCGATCGCCGAGAAGATCCGTGCCGACGCCGATCGCCAGCGCGAGGTCATCATCGCGGAAGCCTACCGCGAGGCGCAGCAGATCAAGGGTGCCGGCGACGCCAAGGCCACCGCGACGTACGCGCAGGCCTATGGCCAGAACGCCGAGTTCTATTCCTTCTACCGCAGCCTCGAGGCGTACCGCGAAAGCTTCGCAACCAAGAACGACGTGATGGTCGTCGATCCGAGCTCCGAGTTCTTCAGGTTCATGAAGGATTCCGGCGGGGGCAAGAAGAACTGAGCTCATGAGCAACAAGCTGCTGATGGCCTTCGCACTGATGTTGGTGATCGAAGGCATCCTGCCCTTTGTCGCGCCAGCCGCCTGGCGCGAAACTTTTTTGCGGCTCGCGCAGATGGCTGACGGTCAGATCCGTTTCATCGGACTGACCTCGATGCTGATCGGTGTCGCGCTGCTCGTGGTGTTCTCGTAAATATCATGCGCTGGGTACTTCCCGATCACATCCAGGACGCGCTGCCGTCCGAGGCCGAAAAGCTCGAGCGCCTGCGCCGGCGCCTGCTCGACGCCTTCCGCAGCCACGGCTACCAGCTCGTGGTGCCGCCGCTGCTCGAATACCTCGACTCGCTGACGACCGGTGCCGGCCAGGATCTCAAGCTGCGCACCTTCAAGCTGGTCGACCAGCTCTCGGGCAAGACGATGGGCGTGCGTGCCGATATGACCCCGCAGGTCGCGCGCATCGACGCCCACCTGCTGAACCGCAAGGGCGTGTCGCGCCTGTGTTACTGCGGCAGCGTGCTGCACGCGCTGCCGTCGACGCTCACGGCCACGCGCGAGCCGCTGCAACTCGGTGCCGAGCTGTATGGACATGCCGGCATCGATGCCGACATCGAGATTGTGCGCCTGCTGTCCGAAGTGATGCGTCTCGCCGAGGTGCCCGCGAGCCGCATCGACCTGGGACACGTCGGCCTGTTCCGCGTGCTCGCAGCGCAGGCCGGGATGGTGCCGGAGCGTGAGGAAGAGCTTTTCGATCTGCTGCAGGCGAAGGACGTGCCGGGCCTGCGCGAACTGCTGGCCGACGTTGCCGAGCCGGCGCGCTCGGCGCTGTTGGCCTTGCCGGCCCTGTATGGCGGCGCCGAGGTGCTGGACGAGGCGCGCCGCTGCCTGCCCGATGAGCCGGCAATCCGTTCCGCGCTCGACGATCTGAGCACGCTCGCGACCGCGCTTGCCGATTTGCCGATCAGTTTCGACCTTGCCGATCTGCGCGGCTACCACTATCACAACGGAGTGGTCTTCGCCGCCTACGGCAGCGGCTCGCCGGCGGCGCTCGCGCTGGGCGGGCGCTACGACCGTATCGGTCAGGCATTCGGCCGTGCGAGGCCGGCGACGGGTTTCAGCCTCGACCTGCGCGAGCTGGCGTTACATCTGCCCGATGCGGCGGAGCCGGGCGCCATCCTCGCGCCGGCCGTCGCGGACGAGGCCTTGCAGGAAATGGTCGCGCAGTTGCGCGCGCAGGGCGAGGTCGTGATGACGGCCCTGCCGGGACATGATGGAAGCTGGAAGGAGGCCGGTTGCGACCGGCAACTGATCGGGCGTGACGGCCGCTGGACGGTCGAGGCGCTTCAGGGAGAATGAAGTAAATGTCAAAGAACGTAGTGGTTGTCGGCACCCAGTGGGGCGACGAGGGCAAGGGCAAGATCGTTGACTGGCTCACCGACCATGCCAAGGGCGTGGTGCGCTTCCAGGGTGGCCACAACGCCGGCCATACGCTGGTGATCGGGGCCAACGAATACAAGCTCAACCTCGTGCCTTCGGGCATCGTGCGCGAAGGCGTGGCCTGCTACATCGGCAATGGCGTGGTGCTCGACGCGCATCATCTGTTGTCCGAGATCCGCGTGCTCGAAGCAGGTGGCATCAAGGTGCGCGAGCGCCTGCGCATCAGCCCGGGCTGCCCGCTGATCCTCGGTTACCACTCCGCGCTCGATCGCGCGCGCGAGGCGGCGAAGAGCGCCTCCGACAAGATCGGCACGACCGGCAAGGGCATCGGCCCGACTTACGAGGACAAGGTCGCCCGCCGCGCGCTGCGCGTGTATGACCTGTTCGACCGCGAACGCTTCGCCGAGAAGCTGCGCGCGAACCTCGAATACCACAACTTCGTGCTGACGCAGCACCTCGGTGCCGATGCGGTCGACTTCCAGACCGTGTTCGACCAGGCGATGGCCGACGCCGAGGAAATCCGCCCGATGGTGGCTGACGTTTCGGCCGAGCTGTACGCGGTGAACAAGGCCGGCGGCAACCTGCTGTTCGAAGGTGCCCAGGGCACGCTGCTCGACATCGATCACGGCACCTATCCCTTCGTCACCTCCAGCAACTGCGTCGCGGGCCAGGCTGCGGCTGGATCGGGTGTCGGTCCGGGGCGCCTGCACTACGTGCTGGGCATCACCAAGGCGTACTGCACCCGCGTCGGCGGCGGTCCATTCCCGACCGAGCTCGACATCGAGACCGCCGGCGTGCCGGGTCACCAGATGTCGACCAAGGGGCGCGAGTTCGGCACCGTGACCGGGCGCAAGCGCCGTTGCGGCTGGCTCGACCTCGCGGCGCTCAAGCGCTCGATCATCATCAACGGCGTCACGGGTCTGTGCATCACCAAGCTCGACGTGCTCGACGGGCTGCCCGAGCTGAAGCTGTGCACGGGTTACATGCTCGACGGCAAGCGCATCGACCTCCTGCCCATGGGCTCGGAGGAAGTAACGCGTTGCGAGCCGATCTACGAGACGATGGCGGGCTGGAGCGGCACGACCTTCGGCGCGCAGAGCTGGGATGCGCTGCCGCAGGAGGCGCGTGCCTACCTGCACCGCATCGAGGAGATCATCGAAATCCCGATCGACGTGATCTCGACCGGTCCGGAGCGCGACGAAACGATCCTGCGCCGCCATCCGTTCGGAGCCTGAGCAGGCTTGACCGGAACGGAAGCGCTGAACGAAACGGGGCCGGCAGCGACCGGCTTCGCGCGCCTGCCGGTCGTGGCGGGCGCGTCGTCGGGCAGCGTGGTCGTTCGCGGGGTGGGGCGCAGCGCTTGCGGCGATTCCGCACGGGAAGCACAAAAAGCAAAAGCCGGTCTTTCGACCGGCTTTTGCCTGGATTTGGTGCCCAGAAGAGGACTCGAACCTCCACGCCTCGCGGCGCTAGTACCTGAAACTAGTGCGTCTACCAATTCCGCCATCTGGGCAAGAGCGCGCATTATAGCGGCAAGTTTGCACTCGGCCAAGGGGGATTTGGCAATCGCACTAAGGACCGGGCGGGGTGTCCGGTGGGAGCGGCTTCAGCCGCGAATCGGCGGTATCGCACGCATCGCGGCCCATTCGCGGCTGAAGCCGCTCCCACAGAATAATCGTCCCCGCGTGGCGATCGTACAGCTTGCGAGCCCTGGGTCGGCGGGAGCCGAGGCATTGCCGCCGCCCTGCAAATTCTTTCATCCGTCGCTATGCGACGGGCAACAAAAAAGCCGACACAAGGTCGGCTTTTCCGTGAAACTGGTGCCCAGAAGAGGACTCGAACCTCCACGCCTCGCAGCGCTAGTACCTGAAACTAGTGCGTCTACCAATTCCGCCATCTGGGCAAGAGCCGCGCATTATAAGCGCCGAACAACGAAAGTCAACCATTGAAAGCATGAAAAAACAAAAAACGAAATCCGACAGCAACTCGCGCGGCTCCGCCGCGCGCAAGCCGGGCTCTGGCCGTGTGCCGGCTCCGAGTGCCATCCGCCGCGCCGATCCCTTCTATGCGCGGGAGGCGGCCGAGTACGAGCACCCGCTGCCGAGCCGCGAATACGTGGTGCAGGTGCTCGCCGACAAGGGCGTGCCGCTGAGCTTCGAGGCGCTGTGCGCGGCGCTCGATGTGCGCAGTGACGAGGCCGTGCTGTTCGAGCGCCGCCTGCGCGCCATGGAGCGCGACGGGCAACTGATGCGTAACCGGCGTGATGCTTACCTGTTGCCCGACAAGGCCGACCTGATCCGGGGCCGCGTGTCGGGACATGCGGACGGCTTCGGCTTCATCATCCGTGAAGACGGGCAGCCGGACATCTTCCTCGGTCCGAAGGAGATGCGCGAGGTCCTGCACGGCGACCGGGTGATCGCTCGCATCACCGGCGTTGACCGGCGCGGGCGTCCAGAAGGCAAGGTGGTCGAAGTGCTCGAGCGCGCGAATACGCGCATCGTCGGGCGCGTGCTGGATCAGCACGGCGTGCAGGTGGTGGTGCCGGAGAACCGGCGCATCGCGCAGGACATCCTGGTCGCCGCGGGCGGCAAGCGGGCGCGGCCTGGGCAGATCGTCACGGCCGAACTCGTGCAGCAGCCGACGAAATTCACGCAGCCTATCGGCCGCATCGTGGAGGTTCTCGGCAACTATGCCGATCCGGGCATGGAGATCGAGATCGCGCTGCGCAAGCACGAGCTGCCGTTCGAGTTCTCGCCGGAGGCGAAGGTCGAGACGCGCAAGCTGCCGGCGAAGGTGCGCAAGATGGACTGGGCGGGGCGCGAGGACATCACGCAGCTGCCGCTGGTGACCATCGATGGCGAGACGGCCAAGGATTTCGACGACGCGGTGTACTGCGAGCGGCAGGGGCGCGGCTACCGCCTGGTCGTCGCGATCGCGGACGTCTCGCATTACGTGCAGCCCGGCAGCGCGCTGGACGTCGAGGCGCAGGAGCGCGGCAACTCGGTGTATTTCCCGCGCCGCGTGATCCCCATGCTGCCGGAGAAGCTCAGCAACGGGCTGTGTTCGCTCAACCCGCAAGTCGAGCGCCTGTGCATGGTATGCGACATGAGCATCGGCCCGACAGGGGAGATCAAGGCGTACCGCTTCTACCCCGCGGTGATGTTCTCGCACGCGCGCCTGACCTACACGCAGGTCGCGGCGGCGCTGTACGACAAGGACGTCGCGGCGCGCGAGCTGGTCGGCGGATTGCTGCCGCACCTCGAGGACCTCGACAAGCTCTTCCGCGTGCTGCTGAAGGCGCGTGCGAAGCGTGGTGCGATCGATTTCGAGACGACCGAGACGCGCATGATCTTCGATGCCGACGGAAAGATCGAGCGCATCGTGCCGGAGGTGCGCAACGATGCGCACCGCCTGATCGAGGAATGCATGCTCGCGGCCAACGTGTGCGCGTCCGAATTCCTGCACGAACGCGAGCATCCGGCGCTGTATCGCGTGCATGAAGGCCCGACGCCGGAAAAGCTCGAGAAGTTGCGCGGCTTCCTCGCCGAGTTCGGCCTGGGTGTGGGCGGCGGCGACGAGCCGAAGGCCGGCGACTATGCGACGCTGCTGGAGAAGGTGAAGGACCGCCCCGATGCCCAGTTGTTGCAGACGGTGATGCTGCGCTCGCTGCGCCAGGCGGTGTACAGCCCGGACAACGTCGGCCATTTCGGGTTGGCGTACGAGGCCTATACGCACTTCACGTCGCCGATCCGCCGTTATCCCGATCTGCTGGTGCACCGGTCGATCAAGGCGGCGCTGGAGAACCGCACCTACGCGGCGGGCGACTGGGACGAAATAGGCCTGCACTGCTCCGCGACCGAGCGGCGCGCGGATGAGGCGACGCGCGATGTCGTGGCGTGGCTGAAGTGCTACTACATGCAGGACAAGGTCGGCGAGGAGTTCACCGGCAGTGTGTCGGCGGTGGTACCCTTCGGCCTCTTCGTCGCCCTCGACGACATCTTCATCGAGGGACTGGTCCACATTTCGGACCTCGGCAGCGACTACTTCCACTTCGACGAGACGCGCCACGAGCTCGCCGGTGAGCGCACAGGTGCGCGCTTCCGTCTGTCGGATCGCGTGCGGGTGCAGGTCGTGCGGGTCGATCTGGAGTCGAGCAAGATCGACTTCCGCCTGATCGAAGGTGCGCCGCGGGCGACCGAGCGGACCGGCAAGACGGCGAAGGACAGGGCCGCGGCGAAGGTGCCTCCGGAGGTGAAAGCAGTGCCCGAGGCCGTCGTCGCGATCGCGGCTCCGGAAACCGCTGCGCCGAAGGCGAAGGGTGGCAGGAAGAAGACGGTCGTCTCCGCTGCGGTGCTCGCGGCACCGCGGCCGGCGGCTGAGCCTGCACCACAGCCGAAGGCGCAGGCCGGGCGCAAGGCCGCTGCTCCGGGGAGCGCACCTGCGCAGCCGGCAGTAGCATCCGTTCGGGGCTCCAAGCGTTCTGCTGCCGCAACCACGGCTGAAACCGCGCCCGCACAGGCCGTGAAGGCAGCCGGCGTGACGTCGACGGCCGATGCGCCCGTCGCTCCGGTGAAGAAGGCGCGGACGACGCGCAAGGTCGTGGCCGTGGCGGTTCCCGAGGCTGCGGCGGCGTCGCCGGACAAGCGCGCCCGGAAGTCCACGGTGGCGTCGGACGCGGTTGTAGCAAAGCCGACGAAGGCGGCCGCTGCGAAGAAGGCCGCGAAGCCTGCGCAGCCTGCCGAACCGGTTGCCCCGTCGAAGGCTGGCAGGACCGCGGGCGCGAAGAAGGCAAGGGCGGAAGTGCCGGCCCCCGAGGCCAAGGCCCCGGAAACGGACAGGGCCGCGAAGGCAAGCAAGGCTCCGAAGGCCGGCGAGGTGGCCGAGCCGAAGAAAGAAACTGCAGCATCTACAAGGAAAGTGAAACTCCGTGGCTAACAAACCCCCAAGCCGTTCCCGCCCGCAGCAGCCGGGCCATGACGAGGCCCCCGCCGCTGGTCGCGCGGAATCGCGCCTGATCTACGGCTTCCATGCCGTGCTGGGTAAGCTGCGCCGTGACCCCGAGGCGGTGTTCGAGCTGTATTTGTCGTCGAGCCGCACCGATGCGCGTTCGAAGGACGTCGTGCGGCTGGCCGAGGCGCAGAAGGTGCGCATGATCCAGGCTGAGGCCGATCGCCTCGATGGGATGGTCGGCACGCGCCGGCACCAGGGCGTGGTGGCGCGCGTCGATGCGCGCAGCCGCGACATCAAGCTCGCCGACGTGCTCGACGTGCTTGAAGAAAATGCGCTGATCCTCGTTCTCGATGGCGTGCAGGATCCGCACAATCTCGGCGCCTGCCTGCGTGTTGCGGACGCGGCCGGAGCGCACGCGGTGGTGGCGCCGAAGGACCGTGCGGTGGGCCTCAATGCGACCGCGGTGAAGGTGGCGAGCGGTGCGGCCGATTCGGTGCCCTACATCACGGTGACCAACCTGGCGCGCGCGTTGCGCGAGATGCAGGAGGCGGGCGTATGGGTCGTGGGGGCTGCGGGCGAGGCGGAGAAGTCGCTTTACGAGATCGACCAGAAGGGGCCGGTCGCGTGGGTGATGGGCGCCGAAGGCGAGGGCTTGCGCCGGCTGACGCGCGAGACCTGCGACGAACTGGCGAAGATCCCGATGCTCGGCACCGTCGAGAGCCTCAACGTATCGGTCGCGAGCGGGATCTGCCTGTTCGAGGCGCGGCGCCAGCGCGGCGGGTGACGCCGCGTCGCCTGGCTGCGGCGTGAATCTTGCATGGAGCACACCATGCTTCGCGTACTCGTCATCGATGAATCCCGGGCCCGGGCGGCGGAAATCTGCGCCGGGCTCGCGCTCGCCGGTCATCAGGTGGCGGCGGTGCTGGCGTCCTCGTCGGATCTGAGCGCGCAGATCGAGGCGATCCGGCCGGACGTCATCCTGATCGAGACGGATGCGCCGTCGCGCGACACGCTGGAGAACCTGGCGGTGATGAACGCGGAGATGCCGCGACCGGTGATCATCTTCGCGCAGGAAGGCGACCAGGAGACGATACGTGCGGCGGTGAAGGCGGGGGTGTCGACCTATGTCGTCGATGGCCTCGACCCGCAGCGCCTGAAGCCCGTGATCGACGTCGCGGTGGCGAGCTTCGAGGAGCATCAGGCCTTGCGCAGCGAGCTCGCGGCTGCGACAAAGAAGCTCTCCGAGCGCAAGCTGATCGACCGCGCCAAGGGCCTGCTGATGAAGTCGCGCGGAATGGCCGAGGCCGAGGCCTACGCGGCGCTGCGCAAGCTTGCGATGGAGCGCGCGAAGCCGATGGCGGCGGTCGCGCAGGATCTCATCGACATGGCGAAGTACTTGCTGTAGCAGGTGCTGCACCACCCGGTGCAGGACCCGTTCGGCGGCGAATGCAAGCCGAGTTCCCCTGTGGGAGCGGCTTCAGCCGCGAATGGACGCAGTCATGGCGACATCGCCGATTCGCGGCTGAAGCCGCTCCCACAGGGCGGCCTGCCCAACTTGTTCGACCGGGAACAGCCGCGCACGATTGGTGCGATACCCCTGTGTTGTGCACTGCAATAGTGCGGTTGCCATGCGTTCCCGCCGCATGTTTCATCATGCTTCGTTGCTACGGAAACCCTTGCCGATAAAGGTGTTAGGCGTTGTTCGCCGCGCCTGGCACAGCATCTGCTATGGAAGCCCTGAGTCGAATCAATGGCGGTTCGGCGACGGATTGACCGGCCCCAATGTCGGGGTCGTGCAAGCTACGGACAACGGCGTCCATCCCCGGGCGGAATCCTCGCGATTTGCCACGGGCGATGTGCGCCGTTTTCGTTTTCCAGCCTGCAGGGAGATGAAGATGAGTGCGTTCGAGGACAAGGGCATGTCGCGGCGGGAGTTCGTGCGGCGGACGATGGTGCTTTCGGGAGCAGCGATGATGGGCTCGACGGGCTTGGGCGTGAGCGGAGGCGCGTGGGCGGCAGGTTCGGACGCGCCGGAGAAGAAGGAGATCCGCGTCGGCTTCATCCCGCTGACGGACTGCTCGTCGGTGGTGATGGCGGCGGTGCAGAAGTTCGACGAGAAGTATGGCATCAAGATCATCCCGAGCAAGGAGGCGAGCTGGGCGGCGGTGCGCGACAAGCTGGTGTCGGGCGAGCTCGATGCGGCGCATGTGCTGTACGGACTCGTGTATGGCGTGCATCTGGGAATCGGCGGGCCGAAGAAGGACATGGCGGTGCTGATGAGCCTGAACAACAACGGCCAGGCAATCACGCTCGCGAGCAAGCTGAAGGAGCAGGGCGTCACCGACGGCGCGGGGCTGAGGAAGCTGATCACCGCGAAGCCGGGCGAATACACCTTCGCGCAGACCTTCCCGACCGGCACGCACGCGATGTGGCTGTACTACTGGCTGGCGGCGCACGACATCAACCCGATGAAGGACGTGAAGGTCATCACCGTCCCGCCGCCGCAGATGGTCGCGAACATGCGCGTGGGCAACATGGACGGGTTCTGTGTCGGCGAGCCGTGGAACAACCGCGCGATCATGGACAAGATCGGCTTTACCGCGGTGACGACGCAGGACATCTGGACCGACCACCCGGAGAAGGTGCTCGGTACCACCGCCGACTGGGTTGCGAAGCATCCCAACGCGGCGCGCGCGCTGACCGCCGCGATCCTCGAGGCCGGCCGCTGGATCGACTCGTCGCTGCCTAACCGCCGCACGACCGCCGAGACCGTCGCGCAGAAGTCCTATATCAACACGGACATGGACGTGATCCTCGAGCGCATGCTGGGTCGTTACTCGAACGGGCTGGGCAAGAGCTGGGACGATCCGAACTACATGAAGTTCTACAGCGATGGCGCGGTGAACTTCCCTTACCTGTCGGACGGCATGTGGTTCCTGACGCAGCACCGGCGCTGGGGGCTGCTCGACAAGGATGTCGATTACCTCGCGGTGGCGAAGCAGATCAATCGTATCGACATCTACAAGCAGGCGGCAACGGCGGCGAAGGTGCCGCTGCCCAAGAGCGAGATGCGCAGCCACAAGCTTATCGACGGCGTGGTGTGGGACGGCAAGGATCCGGCGAAGTACGCCGGTTCGTTCAAGGTCAGGGCGTGAGCGGGAGGGCGCGGCGATGACGCTGGCAGTGGTGGCGGACCGGACTGACGCCGGGACCGCGGAGGTGAGGGGGCTGCGCGCGGTGCTGGCGGCGCGCGGCAAGGGCCGGGCGGTGAAGGTCGTGGCGGCCGATGCGCCTGCTGCGGCGCCGGGCAGGGGCTACGGCGCGCGCCTGGGCGGCTGGATGCGCGCGCTGGCCGCGGCCGTGCTGCCGCCCTTGGCGGGGCTCGCGCTGCTGATCGGCCTGTGGCATCTGGCGACGATGAACGGCGGCGGCATCCCGACGCCGGGCAAGACCTGGGAGGCGGCGGTGGCGATCTTCTCCGACCCGTTCTACCGCGCCGGGCCGAACGACCAGGGCATCGGCTGGAACGTGCTGTCGTCCTTGCAGCGCGTGGCGATCGGTTTCGGCATCGCGGCGCTGGTGGGCATCCCGGCAGGCTTCCTGCTGGGGCGCTTCGCGGTGCTGTCTCAGATGATGAACCCGATCATCAGCCTGCTGCGCCCGGTGAGCCCGCTCGCGTGGTTGCCGATCGGCCTGCTGGTGTTCCAGCGCGCCGATCCGGCGGCCACCTGGACGATCTTCATCTGTTCGATCTGGCCGATGATTCTCAACACCGCCCAGGGCGTGACGCGCGTGCCGCAGGACTACCTCAACGTGGCGCGGGTGCTGAACCTGTCCGAGTGGAAGGTGTTCACGAAGATCCTGTTCCCGGCGGTGCTGCCCTACATGCTGACCGGCATCCGCCTGTCGATCGGCACGGCGTGGCTGGTGATCGTCGCGGCCGAGATGCTGACCGGCGGCGTGGGGATCGGTTTCTGGGTGTGGGACGAGTGGAACAACCTCAAGGTCGAGCACATCATCATCGCGATCTTCGTGATCGGCATCGTCGGTCTGATCCTCGAGCAGGCGCTGATGCTGCTTGCCCGCCGCTTCAACTATGAAAGCCGCTGAGCGGTGAAGGAGACATCATGAAAAAGATCGTACAGATCGAGAATGTCGGGCAGACCTTCAACACGAAGAACGGACCCTTCACGGCGCTGCGCGGGATCAACCTGGACATCCACGAGGGCGAGAGCATCAGCCTGATCGGCCACTCGGGCTGCGGCAAGTCGACACTGCTGAACCTGATCGCCGGACTCACGCGGCCGACCTCGGGCGTGATGCTGTGCGACGGGCGCGAGATCGCGGGGCCCGGGCCGGAGCGTGCGGTGGTGTTCCAGAATCATTCGCTGCTGCCGTGGCTCACGTGCTATGACAACGTGTATCTCGCGGTCGATCGCGTGTTCGGCGCGAAGGAGGGCAAGGCGAAGCTCAAGCAGCGCACGCAGGATGCGCTGGCGCTGGTGGGCCTGTCGCACGCAGAGACGAAGTTTCCGCACGAGATCTCGGGGGGCATGAAGCAGCGGGTCGGCATCGCCCGCGCGCTGTCGATGGAGCCGCGCATCCTGCTGATGGACGAGCCTTTCGGCGCGCTCGATGCGCTCACGCGTGCGATGCTGCAGGACGAGCTGGTGAAGATCCTCGCGGCGACGAAGGCGACGATGGTGATGGTGACGCACGACGTCGATGAGGCGGTGCTGCTGTCGGATCGCGTCGTGATGCTCACCAACGGGCCGGCGGCGACGATCGGCGAGATCCTGGAGGTGAAGCTGGCGCGTCCGCGCGATCGCCTGGCGCTGGCCGAGCAGCCGGAGTTCGCGCACTGCCGCGCGGCGGTGCTGGATTTCCTGTACAAGAAGCAGCTGAAGCACGCGGCCTGAGGCGGCATTGGCGCGTCGGCGGGACGGGGGATGTCCTGCCGATGGGCCTGCTCATCCTCGCGGTTGTGCGGTGGAAGGACCTGCGGGACAGGATGTCCGGGTGACGCGGCAATGATGTGCGGTTATCATCGCGAAAGCCCGGAACCGGAGAACGACTGCGATGGCAATGCACTTCTACTACAACGGACACACCTACGAGATCGAGCCGGCCCCGCTGAGCTGGGATGATGCCTCGTCGAATGCGCTGGGGCTCGCGTGGAACGACGGCGGACGCCTGACAGGCGTGGAGGACGCTCCCTTTGTCGTGTCGTCGTATCTGTCGACCATCGGATCCGCCGGGGAAAACGCCGCGATCCTGAAGAACCTTAAGGCTTCCGTCGCCAAGGGCGCAAGCACGGCCGCGGACGGTGGAGGCGCGAGCTATCTCTGGCTCGGGGCCTCGGACGTGCAAAGCGAAGGCAGCTGGCAATGGCTGGACGGCACATCGGTCGGCTCGGGCTACCAGAACTGGGGCTCAGGCAGCCTCGGCAGCGAGCCGGACGATTTCCTTGGCATGCAGGACTTCCTCGCCATTGCCACGGGCAAGTGGCCTGCGCCCGCCGGCGGCATCGGCGTGCCCGGGCAGTGGAACGATCTGGACGGCGCGAACCTGCTGTGGTCGGTCGTCGAGTGGGACGGGCTGATCGGCACTCTGGGCAACGACAAGCTGGTCGGCACCGCGGACGACGACGTGATCGACGGCAATGCCGGCAACGACACGGTCAAGGCGGGTGAAGGGCATGACCTCATCTACATGGGCAAGGGCAACGACAACGTCCATGCGGGTAATGGCGACAACATAGTGTTCGCCGAGGTCGGCCTTGTCGACGATGACGACGGCAACGACCGTGTCACCGCTGGCGGCGGCGACGATTTCATCGCTTCGGGAACGGGCAACGACATCGTGAAGGCCGGCGACGGCAATAACGTCGTGATCGGCGGTGAAGGAAATGACATCATCACCACCGGCGCCGGGAATGACATCATCGATCCGGACGGCTACTACGTCGAGGATGGCGTTGAATCCTCTGGCAACGACACGATCCGGACCGGCGCCGGCGACGACCTGATCTTCCTCGGCGAGGGTGAGGACAAGGTGTGGGGCGGCACGGGCAGCGACACCTTCGTGTTCGACAAGCTGTTCACGCCGCCAAGCGAGACCGTGTTCAAGCAGGACGGCACGCAGGTCGTCAAGACGTCCGTGCATCGCATCAACGACTTCGATGCCACGGTGGATAAGCTGGGCTTCGATGTCGAGGAGTTCGAGTCCCTTGCCGGCTTCACCGCGGCCAACTTCTTCAAGGGCGCCGGAGCCAGCCCGAACCAGACCGGCGCGGACGATTTCCTGATTTACGACACGACCTCAGGAAAACTCTATTACGACGCGGACGGCAACGGGCAGGAATCGTCCGCCGTGCTGCTGGCCATTGTGAAGGGACGCATGGCCGACCTGGATGGGTCGGATATCGTGATCTTCGAGTGAATAGGGTTCGCGGCGCCCCCCGATCGGGGCGCCGCGACCGAAATTGCTCGCGCGGCAATGTGAAAGTCGGCCGCGATCATGCGGAGCCTCTGCAACGGAAGGCTCGGCGAGTACCAGAACTGCCGCAAGGCCCCTTCTTCCCCGCCTTCGTCCTGAACCGGCGTATCAGTTTTCCCCTTACTTGATTCGCCTCCGCTCCTGTTCATGGCCGAGGCTCTCAGCCACGCCCGTCTGGAGAAAGATCGTTCCCCACGGCGTATCGATCGCTGCGATGTTGTGGTGCAGCATCCGCTTGAATGCACCGGCATGGTGCCTTCCCGTTCAACCGGATGATTCGGCGGTTTTAAGGTAAACATAAATAAATTCAGTGTGTTGGCGTGATTTTTGGGGGCTGGCACCCATTTTGCGATAGGTGAACCGCAAGCCGGGGCAATGAGGCTCCGGCGAAGTGCTTGGTGCAGAGCATGCGGACAACGGCGTCCGTCGTTTCTTCGGGAAATCAGTTCCCGGGGGCGACGTGGCGCCGTTTTTTTTCGCCTTTCGGAGTGGAGAACGATCATGGCCAAGGTGTTTCTCGTCGGTGCCGGCCCCGGAGCTGCAGACCTGCTGACGCTGCGCGCGGCCCGCGCCATCGGGCAGGCCGACGTGCTGCTGGCCGATGCGCTGGTGACGGACGAGGTGTTGGCGCTGGCGAAGCCGACGGCGCGCGTGCTGCGGGTCGGCAAGCGCGCGGGGATGAAGTCGGCGGCACAGGAGTTCATCCACCGCGCGATGGCGCGTTATGCGCGGCGCGGGCTGACGGTCGCGCGGGTGAAGGGGGGTGACCCTTTCGTGTTCGGGCGCGGCGGCGAGGAGATGGACTACCTGCGCGCGCTGGGCATCGAGGTCGAGGTGATCCACGGCCTCACCGCCGGCGTTGCCGTGGCGGGTGCTGCGGGGATTCCGGTCACGCATCGCGCGCATTGCTTCGGCGTGACGATGGTGACCGGCCACACGGAGGACGGAACCGAGCCCGACTGGTCCGCGCTGGCGAAAAGCGGCACGACACTGGTGATCTACATGGGGCTGGGCGCGCTGCCGCGCATCGCCGAGCGGCTCGCCGCGGGCGGCCTGTCCTGTTCGACCCCCGCCGCGGTGATCGCCCACGGCACGCTGCCGACGCAGCAGCAGGTGGTCGGCACGCTCGCCGACATCGCCGAACGCGCCCGCGAAGCCGTGCTGCCCGCGCCCGCGCTGGTCGTCATCGGCGAGGTCGCGGCCTACGCCGAAGCCCGCCTTGCTCTCCCCAACACTGAATTCGCATCCCGCGCTGCCTGAAGGAGCCCGCCATGAAAAAAATGAAACTCGTGATGATCGGCAACGGCATGGCCGGCTGTCGCACGCTCGAAGAACTGCTGAAGCTCGCCCCGGACCTGTACGACATCACGGTGTTCGGCGCCGAGCCGCACGGCAACTACAACCGCATCCTGCTCTCGCCGGTGCTCGCCGGCGAGATGACGCTGCCGGAGATCATGCTCAACGATCTCGACTGGTACCGCGACAACGCCATCACGCTGCACGCCGGCAAGATGGTGACGAAGATCGACCGCATCAAGCGCAGGGTCATCGCCGCCGACGGTACCGAAGCCGAGTACGACCGCCTGCTGATCGCGACCGGCTCGACCCCCTTCATCCCGCCTATCCCGGGTGCGGACCTGCCGGGCGTGCTCGCCTACCGCGACATCGGCGACACCGAGGCGATGATCGAGGCTTCGACCAAGTACAAGCACGCGGTCGTGATCGGCGCGGGCCTACTGGGCCTGGAGGCCGCGAACGGCCTGATGCTGCGCGGCATGAGCGTCACCGTCGTGCATCTGGCAGACTGGATCATGGAGCGCCAGCTCGACAAGCCGGCCGCCGACATGCTGCAGGCTTCGCTCGAAGCGAAGGGCATGAACTTCCTGCTGTCGAAGCAGACCGAGGCGCTGGTGCGCGGCGAGAGTGGGCGCGTGGGTGCGGTGCGCTTCAAGGACGGCATGGAGATCCCGGCCGACCTCGTCGTCGTCGCCGCCGGCATCCGCCCGAACTTCGCGCTGGCGGAATCGGCGGGCATCTACTGCGGCACGGGACGTGCGCGCGGCATCGCGGTGTCCGACACGCTGCAGACCGTGACCGACCCGCGCGTGTATGCGGTCGGCGAGTGCGTCGCGCACCGCGGCATCGCCTACGGCCTGGTCGCGCCGCTCTTCGAGCAGGGCAAGGTGTGCGCGAACCATCTCGCGAACTTCGGTATCGGCCGCTACGAAGGCTCGGTGACCTCGACCAAGCTCAAGGTGACCGGCATCGACGTCTTCTCGGCGGGCGACTTCTCGGGCGGGCCGGACACCGAGGACATCGTGCTGCACGACAAGCAGGGCGGCGTCTACAAGCGCATCGTGATCAGGAACAACCGCATCGTGGGCTCGGTGCTGTACGGCGACACGGCGGACGGCTCGTGGTACTTCCAGCTGATGAAGGATGGCCAGGACATCCACGAGATCCGCGACCACCTGATGTTCGGCCAGAACCATCTCGGCGACGCGGGCCACAAGGGCGAGAACAAGGCCGCTGCGATGGCCGACACGGCCGAGGTGTGCGGCTGCAACGGGGTGTGCAAGGGCACCATCGTCAAGGCGATCAAGGAGAAGGGGCTCTTCACTCTGGACGAGGTGAAGAAGCACACCAAGGCCGCGTCCTCCTGCGGCTCCTGCACGGGCCTCGTCGAGCAGATCCTCGCTTCGACGGTCGGAGGCGCCTATCAGGCGGTGTCGGCGCACGACAAGCCGGTGTGCGGCTGCACCGAGCTGTCGCACGGCGACGTGAGGAAGGCGATCCGCGACCACAAGCTGTTGAACATCCCCGATGCGATGGAGACGCTGTCGTGGAAGACGCCGAACGGCTGCTCGACCTGCCGGCCGGCGCTCAACTACTACCTGATCTCGACCTGGCCGCACGAGGCCAAGGACGACCCGCAGAGCCGCTTCATCAACGAGCGCGCGCACGCCAACATCCAGAAGGACGGCACCTATTCGGTCGTGCCGCAGATGCTGGGGGGCGTGACGACGCCGGCGGAGCTGAAGCGCATCGCCGAGGTCGCCGAGAAGTACAAGGTGCCGACGGTGAAGGTGACCGGCGGCCAGCGCATCGACCTGCTGGGCATCAAGAAGGAGGACCTGCCGCACGTGTGGAAGGACCTCGGCATGCCTTCGGGCCACGCTTACGGCAAGAGCATCCGCACCGTGAAGACCTGCGTCGGCGCCGAACACTGCCGCTTCGGCACGCAGCGTTCGATGGCGATGGGCATCGATCTGGAGAAAATGCTGTTCGGCATGTGGAGCCCGCACAAGGTGAAGCTCGCGGTGTCCGGCTGCCCGCGCAACTGCGCCGAGGCCGGCATCAAGGACGTCGGCGTGATCGGGGTCGATTCGGGTTGGGAGCTCTACGTCGCGGGTAACGGCGGCATCAAGACGGAGGTGGCGCAGTTCCTGTGCAAGGTGCAGACGCGCGAGGAGGTGATGGAGTACTCGGGCGCCTTCCTGCAGCTCTACCGCGAAGAGGGCTTCTACCTCGAGCGCACGGTGCATTACGTCGAGCGCGTGGGGCTGGAGCATGTGAAGAAGCACGTGCTGGAGAACGCCGAGAGCCGGAAGGCCCTGTTCGAGCGACTGCTCTACGCGCTGCAGGACGCGAAGGACCCGTGGGCCGAGCGCTATGCCGCCGATGCCGTGCCCGCCGTGCGCCGCGAATTCGAAATCCTTGAAGCCTGAGAGCGGAGCGAATCGATGAACACCTTTGAAATCAGCGTCGAAGCCGGCTGGAAGGACATCTGCGCCGTCGAGGACATCCCCGTGCTCGGTTCGCGCGTCGTGAAGGCTGCGCGCGGCGGCGACATCGCGATCTTCCGCAACGCGGACAACGAGGTCTTCGCGCTGCACGACAAGTGCCCGCACAAGCAGGGCCCGCTGTCGCAGGGCATCGTGCATGGGCGCCAGGTCACCTGCCCGCTGCACAGCTGGAAGATCGAGCTCGACTCGGGCAACGCGGTTGCGCCGGATGTGGGTTGCACGAAGCCCTTCGCGGTGAAGGTCGAGGGCGGCCGGGTGCTGCTGAAGGTTTGAGTTACCGCGAATCGTAGGGCGGGAGGAGCGAAGCGCATCCCGCCAAACCAACGGTCGAGACCCTCCCGACCGCCGCGCGGCGGGATACGCCTTCGGCTCCTCCCGCCCTACGGTAGCCGCATTCGAATTTCGGAGTTAGTAATGGACAAGCAATCCTTCCTCAAGGCAGGCCACCCGCCGACGCTGCTGGCCTCCTTCCTGTACTTCGACCTCGCCTTCATGGTGTGGGTCATCCTCGGGCCGCTGGGCGTGCAGATCGCCAAGGACCTGGGCCTGGACCACGCGCAGAAGGGCCTGATGGTCGCGGTGCCGGTGCTGGCCGGCGCGATCCTGCGCATCCTGATGGGCGTGCTGGTCGATCACCTGAAGCCGAAGATGGCCGGGGCGATCGGTCAGGTCATCGTGATCGGCGCACTCTTCGTCGCGTGGCAGTTCGGCATCCACAGCTACGAACAGACACTGCTGCTGGGCGTGTTCCTAGGCTTTGCCGGTGCAGCCTTCGCAGTCGCGCTGCCGCTTGCCTCGCGCTGGTATCCGCCGGAGCATCAGGGCACGGCGCTCGGCATCGCCGGCGCCGGCAACTCGGGCACCGCGCTCGCGGCGCTGTTCGCGCCGGGGCTGGCGATGGCCTATGGCTGGACCAACGTCTTCGGCCTCGCGCTGATCCCGCTGGTGCTGGTGTTCGCGTTCTACCTCGTCGTCGCGAAGGACGCGCCCGAATGCCCGCCCGCGAAGCCGCTGACCGAGTACTTCAAGGTGCTGAAGGACAAGGACGCGTGGTGGTTCATGTTCTTCTACTCGGTGACCTTCGGCGGCTTCGTCGGCCTGGCGTCCTCGCTGACGATCTACTTCAATACCCAGTACGGGCTCGATGCGAAGATGGCCGGTTACTTCACCGCCGCCTGCGTGTTTGCGGGCTCCCTGGTGCGCCCGATCGGCGGTCGCGTCGCGGACCGTGTCGGCGGCATCAAGAGCCTGTCGGTGATGTACGTGTTCGCGGCGCTCTTCCTCGCCATCGTCGGGCTGGGCCTGCCGGAGGCGTGGATGGCGCTCGCGGTGTTCGTGGCGGCGATGCTGGCGCTGGGCATGGGCAACGGCGCGGTGTTCCAGCTCGTGCCGCAGCGCTTCCGCAAGGAGATCGGCGTGATGACGGGCCTCGTGGGCATGGCGGGCGGTGTCGGCGGCTTCTACCTCGCGTCCTCGCTGGGCTACGCGAAGCAGGCGACCGGCAGCTACCAGATGGGCTTCATGATCTTCGCCGGGCTCGCCCTTGCGGCGTTGATCGGGCTCACATCGGTGAAGACGCGCTGGCGCACGACCTGGGGTGCGGCGCACCTCACGTCGGCGCGGATCTGAGGCAGGGACCGGGGCTCAGGAGGAGAGCGCAGGCATGAACAAGGTCGCGGCCTTATCGTCACCCGTTCGCCCTGAGCCCGTCGAAGGGCGGGGCTCGGAAGGGCTTCGACAGGCCTGTGCTGAGCTCGGCCGAAGGACTCAGCCCGAACGGGATGTAGAGGGTGGGTCGGTGACGGCCGCACCCGCCGCTGCGCGCCGCCCGGGCAATGGGATGCCGCTCTCCGTGCGCCTCGGTCACGCCACCGAGCAAGGCCTGCGGCCGCGCAATGAGGATTTCGTTGGCGCGGCGACCCCGGAAGGGGTGGAGCTCGAGGCGAAGGGGTTGATGCTGGCGGTCGCGGACGGCGTCGGCGGCCATGCGAACGGCCGGGAGGCGGCGGAATACACGGTGCGCGGCCTGCTTGCCGACTACTACGCGACGCCCGACACCTGGAGCGTCGAGAAGTCCATCGACACCGTGGTCGGCGCCATCAACCGCTGGCTGCTCGCCCAGTCGGCGAAGTCGCGCGACTACGCGGGCATGGCGACGACGCTCACGGCGGTGGTGCTGCGCGGGCGGCGTTACTACGTCGCCCACGTCGGCGACTCGCGCGCCTATCTGTGGCAGGAAGGCGCGCTGCGGCGGCTCACCGAGGATCACACCTGGGAACACCCCGAGCTCGACAACGTGCTGCGCCGCGCGGTGGGGCTGGACGCGCAACTGCTGATCGACTTCGCGGACGGCGAGCTCGCGATCGGCGCCCGCTTCGTGCTGGTCAGCGACGGTGTGTGGAACACGCTGGGCGACGAGCTGATTGGCGAGCTCGTGGCGCGCGAAGAAGACCCGCAGGCCGCCGCCGATGCGCTGGTGCTGGAGGCGCTGCGTGCCGGTGCCACCGACAACTGCACGGCGCTCGTCGCGAACGTGGATGCCGTTCCCGCGGACAACCTGCGCGACCGTCTCGCGAGCGGCCGGCGCCTGCCCCTGCCGCCGCGGCTCAAGGTTGGCGAGACGCTGGACGGACTGCGCGTCGAAGAGTTGCTGCACGAGTCGCGCGTGACGCTGCTGTACCGCGTGACGCGTCTTTCCGACGGCGCGGCGCTGGTCTTGAAGACCCTGCGCCAGGAGGAGGGCGACGAGGAGGCGATGGCGTCCCTGGTGCGCGAGGAATGGATCGCGCGCCGCGTGCCGGGGCAGGGCTTTCCGCGCGTGTGCGAGCATTCCGGGCGCGATCACCTGTACTACCTGATGAGCTGGCACGAGGGCGAGACGCTGAAGGCGAGCCTCGCACGTGGCCACCGCTATGCGGCGCACGAGCTGGTGGGCATCGGCACCGCGCTGCTGCGCGCCGTCGCGGCGCTGCACCGGCTCGGCATCGTGCATCGCGACATCAAGCCCGACAACATCCACATCGACCGCAAGGGCGAGCTGCGTGTGCTCGACCTCGGCGTCGCGGCGTCCGACGGCGAGGATCTGCGCGAGATCAATAACCCCGGCACGCCGTCCTACATGGCTCCCGAACTCTTCGCGGGAAAGCAGGCGAACGAGTCGAGCGACCTCTATGCCTGCGGCGTGACGCTGTACGAGCTGCTGACGCGCAAATACCCCTACGGCGAGATCGAGCCTTTCCAGCGCCCGCGCTTCGGCGAGCCGGTGCCGCCGACGCGCTTCCGCCCCGATGCG
The DNA here is from genome assembly GCF_045689615.1 of Aromatoleum evansii. Classification (NCBI taxonomy): domain Bacteria; kingdom Pseudomonadati; phylum Pseudomonadota; class Betaproteobacteria; order Rhodocyclales; family Rhodocyclaceae; genus Aromatoleum; species Aromatoleum evansii. The sequence continues at coordinate 900,116 of NZ_CP141259.1, forward strand.
CCCGAGTGGCTGGAACGGGTGCTGCTGAAAGCCTGTGCGCGGGAGGCGAAGGAGCGCTTCGAGACCGCCGAGGAATTCCTGCTCGCGCTGGAGCGCGGTGCGCACCGCCCGCTCGCGACGCACAGGCGGGCACCGCTGGCCGCGCGCAATCCGACGCTGACGCTGAAGATCGTCGCGGTCTTGTCACTGCTGGCAAATCTGGTTTTGCTGTATTTGCTGAGTCGAGGCGGGTGACTGCATGACTATCAAGCTGGCAACCAGATACCCCGTTCGCCCTGAGCTTGTCGAAGGGCAGGGTTCGGCTGCGCTCCGAGGATATTCGTGAGCAAGACAAAAGGCCTGTCCTGAACGGTAACGAGTTGGCGGATTTAAAAAATGGTGACGACCCCCGGAGAGATCACGATGGAAACGAAAGCCACCTGCCCCTACTGCGGCGTCGGCTGCGGCGTCCTCATCGAACATGACGGCGCGCGCATCACCGGCGTGCGCGGCGACCCCGAGCATCCGGCGAACTTCGGCCGCCTGTGCACCAAGGGCTCGACGCTGCATTTCACCGCGCGCCCCGAGACCCGCCTGCTGCATCCCGAACTGCGCGCCACGAAAGGCGAAGCGCGCCGCCGCGTGGGCTGGGACGAGGCGCTCGACACCGCCGCGCAGCGCTTCGCCGAAGTCATCAAGGAACACGGCTCCGACGCCGTCGCCTTCTACATCTCCGGCCAGCTGCTGACCGAGGACTACTACGTCTTCAACAAGCTGATGAAGGGCCTGATCGGCTCGAACAACGTCGACACCAACTCGCGCCTGTGCATGTCCAGCGCGGTCGCGGCCTACAAGCAGACCCTGGGCGCCGACGCGCCGCCCTGTTCCTACGAGGACTTCGCCGAGACCGACTGTCTGCTGGTCGCCGGCGGCAACCCGTCCTACGCGCACCCCATCGCTTTCCGCCGCATCGAGGATGCGAAGGCCGCGCGCCCGGACATGAAGCTCATCGTCGTCGACCCGCGCCGCACCGACACCGCGGCCACCGCCGACCTGCACCTGCCCATCCTGCCCGGTACCGACATCTGGCTCTTCAACGCGATGCTCAACGTGCTGCTGTGGGAAGGCCTTGTCGACACCGCCTTCATCCGCGAACACACGGAAGGTTTCGACGCGCTGCGCGAGCACGTACGCGAGATCACGCCGGCGGTCGCGGCCGAGGTGTGCGGGGTGAAGGCCGACGACATCCGCACCGCTGCGCGCTGGTGGGGCGAGGCGCCGCGCGCGATGTCGCTGTGGTGCCAGGGTCTGAATCAGTCCACGCACGGCACGCACAACGGCGCCGCGCTGATAGCGCTGTCGCTCGCCACCGGCAAGATCGGCAAGCCCGGCTGCGGCCCCTTCTCGATGACCGGACAGCCCAACGCGATGGGCGGGCGCGAGGTCGGCGGCCTCGCGAACCTGCTGTCCGCGCACCGCGATCTCTCGAACCCCGAGCACCGCGCCGAAGTCGCCCGCCTGTGGGGCGTGCCGGACGTGCCCGAGAAGCCGGGATTGACTGCCGTCGAGCTCTTCGACGCGATGCACGAGGGCCGCATCAAGGCGCTGTGGATCGCCTGCACCAACCCCGCGCAATCGCTGCCCGAACTGGAACGCGTGCGTGAGGCGCTGGCGCGCTGCGACTTCGTCGTGCTGCAGGAAGCCTACGGCAACACAGAGACCGCGCCCTTCGCCGATCTCCTGCTTCCGGCCGCGACCTGGGGCGAGAAGGAGGGCACGGTCACGAACTCCGAGCGCCGCATCACGCATGTCAATCGCGCCATCCCCGCGCCGGGCGAAGCGCGTGCCGACTGGGACATCGTGTGCGACTTCGCGCGCCGTCTCGGGCCCCTGATCGGCAAGCCGGAGGCCGCACGCATGTTCGGCTACGCCGGCCCCGAAGCGATCTTCGCCGAACATGCGCAGACGACGCGCGGGCGCGACCTCGACATCACCGGCCTGTCCTACGCCGTGCTCGACGGCAAGGGGCCGCAGCAGTGGCCCTTCCCGGAAGGCGCGAGCGAAGGCCGTGCGCGGCTCTATGCCGACGGCCGCTTTCCGACCGCCGACGGCAAAGCGCGCTTCGTCGTGCCGACCGCAAAACTCACCGCCGAGCGCGCCGACGCGCGCTACCCGCTGCGCCTGACCACCGGCCGGCTGCGCGACCAGTGGCACGGCATGAGCCGCACCGGCAAGGTCGCGCGCCTCTACAACCACGTCGATGAGGCGCGCATCGAGCTCAACGCCGACGACATGCACCTGCGCGGCCTCGAGGATGGAGACCTCGTGCGCGTGAAGAGCCGGCGCGGCGAGATCGTGCTGCGCGCCGCCGCGTCGAACGAGATCCGCTCCGGCCAGGCCTTCGTCGCGATGCACTGGGGCGCCAACGCGCTCAACTCGGCCGGCATCAATGCGCTGACGTTGCGCGAGTTCGACCCCTACTCGAAGCAGCCGGAACTGAAACACGCGACCGTGCAGGTCGAGAAAGCGAATCTGCCGCATCAGGCACTGATCATGCGCGGCGAGGGTGACAAAGAAGGGGGCGAGGCGACGACGGGAGAGGGAGAAGAGGAGAGGGATCCCGCCGGCGTCACACTCGAGCGCGCCGCGCGCCTCATCCCGTGGCTGGAGCGCTTCGCCTACGCGTCGCTCGCGCTCGCCGGCCGCGACCATCCCGCGGTGGTGCTGCGCATTGCGCACGACCAGCCGATCCCGCCGGCGTGGCTGGCCGAGCTCGACGCGCTGCTGGGCCTCGACGACGAGCACTGCCTCGCCTATAGCGACGCGCGGCGCGGGATCACCAAACGCGCGCGCATCGAGGACGGCCTGCTGGTCGGCCTGCGCCTCACCGGCGAGACCGCGGCCGCCGGCTGGCTGCGCGACGTGCTGGTCGAGCGCCAGCCGACCGCCGAGCTGCGCCGCTGGATCCTCGCGCCGCTCGCGAGCCCGCCGGCTGCCGCGAAGAGCCGCGGGCGCATCGTGTGCAACTGCCTCAACGTCTCCGAGAGCGACATCGCCGCGGCGATCGCCGGCGGCGCCGGTTTCGACGCGCTGCAGGACAAGCTCAAGTGCGGCACCAGCTGCGGCTCCTGCGTGCCGGAGATCCGGCGGATGGTTGCCGCGGGGCGGACCGCCGCCTGAAAGATGGCGTCGTGCCGCCGGCCCGATGAGGCGAGACGGATCGCCCGTCGGGCCGGCTGCCCAAGGGGGATCTCTCGCTCCAGGGCTCCCTGCCCGCCGCGACCGCATTTCCGCATGACGCGGATTTGACGAATTCTTGACACCCCGCTCGCTAGAGTCGCGCCTTGCCTGCGGGTGGCCCTTGCGCCGTCTCGCGGCAATTCCGAGGTCCATGGCTGTCGCAGCGCACGCCCACCAGGGTCGTTCCTGATTGGCCTCGTGCCGGGCGGGGGCCCAAATCGAGAAAGGCATGCGCGACGACACCCAAGTTTCGGTCCTCGGTCCGGCTCCATTCCGGCGCCCCTTTGCATTCACGTTAAACCATCCGCTCGCCGAACTGATCGCGCTGATGCTGCTGGCGCTGCTGCTGATCGGCGCCGGCATCGGCTTGCGCGAACCGGCCAATGTGGACGAGGAGCGCTTCCTCGGCATCGCGCTCGAAATGCTGCAGCACGGCTCGTGGATCATTCCGCACCGGGCCGGCCAGATCTACCCGGACAAGCCCCCGCTCTTCATGTGGGTCGTCGCGTTCCTCGTCCGCGCCACCGGCTCGCCGAAGGTCGCCCTGTTCCTGCCGGCCCTGGTCGCCGGGGCGGTCGCCACCGGCTGTCTGTACGACCTCGGGCGGCGCCTGTGGAACCGCCGCACCGGCGTTGCCGCGGCGCTGCTGTTCCTCGCCTGCTTCCAGACTTACAACGTGCTGCGCGCGGGCCAGCTCGACGGGCTGCTGTGCCTGTGGATCGCGCTCGGCATGTACGGCCTCGTGCGGCACCTGATGGCCGGCCCGGCCTGGGGCTGGTATTACGTCGCGTGTGCCGCGATGGGTTTCGGCGTCATCACCAAGGTCATCGGCTTCCTGCCGCTCTTCATGCTGCTGCCCTACGCGTGGGCAGTGCGCAAGGACTGGCATGGCCTCGCCCCGGTGCCGCGCGACCCATGGCGCTGGGCGCTGGGCCTCGCCGTGATGCTGGGGGCGGTCGCCGTATGGGCGGCGCCGCTCGCGGCCACGGTGCTGCTGCAAGGTGACGCCGAAAGCCTCGCCTACGTGCGGGACGTGACCCTGCACCAGACCGCCGAGCGTTACACCAATGCATGGATGCACCGCGAACCGGCGTGGTACTTCGTCGCGAACGTGATCCCTGAGGTCTGGCTGCCGCTCGTCCTCGGCCTGCCGTGGCTGGTGCCTGCGTGGCGACAGCAACTCGCCCGGCGCGATGGCCGCCTGCTGGTGCTGCTCGGCTGGACCCTGCTGATCGTGCTGTTCTTTTCCCTGAGCACCGGCAAACGCAAGCTCTACATCTTCCCTGCGCTCATGGGCGCGGTGCTGGCGGTCGCGCCGCTCGTGCCCTGGCTGCTGCGGCGCTGGTTCTCCGGCCGTCCGCGTGCGTTGCGCATCTTCCGCGGGATCGCCGCGAGCTGGTTCGTCGCCTGGTTCGTCGCCGGCTTCGTCGAGCCACTGCGGGAAGGTCCGAATCCCCATCAGGACGTGATGCGCTCGGCCGCCGAGCTGACCGGCGGCGCAGAGCTCCTCCTCGTCGACTGGCGCGAGGGGCACTGGCTGTTCGCGCGCCAGCCCATCGTGCATTTCGGCTTCCAGTCCCGCGCCGGCGTCGGCGAGGCCGCCCGCTGGCTGCGCAGCCATCCGGATGCCTATGCCCTCGTGCCGGCGCGCGAGCTTGCACGCTGCTTCATCCCGGACAAGGCTCGCAGGGCGGGGAGCACCTCGCGCGCGGAGTGGTATGTCGTCGCTGCCGATGCCGATAACGGACAGTGCCGCAGCGATCTCAAACCGCGCGAATTCCGCTTCGCGTGGCAGGCGCCGCTCTGACACACGAACAACAAGGACGAGGAGACCACAATGGCCGGAGCCGCCCGCGCAGCACGCACCGCCCGCAGGAGCCTGTATGGGCTCGCGCTGATCACCGCACTTGCGATCATCGGCATCGCGAACCACAAGCTGCACTGGGGCCGGAAGATCTCGCCGCATGCTGCGACAGCGCTGCATGCGGCGACCCCGGCGATCGCGTTGCAGGACTACGAAGTCGTCATCGACGCGAAGCCGATCCCCGGTGCTGCCGAGCTGTCCGGAATCACCTACGACTTCGATCGCGACCGCCTGCTCGCAGTGAGCAACGACGGACCGGCCGAGGTCGTCGCGCTGAGCCGCACGGGCGAGGTGCTCGAGCGCTACCGCCTGGAAGGCTTCGACGACACCGAAGCGATCGCCTACATGGGCAACGGCCGGGTCGCGATCGCCAACGAGACCCTGCAGCGCCTCAATTTCGTCGACCTCCCGCCGCAGTCGGGCACGATCGACGCGAAGGGATCCCCTTTCCTCACCCTCGGCCTCAACATGCACCGCGGAAACAAGGGCTTCGAGGGGCTCGCCTACGATGTGGCCGGCGATCGCGTCTTCATCGCCAAGGAGCGCGACCCGCGCCAGCTGTTCGAGGTGGACGGCGTCGCCGCCTCGCTCGGCGGCCGGCTGCAACTGGCCCTGCAGGATCACACCGACTGGATCGACCGCGATGTGTCCACGGGTGACCTCGCCGACGTGTCCTTCGATCCGAAGACGGGGCACCTCGTGCTGCTGAGCGAGGAGTCGAAGGAACTCGTCGAACTCGATGCCGAAGGCCACTTCGTGAGCTCGCGCCCGCTGGCGGGCCGGGGGTCAGGGCTCGCGAACGACGCGCCTTCGCCCGAGGGCGTCACGATGGACGCGGACGGCAACCTCTATGTCGTCAGCGAGCCCAACCTCTTCTACGTGCTCCGCAAGAAGCCATAGGGACGCCCTGAATCGGCGCGCGCACGGCGCGAGCAGGGCCGGTGACGGGTCGGGAAGGGGACGATCGTCGCTTCGGGGGGATGCTGCTAAGCTCCGCAGCCGGAGCATCGAACCCATCGCATCCCCAGCACCCACAAGGTGACGAAACCATGACCGAGACCGCATCCCCGACCCACGGCTACAGACTGCAGTTCGCCAGCGACAACACCGCCGGCACATGTCCCGAGGCGCTCGCCGCCTTCAACGAGGCCAATCGCGGCTTCGCCTCGTCCTACGGCAACGACGAGGCCACCGCGGCCGTTTGCGATCGCCTGCGCGCGCTCTTCGAGCGCGACGCCGAGATCTTCTTCGCCTTCAACGGCACCGCCGCGAACTCGCTCGCGCTCGCGTCCATGTGCCAGTCCTACCAGGGCGTTGTCTGCGCCGATACGGCCCACGTCGCCACCGACGAATGCGGCGCCCCGGAATTCTTCTCCAACGGCGCGAAGCTGCTCCTCGCGCCACACCGCCACGGCAAGCTCACGGCCGCCGGCGTGCGCGAAGTCATCACGCGGCGCAACGACATCCACTATCCGCGCCCCAAGGTCGTCACGCTCACCCAGGCGACCGAACTCGGCACCTTGTACCAGCAGGGCGAGATTGCCGGCATTGCGCGGGTCGCACGCGAACATGGCCTGAAGGTGCATATGGACGGCGCGCGCTTCGCCAACGCCGTCGCATCGCTGGGCCTCGCCCCCGCCGACATCACCTGGCGGGCAGGTGTGGATGTGCTGTGCTTCGGCGGCACGAAGATGGGCCTACCGGTCGGCGAGGCGATCGTGTTCTTCGACAAGGCGATGGGCGAGGAATTCGCCTACCGCTGCAAGCAGGCCGGCCAGCTCGCATCCAAGATGCGCTTCCTGTCCGCGCCCTGGCTTGCGATGCTGGAAAACGGCGTCTGGTTGCGGCACGCCGCGCACGCCAACGCGATGGCACAGCGCCTGCGCGAGCGCATCGCGCCGCTCGCCGGCGCCGAGATGCTGTTGCCGACCGAGGCCAACGGCGTGTTCATCAACCTGCCGGAGGCCGCGATCGAACGCCTGCGTGCAGCCGGCTGGGTGTTCTACACCTTCATCGGCGGGGGCGCCCGCTTCATGTGCTCGTGGGCGACGACCGAGGCGGCGGTGGACCACCTCGCGCGCGACCTCGCGGAAGCGCTGGAGGGCTAGGAGGCGCCGCGGAGCGGGCTCCCGGATGGGGACGCCCCGCGCGCGGGATTCGCGGCGCCGGCCCGCGCAGACTCCTGCTCCCGCTCTCAGGCGCCTTTCAGCGCATAGATCCCGGCCGCGTTGCGCCAGTAGCCCTTGTAGTCCATGCCGCAGCCGAAGAGGAAGCGGTCGGGGATGTCCAGGCCGTGGAAGTCCGGCTTCATGTCAGGGCGGGCCTTGCGCCCGTGCTGCTTGTCGACGAGCACCGCGGTGAGCACCTCGGCCGCGCCTTCCTCGCGGCAATGCGCGACGATCGCATCCAGCGTGTGGCCCTCGTCGAGGATGTCGTCGATGACCAGCACCGTGCGCCCCTTCAGGTCCTGCGTCGGGCGCACGCGCCAGTCGAGCATGGTCTGGCCGTTGAGCGCGTGGCCGTAGCGCGTCGCGTGCAGGTAGGCCACTTCCAGCGGGAAATTCAGCCGCGACAGCAGGCGCCCGGCAATCACCAGCCCGCCGTTCATCACGCAGTAGCACACCGGGTTGCTGTCGGCGAGGCGCGCGGTGATCGCGGTCGCCATGCGGTCGAGCGCGGCGCTGACTTCGGCGGGCGTGGCGAGGCAGTCCGCCTCGGCCATCGCCAGTTTGATTTCGTTGAGATCGACGCTCATTGGTTCAGTGTCCGGAAAAATCGCAAACGGTAAAGATTTCGAGCCCCGCGTCGCGCAGCAGCTTCGAGCCCCCGAGCTCGGGCAGGTCGACGATCGCCGCCGCCTCGACGACCTCGGCGCCGAGACGTGCGAGCAGGCGCGCAGCGGCCATCATCGTGCCGCCGGTCGCGATCAGGTCGTCGATCAGCAGCACGCGGTCGCCCTTGCGTGCGGCATCGGTGTGCATCTCGACGGTCGCGTTGCCGTACTCGAGTTCGTAGTCCTCGGCGATCGTCGTGAAGGGCAGCTTGCCCTTCTTGCGCACCGGCACGAAGCCCACGTTGAGCTGGTGCGCGACCACGCTGCCGAGGATGAAGCCGCGCGCATCGATGCCGGCGACGACGTCGATGGCGCGGTCCATGTAGCGCAGCACGAACACATCGACCAGCAGGCGGAAGGCCTTCGGGTCCTGCAGCAGCGGCGTGATGTCGCGGAACATCACGCCCGGCTGCGGCCAGTCCGGCACGGTGCGGATCGCGTTCTTCAGGAAGGCGGTGTCGAGCTGTATGGTCATGACAGGAAGGCGAACTTGAGGACGAATACGATGGCGATGCCGACCACCATCGGCGAGAGGTCGCGACTGCGGCCGGCGAGGACCTTGAGCGCAGCATAGGACACGAAACCGAAGGCGATGCCGTGCGCGATCGAGAACGTGAACGGCATCGTGATCGCCGTCACCACCGCCGGGGTCGCCTCGGTGAGGTCGTCCCAGTCGATCTCGGCGAGACCCCGGATCATCAGCACCGCCACATAGCACAGCGCCGGCGCGGTCGCGAAGGCGGGCACCGTGCCGGCGAGCGGCGCCAGCACCAGCGCGGCGAGGAACAGCACCGCGACGGTGACGGCAGTGAGCCCGGTGCGTCCGCCGACCGACGTTCCCGCCGCCGATTCGATGTAGGCGGTCGTGGACGAAGTCCCCAGTCCCGCGCCGGCGACGATCGCGGCGGAATCCGCGAGCAGGGCGTTCCTCAGCCGCGGCAGCTTGCCATCCTTGTCCAGCAGCCCCGCCCGGTGCGCGACGCCGATCAGCGTGCCCGAGGCGTCGAACAGCTCGACCAGGAAGAAGGTCAGGATCACCGTCAGCAGGCCCGCATTCAGCGCCCCGGCGATGTCCATCTGCATGAAGGTCGGCGCGATCGAGGGCGGTGCGGCGACGATGCCGTTGAACGGCGTCAGTCCCAGCGCGATCGCGATCACCGTGATCGCGAGGATGCCGATGATGATCCCGCCGTGGACGCGCCGCTGCTCCAGCGCGACGATCAGGATGAAGCCCAGCACCGCCAGCAGCGGCCCCGGCTGGTGCAGGTCGCCCAGCGTCAGCAGCGTCGCCGGATGGCCGGTGATGATCCCCGCGTTCTTGAGGCCGATGATCGCGAGGAACAGCCCCACGCCGGCCGAGATCGCGAACTTCATCGAGCGCGGGATCGAATTCACGATCGCCTCGCGCAGCCGGAACAGGCTCACGAGGACGAACAGGCAACCGGAGATGAACACCGCCCCGAGCGCCGCCTGCCAGGTGAAGCCCATGCCCTTCACCACCGCGAACGCGAAGTAGGCGTTGAGGCCCATGCCCGGCGCCAGCGCGATCGGGTAGTTCGCATACAGGCCCATGATCGCCGAACCCAGCGCGGCCGCGATGCAGGTCGCGACGAAGACCGACTCCCTTGGCATCCCCGCAGCGGACAGGATGTCGGGATTGACGAAGATAATGTAGGCCATCGTGAGGAAGGTCGTCAGACCGGCCAGCAGCTCCGTCCTGACGTTGGTGCCGTGCACGGAGAGCTGGAAGAAGCGTTCCAACATCTTGTTCCCCAAGCGAAAAAGCGGCGGAGTCTACCGCTCGCGCCGGCCCCGGACAATTGTTGTTACACACAATGCCGGCTGGCCGCGGCTCGCTTCCGGCGTGGATGCCGGGCGTCGCGCGCACCGTCGGCGGCTGCTCCCGCTGTCCCGCGCGAGGATGGTCAAAATGGGCAGGCCGGAGGCGAACGATGGTTGCATGACGTTTACGTCAACGTCAAAATACCGCCCGGCGTTCCATAGGGGCGTCGCAATCCAATCAAAGTCGCCTGCGGCACGCGACCCCGGGTGTACGGCCGGGGGCCCCGGGGCAAGCGGGCGTACATCGGGCGTGACGGATATGCATCCGCTACGCCGCTTCTGGGAAAGGAGAGGAAATGACTGCTGTTGCCGAGTTTCTGAAAGCGCGCGACTTCCTGCTGGCCAACCGCACCGACTACGCGACCGCGTACGCCGGGTTCCAGTGGCCGCAGCTCACCGAGTTCAACTGGGCGCTCGATTACTTCGACTCCATGGCGCAGGGTAACGACAAGCCCGCGCTGTGGATCGTCGAGGAAGACGGCCGCGAATCGAAGCTCTCCTTCGCCGAGATGTCGGCGCGCTCGAACCGCGTCGCCAACTGGCTGCGCGACCAGGGCGTGGCGCGCGGCGACCGCATCCTGATCATGCTCGGCAACGAAGTGCCGCTGTGGGAAACCATGCTCGCCGCGATCAAGCTCGGCGCCGTCGTGATCCCCGCGACCACGCTGCTGACTCCGGACGACCTCGCCGACCGCCTCGAGCGCGGCCAGGTCAAGCACGTCGTGATCGGCAAGGCCCACACCGACAAGTTCGCCGACCTCGCCGGCGCCTACACTCGCGTCAGCGTCGGCGGCGCGACCGCCGGCTGGCTGTCCTTCGAGGACGCCTACCAGGCCTCGCCCGAGTTCAAGGCCGAAGGCGTCACCAAGGTCACCGACCCGCTGCTGCTGTACTTCACCTCCGGCACCACCTCGAAGCCGAAGCTCGTGCAGCACAGCCACCAGTCCTACCCCGTCGGCCACCTGTCGACGATGTACTGGATCGGCCTGCAGCCCAACGACCGCCACATGAACATCAGCTCGCCGGGCTGGGCCAAGCACGCCTGGAGCTGCTTCTTCGCCCCGTGGAACGCCGGTGCCTGCGTGTTCCTGTACAACTACAATCGCTTCAACGCCAAGGCCCTGCTCGACGTGTTGGTGAAGTACGAGATCACGACCATGTGCGCGCCCCCGACCGTGTGGCGCATGCTGATCCAGCAGGATCTCGCCTCGGTGAAGACCAACCTGCGCGAACTCATCGGCGCCGGCGAGCCGCTCAACCCCGAAGTCATCGAGCAGGTGAAGAAGGCCTGGGGCATCACCATCCGCGACGGCTTCGGCCAGACCGAGACCACCGCGCAGATCGGCAACACCCCCGGCCAGAAGCTCAAGCCCGGCTCCATGGGCCGCCCGCTGCCCGGCTACACCATCGCGCTGCTCGACGCCGACAGCAAGCCGGTCGACGAAGGCGAGATCAGCCTCGTGCTCGCCAAGCGCCCGCTCGGTCTGATGCTCGGCTATGCCGGCGACGAGGCCAAGACTGCCGAAGTCATGCGTGACGGCCACTACCGCACCGGCGACGTCGCGAGCATCGACGAGGAGGGCTACATCACCTACGTCGGGCGCGCCGACGACGTGTTCAAGGCCTCCGACTACCGCATCAGCCCGTTCGAGCTCGAATCGGTGCTGATCGAGCACCCGGCCGTCGCCGAAGCCGCCGTCGTCCCGAGCCCGGACCCGGTGCGTCTCGCCGTGCCCAAGGCCTACGTGATCCTCGCCGCCGGCCACGAGCCGTCGAAGGAACTCGCGAAGGACATCTTCGCCTTCACGCGCGATAAGCTCGCCCCGTACAAGCGCATCCGCCGCCTCGAGTTCTCGGATCTGCCCAAGACCATCTCGGGCAAGATCCGCCGCGTCGAACTGCGCAAGAGCGAAGAGGGCAAGGACGCCAGCGTGCGCGGCGCGCTCGAGTTCTTCGAGGAGGACTTCCCCGAGCTCAAGGGCTGAGTCGCGGCGCATTGCGCATTGCATCAAGGGGCGCGTGCAGCGGCGCCATTAGCTGCTACAATGTGCCCCGTGGCGGGTCTCCCCGCATTGCAGCGCGGTGAACCTGGTCAGGGCCGGAAGGCAGCAGCCACAGCCGTTCCCTGCAAGTGCCGGGGGTCGGGCTCGCCACCCTCATTCGCGAACGGGCGCCTCCGGAAACGGGGCGCCCGTTTCATTTTGTGCTTCCTTGGCGGACTTCCGTTACGTACACGCTACGGTCGATACGGTATCGTCGGTCCATTCCTTCGCCGAGCACGCGCTTGAACCTGCGTCCCCTAGTCCTGTCCCTGCTGTGTCTGGCCGGCCTCGCCGCCGCGCCCGCGTGCGCCGAAGCAAGCAAACCGCCGCAGGGCGTCGCGCTGGTGCTCTCGGGTGGCGGCGCGCGCGGCATCGCCCACGTCGGCGTGCTCAAGGTGCTCGAGGACATGCGCATTCCCGTCGACTGCATCGTCGGCACCTCTATGGGCGCCATCGTCGGCGGGGCCTACGCGGCGGGGATGGAGCTGGGTGACATGGTGCGCGAGATCCACGCCGTCGACTGGGTGAACATGTTCGCCAGCAGCGTGCCGCGTGAGGACCAGCCCTTCCGCGACAAGCAGGACGCCGCGCGCAACCGTTCGGCGATCACGCTGGGCTATGGCGACGGCGCGCTGCTGCTGCCGCAGAGCGCGATCTCGGGCCAGGCGATGGACCGCTTCCTCACGCGGCTCGCCGGCGACGCCGAAGTGCTCGACACCTTCGACAGTCTCGCGCTGCCCTACCGCGCGGTTGCCACCGACCTCGAGACCGGCGAACTGGTGCTGCTCGACAAGGGGCCGCTGTGGCGCGCGATGCGCGCGAGCATGGCCGTGCCCGGCGTGTTCCTGCCGATCGAGCAGGACAGGCGCCTGCTCGTCGACGGCGGCCTCGTGATGAACCTGCCCGTCGACATCGGCCGCGAGTTGTGCGGCGGGCGCGTGATCGCCGTGAACCTCGGCACGCCTCCGCACGCGCGCGAACGCCTGCGCTCGGCGACCGACATCGCGCTGCAGGCGATCAACCTCGCGCTCGAACAGAACGTGCGCCAACAGCTAGCGCGCCTCGGCCCCGAGGACGCACTGATCCAGGTCGAGCTGCCCGGCATCACCTCGCGTGATTTCGAGCGCGTGCTCGAGACCATTCCCTACGGCACCGAGGCCGCGTTGCGCCAGTCCGCGTCGCTTGCCCGCTTCAGCGTCGATGAGGACAGTTACGCGAAGTGGCAGACCCTGCGCCAGTTCCGTTGGCACAAGCGCGCGCCCGTCGTCGCCGACGTCAAGGTCGAAGGCCTCAAGTTCGTGCCCGAGCGCCTTTTCGGCGCCACGCTCACGCAGAAGGCCGGCGAGCCGCTCGATCCCCAGAAGCTCGAGCAGGACATCGCCCGCATCTACGAGCGCGGCGACTTCGACCGCCTGCGCTACAGCGTGCTGCACGACGGGCCGCGCGCCACGGTGCAGCTCGACGCCGACGAGAAGGCGTCGGGACCCAACCTGCTGCGCTTCGGCGGCGGCCTCGCGGCTGACTTCGAGGGCGGCTCCCAGGTCGGTCTCTACGCCGGCTTCTCGCGCCGCTGGCTCAACACCCGCGGCGGGCGCTGGGACACCGACCTGCAGCTCGGCACGACGAACCGCATCCGCAGCGAGCTGTTCCAGCCGCTCGACCTCGACAGCGGCTGGTTCGTGGCGCCGTCCGTGGAGTTGTTCAATCGCGTGCTGCCGGTCTTCGTCGACGGGCGCAAGCTGTCGGAGAACAAGGAGAAGGGCGGCGTCGTCGGCCTCGACGCGGGCTACGAGATGGGCATGTGGGGCGAGCTGCGCGCCGGCTGGCGGCGCGGGCGGCGCAACTCGGAGGTGATCTCCGGACCCGAACTCTATCCCGAGCGCCTCATCGAGGACGGCTGGGTGCATGGCACCGCCACCATAGACCGCCTCGACAGTCCCTTCTTCCCGCGCCGCGGTTACGCCGCGCGCCTGCGTGCGGAGCTGCACTCGCCGGCCTTCGGTGCCGATCAGCGCTACTTCTTCACCGAGCTCGACGGCGACACCGCGACCTCCTTCGGACCCAACGTGTGGCGCCTGCGCGGGCTGTTCGCCGGCAGTCCCGACCGCGACCTCCCCGAGGTCGGCCGCACCCTGCTGGGCGGGCCCTTCCGCCTGTCCGGCTACCGCTATGGCGAGCTGGCCGCCGACCAGGTCGCGCTCGTCAGCGCCGCCTACTATCGCCAGATCACCCGCCTGCCCGACACGCTCGGCCGCGGCGTGTATGCCGGTGCGACCGCCGAATGGGCAGAGCTGCGCAACTACGGCACCTCGCTCACGCCCGACCCCGGTCGGCACCGCGCATACTCGATCTTCCTCGGAGCCGACACCGCGCTCGGCCCCATCTACGTCGGCGCGAGCTACTCGCCCGAAGTCGGCGACGTGCGCTACTACCTGCAGGTGGGGCAGCCCTGACGTCGCAGCACGTGCAGCGAATCGCCCCGGGGGCGTGCCCGGCGCTCTGCTAGAATCCTGCGCCATGAGCTATCAAGTTCTCGCCCGCAAGTGGCGGCCGAAATCCTTTGCGACGTTGGTCGGCCAGGAGCATGTCGTCCGCGCGCTCAGTCATGCCTTGGCGACCGGCCGGCTGCACCACGCCTGGCTGTTCACCGGCACCCGCGGCGTCGGCAAGACCACGATCTCGCGCATCCTCGCCAAGGCGCTGAACTGCGAGACCGGCGTCACGGCCGAGCCCTGCAACCAGTGCGCCGCCTGCCAGGCGATCGACGCCGACCGCTTCCCCGACTACGTCGAGATGGACGCTGCGTCGAACCGCGGCGTGGAGGACATGGCCGCGCTGCTCGACAAGGCCGTTTATGCGCCGGTGCAGGGGCGCTACAAGGTCTACATGATCGACGAAGTGCACATGCTCACCGGGCATGCGTTCAACGCGATGCTGAAGACCCTCGAGGAGCCGCCCGAGCACGTCAAGTTCATCCTCGCGACCACCGATCCGCAGAAGATTCCGGTCACGGTGCTGTCGCGCTGCCTGCAGTTCAACCTCAAGCAGATGCCGCCGGGCCACATCGTCGAGCACCTGTCGCGCATCCTCGAGGCCGAGACCGTCCCGTTCGAGGCCCCGGCGCTGCGTCACCTCGCCAAGGCCGCCAACGGCTCGATGCGCGACGCCCTGTCGCTGCTCGACCAGGCGATCGCGCACGGCACCGGCAAGGTCGAGGAAGAGCAGGTCACTCACATGCTCGGCACGGTCGGCGACGACCACCTGTATGCCGTGCTCGACGCGCTCGCCGCCGGCGACGTCACGGCGCTGCTTGCCGTCGCCGATCGCATGGAAGCGCGCAGCCTCTCGTTCGACGCCGCGCTGCAGGCCCTCGCGTCCATCCTGCACCGTGTCGCCCTCGCGCAGTTCGCCCCCGCGGCGATCGCCGACGAGGCCGAGCGCCAGCGCCTGCTGCCCTATACCGAGGCCTTCGACGCGGAGTTCCTCCAGCTCGCATACCAGATCGCGATCCACGGCCGCGACGAGCTGCCGCTCGCACCCGACGACTACGCCGGCTTCACGATGACGCTGCTGCGCCTGCACGCCTTCCGCCCCGACCAGTCGGCGGCCCTCGGCAGCGCCGCGGCCGAAGGCGGGGGAGGGGGTGTCGCGCGCAGCCTGCCGCCCGCGCCGCCGCGGCCCGCGGCAGCCGCGCGACCCGCTTCCGCGAACGCCGGCGCCCCGTCCATGCAGGCCGCCCCGTCGGCTGCCGCGACTCCGGCGCCATCCGTTGCGCCTGCGTCGTCCCCTGTGTCCGCGGCCGTGTCGGTGCCGCCAGCCCCGGCACTGGTGGCCGAATCCGCGCTGCGCCAGGCACCGGTCTTGAAAAGCGCCCCGGCGGAAAGTCGTCCCGAGCCCTCCAACTCGGTGCCTCCCTGGGAGGATCTCCCGCCGGAAGCCTTCGTCGGCCAGAGCGCCGAGCTAGCGGTCCTTCGAACTGAACCGCCGGCCGAAGCCGCTCCGCCCCCGGTTGCAACGCCGCCTGCGGCGGCTGCGCAGCCGGAGAAGGCCGCGCAGCCCGCTCCGCAGCCCGAAGCCCCCCCCGTGTCGCCGGCATCTGCGGTCGCGGCGGCGGTGCCTGCGCCCGTCGACGGCGACGCCGCGGGGGACTTCGCGGCCGGCAACTGGCACGGGCTCATCCGCCGTCTCGGCCTCGGGGGGCTCGTGCGCGAGTTCGCCCAGCATTGCGAGTGGCTGGGCCTCGTCGACGGCGTGATTGACCTGCGCCTGTCGAACGCCCACCGCCACCTCCTCGACATGAATCCGGGCGTGGTGGAGCGTATCCAGGACCAGCTCGTCTCCCTGTACGGGGCGCCGCTCAAGCTGCGCGCCACAGTCGGCGCGATCGCCGGCGAGACGCCCGCGCAGCGCGACGAGGCCGACCGGCGTGCGCGCCACGCCGAGGCCGTGGCGGCGCTCGAAAGCGATCCTTTCGTACGCGAACTGATCGAACGATTCGACGCAACCCTCGTGGAAGCGTCGGTAAAACCTCTTTGAATCCCCAATTGCGGAGAATCGCACCATGATGAAAGGCGGAATTGCCGGCCTGATGAAGCAGGCCCAGCAGATGCAGGAAAACATGAAGAAGATGCAGGACCAGCTCGCCCTCGTCGAAGTCGAGGGTCAGGCGGGAGCCGGCATGGTGAAGATCCTCATGACCTGCAAGCATGACGTCCGTCGCGTCACGATCGATCCCTCGGTCATGGACGACAAGGAAATGCTGGAGGATCTCGTCGCCGCGGCGATGAACGACGCGGTTCGCCGCGCCGAGGCCACCACGCAGGAGAAGATGGCGGGCTTCACGTCCGGTCTCAACCTGCCGCCCGGGATGAAGCTCCCGTTCTGATGAGCTCCCCCTCGAGTCTCGACGAACTGATCGAAGCCCTGCGCGCGCTGCCCAGCGTCGGCCCCAAGTCGGCGCAGCGCATGGCCTACCACCTGTTGCAGCGGGACCAACGCGGCGCCGGCCGGCTCGCGCGGGCGCTCGCGCACGCCCTCGAAGTGCTGCGCCACTGCGAGCGCTGCAACACCTTCTCCGAGACCGACGTCTGCCAGCGCTGCGCCAACCCGCAGCGCGACCACTCGCTGCTGTGCGTCGTCGAGATGCCTGCCGACCTTGCAATGATGGAGCAGACCCAGCTCTACAACGGCCTGTACTACGTCCTGATGGGGCGCCTGTCGCCGCTGGACGGTATCGGGCCGCGCGAGCTGCGCCTCGACAAGCTCCTCGCGCGTGCCGCGGACGGCGACGTGAAGGAAGTGATCCTCGCCACCAACTTCACCAACGAAGGCGAAGCCACCGCGCACGTCATCGCCGAGTTGCTTGCGGCACGCGGCGTGAAGGTGAGTCGCCTGTCGCGCGGCGTGCCTGTCGGCGGCGAGCTCGAGCACACCGATACGGGCACGATTGCGCAAGCCCTGGTCGAGCGTCGCGCACTCTGACAAAGAGGTTTGCTGCGCTGCGAAAGCTGCGCTGCAGCAATCGGTTTCCATCGAATCCGCGCTGTCATGCGGGGGTGCGTCCGGAGTCAATGTCAATGGCATGGATTCGGCATGCCCTCTTTTTATGTATCAGGCTTTTTGCTAAAATCCCGCAGTTTTTTTGTATCCGGAAACGGGTTTCTTTTCAGGGATGAGGTCATGAGCGTGGATCAGAAGATGGACAGTGGCCGCCGGCAACTGCTTGTCGCGACGTCGGCCGCCGGTGGCGTGGCTGCGGTGGCGACGGCTGTGCCGTTCGTCGCCAGTCTGACGCCGTCGGAGCGTGCGAAGGCTGCGGGTGCGCCGGTCGAGGCGGATATCAGCAAGCTGGCGCCGGGCGAGATGATGACGGTTGAGTGGCGTGGCAAGCCGGTATGGATCCTGCGCCGGACCCCGGAAATGCTGGCTTCGCTCGACAAGACCGATGCCGCCGTGAGCGATCCGGAATCCGCCAAGGAGATGCAGCCGGAGTACGCGAAGAACAAGAGCCGCTCGATCAAGCCCGAATACCTCGTCGCCGTCGGCATCTGCACCCACCTCGGCTGCTCGCCCAGCGACAAGTTCAAGGTCGGTGCCGACAGCGGCATGGGCGACGACTGGCACGGCGGCTTCCTGTGTCCCTGTCACGGTTCGAAATTCGATCTTTCCGGTCGCGTGTACAAGAGCATGCCGGCGCCGGACAACCTCGAAGTGCCGCCGCACAAGTACCTTTCCGATACCACGATCCTCATCGGTGACGACTCCAAGGCCTAAGCGATGACCACAAAATCACAACAACTGCTCAACTGGGTCGATGAGCGTTTCCCGCTGACGTCGACCTGGAAGGCGCACCTGTCCGAGTACTACGCGCCGAAGAACTTCAATTTCTGGTACTTCTTCGGTTCGCTGGCGCTGCTGGTGCTGGTGATCCAGATCCTGACCGGCATCTTCCTGGTCATGCACTACAAGCCGGACGCCTCGCTCAACGCCTCGGGCATCCCCGTCGCGTTCGCCAGCGTCGAGTACATCATGCGCGAAGTCCCCGGTGGCTGGCTGATCCGCTACCTGCACTCGACCGGCGCCTCGGCCTTCTTCATCGTCGTCTACCTGCACATGTTCCGCGGCCTGCTCTACGGTTCCTACCGCAAGCCGCGCGAGCTGATCTGGATCTTCGGCACGCTGATCTTCCTCGCGCTGATGGCTGAAGCCTTCATGGGCTATCTGCTGCCGTGGGGTCAGATGTCCTTCTGGGGCGCGCAGGTCATCGTGAACCTGTTCTCGGCGATCCCGGTCATCGGTCCCGACCTGTCCGTCGTCATCCGCGGCGACTTCGTCGTCTCCGACGCCACGCTGAACCGCTTCTTCTCCTTCCACGTCATCGCCGTGCCGCTGGTGCTGATCGGCCTCGTCGTCGCGCACATCGTCGCGCTGCACGAAGTCGGCTCGAACAACCCCGACGGTGTCGAGATCAAGAAGAAGAAGGACGCGAACGGCATTCCGCTCGACGGCATCCCCTTCCATCCGTACTACACGGTGAAGGACATCGTCGGCGTGGTCGGCTTCCTGATTTTCTTCTCGGCGATCGTGTTCTTCGCCCCCGAAGGCGGCGGCTACTTCCTCGAGTACAACAACTTCATCCCGGCCGACCCGCTGAAGACCCCGCCGCACATCGCTCCGGTGTGGTACTTCACCCCCTTCTACTCGATCCTGCGCGCGGTGACCTACCCGCTGTTCGGCATCGACGCAAAGTTCTGGGGCGTGGTCGCGATGGGCGCCGCAGTCGTCATCATCGCCTTCCTGCCGTGGCTCGACCGTAGCCCGGTGAAGTCGATCCGCTACAAGGGCGGCCTCTTCAAGGGCATCCTCGCGGTCTTCATCGTTTCCTTCTTCATCCTCGGCTACCTCGGCGTTCTGCCGCCGACCCCGGGTCGTACCTTGGTGGCGCAGATCTGCTCGGTGATCTATTTCGCCTTCTTCCTGGCGATGCCCTGGTACAGCAAAATCGACAAGTGCCAACCCGAACCGGATAGGGTGACTTTCAAATGACAATCAACGTGATCAAGACCCTGAAGCGCCTTGCCGCTGCGGCGCTGTTCGCGCCGACGCTGGCGCTGGCCGCCGGTGCGGTGCTGCACCTCGACAAGGCCCCGGTGAGCAAGGATCCGGCCGCCCTGCAGGCGGGTGCGAAGACCTTCGTCAACTACTGCATGAACTGCCACAGCGCGAGCTTCGTCCGCTACAACACGCTGACGCAGATCGGCCTGACCGAGCAGGAAATCCGCGACAACCTGATGTTCACGGGTGAGCGCGTGGGCGACCTGATGAAGATCTCGGCCAGCCCGAAGGAGCAGAAGGCGTGGTTCGGTGCGACCCCGCCGGACCTGACCCTGATCGCGCGCCAGCGCGCCTCGGAGTTCGGCAGCGGCGCCGACTGGCTGTACACCTACCTGCGCCAGTTCTACCGCGACCCGAACCGTCCGACGGGCTGGAACAACAAGGTGTTCGAGAACGTCGGCATGCCGCATGTGCTGTGGGAACTGCAGGGCGAGCAGATCGCCAAGGTGACCGAGCATGACGGTGCGAAGTCGATCGAGCTCGAACTCGCCAAGCCCGGCAAGCTGTCGGCGCAGGAATACGACAAGACCGTCGCCGATCTCGTCTCCTTCCTCGTGTGGATGGGCGAGCCCGTCGCCGAGAAGCGCAAGACCATCGGCGTTGTCGTGCTGATCTTCCTGGCCGGCCTGTTCGCGCTCAGCTTCGCGCTGAAGAAGAACTACTGGAAGGACATTCATTGAACGTCCGCGCGAACTGATTCGGCGCCTTGAAGTCTGACGCACCACGCGAGCCTCGCGTGGTGCGCTTTGTTTTTGTATCGGGAGCTGTAACACCATGATGAACCTCTATTCCGGCACCACCGATCCGTTCAGCCATCGCTGCCGGATCGTGCTGTTCGAGAAGGGGATGGACTTCGAAGTCATCGACGTCGATCTCTACAACAAACCGGAAGATATTGCTGTCATCAATCCGTACAACCGCGTGCCGGTTCTGGTCGATCGCGACCTCATCCTGTACGAGTCGAACATCATCAACGAGTACATCGACGAGCGCTTCCCGCATCCGCAGCTGATGCCGCCCGACCCGATCATGCGTGCCCGTGCGCGCCAGCTGCTGCACACCTTCGAGCACGAGCTGTTCTCGCACATCGAGGCGCTCGAGAAGAACCAGAAAGGCACGGTCGAGAAGAGCCGGGCGCACGTTCGGGACCAGCTCGTCCAGCTCGCACCCATCTTCACGAAGCAGAAGTTCATGCTCGGCGACGAATTCTCGATGCTCGACGTCGCGATCGCGCCGCTGCTGTGGCGCCTCGAGCACTACGGCATCGAGCTGCCGAAGGCCGCCGCCAACCTGCAGAAGTACGCCGAGCGCATCTTCAGCCGCCAGGGCTTCATCGACGCCCTGACGCCGTCCGAAAAGGTAATGCGTCGTTGACGCGCAGGTGGCCCCGCCAGCCGGGGCCCCACGGATCCCATCCATGAGCAAGGTATCGACCAAACCCTACCTGGTGCGCGCCATCTACGACTGGTGCCTGGACCAGGGCTTCACGCCCTACATCGCGGTTGCCGTCGACGAGCGCACGGTCGTTCCGCCCGGCTATGCACGTGACGGCCAGATCGTGCTCAACCTCGCGCCGGACGCGACCAACCATCTGGTGATGGGCAATGACCTGATCACCTTTCAGGCCCGTTTCGGCGGTGTCGCGCATGCCTTGTCCCTGCCGGTGGCCAATGTCCTGGCCATCTACGCCCGCGAGAACGGGCATGGCATGGCGTTCGAGCAGGAGGTCGCCGGTGGCGAGGCTCAGTCGGACGAGGAGGTGAGGGAGGAGGCCGATTCCGGTGCGGGTGACGGCGATGGGCCGGATACGCCGTCGGCGGCGGGCCGCAGCGCCGGTCGCAATCACCTCAAGGTCATCAAGTAGCAGGCAGCGGGACGGCCGTCCGGCCGACCCGTCGCGATGCGCGGCGACGGGCGCTCAGCGGCGCCCGTCGAGGAAGGGAAAATGCTCGACCGGCGGGCGCTGGCCGCGGATGAGATCGGTGATCGCGCTCGCCGATCCGCAGGCAAGCGTCCAGCCCAGCGTGCCGTGGCCGGTGTTGTACCACAGACGGGAGATGCGGCTGCGTCCGATCAGCGGGATGTTGCCCGGGGTCGCCGGACGCAGGCCGGTCCAGCGCTCCGCCCGGTCGAGGTCCACCGCGCCGGGAAAGCGCGCCTCGATCCAGTCCAGGATCGCCTGGCAGCGTGCCGCGTTGATGGCGGTGTCGAAGCCGTTGAGCTCCGCGGTGCCCGCCACGCGCAGGCGTTCGCCGAGGCGCGAGCAGACGATGCGGCGCGATTCGTCGGTGAGGCTGACGCTGGGTGCGCGCGCGGCATCGACGATGGGGGCGGTGATCGAATAGCCCTTCACCGGGTAGATCGGCAGCGTCTCGCCCAGCGGGGCGACGAGCGCGCGGCCGTAGCTTCCCAGGCAGACCACGTAGGCGTCGGCGGTCAGCGCGCCCGCGCGGCCCTGCGCATCCCGCACTTCGACCGCCTCGATGGCACCGCTCGAGCGTGACAGGCCGGTGATCGTCGTGTCGTAGTGGAAACGCACGCCCGCTTCGGCGGCGAGCTGCGCCAGTCCCTGGGTGAAGCGACAGGCGTCGCCGGATTCGTCGTCGGGGGCGTACAGGCCACCGGCGAGCTGGGTACGCACGGCGCCGAGGGCCGGTTCGAGCGCCACGCACTCATCGGACTCGCAGGCGCGTGCGGCAATGCCGTAGGCGGCCAGCTCGGTGACCCGTCCGCGCGCGTGCGCGAACTCCGCCGGCGTGAAGAACAGGTGCAGGATGCCGCGCTCGAGGTGGTCGTAGGCAAGGCCCGTCTCGGCCCGCAGCTGCCGCAGCTTCTGCCCGCTATGCACGGCCAGGCTGGCGATCGCGGCCGTGTTGCGGCGGGTGCGCCCGGGCAGGCATTCGCGCAGGAAGGACATGGCCCAGCGCCATTGCGCGCTGTCGGCATGGGGGCGGAACAGCAGCGGGGCGTCCTCGCGCCCGAGCCAGCGCAGTGCAGTGAGCGGTGCGCCGGGGTTGGCCCAGGGTTCCGGGTGGCTGATGGAGATCTGGCCGCCGTTGGCGCGGCTGGTTTCGAGTGCCGCTGCGGGCTCGCGATCGACGACGCTGACTTCGAATCCGGCCCTGGCGAGAAACCAGGCCGTCGTGACGCCGGTGACGCCGGCGCCGAGAACCAGAACGTGCATAGTGAGTGATCGGGTCTTGCGGTCGCCGGAAGGGTCGTCGCCGCCACTGCGCGGGGAAGCCCGCGGAATGACGATCATAACCTCTTCGAGCGTTGCGGGTGCGCGGATCTTGATGCGTTCTGCCACGGTACGCGGGATAATCCGCTTTTTTCAGTTTGCGCCACTATCTGCATCCGGCTCGGCCGGATCCACAAGGAGTCATTTCATGCGACGCGTCACGCTAACCCAGTTTCTGATCGAGCAGCAGCGCGCGGGCCGGACCACGCCCGAGCTGCGCCTGCTGATCGAGGTCGTCGCCCGCGCCGTGAAGGCGATCAGCGTCAATGTGTCGAAGGGCGCGCTTGCCGGCGTGCTCGGCGAGGCGGGCACGGACAACGTGCAGGGCGAGGCCCAGAAGAAGCTGGACGTGATCGCGAACGAGATCCTGCTGCAGGCCAACGAGTGGGGCGGCCACCTGGCGGCGATGGCCTCGGAAGAGGTGGAGGAGGTGCACCAGATCCCCTTCGACTATCCGAAGGGCGGTTACCTGCTGCTGTTCGATCCGCTCGACGGTTCGTCGAACATCGACGTGAACATCTCGGTCGGGACGATCTTCTCGGTGTTGCGCAACCCGGAAGGCGTGGGCGAGCCTACCGAGAAGAACTTCCTGCAGCCGGGTCGCGAGCAGGTGGCCGCGGGTTATGCGCTGTACGGGCCGTCGACGCAGCTGATCCTGACCGTGGGTAACGGCGTGCATGGTTTCACGCTGGACCGCGAGATGGGCAGCTTCATCTACACCCATCCGTTCATGACGGTGCCGGAGGAGACGCAGGAGTTCGCGATCAACGCCTCGAACGCGCGTTACTGGGAGCCGCCGGTGCAGCGCTACATCGCGGAGCTGCAGGCGGGCAAGACCGGCCCGCGCGGCAAGGACTTCAACATGCGCTGGGTGGCCTCGATGGTCGCGGACGTGCATCGCATCCTGACCCGCGGCGGCATCTTCATGTATCCGCTGGACGAGAAGTGCCGCGACAAGGGCGGCAAGCTGCGCCTGATGTACGAGGCCAATCCGATGGCGATGATCATCGAGCAGGCGGGCGGTGCGGCGACGACGGGTCGCGAGCGCATCATGGACGTGCAGCCGACCAAGCTGCACCAGCGTGTGCCGGTGGTGCTGGGGTCGGCGGCTGAAGTCGAGCGCGTGACGCAGTATCACTTGGAAGCTTGAGGCTGAGAAGGCGCCCCCTCGGGGCGCCCGCCCGAGCGCGGTCCGGGTTCTGGCCCGGGCAGGCGCTCGTGGCCTTCGGCTTCCCGGAGCTGCGTGCATTGCGGGAGAGGCGACGCAAACTCGCCGGCTGCGCCGGCTCAGACATGCGTCGCCTTTTTTCTCCCGCAATGCACGCAGCTCCGGCACTCGCGGACAGCCCGGGCCAGAACCCGGACCGCACTCGGGCGGAAAGTCGTCCATCTCCCAGCCTACCAAGGCAGCTCGAACATCTCAGGGCTTCGATAAGCTCGACTCGATCGGTTTTTTGCGTTTAACCGATCACTTAACCCTTACGCAACGACATATCGCTCACATTTCAGGCGGTCCGGTGTCCTCTGCCGGGCTGTCCGTGAGCGCCGGTCCGATGCGGTCTGCGGGGGAAACGAGGCGACGCATGTTTGAGGGCGCAACGCGCCCGAGTTTGCGTCGCCGCCCCCGCAGACTGTATCGGACCGGGAAGCCGAAGGCCGCGAGCGCCTGCCCGGCAGAGGGCACCGGACCGCGGGCTCGTTCAAGTAGGCACCGACCGGACGCTTGTTGATCGGGAACGACGCCCCTCACCCCGGCCGTCGCCCCTCGCCGGTCCGGATCTCTATCGTCTTCTCGTCCTTCACGACTTCCATGACGACGTAGGTGTGCGTCTGCTTGACGCACGGCAGCTCGGAGATCTTTTCGCCCAGCACGCTGCGGTAGGTCTGGATGTCGCGCGTGCGCACCGTCAGCAGGTAGTCGAAATCGCCCGCGATCATCTGGCAGGTCTGGATCTCGGGGATGCGCTGCACCGCCTCGTTGAAGAGCTTCAGTTCGTGTGCGGTCGTCCCGCTCAACAGCACCTGCACGATCACGACGTGCGAGCGGTCCATCGCGACCGGATCCAGGTCGGCGTGGTAGCCACGGATCACGCCGCTTTCCTCCAGCTTGCGCACCCGCTCGGCGCACGGCGTCTTGCTCAGGCCGACGCGGCGCGCGAGCTCAACGAATGACAGGCGGGCATCCTTCTGGAGTTCGGCGAGAATCTTGAGATCTATGCGGTCCATTCCCTTCGCTGCCAGTCTCTTCGTCTAAAAATGATGATTTCGTCAGGAATTATGACTTATTGGAAGCGAATTTCGGAGCCATAAACTACGATTCCGGGTGAAGAATCGGGTTTTCGACGGGCGGGTTCGCCCGTCCGGGCCGGCGGCTGGAGACCCCGCCGGGAATCCTTTGCGGAGTTTTCGCCCATGAGCACCCACAACAATCCTGACCTCCTCGCCGCCATCCCCGCCCAGCCGCGTTCCGAACTGCGCCGGCGCATTTTCGACGCCTATCGCTGCCCCGAACCGCAATGCGTGCCGCCGCTCGTCGACGCCGCCCGCGTTGACGCGACGCTGCAGCGGCGCATCCACGATCTCGCGCGCCAGCTCGTCGTCGGCCTGCGCTCGAAGCGCGCCCGCTCCAGTGGCGTCGATGCGCTGATGAAGGAGTTCTCGCTGTCGAGCCAGGAGGGGGTCGCGCTGATGTGCCTCGCCGAGGCGCTGCTGCGGGTGCCCGACAAGGCCACGGCGGACCGCCTGATCCGCGACAAGCTGTCGCGTGGCGACTGGCGTGCCCACCTCGGGCAGAGCCCCTCGCTGTTCGTGAATGCGGCGACCTGGGGTCTGCTGATCACCGGGCGGCTGGTCGCGACGCGCAGCGAGGAAGGGCTCGCGAGCGCGCTCTCCAAGCTGCTGACGCGCGGCGGCGAGCCGCTGATCCGCAAGGGCATGGATCTCGCGATGCGGCTGCTGGGCGAGCAGTTCGTGACCGGGCGCACGATCGAGGAGGCCCTCGAGCGCGGCGCCGAACGCGAGACGCGCGGCTACCGCTATTCCTTCGACATGCTCGGTGAGGCGGCGATGACCGCAGCCGATGCCGAACGCTATTACAAGGACTACGAGCACGCGATCCACGCGATCGGAAACTCCTCGGCGAAGCGCGGCGTGGTCCAGGGCAACGGCATCTCGGTGAAGCTCTCGGCGCTGCATCCGCGCTACAACTGGGCGCAACGCGACCGTGTGCTCGGCGAGCTGCTGCCGAAACTCAAGCAACTGTGCGTACTGGCACGCGGCTATGACATCGGTCTCAACATCGACGCCGAAGAGGCCGACCGCCTCGACATCTCCCTCGATCTCCTCGAAGCACTGGTCGAGGACCCCGATCTCGGCGGCTGGGACGGCATCGGCTTCGTCGTGCAGGCCTACCAGAAGCGCGCCCCCTTCGCGATCGACTGGATCGTCGATCTCGCCCGCCGCAACGCGCGGCGCCTGATGGTGCGCCTCGTGAAGGGCGCCTACTGGGACGCCGAGATCAAGCGCGCCCAGATCGACGGCCTGGAGGGCTATCCGGTCTATACGCGCAAGGTCTACTCGGACGTATCCTATCTTGCGTGCGCGAAGCAGCTGCTGGCCGCGCGCGACGTGATCTACCCGCAGTTCGCCACCCACAACGCGCACTCGATGGCTTCGGTGATGCACATGGCCGAAGGCGACTACCGCGACGGCGACTACGAGTTCCAGTGCCTGCACGGCATGGGCGAGCCGCTGTACGACCAGATCGTCGGCGACCCCGCGCTGCGCCGCATGGTGCGGATCTATGCGCCCGTGGGCAGCCACGAGACGCTGCTCGCCTATCTGGTCCGTCGCCTGCTCGAGAATGGCGCCAACACCAGCTTCGTGAACCTGATCGTGGACGAGAACGTTCCGGTCGAGGAGCTCGTGCGCGACCCGGTGGCGCTCGCGGAGCCGCTCGCGGGATCGCCGCATCCGCGTATTCCGCTGCCCAAGGACCTGTACGGACAGGGGCGGCGCAATTCGCAGGGCTTCGACCTGTCGAGCGAACCGGTGCGCTCCTCCATCGCCGCAGCGCTCGCGCACGGCCGCAGGCAGCGTCACGCGGCCGGGCCGCTGGTGGCCGGCCTGGTGATCCAGGGTTCGCCGCAGCCGGTGCGCAATCCGGCCGACCTGGAGGACGTCGTCGGGGAAGTCATCGAGGCCGACCTGGCCGAGGTCGAGGCGGCGCTGCGCGCCGCCGAGGCGGCCGCCCACGACTGGGCGGCACGTCTGCCGGTGCAGCGGGCCGAGTGTCTCGAACGCACCGCGGACCTGCTCGAACGCGACGGGCCGGCGCTGATCGCGCTTGCCGTGCGCGAAGCGGGCAAGTCGTGGTCGAACGCCATCGCCGAGCTGCGCGAGGCGGTGGATTTCTGCCGCTACTACGCGCAGCAGGCGCGTGAGCTCGACAATGCCCAGCACCTGCCGCTCGGGCCGGTGCTGTGCATCAGCCCGTGGAACTTCCCGCTGGCGATCTTCGCCGGGCAGGTCGCCGCGGCGCTGGTGGCGGGCAACCCGGTGCTGGCGAAGCCGGCGGAGCAGACGCCGCTGATCGCCGCCTGGGCGGTGCGCCTGTTCCGCGAGGCGGGCGTGCCGGACGCGGTCGTGCAGCTGCTGCCCGGCCGCGGCGAGGTCGTCGGCGCTGCGCTGGTGCGCGATGCGCGCGTGCGCGGCGTGATGTTCACCGGCTCGACCGAGGTCGCGATGATCATCAACCGCACGCTCGCCGAGCGCGGCGGCGATGTGCCGCTGATCGCCGAGACCGGCGGCCAGAACGCGATGATCGTCGATTCGACGGCGCTGCCCGAGCAGGTCGTCGGCGACGTGATCGCGTCGAGCTTCGATTCGGCCGGCCAGCGCTGCTCGGCGCTGCGCGTGCTGTGCCTGCAGGAGGACATCGCGGACCGCGTGATCGAGATGATCGAAGGGGCGGTGCGCGAGCTGACGGTGGGCAACACCGCCGACGTGCGTGCGGACATCGGTCCGGTGATCGACGCCGAGGCGCAGGCCGGGCTGCTCGCGCACATCGAGGCGATGCGCAAGGCCGGCGCGAGGGTGTTCCAGCTGCCCGTGCCCGCGGACTGCGCGAAGGGGACCTACGTGCCGCCGACGATGATCGAGATCCGCTCGCTGTCGCAGCTGCAGCGCGAGGTCTTCGGCCCCGTGCTGCACGTGCTGCGCTTCCCGGCGCAGGAGCTGATGCGCGTCGTGGACGAGGTGAACGCCACCGGCTACGGCCTGACGCTGGGCATCCATTCGCGCATCGACGAGACCATCAACGACGTCGTCGCGCGCGCCCATGTCGGCAACATCTACGTCAATCGCAACATGATCGGCGCGGTCGTCGGCGTGCAGCCCTTCGGCGGCGAGGGACGCTCGGGCACCGGACCGAAAGCGGGCGGCCCGCTGTACCTGCACCGCCTGCTGCGCCGCAGCCCGGGCGCGGAATTCCCGACGGCGAGCGCGGTGCCGGAACGTTTCGAACGCTTCGCCGCGTGGGTCGACGAGGCCGGGCGCGCGCTCGTGGAGGGCGACGACACCATGGCGCTGCGCCTGCGCGCGGAAGCCTACCGCAGTCATCACCTCGCCAACTTGCGGCTCGCGCTCCCCGGGCCGACCGGCGAGGACAACAGCCTGAGCTTCCGGCCGCGCGGCACCGTTGCGGCGGTTGCGGCTTCCATGGCGGGCTACTTCCACCAGCTGATGGCGGCGCTCGCGACCGGCAACGGCCTCGTGCTGGGCGACGACGCGCTCGCGCGCCGGTTCGTCGCCGCGCTGCCGGCGGAGATCGCGCAATGCGTGCGCGTCGACGCGAAATGGTTCGACGGCGAATTCGGGGCGCTGCTGTGCGACGGCGACGAGGGCGCAGCGGACGAATGGCGCGTGCGTCTCGCGCGCCGCGACGGGCCGATCCTGCCGCTGGTGCGTCCGTTGCCCGAGTACGACCTCGGCCGGCTGGTGGCCGAGCGCACGCTCAGCATCAACACCGCGGCGGCCGGCGGCAATGCGAGCCTGATGGCAATGGGCAACTGAGGGGGAACTGAGGGCAACGCAAGGTAACGGCCCGCAACGGCGCTCGCCGGCACGCCCGGGGCGTGGCCATGGCCGGTACAATCCGGCCATGACCGTCCGTCGTGTCCGAGCGTCCGGCGCGCGCGTGCTTGCCGCGCTGTGCCTTGCCGTGCTGCCGCCCCTCGCGGCGGCGCAGCAGGCGCTGCGCGTGCAGCTCGCGGCGCCCGAGAGCGTGCGTCCGCTGCTCGAGCGGCACCTGCGCATCCTTCGCAGCGATCAGACCCTGCCCGCCGAGCGCGCCGACCGCGTGGCGCTCGCTCGTCGCGCGCGGCGCGAAGCGGCCGAGCTGCTTGCGACCGAGGGCTACTTCTCGCCCGAGGTGAAGCTGGAGCGCGAGGACGAAGACGACTGGAAGCTCACCGTCGTGCCCGGCACACCGGCGAAGGTCGTCGCGGTCGACGTGCAGTTCGAGGGGGCGCTGGCGGGCGAGGGCGAGGCGCTCGTGGCGCGGCGCGCGCAGCTGCGCAATGCCTGGGCGCTCGCCGCCGGGCAGGTGTTTCGCCAGTCGGCCTGGGACGACGCCAAGCGGCGCCTGCTCGATGAAGTCTCCTCGCGCGACTACGCGGCCGCGCGGATCGCCGACAGCCGCGCGGAGGTCGATCCGGATGCGGCGACCGTGCGCCTGGCGGTGACTGTCGATTCCGGGCCGCCTTTCTTCCTCGGTCCCATCGAGGTGTCCGGCCTGAAGCATCTCCCGCCCGATCTGGTGGCGCGCTTCAGCCGGCTGCAAGCCGGTCGCCCCTTCAACCAGGACGAGCTGCTGGCGCTGCAGGGGACGCTGCAGAACGTCCCGCAGTTCGCATCCGTGGTGGTCGACATCGAGCGCGACCCGGCGCTCGCCGCAGCAGTGCCGGTGCGCGTGCAGGTCTCCGAGGCGCGTTCGCGCCAGCTCGGCTTCGGCGCCGGCTATTCGAGCAATACCGGCTTTCGTGGCGAGATCAGCTGGCGCGACGTGAACCTCTTCGGTCGCGGCTGGGAGCTTGCCAGCGCGCTGCGCCTGGAGCAGCTGCGCCAGTCGCTGTTTGCCGACGTGTTCCTGCCGCCGGCGCCGGAGGGCCATCGCGACAGCGTCGGCGCGGCGGCCGAGCGCAGTACCGTGGAGGGGCTCACGCTGACCACCCAGGCGGTGGGCGTGGCGCGCACGAACACCCGCGCGCTGGCCGGCGGCACCATAGACACGCGGGTCGCGCTGCGCCTGCAGCAGGAGGAGCGCAAGCTCGACGGCGGCGATACGACCCGGCACAAGGCGCTGACGCTGAACTGGTCGTGGACGCGGCGCATGGTCGATGATGCGCTCGATCCGCGCCGCGGCGACGTGCTGCAGCTCGAGATCGGCGGCGGTTCGCGTGCCCTGCTATCGGACCAGAACTTCGTGCGCCTGTACGGCCGTTATGTGCGCTACATGCCGGTGGCCGCGCGCGACGTGCTGATCCTGCGTGCGGAGGGTGGCGCGACGCTGGCCAAGAGCCGCGACGGCGTGCCGCAGGATTTCCTCTTCCGCACCGGCGGCACGCAGACGGTGCGCGGCTATGCCTACCAGAGCCTCGGCGTGCAGGAGGCGGACGCGATCGTCGGCGGGCGCTACCTCGCGGCAGCGAGCGCCGAGTACGTGCACTGGTTCAAGCCGCAATGGGGTGTGGCGGCCTTCGTCGATGCGGGCGATGCGGCGGATGATCGCGACATCTTCGAGCTGAAGAAGGGCTACGGCGTCGGTGCGCGCTGGAAGAGTCCAGCCGGCCCGCTCGCGCTCGACCTCGCCTGGGGGCAGGCCGAGCAGCGTCTGCGCCTGCACTTCGGCATCGCGATCGCGTTCTGACGGCGGACGCTGCGCGGCCTCACTCCCCGTTGCGCGCCTTCACCCAGGGTGTGAAATCCGACGCCGGCATCGCGCGGGCGTACAGGAAACCCTGCGCGAGGTCGCAGCCCATGCGCTGGAGTTCGTCGGCGGTCGATTGGTCCTCGACCCCTTCGGCCACCACGCGCATCCCGAAACCGTGCGCGAGCGCCTGCACCGTCGCGACGATCGCGTGGTCGCGGCTCGAGTTCAGCATGTCGCGCACGAAGAGCTGGTCGATCTTGAGCTCGCTGACCGGCAGGTCGCGCATGTAGGCGAAGGAGGAAAACCCCGTCCCGAAGTCGTCCAGCGACACGCCGCAGCCGAGCGCACGCAGTCCCTGGATCACGCGCGCGGCGCTGTCGCGGTCCGAGATGAGAGCGCCCTCGGTCACCTCGAGGACCAGGTTGGGCGCGGGCACGCGCCAGGTTGCCAGGGCCTGGGCGACCAGGTGGGGTAGATCCTCGTCGTGCAGGTCTTCGGCGACGAGGTTGAGCGCCACGGGGATGTCGATGCCCTGCGCATCGAGTTCCGATAGGATGCGCACCGTCTGGCCGAGGATCCAGCGCGACAGGTCGGGCATCAGCCCCAGGCGGCAGGCGATGTCGATGATCTTCGGCGGGGATACCCATTCGCCGTCCTCGCGCTGCCAGCGCAGCAGCGCCTCGGCGCCCGCGCAGCGGCCGGTGGCGAGATGGATCTGCGGCTGCAGCCAGACCTGGAACGGCGGATGCGCGATGGTGCGCGCGATGTCGCGCTCGAGGTCGAGCTCGTGTTCCATGCGCGCGATCATGTCTGCGTGGAAGCACACGACCGGCATGTCGGCGCGGATCGCGCGCAGCAGTGCGGCGCGGGCGGCGTGCTCCAGATCGTGGGCCGTATCGCCGTCTTCGGGGGCGCATGCGGTGCCCGCATGGATCGCGCCGCGCAGATGCGGGATGCCGTGTTCGGGCGAGCGCTCGCAGATCTCGATCAGCTTGCGCGCGGCCAGCTGCACCTGGCCGGTGCTGCGCAGCTCGGGCATGATCAGCGCCCATTCCTGGTCCGCGATCGAGCACAGCATGTCGACCGGGCGCAGCGCGCTGCTCATCGCATCGCTGAGCTGCCTGCGCAGCCGGTCGCGTTGGGCACTGAGCTGTTGCGGGCTTCCCGCGCCCCAGGTGACGTGCAGCAGCAGCAGCCCGACCGGTTTCCGTTCCGCCTGATTCATCCAGCGCTCGAGCGTGTGCACGAACTGCGTGCGCGTGGGCAGGCCGGTGAGCAGGTCGACGCCCTCGCCGGCCGCCAGGCGCTGGTCCACGCGTGCCAGCGCGGCCGTCGCCAGCGTTGCGTGCACCGCCTGCGCGAGCTTCGCGGCGGCGACGATGATGTCGCAGTCCGCACTCCCTGGGGGCTTGCCGTCGACACGCAGCGAGGCGCGTACCGCTTCGATCAGGCAGGCGCAGGCGGTGGCCGGCAGGGTCGGCGGGCTGCCGTGCTGCTGACAGTCGAGCCAGGTCGCGGTGAGCGCGTCGAGCCATTCGTGCGTACCCCACTGCGGCCGGTCCAGGAGTCGCGCATACAGCACGGTATCGGCGGGCGCAGGCGGATGGACGTTGCTGTGCGCGAGGCTCGCGGCAAACGCGGTGTCGAGCGCGCCGGCAGGGACGGTGAGCGCGAACGCCCGCAGGGCCGCTGCATCGGCCGCGGAATAGGCCACCGCCGTGAGTGCATCGGCGGCTCGGCTCTGGGGGGCGGGCTGGGTCGCGTTCAGGATAGGTAGAACTCCGACGAGTTGATGCCGTAGGCGCCGCTGGGCAGTGCGCGCAGGATGCGGTAGGGCTCGCCGGCCGGGGTCAGCGGCGAATAGAGCAGGTCCAGTGTCGGTGGGTGGCGGTTGGGCGTCTTGTCGGCGCACAGCAGCACCAGCACTCGCGGCTGCATGCGCCGCACGCGGTTCTGTGCGATGACGACGGCCACTTCGCCGGAATTGAGTTCGACCAGCGTGCCGGCCGGATAGAGGCCGATGCACTGGATGAAGCCATCGACGACGTTGCCCGAGAATCGCGTCTCGCGCTGCCGCACCAGCGCTTCGAGCGCGCGCTGGGTGCTCAGCGGTTCGTCGTAGGCACGTTTGCTCGTCATCGCGCAGAAGGTATCGACGAGGCCGGCCATTTCGGCGCGCAGGCCGATGGCCGCGCCGCGCAGCCCGTCGGGATAGCCCGAGCCGTCGATGCGTTCGTGGTGGCGGCTGACGATCTCGATCAGGCCGGGCATGGGGTTCGGATCCTGGCGGATGATCTCGATCGAGAAGTCGACGTGCGACTTGGCGATCTCCATCTCGAGCCGGCTCAGGCGCCCGGCCTTCTGCAGCACGCGCTCGGGCAGGCGGATCTTGCCGATGTCCTGCATCATGCCGGCCACGCCCAGCACGGTCGCGCCGTCTTCGGAAAAGCCCATGCAGTGGGCGAACACCAGCAGGTGCACGGTCACGTCGAGCGCGTGGTGGTAGCTGTAGCGGTCGTACTGCTTGAGCCGGATCAGCCACAGCAGGGCGTCGGGGTTGCGTTTGACGCTCTGCAGCATGTCGTCGACGCTCTCGGTCACCTGGACGATGTCCGGCTTGCGGTTCTCGCGCACGTCCGCGATGACTTGCTCGAACACCGCTTCGGCCTCGGCCATCACGGGAGATGCGCGGACCAGCTCGCGTTCGACGGATTGGGTTTCGGGCCGGTCGGCAAGCGCCTCGCCGGCGAGCCGGCGTGCGGCGGCTGCGTCGAGGCCGCCCTTGCGTACGATCGCAAGCGCTTCCATGAAGCCCAGCTGGTTTCCGCCGGCACCGGCATCGCTCACCGCCCGGCCTGCGGCAGCGTGGCGGGGTTGCGGCATGCCCGCATCTTCCTGCGGCGGGGCATAGTGCTCCCCGATCGAGCGGCTGCGGTCGATGTAGATGAAGCGGCAGCATTCGCCCAGCTGCTCGAGCGTCCTGGCGTCGTCGATCAGGAAACCCTGCATCAGGAATGGCGTGCCGATCCACGGGCGGTCGAGCTCGACGACGAACATGCCCAGGCGCGCGTCGGTCGCCGCGATCAGCTCCCTCCGCCCGCCCGGTTTGCCCTCTGCTTCCGGTCTACCCGATCCCGTTGCGCCGCCCTTGCCCATGTCCTCTCATGATTTCGATGCTCGACGGATAGGATTGTGCACCCAATCTGCAACAAAATCTTCAGGCGGGATGGGTGGGCCGAAAAGATATCCCTGCAGCACGTCCGATTCCTGATGGGCGAGGAAACGGGACTGCACCTCGGTTTCGACCCCCTCCGCGACCACGCGCAGGCCCAGCGCGCGTGCCATGCGGATCGCCGCGACCACCAGTGCGCAGTCCTCGGCGTCTTCGGAGAGGTCGCGGATGAAGCTGCGGTCGATCTTGATCGTATGGAAGGGGAAGGCGCGCAGGGAGCTCAGCGACGAGTAGCCGGTGCCGAAGTCGTCGAGGGCGACGGTGACGCCGATCTTCTCGAGTGCGAGCATCGCCTCGCGCACCTCGGCCGGGTTGCGGATCAGCAGGCCCTCGGTGACCTCGATCTCGAGCTGGTTGCGCGGAATCGCGTGGCGATCGACGCAGGCCCGGATGGTGTCCACGAGGCCGGGGGCGGCGAACTGGCGCGGCGAGACGTTCACCGCGATCACGAACTCGCCGTCGCAGGCCTCGCGCCAGCGTGCCGCGTGGGCACAGGCCTCGTCCAGCACCCAGTTGCCGATGGTGACGATCAGGCCGCTCTGTTCGGCGATGGGGATGAAGCGATCCGGCGGCACGCGCCCGAGCACCGGATGATTCCAGCGCAGCAGCGCCTCCGCGCCGACCAGGCGACAGTCGCGCGCGGCCACCAGCGGCTGGAAATGCACCTGCAGTTCCCCGCGCTCCAGCGCGCCGCGCAGCTCGCGCTCCATCTCCATGCGCGCGACCGAGTCGTCGTGGATCTTCTGGTTGAAGAAGCGGAAGGTGTTGCGGCCCGCGTCCTTGGCTTCGTACATCGCCAGGTCGGCATTGCGCAGCAGCACGGACGGGTCGTTGCCGTCGTCGGGGAAGAGCGAGACGCCGATGCTGGGCGAGGCCGCGAACTCGCGCCCCTCGATCTCGAAGGGCGGTGTGAAGGCCTGGATGATCTTGGCGGCGACCGCATCGGCGTCGCTCGCCTGCGCGATGCCCAGGATGATCAGGAATTCGTCGCCGCCCAGGCGCGCGACGGTGTCCTCGGCGCGGATCACCGAGCGCAGGCGCACGGACGCCTGGCACAGCAGCTCGTCGCCGGCGACGTGGCCGAGCGTGTCGTTGATCTGCTTGAAGTTGTCGAGGTCGATGAACATCACGGCGCACATCGTGCCTTCGCGCGCCGCGCGCCCGGTCGCCTGTTGCAGTCGGTCGAGCGCCAGCGTGCGGTTCGGCAGCGCGGTGAGGCTGTCGTAGTACGCCTGGTAGGCGACCTTCTCTTCCTGCGTGCGCCGTTCGGTGATGTCCTCGCGCATCAGCAGGAGGTGCTCGGGCCGCCCCTGCTCGGTGCGCATCGTGACCAGGCGCAGGTGCTCCCAGTATTCGCTGCCGTCTGGGCGGCGGCTGCGCCGTTCGCCGTCCCAGTCCCGGGCGGCCAGCAGGGCGGCGCGGAATTCGGCGTCGACTTCCCGGCTGCGTTCGGGGTCGGCCGCCTCAGGCAGCGCGCTTGCCAGTTGCGTGTCCGCCGGACGGCCGGTGACCCGCACATAGGCCGCATTGGCATACTCCACGCGCCGGTCCGCGCTCGCGATCAGCACCCCGATGGGGTTCTGTTCGACTGCCTGCGACAGCATCCACAGCCGCGCATTGGCGGTCGCCAGCGCCTGTGTGCGCTGCGCCACGCGATCCTCGAGTTCCTCCTGGGCGGCGCGCAGGCTCCGTTCGCGCGACACGACGATCTCCTGCATCGCATTGAACGCCTGGCCCAGGTCGCTGATCTCGTCGTCACCGGAGATCGCGATCGGCGTGCGGTGTTCGCCCGCTGCAAGTCGGCTCGCGGCATCGCGCACCGTGCGCAGCCGCCGCGAGAGCGAGCGCGCGAACACGACCAGGCCGGCCGCGAGGAACAGGAAACCGCCCAGCGACAGCATGAGGAAGAAGCGTTGCTGCCGCTGCTGCTCTTCACGCGCCTGCCGGTAGGCTTCGGTTGCGGCCTGCTCGGTCGTGCTCACGAGTTCACGCAGGATCGACGAGATCGCCGCGTGCGCGGTGCGCGTGCGCGTGCTGGTGATCGCTTCGGCCGCTGCAAGATCCATCTTGCCCGCGAGATGGATGACTTCCTGCAAGTCGCCGCGGTAGTTCGCCCAGTGCCTTTCCAGCCGGCGCGCGTCGTCCGGACGGGTGGAGGCGAGCACGGCGAGGAAGGGCGCCAGCTCTGCCGTCATCGCCTCGATTTCCACCTGCATGCGTTCGGCGTACTGCGGGAGCGCAAACACGTCGCGCACCGTGGGCAGTTCGAGCTCCAGCGTGCGCAGTTCGTGGCTGCGCGTCTGCAGGCGATGGGTCGCGGCGAGCGGCTGCACCTGGCGGATGACGGTGTTCTCGAGCCTCTGCTTCGCATCCTCGAGCACGCGGTTGCCGATGACCAGGATGGCGGCCACGAGCAGCCCGCCCAGCGCGAACATGATGGAAAGGCGTACCAGCAGGGACTGGCGGAAGGGGCTTCGGCGGACTGCTGTGGCGGCGGCGGGGGAGGGTGAGTGCGGCAGATTCATTGGCGCTTACCGAACTGGCGACGGAACTCCGCCCACTGCCGGATCTGCTCCGCGCGGCCGAGCTTCTCCGTGATCTGTTCCCACTCTGTAGCGGTGCGGCTCATCGCCTCCTGCGCGCCGATCTCGCCGCGGGCGGCGGCCGTGAGGTTGCGGTCGAGCGCAGCGAGATACAGCGCATCGCCGCGCAGCCCGGTGCCGGCCGGCTGCGTCACGGCCCATTCCGCGCCGAAGGTCTCGAGGGTCTCCGGTGTGTAGATCTTGCGGACGCGCGCGTCGCGCAGGTGATTCCAGCGATACGGGTCGGCGAATCCGCCCGCCACGCCGATCGAGCGCGTCGATACGTCGGGGTCGGTCAGCCACATCGCATACAGGAAGGCGAGGCGCGCATTGCGGGCCGATCTCGGAATCACGAGGTTGTTGCCGTAGATCAGTGTGTTTTGCCGCACGATGCGGTTGTCCACGCGTGTGCCGGGCAGGGAAACAGCCACGAACTTACCGCGCACCGTCGAACCTTCGGAGTTGAACATGCGTGCGCCGGCGATGGTGTTCAGCGTCGCGAACGCCTTGCCCTGGGCAAACAGTGGCAAGGTGAAGTTGTAGTTGCGCCCCGGATCCGTGATGCCCGGCGGCGAGTATTTCACCAGCGCGACGTAGCTTTCGGTTGCGGCGACGGCGCCGGGGGTGGTCAGGCGCGGCCGCATCTGCTCGTCGAACAGTTCCGCGTGCGGCGCGGCCGAAGACAGGAAGCGCGGCATCCAGTTCATCCACGCCCCTTCCTCGTCGCGCTCCTCGGCCACGCCGTAAAGGCCCTGCGCCGGGCGGTGGAAGAAGCGCACCAGCTCCTCGTACTCGGCCCAGGTCTTCGGTACCGCGAGCGGACGCCCATATGCCTTGCGGAAAGCGGCCTGCTCCTGCGCGTCGTCCATCAGGTCGCGCCGCAGGTAGAGCAGCACCACGTCCCCGTCTGCCGGAATGGCGACGGTGCGCTCGCCCACCCGCGACTGCAGTTCCGGTCGGATGTAGCCGTCGTTGGCGTTGTCGTCGAAGCGATAGCCGTATTCGGCCATGAACGGCCCGACTTCCGTGATCAGCCCGTCGGCCAGCAGGTCCGGGTACTCGTGGTTGCGCGCCACAGCGATGTCGATGTCGGGCGTGCTGCGCAGCGTCTCGCGGATCGGCTGCTGCGGCACGATGAGCACGTCGAGCACGATGCCGGTCAGGCTTTCCCATTCCTTCTGCAAGGCCAGGTCGTTGCCGAGGAAGGCGTTCATGTTGCCCTGCTTGAATCCCAGGGTGAGCCGCGAACCCGCCGGCACCTCGCCCGACGCGATCAGCTTGCGCACCGCGGCGACGGCCTTGAAAGCCTGCTCGCCGGCCGATGCCGCGGGCGCGACGAGCACTGCGCTTGCGCACAGGGCGGCGGCGAACAGCGGAACAAGGATTTTTCTCGATGGCATCGCTGGTTGCATCCGTTCGTTTGGCTATCACCTAAGGCGTACTCGCGCTATTGTCACACAAAGTTACCGATTTCATGTCGTAGGGATGTTTGCAGGCGCCGTGGCGGCTCCCGGTGGCGTGCGCTATCGTGAGTGGAATGCCCTCTTGACGGGCATCGCGGAGCCCGATGCAGGAGAGCCTTGCATGAGCGGAACGACATTCACCGGAGACCATGCTGCAGATCCGTCCTCGGCTTGGGTATTGCGCGACGAGTCCTTTCTCGCCGCGCTGCGCGGCCAGATGTTGCGCTTCGCCTCCTTGCAGCTGTCTGACTCGCAACTCGCCGAGGATGCGGTGCAGGAGGCGCTGATCGGCGCGCTGCGCAACGCGGAATCGTTTTCCGGTCAGGCTGCGTTGAAGACCTGGGTGTTCGCCATTCTCAGGCACAAGATCGCGGACATCCTGCGCCAGCGCATGCGGCTCGTGGACGCTTCCAGCCTGCTGCGCGAGGAAGAGGAGGACGAGGATTTTTCCGTGCTGTTCGACCGCAGTGGTCACTGGCAGGTCGATGAACGTCCCGCCGCGTGGGGGAATCCGCACGAATCCCTGCGCGAACGCGAGTTCTGGCAGGTGTTCGAGGTCTGCCTGGAGAACCTCCCGGCCAATCAGGCGCGGGTGTTCATGATGCGCGAGTTTGTCGAACTCGAATCGGACGAGATCTGCGCGGCGGTCGGGGTGAGCGTGAGCAATCTCAACGTGATGTTGTACCGTGCCCGCGTGCGCCTGCGCGAATGCCTCGAAAACCGCTGGTTCCTCGACGGAGAGCGAGCATGCTGAACTGCAGAGAAGCAACGCGCCTGTATTCCGAGGCACGGGAGCGCGAGCTGACCTTCAAGGAGCGGGCGCTGCTGCGCATGCACATCGCGATGTGCTCGGGCTGCCGCAATTTCGGCGAGCAGATGGCGTTCCTGCGCGACGCGATGCGCGCCTACGCGAAAGGGCGCGACGAGAAAGACAAGTAGCCCTTGCGCGCGGGGTCCTTCAGCGACGGCTGCAGCGCTGCGCGATCCAGTGGTCGAGCGAGATTCGGCCCGGGCCATGCGCCATAAGGTACAGCAACACCGCCGCCCAAGTGCCGTGGGTGGGGTAGGCGTCCGGATAGACGAAGAGCTGGATCGTCAGCGTCATCACGAGCAGCGCCGCGGCGCTCAGGCGCGTCGCCAGACCGACGAGAAGCAGCAGCGGAAAGACGTGCTCCGCCGTGGCGGCCAGCGGTGCGGCGATCTCCGGCGGGATCAGCGGCAGGCGGTACTCCTCGCGGAAGAGGAACAGCGCGTCGTCGGACAGGCGCGGCAGGCCGAGCCGGAATTCGCCGCTGACGAGGTCGATCGCCAGTCCCTCGATCTTCGTCTGGCCGGATTTCCAGAACACCGCGGCGATCGAGAAGCGGGCGACGAAGGCGATCAGCGAGTCCGGAATGCGCGACAGCAGCGCGAGCGCGCGATGCAGGACTTGCGGGGCGATCCGTCCGTTCCGATGCGGAAGGGTCTCAGGTATGGAGCTCATTATCTTGTCCTCCGGGTCCGGAATCGATCGCGACGATCATCTGCCGGTGCAGCAGCGTCGCGAAGGCCAGGGCGAGGTCGAAGCCGCCGTCGACGGACTGCCCGGCCTGCGCGGCAGCGGCCAGGTGCTCGCCCCGCTTCAGCGCAGCGATGAAGGCGGCGCCCGCGTGCGGCAGCCCTACCGTCGCGACTTCGAAGCCGCTACGCACGATCAGCACGGCCTCCGGCCGGCACGGATCCACCGCCGACGGATCGCGATCGTCCTGATGGGCTTCCCACAGCGAATGCACCGCCCACGACGAGCGCAGGATGGCGGCCGACGGGTGGCAGCGCAGGCGCAGTCCGGGCAGGCGCCCGGGGTCGGCAAGCAGGGCCGCGATCGCCGCTGCCGGCAGCGGCTCGGCATCGGCTGCGTGGTAGGCCTCGACGCGCAGCATCTCCAGCCGCGCGAGGTCGGCCAGCCAGGGCACGCACGCGGCGGGCGCGAAAGCCGCGACGAAATCGGCGAAACCGCGGCCATGGAAGCTCAGCAGCGGCGAGCGCGGCGGGTGCGCGAAGACGAATTCGCGCGCCATCGCGCGGAAGAATGCATCTCCCACCGTGGCGAGCGTCACCGGAAAGGTGTCCGCCAGCGCATCGACCAGCGATACGACGACGTTGTTGCGATACACCGCGAACCGTGAGGCGGGGTCGGACCCGTTCCAGGCGACGAGGCCGGCGGGGCAGGGGTGTGCCGGGTCGAGCAGCGCCGCGGCGAAGTCGGCTTGCGTGTTCATGCCGCCAACTCCGGGGGCAGCGCGGTGCGCAAGGCGCTCAACCGGCGCTCGGCCAGCTTCGCCTCGGCGAGCAGCACCGCGAAGGGCGGGATGTCGTTGTCGCGCTCGATCAGCGTCGGCTGCGCACCGACGCGTTCCAGCGCGGCGTCGTACAGCGCCCACACCGCCTGCGCCACCGGAGCCCCGTGGCTGTCGATCAGCAGTGGTGCGCCGGCTGCGTCCTGCTGCATCGCGAAACCGGCGAGGTGGATCTCGCCCACCGCGTCGAGTGGAAGCGCGTCGAGACAGGCGAGCGCGTCGCGGCCGTGGTTCACGCAGCTCACATGGAGGTTGTTCACGTCGAGCAGCAGCCCGCAGCCCGTGCGCCGCACCACCTCGGCAATGAAGTCGCCCTCCGCCCAGCTCGACGCCGCGAACTCCACGTAGGTCGCGGGATTCTCCAGCAGCATGCGGCGGCCGAGGTGCTCCTGCACCGCGTCGACGTGTTCGCATACGCGCCGCAGCGTCTCGCCCGTGTAGGGCAGGGGCAGCAGGTCGTAGAGGAACACGCCGCCGTGGCTCGCCCACGCCAGGTGCTCCGAGAACGACTGCGGTTCGTAGCGCCGCAGCAGCGCCGCGAGGCGCTCCAGATGGGCGTCGTCGAGCGGGCCGGTGCCGCCGATCGACAGGCCCACGCCGTGCAGCGACAGCGGATAGTGCTCGCGGATGCGCGTCAGCGCATGGTGGAAGGGGCCGCCCGGCACCATGTAGTTCTCCGCATGCACCTCGAAGAACCCGAGGTCGGGCAGCGTCGCGAGGATCTCCCCGAAGTGCGCGGGCTTCAGGCCCAGGCCCGCGCGGGCGGGCAGGGCAGTGGCCTGCACGGACGAAGGCCGTGCGTTCATGGTCGTCATGCCGGACGCTCCCCTGTCATGCAGCCGCGCTCAGCTCTTCTTTTCCTTGAAGGCCATCATCTGGCCGAAGCCGGTCGGCGAAGTCTGCGACATCGTTTTTTCGCACGTGCCCTTCGGCACCAGCGACCACGCATTGCCCTGGTGATCCATCTTCGACGTCCCGGCGCAGCTCGTGCCGGGGCCGGCGGCGCAGTCGTTCTTGCCCTTCATCGCGACGCCGAAGCACTTCTCCTTGTCGGCCGGCGGATCGGCGGCGAGCGCGGACGACATCGACAGAGCGCTACCCAGCGCGAGAGCGAGGGCGGCGGCGGAAACCTTGTGGAGGGTTGTGGCGGACATGTTCGTCTCCTTGGTTCGGTTGGGGAAACACGCGGATCGGTTGATCGTCGTGTTGCTTCCGTAGTCGCGCGAACCCGTCCGTTTCTTACACCGCGCGCGAAAATATTTTTCCGGCCGACTGCGCTCGCCGTTCGACATCGCCAGGGCCTCCGACGCGCCGAGCCGATCGGATACACTCCCGTAACTGCTGCCCGCGCGCGCCGTGTCATTTCTCCGGCGCCGCCAGCGACCATACAACCCGACCGATCACCGCGGAGCTGCCTGCCCATGTTCGAACACGTCGACGCCTACCCCGGCGACCCCATCCTCACCCTCGTCGAAACCTTCATGCAGGATCCGCGCGCGCAGAAGGTCAACCTCGGCATCGGCCTGTACTACGACGAGGAAGGCCGCATCCCGCTGCTCGGCTCCGTGCGCAAGGCCGAGGTCGCGCTCGCCGCGACGCCGCTGCCGCGCTCCTACCTGCCCATGGAAGGCGCGACCGACTATCGCGCCGCCGTGCAGCGCCTGCTGTTCGGCCCGGAACACGCCGCGCTCAAGGCGGGGCGCATCGCCACGATTCAGACCATCGGCGGCTCGGGCGCGCTCAAGGTCGGCGCCGATCTCCTCAAGCGCTACTTCCCGGCGAGCGAGGTGTGGGTCAGCGATCCGACCTGGGACAACCACCGCTCGATCTTCGAGGGCGCCGGCATCGCCGTGAATGACTACCCCTACTACGATGCGGCCACGGGCGGCGTGCGCTTCGCCGACATGCTCGCGACGCTCAAGACCCTGCCCGCGCGCAGCATCGTCCTGCTGCACCCGTGCTGCCACAACCCGACCGGCGTCGACCTGTCGCAGGAGCAGTGGCGCGAGGTCATCGTGGTGGCGAAGGAACGCAATCTCATCCCCTTCCTCGACATCGCCTACCAGGGCTTCGGCGACAGCCTCGACGACGACGCCTTCGCGATCCGCGCGTTGGCGGATGCCGGCGTGAGCTTCCTCGTCAGCAATTCCTTCTCCAAGAACCTGTCGTTCTACGGCGAACGCTGCGGCGGCCTGTCCATCGTGTGCAAGGACGCCGAGGAAGCCGCGCGCGTGCTCGGCCAGATGAAGTTCACCGTGCGCCGCAACTACTCCAGCCCGCCCTTCCACGGCGGGCGCGTCACCGCGATGGTGATGGACGACCCCGCGCTGTATGGGGAATGGACCGGCGAGGTGGACGCGATGCGCGACCGCATCCGTGCGATGCGCCAGAAGCTGCATGAAGTGATTAGCGCACGCGTGCCCGGGCGCGATTTCAGCTACTTCATCAAGCAGCGCGGCATGTTCAGCTACACCGGCCTCAGCCCCGCGCAGGTCGACCGCCTGCGCGAGGAGTTCGCCGTGTACCTCGTGCGCTCGGGCCGCATGTGCGTTGCCGGCCTCAACACGCGCAACGTCGAATACGTCGCCGAGGCGATGGCCGCGGTCCTCAAGGACTGAGGCCGTAGCGCGCCGCCCCCCGGTCCGCCGGGGGCGGTCCTGCGCAGACTGTCAGAGCACGC
The DNA here is from genome assembly GCF_045689615.1 of Aromatoleum evansii. NCBI lineage: Bacteria > Pseudomonadati > Pseudomonadota > Betaproteobacteria > Rhodocyclales > Rhodocyclaceae > Aromatoleum > Aromatoleum evansii. The sequence goes on from NZ_CP141259.1 coordinate 942,994, forward strand.
CGGCGGCGCGCAGACGCCCGATCTCCGCGTCCGTCAGGCCCAGCGTTCCGCCCAGGATCTCGTCGGTATGTTCGCCGAGCGCCGGCGGCGGAAGGCGGTAATCCGGCGGCGTCGCCGAAAGCTTCATCGGGTTCGCCACGAGCGGCACTGTGCCGGCGACCGGGTGCGGCATCGTCACCTTGAGTCCGCGCGCCTGCACCTGCGGGTCGGCGAACACGTCGGCGAGCGTATTGATCGGGCCGCAGGGCACGGCGAGGGATTCCAGCGCCGCGATCCAGTCGGCCGTGCTGCGCAGCACCGTGAGCTGCTTGAGCTGCGGAATCAGCGTGGCGCGGTGCCTGACGCGTTCCGCGTTGGTCGCAAAGCGCGGATCGTCGGCCAGCGCCGGCCGGCCTGCTTCCGCGCAGAAGCGCGCAAACTGCCCGTCGTTGCCGATGGCCAGGATCATGTAGCCGTCGGCGGTGGGAAAGTCCTGGTAGGGCACGATGTTCGGATGCGCATTCCCCAGCCTGCCCGGCGAGCGGCCGGTCGCGAGGTAGTTGGCGGCCTGGTTGGCAAGGCAGGCGACCTGCACGTCGAGCAATGCAAGGTCGATGTATTGCCCTTCGCCGCTGTGCTCGCGCCATGCCAGCGCAGCGAGGATCGCGTTGGAGGCATACAGTCCGGTGAGGATGTCCGTCAGTGCCACGCCGGCCTTCATCGGACCGCCCCCTTCCTCGCCGTCGGGCCGGCCGGTAACGCTCATCAGGCCGCCCAGGCCCTGGATCAGGAAGTCGTAACCGGCGCGTGGCGCGTAGGGGCCATCCTGGCCGAAACCGGTCACCGAGCAATACACGAGGCGCGGATTGACCGCCTTCAGCGATGCGTAATCGAGTCCGTACTGAGCGAGGCCACCGACCTTGAAATTCTCCAGCACCACGTCGGACTGGGCGGCGAGCCGCCTCACCAGCGCCTGTCCCTCGGCGCGCGTGATGTCGATTGCGACCGAACGCTTGTTGCGGTTTGCGCACAGGTAGTAGGCGGCGACATCCGTGTCGGCGCCATGCTCGTCCTTGAGCCACGGCGGCCCCCAGCCGCGCGTGTCGTCGCCCGTGCCGGGGCGCTCGACCTTGATCACGTCGGCGCCGAGGTCGGCCAGCATCTGGCTGCACCACGGCCCGGCCAGGATGCGCGAAAGGTCCAGTACGCGGATGTGTGAAAGTGCGCTTGCCATGAGGCCTCGACCTGCGGAAAACCCCGTCGCCTGCGGCGGCGGTCGACGTTGTGAAAAAAGCGAACTGCTGGCGTGCAGGCGACGAGCCCCGCCGGGTATGTGCGCGGTGCGCGGCGATCCGCCGGCCCCGCTCCTGCGGCGCGCGGACATTCGGGCGCTGTGCCGGGATCATGCTAGGGAATATGACCTGGCGGAGCAAACGACATCTTCGAAGCGATTTGTGCGTCTTTGTCACTTCGCTGGCGCACACCTCCCAGGCGCTGCCGCAGCGTTCGCCGGCGGTGCGACTGTCGCAGGCCCTTCCGACGCGTGTTTCCAGCCTTGCGCCGTAAGATTCGAACCACACCCGGGGGATTCGATGCTGCAGCGAATCGCAAGATATGTACATAATCGGTTCTGCCGGCTTGCCACTTCGGCGCGATGACGGGCCGGACGGTGGCGACATGTCGCTCCGGAGCGCGGCACGGTTGCCGCAGTCATGGGACCAAGCAGATGAAAAGCCAGCAAAACCTGAGTGCGATGGATGAACCGACGATCCTGATCGTCGATGACACGCCACAGAATCTGACCGTGCTTGGCGAACTATTGCAGCCGCTGTGTCGCGTTCGCGCCGCAAATTCGGGCGAACGGGCGTTGCGCGTGGCGAACACCGCGCCCAGGCCGGACCTGATCCTGCTCGACGTGATGATGCCGGGACTGGATGGATACGAGGTCCTCGGGCGGTTGCGGGAGGATCCTGCAACGCGCGACATTCCGGTGATCTTCGTCACCGCGATGGATGCGGCGGAAAACGAGGAGCGGGGGCTCAAGCTCGGCGCCGTCGACTACATCGTCAAACCCTTCAGTCCCGCCATCGTCCTCGCGCGGGTGGCAACTCATCTCGAACTCAAGCGCGCGCGTGACCGCCTGTCGGCCCAGAACAACTGGCTGGAACGCGAGATCTCGCGGCGCATGGCCGAGAACCTCCTCATCCAGGATCTCGGCATCCGGGCGCTTGCCTGCCTCGCCGAGGCGCGCGACAACGAGACCGGCCTGCACATCGTCCGTACCCAGTCCTACGTCGAAACGCTCGGGCGCCACCTCGGGAACCATCCGCGCTTTGCCGAGGCGCTCGCCGGAACGCAGCTCGAACTCATCGTCAAGGCGGCTCCCCTGCACGACATCGGCAAGGTCGGGATTCCCGACTCAATCCTGCTCAAGCCCGGTCCGCTCGATGCCCGCGAATGGGAGATCATGAAGACCCACCCCTTGATCGGTACGGCCGCCATCAGCAAGGCGATGGAAGAGGCGCTCGCGGAAGCCAGCGACGATGTTGCCGAGCACGCCCCGGGGGCGTTTGCATTCCTGAGGGTGGCGAACGAGATTGCGGGCGGGCATCACGAGAAATGGGATGGCAGCGGTTATCCGCAGGCGCTGGAAGGCGACGCCATCCCCGTGTCGGCGCGCCTGATGGCGCTCGCCGACGTGTTCGATGCGCTGATCAGCCGCCGCGTGTACAAGCCGCCTATGCCCCTCGAGCAGGCCACCGAGATCATCCTGGCCGGTCGCGGCCGGCATTTCGACCCCGATGTCGTGGACGCCTTCCTCGCATGCAGAGACGAGTTCGCGAGCATCGCCACGCGCTACGCCGAGCCCGAGCCCGAACACGAACCGGAGGCGCAGACCTGAAGGTCGCGATCATGATCGCAGACATCGGAGTATGTCGGGGGGGCAGGCCGTGAGCCCGAAGCGCGCGCGCATTCCGCCCTTGCTGTTGGCCGTGTTCCTGCCGATCGCCCTCCTGGCGCTGCTGGTCGGAGTCCTGGTGATCGCTTCCTTCACCGACCTGCGCGACGCGCATCGGGCGGGGAGGGTGGCCGAGTCCGGGCATCTGGAGCTCATCGGTCGCCTCACCCACATCAACAAGGACATGAGCGAGGTCCAGCACCTTGTCAATCTGGCAGTCGAAGGGGCCGCGGTCGGGCGCCTCGATGGTGCTGCCGCCGCGCGCCTCGCTGAGGATGTGCAGCGCCGCCTCGTCGAGCTGGACGGGCGCGTGGCGGGTCTCGCTGAACTCGACGTTTCGCGCCACGAAGCGCGCGAGGGACGATTCCACTTTCAGGACTACCGCGCGAGCGTCATCGGGACGATGGGCTTGCTGATGTCCGATCCGCGCGCCGCGATGAGCAGCGGCTTCGAGGCGTCGCGGCACTTCGTGGAGTTCACGACCCATACCCGGGCGCTCACCCTGCGGACAATCGAAGACGAGCGGGCCCGTGCGCACGCCGACGAGAGCGACTTCGACGCCTATATCCGTAACACCCTGATCGTCGGGGGGGCGCTCATGTCCACGCTGGTGCTGGCGTGGTTCGTTCTCAGCTCCTGGCTCAGCGAACGGCTGTTCGCCCTCGGCAGCGCCTTGCGCGCATTCGCCCGCGAAGAACAGGATCCCGAGTCCCTGCCGCTGGTGCGTGAGATCGCCAAGCAGCCGGGAAGTTTGCTCGGGGATATCGCGAGTGCGGCGCTGGCGTTCCGCGATTCGCTCATTTCGCGCGAGGATGCCGAGCGCAGGTTGCGCGAACGCCTCAAGGAGATGAGCTGCGTCTATGATGTCGCGCGCATGTGCGACCGTGCGGACATCGCGCCGGACCTGCTGGTGGACGCGGTCGTCGAGCGGCTGCGTGCCGCGATGCGTTTCCCGGCCCTTGCCGTGACAAGGGTCGAGGCGGCGGACGGCGCCAGAACCCCGGACGGTCGGCCGCTTCTGGTGGCGGAGTTCGCCGACATGGCGGACAAGCGCTGGCGCATCTGTGTCGACCCGATTGCGCCGCCTGGCGCCGAGGAGGCGGCGCAGTTCCGGGACGAGAAGCGCCGCCTGCTCGAGTCCGCCGCCGCGCATCTGGGGGCCGCGCTGGAGCGCAGGCGGGCAGCCGCCCTGGAGGCAGCGACGCAGGCCGAGGTGCGCAAGCTCTCGCTGGTCGTGGAACAGGCCCCGATTGCCGTCATCGTGGCCGACCTGAACGCGCGGATCGAATACGTCAATGACGCGTTCGTGCACGTGACCGGCTATTCGCGCGCCGAGGCCATCGGTCGCAATCCGCGCTTCCTCAAATCGGGCAAGACGCCCGCTTCGACCTACAGCGACCTGTGGGCCACGCTCAAGCGTGGCGAGGCCTGGCGCGGCGAGCTGGTCAATGTCACGCGGGACGGGCGCGAGGTGATCGAGAGCGCGACGATCATTCCGCTGCGGGAACGCGGCGGCAGCGTCACCCATTATGTCGCGATCAAGGAGGACATCACCGAGCGCAAGCGGCTTCTGGAGGAGCTCGCGGCCCACCGCGAGAACCTCGAGCAGCTGGTGGTGGCGCGAACCGCGGAACTGAATGCGGCGAAGCTCGCGGCGGAGGCTTCGAGCCGTAGCAAGAGCGAATTCCTCGCCAACATGAGTCACGAGATCCGCACGCCGATGAATGCGATCATCGGTCTCACTCACCTGCTCGAGCGCGACATCGGCGAGCCCGGGCAGCTCGACCGGCTCCGCAAGATCTCGTCGGCGGCCCGGCATCTGTTGCGGATCATCAACGACATCCTCGACCTCTCCAAGATCGAGGCCGGCAAGGTGCAACTGGAGGCGGTGTATTTCGAACCGCCTCACGTCGTCGCCAACGTCTTCAGCCTGCTGCGGGACCGCGCCGAGCATAAAGGACTGGAACTGGAGGCGGACCTCGGCGCGTTGCCACGCGGGCTGCACGGCGATGCGCTGCGTCTGGAGCAGGTGCTGCTTAACCTCGTCGGCAACGCCATCAAGTTTACCGAGCGGGGAGCGGTGCGCGTGAGCGGCGAGGTCGTGGGGTTCGAACCCGAACGTTTGTGGGTGCGCCTGGAGGTGAGGGATACCGGCATTGGCATTGCCCTGGACGAACAGGAGCGCATCTTCCACGCCTTCGAGCAGGCCGACAGCTCCACGACGCGGCGCTTCGGCGGCACCGGGCTCGGGCTCGCCATCTGTCGCCGTCTGGTCGAACTGATGGGCGGGCGCATTGGCGTTACGAGTCAGCCGGGCGAGGGTTCGACCTTCTGGCTCGAGGTGCCGATGGGATATCCCCACGCCGAGGCATGCGGGGCGGCGGCGAGCCCGCCCGCAAACGATCAGGGCGAGTTGTCCGTGCAGTCCGAACTGGCGCCCGATGCGCGGGTGCTGCTCGCCGAAGACAATGCCGTCAATCGCGAAGTTGCGCTCGCGCTTCTCGCGCGTGCAGGCATCGTGCCCGACGTGGCGGAAAACGGCCGCATCGCGCTCGACAAGTCCGCATGCGAGGCCTACGACCTCATTCTCATGGACATCCAGATGCCGGTCATGGGGGGGCTCGAAGCCACTCGCGCGATACGCGCGTTGCCAGGCTACGCGACCACCCCCATCCTCGCGATGACTGCCAATGCCTTCGACGAGGATCGTGCTGCCTGCATTGAAGCGGGCATGAACGACCACATCCCCAAGCCGGTCGATCCCCGGAAGCTCTACGCCGCGCTGCGCCGCTGGCTGCCGGCGGACGGCGGTAGCCAGCGCAGGGCTCCGGTGCGCGATGAATCGCCCGGCCGGGCCCCCGCCAGCGATGCGTCTGGGCTGGGCGCAGGGCTCGAGAAGGTTCCCGATCTCGCCGCGCTGCGCGAGGTCGCCGATTTGCTGGAAGCCCTGTTGGCGTGCGATGACGTGTCGGCATGTCGGGTCTACCGGGAACACCGCGCGGACTTCGAAGCGGCTTTCGGCCCCCTGGCGCGCCGAATCGAGAGCGAGATCGACGCGTTCGCCTTCGCCGAGGCACGCGCCTCGCTGCGCGAGGCGCGCGAGCACCTGGAGACCGCCTCATGAGCGGATTCCTCTCGCTGCGGCGACTTGTCCTGCTCGCGGCGGCCTTTCTGGCCGTTCTGCTGGCGGCCGGCGCGAGCCACGCCCAGCCCCGCGCCGAGCCGCGGGTGCTGAGAGTGGTCAGCGACTACAACTATCCGCCCTTCCTGTTCCTCGACCCGGCGGGCGCACCGACCGGTTATCTGGTGGACTACTGGCGCCTCTGGGAGCAAAAGACCGGCGTCAAGGTCGAGCTGCAGGCCATCCAGTGGTCCGAGGCGCAACGCAGCCTGCTGGAGGGCGAGGCGGATGTCATCGACATGATTTTCCGCACGCCCGCGCGCGAACCCCTGTATGAGTTTTCTCCCCCCTACGCGAAGGTCCCGGTAGGGGTCTATGCGGACGAGTCCATCCAGGGGATCCACGACGTCGCCGGGCTGCGCGGCTTCATGGTTGGCGTGATGGCCGGAGATGCCTGCATTGAAGAGCTGGGCAGACAGGGCGTCGACAAGTTTCGCGAGTACCCCGATTACGCCCGCCTGATCGTCGGTGCCCTGGCGGGCGAAGTGCGCCTGTTCTGCCTGGATGAATACCCGGCAAACTACTACCTCTACCGCAATGAAGCGCAGCAACTGTTCCCGAAGGTTTTCACGCTCTACGAGGGGCGGTTTCACCGGGCAGTGAAGAAGGGCAATGTCGAAGCGCTGCGGCTTGTCGAGCGCGGCATCGCCGCCATCAGCGCCGAGGAGGACGCGGCCCTGCGCGCGAAGTGGATGCCCCCCCCGGCGGTCGAATACGGTCGATATCTGCGCTACCTCGCCGCGGCGCTCATCGTCCTCGCGCTCGCGGCGCTCGGCCTCATTGTCTGGCTGCGTGCCTTGCGGCGTGCGGTGGCCCGGCGCACGGCCGAGCTGGAGGCGAGCGAGGCGCGCTTCCGGCGCTTGTTCGAGGAGACGCAACAGGGCGTTACGCTGATCGAGGACGGGCGTATCGTCGCTGCCAACAAGGCGTCGCTGAAGATGTTGCGGATGGAGCGGCTAGACCAGGTCCTCGGTCGCTCCCCGGCCGACATTTCCCCCGTGCTGCAGCCCGACGGCCAGCCCTCGGCGGCCAAGGCAGCGGAAATCATCGCGCGTACGCTTGCGGAGGGCAGCAGTCGCTTCGAGTGGCTGCACCTCAGGGCAAACGGCGAGACCTTCCCCGCCGAGGTGCTGCTCACGGTGATCCCCGAGGGCGAACGCATGCTGCTGCACGCGGCTTGGTCCGACATCAGCGCGCAGAAGGAGGCCGAGCGGGAGGTTCAGCGTTATCGCGAACGGCTCGAAACCCTGGTCGCCGAGCGGACGGCCGAGCTCGCGGCGGCCACGGATTCCCTCAAAGCTGCAATCGATGAGCAGCAGGCGATCTTCGATACGACTTCATCGGGCATCGCCCTGATCAGGGATCGCGTGCTGGTCCGCTGCAATCGGCGGCTGCACGAGATGCTGGGCTGGCCGCCAGGCGCGATGGCGGGGCAGTCGACCGCAATCTGGTATCCCGACGAGGCGGCCTGCGAAGCGGGCGGCGGCGAGGTGTACGAGACGATCTGGCAGGGCAGGCCGCATCGGCGCGAACAGCAGCTGATGCGGCGCGACGGGTCGCTGTTCTGGGCCCGCCTGACCGGCATCGCGGTGGACGTGCATGACCGCAGCAAGGGTACGGTGTGGGTCATCGACGACATCAGCGCGGAGCACGCCGTCCTCGAGAACATGGAGTGCGCGCGAGCGCTGGCCGAAGAGGCGGCGAACGCCAAGTCGGCCTTCCTCGCCAATATGAGCCACGAGATGCGCACGCCGCTCAACGTCATCATCGGCATCACCCATCTGGTGCTCAAGGGCGATCTCGCAGCGCAGCAGCGCGGGCTGCTGGAGAAGGTGCAGGCCTCGAGCAAACACCTGCTCGGCATCATCAACGACGTTCTGGACCTGTCCAAGATGGAGGCCGGCAAGCTGACACCCGAACACATCGATGTCGATCTGCCGGGACTGGTTGGCGAAGTGGGGGCGCAGATCGCCGACAAGGCGAAGGGCAAGGGGCTCGACCTCGTCATCGAGTTGGCGCCCGACGTGCCGACCTTCGTTCTCGGTGATCCGTTACGCATTTCGCAGGTGCTGCTCAACTACGCAAACAACGCGGTCAAGTTCACCGAGCGCGGCCGGATCGTGCTACGCACCCGCGTCCAGCACGCGATGCACGACGAGCTCGAGCTGCGTTTCGAGGTCAGCGACACCGGCATCGGCATCGCGGAAGAACAACGCTCGCGCCTGTTCCGCAGCTTCGAGCAGGCCGACAGCTCGATCACGCGCAAGTACGGCGGCACGGGGTTGGGGCTGGCAATCAGTAAGCGTCTGGCCGAACTCATGGGCGGTGCGGTCGGCGTCGACAGCGCGCCGGGAGGAGGCTCGACCTTCTGGTTTACGTGCAAGGTGGGCGTTTCCCGACGTGCGTCTTCCCCTCCTGTTCCGTCCCCCGCCTTGCCTGCGTCGGGAGCGGTCGTGGCGGGCGCCCGGGTGCTGCTGGTGGAGGACAATGAGCTGAATCGCGAGGTTGTGGCGGCGCTGTTGCGCGATTCGGGCGTCGAGGTCGGCTTCGCGGAAGACGGTGCGGAGGCGCTTCGCCGCGCGCAGGAACAGGTCTGGCAGCTCGTCCTCATGGACATGCAGATGCCCGTCATGGACGGCATCACGGCAACGCGTGAGATGCGCAAGCTGCCCGGTTTGCAGGGTTTGCCGATTGTCGCGCTGACGGCCAGTGCCATGCCCGGAGACCGCGAGCGATGTCTCGCGGCCGGGATGAACGATTACCTCACGAAGCCGGTCGACCCCACCCGACTTCAGGAAGCCCTGCAGCGCTGGATCGGGCCGCAGACCGCTGTGCGATCGCCAACCTCGCCGTCGCAACCAGTTCCCCCGGCGACGGCGGGTGTCGCGCAGACAGCAGCGGTCGACACCGCCGCACGGGAACTCTGCCGGGCCGTCCTCGATCGCCTGGCAGCCGACGATTTTGCGAGTGTGGCGCTGCTCGAAAGCAATGCCGCCGACTTGCGCGCGGCGCTCGGCGGGAGTTTCGATGCGGTGCTTCAGGCGGCCCGGAGCTTCGACTTTGCCGGCGCGCGCGACCGTCTCGAAGTGGCCATCGCCGAGGCGGGGTAGGGCGCATGAACGTTCATCGCGGCGACATTCGCGCAAGCCTGGCAAGCGAATTGCCCGCAGGCACGTTCATCTGCAGGCTCGACGAGGTTCCGCCCACGGGAGGCCATGTCGTCCGATTGCTGCGGGGCGGAATCGAAATCTCGCTCATCGTGCTGAGGCAGCACGAGACGGTCCGATGCTTTCTGAATCGCTGCCCCCATCTCGGCTCGGAACTCGCACGCCTGGACAGGCACCTCTACCTCGAGCCCGGGGTGTCGATCGAGTGCAACGTGCATTACGCCGTATTCCGCTGGGCCGATGGCGTCTGCGTGCGCGGGGATTGTCAGGGAGAGTCCCTGACCGGCGTGCCGGTGACGGTCGCCGCGGACGGGGTCCGGGTCGGCGAGTGGCCCCGGGATGCCAAGGATGCATGAGTCATGATGCGGAGCCAGTGATGTCGGACACGAACACCGTTACGATGGATCAATTGCGGGTCGGGCTGTACGTCATGCTGGATCTGAGCTGGTTCCAGCATCCATTTGCCTTCAGCCAGTTCAAGATCAAGTCCGAGGACCAGATCCGGGAGATCCGGAGTCTCGGCCTGACGACGGTGCGCTACAACCCGGCCCTGAGCGACATGACGGCGCGCCAGGCCCCTTCCTCCCCGGATGCCGCGGCGGCGCCCGACCCTTCGTCACCGCCATCGCCCCCCGGCGCACCCGATGCGGGGGAGGGGACTGCGGCCCCGGCAGCGAACTCCGACGCCCCGGCCGGCGCAACAAGCGCAGCGATCCTGCCTGCTCTGGCGGCGAAGCGGGCGCTGGTCGAGCGCATCCGGGCGCAGCGCGAGGCCGCGGTGAGGGTCGAGGCGGCCTTTGTGCACGCGGCGAAGGCGATCCGGGATATCGAGCGGAACCTGTACTCAAATCCCGCGGAGTCGGTGCAGCAGGCAGGGCTGCTGGTGGACCAGATCGCGGACTCGATCCTGTCTTCTCCCGACCTTGCCATTCACGTAATGGGCGATCGCACGGGCGGCGAGGAGCTCTACTTCCACTCGCTCAACGTCGCGATGCTGTCGCTGATGATCGCCCGTGAGGTCCGGGCGCCGCAGGAAGTCTTCTCGGCGCTCGGGATGGGCGCGCTGCTGCACGACATCGGGCGCAAGGAGATCCCGGAAAAGATCTTGCACAAGACCGAGCCGCTCACCCAGGCCGAGCGCAATCTTTATCAGATGCATTGCCAGTTCGGGGTGGACATCGGTCGCCGTCTGCAGCTGTCCAAACCTGCCCTGGAGGTCATCCGCGACCATCATGAGCTCTATGACGGTACCGGCTATCCGGCCGGCCTCAAGGGGGATGCCATCGGCCTGCTGCCGCGCATCGTCGCGGTCGCGAACTATTACGACGAACTGTGCAATCCGGCGGATATCGCCAGCGCCCTGACGCCGCACGAGGCCCTTTCGCGGATGTACGCGAAGCTGCGCCCGAAATTCGATCAGCGCATGCTGCAGGCGTTCATTCGCTGCCTTGGCGTCTATCCGCCGGGGACCATCGTGCAACTCTCGAACGGCTTGGTTGCGATGGTGGCCACGGTCAATACCGCCAAGCCGATGAAGCCGGTGATCGTCATCTACGACGCAAGCATTCCCCGGGACGACGCGATACTCGTCGACCTGGCGCGGGAGCAGGACCTGAATATCGCCAAGGCGCTCCGGCCGGCGCAAGTGCCGATCGAGATCTACAACTACCTGAGCCCGCGCAAGCGTGTCAGCTATTATTTCGACCCCGGAAAAGCCGGACAGGACGCGGTGCCCCAATGAGTAGTCTCGCCGAACTGATGCTCGACCACAGCTCGCAGATGATGCTGGCGGTCGACCCCGCCTCGCTACGCATCTTGCTGGTCAATCGGCCCGTGACCGGGACGCTCGGCTATTCGCGCGATCAGCTGGCGGAGATGTGCATCACCGACATCGAGAGTTCCCTGCAGGACGTCTTCTATTGGGAGGACGTGCACAACGGTCAGTATCAGGAGATCGAGGAGCAGGAGGGGCTCTACCGCTGCGCGGACGAGTCGATGATGTCGGTGATGAAGTCCGTCCGCGTGGTCACCCATGAAGGCGCGCCGCTCATCCTGGTATCCGCGCGCGATACCCGGAACGAGCTGCAGATGGAGGATGCACTCGAGCAGACGCTTTCCCAACTGCGCGCAACGCTCGAGTCGACGGGCAATGGCATCCTCGTCATCGACTGGCAGGGCAGAATCACCAACATGAACCGGCTCGCCAGCAACATGTGGGGAATCCCCGACGAACTGCTGCGCGAGCGCGACGATGCCGCAATCCTCGAATTCATTGCCAGCCGTGTGACGGACGGCGAGCTGTGCCGCGCGCGGCTGCGAGCCACCGTCGATAGTGCAGACACCGAGGATCTGTATCGCCTGGCCGATGGCCGCGTGTTCGAGTGCCGCTCGCACCCCCAGTACATGGGCGAGCGGATCGTCGGACGGGTTTTCGCGTACAGCGACATCACCGAGCGCACGCTCGCCGAGGAAGCGCTGCGCGAGTCGCGCGACCGCCTCGAGGACCGGGTTCGCGAGCGCACGGCCGAACTGGAAAGGGCCAATGCAACGCTGCAGGCGGAAAAGCGGCACCAGGAGACCTTGATCCGAAAACTGGAGGCGGCCCAGAACCAGTTGCTCCAGTCGGAAAAAATGGCATCCATCGGCCAGCTCGCCGCGGGCGTCGCGCACGAGATCAACAACCCCGTCGGTTTCGTCAATTCCAACCTGGGAACGCTGCAGCGCTATTCCGAAGACCTGTTGCGTCTGCTTGCCGCCTACGAAGGCGTCGAAGACTCACTCAACGCCGCGCAGCAGGCTGACATCGCGCGCATGAAGGAGGACATCGACGCCGCCTACCTCCGCGAGGACATCGGCGACCTGCTGAAGGAATCGCTCGAGGGCCTGCAGCGCGTCAGGCGCATCGTGCAGGACCTGAAGGACTTCTCGCATGTCGGCAAGGGCGAGCGCGAGCTGGCGAATCTCGAAGCGGGCCTGGAGAGCACGCTCAATGTCGTGTGGCACGAGCTCAAGTACAAGGCCGACGTCGTCAAGGAGTACGGCAAGCTCCCCGAACTCGAATGCATTCCGTCGCAGCTCAACCAGGTGTTCATGAACCTGCTGGTGAATGCTGCGCATGCGATAGAAACGCACGGACGCATCACCTTGCGCACCGGCTTCGACGATGACGTCGTGTGGGTCGAAGTCGAGGACACGGGCAAGGGAATCCCGCCCGAGCATCTGAGCCGCATCTTCGAGCCGTTCTTCACGACCAAGGACGTCGGCAAGGGCACCGGCCTCGGGCTATCCCTGTCCTACGGGATCGTCAAGCGGCACCAAGGGCACATCGAGGTCAAGAGTGAGCTCGGCAAGGGAGCGGTGTTTCGAGTCGTTCTGCCCAGGCATCCCGCGGCCGAGACCGAAAGCTTGGCATGATCCTGGTTCGGGGGCTCGTTCACGCCATGTCGGGCGTGCCGGGCCCCGTCCTGGCATCGCCCGCGCTCGCCCTTTCGCCCTTACTACGTAGATTCCCCTAGCCGACCGGGAAATTTCGCGAATTCACACGTACTGGATTGTTTCCTAGACTTCCTGCACGGGTGCAAGGCTGCGGTTTTGCAGTGCCGCGCCGCTCGCGCCCGGATTGCGTCCGATCGTCGGATCGAGGTCGTGAAGGGACGGGAAATGGAAATCGGATCGATGCACTTTGCGCCCCGCCTGGCCGTCGGCGACGCGATTATCCATGCCGGAGGCCGCCTGCCGCCGGGCAGGACGCCCCGCGCTGGGGCTGGTGATCGAGCAAACGGGGGCGGGCAGGGCGGACTGCCACAGGACGCTGCCGGAGCCGCGGCGCAGCAACCCTTGCCGGTAGTTGCCAGCGACTTCGTGCGTCTGGCGAATGATGTTCTTCGCGTGCAGGCGAAGTCGCTCGAATTTGCCATGTCGCCGGACCCGCGCAAGCTTGCCGTGCGACTCATCGACCGGGAGTCGGGCCAGGTGATCCGGGAGTACGAGCTGGGGCGGTCGCATGTCCTCGACGAGGCGGTCGGCAGGCTCGTGCCCGGCCAACTGCTGCATGCGGTGGTCTGAGCGGGCTGCGGACGATCGACGACGTGACTGATCGTCGTGCAACCGGGGCCCTGCGCCGCGCCGCGGGACCGCGCCCCGGGGCAGTCAGGTTTCGCCCAATTCGGCGAGAACGATCAAACGCGCCAGCTCGGCGGCCGACTTGACCTCCAGCTTGCGAAACACGTTGACGCGGTGGGCTTCGACAGTGCGCGGGCTGATCCCGAGCGCCTCTCCGATCCGGGGGGCTGAGAGCCCCTCGGCCAGATGCTGGGCGGTTTCGCGCTCCCTTTCCGTGAGAATTTCTAGCCGTGCTCTGGCGAGCGTGGTCTGCTCGCGTTTGGCCCGCCGCTCTTTCGAACTGGCGATGGCTGCGCGGGTCTGCATGATGAGCAATTCGCTGCTCAAGGGCTTTTCGAGTACCGCGAACGCGCCGGCCTGCATTGCGGCGACCGTCACCGGGACGTCGGCGTTTCCCGTGTAGATGATCACCGGAACGTCGATGTGCCGATCCTTGAGCCGCTGCTGGATCTCGAGGCCGCCGATGAAGGGCATGCGCAGGTCGAGGATGATGCAGGCGTCGGGCTTCGGGATGTAGCCGGACAGGAAGTTTTCCGCATCGCCGAAACTCTCGACGCGGAAGCCGGCCGAAGAAAAGATGCGCTCGAGCGCGCGCCGGAAGAACGCATCATCGTCGACGATGGCGACGTGCGGAACCGTGGGGGTGTCTTCTGTGTTCATCATGTTCGAGAGGTGGGAAGCGCTGTGGCGTTCCACGGCATGTCCGTCGGCTGGTGCAAGGCGCCGGTTTCCGGTTCGCACATTGGTTGGCGGGCGCTCCTGCTCGAATGCGACAATTTACCAGTTCTGTCGCCCGGGGGGCCGCCGCACGCCGGATTCGCGCCGAATACCGCGCGGCAATCGCGGCCGTCGCGAACCATCCGGCACCGACTCGGCCGATTCCCGTATCTGGCGGCACGGCGGGGGCGCGGCCCGTTTGTATCCGGCTGGCCGGGCCGAGTACTGCCGTACTTGGGGCTTTCGCACACGGGCTGCGCGCCCCGCTTGCGACAGATTGACCACCGCAAGCGGGTCACGGCGTGCGCGGGCGGACCTTGAGAATCAGACTCGGTTCGCCTCGCAACATCTTCAGCAGCTCCGCTCGAGCCTGACTGGGCTCGAGCCCTCGCGCGACGAGGGTCGCGAGAACTTCGGCGAAGCGTGCGCGCCGTCGCTGGCCGGCCTCGCTGCAGTCGCGCCGGTTGCGAAAGCTGTCCATCAGTGTGGAGCCGCAAACGCAGTTGCGGAACAATTCGACGATGACCTGCCCGTCGTCGTCGATGGCCTGCTTGAGCCCGCTGCTGCCGTTGCCAACGTGAAGGGTCTGCGCGACATAGTCGGCGGCGTCGCGATAACTCCGTCCGCAGGCCGGACAGCGTTTGGGGAAGGCGCTCGCGGCGAGCTCCTGCAGGCCCGAATAGAGCCCGGCGTCGATTCCATGCCCGGGCTGTCCGCCGTCGTGCGCTGTCATCCGTTTCTCCGTTCGGTCGTGTGCCGGCGCGGCCGGGCGACCGAAGCCGGCGCGCGTTGTCGTCGCGATGTTCCGGTGGTTCGTGCCGAAACCGTCCGTCGCGGAGCACGCTCAGGCCATGCGGGCATCATGATGGATGTGGCCGGGCGTGGTGACGATACCCTCGAAAGGCTGATTCGATCCGTGTGCACACCTCTTACCACTTTCGTCGTACGATTCCGCCAACTGTATCCCGATCCCGAGGACTCGGGGTATTAGAATATCATTCCATTCTTCATGACAAGGCACGTCCGCACCTCATGTTCAAGCGGTTGAGCATCCGACGGCGTCTTGCGCTGCACGTCGTTCTGACCGGATTTGTGATGCTGGCCTTGTCCTTCGTGTTCCTGCTCTCGCAGCGCGCGTCGGACGAAGCCGAGCGCCGCATCTTCGAGCATGAGCTCGCCCCGGCGAAACAGCTGCACGGCGTCGAACGGCGGCTGCTATCCATCCATGGGCACCTGCAGGACGTCCTGCTGGGCATCGCGTCGCCGGCTGGCATGCCCGAGATGATCACGCGTGAAGGTGCGCTCATCCGGGAGAGCTGGCAGACCTTCCTGCAGGCGCACCGGGTCTCGCCCACGGATCCCTTCGAGGCGGGGCGCATTACCGAGATGGAGCTGGCCTTGCCCGGGCTGTGGAGCTTCCTGGAGCGCGCGAGTACGGCAAGCCGCAGCCAGGACGCGAAGGAACTCGACCGGCTGCTCAGGTTCGATTGGTACTCGTTGCGTCAGACGATTTTCGAGCCCTTGCAGGAGTTGGCTGCGGCGCAGGATCAGCATGTCGAGCATGCCCGCCAGAATCTTGCCGATTCGCGCCGGCGTGCCGAGCTGCTCGTCGGCTCATTGCTCGGACTCGGCATGCTACTGTTGAGCGGCTTCGCGATCGGCCTGATGCGCTACATGACGCGCCGTGTCGCGAACATCGAGACGGCGCTGGAGCAGGTCGCCGCCGGCGGCGAGGTCAGACCGGTGCCATACGGGCGCGGCGAGGACGAGATGTCGCGCATCGCCGATGCGATCAACCGCACGGTCACCCGCCTGCGCGATAAGCAGGTTGCCATCTCCTGTCTGATGCAGCGCCAGCGCACTGTCCTCGATGCCGTCGCGGAAGGGATCTACGGCATCGACGAGACCGGCCGCATCAATTTCGTCAATCCGGCGGCGCTGGCGATGCTGGGATACGAGGAGCACGAGCCGCTGGGTCAGCACTCGCACACGCTGATGCATCACCATCACGCCGACGGGCGTCCGTATCCTCTCGCGGACTGTCCGGTCTATGCGTCGCGTGGTTCCGGAAAGGTCGTGACGCACGTCGGCGATGTGTTCTTCCGCAAGGACGGCTCGCACTTTCCGGTCGAACTGACCAGCGCCCCATTGCGCGCGGGCGACGGTCAGGGGGGCTGTGTGGTGGTATTCCACGACATCAGCGAACGGCTGGAGAGCGATCGCCTGTTGCGCGAGAGTATCGCCCAGCTGGAACAGACCAACGCGCGCCTGAGCGAAACCCAGAGCCAGCTGCTGCAGGCCGAGAAACTCGCCGGCCTCGGTCAGCTGGCCGCGGGCATGGCACACGAGATCAATAATCCGATCGGTTTCATCCAGTCCGACCTCAATGCCCTGGAGACCTACGTGAAGGATCTCTTCGAGCTGATCTTGGATTTCGATATGCTCGTTCGACAGCGCGGCGACAGCGGCTTGCATGAGGAATTCATGCAGCTGCAGGCGCGCTCGGAACTCGATTTCATCCGCGAAGACGTCACCGTGCTGCTCTCCGAAACGCGTGAAGGTGTCCGGCGCATTGCGCGCATCGTCACCGATCTGAAGGATTTTGCGCGTCTCGACGCGACGAATGTGACGGCCGATGCGGACTTGCAGCAAGCGCTCGACAACACTGTCCGTGTGATGCACGCGACGCTCGAGGAAAAGGCCGAGGTCGTGCGCGACTACGAGCCGATCCCCCCCGTGCGCTGCGATCTGGGACAGATCAATCAGGTGTTCGTCAACCTGCTGCTCAATGCCGCGCATGCAATCCGCGAGCGCGGCACGATCACCTTGCGCACGCGCCATGTCGGCGACGAGGTCTGCATCGAGATTGCCGATGACGGGCGCGGCATGGACGCGGCCGAGCGCGCGCGCATGTTCGACCCGTTCTTCACCACCAAGCCGGTCGGCGAAGGCACGGGGCTCGGTCTGTCGGTGTGCTACAGCATCGTGCGCAGTCACGACGGCCGGTTCGAGGTCGACAGCACGCCGGGCGCCGGCACGGCCGTTCGTGTGTGGCTGCCCGTTGGCGGGCGCGGCGATGCCTAGTCGCGCTGGCGCTCGAACAGCGAACGCCATTCGCGCAGCGCGGCGCGGATCTCCTCCTTCAGTTGTTCGTCATCCCAGGGCTTGGCGAGGAAACGATAGATCGCGCCGCGATTGATCGCATCGGTGACCGCTGAAATTTCCGAATAGCCGGACAGCACCATGCGTACCGTGCGCGGATACAGGGTCTTCACCCGCGCCAGGAATTCCGTTCCGCTCATGCCGGGCATGCGCTGATCCGACACGATGACTTTCACATTGTGCTTTGCCAGCATGGAGAAGCCTTCCTCGGCGCTGTTCGCGGCAAGGATGTCGTAGCCCTCACGGCGCAAGGTGCGGCGCAGGGCGGACAGGATGCTCGCTTCGTCATCGACGAGCAGCACGATGTCCCGCACCGACTGCTCGGCCGAGGACGTGAAGCTGAGCGCGCGCCCCTCACGCAGCATGAGCGCGAGGGCGTCGGCCGGGACCGGGCGGGAAAAGAAATAGCCTTGCAACTCGTCGCATTCACTGCGGCGCAGGTAATGCAGTTGTTCTTCGGTTTCGACCCCTTCGGCGATCACGAGCTTGCCGAGCTTTTGCGCCATCGCGATGGTGGCTTGCACGATCGCAGCATTGGCCGGGTTGGTCACGATGTCGCGCACGAAACTCTGATCGATCTTCAGGACATCGATCGGGAAGCGCGACAGATGGGCGAGCGAGGAGTAGCCGGTGCCGAAGTCATCGAGCGACAGGCGCACTTCCAGGGACTTGAGCTGGGTGATGGTGCGCATCGCAGCCCCCATGTCCTGCATCACCGTGCTTTCGGTGATCTCGATCTCGAGCATGCGCGCATCTGCGCCGTGCTTCGCGAGTGCCTGGGCGACCGTTTCCTGCAGCCCTTCACGGCGGAACTGGCGGGCCGAGAAATTCACGGCCATGCGAACCGGCGGCAGGCCCGCGTCGCGCCATGCGCGCATCTGGCGGCAGGAGGATTCGAGCACCCAGTCGTCGATCTCGGCGATGCAGCCGCATTCCTCGGCAAGCGGAATGAAGGCGGCCGGGCTCAGTAGTCCCAGTTCGGGATGCTGCCAGCGCACCAGGGCCTCGACGCCGACGATGTGACCCGAGTGGAGGCTCAACTGGGGTTGATAGTGCAGCACCAGCTCCCCGCGCATGGCGACGCCGGGGAGCGCCGCGCGTAGGCGCCGCAATTCGTCGCTGTGCTGTGCCATGGTCGTTTCAAAACGGCATGAACGGTTGCCGCCGCCATGTTTGGCCGACTGCGTTGCGGTGAGTGCGCAATCGAGGAGTTCGTCCGCCGATGCAGCGTCGTTCGGATAGCAGGCGATCCCGATGGAGGCGCGCAAGATGCTCTTTCCACTGGCCGCGATCGCGAAGGGGCGCCGGATGGCCGCCAGCAGCCGCTCCGCGATGTCACGCCCCTCGGACTCCCCGTCGTCGGCACGCGGACGGAGCAATATCGCGAAGTTGTCCCCCGAAAGGCGGGCGATGCGGTCCGACTGGCGCAACACTTCGCGTAGCCGCTGGCCGAACTCGGCGAGCAGCCGATCGGCCAGTTCGGCTCCGAGTCGCCGGTTGATCTCGGCGAAATCGTCCAGGTCCAGATGCAGCAACAGCAACTGGTGACCGTCGCGGTGCGCCATCTCCAGTTCCGCCGACAGCGCGCGCATGAAGGACGGACGGTTCTGGAGTCCCGTGAGCTGGTCGATGTTCGAGAGGTGGGAAATGTGCTGCTCGTACCGCTGGCGTTCCGCAAGATCTTCGCTGATCGATACGTAGTAGCGGACTTCGCCCTGGTTGTCGCGAATGGCCCAGATCGTGCGCGCCTCGAGATAGCGTTCGCCGTTCTTGCGCCGATTGACGAATTCGCCCTGCCACACCTTGTCGTCGTCGAGTGCGCGCTGGAGGTCCTGATAGACCTCGCGGGGCGTCTGGCCGGACTTCAGCATGGCCGGCGTACGGCCGATCAGTTCCGACAGCGGATAACCGCAAATCCGCGCCATCGCGGGATTGGCGAACAGGATCACGTTGTCGGGGTCGGTGACGAGGATGCCGCGTCGCGACTGCATGGCGAGTGCGCGGAAGAGGTGGCTATCGTCCTGCCGGGCCGCGAGGTCGCACTCGACGCCGACCAATTGAAGCGGAGCCGGAGCATCGGGTGTCCCCTGCCACGCCAGGCTCCATGCCAGGGCCGATTTGCTGCCGTCGGCACACAGGAACATGCACTCGCCGTGCAAGGTCTCGCTGCCGGGGCCGATTTCCTGAAACTGCGCCCGCAGCCGCGCGCCGGCCGGATCGTCCTCAACCAGGAGCTCCTTCAAGAACATGCCCGGCAGCGCCGCATGGCCCAGGCGTTGCTGTCCATGGCGATTGACCGAGCATATCCGCCCATCGCGATCGAGGCCCAGGACGAGGCACGGGAGCGCGTCCCAGGCCGCCGGTACGGGCACGCTGCCGCTCACGGCGTGGACTCCTTGTTTTCATCCGGCTGGGCGGCCACAAGGGGAAGTTCCAGCCGGAAGCAGCTGCCCTCGCCGATCCGGCTTTGCACAGTCAGCGTTCCGTGGTGGCGCTTCATGATCTCCGCGGAGATCGACAGTCCAAGGCCGGTACCCTTGCCGACCGGTTTGGTCGTGTAGAAGGGCTCAAAGATGCGCTCCATGACGTCCGGCGTCATCCCCTTGCCGGTATCCGCAATCTCCACCCACGCATTGGCATCGTCGGCGCCGCTGCGCAGGGTGATCGTGCCGCTGCCCTCGATCGCCTGGGCGGCGTTCACCAGCAGATTCATGAAGACCTGGTTGATCTGTGCCGGGATGCAGCGCACCGGCGGAAGGTCGCCGAGTTCCCGAACCACGTGGGCCTTGTACTTCAGCTCGTTCCACACGACGTTCAGCGTGCTCGCGAGTCCGCCATTGAGGTCCGCGTCCTGCCATTCGCCCTCGTCGTTGCGCGAGAAATTCTTCAGATCGTTGACGATGTGCTTGACCCGGGCGAGCCCCTCCCCGGATTCGCGCAAGAGGTCGGGGATATCCTGCCGCAGGTAATCGATCTCGGCCGTTTCCCGCGCGCGGGCGACGGCAATGCGCGCCGGATGGTCCGTCGGCAGCGCCTGCTCGAGCGCCTCATAAGCCGTCAGGAGGTCAAACAGGCGCTTGACGTAGAGTTCCAGCGACCCCAGGTTCGAGCTCACGAAACCGACGGGATTATTGATCTCGTGCGCGACGCCCGCGGCCAGCTGGCCTACCGCCGCCATCTTTTCCGATTGCAGCAATTGCCCCTGCGTCCGCTCGACCCGCGCCACGAGATCCGCCATCGTCCACCGGATGCGCTCGTCGAGCTCCGGGTTGCCGGTCCTGAATTCCTCGCCCCACGCCTGTTCGGTCATGTCACTCACTCACTGAGCAATTCATCGGATTGATCGGTCATTCGGGTTCCGGGCCGAGCACGCGCAGGATCTCCTCCAGCGTGGTGTCGCCCCGTGCAATCTTCGTCAACGCGTCATCCCACAGCGTCTCATGTCCGCTTGCCCGCGAGTGCTCGGTGATCTCGCGGATGCTCGCGCCGCGCGTGATCAGATCGCGCAGCCGCTCGTCCGGCAGCAGGATCTCGTACAGCCCCAGTCGTCCGTGGTAGCCGGTGCCGTCGCACTGCGCGCAACCTTCACCGGCGAAGACCCGTTCGAGTCGGGCAAAGCGGCTGCCGACGCGGGCGGCGAGGGCGGGGTCGGGAGCAGCCTCGCGGCGGCAGTGACGGCAGATGCGACGCACCAGGCGCTGTGCGATGACGCCTTCGAGAGCGCTCGCGACGATGAAGGGTTTGAGGCCGAGATCCAGCAGGCGCGCGATGGTTGCCAGCGCGGAGTTGGTGTGCAGCGTGGAGAGCACCTGATGGCCCGTCAGCGCCGTGTGGAACGCGACCTCGGCGGTTTCGTAGTCGCGGATCTCGCCGATCAGCACGACATCCGGATCCTGGCGCAGGATCGCGCGCAGTACCGCCGGGAAGGTGAGCCCGATCTTTTCCTTGACCAGTACCTGGCCCGCGCTGTCGAGGTAATACTCGACCGGATCCTCGATCGTGATGTAGTTCTTCGCAGGCGAGGCGTTTGCCTGCAGCAGCGAATAAAGCGTGGTGGTCTTGCCGCTGCCGGTCGGTCCCGTCGCGAGCACGAGGCCCTGCGGCTTGTCGACCATCACCCGCACCTTGGCCAGCCCCGTCTCGCCGAAGCCCAGGCCCGCGAGGCTCAGCACCTGCGAGTTGCGGTCGAGGATGCGCATCACGACCTTTTCGCCATTGATCGTCGGCAGGGTGGAGATGCGCAGGTCGACGATGCGCAGCGGCGACTTCACGGTGATGCGCCCGTCCTGGGGGCGGCGGCGCTCCGAGATGTCTAGCTCGGCCATGATCTTCAGCCGCGACACCAGCGGGCTGTGCAGTGCGTGCGGAATCTGGATCTTGTCCTGCAGCACGCCGTCGATGCGCAAGCGCACTACGACATTCTTGGTCTTCGGCTGGATGTGGATGTCGGAAGCGCCGAGGCGGATCGCCTCCAGGATGATGGCATTGACGAGGCGGATCGCCGGGGGCTCGTTGGTCGCGGCCATCAACTCGTCGAGCGGCACCGCCTCGTCTTCGTCGATGACGATCTCGATGCCCTCGTAGGGATCGATATTGCCTACCAGGGTCTCGAGTTCGCGGATGTCGCTGCCGTCGTCGCTGCCGTATACCTCGGTGATCTTGCTCTGGATCGCCTCGGAGTCGGCCATCACGACCTTCAGGTCCAGCCCGGCCGTGAAGCGGATGTCGTCGATCAGCCCCGCATCCATCGGATCGGCCACCGCAAGCATCAGGCGCCGTCCCTCGAGCTTGAGCGGCACCACCCATTGCTTGCGGCAGAACGAGCGCGGAATAAGCTCTGCAATCGCCGGGTCGACGCGGAATTCGCCGAGCGATACCTCCTCGACCAGCAGGTCCTCGCGCAGGATCTTGCGCAGGGCCTTCTCGGCCACCCAGCCGCGCTCGAGCAGCAGCTTGATCAGGGGCTCCTTGTGGATGCCCTGCAGCCGGGTGAGCTCCTGCCATTGCGTACCGGTGATCAGCCCTTTCTTGTGCAGCATCGTGCCAAGCTGGCTGCGGTTGGACACCGCCATGCGCGACAGCGCGGAAATCTCCTTCGATTTCTTCGCGTTCTCCGCCGTCAGCGCGCGGTTCTTCTGCACCAGGTCGAACTGCTCCAGCGCGAGTGACACCGTGACGCGCAGGTCGTCGTCGTTCCACGGCTTGAGGATGAACTTGTAGACCGCTCCTTCGTTGATCGCCCCCATCACCGCCCCGGTGTCGGCGTGGCCGGTGAGCATGATGCGGATGGTGTCCGGATACAGCTTCTTGACGTGCTTGAGCAGTTCGGCGCCGTTCATGCCGGGCATCATGTAATCGCTGATGATGACCTGCACCGGCGCCTCCTTCAGGCGCGCAAGGGCCTCGGTGCTGTTGCCGGCCGTCAGCACCTCGTAGGACTGGCTGCGGAAGATGCGCGTCAGCGCCTTGAGGATCGCCGGCTCGTCGTCGACGAACAGGATGCGGTAGCGGGGCTTCTCGGCGGCCGCGGCAGGGTCGGCGGCGTCCTTCTGACCGGTGAAGAAGGCGGCGTAATTGCTCATGGCGGGCCTACAGCGGCAACTCCACGGTGAAGCGTGCTCCGCCCTCGGGGCGGTTGTCGGCGGTGATCGTGCCGCCGTGCGTGAGAACGACGTCGCGGGCCACGGTCAGCCCCAGGCCGGTGCCCCCGCCCACGCCGCGCGTCGTGTAGAAAGGGTCGAAGATGTGGGGCAGGACCTCCGCCGCGATGCCGGGGCCGTCGTCGTCGATCTGCACGATGATGTGGGTGTCGGTCGCGGAGGAGCGCAAAGTCACGGTGCCGTGCTGATCGACTGCCTGCAGCGCGTTCTGCAGGATGTTGAGGAAGGCCTGGTTGAGATGGCCGGGCAGGCAGGTCAGGGGCGGAAGCGGCCCCAGCTCGCTCTCGAGGGTGACGCCCGCGGGTTTCTGGCCGGCGATCACCGCAAACAGCGACTCGAGGTGCTCGTTCAGATTCGCGAGCTGCACGTCGGGCTTGTCCACGCTGGAAAAGCCCTTGAGGTCGCGAACGATGCGCGCGATGCGGGCGACCCCCTGCTGAGAGTCCGAGATCAGTTCGGCAAAGTCCTCCAGCACGAAGTCCATGTCGGCCGTCTTCCAGCGCTCTGCCGGGACGTATTCGCGCAAGGCTTCCAACTGTGCGAGGTAGCGTTCGGCCGAAGAGAGGTTGCTGGTGACGAAACCGAGGGGATTGTTGATTTCGTGCGCAACGCCCGCCGCGAGCTGTCCGATCGACGCGAGGCGCTCCGCCTGGTAGAGCTGGCGCTGGCGCTCGTCGATGATCCGGACCTGTTCCTTCACCTTCGCGTCGAGCGCCTCGGCGAGCTCCCGGTATTTCGCTTCGGAGGCCCTGAGCGCCTCGTTCTGCTGCTGTAGCTTGGCGTAGTCCGCACGCACCGCCTCGAGGTGCAGATCCGACACCATGCGGAAGCGTGCGCGTGACAGCAGCCCCCAGCGTACGACACGGGCCGCCGCCTTGAGCGCGGCGGCATCGCAGGCGCAGGCGAGATAAGCGAGCGGTTCGAGTTCCAGCACCAGGGGCGCGCGGATCGCGCCGGGCGGTTCGGCGGCGGTGCCGAACGGCGCTCCGGTGGCGTCGAGCAGCGCCACCGGGGCCCCCAGCACGGGCGTCAACTGGGCGCACAGTTCATCGGCATCGCGGGCAGCGATCAGTTCGCCGAGCACGAACTCCCGATCGAAACCGGCCTCGCCGCTCATTGCGCCTCTCCCAGTGCGGCCCTGAGGAAGGCCGCCTCGTCGAGCCCGTGAACCGTGTCGAGTTCGAGCTCGGACGCAAACTGCCGCCACACCCCCTGCAACAGGACGCGGAAGGTCTGCACGACGCCGCTGCCGCTGATCGCGCTGGCGAACACCAGCGGCCACGGCGCCCCTTCATAGCGTTCGCGCACCTCGTCCTCGCTGAGGATGGAGGGCAGGTCGCGCTTGTTGAACTGGACGACGATCGGAAGGTGCTCCAGGTCGAGGCCGACGCGGCCGAGGTTCTCGACCAGATTCTGGAAGGATTCGCCGTTGTTCGTCGCCTCCGTGCGCTGCGAATCGGCGACGAAGACCACGCCGTCGGCGCGCGACAGCACCGCTTTGCGGGTACCGTCATGAGCGACCTGGCCGGGCACCGTAAACAACCGGAAGCGGATCGTCAGCCCTGACGGCGCACGAAAGCCCAGCGGCAGCAGGTCGAAGAACAGCGTGCGGTCGTGCTGCGTCTCGAGGGTCATCAGCTCGCCCTTCATCTCGGCGCCCACCAGATCGTGCAACTGCATCAGGTTGGTGGTCTTGCCGCCCTGCGCGGGGCCGTAATACACCAGCTTGAACGTCAGCCGGCCGGCGTCACGCTCCAGCTCCGGCATCTCAATGCCGCCCCGCGTCCGGATCGTCGAGCAGCGACTCGTCGAGCAGCACCGAACCGTCCTCGCTCCAGATCACCTTGGTGATGCCCGGCTCCTCGGCTTCGAGGCGCTTGCGCTCTAGCTCTTCCGCAGACATGGCGCCCGCCGTGACGCGCACCTGATCCGCCAGGCGTTGGTTTTCGAGCGTCAGCTCGCGAACCGCCAGCGCCTGGCCGATCGCGGCGACCAGCTCATAGTCGTTCCAGGGTTTGGACAGGAAGCGGCTGATGCCGGCCTCGTTGATGGCGCCGATCAGGCCGTTCAGGTCGGCGTAGCCCGAAAGGATCAGGCGCGCGGCATCCGGCTGGATCTCGCGGAAGGCCTTGAGGAACTGCACGCCGTCCATCCCGGGCATGCGATAGTCGGACAGCACCAGGTCGTAGGCGGTGTGGCACGACTTGTCGAGAGCGTCGGCCGGGTTGCTGAAGACGTCGATCTGCAGCGGATAGACCTTTCCTCCCGCCACGCAGGGCGTCAGCGACAGCAGTCGCCTCAGCGATTTCAGGATCGACTCCTCGTCATCGACGATCAGGATGCGGCTCATGGGACCTCCCAGGCGAAACACCGGCACGCCGGGCGCCGGTGCTGCGTGTCATTTGTCGTTGCGCACGTACAAGGTCAGTGTGATGCCTTCGCGTCGAGCGTAATTCTGGATCTGGCGCGTCAGGGATTCGTCGAGCAAGTAATCGGCCGCGAGGAGCAGGGCACCGTCTCTGCCGACCAGATCGCGAGCGAGGACCATGCCCGGCCGCAGGTCGGCCGCCGCCACCGGCAGGTCGCGCGACGGCGGCTCGGGTGTGACGCCGCCCTGCATCTCGACGAAGGCATCGACGACCTGCGGGTCGTAACGTTTGCCTCGCGCCCGCACGATCATCGCCAGCGCCTCGTCGCGCGTCATGCGCTTGTCGGACAGCGTCCCGTTCTGCAAGCCATCGTAATCGTTCACGACACTCAGGATGCGCGCCCCGAAGGGAATGGTCAGGCCCTGCAGCCCATCGGGAAAGCCCTGCCCGTCGAAGCGTTCGTGGTGCGAGCGGATCAGGTGCGCAGCGTCCTTGAGCTCGTTGAGCGGCATCAGCGCCGATTCGCCGGCGATCGCGTGCTTGCGGTAATGCGCGAGCTCCTCGCTGGTCAATCGCGGCACCGGTTTGGCGAGCACCGCATCGGAAAAACCGATCTTCCCGATATCGTGCAGCAGGCCGGCAACGAAAATGTCCTGCTGGCCCTTGGCATCCACTTCGAGTCGAGCTGCCAGCCGGCGCGCGAGGTCTGCAACCCGGCGGGCATGGCCAGCGACGCCGCCGCCGCGCAATTCGATCAGGCCCGAGAAGGTCTTGATGGAGACGAGGAAATTCTGCTTCAGACGCTCGTTGGCCTGCTTGAGCGAGCCATTGGCCTGCTCCAGCGCGTCGGTGCGCTCGCGCACCTTGTCCTCGAGTCCGGCGTTGAGCTCGCGCAGGGCCTCGTTCTGCTGCTGGGTAAGTGCCAGCAGGCGCGCGTTTTCCGCTTGCAGCCGGCGCCGTTCGAGCGCATCCCTGACCGTCAGCGCCAGTTCGCTGTCGTCCCAGGGTTTGGCGATGTAGCGATAAATCTCGCCCCGGTTGATCGCGTCGATGGTCGAGCCCATGTCCGCGTAGCCGGTCAGCAGCAGGCGGATCACGTCGGGCCAGCGCGTGCGCACCTGCTCCAGGAAGGTCGCGCCGTCCATCTCCGGCATGCGCATGTCGGACACCACCAGGTCGACGTGTTCGCGCTCCAGGATCTCCAGGCCGGCCCTGCCGCCCTCCGCCGTGTGGATCTTGTAGCCGGCGGGGCGCAATAGCCGCCGCAGCGACGACAAGATGCTTGGCTCGTCGTCGACTAGGAGCACGCTTGGGGTGATCTGGACGGTCTCTGTCATGGCCCTGTGGGGCTAACCCCGATGCTGGAGTGGGCAAAGCAAGTAAATGTATGCAAATTATAATGCCACTGATGTTAATGGCCGCGCCACTCCGGGCTGAATCCGCCAGCCCTTCAACCATCGCGCTTTTTTCCGCCGCTCACGGCATGCAGGGTGGTGTTCCGTCAGCCTGACAGGCGCGCGAAGGAAATGTCCATCCCGCACTTGAAATCCCAAAAGTGCGTCCCTATTATTAGCACTCGTTGGCAGTGAGTGCTAACGGCCCGGGCAGCGCCCGCGGCCACTGCGAATTTTCCAGACGGGCCCTGCCCGTGCTCGATGTGATAACAAGGAGTGAGTCAATGAAAATCCGTCCCTTGCATGATCGCGTGATCGTCAAGCGCCTCGAAGCCGAACGCAAGACCGCCAGCGGCATCGTGATCCCCGACTCGGCCGGCGAGAAGCCCGACCAGGGCGAAGTGCTGGCCGTGGGCAACGGCAAGATCCTCGACGACGGCAAGGTCCGCCCGATGGCCGTCAAGGTCGGCGACAAGGTCCTGTTCGGCAAGTACGCCGGCCAGACCGTCAAGGTCGAAGGCGACGAGCTGCTCGTCATGCGCGAAGAAGACATCATGGGCGTGGTCGAGGCCTGAGCCTCCCGTTCCGCCTCGTCAAACGAATCCTAGGAGCAATCAACAATGGCAGCTAAAGAAGTCAAGTTCGGTGATTCCGCCCGTGCCCGCATGGTCGAAGGCGTCAACATCCTGGCCGACGCGGTCAAGGTGACCCTGGGCCCGAAGGGCCGCAACGTCGTGCTCGAGCGCTCGTTCGGCGCCCCGACGGTGACCAAGGACGGCGTCTCGGTCGCCAAGGAAATCGAACTGAAGGACAAGTTCGCCAACATGGGCGCGCAGATGGTCAAGGAAGTCGCTTCCAAGACCTCGGACATCGCCGGTGACGGCACCACCACCGCGACCGTGCTGGCCCAGTCGATCGTCCGCGAAGGCATGAAGTACGTTGCCGCCGGCATGAACCCGATGGACCTCAAGCGCGGCATCGACAAGGCCGTAATCGCCACGATCGAAGAGCTGAAGAAGCTGTCGAAGCCCTGCTCGACCAACAAGGAAATCGCCCAGGTCGGCTCGATCTCCGCGAACTCGGACCAGGACATCGGCGACATCATCGCCCGTGCGATG
This sequence comes from Aromatoleum evansii, assembly GCF_045689615.1. Lineage (NCBI taxonomy): Bacteria > Pseudomonadati > Pseudomonadota > Betaproteobacteria > Rhodocyclales > Rhodocyclaceae > Aromatoleum > Aromatoleum evansii. The sequence continues at coordinate 970,822 of NZ_CP141259.1, forward strand.
GACAAGGTCGGCAAGGAAGGCGTCATCACCGTCGAGGACGGCAAGTCGCTGCAGAACGAACTCGACGTCGTCGAGGGCATGCAGTTCGACCGCGGCTACCTGTCGCCGTACTTCATCAACAACCCGGACAAGCAGGTCGCGATCCTCGAGAACCCGTTCGTTCTGCTGTTCGACAAGAAGATCTCGAACATTCGTGACCTCCTGCCGGTGCTCGAGCAGGTCGCCAAGGCCGGCCGTCCGCTGCTGATCATCGCCGAAGACGTCGAAGGCGAAGCGCTGGCGACCCTGGTCGTGAACAATATCCGCGGCATCCTCAAGACCTGCGCCGTCAAGGCCCCGGGCTTCGGCGACCGTCGCAAGGCCATGCTGGAAGACATCGCCGTCCTGACCGGCGGCCAGGTCATCGCCGAGGAAGTCGGCCTGACCCTCGAGAAGGCCACCCTGAACGACCTCGGCCAGGCCAAGCGCATCGAGATCGGCAAGGAAAACACCATCCTCATCGACGGCGCCGGCCAGGCCGACCGCATCGAGGCCCGCGTCAAGCAGATCCGCGTGCAGATCGAGGAAGCCACCTCCGACTACGACCGCGAGAAGCTGCAGGAGCGCGTCGCCAAGCTCGCCGGCGGTGTCGCGGTGATCAAGGTCGGTGCTGCCACCGAAGTCGAAATGAAGGAAAAGAAGGCCCGCGTCGAAGACGCGCTGCACGCCACCCGTGCGGCCGTTGAAGAAGGCATCGTCCCCGGCGGCGGCGTCGCGCTGCTGCGTGCCCGCGCCAACCTGGGCAACCTCAAGGGCGACAACCACGACCAGGACGCCGGCATCAAGATCGTGCTGCGCGCGATGGAGCAGCCCCTGCGCGAGATCGTCGCCAACGCCGGCGACGAGCCCTCGGTGGTCGTCAACAAGGTCAATGAAGGTACGGGCAACTTCGGCTACAACGCCGCCACCGGCGAGTACGGCGACATGGTCGAGATGGGCGTGCTGGACCCGACCAAGGTCGAGCGCACCGCGCTGCAGAATGCCGCTTCGGTTGCCGGCCTGATGCTCACCACCGACTGCATGGTCGGCGAGCTGCAGGAAGACAAGCCCGCGATGGGCGGCGGCATGGGCGGCATGGGTGGCATGGGCGGCATGGGTGGCATGGACATGGGCATGTAATGCCTGTCTGAGCGCCAGCTCACCTTCCGGGCCTTCGGGTCCGGTGCACAACGGCCCCGCTTCGGCGGGGCCGTTGTGCTTTTCGGCCGACGTTGTGCACGCAAGACGGCCCTCGCTGCGCGGTCGCGCTCGAAGCGTGTGATAATTCGGGGAGATGGGCAAAAAAAGGCGGTCGGGAGTTTCCGGCGCAGTCGGCCGGAAGCTCCCGGGAGCGGGCGCGCTGGCGGCGCGGCCATTCCTCTGACCGGGTAAAGGAGAACAGCGGGTGTAAATCTAGGCGCGCCCGCTTACATGTAACTTACATCCTGATTCCATGCGGATTCTGCTTGCTGAAGATGATGCCGTCATTGCAGACGGTTTGTGTCGCGCGCTTCGTCGCGGCGGCTTTGCAGTCGATCACGTGTCTTCCGGCATCGAGGCGGATACCGCGTTGGCATCGCAACCGTATGATCTTGTGATTCTCGACCTGGGCTTGCCGCGCCTGCCGGGGATCGAGGTCCTGAAGCGCCTGCGGGCGCGCAAGTCGACCATCCCGGTGCTGATCCTCACCGCCCAGGACGGCGTCGAGGATCGCGTGCGCGGCCTCGATGCGGGCGCCGACGACTATCTCACGAAGCCCTTTGCGTTGCCGGAACTGGAGGCGCGCGTGCGTGCGCTCACCCGCCGTGGCACCGGCCAGGCACGCTGCATCGAGGTGGGGAGCCTGTCCTACGACCAGGCTGACCACGTCGTGAAGATCAACGGCCAGGTGGTCGAGTTTTCCGCGCGCGAGATCGGTCTGCTCGAAGTGTTCGTCCTGCGGGTGGGGCGTCTCGTCAGCAAAGATCAGCTCGTGGACCACCTGTGCGGATGGGGCGAGGAGGTGTCGAGCAACGCGATCGAGGTGTACGTCCATCGCCTGCGCAAGAAGCTCGAGGACAGCGGCGTGCGCATCGTGACGGTGCGCGGGCTGGGGTACTGCCTGGAAACGGTGGATGCTGGCCAGGCGGCGAAAGCCTGACAAGACGGCGGCGGGCGGGCGCTCGCCGACGCAGCCGAACTCGCTGTTCGGCGAGATCCTCGACTGGATGCTCGCGCCGCTGCTGTTCCTGTGGCCGATCTCCATCATCGTCACGCACAACGTCGCCGACAACATCGCCAACCAGCCTTACGACCGCGCCCTCGCCGACAGCGTGCGCGCGCTGGCGCGCCTGGTCACGGTGGAGGAGGGCAAGGTGGCGGTGCACTTCCCCGCGCCGCCGCGGGCGCTGTTCCGTGCCGACCAGGACGACGTCGTCTACTACCAGGTCGCGAACGAAAGCGGCGATCTGGTTACCGGCGACCGCGAAATCGGCTGGACGCCCGCCCCTCCCATCCTGATACCCGAGGACGTGCTCTACCGCGACGATGTGATCCAAGGTGAAGAGGTGCGTATCGCCTATCAGTTCCTGCGCCCGTGGCCGGAGCCCGCCAGTCCCCTCGTGCTCGTGCAGGTCGCGGAAACCCGCAACAAGCGCAGCGATCTCGCCTCGCGCGTCGTTACTGGCGTGCTGTTGCCGCAGTTCGCCATCATCCCGCTTGCCGTCGTGCTGGTGTGGGTCGGTCTGACGCGCGGCATCGCGCCGCTCAACCGCCTGCAGAGCCTGATCCGCCGTCGCCGTCCCACCGATCTCTCGCCGATCGCGGCGGCCAGCGTGCCGGAGGAGGTGCGCCCGTTGATCGTCGCCTTCAACGACATGATGGCGCGGCTGGAGGAGAACCTGCACGCCCAGCAACGCTTCATCGCCGATGCCGCGCACCAGATGCGCACGCCGCTTACCGGCCTGCGCATGCAGACCGAGCTCGCGCTGCAGGAAACCGACCCCGTCGCGCTGCGCGAGTCGCTGTCGCGCATCGCCCAGAGCACGGAACGCGCGAGCCACCTCATCAACCAACTGCTGTCGCTCGCACGCGCCGAGGCGAGCTTCGAGAAGCTCTACGCGGTCGAAACCATCGACCTGCGCGCACTCGTGCGTGACGTCGCGCTCGATCTCTTCCCGCGGGCCCAGGCGAAGAACATCGACCTCGGCGTGGAGGGCGGCTCCGACGTGCTGACGGTCGAGGGCAATCCGGTGCTGCTGCGGGAGATGATCAAGAATCTCGTCGATAACGCCATCAAATACACGCCGGTGGGCGGTAGCGTCACGGCCAACACGCGTTACGCCGGTGCGCCGATCCTGGAAGTCGAGGATACCGGCGTCGGCATCCCCGAGGCCGATCGCGAGCGGGTGTTCGAGCGCTTCTATCGCGTGCTCGGCAGCGGCGAGGACGGTTCCGGTCTGGGCTTGCCGATCGTGCGCGAGATTGCCGAGCTGCATCGCGCGACCGTCACGCTCAATCCCAATCCCGCGGGCCAGGGCACGATCGTCCAGGTCGTCTTCCCGCGCGGCCACGTCCCTCCGCCGATACAGGTATACGGCGATTTCCCGCTCGGGTAGATGGGCTGGCCGGCCGCGTTGCGGTCGGATGCGGTCCTGCAGGCCCGCGTAAGGGCATCGTAAGTCTCCCGCATTAAGGTTGCGGCAACCGGAGAAAAATCCCGGCTGACCACCGTTTCAAGGAGGGAGACATGCAAAACGATATGGTGACAAGAATCGTCGCCAACCCGAAGTACCAGCAGCTCGTGAGCGCCCGCTCGTCGTTCGGCTGGATTCTGACGGCGATCATGATGGTCGTGTACTACGGCTACATCGCGGTCATCGCGTTCAACAAGGGACTGTTCGCCCAGCGCCTGGGCGACGGCGTCATGACCGTGGGCATCCCGGTCGGTCTCGGCGTGATCGTGTTTACGATCATCATCACCGGCCTCTATGTACGCCGTGCGAACTCCGAGTTCGACGCGCTGACCCAGGATATCGTCAAGGAGAGCAGCAAATGAGCGGCCGCTTCATGAAACTCGGCGGCGGACTCGCGCTCGCCCTGGCCGCGGGCGCAGCCCTGGCGGCCGGCGCTGACCTCGGTCAGGCGGAAAAGCAGGCAACCAACTGGACCGCGATCATCATGTTCGCGGTCTTCGTCGTCGGCACCCTGTGGATCACCAAGTGGGCAGCGGCCAAGACCAAGTCGGCGGCCGATTTCTACACCGCCGGGGGCGGCATCACCGGCTTCCAGAACGGCCTCGCGATCGCGGGCGACTACATGTCGGCTGCGTCCTTCCTCGGTATTTCCGCCGCGGTCATGGCCAACGGCTACGACGGATTGATCTACTCGATCGGCTTCCTCGTCGGCTGGCCTGTCATCACCTTCCTGATGGCGGAACGCCTGCGCAACCTCGGCAAGTTCACCTTTGCCGACGTCGCCGCCTACCGCTTCAAGCAGACCCCGATCCGCGCCTTCGCGGCTTCGGGCACGCTGGTCGTGGTGGCGTTCTACCTGATCGCGCAGATGGTCGGTGCCGGCCAGCTGATCAAGCTGCTGTTCGGCCTCGAGTACTGGATGGCCGTCGTCATCGTCGGCGCGCTGATGATGGTGTACGTGCTCTTCGGCGGCATGACCGCAACCACCTGGGTGCAGATCATCAAGGCCTGCCTGCTGCTTGCCGGCGCGTCCTTCATGGCCTTCATGGTGCTGCTGGCCTACGGCTTCTCGCCGGAGGCGCTGTTCGCCGACGCCGTGCGCGTGAAGGCAGGTGTGGCTGCCGCAGCGGGCAAGACCCCCGAAGAGGCCGGGATTCTCGGCCAGGCGATCATGGGCCCGGGCTCCTTCATCAAGGATCCGATCTCCGCGATCTCCTTCGGTATGGCGCTGATGTTCGGTACCGCCGGCCTGCCGCACATCCTGATGCGCTTCTTCACCGTTCCCGATGCGAAGGAAGCACGCAAGTCGGTGTTCTGGGCCACCACCTGGATCGGCTACTTCTACATCCTCACGTTCATCATCGGCTTCGGCGCGATCGTGCTGGTTTCGACCAACCCCGGCTTCCTCGATGCCAAGGGCGGGCTGATCGGCGGCAGCAACATGGCCGCTATCCACCTCGCCAATGCAGTCGGCGGCAACGTCTTCCTCGGCTTCATCTCCGCCGTTGCGTTCGCAACGATTCTGGCGGTGGTTGCCGGCCTGACGCTGTCGGGAGCTTCCGCGGTGTCGCACGACCTCTACGCCACGGTGTTCAAGCACGGCAACGCCGATTCCGCATCGGAGCTGCGTGTTTCGCGCATGACGACGATCGCCCTGGGCATCATCGCGGTGGTGCTGGGTATCGCGTTCGAGAAGCAGAACATCGCCTTCATGGTGTCGCTGGCCTTCGCGATCGCGGCTTCGGCCAACTTCCCGGTACTGTTCATGTCGGTGCTGTGGAAGGATTGCACTACCCGCGGGGCGTGCATCGGCGGCTTCATCGGCCTGATCACCGCCGTCGCGCTGACCGTCGTGTCGCCGTCGGTGTGGGAAGCCACGCTGGGCAACCCGAAGGGTTCGGCGCTGTTCCCCTACACCTCGCCGGCGCTCTTCTCGATGGCCGCGGGCTTCATCGGCATCTGGCTGTTCTCGATCCTCGACAACAGCGCGCGTGCCCAGGAAGACCGTGCGGGCTACCTCGCGCAGAAGGTGCGTTCGGAAACCGGTATCGGCGCGGAAGGCGCTTCCGGCCACTGAGGGCTGTAATGCCGCCGGCCTTCGGGCCGGTGGTTGGGTGAATGATTCGGGGCGGCGATTGCTGCCCCATTTTTTTGCCTGGCGGATATTTCGATGTCGTGACGAAAATATCTTTGACACTTCGTCGAGACCCGCTATAATGCGCGTCTTCACCGGCCAGGTAGCTCAGTTGGTAGAGCAGCGGATTGAAAATCCGCGTGTCGGCGGTTCGATTCCGTCCCTGGCCACCAAGGAATTACAGGCAAAAAGCCCGCCCTCATCGGCGGGCTTTTTGCTTTTCTGACGTTCCTCTGCCAATCCCGTACACGCCATATTTCGCGTCAGGGCTTGCTCTGCCCGGCCGAGCGGGTCGGCGCTCCGTGGCGTCCTGCGTCCGGCCCTCAAAAAGTTGATTACTTCAACGTACTCGAAATGTTAACATCTGCAACTTGTTTCGAGGAGGGCGCGATGAACCAGGGGGCGAGCAGTTCCAGCAGTTACCAGGGTACCGACAGACTGCTTGTCGGCATCATTCTCGGGGTCATCACCTTCTGGCTGTTTGCCCAGACGACGCTCAATATCGCGCCGGACATGCAACGGGATCTCGGGCTCGATCCAAGTGTCATGAATATTGCGGTGGCCGTGACGGCGCTGTTCTCCGGCATCTTCACCGTCGTGCTCGGGGGGCTCGCGGACCGCATCGGGCGCTTGCGGATGATGACCATCGGCTTCTATCTGAGCGTCCTAGGTTCGGCCCTGATCGCAACGGCTCCGGTCGGCAGTTTCGGCACAGCCTTCCTGATGGTCGGGCGTGCGCTCCAGGGGGTGTCGGCGGCATGCATCATGCCAGCCAGCCTCGCGCTGGTGAAAACCTACTGGGACGGGGCGGGACGGCAGCGCGCGGTCAGCCTGTGGTCCATCGGTTCGTGGGGCGGATCGGGCATGTGTTCGCTGTTCGGCGGTCTGATGACCGCGAACTTCGGCTGGCGCTACATCTTCCTGGTCTCCATCGTCGTCGCCCTGGTCGGCCTGTTCCTGGTGCGCGGCACGCCGGAGAGCAAGGCGGAGACGAGCGGCAGCTACAAGTTCGATTTCGCCGGCGTGATCGCGTTCATGATCACGATGGTTGCCCTGCAGATCGTCGTCACCCAGGGCAACAAGCTGGGTTGGACGAGTCCGCTGATCCTGGGGCTGATCGCGGTCGTCATCATCGTCGGTTCGCTGTTTTTCCGCATCGAGAGCGTCAGTCCACATGGCTTCGTCGATTTCAAGCTGTTCCGCAATCGGACCTATGCCGGTGCGACGATCTCGAACTTCCTGCTCAATGGCGTGGCCGGGACCCTGCTCGTATCGCTGCAGCTCGTCCAGTTGGGCGGCAACATGACTGCGCAGGAGGCGGGCACGCTGACGCTCGGCTATGCGATTGCGATCATCGCCTTCATCCGCGTGGGCGAGAAGCTGCTGCAGCGCTTCGGCGCACGCAAGCCGATGATCTGGGGCTGTGTCATCACGGGGGTGGCAATCCTGATGCTCTCTCCGGCCAACGTCATGCTCGGTACGTACAAGCTCATGGCCATGGTGGCGTATGCCCTGTTCGGCATCGGGCTGGCCTTCTATGCCACGCCGTCGACCGACGCCGCGCTGTCGAGCCTGCCGTCCGCGCAGGCGGGCTCGGGGGCCGGTATCTACAAGATGGCGTCCTCGCTCGGCGCCGCGTTCGGCGTGGCGGTCTCCGCGGCGATCTTCACGGCGCTGCGCGCGAACCCGGAGAGCGTGGCATGGCTGGACGGCGTGATCACCTTCTACGGGCGGCAGGACAATCTGGCGGTGCGCCAGGCTGCGATCATCGCTCTGATGTTCAACGTCTTCATGGTGCTCGTCGCGATCCTGTCGATCATGCTGACCGTCCCGAAGCCCGTCGCGAGGAAGGTAAGGTAAGGCCGCCAGCGGGGGCGTTGCGGGTGCGGGGGCTCCGTGCGTTCGCGCCCCGTGGCGCAGCTTGCGTCCGTGGCGTGTTAGAATCGCCTGTAATCGAAACGGGTCGGCGCTTGTCGGCCCGTTTTCGTTGACGTTGCAGTATGCGCAACAGAAAGGTCTGATTTCGCGCAATATTGCGACGTTTTTCACGGTGCTATAATCCGCAGAATTAGGCTTTTCTTTGCGATCGCGCATGCAACTTTATGCTCTTGGCTTGAATCATCACACCGCTCCGCTCAGCATACGGGAGCGGGTGGCGTTTCAGCCCGAGCGGCTGGACGATGCCCTGCACAACCTGACGCATGCGCGCACGGTGCGTGAGGCCGCGATCCTGTCGACCTGCAACCGCACCGAGCTGTACTTCGCCACCGAGCAGCCGCAGCATGCGGCCGACTGGCTGGCGAGCTTCCACCAGCTGTCGCTGAAGGAAGTGTCGCCCTATCTCTACACCTATCCGCAGCGCGACGCGATCCGCCACGTGTTCCGCGTCGCCAGCGGGCTCGATTCGATGGTGCTGGGCGAGCCGCAGATTCTCGGCCAGGTCAAGGACGCGGCGCGGCGGGCGGAAGAGGCAGGGACCATGGGGACCCTGCTGCACAAGCTGTTCCAGAACACCTTCGCGGTCGCCAAGGAGGTGCGCTCGACGACGGCAATCGGCGCGAACATCGTGTCGATGGCGGCGGCGGCGGTACACCTGTCCGAGCGCATCTTCGAGCGCATCTCCGACCAGCGCGTGCTGTTCATCGGCGCGGGCGAGATGATCGAGCTGTGCGCCGCGCATTTCGCGGGGGCGAACCCCAGGGAAATGGTCGTTGCCAACCGTACCGAGGCGCGTGCCCAGGTGGTGGCGAGCCGCTTCGGGGCGCAGGTGATGCGGCTGGATGCGATCGGCGACGTGCTGGCGCAATTCGATATCGTCGTCTCCTGTACGGCCAGCCCGCTACCGATCGTCGGTCTGGGCATGGTCGAGCGTGCGATCAAGGCGCGCCGCCACAAGCCGATGGTGATGGTCGACCTCGCCGTGCCGCGTGATATCGAAGCCGAGGTCGGCGCGCTGGACGACATCTTCCTGTACACGGTCGATGACCTGGCGCAGGTCGTCGACGCCGGTCTCGAATCGCGCCAGCAGGCGGTGATCGAGGCCGAGGAGATCATCAATACGCGCGTCGATGGTTTCCTGCACTGGATGCAGGCGCGCGATGCGGTGCCGACGATCAAGGCGCTGCGCCAGCATGCCGAGATGCTGCGCACCGTGGAGCTCGAACGCGCGAGCAAGTTGCTTGCGAAGGGCGAGGATCCGCAGAAGGTGCTCGATGCGCTGAGCCATGGCCTGATCAACAAGCTGATGCACGGGCCGACCCGCTTCCTCAACCAGTCCGAGGGCGAGCAGCAGGCAGACGCCTCGCGGCTGGTGCAGCAACTCTTCAATCTCAATTCGCACGATTAGTCGGGTGCGCGCCCGTTGCGGGTGCGCTGCCGGCCTCCGTGCCCCCTTTCCGGTTCCCGATGAAGCAGAGCATCCGCGAAAAGCTCGATTTCCTGAGTAGTCGACTTGCCGAACTGGATCGCGAATTCGCCTCCGAGGATGCCGCGCGCGACATGGATGCCTTCCGCGCGCTCGGGCGCGAGCGCGCCGAGATCGAACCTGTCGTGGCCCTGTACGAGGCATGGCGCAAGACCGAGAGCGAGGCCGCGAGTGCGCGCGAGATGCTCGCCGATGCGGAGATGCGCGAGCTCGCGGAAATGGAGATGGCGGCCTGTGCGGAGCGGATTTCCGCGCTGGAGGACGAGCTGCAGCGCGCGCTGCTGCCGCGCGACCCGGACGATGAGCGCAACCTGTTCCTCGAGATTCGCGCCGGCACCGGGGGCGACGAGGCGGCACTGTTCGCCGGCGACCTGCTGCGCATGTATACGCGCTACGCCGAACGCCAGCGCTGGAAGGTCGAGATCGTGTCGGCGAGCGAATCGGATCTCGGCGGTTACAAGGAAGTCATCGCGCGCGTGATCGGCGCCGGGGCGTATTCCAAACTCAAGTTCGAGTCGGGCGGGCATCGCGTCCAGCGGGTGCCGGCGACGGAGACGCAGGGGCGCATCCACACGTCCGCCTGCACCGTCGCGGTGATGCCCGAGGCCGACGAGCTCGAGGCCGTCAACATCAACCCGGCGGATCTGCGCATCGACACCTTCCGTGCAAGCGGCGCGGGCGGTCAGCACATCAACAAGACCGATTCGGCGGTGCGCATCACCCACCTGCCCACGGGCATCGTCGTCGAATGCCAGGACGACCGCTCGCAGCACCGCAACAAGGCGCAGGCGATGTCCGTGCTGGCTGCGCGCATCCACGACGTGCAGCTGCGCGAGCAGCAGGCCCGGGAGGCCGCAACGCGCAAGAGCCTCGTGGGCAGCGGCGATCGCTCTGAGCGCATCCGCACCTACAATTTCCCCCAGGGTCGCGTCACCGACCACCGCATCAACCTCACGCTGTACAAGCTGGACGCGGTGATGGAGGGCGAACTCGACGACTTGATCGGCGCGCTCATCGCGGAACATCAGGCCGAACAGCTCGCGGCGCTCGCCGGTGAGTGACATGGGCGTGAGGCCGCAAACGTCGACTCTGCGCGGGTGGGGGCGCTGATGAATACGCCCGACGCGGCGCCCGACATCGCCGGCGCACTGAATTGGGCGCGAGCCCGCATCGCGGTTGTCGATGCGCGGGTGCTGCTGCGCCATGTGCTGCAATGTTCCGCAGCACGCCTTGCCGCCTACCCGGAGGCGCGGCTCGACGAACGCGAATGGGCGGAATTTCTCAGTCTGGTGGAGCGGCGCGAGGCGGGGGAGCCGGTGGCCTACCTGATCGGCGAGCGCGAGTTCTACGGGCGTGCCTTCATGGTCGGCCCGGCGGTCCTGATCCCGCGGCCCGATACCGAATTGCTGATCGAGCTGGCACTCGCGCATTTCGGCGACAGGCCGCACGCGCGGGTGCTCGACCTGGGCACCGGCAGCGGCGCGCTGGCCGTGACCCTCGCGCTCGAGTTGCCCGATGCCGACGTGACGGCGGTCGATCGCTCGCGCGAGGCCTTGCTGGTTGCGATGGCCAATGCCGCACGACTCAGGGCGAGCGTGTCCTTCGTGCTCGGCGACTGGTTTTCGCAGCTCGGGGGCGACCGCTACCAGCTGATCGTGGCCAATCCTCCCTACGTCGCGGCGGACGACCCGCATCTGGGCGAGGGGGACGTGCGCTTCGAGCCGGGAACGGCGCTGGCTGCGGGGCCGCAGGGGCTGGACGACCTCGCGGCGATCGCCGCGCAGGCGCCGCGCCACCTGGAGCCGGGCGGCTGGCTCTTCATGGAGCATGGGTACGACCAGGCGGCGGCCGTGCGCGGTTTGCTTACCGATGCGGGATTCTCGTCGATCACGTCGTGGAAGGACCTCGGCGGCATCGAGCGCGTGTCGGGCGGTCAGTGGCTGGGGCGCGAGGACTCGCGCTGAATCCACTCCCGTTGCCGTGCCTATTGACGGCCGCGGTGCCAATCCCTAGAATTTCCCGAGTTAATTACTCAACTTTTGGAACGGCAACATGGACATCCAGAACGTCATCCGCGAGCAGGTCACCAGCAACCCGGTCGTCCTCTACATGAAGGGCACGCCCCAGTTCCCGATGTGCGGCTTCTCGGCGACTGCGGTGCAGATCCTCAAGAACCTGGGCGTGACCGAGCTCTTTTCGGTGAACGTGCTGGAGAACGAGGACATTCGCAGCGGTATCAAGGAGTTCGCCAACTGGCCGACGATTCCCCAGCTCTACATCAAGGGCGAATTCGTCGGTGGCTGTGACATCATGCGCGAGATGTACGAGAACGGCGAGCTGAAGACGATGCTCGCCGAAGCCGGCGTCAAGTAATTTGCTTCGACCGGCGCGGCGTCCGTCCGTGCCGGGGTAGCGATCAGGCCCGCCCGTCTGTGGCGGGCTCGTCTTTTCTGAGCCGCACGATCGATTTGTGCGCGAGGTGCCGCAGTAGCAGATGCGGCGGCATGCGCAGCCAATGGGCGCGCACGTAGATGGCAAAGCGCGCGAGCGTCGCCGCCGCGCTTTCGGCCGCCTCGTTCTCGGGGCGCAGGGCGGTTGTGTACAGCATCGTCAGCAGCCGCGAGGCCGGCCCGCCCGCTGCGTTAAACAAGTCCTCGATTACCTGCGGCGGAATCGGGCTGTCGAGCAGATGCCTGGCAAGGTGGAGTCCGAATGCGACCGGCGCGACGACGTCGAGCGTTCGTGAGGCCTCGACCACCCGCGGCCAGAAATCCGCTTCGCCGGCTCCCGCGCGCAGCAACCCGTCGATATCGAAGAGGTCGCGCAGGCCGTTGTGAAGTTCGCCTTCGTGCAGCAGGTGAACGATGCTGTGGACCAGCAGATGCTCGGGGCGCGGGATGCGGACGGCAGGCAGGTCCGGCAGTGCCGATGCAGCCCGGATGATCGTCTCGGCCTGGGGGGCGTGGCGCGATGTGAGCGGGAGGATGGTGTGGTGGACGTCGAGCACGGTTCCTCGCCGGACATTCACCATCGGGGGTAGTTCGTGCATCCACCTGCGGTAGTAGCGCTGGTCGTAGGGCGAGGTCTTGGCCGATGCCCAGCCGGCCACCATCAGCCGCAGTTCGACGTCGCCGAGCGTGTGGCGCGGGACGAGGATGTCGATGTCGCCGAACAGGCGGCCGCGGCCGACGGGATGGTCGGAGACTGCATAGGCCGCCCCCTTCAGCAGCACCAGCGGAATGCCCAGGCAGCACAGTGCGCGCTGCAATCCATGCACCTCCCAGCGGACCGACTGCGTCTGGCGCCGGCTGAGCTGGCGTATGGCTTCGAGGTGTCGCGTGGCCTCGGGTGGGGCCGTGATTCCTGCCGCTGCGACACGTTCGGCGAGCAGGCCCGCAAGGTTCGCCGCCCGCGCGCTGGCGACCAGCTCGGACCATCCGGCAAGGTCGAGCGCCTCAGCCTGTCTCGGCGTCTTCAGGACCGCGATCAGGCGTTCGCAGGCTGCCGATCTCATCGCGTCAGCGCCCGGTGATGTCGCGTACCATCGCGAGGGCGGTGTCGGTCGAGTCGTAGCCGATTTCAAAGCAGCGCGCCGTGTCGAGCATCGCGCACAGCGCATGAAATCCAGTCTCGCCCATGCGATCACGATTGAAGGACTGCTCCGCAATGCGGGCGAACGCCTCGGCGCGGCCGATTTCCTCGCAGTGCGGATCGGCCCCGGGGGCGAAGCGGGGAAAGATCACCCAGCGGCATCGCGCCTGACTGGCGGCTGCGGCGCGCGATGAAGCGGGCGCGGCCGCGTGGCTGATCGTGCCCTTGCGGGTGTCCGCGTAGCGCTGCCCGAGCCTGGCGTCGGGAAAGCGCGCAACGATGTCGATCGATTCGTTCTTGAGGCTGATTGGGCGCGGGTTGGGTTGCAGCTTGCCGGATTCGGGGGCGAGGATCGCCAGTTCGTCGGACAGCAGCCGCCACTGGTCGATGAAGGTCAGCGCCGCGCAGAGCGTGCTCTTGCCAGCTCCCGGTGATCCCGGCATCACGATCGCGTCGCCGTCACGGGCGACGACCGCGGCATGCATGACGAGATAGCCGAGCGGACGGGATGCCAGGCACCAGTTGAGGCCCCACTCGAACAGGGGGGCGGCCTGGCTGGCCGGCAGAGGCAGGAAGGGTTCCGTGTGATCCAGCAGGAAGCGCGCCTGCGGCCGGACCCAGCGGCGCCATCCCGCGCCGTGGGTGATGCGGATGTCGAAGTCGATGAAATGCCGCGCCCTCGCGCCCGGGTGCAGCGCCTCCGGGTAGAAGGTTTCGAGATGCTGGCGCACCGCGCCGAAAGGCGCGCGCAAGCGCACCGTGACCGGGGCGAGGTAGAGGGTGACGTCGATCAATCCGGTAGCCAGCTCGCATCGCGGAACGAGTTGGGCTCAAGTGTGCGCGAGAATCGAGAGCTGCACCAGTTCATCGATCACGCGCCGGATCGTCGTTTCATCGACGTCGTCGGCTCCGCTGTCGGCTCCGTGCCCGACGAGGTGCTGAATCAGGCTTGCGACATCCGACGGCCCGTCGCGGGTCGACAGCTTCACGATCTCGCATGCAAGGGACGAAACAATCCAGTAATCACCGGAGTTGACATCGAACAGCACGTGCGCGTGATCGTCGCGCCAGTCTGGCGAGCGGACAATCACGCGCCCCGGAAAGCCGCGCAGCGCTGCGGAGTCACGGGCACCAGGTTCGTTTCTTGCCACGGATTAATCATTCTACGGATTGATTTTCCCACCGCCGACCTTGCCGACGCTGGAAAGGCTGTTGCCGTTGACCGTGCAGACCGCCAACAGGCCGGACTTCACGTCGTAGGTGCTGCTGAGGTAGGCAATGACGTCTTCCTGCCTCAGTCCCGAGTCCGGATTGCACACCAGGCTCGATGGGCAATACAGCGAATTCGCGCCGCCCTTCAAGGCTTCCCACATTTCGAATACGTGCCACGTCTTTACCGGGTAGCCGGGAATGGTCAGGGCATTGAACAACGCGGCCAGCAGGTGGCTCATGAATTCGCCCGACGGCGAATCAAACAGGTGAGGGAAGGCCAGGACCTCCCAGATTCCGGTGTCTGGCGGGGCGCCGGCGAATACTTCACTCACAAGCGTACCCAATAGCGGACCTGAGGGGCCAAGCGCAAAGATCCCCTTCGGATTGGTGATGTCATGCCCCCCGTTGCAGCTTGTCTGATCCGCCAGGGCCGTGCTGAAAGTGGGTGCAACATACCCGGCCGGCCACGCATTGACCATCTGGCCCTGTTGGTCTTGACGTTTCCAGTCCGCCGGTGAAAGACCGCCTATGCAGTTCTGGGTATCCGCCGGCCGGCTCAGATTCCCGCTCACCAGCGCTGACGGGCTCAGACAGGTGCCGGCGAGCGCCGACTTCGCCTGAACGGCCAGCAGCACACCCACCCCGCCAGCGGTCGCCCCGATGAAGCGACGACGTGACCCCTTGGGCGGGGCCGCCGGACTTCCCTCGGGCAGCTCGCTGCGGCAGGTATCGCTCGGTTCCGGGGGGATCCCCATTTTCTCGGTTCCTGATGGCGAATTTCGATGCGTGCGCCTTGTCGCAAGCATTCGAGCACGATTCGTGCCGAATTCGCAGGTGTTCCAAGGTGCTGAAAATTAGAGGCTTATGGTGCGAGCGATGTGCCGGTTCTAGTCAGGTGTAAATAATTCCGACGTTCGCTCGGCGGACTCGCTGCGACTTGATCCGTCGTCCTTAAGCTAGCCGAGTGCCCCGTGTGCTTCAAGTACAAGGGCCTCGGCGTCGTGACCTTCGTCATGCCGACCTTGCACATGGGGGCCGGGTGAATTCCGGTCTTTCGTGACGCCGGGGCGATGAGGGAGGACGGGCGAGGTGTTGTTCGTACGCGAGAACTCGCGTCCGGCGGAGGATTCACACCAGTCGAGCGGAGTGCGAGGGCCCGCCCCCGGGCGGGCGCCTCTTTGCGTACTGGCCGATCCGTTGGTGGGGCCCTCAGGCCCGGGCGCTGCGCGCCCGCGCGATGGCTGCGCGGACCTGCTCGGGAGCCGTGCCGCCGACGTGCTTGCGCGAGGCGAGCGAGCCTTCGACGGTGAGCACCGCGAAGACGTCGTCCTTGACGCGCTCGGCCGCGCCCGGCACGTGCGCCATGGCCGTGCGCAGCTCGTCGAGCGAGAACTGCGGCAGGTCGCAGCCCTTCACGTCGGCCGCTCGCACGGCGAGTGCGACCGCTTCGTGCGCGTCGCGGAAGGGCAGGCCGTTCTTGACGAGGTAATCGGCGAGGTCGGTCGCGGTCGCGTAGCCCTGCTTCAGCGCATCGCGCATCGCGTCGGTCTTCACGCGGATGCCGGTGATCATGTCGGCGTA
This sequence comes from Aromatoleum evansii, assembly GCF_045689615.1. NCBI lineage: Bacteria > Pseudomonadati > Pseudomonadota > Betaproteobacteria > Rhodocyclales > Rhodocyclaceae > Aromatoleum > Aromatoleum evansii. The sequence goes on from NZ_CP141259.1 coordinate 986,456, forward strand.
GATGCGCAGCGTGTCGATCACCGTGTCGGCGGTGTCGAACAGCGGCTCCTTGTCTTCCTGGTTGTCCTTGTTGTACGCGAGCGGCTGGCCCTTCATCAGGGTCAGCAGCGCGATCAGGCTGCCGTTGACGCGCCCGGTCTTGCCGCGCACGAGTTCGGGGACGTCGGGGTTCTTCTTCTGCGGCATGATGGAGCTGCCGGTGCAGAAACGGTCGGCGAGGTCGATGAAGCCCACGCGCGGGCTCATCCACAGGATCAGCTCCTCGGAGAAGCGCGACAGGTGCGTCATCAGCAGCGCCGAGGCGGCGCAGAATTCGATCGCGAAATCGCGGTCGCTGACGGCGTCGAGCGAGTTGTAGCAGACCTCGTCGAAGCCGAGTTCCTGCGCGACGAATTCGCGGTCGATCGGGTAGCTGGTGCCGGCGAGCGCGGCGCTGCCCAGCGGCAGGCGGTTCACGCGCTTGCGGCAGTCGGCGAAGCGCTCGGCATCGCGACGGCTCATCTCGTAATAGGCCATCAGGTGGTGGCCGAAGGTCACCGGCTGGGCGACCTGCAGGTGCGTGAAGCCGGGCATCGGCGTCGCGGCGTTGGCTTCGGCGACGTCGAGCAGGTTCTTCTGGAAGTCACCGATCAGCGCGAGGATCTGGTCGATGGCGTCGCGCAGCCACAGGCGGATGTCGGTCGCGACCTGGTCGTTGCGGCTGCGGCCCGTGTGCAGTCGCTTGCCGGCGTCGCCGACGAGCGCGGTGAGGCGTTTTTCGATGTTGAGATGCACGTCCTCGTCGTCGAGGTTCCAGCCGAACTCGCCACGCTCGATCTCGCCGAGGATCTGCGTCATGCCGCGCTCGATGTCGGCTAGATCCTGCGCGCCTATGATGCCCTGGCGCGCGAGCATCTTCGCGTGCGCGAGCGAGCCGCGGATGTCCTGGCGCGCCATGCGCTGGTCGAAGAACACCGAGGCGGTGTAGCGTTTCACGAGGTCCGAGACGGGTTCGCTGAAGCGGCCCGACCAGGCCTTGGCCGGCTGCGAGGAAGTGGTGTCTGTCATAATGTCCGTCATTGGTATGGCGTGGCCGTTCGCGGCCGGCTAGGGGCGGGGCGCCGGTTGTTGCGGGCGCCGCGCAAACAGGCCGAAATTATAAAGCAAAAGGCCTGCGTGCCTTGGGGGCCGGCGGGCCGGCCCGGCGTGCAGCGCAGGGGGAGGTGTTCGATGGAGTCGGCACAGCTGCTGCGGGTGGTGATCGTCGATGACGAGGCGCCCGCGCGCGCGCGCTTGCGCGACCTGCTCGGCGACATTGCGCAGGAGCAGCCGACCGCCGTCGTCGGTGTCGCGGCCAACGGCGTCGAGGCCCTGCGCCTGCTGGAGAGCGAGCCCGCCGACGTCGTGCTGGCCGACATCCGCATGCCGGTGATGGACGGCGTCGAGCTGGCTCGCCACCTCGGCCGGCTGGAGAAGCCCCCCGCGGTGATCTTCACAACGGCCTACGACGAATACGCGGTGCAGGCCTTCGAGCTGTCGGCGGTCGACTACCTGCTGAAGCCGGTGCGGGCGCAGCGTCTGGCCGACGCGCTGGCGAAGGTGCGCCGCCGCCAGCCGCTGCCGGATGCCGCGCTGGCGGCACTGGCGCCCGGTGCGCGGCAGCATTTCAGCGTGAATGAGCGCGGCCGCATCCTGCTGGTGCCGGTCGCGGACGTGCTGTTCCTGCGTGCGGAGCTGAAATACGTGACCGCGCGAACGACCGAGCGCGAATACCTGCTCGACGAATCGCTGGTGCAGCTCGAGCAGGAGTTCGCCGGCCGCTTCCTGCGCATCCACCGTAACTGCCTCGTCGCGCGCGCTGCCGTGGTCGGCGTCGAGCGCGCGGGCGAGCAGGACGGCGAGCCGCACTGGGACATCCTGCTCGGCGGGCTGGCCGAAGGCTTGCCGGTCAGCCGCCGGCAGTGGCCGGCGGTGAAGCAGACGCTCGGGATCTGAAGGCCGTATCCCCCCCTCAGCCGCTGTTCCTGAGGCCGGCCGCGACCCCGTTGATCGAGATGTGGATGCCCAGTCGCACGCGCGCGTCGTCGTGGCCGTCGCGGTGGCGGCGCAGCAGCTCGACCTGCACGTGGTTGAGCGGGTCGAGGTAGGGGAAGCGGTTGCGGATCGAGCGCTTGAGCAGCGGATTGTCGTCCAGGAGCTCCTTCTGGCCGGTGATGGCAAGCAGCGCGTCGACGGTGTCCTGCCATTCGGCGCGGATGCGGCCGAAGATCGCGTCGCGCAGTGCCGGATCCTTGACCAGGCCGGCGTAGCGCGAGGCGATTGCGAGGTCGGACTTGGCGAGCACCATGTCCATGTTCGACAGCAGCGTCGCGAAGAAGGACCACTCCTTGTACATCGCCTGCAGCCGCGCGAGGCCGTCGTCCGGATGGGCGGCGCGCCATGCCTTCACCGCCGCGCCGAAGCCGAACCAGCCGGGCAGCATCAGGCGGCACTGGGCCCAGCTGAACACCCACGGGATCGCGCGCAAGTCTTCGATGCGTGTGCCCTTCTTGCGCGAGGCGGGGCGCGAGCCGATGTTGAGCTCGGCGATCTCGGAGATCACCGTCGACTCCCAGAAATAGCGCTCGAAGCCCTCGGTTTCATAGACGAGGCCGCGGTAGGCGGCGAAGGCCGTGTCCGAGAGCGCCTGCATGGTGTCGAGGAACTCGGCGCGCGGCGCCGGGGCGCGATCCGTGAGCAGGCTCGCCTCCAGCGTCGCGGCGACCAGCACCTCGAGGTTGCGTCGGCCCACCTCGGGGTTGTTGTATTTGGCGGCGATGACCTCGCCCTGCTCGGTGAGGCGGATGCGGCCCTGCACGGCGCCGCCAGGCTGCGCGAGGATGGCCTGGTAGCTCGGGCCGCCGCCGCGGCCGACCGAGCCGCCGCGGCCGTGGAAGAGGCGCAGGTGCACGTCGTGCTTGGCGAACACCTCGACGAGCCCGATCTCGGCCTTGTACAGCGACCAACCGGAGGTGAGGAAGCCACCATCCTTGTTGCTGTCGGAGTAACCCAGCATGATCTCCTGCATCCGCTCGCGCGATTCCAGCAGGCTCATGTAGGCCGGCAGCGCGAACAGGCGATCCATGACGGTCGGGGCGTTGGCGAGATCCTCGATGGTCTCGAACAGCGGGATGATGTTCACGTCGAGCGCCTGCTCATGCGGGCGCAGCAGTCCCGCTTCCTTCAGCAGCAGGGCGAGTTCGAGCATGTCGGAGACGTCATCGGTCTTCGAGATGATGCAGTTGGTGATCGCTTCCTTGCCGAAGCGCAGGTGCGCGCTGCGGGCGGCACGGAAGATCGCCAGCTCGCCCTCGGTCTCGTCGGAATAGCGCACGTGGGGCGAGGCGAGCGGTCGCGGCGTGGCGAGCTCGGTGAGCAGCACCTCGCAGCGGTCGGTCTCGTCGAGCGCGCGATAGTCGATGCCGGGCTGGGCGGTCGCCAGCAGTTCCGCGACGACGCGCTCGTGCACGTCGGAGTTCTGGCGCAGGTCGATCGGCGCGAGGTGGAAGCCGAACACGCGCACGGCGCGGCGCAGCAGGCGCAGGCGGCCACGCGCCAGCGCCGCCGAGCCGTTGGCGACGAGAGAGCGGTGGAGGATGTCGAGGTCCTCGGACAGTTCGTACGCGTTCAGGTAGGGCTCGGCGTCTGCGACGGCGTGGCGCGGCGGTTCGCTGCCGAGCAGGGCGCGATGGGTCGCGGCAAGGCGTGCGTAGATACCGGAGATCGCGCGCCGGTAGGGCTCGTCCTTGCGGTGGGGGGACTGGTCGGGCGAGCGGTTCGCGAGGGCGAGGAGGGCGTCCGAGGCGCTCACGAGTCCGGCCGCGAGAGACAGGCGCGCGCCGAGCGTGTGCAGCTCGTCGAGGTAGAAGCTCAGCACGGCGCCGGCCTGCATCGCGAGCGCGCGTTCGAGCACTTCGGCGGTGACGAAGGGATTGCCGTCGCGGTCGCCGCCGATCCAGCTGCCGACGCGCAGGAAGGCGGGCAGTTCGAGCGCGCCCAGCGCCGGGTCGCGCTTCGCGAGCTGGTCCTCGAGGGCGGCATAGAGGCGCGGCACTTCGCGCAGGAAGGTCGCGTCGAAATACGACAGGCCGTTGGCCACCTCATCGACGACCGACAGCTTGGCCGGGCGCAGCATGCGCGTCTGCCACAGGATCAGCACCGCGCGGCGCATGGCTTCATCGCTGTACTCGCGCTCTTCCGGCGTGAGCACCATGCGGTCGCGCCGGTCGAGCAGGCGGGCGATGTCGGTTTCGCAGTTGAGGATGCTCTTCCTCTGCACTTCGGTCGGGTGGGCCGTGAGCACCGGCGAGATCGATGCGGTGTCGAAGAACGCGGCCAATTCCGCCGCCTCGTGGCCGCTCGCGAAGGCGCGGGCGAGCGCGTGCGCGAGGCTGCCTTCGCGCGGCGCGGAGCCGGCGATGAGGTGGGCGCGGCTGCGGCGGATGTGGTGCTGGTCCTCGGCGATATTGGCGAGGTGCGAGAAATAGCTGAACGCGCGCGCGACCTGAATCGTCTGTTCGCGCGACAGCGCATCCAGGATGCCTTCGAGTTCCTGGCGCGCGGCGCGGTCGTCGTCGCGGCGGAAGCGCACCGAGGTCTGCCGGATGCGTTCGATGAGGCCGAACACGGCCTCGCCCTGCTGGTCGCGCACGGTGTCACCGAGCATGCGGCCGAGCAGTCGGATGTCTTCGCGCAGTGGTGCGTCCTTGTCCTGGGTCATGATCTTTCCGTGGCAGTGTTGGGGTTCGGGGGCGAGAGGTGCGCTCGGACGTCCATGCTAGAATGCTGTCCTGCTACGACGCCATTGGCGCGAACCCTGATGTTGCAGTGCGGCATGTGCCGCGCCCTTCAGGATCCTAAATCATCTGCCGACGAGTCCGTTTACCGTGAGCGCAATTTCCGCCGAATTCAACCCGCCCGAACGCATCGTAATCGCCACCCGCGAAAGCCGGCTCGCACTGTGGCAGGCCGAGCACGTCAAGGCCCGCCTCGAGGGGCTGTACCCAGGTTGCCGGGTCGAGCTGCTGGGCATGACGACCCGCGGCGACCAGATCCTCGATCGCCCGCTGGCCAAGGTCGGCGGCAAGGGGCTGTTCGTGAAGGAACTCGAGGCGGCGCTGCTCGAAGGTCGCGCCGACATCGCCGTGCATTCGATGAAGGACGTGCCGATGCAGCTCGCCGAGCCCTTCGCGCTGCCCTGCATCTCGGAGCGCGAGGTTCCGCTCGACGCCTTCGTGTCGCCGCGCTACGCGAGCCTCGACGAGCTTCCGCCGGGGGCCGTGGTCGGCACCTCCTCGCTGCGCCGTGAGTCGCAGCTGCACGCGATGTACCCGATGCTCGCCGTGACCAGCCTGCGCGGCAATCTGGACACGCGCTTGCGCAAGCTCGACGAGGGCCAGTACGACGCGATCATCCTCGCTGCGGCCGGCCTCAAGCGCCTGGGCCTGGCCGATCGCATCCGCTGCGAGCTGCCGTCCACGGTTTCGCTGCCGGCCGCCGGGCAGGGCGCGCTGGGCATCGAATGCCTCGCCAGCCGCAAGGACGTTGCCGCCTGGCTCGCGCCGCTCAACGACGCCGACACCTCGGCATGCGTGCGCGCGGAGCGCGCCGTGTCGCGCGCGCTCGCCGGCAGCTGCGAGGTGCCGCTGGGGGCGTACGCCGAGATCCGCGCCGGCAAGCTGTGGCTGCGCGGCTTTGTCGCGCTGCCCGACGGCAGCCGCATCGTGCGCGCCGAGCTCGAGGGCAATCCGGCGGACTGCGAGACGCTGGGGCTGGCGCTGGCGGCCGACCTGCGTGAGCAGGGAGCCGAGGACATCCTCGCCCAGATCGGCTGACGCCGGCCGCGACGGTGGCGATCATGACCGCGGCGACGCTGTCCGGGCGCCACATCGTGGTGACCCGGCCGTCCGGACAGGCGGACGGCCTGTGCGCGGCGATCGAAGCGCGGGGCGGCATCGCGCTGCGTTTCCCCGTGCTGGCAATCGGCGAGCCGCAGGACGGCCGCGCCCTCGATGAGGTGATCGCGCGGCTCGACGGCTTCGAGCTCGCCTTCTTCGTCAGTCCGAATGCCGTGAGTCACGCCCTCGGGGCAATCCTCGCAAGACGCGCCTGGCCTCCCGGCCTGCGCGTCGCCACGGTCGGCAAGGGTAGCGAGCGGGCGCTGGCGGGCTACGGATTCAAGGACGTCATCGCGCCGCGGAGCGGCTTCGACAGCGAGTCTGTGCTGGCCCTGCCGGAGTTCCAGGCGGATGCGGTCGCCGGCAGGCGCGTCGCGATCTTCCGCGGCGACGGCGGGCGCGACCTGCTCGGCGAGACCTTGCGCGAGCGGGGCGCCACGGTCGAGTACGTCACCTGTTACCGTCGCTACTGCCCCGAGACCGACCCGGCGCCCCTGCTGGACCTTGCCGTCGACGGGCACCTCGACGCGATCACGCTCACCAGCAGCGAAGGCGTGGGCAACCTGCGCACCATGGTCGGCGACGAGGGCTGGCGCGCGCTGCGCACGGTCGCCGTCTTCGCGCCGCATCCGCGCATCGTCGCGCATGCCCGCGCGGCAGGCTTCGAGCTCGTGTTCGAGACGCCGCCGGGCGACGAGGGGTTGCTCGGCGCCCTGGAGTCTCATTTTCGACACGCCTCGGTTACACTCAGGCCATGAACCAAGAACAATCTGCGCTCACCCAGTCCGGCTCGACCGATGCCGCTCCCGCTCCGAACCGTGAAACGACCGGGCGATCGTCAGCCTCCGCTGCCGCCGGCGGCAGTTCCCGTGGCGGCCTGGTCGCTGCGATCTCCGTGATTGCGCTCGTCGGCACCGGCGTGCTCGGCTGGTACGTGTACGACATGCGTGGCGGCGTCGCCACCGTGCGTGAGGAGGTCGCCCAGCGCCTCGCCGCCGGCGATTCGGCGGCAACCGAATACCGTGCGCTCGCCCGCCAGCAGCAGGAGGCCATCGCCGCGCTGCAGGGCAAGCTAGGCGCACTCGAGGCACAGGTGGCTGCCACCGAAGGTCAGGCCGCTGCGCTCGAGACGCTTTATCAGCAGTTCTCGCGCACGCGTGAGGATCGCGTCATCGCCGAGGCCGAATACGCCGTCGGGATGGCGACGCAGCAGCTCCAGCTCGCCGGCAATGCCGAGGCTGCGCTGGTTGCCCTGCAGGGGGCCGAGGCGCGTATCGCCGCGCATGACGGGGGACAGCTGTTGCCGTTGCGGCGCGCGCTGGCGCGCGATATCGAAACGCTTAAGGCCGCGCCGCAGGTGGATGTCCCGGGGATCGCGCTGCGCCTCCAGGGCCTGCTCGAGCGGGTGGATCGTCTGCCCCTGGCGTTCGCAGGGGAGCTCGCCGCGCAGCCGTCCGTCGATGCCGACACGGCTGCTGCGCCCGCCGCGGCCGAGCCCTCGCCGATGGATTTCATCAAGGGCGTGGCCCACGAGGTGTGGCATGAGATCCTCGCTCTGGTGCGCATCGAGCGTCTTGATCAGCCCGAACCGGTGCTGCTCGCGCCCGCCCAGAGCACCTACCTGCGCGAGAACCTCAAGATCCGCCTGCTGACCGCCCGCCTCGCGCTGCTGGCGCGCGACGGGCGCACCTTCTCGGCGGACCTGATGCAGGCCCAGGGCTGGATCGAACGTTACTTCGACAAGCGCGATGCCAAGGTGCAGGAGACCCTGTCCGAGCTGGCGACCCTCGGGGCGATGCCGGTCAAGGTGGAGCAGCCGGCGCCGGTGGAGAGCATCGCCGCGCTGCGGCTCCTGCAGGCGCGCGCGGGCGAGGCGAGCCGGAATGCTCCGGCCGTCGTTGTGCCGCCGGCCGCGCCGCCCGCCGAGGAGCCGGCGAAGGGGAACGCTGCGCGCCAGCCTGCCGGCGCCACGCGCTGAGGAGCCGATCATGCGTGCATTGATCTGGCTCATCGGAATCTTCGCGCTCGCGGCCGGTGTCGCGATGCTCGCGAGCGTCAACGACGGCTACGTGCTGGTCGTCGTGCCGCCGTGGCGAATCCAGCTTTCGCTCAACCTGCTCATCGTCGGCCTGGTCCTCGCGTTCGTCAGCGCCTACGTCGTGCTGCGGATCGTGCGCCGGACGATGGCGCTACCCGGGCGCGTCGTCCAGTACCGTGAGCGGCGTCGCAAGGAAAAGGCCGGTCGCGCCCTGCGCGACGCGCTGCGAGCCTTGTTCGAGGGGCGTTTCGCACAATCGGTCAAGTTCGCCGCGGCGGCGTTCGGGGACAGCGACAACCGCTCGATGGCAGCCCTCGTTGCGGCGCGGGCTGCGCATGCGATGCGCGACGACACGCGTTATCGCATCTGGCTGGGAAAGTCGGCCGAACAGGAAGACGAGTCGCGCGTCGCGCGCCTGATGACCGAGGCCGAGCTTGCGGTGGAGGGGCGCCGCTTCGACGAGGCGGCCGAACGGCTGGAAAACCTGCGCCTCGCAGGGCATCGCCATATCGCCGCGCTGCGCCTGTCCTTGCGTGTCGCGTCGGCGCTGGCGCGCTGGGACGAGGTGCTGCGCACTGCACGCCAGCTGCACAAGCACAAGGCCATGTCGGAGGACCAGGTGCGGTCCGTGCTGCGGCGCGCGCATCTCGAGCGCATGCGCGAGCTGGCCGGCGATGCCGATGGGCTGGCGGCTTACTGGCGGGAGATCCCGGCGGACGAGCTGAACGACCGGCGCCTGGTCGAGCGGGCCGTGCCCTACCTCGCCGAGGCGGGGCAGGGGGCGCTTGCGCGCCGTACGCTGGAGCGTCTGCTCGACGTGGAATGGGACAGCGGACTCGCCCGCCTGTACGGTTATTGCTGCGAGGGCGACGCGGTCGATTGCCTCGCCCGCGGCGAGAAATGGCTGCGCATGTATCCCAAGGATGCGGGCCTGCTGTTCGCGCTCGGGCGTCTGTGCCTCAACGCGCAGCTATGGGGCAAGGCGCAGAGCTACCTCGAGGCCTCGCTCAACCTCGCGCCCTCGGTCGAGACGCATCTGGCGCTGGCCGGTCTGCTCGAAAAGCTTGAGCGTGCAGACGAGGCGCAGGCGCACTACCGCGCCGCGGCACAGCGTTCGGCCGCCTAGAAACGTATGCCGATGGGAGCGGGTTCACAATACCCGTGGGAGCGGCTTCAGCCGCGAATGGGCCGCAACGCATGCGAGAACGTCCCTTCGCGGCTGAAGCCCACAGTGGGGCGGCGGTTGAATCGCTTCCCGCCCGGCTATTTCGGGTGCGTCAGCACCAGTCGCGCGGCTTGAGAAACTCGTCGTAGAGTTTCGCCTCCGCGCTGCCAGCTTCGGGCTGCCAGTCGTAGCGCCACTTCACGATCGGCGGCAGCGACATCAGGATGGATTCCGTGCGTCCGCCCGACTGCAGGCCGAACAGCGTGCCGCGGTCGAAGACGAGGTTGAATTCGACATAGCGACCGCGACGGTAGGCCTGGAAGTCGCGCTCGCGCTCGCCATAGGCGACGTCCTTCCTGCGTTCGAGGATCGGCAGGTAGGCCGGCACGAAGGCGTCGCCGACGCTGGTCATCAGTCCGAAGGCGGCATCGAAGTCGATCTTGCCGTCCGCGCCCAGGTCGTCGAAGAACAGGCCGCCGACGCCGCGCGGCTCGTTGCGGTGCTTGAGGAAGAAGTAGCTGTCGCACCATTCCTTGAGGCGGCGGTATTCCGCCTCGCCGCCGAAAGGCAACACCGCGGCCTTGCAGGTGCGGTGGAAGTGGCGCACATCCTCTTCGAACGGATAGTAGGGCGTGAGATCCATGCCACCTCCGAACCACCAGATCGGCGCCGCATCGGGCTCGTTTGCCGGCGGCAGGGCGATGAAGAAGCGCACGTTCATGTGCGCGGTAGGGCAGTACGGGTTGCGCGGGTGCAGCACCAGCGACACGCCCATCGCCTCGAAGGAGCGGCCGGCGAGTTCGGGGCGGTGCGCCGTTGCGGAGGCCGGCATGCCGGCGCCCATCACGTGCGAGAAGTTTACGCCGCCGCGCTCGAAGAAACGGCCTTCCTCGATCACGCGGGTGATGCCTCCGCCGCCTCCGGGGCGGTCCCACGCGTCGGTGCGGAATGCGTCGCCGTCGAAGGCCTCCAGCGCCGCGACGATGCGCTGCTGCAGGTCGAGGAGGTAGTTCTTGACGACGGAACGGTCGGGCGCACTCATCGCGGCGGCGCCCTCAGTTCTTGCGCGCGACGGCGCGGTGGCCGATGTCGCGGCGGAACTGGCGGCCCTCGAACACGATCGCGTCGGCCACTTCGTACGCGCGCTTCTGTGCGCTGCGCACGTTGTCGCCGAGCGCGGTGACGCACAGCACGCGTCCGCCGGCGGTGACGACCTGGCCATCCTGCTCGCCGGTGCCGGCGTGGAAGACATGCACGTCCTCGACTTCGGTGCCCGGTAGGCCCGTGATGGCGTCGCCCTTGCGCGGTGCCTCGGGATAGCCCGCAGCCGCGAGGACGACACCGAGCGCGACGCGACGGTCCCACTCGGCTTCGATCTGGTCGAGGCGGCCGCCGATCGCGGCTTCGATGAGGTCGGAGAAATCGGTCTTCAGCCGCATCATGATCGGTTGGGTTTCCGGATCACCCATGCGGCAGTTGAACTCGACCACGCGCGGCTGGCCGGCGTCGTCGATCATCAGGCCGGCGTAAAGGAAGCCGGTATAGGGATGGCCGTCGGCCGCCATGCCGGCGAGCGTCGGCTGGATGATCTCGCGCATCACGCGCGCATGCACCTCGGGCGTTACCACCGGGGCGGGCGAGTAGGCGCCCATGCCGCCGGTGTTGGGGCCTTCGTCGCCGTCCTTTAGGCGCTTGTGATCCTGGCTGGTCGCGAGCGCGAGCGCCTGCCTGCCGTCGGCCATGACGATGAAGCTTGCCTCCTCGCCGGCCATGAATTCCTCGATCACGACGCGGGCGCCCGCCTCACCGTAGCTCACTCCCATGCGGTTGTCGGTGAGCATCATGTCGATCGCGGCGTGCGCGTCGTCGAGCGTCATCGCGACGACCACGCCCTTGCCGGCGGCGAGTCCGTCGGCCTTGATGACAATGGGCGCGCCCTGGGCCTTCACATAGTCGTGCGCGGCGGCGGCGTCGGAGAAGGTCTGGTACTTCGCCGTCGGGATGTTGTGGCGGATCAGGAAGCGCTTGGCGAAGTCCTTGGAGCTCTCGAGTTGGGCCGCGGCCTTCGTCGGTCCGAAGATCGGCAGGCCGGCCGCGCGGAAGGCGTCGACGACGCCGGCCGCGAGGGGGGCCTCGGGTCCGACGACGGTGAACTGCACCTGCTCACGCTTTGCGAGTTCGACGAGGTCGGGAATCGCGGTGACGGCGACGTTCTCGAGCAGCGGCTCGCGGGCCGTGCCCGGGTTGCCCGGCGCAACCAGGACGCGCGTGACCTTGGGCGACTGGGCGAGTTTCCAGGCCAGTGCGTGTTCGCGGCCGCCGGAGCCGATGACGAGAACTTTCATGCTGTTACCTGCGCTGCGGATCAGTGGCGGAAGTGGCGGAAGCCGGTGAACACCATCGCGACGCCCTGTTCGTCGGCCGCGGCGATCACTTCGGCATCGCGCATCGAGCCGCCTGGCTGGATGACGGCGGTCGCGCCGGCCTGGGCGAGCACGTCGAGGCCGTCGCGGAACGGGAAGAAGGCGTCGGAGGCGACCACCGTGCCCTTGACCGTGAGGCCGGCGTTCTCGGCCTTGATCGCGGCGATGCGGGCGGAGTCGACACGGCTCATCTGGCCGGCGCCGACGCCGACGGTCATGCCGTCACGGCAGTAGACGATGGCGTTCGACTTGACGTACTTGGCGACGCGCCAGGCGAAGAGGAGGTCGCGCAGTTCCTGTTCGGTCGGCGCGCGCTTGGTGACGACCTTGAGGTCGGCCACGGCGATGCGGGCCTCGTCGGCGCTCTGCACCAGCAGGCCGCCACCGACGCGCTTGTAGTCGAGTGCGCCGGCGGGCTTGCCGAGCGGGCAGGTGAGCACGCGCACGTTCTGCTTGGCGGCCAGCAGCGCCAGCGCATCGGCCGTGTAGGACGGGGCGATCACCAGCTCGAGGAACTGCGCGGAGACCGCTTCTGCCGCCGCGCGGTCGACTTCGCAATTGAACGCGATGATGCCGCCGAAGGCCGAGGTCGGGTCGGTCGAGAAGGCCTTGCGGTAGGCAGCGACCGGCGATTCGGCGATCGCCACGCCACAGGGGTTGGCGTGCTTGACGATGACGCAGGCGGGGGTGGCCGCCTCGAAGGCCTTGACGCATTCCCACGCCGCGTCGGCGTCGGCGATGTTGTTGTACGACAGTTCCTTGCCCTGCAGCTGCCTGTAGGACGCGATCGCACCCTCGGGAGCGTTCGGCTCGCGGTAGAAGGCGGCGGACTGGTGCGGGTTCTCGCCGTAGCGCAGGTCCTGCACCTTGTCGAAGGCGACCTGGTAGCGCTCGGGGTAGGCCTGCTTGGCCACTTCGCCCTCGTCGCCGAAGGTCAGCGCGGTGAGGTGGTTGGAGATCGCGCTGTCGTAGCGGGCGGTGTGGGTGAAGGCCTTCACCGCGAGGGCGAAGCGGGTCTTGTAGCTCAGCTCGCCGCCGTTCGCTTTCAGCTCGTCGATGATGCAGCCGTAGTCTTCGGGGTCGGTGACGATGCCCACGCCGCCCTTCTCGTCACCGTGGTTCTTCGCTGCCGCGCGCACCATGGTCGGGCCGCCGATGTCGATGTTCTCGATGGCGTCCTCGAGCGTGCAGTCGGGCTTGGCGACGGTCTGCGCGAAGGGGTAGAGGTTCACGACGACGAGGTCGATGCGCGAGATGCCGTGCGCGGCGATGGTCTCCATGTGCTCGGGCAGGTCGCGGCGCGCAAGGATGCCACCGTGCACCTTCGGGTGCAGGGTCTTGACGCGGCCGTCGAGCATCTCGGGGAAGCCGGTGTGCTCCGATACGTCGGTGACCGGCAGGCCGGCGTCGCGCAGCATCGAGGCGGTGCCGCCGGTCGACAGGATCTTCACGCCGAGGCCGTGCAGGGCCTGGGCGAATTCGAGGACGCCGTGCTTGTCGGAGACGCTGATCAGGGCTTGGGAGACTTTCATCGTTCGTATCGCAGGAATGAATCGGAAGGCGGGGAGCCGTGCGCAAGTTGCGGCGCACGGCGGCAGTCGGGCTTACAGCAGTTCGTATTCGGTGAGCTTGCGCCGCAGCGTGTTGCGGTTGATGCCGAGCATCTCCGCGGCCACGGTCTGGTTGCCGTTGGCCTGGCGGAGGACGAATTCGAGCATCGGGCGTTCGACGTTGCGGATCACCATCTCGTAGATCGCGGCCGGTTTTTCACCGTCGAGGTCGCGGAAATACTGGTCCAGGGTGCGCTGCACCGAAGTGGCGATTTCGTTGGGGCGGCTCATGCGGCAAGTTCCTGCGGGAGGTCTTCTTCGTAGCGCAGGCGGGCGTCCTGCTGGGCCAATTGGCCGAAAAAGTCCTCGACGGCCGTCAGCTGCGAGCGGACGTCGGGGAGCTGGTTCATGGCGCGACGGAAGGCGGCCGATCCGACCAGGCCCTTCGTGTACCAGGAGATGTGCTTGCGGGCGACCTTGACGCCGGTATCTTCGCCGTAGAAGGCGTACAGGTCGGCCAGGTGCTCGCGGCACACCTGGAGGATCTCGCTGACGAGCGGCGGCGGCATCAGCTCGCCGGTCGCGAGGTAGTGCTCGGTCTCGCGGAAGATCCACGGCCGGCCCTGGGCGGCGCGGCCGATCATGACGCCGTCGGCGCCGGTGTAGTCGAGCACGTATTTCGCCTTCTCGGGCGAGGTGATGTCGCCGTTGGCGATGACCGGGATCTTCACCAGGGTCTTCACGTGCGCGATGGTGTCGTATTCGGCCTCGCCCATGTACTGGTCGGCACGCGTGCGGCCATGGATGGCGATGGCGCGGATGCCGGATTCCTCTGCGATGCGCGCGACGGTCGGCGCGTTGCGGTTCTGTCGGTTCCAGCCGGTGCGGAACTTGAGCGTGACCGGGGTGTTCGGCACGGCGGCGACGACGGCTTCGAGGATGCGCGCGACGAGCGGCTCGTCCTGCATCAGCGCCGAGCCCGCCATCACGTTGCACACCTTCTTGGCCGGGCAGCCCATGTTGATGTCGATGATCTGGGCGCCGTTGTCCGCGTTGTGGCGGGCGGCTTCGGCCATCATCTGCGGGTCGGCGCCGGCGATCTGCACCGAGATCGGATCGACTTCGCCCTCGTGGTTGGCACGCCGGAGCGTCTTCGCGCTGCCGTAGAGCAGCGAGTTGGACGTGACCATCTCGCTCACCGCGACGCCCGCGCCGAGCTTCTTGCACAGCTGGCGGAAGGGACGATCGGTGACGCCGGCCATCGGGGCGACGAAAAGATTGTTGCGCAGGGTGAAACCGGCGTACTGCATGGGCGGGGCGTGGTGCGGGGGAAAGGTCGGGATTTTACCCCATGCCGAGCCGGGCGAGCAGCCGAATGCTCGCCCCGGGCAGCGACTGCGTCACACCGGTGTGGTATCCGCGCCCGTCGCCGCGGGCGTGCTCGGCTCGGGAGGAAGCGCGCGCGTGCTGCGGTTGCGTCCGCCTTCCTTGGAGCGGTAAAGCGCCGCGTCGGCGGCCTCGACGAGGCCTTCGGGGCCGCCGACGGGAATCTCGGGGAAAGCCGCGACGCCGACGCTGATCGTGACCTTGAGGCCGTCGACTTCGGCCGCCTCGATTTCCACCCGCAGGCGCTCCGCGACGCAGAACGCGCCCTCGAGCGTGGTGTTGGGCAGGATGCCGACGAACTCCTCGCCGCCGTAGCGGCACGCGAGGTCGTACTTGCGCAGCGCGTCGTGGAAATTCTTCGCGACGGACTGCAGCACGCGGTCGCCCTGGTCGTGGCCGTAGGTGTCGTTGAATTTCTTGAAATGGTCGATATCGAACATCAGCACCGCGAGCGAGGTGCCGGTGCGCTGGGCACGGTTGTATTCGGTGTCCAGCGTGGCATCCAGGTGGCGGCGGTTGAACAGGCCGGTGAGGCCGTCGGTGGTCGAAAGTCGCCGCAACTCCTCCTCGAGGCGCTTCTCCTCGGTGATGTCGCGCAGCAGTGCGGCCGAGCCGACGATGTTGTGGTCGTTGCCGAAGATCGTGGACGCGAAGATCTGCAGGACGCGCTCCCTGTAGGCGGTCGTGATCGAGCCGCCCTGCTCGGGGTCCGACAGCCACAGGCGCATCTGCTCCTCGTCGTCGAGGAGCGCATAGAAACCTTCCCGGACGATCTGGCTCGCGGGTTTTTCGAGCAGGCGTTCGGCCGCGGGGTTCACCAGCACGATCTCGCCGGTGCTGTCGGTGACGACGATCCCTTCGCCCGCGCCGTGGATGATGGTCGTGAGCTTGTCCTGCTCGCGGCGCAGACCGTCGTACGTGGTGCGCAGCTCCGAGGTCATGCGGTTGAAGCTGTTGGCCATCGTGCCGATCTCGTCGCGGCTGTGGATCGGCACCTGGTGGTCGAGGTCGCCGTCGGAGACGCGGCTCATCGCGTGGGTGACCTTCTCGAGCGGTTCGACGATGGTGCGACCGAGCATGTAGCCGGTGAGCAGCATGGTCGCCATCAGCGCCAGGGCGAGGCCGCCGATCGCGTACTGGCGCACCTCGTAGATGTCGCGCTCGACGGCGGCGAGCGAGGTTGTCAGCTTGATCACGCCGCGCACCCTGTTGGCCGTGCCGTGGCACTTGCTGCAGGCGTCGGCGTACTTGATGGGGGCGAGGAAGGTGAGGGTGCGGTGGCCATCGAGGCCGGGTTCGTACACCGCGAGCGTGCGGCCTTCGTTCACTGTCGCGAGCAGGTTGGGGTCGTCAGCCGGCAGGACCGGGATCTGCTGTTCGTGGTCGCGCGGAGTGAAGGTTTCCTCGCCGCGGCGGCGGTTCACGTCGTCGATGGTCTTGTTGTCGCGGAAGGCTTCGTCGCCGTTGGTGCGCAGGATGCGGAAGTCGATGATGTCGGTAACCTTCTTGAGGCGGTCGGCATAGGACTCGGCGATGTCCGCGGAACCCGCCAGCATCACCGCCTGCAGGCCCTGGGCCACGCTTTCGGTGAGCTTTTCCATCGTGCGCTCGTTCTGGCTCAGGACCGACTGTTCCTGGAAGTGCGTGTAGAAGAGCGCCATCGCCACGAGGACCGCAGTGACCGCAATGCCGACTGCAAGGGTGATCTTGTAGCGAATCCGCATGTTCTTGTTCATGTGATGAAACGTCAGGTCCGGGATTGTTCGGACGCAATCATATAACGATGGCGTGCCGGCGGGGTCGGCATCCCCGGAGTCACGGCCAGGCGCGGGCGCCGAACATCATGCGGCGGGCGATGAAGTGGCGCAGCGGCGGCAGCATGTCGAGGGCGAACAGCGCTGCGCCGCGTGCATGGTGCAGGGGGGCGAAGTCGTTGCTGAATATGCGCACGAGGCTGTCGGTGAAGTTGATCGCGCCGAAGCGGTCCAGTCGCCGGGCGTCGCGCCACGCGGCGAGCGTGCCGGCGAGGCCGGGGTCGCCGCGGTAGTCGAGGAGGGTGCGGGCGAGCGCCCAGACGTCGCGCAGCGCGAGGTTGAAACCCTGGCCGGCGACGGGGTGCAGGGTCTGAGCGGCGTTGCCCAGCCACACCGTCCGCGAGCCGACGGGGTCGCGACGGTAGCGCAGCACCAGCGGGTAGCGCTGCCGCCCGGCAACGCTTGCGAGCTGGACCCGGCTGCCGAAGCGCTGCCGGAGGTGTTGCAGGTAGGCGGCGTCGGGTAGGGCCAGGAGTTCGGTGGCGCGCCGGGGCGAGGCGACATGCACTAGGGCATAGTGGTCGCCGTGGGGCAGCAGGGCGATGGGGCCCTCGCTGGTGAAGCGCTCGAAGGCGGTTTCGCCGTGTCTGCCGGCAATGCCCACGTTGGCGATGATCGCGTGCTGGCCGTAGTCCCGTTCGACGATGTCGGGCGTGCCCGCCTGCAGCCCGCCTTCGGCGCAGGCGACGAGGCGGGCGCAGGCGGTGGCGCCATGGAGGGTGCTGCCGTCGCCGGCGAGGCTGGCCGTTACCGCGTCGGCGCCTGCGGTCAGTCCGGTGACTTCGGTCTGGTCCATGACCGTGATGCCGGTGCGCTCGACGGCGTCGCGCAGGGCTTCGGCGAGAGCGCCCGCCCGGACGACATAGCCGAGTGCGGGCAGGCCGTAGTCGTCCGCATCGAGCCGGGTGCGGCCGAAGCCGCCCTGCTGCGAGATGTGGATGTGGCGGATAGGCGTGGCTGGTAACGCGTTCCACACCCCAAGGTGTTCGAGGGTGAGGCGCGTACCGTGGGCCAACGCGAGCGCGCGCGGGTCGGCGGCGACGGCATCGCGCGGCCGCGCGTCTGCCAGTGCGATCGCGAGGCCGCTGTCCTTCAGTGCGAGGGCGAGCGAGAGGCCGACCGGGCCTGCGCCGACGATCAGCAGGTCATGCTGCGCCATCGGCGGCCTCGCGCATCACGTCCTCTATGTCGGCGACCGAGCGCGGTGCGGCTTCGGTGAGGTATTCGCAGCCGTCCGCAGTGACCAGCGCGTCGTCCTCGATGCGCACGCCGATGTTCCAGAAGGCTTCCGGCACGCCTTCGGCAGGGCGGATGTAGCAGCCCGGCTCGACCGTCAGCACCATGCCCGGGGCGAGCGGGCGCCAGTCCCCGTCGAGCTTGTATTCGCCCGCGTCGTGCACGTCGCGCCCGAGCCAGTGCCCGGTGCGGTGCATGTAGAAGCGGCGGTAGTGGCCCTGCTCGAGGACTTCGGCGAGGCTGCCGGAAAGGAGCTTGAGGTCGAGCATGCCCTGCGCGAGCACCTCGACGGCGGCGTCGTGCGGCATGTTCCAGTGCGCACCGGGCCGGATCGCGGCCTTGGCGGCGCCCTGCGCGGCGAGCACGAGTTCGTAGATGTCGCGCTGCGGTCCGCTGAAGCGGCCATTCACCGGGAAAGTGCGGGTGATGTCGGAGGCGTAGCCGTCGAGCTCGCAGCCGGCGTCGATCAGCAGCAGGTCGCCATCGGCCATCTGGCGGTCGTTCTCGATGTAGTGCAGCACGCAGGCGTTGGCGCCACTGGCGACGATGGACGGGTAGGCGGGGGCCTGGCTGCCGGCGCGGCGGAAGGCGTGGAGCAGTTCGGCCTCGATCTCGTATTCGAAGCGGCCGGGGCGGGTCGCGGCCATCGCGCGGCGATGGGCTTCGCCGGAGATGTCGCCGGCGCGGCGCATGATCGCGATTTCGGAGGCGTCCTTGAGGATGCGCATCTCGTCGAGCTCGGCGCGCACGTCGCGGATCGCATGCGGCGGGATCGCCCCGGCGCGGGCGTTCGCGCGCACGGTGTTGAGGGCGCGCAGCACGCGGGCGTCCCAGTCGGTGTCGTGGCCGAGGCTGCACCACAGTGCGGGCTGGCCGGACATGAGATCGGGCAGGCGCTGGTCGATCTCGCCAATGGTCCAGGTCTCGTCGAAGCCGAAGCGCTCGCGTGCGGCGTCGGGGCCGTAGCGGTAGCCGTCCCAGATTTCGCGCTCCTCGTTCTTTTCGCGGCAGAACAGGATCGATTTCGGCGTATCGCCGGCGATCAGCACGACCACTGCCTCCGGTTCGCCGAAGCCGGTGAGGTAGTGGAAATAGCTGTCGTAGCGGAACGGGTAGTGCGTGTCCCGGTTGCGCGCGTATTCCGGAGCCGTCGGCAACACGGCGATACCGCCGCCGAGTGCGTTCATGCGCGCGAGCAGGCGCTCGCGGCGGGCGCGGAAGGGGGCGATGTCGAGCGCGAGGGGGGCGAACTTCGGGTCGAGGGGCGTGTTCATCGGCGGATTATGGCATGGGCACGGATGTCGGATTCGACCGGACCTGCCGGAGTGCGTTCAGGTGCCGGTACGGCGCAGCCGCGCGTCGAGTTCGGCGAGTCGCGCCGGGGTGCCGACGTCGAGCCAATAGCCGGCGTGCAGGGCGCCGCTTGCGCGTCCGGCGTCCATCGCCTCGCGCAGCAGCGGGCCGAGCGCGGCACGCGTGTCCGGTGCGATGCCGGCGAAGAGGGCGGGGTGGTACACGCCGAGGCCGGAGAAGGTCAGGCGCGGTTCGCCGTCGCGGTGCAGGCGCCCGTCCGCGAGATGGAAGTCGCCGCCGGGGTGGTGCTCGGGGTTCGGTACCATCAGCAGGTGGGCGAGGTCGCCGTCGGCGGTCAGCCCTTCGCCCGTCGCACGCAGGGCCGCGAGCTCGGCATCGCAGAAGACGTCGCCATTCACGACCAGGAAGGGGGCGTCGCCGAGCAGCGGCAGGGCCTGGCGGATGCCGCCGGCAGTCTCCAGCGCCTCCGCTTCGGGCGAGTAGCGCAGGCGCACGCCGAAGGCGCCGCCATCGCCCAGCGCCGCCTCGATCATCGCGCCGAGGTGGGCGTGGTTGATCGCGATGTCGGTGAAGCCGGCGTCGCGCAGGCGTTCGATGTGCCACACGATCAGCGGCTTGCCGCCTGCCTGCAGCAGCGGCTTCGGGCAGGCGTCCGTGAGTGGGCGCATGCGTTCGCCGCGGCCGGCGGCGAGGATCATCGCGCGCATCAGAAGGTGTAGCCGACTTCGACCGGTTCGGGATCGAGGCGGTCGAGCAGCTTCAGCAGTGGGCCGAGGTCGCGATAGCGTTTGCACGCGCGGCGGAGGTAGTCCATCACCAGCGGCATGTCGGCGAGGTAGCCGTCCTTGCCGTCGCGGTGATAGAGCCGAGCGAAGATGCCCAGCACCTTGATGTGGCGCTGCACGCCCATCCATTCGTAGTCGCGGTGGAAGTCGGAGAAGTCTTCCCGCACCGGCAGGCCCAGCTTGCGCGCCGCTTCCCAGTAGCGCGCGAGCATGTCGAGGGTGAAGTCCTCCTCCCAGTGGATGTAGGCGTCCTTGAACAGCGAGGCGAGGTCGTAGGTCAGCGGGCCGTACACGGCATCCTGGAAGTCGATGATGCCCGGGTTGGCCTGGTCGGGCAGGTACATCAGGTTGCGCGAGTGGTAGTCGCGATGCACGAAGACCTGGGGCTCGGCGAGGTTCACTGCGAGGATGCGGTCGAAGGTGTCCATCAGCGTGACACGCTGGCGATCGTCTAGCGTGACGCCCTTGTGACGCTCGATGTACCACTCGGGGAAGAGCATCAGCTCGCGCAGCAGCAGTTCGCGCGAGTATTCCGGCAGCACGTCGGGGCGGCTCGCGCGCTGGATCGCAATGAGCGAGCCGAGGGCGTCGGCGTAGAGGTGGGCGGCGTTGTCCTTGTTCAGCGCGGCGAGGTAGGTAGTGCTGCCGAGGTCGGACAGCAGCAGGAAGCCCTGGTCGAGGTCCTGCGCGAGCACTTCGGGGACGTGCGCGCCGGCGGCGCGGAACAGCTCCTCGACCTTCAGCCACGGACGGCAGTCCTCGCGCTCGGGCGGCGCGTCCATGACGACGAGGCTGGGGCTGCCGTCGGCGAAATTCACCCGGAAGTAGCGGCGGAAACTGGCGTCGGCCGATGCGGGCGTGAGCTCGAAGGCCTTCCCGGACATTCGTGTGGTCAGCCAGTCGTTCAGTTGGGCAAGTCTGTGCACCGGGTTCTCCGCAACGCTTCGTGTAAAATCCGCGAGTTTATCAAAAGGCCGCGACCGTGCCGGGCACGGGCCGCCGGCGATGAAACCAGGATTGGGGAAAGCGCTTTGCGCGAAATGCGATTGAGAACGCAGCTGCGGGCGATCCCGCTGCTGCTGTGCTGTTTCTCGGGCTCGGCCCTGGCGGCCGGATTGCCGCCGCTGGTCGTGTCGCCTGACCTGATGGGGGGCGGCAGCGCCCGTACGCCGGCGAAGCCGGCGCCCGCGGCGGCTCCGGTGGAGCCGGTTCCTGCCGGCGTCCATCCCGCAGCGAAGGCGCCTGCTCCCGCGCCCACCGTGGCGACGCCGGCCGGGGCTGTAAGCGGGACCAAGCCCGCGCAGGCGCCGAGCGCCTTGCCGCCGGGGGCGACCGAGGTACGTGCCCTGCGCATCCGCGGCACGCGTTCGGTCGAACTGCTGGCGGAAGGCGATGCCGAGCTGCAACGCGACGACCTGCTGCTTTCAGCGGACAAGCTGACTTATCGCGAGCTCGACGACGAGGCGCATGCCGAGGGTAACGTGCGGCTCAGGCGCGGCGAGGACCAGATGAGCGGACCGGAGGCGCGGCTGAAGCTCGAGGAGCGCCTGGGTTCGTTCGAGGAGCCGACCTACCGCATCAAGCGCCAGTCGACCCAGCCCGTGCAGCCCGGCGAGACGCCGCGCGAGATCGCCGGCGGCGGCTCGGCCGACGTGCTGTATTTCGAGGGCGAGAACCAGTACCGCCTGAAGAACGCGACCTGGTCGACCTGCGAGGCGAGCGATCCCGACTGGTACCTCAAGGCGAGCGACCTGCACCTCGACTACGACCGCGAGCTCGGCACCGCGAAGGGCGCGACCCTGGTGTTCCAGGACGTGCCGATGCTGTGGTGGCCGTGGGCGGAGTTCCCGCTCGTCGGCCAGCGCCAGTCCGGCTTCCTTGCCCCGACCTTCGGCATGTCGAACAAGGTCGGCCTCGACATCTCGGTGCCGTACTACTGGAACATCGCGCCGAACTACGACGCGACGATCGCCCCGCGCGTGATGGGCCGCCGCGGTGTGCAGCTGGCGACCGAATTCCGTTACCTGACGCCGACGCAGGCCGGTGAGGCGCGCGTCGAATACCTGCCGCGCGACAACGTCACCGGCGAGGAGCGTGCGCTGGGCTCCTTCCAGCATACGCAGGTCATCACGCCCAGCCTGTTCGCGGCGATCGACTGGAACGGCGTCACGGACAAGGAGTATTTCGAGGATCTCAGCTCGCGCGTGTCGGTCGCCTCGCGTGCGAACCTCGTGCGCAAGGGCACGCTGAGCTATGCCGGCAGCGAGTGGTGGAATGCCTCCGCGCTGGTGCAGAGCTACCAGACCCTGTCGGGCGGGGAGCCGTACCGCAAGCTGCCGCAGCTGCTGCTGAACGCCAACCGCGGCGAGCTGATCGGCGGCTCGGCCTTCGCGTTCCGCGGCGAGTACGTGCAGTTCGACCATCCGGATTCGAATGTTGCCGAAGGCAGCCGCTTCACGCTGCATCCCCAGGTTTCGTTGCCCTTCGAGCGCGCCGGCTATTACGTCACGCCCAAGCTCGGCCTGCATTACACGCAGTACGACCTCGATCGCGACCTCAGCGGCAACAGCCGCTCGATCACGCGTTCCGTGCCGATCTTCTCGGTCGACAGCGGCCTGATGTTCGAGCGCGACACAAGCCTTCTCGGCCGGGACTTCCTGCAGACGCTGGAGCCGCGCGTGTTCTACGTCAAGACGCCGTACCGCGACCAGTCCGACATCCCGGTGTTCGACTCCTCGCGCTACGACTTCGGCCTCGCGCAGATCTTCTCCGAGAACCAGTATTCGGGGGGCGACCGCATCGCCGATGCGAACCAGGTGACGGCGGCGGTGACCTCGCGCCTGATCGACCCCGAAACCGGCGGCGAGCGCCTGCGCGCGACCGTCGGCCAGCGTTTCTATTTCGACGACCAGCGTGTGACGCTGCCGGGCGAGGAGCCGCGCACCGGCCGCCGGGCCGACGTGCTGGGGCTCTTCAGCGGCTACATCATGTCGAAGACCTGGCTCGATTCGAACATCCAGTACAACCCGCGCGACAACTGGACCGAACGCTTCAACGCCGGCGTGCGTTACCAGCCCGACTTCGCCAAGGCGCTGAACCTTTCCTACCGCTATTCGCGCGGCCGGCTTGCCGACGAGAGCGACAAGATCCAGGATCTCGCCCTGTCCGGCCAGTGGCCGCTGGGCGGCGGCTGGTACGGCGTCGGGCGCGTGACGCGCTCGCTGACGGAAGACCGCATCACCGAGGCGATCGCGGGCATCGAGTACGATGGCGGTTGCTGGGTCGTGCGCACCGCGGTGCACCGCTTCGCGACCGACCCCAATGACGTGACCCAGGCGGTGTTCGTCCAGCTCGAGCTCAACGACCTCGCAAGCGTGGGCACCAGTCCGGTCAATCTGCTCAAACGCAGCGTCGCCGGTTATGGGAAGATCAACGATCCCGTTTCCGATCGCGTTTTCGGCGCCGAATGAGCGCCTCAACATCCACACCACGACAGAACATGATCCGAATTCCCTCGCGCCTGTGCATCGCCCTGGTACTCGGCCTCGCCGGCGCACCCGCGCTGCTGCCCGCGCACGCCGCCCCTGCGCGCCCGGTCGCGGTCGACCGCATCGTCGCCGTCGTCAATAACGAGGTCATCACCACGCTGGAACTGCGCGAGCGCGTGCAGCAGGCGCAGCGCCAGCTCGCGCGCCAGGGCACGGCGCTGCCGCCGGCCGAAGTGTTCGAGCGCCAGGTGCTCGAACGGCTGGTGCTCGAGCGTGCGCAGATACAGCTCGCCGCGGAAACCTCGCTCAAGGTCGACGATGCGACGCTTGACCGGGCGATCGGCCGCATCGCCGACAACAACCGCATGGGCATGACCGATCTGCGCCTCGCGCTGGAGAAGGATGGCATCACCTGGAACCGCTTTCGCGACCAGATCCGTTCCGAGATCCTGCTCACCCGTCTGCGCGAGCGCGAGGTCGACAACCGCATCGTCGTGACCGACGCCGAGATCGAGAACTTCCTCGCGAACAACGCCGATGCGCTGTCGGGCGAGGAGTTCCACGTCGCCCACATCCTGGTGCGCGTGCCCGAAAGCGCAACCATGCAGCAGCAGTCGGAGCGCCTGGCGCGCGCGGAGAGCGTCGTCGAGCGCCTGCGCGCGGGCGAGGATTTCGGCCGCCTCGCGGCCTCGTATTCGGACGCGCCGGACGGGCTGAGCGGCGGCGACCTGGGCTGGCGCGGCCGTGACCGCCTGCCGGCGCTGTTCGCGGAGGCCGTGCGCCAGATGCAGCCGGGCGAGGTGTCGAAGGTCATCCGCAGTCCGGCGGGTTTCCATATCGTCAAGCTCGTCGAGCGTCGCGGCGGCGCGGTGGCGGGCCTGCAGCAGATGCAGCAGACGCGCGCGCGCCACATCCTGATCCGCACCTCGGAGATCGTGACCGATGCCGACGCCGAGAGCCGCCTCAACGGCCTGCGCGAGCGCGTCATCAACGGCGGGAACTTCGCGGAACTGGCGAAGGTGAACTCGGCCGACCTGTCGGCCGCGAAGGGCGGCGACCTCGGCTGGGTCAATCCGGGCGACACGGTGCCCGAATTCGAGCGTGCCATGGACGCGCTCAAGCCGGGCGAGGTCAGCGCGCCGATCAAGTCGCCCTTCGGCTGGCACCTGATCATGGTCGATGAGCGCCGCATGCAGGACGTTACCGACGAGCGCAAGCGCGCCGCCGCGCGCAACGCGCTGCGCGAGCGCAAGGCCGAGGAGGCCTACGAGGAATGGTTGCGCCAGCTGCGTGACCGTACCTACGTCGAGTACCGCCTGGAGAAGGAGTAAGCCGGCGTGCCGGGGCTGCCGACGCGCTTGCCGATTCTCGCCGTCACGAGCGGCGAGCCGGCCGGGGTCGGGCCGGAGCTGTGCGCGCACCTGGCCGGACGCGACTGGCCGGTGCGTACCGTCGTCCTCGGCGACATCGGGCTGATCCGCGAGCGTGCCGATGGTCGGGCGGCGGTGGTGCCCTTCGATCCCGCACGCGATGCAGCGCCGGAAGACGCAATCGAAGTGCTGCACGTCCCGCTGGGCGTGCCGGCGCGCGCCGGTGTGCTCGACGCCGCAAACGCGCCCTACGTGCTCGCGCTGCTCGACCGCGCGCTGGCGGGCTGCCGCAGCGGCGAGTTCGCGGGGATGGTGACGGCGCCGGTGCACAAGGGCGTCATCAACG
This sequence comes from Aromatoleum evansii, assembly GCF_045689615.1. Lineage (NCBI taxonomy): Bacteria > Pseudomonadati > Pseudomonadota > Betaproteobacteria > Rhodocyclales > Rhodocyclaceae > Aromatoleum > Aromatoleum evansii. Next base: position 1,011,286 of record NZ_CP141259.1, read on the forward strand.
ATGCCGGGGTGGCCTTCAGCGGACATACCGAGTATCTCGCCGAGCATACCGGCACGCCCTTGGTCGTGATGATGCTGGTCGGCGGCGGCATGCGCGTCGCGCTGGCGACGACGCACCTGCCGCTGGCGGCGGTGCCGGCGGCGATCACGCGCGAGCTGCTGGAGGCGACGCTGCGCATCCTGCATGGCGACCTGGTGCGGCACTTCGGCCTGGCGGCGCCGCGCATCCTCGTCGCCGGCCTGAATCCGCACGCCGGCGAGGGCGGCCACATGGGGCGCGAGGAGATCGAGGTGATCACGCCGGTGCTGGAGAAGCTGCGCGGCGAGGGCATGTCGCTCACCGGCCCGCTGCCGGCCGACACGCTGTTCGTGCCGCACACGCTCGCGCAGGGCGATGCCGTGCTGGCGATGTACCACGACCAGGGGCTGCCGGTGTTGAAGCACGCGAGCTTCGGTGGCGGGGTGAACGTGACGCTCGGCCTGCCGATCATCCGGACTTCGGTGGATCACGGCACCGCACTCGATCTTGCCGGAACGGGAAAGGCCGATCCGGGCAGTCTGTTCGCGGCAATCGAGCTGGCGATCGCGATGGCGGGCGCTCGCGGCTGAAAACCGAATTCCTTGAACCTGAGTGCCGGTCGGCCCGCCCGCGCGACGGCGGCTTCCGGTCCTCGTTGGCGCGTGGCGGACGCCTCGGCCCGAAAACCGCCATCGCGCGGGCTGCATCACGGCAGCGCCGCCGCTTCGGCGTTGCCGACAACCTGTAGAGATATCGAATGACCGAGCACCACGCCCGCAAGCGCTTCGGGCAGAACTTCCTGTCCGATCCCAACATCATCCGCAAGATCGTCGATGCGATCCGCCCCGCCGCGGGCGACACCATCGTCGAGATCGGCCCGGGCCTTGCGGCGATGACCGATCCGCTGGTCGAGCGGCTCGGGCACATGCACGTGGTCGAGATCGACCGCGACCTGATCGCGCGCCTGAAGGAGCGCTACTCGCCGGAACGGCTGACGATCCACGAGGGCGACGCGCTGAAGTTCGATTTCGGCAGCCTCGGCGCGCCGCTGCGCGTGGTGGGGAACCTGCCGTACAACATCTCCACGCCGTTGCTGTTCCATCTCGCGACCTTTGCCGAAAGCGTTTCGGACATGACCTTCATGCTGCAGAAGGAGGTGGTGATGCGCATGGTGGCCGAGCCGGGGACCGAGGAGTATGGGCGGCTATCGGTGATGCTGCAGTACCGCTTCCGCATGGGTCGGCTCTTCGACGTGCCGCCGGGGGCGTTCCGGCCGGCGCCGAAAGTGACCTCCAGCATCGTGCGCATGGTGCCGCTGCCGCCCGATCAGCTCGGTGCGCAGGACGAGGAACTGCTCGGCCGCATCGTCACAGCGGCCTTCGGGCAGCGGCGCAAGACCTTGCGCAACACGCTGCGCGACTTCATCGACGAGCAGGATTTCGCGACGCTGGGACTGGATCCGGGGCTGCGTGGCGAGCGCTTGAGCGTTGCGGACTACGTCAATATCGCGAACCATGTGTCGCGCAAGGGCGCTCCGGCATAGCTCGGGCGAAACGGAGGTCGTAAACGAAGAAAAGCCGGGTCGCCCCGGCTTTTTTGTGAGGTCGCGCGCGACGCTCAGGCCTTCTTCATCGGGCAGGTGTTGAGGCCGAAGATCGAGTAGGCCGGGCACCAGCCCATCAGGCCGGTCGCGAGGGGCACGACGCCGATCCAGGTCCAGGGGGCGCCGATGCCCATGATCGCGAGGACGATCAGGACCAGGCCCGCGACGATGCGAAGGATCTTGTCGATGCCGCCGACGTTTGCATTCATGATTTTCTCCGGGGTTGTTCAGGTTTGCGAGCGTATTTCAACACTCGCGCTCCTGCCGGTCTGTAACCTCGGTTACACAGCCCCCGTCGCGAAGCTCAGGTCTGTCGGCCGTCGCTGGCGATGCGCCGCAGGCCCGCAGGGTCGAGGATCTCGATCTGCTCGCGCGACAGTTTCACGAGTTCCTGCGCGGCGAAGCCTTTCAGCAGCCGGCTGACGAATTCGCGCACGCTGCCGAGCTCGTCGGCGAGCTGCTGGTGCGTGACGTGCAGCACGCGCCCCTTGCCCAGCAGCTGGGCGGCGAGGCGCTGGTCGAGGCGGTGGAAGGCGACTTCCTCGATGAGCTGCATCAGGTCGGCGATGCGCTCGGCGAAGAGATGAAAGACAAAGCTGCGGAAGGCCGGCTCGGCGAGCAGGGCGTCGAATTCGGGCTTGGGCAACATCAGCAGCACGGTGTCCGTTTCCGCGATGCCGCGCGCGTTGTAGTCCTCGTGCCCGAGCAGGCAGGACGAGGAGATGATGCAGGTTTCGCCCGGCGTGACGCGGTACAGCGGCAGCTCGCGCCCGTTCGGCGCGCACTTGACCACGCGCACCGAGCCTTCGACGACGAAGGGAAAACCTTCGCAGGCCTGGTGGTCGTCGAACAGTAGGGTGCCGGCCGGCACGCGCGCCCAGCGGCCCGCGGCGAGCAGGCGTTGGCGCGCGGCCTCGGGCAGCGCGGCGATCATCGGATAGTGGTTGGCGGCGAGGGTCGGGTCCGGGGGCGGCGTGCTCATGGGGCGGGGCTCACAGGTCCAGTTCGACGACCACCGGGGCGTGGTCGGAGGGGCGCTCGAGCTTGCGCGGGGTCTTGTCTATGGTGCAGCCGCGGCAGCTTGCGCGCAGCGCCTGGGAGACGAGGATGTGGTCGATGCGCAGGCCGAAGTTGCGGCGGAACGCGCCCATGCGGTAATCCCACCACGAATAGCTCTTCTCGGGCTGATCGAAGAGGCGGAAGGCATCGGCGAGGCCCAGCTCGGTCAGTGCGGCGAAGGCGGCGCGTTCGGGCGGCGAGACGTGGATCTCCTCCTTCCAGTCGGGGTGGGCGTCACGGTCCTCGGGGGCGATGTTGAAGTCGCCGGCGAGGACGAGGCGCTCGTGGGTCTTCATCTCGTCGCGCAGCCACTCGGTGAGGGCGGCAAGCCAGCGCAGCTTGTATTCGAACTTGTCGGAACCAACGGCCTGGCCATTCGGGAAATAGGCGCTGACGATGCGCACGCCGCCTATGGTGGCGGCGATGATGCGCTTCTGCTCGTCGGCGAAGCCGGGGATGTCCCGCGTCGTCGCGTCCGGCGCCTGCGGGCTGAGGATCGCGACGCCGTTGTAGGTCTTCTGGCCGTTGAACACCGCGTGGTAGCCGGCCGCTTCCAGTTCAGCGACGGGGAAGGCCTTGTCCTCCATCTTGAGCTCCTGCAGGCACAGGGCGTCCGGCCGGTTGGCGGCGAGCCAGTCGAGGACGTGGGGCAGGCGGACCTTGAGGGAGTTGACGTTCCAGGTGGCGATCTTCATGAGTTCTTCGTGTCGGGGAGTCAGCCGGATGCAGTGCGCGGCCGGATGCGCCATTGTGCACGAGCTGCGGCGCGGTGTGGCGCTGCAGCGCCCCCCGGGAACTCAGCCTTGGCCTTGAGCGCCGCAGTCGGCGCCGATCCAGCGTGCGTCCGTGTCCATCTGCATGTCCCCGCGCGTGGAATTCATATGCACCCGCGTTGTGAAGCGCTCGGGCGTCTGCACGTGCGCCTCGAAGTTGCCAGTGGCCGCCGGCCGCGTGCAGGTGAGCTGACCGCGCACGGTGCTGCCGGATTTCACTACCTGGTCGAGCGTGCAGTTGCCTTCGGTCTTGCCCGAGTAGATGGTGTCCGACTTCGCCTGCTCAGGCGTGATGCAGCTGCGCACCGTGCCGTCGTTGCCCAGTTTGACGCCGCGTGTGCTCATCTCCTGTTCGACCATGCGGCGCATGTCGGGCGGAAGGTTGCGGAGGTATTGCTGCGCCTGGGCCATCTGCGCGGACATGTCGGGCAGGCCGGCGATGTTGAGCCGGGTCGAGCGGAATTCCCACAGGCCGGGACGGATGTCGGTCGGTTGCGCGGCGCCGGCGATGCCGTTCGCGGTCAGGCCGAGCACGAGGAGAAGGAGGGGGCGGGCAGGGATCATGGTCGGGTTTCGGTAGACAGCGGTTTGACGGTGCGCGGCGCGGCGAGTTTCGCGCCCGCTCACCTCAGTATGCGTTCGGGTCGCGCACGACCATGAGCGCCGTCTTGACGATGATCCAGAGGTCGAGGCCGAGCGACCAGTTGCGCAGGTAGTCGAGATCGTACTCGATGCGCTTCTCCATCTTGTCGAGTGTCTCGGTTTCGCCGCGGTAGCCGTTGACCTGCGCCCAGCCGGTGATGCCCGGCTTGACCTTGTGCCGGATCATGTAGCCCTTGATGAGCTTGCGGTAGGCCTCGTTGTGCGCGACGGCGTGCGGTCGCGGGCCTACGATGCTCATGCGCCCCTGCAGCACGTTGATGAACTGCGGCAATTCGTCGAGCGAGGTGCGGCGGATGAAGGCGCCGAAGGGGGTGATGCGGCTGTCGTTGCGCGTGGCCTGCCGCACGCTCGCGCCATCGTCGCAGACGGTCATCGAGCGGAACTTGTAGACGAGGATCTCGCGGCCGTCGAGGCCGTAGCGGCGCTGCTTGAAGACGACGGGGCCGGGGGAGGAGAGCTTGACGCCGGCCGCGACGGCCAGCAGCAGGGGGCTCAGCAGCAGCAGGATCAGTAGCGCGAGGAGGAAGTCGGAGCCGCGCTTGACGATGTTGTTGAAGCCGGTGAAGGGCGTCTCGCAGACGGCGACGACGGGCATGCCACCGACGTTGTCCAGGCGTCCCTGGATCAGGTCGGTGACGAAGATGTCGGGTACGAAGTAGATCGACGCTGTGGTGTCCTTGAGGTCGTCGAGCAGGGCAAGGATGCGGGGCTGCGGGGCCATCGGCAGGGCGAGGTAGATCGCTTCGACGCGGCGGCGCTTGACGAACTCGGCGAGCCCGGCGAGCGGGCCGAGCAGGGGGATTTCGCCGTTGTCGGGCAGGCGCGCACGCGGTCGGTCGTCGAAGAAGCCGACGACGCGGGTGCCGAGGTAGGCGTGCTGGCCGAACTCGCGCGCGAGCTTCAGGCCGATGTCGTTCACGCCGGCGACGACCGCGATGCGCTGGTTGTCGCCGATCGCCATCCACCTGGGCAAGGCCTGTCGGGCGACTGCGTGAACGGAGAGGAGCGCGAGCGGGGTGGCTGCGATCCAGCCCACGAGCATCGACTGCGGAAAGTAGTGCAGGTAGCCGCTGGCGTAACCGAAGGCGCCCACCGCCGCCACGAACAGCAGCCAGTTGGTCGCGACCTTGCGCACCATGGTGCGCGCGTCTTCATGCAATCCGATATTGCCGGGAAAGGTGAGCGCGAACGCGAGCGCGCCCAGGATCATGTAGGGCGGACTCAGCAGGCGTTCGCCGTGCCATGCGGCGCAGGCGTACAGGACCGCGACGACGGTGAGCGGGTCGATGAATGCCTCGATTGCGCCGCTCAAGGTGAAGCTGCCGCGCAGCAGGCTGCCTTGTCTATCCAGGGCTGCAAGCATCATTTAAGGAATTTGAGATTTGTGCGCCGCACGATCACGTCCATTCGCATCGATTCGGGTGTGATGAATGTGCCGCGAGCGATTTACGGTAGCGTCCGGCGCATCTTACTGAACGGGCTCCGATACGACCGCCGATATGTAAAAGAAAATATTTGCGCAAATGAGAAACGGGTTGGGAGGGTGACGGTCGCCATAACAATACTATTGTCATTTGTTAAGTCCGATTGCTAGTTATTTAAGCTATAAAAATACCGTTTAATCAGTTTGTTAGGTTTATAAACCATTGCCACGATATGGTGTTTTATGTCGGCGCAGGTGTCGCTGCGGCCGCTGCGGTTTCTCGCGATTCATGGATGCGGGCGTTTTTTAATGTGCTTACAAGCTCAATTTTCTTCCGATCCGTTTCGACTATTCTTGTGCCGAAGCTAATGGCAAGCAAGGCATGCGATATTTCAGTTCGATTACGTGCGTGATGACCTTTGCATCGGTATGTGTGCACCAGGTGGCGCGAGCCGATGAAGGGGATGCACTCAATTTCAGTGTCAGTCAATCGATCCGTTACGAGAGCAATCTCTATCGGCTCGACGACGGCGAGCGTGCGCCCGAAAACAAGGCGCACGATACGGTGAGCGAAACGGGAATTGGACTGAAGTTCGATCGCCGTTATGGCCGTCAGCGCTTGTTGGCGGATCTGAATCTCGTCAGTGCGCGCTATGCGGTGCACAGCGATCTCGATCACGACCGTCCGGATGCGCGGCTGGCCTGGGAATGGCAACTCGGGAACCGCTGGAGCGGAGAGCTGAGCCACCTGTATCGCGAATCGCTGACGGGCTTCGACGAGGCGGGCGGGAGCGAGCGCAACATGAATGCCTATGCTCGCACGCACGCCAGCGCAGACTTCTGGTGGCATCCCCGCTGGGCGGTCGGAGCCGGCTTCGCCCATACGCGGAGCAGGTTCGATCGCAGCGATGCCGATGCGGCGGAGTTCGATGCCGATACGGTGGATCTGAACCTCACCTACCGGCCGCCCACGGGCAATCGGGTGGTGCTGACGCTGCGCGACACCGACGGCCAGTACGCGAATCGGCCGGCGGTGGCGGGCTCGATCCGCGACTACCGGCAGCAGGAGGTGCGCCTCGGCGGGGAGTGGCAACTCTCAGGCGCTACGCGGGTTTCCGGCTACATCGGACGGACGCGGCTGGAGTACCGCCTCGCGCCCGAACGCGACTTCCACGGGACGATCGGGCGCATCGGGGTCGTCTGGGACGCGACGGCGAAGACGTCGGTGGAGCTGAGCGCGCGGCGGGAAATCGGCGCCCAGCAGGATCTCGCCGCCAACTACGCGGTGACCGATGCGCTGCGGCTGGTGCCCAGATGGAACGTGACGGACAAGGTCAGCCTGGGGGCGGGACTGGAGTGGCGCCGACGCGATTACCGCGGCGACCCGGACTTGATCGGGGGGGGGGCGGTGCGCGAGAAGCCGGAGGACCGCAGCCGCCGCTATGGCCTGCACGCGGAGTACCGGCCGATGCGTGCGCTGAGCTTCGCCTTCAGCTTGCAGCGCCAGGAGCGCGACGGCTCGCGCAGCCTGCGTGCCTATTCGGCCGATACCGCGGATTTGTCGATGCGTTTTCGTTTCTAGCCGAAAAGGATGGAAATGCCCCGCAAGGGGGCGTCGCCGCGCCGGATGCTTGTTGGATTGCACCTGCCTGGTGCCGATTGCACGGATATGGGGCAGGTAATAGCGGAATTTGTTGCGTGATTTTTACAATTGAATTGTGAAATGAAAACGAAGCTCTCTTGCATTGACTGGCGCCTTTTAATTTCGTTATGGTGCGATGCAATATCCAAAAACAGTTCCGGAAAAGTTTCCAAAGACAATTGTTCGTTATTGCCTGATGGACGGAACAGTGCAGGCGCAAATGAATCGCCTGCACCCCGAGAGAGAGGTGATGCCCATGTTCATCATCGATAAAAAAGCAGTCCTTATTTCGATGTTCATGCTTGTCGCCGCGCCGGCGGCGATGGCCGATGCCGTGACCCTGTCGGGGCGCGGTGTGACGATCCATTACGAGGACCGGGCAGCTCGACTGACGGGTGCCCCGTCGTTGATCGCAACCGGGATGATGAGTTCGCCGGCCAGTCTCGCCGGCACCGGATTCGTCGTGACGTCGCCGGCGGTCGGGCTGCAAGCCGCGCCGGGCTTGGCGTTGAAGGGTGAGACGGCGGCGGTCTCGGCGGTCGGCCGCGAGGCGACGCCGCGCTCCTTTGCCGAAGGCGTGGCCCTGCGCTTTTCCCTTGACGGGACGGATGACGGGGAGGGCGGGGTCGATTCGCTGCTGCTGGCGGGACTCGCACTGTTTGCCCTGATTGCGCGCCAGCGGCTATCTGCAATGCCGCGCATCCGTAATTCCGCCCTATTCCAGTAGATCCGATGTGCGCAATTGCGCGGGGCAGTGCGCCGCGCAATTGCCGACCGCGGCTTTACATATTCTGATTCAAATCATCAATCGGGTAGATCGATGTCTTCGCTTGAACGCGGCGCATTTTCTGGCCCATTCTCCGGCCCATTTCCTGGCGCAATTCCTGCCGTACTTCTGGCCGTCTTCCTCCTCAATGCCTGCAGCAAGGGCGAGGCGGAAGGAAAGCCGGCGTTCGACGTGGTTGCGAAAGTGAATGAGCAGGAAATCCAGGCCAATGAATTGAATTCGGTCGCGGCCCGCGCGGCGTCGCAGGGGGCGACCGAGACAGGAGCGCTAGAGCGCCTGATCGACCAGGAGCTGATGGTGCAGCAGGCGCGCGAACGCAGGCTCGATCGCGACCCGCGCGTGCTGCAGTCCTTCGAGGCGGCGCAGCGGGAGATCCTTGCACGGGCCTATCTGGAGCAGGTGACGGAACAGATCCCGCCGCCGGGCGATGCGGAGATCTCGGCCTTCCATGCGGCCCATCCCGAGCTGTTCGCGCGCCGGCGCATCTACAGCCTGCAGGAGCTGGAGGTCCGCGTGCCGGTAGAGCGCTTCGACGAGCTCGAGCGCGTGAGCGCGAAGGCGGCGGGCGTGGACGAGGTGAAGGACTGGCTCGCGCGCGAACGGATCGAGTTCCGCGTCACCACCGCGGTGAAGCCGGCCGAGCAGCTGCCGCTCGAGAGCCTGAAGGGCTTTGCGCGCATGAAGGATGGACAGATGGTGCTGAGCCGGACCGGAAGCGGCGCGCTGCTGGTCCATCTCGTCACGTCGCGCGAGCAGCCGGTGGATCTGGCGACCGCGCGCCCGATGATCGAACGCTATCTGGTGAATGAACGCAAGACGGCGCTGGCCAAGGCGGAGGTCGAGCGCCTGCGCGATGGCGCGCGCATCGAGTATGCGCCCGCGGCAGCGACCCCGAATGCGGTCGCCCCTGCGGAGCCGCCCCGCGCGTCCGTGCCGCGATGATCGAGGGAGAGATTCATGTTGCTGTCGATAACGATTCGAGATGTTTTCCGGATTCCGCTGTTGATCTGGCTGGCGTGCGCGTCGGCGTGGGCGGTGGCCCAGGTGCCGCCGCCTGCACCGGCGGCGGTCGCCGCGCCGGTCGGGGCGGACGCGCGCGAGTACGTGCTGGGGCCGGGCGACATCGTGCGCATCAGCGTGTTCCAGAACCCCGACCTCACGACCGAGGGGCGGGTGTCGGAGACGGGGGCGCTGACCTTCCCGCTGATCGGCAGCATTCCGCTGGGCGGACTCACGGTGTCGGCGGCCGAGGCTCTGATCGCGGAGCGTCTGCGGACGGGCGGCTTCGTGCTGCAGCCGCAGGTGACGGTGCTGCCGGTGCAGATCCGCGGCAATCAGGTGGCGGTGCTGGGGCATGTGAACAAGCCGGGCCGCTATCCGCTCGACACCTTCAACGTGCGCGTGACCGACATGCTCGCGAACGCGGGCGGAATCGCGACGGGCGGTGACGACGTGATCGTGCTGGTCGGTACGCGCGACGGCCAGCCGATCCGGCAGGAGCTGGACCTGCCGGCGCTGTTCCAGCGTGGCGATGGCGACGCGAACATGATGCTGTCGCCCGGCGACGTGATCTTCGTGCGGCGTGCGGACGTGTTCTACATCTACGGCGAGGTGCAGAAGCCGGGCGCCTTCCGCCTGGAACGCAACATGACGGTGATGCAGGCGCTGGCGACGGGCGGCGGGCCGACGCTGCGCGGCACGGTGCGCGGGCTGCGCATCCATCGGCGCGGTGCGGACGGCAAGGTCGCGGTGATCGAGCCCACGCTGGAGGACCGCCTGCGGCCGGACGACATCATCTACGTGAAGGAGAGCCTCTTCTGAGGCGGGGCCGATCATGAATCTCGGACAATTCCTGCGCATCCTGCGTGCGCGCTTGTGGCTGGTGTGCGCGGTGGTGGTGGTCGTCATGGCGGCGGCCTTCGCGGTGAGCGTCGTGCTGCCGCAGAAGTACTCGGCCGAGACGGCGCTGGTCATCGACGCGAAGTCGGCCGACCCGATCGCGGGCGGCATGATGCCGTCGCAGCTGATGGCGAGCCACATCGCCACCCAGGTCGACATCATCGGCTCGGAGCGCGTCGCGCTGCGCGTCGTGGAGCTGGCGGGGCTGGAGCGCATGCCGCAGTTCCGCGAGCAGTGGCAGGAAGCGACCGGGGGGACGGGCGAGCTGCGCGCCTGGATCGGCGCGGTGCTGCGCTCGCGCCTGGAGGTGAAGCCCGCGCGCGAGAGCAACGTGATCCGCGTCCGCTATACGGCATCGCAGCCGGAATTCGCGGCGATGATCGCCAACACCTTCGCCAAGGCTTACATGGAGACGGCGCTGGAGTTGCGCGTGGAGCCGGCGCGACAGTATGCGCAGTGGTTCGACGAGCGCACGCAGGGCCTGCGCGAGGAACTGGAGGCGGCGCAGAAGCGCCTGTCGGACTATCAGCAGAAACACGGCATCGTGTCCGCGGACGGACGGCTGGATGTCGAGACGGCGCGGCTCGCGGAGCTGTCGAGCCAGCTCGTGCAGGTGCAGGGGCAGCGCGCCGAGAGCCGGTCGCGCTACAGCCAGGCCGGTGCGGCCGAGTCGCTGCCCGAGGTCACGCAGAACCCGCTGATCGCGAGCCTGAAGGCCGAGCTCGCGCGGCGCGAGGCCGAGCGCGAGCAGATGCTCGGCCGGCTGGGACCCAACCACCCCGAGGTGGGCAAGCTCGCTGCGGTGATCGCTTCGCTGCTGCAGCGCATCGGCGCCGAGACGCAGCGTGTTGCCGCGTCGCTGGGCTCGTCGAGTCGCATGAGCGCGGCGCGCGAGGCGGAGGTGGCGGCGGCGGTGCAGGCGCAGAAGGCGCGTGTGCTGCAACTGCAGCAGCATCGCGACCAGATCTCGGTGCTGCAGCGCGATGTCGAGGGCGCGCAGAAGGCGTACGACCAGGTGGCGCAGCGCCTCTCCGCAACGAGCCTGGAGAGTCAGGCGCAGCAGGTGAACGTGGCGGTGCTGACGCCGGCGACGGCGCCGATGTGGCCGTCCGGCCCGCGCCTGCTGGTCATGCTGGCGCTGGCGCTGGTGGTCGGCGTGGTGCTGGGCGTGGGCAGCGCGCTCCTGATCGAACTGATCGACCGGCGGGTGCGCGGCGAGGACGACCTCGCCGGGCTGCCCGGCGTGCCGGTGCTCGGCAGCGTGCCGGGCAGCCGGTGGGGCGACCGGGTCTCCCGGGCGCGCGTGTCGAGTCGAACTGCCGGAGTCTATTGATCCCATGAATGCACCCCTGAGCGGCGCCCTCGATCCGAAGGGCGAACATTCGATCGGCGCGATCCTGATGGCGGCGGGCCGCCTGCGTGCCGACGAGAACGAGCGCATCGTGCGCCTGCAGCGTGACAAGGGCCTGCGCTTCGGCGAGGCTGCCGTGAAGCTGGGCCTCGCGAGCGAGACCGACATCCGCTACGCGATGGCGCGGCAGTTCGACTACCCCTGCCTGCAGGCGGGCGAGAGCAAGGTGTCGCCCCGCGTGATCGCGGCGTTCAACCCGTTCTCGGCGCAGGTCGAGGCGCTGCGTGCGCTGCGCAGCCAGCTGATGCTGCGCTGGTTCGACCCGTCCGCGGGGCGCAAGCTGCTGGCGGTGGTGAGCGCGGATCGCGGCGCGGGGCGTTCGTGGATGGCGGCGAACCTCGGCGTCGTCTTCTCGCAGCTCGGGCTGCGCACGCTGGTGATCGACGCCGACCTGCGCCGGCCTTCGCTGCACACCCTGTTCGGCCTCGACACCGGCAGCGGACTCTCCACCCTGCTGCTCGGCCGCCCCGCGCCCGATGCGCTGCGACCGGTGCCCGGCCTGCGTTCGCTCGCGGTGCTGCAGGCCGGCGTGGTGCCGCCGAACCCGCAGGAGCTGCTGTCGCGCCCGATGCTGGGGCAGCTGCTGCAGCAGTACTCGGCGGCGTTCGACGTAGTGATCCTGGACACCGCCGCGGGCGAGCGCTGCGCCGATGGCGTGATGGTCGCGGCGCGCGCACGCGCGGCGCTGATGGTGGCCCGGCGCAATACGAGCCGCATGGCGGCCGTGCGCCGCTACGCGGAGCGACTGCGCGAGTCGGGCGTGGGCCTGGCGGGTTCCGTGATGAACGGGGATTGAGACATGAGCCGCCTGACCGATGACCCCGGGATCGTCGCCGCGCAGCAGTGCCTGCGCCGCGCGCCCGCGCCGCTCGTGAGCGTGGTGATCCCGTCCTACAACCGTGGCCACGCGCTCGGCGCGTGCATCGCCAGCGTGCTGGGGCAGACGCTGGAGGACTTCGAGATCGTCGTCGTGGACGACGCCTCGACCGACGACACGCGCGAGCGCGTTGCCGCGATCGGCGATGCGCGCATTCGCTATGTCGCGCACGAGCGCAACCGCGGCGGGGCGGCAGCGCGCAACACCGGCGTGCGCGTTGCGCGGGGTGACTTCATCGCCTTCCTCGACAGCGACGACAGCTGGGCGCCGCGCAAGCTGGAGCGGCAGATCGCGCTGCTGGGCGAGCGCGGGCCGGAGTACGGCTTCGCCTACACCTGGTTCATCGGGCGCGACCGCGACGGCGGCGAGGTGTCGCGCTCGGACCACAGCCTCGACGGCAGCGTCGCGGATGCACTGCTGGTCGCGAACCATGTCGGCACCTTCTCCAGCATCGTCGTGCGGCGCGACGTGTTCGAGTGCGTCGGCGGGCTCGATGAGGATCTCAGGAGCTGCCAGGACTGGGACCTGTCGATCCGCCTGAGCCGGGTGACGAAGATCTGCTGCGTCGAGGATTACCTCGTCTCGTACTTCCACAACGGCGCAGACAAGCATCGCATCTCGTCGAATCCCGCGTCCCTGATCCAGGGCCATCGGCGCATGCTTGACAAGTTTGCCGACGACTACGCGCGCCTGCCGCGCGACCGGGCGGCGCAGGCGCTGCGGGGCTACCTCGACGTGTTCGCGGGCGCAGGGTCGTTCGAGGACGTGCTGCGGCTCGGTCGCCGCATGCTCGCGACGACGCGCCACCCGGGCAGCGCGCTGCAGTGCGGCGTGGCGCTGGCGCGTGCCGCCAAGCGGCGCATGACGGGGCGCTTCGGGTACTGACGTGGGACACTCGATGCAGTCGCCCCCTCCTGCCGTGCTGACCGGCGGCGCGCTGCTCGTCGCGCTGGCGGTGGGACTGGCGCTGCCGCTGTACGCGCAGGCGATGTCCGGCAGCGCCGTGCGGCTGCTGGCGCTGCCGGCCCTGCTGGTGCTCGCGATCCTGTTCCTGTATGACCGCCTCGTGCTGCTCGCGCTGGTGCTGCTGTTGCGCGCTGCGGGCGACCTGGTGTTCGAGACCACGCGCGTGGAGATCGGCGGCCTCGCGATCGGCTTCGGCGGGTTGGTGAATGCCTTCGTGATCCTGATCGCGGTGCTGCTGGTCGCCGCGCGGCCGGAGCGATTTCCCACGCGCGTCGCCGCGCCCTGGGCGGCCTTCCTGATCGCCGCGCTGATCGGAGTGGGGATGGCGCCGAACCTCGGCGATGCGGTGCGGAGCTACCTCGGCCTGCTGTCCTACTTCGCGGTCTTCGTCAGCGCCTTTTACTTCGTGAGGGGCGAGGGCGACTTCAAGGTGTGCGTGAAGCTGGTGCTGCTGTCCTCGCTGCTGCCGGCCGCGTACGGGCTGGGAGAGCTGGCGCTGCACGGGCTCGCGGGCGGCCTGCAGGCCTTCCGGCTGAAGAGCACCTTCAGCCATCCGAACATCTTCGCGTTCTACCTGACGCTGGTGCTGCTGCTGTCGCTGTACGCGCTGAAGAGCCCGGCGATCGCGCTGACGCCGCTGCGCCGCACGCTGCTGACGGCCTACGTGCCGCTGCTGCTGGGCCTGCTGCTGCTCACGCAGACGCGCAGCGCATGGGTTGCGTGCTTCGCGATTTTCGCGCTGTACACGCTGCTGTTCGAGCGGCGCTACCTCGTCTACCTGCTGCTAGCACCGGCGCTCGCGCTGCTGGTGCCGGGCGTGCGCGAGCGGGTGCTGGACCTGGGTAGCGGCAACGAAGTCGTGCAGTACGCGAAGCTCAATTCCTTCGCTTGGCGCCTGCAGATCTGGGAGTACGGCCTGCGCTGGATCCGCCCGGAAAACCTGCCGCTCGGCTACGGCCTGGGTGCGTTCAAGCATTTTGCGCCGGTCTTCTTCCCCTATTCGGGCGGCGTGAATTTCGGCGCGCACAACATCTACGTGCAGATCCTGTTCGAACTCGGCGCGCTGGGCCTTGCGGCCTTCGCGTGGCTGTTCGCACGCCTGTTCTCGATGCTGCGGCGCATGGCTGTGGTCGACCGCCTCGGCGCCTTCGTCGCGATCGCACTGCTCATCGAGTACCTGATCATTTCCGCGTCGGACAACGTCCTCGCCTATCTCGCCTTCAACTGGTACGTGTGGTTCGTGCTCGGCGCCGCGTGCGCGGTCGCGCTGAGCCGGACGGCGCCGGTTGCGGCTGCGAGACCGACGCAAGGAGGGACAACATGACGAATATCATCGCGCGTCTGGCGGCCTGCGGGCTGACACTCGCATGCGCCGGTGCGGCGGCGCAGAACGGCACGGTGTGGGGCAGCTACGAGACGCCGTTCGCGGCCACTTCGCCGTGGAACAGCCGGCCCGTGAACCCGACGTTCGGCGAATTCGTGATCCCGAAGTCGGACTATTACCCGTCGATCGCCGAAGGCGCGTGGTCGACCGGCGTGTTCCTCGCGGGCAGCGAGGATCCGCCGGTGACCGTGGTCGGGCTGCCGAACAGCAAGGGCGTGTGGGACCCCGATGCGGGCGTCCATCGCACGGTGGCGATCCCGCGCTGGCCCGCCGGCGTGATTCCGGCCAGCGCTGCGGATGGCCACGCCGACATCGTCGATCCGCTCGCCGGCGTCATCCATTCCTTCTACAAGCTGCGCCAGTCGGAGGGCCAGTGGATGGCCGCGCAGTACGCGTGGACGCGCCTCGACGGCCGCGGCTGGGGCGATCCGGCGCATTACTTCCAGGGCGCGCGGGCGGCCGCGGTGCCGACCTCCGGCGGCCTGGTGCGCAAGCACGAGATCGACGACGGCCGGCCGCTGTACCGCCATGCGCTGGCGATGTCGCTGACCTACAACGCCCTGTCGGCGAACCCGACCTACGTCTTCCCGGCGACTTCGGCCGACCGCGACGCAGCGACGACCAATACCGGCCAGATCCCGGAAGGCGCGCTGGTGATGCTGCCGCCCGCGTTCGACCTGGACAGCATCAAGACCACGGCCGTGCGCAAGGTCGCCGAGACGCTGAAGACCTACGGCGCCTACGTCGTCGACCGCAATCGCGGCACGCCCTACGTGATCTACGTCGAGAACGGGTCGGGCTTCAACCTGCATCGCGGCGGCTGGAACACCGTCGCCGCCGCGGATCTCGAACGCATCCGCCAGGGGCTGCGGCAGGTCGTCGCGGTCGATGGCTGGGTCGATGGCGACGACAGGTCGGTCGAGCCGGAGCGCAACCTCAACCTCAACCTGCTGTCGATGCGCGGGCCGTGGGCGCGCACGGGCGGCACCGTATCGGGCAGCTTCGAAACCTGGGAGCAGGCGGTCGTGTTCCCGCCGACGGCGAGCGCGACGGTGATGGTGAACAGCAGCGGCCGCAGCCTGCATCCGGTCGCATGGGCGCTTCCCGTCGCCGGCCAGGGCTACCGCCTGCGCGCGATCGCGACCGGCGGGGCGCGCCTGCGCCTGCAGCTGCGCGACAAGGCCAGCGGCGCGACGCTGTTCGACAGCAAGGAATTGAACAACGACGAGGTCGCCGACTTCGTCTGGCCGACCGGTGCAGTGACGCCGGTGGTGACGGTGATCAGCGGGGTCGGCACCGGTTCGACGGTGCGCGGCGAACTGTTGAGGACGGGCGGATGAGCGTGCAGCAGGAAGTCGCCGCCCGTGCCGGATGGCGCGCACGGCGGGATCGCGACTGGGCCGCGGACCGGCGCCGCTACGGTGTGCGTCGGCCTTTCCTGAAGGAGCAGTCGATCTGGGCGGTCGCCGTGTATCGCTTCGGCCGCCGCGTCGATGCGCGGCCGGACGGGCTCGCGAAGCGCCTGCTGACGGCCGTCTACTGGCTCGCCTTCCGGCTCGTCGAGACCGCGGTGGGCATCAGCCTGCCCAAGGCCGCGCGGATCGGCGGCGGGCTGCGCATCTGGCACTTCGGCGGCGTGTTCGTGCACCCCGGCGCGGTGATCGGGCGCAACTGCACGCTGCGCCAGGGCGTGACGATCGGCAACCGCCACGAGGGGGGCCCGGCGCCGGTGATCGGCGACGACGTCGAGTTCGGCGCCTATGCGCAGGTGCTGGGCGGTGTGCGCATCGGCACGGGCGCGCGCATCGGCGCGCTGTCGGTGGTGCTGTGCGACGTGCCCGACGGCGCGACCGCGGTGGGCGCGCCGGCACGCATCGTCAGGGAACGCGCGGTGCCGCTCCCCGGCATGGAACACAGGAGGGAAGACGTGGAAGACGATGAGCTGATCTTGGAGGGCGGACGTTGAGGATCGCCTACCTGATCAACCAGTATCCGAAGGTGAGCCACAGCTTCATCCGTCGCGAGATCCTCGCGCTGGAACGGCAGGGCTTCGACGTGCTGCGCATCGCCGTGCGCGGCTGGGATGCGGAGCTGGTCGACGCCGAGGACCGCGCCGAGCAGGCGCGCACCACCTACCTGCTGCAGGACGGCCTGGGGGCGTTGGCGAAGGCGGTCGCGCAGGCCGCGCTGCGCGACCCTGGCCGCTTCCTCGCCGCACTGCGCCTCGCGCTGCGCATGGGGCGCCGCGCCGACCGGCCGTGGCCCTACCACCTCGTCTATCTCGCCGAGGCCTGCCGCGCCTTGCCGGCCCTGCGCGAGTTCGGTGCACACCATGTACATGCCCATTTCGGCACCAATCCGGCCGAGGTCGCGATGCTGATCGAGGCGCTCGCCGGCCTGCCCTACAGCTTCACCGTGCATGGACCGGACGAGTTCGACAAGCCGGGCTTCCTCGGCACCGGCGAGAAGATCCGGCGCTCGGCCTTCGTCGTCGCGATCAGCTCCTTCGGCCGCAGCCAGCTCTTCCGCTGGGCCGCGCACCGCGACTGGGAGCGCGTGAAGCTCGTGCACTGCGGGCTGGAGCCCGCCTTCCACGCCGTGCCGCCGACGCCGCTGCCGGCCGCGCCGCGCCTCGTGTGCGTCGGCCGCCTGTGCGAGCAGAAGGGCCAGTTGCTGCTGGTCGAGGCGCTGGCGCGGCTGGCGGAGAAGAAGGTCGATTTCGAGATGGTGTTCGCCGGTGACGGCGAACTGCGTGGCGAGGTCGAGCGCCTCGTCGCCCGGCACGGCCTGCAGCGGCAGGTCCGCATCACCGGCTGGATCAGCAGCGAGCAGGTGCGCGACGAGATCCTCGCCGCGCGCGCGCTGGTGCTGCCGAGTTTCGCCGAAGGCCTGCCGGTGGTGATCATGGAAGCGCTGGCGCTGCGCCGTCCGGTGGCGACGACTTACGTCGCGGGGATTCCCGAGCTGGTGCGCCCGCAGGAGAACGGCTGGCTCTTCCCCGCCGGGTCGGTCGAGGCGCTCGCCGCCGTGCTGGAAACGGTACTGGCGACGCCGGCCGCGGAGCTCGCGCGCATGGGCGAGGCAGGGCGCCTGCGCGTGCTCGAGCGCCACGACGTCGACCGCGAGGCGGCAAAGCTCGGGGACTATTTCCATGGGGCCTGTGCGGCAGGGAGGGGGGCCCAGTGAGCATCCTGTCCGCACTCCTCGCGACCGTCCTTGCAATCGTCCCCGCGCTGCTGCTCGTGCCGGTGGTCGTGCTGTTCGTGCAGGTCCTCGCCGCGCTGCCGCGGCGCCGGTCCCGATCGGTTCGGGCGTCCGCGCGTCCGCGCGTCGCGGTGCTGGTGCCGGCGCATGACGAGGCGCTCGGTATCGTCGCGACGGTCCGCAACATCCGCGCCCAGCTCGGCGACGGCGACCGGCTTGTGGTCATCGCCGACAACTGCAGCGACGACACCGCCTTGCTCGCCCGCGAGGCCGGCGCCGAGGTCATCGTGCGCCAGGATCCGCAGCGCCGCGGCAAGGGCTATGCGCTCGATTTCGGCATGCGTTTCCTGGAGGCGGCACCGCCGCAGGCGGTGGCGATCGTCGATGCCGACTGTCGCCTCGCCGACGGCGCGCTCGACCGCCTCGCGCGCAGCTGCGGCGCGAGCGGGCGCCCGGTGCAGGCGCTGTACCTGATGCATGCGCCGGCCGGCGCCGGTCTCAAGCTGCGCATCGCCGAGTTTGCCTGGGCGGTGAAGAACCGCCTGCGCCCGCTCGGCTATGCGCGGCTGGGCCTGCCGTGCCAGCTGATGGGCTCGGGCATGGTCTTCCCGTGGGCGACGCTGCGCGACGCCGAGCTAGCGAGCGGCCACATCGTCGAGGACCTCAAGCTCGGGCTGGAGCTGACCGCGGCCGGTCATGCGCCGCTTTTCTGCCCGGAAGCGCGGGTGGGCAGCGACTTCCCGTGCTCGGACGAGGGCGCGCGCACGCAGCGCACGCGCTGGGAGCACGGCCACCTCGCGATGATCGTCGCCGACGCGCCGCGCCTGCTGCGCCTGGCGCTCACTCGCCGCAACCTGCGGCTTGCCGCGCTGGTCCTCGACCTGTGCGTGCCGCCGCTCGCGCTGCTGACGCTGGCCGTCGTGGCCGCGTTCGCGCTCACCAGCGTGCTGGCCGCGGCCGCCGGGCCGGTCCTGCCCTTCGCGCTGGCCACGCTCGCCTGCGCGCTGCTTGCGACGGCCGTGTTGCTGGCCTGGGCCGCCTGCGGGCGCGACATCGTCTCCTTCGCCGATCTCGTCCGCGCGCCGCTGTACGCGCTGTCGAAGATCCCCCTCTACCTGCGTTTCCTCGTCCGCCGCCAGGTCGACTGGGTACGCTCCCGCAGGGATGCCTCATGAATCCGCCCACCGTATTGCAGGCGCGCTGGACCCAGGTCCTGCGCCATCTCCTGACCATTCCCAGCGACGACGACGCGGCAAGGCTCGTCGAGGAACTCGCCGCCGGCAGGCAGCCACGCATGCTCGCCTTCGTCAATGCGCACGCGATGAATTCCGCCGTCGGCGACTTCGAGTTCTACAAGGCGCTGTGCGATGCCGACGTGCTGCTGCGCGACGGCTCGGGCATGGCGATGCTGTTCCGCATGCTCGACGGTGATCCCGGCCTCAACATGAACGGCACCGATTTCATCCCGCGCCTGCTCGAAGCCTATCGCGGCCGGCGCGTGGCGCTGTGGGGGACCTCGGACAAGTGGCTCGCCGCAGCGGCCGCGCGCTGCGAGGCCGAGTTCGGTGTCGAGGTGGTCTCGTCCGAGAACGGCTTCCATGCGCCCGCGCACTATTGCGACGCGGTACGGCGCACGCGCCCCGAGCTGATCGTGCTCGGCATGGGCATGCCCAAGCAGGAAACGGTCGCCCGCCTCGTGCGCGCGACCGCCGGCGGCGCCCCGCTGATCGTGTGCGGCGGCGCGGTCATCGACTTCCTCGGCGGCAAGGTCGAGCGCGCGCCGCGCTGGGTGCGGCGGGTGGGCATGGAATGGGCCTACCGCCTCGTGCGCG
Source organism: Aromatoleum evansii (assembly GCF_045689615.1). Taxonomy (NCBI): domain Bacteria; kingdom Pseudomonadati; phylum Pseudomonadota; class Betaproteobacteria; order Rhodocyclales; family Rhodocyclaceae; genus Aromatoleum; species Aromatoleum evansii. The sequence goes on from NZ_CP141259.1 coordinate 1,030,827, forward strand.
AACCGCGCCGCCTGTTCCACCGCTACGTCATCGGCAATCCGCTCTTCATGCTGCGGGCGTGGCGCTGCCGCGCGGCCTGGGCGCGATGAATCGCACAGCCGGAGCGGGCCGGCGCATCGCGACGATCGTCGTCTCCGCCGCCCTCGTCTTCGTCGCCGTCGAGACCGCGCTGCAGGTCCGCTCGCATCTGCGCTTCGGCCAGAGCGTGTTCAACGCGCTGCGCGGCGAGACGCGCTACGTCGAGGACGAGCGCACCGGGCTCAAGCTGCTGCGCCCGAACCGCGTGTTCCCCGGTCAGGACGTCGAGATCCGGACCAACAGCCTCGGCCTGCGCAGCCCCGAGCTCGCGCCGCAACGCGCGCCGGGCAGCCTGCGCGTCGCCGTCGTCGGCGCCTCGACGGTGATGGGCGAACTCACGCGGAGCAACGACGCGACCTTCCCGGCCCTGCTCGCCGAACGGCTGCGGGCGCACCATCCGCAGCGCGCGATCGAGGTCGTGAATGCCGGCATCTCCGGCTACCGACTCGCCGACCAGCTGCGCATGCTGGAGAAGGTCGTGCTGCCGCTGCAGCCCGACCTCGTCATCGTCTATCCCGGCTTCAACGACTTCGCCGACTACTGTCGCGCCGCGGCGCCGGCCACCACGCGCCAGGGCCTGCCGCTGCTGACCCTGCCCGGCTGGTTGCTCAGCGTCGAGGCCGTGCGGCGCCACACCGCGTTCCTGCGCGCCGGCTCACCGAGCCGGCAGACGCTGCTCGACCCCGCCGCGGTCGACCTGCAGCCCTATCGCGCGCGGCTGGAGGGCCTCGTCGCGCGGGCGCGCGAGGCCGGCGTGCCGCTCGTGCTCGCGACCAACGCCCGCGCCTATCGCCCCGAGCAGCCGCTCGAGGAGCAGATGCGCCTGTCGGCGCAGGCGCGCCATTTCAACCCCTGCTTCGACCTGCCGGGGCTCAACGCCCTCTACGACCGCCACAACGGCGAGATCCTCGACGCGGGCCGGCGCCTGGGCGTCCCGGTGCTGCCCCTGCACGAACGCATCCCCGGCGGGCGCGCGTACTTCGCCGACGCCAGCCATTTCACGCTCGCCGGCGAGCGGCTCGCGGCCGACACCATCTTCGCCTTCCTCGTGCGCCGCGGCCTGCCCGGCGCCTGACCTGCGATGAGCTTCCAGTCCCTGCATTTCCTGCTGTTCCTGTGCCTCGTGTTCGCGCTCAACCGGTGCCTGCTGCAGCGTCCCGACGCGCGCAAGAACCTGTTGCTCGCCGCGAGCTACTACTTCTACATGTGCTGGGACTGGCGCTACGCCGGCCTGTTGCTCCTCATGAGCGCGGTGAACTTCCTCGCCGGGCGCAGGATCGAGGACAGCACCAGCGAGCGCGGCAGGAAGCTGTGGCTCGCCTTCGCGCTCGCCGTCTCGCTCGGCGTGCTCGCCTGCTTCAAGTACCTGAACTTCTTCATCGACAGCGCGGCGCGCCTCGCCGCGTCCTTCGGCGTCGAGGCGGACCTGCCGGTGCTGCAGCTCCTGCTGCCGGTCGGCATCTCCTTCTTCACCTTCCAGAGCCTCTCCTACACGCTCGACATCTTCCGCGGCCGCGAGCGTGCGACCGGCAGCTTCCGCGACTTTGCACTCTTCGTCGCCTTCTTCCCGACCGTGCTGTCCGGGCCGATCACGCGCGCGCGCCAGTTCCTGCCGCAGCTCGAAGCGCCGTTGCCGGACAGCCGCGAGCGCGTGGAGGAGGGCCTCGTGCTGATCCTGCGCGGCTTCGTGAAGAAGATGGCCTTCGCCGACGTGCTCGCGCTGCATCTGGTGAACCCGGCCTTCGCGTCGCCGGCCGACTATTCGCCGCTGTTCCTGCTCGTCGCCGTGTATGCCTTCAGCTTCCAGCTCTATATGGACCTCTCCGGCTACACCGACATCGCGCGCGGGGTCGCCAAACTCCTCGGCTTCGAGCTGCCGACGAACTTCGACCGCCCCTACCGGGCGCTCAGCGTGTCGAACTTCTGGCAGCGCTGGCACACCTCGATGTCGGGTTTCTTTCGCGACTACCTCTACTTCGGCGTCGGCGGCTCGCAACGCGGCAACGTGTATGTGAACCTCTACATCACCTTCATCGCGATCGGCTGCTGGCATGGCGCGGGCTGGAACTTCGTGCTGTACGGCGTCATCCACGGCAGCTGCGTGTGCTTCGAGCGCTGGCGCCGCGGCCGGCGTGCCGCCCGCGGGCTGCCGGCCGAACCGCAGGGCCTCGCGCCGCGCCTCGTCGCCATGCTCGTGACCTTCCACATCGTCGCGCTGTCGCGAATCCTGTTCCGCGCGCCCGACCTCGACGGCGCGGCGGCCTACCTCGCGGCGATGCTGCAACCGGCAAGCGCCCAGGCGGCCCCCTTCACCGCAGTCGGTGTTGCGACGCTGCTCGTCGCGGCGCTGCTGCACTACGTGTCGCCGCGTCTCTTCGAGCACGCCGCCCGCGGCTACCTGCGGGCACCGGTGGTGCTGCAGGGCGGAGCGCTCGCCGGCCTCGCGTTCATCCTCCTGGCCTTCTCCTCGGGCGGGGCCTCGTTCATCTACTTCCAGTTCTGAGCCCGAGCACCGGGGCCGGACGAGATCAATTGGAGACATTCATGGGAGCCAGTCTCGCAGTCGCCACGCAGGCGCCGATCCGGGTGCTGCAGTCCTTGCGGCCGCAGGTCGACGACAACCCGTACGTGAAGCAGGTCGTCACCGCCGTGTCGCGGCATGCGGACGTTTCCTGGTTTTCGTGGCGCACCGCGCTGTTCGGCCGCTACGACGTGCTGCACGTGCATTGGCCGGAGTTCCTGCTGCGGGCTCCCGAGCGCAGCAGGCTGCTGCAATACGCGCTGTTCCTCGCGCTGATCGCGCGGACGACCCTGTCGCGACGGCCGGTCGTGCGCACCCTGCACAACCTCGAACCACACGAAGGCGCGAGCCGCGTCGAGCGCTTCCTGCTGGAGCTCCTCGACCGGCGCACCCGCGTGTGGATCCGTCTCAACCCCGTGACCGCCGAGCGCGCACCGCAAACCGTCACCATCCTGCACGGGCACTACCGCGACTGGTTTGCGCAGTTGGACGTGCCCGAGTCGGTGCCGGGCCGCCTCTTGTATTTCGGCCTGATCCGGCCCTACAAGGGCGTCGAGACCCTGCTCGACAGCTTCCTCCGCATGGACCCCGAAGCGGCTCCGGGCGCGGAGCTGCACATCGTCGGCCACGCATCCACCGACGCGCTGCGCCGCCATATCGTCGAGGCGTGCAACCTCGATCCGCGCATCGGTGCGCGCCTGAGCTACGTGGACGACGCCACGCTCGCGACCGAGATAGGCCAGGCGGAGCTCGTCGTGCTGCCCTTCCGCCGCATGCTCAACTCGGGTTCCTTGCTGCTCGCGCTGTCGCTCAACCGCCCGGTGCTGGTGCCGCGCAACGAGGCCAACGAGGCGCTCGCCGAGGAGGTCGGCCCGGGCTGGGTCTACATGTACGACGGCGATCTCGATCGCGACACGCTGATCGGCGCCCTGTGGCAGGTCAGGAACGTGCAGCGTGCCCCGATGCCGGATTTCTCCCGGCGCGAATGGGCCGATGCCGGCGCCCGCCACTACCGTGCCTACCTCGCGGCAATCCGCGGCGAGCCGGTCGAGGACTGAATGAGCAGCGGCAACGTGTCCGCGGCGGCGAACGCCGTCGCCCCCCGACTGGGGCGGCTGGCGGCACGCGGCGCGCTCGTCACGATGGGCGGTCAGGCGTGCAAGGTCCTGCTGCAGCTCGGCGGCATCATCGTGCTCGCCCGCCTGCTGTCGCCGGGCGACTACGGCCTGCTGGCGATGGTCACGGCGATCGTCGGCGTCGGCGAGGTGCTGCGCGACTTCGGTCTGTCCTCGGCCGCGGTGCAGGCGCACAGCGTGTCGCCGCAGCAGCGCAGCAACCTCTTCTGGATCAACAGCGGCATCGGCCTCGCGCTCGCCCTCGCGGTGTTCGCCTGCGCACCGGCGATCGCCACCTTCTACGCCCAGCCGGCGCTGCAGCCGATCGCGCAGGCGCTCGCGCTGAGCTTCGTCATCAACGGCATCGCCACGCAATACCGCGCCCAGCTCAACCGCGACATGCGCTTCGGCCGCCTCGCCGCCGCCGACGTCGGCGGGCAGGCGCTCGGGCTCGCCGCGGGCGTCACGCTAGCGCTGCGCGGCCACGGCCACTGGGCGCTCGTCGCCCAGCAGCTCGGCCAGGCGCTCGTGACGCTGCTGCTGCTCGCCGCGACGAGCGGCTGGCGTCCGGGGCTGCCGCGCCGCGGTGCCGACATGGGCGGCTTCCTGCGCTACGGCGGCAACCTCATGAGCACCCAGCTCGTCGTCTACGCCAGCCGCAACGTCGACGCGCTGATCATCGGCCAGCGCTTCGGTGTCGAACTGCTCGGCCTGTACAACCGCGCCTACCAGTTGTTGATGCTGCCGCTCAACCAGATCAATGCGCCGGCGACCTCGATCGCGCTGCCGGTGCTGTCCCGCCTCCACGACGACGGCGAGCGCTACGGCCGCTTCCTGCTGCATGGGCAGGCGGTGATGCTGCACCTCACGGTGGCGAGCTTCGCCTTCGGCTGCGCCCAGGCCGAGCCGCTCATCGTGCTCGTGCTCGGTCCGCAATGGGCTCCCGCCGTGCCGATCTTCCAGATCCTCGCCGTGGGCGGCGCCTTCCAGGTCGCCGCGCAGGCGAGCTACTGGGTCTTCCTGTCGAAGGGGCTCACCGGTTCCAACCTTCGCTTCACGCTCGTCTCCCGCCTGCTGCTGATCGCCGGCATCGTCTTCGGCGCGCAGTGGGGCGCTGAGGGCGTGGCGACGGCCTACACCCTCGGCGTCGCGCTCGCCTGGCTGGGCGGCCTCGTATGGCTGCGCGACTCCGGCGCGCCGGTCGGCGCGATGGGCCGCAACGCGCTGCGCGTGATGCTTGCCTACTCCCTGTGCGGCCTCGCATCCGCCGCGGCGGCGCTGGAATGGGCGGGTTCGCTCGCCGGGCGCCTCGCGGTCGGCACCGGGGCCATGCTTGCCGCCTTGCTCCTGCTGCTCGCGCTGTGGCCCGCCTTCCGCCGCAGCGTCGCCGACGTCCTGCGCAGCCGCAATTTGCTGCGTGCGGCCTGAGGAGCGGGCCGCGCCGCACCCATCGGAATCTCTCATCAAGCGCACGAAACGATGCTCAAACGAATCAAGAACCTCTTCGGCCCCGCGCCCGTGCCCCAGCCGCCCGTCGCGGCGCCGCTACCCTACCGCCATGTTTCGTTGTTCCACTGGCGCCCTGCGAACGGCAGCGTGAACTTCGGCGACCACCTGTCGCAAGTGCTCGTCTCGCGCGTGCTCGGCCTGCGCGGCCTGACGCTCGAGGACCAGGTCGAGCAGTCCGCGCGCCTGCTCGCGATCGGCTCCATCCTGCACTTCGCCGCGCACGACGACGTCGTGTGGGGCTCGGGCGTCAACGGCAAGGTGCCCGAGTCCGCCTTCACCGCGCAGCGGCTCGACATCCGCGCGGTGCGCGGCCCGCTCACCGAGGAATTCCTGCGCAGCCGCGGGCACCGCGTGCCGGCGGTGTATGGCGACCCTGCGCTGCTCGTGCCGCACCTCTTCGCCGGCCGCTTCCGGCCCACCGGCGAAAAACCGCACGTGATCGTCCCCAACCTGCACGACCTGCGGCTCGTCGCCGGCAAGCCCGACGTCGTGTCGCCGCTCGCCGGCTGGAACGTCGTCGTCGCCGAGATCCTCAAGGCCCGCCTGGTCATCGCCAGCTCGCTGCACGGGCTCGTGATCGCCGAAGCCTTCGGCATTCCCGCGCGCTACGTGCGCCTGAGCGAAACCGAGGACCTGTTCAAGTACCGCGACTACTACTACGGCACCGGGCGCACGGACTTCGAGTACGCGAGCTCGATTCCGCAGGCGCTCGAGATGGGCGGCATGCCGGCCTTCGCCTTCGATCCGCGGCCGCTCCTCGACGCCTTCCCGTGGGACCTGTGGCGCTGAACGCGTCCCGCGCGGCACACCCCATGCAATCCAGAGAAAAGGAAGAAACCCAATGAAGCTCACCGTCATCGGAACCGGCTACGTCGGCCTGGTCTCCGGCGCCTGCCTTGCCGACGTCGGCAACGACGTGCTGTGCCTGGACGTCGACCCCGCCAAGATCCGCATCCTGGAGGAGGGCGGCATCCCGATCCACGAGCCGGGCCTGCTCGACATCGTGCGCCGCAACGTCGAGGCCGGTCGCCTCGCGTTCACGACCGACGCCGAGCGCGCCGCCCTGCACGGCGAGATCCAGTTCATTGCCGTCGGCACCCCGCCCGACGAGGACGGCTCGGCCGACCTGCAGTACGTGCTCGCCGCGGCGCGCGCCATCGGCCGCCACATGGACGGCTACCGCGTCGTCGTCGACAAGTCCACGGTTCCCGTCGGCACCGGCGACAAGGTGCGCGCCGCGATCGCCGCAGAGCTCGCCGCGCGCGGCGTGGAACTGCCCTTCTCGGTCGTCTCCAACCCCGAGTTCCTCAAGGAAGGCGCCGCCGTCGACGACTTCATGCGCCCCGACCGCATCGTCGTCGGCGCCGACGACGAGCGCGCGATCGAGCTGATGCGCCGCCTCTACGCCCCCTTCCAGCGCAAGCACGAAAGGCTCGTGGTGATGGACGTGCGCTCGGCCGAGCTCACCAAGTACGCCGCCAACGCGATGCTCGCGACCCGCATCAGCTTCATGAACGAACTCGCGAACCTCGCCGAGACGCTCGGTGCCGACATCGAACTGGTGCGCCAGGGTATCGGCTCCGACCCGCGCATCGGCTGGCACTTCCTCTACGCCGGCTGCGGCTACGGCGGCTCGTGCTTCCCCAAGGACGTCAGGGCGCTGATCCGCAGCGCGTCCGAACACGGCCGCGAGCTCAAGGTGCTCGCCGCGGTCGAGGCCGCCAACGACACGCAGAAGCACGTCCTGGTCGACAAGATCGTGCGCCGCTTCGGCGAGGACCTCAGCGGTCGCCGCTTCGCGCTGTGGGGGCTCGCCTTCAAACCCGATACCGACGACATGCGCGAGGCCCCCAGCCGCGTGCTGATCGAGGAGCTCCTGCGCCGTGGTGCGCGCGTCACCGCCTACGACCCGGTCGCGATGCGCGAAGCCGAACGCATCTTCGGCGACGATGCGCGCATCAGCTACGCCGGGCGTCCCCGGAGCGCGCTTGAAGGCGCCGATGCGCTGGTGATCATCACCGAGTGGAAGGAATTCCGCAGCCCCGACTTCGAGGCGATCCGCAGTCGCCTGCGCCAACCGGCGATCTTCGACGGTCGCAACATGTACGAGCCCGCGCGCGTGCGTTTCGAAGGCATCGAGTACTTCGGTATCGGGCGCGGCTGAAGTCCCACCCTTCCGAGCCGCTTCCAACCCCCGCGACCGCGCGGCGGGGTTCCGTTTCCAATCAAGAGAGAGGTGTCACGATGGCAAAAGCAATGATCCTGGCCGCAGGGCAGGGCACGCGGGTGCGCCCGCTGACGAAGAACGTGCCCAAGCCGATGGTGCCGATCCTCGGCAAGCCGGTGCTGGAATACCTGATCGAACATCTCGCGCGCTTCGGCGTGAAGGAGATCATGATCAACGTCGCCTTCAACCACCACAAGATCGAGGACTACTTCCGCGACGGCCACCGCTGGGGCGTAGAGATCGGCTATTCCTACGAGGGCGTGCGCGACCACGGCGAGATCGTGCCCAAGGCGCTCGGTTCGGCCGGCGGCATGCGCCGCATCCAGGACTTCGGCGGCTTCTTCGACGAGACCACGCTGGTGATCTGCGGCGACGCGCTGATCGACCTCGACATCCGCGCGGCGCTCGACGAGCACCGCCACAAGAAGGCGCTCGCGAGCGTCGTCACGCTCGAGGTGCCGCGCGAGCAGGTGCAGAACTACGGCATCGTCGTCACCGACGCCAACGGCCGCGTGAAATCCTTCCAGGAAAAGCCCCGGCCCGCGGAGGCGAAATCAACGCTCGCGAGCACCGGCATCTACATCTTCGAGCCCGAGGTCATCGACCTGATCCCACCGGGGCGCGAGTTCGACATCGGCAGCGAACTCTTCCCCCTGCTTGTCGCCGAGGAACGCCCCTTTTACGCGCAGACCCGCTTCTTCAACTGGATCGACATCGGTCGCCTCACCGACTACTGGGCGGTGCTGCAGCGCGTGCTGCGTGGCGAGGTCGCGCAGATGGACATGCCCGGCAGGGAGATCCGCCCCGGCGTGTGGGTCGGCCTCAACACCTCGATCGAGTGGGACAGCGTGCAGGTCGTCGGCCCCGTGTATATCGGCTCGGGCGTGCGCATCGACCCCGGCGTATCCGTCATCGGCCCGACCTGGATCGGCCACGGCAGCCATCTGCGCGCCGGCTCGCGGGTCGAGCGCAGCATCCTGTTCGAGTACACCCGAGTCGGCGAAGGCCAGCGTTTCAGCGAGAAGATCCTCTCGCCGCAGTACTGCGTGGACCGCTCGGGCGAGACGCTCTACGTCGGTGACGACCGCACCGAACTGCGCTGGGGCGACGCCCGGGCCTGAGTCGCGGGGGGTATATTGTCGGAGGCGCGACACGGGGGCCGGCGCTTGCCATGTCGGCCGCTTTTACAGATTGCGCCGCTGCGCTCGCGGCGGCCTCAACACTGCGGTGTATCTCTTTGTGTAGACAGAAAATTCTTGAAATGGCCCAGATCATGCTTCGCTTGAGCCGAGGGGGCCGACACACCGGCTCCGACAGTTCGTGCACTCGGGCGGGGAGGCTTGGTATGGTTGACTATCAAGGGCCGGAGCAGCGCGTCGATTGGGTGATGCGCCAGTACGTCGAGACCATCGTCCAATACCTCGCCCGAGGCGGGGGGCAGGCGAATGCCCGGAGAAACATGACGGAACGCGGCGTGCCGGTCCACGTGCAGGAACGCGTGCTGGAAGGCTACGCCGCGATTCACTGATCGCATAGGGCGTGAGGTGTGAGCGAGGGGTACGTCCCGCCGTGCCCCTCGGGAGCGTTACGCTTCCACCATGCCATTGTGGCGCAGAAGCGCATCGACGCGCGGTTCGCGTCCGCGGAAAGCCTTGAACGAATCCAGCGCCGGACGGCTGCCGCCCACCGCGAGGATCTCGCGCCAGAAGCGCTCCCCCGTGGCGCGGTCGAGCAGCGTCCCCTTGCCCGCGCCAGCCTCCTCGAAGGCCGCGAACGCGTCCGCCGACAACACCTCGGCCCACTTGTAGCTGTAGTAGCCCGCCGCATAGCCGCCCGCGAAGATGTGCGAGAAGCTGTGCGGGAAGCGGTGCCAGGCCGGCGGGAACATCACCGCGACTTCGCGGCGCACCTCGTCGAGGAGAGCCATCACGCGCTCGACCGGCACCGGGCCGGCGGAGGCATCGACTTCGCTGTGCAGGCGCAGGTCGAACATCGAGAACTCCAGCTGGCGCACCGTCTGCATGCCGCTCTGGAAGTTCTTCGCCGCGATCATCTTGTCGAACAGCGCGCGCGGCAGCGGCGCGCCGGTGTCGACGTGGGCGGTCATGCCGGAGAGCACGTCCCACTCCCAGCAGAAGTTCTCCATGAACTGGCTCGGCAGCTCGACCGCGTCCCATTCCACGCCGTGGATGCCGGACACCGCGAGCTCATCGACGCGCGTCAGCAGGTGGTGCAGGCCGTGGCCGCATTCGTGGAACAGCGTCAGCACGTCGTCGTGGGTAAAGGTCGCCGGCTTGCCGCCCACCGGGCCGGGGAAGTTGCACACCAGGTAGGCCACCGGCGTCTGCACGCCGCGCATGTTCGAGTAGCGGCTGCGCGCCGAATCCATCCACGCCCCGCCGCGCTTGGTCTCGCGCGCATGCAGGTCGAGGTAGAAGTGGCCCACCGTCTCGCCCGCCTTCTCGATGCGGAAGAAATGCGCGGCCGGATCCCATTTCGGTGCGTCCTCGGCGACGATATCGACGCCGTACAGGCTCCTGATCACCCCGAACAGGCCTTCGAGCACCTTGGGCTCGGGGAAGTACTGCTTCACCTCCTGCTCCGAGAACGCATAGCGCGCCTGGCGCAGCTTCTCCGACGCGTAGGCGACGTCCCACGGCTGCAGCGGGTCTAGGCCCAGCTCCGTGCGCGCGAAGTCCTTCAGTGCGGCGAGATCCTGCTCCGCAAAGGGCTTCGCCTTGGCCGCGAGCTCGCGCAGGAAGTCGAGCACCTGGGCGGGCGAGTCGGCCATCTTCGCGACCAGCGACACCTCGGCGTAGTTCGCGTAGCCCAGCATCTTCGCCTCTTCGGCGCGCAGCGCGAGGATGCGCCCGATCAGCGGGCCGTTGTCGAGTTCGGCCTTGCCCTGTTCGGACGCGCGCGTCGCATAGGCGCGGTACATGCGCTCGCGCAGCGCCTGGCTGTCGGCGTACTGCATCACCGGCAGGTAGGACGGCATGTGCAGCGTGAATTTCCAGCCCGGCTTGCCGTCGCGCTCGGCCGCGGCACGCGCGGCGTCGATCGCGTCCGCGGGCAGGCCGGCGAGTTCGGCCTCGTCACCGATCCACTCGGCGTGCGCGTTGGTCGCGTCGAGCAGATTCTCGGAGAACTTCGCCGCGAGCGCCGACATCTCCTCCTGGATCGCCTTGAAGCGCGGCTTGTCGGCGTCCGGCAGCTCCGCGCCGGACAGGCGGAAGTCGCGCAGCTCGTGGTCGATGATGCGCCGGCGCACCGGCGGCAGCTGGTCGTACTCAGCGCTGTTGAAGAGCTGGCGGTACTTCTCGAATAGTTCCAGATTCTGCCCCACCTCGGCGTAGAAGCTCGACACCTCGGGCAGCAGCGCGTTGTAGGCCTCGCGCCATTCGGGCACGTCCATCACGCTGTGGAGATGGCCGACCACGCCCCAGGCGCGCCCGAGGCGCTCGCCTTCCTCGGTGAGCGGGGTGACGAAGTTCGCCCACGTGGGCGGCGCCGGGTCGGCGATGAGGTCGGCGATCAGCGCGCGGTTCTCGTCGATGAGCTGGCGGATCGCGGGGGCGACGTGTTCCGGCCGGATCTCGTCGAAGCGCGGCAGGCTGGTGAAATCGAGCAGGGGATTGGGCATGCGGTTCTCGGCTGGCGCAATGATCGTTCTGGAATGGGCGGGCGAAGCCAGTGCGCGGCTGTTGCGAGCCGCGCACGCGCGCTGCCCCGGCCGGTCATTCTAACCGCAGGGGCCGCGCCACGCCCGGGGGCGTGCGCGCGGCCGGACGTTGCCGCTGCACGCCGGAAGCGCCTTGCAGGCTTACTCGACGAGATCCTTGTAGGCATGCCACGTAGCATGGCCGACGAGCGGCAAGAGCACCACCATGCCGATCATCATCGTCGCGAAACCGAGTCCGATCAGCACGACGATCAGCGCGGCCCACATGGCCATCGCGCCGAGGTTGAAACCGACCGCACGGGCGCTGGTCATCATCGCCGTCACCATGTCGCTGTTGCGGTCCATGAGCATGGGCACCGATACCACCGACAGCGCGAACACCAGGCCGGCGAGCGCACCGCCGACGACGAGGTAGGAGACGACGAAGTGCACATAGTCGCCGGACAGGAAGACATCGCGGAAGAAGTTCGCCATGTCGGGCGTCACGCCGTGATAGAAGAGCGCGAACAGGATTGCCGACAGGCGTTCCCAGCCGAGCAGCACGAAGGCGAGAAAGGCGCCGTAGTAGAGCAGATGGTCGCCGTGCTGGCGCAATCCCTTGATCGACTCGAGGAAGCTGGCGCCTTCGCCGCGTTCGTGGCGGCGCGAAATTTCATACAAGCCCGCCGCGGCCAGCGGCCCGACGAGGAAGAAGCCGGAGACCGCCGCCGTGAACAGGTAAGGCATGTCCGTCGCGTAGGCGAGGATCACATAGCCGAGCACCGCGAAGATCACGCCGTAGCTCAGGCTCGCGCCCATGTTCGCGCGCATGTCGTCCCAGCCCATGCGCAGCCACTGCAGCGGTCGCGATGCTTCGACCTGCCTGACGTGGGGCAGGGTGAAATGACGGTCGAGGGTATTGAACGACTTGTCCATGGCAGCCTCCTTGGGGTTCGAAGTACCCGCGGGCGGTTCCGTCCGGCATGGCCGCGATGGGGATAGCCCCCGGGTGGAGTTTTAGAGCGGCCTTGGTCGGGCAAGTTCGGGGATTTTCACCCGTTTTGCGGCGGGTTTGCGAGCTCGTTCCCACGATCGCCGGGCGGCGGATGTGAAAAAGCCCGCCGTCCCCGGCGTGATGCCGGGCAGGGCGGGCCTTGGCAGGGCGCGGTGCGCTCAGGCCAGGGTCTGGCCGGTCAGGCGCTCGTAGGCCTCGCGGTACTTCGCGGCGGTGCGCGCGATCACTTCCGCGGGCAGCGATGGGCCCGGCGCCTTCTTGTTCCAGGTCAGCGTCTCGAGGTAGTCGCGCACGTACTGCTTGTCGTAGCTCGGCGGGCTGATGCCCTCGCGGTAGCTGTCGGCGGGCCAGAAGCGCGATGAGTCGGGCGTCAGGGCTTCGTCGATGAGGTGAAGGGTGCCGGCCGCGTCGATACCGAACTCGAACTTCGTGTCGGCGATGATGATGCCGCGCCCGGCGGCATAGTTGGACGCTTCCGTGTACAGCGCGATCGCCGCATCGCGCGCCTGGCTGGCGAGCTGGGCGCCGTTCTTGCCGGTGCCCGCGAGCTCATTGACGAGCGCGGCGGCGCAGCGCGTCTGCGCCTGCTCGAAGGAGATGTTCTCGTCGTGGTCGCCGACGTCGGCCTTCGAGGCCGGCGTGAAGATCGGCGAGGGCAGCTTCGCCGCCTGCTTGAGGCCCGCCGGCAGCTTGATGCCGCAGATCGCGCCCGTGTCCTGGTAGTCCTTCCAGCCCGAGCCGATCACGTAACCGCGCACCACCGCCTCGATCGGCAGCGGCTTCAGGCGTTTCACGACCAGCGCGCGGCCGCGCACCTGCTCGCGCTCGTCGGCAGCAACAACCGACTCCGGATCGATGCCCGTGAGCTGGTTCGGCACGATGTGGCCGAGGCGCGAGAACCAGAAGTTCGCCATCGCGGTCAGCACGCGGCCCTTGTCCGGGATCGGGTCCGGCAGGATCACGTCGAAGGCGGAGAGCCGGTCGCTGGTGACGATCAGCAGCTTGTCGGCGTCGACGGCATAGATGTCGCGCACCTTGCCGCGCCCGAGCAGCTGCAGGCTCTTGATGGAGGATTCGAACAGGGGAGTGGCCACGATGGAAAGCTCTTTCAGGGCAAAACGCGATTATAGGACAGCTTGCAAGCTACTCGTCTCTCCGGCCGCAGCGAAGCCGAGGCGATCGCGCGCACGCGGCACTGGGGGGCATCTGTGGGAGCGGCTTCAGCCGCGAATCGGCCCAGGGAGCGCCCCGCCGGTGGATTCGCGGCTGAAGCCGCTCCCACACCGAAAGCGCTCCCGCGCGCCCCTCAGTGCCCGCCTTCCTCGGCGGCGAGCTGGCGGCGCATGCGGCGCAGCCCCAGCGCCACGATCCCCGCAATGACCGGAATCGACACCGCGGTGACGATCTCCGGCGTGGCCGGATGAATGTAGTCCTTCACGCCCTTGGCGAGGTACTGCACCAGCTGCGAGCCGTAATACGTGATCGCGACCACCGACAGCCCCTCCACCGTCTCCTGCAGGCGCAGCTGCAGCTTCGCACGGCGGTTCATTTGGGCGAGCAGCTCCTGGTTCTGGCGCTCGAGCTCGATCTCCACGCGCGTGCGCAGCAGCTGCGAGTTGCGCACGATGCGGCTCGACAGGTCTTCCTGCCGCCGCGCCACCGTCGCGCAGGTGTCGATCGCCGGGGTCAGGCGCCGCTCCATGAATTCGCGTACCGGCGGGTAGCCCTTGACGCGCACCTCGCGCAGGTCGTCGATGCGCTGGCGCACCAGCCGGTAATAGGCGGCCGCCGCGCCGAAGCGGAAGGTCGTGCGCGCCACCGAGCGTTCGACGTGCGCGGCGAGCCGCGTCAGGCGGCCGAGTACCTGGCGCTCGTCCTCCGGCGAGGTCGCCGTGCCCATCGCGTCCATCAGGTCGGCGAGCTCGTCCTCGGCGAGCGCGAGCAGGCGCCCCACTTCCTTCGCGACCGGGAAGGCGAGCAGGGCCATCACGCGGTAGGTCTCGATCTCGAGCAGGCGCTGCACCGTGCGACCGGCCTGGCGCGGGGTCAGCGAGGCGTCGAGGACGAGGAAGCGCGAAAAGCCGTCGGCGATGAGGAAGTCCGTGAAGACCCAGCCCGCGCCGTCCGCGACCTGCGACGCCACCGAGGTCGTGCCCGTCGGCGAGAGCTGCGCGAGCACCGTCTCGGGGGCGACCTCGTCGACGCCGCGCAGCTCGACGTGCGTGGCGACCAGCAGCTGGCCGGGGATCTCGCGCCGCCATGCGGCAGGCACGTCGAGCAAGGGGTTGTCGTCGCTTGCGCCGCTGAAGTCGATGCGGCGCACAAAGGTGTAGCTGGTGAACTCGTTGTGGCGTTCCCACTTCAGGCGGAACCCGCCGGCGTCGAGGAAGACGTGGCCCGAGGACGTGTCCGGCGGCGGCAGTTCGAACTGCTCGGCGAGCTGGCGCAGATGATCCGCCTCACGTTCGGCGCTGCCGTCGACGTGCAGGAAGGCAAGGTAGGTGACGAACTCCGGTGTCTCCAGCGTCACCGGGGGGCGCGCGTGGACTTCGTCGTTCAGTTTCTGGCGTAGCGGATATTCGTCGAAGAGAGGCATGGCGCGGCAACGAGGTCGAGCGCGCTAGGTTAACGGCCGCGGGGCGATTGCGAAAGCCCCGCCGCGCCGGGTGTGCTGCCGCGGCGGGGCGGGGCGGTTGGGAAGGGAAGTGCTCAATAGCGCGGCGCAGGGGCCGGCTGCATCATGCCCGGCTGCTGCTGGGCCTGTGCCGGTACGATCAGCACTTCCACGCGACGGTTCTGCGCGCGGCCCTGGGGCGTGCCGTTGTCGGCGACGGGGCGCGATGCGCCGTAGCCGACGGCGATCAGCCGGTTCGATTCCACGCCGCGCTGGGCCATGTAGCTGCGCACGGCCTCGGCGCGGTTCTCGGACAGCGTCTGGTTGAAGCTCGCCGAGCCGGTCGAGTCCGTGTGGCCCTCGATCTGCACGACGGTGTCGGGATACTGCTGGATGCTGTGGGAAACGCGCGTCAGTACCGGCTGGAATTGCGGCTTCACGTCGGCGCGGCCGGTGTCGAAAGTGATGTTCTCGGGTGCCTGCAGGCGGATCGTGTCGCCCTGGCGTTGCACTTGCACGCCGGTGCCGGCCATCTGCTGGCGCAATTCGGCTTCCTGCTTGTCCATCTGGCGTCCGACCAGACCGCCGACGGTCGCGCCGATCGCCGCGCCCACCAGGCCGCCCGTCGTGCGGTTGCCCGAACCGGCAACGACGTTGCCGAGGATCGCCCCCGCGCCGGCGCCGATGGCGGCCCCGCGCGCCGTCTGCGCGTTCTCGCCGTAGAAGGGATTCTGTGCGCAGCCGGCGATCGTCAGGACCGACAGGGCCGTGACAACCAATGTTTTTTTCATTATTGCCTCCTGAGTTGAATGGGGAAACGCAGATATTTTGAGCGTGTCCGCCTATCCGGGGTTCCGGGAAGCATAACGAATTGTAAGTGCCGGGCTTAGCTGCCGATGCCGATGGCCTGCTCGATGGACGGTGTCGGGCGCTGGATGTGATAGCCCTGGGCGAGGTCGATCGACTGGTCGATCACCTTGTCCAGCACTTCGGCATCCTCCACATATTCGGCCACCGTGCGGATGCCCAGGTCACGCGCGAGCGCGACGATGCTGCGCACCAGGGCGCGGTCCTTGTCGTTGTGCTTCATGCCGACGATGAAGTCGCCCTCGATCTTGAGGAAATCGATCGGGAAGCGCTTCACGTAGTGGAAGGACGAGAAGCCCGAGCCGAAGTCGTCGATCGCGAGACGGAAGCCTTCGCTGCGCAGGGTGTTGATGAAGCGTTCCAGTAGCGCCATGTTCTTGATCGTCTCGCGCTCGGTGATCTCGAACACGATGCGCGCGGGATCGAAGCCCGATGCGCCGGCAATGCGCCGCGTCTCCTGCACGAAATCGGTGAGCACCAGCGCGCGCGGAGACATGTTGAGGAACAGCAGGCCCTGGTAATCGGCCGCGACGGCGGCCTCGAGCGCGCGCTCCATCAGGATGTAGTCGAGCTTGTGCATCAGGCCCATCTTCTCGGCGATCGCGACGAAGGCGTCGGCGACGAGGATGGAGCCGTCGTCGAGGCGGATGCGCGAGAGCACTTCGAGCGCCTCCACCTTGCCCGTCCTGGGGTCGATGATGGGCTGGTAGTAGGGGATCACCCCGCGCGCCTCGACGGCGGCGAGGATCAGCATGCTCTTCTCGGACAGCGAGCGGAACACCTCGACCACGTCTTGTTCAGTCGGGATCGCCACGCGGCCTTTGCCATCGGCCTTGGCGCGATACATCATGCTGTCGGCGAAGAGGAAGAGGTCCTTGGTCTCGATGGCGTGGTCCGGATAGACCGCCATGCCGACCGACAGCGAGCCGTTCACGCGCGTATTGTCCGGCGTCTCGATCGCCAGCGAGGTGACGGCGTCGATGATGCGCTGGGCGACCTCGATGGTGCCCGCAAGGTCGGTCTCGGGCAGGATCGCGACGAACTCGTCGCCGCCATAGCGCGCCAGCAGGTCGTCCTCGCGGATCGCACGCCGGATGGTCGTCGCGACCTCCTGCAGGAACACGTCGCCGAAGCCGTGGCCGTAGGTGTCGTTCACCGACTTGAAGTTGTCGGCGTCGATCATAAGCAGGCCGAACTTGTAGCCGTGACGGCCCGAGCGCGTCGCCTCGCTGTCCAGCAGTTCCCAGAAGACGCGCTGGTTGTAGAGATTGGTCAGGGGATCGCGCGTCGCGTAGTACTCGAGATCCTTGGTGTACTTGTCGATCGCCTTCACCGAGCCGACCACGTTCAGCAAGGTCGACAGGATGCTCTCGACCACCAGCCAGCGCGTCGTGTCCGCGCCGGCCTGGGCCTGCATGCCGATGCCGACGATGCCGCCGATCTTGGGGGCCTCGACCAGCAGTGACTTCGTCTGCACTTCGATGTCGCTGCGCACCAGTTCGGGCGAATTGCGCGAGCTGTCGGCGATGTTGTGCTCGATGCGCACCGCGTAGCCGTCGGCGAAGTAGGGATTGCGGCGCAGCGATTCGCGCACCGTCTCCTCGAACAGCTGCCGGCTCTCGGTCGACGGCGTATAGCGCCAGAACA
This sequence comes from Aromatoleum evansii, assembly GCF_045689615.1. Lineage (NCBI taxonomy): Bacteria > Pseudomonadati > Pseudomonadota > Betaproteobacteria > Rhodocyclales > Rhodocyclaceae > Aromatoleum > Aromatoleum evansii. Next base: position 1,048,081 of record NZ_CP141259.1, read on the forward strand.
CCTCGAGGTCGAAGATGTCGTCGCCGGTCTTGAAGATCGAGAACAGCGCATAGGCGGGCATCACCCCGTCGATGTCGATCAGCAGGCGATTCACGTACTCGCGCCAGTCCTTGACGACATCCGAGGTGAGGATGAATTTCTCCAGCAGGCGGATCTCGAACTCGAGCATCTCCTTGTCGACCGCCACGCTGCGCACCCGCTCGGTGAGCTGCTTCACTTCGGTGGCGACCGGGCTGAATTCGCTGAAGCCGAAATCGAGCGAGGCCTTTTCGATCTGCTTGAGGTCGGACAACCGGCTGATGGAGCGAATGTTCTTCGCAAAGCCTCCGATCGCCTTGTCCAGCCGGCGGCGGATATACACCACCATCAGCAGCGTCGCCACGATCGCCACCGGCACCACCGGCGCGAAGGCGAACATGAACTGGCGCTTGCCGGCCTCGAGGAGCGGCCGGATGTCCTGGCGCACGTCGATCACCCCCAGCACCTCGCCCGGCTTCGCGTTGGTGTGGCATTGGCGGCATTCCGCCTCGGCGCGCAGGGGATTGATGAAGCGCACCTCCGGGCCGTCATCCACGCGCCGGCTCTCCCCGGTCGCGATCACCTCGAGGATCGCGGCATCCATCTCGCGCTGGCGGATCTCGCCGAACAGTTCGGTGACGCGCGGCGCACGATAGATGGCGATCTGGTGCTTGGTCTTGTCCACCGAACGCTCGATCGCGCGGATGAATTCCTCGAGCTGCGTGCGAGTCCAGCCGGTGCGCATCAGCTGGAACATCGACTGGAAGGTCATTTCCGAGAAGGTGTGCGCGTCGCGCATCGCTTCCTCGCGGATCGAGCGCTCGTGGAGGCCGGACACGACGTACTGGGTGGCGAGCGCGAGCGCCGTCGAGAACACGACGGCAGCAGTCAGCAGGAGTCCGCGGATGGTCTTGATCGGAGTCATTGCGTGAGGCGATCCGGGACTTGCACAGGCGCCGCACGCGGTCACTGCCGGGGACCGGTCCGACGCCCGAGGCGAAGTGTAAGAACGCGTAACAAAAAGGAAATTTCCGCGGACTATACTCCCCCGCCCCCGTTACGGAAAGCCTTGTCCCGGGGAGGGGAATCAGTCCCCGCGAGCAGCGTATCGGCCTGCTCGCGGGTGAGGAAGCGGCCGGGCAGCGGGACCAGCCCGGCGACCGCGGCTCGGTAGCGGGCGTAGGCCGTGCCGTGCAGGGCGAGGAGCTTGCGCTCCTCGAGCAGCGAGCCGATCCACAGGTAGGCGGTGATGCACAGCGAGGACGTGAGCCGCGCCGCATCCATGTCGCGCGTCCACAGGATCAGCAGGCCCAGGAAGTACCACGGGTGGCGCACGACGCGGTGCAGCGGCGACAACTGCAGGCGCCCTTCGTCGTGCAGCGGCGGATTGCCGCCCGCGTGCCACTGCGCGAGACCGGAAAAGCTGTTCATGTCGTAATGGCGCGTGGTCCACAGGAAACCCGCCAGGGCGCCCAGCGCGACGGCATTCGCAAGCCACGCGCCGATGCCCGACCATTCCCACAGCAGAGGACCGCGCAGCTCGAAGGTGAGCCACGCGGGGGGCACGAGCAGCAGGCCCGCGATCGCGTTGAAGGCCAGCCGGTAGGCGCGCGCTGCGGCGGGCCAGCGCCGTGCGACGAATTCCTTCGCCGTGAACGAGGCGAGCAGCGAATGGATCACGCCGTACAGCGCCCACGCGGCGACGAGGGTGGCGAGCTGCACGGCGGAAGGTGACATGGGCGGCCCCGGCGGTGTCTCATGCGGGCGGATCCCGCGGCGAGCGGGATGATGTCACGAATGCCCGCCCCGGTCATCGGCCGCCGGGCAGGGCGCCGCAGGATCCTTTCCGCCTAAAGCGCGCGCTCGATCGCCTCGCGCACCTCGCGCGAGTCCGGCTCGACCCGGCTCGGGAACGCTGCGATCACCTTGCCGTTGCGATCCACCACGTACTTGTGGAAGTTCCAGCGCGGGGCGCCGGATTGTCGCGCCAGTTCACGGAACACCGGGTGGGCGCCGTCGCCGCGGACGCCGATCGGCGCGAACATGTCGAAGCTCACCCCGTAGTTCACGAAGCACACCTGCGCGGCCTCCGCCTCGTTGGCGGCTTCCTGGCGAAAGTCGTTCGAAGCGAAGCCGACGACCTTCAGGCCGCGGTCCGTGTATGCCTTGTGCACTGCTTCGAGGGCCTTGAACTGTCCCGTGAAGCCGCAGTGGCTGGCGGTGTTGACGATCAGCAGCGGCTTGCCCCCATAACGCTGGCGCAGGTTGACGACTTCGTCGGAATGCAGTCGGCGCAGGGAGTGATCCAGGTAGGCAAGTCCGTCGGCCGGGCCGGCCGCAGTCGCGCCGAGGGGGAGGAACAGGGCGGCACACGCCGCCGCGAGGAATGCGCGGATCATCTTCTTCTCGCTGTCTGGGGCTGGGGTGCGAGTGTGACCGCCAAGGCGGCTTCGAGTTCGCCGCGCATCGGTCCGGGCAATGCCACGAGCAAGCCCGACTACCCCTTTCGTCGGGTGTTACAAAGCTTTTCCGGGCATAATTGCACCCCGGCGAAATAAACAAGCGGGGGCGTCGCGTACCCTCGGAGTCCGAATGAATCTGAATCGTAAGATGACCCTGCTGTTCGGCGGCATCGCGGTGGGAACACTCGTGCTGCTCATCCTGATCAGCCTCTATGCCTTCCGCAGCTATTCGATTGCCTCCTCGACCGCGCATGTGCGCACGGCCGCGGAAATCGTGCGCGTCCATCTGACCGAGGCGATGATCCAGGGCGTCATCGACAAGCGCGAGCAGTTCCTCAATCGCCTGGTCGAGGTCCAGGGCTTGCGCACCGCGCGAGTCGTGCGCTCGTCGCATGTGAATGAGCAGTTCGGCGCCGGCATGAACCGCGAAATGAACGCCGACGAAATCGAGAAACTCGTGCTCGCCGACGGCCAGCCCCGCTACGAGATCCGCGACGAGGCCGGCGATTCGGTGTTCCGCGGCACCATCCCGTTCGCCGCCTCCTCGAGCGGCAAGCCCAACTGCCTGCAGTGCCACAAGGTCAACGAGGGCACGGTGCTCGGCGCGGTGACCATGGAGCTGTCGCTCACCGAACTCAAGGCGAAGGCGCTCATGACCGTGACCTGGATCAGCATCACGATGGCCATGTTCGCGGCGCTGTCCATCGTGCTCGCGCGGCGCCTGATCCTGCCCGTGGGGTCCACCGCACAGGCCGTGGAGCGCGCGGTGCAGCGCGCCCTGAAGGGCGATTTCAAGGGGCGCGTGGAGAAGCGTACCGACGACGAGATCGGCCAGATCGCGAGCGAAACAAACAGCCTGCTCGCCTTCCTCGACGACGGCCTCGCGCGCATCAGCCAGCGCGTCGTGCAGCTCACCGGCCGCACCCTGAGGCAGGACGACAACCAGCTCGAGGTCGCGATCGACATGGTCAATGGCCTCGCCGACGCCTCCAGCTTCAAGCAGGCGATCGAGGAGGACGAGACCAAGTCCGAGATCTTCGACCGCTTCGGGCGCGTGCTGACCGACCAGTTCGGCGTGCGCGAATTCTCCATCTACGAGACGTCCGGGCCGAAGCAGCTGGAACCCTTCATGGTCGATGGCGTGCAGGGCAGTCCGTGCCGCTGGTGCGATCCGCAGATCCTCGTGCGCAGCGACATGTGCCGCGCCAAGCGCTCCGGCCATACCGTCGACGGGCTCACCCAGCCGGGCATCTGCTATGCGTTCAAGCAGCCCGAGGAAGCGGGCGAGACGCGGCGCCACTACTGCGTGCCGATCATGCAGTCCGGCTCGGTGGGCAGCATCGTCCAGCTCGTGGTGCGCGAATCCGAGGCCGCGCGCTTCCACGCGCAGGTCCCGTACGTGAACGTCTACGTGCGCGAGATGGCGCCCGTGCTCGAGGCCAAGCGCCTCACCGAGACGCTGCGCGAGTCTTCGCTGCGCGATGCGATGACCGGACTGAACAACCGGCGCTTCCTCGAGGAATACGTCGACACCCTGGTCGCCACCGCGCGTCGGCGCAAGACCGAGCTGGCCATCCTGGTGCTGGACATCGACTACTTCAAGATGGTCAACGACACCTACGGCCACGATGCCGGCGACGCCGTGCTGAAATCCCTGGCTGCCGTGCTGCGGACCTCGGTGCGGGCGTCCGACATGGTCATCCGTTTCGGTGGCGAGGAGTTCCTCATCGTCCTGCAGGAAACCGAGGCCGAGAACGCGCTGCGTGTCGCCGAGAACATCCGCGCCACGGTCGAGGGCCTGAAGATCCAGATCGGCGGCGCCGTGCTGCAGAAGACGATCTCGATCGGCGTCGCGATGTTCCCCGAGGACAGCCAGACCTTCTGGCAGGCCGTGAAGTTTGCCGACGTGGCCCTCTACCGCGCGAAGGAAGACGGGCGCAACCGCGTCGTGCGCTTCAGACCCGAGATGTGGGAAGGGCACGCCGACTCGTACTGAGCGGCGCCAAGCGGCAGAATTGCCCGGGATCGCCCGCCGCGCGGCGGGCGGGCCCTCAACTGCAGGGCGGGATCAGCCGCCCTTCTGCCAGAGGGCGACCAGGGCGTCGCGGTGCGCCGCGAGCTCTCCGAGCGCCACCTCGATCACCGGGCCGCTCAGCGTGTGTCCGGCACAGGCGCCGCGCAGGCGGACTTCCGAACCCTGGATGGCCACCACCAGCCCGTCCTGATTGGCCTGCAAGCGGCTCTGGCGGTCTTGCTCGCTGACCAGCACGCTGCCGTTGGTGAGGTTCAGCCGTGCGGCGAGGGTGGCGTCCTTGCCGGAACTCAGGCGCGCCCCGACCACGCAGGGCACCATGCGGAATTCACCCGCGAGCGCGAGGGCATGGCGCCGCAGGAAGCGCCCGCGCTCGGCGTCGGCGAGGGGCACGCGCCCGGCCGAGCGGCGCGCAAGCTGATCGAGTTCGTCGTCGGTGAGATGCGGGCCGGCGGCGACGAGCTCCGCGCGCGGAACCGACGTCGCGGCGGTGTTCAGCACGTCGAGGTGATGGTGGTGGGAAAGCACCGCGACGCCCGCCTTCGCGAGCTGCTTTGCCGTCACCGTCGGCATTCCCTGCAGCACCATGGCGCCGAGGAGTTCCTGCACGGCCTTGCACAGCTTCTCGTGACTGGCGTCAACGAAAGCGGCGGGCGCCTCGAGTTCGAACTCGAAGCTGACCGTGAGCTTCAGGTTGGGCTTGGACATGGTTGCGCGGGTGTGCGCCGCGCCCGAAGGCGCGGGCCCGTCCGGGGCTTAGCGGACGACCTGGGTGAGCTCGCCGGACTTGTAGCGCGCGGCGATCTTTTCCAGCGACATGGGCTTGATGCGGCTGGCCTGGCCGGCGCAGCCGAAGGCCTCGAAGCGGGCCTTGCACACCAGCTTCGCGGCTTCGCGGGCCGGCTTGAGGAATTCGCGCGGATCGAACTTGGACGGGTTCTCGAACAGGAACTTGCGCACGGCGCCCGTCATCGCGAGGCGGATGTCGGTGTCGATGTTGATCTTGCGCACGCCGAACTTGATCGCGGTCTGGATCTCCTCGACCGGCACGCCGTAGGTTTCCTTCATGTCGCCGCCGTACTGGCGGATGATCTCGAGCAGTTCCTGCGGCACGCTCGACGAGCCGTGCATCACGAGGTGGGTGTTCGGCAGGCGTGCGTGGATCGCCTTGATGCGGTCGATCGCGAGGATGTCGCCGGTGGGTTTGCGCGTGAATTTGTAGGCGCCGTGGCTCGTGCCGATCGCGATCGCCAGCGCGTCGCAGTCGGTCTGCTTGACGAAGTCGGCCGCCTGGTCCGGATCGGTGAGCAGCATCGAGTGGTCCAGCGTTCCTTCCGCACCGACGCCGTCCTCTTCGCCGGCCTGACCGGTCTCGAGCGAGCCGAGGCAGCCCAGTTCGGCCTCCACGGTCACGCCGATGGCGTGCGAGAACTTCACCACCTCGCGGCTCACCGCGACGTTGTACTCATAGGAGGACGGCGTCTTGCCGTCTTCCAGCAGCGACCCGTCCATCATCACGCTGGAGAAGCCCGAACGAATCGCGCCCATGCAGATCGCCGGCGACTGGCCGTGATCCTGGTGCATCACGACGGGGATCTGCGGATAGGCCTCGACGGCGGCATCGATCAGGTGGCGCAGGAAGGCCTCGCCGGCGTACTTCCGTGCGCCGGCCGACGCCTGCATGATCACCGGGCTGTCGCACTCGGCCGCGGCTTCCATGATCGCCTGGACCTGCTCGAGGTTATTGACGTTGAACGCCGGCAAACCGTAGCCGTTTTCGGCGGCGTGATCGAGCAGCTGGCGCATGGAAACGAGGGGCATTGTCCTTCTCCGGTATCAAGTGCGGGCACGCGAAGCGTGCCGGGTTGCGAATTGGCTCGCATTTTAGCGTTTGTTGGGCGGCAGCGGGTCCGGCGAAGGAAACGGCATGCAAATACCCGCCGCCGCGTCGTGTCGTCAGAGCGGCGGCAGGCCCCGCGCGGCGAGCGCCTGGGCTGCGCGCAGCTCCGCGCGCAGCGACTCGGCGTCCGCGTGCTCGCCGCCCCAGCCGTCGAAATGCACCAGCTCGTCGAGCGGCAGGCGCTGACGCCAGCCGGCTGTCTGCAGTTCGGGCTGGTCGAAAAAGTGACTGACGTGGCCGATGCACAGGTAGGCGACCGCCATCACGCGCTCGGGCAGCGACAGGATCTCGCGGATCGCCGACTGACGGAAGATGCTCACCCAGCCCACGCCCAGTCCTTCTGCACGGGCAGCGAGCCACAGGTTCTGCACCGCGCACACCGAGCTGTAGAGATCCATCGCCTTGATGTGCGTGCGGCCGATCACGACAGGGCCGGCGCGGTCGCGGTCGCAGGTGATGCACAGGTTGATCGGCGCTTCGAGGATGCCCTGCAGGCGCAGGCCGGAATACACCTCGCGCTGCTTGCCCTCGAACATCTGTGCGGCTTCGGCGTTGGCGAGCGTGAAGGCGTCGTGCACGCGCTGCTTCACGGCTTGGTCGCGCACGAGGACGAAGCTCCACGGCTGCATGAAGCCCACCGACGGGGCGAAGTGTGCGGCGGTGAGAATGCGGGCGAGCATGTCGTCGGCGACCGGCTCGGGCAGGAACTGTCCGCGCACGTCGCGCCGCGCGAGGATGTTGCGATACACGGCGGCGCGCTCGGCGTCGTCGAACTGGTGGTGGGCCTGGTGGCCGGGCGTGGCGGTCTTCATCGATTCCCCTTGTGAAGCGCAGTGGACGGCGAACGGACCAGTCCGCCGTTGTTCTGCCTCCCGGCCGGTCTTCTGACTCGGGTTCGTCCCGCGCCGCGCCTTCCCGACCCGCGGGTCAGTGGCATCTTGCGGCGGCGGTCCCCCTCACAGCGCTGGGCACGTTGCGGAATCGCGGTGCTGCCGGCAGCACCGCCTCACCGCATTCCCGATTCTCCCGCGGATCGCGGGCACCGGGAGGCGTCATGGAAAGCCTGCCAGTCTAGCAGTCGTGGCGCGAGCGCTGCACGCTCACTGCTCGTTCAGGTGCGGCGCGGGATGCTCGCCTACGCGCACGATCTTGAGCGTGTTCGTGCCGCCGGAGGCGCCGATCGGTTCTCCGATCGTCAGCACGATCAGGTCGCCGTGCTCGACGACGCCCTGGTCGAGCAGGATCTGTTCGGCTTCCCATAGCAGCAGGTCACGATCCTGGTGCGTCTGCGACATCAGCAGCGGGAATACCTCGCGGTACAGCGTCATCTGGTTGCGGGCCGCGGTTTCCGGTGTCAGCGCGTAGATCGGCACGCCGCTGTTGAGGCGGCTCATCCACAGCGCGGTCGAGCCCGTCTGAGTGAGCGAGGCGATGGCCTTGACCTTGAGGTGCCAGGCCGTCCAGATCGCCGCCATCGCGATCGACTGGTCGATGCGGGTGAATACGCGGTCGAGCACCTCGCGGTCGAGCGTGACCTCGGCGGACTTTTCCGCCTCCAGGCACACGCGGCTCATCGCCTCGACGACATCGACCGGATATTTGCCCGATGCGGTCTCCGCCGACAGCATCACGGCGTCGGTGCCGTCCAGCACCGCGTTGGCGACGTCCGACACTTCCGCGCGTGTCGGCACGGGGCTGCCGATCATGGATTCCATCATCTGCGTCGCGGTGATGGTGAGCTTGTTGCGGTCTCGCGCGGCGCGGATCATCTTCTTCTGCAGTGCCGGGACGGCCGCGTCACCCACCTCGACCGCGAGGTCGCCGCGGGCGACCATGATGCCGTCGGAGGCGTCGAGGATCTCGTCGAGGTTGGCGACCGCCTCGGTGCGCTCGATCTTCGCGATCAGCAGGGCCTCGCTGCCCGCGGCGCGCAGGAGCTGCTGCGCCATGTACATGTCGGCGGCGCTCTTGGGGAAGGAGACGGCCACGAAGTCGACGCCGATGAGGGCGGCGGTCTTGATGTCGTCCATGTCCTTCGCGGTCAGCGCCGGTGCGGTGAGGCCGCCGCCCTGGCGGTTGATGCCCTTGTTGTTGGACAGCTCGCCGCCGACGCGCACGGTGGTGTGGATCTCCGCGCCGACGACGCGATTGACCACCAGCTTGATGCGGCCGTCGTCGAGCAGCAGGACGTCGCCCGGCTTCACGTCCCTGGGCAGGTTCTTGTAGTCGAGGCCGACGCGCGTGGTGTCGCCCAGCTCGCAGTGCGCGTCGAGGATGAAGTCCGCATCCTTGTGCAGATGCACCCGGTCGCCGGCGAACCTGCCGACGCGGATCTTGGGACCCTGCAGGTCGGCGAGGATGCCCACAGGCCGGCCCGCACGTGCCGAGGCCTCGCGGATCGCGGTGGCACGCGCGATGTGGTCGTCGGCCTTGCCGTGCGAAAAATTCATGCGCACGACATCGATCCCCGCATGCACCATGCGTTCCAGGACTTGCGGATCGGACGAGGCCGGACCCAGGGTGGCGACGATCTTCGTGTGGCGCGGCATGTTGTCTCCGTGTCGATATGCATCCAAGAACACGATTCTACCTGCGCGCGGCCGGGCGACGGGACCGGCGGGTGAGGATTTGCGTCGCGCACGATGCATATGCCTTGTGCGCACTTCAGGTACTCGACAGAAGCTGTAGCTTCCTATAGTTTTGTCTTCATCAATTCAATCCGTGGACCCGCGAACGCCATGAAACTCGCCCCTGTCGCTTCCTTGTGTGCACTCGTCATGTTGGCGCTGCCGGTTCCGGCGGCCGAACCGGTTCCTGCGACGGCGGTGGGAGGACTCGTGCAGCGCGCCGACGAGAATCGCAGCATGCGCCTGCTCGACAAGGCCGTGGCGCGTTTCCGCGAGGCCGGCGACGCGGCGTTCGACGAGTTCAACAACGCGCCGCAGTTCAAGGACCGCGAGCTGTATGTGTACGCCCTGGGCATGGATGGCACCATGCTCGCGAGCGGCGGCTCTTCGGTGGCGCTGGTCGGGCGCAACGTCGCGACCATGCAGGATGCCGCCGGCAAGCCCTTCTTCCGCGAGATGCTCGACACGGCGGCGAAAAGCGGCGAGGGCCGCGTCGAGTATCGCTGGATGAATCGTGCCGACAAGCGCGAGGAGCTGAAGGTGACGCTGTTCCGCAAGGTCGGCGAGCGCATCATCGCCGTCGGCTACTACATCCCGCGAGCGACCCCCGCGCAGGCGAAGGACCTGCTGGAGCGTGCCGTTGCGGCGGTGAAGGAAAAGGGGCAACAGGCCGCGCTCGCAGCCTTCAATGCGCTCGACGGCGGATTCATGCAGGACGACCTCTACGTGTTCGCGATCGACCTGAACTCGCAGCGTTTCCTCGCGCATGGCGCGATGCCCAAGCTGGTCGGCAGTGATGGCCACGATCTGCGCGATCCAAAGGGCAAGGCGATCGTCGCCGACATGGTCAACATCGTCAGCCGCAAGGGCGAGGGTGAACTCGACTACGCGTGGCGCAATCCGGTCACCGACAAGCTGGAGAGCAAGCACTCGTTCATCCGGCGGGTGGACGGCATGCTGGTCGGTGTCGGCTACTACACGCGCTGACGCATCCGGTTGACTTCCGACAATATCCGACACCGGGCGATCCGCGAGAATGCACCTCCGCCGGATGCATTGCCGCCCGGCGAATGATCACTCCTGAAGGATGAAGCGCCCATGATCGACGACGTTACCCGCTCCCTGCTCGACAGCCTGCCGCGCGGCGGCAGCTACGACCTTTCGGTCGCTCACGATCCCGCGAGCGACATGCATGCGCTGACCATCGTGATCGACGGCCAGAGTTTCCAGCCGGGGATCGGTTACGAGAGCAGTGACGATTTCGAGTTCGACCGCGACCAGATTGCCAACTACCTCGTCACACGCAAGCAGAAGTGCGGCGGCTGCGGGAGCTGCAGCTGCGGCTGAGCGCAGGCGCGGCGCAGGAAGCGAAACGGCCACCCGCGGGTGGCCGTTTCCTTGTTGGGCCCGGATCGCCCGGGCCCAACTTGCACGAAGGCGTCCTCAGTCGTTGAAGCGCGCCTCGAGCGCCGCGATCGCCGGCAGCGTCTTGCCTTCGAGGAACTCGAGGAAGGCGCCGCCGCCGGTCGAGATGTAGCCGACGTCCTGGGCGATATGGAACTTCGCAATCGCCGCCAGCGTGTCGCCGCCGCCTGCGATGCAGAAGGCGTCGGAGTGGGCGATGGCCGAGGCCATCATCTTCGTGCCGCCGGCGAACTGGTTATGTTCGAACACCCCGACCGGGCCGTTCCACACGATGGTGCCGGCGTGGGCGATGATGTCGGCGAGCTTTGCCGAGGTCTTCGGACCGACGTCGAGGATGCGGTCGTGCGGGCCGACTTCCTCGACCGGGATGCGGTTCGCGCGCGCCAGCGCGGAGACTTCGTCGGCGACGACGACGTCGACCGGCAGCGGCACTTCGGCGCCACGTGCCTTCATGATGTCCATGACGGCCTGCGCTTCCTTGACCAGCTCGGGCTCGGCGAGCGAGTCGCCGATGCGGTGGCCCGAAGCGAGCAGGAAGGTGTTGGCGATGCCGCCGCCGACGATGAGCTGGTCGACCTTCTGGGCCAAGGTCTTCAGGATGGTCAGCTTGCTCGACACCTTCGCGCCGCCGACGATGGCGACGAGCGGACGGGCGGGGTTTTCGGTGGCCTTGGAGAGCGCGTCGATCTCGGCGCCCATCAGCATGCCGGCGCAGGCGACCGGGGCGAAGCGGGCGATGCCGTGCGTCGTTGCCTCGGCGCGGTGGGCGGTGCCGAAGGCGTCATTGACGTAGATGTCGCACAGCGCGGCCATCTTCTTCGCCAGCTCCTCGTTGTCCTTCTTCTCGCCCTTGTTGCATCGGCAGTTCTCGAGCAGGACGACCTCGCCCGGCTTCACTTCGAAGCCGCCGTCGACCCAGTCGCGGATCAGGCGCACGGGCTTGCTGAGCAACTCGCCCAGGCGCACGGCGATGGGGGCGAGCGTGTCCTCGGCGCGCACTTCGCCTTCGGTCGGGCGGCCCAGGTGCGAGGTCACCATCACCGCGGCACCGTTATCGAGGCAGTACTTGATCGAGGGCAGCGAGGCGCGGATGCGGGTGTCCTCGACGATGTTGCCCGCCTCGTCCTGCGGCACGTTGAGGTCGGCGCGGATGAAGACGCGCTTGCCGGCGACGTTGAGGTCGACGAGTTTCTTGACTTGCATGGATTCCTTCCCGATGTGAAAACGCCCCGCAGGGCAGGGCGTCGGATTGCTTTGGCGCGGGTGTATTACTTCGCGTTGTGGAACACGCGGGCTGCGTCGAGCATGCGGCAGGAATAGCCCCACTCGTTGTCGTACCAGGCCAGCACCTTGACGAGGTTGCCGTCCATCACGCGCGTCTGCGTCGCATCGAAGATCGAGGAGTGCGAGTCGTGGTTGAAGTCCATCGACACCAGCGGATCCTCATTGACGGCCAGCACGCCCTTCAGCGGGCCCTTGGCGGCTTCCTTCATCAGCGCGTTGATCTCTTCCTTGGAGGTCGCACGGCTGGCGGTGAAGGTGAGGTCGACCAGCGAGACGTTCATCGTCGGCACGCGCAGCGCGAAGCCGTCGAACTTGCCCTTCAGCGCGGGCAGCACCAGGCCCACGGCCTTGGCGGCACCGGTCTTGGTCGGGATGATGTTCTGCGCGGCGGCACGGGCGCGGCGCAGGTCCTTGTGGCGCACGTCGACCAGTACCTGGTCGTTGGTGTAGGCGTGCACGGTGGTCATCAGGCCCTTCTCGATGCCGATGTTGTCCTGCAGCACCTTCGCGACCGGGGCGAGGCAGTTGGTCGTGCACGAGGCGTTGGACACGACGGTCATCGCCGAGGTCAGCACCTCGTCGTTCACGCCGTAGACGATGGTCGCATCGACGTCGTCGCCGCCCGGGGCGGAGATCAGCACCTTCTTCGCGCCCTGCTTGAGCAGCACTTCGGCCTTGGCCTTGGCGGTGTAGGCACCGGTGCACTCGAGCAGCACGTCGACACCCAGGTCGCCCCAGTTCACGCCCAGCGGATCCTTGGTCGAGAAGAAGGGGATGCGGTCGCCATTGACGATCATGAGGTTGTCGCCTTCGGTCTCGACCGGGAAGGCGAAACGACCGTGGGTCGTGTCGTACTTCGTCAGGTGGGCGTTGGTCGCCAGGTCGCCGGAGGCGTTGATCGCGACGATCTCGAACTGGTCGCGCAGACCGAGTTCGTAGAGCGCGCGCAGCGTGCAGCGACCGATGCGGCCGTAGCCGTTGATGGCGAGTTTGATGGTCATCGAGGGTTCTCCCGGAGCAATGATACGAACAGCACAATCCGATGGTCGGCGCCGCGGACTGCCGGCGCCGACTGCGCCGGGAGCGCGGCGACGACGTCTTACTTCACGATCTGCTTCACGGCCTCAGCGACCGCGTCGGCAGTGATGCCGAAATACTTGAACAGCTCGCCGGCAGGGGCGGACTCGCCGAAACGGTCGAGGCCGATCACCGCGCCTTCGAGGCCGACGTACTTGCGCCAGCCGTCGGTGACGCCTGCTTCGACGGCGACGCGCGGCACGCCCGCGGGCAGCACTTCAACCTGATACGCGCGCTCCTGGCGGTCGAAGACGTTGGTCGAGGGCATCGACACGACGCGCACGGCGATGCCGGCCTCGGCGAGCGACTTCTGTGCCGCGACGGCGAGCGCGACTTCGGAGCCCGTCGCGATGATCACGGCTCTGGGCGCGCCGCCCACGGCTTCCGACAAGACGTAGCCGCCGCGACGGATCGCCGCGATCTGTTCGGCCGAGCGCGCCTGGAAGGGCAGGTTCTGGCGCGAGAAGAGCAGCGAGCTCGGGCCGTCCTTGCGCTCGATCGCGTGTGCCCAGGCCACGGCCGATTCGGTCGTGTCGCAGGGGCGCCACACGTCCATGTTGGGGATCAGGCGCAGCGTCGCGGTCTGCTCGACCGGCTGGTGCGTCGGGCCGTCCTCGCCGAGGCCGATCGAGTCGTGCGTGAACACGAACAGCTGACGCACCTTCATCAGCGCGGCCATGCGCAGGGCGTTGCGCGCATATTCGCTGAACATCAGGAAGGTGGCGGTGTAGGGGATCAGGCCGCCGTGCAGGCTGATGCCGTTTGCGATCGCGGCCATGCCGAATTCGCGCACGCCGTAGTAGATGTAGTTGCCGCCGGCTTCCCTGGTGACGCCCCTGGCGCCCGACCACAGCGTGAGGTTGGAGCCGGCGAGGTCGGCCGAGCCGCCGACGAGTTCGGGCAGCTTGGGCGCAAAGGCCTCGATGCTGTTCTGGCTCGCCTTGCGCGTGGCGATGGTCTCGGCCTTGTCGACGACCTTGGCGATCACCGCGTCGACGTGCGCCGACCAGTCGGCAGGCAGCTCGCCAGCCATGCGGCGCTTGAATTGTGCGGCTTCGGCGGGGAAGGCCTGGGCGTAGGCGGCGAAGCGCTGGTCCCAGCCCGCCTCGAGGGCAGCGCCCTTGTCGCGCACATTCCACGCCGCGTAGACCTCGGCCGGGATCTCGAACGGCGCGTGGGTCCAGCCGATGTGCTCGCGCGTCGCGGCGATCTCGGCAGCGCCCAGCGGCGCGCCATGCACGTCGTGGCTGCCCTGCTTGTTGGGGGCACCCGCGCCGATCACGGTCTTGCAGCAGATCAGCGTCGGTTGCGTGGTGTTGGCCTGGGCAGCGCGGATGGCGGCGTCGATCTCGGCCGCATCATGACCCTGCACGTCGGCGATGACCTGCCAGCCGTAGGCTTCGAAGCGCTTGGGCGTGTCGTCGGTGAACCAGCCTTCGACGTGGCCGTCGATGGAGATGTTGTTGTCGTCGTAGAAGGCGATCAGCTTGCCCAGGCCCAGCGTGCCGGCGAGCGAGCAGGCTTCGTGCGAGATGCCTTCCATGAGGCAACCGTCGCCGAGGAAGACGTAAGTGTGGTGGTCGACGATCGCGTGGCCGGGGCGGTTGAACTCGGCGGCGAGCATCTTCTCTGCGAGCGCCATGCCCACGGCGTTGGTGATGCCCTGGCCGAGCGGGCCGGTGGTCGTCTCTACGCCGGGGGTGTAGCCGTATTCGGGGTGGCCCGGGGTCTTGCTGTGCAGCTGGCGGAAGCGCTTGAGCTCCTCGATCGGCAGGTCGTAGCCGGTGAGGTGCAGCAGTGCGTAGATCAGCATCGAGCCGTGGCCGTTCGAGAGCACGAAGCGGTCGCGGTCGGCCCACTTCGGATTCGCGGGGTTGTGGCGCAGATGATGGCGCCACAGCACTTCGGCGATCTCGGCCATGCCCAGCGGGGCGCCCGGGTGGCCGGAGTTGGCCTGCTGGACGGCATCCATTGCCAGGGCGCGGATCGCGCCGGTGACGGGATTGAAGACCGGGGGCCGCACGTTGCGCGGGTTCTCGTTGCGGGCTGCCTGCATGGATCTCTCGGGCCTGGTGGCCGGCTGGGAAAAGCGCGGATTATCGCCGAAAAAGGGGGCGCTTGGGTAGCGCCTGCTGCACTGCAAAACGCACACAAACCCCTGTGCGTTCAGGTCAAATGTCGCTCCGGGGCGCGTCCCGCATGGCGTCAGATCGCTTCGCGCCGGCGCTCCATGAGTTTCCAGATCAGCGGCGTGAGGATGAGCTGCATCGCCAGGTCGAGCTTGCCGCCGGGAATCACGATGCTGTTCGCGCGCGACATGAAGGCATCGTGGATCATGCGCAGCAGGTAGGGGAAGTCGACGCCGCGCGGGTCCTTGAAGCGGATCACCACCATCGACTCGTCGAGCGTGGGCACTTCGCGCGCGATGAAGGGGTTGGAGGTGTCGACGACCGGAACGCGCTGGAAGTTGATGTGCGTGCGCGAGAACTGCGGGACGATGTAATGCACGTAGTCGTGCATGCGCCGCAGGATCGTGTCCTGCACCGCCTCGGGCGAGTAGCCACGCTCGCGCGTGTCGCGGTGCAGCTTCTGGATCCATTCGAGGTTGATCGTCGGTGCGACGCCGATCAGGAGATCGACGTGGCGGGCGACATCGACCTTGTCCGTTACGAGAGCGCCGTGCAATCCCTCGTAGAACAGGCAGTCGGTGCCGACCGGGAGATCCTCCCACTCGGAAAAGCTCCCCATCGGAAGGCCGGTGCGTGCGGCGCGTTCGGCATCATGGATGTAGCTGCGGTGCCGTCCCGTGGCGGACTTGCCGTAGGCGCGGAACAAGGCTTCGAGCTCTTCGACGAGGTTCGCTTCGGGGCCGAAATGGCTGATGCCTCGCCGGCCCGCCCGCTCGGCTTCCTCGATCAGCTTGGTCATCTCCTCGCGCGTGTAGCGATGGAAGCTGTCGCCCTCGACGATGGCCGCATTCACGTTCTCGCGATGGAAGATCGCCTCGAAGGTGTGCTTGACCGTCGTGGTGCCGGCGCCCGACGAGCCGGTGACGGCGATGATGGGGTGTTTGGTCGACATGGTGGTGGCCGTTGCGATGGGGGCGTGGGTGCGCGGCGCTCAGGCGTCGGCGGGGCGGGGGCTACGGCCGCGGCTGGTATGGACGCGGTGTGCGGCGACGACCAGCACGTGCACTTCCTCGAAGGAGAGCTCGGGGTAGTGGTCGCGCAGCACGCGGTAGGCGAGGTGGTCGAGGGTCGAGTTGCCCCAGCGGTTTTCCCGGGCAAAGAAGGGCATGATCAGTTCGCATGCCTCGATGAAGATCTCGCGGACGCGGTGATGAGAGCGGCGTTCCTGCAAGCCGGTGGGTGTGGGGACGGATGAAGTCATGAATCGGTTCCGGGGACGCTGCGGCGGGGGATCATGGCAGGGTTCGTGTGCGTTCGCCTCGGGCCGGGTGCCGGGCGATCAGGAGTGGGCGCTGACCCAGTTGCGCCACTCGGTGAACAGGCAGGGGCTGGCAGCGGCGATCACGCCGCGCTTGATCGACGGGCCGGCGATCACCGTCCCGCCATCCAGTCCGCTCGCCTTGCCGCCCGCCTCCTCGAGGATCAGCTTGCCCGCCGCATAGTCCCACAGCATCTGCCCGCCGTGCACATACACGTCCAGCCGTCCCGCGGCGACGAAGCACCATTCGAGCGCGCTGGAGCCGAAATTGCGCTGCGAAAAATAGGGCGGGCGCACGGCGAGTTCATCGCCGAGGTGGTGGCTGATGCGCTTGAAGTCGATGCCGGCCACCGCATCCGACAGATGTGCTGCAGCCACGCGCAGCGGCAGTTCGACGCCGTTGAGGAAGGCGCCGGCGCCTTTGGCCGCGTAGAAGGATTCGTCGGTCACCGGGTTGTAGACGACGCCGTAGCGTGGCTCGTGATTGACCAGATAGGCGATCGAGACGGCGAAGAAGGGGATGCCGTTGGCGAAATTCGTGGTGCCGTCGATGGGGTCGATGCACCACAGGCCGCTTCGTCCGTCGCTCCACAGGTGTGCCTGCTCCGCGGCGCTCATCTCCTCGCCGAGCACGGCCCCGGGCGCAAGCTTGGGCAGTTCCTCGGAAAAGCGGCGTTGCGATTCGAGATCGGCCTCGGTGAACAGCGTGCCGTCCGCCTTGCGGTTGCGCGCGGTCTTGAGGTAGCGCGGCAGGATCACCTCGCGCGCGACGTCGCGCACCAGCGATTCGAGCGCCCGCGCCTGCGCGAGCCTTTGGCTGGCCGTGGGCATCAGCGTCGCCCCGCTGCGATGTGCCCGGCTGCGGCTGCGAGGGTGCCGGCGCGGGCAAACCCGTGCGCCGTGCGGGCGGGCGCGGGGGAGGTGCACAAAGGGCGGTCGGGGACGCTGAAAATCATGGCCGGATCGGGCGCAGGGTCTCGCGGGAAGGTAGTGTCCTTATAATACACCACGATGATTTCGCGCTTCTTTTGCCCCCTCCCGCTGCCGGCCGCCGGCGAGATCCAGCTGCCCGAGGCGCTGGCCCATCATGCCGCGCGCGTGCTGCGCCTGCGCGACGGCGATCCAGTCATCCTGTTCGACGGCAGCGGCGGCGAGGTCACCGCCGTGCTGCGGCTGCGCGGCAAGCAGTGTTTCGCCGAACTGCTGGAGCGGCGTGACATCGAGCGCGAGTCGCCGCTGCGGCTGGTGCTGGTGCAGGCACTCGCGAGCGGCGACAAGATGGACTGGATCGTGCAGAAAGCGGTCGAGCTGGGTGTCGCCGCCATCGTGCCGGTGCAGGCGGAACGCTCCGTGCTGCGGCTGGCCGGAGAGCGTGCGGCGAAGCGCGTCGAGCACTGGCAGCAGGTCGCCGTGTCGGCGTGCGAGCAGTGCGGACGCAACCGCGTGCCGGCGGTCGCGCCGATCACGGGATTGCACGACTACTTGGCACGTCCTTGCGAGGGGGCGCGGCTGATCCTCGATCCGGCGGCCACGCAGCGCCTGCTCGACGCCGGGCGTCCGGCGGGGGAGGTGCACCTGCTGATCGGCCCCGAAGGGGGCTGGTCCGACGAGGAGCTGGCGGCCTGTCGCCGCGCGGGCTGCGCCGGCATGGGACTGGGGCCGCGCGTGCTGCGCACCGAGACCGCGGGCTTGGCCGCGATCGCCGCGCTGCAGGCCGTATGGGGCGACTTTTGAGGAGGCTGCACGATGTTCGAATCGGCTGAACTGGGCCACAAGGTCGACAAGGAAGAGTACGACGCAGCCGAACCGGAGCTGCGTGCGCAGTTGCTCGACGCGCAATTCGATCTCCTCGAGGCGAAGTCCTTCGCCGTCGTGGTGCTGATCAACGGCATCGACGGCGCCGGCAAGGGCGAGACGGTGAATCTGCTCAACGAGTGGATGGACCCGCGCCACATCCAGACCCTGGCCTTCGATTCGCCGACCACCGACGAGGCAGAGCGCCCCTTCATGTGGCGCTTCTGGCGGGCGCTGCCGCCGCGCGGGCGCATCGGCATCCTGTTCGGCAACTGGTACACGGATCCGATGCGCGAGCGCGTCGAGAAGGTGTCGAAGAAGGCCGACCTCGACCAGCGCCTCGACGAGATCAACCGCTTCGAGGCGATGCTGGTGCGCGAGGGGGTGCTGCTCCTGAAGCTGTGGTTTCACCTGTCCAAGGACGGACAGCGCAAGCGCCTCAAGGCGCTGGAAAAGGATCCGCGCACGCGTTGGCGGGTCACCGAGCAGGACTGGCATGCCTACGAGCACTACGACCGCTATCGTGAGGTCGCCGAGCACACGCTGCGCCATACCAGCACGGGCGATGCGCCGTGGATGATCGTCGACGGTTCCGATCCTTGCTACCGCGAGCTCTTCGCGGCACGCACCCTGCTCGATGCCATGCGCAAGCGCCTCGATGCCGATGCGCACCACTGGGTGGCGCGCCAGACGGCGCCTCCCTTGCCGCCCGCGCCCGATGCGCGCAACCTGCTCGGCAGCCTGGTGTTGCGGCAGGCGCTGGACAAGAAGGAATACCAGGAGCTCCTCGAGCGCTATCAGGGGCGGCTCGCGCTGCTCACGCGCGACGAGTCCTTCCGCAACCGCGCGCTCGTGCTCGTGTTCGAGGGGGCGGATGCCGCGGGGAAGGGCGGCACGATCCGTCGCGTCACCGCGGCGCTCGACGCACGCCAGTACCAGGTAGTGCCGGTTGCGGCCCCGACCGAGGAGGAGCGCGCCCAGCCCTACCTGTGGCGCTTCTGGCGCCACCTGCCGCGCCAGGGCCGCGTCGCGATCTTCGATCGCTCGTGGTACGGCCGGGTGCTCGTCGAGCGGGTGGAGGGCTTCTGCTCGGAGGCGGACTGGATGCGCGCGTATTCGGAGATCAACGACTTCGAGGACCAGCTGGCGGACGCCGGGGCGGTGGTGGTCAAGTTCTGGCTGCAGATCGGCAAGGACGAGCAGCTGGAACGATTTCGCCAGCGCGAAGCCGAAGCGCACAAGCGCTTCAAGATCACCGCCGAGGACTGGCGCAACCGCGAACGATGGGACGACTACGCCCGTGCCGTGTGCGACATGGTCGATCGCACCAGCACCGAGACCTCGCCGTGGACCCTGGTCGAGGCGGACAACAAGCTGTTTGCCCGCATCAAGGTGCTGCGTACCTTGTGCGAGCGGCTCGAGTCCGCCTTGGGACACTGACGGGCGCGGCGGTGCCGATGTCCTGATCGCGTGCGGAAGTAACGCCCCGATGCGCGACGCGACGTGTAATGTATTCCGCTAGAATGGGTCGGGCACGCGTGCGCGGCGTCGCTCCGGCGAGCTTTCCGACTTCCTGATGGTGATGATTTGAGCGGCAACCCCAACCCCAACCCCAACTCCAGTGCCGGCGCCAGTGTGGCTGCATCCGACATTGCGGCGTCGACGGAGCAGTTCGTGGCCTGGGTGCGCGGGGCCGCACCCTACATCCATGCATTCCGCGGGCGCACCTTCGTCATCGCCTTCGGCGGGGAGGTCGCCGCCGGCGCTCGCGCACAGAGCCTCGCCTACGACTGCAACCTGCTCGCCGCGCTGGGCATCCGCCTCGTCCTCGTGCACGGCGCCCGGCCGCAGATCGAAGCCGAACTCGCGCGGCGCGGACTGGAGCCGCGCTATCACAACGGCCTGCGCGTGACCGACGCCGAGGCGCTCGAATGCGTCAAGGCCGCGATGGCGGTGACGCGCCTCGAAGTGGAAGCCCTGCTGTCGCAGGGCTTGCCCAACACGCCGATGGCCGGCAGCTACATGCGCGTGACGGGCGGCAACTTCATCACGGCGCGTCCGGTCGGCGTCGTCGATGGCGTCGACTATCAATACACCGGTGCCGTGCGCAAGATCATCGCCGAGGAGATCAACGCCGACCTCGACCAGCAGAACGTCGTGCTGATCTCGCCGATGGGCGTGTCGCCGGCGGGGGAGATCTTCAATCTCAGCATGGAGGAGGTCGCCGAGGCGGTGGCCGTTGCGGTGAAGGCCGAGAAGCTGATCTACCTGTGCGACGCGCCGGGCCTGCTGGATGCCGACCAGCGCCTGATCGACTCGGTGACCGCCGACGAGGCCGAGCGCATGTTCAATGCGGGGGAGGGACTCACCGAGGACCTGGACCTGTACCTGCCGTGCGCGATCCGGGCGGTGCGGCGTGGCGTCGCCCGCGTGCACCTCATCGATCACGACAAGGACGGCGGCCTGCTGCTGGAGTTCTTCACCCACGCCGGCGTGGGCACGGTCGTGTCGCGCGATCCCCTGTTCCGCCTGCGCGACGCAAGCTTCGAGGATGTCGCCGCGCTGGTTGCGCTGATCTCGCCGATGGAGGCGGACGGCACGCTGGTGCGGCGCGGACGCGAACTGCTGGAGCAGGAGATCGACCGCTTCTCGGTCGTCGAGCATGACGGGGTGCTCGTCGGTTGCGCAGCGCTGTATCCGTTTTCGGACGAACGTGCGGCGGAGCTCGCCTGCCTTGCCGTCACGCCTGAATATCGCCGCGCGGGGCTCGGTGACCAGTTGCTGCGTCGCATCGAGCAGCGCGCACGCAATCAGCGCCTCGAGCGTCTCTTCGTGCTCACGACACGCACCGCACACTGGTTCCGCGAGCGCGGCTTCAGCGAGATCGGCCCCGAGGCCCTGCCGCAGAAGAAGCGCGAGCTGTACAACTACCAGCGTCGCTCGAAAGTGTTCGTGAAGAAGCTATGACCGATGCGCGCGCATGGTCCGGCCGATGGTGCGCGTGCAGCCCGCGTGCGGAGGCCCCGTGAGCGGCAGGCAAGCCCCTTCGCGGGCTGCGCCGGTGCTGGCTGGCGTGGCGGGCGCCCTCCTCGCGGGCCTTGGCGCGCTGGGCGGCGCGCACTTCGGCGTGGCTGGCGACGTGGGCGTGCTTGCCCTGGTGCTGCTTGCGGCGGGGGGGCTGGGGGCCGGTGTCGCGCTCCTGTACGTCAATGCGGTGCTGCGTCGGCAGACCGGCAACGACGCCGCGATCGCGTCGCGTCTCGATGCATTGGACATCGTCGTGCACCTTTCCCCCGAGGTCGGCGGTCGCGAATCCGCAGCGGATCACGCAAAGCGGCTGGATGTGCTCGCCGTCGGCGTGTCCCGCCTGCGCGAGATTGCGGAAGGCGTGCATGGCGTGGAAGCCCTGTTCGACATGCGTGGGCGACTCACCTGGATCAGCCCGTCGATCCAGCGCTTGACGGGCTGGAGTCCCTCGGCCTGCCTTGAGGCGCCCGATGCGCTCGCGCTGCTGGTGCACGAGTCCGATCGCCGCTACTGCCAGCGCATGGCGCAGCGCGTGGCGGAGGGGAGTCCCGGCGAGGATTTCGAGATGCGCCTGTTGCGCGAGGACGGCCACATCTGTTGGGTCGCCTGCCATTGGCGGCCGCTTGGCAGGGACGGCACACAGCCTGCGGGCTTGAGGATGTCGGCCGAGGACATCCAGGCGCGCAAGGAAGCCGAGTACAAGCTGCTGGAAACCGTCACCGAGCTGCGACGTGCGCAGGCGCTGCGCGAGCGCTACCTCGCGCGTTCGAACGACGAGCGCCAGCGCCTGTCGGCCCTGCTCAACGTCATCCGGCTGGGCATCCTGTTCATGGACCGCGACCACCGTGTGCTCTATTACAACCGCGCGATGCTCGACATCTGGGGTTTTCCGCCCGACGAGAACCTCATCGGCATGCGCGACGTGGTGCTGCAAAGCCGCGTCGCCGAGCTGATCGAGCAGCCGGAAGCCTACTTCGAGCACATCGACGCGGTGTTGCGCACCTACGTCGTCAGTGAGCCTCACGAAGTGCATTTCAAGGACGGTCGCATCGTCACCGATATCGCCGCGCTCGTCGAGGCCGCGCAGGGGCGCCGCGGCATCGGGCGCCTGTGGATCTACGAGGACGTCACCGAGCAGCGCCGCACGGCGCAGCGGCTGGTCGAACTGGCCGAGCACGATCCGCTGACCGGCCTCTACAATCGACGGCGCTTCCACGAGGAGCTCGACCGGCAGCTCGCCGACGCCTCGCGGCGCGGGGGGGAGGTCGGCCTGCTCGCGATCGACCTTGACGGTTTCAAGCCGATCAACGACGAGTTCGGACACCAGGCCGGGGACGAGGTGCTGGTCACGCTCGCGGATAAGGTCGGCGACGTCATCCGCCGCAACGAGATGTTCTGCCGCCTCGGCGGCGACGAATTCGGGGTCGTCGTGCCCGATGCCGGCGAGAACGAGCTGTGCGAACTTGCGCGCCGCATCATAGAGGTGATCGAGGGGCTGCGCTTCGACTTTGGCGGGCGTGCCGTCGGCATCACCGCGAGCCTCGGGATCGCGATTTACCCACGTCACGCATCGTCCTCCGAACAGCTCATCGCGGCAGCCGACCAGGCGATGTACCGCTCGAAGAGCAGCGGCCGCGATCAATGGACCATGGCAGCGAGCTGCCCCGAATCCGCTAGAATGAGCCCCACCGAATCCCATGAACCCGATTGCAGAAGAGAGGACTGAACGATGGCCCGTATGGTCAATTGCATCAAGCTTGGTCGCGAGGCCGAGGGGCTGGACCTGCCCCCGGTTCCCGGTGCGCTGGGCAAGCGCATCTTCGACAACGTCTCGAAGGAAGCCTGGCAGCAGTGGGTCAAGTACCAGACCATGCTGATCAACGAGAATCGCCTCAACCTGATGGATGCGCGTGCGCGCAAGTACCTGTCGGAGCAGATGGAAAAGCACTTCTTCGGCGGCGGCGCCGACCAGGTCGGCGGCTACGTCCCGCCGGCGCAGTGAGCCTGCGCGCCGGAGATCGGCGCGCGCCAATGAAAAAGGGATGGCCGCGGCCATCCCTTTTTGCATTGCCCGCCGCCACAGGGCAGCGTGATTGCCGTCACTCGGCGCCGGATGCGCGCTCCAGCGCCTCGACCCCCTCGTGGCGCACGTCGCGGCCCTTGACCATGTACACCACGTATTCGGAGAGGTTCTTCGCGTGGTCGCCGATGCGCTCGATCGACTTGGCGATGAACAGCACGTCCAGCGAACGCGTGATCACGCGCGGATCTTCCATCATGTAGGTGATGAGCTGGCGCATGATGCCCTTGAAGATCGCATCGACCTCCTTGTCGCGCCGCACGATGTCGGGCGATGCCGTCGGGTCCATGCGCGCGAAGGCGTCGAGCGCCCCCTGCAGCATCTCGACGACCATCGTCGACACGTGGCGCAGCTCCACCTTGGGAACGAAGGCAGCGTCCGAGTCGATGATCTGGCGACCGGCCTTGGCGATCTTCTTGGCCTCGTCGCCGATGCGCTCGAGGTCGGTGATCATCTGGATCATGGTCATGACCATGCGCAGGTCGCCCGCCGTCGGAGCGTGGCGCGCGATGACGTGGATACAGGCATCGTCGAGCGCGACTTCCTCTTCGTTGACCTTGCGGTCATCGGCGATGACCTGCTCGAGCAGTTCCTGGTTGCCCGTCCCGAGCCCTTCGATCGCACGCGTCAGCTGCTGCGCCACCAGTCCGCCCATTTCCAGCAGGCGCTTGCGTATGGCCTCCAGTTCGTTGTCGAACTGCGTGTAGGTGTGCTTGTTCATCATCATGTTCCGGTCCCGAGAGTCCGCGAGGTTAGCAGCTTAATGTGACGGAAATATTGCACCGATGTCTGCGGTTCAGGAAGTTGCCGCGACGCGCCGCTCGACCCCGGCGGGCGTGGCCAGCAGCAGCAGGTCTGCCCCGCGCAGCGCGAACAGGCCGTTGGTCACGACGCCGGTGATCTGGTTGATCTCCGTTTCCAGGCTCCGCGGGTCTGGAATGCGCAACCCATGCACGTCCAGGATCAGGTTGCCGTTGTCCGTCACGAAGCCTTCGCGCAATACGGGGCGTCCGCCGATGCGTGCGAGGCGGCGCTCGACGTAGGCACGGGCCATCGGGATCACCTCCACCGGCAGAGGGAAGGCGCCCAGGCAGCTCACGAGCTTGGACTGGTCGCAGATGCAGACGAAGCGGTCGGCGACCGCGGCGACGATCTTCTCGCGCGTGAGCGCGCCGCCGCCGCCCTTGATCATGGCAAAGCCGCCGTCGATCTCGTCGGCCCCGTCCACATAGAGTTGCAGTTCGGTCACGTCGTTGAGGCCGATCAGCGGGATGCCGTACGCCTCGAGCCGGCGTGCGCTCGCTTCCGAGCTGGAGACGGCTCCGGCGATACGGTCACGCATGTCGGCCAGCCCGTCGATGAAATGGTTGACCGTCGAGCCGGTGCCGACCCCGACGATCATGCCGTCCTCGACATAATCCAGCGCCGCGCGCGCCGCGGCCTTCTTCAGTTCGTCCTGATTCATTGCGTCATCCTGTTGGTATGTCTCACACGAGACCGTCGAAGATCTGCACCTGCACCGTTTCGCCCGCCTCGACGTCGCCGCGCTCTTCGGGCAGCACGATGAAGCAGTTCGCTTCCGACATCGAACGCAGCACGCCGGAACCCTGGGCCCCGGCGAGCCGCACCGTCTGGCGCCCCTCCACGAGGGCAAGGCGCCCGCGCATGAATTCGCGCCGTCCGGGCTGCTTGCGGATACGCTCTGCGCATGTCACGTCGAACAAGGAGGGCTCGGGCAGCGGCGACACGCCGGCCAGGGCTTGCAGGGCGTCCTGGACGAACTGGTAGAAGGTCACCAGCACCGCGACCGGATTGCCCGGCAGGCCGAACAGCCACGCATCGCCGACGCGGCCGAAGGCCATCGGTCGTCCGGGTTTGATGTCGATCTTCCAGAAGGCGACCTCGCCCAGCCGATTCACGAGCTCGCGGATGAAGTCCGCCTCGCCTACCGATACTCCGCCGCTCGTCAGGATCACATCGGCGTTGGCCGATGCGTCGCGGAAGGCCGTTTCTAGCGCCTGCGGGTCGTCGCGCACGACGCCCATGTCGATGAGATCGCAGCCCAAGCGCGAAAGCGCGCCGAAGAGGGTGTAGCGGTTGCTGTCATACACCTCTCCCGGGGCCAGCGGCTTGCCGATCGACGCCAACTCGTCGCCGGTGGAGAAGAAGGCCACGCGCAGGCGGCGGCGCACCACGACCTCGGCGATGCCGAGCGATGCGGCGAGGCCCAGTTCGGCCGGTCCGCAGCGCTTGCCGGCGGGCAGGGCGACGCCGCCGAGCGCCAGGTCCTCGCCCGCGCGCCGCAGGTTCTGCCCGGCGCGCTGGCCGGCGGGGATGTGCACCTTGCCCTCGGCGGCGCGCGTCACTTCCTGCACGACGATGGTGTCGGCGCCTTCCGGGATCGGCGCCCCGGTCATGATGCGCACGGCCTGTCCGGCACCGACGATGCCCGAAAAGGGCTTGCCGGCGAACGCGGTGCCGACCACCGTCAGGACGCTCTCGCCCTGCGCCGCGAGATCGGCATGGCGTACCGCGTAGCCGTCCATTGCGGAATTGTCGTGGGCCGGCACGTTGCACGGCGCGATGACATCCTCGGCGAGCACGCGCCCGAGGGCGCTACGGACGCTGACGCGTTCCCATCCGCCGATTGGTGCGAGCCGTCCGAGAATGGCCTGTCTTGCCTCGGCGGCAGTGTAGTTGGGCGAGCGGGCGGAGTTCGGGCTTCCGGGGTTCTGTACCATGTTTATCGTTCCTGGATGCTGCGTTCGCTCGGTCTGGCGAAAAGCGCATTATCGTCCGATCTTGTGCGCCATGCGAAGGCGGGTGTGGGACGATGCGGTACCGGAAAAGGAAAAGGGGTGGCCAAGCCACCCCTTTCACCCCGTTCGGGATTCCGGCGGAGCCGGACGATCAGCGCAGGCCGGCGGCGTAGTCGGCGACCGCCTTCATCTCCGGATCGGTCATCTTCAGTGCGATGGTCTGCATCATCTGCGCCGGGTCGTTCTTGCGCACGCCGTCACGGAAGGCCTTCAACTGGGCTTCCGTGTAGTCGGCGAACTGACCCGCGAGGCGCGGGTACTGCGCCGGCAGGCCGGCGCCGGCGGGGCCGTGGCAGCCGGCACAGGCGGGGACGCCCTTGGCCGGGATGCCGGCACGCCAGATGTTCTGGCCGAGTTTGGCGAGGTCCGGGTTCTTGGCCGAATCGGGCTGCAGCGTCTGCGACGAGAAGTGGATGGCGAGTGCCTTCATGTCCGCTTCCTCGAGCGCGGCGACCATGCCGCCCATGATCGGGTTCTCGCGTTCGGCTGCTTTGCCGTTCCAGCCCTTGAAGTTTTTGAGCTGCTTGAACAGGTAATCGGCATGCTGGCCGGCCAGTTTCGGGTTGACCGGAATCGGGCTGTTGCCGTCGGCGCCGTGGCACCCGACGCAGAGGGTTTCTGCAGTCTGTTTCGCCTTGGCGAGGTCGGGAGCCTGGTCTTGGGCATGAAGGCCGCCCGTAACCAGCAGCAGCGAGAGCAGCAGGGAACGCTTGATCATGGTGTCCTCAGAAAGCCGTGAGTGGTTATCGCAAACGCGGTATTCTATAACAGCTGGCCGGATTTGCGCGATGCAATGTGGGCTGACCGGCATAACCATAAGCGTTTTTCTCTCCTTTCCGATGTCGCTCTTCCGCAACGCAAAATTCGAGATTTCCATTGCAAAACCGGGCGATCTGCCGCTTCCCGACGGGGCCGAGATCGCCTTTGCCGGCCGTTCGAACGCCGGCAAGTCGAGTGCCATCAATACGCTTGCCGATCATACGCGTCTCGCATATGTTTCGAAGACGCCCGGGCGTACGCAGCTGATCAACTTCTTCCGTCTCGATTGTGGGGCGGTGCTGGTCGACCTGCCGGGCTACGGCTACGCGAAGGTGCCGGAGGCGATCCGCCGGCAGTGGGTGAATCTCCTCGAGAGCTACCTGCGCCGGCGCGAGAACCTCGTCGGGCTGGTGCTCATCATGGATTCCCGCCATCCGCTGACTCCGCTCGATCGCCAGATGATCGACTGGTTCCTGCCCAGCGGGCGGCCGATTCACGTGCTGCTGACGAAGGCGGACAAGCTCACGCGCAACGAGGCCGCTGCAACGCTGGCCGCGGTGCGTCGCGAAGTGGCGCCGATGGGGGCACAGGTCACGGTGCAGCTGTTTTCGAGCCTGAAGAAGGTCGGGGCCGAAGAGGTGGAGCATACCGTCGCGGGCTGGCTGAATCTTCCGACGGACGAGTTGCGTCCGATTCCCGCTGCAGCGCGGCTGGGCGGTGCCGGAAAATAAAAGACCCCGGGCTAAAGGGGATAAAGCCCGGGGTCAAACGCCTTAACGGGATTAAGGCACCCGCTCAGGGAGGTGAAGCGGGGGACGGCTCGTCACCATCCGGAGTTTCAGAGTAAATGGACTTTGAATAAGTTCCCACCCGAATTCGTTACCTTATGTTTCCCGTCGATTAACTGAACTGGAGCTGGATCGAACATGCGTCCTACCGGAACCTTTCCTGCGACCCGCATGCGGCGGATGCGCCGCGACGAATTTTCCCGTCGCCTGATGCGCGAGTCGCGTCTGTCGGCCGACGATCTCATCTATCCGGTCTTCGTCCTCGAAGGCAACAACGTCACGCAGACCGTGCCGTCCATGCCGGGCGTGACGCGCGTGTCGCTGGACAAGCTGCTGCACGTTGCAGAGGAGGCGGTGTCGCTGGGCGTCCCCGCGCTTGCCCTCTTCCCCGTGATCGATGCAGCCGGCAAGACCGAAGGTGCGGAGGAGGCGTGGAATCCGGACGGCCTCGTGCCGCGCGTCGTGCAGGCGCTGAAGGCGCGCTTCCCGGAACTCGGCGTGATCACCGACGTTGCGCTCGATCCCTACACCAGCCACGGCCAGGACGGCCTGATCGACCCGGACGACCCGCGCGGCTACGTGCTCAACGACGAGACGCTCGAGGCACTCGCGAAACAGGCGCTGTGCCACGCGCAGGCGGGCGCCGACGTGGTCGCGCCGTCCGACATGATGGACGGCCGCATTGCGCGCATCCGTGCCGAACTGGACGGAGACAATCGCATCTACACGCGCATCCTCGCCTACTCGGCGAAGTACGCCTCCAGCTTCTACGGTCCCTTCCGCGACGCGGTGGGCTCGGCCGGCAACCTCGGCAAGGGCAACAAGTACACCTACCAGATGGATCCGGCGAACACCGATGAGGCCATCCGCGAGGTCGCGCTCGACATCGCCGAGGGCGCCGACATGTTCATGGTCAAGCCCGGCATGCCCTACCTCGACATCGTGCGCCGCGTGAAGACTGAGCTGCAGGTGCCCACCTACGCCTATCAGGTGAGCGGCGAGTACGCGATGCTGAAGGCGGCGATCGCCAATGGCTGGCTGGCGGAGGAGGCGTGCGTGATGGAGGCGCTGCTGTCCTTCAAGCGTGCCGGTGCCGACGGCATCCTGACCTACTTCGCGCTCGATGCGGCGCGCTGGTTGAAGGCCGCCGGCTGAGGTTCGCTACGTCCGGCCCCGGTATTGCTACCGGGGTAGCAGGCGGCCGGCCGCGCGGCGCAGGTCCAGGATGGATGCGATCCTGACGTCGACGTAGGCCGGCTTTTTCACGCCGCGGCCGATCAGCACCGTCTTCATGCCGAGCCGGCGGGCGGTGCGCAGGTTCTCGGCCGAATCCTCGACCATGATGCAGCATTGCGGCGGCAGTCGCAGGTCGTGCAGCAGGTGACGGAAGGCGCGCATCTGCGGTTTCGGATGGAAGCGCATCTGCTCGATGCCATATACCGCCGCAAAGTGGCGGCGGATGCCCATCGCTTCGAGGACGGCGCCGGCATAGCGCTGCGGTCCGTTGGAGAACACGATCTTGCGCCCCGGAAGGCGGCGCAGCAGTGCGCCGAGGGCGCGGTCGAACACCATCATCGCGTGCAGGCGTTCGAAGCGGTGCGTCTCCGCAAGGAAGTGGTGCGGATTGACGCCGTGGTGGCGCATGAGGCCGGTCAGCGTCGCGCCATAGCGGCGCCAGTAGCGCACCCGCAGGGCGTTCGCCTCCTCGGCGTCGAGGGCGAGGTGACGCGCGAGATAGGCCGTCATGCTGACGTTGATGTGCGGGAAGATGTGCGCGCTGGCGTTGTGCAGTGTGTTGTCCAGGTCGAAGAGCCACACCGGCCCCGCGCAGGGCTTGCTCACGTCGGCCTCAGGCCTTACCCGGGCGCGGCTGGAAGCGGACGATGGCGCGGCCGTCCTCGGTCGTCTTCGGCTGGGCCTTCCATGCATGGCCCTGCACGACCTCGAAGGTGGCGGGCAGGCGGCCATCCCGGCGCAGCGTCTCGAGGGTGTTCCGGGCCGCCTCCCAGCCGCCCTTTCCCGACAGGCCGCGCGGGCGTGCGACGCTCGCGTTGGCACAGCCCGACAGGCGCAGGTCGCGCAGCAGTTCGTCGACATCCGCGTAGGTCAGCGTCAGCACTTCCATGTCCATGACGGGGTCGGAAAAACCCGCCTGCACCAGGGCGTCGCCCAGGTCGTGCATGTCGATGAAGCGGTGCACCCGCTCGCCGTGCGTGGCGGGCAGGGCGGCGCGCAGTTCGCGCAGCGTGTCGGGGCCCAGCGTCGAGAACATCAGCATGCCATCGACTTCCAGCACGCGATGCATCTCGCGCAGCGCGGGCAGCGGATCGGCGAGCCAGTTGAGCATCAGGTTCGACCACACCAGCGACATGCTGGCGCGGCCGAAAGGCAGGGCTCCCGCGTCGGCACAGGCGAGCGAAGGACCCTGGGGCCGTCCCAGCGCGCGCAGGCGGTCGAGCAGCCCGCGCGAGCCGCGTGCACGGGCGAGCATCGGCAGCGCGAAGTCGGCGCCGACGCGTTGTGCGGCAGGGAAGCGCCGCCCCAGCGTGTCGAAGTCGGCGCCCGTGCCGCAGCCAAGGTCGAGGATGCGCCGGGGTTCGATGCGGATGTAGTCGAGCCGCTCGTCCATGCGCCGCGCGACCTCGCGCGCGAGTACGGCGACCTCGTCGCAGCTCGCGGCCGCGCGGCCGAAGCGCCGGATCAGGAGTGTGCGGTCGAGCGCGAAGCCTGCGTCGTCGGCCATCCCTTGCGGGCCGCTCAGATCGCGCGCAGACCGAGGCGGGCGAACAGCTTCTCGTCGCGGTCGGCTTCGGGGTTGTCCGTGGTGAGCAGGCGCTCGCCGTAGAAGATCGAGTTCGCGCCGGCCATGAAGCACAGGGCCTGCATCTCGTCGCTCATCTGCTCGCGACCCGCGGACAGGCGCACGAAGCTGGACGGCATCATGATCCGGGCAGCGGCGATGGTGCGCACGAATTCGAACGGATCGAGCTTCTCGGCATCGGCAAGCGGGGTGCCGGGGATCGCGACGAGGTTGTTGATCGGCACCGACTCCGGCGGACGATCCATGTTCGCCAACTGCACGAGCAGGCCGGCACGGCCGCTGCGCCCCTCGCCCATGCCGATGATGCCGCCCGAGCACACGTTGATGCCGGCGTTGCGCACCTGGTCAAGGGTGTCGAGGCGATCGGCGAGGGTGTGCGTGGTGATCACCTTGTCGTAGTACTCGGGGGCGGTGTCGACGTTATGGTTGTAGTAGTCGAGACCGGCTTCCTTGAGCTGCTGAGCCTGGTCGCCCTTGAGCATGCCGAGCGTGACGCAGGTTTCCATGCCCAGCGCCTTCACCTCGCGCACCATCGCGAGGACGGTCTCCATCTCGCGCTCCTTGGGGCCCTTCCATGCGGCGCCCATGCAGAAGCGGCTGGAACCCTTGGCCTTCGCGGCCTTGGCCTTCTCCACGACCTCGGCGACCGCCATCAGCTGCTGGCGGTCGAGGCCGGTCTTGTAGCGGGCCGACTGCGAGCAGTAGCTGCAATCCTCGGAACAGCCACCGGTCTTGATGGACAGCAGCGTCGAGCGCTGCACGGCATTGGCGTCGAAGTTCTCGCGGTGCACCTGCTGGGCGCGGAAGACGAGATCCATGAACGGAGTCTCGAACAATGCTTCGGCCTCGGCGACGCTCCATTTCCTGCGGGGGGCGGCATTGGCGGCGGGCTGGGTATCGATGTTGCGGCACGCGGAAGTCATTGTCATGAAAGCAGTTCCGGGATGTAATGCAAAGTTTCCCATATTCGTTCATTCGGCGAAAACTTGTCAAACGTACTTTACCGTATGGAGGCGATGGCGCGGCACCTGGCGGACCGGTTCATGCCGAACGAATGCTTCGTGTGCGGCCAGGAGGCCGGATCCGTGCTGGTTTGCGAGGCCTGTCGGGCGAGCTTGCCGAGATTGGCGGCGGTCTGTCCTGTGTGCGCGATCCCGTCCGGCGAGGATCTGATCTGCGGCACTTGCCAGCGCACGCGGCCCGCGTTCGATGCGACGGCGGCGGCCTTGCCCTATGTGTTCCCGGTCGACCGTCTCGTCCAGGCTCTGAAATACGGACGGCGGCTGGCGTTGACGCGCTTCCTCTCCGGCCTGCTCGAGCCGTTTGCGCCGCCGCAGGGGGCGGCCGTGGTGGTGCCGATGCCGCTTCATCCCGCGCGTCTGCGCGAGCGGGGTTTCAATCAGGCCGCGGAGATCGCGCGACCGCTCGCCCGCGCCTGGGGGGTGCCGTTGCTAATCGATGCGGTCGAGCGAGTCCGTGACACCGCGCCGCAGGCAACGCTGCCATGGCTAGAGCGGCGGCGCAACATGCGTGGTGCCTTCCGCTGCAACGGCTCGTTCGCGGGGAGAGTCGTGGTGGTCGTCGATGACGTGATGACCACCGGCGCGACGCTCGACGAGCTCGCCCGCACGTTAAAATCGCACGGCGCCGCCTGCGTGGTGAACCGGGTCGTCGCGCGAACCCCATCTCCGGTCTGACATGCTCCATATCGTTCTCTATCAACCCGAAATTCCGCCCAACACGGGCAACTCCATCCGGCTCGCGGCCAACACGGGCGCCCATCTGCACTTGGTGCGACCGCTCGGCTTCGACCTCTCGGACCGGCAACTCGCACGCGCGGGGCTGGATTACCACGATCTTGCGAGCGTCAGCGTGCACGACGACTTCGATGCGTGCTGTCGCGTCCTCGCGGGCCGGCGCATGTTCGCGCTGAGCACGAAGGGCGAGCAGCGTTACGACACGGTCGAGTACCGCGAAGGGGACGTACTCCTGTTCGGGCGGGAAACCAGCGGGCTGCCGGCGGACGTGATGGCGAAACTGCCGCAGGGGAGCACCTTGCGCATTCCGATGTGCCCGTCGAACCGCAGCGTGAACCTGTCGAACGCGGTGGCCGTGGTGGTGTTCGAGGCCTGGCGGCAGCTGGGATTCGCGGGCGCGGCGGAATAGCGCGGGGCCGGGTTGCGTCCGCGGGCAGCAAGTCGCTATCGAGTCCCGGCAATCGTTCACCCCGAGCGTATCGAAGGGCTCGGCCCGAACCGTATTCGTTGCCGCCGGCGGCTATTCCTGGCGCGGTTCGCGCGACAGCAGCTGTTCGACGACTTCCCGCGGCCCCAGGCGGTTGCCGTGGAGCAATTCGTCGACGGCAGCGCACAGGGGCATCTCCACGCCGTGGCGGGCGGCGAGGCTCACCACTTCGCGGGCGGTGGGCACGCCTTCGGCGACGTGACCCAGTTCGTGCAGGATTTCGGGGAGGGTCTTGCCCTGCGCGAGCGCGAGTCCGACGCGGCGGTTGCGCGACAGGTCGCCCGTGCAGGTCAGGATGAGGTCGCCCATGCCGGCCAGGCCCATCAGCGTGTCGGCACGGCCACCCAGCGCCGTGGCCAGGCGCGCGATTTCCGCGAGTCCGCGCGTGATCAGGGCTGCGCGCGCGTTGAGGCCGAAGCCCATGCCGTCCGAAACGCCGGCGGCGATCGCGAGCACGTTCTTGATCGCGCCGCCGATTTCAGCCCCGACGACGTCGCTGTTGGCGTAGATGCGCAGCCGCGGCTGGTGGAGCTTCTGCACCCATTCGCGGGCAAAGGCGATGTCGGCTGCCGCCAGGGTGATCGCCGTCGGCATGCCGCGGGCGACTTCGGCGGCGAAGCTGGGGCCGGTCAGGACGCCGCAGGCGGCGCCTTCGCCCAGTTCCGCCGCCACGATCTCGTGCGGCAGACGTCCGCTGCCGGCCTCCAGTCCCTTGCACGCCCAGATCAGCGGCGTGTGCGCCTGGACGTCATGCAGGCGGCGCGCGGTCTGGCGCAATCCCGCGAGCGGGGTGACGACCAGATGAAGATCTGCGCCGCGGGCCGCGGCGTCGAAGTCGGCGCTCAGTTCGAGCGCCCGCGGCAGCGGCACGTCGGGAAGGTAGCGGGTGTTGACGCGCTCGGCGGCGAGCGTGGCGATGTGGTCGGCGTCGCGCCCCCACAGGGTCACGCGGTGTTGTGCCGAGAAGGCCAGCGCCAGCGCGGTGCCCCACGCGCCGGAGCCGAACACGGCGATGCGTGTCGGGCTCAAAGCCCCCAGACCTCGGTCACCCGGACAAAGCCGCTCGCGCCGTCCTTATGGCGCACGGGGAGCCAACCTTCGTTCGCGTTGCCCGTGACCTCGAGCACCACGTCCTTGGTGCTCTCAAATGCGGCCGGGGCGTCGGCTGCGGGGCGCTGGCGCACGACTGCGCGGGCGCTCGTGACCATCACCGTGCGCTTTTCGGACAGTGCGCGGCGCTCGATCCAGTTGATCGAGCCGCCGGCATCGCGCACCTTGGCCCACTTGTCGAGGCCCACGACCACTTCGAGCGGTGTTCCGGCCGCGACGATGAACAGCCGCTTGCCCTTGTCCGACGGTGAGTCGTACAGGATCGCAGGTTCAGCTACCGAGCGGTATTCGATCGCGTGCGCCGCCGCCGGGATGGCAAGGGCGGCGCTGAGCGCGATGCAGCGGAGCAGGGTGCGCATGGCGTTTACTGGATCGGCAATTCGCCCGGTTCGCGGGCTTCGGATTGCTGCTGCTGGGCCTGGTACAGCGCCTCGAAATTGACCGGGGCGAGCACCACGGGCTGGAAGCCGGCACGCGTGACCGCGTCCGAGATCGCCTCGCGTGCATACGGGAAGAGGATGTTCGGGCAGCCGATCATCGTCACCGGCTCGAGGTCGCCCTCGGGGATGTTGCGGATCTGGAAGATGCCGGCCTGGGCAGCCTCGACGAGGAACACCGTGCGTTCATCGGCGAGCTTGGCCGAGACGGTGACCGTCAGCGTGACTTCGTAAACGCCCTCATCGACGCCGCTCGCCTCGGTGCGCAACTGCACGTTGATCTGGGGATTCTCGCGCTCGAGGAAGATGCGCGGGGCGTTGGGCACTTCCAGCGACAGATCCTTCACATACAGCTTTTCGATGGAGAAGACGGGGGCTTGGGCGTTTTCGGACATATGGGTGCCTGAGGGATGGTTTGAAAAGGTAAAGCGGGAAGGGGACTCAGGCCTGCAGCAGCAGCGCGTCGAGCTTGCCCTGGTGTTCGAGTTCGTAGAGATCGTCGCAGCCGCCGACGTGCGTGTCGCCGATGAAGATCTGCGGCACGGTGCGGCGACCGGTGAGCTCGATCATTTCGTCACGGCGCGCAGGATCCTGGTCGACCCGGACCTTCTCGATGTCCTGCACCCCCTTGCGCCGCAGCAGCTGCTCGGCGCGCACGCAGTAGGGGCACACGGCCGTGGCGTACATGCGGATCTTCGCGTGCATCGTCATTTCCTCTTGCGGCTGAGCGGCTGGCCCGCCTTCTCCCATTCGGCGACACCGCCGCGCAGATTGAACAGCTTCTCGAAGCCGGCCTTCTTCAGGGTGGCGAGGGCGGCCGCGGAGCGGTTGCCCGCGGCGCAGCACAGGATGATGGGGCGGTCCTTGAACTTTTCCAGTTCGCCGCTGCGGCGTTCGAGTTCGGCGAGCGGAATATGGCGCGCGTTGGGGATGTGGCCGCCGGCGAATTCGCCCTGGTCGCGCACGTCGACGAGCTGGGCGTCCTCGCGGTTGATCAGAAGGGTCGCCTCGACGGGCGAAAGCTGCGACTTGTCGCCCTGGCTGCGCGCGAGGTCGAACAGCAGCCATGCGCCGCTTGCGGCCGCGAGCGCGGCCCAGTACCAGTTTTGCTGCAGGAATTCCACGTAGATTTACTCCGTTTGCTTTTCTTGTGCTTTTGCGGCTCGTGTGTGGCGCGGCGCCGCCTGCCGGCTGTCAGTTGCGGCCGGGTGGGTCGTTGCAGAACACTTCGCGCATCAGGGCGATGAGCTGTAGCGTGCGTTGGTCGCAGATGCGGTAATAGACGCGGTTGGCATCCTTGCGCGTCTGCAGCACCGCCTTGTCGCGCAGGATCGCCAGATGCTGCGAGATGTTGCTCTGCGAGGTGCCGACCGCCTCGACGATGTCCTGGACGCACACCTCGTTTCCGCCCAGCACGCAAAGGATCTTCAGGCGCAGCGGATGCGCGATGGCCTTGAGCGCGCGCGCAGCAGTCTCGATGTGCTCGTGCTTGTCGATGAGGTCGATGATGGTCTTGGTGTCCACGATGGCGGGAAGTGCAGATCAGGCGAGTAGTATAAAATACCGCGGCCCGTAAAAGCGCGCCATCGGTGCCTCCGTGCGCAGTCCGCCCGTTTCGGGCATCCGCACGGCAACTGCCGGGGGCGTCGGCCCTTTTCGCTCCCAACACATCCTCTGAGCGCTCATGTACAGAATCGTTCTGCTTCGTCACGGCGAATCGACCTGGAACACGGAAAACCGTTTCACCGGCTGGGCCGACATCGACCTCACCGGGAAGGGCGTCGAGGAGGCTCGCGCTGCGGGCCGATTGCTCAGGCGCGAGGGGTGTGCCTTCGACCTCGCCTTCACCTCGGTGCTCAAGCGCGCCAACAAGACGCTCAACCTGGTGCTCGAGGAGCTCGATGCCTTGTGGTTGCCGGTCGAGCACTCGTGGCGCCTGAACGAACGCAGTTACGGCGCCTTGCAGGGCCAG
Source organism: Aromatoleum evansii (assembly GCF_045689615.1). Classification (NCBI taxonomy): domain Bacteria; kingdom Pseudomonadati; phylum Pseudomonadota; class Betaproteobacteria; order Rhodocyclales; family Rhodocyclaceae; genus Aromatoleum; species Aromatoleum evansii. The sequence continues at coordinate 1,084,204 of NZ_CP141259.1, forward strand.
AGCAAGGCGGAAACCGCCGCGCGCTTCGGCGAGGAGCAGGTGCAGGCATGGCGCCGCTCGTACGATGCCACCCCGCCCGCACTGGCCGAGGGCGACGAGCGCCTGACGATGAACGATCCGCGCTACGCGTCCTTGCCGCGCGCGCAGTTTCCCCGCGCCGAATCGCTCAAGGATACCTTGGTCCGCCTGGTGCCGTACTGGGAGACCGTCATCGTGCCGCAGATACTGGCCGGCCGTCGCGTCCTGATCGTGGCGCACGGCAACAGCCTGCGCGCCCTCGTGAAGCACCTGGACAGGCTCGCCGACGAGGACGTCGCCGGCCTCGAGATCCCGATGGCGCAGCCGCTGGTGTATGAGCTGGATGCGAATCTGCGCCCGATCAAGAGCTACGCCCTGATGGACGAGGATCCCATGCGCCCCGGACAGGCCGGCGCGTCCGTCCCGGGCAGGATCGGAAGCTGAGACTGCAATTGCCGATCAAGGGACATCTGTTGCCGCGTGGCCTGCGTCTCGCGCTGGCCACGGGCGTGCTGTTGGCGGGTGCCGTCGTGCACGCCACCGATGCGCCGGAAGTGGCGCAGAAGCGCTCCGACCTCGAAGAGGTGCGCCAGCGCATCCGCGAACTGCAGAAGGAGATCGCCGATACCGAGGAATCCCGCTCGAGCGCATCGGAGGAACTCGCCGAGGCCGAGCGGGCCGTGTCGCGGGTGCAGCGCGAGCTGCAGCAGCTGGCGTCGAACCGTGCCGCGGCGGAGCGGAATCTCGCGGTCCTCGAGGCCGAGCGGCTGGCGGTCGAGGAGCGCATCGTCTCGCGCCAGTCCGAACTCGCGGACTGGTTGCGGCGGCATTACGTGCATGGTGCGGCGGGCGGCGTCGCTCCCTTCCTGTCGACGCGCGACCCGAACCAGCTCGCGCGCGATGCCTACTATCTCGAGCATCTCGGCAAGGCGCGTCTCGAACTGATCGAGACCCTGCGCAACGACCTCAGGGAAAAGAGCCGCCTGGGCGAGGCAATCGTCGCGCGCCGTGACCGGCTGGTCGCGCTCGAGGCCGACCAGCAGGCGCGGCGCAAGGAACTCGAGGCCGTGCAGGCGCGCCGGAAGGAAGCCGTGACCGGCCTTGCCGAGCAGCTGCGCACCCAGCGCAAGGAGGAGCGGACGCTGCGCCAGGATCAGGAGCGCCTCGGGCGCCTGGTCGCAGTGCTGGCGCGGCGCGCGGCCGAGCGCGAAGCGGCGCGCGCAGCCGCAGCGGCAAAGGCAGCCCGCGAGCAGGCGGCGCGTGAGCTCGCCGCGCGTGAAAGGGCCGCCCGGGAGCAGGCCGCGAGGAACGACTCCGCCCGCGACGGCGCCGCGCAGCCTGACGGCCCCGCGCTTGCCGCCAGCGGGGCCGCCCCGGATGCCTCCCCGGAACACCGGCAGTCGCGGCCGGCGCCGGCCCGCTCCGAGCCAGTCGTCGGCGAAATCCGACAGTCGGCCGGACCGACGCCCACCGGCGTGAGCTTTGCGCAGTTGCGCGGCAAGATGAGATTTCCCGTGCGGGGAGAACTCGTGGGGCGCTTCGGTGCTCCAAGGGCGGAAGGCGGAACGACGTGGCGCGGGGTGTTCATCCGTGCGGCGGGGGGCTCGCAGGTGCGCGCCGTGGCGGCCGGGGAGGTGGTCTTTTCGGATTGGCTGCGCGGGTACGGCAACCTCATCATCGTCGACCACGGCGGCGACTACCTGACCATTTATGGCAACAACGATGCGCTGCTCAAGGAACTCGGCGACAACATCGCCGGAGGTGACGCGATTGCCAGCGTGGGCGCCAGCGGAGGCGGCAGCGAATCGGGTTTATACTTTGAAATCCGCCATCGGGGTCAGCCGCTCGATCCTCTGAAGTGGGTGCAGTTCAACTAGATTTTCCGGCGTGGGCCGGGCGACGTTTCCTCGATGGAGTGCTCATGCGCAACAAGCTTCAAAAAGCGGGATTGGTGATGACCGGCGTGGTTGCCGGCGTGCTGATCAGCCTCAATTTTTCCGCCAGCGCCGACAAGGCCACGCAGGCACCCCTGCCGGTGGAAGAGCTGCGCGCGTTTGCCGACGTGTTCAACGCGATCAAGCAGGGCTACGTCGAACCCGTCGAGGACAAGAAGCTCATCAATCACGCGATCAGCGGCATGCTGAGCGGGCTCGATCCCCACTCCGCCTATCTTGACGCAGAGGCCTACAAGGAACTGCAAGTCGGCACGCATGGCGAGTTCGGCGGGCTGGGCATCGAGGTCGGCATGGAAGACGGCTTCGTCAAGGTGATCTCGCCGATCGAGGACACGCCGGCCTACCGTGCCGGGGTGAAGGCGGGCGACCTCATCGTCAAGCTCGACGACACGCCGGTCAAGGGCATGAATCTCAATGACGCGGTCAAGCGCATGCGCGGCAAGCCGAAGACCGACATCACGCTGACGATCGCACGCAAGGGCGAGCAGAAGCCCGTCGTGCTGAAGATCACCCGCGAGGTGATCAAGGTGCAGAGCGTCAAGTCCAAGGTCGTCGAGCCGGGCTACGGCTACCTGCGCGTTGCGCAGTTCCAGGAGAACACCGCGCAGGCGGTGGTGGAGCACCTCGGCAAGCTGACCAAGGGCAATGAGCTGAAGGGCCTGGTCCTCGACCTGCGCAACGACCCGGGTGGCCTGCTGCACGGCGCCGTCGGCGTCGCCGCCGCCTTCCTGCCGAGCAATACGCTGGTGGTGTCCACCGACGGCCGCACCGAGGACGCGAAGCGCGAATACCGTGCAAGCCCCGAGGACTACCTGCGCGGCACGCGCGAGGATTTCCTCAAGGCGCTGCCGCAGGGCGCGCGCACGCTGCCGATGGTGGTGCTCGTGAATGCCGGTTCGGCGTCGGCGTCGGAGATCGTCGCGGGCGCGCTGCAGGACCACAAGCGTGCCGTGGTGATGGGTACCCAGACCTTCGGCAAGGGGTCCGTGCAGACCATCCTGCCGCTCAACGCCAGCACCGCGATCAAGCTGACGACCGCGCGCTACTACACGCCGAACGGCCGTTCGATCCAGGCCAAGGGCATCGAGCCGGATATCGTCGTGGAGGAAAGCGCCAACGGTTCCTCGCGTCGCCTGCGTGAGGCCGACCTCGACGGACACCTCGGCAACGACAAGGACCCGGATGCCGAACGCAAGCTCAAGGAAGCGCAGCGGCCGGCTGGCGAGGGCGGCAAGGCACCGGGTGGAGACGACGAGGCGGCGTCGCCGCACCGTTTCGAATTCGCCGGCAAGGACGACTATCAGCTCGGGCAGGCGGTGAATCTTCTCAAAGGCCTGCAGATCGTCCAGAATAAAAAGCAATGACCCGATAAGGGCTATTGAAGGGGGCAGGGATGCGCAGAGAAACCGCCTACAAACTGGCCGGCCGTCATCATGAGCATCCCGTGGCGGCGGCAGGGCTGTTCAAGGAGCGGGAGATCCGCTTCTCCGAGTACCCGCCGCGCCAGGCGGAGCAGGCGCTGCGCTCGCTGCGCCTGTTGAAGGGGCTGCATGCCGCCCCCCACGGTGAGCGTCCGCATTCCATCGTCGTTTCCTATTCGGTCCTCGAGCTCTCGCTCGAGGTGCTGGAGGATGCGCTGCGCGATGCGGGCTTCCACCTCGACAACTCGCTCTACGTGAAACTGACGCGCGCCGTCGTGTACTTCTGCGAGGAAACGCAGCGGCACAACGTCGAGTCGCCCGAGCGACTGCTGAAGAAGTCGAACGAGGTCTACGTGAAGGTGTATGAACACCACCTCCACGGCGATCACGACGATACGCCGCCGGAATTCCGCGAATACAAGTGAGCCCGTTCGCTCAGGGCGTTGATGTGCCGGCGCTGAGGCCGGCACCGTGTGGACCTTTTTGCCGATGAATGACGATCAGCTTCTCCGCTACAGCCGCCACATCCTGCTGCCCGAAATCGGTGTCGAAGGCCAGGAGGCGATTCTTGCCGCACGCGTGCTCGTCGTCGGGGCGGGCGGCCTCGGCTCGCCGGCGGCGATGTATCTCGCTGCGGCAGGGGTCGGTACGCTGGTCCTGTGCGACGGCGACACGGTGGATCTCACCAACCTGCAGCGCCAGATCCTGCACAGCGCCGAGGGCGTGGGGCGTCTGAAGGTCGAATCGGGGCGCGATACGCTGCTGCGCCTAAATCCGTTTGCCCGCGTGGAAACGGTGGCCGAGCGGCTGGAGGGGGATGCCCTCGAGGCGCAGGTGGCCGCCGCCGACGTGGTGCTCGACTGCTCGGACAACTTCGCCACGCGCCACGCGATCAACCGCGCGTGCGTGCGTCATCGCAAGCCGCTGGTGTCGGGAGCAGCGATCCGCTTCGACGGCCAGGTCTCGGTCTTCGATCTGCGCCAGGCGGAGAGCCCGTGCTACCACTGCCTGTTCCCCGAGGGGCAGGAAGTGGAGGAGATCCGCTGCGCGGTGATGGGGGTGTTCGCACCGCTCACTGGCATCATCGGCGCGACCCAGGCGGCCGAGGCGCTGAAGCTGCTGGTCGGCTGCGGCACTACGCTGGATGGCCGGCTGCTGCTGCTCGACGGCCTCGGCATGGAATGGCGCAGCGTGACGCTGGGACGGGATCCCGGCTGTGCAGTGTGCGCCGGCCGCGGCGAAGCCTGAACGCGACTCCGGTCAGTCCGCGCGTGGGCGGGCGATGATCCGCAGGTCGTTGCCGATGCGGCGCACGTCGCGCATGTCGAGCCGCACTGCCTTGTCGAGGGTGGCGAGTTCGGGGAGGTTGAACAGCCCCTGTGCGGCGTCGCCGACGAGCATGGGCGCCATGTAAAGCAGGATCTCGTCGACGCAGCCTTCGCGCAGCAGGGAGCCGTTGAGCTTGAAGCCGGCTTCGGCGTGGACTTCGTTGCAGCCGCGCCGCCCGAGCTCCAGCATCAGGGCCGGCAGATCCACCTTCCCGGCGGCGTCCGGTAGCACGACGACCTCGACGCCGCGCTCGGCGAGCGCGGCGATCTTGCGCTCGTCCGCGAAGGCGGCCGCGACGAGGCACTGCCCGCCCTGCAGGATTTTGGCCGAGAGCGGCACCTCCAGCCGCGCGTCGATGAGCACGCGCTGCGGTTGGCGTTCGCAGGGCACCGCGCGCACGTTGAGCTGCGGGTCGTCCCCGCGCACCGTACCGATGCCCGTGAGCACCGCGCACGCGCGCGCCCGCCAGCAATGGCCGTCGCGCCGGGCTGCCTCGCCGGTGATCCATTGGCTGACGCCGTTGTTGAGCGCAGTCTTGCCGTCCAGGGTGCTCGCGGCCTTGAGGCGCAGCCAGGGGCGTCCGCGCGTCATGCGCGAAATGAAGCCGATGTTCAGTTCGCGTGCCTCGTCCGCCATCAGGCCGCTGCTCGCCGCGATGCCGGCTGCGTGCAGCATTGCGATGCCGCGGCCGGCGACGAGGGGGTTGGGATCCTCCATCGCCGCGACGACCCGCGCGATGCCGGCGCTGATCAGCGCCTCGGCGCATGGGGGCGTGCGGCCGTGGTGGGCGCAGGGCTCGAGGGTCACATAGGCGGTCGCGCCGCGTGCCGCGCCGCCGGCGACCTTGAGGGCCTCGATCTCGGCATGCGCCTCGCCGGCGCGCCGGTGCCAGCCCTCGCCGACGATCTCGCCGTCGCGCATCAGCACGCAGCCGACCCGCGGGTTCGGCGTGGTGGTCTCCAGGCCGCGCGCAGCGAGTTGCAGCGCACGGGCCATCGCGCGGTGGTCAGTTGCCGAAAAGGTCATTCTCGGCACCGGCGGGGTCGGAGTTTTCCTTGCGCGCGCGCTTCGGGCGCGTCTGCACCTCGCGGATCACTTCGGAGAATTCGTCGACGTCAGCGAAATTGCGATACACCGACGCGAAGCGGATGTAGGCGACCTTGTCGAGCTTCTTGAGCTCCTTCATCACGAGCTCGCCGATCTTCTCGCTCGGGACTTCCGTTTCGCCCATCGACAGGAGCTTTGCCTCGATGCGGTCGACGGAGGCTTCGAGGGCTTCCAGGGTGACGGGGCGCTTGCGCAGCGCGAGCTTCAGGCTGCTCGTGAGCTTGTCGTGGTCGAATTCCGTGCGCATGCCGTTGCGCTTGATGATGTGCGGCATCTTGAGGTCGATGCGCTCGTAGGTCGTGAAGCGCTTGTCGCAGTGGGCGCAGCGGCGCCGGCGACGGACGACCTCGCCGTCTTCGTTCTCGCGCGTGTCGGTAACCTGAGTGTTGGGGTCGCCGCAGAACGGACACTTCATGGTGTGTGTCGGCCTTTCTCAACTCGCACAAAAAAACGGGGTGTGCCGTGCAAGGACGGCACACCCCGGTTGTTCACGCAGGACTGGTCGTCCGCGGATTACTTTCCATACACCGGGTGCTTCGCGCACAGCTCGGCGACCTTGCCGCGCACGCGGGTGAGGACGGCTTCGTCCTCGGGGGCGTCGAGGACGTCGGCGATCAGGTGCGCGATCTGCTCCGCTTCGATCTCGGTGAAGCCGCGCGTGGTCATCGCCGGCGAGCCGATGCGGATGCCGGAGGTGACGAAGGGCTTCTCGGGATCCTTGGGGATCGCGTTCTTGTTGACGGTGATGTGGGCGGCGCCCAGCGCGGCCTCGGCGGCCTTGCCGGTGATGTTCTTGGCGCGCAGGTCGACGAGGAACACGTGGCTCTCGGTGCGGCCGGAGACGATGCGCAGGCCGCGCTCCTCGCCGAGCACGCGCGCCATCACGCGGGCGTTGGCGATGACCTGTTCCTGGTAGTTGCGGAACTGCGGGCTCAGCGCTTCCTTGAAGGCAACGGCCTTGCCGGCGATGACGTGCATGAGCGGGCCGCCCTGCAGGCCGGGGAAGATCGCGGAGTTGATGGCCTTCTCGTGCTCGGCCTTCATCAGGATGATGCCGCCGCGCGGGCCGCGCAGCGTCTTGTGCGTGGTCGACGTGACGACGTCGGCGTGCGGCACCGGGTTCGGGTAGTAGCCTGCGGCGATCAGGCCGGCGTAGTGGGCCATGTCGACCCAGAAGATCGCGCCGATTTCCTTCGCGACCTTGGCGAAGCGTTCGAAGTCGATGCGCAGCGAGTAGGCGGAGGCGCCGGCGACGATGATGCGCGGCTTGTGCTCGCGGGCGAGGCGCTCCATCTGGTCGTAGTCGATCTCTTCCTTCTCGTTCAGGCCGTAGGCGACGACGTTGAACCACTTGCCCGACATGTTCAGCGGCATGCCGTGGGTGAGGTGGCCGCCTTCGGCGAGGCTCATGCCCATGATGGTGTCGCCGGGCTTGGCGAAGGCCATCAGCACGGCCTGGTTGGCCTGCGAGCCGGAGTTCGCCTGGACGTTCGCGGCGTCGGCGCCGAAGAGCTTCTTGAGGCGGTCGATCGCGACCTGCTCGACGACGTCGACGTGCTCGCAGCCGCCGTAGTAGCGCTTGCCCGGGTAGCCTTCGGCGTACTTGTTGGTCAGCTGGGAACCCTGCGCTTCCATCACTGCGTTGGAAACGTAGTTTTCCGAGGCGATGAGTTCGATGTGGTCTTCCTGACGGCGGTTTTCGGACTGGATTGCGGCCCACAGTTCCGGATCGACCTTGGCGAGGGTGTCTTGCGCAGAGAACATGAAACGGTCTCGAAGGGGTGATTAAAGGCGGATATTAGCACGCACGGGGAGTGCGCATGAAACGCATCCCGGCGCAGCCTGCGGTGGCGCAGCGTGAGGCGCGAAGCCCGGCGTCAGGCGTTCGGCAGCTCGTCGCGCGTGCTTTCGAGGTGGCGCTTGTCGGCCCAGCTCACCAGATGCCAGCGCGTGCCGTCGTATTCGATCCAATTGAGCGCGGCGTTCGGGATGGCGAAGTCGCGCGGGGCTTCGAGTGCCTTGCCGGCGGCGAGCCGGTGGACGACGTCGAGCACGCCGCCGTGCGTGACAACGAGGATCTGCTCGCCGCGATGACTTGCTGCGAGGTCGGCGAGCAGGGCCTCGACGCGGCCCGCGAACGCGGCCAGGCTTTCGCCGCCGCCGGGGAAGGTGAAATGCGGGTCGCGCTGCTTGAAGCGGAGATAGTCGTCGGGGAAGCGGGCCGCAGCCTCGGCGTAGGTGAGTCCCTGGAAGGCGCCGTAGTTGCGCTCGCGCAGGTGGTCGTGGAATTCGACTGCGGCTGCGCGATCGCGGGTGATGGCGGCGGCCGTCTGGCGCGCGCGCTGCAGGTCGCTGCTGTACACAGCGGCGAAATGCACGGTGGCGAGGCCGGCTGCGGTGGCCGCAGCCTGGGCCTCGCCGGTGCGGTTGAGGGGCACGTCGAGGTGCCCCTGCAGCCGCGATTCGGCATTCCAGGCGGTTTCGCCGTGCCGAACCAGGCACAGGCGAGTGGGCTTCACTTCCATGCGCCTCCGCCGCTCTCGCCCCATCCGCCATCGCCCTGCGGCTGCTGGATCTGGATGGTGTCGAGGTCGACGTTCGTCTTCTCGTCCAGACCGCCCGTCACGAGTTCGGGGAAGGCAATGATCAGGGCAACCATGGCGATCTGGATGATCACGAAGGCCACCGAGCCGCGGTAGATGTCGCCGGTCTTGAATCCCTCGATGCGCTTGTTGGTGATGCGGTCGAGGTAGGCGTTCGCCGGTGCGACGCTGCGCAGGTAGAACAGCGCGAAGCCGAACGGCGGCGTGAGGAACGAGGTCTGCAGGTTCATCGCGATGATGACGCCGAACCAGATCAGGTCGATGCCCATCTTGTCGGCGACCGGTCCGAGCAGCGGCATGAGGATGAACGCGATCTCGAAGAAGTCGATGAAGCAGCCGAGGAAGAAGATCACCGTGTTCACGAACAGCAGGAAGCCGAGTTGGCCGCCCGGCAGTCGGTCGAACAGGTGCTCGACCCAGATCTGGCCATCGACGGCCGTGAACACGAAGCTGAAGATCGTCGAGCCGACGAGGATGAAGAGCACGAAGATCGACAGCCGCGAGGTCGATTCGAGCGCCTGCACCAGGGTCTTGAAGTCGAGGCGCTTGCGCGAAGCAGCCATGATCATCGCACCGACCGCACCCATCGCGCCGCCTTCGGTCGGCGTCGCAACACCGAGGAAGATCGTGCCGAGGACGAGGAAGATCAGGATCAGCGGCGGGATCAGCACGAAGGTGACGCGCTCGGCGATGCGCGAGAGGAGACCGAGCTTGAGCCCCTTGTTGATAAGGGCGAGAACGAGCGCGAAGATCGTGCCGAAGGTCAGCGCTACGACGATCACTTCGTCGAGCGCCGGCGCAATGACGTCGGGGCCCTTCATCCAGGTCAGCAGGGCGCCGTAGTTCTGGCCGAGGATGACCGATGCGGCGGTGACGAGCAGCGCGAGGACGCCGAGCGAGCGCAGGCCGGAGCTGCCGTCGGGTTCACGGTAGGCGAGCGCTTCGGGCGGCAGGGCGGGAACCATCTTGGGCTTGAAGATCGCCAGGCCGATGATGAACAGGGCGTACAGGCCGACCAGCGCCAGCGCGGGGATCATCGCGCCCTTGTACATGTCGCCGACGCTGCGGCCGAGCTGGTCGGCCATGACGATGAGGACGAGGGAGGGCGGTATGGCCTGGGCCAGCGTGCCGGAGGCGGTGATGACGCCGGCTGCGATCGGGCGGCTGTAGCCGTAGCGCAGCATGATCGGCAGCGAGATCAGGCCCATCGAGATCACCGAGGCGGCTACGACGCCGGTGGTGGCCGCGAGCAGCGCGCCGACGAAGATGACCGCGAGGGCGAGTCCGCCGCGCACCGGACCGAAGACCTGGCCGACGGTCTCGAGCAGGTCTTCGGCCATGCCGCTTCGTTCGAGCACGAGCCCCATCAGCGTGAAGAAGGGAATCGCCAGCAGCGTGTCGTTCTGCATGATGCCGAACACGCGCAGCGGCAGGGCCTGGAACAGGGTGGATGGGATGATGCCCAGTTCGAGGCCGACGAAACCGAAGAACAGGCCGCAGGCCGACAGCGAGAAGGCGACCGGAAAGCCGGACAGGAGGAAGAAGATGATCACCCCGAACATGATCGGGGCGATGTTGGCGGTGACGAATTCGATCATTTTTGGGACTCGCCGGCTGCGTTGTTCGGGGTCGTGTCGCCGACGGCGGCGTGGATGTGTTCCTCGGCGTCGTTATGCGTGTCGTGGGCGAGGCAATCGGGGCCCTTGCCGGTCAGGAAGGCAATGCGCTTGATGAGTTCGGAGATTGCCTGCAGGGCGAGGAGGCCGAATCCGGCCGGGACCAGCGCATAGACCGGCCAACGGATGAGGCCGCCCGCGTTGGAGGACATTTCACCGGATACCCAGGCGCCGTGCACGACCGGCCACGAGAAACTGATCATGAAGTAGCACAGCGGCAGCAGGAAGACGATGATGCCGATGATGTCGATGATGTTGCGTGTGCGCGCACCGAGTTTTCCAGCGACGACGTCGATGCGTACATGGGCGTTTTGCAGGAACGCATAGCCCGCGCCGAGCATGAACACGGCCGCGAACAGATACCACTGGATCTCGAGGAAGGCGTTCGAGCCGACGTTGAATGCCTTGCGAGCTACCGCGTTCAACGCGCTGATCACCGCCGTGGCGAAGATGAACCAGATGACGGTCCGGCCGATCAGGCGCCCGACTGCGTCGATGGTTTGTGAGAGCTTGAGTAGAGTTCCCATGGGGTGTGTGCCTGAAACGTGGGGAAACACAAGTGCAGGGCCCGCGGGGTCCTGCCCGTCGCCGTTCCGCTGCAGCGTCGCAGCGGGCGGCGGCGGAATTGGAAACGGCCCGCCGAAGCGGGCCGTCCGGGGTGCTGCTTAAAGCTTCTGTGCCGCCATGTACTGGTCGAAGCTGCCTTCGGCGATGCCCTGCCACTGGTAGGCGTCGGCGAGGAAGCGCGAGTAGTCGGCGTAGACCTTCTTCCAGGCCGGGTTCTTGCTGTTCAGCTCGGCATAGACTTCGCGCGAGGCCTTGAAGGCCGCGTCCATGACGTCCTTGGGCAGGCGCTGGAGCTTGGCGCCTTCCGCGATGAGTTGCTTGAGCGACGTCGGGTTGCGGGCGTCGTAGCGGGCGAGCACCTCGATGTGGGCGTCGGAGGCGGCCTGGCGCACGATGGACTGGTATTCCTTCGACAGGCCGTTGAACGCCTTGGCATTGACGAGCAGCGAGAATTGCGTGCTGCCTTCCCACCATGCCGGGTAGTAGTAGTTCTTGGCGACCTTGTGCAGGCCGAGGCGCAGGTCGTCGTAGGGACCGATCCATTCGGCGGCATCCACGGTGCCCTTTTCCAGCGCCTGGTAGATCTCGCCCGCCGGGATGTTTTGCGGCACGGCGCCGAGCTTCGAGATGACGCGGCCGGCGAAGCCGCCGATGCGGATCTTGAGGCCGTTGAGGTCGGCGACCGACTTGATTTCCTTGCGGTACCAGCCGCCCATCTGCGCGCCGGAGTTGCCCATCATGAAGTTCACGATGTTGAACTGGGCATAGAATTCGCGCAGCAGCTTCATGCCGTTGCCTTCATGCATCCACCCGGCCATCTGGCGTGCGTTCATGCCGAAGGGGATGGCGCAGTCGAGCGCGAAGGTCTCGTCCTTGCCGAAGAAATAGTAGGGCGCGGTGTGCGCGCACTCGATGGTGTCCTGCTGCAGCGCGTCGACGACGCCGAAGGCGGGGACGAGTTCGCCTGCTGCATGCACGCTGACGGTGAATTTGCCGCCCGTCGCTTCGGTGACGTTCTTGGCGAAGGTTTCCGCGCCGCCGAAGAGGGTCTCGAGCGATTTGGGGAAGCTCGACGCAAGGCGCCAGCGGATGGCCTGTTGTGCGCCGACGATCGCCGGAGCCGTGCCGGCAGCAATGATTCCGGCCAGACCGGCGTTCTTCAGGAATTTGCGACGTTCCACAAGAAGTCTCCTCTCAGAGGTGTTGCTGGTTGTAATGGCGCGGAGAGTACCCCGTTCGGACTAGGTCGAAAAAGCCGCGGAAAACCCTAATAAACGGCAATGCGGCTGACGGGACGGCGTTGCGGCGCGCGAAAACGGGGGGCGGGGACTGTTGCAGTCCGCCCCCCATGCTCCGGCGGATCAGAGCTTCTGTGCCGCCATGTACTGGTCGTAGCTGCTCTCGGCGATCGCCGTCCACTGGTACTGCTCCTTCATGAAGCGGGAGTAGTCGTCGTAGATCTTCTTCCAGTTCGGGTTCTTGTCGTTAAGCTCAGCATAGACCTCGCGCGATGCCTTGAAAGCGGCATCCATCACGTCCTTGGGCAGGCGGCGGAGCTTGGCGCCTTCGGAGATCAGTTGCTTGAGCGCGGGCGGATTGCGCGCGTCGTAGCGCGCCTGGGTGATGACGTGCGACTCGGCGGCGGCGGCGCGCACGGCGGCCTGATATTCCTTCGACAGCCCGTTGAAGGCCTTGGCGCTGACGTACAGCGTGGTCTGCGCGCTGCCTTCCCACCATGCCGGGTAGTAGTAGTAGGGCGCGACGCGGTACAGGCCGAGCTTGAGGTCGTCGTGCGGGCCGACGAATTCGGTCGCGTCGAGCGCGCCCTTTTCCAGTGCCGAATAGATTTCGCCGGCGGGGATGTTCTGCGAAACCACGCCGAGCTTGGCGAGCACGCGGCCGCCGAAGCCGCCGACACGGAACTTCAGGCCGTTGAAGTCGGCGACCGACTTGATCTCCTTGCGGAACCAGCCGCCCATCTGCGCGCCGGTGTTGCCCATCGGGAAGCTGATGATGTTGTACGGCGCGTAGAACTCGCGCAGCAGCTTCATGCCGTTGCCTTCGAACATCCAGGCGTTGAGCTGGCGCTCGTTCATGCCGAAGGGGATGGCGCAGTCGAAGGCGAAGGCTTCATCCTTGCCGAAGAAATAGTAGGGGGCGGTGTTGGCGCATTCGATCGTGCCCTGCTGGATCGCGTCGACCACGCCGAAGGCCGGAACCAGTTCGCCGGCTGCATGCACGGTGACCTGGAACTTCCCGCCCGTGAGCTCGGAGACGGTCTTGGCGAACACCTCGGCGGCGCCGATCAGGGTGTCGGTCGACTTCGGGAAGCTTGAGGCGAGGCGCCAACGGATATTTTCCTGCGCATGGACGATGGCCGGCGCGGTGCCGCTGGCGAGCACGCCGGCAAGGCCGGCCCCTTTGAGAAACTTGCGACGTTCCACGATCTCTCCTTGTTATCCGTTCTGGAACCGAGACAATGACGATGAGATGATCCGATGCGAGGCCGTCGCACCGGATCGTGCCCGAGATCATAGCCCAGCGCGGCGGGAATGCCACAGCGCTGCGGTGAGGGCGGAGGAGCGGGACGTTCAGCGCCCGGCGATCTTCATGCGTTCGATGAGGATCGAGCCGCAGATTTTCGCGCCGCGCGGCAGGGCGTCGTTGCCGATCGCGACGATGTTGCGGAACATGTCGCGCAGGTTGCCGGCGATGGTGATTTCTTCCACGGCATGCTTGATCTTGCCCTTCTCGACCCAGAAGCCGGCGGCGCCGCGCGAGTAGTCGCCGGTGACGTAATTGACGCCCTGGCCGAGGAGTTCGGTGACGACGAGGCCGCGGTCCATGTGCTTGACCAGCGCGGCGAAGTCCATGTCGCCCGGCTTGACGATGAGGTTGTGCGATCCGCCGGCGTTGCCGGTGGTCTGCATGCCGAGCTTGCGCGCCGAGTAGGTCGACAGGAAGTAGCCCTGCAGGACGCCGTTGGTGACGACTTCGCGGTCGTGCGTCGCGACGCCGTCGCTGTCGAAGGGGCTGGAGCCGAAGGCCTTGGGCAGGTGCGGGCGCTCGGAGATGTTCACGACGGGCGAGAACACCGGCTGGCCGAGGCTGTCGAGCAGGAACGAGGACTTGCGGTACAGCGAGCCGCCGCTCACCGCATACACGAAGTTGCCGATCAGCGAGACGGCGAGCGTCGCGTCGAACAGCACGGGCACTTCGCAGGTCTTGATCTTCTTCGCGCCGAGGCGCGCGAGCGCGCGTTCGGCGGCGCGCCGGCCCACTTCTTCGGCGGACGTCAGTTCGGCGGCGTCGCGGCGCGTGTCGTACCAGTATTCGCGCTGCATGCCGTCGCCCTCGCCGGCGATGACCGAGCAGGACAGGCTGTGGCGCGAGCTGGCGTAGCCGCCCATGAAGCCGTTGCTGTTGGCGGAGATGAAGTGCGATTCCTGCGTCGAGACGCTGGCGCCTTCGGAGTTCGTGATCTTCGGGCTCACGGCGAAGGCGGCATCCTCGCAGCGGCGTGCGGCGGTGATCGCGTCCTCGACGCTCGGGCGCCAGGGGTGGTGCAGGTCGAGATCGGGGCAGTCCTTCGCCATCAGCGCAGCATCTGCGAGTCCTGCGCAGGGGTCGGGCGCAGTGAAGCGTGCGATCGAGATCGCCGCGTCGACGGTGGCCTTGAGGGCCGCCTTCGAGAAGTCCGAGGTGCTGGCGTGGCCTCGCTGCTGGCCGAGATACACCGTGACGCCGATGCCCTTGTCGCGGTTGTACTCGATCGTATCGACTTCGCCCTTGCGCACCGTCGCGGACTGGCCGAAGCCTTCCGAGACGTCCGTTTCGCAGGCCGACGCGCCGCGTTTCTTCGCGAACTTGAGGACGTCGCTGGCGATTTCCTGCAGGCGGTCGGAGGGGAAGGAGAAGCCTTGATCGGACATGGGCGGGAGACCGTTGAGCAAAGGCTATAATCTTACCCCGTTCCAACCGACTGTACTTTTCATGAGCCACGCCCACGACGACGAAATGCTGCCGGACGACGATTCGGGGTTTCCGGAGCGGCCGAGCAAGAGCCAGCGCAAACGCGACATGCATGCGCTGCAGGATCTGGGCGAGCAGCTGGTGGCCTTGTCGCTGGACCAGCTGAAGAAGGTGCCGATGCCCGATTCGCTCGCCGATGCGGTGCGCGAGGCCAAGCGCATCACCAGCCACGAAGGGCGCCGGCGCCAGATGCAATATGTCGGCAAGCTGATGCGCAACGTCGATCCGGCGCCGATCCAGGCGCAGCTGGATGTCTTCAACGGTATCTCGAAGGCAGAGATTGCACGCCAGCACCGCCTCGAGCGCCTGCGCGCCGATCTGATCGAGGACGAGAAGACGCTGCAGGCGATCGGCGAGCAGTGGCCGGAGGCCGACTTCCAGCAGCTGCGCACGCTGCGCCGCAATGCGATCAAGGAGCGCGAGCTGAACAAGCCGCCGCGCGCGTTCCGCGAGATCTTTCGTATCCTGCGCGATCTCGACGCCGGGGCGGGCGATGGTAGCGAAGCGGATGCTGCGGCTGAAGACGCTGCCGAAGAATGAGTGATCGGGAAGCAATGAAGGAGACGCAATGAGCGACGAAATCACCATCGGCCTGGTCTCGATCAGCGACCGGGCTTCCGATGGGACCTATGAGGACCAGGGCATCCCGGCGTTGAAGGACTGGCTCGCTAGGGCGCTGACTTCGCCGTGGCGCGCGGAGACGCGGTTGATCCCGGACGAACGGCCGATGATCGAGCGCACGCTGGTCGATCTCGTCGATACCGTGGGCTGCTCGCTGATCCTGACGACCGGTGGCACCGGACCGGCGGTACGCGACGTGACGCCGGAGGCGACGCTCGCGGTGGGCGAGAAGGAGATGCCCGGCTTCGGCGAGGAAATGCGGCGCATCAGCCTGAACTTCGTGCCGACGGCGATCCTGTCGCGCCAGGTCGCGGTGATCCGCGGCAAGTCGCTGATCGTGAACCTGCCGGGGCAGCCGAAGTCGATCCGCGAAACGCTGGAAGGCCTGCGTGCGGCCGACGGTTCGGTCGCGCACGTCGGTATTTTCGCGGCGATTCCCTACTGCATCGACCTGATCGGCGGACCTTATGTCGAGACCGACGAGGCGGTGATCAAGGCCTTCCGGCCGAAGAATGCGATTCGCCCGAAGCAGGGCTGATTCGCAGTCCTAGCGCGACTTCGCGACGAGCGGGATGACCTTTGCGCCCGGCATCGGGTGCGGCATGCTTGCGGCAATCTGGCGGCGGCGTTCCTGCTCGCGCCACCAGCCGCGCAGACCCAGCAGGGCGGCGAGGATCAGGCCGTAGATCATCGGTTCGAGGACGTCCGCCTTTACCAGCCACCAGTAATGCACGATCGCGAGGATGCCGATCGCGTACACCGAGCGGTGCAGCGATTGCCAGCGGCGGCCGCCGAGGCGCCGGATCGCATAGTTGTTCGACGTGAGGGCGAGAGGGATCAGTAGCGCGAAGGCCGAGAACCCCACGGTGATGAAGGGGCGCTTCATGATGTCGTGGGCGATCGATTGCAGGTCGAAGAACTGGTCGAGCCAGAAATACGTCGTGAAGTGCAGGCTGGCGTAGAAGAATGCGAACAGGCCCAGCATGCGGCGCAGTCGCAGTAGCCAGTTGAGCCCGGTCAGCTTGCGCAGCGGCGTGACGGCGAGCGTGATGAGCAGGAAGCGCAGCGTCCAGTCGCCGCTGCCGCGCGTGATCGCTTCGATGGGGTTGGCGCCTAGGGCGTCGTCGAACCAGCGCTGGACGTAGAGCGCGACCGGCACGAGGCACAGCGCGAACAGGGCGACCTTGATTGCGGTGAGCTGGGTGGCGGACGGAGTCTTCGTCATGGAGGCGGGCGGGGGCGGAATTCAGGTCGGCGCGCGGGCCGGAACGCGGGTCAGAAGGATTTGCGCAAGTCCATGCCCTGGTACAGGCTGGCGACCTGCTCGGCATAGCCGTTGAACATCAGCGTCGGGCGCTTGCGGAACTCGCCGAGGCGCCGCTCGGTGGCCTGGCTCCAGCGTGGATGGTCGACGTTCGGATTCACGTTCGAATAGAAGCCGTATTCGCTCGGCGCGGCCTTGTTCCACGCGGTGCGGGGTTCCTTCTCGACGAGGCGGATCGCGACGATGGATTTGGCACTCTTGAAGCCGTACTTCCACGGCACGACGATGCGCACCGGGGCGCCATTCTGGTTCGGCAGCACTTCGCCGTACAGCCCGAGCGTGAGCAGCGTCAGCGGGTGCATGGCCTCGTCCATGCGCAGGCCTTCGGTGTAGGGCCAGTCGAGCACCGGACGGCGGAGCATGATCTTAGGGTCGTAGTGGGTGACGAACTCGACGTATTTGGCGCTGCCTTGCGGATCGACCTGTTTCAGCAGTGCCGACAGCGGGAAGCCGACCCAGGGGATCACCATCGACCACGCCTCGACGCAGCGCAGGCGGTAGATGCGTTCCTCGAGGGGGGCGAGCTTGAGTAGTTCGTCGATGTCGAAGCTGCGTGGTTTGCCGACAAGCCCCTCGACGCGCACCGTCCATGGGCGCACCGCCAGCTTGCCGGCGTTCGCTGCGGGATCTTCCTTGTCGGTGCCGAATTCGTAGTAGTTGTTGTAGGTCGTGACCGACTTGTACGGCGTCTGGGTCTCGTCGCTGCTGAGCGGCGAGCGTGCCAGCGGGCCAAGCTTCGCGGCCGTGGCGCGTGCGTCGGCGGGCAGTCCGGTCCACATCGCGGCCCCGGCGGCGAGCGTCGCACCGGCGCCGAGGAGGAAGCGCCGCCGCTCCTCGAACAGGGCACGCGGCGTGATTTCGGATGGCAGGATGTCGCTGGGCCTGAGGATTCGCATCGCCTGATGTCGTGGGGTGAAAGCTTGCTCGTTCGGCATCCGCATGATGCCGAAGTTCCGTCTGATCGGGGAATTTGACCCGCTCGACGCGGCGCTCCGGTCAGGGAGAGATCTGGTGATAGACGCTGTTCGCGAGCGGCAGCAGCGTCTCGCGGCCGAACTGGCCGGACAGGGCATAGGCGAAGCGGCCATCCACCCAGTAGAACACGCCCACTTCGCCCTGCTGCGCGTAGCGGAACGCCGTCGTGCCGTCGCCGTCGTCGCGCACGCTGAGGTAGAGCGTGAGGCGGCGGCCGCCGTCGTTCTCGTACATGAACTGGGCGCTGGGGCCGTCGGTTGCCGGCAGCAGCCGTCCGCCGAGCAGCGCGAACCCCTGTTCACGCAGGTCAGGAAGTTTCACCGGGGCGCCGAGGCGTTTCGTGAGCCAGGCGACGAGATGCTGTTCCTGGTCCGCCCCGACTTCGACCGGGTGACGTACTTCGGGGGAGTACACGGCATGGGCGACCGCGGCACGATGCGGCAGGGACGCGAGGGCGTCGCCAGCCGGGACGGAGGATTGGCCCAGATGGTAGCCGACACCCGTGCCCGCAAGCGCGCCGATGGTCATCCACGCCGCAACGGCGGCGAAGCGGAGGGTCCGCGCGGGACGGCGCCGTTCGAGCGTGGCACGCAGGCGTGCCGGGATCGGCTCGGCGAGGAGAGGTTGATAGGCGCGATGCAGTATTTCGCTGTCCGAGCGCCAGCCCTCGACGCGCGCCGCGCGTGCCGGATCCTCGGCCAGCCAGGCGTCGACCTCGGCGCGGCGGGCGGCGTCTAGTCGCCGGTCGACCCAGGCATGCAGATCGTCTTCGCAGATCGGGCGGGGCATGGC
This sequence comes from Aromatoleum evansii, assembly GCF_045689615.1. Taxonomy (NCBI): domain Bacteria; kingdom Pseudomonadati; phylum Pseudomonadota; class Betaproteobacteria; order Rhodocyclales; family Rhodocyclaceae; genus Aromatoleum; species Aromatoleum evansii. The sequence continues at coordinate 1,102,624 of NZ_CP141259.1, forward strand.
TATTTCACAACCTTCAGATAATCGGGTACGGCGGATTGCCCGGCGAGCACCTGACGCAGGCGCTCGCGCGCGCGCGACAGGCGCGACATGACGGTGCCGATGGGCGTGCCGAGGATGCGGGCGGTGTCCTCGTAGCTCATGTCTTCCAGGGTGACGAGCAGCAGCACCTCGCGCTGCTCGGGCGACAGCTGCTGCAGGGCGCGTTCCAGTTCGCGCAGCTCGATGCCGTCCAGTTGCTGGGGGCGTACCGCGACCTCGGGCAGGTCTTCGGGGGGGCGGAAGTCCAAGGCGCCCGAGGCGCGGTACTGGTTCACGAACACGTTGTGCATCATCGTCAGCAGCCAGGCTCGCAGGTTGCCCGGGCGCCATAGGCGCCCCTTCAGCAGCGCGCGCTCCAGCGTGTCCTGCACGAGGTCGTCGGCCCGTGCGGCGTCGCCCGTGAGGCCGCGCGCGTAGCGGCGCAGGCGCGGGATTTCGGCGAGGAGGGCGTCGTCGGAGAACATGCGGGCGGCGAATCGTGTCAGGTCGGATCCGTGCGTCCGACAGGGGCTTGGCGGGGGACGTTCGCGCAGTGCCGGCTGTTCATACTTGCTCCCTTCGGGGTTCGTTACGCCATGAACAATCGGCGTGTGCAGTTTATTCCGGCCGAGGTACTGCAAAACGCAAAACCGGCGCCGATGAGCATCGCTGGGTGCCGCGTCTCAGCGGCGGACGCCCATCTTGGGCTAGAATCGAACGCTTGCCAAAGCCATCCTGCAGAGTTTTCGCCATGTCCGCTTCAGTCAAGATCCACATCGACGACGTCCGCATCAAGGAAATCAAGGAGCTGGTGCCGCCCGCGCACGTGCTGCGCGAGTATCCGGCGACCCCGAAGTCGGCGGAAGTGGCGTTCGAGGCACGGCAGGCGATCCATCGCATTCTGTTCGGTGCCGACGACCGCCTGCTGGTCGTGATCGGCCCGTGCTCGATCCACGACATCGATGCGGCGCTCGAATACGGGCGCAAGCTGAAGGCGGAGGCTGCGCGCTTCAAGGACGAGCTGCTCGTCGTCATGCGCGTGTATTTCGAGAAGCCGCGCACGACCGTCGGCTGGAAGGGGCTGATCAACGATCCTTTCCTCGACAACAGCTTCCGCATCAACGAGGGCGTGCGCCTCGCGCGCAAGCTGCTGTGGGAGATCAACGAGATGGGCCTGCCGGCCGGGACCGAGTTCCTCGACATGATCACGCCGCAGTACATCGGCGACCTGATTTCCTGGGGGGCGATCGGTGCGCGCACGACCGAGAGTCAGGTGCACCGCGAGCTCGCATCCGGGCTGTCGTGCCCGGTCGGCTTCAAGAACGGCACCGACGGCAACGTCAGGATCGCCGTCGATGCGATCAAGGCCGCGCAGTCGCCGCACCATTTCCTGTCGGTGACCAAGGCCGGCCATTCGGCGATCGTGTCGACGATGGGCAACGAGGATTGCCACGTGATCCTGCGCGGCGGCAAGGCCCCCAACTACGATGCGGCGAGCGTCGACGCGGCATGCAAGGAGCTGGCCGCCTCGGGCGTTCCGGGCAAGGTCATGATCGACGCCTCGCACGCCAACAGCCGCAAGCAGCACCGCCTGCAGATCGACGTCGCACGCGACGTCGGGGTGCAGATGGCGGCGGGCGAGGATCGCATCATCGGCGTGATGGTCGAGTCGCACTTGAAGGAAGGGCGTCAGGATCTGGTGCCCGGCAAGGAGCTGGAGTACGGCAAGAGCATCACCGATGCGTGCATCGGCTGGGAGGACAGTGTGACCGTGCTCGAAATCCTTGCCGAAGCGGTGCGCCAGCGGCGTGTCAGCAAGGGCGCCGATCTGGAGTGAGGCGGTTGCCCGCGCCGGGGTGTTGCGGCGCGGGAACCGTTACCGCTGGGGTTTGTACCCGGTCAGGCGTTCTTGCGCTTCTGCCACAGCACGTCGCCCCGGCCGCCGGCGCGGTTAAGCACGCGGCCGAGCACGAACAGCAGGTCCGACAGACGGTTCAGGTACTGGCGCGGACCGTCGTTGACGGCCTCCTCGAGCGCCAGTGCGACGAGCGAGCGTTCGGCGCGCCGACACACCGTGCGTGCGTGATGCGCGAGCGCGGCCGGGCGGGTGCCGCCGGGCAGGATGAAGTCCTTCAGCGGTTCCAGCGGTTCGTTGAAGCGGTCCAGTTCCTGTTCGAGTTTCTCGACCTGCTTCGAGGTGATCATGCTCATGCCCGGGATGCACACTTCGCCTCCGAGGTCGAAGAGATCGTGTTGCGCGTCGGTCAGCAGGGGGCGCACGTCCTCGGGCAGTTCCTCGCACAGCAGCACGCCGATCGCGGCATTGAGTTCATCGACTTCCCCGAGGGCATGGATGCGCAGGCTGTTCTTCGACACGCGCTTGCCGTCGCCCAGTCCGGTGGTGCCGGCGTCGCCGGTGCGGGTGTAAATCTTCGAAAGTCGATGTCCCATGGGGTTGATCCGTTCTTTTGAGCTGTAAAGGCCGAAATTATAGGCGATGGCCGCGCTCCGCACGGGGGCGGCTGCCGCCTGCAGCCGTTTCATCGGCTTGCCAAGGGTTTCATCGTCTTACCGGGCGGCGGCGAGTGTCACCCTAGCATCGACCCGTGTTCAAGGTGGCCTGCTTGCGGGCCCACGGGAGCGTGCAATGAAACTCAGCAAGACGGAATTCTTCAGTCAGTTCGTCGCGGTCGTGTCGGGCTTGTTCCTTCTGGTCATGACTTACGCATTCATCCAGATTCCCTTGTTGCTCTCGCCGCAGGCGGGCTACACGGGAATGCAGTTGACGGCGTCACTGGCGGGCTGACGCGCGGGCGCAAGCGGGCGGGCATCGGTTAGAATCTTCGTTTCCGAACGATACGGTGCCGCCGCGGTGCCGCCCAACCGAATTCCAGCCATGAAAAGCGCCGAAATCCGCGAGAAATTCCTCAAGTTCTTCGAGTCGAAAGGCCACCAGATCGTCGCCTCCAGTTCGCTGGTGCCGCACGAGGATCCCACCCTGTTGTTCACCAACGCGGGGATGAACCAGTTCAAGGACGTGTTCCTCGGCTTCGACAAGCGTCCGTACACGCGCGCGACGACCTCGCAGAAATGCGTGCGCGCCGGCGGCAAGCACAACGACCTCGAGAACGTCGGCTACACGGCGCGGCATCACACCTTCTTCGAGATGCTGGGCAACTTCAGCTTCGGTGACTATTTCAAGCGCGACGCGATTGCCTACGCATGGGAGCTGCTCACCGGGGAATTCAAGCTGCCGAAGGACAAGCTGTGGGTCACCGTGTATGCGGAGGACGACGAGGCCTACGACATCTGGACCAAGGAAGTGGGCGTGCCGGCCGAGCGCGTGATCCGCATCGGCGACAACAAGGGCGCACGCTACGCCTCGGACAATTTCTGGATGATGGGCGATACCGGCCCCTGCGGCCCGTGCACCGAGATCTTCTACGACCACGGCCCCGAGATCTGGGGCGGCCCCCCGGGATCGCCCGAGGAGGACGGTGACCGCTACATCGAGATCTGGAACAACGTGTTCATGCAGTTCAACCGCGACGAGGCCGGCGTGATGCATCCGCTGCCCAAGCCCAGCGTGGACACCGGCATGGGGCTCGAGCGCATCTCGGCGGTGCTGCAGCATGTGCATAGCAACTACGAGATCGATCTCTTCCAGACGCTGATCGCCGCAGCCGCGCGCGAGACGAAGGTCACGGATCTTTCCAGCCCCAGCCTGAAGGTGCTGGCAGATCATATCCGTGCCTGCTCCTTCCTGATCGCCGATGGCGTGATTCCCGGCAACGAGGGGCGCGGCTACGTGCTGCGCCGGATCATTCGCCGTGCGATCCGCCATGGCTACAAGCTGGGCGCGCGGGCGGCCTTCTTCCATCGCCTCGTGGCCGATCTGGTCGGCGAGATGGGCGAGGCCTATCCGGACCTGAAGGCTGCACAGGCGCGCGTGTCCGAGGTGCTGAAGCAGGAAGAGGATCGTTTCTTCGCGACGATCGAGAACGGCATGGCGATCCTGGAAGCCGAGCTGGGATCGTTGGCTGCCGCGGGCGTGACGGTGTTCAACGGCGAGACGGCGTTCAAGCTGCACGACACCTACGGCTTCCCGCTGGATCTGACCGCGGACGTGTGCCGCGAGCGCGACGTGACCGTCGATGCGGCGGCCTTTGACGCGGCGATGGCGCGCCAGAAGGAGCAGGCTCGCGCGGCCGGCAAGTTCAAGATGGCGGCGAACCTCGAGTACGACGGTCCGGCGACGACTTTCCACGGCTACGAGCGGCTGGAGGAGCGCGGCAACGTGCTGGCGCTGTACAAGGACGGTGCGCCGGTCAATGAGCTGGTCGAAGGCGAGATGGGGGTCGTGGTGCTGGACAACACGCCTTTCTATGCCGAGTCGGGCGGCCAGGTCGGCGACCGCGGCGAACTGCGCGGCGCGGCGGGCATCTTCGCGGTCGAGGACACGCAGAAGATCCAGGCCACGGTGTTCGGTCATCACGGTGTGCTGAAGACGGGCCGGCTGTCGGTCGGCCAGGGCGTGACGGCGAAGGTGGATGCGGCGGCGCGTGCGCGCACGCAGCGCAACCACTCGGTCACCCACCTGATGCACAAGGCGCTGCGCGAAGTGCTGGGCACGCATGTGCTGCAGAAGGGCTCGCAGGTCGATCCGGACAAGACGCGCTTCGATTTCGCGCACACCGCGCCGATGACGCCGGAGGAGATCCGCGAGGTCGAGGAGATCGTCAATGCCGAGATCCTCGCCAATGCGGCGACCGATGCCAGGCTGATGCCGATCGAGGAGGCGCAGAAGACGGGCGCGATGATGCTCTTCGGCGAGAAGTACGGCGACGAGGTGCGGGTGATGTCGATCGGCTCGACGCGCGAACTGTGCGGCGGCACGCACGTCGCGCGCACGGGCGACATCGGCCTGTTCAAGATCGTGTCGGAAGGCGGCGTGGCGGCGGGCGTGCGCCGAATTGAGGCGGTGACGGGCGAGCTGGCGCTGCAGTACGTGCAGGAGCAGGAGCGGCGCGTGCAGGGCGTTGCGGCCCTGCTGAAGGCGCAACCGGACGAGGTGGCCGAGCGTGTTGCGGCGGTGCTGGACAACGTACGCGCGCTGGAGAAGGAGCTGGCGCGGCTGAAGTCGAAGCTGGCGGCGAGCCAGGGCGACGATCTGGTGGCGCAGGCGACCGACGTGAAGGGCATCAAGGTGTTGGCGGCGATGCTGGACGGCGCGGACGTGCCGACGCTGCGCGAGACGATGGACAAGCTGAAGGACAAGCTGAAGTCGGCGGCGATCGTGCTGGCGTCGACGGCCGACGGCAAGGTGAGCCTGATTGCGGGCGTGACGGCGGACCAGACCGCGAAGGTGAAGGCGGGCGAGCTGGTGAACTTCGTCGCGCAACAGGTGGGCGGCAAGGGCGGTGGCCGGCCGGATATGGCGCAGGCGGGCGGTACCGAGCCGTCGAAGCTGCCGGCGGCGCTGGCGGGGGTTTCGGACTGGGTGGCGGGCAAGCTGTAAGAACCCGGTTGCAAGCGGTCGCCTGAGTAAGCCGTTCGCCCAGAGCCTGTCGAAGGGCGTGGGCTGGCGCGGTCGTGGGAAGAGCCTCGCGGGCTATATGGCCTGGCGAGGCTCTTCCTTTTTTGGGGCGCGGTTGATGATGCAGAGGCACTCCGTGGTCGGCGCCGTCGCCTTCCCCCTCCGGGCAGACGCTCGCGGCCTTCGGCTTCCCGCCAACCTGACCGTCGCGGGGGCGTCGGCGCAAACTCGGGCGCTGCGCGCCCTCAGACATGCGCCGCCGTGTTTCCCCCGCAACGGCCAGGCCGGCGGCGCTCACGACAGCCCTGCGGGGGAAGGGGACGGCGCCTGGCGGAAGGGGTGATTTGGCGGGGAGGAATTCGGGGGGCGCTACGCGGTTTGGGCGATGGAAGCACCCTGCGGGCGGCCGGAGTCGTGCAGCGCGCTACTACCGTTCGGGCTGAGTTTGTCGAAGCCCTTGCCAGTGCCCTTCGACAGGGCGAACGGCGGGATGGCGGGAAAAAGGAAAGGCCCCGCTCCTTGCGGAGCGGGGCCTCGTGTTTGTTGTTGTTCTTGTTATCGAGTGTTCTTAGAACGGCAGCTTGAGGCCGGGCCAGACCTGGTCGATCGAGTTGCGGAAGGCGCTCTGGATGCGCGCGATCGCAGCCTCGCTGTCGGCCTCGAATCGTAGCACGACGACGGGCGTCGTGTTCGACGGACGTGCGAGCCCGAAGCCGTCGGCGTATTCGACACGCACGCCGTCGAGCGTGATGAGCTCGGTGGCACCGTCGAAGCGGGCGGTTTCCTTGAGGCGGCGCACGAGTTCGAAGGGCTCGCCTTCGGCCATCTTTATGTTGAGCTCGGGCGTGCTGACCGCGTCCGGCAGCCCCTTCAGCACGGCGCTGGGATCGGCGTGGCGCGACAGGATCTCGAGCAGGCGGGCGCCGGCGTAGAGGCCGTCGTCGAAGCCGAACCAGCGTTCCTTGAAGAACACGTGGCCGCTCATCTCGCCGGCGAGCGGAGCGCCGGTTTCCTTGAGCTTGGCTTTCACCAGGGCATGGCCCGTCTGCCACATCGTCGGCTTGCCGCCGTGCTGGCGCACCCAGCCGGCGAGGTTGCGCGTGCATTTGACGTCGTAGATGATCTCGCCGCCCGGCACGCGCGACAGCACGTCGGCCGCGAACAGCATGAGCTGCCGGTCGGGGAAGATGATCTCGCCGTCCTTGGTGACGACGCCGAGGCGGTCGCCGTCGCCGTCGAAGGCGAGGCCCAGTTCGGCGTCGGTTTCCTTCAGGGCGCGGATCACGTCCTGCAGGTTTTCCGGTTTGGACGGATCGGGGTGGTGGTTCGGGAAGGTGCCGTCGACTTCGCAGAAGAGTTCGACGATCTCGCAGCCGAGGCGGCGGAAGAGTTCGGGGGCCACCGCGCCGGCGACGCCGTTGCCGCAGTCGACGACGATTTTCATCGGGCGGGCGAGCTTGACGTCGGAAACGATGCGCTCGAGGTAGGCGCCGACGACGTTTTCCTGGCGCAGCTGGCCGGCGCCGTGGGCGAGGTCGTTGTCGACGATGCGGCGGCGCAGGTCCTGGATCAGGGGGCCGTACAGGGTCTGGCCGCCAAGCACCATCTTCAGGCCATTGTAGTCGGGCGGGTTGTGGCTGCCGGTGACGCTGACGCAGGAGTCGGTGCCGAGCTGGTAGGCGGCGAAGTAGGTGAGCGGGGTCGGCACGCAGCCGATGTCGACGACGTCGACACCCGCGGCGCGGATGCCGTCGGAGAGTGCGCCGGCCAGTTCGGGGCCGGAGAGGCGGCCGTCGCGGCCGACGGCGATCGCGCGCTGGCCGCGGGCCACGGCTTCCGAGCCGAGGGCGTGGCCGATGGCGCGCACGGCGTCGGCCGTTAGAGTGCGATCGACGATGCCGCGGATGTCGTAGGCCTTGAAGATTTCAGCTGCCGGGACGGTATAGGAGGTCGAGGTCATGTTCGCCCTGTTCGTGTGCAGAGATTGGGTTCGAGGCGCGGCCGGGCGCTCGCGTGCGTCGGGGGCCGCCGAGGTGCGCAGGATAACGCAGATGGGTGAGTCAGGTGTTTCGGGGCGGCGGAAAAAACATAAGCGCATGTTGCAGCGCCGCATCGATTGCGTCAGTGCACGATGCGCGGGCCGTCATGCGTGACGGCGTGCTGCGTTTCGAGGGCCGGCGAGGCGTGGTGCATGATCATCTTCCATCCGCGCGGGCCGCTGGCGTAGATGTTGGTTGCGATCATCGGCGGGGCGATGCGCTCGTCGCCCGGCAGGGCAACGTGTTCGATGACGTTGTGCGTCGCGAGCAGGGAGTTGCCTGCGACGATACGCTGCGAGACGCTGACCGCGAGACGCGTGCCGCCGGCGAAGAGCTGGCGCCATGACTCGTGCACGGCGCGCAGGCCGACGATGCGGGCGCCGTCCGGGTGGATGCATACGACTTCATCGTCTTCGGACCACACCTGCATCATCGCGTCCAGGTCCGAGCGCGCAAGTGCGTCGTAGAAGGCGGCTTCGGCCTCCAGTGCGGTGGTGTAGACGGGTTTGTTCACGTTCTGCCGGCTCTGACGGTGGGCGGGTTCGGAAAAGCGATGGGGGCATCGCTGCCCCCATTTCCGCTTGATGCGTGCCGCAGGATCAGTGATGACCCTTCGGGCGCTCGCCGGTGAACACGTACTTCGTGCTGCAGTACGGGCAGACCGCTTCGCCTTCGGCGAGCACGTCGAGGAAGACGCGCGGGTGACGGGCCCACAGCGGCGCGTCGGGGCGCGGGCAGTGCAGGGGCAGGTCGTGCGCCGTTACGGCGATGGTTTGGGTCTTGTCCTGGTTGTCGGCCATGGCGGAGGAATCCTCAGATGAAAGAGAGCCAGCGCTCGTATTCGGGGGCGCGACCGTTGACGATGTCGAAGAAGCGCGCCTGGATCTTCTCGGTGATCGGGCCGCGCTTGCCGGCGCCGATCGCGCGGTTGTCGAGCTCGCGGATCGGGGTGACTTCGGCCGCGGTGCCGGTGAAGAAGGCTTCGTCGGCGATGTAGATGTCGTCGCGCGTCATGCGGCGGGATTCGAAGCGCAGGCCCAGTTCGCGCACGATGTTGATCACCGAGTCGCGCGTGATGCCGGTCAGCGCGGAGGCGATTTCCGGTTCATAGACGACGCCGTCCTTGATGACGAAGAGGTTCTCGCCCGCACCTTCGGCGACGAAGCCCTGGGTGTCGAGCAGCAGCGCCTCGTCATAGCCGTCCTGCGTGACTTCGAGGTTGGCGAGGATGGAGTTGGCGTAGGTGCTGGCGAGCTTGGCGCGCGCCATGGTGACGTTGACGTGCTGGCGCGCGAAGGACGAGGTCTTCACGCGGATGCCCTTCTCGAGGCCTTCCTCGCCGAGGTAGGCGCCCCACGGCCAGGCGGCGATGGCGACGTGCACGCGCGCGCCGCGCGTCGAGATGCCCATCTTCTCCGAACCGTAGAAGGCGATCGGGCGCAGGTAGCAGGATTCGAGCTTGTTGGCGCGCACGACCTCCAGCTGGGCTTCCATGAGTTCTTCCTTGGAGAAAGGAATGTCCATCATGTAGATCTTGCCGGAGTTGATCAGGCGCTGGGTGTGCTCGGGGAGCCGGAAAATCGCAGTGCCCTTGGCGGTCTTGTACGCGCGCACGCCCTCGAATACGGACAGGCCGTAGTGCAGGGAGTGGGTCAGGACGTGCGTCGTCGCCTCGCGCCACGGCACGAGTTTTCCGTCCTGCCAGATGAAACCGTCGCGGTCAGCCATGGACATGGTGGGATTCTCCAGCGGAATTGTATTCAGGGGGGATCCGCCCCGGAGGGCGGAACGAATTCGCGATTTTAGCGCAATCCCGGCGGGAATGCCGGGATGCGCGGGTGCGGCGGCTTACTGCGGATGCCAGCCGATGAAGACCATCATCGCGACGAAACCGGCGACATAGGCGATGGGCACGTGCCAGCCCTTGCGCAGCCACAGGACCGCGGAGCGGGCCTCGGGATACATGTTGGAGAGAGCGACGCCGGCCGAGGAGCCGAACCACAACATGGAGCCGCCGAAGCCTACCGCATAGGCGAGGAAGCCCCAGTCGTAGCCGCCCTGGCGGATCGCCAGCGCGGTGAGGGGGATGTTGTCGAATACGGCGGAGACGAAACCCAGCGCGAGTGCGCTCATCCACGAGGCGGGCGGCAGCTCGTTCACCGGCATCATCGACGCGCAGCCGACGAGCGACAGCAGGAAGATCGAGCCCTTGGCCGTCTCCGGCAGGACTTCCCAGTCGTGGCGGCGCAGTTTGGTGGTGATGAAGATCGCGACCCACACGGCGACGCCGATGAAGGGGAAGCTGCTCGCGATGTTGGGGGCGGCGATGTTCACCGTGACGTTGGTGCCGATCGCGAGACCCAGCATCAGCCCGACGATGGCGATGCGGCCCCAGTCGATGCGGGTGTGCTCGTGCGAGTGCTTGTTGATCGGCGACCAAGCGTGCTGCTGCTTGGCGGCGATGGTGCCGAAGATGCACAGCGCGACCGCGGCGCCGAGGGCGGCTTCGAGCACGGCGAGCGGCGAAATGCCGGCGATCCACATCATCGTCGTGGTGGTGTCGCCGACGACGGAGCCCGCTCCGCCCGCGTTGGAGGCGGCAACGATGGCCGCGAGGTAGCCGATATGCACCTTGGCGCGGAAGAGCTGATGCGCCATCGCGCCGCCGATCAGGGCCGCGGCGATGTTGTCGAGGATCGCCGAGATGAAGAAGATCATCACCAGCAGGGCGAAGGGACCCTTCCAGTCATGCGGCAGGAACTTCGGCAGGATCACCGGCACGTGGCTCTTCTCGAAGTGGCGCGCGAGGATCGCGAAGCCCATCAGCAGGCAGAAGAGGTTGGCGAAGGTGACCCATTCGTGGCCGAGGTGTCCGAGCCATCCGGCAACGCCGGCGCCGGCGGCGAAGCCGGTGAACACGATCTTGTACAGGCTGATGACGGCGAAGCCGGTCAGCGCGACATACAGGGTGTAGTGGTGGAACAGCGCCACGCCGAGCAGCGTGAACGCGAACAGGATGAAATCGACGGGGATGCCAGCGAGAGTGGGTGTCATGATCGTTGTGAGTTGGTCTTGTTCGGACGAGCTGTCTCCTTCGCACGATCTTCTTCTTGGTCTGACGTGGAGGACCACGAATGATAATCCCTCGCAGCCTATTATGTGCGTTCCGCGGGATGCTTCCGCTTGCACTTTCGAACATCGTGGTCGGCAGGGCGCGTTAATATCGCGGTTTTGCCTGCGATGGCTGCAATGGAAAGAGTGTGGAAGCCGAATGTCACGGTGGCATCGGTGATCGAGCGCGAGGGACGTTTCCTGGTGGTCGAGGAGGAAACCGCGGACGGGCTGCGCTTCAATCAGCCCGCCGGCCACCTCGAGGCGGGGGAGTCGCTGGTGGCGGCCGCGGCGCGTGAGACGTTGGAGGAAACGGCGCACCGCTTCGTCCCCGAGTATATGGTCGGGATCTATCAGTGGCCGGTGCCGCAGGGGGGAATCACCTACCTGCGCTTTGCGTTTGGCGGCTCGGTCGCCGGGGAGGAGGCAGGGCGCGCGCTGGATGCCGGCATCGTGCGGGCGCTGTGGCTGACGCGCGACGAACTGCTCGAATGCCGCGAGCGGCATCGCAGCCCGCTGGTGCTGCAGTGCGTGGATGACTGGATCGCGGGACGCCGCTATGCGCTCGAGCTGATCCGGCATTATCCGGGCTGAGCGCCGCCGCGATGCGTGCCGCGCTGCTCACCTGCCTGTCCGCCTGCCTCCTCGCCTGGCTGCCGTCGGCACGCGGGGCGGCGGCGCTGGAGGTGTGCTTCAACTACGGTTGTGCGACCCGGGTCGAGGTGGTGCTGGCGGAGGAAGGGCTCGCCGCCGTGGCGGCCGTGCTGGCGCAGGCCGTGGACGCGGACTCGGAGCGCGCAGCCATTGCCCGTGCGGTCGGCATGATGCAGCGGCTTGCCGCAGCGCAGACGCCGATCGAGGTGGACCGTGGCGGAAATTACCGCGACGGGGATGTCGACGGGCGCATGGATTGCATCGACCATTCGACGACGACGACGCAATTTCTTGAGTTGATGGCCGCGCGCGGCTGGCTGCGCTTTCATCGCGTGCTGCCGGTCGAGCGGCGGGCGCCCTGGCTGGTGCTGCAGCATTTTTCCGCCGCGATCGAGGAACTGGATGATCCGGTGCCGCCGGCTGCCGCCCCGACCGCGGCTGCGGGGGTTCCCGACTATGTCGCGCCGATGCTGGCGTTGTGCGACTGCGGCGAAGTGCTGGCCGACATCGCGCCGGCGGCCGTCGCCGCTTCGGGGCTGGAGCCGGCGCTTGCGCCGGGGCACAATCCGGGCGCGCGCTTTGCGGTCGACAGCTGGTTCGTGGATCATGGCGAGCCGGCGGTGGTGCTGCCGCTGGCGGAATGGCTGAATGGAGAAGGACCGAATGTCCAGTAAGAAGGATGCGAACGGGATGAAGGTGGTCGTCGGCATGTCCGGCGGCGTGGATTCCTCGGTCACCGCGCTGCTGCTCAAGCAGCAGGGCTATCAGGTGACCGGCCTGTTCATGAAGAACTGGGAAGACGATGACGACGACGAGTACTGCTCGACGCGTCAGGATCTCGTCGATGTGGCCTCGGTGTGCGATGTGATCGGCATCGACCTCGAAGTCGTGAACTTCTCGGCCGAGTACAAGGACCGCGTGTTCGCCGACTTCCTGCGCGAATACGAGGCGGGGCGCACGCCTAATCCGGACATCCTGTGCAACTCGGAGATCAAGTTCCGCTGCTTCCTCGACCACGCGATGCAGCTTGGGGCGGACAAGATCGCGACGGGGCACTACGCGGGCGTGCGCGAGTGGGTCAATGACGGGCGCACCGAATACCAGCTCCTGAAGGCCGAGGACGGCACCAAGGACCAGAGCTATTTCCTCTATCGCCTGACGCAGGCACAGCTCGCGAAGACGCTGTTCCCGCTGGGCGGCCTGTACAAGCGCGAGGTGCGGCGGATCGCGGCCGATGCGGGCCTGCATGTCGCCGAGAAGAAGGACTCGACGGGCATCTGCTTCATCGGCGAGCGGCCGTTCCGCGAGTTCCTGATGCGCTACCTGCCGACGAAGCCGGGCGAGATCCGCAACCTGGACGACGGGCGCGTGCTCGGCGAGCACCAGGGGCTGATGTACCACACCATCGGCCAGCGGAAGGGGCTGCACATCGGCGGCATCAAGGGCAAGCAGGACGAGGCGGGCGAGCACGACGCGTGGTACGTCGCCGCGAAGGACGTGAAGGCGAACGTGCTCCACGTCGTGCAGGGACACGACCATCCGGCCTTGCTGAAGCACAGCCTGACGGCGACGGAGCTCAACTGGATATCGGGGCGCGACCCGCACACCCACTGGGTGTATACGGCCAAGCCGCGCTATCGCACGCCGGACATGCCGTGCGAGATCGACGCTCTGGGCGACGGTCGCGCGCAGATCGTGTTCGCCCAGCCGCAGTGGGCGCTCACGCCCGGGCAGAGCGTCGTCGTGTATGAATCGAAGGTGTGCCTGGGTGGTGGCGTGATCGTCTGAGCCGACGCCCGGCGGCAGTTCGCGGACGCCCGGACGGTGCCGATCGCCGTCCGGGCGTCGCCGTTTACGCGTTGCTTCTTACGCTTTGCCTTGGTCGTCGAGGCCTTTCCTGAGCAACTTTGCGACGAGGGGATTGACGCCGGCGCCGGCATTGGCCCCGCCCGACGCCTTGGCGAAGCGGTCAGGGGTGTCGGTGTTCTTCATGCGGCTGCGGATCTTGAGGCCGTTGAGTTTTTCGAGGTCGGTCTTTTTCATGAGGTGTGGATTCCCACCGCAGTGCGGCGCGTTGTGGAGGGCGGTCGTGGCAGACGCGCTCAGGGGGCGACCAGCGAGGGGTGCAGGCGCAGGCACAGGCCACGGCGCCAGTGTTCGCAGCGTTCCACGTATTCGCTCGTGCTCTTGGGCATGGGCACGCGCGCACGGGTGATGTAGCTGACGAGGTCGCGGCCCTGCACGATGAGGGCCACGCCGTCGATGGCAAGCTGCAGGTCCTCGGGGGCGGTCGCGCCGGCCAGGCGCGGCGTGACCGTGGCAAGTCTTTCCGCCGCCACGGCGAAGTCGGACCACACATCGAAGATCGCCGGGTCGGTGCGCAGCGTCTCGCACTTGACCTTGGCGGCTTCGGTGAAGCGCAGCGTGGGATCCTCGATGCCTTCGAAGAAACGCGAGCCGGCGAAGGTCTCCACCATCACTCCGCCGATGCGGTCGATGTCGCGCAGGGTCTGCGAGATCTTGATGTAGCGGCTGTCGTAGAAGGCTTCGATGGGGATCGAGAACGCGCGGAAGGGTTCGCCCCACAGTTCGTCGATGCCTTCCTCGCCGCTGCGGTGGCGCACGAGCTTGCCGAGGTTGAGCGCCTCCTGCAGGCAGAAGCCGCATTCGCGCATCAGGGCGTTGTCGGTCTGGATCTCGATGCCGAGTTCCTGCATCTCCATCAGCTTGGTGAAGATGTCGGTGGCGCGGTTGAACAGCGCCCCGGCGAGCATCGCTCCCTTCACGCGCTTGCGTTCCGGATCCTGCTCGGTGTTGTAGGACGCGCGCGCTTCGGCGAGGCGTTTGCCGGGAATGTTGATGCCGTGTTCGACGTGGTTGAAGAGGCGCCGCGTGAGCCCCTCGATCAGCTGCCGCTTCATGCGCAGCGAGTCGGCCGGCGGATCGTAGGCCTTGATCCAGTAGCCGTCGTAGAACACGCGTTCGACACCGTCGATGACGCGCTTGGTGCCGTTGGCGGTAACGGTAGTATTCATCAGTGGATGCCCGGACGAGTTGAGCGGAAGGTGCTGGCGGGCTGCGCCTCTGTCGCAGGGCGAATCTTACGGCAAGCGTGCTGGCGCGAAACTGCGCCGCGTACAAATATTTACGCGGCGCTGCGGCCGCGCCCCGGCCGCCGTCAGGCGAGATCGGGCGGGACGACGGCGCGCAGCACGGTCTGGGTTTCGCCGTCGCGCACGCGGTTGCTGAACCACCATAATGCGCCTTTTTTGACCGTCCAGTCCGCTTCTTCGCCTGCGAGCAGCAGGGCGGCCATGCGGCCGAGTGCGGGCTGATGGCCGACGACCAGGCAGGGGCCGGCCGAGTCGGGCCAGCCGGTAGCGGCGAGCAGGTCGGCGACGCTGCCGTCGGGGCCCAGCGAGGGGACGATCTCGAAGCGGTCGGTGAAGGCCGTGGCGGTCTGGCGCGTGCGCACGGTCGGGCTGACGAGCACGCGCAGGCGCTTGGGGCGGTGCTCCTCCAGCCAGGCTGCCATCCGCTGCGCCTGGCGCAGGCCGCGCTCGGTGAGTTCACGCGTGTGGTCGGGGCTGCCGTCGACCGCTTCAGCATGGCGCCACAGCAGCAGGTCCATCGTGTCCTCCGTGTCCAAAGCTGCGCAGCCTATGCGGTGTGTGTTGCCATGCGATGACGGCTCAGTCGCGCGAGGCGGCCCAGGGCGCGTCTTCTTGCAGCAGGCGTTCGACGTCGCGCAGCGCGCGGCGGCCGAGACGGGCGTAGCCGGGGCCATGCCAGCCGCACACGAAGGCGACCGCTGCGCCCAGCTGTGCGTCGTCGCCGGCGAAGTGGGCGAGGCGGGTGCGGGCGACATCGACGTCGTGTACGAAGCCGAGCGCGTTCTGGGCGCGCACGATGGTCGCGAGATAGCGGCGGGTGGGCTTGGCCGGCAACAGCGGGGCGAAGAACTCGAGTGCGTAGCGCAGGCGCTTGAGGGCGATGCGCAGCGCGTGCAGATGCGTGCGGCTGCGGTCGGCCGCCGCGGCATGGCGGCGCCGGACCTTCTTGCGCAGGCGCTCCAGCTCGCGGACGGCGAAGTCGGCGAGGGCGCGTTCGTCCCGGGCGCGTTCGTCCGGCAAGGCGTGCAGCGCCGCGGTCAGCCCGATCATGAGGCGGCCCTGGGCGGCCGGATCGAGCGCAAGCAGGGCTTCGCCGCGCGCACGCTCGCGTTCGCTGCGGATGCGCTCGGCCAGCGCGATGACGGAATCGGCTTCTCGTCCGCTGTGTTCGGCCTCGTCGGTGGCTACCGGGGCGAGGATCTCTTCGTACAGGACGTCCAGGTCGCGCGCCTCGGCGAAGGCGCGGGCGTTTTCGCCAAGTCGCGCGCGCCAGTGTTCGACGAATTCGGGCGGCAGGATCGGCGCGAAGAGGCTCAACAGGGTGCGCAGGCGCCGCAGGGCGACGCGCAGCTGGTGGATGAATTCGGGCGCCCCGTCCTCGGTGGCGCCGACGGCGTTGGCCTGCCACTGGCGCAGGCAGGCGGAGGCGAGGGCGCGGAAGGCCGCGAGCGGGGATTCGTCGCTGCGGATCGTGGACGGCTCGGCGCGTGCGGGTTCGGGCCGCGTGCCGAGGTGCAGGGCGTAGCCGCGTTCGGCCTTGCTGATGTCGCTGGGCATCAGCGGGTTGTCGGCGGCGAGGCGGCAGGCGAGGAGGAGCAGGTCGAGCGGCTCGCCGGCGACGAGTTCGAGCTCGAGTTCGCAGATCGGCGCGCGCCGGTCGCCGGCGATGACTTCGCCGGTGTCGATCATCATCAGGATGCGCACCTTGTCGTCGGGCGCATACAGGCGCGTTTCGCGCCGGAAGCGGGTCGAGAAGGCGGGGACGAGCGCCGCTGCGTGGCGCGTGAGGAGCTTGCGCACCTTGGGGGCATCGACCGCGCTGAAGTCGAAGCTGCCGCAGTAGGGTTGCTCCCACTCAGGCCGGCTCGTGAGGCCGGCCGTGGATTCGGCCGCGCACTTCACGGTCTGCAGTTCGACGCGCCCCTGCTTGCGGGTGCGCAGGGCAATCCGGCGGGCCTGGAGCCGCAGGTCCGGGGTGTCGAAGTAGGTGTTGTCGAGCGTCTTCGCGCTTCCCTGGCGCGCGGCGCCGGCCACCAGCGGGTGGCGCTTCAGCGCCGGCAGGGCCTGGGGGGGCAGCGCGAGTTTGAGTTCGATTTCCTGGCTCATGAGGCTCGTTCACCCGTGGGAAGGAGGCTGATTCTAGTCCGGCGCCAAGTCCGCGTCATGCGCGGACGCGCGAACTGAAATATTTCAGTCGGCAGGTCCGCGCCGCGCTGCCCGGACGGGCGTCAGTCCTCGCCGAACACCAGTTGCCACAGCCGGCACACCGATTCGCGCGCGAATGCGACTTCCAGCGGCTGGACGCGGGAGGGCTGGTCGTTGAGGCGTTGGCGGTGCTGCAGGTGGCGGAACATGCGGTAGCTGTCGCCGCAGCGGCCGGCGAGGCCGGCGGGGATGAGGCCGAGCTCGCCGGCGATGCGCAGCAGCGCGATGTTGCCGAGGTTGCCGGTGAGCTCCGGGTACTGGTGCGCATGGCCGAGCACGAGGTACTGGACGAGGAACTCGACGTCGATGAGGCCGCCGAAATCGTGCTTCAGGTCGAAGAGCTCGCTCTTGCCCGAGTGCGCGTCGCGCATCTTGTGGCGCATCTCCAGCACGTCCGCGCGCAGCTTGTCGAGGTCGCGCGGCTGGCGCAGGACTTCGCAGCGGATGCGCTCGAAGGCTTCGCCGAGTGCGGCGTCGCCCGCGGCGAAGCGCGCGCGCGTGAGTGCCTGGTGCTCCCATACCCAGGCGGATTCGAGCTGGTACTTGCGGAAGGAGTCGAGCGAGCACACCAGCATGCCTGATTCGCCGTTGGGGCGCAGGCGCAGGTCGGTCTCGAACATGATGCCCGCGGCCGTCTGGCTGGAGAGCCAGGTGTTCAGGCGCTGGCCGAGGCGGGTGTACACCTCGGGCGCTTCGGGCGCGTCGTCGTCGTGCAGGTACACGAGGTCGAGGTCGCTCGCATAGCCGAGTTCCTTGCCGCCGAGCTTGCCGTAGGCGATCACGGCGAACTTGGGCTCGTCGCGGTGGCGGATCTTGATCTTGCGCCAGATCGTCGGGATGCTCAGGTCCACCATCAGGTCGGCGAGCGCCGAGAGGTGGTCGGCGAGTTTTTCCACCGTGAGCATGCCGGCGATGTCCTGCATCAGCAGGCGGAACACGAGGGCGTGGTGTTGCTCGCGCATCAGGTCCATCTGCCGCTCCATGTCGGGTTCGACGGCGTCCACGGCCTCGGCGATCTGCCGGCGCAGCTCGGGCCAGTCGGGGGCGGTCTGCAGCAGGCGCGCGTCGAGCAACTCGTCGAGCAGGATGGGGTGGCGGATGAGGAACTGTGCGGCCCAGCGCGACGCATTCATCAGGTCGGCGACGCGGCGCAGCGCCTGGGGGTATTGCTGCAGCAGCGCGAGATAGGCGCCGCGGCGGCTGATCGATTCGAGCAG
Organism: Aromatoleum evansii; assembly: GCF_045689615.1. Lineage (NCBI taxonomy): Bacteria > Pseudomonadati > Pseudomonadota > Betaproteobacteria > Rhodocyclales > Rhodocyclaceae > Aromatoleum > Aromatoleum evansii. The sequence goes on from NZ_CP141259.1 coordinate 1,120,517, forward strand.
ATCCAGGCAGCGACCGAGCGTCTCGTCGGCGCCCGAGGTGCTGGCTGCGGCTTCGACGACGCGCGGGATCAGCGCGTCTAGGCGGCTGCGGATGTGGTTGGGCAGCTGCTGGTAGCGGTTGCCGGTGCGGATCGCCGCCAGGCGGCGTGCGGCGGCGGGCGGGTCGCGGTAGCCCAGCTTGGCGAGCGTGGCTTCGGCCTGGCCGGAGTCGCCCGCCGAGGCCCACATGCTGTCGAGGGTGTGGCCTTCCTCGGCCGGGTCGCCGAAGACGCGCTCGAAGTGCCGGCTGACCATTGTGCGGTAGCGGTCGAGCACCTCGAGCAGGGCGGCGAAGTTAGGGAAGCCCATTGCTTGCGCGATGCGTGCGCGGTCCTCGTCGTTGCCGGGCAGGTCGTGCGTCTGTGCGTCGTCGAGGTACTGCAGGCGATGTTCGAGGCGGCGCAGGAATTCGTAGGCTTCGCCGAGTTCGGCGACCGCCTCGGGGGCGAGGAAGCTGCGCTCGCCGAGGCGCGCGAGCACCTTGAGCGTCGGGCGGACCTGCAGCTGGGTTTCGCGCCCGCCGCGGATGATCTGGAAGACCTGGGCAATGAACTCGATTTCGCGGATGCCGCCGGGGCCGAGCTTGATGTTGTTGGCGCGGTCGCGGCGCGCGACCTCGCGGCGGATCTGCGCGTGCAGGTCGCGCATCGCGTTGATGGCGCCGAAGTCGAGGTACTTGCGGAAGATGAAGGGGCGGGCGATCTTCTCCAGCTCCTCGAAGCGTTCGCCGGCGAGCACGCGTGCCTTGATCCACGCATAGCGCTCCCATTCGCGGCCCTGCGTGATGAAGTAGTTCTCCAGCATGTCGAAGGAGCACACTAGCGGACCCGAGTCGCCATTCGGGCGCAGGCGCATGTCGACGCGGAAGACTTGGCCGTGCTCGGTGATCTCTGCCAGCGCCTGGATGAGCTGCTTGCCGAGGCGCTCGAAGAATTCGAAGTTGCTGATGACCTTCGCGCCGCCGGTTTCGCCGTCCTCGGGATAGATGAAGATCAGGTCGATGTCAGAAGACACGTTGAGTTCGCGTCCGCCGAGCTTGCCCATGCCGACGACGAGCAGCTCCTGCTCCCAGCCGGTCTGCGACACCGGCGCGCCGTAGCGCTGGACCAGGGCCTCGCGCAGCACGTCGTGGGCGGCGCGGATGGTGACTTCGGCGAGCACGGTCATGGTCTCCGTGACTTCGGCGAGATCGGCCATGCCGTTGAGGTCGCGCACGATGAGGTGGCACATGACCCAGGTGCGGAGATTGCGCAGCGTGCCGCGCAGTCGGGCCTCGTCGAGGCCGGAGGCGGCCATGAAGGCCTGCATCGCCTCCGCGTCGAGCGGCCGGTCGAGCGAGGCAGCGAGCCGTTCGGCAAGCCAGCTGCGGCTGTCGAGCATGCGCAGGAGGTAGCGCGACAGCGTGGCGGCGTAAGAAATTGCTACGGAGGGCTGCGTGGATGTCTCGGACATGGGAGGCGAGCTCAGGATCGTTGATAGAATGCGCGGTTCCCCGGACGCTTGAGCTGGTGCCGACGCTCAGGATGCACACTGGATTGTATCGAAGCCGGTCCGCATTCAGTCGTCTTGCGGTGACGCTTCCGCCTTATTGCCGATGAACGCTCCTCACGCCCATCTTCCTGACGTCCGCAACATCGTCGCGACCGCGCGCCGCGGCCGCCTGTGGCGCGTGCTGTCGGTCGTCGTGCTGGTGGCCTGGTTCGTCGCGGGGGCGGGGTTCCTGTTGGTTCGCGAGGTGCTGGTGCCGCGCGTGGGCGAGTTCCGCGCGGAGGTGGCGGACGCGATCTCGGCCGCGGCCGGCCTGCCGGTGTCGATCGAGAATCTGTCCGCCGACCTGTCGGGCGTGCGCCCGCGCCTGCACCTGGCCGGCGTCGAGCTGAAGGATGCCTCGGGGCGTCCGGCTCTGCGCCTGGAAAGCGTGGACGCGACCCTGTCCTGGTCCTCGCTGCTGCGCGCCGAACCGCATTTCCATCGCATCGAGCTGAAAGGGCCGGTGCTCGCCATGCGCCGCGAGGTCGATGGCGCGATCTACGTCGCGGGCGTGCGCATCGACCCGGAAGCGAGCGCGGACGGGACGCTGGCGGACTGGCTGTTCGCACAGCGCGAGATCGTCGTGCGCGATGCGAGCGTCGGCTGGACCGACGCGCTGCGCGGTGCGCCGGAGCTGAATCTCGCGGGGGTGCAGTTCCGCCTGCTGCGCAGCGGGCCGCGCTACCAATTCGCGCTGCAGGCACACGCGCCGGCCGAGCTTGCGCCGATGGTCGAGGTGCGTGGCGATCTGGAGAGCCGCACGCCGGCCGATCCGTCGTCGTGGGCGGGACAACTGTACCTTGCCGCGGACGAGGCGAGCCTGGGCGGGTGGCGGACATGGATCGATTATCCCGTCGCGCTCGCAGGCGAAGGCGGAGTGCATGCCTGGGTGGGAGTGGACAAGGGCGGTATCGAATCGCTGGCGGTCGATCTCGCGCTCGACGACGTGAATACGCGCCTCGGCGACGACCTGCCGGTGCTCGAACTCGCCGGCGTGCGCGGGCGCCTCGCGGGGCGGCGCACGCCGGATGGCATGGAGTTTTCCGCCCACGGACTGGAATTGTCGACGGTCGATGGCCTCGTGGTTGCGCCGACGGATATGGACCTGACGCTGCGCGGCACCGATGACGGCACACCCGACGGCGGAAAATTCACCAGCGGCCGCCTCGATTTTCGCGTGCTCAGCGAGCTCGCGGCGCACCTGCCCTTCGACCCCGCGGTGCGCGAGCGTCTTGGTGCGTTCGCCCCGCAGGGTACCCTTGATGATCTGCGTCTCGAGTGGCGCGGCCCGCCCGAGCAGCTCGAGACATGGAAGCTCCATGCGCGTTTCGACGGAATCGGGCTCAATCCGCAGGGGGTGCTTCCGGGGCTCGCGGGCATGTCCGGCGAGGTTGAGGGCGACGAGCGCGGCGGACGCTTCCGCATCGCCGGCCAGAACGCCGCGCTGGAGTTGCCGGCGGTGTTCCCCGAATCGCACATCGGCTTTTCGAGCCTGCGTGCGGACGGGCGCTGGACGCAATCCGCCGGACGTCTCGAAATCGCGCTCGACAGCGCAAGCTTCGAGAATCCCGATGCGACCGGCACGGCTTCCGGGCGCTACTGGCCCGCGGCCGAGGGAGCGGGCGAGATCGACCTGAGCGCCCGCCTGACGCGCGCCGAGAGCGGTGCGGTGTGGCGCTACCTGCCGCACGTCGTGAACGACGAGACGCGGACCTGGCTGCGGCACGGCATCGTCGGCGGGCGCGTGCCGGATGCGCGGCTGCGCCTGAGGGGCAATCTCGACGATTTCCCCTTCCGCGACCGCAAGTCGGGCGAGTTCCTCGTGACCACGCGCGTGTTCGGTGCGCGGCTGGACTATGCGGAAGGGTGGCCGTCGATCACCGACATCGACGGCGAAGTGCGCTTCGAGGGGCCGGGCATGCGCATCACCGCCGATCGCGCGCGCATCTTCGGTGTCGCACTCGCGAAGGTCGTCGCCGATGTGCCCGATCTCGACGCCCCCGGCGGCGAGATCATGAGCATACATGGCCGCGCATCGGGGCCGACGGCGGATTTCCTGCGCTTCGTCTCCGAGAGCCCGGTATCGCGGCGCATCGACGGATTCACCGATGCGATGCGCGCCGAAGGCACGGGCGCACTCGACCTGAAGCTGGTGCTGCCGCTGCGCAATATCGATGCGAGCACGGTGAAGGGCGAATACCGCTTCGCGGCCAATCGCCTTGCCGTGGTCGAGGGTCTGCCGCCGCTCACGGAGGCCGCAGGCGTCGTGCGCTTCACCGAGAACGACCTCGCGATCCCCGAGGCGCGCGCGCGCCTGTACGGTGAACCGATGCAGCTCATGGCGAGCACGGCGAAGGACGGGGGCGTGGTGTTCGATGCCCGCGGCGGGCTCAAGGTGCAGGCCGTGCGCGAGGCGCACGATTGGCCCGGTCTCGATCACCTTTCGGGCGGCTCGGCGTGGCAGGCCAACATCGATGTGCGCTCGCAGGGCACGCGCGTGGTGGTCGACTCCACGCTGGCGGGCGTCGCGTCGAGCCTGCCCGAACCGCTGAACAAGAGCGCCACGGCCGCGTGGCCGCTGCGCGTGACGCTGGACTTCCCCGCCAACGGCAAGTCCGAGAGCCTGGGCATCGCGCTCGAAGGGCGTGGCGAACTGCTGCTGGAGCGCCGTCGCGAAGGCGATGCCTGGGGAGCAGCGCGCGGCGGCGTCGGCGTGCATGCCGGCGTTCCCGCCGGGGAATCCGGTTTCGCAATCGCCGCCAAGCTCGACGAGCTCGACGTCGATGCCTGGCGCAAGGTGTTCGATGCCGCCGCGGCGGGGGTGCACAAGGATGAACCCGACGGGGGCGCAGTCGCCGTCTCGGCGGTGGACCTGCGGGCGAAGCGCCTGATCGGCTTCGGCCATGAGCTGGGCGATGCGCACCTCAGCGTGCGTTCCGACGCGGGCGGCTGGAAGGGGCGCATCGAGAGCCGCGAGGCCGAGGGTGAGTTCGACTGGCGGGAAGGCGGCGATGGTACCCTGCGTGCGCGGCTTAAGCGGCTCGTGCTCGGCGCCAGCCACGACGCCGCGCCGGAAACCGCGGATGCGGCAGAGGGGGGCGCCGACACGGACGAGCCGCCGCGCCGCTTGCCCGCGCTCGATGTCGTCGTCGAGCGCTTCTCGCTGCGCGGCATCGAGTTCGGCCGCCTCGAATTGCAGGCGCGCAACCGCAGCGGGATGTGGCATCTCGAATCGGTCTCGCTCGCCAATCCGGATGGCAGTCTGGGCGGTTCCGGCCTGTGGCGTCCCGGCACGCGGCCGCAGACGGATCTCGATTTCCGCCTGGAGGCGCGCGATATCGGCCAGCTCGCGAGCCGGCTGGGCTACGGCGAAGTTGTCCGCGGCGGCAAGGCCGTGCTGGCGGGCAAGCTCGCGTGGCGCGGTGCGCCGACGCGCATCCACTATCCCTCGCTGACCGGCACGATGATGGTCGAGGCCGAGGACGGTCAGTTCCGCAAGCTCAACCCCGGCATGGGACGCCTGCTCGGTGTGCTCAGCCTGCAGTCGTTGCCGCGGCGTCTCACGCTGGACTTCCGCGACGTGTTCAGCGAAGGATTCGCCTTCGACAGCATTTCCGGTAGCATCAAGGCGGCTTCGGGGCAGTTGCGTACCGACGATCTGCAGATCCGCGGTCCCTCGGCGCGCGTGCGGATGAGCGGGTCGGTCGACCTCGAGGACGAGACGCAGGACCTGCGCGTGAGGGTGCAGCCGACGCTGGCCGAATCGGTCGCGTTGGGTACCGCGGCCGGGCTCATCAATCCGGTCGCGGGCGTCGTTGCCTACGTCGCGCAGAAGGCCTTGAGCGATCCGATCGAGAAGATGTTCGCGTTCAGTTATTCGATCACCGGCAACTGGGCCGACCCGAAAGTCGAGAAACTCTCCGCCGCGAGCTCCGGCACGGCGGACCCATCGAAGCAGGAGTGAGCCGCTTGAACCGTTCCGCCCCCGTACGCATCGCCGCGGTCCAGACCGTCTCCGGCCCCGACGTCGGCGACAACCTGCGCGTCGCCGGCGAGCTGATCGCCGACGCCGCGGCCGTGGGCGCGAAGTTGGTCGCCCTGCCCGAATATTTCCCGCTGATCACCGCCGACGAGACTGTCAAGGTGGCGATCCGCGAAGCCGACGGGCATGGTCCGATCCAGGACTTCATGCGCGAGACCGCCGCGCGCCACGGCGTGTGGCTCGTCGGCGGCACGATCCCGCTGGTCGCGGACTCCGATGCCAAGGTGCGCAATTCGACACTGGTGTTCGATGACCGCGGCGAGCGCGTCGCACGCTACGACAAGATCCACCTGTTCGGCTTCCAGAAGGGCGCCGAACGCTACGACGAGGCGGCGACAATCGAGGCCGGCCGCGAAGTCGTGACCTTCGAGGCCCCCTGCGGCCGCACTGGGCTATCGGTGTGCTACGACCTGCGCTTCCCCGAGCTCTTCCGCGCGATGGGGCCGATCGATCTCATCATCCTGCCGGCCGCCTTCACCTACACCACGGGCCGCGACCATTGGGAAGTGCTGCTGCGCGCCCGCGCGATCGAGAACCAGTGCTACGTGATGGCTCCGGCCCAGGGCGGGCGCCATCCGAGCGGCCGTGTGACCTGGGGCCACACGCTGATCGCCGACCCGTGGGGCGAAATCCTCGCGTGCCGCGACGAAGGGCCGGGCGTGGTGTGGGCGGATCTCGACCCCGCGCGCATTGCGGCCGTGCGCGAGAGCCTGCCGGCGCTGCGCCACCGCTGCCTCGGCACGGCGAACGCCTGACGACGGCACCGCCCTTTTTGACCTTATTCGCGTTGCCCGTGTCGAACCGGACGGACAACCCCAACCTGGACGAACAATGAGCCGAGCACAGAACCCCCTCAAGGTCGCCGACCGTTACCTCCTCAACCCCTACGATCTGGGCGAGGTGGAGCTCGAGAAGGTATTCCGCAAGCTGATGCGCCATCGCCTCGACTATGCCGACCTGTACTTCCAGTACCACCGCTCGGAGGGCTGGAGCCTCGAGGAAGGCATCGTCAAGTCGGGCAGTTTCAACATCGAGCAGGGCGTTGGCGTGCGTGCGATCAGTGGCGAGAAGACCGCCTTCGCCTACTCCGACGACATCTCGCTGCCCGCCCTCACCGCGGCGGCCGAGGCGACGCGCGCGATCGCCGACGCAGGCGGCCGGCGCAGCGTCGCGATCGCCCCGCATGCCGGCAAATCGCGCCTGTACCGCGGCGAGGATCCGCTCGCCTCGCTCGACGACACCGCCAAGGTGAAGCTCCTCGAGCGCCTCGAAGGCTTCGCGCGCGGCGAGGATCCGCGTGTCACCCAGGTCATGGCGCATATCGCCGGCTCGTGGGAAGTGGTGCTCGTCGCGCGCAGCGACGGCCACATGGCGGCCGACGTGCGTCCGCTCGTGCGCGTGTCGGTCACCGTGATCATGGAAGACAAGGGCCACCGCGAGCAGGGCAGTGCCGGCGGCGGCGGGCGCTTCGACTACGGCTACTTCGACGACGGCCGCCTGCAGGAGTACGCGCGCGCGGCGGTGCATCAGGCGAGCGTGAACCTCGCTGCCGGCCCCGCGCCGGCGGGCACCATGAGCGTCGTGCTCGGTCCCGGCTGGCCCGGCATCCTGCTGCACGAGGCGATCGGCCACGGCCTCGAGGGCGACTTCAACCGCAAGGGCAGTTCCGCGTTTTCCGGGCGCATGGGCCAGCAGGTCGCGGCGAAGGGCGTCACCGTCGTCGACGACGGCACGCTGCCTGACCGTCGAGGTTCGCTGACCATCGACGACGAGGGCAACCCCACGGAGCGCACGGTGCTGATCGAGGACGGCATCCTCACCGGCTACATGCAGGACACGATGAACGCGCGGCTCATGGGCGTGAAGCCCACCGGCAACGGCCGGCGCGAATCCTTCGCCCACCTGCCGCTGCCGCGCATGACCAACACCTACATGCTGAATGGCGACAAGGCGCCCGAAGAGATCATCAAGTCGGTGAAGAAGGGCCTGTACGCGGTGAACTTCGGCGGCGGCCAGGTCGACATCACCTCGGGCAAGTTCGTGTTCTCGACCGCCGAGGCCTACCTCATCGAGAACGGCAAGGTCACGCGTCCGGTGAAGGGCGCCACGCTGATCGGCAACGGTCCCGATGCGCTCACGCGCGTGTCGATGATCGGCAACGACATGGCGCTCGATCCAGGCGTTGGCACTTGCGGCAAGGACGGCCAGAGCGTCCCGGTCGGCGTCGGCCAGCCCACGCTGCGCCTCGACGGGCTGACCGTCGGCGGCACCGCCTGAGCAGGCGGGGGGATGCCGGCTCAGGCGGCGCGCCGACGTTCAGCGTTCCGCCAGCTCCAGCGCGTTCTCCACCAGACGCACGCCGCGCACGTTCAGCACCGTGCGCTGGGCGCGCGCGCGCTGTTCCTCGTTGACGACGACGCCGGCCAGCGTCACGCGCCCCGCATGCGCCGAGACCGCGATGTGCGCGCTGTTCAGCTCGGGGTCCGCCCCGATCGCCGTCTTGATCTCACGCTGGAGGTTGTGGTCGTGTTCGTCGCGCACCACGGCCGCGGTTGCCTGAGCCACCGCCACGAGGCTGTCGGCCCGTGCCGGCGTACCGATACCGAATGCGATGGCGCTGGTGGTGAGTAGGGAAACGATGTTCTTGCGGGTGATCACGTCGGGGCTCCTTCTGCAAAGAGTCATGTAGCTCTGTGCGCGCGCTAGGGGACGCGCTTCGCTCTTCGTGCAGCAGGTGGCGTGCCAGCTCCCGTCAAGGCCGCTGCCGATGCGGGCCGTGCGGGTGTCCCCGCGCATTTCCGCATCCTCGCGGCGGCCGGAATCCCGGCTGGCGCCAACAAACTGTCGTTGTACCCCGACGTCGATCCGCGGTGTCGCGTAAGTGCCTGATTCAGTGGAGTTCGTGTTGTCGCTCTCGGGCGACATCGGCACTTTCGCCGCGGAACAGGCTGGGCGTCAGGGAGTGCCGCTGCAGCAGGCGGTAGAACTCGGTGCGGTTGCGGTCCGCGAGGCGGGCCGCATCGGACACGTTGCCGTCGGTGAGTTTCAGCAGCTGGATCAGGTAGTTGCGTTCGAATCGCATCTTCGCCTCGGCGTAGCTCAGCGCCTCGATGCTCGGCCCGCGCAGCGCACGCTCGACCAGCGCAAGCGGGATCAAAGGCGTCGTTGCGAGCGCGCTGGCCTGTTCCACCACATTCTGGAGCTGGCGGATGTTGCCCGGCCATGCGGCCGTGGTCAGCGCCTCGAGCGCCTCCGGCGCGAAGCCGCGCAGACGCTTCCGATACTTGCGCGCGAGACCCTGCAGGAAATGGTTAGCCAGCAGCGGGATGTCCTCGCGCCGCTCGTCCAGCGTCGGCAGGTTGAGGCTGACCACGTTAAGGCGATAGAACAGGTCTTCGCGGAAGGTTCCGGCGACCAGCGCAGCCTCGAGATCGCGGTGCGTCGCCGAAAGGATGCGCACGTCGATCTCCTGAGCACGGCTGGCGCCGACCGGGCGCACGGCGCGCTCCTGCAGCACCCGCAACAGCTTCACCTGCAGCGCGAGCGGCATGTCGCCGATCTCGTCGAGAAACACCGTGCCTCCGTTCGCAGCCTGGAACAGGCCCGTATGCGCACTGGCCGCACCGGTGAAGGCGCCCTTCACGTGGCCGAAGAGTTCCGATTCGAGCAGCTGCTCCGGAATCGCGCCGCAGTTGATCGCGATGAAGGGACGGGCGGCGCGCGGGCTGGCGTCGTGGATCGCGCGCGCCAGCAGCTCCTTGCCGGTGCCGCTGTCGCCGCGTATCAGCACGCTGGCGTCCGAGGCGGCGACGAGCTGCGCCTCGTCCAGCACCGTCGCCATGCGGCTGCTGTGGCTGATGATCCCGTCGCGCCATCCTGCGGTCGCCTTGCCCTCCTCGCAGGAGGTGTGGGGCGTGCCGCCGATCTGCAGCGCCTGCGCGATCTTGCCGAGCAGCGCCTTGCTGTCGAACGGCTTGGTCAGATAGCCGAACACCCCGCGCGAGGTCGCCTCCACCGCATCCGGGATGGTGCCGTGGGCGGTCAGCAGGATCACCGGCAGCGCCGGCCAGGTCTGGCGGATCTCCTCGAACAGCACCAGCCCGTCGCGGTCGGGCAGGCGCACGTCGCTCAACACCAGGCCGAAGCGTTCCACTGCCAGGCAGGCCAGCGCAGCCTCGGCACTTCCGGCCGTGCTGACGCGATACCCGCTCGCGCGCAGGCGCATCGACAGCAGCCGCAGCAGGTCGGCGTCGTCGTCGACGACCAGCAGATGGGCGCCTTCCGGCGCTGTCCGGGCTTCACCTGCCGTGGAAGGGTTCATCCTCATTTCTCGCTTCTCTTTTCCCGCGATGACGGCAGCGGCGGCGTCGGCGCGGACGGGCGCGCCGGCAGCGTGCGTTCGATTTCGGTCAATGCGTCGAGCTTCTCCTGCAGTTGTTCGCTCTGTTTCTGGGCGTCCTTGAGCTGCTGCCCCGTTCGTTCGAGCTGCTGCGTAAGGCGTTCGGCGGTGTTGTCGAGGCGCACGCGTTCCTGCAATTGCTCCGCCAGCAGGCGGGCGAGGGGCTGCAGCGCCACCGCGTCCGATTTCTCCGATCCGTTGATCGCCTCCAGCAAGGACTGCGCACGTTGAAGATTGTTGTTTCCCTGCGGATGGCTCAGCAGCATCGCCTGCTTCATCTGCGTGAGCGGGGCATTGCCCGCGCCGGCCAGGGCCGAGCGTTCGCGTGCGAGGTCCGCAGCATTCATGCCGCGAATCGATTCATGGTAGGCGAGGGCGCTGCGCACCGGCGCACTGCCGTTGCTCAGCAGTGGCGGCATCTGCGGCAAGGCGGGCAACTCCGCCGTTGCGCTGCGCACGTTCGCGCAGCCGGCCAGGGCCGCTGCAAACGCCAGCGCAACACAGGCAAGGGCTCTGCGTTTGCAGCGCCACGCGGCGGGGCCGCAGCGCGGCTGCTCGTGGGCGGAATCAGCTCTCATTCGGAAGTTCGATCCTGAAATAGGCGCCTCGGGCGGACGGTTGCAGTCCCACGCGTCCGCCGTGGGCGACGACGAACTCGCGCACGATCGACAAGCCGAGGCCGCTGCCATGCCGCGGTTCCTCGGGCTGGCGCGAGCCCTGGAAGAAAGGGTCGAAGATGCGCTCGACCTCCTCGGCAGCGGCGCCCGGTCCCTGGTCGAGGCAGTCGATGCGCACCCAGCCCGGGGGCGTGCTCAGCGTCAGGCGGATCTCGCCGTCGCGCGGACTGAAGGACACCGCGTTTGCCAGCAGATTCGCCAGCACGATGCGCAATTTGTCGGGGTCGGCGCTGAACGGCGGCGGATCTCCATGCAGCACGACCCGGAGATTGCGCGTCTGGATCGGCAGCTGCTGCTCCGCGATCACGGACTCTGCCAGTGCGCGCAACTGCACCGGACGGCGGCGCAGGTTGCGTGCATGGAACACCGCGGCGTTATAACCGAGCAGATCCTCGATTCGTTCCTGCAGCGCGTGCGTGTTGTGCTGCAGGATCGCCACCACCTCGCGCTGTTCGCCGCTCAGCTCCCCGACCACGCCGTCCTCCAGCAATGCAATCCCTTCGCGCAGGGAAGCCAGCGGCGTCTTCAGCTCATGCGACACATGCCGCAGCACGCGATTGCGGTTTGCCTCGAGATCCGCGAGCCGCAGGCGCAACCAGTCCAGGCGGCGTCCGACGCGGCGCAGGTCGGCGGGGCCGGGAATCGCTACCTGCTCGTCGAAGCGGCTCTCGCCCAGTGCCTCGATCGCGGCCTCGAGGCGGTTGATCGGGCGCAGCAGCCACCAGCCCGTGAGCGCCGCGAAGGTGCAGGCCGCGATGATGGCGGCGAGCACGTGCCAGGCCAGCCTGCCGCGGTTCGCATCGAGTTGCTCGAGCAGGGCCTGGCTCTGGTGGCCGAGCTGCGCCTGCACCTCTCCGGCGAGCTGCTCGTTGAGCGGCGGCACACGGCCCAGCGCGGCGACGGCCGATTCCGCGGGAGCGTCTTCGGCGAGGCTCGCGCCGGCCGCGTCGGCGGCAGCCTGCCATTCCTCGACCAGCGCACTCACGCTCGGCGCACGCAGCGCGGCGATCGTCTGCAGCGCCGCCAGCGATTCCCGGCGCGCCAGCTCGAAGCGGTCGCGCAGCAACGGATCCCTCAGGACGAGGAACTGGCGCGCACTGCGCTCCATGTCCACGCTGCGTTCGCCCAACTGCTGCACCGCGCTGGAGTACTTCAGCGCATCGCCCACGCTCTCGCGGTGTCGTGACGCGAACTCCTCCAGCGTGATCAGCCCCCCCAGCGCGGTGGCGCCCAGGATCGCCGCAACGAGCAGGAAGCTGGCAAGCAGCGAGTGACTGAAGGACAGGCGCGACATGGCTGGAGGATCTTCGTAAACCAGCGCGACAGTTTAGGTTGCGCCCGCGCGCCCGCGTCGTAAGCAAGTGCAAGGCAGTGTTTCCGGACGATTTCAGTGTCGCCTCCAGGCGACATCAAAAAAAACAACAAAAACAGATGGATGACGATTAATGACGCAAGTTGTGTCGCCGCCAGGCGACAGAATCTGTGCTTGTTCGGCGCGAGATTCCGTTTCCCGGGAATAACTTCATTAAATTCATGACCTTGGATTCATGGCACGGCAGCTGCTTAGGCGAACCACGGGGGCGATGATCGTCGACCCGGAAACGTTATGGATTCAAGGAGAGACCATGTTCAACAAACCCGCCCTGTTCCCCAAGGCTCCAGACACCCCGGCTTCGCGTAACAACGGCACCATGCGGTCGCCCTCGGGCAGTCTGACCTCGGGGGCGGCGTCCTCCGGTGCAAGCCTGTCGCGCAGTTCGACCGAACTGCCGGCCTCGTCCAGCGACTCCTCTCCGGTCGCTGAGGACAAGGCGCCGGTCTCGGCCAGCCCCGCCGCCGCAGCGATCGACGACAACGCCCAGGACACCGGCAGCCGCCTCATCGTCGGGCCGGACGTCAAGCTGAAGGGCGCCGAGATCCTCGACTGCGACACCCTGGTGGTCGAAGGTCGGGTCGAGGCGACGATGGACAGCCGCGTGATTCGTATCGCCGAAAACGGCTCGTTCGCGGGCACCGTCGGCATCGACGTCGCTGAGGTGCGCGGCCGCTTCGAAGGCGAGCTGACCGCCCGCAGCCAGCTGATCATCCACTCGACCGGCCGGGTCAGCGGCAAGATCCGCTACGGCAAGATCCTGATCGAGGAAGGCGGCGAGATCTCCGGCGACGTCCAGTCGCTGGCCAACGCGAAGGACGCCAAGGATGGCGGGCGCGAAACCGTGCGCGCGGTCGGGCGCGACGAGCCCGGCGTGAAGGTCGCCGTCGGCGCCTGACGGGCTCCCCGCGCTCAGGCAAGCGGCAGCCGCCCTCCGACGAGGCCGGCTGCCTGCGATCCTTCAGCTGTCGTCGTCTTCGTCCTCGAAGCCGACCGTGAAGCGCGACAGCATCGTTTTCAGGGCTGTCTCGTTTTCCGGGCGGTCGAGCTCGAACAGGCGGAAGCCCGTGCTGCAGAACTCGGGATTGGTGTCGAAGCCCGACCACATCGCCTTGGCCGGCAACACCACGCTGCGTGCCTTGCCGTGATCGTCGGGCAGGTCGATGCGCAGGCGGTACAGCTGGCCCGTCAGCAGCTGGCTCGGGCCGTACACGAGCAGGCCGCCCTTGCTGATGTCGCCGATGCGACCGATGAATTTCCCCGTCTCGGCGTCGTACACGCGAAACGAAATCGAGATCGATCGGCGGCGAAACAGTCGGTGTTCCATGTCGTCGGTTCCCGCGTCTGAAGATTGGACGGCTCAGTTTGCCTGGCCGCGAGCCTCCGTCACCGCGAGCGTCAGCGGCTGATAGCTCCAGTGACGTTCCCATGCCGCGCGCACCATGTTCGGGTACTCGGGCCGGCCGAGGCTGCCGTTGTAGCGCCCGAGCGCGCGGTACAGGTCACCCTTCTCGATGTCGAGGTAGTGGCGCAGGATCGTGCAGCCGTAGCGCAGGTTCGTGCGCAGGTGAAACAGATTGTCGTCGGCTCCGCCGATCAGTTTCACCCAGAACGGCATCACCTGCATGTAGCCGCGCGCCCCGGCGCTCGACACCGCGTACTTGCGAAAGCCGCTCTCGACCTGGATCAGGCCGAGCACGAGCTGCGGATCGAGCCCCGCGCGGGTCGCCTCGTAATGCACCGAGGTCAGCAGATCCTCCCGATAGATGCGATCCGGGATGCGCTTCGCCAGGCGCTGCGACATCTCGCCCAGCCAGCGGGCACGCTCGCCCGCGTCCGCGATCAGTAGCTCCGGCGCTCCCGCGTCGCTTACCGCCGCGTGCAGCGCCGCCCGCACGCTCGCGGCCATCGGTTCGTACAGCTGGTTGCCGGCCGATGCGAGGCCGCTGACGGCGAGTGTGGCCGTCAGGGCAGTGCGCAGCAGCAGTCGGAGCGTGCTCGTCATGCGTCCGTTATAGCCGAAAGTCATTCGCCCCGCAGCTTTGCGGCAACGAACCCCGCCAGGTCACCGATAGCCACCTTGGTCGCCTCGGCATCGCGCCGGCCCTGGTACTCGGCCAGGCCCTCCTTCAGACCACGTTCGCCGATCACCACGCGATGCGGCACGCCGATCAGCTCCCAGTCGGCGAACATCACGCCCGGACGCTCGTCGCGATCGTCGAGGATCGCATCCACGCCCGCGGCCAGCAGCCCTTCGTAGAGCTTCAACGCCTCGCTGCGTACTGCCTCCGACTTGCCCCAGCCCACCGGGCACACCACGATGCGGAAGGGGGCGAGCGCGTCCGGCCAGATGATGCCGCGCGCATCGTTGTTCTGCTCGATCGCTGCGCCCAGGATGCGCGTCACGCCGATGCCGTAGCAGCCCATCTCGAAGTGCTTGGGCTTGCCGTCCTCGTCGAGGAAGGTCGCGTTCATCGCCTTCGAGTACTTCGTGCCGAGGTAGAACACGTGGCCCACCTCGATGCCGCGCTGGATCGCGAGCCGCCCCTTGCCGTCCGGGCTCGGGTCGCCCTCGATCACGTTGCGCAGGTCGGCGACGAGGTCCGGTTCGGGCAGGTCGCGCCCCCAGTTGGCCCCGGTGTAGTGATAATCCTCGTCGTTGGCGCCGCAGATGAAGTCCGACATGTTCGCGACCGTACGGTCCGCCACCACCTTCACCGGCTTCTTCATGCCGATCGGTCCGAGGTAGCCGGGCTTGCAGCCGAAGTGCTCGTGGATCTCGGCCTCGGTCGCGAAGCGGAAGCCCGCCTTCAGGCCCTCGACCTTGCTGGCCTTGACCTCGTTCAGTGCGTGGTCGCCGCGCACCAGCAGCAGCCACACCGTCACGCCGGCCGGCTTGCCCTTCTCATCGACGTCGTCGGTCGCGAGCACCAGCGACTTCACCGTCGTCGCCAGCGGCAGGCCGAGCAGTTTCGCCACGTCGGCGCAGGTGGCTGCGCCCGGGGTCGGGGTCTTCTCCAGTCCGTGCATCGGCGCGGCGCGCGACCCCAGCAGCGGCAGCGCCTCCGCCAACTCGATGTTCGCCGCGTAGTCCGAATCCGGGCAGTACACGATCGCGTCCTCGCCGGTGTCGGCGATCACCTGGAACTCGTGCGAGCGGTCGCCGCCGATCGCGCCGGTGTCGGCCGCCACCGCGCGGTAGGTCAGGCCCAGGCGGTCGAAGATGCGGCAGTAGGCAGCGTACATCGCGTCGTAGCTGCGCCCCGCGGCGTCCACGTTGCGGTCGAAGGAGTAGGCGTCCTTCATCGTGAATTCGCGCCCGCGCATCACGCCGAAGCGCGGACGGCGCTCGTCGCGGAACTTGGTCTGGATCTGGTAGAAGTTCTTCGGCAGCTGGCGGTAGCTCTTCAGCTCCTGGCGTGCGATGTCGGTCACCACCTCCTCGGAGGTCGGCTGCAGCGCGAAGTCGCGCTCGTGGCGATCCTTGAAGCGCAGCATCTCCTCGCCCATCTTCTCCCAGCGGCCGGTCTCGGCCCACAGCTCGGACGGCTGCACCATCGGCATCGTCAGCTCCAGGGCGCCGGCGCGGTTCATCTCCTCGCGCACGATCTCCTCGACCTTGCGGATGACGCGCAGGCCGATCGGCAGGTAGCTGTAGATGCCTGCGGCAACCTTGCGGATGAAGCCCGCCCGCAGCATCAGCTTCTGGCTGACGACCTCGGCGTCGGCGGGGGCTTCCTTGAGGGTGGAGATGAAATACTGGCTGGCACGCATTCTGGGGTCCGCGGTAGTCGGTTGGGCAAACCACGGATTTTAGCCGGTCGCGTGCGCCTCGGGTATGTGCCGTGCAGCCGACCCGCGGCTCGCGCAAAATTCGTCGCGCGTGCGGCAAAAAGCCCTGCCGATACGGGAACATGCCACCGGTCGTGCCTTTCCAAGGCAGGGTAAGTGTGAAAAAATTGCTGCAACTCTCATGAATTGAAGGTTTGATCATGCTCGACCGTGAAGGCTATCGCCCGAACGTCGGCATCGTTCTGGTCAACGCGCGCAACGAGGTGTTCTGGGGCAAACGGATTCGCGAACATTCCTGGCAGTTCCCGCAGGGCGGCATCAAGCACGGGGAATCCCCCGAGCAGGCGATGTTCCGGGAACTCTTCGAAGAAGTGGGTCTGCGCCCCGAGCACGTCAAGATTCTTGGCCGCACGCGCGGCTGGTTGAGGTATGACGTTCCGAAACACTGGATAAAGAGGGAATGGCGCAACACCTACCGCGGGCAGAAACAGATCTGGTTTCTCCTGCGGCTGGTCGGCCGTGATTCCGACGTCTGCCTGCGAGCCAGCAATCATCCGGAGTTCGATGCCTGGCGCTGGAGCGAGTATTGGGTGCCGCTGGAAGCTGTCATAGAGTTCAAGCGGCAGGTTTACCAGCAGGCACTGCTGGAGTTGGCGAAAAACCTGTTCCGGGTCCGTCCCGGAGAGCTGCCCGAAGCCTACCGGGCCGCCGCGGAAGCGCGCGAGCCCTGAATGTGGCATCGACGATGCCGCGCCACCGCCGGATCTTCCGGGGGCGGCGCGGCGTTCTTTTTTCGGCCCCTCCCACGTGCTGCTGAACCGTTGAACGAATGGCAGGTCGAAGTGGTTGTGCCGGCTTCCGACCGGCCGCGGCGCACATCGACGGCGCCGTCTGCGGGGCGCGCGCGATTTCGGTCGAGCGATGTCTGCATGGCGCGCAAGCGCCCCTCCACGCCATCGTCTGCAATGGGAGGTGCTCATGAACCGGGAATTCGAACCGCTGCCACAAGCCCGCCTGGCGGGCTTGCTCTGCGAAGTCGCCAGAACGGATGAAAGTCGCAAGGTCTCCGCGTCTTCGCCCGCAGTCGAGGTCATGACCGATTTCACCCGGGTGCCGGCCGCGACCATTTCAGGCGAAACTCTGCTCGACGAGGCCAACCGCGCCATGCTGCTGCGCGGCGTCCGGCTCCTCCTCGTGACCGACGCGCGCCACCACGTGCGCGGCGTCCTCTCCGTCGCCGACCTCCTCGGCGAGCGCCCCGTCCATACGGCACGCGAACGCGGCGTGCCGCTCGGGGAACTGACGGTGGACAGCGTGATGACCCCGCTCGAGAAGATTGAGGCCGTCGAACTTGGCGAGGTCATGCGTGCCGACGTGGGCCACATCGTCGCGACCTTGCGGCGTTCCGGGCGACAGCATGCCCTGGTGCTGGAGCGCGAGGAGGGCGGTCGCGGTCTGATCCGCGGCATCTTCTCCGCCTCGCAGATCGCCCGGCAACTCGGCGAACCGCAACCGATGATCACCGAGATCGCGCGCACCTTCGCCGAGATCGAAGCCGCCATCGCGGCCTGAGCGGTCGACACATCCCCATAGCCGGACGCCATCGAAAACATAGCTCCATTCAATTTTCGCATGGCGCCGGCGGGTTCTAGGCTTCAAGCATCCCCGGCGACAGACCGGGGCGGATCTTCGACGCACCGAACGAGGAGACGACCATGGAACTCAAGGGATCCAGGACTGAAACGAACCTGAAGGCCGCATTTGCGGGCGAATCGCAGGCCAACCGCCGTTATCTGTACTTCGCGGCAAAGGCCGACGTTGAAGGCCAGAATGACGTTGCCGCGGTGTTCCGCTCGACTGCGGAAGGCGAAACCGGGCATGCGCACGGCCACCTCGAATATCTCGAAGCCTGCGGCGACCCTGCCACCGGGCTGCCGATCGGTGCCACACGCGCCAATCTCGGCGCCGCCATCGCAGGTGAGACGCACGAGTACACCGACATGTACCCGGGCATGTCGAAAGTCGCCCGCGACGAGGGCTTCGACGAGATCGCCGATTGGTTCGAGACGCTTGCCAAGGCCGAGCGCTCGCACGCCAACCGCTTCCAGAAGGCGCTCGACGCCCTGCAGGACTGAGTCCTCGGCCGTATCCGGCCGCGGGCGAATGCCCTGACTCCTTCTTCCACGCCGCGCGGCCTGCGGGTCGCGCGCCAAGGGAGGTCGCATGTCCAAGCGGGAAGGCAGTCTCGAAGCCCCCACGCGCCATCCGATTGCGTGGCAGCGGGCCGATTACTACGACGAAGCCCGGCTGGCCCACGAGCTCGAGAGGGTGTTCGACATCTGTCACGGCTGCCGGCGCTGCGTGAACCTGTGCAACGCGTTCCCGACCCTCTTCGACCTCATCGACGAGGGCAGTACCGGCGAACTCGACGGCGTAGGCAAGAAGGACTTCGCCAAGGTCGTCGACCAGTGTTATCTGTGCGACCTGTGCTTCATGACGAAGTGCCCGTATGTCCCTCCGCATCCGTGGAACGTCGATTTCCCGCACCTGATGCTGCGCGCCAAGGCGGTCAAGTTCCGCAAGGGCGAAGTGCGCCTGCGCGACAAGGTGCTCACCAGCACCGACGCGCTCGGCAAGCTCGCCGCCATCCCGGTCGTCGCCCAGACCGTCAACGCCGCCAACCGCAACGGTGCCGCGCGCCGCGTGCTGCAATCCGTGCTCGGCGTCGACAAGCGGCGCGAGCTGCCGCCTTACGCGCCGACTCGCTTCCGTCGCGCCGCCAAGCTCCGGGCCGAGTGGCCGGTGCGCGACGGCGAGCGCACCCCCGGCAAGGTCGCGATCTTCTCGACCTGCTACATCAATTACAACGAGCCCGGCATCGGTCACGACCTCGTCGCCGTGCTCGCGCACAACGAGATCCCGGCCGTGCTCGCCCGCCAGGAAGCCTGCTGTGGCATGCCCAAGCTCGAGCTCGGCGACCTCGAAGGCGTGCGACGCCTGAAGGACGTGAACATCCCGCAACTGGCGGCGCTCGCGCGCGACGGCTACGCGATCCTCGCCGCGGTGCCTTCGTGTGCGCTGATGTTCAAGCAGGAGCTCCCGCTGCTCTTCCCGGGCGACGCCGATATCGTCGCCGTCGCGGACGCGATGTTCGATCCCTTCGAGTACTTCATGCTCCGCCACCGCGACGGCCTGCTGAAAACCGACTTCAAGCAGCCGCTCGGCAAGGTGTCCTATCACATCCCCTGCCACAGCCGCGTGCAGAACATCGGACAGAAGACGCGCGAGACCCTGCAACTCGTCCCGGGCACCGAGGTCACCACCGTCGAGCGCTGCGCCGGTCACGACGGCACCTGGGGGGTCAAGGAAGAGTACTTCGAGCAGTCCATGAAGATCGGTCGCCCGGTGTTCCGCCAGATGGCGCAAGGAGCGCCGGATTACATCAGCTCCGACTGCCCCATCGCCGCCCGCCACATCCGGCAGGGCATCCGCGACGGCGGCAACGAACTCGAGGCCGAGAAGGCCCACCCCCTGACCCTGCTGCGCAGGGCCTACGGACTGTGAGGAATCGACCCGATGAACGCCATTTCCCGCGATAGCCTCCTCAGCCTCGAAGCTTACGCGCGCGAGCGGGCGGACTTCCGCAGCCGCGTCATCGCGCACAAGAAGGCGCGCACGCTGCATCTTGGCGAGCACATCACGCTGATCTTCGAGGACGAACTCACGATCCGCTACCAGATCCAGGAAATGCTGCGCATCGAACGCACCTCCGAGGAGGTCGGAATCCGGGACGAGCTCGACGCCTATAACCCGCTCGTTCCCGACGGCAACAACTGGAAGGCGACGATGATGATCGAATTCCCCACCGAGGATCAGCGGCGACAGTGGCTAGCGCGCCTGATCGGGGTCGAACGCCATGTCTGGGTGCGCGTCGGAGATGGCGAACCTATCTTCGCGATTGCGGACGAGGACCTGGAACGCGACAATGGCGAAAAGACGTCCGCGGTGCACTTCCTCCGCTTCGAACTGCCGCCCGCGCAGATCCGCGCCCTGCATGCAGGCGCCGCGCTCGCGGTTGGCGTCGATCATCCCGCCCTCACGGCGGTCGTGGAACCCGTACCCGACGCGATCCGGCAATCCTTGTGTGGAGACCTGCGAGCTTGACGCTGCTGCATCCCATCGTCCGCGGGGGCCTCCTGGCCCTCGTCTGTTTTTCGGCCCCGGCAGTCGCCGGGCTACTCACCGACCCCGATCCCGAGTGGAAGGAGGGCGAGCACACGCTGCCCGCGCCGCCGCGCGACGCCGCCCTGCGCGAGTTCTTCGTCAGCAGCGCATCGCCCAACCACTTCTACATCGATGAAGACAGCCTCGTCGTCGCGGAAGACGGCGTCGTTCGCTACACGCTGGTGATCCGTACCGCGGGCGGTGCGACGAACGTCACCCACGAAGGCATCCGCTGCGCCGGCGGTACCTGGCGCCTGTACGCCACCGGCCGCGCCAACGGCCAATGGACCGCGGCGCGCGACGAGGAATGGAAGCCGATCATCGACAACGCCTACAACCGCCCGCGTGCGGCGCTGTCCGAAGACCACATCTGCGACGGCCCGGTGCCGCCGCGCAACCGCGACGAAGTCCTGAAGCGGCTGCGCGGCGAAGCCAGCACCTTCATGAAATCGGGAAAATAAGCCTGCGGACCGAGGAAAAAACAATGGATCAGCTCATCGTCGAATTCGACAAGGCCCTGCGCACCCTGTTCGCCCCCGCGCGCTCGGTGCGCCCCGTCCCCGGTGGCGACATGCCCGATACCGTGCTCAGCGACGCCCAACGCGATCACGTTGCCGGCCTCATGCGCGTCAATCACTGCGGCGAGATCTGCGCCCAGGCCCTCTATCAGGGGCAGGCCATCATGTCCCGCGATGCCAGCGTGCGGCGCGAACTGGAGCAGGCCTCGAACGAAGAGACCGAGCATCTCGCCTGGACCGAACAGCGCATCGCCGAACTCGGCGGGCGCAAGAGCCTGCTGAACCCCCTCTGGTACGGCGGGTCGCTTGCCTTGGGAATGCTGGCGGGGCGCCTCGGCGACCGCTGGAACCTCGGGTTCCTCGCCGAAACCGAGCGCCAGGTGGAGGCTCACCTGCGCGGGCATCTCGACCAGCTGCCGGCCGAGGATCAGAAAACGCGCGAAATCATCGAGCAGATGAAAGTGGACGAGGCCCGCCACGCCGACACCGCGGTCGGTCTGGGGGCGCAAGAGCTGCCCGCGCCGGTGAAGGTCGCGATGAAGTTCATGGCGCGAGTGATGACGACCGCCGCGTACCGCGTCTGATCGGTGCGCTGGGGCAGGGGGCGGTCGCCCCCGCCCGGGTGCGTCTCGGCCCGAGCCTGCTTATTCCACGTCCACGATCGTCACTTCGTGGACCATCTCGGCCGTCTTCGCCAGCATGATCGACGCGGAGCAGTATTTCTCCGCCGACAGATGCACCGCCCGCTCGACCACTTCGCGCTTCAGCCCCTTGCCCGTCACGGTGAAGTGGAAGGTGATGCGCGTAAATACCTTTGGATCGGTTTCCGCCCGTTCCGCCACCAGCTTCACCTCGCAGTTGCGCACGTCGTGACGACCGCGCTGCAGGATCAGCACCACGTCGAACGCCGTGCACCCGCCTGCGCCCGCCAGCATCATCTCCATCGGACGCGGCGCGAGGTTGCGCCCGCCCGCATCGGGGGCTCCGTCCATTGCGACGACGTGACCTGTGCCGGTTTCGGCAAGAAAGGTCATCCCGTCGACCCATTTGATCGTGCATTCCATCTTTGACTCCGTTGTCGGCTGGATTGGGGTCGCCATCGGTCGACCGGATGGCGATTCTACCGGAACGCCGGACGCGCCCGCCGGCTTCGTCAGGTGAGAATGCTGCAGTGCGGAAGAATGGGGTGGATAACTCTCCGGCAAGTTCTGACGGCATACGGGAGATACGCGGGAGTGGTTCGCTAAATTGATATGCGTCAATAAGTTGGGATTTTATAAGCGATGCTTATCTTTCGATTAAAACATTTATAGTGCGATGCACAAAAAAACCTTGCCACGAGAAGTTCGGCTGCGGATAATCGAAACCAGTCGGATCAATCAAGTTTCGTGATCCAAGCCGGTGTCTCCTCCACCCTCCTCCTTTGGTGTGGATTTAACGCAGTCCTATTAGGACTGCGTTTTTTTTGGTGTGCCCGAAGCGGGCTTCATGCCTGTCGATGCGTGAAGCTCCGGCGTGCTCGTCTGCGGCCGCGCCTTCCTGGCGGAAGTGGCGGCCGGGCAGGTCGAGATCAGAGGCTGTCGCCCAGATCCGCGCGGAACTTCGTCACGAGCTTCTCCTGCCAGTCCGATACGGGCTTCAGGCGACCATAGAAGAAGCGCAGGATTTCCGGCTCCTCCGTGAACGCGAGGCCGCCGATGAGCCGACGGTTGGCGTACAGCCACTCCAGGCGGTCGATTGCATATTTGACCTGCGACAGCGTGAAGACCCGGCGCGGCAATGCCAGGCGAACGAGTTCCATGTTGGCGAAGATCTCGCGGCCGTCGGGTTCTCGCTGCTCCGACAGCGTCCCGCGCTCCATCCCGCGAATGCCGCCGGCGATATACAGCGCGGAAGCGAGCGCGCCGGCCGGGTACTCTGCCTGCGGGATGTGGTCCACGAACTTCATTGCATTGATGTGGCACCCCAATCCGCCTGCCGGCGTGATCACCGGGATATCGCGCTTCTGCAACTCGTCGACCATATAGGCGATGAATTGCGGCCCCTGGTTGATCACCTCCTCGTCCATCGTCTCCTCGAGTCCGACGGTGAGTGCCTCCATCTCGCGCACCGACATGCCGCCGTAGGTGAGGAAGCCTTCGTACAGCGGCACCAGCCCGCGCATCCGGCGATAAAGTTCCTCGCTGCGGATGCAGATGCCGCCGCCGCGGGCGCATCCGAGCTTGCGTGCCGAGAAATAAATGATGTCGCACTGGTCCGCGATCCGGCGCGTGATCTCGCGGATGCCGAGCGCCTTGCAGTCGGCTTCGCGCTGCTTGATGAAATGCAGGTTGTCCGCAAGCAGGCTCGCATCCAGCACCAGCAGCAAACCGTGCTCGTTGCAGATCTTCCGGATGTCGACAAGGTTCTGCAGCGAGAACGGCTGTCCGCCGATCAGGTTGGTGCCCGCTTCCATGCGCACGAAGGCGATCTTGTCCGCGCCGTGCAGGCCGATCACATCGCGCAGCTTGCCCGTGTCCATGTTGCCCTTGAACGGATGCACGCTGACGACTTCGAGCCCCGAGTCGGCGACCAGTTCTTCCACCGTGCCGCCGTTGAGCGTGATGTGCGCCTTGGTGGTGGTGAAGTGATAGTTCATCGGTACCACGGATCCCTTCGACACCAGCACCTGCGACAGGATGTTCTCGCATGCGCGGCCCTGGTGGGCAGGGAGGAAGTAGGGCATGCCGAAGATTTCCTGCAGCTTGCTCTCCAGTCGGGTATATGTGGCGCTTCCCGCATAGCTGTCATCGGCCACGAGCATCGCTGCCTGCTGCTGGTCGCTCATCGCATTCACGCCGCTGTCGGTGAGCATGTCCATGAAGACATCCGAGTTGCGCAGCAGGAAGGTGTTGTTCCCGGCCTCCGTGATCGCCGCCAATCGGCGCTCGATGGGCGGCAGCGCCAGCTTCTGGACGATCCGGACCTTGTGCATTTCCAGCGGGACGCTCTCTCCGCCAAAGAACTTCACTTCCGCCATACCCTTGCTCCTCCACTTTCTTCGGTCAAAAGTGCACTATTATTCATGCGAGATCCGCTGCGGCTTTGACCTGACACAAAAGTCGGCGACTTTGTCCGTGTCGATGGCGGATCCAGTCTTCCTGTATCATCACCCTTCTGGCGATCATCACACATCCTGATTTGACTTTCAGGTGTGCTTCCTATTACCATCACGAGCTTTCCGTTTATTGGCCTCTGCCCCAGGCCGGACAAGATCGAGGATTCGAATGAAAACGTTTTCTGCCAAGCCGCACGAAGTCAAGCGCGACTGGTTTGTTGTCGACGCTGCGGACAAGGTGCTTGGCCGGGTCGCCGCCGAGGTGGCTCGCCGTCTGCGTGGCAAGCACAAACCCATTTACACGCCGCACGTCGACACCGGTGACTTCATCGTCGTGGTCAACGTCGAGAAGCTGCGTGTCACCGGTAACAAGGCGCAAGACAAGAAGTACTATCGCCACACCGGTTTCCCGGGCGGAATCTACGAAACCAACTTCACCAAGCTGCAGCAGCGCTTCCCGGAACGTGTGCTCGAAAAGGCGGTGAAGGGCATGCTGCCGAAGGGGCCGCTGGGTTACGCCATGCTGAAGAAGCTGAAGTGCTACGCGGGTGCCGAGCATCCGCACGCCGCTCAGCAGCCCAAAGTTCTCGAGATCTGACAGGAGCCGATCAATGGCTGTGACTTACAACTACGGCACTGGCCGCCGCAAGACCGCGGTTGCCCGTGTTTTCATCAAGCCGGGCTCCGGCAACATCGTCGTCAACGGCAAGCCGCTGGACGAGTTCTTCTCGCGTGAAACCGGCCGCATGATCGTGCGCCAGCCCCTCACGCTGACCGAGAACGAAAACCGCTTCGACATCATGGTGAACGTCACCGGTGGTGGCGAGTCGGGTCAGGCGGGTGCCGTTCGTCACGGCATCACCCGTGCGCTGATCGAATACGATGCCGAGCTGAAGTCGGTGCTGCGCAAGGCTGGTTTCGTGACCCGCGACGCGCGCGAAGTCGAGCGGAAGAAGGTCGGTTTCCGCAAGGCCCGTCGCCGCAAGCAGTTCTCCAAGCGCTGATACCTTTCCCGGTATCCGCTGGACAAGAAGCCGCCCGCTGGGCGGCTTTTTGCTTTTGTGCCTGCAAAACGCACGGGCCAGGAATGAGATAATCAAAAACTGCATCGGGGATTGCCCCGCCAAGGAGAAAGCATGATCAAGGTAGGTGTCGTCGGCGGTACGGGTTATACGGGTGTCGAACTGCTCAGGTTGCTTGCGCGTCACCCCGGCGTTCAATTGCAGGCCATCACCTCGCGTGGCGACGCCGGCATGGCAGTGGCCGAGATGTTCCCGAGCCTCCGCGGACGCGTGGACCTGCGCTTCGTCACCCCCGCCGACGCCGAACTCGATCGTTGCGACGTGGTGTTCTTCGCCACGCCCAACGGCATTGCCATGCAGCAGGCGCGGGAACTCGTCGACAAGGGCGTTCGCGTCATCGATCTCGCGGCGGACTTCCGTATCCGCGACGTTGCCGAATGGCAGAAGTGGTACGGCATGACCCACGCCGCGCCCGAACTCGTGGCCGAAGCGGTGTACGGTCTACCCGAACGCAACCGCGAGCAGATCCGTTCCGCGCGCGTGCTCGCCAACCCGGGTTGCTATCCGACCGCAGTGCAGCTCGGATTCCTGCCGCTGATCGAGGCCGGAGTGGCGGATCTTTCGCACCTGGTCGCGGATGCCAAGTCGGGGGTCTCGGGCGCCGGACGCAAGGCCGAGGTGCACACGTTGTTTGCCGAGTCTGCAGATACCTTCAAGGCCTACGGTGTGCCGGGGCATCGTCATCTTCCCGAGATCCGTCAGGGTCTGGCCGGCATGGCGGGCAAGGCTGTCGGCCTGACCTTCGTGCCGCATCTCACGCCGATGATCCGCGGCATTCACGCCACCCTGTATGTCCGGCTGACGCAGGACGTGGACGTGCAAGGCCTGTTCGAAGCCCGCTATCGCGGCGAGCCGTTCGTCGATGTGATGCCGGCCGGCAGCCATCCGGAAACCCGCTCGGTGCGCGCAAGCAACATGTGCCGCATCGCGGTCCATCGCCCCCAGGGCGGTGACATCGTCGTCGTCCTGTCGGTCATCGACAACCTCGTCAAGGGGGCCGCCGGTCAGGCAGTGCAGAACATGAACATCATGTTCGGTCTGAACGAAACCCTGGGGCTCGATATCGTCCCCGTCAGCCCGTGACGGAACCAATCGGGGCGATAGCCACTCTCATTTTGACGAAACGCGTCGGGTGACGCATTATTTGAAAGTGCACACCCCTTCAGGAGATAACATGAGTACTGCAGTCGAAACGCCCGAACTGCTCGTCTTTACCGACAGCGCGGCGGGCAAGGTCAAGGAACTGATCGAGGAAGAGGGCAACCCCGAACTCAAACTGCGCGTCTTCGTCAGCGGTGGTGGCTGCTCCGGCTTCCAGTACGGCTTCACTTTCGATGAGGAAGTGAACGAGGACGACACGGCGTTCGAGAAGAACGGCGTCACGCTCCTGATCGACTCGATGAGCTACCAGTATCTCGTCGGCGCCGAGATCGACTATACGGAAGGGCTCGAAGGATCGCAGTTCGTGATCCGCAATCCGAACGCCACGAGCACCTGCGGCTGCGGCTCGTCCTTCTCGGCCTGACGCGGACGTTACGAAGAAAAAACGGGAGGCCTCGGCCTCCCGTTTTTTTTGGACTCCGTCCTCCCGGCTCAGTCCGCGCGCGCCACCGCAGTGCGATCGAGTAGCGCCAAGCGCTCGAGCAACGGCGCGGTCTCGCGACGGAAGCTTGCCAGTGCGTTGCCTCCGAGTGGCTGGGTCGTCGGCAGCGCGATCTTCATCGGATCGCGCGCCACTCCGTTTACGCGGATCTCGAAATGCAGGTGCGCGCCTGTCGACCATCCGGTGGAACCGACGTAGCCGATCACGTCCCCTTGGCGAACGCGCTGCCCCTTGCGCAGCCCCTTCGCGAAACCGTTGAGGTGTGCGTAGGCGCTTTCATAGCCGTCGCGGTGCTGTATCACCACTATGTTCCCGTAGCCGCCCTGGCCACCCGCGAACTCGACGATGCCGTTCGAGGCGGCCTTCACCGGCGTTCCCGTCGGTGCGGAGAAGTCCGTGCCCTTGTGCGCCTTCCAGCGCTTGTGGATCGGATGCATGCGCCCGCCGAAGTTGGACGAAATGCGCGAAAATTCGAGCGGATAGCGCAGGAATGCCTGGCTCAGCCCGCGCCCCTCGGGGGTGAAGTACGTATCGGCGCCGTCTTCGTCACGATGGAGCACGACCGTGTGGCGTTTGCCGTCGTTCACGAATTCGGCTGCGAGAATGCGGCCAGCCCCTGCCGGCATGCCCTGGTCGTGCAGGGATTCGTACACCACGCTGAAGCGGTCGCCACGACGCAAGTCACTGCTGAAGTCGATTTCGGTGCCGAAAATTTCCGCCAGTTTCGTCGCCACGCTGTCCGGGATGCCCGCTGCGTCGGTTGCACCGAACAGGGTCTGGCGGATCGTCCCGGAGCGCATCTCGACGTTCGTGGCGAGCGTCGCGGGGGTGCCCGTGCGCGATTCCAGGCCGGCAGCCGTCCGCTCCACGGTGTAGCGCTCGTCGCCGCCGGCGATCGGCAGGCTCAGCAAGGCGATCCTGCCGTCCGTGTAAACGGTCGCGAGAACTGACCGGCCCGCCCGCAGCTGTCTCTGGGCTTGCAGCCCCGCCGGCTGATTCAGGTAGTCGATGACTTGCTGATCGTTCGCGCCGATACGGCGAAAGATTGCCTGTATCGTGTCGCCGGGACGCACGCGTTCGTCGAACACGAATGGCAGGTCCGGCGCGTCGGACGGCTGAGGTGCGATCGGCCCGAGCCGTTCCACGACCGACTCGGTAGCGATGGATGTTGCGGGGGTTCCGGGAGGGACAGCAGTGGCGGCGACAACGCCCAGCAGCGAGGTGCCGACCAGTGCGCCGACGGCCCACCGCTTGCGCCCGGTGGGGAGGAGGCCGTTCAGATCGGCTAGAATCCTGACTTTTCGTGCCTGCATGGGATTTTCGGACAAAAAACTTCCGCGAGTTTAGCAAAGTTTCTTGTCGCCCCGTTGAATGGAGAGTTGCATGACTGATGTACAGGGAGCCCTCGAACTGATCAAGCGGGGTGCCGACGAGTTGCTGATAGAGGCCGAGCTGGTCGAAAAGCTCAAGTCCGGCCGCCCCCTCAGGGTGAAGGCGGGTTTCGATCCCACCGCGCCCGACCTGCACCTCGGCCATACGGTCCTCATCAACAAGCTGCGACACTTCCAGGATCTGGGGCATCAGGTGATGTTCCTGATCGGCGACTTCACCGGCATGATCGGCGATCCGTCGGGCAAGAACGCGACTCGTCCGCCGCTGTCGCGCGAACAGATCATGGAAAACGCGCGCACCTACCAGGATCAGGTGTTCAAGATCCTGGACCCGGAAAAGACCGAGATCTGCTTCAACTCCGCATGGATGGAATCCCTCGGCTCGGCCGGGATGATCCGGCTGGCTTCTCGCAGCACCGTTGCGCGCATGCTCGAGCGCGACGACTTCGCCAAGCGCTACGCTGCCACCCAGCCTATCTCCATTCACGAATTCCTGTACCCCCTGTGTCAGGGCTATGACTCGGTTGCGATGCGATCGGACATCGAACTCGGCGGCACCGACCAGAAGTTCAATCTGCTGATGGGGCGAGAGCTGCAGAAGCATGAGGGGCAGGTACCGCAGTGCGTCCTGATGATGCCGCTCCTCGAGGGGTTGGACGGTGTGAACAAGATGTCCAAGTCGCTGGGCAACTACATCGGTATCGCCGAAGGTCCGCGCGACATCTTCGGCAAGTTGATGTCGATCTCGGACGACCTCATGTGGCGGTATTACGAGCTCCTGTCCTTCCGCTCCACGAGCGAGATTGCCGCATTGCGCCGAGACGCCGAGACGGGGCGCAATCCGCGCGACATCAAGGTCATGCTCGCGATGGAGCTGGTCACCCGTTTTCACGACGCAGGGGCGGCCGAGGAGGCTCGTGCCGAATTCGAGGCACGCTTCCAGCGCGGAGTCCTTCCCGAGGACATGCCCGAGGTGAATGTCATGGCAGGCGCCGAGGGCATGCCCGTCTTCCAGGTGATCAGGCAGGCCGGCCTGACCGGAACGACATCCGAGGCGATGCGCATGATCGAGCAGGGGGCGGTGCGTCTCGATGGGGAGCGTGTCGAGGACAAGGGCCTCGTGCTGCGCGCCGGGACGAGCGTGGTGCTGCAGGTGGGCAAGCGCAAGTTCGCGACCGTGCATCTGGGGTGACCGGCGGCTACCCTTCTCCAACGTGCCACGTCGGCTTGGTCGCGCCTTCGCAAACGTCATGTGTAAAATGATGTAAATGTGTTCTGATCCGGGCGGTGGTACCCGACCCTGTCCGGCTCGTTGCTCGCGCACCATCGGCTTGCGGTGCGCGCTTTATTGCGCCCCTCTTGAAGGCAGGTTTCGCGACCATGAAGGTCCGGTCATTGTTCGGCATCGGCGCCAGCCTGCGCCCCGGCGTCCTGGGTGCGATCGTTTTTGTGCTTGCCCTTGGGGGGGCGGGGCTCTTTGTGGCCGAGTCCGAGCGCGAGAGCCTGCGCATCCGGCGTGCGGAGGTCGCCGATCAGAGCGGCGACAAGGCGCACGAGATCGAAAGTGCGGTTCGCCACGGTCTCACCGCAACCTACGCCCTGGCCGCGCTTGTGCGTCAGGGCAAGGGCGTGGTTCCTGACTTCGATGCCGTGGCAACGGAGATGCTGCGCTATTACCCCGGCGCAGACTCCCTGCAGCTCGCTCCCGGCGGGGTCATCAGGCAGATCGTCCCGCTTGCCGAGAACGCGCGTGCGATTGGACATGATCTGCTCGCGGATCCCGCCCGCAACAAGGAAGCGTTCCGTGCGCGCGACACCGGCGAGCTCACCCTTGCCGGGCCTTTCGAACTGATGCAGGGCGGTATCGGTGCGGTTGGCCGCCTGCCGGTGTTCCTCGACGACGAGAACGGCCGGCCGCGATTCTGGGGATTTACGACGGTCCTGATCCGGTTTCCCCAGGTTATTGCCAAGGCGCAGTTGCCCCAACTCGTCAAGCGCGGGCTCCACTACCAGCTCTGGCGCGTGCATCCCGATACTGGGCTCAAACAGGTCATAGCAGCATCTTCGGACGAACCGCTCATTGATCCGGTGGACCGTGCCGTCATGATGCCCAATGGTACGTGGACGCTCAGTGTCGCGCCGGTCCATGGCTGGACGCACAAGCCGGCGCTGGCGTTGAAGTTGTTTCTCGGATTCGTGTTCAGCGCACTGCTGGGATGGCTTGCGAAGCAGATGGGGGAGCTGAGGCGTCACCGGCACTTGCTGCAGACCCTGGTGGACGAGCGCACCTCCGCGCTTGCGGCACGCGAGTCGAAGCTGGGAGCCCTGATCAGTTCGCTGCCCGATCAATTGTTCGTGCTCGACGAGCCGGGGCGGATCGTCGAGGTCCATTCTCCCGATCCGGCGCTTCTCCCGCTGGCGCCAAGCGAGTTGCCGGGCCGGACTTATGGTGACGTCTTCCCGAAACCGGTTGCGCGCGCCGTTGCTGAAGCACTCGCGGCCATACGGAAGGATGGACAGCGACACGAATTCGAGTACGCGCTGGAACTGCCCGGCGGGCCCCGGCAGTTCAGTGCGTCGATGAGCCAGCTGTCGCGCAGCGACGGAGCGCCGGCCGGATTCATCGCACTCGTGCGGGACGTGTCGGACCGCAAGCTTGCCGAGGAGAAGATGCGCGAGGCGATGGTGGTCTTCGAGGCCTCCAGCCAGGGAATTATGACTGCAGATGCAGCAGGTGTGATTGCCTCGGTCAATCCCGCCTTCTGTTCCATTACGGGCTACTCGGCGGATGAGGTGGTCGGGCATACGCCGGCGATGTTCAAGTCCGGGCGCCATGATGCGGGCTTCTACAAGAATATGTGGACGACGCTGGAGACGACCGGGCGCTGGGAGGGCGAGGTCTGGAATCGGCGAAAGGCGGGCGACGTCTACCCGCAGTGGCTGACGATCTCCGCGGTGCGCGACGAGACCGGCAGGCTGATCAAGTACGTGTCGGTCTTCAGCGACATGACGCGGCGCAAGCAACGCGAAGAGGTCATCTGGCGACAGGCGAACTTCGATGCCCTGACCGGCCTCGCCAATCGCAACCTGCTGAACGACCGACTCGAGCGCGCGCTCGCGCACAGCCGCCGCACGGGCAAGAAAGCAGGTCTGGTGTTCCTCGATCTCGACGGCTTCAAGTGGATCAACGACACCCTGGGTCACGACCTCGGCGATGAGATGCTCGTCGAGGTCGCCGCAAGGCTAAAGGACTGCGTCCGCCAGCAGGATACCGTCGCGCGCCTTGGTGGGGATGAATTCACCCTTGTTGTCGACGACATCGACGGTGTCGAGGACTTGCAGACCGTTGGCGACAAGGTCTTGCGGGTCATTCGCGAGCCCTTCCAGCTTGCCGGCGCGAACCGTTACGTCTCGGGCAGCCTAGGTATTACCGTGTTTCCCGACGATGGCGACAACGTGCAGACGCTGCTGCGCAATGCCGATATTGCGATGTACCAGTCCAAGCAGCTGGGGAAAAACCGCTGCCAGTTCTATTCGCAGGACATGCAGGAGGCCGCTCGCCGGCGAGTCCAGCTGGAGGCAGAGCTGCGTGTGGCGATCGAGCGCCGGGAGTTCGTGCTCTACTATCAGCCCATCATCGATGTCGGCAGTGGCCGCGTGAGCGGCGCCGAGGCCCTCGTGCGCTGGCAGCATCCATTGCGTGGCCTCGTCAGCCCCGACGAATTCATCGCCATCGCCGAAGATACCGGGATGATCCTCCCGATAGGTGCGTGGGTGCTCGACGAAGCCTTGCGTCAGGCGACCGAATGGCTCGCACAGGGGCTGCCGATGCTTCGGCTCGCCGTCAATGTCTCTGGTGTCCAGTTTCGCGAGCAGGGCTTGTTCGAACTCATCGCGCAGGCCGCGCGCAAGCCCGGATTCGAGCGCATTCAGCTTGTCCTCGAGATCACCGAGTCCGTGCTCATGCAAAGCAGCGATGCCACTGAAGTTCTGATGCGCGAGATCCGCCAGCTCGGCGTCAATTATTCCCTCGATGACTTCGGTACCGGCTACTCGTCGCTTTCGTACCTGAAGCGCTTTCCTGTGGATCACGTGAAGATCGATCGCAGCTTTGTCAGTGACTGCCTCGAGGACGTCAACGACGCCCTCCTGGTCGAGGCAATCATCAACATGGCACACAGCCTCGGACTCAAGGTCACTGCGGAAGGTGTTGAAACCGAAGCTCAGCGCGACTTCCTTGGCGCGCGGCAGTGCGACTTCCTTCAGGGCTACCTGATCAGCGCGCCTTTGCCTGCGGACGATTTCCGCAGCTTCGTTCTTCGGCACGGGGCGGGTACCGGGCCGTCCGCTCAAGCGCCAAAGCCATGACGGAATGGCGCATTGTGTACCGCCGCCGGGAAAATGTTTTTAAAGACGGGTTGACGCCGCATCCAGGCTCTATATAATTCGCGCCTCTTCAGCGCTGCAGCGGTTTCGAGGCAGCGGTGGGGAGCAGGAAAGAGAGGGTGGTGCGGTAGCGGTTAAAAAATAAATCGCTGCGGTGCTTGACGAAGTGAAGTAAGTTTGTCAGAATCTCTTTCTCGCTGCTTCGGCGGCGGTTCTTTAAAAAATTGGACAACCGATAAGTGTGAGTGCTTGGTTGGCGCGACCGAGACTGCTTCGGCAGTTTTAATGTTGCAAAGATTGAGTGCTCAACTGTAAGTCAGTAATGATTTCTTTGAGTGCTTTGTTGGATTGAACTTAAGAGTTTGATCCTGGCTCAGATTGAACGCTGGCGGCATGCTTTACACATGCAAGTCGAACGGCAGCGGGGGCTTCGGCCTGCCGGCGAGTGGCGAACGGGTGAGTAATGCATCGGAACGTACCCAGTCATGGGGGATAACTACGCGAAAGCGTAGCTAATACCGCATACGCCCTGAGGGGGAAAGCGGGGGATCGCAAGACCTCGCGTGATTGGAGCGGCCGATGTCGGATTAGCTAGTTGGTGGGGTAAAGGCCTACCAAGGCGACGATCCGTAGCGGGTCTGAGAGGATGATCCGCCACACTGGGACTGAGACACGGCCCAGACTCCTACGGGAGGCAGCAGTGGGGAATTTTGGACAATGGGGGCAACCCTGATCCAGCCATGCCGCGTGAGTGAAGAAGGCCTTCGGGTTGTAAAGCTCTTTCAGACGGAAAGAAAACGCTTCCCCTAATACGGGAGGTGGATGACGGTACTGTCAGAAGAAGCACCGGCTAACTACGTGCCAGCAGCCGCGGTAATACGTAGGGTGCGAGCGTTAATCGGAATTACTGGGCGTAAAGCGTGCGCAGGCGGTTGTGTAAGACAGGTGTGAAATCCCCGGGCTTAACCTGGGAACTGCGCTTGTGACTGCACGGCTAGAGTACGGCAGAGGGGGGTGGAATTCCACGTGTAGCAGTGAAATGCGTAGATATGTGGAGGAACACCGATGGCGAAGGCAGCCCCCTGGGCCGATACTGACGCTCATGCACGAAAGCGTGGGGAGCAAACAGGATTAGATACCCTGGTAGTCCACGCCCTAAACGATGTCGACTAGTCGTTCGGAGAGGTAACTCACTGAGTGACGCAGCTAACGCGTGAAGTCGACCGCCTGGGGAGTACGGCCGCAAGGTTAAAACTCAAAGGAATTGACGGGGACCCGCACAAGCGGTGGATGATGTGGATTAATTCGATGCAACGCGAAAAACCTTACCTACCCTTGACATGCCTGGAATCCTTGAGAGATCAGGGAGTGCCTTCGGGAGCCAGGACACAGGTGCTGCATGGCTGTCGTCAGCTCGTGTCGTGAGATGTTGGGTTAAGTCCCGCAACGAGCGCAACCCTTGTCGCTAATTGCCATCATTTGGTTGGGCACTTTAGCGAGACTGCCGGTGACAAACCGGAGGAAGGTGGGGATGACGTCAAGTCCTCATGGCCCTTATGGGTAGGGCTTCACACGTCATACAATGGTCGGTACAGAGGGCTGCCAAAGCGCGAGCTGGAGCCAATCCCTTAAAGCCGATCGTAGTCCGGATCGTAGTCTGCAACTCGACTACGTGAAGTCGGAATCGCTAGTAATCGCAGATCAGCATGCTGCGGTGAATACGTTCCCGGGTCTTGTACACACCGCCCGTCACACCATGGGAGTGGGTTTCACCAGAAGTAGGTAGCTTAACCTTCGGGAGGGCGCTTACCACGGTGAGATTCATGACTGGGGTGAAGTCGTAACAAGGTAGCCGTATCGGAAGGTGCGGCTGGATCACCTCCTTTCAAGAGACAGGTCCGCTGTCCGAGTACTCACAACTTATCGGTTGTTCAGGCAAGAGCCTCGAGATGGACGAGAGGGTCTGTAGCTCAGCTGGTTAGAGCACCGTCTTGATAAGGCGGGGGTCGTTGGTTCGAACCCAACCAGACCCACCACCGCATCATGAGGGGGATTAGCTCAGCTGGGAGAGCACCTGCTTTGCAAGCAGGGGGTCGTCGGTTCGATCCCGTCATCCTCCACCACATGTTCAGGTGGGCTCGAGAGTAGGGCTAAGCCGTGCGCACGTTTGGTGTGCAGGGCTTAGGCCTAGTGCCAGTGTTCTTTAACAAAGTGGAAGAAGTAAAGTGTGCGATCTTCGTTGCGCTGTGTCAGCGGCGCGTGAAGACGAAGATCGAACATGGGTTGTGTGATTGCATTGCAATCGTCTGCGCTTTGAACCAGCAGCAGGCGGTTGCGCACAAGCGTGAGTTCGCCTATGACTGGGTCCCTGGCGACAGGGTCCAGGGTTATAGGATCAAGCGACTAAGTGCATGTGGTGGATGCCTTGGCGATCACAGGCGATGAAGGACGTGCAAGCCTGCGAAAAGCGGGGGGGAGCTGGCAATGGAGCTTTGATCCCCCGATGTCCGAATGGGGAAACCCACTCCTTATGGAGTATCCCTGGCTGAATACATAGGCCAGAGGAGGCGAACGCGGCGAACTGAAACATCTAAGTAGCCGCAGGAACAGAAATCAACCGAGATTCCCCAAGTAGTGGCGAGCGAACGGGGAGTAGCCTGCACGACTAAACCATTTACTTAGCAGAACGGTCTGGAAAGTCCGACGATACAGGGTGATAGTCCCGTATGCGAAAAGTAGGTGGCGGGTCTGAGCGTGCGACAAGTAGGGCGGGACACGAGAAATCCTGTCTGAAGATGGGGGGACCATCCTCCAAGGCTAAATACTCGTGATCGACCGATAGTGAACCAGTACCGTGAGGGAAAGGCGAAAAGAACCCCGGGAGGGGAGTGAAATAGATCCTGAAACCGCATGCATACAAACAGTGGGAGCCTCCTTGTGGGGTGACTGCGTACCTTTTGTATAATGGGTCAGCGACTTACGTTCAGTAGCGAGCTTAACCGAATAGGGGAGGCGTAGGGAAACCGAGTCTGATAAGGGCGACATAGTTGCTGGGCGTAGACCCGAAACCGGATGATCTATCCATGGCCAGGATGAAGGTGCCGTAACAGGTACTGGAGGTCCGAACCCACTAATGTTGAAAAATTAGGGGATGAGCTGTGGATAGGGGTGAAAGGCTAAACAAATCCGGAAATAGCTGGTTCTCCCCGAAAACTATTTAGGTAGTGCGTCGTACGGACACTTGCGGGGGTAGAGCACTGTAATCGTTGGGGGGGTCACTGCGATCTACCCCGCGATAGCAAACTCCGAATACCGCAAAGTGATATACGGCAGACAGTCCTGGGGTGCTAACGTCCTGGGACAAGAGGGAAACAACCCAGACCGCCAGCTAAGGTCCCAAATACATGGCTAAGTGGGAAACGAAGTGGGAAGGCATAGACAGCTAGGAGGTTGGCTTAGAAGCAGCCACCCTTTAAAGAAAGCGTAATAGCTCACTAGTCGAGTCGTCCTGCGCGGAAGATGTAACGGGGCTCAAGCCATGAACCGAAGCTGCGGATCTCGAAAGAGATGGTAGGGGAGCGTTCCGTAAGCCTGCGAAGGTGTCTCGAGAGGGATGCTGGAGGTATCGGAAGTGCGAATGCTGACATGAGTAGCGATAAAGGGTGTGAAAAGCACCCTCGCCGAAAGCCCAAGGTTTCCTGCGCAACGTTCATCGACGCAGGGTGAGTCGGCCCCTAAGGCGAGGCAGAAATGCGTAGTCGATGGGAAACGGGTCAATATTCCCGTACCGGTTTTAGATGCGATGGGGGGACGGAGAAGGTTAGGTCAGCCGGGTGTTGGACGTCCCGGTTTAAGCGTGTAGGCGTGCCCCGTAGGCAAATCCGCGGGGCTGAGCCAAGGCGTGATGACGAGGGCTCTTTGAGCCCGAAGTGATTGATACCATGCTTCCAGGAAAAGCCTCTAAGCTTCAGTCTAAAATCGACCGTACCGCAAACCGACACAGGTGGGCAGGAAGAAAATTCTAAGGCGCTTGAGAGAACTCAGGAGAAGGAACTCGGCAAATTGATACCGTAACTTCGGGAGAAGGTATGCCCCACTAGCTTGTAGGAGTACATCCGAAGGGCGAAGGGGCCGCAGAGAATCGGTGGCTGCGACTGTTTATTAAAAACACAGCACTCTGCAAACACGAAAGTGGACGTATAGGGTGTGACGCCTGCCCGGTGCCGGAAGGTTAAGTGATGGGGTGCAAGCTCTTGATCGAAGCCCCGGTAAACGGCGGCCGTAACTATAACGGTCCTAAGGTAGCGAAATTCCTTGTCGGGTAAGTTCCGACCTGCACGAATGGCGTAACGATGGCCACACTGTCTCCTCCTGAGACTCAGCGAAGTTGAAATGTTTGTGAAGATGCAATCTACCCGCGGCTAGACGGAAAGACCCCATGAACCTTTACTGTAGCTTTGCATTGGACTTTGACGGGACTTGTGTAGGATAGGTGGGAGGCTTTGAAGCGGTGACGCCAGTTGCCGTGGAGCCAACCTTGAAATACCACCCTGGTGTCGTTGAGGTTCTAACCTGGGCCCGTGAATCCGGGTCGGGGACCGTGCATGGCAGGCAGTTTGACTGGGGCGGTCTCCTCCTAAAAGGTAACGGAGGAGTACGAAGGTCGCCTAGGTACGGTCGGACATCGTACTGATAGTGCAATGGCAAAAGGCGGCTTGACTGCGAGACCGACAAGTCGAGCAGGTGCGAAAGCAGGTCATAGTGATCCGGTGGTTCTGTATGGAAGGGCCATCGCTCAACGGATAAAAGGTACTCTGGGGATAACAGGCTGATTCCGCCCAAGAGTTCACATCGACGGCGGAGTTTGGCACCTCGATGTCGGCTCATCACATCCTGGGGCTGTAGCCGGTCCCAAGGGTATGGCTGTTCGCCATTTAAAGTGGTACGTGAGCTGGGTTTAAAACGTCGTGAGACAGTTTGGTCCCTATCTGCCGTGGGCGCTGGAAGTTTGAGAGGACCTGCTCCTAGTACGAGAGGACCGGAGTGGACGTACCCCTGGTGTACCGGTTGTGACGCCAGTCGCATCGCCGGGTAGCTAAGTACGGAAGAGATAACCGCTGAAAGCATCTAAGCGGGAAACTCGCCTCAAGATGAGACTTCCCCGGGGCCTCGAGCCCCCTGAAGGGTCGTTGAAGACCACAACGTTGATAGGTCGGGTGTGGAAGCGCAGTAATGCGTTAAGCTAACCGATACTAATTGCCCGTGAGGCTTGATCCTATAACCCTGGATCACAGCGAACGACACGCTAAACAATCACACCCCCACACACTTCACTTCTCCCCCTTTGTCACCCCTTACAGTCTGACGACCATAGCGTCCCGGAACCACTCCTTCCCATCCCGAACAGGACAGTGAAACAGGACCGCGCCGATGATAGTGCTCTTCGTGAGTGCGAAAGTAGGTCATCGTCAGACTACCCATACCAAAAACCCGCTGACCTAACGTCAGCGGGTTTTTTGCGTTAACGCGTTCGGATCGCTCGCTCCCAATACTTTGAGGGGTGTGCCCGTATGTCAATGCGATCGTGTCCCGGGGCGTGTTGTAAGAAGCGTCAGCAGAAGCGGTCGGCGGTTCATCGTCTCCGGTTTGGCAGGAGCATTGCCGGCAGACTTCGAGGACAAGGTGATGCACGCGAATCTGCGCTTCGGGGACACGGAGGTGATGCTGTCGGATGGTCCCTGTGCGGCTGGGCCGGGTTTTCGTGGTTTTTCATTGACCGCGAGCTCGCCGGATGTGGCTGGTGCAGAGTGTGCTTTTGCGGCGCTGGCCGCGGGAGGGCAGGTTCAGATGGCGCGCGAGAAGACCTTCTGGTCGCCGTGTTTCGGAATGCTTACGGACCGCTTCGGCGTGTCATGGATGGTGATGGCGATGCCCGAGGAATAGCCACGATAGCGTGCGCATGAGCGCGCGCTGTGCGCACGTTCTTCCTGTGGGGCTATCGGGGAGTTCGCCCGGCCCCCGTCAAGCTCAGGTGCGCATCGTGGAGCGCAATTTGTACCGGTCTCCCGGGTGAGTCAGGCGTGCATAGCTGATCAGGTGTTCGTCGGACCAGGTGCGCCGGATCATCAACAGGCAGGGGGTGGCAGTGCCGATGCCGAGCGCGGTTGCGGTCTGCGGTGTCGGGAGGACTGCCTCGACGACGTGCTCCACATCCGAGATCGGGCAGGCGGCGACAAGGACTTCGTTCGGCGTGTGGCGCGAGAAATCGGTGTCGAGGTAGTCGGGCACCCACTTTGGATTGACGAAGCGTTCCTCGAGTTGGATTGGCACATCGTTTTCACGATGTACGATGACCGTGTGGAAGACGCGGGTGCCAAGGCGTACGCCCAGCCGCAGGGCGACTTCGTCGTCGGCGTCGATGGCTTCGCAGGACAGTACGGTATTGCTGTATGTATTGCCGCGACCGCGGACTTCTGCGGCGATGTTGAGTACTTCGTGCAGGGAGGACTCGGCCTTGCGGTCGGTGACGAAGGTACCGAGGCCTGCCTGGCGTACGAGGTACCCGCCCTGGACGAGATCGCGGATCGCCTTGTTGGCGGTCATGCGGCTGACGTGGAAATCCCGGGCGAGCTGCTCTTCCGGCGGGATCTGGTGATTGACCGGATAGGCGCCGCTGCGGATTTTCTCGAGCAGGAATTCCTCGATCTGGCGGTAGCGGGGGACAGGGCTGGCCACGGCCGTTCCTTTTGCGGCTGATGCGATGCTGCCATGATACAGCCGGCGACCTCTTTCAGCATGCAGAATGAGTGAAGTGCGGGCCCCGTGTGTGCCGGGGCCCGGTTGGTTGTAGAGCTTGTGTTAGGCGAGCGAGGGCAGCAGTCCGGCGGGCATCATTGCGGAAAGGATGCGTGTCTCGAGCAGTGTCGTCGCTGCGGCGATGTCGGGCGCGAAGTAGCGGTCGACCTCGTAGAAGGGCACCTTCGCGCGCAGCGCCGTGCGGGCATCCTCCAACTTCTGCGAACTCTTGTGTCCGTCGCGGAAGTCGAGGCCCTGGCATGCCGCGAGCCATTCGATGGCGAGGATGCCGCGCACGTTGTCGGCCATCGCCCACAGGCGGCGGCCGGCATTGGGGGCCATCGAGACGTGGTCTTCCTGGTTCGCCGAGGTCGGCAGGCTGTCGACGCTGGCCGGGTGCGCGAGCGCCTTGTTGTCGCTGGCGAGGGCGGCGGCAGTGACCTGCGCGATCATGAAGCCGGAGTTCACGCCGCCGTTGGCGACGAGGAAGGCCGGCAGCTGGGACATGTTCTTGTCCATCATCAGCGAGATGCGCCGCTCGGCCAGCGCGCCGATTTCGGCAATGGCGAGCGCGAGGTTGTCGGCGGCCATCGCGACCGGTTCGGCGTGGAAGTTGCCGCCGGAGAGGATGTCGTCCTCGTCCGCGAACACCAGCGGGTTGTCCGACACCGCGTTGGCTTCGGCCGCGAGCACTTCGGCCGCTTGGCGGATCTGCGTGAGGCAGGCGCCCATGACCTGCGGCTGGCAGCGCAGCGAGTAGGGGTCCTGCACCTTGCCGCAGGCGACGTGCGACTGTGCGATCTCGCTGGTGTCCTCCAGCAGGTGGCGGTAGGCCGCCGCCGTGTCGATCTGGCCGCGCTGGCCGCGTGCGGCGTGGATGCGGGCGTCGAAAGGCACGCGCGAGCCGAGCGCGGCTTCGACGGTGAGGCTGCCGCAGACGGTGGAGGCGGCGAACAGGTCTTCGGCGTCGAAGAGGCCGCGCAGCGCGTAAGCGGTGGAGACCTGCGTGCCGTTGAGGAGCGCGAGGCCTTCCTTGGCCGCGAGGGTCAGCGGTTCGAGTCCGGCCACGG
The DNA here is from genome assembly GCF_045689615.1 of Aromatoleum evansii. Taxonomy (NCBI): domain Bacteria; kingdom Pseudomonadati; phylum Pseudomonadota; class Betaproteobacteria; order Rhodocyclales; family Rhodocyclaceae; genus Aromatoleum; species Aromatoleum evansii. Next base: position 1,160,534 of record NZ_CP141259.1, read on the forward strand.
CGAGCGCCTCGACGGCGTGCAGCCATTTGCCCTGGTGGCGTGCGCGGCCCTCGCCGAGCAGGGTAAGCGACAGGTGGGCGAGCGGCGCGAGGTCGCCCGAGGCGCCGACCGAGCCCTTGGCCGGGATCTCGGGATAGACGCCCACGTTGAGGAGCGCGATCAGCGCGTCGATTACGCGGCGGCGGATGCCGGAGAAGCCGCGCGCGAGGCTGTTCACCTTGAGCAGCATGATCAGGCGCACGGTCGCGTCGTCGAGGGCTTCGCCGACGCCGCAGGCGTGCGACAGCACCAGCGAGCGCTGCAGGGTTTCGAGGTCCTCGTGCGCGATGCGGGTCTGCGCGAGCAGGCCGAAGCCGGTGTTGATGCCGTAGGCGACACGGTCCTCGTCGATCACGCGGCGCACGCAGGCGACGCTGCGCTCGATGGCGCCTGAAGCGCTCTCGGGCAGGGTCACGCGGATCGGGTGCTCGTAAGCCTGGCGCAACTGGGCCAGCGTCAGTTCACCGGGGATGAGGGTTAATTCAATGCTCGGGTCGAAAGTCATTTCTGTCACCTCAGGCTCCTTTCACGGCGTCGAGCATCGGCAGGTCGAGCCCGTTGTCGCGCGCGCAGTCGCGGGCGATATCGTAGCCGGCGTCGGCGTGACGCATCACGCCGGTGCCCGGGTCGTTGCGCAGCACGCGGCCGAGGCGGGCGTGGGCTTCGGGCGTGCCGTCGGCGACGATCACGACGCCCGCATGTTGAGAGTAGCCCATGCCGACGCCGCCGCCGTGGTGCAGCGACACCCAGGTCGCGCCGCCCGCGGTATTGAGGAGCGCGTTGAGGAGCGGCCAGTCGGACACGGCGTCCGAGCCGTCCATCATGCTCTCGGTCTCGCGGTTGGGGCTCGCGACCGAGCCGGAGTCGAGGTGGTCGCGACCGATCACGATCGGGGCCTTCAGTTCGCCCTTGGCGACCATCTCGTTGAAGGCCTGGCCGAGGCGGGCGCGGTCCTTCAGGCCGACCCAGCAGATGCGTGCGGGCAGGCCCTGGAAGCTGATGCGCTCGCGCGCCATGTCGAGCCAGTGATGCAGGTGCGGGTTGTCCGGGATCAGCTCCTTGACCTTGGCATCGGTCTTGTAGATGTCCTCGGGGTCACCCGAGAGCGCGACCCAGCGGAAGGGGCCGATGCCCTGGCAGAACAGGGGGCGGATGTAGGCGGGCACGAAGCCGGGAAAATCGAAGGCGTTGGTGACGCCTTCCTCGAGGGCCATCTGGCGGATGTTGTTGCCGTAATCGAAGGTCGGCACGCCGATCTGCTGGAATGCGAGCATCGCGCGCACGTGTTGCGCCATCGAGCGCTTCGCGGCGGCGACGACGGCTTCGGGCTCGGTCTTGCCGCGCGCGACGTATTCGTCCCAGGTCCAGCCGGAGGGGAGGTAGCCGTGCAGCGGGTCGTGGGCGCTGGTCTGGTCGGTGACCATGTCGGGGCGCACGCCGCGACGCACGAGTTCGGGCAGGATGTCGGCGGCGTTGCCGCACAGGGCGATCGACTTGGTGACGCCGCGCTGCGTGTAGCGCGCGATGCGGGCCAGTGCGTCGTCGAGGTCCGTGGCCTGTTCGTCGACGTAGCGGGTGCGCAGGCGGAAGTCGATGCGCGACTGCTGGCATTCGATGTTCAGCGAGCACGCGCCGGCGAGCGTGGCCGCAAGCGGCTGCGCGCCGCCCATGCCGCCGAGGCCGGCGGTGAGCACCCAGCGGCCGGTGAGGCTGCCGCCGTAGTGCTGGCGTCCGGCCTCGACGAAGGTCTCGTAGGTGCCCTGCACGATGCCTTGCGAGCCGATGTAGATCCACGAGCCAGCGGTCATCTGGCCATACATCATCAGGCCCTTGCGGTCGAGCTCGTTGAAGTGCTCCCAGTTCGCCCAGGCGGGGACGAGGTTGGAGTTGGCGAGCAGGACGCGCGGGGCGTCGCGGTGGGTCTCGAACACGCCGACCGGCTTGCCGGACTGGATCAGCAGGGTCTGGTTGTCCTCCAGGCGGCGCAGGACTTCGACGATCTTGTCGAAGCAGGCCCAGTCGCGCGCGGCGCGGCCGATGCCGCCGTAGACGACGAGCTCCTTCGGGTTCTCGGCGACCTCGGGATCGAGGTTGTTCATCAGCATGCGCAGCGGGGCTTCGGTGAGCCAGCTCTTGGCGCTGAGTTCGTTGCCGCGCGGGGCGCGGATTTCGATATCACGGAATTTGCTCATGGGGGTCTCCTTGTTTCGTCTGATTGGGATGGCGCTTAGAGCCAGCCGAGGTGGTGTGCGAGCTGGGCCATCGGGATGGCGAGCACCAGGCTCAAAAGGGTGCGCTGCAGCCAGACCAGCAGCAGGTCGCGCAGGCGCATGGGAATTCGCGTGGCGAGGACGCAGGGAATCGAGGCCGAGAGGAAGAGCACGCTGCTCACTGACACCGTGGCGGCGACGAAGCGGACGACCACGTCGGCGTCCTTGAGCAGCATCGCCGGCAGGAACATCTCGGCGAGGCCGGCAGCGATCGCGCGGGCGACCGTCATCGGTTCGGCAAGGCCGAAGGCCCAGGTGACAGGGTAGAGGAGCAGGCCGATGACGTCGAAGAGCGGCGTGTACTTCGCTGCGAGCAGGCCGAGCAGGCCGACGGCGAGGATGCTCGGCAGGATCGCGGCGGTCATGCGCACGCCGTCGGCGAAGGTTTCGCGCAGCGCGGCGGAAAGCGCCGGGGCGCTCTGCGCCTGGGTGAGGCCGGCGTGCCATGCTGCCTGAATGCGGCTCTGGCCGGGCGGCAGTTGCGGATCCGGTTGGCCTTCGCTCGGCAGGCGCGACAGCGGATAGAGGCGCGCGCTTGCCGCGGTGACGGCGAAGGTGACGGCCATGCTGCCCCAGAAGTACAGGTTCCACGCCGGCATCAGGTCGAGGGTCTTGGCGACGATGACCATGAAGGGGGCCGATACGGTCGAGAAGCCGGTGGCGATGATGGCGGCTTCGCGCAGCGTGTAGTGGCCTTGGGAGTACATGCGGGAGGTGATGAGCAGGCCCACCGAATAGCTGCCGACGAAGGACGCCACGGCGTCGATCGCGGACTTGCCCGGCGTGCGCCAGATCGGCCGCATCACCGGCTGCATCAGCACGCCGATCAGCTCCAGCAGGCCGAAGCCGATCAGGAATACCAGCGCGAGCGAGCCTAGCGGTACGATCAGGGAGAGCGGCAGCACCAGCTTGTCGAACAGGAAGGGCAGCATGCCGGGGGCGTACGCCGCTTCCGGGCCGAACCTGAAGAGGAAGGCGATACCGATCGCGAGTCCCAGTACCTTCAATACCGAGAACGCCAGCGTGACCGCGTTGTGGCGCCACGCGCCGCTCACCCAGGGATGGATCGCGCCGTAGGCCATGAGCACGAGCGCGAGGCCGATCACGAGCGGGCGTGCCTCCTTGAGCAGGAAGCTTGCGGCATGGTCGAGAAGGATCGTCGAGCGGCCGGAGATGTCGACGGGCAGGAAGAACAGCACCAGCCCGATCAGGCTGTAGCCCAGCAGGCGGGCAAGCGTATGGGTGCGCACGGGCGCGACGCTCAGCGAGATCTGTTCGGCCATCACCGCGCTCCCTGGGCCGGGGGCGTCGGCTCGCTCGACGTAGTGGTGCGAATGCTGCAGTCCGGCGACGGCGGGGTGTGTCGATGGGGGCGGTTCATGCGGGTCTCCTCGTCTCTGCTTCTATCGAAAGACGGCCTTGGCTTCAGCCGTTCAGGGTCAACAGATGGATCAGGCGCGCTGCGACGCGGGCGGTCCGGTTGTCGATATCGAATTCGGGGTTGTGCTCGGCGAGGTCGGCGAGCCTGAGCTTGCCGCTCTTCCGTACGCGCTCGATCAGTGGCTCGAGCAGCGCGAGCGGCACGCCGTGCGGGGCCGGGGCGCTGACGCCGGGGGCCTCGCCGGCGGGCAGGACGTCGAGATCGATGGTTAGGTAGACGTGGTCGCAGGTGGCGATGAAGGCGTCGAGGTCCTCGCCGATGCGCTCGAGGCTCAGGGGCGTGATGTCGCGGTCTTCGCGCACCAGCACGTCGAGGTCGGCCGCGCGGCGGAACAGGGCGCGGGTGTTTGCGGCGCGGCTGACGCCGAGGCAGGCGTAGCGGAATGGCCAGCCGCGGTCGGCGCAGGCGTGGGCGATCTGCGCGAAGGGGGTGCCGGACGAGTGTACGTGCGTCGGGTCGCGCAGATCGAAGTGGGCGTCGAAATTGATGATGCCGATGCGCGGGATGTCTGCGGTTGTGCCGGCAAGGTATGCGGCGAGTCCCTGCCAGCTGCCGTAGGCGACTTCGTGCCCGCCGCCGAGCACGACCGGGAAGTGGCCCGCGGCGAGCAGGACGGCGACATCTGCGGCAAGTCGTGCCTGAGCGGCGTCGAGGTCGCCGTTGTCGCAGGCGACGTCGCCGGCATCGTAGGCTGGGCTTTCGCGGTGCCAGGCGAGGCTCGCCAAAGCCTTGCGGATTGCGGCGGGTGCGGTGACTGCGCCGGGACGGCCCTGGTTGTGCCGCACGCCTTCGTCACAGGCGAAGCCGATGAGGGCGACACCGGGCGAATCGGCGGCGTCGAGCGGGCGGATGACCTGGTGCCAGCGCAGGCTGTCGGGCTCCGGATCGATGCGTCCGGTCCAGACGCCCATGTTCATGCGGTCGGCGTTCATCGTGCCTCCTGGCTGCGGTTATGTGTGATCTCGCCGTTGAACACGCGCTGGCGCAGCCGCCCGGGCTGCACCGCGTAGGCGAGTTCCGTGGCGCTGCCGGCGTCCCACACGCACAGGTCGGCGCGCAGGCCCTCGGCGATGCGTCCGGTGTCGGCGAGGTCGAGCGCGCGGGCGCCGTTCGCGGTCATGCCGGCGAGCGCCTCGCGCGGGGTCAGGCGGAACAGGGTGCAGGCGAGGTTAAGCATCAGCGTCGGCATGAAGAGCGGCGAGCTGCCGGGGTTGGCGTCGGTCGCGATCGCCATCGGCACGCCTTGGCGGCGCAGGGCGTCGACGGGCGGCAACTGTGTCTCGCGCAGGGTGAGGAAGGCGCCGGGCAGCAGGGTCGCGACGGTGCCGGCTTCGGCCAGCGCGCGCACGCCGGTCTCGTCGAGGTATTCGATGTGATCGGCCGACAATGCGCCGTGGCGTGCCGCAAGTGCCGCGCCGCCCAGGTTGGAGAGCTGCTCGGCGTGCGCCTTCACGCGTAGGCCGTGGTGGGCGGCGGCGGCGAACACGCGTTCGCATTGCGCGGGGCTGAAGGCGATGCCTTCGCAGAAGACGTCCACCGCGTCGGCGAGCCCGGCGGCCGCGGCGGCGGGGATCATCTCCTCGCACACGAGGCGGATGTAGCCGTCCTGGTCGTCCTTGTATTCGGGGGGCAGGGCATGCGCGCCGAGCAGTGTCGTGACGGTGCGTACGGGAAGGCGTTCGCCGAGGCGGCGCGCGACACGCAGCATCTTCAGTTCGTCGGCGAGCGTGAGGCCGTAGCCGGATTTGATCTCGACCGTGGTGACGCCGTCGGCGACGAGCGCGGCGAGGCGGGGCAGTGCGGCGGCGAGGAGTTCATCTTCGCTTGCGGCGCGGGTCGCGCGCACGGTGCTGAGGATGCCGCCGCCAGCCTGCGCGATCTCCGCGTAGCTCGCGCCTTCGAGGCGCCGCGCGAACTCGTCGGCGCGGTTGCCGCCGAACACGAGGTGGGTGTGGCAGTCGACGAGGCCTGGGGTCATCACGCCGCCGCGGCCCATGTCGCGAACGCTGGCTGGATCGGTTGCGGGCAGGGCCTCGCTCGGGCACAGCTTCGCGATGCGACCGCCTTCGACCAGCACCGCCATCGGGACGGGCAGTTCCCGTTCGCCGTCGAAGATTGTGACGTCCCGCCAGAGGAGGCGGGGGTGGGGGGCGGGCATCGCGGTATCTCCGTGTTGGTTGTGTTGTATATACAATAGAGTCGCCGCGGTGAGGCGTCAAGGGATTTCTTTCCGATCGGGCGATCGCGATTCCGGCGCGTCCGGCCGATGCGCGCGTCGGCTTCGTCTCCCCGAATTCTGCAGGTACGGAGCAGGCTTGAGTGCCGCGTGCTCCGGATGGGAGCTGGCCGGAGCGGCGGCTCGTGCGTGCGGATGTTTGTCGGATCCGAGCTCCAGGATGTAATGTATATACAGATAGTCGGGCGGCTGAAAGTGCCGCTATCGACCAACCGATCGCAGGGAGAGGCATGAGGATGGTGAAATTGGCGGCCGAGGCGTATCGCCGGATGCCGTGGAAGAACGGTGGGGGCGTGACGCTGGAGATCGCTGTCGCACCTGCCGGCGCAGGGCTCGATGACTTCGACTGGCGCGTCAGCAGCGCACACGTCGAAGTGGCGGGGCCGTTCTCCAACTTTCCCGGGGTCGATCGCAGCCTGGCGCTACTCGGCGGCGCGGGGATGGATCTCGTCGTGGGCAGGCGTAGCACAGCCCTCGCGCAGGACGGGCCGGTGTTCGCCTTCGACGGGGGCGCCGCGGCCCGGGCGGAACTGCCGGTGGGGCCGGTGACGGACTTCAACGTGATGAGCCGTCGCGGCCGCTGGACGCATCGGCTGACGCGCATGCGCCTCGATGCCGCCCGTGAGCTGCAGTTCGACGCTGATGTAGCCTTGCTCTACTGCGCTTCGGGTCGTCTGATCGTGCGCGCCGAGGGGCATGGGGCGTGTGTACTGGAGGCCGACGACGCGCTGCAGGTCGAGGGCGCGGCGCCGCTCGCCGTGCTGCTCGCACCCTCCGGCGCCGCTTCGTTGCTCGTTGTCGAGTTATGGCGCAGCGCACGGACTGCGTGCTCGCGATGACGGCGGTGCAGAGGCTGATCGCGGACATCCGCGCCGCGTTCTTCCTCCCGCCTTCGCTCTGAGCGGCGCTGCGCCGTCAGGAGCTTTCGCCACGGTAGCTGGCGAGGTGGATGCTGGTCTCGGTGTGCTGGATGCTGCGGATCAGCCGGATGCGTTCGAGCACGTTCGACAGCTCGGTGAGGTTTTCAGCGCGCAGCTCCGCGAGCAGGTCCCAGCGACCGTTGGTGTCGTGCAGCGACGCGACGCCCGGCTCGCCGAGCAGGCTGGCGATCACCGAGCGCGTCTCGTTGCCGGCGACGACGATGCTCATCCACGCGCGGATCTCGTTGGGCTGCGAGTCGGGCCGCAGCTTCACCGTGTAGCCGACGATGATCCCGTCGTTCTCGAGCTTGGTGATGCGGTTCGTGACGGTGCCGCGCGACACCTTCAACTTGTGTGCGAGATGCGCGACGCTCATCCGCGCGTCGTTGCGCAGGAGGCTGATCAGTTGCTGGTCCAGGCTGTCCATTTTGTCGAACTGTCAGTAATGGTTATCTAATTGATCAATTTTTTATCAAAATAGCACAGTTGGTGTCATTTTTATTGACGCGGAACTCGTCGATCATGTCCTCACTGAATCGCAAGACACAACGAGGAGCGAGACCATGAAAACCAGCAACCGTATCCCCACCCGTTTCCTGAGCGCCGAGCGCGCCGCCGAACTGGTTGCCGGGAAAGGCTTCGCGCACTGCCTCGCGGGCATGGCCGAGTACATCCGCCAGGACTTTCTGCGCTGGAACGACTTCGAGAAGACCGCCCGCGTCGCCAATCATTCCGACGACGGCGTGATCGAGCTGATGCCGATCTCGGACGACTCGCTGTACTCGTTCAAGTACGTGAATGGCCACCCGAAGAACCATCGCTTCGGCCTGAGCACGGTGATGGCCTTCGGTGTGCTCGCGGACGTCGATACCGGCGCGCCGACCCTGGTCAGCGAGCTGACGCTGACCACCGCACTGCGCACTGCCGCGACTTCCGCGGTGGCTGCCCGTGCGTTGGCCCGTCCGGACAGCAAGCGCATGGCGCTGATCGGAAACGGCGCGCAGAGCGAGTTTCAGGCGCTGGCCTTCCATCACCTGCTGGGCATCACCGAGTTCCACCTGTACGACGTGGATTCCGCGGCAACCGACAAGCTGATGCGCAACCTCGACCGCATGGGCCTCACGGCCAAGCGCTTCAGCAGCACGCGGGAAGCCGTGAAGGGCTGCGACATCGTCACCACCGTGACGGCCGACAAGACCAACGCGACGATCCTGACCCCCGACATGATCGAGCCGGGCATGCACATCAACGGCGTCGGCGGCGACTGCCCGGGCAAGACCGAGCTGCACGCCGATGTACTGCGAATGGGGCGCGTGTTCTGCGAGTTCGAGCCGCAGTCGCGCGTCGAGGGCGACATGCAGCAGATGCCGGCCGACTTCGCGGTGACGGAACTGTGGAGCGTGCTCGCCGGCAAGGCGCCGGGCCGTCAGGCGGCCGACGAAGTGACGGTGTTCGACTCGGTCGGCTTCGCGCTGGAGGACTTCTCGGCGCTGCGCTTCATGCGCGATCTCGCGATCGAGCTGGGTGTCGACGAAGAGATCTCGCTGATCCCCGATCTCGCCGACCCGAAGAACCTGTTCGGTTCGGTGCCGGTGAGCGCCGCCCCGCGTGCTGCGGTGCGCGAGTTGCAGGCGGCCTGAGCCGTACCGGGTCCGCCGTTTGCGGCGGGCCCGGCAATCCCGCGCCCGCCTCCGCTGCGGGCGTGTGCGGGTCTGGTCCCGGCCGACGAAACATCGTCGGCGCGAACGCTTCTCCGCCCCTACGCCGCCCGCTCCGCGGCGGGCCTCGAGGCGTCGCGGTAGGCCGCGGCTTCGGCCAGCAGCCATTCGGTAAAGCGCTTCAGTGCCGGGTTGGTGCTCGGCGGGTCGGGGTAGACGAGGTGGTAGCCCATCTCGGAGCGCAGCGGCAGGTCGAAGGGAATGGCCAGCTGCCCCGACTCCAGTTCGCTGAGTGCCAGGAAGCGCGGCACGAGCGCCACGCCCAGTCCCGCGCAGGCGGCTTCCACGAGCATCGAGAACAGGTCGAAGCGCGGACCGCCCATCGCGTCCACGTCCTTCACGCCCGCCGCCTCGAACCAGCGTTGCCACGCGGCGTGGCGATTCACCTGATGGAGCAGCGGCAGGCTCGCGAGGTCGCGCGGTTCGCGGCAGGGCTGCTCGCGCAGCAGCTGGGGGCTGCACACCGGCACCATCTCCTCGCCGAACAGCGGATGCGAGATTGCGCCCGCCCATGCCGGCGAGCCGAAATGGATCGCCGCGTCGAACGACGTTTCGGTGAACACGAAGGGGTCGGAGTATGTCCTCAGATTCACCGTGATCCCGGGATTCGCCGCGTGGAACTGTGCGAGCCGCGGGATCAGCCAGCGCGAACCGAAGGTCGGGATCACCGCCAGTTCCAGCACATTGCGCTCGCCGCGGTGCGACATCAGCGAGACCGTGTGGCGCTCCAGCCGGTCGAGATCTTCCGCGACGCGCTTCGCGTAGATCGCGCCGGCCTCGGTCAGCGAAATGCGCTTCTTGATGCGGTTGAACAGTGGCACGCCGAGGTAATCCTCCAGCGAGGCGATCTGCTTGCACACGGCGCTCTGCGTGAGCGACAGCGCGTCGGCGGCGCGCGTGAAACTCAGGTGGCGCGCGGCCGCCTCGAATGCTACGAGCGCCTCGATGCTGGGAATGCGCCGGCGCATGGATACTTCCTCCGAGTCACGATCTTCGTAGTTTATTTCGTTTGAGCGCGCCCGGCGCTTGAACAAGAATTCGCCTCGGCAAGTCGGCACCCCAATAACGACAGACGACGCCAGCGTGCGTGCAGGGAAGGCGGAGCATCGCTCCGGGAAAGCCGATTGTTTTCCTTCTTTTCAATACGCTCTAATTGGAGACAGCAAGAAATGATTCCCCAGCAACAGGCATCCATCAAGGAATTCGGATTGATCGCCGGCAAGGCCGGTGCGAAGGTCGGCAGCGAGCTCGCGAGCCGCCTGAAGCGCCGCGTCGATCCGCGCTGCGAGGACTACGACACCCAGGTCGAGGCGGAGCGCCGCGACCTCGCCGCGGTGGTCGTGCTCGGCTACAACTGACCGGCAGGCGGGCGCGCGGAGTTCATCGGTCCCTTGGGCTCTGCGCGGGACCACGCCCAGCGCGCCCGCCGCGGCATTCCGCGATGAATCTTCCCCGCAGTCTGAATCACCCGCAGCGCCTCGCGCTCGCGAGCGAGATCCACTCCCGGCCCTTCATGGTCATCGCCGCGCCGGCGCGCGTGTCGCACCTCGCGATCCATTGCGAGGACGGCAACGGGGGCGGCGAGGGCGGCCTGAGTGGCGATTGGCACGAACGCACGCTGCAGGCCCTGTGCGCACGCTTCGGCGTCTCCGGACCGAAGGCCGGCGCGCAGCATTTCTTTCACGACTTCGGCCACTTCCGCATCAAGTGGGAGCGGCACACCGAATTCGCCACCTACACTTTCGTCGAGCCCGGGCGCGGCGGCGCGGACTTCGCACAGACTGCGATGCGCCACGTGCCGATGGACTGGCTCGAATCGCTCGGCGCCTCGGTCGTCGTCGCCTCACACATCCACGCCGAGCAGGGCGAGCCGCTGGACCTCGCCGACGAACGGCTGCACGCGCTGTTCCCGATGCCGCCGCGGGTCGGCAGCCGCGTGCTCTCGGGCGGCGAGATTTGGACTGACTTCCAGGTCGGCCCCGACGGCTTCTCGCGCTATCTGGTGCGCGACACTGGCCTGCGCGAGGCACAGATGGGCCGGCTCGTGCAGCGCATCTGCGAGATCGAGACCTACCTGATGATGGCGCTGCTCGCGCTGCCGCTCGCGCGCGAGGGCATCTTGCGCCTCGATCGCATCGAGGAGGATCTGAGCGATGTCGGCACCCGGCTGTGCGAACTCGAGATCGACGGCGACGCCGAGCAGCTGCTGCGCGAGATCTCGCGCCTGGACGCGCGCATGCGCGCGATGTCGCATGCCACCGGTTACCGCTTCAGCGCTGCCCAGGCCTACTACCGCATCGTGCAGGCGCGCATCGGCGAATTGCGCGAACAGCGGATCGAGGGTGTGCCGACGATAGGCGAGTTCATGGAGCGGCGTCTTGCGCCGGCAATGGACACCTGCGTTTCGGTGGCCGAGCGCCAGGACGCGCTCGCGCACAAGGTGAGTCGCGCCAACGACATGCTGCGCACGCGCGTCAATCTTGCGCAGGAGCGGCAGAACCAAAGCGTCCTGGAGAGCCTGAGCCGCAGCGCGCGCCTGCAGCTGAAGCTGCAGCAGGCGGTGGAAGGCTTGTCGGTGGTCGCAATTTCCTATTACGGCATCGGGCTCGCGGCCTATGCGCTGAAGGCGCTGAAGGGCTGGGGCGTGGAGGTGCCGGTGGATCAGGCGATCGGTCTGGCGCTACCGCTGGTGTGCGCGGCGACGTGGTTCGGCACGCGGCGGCTGCATGGGAAGTTGCACCGACTCGGTGAGCAGCGGGCCGCTGCGGTGAGATAGCATCGACGCCGGGGAGGGATGTCGGTCTATATCGCAGGGCGGGAGGAGCGCAGCGCATCCCGCCATTCGAAGCGCAGAGAGCCACCCGACCACCGCATCGCGGGATACGCCTTTGGCTCCTCCCGCTCTAGCTTCGTGCTTCGTCATGCGTTCGGGGGGAACCCGGCGCCATTGCGACGGACCGCTCCCGAAACGCACTGGGCGGCTCCCCGGTCCACTGCCGGAAGGCCCGGGCAAAACTCTTCTCGTTGCGGAACCCGACAGACAACGCGATCTGCTTCACGGTGCGGTTGGTCCGTCGCAGCAGCTCGATCGCCCGCTCGCGCCGTGCCTCGTCCTTCAACTGCTGAAGGGACGCGCCTTCCTCGTCGAGCTGGCGGTGCAGCGTGCGCGGCGACAGGTGCAGGCGTTCGGCCAGCGTTTCGGCGGTCGCCCCTTCGTCGAGCCGATCGCGCAGCAGGTGGCGTACTCGCTGCACCAGCAGCCGGTCGCGGCGGTATTGCAGCACGGTGAGCGGCAGCGCACGGCGTAGCATCTGCTGCAGCGCCGCCTCGTCGCGCCGCAGCGGCAGGCGCAGGTATTGCGCGTCGAAGCGGATCTCGGCCTGGTCTGCATCGAACTGCACCGGCCCCTGGAAGAGTAGCGGATAGACACTCTGGTGCGGCGGCGCGGGGAAGGGAAAGCGCGCCGCGAGCAGCGGGATGCGCGAGTCGATCGCCCAGCACGCGTAGCCCAGCACGTAGCGCAGCAGCGTCACGAGGCAGAACTCGTGCATCTCGCCGAGGTAGCGGCGCACCTCGATGCGCAGCGTCGCGACCGCGCCGCGCTCTTCCAGGTGCAGCAGGATGTCGTCGGTGAGCAGGCGGTGGTGGCGGCACCAGCGCTTCAATGCGACGCCGAGGTCGGGCGAGGTGATCGATGCGCGGCACAGCATGCCGTAGCTGCCCCACGGCAGTCGGCGCGAAAACCAGCCCAGCGCCTCGTCGTCGAGCTCCTGCATCGCCACCGCCGACATGATCTCCATCTGGCCGGCGGTGACGCGTGCATCCATGTCGTCCAGCGTCGCTGGCGGGATCTGTGCCTCGCGCAGCGCGTTGGCAGGATTGATTCCATAACGACGATACGCTGCGACGATCGTTCGGATGAAGGCGATAGGCGTGGCAGCCGGGCCGCGCGTGGGATCGCCGACCGAGGGGATCACGGTGCTCATCGTCAAATCATAAAACCATTGGCAGGATTTGCAACCACCTTGGCGCCCGAAGCGTCGCACGCGGGCCTACTCTTATGCGGCCACGACGTATTGCCGATGCGCGTCTAAGCTTCATCGGTACATGTCCCGAATACCAACGCGATCCACGAAGCGAGGAGACCCACATGAACATTCCCAGCCTGAACTTCAATCACGGCGAAACCATCGACGCGCTGCGCGACGCAGTGCGCCAGTTCGCCGAGGCCGAAATTGCACCGCGTGCAGCCGAGATCGACCGCGAGAACGAATTCCCCGCCGACCTGTGGAAGAAGTTCGGCGACATGGGCCTGCTGGGGATGACCGTCGAGGAGGAATACGGCGGCACCGGCATGGGCTACCTCGCGCACATCATCGCTATGGAAGAGATCTCGCGCGCGTCCGCCTCGGTGGGCCTCTCCTACGGCGCGCACTCGAACCTGTGCGTGAACCAGATTCGCCGCAACGGCAACGCCGCGCAGAAGGACAAGTACCTGCCCAAGTTGATCTCGGGCGAGCACGTCGGCGCGCTGGCGATGAGCGAGCCGAATGCGGGTTCGGACGTCGTGTCGATGAAGCTGCGCGCCGACAAGAAGGGCGACCGCTATGTGCTCAACGGCTCGAAGATGTGGATCACCAACGGCGGCGACGCCGACACGCTGGTCGTCTACGCGAAGACCGACACCAACGCCGGCCCGAAAGGCATCACCGCCTTCATCATCGAGAAGGGCATGAAGGGCTTTTCGCACGGCACCCACCTCGACAAGCTCGGCATGCGCGGCTCGAACACCTTCCCGCTGTTCTTCGACGACGTCGAGGTGCCGGAAGAGAACGTGCTGGGCCAGGTCGGCGGCGGCGTGAAGGTGCTGATGAGCGGCCTCGACTACGAGCGCACCGTGTTGTGCGGCGGCCCGCTGGGCATCATGGCGGCGTGCATGGACGTCGTCGTGCCCTACCTGCACGAGCGCAAGCAGTTCGGCCAGTCGATCGGCGAATTCCAGCTGATGCAGGGCAAGGTCGCCGACATGTACTCGGTCTGGAGCGCGACGCGCGCCTACGTGTATGCCGTCGGCCAGGCCTGCGACCGCGCAGACCACGCCCGCACGCTGCGCAAGGACGCCGCCGGCGCGATCCTGTACTCGGCCGAGAAGGCGACCTGGATGGCGGGCGAGTCGATCCAGACCCTGGGCGGCGTCGGCTACACCAATGAATACGCGACCGGCCGCCTGTGGCGCGACGCGAAACTCTATGAGATCGGCGCCGGCACGAGCGAGATCCGCCGCATGCTGATCGGTCGCGAACTCTTCGCGGAGACGATGTGATGAGCGTCATCAAATCCTCTATCAACACGCGCAGCCCGGACTTCGCGGGCAACGCCGAGGCGATGCGCAAGCTCGTCAGCGACCTGCGCGACAAGGCAGCGGAAGTCGCCCTCGGCGGCGGCGAGTCGGCGCGGCAGAAGCACACGGCGCGCGGCAAGCTGCTGCCGCGTGACCGCGTCAATCATCTGCTTGACCCGGGTACGCCCTTCCTCGAAGTGGGCCAGATGGCCGCGTACGGCATGTATGACGGCGACGCGCCGTCGGCCGGCGTGATCGCCGGCATCGGCCGCGTGAAGGGCGTCGAGTGCATGATCGTCGCCAACGACGCGACGGTGAAGGGCGGCAGCTACTTCCCGATGACGGTGAAGAAGCACCTGCGCGCGCAGGAAATCGCGCAGATGAACAACCTCACCTGCGTCTACCTCGTCGATTCGGGCGGTGCGAACCTGCCGACGCAGGACGAGGTCTTCCCCGATCGCGATCACTTCGGCCGCATCTTCTTCAACCAGGCCAACATGAGCGCGCAGGGCATCCCGCAGATCGCGGTCGTGATGGGCTCCTGCACCGCTGGCGGTGCGTACGTGCCGGCGATGAGCGACGAGGCGGTGATCGTCAAGAACCAGGGCACGATCTTCCTCGGCGGCCCCCCGCTGGTGAAAGCCGCGACCGGCGAAGTCGTCAGCGCCGAGGACCTCGGCGGCGGCGACGTGCACACGCGCATCTCCGGCGTCGCCGACCACCTCGCCGAGAACGACGCGCACGCGCTCTACATCGCGCGCCGCATCGTATCGAACCTCAATCGCCAGAAGCCGGTGTCGCTGAAGGTCGGCGCCGGCGAGGAGCCGCTGTACGACCCCGAGGAGATCTACGGCATCATCCCCGCCGACCCGCGCAAACCCTACGACGTGCGCGAAGTCATCGCCCGCATCGTCGACGGCTCGCGTTTCGACGAGTTCAAGCCGCGCTACGGCACGACGCTCGTCACCGGCTTCGCCCAGCTCTACGGCTACCCGGTCGGCATCGTCGCGAACAACGGCATCCTGTTCGGCGAATCGGCGCAGAAGGGCGCGCACTTCGTCGAGCTGTGCGCGCAGCGCGGCATCCCGCTGCTGTTCCTGCAGAACATCACCGGCTTCATGGTCGGGCGCAAGTATGAGAACGGCGGCATCGCCAAGGACGGCGCGAAGATGGTGACGGCCGTCGCCACCGCCCAGGTGCCCAAGCTGACGATGATCATGGGCGGCTCCTTCGGCGCCGGCAACTACGGCATGTGTGGCCGCGCCTACTCGCCCCGTTTCCTGTGGATGTGGCCCAACGCGCGCGTCTCCGTGATGGGCGGCGAGCAGGCCGCGAGCGTGCTGTCGACCGTGCGCCGCGACGGTATCGAAGCCAAGGGCGGCACGTGGAGCAAGGAAGACGAGGAGGCGTTCAAGGCGCCGATCCGCGAACAATACGAAGTGCAGGGCCACCCCTACTACGCCACGGCGCGTCTGTGGGACGACGGCGTGATCGACCCGGCGCAGAGCCGCCGCGTGCTCGGGCTGTCGCTGTCCGCGACGCTCAACGCGCCGATTCCGCAGACGAAGTTCGGCCTGTTCCGGATGTAAGGGGGAGACAAGAATGTTCGAAAAGATCCTGATCGCCAATAGAGGCGAGATCGCGTGTCGGGTGATCAAGACCGCGCGCCGCATGGGCATCAAGACCGTCGCCGTCTACTCCGAGGCCGACGCCAGCGCCCGCCACGTGCGCCTCGCCGACGAAGCCGTGCTGATCGGCCCGGCGGCCGTCAAGGAAAGCTACCTCGTCATCGAGCGCATCATCGCCGCCGCCAAGCAGACCGGGGCGCAGGCGATCCACCCCGGCTACGGCTTCCTGTCCGAGAACGAGGACTTCTGCGACGCCTGCGAGCGCGAAGGCATCGTCTTCATCGGACCTCCGGTGTCGGCAATCCGTGCGATGGGCTCGAAGTCCGAGGCGAAGAAGCTGATGGAAGCGGCCCGCGTGCCGCTCACCCCCGGCTACCACGGCGACAACCAGGAGCCGGATTACCTCCACCAGCAGGCCGATCAGATTGGCTACCCCGTGCTGATCAAGGCCGCGGCCGGCGGCGGCGGCAAGGGCATGCGCCTGGTCGAGAAGTCCGACGACTTCATCGCGTCGCTCGCCTCCTGCAAGCGCGAAGCGGCGTCGTCCTTCGGCGACGAGCACGTGCTGGTCGAGAAATACATCACCCGCCCGCGCCACATCGAGATCCAGGTCTTCGGCGACACGCACGGCAACTGCGTGTACCTCTTCGAACGCGATTGCTCGGTGCAGCGCCGCCACCAGAAGGTGCTGGAAGAAGCGCCCGCGCCCGGCATGACGCCCGAGCGCCGCGCTGCGATGGGCAAGGCCGCGGTCGAGGCCGCGAAGGCCGTCGGCTATGTCGGCGCCGGCACCGTCGAGTTCATCGCGAACCAGGACGGTTCCTTCTACTTCATGGAGATGAACACGCGCCTGCAGGTCGAGCATCCGGTCACCGAGATGATCACCGGGCTGGATCTCGTCGAGTGGCAACTGCGCGTCGCTTCGGGCGAACCGCTGCCGCTCGCGCAGGAACAGCTCCAGATCCGCGGCCACGCGCTCGAAGCGCGCATCTACGCCGAAGATCCCGCGAAGGGCTTCCTGCCCTCGACCGGGAAGCTGCTGCACCTCGCGCCGCCGGCCGAAGGCCTGCATGTGCGCGTCGACACTGGCGTCGAGGAGGGCGATGAGATCAGCCCCTTCTACGACCCGATGATCGCGAAGCTGATCGTGTGGGACGAGAACCGCGACCAGGCGCTCGCCCGCATGCTGCAGGCGCTGGCGGACTACCGCGTGGTGGGTGTGGCGAACAACATCGAGTTCCTGTCGCGCCTGACGAACTGCCCGGCCTTCTCGAACGCCGATCTCGATACCGGCCTCATCGAGCGCGAAAAAGCCTACCTCTTCCCCGAAGGCGAGCAGCCTCCCGCCGAGGTTTACCTCGTCGCGGCCCTCGGCGAACTGCTGCGCGAAGCCGCGCGCGCCGAGGATGAGGCGGAGCGTGGCACCGACCCCGGTTCGCCGTGGCATGCGCGCGACGGCTGGCGCCTCAATGCGACCGCGAAGCGCGAACTGATCTTCCGCTTCGGTGAATCGCAAAAGGCGGTTACGGTCGCGTACCGCGGACGCGATCTCTACACCCTGACCGTCGACGGGCATAGCACCGAGGCGCGCGGCAAGCTCGATGATCGCGGCGGCCTGCGCGTCGAGTTCGACGGCCGGCGCATGGGCGCGACCGTGATCGTAGCCGGCGAGAAGCGCCACGTCTTCCTCGACGGCCGCACCTGGCAGCTCGCCAACGTCGACCCGCTGCACCACGCGGGCGAAGGCGGCGGCGCCGAGGGCGGGCTCCTCGCGCCGATGCCGGGCAAGGTCATCGCGCTGCTTGCCGAGGCCGGCACTACGGTCGAGAAGGGTGCGCCGCTGCTGATCCTCGAAGCGATGAAGATGGAGCACACCATCACCGCGCCGGCGTCGGGCCTGCTCAAGGCCTTCCGGTTCGCGGTCGGCGACCAGGTGGGCGACGGCGCTGAACTCGTCGAGTTCGAGCCGGCGAAGAAGTGAGGAGCGGCGGGATGCGCGTCCCGCCTTCCCGCCCGTGCGCGTCATCGTAGGGCGGGAGGAGCCGAAGGCGTATCCCGCCAATCCAGTCGTTGCGCCATCGCGATCGCCGCGTGGCGGGATGCGCTTCGCTCCTCCCGCCCTACAGATCGCCTCAAAAAAACATCCGAAACCGGGGACATTGGAGAGAGACACATGACCCAGTTGAGCTACGTCCACGGCGCGTCCGAAAAGCGCCTCATCGGCCAGACCATCGGCCGCTTCTTCGACGAGGCCTGCGCCCGCCACGCCGCGCGTGAAGCCCTCGTCGTGCGTCACCAGAACGTGCGCCTGACCTACGCCGCGCTCAAGCAGCGCGTCGATGCGCTGGCGTGCAGCCTGATGCGCCTCGGCCTGAAACGCGGCGAGCGCGTCGGCATCTGGTCGCAGAACAACACCGAATGGGCGCTGACCCAGTTCGCGACCGCCAAGGCCGGCCTCGTGCTGGTGAACATCAACCCCGCCTACCGCCGCGCCGAGCTCGAATACGCGCTGAACAAGGTCGGCTGCCGCGCGCTGGTCCTGTCGCCGGCCTTCAAGACCAGCAATTACCTTGAAATGCTCGGCGATCTCGCACCCGAACTCGCGCACTCCGAGGCCGGCCAACTGAAATCCGCCAAGCTCCCGTCGCTCGAAATCGTCATCCGCATGGGCGCCGACAGGACCCACGGCATGCTCAATTTCGACGACCTGTTGCATGCCCCCACGGTGGATGAACTCGACGCGCTCGACGCCCTCGGCGACGAGCTCCAGTTCGACGACCCGATCAACATCCAGTTCACCTCCGGCACCACCGGCCAGCCGAAAGGCGCGACGCTGTCGCACCACAACATCCTCAACAACGGCTTCTTCGTCGGCGAAGCGATCCGCCTCGTCGAAGGCGACCGCCTGTGCATCCCGGTGCCGCTCTATCACTGCTTCGGCATGGTGATGGGCAACCTCGGCTGCCTCACGCACGGCGCGACGATGATCTACCCGGCCGAAGCCTTCGAACCGCTCGCCGTGCTCGAAACCCTCGCCGAAGAACGCTGCACCGCGAACTACGGCGTGCCGACGATGTTCATCGCGATGCTCGACCATCCGCGCTTCGCCGAATTCGACCTATCGCGCCTGCGCACCGGCATCATGGCCGGCAGCCCGTGCCCGATCGAAGTGATGAAGCGCGTCATCGACAAGATGAACATGCGCGAAGTCACCATCGCCTACGGCATGACCGAGACCTCGCCGGTGAGCTTCCAGAGCGGCACCGACGACCCGCTCGACCGCCGCGTCTCCACCGTCGGGCGCGTCCAGCCGCATCTCGAAGTGAAGATCGTCGACAACGAAGGCCGCATCGTCCCGCGCGGCACGCCGGGCGAACTGTGCACGCGCGGCTACTCCGTGATGCTTGGCTACTGGCAAGACGAAGCGAAGACGCGCGAAGCGATCGACGCCGGCGGCTGGATGCACACCGGCGACCTCGCGACGATCGACGACGAAGGCTTCTGCAATATCGTCGGCCGTATCAAGGACATGGTCATCCGCGGCGGCGAGAACCTCTACCCGCGCGAGATCGAGGAATTCCTCTACCGCCACCCGAAGATCCTCGACGTGCAGGTCGTCGGTGTGCCCGACCAGAAATACGGCGAGGAACTGTGCGCGTGGGTCATCGTGCGCGAAGGCCAGACGCTCACCGAAGCCGAGGTGCGCGACTTCTGCCAGGGCCAGATCGCCCACTACAAGGTGCCGCGCTACATCCGCTTCGTCGACAGCTTCCCGATGACCGTCACCGGCAAGATCCAGAAATTCCAGATCCGCGAGCAGATGAAGCGTGAACTGGGGCTGGCCGAAGCGAAGACCGCCTGAGCGCGGGGAGGGGACATGATCACCCTGTACCACTGCGTCAACGCGCGCTCGTTCCGGCCGCTGTGGATGCTTGAGGAGCTCGGTCTGCCCTACGCGCTGAAAGTGCTGCCGTTCCCGCCGCGCCTCGACGCGCCGCAGTACCTGGAGATCAATCCCCTCGGCACGATCCCCGCGTTCCACGACGGCGCGACGCGCATGACCGAGTCCGCGGCGATCTGCCACTACCTTGCCGCCCGGCACTCGCCCCGCACGCTCAATGTCGAGACCGATGAGCCCGATTTCGGCGCCTACCTCAACTTCCTGCACTTCGGCGAGGCGACGCTGACCTTCCCGCAGACGCTGGTCCTGCGCTATTCGCGCTTCGAGCCGGCCGAGCGGCGCCAGCCCCAGGTCGCCGAGGACTACGCGCGCTGGTTCCTGTCGCGCCTGCGTACCCTCGAAGCGCTGCTGGAAAAGCAGGACTTCATCTGCGCCGGGCGTTTCACGGCCGCCGACGTGTCGGTCGGCTACGCGCTGATGCTGGCCGACGACATCGGAGTCAAGGAACGCTTCAAGCCGGCGGTGCTCGCCTACTGGCAGCGCCTGCAGCAACGTGAAGGTTATCAACGGGCGCTTGCGGCGCAACAGCGCGCCGCGGTGGAGCAGGGCGTGCCGCCGCACTCGGTCGCCTTTGCGACCGGCCCGTTCTGAACGAGGAGACACACAAGAAATGACGAACAAGGAATTCGACGCTCGCCCCCTGTGGACCCCGCGGCCCGAACAGATCGCCGCGACCGGCATGGCCGCCTTCACCCAACGCATCCGCAGCGCCTCGGGCCTGCAGCTTGCCGACTACGACGCCTTGCACGACTGGTCGGTGCGTCATTCGACCGATTTCTGGCGTGAAATCTGGGATTTCGGCGGCGTGATCGGCGAGCGCGGCGCGCGTGAGCTGATCGACGGCTCGCGCATGCCGGGGGCGCAATGGTTTCCGGATGCACGTTTGAACTTCGCCGAGAACCTGCTGCGCGATAGCAGCAACGAAAAGGCGCTGGTGTTCTGGGGCGAAGACAAGGTCAAGCGCACGATGACCCGTGCGGAGCTCCGCGCCGAAGTCGCGCGCTTCGCCGACGCACTGCGCGAAGCCGGCGTGCGCCCGCATGACCGCGTCGCGGCCTACATGCCGAATCTGCCCGAAACGCTGGTCGCGATGCTCGCGACGGCGAGCCTCGGCGCCACCTTCACGTCCGCTTCGCCCGACTTCGGGGTGCAGGGCGTGCTCGACCGCTTCGGCCAGACCGAGCCCAAGGTGCTGATCGCCTGCGACGGCTACTGGTACAACGGCAAGCCCATCGACGTCCTCGGCAAGCTCGGCGACATCGTGCGCCAGCTGCCGTCCGCGCATCGGGTGGTGGTCGTGCCCTACCTCGCAGGTGAGGTGATGCCTGAGCTCTCGTCCGTACCGGGAGCTGTGACCTACGCCGACTTCCTCGCACCGCACTCGACGGCAACCGAACCGCAATACGAGCGCCTGCCGTTCAACCACCCGCTCTACGTGATGTACTCGTCCGGCACCACCGGTGTGCCCAAGTGCATCGTGCACGGCGCGGGCGGCACGCTGCTGCAGCACCTCAAGGAACACAAGCTGCACGCCGATGTGCGCGAAGGCGACCGCCTGTTCTACTTCACCACCTGCGGCTGGATGATGTGGAACTGGCTCGTGTCCGGCCTCGCCGCCGGTGCGACGCTGATGCTCTACGACGGCAATCCCTTCGTGGCAGTTAACGGAACCGAGGGCGCGGTCCTGTGGGACTACGCCGAGCAGGAGCGCATCACCCACTTCGGCACCTCCGCGAAGTACATCGAGACCCTCGGCAAGAGCGCGCTGCGCCCGGCCGAATCGTACGACCTCTCTGCGCTGCGCGTCGTGCTGTCCACCGGCAGCCCGCTCGCGCCGCAGGGCTTCGACTTCGTCTACGATTCGATCAAGCGCGACGTGCAGCTCGCGTCGATCTCCGGCGGCACCGACATCGTCTCCTGCTTCGTCCTCGGCAGCCCGACCCTGCCGGTGTGGCGCGGCGAGATCCAGTGTCGCGGCCTCGGCATGGCGGTCGAGGTATGGGACGACGAAGGCCGTCCGGTGGCCGGCGAGAAGGGCGAGCTCGTGTGCACCAAACCGTTCCCGTCGATGCCGATCGGCTTCTGGAACGACCCGGACGGCGCGAAGTACCGCGCGGCCTACTTCGAGCGCTTCGACAACGTGTGGTGCCACGGCGACTTCTGCGAGGTCACCGCGCACGGGGGGCTCGTCATCCACGGCCGCTCGGACGCGACGCTCAACCCTGGTGGCGTGCGTATTGGCACTGCCGAGATCTACCGCCAGGTCGAGAAGCTGCCCGAGATCCTCGAATCCATCGTGATCGGCCAGGACTGGCCGCCGCAGGACCCGACCGACGTGCGCGTCGTGCTCTTCGTGCGCCTGCGCGAAGGCCTCGTGCTCGATGACCCACTCGTCGCGCGGATCAAGCAGGCAATCCGCGACAACGCCACGCCGCGCCACGTGCCCGCGAAGATCGTCCAGGTCAACGACGTGCCGCGCACCAAGAGCGGCAAGCTGGTCGAGCTCGCGGTACGCAACGTCGTGCATCACCGCGCGGTGAAGAACATCGAGGCGCTGGCGAACCCGGAAGCGCTCGCCCAGTTCGACAACCGCCCGGAGCTCGCAGGCTGACGAGTACGCCGCCCCACGGCCGCGGAGCGCGGGGGCGGATGAGTGGGATCTGGTGAGTGGGATCTGGTGAGTGGGAGCGGCTTCAGCCGCGAATCGGCGCCCATTCGCGGCTGAAGCCGCTCCCACTGCAGGCAGGGGCCGGCATGCGGAGCGCATCCGGCCGCGCGAGCCACCCATCGCCCGCGAGGGCTTCCACCATATGCCCCGTTTGCCCGGGAGCCGCGCTTCACGGCCGGCGCCAAGCCGGCTCCCCCATCACCCAGGTCTCGGCCACAGCCCGGTCGTCGCCCAGCATCATCAACACGAAGAGCCGCTCCGCGAGCGTCGTGCACGCCGCGCTGCGCCGCGCGAGCAGGGGCGTCGCCGCCGGATCCAGCACGACGAAATCCCCCTCGCATCCTGGCGCGAAACTTCCGATCCGATCGTCGAGATACAGGCTGCGCGCCCCGCCCAAGGTCGCCAGATAGAAGGCCCGTTCCGGCGACAGCGACTGCCCGTTCAGCTGCAGCACCTTGTACGCTTCGCCCAGCGTCTGCAGCATCGAGAAGCTCGTCCCGGCGCCCACGTCGGTGCCGATGCCCACCCGCAGCCCCGCGGCGTCCGCCTTGGCGAGGTCGAACAGCCCCGACCCCAGGAACAGGTTCGAGGTCGGGCAGAAACTGATCGCCGCCCCGGTCGCCGCCATGCGCGCGCGGTCCGCATCGTCCAGCCACACGCAGTGCGCGAACACGCTGCGCGGCCCGAGTTGCCCGAAGCGCTCATAGACGTCCAGATAACTGCGCGCTTCCGGATACAGCTCATGGATCCACGCGACCTCCGCGCGATTCTCCGCAAGATGCGACTGCAGATAGACGCCCGGATGCTCGGCGAACAGGCGGCCCGCGAGCCGCATCTGCTGCGGCGTCGAAGTCGCCGCGAAACGGGGCGTGACCGCATACAGCAGTCGCCCGCGCCCGTGCCAGCGCTCGATCAGCTCCTTCGATGCGACGTAGCCGCCCTCGCAGCCTTCACACAGGAATTCGGGGCAGTTGCGATCCATCAGCACCTTGCCCGAGATGATGCGCATGCGTCGCCGCAGGGCGGCCTCGAACAGCGCGTCGACGGAGGCGCGGTGCACCGTCGGGAACACCGCTGCGCTTGTCGTGCCGTTCCGCAGCAGCTCGTCGCAAAAGAATTCCGCCACGGTGGCGGCATGGGCGGGGTCGGCGAAGGCCTGCTCGACCGGCCAGGTGTAGCGTTCGAGCCATTCGAGCAGCTGCCCGCCCGGGCTGGCGATGATGTCCGTCTGGGCGAAGTGGATGTGCGTGTCGATGAATCCCGGCACGATCATCCGTCCGCGCCGGTCCTCGACGCGGGCGTCTGCGGGCAGCTTCGCGAGCAGCGCATCCGCCGGCCCGGCTTCCGCGACCAGCCCCTCGCGCACGATCAGCAAGCCGTCCGCGAAATGCCGCAGCGCCTCCGTACCCCCAACAGCCGGATCGCTGGTGAAGTGCAGGATCTCGCCGCGGACCGCTCGCATGGGCCTCTCCTCAGGGAACAGTTGCCGCCGGCGGCAGCGCGATGCTCGCGTTGTGCGTGCCGAAGCTGCCGCGGCGCCGGTCCTCGAAATAGTGGCGCAGCGTCAGCGCGATCGTGCGGAAGGCGATGTCGTCCCAGGGGATGTCCTTCTCCTCGAACA
This sequence comes from Aromatoleum evansii, assembly GCF_045689615.1. NCBI lineage: Bacteria > Pseudomonadati > Pseudomonadota > Betaproteobacteria > Rhodocyclales > Rhodocyclaceae > Aromatoleum > Aromatoleum evansii. The sequence continues at coordinate 1,184,377 of NZ_CP141259.1, forward strand.
GTGCCACCTCCAGCGACTCCTCGCCCGGCCCGAAGTCGAGGTCCAGCAGGGTTGCGCGATACACGATATGCACCTGGTTGATGTGCGGCACGCTGATCAGCGTGAATAAGTCGCCGACCTCGATGCGCGCGCACGCCTCCTCGAGCGTCTCGCGCGCTGCGGCCTCTGCCGTGCTCTCGGCGTTCTCCATGAACCCCGCCGGGAGCGTCCAGAAGCCATGGCGCGGCTCGATCGCACGGCGGCACAGCAGGATGCGCTCGCCCCACTCGGGAATCGCGCCGACGACGATCTTCGGATTCTGGTAATGGATCGTCCCGCAGCTCGCACACACGTGGCGCGGCAGGGTGTCTCCGGGAGGGATGCGCAGCGTGACGCTTGCGCCGCAATCTGAGCAATATTTCATCGTGTTCGCCGACCTGTTCGTTCGGACAAATTCTAGCCCCTAACCCGCCTGCGAAGCCTCCCGGCGATGTCTCGCCGATCGTCCTTCGTGACAGCCGCCTGTCCGGCACGGTACAGTTCGCCCGACCCGAACGCCGTCCGCAGCGAGGCTGCGCCGCGGCGACAATCCAGCCTCCCGCATACCGCCACCGATGTCCCCCCCGTTGGATTCGACCCGCTTCGAACAGATCCGCGCATCCGGCGATCTCCCCTCGCCGAAGGGAACCGCGCTCGCGGTGATCCGCCTGACGCGCCAGCAGGACGTGTCCACCGCCGAACTCGCGCGGGTGATCGGTGCCGACCCGGCCTTCGTCGGCCGGCTCATCAAGGCGGCCAACGGCCTCGTCGCCTTCAACCGGCGCCCGGTCGCCTCGGTGCACGAGGCGCTCATGGTCCTCGGCCTGCCTGCCGTGCGCACCATGGTGCTCGGCTTCTCGCTGCTGTCGCATTACCGGCGCGGAGCCTGCCAGGCGTTCGACTACAACCGCTTCTGGAGCAGCTCGCTCGCCCGCGCGCTTGCCGCCCAGGTCTTTGCCGAACGCACCCGCGCCGCCCCGGCCGATGAGCTCTTCGCCGTCGGCCTGCTCGGCAGCGTCGGCGAGCTTGCGCTCGCGACGCTCTATCCCGCCGATTACGCTGCGGTGCTCGAGGCGGCAAGCAAGCCCGGCGCCGCATCGCTGCTCGAAATGGAGCAGGAACGGTTCGCGATGGACCAATGCGAGCTGACCGGCGCGATGCTCGAGGACTGGGGCCTGCCGCGGATCTTCATCGATGCCGTCGCACAGGCCCGCGATCCGGAAGGAACCCATCTGGCCGAGGGATCACGGGCGCGAAGGATCCTCCAGGTTCTCGCCGCGGCGCGGGGCGTGGCGGAAATCTGCGTTTCCGACGACAAGGCTGCGCGGACCATGCTTGCGGCCAGGCTCTTCGCCGACGCTCCGCGCCTGGGGATCGAGCGCGAGTGCATCGTCGCCGACTGCGAACGCATCAGCTCCCTGTGGGTTGAATGGGGCGGCATGCTCCAGCTGCAGCAGCCGCGCGCCCCGCGCTTCGCCGAACTGTTCGAGCAGGTCGAGGCCGGTCCGGGAAGCGCTGCGGCGGCAGGAGCGCGCGCCGCTCCGGCGGTGCGCCCGCGCAATCCGGTACAGTTGCCGGTGGCGCCCAGTCAGGCAGAGGCCGCGTCGGGCGAAGGGGGCGCGCATCCCCAACGCGCGCTGATCGTCGACGACGAGCCGCGCACCCGCGCGGGATTGCGCGCCGTGCTCGAGCAGGTGCACTACGAAGTGCATGAGGCGGGTGATGGCCGCGAGGGCATGGAGCTCGCCCTCGAGTTGCAACCCCAGATCATGATCCTCGACTGGAAGCTGCCCGAACTCGACGGCCCGGACCTCGTCCGGGCGCTGCGCCAGACACGCATCGGCCAGGCGATCTACATGATCCTGCTCACCCGCAGCGATGACGACGAACACCTGGTCGCCGCCTTCGAGGCCGGGGCCGACGACTTCATCGCCAAGCCCTTGCGTCCGCGCGTGCTCGCCGCGCGCCTCAGGGCCGGCCAGCGTGTCGTGCGCCTGCAGCAGGAAGTCGAGCGCGAGCACGAGGAAATCCGCCATTTCGCGTCGCAGCTGGCGGTCACCAACCGCCGCCTGCACGAGGCGGCCCTCACCGATGCACTGACGGGCTTCCCCAACCGCCGTTACGCCATCGACCGCATCCAGCAGGAATGGTCCGCCGCGCAGCGCTGGGGGCGCCCCTTGTCGTGCATGATCATCGATCTCGACAACTTCAAGCAGATCAACGACACCCACGGCCACGACGTCGGCGACGAAGTCCTGCGCAGCGCGGCCGACGCGCTGAGGGGCGCACTGCGGGGCCAGGACGTCGTCTGCCGCACGGGCGGCGACGAGTTCCTCGCAATCTGCCCGGAAACCGATCTGCCGCATGCCCTGAGCTGCGCCGAGCGCCTGCGCAACGCGCTCGACAAGCTGTCGCTGCAGGCCGGCGATACGCGCGTGGCGATCAGCGCCAGCATCGGCGTCGCAATGCGCGAACACTGGATGCCCGACGTCGATGCGCTGATGAAGCAGGCCGACCTCGGCGCCTATCTTGCCAAACAGAAGGGGCGCAACCGTGTCGCGACGGTCCAGAAGACCGGCGATGCGGGCGGCGTCGACGCCGCTGCCGACTGAACCCCGGATCTCCGAAGGCGCTGCGTTACTTCCGTATTTCCCTTTCAATACAATCTATTGGGCGTACTGTGGATATCACCTGTGGCTTATCTGCAACATGCCAATAGGGCTATTTTCTTGCAATTGCTCACAATTCACTTTAACTTTATGGCGCTTGTCCCTGAAAGGGAGCGGAAATGAAACGTCCTGATTTTCAGGCGGAAATCAAGGAACTGAACCTCGCGTACCTGATGCTGGCCCAGCAGATGCTGCGCAGCGACCGGGAGACCGCGATGTTCCGCCTGGGCATAGACAAGGACGTCGCCGATCTGGTGGAGGGGCTTTCGAGTGCGAAGCTGGTGAAGATGGCCAGCAGCCAGATGCTGCTGTTCCGCTTCGACGACGCGCTGCTTGCCGGGCTGCTCGCGGGCAAGGGGCGCGACGAGACGAGTTCCAGCCTGCATGCGGCGATCCTCGCCGCGGGCAAGCCGGTGAAGCGGTTGGCGGGATAGGCGCCGACACGGCGCTGCGGGAGGTGCAGGACGCAAGGGCGGCAGGGGATGCCGCCTGCCACTGCAGGATCCGCGGCGGAGCGCCCCCGGGTGGGGCGGCAAGGAGAACACGATGAAAAACAAGAGCATCATCGAAGAGGCTGAGGACATCCAGCGCGCAGCCGAAATGGTCCGCCTCGGTGCCCGCATGCAGATGCTGGAAGCCGAAACCAAGCTCAGTCGCGAGCGTCTGCTCAAGATCTACAAGGAAATCCGCGGCATGTCGCCTCCGAAGGGCATGCTGCCGTTTTCCACCGACTGGTTCATGACCTGGCAGCCCAACGTGCATGCCTCGCTGTTCATGAATTTCTTCCGCTTCTTCCAGGACAACACCGGCCTCAAGGGGCTGGACGCGATCCTGAAGGCCTATCACCTCTACCTCGACCACATCGAGGCTGAAGTGATCGAGCCGGCGCTGAGCCTCACCCGCGCCTGGACGCTGGTGCGCTTCTTCGATGCCGACCTCCTGCAGATGGCCTCGTGCACCAGCTGCGGCGGCCACTTCGTCGCCCACGCCTACGACCCGACGCACGAATTCGTGTGCGGCCTGTGCAACATGCCCTCGCGCGCCGGCAAGACCAAGCGTGCCGCCGAGGCCGCCCGGGCCACCGGCACCAAGCGCGCCACGGCCACGCGCCGCGTCGCCAAGACCAAGGCGCTCGCCACCGCCGACTGAACGGCGGCGTCCGTTCGCGCAAGGGGCCGCCGCACATGCCGGCGGCCTTTTCATTTCCGGGTTCAAGTTTGCGCGCCGAGTGACGTTAAAATCGCAATAACTTTTCCGGCGTGCGGCGGCGTCGTCGCGCGTGTCGAATCCACGGGGGCTTCCCGGTGTTCCTCATCATTGGTTATCTGCTCATCCTCGCAGCGTCGGTCGGCACGTATTCCGTCCATGGCAGCCTCATGGCGCTGTGGGTGCCGATGGAATATCTCGCCATCGTCGGCCTGATGATCGGCGGCTTCGTCGGCAGCAACGGCCCGAAGGCCTTCAGGGCGACCTTGAAGGCCCTGCCGGGCGTGTTCAAGGGCTCGCCCTACACCAAGGCCATGTATCTCGACCTGCTCGGCCTGCTGTACGAGGTGCTGGCGAAGGTGCGCAAGGAAGGCCTGATGTCGATCGAGAACGACGTCGACAATCCCGAGTCGAGCCCGATCTTCACCAAGTACCCCACCATCATGGCTCACCATCATGCGGTCGAGTTCCTCACCGACTACCTGCGCATGATGGTCGGCGGCAACCTCAACGCCTTCGAGATCGAGGGCCTGATGGACAAGGAAATCGAGACGCACCACCAGGAAACGCACATCGCCCCGCACGTCATGGCCAAGCTCGGCGACGCGTTGCCGGCCTTCGGCATCGTCGTCGCGGTGATGGGCGTCGTGAACGTCATGGGCTCGGTCGGCCAGCCGCCGGCCGTGCTGGGCAAGATGATCGGCGGCGCGCTGGTCGGCACCTTCCTCGGCATCCTGCTCTCGTACGGCTTCGTGCAGCCGATTGCGAGCCAGCTCGAGCAGCGCGTCGAGGAAAGCGGCAAGATGTTCGAATGCATCAAGCTGGTGCTGCTCGCCAGCATGAACGGCTACGCTCCCCAGGTCGCCGTCGAGTTCGGCCGCAAGGCGCTGTATTCCAGCGAGCGACCGACCTTTGCCGAGCTCGAGCAGGACATCAAGGCCCGCAAGGGGTGAGACCCGCGATGATCGCCGTCGCCCCGCTTACGTTCAACGCTGACTGCCGCCGCGGCATGGGGCGCCCATGAGCGACGATACCCAGCAGCCCATCGTCGTCCGGCGCATCAACAAGGTCGCAGCCGCGGCGCACGGCGGTGCGTGGAAGATCGCCTACGCCGACTTCGTCACGGCGATGATGGCCTTCTTCCTCCTCATGTGGCTGCTCGGCTCCACGGCCCAGGGCGACCTCGAGGGCATTGCCGACCACTTCATGAACCCGCTCAAGGTCTCGCTGCAGGGCGGCAGCGGTGCGGGCGACAGCTCCAGTGTCATCCAGGGCGGGGGCGAGGACCTCACTCGCTCGCTCGGGCAGCGCAAGCGCGGCGAAGTCGAGGGGCGGCGCTCGATCAACCTCGATGCGGCCAAGGGGCGCGAGGTGTATCGCGTCGAAGGCGACGACGAGGGCGTGGAAGCGACGCGCGAACGGGCCCGTCTCGAGGACCTGAAAGGGCGCATCGAGGCGCTCGTCGAGGCCGATCCCAAGCTGCGCCCCTTCCGCAACCAGATCCTGCTCGACATCACGTCCGAAGGCCTGCGCATCCAGATCGTCGATGCGCAGAACCGCCCGATGTTCAACACTGCGAGCGACGAACTGTTGCCTTACACGCGCGAGCTGCTGCGCGCGATCGGGCGCGCGCTCAACGATGTTTCCAACCGTCTGAGCCTTTCGGGGCATACCGATGCGGCGCGCTACGCCGGCGGCGAGCGCGGCTTCTCGAACTGGGAGCTGTCGAGCAACCGCGCCAATGCCTCGCGCCGCGAACTGGTCGCCGGGGGCCTCGAGGCGGGCAAGGTGATCCGCGTCGTGGGGCTCGCAGACATGGTGCCGCTGCTCAAGGACGACCTGCTCCATCCAATGAACCGTCGCATAAGCATCATCGTGATGAACAAGAGGACGGAGGAGGCCGTGCGCAACCAGGCCGGCGCGCTCGACATCGGTTCGTCCGCGCCGCTCGACGGCACGGAGTTGCGCGAGAATATCGAGAGCAGGAGCCAGGCGCCCGCGACGCCGCCGAGGGGGCGCAGTGCGTTGCCGCTCCCCTTGCCGCCCGTCAAGTCGCCCTGATGCGAGGGTTCATGCAATGCGCTGCCGCCCCGAAGCGGGCCTCGAGGTGATCTGAAGATGCCTGCTGGTGACTCTCCCTTCGGCCGCAAGCCGGCAACGCCCGTCATTGCGGGTCGCCCGGCGGCGGACGGTCCGGTCCGGCCGAGTGCTGCGACGATGTCCGCGTCGATGTCCGCGCCGGGGCTCGCCGCGCTGGCGGCTGCGGCCGCCGCGTCGGCTTTGTCGGCGGCCGGCGAGCGCGAATTCGAACTGACGCAGGCCGATTTCGAACGCATCCGCAAACTGATCTACGACCATGCGGGCATCGTCCTGTCCCCGGCGAAGCTGGACATGGTGTACAGCCGGCTCGCGCGCCGCTTGCGCGCATGCGGCGACCGCAGCTTTGCCCAGTACATCGGCCGCCTCGAGCGCGATCGCACCGAATGGGAGACCTTCGTCAATTCACTGACGACCAATCTCACCTCGTTCTTCCGCGAGTCGCACCATTTCGACATCCTCGCCGAGCGCATGCGGCGCATTGCCGAACGCCGCACGATTCGCATCTGGTGCAATGCGGCGTCCACCGGCGAGGAGCCGTACTCGCTCGCGATCACGGCGTGCGAGGCGTTCAATTCGCTCAATCCGCCGGTGCACATCCTCGCCAGCGACATCGATACCAGCGTCCTCGCGCATGCCGAGCGCGGCGTCTATCGCGACGACCGCGTGGCGCGCATGGCGCCTGACATGCTGCGGCGCTATTTCGAACGGGGGACAGGGGCCGGCGAGCATCGCGTGCGCCCGGAGCTGAAGCGACTGTTGAGTTTCAGGCGCATCAACCTCCTCGATCCGGTATGGCCGGTGCAGGGGCCGCTGGATGCGATCTTCTGTCGCAACGTCATGATCTACTTCGACAAGACGACCCAGTACGGCATTCTCAAGCGTTTCGTGCCCTTGCTGCGCAAGGACGGCGCGCTGTTCGCCGGCCATTCCGAGAGCTTCATGCATGCGGCGGACCTGTTCCGTTCGACCGGGCGCACCGTCTATCAGCGCACCGATGCAGACGGCAACTAGACCGCTGTCCGCGGGGCATGTGCCCTCCGGCCGCGTCATCTTCATCGGGGCGTCGACCGGCGGCACCGAGGCGATCAAGCAGGTCCTGCTCGGCGTGCCGCAGAATTCGCCGCCGATCCTTATCGTGCAGCACATGCCCGAAATGTTCACCGGCGCCTTTGCGCGACGCCTCGACGGACTCTGCGCGGTGAGGGTCAAGGAGGCCGAGCACGGTGAGTCGGTGTTGCCGGGTACGGCCTACATCGCGCCGGGGCATTCGCACCTGCTGGTGCGGCGCGGGCCGACAGGCGGTCTGCAGTGTGAGCTGTCGCGCGCCGATCCCGTGAATCGACACCGGCCTTCGGTCGATGCGCTGTTCTCGTCGGCGGCCGCGCAGGTGGGGGCGGCGGCGGTGGGGGTCCTGCTCACGGGAATGGGCAAGGACGGCGCGCGGGGCCTGCTCGAGATGCGGCGAGCGGGGGCGTGGACCATCGCCCAGGATGCCGGCACCTGCGTCGTGTACGGCATGCCGCGCGAGGCGGCGATGATCGGAGCCGCGTGCGAGGTCGTCCCGCTCGACGAAATCGCGCATCATGCACTGCGGCAGACGATGCCCGGGGGTGTGCGAGATGTCTAGGCGTGAATCGGGGTTGCGGGCGGACGCGAGCCACCGGGACGGCGACCATAGTGCGAGAATGGGCGACTGGCAGGAAAGCGGCGGAAAATCTCTGATGCCGCGCCTCAAGTATTTCAGGTCACTGACGTTATCTTGATTGTAATCACGGCGCAGGGACGCCGCTCCGATCATATTGCCGCGTAACGCGGAGAGTGAAATGTCCGAACTGTTCAAGAATATCGAGGCACGCACGCGCCTGGCCGGAACGAACAAGCTGGAGATACTGCTGTTCACGCTCGGCGTGGATCAGCGCACGGGACGTCGTGAAACCTTCGGCATCAACGTGTTCAAGGTGCGCGAGGTGATGCGTACGCCAGCCATCACCGCGGCACCGGAGATGCCGTCCTCGGTCGAAGGGATGGTCAGCCTGCGCGGCGTGCTGGTGCCCGTCGTCGATCTCGGCCGCTACGTCGGCGTCGGGGCTGACGCCCGGCGCGACATCATGATCGTCACCGAATACAACGGCCACACGCAGGGCTTCCTGGTCGAGGCAGTCGACACGATCCTGCGCCTCGACTGGGCGCAGATGCGCGTGCCCCCGGACATGCTCACGGCCAACATGGGCGGGCTGGTCACGGCGGTCACCGAGCTCAAGGACAACAAGTTGGTCATGATGCTGGATGTCGAGAAGGTCCTCGCCGAGACGACGACCCAGGACGACCAGTATCTCTTCAAGGGGATCGAGCCGATCGAGGGAAGTACGCACACGGTGTATTTCGCCGACGACTCCTCGGTGGCGCGCCGTCAGATCGAACGCACGCTCGATGTCCTGGGTGTGCCCTACGTGGGGTCGATCAACGGCCGCATGGCGTGGGAAGAGCTGCAGAAGGCGGCACGCTTCGCCGAATCCACCGGGCGCAAGGTCAGTGACGTGGTCAGCCTGGTGCTCACCGACGTCGAGATGCCCGAGATGGACGGCTACATCCTGACCAAGTCGATCAAGTCCGACCCGCGTTTTGCGGGCATCCCCGTGATCATGCACTCGTCGCTGTCCGGCATGTCGAACCAGCAGCTCGGCAAGTCGGTCGGTGTCGATGAATACGTTCCCAAGTTTGAACCTCAGCGTCTCGCCGAGACGCTGCGCCGCCTGCTCAACTGCACCGAGCAGCAAGTCCGCGCATCCTGAGGAATCCTCGCCATGTCCAGTTACCAGACCGAAGAAAACGGCGTGCTCAACGTCGTCGATGGCCGCACCAGCCTGGCCGGCTCGAACCGCATGGAGATCCTGCTGTTCTCGCTCGGAACCACGGAAACCTTCGGCATCAACGTGTTCAAGGTGCGCGAGGTATCGGCAACGCCCTTCATCACGCGCGCGCCAAACATGCCGGCGGGCGTGGAGGGGCTGATCTCGCTGCGCGGCAACGTCATCCCGGTGCTCTCGCTGGCTAAGATCCTCGGCCTCGCGCGGCCGGGCGAACCGCTCGGCGGTTCGATGATGGTCACCGAATACAGCAAGCGCACCCTCGGTTTCCTCGTGGCCGGGGTCGACCGCATCATCCGCGTCGACTGGGACAAGGTGCGTGCTCCGGACAACGTCTCGAGCAACGTGCACAACTACATTACCGCGATCACCGAGCTGCCCGACGGCAAGCTGGTGTCCATCGTCGATGTAGAGACGGTGCTGGCGACGACCTTCGGCGATGCGGTGGTCGGCAACATCGCGCCGATCCCGGACGGCGAGGACTATGAGGTCTTCTACGTCGACGACTCGGGCGTCGCGCGACGCAAGATCGCCGAAGTGCTCGACAAGCTGGGGGTCAGGCACAAGCATGCGGTCAATGGCCTGGAGGCCTGGACGCGCCTGCAGGGCATGGCCAGCCATGCGCAGCAGATCGGCCACCGGGTGAGCGACGAGCTCGACCTGATCCTCGTCGATGCCGAGATGCCGGAGATGGACGGGTACGTGTTGACGCGCAACATCAAGGCCGACAGCCGCTTCGACGGCATCCCGGTCGTGATGCACTCCTCGCTGTCGTCGGAAGCAAACCGGGCGATGGGAAAGCGGGTCGGTGTGGACGCCTACGTGGCAAAATTCGACGCCGATGCGCTCGCAGACACCCTGCGTCCGCTGCTGACCCGGGGTCATCAAGGCTGACCCGGGTCGTGCGCAAGATTACGGAGATACAAGAATGTCCGACCCCAAGATGAAATTCCTCGTCGTCGACGATTTCTCGACCATGCGCCGCATCGTGCGCAACCTGCTCAAGGAGCTGGGCTTCACCAACGTCGACGAGGCCGAGGACGGCGCGGTCGCGCTGCAGAAGCTCAACAGCGCGCCGTTCGACTTCGTCGTGACCGACTGGAACATGCCCAACATGGACGGGCTGACGCTGCTGCAGACGATCCGCCAGACTCCGCATCTGCGCCACCTGCCGGTGCTGATGGTCACTGCCGAGGCGAAGAAGGAAAACATCATCGCTGCGGCTCAGGCCGGCGCCAGCGGCTACATCGTCAAGCCCTTCACTGCGGCGACGATGTCGGAAAAGCTGGAAAAGATCTTCGAAAAAATGGGCAAGAAGGCCACCGCCTGAGGGGCGGGAAAAGAAACGATCAGGGAGGCCGATAATGGCGAAGAAGCTGAAACAGGACGAGGTCGGGGATTCGGACGAACTCCAGGCCCTGTTCGACAGCATCGCGAACACTCAGGCGCAGCCGGCGCCGGCGGCAGTGCGGCCAGCGCCTGCTCCCGCCCCCTCTGCGGCGGGCGATTCCGGCGGCGATGATGCCGAACTGCAGGCCCTGTTCGATGCCGTCGCGGCGGACTTCGATGCCGGTTGCGCCGAGGCAGAGACTGCCGCGCCCGATGCAGCGGCTGCGTCGAGCGTGCAGCCCGAACACAGTTGCGACGCGGTGTTCACGCGGATCGGACAGATGACACGACAAGTGCACAACACCCTGCGCGAGCTGGGCTCCGACGACGGCCTGCAGGATGCCGTGCAGGCGATTCCGGATGCACGCCAGCGCCTGACCTACATCGCGCAGATGACCGAGCAGGCGGCGAGCCGCGTGCTTAATGCGACCGACATTGCCCAGCCGATCCAGAATCGCATCCAGTCGGGTGCTTCCGACCTGCACTCGCGTTGGGACCGGCTGTTCGCGAACCAGCTGTCGGTCGAGGAGTTCAAGGCGCTGTCGGCTGAAACGCGCAGCTTCCTCGGCGAGGTGGTGGAGGGGAGCCGCGCGACCAACGCGCAGCTGATGGAAATCATGATGGCGCAGGATTTCCAGGACCTGACCGGGCAGGTGATCAAGAAAGTTGTCGATCTCGCGCAGAAGCTGGAGACCGAACTCCTGCAGGTGCTGCTCGAGGTGACGCCGGCGGAAAAGCGCGGCGAGAAGCACAGCGGGCTGATGAACGGACCGGTCGTGAGCACCGAGGGCCGCGACGACGTGGTGACGACGCAGGAGCAGGTGGACGACCTGCTCGACAGCCTGGGCTTCTGAACGGTCGGTGCCCGGGGCCGCCGGGCAGGACAGCCCGGATGACCGGGCCGATCAATGCAAGGGGCCGCCGGCCCGCAACAAAGATAGCGAGAATGCGATGAGTGACTTCGCCGGAATGGAAGACCTTCTTCAGGATTTCCTGATCGAGGCGGGAGACTTGCTCTCCGGGGTCGACAACAAGCTCGTGGATCTCGAGCGCTCGCCCGACGACCGCGGCCTGCTCAACGAGATCTTCCGCGGCTTCCATACGATCAAGGGCGGTGCCGGCTTCCTCAACGCGACGGAACTGGTCACCCTGTGCCACCTGACCGAGAACCTGTTCGACAACCTGCGCAACGGCGAGCTTGCCGTGACGCCGGAGATCATGGATGTGATCCTCGCCGCGACGGCGACGGTGCGTGACATGTTCGCGAGCCTGGAGCAGGGCATGCAGCCGGCCGCGGCCGATCCGGATCTGATCGCGCGCCTCAGGCAGGCGATCGCGGGTGAACTCGCCGCTGCTCCCGCTGCGCCGGCGCCTGCTGCGGTGGCCAGCCCGTTGGCCGCTGGCGGCGCGCCCGACTGGGAGCTGCTGCATGGCGTCGTGACCGGCGTGGCGCGCGTGGTGCAGCCGGTGCGTGAAGCCGGGCCGGTGGCGGCGGTCGTTCCTGCCGCCCCGACGCTTCCGCCCGAGGAAGTCATCAAGGCGGCGGTGGGCCGCCGCGCAAGCGACAAACCCGGTTCGCAGATCAGCACGGGCCGTCGCGAGGGCGAGAAACAGCGCGACAACTCGATCCGCGTCGATACGACGCGCCTCGACCAGGTGCTCAACCTCTCGGGCGAGATCGGCCTGACGAAGAACCGCCTCAACGCCCTGCGCAGCGACATCCTCTCCGGTCGCAACGACACCGAGACGCTGCATTCGCTGGATATCGCGGTCAGCCAGCTCGACCTGCTCGTATCGGACCTGCAGAACGCGGTCATGAAGACGCGCATGCAGCCGATCGGGCGCCTGTTCCAGAAGTACCCGCGCATCGCGCGCGATCTCGCGCGCAACATGGGCAAGGACGTCGAGCTGGTGCTCGCGGGCGAGGAAACCGAGATCGACAAGACGATGATCGAGGATCTCGCCGATCCAATCATCCACCTGATCCGCAACGCGGTCGATCACGGCGTCGAGGATGTGGCGGGGCGGATCGCAAGCGGCAAGCCGGAGAAATCCATCGTCCGCCTCGAGGCGCGCCAGGAGGGCGATCACATCGTGATCCTCGTCGCCGACGACGGCCGCGGCATGAACGCCGAGCGGCTGCGCGCGAAAGCGGTCGAGAAGGGGCTCATCACCGACGAAGAGTCCAATGCGATGGACGAGCGCCAGAGCTTCAACCTGGTGTTCCTGCCCGGCTTTTCGATGGCGGCGCAGGTGTCGGACGTGTCGGGCCGCGGCGTCGGCATGGACGTCGTGCGCACCAACATCCAGAAGCTCAACGGCAGCATCGAGATCCAGTCGCAACTCGGCAAGGGCACGACCTTCGTGATCAGCCTGCCGCTGACGCTGGCGATCCTGCCGGTGCTGCTGGTGCGTCTGGGCGAGCAGCCGTTCGCGGTGCCGCTGTCGATGGTGCGCGAGATCCTGCCGATCGAGGCGAAGGAGGTGCAGGAAGTCGGCGGGCGTGCGACGATGGTCGTGCGTGGCGAGGTTCTGCCGATCCTGCCGCTGGCGGGGCTGCTGGGCTGGCCGCTGGAGCACGCGCCGTGCTACGGCGTGCTGATGCAGACGGCGGAGATGTCCTTCATCCTCGGCATCGACACTTTCGCGGGCCGCGAGGACGCGGTGATCAAGTCGCTCGACGACTTCCGCCCGAAGGGCGTTGCCGGGGTGACGACCCTGTCGAACGGCCAGATCGTGCTGATCCTCGACATGAAGGAGTTGCTCGGCAGCGCCGGCGACCAGCGCTGGCTGAGTCGCATGACGATGATGGCCAAGCAGGTCGCGACCGCCTGATCAGCGGAGGACGCAGGAAACGAAAAGCCCGGCGGGAGGGACAGCCTCCGCCGGGCTTTGTCTTGTTCGGGGCGTGCGCGCGTCAGGCCGTGAGCTGCAGCAGCTGCGCGAAGGCGTCCTCGAATTGCGCCAGCCCTTCTCGCTGCAGGCGTTCGCCTGCAGCCGTCATGTCGATGCCCAGGTCGTTCAGTGCGTCGAAGGTCGCGCGCGCGGCGCTGACATCCTCGGCGAGCGTCGCAGCGACCTTGCCGTGGTCGCGCAACGCTGCGAGCGTGGCGTCGGGTAGCGTATTCACGGTTTCCGGACCGATCAGCGGCTCGGCGTAGAGCAGGTCGCTGTAGGCGGGGTTCTTGGTGCCGGTGCTCGCCCACAGCATGTACTGCGGGCGGGCGCCCGCGGCGCGCAGGTCGGCGAAGGCCGCGCCGTGGAAGCGTTCCTGGTAGCGTTGGTAGGCGAGCTTCGCTATCGCCACCGCCGCCTTGCCGCGCAGGGCGAGCGCATCGCCGCCGAGCTCTTCGAGCTGCTTGTCGATGAGGGTGTCGACGCGCGAAAGGAACAGGCTCGCGACCGACATCACCTTGCGCACGTCGCCGCCGGCCTGGCGCAGGCGCTGCAGGCCCTGGATGTAGGCGTCGGCGACGGCATCGACGTGGGCGAGCGAGAACATCAGCGTGACGTTGACGCTCACGCCGCGTCCGATCAGCAGTTCGATCGCATCCAGACCCGCAGTGGTTGCGGGCACCTTGATCAGCAGGTTGTCGCGTGCCACGGCCTGCTTCAGGCGCAGGCCTGCGGCAAGCGTGCCGGCCGCGTCGTGGGCGAGGGCGGGCGACACCTCGAGGCTCACATAGCCGGCGTTGCCGCCGCTGCGCTCCCAGGTCGGGCGCAACAGATCGCAGGCGCGCTGCACGTCAGGGATCACCAGCCCTTCATAGCGTGCCTCGGCATCGAGCGCTTGCTGCTTCAGGGCAGCGAGGTCGTCCTCGTAATAGCGCCCGCCCGCGATGGCCTTGTGGAAGATGGCCGGGTTCGTCGTGACGCCGTCAACGCCGTCCTCGGCGATCATCTTTGCGAGCTGACCTTCGTTGAGGAGGGTGCGGGAGAGGTTGTCGAGCCAGACTTGCTGGCCCTGGGCGCGGACCTGGAGCAGGGGATTCATGAGCTGGAGCCGGTGTCAGGTTTGTAGTCGTGGAGATTCATTGTGCAACGAATCGGTGAGGACAAGAAGACTCCGCGTGCGCGAGGGTGTTGCCGGGCGTGTCCGTCGCCGCTCAGGCCGCCTTCGCGGCATCGGTCCAGCCCAGCGCGTCGAGCACGTGGGCGAAGTCTTCCGCGAGGGGCGTGCCCAGGTCGAGCGCTGCGCCGGTGTGTGGATGCGCGAGCTGCATGCGGGTGCAGGCGAGGAGCAGGCGCGAGACGCCGAAGAGCTCGCCGAACAGCCGATTGTGTCGTCCCTTGCCGAAGGTCGCGTCGCCGATGATGGGATGGGATATGTGTTTCAGGTGGCGCCGGATCTGGTGGCGGCGGCCGGTGTCCGGGCTGAGTTCGACCAGCGCGTAGCGGCTCGTCGGGTAGCGGTCGACCTGATACGGTAGTTCGGTGATGGCAAGGCGTCGGAAGTGCGTCACGGCGTCCTGCGCAGAGGCCTCCGCAGCGGTTTCGGGGCGGCGCTCGGCGTCGTCGAAGCGGCGCGTCAGCGGGTGGTCGATGACGCCCTCCGCGGGCGGATGGCCGCGCACGACGGCGAGATAGGTCTTGCGCACGGCCTGCCGTTCGAATGCCGACGACACCAGGGCGGCCGTCTCGCGGTCGAGCGCGAACAGCAGCACGCCCGAGGTGCCCTTGTCGAGGCGATGCACGGGATGCACGTGGCGGCCGAGCTGGTCGCGCAGGATCTGCACCGCGAAGCGTTCCTCGTGCACGTCGAGGACGGAGCGATGGACCAGCAGCCCGGAGGGCTTGTGCACCGCGACGAGGAAGTCGTCGCGGTGCAGGATGGGCAGGGTTTCCGTTGGCTGTACCGCGGGGGCGCTAGCCCCTGCGCTCGTGGCCGCAAGGGCGCCGCTCAAAGCGCCGCGCCGGTCGCGTCGAACAGACCTTCGAACAGGATGGAGCTGAGGTAGCGCTCGCCCGAATCCGGCAGGATGGCGACGATGGTCTTTCCCGCGTTCTCCGGCCGCTGCGCGAGACGTGCCGCGACGGCCGCCGCTGCGCCGCACGAGATGCCCGACAGGATGCCTTCCTCGCGCGCGAGGCGACGGGCGTAAAGGATCGCGTCTTCGTTGCTGACGGTTTCCACGGCGTCGATCAGCGACATGTCCAGCACCTGCGGCACGAAGCCGGCACCGATGCCCTGGATCTTGTGCGGGGACGGTTTCAGCGGTTCGCCCGCGCGGGTCTGCGTCAGCACCGGGCTCGCGGCCGGTTCGACGGCCACCGACAGGATCGCCTTGCCCTGCGTCTGCTTGATGTAGCGCGACACGCCGGTGATCGTGCCGCCGGTGCCGACGCCCGAGACGAGGATGTCGATCTTGCCGTCGGTGTCGTTCCAGATCTCGGGGCCGGTCGTCGCCTCGTGGATCGCCGGGTTCGCCGGGTTTTTGAACTGTTGCAGCAGCACGTACTTGTTCGGGTCGGAGGCGGCGATCTCCTCCGCCTTCGCGATCGCGCCGTTCATGCCTTTCGCGCCTTCGGTGAGCACCAGCTTGGCGCCGTAGGCGACCAGCAGTTTGCGCCGTTCGACGCTCATCGTGTCGGGCATCGTCAGGGTGATGGGAATGCCGCGTGCGGCGGCGACGAAGGCCAGCGCGATGCCGGTGTTGCCGCTCGTGGGCTCGACGATCTCCTTGCCCGGGCCGAGCAGGCCGCGCTTTTCGGCGTCCCAGATCATCGCCGCGCCGATGCGGCACTTCACCGAATAGGCTGGGTTGCGGCCTTCGATCTTGCCCAGCACGATCGCGGGGGCGCCATCGGTGATGCGATTCAGTTTGATCAGCGGGGTCTTGCCGATGGATTCGGCGTTGTCAGCGTACCAATTCGACATTTGTGGGCTCCATGGTGCGGAAATCGGAGAATAGCAGGCGCCGGCGCGCGGCGCGCTGCTTCATTCTTCGGCGTGGCCGTTGCCGGCGGGGGTGACGCTGTGGCGCACCGTCGCTTCGCCGAGCGTCGGCGAGCACATTTCGATGAAGCGGTAGGCGAATCCGCGCAGGTAATGCCCACGCCGCACTGCGATGCGCGTCGTGTTCGCCGGAAAGAGGTGGCTGGTGTCGAGCAGGCGCAGTTCGCCCTCGCGCCCGGGCTGGAAGGCCATCGACGCGACGATGCCGACGCCCAGCCCCAGTTCGACGTAGGTCTTGATGACGTCCGCGTCCATCGCCGACATCGCGACGTCCGGCGAGAGTCCCGCCGCGGCGAACGCGCGGTCGATCAGGGAGCGCCCGGTGAAGCCTTCGTGGTAGGTGATCAGCGGGTATTCGGCGATCGCCTCGAGCGTCAGCGGCCGGGCCGCCTCCAGCGGATGGCCGGCCGGCACGATCACCGAGTGGTGCCAGGAGTAATAGGGGAATGACGCGAGCTCGGCGACCCCGGCGAGCGCTTCGGTCGCGATGCCAATATCCGCCTGGCCGTCCAGCAGCATGGACACGATCTCCTCGGGGCTGCCCTGGTGCAGCTTGAGATACACCTTCGGATAGACCTTCTTGAACTCCGTCACGACGCGGGGAAGGGCGTAGCGTGCCTGCGTGTGCGTGGTGACGACGGTCAGGCGGCCTTCGTCGCGGTTGCTGTACTGCTCGGCGAGACGCTTGATGTTGCCCGCGTCGAGGAGCATGCGCTCGACCATCACGACCAGTTCCTTGCCGGGGTCGGTGAGGCCCAGCAGACGCTTGCCCTTGCGCACGAAGAGCTCGACGCCGAGTTCGTCCTCGAGGTCCTTGATGTGCTTGGAGACGCCAGATTGCGACGTAAACAGCGCGTTGGCGACCTCCGTGAGATTGAAGTTGCGGCGCACCGTCTCGCGGATGATGCGTAGCTGCTGGAAATTCATGCAGTTGCTCCAGTGATGCCGTTGCGCTCGAAGACCTTGAGGTGCGAGGGTAGCAGGCGCACGGCCTGGCCTTCGGCGAGATTCAGCTCGGCGACGCGTTGCTGCGTCAGCTCGACCTCGAAATGCTGGCCGCTGGCGCCGTTCAGCCCGTCGAGCTCGATGCGGGCGGTGACGCCGAAAGCGAGGATGCGGGTGACGCGTGCCGCGACGCCAGTGTTGGCGTGAGCGTCTGCAAGCAGGTCCAGTTCGTGCGGACGCGCGAACGCGATCACTTCCGATCCTGCATCGAATTCCTGCTGCGCGCTCGGCAGCACGTCGTCGCCGACGCGCAGCGCGTTGTCTTCCACTCGGCCGTGGAAGAAGTTCACCGAGCCGAGGAAACCATACACGAAGGGCGTCGCGGGCTGGCGGTAGACCTCTTCGGGCGTGCCGATCTGCTCGACATGGCCGCGGTCCATCAGCACGACGCGATCGGCGACCTCGAGCGCCTCCTCCTGGTCGTGGGTGACAAAGATCGAGGTGATATGCAGTTCGTCGTGCAGCTTGCGCAGCCAGCGGCGCAGCTCCTTGCGCACCTTGGCGTCGAGCGCCCCGAAAGGCTCGTCGAGCAGCAACACACGCGGCTCCACCGCGAGTGCACGGGCGAGCGCAATGCGCTGGCGCTGGCCGCCGGACAGTTGCGCCGGGAAGCGGTCGGCGAGCCAGTCGAGCTGCACGAGGTCGAGGAGTTCATGCACCTTGTCGCGGATCTGCCGTTCCGACGGACGTTGCCCGCGCGGTTTCATGCGCTTGCCGAAGGCGACGTTGTCGAACACGCTCATGTGGCGGAACAGTGCGTAATGCTGGAACACGAAACCGACCTGGCGCTCGCGCACGTGGGTGCCCGAGGCGTCGTCCCCGTCCAGCAGCACCTGTCCGGATTCGGCCTGCTCAAGACCGGCGATGATGCGCAGGAGCGTGGTCTTGCCGCAGCCGGACGGGCCCAGCAGCGCCACCAGCTCGCCGGTCGGGAAGTCGAGCGAGACGTCGTCGAGCGCGACGAAGTCGCCGAACGTCTTGCGGATGTTTCTGACCTGAATGCTCATGATGCGGCGTCCTGATGGGCATCTCGTGATCGATTCCCGCCGCCGGCGCGGTGCTCGACCCAGGTCTTTATCGCCAGGGTCACGAGCGCCAGCAGTGCCAGCAGCGAGGCCACCGCGAAGGCGGCGGCGAACTGGTACTCGTTGTAGAGGATCTCGACGTGCAACGGCAGGGTGTTGGTCTGCCCGCGGATGTGGCCGGAGACGACCGACACCGCACCGAACTCGCCCATCGCGCGGGCATTGCACAGGATCACGCCATACAGCAGTCCCCACTTGATGTTCGGCAGCGTCACGTACCAGAAGGTCTGCCAGCCGTTGGCGCCGAGCACGATCGCGGCTTCCTCCTCCTCCCGGCCCTGCGCCTGCATCAGCGGAATGAGCTCGCGCGCGACGAAGGGGAAGGTCACGAACACCGTCGCCAGCACGATGCCGGGAACGGCGAAGATGATCCTGATGTCGTGATCCGCGAGCCATGGCCCGAGCCAGCCCTGCGCGCCGAAGATCAGCACGTAGATCAGGCCGGCGATCACGGGCGACACCGAGAACGGCAGGTCGATCAGCGTGATGAGGAAGTGCTTGCCGCGGAACTCGAACTTCGCGATCGCCCACGCGGCGCAAACGCCGAACACCAGGTTGAGCGGCACCGCGATCACCGCGGCGGTGAGCGTGAGCTTGATTGCCCACAGCGCATCCTCATGGACGAGCGCGCTCCCGTAGGTTCCCCAGCCCTTGCGCAGCGCTTCGATGAAGACGGCCACCAGAGGCAACAGCAGGAAAACCGCGAAGAAGGTGAGCGAAATTCCGAGTATGGTCCATTTGACCCATGGGGCTTCGCGTGTGGCCTCGCGGGACTCGAAGCGGACCGCGGCATCGGCCTGCATGGCGCCGGCCCAGTTGAGTGTCGTCGCGCCGGCCATCAGCGCTCCCTCCCGGTTCTGCTGGCCGTCCACGCCTGCAGGCCGTTGATCAGCAGCAGCAGCGCGAACGACACCACCAGCATCACCACCGCGATCGCGGTGGCGCCGGCGTAATCGTATTGTTCGAGTTTGGTGATGATCATCAGCGGCGTGATCTCCGACACCATCGGGATGTTGCCGGCGATGAAGATCACCGAGCCGTATTCGCCCACGGCGCGCGCGAAGGCCAGCGCAAAGCCCGTCAGCAGTGCCGGCAGCAGCACCGGCAGGATCACGTGGCGGAAGATCTGCCAGCGCCGGGCCCCCAGGCTCGCGGCGGCTTCCTCCAACTCGGTGTCGAGGTCCTCGAGGATGGGCTGCACGGTCCGCACGACGAAGGGCAGGCCGATGAAGACCAGCGCGACGAGCACGCCAAGGGGCTTGAACGCAACCTGGATCCCCAGCGGATCGAGGTACTGTCCGATCCAGCCGTTCTTCGCGTACAGCGCGGTCAGCGCGATGCCGGCGACTGCGGTGGGCAGCGCGAAGGGCAGGTCCACGAGTGCGTCGATGACGCGCTTGCCCGGAAAGCTGTAGCGCACGAGCGACCACGCCAGCAGCAGGCCGAACATGGCGTTGATGGCGGCGGCCGCGAGCGACATGCCGAAGGACAGCTTGTAGCTTGCAACGACGCGCGGTGCGCTGATCACGTTCCAGAATTCCGCGATGCTCAGGCTGGCCGTCTTGAGGAAGACCGCCGCGAGCGGCAGCAGCACGATCAACGACAGATAGGCGAGGGTGTAGCCGAGC
This sequence comes from Aromatoleum evansii, assembly GCF_045689615.1. NCBI lineage: Bacteria > Pseudomonadati > Pseudomonadota > Betaproteobacteria > Rhodocyclales > Rhodocyclaceae > Aromatoleum > Aromatoleum evansii. Next base: position 1,204,300 of record NZ_CP141259.1, read on the forward strand.
GTCAGGCGGAAGCCCGGCAGCACCCGGAAGGTCCGGCTGGCGCTCATATCTTGGCGTTCCCAATGCATTTCATGATTCAAGTCTATGCGTGCTGCTTGTGCCCGTTAAATAATAAAAAGCGGGCTGGTTATTCGATTTCCTGCTAAGGACGTCAGGGGCGGGGGCGCCCGTCGTGCACGGCCGGACCGCAGTCCGTGCCCGTCAGGGGCTGCAGCTAAGCCTTGCGCGGGGACGGATCCGGAGCGCCGGTCCGCAATTCGAGCGAGCTGCGGGTGTGATGGCGCAGGCGTGCCAGCGTACTGCGCCGCCCCTTGTGCGATTCCTGCCGGCCGGAGATCGCCCCCAGCGGCACGTCCTCGTGCGCCTGCTGCATGCCGTCGAGCAGGTCGTGGCAGAAGGGCCACGCGCCGAAGCCGGCGTCGACGTTGATGTGGCCCGCCGCGCCGATGTTGATGAAGCGCGCACCCCAGCGGTCCGCCCAATAGGCCGCGACCGTCAGCCGTACCCACGGGTCATTGGTGCTGGCGATCACCGCGCAGGGAAAGCCGAGCTGTCGCTGGGGCAGCCAGGGGCCGAGGTCGTCGGCGGGCGCCGGCGCCTCCTCCAGCAGACCGAGCGGACCGAAGCGTGCCGGATCGGCCGGCGCGACGAACAGCGCCCCCGCCACCCGTTCGGGCCGGTCGGCCGCAGCGACCACGCTCGCCAGGCAGCCGAAACTGTGCGCCACGAGCCACACCGCGTGCGGCGACTCGTCGATCTCGCGCCGCACCGCCGCCGCCCAGCGCGCCAGCACGGGCGCCTCCCAGTCGATCCCGCGCACCCGCCGCGCGTCCGGCAGGCGCTGTTCCAGCCAGGTCTGCCAGTGCTCCGGCCCGCTGCCGTGGAAGCCCGGCACGATCAAACTCGTGTGTCGCATGCGCGGCGCTCCGTGTGTCGTGACGCGCGGTTCAGCGCGTGAAGATCTGGTCGAACACGCCGCCGTCGTCGAAGTGCGCCTTCTGCGTCTTCGCCCAGCCGCCGAACAGGCCGTCGATCGTGAAGGTCTTCAGTTTCGGGAAACGCGCCACGTCCTTCGGGTCGGCCAGCTCCGGCTTCGCCGGGCGGTAGTAATGCTGCGCGGCGATCTTCTGCCCGGCGGGCGAGTACAGATATTCCACGTAAGCCTTTGCGACCTCGGTCGTCCCCCGCTTCGCCGCGACCCCGTCGACCACCGTCACCGGCGGTTCGGCCAGGATCGACACCGACGGCACCACGATCTCGAACTTGTCCGGGCCCAGCTCGTTCACCGACAGGAAGGCCTCGTTCTCCCACGCCAGCAGCACATCGCCGATGCCGCGCTGCACGAAGGTATTGGTCGCACCGCGCGCGCCCGAATCGAGCACCGGCACATGCTTGAACAGCTCGGTCACGAACTCCTTCGCCTTCGCCTCGCTGCCGCCCGGCTGCTGCAGCGCATAGCCCCACGCCGCAAGGTAATTCCAGCGCGCGCCGCCCGAAGTCTTCGGATTCGGCGTGATCACCTGGACGCCCGGCTTCACCAGGTCGCCCCAGTCCTTGATCTCCTTCGGATTGCCCTTGCGCACGAGGAAGACGATCGTCGACGTGTAGGGCGAGCTGTTGTGCAGCAGGCGCTTCTGCCAGTCGGCGGGGAACTTGTTCGTCTTCGCCGCGATGACGTCGATGTCATAGGCCAGCGCCAGCGTCACCACGTCCGCCTCGAGGCCGTCGATCACCGCCCGCGCCTGCTTGCCGGAGCCTCCGTGCGACTGCTTGATCGTCACGTCCTGGCCGGTCTTCGCCTTCCAGTACTTCACGAATTCGGGGTTGAACGCCTGGTACAGCTCGCGCGTCGGATCGTAGGAAACGTTGAGCAGCGTCGTCTGCGCCTGTGCGGTGCCGACCAGGCTTGCGGTGAGTGCCAGGGCCAGCAGGCTGCGCCGGAGGATGTTGACCGTCATGATGATTTTCTCCGTGGAAGGGAATTCGATGGAGAAAATCTAACGTCGCGCGCTTATAACCTGAACGAAGAAAATCAGAAAAGTATATTCAGAAATGGCGTGGCCTCCGCCTGCACGACAGGGGAGGCCACGCGGCCGGCCTCACGCGGGGGCCGGCAAGGTCCGCAGGGGGATCAGGCGAAGTTCTTCGCGGCGAAGTCCCAGTTGGCGAGGCTGTTCAGGAAGGTCGCGACGAAGTCCGGGCGACGGTTGCGGTAGTCGATGTAGTAGGCGTGTTCCCACACGTCGATACAGAGCAGGGCCTTGTCGGCGGTCGTCAGCGGGGTGCCGGCTGCGCCCATGTTGACGATGTCGACGCTGCCGTCGGCCTTCTTCACCAGCCAGGTCCAGCCCGAACCGAAGTTGCCCACGGCCGAGGTCGTGAAGGCCTTCTTGAAGTCCTCGAAGCTGCCCCACTTGGCCTTGATCGCTTCGGCCAGCGCGCCCGTCGGCTCGCCGCCGCCGTTCGGCTTCATGCCGTTCCAGAAGAAGGTGTGGTTCCACACCTGGGCGGCGTTGTTATACACGCCGCCGGCGGGAGCCTTCTTGACGATCGCCTCGAGGTCGAGGTTCTCGTACTCGGTGCCCTTGATCAGGTTGTTCAGGTTGGTCACATAGGCCTGGTGGTGCTTGCCGTAGTGGAACTCCATGGTCTCGGCCGAAATGTGCGGAGCCAGGGCGTCCTTCGCGTAGGGCAGGGGGGGCAGGGTATGTTCCATTTGTTCTCCTTCCTGTTTGGTTTCAGGGTTGTCGGGGTCAAAGCCTGACTATTCTAGTCGGGATTGAACCCCGCTGGCAATCCTGCGGGCCGTGCAGCCTGTCCGCGGGAGGATCCTGCAACGCGCGGTGGCGCGCTCGTCATGCTTCCGTGCTATTCACGATAGCACGCAGGCGCCCGTTTGCGAGTTCCACCGAGATTTTCTCGCCTGCCGTCGTCTCGTCGGCGTCCCTCAGGATTCGCCCCTCGGCGTCGCGCGTGATGCTGTAGCCGCGCGCGAGCACCGCCTGCGGCGCCAGATGCTGCAAGTGGGTCGCCAGCGCGGAGAGTCGTTCCGCACGGCGCTGCATGAGCTGTCCACCTGCTGCGCCGAGCCTTTGCGCCGCGCGGGCACAGCGCTCCATCTCCCGGCGCAGGTCGGGCTTGCGGGCGACGAGGCGCAATTCCAGGACGCGGCGTGTCCCTTCCATGCGTTCCAGGCGGCGCGCCATCGCCGCGCCCAGGCGTGTGGCGAGCCGTTCGCTGCGCTCTCGTGCGAGCCCGAGCCGTTCGCGCGGATGCACGAGCCGCAGTGCAGCCCGGTCGAGCCTTTGTGCCAGCCCGTGCAGACGCCGCTCCATGCCGGCGGAAAGGAAACGTCCCAAGTCGCTCACGCGCGCCCGCGCGGCGTGGTAGCCCGCGCTCGCCAGTTCGGCGGCACCGGTCGGCGTCGCCGCGCGCACGTCGGCTGCGAAATCCGCGATCGTAAAGTCGGTCTCGTGACCCACGCCGCTCACCACCGGCACCCGGCACCCGCGGATCGCGCGTGCCAGCGCCTCGTCGTTGAAGGCCCACAGATCCTCGATGCTGCCGCCGCCGCGCACCACCAGGAGCAGGTCGATGGCATCTTCCGCACGGCGCGCGTCCGCCGTCCGTACCGCTTCGGCGAGCCTTGCGCCGGCGTCAGCGCCCTGCACCGGCGACGGGTAGAGGACCACCTCGAGATGCGGGGCACGCCGCTGCAACGCGGCCAGCACATCCCTCCATGCGGCGGCCGCCGGTGACGTCACGACGCCGATGCGCCGCGGGTAATGTGGAAGCTCCCGTTTCGCGGCCGGGTCGAACAGGCCTTCTGACGCGAGCTTTTCCTTGAGGCGCAGGAAGGCCTCGAACAGGTTCCCCTGTCCGGTCTGCCGCAGTGCCTCGACATTGAGCTGGAAGTCGCCGCGCGCCTCGTACAGGGTTACGAGCGAGCGGGCATCCACCCGCATCCCGTTCTCCGGGCGGAAGGGCAGCAGCTGGGCGCGATTGCGCCACATCGTGCAGCGAACCTGCGCCTCGGCGTCCTTCAGCGTGAAATACAAGTGGCCCGAGGGCGCCCGGGTGAGATTGGAGATCTCGCCGCTCACCCACATCAGGGGAAAGCGGGCTTCGAGCGTCTCGCGGGCCATGCGGTTGAGCGCTGAAACGCTGAGAACCCGGCCCGCGCCATTCGTGTCGCCAGGGCCGCCGAAGGGAGGGATCAAGGTGTTTTGCATGGCTGCGATTGTAACGGAATCCACAAGGCTCCCGTTCTGTCAATGGTGAATCTACGAATCCGCGAAGTATTTAAGGATATTTGCAAGCTACTGTTTTTAAACAATAAAATTGTTGCTTAATTTTTCAGCGCAGTAAGAAAACGCTTGTCGCGACAGCTATTTGCCGACTAATTCTCGAAGAATCCACAAACTTATCCACAGGATTTGTGGATTCTTCCTGCGTCCATGACAAAAGGGTGCGCCCTTGCCGTGTTCGCGGCTGGGGTTTACAGTTCTTCTTTTTTCGAGTTTCCGGAGTTCCTGCGTGTTCGCGCTCATCCAGTCCGCGGGCTGGCCCGTCTGGCCCCTCCTGCTGGTATCCATCGTTGCCGTCGCCCTCATCATCGAACGCGGCGTCACCCTGCGTCGCTCGCGCATCGTGCCCGACGGCCTGCTCGACAAGGTGCTTTCCGACCTGCGCCAGAAAGGCGCCACGTCCGAGATGGCCAACCGCGTCGCCGCCCATTCGCCGCTCGGTCGCGTCCTTGCCGCGGGCCTGCGCAACGTCAGCAGCTCGCGCGAGGTCATGAAGGAGGCGATCGAGGAAACCGGCCGCGCCGTCGCGCACGAACTCGAGCGCTTCCTCAACACGCTCGGCACCATCGCGTCGATCGCCCCGCTGATGGGCCTGTTCGGCACCATCGTCGGCATGATCGACATCTTCGCCGCCCAGGGGGCAGCCACGACCAACCCGCAGCAGCTCGCGCAGGGTATCTCCACCGCGCTCTACGCGACGGGCCTGGGCCTGATGATCGCGATTCCTTCGATCATCTTCTGGCGCCATTACCGCGCGGTCGTCGATGGCTTCGTCGTCGACATGGAGCAGCAGGCGATCAAGCTGGTCGAGGTCGTGCACGGCGACCGTCGCCCCTGAGCGGGAATGCAGCGCATGAACTTCCAGCGCGGACGCAAGCACGAAGCACCGGACATCAACCTGATCCCGCTGATCGATGTCCTGCTGGTCCTGATCATCTTCCTCGTCCTCACGACGACCTACTCCAAGGTATCGGGACTCGAGATCAACCTCCCGATGGCCGACACCAAGGCCGCCGAGGTCACGCCCAACGAGATCGTTGTCGCGGTGAATGCCGCCGGAGACGTTCTCGTCAATCGCCAGCCGGTCGGCGACAAGAGCATCAATGCGATCGCCGCGGCGCTCGGTCGCGCCGTTCCTGCCGGGGGCAAGGATCCGGTCGTGGTCATCACGGCGGACGCCAAGGCCGCGCACCAGAGCGTCATCGACGTGATGCAGGCGGCGCAGCGTGCGGGCCTGCCGCACATCACCTTCGCCACCCAGTCCGCCCCGTGAGCGGTCTTGCCGCCGGGGCGGCATCGGCGACCCTGTCGCCGATGCCGTGCACCTGATCCATGGCGCGCAGCAGTCCGGAGTGGTGGCGGCGCCGCTCTCTCCTCGCGCACCTGCTGCGCCCCTTGTCGGCGCTGTTCGGCGCCCTCGCCGCGACGCGTCGTCGCCGTTATCGCAGTGACCCGCGGCGCGTCGAGCGCCTCCCCGTCCCGGTCATCATCGTCGGCAACATCGCTGTCGGCGGCAGCGGCAAGACCCCGGTCGTGGATTGGCTCGTGCGCGAGTTGCGCGCGGCGGGCTGGACTCCCGGCGTCGTCAGTCGCGGATATGGTGGCCATGTCAGCGGCGTCGCCCTGGTTCCTGCCGACGGCGATACGTCCCTTTACGGCGACGAACCCGTGCTCCTCGCGCGTCTGACCGGTTGTCCCGTCGCCGTCGGTGCGGACCGTCCGGCCGCGGCAAGAGCGCTTCTGGCCCGGCATCCCGAGTGCGACGTAATTGTTTCCGACGACGGCTTGCAGCATTACCGCCTCGCACGCGACGTCGAACTCGCGGTTGTGGACGAGCGCACGCTCGGCAACCGCTGGCTGCTGCCCGCGGGTCCTCTGCGCGAACCGCTGACCCGGCTGCGCGAAGTCGACATGGTGATTGCCCACGGTCCCCTTTCGGCCGTGGTCAGGCGGGCGATCGGCGACACCCCGGTATTCCCGATGCGACTCGAGGGGGATGATTTCATCTCCCTCCAGGATGCGGCGCATCGATGCCGGCCCGATACATTCATGGGGCGTCGTGTGCACGCGGTCGCCGGCATAGGTCGCCCGGAGCGTTTCTTCGATCAATTGCGCGCGATGGGGCTCGACGTCGTGCCCCATCCCTTTCCGGACCATCACCCATTCACCGCCGCCGACCTGGCGTTCGCGCCCGGCGAGGCGAAAGTCCTGACCAGCAAGGATGCGGTAAAATGCTCGGCTTTCGCGTCTGCCGACACTTGGGAATTCCCGGTCAGGGCACAGATCCCGGCGGGCGCCGCCGAACATATCCTGGAGAAACTGTCGCATGGACGCCAGACTGCTTGAAATCCTCGTGTGCCCCGTCTGCAAGGGTCCTCTCGACTTCGTCAAGGACAAGCAGGAGCTCGTCTGCAAGGCCGACCGCCTCGCGTTCCCGATCCGAGACGGCATTCCGGTGATGCTCGAGGAAGAGGCGCGCCAGCTGCCGGCCGAAGAAGTCGACGCCCTGCGCCGCTGAGCATGGCCGGCTTCCACGTCGTCATTCCGGCGCGCTACGCCTCGACGCGCCTGCCGGGCAAGCCGCTCGCTGACATCGGCGGCAAGCCGATGGTGGTGCGCGTGCTCGAGCAGGCACGCAAGGCCGGGCCGCTGTCCGCGTGGGTCGCGACCGACGATGCACGCGTCGTCGAAGCCGTGCAGTCGGCCGGCGGCGACGTGCTGATGACACGCGCCGATCATCCCAGCGGCACCGACCGCCTCGCCGAGGTCGTCGCCGCCCGTGGCTGGAGCGATGACCAGATCGTCGTGAATGTGCAGGGGGACGAACCGCTGATCGACCCCGCCCTGATTGCCGATGTCGCGCGCGCCCTGGCCGATGCGCCTGACGCCGCCATCGCGACGGCCGCGCACACGCTGCACGACGCCGCCGAATTCTTCAATCCGAACGTTGTCAAGGTCGTGTGCGACGCGAACGATCGTGCGCTGTATTTCTCACGTGCCCCGATTCCCTGGGCGCGCGACGATTTCGCCAAATCCCGCGAGGCGATCCCCGCGGGCCTTCCGGTGCAGCGCCACGTGGGCATCTACGCTTATCGTGTCGACTTCCTGCGCCGCTACGCAGGGCTGTCAGCGTCGCCGCTGGAAAACTGGGAGGCGCTCGAGCAGCTCCGGGCGCTGTGGCACGGTTACCGCATTCGGGTACTGTCCGTCGAACGCGCGCCGGCGGCGGGCGTCGATACGCCCGAAGACCTTGAGCGCGTCCGGGCCGCGTTTGACCGCGCAGGTCGAGTCGAGTAAGTTTCGGGCTTCATTTTTTGGGAACCATGCGGCCGGACTGGCGCCGCATGACAGGGAGGAGAGGATTCATGCGTTTGATTCTGTTGGGACCCCCGGGCGCAGGCAAGGGCACGCAGGCGAACTTCATCAAGGAGAAGTTCGGCATTCCGCAGATTTCCACCGGCGACATGCTGCGCGCCGCGGTCAAGGCGGGCACTCCGCTGGGTATCGAGGCCAAGAAGGTGATGGATGCGGGCGGCCTCGTCTCCGACGACATCATCATCGGCCTGGTGAAGGACCGCCTGCAGCAGGACGACTGCAAGGCCGGCTACATGTTCGACGGCTTCCCGCGCACGATTCCGCAGGCTGACGCGATGAAGGAAGCCGGCGTGCCGATCGACTTCGTCCTCGAGATCGACGTTCCCGACAGCGAGATCGTCGAGCGCATGAGCGGGCGGCGTGTGCACGTTGCCTCGGGCCGCACCTACCACGTCAAGTTCAACCCGCCCAAGGTTGCGGGCAAGGACGACGTGACCGGCGAGGATCTCATCCAGCGCGACGACGATCGCGAGGAAACCGTGAAGAAGCGCCTCGAGGTCTATCACGCCCAGACCAAGCCGCTGGTCGAGTACTATTCCCAGTGGGCCGCTTCCGGTGCGGCTGCCGCCCCGAAGGTCCGCAAGATCTCCGGTCTCGGCGCGGTCGAGGCGATCACCGCGAGCGCGTTCGAAGCGCTGAAGTAAGCGGACGTCTCCGGCACAGGCGCGGCGAGCGGCGGGAGCCATCCCGTTTCTCGCCGCGTTTGCATTGGTAAGCCGGCAACGACATGCCCGTTCGGGCTGAGCCTGGCGAAGCCCTGCCCATGTCTTGCGATAGGAACGGCGGTATAGGGCTGCCGCCTTGAAAGCACGCTACGAGAGCGCGATGAACAAGACGAATCTCCTGTATGCGCAGTCGGGCGGCGTTACCGCGGTCATCAACGCCACCGCGGCGGCGGTCATCGCCGCGTCGCGCGAATGCAGCGACGCCATCGGCACCGTGCTTGCCGCCCGCCACGGCATTCTCGGCGCCCTCGGCGAGGATCTGATCGACACGTCGACGCTTGGCGCGGGCGATCTCGAGGCGCTCTCACACCTGCCGGGCGGTGCCTTCGGCTCCTGTCGCTTCGATCTCGATCCCCCCGAGCGGAATCCCGCCCAGTACGACCGCCTGTTCGCGGTCTTCGCTGCGCACGGCGTCGGTTATTTCCTCTACAACGGCGGCAACGGTTCGATGGATACCGTTGCCAAGATCTCGGCCGCCGCCCGTGTGCGCGGCTACCCGCTGGTATGCGTGGGCGTGCCGAAGACGGTCGACAACGACCTCGAAGGCACCGACTGTTCGCCCGGCTTCGGTTCTGCTGCCAAGTATGCAGCGGTGGCCATGCTGGAAGCCGGCCTCGACATCGCGTCGATGGCCAGCAGCGCCGGGCGCGTCTTCGTGCTCGAGGTGATGGGGCGCAACGCCGGCTGGATCGCCGCGGCGAGCGCGCTCGCGGCGCGCACGGAGGATGAACCGCCGCACATCATCCTGATGCCCGAGGTGCCTTTCGACGAAGAGGCCTTCCTGGGCGCCGTCGACGCCACGGTGAAGCGACTCGGTTATTGCGCCGTGACGGTGTCGGAGGGGATCCGTCGTGCCGACGGCACGCTCGTCATGGAGCAGGATCACGATCGCAAGGGGCACGTGCAGCTCGGTGGCGCGGGCCAGTGCCTCGCGCGGCTGATCCACGCGCGGCTCGGTCACAAGCACCACTGGGCCATTCCCGATTACCTGCAGCGCGCTGCCGGCCACCTCGTGTCGGCCGTCGATCATGCCCAGGCCTGCGCCGTCGGTCGCGCCGCGGTCGCAGCCGCCATCGCCGGGCGCGACTGCGTCATGCCGGCGATCCGGCGACTCGCCGACGCCCCCTACCGCTGGGATGTCGTGCTCCAGGACGTGGCTGCGATCGCCAACCTCGAGCGCCGGGTGCCCGCCGGGTTCATCCGTGGTGACGGCCTGCACGTCACCGACGCGGCGAAGCGCTACCTTCGTCCGCTCATCGAAGGCGAGGTATATCCCGCATACGCCGGGGGCGTCCCGGACTACCGTCGGCCGAGCTTTGCTTCCGTTGCGCGTCGACTCGCTGCCTACGTCCCCTGAAACGTTGCGATACACTGCGCGCGACCCGGCATGCCGCGGGCCCGCGTATCGTTTCCGCACATCAATCTGCCGGCAGGTGAACTTCGGGAGGGGATATGAATGCATCGCGGACCCTGCTCGCCGCAATCGTGATCCTCGGGCTGGCGGCGCTACCCGCAGCCCGGCCAGCTTTTGGCCAAGCGCCCGGTCAGCCTGAAGCGGCGACAGGCTTCGGCAGGAAGCCGGCCGTCGTTGCATCGCGGGCGATGGTCGTCACCGCCAACCCGCACGCGACCGATGCAGCCGTGGGGGTGTTGCACGCAGGCGGTAGCGCGGTCGATGCCGCCATCGCCGCCGCGCTGGTGCTCAACGTCGTCGAACCGCAGTCCTCCGGCATTGGCGGAGGTGGATTCCTCGTCCATCACGACGCGCAAATGGGCAGGACGAGCGCCTGGGATGGGCGCGAGACTGCGCCGGGAGGCGTGGATGAGCGTCTCTTTCTCACTCCGCAAGGCGACAAGATGGCCTTCCACGACGCCGTCGTGGGCGGGCGCTCGGTCGGAGTGCCGGGGCTGCTGCGCATGTTTGCCGCTGTCCATGCGCGTTACGGGCGGCTGCCCTGGCCGAGCCTGTTCCAGCCCGCGATCCGCCTCGCCACCGAGGGTTTTCCGGTGTCGCCGCGCCTGCACAAACTGATCGCGCAGGACCGCTTCCTGAGTCGTGATCCAGCCGCGCGCCAGCTCTTCTTCGATGCCGACGGGCGGCCGTTGGCGGAGGGGGCGACGCTGCGCAATCCCGAACTGGCCGAGGTGCTGGCTGCGGTGGCGGAGCAGGGCGCTGACGCGTTCTATGCAGGGCCTATCGCGCGCGCCATCGTTGCTGCGGTCGCTGCCGGTCCAAACCCGGGTGCGCTCTCGCTCGAGGATCTGTCCGGCTACCGTGCGGTCGAGCGCGCCCCCTTGTGCGGACGCTACCGCACCTACCGTGTCTGCGGCATGCCTCCGCCCAGCTCGGGCGCGGCCACCGTGCTGGCGATGCTCGGCATCCTCGAACGTTTCCGCCTTGCCGACATCGCGCCCGACTCGGCGTTTGCCGCCCACCTGTTCAGCGAAGCGGGGCGGCTCGCGTTCGCCGATCGCGACGCATGGTATGGCGATCCCGTCGCGATGCCGCTCGCGCCCTCAAGGCTGCTTGCGAGGGACTACCTCGGCGCGCGCGCGCAACTGATCCGGCTCGACGACAGTCTTGATCGTGCTCGGCCCGGCACTCCCGGCGCTGCGCCAGCGCCGCGGGCGGTGAACGTCGAGCAGCCCGCGACCTCCCACGTGTCGATTGTCGATCCGGCCGGCAATGCCGTCTCCATGACCGCCTCGATCGAGGATGCCTTCGGCAGCCGGCGCGTGGCGCGGGGCTTCCTGCTCAACAACCAGTTGACCGACTTCTCCTTTGCCCCGGCCGACGAGCGCGGTCCCCACCCGAACCGTGTCGGCCCCGGCAAGCGTCCGCGCAGTTCGATGTCGCCGACCCTGGTGTTCGACGCGGGTGGAAAACTCCACGCCGTGACGGGCTCGCCGGGTGGCAGCCAGATCATCAACTATGTCGCCGAAAGCCTCGTCGGCCTGCTCGACTGGAACATGCCGCCCGACGCCTTGCTCGCCCGTCCTCATGTCGGCAGCCGCAATGGCCCCACCGAGATCGAGGATCGCGGCGACGTGCGACCGCTGGCCGACGGTCTTGCCGCCTTCGGTCACGAAACCGTAGTGCGCGACCTGACCAGCGGGCTGGGTGTGGTCGTCAGGCGGGGCAGGGAATGGGTCGGCGCTGCCGACCCGCGCCGCGAAGGCACTGCCGCCGGATTCTGAGTCGCGCGAACCGGCCTGGGCGCTCCGGATTCTGCTGAAAGCTCAGTCGGACAGTGACGGATTCAGGGTGTACGTGCCGGTGAGCTTCGCCTCGGCCAGCACGTGACCCGCGATCGCGTTGCGCACCTGGGCTCCGCCGAAGCTCCCGTCGACGTTGCAGCATTCCTTGTCCAGCGCATACAGCGTGAACACGTAGCGGTGCACCAGCTCGTCGTTCCACGGCGGGCAGGGACCGTCGTAGCCGTGGTAATTCCCGCGCATGGCTTCGTCACCGGCAAACCAGGCGGTGTAATCGTTGATGCCCTGGCGCGAGCCGAGCGGACCTTCCGGGCCGTTCTTTCCGCCCGGCGTCACGCCGTCCGAGAAGCTGCCGGCCGCGATTTCCCGCAGGTCCGCAGGCAGGTCGATGACGACCCAGTGGAAGAAATCCACGCGCGGCAGGCTCGCCGGCACAACGCGACCTTCCTGGTTGACGTCGTCACCGCTGCTCGGTACATCCGGGTCGTGGCAGATCAGCACGAAGGAGCGCGTTTCCGTCGGCACCCCACTCCAGGCCAGGTGCGGGTTGCGATTGCTGCCGAGGCAGACGTGGCCTTCAGCGGCCGGAATGCAGAACGAGAATTCGCCGGGGATGCGCGCGCCGTCGGCGAAGCTTTGGCTGCTGAGTCTCATGCCAGGGAACTCCTTACATGTCGATCGGGATAATCATTCGTCCCATTCTAGTGCCGTCGAATCCTTCCGTAACGCTGCACTGCGGCGCGGGGCGCCCGCGCCGGCCGGTCATGCCGCGCGCCGGCGGAAATCCCGCGGGCGGACTCCCAGGGCGAACAGGGTGAGGAAATATGCACCGATTCCGCCCAGTACGACCGCGGACAGGCGCAGGACACGCGTTACTGCATCCTGCGCGTACCACCACTGCTCGTCGCCCATGCCGAACCAAAGTGCGACCCCCAGTACTCCCAGTGCGGCCAGCAGGCGCAGCGAAAAAATGCCCCAGCGCGGTTGCGGCCGATAGACCCCGCGCCGGCGCAAGCCGCGAAACAGCAGCGCCGCATTCAGCAGCGAGGCGAGCCCGATCGACAGCGCGAGGCCGGCATGCTTGAGCGGCACGATGAACGCGAGGTTCATCAGTTGCGTCGCGACCAGCGTGATCAGGGCGATCTTGACCGGCGTGCGGATGTCCTGTCGCGCATAGAACCCGGGCGCGAGGATCTTCACCAGGATCAGGCCGCTCAGCCCGACGCTGTAGGCGACCAGGGCGAGGCGTGTCTGCTGCACGTCCGTCGCCGTGAAGGCTCCGTGCTGGAACAGCGTCGACAGCAGCGGCACGGCCAGCAGCGCCAGCGCGAGCGCGGCCGGCAGCGTGAGCATCAGCGTCAGGCGCAGCCCCCAGTCGAGCAGCGACGAGAAGGCTTCCGGCTGCTCGTCCGCGTGCAGTTTCGACAAGCTGGGCAGCAGGATCGTCCCCAACGCGGCGCCGAGCAGGCCTGCCGGGAACTCCATCAGCCGATCGGCGTAATACAGCCACGACACGCTGCCGCTCTCGAGGAAGGACGCGAAGATGGTGTTGATGATCAGCGACACCTGGCTCACCGACACCCCCAGCATCGCGGGCAGCATCAGTTTTGCGATGCGTCGCACGCCGGGATCGGACAGGTTCAGATCGAAGCGCGGCAGCAAGCCGATGCGCGCGAGCGGGCGCAATTGCAGCGCCAGTTGCAGGATGCCGCCGATGAATACCGCCCACGCCAGCGCGAGGACGGGCGGATCGAACCAGGGGGCGGCGAACAGCGCCATGCCGATGAAGGAGAGGTTCAGCAGTACCGGCGTGAACGCCGGAATGGCGAAGCGGCTCCAGGTGTTGAGGATGCCGCCGGCAAGCGCCACCAGTGCCATGAACAGGATGTAAGGGAAGGTGATGCGGGTCAGTTCGACGGTGAGGGCGAACTTGTCCGGTTCGTCAGCGAAACCCGGCGCGGATGCCCAGATGATCAGCGGTGCGGCGACGATGCCGATGGCGGTCACCACGGTCACCGCCAGCGCGAGGGCCGTGGCCACGCGGCCCACCAGCTTGTGCGTCTCCTCAGGTCCCTGGCGGTTCTTGTATTCGGCGAGAATGGGAACGAAGGCCTGCGAGAATGCACCCTCCGCAAACATGCGCCGCAGCAGGTTGGGCAGCCGGAACGCGACGAAGAAAGCGTCGGTCGCCATGCCGGCGCCGAAGGTGCGCGCGATCACGAAGTCCCGGACGAAGCCGAGGATCCGCGACAACAGGGTCATGCTGCTGACGGTGGCAAGGGCGCGCAACAGGTTCATCGGTGGTCGCCGTGGCAAAAGACGCGATGATAGCCGCTGTTGCCCGGCGGTGCACTTGCACCTTGCCTGTCGAACGGTTAAACTCGCGCGTTTTCAAGAACCACTCAACGGAAGAACATAGATATGGCCAACTCGGCACAAGCCCGCAAGCGCGCCCGTCAGGCGGTCGTGGCCCGCGCTCACAATGGCAGCCTCCGTTCTCGTCTGCGTACCGCGATCAAGGCTGTGCAAAAGGCCGTCGTCGGTGGCGACAAGACTGCTGCCCAGGCGGTGTTCCGCACCTCGATGAGCACCATCGACAGCATCGCCGACAAGAAGATCATCCACAAGAACAAGGCTGCCCGCCACAAGAGCCGGCTGTCCGCAGCGATCAAGGCGATGGCCGCCTGATCCTCGCGTTCGCGGGATAATGAAAACGGCGACCTCGGTCGCCGTTTTCATTTCTGTTGCCGCCGTTGCGAAGCTGCGCTTCGGCGCGTTGCTCAGATCTTCATGTGTTCGTCGTCGATGTTGTCGACCACCAGATCATTGTCCTTGGCAAAATTGATCAGGAATTTGTAGGCCAGCGGCTCGATGTCGTAAAGCCGGGCATCCACCAGCACGGCCTTGTGGCCCTTGAGCGTGCACCCCGGTCGAACGTAGGGCGAATACATCATCCGGTTGTCGGCGCCGAAGGCCGACATGATTCCGCACAACCGATCAGCCCAGTCGCTCGGGCGGAAGGTCTTCCCTTCGCGCGTGACACCGATGATGACGAAGCTTTCGATCGATTGGCTCATAGGGTGAGATTCGGCGGCTGCGGGAATTTCCGGAGGACGGTGCGCCGGCTGGTGGCCGGGACTGCTGGCACCGCGAAAGACGGGGCGGATTCTAGCAGAAAAACCCCGGCATTATCCCGCGATGCGACGGATCATCCCGGGATGCGGACCCCGCCGGGCGGGCTGGCGTGTCCGATCCCGAACCTGTACAAGGCCCGCGGTTTTCGCTTAACATCGTCCTTCAACCTTTTCACGGCGGCATGTGCCGCCGTGTGCGTTTCTGCTACATCCTGAACGGGGTCCCCCATGTCGCATCTCATGAACACCTACGCCAGATTGCCCGTTGCTTTCACGCATGGGGAGGGCGTCTGGCTCTTCGATGAGACCGGCAAGCGCTATCTTGACGCGCTCTCGGGCATTGCCGTGTCCACGCTCGGTCACAACCACCCGCGGCTCGTGCGCGCCATTTCCGAGCAGGCCGCGAGCGTGCTGCATACCTCCAATCTGTACCGCATTCCCCGCCAGGAGGAGCTGGGCGACCGCATCGCCGCCCTGTCCGGCATGGACGAAGTGTTCTTCTGCAATTCCGGATGCGAAGCCAACGAGGCGGCGATCAAGCTCGCGCGCTTCTATGGGCACAAGAAGCACATCGATCATCCCGAGATCATCGTCATGGAGAACGCTTTCCATGGACGCACGCTCGCGACCCTCTCCGCCACCGGCAACCGCAAGACCCAGGCTGGCTTCGAACCGCTGGTGACGGGCTTCGTGCGCGTCCCGTACAAGGACATCTCCGCGATCCGCGCGGTGGGCGAGCATAACCACAACGTCGTGGCCGTCATGCTCGAGATGGTCCAGGGCGAAGGCGGCATCAACATCGCCGACGACGACTTCCAGCGCGAGCTGCGCGCCATTTGCGACGAGCGCGGCTGGCTGCTGATCTGCGATGAAGTGCAGTGCGGCATCGGGCGCACCGGCCCCTGGTTCGGTTTCCAGCAATCGGGGATCAAGCCGGACATCATGACGCTGGCAAAAGGCCTCGGCTCGGGCGTGCCGATCGGCGCGTGCGTCACGGCGGGCCGTGCGGCCGGCCTGTTCGGGCCGGGCAACCACGGCTCGACCTTCGGCGGCAATCCGCTCGCGTGCGCCGCGGGCCTTGCGACGATCGCCGAGATCGAGGACAAGGCGCTGCGCGACAATGCCGTGCGTGTCGGCGAAGCGATCCGCAATGGCATGCGCGAGGCGCTGGCCGGGGTGAGCGGCGTGGTCGATATCCGCGGCCGCGGGCTCATGATCGGAATCGAACTCGATCGCCCCTGCGGGGATCTCGTGCGCCAGGCGCTCGAGGCGGGCCTGTTGATCAACGTCACGGCCGATCGCGTCATCCGGTTGCTGCCTGCGCTCGTGTTCACCGAGCAGGACGCCGGCGCCCTCGTCTCGGCGCTCGCGCCACTGGTGCGCAAGTTCCTCGGGCAATAAGGAGGCACGCGATGAACACGCCGCGGCACTATCTGCAGTTCAAGGACTTCACGCGCGAGGAATACGACTATCTGTTCGGTCGTGTGCGCTGGATCAAGGACAAGTTCAAGCGCTACGAACCTTACCACCCGCTGTTCGACCGTACGCTGGTCATGATCTTCGAGAAGGCCAGCACCCGCACGCGCCTGTCCTTCGAGGCCGGCATGCAGCAGCTCGGCGGCTCGGCGATCTACCTGAACACGCGCGACTCCCAGCTCGGTCGTGGCGAACCCGTCGAGGATGCGGCGCAGGTGATCTCGCGCATGAGCGACGTCGTGATGATCCGCACCTTCGAGCAGGACATCATCGACCGTTTCGCGGCGAATTCGCGCGTGCCGGTGATCAACGGGCTGACCAACGAATATCACCCCTGCCAGATCTTGGCCGACATCTTCACCTTCATCGAGCATCGCGGCTCGATCCAGGGCAGGACCGTCGCCTGGGTGGGGGATGCCAACAACATGTCCTACACCTGGCTGCAGGCGGCCGAGGTTCTCGACTTCAAGGTCCGCGTGTCGACGCCGCCGGGCTACGCGATCGACCCCGCGCGAGCGGGTCTTGCCGGCGGCGGGCACTTCGAAGTGTTCGACGACCCGATGGAGGCCTGCCGCGGCGCCGACCTCGTTACCACCGACGTATGGACGTCGATGGGCTACGAGGCCGAGAACGAGGCGCGCATGAAGGCCTTTGCCGACTGGTGTGTCGATGCGGACATGATGGCGGCGGCCGGTCCCGGCGCCCTGTTCATGCACTGCCTGCCCGCGCACCGCGGCGAGGAGGTCACGGCAGAAGTGATCGACGGCCCCCAGTCCGTGGTGTGGGACGAGGCCGAGAACCGCCTGCACGTGCAGAAGGCTTTGATGGAGTATCTGGTGCTCGGCAAGGTCGAGAGCTAACGGAATCGCCCTGCGCACGCGTGAGCAGGGCGGCAGGACAAACAGCGATTGGCCGGACGGAAAGCTTCGCCGGCCACGGAGCGAAAGGCGGTCGTGGCGACACGGCCTTCAGTCAAGCGGCAAGAAAAGAGCGGAAATCCACATGAGCGACGTCAAGAAAGTTGTCCTCGCCTATTCGGGCGGACTCGATACCTCAGTCATCCTCAAGTGGCTGCAGGACACCTACAAGTGCGAAGTGGTCACCTTCACGGCCGATCTCGGCCAGGGCGAGGAACTTGAACCCGCGCGCCAGAAGGCACTGAAGTTCGGCATCAAGCCGGAAAACATCTTCATCGACGACCTGCGCGAAGAGTTCGTGCGCGACTTCGTCTTCCCGATGTTCCGCTGCAACACCATCTACGAAGGCGAGTACCTGCTCGGCACCTCGATCGCGCGCCCGCTGATCGCCAAGCGCCAGATCGAAATCGCGCGCGCCACCGGCGCCGACGCCGTGTCGCACGGTGCGACCGGCAAGGGCAACGACCAGGTCCGTTTCGAGCTCGGCTACTACGCGCTCATGCCCGGCGTGAAGGTCATCGCCCCGTGGCGCGAATGGGACCTGCTGTCGCGCGAGAAGCTCCTCGCCTACGCCGAGAAGCACGGCATTCCCATCGAGATGAAGCACAAGCAGGGCGGTTCCCCGTATTCGATGGATGCCAACCTGCTGCACATCTCCTTCGAAGGTCGCCATCTCGAGAACCCCGCTGCCGAAGCCGAGGAGTCGATGTGGCGCTGGACCGTGTCGCCGGAGGCTGCACCGGATGCCGCCGAGTACATCGACCTCGAGTTCGAGAAGGGTGACCTCGTCGCCATCAACGGCAAGCGCATGAAGGCGCATGAACTGCTCGGCGAACTGAACAAGCTCGGCGGCAAGCACGGCATCGGTCGCCTCGACCTCGTCGAGAACCGCTACGTCGGCATGAAGTCGCGCGGCTGCTACGAAACCCCGGGGGGTACGATCCTGCTGCGTGCGCATCGTGCGATCGAATCCGTGACGCTCGACCGCGAAGTCGCCCATCTCAAGGACGATCTCCTCGCCCGTTACGCCAGCCTGATCTACAACGGCTACTGGTGGAGCCCGGAGCGCCAGGCCATGCAGGCGCTCATCGACCATACCCAGCAGACCGTCAACGGCTGGGTCCGGCTCAAGCTCTACAAGGGCAACGTCATCGTCACCGGCCGCGACTCGAAGACCGATTCGCTGTTCGACCCGACGATCGCGACCTTCGAGGACGACCAGGGTGCGTACAACCAGAAGGATGCGCACGGCTTCATCCGCCTCAACGCCCTGCGCATGCGCATCGCCGCCAACGCGCGCAACAAGCGCGGTTAAGGAGCAGTCTGGATGGAGGGTGACCCGATCATATTCGGGCTGACGGTGGCGGAATTCGAGGACTGGTCGCTCAAGATCCTCGTTTCCGCGCTAATCGTGTACATGCTGTTCATCATCGGCAACCTCGCGAAGCAATCGAAGGCAGGGCGCTACGGAACGATCTGGCTATTTGTCGCGCTCGGCCTCGGTTTCATCGGCTTCATCGCCAAGAGCTTCATCCAGAAATTCATGGGTATCGAATAAGGAAGCCTCGTTTCATGAGCACGACCGAGAAAATCGACGGCGTCGCCGTCACGACCAAGGCCAACGTCTACTTCGACGGCAAATGCGTCTCGCACACCATCACTTTTGCTGACGGCACCCGCAAGTCGGTGGGCGTCATCATGCCGGCGGCGCTGACCTTCAATACCGGCGCGCCCGAGATCATGGAAGGCGTCGGCGGCACCTGCCGTGTCCGCCTTAAAGGCGAGACGGAATGGAAGACCTGGGGTGCCGGCCAGTCGTTCGACGTTCCCGGCAATTCGAGCTTCGATATCGAAGTGACCGGCGAGCCCTATCACTACATCTGCCACTTCGGCTGATCGTCGCGCAGGGAGCCGAACATGCCGTCTTTCGACATCATGTCCGAGGTCGACCAGCCCTCGCTGAGGAATGCGGTCGACGTCGCCAACACCAAGATCGCCGGGCGCCACGACTTCAAGGGCACTAGCGCGAAGCTCGAGCTCGGCGACAAGCTGATCACGATGTTCGGCGACACAGACTTCCAGCTCGACCAGATGAAGACCATCCTGCTGCCCGAGATGACCAAGAAGAAGGTCGACGTGCGCTGCCTCGATTACGGTGACGTGCAGAAGATCTCGGGCAACAAGGTCAAGCAGGAAGTGAAGGTTCGCGTCGGTGTCGACCAGGATCTGGCCAAGAAGGTCGTCAAGCTCCTCAAGGACAGCAAGATGAAGGTCCAGGCAGCGATCCAGGGGGACGTGGTTCGCGTTTCAGGCGCCAAGCGCGACGTGCTGCAGGACGCCATTGCGCTGGTGAAGAAGGACATCACCGACTTTCCGCTGCAGTTCGGCAACTTCCGCGATTGATGCCGGTCAGAGGCGACGTGGACATCTCGACCGTCGCTTCGATCGCCTCCGCCAACGCATCGACCTCCCTCAAGGCCGAGGCCTCGGTGCTTGTCCTCAAGAAGGCAATGGAGCTGCAGGAGCTGAATGCGGCGCAGCTCCTGCTGGCCCTTCCTCCTCCCTCCGGCCCGACGCCGGGGGCGGTCATCGGCGGCACCATAGACGTATTCGTCTGAGCGTGTTCGGGCCCGGTTGATGGCCGCCGTGCTCGTCACGTGGCGGCCGGGCAAATTCGGATGCCCGAATTTGCGACCCCTTCACGCTGCGCACCTCCTCCCGAATTTTTGAATCGAGCATCGCACGCGTCCGTTTGCCCCGAGCCTGTCCAAGGGCACGATTGGCTGGCGTAGCGCGCCAACCGCGCAGCGCATCCTGCCGTGCAGTCGTGGGGCGTATTCCTGCCTCTGCGCTCCTCCTTCTCTGCTCGAGTCGTCGAGCCTGTCCTGAAAGACAAATGCATTCATGTAAATTCTATTGTCATTTCTTCAGAAAATGACAATAGAATTGTGGCCGATTCCAATTCGGGAGAAGCGCAATGGGTTTCGAAGCGGGGATGAGCGTTGCCCGGGGCACGCGGCAGGAGGTGCAGCAAGACTTCAGGGTTCGCCGTCGGGGGGCATCGAGGGGATATACGCTCGTAGAACTGGCGGTGGTCGTGGCCATCCTTGGAATTCTGTCCGCGATCGCGGTGCCCTCGTTTGCGCGACTCCTGACGGACACGAGCGTGGGCGATGCATCGAGCGATTTGTTCTCCGCGGTGATTCAGACCCGCTCGGAGGCGCTCAAGCGGCGTCATCGGGTGATCCTATGTCCGAGCGAAGATGCGCAAGATTGCGCCGATGTCGCAGGTTGGGATCGTGGATGGATCATGTTCGAGGACGCGAACGACAACGGCCGGCGCGAGGCCGACGAAGCCCTGCTGCGTATCGGGGAGGTGCGGCAAAGAAAAATCAGGATCACCGGCGATGGCAGCGTCGGTCGCTACGTGTCCTATGTTGCAACCGGACGCTCGCAGCAACTCGCTACGAGCGCCTGGCAGGCTGGCACACTGACTGTGTGCGGCGAAGGTATCGCGCGCAAGATCATCATCAACAGTGTTGGCCGGCCACGCATGGCGCGTGCGACGTGTTGAGAAGGGCCAGTACAGGGGGCGCGTTGTGCGGCGCCACCCGCAGGAAAAGAAAGGCGCGGCCCGCATCGTCACGGCCCGCGCCAAGTGTCATCGCGAGTGATCAGTCGATCTTTTTGTATCGATACACCTTGGTGCGATCTTTGCGAATCGGGATGGGCGGCAATTTCACTTCGAGTGCGGAACCGCCACCGGCGTCGGGCTTCCCTCCTATGATGAAGGGAACAATCTTGCCGTCAACGAGGACCGTGCCTGTCACAGGCGACGGTGGCAGGCCACCCCCGACGAATTCCTCGGATCGTATCGTGCCTTCGGGTGACGGCGTGTCGCATGATGCTCCGCCATGCAGGAAGCATGCGGCGTAACCCCGTGCTGTTCCGAGCGACGAGCATTTGCTCTTGTTTTTTGCCTGAAATGTACTGAAATTCACCAGCCCACCGACAGTCGCCGGTGTCGTCACGACCTGTTCGTTCGGGCCGGCTGTTGTCGTATCCGTGAGATCAATGACCCATCCCCGCGGCCGAGTAACAATCGACTGGAACACCGGCATGTAGTCTTTTGTAGTATCGGTCGTATTCATCAATTGGCACGACGGCGTACTTAGCGCGGTGTCTCCGGAGGCATCACAATCATTCTGGTCGTTGATGATCACAAAGTCACTGGTGCGGGCGAACTCGTCCCAGAATCCGTAGAACCTGTTCAGTGTCTTGGCGGCGATATATGTCTTCGACGAATCGACAAGAGGGTCATAGAGCGGTTTTTCACGATTTCCGGATCCGATCAGGATGATGTTGTAGATGCCGAAGCGCACAACATCGGGTGCATAAAGGAACTTGCGATTACGGTTATTGGCGCTGGACCAATCACCAATGGTCGCAACCCGGGTGACCGTCCAGTCGGCAGGCGATTGCGTGCCCACCTTCGTGGGATTCGACAGGTTGACGCGCCACAGATTTCCGGAGGTGTCGGCGGCATACAGGACGTCCGAGAAACCGTCATCGTTGGTATCCACGGGAACCACGTCGGCCACAATCCGCCCGGCTGCCTCACCGAAGGAGATATAGCGCAGTCTTTCGCCGGTCGTGGCGTCCAGGACGAAGATGCCGCGGCCAGTCGTGGACGCGCTGCAATCCCTCGGTTCGCTATCTTCGCAAGCGTCGTAGCCGGCGCCGAACACTGCGTACAGTGCGGTCTGGTTCTTGACGCGCACGACTCGGGGCGTTGACCATGTCTGCCCGAGCCTGGCGCTGTCGCCGCCAAAGCAGTTTCCGGACTGGTCGCAACCGAAACGCCACAGCGGCTTCGGTGCCTGTTTTGCAGGGTGATCCGTGGCGTCGAAAGCGTAGATCATCTTCCCCCCCCGACGCATCGAGGGGAGGATATAGGTCACCCGTACGCCTGTGCCATCCGCGTTCTTGGGGCCGATATAGGCGCCGATCGATCCGTCGAAGAAGAAATCCTTTGGCGACGTCGGATCATCCTTGAAAGTGACGAACGGGTAATTGTCCCGCGCGCGCGTCAATCTTTCCTCGAACTCGGGTGCCAGGAATGCCCAGAGCTCCGTTCCACTGACACTATCCGCCTCGTTCTTGCTGCCGTCGATAGCTCGGAACAGACCGTCGTCTGCGCCGTAGAAGACAACAACGTCGTCGCTATCGCTGCTGCCGTAATTGATGGCGAGAGGCCTGGAATGAACCACCCCGCCGTGGACCGTTGGTCTGATCGCTCCGGCGAAGGGGTCATACTTCGTATAGAAAGTCTCGGTCTTGGTGTTATACCCATCACCGACATTGTCACCACGGATCCACTTTTCCATGTCGGTGGATACGGCGAAGCTGGTGCTGGTCGTGCAATTGCTGGGTGCTGCTGCGCAGGTCGCAATCTGTCGGCTAGTTGCTGGGGAGATCTTCCGGATCTTTTGTCCTGCGCCGCCGCGCTCGACGACTCTTCCGTCAGGACTGTCGTTGGCCTCGAAATTGGTACAACTACCTTCCGGAATGCCGAAATTCGGAGTGTCCGATTTCGGTTCGGTGATGGGTTCCCAGTAATTGCTTGAATCGCTCGTCCAGAAACTGCGTGCGCAGGCCTGGAGGAAGCCCGTGTTTGCGTTGTCAATGGCTGGGTCGCCATTTGCGTCGGCGAGGAACAGCGAACGCTTGATGACCTCTCCGACGGGGACCTGCTGCAGCGCGAATTGGTACTGCTTGAGGTTGCCGGCCCACCGCGGTCGCGACCCCACGTCGGGCCGGAACATGCCGATGAACACCTGGTTCAAATACGTCCCTTGCGTATTGACGCTGATCGGGAGGGACGCGGATGCGAAGGAACTATTGACAGCATTGATCTGTAGAAAGATGGTCTTCAGCCCTTCGACCAGCGCCATGAGATCGCCATTAACCTTGAAGGCGCCGCCAACGCCCGAGCCGCCGTTCGTGGCCATGCTGTTGAGCAGCGCGGTCTGCGCGGGATCCTCGCCCTTTCGGTTGAATACATTGATCGTGAAGGTCTTCACCGGTTGATGACCTGCGACTGCGCTTACGTCGGTGCGCGCGAGGAATTGCGCCCATTCATCGGCGAAGCGCATCTCCCTTCCTGAGGTCGCTGCGCTTGATAGTTGCTTCGGGCGTAAACCGAGGCGGGTCATCATTAGATGCGTCGGCGGGCTGGTTCTCGTGTCCGTATTCGGTTCGAGATTCGGGAACTGGTTGCCCACCAGCACGATGTAGTTGTTTGCGCAGGATTCCAAAGGAATCGGGCTCGCGTATTCGGTCTTGTCTGTCGACGTGAAGGCCGTAATGTCTTCAAGCGTGGTTCGCTTCGAATACGGCTTTGGGCCGAAGCCCGTGGCCCCTGGGGGAGACCCCATTTTGGTTGCTTCAGTGCCATTGGTGTTCGCGTAGCCGCCGAAATACTTGAACGCCTCGTAGTAAGCACTTCCGTAATCGATGGACGAGGGCACCTTGTAGTCAGGGCTTCTCAGTTCGCTATCGATCGTCGCGAGATCTGAGATTACTCCCTTGGGATCCGTACATCCGTAGGAGGAGGGGGCAAGCAGCTGAATGCGTTGACGAATGTATCCCGCTACGCCGCTTGTGCTGTCGGCGGTGCCGGCGTCGTTGAACAACATGAGACCGACGTTCGTCGGCCGATAACCGGTGGTAACCGTGCACGCGAGATCGTTCAGAACCACCCTCAGCGCCCTGACCTCGACCTGACCTTGAACGAGCTTGAGGTTGTCGCCGAAGACGAGTCCGACGTAGCGCTCGCAGTCCTTATTGGCATTGCATTTTGCCTTGACCTCTTCCCTGTCCCAGGCTTGGTCGGCTGCCGACCAGTTCGAGGAATTGTCGAG
This sequence comes from Aromatoleum evansii, assembly GCF_045689615.1. Lineage (NCBI taxonomy): Bacteria > Pseudomonadati > Pseudomonadota > Betaproteobacteria > Rhodocyclales > Rhodocyclaceae > Aromatoleum > Aromatoleum evansii. The sequence continues at coordinate 1,228,373 of NZ_CP141259.1, forward strand.
CAGCAAGAGGACATTCGGGGCGGCCTGGGGAGTTGGCGGCATCGTATAGATGTCGATATCCTCGCCAAAAACCGGCATGGCGCTGTTGATGCCTATGCAGGCCAGCGCAATCGAGAGGGAGAGTTTCCTGTTCATCTTAATGCTCCGTTCACTTCTCTATTCGGCAGCGGGTTATTCGCAGGCGTCCTTGGCTTCCGCATAGTCGATCCTCATCTCCACCCCCTGAATGACCTGCGCCTTGGCGCCGGTCCCTGGAAGATCGACGTTCGCGGTCATTTCCCAAAGCGATGTCGCGCACAGCGAATTGCCCGAGATGTTGGTTGTCGGATCGATAATCAAGATGTCGGTCGGTTTGCCGCCAAAGCAGGCGACGTTGTCAGGCGGAACATATTGTTCTTCCTTCTCTTCTCCATCGATGATCACCGTCCGCTTCGCAATCAGTTCACCTTGCTTGATGTACCGGTAGCGCTTGCACGTCGGTGGCGGAACGGTAACTCTGTAGCTGGTTTCGGGTGTAACGGCCGCACCATCAAAAGCGGGGAGCTGCACGTCGCGGGAAACATTCCGCGCCGTGAATTCATTCGAGTTGAGGGCCACGTCGAGGTGGTAATTCGCGGCGTCTTCCGCCTCCTTCTGGAACTGCTCATTCCCCACGACGAGGAGGTTCGTGTTCGCAAGGCGGATTGCCGATACGGCCAGCAGGGTGATCAGGATGAGCATGATCAGGCCAACGAAAAGTACCGCGCCCCGCTGCGGTGCGCGCGCTCGTGGATGCCTCATTTCGTTCTCCGCGCCACGGGATGGATCAGTTCGACATAAGTGCTGAAGACGTGCCGTTTGTAGTTGTCGGCAAACTGGACGGGGCCCTTGGGTCCCAGCGTGAAGGTCTTGGTGCTGGCGTCGTAACCGGGAGACGGCTCGAGCGCGCGAGCTAGCAGCCACAGGCGAACGCCGACGATGTGGGGGAGCTGAACCGCCGTTGGATTGTCGCTGAAGAGGTCAGGTGAACCGTCGCCGCTGGTATCGATCGCGTATTCGAAGTGGATGTCCTCGATGCCTTCGACCATGGCCTGGACGTCGGGATTGGTGCTTCCGAGCGCCACGGCACGGAAATCGGCCCGTTTCAGGGTGGGGATGCTGTCACCCGCAACGTTGTTGCTGGCGATGAAGAACGCCCTGCGCAAGTACTGGCGAATCGGAGCCCGATTTGTCGTCTTGCAGTCGATCTGCATGAGATCGAAAGTGCCTGACCCGTTCTTGACCCGGAACGGTTTGTCGGTCACTGCACTGACATACTCGTCGCCGCACAGCGATACTTGCAGATAGCCGTTGTCCGGGTTGAGCGCGTCGGGTGCAGTAATCGCGGTGGATGCACGCTGCACAAACAGCAACCCGGTTCCGCTCTTTACCGAAATCGGGCATGGGAAAGTCTCCGGGGTAAAACCTTGCACAGCGATATCCATCGACCCTTTCCAGACATCCACATCGGTCGAGCATGGGTTGGCAGTCGTGGATGCCGGTGTGCCCGGAAGGCTGGCGATGGCGTCGTAAAATCCCCCCATCGAGATCTCGTCGCGCAGGAGCTGGATTGCGTAGCGGCCGTTCTCAAGCTGCTGGGCGGCTTTGTCCAGTTCGCGCCGGGCCTGGCTGTTGTTGATGAAGATGGTCGTCATCGCACCGATCACCAGTAACCCTAAGGTCATGGCGATCATCATTTCGATGAGCGAGATGCCTCTCTCGCGCGATCGGAAAACTCGGATGCGGGGTAGTGCGAGAAATCCAGGTGCGTGCATGATGGCTTACCCGGCAACTTGTTTGGGAATGAGGACACGCGTGACGACTGCCCGCCGCAGGCCGGCGCCGAATTCGACGTCTGCGGCGCACTGAGCTCCAGGCGTATTGGCCGGTGGTGAGGCCGTGGGCATCAGCCCTTGCCAGACGCCGACAACGAAAAATTCGCCGAGTGCATCGTCCGTGGGCGGGACCGAGATCAGGCAGCCACGCATGCCGATGGGAGCTCCGATGTTCCCTTTCGCTGTCGCTTCTGCCGCGCCCTTCATCGCATTGCTCCATTCGCAGAGCTGCGCGCTGACGTCGGCAGTGTCCGCGCACGCGGTGGGCTGGCCGTCGCCAACGCCGTAGGTGACCAGACTTTGCGTCTTGAACGTATCCACGTATTTGCGTCCTGCGGAAACACGGTCCGCCATGTCCTGCACCAGCATCAGCGCCACCGAGCGCTGATAGGCCTCCATTTCGACTTCGTTCGCCTTGGTCTGCAGGCCTGCGAGTCCGAGAAGCCCGATTGCCAGGATTACGATCGAAACGAGCACTTCGAGCAGGCTGAAACCTTTCTGCGGATGTCCCCGCCCGTTGTAGGGATGGCTACGGTTCATGAACATGCTCCCTCGGTCAGTCGCGGTCTGCCGGTGGTATCGAGGCGGATGCAGCGCTTTACGTTCGTTCCGCTGGTTGACACGGTAATCGCGGTATTTGCGCCGCTCGTCAGTCGGCCGGTAGCGCCGAAGACGATCGTGGGGTTTGCCGGACTGAAACTCAGCCCCGCGAGCGCCGATTGCGAATGTACGGCCTGACCGCCGACCTGGATCGTCCAGCCCTTTGCAAGATCGCTCCCGGTTAGCGCGAAACTGGCAGTCGCGTTGCTCTTCAGTGCTTCGCTTCGGGCGACGAGCATCGAGTCGTAGAGCGCCGACGATGCCGCGCGAACGCGCTGTGACGCGAGCAGCTCCTGGAACGATGGGTAACCGATCGCGGCGACAATTCCCAGTATCGCCACGACGACCATCAGTTCGATGAGCGAGAAACCCGTCGCGCGGGCCGGCGCCTTCAGGTGGCCGCTTACAGTCGTCGTGTTCATGATTACCGACCGCCCCAGCAGTCCGCTGCGCTACCGGAACCGGAAATCCCCTTGTTTCCGGCTTGGTTGATGCTCAGGGTGCCGCATTTTGCGTCCTGTGCAAGTTGGGCGCCCGTCGGTACCGCTTGAACGGTGAAAGCGGTCGCGGTCGGGGCTCCGTCCAGGCTGATCGCATAGTGCTTGCTGACTTCGGACGGAGGTGTGCTCATGCCGATATCGCTCAGCGAGCCGAATGTGCGTGCGTCGAGGCGGTATTGCTGCTGCCGCGTCGCAATGTCGAGAAGGTACGCCGTGGTGACGCTGCGATTCGCTCTCACGAGGTAGGACGTGTAGGCGGGATAGGCAACGGCGGCGAGAATGCCGATGATCGCGACTACGATCATCACTTCGATCAGCGTGAAGCCGTTGCGCATCGGCTGGTGTGCGGGTTGTTTCGCGTTCACGATCAGGTCCATGGCATTAAGGGGTACGTGGATGGTATGGTCGGAACTGCATCCTGGGTAGAGGCTAGTCAAAGTCAGGTCAAAGCAGAAGCAGCGTCCGATGAGCGTCTGTTTTCTGCGTATGAGTGGCGACGTAGCGTCCCCAGGCATCGCTTGCGGCGGTAGCGAGAAGCGCGCGGGCACGATAACTCGGCAGCGTGGCCGACGCGGCGGCAGCTGGTTTCTTTCTTGCGGAGCTTGATTTCGTTGGACAGCCCACCATCGCACGACGTCGTGACCCTTCCGGATTTTCGCAATCTGGGCGTGCTGTTGCGCATCCTCGTCATCGCCGAGGCCGCAAATCTCGTAGCGCTTGCGGCCCACTCCCCGGATGTGATCGAGGCCCTGAAGGGGATCGGGGGGGCGGCACTGCCGTTCGAGCTGGCTCTGCTGGCGATCGTGCTGTTGTTGTTCCTGTTTTCGCCCCTTCTCGCACGAATTCCCTACCGGCGTGGCGTGGGCGCTGTCGTGGCCGTCGCTGCGATCGTCGCCGGCGGGCTGGATCTCGCCTTCCATGCCTGGGTGAGCGTGGTTCCCTGGGGGGCGGTGCTGAAGTCTGCCGCGATCGCCGGTCTTCTCGCGGGGGTGATCCTGGGCTACTTCAACTGGCGTCAGCGGGTGCTATCGCCAGCGCTCGCGAAGGCGCGCCTGATCGCGCTGCAGTCGCGCATCCGGCCGCATTTCCTGTTCAACAGCCTGAATACGGCGGTTTCGCTGGTGAGGCAGGATCCGCGTCTGGCCGAACAGGTGCTGCTCGACATGTCGGACCTCTTCCGTGCCCTGCTCAAAGACAGTCGCTCCCTCGTTCCGCTCGCCGACGAGATCCGCCTTGCCGAGGCGTATCTGCAGATCGAGCAGTTGCGTCTTGGGGAGCGCTTGCGGGTGCATTGGGATCGCGAGGGTGCGCCAGTGTCGGTGAATGTCCCGATCCTGGTCCTGCAACCCCTGCTCGAGAACGCTGTGCGTTACGGGGTCGAGCCATTTTCCGCCGGTGGCGATGTGCACGTATCGATCCGCGCGGGGGTGAGCGAGTTGGTCATCGAGGTCACCAACTCGACCTGTGGCGGCGAGTCGCCGGTGCCTTCGGGAAACAGGATTGCGCTGGCGAATATCGAGGAGCGACTCGGGCTGTATTTCGATGCGGAGGGAACGCTGCATATCTCCGCTCGCGACAACCTGTTCGTCGTCAAGGTGTGCGTGCCGTTGCGGGGCGCGCGCGCAGTCGCTCAGGTGGCGTGAGGCTTCGCGATTTGGCAGTCGGGAGGCGAAAAGGTAGGCTGATCGGTCGAGGCGTGCGCGCAATAGGGCGCACGGGTGGGGGTCAAATCCGGTAGGTGGAAGATGGTCGGACTGGTCATGTTGTTTCGGATGTCGTTCATGGTCGTCGCCATTGTGGCGTCGCACGTGGCGCTGGCGGCGGATGTGGAGCTGGTCGGCCTTTTCGGCAGGAAGGCGGTGCTGGTCGTGGACAGTGGTGCTCCCCGTACGCTGGCGGTAGGCGAGCAGACCCGCGACGGACTGCGGCTGATCGAGGTGGCCGAGGGTGCGGCGGTCGTCGAGATCGGAGGAAAGAGGCAGAGGGTGGCGCTGGGCGCCGGCCCGGTCCGCAGCGGTGCCGGCGACCAGAGCGGTGCGGCGGCGGTCAGTCTCGTTGCGGATGCGCGTGGACACCATTTTTCCAGCGGCAGCATCAACGGTGCATCGGTCCGCTTCCTCGTGGATACGGGCGCGAGCATGGTTTCGATGGGCGCATCGGACGCGCGTCGTGCCGGAATCGACTATCGCAAGGGTACGGGAGGTGTGAGCCAGACGGCCAGCGGCCCGGCGCGCGTGTGGAAGGTGAGGCTGGATACCGTGCGCGTCGGCGACGTCACCTTGCACGGCGTCGACGGGCTGATTCACGAGAACGACCTTCCGTTCGTGCTGCTCGGGATGAGTTTCCTCAGTCGCATGGACATGCAGCGCGAAGGCGATCGCCTGACGCTGCGCAAACGGTTCTGAGAGGTGGGCGTGACAGAGAGGGAAGGCGTGCGTTCGGGTGAATTCCGGGATGCGGAGTGGTTGCGTCGGCAATTCACCGAGGCGCGGCCGATCGAACCGGTGCACGAGGATGGCAGCCCGCCGGTAACGAACCTGAGGCCGGCGGCGGTGCTCGTGCCGGTCGTCGCGCGCGCGGAGGCCCTGACAGTGCTGCTGACGCGCCGCACGGATCACCTGCACCATCATCCCGGGCAGATCAGTTTTCCCGGCGGAAGGGTGGAGGAGACCGACGTTTCGGCGGTGATGACGGCGCTACGCGAGACGGAGGAGGAGATCGGTCTGGACCCCGATTGTGTCGAGTTGCTCGGGGAGCTCCCGGAATACCGCACCGGCACGGGGTTCCGCATCACGCCGGTGGTCGGGTTGGTGCATCCGCCCTTTGATCTGAGGCTCGATAGTTTCGAGGTTGCCGAGGCGTTCGAGGTGCCCCTCGCACATTTTCTCGATCCGGCCAGGCATCAGAAGCACAGGGCGGAGTACCAGGGAAGGATGCGCGAGTATTACGCGATGCCCTATGGCGAGTACTTCATCTGGGGTGCGACGGCAGGAATCCTCGTATCCCTGTACAGATTTCTGGGCGAGAGGGAGTAGGGCGACCGGCGGCGGTAGTTGACGTTGACGTCAACTGCAATTATTTTGCGCCTCCGTGTCGCCGCATGTGGACGGCGATGGAGAGGAGTTCGGCATGAAGATCGAAAACAGCGTATTCGTGGTGACCGGCGGCGGTTCCGGTCTTGGCGCGGCAACGGCGCGCATGCTCGTGGCGGCAGGCGGCAAGGTGGTTCTTGCCGACGTCAACCGCGAGGGAGGGGAAGCGCTCGCGAAGGAACTCGGCGCAAACGTGGTGTTTGCGCAGACCGACGTGACCAGCGAGGAGAGCGCCAAGGCGGCGATCGAGCGCGCGGTAGGTGAGTTCGGCAGGCTGCACGGACTTGTGAATTGCGCCGGCATCGCCCCTGCAGAGAAGGTGGTCGGACGCGACGCCCCGCACCGCCTCGAGACCTTCGCCCGTACGATCAACGTCAACCTGATCGGCAGCTTCAACATGATGCGGTTGGCTGCGGACGTGATGAGCAAGGCGGCTCCGAACGAAGAGGGCGAGCGTGGCGTGATTGTCAGCACCGCGTCCGTTGCGGCCTACGACGGCCAGATCGGCCAGGCGGCCTATGCGGCGTCCAAGGCCGGCGTCGTGGGACTGACGCTGCCGGTCGCGCGCGAGCTCGCCCGCTACGGCATCCGGGTGATGACGATCGCGCCGGGCATCATGGAGACGCCGATGCTGATGGGCATGCCGCAGGAAGTGCAGGACTCGCTCGGCAAGACCGTGCCGTTCCCGTCGCGCATGGGACGTCCGTCGGAGTATGCGGCGCTCGTACGCCACATCGTCGAGAACGCCTACCTGAACGGCGAGACGATCCGCCTGGACGGCGCGATCCGGATGACAGCGAAGTAATTTTACGTTCCGGCCTCGCGACCGGAGCCGGGGGGCGAGCCGTTTGCGGCCGCCCCCCGCGCTTTTGCGGCCCACGGGGATGGTCTTGGTCGGGATCGGGGAAGTGTGCTAAAAGTGCGATCCTCCCGGCTTCATGCTGCGCTGCAGCGGCTGCCTGTCCGGCTCCCTTCCGCCCGTCCCGATGACTTCGTCCGAAAACGCTCTCCCTGCTGCATCTCCTGTCGAGGAGTGCTACCACTGCGGCCTGCCCGTCCCCTCGCAATCCAGCCACTACGTCGCGATCGACGGCGTCGAGCGGAGGATGTGCTGCGTGGGCTGCGAAGCGGTCGCACGATCGATCGTCGATAACGGGCTCACCGACTACTATCGGCACCGCGACGCGATGCCGGAGCCGCAGAAGGAGGCCCTGCCGGCGGAATTGCAGGAGCTCGGGCTGTTCGACCATCCGGACTTCCAGAAGAGCTTCGTCGAGCCCGTCGGCGAGCACGAGCGTGAGGCGTCGCTGATCCTCGAGGGGATCACCTGCGCAGCCTGCGTCTGGCTGAACGAGCAGCATGTGTCGCGTCAGCCGGGTGTGTCGCTGGTCGATATCAATTACGCGACGCGGCGTGCGCGAGTGCGCTGGGACGAGCGCCGGACGCGGCTGTCGGACATCCTCGCGGCGATCCAGGCGATCGGTTACCGAGCCTATCCCTATGATGCGGAGCGTTCCGAGCAGATCGCGCAACGCGAACGCCGCTCGATGCTGTGGCGCCTGTTCGTTGCAGGCTTTGGCATGATGCAGGTGATGATGTATGCCTTCCCGGCGTACATCGCCGGTGAAGGCGACCTGACGCCCGACATCGAATTGCTGATGCGCTGGGCGAGCCTGGTGCTGACCCTGCCTGTGGTCCTGTACTCGGCTGCGCCGTTCTTCCGGCGTGCACTGCGTGATATCAGGTTGCGTCGTTTGGGCATGGACGTCCCGGTGGCGCTGGGGGTGGGCAGCGCGTTCATCGCGAGTGTCTGGGCAACCCTGACCAGCGGGGGCGAAGTCTATTTCGACTCGGTGACGATGTTCGTGTTCTTCCTGCTGTGCGGGCGCTATCTCGAAATGATTGCGCGGCAGCGGGCCGTGCGCGGCGTGGAGGAGCTGGGGAAGGTGCTGCCTGCCTTCGCCGAGCGCCTTCCCGGCTGGCCGTCTCTGACCGGCGAGCGCGTTCCCGTGTCGCAACTCGCGGTGGGCGACGTCTTGCGCGTTCGTCCCGGCGAGGTTGTACCTGCCGACGGTTTCGTGATCGACGGCCGCAGCGATGCGAACGAGGCGCTCCTCACCGGGGAGAGCCTGCCGGTGCCCAAGTCGGTCGGCAGCGAGGTGACGGGGGGGAGCATCAACATCTCCAGCCCGCTGGCCATCCGGGTGGAGCAGACCGGCGATTCAACCCGTCTCGCGGCCATCCAGCGACTGATGGAGCGTGCTGCGAGCGAGAAGCCGGCGATCGCGCAGCAGTCCGACAGGGTTGCCGTCGTGTTCATCGTCGCCTTGCTGGTGCTCGCGTGCATTACCGGCGTGGTGTGGTATTTCGTCGATCCGTCACGTGCCCTGTGGGTGTTCGTGTCGGTGCTGGTGGTGGCATGTCCGTGCGCACTGTCGCTCGCAACGCCCGTTGCGCTCACCGTTGCGACCGATGCGCTGGCGCGGATGGGGGTGCTCGTGACCCGCGGCCATGCGATCGAGACGCTTGCCAACGCAAATCATTTCGTCTTCGATAAGACCGGCACCCTGACGCTGGGCCTGCTGACGCTTGAGGAGACGCTGCCGCTCGCCGAGCTCGACGCCCGGCGGCTGCTGGCCATAGCCGCGGCGCTGGAGCAATCTTCCGAGCATCCGGTTGCGCGGGCGTTGCGCGGTCCCGTCGATGACGCGGATCTCCCCGTTGCCCGGGATCTCGTTTCCGAGACGGGACAGGGGGTCACCGGAACGGTGGAGGGCGAGCGCTTCTGGCTGGGGCGTCCCGACTACGTGGCGGCGCATCTCGGCGGCGATCTGCCTCCGAGTCTCGATGCGATGTCGGGTCGCGGCGGTTCCGTCGTCGCGCTCGGCGGGCGGGGGGGCTGGCTGGGGCTTTTCCGTCTGGCCGACACTCCGCGTCCGGAGGCCGGCGAGCTGTGCGCGAAGCTGGCCGCGGAAGGCGTCCGCACTACCGTGCTGAGCGGCGACACACAAACCGTTGCGACCGCGGTCGCCGCACGCCTGGGGCTGGATGAAGCGCACGGAGGGATGACGCCTCAGGGTAAGCGGGACTTCATCGCAGGACTGCAGGCCGATCCGTCAGCCATTGTCGCCATGGTCGGCGACGGCGTGAATGATGCGCCGGTCCTCGCGCAGGCACATGTTTCGGTGGCGATGGGCGGAGGGACCGAACTCGCCCGCAACCAGGGCGACATCGTGCTGCTCAGCGAGAACCTTGCGGGGCTGGGGCGTGGCGTGGATCTGGCCCGGCGCACCCTGAAAGTCATCCGGCAGAACCTGTGGTGGTCGTTTGCCTACAATTTCACTTCGGTCCCGCTCGCGATGGCGGGCCTGGTCACGCCCTGGATGGCCGGTATAGGCATGGCGGGAAGTTCGCTGCTTGTCGTGCTAAATGCCCTGCGCCTGCAGAATCAACGCCGGGTAAATTGAACGTATATGGAAAGTCTTTACATCCTCGTGCCGCTTTCGGTGGTGCTGGTGTTCGTGATCGGCGTAATCTTCTGGTGGTCGTTGCGCTCGGGTCAGTACGATGACATGGAAGGCCCCGCCTATCGCATGCTCATGGACGACCGCGACCAGCCCGAAGGCCGTAAACCGGAACAGTCCGATGACCCTCCCGCGCAGGTCGGAAAACAGTGATCCCCATGGTGGGGAAACACGTCCTCCGCTCATCGAGCGGGGTTTGTTGACCTACGTCAACGCCCCGGAGAAGGAGGATTGGCATACTTTTCCTACGGTTTTCGAGATTGGCGCGTCGCGATTCGATCGCGCCAATCACGTTAGGAATTTTTGTCTCTCTGTTGGGGTTGGGGGTGCGCTTGATGCGCACCCTTTTTTTTTGCCCGAAAGCATGGGCTATGATGCAGTAATTAAAACCATGCTGGCAACAGGTTTTTTTTGTAATTGGGTATTTTCACCCACTACTGCAGTGCAATAGAATGTCGGCCGTTGTCACGAGCCCGTGGCGAGCCGTTGCACATGCTCTCCCGGACTGGTGCTGAAGTTTTCTTCATCTCAAGGGGAGTTCCATGCAATCGCAGGCGACTTATAACTACAACGTCGTCCGCCAGTTCTCCATCATGACAGTGGTGTGGGGCGTGGTGGGCATGCTGGTGGGGGTGATCGTCGCAGCGCAGCTTGTCTGGCCCGAGCTCAATCTGGGCGAGTGGCTGCATTTCGGCAGGCTGCGTCCGCTCCATACGAACGCCGTGATCTTTGCATTTGGCGGTTGTGCGCTGTTCGCGACCTCGTATTTCGTGGTCCAGCGGACCTGTCATACGCCGCTGTTCGCACCGTGGCTCGCAAGCTTCACCTTCTGGGGCTGGCAGCTGGTGATCGTGCTGGCGGCGATCTCCCTGCCGCTGGGCTTCACGTCCGGCAAGGAATATGCCGAGCTCGAATGGCCGATCGACATCCTGATCGCAGTGGTGTGGGTGTCGTATGCAATCGTGTTCTTCGGCACGATCGCCAAGCGCAAGACCAGCCACATCTACGTCGCGAACTGGTTCTTCGGCGGCTTCATCCTCACGGTCGCGCTGCTGCACATCGTCAATAGCGCCGCGCTGCCGGTCAGTCTGACGAAGTCCTACTCGGCCTACGCCGGCGTGCAGGACGCGATGATCCAGTGGTGGTACGGCCACAACGCAGTGGGCTTCTTCCTGACTGCGGGCTTCCTCGGCATGATGTACTACTTCGTGCCGAAGCAGGCCGAGCGTCCGGTGTATTCCTATCGCCTGTCGGTGGTGCACTTCTGGGCGCTGATCTTCACCTACATGTGGGCGGGTCCGCACCACCTGCACTACACGGCGCTGCCCGACTGGACCCAGTCGGTGGGCATGATCTTCTCGCTGATCCTGCTGGCGCCGTCGTGGGGTGGCATGATCAACGGCGTGATGACGCTTTCGGGTGCATGGCACAAGCTGCGTACCGATCCGATCCTCAAGTTCCTGATCACCGCGCTGTCCTTCTACGGCATGTCGACCTTCGAAGGTCCGATGATGTCGATCAAGACGGTCAATGCCCTGTCGCACTACACCGACTGGACCGTCGGTCACGTGCATTCGGGCGCGCTCGGCTGGGTCGCGATGATCTCTATCGGTTCGATGTACTACCTGATCCCGCGCATGTACGGCAAGACCCAGATGTACTCGGTCGGGCTGATCAACACGCACTTCTGGATCGCGACGATCGGCATCGTTCTCTACATCGCCTCGATGTGGATCGCCGGCGTGATGCAGGGGCTGATGTGGCGCGCGACGAACCCGGACGGCACGCTGACCTATTCCTTTGTCGAGAGCGTGAAGGCGAGCTATCCCTTCTGGGCGATCCGCCTTGCAGGCGGGGTGATGTTCCTGACCGGCATGCTCATCATGTTCTACAACATGGTCAAGACGATGGCAGGCGAGAAGGCGTACGAGGCGCCCGTGGTCGCCCCCGCTGCCGCTCACGCTTAATCGGAGAGACAGAACATGGCTCAATCGAAACATGAATTCATCGAGCGCAGCGTCGGCTGGCTGATCGTGCTGACCCTTCTGACGGTCAGCGTCGGCGGTCTCGTCGAGATCGTTCCGCTGTTCTTCCAGAAGACCACGACGACGGCGATCGACCGTACCGGCAAGCCGCTCGACGTGAAGCCCTACGAACCGCTGCGCCTGGTGGGACGCGACATCTACGTGCGCGAAGGCTGCTACAACTGCCATTCGCAGATGATCCGCCCCTTCCGCGCGGAAACTGAACGTTACGGCCACTACTCGGTCGCGGGCGAATACATCTACGACCGTCCGTTCCAGTGGGGCTCCAAGCGCACCGGTCCGGATCTCGCGCGTGTCGGCGGCCGTTATTCGGATGAATGGCATCGGGTGCACCTGATCAATCCGCGCGATGTCGTGCCGGAGTCGAACATGCCCGCATTCCCGTGGCTGCAGCGTCCGGTCAAGGCAGACGACATCGAGGACAAGATGCGCGCGCTGCAGACGCTGGGACACCCCTACACCGCCGAGCAAATCGCCGGTGCGCGCGCCGCGCTCGAGGGCAAGTCGGAAATGGACGCCATCGTTGCCTACCTCCAGGGGCTGGGCATCGCACTGTCGAACTTCAAGTAAGGAAAAGGAGAAGCGCCGTGGATATCAACGATCTCCGGTCACTGGTCACCGTGCTCGGCCTGGCGTGTTTCGTCGCCATCTGCGTATGGGCATACAGCAGGAGCGCACGGGCTGGCTTCGAGGAGGCGGCGCGACTTCCCTTCACCGATGACGATGCGCCGGCCCTCCCGGGGGGCCGGCACAGCAAGGAAGGATAAAAATGGCTGACTTTATTAGCGGCTTCTGGAACGCGTATGTGATGGGCCTAGTGGGCCTGAGCCTGCTGTTCTGCCTGTTCGTGCTCATGTCGAACAACAAGCGGGAAACCGGGCCGGTCGAACTGCACGGTCACGTTTGGGACGAAAACCTCGCCGAGTACAACAACCCGCTGCCGCGTTGGTGGTTGTACCTTTTCTGGATCACCCTGATCTTTGCCGTGGCTTATCTGGCGATGTATCCGGGCTTCGGCAATACCAAGGGCGTGCTCGGCTGGAGCGCGGTCGGTCAGTACGAGACCGAGATGCGCCAGGCCGAGGAGCGTTACGCCCCGATCTTTGCCAAGTACCAGGGCATGGACGTGGCGGCGGTCGCTGCCGACGAGGAGGCGCGCGGCGCGGGCAAGCGCCTGTTCGTGACCTACTGTGCGCAGTGTCACGGCGCGGACGCCCGCGGTGCGAAGGGTTTCCCGAACCTAACGGACAAGGCATGGAACTGGGGGGGCGAGGCCGAGACGATCAAGACCACGATCACCGGCGGGCGCATGGGCATGATGCCGCCGTTCGGGCCCGTGCTGGGCGCCGAAGGGGTCAAGGACGTGGTGAGCTACGTGCGTTCGTTGTCGGGGCTGGCGCATGATTCGCTGCGCGCCCAGCGCGGGGCGGAGCTGTTCCAGCAGAACTGCGTTGCCTGCCACGGCCCCGAGGGGAAGGGTACCCAGGCGATGGGGGCTCCGAACCTGACCGACGGTGACTGGCTGTATGGTTCGACCGAGGCCGTCATGACGGAAACCGTGCAAAACGGTCGCACCAACCGCATGCCCGGATTCGGCGAGTTCCTCGGCGAGGCCAAGGTCCACCTGCTGGCCTCGTATGTGTATGGCCTCTCGAACCAAGCTGCCGCTAAGTAAGTCGAAGTCCTGAATTAGCTGCACCGCTGCTCGAGTCCCCGGGGTTCGCCCCGGGGAAAATTCTAATCAGTAAATCAGAAAATACGGATATAGCGATAATGAGCGATCCGGTACGGGTGCGCGTGGTCCCGAAATCGCAGCTTCGGGACGAGCAAGGCGACGATCTGTATGCGGCCAGGCAGAAAATTCACGTCCGGTCGGTGAAGGGCGTCTTCGCGAACTGGCGTTGGGCCCTCGTCTGGCTGACCCAGATCATCTATTACGGACTGCCGTGGCTGACCTGGAATGACCGCCAGGCGGTCCTGTTTCATCTCACCGAACGCAAGTTCTACATCTTCGGCTGGGTCTTCTGGCCGCAGGACGTGTTCTATCTGGCGATCCTGCTCATCATCTCGGCCTACGCCCTGTTCTTCTTCACCGCGATCGCGGGACGCCTGTGGTGCGGATACGCCTGTCCGCAGACGGTCTACACGGAAATCTTCATGTGGATCGAGGAGAAGATCGAAGGCGACCACAACAAACGCCGCAAGCTCGAGGCGGCTCCGATGGACGCGCGGAAGATCGGTCTGCGCGCGGCGAAATTTTCCGTCTGGGGGCTGTTCTCGCTGTGGACCGGGTTCACGCTCGTCGCCTATTTCACTCCGGTAGACGAGTTGTTGCAGTCTGCCGCGACCTTCGGCTTCGGTCCGTGGGAAATCTTCTGGATCCTGTTCTACGGCGGCTTCACCTACCTGTTCGCGGGCGTATTGCGCGAGCAGGTGTGCAAGTACATGTGCCCCTATGCCCGTTTCCAGAGCGTGATGTTCGATCCGGATACGCTCGTCGTGACCTATGACGAGGAGCGGGGTGAGCCGCGCGGAAGCCGTCGCAAAGGGGTGGAGCCCCGCAGTGCCGGTGTTGGCGACTGTATCGACTGCGGCATCTGTGTTCAGGTGTGCCCCACAGGTATCGATATCCGCCAGGGGCTCCAGTACGAGTGCATCGGATGCGGCGCCTGTATCGACGGCTGCGATCAGGTGATGGACAAGATGGGGTATCCGCGCGGCCTGATCCGCTATTCGACCGAGAATGCCGTGCGGCGTCATTGGGGGCGGAGCGAGATCCTGCGGCACGTGATGCGTCCCCGCACGCTGATCTACGGCGGTGTTCTCGTTCTGATTCTGCTGGCGACGATGTGGAGTCTTGCGACGCGGTCGGATCTGCGCGTTGACGTGATCCGCGACCGCGCAACACTGGCACGCGAAGTCGCGGGCGGGCTGATCGAGAACGTGTATCAGCTGCGCATCATGAACATGCAGGAGATCACGCGTCCGGTCGTCGTGCGTGTCTCGGGGCTCGAGGGAATCCGGCTGGAAGGTCCGCAGCAGTTCGAGATCAAGCCGGCGATGACCGAGTCGGTGACCGTGCAGGTCCAGGTGCCGCCCGAGGCTGCGGCGCCCGGCAGCCACGAGATCGTTTTCGAGTTCGGTGTTCCCGGCGACTCCGCAGTTGCCGTCCGGGAACGCACCACTTTCCTCCTTCCGCGCTAATCAGGAGTACACGCATGCGCAGTGCAAACATGCACAAGACACTCGAGCCCTGGTATCGGCAGGGCTGGCCCTGGTTCCTGATCGCCATTCCTGCGATCGCCGTGATTGCGGGAATGATCACGCTGTGGCTTGCCGTCAGCACCTGGGATGGTCTCGTCGTCGACGACTATTACCAGGAGGGCAAGGCGATCGAAAAAACGATTGCGCGTTCGCTCAAGGCGGCCGAACTGGGGCTGCTGGCCGATGTCCGCCTGCGCGCCGAGGAGGTGACGCTCGATCTCACGAGCTCCGCCAACGTCCCGTTGCCCCCTACGGTGGTGCTGACCATTTCCCACCCGACGCGCGGCGGGATGGATCAGGTGGTCTTGCTCAAGCGCCGAGACGGCGGCGTGTTTGCGGCGCCGCTGTCTCCGCTGTCGGCGGGACGGTGGCTGCTGCAGGTGGAGGACGAGTCGCGCAACTGGCGCATGAACGGGTCGGTGAACATTCCCGCCGAGTCCGTGATCCGCATCGTTCCGGCGAAGTCCTGATTGCCGCCGCCCAGGGGAACGCGATGCTTAAATGGATACAGGTGTTGTGGCCGTCGTTTCTGGTGGCGGGGCTTGCCGAAGCCGTCTTTTTCACGGTGATCGATCCGCAGGAGCTCTATCTCTTCGGCGAACCGGTGCACTACTCGCTGACGGCCACATACTCGATCGGATTCTTCGGTTTCTGGCTGGTCGGCGCGGCGTCCAGCCTGCTGACGCTGTTCTTTCAGCGTGGTGCCGCGGAGCTTAACCGTAAGGCGTAAGATCGGCATCGGGCGGCGAAGCAGCGCCGCCCGATGCGCGTGGCGCAAGTGACCAGCTGCAGGTCAGCGGTAAACGAGGACGGGGGTCTTGCTGTGGGTGAGAACTTTTTGCGTCTCGCTGCCCAGAAGCAGGCCGGCGATGCCGCGGCGCCCGTGCGACGCCATGAAGATCAGGTCGCAGCCGTGACGCTCGGCCGCGTCGATGATCGCTTCATAGGGGACTTCATTGACGATGGTGTCGGTGTCCGCGGTGACGCCGGCTCCGTCCGCTGCGCTCTTCGCTGCGTCGAGGATGCGTTTTGCCTCGTCGGCTGCCGCCTTGCCGAACTGTTCCGGGGTGGTGGGATCGATCAACGCCCCCTCACCGTAAATCGGCATCGGGAAGTCGGGTTGCGCATAGAAGAACGTGATGCGAGCCCCGGCGTCCTTGGCGAAGGAAACGGCGCGGGCGATGGTGCTCTCGGACAGCGGGGAGCCGTCGGTGGGGACCAGTATGTGCTTGAACATCGTGCATCTCCCAAGGTTTTGCGAGGACAGATCGATTATAGCGACCCCGCTCGTGTGAAAGCGACGATAACGCTTGCGGGTGGTTGATTCCCGTCAATCTTCGTCGCTGTCGCTCCCGATATTCAATGTCACGTGGGAGGCAGCATGGAACTGACATTTTTCGGCGCCGCCGGGGAAGTGACCGGCTCTTGCGCACGCCTGCGCTACGACGGCGGCACCTTCCTTGTGGACTGCGGCCTGTTCCAGGGAGGACGGGACGCGGACCGCAAGAACCTGCGGGCCCTCGATTTCGATCTGCGCGGGATCGATTTCGTACTCCTGACGCATGCCCACCTCGATCATTCGGGCCTCATTCCGCGGCTGGTGTCGCTCGGTTACCGGGGAAAGATCTACGCCACGGCTGCCACCGTCGACCTGCTCGGCGTGATGTTGCTCGATTCTGCGCACATCATGGAAAAGGAGGCGGAGTGGATCAACCGTGGCAAGCGCGAGCGCAATCTGCGCCGCGGCTACGAGGCGGCTCCGCTGTATACCGTCAATCAGGCACGAGCGAGCCTGGCGAGCCTGCGCAAGGTCGCATACGGCGAAGAGTTTACGCCGCACCCGGGGGTCCGTTGCCGCTTTCATGACGCGGGCCACATCCTGGGATCAGCGGTGATCGAGCTCGACATCGAATCCGGCAGCGCTGTGCGCAAGGTGGTTTTCAGCGGTGACCTCGGGCAGCCGACGAGGCCGGTGTTGCGCGACCCTACGCCGATTCCGGAGGCGGACTTCCTTGTTGTGGAGTCTACATACGGCAATCGCGCTCACCGCGCGATGGCGGAAACCGAACGGGAGCTTGTATCCATACTCAAGGACACGCTCGAGCGCCGGAAGGGCAATGTCATCATCCCGGCGTTTGCTGTAGGGCGCACGCAGGAAATGCTGTTCGTGCTGGCGGGGCTGGTGCGTCAGGGCAAACTGGACGGGCTGGATGTGGTCGTCGATTCGCCGATGGCGGCGGCAGTGACAGAGCTCACGCTGCGTTACGACGAGCTGTGGGACGACGAAACGCGCGAGCTGCTTGGCTGGATCCGTGCCCACGGCGAGCGTATGCGCCTGAGGTTCGTTCAGGATGTGGAAGAGTCGAAGGCGCTGAATGACGAACGGTCCGGGCTTGTGATCATTTCGGCAAGCGGGATGTGCGAGGCGGGGCGGATCAAGCATCACCTGCGCTACAACATCGACCGCAGCGAGTGCAGCATCGTGATCTGCGGTTTCCAGGCGGCAGGCACGCTGGGCAGGCGCCTGGTTGACGGTGCCCGCGCGGTCACCCTGTTCGGCGAGCGGATCCCGGTGCGGGCCGCAGTCCATACCATAGGGGGGCTGTCGGCCCACGCCGACCAGCCGGCGTTGCTGGAATGGCTGGCGAATTTCGTCCAGCCGCCACGCCATACGTTTGTCGTGCATGGCGAGCTGCAGGCGGCAACTGCGCTGGCGGATGCAGTGGATGAGCGGTTCGGCTGGCCGCATGTCACGGTTCCGGCCGCGGGGCACTGTTATAGTCTGACTTGAGCGTCATCGCGACGTGCGGGAGCGTCGGGCCATGAAGAACGGAACTGCGAACAGGAAGCGTGGTGCGGGAGATCCTCAGCGAGCCGTGCGGCGCGCACTTCGCGATATCCACGACAGCGTCGAAGGGACCCTCGATCCGCTCGGGATGGCTGCCCCGATCATGCATGCACAGCTTGCCTGGCTTGCTCACCCCCAGGAACTTGCCGAACGGATGGTCGAGCTCTCGAGCGACCTGTGGCGCCTGCAATGGCATTCCGCCTGCCGTGCGATGGGGCTGGCCAGCAAGGATCCTGTCGTTCCCAATGCTGACGATGAGCGGTTTGCCGATCCGGTGTGGACCGATTCCGCAACTTGGGATCTGACCAAGGAGTGGTACCTCGCGTTCACGCACCACATGCAGGACATGCTCTTCGACACGCCGGGGCTCTCGAGCAAGGAGCGCCGTCGGGCCGCGTTCTGGTGGCGGAAGTGGTTGAACGCGGTTGCGCCGACCAATTTCTTCTGGACCAATCCGGTCGCCATCCGCAAGGCCATGGAGACGAAGGGCGAGAGCCTCGCCGAAGGCGTACGCAACATGCTCGCGGACCTCGAGGCGGGCGAAATCCGCCTGAGCAGCCCGGGCGATTTCAAGGTGGGGGTCACGCTGGGCACGACCGCGGGAACGGTCGTGTTCCGCAATCAGCTGCTGGAGGTGATCCACTACGCGCCGACGCAGCCGAAGGTGCATGCCGAGCCAGTCGTGATCGTCACGCCATGGATCAACAAGTTCTACATTCTCGATCTGACGCCGAAGAAGAGCATGGTCCGCTATCTGCTGGATCAGGGCCTGGACGTGTTCATCACGAGCTGGAAGAACCCCGATCAGTCGATGCGCGACGTCACCTTCGATGCCTATCTGGAGGAGGGCGTCCAGGCGATCGTCGAAACGGCGCGCAGCTTCACCGGCGCAGCCAAGGTGCATGCTGTCGGCTACTGTATCGGCGGCACGGCGCTGGCGATGTACATGGCGTGGGCGAATCGCCGCTTCCCCCCGAACGAGGTGCCGGTGGCCGACTGGACGCTGTTCACGACGCTGGTCGACTTCCATCGGCCCGGGGATATCGAGGTATTCATCGATGAGGCGAGCGTCCGCTACCTTTCCGAGAACATGGCGCGCAAGGGCTTCCTCGAAGGCAAGGAAATGGCGTCCGCCTTCCGCCTGCTCCGTTCCAACAGCCTGATCTGGCACTACGTCGTGCACGGCTGGCTGTACGGCGAGGCGCCCGCGCCCTTCGATGTGCTGTACTGGAACATGGATGCCACACGCATGCCCTATGCAATGCATGCGTGGTACCTGCGCGAGCTCTATCTCGAGAATCGCCTTATCGAGGTGGATGGCCTGACGATCTCGGGGCAGCCGATCGATCTGTCCCGCATCGTCCAGCCGCTGTATGCCGTGGGAGCCGAGGACGACCACATCGCGCCGTGGGCGCAGGCGTATCGCGTCAATAATATCGTCACCGGGCCGCGGCGTTTCGTGCTGTCGAGCTCGGGCCACATCCTTGGCATCGTCAACCCGCCGGTGAATCCGCCCAGGCGCAAGTACTGGGTCGCGGCGGCCCGACGCACGGACAAGGCGGACGACTGGCGCAAGCACGCCGAGGAGCATGAGGGCAGCTGGTGGAACGACTGGGTCGCCTGGCTCAAGCCGCGCTGCGGCGAGCTTGTCGACGCCCGCCCTGCCGCGTCCGCGGCCTTTCCCGAGATTGCCCGGGCTCCGGGGCAATACGTGCTCGAGCGCTGATCCGATCCCGGCTCGACGGCTGAGCCGGGGGCGCTACCCCCGATTGACCCCTGTCAAGGTGCCCCGCGGCCTGCGCACAGAGAATCCCCCGAAAGCCCCGCCAGACGGTGCCGGTCAGCCCTGATGGCGGGCCAGGCGGGCGGGGTCCAGCAGGGAGATGTGTTTACCGTGTACCGTGATGAGTCCGGCTTCGGACAGGTCGTGAAAAATCCGCGACAGCGTTTCGGGCGTCAGATTGAGCCGCGAGGCGATGACCTGCTTGCTTGTCGGCAGGGCGATGTCGCAGGCGCCGTCGCTTTCGCCGTCGACCTGCTGCAGCAGGTAGCCGATCACCCGCTGCATGCTCGAGCGCAGGGAGTAGGTCTCGACGTCCTGGATCATGCCGTGCAGGCGGATCGCCATGCCGGCGAGGAGTTTGCGTGCGAATCCCGGATCCTGGTCGATCAGTTCCGATACCACCGCCTGGCCGATGTGCAGCAGCTGCGTCGTGGTGAGGGCTTCGGCGAACACCGGGTACGGGCGGTTGAGGAACATCACGGCCTCGCCGAAGGTGTGCATGGGGCTGATGATTTCGACAACTTTTTCGTTGCCCTGCGCGGACGACACGGCGAGCTTCATCTGACCCGAAACGACGTAGTAGAAGCCGTGCACGGGATCGCCGCGCTGGAACAGGATTTCGCCCTTCTCGAGATGGCGTTCGCGGGTGAAGCGGGCGACACGGTCGATCTCCTCTGCGGTCAGTTCGCCGAAGAAAGAAACCTGGCGCAGAGCGGCGGGGATATCGACTGGACGGTTGGGCATTTCGGACTCCGTGGGGAAACTCGTGCATTCTAACCCGCAACCCAATACGGGCCGCGATCCTGTGCCTCGGCGACTGTCTCCGTTGGGCGCGACAACGGACAAGGCGCAGGCTCGAGCAAAGCCGGCTTCGGGCTCCTTGATGCTGTTTGTCGCGCCGCACAGGACACTGTTCCTTTCCGGCGCCGTGATGCTTCTCGTGAGCTTTGCGCTGTGGGCCATCGAGCTCGGCGCCCGCGCGGGGCTGCTGCCTGCGATCGGCTGGGTGTTCCCCCCGGGGTGGATGCACGCCCTGCTCGTGACGGGCGGCGTCTTCCCCCTGTTCATGTTCGGATTTCTCCTCACCGCCATGCCACGCTGGCAGGGATACGACGAGATTGCGGCGGGGCGCTGGCTCTGGTCGTGGCGCCTGCTCGCTGCCGGGTGGGCCCTCGTTACGGTGGGGATGATCGCGCCGGGCGTTGCCATGGCGGGCTTGGTGCTCGTGCTTGCCGGATGGGGCGGGATGCAGCGCATCCTGTGGCAGGTCGCGCATCATGGCGATCTGGAGGCCCTGCATGCTCGCGTGGTGTGCTACGCGATGATCGCCGGAATGGTTGCCGTACTTGCCTGGCTCGGTTTTGCGCTGAGCGGCGATCCGGTCTGGGCGCGTATTGCGATCGAGCTTGCGGTGTTCTGCTCGCTGTTGCCGGTGTTCTTCAGTGTGTGCCATCGCATGGTGCCCTTCTTTTCCAGCGGCGTGATCCCGTCCTACGTCATGGTGCGTCCGCTGTGGGTTCTGGTGCTGGTCGTCGGGGGCAGCGTCATGCATGCCGTGTTCGACGTCGCGGGATGGTTGTCGCTGCGCTGGATCGCGGATGCACCCGCCGCGGTCGCGGCCCTGTGGCTGTCGCGGCAGTGGCGGCCGGTGCCGGCGATGAAGGTGCCCCTGCTGGGGATGCTCCACATCGGCTTTCTGTGGCTGGGAATCGCGCTGACCCTCTTCGCGATCCAGAGCGCGGCCTCGCTGCTCGGGTACAACATGCTGGGCATGGCCCCGCTGCATGCGCTGGGTGTCGGATTCTTCGGGTCCGTCCTGATGGCGATGGTGTCGCGGGTCACCCTCGGGCATTCGGGTCGCAAGCTCGCAGCAGATCGCCTGACTTGGGGACTTTTCCTCGGTCTCGAACTCGTCGTCGTCGTGCGGATCACGGCTGAGCTCGTCCCCGCAGGCTGGTCGGCGCTCGTCATGCTGCTGGCTGTGCTCGGTTGGCTGGGCGTGTTCGGCGCCTGGGCAACGCGCTATCTGCCGATCTACTGGCGCCCGCGCAGCGACGGGCGTCCGGGTTGAGCGCATGTACCCGGCGATCAAGCACCTGCACATCCTGTGTGCGATCCTGAGCATCAGCGGCTTCCTGCTGCAGGGCATGTGGATGCTGCTGCGCAGCCCCCTGGTGGATCACCGCGTCACGCGCACTCTGCCGCATGTGATCGACACGGTGTTTCTCGGCAGCGCGATCACGCTGGCGACGATGAGCGGCCATTACCCCTTCGTCGCGCCGTGGGTCACCGCCAAGGTCGTCGCGCTTGTCGTCTATATTCTTCTTGGCGCGACCGCGCTGCGCTGGGGACGCACCATGCGCGTCCGGGTAATGGCGCTGCTGGCGGCCCTGCTTGTTTTTTCATGGATCGTGTCGGTGGCACTGAGCAAGCACCCGGCAGGATTCCTCGCGTATGCCGGAGTGTTCCAATGACCGATTCGCTGATCCCTTCCTCGCCCGGTTTCGAGACGCCTCTCGAGATGCTCGAGGCCTGCCATGAGCGCCTGCAGGCGCAGCTTGCGACCCTGGCACGGCTCGCCGCATGGCTGCCGGAGCATGGTCCGGACAAGCAGGCGCAGCAGGCTGCCGCCAACGTGATGCGTTACTTCGACGTCGCTGCCGTCAAGCATCATCAGGACGAGGAGGACGACCTTTTCCCCGTCCTGCGCGCGCGTGCCGATGAGGCCCGGCGTGCCGAACTCGGCACGCTCATCGACTGGATCCTGGCGGATCACCAGAAGCTCTTTGCCGGCTGGGCGCGGATGCGCACGCGTCTTGAGCGCATTGCCGCCGGGGAAGCGACCGATCTCACACCGGCGGACGTCGACGCGTTCGCGGATGCCTATCGCCGCCACATTCAGCGCGAGGAGGGCGAGCTGTTGCCAATTGCGCGCAATCTGCTGTCCGAAGAAGACATCGCCGCCCTGTCCGGCACGATGACTGCGCGACGGCGTCAATAACGGCCGAGGGCGACGGGCGTATGAAGAGGGAAAGCCCCTTCAGGGGCGCGGCGTGGGGTGCTGGATCAGCCGCTTCAGGCCGACGATGTCCAGAATGCGGATGTGTTTCTGCTGAACTGCGATCAGCCCTTCGTCCTGGAACTTCGAAAAGGCGCGCGACACAGTCTCCAGCTTTAGGCCGAGATAGGAGCCGATCTCCTCGCGGGTCATGCGCAGGTGGAACTCCGCCGGAGAAAAGCCGCGCGCCGTGAAACGCTGGGACATGTTGAGCAGGAAGGCCGCCAGGCGCTCTTCCGCACGCATCGAGCCGAGGAGGGTCATCACGCCATGGTCGCGCACGATTTCGCGGCTCATCACCTTGTGGAACTGCAGCTGCAGCCCCTCGACCACGCGCGAAAGCTCCTCGAGCTTGCTGTATGCGATGACGCACACCTCGCTGTCTTCCAGCGCGATCGCGTTGCAGGAATGGGCTTCGGTGCTGATGCCGTCGAGTCCGAGCATCTCCCCGGTCATCTGGAAGCCGGTGACCTGTTCGCGCCCGTCCTCAAGCAGCACGTCGGTCTTGAATGAGCCGGCGCGGATCGCGTAGATTGCCTCGAAGGGATCGCCCGCGCGATACAGGTGCTGCTGGCGCTTGATCTTGCGACGTGCGCCGACGAGTTCGTCGAGACGGTCGATTTCCGATTCCGACATCCCGAACGGCAGGCACAGCTCGACCAGATTGCACTGGGAGCATGCGACCTTCAGACTCGCAACTGTAATCGGCACCGTCGCCTTCATTTGCACGATAATATTGTTCCTTCTACATCGACCGAGAAGTGGCAGGCGCCTGTCGGAATGTACCGTTGATCCACGTCAACCACGAAACTGCGGCTTTTTGAGATCGTACGGAATGCACTCAAGCGATACAACCATGACCAGTCAGAAAGATCTTGTTTTCGACCAGCAGTTGATTCGTCGGTTCGACATCAACGGGCCGCGTTACACGTCCTACCCGACGGCCGATCGCTTCGTCGAAGCGTTCGATGCCCGTGCATTGCGGGACTGGCTGGCGCAACGCGGTGTGGGCGGCGTGAGTAAACCGCTCTCATTATACTTCCACATCCCCTTCTGTAACACGATCTGCTATTACTGCGCCTGCAACAAGATCATCACCAAGGATCATGCGCGCTCGGCCAAGTACCTGAAATATCTCGATAAGGAAATCGAGATGCAGGCAGCCGCGCTGGGCGGAAGCCATCAGGTCACGCAGCTGCACCTGGGCGGCGGCACGCCGACCTTCCTGTCGCACGACGAGCTGCGCCAGCTCATGGACTCGGTGCGCAAGCGCTTCACGCTGGTGCCGAACGGCGAATACTCGATCGAAGTCGATCCGCGCAAGGTCGATTTCGACACGGTCAAACTGCTCGCCGACCTTGGCTTCAACCGCATGAGCGTCGGTGTGCAGGACTTCAACGAGGACGTGCAGGAGGCGGTCAACCGCATCCAGAGCTACGACGAAACCAAGCTCGTGATCGATGCCGCCCGTGCCACCGGCTTCAAGTCGATCAGCATGGACCTGATCTACGGCCTGCCGCGCCAGAACATCATCAGCTTCAACCGCACGCTCGAGCAGGTGCTGGAGCTGTCGCCCGATCGCATCTCGCTGTACAGCTACGCCCACCTGCCGGGTCTGTTCAAGCCGCAGCGGCGCATCGCGATCAACGACATGCCGACGTCCGACACCAAGCTGCAGATCCTGCAGCTGGCGATCCGCCGCCTGACCGAGGCGGGCTATGTCTATATCGGCATGGATCACTTCGCGAAGCCGGACGACGAGCTGACGATCGCGCAGCGCCAGGGGCGCCTGCACCGGAATTTCCAGGGCTATTCGACGCAGGCCGAGTGCGACCTGCTGGCCTTCGGCGTCTCGGCGATCGGCAAGATCGGTCCGGTGTATTCGCAGAACGTGAAGACGCTCGACGAGTACTACGATGCCCTCGATCGCGACGAACTCCCCGTCCTGCGCGGCATCGAGCTTACTGCCGACGACCTGCTGCGCCGCTCGATCATCCAGGCGCTGATGTGCCATTTCGAGCTGTCGATCGACTCGATAGAGATCGCGCACTTGATCAAGTTCGACGAATATTTCGCCGACGAGCTCGAGGATCTCAAGGCGATGGAGGAGGCCGGGCTGCTGAAGGTCAGCGACAAGTGGATCAGCGTGCTGCCCCCGGGGCGTCTTCTGGTGCGGGGTATCGCAATGGTGTTCGACCGCTACCTGCGCGCAGACCGCGAGCGCGCGCGCTATTCGAAGGTCATCTGAACCGAGCGCACAGCCCGCGGGCGCGGGCTGTGCAGGGCAGGAGAAGGTGATACAGTGCGGGCGTCCTCGGGCGCCCGTTTCTTTTTGGGCTGCGGCCGCGGGCTTCTTCTGTCTTTCCCATCGTCGCCATGCCTGAAACCGGTTACATCGCAGCCTTCCTGATCGGCCTTCTGGGAGGCACGCACTGCGTCAGCATGTGTGGCGGCATCGTCGGTGCGCTCACCGTGAACATGCCCGGCCGGGCCGGTCGCCAGTGGCAGGTGCACCTCGCCTACAACCTCGGCCGGATTGCCACCTACACCGCGCTGGGCGGTGCCCTCGGTGCCCTCGGCACGGTGGGCATGCTGTTCTCGGACATCCTGCCGGTGCAGATGGGCCTGTACGTGCTCGCGAACCTGATGCTCGTCGCCCTGGGCTTGTACTTGACCGGCTTCACACGCCTGCTCGCGCCCGTCGAACGCGCGGGCCTCGTGCTGTGGAAACGCGTGCAACCTTTCACTGCACGCTTCATCCCCGCCCGTTCGGTCGGCCAGGCCTTGCCGCTAGGGCTGCTGTGGGGATTCCTGCCCTGCGGCCTCGTCTATAGCGTGCTGACGACTGCCCTGGTGACCGGCTCGGCAGGGCGCGGGGCGGGGCTGATGCTGGCCTTCGGGCTCGGTACGCTGCCCAACCTGATGCTTGCGGGGATGGTGTTCAAGCGCTTCCGCGACATCACGCGCAACCGCCGCGTCCGTTTCGTCGCCGGAATGCTCGTCCTCGGTTTCGGCGTGTTCGGGCTGTTCCATGCCCCCAGCCTCGGCGGCGCGCTCTGGCGCGGCGTCGTGTGCGAGGTGTGAGGGCTCAGCCAGGCCGTTGGTGTGGTGGCCGGGCGCGAGCCTTCACTCGCGTGCAGGGGGCTCGGCGGCGTTCGCGAGGGCGTGGAGGATCGGGCAGGGGGCGGGCGCCTCCGTATGCTCGCAACAGGACACGAGCCCCTGCAGCGCGCTGCGCATCTCCTCCAGCTGGCGGATGCGCGACTCGACATCCGCGATCTTCGCCTGGGCGAACGCGCGTGCCCGTTCGCGGTCTGTTTCTTCGTCCAGCGCGAGCAGCTCCGAGACCTCGTCGAGGCTGAAGCCGAGCGCTTGGGCACGGCGGATGAAGCGCAGGCGAGCGACTTCGTCCATTCCGTAGACGCGGAACGCGCCCCGGTGGGCGCCGTTCGCCGCGAGCAGGCCGCGACGCTGGTAATAGCGCACGGTTTCGACGCCGACTCCGGCGGATTTCGCCAGCGCACCGATGGTGAGGGTACTGATGGGGGTGTTCATGGGGGTTGACTCCGTACTTCGGTACAGGGTTTAGACTGCCACCAGACGTTCCGTTCCGCAAGCGCCGAACGGGCCGTGCGGATCCGGGGAGGATCCGGAACCTGGCGAATGGAGTGGTGCAGATGAGTGCTCCCGAAACGACAATGAAGAGCCCGACACTGGAGTTGCCGGTGTCCGGAATGACCTGCGCCGCGTGTGCGGCGCGGATCGAAAAGGTGCTGAAACGTCTGCCGGGGGTGGACGCCTCGGTCAATCTCGCCGCGGAAAAGGCGCGCGTGAGTTTCAGCGATCCGGCCAGCGGACCCGAGCAGGTGATCGCGGCGATCCGCAAGGCCGGATTCGATGTGCCGCAGGCGACGATGGAACTCGCCATCACGGGCATGACCTGTGCAGCGTGCGCGACTCGGTTGGAAAAGGTGCTCAACCGGCTGCCGGGCGTCGATGCGGCGGTGAATTTCGCGACCGAACGCGCGACGCTGCGCTTCCAGCCGGGGCTTGTCGTTCCCGAGGCCATTCGCGAGGCCGTGCGTCGCGCGGGCTTCGAAGGGGTGGAAACGGGCATCGCCGCGCGCGAGCAGCAGCGCCTGCAGCAGGCGCAGGCGTGGAAGTCGGACATGCGGCGCTTCTGGATCGCCGCGCTGCTCACCTTGCCGCTGCTGGCACAGATGCCCCTGATGTTCGGCGGGCAATGGGCGGGCGCGCACGAACTCGTTCCCCGCTGGCTGCAGCTGCTGCTCGCCACACCGGTGCAGTTCTGGATCGGCGCGCGCTTCTACCGCGGCGCGTGGTCCGCCCTGCGCGGGGGCGGGGCCAACATGGATGTGCTGGTGGTGCTCGGAACGTCGATGGCGTGGATCTACAGCACGGCGGTGACGCTGCTCGGTCGTCACGACCTGCACGTGTATTTCGAGGCGTCGGCGACGATCATCACGCTGATCCTGCTCGGCAAGTTGCTCGAGGCGCGTGCCAAGGCGCGCACGACGGCGGCGCTCGATGCCTTGCTGCGCCTGCAGCCCAAGCTCGCGTTCGTCGAGCGCGACGGCGAGATCGTTTCCGTTCCCGTGGAGACCCTGCAGCCCGAAGACCGCTTCGTGGTGCGCCCCGGCGATGCGATCCCGGTGGATGGCGAGGTCGAGTCGGGTGAGTCGGCGATCAACGAGGCAATGCTGACGGGGGAAAGCATGCCGGTCGACAAGCGCCCGGGCGACAAGGTGTTTGCGGCCACCCTGAATGGACAGGGGGTCTTGCGCTGCCGGGCGACCGGTGTCGGGGCGCATACGCTGCTGGCGGGAATCATTCGCATGGTCGAGCAGGCGCAGGGCTCGAAGGCGCCCGTGCAGCGGCTCGCGGACCGCATCGCGGCCGTTTTCGTCCCTGTCGTCGTGGCGATAGCGGCGCTTACTTTCGTCGGCTGGTGGTGGCTGGCGGGGGACTTCGCCCAGGCATTGATCAGCGCCGTTGCGGTGTTGGTGATCGCATGTCCCTGTGCGCTCGGGCTGGCGACCCCCACCGCGATCATGGTCGGAACGGGGCAAGGGGCCCGTGCGGGCATGCTGGTGAAAAATGCCGAGGCGCTCGAGCTGGCGGAAAGGATCAGGGTGCTCGCGGTGGACAAGACCGGCACGCTGACGGAGGGGGCGCCGGAGGTGAGCGACGTGATTCCCGCCGCCGGGTGGAGTCGCGAGGACTTGCTTGCGATCGCGGGCGCACTGGAGGCGACGAGCGCCCACCCGATCGCCGCGGCGATCGTCCGTGCCGCGCGCGAATCCGGGGCGCAGCGTGCTTCGGCGGAAGAGGTGGTGGCTGTAGGGGGCAAGGGACTTGCGGGGCGCGTCGAGGGGCGTGAGGTGCTCATCGGCACGCCGGGTTTCCTCGACGAGCGGCAGGCCTCGGTGGATGCCGCGGTTTGCGAGCGGATGGCGGCGGGGGGCAAGACCCTCGTGGCCGTGGCCGTCGATGGCGTGTTCGCGGGTGTCATCGGCGTGGCGGACCGCGTCCGCGCCGATTCGGCCGCGGCGGTCGCGCGCCTCAAGGCGCGCGGTCTGCGGGTGGTGATGCTGACCGGCGATCACCCGGCCACGGCCGCCGCGATTGCGGCGCAGACGGGCATCGAGGACTGGCGCGCGGGCGTGCTGCCGGGAGATAAGGCCGCTGCGGTGAAGGCCCTCGCCGGCCACGGACGGGTCGGCATGGCGGGCGACGGCATCAACGACGCCCCCGCATTAGCGGCCGCCGACGTATCGTTTGCAATCGGTGTCGGCGCCGACGTCGCGGTCGAGGCTGCGGACATCACGCTGGTGAGGAACAGCCTGCACGGGGTGGCGGATGCGATCGAGTTGTCGCGCGCGACGCTGTCCAAGATCCGGCAGAATCTGTTCTTTGCCTTCATCTACAACGTGCTGGGCATCCCGCTGGCGGCGCTGGGTCTCCTCAATCCGGTGATTGCCGCTGCGGCGATGGCGATGAGTTCGGTTTCGGTAGTCACCAATTCGCTGCTGCTGCGGCGTTGGGCGCCGGACCGATGAGCCGATTTCTCGGGAGAAACTGATATGGCGGAAGTGACGATCAAGGTCGAGGACATGAGCTGCGGCGGCTGCGTGCGCAACGTGACGACGGTCCTCAAGGCGCTGCCGGGCGTGAGCGATGCCCAGGTGTCGCTCGAAGCGGCCCAGGCCGTGATCCAGTACGATCCGGCAAAAGTGTCGGTCGAGGCGATGCGCGCGGCGGTCGAGGATGCCGGCTTCGGCAGTCCCGCCTGACGAGGCACTGCGGGGCTCAGTCGTCCAGTTTGAAGACGATGGGCACCAGGAGCGAGCTTTCGATGGCTGTTTCGCCTTGGCGAGCCGGCACGAATCGCCATGACTGCACGGTCTCCCGGGCGGCGTCGTCCAGCCTCGGATGCCCGCTGCTGTGCGCGACTTCCACCGCTTCGGCGCGCCCGTCGGGGCGCACGCGCACGCGCAGCGTGACCTTTCCCTGTTCGCCGCGCCGCCGCGACAGCTTCGGATACTGGGGCGCGGGGTTTTCGAGATAGGCGGCGTCGTACCTCGGCGCATGGAACGACGCACCGGCTGCCGTCGCGCTCCGGGCCGGCGCAGCGTCCGTGATCCCGGCGGGCGCCGATGTGTTGCGGGTCGTGGGGGTGTGCGGGTCTCCGCCGGGCTCCGGCTCTGCCTGCAGCTGTGGCGAGTGCGTGTCAGGCTCGGCACGTCCGGCGGAAGCGGCGGTCAGCTCCGCGGAGGGTGGGGGGGAGGCGGCAGAGTCCGCCCGGCGTCCGTGGGGCTTTGCGGGGGGCGGAGCGGCTAATTTCCGGGCCGGAACCGAGAGATGCGTGACGGGCGCAGCGTGCGGATCGGGCGAGGCGAGGTACGTCCCGGATCGGGGCTGCGCGTCTGCGGCAAGCAGGCGGACGCTGATGGCCGCGGCTTCGGCCAGCTGCGGTTCCCGCTGGGGCTCGCCTCCCAGCCCGGAGAGTGCGGCCAGTCCGGCCGCGTGCGCGCCGGCGACCGCGGCCAGCCAGCCCCAATGGACCGCTCGCAGCCCTTGCTTCGGGCGGCGCGATGGTGGCGAGGCCGTGGGAGGCGGTGCGGGCATCCGGAGCAGGCGTGTTCGTGCAATCAGGGCGCGCGATTATAGCGTGCCGGGCGGAATGCCCGGGGCGCCCTGCTTCCCCGGCTGGTCGCCGAATGTTTCAAGCTGCCGACGACAGGGGTTATTTCCACATATAATTCGCCCCACAAAATTTTCACGGGAGGGAAGTATGGGTTTCGATCAGGTGAAGGCCGGCAAGGACGTGCCGAACGATATCAACGTCATCATCGAGATTCCGGCTCAGGCCGATCCGATCAAGTTCGAGGTGGACAAGGATAGCGGCGCGGTGTTCGTCGACCGCTTCATGGGCACCTCGATGCGCTACCCGATCAACTACGGCTACGTTCCGCACACGATCGCCGGTGACGGCGACCCGGTCGACGTGCTGGTCGTGACGCCCTTCCCGCTGCTGCCGGGCGTGGTGATCCGCTGCCGTCCCGTCGGCGTGCTGAAGATGGAAGATGAGTCGGGCCAGGACGCGAAGGTCGTCGCGGTTCCCGTCTCCAAGCTGACCCCGCTGTACGACAAGGTGCAGACCACCGACGACCTGCCCGAACTGCTGATGAAGCAGACCGTGCACTTCTTCGAGCACTACAAGGATCTCGAGCCGGGCAAGTGGGTCAAGGTGCTGGGCTGGGGTTCGGTCGAAGATGCCAAGAAGGAAATCCTCGACGGCCTGAACAACGCTGCCGGCAAGTAATCACGTCACCGTCTGCAGGATGAGGATGGCCCGCCAGAGCGCGGGCCATCTGCTTTTCAGGGGAAGGTGAAAGCGCTAGCCGAGCTTGCAGTCGCTGGCGAGCGGCTTGTTCGTGTCGCGGTCGAGCAGGATGCTCTTCCACGGCAGGTCGATCCATACCAGGCCGCTGCGTTCGTCCTCGAAGCGCGGCAGCCCCGAGTGCGACGGATTGCGCGCGAGCTGGTAGCGTTTTCCGCTCCAGCCGATGTGAACCTGGCTGGCATTGCCGGCCGTACGCTGCACGTCGACGCGCCGCCCCATGTCGCAGCGATATGTGCCGCTCGCAAGCTGGAATTCCAGCTGTTGATTATCCGTGCTCGCCGGGGTGTCGAGGACGCCGGGCTCCGTTCCCGCGCCTGCGGAGGGCGCAGGCGGCGTGCTCGAACATGCGGCGAGGGCGAGAAGCGAAGCGAGGAGCGCGAACCGGACTGGCATCGAATGATCCGTTGGGGTACTTGATGATTGCATTCTAGTTCCCCGCTGTCGGGCGTCGTGCCGGCTGTCGGCAGTCAAGCGTAACAGAAGGTTTCCCGGGTAAGGCGGGCCGTTCGCGCAGGTGGCCGGCTGCCGGGACGCAGGCCGACGCGGTATAGTTGCGCCCATGAAACTGCATGCTCAATCGCTCTCCATCGCCGTTGCCCAACTGAATTGCACGGTGGGCGACCTGAAGGCGAACGCCGACCGGATCATCCGCGCCGTCGAACAGGCCCGCACGCTCGGCGCCGACCTCGTCCTGACCCCAGAGCTCGCGTTGTCGGGCTACCCGCCCGAGGACCTGCTGCTCCGCCCTGACTTCTACCGCGCCTGCGCGCGCGAAGTGGCGCGCATCGCCGAGCATACGCAGGGCATGACGCTCGTGCTCGGCCATCCGGAGGCACGTCAGGCCAAGCGCTACAACGCGGCCTCGGTGATTCGCGACGGACGGATCCTGACCACGTATCACAAGCATCACCTGCCGAACTACGAGGTGTTCGACGAGGAGCGCTATTTCGACCACGGACGGGCGGCGTGCGTTTTCGAACTGAAGGGTGTGAAGCTTGGCGTGAATATCTGCGCGGACCTGTGGGAGCCCGGTCCGGCTGAGCT
The DNA here is from genome assembly GCF_045689615.1 of Aromatoleum evansii. Taxonomy (NCBI): domain Bacteria; kingdom Pseudomonadati; phylum Pseudomonadota; class Betaproteobacteria; order Rhodocyclales; family Rhodocyclaceae; genus Aromatoleum; species Aromatoleum evansii. The sequence goes on from NZ_CP141259.1 coordinate 1,259,911, forward strand.
CGCCCGCGCCGAGGGGGCGCAGGTGCTGCTCGGTCTCAACGCCTCTCCCTACCACATGAACAAGTTGCAGCGCCGTTATGAGGTGTTGCGCGAGCGGGTGGGCGGCACCGGTTTGCCGGTGGTTTACTGCAACATGGTGGGCGGACAGGACGAACTGGTGTTCGATGGCGCCTCGTTTGCGCTCAATCCGGACGGATCGCTCGCCTGGCAGACGTCCGCGTTCGACGAGCGCCTCGACATCGTTCGCCTGCAGGGCGATCGCTGGGCGGATGGCGAGCAGATCGATGCGCGTCCGATCGAAGCCGAGGTGTATGAGGCGCTCAAGGTGGGCGTGCGTGACTATCTGGGCAAGAACGGTTTTCCGGGCGCCCTGATCGGACTCTCCGGCGGTATCGATTCGGCCCTGACGCTGTGCATCGCGGTCGATGCCCTCGGCGCCGACAAGGTGCGGGCGGTGATGATGCAATCGCCCTACACCGCACAGATGAGCCTCGACGACTCGCGCGAACTGGTGGCGAACCTTGGTGTCCGTTATGACGAAATTCCGATCGAGCCGGCGATGGAGACCTTCGCAGGCATGCTTGCGGACCAGTTCCGCGGCTTGGCGGCGGACACCACCGAGGAGAACCTGCAGAGCCGCATCCGCGGCATGATCCTCATGGCGCTGTCGAACAAGACCGGCGCGATCGTGCTCACGACCGGCAACAAGAGCGAGATGGCGACCGGCTACGCGACGCTGTACGGTGACATGGCGGGCGGCTTCGCGGTGCTCAAGGATCTCTACAAGACCTTCGTGTTCAGGCTTGCGCGCTGGCGCAACACCGTCAGCCCGGTGATCCCGGAAAACATCATCACGCGGCCGCCTTCGGCGGAGCTCAAGCTCGACCAGAAGGACCAGGATTCGCTGCCGCCGTATGAGGTGCTCGATGCGATCATCGAAGCGTACATGGAGCGCGACGAGTCGCCGCGGGACATCATCGCCGCGGGCTATCCGGAAGCCGATGTGCGCCGCACGGTGGCGATGCTCAAGCGCAACGAGTACAAGCGCCGTCAGGCGCCGGTCGGAATCCGCGTAACCAAGAGAGGATTCGGCAGAGACTGGCGTTATCCGATAACATCGCGCTATCAGGACGAATATTGACCATGCCGCGGGCGGTGGGCCGCGTGGCGCCATCCCGCCGAGGAGATCCCAATGAAGAAGATTGAAGCCATCATCAAGCCGTTCAAGCTCGACGAAGTCCGCGAGGCGCTCTCGGAAGTCGGCATTGCCGGCCTGACGGTGTCCGAAGTGAAGGGCTTCGGCCGCCAGAAGGGGCATACCGAGCTGTATCGTGGCGCTGAGTACGTCGTGGACTTCCTGCCGAAGATCAAGGTCGAGATCGTCATCGGCGACGATCTGGTCGATCAGGCGGTCGAGGCGATCATCAAGGCCGCCCATACGGGCAAGATCGGCGACGGCAAGATCTTCGTGATGCCCGTCGAGCAGGTCGTGCGCATCCGCACGGGCGAGACCAACGAAGCCGCGATCTGAGCGGCGCCCGTATCAGGGGCGGGCCACGTTGCCTGCCCTGAGCAGCACCAGCAGGGCCCCCGAGCCGCCGTCGTGGGGGCCTGCCTGGCAGAACGCCAGGATCTCCTCGCGTTGCGCGAGCCAGCCGCGTGACAGGTGTTTCAGGATGGACTGCTTGCCCGGCGAGCCGTGGCCCTTGCCGTGGATCACGCGCACGCAGCGCCGGCCCTGCTGCAGGCTCGCGGCAAGAAAATGTGCGAGTTCTTCCCGTGCCTCGTCGCGATTGCAGCCATGCAGGTCCAGCTGGGCCTGCAGCACCCAGCGGCCGCGGCGCAGGTCGGTGAGGACGCGGCGCGGCAGTCCCGGCCGCAGGAACGCCGCTTCCTCGCCGGTTTCCAGCCGGTCTTCCAGCGTCATCGGTGCTTCCATCGACTCTCGCAGCGCTTCGCGCTCGTCCTCGACGTGCTTCAGCGGGTGGGGCTGGGGCCGGGGCGCTTCGACCTCGGCGCGATTGCGCGTGTCCACGGGTCTGGCTCCGCGCACTGCGTAGCGGAAGAGATCGGCCGGATTTGCGCTGTCTGCGTCCGCAGGCAGCAGAAGAAAATCGCGCTCGCCAAGGTCCGGCGCAGAGGGAGAGTGGGCGGCGCGATGTCGCGCGTGGCGGTGATCGATGCCGACCTCGGCACGGTTGCCGTGATCGAGCGGGATGACGTCTTCCATCGCGAAGCGGAAGAGCTCGCCGTCGTCACGGGGTGTCCTTCGCCGCGGTGCCGCTGCAGGCGAGTCGTCATCGGCCTCCGGAATTTGCGGCCGGCGAACCGGGGCAGGTTTCGGCGTTTCCAGCTCGGCCCTGCGCGCCGATTGCGGCAGCGGCGTCACGCCCTGAAGCGCTGCACGGAGCAGGCCGGCGTCGGCCGCGTCCGTATCGGCGGCCGGAGTCTTGCCCGTATCGCTGGCGATGGCGGGGCGCTCGATACGGCGACCGAACACCCGCTCCTCGCGCAGCCCGCCCCGCAGGGAGGCCAGCCCCTCGAACGGGCTGGCCGATCGCCCGCTCGGTTCTGCCGGGCGGGACGAGGCCGGGCGGGGTGGGCGTGGCACGGGATTAGCCGCCGAGGGCGTCGAGGTAGCGTTCGGCGTCGAGGGCCGCCATGCAGCCGGTGCCAGCCGAGGTGACGGCCTGACGGTAGATGTGGTCCTGCACGTCGCCGGCGGCGAACACGCCGCGCACGCTGGTCGCCGTCGCGTCGCCGCCGCGACCGCCCTTGGTGACGATGTAGCCGCCTTCCATCTCGAGCTGGCCTTCGAAGATGTCGGTATTCGGCTTGTGGCCGATCGCGATGAACACCCCCTTCAGTGCGACGTCCTTCGTCGCGCCGGTGTTGATGTCCTTCACGCGCATGCCCGTCACGCCGGTATTGTCGCCGAGCACTTCATCAAGCGTCGAGTTCAGCACCAGTTCGATCTTGCCTGCGGCGACCTTCTCCATCATCTTGTCGATTAGGATCTTCTCGGCGCGGAACTTCTCGCGGCGGTGGACCACCGTGACCTTGTTCGCGATGTTCGCGAGGTACAGGGCCTCCTCCACGGCCGTGTTGCCGCCGCCGATGACCGCAACTTCCTGGTTCTTGTAGAAGAAGCCGTCGCAGGTTGCGCAGGCGGACACGCCGCGGCCCGCGAACTTCTCCTCCGAGGGCAGGCCAAGATACTTGGCCGTGGCGCCCGTCGAAATGATCAGCGCGTCGCAGGTGTATTCGCCGGCGTCGCCGACGAGCCGGAACGGCTTCTCGCCGAGCTTCACGGTGTGGATGTGATCGAAGATCATTTCCGTGTTGAAGCGCTCGGCGTGCTTCTGGAAGCGCGCCATCAGATCCGGCCCCATGACGCCGTCCGCATCGGCCGGCCAGTTGTCGACCTCGGTAGTGGTCATCAGCTGACCGCCCTGTGCCAGCCCAGTGATGAGGACCGGGTTCAGGTTCGCGCGTGCAGCATAGACGGCAGCGGTGTAGCCGGCCGGGCCGGAACCGAGGATGAGCAGGCGGGCGTGCTTGGTCGTCATGGCGATGTCTTCTTTCTGGTTGGCAATCCGCAAATTATAGCCGAGGGGCATGGGCGACCGATCCAATGGTCGTGATAGGTTCCGGCAATCGTTCGCGCAATCTCGATGGTCGAGCAAATCCGGGTATGGATTCGGGCGGTATTTGTCGGCACTATAATGCGATGAACATTTGACGCATCGCTCGGACTTGCGTCGACCCTCATTGCACTGCTGCTTCCGGAGGTTCCATGACACAGGCTACTGCAGTTTCCACAGCCGCACTCAGGACGTTTCCGCTGTTCCAGGGGCTGTCCGACGAGACCTTGCTGGCGGTGGCGCATTCGGCCGTGATGCGGCGCATCCCGCGCGGCCAGGGCGTGCTGCACGCCGGCGACCGCAGCGACTTCGTGTATTTCGTGCTCACCGGCAGCCTCAAGGTGATCGTCAGCGACGAGGACGGGCGCGAGGTGATCCTCAGCATCCTCGGTCAGGGCGAGCTCTTCGGCGAGATGGGCATGTTCGGCGAGCAGCCGCGGTCGGCGTCGGTCGTCGCGGTGACGCCGGCCGACCTGGTGCTGATCGCCAAGCACGACTTCCGGCGCATCATGCAGGAGAACTTCGAGGTAGCCTGGCGCATCATGTGCAACCTGGCCGACCGGCTGCGCAATGCCGATCGCAAGATCGAGTCGCTCGCGCTGATGGACGTGTACGGGCGGGTCGCGCGGCTGCTGCTGGAGATGTCGGAAGACGTCGATGGCAGGGTAGTCGTCGTGCGCAAGATCACCAAGCAGGACATCGCGAAGATGATCGGCGCCTCGCGCGAGATGGTGAGCCGCGTGATGAAGGATCTCGGTGCGCAGGGGCTCATCGAGGAAACCGATCACGGCATCGTGCTGCGCGACCGCCTCAACGACGTCTGAGGGCCGGTGCGCGGGCGCGGCTGTATCGCTTCGCAACAGCTTCGCGTCGGCCGGGGTGGCTGATCGCATATAATCGCGAATTGTCGATTTTCCAGGGCCCTCGTTCCCGCGCCGATGTCGTCCCGTCAGTCTTCCCGTTCCCAGCCTCTGCCGGAACGGATTTCCCTCCTGCTGCAGGAAGCGCGCTGGCTGATCCTCGGCGTGATGTCCTTGTATGTCGGGCTGGTCCTGCTCGGCTACAGCAAGTCCGATCCCGGTTGGTCGCACGCCGCGGAAGTTGCGCGCGTGAGCAATCCGGGCGGGCGCTTCGGCGCCTGGCTTGCCGATCTGCTCTACTACCTGTTCGGCCTTTCCGCGTGGTGGTGGGTGGTGTTCCTGGGGTACGCGCTGGTGTGGGGTTTCCGGCGCCTGCGCCATGACCTGCGGCTGGACCGCCGATCCTTCTTTTTCGTCCTGACGGGCTTCTTCGTCGTCCTGCTGTCGAGCAGCGCGCTCGAGTCGCTACGCTTCTACTCGCACGGCGCGAGTGTGCCGTTGGCGCCGGGCGGTCTTGTCGGCGTCGAGATGGGCCAGTTGGTGCAGCGCTATCTCGGTTTCACGGGCGGCACGCTGCTGCTGCTGGCGCTGTTTGCCTCCGGCCTGAGCCTGTTTTCGGGCATTTCCTGGCTGTCGGTAATCGAGCGTGTCGGACTGGCGCTGGAGCAGGCATGGCAAGGCACCCAGGCCGCATGGCACGGATGGCAGGACCGCAAGGCCGGCCAGCAGGTCGCCCAGAAGCGCGAGGCGGTCGTCGAGACGAAGCGTCGCAAGACGGTGGCTACCCCTGCGCCGCAGCTGCGCATTGAGCCCGCGGTCGTCGAGGTGCCCAAGTCCGAGCGCGTCGAGAAGGAACTCCGCCAGGAGCGGCAGCAGTCCCTGTTTGCCGACTTGCCGACATCGGCGGGGGCGATCCCGCCGCTGAGCCTGCTCGACCAGCCCTCGGGCGACGTGGAGCCGCCCTCGGCCGAGTCGCTGGAATTCACGTCGCGCCTGATCGAGACCAAGCTTGGTGACTTCGGTGTGGAGGTCAAGGTACTGGCCGCTTACCCGGGGCCGGTGGTCACGCGCTACGAGATCGAGCCGGCGACGGGCGTGAAGGGCAGCCAGGTCGTGAACCTCGGCAAGGACCTTGCGCGCGCGCTGTCGCTGGTGTCGATCCGCGTCGTCGAGACGGTGCCGGGCAAGTCCTGCATGGCACTCGAGCTCCCCAACGTGAAGCGCCAGACCGTGCGCCTGTCCGAGATCCTCGGCTCGAAGGCGTATCACGACATGCATTCGCCGCTGACCGTGGCGCTGGGCAAGGACATCGGCGGACAGCCGGTCGTCGCCGACCTCGCCAAGATGCCGCACCTGCTGGTCGCCGGTACCACCGGTTCGGGCAAGTCGGTCGGGATCAATGCCATGATCCTGTCGCTGCTGTACAAGGCCGGGCCGGAGAAGGTCCGGATGATCATGGTCGACCCGAAGATGCTGGAGCTGTCGATCTACGAGGGCATCCCGCATCTGCTCGCTCCGGTCGTCACGGACATGAAGCACGCCGCCAACGCGCTCAACTGGTGCGTGGTCGAGATGGACAAGCGCTACAAGCTGATGGCGGCGGTCGGCGTGCGCAACCTCGCCGGTTTCAACAAGGCCGTCATCGAGGCGGAAAAGGTCGAGAAGCCGCTCACCAACCCGTTCGCGATCAATCCGGACAATCCGGAGCCGCTTGAGCAACTGCCGCATATCGTCGTGATCGTCGACGAGCTCGCCGACATGATGATGGTGGTCGGCAAGAAGGTCGAGGAGCTCATCGCACGGCTCGCGCAGAAGGCGCGCGCGGCGGGCATCCACCTGATCCTGGCGACGCAGCGTCCTTCGGTCGACGTCATCACCGGCCTGATCAAGGCCAACGTGCCGACGCGCATCGCCTTCCAGGTTTCGAGCAAGATCGATTCGCGCACCATCCTCGACCAGATGGGAGCGGAAACGCTGCTGGGCATGGGCGACATGCTGTACCTGGCCCCGGGCACGGGCCTGCCCGTGCGCGTGCACGGCGCCTTCGTCGCCGACGAGGAGGTGCACAAGGTCGTCGATCATCTCAAGCGCAGCAACGGCCCGCCGGATTACGTGGAGGGGATCCTGTCCTCGCCCGACGACGATCTTGATGCGGCTCTCGGCGCGGGCGGGGGCGGCGAGGGGGATGGCGAGGCGGATCCCTTGTACGATCAGGCAGTCGAAGTGGTCATCAAAACGCGTCGGCCGTCGATTTCGCTGGTGCAGCGCCATCTGCGCATCGGCTACAACCGTGCGGCGCGCCTGATCGAGCAGATGGAGCGTGCCGGGTTGGTGTCGGCGATGGGAACGAACGGCAACCGTGAAGTGATCGTGCCGGCCAAGGAGGGCGAGTGAGTCGTAGCGGAGGTGTCATCAGGTCGGGGCTGCGTCTCGGCGCGGCGTTGATGCTGATTTGTGCGTCGGCTGTCGCGTCCGCCGGCGGAATTGCGCAGTTGCGCCAGTTCATCGATGGCGCACGCACCGCGCAGGGGGAATTCGAGCAGACCGTGTTCGCCGCATCGGGACGCAAACCCCAGCGCGCCAGCGGCAGTTTCATTTTCGCGCGCCCGGGCAAGTTCCGCTGGACCTACGACAAGCCGTACGCGCAGGTGCTGGTGAGCGACGGCGACAAGCTGTGGTCCTGGGACCGCGATCTGAACCAGGTCACGGTGAAGCGTCTCGGCGATGCGCTGGGCAGCACGCCCGCTGCGATCCTCGCCGGGGATGACGCAATCGAGCGCAATTTCGAGCTCGCCGAGGCCGGAGCCGCGGACGGGCTGGAATGGGTGCACGCGAAACCCCGCCAGGCCGACAGCAGCTTCGAATCGATGCGCATGGGCTTCGCGGGCGGCGTGCTCAAGCGCATGGAGCTGAAGGATAACTTCGGCCAGACGACCCTGATCGAGTTCCGTTCGCTGGTTGCCGGCGCACGTGCTGATGCCGCGCAGTTCCGTTTCGTGCCGCCGCCCGGCGCCGACGTCATCGGCGACTGAGGCTCGCGCCGGCGATGGCTGATCTCTTCGATTCGGTGGAGCCGCCGCGCGTGCCGCTCGCCGAGCGGATGCGACCGAAACGGCTCGACGAGATCGCCGGCCAGCGCCATCTGGTCGGTCCGGGCAAGCCGCTAAGGCTCGCCTTCGAGTCCGGCAAGCCGCATTCGATGATCCTGTGGGGGCCGCCAGGTGTCGGCAAGACCACGCTCGCGCGCCTGATGGCGCAGGTCTTCGATGCGGAGTTCGTCGCCCTGTCGGCGGTGTTCTCCGGCGTCAAGGACATCCGCGAGGCGGTCAGTCAGGCGCAGGCCGCGAAGGCGCGGGGCCGTCACACGATCCTCTTCGTTGACGAAGTGCATCGCTTCAACAAGGCGCAGCAGGATGCCTTCCTGCCCTATGTCGAGCAGGGGCTGGTGACCTTCATCGGCGCGACGACGGAAAATCCCTCCTTCGAGGTGAACTCGGCGCTGCTGTCGCGTGCAGCGGTGTACGTGCTGGAGCCGCTGGACAACGAAGCGATGGGCGGATTGTTCGAGCGGGGGCGGGCGATGGCATGCCCGCAACTCGTTTTCGACGAGACGGCGCGCGAACGCATGATCGGCTTCGCCGACGGGGACGCCCGACGGCTGATGAACCTGATCGAGCAGGTGCAGGTCGCCGCCGAGACCGCCGGCGTCAATCCGGTGACGCCGGAATTCGTCGACGAGGCCTTGTCGAGCAAGCTCAGGCGCTTCGACAAGGGCGGCGAGGCTTTCTACGATCAGATCTCGGCCCTGCACAAGTCGGTGCGCGGTTCCAACCCGGACGCCGCGCTGTACTGGCTGTGCCGGATGCTCGACGGCGGTGCGGACGCGCTATACCTTGGCCGCCGGCTCGTGCGCATGGCCGTCGAGGATATCGGTCTGGCCGATCCGCGTGCGCTGGAAATCACCCTGAATGCCTGCACGACCTACGAGCGGCTCGGATCGCCCGAAGGCGAACTGGCGCTCGCGCAGGCGACGATCTTCCTCGCCTGTGCCGCGAAGTCGAACGCCGTCTACAAAGCCTACAACGCTGCGCGGCAGCACGTGGCAAGCGACGTGTCGCGCCCGGTGCCGCTGCATCTGCGCAATGCGCCGACGCGGCTGATGAAGGAACTGGGTTACGGCAAGACCTACCGCTATGCCCATGATGAGCCGGAAGCCTATGCCGCGGGCGAAACCTACCTTCCGGAAGGCATGACGCCGCCCGGCTGGTATCGTCCCACGCCTTACGGAATGGAAGCCCGCATTGCTGCCAAGCTGGAGCACTTGCGCGAACTCGACGCGGCAGCTGCGACGCCGGTTCCAAGGTCCGGCGCGCGCGGCAAAGCGGAATAAAGTGTTCCCGCGTCCTCAGTGAGGCAGGGGATGGTCGGCCATGAAGCGCGCCTGGACGCTCTTCGCGCGTTCGGCCTGCGCGAGGTCGCCGCGTTCGGTAGCCCGGTCGATCAGGTCCTGCATATAGCCAGTAAGTACGAGAACGCCCTCGGTCGTCTGGACCATGCCGCAGACGATCTGTGCGGCGGCTCCGTCTGGAATTCCCTCGTGCTCGGCAATCAGTGCAACTTCGTCGTCGGTCAAATCGCAGTAATCAAGGCAGTCACGAATCGACAGCATAGGCATCTCCTCAAATATGGGGTGCACCGTCTGCGCGGCGTTCCCTTCGAATATTCACTATAAGCCACGAGGCGCCGAATTCAAGAATGAGTTTGCTCGAAATGTGTCGATAAATAGTTGATTTTACTAATATAATTGTGCAATGCGGCATTGGGGCGATTTTGCCCTAAAATGTCATGGAACAGAACGGGTTGGCGGCGGAACACGAAGTGCCGTCGCAGTATTCATCGCCTATTCATTGAATTGAAAGACTTTCGGAAAAGCCATGCTTGACATTCAACTGCTACGCAATCAGATCGACGTCGTTACCAGCGCATTGGCCGCGCGCGGCATGAGTTTCGACCCCGCGGAATTCCAGGCGCTCGAGAACGAGCGCAAGAATCTGCAGACCCGTACGCAGGAGCTTCAGGCGCAGCGCAATTCGCTCTCGAAGCAGATCGGCATCCTGAAGGGCAAGGGGGAGGACGCCGGGGCGGTGATGGCCCAGGTCACCGGTATCGGCGACGAACTCAAGGCCAACGAACTGGCTCTCTCCGCGCTGCTGGCGCGCATCGAGGCGCTGGTTGCCGGTTTGCCGAACCTGCCGCACGCGAGTGTGCCGGTCGGCACGGACGAGGCTGCAAACGTCGAAGTGAGCCGCTGGGGGACTCCGCGCGAATTTGACTTCAAGGTCAGCGACCACGTCGACGTCGGCAGTGGACTGGGGGGGCTGGATTTCGAGACGGCGGTGAAGATCACGGGCTCGCGCTTTGCGGTGATGCGCGGGGGAGTGGCCCGCATGCACCGCGCGCTGGCGCAGATGATGCTCGACGTGCATACGCGCGAACACGGCTACACGGAAGTGTATGTCCCGTATCTCGTCAATGCGGAAAGCATGTTCGGGACGGGCCAGCTGCCGAAGTTCGAGGCCGACCTGTTCGCGGTGCCGTGGGACGACGGACGCTTCTACCTGATTCCGACCGCCGAAGTGCCGGTCACCAACATCGTTCGCGGCGAACTGCTCGCAGGCGACGCCTTGCCGCTCAAGTTTGTCAGTCACACCCCCTGTTTCCGCTCGGAGGCGGGCAGCTACGGGCGCGATACGCGCGGCATGATCCGGCAGCACCAGTTCGACAAGGTCGAACTCGTCCGGGTCGAGCATCCGGATAACTCCTGGGCGGCGCTGGAGGAAATGACAGGCCACGCGGAGGCCATCTTGCGCAAGCTGGAGCTGCCTTATCGCAAGATCGTCCTATGCACGGGCGACATGGGCTTTTCGTCGGCGAAGACCTACGACCTCGAAGTGTGGCTGCCGGCGCAGAACACCTATCGCGAGATCTCGTCGTGCTCCTGCTTCGAGGCCTTCCAGGCGCGTCGCATGCAGGCGCGGTTCAAGAATGCGCAGGGCAAGAACGAGCTCGTGCATACCCTCAATGGTTCAGGTCTCGCTGTCGGCCGTACGCTGGTGGCAGTGCTGGAAAACTACCAGCAGGCAGATGGTTCGGTGGTCGTCCCGAAGGCACTCGTGCCCTACATGGGCGGTGTCGAGGTGCTCGAGCCGCGAGGCTAACCGTCGCCCGGGGGCGGCGTTTTCGGGGCCGCCCCGAGCGTCAGCCCCGTGGGCTGAAGGGGAGGGACGTAGGCGCCTTCGAGGCGCAGCAATATGTCGTGGTAGTTGCGGATGTTTTCCGCCATGATCACGGCTTCGCCTCCCCTGGCCGCACCGGCCTTTAGGCGGCTGGCGTATTCGGGGCGCGACATGAGGGGAAGCACGGCCTTCATGTCCAGCCAGCTGGTGTTGTTCTTGCCCATCCGCTGCGCAATGGTCCGGGCGCCGTTCATGTGCCCCATTCCCAGGTTGTAGGCTGCCGCCGCCATCCACGATCGGTCGGGTTCCGGAACCGCATCGGGCAGTTGTTCCTTCAGCATGGCGAAATAGCGCGCCCCGCCCAGTATGCTTTCGCGCGCATCAAGACGATCGCGCACGCCCAATCGGTCCGCCGTTTCCGAAGTCAGCATCATCATTCCCCGCACGCCCGACCACGAGGTGGCGAGCGGATCCCAGTGCGATTCCTGATATGCAAGCGCGGCGAGAAAACGCCAGTCGATGCCCGTCCTTGCCTGGGCTTCCAGGAAATGGAGGCGGTAGCGCGGCAGCCTGGCCTGAATGCGTGCGAGGAAGGTGGTGACGGCTGTATCGTCGAGCCGGCGGATATGGCCGAAGTAGCGGTCGGACAGTCGAGCGAGCGTGTCGTCGCTCCGGATGGTGGCGAGGAAGTCCTCGACTTCGGCAGCCAGGCCGCCTTTCGCATCGGGGGGGAGCGCCCAGCCTACTGTCGAACTCACGGGCAGGTCGTACATGATGGCCAGATTCGGCAAGGTTTGCGCCGCCAGCGCGAATTGAACGCGGTCCGTGGCAACCAGATCCAGGTGGCCTTGGGCGAGTTCGTTGAGCAGGTGCTCATCGGCCGGGTTCGACGGGAAATGAAGGTTCATGTCCGGAACCCGTTTGCGAACCTGGGTCAGGTAGTCGGCGGTCAACGAACCATGCCGCACCGACACGATTCGTCTGGCCAGGGCTTTTTCTTCCGTCAATTCCGGATTGTCGGAGCGGCCGACGAGCACGTAGTCGATCTCGCGTAGCGGACTGGTCCAGTTGAGCGGCAGTCTGTCATTGCGGCCGACGCCCGCGGCGGCCAGATGTACCTGTCCCCGGATGACGGCCTCGAGTGCTCGCGTTGCGTCGGGAAACAGGACGAAGCGGACCGGAACGCCCAGACGCTCGCCCAGCTTTTGCAGGAGGTCATGGTCGAACCCGGAGGCTTTCCCCTCGGCATCGCTGCGATAGGACGCCGGGCCGACTCGGGTGGCGACGCGCAGTTCGCCTGCGCTCCGGTAGTCGGCAAGTGAATGAAGGTCGGCCAGTTTTGGCCTTGTGCCAGGCTCGCATCCGGCGACAAGGAATGCAGTGGCGATGATCAGTAGGGTGCGCAAGCAGTCATACCGTTAGACATAACCGCATGATTCTGATGGAGTGCGCCAGATTCGGCAATGCCGACAAAATTCCGATGTCCTAAATTTTGCTCCGGAAACGCTGCTTTTCTGCGTAGTTCGATCCTGGTATATTAGAAAACGATGAAATAACAGGAGAGCATCATGGCCGGGAAGTCCTTCGTCCAGATCACGCGCGATGTGTCCAAGGCGCTCGACACCTTGCGGGCGGAAACCCCCGAGGCAATGAGCGGATTCAGCCAATTGGCTCGCGGCGCGCTGCGCGATGGCGCGCTTTCCGCGCTGAACAAGGAACTGATCGCATTGGCGATCGGAGTGGCCTCACGTTGTGATGCCTGCATCGGCTTTCACGTCAAGGCGTTGATCCGCCTCGGCGTAAGCCGTGAGCAGTTGATGGAGACCCTCGCGATCTGCACCTACATGGGCGGCGGGCCGACCCTGATGTATGCAGCGGAGGCGGTGCGGGCGTACGAGGAGTTTCAGGAAGTGGGGGCGAAGGTGTCGGCCTGACCTGGACGAGCGCGCGCATAAAAAAATTTTTGCGTTGTTGTTGCCGCGCGGAATTTTCTGCGTATAATTCGGCCTCCCGCAAGGCTAGCCCTTGCGGGAGTCGGAGAGGTGGCAGAGTGGTCGAATGTACCTGACTCGAAATCAGGCGTAGGTGCGAGCCTACCGTGGGTTCGAATCCCACCCTCTCCGCCAGTCGTTGCAAGGTCCCCGATGGGATCGTGCAAGCAAATGCGCCCGTAGCTCAGTTGGATAGAGTACCTGGCTACGAACCAGGGGGTCGTGGGTTCGAATCCTGCCGGGCGCGCCAGGTTTGATTGAAATGGGCATCTTCGGATGCCCATTTCATTTGCGGGCGCTGCTTGGGCGAAGTTCCTCCCGCGTTGCGAGCTTGACTGATTTATAGAATACGCTATAATTTTTTTCTTTAGCGCCCGTAGCTCAGTTGGATAGAGTACCTGGCTACGAACCAGGGGGTCGTGGGTTCGAATCCTGCCGGGCGCGCCAAGTTTGAAAGTAAAAAGGCCTGTCGAAAGACGGGCCTTTTTGCATTTTACCGCCTCTGCATTCAATTGCGGCCTCGCGAGCGGTGCAGGATTGCTTCCCTACTACTGTTACAGCGCCTGGAACAGGTACGCAAACGCTACGAGTCCCATTACGAACCAGAAGACGAGAAATGCCGGCCACCGTACCTTGTTGAACCAGGTGTCGTTGAGCCGCCGTTTCGGTGCGGCTTCACGTTCGACCGCGTGCGTGCGACGGTCCTCGGTGGAAAGCTCGGGCGGCGCACCAGAGCCGGGGTTGTAGTTGATGGCGGACATGATGGACTCCTCCTCCCGAACATCTATTGCTTGGTATCGGGTCGCGTCCGGTGGCGACCTATTTCTAGTATAGACATCCATGCTGCGGGCTTCCCGAGCCGAAGGAACTCCGTAGGGAAGGGAAGAAAGGGGACGCAGTTGGCGGCCCCTGTGCAGGAGATGTTACAGCGCCGAAGTTCGGATGTTCGCTCAATCGGCGGCGGTCTGGATGCGCTGAAAGACCTCGGGAACATTCACGACGCGGTTGCCTACGAATTCGATGCGCCGGCGGGTGACCCCGGCGCGTTGGAGTTTGTCGCATTTGTTGCGTTCGGCCCCCCCACTCTTGCAGGTGGGGATGGCGATCGAGCAGGTCGGCGAGCATCCGGGCGAGGACGACCGGCACCGGAACCGAAACCGTCAGACGTAGTACCAGCCGTGAAGAGTGAGGCTGCCATCGGCGATGCGACGCCCAACCGCTGGATAAGTCATCAGGTTTGCGAGGTGCCGGACGACCATCGCCTTTTCGGTGGCGCGCATGACATCTTCACTTTCCGCGTGGCCGTCGAAACGGGGGCGATCCGAGGATAACCCAGGTGCCCGTCGCGCCAGGATGAGATCGCGCACCCGGCCGCCCTGTGCGAGCCATTTGCGTGTTGGCGTCAGTTCTTCCGGAGTCTCGGCCGGGTACAGGGCGGTGCACGCGCCTCAGTGCGAGTGACCGCAGACGATGATTTCGGAGACGCCGAGAACCGCTGCGGCGTATTCGATGCCGGCTCCGGCAGAACTGCACTCCTGTCCGCGGCGGTGAGGGGGACCATGTTGCCGACGTTGCGCATCACGAACAGGTCGCCCGGCGCCCACTGGGTGAGGGCATGAGGAATGATGCGGGGGGCGGCGCAAATCACGCCGGCGCGCTGCTACATGGGCGGTTGCGCCGGGCTGTCACGTTCAGCCGCGCAGCAACTTCCAGTGTCTGTGGATCTCGCGCAGCGCAGCGAGGCCTCCCAAGGGCACGGAAAGGCCTTTGTGGCCGGGAATGTCAGGGGCCCGGGGATTGATCCGCACCAGGTTTCCCCCGGTGCGCTCGCTGAAGCGGCGGATCGTCGGGATGTCGACGCCGGCGCCGATCTCGATGACGACGAGGTGTTTGACGCGTTCGAGCCACGCCGCCAGTGCTTCGCGTTGTGCCGCGCTGCGGGTGTCTATCCAGTCCCAGTCGTCGAACATCAAGATGTTCGGGCGTGCTATCCCGCCGCAGTGGGGGCAGCGGGGCGGCTCCGAGTGGAGGCGGCATGCTGACTCGTCCACCAGGGGTGTGAATCCGGCGGCTTCCCAGATCGTATCTCGGCACGGCTGCAGGCATTGCAGGTGATGGATCGATCCATGGATCTCCGCGACGCGCGCGGGCTCGAACCCGGCCTTCTGGAACTGGCCGTCGACATTGCTCGTGAGGACGAACGCGCCGCGGGGCATGTCGTCCGCAAAGGCGTGCAGGAGGCGGAAGCCGTCATGCGGGACGGTGTCGCGATACAGCTGCAGCCGGTGTCCGTAGAATCCCCACGCGCGCGCGGCGTCCGCACGAAATGCCGCGGGCGAGGCGATTTCGGTGAACGATGTGCCGCTGCGCGCGAGCGCCGGATATGCCTTCCAGAAGCCTTCGTTGCCGCGAAAGTCGGGCAGGCCAGAGTCGACGCCCATGCCGGCGCCGGCCGTGACGAGCAGAGCCTCGGCGTCCGCAATGGCTGCCGCGCATCGTTTCAGTGTCGCTGCGAGGTCCGTGTCCATGGCGGGCAACGCCGGCTTGGTGTCAGCTTTCTTCGCCCTCTGCCGTCCCCGCGAGCCGACGCAGCACGTCCAGCATGTAGCGGCCGGCGCGCCCGTCCGGTTCCAGTCCGTTGGCTCTCTGGACGTCCTGGATGGCTTCGCGGCTGGTCTTGCCGATCAGGCCGTCGATCTCCCCGACCGCATAACCGAGACGCACCAGCAGTGCCTGCACCTCGCGGCGTTCGGCTCGTGACAGGCCCGGATCGTCGGTCGGCCAGGGTCTGACGAAGGCGCCGCCGCCGCGCAGGCGGTCCGACAGGTGGGCGATCGCAAGCGCATAGGTTTCAGCCGTGTTGTAGGAATACAGCGCGTCGAAATTCCGTTGCACGAGGAAGGCGGGCCCGCCTTCGCCGGCGGGCAGGAGGACGGCTGCGGCGGTGGTCGATGCTTCCAGCGGAACGCCGTCGATGCGCCGGACCCCGAGCCGCACCCATTCCGCGATCGAACGCTTGTTGTGCCTGCCTGCAAGCGAAAAATCGAAGTCGCCCGGCAGCGTTATCTCATGGCCCCACGGCTGTCCGCTGACCCAGCCGGCCTTGACCAGGAAGTTCGCCGTCGAGGCGAGGGCGTCGGGAATGCTGTCGACGAGATCCCGTCGCCCGTCGCCATCGAAGTCGACGGCGACGCGGGCGAAGGTGGAGGGCATGAACTGGGTATGGCCGAAGGCGCCCGCCCAGGAGCCGGTCAGGCGCGCGGCGTCGACATCGCCGTTCTCGATGATCTTCAGCGTGGTGAAGAATTCGCCCCGGAAGAAACTCTGCCGCCGACCGAAGCACGACAGGGTGGAGAGCGAGGTCAGCAGTGGCCGTTTGCCGAAGTTGCGTCCGAAGTTGCTTTCCACTCCCCATACCGCCACGATGGTGGCCTGGTCGACGCCGTATTGTGTTTCGACCTGCTGCAAGGTTGCGGCCCATTGCTCCATCATCGCGCGGCCATCGGCGACGCGTTCCTCGTCCACGAGTCCAGCCAGATAATCCCAGATCGGCGTGCGGAACTCCGGTTGGTAATCGAGGAGGCCGAGGACGGAACGATCGGGCTCGAGCGCGCGCGTCAGTGCATCGAAGGTCTCCTGCGTGACGCCATGTTTCTGCGCTTCCGAGCGCAGATCGCCCATGCAGCGTTCGAATGAGGCGTCGGCTGCTGCGGGCAGCGAAAGCAGGGTGGCAATCAGGGTGCCGGAGGCGACGGCGGGCTTGAGGAACATTGCTGACAGGCTTCTGGGCGAACATGCGAATGGTACTCCGCTTGCGCGGAATGCGCTGCGGGGGCGATCGAATTGCATACGCATGGCATTCCCCGCGAGTTCGTCGGCCATTCTTGCGAAGCGTTACGGCCGAAGTTTACGTTTTGACGTATCCTGAGGTCATTCCTGTCGCGCATCGGAGCGGGGCTCCGTTTGCAGGCGATCAGTGCCCCTGAACTTCCATGGTAGTCTCGAATGAAGCTTAACCTCGTAATCCTCTCCGGCGGCTCCGGCACGCGATTGTGGCCGCTTTCGCGCGAGCAGTATCCGAAGCAATTATTGGCGCTGATCGGCGACGACACCATGCTGCAGCAGACCGCGACCCGGCTCGACGGATTTTCGGGGAGCCTCCCCGTCGCCGCCGAGCCGATTGTCGTGTGCAACGAGGAGTATCGTTTCATCACTGCCGAACAGATGCGCGCGATCGGCCGGCCGACCTGTCACATCCTGCTCGAGCCGATCGGTCGCAACACCGCGCCCGCGCTGACGCTGGCCGCCCTTTCGGTCGTGCGTGAGGGCGATGACGGAGTGCTCCTCGTGATGCCCGCGGACCACGTCGTCCGTGACCGCGAGGCCTTCCACCGTGCCGTGGCGGTCGGGCTGGAGGCGGCGAAGGAGGGGGCCATGGTCACCTTCGGGATCGTCCCCGAACGTGCGGAAACGGGGTACGGGTACATCTGCTTCGGCGGCGAGTGTAGTCCGGGCGTGTGCGAGATCGCCGCCTTCGTCGAGAAGCCGGACGCGGAAACGGCAGCCGAGTATGTTGCGAGCGGTGCCTATCTGTGGAACAGCGGCCTCTTCATGGTGCGCGCGAGCGCATGGCTGAAGGCGATCGGCCACTTCAGTCCGGCCATGCTGGCCGCCTGCGAGGCGAGCCTGGATGCGGCCGTCCGGGATATCGATTTCGTGCGGATCGGGCGCGGCGCGTTTGAGGCGTGCCCGTCCGATTCGATCGACTATGCGGTCATGGAGAAGCTTGCCGGCACGCCCGAACTGGGCATCGCGCCGCGTGTCGTGCCGATGTCCGTCGGTTGGTCCGACGTCGGCGCCTGGGATGCGCTATGGGCGCTTGCCGAGAAGGACGGCACCGGCAATGCCGCACGCGGCGATGTCGTGTTCGAGGACACCACGGACAGCCTTGTTCATGCCACCAGCCGCATGGTCGCCTGCGTCGGTGTGGATGGGCTCGTCGTCGTCGAAACTCCCGATGCGGTCATGGTCGCGCACAAGGACCGCACGCAGGACGTCAAGAAGATTGTCGCCCGCCTCAAGGCAGACGAGCGCAGCCAGGTCTATGCCCATCGGAAGATTCACAGGCCGTGGGGTTGCTACGATTCGATCGACAACGGTCAGCGCTTCCAGGTCAAGCACATCCAGGTCAAGCCCGGGGCAGCGCTCAGTCTTCAGATGCACCACCACCGTGCCGAACACTGGATCGTCGTGAGCGGCACAGCGAAGGTCACCCGCGGCGAGGAAACCTTCCTGCTCACCGAAAACCAGTCGACCTACATTCCGCTGGGCGTTACCCATCGTCTAGAAAATCCCGGAAAGCTGATGCTCGAGATGATCGAGGTCCAGTCGGGGAGCTATCTCGGCGAAGACGATATCGTCCGCTTCGAGGATACCTACGGTCGCAAGTAGCAAGGGGGCGTTACCGGACGGGACTTGCGCCCGTCCGGCAGAAGGTGTGGTGACTTTCGATTACCAGAGCTGCCACCACGGACGGCCGTCCTTCGGGCCGCCCGCGTAATACACGCTGTTGGGGAAGTTCTTGCGCATCACCCGCTCGGCGTCGTCACGCAGGTCGCTCATGCCCAGCGCGTCGTAGCTCTTGACCAGCATGAACAGCGCCTCTTCCGTCGCCGGGGCGTTCGGGTAGGTCTTGATCGTGGCCTGTGCCCGGTTGATGGTGGCCACGTAGGCGCCGCGCTTGTAGTAATAGCGGGCGACATGCACCTCGTGCTGGGCGAGCGAGTTCACCAGGTACTGCATGCGCTGTCGTGCGTCTTCGGCGTAGCGGCTGCCCGGAAAACGGCTCACGAGCTGGCCGAAGGTGTCGAAGGACTCCTGGGCAGCCTTCGGGTCACGCTCGGAGAGATCCTGGTTCGACAGGCCTGCGAGCAGGCCGAGGTCTTCGTTGAAGGTCGCGAGGCCCTTCAGGTAGTACATGTAATCCGCGTTGGGATGGTTGGGGTGCAGCTTGATGAAGCGGTCTGCCGCAGCGATGGCAAGCGCCGGCTCGTACGACTTGTAATGCGCGTAAGCGACCTCGATCTGAGCCTGTTGCGCGTAGCGGCCGTAAGGGAAGCGCGCCTCGAGCTTTTCGAAGAGCTTGATGGCCTGCTCGTAGGAACCCTCGGCCATGTAGTTCTTCGCTTCGGAGTACAGCTTCTGGGCATTCCAGCCCGCCGTCTCGTCGATCTGTTCCGGCAACAGGCCGCATCCGCCGAGCAGCAATGCACCGATAACCGCTAAACTTCCAAGGGTGAACCTGGCCATCGAAAAAACTCGCGTGAATGAACCGGACGATTATAGCCCACTGGGAGAGGCTGCTTCGCACCACCGGCTGACGATACCTGCCGACTGTGCCGGCCTGCGGCTCGACCAGGCCCTTGCGCGCCTTTTCCCCGCCCACTCGCGCAGTCGCCTGCAGGCCTGGCTCAAGTCCGGGCGTGTCAACCTCAACGGCAGCCTCCATGATGCAAAGTTCAAGGTCTGGGGCGGCGAAGCCCTGGAAGTCGATGCGGCGCCGGTGCCCGAAGAGGTTGCCGAGGCGCCCGAGGACATCCCGCTCGACATCGCCTACGAGGATGCCCACATCCTTGTTATCGACAAGCCGGTCGGTCTCGTCGTGCATCCCGGTAGCGGCAACTGGAGCGGGACGCTTCTCAATGCCCTGCTGCACCACGCCCCGGAACTCGCCAACATCCCGCGCGCCGGCATCGTGCACCGCCTCGACAAGGACACCAGCGGACTGATGGTGGTCGCCCGCACCCTCGAGGCGCAGACGGACCTGGTGCGGCAACTCCAGGCGCGTAGCGTCAAACGACACTATCTCGCGCTGGTGCACGGGATGGTCACCGGCCCCGGCGTAGTCGATGCCTCCATCGGCCGGCACCCCTCGCAGCGCACGAAGATGGCCGTCCATTCGGGCGGTCGCGCGGCCGTCACGCGCTATTCCGTGCGCGAGCACTTCGTCCGCGCGACACTCGTCGAGTGCCGGCTCGAAACCGGTCGCACGCATCAGATCCGCGTCCACATGGCGCACATCGGCCATCCGCTGGTGGGCGATGCGACCTACGGGCGACGGCGCAGCGGCTGCGCGACCCTGGACGCCTTCCCGCGGCAGGCGCTGCACGCCTTCCGCCTGGGGCTCCTTCACCCGGCTACTGGCGAGGAAATGGTGTGGGAGTCGCCATTGCCCGAAGATTTCGAGAGCCTGCTTGCATCCATCCGCGCGGAGACGCCCGCATGAGTCCCGACTGGTTCGAGCCCGACTGGCCTGCTCCGGAGCGCGTGCGCGCCCTCGTCACGACACGGCACGGTGGTGTCAGCGAGGGGCCGTGGGCGAGCATGAATCTCGGTGGCCACGTTGGCGATTCGCCGCTGGCCGTCGCCCGCAATCGGGCCATCCTGCGCGCTGTGGTGCCGTCCGAACCGTGTTGGCTGGATCAGGTGCATGGCATTGAAGTGTGCGATGCGGCAGCAGTGGGGGGCGACCCCGTTCCGCCGCGTGCCGACGCGTCGATCGCGCGCGCTGCAGGCGCCGTGTGCGTCGTGATGACCGCGGACTGCCTGCCGGTACTGTTCTGCGATGACGAGGGGGCGGTCGTGGCCGCAGCCCATGCGGGATGGCGCGGGCTCGCGTCGGGCATTCTCGATGCGACGGTCGCACGCATGAACGTACCGCCTGCTCGGATCATTGCCTGGATGGGCCCGGCCATCGGCGCGGATGCCTTTGAGGTCGGCAGCGAGGTGCGAGAGCGCTTCGTTACTGCCGACGCTGGTGCCGCGCGTGCGTTCCAGCCGGCAGAGCTGCCCGGCAAATGGTATGCGGACCTTTTCGAGCTCGCACGCCAGCGCCTGCGAGCGATAGGGGTCGATCGGGTCTACGGGGGCGATGTCTGCACATTTTCCGACCCCTTGCGCTGGTTTTCCTATCGGCGCGACGGCGTGACGGGGCGCCTGGCCTCGCTCGTGTGGCTCTCCGATTGACGGGCAGCCTTTCCGGCTATTGATCGATATCCGATTCGGTTCTATCGTTCGTCGGTGTCTCATCCGGGTTTTCGCGGCGGGCGGCCGCGCGGCGGCGAGCCGGCGTCCCGGCCAGCCACAGGAACAAGGCCAGGGGACCGAGTCCCCAGAATACAAAGGTGAGCACGCCGCCGACGACCGTCGTGTCCGAGATCGCCGCGATCAGCACGACGTACAGCCAGGCGATTGCGATAATGTACATGGCGCCGATTTTACCCGCGGCAGTGCGGGTGCGGCGCCGCGGACCGCGAGCGGTCCGGGGAGAATCAAGTTGACCAGCGAATTCCGCATGTGTCCGAACCTGCGCCTCAGGAGGGGCTGATGTCCGAATCCGACAACAAACAGGGCAATCCCGCGATCGAGGGCATGCTGCAGTTCGGCCAGGCGATGGCCCAGAACTTTTTTCAGGCTATCGCGCGCCAGCATGCGGTCATGCAGGACAGCAGCGGAGAGGCCGCGCCGGGCATCAGCCTGCCGGAGAACGAAGCGATTGCGCGCCTGCAGCAGGACTTCGCCGCGCGCCACGTTGCGCTGTGGTCGTCGATGCTGCAGCTGAAGCCAGGCGAGAAGGCTGTCCCCGTCATTGCGCCCGAGCCGGGGGATCGGCGGTTTACGGCGCCCGAATGGAGCGAGAGCCCCGTCTTTGACTACATCCGCCAGGCCTACCTGCTGAACGCGAGCTTTCTCAACCAGGTTTCCGACGAGTTGCCGATGGCTGACGGTCGGGCCAAGTCACGCCTTCAGTTTCTGACCCGGCAATACGTCGATGCGCTCGCGCCGTCGAATTTCGCTGCCACGAATCCCGAATTCATCAAGACCGCCCTAGACACCGAAGGTGAAAGCATCACGCGCGGGATCAAGAACCTGATCGCCGATCTCGAGAAGGGTCGCGTGTCGATGACTGATGACGAGGCTTTCGAGGTCGGGCGCAACATCGCCGTGTCGCCAGGGGCGGTTATCTACCAGAACGAGCTGATGCAGCTCATCCAGTACGCGCCGCTCACCGACAAGGTCGCCCAGGCGCCGCTGCTGATCGTGCCGCCCTGCATCAACAAGTTCTACGTCCTCGATCTGCAGCCGGACAACTCGCTGGTGCGTTTCGCTGTGGAGCAGGGCTTCACCGTTTTCCTCGTCTCGTGGAAGAACCCCAAGGCAGCGGAGTCCACCGCGACCTGGGATGATTACCTCGAGAAGGGCCCGCTCAAAGCGCTCGAAGTCGTGCGTACCGTCACGCGCGTGAAGAAACCGAACGTGCTCGGCTTCTGCGTTGGTGGCACGATATTGACGTCGGCTCTCGGCGTGGCGCGTGCGCGTGGCGAAGATCCTGTGGCGAGCCTGACGCTGATGACGACCTTGCTCGATTTCGCGGATGCGGGCGAGCTTGGCTGTCTGGTCGATGAGGCCAGTGTGACTGCCCGCGAAGCCGCAATTGGGAAAGGGGGGCTGTTACCCGGGCAGGAACTCGCGAATGTGTTTTCCGCGCTGCGTGCCAACGACCTCATCTGGCAGTACGTTGTCGGCAACTACCTGAAAGGCAACAAACCGCAGGCATTCGACCTGCTGTACTGGAATTCCGACAGCACGAATCTGCCCGGGCCGTTCCTGACGTGGTATTTGCGTAACATGTATCTGGAAAATAACCTGCGGATGCCGGGCAAGCTCAAAATGCTCGGTGCAAAGGTCGATCTCGGCAAGGTCGACGCGCCGGCATATCTGCTCGCTACGCGCGAGGACCATATTGTTCCGTGGAAGGGTGCCTATCTTTCGCGCGGATTGCTGGGCGGCGAGACGACCTTCGTGCTGGGCGCGAGCGGTCACATCGCCGGGGCGATCAATCCGGCGTCGAAGAACCGTCGCAGCTACTGGGTGAACGCCTCCGGCGCAGCCGACCCGGACGAATGGCTGGACGGTGCGGTCGAGCAGAAGGGCAGCTGGTGGTTGAACTGGATCGAATGGCTCAGGCCATATGGAGGCAAACAGGTTGCTGCACGAGGCCGCCTCGGCAATGCCAAGTACGCACCGATCGAACCCGCACCCGGGTGTTACGTGAAGGAAAAGGCCTGACGCGTACACGCTGGCGCGGAACCGGAATTATCCAGCGGCAGCGGACACGGGGGCGCTGCCGGAAGTGTCTGGAAACCCCTTGTGAATCGATCAACGGGAGAGGAGGAAGTTTATGGCAAGAGTCGCACTAGTGACCGGTGGCATGGGTGGCCTGGGCGAAGCGGTGTGCATCAAGCTCGCCGCGCTGGGCTACAAGGTCGTGACGACACATTCCCCGGGCAACACCAAGGCCGCTGAATGGCTGCAGACCATGAACAACATGGGCTACGGCTTCAAGGCTTATCCCTGCGACGTGTCGGACTTCGATTCGTGCAAGAGCTGCGTCGAGACCGTCACCCGGGAAGTGGGGCCCGTGGATGTACTGGTGAATAACGCCGGGATCACCCGCGACATGACCTTCAAGAAGATGACCAAGGCCGACTGGGATGCCGTCGTCTCCACCAACCTCGACAGCGTGTTCAACATGACCAAGCAGGTCATGGACGGCATGGTCGAGCGCAAGTGGGGGCGCGTCATCAACGTATCGTCGGTCAATGGCCAGAAAGGTGCATTCGGCCAGACCAACTACTCCGCAGCGAAGGCGGGGATGCATGGCTTCACCAAGGCGCTCGCACTGGAAGTCGCGCGAAGCGGAGTCACCGTCAATACCATCTCGCCGGGATACATCGGCACCAAGATGGTGACGGCAATCCCGCAGGAAATCCTTGAATCCAAGATCCTGCCGCAGATTCCCGTGTCGCGTCTGGGCAAGCCCGAGGAAATTGCCGGCCTGGTGGCCTATCTCGCGTCTGAGGAGGCCGCGTTCGTGACCGGCGCCAACATCTCCATCAACGGCGGACAGCACATGTTCTGACCGGGACCACATCCGGTCCGGCGACGGCGCGTTTCCGAAAGGAGCGCGCCGTTTCATTTTCCTTTTGCAGTGCAGCAAGCTTTCCGAAAAGTCCCTATAATTTACCGGCTTTGCGGTAATGCACTGCCGCACGGTTGTCAGAGGAGGCGCATGCGGACGCTTGTGGCGCAGCCGCACCGCTTCCCATCACCAATCTGCAAGAGGATTGCACCATGACTCAGAAAGTCGCACTCGTAACCGGCGCCATGGGCGGTTTGGGCACTGCGATCTGCCAAGCCCTCGCCAAGGATGGCCTGAAGGTTGTCGCCAACTGTCTGCCGGGTTTTCCGCAGAAGGACGAGTGGCTCGCCAAGCAGAAGGAACTCGGCTTCGAGTTCATCCCCGCCGAAGGTGACGTGTCCGATTACGAATCCTGCAAGGCAATGGTCGCCAAGATCGAAGCCGAAGTCGGCGTGATCGAGGTCCTGGTGAACAACGCGGGCATCACTCGCGACAAGTTCTTCCCCAAGATGGAGAAGGGCCAGTGGGACGCGGTGATCAATACCAACCTCAACAGCCTGTTCAACGTCACGCATCACGTCTCGCCGAAGATGGCCGAGCGCGGCTGGGGGCGGATCATCAACATCTCCTCGGTGAATGGCGTCAAGGGGCAGGCAGGCCAGACTAACTACTCCACGGCCAAGGCCGGCGTGCTGGGCTTCACCAAGGCGCTCGCCGCCGAACTGGCCACCAAGGGCGTGACCGTCAATGCGATCGCTCCGGGCTACATCGGCACCGAGATGGTCATGGCCATCCGCGAGGACATCCGCCAGGGCATCATCGACACCGTGCCGATGAAGCGTCTCGGCAAGCCCGAGGAAATCGGCGCTCTGTGCTCCTACCTCGCGTCCGAGCTCGCCGGCTACGTCACCGGTGCCACCATCAACATCAACGGCGGCCTGCATATGTGCTGATGCGGCATTCCGCGACTGCGGATGGCTGCGAGACCCCGCCGAACGGCGGGGTTTTTATTTCTGCACCGCGGTATAATTTTACGGAACGTGGAGAGCGGAATTCACCGCCGACGAGGAGAGGTATTGATGGCTGAGCAGTCGCGACTTATCAAGAAGTATCCCAATCGCCGTCTGTACGATACGAGGACCAGTTCCTACATCACGCTGGCCGATGTGAAGGAGCTCGTATTGGGGCGGGAGGAATTTCAGGTTGTCGATGCCAAGACCGGCGAAGACCTCACGCGCAGCATTCTCCTCCAGATCATCCTCGAGGAAGAGGCGGGCGGTGCCCCCATGTTCACCAGCGACCTGCTCGCGCACATGATCCGCTTCTACGGCAACGCCACGCAGGGGATGATGGGCAAGTACCTCGAGAACAACATCAAGGCCTTCACCGAGATGCAGGCGAAGCTGCAGGAGCAGGCGCAGGCGATCTACGGCGAGAACAGCCCGATCAGCCAGGATCTGTGGGCCCAGTTTCTCAACTTCCAGGGCCCCGCGCTGCAGAGCGTGATGGGTACTTACGTCGATCAGAGCAAGAAGATGTTCTCGCAAATGCAGGAGCAGATCGAGAACCAGACGCGCAGCATCTTCACCGGCTTCCCGTTCCCGAACTACGCTCCCGCTGCCAAGGAAGAACAGGCTGCCACGCAGGCCGCCAAGGAAGCGAAACCCGAAGCGCCAGCCCCCAAGGGCAGCCGTTCGAGCCAGAAATAACATCCAGGCCGGGGCCATTCGGGATCCCGGCCGGCATCCCCCCTTCAGAGCATGACCCAGAACAAGACCCCAGGCGTACCGCGAGTCGGTTTCGTCTCCCTCGGCTGCCCCAAGGCGACCGTCGATTCCGAGCATATCCTCACGCGCCTGCGGGGCGAGGGGTACGAAATCTCCGGCAGCTATGACGACGCCGACCTAGTGGTTGTCAATACCTGCGGCTTTATCGACGCCGCCGTCGAGGAGTCCCTCGATGCCATCGGCGAGGCGCTGGCCGAGAACGGCAAGGTCATCGTGACCGGTTGCCTGGGTGCCAAGGACGATGTCGTGATGGCGGCACATCCCCAGGTGCTCGCCGTGACCGGTCCGCATGCCACCGATGCGGTGATGAAGGCGGTTCACCAGCATCTGCCCAAGCCGCACGACCCCTTCACCGACCTCGTGCCGCCGCAGGGTATCCGCCTCACGCCGAACCACTACGCGTACCTCAAGATTTCCGAAGGCTGCAACCACCGCTGCACCTTCTGCATCATTCCGTCGTTTCGCGGCGATCTCGTGTCGCGCCCGATCCACGAAGTCATGCGCGAAGCCGAATCGCTGGTGGACGCGGGGGTGAAGGAACTCCTGATCATCTCCCAGGATACCAGCGCATACGGAGTCGACACCAAGTACCGGACCGGCTTCTGGAACGGGCGCCCCATCAAGACCCGCCTGTTCGATCTCGCGAAGGCACTGGGCGAACTCGGCGTGTGGGTCCGCATGCACTACGTCTACCCCTACCCGAGCGTGGACGAACTCATCCCGCTGATGGCCGAAGGCAAGATCCTTCCCTACCTGGACATCCCGTTCCAGCATGCCAGCCCGCGCATCCTCAAGGCCATGCGGCGCCCCGCGAACGCCGAGAACGTGCTCGAGCGCATTCGCTCCTGGCGCAGCATCTGCCCGGACCTCACGATCCGCTCGACCTTCATCACCGGCTTCCCCGGCGAGACCGACGAGGACTTCGAGCTCTTGCTGCAGTTCCTCGAGGAGGCGCAGCTCGACCGCGTCGGTGCGTTCGCGTATTCCCCGGTCGAGGGCGCCGAGGCAAACCAGCTGCCTGGCGCAGTTCCCGACGAGGTTCGCGAGGAGCGGCGCATGCGCCTGATGGAGTTCCAGGAAGACATCTCGACCCAGCGTCTCGAGCGCTGGATCGGCCGCGAGATGACCGTCCTGGTCGACGACATCGAGGAAGATGGCGCGATCGCGCGCTCTCCGGGCGATGCGCCCGAGATCGACGGCCTGGTCATCATTCCCGATGGCGAGGGGCTGGAGCCTGGCGAGTTCGCCCGGGTACGCATCACCGACTGCGACGTGCACGACCTGTACGCCGAACCGATCGCCTGACGGGCAGGGCTGCCGATGTTCGAGCCGACGCCGCAGAAAACTGGCAGGTCCGGCCCCGTCATCGGATTGGCGCTTGGCAGTGGTGCTGCGCGCGGTTGGGCGCACCTCGGAGTGCTGCGCGCGCTTGCGCGCGAAGGGATCGAGCCGCAGATCATCTGCGGCTGCTCCATCGGTGCCTTCGTCGGCGCGGCGATGGCCTCTGGCGACCTCGGGAAGCTCACCCAGTGGGCAGAGGCGCTCAAGTGGCAGGATGTCGTCTCGCTGCTCGATGTGAGCCTGCGCGGTGGGCTCATCAAGGGCGAGAAGCTCATTCAGTTTTTCGAGCGCAACTTCGTCGACCGCGACTTCTCGCAGCTCGATCGCCGGTTTGCGTGCGTCGCGACCGAACTCGAAACCGGGCGCGAGGTCTGGCTGCGCGAGGGAAGTGTCGCGGAGGCGGTGCGCGCCTCGATCGCGCTGCCCGGGTTGTTCACCCCCATCGTGCGCGACGGGCGTCTGCTCGTTGACGGCGGGCTCGTGAATCCGGTGCCGGTATCCTTGTGTCGCGCGATGGGGGCCGATGTCGTGATCGCAGTCGACCTCGGTTCGGACATGATCGGCAAGGCGTGGCGTGCCGCCCCGGTGGAAGATGTCGAAGAGACCTCGGAAGGCTGGACCGAGCGGCTCTTCGCGCGCCTCGGCCTGCCGACCAACGGCAATGGACGCGGCTCCCAGGAAGGTGGCGCCGTGACTTCCCTGCCGTCCCTGATGACCGTGCTCACGTCCAGCATCAACATCATGCAGGTGCGCATCGCGCGCAGCCGCCTTGCGGGCGAACCCGCCGATGTCCAGATCTCGCCGCGGCTGGCGCACATCGGCACGATGGATTTCCATCGCGCACGTGAGGCGATCGCGGAGGGCGAAGCCGCTGTCACGGGCATGTTGCCGGCCCTGCGCTACGTGCTTGGACAAGCGGCTCCCGGAGGTGGCGCATGAACGATCTGGTTGCGGCGCTGGCGAACGTGGTCGGGGCGCAGTATGTCATGCACGACTCTGCCTCGATGGCACCCTACCTCACGGACTGGCGCGGCCGTTATACCGGCCGCGCAATGGCCGTCGTGCGGCCTGGAAGCACCCAGGAAACGGCGGACATCGTGCGCATCTGTGCTTCCGCGCACGTTTCCATGGTGCCGCAGGGCGGCAATACCGGGCTGTGCGGGGGCGCGACGCCGCTTCCCGATGGCGGCTCCGTCCTCGTCAGCATGGCGCGCATGAACCGCATCCGGACGGTCGATGCCGCAAACAACGCGCTCGTGGCGGAAGCGGGGTGCACGCTCGCGGCGGTCCAGCAGGCGGCCGAGGGTGGCGACAGGCTGTTTCCGCTCTCGCTCGCGTCCGAGGGCAGCTGCCTGGTCGGGGGCAATATCTCCACGAACGCAGGTGGCGTCCAGGTGCTGCGCTACGGGAACATGCGCGAACTCGTGCTCGGTGTCGAAGTGGTGCTTCCCGACGGGCGTGTCTGGAACGGGCTGCGCTCTCTGCGCAAGGACAACACCGGCTACGACCTCAAGCAACTTTTCATCGGCGCCGAGGGAACCCTGGGTATTGTCACCGCGGCCGCCCTCAAGCTCTTTCCCCGCCCGCAGGCAACAGCGACGGCCTGGGTTGCCGTGCCCGATGCGCGAGCCGCCGTCGATCTGCTATCGCTGTTGCGTGATCGTTGCGGGGAGCGCGCCACTGCCTTCGAACTCGTCGGTCGGTCGGCGCTCGACCTCGTTTTAAAGCATATTCCGGCCATGCGTGCTCCGCTCGCCGGCGCCCACGACTGGCATGTCCTCGTCGAGCTGGCTGACGCGTTCGATGGCGAGGCTCTGGATGGCATGCTCGAACGGACGATCGCCGCGGCGATCGACAGCGGGCTGGCAGTCGATGCCGCAGTCGCTGCAAGCATTGCGCAGGCCCGTGCCTTCTGGGCGTTGCGGGAGAACATCTCGGAAGCGCAGAAGATCGAGGGGGTCAGCATCAAGCACGACATTTCCGTACCGGTCAGCGCCATCCCCGATTTCCTGCAGCAGACGCAGCAGGCGCTCATGGCCTTGTGGCCCGATGTGCGTATCGTCGCCTTCGGCCACCTCGGCGATGGAAACCTGCATTACAACCTCTCCAAGCCCGGCGCTGTCGACAACGCCGAATTCGTGGCCCGGACGCAAGACGTCAATCGCATCGTCCATGATCGGGTCGCCGCGCTGAATGGATCGATCTCGGCCGAGCACGGCATCGGCCAGTTGAAGCGCGAGGAGAATGCCCGCTACAAGTCCGAGGTCGAACTCGATCTGATGCGCACGGTGAAGCGTGCCCTCGACCCGCATGGACTGATGAATCCGGGGAAAGTCGTCTGAGCTGCGAAAAAGTCGAAATTCGGGGTTTACAGCCTGTGAGGAGCACCCTATAATGCGCGCTCTTTCGCCGTCGGGGGTATAGCTCAGCTGGGAGAGCGCTTGCATGGCATGCAAGAGGTCAGCGGTTCGATCCCGCTTACCTCCACCAGTCGAAGGAATTGCAGTCCCCATCGTCTAGAGGCCTAGGACACCGCCCTTTCACGGCGATAACCGGGGTTCGAATCCCCGTGGGGACGCCAATATGCAGCGAGGCGTCGAGGTATAATGACGAGTCGCAAGCCGGTCGGTAAAGCCGGGCAAAAGGTCAGCGCGGAGTGGTAGTTCAGTTGGTTAGAATACCGGCCTGTCACGCCGGGGGTCGCGGGTTCGAGCCCCGTCCACTCCGCCATCAACATCTCGGGCAGTATGCCCGGGTGAAGTAGCAGTAAGTTTTAAAGTGCTTGCGGTTGGTAGCGCCAGAAGCTAGAATGCGCAGCTCTGTTGGGGGTATAGCTCAGCTGGGAGAGCGCTTGCATGGCATGCAAGAGGTCAGCGGTTCGATCCCGCTTACCTCCACCAACGAAGCACAAAGACGTTGTCCCCATCGTCTAGAGGCCTAGGACACCGCCCTTTCACGGCGATAACCGGGGTTCGAATCCCCGTGGGGACGCCATATAATGCAAGGCGTCGAGAAGACGAATTGCAGCCGGAAAAATTGCCGGCAACTGGTCAGCGCGGAGTGGTAGTTCAGTTGGTTAGAATACCGGCCTGTCACGCCGGGGGTCGCGGGTTCGAGCCCCGTCCACTCCGCCAACATATGAAATGGGAGCCTTCGGGCTCCCATTTTTTTTTGCCTTTTCTCCTCCCTGTCTCCGCTTCTCGCCATGGCCCAGGTGTGTCGGGTATCGAGCCGTCGCGACCGCGCGCTGGTTCCCGTCCCGACAATGCGTTATAGTTCCATACGCATCGGTATGGTGTCGGCCGCAGATGGGCCGGAGCGTTGCTTACCAAGGGAGCGGGAAACGATGAGTCTGAAGAAGATCGGCGTCGTAGGCGCCGGCACGATGGGTAACGGCATTACGCAGGCCTTTGCGGTGGCCGGGTTCGACGTGGTGATGATGGATGTTGCCGAGGCGGCGGTGCAGCGTGGCATGGCCACCCTGACGGCGAGCCTCGATCGCCTGATCAAGAAGGAAAAGATGACCGCCGAACAGAAGGCGGAGGCGCTTGCGCGCGTCGCCACGGCCAGCGACGTGGGAGCTCTCGCGGATTGTGATCTGGTGATCGAAGCGGCAACCGAGAATCTCGAACTGAAGCTGAAGATCTTCGCGCAGCTTGATGCGACGGTGAAGGCGGACGCGGTTCTGGCGTCGAACACCTCCTCGATTTCGATTACCAAGCTCGCTGCGTCGACAAAGCGCGCCGACAAGGTTGTCGGCATGCACTTCTTCAATCCGGTGCCAATGATGGCGCTGGTCGAGCTGATTCGCGGCCTGCAGACGTCCGACGCGACCTATGCCGCGGTCGAGGCGGTCGCGCAGGCGATCGGCAAGACGCCCGTCCAAGTGCGCAACAGCCCGGGTTTTGTCGTCAATCGACTGCTTTGCCCGATGATCAACGAGGCGATCTTTGCGCTTGGAGAAGGGCTTGCGACGGCCGCCGAGATCGACGAGGCGATGAAGCTCGGATGCAATCACCCGATCGGCCCCCTGGCCCTCGCCGACATGATCGGCCTCGATGTCGAATTGGCAGTGATGCAGGTGCTGTTCGAGGGCTTCAAGGACCCGAAGTACCGTCCGGCGCCCCTGCTCGTAGAGATGGTCGAGGCGGGCTATCTCGGCCGCAAGTCCGGCAAGGGATTCTACGAGTACAAGTAAGCCTGTCGAGGCTTGCGGGCCTCATTTTGCTGCGCACAAAACAAAAACGCCACCGACAAGGTGGCGTTTCCATGTCCGGGGCGTCCGGATCAGCCGCGCCGCATCGCGTCGAAGAACTCCGCGTTGCTCTTGGTCGCCTTGACCTTGTCCATCAGGAATTCCATCGCGTCGATGTCATCCATGCCGTACAGCAGCTTGCGCAACACCCACACTTTTTGCAGCACGTCCGCCTTCATCAGCAACTCCTCGCGGCGAGTCCCCGAGCGGTTGACGTTGATGGCGGGATACACGCGCTTCTCCGCCATGCGGCGATCGAGATGCAACTCCATGTTGCCGGTGCCCTTGAATTCCTCATAGATCACTTCGTCCATGCGGCTTCCGGTGTCGATCAGGGCCGTCGCGATGATGGTCAGCGAGCCGCCTTCCTCGATATTCCGTGCTGCGCCGAAGAAACGCTTGGGCTTCTGCAGGGCGTTGGCATCCACGCCGCCGGTCAGGACCTTGCCGGAGGCCGGTACCACGGTGTTGTACGCCCGCGCGAGCCGCGTGAGGGAATCGAGCAGGATGACGACGTCCTTCTTGTGTTCCGTGAGTCGTTTGGCCTTTTCGATGACCATCTCGGCGACCTGCACGTGGCGCGAAGCGGGTTCGTCGAAAGTGGACGCCACCACCTCGCCTTTGACCGAGCGCTGCATTTCGGTGACTTCTTCGGGACGTTCGTCGATGAGAAGGACGATGAGGGCGACGTCCGGGTGATTGGCCGAGATGGCGTGGGCAATGTGCTGCAGCATCACGGTCTTGCCGCTCTTCGGCGGCGCCACCAGCAGACCCCGCTGTCCCTTGCCGATCGGCGCGATCATGTCGATGATGCGGCTGGTGATGTTCTCCTCGCCGCGAATGTCGCGCTCAAGCTTCAGGCACTCGTTGGGGTGCAGGGGGGTGAGGTTCTCGAACAGGATCTTGTGCTTGCAGTTCTCGGGCGGCTCGCCGTTGATCTTGTCGAGTTTGACGAGGGCGAAGTAGCGTTCGCCGTCCTTCGGGGTGCGGATCTCGCCCTCGATGGTGTCGCCGGTGTGCAGGTTGAAGCGGCGGATCTGCGACGGCGAGACGTAGATGTCGTCGGTGCCGGCCAGGTAGGAGATGTCCGGCGAGCGCAGGAAGCCGAAGCCGTCGGGAAGCACTTCGAGCGCCCCGTCACCGTATATGGGTTCCCCTTTCTTGGCGCGGTTCTTGAGCAGGGCAAAGACCAGTTCCTGCTTGCGCAAGCGGTTGGCGCCATCGATTTCGTTTTCGATGGCCATCTCCAGCAGCTGGCTGACGTGGAGGGACTTGAGCTCCGATAATTGCATGGCGAAGGGGCGCGACGGGGCGCAGATGGATGAAACCGATGAGGGGGATGCTGCGGGAGAAGATGCTGCTGCGGCGCCGGAAGGCCGGCTTCTTGAGCGGGGGCGCCGCGCAGGCAGGGCTGGACTTTAGCCCTGGTCAGATGTTGCTGTCAATGAAGGCGGTGAGTTGCGACTTGGACAGGGCGCCGACTTTGGTGGCTTCGACATTGCCGCCCTTGAACAGCATCAGCGTCGGGATGCCGCGAATACCGAACTTGGCCGGGGTTTCCTGATTCTCGTCGATGTTCAGTTTCGCGACCTTGAGCTTGCCCGCATATTCCTTGGCGATGTCGTCGAGGATCGGCGCGATCATTTTGCACGGACCGCACCATTCGGCCCAGTAATCGACCAGCACCGGGGTTTGTGCCTGGAGCACCTCGGCTTCAAAGTTGCCGTCGGTGACGTAATGGATGTGCTCGCTCATGATTCCTCGCATCAAGGTCTTGCTGTCTTTCGGATTGGGAGTCGGGCCGGTACGGCCCTCGGGGAGAATGGCGGGGGGAGGCCCGCCACTTCAGAGTGTCGGGAAAAGTTATGCCAAGCCGTCCCGCCCGTCAAGCGTTTCGCCCTTTTTTGCCGCTTGTGCGGTCGGCGTTTGCCCGTCCCTGTGACAAAACGGAGAAGGTCTCGGCTATATTGTCGGAAAAGCAGGCGCGCCCGGGGCGGTGCGTGCCGGCCTGATCAACTGGAGTCAAAGACGATGGCCTACGTAGTGACAGAAGCCTGCATCCGCTGCAAGTACACAGACTGTGTGGATGTGTGCCCCGTGGACTGTTTCCGCGAGGGGGCGAATTTTCTCGTGATCGATCCGACCGAATGTATCGATTGCACCCTCTGTGTGGCCGAATGTCCGGTCGAGGCGATTTACGCCGAGGACGACGTGCCCGAAGGGCAGCGCCATTTCATCGCACTGAATGCAGAGCTCGCCAAGGAATGGAAGCCGATCGTCGAGCGCAAGGACCCTTTGTCGGATGCCGACGAATGGGCAGCACGGAAGGACAAGCTGGGCGAGCTGAAGCGCTGAGTCCGGCACGCGCGAGGCGTCGGGCGGTGGCGCGATTGTGCGTGGACGCGGTCTTTTCCTGATCGGTGCTATGCAATATGATGCACTTGGGTAAGTTGATATGAATTTGGAAAGGGGATTGGCATGCTGGTGAGCGAGATTCTTGCGATCAAGGGCAAGGTGCTCTACACCATAGCGCCCAACAAGAGCCTTGCCGAGGCGGTCGAGATCATGACCGAGCAGGACGTCGGTTCGCTCGTGGTCTTTTCTCACGGCCACATGGTCGGCATGCTGACCTTCCGCGAAGTGTTGCGGGCGGTGCATAAGGGCGGCGCCGAATGGGGGGCAATGACGATCGAACAGGCAATGTTGTCGGGTCCGATCGCCGCGTCGCCGAACATGGAGATGGACGAGCTGCGGCGTCTCATGGTGGAGCATCGTCAGCGCTATCTGCCCGTGATGGACGGCACGACGCTGCTCGGGGTCGTTTCTTTCCACGATGTGGCGAAGGGGGTGCTCGAAGAGCAGAGCTTCGAGAACCGCATGCTCAAGAATTACATCCGGAACTGGCCGCAGGAGCCGGGCGAAGAGGCCTGAGTCAGGGCAGGCGAGGCCTGCCGCGGTTCCATCCTCGCGTCGAGAGGTGCGAGGGGCAAGGCACAAGACGACCTTCGTCCGTCGAGACGGAGGCATGCAGCTGGAAGCCGGTCGCGCCGACATGGTGTTGCCGGTGATGCCTCGGGAGGGCTCCGCCGGAAGTCGCTGGTCCGGCGCCAATTCCAACTGTTGGAGGAGTGCTGTGGAAAAGATCTGGCTGAAGAGCTATCCCCCCGGGATCCCGGCGGAAATCGACGTAAACGAGTTTTCGTCGCTTGCCGACGTCTTTTCTCAGGGCGTGCGTCAGTTCGCCGATCGTCCCGCCTACGTGAATATGGGAAAGACCATCACGTACGCGGAGCTGGACCGGCTGTCGGCGCAGTTTGCGGGTTACCTGCAGGGCGAGTTGAAGCTGCCGCGCGGTTCGCGGGTGGCGCTGATGATGCCCAATCTCCTGCAGTACCCGATTGCGATGTTCGGTGCCTTGCGTGCCGGCTATACGGTCGTGAACGTCAACCCGCTCTACACGGCGCGGGAGCTCGAACATCAACTTCGGGATTCGGGGGCGGACACGATCGTCATCGTGGAGAATTTTGCGCGCACGCTCGAGGATGTACTGCAGCGCTTAAAGGTGCGCAATGTGGTGGTGACCAGTCTCGGGGAGCTTCTCGGCTTCCCCAAGAACATGCTGGTCGATTTCGTCGTGCGCCATGTCAAGAAGTTGGTGCCGTCGTGGAATATCCCCGGTTCCGTGCGATTTTCTGGCGCCTTGGCCGCGGGCGGACGACATCCGCTGCAGGCGGTGGCGATCGGTCACGACGACATCGCCTATCTCCAGTACACCGGTGGCACGACAGGCGTGGCGAAGGGGGCCGTCCTGACGCACGGCAACATCGTCGCGAACCTGCAGCAGGCGCATGCGTGGATCAAGCCTTACCTGCGCAAGGAGGGTGAGATCATCATTACGGCCCTGCCGCTATATCACATCTTCTCCCTGACGGCGAATTGCCTGACGTTTTTCAGGGTCGGCGCGTTGAACGTGCTGATCACCAATCCGCGGGATATTCCGGGGTTCGTCAAGGAGTTGGCGAAGTATCGATTTACCGCGATCACCGGTGTGAACACGCTGTTCAACGCGCTTTTGAACAACGAGGATTTCAGCAAGCTGGATTTTTCGTCCCTGCACATCACGCTGGGCGGCGGGATGGCCGTGCAGCAGGCGGTGGCGGAGAAGTGGCGGCGCGTGACCGGTCGGCCGCTCGTGGAGGCATACGGCCTGACGGAGACGTCGCCGGCGGTGACGATCAATCCGCTCGATTTGCCGCAGTTCAATCACTCCATCGGCCTGCCGGTCTCGTCCACGGAGGTCAGCATCCGCGGCGACAGCGGCGAGGAGGTGCCGCTGGGTCAGCCTGGTGAGCTGTGCGTGCGCGGCCCGCAGGTTACGCGCGGATACTGGCAGCGGCCGGAGGAGACGGCCAATGCGTTCACCGCGGACGGGTTCCTGCGCACCGGCGATGTGGCGACGATCGACGAGCGTGGGTTCGTCCGCATCGTCGATCGCAAGAAGGACATGATTCTCGTGTCGGGCTTCAATGTCTTCCCGAACGAGGTCGAGGATGTCATCGCGAGCCATCCGGGGGTGCTCGAGGTGGCGGCGGTGGGGGTTCCCGACGAACGGACCGGCGAGGCGGTGAAGGTATTCGTGGTGCGCAAGGATCCTGCCCTGACGAAGGAGGATATCGTCGCGCACTGCCGGACGAACCTCACCGCATACAAGGTGCCGCACCTGGTGGAGTTTCGCGACGAGTTGCCGAAGACGAACGTCGGCAAGATCCTCCGTCGCCTGTTGCGGGACGGGCAGGCGTGAGGGGCGACGCTTGTGTTTCATGTGCGCGTGTGTTTAGATTCGTCCGCTAACAGTTTCTTTTTGTCCCGATGACCACTCTGGTTCGCGCCCTCTTCGTAGTAGCCCTGTCCGTACGCGTAGTAGTAGGCGTAGGCGGCCGCGCGTCTCGAGGGTAAGGACAGAAGCAAGCAACAGATTCCAACCCCCGCCGGCGCGCAAG
The DNA here is from genome assembly GCF_045689615.1 of Aromatoleum evansii. NCBI lineage: Bacteria > Pseudomonadati > Pseudomonadota > Betaproteobacteria > Rhodocyclales > Rhodocyclaceae > Aromatoleum > Aromatoleum evansii. The sequence continues at coordinate 1,296,006 of NZ_CP141259.1, forward strand.
CCCGGCGGGGGTTTTGTTTTTTGCGCCGCCGGTCTTGATGCCCGACACCAAACCGAAGGAGCGCAAGATGATGCAGATGACTGGCGCCGAGTTGATCGTGCGCCTGCTTGAACGGCAGGGTATTCGTACCGTTGCAGGAATCCCGGGGGGAGCGATCCTGCCCTTGTACGACGCCTTGTCGGGTAGCGACGTCATACGCCACGTGCTCGCTCGTCACGAGCAGGGGGCGGGTTTCATCGCGCAAGGCATGGCGCGGGTGTCCGGAAGTCCCGAGGTGTGTTTCGCGTCGAGTGGGCCGGGTGCCACGAACCTGGTGACGGCGATCGCGGACGCTCGCCTCGATTCGATTCCGATGGTCGCGATTACGGGCCAGGTGCCGCTTTCGATGATCGGCACCGATGCGTTCCAGGAAGTCGATATCTACGGCATGACCGTGCCGATCACCAAGCACAACTTCCTCGTCCGCTCCGCCGCGGAGTTGCTGGAGGTTGTCCCGCAGGCATTCCGGATCGCGATGTCGGGTCGTCCCGGGCCGGTACTCGTCGACGTTCCGAAGGATGTGCAGAATCAGTTGGTGAGTTTCGAGGCCTATCCCGAGCCGGCAGTGCCGGATCCGGCGCCGACGCTGGACATGGCGGCGATCGAGTCGGCGGCGAAGATGATCGACGAGGCCGAGCGTCCGGTGTTGTACCTCGGCGGGGGCGTGGTGCATTCGGGGGCCTCGCGGCTGGCTGTGACGCTGGCCGAGCAGGCGGGGCTGCCGACGACGATGACGCTGATGGCGTTGGGCACGATGCCGGTCGATCACCCCTTGTCCATCGGCATGCTCGGTATGCATGCCGCGCGCTATACGAATTTCATTCTCGAGGAGTCGGACCTGCTGATCTGCGTGGGGGCGCGCTTTGATGATCGCGCGATCGGCAAGGCGGCTCAGTTCTGTCCCAATGCGCGGATCATCCATATCGACATCGACCCCGCGGAGTTGCACAAGATCAAGACGGCCCACGTCGCGATCAATGGCGATGTGTCGACCGTCCTGGAGGCCTTGCTGCCGCGCGTGAAGCACAGCTTGCGCAAGCGCTGGCTGGCGCACGTGGACAGCCTGAAGTCGCGTTTCCCGATGACGATGCCGGGGTGTGACGATCCGCGCACTCACTACGGCCTGGTGCATGCGGTCGCAGCCGCGCTCGACGACGAGGCCGTCATCGCGACGGACGTGGGGCAGCATCAGATGTGGGTTGCGCAGGCATATCCGTTCCGGCGACCTCGCCAGTGGCTGACTTCGGGCGGCCTCGGGACGATGGGCTTCGGTGTTCCGGCCGCGATCGGCGCCGCACTGGCGGAGCCCGATCGTACCGTGGTGTGCTTCACCGGCGACGGGAGCTTCAAGATGAACATCCAGGAGCTCGCAACGCTCGCGGAGGAGGGGCTGAACGTCAAGATCGTGCTGATGAACAACAACTCGCTCGGTCTGGTGTACCAGCAGCAGAGTCTGTTCTACGGCAAGCGCGTGTTTGCCTCCAAGTACCGCGGCGAGCCCGATTTCCTGAAGATTGCCGAGGGTTTTGGCATTGCCGGAGTTGATCTGGACGGTTCGCCGAACCCGCGTGCAGCGCTCGCGCAGGCGCTGCAAACCCGTGGGCCGTGCCTGATCCATGCGTCGATCAGTCGCGAGGAATTCGTCTACCCGATGGTGCCGCCGGGCGCCGCCAACACTGAAATGATCGGAGGTTGAACATGATCGAACAAGTCGCCGAGCCCTTGCAGCAGCAAGGTTTCGCCAAGGTGGTTCTCGAGTTGGAGGTCAACAACCATCCCGGCGTGATGAGTCACATCTGCAATCTGTTTGCGCGCAGGGCGTTCAACGTCGAGGGCATCCTGTGCATGCCGATGTCGGATACCAGTCGCAGCCGCATCTGGCTGCTGGTGTTCGAGGATCAGCGGCTCGAGCAGATGGTGCTGCAGGTGGAGAAGCTGGTCGATGTGCTGTCAGTGCGCCGCCACGGTGCGGAACACGAGGTATTCGAGCGACTCGAGAAGTTCTTCCATTGACCTCCGGCTGGGCGCGGGCCCGGTCGCCCGGAAGGGGCCATCTGGCGCTGTGTTAAACTGCATGGCTCCTTCCGATTCACGTTCTGGTCGAGATTGCGATGTCCGGCAACACCTTAGGCAAACTCTTTTGTGTCACCTCCTTCGGTGAGTCCCACGGTCCGGCGATCGGCTGCGTCGTGGATGGGTGTCCGCCGGGGCTTCCGATTTCTGCGCAGGAGATCCAGGTGGAGCTCGATCGGCGCAAGCCGGGCACTTCGCGCCACGTGACCCAGCGCCGTGAACCTGATGAGGTGGAGATCCTGTCGGGGGTGTTCGAGGGGGTGACGACCGGCACCCCGATCGCGCTCCTGATCCGCAATCAGGACCAGCGTTCGCGCGACTACGGCAACATCTCCGAGACCTTCCGCCCGGGCCATGCCGACTACGAGTACTGGCAAAAATACGGAATTCGCGATCATCGCGGCGGCGGTCGTTCCTCCGCGCGCGAGACGGCGGTGCGGGTGGCGGCTGGCGCGATCGCGCGGAAGTGGCTGAACGAGCGCTACGGCATCGTGATCCGCGGCTTCATGTCGCAACTCGGCCCCATCCCGATCCCGTTCGAGAGCTGGGACGAGGTTTCGCGCAACCCGTTCTTCGCGCCCAACGCGGGAATCGTTCCGCAGCTCGAAGCCTACATGGACGAGCTGCGCAAGTCCGGGGATTCGATCGGCGCGCGTATCGACGTGGTGGCGACGGGCGTTCCGGTGGGTTGGGGGGAGCCTGTCTATGACCGGCTCGACGCCGACATCGCGTACGCGATGATGGGTATCAACGCGGTCAAGGGGGTGGAGATCGGTGCAGGTTTCGAGTGTGTGACGCAACACGGCACCGAGCATTCGGACGAGATGACCCCCGAGGGCTATCTGACGAATAACGCGGGCGGTGTGCTCGGCGGAATTTCCAGCGGCCAGGACATCATCGTGAGCATGGCGGTCAAGCCCACCTCCAGCATTCGGCTCGATCGCCGTTCGATCGACAAGCAGGGCAATCCGGTGATCGTGAATACGCACGGGCGGCACGACCCCTGTGTCGGCATCCGGGCAACTCCGATTGCCGAGGCGATGCTGGCCATCGTGCTGATGGATCACGCATTGCGCCATCGCGCGCAATGCGGCGATGTGACGACTGACACGCCCCGGATCGCTCGGCTCGCGCCCCAGGGCGTGCAGCGCGTCCCGCCGCCGCGCGCGTGAGCGGGGCGGTTTTTGCGTCGAGTGCCGGTGCCGTGGCCGGTCGTCGGGGCATGAGGGTCTGAATTGCAGCCAGGCGTCGCGGTGGTTCCCTACTGGCGGCTGTCGGCCTACTACTTTTCCTATTTCGCGTTCGTCGGCGCCTTTTCGCCCTATTTCACGCTCTACCTGCAGTCTATCGCGCTGACGGCGACCGACATCGCGCTGCTGATGTCCCTCATGCAGGTTATGCGCGTGCTTGCGCCGGGCATGTGGGGCTGGCTGGCCGAACATCTCGGCCGACGGCTCACGATCATCCGCTTGTCTGCCTGGGCGAGCCTAGTCGGTTTCAGCGTCTTCTTCTTCACGACGCGTTTCGAAGGCCTGTTTCTGGCGATGGCCTTGATGGCTTTTTTCTGGAGCGCTGCCCTGCCTCTGGTCGAAAGCCTCACGTTCGCCCATCTGGGCGCCCAGGCAGGGCGTTACGGCAGCATCCGCGTGTGGGGGTCAGTCGGGTTCATCGCGGCGGTGCTCGGGTTGGGTTATCTGCTCGATTTCCTGCCGCTCGATTCGGTGTTGTGGATTACCGCGGCGATCCTCGCGGCGATCGCCCTGAGCGCGGCGGCGCTGCCCGAGGCGGCACGACCGCTTGCCCATCGGGAAAGCGCGAGCCTGCGTGAGACGCTGCGGCGTCCGGAGGTGCGGGCGCTCCTGGTGGCCTGCTTCCTGATGTCGGCCGCGCACGGCGCGTTGTACGTGTTCTATTCGATTTTCCTCGTCGATCACGGCTACGACAAATCGATCGTCGGCTGGATGTGGTCGATTGGCGTGATCGCGGAAATCCTTGTCTTCATGTTCATGCCGCGATTGCTGCGCCGGCACTCGATGCGCGCGATCCTGATCTTTGCGTTTGCGTGCGCGGTCGCGCGTTTCCTAGCGATTGGCTGGGGTGTGGGCTCGTTTGCCGTACTGGTGTTTGCCCAGCTGCTGCATGGAGCAACGTTCGGGGCTTACCATTCGGCGGCGATCGCGGCAGTGAATCAATGGTTCCGCGGCAGGCTGCAGTCGCGCGGGCAGGCCCTCTACGGCAGTATTTCGTTCGGTGCCGGCGGGATGCTCGGGGGGCTCGTGAGCGGATATACGTGGGAATCCGTGGGGCCGGCGTGGACCTATACTTTGGGGTCGCTGTTCGCGCTTGCAGGCCTCGTCTGGCTGGTGCTGGGCTGGCGCAGCGGAGCGGAATCGAAGGCGGAAGGAGGGATTGGATGACGAGTCGATTTGCGACGATGGTCGGGGTTGCGGTGGTGGCGTGGCTCGTGTCCGGCTGCCAGACGGTGCAGACGACCGGGGGTGGTGCGGTGGGCGTCGATCGCGACCAGATGATGATGGTATCGGCGGCCGAGGTCGAGCAGGCATCCGGCAAGCAGTACCAGCAGTTGATCGGCGAGGCGCGCCAGAAAGGCGTGCTCAATCGCGACCCGGCGCAGCTCGCGCGCGTGCGCGCGATCTCGAATCGCCTGATCCCGCAGACCGTGGCATTCCGGCGCGATGCTGCGCGATGGCAGTGGGAGGTCAACGTGATCCGCTCCGACGAGCTCAACGCCTGGTGCATGGCGGGAGGGAAGATGGCGGTCTACTCGGGGCTCATCGATCAGCTGAAACTCACTGATGACGAGCTTGCCGCGGTGATGGGGCATGAGATTGCGCACGCCCTGCGGGAGCATTCGCGCGAGCAGATTTCCAAGGCCATGGTGACGAGTGTCGGGGCTTCGGTTGCTGGCGCGATCCTGGGAGTCGGTCAGCTCGGTACGGATCTCATGGGCATGGTCGGCAAGGTGACCTTCGAATTGCCGAATTCGCGCCTGCACGAGACCGAGGCCGATCGCATCGGCGTCGAGCTTGCGGCGCGCGCAGGCTACGACCCGCGAGCGGCCATCAGCCTCTGGGACAAGATGGGGGCGCGCTCGAACGGCGGTCCGCCTCAGTGGCTTTCGACCCACCCTGGCCACGACAGCCGGCGCAGGGATCTCGGCGAGTACGCCCAGCGGGTCATGCCGCTCTATGAGCAGGCACGCCGCTGAGCGGGGCGCTGCCTATCCAGTCGGCGGCGCGTGTGAAATAATCAAAACCTTTTCCTTGTCTTTCCTCGGGATATATCGGATGGAAGCCCAGACGCTGTACGAAAAGTTGTGGTCCAGTCACGTCATCCATGAAGAGGCCGACGGCACTGCACTGATTTACATCGACCGCCACCTGGTACACGAGGTAACCAGCCCGCAGGCTTTCGAAGGGCTCAAGCTCGCCGGGCGCAAGCCGTGGCGCGTGAGCTCGATCGTCGCGACCGCCGATCACAATACGCCGACCGATCACTGGGAGCGGGGTATCGTGGATCCGGTCTCGCGCCAACAGGTCGAGACACTGGATGCCAACATCCGCGAAGTCGGCGCGCTGGCCTATTTCCCGTTCAAGGACGCGCGCCAGGGCATCGTGCACGTGATCGGACCGGAAAACGGCGTCACGTTGCCCGGCATGACGGTGGTTTGTGGCGACTCGCATACCTCCACGCATGGCGCGTTCGCCTGTCTGGCGCACGGCATCGGCACCTCCGAGGTCGAGCACGTAATGGCCACGCAGTGCCTGCTGCAGAAGAAGTCCAAGACCATGCTCGTGAAGGTCGAGGGGCAACTCGGGCGTGGGGTGTACGCCAAGGACATCGCTCTTGCCGTGATCGGCCGTATCGGCACGGCCGGCGGTACGGGGTACGCGATCGAGTTCGGCGGCAGCGCGATCCGCGCGCTGACGATGGAAGGGCGCATGACCCTGTGCAACATGGCGATCGAGGCGGGTGCGCGTGCGGGCCTGGTCGGCGTCGACGACAACACCATCACCTACCTGCGTGACAAGCCCTTCGCGCCCAAGGGCGAACTGTGGGACAAGGCCGTGGCGTATTGGCGCACCCTCAAGTCAGATGAGGGGGCGCGTTTCGATCGCGTCGTCGAACTCGACGCTGCCGAGATCCTGCCGCAGGTCACCTGGGGGACCTCTCCCGAGATGGTCGAGACGGTGGCCGGCCGCGTGCCCGATCCGGCGAAGATCGCCGATCCGGTCAAGCGCGAAGGCGTCGAGCGCGCCCTCAAGTACATGGGGCTCGCCCCGAACACGCCGATCAGCGAAATTCCCGTGGATCAGGTGTTCATCGGCTCGTGCACCAACTCGCGCATCGAAGACCTGCGCGAAGCCGCCGCGGTCGCCAAGGGCCGCAAGAAGGCGGCGAGCGTCAAGCGTGTGCTGGTCGTTCCCGGATCGGGGCTGGTGAAGCGCGAGGCCGAGGCGGAAGGCCTCGACAAGGTCTTCATCGACGCCGGCTTCGAGTGGCGTGAGCCGGGATGCTCGATGTGTCTCGCGATGAACGCCGACCGTCTCGAGCCCGGCGAGCACTGCGCCTCGACCTCGAACCGCAATTTCGAGGGGCGGCAGGGGGCGGGCGGACGCACCCATCTCGTCAGTCCCGCGATGGCCGCTGCTGCGGCCGTCACCGGACGCTTCGTGGATGTCCGCGAACTGGCCTGAACGCAGCTGGCGCGACGATGCGCCGACGACCGATATTGACAGGGATGGCCGAGCCATCCAGAGGGTAGTGAAAGAATGAAACCGTTTACCACACTCGACGCGCTGGCCGTGCCGCTCGATCGTGCGAATGTCGACACCGACGCGATCATCCCCAAGCAGTTCCTGAAGTCGATCAAGCGCAGCGGCTTCGGCCCGAACCTCTTCGACGAATGGCGTTACCTCGATCACGGCGAACCGGGGCAGGATTGCAGCGGCCGTCCGCAGAATCCGGACTTCGTGCTGAACAAGGCGCGCTACCAGGGCGCGCAGATCCTGCTCACCCGTGACAACTTCGGCTGCGGCAGTTCGCGCGAACATGCGCCGTGGGCGCTGGAGGATTACGGCTTTCGCGTGCTGATCGGCACGAGCTTCGCCGACATCTTCTTCAACAACTGCTTCAAGAACGGCGTGCTGCCCATTGTGTTACCGTCGGCGCAGGTTGACGAGCTCTTCCGTCAATGCGAGGCGGCCGAGGGATATCGCCTGGTCGTCGATCTGGCGGCGCAGACGATCACCCGTCCGGACGGAGCCCGCATCAGCTTCGATGTGGATCCGTTCCGCAAGGAATGCCTGCTCAACGGCTGGGACGACATCGGCCTGACGCTGCGCCACGCCGACAAGATCCGCGCTTTCGAGGAAAAGCGCCGCGCCGATCACCCCTATTATTTCGCCTGAGCAGCGCTGCGAGGGCACCAGGAGAAAACTGTTGATGAAGATTTGCGTTCTGCCGGGCGACGGGATCGGTCCGGAAATCATGGCTGAAGCCGTTCGCGTGATTCAGGCGCTGGACCTGAAGTTCGAACTCGAAGAGGGACTGCTGGGCGGCGCCGCGGTCGATGCAACCGGCGACCCGTATCCGGAAGCGACGCGCAAGCTCGCGCGCGAAGCCGATGCGGTGCTGCTTGGCGCGGTCGGTGGTCCGAAGTGGGACGGCCTGCTGCGCGAACAGCGTCCGGAGCGTGGCCTGCTGGGGATCCGCAAGGATCTCGGGCTGTTTGCCAACCTGCGTCCGGCGATCCTCTACCCCGAGCTCGCGAACGCCTCCACGCTCAAACCCGAGGTCGTGTCCGGCCTGGACATCCTGATTGTGCGCGAACTGACCGGCGATATCTATTTCGGCCAGCCGCGCGGCATCGAGAATCGTGACGGCGAGCGCTACGGCTTCAACACAATGCACTACACCGAGTCCGAGATCCGTCGCATCGGCCGCGTCGCCTTCGAGGCCGCCCGCAAGCGCAACAAGCGCCTGTGCTCGGTCGACAAGATGAACGTGCTGGAAACGACGCAGCTGTGGCGCGACGTGATGACCGAACTCGCGCCGGAATATCCGGATGTCGAGCTCACCCACATGCTGGTCGACAACGCCGCGATGCAGCTCGTCCGTGCACCCAAGCAGTTCGACGTGATGGTCACGGGCAACATGTTCGGGGACATCCTGTCGGATGAGGCCTCGATGCTGACCGGCTCGATCGGGATGTTGCCGTCGGCCTCGCTCGACGCGAACAACAAGGGCCTCTACGAGCCGTCGCACGGCTCCGCCCCCGACATCGCCGGCAAGGGCGTCGCGAACCCGCTCGCGACCATCCTTTCGGCGGCGATGATGCTGCGCTATACGTTCAATAACGAGGCCGCCGCTGCCCGCGTCGAGACGGCCGTGAAGAAGGTGCTCGCTCAGGGGTATCGCACCGGCGACATCTATGAGCCGGGTACGACGAAGGTGGGCACGAAGCAGATGGGCGATGCAGTTCTGGCTGCGCTCTGAGATTTTTGGCAATTCGAGGTATAGCAAATGAACAAGGTTGGTCTGGTCGGTTGGCGTGGCATGGTCGGTTCCGTGCTGATGCAGCGCATGGTCGAGGAGGGCGACTTCGCCCACATCGAGCCGGTGTATTTCTCGACGTCCGCCGCGGGCGGCAAGGCGCCTGCCTTCGGTGGCAAGGAAGCCGCGCTGCCGCTGCAGGATGCGTCGAACATCGACATGCTCAAGCAGATGGACATCGTTATTACCTGCCAGGGCGGCGACTACACCAAGGCCGTCTATCCGCAGCTGCGCGCAGCGGGCTGGAAGGGACACTGGATTGACGCCGCGAGCGCGCTGCGCATGGAAGACAGTGCGGTGATCATCCTGGATCCGGTCAACATGAACGTGATCAAGGATTCGCTCGTGAAGGGCGGTCGTGACTGGATTGGCGGTAACTGCACCGTCTCCCTGATGCTGATGGGCCTCGGTGGCCTGTTCAGGCACGACCTCGTCGAGTGGGTCTCGGCGATGACCTACCAGGCCGCCTCCGGCGCTGGCGCACAGAACATGCGCGAGCTGCTCGCCCAGATGGGCGCCCTGCACGACGCCGTGAAGGCGGAACTCGCAGATCCCGCGTCGGCGATCCTCGACATCGACCGCAAGGTCGCTGCGACCATGCGCTCCGCCGATTTTCCGGTGAAAAACTTCCGCGGCGCCGCACTGGCGGGCAGCCTGATCCCGTGGATCGACGTGCCCGTCGATAACGGACAGTCGAAGGAAGAATGGAAGGGTGGCGCCGAGTGCAACAAAATCCTGGGCCGCCCGGCATTCCGCAGCCCCGGCAGCATCCCCATCGACGGGCTGTGCGTGCGCATCGGCGCGATGCGCTGCCACTCGCAGGGGCTCACGATCAAGCTGCGCAAGGACGTGCCACTCGACGAGGTTAGCGACATCATCGCGAAGGCAAACGACTGGGTGAAGGTCGTGCCGAACGAGCGCGAGATTACCGAGCGCGAACTGACCCCGGCGGCCGTCACCGGCACCCTTGCCGTTCCGGTCGGGCGTCTGCACAAGATGGCGATGGGGCCGGAGTACCTCGGCGCCTTCACCGTCGGCGACCAGCTGCTGTGGGGGGCCGCCGAACCGCTGCGTCGCATGCTGCGCATCCTTCTCGATCGTTGATCGCCATGACATGAGGAAACGGCGGTCGTTCCGCCGTTTCCGATGTCCTATGCCGCGGTCCTCGAGGCAGGATGGCGGCGTTCATGCCGTGGAAAATAGTCTGCGCAATTAAAGAATTGCTGCCAAGACTTAAACAAAATGTTAGATTGCCGGGGCATGACGGATGCCCGGCTGCGTCCGCGACGTCCATATTCCACGCAGTTTGGTACCCAGACTAGGGTGCGGATGATAAGACAATGATGAAAACATCGATCAAGGCCTCCCTGATCGCGACGGCGATCGCCATGCTCCCCTTTGGCAGCAATGCCGCAGGACTCGGTTCGATCCATGTTTTCAGCGGTATCGGACAGCCGCTCAGGGCAGAGGTGGAGCTGAACGCGAGCAATGAGGAGCTGCAGTCGCTTTCGGCGCGCGTCGCTCCCCCCGAAGCCTTCCGTCAGGCCAGCCTTCAATATACCGTTGCAATTTCCGGGCTTCGCTTCGCGGTCGAGCGCAGGGGCAGCCGCTCCGTTGTCAAGATTACCAGCGACCGGCCGTTCAACGATCCGTTCGTCGATCTCCTCATCGAACTGAACTGGGCCTCCGGTCGGTTGGTGCGCGAATACACCTTCCTGCTCGACCCCGTGCCAGCGGGGCCTGCCGCGCCTGCCGTCGGGCGTGGGGCAGCTCCGGTTGCTGCGCCGCTTGGGGCTCCGGCAACGTCAGCCCAGCGCAAGACGCCGGCGGTGAGCCCAGCGCCGGCGGTCGCCCAGACGGCCGGTGGCGAGCGTCATGAGATCAAGAAGGGCGATACGCTGCACCGCATCGCCGAGGCGAACCGACCTGAGGGCGCGAGCCTCGATCAGATGCTGATCGCCCTGTTTCGCGAAAACCCCGACGCATTTGAAGGAAATAACATCAACCGCCTGCGCACCGGTTCGATTGTGACGGTTCCGTCCGATGCGCGCGTTCGCGAGATCGATCCCGTCCAGGCGCGTCGTGAAGTTCAGGCGCAGTCCGCCGATTTTGCCGCCTATCGCAGGAAGCTCGCCGGAGCCGTCGCCGCGCGGCCGGCCGCCCCGGAGTCGGCTCCGTCGCGCAGCGATGCCGGCACGATCGTGCCGAAGGTCGACGAACCCGCGCGACCGGCCGCCGGTGATCAGGTCAAGGTTTCCGGTGCACCAGCCGAGCAAGGTGCAGCGAAGGGCGCCGACAGCGCCCGTCTCGCCCGGCTGCAGGCGCTTGAGGAAGAGCTCGTTGCGCGCGACAAGGCGCTGCAGGAGGCGAACGAGCGAGTCGCCGCCCTGGAGGCCAGTGTCAAACAGATGCAGGAGTTGCTGAACCTGCGCAGCGAAAGCATGGCGCAGTTGCAGCAGCAGGCAAGCTCGGCACCGGCGCAGGAGCCTGCCGCCGCGCCGGCGGCGCCCTCGCAACAGCCGTTGGCCGCCGAGCCGCAGCAGGCCGCGCCGGCCAAGGAGGAAGCGCCCGCTCCCGTGGCGACTCCCAAGCCGGCGCCTGCACCGAAGCCCGCGCCCGAGCCGGTCGAGGAGCCCGGCTTCGTCCAGGGGCTGCTCGGCGATCCGGCCGTATTGGCTGGAGGCGGGGGGATTCTCGCGCTGCTTCTGGCCTATGCCGGCATCAAGGCGCGTCAGCGCCGCAAGCAGGATGCGGGGCACGCGGTCGAATCCATTGCGAGCGAATTCCCGCCGCCGACCAATTCGGTTTTCGGGGCAACCGGTGGGCAGAGCGTCAATACCGGCGAGAGCAGCGTACTGCATACCGATTTCAGTCAGTCCGGGCTGTCGGCCATCGACACCGATGAGGGCGTCGATCCTGTCGCCGAAGCCGATGTGTATATGGCCTACGGGCGCGACGCGCAGGCTGAAGAGATCCTGCTCGACGCCCTGAAGACCGATGCCTCGAGGATGGCGATCTACGTCAAGCTGCTGGAGATCTACGCCCAGCGCAAGAACCTCAAGGCGTTCGAAAACACTGCGACTGATCTCTACTCACGGACCGGCGGCGAAGGGGGGGATTGGGACAAGGCCGCCGAGATGGGACGCCGCCTCGATCCCGAGAATCCCCTTTATCGTGCTACGGCTGGCGGGGGGATCCCGACCGCCGGGCTCGTCGCAGGTGCCGCTGCCGTCGCCAGCCTTGCGACTGCAGGCGTCCATGGAGGCGATTCAGGCTCCGCTCCTGCTGCATCGTTCGAGACGCCCGCCTCGCCCACTCGCGAGCCCGTGCCGACCGAGATGCCGGGTGATGCCGGTATCGAAGCCTTGCCGGAAGTGGATGCGGGTGCGCTCGACTTCGATCTCGATGCCGGGCTCGATTTCGGTAGTGACGCCGCGACTGCAGAGACGCCGATGCCTCAGATCGATGCCGTTCCGTCCGTCGAGGCTGCGCAAATGCGCGAGGAGGCTCCTTCCTTCGATCTTGACGTAGGGGGCGTTGCCGAGCAGGTTTCCAAACATGAGCCGGTCGCGACGCCTGTGGCCGATCCGATGCTTGCCACCGTGATCGGTCAGGGGATGGATTTTGCTGCCGCGGACCAGGCGCTCGAATTCGATCTGGCTTCGGAGTTGGATGTTGCTGCGGCGCCGGCGGTTGGCGAAGTCAGCCTTGATCAGACCATGATCTCTCCGGAAGGGGCGCCAGCGGCGGGTGGCTCGGGGACAGCAGAGGATCTCGAAAAGACGTCTTTCGACAGCAGCCTGCTGGATTTCGACTTCAACCTCGACGGCGGGGCGAACCAGGCGGCGGCGACGCCGCCGGCGCTCGATCTAGCAGGAATCGACCTGAACCTCGAGGCGACCTCACTGGCATCCGGAGCCGCAGCGATGGACGCCGGCGATGCTGCTGCGGCGTCGGCTGGTGGGCTGGGGGCCGATGCGGACGTGATCGAAGAGGTCAACACGAAGCTGGAGCTCGCGCGCGCCTATGAGGAGATGGGTGACACCGAGGGGGCAAGGGAGCTTGTCGAGGAGGTGTTGCGCGAGGGATCGGCCGAACAGCGGGAGGCGGCGGCTCGTCTGGCTCAGCGACTCGGCTGACGGCCGAATTTGCTTCTGCGCGGATGTCGTGGGGCCGCCGCAAGGCGGCCCGTTCATTTTCATGCACTCCGGATTTCTGATCGCATTATGGATGGCGTGTGTCGTCGTCCTGCAGTTCCTGTCGCCGCCGGCTTTGGCCGTAGCGCTTGCACTCTGTGCGGTCGCGGGGTGGTGGCTGGCGCCGTCGCGTAGCCTCAAGCTGCTGCGGCGCGTGCGCTTCCTGATTCTTGCGATACTCGTGTTGTTCGCCGGATTCACGCCCGGCGAGGCCCTGTTGTCCGGGTTCCCGGGGCTCAGTCCGAGTCGCGAAGGTGTGGTATTGGCTGCCGAGCATGTCGGGCGGCTGATCGCGGTCGTTTTGTGCGTGGCTGTGTTGATGGAGGGGCTTCCGGTGTCGCGACTGGTCGGCGGGCTGCACGCCCTGTTGAGCCCGTTCGGGCGGGTAGGGCTCCCCACCGAGCGACTCGCAGTGCGCCTCATGCTTGTCCTGCGCTATGTCGAGTCGGCGCCTCCGGCCTCCTGGCGCGAGTGGTTGACCAGCGATGGTAGCGGCGGCAACGGTACCGAGAAGATCGTATTTGCGCGCGAGCTTTTGGCGTGGCGGGAATGGACACTCCTGCTCGCGATGTTTGTCGTGGCAGTGCTGTGGTTCGGAGTGGCGCGATGAGAATCGCACTTGGTGTCGAATATGCCGGCGATGCATTTCAGGGCTGGCAAAGCCAGTCCCACGGGCGGACCGTGCAGGATCATCTCGAGGCGGCACTTTCCGGGATGGCCGGTCATCCGGTACGGCTCCACTGTGCCGGGCGGACCGATGCGGGCGTTCACGCGACAGCGCAGGTGGTGCATTTCGACACGCCCTCCGTGCGCGAACCCTACAGTTGGGTTCGCGGCACGAATGCGAGGTTGAAGGGCCCGGTTTCGGTACGCTGGGCGGTGGAAGTTGCCGACGATTTTCATGCACGCTTTTGCGCCGTCTCGCGCCGTTACCGCTACATCCTGTACAACTCGCCGGTACGGCCGGCTCTCCTCGCCGGTCGCGTGGGCTGGTTTCACCCCCCGCTCGATGAATCCGCGATGGCGGAGGCGGCGCGTTCGCTCATCGGCTGGCACGACTTTTCGGCCTTCCGCGCTGCGGGCTGCCAGGCGAAGTCGCCGATAAAGCTCATGCACGAGGCCGAGGTCAGGCGCGACGGCGACTACATCGTCTTCGATTTCTGGGCGAATGCCTTCCTGCACCACATGGTGCGTAACCTCGTCGGCTCGCTGCTGTATGTCGGCAAGGGGCATTTCCCTGCGGGGTGGATGGCGGAAGTGCTGCAGTCGTGCGACCGCAGCCGGGCGGCGATGACATTCACTCCCGATGGGTTGTATCTCGCCGGTGTCGAGTACCCGTCGCACTGGCCGCTGCCTGATGAAGGGCGTATCATCGCGCTCCCGCGTATCCCTTTCGTCTGAGTGTCCAGAACCCGAATCAAGATCTGCGGCCTGACCCGCGCCGAAGACGTGCTCGCTGCCGTCGAGGCTGGCGCGGATGCGATCGGACTGGTTTTCTATCCACCGAGTCCGCGTTTTGTCGCGTTCGAGCGTGCCGCGGAGCTGGCAGCGCTGGTGCCACCCTTCGTCACCACGGTGGGCCTGTTCGTGAATCCCGATCCTGCATACGTGCGGCAGGCGCTTGCTCAGGTGCCCTTGCAACTCCTGCAGTTTCACGGCGACGAGAGCGAGGCCCAGTGCGCGGCGTTCGGTCGTCCCTGGATCAAGGCTGCGCGAGTGCGCCCCGGGATCGATCTGGTAGAATTCTCCGCTTCCCACCCGTCCGCTTCCGGATTGCTGCTCGATGCGTTCGTCGACGGCTATGGCGGCGGAGGCAAGGTATTCGATTGGTCCCTGATTCCCGAGCGCCTCGGGCGACCGCTGATCCTTTCCGGTGGTCTGGATCCCGACAACGTCGCCGAGGCAGTCCGCCGCGTAAGACCGTGGGCTGTCGATGTGTCCAGCGGCGTGGAATCGGGAAAGGGTATCAAGGATGCGGCGCGGATTGCCGCGTTCGTCGCTGGAGTACGCAATGCAGACGGCTGACAAGCCATACCGGTTTCCTGATTCGCGCGGCCATTTCGGGCCGTACGGTGGCGTCTTTGTTGCCGAGACGCTGATTCCCGCGCTTGACGAGCTCAACGCTGCCTACGAGGCATGCCGGAACAACCCGGCGTTCATGGCCGAGTTCGAATACGAGCTCAAGCATTACGTCGGTCGGCCGAGCCCCATCTACCACGCGAAGCGCATGTCGGATTCGCTCGGCGGTGCGCAGATCTATCTCAAGCGCGAGGATCTGAATCACACCGGCGCGCACAAGGTGAACAACTGCATCGGCCAGGCGCTCGTTGCGCGCTACATGGGCAAGCCGCGCGTGATCGCGGAGACCGGGGCGGGGCAGCACGGTGTCGCCACGGCGACCGTGGCTGCGCGCTACGGCATGGAGTGCGTGGTGTACATGGGGGCCGAGGACGTCAAGCGCCAGGCCGCCAACGTGTATCGCATGAAGCTCCTCGGGGCGAAGGTCGTTCCGGTGGAGTCCGGCTCCAGGACGCTGAAGGACGCCCTCAACGAGGCGATGCGCGATTGGGTCACGAACATCCACAACACCTTCTACATCATCGGCACGGTTGCCGGTCCTCATCCCTACCCGATGATGGTGCGCGATTTCCAGGCGGTGATCGGAGCGGAATGCCTCGTGCAGATGCCGGAAATGACCGGTCGCCAGCCCGATTACGTGATCGCCTGCGTCGGCGGCGGATCGAATGCGATGGGTATCTTCTACCCTTACATCGATGTCCCCGGGGTCAGGCTGATTGGAGTGGAGGCTTACGGCGAGGGCTTGGACTCCGGGCGTCACTCGGCCAGTCTCACCGGCGGCACCCCGGGCGTGCTGCACGGAAACCGCACCTACCTGCTGCAGAGCGAGGATGGCCAGATCATAGAGACGCACTCGATATCGGCGGGTCTCGACTATCCCGGGGTCGGGCCGGAGCATGCCTGGCTCAAGGACAGCGATCGCGCCGAATATGTCGGGGTTACCGACGAGGAGGCGCTGGCTGCATTCCACAATCTGTGCCACCTCGAAGGCATCATTCCTGCGCTCGAGTCGTCCCACGCCATCGCGTATGCTGCGAAGCTGGCACCGACCCTGCCGCGCGACAAGATCCTGCTGGTCAATCTCTCCGGTCGTGGCGACAAGGACATGCACACCGTCGCCGAAAAATCCGGCATCCAGTTCTGACTCCGCGGGCCATTGACGGCCCGCGCATCCCGATACCGCTTATGTCCAGAATCCAGTCAGTTTTTCAGAGCCTGCAAGCCTCCGGGCGGCGGGCTCTGATCCCCTTCATCACCGCAGGCGATCCCGCTCCCGAACTCACCGTGCCGCTGATGCATGCGCTCGTTGAAGGCGGGGCAGACATCATCGAATTGGGTGTTCCGTTCTCCGACCCGATGGCGGACGGCCCGACTATCCAGCGCGCTTCGGAGCGTGCGCTCATCAACGGAATGAGCCTGCGCAAGGTGCTCGCGCTGGTGTCCGAGTTCCGCACGACGAACGCCAGCACCCCGGTCGTCCTCATGGGCTATGCGAATCCGATCGAGGCCATGGGCGTCGAGCGTTTCGTCGCCGCAGCCGGCGCAGCCGGGGTGGACGGGGCCCTTGTCGTCGACTACCCGCCGGAGGAGTGCGAAGCGTTTGCACGCACGCTCAAGGCGGGCGGCATGGATCCGATCTTCCTGCTCGCGCCGACTTCCACCGAGCAGCGCATCCGGGAAGTCGCGACGATCGGCAGCGGCTACATCTACTACGTATCGCTCAAAGGAGTAACCGGCTCGGGCGCACTCGATTTCAACGACGTCGCGGCGCGCATGCCGCAGATCCGCCAGGGTGTCGGCATGCCGGTTGGCGTCGGATTCGGCATCCGCGATGCCGAATCGGCCCGCCGCATCGGCGAGGTGGCCGACGCGGTGGTGATCGGCAGCCGCATCATCGAGGAGATCGAGAACAGCCCCCGCGATCAGGCCGTAGCGCGGGTAAAGAACTTCGTTGAAGGAGTGCGTGCCGCGCTCGACCAGATCCAAGGAGCTCCGCGATGAGTTGGCTTCAGAAACTGCTGCCGCCCAAGATCAAGCGCGCAGAGAGCGCTGCGCGCAAATCGATTCCGGAAGGTCTTTGGAGCAAGTGCCCGGCCTGCGAGGCCGTGCTCTACCGTTCCGATCTTGAAAGCAATCAGAGCGTGTGTCCGAAGTGCGGCCACCATCAACGCCTGCGTGCGCGTGCCCGGCTTGACATGCTGCTCGATGCGGAAGGGCGCTTCGAGATCGGCAATGAGGTCGTGCCGGTGGATCCGCTGAAATTCAAGGACTCGCGGCGCTACACGGAGCGCTTGTCGGCGGCCAACGACGACACCGGCGAAGCCGATGCCATGGTCGTGATGCAGGGGGCCATCCTGACGGTGCCGGTCGTGGTTGCCTGCTTCGAGTTCGAGTTTCTTGGCGGATCGATGGGTTCCGTGGTCGGCGAGCGCTTCGTGCGCGGCGCGAAGGCGGCCCTCGAGCAGCGCCTGCCCTTCATCTGCATCACCGCCACAGGTGGGGCGCGCATGCAGGAGGGGCTCTTTTCGCTCATGCAGATGGCGAAGACGACGGCCGCGATCACGCAACTTGCCGAGCGCAAGCTGCCGTTTCTCACCATCCTCACCGACCCGACGATGGGCGGCGTGTCGGCGAGCTTCGCCTTCATGGGTGACGTGGTGATCGCCGAGCCCGGCGCGCTGATCGGTTTCGCCGGCCCGCGCGTGATCGAGCAGACCGTGCGCGAAACCCTGCCGGAAGGCTTCCAGCGTTCCGAATTCCTGTTGGAAAAAGGTGCGATCGACATGATCGTCGATCGGCGAGAGATGCGCTCGAAGGTTGCCGAAATTCTGACTCTCTTGACCCGCCAACCCGCAATCGGCGTCTGATTTCCGTTCCGCTTCATGCAACTTCCCGATACCCTGAGCGGCTGGCTCGAGTTGCTCGAAAGCCGCCATGCGGCGCAGATTCAGCTTGGCCTGGATCGCGTCTCTCGCGCGCGCGATGCGCTCGCCGTGCGCAGCGACGCCGTGGTGATCACCGTCGGCGGTACCAACGGCAAGGGCTCGACCTGCGCGATGCTCGAGGCGATCCTGCTCGCCGCCGGCTATCGTGTCGGCTGCTACACCTCGCCCCATCTGTTGCGCTACAACGAGCGCGTGCGCATCGACGGACGCGAGCTTGAGGGCCGCGTCCTGGTGGATGCCTTTCGTGCCGTCGAGGTGGCGCGCGGAGACACCCCGCTGACCTATTTCGAACAGGGTACGCTCGCCGCCTGGTGGGCATTCTGCCGCGAGCCGCTCGACGTGGTCATCCTCGAGGTCGGCCTCGGCGGGCGCCTCGATGCGGTCAATGCGATCGACCCCGACTGTGCCATCGTGACCGGCATCGCAATGGACCATATGGACTGGCTGGGCGACACGCGCGAGAAGATCGGCTTCGAGAAGGCCGGCATTTTCCGCGCCGGCCGCCCGGCGATCTGCTCCGATCCGATGGTTCCTGCCACCTTGGTCGACCATGCGCGTGCGATCGGCGCCGACCTGAAGCTCGTCGGCGAGGATTTCGGATACAGCGGTGACCGCACGCAGTGGGCGTGGTGGAGCAAGGGCTCCGCCCGCCGCGGCGGTCTTGCCTATCCCGCGCTGCGCGGTGCCAATCAGCTGCTGAATGCCTCGGCAGTGCTGATGGCACTGGAAACCCTGCGACAGCGGATCCCCGTGTCGATGCAGGCTGTGCGCCAGGGCCTGATGCTCGTGGAGCTACCCGGCCGCTTCCAGGTGCTGCCGGGAAAGCCTTCGATAGTGCTCGACGTCGCGCACAATCCTCAAGCCGCGGGCGTGCTGTCGGAAAACCTGTCGAACATGGGTTTTTTCCCGGAGACATGGGCTGTTTTGGGCATGCTCGCGGACAAGGACGTCGAAGGCGTGGTGACGCTTATCCAGGAGCGCATCGATCACTGGATGCTCGTCAGTCTCCCCGGGGCTCGCGGGCTCAGCGCCGAGCGGCTCGAAGAGCGGCTGCGCAGCGTCGGGGTGCGTGGTGACATTCGGCGTTTCGCAAGCCCCGCGGAGGGCTATGAGGCTGCCCGGAAAACTGCCGGCGAGGGTGATAGAATCATTGCCTTTGGCTCATTCCTGACAGTCGCGGATGTGCTGGCTGCAGCCCGTGCCGCTCGTCATTGAGGCTCCGCGTGACCGATAGCGACAACGTCGAACTCAAGAAGCGCGCCAGGCGCCGCTTGGTTGGGGCCGCCGCCTTGGCGCTGCTCGCCGCGATCATCCTTCCCATGGTGATGGACCAGGAGCCGAGCGCTCCGGCGCAGGATATCCAGGTCACGATTCCCGACCGTGAGGCCGACAATGCGCTGTCGCGCCCGATCGCCGGCCGCCCGACACGCGATCCCGAGCCGCAACTCGCGCCTCCACCCGAGGAGCAGCCGCCCACCGCAGCCTCCTCAGAGGCGCCGCGGCAGGAAATCGCGACGAACGTACCGTCTCCGCCACGCCCTGCCCCAACGCAGGAGGGCGCCCCCAAGGGCGGCCCCGCGACATCGGCAGCGGTCGAGCCGTCGAAGTCCGCCCTTGCACCGGCTCCAACGAACACGATATCCGACAGCGCCCGCGCCCAGGCGATTCTCGACGGCAAAGCGGCGCTACCTTCCGCGCCCGCTGCGGGAAACAGTTTCGTCGTCCAGATCGGCGCCTTCGGTGATGGAGCCAAGGCCGCTTCCATTGCGGCGGACCTCAAAAGAAGGGGCTTTGCAGCCTACACTGAGAAGGTTGGGGCGATGACGCGCGTGCGGATCGGGCCGTTTGGTGGGCGCGACGACGCCGACAAAGCCGCCCAGCGCGTGCGGGCGAGTGGATTGAGCGGTTCGGTCGTGCCGAAATGAGCGCGAACCGACTCCTTCGATGACGGTATTCGATTACGTATTCCTTGCCGTTCTCGCTTTGTCGGCGGCGGTCGGCATGTGGCGCGGTTTGGTGAGCGAAGTGATCGCGTTGCTCGCGTGGGCGGTCGCGCTCTTCGCGGCCTGGCACTATGCGGGCGACGCGGCGGTGCTGCTCGCCGACATGATTCTCGATCCCGCCTGGCGCCAGATCGCCGCATTTGCGCTGATCTTCGTCGCGGTGTTGATGCTTGCAGCCTTGTTGCGTTTCTTGCTGCGCGAACTGCTCAAGGCGGTGGGGCTGGGTACCGCCGACCGGGTGTTCGGCGCGCTGTTCGGCGTCGCCCGCGGTGTCGCCATCGCCCTCGCGGTGGTGCTGCTGGGCGGCCTGATCGGGATTGCGCGCGAACCGTGGTGGTCGAACGCAATGTTCGCTCCACCGCTGGAGACGGCGGTGATTGCTGCCAAACCGTGGCTGCCCGATGTGGTGGCCACAAAGATTCGATTCAGATAGGTGCTATTCCATGTGCGGAATCATTGGGGTCGTTGCGAAATCCCCGGTCAATCAGTTGCTCTATGACGGCCTGCAGGTGCTGCAGCACCGCGGACAGGATGCGGCAGGCATCGCGACGTCGGAGGGCGGGCGCTTCCTCATGCACAAGGGGCCTGGGCTCGTGCGTGATGTGTTCCGCACCCGCAACATGCGCAATCTGGTCGGCAACTGGGGTATCGGCCACGTCCGCTACCCAACCGCAGGCTCGGCATGCAATCCCGCCGAAGCGCAGCCGTTCTATGTGAATTCGCCGTTCGGCCTGCTGTTGGCCCACAACGGCAACCTGACGAATTCCGAGGAACTGAAGCGCGAGATGTTCCTGTCGGATCTGCGTCACATCAACACCAACTCCGACTCGGAGGTGCTGCTGAACGTGCTCGCGCACGAGCTGCAGGCAGCCGCCAAGGGCTTCAAGCTCGACGAAGACGCAGTCTTCCGCGCCGTGGCGGGCGTGCATCGCCGCTGCCGGGGCGCCTACGCGGTCGTCGTGATGATCGCGGGTTTCGGCCTGCTGGCCTTCCGTGATCCGTACGGCATCCGGCCCCTGGTCGTGGGGCGCAATGACGTCGACGGCGGTCATGAGTGGCTCGTGGCCTCCGAGTCGGTCGCAATGGACGTGCTCGGATTCAAGACCCTGCGCGACGTCGCGCCCGGTGAAGCGATCCTCATCGATACCGAAGGCAATTTCCGCAGCCGCCAGTGCGCCGACCGGACGGTCGAAGCGCCCTGCATGTTCGAGTTCGTCTATCTGGCGCGTCCCGACTCGGTGATCGACGGGGTGTCGGTATACGAGTCGCGTGTAAAGATGGGCGAATTCCTCGCCGACAAGCTCAAGCGCGTCGTGCCCCACGCCGATATCGACGTCGTGATCCCGATCCCGGACTCCAGCCGCCCCGCTGCGATGGAGATGGCGCACAGGCTGGGTCTCCCTTATCGCGAAGGATTCGTGAAAAACCGCTATATCGGGCGCACCTTCATCATGCCCGGCCAGGCCACCCGGCGTAAGTCGGTGCGCCAGAAGCTCAACACCATCCCGCAGGAGTTCAGGGGCAAGAAGGTTCTGCTGGTCGACGATTCGATCGTTCGCGGCACCACGAGCCGCGAGATCGTCACGATGGCCCGTGATGCGGGCGCCGTGAAGGTGTATCTCGCGTCGGCTGCGCCTCCGGTCCGCTATGCCAACGTTTATGGTATCGACATGCCGACCCGCGCCGAACTTATCGCTGCTGACCGTAACGAGGACGAGATTTGCCGCGTGATCGGCGCGGATGGACTGATCTACCAGGACATCGACGATCTCAAGGCTGCCGTGCGCGCGGTCAATCCTGCCATCAAGTTCTTCGAGACCTCCTGTTTCGACGGCTGCTACGTCACTGGCGACATCACTCCCGAGTACCTGAACGGTGTCGAGAACCAGCGCGGCGAGAGTAAGTCGGGCGACGACGGTGAAGGCGGCCAGCTCGACCTGAACCTTGTGGCAAATCAGGACAACTGAGCAGAACGACCGAGCGGAAATGAGCGAGTACGAGTTTGACACCCTGGCTGTGCGCGCAGGCATTGCGCGCAGCCAGTTCAATGAACACAGCGAAGCCCTCTATCTGACCTCGAGCTTCGTCTTCGAGAGCGCCGCCCAGGCGGCGGCACGCTTCTCGGGGGCCGACGACGGCAACGTCTACGCGCGGTTCACCAATCCGACCGTGACGGCAATGCAGCAGCGCCTTGCTGCGCTGGAAGGGGGCGAAGCCTGTGTCGCGACGGCCTCGGGCATGGCGGCGATCCTGTCGCTCGCGATGGCTACATTGCAGGCCGGCGACCACGTGGTCGCGTCGATGGGGCTCTTCGGCGCCACGCAGCAGCTCTTCGGCACGATCCTGGCCAAATTCGGCATCGAGACGAGCTTCGTGCCCGCGACCGACCCGGACGCTTACCGTGCTGCGATCAAGGCGCGCACGCGGCTCTTTTTCATCGAGACGCCGTCGAATCCCCTCACCGAGGTTATCGACATCGCCGCGGTGGCCGACATCGCCCATTCATGCGGTGCGATCCTCGCCGTCGACAACTGCTTCTGCACGCCGGCACTGCAGCGTCCGCTCGAACTGGGTGCCGACGTCGTCGTGCATTCGGCCACCAAATACCTGGATGGCCAGGGGCGGGTGCTCGGTGGTGCGGTGGTGGGCAGTAAGGTCATCGTCGACGACGTGCTGAAATTCCTGCGCACGGCCGGTCCCTCGATTTCGCCGTTCAACGCGTGGGTGATTCTCAAGGGGCTGGAAACCTTGCGCATCCGCATGGAGGCGCAGTCTGCCACTGCCCTCGAGCTGGCGCGCTGGCTCGAGCAGCAGGCAGGCGTGGAGAGGGTCTATTACCCCGGCCTGGTTTCCCATCCGCAGCACGATCTTGCGATGCGTCAGCAGAAGTCCGGGGGCGCGATCGTGAGTTTCGAAGTCGCCGGGGGGCGCGAGGGGGCATGGAGGGTCGTGGATTCGACGCGTTTGATGTCGATCACGGCCAACCTCGGCGACACCAAGACCACCATCACCCATCCGGCGTCCACCACGCATGGGCGCATCACCGCCGAAGCGCGTGCTGCCGCGGGCATTACCGAGGGCTTGCTGCGGGTCGCCGTCGGTCTCGAGTCGGTCGAGGATCTGCGCGCGGATCTCGCGCGCGGTCTGGCCGGCTGAAGCGCTCAACCTAGGCGAGCGCGTCGTGCTCGCCTACGTGCGCCGGTAATTCCCTTAGGGGCCGGTGCGGAAGGCCTGCCCGTCCCACTGCAGCCAGCTCGCCCTCCCGCGCCAATCGGAGAGGACCCAGCGCTCGCACTGCCGTCCGTCCACCCGATGCAGATGGAGCGCCGGCCGATGCGTGTGGCCGTGGATGAGGGTCGGGTAATCGTGAGCGCGCAAGAGGGCGTCAACGGCTGCGGCGTTAACGTCCATGATCTCCTCGGCCTTTTCCTGCTTTGCGGTTTCGCTGTGCTTGCGCAGCCCCTCGATGACCAGCCTGCGTTCCGCAAGGGGGCGGGCTAGAAATGCGCGCTGCCATTGCGGATCGCGCACCTGCTGCCGAAACGCCTGATAGGCGTGGTCGTCGGTGCATAGGCTGTCGCCGTGGGTGATCAGCACCCGGCGGCCGTCGAGGTCGATCTCGCTGGGGTCGGGGAGGATGGTGAGCCCGGCAGCCCGGGCGAAATCCGTGCCGACGAGGAAATCGCGGTTGCCTGCCACGAAGCCGACCCGCGTGCCATGGTCGGCAAGTGCGGCAAGGGCCTCCGCGACCTCCCGGTTCAGGGGGGCGTCACGGTCGTCGTCGCCCGCCCAGTATTCGAACAGATCGCCGAGGATGTACACGGCGTCCAGCTCCCGCGCCTTCCCCGCGATCAGGTCGAGGAAAGCGCGGGTGTTGTCCGGGCAGTTCCCGGACAGGTGCAGATCCGCGATAAACAGGGCCGACATGTGAGACTGGACGGTTGAAACGGGTCGGCCCGGCGAGATCAGACGATCTCTGCGCGTTCGATGATGACGTCCTCGACCGGCACGTCCTGGTGGAAGCCGCTCGAGCCGGTGCGGACCGCGCGGATGCTGTTCACGACATCCATGCCTTCCGTGACGCGGCCGAACACGCAGTAGCCCCAGCCCTGGATGTCCGGTGCGCGGAAATTGAGGAAGTCGTTATCGACGACGTTGATGAAGAACTGGGCGCTGGCCGAGTGGGGAGCCTGGGTGCGCGCCATGGCGATCGTGCCCGTGAGGTTCTTCAGGCCGTTGTCGGCTTCGTTCTTGATCGGCTCGCGGGTGGGCTTCTGCTTCATGCCCGGCTCGAACCCTCCGCCCTGGATCATGAAGTTCTTGATCACGCGATGGAAGATCGTGTTGTCGTAGTGGCCGGCGCTGACGTAGTCGAGGAAGTTCTTGACCGTCTCGGGGGCCTTCTCGGCATCCAGTTCGAGCGTGATCGTACCGTGGTTCGTATGCAGCTTGACAGCCATTGGGAGCTCCTTGGGATTCGTTACTTGGTTTGGCCGGTCTTCGCAGCCTCGACGAGGCGGACCGACTCGATGATGACCGGTTCGGTCGGGACGTCGCGCATGCCACGAACGACACCGGTGCGCGTCTTGCCGATGTTCCGGACGACGTCCATGCCGCTGCTCACCTTGCCGAACACGGTGTAGCCCCAGCCGTCGCGCGACGGGTAGTCGAGGAAGCTGTTGTCGACGAGGTTGATGAAGAACTGCGCGGTGGCGGAGTGGGGGTCGGAGGTCCGTGCCATGGCGAGCGTCCCGGCGTCGTTGCGCAGCCCGTTCTTGGCCTCGTTCTGGATCGGCGCGCGGGTCGGCTTCTGATTCAGCGATCCGTCGAAGCCTCCGCCCTGGATCATGAAGCCATCGATGACCCGATGAAAGATCGTGCCGTCATAGTGGCCGCTTTTCGCGTATTCGAGGAAGTTCTCGACAGATTTTGGGGCCTTGTCGGCAAACAACTCGAGTACGACGATACCCTGGTTGGTGCGCATCTCGACTACGGGATTGGCGGCTTGCGCCACGGCGCAGCAGACGAAGAGGATGAGGCTTGCGAAAACGCGTTTCATGTCTAGCTTCCGTTCGGGGGAGTTAACTTTTCGGACGGCCGTCAGGCCTTGCCTTCATAGACGATCTTCCAGCGACCGCCTTCCTTGAGCCAGTACTGGCGCTTGCGGACACGGTCGGACAGGTCGTCGCTGCGATAGTCCTGTTCGAAGGTCACGACCACGATGTCGTCGCGCCCCGGATTGCGGAACATGCTCAGCTTGTCGAGACGCACCTTGATCCAATCGCGGCTCGCAGCGATCTTGCGTTTCTGTTCCGACCATTCCGCAAGATTCTGAGTGTCGCTGCGGAAGTCCTTCGAATAGTGGGAGAGGTAACGGGTCACGTCCGTGGTCTTCTCCCAGTCGCGCCGCCAGTCCTCGATTGCGAGCTGAAGGTTGCGCCGCTCGGCTTGCCAGTCGTCCAACGACAGCCACTCGATCTCGTTGCTGATGATCACCGGCGTGAGCCCCGGCTGGACGAAGTTGGAAAGCTTGAGAAAATCCTGATTCGCGAGCGTGACGCAGCCCTCTGAGGAGAGCGGCGGGCGAGCATAGGTGTCGCTCGGCGTTCCGTGCAGCCAGATTCCGTGCCCCGTGCGTCCGAGACGCCGGTCCCATTCGTTCGGGTAGTTGATCGGGAAGGCCCCGCTGCCGTACAGGTCGGGAAGTTTGGCCTGCTCGATGAAGGACGTCACTTCGTAGACGCCGAGGGGGGTCTTGTTGTCGCCCTCGACGCGCTTGTCCGCGCCAGCCTTGCCGTGGCTGATGTAGTAGTCGGCTACGAAGCGCGGCTTTCCGCCCTCGTTTGCATACACGTACAGGCGCGCACGCTTGGTGTCCACGACGACCGCGAAGCGCTGGTCCGGTCCCATCTGCAACAGGTAGCGCGGGATGTAGCTGGCTGCGGCGGGGCGTTCGCGATATGCACGCAGGCGCGCGGTCGCCTCGTCGCGCAGTTCGTTGACACGTTCGGCCGGTGCCGATGCGTTGCCGAACGTAGCGATCGGCTTGGCACGCGCCAGCAGCAAGTCGCCCTTGATCAGATGGGCCAGGCGGAAGTTCGGGTAGACCCGCAGCAGTTCCTCGGTGCGTTGGAGCGCCGCGTCGAGCCGGTTGGCTTCGATTTCGGTGAAAACGTACTCGAGTGACGCGTCCGGGCCGGAGTCGGAAATGCCGCGCGGAGCGGGTGCTGCGGCGGCCGCCAGCGGCAGCGCCGCAGCGGCGAGCGTTGCGATCATTCGGACGAACGCAGCTCGTCCGATTGTCAGAACCTTCATCCTCCGACGCGCTCCTGGCGGATGCGCCACGAGCCGTTACGCTTGACGAGCTCGAGCGTCTTGGTCGTGCTGGAGCTGAAGCCGGCGGATTCGTAGTTCTGGCGGAAGCGCACCGTTGCCACTTCGCCGTCCACCTTGGCATCGGGCTTCTCGATGTCGATGGCAATGCGGCCGGGCTTGCCCACGCGTTGTGCGCGCTCGTTCTCCCATGCCTTGCGGGACGTTCCTCCCGGGGTTCGGAACTCCTTGTCGTAGAAGCCGAGATACGCCTTCACGTCCTTGCGTGACCACGCCTTGGCCCAGGCTTCCACCGCCTGCAGCACTTCGTGCTCGGTGCCGGCTGCAGCGACGGTCGCCGGCTCCTGCGCTGCGGGGCGTGACGGCGCCATGGGGGCGGGCGAAGCGGCCGGGGGCGTCGGCGCCGCCGCAGCGGCTGGAGCCGCGGCAGTGGTGGCTGGCTTCGCCGCAGGGGCGGCCGTGGCGGAGGCTGGCGCGGAAGCTGCCGCCGCGGCAGCCGCAGGGGATGCAGCAGGCGCTGTGACCGGAGCCGGAGCCGGGGCCGGTGCGGGTGTGACGGCAGGCGCCGACGCGACCGCGGTGCGCGTCGGCGCGCCCTGTGCGGCGGTGCGCGTTCTCGAGCCGGAGGACATCATCTCGCGGATCAGCGCGAGCTTGGATTGCGCCGCCGTATTGGCCGAGTCGAGTTGCAGGGCCTTGTCATAGGCCTGGCTCGCCAGGCGCGCGTAGACGTCGCCGAGGTTCTCGTGCGCGGTCGCATAGCTCGGGTGGGTGCGAATCGCCATTTCCAGGGCCGAGCGCGCCTTGTCGTACTGGCGCTGCTGGGCATAAAGGACGGCGAGGTTGTTATAGGGCTCCGGAAGTTCGGGGAAGTCCTCGGTGAGCTTCTGGAATACCGCGACCGCTTCGTCCGCGCGGTTAAGCTCGGTGAGCGCGATTCCCTTCAGGAAACGTGCCTGCGGCTCCTTGGCATTGCCGGCAAGTACCCGGTCGGCCATCGCCAGCGCCTGCGCATGCTGGCCCTGATTGACGAGCGTTTGAATCTGGGCGACGTTGTCGGCTGCCTGCAGCAGCGGAGCCGCGCCGAGACCGACGATGAGGGCCATCACGGCCAGGGCGGAATTGGGACGCATGTTCATTGTGTTAGAATCGGTCGGTTTCCGTTGATCCACGCGGATTTAACGCGACATTCTATCAAATAACGGGAGCTGCATCACGGTGGGGTGGTGGTCGCTGTGCGAGCGCTGCGGGTGTTCCCCGTGCTTTCCGGATCGCGGTGTTGCCGCGAGCGGACAGGCGTCCCGTCGAATGCTGTCCTTCTGCGCCGCCTTGCGGAAAATGCCATGCTTCAGATTCACAACTCATTGACGCGAAAAAAAGAAATTTTTGCCCCGATCGAGCCCGGAAAGGTTCGGATGTATGTGTGTGGCATGACTGTGTATGATTTTTGCCACCTCGGCCATGCTCGCGTAATGGTTGTGTTCGACATGGTGGCGCGCTGGTTGCGCGCGAGCGGATTTGATCTCGTTTATGTCAGGAACATTACCGACATCGATGACAAGATCATTCGCCGTGCCGGCGAGAATAGCGAGTCGATCCGTGCGCTGACGGACCGCTTCATCGCCGCGATGCACGAGGACGCCGACGCGCTCGGCGTGATGCGGCCCGACCACGAACCGCGCGCGACGGAGTACGTGGGGCAGATGCAGTCCCTGATCGAGCGCCTTCGCCAAAAGGGCCTCGCATACGTGGCCGAGAATCGCGACGTATGCTATTCGGTGCGCAAGTTCGACGGCTACGGCAAGCTTTCCGGCAAGTCGCTCGACGAGCTGCGCGCAGGGGAGCGCGTGGAGATCGCTGGCGAGAAGCAGGATCCGCTCGATTTCGTGCTGTGGAAGCATGCGCGCACGGACGAACCGGCAGAGGTGAAGTGGGCCTCGCCTTGGGGCGCGGGGCGTCCCGGCTGGCACATCGAGTGCTCCGCAATGAGTTCGGACCTGCTGGGCGATCATTTCGACATCCATGGCGGCGGGCAGGATCTTCAGTTTCCCCATCACGAGAACGAGATCGCGCAGTCCGAGGGGGCCCACGGCCACACCTTCGTCAACTACTGGATGCACAACGGCTTCGTTCGCGTCGACGACGAGAAGATGTCCAAGTCGCTCGGCAATTTCTTTACGATCCGTGATGTGCTGAAGAAGTACGACGCGGAAGTGGTGCGCTTCTTCATCCTCCGCGCGCACTATCGCAGCCCGCTCAATTACTCGGGTGCTCATCTCGAGGATGCGCGCCAGTCGCTCACGCGCCTGTACACGGCGCTGCGCAACGTTGCGCCGGCGGATGTGGCGATCGACTGGGAGGAGGCGCACGCCCAGCGCTTCCGTGAGGCGATGGATGACGACTTCAATACTGCCGAGGCCGTTGCCGTACTGTTCGATCTCGCGAACGAGGCGAACCGCAGCGGCTCGGCGGCCATGGCGGCGCAGCTGAAGGGCTTGGGCGGGGTGCTGGGCTTGCTCGGGCGCGATCCGGTGGCCTTCCTCCAGGGGGGGGCTGCGGAGGCGGGGACGGACGAGGCCGGCGAGATCGAGGCCTTGATCGAACAGCGCGCGCAGGCCAAGAAGGCGAGGAATTTTGCCGAGGCGGACCGTATCCGTGCCGATCTGCTGGCGCGTGGCATCGCACTCGAGGATACCCCGCAGGGAACCCTGTGGCGGCGCGCCTGAACGCCTGAGCCGGGTGCTCTCCGCGCTACGGAGCGCAACAGGGCGGGTTCGGGCGATTCAGGATCGGCCGCAGCGCAGTTTGTCCGCCGCGGCCGATCCGTGCGCGGCGTCAGCCGCCGAAGAACTCCTTAACCTTGTCCATCCAGGACTTCGCCTTGGGGTTGTGGCGATCCACGTCCCCGCGTGAGACTTCCTCGAATTCCCGCAGCAGTTCCTTTTGGCGCTCGGTGAGGTTTACCGGGGTTTCGACGACGACCCGGCACAGCAGGTCGCCGTGCGCCTGCGAGCGGACGTTGCGGATACCCTTGCCGCGCAGGCGGAACAGACGGCCGCTCTGCGTCTCGGCCGGGATCTTGAGGCGTGCCATGCCCTCCAGCGTCGGAATTTCGATCTCGCCACCGAGTGCGGCCGTCGTGAAGCTGATCGGCATCTCGCACAGCAGGTCGTCGTGGTCACGCTGGAACACGGCGTGCTGCCGGATGTGGATCTCGACGTAGAGGTCGCCCGGAGGGCCACCGTTGACGCCGGGCTCGCCGTGGCCGGCGTGGCGCAGGCGCATGCCTTCGTCGATACCGGCAGGAATCTTCACTTCCAGCGTCTTCTGGCGCTTCACGCGACCGGCGCCGCCGCAGTCGCGGCAGGGGTCGGGGATGATGCGGCCGGTGCCGTGGCACTTCGGGCAGGTCTGCTGGATCGAGAAGAAGCCCTGCTGGATGCGCACCTGGCCGGCACCGCCGCAGGTGGGGCAGGGCTTGGGTTGCGTGCCGGGCTTTGCGCCGCTGCCGTGGCAGGTATCGCACTCTTCGACGGTCGGGATGCGGATCGTCTTCTCGGCGCCGCGTGCGGCCTCCTCGAGCGAGATCTCGAGGTTGTAGCGCAGGTCGGCGCCGCGATAGACGTTCGAGCGGCCGCGACCACCGCCTCCGCCGAAGATGTCGCCGAAGATGTCGGAGAACGCGTCGGCAAAGCCGTCGAAGCCCTGGCCGCCCGGACCGGGCCCGGCTGAGGGATCGACGCCGGCGTGGCCGTAACGGTCGTATGCGCCGCGCTTCTGTGCGTCAGAGAGGATCTCGTAGGCCTCCTTGGCCTCCTTGAACTTCTCCTCGGCTTCCTTGTTGTCCGGATTGCGGTCCGGATGGTGTTTCATGGCCAGCTTGCGGTAGGCCTTCTTGATTTCGTCGTCCGCGGCGTCGCGATTGACGCCAAGTACGTCGTAGTAATCCCGTTTCGTTGCCATTTCCTGTCGCTCAGGCTGGGGCGGCCGCACGGGCCGCCCTGTCATGCAAAGGCCGAGCCTGCCGGAAGTGCTGCTCCGGCGTCGGCTCGGCCATCATCTCGCCGCCCGGCGAGCGATCACTTCTTGTCTTTGACTTCGGTGAACTCGGCGTCCACGACGTCGGCATCGGCCGCCTTCGAGCTCCCCGACGAACCGCCGGCTGCACCTGCGGCGCCGGCTTCGGCGCCCTGGGCCTGGGCGTACATCTGTTCGCCGAGCTTCTGGCTGGCCATTGCGAGGGCCTGGGTCTTGGCTTCGATCGTCGCCTTGTCGTTGCTCTTGAGCGACTCTTCGGCGTCCTTGATCGCGGCTTCGATCTTGGCCTTCTCGTCGGCATCGATCTTGTCACCGTATTCGGTGAGCGACTTCTTCACCGAATGCACCAGCGCGTCGCACTGGTTGCGGGCGTCGACCAGTTCGTGGGCCTTCTTGTCCTCTTCGGCGTGCGCGGCGGCGTCCTGCACCATGCGCTGGATCTCGTCGTCCGAGAGGCCCGAGTTGGCCTGGATCTTGATCTTGTTTTCCTTGCCGGTGGCCTTGTCCTTGGCTGAGACGTGCAGAATGCCGTTCGCGTCGATGTCGAAGGTGACTTCGATCTGAGGCATGCCGCGCGGCGCCGGCGGAATGTCGGACAGGTTGAACTGGCCGAGGCTCTTGTTGCCGGCCGCCATTTCGCGTTCGCCCTGGAGTACGTGGATCGTTACCGCGTTCTGGTTGTCGTCGGCCGTCGAGAACACCTGCGAGGCCTTGGTCGGGATCGTGGTGTTCTTCTGGATCAGCTTCGTCATGACGCCGCCGAGGGTTTCGATGCCCAGCGACAGCGGGGTGACGTCGAGCAGCAGCACGTCCTTGACTTCACCCTGCAGCACGCCGCCCTGGATGGAGGCGCCGACCGCGACGGCTTCGTCCGGGTTCACGTCCTTGCGCGGCTCCTTGGCGAAGAACTCCTTGACCTTCTCCTGCACCTTGGGCATGCGCGTCATGCCGCCGACGAGGATCACGTCGTCGATGTCGGAGACCTTCACGCCGGCATCCTTGAGTGCGATGCGGCACGGCTCGATCGTGCGCTCGACGAGGTCATCCACCAGCGACTCGAACTTCGCGCGGGTGATCTTGATCGCAAGGTGCTTCGGACCGGTGGCGTCGGCAGTGATGTAGGGCAGGTTCACCTCGGTCTGCTGCGAGGAGGAGAGCTCGATCTTGGCCTTCTCGGCAGCTTCCTTCAGGCGCTGCAGCGCGAGCACGTCGTTCTTCAGATCGACGCCTTGTTCCTTCTTGAATTCGGTGACGATGTAGTCGATCAGGCGCTGGTCGAAGTCCTCGCCGCCGAGGAAGGTGTCGCCGTTGGTCGCCAGCACTTCGAACTGGTGTTCGCCGTCGATGTCGGCGATCTCGATGATCGAGATGTCGAAGGTACCGCCGCCGAGGTCATAGACGGCGATTTTCGAGTCGCCCGGCTTCTTGTCCATGCCGAAGGCGAGCGCAGCGGCCGTCGGTTCGTTGATGATGCGCTTGACTTCGAGGCCGGCGATGCGGCCGGCGTCCTTGGTCGCCTGGCGCTGGCTGTCGTTGAAGTAGGCCGGCACGGTGATGACGGCTTCGGTGACTTCCTCGCCGAGGTAGTCTTCGGCGGTCTTCTTCATCTTGCGCAGCACTTCGGCCGAAACCTGCGGCGGGGCGATCTTCTTGCCACGCACTTCGACCCACGCGTCGCCGTTGTCGGCTTTGGCGATCGTGAAGGGCATCAGGTCGATGTCCTTCTGCACTTCCTTTTCCTCGAAGCGGCGGCCGATGAGGCGCTTCACCGCGAACAGGGTGTTCCGCGCGTTCGTGACGGCCTGGCGCTTGGCCGGCGCTCCGACGAGGATCTCGCCGTCTTCCGCGTATGCGACGATCGACGGGGTCGTGCGTGCCCCTTCGGAGTTCTCGATGACCTTGGGCTTGCCGCCTTCCATCACGGAAACGCAGCTGTTGGTGGTGCCCAGGTCGATACCGATGATCTTGCCCATGTCAGTTCCTTTCGTTTTGGGGGAAGCCGGGGTGGCGGGCGGTTTGTTCCGCCCGGGGGCCGGCTTGCCGGAGTGTGTTGTCAGTTATTTAGGGGTGCGGTCGTCGATTTCAAGGGGGCGAACTCAGGCGCTCTTGCCCTTGGAAACGGTCACCATGGCCGGACGCAGCACGCGCTCATGCAGCAGATAGCCTTTCTGCAGGACATTCACCACGGTGTTCGCCTCGCCTTCCGCCTCGATCATCGCGATGGCCTGGTGGCGGTTGGGGTCGAACTTGCTGCCGACCGGATTTTCCTCCGTCACGCCTGCGGTCTGGAATGCCGATGCGAGCTGCTTCAGGGTCAGTTCGACCCCTTCGCGCAGGCTTTCGATGGTCTGGTTCTCGGTCGCAAGTGCCGCTTCGAGGCTGTCCTTGACCGGCAGCATGGCATTCGCGAATTTTTCCGCGGCGAACTTCGATGCCTTGGCAATGTCTTCCTGTGCGCGACGACGGATATTCTCGGCCTCGGCCTTGGCGCGCAGCCACGCATCGTGATGTTCGGCGGCCTTGAGCTCCGCCTGCCGCAGAGATTCCTCCAGGCTGGGCATCGAGTCGCCCGCGCGTTCGTCGGCCGCTTCGACTTGCGGGGCGTCGCCGGATTGTCCCGTGGGGGCCTGCAGCAGCTCTTCGGGGGCCTCGGCGGAGGGCTTGTTTTCCTGCATGGGGTAGAACTCCCTATGTTCTTTCGACGGGCGGAACATGGGGGCGGGTCTCGTCGTTTCAAGGGCTTGGTTACAAATAGTTCGCCGGGTTGCCGATGCGCGCCCGCGTGTGTCAGGATTCAACCGCGCGCGGTGCCAGACAGAGGCGCGGGAGGCCGGGTCGGACCAGACATGAGCGAGATGCCGCTGACAATCGGGAAGTACCGCATCGTGAAGGAGGTGGGGCGCGGTGCGACGGCGGTCGTCTATATGGCGGAATCCGCCGATTGGCCGGTACCGATCGCCCTCAAGCTGATCCGTTTCAATGACAAGTCGAAGGATGAGTCGAAATGGAACCGGCGCCTGCTGAAGTTGCTCAAGGCGGAAAAGGCCGTCTCGACGCGCCTCGATCATCCGCACATCATCCACGTGCACGACGTCGTGATCGAGGCCGAGCAGGCCTATGTGGTGATGGAGTATTTCCCGGGCGAATCGCTCGAGCGCTATTGCAGCTTCGAGCGCATGCTGCCGGTCCACCGGGCGATCGGGATCGTCTTCAAGTGCTGCATGGCGCTCGATTACGCCTATCGCCAGGGTATCGTCCATCGCGACATCAAACCCGCGAACATCCTCGTCGACGATCAGGACAACGTGAAGATCACCGACTTCGGCCTCGCGTTGAACATCAGCAAGAAGGTGGAGTCGGACTCGACCTTCATCATGGGGGTCGGTTCGCCCGCCTACATGAGCCCGGAGCAGATCAAGGGCTATCAGCTCAACCAGAAGACGGATCTTTATTCGCTCGGGGTCGTGCTGTTCAACCTGCTCACCGGGCGCCTGCCGTTCCGGGCGAGCAACCCGGCCCAGCTGATCTACAAGATCATCAATGCGGATCCGCCGCGCGTCTCGCAGCTCAATCCCGAACTGCCCGAGCAGATGGATGCGGTGATCCGCAAGGCGCTCGAAAAGGATCTGTATTCGCGCTACAAGAATGGTGCCGAGTTCGCGAAGGAGCTGTCGGCGGTGCGCTACCAGCTGGTGGACGACACCTACGTGCCGCCCGACACCAGTCGGTTTTCGCTGCTGCGCAAGCTGGCGTTCTTCACCGAGTTCGACGATATCGAGCTGTGGGAAGTGTTGCGCCTGTCGGCGTGGCGTGTCGTCGACTGCGGGACGACCCTGATTCGCGAAGGGGACGCGGACCAGCGCTTCGGCGTCGTCGTCGATGGCGAGATCGAAGTGTCTGTCGATGGGCGCCGTGTGAGCCTGCTCGGTGCGGGCGAGGTGTTCGGCGAGATCGCATGGCTCGACAGCGTCCGCCACAGGCACATGACGACGGTGACCTCGGTGAGTCAGACCACCTATCTCGAGGTCAATCCTTCCGCGCTGGCGCTTGCGACGGACGAATTGCGCGAACTGTTCCGGGTCATGCTGGCGACGATTGCCGTCCGGCGCCTCGGCGAAGCGCTGCACGCACTCTCGGCGGACGGTGAGCCGGCTGTGGCCAGCAAGTTCACGGCCTCCGGGCTCGACCTGCAACTGGTCGAGGACTGAGGCGCGGGTTCAGGTCGCCCTAAACGCTCAGGTCGATCTGGCTGAGCGTGCCGGTTGTGCCGTCCTCGCGCAGATATAGGCTGGTCGAGCGCATCTCGCCCAGCGTGTCGTTCGCCGCGCCGCGCAGCGCGAACGGTGTGGCGACCCGTCCGAGGTAGAGGGCGCCGACCCCGGCTTCCGCTGCCGTCATGACGCTGCCAGTGCCGTCGGCTGCCGGCAGCCAGACGCGCAGGTCGCCGAAACTTGCGTCCGCTTCATCGATCCAGCCGTTGCCGTCGGTGTCGAGGCTTGCCAGTTCGGCGAATCCGTCCCCGGTGGTCGGGCCGAAGAGCTCGCGGCCGTCGTCGATGCGTCCGTTCTGGTTGCGATCGATGGCAAGGTAGCCGCGGCCGCCGCCAAGCATTGGTACGTTTTCGGCCTGACCGTCGGTGTCGAGGTCGAAGGAGAAGCGCATGTCCGAAAGCTGGGCCGACGTGCCGGCAAAATCAAGCACCAGGGGGTCTTTTACGCGTGCGTCGCCAAGGCGCACCTGGACGTTGGAGGCCTCGACGTAGCTGCGCTCCATCTCGAGTTCCAGATCGAAGCGGATTTCGCGCCCGTCGGCGGTCCTGATCACGCCTTCCGCTTTGAAGTTCGTGTATTCGTATTCCTCGGATAGTGAGTGGTATTCATACTCGACGCCGAATCCGGCGCGTTGCGTGGCGTTCGCGCCGCGGCCTGCGGCGGGTGCTTGACCGATGTTTACCTCAGCCGCCTCGTCGAGGCGGAGGTCGCCGGGGTGTAGGGTGTTGATCGCACGTCCCGTAAGCGCCTCGATGAGATGCTTGAGAAAGCGGAATCGCGGGTCGAGAGCCTCTTCGCCCGAATCGTCCGTGGCAGCCTCGGCTTCGCGGGCGGCGAGGGCGTCGGCCGAGATCTCCACTTCAGGGCGCGCACCCGCGACTGCAAGGGCGCCGATGCCGGGGTTCCTCCCGTCGGCCGGGCGCTCACCGACCCACATCTCGAGTCGCTCGGAGATTTTGCGACGATGGAAGGAGAGGTGCGAAGCCTGGAGCTGTACGTCTGCCGATGCAATCTTCATCGCGGTCCCCTGCGGGCTGCTTAAGTGCAGGTTTTAACGGCAGATTTCTGAAGAACTTCAGGTCGTCCGGAAAATTTTCAGGCAGTGTTCGCGCATGGTCTCCTGTACGGCCGCCAGGCGCTCGACCTGCGACTCGCCAATGAGCTCTGGCATGAGCATCACTGCGGATTCATCAGCACTTGGCGCCGGCAACACGCGCGCGCTGGGCACTGGCGGCGAGTTCCTGCGGCTCGACCGATGGACGGGACAACCAGTTGCCAAGGTTGTCCTGCACAATGTCACGCAGTGCGGTGATCCAGTCGTCACGTTCGTTCAGGCAGGGTATGTAGTGGAATTCCTTGCCGCCGCAAGACAGGAACGCATGGCGGCATTCCATTGCGATTTCCTCGAGGGTTTCCAGGCAGTCTGCCGGAAAACCCGGGCACATAACGTCCACCCGTGCCGTGCCCTGGCGCGCCAGGGATTCGAGCGTTGGCTGGGTGTAGGGTTTCAGCCATTCGGCCTTGCCGAAGCGCGACTGGAAGGTCAGCTGCCAGCGGTCGTCCGCCAGTCCGAGTTCTCTGGCGAGAAGGCGTGCTGTCACACGGCATTCGCAGTGATAGGGATCGCCGAGGTCGAGCGATCGCCGCGGGATGCCGTGGAAACTCATCACCAGCTTGTCGCCCTCGCCGTTCTTCATCCAGTGGTCGCGCACGCTCTGGGCGAGTGCCGCGATATAGCCAGGATGGTCGTGGAAATTGCGCACGTAGCGAATCTCGGGCTGGTTGCGCCAGTGCCCAAGGCAATCCGCGACTTCGTCGAGCACGCTCGCGGTCGTGCTCGCCGCATATTGCGGATACATCGGCACGATCAGGATGCGGTTGCAGCCGTCTGCCTTCATGCGGTTGAGCACCTCGGGCACGGATGGCGAACCGTAGCGCATCGCCCACTCGACCTGCAGCCCGGTGATGCCGCGGTGGCCGAGGTAGCCCGCAAGCAGCTTCGTCTGACGTTCCGTGTGCACCTTCAGCGGCGAGCCTTCATCCATCCAGATCGTCGCGTATTTCGCGGCCGACTTGCGCGGGCGGGTGTTCAGGATGATGCCGTTGAGGATGGGCCACCACACCGGCGCCGGGATCTCGACCACGCGCGGGTCGGACAGGAATTGCTTCAGGTACGGGCGAACGGCTGCGGCCGTAGGGGCCGCCGGTGAGCCAAGATTGACGAGCAAGACGCCGGTGCGTGCAGGTGTGCCATGCGTCCAGGCGGGTTCGGGCCAGTAACGGGCCATGCTGATCCTTGTGTGATTGTTGCGCGCCGCTCAGTTCGCGTTCGACAGCGCGTTCGAGAGCAGGCGGGCCGTGATGTCGACGATGGGTATCACGCGATCATAAGCCATGCGCGTCGGTCCGATCACGCCGACGGATCCGACGATGCGACCGTTGACCTCGTAGCCGGCGGTCACGACGCTGCAGCCGTCGAGCTGCGACAGTCCCGATTCGTCACCGATGAAGATCTGCACCCCCTGGGCGCGATTGGACAGGTCGAGGAGCTGGATGAGTCCCGTCTTCTGCTCGAACAGCTTGAACAGCTCGCGCAGCCGCGCCATGTTCGACGACAGGTCCTCGATGTCGAGCAGATTGGTTTCTCCCGACAGCACGTAGCGGGAGCTGTCGTCCTGGACTGCCGCGCTGCCGGTTTCGACCGCCGCGTTCATCAGCTCGCTCATGTCGCTGCGCAGCTGCTTCAGCTCGGCCCGGATGCGGGTGCGAATGTCGTCGAATCCCAGTCCGGCGCAGTGTTCGGTGAGATAGTTGGCTGCTTCCACCAGTTCCGATGGCGAGTACGAGCGCCGGGTATGGATGATGCGGTTCTGCACGTCCCCTGCCGTCGTGACGATGATCAGCAGGATGCGGTTTTCCGACAGGCTGATGAACTCGATCTGGCGGATCTTGATCAGGTCGCGCCGCGGCGAAACGACGACCCCGGCGAACTGCGTCAGCTCCGACAGCAGGTGCGATGCGGAACTGATCAGGCGTTGGGGCTGGTCGGGCTGCAGCTGCCCCTTCAGTTCGCGCAGCTGCGCCTGTTCCAGGGGTTGCACGGTCAGCAGCGAGTCAACAAAGAAGCGGTAGCCGAGTGCCGTCGGAATGCGCCCGGCCGAAGTGTGGGGGCTCGCGATGAAGCCCATTTCCTCGAGGTCGCTCATCACGTTGCGTACCGTCGCGGGCGACAGCTCGAGACCCGAGTAGCGCGAAAGCGAACGCGAGCCCACCGGCTGCCCTTCCACGATGTAGCGTTCGATGAGGGTCTTGAGCAGGATCTGGGAGCGCGGGTCGAGCGGTTTCATGACGGTAAGAAGTAATTTCCCCGATTCTATGGAAGTGCCGGCGCCTCTGCCAAGGTTCTCGGCGATTGTGGTTTAATCCGCGGCATGAGCCAGAGCTTCAATACCATTGCCCTGATCGGCAAATACCAGAGCCCGGATGTCGCTGGCGCGGTCCTCTCGATAGCCAGTTTCCTGCGCGAAAGGGGGCTGGCTGTATGGATCGAGCAAGGTACCGCAAGTTCCATCGGGCTCGTCGGCGAGTTCGCCACCGTGACCTATGACGAGATCGGCGCCCAGGCCGATCTTGCCGTCGTCCTCGGGGGCGACGGCACGATGCTGAATACCGCCCGCCGGTTGTCCGAACATGCGGTGCCACTCGTCGGCATCAACCAGGGCAGGCTGGGCTTTCTCACGGATATCCCGCGCAAGGAAGCCTTGAACAAGCTTGCCGAGATCCTCGACGGACGTTTTGTCGAAGAGGCGCGCACCATGCTAGACGCCGAAGTCGTTCGCGGCGGGCAGCGCGTTTTCCACACGCTCGCGTTCAACGACGTCGTCGTGAACAAGGGCGATTTCGGCCGCATGATCGAGTTCGATCTGTCGATCGACGGCGAGTATGTCTACACGCAGCGTTCGGACGGCATGATCATCACCACGCCGACCGGGTCCACCGCCTATGCCTTGTCGGCCAACGGCCCGATCCTGCATCCCACGGTCGGCGGCATCGCCCTCGTGCCGCTGTGTCCGCACGCCCTTACCGCCCGGCCGATCACCCTCCCGGACAGCTGCCGGATCGCGATCGAGCTGCTCTCCCCGCACGACGCCCGCATCCATTTCGACGGCCAGACGCGTTTCGATGCACATGCCGGCGACGTCGTCAGGATTACGCGTTCGCCCAAGGTGGTGCGTTTCCTGCACCCCGAAGGGTACAGTTACTTCGCCATGCTGCGCGGCAAGCTCCACTGGAGCGCCACGCCGCGACTGCCCTGATCTCCTTTCTCACTTCAGCCTCCTTCTGCGACGCCTATGCTCCGCCGCCTGACCATCCGTGATTTCGTGATTGTCGATCGCCTCGAACTCGATTTTCTGGCGGGTTTCGGCGCGCTTACGGGCGAGACGGGGGCGGGCAAGTCCATCCTGCTCGACGCGCTGGGGCTTGCCCTGGGGGGGCGTGCCGACGCGGGCGCGGTGCGTGTCGGCCGCGACAAGGCCGATATCGCGGCCGAATTTGATCTTCCCGCTGACGGCGGCCTCACCGACTGGTTGGCCGCGCAGGACTTGCCGGCCGACGAGGGCATGGCGATCCTGCGGCGCGTTGTGGAGGCGGGGGGGCGGTCGCGGGCCTGGATCAACGGCGTGCCGGTCACGCAGGCACAGTTGCGCGAGGCTGGGGACCGGCTCGCCGATATTCATGGGCAGCATGCGCATCATGCCCTGCTCAGAGGCGATGCACAGCGTGCGCTGATCGATGCGCACGCCGCTGCAGAGCACCTCGCCAAGGAGGTTGCCGACCGCTTTCGCGACTGGCAGCGGCTGGTCGAGCTGCGCCGGGCGGCCGAGCAGGACTCGGCCGCTTCCGAGCGCGAACGGGCCCTGCTTGCGTGGCAGATAGATGAACTGCGTAACCTTGCGTTCGACGCCGGCGAGTGGGCCGAGATCAATCAGGAGCACGCACGCCTGGCGCATGCCGCGGGTCTCATGGAGGGGGCGGACGAGGCCCTTGCGACGCTGGGCGAAGGGGAGGGTGCCGTCACCTCCCTGTTGCGTCACATATGTGTGCGTGTCGACGCCATGGCCGACATCGACCCGGGGCTCGGGGACCTGCGGGAACTGCTCTCCGGGGCCGCCATCCAGGCGGACGAGGCCTTGCATGCGCTGCGGCGCTATCGCGACCGGCTGGACCTCGATCCGCAGCGGCTCGCCGAGATCGAGCGCCGCATCGGCGCCGTGACCGACCTCGCGCGCAAGTATCGGGTTGATCCCGAGGGGCTGCCCGACTTGCTCGACGAGTGGGTGCGGAAGCTCGATGAACTGGTC
The DNA here is from genome assembly GCF_045689615.1 of Aromatoleum evansii. Classification (NCBI taxonomy): domain Bacteria; kingdom Pseudomonadati; phylum Pseudomonadota; class Betaproteobacteria; order Rhodocyclales; family Rhodocyclaceae; genus Aromatoleum; species Aromatoleum evansii. The sequence goes on from NZ_CP141259.1 coordinate 1,335,922, forward strand.
GCGCAGGCGGATCCCGTCCATCTTGCCGAGCAGGAAGCACAGGCAGGGGCAGCATACGATCAGGCGGCGTCACGCCTCTCGGCGGCGCGTCGCCCGGCTGCCGAGCGCCTGTCGAGCGAGATCAGCGAGGCGATGCAGACGCTGGCGATGGCGGGTGGCCAGTTTGCGGTGGCGCTCGAACCGTGTGCGCCCTCCGCGCATGGCGTCGAAACCGTCGAGTTCCGCGTCGCCGCCAATCCGAGCCAGCCCTTGCGCCCCCTGGCCAAGGTCGCCTCGGGGGGCGAGCTGTCGCGCATCGGCCTGGCGATCCAGGTCATGACGAGCCGCGATTCCGCGACGCCGACGCTGATCTTCGATGAGGTCGATGTCGGCATCGGTGGCGGTGTCGCGGAAATTGTAGGGAAGCTCCTGCACCGGCTCGGTCGGGAGCGGCAGGTCCTGTGCGTCACCCATCTTCCCCAGGTTGCCGCATGCGCCGATTGGCAGTGGAACATCGCCAAGTCGAACCGCGGCGACGAGGTCGTCAGTGCCGTCACGCCGCTCGAGGCCGATGGTCGGATCGAGGAGATCGCGCGCATGCTCGGGGGGGTCAATATCACCGACACCACCCGCCGCCATGCCGCAGAAATGCTCGGGGTAAGCCCGGCGCTATAGTCGCCGAGGACTCGTCCGGAAGGTCGCGGCGTCACAGCTTGCGATTCGGGCAGTCTTTCCTGAGGCAATCGACGTACAGGTACAGCGCGTGCTCGCGGACCGCGAAACCGCGCTCCTGTGCGATCTGATTCTGCCGGCGCTCGATCTCCGCGTCGAAGAATTCCTCCACCTTTCCGCACTGTACGCAGACGAGGTGGTCGTGATGGCCGCTTTCCTTCAGCTCGAAGACGGCCTTGCCCGACTCGAAATAGTGCCGTTCGAGCAAGCCGGCCTGCTCGAACTGCGTCAGGACGCGGTAAACGGTGGCAAGTCCGATGTCCATCCCTTCCGCCATCAGCAGACGATACACGTCCTCGGCGGTGAGATGCCGCAGGTCCGACGTCTGGAACAGATCGAGGATCTTCAGGCGCGGGTAGGTGGCCTTGAGGCCTATATTTTTTAGGTTTTGCGAGTTCTCTGACATAGTCGCTCTGTTGGCTTGCAGTTCGCGCGGCAGCGTGGCTGCTGGCTACGTATGATATATTTTTTCGCCTTTGTCTGAAAAAGATACGCCGTTCGGCGCCAACGACCAAGATCTCCATTCATGCGCGCATTGATTCTTCCGGCGGTCGTCGCCGTCGCGGGCCTCGTGGCCGGTTGTTCCTTTACCTCCCTGACCGATCGGTTGAATCCCCATCGCGTCGACGTGCGCCAGGGCAATTACGTCGATCAGGAAATGGTCGCGCGCCTCAAGAAGGGCATGACGCGAGAGCAGGTGCGCTTCGCTCTCGGTACCCCGCTCGTGACCGACGTCTTTCATGCCGATCGCTGGGATTACGTTTATATCTTCCGCCCCGGGCGTGGCGAACCTCAGCAGCGGGTCCTCAGTGTCTTCTTCGTGGGTGACAAGCTCGAGCGGGTTTCCGGCGATGTGCAGTCGGGCGATGCGTCCGGCGCTGCGGCTGCGGCGCAGACCGAGCGATCGCGCGTGATCGAGATCGCGCCCGCAACCAAGCAGTGATGTCGTTATTCGCATCGCCCACAGGATCTGACTGAATGAATCCCTTGCGTATTGCAATTGCAGGCGCATCCGGCCGTATGGGGCGGATGCTGATCGAGGCCGTGCTGAACGACAGCGAGGTTGTCCTTGCGGCGGCGTTCGATCGCGGCGGAGCGCCATTTGTCGGTCGTGATGCGGGCGAACTGGTCGGCAGTGCCTGCGGTGTCATGGTCACCGACGACGTGCGCGCGGCGATCGCAGCCACCGATTGCGTGATCGACTTCACCCGCCCGGAGGGAACCCTTGTCCATCTCGGCATCGCGCGCGAGCTTGGCAAGGCGATGGTGATCGGCACGACAGGCTTTTCTGCGGCGGAGAAGGAAGTCATCGCTGCTGCGGCGAAGGATATTCCCGTGGTGTTCGCGCCGAACATGGCTGTCGGCGTGAATGCCGTGTTCAAGCTCCTCGAGGTCGCCGCGCGCATCCTCGACGAGGGTTACGACGTGGAAGTCATCGAGGCGCATCACCGCTTCAAGGTCGATGCGCCGTCCGGCACCGCGCTGCGCATGGGCGAGGTGGTCGCGCGCGAGCTCGGGCGGAATCTCGAAGACTGCGCGATCTACGGACGCGAAGGTGTCACCGGCGAGCGCAAGCCCGAGACGATCGGCTTCTCGACGATTCGCGGGGGCGACGTGGTGGGTGACCATACCGTCCTGTTCGCGGGCATCGGCGAGCGCATCGAGATTACGCACAAGTCCGGCAGTCGCATGCCCTACGCGCTGGGTTCTGTTCGTGCGGCGCGTTTCCTGGCGGGGCGCAAGAGCGGCTTGTTCGACATGCAGGACGTCCTCGGCCTGCGCTGAGCCGTTGCGGCGGATCGTCGCCGTCGTTGCCTCGGGCGGCGCCAAACGATACAATTCAGCGGTTTAGACAAGCGGGATTGGCCGACCAGCGGCTCGTCCCGTTTTTTTCACGTTCGGGCAGGCCTGCTGCGCTTGCCCCTGTCTTTTCGGCTGAACTCAGGAGTTTGTCGTGACTGCTTCCCCGCCCGCCCTACTAGCACTCGCCGATGGGACGGTATTTTTCGGCAAGGGAATCGGTGCGGCCGGCAGCACGGTTGGTGAGGTGGTGTTCAACACCTCGATGTCCGGTTACCAGGAAATCCTCACCGACCCGAGCTACTGCCGCCAGATCGTAACGCTGACTTATCCGCACATCGGGAATACCGGCGTGAACCGCGAGGACGTGGAGTCCGGACGTGTGCACGCGGCCGGCCTCGTCATCCGCGATCTTCCCATCCTTCCGTCCAACTTCCGCATGGACCAGACCCTCGATGCCTATCTCAAGGCCGAGAACGTGGTCGCCATCGCCGGCATCGATACCCGCAAGCTGACGCGCGTGCTGCGCGAGAAGGGCGCCCAGGCCGGCTGCATCGTCACCGCGGCCGACGGAGCGCCGCTCAATGCGGAAGCCGCGATCGCCCAGGCGCGTGCCTTCCCGGGTCTTGCCGGCATGGACCTCGCAAAGGTCGTGAGTGCAGACCGTGCCGTCGAATGGAGCGAAGGCGAATGGATCCTCGGCGCCGGCTACCAGGCCGACCCGAAGGCCCGCTTCCACGTCGTCGCCTATGACTTCGGGGTCAAGCGCAACATCCTGCGCATGCTGGCGAGTCGCGGCTGCCGGCTCACCGTCGTGCCCGCGCAGACTCCCGCAGCGGACGTGCTCGCGCTCAATCCGGACGGGATCTTCCTGTCGAACGGTCCCGGCGACCCCGAGCCCTGCGACTATGCGATCGCCGCGATCCGCGAGTTCCTCGCCCGTGGCATCCCGACCTTCGGCATCTGCCTCGGTCATCAACTGATGGCGCTCGCGTCGGGGGCGAAGACCGTGAAGATGAAGTTCGGCCATCACGGCGCGAACCACCCGGTCAAGGATCTCGACACCGGACAGGTGCTCATCACCAGCCAGAACCATGGCTTCGCGGTCGATGCCGACACGCTGCCGGCGAACCTGCGTCCGACCCATGTGTCGCTGTTCGACGGCAGTCTGCAGGGTATGGAACGCACCGACGTGCCGGCGTTCTGCTTCCAGGGGCATCCGGAGGCGAGCCCCGGTCCGCACGACGTCGCCTACCTGTTCGACCGCTTCATCAAGCTGCTCGAAGCGCGTAAATGATTCGCAAGCGGCAGCCCGCGCTGCCGCTCCCCAACGCAAGACCGAGGTTAGGCAATGCCTAAGCGCACAGACATACACAGCATTCTCATCATCGGCGCCGGCCCGATCATCATCGGCCAGGCGTGCGAATTCGACTATTCCGGCGCCCAGGCCTGCAAGGCGCTGCGCGAGGAAGGCTACAAGGTCATCCTCGTCAACTCGAACCCGGCAACGATCATGACCGATCCGGGTACGGCCGATGTCACCTACATCGAACCGATCACCTGGCAGGTCGTCGAGCGCATCATCGAGAAGGAGCGCCCGGACGCGCTGCTGCCGACCATGGGCGGCCAGACCGCGCTCAACTGCGCGCTCGATCTCGCCAAGCATGGTGTGCTGGAGAAATATGGCGTCGAACTGATCGGCGCCTCGCGTGAGGCGATCGACAAGGCCGAGGACCGCCTGAAATTCAAGGACGCGATGACCAAGATCGGTCTCGGTTCGGCGCGCTCCGGCATCGCCCATAGCATGGAAGAGGCGCTGCAGGTGCAGGGCGGTATCGGCTTCCCCGCGATCATCCGTCCGAGCTTCACGCTGGGCGGCACCGGTGGTGGCATCGCCTACAACATGGAAGAGTTTCAGGAGATCTGCAAGCGCGGCCTCGAGGCGAGCCCGACCAACGAGTTGCTGATCGAAGAGTCGCTGCTCGGCTGGAAAGAGTACGAGATGGAAGTCGTCCGCGACCGCGCGGACAACTGCATCATCGTCTGCTCGATCGAAAACCTCGATCCGATGGGCGTGCACACTGGCGACTCGATCACCGTTGCGCCCTCGCAGACGCTGACCGACAAGGAATACCAGATCCTGCGCAACGCCTCGATCGCGGTGCTGCGCGAGATCGGCGTCGATACCGGCGGTTCCAACGTGCAGTTCGCGATCAACCCCAAGGACGGTCGCATGATCGTCATCGAGATGAACCCGCGCGTGTCGCGTTCGTCGGCGCTCGCGTCGAAGGCCACCGGCTTCCCGATCGCCAAGGTCGCGGCCAAGCTTGCCGTAGGGTACACGCTCGACGAGCTCAAGAACGACATCACCGGCGGTGCCACGCCAGCCTCGTTCGAACCCTCGATCGACTACGTCGTCACCAAGATCCCGCGTTTCGCCTTCGAGAAGTTCCCGCAAGCGAACGACCGCCTCACCACCCAGATGAAGTCGGTGGGCGAAGTCATGGCGATGGGCCGTACCTTCCAGGAGTCCTTCCAGAAGGCCCTGCGCGGGCTGGAAGTCGGCGTCTACGGTCTCGACGAGGTCGAGACCGATCGTGCCGATCTCGAGCACGAACTCGCCAATCCCGGTGCGCAGCGCATCTGGTACGTGGGTCAGGCCTTCCGCGAAGGCTACACCCAGGAGCAGGTGTTCAACCTGACCAAGATCGATCCCTGGTTCCTCGCCCAGATCGAGGACATCGTCCTCACCGAGAAGGCCATCACTGGCCGCTCGCTGAAGGCGATCCAGGCGCCCGAGCTGCGCGAGCTCAAGCGCAAGGGCTTTTCCGATCGCCGCATCGCCAAACTGCTCGGCGTCGATGAAACCGCCGTCCGTCTACACCGTCACGCCAGTGGCGTGAGGCCGGTGTTCAAGCGTGTCGACACTTGCGCGGCCGAGTTCGCCACCTCCACCGCCTACATGTACTCGTCCTACGAGGACGAGTGCGAGGCGCGCCCGACCGACAAGAAGAAGATAATGGTCCTCGGCGGCGGCCCGAACCGCATCGGCCAAGGCATCGAATTCGACTATTGCTGCGTCCACGCTGCTCTTGCCCTGCGCGAAGACGGCTACGAGACCATCATGGTCAACTGCAACCCCGAGACCGTGTCGACCGACTACGATACCTCGGATCGCCTGTATTTCGAGCCGATCACGCTTGAGGACATCCTCGAGATCGTGCATATCGAGAAGCCCGTCGGCGTCATCGTCCAGTTCGGCGGCCAGACCCCGCTCAAGCGTGCGCGGGCGCTGGAGGAGAACGGTGTGCCCATCATCGGCACGAGCCCGGACATGATCGATGCGGCCGAAGACCGCGAGCGCTTCCAGAAGCTGCTAAACGACCTCGGTCTCAAGCAGCCGCCCAACCGCACCGCCCGCACACCCGAAGCAGCCGTTCGGCTCGCCGCGGAGATCGGCTATCCGCTCGTCGTCCGCCCCAGCTATGTGCTCGGCGGCCGCGCGATGGAAATCGTCCATGAGCAGAAGGACCTCGAGCGCTACATGCGCGAGGCCGTGAAGGTGTCGAACGAGTCGCCGGTGCTGCTCGATCGCTTCCTCAACGACGCCACCGAAGTCGACGTCGATGCGCTGTCCGATGGGCAGCAGGTCATCATCGGGGGCATCATGGAACACATCGAGCAGGCCGGCGTCCACTCCGGCGACTCGGCGTGCTCGCTGCCCCCGTACACGCTGTCGGCCCGGCTGCAGGACGAGCTCCGCCGGCAGACCGAAGCGATGGCGCGTGCGCTCAACGTCTGCGGTCTCATGAACGTGCAGTTCGCCATTCAGGGCGAAGGCGACGAGGCGACCGTCTACGTCCTCGAAGTCAATCCGCGTGCCTCGCGCACCGTGCCCTTCGTCTCTAAGGCCTGCGGCCTGCAACTCGCGAAGATCGCCGCGCGCTGCATGGCTGGTCAGAGCCTCGCCAGCCAGGGTGTCACGGGTGAAATCGTTCCGCCGTACTACTCCGTGAAGGAAGCGGTGTTCCCGTTTGTCAAGTTCCCGGGCGTCGACACCATCCTCGGGCCCGAGATGAAGTCGACGGGTGAAGTCATGGGGGTCGGCCGCAGTTTCGCCGAAGCATTCGTGAAGTCCCAGCTTGCCGCCGGCGTTCGCCTGCCGCAGTCGGGCACGGCCTTCATCAGCGTGAAGCCGACCGATCGTGGTGCCGCGGTCGAGGTCGCGCGCGAACTGCAGGAACTCGGTTTCCGTGTCGTCGCCACGCGCGGAACGGCTTCGGCGATCGAGGCGGCGGGCATTCCCGTGAATGTCGTCAATAAGGTCACCGAAGGCCGTCCGCACATCGTGGACATGATCAAGAACAACGAAATCAGCATGGTCATCAACACCGTTGAGGAGAAGCGCCAGGCGATCGTCGACTCGCGCTCCATCCGCACGAGCGCGCTGGCTGCCAAGCTCACGGTGTTCACGACCATCGAGGGGGCGCGTGCAGCCTGCATGGGTATGCGCCATCTCGAAGGACTCGAGGTCTATGGCCTGCAGTCCCTGCACGCGGAACTGAACAAGCAATCATGAACAAGACTCCTCTTACTGTGAACGGTGCGGAGAAGCTCCGCACCGAATTGCATCGCCTCAAGACCGTCGATCGTCCGAACGTGATCGCCGCCATCGCGGAAGCGCGCTCGCATGGCGATCTCTCCGAAAACGCGGAGTACGATGCCGCGAAGGAGCGTCAGGGCTTCATCGAGGGGCGGATCAAGGAAGTCGAGGGAAAGATTGCGAACGCGCAGATCATCGATCCGCGCCTTCTCGATGCCGATGGGCGGTGTGTGTTTGGTGCCACCGTCAACCTCGAGGACATGGAGTCCGGGCAGACGGTCACCTATCAAATCGTCGGGGACGATGAGGCCGACGTCAAGGAGAACAAGATTTCCATCAGTTCTCCGATCGCCCGCGCGCTGATCGGCAAGTACGCCGGCGATATCGCCGAGGTGCAGGCGCCGGGCGGCGTGCGTGAGTACGAAATCATCGAAGTGCTTTACATCTGAACGCAAACGGGCCGGGAGTGCGGTTCCCGGCCCGTTTCGCGATCCGACGCGGGGCTGCATCCGTCCCGCAGCAATCCTGGATTACCTGCCGCCGAGAGGTCCCGTCTTGCGAACGATCTTTCGGGTGCGTTTTTCTGCCAGCCGCTTCTTGTCGGCGGCGGCCTTGATCAGCGCCGTGCGCCGCGCGGCCGCGGCAAAAGCACGGGCGGACTTCGCTTTCGCTGCTCCTGGCACGTTGCCCGTCGAGGCAAGCTTCGGCGCGGCGGTCGCTTGTTCTTCGCGACGTTCCCTCCACACGATGAGGATCGTCCCGATGTGCTGGACGGGCGCTGCGCCGAGTTCCGTGCAGATCGCCTGCATCAGTGCGTCGCGGTCGGAGCGCTCGGTGCCGTGAACCTTGATCTTGATAAGCTCGTGCGCTTGCAGGGAACGGTCGATCTCGCCCAGGACGGTGGCCGTCAGCCCGTTGCCGGCGACGCTGACGACCGGGTTCAGATGATGGGCCGCCGCCCGCAATTCGCGGCGACGGGCAGGGGATAGGTCGATCATCGTTTTCTCAAATCTTTCAGGGGCATGGATTCTACTCCCATGACTAGGACCAAGACCAGCAAGGCATGGATGCACGAGCATGTGAACGACGCCTACGTGCAGCGTGCCAAGAGCGAAGGCTACCGTTCGCGTGCCGCATACAAGCTGATGGAGATCGACGACAAGGATCACCTGCTGCGTCCCGGCATGGTCGTTGTCGATCTCGGTGCGGCCCCGGGGTCGTGGACGCAGGTCGCCTTGCAGCGTGTAGGCAGGGCCGGGCGCGTGTTCGCGCTCGACCTTCTTCCTGTCGAGCCCCTGCCGGGCATGGAGTTCATCCAGGGCGACTTTCAGGAAGATGTCGTGCTGGCCGACCTCGAAAGCCGACTCGCGGGTGAGCCCGTCGACCTTGTACTTTCCGACATGGCCCCCAATATGTCGGGTATCGACACCGTGGATCAGGCGCGTTCGATCCACCTCGGCGAACTGGCGCTCGATTTTGCGGCGCGGCACCTGAAGCCTGGTGGCAATTTCCTCATCAAGGTGTTTCAGGGCGCCGGGTTCATGGAGTTCCGCAGCGAGATCCAGCGCCATTTTGCCACGCTCCAGGTACGCAAGCCGAAGGCCTCGCGCGACCGCAGTGCCGAGGTTTATCTCCTCGGGCTGAAGCGCAAGGCGGACTGAGTCGGGCCTGCGGTGCCGATTGGCTGTGTTGATCGTGGCCATTGGTTTACGCAGCGGAACGTTCGCCACTAGAATGGGTCAATGTTTCGCTGCCCCCCCTACGGGCACATAAGGAAAGAAGTTGAATAATCTCTTCAAGAATCTCGCGATCTGGATGGTCATCGGCGTAGTGCTGATGACGGTGTTCAACCAGTTCAATTCGCGCCAGGTCTCGACCAACACGATGGAATACTCCCAGTTCCTCGAGGAGGCGAAGGCCGGTCGCATCGCGAAGGCGACGGTCGATGGTCGGCTCGTGCGCGCGACCACGCAGGAAGGCCGCCAGATAACGGTCTACACCCCCGGCGTGCAGGACATCTGGATGGTGTCCGACCTGATCCGCGCGGGCGTGGCCGTCAATGCGACGAAGCCCGAGGAGGAACAGTCCTTTCTGATGAGCATCTTCGTGTCCTGGTTCCCGATGCTCCTGCTCATCGGCGTCTGGGTGTTCTTCATGCGCCAGATGCAGGGTGGCGGGCGCGGTGGTGCCTTCTCGTTCGGCAAGTCCAAGGCGCGCATGCTCGACGAGTCGGCGAACTCGCTGAGCTTCGCCGATGTCGCCGGTTGCGACGAGGCCAAGGAAGAAGTGTCCGAGCTCGTCGATTTCCTGCGCGATCCGTCCAAGTTCCAGAAGCTGGGGGGCCACATTCCGAAGGGCGTCCTGATGGTAGGCTCGCCTGGTACCGGCAAGACCCTGCTTGCGAAGGCCATCGCCGGTGAGGCGAAGGTTCCCTTCTTCTCGATTTCCGGTTCGGACTTCGTCGAGATGTTCGTCGGTGTCGGTGCCGCGCGTGTCCGCGACATGTTCGAGCAGGCCAAGAAGCACGCCCCGTGCATCATCTTCATCGACGAGATCGATGCCGTCGGTCGCCAGCGTGGTGCCGGCATGGGCGGCGGCAACGACGAGCGCGAGCAGACGCTCAACCAGTTGCTGGTCGAGATGGACGGTTTCGAGGGGCAGACCGGCGTGATCGTGATTGCCGCCACCAACCGCCCCGACGTGCTCGACCCGGCCCTCCTGCGTCCGGGGCGCTTCGACCGTCAGGTCGTCGTTCCGCTGCCTGACATCCGCGGTCGCGAACAGATCCTCAAGGTGCACATGCGCAAGGTTCCGATCGCGCCGGATGTCGAGCCGGTCGTGCTCGCTCGCGGCACCCCCGGTTTCTCCGGTGCCGATCTCGCGAACCTGGTCAATGAGGCGGCTCTGTTCGCCGCCCGCGGTAACAAGCGCCTGGTGGACATGGAGGATTTCGAGCGCGCCAAGGACAAGATCATGATGGGCTCGGAGCGCCGCTCCATGGTCATGCCTGAGGAAGAGCGTCGCAACACCGCCTACCACGAGTCGGGTCATGCGGTCGTCGCCAAGCTGCTCGACAAGACCGATCCGGTGCACAAGGTCACGATCATTCCGCGCGGCCGCGCACTGGGTGTGACCATGCAGCTGCCCGAGTCCGACCGCTACAGCCAGGATCGCGAACGGCTGCTGCAGACGATCGCCGTGTTGTTCGGCGGCCGCATCTGCGAAGAGATCTTCATGAAGCAGATGACCACCGGGGCTTCCAACGACTTCCAGCGCGCCACCGATCTTGCGCGGCGGATGGTGACCCAGTGGGGCATGTCCGACAACCTCGGCCCCATGGTGTATGGCGAGGAAGAGGGAGAGATCTTCCTGGGGCGGCAGGTGACGACTCACCGCAACGTCTCGGAAGCCACGATGCAGAAGGTGGACGCCGAGATTCGTCGCATCATCGACCAGCAGTACGCACTGGCGCGCCGCCTGATCGAGGATAACAGCGACAAGATCGAGGCGATGACCAAGGCGCTTCTCGAATGGGAAACGCTGGATGCCGACCAGATCAACGACATCATGGAAGGGCAGGCTCCCCGCGCGCCCAAGCCCACTTCACAGTCGATCCGGCGTTCGCGCGACGATGATGCGCCCGGTGCCGCACCGACGGCGGCAGCGCCCGCAGCCTGATCCGATCGGCTATTGAAACGAACCGAATCGGGCCGACACGAGTCGGCCCGATTCTTTTTCAGGAGAAGAAAATGGCGGTTCTCAAGTGCGGGCGGTTCGATCTCGATCTCGAGCGCCCGCGCATCATGGCCATCATCAACACGACGCCGGATTCGTTCAGCGGCGACGGATTGGGGCACGATCTCGATGCCGCCCTGAGACGCTGCGAGAGCGCCGTCGCGGCCGGTGCGCATATTCTGGACATCGGCGGAGAGTCGACCCGCCCCGGTTCCGAATCGGTCTCCGAACAGGAGGAGCTCGACCGGGTCATCCCGCTGGTCGAGCGCTTGGCCGACTGGCCCGTTCCGGTCTCGATCGACACCGTGAAGCCCGCCGTCATGCGTGCTTCACTTGCCGCGGGCGCAAGCCTGATCAACGATATCAACGGATTCCGCGCGCCCGGGGCAGTCGAGGCGGTGCGTGATTCCGATGCAGCCTTGTGCGTCATGCACATGCAGGGCGAGCCGCGCAGCATGCAGGCGGCCCCTCGCTACGACGACGTCGTCGGGGAGGTGATCGATTTCCTGCTCCACCAAGTGCATGCGCTTGAGGTACAGGGCGTCGCCAGGGCGCGCATCCTGCTCGACCCCGGTTTCGGCTTCGGCAAGACGCTCGAGCACAATCTCGCCTTGATGCGGGCACTCGATCGCTTTCTCGAGACCGGCTATCCGTTGCTCATCGGCGTTTCGCGCAAGTCGATGCTGGGCGCGATCACCGGGCGCGGCGTTGACGAGCGGACCACCGCCAGTGTCGCTGCCGCCCTGGTCGCCATCGAGCGCGGCGCGCGCATCGTGCGCGTTCACGACGTTGCGGCGACGCGCGATGCTGTCGCGGTGTGGGAGGCGGTGCGCTTCGGTGCATCCTGAGCGGTGGGGGCCGCCGGGGATGCGATAATTCCCCTTTTTTTGATCGGAAGCAGTCATGGCGCGCAAATATTTCGGGACTGACGGAGTCCGTGGCAAGGTCGGCGAATCCGCGATAACCCCTGATTTCGTGATGCGACTCGGTTACGCCGCGGGCGTGACGCTTGTCGGGCGGGAGCAACTCCCGCGAGGCGATCGTCCGGCCGTGCTGATCGGCAAGGACACCCGCATTTCGGGCTACATGCTCGAAGCCGCGCTGGAGGCGGGCTTTGCTGCCGCCGGTGTCGACGTGTTGCTCGCAGGCCCTGTTCCGACCCCCGCCGTGGCCTACCTCACGCGCGCCCTGCGCCTGCAGGCCGGAGTGGTGATTTCTGCATCACACAACCCCTATTACGACAACGGGATCAAGTTCTTCTCGGCTGACGGAAGCAAGCTGGCCGACGCCGTGGAGATGGAGATCGAGGCGCGCGTCGAGCAGCCCATGGGCTGTGCGGACTCCGCCAGGCTCGGCAAGGCGAGGCGCATTGGCGATGCCGCGGGCCGGTACGTCGAATTCTGCAAGAGCACCTTCCCGAACGAGCTCGATCTGCGCGAACTGAGGATCGTGCTCGACTGTGCCAATGGTGCGGCTTACCAGATCGCGCCCAGCGTCTTTCATGAGCTCGGTGCCGAAGTCGTTTCGGTGGGAGTTGAGCCCAACGGACTCAACATCAACGAGCGCTGTGGCGCTACCTCGCCGGAACACCTGCGCGCCGCAGTTCTGGCCAACAAGGCGGATCTCGGTATTGCGCTCGACGGCGACGGCGACCGTCTCATGATGGTCGATGCCAGCGGAGAACTCTACGACGGCGACAAGCTGCTGTACGTGATCGCATCGGCGCAACGGGCGCAGGGGCGTCTGGATGGAGTCGTGGGCACCCTCATGAGCAACCTCGGGTTCGAGCATGCCGTCGGCAGGCTGGGTGTTCCCTTTGCCCGGGCGAAGGTCGGCGACCGCTACGTCCTCGAAATGCTCCAGGAGAAGGGCTGGAAGCTCGGCGGGGAGAACTCGGGGCACATCATCTGTCTCGATCGCCACACCACCGGAGACGGCATCATCTCCGCGCTTCAGGTCCTCGCGGCCCTGCAGCTCACGGGCAAGAGCCTTGCGGAGGCATGTTCCGACCTCGTCTTCTATCCGCAAAAGTTGATCAACGTGAAGCTTCCGTCCGGATTCAACTGGCAGGCGCATGCCGGTATCGCCGCGGCGGCCAGGGACGCAGAAGCGCGGCTGGGAAGCCGCGGTCGTGTGCTCCTTCGTCCGTCCGGGACCGAGCCGCTGCTGCGGGTCATGGTGGAAGGGCAGGATGGGGGCGAGGTCGAGGGGCTTGCACGCGAGATCGCAGACTGCGTCGCGAAGGCCACCGTCGCGCAATATTAATCCCGGTATATGAACTGTCACATTCCTGAAATGTGTCGCAACTAAAGTGGGCGCACTTCGGAATGCACCGGGCCGGCCGAGCTATCGGCATGCCATGCCGACTTGGCCAGGTGCATCCGGTTCGGGCAATGACTCGGTTCATTCACTGGAGATTCACTATGTCGGGTTTCAAGCAGACTGCGCTCGCAGCCGCCGTCCTCGTACTGGGAGCGCAGGCCGCGCATGCGCAGTCGCTGGTCAAGATCGACGGTTCGAGCACCGTGTTCCCGGTCACCGAGGCGGTCGCCGAGGACTTCCAGTCCTCAAAGAAAGGTGCAGTGAAGGTCACGGTCGGCATCTCCGGGACCGGTGGTGGTTTCAAGAAGTTCTGCCGCGGGGAGATCGACATCGCCGACGCCTCGCGCCCCATCCTGAAGAAGGAAATGGAGGCCTGCGCGCAGGCCGGGATCAAGTACATCGAGCTTCCGGTTGCCTTTGATGCGCTGACCGTCGTGGCCAATCCCAAGAACGCATTCATCAAGCAGCTGTCCGTCGAGCAGCTGAAGAAGATCTGGGAGCCGGGCGCGCAGGGCACCATCAAGAGCTGGAAGCAGGTCGATCCCTCCTTCCCGGATGCGCCGCTCAAGCTGTTTGGTGCCGGGTCCGATTCGGGCACCTTTGACTACTTCACGGAGGCGATCGTCGGCAAGGCGAAGGCCTCGCGCGGTGACTACACAGCGTCGGAGGACGATAACGTGCTGGTGCAGGGCGTCTCCCGCGACGTCAATGCGATCGGTTACTTCGGCTACGCCTATTACGCCGAGAACCAGGGCAAGCTGAAGGCCGTGCCGATCGTCAACAAGGAAGGCAAGCCGGTCGAGCCGGGTGCTGCGACCGTGCTCGATGGTTCGTACAATCCGCTGTCCCGTCCGATCTTCATCTACGTAGCGGAAAAGTCCCTCGAAAAGGCGGAGGTTCGTGATTTCGTCACCTACTATCTGAAGAATGCGAGCAAACTTGCGACCGAGGTGAAGTACGTTCCGCTTCCCGCCAAGGCATACGAAATTGCCCTGGATCACGTCAACAAGAAGAAACTCGGTACCGTTTTCGGTGGCGAGGCTGAAGTCGGTGTGACGATCGAGGCACTCCTGGCTCGCGAAGCCAAGCTCTGATCGTGTCTGAAGCATGCGGTGCCCGGGTGTCGAGCCCGGGCGCCACTTTGTTGTTCTAGGCCTCCAATGCAAGAAACCAATTCCGGTGGTGCCGTGACCGTTGCACCCTATGGGCCGCTGTCCGTCAGCGACCGGCTCGCGAAGAAGGCGCTGCGCAACTTCAAGGAGCGCGTCATCGAGCTCCTGCTCCTGGGGGCTGCGTGCGTCTCCGTGCTGACCACCGTCGGCATCATCTGGGTGCTCGTCAGTGAGTCGGTGAATTTCTTCGGCACCGTGTCGATCTGGTCCTTCCTCACCGATACCATGTGGACCCCGCTGTTCGCCGAGCCCCGCTACGGGATTCTGCCTTTGCTCGCGGGCACGCTGACGACTTCCGTCGTCGCGCTTCTCGTTGCGATTCCGCTGGGAACGACGATTGCGATCTACCTTTCGGAGTTCGCTCGCCCGACGGTGCGTGAGGTCGTGAAGCCCTTCCTTGAGCTGCTCGGCGGCATTCCCACCATCGTGTACGGCTACTTCGCCCTCATGGTAGTGATTCCGCTGCTTCAGCTGATCATGCCGGAGCTGTCGGGATTCAACATGCTCGGCGCCGGCATCGTCATGGGCATTGCCATCATTCCGTACGTCAGCTCGCTGGCCGAGGATGCCATGCGCGCGGTGCCGATGAGCATGCGCGAAGGCTCTTACGCGATGGGGGCGACCCGCTTGCAGACCGCATTTCGGGTGGTCTTCCCGGCGGCCTTGTCGGGCATCCTGTCGGCCTACATCCTGGGGATTTCGCGCGCTGTGGGCGAGACCATGATCGTGGCCGTCGCTGCGGGGATGCAGCCCAACTTCACCGTCAATCCGCTCGAGCCCGCCCAGACGATTTCCGCCTACATCGTCCAGGTCGCCCTTGGGGATCTCCCGCACGGCTCGATAGGCTACCAGTCGATTTTCGCGGCCGGCCTGAGCCTGATGCTCATGACGCTCGCACTGAATCTCGTCGGGCACGTCGTGCGCCGTCGATTCCGCGAAGCATATTAAGAAGAACGGCATGAAAGCAGAAGACATTCCCCTGATCAGGAAGATCATCCGACGCAACAAGCGCCTCGAGGTGCTGTTCGCGGTCGCAGGCTTCCTTGCATTGCTGTTGGGCGTGCTGACCTTCGTGGCGCTGTTTGCCCAGATGGCCGTTGCCGGCTGGGAGCGCATCTCCCCGGATTTCTTCACCAACTTCCCGTCGCGCCGTGCCGGACAGGCGGGCATCCTGTCGGCGTGGGTCGGGTCGCTGCTTGTGATGCTGGTCACGGCGGTCTCGGCCGTTCCCTTGGGCGTAGCGGCGGGGATCTACCTCGAAGAATATGCGCCGAAGAACTTGTTCACCGACATCATCGAGATCAATGTGACCAACCTCGCCGGCGTGCCGTCGATCGTCTATGGTCTGCTGGCGCTCGGCGTGTTCGTATACACCTTCGGCTTCGGGCAGAGCATCCTCTCGGCTGGCCTGACGCTCGGGCTGCTCATCCTGCCGGTGGTCATCGTCGCAACGCGCGAATCGATCCGCTCCATTCCCTTGCACATCCGCGAGGCGGCATACGGACTGGGGGCAACGCGCTGGCAGGTGACCCGCGACCACATCGTTCCCTACTCGCTGCCCGGCATCATGACCGGCGTCATCATCGGCATGTCGCGAGCGATTGGCGAGACGGCCCCCATCATCACCATCGGCGCGCTCACCTTCATCGCGTTCCTCCCCGAGTCGCCCATCGGTCCCGAGTTTCCCTGGGTGAACTTCGAGTGGCTGAAGTCGGGCTTCACGGTGATGCCGATCCAGATGTTCAACTGGACCTCGCGTCCGGAAGAGGCTTTCCAGCAAAACGCTGCGGCAGCCGGTTTTATCCTCGTCCTGATGACTTTGGCAATGAACGCCGTCTCTATCTGGATTCGTTACCACGTGCGCAAGGACATCAAATGGTAAGCGTTGCTACGATGCGAATGAGCGAACAAGCCGCTGCGGACACCGCGGCGCAGGCCGGCGCTGCCTCGGGTGAGGCACGCAATCCGAATTCCTCCGACATGGCTGCGCGCAATGCCGGCGGGGTTCCCGTGAAGGCGTCCGTGGAAAACTTCAGTTTCTATTACGGTGACTTCAAGGCGCTCAAGTCGATCTCCATGCCGGTGCACGAGAAGCGCGTGACGGCATTGATTGGTCCGTCCGGTTGCGGAAAGTCCACACTCTTGCGGACGTTCAACCGCATGCATGACCTGTATCCGGGGAATCGCTACGAGGGGACGATCCGCCTGCACCCGGACAATACCAACCTGCTCGATCCCGCCGTCGACCCCATCGAAGTGCGCATGCGCATCGGCATGGTGTTCCAGAAACCCAACCCTTTCCCGAAGTCGATCTACGAGAACGTCGCCTACGGGCTGCGCATTCGGGGCGAGCGCAATCGTTCCGTGATTGACGACAGCGTCCGTGAGGCGCTGCGGGGCGCGGCCCTGTGGTCGGAGGTCGAGCACCGCTTGCACGATCCCGCCACCGCCTTGTCCGGCGGCCAGCAGCAGCGGCTGTGCATTGCGCGCTGTCTCGCCACTCAGCCTGAAGTCCTGCTTTTCGACGAGCCGACCTCTGCGCTCGATCCGATCGCCACGGCCAGCATCGAGGAGCTGATCCACGAACTGCGCGACAAGGTCACCATCCTCATCGTCACTCACAACATGCAGCAGGCCGCCCGCGTCTCCGATTACACCGCGTACATGTATCTCGGCGAACTGATGGAGTTCGGCGAAACGAACCAGATCTTCGTCAATCCGAGGCGCAAGGAAACCGAAGATTACATCACCGGACGTTTCGGCTGAGCCGGATGAAGTCGGGTCGGCACGCTGTCGTCCCGTCCTGTCGGCGGCCGAGCGCGGCGCGCTGAGATTCGCCGGGAGTTTGCTGCACAAGGGAGGGGCGCTGTTTCAGTGTCCCTCCCTGTCTTTGTCAAGCAGCCTTTCTTTACCTCGCGAAGGCCTGCAGATACAATCCGAAAATTTGGCTGGGGCGCAGTGCATGAAACGAAAGCTAGTCGTCGGCAACTGGAAGATGAACGGCGACCGTGCGCGCAACAGTGCTCTGCTGGACCAGTTGCTGGGTGCCGTGCCTGCGGGCGTAGACTGTGCGGTCTGTCCGCCGTTTCCGTATCTCGCCCAGGTTGGCGAAATCCTCCGCGGCAGCGATGTCGCGCTTGGCGCCCAGGATGTGAGCGAATTCCCTGATGGCGCCTATACGGGCGATGTCAGCATCACGATGCTCGGCGACTTCGGCGTGCGGTTTGTCATCGTTGGTCATTCCGAACGAAGGGCGCTGCACGGAGAGTCGGATATGTTGGTGGCCCGCAAGGCGGGTGTGGCGCTCGAAGGCGGCGTCATGCCCATCGTCTGCATTGGCGAGACGCTGGCTGAACGCGAGTCCGGCGTGACGGAGCAGGTGCTCCTGCGGCAACTCGATGCGCTGGCGGCCACACTGTCGCCCGAGGCGCTGCAGCGAATCGTGCTCGCCTACGAGCCTGTGTGGGCGATCGGTAGCGGGCGTGCAGCCACGGTCGAGCAGGTGCAGGCGGTGCTGGGGTTTGTCAGGCGGTGGCTGGGGGGGCATGTATCCGCGCCTGAGCGCAGTCGCATCCTGTATGGTGGCAGCGTGAAGCCCGAGACGGCGGGGGGCTTGTTCGGCTTGCCGGATGCGGATGGAGGCTTGATCGGTGGGGCTTCGCTCGATGCGCAGTCCTTTGTTGAAATCTGTCGAGCGGCAACGGTCGTGCAGGGCAGTTGAGATTCAAAACAAGGTCATATTATGAGCAATTACTTATTTTCCATTGTCTTGACCGTTCATGTGCTGGTGGGGCTTGGCATCATTGCTCTGGTTCTCATGCAGCATGGCAAGGGGGCGGACGCAGGTGCGGCGTTCGGAAGTGGTGCATCGGGAAGTGTGTTTGGCGCCTCCGGTTCGGCGAATTTCCTCAGTCGCACGACTGGCATGCTTGCCGCCGTATTCTTCCTCACCAGCCTCGGGCTCAGCTACCTCAGTAGTGGCACGACCGCCAAGCCTGCCAGCATCATGCAGGACGCTGCAGTGACGGCTCCCGCGCCTGCTGGCGAGGCTGCTCCTGCAGGCGCGGCGGATGATTCGAAGGCACAGTCGATTCCCAAATAAGTTCCCCTTGGGGCTTTGCGGGATACGGGAAAGGTCGTATAATTTCGAGCTGTAACAAACGTGCCGACGTGGTGAAATTGGTAGACACGCCATCTTGAGGGGGTGGTGGCGAAAGCCGTGTGAGTTCGAGTCTCACCGTCGGCACCAGAATATTGAATCGCCCGCGAAAGCGGGCGTTTTCATGCAGTGGGTTAATTAAAAAAACTAAAACAATCTGTATTCAATACGGGGTGTCACGCAATGCTGGAAAACTACTTTCCTGTTCTGATGTTCATCCTCGTGGGGCTTGGTTTTGGCCTTGTTCCTGTCATTCTGGGGCGACTCGTTGCGCCCTATCGTCCCGGCAGCGAAAAGCTGTCTCCCTATGAGTGTGGCTTCGAAGCCTTCGAAGATGCGCGCATGAAGTTCGACGTGCGCTACTACCTCATTGCGATCCTTTTCATTCTTTTCGATCTCGAAATCGCCTTCCTCTTTCCGTGGGCGACGGTGTTCCAGGAATTCATTGCGGCAGGTCAGGTCGCGTGGTTCGTATTCGGTTCGGTTATGGTCTTCATTGCCGTGCTGGTCATCGGTTATGTCGTCGAGTGGAAAAACGGTGCGCTCGACTGGGAGTGATGCATGAGTATTGAGGGCGTCTTTCGCGAAGGGTTTGTAACCACTTCGCTTGATGCGGTAATCAACTGGACTCGCACGGGGTCGCTCTGGCCGATGACTTTCGGTCTGGCTTGCTGTGCAGTCGAGATGATTCATGCCGGTTGTTCTCGTTACGACCTGGACCGCTTTGGTGTGGTGTTTCGGCCGAGTCCGCGCCAGTCTGACCTGATGATCGTTGCGGGTACGCTCTGCAACAAGATGGCGCCCGCGCTGCGCAAAGTGTACGAGCAGATGGCGGAGCCGCGCTGGGTCATTTCCATGGGGTCCTGTGCCAATGGCGGTGGCTACTACCACTATTCCTACTCGGTCGTGCGCGGTTGTGATCGCATCGTGCCGGTGGATGTGTATGTTCCGGGTTGTCCGCCGACCGCTGAAGCGCTGCTCTACGGCATCATTCAGCTCCAAAACAAGATCAAGCGCACGAATACCATCGCGCGCTGACGGATGGTTCATCTATGAGTCCCAAACTTGAGCGTCTGAGCCAGGTCCTGCAAGAGGTCCTGAGTGACAAGTTGCGGTCGATTGTTGTCGATCGTGGTGAGGTGACCATCGACGTTGCGCCGGAAAATTATCTCGGCGTGGCCCAGTGCCTGCGTGATCACGCAGACCTGTGCTTCGAAGAACTGGTCGATGTGTCGGGTCTCGATTATTCGACCTACGGGAATGGCGCCTGGAGCGGAAAGCGCTTCGCGATTGCTGTGCATCTCCTTTCGGTTGCGAAGAACTGGCGTCTGCGTCTGAAGGTCTTCGCCGACAACGATGATTTCCCGGTTCTTGAGTCGGTAGTGGGGATCTGGCCGAGCGCGAACTGGTACGAGCGCGAGACCTTCGATCTCTACGGGATCATGTTCTCGGGTCACCCTGATCTGCGGCGGATTCTGACCGACTACGGCTTTGTGGGGCATCCGTTCCGCAAGGATTTTCCGGTCACCGGGTACGTCGAGATGCGCTATGACGCGGAGCAGGGGCGGGTTGTGTATCAGCCCGTGACAATCGAGCCGCGCGAAAACACGCCGCGCATCGTGCGCGAAGAGAATTACGGGGATGTCGGCCATGGCTGAGATTCGCAATTACACGATCAACTTCGGCCCTCAGCACCCGTCTGCGCACGGCGTGCTGCGCCTGGTTCTTGAACTCGATGGCGAGGTCGTCGAGCGCGCCGACCCGCACATCGGATTGCTGCACCGGGGAACCGAGAAGCTTGCCGAGACTCGCACGTGGATCCAGTCGGTGCCCTACATGGACCGTCTCGACTACGTGTCCATGATGTGCAACGAACATGCGTACTGCATGGCGATCGAGCGGCTGCTCGGAATCGAGGTGCCGATTCGTGCGCAGTACATCCGCGTGATGTTCGACGAGATTACGCGGATCCTGAATCACCTTCTGGGGATTGGCACGCACGCGCTCGACATCGGTGCGATGACGATGGTGCTGTACACCTTCCGCGAGCGCGAAGATCTCATGGATGTGTACGAGGCGGTGTCCGGTGCGCGGATGCATGCTGCGTACTATCGTCCCGGTGGCGTATACCGCGATCTGCCCGATCGCATGCCCCAGTACGAGGTCAACAAGTTCAAGAACGCCAGCACGGTTCGTCAGTTGAACGAGAGCCGTCAGGGGTCGATGCTCGACTTCCTCGAGGACTTCACCAACCGTTTCAACGGCTACTGCGACGACTACGAGACGCTGCTGACCGACAATCGGATCTGGAAGCAGCGTACTGTCGGCATCGGCGTCGTGACGCCCGAGCAGGCGAAGGCCTGGGGCTTCACCGGCGTCATGCTGCGCGGCTCGGGCGTGCCTTGGGATTTGCGCAAGAAGCAGCCGTACGAGGTTTACGACCAGGTCGAATTCGACGTGCCGGTCGGCAAGACGGGTGACTGCTACGACCGTTACCTCGTCCGTATGGAGGAGATGCGCCAGTCCAACCGCATCATCAAGCAGTGCATCGAATGGTTGCGCAAGAACCCCGGCCCCGTGATCGCCGACAACCACAAGGTTGCCCCGCCGCCGCGCGAGCGGATGAAGGCGAACATGGAGGAGCTGATTCATCACTTCAAGCTCTTCACCGAAGGCATGCACGTCCCTGCGGGCGAAGTCTACGCGGCGGTCGAGCACCCGAAGGGCGAGTTCGGTGTGTATGCGGTGTCTGACGGCGCAAACAAGCCTTACCGGCTGAAGATGCGCGCACCGGGCTTCGCCCACCTCGCGGCGATGGACGACATTGCGCGCGGCCACATGATCGCGGACGTCGTGGCGATCATCGGAACCATGGACATCGTGTTCGGCGAAATCGACCGCTGAACGCCTGAGCTTGAAACGTCGGCAGGCAACCCGGGAAGACGAGTACGAAATGCTGAGTCAGGAATCGCTACAACAGATCGATCGCGAGATCGCGAAATATCCACCCGATCAGAAGCAGTCCGCCGTGATGGCTGCGCTGCGCATCGCGCAGGTCGAGAAGGGCTGGCTGCCGAAGGAGTTGATCGAGTTCGTCGCCAGCTACCTCCAGATGCCCGCGATTGCGGCTTATGAGGTGGCGAGCTTCTACAACATGTATGACCTCGAGCCGGTCGGGCGCCACAAGATCACCGTGTGCACGAACCTCCCCTGTGCGCTGTCGGGTGGCGTGCATGCGGCCGACTACCTCAAGGAAAAGCTCGGTATCGATTTCAACGAGACTACCCCGGACGGGAAGTTCACGCTGAAGGAAGGCGAGTGCATGGGCGCCTGCGGGGATGCCCCCGTGCTGCTGGTGAATAATCATCACATGTGCAGCTGGATGACGAAGGAAAAGATCGATCAGATCCTCGCGGAGCTGGCAGACAAATGAGCGCAAGCGGACTGATTCTCGCCGGGGTTGACGGCGATCGCACCTGGGGGCTGCAGGACTACGTTGCGCGTGGAGGCTACTCCGCGCTGCGGAAGGTCATCAGCGAAAAGATCCCGCCCGAGACGATCATTGCGGAGCTGAAGGCGTCTTCCCTGCGGGGCCGCGGCGGCGCCGGATTCCCGACCGGTTTGAAGTGGAGCTTCATGCCCCGTTCCTTTCCGGGGGCAAAGTATCTTGCGTGCAACTCGGATGAGGGCGAGCCGGGTACCTTCAAGGATCGCGACATCCTGCGCTACAACCCGCACACCGTCATCGAAGGGATGACAATCGCCGCGTATGCCATGGGTTGCGAGCGTGGCTACAACTACATTCACGGCGAGATCTTCGAGGTGTATGAGCGCTTCGAGGCCGCCCTCGCCGAGGCCCGCGAGGCGGGGCTGCTCGGTCAGAACATCCTTGGATCGGATTTTTCGTTCGAACTGTTCGCCCATCACGGCTACGGCGCGTACATCTGCGGCGAGGAAACTGCGCTCCTCGAGTCGATCGAAGGCAAGAAGGGCCAGCCGCGCTTCAAGCCGCCATTCCCCGCCAGCTACGGCCTGTACGGGAAACCGACGACGATCAACAACACGGAAACCTTTGCTTCCGTGCCGTTCATCATCAACATGGGCGGGGAAGGCTTCCTCAATCTCGGCAAGCCGAACAACGGCGGGACGAAGCTGTTCTCGGTTTCCGGTCACGTGAATCGTCCCGGCAATTACGAAGTCGCAATGGGTACGCCGTTTTCCGAACTGCTGGAGATGGCGGGCGGGATGCGCGGCGGGCGCAAGCTCAAGGCCGTGATTCCGGGCGGCTCGTCTGCGCCTGTCCTTCCCGGCAGCGTGATGATGGACTGCACGATGGACTACGACTCGATCTCCAAGGCGGGGTCGATGCTCGGGTCCGGCGCGGTCATCGTGATGGACGAAACGACTTGCATGGTCAAGGCGCTCGAGCGTCTGTCGTACTTCTATTTCGAAGAGTCCTGTGGTCAGTGCACGCCCTGCCGCGAAGGCACCGGCTGGCTGTACCGCGTGGTCCATCGCATCGAAAACGGCCTCGGCCGGAAGGACGACCTCGATCTTCTCAATTCGGTGACCGGAAACATCATGGGCCGCACGATCTGCGCGCTCGGCGATGCCGCATCGATGCCCGTGCAGAGCTTCGTCAAGCACTTCGGGTCAGAGTTCGAGTACCACATCGAAAACAAGAAATGTCTAGTGCCGCCTGAAGTTCAGTATGAAGGCAGCCAAATCTACGTGAGACCGTAATGCTAGAGATCGAAATCGACGGCAAGCAGGTGACGGTCGAGGATGGCAGCACCATCATGGATGCTGCCACCAAGATCGGTGCATTCGTTCCGCACTTCTGTTACCACAAGAAGCTCTCCATCGCGGCGAGCTGCCGCATGTGCCTGGTGCAGGTCGAGAAGGCCCCCAAGCCGCTTCCCGCGTGCGCCACGCCCGTGACCAACGGGATGAAGGTGTGGACCCGTTCGGAGCAGGCGGTGAAGGCCCAGAAGGGCGTCATGGAGTTCCTGCTGATCAACCACCCGCTGGATTGTCCGATCTGCGACCAGGGCGGCGAATGTCAGCTGCAGGATCTGGCCGTGGGTTACGGTGGCAGCCAGTCGCGCTATGAGGAAGAGAAGCGCGTCGTTCTGAACAAGAATCTCGGACCGCTCGTCTCGACCGACATGACGCGCTGCATCAACTGCACGCGCTGCGTCCGCTTCACGACCGAGATCGCCGGCCAGATGGAGTTGGGCCAGGCCTTCCGTGGCGAGCATGCCGAGATCATGCCCTTCGTCGAGAAGACGGTGGACTCGGAACTGTCCGGCAACATCATCGACCTGTGCCCCGTCGGCGCCCTGACGTCGAAGCCGTTCCGTTTCTCCGCCCGCACGTGGGAGCTCGCGCGCCGCCGTTCGGTCAGCCCGCACGACTCGCTCGGCTCCAACCTGATCGTGCAGGTGAAGCACGATGTGGTCAAGCGGGTGCTTCCGTTCGAGAACGAGGATATCAACGAGTGCTGGCTGTCCGACAAGGACCGCTTCTCGTATGAAGGTCTCAACAGCGAAGACCGCCTCACCGTCCCCATGCTCAAGCAGGACGGCGTGTGGAAGGAAACGGACTGGCAGACGGCACTCGAGTTCGCCGGCAACGGCCTGCGCAAGACCGCCAAGCAGAACGGTCCGGATTCGATCGGCGCCCTCGCTTCGCCGCATTCGACGATCGAAGAGCTGTATCTTCTGCAGAAGCTCACCCGCGCCATCGGCTCCGACAGCGTCGATTTTCGCCTGCGTCAAAGCGATTTCCGCGCTGACGGTTTCCGTGAAGGCGCGCCGTGGCTTGGCATCCCCATCAACGAGGTGGCGGGTCTCAACCGCCTGCTCGTGATCGGCAGCTTCCTGCGCAAGGACAGCCCGCTTCTCGCGCAGCGCGTGCGACAGGCTGCCAAGCGTGGTCTGCATGTCAGCGCGATTGGTGCGAGCGCCGAGGAGTGGCTCCTGCCGGTGAAGAACCGCGTGCTGGCAGCCCCGTCCGCAATCGTTCCCGCACTCCTGCAGGTGGTTGCGGCCCTCGCAGCCGAGAAGGGTGTTGCCGTCGCAGAGCACCTCGCCGCGGCCATGCCCGCCTCGGTTTCCGACGACGCCCGTGCGATCGCCCAGAGCCTCGCTTCCGGTCGCAAGGTCGCCGTCTGGCTCGGCAACCTGGCGGTGCAGTGCGAGTACGCGACCGAGATTCAGCAGCTTGCCGAGGAGATCGCCCGCCTGACCGAAGGTGCATTCGGCGTCATCGGAGAGGCGGCGAACAGCGTCGGCGGTTATCTCGCGAAGGCGGTGCCGCTGGTCGGCGGGCTCAATGCGAAGCAGATGCTGGAGCAGCCGCGCAAGGCCTATCTGCTGCTGAATGCCGAGCCGGCTCTGGATTTCGCCAACCCGGCACTCGCGCAGTCGGTGCTCGGAGCGGCCCCCCTGGTCGTCGCCTTGTCGGCATTCAAGTCCGAGTCTCTGCTCGCGGCCGCTGACGTGTTGCTGCCGATCGCTCCCTTCACCGAGACGTCGGGCACCTTCGTCAACTGCGAAGGGCGTGCGCAGAATTTCAACGCGGTGGCTCGTCCGCTCGGCGATACCCGCCCCGGCTGGAAGGTGCTGCGGGTTCTCGGCAACCTCCTGGAGTTCGAGGGTTTCGAGCACAACGATTCCGAAACCGTCGCCGCAGAAGCGCTTGCGGCAGGTAGTCGCCCGGATCTGGGCAATCGCCTGTTCGGTCTCGAGTTCAATTTCGCCGCACAAACGGTCGCCGGACTCGAGCGTGTCAGCGATGTGCCGATCTACGCCGCCGACCCGCTGGTGCGGCGCGCCAAGTCGCTGCAGAAGACGCGTGACGCCAAGGCACCTGTGGCCAGCGCGAGCGCCGCGACCCTCGCGGCGATCGGTGTCGAGTCGGGTGGGCGTGTGCGCCTGAAGCAGGGGCAGGCTTCGGTCGAGGTGCCGATCGTCG
The DNA here is from genome assembly GCF_045689615.1 of Aromatoleum evansii. NCBI lineage: Bacteria > Pseudomonadati > Pseudomonadota > Betaproteobacteria > Rhodocyclales > Rhodocyclaceae > Aromatoleum > Aromatoleum evansii. The sequence goes on from NZ_CP141259.1 coordinate 1,361,402, forward strand.
CCGACGAGTCGGTCGCGGCGAACTGCGTGCGTGTTGCTGCGGCCACCGCGGCAACCTCCGTCCTCGGCGCAATGTGCGGCGAGATCAGCGTGGAGCGTGTCTGATGGAAGCGTTGCTGGAACCCGTGTCCCAATTTTTCGGGCCCGCGTGGCCTGCCGTGTGGACGCTGGCGAAGATCGTCGCGATCATCGCCCCGCTCATGATCGGCGTGGCCTATCTGACGCTTGCCGAGCGCAAGGTCATCGGCTACATGCAGGTGCGTATCGGCCCGAACCGCGTCGGCCCGAAAGGACTGTTGCAGCCGATCGCCGACGGCATGAAGCTCCTGTTCAAGGAGATCATCGTTCCGTCCGGCGCGAGCAAGGGGCTCTTCATCCTGGGGCCGATCCTCGCGATCGCCCCCTCCCTTGCGGCGTGGTCGGTGGTGCCGTTCGATGACGGCCTGGTGCTCGCAAACGTGAATGCCGGCCTGCTGCTGCTGCTGGCGATCACGTCGATGGAAGTCTACGGCGTCATCATCGCGGGCTGGGCCTCGAACTCGAAATATCCCTTCCTCGGATCCATGCGCGCTGCGGCCCAGATGGTGTCGTACGAGGTGGCGATGGGCTTCGCGCTCATCTGCGTGCTGCTGATCTCGTCGAGCCTCAACCTGAGCGACATCGTGCATTCCCAGGGGCAGGGCAGGTTCCATGAAATGGGCCTGTCGTTCCTGTCATGGAACTGGCTGCCGCTCCTGCCGATGTTCATCGTCTTCCTGATCTCGGGCATCGCCGAAACCAACCGCGCGCCGTTCGACGTGGTCGAGGGCGAGTCGGAGGTGGTTGCGGGCCACATGGTCGAGTATTCCGGCATGGCCTTCGCGCTGTTCTTCCTCGCCGAATACGCGAACATGTTCCTCGTGTCGGTGATGACGGCGGTGCTCTTCATGGGTGGCTGGCTGTCGCCGATCGGCGCGATTCCCGACGGTTTCCACTGGCTGGCGCTGAAGACGGCATTCTTCCTGTTCGTGTTCCTCTGGGTGCGTGCGACATTTCCGCGCTTCCGCTACGACCACATCATGCGGTTGGGCTGGAAGGTGTTTATTCCGATTACCCTGGTGTGGGTGATTGTGGTGGCGGTGTGGATGATGTCGCCGCTGTCTATCTGGAAGTGAGAGGCTGAAGATGGGTGCCAAGGATTACATCGGGAGCCTGTTCCTCACGGAACTGTTCAAGGGCATGGCGCTTACCGGGCGCCACCTGTTCGCGCGCAAGATCACGGTGCAGTTTCCGGAGGAGAAGACTCCGCAGAGCCCGCGTTTTCGCGGCCTCCATGCGCTGCGTCGCTATCCCAACGGGGAGGAGCGTTGCATCGCGTGCAAGTTGTGCGAGGCCATCTGTCCGGCGATGGCGATCACGATCGAGTCCGATCAGCGCGACGACGGTTCGCGTCGGACGACGCGTTATGACATCGATCTGACGAAGTGCATCTTCTGCGGCTTCTGCGAGGAGGCCTGTCCGGTGGATGCGATCGTCGAGACGCGCGTGCTCGAGTACCACGGCGAGCAACGCGGCGACCTGTATTACACGAAGCAGATGCTGCTCGCGGTCGGTGACCGGAACGAAGCGCAGATCGCTGCAGACCGGGAAGCCGACTCGAAGTACCGCTAAGGGAGGGCGCCTGCGGGCGCCGCAAAGGACATGGATTTCAAGACTCTCGTTTTCTACATCCTGTCGGCGATCATGGTGTTCGCCGCGCTTCGGGTGATAACGTCACGGAACCCGGTGCATGCCGCACTGTTCCTGGTGCTCTCCTTCGTCACGGCGGGTGGCATCTGGCTGCTGCTCGCTGCCGAGTTCCTCGCGATCGTCCTCGTAATGGTCTACGTGGGGGCGGTCATGGTGCTCTTCCTCTTCGTCGTGATGATGCTGGACATCAATCTCGACCGCTTGCGGGAGGGGTTCTGGAGCTACCTGCCGGTGGGCGCACTGATCGGGATCCTGCTGGTCGTCGAAATGGCGCTGGTGCTCGGCGGCCGCTACTTCGGTCTGGAAGCAATGCCCGAACCGCCCGCGGCGCAGGCCGGTTACAGCAATACGCGCGAACTGGGGCGCCTCCTGTACACCGATTACGTCTATCCGTTCGAGCTTGCCTCGCTGCTGCTGCTGGTGGCGATGGTCGTGGCCGTGTCGCTGACCCTGCGCAAGCGCAAGGGGTTGCGTCAGGTGAATCCGTCGGATCAGGTGACCGTCAAGCGTGGCGACCGCGTCGAACTCGTTTCGATGCCCGCCGAGAAAGAATAAGAACTGCGGCAGTTTCGCGGGAACTGGTGCAACCAAGGGGTTATAGATGCTTTCGCTTTCCCACTATCTGATTCTGGGCGCGATCCTGTTCGCGATCAGCGTGGTCGGGATCTTCCTCAACCGGAAGAACCTGATCGTGCTGCTGATGGCGATCGAGCTGATGCTGCTCGCGGTCAATCTGAACTTCGTCGCCTTCTCGCACTATCTTGGCGATCTGGCCGGACAGATTTTTGTTTTCTTCATCCTCACCGTGGCGGCGGCCGAGTCGGCGATCGGTCTCGCAATTCTGGTCGTGCTGTTCCGCAACCTGCGGACGATCCACGTTGATGATCTGGATAGCCTCAAGGGTTAAGGAAGCGGCTCGATGACGGACATGCAAAAGCTCTATCTCCTGGTACCGCTTGCGCCGCTGGCGGGGGCGATTCTTGCGGGACTGTTCGGCAAGGCCATCGGCCGTGCCGGCGCTCATATCGTGACGATCCTCGGGGTCGCGGTTGCTTTGGTCGCCTCGGTGGTGATCTTCCAGGACGTTCAGGCCGGCAATACTTTCAACGGCACCGTCTACACGTGGATGAAGAGCGGGAACCTGACCTTCGAGGTCGGATTCCTCATCGACTCGCTCACGGTCATGATGATGCTCGTGGTGACCTTCGTGTCCCTGATGGTCCATATCTATACCATCGGCTACATGCACGAGGATCCCGGTTACCAGCGTTTCTTCAGCTACATCTCGCTGTTCACCTTCTCGATGCTGATGCTGGTCATGTCGAACAACTTCCTCCAGTTGTTCTTCGGCTGGGAAGCGGTGGGTCTGGTGTCGTATCTGCTGATCGGTTTCTGGTACGAGCGGCCGACGGCGATCTACGCCAACCTCAAGGCCTTCCTGGTGAACCGTGTCGGTGACTTCGGGTTCCTCCTGGGTATCGGTCTGATCGCCGCATACGCCGGCAGCCTCAACTATGCCGAAGTGTTTGCGAAGGGCAGCGAGCTCGCGGCGCAGGACATGGCCGTGACGGGCTGGCCGCTGATCACTGCGATCTGCATCTGCCTGTTCATCGGTGCCATGGGCAAGTCGGCGCAGGTTCCGCTGCACGTCTGGCTGCCGGATTCGATGGAAGGTCCGACGCCGATCTCGGCGCTGATCCATGCCGCGACCATGGTCACGGCCGGTATCTTCATGGTGGCGCGCATGTCGCCGCTGTTCGAACTGTCCGACGTGGCCCTGTCCTTCGTTCTGGTCATCGGTGCGACGACGGCGCTCTTCATGGGCTTCCTCGGCATCGTGCAGAACGACGTTAAGCGCGTGGTCGCCTATTCGACGCTTTCCCAGCTCGGTTACATGACCGTCGCGCTCGGCGTGTCGGCATACTCGGCTGCGGTGTTCCACCTGATGACGCATGCGTTTTTCAAGGCGCTGCTGTTCCTCGGCGCCGGTTCCGTGATTATCGGCATGCACCATGATCAGGACATGCGCAACATGGGCGGGCTGTGGAAGTACATGCCGATCACCTGGATCACCTCGCTGCTCGGATCGCTGGCGCTGATCGGTTTCCCGTTCTTCGCGGGCTTCTACTCCAAGGACTCGATCATCGAAGCGGTGCATGCCTCGAGCATCCCGGGTGCCGGCTATGCGCTGTTCTGCGTGCTGGCGGGCGTGTTCGTGACGGCCTTCTATTCGTTCCGCATGTACTTCCTCGTCTTCCACGGCAAGGAGCGCTTCGGCAACAACCATGGTCATCACGACCACGAGGGTGACCATGACGACGAAGAGGTGTCGGCGGATCACCATCACGGTCTCGCCCCGGGCCAGAAGCCGCATGAGTCGCCGTGGGTGGTGACACTGCCGCTGGTGCTCCTCGCGATTCCGTCCGTCGTCATCGGTTTCTTCACGATCGAACCGATGCTCTTCGGCGACTGGTTCAAGGGCGTGATTCACGTCGGCAGCAATCACGTCGGTCTTTCCGAGCTCGCAGCCAATTTCCACGGCCCGGTCGCGATGGCACTGCATGGCGTGCAGACGGCGCCGTTCTGGCTGGCGATGGGCGGTGTGGTGCTGGCGTGGTTCTTCTACATGGTTCGTCCGGATATCCCGGCCGCGATCCAGCGTACCTTCCGCCCGGTGCACGCCTTGCTCGAGAACAAGTACTTCTTCGATCGTTTCAACGAGATCGTGTTTGCGGGTGGTTCGCGACTGATCGGCAAGGGACTGTGGAAGGCTGGCGATCAGGCCATCATCGATGGCATCGCGGTTAACGGCACGGCGAAACTGGTGGGTTGGGTTGCACAGATCAGCCGTCTGTTCCAGACGGGGCATCTGTACCAGTACGCCTTCGCAATGATCATCGGGGTCTTCATTCTCCTCACCTTCTGGTTCAACCTGATTTGAGCCAACAGGTCGGTCTGTGAATAACGATAAACACGCGTCAGTTTTCGGCGCACTGAACGGAAAGTAACGATGACGGGTATGCCATTCCTCAGCCTCGCGATCTGGATACCGATCCTGGGTGGGTTGCTCGTGCTAGCAACCGGTTCGGACCGCAACGCCCCGCTTGCGCGGTCCCTTTCCATGCTGGTTGCACTGGTCGGATTCGCGGTGACGATCCCGCTGTTCACCCAGTTCGATGCAAGCAGCAGTGCGATGCAGTTCTCCGAATTCCTTCCGTGGATTCCGCGCTTCAACATCAACTACCACCTCGGCGTGGACGGCATCTCGGTGCTGTTCGTGCTGCTCAACGCGTTCATCACGATCATGGTTGTGATGGCGGGCTGGCAGGTGATCCAGGAAAAGGTCGCGCAATACATGGCGGCGTTCCTGATCATGTCGGGCCTGATGAACGGAATCTTTTCCGCGCTCGACGGCATCCTGTTCTATGTGTTCTTCGAGGCGTCGCTGATTCCGCTTTACCTCGTCATCGGTATCTGGGGCGGAGCGAATCGGGTTTACGCCGCGATCAAGTTCTTTCTCTACACGCTTCTCGGTTCGCTGCTGATGCTGATCGCGCTCCTGTACCTGTTCATGCAGGCAGGCGGCAGCTTCTCCATCCTCGACTGGCACAAGCTGCCGCTCGCGATGCCGGCACAGACGCTGATTTTCTGGGCCTTCCTGATCGCGTTTGCGGTGAAGGTGCCGATGTGGCCGGTGCACACCTGGCTGCCGGACGCCCACGTCGAGGCGCCTACGGGCGGGTCGGTGGTCCTGGCCGCGATTGCGCTGAAGCTGGGCGCGTACGGTTTCCTGCGGTTCTCGCTCCCGATCGTGCCTGATGCGTCGCAGGCCATGGCGCCGATGATGATCGCGCTCTCCCTCATCGCGGTGATCTATATCGGCTTCGTCGCACTGGTCCAGACCGACATGAAGAAGCTGGTGGCGTACTCGTCGATTTCGCACATGGGTTTCGTGACCCTCGGCTTCTTCATGTTCAATGCGATCGGCCTCGAAGGGGCGCTGGTGCAGATGATTTCGCACGGCTTCGTTTCGGGTGCGATGTTCCTTTGCATCGGGGTGCTGTACGACCGCATGCATACCCGCAACATCGCCGACTACGGCGGCGTGGTGAAGACCATGCCCAAGTTCGCGGCCTTCTTCATGCTGTTCGCGATGGCCAACGCAGGTCTCCCGGGCACGAGCGGTTTCATCGGCGAGTTCATGGTCGTGCTGGGTGCGGTGCAGTTCAACTTCTGGGTAGCGTTCGCCGCTGCGACGACGTTGATCCTGGGGGCCGCCTACACGCTGTGGATGTACAAGCGCGTGGTGTTCGGCGTGGTCGGCAACAGCCATGTTGCCGAACTGGAGGACATCGGTGCGCGCGAGTTCGCTTTCCTCGGCATTCTTGCGCTGTGCGTGCTGGCCATGGGCCTGTATCCCTTCCCGTTTACGGAAGTGATGCATGCGTCGGTTAATGAACTCCTGCGGCATGTTGCCGTGAGCAAGCTCTGAGCGAGCGGGCGAGACACTTTTTCGGATTGGTCAGAAGATGAATTTCGTCATTCCCGACTTCTACCCCGCCGCGGCAGAGATCCTGGTCGCCGTGATGGCGCTGGTGATCATGTTGGCTTCCACGTTCGCACGCCGCGTGGCCAGCGACCTCGCATACGGCCTGACGCAGCTCACGCTCGTGTTTGCCGCGCTGGTGAGCGTGCTCGTGAGTCCCAACCTCCTCGCGGCCGTTGCGGCGGTCGTTTCCGAGCTGCCGTTGTTTGGCGTTCGCCTTGCCGAGCTGCTGATGAGCCTGGCCGAGGGCTACGCAGCGAACGAGGTGGTCGCGACCTTCAGCGGGATGTTCATCGGCGACATGCTGGGCGGTCTGCTCAAGGTGTTCTCCCTGCTGGCGGTTTCGGTCGCGCTGTTGTACGGCCGCGGTTACCTTGCCGACCGCAAGATCGATCGTCCGGAATACTATCTGCTGTCGCTCCTGATGAGCCTCGGCATGATGGTGATGATCAGCGCGAACCACTTGCTGTCGCTGTACATGGGCCTCGAGATGATGTCGCTGTCGCTGTACGGTATGGTCGCCTTCGACCGCGACTCGCCGCGCGCGACTGAAGCCGCGATGAAGTACTTCGTGCTCGGTGCGCTCGCTTCGGGTCTCCTGCTGTACGGCATGTCGATGCTCTATGGTGCGACGGGCAGCCTCGAACTGTCGGGCATCGCGCAGTCGATCTATCATCAGGCCGCGAACAAGACGGTCCTGGTCTTCGGCCTGGTGTTCATCGTTGCCGGTCTGGCGTTCAAGCTGGGCGTGGTCCCGTTCCACATGTGGGTGCCTGATGTGTATCAGGGGGCTCCGACGGCCGTCACCTTGATGATCTCGGCAGCTCCCAAGCTGGCCGCCTTCGCGATGACCATGCGGCTGCTGGTCTACGGTCTGTTCGAGCTCGCCGATCAGTGGCAGACGATGCTGATGTTCCTCTCGGTGCTGTCGATCGTCCTGGGCAACCTGGCCGCGATTGCGCAGTCGAACATCAAGCGCATGCTGGCGTACTCCGGCATTTCGCACATGGGTTTCGTGCTGCTCGGCCTGCTCGCCGGAGTGGTGGACGGGGATCGCAACTTCGCCCTCAATGCATACAGCTCGGCGATGTTCTATGCCGTGTCCTACGTGATCATGAGCCTCGCGTCGTTCGGTATGGTGATCCTGCTGTCGCGTGCCGGCTTCGAGGCTGAAACCATCGAGGACTTCAAGGGCCTGAACAAGCGCAATTCGTGGTTTGCTGCGCTGATGATGATCGTGATGTTCTCGATGGCGGGCATCCCGTTCTTCATCGGATTCTTCGCGAAGCTTTCGGTCCTGCAGGCTGTCGTCGCGGCGGGCTACGTCTGGCTGGCCGTGGTGGCGGTGCTGATGTCGGTGATCGGTGCTTACTACTATCTGCGCGTCGTGAAGGTCATGTACTTCGACGAGCCGGTCGATTCCGCCCCTATCCGTGCTCAGGGTGAAGTGCGCTTCCTGTTGTCGGCGAACGGCCTCGCCATCGCCGTGCTCGGCCTGCTTCCGCAGGGGCTGATGTCGCTCTGCGCCTATGCGCTCCTTGCATCCCTCTGAGCGGGATCCGCTCGAAGAGTCTGAGCTCGAATCCTCCCCGGTCTACGACGGCGTCCTGCTGAAGGTCCGTCGGGACCGGGTTTCGCTCCCGGACGGGAGCGAATCGGTTCGTGAGTACATCACCCACCCGGGTGCTGTCGTCGTCATCGCGGTCCTGCCCGACGGGCGCCTCGTGTTTGAACGGCAGTTCCGCTATCCGCTGCGACGCGCATTTCTGGAGTTGCCCGCCGGCAAGATCGACGCTGGCGAGGAGCTGCTTGCTTGCGCCCGGCGCGAGTTGCGCGAGGAGACGGGCTACGAGGCCGCTGCGTGGCAGTACCTCGGAGTCATGCATCCCTGTATTGGCTACTCGGATGAGCGCATCGAGATGTTCCTGGCTCGTGATCTGACCCACGTTGGCGATGCGCTCGATGATGGGGAGTTTCTCGAAATCCTGACGTTTACGGTCGATGAGGCGGTTCGTGCGGTGATGGAGGGCGTGATCACCGACGCGAAGACGATCACCGCCCTGTTCCGTGCCTTGCCCCTGCTGGGAACGGCGATTTCACCTGCTGCACGATAGCGGTGCAGTGACGCATCGCGGGACGATGCGAACGTCGGCCCCCGGAAGGCCTTGCGCCGGGGGAGAGTCCGTGGCGGGCTGGTCGAAGGCAAAAAAAAGCGAACCTTATGGTTCGCTTTTTGTTTTGTTTTGGGGCGTCCTTGCGGACGCCCCCGGAGCAGATCAGCCGCAGGTGCCGACCGCGCCGCAGGCGGTGCAGAAGTCGCAGCCGTCCTTGCGGATCACGGAGTGGTTGCCGCACTCGGAGCAGAGTCCGCCCTGCATGACCTTCGGATCGCTGGTCTCGCGCGGAGCCTCGAGAATGCCCATCTCGCGCACCGGATAGCCTTGCTCGTCGAGCACACCGAGCATCGCGTAGCGGTGGATGATGAGTTGCGCCATGTAGGCTACGGTGCTCGGGTAGTTCTGCTGACGACGGGTGCCGGGGACGAAGGCCATGAAGTCGCCGAGCGGCTCGGGGTAGTTGAGCAGCTTGCGCAGCTTCATGCCGACCCAGGCCGGATCCATGACGCGCATGTCGAGCGACAGGATGCGGGTGAGTCCGTCGAGGGCGCGCGGATAGTTGCCCGACAGCCATACCGAGTAGGGGCGGGTCACGCCGTCGGGCAGCGTGATTTCCTTCAGGCCGAGGACGAAGTCTTCGCCGGTTGCCGGGTTGGAGATATCTACGGTCCAGGACAGCGTGCCGTCGGTGCCGGTCTTGGGCTCCTGCAGGCTGAAGAGGGTGTCCAGCACCGGCGTCGGGGTGTCGTTCACCTCAAGGGCACCGAGCTTCTCGCAGCGATAGCGGACCACCTGGGCGAAAGCGGAGACCACGCCCGGGAACATGGTCTTCTCGCCGTGCGGCGGGAAGGGCATCTCGAAGGACTTCTCGCCGATCGTGCGCGCCAGGGTCTCGAGCTTGAGCTTGAGCCAGCCGCGGTCGTTCGCGCGCATGTCCATCGACAAAGTCTTGGCGACGGCGCCGAGGCCGCGCGGCTGGTCCGCGCCGTTGACCCACACTTCGAACGGGAAGGAGCCGCCGTTATTGCCGACCTGGCCGACGAAGAGGGCGAAGTCGCCGGTCGGGGTGCCGAGCATGTAGGTCCACGCCATGTTGCCGTCGGGCAGCTCGGGGCGGCCGGGCCAGCGCAGGCTGGAGAGGACGGGGGCAGGCAGGCTGTTGATCGACAGGCGCTTGTTCGGGCCGGAAAGCTCGACGTCCTGCGGCTGCTTCTGCTCCGACGACGGGGTGACGGAGAGCACCGAGCCCAGCACGGAGTTGGGGCGATAGGTTGCGAGCCCCTTGAGGCCGGCCTTCCAGGCGGAGAGATAGAGATCCTCGAACTCCGTGTAGGGGTAGTCCTCGGGGACGTTTACGGTCTTGGAGATCGAGGTGTCGATGAACGGAGCGACTGCGGCCACCATGTCCTTGTGCGCCTGCGCGGAGATCTCGAGCGCGGTGACGAAGTAGGACGGCAGGCTCGCGACGTTGCCGCCGACGTGCTTGTACAGGCGCCATGCGTAGTCTTCGACGGCGTATTCCTTGTAGGTGCCGTCGGCCATGCGCTTGCGGCGCGTGTAGGTGTAGGAGAAGGGGGGTTCGATGCCGTTCGAGGCGTTGTCCGCGAAGGCGAGCGAGATCGTGCCGGTCGGAGCGATCGACAGCAGGTGCGAGTTGCGCAGGCCGTGCTTGCGGATCTTGTCCTTGACCTCGGCAGGCAGGCGCGAGGCGAAGTTGCCGCCGGAGAGGTAGAGATCGGCATTGAACAGCGGGAAGGCGCCGCGTTCCTTGGCCAGTTCGACCGAGGCGAGGTAGGCGCGGTCGCGCATGTATTCGGAGATCTTCGCGGCGACGCTGCGGGCCTCGGGGCTGTCATAGCGTTTGCCGAGCATGATCAGGGCGTCGCCGAGGCCGGTAAAGCCGAGGCCGACACGACGCTTGGACTGTGCCTCGTTCTCCTGCTGCTCGAGCGGCCAGTGCGTTACGTCGAGCACGTTGTCGAGCATGCGGATGGCGATGTCGACGATCTTGCCGAAGGCCGCGTAGTCGAAGTCGGCCTTGTCGGTGAAGGGGTTCTTCACGAAGGGCGTGAGGTTGATCGAGCCGAGGTCGCAGCAGCCGTAGGGGGGCAGGGGCTGTTCGGCGCAGGGGTTGGTCGCCTCGATCGTTTCGCAGTAGTACAGGTTGTTGTCCTGGTTCATGCGGTCGAGGAAGAGGATGCCCGGCTCGGCGTGGTCGTACGTCGAGCGCATGATCTGGTCCCACAGCTCGCGTGCACGCAGCTTGCGATACACCCACAGGCCGTCGTCGCGCTGATATGCACCGGTGGCCTTGAGCTCGTCGATCGGTTCGGCCTTGTGGAAGAGTTCGACATCGGTGTCGGTGTCGACGGCCTTCATGAAGGCGTCGGTGACGCCCACCGAGATGTTGAAGTTCGTCAGGTCGCCATGGTCCTTGGCGTGGATGAACTCCTCGATGTCGGGGTGGTCGCAGCGCAGCACGCCCATCTGGGCTCCGCGGCGCGCACCGGCGGACTCGACGGTCTCGCACGAGCGGTCGAAGACGCGCATGTAGGACACGGGGCCGGAGGCGTTCGAGAGGGTGCCCTTCACCAGGGCGCCCTTCGGACGGATGCTGGAGAAATCGTAGCCGACACCACCGCCGCGGCGCATGGTCTCGGCGGCCTGGGCGAGCGCGGTATAGATGCCGGGGCGGCCGTCGACGGCTTCCGACACGGAATCGCCGACCGGCTGGACAAAGCAGTTGATCAGGGTTGCCTGCAGCTTGGTGCCGGCAGCGCTGTTGATGCGGCCTGCGGGGACGAAGCCTTTCTCCTGGGCTTCGAGGAACTTCGCTTCCCAGTGGGCGCGCTTTTCCTCGGCTTCCACGGCTGCGAGGGCACGCGCCACGCGCGTGCGGACTTCGGCGACGGTCTGTTCGTCGTCCTTGGCATATTTTTCGAGGAGAACTTCGCCCGCGATTTCCTGCGGGGCGAGGGTGGAGGCGTCTGCCTTGCCTTTGGCCTGCGAATTGATCGTCGTGCTCATGGTCTTTTTGAGTCCGTGTGTGAGTCCGTTCGATGGTGTGTATTTCGGCGTGAAGAATAGCTCGCGAAAGTTGATTTTGCAAAAAAATAAAAACACCTAAAAACAATATGTTAATTGTTTTTGCGGTATGTCAAGCTTTCAGTGCTCACTAGATCTAGTAGTGCTTTTGGGTGATCTGCGACGCTGAAAGTCGCGTCCGCCAAGGGTTTCGGCGGGGCCATCGCTGTGCGGTCGGCGGTGTTCGTCGCACGGGCGCGACGAAAATATTTGCGGCGCTGCCTACGATGCAACGCAGCATCGCTTGCTGCTAGAATCCTTGCATAGCGCAGCTCCGGAGTTTGCCCATGCAAGATGCCGAGCGGATAGCAGCACAGGCGGTCGAGCGCCATCGACGGGAACCGTCGCAACTGCTCCAGATCCTTGTCGAAACCCAGGACGGCATCGGCTATCTGCCTGCGGCGGCGCTGACCCGCATTGCCGATCTGCTCGAGTTGCCGCGGGCGCGCGTCGAAGGCGTCGCCGGGTTCTACAGTTTTCTCTACACCGAGCCGGTCGGCCGTTACCGCATCCTTTTTTCCGACAACATCATCGATCGGATGCTGGGCACCCGGGTGTTGATGGAAAGCCTCTGTCGACGGTTGGAGGTCTCGCCGGGGCAGGTCTCGCCCGGCGGAGAGGTGAGCGTCGATGTAACCTCATGCACGGGAATGGGCGATCAGGGGCCGGCGGTGCTGGTCAACGGCCTTGCCGTGACGCGGCTCGACGAGACGCGGGTGGAGCGCATCGCATCGCTGGTGCGTGCCGGCACACCGCTGGCCGAGTGGCCGGCCGAATATTTCCGCGTCGATGACAACATCCGCCGGCGCGGGGCGCTGCTCGGAGACGACTTCGTTCCCGGGGCGGCGCTGCAGGCGGCGATGGTGCGCGGGCGGACGGGCTGGCTTGAGGAGGTGCGCCTGTCGGGGCTGCGTGGGCGTGGTGGAGCGGGCTTCACGACGGCGGTGAAATGGATGGCCTGCCGCGATGCGCCGGGCGCCGACAAGGTGGTGGTGTGCAACGCGGACGAAGGCGAGCCGGGCACCTTCAAGGATCGGGTGCTGCTGGCGAGCCAGGCTGAGCGAGTCTTCGAAGGGATGACCCTTGCGGCCTGGGCGACCGGGGCGCGGCAGGGCCTGCTGTACCTGCGGGGGGAGTATCGCTACCTGCTGAAGCACTTGCGGGCGGTGCTGGCCCTGCGGCGCGCAGCGGGACTTCTCGGGCCGCGGATCCTCGGCGAAGCGGGGTTCGATTTCGACATCGACATTCACCTGGGCGCCGGGGCCTACGTGTGCGGCGAGGAGACGGCGCTCCTCGAGTCGCTCGAAGGCAAGCGCGGCACGCCGCGGATCCGGCCGCCATTCCCGGTCACGCATGGCTATCTGGGACGACCGACGGTGGTGAACAACGTCGAGACGCTGGCGAAGACCACGCTGATCGCCCTGCAAGGCGGCGCGGCTTTCGCGGCGACGGGGACGCCGCAGTCCACCGGCACGAAACTCCTGTCGATCTCGGGGGACTGCGCCTATCCCGGGGTGTATGAGTATCCCTTCGGGGTGACGATAGCGCATGTGCTCGAGGATTGCGGTGCACACGATCCGCAGGTCGTGCAGGTGGGCGGCGCGTCGGGGGTGACGATCGCGGGCCACGAGTTCCACCGGCGCATCGCGTTCGAGGACGTGCCGACGGCCGGGGCCTTCATGGTGTTCGACGGGCGCCGCGACCCGTTCGAGATGGCGCGCAATTTCGTGCATTTCTTCGCGCACGAGAGTTGCGGGTTCTGCACGCCGTGCCGTGTCGGGACGGCCCTGCTCAAGGGCTACATGGACAAGCTCGCGAGCGGGAAGGGGGCGAAGATGGATCTGGCCGACATCGAGTGGCTGGACCGCCTGCTGAAGAACGCGAGCCATTGCGGGCTCGGGTCGAGCGCGCCGAATCCGGTGATCGACACGCTGATCAAGTTCCGCCCGGCCTACGAGCGGCGGCTCGTGTCGCTCGACTTCAAGCCGGCGTTCGATCTCGACGCAGCGCTCGAAACGGCGCGGCGCATGACCGGTCGCGACGATCCGGGCGCGCACCTGGATTGGCGGGAGGAGGTGTAGCGATGGGCGGGAAGTTCCTGTTCGACGGCCGGCCGGTGCCGTTCGAGGAAGGCCAGACGATACTCGAGGCCGCACGCGCGGCCGGCCACTATATTCCGCACCTGTGCTGGCACCCGGATTTCCCGCCGCACGGCTCATGCAAGCTGTGCATCGTGAAAGTTGGCGGGCGCCACGTTTCGTCCTGCGCGCTGCCGGCGCGGGACGGGATGGAGGTGGAGAGCAATACGCCGGAGATCAACGGCGAGCGGCGGGCTCTCCTGCAGATGCTGTTCGTGGAGGGCAACCATTTCTGCCCGTCGTGCGAGAAGAGCGGCAACTGCCAGTTGCAGGCGCTGGCCTACGAGCTGGACATGAGCAGCGCGCGCTTCGCGCACTTTTATCCTGACCGGCCGGTGGATGCGTCGCACCCGGACGTGCTGCTGGACTTCAATCGCTGCATCTTTTGCGAGCTGTGCGTGCGGGCGTCGCGCGACGTGGATCACAAGGGCGTGTTCGCGCTGACGGAGCGCGGGATCCGCAAGCATCTGGTGGTGAATGCGGAGTCGGGGCGGCTGGCCGATACGGATTTCGCGGTGAGTGATAGGGCTGCGGACATCTGCCCGGTGGGCGTGATCCTGCGCAAGCGGGTGGGCTTCGCCGTGCCGATCGGCGAGCGCAAGTACGACGAGGCCTCGATCAGCAGCGTTGCGATGGAGAAGGGCGAATGAGCGACAGCATGAGTTTGCCCCGCGTGCGTGTTGCGACGACCTCGCTTGCGGGCTGTTTCGGCTGTCACATGTCCTTCCTGGACATGGACGAGCGCCTGCTCGAGCTGGCCAAGGTGGTGGAATTCGATCGTTCGCCGCTCACCGACATCAAGCATTGCGGGCCCTGCGACATCGGCCTGATCGAGGGGGGCGTGTGCAACGCGGAGAATGTGCACGTGCTGCGCGAGTTCCGCCGCAACTGCAAGACACTGGTTGCGGTCGGTGCGTGCGCGATCAATGGTGGTCTGCCGGCGCAGCGCAATCATCTCGATCTCGGTGATTGCCTGCAGCAGGTGTATGTGAAACGCGACGGCATCGAGGAGGGGGGCGTGCCGGACGATCCCGAGCTGCCCTTGCTCCTCGACCGCGTGCACCCGATCCATGAGGTGGTCCGGGTCGATTACTTCATCCCGGGATGTCCGCCGTCGGGCGACGCGATCTGGAAGTTCCTGACGGACCTGATCGGCGGTCGCACGCCGCGCCTGGCGCATCCCTTGTTGCGTTTCGATTGAGGCATCGCATGGATTCGTCGCTTGAAACGGCTGCCGGCAGGGAGCAATTGCGCCGGGTGGTGATCGACCCGGTGTCGCGGGTCGAAGGGCATGGCAAGGTGACCTTGCTGCTCGACGAGGACGACCATGTCCGCGAGGCGCGCCTCCACATCGTGGAGTTCCGCGGCTTCGAGGTGTTCATCCAGGGGCGCCCGTACTGGGAGGTGCCGGTGATGGTGCAGCGCCTGTGCGGGATCTGTCCCGTCAGTCATCACCTGGCAGCGTCGAAGGCGATGGACCGGGTGCTGGGCATCCCGATCACGCGCTCGGCGGAGAAGCTCCGGCGCCTGATGCATTACGGGCAGATCCTGCAATCGCACGCGCTGCACTTCTTCCACCTGTCGTCGCCGGACCTGCTGTTCGGCTTCGAGTCGGAGGTCGGCAAGCGCAACATCGTCGGGGTTGCCGCGGCTTACCCGGAGGTGGCGCGGCAGGGGGTGCTGCTACGCAAGTTCGGGCAGGAGGTGATCCGCGCGACGGCCGGCAAGCGCATCCACGGTACCGGTTCGGTGCCCGGCGGGATGAACCGGCCTCTCGCTGTGGAGGACCGGGACGCGCTGCGCGCGGAAATCGACCACATGGTCGAGTGGAGCCGCGCGGCGGTCGAGCTGGTGAAACGGCTGCATCGGGCCGATCCTGCCTTGTACGACGAGTTCGGGCGCTTCCGCGCCAACGTGATGAGCCTGGTGCGGGCCGACGGGGCGATGGACCTGTATCACGGCGCGTTGCGCTTTCGCGATGCGGACGGCAGGATCCTGGTCGACAAGGTGCCGGATCAGTCCTATCGCAGCCTCATCCGGGAGCAGGTCAAGCCCTGGAGCTACATGAAGTTCCCTTACCTGCAGCAGCTGGGGCCGGACGAGGGGTGGTACCAGGTGGGGCCGCTCGCACGGGTGCAGAACTGCGACTTCATCCCGACGCCGCTGGCCGAGGCCGAGCGCCGCGAGTTCATCGATCACGGGCGGGGGGAGCCGGTCAGGGCGACGCTGGCCTATCACTGGGCGCGGATGATCGAGCTGCTGCATGCGGCTGAAGTGATCCGCGATCTGCTCGGCGATGGCGACCTCCTGGAAGGGGCTCTGCTGGCGGACGGGGAGCGCGGCAACGAGGGGGTCGGGATCATCGAGGCGCCGCGCGGCACGCTGATCCACCATTATCAGGTGGGGGACGACGACCTCGTGACGATGTGCAACCTGATCGTGTCGACGACGCACAACAATCAGGCGATGAACACCGCGGTGCGGGAAGTGGCGCGTCGCTATCTGGATGGGCGCAAGCTGACCGAGGGACTGCTCAATCATATCGAGGTCGCGATCCGGGCTTACGATCCCTGCCTGTCGTGTGCGACGCACGCGCTGGGCAAGATGCCGCTGGTGCTTGAACTCGCCGATGCGGGCGGCGAGGTCGTGGATCGGGTGGTGCGTGACTGATTCCGGCCGGCTGGTGATCTTCGTCATCGGCAACGAGTCGCGCGGGGACGATGCGGCAGGGCCGCTGTTATTGCGGCGGCTGGAGGACGAACTGCCGGCTGGTGTGCGGGTCGTGTGCGAGTTTCAGCTCCAGGTGGAGCATGCGTTGGAGCTGTGCGGCGCGAACCTGGCGCTGTTCATCGATGCGGCCTGCGGCCTGGAGGCGCCTTTCGCGTTTGCTGAAACGGACGGCGGGGCGTCGGTGTCGAGTTTTTCCCATGCGCTGTCGCCTGCGGCGGTGCTGGACGTGTTCCGCCGCATCGAGGGGGCGGCGCCTCCCCCGACCTTCATCCTGGGGCTGCGCGCCGTCCGCTTCGAGTTGGGCGAGGGTTTGTCCGTGCCGGCCGAGGAGGCGCTCGGGGAGGCTCTTGCGTTTGCCCGGACGCTGTTCGCGTTGCCGCGGCCGGAGCGCTGGCGTGCGCTGGCTCAGGCGCGCGCGCGCTCGTTGCCGAGGTTCGGGAAGAAGAGTGCGGTGTAGCTCGCCAGGTCGAGTTCGGCGCTTTCGCGGATGCGGCGCAGGTTGGCGGGTTCCATTTCGAGCAGGGCCCAGATCGTGGGGTCGATGCGCTCGGCGGCTGCGGTGCTCGATTCGTTCTCCTGGTCCGCCTCGGCAATGCGCGCGGCCACGTGCACCATCGCAGCCTCATAGACGTAGTCCCCGCCGAGGCGCGGCACGGTCTGCGCGCCGATGATGTCCACGAAACTCGTCGGCAGGCGCCAGTGTGCCATCAGCGCAGCGCCGACCTCGGCGTGGTCACAACCGACGATGCGGCGTTCGGCCAGGTGCAGCGGTTCGCGGCCGACGGTTGCGACGCTGCGCGCTTCATGCGCGAGCTCGGGGATCGTCTGGTACATCACCAGGTGACCGATGTCGGATAGCAGGCCGATGACGAACAAGCGCTCGACCCCGATCATGCCCTGGCTGCGGCCGATCTCGCGTGCGGCGAGTCCGCACATGACGCCTCCGCGCCAGAAGCGCGGCATGTTGAGGTGGCGCGGCGCGAAGAGGGAAAACGCACCGCTCACGGAGATGGCCAGCACGAGGTCGTGCACCTGCTGGATGCCGAGAACGGTGACGGCGCGGGAGATCGTTTCGATCCTTCCGCCGTAGCCGTAGAAGGCACTGTTCGCAAGGCGCAGCAGGCTGGAGGCGATTGCAGGGTCGGCGCTGATGGCGTGGGCGACGCTCGCGGCCGATCCGGCTGGGGCATCGAGTTCATCGCGGATGCGCAGATAGACGCTCGGCAGCGTGGCGAGCGTGGTGACATTGGCGACGAGTTCCTGGGCGGAGTGCATGACGATGTTCCGATGAGGCGTGTTCAATGTGCAGCCGTCGGTGGCGGGCCGTCGCCTGTGGGAGCGACGAGGTCGCGGTAGGCGTGCCAGCTGGCATGACCGACGATGGGCATCAATACGACAAGTCCGAGATGGAAGCTGAGGAAGCCGATTATAGTCATTGTGACTATGAGCAAGGCCCAGACGATCATCGCGCCGGGGTTGCGGGCGAGGGCGCCGATGCTCGCGAGCATCGAGGAGATGGCGTCCTGGTTGCGGTCGAGCATGAGGGGGACGGAGATCACGCTGGCAGCGAACACGATGCAGGCGAACAGTAGTCCGACGCTGAAATACACCAGCAGGAACTCGAGGTTCTCGAGCGCCAGCAGCTGGTTGAGAAAGCCGCTGAGGTTGGGCAGCTCGTTGGTGTAGAAGAGGGCAAAGATGACCAGCGATGCACGCGCCCAGACGAGGAACACCACCCCGAGGACGACCGCGAAGATGCCGATGTTGCCGGCGTTGCGCCGCCAGACTGTGAGTGTCGGCCGCAGTGCGCAGGCCAGCCCTTGTTCGTGCTGGCGGCTGATCTCGTACAGGCCCATGGCGAGGAAGGGGCCGAGCAGGAGGAATCCGGAGGTCATCGCGGCGGTGTATTGGTAGGCGTGCTCGAACACCATCGTGACGAGCAGGCCCATCGCCGCAAAGCAGAAGCCGTAGAACAGGCTGGGAATCGGGCATGCGCGCAGGTCGCTTACGCCGCGCGCGATCCAGCGCAGGGGGGCGCCCGCATCGACTTCGCGGACGGTCGGAAAGACAGGTTCTTCAGCTGTCGTACCCGTATCGTTCTGCAGCGACATGGTTCTCTCCTGTTGGGGCTTGTCGTGCGGCAGCGAACGGGGCTTCCATGTTGTTATGTGCTGGTGAGGAAGCCTCGCATGGCATCGCCGACCGCATCGGGCGCTTCAGCCATCATCGCATGACCGGCGCCTTTGATCACTATCATACGCGCGCCGCCGGGAACCTTGGCGAGCGCTTCCTGCAGGGGTTTGACGGCTTTGCGCGGCGTCATCTGGTCGCGTTCGCCGCACAGCATCGCGCATGGCACGGCGATGCGCGATGCGGCGTCAAGGCCGCCCTGGTAGGCATTGCAGGCGGCGAGATCATTAGCGAGCACGCCTTCGCGCTGGCGTTCCATGAGGCGCTGGTTGAGACCGGTGAGGGAGACGCCGGGAATGGGGCTCGCGCCGAGCTGCGAGGCGGGGGTGTAGGACCACTGGTTGATCATCCCGTGCGCAACAGCGCGTGCGTTCGCAGCGGCTTCGAGGAGCGGAGGCGCGACGGGCATCGGGGCGACGCTGCCGATGAGGATGAGCTTCCGGATGCGTTCGGGAGCCTGCGCGGCGGCCTGGAGGGCGACGAGCGAACCCATGCTGTGGCCGGCGAGGGCGGCGTGGACGACGCCCGCTCCGTCGAGCAGGGCCTCGACCCAGTCCGCAAGGGCCTCGATGGTGGGCAGCGGGCTGCCCTGCGAGCGGCCGTGGCCGGGGAGATCCGGTGCAAGCACGGCAAAGCCGTGGTGAGCGAGCTGGCGGGCCTGGAAGTTCCACACGCTGTGGTCGTGGCCGGCGCCGTGGATGAGGACGACGACAGGCTGTTGCCGGTCGAAGGGGCGGCCGCCGGTGTAGAGGTAGACGGGGGTGTCGCTGATGCTCAGTTCCATGGCTTAACCCTGCACGACGCGGCCGGCGGCGTAGAGGCCGCGGTCGAGGTCTTCGATGAGGTCGTCGGCGCTCTCGAGCCCCACCGACAGGCGCACGGTGCCTTCTCCGATGCCTGCGGCGGCGAGATCCTGCGCGGACATGCGGAAGTGGGTGGTGCTGGCGTGGTGGATGACCAGGGACTTGGCGTCGCCGACGTTGGCCAGATGCGAGAACACCCGCAGGCCCTCGATGAATGCGCGGCCGGCGGCGCGGCCGCCCTTGAGCTCGAAGGACAGCACCGAGCCCGCACCGTCGGGCAGCAGGCGGGCGGCAAGCGCGTGGTCGCGATGGCTGGCGAGGCCGGGCCAGGCGACCTGTGCGACGAGCGGATGGGCCGCGAGGTGCTCCGCGACCCGGCGTGCGTTGGCGACGTGGGCTCGCATGCGCAGCGGCAGGGTTTCCATGCCCTGCAGGATCTGGAAGGCGTTCATCGGCGACAGGCAGGCGCCGAAGTCGCGCAGGCCTTCGCGCCGCGCGCGCAGCAGGAAGGCCGCGATGGGGGATTCCTCGGCGAAATCCATGCCGTGGAAGCCGTCGTAGGCTTCGGTGAGCGTGGGGAAGAGGCCGGAGGCTTCCCAGTCGAAGCGCCCGCCATCCACGAGCAGGCCGCCGACCGCGACGCCGTGGCCGCCGAGGAATTTGGTTGCCGAGTGCAGCACGAGGTCGGCGCCGAGCGCCAGCGGGCGTTGCAGGCAGGGGGTGACGAGGGTCGCGTCGACCAGCAGGGGGACGCGATGGGCGTGCGCGATGTCGGCGACCGCGGGGATGTCGAGCACGTCGAGGCCGGGGTTGCCGAGCGATTCGCCGAAGAACAGGCGCGTCTCGGGACGCACGGCGGCGCGCCAGGCGTCCGGGACGTGCGGATCGACGAAGGTGGTGGTGATACCGAAGCGCGGCAGGGTGTAGGCGAGCAGGTTGTGCGAGCCGCCGTACAGCGCGTGCGAGGCGACGATGTGGCCGCCGGCGCCCATCAGGGTGGTGATCGCCAGATGCAGTGCGGCCTGTCCGCTCGCGACGGCGATCGCTCCGACCCCGCCTTCGAGGGCGGCGATGCGTTCTTCCAGCATCGCGTTGGTCGGGTTGGAGATGCGCGTATAGACGTGGCCGGGGCGTTCGAGGTTGAACAGCGCTGCGGCGTGGTCGGTGTCCGGGAAGACGTAGCTGGTGGTGAAGTAGATGGGGGCGGCGCGGGCGCCGAAGGCGGGGTCGGGGGACTGGCCGGCGTGGAGCGCGAGGGTTTCGGGTCCGAAGGTCTTGGGTTGGGTCATCGGCGGGGCGGCTGGTTGTCCTCGGCGCGAGCGGGGCTCACGCCAGTTCGTCGGGGTCGAGCATGCGCTGGATGACGGCGATGCGGTCCTTGAGGGCGAGCTTGCGCTTCTTCAGGCGGCGCAGCAGCAGTTCGTCTTCCTGCGGGGAGCCCTGCAGACGCGTGATGGCGTCATCGAGGTCGCGGTGCTCGTTGCGGAGCTCCGTGAGCCGGATCTGCAGGCTGGTGACGTGATCGAAGGCTTCCTCTGTCATCGGGTACCTGCTCGGGCTGGGCGTATGTACGCCGTTGGAGGGAGGTCAAGATTATCAATCTTATGCGCCGCGCAGGGCGATGACAACTTGCTGCGCCGCAGAGCGTGCCTTGTCGGCCAGCAGTTCCGCGCCGAGATGGGCCTTCAGTCCCGCCGGCTGGCGCGCGTGCACGGGGAAGTCGCGGCGCGCGGCTTCGAGCTGTGCGCGGTTGGCGCTGAAGTAGCGCGCGGCCTTGACCGCACGCGGGAGGTTGCGCACCAGGTGCCAGAGGCTCCAGCGGTGTTCCCGCAGGCGGCGGGCGAAGCGGCGGCGGTAGCCCTTGCTGTCGTAGAAGCGGCGGACGTGCCAGTTGTAGAGGGCGTCCATCTCCTCGCGCGAGGCGAAGCCTGCGGGGCGGTAGACGAAGTTGAGGCAGTTCATCAGGCGCCAGTCCTCGCGGAAGTCACCGCTGCTGCCGTCGACGCATTCGTCCCAGATCGGCGCGCCGTACATGGGGCTGAACTTGGTCATGTTCATCTCGTCGAGATCGAGCGAGAGGATGAAGTCGCTGGTGGCGCGCAGCGTCTGCGGCGTCTCGCCGGGCAGGCCGAAGATGAAGAGGCCCTTGGCACGCAGCCCCGCGGCGTGGATCTTGCGGACGGTGTCGCGCACGGCGTCGAGGGTGACGCCGGCCTTGTGGCGTTCCATCATCGCCGGGTCGGCGGACTCGATGCCGAGCGAGACCATCAGCGCACCGGCGCGCTTCAACTGGTGCAGCATCTCCTCCGAGGTGTGGCCGGTGCGGATCGCGCAGTTGAACTGCATGCCCAGGGGCTTCTCGATGAGCAGGCGGCACAGTTCGTCGACGCGCTTGCGGCTGGCGGTGAACAGGTCGTCGTAGAAGTTGATGTGATGCACGCCGAATTTGTCGCGCAGGTGCTTCATGTGCGCGTAGATGTAAGCGGCGGAGTTCACCTTGTAGAGGCGCTCGAACACGGTGCGGTCGCAGAACGAGCAGGTGTAGGGGCAGCCGCGCGAGGTGATCATCGTGGCGCCGTGGCGCTTGGCGTAGGAGAAGAGCGGCAGGTGGTAGCCGGCGGGGAAGCCGGCGAGCTTCTCATAGGCGGGGAAGGGCAGTTCGTCGAGGTCCAGGATGCGCGGCCGCCGCGGGTTGGCGACGATGCGCGCGCCGTCGCGCCACACGAGGTTGTCGATCGCGGCAGGGGGCTTGCCGTCGGCGAGGTCGAGCAGGGGGCCTTCGCCCTCGCCGATGCACAGGTAGTCGATCTCGGGGAAGTGCTCGAGCAGCGGTGCGCCGATGGACGAGGCGTGGACGTTGCCGAGCACGATGCGGATGGCGGGTCGGCGGCGTCGGATGCTCGTTGCCATGTCGACGGCGTCCATGAACGCCGAGGTCGTCGCGGAGAAGCCGACGAGTTCGGGTTCGGTGGCGAGGATGGCGTCGACGTTGGCTTCGATGCCGGGCGGCGCGAAGGGTCCGAGGCAGTCGTGGACGGCCGTTTCGTGACCGTGCTTGTCCAGCCAGGCGGCGAGCGACAGGATGCCGATCGGCGCCATGCGGTTGGCCAGCACCGAGAAATCGGGCTGTCCGGGGACGAAGTTGAAGCCGGCCGGATGGACGAGGGTGACGCGCACGGGGGGCGTCAGCTGCAGAGCGCAGCTAGGATCAGCTGGCGGTTTTCCCGGGTCGATTCGAGCAGATGATCGAGGTCCTGCTGGTCGATCCCGTGCGTGGCCGCATCGAGGAGGCTGGCACGGTGATCCAGTCCGAGGAGTTTGTCGAAGGGGTTGGGCGTCTCGGCCGCAAGTTCCGCGACGAAAAGGATGTCGGCGAGGTTCGCGGGGGGCCAGGAGCCGCCGTAGGGGTTACTGCACTCGAATGCGTCCAGGATCGATTCGGGCAGTTCGAAGACGTCGAGCACTGCCTCGCTGACGGGTTGGCTCCAGGTGGTCACGAACTCGGCAAAACGCGGCAGGTCGTCTTCCAGCGCGGGGTATTCGGCGGCACGGGCGAGCAGCAGGAATTGCCCGATGTCGGCCAGCATGCCTGCGAACATCGCGGTGTCGGGATTGACGACGCGCAGTTCGCGGGCGAGGGCGGAGGACCACGCGGCGACATCCACCGAGTGCATCCACAGTCCGGAGGCGATGGCGCGCATCTTGGGCGAGCGGTGATCCTGGGCGAGCTGTTCGGCGGCCACTGCGAAGGCCAGGCAGCGCAGTGACGAGAGGCCGATGCGACGCACGGCATCGGCGACGTTGGTGATGGGGGTGGCTTGCGGGTTGAGCGCGACGGCGTTGGCCATGCGCACCGTCTTGGCGCTGAGGACCGGCTCGGTCTTCACCGCTGCGGCGATCTCTTCCAGCGAGGATGCGGGGCTGTCGGCGAGCCGCTTGATGCGCAGGGAGACATCGAGGGACGTGGGGAAGCTGAGATGCCCTTCGGCGATCTCGGCCTCGATCTGCTCGCCGAATGCCCGTGCCTGAGATTCGAAATCCTGCATCACGCCCCCGGATGAATGTTGTTCGTGAGAGTTTACCCTGCCTGCGCGGCTGCTGCCGGGGCTTGGTAGCTCGCGGGAACCGCCTGCGGGCTGGTTGCCGCGGCGACGTTGCTGCCGTCGAGTTCGCGAATCAGCGGGGCGAGCCGTTCGAGCGGGGTGCCTTCGGTTTGGGCTTCGGCGCGAAGGTGCAGGTTGCGCGCGAGGTTGCGCATGCGCCATTCGATTTCGCGGATCACGAGATTGATTTCCGCGATGAGTTCGCCGTCGAGGTTGCCGGCGCCGAGGGAGTTGGCCTCCATGACGCCGGTGGAGCGCAGCGACTTGAGCAGGTTGTGCAGCAGGGCGAGCGCGTTGCCGGCAGTTTGCCGCAAGAAGGGCGTCTGACCCTTGGCGATCAGGAGCTCTGCCTCGGCCATCGCGGCGTTCATGTGCCGCCAGCTTTCCTGGATGCGCGCGCCGAAGTCGCCCTCGGGCGTCGTTCCGAACGCGTCTTCGCCGTTGCGCAGGGCCTGTGTCACGACCGCAACCGCGTCGTGGTCGAATTCTTCGGGAACGATGCGCAGCGCCAGCGAGGCGCGCAGGGCGGCCCCGTCGTCGCCGCGTGCGAGGATGGCCCCTACGGAGTCGGCGACCGCGAGCCACGAACCGAGGCGGCTGTGATTGCTGCCGCCCACCTGATTCGGGTAGCCGCTGCCGTCGAGGCGTTCATGATGGTGCGCGACGCACTGGCCGACGGCGGCGGGCAGCGTGGTGAGTTCGGCGATGAGGAGCTGGCCGACGCGGGGATGGCTGGCCACGTGCTTCCATTCCCCCGGCTGAAGGCGGTAACTGTCGCGCAGGAAGTCGGGGTTGATGTACATCTCCCCGAGGTCGTGCACCAGGGCCGCGACCAGCAGGAGTTGTGCGTCGTGATCGCTCGCGTTCAGGCGTGCGGCAATCCCGGCGCATATGACGACAGCGCTAAGCGCATGCTTGAAGCTGCTGCTGCCCTTTGCATGTGCGGCGGTGAGCAGCAACCGCAGTGGCGGCGGGAGCGGCACGTTGCGCATGTTGTTGATGAGCCCGATCGCGTCGCGGTTGACGATGCGGGCAAGCAGCGGATTCTGTTCGATGTGCGCGACGCAGGCGCTGGCGACGTCACTGAATGCGATGGCGCCGTCGACCGCCAGGGTGGCTTCGAGCGGCTTCGCCAGTTTGCGGCGGAGGAGCTTCTCCTGCAGATCGGCGGAAACGGGCTTGCCCTTGGCCCAGAGTTTCATCCCGCGCTCATCGTAGATGTCTTCCGCGGCCTCCACCGTTTGGGTTTCGGCGAGTTCTACGATGCGTCCAAGGCAGTGCTGGTTGACCGAATTGAATAGCATGATGTGCTCTTCCTGGCGGCGATGCCGGCGGCACACATGCGACCGGCACGATACCAGCGGGATTTTGGGCGCTTGTAGCGGAGGGATCAATAGGTAATTTTGCCCCCCGCGGCGTACCGACCGATAGGGGGATCAGAGGCTGATTGAGGCTCCGATGGCCGCGATGCCGGCGCGCGCGATCAGCGCGTCGTCGGAGGATTTGACGCCGGAGACACCCACGGCGCCGATCACTTCGCCGCCGACGACGATCATCTCGCCGCCTTCGAGCGGGGTGACGGGCAGGCCGAGGCCGGCGAAGCGGCCGTTGTTGACCATGTCTTCGATGGCCTTGCTGGGTTTGCGCATCATCACGCAGGTGCGGGCCTTCTCGGGCGCGACATAGGCGCTCGACGGGGGCGCGTTGTCCAGACGCTGCAGCCACAGCAGGTGGCCCCCTTCATCGCAGATCGCAATGGTGACGGCCCAGCCGTTGCGCAGGGCTTCGCTTTCCGCCGCGCTTGCGATCTTGCGTGCATCGTCGAGGGTCAGGACCTGGCGGGTCTTCATCTTGGGGCTCTCCATTGGGCAAAAAAGGGCGCAATTGTGCAGTGTGCGGCCCATTTGGAAAAGCTCGCGCGGGGGGGCGGAGGCGAGGGGGCGGGAATGCCACGGCCCGGTCATGCGGCGAATGTATGGTGTGCGGCTGTGTTCTTGATGCGGATCACGTATTTTCTCGGCGAATCCCCATACCCTGACGACAACGCTGACATATACCGCACATCCGGATGCCCGGAGGATGTGCAACGGATGTCCGGTGATGCCGGAAATGTGTGCGGGCTCGTTCGTGGAGTGAATCGTGAAACTGATTTTTGCACCTGCAGTGGGTCTGATGAATCGTTGCAGCTATCCGCTGAAGTTCGGCCTGCTGGGGCTCATCATCCTGGTGGCCTTTGCCAGCCTGATGCTGACGCTGGCGCGCCAGCTGAACGCGACGATCGAACGGACCGAGCGCGAGCTCGTGGCGTCGGAGCTCTCCCGCCCGATTTCCCGGGTGGTGGAGCTGATGCAGCAGCACCGCGGTTTGTCGTCGGCGCTGCTCGGAGGTCTGGAGAGCGCCAAGGCGACGCGTGCGGACAAGGCCGTGGAAGTCGATCGGGCCATCGAGACGCTTGAGGTGGCGCTTCCGCAGTCGGTGCGCAACAGCGAGTGGGGCGACATCCGTTCGCGTTGGGGGGCGTTGAAGCAGGAGGGGCTGAAGCTGAGCCAGCCCGAGAATTTCGAGGCGCATACGCGATTGATCGACCAGGTGCTGGATTTCCAGATCTCGGTTGCGGACGAGTACGGCCTGACCTTCGATCCGCAGCAGGACAGCTATTACCTGATGTCGACGGCGGTGATCCGCATGCCCTATCTGCTGGAGCGCATGGGGCAGTTGCGTGCCAGGGGGTCTGCCGCGCTGGCGCGTGGCACCATCGACGATGCGGCAAAGCTCAAGGTGAGTGTGCTCGCAGGCGACGTGGCCGAGGCGCTGGGCGACCTGGAGACCAACATCGGCAAGATCGTCGTCCAGCGGCCCGATCTCAAGCAACGGCTGGAGTCATCGGTCGCCGAACTGAAGCAGAAGCTCTCCGCGGTGAATGGGGTGGTGAGCGAGATCGTAAGCGGCGACCTGCAGAGCACGCTTTCGTCGGCCTATTTCGGGATGGCCACCGAGACGATTTCCGTCGGCTACCGACAGATGAACGAGATCCTGTTGCCGACGCTGGATGAACTGCTGCGGCAACGGATTGCGGAGGCTCAGCGCGTGCTGCATTTCAACGTCGCCGTGCTAGTGGTCGTCGCCATCGCGATCGCCTACCTGTCGATCGGGGTGTATCTGTCGATCATGGGAAGCGTGAAACGGCTCGCCGAGGGGAGCCACCGGCTGGCGGCCGGCGACCTGACGACGGCGATCCAGCTGCAGGCGCGCGACGAGTTGCATGTGATCGCCGACAGCTTCAACGACATGGCGTCGACGATGTGCCGCCTGATTACGAGCATCCAGGGCAATTCGGGCCAGGTGGCGGAGACGGCCCGCGGCATGGTGGAGTCGGCGCGCCAGATCGATACGGCCTCGCAACGCCAGAGCGAGGCGGCGTCGAGCATGGCGGCGGCGGTGGAGGAGATGACGGTGGGTATCGATCACATCGCGAGCAACGCGAACAGTGCCAATGAGCTTGCACGCCGCTCGGGCAAGCTGTCGGGCGAGGGCGGTGAGATCGTCGAGTCGGTGGTCGCGGATATCGGAGAGATCGCGCGGGCGGTGTCAGCGTCGGCCGATACGATTGCCGAGCTCGACCGCAGTTCGGAGCGGATTTCGGCGATCGTGAACGTGATCAAGGAGATCGCCGATCAGACCAACCTGCTGGCGCTCAATGCGGCGATCGAGGCTGCCCGGGCGGGCGAGCAGGGGCGAGGCTTTGCCGTGGTGGCCGATGAGGTGCGCAAGCTGGCCGAGCGCACGACGCATTCGACGCAGGAGATCGCGCAGATGGTGGGCGCGATTCAGCGCGATGCGCGTGGGGCGGTGGGCAGCATGCAGGGCGGCGTGACGCAGGTGAATGCGGGTGTCACGCGGGCGCAGGAGGCGGGCGCGGCGATGTCGAGCATCCGCGACGAGGCCGGCCGGGTGGTGGAAACCGTGGCGGAGATATCGGAGGCCCTGCGCGAGCAGAGCGTGGCGTCCACGGAGATTGCGCGCAACGTGGAGACGATTGCGCGCATGGCAGAGGAGAACAGCGCAGTCGCCGTCGACAGTCACCGCACGGCGGATCGGCTGGAGAGCCTGGCGGAGCAGCTACTTGCCGACGTGAGCCGCTTCAAGGTGGCCTGAGGGCGTGGGGCCCGCCTAGGCCAGGGCCGCGGGAGCCGTCTGGCGCAGCGTTTCGGAAGGCAGTTCGCCGAACATCGCGCGGTAGTCCGACGCGAAGTGGGACAGGTGCCAGAACCCCCAGCGCGCGGCGATGTCGGCGATCTGGTGGCTGGCGGGGTCTGCACTCTTGAGTTCGCGGCGCACGCCGTTGAGGCGCAAGGCGCGCAGGAAGCTGACGGGGTTCAGGTTGAGGATGTCCTGGAAGCTGTACTGCAGCGTGCGGCGGGAGACGCGCAGCTCGGTGCATAGGTCGGCGACGGTGATCGGTGCGTCGATGTGCGCGCGCATGTACTCGCGCGCGCGCTCCACGATGAGCTGGCGTGTGCGGCAGGGCGTGGCCGGGCGGGGAGTGTCGTCGCGCGGCGTGATGGCGGCGACGATGCTGGCGTAGATCGCCTGTTCCAACCCCTTGCGCATCTGCGGGTGGCGCAGCAGGTCTGGGGTGGCCTCGAGGCTGGCGAGCACGGTGAGCAGGAAGCTGCGCAAGGTGGCGGCCTGGTCGGCCGTTGCCGGGATGATGCGCCGCTTGCCGATTTCGGCTTCCACATCCCGGTGTTCGACGCGGAAGGCGTAATCGGTGAAGGCTTCGATGTCGGTCGTCACGGCGACGATGTCGTGCAGGCGTGGCGTGCGGTAGTCGAGATCGTCCCCGCCCTTTAGCGTGATGATGGAATCGAGTTCGCACGTTTCGCCGCAGTACCAGCCGGTGCCGTCGATCTCGACCGGCACGCCGATCGTGCGGGAGCCTTCCCACGACATGCCGATTTCATGCACGACCTGATTGGTCCGTTCGCGGAAGACCTGCACGTTGTCGAACCAGAATTCGTCGAAGCGTCCCGTGAAGGTGCCGGCGGAAAGCTGGTCGTAGCGCTGTCGCCAGTGTTGCAGGCAGGCTGCGTGGTCGTCTGCGTCGCGTGTGTCGAGATGGACGACGGAATACGCGTCGTCGCCGGCGGTGCGCGTGATGCCGTCGCGTCCGGCGAGGGTGTGAGCATCCATTTTCCGATTGTCTCCTGACCGGAATGGGCCGTTTGTAGTTATCGCTTTGATTGTTTTTCAAAACTAATACAAAAGTCGCACGCCGAACAGTGAAATCTTTCTAATGAACGCGTCGTTTGTCCTGCCTGAAGCTGCTCCGGGCACCTCGCGGCGGATTGCCGATTTCGGATAACGCCTCCGGAGCCCGCTTCCTACAATCGCCTCCATCGGTTGTGCCGCCGCGTGAGGACGCGGCTGGCGGCAGCCGGAAAAAAAGCCGAACCGAACGGCACATCACATCAAGTGAGGAGACGACAACATGACCAAGACGACGAGCTCGCCTCGCCGCGCGCTTATCTGCATCATGCTCGCGGCGGTGCTGGGCAGCGGTGGCGCGCGTGCGGCAGCGACCGAGGCGGAAGCGGCCGCGCTGGGCAAGAGCCTGACGCCGGTGGGGGGCGAGGCGGCTGCGAGCAAGGATGGCGCCATTCCGGCATGGACGGGCGGGATGACCCAGGCGCCCGCCGGCTGGAAGCCGGGACACCTCGATCCCTTCAAGGACGACAAGCCGCTGTTCTCGATCGACGCGGCCAACGTCGACAAGTACGCGGACAAGCTCTCGGCGGGCCAGATTGCGCTGATCAAGGCGTACAAGGGTTACCGCATGGACGTGTATCCGAGCCGGCGCAGCTGTCCGGTGCCGGATTTCGTCGCCGCGCAAACGAAGAAGAACGCGACCGCCGCGAAGCTGGGTGCCGACGGCTGGCAACTCGAGCAGGTGTTCGGCGCGGGAGTGCCCTTCCCGATCCCGAAGACGGGCGCGGAGGCGATGTGGAACTACAAGCTGCGCTATACGGGCCTGGGGCGCCGCGCGCAGATCTCGGCGCTGATGCCCGAGAAGGATGGCAGCTACGTCGAGAACAAGCAGTGGGCGTACGAGATGTATCCGTTCAACGATCCGAAGGTCTCCGGGCCGGCTGACGTGGGCGGGGTGGAGTCGAAGCTGCTGTACGACGTGCTGACGCCGCCGTCGCGTGCGGGCGAGGGCTACCTGATCCACGCTTACATCGACAAGCCGCAGGATGCGTGGATCTACTTCCCGGGCCAGCGCCGCGTGCGCCGCTCGCCGACCTTCGCCTATGACAACCCGATCGCGGGCTTCGACAACCTGTACTTCGTCGACCAGATCAACATGTTCACCGGGGCGCTGGACCGCTACGACTACAAGCTGGTGGGCAAGAAGGAGATGTACGTGCCGTACAACTCCTACAAGCTGATCGACAAGAAGCAGAAATTCAAGGACATGCTCGGCCCCGAGTACGTCAATCGCGACCTGATGCGCTACGAGCCGCATCGCGTGTGGGTCGTCGAGGCGACGGTGAAGGCGGACAAGCGCCATTCCTTCGCCAAGCGGGTGTTCCACTTCGACGAGGATTCGTGGGCGCTGCTGCAGGTGGATATGTACGACGCCAAGGGCAACCTGTGGCGCGTGCAGGAAGGCAGCGTGTGGGCGGCACCGGACGTCGGGGCGTGCATCACGTACGAAACGCAGATGTACGACCTGGTCGCGCGCCGCTACGTGGTCGACAACTGGACGGCCGAAGGCGAGGTGCTGGACCTGACCGCCGCCAAGGACGGCCGGGTCACGGCGGCCAACTTCACGCAGGACGAGATGCGCCGCCGCGGCGAGCGCTGATCCGCACTCCACCCAGGGAGAATCTCCATGAAGAAAAGGACGATTTCGGATCGTCGGGGCACGCTCGCGCCTTCGATCCTGGCAGTTGCGGTTGCGGCGGCGTGCTGGTCGCCAGCGAGCCATGCGTTCCGTTTCGGTTCGGAAGAGGGGCTGTCGGGCAGCTTCGACAGCACAGTGTCGTACGGCGTGATGAGCCGGTTGCAGTCGGCTGGCTGCAAGACGGTCGGCAACGACAGCGGCGGTTGCAACAACGGCACGAACAACGAGCTGTCGCAGGTGTACAACCTGGGCAACGGCCTGGGCTATGCGAACGCGGACTTCAACTACACGAACTTCGATGACGGCAACCTGAACTACAAGAAGGGTGACATCGTTTCGGCGGTACTGAAGGGCACGCACGACCTGTCGCTGAAGTATCCGGGTGGCTGGAGCGCGCTGGCGCGCTTCAACTGGTTCGTCGATACGAAGTCGGACGATACGCGCCGTACGGATGTCGCGAGCGAGGCCTCGGGTGAGACGACACTGCTGGATCTGTGGATCGCCAAGGAATTCAACGTCGGCGAGCGGCGCGGCAAGGTGAAGCTCGGCAATCAGGTGATCTCCTGGGGCGAGGACATTTTCATCATCGGCGGCGTGAACCAGATCAACGCGATCGACCTGCAGAAGTTCCACGTGCCGGGCACGCAGCTGAAGGAGATCTTCATCCCGGCGCCGATGCTGTCGGCTTCGCTGGGCCTGACCGAGAACCTCGGCGCGGAGGCCTACTACCAGTTCGGCTGGAACGGCTTCAAGTTCGACCCGGTGGGGACCTTCTTCTCGGCCGCGGACGTGCTGGGCAAGGGGCGGCGGGTGGCGTACGTGCCGACCAGCATCATCGAGGACTTCGCCGGGCCGGGAGCCTGTGCGGGATTGCCGAACGGGCGTTGCGGCGACAATCCGGGCATCTCCGATGCGGACGCGATCGCCGCCGGCATCGCGGTGCCTTACCTGCGCACGGATGCGCCCAAGAACACCGGCCAGTACGGGGTGAACTTCCGCTACAACGCGGAGGAGATCGACACCGAGTTCGCCTTCACCTATCAGCGCTATCACGACAAGCTGCCTTTCCTCGGCTTCACGGGAAACGCCGCTGGCGCGGTGACGGGTTATTTCATTGCCTACGGCGAGGACAAGGACCTGTACGCGATCTCGGCGAACACGAAGATCGCGAACGTCGCGGTCGGCGCGGAGCTGTCGTACCGCCCGAACGACAGCGTCGGCATCGACCCCACCGTGCCTTTCGGCAACATCTTCGGTGGGCCGTCGAGCAAGTACAGCATCTACGAGCACGGCAGCAACCCGGGATTCGTCGAGGAGGAGAAGTACCAGTTCCACCTGACGGGCTTCTACACCTTCTCGCACAACGACCCGCTGGGCGGGGTCGCGAAGGCGCTGGGGGCGACGGACGGTTTCATCCTCGCGGAAGCTGCGGTGGCGCATTACCCGGGGCTGGATACCAGCGGCGTGACGCCGTACTTCCTGCCGAACTATGCGCTGCCGGACAAGACCTCGTGGGGTTACGTGGTGGAAGGGGCGCTGAACTACCCGAACGTGTGGGGCACGGGTGTGACGCTGACGCCTCAGATCGACTGGTATCACGACGTCCATGGCACGACGCCGAACGGGCTGCCCTTCGTTGAGGGTCGCAAGGCGCTGACGCTGTCCCTGTTCGCGAACTACCGCGACGCGTGGAAGGGCGCGATCCAGTGGGTGACCTTCTACGGCGGCGGCGCCAACAACCTGATGCGCGACCGCGACTTCCTGTCGGCGAGCGTTTCGTACTCGTTCTGATGTACTTGCCGGCGCCGGGGGAGGCAGTCTCCCGCGGCGCCGGCCCAATGGATACCCCGACATGATCGAGAAACTCGTGCTGGCGATGCAGCGCGTGTGCTTCAGGCACCGCCTGCTGATCCTGCTGGCGCTGCTCGGCTTCACGGTGGTCATGGCGCTGTTCGCGTCGCGACTGCACATGAGCGCCGGCTTCGACAAGCAGCTGCCGCAAGACCACGAATACATCCAGACCTTCAACCAGTATCGCGAGGTGCTGTTCGGCGCGAACCGCATCATCGTGACCGTCGAGGCCGCCAAGGGCGACATCTGGAACGAGAAGGCGCTGACCAAACTTTATGACGTGACGCAGGCGCTCTTCTTCATGAAGGGCGTAGACCGGCGCACGGTCACGTCCTTGTGGACGCCGAACACCCGTGCGGTGCAGATCACCGAGGAGGGCATGAAGGCCGAGGATGTGATTGGCGGCGACGTGACCGTGAAGGCGCTCACGCCCGACAACATCACCGCGATCCGCGAGCGTACGATCGTCGGCGGCTTCATCGGCTCGCTGGTCGCGAACGACTCGTCGTCGGCGATGGTGGTCGCGGAGCTGGCGGACCCCGATCCGCAGACCGGCGAGCGGCTCGATTACGCGGAGTTCAGCCAGAGGCTGGAATCCGAGGTGCGCAACACCTTCAGCGATGCCGACGTGAAGATCCGCATCATCGGCTTCGCGAAGCAGATGGGCGATATCTCGGAGGGGGCGACGAGCGTGATCGAGTTCTTCGCGCTGGCCTTCCTGCTGACCGCCGCGGCCGTCTATTGGTATACGCGCTCGTGGCTGCTGACCTTCCTGCCGCTGGCGTGCTCGCTGGTGTCGGTGGTGTGGCAGTTCGGCACGATCACGCTGCTGGGCTTCGGCCTCGACCCGCTGGCGATCCTGGTGCCCTTCCTGGTGTTCGCGATCGGGGTGTCGCATGGCATCCAGCAGGTCAATTACATCGCGAAGGAAGTCATCAACGGTGCGGACGGCTATACCGCGGCGAGCCGCAGCTTCACCGGCCTGCTGGTGCCGGGGACGCTGGCGCTGATCACGGCCTTCGTCGGTTTCGCGACGCTGGTGCTGGTGCCGATCCCGATGATCCGCGAGCTGGCGATCACCGCGTCGGTGGGCGTTGCGTACAAGATCGTGACGAATCTGATCATGCTGCCGGTGCTGGCGAGCTACTTCCGCTTCGACGAGCGCTTCGTGCTGCGAGCGACGAAGATGGAGGGGCTGCGCAATCGCACGATGGCGTCGCTGGGCGTGCATATCGCGAATCCGAGGAATGCGGCGATCGGCACGCTGGTGTGCCTCGCTTTACTGGCGATCGCCGTGTGGCAGAGCCAGGGGCGGCATGTCGGCCACGTGCTGCCCGGCGCGCCGGAGCTGCACGACGACTCGCGCTACAACCAGGACGTCGAAGCCGTGGTCGCGCGCTACGCGCTGGGGCTGGATCTGCTGACCGTGGTGGTCGAGTCGCCGGCCGACGGCTGCTATCGCCACGACGTCATGAGCCATGTCGACCGGCTGACCTGGTACCTCGCGAACGTGCCGGGCGTGCTCTCGGCGCAGTCGCTGCCCAGCCTCACGAAGCTCGCCGCATCGGGCGTGAATGAAGGCAATCCGAAGTGGGCCGCGCTGCCGCAGGAGGAACTGACCCTGGGCGAGGCGGTGCGCCAGGTGCCGGAAGGCATGCGGCTCTTCAACGCGGACTGCACGCTGCTGCCGGTGAACCTGTACCTCGCCGACCACAAGGCCTCGACGATCAAGGAGGTGGTTGCCGCGGTGAAGCACTTCCGCGAGATGCAGCCCTTCCCGGGCGTGACCGTGCGGCTCGCCAGCGGCAATGCCGGCGTGCAGGCGGCGACCAACGAGGTGGTCGAGCATTCCGAGCTGCCGATGATGCTGTATGTGTATGCGACGATCCTGGTGCTGGTGTTCGCGGTGTATCGCGACTGGCGCGCGATGATCGCGTGCTGCCTGCCGCTGACGCTGGCGACCTTCCTCGGCTACTGGTTCATGAAGGAACTGGACATCGGCCTGACGGTGGCGACGCTGCCGGTGATGGTGCTGGCGGTGGGGATCGGCGTCGATTACGCGTTCTATATCTACAACCGGTTGCAGATGCATCTGGCGCACGGCGAGGACATCGTCACCGCGTTCAAGCAGGCGCTGCGCGAGATCGGTGTGGCGACGGTGTTCACCGCGGTGACGCTGTCGATCGGCGTGGCGACCTGGTCGTTCTCGGCGCTGAAGTTCCAGGCCGACATGGGGATGCTGCTGACCTTCATGTTCATGGTGAACATGATCATGGCGATCACGCTGCTGCCCGCGCTGGCGGTGACGATCGACGTGCTGATCCCGCGCCGCGGTCCGGTCCGCGCGCCGCTGATGGCCCACTGAGGAGAGTCCGCGATGAAATCGATGCAGATCAGGCGGACCCTGGTCGGCCTGTGCCTGGCGGCAAGTGCCGCAGTGTTCGCGGCCGCCCCGGCCGACGCGGCCAAAGTGCCCGCACCGGCGATGAAGGCGCGTCTGGCCGCGAAGGTGCCTGTGACCGGATTGGTGCGGGCGGGCAACGCGCTCGTTGCCGTGGGCGACTACGGCACGATCGTGCGTTCGACCGACGAGGGCAAGACCTGGCAGCAGGCCGAGGTGCCGGTGAGCGCGCTTCTGACGGCGGTGAATTTCGTCGATGAGATGCGCGGCTGGGCGGTCGGGCATGGCGGGCTGATTCTCGCCACGACGGACGGCGGCGCGAACTGGCAGGTGCAGGCGACGCTGGACGAGAAGCCGGTGCTGCTGTCGGTGTACTTCGCCGATGCGAAGCGCGGCTACGCAGTGGGTGCCTACGGGACGGCCTTCGGGACGACCGATGGCGGACGCGAGTGGAAGTCGATGGCCGTAGGCAGCGGGCACGACGCGGACCTGCACCTGAACCATGTGTTCGGCACGCGCGACGGGAAGCTCTTCATTGCCGCAGAAACCGGCCTCGCCTTCCGCTCGACGGACCGCGGCGCGAGCTGGGCGAAGCTCGCGACGGGCGTCACCGGTTCGCTGTGGAGCGGGCTGGAGCGCGCGGATGGCGAGGTCGTGCTGCTCGGCATGAGCGGGCGCGTGATCGCCAGCCGCGACGGGGGCACGAGCTGGCGCGCGCTCGAAACCGGGACCGAGCAGTCGCTGACGTCGGGCATCGCGCTGCCGAACGGCGGGCTCATCGTCGTGGGCGCTGGCGGCGCGGTCCTTCGCGGGGACGGCAATGCGCCGCTGCAGCTGGAGGTCCGCCCGGACAGGCAGAACCTCGCCGCAGTCGCGGCCGGCCCCACCGGAGCGCTGGTCGTGGCCGGTCAGCTGGGCGTGGAACGCCTCGGCTCGTCCAAATAAGAAACGACAACACCGGAGACCGACGCATGCTGACCAAACTGATGGCCCTGCTGTCCGGCGAACTGCAGGCGGAAGGGCTGGATACGGGCCCGTTCGAGCGCCGCCATATCGCGGTGGCCGCGCTGCTGCTCGAAGCCATGCACATCGACCACCGCGCGAGCGAGCGCGAGCAGGCGGCTATCCGACGCCTGCTGTGCGAGCACTTCGCGCTGCCCGAGGAGGAGGCCCGCAAGCTCGTCGAAGTGGC
Organism: Aromatoleum evansii; assembly: GCF_045689615.1. Lineage (NCBI taxonomy): Bacteria > Pseudomonadati > Pseudomonadota > Betaproteobacteria > Rhodocyclales > Rhodocyclaceae > Aromatoleum > Aromatoleum evansii. Next base: position 1,397,191 of record NZ_CP141259.1, read on the forward strand.
GGACGAGCGCTTTGCCGAGGTGCTCGACGACTGGGAATTCGCCGAAGCGGTGCGCACCGGCTTCAACGCCGCCGAACGGCGCGAGGTGCTGACGATGCTGTGGGAGGTCGCTTACGCGGACGGCGACCTCGAGCGGCTGGAGGAGCGCCTGGTGTCGCGACTGGGGCAGCAGCTGGACATCGATGCGGAAGGCGTGGATGCGGCACGTGCGACGGCGGTGGCGCGCGCGGGGCTGATCGACGGCGGACCGGACGCGTGATTCCAAATGGATAAACAAACCAACCAATAAGACAGAGGAGACAAGTACATGGAGCGTTACCACGGACAACTGCTGAGCGAAGGCACGCGGCGCTTTCTGGAGCGGCCGCGGCGCATGCTGATCGGCGCCGAGTGGGTGGAGGCGGCGAGCGGCGAGACGCTGGCGGTGGTCGATCCGGCCAATGGCGAGAAATTCGCCAGCGTGCCGGCGGGCGGCGCGGCCGACATCGACCGTGCTGTCGCGGCGGCGCGCCGGGCCTTCGAATCGGGCGACTGGCCGAAGATGCGCCCGGTCGATCGCGAGCGGCTGCTGCTGAAGTTCGCCGACCTCGTCGAGGCAAACGGGCAAGAACTCGCCGAGATCGAGTCGCTCGACAACGGCAAGCCGGTGACGATGGCGCGCCACGTCGATGTGGCGCTGGTGGTCGATTTCCTGCGCTACATGGCGGGCTGGGCGACCAAGATCGAGGGCTCGACCATGGACGTGTCGGTGCCCATCATCCGCGAGCGCGAATTTTTCGGCTTCACGCGCCGCGAGCCGGTGGGCGTGGTCGGCGCAGTCATCCCGTGGAACTTCCCGCTGCTGATGGCGGCGTGGAAGGTGGCGCCGGCGCTCGCCACCGGCTGCACGATGGTGCTGAAGCCCGCCGAGGAGACGCCGCTCTCCGCGCTGCGCTTTGCGGAGCTGGCGCTGGAGGCGGGCTATCCGGCGGGCGTGCTGAACGTCGTGACCGGCCTCGGCCACACCGCGGGCGCGGCGCTCGCGTCGCACCAAGGTATCGAGAAGGTCGCCTTCACCGGTTCGACCGAGATCGGCAAGCTGGTCGGCAAGGCGGCGCTCGACAACATGACGCGCGTGTCGCTGGAACTGGGCGGCAAGAGCCCGGTGATCGTGCTCGACGACGCGGACGTGAGCGCGGCCGCGGCCGGCGCGGCGCAGGCGATCTTCTTCAACCAGGGGCAGGTGTGCACGGCCGGTTCGCGTCTGTTCGTGCATAAGAGCCGCTTTGACGAGGTGGTCGAAGGCCTGTCGGGCATCGCCGCGGGCATGAAGCTCGGCGCCGGCATCGACCCGACGACGCAGATCGGTCCGCTGGTGTCGGCCACGCAGCAAAAGCGCGTGCTGGGCTACATCGAGAGCGGCTTTGCCGAAGGCGCGCGCGCGGCGACCGGCGGCGCGGCGGGCGCGGGCGCGGGCTACTTCGTCAAGCCGACGGTGCTGGTCGATACCACCGACGACATGAAGGTGGTGCGCGAGGAGATCTTCGGGCCGGTCGTCGTCGCGATGCCCTACGAGGACCTCGACGAGGTCGCCCGGCGCGCGAACGACACGCCCTACGGGCTCGCGGCGAGCATCTGGTCGAACGACCTGTCGCGCGTGCATCGCCTTATCCCCAAGATCCAGGCCGGCACCGTGTGGGTGAACTGCCACAACATCCTCGACAACGCGATGCCCTTCGGCGGCTTCAAGCAGTCCGGCATCGGGCGCGAGATGGGGCGGGCGGTGCTCGATCTGTACACCGAATCGAAGTCCGTGATCATGGCTTTGTGAGTGCGGCGCGCCGCTTCGGGGTAGCCGTAGCGGCGCTTTTCCTCACCGGAGAGTGGAGACAGAAGTGAAGGCGCAGACCACACAACACACGCGCAGACGACTGCGCATTGCCGGCGCCGTGGCGCTGGCGCTGGGAATGGCGGGCACGCTGCCGGCCGCGGCGGCGCAGGATCCCGGCCGCGAGGTGATCGACAAGAAGTGTGCGAGCTGTCACCTGGAGGACGGCAAGCTCACGCGCATCCCCGAGATGCGGAAATCCCCCGAAGGCTGGGACATGACCCTCGTGCGCATGGGCATCTGGCACAAGGTCGAGCTGACGGCCGACGAGCGGCGCGCGGTGGTGAAGTACCTCGCCGACCGCCAGGGATTGGCGCCGTCCGAGGCGGCCCCCTTCCGCTTCCTGACCGAGCGACGCCCGAACATGCAGGACACGCCGCCCGACGACGAGATGGCGCAGATGTGCGGCCGCTGCCACAGCTACGGCCGGGTCGCGCTGCAGCGGCGCGACGAGGACGAGTGGCGCAAGCTGATGCATACCCACCTCGGCCAGTTCCCCAGCGCGGAATATTCGGCGCTCGGGCGTGACCGCAACTGGTGGGAGATCGCGCGCGACAAGATGCCGGGACGGCTCGCGGAGATGTACCCGAAGAACACCGACGCCTGGCGCGACTGGAGCCGCGCGAAGCACCGCCCGGCGGACGGGCGCTGGATCGTCGCTGGCGAGCGGCCCGGCTGGGGCGCCTATACCGGCACGATGACCGTGACGGCGAAGGGCAAGGACCGCTACGACGTGGGCTACGAATTGCACTTCGGGCCGGGCAACACGGTGCGCGGCCAGGGCGAGTCGCTCGTCTACACGGGCTACGAATGGCGCGGATCGGCACACCTCGGTAACGAGCAGACGCAGTCGATCTTCGCGCTGAGCGAGGACGGCGCGCGCATGAGCGGGCGCTGGTTCCTGCGCAATGCCGACGAGATCGGGGCGACCTTCGAGGCGGTGCGCGCCGACAAGGCCGCGAAGAACGCGGTCGCGACGGTGACTCCGCAGATGCTGCGCGCCGGTGAGACCGCGACCGTCACGGTGGCGGGCGCGGGTCTCGATGCCAAGCTCGACCTCGGCGCGGGCGTGGAGGTGGTGGAGTGGCTTGGCAAGTCCGCGGAGCAGCTGAAGGTGCGCGTCAAGGTGGCGGCGGATGCGGCGCCGGGTGTGCGCAAGCTGGCGGTGGGCGGGCGCGGGTCGGACAAGACCATCGCCGTGTATCGCCAGATCGACTCGGTCCGCGTCGAGCCGGCCTTCGGCATCGCGCGCGTCGGTGGCGGCACGAATCCGCCGATGACAGCGCAGTTCGACGCCGTCGCCTTCCTCAACGGCGCGGACGGCAAGCCGGGCACCGACGACGACGTGCGCCTCGGCAGCGTGCCGGCGAAGTGGAGCACCGAGCCCTTCGACGAGCGTGCCAAGCACGACGAGGACCTCAAGTTCGCCGGCCACATGGAGCCGCACGGCCAGTTCCTGCCGTCCTTCGCCGGCCCCAACCCCAACCGCCGCGGCCTCAACAACGTCGGCAACCTCGCGGTTCTCGCGACCGTGCAGGACGGCGAGCGCACGCTCGACGCGAAGGGCCAGCTGATGGTGACCGTGCAGCGCTGGAATACGCCGCCGCTGCGCTAGAGAGGAGCTGATTAGCAGGTCCCTTTCCCTTCAAGGGGAAGGACAGGATGGGGATGGGTTTCACGGGCGCCCCGGAGTCCACCCATCCCCACCCCAACCCTCCCCTTGAAGGGGAGGGAGCTGCGCGGTGCCAACCCGAGCGCCATACACCGTGCCGCACAGTGCTAGCACCAGGAGAGAGACAATGAGCACACTCCAGATCCAACCCCACAACTACCGCGCGATCCGCAAGGGCGACCGGCAGGTGCTGCTGCACGTGCCGACGACCTCGATCTTCGAGCTGGACCCGGCCGCGTCCGACCTGCTCGGCCTGTTCGAGGCCAACCCGGCGGTCAGCGCGGACGACATCCAGAGCCGCTTCGACGGCCGCTACACGCCGGCCGAGTTGTGTGACAGCCTGAGCGATTTCATCGATCTCGGCATCGTCGCACCGCAGGCCAAGCACTACGAGATCCCGGCGCGCGTCGTCGAGCGCTCGCCGCTGAAGACGCTGGTGCTGACGCTGACCACCGGCTGCAACCTCGGCTGCAGCTACTGCTACCGCGAGGATCTCACCTCGCCGAAGAACTCCTCGGTGATGGACTTCCAGACCGGCGCTCGCTCGATCGACCTCCTCATGGAGGAGGCGAGCGGGCACGAGCGCATCGGCATCGTCTTCTTCGGTGGCGAACCGCTCACGCGCATCGCGGTGATCCGCGACCTCGTCGAGTACGCCGAGGAGAAGGCCGCGGCGGCCGGCAAGGAAGTCGAATTCTCGCTCACGACCAACGCGACGCTGCTCACCGACGACATCATCGATTTCCTCGACGTGCATCGCTTCGGCATCACCGTCAGTATCGACGGCGACCAGGCGCAGCACGACCGCCATCGTCGCACGATCGCTGGCGGCGGCACTTACAAGACGGTCGCGATGCGCGTGAAGCGGCTGCTGGATAAGTACAAGTCGAAGCCGGTCGGCGCGCGCGTCACGCTCGCAAGCGGCAACCTCGACGTCGCCGGCATCTACAAGCACCTGCACGACGAACTGGGCTTCTTCGAAGTTGGCTTCGCACCGGCGACCGCTGGCCCCGACTCCCCGGTCGGGCTCAGCCGCGAAGAGCTCGACATCGTCTTCGAAGCCTTCAAGGCCTTGGGCCGCGAGTACATCAGCGAGGCCAAGCGCGGCCGCCGCCACGGGTTCGGCAACATGCAGCAGCTGATGACCGACCTGTGGATGGGCACGAGGAAGGTCTTGCCTTGTGGCGCAGGCGTCGGCCTGCTGGCGGTCGGCACCAGCGGCAAGATTTCGCTGTGCCACCGCTTCACCGGGTCCGAGCTGGAGACCTTCGGTGACGTCGACAACGGCATCGCGCGCGAGTCGCTGTCCGCTTTCATGACCCGCGCCCAGGCCCCGCACGGCGCCTGCCAGGTCTGCCCGGCGCGCAGCTTGTGCGCCGGCGGCTGCTACCACGAATCGTATTCGCAGAGCGGCGACCCCTTCCAGCCGACCTTCGAATACTGCGACCAGATTCGCGAATGGACGGCCTTCGGGCTGGAGGCTTTCGGCGAGATCGCGCTCGCCAATCCGGCGTTCTTCAACGCCGCCATCGAACAAAGGAGTGCCCTGCAATGAAACGACTGCGAGCCCTGAACCACAAGGCGCACCTGATCGAACAGGCCGCCAGCGACGGCCACCGCGAGGAAGTGCAGCTGATGAGCAGCGTCGTCGGCTGCACGACGACCTTCGACCCCGGCTGGGAAGTCGATGCCTTCGGCGGGCTGGCGAGCCTGTGCCAGCCGATGGAGGCCGACCTCTACGGCTGCACCGACCCCTGCTGGTGGCCCGCGCAGCTCGCCGACAGCCTCAATACGGCACGCGACTGGACCGACGGCAAGAACTCGGCGCTGCGCGACTGGCGTGAACTGCAGACCTTGTTCCCGGGAGACTGAGCGATGAGGATGCTGCCCATCAAGAAGGCGGTCGTTGCGCTATGCTGCGCCGCCGCGTCGCTGCCGGCGCTCGCCGCGGAGTACCTGCTGACCGTTACGCGACCGAACAACCTGCACATCGTCGATCCGGCCAAGCGGGCGATCGTCCGCTCGATCAATCTGCCCGGCGACGGCATCCCCGGCGCGATAGCCGTGCCCAAGGACGGCAAGACCGCCTATGTGCTGACGAACCGCATGGAAAGCGTCGTCGGCGTCGACCTCGACAGCGGCAAGACTGTGTTCCGCGCCGATTTCTCGACGCCGCAGCGCCGCGTGAAGGGGTTCTTTGCCGTCGCGGTGAGCGAGGACGGCAAGGAGCTATACGTGCATCAGGCGCCGGTGCAGCTCGGCCGCTCCGAGTACAAGGTCGAGGATACCTACATCGCCGTGTTCGACACCGCCGACGGCATGACGGCCAAACCGCGCCGCACCTTCCCCGCGCCGCGCCGCATCAGCCTGATGGCCGCCACCGGCAACCCGGACCACATCATCGCGCTGGGCTGGGACATGTACCTCTTCAACACGAAGACCGGCAAGCTGGAGAAGACCTTCCCGATCCGCCACTGGAACCGTCCCGGCATCGGCGAACCGGATGTGCTCGCGATGTGGGGCACCTTCGAGCAGGCGCGCGCCTTGTCGACGCCGTATTTCGTCGCCAACACCGCCGCTGCGCCCGACTCGCCCGAAGCCTTCAAGGCGGGCATCGCGGTGTTCGACCTCGACAGCGAAACCTTGAAGGTCAAGGAGTTCGAGAACGCGACGACGGCGATGTTCTCGTCGGTGATCAACCCGGCTGCGCGCAACGAGGCCTTCCTCGTGATGAACCAGCTCACCAAGGTCGACGTCGACTCCGGCCAGCTCCTCAAGCGCAAGGACCTCGAACAGACCTTCTATGCGATCAACATCTCGGGCGACGGCAAGGAGATCTACGTCGGCGGTGCGCTGGACAAGATCGCGATCTACGACGCCGATTCGTTCGAGAAGAAGGGCGAGATCCAGATGCCCGGCGGCGCCGACCAGTCTATCGGCTGGATGCGGGTGGTGAAGCGCTGACGTCGTTGCGTGATCGATATGCGTTTTCTTGCCCCGAACCCGCCCCCGAGGGGAGGCACTCCGCGCCTCGTTGGACGCGTGGCGGACGCCTCGGCACGAAGTGCCTCCCGTCGGGGGCTGCGCCGTGCCGATGGCGGACGTAGGGCGACGGACGTAGGGCGGGAGGAGCGAAGCGCATCCCGCCACGCGGCGTCCGGGCATCCGCTTTCGGCCGCACATCCGGCGGCTTATTCCGCAAATGCGACCTTACGCTCATCCGACCTGCGGGTTCGGATGCTCTCCCGATGATCACGCCGGACCGCACCCGCTCCCTGCCGCTGCAAGCCCTCGCGTGGGCGCTCCCGCTCGTGCGCGAGCGCGGCGCGACCCTCGCCGCCGTCGTCATCCTGTCCTGTCTCGGCTCGGCCGCGGCGCTGCTTCCGCCCTACCTCACGCAACGCCTCGTCGACGATGGCATCGTCGGCGGGAAGGTCGAGCTCGTGCTGCAGCTGTGCGCTGTCTTCCTCGTGCTGATGGTCGGCGGCGTGCTCATCGAGACGCTGTCGCGCCTGAGCTACCTGAAGCTCTCCGCGCATCTCCTCTTCGGCCTGCGCGAACAGGTGTGGCGCCACCTGCAGACGCTCGCGCCCACGTATTACGCGCGCACCCGCGGTGGCGAGATCCTGTCGCGGCTCGACGGCGACGTCGCCGAAGTGCAGCGCTTCGCGCTCGACGCGCCGATGGCGGTGCTCAACGGCGTCTTCTCGCTGGCGGTCGCGCTGGTGTTGATGCTGTCGCTGAGCCCGCTGCTCACCGCGCTCGTCTTCGCGCTGGTCCCGCTGCAGGTCGCCGCGCTGATCCTCTCGCGTCCCTGGCTCGAACGGAGCACGCATGCAATGCGCAAGGAAAGCGCCGCGATGTCGAGCTTCTTCGTCGAATCGCTGCGCGCGATGAAATTCATCCAGGCGTCCAATGCTGCCCGGCGCCAGGAAGCCGGCTTGCGCGCCCACCACGGCGACTACTTCGCCGCCCTGCGCCGCTCGCAGCTCGCATCCCTCGGCGCAGGCGGGCTGCAGCGCGTGCTGTCCGGCCTCGGCGTGCTGCTGGTGTTCGCGGTCGGGGGGGCACTCGCGGCGGCAGGTGACTTGTCGGTCGGCGTCGTCGTCGCCTTCATCGCCTATACGACGCGCGCCGCGGGGCCGCTGCAGACCCTCGCCGGCGTGTTCATGGGCTGGCAGCGCGCGAAGGTGAGCCTCGAGCGCATCCGAGAGCTCGCGGCCGAGCGGCCGACGGTGCAATCGCCCGCCCAGCCCGTGCCGCTCGCGCATCCTGTTCGTGGCGAACTGCGCCTCGATGCGGTGCGCTTCGGCTACGGTACGGAGGCGGTGCTGGAAGGCGCGACGCTCGACATCCCGTCCGGCACCAAGCTCGCACTCGTCGGCGCATCGGGCGCCGGAAAATCCACGCTCATCGACCTCCTGCAGCGCCATTACGACCCGCAGGCCGGGCGCCTGCTGCTCGACGGCGTGCGCCTCGACCTGGTGGATCTCGCCGAACTGCGTCGCCAGCTCGTCGTCGTCGACCAGGAGCCAGTGCTCATGCCCGGCAGCATCCGCGACAACCTGCGCTTCGTCGCGCCCGATGCCGACGAAACGGCATTGATGCGCGCGCTGGACCTCGCCGGCCTCGGCAAGCTCGCGCATGCGGGCGGGCTGGACAGGCCGGTCGGCGCGATGGCCGCGACCCTGTCGCGAGGCGAGCGCCTGCGCCTCGCGCTGGCGCGCGCGATCCTGCAGGACCCGGCGGTACTGATCCTCGACGAGACCACCTCCGGGCTGGATCTTCCCGTCGCGCAGGCCATCATCGGCGCCGTCGACCGCGTCTTCGCCGGCCGCACGCGCATCCTCATCACGCACAACCTCGCGTCCGTCGGCGCCGTCGACCGCATTGTCGAGCTGCGCGACGGACGCCTCGTCGAACCCGATCCGGTCCGGTCCGCGGCACCGCTGTTGAGGGTCGTATGAGCGTGATGGTCGGCATCATCGACGGCGGCTTCACCGGCATTCCGACGCGCTCGTTGCATCGCGCTGCGAGCTTCGTCCCCTCGGCGGATGGCGACGTGCAGCGCGCCCCTGCGGTCGGCCGCCCGCTGCCACACGGCGAAACCGTCGCCGCCCTGGTGCTCGACGCCGCGCCGGCAACCCGCCTCATCGACGCACGCATCGCCTCGCACCGCCATGCGCCGACGCCCGCCATGGTCGCGGCCGCGATCGCGTGGTGCGTGGAGGAGGGCGCCCGCGTCATCAACCTGAGCCTCGGCCTGCTCGAAGACCGCGGCGTGCTGCGCGACGCCTGCGCGCAGGCCCTCGCCCGCGGCATCGTAGTCGTCGCTGCGGCCCCCGCCCGCGGAACGCCGGTCTTTCCCGCAGCCTATCCCGGCGTGCTCGCCATCAGCGGCGATGCGCGCTGCGCGGCGGGGCAGTGGTCGTCGCTCCAGGGTGAGACTTCCGGCGGGGCCGGTTGGGGCTGCTCCCCGGCCGGCACGGGGCGGACGCCCGGCGGCGCGAGCATGGCGACGGCCCGTTTCAGCGGCATCGTCGCCGGCGTCCTCGCCGACCATCCCTCCATGAGTCCCCCCGGGCTCGTGGAACACCTCGCCGCCCGCGCCGCCTGGCATGGGCGGGAACACAAGAGAATCGCGGAGATCGATTCATGACAAGCATGCAGCACACCCCCACCCCCGACAGCGCCACCCGACCCATCGAACTGGGCTTCGCCCTCGTCGACGAACGCGAACTGGCCGGATTTGCGCGTCACGAGCGGCTCACGCGCGACGACTACCTCGCCCAGCTGGGCGAGGCCCGCGATTGCGTCACGCTGCCCGACGACGCCGAACCCACGCATTTCTTCCTCGGCAGCGAGTTCTGCGAGCACCTGCTGCCCAGCGTAGAAGCCATCGACCGCGCCGTCGCGCTGTGCGAACGCTGGGGCCTCACCTTCGGCCTCGTCACGCCCATCGCCTGCGACGGCCTCTTCGATCCGCTGCGTGCCGCGCTTGCGCGCCTGCCCGCCGGATCCGAAGTCACCGTCAACGACTGGGGCGTCGCGCGCCTCGTGCAACGCGAGTTCCCCGAGCTGAAGCCGGTCGCCGGGCGGCTCCTCGGCAAGATGCTGAAGGACCCGCGCCTGCCCTCCGCGACCTGGGCGCGCATGTACCCCAACGGCCTGCGCGCCGGCCCCTTCCGCGACATCCTTGACGGGCTTGGCATCGGCCGCCTGGAACTCGACTTCCCGCCCTTCGGCGCCGCCGACATGTACGCCGGCATCGACTTCCCCGTCGGCGTGCGCGCGCCCTACGGCTACATCGCGAAGGGCCGCATCTGCAAGCTCGGCTCGCTGTCGCTCGACACGCCCGAGAAGTTCTCGCCCGGGCACAAGTGCCGCCGCGAATGCCTCGGTTTCAACGAAGTCGGCGCACGCCCCGGCACGCACGAACTCCCCACCTCGCAGCGCGGCAACACCATGTATTACCGCCACGCCCAAGGCATGGCCGCGGCGGTTGCCGAAGCGGTCAACAACGGCTGGGTCAGCCGCATCGTCCTCTCGGGAGCCTGAACATGAAGATCACCGCCCCCATCAGCACCCCCGCCGAAGTCGAACCGCTCGTGCTCGCCGGCGCCCGCGAACTCTACTGCGGCGTCGTCCCGCCGGACTGGATCCAGCGCTTCAACACCTCCGGCGTCAATCGTCGCGTGTTCGGCAACCTCAACGGCTACGCCGATCTCGAACGCGTCGTCGACAAGGCCACCGCGCTCGACGCCGAAGTCTTCCTCGTCCTCAACGCGCAGCAGTACGGCGAACAGCACCTCGACGCACTGACCGAGATCGGCACGCGCTTCCGCAGCATCGGCGGCAAGGCCGCGATCGTCGCCGACATCTCGCTGATCGCCTCGCTCGCGGCGAACGTGCCCGACCTCGACATCCATGTGAGCTCGGTGGCGACCTGCCGCAACGTCGAATCCGCGCGCTTCTTCGCCGCGCTCGGCGCGAATCGCATCATCCTGCCGAGGGACGTGACGGTCGCCGAAATCGCCGCGATCACGACGGAGCTGCCCGAACTCGACATCGAAGCCTTCGTCCTCAACGACGGCTGCGTGTTCGAGGAGGGCGCCTGCCACACCGTCCATCTGCCGATGAACAAGGGCGGCCCGATCTGCATCGACAACTACCAGTTCGAGTATCAGGCGACCGGCGGCGGCCAACCGCAGGAGCGCGCGCTGCGCCGGTTGGAACAGAACGATCTCGATTACAAACGCTGGCTTTGGTACCGCTTCGGCAACGGCTTCACATCCGCACCGAACGGCTACCCTTGGGGCCCCTGCGGCGTCTGCGCGATGCCGGCGATGCACGCGGCGGGCGTGCATTCGGTGAAGATCGCCGGCCGCGAGGGCGCGAGCGAACGCAAGATCAAGAGCGTCGAACTGGTCGCTCGCGTACTGGAGCGCATCGAGGCGGGCGAGCCGGCCGACGCGGTGCGCAAGTTCGCGGTCGGCTTGCGCGACGCGCCGAGCCATTGCGCGAGCGGCTACATGTGCTACTACCCCGAGGTGCGGAGCCGGCAGGAGCTTGGCGATACCGAAGGGCAGCTGCTGACGGCCGTCTGAGGCGAGGCAGGCAGGATTCGCAAAAAAAAGCCCGAGCTCTGGAGGGGCTCGGGCTGTAATCCACACCAAAGGAGGAAGTGGAGGAGACAGTTGAAATACTAAACGAAATGGTTGAGTAATTCAACAATGTCGCTGTGAGAAGTTCTCATGCGGTGATTTACACGGCAAATGACCGGCAATGCAGATTCTTGGTGCGCCGACACCATTGCATGTGCCTCCGGTTGCCGAGACCGTTGCGCGCCGCGCGCACGAGCAAGCCGGGGATCGCGCGACCCTAACGAGTACATCGAACCGGCACAAAAGAAAAAAGCCCGGACCTGTGAGGGACCGGGCTAAATCCACACCAAAGGAGGAGGGTGGAGGAGACGGTTCAAATCTTAATGGCAGCGCTTGTGCGTTGCAATAAATTTGTACGACAAATTTTTTTATCGCTCGATCAGGCATCCGAATGTGCAGACCCGGGGCTGCAATGCACGGGCAATACGCGCAATCGATGCACTCGGGAGCCGCCGAGTTTGGTGTGCGATGTTCCAGGGGGGGGCGGTCGGTGCTCGTGTTCCGGCACCGTCGGCGAAAAGCCAGAGCCGGAAAAGAAAAAGCCCGAGCAACTGAGGCCCGGGCTTAAATCCACACCAAAGGAGGAGGGTGGAGGAGACGGTTCAAATACTATCGAACCGGCTTGTGCGACGCAATAATAATGCACTTCAAATTTTTATATCCAGCGATTAGATCTTCGAATGGCCAGGCGGTGAAGGGGATTCCTAATCATGTCTTATACAAGACTGGAATTGTGCATTGCAGCATCTCGAGGTCTCACGCGGACCTTCGGCCTTAGGCCAGGCCGACCAGCGCGCGCGGTTGCGTGAGCACCTCGGGCCGCAGGATCTCGTCGAGCTGCTCGCGGGTGAGCAGGCCCTTGTCGAGCACCAGCTCATACACGCTATGTCCGCCGACCAGCGCCTCCTGGGCGATGCCGGTCGCGTTGGCGTAACCGATGTAGGGATTCAGCGCGGTCACGAGGCCAATCGAATTCTCGACGCTCCTGCGCAGGAATTCGCGATTCACGGTGATGCCCTTGACGCAGCGCTCCGCCAGCGTCAGGCAGCCCGCGCGCAGGTGGGTGACGCTCTTGAACAGGCTGTGGGCGATGATCGGCTCGAAGGCGTTCAGCTGCAGCTGGCCGGCCTCGGCGGCGAACGAGATCGTCATGTCGTTGCCGATCACCTCGTAGGCGATCTGGTTCACCACTTCCGGAATCACCGGGTTCACCTTGCCCGGCATGATCGACGACCCCGCCTGGCGCGCCGGCAAGTTGATCTCGCCGAAGCCTGCACGCGGCCCCGAGGATAGCAGGCGCAGGTCGTTGCACACCTTGGAGAGCTTCACCGCGACGCGCTTGAGCACGCCCGACAGCTGCACGAAGCTGCCGCAGTCCTGCGTCGCCTCGACCAGGTTCGGCGCCGTCAGCACCGGGATGCCGGTGATCTCGGCCAGATGCCGGCGCACCAGCGCGGCGTAGTCGGGGTGGGCGTTGATGCCGGTGCCGATCGCCGTCGCACCGAGGTTGATCTCGCAGATCAGCAGCACCGCCTCCTTCAGCCGCTCGATGTCCTCGCCCAGCATCACGACGTAGGTCGAGAACTCCTGCCCCATCGTCATCGGCACCGCGTCCTGCAACTGCGTGCGCCCCATCTTCAGCACGTCGGCGAACTCGACCGCCTTCTCGTGGAACGCCGCCTTCAGCACTTCCATCGCTTCGATCAGCTCGAAGATTCCCGCATAGCCCGCGAGCTTCAGCGCCGTGGGATACACGTCGTTGGTGCTCTGGCTCATGTTCACATGCTCGTTCGGGTGCAGGCGGGCGTAGTCGCCCTTCGCGCAACCGAGCAGCTCCAGTGCACGGTTCGCGATCACCTCGTTCGCGTTCATGTTGGTCGAGGTGCCGGCGCCGCCCTGGATCACGTCGACGACGAAATGCTCGTGCAGCGCCCCGGCGCGAATCTCCTCGCAGGCCCGCACGATCGCGTCCGTGCGTTCGCGATCCAGCAAGCCGAGTTCGTTGTTGGTCAGTGCGGCGGCCTGCTTGATCGCGGCCAGCGCACGCACGAGATCGGGATAGATCGAAATCGGCGTGCCGGTGATCGGGAAATTCTCCACCGCGCGCAGCGTATGGACCCCGTAGTAGGAGTCGGCGGGCAGGGAGCGGTCCCCCAGGAGATCGTGTTCGATGCGTTCGGTCGTCTGCGTCATGTTTCCTCCGATGTGTGGTGTGACGCATGGATGCTACGGACCGAAAACGGATTGCGTGCCGCGCCATGCAAAAAACGCATAACATCCCCAAGGAACCCGAATAGGACCGCGCATCGCGACAACTCGCCGGATGCCGCGGCACGGACACCGCAGGAGCGTGCAACATGCAGATCAAGTGGATCGAGGACTTCCTGACGCTGACGGACGCGCGCGCCTTCTCGCGCGCCGCCGAACGCCGCAACGTCTCCCAGCCGACCTTCAGCCGCCACATCCAGGCGCTGGAAGACTGGCTCGGCGTCGAGCTCATCGACCGCCGCGCGCAGGGCGTGCATCTCACCGCCGCCGGACGGATCTTCCGCGGCTTCGCGGCCGACATCCTGCGGCGCACCTACGACATGCGCACCGTGCTACGCGGACAGTCGCCCGGTAACATCGACACCGTCCGCTTCTCGGTCGCGCATACCTTGTCGCTCACCTTCTTCCCGCGCTGGCTGGGGCAACTGAAGGAAGCGCTGGGCAACGTCGTCGCGCGCGTCGGTGCGGTGAACGTGCCCGAAGGGGCGAGCGCGCTGATCGAGGGCGCCACCGATCTCCTCATCGCGTACCACCACCCGCAGCTGCCGATGCTGCTCGACCCCGTGCGCTTTCCCTACATCGCGCTCGCCACCGACCGCATGCTGCCCCTGTCGGCGCCGCGCACGGACGGCCGGCCGCGCTACAAGCTGCCGGGGCGGGCCGAGGCGGTCGTGCCCTTCCTCGCCTACTCGTCGGGCACCTACCTCGGACACGTGGTCGAGATGATCCTGCTCGGCGCCAACGAGCGCTGCCATTTCGACCGTTCTTTCGATACCCACATGTCGGAGGCGCTCAAGGCGATGGTGCTCGAAGGGCACGGGCTCGGCTGGTTGCCCGAGAGCTGCGTGGGCCGCGAACTCGCCGAAGGTCGGCTGGTGGAGGCCGGCCCCGCGCAGTGGACCTGCCCGCTGGAAGTCCGCCTGCATCGCGCGGCGGACAACAGCAATCCGATGGTGGACAAGATCTGGGCGCTGCTGAACACGCCGCGGGGAACTGCCTGAGGTCGCTCGCGGGCGCAGAAAAGAAAAAGCCCGAGCAACTGAGGCCCGGGCTTAAATCCACACCAAAGGAGGAGGGTGGAGGAGACGGTTCAAAGCATACGGTACCGTATGATGCGGCGCAATAAGTTTGTCCTACAAATGTTTTTATCGCGCGATCAGAATCCCCTATGGACTGGCGGGGCTGCAGAAAAGAAAAAGCCCGGACGTTTGACGGTCCGGGCTAAATCCACACCAAAGGAGGAGGGTGGAGGAGACGGTTCAAACTTTATTGGAAGAACTTGTGCAACGCAACATCTTCTGCCTGAAAATTTTTTTATATCACGATTATTACGATAAATGAAACAGTTTAATCAATGAGTTGTAATTGCATGGCGATCTGTTTGGCATGTTGCGATGCCGTATGAAGGCCGCCGCCGCGCAGACGGTCCGGCGGTCGTGGTCGTGACGATGATCGTCCCGATCGGCCCCATCTGCGAACTACAGCCCGACTCGGCCAGGTTCTCGTCGATGGCCGACCGCGCGGTGATCAGCGCAGCAGGGCGGAAATGAGCGAGAACTCATTGAGCGCGGCCACCACGCGCGTCTGCGACTCCGGCCCGCCATTGCCGAGCGAGGCCAGCATGAGGAGGTCGGTGAGGTTCTGCAGGCCGCCTTGCGAGGAATCACTGCCGCTGTCGAAGAGGCCGAGCGTCAGCTGCAGGGACGAGAACCGGAGCTGGGTCGCGAGAAGCGAGTTCACGTCGCCGTTTGACGAAGTGAATTCGGTCGCCACCGTCGCGAATGCCTCGGCGGCCCGCGCGAGCAGCGAGAAGCTGCCTTCGGGATCCGCCTCGAAGGCCGCGCGCAATGCCGCCATGTCGATGCCCAGGCGGCCGCCGGTGCCGGGCAGCAGCGATGGCTGCAGTTCGATGCCGAGGTCCGACAACTGCGTGAGGGCCGAATCGCCATTGTCGAAAGCCTCTTCGACGCGTGCCCGCAGGTCCGCCGACAGCTGGGCAGCAGGGGAGGAGGCCGGGGCGGTACCGAACAGGACATTCACCTCGCCGAGGCTGCTCTGCAGGCTGTTGAAGCTGTCGACGAAAAACTGCGCCTCGGCTGCGAGGCTGCCGAAGTCCGTGCCGAAGTTTTGTCCGATTCCGCTGTCGGACGACCCGGGGCGCAGCACGGCGAGGCGGTTCCCGAAGGTCGCGACGGCCGACAGGAGTTGGCCGAAACTCGACAGATCGACGATCGTCGACGAGCCGGAGAAGAGCGACAAACTGCCCGCCGTCGCGGCGAAATTCGTCGAAACGGGGCGAAGGGCGCTCGTGCCGAAGAGGCCGAGCGTCGAGCTCAGGGGCAGGATGCTCACGTGGCGGACTCCCGCGCGCGGCTGCGATCCGTGGTCGATCGCATTCCTTGGAGTGCTCGCGTCGGCCCGAGGTTTCCCGCGAGCACGCCGCCGAGGACAAAAGATCGTCTCGTTGGGGTTGCGCCCGATCCCCTCCTGCGCCACCTGCGGGTATCGTTCGGGGTATGTCCGCGGCAGTGGTGGCTGGCCCATTGCCACGGCATTCTTCGCCGCAGATGTCCGCACAGTCTGCGCGCTGCACCCTTAGCCGGACCGAGATCACCGCGAATCACGAGCAGGATGAAGAACATGACCCGACCCCGCCTCATCGTCACCCGCCGCTGGCCCGCCGAAGTCGAGCGTGAGCTCGCCGAGCGCTTCGACGTCCGCCTCAACGCCGACGATCACCCCTTCACGCGCGACGAGATGCGCGCGGCGCTCGCCTCGTGCGACGCACTGCTGCCGACGGTGTCCGACCGCATCGATGCCGACGTGCTCGGCGCCGCCCCGAGCGCGAAGCTGATCGCCAATTACGGCGTCGGCTTCAGCCACATCGACATCGACGCCGCCAGGGCGCGGGGCATCGCCGTCACGAACACGCCCGATGTCCTCACCGATTGCACCGCTGACCTCGCGATCACGCTGATGCTCATGGTCGCCCGGCGAGCCGGCGAGGGCGAACGCGAAGTGCGCAGCGGCAACTGGACCGGCTGGCGCCCGACGCACATGATCGGCACGAAGCTGAGCGGCAAGACCTTGGGCCTCATCGGCATGGGCCGCATCGCGCGCGCGGTCGCGATGCGCGCACAGCACGGCTTCGGCATGAAGATCGTGTTCTTCAACCGCAGCCGCGTGGGTGCGGACGCGCTTGCCGGGCTCGACGCGCACCAGTGCGACTCGGTCGAGGAAGTGCTGGCCCAGGCCGATTTCGTCTCCCTGCATTGCCCAGGCGGTGCGGCGACGCGCCACCTCATCAACCGCGAACGCCTCGCCCTGATGGGGCCCGACGCCTTCCTGATCAACACTGCGCGCGGCGAAGTGGTCGACGAGGCCGCGCTCGTCGATGCGCTGCGCGACGGCACGATCGCCGGCGCGGGCCTGGACGTGTTCGAAGCCGAACCCAAGCTCAGCGAGGGGCTGCTTTCCCTGGAAAATGTCGTCCTGCTGCCGCACCTCGGCAGCGCCACGCGCGAGACGCGCGTCGGCATGGGCATGCGCGTGCTCGACAACGTCGAGGCCTTCTTCGCCGGCCGCACGCCGCCGGACCGCGTCGCCTGAGGAGGCTGCCGTGAAACTCTCGCGCCTCTACCAGCCGCGCAACCCCGCCTTCTGGATGATGATCGCGCTGAACGTCCTGTCGTCGGTGTTCGCGTGGATCCTGCGCAGCTATCCGCTGAGTACGCCGGCCCTTGTCGTGCTCGCCGGCGTTGCCCTCGCGAACGCGCTGCTCGGGATGTGGTTCGCATGGCGACTGGTGCGCGACGACGCCCCTGCAGGCGACGAAAGGGCCCGCGGCCGCGGCATGTGACGCGCATCGTCGCGGCAGGAATCGCTATCATGTGCGCCTTGGGCGGTCCCCGCGACCGCGCCCGACACACCACCGGAGAACCTAATGGCCTCAGCCCATGACAGCGTCAGCATGGCGGTGTTCTGCGACTTCGAAAACGTCGCCCTCGGCGTGCGCGACGCCAAATACGAAAAATTCGACATCAAGCCGGTCCTCGAACGCCTGCTGCTCAAGGGCAGCATCGTCGTGAAGAAGGCCTACTGCGACTGGGAGCGCTACAAGGGCTTCAAGGCCGTGATGCACGAGGCCAACTTCGAGCTGATCGAGATCCCGCACGTCCGCCAGTCGGGCAAGAACTCCGCCGACATCCGCCTCGTCGTCGATGCGCTCGACCTGTGCTATACGAAATCGCATGTCGACACCTTCGTCATCATCAGCGGCGACTCCGACTTCTCGCCCCTGGTGTCCAAGCTGCGCGAGAACGCCAAGCAGGTCATCGGCGTGGGTGTGAAGCAATCGACCTCCGACCTGCTGATCGCCAACTGCGACGAGTTCATCTTCTACGATGACCTCGTGCGCGAGAGCCAGCGCGCCGCCAAGCGCGAAACGCGCGAAACCCAGCCCTCGACGAAGCGCTCGCCCGAAGAGGAAAAGCACCGCAAGGACGAGGTCGAAGCGCGCAAGCTCAAGGCCATCAACATCGCCGTCGAGACCTTCGATGCCCTGGTGGCAGAGCGCGGCGACAGCGGCGTGCGCATCTGGGCATCGATGCTCAAGGAGGCCATCAAGCGCCGCAAGCCCGACTTCAACGAGTCCTACTACGGCTTCCGCGCCTTCGGCAACCTGCTCGAGGAGGCTCAGGCGCGCGGCCTGCTCGAGTTCGGCCGTGACGAGAAATCGGGCGCCTACGTCTATCGCAGCAACCGTGCGGCCGTGACGGAAGCGATTGCCGAGGCGCCCGCAGCCGCGGAGCTGGGCACTGCGGTCGAGGCCATGACGGCGGCGGGCGAAGCGGCGCATGGTGAAGCGGTGTCGGCGACGCCGGTAGAGCGTCCGACGGGCGAAGAGCCTTCCGCCCGGCACGAACCCCGCCGCAAGCGGGGCGGACGCAAGTCCGCGGCGAAAAAGGCGGAGGCCGTGGCCGAGGCCTTGGTGGAAGGGGGCAGGGCGGAGGCGCCGAAGACCGTCGAGGCGGAAGCTCCGGCACGCATACCGGCTCAGCCCGAGCAGGAGTTCGTGGTCGCTCCCGCACCCGTAGCCGCTGAACCCAGAGTCGAAGCGGCCGAAGTGTCGCCGGCCGAGCCCGCCAAGGCGGGCGCCCGTCGTTCGCGTCGCGGCAAGTCCCAGGTCGCGAAGGCCGAGATCGCGAAACCGGAAGCGGCCATGCCGGAAGCGGCGCAAGCCGTTCCGGCAGCAGTCGAAGCGGTGCCCGCGACGGAGCCGGCTAGCGTCGCCGGGGATGATGGCGCGGCCAAGCCCCTCCGCAAGACCGCAGCGCGCGGCCGCCGACCGCGCAAGACCGAGCCGCAACAGAACTGACCCTGCGCCGCCGCCGCGACCAGGGCGTCCGGCGTACGGTAATTCCTCACGCGATGGCGCGGGCGGGGCAAATACAATGGCTATCGCCCCGCGGGCGACCGACGGGGTGACCTGCCCATTGCGCAGAGGCTGATCATCCCGATGACATCTGTTCTCCTGAACCGCCAGATTGCCGCCGCGTTCGGTACCTGCGAGGAGGCCCCTCTCAAGGGCGCGCTGGATGCGCTGCAGTCGGCCGGCCTTTCAGACCTTGCGGCCAACCTCGTCAATCTCCTGGTCGAGATCGAGGATACCTACGATCGCCATGCCGAGATCGAACGGCGGGCCGAGAAGGCGCGGCGACTCGTCGCCTGTCTCGATCTGACGGGCGATGTGCTGTGCGAATGGGATCTCGTTTCGCGCAAGATCAAGCAATCGTCCGCGTGGCAGAGGCGCTTCGGCACCATCGGCGGTGCGCCGGTGCGCAGCATAGACGACTGGCTTGAATGGATACTGCCCGACGATCGTGCGATGGTGGGCGAGCGGCTCAACACCGTGCTGCAGCGGCGTGCCCCGCTGATGGAAATCGAACACCGCATGCTGGATCCGGACGACGGGTGGCGCTGGTGGCTGCTGCGCTGCCGCGTCTCAGTGCGGGACGGCGAGGGCAAGCCCAAACGACTTCTTGTCCTGCATCGCGACATCACCGACCAGAAGCGCTCCGAGGCGGCCCTCGTGCGCGCAAAGGAAGAAGCGGAAACCGCCAACCGTGCGCGCGGAGCCTTTCTCGCGAACATGAGTCACGAGATTCGCACGCCGATGAATGCGGTCGTCGGCATGACCGAGCTTGCGCTCGATACCCCGCTCGACGACGTGCAGCGCGGCTACCTGGAAACCGTCAAGTCGTCCGCAGACGCGCTGCTTACGATCATCGACGACGTCCTGGATCTCTCCAAGATCGAAGCTGGGCGTCTCGAACTCGAATCCGTCGTGTTCTCGCTGCGCAATGTCCTGGGTGACACCATGCGCGGGCTGGCGGTCTCGGCCCATCGCAAGGGGCTGGAGGTGCTGCTCGACGTCGCACCCGACCTTCCCGATCGACTTTACGGCGATCCCACGCGTCTGCGCCAGGTTCTCTCCAATCTCGTCGGCAACGCGATCAAGTTTACCGAACGGGGTGAGGTCGCCGTGGAGGTCAGCAAGCTGCGGCACAGCGGCATGTCCCTGTACCTGCAGTTCGTCGTGCGCGACACCGGCGTCGGCATCGCCCCGGAGCTTCACGAGCAGATATTCGATGCCTTCATGCAGGGCGACCCGTCTACGGCGCGGCGCTTCGGCGGCACGGGTCTCGGACTCGCGATCACGAACCGGCTGGTCAAGCTGATGGACGGCCAGATCTGGCTCGAGAGCGAGCCGGGTGGCGGCAGCACCTTCTACTTCACGGCCCGCGTGGCCGCCGAACCCAATGCCGCCGCGCCGTCGTTCGAATTGCCGACTGGGTTGCAGGGCCGCGCCGTCCTGGTCATCGACGACTGCCCCCACGCCCTTGCGCTCATCGCGCGCATGCTGCAGCAGCTCGGGCTGGAGGTCGACACGACTGACGATGCGTCCCGCGTTCCGGCCCTCGTCGCCGAGCGCGCCCGTGTCGGCCGCCCCTATGACCTCATCCTGGCCGATGGCGGCATGCCCGCGCCAGGCGGTCTCGCGCTCCTGCAGACGTTCGACAACGTGTTGTTGTTGCTGGCAAATCATGCCCAGAGACAGGAGCTCGCGCGCAGCGCTGCAGTTCCGTCGCGCCCCCATCTCGTCAAGCCGGTGTTCGAGGACAACCTGTTCGATGCACTGCGCGCCGCGTTCGATGTCGCGGACCTGCGGCGGCTGGAACTGGCGCGCTTCGAGGTCGACGAAGCGGCCGTGCTCGGGCTCGATGCTGCCGAGCCGCTCAATGTCCTGCTGGTCGAAGACACGCTCGTCAACCAGGCACTTGCCGTGCAGTTGCTGACCAAGGCCGGGCACCGCGTCACCGTTGCGAACAACGGTGTCGAGGCGCTTGAATGGTTCGAGCAGCAGCCGTTCGACCTCATCCTGATGGACCTGCAGATGCCTCTCATCGACGGCATGGAAGCCACCGCGAAGATCCGCGCTCGCGAAGCCAGCCGGAGCTGGGCCGTTGGCGAGGGGCCGCGGCAATGTTACATCGCTGCAATGACTGCTCACGCGATGCAGGGGGACCGCGAGCGCTGCCTTGCTGCCGGAATGGACGACTACATCTCGAAGCCCATCCGCCGTCAGGCCCTGAACGCATTGCTCAAGCGCGCGATCGACCATCGCCGTGCCCCCAAGGGCGAGCTGAGCGTTCTGCTGCAGAACTGGACGGGCTGAGACGCCGCTAAATGGTCCGCAGCTCTGCGCACAACTGTGCGAGGAGGCGGTCGACCTCGCCCAGCCACGCGGCTGCAGACGGGAAGTCCTCTGTCCTCGACGCGTCCTCCAGTGCCTTTACCGCGCGAATCAGCGCAGCGGCACCGAAGTTTTCCGCCGACCCCTTGAGGCTGTGACCCGCGCGGATCACCGCCGTGACGTCGTGGTCGGCGAGGGCGGTGCGAAGGTCCGCAAGCAGACGCGGTGCATCCGCGACGAAGGTTGCGGCAATGGCCTGCAGGATCTCGACATCGTTGTCGAGGTTGTCGAGCGTCGCGCGAAGGTCGAACAGCGGCTCACTGTCCATCATCCGGTTCCGGGGCCGAGGCAGGCTCTACCTCGTCAACGTAGCGCACGCGGATTTCCAGCACCTCGTCCCAGACGGCGAGGAAGGCATCCACGCACGCCGGGTCGAAATGCGTGCCCCGGTTCTCGCTCAGATAGTCACGCGCCTCGTCGAGTGACCACGCACGCTTGTACGGGCGCGCTGAGGTCAGCGCGTCGAACACGTCGGCTACCGCAACGATCCTGCCTTCGATGGGGATCGCCTCCTTCGCGAGGCCCCGGGGATAGCCCGAACCGTCGAACTTCTCATGGTGATGCAGCGCGATCGACGCGGCCAGCTGGATCGCATGCGAGCTGCTTTCACGCAGGATTTCGTACCCGATTTGCGTGTGCTGCTTCATGATCTCGAACTCTTCCGGGCTATGTCGACCGGGTTTGAGCAGGATGTGGTCCGGGGTTCCGAGCTTGCCGACGTCATGCATCGGCGCCGCATGCAGCAGCATCTCGGCGAAATCGGCCGGAAGACCCATCTGCACCGCGATGCGCTGAGCGTAATGGGCCATGCGCAGGATGTGCGTGCCGGTCTCCGGATCGCGACACTCCGCCGCGCGTGCCAGCCGCACGATGGTCTCGCGCTCGCGGTCGTGGATCTCCGCGACGGCGCGCCGCACTTCTTCGGCCAGCCACGTGGCGCGGTCGGCCAAGGCCCTCTGGCTGCGCCGCAGCGCGAGCATGTTCCTGACCCGCGCCAGGAATTCCATGCGGTCGACGGGCTTGTTGAGGAAGTCCACGCCGCCTTCATCCAGTGCCGCGTAACGGACGCTCTTCTGATGGTCTGCAGTCACCATCAGGATCGGCAGACTGTCATGCCGGGGTTCTCGCCTCACGTGACGGATGAACTCCAGCCCGTCGAGCTTCGGCATCATGTAATCCACGATCACCAGGTCGGGGTCATTCTCGAGGCACCAGTCGAGGCCCGAGCCCGAATCGGCGAAGGGGATGGGCTGGCAGCCGTCCAGTCGCTGGATGAGCATGCGCATCAACGCGAGGTTGGTCGGCGTGTCGTCCACGATGACGACGTTCATGGTGGAATCCTGGGTGGAGTGGCGTTGCAACAAGTTACAAACTACCGTGAACCGGTCACTGCCGCCGTGCAGCGCCTCACGCTCGATGGCGGATGGATGATTCCTTATGAATAGCGTGGGCGGCACCGTATGGTGCCGGTCAGCGCCTCACCCTAGCGTGGCGTTCGCCAGCTTTGCGCCGAATCCGATGAACAGCCCGCCGACTCCCCCGGTTGCCGCCGCCGACAAGCGGCGGCGCCGGCGGAACTGCGCCGCGAGGTGTGCGCCGCCGAAGATCAGCGCCGACAGGTAGATCGCGCTGCACACCTGCACGATCGTGCCGAGGATCGCGAACGACAGTGCGGGGTAGGCATAGGCGGGGTCGACGAACTGGATGAAGAAGGACACGAAGAACAGGATCGCCTTCGGGTTCATCAGGCTGATCACCAGCGCCGTGCGGAAGGGGCGCGTCGCATCGGAGGCTGGTTGCTCGGGCGCCGCCGTGCCGGCCGTCTTGTCGCGCCAGCCGGCGATGGCCGAACGCAGCAGCGCGAGCCCGACCCATGCGAGATAGGCAGCTCCGGCGTACTTCAGCACCATGAACAGGGCGGGGGTCGTCTGCAGCAGGGATGCGACACCCGTGGCCGACAGAACCATCAGCACCGTGTCGCCGAGGAAGATTCCGCACGCCCCGCGATAGCCCGCCGCGACGCCGAGGCGCGAGGCGACCGCCGTCACGTAAAGCGAGTTCGGCCCCGGCAGCAGGACGATGAAGATCGTGCCGAGAATGAAAGTCGTCAGGTCGGTTACGCCATAGAACATGATCCAGGTCTCCGCCGGTAGATCATCAATCATAACGCGTTCGCGCAGCCGTATTCAGCGGCTGGCGCGGCAGTTCTCGTACTGGCCGGCTCCCTGCATGTCCACGCGCGCCGTATCACCGCTGCGCCACAGTGTCAGGGCCCCGCAGGCGTAACGTTCGCCGCCGCCATCGGCCGCCTCTCTCATCAGTGCGAAGCGCATCCGCTCGATTTCGATGCTCGCATCGCCCCACGGATGGTAGGTCACCGAAAAGCGCTTCCCCGCGTCGCACGCGTAGGCGACCGGGCGCGCTGCGGGCGGGGTCTGGGCGCAACCAGCAAGCAGGGTGGCAATGAGGAGGACGGGGAGGGCAATCGTGCGGGTGTTCATGAGCACTTCCTGCGGGGAGCACGCCGGCGGCGTGGAGGATGGAAAAACGAGGCTGCGTGTCGCGGTCGTTCACCCCGCCGCGGCCCCGGGTTCAGGTCGCCGGCGCGATGCGCATCGGGATGGTGACCGGCCCGTCATTGACGAGGTGTACCTGCATTTCCGCCGCGAATTCTCCGGTTCCGACCTGCGCGTGAGCCTTGCGCGCCTCGGCGACGAAATGCTCGTACAGCGTGCGGCCTTCGTCCGGCGCCGCCGCGTTCGTGAAGCTAGGCCGGTTTCCGCCCGTCGTGTCGGCCGCAAGCGTGAATTGGCTGACGATCAGCAGCCCGCCCTGCACGTCCTGCACGGAACGGTTCATCTTGCCGGCTTCGTCGGAAAAGATCCGCAGCTTCAGGAGCTTGCCCAATAACTTGTCGGCCTCGGCGCGACGATCGCCGCGCTCGGCGCACACCAGCACCAGCAGGCCGCGGCCGATCGCGCCGGTGATCCTGCCGTCCACCTCCACGCGCGCTTCCGCGACGCGCTGCACCACTGCCAACATCAGTTTCGCTCCCTTGATCCCGGCCTGCCTCTGCGCCTCAAGCCCCACCTTGGCTGCACGCGCCGTGCGCTACAGTTCGTGGCTGCGTGCCCAGTGCGCGATGGCACCCGCGTTCATTGCACCCGACTGCCGCGCCACTTCCTGTCCATTGTGGAACAGGATCATCGTCGGGATGCTGCGGATGCCAAAGCGCGCCGCAAGCGCCTGTTCCTCTTCCGTATTCACCTTAGCCAGGCGCATCTGCGGTTCGAGCATGCGTGCGGCCTCCTCGAAGGCCGGAGCCATCATGCGGCAGGGCCCGCACCACGGCGCCCAGAAATCCACCAGCACCGGCAGGTCGCTACGCTCGGTGTGGAGCGCGAAATTCGTCGCGTCCAGCGTCAGCGGCTTGCGTGCGAACAGCGGGGCATGACACTTGCCGCAGTTCGGCTCGTCGCTCATGCGTGCCGCCGGCACCCGGTTGAGTGCGTCGCAGTGCGGACAGGGCAGGGTCAGGGTATCGGGGGACATCATCGACTCCGTCGCCGGCTGGATCCCCGCCGGCGTGTTCACATGCACTTACAGCGGCTTCGTCGCGACGATGGCGCCACGGATCTGGCCTTCGCTGTAGCCTGTCGCGCGATCCTGCGGGTAATGCTCGGCCAGGCGTGCTTTGACTGCCGGCGTCAGCTTGTCCTCGGCTCCGTGACAGTTGAGGCATAGCGGCTGCGTCGGCAGGGCCTTGGCGTAGCGGAATGCGCGTGTGCCGTCCGCCTGTTCGACCAGTTCACCCTTCTCCAGTTTCGCCGGATTCTCGCCCGTCGCGGCGCGGCGGTCGAATTCCTCCAGTGTCTTGCGCTCCCATGCGTCAGGCGTCGCGCGCTGCGGATTGCGTGCCTTCAGGGTGACGCGCTTCAATTGCCAGCCGGTGCTCGCGACGATTTCCTTGGCCATCTTCGGCGCCATGTCACGGCATACGGGAACCGCGCCTTCCGGGCCGCTCCTGGCGATCTCCTCGTTGAGCGCCGTCACGAGCCGCGGCGGCAGGCTCGTCGCAGCGGCGCGCGCCTCGGTCATCAGCGCCAGTTCCTCCGCCAGGGCAGGCAAGGCTGCCCCCGCAATCGTCGCTGCCACGACCAGCCGTACTATCGTCATCGCGATCTCCTGATTTTAATAAAAGCAAACGCTTATATTACAGCGAATGGCAGCGGTGAGGGGCTTCGGACGGGGGGGCGCTGCGGCGATTATTCGATGCGCTCGGTCAGCGCCCACAGCAGCAGGAAGCTGCCGGCGGCGAGTGCGCCGATTCCGGCCAGGAGCAGGGTGCCGACCTGGTATCCCCCGATCCAGAAGCTGCCGGACAGCCGCGCGAGGCCCGCGACCAGGCACAGGGCGAGTCCGCCAAGTCCCGACAGCCTGCCGGCGAGTAACAACAGTCGATGCATGGCGCCTCCTCCCGTCGTTTGCGATACCGCGCAGGCATCGCATACTGGATGTCAGGCGATTAGACGCCGGTATCCTGTGTCGCACAAGCGTGTTGCGGCGGTCGGGGCGGTCGGGGCGGCCGTCCGATCAGCTCGCGCCGAAGACGTAGGCGTCCATCGCGAGCATGCCGTAGCGCACGTCGGCGGCGGCCAGGCGGCGTGCGCCCGCCGGCATTCCGGCCGCGCCGTGGGCGAACATGAGCGGCATGAGGTGCTCGTCGGTCGGATGGGCGCGCTCGGCATGCGGCGCGCGCCGCCGATAGTCCAGCAAGGCATCGACGTCGCCCACGGCCAGCGTGTCGGCGACCCACTCGGCGAAAGCATTGACGTAGGGCGCGGTTCCCGTTGCCGTGCCGGTGAACTCGTAAAGGTTATGGGTGAGGCTTCCGGATCCGACGATCAGGACGCCCTCCTCGCGCAGCGGCGACAGCCCCCGCCCCAGGGCATGGAACCAGCTCGCCGGGCGGCGCCCGGGCATCGAGATCTGCACGACCGGCACGCCGGCGTCCGGGTACATGTGCCGCAGGGGCACCCACGCGCCGTGATCGAGGCCGCGAGTCCCGTCCGGCTGTGCATCGATTCCGGTGGCGGCGAGGAGCCCGATCGCGCGGGCGGCAAGGTCCGGATCGCCGGGCGCCGGGTAGCGCAGGTCGTACAGGGGGGCGGGGAAGCCGCCGAAATCGTGGATCGTTTCCGGCTGTCGGCCTGTCGACAGTTTCAGTGCGGGAGTCATCCAGTGCGGCGAGGCGATCAGGATTGCGCGGGGCGTGGGGATCGTTCGTGCCAGGGCGGCGAGTTCGCGTCCGGCTTCGCCCGGCTCGAGTGCGAAAGTGGGTGCTCCGTGGGAAACGAAGAGGGTGGGCATCGTACTCATTTGGGCTCCAGTGCATGCCGGGTGCGGCCCTTCCTGACCGCTCCCGTTTGCTGCAGTCTATGGAGCGCACGCGCGGCGATAAACCCGGAGCGGCGGCACGCACTGTTCAGTCATTTGCAACAATCACCGGTTTGCTGTTGTCGAACCCATCAATCCAATTTCGTGCGCGCTTTTTCCGCGTTGCACAATCGCGCAGTGCTTTTATGGTATCGTCAGTGGCTATCACGGGTCCGGCCCTTTCTCAATCGCAATACGAATGACGCTTCTTTCGCTGATCGTTGCGCTGCTGCTCGAGCAGGTTCGGCCCTTGCCGGTGCGGCACATCGTCCTGGATCCGCTCCGTCGCCTGTCGGGCGTCCTGGTCGAACGTTTCAACGACGGCCAGGCCCGCAATGGCGTCGTTGCCTGGCTGCTCGTCGTCGTCTCGGTGGTCGCGGGCGGTGCGCTCGTCTTCTTCCTGCTGTGGCTTGTCCATCCGCTGCTGGCGGTGCTCTTCAACATCGCGGTGCTCTACCTGACGATGGGCTTCCGGCAGGAAAGCCATTTCTTCACCGACATCCACCTCGCCCTGCGCATGGGCGAACTCGACCGCGCGCGGTCGCTGCTGGGCGAATGGCGCGGCGGACAATACGTCGGGGCGAGTTCCAGCGAGGTCGCGCGGCTCGCGATCGAGGAGGGGCTCGTCGCCGCTCACCGCAACGTGTTCGGCGTGATTTTCTGGTTCATCGTCCTGCCAGGGCCGAGCGGCGCGCTGCTGTATCGCCTTGCCCGCTTCCTCGGCGAGGAGTGGGGGGAGCGTACGGATGCCGAGTTCGGCCAGTTCGGGCGCTTCGCCCGCAAGGTCTTCGAGGTGATCGACTGGCTGCCCGCGCGCATGACCGCGGCGTCGTTCTCGGTGGTGGGCGACTTCGAGGATGCGGTGTTCTGCTGGCGCACCCAGTCGATGCTCTGGGCCGACAGGGCGTCCGGTATACTCATCGCGGCAGGCGCGGGCGCGCTCGGTGTGCGCCTGGGCATGCCCGTCCATGAATCCGGCGAGATTGTCGAACGACCGGAAATGGGCGTCGGGGAAGAGGCCGACGCCGACTACATGCAGAGCACAGTGGGGCTGATCTGGCGCGCACTGGTGCTCTGTTTGCTGATGCTGGCCCTGCTGGTGATTGCCGGCTGGGTTGGTGCCTAACATCCAGGAGGGAGCACAGATGGCGAATCGTGAAGTTGTGGTTTTGAGCGCAGTCCGTTCGGCTGTTGGCGGTTTTAACGGCTCGCTGAAGGACATGGAGCCCGCCGAGCTGGGCGGCGTGGTCGTCAAGGAAGCGATCGCCCGTGCCGGCGTCGATCCGAAGCAGGTGACCTTCGCCACCGTCGGCAACTGCATCCCGACGGAATCGCGCTATGCCTACGTCGCGCGCGTTGCGACGATCCAGGGCGGCATGTCGATGGATTCGGTGGCTTTCGCCGTCAACCGTCTGTGCGGCTCGGCGCAGCAGGCCATCGTCAACTCCGCCCAGGCGATCATGCTGGGTGATGCGGACTTCGCGATCGGCGGCGGCGTCGAAGTGATGTCGCGCGGCGCCTACCTGCTGCCCGCGCTGCGCAGCGGCGCACGCATGGGTGACACCAAGGCCATCGACGCGATGGTTTCCGTGCTGACCGACCCGTTCGGCGTGGGCCACATGGGCATCACGGCCGAGAACCTGACCACCAAGTGGAGCATCAGCCGCGAGGATCAGGACGCCTTCGCGCTCGAGTCGCAGAACCGTGCCGCTGCTGCGATCGCCGACGGCCGCTTCAAGAGCCAGATCGTCCCGATCACCTTCGAAACCCGCAAGGGCCCGGTCGTGTTCGATACCGACGAGCACCCGCGCATGACCACCATGGAAGCGCTGGGCAAGATGAAGCCCGCCTTCAAGAAGGATGGTTCGGTCACCGCCGGTAACGCGTCCGGCATCAACGACGCGGCTGCCTTCCTCGTGCTGGCCGACGCGGCCAAGGCTGCGGCCGGCGGCCACAAGCCGATTGCGCGCCTCGTGTCCTATGCGATTGCTGGCGTGCCCAACGACGTCATGGGCGAAGGCCCGATCCCGGCGTCGAAGCTTGCGCTGCAGCGTGCCGGCCTGTCGCTGGACAAGATCGACGTGATCGAATCCAACGAAGCCTTCGCGGCGCAGTCGATCGCTGTGAACAAGGGGCTCGAACTGGATCCGAAGAAGACCAACCCGAACGGCGGCGCGATCGCGCTGGGTCACCCGGTCGGCGCAACCGGCGGCGTCATCATTACCAAGCTGCTGCACGAGCTGATCCGCGTCAACGGCCGCTACGGCATGGCCACGATGTGCATCGGCGGCGGTCAGGGCATCACGACGATCTGGGAACGCATCTGAGCGATCCATTCCCGGAAAGCAAAAAACCCGCTGCGGCGGGTTTTTTTTCGGGCGTCGGGCGGGCCGCAGAAGGCTACCAGCCCTGTGATTGGCGTTTCGCCTCGCGGATCTCGTCGCGGATCAGCCGGTAATGTTCGAAGCGGCGCGCATCGATCGCGCCGGACGCGAGCGCAGCCTGCAGGGCACAGCCCGGCTCGGACTCGTGCCGGCAATCGCGGAAGCGGCATTTGCCGAGGTGATCGTTGAATTCGACGAAGCTCGCCGCAAGCTCATCGGGCGTGAGGTGGGCGAGACCGAAGGCCTGCAGTCCGGGGCTGTCGATCAGCCAGCCGCCGTCTAGCGGATACAGGCGGGCAAAGGTGGTGGTGTGCTTGCCGCTGTTGAGTGCTTCGGAAATCTCGCGTGTCGCGGCACGGGCTTCCGGGATGAGCGCGTTGGTGAGGGTCGATTTTCCCATGCCCGACTGCCCGACGAAGATGCTGCGCTGGCCGGCGAGGTAGGGCCGCAGCTCGTCGGCGCCGGCGCGTGCGCTCAGCTCGATCACCTCGTAGCCGAGCCGCTCGAAGGGTGCGAGCATGCGGTGCGCGGCAGGCAGGGAATCGGCGAGGTCGGCCTTGTTCAGGACGATGAGGGTCCTGAGGTGCTGGCTTTCGGCCGCGGCGATGCAGCGGGAGATGAGCAGATCCGAGAACCCCGGCTCGGTTGCCGTCACCAGCACGACCTGGCTGAGGTTTGCCGCGATGAGCTTCTCGCGGAAGGCGTCCGAACGCCACAGCAGGTTGCGCCGCGGCTTGAGCGCAGTGATGACGCCCTGATCGCTGCCGGTCGCTTCGATCTCGACCTCGTCGCCGCACGCGAAGACGCTCTTCTTGCCGCGCGGGTAGCACTTCAGCGGTTTGGTTTCCTGCCCGGCCTGTCCCGCGACGACGACCTCGTAATGGCGGCCGAACGCGGCGACGATGACGCCCTCGAGGGCCGTGCCGTGCTTCTGTCTGGGCTTGCTCACGAAATGGCGGTTCTCAGCTGGAGGAGCGCAGGCGCGCGACACGCAATGCCGCCGGCGGGTGGGAGTCGAAGAAACTCGAGTACAGCGGGTCGGGGGTAAGTGTCGAGGCGTTGTCGCGGTAGAGCTTGACGAGTGCCTGCGCAAGATCGGCGGCGCGGGTTTGCCGCACCGCGTACGCGTCGGCCTCGAATTCATGCACCCGCGACCAGTAGCTCATCAGCGGCGCGGCGGGGAAGGTGAAACAGGGCAGGGCCAACGCGAACAGCGCCAGCGCGACCGCGGTGCCGGCCGAGGCAGGGGCAACGCCCAGTCCGGCATAGAACCACGGCTGCCCCATAAGCCAGCCCAGTAGCCACAGCAGGCCGAGGCTTGCGGCGGAGATCACCGCGAGGCGTTTCCAGATGTGGCGGTGGTGGAAATGACCGAGCTCGTGAGCGAGCACGGCCTCGACTTCCTCGGGCCGGAGCTTTTCCAGCAGGGTATCGAAGAAGACAATGCGCTTGGCGGCGCCGAAACCGGTGAAGTAGGCGTTGCCGTGTGCCGAGCGGCGCGAGCCGTCCATCACGAACAGGCCGCGGGAGCGGAAGCCGCAGCGTGCCAGCAGTGCCTCGACGCGCGACTTGAGCGCCTCGTCCGAGAGCGGGGTGAACTTGTTGAACAGCGGCGCGATGAAGGTCGGCCAGATGAAGAGCGCCAGCAGGTTGAAGGCGAGCCAGAAGAGCCACACCCACAGCCACCAGCGTTCGCCCATTGCGCCCATCAGCCACAGCACGGCCGCAAGGACCGGCAGCCCGATCAGGGCGGCAAGCAAGGCCTCGCGCGCGAGGTCGGCGAGGTAGAGGCCGGGCGTCATGCGGTTGAAGCCGAAGCGCTTCTCGATGCCGAAGGTGCGATAGAGCGCGAACGGCAGCTCGATGGCCCAGCCGGCGACGCCGAGCGTCGCGAGCAGGGCAACGCCGTGCACAAGCGTTCCCGCTTCGAGAAATCCGGCGAGCAGGTCGTGGATGGCCTGCAGCCCGCCGCCGAGGGTGAGGGCGAGCAGCCAGGCGGTGCTGATGGCAGCATCGACGGTGCCGAGCCCCATCCGTGCGGCAGTGTAGTCCGCCGCCTTGCGATGCGAGTCCAGGCTGATCGATTCCGCGAACGCGGGCGGTACCGATTCCCGGTGCGCACGCACGTGCCGGATCTGGCGCATCATGAGCACGAGCCTGGCGAACAGGGTGAGTGCGGCGGCGGCAAGGAAGAGGTACGAGAAGGCGTGCGGGGACATTCGGCGAGTGTGGGCAGACGGACAGGCGGGCGGCGCGGCATCTATGCCACAATCGCGCCTTTGCTCAAGCGGGGCGGACGATTATGGCACAGGATCAGAATCACCTCATCTGGCTCGACATGGAGATGACAGGGCTCGAGCCGGATACCGATCGCATCATCGAGATCGCGATCGTGATCACCGATTCGCAGCTCAATACCGTTGCGGAGGCGCCCGTGATCGCGGTGCATCAGCCCGACAGCGTGCTCGACCGCATGGATCAGTGGAACCGCGATACGCATGGCAAGTCGGGCCTGACCGACCGCGTGAAGACGTCGACGACCGGTGAGGCGGATGCCGAGGCGCAGATGCTGGCCTTCCTGCAGCAGTACGTGCCCGCGCGCACCTCACCGATGTGTGGCAACTCCGTGTGCCAGGATCGCCGCTTCCTCGCTCGCTACATGCCGCAGCTCGAGGCGTGGTTCCACTACCGCAACCTCGACGTGTCGACGCTGAAGGAGCTCGCGCGCCGGTGGCGCCCGGAGATCTACAAGGGCGTCGTCAAGAAGGGCAAGCACGAGGCGCTGTCGGACATCTACGAGTCGATCGGCGAACTGCGCCACTATCGCGACAACTTCCTGCGCCTACAGGACTGAGTCGGCAGCCCCGGCGGCGCCCCTTGAGGGCACGCGCCGGGGTCGAGTGCCGGCCCGGTTCAGTCGCGCCGGTACAGGCGGAAGATTTCCTGCTGTCTCCCGCCGCCGCGACGGAATTCCCAGATCTGCTGCCATTCCGGCGCGGGTTTTTGCGTCTCGCTGCGATCGTCGAAAACCAGCAGGAAGCCGCACGGGGTTTCGTTGTTGACGACCCGCTCCGGCCGGATGCCGGCGAAGTAATGGAAGGAGGCGCGCTGGCTG
Source organism: Aromatoleum evansii (assembly GCF_045689615.1). Classification (NCBI taxonomy): domain Bacteria; kingdom Pseudomonadati; phylum Pseudomonadota; class Betaproteobacteria; order Rhodocyclales; family Rhodocyclaceae; genus Aromatoleum; species Aromatoleum evansii. The sequence goes on from NZ_CP141259.1 coordinate 1,429,413, forward strand.
GCTGACAAGCCCACCATCGCGACACAGCCCTCACGCTCGCCCGACAGCGCGATCTTCAGCGAGGTTGCGGCCGGACGATAGCTGCGGTCATGGTCGAACCAGGGCTTGAGCAGCGCGATCGTGAGGCACCACAGCATCGTCATCCCGAGCGCCCAGTTCGCCGGCGCGCGGTTCGGCGAGCGCGGCAAACGCCACGCCAGCAGTACCCATGCGGCGATGATGGCGATGCCGGCGATGGCCGAGATCTCGGGTGCGCGCAGGGCGAAGTCCGGCGCCACGCGCACGAGGTGGCGTGCGAGTCCGGGCGGCCACAGGAAAACCTGGGCGCTCCATGCGATCCACACCAGCAGGGCGAAGACGCCGAAGGTCATGATCCCGAACCAATCGAAGGCGTTCGCGGCGCCGCGTCGCAGGGTCGGCACCCCTGATGCCGCAAGCAGCGCGAGCGGCGGCACGAGCGGCAGCATCGAGGCCGGGCTGAGGCTGCCGTTCAGGATGATCCAGGCCAGGGCGAAGACAAGGGCCGTGATCGGCAGCAGCGCGGACGCGCGCAGCAGGCGGCGGCGCGTGCGCCACAGCGACCACAGCGCGATGGGCCACAGCGGCCAGGCGAACCAGCCGAGCAGTTCGACCAGGCGCGCGAATTCGTTGCCGCTCATCGCTCCGGCCCACAGGTCGTGCCACTCGTTGCGCCACCACAGCGCGAGCAGTTCGGGGGACTGATAATGCAGCGCCAGCGGCCACAGCGCCGATGCGCCGAGGGCGATGCTCAGCCCGATGATCAGTCCGCTACTGGCGCGCGGATTGCGGCATTCGGGACAGGCGGCGATGACGACGACGAAGAGTGGCAACGAAAGCACGACACCGGGCAGGCCGCCGGCGAGGAAGGCGAGCGCCGCGCCCATTCCGGCCTGGACGCCGCCGAGCACGGGCCGGGTCGGGATGTGCGAGAGGCCCGCCAGCGTGAGGGTCTGCATCGCCATGAGCGCAATCATCGGTTGCGTTTCATGCGCATGCAGCACGAGGCCCAGCGTGCCGAGGGTCAGCAGGGCTGCGGGGGTGCGTGTCTCGCGCCCGTAGAGGCGGGTTGCCGCGCGCGTGATCCAGAAGATCGCCAGGGCCGTGAACAGCGTGGTCGCCAGCCGGGCGCCGTCGTGCAGCGGCAGCAAGGGGGCGAGCAGGCGCGCGAACGCGGCGCCGGCCCAGTAGTAGAGCGGCGGGAAATCGGTTTCGGGCTGGCCGGCGATGGCGGGGAACAGCAGATGGTTTCCCTGCAGCATCTCCAGGATCGGGCCGAAATGGCGTGCGTCGTCGCCGCGCCAAGGGTCATGGCCGGTCAGTCCGGTGAGCAGGTACAGGGCGATGAGCAGCGCCAGGCCGGTCGCGCCGTACAGATGCCGCCGGATCATCGAGGTCCGGAAGGATTCTCCAGTCATGTCATGGTGCGCCATCCGTCATGGTGCGGACGGCGTTGGAACGTCGGGTGCGGAATTCTAGCCGGCGCGCGCGGCTGCGCCGTGTTTCGAGGAACAAAAAAGGCAGCCGAAGCTGCCTTTTTGTCGCGACCGGAAACCGGGGTTCAGCCAAGGCGCTGAACGCTGCCGTATTTCTGGCGGAAGCGCTCGACGCGGCCGGCGGTATCGACGATCTTCTGCTTGCCGGTGTAGAACGGGTGGCAGGCCGCGCACACTTCGACGTGCAGCACGGGCTTGCCCAGCGTCGAGCGGGTTTCGAAGGCGTTGCCGCAGGAGCAGGTGACCTGGACGACTTGGTAATTCGGGTGGGTATCCGCTTTCATGGTGATTCCTCGAACGAGCGGGCGGTGAATGTGGCCGCCCTGACAGCAGGTGGAAACCGTAGATTATCACTGATCCGGTGTCGCAAGGCAAGCAAGCCGCTGTTTTGCAGGGCAAACGCACGATCGGCCGGGCAGCATTTCGGGTGCGCCTTCCGTCGTGAATCGAGCGGTCCGGAAACGCCGGACGTCGATTCGCGGCTGAAGCCGCTCACACGGTCGGACTGAAGTGCGTCCGGGGGCGTACATCCGGGTCGCAGGTGGCTCTCCTGCTGCCGTTGGCCGTACAATACGCCCCTTTTTCAGGGAGTTGGTGTGCGTCTGCTGCTCGCGCCGATGGAAGGTCTGCTCGACGCCGATTTGCGCGACGTTCTCACCCGCGCCTGCTCCTATGACTGGGCCGTGAGCGAGTTCGCGCGAGTGTCCGGCACGCTCCTGCCGCATCGCTTCTACCGGCGCATCAGCCCCGAGTTGCTGTCCGGCGGACGGACCGCGGCTGCGGTGCCGGTGCGCCTGCAACTGCTGGGCTCGGACCCCGCCTGTCTGGCCGATAACGCCGCGCGTCTCGTGGAGCTCGCGCCGCCTGGCGTGGACCTCAATTTCGGTTGTCCCGCTCCGACGGTAAATCGTCATCGCGGCGGAGCCGTGCTGCTCGACGAGCCCGAGCTGCTGCATCGCATCGCTGCCGCCGTGCGGGCTGCGGTGCCGGCCGGAATACCGTTCACGGCGAAGATGCGGTTGGGCGTCGCCGACACCGCGAGAGCCGTCGAATGCGCCCAGGCGCTCGCCGCCGGAGGCGTGGAAGCTTTGGTCGTGCATGCGCGCACCAAGCTCGACGGTTACCGTCCGCCGGCGCATTGGGCGTGGATCGCCCGCATTGCCGAGGCGGTGGACATTTCCGTGACTGCCAACGGCGAAGTGTGGTCCGAGGCCGACTGGCGGCGCTGCCGTGCGGAGAGCGGGGTTGCCGACGTGATGCTGGGGCGCGGCGCGGTTGCCGACCCCTTCCTTGCGCGACGCCTGCGCGCACATGGCGGCGAGGCCGGTCGCGTTATCGACCGCGAGGCGGAGTGGGCCGAATTGCGACCCCTCCTGGCACTTTACTGGAAGCGCGTCCAGGTCAGGTTGCGTCCGCAGCATTCGCCGGGCCGCCTCAAGCAGTGGCTGAACCTGCTGCGCCGCAATTACCCGCAGGCCGAGCAGCTGTTCCGCGAAATCCGCGCGGCGCGCAGGCCCCCCGAGATCGAAGCCGCGCTCGCACGCCACGGCATCGCCGCCGTTGCGCTGCCGCTGGCGGCCTGAACCGGAAGCATCCGATGAGTTACGCAAACTCGCGCATCCCCGAGAGCGCCCAGGCGGGCGTGCATGAACAGTTGCTGCGACGCGTGCAGCGCCACCTCGCGGAGCCCTTCCGCAAGCCCTGCCTGGACTACAACCGCGAAGCCTTCGAGGCCAGCCTCGCGGGATGGGACCGCAGTGCGCCGCTGATCCTCGATGCCGGTTGCGGTGTCGGTCACAGCACGATCCAGCTGGCGCGCGCCTTCCCGGATCACTGGGTGATCGGCGTCGACCAGTCCGAGGACAGGCTCAAGCGCCGCAAGCCTTATCCCGATGCACTGCTGCCGAAGAACATGGTCTTCGTGCGCGCGGATCTCGTCGATTACTGGCGCCTGATGAGCGATGCCGGCCTGCGGCTCGCACGTCACTACATCCTCTACCCGAACCCCTGGCCCAAGATCGGCCATCTCGCGCGGCGCTGGCACGCGCACCCGGTCTTCCCGTTCGTGCCGCGGCTCGGCGGGGTGCTCGAGTGCCGCACGAACTGGCGCGTGTACATCGAGGAGTTCGTGTGTGCGCTCGGCCTGGCGACCGGCCGCGACATCGCATGGGAAGCCTTCGAGGCTCCCGCTCCGCTGACGCCCTTCGAGCGCAAGTACCGCGATTCCGGCCAGACGCTCTTCCGCCTGGTCTGCGATCTCGACGCGCAGGCTTGCGCGCTGCAAGAGGATGGCGCACGCTGAAAGGCATTCCGGAGAAAGACGATGACGAACGAAACCGCTGCAAGCGCAGAGAACGACAACCCCCACCTGCTCGACGACGAGGAATTCGAGGCGCTCGAGGAACTTCTGACCTCGGATGTCGTGCCCGAGGATTGCATGGACCTGGAGATGCTCGACGGCTACCTCGCCGCGGTCATCGCCTCGCCCGTGCCGATTCCCCCCGAGGAGTGGCTGCCGCCGGTGTGGTCGGCGCACGGGGACGAAATTTCCTTCGGTTCGGGCAGCCAGATGCAGCGCGCGATCCGCCTGGTGCGGCGCTATTACAACGAACTCGCGACCACCTTGGGCGAGCCCGAAGGGTGGGAGCCGTTCTGCTACGCGGCGAGCGAGGGCGACACCATCGCGATAGGCGAGGAGTGGGTCGAAGGTTTCGCGCAGGGGCTCGAGTTGTGGCCCGAGGACTGGGATGCCGGACTGCCCACGGAGGCGGCGGAGGCCGTGCGTGACGCGCTCGACAAGCTGATGGCGCCTTGGGCTTCCGACGACGCCGAATTGGCGGACGAGGAAACCCGGCTGGAGTGGCTCGAACAGGCTGTGAACTGCATCGAGACTGTGCTTGGGCAATGGCGTGCGCTCGGAATGGCGGCGCCTGCGCTGCTGTCCGTGGAGCAGCCCGCCATGCACACGCCGGCCGCGGTCGGCCGCAACGATCCCTGCCCTTGCGGTAGCGGCAAGAAGTACAAGAAGTGCTGCGGAGCGCTCGAGTGAGGGTTTGCGCCAGGGTGCGGGGCGCGGCGTGAGCGACGACCACTGCACCCGCTGCGGCGCCTGTTGTGCCGCCTTCCGCGTCGATTTTCATCGCTCGGAACTGGCCAGCGTGACCGCAGGAGGCGTTCCCGATGCGATGACGGTTGCGGTGACCGGCGAGCTCGTGCGCATGCGCGGCACCGACGAAGCGCCGCCGCGCTGCGTCGCGCTGGCAGGGGACATCGGTTGCGGGGTCCGGTGCACGATCTACGCCGGGCGGCCGTCCCCCTGTCGCGACTTCGCGCCCTACGCGGCGCTCGGCATCGGTGAGGATGCCTGCGACCGCGCGCGGCGGCGCCACGGACTGCCGCCGCTGTGAGGTGAGCCTGCAAGGGCGTGGCGACCTTGGGTAGAATCGCGCCGAAACCTGCACCGGCACCGACTTGCGATGAGCGATCCGAACCCCTGCCTGGACTGCGGCATGTGCTGCGTCCATTTCCGCGTCTCGTTCTACTGGGGCGAGGCGGACGACGCGCCGGGCGGTTGCGTGCCCGCCGGGCTGACGGAAAAGCTCAACCTGCACCTGCGCTGCATGCAGGGGACCAACGCGGAGCCGCGCCGCTGCGTGGCGCTGGAAGGTCAGCCCGGCGGGCGGGTGTTCTGCACGATCTATGACCGGCGTCCGACACCATGCCGCGAGTTTCCGTCGCACGAGGCGGACGGTTCGCCGAATGGTAAATGCAACGAGCTGCGTGCGCAGATCGGCTTGCCGCCCTTGCGCCCGATCGCCGCGGGGCAGGCCGCCTGATCAGCGCGGGCGCGCGACTGCAGCGAGCAGCCTGAGCGGGCCGATCGCGCGCACGGTCTCGATCTCCTCGGGGCGCCGCACGAACAGCGAGCCGGCGAAGCCCAGCGCATTGACCGAGATGTTTTGGTGACGCTCGCGGACGCGCGGGATCACGGTCATCCAGTCGCGCGACACGAGGAAATTGTAGGGGGGCATGGGATCCGCAGCGGGGTCTATGCCGAGCGTTTCGCAGCCGTTCCGGAACGCGAGGTGCATGGCTTCGCCGAGCGATATGGCGTCGCAGCAGGGCGGCAGGCGCACAAAGGTGTGCCGCCAGGGCAGGGTGTCGAGGGCGGCGTGCGCGAAGGGGGGCAGGTCCGCGGGGAGCTGGCTGGTAAATAGGCCCAGGCGCGCCGTCTCCGCGGCGTCGGGAACCCACTGCAGGTGCTTGTGGCGCTGGCTGGCACCCGCCTCGCTGCCTCCGTTGTAGAAACCGAGCCCGCCGAGCGAGGTCATCACGGTCGCGAGCGCGATGAAATCGGTCCGCGTCAACGGCGCCGTCTGCGCCTCGAAGGCACGGGTGACGATCAGCAGGTGGCGGTCGATGACGGGAAACTTGTTCAGCACTCCCAGGTGCTGATCCCCGAGGGGGCCGACGGTCAGTTCCGGGTCGGGCGGGAGAAAGGGGTTGAAGTCCGGGTCGCGCTTCACCGCGGCCTCGACCCGCGCGGCGTCCTTGTGCGCCAGCGTGGACACCCAGCGCACCGTGAAACCGATGCCGGCGTCCTCGATCGGCGTGCGTTCGGTGCGGATGGGGAGCAGCGCACCGGTGTCGGCTGCGCGACTGAGGGTGCGGTCGATCTGCTGCAGCAGGTCGTCGGACATGGTATGGGCGATCACGGGACGGCAGAGGTTTAGCCGGCAGTGTAGGCTGACGGCTCGAGGTCGATCAATTTGAATTGTGCAGCCTGCGGGCTGCCCGGGAGAAATGCATGACGCTTTCGTTTGCCGTGCGCGGCGAATATATCCAGCTTGATCAACTGCTCAAGGCCACCGGCATGACCGGCACCGGCGGCGAGGCGCACGCCGCGGTCGAGGCGGGGCGGGTCACGGTCGATGGCAAGGTGGAGTCGCGCAAGCGCGCGAAACTGAGGCCGGGCGCAACGGTGTGCTTCGGCGGCGAAACGGTGGTGCTGGTCGCGTCGGAGTGATTCCGGTGCTGGCGGGGCGAGCCAGCGTCGCTATGCCGTCTCGCTCCGCTCCGCCCGATTGCGCGACAGCCGTTCCCAGATCCAGCCGCCGGGCAGGTCCGTGCCGGTGAGGACATAGACGAGCGCATGGTCGTTTGAGATCAGCAGGCCGAATTCCCTCTGGGCTTCCGCGGTGCCCACCAGCAGGAGCTCGTCGCCTGCTCGCAGTTCCGTGTCGCCTTCGGGGATCAGCAGATGGTCGTCATCGTCGCGCCGCAGCAGCAGGATGTCGCACGCGAGGGCGTCGTCGCGGTTCGACGGTGACTTGAGCAGCGACCGAAGTTCGATCGTCACGCCCTTCATCAGCTTGCGGTACAGCGCGGGGGCCCGGCTGAGGTTGATGCGCTCGCTCCACACTGTCGGGACTTCCCAGCCGAAGCGATCCGTCAGGCGTCCGAGCAGCCGGTCGCACCAGTCCTCGTCGTGGCGTTTCATGTCCTCGAGGAAGGGGACCAGCAAGGGCGTCGTGAGGATCGCCAGGCACTCGTGCGCAATGATGCGGCTGGGTACCACATTCACGTCGTAGTCGAAGGCCTCGAACAGCGAATTGTTGGCAAAGTGGTTCTGGCGCAGGATCACGAACAGTTTCGGATTGAGCTCGCGCGCGGTGACGACTGTCGACAGGTTGTCCACGTCGTTGGCCGTCGCGGCGACGATGCCGGCGGCACGCCGCACGCCTGCCGCTTCGAGGGCGGGGGCTCCGGTGCCTTCGCCCTGCACCCAGCGCGCCGACGGTGCCGGTGGGGGCGCGTTGCGGTCGATGATCGTGAGGGGGACGCCCTCGCGCTCGAGGACGTGTGCGAGCATTCGTCCGAAGCGACCATGTCCGCACAGGATCCATTCGCCGTGCGGGGGATCGCGCTGGCGCTCCATCGTCGTGCCGGGAACGCCCGTGAGCCAGGTGAGCAGGTGCCACGCGGCGGGGGCGTGCAGTGCGAGCGCGAGGTATTCGGAGAACTTCTCGAACGGGTTGATGATGTGGCGCGTGCCGAAGGAGGCCATGTTGGCCGCCGTTTCGGCGGACTCCGCACGGCACAGGGCGGGGATTTTCGGGGCGAGGAGGCGCGCGGCGATCGCGATCGCGAGGTTGGCGCTGTCGTCGTTGGTCAGCGCGATGACGCCGATGCAACTGCGGTGTGTGAGTCCCGCGAACTTGAGGTTTTCGGGGTTGCGTGCGTCGGCGCACAGGGCGGGGATGTCGGCGTGGTAGCCGTACAACTCGATTTCGCCAACCTTGGTATCGTCCAGCTCGATGACCACGGCGCGGAATCCGAGACGGTCGAGCGCGTCGCAGATCAGCCGCCCGGTCTCGCCGAATCCGCACACCAGGTAGAAGGGTTCGCGCAGGTTGCGCACCGCGCGCATGAAACTCTGTGTGCGGATCGCCTGCTGCAGGTTGCGGTCGGCGAGTAGCGCGAAGACGGTGCCTACCGTGTAGGCCCAGCCGATCACGGACAGGTAGATGCAGGCGAGGACCCACAGCCGCTGCTGGTCGGAGAAGGCGTAGGGAATCTCGCCGAAGCCGATCGTCGTCGCCGTGTAGCTGATGAAATACAGCGCATGGAAGAAGCTGAGGTAGACCGTCTTGCCGTTTTCGTCGACGCCCGGCGCGAGCGTGAGTCCCATCACCGAGATCGCGATGATGGCGATCAGCAGGATGAACGGCGCGCGCATGCGCCGCATGATCAGGAAGAAGACGCTCTGATGGCGCAGCAGCGGCATCATCGCGAATGGCTCCGTCAGCGGCGCTGCATGATCGTTTCGGCGATCAGGATGATTACCGATACGACGTTCGCGAACAGCGCACCGCCCGACAGCGACACGATGCGAGCCACCATCTCGGGTGTGAGGCCGTCCGCGGAAATGTGTGCCGCATACCCCCAAACCATCGCCGCCGCGATCAGCTGGAGGTCCGCGACCAGGCTCGTTGATAGATGCACCGCGCCGATCTGCGTGCGGTCGCCGAGCTTGAGCACCGTGGCGATGAGGCTGACGACGATCGCGAAGAACAGCTCGTAAATGTCGTGGTGCTGGGGATTGTCGATGTCCCCGACGAAGAAACCGAAGTTGAGCGTCGCCGCCAGGACGATAAAGAAGCCGAAGATGACTTTTTCGAGGTTCATGCCGGTCTCGCGACAAGGCAGCGGAAGTGCCGCTGGAGAGGTGCCCGCTCAGGTGAGGGGCATATAGCGGTCCGATTATATGCGGAGGCGATCGGCAGCGGTTGCGCCGTCATTCGTGGATGTCGCCATCCACGTAATACCAGCGATGCCCCTCCCGCACGAAACGGCTGGTCTCGTGCAGGCGATGCGCGCGCCCGCCCACCCGATAGCGGGCGACGAACTCGACGATGGCGGTGTTTTCCCCGGTCTGAAGGTGTTGGCGTACCTGCAGCCCGATCCACTTCGGCGCCGGTTCGCCGCCGGCGAGGTCAAGCGTCGCAGGGCGCGTCGACTGATGCCAGCTCTCGAGCAGGTAGGCCTCGTTGGACTGCGTGAAGGCGGTGTAGCGGCTGCGCATCAGCGCCTCGGCCGAATCGGCCGGCATTTCGCCGGCGATCACCGGCGCGCAGCACTCGGTGAAGGTCTTGCCGGACTGGCAGGGGCAGGGGATGGCGAGCATGGCGAAAATGTCCGGATGTCAGTCCGGGCGACCGAGAATTTCCCGCAGCACGTAGGGCAGGATGCCGCCGTGGCGGTAGTAATCGACTTCGATCGGCGTGTCGATGCGGCACGTTACCGCCACGTCGCGCACGCTCCCGTCGCTGCGCCGGATCGATAGCGTCAGGTCCTGGCGCGGCTGCAGCGTCGTGTCGATGCCCCGGATGTCGAAGGTCTCGTCGCCCGTCAGGCCGAGATTCTCCCACGAATCCTCGCCCTTGAACTGCAATGGCATGACGCCCATGCCGACGAGATTGGAACGATGAATGCGCTCGAAGCTCCTCGCGACCACCGCCTTCACGCCCAGCAGCTGGGTGCCCTTGGCGGCCCAGTCGCGGCTCGAGCCGGTGCCGTACTCCTCCCCGGCGAACACGACGGTGGGAACGCCTCGCGCCAGGTAGCCGGTTGCGGCCTCGAACACCGTGGTCTGGCGTCCGTCGAGCAGCGTGTAGCCCCCCTCGATGCGCGACCCGTCGTCCCTCGGCGGTAGCATCATGTTCTTCACGCGCACGTTGGCGAAGGTGCCGCGCACCATCACGTCATGATGGCCGCGCCGCGAGCCGTAGGAGTTGAAATCCTGCTTTGCGACGCCGCGCGCCAGCAGCCACTGGCCGGCCGGCGTGCTGTCCTTGAACGAACCGGCGGGCGAGATGTGGTCGGTGGTCACGGAGTCGCCCAGCATCAGCAGCATGCGCGCGCCGACGATGTCGCCGACGGGGCGCGGCTGCATGGCGAAGCCCTCGAAGAAGGGTGGGCGGGCGATATAGGTCGATTCCGGCCAGCCGTAAACCTGTCCCGGGGTGGCCGGGATTTCGTTCCACAGGTCGTGGTCCCGGGTGAAGTCTGCATACAGGCGCGTGAAGGTCGCAGGGTCCAGCGCGAACGGTAGCACCGCGGCGATCTCCTCGGAACTCGGCCAGATCTCTCGCAGATACACGGGGCGCCCGTCGCGATCGGTGCCCAGCGGGTTCTCTGTGAGGTCGACGTTCACGCGGCCGGCGATCGCGAATGCCACGACCAGCGGCGGCGAGGCGAGGAAATTCGCGCGCAGGTTGGGGTGGATGCGCGCCTCGAAATTGCGGTTGCCCGATAGCACCGCAGCAGCTATGACGCTGTGTTCGTTGATCGCGTCGTTGAGCTCGGGTGCCAGATCCCCGGCGTTGCCGATGCAGGTCGTGCAGCCGTAGCCCGCCAGGGCGAAGCCCAGTTGTGCGAGCGGCTCGAGCAAGCCGGCGCGGCCCAGGTAATCGGTCACCACGCGCGAACCCGGCGCGAGCGAGGTCTTCACGTGCGCTTGCACCGACAGTCCCTTTTCGACCGCCTTCTTCGCCAGCAGGCCCGCGGCGATCAGCACTGCCGGGTTGCTGGTGTTGGTGCATGAGGTGATTGCCGCGATCAGCACGTCGCCGTGGCCCAGCGTCACGCCCGGCAGCGCGGTCGGGAAGCGCGTGCCGAGCGCGGCTTCGGGCTGGCCGAAGCCGTTGTCGCTCGCCGGCAGGGAGAACAGGCGGTCGAACACTTCCTCCATGTCCTGCAGCGCGATGCGGTCCTGCGGCCGCTTCGGCCCGGCCAGCGACGGGATGATGGACGCCAGGGCGAGGCGCAGCGTCGTCGAATAGTCGATCTCGCCCGCGCGGGGAACGCCGAATAGGCCCTGCGCGCGGAAATAGGCCTCGAAGAGCTCGCATTCGGCTTCGGTGCGCCCGGTGTCGCGCATGTAAGCGACGGTTTTTTCATCGACGGGAAAGAAACCCATCGTCGCCCCATACTCGGGCGCCATGTTGGCGATCGTCGCGCGGTCGGTGACCGACAGGCTCGCGGTGCCTTCGCCGAAGAACTCGACGAACTTGCCGACCACCTTCTGCTTGCGCAGCATTTCGGTGACGGTGAGCACGAGGTCGGTCGCGGTCACGCCCTCCCGCAGTTGTCCCGTCAGCTCCACGCCGACGACGTCCGGTGTGAGGAAATACACCGGTTGGCCGAGCATCCCGGCCTCGGCCTCGATGCCACCCACGCCCCAGCCGACGACGCCGACGCCGTTGATCATGGTCGTGTGCGAATCGGTGCCGACCAGCGTGTCCGGGTAGTACAGCCGCCCCTCGGCGGTGTCGTGCCCGCGCACGCCGCGGAACAGGTATTCCAGGTTTACCTGATGCACGATGCCGATGCCCGGGGGGACGACCTTGAAGGTGTCGAAGGCCTGCATGCCCCATTTCATGAACTGGTAGCGCTCGCGGTTGCGCTGGAACTCGAGCTCCATGTTCTGGCGCAGCGCCTGCGGCGTGCCGTAGTGATCGACCTGCACCGAGTGGTCGACGACCAGATCGACCGGAACCAGCGGTTCGATCAGCTTGGGATTGCGCCCCGTAGCCGCTGCCACGTTGCGCATCGCGGCGAGGTCGCACAGCAGCGGTACGCCGGTGAAGTCTTGCAGCACCACGCGCGCAACGACAAAGGGGATCTCCTCGGTGCGTTCAGCGTTCGCCCCCCAGTTCGCGAGCTGGCGCACGTGCCCGGCGGTGATCTTGCGCCCATCGCAGTGGCGCAGCAGGGCTTCCAGCACGATGCGCAGCGATACCGGCAGCCGCGACACCTTGCCCGTCCCGGTGGCTTCCAGCGCCGGCAGCGAATGGAAAAGACCCCGCGTCCCGGAAACGGTGGTGAAGGTCCTGAGGGTGTCGAAAGCGGCTTGGGGCATGGTCGATCTCCTTCCTTGCAGTTCGTGGATGCCGTGCCCGATGGCGGTTCGGGTGGCAAGTCATCCGTTTTTCATTGGAACGGCGTGTGCCGGATGCGTTCCCGTGCCGTCCTCGTGCGTTTCTGCGACGGGAGGGGCAAAGCAATCCCCGGAAGCCCCCCCGCAGGGATACGCAAGTCCTTGGGGAGGAGTAGAATTCGCGCGCTGACGAGCGATCGTTGTTGCATTGCACCTCAAGTCTTATAAAAGACATATAATCTCCCAGCGCCGTCCGGGTCCGCAGCCCCGACGCCCAGCCAACGTCACGAAAAAGGAAGGAATCCGCCGTGCTTGAAGCCTACCGTGCCCACGTCGCCGAGCGTGCCGCCCTCGGCATCCCGGCCCTGCCGCTGTCGAAGCAGCAGACGCAGGATCTGGTTGCCCTGCTGAAGAACCCGCCGAAGGGCGAGGAAGCCTTCCTCGTCGAACTGATCACGTACCGCGTCCCGGCCGGCGTGGACGACGCCGCCAAGGTCAAGGCCGAGTTCCTGGCCAAGGTTGCCAAGGGCGAGGAAGCCTGTGCGCTGATCTCGCGCGAGAAGGCAACGGAACTCCTCGGCACCATGCTGGGCGGCTACAACGTCAAGCCCCTGATCGACCTGCTCGCTGACGCTGCCGTGGGCGCAGTGGCCGCCGAAGGCCTCAAGAAGACCCTGCTGGTGTTCGATTACTTCCACGACGTCGCCGAACTGGCCAAGGCCGGCAATGCGAACGCCAAGGCCGTGATGCAGAGCTGGGCCGACGCCGAGTGGTTCACTTCGCGTCCGGAAGTCCCCGCCTCGCAGAAGCTGACCGTGTTCAAGGTCACCGGCGAGACCAACACCGACGACCTGTCGCCCGCGCCGGACGCCTGGTCGCGCCCCGACATTCCGCTGCACGCGCTGGCGATGCTGAAGAACCCCCGCCCCGGCATCGAGGCCGACGAGCCGGGCGCCCGCGGCCCCGTCAAGCAGCTCGAAGCGCTCGCGAAGAAGGGGAACCTGATCGCCTACGTCGGCGACGTCGTCGGCACCGGCTCCTCGCGCAAGTCCGCCACCAACTCGGTGCTGTGGTTCACCGGCGAGGACATCCCCTTCGTTCCGAACAAGCGCTTCGGTGGCGTGTGCCTGGGCTCCAAGATCGCCCCGATCTTCTTCAACACGATGGAAGACGCCGGCGCGCTGCCGATCGAACTCGACGTCAATCAGATGGACATGGGCGACGAGATCGAGCTGAAGATCGACTCCGCCACCGCCAAGGTCACCGCGCTCAAGAACGGCGCCGTGATTGCCGAATCGCAGCTCAAGACTCCGGTCATCCTCGACGAAGTGCGCGCCGGCGGCCGCATTCCGCTTATCGTCGGCCGCGGCCTGACGACCAAGGCGCGTGAGGCGCTGGGCCTGCCCGTGTCGACGCTGTTCCGCCTGCCGGCGCAGCCGAACGATCCGGGCAAGGGCTACTCGCTCGCGCAGAAGATGGTCGGCCGCGCCTGCGGTCTGCCGGAAGGCAAGGGCATCCTGCCGGGCACCTACTGCGAACCGAAGATGACCACCGTCGGCTCGCAGGACACCACCGGCCCGATGACCCGCGACGAGCTCAAGGATCTCGCCTGCCTCGGCTTCTCCGCCGACATGGTGATGCAGTCCTTCTGCCACACCGCCGCCTACCCGAAGCTGGTCGACGTGCGCATGCACCGCGAGCTGCCGTCCTTCATCTCGACCCGTGGCGGCGTTGCGCTGCGTCCGGGCGACGGCGTCATCCACTCCTGGCTCAACCGCCTGTTGCTGCCGGATACCGTCGGCACCGGCGGCGACTCGCACACCCGTTTCCCCATCGGCATCTCCTTCCCGGCAGGCTCGGGCCTCGTGGCCTTCGCCGCGGCGACCGGCGTGATGCCGCTCGACATGCCGGAATCGGTGCTTGTGCGCTTCAAGGGCAAGCTGCAGAACGGCGTCACGCTGCGTGACCTGGTCAACGCGATCCCCTACTACGCGATCAAGCAGGGCCTGCTGACCGTCGAGAAGAAGGGCAAGAAGAACGTCTTCTCGGGCCGCATCCTCGAGATCGAAGGTCTGCCGGACCTGAAGGTCGAACAGGCCTTCGAACTGTCCGACGCCGCCGCCGAGCGTTCCGCTGCCGCCTGCGCGATCCAGCTGAACAAGGAACCGATCATCGAGTACATGCGCTCGAACATCACGCTGATGAAGTGGATGATCGCCAACGGCTACGAAGACAAGCGCACCCTGGGCCGCCGCATCAAGGCCATGGAGGCCTGGATCGCCAAGCCCGAGCTGCTCAAGGCCGACGCCGACGCCCAGTACGCCGCCGTGATCGAGATCGATCTCGCGGACGTCAAGGAGCCGATCGTCGCCTGCCCGAACGACCCGGACGACGTGAAGCTGCTGTCCGAAGTCGCCGGCGACAAGATCGACGAAGTCTTCATCGGCTCGTGCATGACCAACATCGGCCACTTCCGCGCCGCCGGCAAGGTCCTCGAAGGCAAGTCGGACATCCCGACCCGTCTGTGGATCGCCCCGCCGACCAAGATGGACGCGATGATCCTGAACGAGGAAGGCTACTACTCGGTGCTCGGCAAGTCGGGCGCGCGCATGGAAATGCCGGGCTGCTCGCTGTGCATGGGCAACCAGGCGCAGATCCGCAAGGGCTCGACGGCGATGTCGACCTCGACGCGCAACTTCCCGAACCGCCTCGGCATCGACACCCGTGTGTACCTCGGTTCCGCGGAACTCGCCGCAGTGTGCGCGCTGATGGGCAAGATCCCGAGCGTCGCCGAATACATGGAGCAGGTGCAGGCCGTCAATGCGAAGGCTGCCGACGTGTATCGCTACATGAACTTCGACCAGATCGAAGAGTTCAGCTCGGTCGCCGACACCGTCACGATCTAAGCGACTGTCGCCGCAGGCACAAAGCCCCGCGCCGGGAAACCGGCGCGGGGCTTTTTCATGTGCGCCAAGCATGGGCGCACTCCTGCGGGTGCAAGTCCGGCCGTAAGTTGATCCCCAAGGGACTTCCCGTCAACCTCTTCCTTGCAGACCGGCCGCAGGCCGAATCCGCTGTTGATCATGCGGACATCTCCATCCTTTCCTGTTGATCACGCGTGGTCGTAACCAGTTTTAGACTGCCGCCCGGTGCGGACCCGCATGCCGGGGGTGTGGGAGGGGAACGGTCAGGTGACCTGACCGCCCCTATCGCGATCGGTGCAGTCTGCATTTCTGCAAATGGGTGCATTTAAAAATTTTAAGCTTTGTAAGCGAACAGTAAGGGAGTGTTTCAACAATCCCGATGCGGCCTTGTCGGTCGAGCATCTCCGGCCGAGTGTGACCCAAGGCGCAAACTATAAGAGGAGACATGATGGACGACACAAGTGCAGCGTATTGGCGTGCGACCCTCGGGTTGCTCGTCAAGGTTCTGGTGATCTGGTTCGTGATCTCGTTCGGGGCGGGCATCCTGTTTGCTCCAGCGCTGAACAGCATCTCCCTCGGCGGTTATCCGCTGGGATTCTGGTTCGCGCATCAGGGGTCGATCTACATCTTCATCGCGTTGATCTTCTACTACGCGAAGAAGATGGGCGACATCGACCGCCAATTCGACGTTCACGAAGACTGAGGGCCGCGACATGGATCTGCAAACGACAACGTATCTGGTGGTCGGCGCGTCCTTTGCGCTGTACATCGGCATTGCCATCTGGGCACGTGCGGGCTCGACTTCCGAGTTCTACGTTGCCGGCGGCGGCGTGCCCCCGGTCATGAACGGGATGGCGACGGCGGCCGACTGGATGTCGGCGGCCTCGTTCATCTCGATGGCCGGCCTGATCGCCAACATGGGCTACGGCGGCGGCCTGTTCCTGATGGGATGGACCGGTGGCTACGTCCTGCTGGCATGCCTGCTGGCTCCCTACCTCCGGAAGTTCGGCAAGTTCACCGTGCCCCAGTTCATCGGCGACCGCTTCTACTCGAAGACCGCCTCGACCGTGGCCGTGGTCTGCCTGCTGACCGCGTCGATCACCTACATCATCGGCCAGATGACGGGTGTGGGCGTCGCGTTCTCGCGCTTCCTGAACGTGTCGAGCGAAACCGGCATCTACGTCGGCCAGGCGATCGTCTTCCTGTACGCGGTGTTCGGCGGCATGAAGGGGATTACCTACACGCAGGTGGCCCAGTACATCGTGCTGATCTTCGCCTACACCATCCCGGCGATCTTCATCTCGCTGCAGCTCACCGGTAACCCGTTGCCCCAGTTGGGACTCGGCGCCGACATGACCGGCACGGACATGTCCCTGCTGGCGAAGCTCGACCAGGTGGTGACCGACCTCGGGTTCGGCAAGTACACGACGACGACCGCGGGCAGCACGCTCAACATGTTCGTCTACACGATGTCACTGATGATCGGCACGGCGGGCCTGCCGCACGTCATCATGCGCTTCTTCACCGTGCCGAAGGTGGCCGATGCACGCACCTCGGCCGGCTGGGCGCTGGTGTTCATCGCCATCCTGTACACGACCGCCCCGGCCGTCGCGGCAATGGCCAAGCTGAACCTGCATTCGACCGTGAATACCGCGGTGATGAAGGGCGGCGACCTGTACGCGCCCGAGGCCAGCATCAAGGCCGACGAGCGTCCGGACTGGATGAAGCGCTGGGAGAAGACCGGTCTGCTGAAGTTCGAGGACAAGAACGGCGACGGCCGCATCCAGTACTACAACGATGCGACCAAGAATGCCGACGCCAAGGCCAAGGCCGAACAGGCTGGCTGGAAGGGCAACGAGCTGACGGTCAATGCCGACATCATCGTGCTGGCCAACCCGGAAATCGCGCTGCTGCCCAACTGGGTGATCGCGCTGGTGGCCGCGGGCGGTCTGGCTGCCGCGCTGTCGACCGCTGCCGGTCTGCTGATGGCGATCTCCGCCGCGGTGTCGCATGACCTGATCAAGGGCGTGTTCATGCCGGACATCAGCGAGAAGGGCGAGCTGATGGCCGGCAAGATCGCCATGGCGGTCGCGATCGTGATCTCCGGCTGGCTCGGCCTGAATCCTCCCGGATTCGCGGCCGGTACGGTGGCGCTGGCCTTCGGTATCGCGGCCAGTTCGCTCTTCCCGGCGATCATGATGGGCATCTTCAGCAAGAAGATGAACAAGGAGGGCGCTGTGGCCGGCATGCTGGCGGGCCTTTTCGTGACCTTGTTCTACGTGTTCGCACACAAGGGCATCTTCTTCATCAAGGGCACCGAGTTCCTCGATCTGATCGGGGGCGCCAACAGCTTCTTTGGAATCACGCCGGAAGCCTTCGGTGCGATCGGCGCGCTGGTCAACTTCGGGGTCGCCTTCGTGGTCGACAAGCTCACGCAGGAGCCGCCGGAGCACATCCAGCATCTGGTGGAGAGCGTGCGTGTGCCGCGCGGAGCCAAGGCGGTCGATGGCGCCCATGCGCATTGATCGCTGACTGAAGCAGAAGCACCATCGCGGTGCCGCCCCCGGCCGGGGAGCGGCACCGCAGCCCCGGCCCGCGGTCGGGGCGGTTTTCCCCGCGGCGCGCGGCGCCGCAAGAGTCAGGAGCGTCACATGGCTTTCGACGTCGGCATCGCCCTCAACTGGATTCTCTTCCTCGCCTTATTTCCGATTGCCTTCTACTGGCTGCGGCGGGCGTGGCGCATCATCTTCCGGCGGGACTTCTCCGAAGTCGCGCTCAAGCGCGGCCAGCCGCCCGCAGACCCGCAGAAATTCGCGCCGTATACGGCGCTGATCAATCTGCTCGGCGGCGGCGTGGTGGCCTACGTGATCTTCGGTGTGCTGGCCGGGATCCTGCCTTACGAGACCTGGAGCGCCCTCGCCGGTGGCACGATCTGGTGCAAGTTCCTGGCAGATTTCATCCTGAGTCGCCATGCCCACCCTTTCGTTCTCCGGAAGAAAGGTGAGGCGGCGCCGGCCGCGGCCGACTGAGGGGCATCGCCCGGTCGCACCGGGCCGCCATGCGGATCAGCGCTTCTCGCCGATCTGGTACTTGCGGTCCAGATGGTTCATCGCCAGCACGTAGATCCCGATCAGGATGACAAAGGTGATCTGCGAGCCCTGGGCGAAGATGTAGAAGCCGAGCGGGAAGCTCATGAACGTGAAGCGGTTGAGTTCGTCGGCATAGTAGCCGGCGACGAAGCTCACGAGAAACCACACCGACAGCAACGAGAAGGTCAGCAGCAAGTTGCTGCGCCAGTAAACCCGGTGCTGTTCGGTGAGTTTCATCGTGATTCTCCGTCCGTCTTACTGCCCGCTGCCGTGGCCGGTCCAGGCCTTGGCGAGACGTTGCTGCACGTCCTGCGGCGCTGGCTCGTAGCCGGTGGCGGTCATCGAGAACTCGCTTTCTCCGGCGCAGATCGCCTTCAGGCGTGCCTCGAAGCCTTCCATCTCGGCCAGCGGCAGCGTCGCCGTGAGCAGCGTGACGCCGCTCGCGGGGCTTTCGGTCGTCGTCAGGTGGCCGCGCCGGCCCGCGAATTCGCCGCTGACCTCGCCGAAGTTGCCGTCGGCGATCTTCACCGTGACGCTGACGAGCGGCTCCAGCACCACCGGACGTGCGCCGAGCAGCGCCTCGAGCGTCGCGTGCCGGCCGGCGGTGACGAAGGACACCTCGTTCGAGTCGACGGCGTGGGCCTTGCCGTCCGTGAGCACGACCCGGACGTCCTGCACCGGAAAGCCGGCGAGCGCGCCTTCGGCCAGCGCCTGACGCACGCCCTTCTCGACTGCGGGCAGGAAGTTGGTCGGGATCGCTCCGCCCTTGACCTCGTTGCCGAGTTCGATGCCCGAGCCGCGCGGCAGCGATTCGACGCGCAGCGCGACTTCGCCGAACTGGCCGGCACCGCCGCTCTGCTTCTTGTGCCGGTAGCGCGCCTCGGCCGTGCCGTTGATCGTCTCGCGGTAGGGCACGGACGGTGTCGCGGTGTCGAACTGCAGGTTCCAGCGCGCACGCAGCTGCTCGAGCATGATCTTCAGGTGCAGCTCGCCGAGCCCGCGCACGACGGTCTGCCGGGCCTGGTGGTCGAAGCCGACCTCGAGGCAGGGGTCTTCGTCGAGCAGGCGCGCAAGCGCCTCG
Organism: Aromatoleum evansii; assembly: GCF_045689615.1. Classification (NCBI taxonomy): domain Bacteria; kingdom Pseudomonadati; phylum Pseudomonadota; class Betaproteobacteria; order Rhodocyclales; family Rhodocyclaceae; genus Aromatoleum; species Aromatoleum evansii. The sequence continues at coordinate 1,448,462 of NZ_CP141259.1, forward strand.
GCGAGCTTCTGTTCGTCGCCGTGCTTCTGCGGGATCAGCGCGAGTCCGAATACCGGTTGCGGGTAGCTGGCAGGGGCGAGGTGGTAGTTGTCCTCATCGTGCGAGTCGTGCAGCACGGCGTCGGGGTGGATGTCGTCGACGCGCGCGACCGCGCAGATGTCGCCGGGCACGCCCAGAGGCGTCTCCGTCTGGTTCTTGCCCTGCAGGCGCAGCAGGTGCGAGACCTTGAAGGGCTTGCGGCTGTCGCCGATGTAGAGCTGGGTGTTGGGGCTGATGCGCCCCTGGTGGATGCGGAACAGGCCCAGCTTGCCGCGGTAGGGGTCGTTGGCGACCTGGAAGACGTGCGCGATGACGTGGCGGTCCGGATCGGCGGCGACCTCGACTTCCTGTGCGGCTGAGCCTTCGCCCTTGAGGAAGCGCGGCGGATTGCCTTCGGTCGGGTCGGGCATGAGGCGGCCGAGGATGTCGAGCAGTTCCTTGACGCCGGCGCCGGTGCGGGCGGAGACAAAGCACACCGGGATCAGGTGGCCTTCGCGCAGGGCCTGCTCGAAGGGGGCGTGGAGCTGCTCGGGGTCGAGCGATTCGCCCTGTTCGAGATAGCTTGCCATCAGGGCCTCGTCGAGCTCGACGACCTGATCGACGATGCTGTCGTGCGCAGCCAGGACGGAGGAGAAGGCCGGTTCGCGGTTGGCGTCGGGGGCGAAGAAGCAGTCGATCACCGCATCGCCACTAGCGGACGGCAGGTTGATCGGCAGGCATTCGCGCCCGAAAGTCGCGCACAGCTCATCCAGCAGCGCGGCGAGCGAGGCCGGCGTGGCCGCGTCGATCTTCGAGACGACGATGAGGCGGCATTTGCCGCGTGCGGCCTCCATCATGCGGCGGGTGCCGCTTTCGATGCCGGCGGGCGCGCTTACCAGCACCGCCGCGGTTTCGACTGCGGGGAGGGCGGACAGGGCGCGGCCGGCGAGATCGGGCAGTCCCGGGGTGTCGAGGAGGTTGACCCAGTGCCCGGCCCATTCGAGGTGCGCGAGCGAGGTCGATAGCGAATGCCCCATCGCCTTTTCCTGGGGGTCGAAATCGCTGACGGTATCGCCGCGCTCGATCGTGCCGGCGGCGCCGATGGTGCCCGAGGCGACGAGCAGGGCTTCGAGCAGGGTGGTCTTGCCGCTGCCGGCGTGGCCGAGCAGGGCGAGGTTGCGGATGTCGTGAACCGAAGCAGGTGTCATGGACTTGTCCTCACGTGGCCTTTGTCTCGCAGTTTCCCCCTGTCGCCGCGGCTGCGCAACGGTTTCGCACCTATGCTCATGCGCTGCGCAGCCCGAGCAGCCGCGTCGTGGCGATGGCCAGCAGCGGCAGGGCGAGGCCCAGCAGCAGCACCGTGGCGAGGAGGTGGCCGAGTTCGGCGTAGTTTGCCGCCACGGTGACAGCGCCGCTCGCTGCGTCGCGCACTTCGCGGGTGATCGTGTAGATCTCGTTGAGGTACTTGGTGCCGAGCTGGGAGGCCGACAGGGCAAGGTTCGTGAACGAGGCCATCACCGCGAAGAAGGTGGCCTTGAGGTGGGGCGGGGCGGAATTCGCGATCCACGCGAGCATCGGCACCATGGACACCTGTCCGAGCGGCGATTCCAGTGCCGTGTTGGCAATGGCGATGAAGCGTGCATCGACGATGCCGCCGGTTGCGGCAGCGGTCCACTCGTGCAGGCCGTGGAACATGCCGAGGATGGGCAACGACAGCAGGGTGCTCGCCATGGTCAGGAAGATCACGATGTGCGCGATCGACTTCTCGGCCATGAAACGGCGGAAGAGGAAGAGGCCGGCGAGCGTCAGCGTGCTGGTGATGAGGTCCAGGCGCGACAGGAAGCTCTGGTCGAAGCCCAGCTCGTCGATCATCCACCAGCTCGCGCCGGCGCCGGGCCCGGGCATGGCACGGAAGACGAAGATCACGATGATGGTGCCGAGCAGGGTGCGGCGGGCCTCGTCCGACAGCTCGCGCACCAGGCGAAAGATCATCACGCCGATGATCGCGAAGGAGGCGCCGAAGATCAGTTCCTGTCCGTAGCCGAGGCCGGACAGTCCGACCGCAAGCGTGAGCGCGACGAACACGGCGCTGCCGCCGAGGATCCACCAGTTCGGCGCGGTGGCCTGCTCGGGGGCGTGGACGAGACGGTCGATTGTCGCCGCGTCGTGCCCGAGGCGGGCAAGGCGCCGGGCTTCGCGGCGCTTGAGGATGCCCGCGAGCAGCACGCCGCTGACCGACAGCAGCGGGATGATCAGCGCGTATTCGTAGATGCGCACGTAGATTGCGACCTTGTCCGCTTCGGGCAGGCTTTCGCTGCCCTGGAACATGGCGACGTTGGCCAGCGACACGAGCACGGTGCCGCCGATGATCGCGACGCGGCCGAGCATCTGCATCGTCGTGTGCATCAGGCGTACGGTCTCGTCCGGGTAGGGATGGCCGTCCTCGTCGAGCCGCGGCACGGCCTCGACGGTCATCGCGTCGGCGACGGCGTCCTGCATCACGTAGCCGACCGGTGCGAGCAACGCGGACAGCACGAACCACGCTTCGGCGGACATCACCTGCCGCATCGCGGCGGGGTTGCCGATCAGGCCGATCATGATGACGAGGCTGGCGGTGATGAGCGAGGCGCCGAGATACACGAGGCCGGCCTTGTGCCGCCACAGCAGATCGACGAGGTGGCCGATGGGCATCTTCAGCGCCCACGGGATGCCTGCCCAGAAGCCCAGTGCGGCGAGGAAGGAAGCGGACAGGCCGAGATAGTCCTTGACGAAGAAGGTACCGACGATGCCGGTGAGGCCGGAGACCCCCGCCGCGACATAAACCATCAGCGGCGGCAGGTAGGACAGGCGCATCTCGCGGCCGAGTTCGAGGATGTTGCGGTCGAACCAGCGAAGCAGGGCAGTCATCGGTGGAAGATTCCGTTGGGGCGTGGTCGGGGGAGCGGGACGGGGTGGCGATCAGTGCAGCAGCGATTCGAGCCAGGGCAGGATCCACGGCAGCATCAGCGCGGTGAGCAATCCGTTGAGCCCCATCGCCAGCGCCGCGAAGGCGCCGGCCTGCTCGCTCACCTGGAAGGCGCGCGCGGTGCCGATGCCGTGCGAGGCGATGCCGATCGCAAAGCCGCGAACGGCGTGATCCTCGATGCGCAGCAGGCGGTACACGTAGCGGGCACCGACGGCGCCGAGGATGCCGGTGCTCATCACCAGCACGGCGGTGAGCGAGGGCAGGCCGCCGAGGCGCTCGGCGACGCCCATCGCGATCGGCATCGTGACGCTCTTGGGGGCCATCGACATCACCGACTCGCGGCTGGCGCCGAGCAGCGCAGCGATGCCGACGGCCGACAGGGCCGCCGTCAGCGAACCGGCGACGAGCGTGACCAGGAGCGGGAGCAGCATTCCCTTCAGTCGTTCCCACTGCGCATAGAGCGGGATCGCCAGGGCGACGGTCGCCGGGCCGAGCAGGAAGTGCACGAACTGCGCGCCGTCGAAGTAGGTCTGGTAGGGCGTTCCGGTGAAGCTCAGGACGAGCACGAGGACGGTCACGGCAACCATCACCGGATTGAGCAGCGGGTGATGGTTGGCCCGACGGTAGAGCCACAGGGCGCCCTGGTAGGCGAGCAGCGTGAGGGTCAGGCCGAGCAGCGGCGTGGTGGAGAGGTAGACCCAGATCTCGCCGAGTGCAGGCTTCATGACCGGTCCTCGCCGTGCGGCGTATGTCGGGAAAGCAGGTGGAGGAGCAGCGCCGAGACGCCGATCGACAGCAGGGTGCTCGCGATCAGCGCCACGGTCAGCGGCAGCCATTCGTCGGCGAGGCGCTGGAAGTGGAGCATGACGCCGGTGCCGGCGGGAATGAACAACAGCGACAGGTGCTGCAGGATCCCGGTAGCGGTGCTGCGCAGGTCCCCGCCAGGTCCGCCGCGCATCACCAAGGCTGCAAACATGAGACCCATGCCGATGACCGGGCCGGGAATGGGGAGATCGAGTCCGCGGGCAATTGCCTCGCCGATAAGCTGGAACACAAGCAGTAGGGTCAGTGCGCCAATCATCGGATCGCGTGCTTCCTGTCGTGCGGGGTGGCCGTCATTCTAGTGTCAGGCGCTACCGCGACGTAAGGGTGCGTGCCCCGCAGTGTGCCGGGAGATGCATGAGGAGATCGTGCCGGCGTCCCGACGCAATCGCCGAGGTGACGAATATGCCCGTAAAGGGAAATGATGCATGGCGGCAAGCGGAATTTCTGGTTCAATGACGAATGCGGTGCTTCGCGAGCAATCGCGAACGGGAGAGCGCCGCAGCGCCGCGCATGAGGCGGAATCGCTTCGCGGAGGCAGGATTGTGTTGCATTGCGGCAGGCGGCGGCGACGAATCATTGCCGTTTGGGAGCGGAAGGGGGAAAGATGGGGGTAAGGAACGCTTCGGTGGTCCTGATGGCAGCGCTCGCCGGCTCCGCCTCGGGGGCGGAGGAAATCGGTCCGCTCGCCCGGGTGGTCGAGGACCCTTTCTTCGACGAGTTGCCGGTCGTGCTGTCGGTATCGCGCCTCGCGCAGCCCTTGCGCGATGCGCCGGGTTCGGTGACCGTGATCGATGCCGACACGATACGCACCTCGGGGGCTCGCGATCTCGCGGATCTGCTGCGGCTGGTGCCGGGCTTCCTGGTCGCGCATTCCTTCAACGGCGCGCCGAATGCCGTCTATCACGGCGTGACCGACGAGAATCCGCGCGGGTTGCAGATCCTGATCGACGGGCGCTCGCAGTACAGCCCGCTGTTCTTCGGCGGCGTGGCGTGGAACCTGATCGACGTGTCGCTCGACGAGATCGAGCGCATCGAGGTGATTCGTGGCTCGAATTCGGCAGCCTATGGTTCGAATGCGTTTCTCGGTGTCGTGAATGTCGTGACCCGGGAGCCGCGCGATACCCAGGGGGTGCGTGTGCGTGTCGGTCAGGGCAACGACGGGATTGCGGACCGACATGCGCGGGTCGGCATGCGCATCGGCGAGGCTGCGCTGCGTCTGAGTGCAGAGACTACCCGTGACAACGGGGTCAAGCATTTCGATGACCGTCGCAAGAACCGGCGGGTGAATATGCGCGCCGATATTCCGCTCGGTGCCGCGGACGAGCTGCAGGTCCAGGCTGGCAACGTCGAGATGGCTCTGCGCGCGGGGGAGGTCGGTGCCGTCACGAACCCTCCTCGCGAGCAGAAGGCGCTCAAGGAATTTCTCTCGCTCGGCTGGACGCGCAATCTCATCGACGGTGGCTCCGTGTCCCTGCGCTACACGCGTTCGAACGAGGTGTACGACGACGCATTCCTCGCGCGGGATTCCGGGTTGAGCCTGTTGATCGACTATCACACGACCACGACGCGCGACGAGCTGGAGTTCCAGCATACGGCGGTTCCGTCGCCCGAGACGCGCCTCGTTTGGGGTGTGGGCACGCGCCATGACGCGGTGCGGGGGGAGCAGTTCTACGGCCGTGGCGGTGACGCGGTGCGGCAGAGCGTGCATCGTCTGTTCGGAAATTTCGAGTGGCGTCCTTCCGAGGCGTGGACAACCAATCTCGGGCTGACCTGGGAGAACGACTCCCTCTCCGATACCTCGCTCGCGCCGCGCCTGGCGGTGAATTACCACCTTTCGCCGCGGCAGACGCTGCGTGCCGGGTTGTCGCGTGCGCATCGCATTCCCTCGCTGACGGAGGCGAAATCGCGCGAGTTCTACGGTGCCCTGGATGTGGGGCCGCCCTTCGGCGTGATTCCGCTGGAGATTGATCGCAATGCGAGCGGGGACGTCCACAAGGAGCGCATCGATGTGGCCGAGATCGGTTACCTGGGCGATTTCCGCGAACAGGGGGTGTTCGTCGATGTGCGCGTGTTCCAGGAGGAGGTCCGGGGGCGGATCCTGCCCGTTGCGCTCAGGCTTGCGCCGCCGCAGTGCGAGGTGCTCAGTCTCCTGGAAAGGCCCAGGAGTTGCGGGGATTACAAGGACTACATGAACGGGCAGGATGTCGACATCCGCGGTGCGGAATACCAGGTCCGCTGGCGTCCGCGCCAGGGCAGCGAGTTCACCCTCAACCAGTCCTTCGCGACGATCACGGCCCATGCCAATTCCCATCTGGTGGCGGTCAATCGCGGTCTCGCGCGGGATGCCGAGCGCCATATGGAGCATTCGGTGCCCGACCACATCACGATGCTGCGCTGGACCCAGGCGTTGCCGGCGGGCATGGAAATGTCGCTTGCCCATTTCCGCTATGGGCGTTTCCAGTGGACGACGCACACCTCGGTCGACGCGTACGAGCGTACCGATGTGCGGCTGGGCTATCCCTTCCGTGCGGGGCCGACGCGTGGCGAGCTTGCGCTGGTTGCTCAGGGCATCGAAGGGCGCCGTGCGGAATTCAGGCGGCGCGGTGCGGATCGCCACGACCCGGACTTCGCCGAGCCGCAATTCCTCGACCCGCGTGCCTGGGTGAGCCTGACGCTGGAGTTCTGAGGCCGCTTCAGGCGAGCAGGGCGTGACCGGCGGTGCGTGCGAGGATGCCCACCGCCGCGCCAAGCGCCGCCGGTTTCCACACGCTGGCGACGCGCCGGCCGGCCGAGATCAGCACCGCAACGCCTGGCACGTCCAGCGGGTGGATCAGGAAGCCGGCGCTGCGGTTGAGCATTCCCACGCTGGTTGAGCCTTCCCGCAGCATCTCGTCCATCACGCCCATCATGGCGGTGCCGCCCCCGATGTACTTGGTCAGCGTTGGCAGGATCAACGCAGGGTCGATCGACACGGCGGTCATCACCGGGGCGAGTAAGCGCGTGAGCAGGTCTACGGCGCCGCTCGAACGCAGTGCCAGCACCGCGACGAGCGCAAGTACGAGCATGGGGATCGCCCCCACCGCGATCTTGAAGGCTTCCGCTCCTGCACGGTTGATGACATCGAGCACCCCCTTGGCGTCTTCGGCGACGCGATGGTGCAGGGTCTCGTCGACTTGCCCTTCGACGGCCGACAGCCCGCGTGCGAAGCCGTGGTAGGTGACGGCAGCGGCGACGAGGCCGCCGACCACGGACAGCGCGAGGGTCAGCCCGAAGTCGAGTCCCATCGCGATCATCGGAAAGACGGCGTTGGCCTGCGCCATCGCCATCACCATTGCGAGGGTCGCAGCGAGATGGCGGTTGGAGGCGCCTCGGCCCTCCATCATCGTCAGTGTCGCGATCGGTGCGGCGAAGCTGACGAAATTGATCTGCAGTGCGGCAAAGACGCCCAGCCCGGTCAGGCCGGCGGGGCGCAGCGCGGGCGCGAGCACATGGACGACACGGTCCAGGACGCCCCTTGCTTCGAGCAGGCGCATCAGCGACAGCATGACGACCATCACCGGGAGGAGCACGAACAGCGAGAGTTCGACCGCGGAGCGCCCGGCGCGCAGGATGATGTCGGTGATGATGTCCATGTCGGTGGTCTGGATTGTGCAGTGCAGCGAATTCTACCGGAGCGAGTGCTCGGGATGCGGGGATTGCCCTTGCGCGGCGTCGGAGGCTATCGTTCGAGTTCAAACAATCGGGGCGAACCAGGAGACGGGCATGGCGATGGTGGAGACGGCGCGCGGCACGGTGTACGAGTGGCAGCGGGACCACATGGGGCACATCAACGTGCGTGCCTACCTGGACCTCTTCGATGCGGCCTGCTGGCAGTTCTACGGCATGGTCGGGCTGGGGCCGTCGAGGCTGCGCAGTGGTGAGCTCAAGCTGGCGGCGGTGCAGCAGAACGTCAGCTACATGAGCGAGCTATACCCGGGCGATACCGTGTTCGTGCGCACGGGGGTGGTGGAGATGCGCGAAAAGGTCATCCGGTTTCGCCACGAGCTGGTGAGCGTGGAAAACGGCGAGCTGTCGGCCGTATGCGAATTCACTGCCGTGTGCCTGGATCCGGCCACACGACGTTCGCGGCCATTTCCCGCCGACGTCGCGCAGCGCGTTGAAGGGCTGATGTTGCCGACCGAGGGCTGACACGCGGAGGCTGAAGAAAAACGGCACCGCATGTGCGGTGCCGTCCGTGCGCCTGCCGGCCGGACGCGAGGTCCGGCCTCCGCGAGGCGACTCAGCCCTGCGCCTTCTTCACTTGGCGCCACTTGTGCAGCAGCGGCTCGGTGTAGCCGCTGGGCTGGGCGCAGCCCTTGAAGATCAGGTCCTTGGCGGCCTGGAAGGCGACCGACTTGTCGAAGTCCGCAGCCATCGGCTGGTACAGCGGGTCGCCCGCGTTCTGCTGGTCGACCACCGCGGCCATGCGCTTCAGGGTTTCCGTGACCTGCGCCTCGTTTGTGACGCCGTGGCGCAGCCAGTTGGCGATGTGCTGGCTGGAGATGCGCAGCGTCGCGCGGTCTTCCATCAGGCCGATGTTGTTGATGTCCGGCACCTTGGAGCAGCCCACGCCCTGGTCGACCCAGCGCACGACGTAGCCGAGGATGCCCTGCGCGTTGTTGTCGAGTTCCTGCTGGATCTCGGTGGCGCTCCAGTTCGCGGTGGCCGCGACCGGCACGGTCAGCAGGTTGTTGAGGAGGGTTTCGCGCTCGGCGGCGAGGCTGATCTTCTCCATCTCCTGCTGCACGGCCTGGACGTCGACCTGATGGTAGTGCAGCGCGTGCAGGGTCGCGCCGGTCGGCGACGGCACCCACGCGGTCGTCGCGCCGGCCTTCGGGTGGCCGATCTTCTGCTTCAGCATCTCGGCCATCAGGTCCGGCATCGCCCACATGCCCTTGCCGATCTGCGCCTTGCCGCGCAGGCCGCAATCGAGGCCCACCAGCACGTTCTGGCGCTCGTAGGCCTGGATCCACGCGGAGCTCTTCATGTCGCCCTTGCGGATCATCGGGCCCGCTTCCATTGCGGTGTGCATCTCGTCGCCGGTGCGGTCGAGGAAGCCGGTGTTGATGAAGGCGACGCGCGACTCGGCGGACTTGATGCAGGCGGCGAGGTTCACCGAGGTGCGGCGCTCCTCGTCCATGATGCCGACCTTCATCGTGCTGGCGGGCAGGCCCAGCAGCTGCTCGACGCGACCGAAGAGCTCGTTGGTGAAGGCGACTTCGGCCGGTCCGTGCATCTTCGGCTTGACGATGTACATGCTGCCGGTGCGCGAGTTGTTCTTCAGCTTCAGGTCGCGAAGCGAGATCAGCGCGGTGACGACGCCGTCCATGATGCCTTCCGGGATTTCCGCGCCGTCAGCAAGCAGGATCGCCGGGTTGGTCATCAGGTGGCCGACGTTGCGGATGAAGAGCAGCGAGCGGCCGTGCAGGCGCAGCGTGCCGCCGTTGGGCGCCGTGTATTCGCGGTCCGCGTTCATGCGGCGCTCGACCGTCTTGCCGCCCTTTTCGAAGCTCTCGACCAGGGTGCCGGTGATCAGGCCCAGCCAGTTGCGGTAGGCGAGGACCTTGTCCTCGGCATCGACCGCGGCGACCGAGTCTTCGCAGTCCATGATGGTCGAGATCGCGGCTTCGACGAGCACGTCCTTGATGCCGGCCGCGTCGGTCTTGCCGATCGGGTGGTTGCGGTCGAACTGGATCTCGAGGTGCAGGCCGTTGTTCTTCACCAGCACGGCCTTCGGTGCGGCGGCGTCGCCCTGGAAGCCGGCGAATTTCGAGGTGTCGGCGAGGCCGGTCTTGGTGCCGTCCTGGAGCGTGACGACGAGCTTGCCGCCTTCGACGGCGTAGCCCGTGGCCTTGGTGTGGTCGCCCTGGGCGAGCGGGGCGGCCTGGTTCAGCACGTCACGCGCGAAGGCGATGACGCGCGCGCCGCGCACCGGGTTGTAGGTCGAGCCGGCTTCGGCGCCGCCGTCCGAGGGGATCGCGTCGGTGCCGTAGAGGGCATCGTACAGGCTGCCCCAGCGCGCGTTGGCGGCGTTCAGCGCGTAGCGGGCGTTCATGATCGGCACGACCAGCTGCGGGCCGCACTGTTCGCGGATCTCGATATCGACGTTGGCGGTGGTGACCTTGAACGGCGCGGGCACCGGCTGCAGGTAGCCGATCTTCTCGAGGAAGGCGCGGTAGGCCGACATGTCCTGGATCGGACCGGGGTGGGCGCGGTGCCAGGTGTCGAGCTCGGTCTGCAGGCGGTCGCGTTCGGCGAGCAGTGCGCGGTTCTTCGGTGCGAGTTCATTGGCGAGCTCGCTGAAACCTTTCCAGAACGCGCCGGCGTCGACGCCGGTGCCGGGCAGGGCCTCGGTTTCGATGAAGCGGTGCAGTTCGGCGTCGACCTGCAGCTGGTGGCATTGGATTCTCGTGCTCATGATTCCTCGCTCTTCAGATGAGATAGGTTTTATAGAAATAGTAGGTGGTGAGGACGCTGCCCACCCCGATGATGAAACGCCTCAACCACACGGCCGGCACCTTGCGGGCACCGACCGCCCCCCAATAGCCGCCGATGGCGGCAGTGACGATCATGACCAGCGTGTGCGGCCAGCTGACTGCGCCGGCGACGACGAAGGTGACCACCGCGACGCTGTAGATGATGGCGGACAGCCAGTTCTTCAGCGCGTTGATGTCGTGGATGTCGCGATGTCCCTGGATGGCGAGCGCGGCGATCATCACGATGCCCATGCCGGCGCCGAAGAAGCCGCCGTAGATGGATACGCCGAGCTGGAACAGCAGGCCGCCCGCGGTGCCGTGGGAGGGGCCCTCGTCGGCGCGTTGGCGCAGGCGGGCGAGAAGCGCCGAGATCTGGCCGCTGCCGGCGAACATCACGGTCGCGACGAGCAGCAGCCACGGGATCAGCATCGAGAAGGTATCGTCCTTGGTCGACAGCAGCAGCAGGCCGCCGCCGATACCGCCGACGAGGGCGACGAGTGACAGCGCGGCGAGGCCCTTGCGGAAGCGCGCGAGCTCCTTGCGGTAGGCCCAGGCGCTGGAGAGGCTGGCGGGCCACAGCGCGACCGCGTTGCTGGCGTTGGCCACCACCGGCGGCACACCGACGGCGAGCAGGGCGGGGAAAGAGAAGAAGGTGCCGCCGCCGGCGACCGAATTCATCGCCCCTGCCATTGCGGCGGCCAGTCCGATGATGAGGATCTCGCTGGCGGTCATGGGCGGGCAGCGGGCGCGCAGCGCGCCTGCACGAATTCGACGATGTCGGTCAGGCGCTGGCCGACTGCGGTGGGCGCCACGCCGAGTTCTTCGATCGGCAGCTGTGCGCGGTTGATCCAGAAGGTGGTGTAGCCGAACCAGGTCGCGCCGGCGGCGTCCCAGCCGTTCGAGGACACGAAGAGGATCTCCTTCGCCGGCACACCGAAGGCGTCGGGGCCGAGCTGGTAGGCGGCGTCGGCGGTCTTGTACTGATGCACGGCGTCGACGGAGAGCACGTGGTCGAACAGCCCGGTCATGCCGGCGCTCTTGATCGCCACGTCGAGCATCTGCGGCGTGCCGTTCGACAGCACGGCCATAGGCAGGCCGAGCGCGCGCAGCGCCTTCAGCGCGCCGAGGTTCTCCGGGAAGGGCGACAGGCAGGCATACTGGTTCATCAGCTGGCGGCGCTGCGATTCGCTCAGCGCGAGGCCGAGCTTCTTCGCCGAGTACACGAGGCCGTCCTCGGTGATCTCGAGGAAGGGCTTGTAACGGGCGGACAGCGTGCGCAGGAAGGAGTATTCGATCTGCTTGAGGCGCCAAAGCGCCGTGAGCGCCTCTCCCTTGCCGGGAAAGAGCTGTTCCGCGAGCGCGCCGACCGAGTACACGTCGAAGAGCGTGCCGTAGGCGTCGAAGGCGACTGCGCGGATGCGCTCGGAGGGCTTCATGCGGGGGTCCTGGTGTTGTCGTTCGCGCCTTGAGTGGCCGGCATCGCTGCCGGCCACGGTGGCGTCTGTCGTCGGGGTAGCGTCTCCTCCACCCTTCGTTGAGGATGAAGTGTATTGAACTCTTGTATAAGACTGAATACCCTGTCAGGTCAATTGATCTTTTACTAAAAGTATAAAATGGATGCATTCAAGCAGGTCGAAACCTTTGTCAGTGTCGCGACCAAGGGGAGCCTCTCGGCTGCCGCCCGGGCGGAGGGGGTCACCCCCGCGGTGATTGGTCGCCGGCTCGATGCGCTGGAGCAGCGCCTGGGTGTCAAGCTGGTGACGCGCACGACGCGCAGTATCTCGCTCACCTTCGAGGGCGCGGCCTTCCTCGAGGATTGCCAGCGCATCCTCAACGACCTCGCCAATGCGGAGGCGTCCGTGAGCCTGGGGGGGGTGAAGGCGAGCGGCCACATCCGGGTATCGGCGCCGGCCGGCTTCGGTCGGCTGCACGTCGCGCCGCTGTTGCGCGAGTTCCTGGAGATGAACGCGGATGTGTCCTGCACGCTGGACCTCACCGATCGCGTCGTCGATCTGGTGAATGAAAGCATCGACTGCGCGATCCGCATCGGCGAGCTGCCGGATTCCAGCCTGGTGTCGATCCGCCTCGCGGACAACCGGCGTGTGGTGGTCGCCAGTCCTGCCTATCTTGCGCGTCACGGCTCGCCCGTGGCGCCGCCGGATCTTGCGTCGCACAATTGTCTTTCGCTCGGCCAGCAGCGCGGGTGGCTATTCTGCGGCGAGAAGGGCGAGACGATCGCGGTGAAGGTGAGCGGGCGGCTCGAATGCAACGACGGGGCGGTGCTGCATCAGTGCGCGCTGGCTGGCGACGGGCTGGCGTGGCGTTCGCTGTGGGAAGTGGATGCCGACCTGCGGGCCGGGCGCCTGGTGACGGTGCTCGACGAGTTCGCCACGCCGACGATGGGGATCTACGCGGTGTTCCCGCAGCGCAAGCGGCTTGCGCTACGGGTGCGCCTGTTCATCGACCATCTGAAGAACCATTACGGCAGCCCGGACTACTGGGTGTCCTCGCCTCCGACGATCACTGCACCGTCGATCGCCGGGAGAGCGGCCTGACCGGATTTCAGGCGGCCTGCCTGAGCTCGCGCGCGAGCGCCTTGTCGGTCTTCATGATGTGGTTGACCAGCCAGTCGCGCAGGAAGCTCAGCAGCTCGGACGACAGCGCATGCCCCGCGTCGAAGCGGGCCTTGTGCGCGAGCACGTCCTCGACGAGCTTCTTGTGCTGCTGCTGGTGGCGGAAGAAGTCGGGGTAGTTCGCCTTCTTCATCAGATCCTCCTCGAAGCCGAAGTGGAACGCGGTATAGCGGACCAGTTCGTCGAGAACTGCGCCAATCGCGCTGCGTTCATCGCCCCGCTGCATCGCGGCGTTCACGGCGTTGGCGAGTTCGATCAACTTGCGGTGCTGCGCGTCGATGTCCGCGTGGCCGGTCGCCAGTGCGCCGTTCCACGTCATCACCGGTGCGACCGCGGCGCGACCGGTGCTTTTCGCGGGCTCCAGCGCGCCGCCGAGGTGCGTGAAGAAGCCCAGCCGCCGCAGCAGGCTGGTCGAATGCGTCTCGAGCTTGGCGGCGGTGCCGGAGGTCTCGCGGATGATCGCTTCGGTCTTCTCCGCCGCTGCAATCATGTTCGCGACGCCCTGCACGATCTCCTTCGCTTCCGAGCTTTCCTTGGCCGTCGCGGCGGCGAGTTCGCTGATCTTCTTCAGCGCGTCGTGCGACTGGTTCTTGATCCGACGCAGCATGTCCGCGGCGTGCTGCGCTTCTTCGACGCCGGTTTGCAGCTCGGGGGAGATCTCGGCCATCTGGGTCACCGCGGCACTCGTGTCGGACTGGATGGTGCCGATCATGCGCGTGATCTCGGCGGTCGCGGTCGCCGTGCGCTCGGCGAGCTTGCGCACCTCGTCCGCAACCACGGCGAAGCCGCGGCCCTGTTCGCCCGCTCGAGCGGCCTCGATGGCGGCGTTGAGGGCGAGCAGGTTGGTCTGGTCCGCAATCTCGGCGATGATCCTTGCAATGCCCCCGATCTCGCGCACGCTCGCGACCAGCGATTCGATCTGAGCGGCCGAGGTCGTCACGGACTGCACGATCCGGGTCATCTTCTCGGAGGCGCGGCCGACGAATTGCTCGCCGCTTAGTGACAACTCGGCGACGTCGCGCGAGTCGGCTTCGGTGTCGGCTGCAAGCTGGGAAACGAGCGCGATGTTGCGGTCGATCTCGTGGATCGCGGTGGCGACCTCATGGTTCGTGCTGGCCTGCATCTGCAGTGTGAGCGCCATCTCGGTCGTCTGTCCGGACATGCGCCGCACGTTGGCGGCCAGTTCCTGCGCGTCACGCGCTACGTCGTCGATCACGCCGCGCAGCGTGTGCTGAGCGGTTGCCGCGTGTCCCGAGATGCTGTCGGCGGATGCGCCGCCATTTGCGGCCTCGGCGAGCCGGCCGCCGGACAAACCGTTCAGCAGCGCTACGACATGCGGCAGATCGCCTCCGAGCCGGCGCAGCGCCAGCGCCCGCGCGGTAATGAGGACCCCGCCGTACACGAGGCCGAGCATCAGGACAATGGCGGCAGCGTGCGGCGCAAGTGCCGGAATGAAGTGCAGGCTCGCCGCCGTTGCGGAACTCAGCACGACAGCGAGGATTGCGGGAAACAGCAGGCAGGTGCCGATTTGCGGGGTCTTCGCCATTGCGCTCGATCCGGGTCCGAGATTGGTAACATAATGTTACTATGGCAGTATATCTTTGGTTATACCCATGTCGTCGACCCCGTATTTACCCCATGTTGTTTGGCGTTTCGGGGTACTTGTACGATCCGGGACCATGGGGTATATTCCCGGCTCTTCGCCGTTGTAGCTCAGTTGGTAGAGCAACTGATTCGTAATCAGTAGGTCGAGTGTTCGATTCACTTCAACGGCACCATAGATTCAAGCACTTAGGCCAGATCTTCGGATCTGGCCTTTTGCTTTTTTGGTCCGTGTAGCCACGGTGTAGCCAAACCGGGGCAACAAACGCGGGCGTCTCGTGGAGATGCGCCGTACTTGGCGCGCCTCGCCGGGCTCTACGGACCCGGGTTCGGGGGTAGGGTTCGGACTTGCTCGCCCGTCCAGCCCAAGGCGCAGAAGGTCTCCTCCGCATGCGCGGGGTGCAGTCCGGCCGCCATCTGCGCCGCTCCTGGTCGGGCAGGAACGTTGCGACGTAGCGGGCGAGGTTCGCGCGGCGTCCGGCTGCCCCGGTTTGCAGGCGATCGGACGGTACTCAGTGGGATCTTCGGATCACGATTCCCGGCTTTCAGCCCTCTGCCGCAGCTTGTCGCGCAGCCGTCGCGCCTTCTCCCACATCGCGTATCCGGGGCAGCCAGGCGGATAGGGGTTGCGCTCGCCGGTCTCGGAGGGTGCCCACTCGTGGGGCTTGAGACCGAGTGCACGGCGCTCGGCACGGATGCGCGCCTGCAGCTCTCTCGTGAGCTTCGTTTGCGTGTCTCTCGCCGCAGTCGGCTTCGACGGAACCTTGCTCATTTGCTGATTTCAGCGAAATTCAAATACCGATGAAACCCGCGCCGCTCTTGCGTTTCACCCTATTTGAATCCGGTCGCAATTTGATTTCGATTTCAAAAAGGGGAAAAGTTCTGCGCGTGGGAGGGAGCGCGGTTTCCAGCCTAACAGGCTGCAGACTTTTACCCCCCCCTACCCCTCGCTGAGTTCTCGCGCGCCGTCTTCACCTTGTGGCAGTCGCCGCACAGCGACTGAAGGTTGCTGTCGTCGTCAGCGCCGCCGTCGGCCAGCGCCACAACGTGATCCACCTCCGTTGCAGCAGTGACGTGCCCGAGCTGCTCGCACTCGACGCACAGCGGGTGCTCGCGCAGCCAGTACGCCCGGCGCTTCATCCATCCCGAGCCGCGCTGCCGTGGCGTTGCACCGATCCGCGGGAGCGTCTTCATCGTCCTGCTGCCGATCGTCTGCAGCCTCGGCTTCAGGGTGGAGAGCTTCACACCCATTCCGATCGGCCCTTTGCAGGCGCTAGGCTCGCCGCATCGACGAAAGCCAGATCGGCGACAAGCAGGTCGACGCCCGCGCCCACGAGGCGGAAAGCCGTCTTGCCGGTTGGGGTGACGCGGATCCCCCGGCGCTTGCACTCTGCAAGCACGTATTGACGCTTTTGCTCTTGCTGATTCGCCTGCATATCGCCTCCATGTGGGCGCCGGCCACGCGGGGAGGCCCCCCGCTGCCGGCTGTCGCGGTTACTTCAGATGCTGGCGGGACTCACGACTTAGCCGCCGATGTCATCCAGGCGTGGATGACGATTACGGGATGATGCCGATCAGCTTGCAGAAGCTCTGCGGGTGCGCGACGGCCACATCCATCCGAAGATGAGCGATGAACCCGTATTGCAGGTTCTCCGCGAAGCGTTCGCGCAGCACCTCGATGCGCATCTCCTGACGAACTCCGAGCAGCAGTTCGCGGAAGTTGCCCATCACGGCGGCCGAAGCGTTGTTCGCGGTTCCCTGCGTCTGGTCGATCGGGGTAGCCGTGGTCACGAAGCGCGGAATCCCGGCGAGGGCTTCCGGCATGCGCAGGGGCTGTCCGGTGGTATCCGCCAGGCCGTTGAGCACACGCGAGGTGCGCGGATGCATGACCATGCCCGTCGGGGCGGCCGCGTTCGCCACCTCCAGTTCGTAGAGCACGTCCAGGATCTTCCCGTAGTTCGTCAGTGCTGCGCCGTTGGCCCCCATCGAGACGCTGCCGACGTTGGTCGTGTTGAAGATGCCGCGCGGCTCGGGAGCGGTGCCGCTGCCGAACAGGGCCACACGATCGACCTCGCCCGCGAGCGAGCCGGCAAAGGCCGTCATCAGGGCTTCTTCGATGTTCACGGAGTCCTGCAGCAGCTCCAGCGAGACCTTGACCAGCACGGCCAGGCTGCGCGCAGTGAAGGTCACGCCTTCGAAGGTCGGGTCGCTCTCGGCAACCGCGGCATTCTCTGCACGCCATCCCGCCGAAGGATCGGATGCCAGGCGCGCGATCGACGTCACGTTGGTTTCGAGCGGAACCGTCAACGCGCCAGCTTGGACGCAGACGGTCTTGGCGCGCATGCGGTCAATCAGCTGCGCCATGAGGCCGCGCGGGACGGAGTAGCCGCCGGCGCTGTCGGTTCCTTCCGCGAGTGCTGCCCGGATTTCCAGGTTGCTGGTACCGACGGCCATCGCGCGGACGTACTCGCCGAATCCGAAGTTAGCGGGGCCATGACTCCCCTCTGCCAGTCGATCGCTCGGACTCAGGACGCGGATCTTCCGGTCGTTCTGCTTCCAAGCCTGCGAGGAGGAATCCGAACCCATGCCCGGAGGCGGCGCCAAGTCCAGTTTCTCGAGAGTGATGTTGTGAACCTCGATCAGCGCCTGCATGGCGTCCATGACCTTCGTATCCCTCTCGTAAGCGGCTTTCTCCTTGTCCGAGAGGTTGTTGAAGTTGTCGATGCGCGCGATCTGACGGTCGCGCACTGCGTTGATCGCGCGCCGCACGTCGGCGCGATGGCTCACGATGTCGCTGCGGGAATCCCCACACTCGAAGGGGATCCCCATCTTCGCGAGCTCCGCGCGGAGATCCAGCTCGTGCGCACGGATTATTTCGCGTTGTTCGAAAAGGCTATTGCCGCTCATCTTGATTCTCCGGTCTAGGCCTGACGCAAACGCAAAGCGGGCGCGTCCATGCCTGTTATCGAAAACAGTGCTTGGATCGCGCCCGCCTCGTGGAAGCTTGCCGAATTCCGGATCGAAGTTCCCGCGGGCCGTGGGCATCGCGGGTGTTCGATGGGGCGATCATGGCACTGAACAAATCCACAGTCAATTACTCTTCACCGGCGGGCTTACGACGATGCGGAAGAGCTCCAGCTTGTTGCCGCCCGCATCGACCACGATCCCCTGCACGCACGGCACCGGGGCGAAGGTGGAGAGCAGTTGCAGCGATACCTCCCCGGTCCGCATTCCGGCATACAGCCCCTGCAGCGCGTCGAGGTCGTCGGCGAGTTCGACCGAAATGAGGTGATCCAGAATCTCCCGGCAGCTCGCGAGGTGGTTCTGCAGCAGTTCGGCGGTTCGTGCGGTCATGATTCAGTTCTCCAGGGGTTCGAGGAGGTCCATCTGCGTTTCCGGGGTTGCCGTTTGCGGTGCTGTTCCCGCGGCAACGGGTCCGATTCCGGGACTGTTCAACGGTCCCGCTTTCGGTAGTGCTTCGGGCGACGGTTGATGGCGGCGGTCGTCGTTCGAGGCGGGCAGGTCATCAATCAAGGCCTGTGCGAGCCTGTCGAGTGCCGTGACCATCAGGAAGTCGGGGAACGTGTCGGTTTCGTCGTCTGCGCCGCTGCGAACCCACTCGGCAACGTCGTGAATCTCGCGAGCCAGGGTCAGAAGGCGGCGCTGCAGGGTGCGGATGGTCCGGTCTGCCGTTTGGTCTGCAGAGAGCGGGCCGGCGAGTTCGGCGAGGTGCGCGAGGTGGATGCGATGCAGGCGGATGCGATCGACTTCCCCGATGCCGCAGTCCTGTTCCAGGTCGATGAAGTCGCCGTCGAGCTCATAGGCGAGGCCGTCGATTTGGGTCATGGGCATGTCAGGTTCTCCCCTCAGATTCGTCCCTACAGATGGCAACATCTAAATAGCTACCGGGAGACGGTGGCATCAAAACGGGGTTTTCGGCCTCTACTGCACCGGGAGACGGTGGCATCAGGGCATCCATGCCACCGGGAGACGGTGCTATCCGGCGCTTGATGCCACCGGGAGACGGTGCCGCGTTTTGATTTCCTCGGGGGTGAGCAGGTACGCGCGCGTCATGAAGTCGCAAGGCTTTAGATCCATTACCGGGTCGAAGTCCAGTGACCTCCATGTGATCCCATACCACGCTGCACGGCGCGGCATCATCGGCAGGCGGGTTTGCTGGATGAATCCGGCTGCTTCCAACTCCCTGCGTGCGCGGATCAGCGTGTCGTTGCTCGTCCATCCGCGCTTGCGCATCACGGACAACGTGCAAAGCAGCTTGCCGTTGTTCGTACCGGCGTACTGTCGCGCCAGATCCAGCAGCAGACGCGTTGCAGGGGAACTCAGTCCGATGAATGCGGGGCAGTCCATGACTTTGTGCGGCAAGGCAAGGAAGCGCTCGCCTGTGCCGCTTTTCGTGCGTTCGCGGCCCATCCATCACGCCCTCCTGCGCGCGGCTTTGATGAAGTGTTGGCCGCGCACGCCGGCATCGCGGATCGTTTCCGCCGGCAGCGAGTATTCGCCGATCATCGCTTTGCGGCCGTCGCTCGTCGGAACGTGGATTTCGTCGGTCCTGATCGGCCAGCCGAGCTCCCGCAGCTTGAACGCGTGATGCGCCAGCCGGCTCGAACCATGCTCCCGCCAGCAATCGAGATGGGTAATGCGGCGGCCGGCGAGGAGGTCCGCCAGGACAGCCCCCTTGACGGTCGCCGGATCGGGGAAGGAAAATGCGCGTGTCGTCGCAGTGCCGTTGCCGAAGCCCCCCAGTGCCAGCTGGGGGTTTTCGTTTCTGGGTGTCGTCGTCATGGCGTCCTCCGCTCAGACAGCGACTTGAACGTCAGGCCACGCCAGGCGGCCGTTGGCGAGCTTCTTCGGAGTGACGCCGAAATATGAGCCCGTACGGCACACGCGAGCGCGGACGCTCTGCCCTTTCACCTGGTTACGCGCGGCAAAGGTGTCGGTGTCGAGGGGGTACGATTGGCCGGTCTCGGCCTTCGTTGATGTTTGCATTCGCGGGTTCTCCTGTCGGAAAACCTCCGTTGATCTCCGGCGGAATTGCTCGGTTAATCAACGTTGGCGAATGCAATCTAACGTATTGATTTTATTAATTCTTCTACGTCAGCATGCACGTGTACCCGCTTGCATGCTACCGGTTGCGGGCTCTTGCACGGTCAATGGCAGCTCGGGATTTCTCGGACAGTTTCGCCCTAGCATCTGGGTTGCGCTGTATGAGCTCGCTAAACCACTCGGACAGGGTTTTTTGCGCGTTACCGGCGGACAATGGCCGGGAGTGCTTGCGAGATTCCAGGATAACATCGGGCGCAAGCTTCATCGCCGCATCGCCAATGGTGTCCCACTCCCCCGGCTTCGCCATGAATAGGCGCTCTGCATAATCTCGAGTCAGTCTTCGACCCTCGTGGCTGGCATCTGCTTTTGCACTTGCCCGGCCTGATTCGATTACAGCTATCAGCGGGGCAAAGGCTTGCTCCTCTGTGGTGGCCGTAATTGCGTCCCGCGCCAACTCACGAACCACGGCAAGGAAGTTGCGCGCCGGCTCACTCCCCAAGATTTCAGGGTCCGTCGTTGCGGCATCGAGCAGCTCACAGAGCCTTAGCCACCCGCGCCCATTCTGCGATGCAAAAAACGGCTCCAAAGAAGATGCGAGGCTGTCGAGCTTCACACCCAATTCGTTCGTTAATTCGTCCATTTCGCGCACCTGTGCCGCGTCCCTGGTAGAGGGTGCCGCCCCAGGCCGGGCAGGGTGTCCCGGATCTTCCCTCCGTCGAGGTAGGGGCGGCATTGCTCCGACGTGAGTCTTTACCGGATCTTGCCGGATGCGAACCGGCGAAGGTCCTTGACCTCTTCAACCATATCCATGCAGGTGTACAAACAATCCTTCGTCTGGTCTTCGGTGAGTTCCTCTTCGCCAACATTGGCCAGTGCCATGAGCATCGAATGAACGCGCCCCAACTGCAGGTCGATATGGTTCCCGATGTCGGCTGCCGTCGCCTCCGGGCTCAGCTGGTAGATCGGCGCATGGTTCATATGCGATGCGCGGGAAGCCGTGATGTGACTTTCAGTTTCGTTGATCGTGGTCATGATTCGATCTCCTTTGCAGATCGGATTGCGGGCAGGGTCGAAGGACGTTCGCGCACCGCTCGAAATTCGATGTCGGTGGTCTATGCATCACTGCTTTGTGTGAGTGCAAGCGTCATACGCGACGCGAGGAGCAATGCTAGGGCATGGTTGCGTTTCAGAAGCCCGGTGCGGCCTCTGATCATTTCTCGATCGTCGGTAATGGCCGACCAGTTCAGTCCGATGATTCGACCGGCTCGCGCACTCTCCAGTAGCTTTTCGAGGACCGCCACGCATTCGCGGGTATTCTGCTCGTGGATGTGAACGACACGCAACGCAGGCCTTGCACGCCCGTCTGTCGGTCTTTTCTGCACGGTGGTAAATTCGGCGATAGCCATGATGTGAGTCCCCTTCACGTTGTGGTCAGGGTCGGCACTGTGTTGGTAGCACTTGCCGGCCCGCTTTGCCTGGATCCGTCAGGCGGCGGCGTTGCTCGGTCAGGCGGCGACAGACTCCCGCAGCGGGTACGGCTGAATCAGCACATCGGCGGGCAGCCCGAGTCCGGCGGAAAGGCGGCGGATCATTGCCACGGTCAGCGGGCGGGTCCGGTTCATGATGTCCGCAACGCGGCCGCGCGGGCCGATGTAGGGCTCTAGATCCTTGCGCGTCAGTCCGCGGCTGTCCATGACGTATTCGAGGAAGGCCACCGGGTCCGGGGCGTCGATCGGGTGATGGGCCTTCTCGTAGGCTTCCACCAGTAGCGCGAGCACTTCCAGGCGGTCCGCTTCGGGGCCGGATTCGGGCGCGTCCCACAGACGTTCGATCTCTGCCAGGGCTTCGCGGTGCTCGGCATCGGTGCGGATCGGTTTCAGTTCCATGGCGGGCCTCCTAAATCCTTGTGGCGTCGATGCGGTCGTATTCCGCATGCGTGCCGACAAATCGAACGAACATCACACCGGCGGTGTAGCGGACCGCCACGACCAGCCGGTAATCATTGCCCTTGATGTTGAACACCACGCGGTTGTTCGGCAGAAAGCTCGCGTTGCGGTGCGCGGCCTTGATGTCGGCGGGTGTCCGCCAGTCGGCGCGGACCGCCTCGGCATACCAGCCGCGCAGCGGGGCTTCTGCCTGCGGGTATCGTTCCCAGAACTCGCGCAGTGTTCGCAGGGCAATGATGTGCATGGTTCAATCTAGCACGTTACCAAATTGGTATCAAATGCGGCGCGGGGCGCAGCGTACAGAGGATGTCGGCGGCCTTGCATCGTCATGCTGCATTCCCCTTCCTGCGGAGCTGGCGAACGTTCGCGGGTGCGCTTTCGCCTTTCTCGATGGCCTTCAGCCGGCGTTCCCAGGCCTCCAGCGTGGTGCGCTTCTCCGCGATGTAGCTGTGCCGGTCGTAGTGCGCGGCCTGCACTCCGCTGATGCCATGCGAAAGCAGTTGCGCGCGGGTCTCGCGCGACACGCCCATGCCGGCCAGCATCGTTTCGCAAGTGCGGCGGATGTCGCGCAGGTCGAAGGGCTCGCACTTCATCGCGGCACAGATTTCGGCGGCGCGCTTGCCGGGGGTAGTCTCGGTCATCGCCACCCGGCCGTGCGTCGAGAAGAGCCACAGATTCCCGAAGTCGGCCGGGCGTTCGCCTTCCTTCGCGCGCTCCGTTTCTTGGGCCTTTGCGCGCTGCACCAGCCCCGCGACGAGTGCCGCGGCCTTCGGTGCGAGTGGCAGCAGATGTTCGCGCGGGTCGCGCCGCTTCCCCTTGGCGTCCCACAGGCGCAGGGTCCGGGTCTGCTCGTCGTAGTCGCTCACGCGGGCGCGCAGCAGTTGCGCCAGGCGTTGCCCGCCGGCGAGCAGGGCAAGGCGCAGCGCCTGGTCGGGCAGCTCGCCCCCAAGGGCGAGCAGGTAGGCGCGCAGTTCGTCGACGTTCAACGTGCGATTGCCGGCCTTCACGGGGATGGCGGCGACGACTTCGACCGGATTGTGTTCCACGCCGAAGGCGATCAGCTCAGCCGGAAGGCTGGCATCAAAGGGCGCGCGGCGGGCCGCATTGAATGCGGCCGAAAGGTAGCTGCGCAGGATTCCGGCGGAACGTTCCTTGCCGGCTTCGCGCACCTTGCGCACGATGGCGGCGATGTGATGGGCGGTCACGTCGCGAGCCGGTGTGTCGGCGATGGCGGGGTGAGCCGTCGTCACGTGGCACTTGAACGCGCTGCGGGTCGCTGCCGCGCTCTTGGCCTTGCCGTGGGCCTCCAGGTGGGCGACGTAGGCGTCGCAGAGGGCGCGCAGGGTGTAGCGCTTGCGCTCCTCGGCTTCGCGCCGTGCAGCCTCTTTGGCAGCCTTGGCGGCGGCTTTCGCCTCTTCCCGTTCGCGGTCGAGCTCGCGCGGATCAGTGCCCTGGTCGATCGTCGTCTGCAGCCGGCGTGCCTCGGTCCGTGCATCCTCGATTGTCCAGGCGCGCACGTCGCCGATCGTTCGGCGGATCGTCTGCCGGTTGAGTTTCGACTCGAACACGAAGGACTTCGCCCCAGCGGTTGCCCGCACGGCGAGGCGCGGCGCCTCGGTGTCCCACAGAAAAGCCTGCTTCACGTCCGCGGGGCAGGTGAAGCGACGGATGCGCTCGGGGGTCAGGCGTTCGCGTTGCATGATGTCGGCTCCGACGTTGGCGACACGACATATCGAGGCGGTCATTACCGCGTCATTCATGTCAGAAGGCGGTTCCGTGTAGCCACTGTGTAGCCAGAATCTCGATTTCGTGTAGCCACGGTGTAGCCAAATTCTAGCAACACCGATCAATGTATTTCAACTGCTGATTCGTGTAGCCTGTGAAAAAACAGGCATTTACGCGCAATTTTGCGTTGATCTGTATTTCTCTATATTGAGAAAAAATCTGATTCGTAATCAGTAGGTCGAGTGTTCGATTCACTTCAACGGCACCATCGATTCAGGCAAAAGGCCAGCCCTCCGGGGCTGGCCTTTTGCTTTTCGGCTGTCGAAATGCCTGCGGATCGCTAGATCCTCATGCAGTTCTGCCCGAACTCCGAGTGGCCGCGCCGACGATCCGCGGACCAGACAGGCGTTACCATGGAGCCATTCGTCATCGCGTTCGATGGCGATCATGACCGATTCGAGTGGGGGCAGGAATGCTTGGAGACTGCGAGCGCGAGCTCACGCATACGCGCCAGATCACGTGCCACGCCTATCGCCGCAAGGACGGCCTGTGGGAAATCGAGGCGACGGTTGTGGACGAAAAAGGTGAGGACGTCCCGTTCCGCTCCCGCGAGCCGGTGCACGCGGGCGAGTTCATGCACCACATGGGTATCAATTTCCTGATCGACGACAATTTCACGATTCTCGACGTACGGGCCGCGATGCAGGTGGCGCCGTGGTCGGCGTGCCCTGAAGCGGTGGATGCCTACCGCGGCCTGATCGGGCTGCAGATCGGGCCGGGCTTCGGGCGGCAGATTCGCGAACGCATCGGCAGCGAACGGGGATGCGCGCATCTTACCGACCTCATCACGCAGGTCGGCAACACATACACCCAGGCCTCGTGGCCCGAGCGCATGGCGCGGCAGGTCGCCATCGACCCGGACCCGCGCCGCTGGCCGGATTCGCGCGCGTTGGCCTTTGTCGGCGAGTGCCTCGCGTGGAAGCGCGACGGCGACGCGCTGCGGCAGGAATATCCGGAACTCGCGGACGATTGAGGCTGTGTCGGCGGGAGCGACCGGCGGCACGGGAGCATGACCGCGCCGTGAGTTGCCGTGAGTTGCCTCGACAGTGCCGAATCGGCGGGCTACGCTGAACGAGTTGCGGCGGACCCGCCGCAGAGCCTCCGATCAAGAGGAGCCCGCATGCCGACACGAACGCCAGAATCGTCCGGGACCGTGGTCGCGCTGCGCCCGGACCGCGAAGTCCTCACGCGGCAGCGGCTGCCGTATTTCGTCGGGATCTCGGGCGAGACGGCCGGCAGCCGCGGGCTGTCCATGCATATCGTGGTCATTCCGCCGGGCGGGGTCGCAGCGCCGCACCGGCATCGCGGTTACGAGACCGCGATCTATGTGCTCGAGGGGCGGGTCGAGACGCGGTTCGGGCCCGGCCTGCGCGAGCGGGTCGTGAGCGGCGCGGGGGAGTTCCTGTTCATCCCGCCGGACGTCCCGCATCAGGCCTTCAACCTCAGCGACACCGAGCCGGCAAGGGCGATCGTCGCACGCAACGATCCGGCGGAGCAGGAGAACGTGATTCCTTACGACCCCGCCGAGAATCCCGCCGCTGGCCGCGGCTGAGGCGGTTCCGGGGTCGGGCGCGTGCCGTTGCGACGGCACGGGGCGCAGCGGGCGCAATTCTTTCCTAGGATGAGGTTTACCCACCCGCGAGGGAGCGGAGCTGGCGGCTGCGCATCCCGGCTGCGGCGAGCTGCATCTTGGTGCATCGCTTGTTGATGCACATTGAATGGGCGGAGATTGCACCGATCTGGTGCCGTTTCGTCCGGAAGTTGCGAAAGCCGCATGAAACGGTGCTTCTGTTGTGGGGAATTTCACCCTGGCATGGTCTTCGCTGATGTCCGATGAATCGCAACCGGATCGAATCATCATGACGACGCTGTTTTTCGACGAAATGCACGATGGGGATGCGACGACGCGCCCGCACTACCTTCCATTCGAAACCTGGGCCCGCGGGCTGTCGCCGGGCGTGATGGCGCGCAAGCGGGCCGAGGCGGACCTCGCGTTCCGTCGCCTCGGCATTACCTTCGCCGTGTATGGCGAGGAGGCCGGCACCGAGCGGCTGATTCCCTTCGACACCATCCCGCGCATCATCCCCAATGCGGAATGGAAGACGCTGCGCGCCGGACTCAAGCAGCGTGTGAAGGCGCTGAACATGTTCCTGGGCGACATCTACAATGGACAGGACATCCTGCGCGCGGGCCGCATCCCCGCCGACGAGGTGCTCAACAACGCGCAGTTCCGCCCGGAGATGAAGGGCTTCAAGGTGCCCAACGGCATCTATGCGCACATCGCGGGTGTGGACATCGTGCGCGCGGGGGCGGGGGAGTTCTACGTGCTGGAGGACAACCTGCGCGTGCCCTCGGGCGTGTCCTACATGCTGGAGAACCGCAAGATGATGATGCGGCTCTTCCCCGAGCTCTTCGCGCAGCAGAAGATCGCGCCGGTCGAGCACTACCCCGATCTGCTGCTGGAGACGCTGCGTGCGGTGGCGCCGGCCGGCGTGGATGATCCGACGGTGGTCGTGATGACGCCGGGGGCATTCAACTCGGCCTACTTCGAGCACTCCTTCCTCGCCCAGCAGATGGGCGTCGAGCTCGTCGAAGGCCGCGACCTGTTCATCGACCACGATGCCGTCTACATGCGCACGACCTGCGGTCCGAAGCGCGTGGACGTGATCTATCGCCGCATCGACGACGACTTCCTCGATCCTCAGGTCTTCCGGCCGGATTCGATGCTGGGCGTGCCGGGCCTGCTGAAGGCTTACCGCGCCGGGCGCGTGACGCTGTGCAATGCGATCGGCACGGGCGTCGCGGACGACAAGTCGATCTACCCCTATGTCGGCGAGATGGTGCGCTTCTACCTCGGCGAGGAGCCGATCCTCAACAACGTGCCGACCTGGCGCTGCCGCGAGAAGGACGACCTGCGCTACGTGCTGGCGCATCTGCCGCAGCTCGTCGTGAAGGAGGTGCACGGCGCGGGCGGCTACGGCATGCTGGTCGGGCCGGCGGCGACCAAGGCTGAGATCGAGCAGTTCCGCGCGGTGCTCACCGTGCACCCGGACAAGTACATCGCGCAGCCGACGCTGGCGCTGTCGACCTGCCCGACCTACGTCGACAGCGGCATCGCGCCGCGCCATATCGACCTGCGGCCCTTCGTGCTCTCGGGCAAGGAGGTTTCGCTGGTGCCGGGCGGGCTCACGCGGGTGGCGCTGCGGGAGGGCTCGCTGGTGGTCAATTCCTCGCAGGGCGGCGGAACCAAGGACACCTGGGTGCTGGAGAACGGCCATGCCGAACCGCAGCGCTGAGTCCTGCCGTCTTCGCCCCCCGACCACGACCGCCGCGCCGGAGCCCCGATCATGCTGAGCCGTACTGCCGATCACCTCTACTGGATGGCCCGTTATTCCGAACGCGCGGAAAATCTGGCGCGCCTGCTGGACGTCAATTATCAGATGTCGCTCGTGCCGCACGACGCGGAGACCGAGCGCAGCAGCTGGAACGCGATCATCGCGCTGAACAGCCTCGAATACGCCTACGCGAAGCGGCACGACGAGGTCACCGCGACGAAAGTGCTGCATTTCATGGTGCGCGACGAGACGCATCCGTCGTCTATCTACAGCTGCCTGCGTGCGGCGCGCGAGAATGCCCACGCGGTGCGCGGAACGCTCACCGCGGAGATGTGGGAGACGATCAACGAGACCTGGCTGCAGCTGCGCGACCAGAGTTTCGCCGAGATCCATTCGGGCGGTATCGCGGCCTTCTTCGACTGGGTGAAGCAGCGCGCTTCGCTGCTGCGCGGGGCGATGTTTGGCACGATGCTGCGCGACGAGGCCTTCCAGTTCATTCGGCTAGGGGCCTTGCTCGAGCGCGCCGACAACACCGCGCGCATCCTCGACGTGAAGTATCACGGCCTGCCCGGCGCGCAGCAGAGCCAGGGAGACGACCTCGTAGATGCCAACGATTTCTACCACTGGGGCGCACTGCTGCGCTCGGTGTCGGCCTTCGAGGTGTATCGAAAGGTCTATCGCGACGTGATCACGCCCGAGCGCGTCGCCGAACTGCTGATCCTGCGCGAGGATCTGCCACGTGCGCTGCATTCGTGCATGCAAGGGGTGGTCGAGATCCTGGACAAGGTGCGCAACAGCCGCTCCGACGAGACCGTGCGCCGCGCCGGCCAGCTGTACGCGACGCTGCGTTACGGCCGCATGGACGACATCTTCGAGCGCGGGCTGCACGCGTGGCTGGACGATTTCATCGACTCGATCGGTGACCTGAGCGTGCGCATCAGCGAGGACTTCCTCGTCGGCGCCTGAGCCGGGCGGGGGAAGCGTGTGAGCCGCCGCGGCGGGAGCCCTCCGGCCGCGGCACCAAGCGAGCAAATGCCATGACCTACTGTGTTGCGATGCGCCTCGAAAAGGGGCTGGTGTTCCTGTCCGACTCGCGCACCAACGCGGGCGTCGACCACATCAACACGTTCCGCAAGATGCGTGTCTGGCAGCGTCCGGGCGAGCGTGTGGTCGTGATGTGCACGTCCGGCAACCTGTCGGTGAGCCAGTCGGTCGTGAACATCATCAGCGAGCGCCTTGCGCTCACCGATTCGGCCAACCTCTTCAATGCGCCCAACATGTTCGAGGTGGCGCGCCACGTCGGCGACGTCGTGCGCGAGGTGCACCGGCGCGACGCCGACGCGCTGCACGAGTTCGGCGTCGAGTTCAACGCCTCGCTGATCGTCGGCGGCCAGATCTTCGGCGAGGCGCCGCGGCTCTTCAACGTCTATGCCGCGGGCAACTTCATCGAAGCCACCGAGGACACGCCCTACATCCAGATCGGCGAATCGAAGTACGGCAAGCCGATCATCGACCGCGTGCTGCGCTACGGCTCCACGCTTGCCGATGGCGCCAAGTGCGCGCTGGTGTCGATGGATTCGACGATCCGCTCGAACCTGTCGGTGGGCCTGCCGCTCGACCTGTGCGTCATCGAGCGCGACGCGCTGACCGTCAAGTCGCACATCTCGGTCAACCTGGACCACGCCTACTACGCACAGATCCGCAGCCAGTGGGGCGAGCGGCTGCGCGAGGCCTTCGCCGAACTGCCGAACCCGGACTGGCTGTGAGCGCGCCGCGTCGCAGCGGTCCGCCCGGCCTCTACAACAAGATCACATCCCCGAACGTCGCCGGCGGCTCGTCCGGCGACGTCCCGACAATCCGCGGAGATCCAGCGTGTCGATCCACGTCGCCCTGAACCACGTCACCCACTACAAGTACGACCGCCCGGTCCAGCTCGGACCGCAGGTCGTGCGCCTTCGACCGTGCCCGCACAGCCGCACGCGCATCCTGTCGTATTCGCTGAAGGTGCTGCCGGCCACGCACTTCATCAACTGGCAGCAGGATCCGCAGAGCAACTATCTCGCGCGCCTCGTCTTCCCGGACAAGACGCGGGAGTTCCGCGTCGAAGTCGACCTCGTCGCCGAGATGGCGGTGCTGAACCCGTTCGACTTCTTCCTCGAACCCGAGGCAGAGGAATACCCCCTCGCGTACAACGCGGAACAGCGCATCGAGCTCGCGCCCTACCTGCACCGCATGAGCGTCGGCACGGGGCTGGGCGAACGTTTCGCGGCGTATCTGGGAGCGATGCCGCGCGACAGGCGCCGCACCGTCGATTTCCTCGTCGACCTCAACGCGCAGTTGCAGCAGGACATCGCCTACCTGATCCGCCTCGAGCCGGGCGTCCAGACACCCGAGGAAACGCTCGAGAAGGGCAGCGGCTCGTGCCGCGACTCGGCCTGGCTGCTGGTGCAGCTGCTGCGCCATCTGGGGCTCGCGGCGCGCTTCGTGTCCGGCTACCTGATCCAGCTCACCGCCGACGTGAAGTCGCTCGACGGTCCGAGCGGCCCCGAGGCTGATTTCACCGATCTGCACGCGTGGTGCGAGGTCTATCTGCCCGGCGCGGGCTGGATCGGCCTCGACCCGACCTCCGGTCTCTTCGCCGGCGAAGGCCACATCCCGCTCGCGTGCAGCCCCGAGCCCTCGTCGGCCGCGCCGGTCAGTGGCGTCATCGACGAATGCGAATGCGATTTCGACCATGCGATGAAGGTCGAGCGCATCCGGGAGGCGCCGCGCGTCACCAAGCCCTACACGGAAGAACAATGGGCGCGCATCGAGGCCCTGGGGCACGCGATCGATGCTGAACTCGCGGCCCACGACGTGCGCCTCACGATGGGCGGCGAGCCGACCTTCGTTGCTGTCGACGATCCCGACGGCGACGAATGGAACACCACCGCGATGGGGCCGACGAAGCGCCTGCGCGCCGCCGACCTCTACCACCGCCTGCGCGAGAAATACGGCGCGCAGGGGCTGATGCACTTCGGCCAGGGCAAGTGGTATCCCGGCGAACAGCTCCCGCGCTGGTCGTTGAACGCCTTCTGGCGCCGCGACGGCGAGCCGATGTGGCGCGACGCGGCGCTGTACGGCGACGAGCGCAATCCCGCCGGCGCCGACGCCGCCCTCGCGAACCGCTTCCTCGCCGGTGTCGCCGAGCGGCTTGCGCTCGACCCGAAATATGTGTTCGACGCCTTCGAGGACGTCTTCTACTACCTGTGGCGCGAGCGCCGCCTGCCGGCCAACGTCGATCCCTTCGATGCCCGGCTCGACGATCCGATCGAGCGCGAGCGCCTGATGCGCGTGTTCTCGCACGGCCTGTCGAACGCCGCCGGCGCCGTGCTGCCGATCGCGCGCGATGCCGCCGGACACTGGGTCAGCGGCTCGTGGTTCCTGCGCTCCGAACGCTGCTACCTGATCCCCGGCGACTCGCCGCTCGGCTACCGCCTGCCGCTCGACTCGCAACCCTGGGTGAGCAAGAGGGACTATCCCTACCTGCATCAGCCCGACCCGACGCAAGCCTTCCCGCCGCTCGCAACGCATGCCGAAGTGCGCCGTCAGCTGCGGGACCATCCGGCGCGCGCCGCGGTGGGGGAGGGCGCGGCCGCCGCAGCCATGCGCGTGCCGGGCAAGCACGAATCGGCCGCGTGGATCACGCGCACCGCGATGTGCGCGCAGGCGCGCGAAGGCACCCTGTACATCTTCATGCCGCCCACCGGCGCGCTCGACGACTACCTCGCGATCGTCGCCGCCGTCGAGGCCACCGCCGCGGCGCTCGGCCAGCCGGTCATCCTCGAAGGCTATGCGCCGCCCGCCGACCCGCGCCTCGCGCATTTCAGCATCACGCCCGACCCCGGCGTGATCGAGGTCAACATCCACCCGGCCGCCAGCTGGGACGAGCTCGTCGAGCGCACCACTCATCTCTACGAGGCCGCGCGCGAGTCGCGCCTGTCGACCGAGAAATTCATGCTCGACGGGCGCCACAGCGGCACCGGCGGCGGCAACCATTTCGTGCTGGGCGGCGCGACCACCGCCGACTCTCCCTTCCTGCGCCGGCCCGACCTGCTCAGGAGCCTGATCGGCTACTGGCACAACCACCCCTCGCTGTCCTATCTCTTCTCCGGCCTCTTCATCGGCCCGACCTCGCAGGCGCCGCGCATCGACGAGGCGCGCAATGATTCGGTGTACGAGATCGAGGTCGCCTTCCGCGAGCTGGAGCGGCAGATCGGCCTCAGTGGACAACACTCCGAGCAAGGTCCGCCCTGGCTCGTCGACCGCCTGCTGCGCAACCTGCTCATCGACGTCAGCGGCAACACCCACCGCGCCGAGTTCTGCATCGACAAGCTGTATTCGCCCGACGGCCCCGCCGGCCGCCACGGCCTGCTCGAACTGCGCGCCTTCGAGATGCCGCCGCACGCGCGCATGTCGCTCACCCAGCAACTGCTGTTGCGCGGGCTCGTCGCGCGCTTCTGGCAGCAGCCCTACGCCCCGGAGCGCCTCGTGCGCTGGGGCACGGAACTGCACGACCGCTTCATGCTGCCGCACTTCGTCGAGCAGGACTTCGCCGACGTCATCGCCGAGATGAACGACTTCGGCCTGCCGATGCGCGAGGAATGGTTCGCACCACATTTCGAGTTCCGCTTCCCCAAGGTCGGCGACTTCGCCGTGCGCGGCATCGAGGTCCAACTGCGCCACGCCCTCGAACCCTGGCACGTGATGGGCGAGGAGGGCGGTGCCGGTGCCACCGTGCGCTACGTCGACTCTTCGCTCGAGCGCCTGCAGGTCAAGGTGAGCGGCATGGCGCCGGACCGCTACGTGCTGGCGGTCAACGGCGCGGCGCTGCCCTTGCAGGCGACCGGCACCGTCGGCGAGGCGGTCGCCGGCGTGCGCTACCGCGCGTGGCAACCGGCGTCCTGCCTGCACCCGACCATCGGTGTCGATGCGCCGCTGGTGTTCGACCTCGTCGACACCTGGATGAAGCGCTCACTCGGCGGCGCGCAATACCACGTCGCCCACCCCGGCGGGCGCAGCCACGATACTTTCCCGGTCAATGCCTTCGAAGCCGAATCGCGCCGTCTTGCGCGCTTCTTCCGCATGGGCCACACGCCCGGCAGCCGTCCCCTGAATATCGAACCCGTGCGACGCAACGCGGAGTTCCCCTTCACGCTAGACTTGCGGGGAGTTCCCAAGGCCAGGTCCTGACCCCGACGATGCCGCACCAGCTGCTCTCGCTCTACGCCCGCCAGTCCGGCCGCTACGATGAAATGCTCGCGGGGGCGGAGCACTTGCGGCCTCACTGGCAGCCGCTGTTCGAGGCGCTGGACGCCTCGACACCCGACCAGATGCGCGCGCGCCAGGCCTTCGTCACCGAGCGCATCCGCGAGAACGGCACCACCTACAACGTCTATGCCGACCCGCAGGGCGCCGACCGGCCGTGGACCCTCGATCCGCTGCCCTTGATCCTCCCGGCCGACGAATGGGCGCAGATCGATGCCGCCATCGCACAGCGCGCGGATCTGCTCGATCAGGTCCTCGCCGATCTCTACGGTCCGCAGAACCTGATCCGCAGCGGCGCGCTGCCCGCCGCGCTGGTCTACGGCCACAACGGCTTCCTGTGGCCCTGCCAGGGCACGCGCCCGCCCTCGGGCCACTTCCTGCACGTCTATGCGGCTGACCTCGCGCGCTCGCCGGACGGTCGCTGGTGGGTCATCGCCGACCGTGCGCAGGGCCCCTCGGGCGCCGGCTACGCGCTCGAAAACCGCCTGATCGTCTCGCGCCTGTTCCCGGAACTTTTCCGCGACCAACGCGTGCATCACCTCGCTGACTTCTTCCGCCACCTGCAGGACAGCCTCGCGCGCTGGGCCCCCGTCGATCCCGGCGAGACGCCCTTCGTTGTGCTGCTCACGCCCGGGCCCTACAACGAGACCTACTTCGAGCAGTCCTACCTCGCGCGCTACCTCGGCTTCCCGCTCGTCGAAGGCCAGGACCTCACGGTGCGCGGCGACGCCGTGTATCTGAAGACGCTCGCCGGACTCAGGCGCGTCCACGTGATCCTGCGCCGGCTCGACGACGACTACGCCGACCCGCTCGAACTGCGCGGCGACTCCTCGCTCGGCGTGCCCGGCCTCGTCGAGGCGGCGCGTGCCGGCCGCGTGCTCATGGCCAACGCGCTGGGCAGCGGCGTCCTGGAATCCTCGGGCCTGCTCGCCTTTCTGCCCAAGCTCGCCGAACACCTCCTCGGCGAGCCGCTCGCGATGCCGGCCGTCGCCAGCTGGTGGTGCGGCGAAGCCCCAGCGCTCGACTACGTCGTCGAGCATCTCGCCGAACTCGTCATCAAGCCCGCCTATCCCTCGCAACGCATGCAGCCGGTGTTCGGGCGCGACCTCGACGCCCGCGGGCGCGCGCACTGGACCGAACGCCTGCGCCATCGCCCGCACGCCTACGTCGGGCAGGAACTGGTGGAGCTGTCGCAGGCGCCGGTGATGCCCGACGCAGGCAGCCCGACCCTCGACCGCCGCGTCGTCGCGCGCGCAATCGGTGTGCGCGTCTATGCGGTCGTCACGCCCGAGGGATGGCGCGTGATGCCCGGTGGGCTCACGCGCGTCTCCGGCAGCAGCGACGTCGACATCCTGTCAATGCAGCGCGGCGGCTCGTCGAAGGACACCTGGGTCCTGTCCAAGGAGCCGGTGAGCCAGTTCAGCCTGCTCAAGGGCGAACTCGGCGCCGGCGACATCGTGCGTGCCGGCCCCGAGATCGCCAGCCGCACCGCGGAGAACCTGTTCTGGCTCGGCCGCTACGCCGAGCGCGTCGAAAACAGTGCCCGCCTGCTGCGCTTCGCCTGCGACAGGCTCAGCGAGGAAGGCGAGGCGGCCGCAGGCGCGGCTGTACTCGGGGAAGCGGTGCGCGGCGAGGCCCGGGGCGAGCTCTTCGAGGAACCGGGCGTCCTCGTCACCGCCGTCGGCTACTGCGAACTCTTCGGCCTGCTTCCGCCCGCCAAAGAGCGGTCCGTCGCGCGCCGCCTCGTCGAAGGCGCGCTCGACGAGAACGGCCCCGCCAGCCTCGCCGCCAACCTGCGCCGCGCCGTGTGGGCTGCGACCCAGGTGCGCGACCGCCTGTCCCTCGACCACTGGCACTCCCTCAACCGCCTGCACGACATCCTGCGCCGGCAGCGCCCGGACGGCGCCGCGCCTGCCGACATCGGCGCGCTGCCCTCGACGCTGGACCGCGTGCTGCTCGGCTGCATCTCGCTGTCGGGCTTCGCGATGGACGAGATGATGCGCGACAGCGGCTGGCGCTTCCTGATCCTCGGCCGCCGCATCGAGCGCCTGCAATGTCGCAGCCGCGTCGTCGCGCATTTCCTCGAGGCCTGCGGCGGCCAGCCGGCCGGCGTCGACGCCTTGCTGGAGCTGTCCGACTGCGCCGAAGCCTATCGCCAGCGCTACCTGCGTACGCCCGACATCCTGCCGACGCTGGACCTCGTCGTGTTCGACACCGACAACCCCCATTCGGTGGCGTTCCAGACCGACATGCTGCTGCGCTACCTCGAATCGCTGCAGCGCGAATTCGCCGGGTCCCCGGCGGGCGACTACGGTATCCCCGCGTTCCGCGACGCAGTGGCCGCGCTGAACGCCTTCTCGCTGCACGAGCTCGAAACGGGGCGCCCGGGCGGCGGTGCGATCGCGCAACGCTGCACCAACTGCGCCGGCTGCAACGATCTCGCGCGACGCCTGCGCACAGTGCACGACGCCTCGGCGACACTGTCCGACCGCATCGCCGAACGCTTCTTCACCCATGTCCTTCCCGCTGCGCGGGTGCTCTCGGCCTGAACATGCGCTACCACGTCCTGCACACCACCGAATACCAGTACGCGCAGGCGGTGCAGACCGCGCGGCATGTCCTGCACCTCGTTCCGCAGCCCCTGCCCTGGCAGGCGCTCGAACGGCAGTCCCTGCACATCGAACCCGAGCCGACGACGCACGTGCGCAGTGCCGACCCGTTCGGCAATCCGGTCGACCGTGTCGAGTTCGCCGCCCCGCACGACCACCTGCGCGTCGAGAGCGAACTGATCGTCGCCGTTGGGGAACGCCCCTGGCTCGCCATGCCGGGCGACGGCCCTGCCTGGGAACAGGTGCGCGACGCCCTCGACTACCATGCCGCCCCGCTCGGAGACGCCGTCGCCGACGCCCAGCGCATGCGCTTCGAATCGCCCGGCGTGCGCGTCAAGCGCGAACTCGAAGAGTACGCAGCCCCCTCGTTCGCCCCCGGTCGTCCGGTGATCGACGCCGCCCGCGACCTCATGCGCCGCATCCACGCCGAGTTCCGCTACGACCCCGAAGCCACCGAAGTCGGCACCTCCGTCGTCGAGGTGCTGGAAAACAAGCACGGCGTCTGTCAGGACTTCGCCCACCTCATGATCGGATGCCTGCGTTCGCTGGGCCTGGCCGCACGCTACGTCTCCGGCTACCTGCGCACCGACCCTGTGCCGGGGCAGGCACGGATGACCGGCAGCGACGCCTCCCACGCCTGGGTCGCCGTGTTCGTTCCCGAAACCGGCTGGATCGAATTCGACCCCACCAACGATTGCCTCGCCGACGAACGCCACATCGTCCTTGCCTGGGGCCGCGACTTCGGCGACGTTTCCCCGTTGCGCGGCGTCATCCAGGGCGGCGGCGAGCACACGCTGAAGGTCGGCGTCACGGTCAGCCCACAGAGTGCCGACGGCGACGCGTGATGCGGTGAAGGCCGGAGCCAGGCTCGAGTCTCAGATCGTCGGCGCAGCCTGATCCGGCGCCCACTGCCAGAACGTCTGCCCGTAGTCGCCGCCGAGCGCGGGCATGATCTCGCCTTCGTTGAAGTATCGTCGGCTACTCGCCTGGGCCGGCGTGAGCCACCATCCGGCTTCCGGGCAGGGCTGGCCAGCGGGGACGTTGGGGCGGGCCTCGCCGGAGGCCGTCTGCGCTCCGTCAGCCCCGCCGGGCTGAAACTCCTTCCAGGGTGGAGCGGGGTACTCCGGGCAGCGGAAGGTGTAGTCGGCCTCTTCGGGGGGGATGGTGCCGTCCTCGTAGCGGTCGTCGCGCCAGAGCAGCTGCCAGACGGTGGGTCGGCCGTCGTCGCGGTCGGCGTCGCCCTCGAACGAGATGTTGGGGGCGGGCGAGCCGCCGTGCAGGTAATTCATCGTGCCGTCGAGCGGCAGGCGCACGCCGGGCGGGATGAGTGGCTTGCGGAACAGGCCGAGAAAGCCGCCGGAGAAATCCGCCTTGACCGGCTCCCAGATGCCCGAGCAGGGCACGGTATCGCCGCTCCGGACGAGCTGCGGCGGCAGGACGGCGGGCACCGGCGGCAGTTCGCCGTCGGGAAGGGTGGTCTTGTCGCGCAGGAAGTCGGGCCCGCGGTAGGCCATCAGCCCGAGGGGGGCAGGTTTGTCGATGTAGCGGTCTTCGAGAATGTAACGGTAGATTTCCCCCCATGCGCGGCCGGCGCTCGTGAAAACGGCCTCGAATTCGGCCCACAGCGGCGATTTCATGGCAGCGACACAAGTGCCTTCACCGAACTCGTGGAAGCTGATGTCTCTGCCCCAGACTTGCATTGGGACGCCCGCCTGATAGAAATGCCCGTGCTGGCCGAGGAATTTGAACGGGCGTTTGTCGCCGCGCAGGAGACGCTTCAGGCATTCGGCGAAGCCGCAATAGCAGGCATAGTCGCTTCGGAAATTCCCGAATCCGAAGCGGCCGGCTTGCCGGGCCTCTTCAAAGGCGCGCTGGTAGGTGTGCATCCAGCGGTCGTAGTACTTCCCGACCCGTGCCCAGGCGGTGTACGAGGAGTTCTTCTTCAACATGTAGAAGATGCGGCGGCGCTCCTCCTCGTTCGGGAGGGTGTCAAGGTTGTAGGTGAAGTCGTTCATTGTTTCGCGGTCCGCGTTGCGGGGATGGGGGCGCGTTCGTCCTTGGCAGCAAGTTCGCGCGCGCCGAGGCGAGCTGTCTGGATGGTGGCGGTGCCGGGCATGCGGAGGTAACCCCAGACGCCGTTGGCGTCGCTCCAGCCCGTCGGGCGCAACTCGAAAATCATGCCGCCGGACTTCACGGTCTGTGGTTTGCCGGTGGCGATCACTGCTTCGCCCGCGGTCTCGAGTGCGGCCTTCGTCGCGGAATCCAGGTCGATGACCGCCTGCAGCGCGCCGCCGGGGAGATACTGACCTGGAATCCGGGCGCCGCTCTGCTCGGACACCTTGCCGACGCAGGCCTTGATGCGGTCCGGTTCCGCGACGCGACCGACGACCACGAAGCCATCGCGGTTGAATTCGTCGAGCACGCCTGTTGGTCCGCGCCATTCCTTTGCACTGGCCGGCACGGCGCCGAGTCCCCACCATCTTCCGTCAGGGATTGTCGCGCGGACTTCGGTTCCGTGCGTGACTCCTTGCGGGCCGAACAGGCGATACAGTACCTCGTCTTCCTTCATGGTCCGGTTCAGGATTTTGCCGGAGAAGGCGGGAATGCCAATCAGTTTTCCCCACGGGTCGGCCGATTTCATCAGATCCGGATACCCCGCCTCATGCCGATAGAGGTGGGAGACTCTCTCGGGATCAGCCGGATTTTGCGCCCAGCCCCCCCTGCGGCTGCGGGTTGCGCCGGTTTCGGCATCAATCAGCCGCAGTTCGTCTGCGTAGGTGACCGTTTTCGTGCCGCTGGCCGCCGTGTGCTCGAATGTCCTGGCTGTCGTTTCGCCGCCGGAACGAATGTATGCCTGG
Source organism: Aromatoleum evansii (assembly GCF_045689615.1). NCBI lineage: Bacteria > Pseudomonadati > Pseudomonadota > Betaproteobacteria > Rhodocyclales > Rhodocyclaceae > Aromatoleum > Aromatoleum evansii. The sequence goes on from NZ_CP141259.1 coordinate 1,485,924, forward strand.
ATTTCCAGTAGTGACTGATCCAGCTCCCGGATCGCAGGAGGAATGCGTACCGCGGCAAGTTCGTTCAGCGTTTTGAGGCCTTTCGTCAAGCCGTCGAGGCGGGTGCGCATCGATGGCGACAGGACGCCGGAAAATTTCGTTTTGAACCCGTCGAGTCCCGTGTAGATGGTGACGATCAGGCCGCTGGATTTTTGAAGGATCGCAGTTTGATAGTCGGAAAACCGCAGTTGCAGCAACCACTTCTCGGCATTCCCCGTGCCCGTCCGGTTCAGGAAGGCGGTGATGTCCTTTGCGGTCTCGGCCATGTAGGCGGCCCTGGCGGCGCCGGTAAGATTGGCGCTGGTCTTGGCGACGCTGATGACCATTCTGCCGACTCCCTTGATGACCCCACCTATCACAGGGATCAGGGCGAACAGGAGCACGACGAGCAGCGCCCACTCGAACTTGTCTTCACGTTTGGCCGGGTCGTCAACCATCCCGATGGTGACGGCGATCAGGTCGCGTACGGCGGTTACGTCTCCGACCACCGGAATCATCCCGATCACCGCGTCCACGATGATCTGGGGCAGGGAAGCCTTTTCATTGAAGGCGCCTTGCGCGGTGCCCCACAACCAGTCTCCGACCTCGAGCGAAACGGCCTGGAATTCCGACCACCAGTGCGTCTGGGCCGATGAATAAGTGCTACTCATTGCTCATTTTTCCTGGTTCAGATGTCCAGCGTATTTCTCGATCAGTGTGCTGATCGCCCGATCGTCGGGGGCGGTGCCGTAGTCCGGGTTGGGCGTCCGATGCTTGCGCCGATATACCGTCGCTGCCGGGCCGAAGCGGATTCGGGCAGAGCCGAACGGGACGTCGGTCAGTATTGCCGTGCCATTGGCATCGAGCTTTCCCTTGCGGACACTGCCATCCGGAAGCGTCGCCTCGAACTCGGCCCCATTCACGGGTTCATCGTCGTGGTAGCGGTGCTCCAACTCGATAGTCCCTTTGGGTGTATCGCCACGTGGTAGCGTCCCAAGTGCGGCCGGTCGATTCGCCGGTCCCTCGAACGCATGCCCCGCCCCCTTCACCGAAAACGTCCCCGGACAGGCGAAGGTGATGTCGGCGCCTTCGAGCGTGACCGAACTCTCGCCCGCCTGCAGGACAATGAGCTCCCTGGCGAGGACATGGATTTCGTCGTTCGAGCTGGTGACGGTTACCGACTGGTCCGCGAGGATTTCCATCGCATCGGTGTGCGCCTGTATCGTCTGGCTGCCGGTCGCGGCGATGCTCCTGATGCCGCCGGAGTGGCTGAACCAGCTCGCCCCTTCGCCGACCGTGGCGCTGAAGGTATGAGCGGCTGATGCGTGAAAGTCCTTCTGGGTCGTGGCGTGCAGGTGCCCGCCGGCAAACAGCAGGGTGCTTGCCGGCGTGGACAGGCCGATGTCGTCCGGCCCCTCGGTGACGATGAACGGTCGCGGGAAACGTTCGGCGGGGGCGTCCGGCTCGCGGCTGCCGGGGCGGGCCTTGGCGACGTCCTGGCCTCCGACCTTGCCCGTGTAGTGTCCGTCGCGTGCCGCGTCGATGGCGTCGATGAAGGCGCTCTGGTTCCTGTTGGCGGCCAGCGGGCGGGCCGATTGCGCCGCTGCCGCGTCGGAAAGGGCTTGCGCAGTGTGTTCCGCGCCCCGCAGCTGGCCGACCGCCTCGGCGACGTCCATCTGCGTCGAGGCGCCATTCGGGCGGGCGGTGGAGGAGATCAGCATGCCGTCGCCGGCGCGCAGGGCCAGCCAGCCGTCGCTGCGCAACTCGAGACCGGCGCCGCGCCAGGCGCCGCGCGAGGAGGTGTGCGGCGCCTGTTCGACCAGATGGCCGAGCGACAGCTGCGATGCCGTGTGAGTGCTGGCGAGCCGGGTACGCAGCTGTCCGGGCGTGTCGTCGGCGAGCCATTGATTGACGTCCTGTCCCCCGCCTGCATGGGTGTCGCTGCTCCAGCCCGAGATGACGCCGGGGTGGTTGGCGGCGCTCGCCTCGCCCGCGCTGAAAGGTGGCAGGTCGGTGCCGCCATAGAGCTGTCCGACGACCAGCGGGTGGTCGATGTCGCCGTCGACGAAATCGATCAGGACTTCGGTGCCGGTCCGCGGCAGGAAGTGACTCCCCCAGTCGGGGCCGGACAGCCATTCGGCCACGCGCACCCAGGTGCCGCTGCGTTCATCGCCGGGTGCGTGTTCGTCTCCCGTCGCCTGCCCCGCGATCGCAAGACCGCCCGGGTTGGGCCGTTCGCCACGTTGCCAGTGGAACTGGATCCGGATGCGGTGATCGCGATCCGTGGTCAGGGCGGCGCCAGCCTCTCCGACCACGAGCGCGGTTTCCGGGTATGCGGCCGGTTTTCTACGCGGCATGGGCAGCACGGGGGCCGCTGCGGGCTGCAGGACGAATTCGTTGCGGTAGCTGCCGCGCTCGATGCCATTGGCGGGCAGGAGTGCCGTGGCGCCGCTGCCGAGATTGTTCGCAGCCCGGTGTTCGACGCTGAGGACGGCAAAGTTCGCGTTTTCGCCGGCGAACTGCGCATGGCCTTCCAGCACGAAATGGCTGCCAGCGGCCAGGCCGCGCACGCTGCCATGCCCGCTCAGACGGCGGTAGCGGGCCTCATGCCCGGCAAGGGCGATATCGGCGTGCTCCGCCGCCGCAGTCTCTGCGTCGAAGCGGTAGGCGCCGCTGCCGTCATGGTCCTCGAGAGGGGGCAGGTCCATGTGGTCGATGCTGTTGCGGGCCTGCGCAGCCGTTGCGACCAGTGTGCGGTAATCCCAGGAGCTGCGGCTGAACGCATTGGCGCCGACCTGATGTTGTTCCGCCAGGGACTGGATGGTGTCGTCGGTCTCGGTGGCGTCCGCACGGTGGAAGCGGATGCGATCCTGAAGCGTCGATCCAGGTGCGGCATGATGGTCGAAGAGGACCATGCAGTGCCGTGCGCGTTCCGCGGCAGTGTCGCCCTGCGGCGTCTGTTCGTGTTCGAAGCGGAAGGAGATGCCTTCTTCCGCGAGCAGTCGCAGGAGAAAGTCGAGATCGCTCTCGCGGTGCTGGATGCAGAGACTGCGCCGGCGCAGCGTTCGGGTGACGTCGAAACGCCAGTTCGCGTGCATCCGATAGCCCGCGAACACGGCGTCGCACAAGCCGCTCAGGTCGAGATCCTGGTACACGCGGCTGCGTCGCCCCTGGGCGAGCAGCGCGAGCCAGGGGTCGAGCGTCAGGCGGTAGCGCGCGAGTCCGCCGTCGCTTCCGAGTGGCGCCGAGTGGGTACAGTAGCCGTGCCAGGTCCGCAGGTTTCCATCGGCGAGGCGCAAGCGCAGCGCGAACTGCGTGCCGAGCAGGTCGGACGGGGGGAGGTAGGCATTCGTCGCGATGCAGTCGACATCGAAGCGGAACAGTTCATTGACGGCTTCGCGTCCCGTCATGCTCTCGACGAGCAGCGGCGCCGGTACCGTCGAACGGATCTCGATCAGCCGCGAATGCTGGGACAGCAATGCCTCGAAATCGGTGCCTGGCATCGCGTTCAAGGCAGGGTGATGGTGATGTGGGGACGCTTCGCGGCAAGCTTGATGATGTCGCGATATCCGGCGAGGGTTGCCTGCGTTTCGTGGGCAAGGTGGGTGCGGATGCCCGTGTACGCGACCAGCGCGCTGAATGCCACCACCGCGACCGTGACCCATGCGGGCAAGCTGCGCCGAAGTTCGTGTGCAATGCTGTCGGGGCGGGCGCCGTGAGGGGCGAAACTCGCCTTGCGGCCCTTGATGTGGGCGATCTGCTCCCCGAGACGGGCCGTCAGGTAAGCGAGCTTCTCGGGGCCTTCGAGCAGGTACTTGCCGCGGAAGCCGAGGAGCAGGCACATGTGGAACACCTCCAGTGCCTGTATCCGCCGCGCGCCGGCGTCGCGGGCGGCGCCAAGCTTGTCGAAGAAGTATTCGCCGGCGAGCTGGTCGCCGAACAGGCTCAGCTGCAGCGGGCGGCGTTCCCAGTCGTCGCGGATGGACAGGCGCGAAGACAGGATGGCCTCGTCGACGGTTGCGCAGAAGGCGTACTTCGCATCGAAGATATCCTCGGGCGCGAAGTCCTGTTTCTTGGCCTGGCGCTCGAACTCCCCGAGGAAGGCCGTGACGCTGTCGGAGAATTCCCGGGCCTCGCGGGGCGTCTTGTTGTTCTTGAGCAGGAACACCATGTAGAACCCTTCGTACAACAGGTCTGCGAGCGTGGTCCTGACAGTGGGGGGCGAGTGCGGCCCCGACATGGGGGCATTCTCGGCAAAGATCGACGGATTCGCGTTCATGAGTTGACTGCAATGAGCTCGAGCTTGAGTTCGGGGTAGCCGGTGGGCGTGTAAATGGTGATGCTGCGTGCCTTGAGCATGCGTTCGTACAGCGGGCCGTGGGGGTCCAGGCTGAAGTAGCAGGCCCCGGGGCGCACCGGGATGGCGGGCGGAACCTGGGCGCAATGCGTGAGCGGCACGCCGCCCATGGCAGAAAGCACCAGCTTGTCGACGTCGTCGGGCGCGCCGGCCTTGAAGCGTGCGGGTACCGACTCGATGATCTCCGACAGCGGCAGCGTTGCGGACACGGCGAGGAAGAAGCGGGTGTCCTGCGTGATCTTGTCCGAATCGATGCGACCCAGATGGAACGACGGTTTCTGCTCGTCCAGGTTGATCGCGAAATAACGCGTCGAGATCACGGTTTCCAGAAGGTTGCGCAGTATCCCGTCGATCTTCGCGAAGCACGAGGAAGGCCGTGCATGCTCGTAGGCTGGCAGGTCGGCGAGGGTGTGCGTCTTGGAGAAGGTCATCAGCCCGCCCGCGAGGCGCAGCAGTTCCTGGTACAGGCGCTCGGGATGGAGCGACGGATTCCAGTGGATGTGAGCGAGCGCCGCGAAGGCGCTGCTCGCCGTATGCAGCAGCCAGAAGGATGCGATATCGCCCGAGCGGAATTCGATGACGTTCTTCGACGGCTCGCGGTGGAAACCGTACAGGGCGTCGACTTTCGCCTGGAGTGAATCGAGCAGGCGCCGCAGCATCAGGTGCAGGGCAGGGGCGCCGTCCACGCGCAGGCTCGGCGCGATGAAACCCGGGTCGACCTCGTAGCCGTTGGTTGTGGTCCTGCGGAGGCGAACGAGTGGAAGCGTCAGGTATTGATCGGGCGCCTGTGTGCCTGCGATGAGGCGTGCCTGCTTGCGCAGCACGCCGAGCTCGGCCTCGACCGCATCGGTGAACAGGTCGGGCACCTGGCAGGTGTCGAGCACATACCGACAACCGCCCGGGTTGCTGTCGCCCGCGTCGTAGTTGTTGCCGAAGTCGCGCAGGTGATGGAGCGCCAGATGGAGTTCGACCTGTCCTGCGCCCCAATCGAGCTGATCCAGCGCAAGAGGCGCTGGCAGGCGGTCCTCGCCCGGTGCGAGATAGATCTCTCCGTCGGGCAGTACCACGTCGAGACGGTCGATGCGCAAGGACCCGTTCGCCAGCGCGTCACGATCCAGTTCGAGCGCACGAACGCCCCAGGCGAACGGCTCCGCGGTGAGCATGGCCCTGCGGATGCCCGTCTCGTGACGTGCATCCTGCTGCTGAAAGTGCTGCGGGCGAAGGAAGAGTCCTTCGCCCCAAAGGATCTTGGGGGGTGTCACGGTGTTGTGCGCTTCCTTGGTCAGGTACAGCGGACGCCCGACAGCGAACGGGCGGAAGCTGTTGTTGCGGGTTGGGCGAACTCCCCGGCCCCGGCCGTCATCGCACAGGCGTGGAAGGCGACCGCGATGCCGGTCTCCTGCGACGCCTCGCGATCGAAGGCCAATTTCCAGCGATTTGCCGCGGGGCGATGGAACTGTGCGGTGATGCCAATGACTTTGACATGGTCGGGCACTTGCTCCTCGAACCGGTAGGTCTTGCCTGGCAGCAGCGTCAGTTCGCGCACCGTCACCAGGTCATCCTGCAGCATGTTGCGCTCGGCTTCGGGCGTGCTGGCCTGTGCGTAGGTGAGACGGGCGAAGGCCGTGTTGCTGCGCAATTGGTAGATGCGCACGACGAGTGCGAGCGCGTCGCCCTTCCGGGTGGCATTGGTCGCAGGGCCGGTCGAAAGGGTCATCGCGACCGGGTGTACCGCCTCGGCGGCGGGCCGCTCGTCGGCCTTCTTCAGTCCGGCCGCTTCAAGTGCAACGCCCGCCACGGTTCCGGCGAGCTGTAGCGCCGACACGGTCGAGCAGCCAGTCGCCATGGCGAACAAGATGGCGGTCAGTACGACACGTACGGGGGCGCTCAAGAATCCCGTGGGCGCACGGTCAGGTAGCATTGTGGACGCATATAGCATAAAAAATAATGCCAGAAGATTGCATTTTGTGACGATGCAAATGTACTATGCCGGGCTTTGCGGCGCAATGCCGGTATGTCAAATCAATAATTCGGGGTTGGTGATGAAGATCGGAATTCCAGGAAAGGCAGCAGTTCTGGCGATGGCTGTGCTTGTTACGGGCTGCGCATCGACGCCGCAGAAGATGTCCCGGGACGACTACTCGCAGTACCTGAAGACGACTACGGTGCAGGTCGATCAGCTGCTCGCGGAGAGCAAGCGGGACGAGGCGGTGGGGCTGCTGGCAAAGGCGGCCGAGCTCGGTCCGGAGTCGAAGGAGCCATGGGTGCGAATCGCGCGGATCCAGTTCGATGGGGGCAAGTACGGCGAAGCGATCGTCGCGGCGGGAGAGGTCCTGCAGCGCGATCCGGCAGATCGCGTGGCGAAGAGCGTGCGTGCCGTGAGCGGATTGCGTGTGGCGACGGAATCCCTGGCCGATCTGCGCAACGACACCGAGATGACGGGCTCCGCGCGCGGCGATGCGGTCGCGCTGGCCAAGGTCATGCGCGAATCGCTCGGCGAGTCGGTGCTGATTCCCCCGCCCACGCCCGAAGAGCTCGAGGCGCGCCGGCTGGAGGAGGAGCGCGAGAGGAGTCTGAAGCAGAAGCCGAAGGCCAAGCCGAAGGCGCGCGTGAAGAAGGTCTTGCCCGCAGCCAGCGCCGGGCAGGAGCCGACAGCGACTGCTGCAAACGGTTCCGGGCCGTTCGGTGCGCTGAAGTAAGAAGCACCGACGGGGCGGCGCACGGTGCGCCGGTGACTTGCCAGGAGGCTATTGTGTCCAGGAAGGAAAGTATTCAGAAGCGTCTGCAGAAGGTCAGGCCGCCGCGTGTGCAGCTCACCTACGACGTGGAAAAGGGTGACGCCGTCGAACAGAAGGAGTTGCCCTTCGTGGTCGGTGTGCTCGGGGACTTCGCCGGGCAAAGCGAAGGTGGCGAGGCAAAGCTGCGTGACCGGAAGTTCGTCGGGATCGATGGCGACAATTTCGATGACGTGATGGACGCGCTCGCGCCGCGTGCCGCATTTCGTGTCAAGAACCGTTTGTCCGAGCAGGGCGGCGAGCTTGCCGTGGATCTCACGTTTCGGAGTTTCGAGGATTTTCGCCCCGAGTCGGTCGCGCGCCAGGTCGAGCCGCTGCGCAAATTGCTCGAAGCACGTGCGCGGCTCGCGGAGCTTCGCAACAAGCTCGCAGGAAACGAGAAGCTTGACGACCTGCTGAGCGACGTGCTCAGCAACACGGAGAAGCTGCGCTCCATCGGTGCGACGACCCCCTCGGCTGATTCGGGGGGCGAGCGATGAGTGCGCTGTCGCAAGCATCCGCCAATGCGGAAGTGGTCGGGGGCGACATTCCGCTCCTGGATCGCATCATCGAGGAGAGCCGTGTCGCCCGCTCGGAGTCCGAGCGCAGCCATGCGCGGGACATCATCGGCGAACTGGCGCGGCAGGTCCTGGAAGGCGAGGTCGTCGTGTCCGAGAACCTCTCGGCGTCGCTCGACGCCAGGCTTTCCGATCTGGACCGGCTCATCTCGGCGCAGCTCAGCGAGGTGATGCATGCCGCGCAGTTCCAGGCGCTGGAGAGTGCCTGGACCGGGCTGCATTACCTCTGTCGCCAGACCTCGACCGGCACTCAGCTGAAAATCAAGATGATGAACGCGACCAAGCGCGATCTCGTCAAGGATTTCAAGACCGCGATCGAGTTCGACCAGAGCGCGCTCTTCCGAAAGGTGTACGAGGAGGAGTTCGGCACCTTCGGTGGCTCGCCCTTCGGGGTCCTGCTTGGCCAGTACGAGATGACGCGCCAGCCCGAGGACCTCTACCTGCTCGAGCAGATGTCGCATGTTGCCGCTGCGGCGCATGCACCTTTCATCACCGCGGCTTCACCCGAGCTGTTCGGTCTCGAATCCTATGTCGAGCTGAGCCGGCCGCGTGACCTGTCGAAGGTGTTCGACACCGTGGAGTATGCGAAGTGGAAATCCTATCGCGACTCGGAGGATGCGCGTTACGTCGGTCTCACGCTGCCGCGTTTCCTTGGCCGCCTGCCGTATAACCCGATCGACGGAACGACGACCGAGGGATTCAACTTCGTCGAGGACGTCGACGGCGCGGACCACTCGAAGTACCTGTGGTGCAACGCGGCCTTTGCCTTTGGGGCGCGCCTCACCAATGCTTTCGAAAATCATGGATGGTGCGCGGCGATCCGCGGCGTGGAGGGGGGCGGCCTGGTCGAGGATCTGCCGGCGCACACCTTCCGCACCGGCGAAGGCGAGGTGGCGCTGAAGTGCCCGACGGAGGTTGCGATCACCGACCGGCGGGAAAAGGAACTCAGCGATCTTGGCTTCATCCCGCTCGTCCACTGCAAAAACACCGACTACGCGGCGTTCTTCGGTGCGCAGTCGACCCAGAAGGCACGCCGTTACGACACGGATGCGGCCAACGCCAACGCGTCACTTTCGGCGCAGCTGCAGTACATCTTTGCCGTGTGCCGCATCGCGCATTACATGAAGGCGATGATGCGCGACAAGATCGGCAGCTTCGCCAGTGCCGCCAACGTCGAGATGTACCTGCAGCGGTGGATCGACCAGTACGTTACCGCAGACGACACCGCTTCGCAGGAAACCAAGGCGCAGTTTCCCCTGCGCGAAGCCTCCATCGAGGTGGACGAGGTTCCCGGACGCCCCGGCGTCTATCGGGCGGTCTCTTTCATCCGTCCCCATTTTCAACTCGACGAACTCTCCGTTTCGCTGCGGCTGGTCGCCGAACTGCCGCAGTCCGGCAAGGCCTGATTGTTCGACTAATTCAAGGAGCTGAAGGCAATGAAGGATATCTACATCGAATTCAAGGGTAGCGACCTCAAGGGCGACTCGCGCGACACCAAGCACAAGGACCAGGTCGAGGTGTACTCGTGGTCGCACACCATCCGTCAGCCGAAGTCGGCCACCGCGTCGAGCGCCGGCGGGCACACCGCCGAGCGCTGCGAACACGGCGAGATGATCTTCGTGAAGGATATCGACGGAGCCAGCCCCAAGCTTTACCAGGCCTGCTCCTCCGGACTCATCGTCAACGACGCGATCATCTACTTCTACCGTGCGTTCGGCGGCAAGAACACGACCGGAAATCCGAGCGGCACGCAAAACCGGCACCAGTACCTGAAGGTCGAACTCAAGAACGTGCTGATCTCTTCGGTGTCGCCGTCGGTGTCGAGCGAGGGCATTCCGACCGAAACCTTCGCGCTGAAGTATTCGGCGGTGAAGTGGACCTACGACGAGCTCAATATCGACGGCAACAAGTCGGGCAAGGTGAACATCCAGGGTGCCTGGAACCTCGCGAAGAACGCTCCGAGCCTGACCTGAACCGTCCGGAAGTCGCGTGGGGCCCGGGGGCTGCCCGGGCTGCGCCGTCATCATGAAAGGGTTCGAACCCACCTTCTTCGACAAACTGTTCGACGACAGCCCTGCCGGCCCCGCCCGGCCCGTTCTGTCGCTCGAGCAACTGAAAGACTCGGTTGCCCGAGATCTTGAAGCCCTTCTCAATGCGCGTACGACCGTGGATGAATCTCTGGCCCTGTACCACCCCGAAGCGGCCAGATCGCCGCTCACGTACGGGCTGAGGGATTTCGCGGCCATGAGCCTGAACAATCCGCACGATCGCGCGGCGATCTGCCAGTCGATCGAGACGGCGATCGCCCGTCACGAGCCGCGGCTGCGGGATGTCGAAGTCCGGATCGAGCTGGATCGCCGCTCGGTCAATGCACTGTACTTTTCGATCAAGGCCCTGCTCGTAGTCCGTCCTGCCCGCGAGCCGGTCAATTTCGACGCCTTGTTGCAGCCGACGACCCTTCTCTACTCGGTGAATCGGCAGGCTCCGCGCAGCGGCCAGAATTGAAATGGAAGATCTCCTTCCCTATTACGAGCGCGAGCTTGCGTTCCTGCGCGGCAATTCCCGCGAGTTTGCCGAACGCTATCCGAAGATTGCTGCGCGGCTGCTGCTGAACGGCGAGGGATGCGACGATCCGCACGTCGAGCGGATGATCGAATCCTTCGCGCTGCTGTCGGCCCGTATATCGAGGAAACTCGAGGACTCGTATCCGCTATTCACCGAGGCCCTCCTGCAGGTCCTGTATCCGCATTACCTGCGCCCCTTCCCCGCCTGTTCGATTGCACATTTCGACGGCGGGGACGGGGCGTCGCAACTTTCCCGGCCTGCGGCGCTGCAGCGGGGAACGGAACTGCGGTCGCGGGCGGTGAATGGCGTCTCCTGCCGGTTCCGCACCGCATGGCGGGTGGAGCTGTTGCCGCTGCGCGTCGATGAGCTCCGCTTCGAGCCGGTTGCGAACATTCCGGCGGCCGTGCGCGCGCCGCTTGGCGTCTCGGGGATGCTGTCGTTGCGGTTTGCGGTTCAGGGAGGCGGTGGCGCGCTGGGGGGCATCGAACGGGTGCGCCTGTACATCGATGCGGAACCGTCTGTCGCAGCCGCGCTGCGCGATGCGCTGTTCCTGCGCGTTCTGCGGACGTGGGTGGAAGACGCGAGTGGTACCTGGCATCGGGTCGAGGGACCGGTGATCGGGGAGGTCGGTCTGGCGGCCGATGAGGCGCTGGTCGATTTTCCAGACAACGCCCATGATGCCTACCGTCACCTGACGGAGTACTTCGCCTTTCCCGAGAAGTACAACTTTTTCGATCTGCTTCTCACCCGCCTGCCGGGCGTTGCCCGCGGCGGAGGGGCGCTCCGTGTCCATTTTGCACTCAAGGACGTGCGGCCGGACGGAGAGATCGCCCGGCTTCTGGGCGGATTAGGCGGTGATTCCCTCAAGCTGGGCTGCGTGCCGGTGGTCAACCTGTTCCAGCGGCCCGGCGATCCGATCCGCCTCACGGGGCGCACGTCGACGTATCCCGTGGTCGCAGACGGACGCCAGGCGCATGCTTACGAGGTCTATTCGATCGACGCGGTCAGCCGCGTGAGTCGCAGGCCGGACGGCGAGGCGCAGACTGAATATCGCCCATTCTTTTCCCTGCGTCATGGCGAATCGCCCGGTCGGGATGGCCATTACTGGCACGCGCAACGCGACGCGCGCGTGGCGGAGCGCAGCCCCGGCTACGAGACTGCGCTAACGATCGTCGATGCCGGCTTCGAACCGCTCCAGCCCGGCACGGACATCCTGAGCGTAGCGCTCACATGCACCAACCGTGATCTTCCGGCGCGGCTCGCGATCGGCCTCGAGGGCGGCGACCTCCATGTGGAAGGCGGAGGCGCGGTACGAACGATCCGGCTCTTGCGCGTGCCGACGCTGTCGTGCCGCTTCAGTCATGAGCGTGACGGACTGTGGCGCCTGATCTCTCACCTGTCGCTGAATCACCTTTCCCTGACCGGCAACGGCCTCGCAGCCTTCAAGGAAATGCTCGGACTCTATGACGTGCGCCGCACGCCGGTGTCGCGACGCCAGATCGACGGGATCCGGGGCATCGAGCAGCGGGAGAAGACCTGCTGGATGGCCGGGCGCCCCTTCGCAAGTTTCGTTCGAGGGATCGAGGTGCGCCTGACGGTCGACGAGGACAGTTTCGTCGGCGCCGGTCTCGATGTCTTCGCGCGGGTTATCGATCGCTTTCTCGGTCTTTATGTGCAGTTGAACAGTTTCGTTCAGCTCGTGCTTGTATCGGTCAGGACAGGGGAGGAGCTCGTTCGATGCGAGCCACGCTCGGGCGATTCGATCCTGGTGTGATCGAGCAGCTCGTCGAGGCGCCGTACCGGTTTGAGTTCTTTCAGGCCGTACGTCTGCTCGATGGCCTGTTCCGTGGCGAGAACTCAGGGCGCCGGCACGGCGCCGATGTGCTGTCGGAGCGCATCCGTTTCCGCAACACCCTGCATCAGGGCTTCGCTCCCGCCGAGATCGAAGCCCTCGATGCGTGGCCGGACGACGCCGACGGCAACGACGGCCCGCAGCGCTGGCGCAAGGTCGAGATCATCCCTTACGCGATCGGGCTGCTCGGCGTGCATGGCGCCTTGCCCGCCCACTACACCGAGCGCATCTCGGAGCGCGAGCGCGTACACCGCGACCGTGCGGCGCGTGCCCTGCTAGATATCTTTGCCAATCGTGCGGTCGCGCAGTTTTACCTCGCATGGAAGAAGTACCGCCTGCCGCTCCAGTACGAGAGCGACCGCCGCAACCGCTTCCTGCCGCTGGTGCTGGCGGTGGCGGGGCTTGGTTTCGATGCCCTGCGCGAGCGGATGCGCGACGGCCCTGGGCGGATCGAGGACGAGGCGATTGCCCGCGTGGCGACGCTCCTGTCGCAGCGACCCTTGTCGGCGCGGGCGCTCGAACGCATTCTCGCCGGGCATTTCCGCGTACCGGTGCGCGTCGAGCAGTTCGTCGGAGCGTGGTATGCACTGCCCGACGATCAGCGCACCACCCTCGGTGGACGCAATGCCCTGCTCGGACTTACCGCCCTGTCGGGCGAACGGGTGTGGCAGCGCAACCTGAGGGTAAGAATCCACCTGGGGCCGCTTGCAGCGGCCGATTACCACGCATTCCTTCCCGGCGGCGAATCGGCAGCAGCCCTCGCAAAGTTGCTGCAGCTGGCGACCGGGCACCAGTTTGAATATGAAGTCCGGCCTTGCCTGCGTGCCGCGGATGTCCGTGCTGCGGCGCTCGGGGCCGCCATGAGCCCGCGTCTCGGGCGCGATGCCTTCCTTGTCTCGCGCCTGTCCGGCCGCGACCGGGACGATGCCGTCTATTCTCCCGGCGCGTGCCATTGAGCAACGCTTTCCCCATCCTGTCTCCGCTCCCATGAGTACATCCCTCAAGACCCTGATCTGCAAGCTCAACACGATTTGTCGCGGTGCCGTCGAGCGTGCCGCCAACCTGTGCATGGCGCACGGCCAGTATGAAGTCGACCTCGAGCACGTATTGCTTGCGTTGTGCGAGCGGCCGGCGAGCGACTTCGCGGCCGTCCTCGCGCGAAGCGGCGTCGGGATCCCGGCCGTCCGGCGCGATCTCGAGCGCGAGGTCGGCCGCCTTCGCAGCGGCAACGACCGCACGCCGGTCTTCTCGCCACGGCTGCAGCTTCTCCTGGAGCAGGCCTGGTTGATCGCATCGCTCGATGGGCGTTTGCCGCGCATCCGCTCCGGGCACCTGCTGCTGGCGATGCTGACCGAGTCCGGGCTGGCGCAGCTTGCCCTGCGTGCTTCGGCGCAGTTCGGTCGCGTGCGTGTTGACGAGCTCAAGCACAACTTCGACGAGGTCACGGCGGAGTCCGAGGAGTCGCGCGAGGTCGGCGGGGCAGGGCAGGGTTCCGAACCGGCCTCGGGAGAGGACCAGGAGGCGTCGGTCATCGACGGTCAGCGCGAGAACCCTGCACTGGAACGCTACACGACCAATCTCACGCGGAGCGCGCGCGAAGGAAGGCTCGATCCGGTGATCGGGCGCGACGCCGAGATCCGCCAGGTCATCGACATCCTGATGCGGCGGCGGCAGAACAACCCCATCCTGACGGGCGAGGCCGGGGTGGGCAAGACCGCCGTCGTCGAAGGTCTGGCGCAGCGCATTGCCGCGGGTGATGTTCCCGAGGCGCTGCAGGGTATCGAGTTGCATGTGCTCGACATGGGCTTGCTGCAGGCCGGCGCGAGCGTCAAGGGCGAGTTCGAGAACCGCCTACGCGGCGTCATCGACGAGGTGCGTTCGAGCCCGGTGCCGATCGTGCTCTTCATCGACGAGGCTCACACGATCATCGGTGCCGGCGGGCAGGCGGGGCAGAACGATGCGGCGAATCTTCTCAAGCCGGCCCTCGCGCGCGGCGAGTTGCGTACCGTCGCGGCGACGACCTGGGCGGAGTTCAAGAAATACTTCGAAAAGGATGCCGCGCTCGCGCGCCGCTTCCAGGTCGTGAAGGTCGAGGAGCCGTCCGAAGACGTCGCATCGGCGATGTTGCGGGGCATCGTGCCCCTGATGGAGCGGCATTTCGGCGTGCGTGTGCTGGACGAGGCAGTGACCGAAGCGGTGCGCCTGTCGCACCGCTACGTCAGTGGCCGGCAGCTTCCGGACAAGGCGATCAGCGTGCTCGACACCGCGTGCGCCCGGGTGGCGTTGTCGCACAGTTCGGTGCCGGGTCGCATCGACGACGCGGACAAGATGCTCGCGCGCCTGCGCGCCGAGGCCGCCGCGCTGGAGCGCGAGGCGCAGGACGGCGCCCTGCATTCGAAGCGCCTGAACGCGATTGGAGGGCAGATTGCGGCCGTGGAGGCGGAGTTGCAGGACCTGCGCGCGCGTCACGAGCGGGAAAAAGCGCTGGTGGCACAGATCGGCGACCTGCGGGGGCGTCACCGCGGCGAATCTGTCGTGGATGCGTCGGAGCGGTCCTTGCAGTCGCTTTCCGACGAGTTGAGGGCCATGCAGGGGGAAGATCCGATGGTGCCGCTCGAGGTCGATGGCAACGTCGTCGCCGGGATCATCTCGGCGTGGACCGGTATCCCGCTCGGCAGGATGGTCAAGGACGAAATCACCACGGTGCTTCAGCTCAAGCCGTTGCTCGAGGAGCGCGTGATCGGCCAGTCCCATGCGCTGGATGCGATCGCGCAGCGCGTTCGCACCGCGCGTGCGAATCTGGAGGATCCCGACAAGCCCAAGGGCGTGTTCCTGTTCGTCGGCCCCTCGGGCGTCGGAAAGACCGAGACTGCCTGCGCACTCGCGGACATCCTCTACGGCGGAGAGCGCAAGCTCGTGACGCTCAACATGAGCGAGTATCAGGAGGCGCATTCGGTTTCAGGCCTGAAGGGCTCGCCGCCGGGCTACGTGGGTTACGGCGAAGGGGGCGTGCTGACCGAGGCGGTACGGCGCAATCCCTATTGCGTGGTGTTGCTGGACGAGGTCGAGAAGGCGCATCCGGACGTCCTGGAGCTCTTCTTCCAGGTGTTCGACAAGGGCGTGCTCGATGACGCGGAGGGCAGGGAGGTCGACTTCCGCAATACGCTCATCATCCTCACCAGTAACGTCGGCTCGAGCCAGATCATGCATGCCTGCCTGAACAAGGCGAAGAAGGAGATACCTTCCGCCGATGAACTCGGTGAGTCCTTGCGTCCGGTGCTGTACCAGAACTTCAAGCCGGCCTTTCTGGGGCGCATGAAGGTGATCCCGTATTACCCGATTTCCGACGAGATGCTCGCCGAGATCATCCGGCTGAAGCTGCGCCGCATCGGCGACCGGGTGGCGGCCAACCACCAGGCGAGCTTCGAGTGGGACGAGAAGATCGTCGATGCGGTGTTGCAGCGCTGCACCGAAACCGACTCCGGGGCACGCAACGTGGATCACATCCTCAACGGCAGCCTGCTGCCCGACATCGCGGAGAGCGCGCTCGTCCGCATGGCCGAAGGTACTGCGATCAACGCGATCAAGGTGAGCGCCGACAAGCGCGGCGCGTTCCGCTATACGGTCCGCTGATTGCTGGACCGACTCGCGGCGCCGCCTGCGCGGCGCCTGCGTTCCGTCCGGAAAGACGAAGGGGTTACATCGTGCGATGTAACCCCTTCGATATGGTGGGCCCCCTGGGAGTCGAACCCAGCACCAACGGATTATGAGTCCGCTGCTCTAACCAGGCATGAGCTAGAGGCCCTTTAGCTGATTGCTGCCCCGGCGGTGCTTGCACGCCCGCCGGAGTGCGGGCTATCAGGCGTCGCTGTCGAGGAAGCTGCGCAGGCGTTCCGAGCGGCTCGGATGGCGCAGCTTGCGCAACGCCTTGGCCTCGATCTGGCGGATGCGCTCGCGCGTCACGTCGAACTGCTTGCCGACCTCCTCGAGAGTGTGGTCGGTGTTCATTTCGATGCCGAAGCGCATGCGCAGCACCTTCGCTTCGCGCGCGGTGAGCGAATCGAGCACTTCGCTGGTGGCGTCGCGCAGGCTGGAGTACATCGCCGCGTCGGCCGGGGCGAGCGTTGCCTGGTCCTCGATGAAGTCGCCGAGATGGGAGTCGTCGTCGTCGCCGATCGGTGTCTCCATCGAGATCGGCTCCTTGGAGATCTTCATGATCTTGCGGATCTTCTCCTCGGGCATCTCCATCTTCTCGGCGAGCGTCGCCGGATCCGGCTCCTGGCCGGTTTCCTGCAGGATCTGCCGGCTGATGCGGTTCATCTTGTTGATCGTTTCGATCATGTGAACCGGGATGCGGATCGTGCGTGCCTGGTCGGCGATGGAGCGGGTGATGGCCTGACGGATCCACCACGTCGCATAGGTCGAGAACTTGTAGCCGCGACGGTATTCGAACTTGTCCACCGCCTTCATCAGGCCGATGTTTCCTTCCTGGATCAGGTCGAGGAACTGCAGGCCGCGGTTGGTGTACTTCTTGGCGATGGAGATCACGAGGCGCAGGTTGGCCTCGGTCATCTCGCGCTTGGCGCGGCGCATCTTTGCTTCGCCGGTGGACATCTGGCGATTGATGTCCTTCAACTCCTTGAGCGGGATGCCGATGCGGGTCTGCAGGTCGATGAGCTTCTGCTGCTCCTCGAGCACCGCGGGGTGCACCCGCATCAGGCCTTCGGCGTAGTTCTTGCCGAGCGCGATCTCGTCCTTGAGCCAGTCGAGATCGACTTCCTTGCCGGGGAAGACCTTGATGAAGTGCTGGCGCGGCATGCCCGCGCGGTCGACGCATAGTTGCAGGATCTGGCGCTCGTGGCCGCGTACCTGCTCGACCATGTGGCGTACCGAGTCGCACAGGCGTTCGATCGACTTGGCAGTGAAGCGGATGTTGAGAAGCTCGTCCGAAATCTGCTGCTGCAGCGAAAGGTAGTCCGCGTCCTGCGAGCCACGGTCGGCCAGGGCGGCCATCTTGCGCTCGTTGAGTTCGCGAATGATCGCGAAGCGCGCGAGGGCTTCGTTCTTGAGCTGCAGGAGCGTCGCGGCGTTGGCTGCGGCCTCCTTTTCCTCGGCATTCTCGTCGTCGTCGTCGCCGACGTCGTCCGCGCCTTCCTCGTCCTCGGCGTCCTCGTCGCCTTCCTCGGCCTCCGACATGGCCGCTTCTGCTTCGGTCGCGGCGGCGTTCGGGTCGATCAGGCCGTCGACGAGTTCGTCGATGCGCATTTCGTCCTGCGCGACCTTGTCGGTGAGCTCGAGCATCTCGACGATGGTGGTCGGGCAGGCGGAGATCGCCTGGACCATGTGGCGCAGGCCGTCCTCGATGCGCTTGGCGATCTCGATTTCGCCTTCACGGGTGAGCAGCTCGACGGTGCCCATCTCGCGCATGTACATGCGCACCGGATCGGTGGTGCGCCCGAATTCGGAGTCGACCGAGGACAGGGCCTGTTCCGCTTCTTCCTCCGCGACGTCTTCGTCCACCGTGCTCGGCACGGCGTCGGACATCAGCAGGTCTTCCGCGGCCGGGGCTTCGTCGAAGACCCGGATGCCCATGTTGTTGAAGGTCGCGATGATGCCTTCGATCTGCTCGGCGTCGGCGACGTCGTCCGGAAGGTGGTCGCTGATCTCGGCATAGGTGAGGTAGCCGCGCTCCTTGCCGAGCGTGATCAGGGTCTTGAGGCGGGTCCTGCGGATTTCGGCGTCGATGGGCCCGAGTTCCGGCCCTTCGGCGATCAGAACGGCCTTGTCCTTGGCCTTGGAGGCTCGTCCTTTGGGGCTATCCTTGCGCGAATCCTTGATTTTTTCGCGGGCCATGGCACTCCTTGAATCGGGCGAAAGATGAGTTGGGTAACCTGCAATTATACTAAACGTCCAGCGGTTTGCGGGCGTTGACAAGGCTCATTTTTTCGAGCAGCAGCTCGGCGAGGCGGTGTCGGTCCATCGGGGAAAGCCCGGATTCGCGCTCCTGTGCGGACAGCGCGGCGATCTCCCGTGCGATCGCGTCGGCGTGGAGTTTGTTCAGGGCATCCTCGAAGAGGATCTCGACGACGGCTTCGTCAAATTCGGTATCGACCAGTTCCCCTGCCACTCGCGCCAAGGTTTCGGCGTGAGCTGTGTCGCGGAACTGTTCGACCAGTGCCCCCAGTCCCGCGTTCATTGCCAGGTCGCCGGTGCTCGACAGGTCAACGATCGCGACCAGTGCCCGGCCTTCCGCGGTGTGGGTCGGGATGAGGTCGACAGGCAGGCGTGCGGCCCATGCGGGATGCTGCAGGACGAGGCGCAGGAGGGTGTTTGCCGCCGAAGGCTGCTGTCGGCGCTGGCGGTTCGAGGTCGGCGCGGGAAAGCCCGACGGGCCACGACCGCGCCGGCCGTCGAATGCGGCTTCGCGCGGTTGGCGCACGGTGTTCTGTTGTTTCAGGCCGAACGCCGATTCGACTTCGCCCTGGCTGAATCCGGACGCGTCGGCGATCGCCTTGATGATCTGCAGGCGCAGCATTGGTGCTGCGATGCGTGTGACCAGCGGCTTGGCGTCGTGTACGAGTCGCGCACGGCCTTCGGCCGTATCGAGGGGGCATTCGGCGCGCAGTTCGTTGAGCAGGAAGGCGGTCAGCGGCGTGGCGTCGTTTGCGGCCCGGTTGAACGCCTCGGCGCCGTATGCGCGAACGAAGGAATCCGGGTCGTGCTCTTCGGGCAGGAACAGGAAAGCGAGCGTGACGTCGTCGCGCAGCGCCTCGAGTGCAGACTCGAGGGCGCGGCGGGCCGCCTTGCGTCCCGCATTGTCGCCGTCGAAGCAGAAGACGATGCGCTGCGACTGGCGCAGCAGGGTGTTGATGTGGTGCGGAGTGGTCGCCGTTCCGAGGGTTGCGACGGCATTGGCGACGCCGAATTGCGCGAGCGCGACGACGTCCATGTAGCCCTCGACGACAATCGAGTAGCCTGCATCGCGGATCGCCTTCTGCGCCTGGGAAAGCCCGTACAGCTCGCGTCCCTTTTCGAATAGTGGTGTTTCGGGGGAGTTGAGGTACTTCGGTTCGCCTGCGTCCAGGACTCGTCCGCCGAAAGCGATGATGCGTCCGCGGCGATCCTGGATCGGGAACATGATGCGGTTGCGGAAGCGGTCGTAACGGCGTCCGGCGTCGTTTTCGATGACGAGACCGGCGTCGAGCAGGGGCTTTGCGTCGTAGTTGGGGAAGGTGGCGCGCAAGGCTTGCCAGTCGTCCGGTGCGAAGCCGATGCCGAAGCGCGCTGCGATCTCGCCCGATACGCCTCTTCGCTTCAGGTAGTCGATGGCCGCGGGTGCCGACTTGAGTTGCTCGCGATAGAAGCGTGCGGCGGCAGCCATGGCGTCGATCAGTCCGTCATGAGCCGGTGCTGATTCAGGGCGGAAGCCGGGGCGGGTTTCCTGGGGAACCTGCAATCCGGCGTAAGAGGCGAGCTCCTTGACTGCTTCCACGAACGACAGCCCGGTGTATTCCATCAGGAAGCCGACGGCGCTGCCGTGCGCGCCGCAGCCGAAGCAATGGTAGAACTGCTTGCTCGGGCTGACGGAGAACGAGGCGGACTTTTCGCCGTGGAAGGGGCAGCAGGCGAAGTAGTTCGCGCCACTCTTCTTGAGGGTGAGGTGGCGTTCGATGACGTCGACGATGTCGACGCGCGCGAGCAGGTCCTGGATGAACGACTGGGGGATCATGGTTGCCGCCGCCCGTGTCCGGGCGGGCGGTGAGTGCTCAGGCCGAGAGTCTGGCGCGTACCCGGCGCGAGGCTTCCGCCATGTCTGCGCGTCCGGCGAGGCGAGCCTTGAGTTGCGGCATCACGCGGCCGAGGTCGGCAATGCCGGTGGCTCCCGCTTCGGCGATCGCGGCGGCAATTTCGGCGTCCAGTTCGGCATCGGTCAGCTGGGTGGGCAGATAGGCCGACAGCACCTCGATCTCGAAGCGCTCGTTGGCGGCGAGGTCGGGGCGGTTCGCGGTGTCGTACTGGCTCGCCGAGTCGCGGCGCTGCTTGACGAGCTTTTCGACCGTGGCCAGGACGCCGGCGTCGTCGAGTTCGATCCGGTCGTCGATTTCGCGTTGCTTGATTGCGGCGATGAGCAGGCGCACCGCGGACAGGCGCGCGCTATCCTTGGCGCGCAGGGCGGCCTTCATGTCGTCCTGGATGCGCTGCTTGAGGGACATGGGAAATGCTCCGAATGGAAATGCAAAAGCCACGCCGGGCGCAAGTCTACTGACTTGCGCCCGGCGTGGATGACCGGCTGCTGGATCCAGGTGTGGATCAGTACAGCTTCGGCGGCAGGGTCTGGCTGCGCAGGCGCTTGTGGTTGCGCTTGACGGCGGCGGCCGACTTGCGCTTACGCTCCGCGGTGGGCTTTTCGTAGAACTCGCGGGCGCGCAGCTCGGTCAGCAAACCGGTTTTTTCGATGGTGCGCTTGAAGCGGCGAATGGCGACTTCAAACGGCTCGTTCTCCTTGACGCGGATACCCGGCATTGCGAACTTCCTTGTGTGTCTGGTAGGCGGAAAACGCGGATTATATCCATTAGATCAGAACAAGCCAAGTACAAACTTAGCTTTCCGAGTGCCCGCCCGCTAGAATGGCGCCCTGTCCGATCGGCGAGGCTGCTGGCTGCAAATCATGAGAGTTCTGGGAATCGAAAGCTCCTGCGATGAAACGGGCGTGGCGGTGTTCGACGTTGATGCCGGATTGCTCGGGCACAGCGTGCATTCGCAGATCGATCTGCATGCGACCTATGGCGGCGTCGTTCCGGAGCTGGCGTCGCGTGACCATATCCGCCGCCTGCCCGCTCTGGTGCGGCAGGTGCTTGCGGAGTCGGGCTGCACCCTTGCGCAGATCGATGCGATCGCCTATACGGCGGGGCCGGGGCTGGCGGGGGCTTTGCTGGTAGGGGCAAGCTACGCGGAGGCGCTGGGGATGTCGCTGGGTGTCCCGGTGCTGCCCGTCCATCATCTCGAGGGGCATCTGCTGTCGCCGCTGTTGTCCGCGGATCCGCCTGAGTTTCCGTTCGTCGCGCTCCTGGTTTCCGGTGGACATACCCAGCTCATGCAGGTGACCGGGGTTGGGGAGTACGTCCTGTTGGGCGAGTCGCTCGACGACGCGGCGGGCGAGGCATTCGACAAGACGGCGAAGCTGATCGGTCTCGGTTATCCCGGTGGCCCCCAACTGGCGGCGCTTGCCGAGCTCGGGCACGCGGGGCGGTTCCGGCTGCCGCGGCCGATGCTCAAGTCCGGCGATCTCGATTTCAGTTTCAGCGGATTGAAGACCGCAGTGCTGAACGTCGTTTCCGGTCCCGAGTGGAAACCCGAAGATGCTGCCGATCTGGCGGCCGACTTTCAGGATGCCGTGGTCGACGTGCTATGCACCAAGGCGCTCAAGGCGCTGGAGTTGACGGGGCTGTTGCGGCTGGTGGTGGCTGGTGGCGTGGGCGCCAACCGCAAGCTGCGCCAGCGTCTCGACGCGGCGACGCGACGCAAGGGGTGGAGGGTGTATTACCCTGAGCCGGCGCTGTGTACCGACAACGGTGCGATGATTGCCTTTGCGGGGGGCCGCCGGATGGCGGCCGGCGAGGCGCCCGAGGCGGCCTGTGCCGTCCGGGTGTACCCACGCTGGCCGTTGGCGGCGTTGCGTGCGCCAGGTGCCGCCTGACGCGAGCGGGGTGCGTTCAGGCCTTGCGACCGCCGATGCGGCCTTCGGTGCCGTTGAGCAGTTTGCGGATGTTGGAGCTGTGGCGCCAGATCAGGATTGCCGCGATGAGCGCGAGAACGCCGGTCACCGGCGTGGGGCCCAGCAGGACGTAGCCGGCGACGGGGGTGGCCAGTGCGGCGGACAAGGCTGCGGCGGACGAGTAGCGAGTGGTGAATGCGACCGCGAGCCAGGTTGCCAGTGCAGCCAGTGCAACCCAGGCGTTGATCCCGAGCAGCACGCCAAGTGCGGTGGCGACGCCCTTGCCGCCGTTGAAGCGCAAGAACACGCTGAAGACGTGACCAAGGAAGGCCGCAAGGCCGGCCAGGGCTGTGTCGGTGGCGTCGAAGCCGAGGCGGCTGGCGCCCCATGCCGCGAGCCACCCCTTGGCGCAGTCGCCGACCAGGGTCAGCAACGCGGCGGCCTTGTTGCCGCTACGCAGGACATTGGTCGCGCCCGGGTTGCCGGAGCCGTACTTGCGCGGGTCGGCGAGGCCGAAAAGGCGGCTGGAGACGATGGCAAAGGGGATGGAGCCGAGCAGGTAGGCGGCCAGCAATAGAAGCAGCAGGGTCATTTTTTCACCTAGAATTGCCGCGATTCAAATCGGGAAGCGACATGGATTTCATTTTCATCGAGGAATTGAGGGTACAGGCTTGGGTCGGCATCTATTCGCGCGAAAAGGCCGCACCGCAGACGCTGGAGCTCAACCTCACGTTCGGAGTCCCGGATTCGGCGGCGGAGCAGGACGACATCGCCGACACGATCGACTATGCGGAGGTGATCGAACGAATCCGCAAGGAGTTCGCCGAGCGTCACTTCAACCTGATAGAAACCCTCGGAGAATTCGTCGTGAAGCTTCTGTTCGACGAATTCGGCGCCCCCTGGGTGAAGATACGCATCGCCAAGCTGGGGGTCATGAAAGGGGTGCGACGAGTCGGTGTGTATATCCAGCGCGGCCGGGATGGGGTCTCCCTTCCTCCGGCCGCGGGCTGAAACAACAAGCCTTCGTCGGGGCATCAAATGCCCCGGACTGCTTATTTCGCCGCGACGGCTTCGAGTTCTGCGAGCGGCTTGTTTTGGGCAAGCCAGTCGATCACCCACTGCGGCTTGCGGCCGCGGCCGCTCCAGCCGATTTGCGGATTTGCCGGATTGCGGTATTTCACGGCGACCTGTGCGGCCTTCTTGCCTGCTGCTTTCGTCCGGCGCTTGGTGGGCGCACTCTTTTCTTCCGCAGCCGCGGCGCTGGGGAGCAGGTCGCTCAGCGACAGGCCTTCCTCGGCCGCCATCTTCTGCATTTTCTTCAGGAGGTCGCGGCGGGCGGAATCGCTGCGTCGACGGATCTCCGTTTCGACCTTGGATTGCAGGCGGCGCAATTCGGTCAGCGACATCTTGGCCAGTTCCATGTTTTCTCCGGTTTCAATTGTTATTGATCTGATTTCCGATCAGGGCAATCATCCTTGGGTACGCTGTGCTTCACTGGCGTCAGGGTGATTGGCTGCGCTTATTCTGCCAGCAATTTCGGCGAATTAGAATCAGGAGGCGAATTGAAATCGTAATCGGCGTCAGGAAAGTGCGTTCAAATCGAGGCGCTGACCAGTTCCGGCTGCAATACGCGCATTATCTCGTGGGGGCTGACTCCGACCAGAAAGCCGCGTCGGCCCCCATTGATATAGACGAGCGGGAGGTCGAGAATCGTACGTTCCAGGTAGATGGGCATGCGTTTGCGCAAGCCGAACGGGGATGTGCCGCCGACCAGGTAGCCGGAGTGCCGATTTGCAGTTTCAGGGGCACAGGGTTCGACGCGTTTTCTGCCCGTCTGGCGTGCCAGTTCCTTGGTGGATACCTTGCAATCGCCATGCATGAGCACGATCAGCGGAGCGGCATTTTCATCTTCCATGACCAGCGTCTTGACCACGGCGTGTTCGGGAACATTGAGTTCGCGCGACGATACTTTCGTCCCTCCGTGGGCCTCGTAATCATAGAGGTGCGCGGAAAAGGCGACGCCGTGCTGCTTGAGGAAACGCGTGGCCGGCGTTTCGGGTGCGTGCGTATCCTGTTTGCTCATGATGGTGCTCCGAATTGCGAATCTGGTTTGAAAGCGTATTTGAGGAAATGATTCATCCGCGCGGATGGTGCAGGGAATGGAGTGCCTTGAGGCGCTCTCGTGCGACGTGCGTGTAGACCTGGGTCGTCGATATGTCGGCATGGCCGAGCAGCATCTGGACTACACGCAAATCGGCGCCGTGGTTGAGGAGGTGGGTCGCGAAGGCGTGGCGCAAGGTGTGCGGCGAGATGCTGGCGGCGGGAATGCCGGCGGTCATCGCGTATTGTTTTACGATGCGCCAGAACATCTGGCGGGTCATTCCGCTGCCGCGCCGGCTGACGAATACATCGTCGCTGCTTTTTCCTGCGAGCAGGTCCGGGCGGGCATCCCGCAGATAATTGCCAAGCCAGTCGATGGCTTCCTCGCCGAGGGGAACGAGCCGTTCCTTGCTGCCTTTTCCCATTACGCGGACGACACCGTCAGCGAGACTGGTGGAAAATATCTTGAGTCCCACAAGCTCCGAAACTCGCAATCCGGTGGCATAAAGAACTTCAAGCATGCTGCGGTCGCGCAGGCCGATGGGCGTGGTGACGTCGGGTGCTGCGAGCAGGGAATCCACCTGTGTTTCGGTAAGGGTCTTCGGAAAGCGCTCGCTGCGCATCGGCGGATCGAGCAGGGTGGTGGGATCGGTCCCGATACGCCCCTGGGCTAGCAGATGACGGTAATACCGGCGCAAGGCGGCGAGCAGACGTCGTTGGCTGGCGGGCTTGGCGCGGCGGCTGAATTCGGCGAGGTAGGCTGCGAGGTCGGGTGGGCCTGCTTGCTGGAGTTGGGTGCCGCGTTCATGGAGCCAGAACGCGAATAGGGCGAGGTCGCTGCGATAGCCCGCCAGGGTATTGCGCGCGAGCCCGTGCTCGAGCCACATCGCGTCGTTGAAACTGTCGAGTGCGGCCCGGGTGGCGGCGTCGAGCGCATTCTCGATACTCACCGGCAGGCCTCGAAGCGCAGCAGCCAGCGCTTGGTGTCGAGCAGGTAGCCGCCGGTCGAATTGGCAAAGCCCCCGATTCCTCCGCCGGCGGCCATCACGCGGTGGCAGGGCACGATGATGGGGAAGGGGTTGGCTCCACAGGCTTGACCCACAGCGCGTGCGGCGCTGCCGATTTCCGCGGCAATTTCACCGTAGGCGCGATGCGCGCCGCGCGGGATGGCAGCAATCGCTGACCAAACCCGCCGCTGAAACGCCGTGCCGCGCTCCGCGAGGGGTAGGTCGAAGGGGCGGTCGGGGTCGTCGAGCCACGCCAGCAGTTGCGTCGCAGCCCGTTCGGCAAGCGGATTCTCGGGGGGGCGGGCGGGTGTTTCCGGCGGCAGGAACACAAGTTCCCGGATGCAGCATGAGTCCGCATGCACCCCCAGACCACCGAAGGGCAGCGTCAGGATCGCAGAGAATCCGGTCTGCGCGGGCGAGTTGCGTCTGGAATTCATCGTATGCCTAATGCCGGGGTACTTGCGTGTGAACGTGTAGGCTGCGGCTGACGGGGCTACGGCGCCTTGCCCAAGAGGTTCTGTTTGAGTTCGGCGTCGGCAGGCGCCTCTCCGATCCAGATACGCAACAGCGCGGGGAAAAAGCGTTCGTCCGGGATGTCTTCGCCGCGTCGTTTTCCGCCTACGGTGAGGCGCGTGGCGCCGTTCCACGATTCGAGCAGGACTTCGGTATTCGTGGGGGCATCCTTGATCTCCAGCATGGCCTTGCGGAACGCCGCGATCGCGGGGGCGAGGGCTGCGAGCGCCTCGGCGGAGTGGTTCTTCCTCAGCCCGTCGACGAGGGCGTCGACAAACTGCTCGGCGCTCAGATCGCGCAGGGTGACGATGCGGATACGCTTGCTGCCGGACTGGTTCTGCACGGCCCCCGCATCACTGGCGCGTTGCGGCACATACAGGCCCATCGCATAGACCTTGAACAGCAGGCGGGTGCGTACCCCCGTTCCGTTCAGAACCAGTGTCTGCCCGCCGACGGTGGCGGTATCGTCGAAAGGCACACCGGCAACGTTTGTCGCTGCGGCGGCGAGGGAAGCATATGCCGTCATTGCAGTGAATGCGAGGGCGGCAAGGAGCGGGCGGTGGTTCATGAAAGCGTCTCCTCGGTCATCGGGGGGATTTTCCCCGTCTGCACGAAAACGCCCGTGCGGGGACGGGCGTTCCGGGGCATGCGGGCCGGGCGGTGGCTTGCTCGGGGCCGATGTCAGCGGCGCGTTTCCCCGTTGCCGAACACGATCCACTTCTGGCTCGTGAGGCCTTCGAGGCCGACCGGGCCGCGTGCGTGGATCTTGTCGGTGGAGATGCCGATCTCGGCGCCGAGGCCGTACTCGAAGCCGTCCGCAAAGCGTGTCGACGCGTTGACCATGACCGATGCGGAATCCACTTCGCGCAGGAAGCGCATCGCGCGCGTGTAGTTCTCGGTGATGATGGCCTCGGTGTGCCCGGAGCTGTACGTATTGATGTGCGCGATCGCCTCATCGATGCCGGACACGAGCTTGATCGCGATGATCGGTGCGAGATATTCCTCGCTCCAGTCCTGCTCGGTCGCGGCGACGAGGCGGGCGCCGGGAATGGCAGCCTCGCGCAGGATGGCGAGCGACTCGTTGCAGCCGCGCATCTCGACGTCCTTCGTGGCGAGCATGCGGGCGATTTCTGGCAGGAAGCGGGCCGCCACGGCGCGGTCGACGAGCAGCGATTCGGCCGTGTTGCAGGTGCCGTAGCGTTGCGTCTTGGCGTTTTCGACGATGGGCACGACTTTCGCCGGGTCGGCTTCGGTTTCGACGTAGACGTGGCAGTTGCCGTCGAGGTGCTTGATCACCGGCACGCGCGCTTCGCGCGAGATCCGTTCGATGAGCCCCTTGCCGCCGCGCGGTACGATGACGTCGACGAACTCGGGCATCGTGATGAGCTGGCCGACAGCGGCGCGATCCGTGGTGTCCACGACTTGGACCGCCGTTTCGGGCAGGCCGGCGGCCGCAAGGCCGGACCGCACGCAGGCAGCGATCGCCTGGTTGCAGTGCAGGGCCTCCTTGCCGCCACGCAGGATCGCCGCGTTGCCGGACTTGAGGCACAGGGCGGCCGCATCGGCCGTGACGTTGGGGCGCGCTTCGTAGATGATGCCGATGACGCCGAGCGGAACGCGCATCTTGCCGACCTGGATGCCGGACGGGCGGCGCTTGACGTCGGTGATCTCCCCGACGGGGTCGGGTAGCGCTGCGACCTGTTCGAGGCCTTGGGCCATCGCCTCGATGCCCTTGGCGTTGAGGGTGAGGCGGTCGATCATCGCGGGCTCGAGCCCGGCGGCGCGCGCTTCTTCGAGGTCGCGTGCGTTGGCTGCGAGCAACTCCTCGCGGCGGTCGCGAATCGAGGCGGCCATCGCGCACAGCGCCGCGTTCTTCGCGGCGGTCGATGCGCTGGCGAGCTGGCGCGAGGCGGCGCGGGCCTGGCGGCCCAGCGTCTGCATGTATTCCTGAATATCCATCGAAATTCCGGTGTTGCCGTGCAAAAGAACATTAAAGCACCGAACGGTGCCGTGCGGCCAGTGTCGGAACGCGCTCGGCCGACGTGCTAGCGGCGGACGAGCCGGAGCGCGAGCTGGAGGAACTCGTCCCACACGTCGCCGGGGGCGAGGCCCTTGATCACGCGGTCGATGCGTGCGGCGTGCAGCAGCGCGGCGCGCAGCGTCGCCGGCTTCAGGCGTGGCATGGCGCGCTGGATCGCCTGGCGGCGGCGTTCGTCGAAGACGCGCTCGGCCTTGAGCAGGGCCGGCAATTGCTGGCCGGATGCGACGCCGGAACTGAGGTTGGCGAGCGTGCGGATTTCGTTCGCGAGCGCCCAAAGGACGAGCGGCGGGGCCGTTCCCTCGCCCTGCAGGCCTTCGAGCAGGCGCGTGCAGCGCACGGGGTCGCCTTCGAGGAGGGAATGGCGCAGTTTGTTGATGTCGTAGCGCGCGACGTTGAGCACCGCATCCTGCACGTCTTCCTGCGTCAGGCGTCCTTCACCGTGCAGCAGGCCCAGCTTGAGGATCTCCTGATGTGCCGCGAGGAGGTTGCCTTCGACGTGATCGGCGATGAAGGCGAGCGCTTCGGCGGGCGCGGACTGGTTCTGGCGCGCGAGGCGGCCCGCGATCCATTCCGGCAGGCGCTCGCGCTCGGGGGCGTTGAGCTCAACCGCTATGCCGGCATCGCTCAAGGCTGTAAACCATGAGGCCTTGCGTGCGGTCCAGTCGAGCTCGGGTAGCGTGACGAGCGTGACGATTCCGTCGCCCGCGTTGCGGGCATGCCGTTGCAACGCCTCGCCGCCTTCGCGACCGGGCTTGCCGGTGGGGATACGCAGGTCGATCAGCTTCGAGCCGCCGAACAACGAGAAATTACCGGCGGCGGCGCTCAGGCTGTCCCAGCGGAATCCCTGCCCGACGACCAGCGTCTCCCTTTCCTCGAACCCCTGGCGGCGTGCGGCCGCCCGGATCAGGTCGGCCGCTTCGAGCACAAGCAGCGGTTCGTTGCCGTGCAGCAGGTAAAGCGGGGCGAGCGGCTTTTCGAGGAGGGGGGGCAGCTGGTCCGGACGCAGGATCACGGCTTGACGGCAGCGAGTCGGCGCATGAGCTGGTCTACGAGGTCGCCCTGCATGTCGCGGTAGAGCAGGGCTTCCTCCTGCTCTTTCGCGAGCACCTGGGAGTCGTCGTAGGTGTATTCGCGCTTGGCCGAAATCGTCGTGGGGCGGATGCGTTCGTTGCCCGCGCGGTCGATCAACCGGAAGGTGAGGACGTGGCGCAGTTCGTACTCGCGCACCTTGCCGGCGCCCGTCAGTGTGAGGATCTCCCGCTCGGGCTGATTGCGCAGGATTTCGAGTTTTGCTTCGGCCTTGGACGGGTCGTCGACGATCTCGGTCGTGCCGCTGGTGCGGATGCGTCGACGCAGCGCGGCGCCGAATTCGCTCTGGGCGCTGACGCCGACGTGGATGCTCG
Organism: Aromatoleum evansii; assembly: GCF_045689615.1. NCBI lineage: Bacteria > Pseudomonadati > Pseudomonadota > Betaproteobacteria > Rhodocyclales > Rhodocyclaceae > Aromatoleum > Aromatoleum evansii. The sequence continues at coordinate 1,514,847 of NZ_CP141259.1, forward strand.
AGAACGCGAGCGGACGCGGTCCGCGCAACTGGAAGCCGCAGCCGGCCAGCGGCGCCACGGCGACTGCGCCGAGGGCCAGCAGCAGACTGCGGCGGGAGCGGGAAGGAGTCATCCGCTGGAGTCCTCAGACCACGATGTTGACGAGACGGCCCGGCACGACCACGACCTTGCGCGGCGGCTTGCCTTCCATGAACTTCTGCGCCGCCTCGGAGGCGAGCGCGATCGCCTCGATCTGCGAAGCGCTGGCGTCCGCCGACACCTTGATGTTGCCGCGCAGCTTGCCATTCACCTGCAGCACGAGGTCGAGCTCATCCTGCTTGAGCGCAGCTTCGGACGGTTCGGGCCAGGGCGCATTCAGCACATCGCCGGCGAAACCGCAGTCCTGCCATAGAGCGTGCGCGATGTGCGGTGTGATCGGGGCGAGCAGGCGCAGCAGGATGGACAGGCCTTCCTCGGTGACCTCGGCGTGGGCGGCGGCGTTGTCGCGCGGCGCCTTCTCGAGGGCGTTGAGGGTCTTCATCGCCGCCGAGACGACGGTGTTGAACTGGTGCTTGCCGAAGTCGTAGTTCGCCTGCTTGAGGCAGGTGTGGATCTCGCGGCGCACCGCGGCCAGCGCCTCGGGCAACTGGGCTGCCGCGAGCGTGCGCGCGGCGGGGAGTTGCGCGCGGATTTCGTTGGCGAAGCCGTGGCCGAAGGCCCACACGCGCCTCAGGAAGCGATAGGCGCCTTCGACGCCCGAATCCGACCATTCGAGCTGCTGGTCCGGCGGCGCGGCGAAGATGATGAACAGGCGCGCGGTGTCGGCGCCGTACTGGTCGACCAGGGCCTGGGGGTCGACGCCGTTGTTCTTCGACTTCGACATCTTTTCGGTGCCGCCGATGACGACCGGCTGGCCGTCGGTAGCGAGCTTCGCCGCGGTGATGCGGCCCTTGTCGTCACGCTCGATCTGCACGTCGGCGGGGTTGATCCACTGCTTCTTGCCGCCTTCGGCGTCGCGGTAGTAGGTCTCGGCGACGACCATGCCCTGGGTGAGCAGGTTCGTGAACGGCTCGGAGACGTTCACCAGGCCTTCGTCGCGCATCGCGCGGGTGAAGAAGCGCGAATACAGCAGGTGCAGGATTGCGTGCTCGATGCCGCCGATGTACTGGTCGACCGGCGCCCAGTAGTTCACGCGCCCGTCGACCATCGCCTTGTCGTTGTCCGGCGCGGCATAGCGCAGGAAATACCACGAGGACTCGACGAAGGTGTCCATCGTGTCGGTCTCGCGGCGCGCGGGCTTGCCGCATTTTGGGCAGCTGCACTGGTAGAACTCGGGCATCTTCGCGAGCGGCGAGCCGCGGCCGGTGATCTCGACGTTCTCGGGCAGCACGACCGGCAGCTGCTCGTCCGGCACCGGCACGTCGCCGCAGTCGTCGCAGTGGATCATGGGGATCGGGCAGCCCCAGTAGCGCTGGCGCGAGATGCCCCAGTCGCGCAGGCGGTACTGCGTACGCTTGGCGCCGAGGCCCTTTTCGGCCAGATCGGCGGAGATCGCGTCGACGGCATCCTGGAAGTGCAGGCCGTCGTACTTGCCGGAATTCACCAGACGGCCGTGCTCGGAGTAGGCGTCCTGCCACGGCGCGACGGTGTCGGCATAGGCGTCGCGCGTCGAGCCGACGACCATGCGGATCGGCAGGTGGTATTTCGTCGCGAACGCGAAATCGCGCTCGTCGTGCGCCGGGACGGCCATTACCGCGCCTTCGCCGTAGCCCATCAGGACGTAGTTCGCGACCCACACGTCCATGAATTCGCCCGTGATGGGGTGGACCACGCGCAGCCCGGTCGGCATGCCCTTCTTTTCCATCGTCGCGAGGTCGGCCTCGGCGACGCCCCCGTGGCGGCATTCGTCGATGAAGGCGGCGAGTGCCGGGTTGTTGGTTGCGGCCTGCAGCGCGAGCGGGTGCTCGGCGGCGACGGCGACGTAGGTCGCGCCCATCAGGGTGTCCGCGCGCGTGGTGAACACCTTCAGCACGCCGGACTTGCCGATCGTCGACAGGTCGTAGGGGAAATGCACTTCCACGCCTTCCGAGCGGCCGATCCAGTTCTTCTGCATCAGTTTGACCTGCTCGGGCCAGCCGGGCAGGGCGTCGAGGGCGTCGAGAAGCTCATCCGCGTAGGCGGTGATCTTCATGTAGTACATGGGGATTTCGCGCTTCTCGACGACGGCGCCGCTGCGCCAGCCCTTGCCGTCGATGACCTGCTCGTTGGCGAGCACGGTCTCGTCGACCGGGTCCCAGTTCACCGTGCCGAGCCTCTTGTAGATCAGGCCCTTCTGGTACAGGCGCGTGAACAGCCACTGCTCCCAGCGGTAGTAATCGGGTTTGCAGGTGGCGAGCTCGCGCGACCAGTCGATGGCGAAACCGAGACGCTTCAGCTGCGTCTTCATGTAGTCGATGTTCGCGTAGGTCCACTTCGCCGGCGGCACGTTGTTCTGGATCGCGGCGTTTTCGGCCGGCATGCCGAAGGCGTCCCAGCCCATTGGTTGCAGGACGTTGTAGCCGCGCATGCGGTGGTAGCGCGCGAGCACGTCGCCGATCGTGTAATTGCGCACGTGGCCCATGTGCAGCTTCCCCGACGGGTAGGGGAACATGCTCAGGCAGTAGTACTTGGGCTTGCTCGCGTCCTCGGTGACGCGGAAGGCCTGGGCGGATTCCCAGTGCTGCTGGGCGGCGGATTCGACCGTGGCGGGGGTGTATTTGTCCTGCATGTGCGGGCGGGAGTCGAGACGTGGAAAACACACGAGTATACCGCGAAGCCGTTGAGCCTCGTGCGGCGTCTCTGCCTGCGACGTCCGGGCGGGTCGGGTGCGGACAAAAAAAAGCATCCGGAGGGAGCCGGATGCTTAATCTCCTTTGAGGGAGAGGGAGGAAGACGATGTCGCGGCGCGAGCCGCGGATATTCGTGTGCTCAGGCGGCCTTGCGCGGCGTGCCGGCCTGGCGCTGCCAGTTGGCGGAGAAGACGGAGACCATGTCTTCCATCGCCGTCAGCGGCAGGCGCCACAGGCGGTTCTGGGAGCGCACGATCGGGGTCACGCGCGGCGCGCAGAAGGTGGCGCGCTCGCTTTCGAGGAGGCGCTGGAAGGCGTTCATCGCCTCGCCCCAGTATTCCGAATTGCCCACCCACCCGGTTGCCGCGGTCGCCTCGCGCACGGCCTGGTGCCATAGCACCGTGGCGCGCTCGATGGTTACGCCGGCCTTGCGGGCATACCAGGGCAGTAGTTTCGGGGTCTTCATGGCTTGGTTCTCCTGATGGCCATCGTCGGCCAGTTCTTGCGTCGCGCGGATCGGCCTCTTGAGCCGGCCGTGGAGGGCGCGGTTAATGCGCTGCAGCATCAAAAATTGGTTGCAATTTTCTTCGCTTCGGTAGCAGGTTTCCTTGATTTTTCTCAACGGATTGCTGCTACGCACAACTAAAAAAATACGCCATTCGTTATACGTTTTCAACTTGATGTTGCATTGCCGCAACGGTTTTCTTTTTCAACTGCATGGGCTGCGGACCGGATCCTGAGGATGGGGGCGATGATCCGGGAGGAAACAAGTCGCCGCTCCCGGTTAGAATCGCGGCCTGACCAGGAAGCCCGCATGTCCGATCTGCTCGCCAATCTCAATCCCGAACAACTCCAGGCCGTCACCCTCCCGCCGCAGCACTCGCTGATCCTCGCCGGTGCCGGCTCGGGCAAGACCCGCGTCCTCACGACCCGCATCGCATGGCTGGTGCAGACGGGGCAGGTCGATCCGCAGGGGGTCCTTGCGGTGACCTTCACCAACAAGGCGGCGAAGGAGCTGCTGGCGCGCCTGTCGGCGATGCTGCCGTTGTCCTTCGGGCATTCCGCACGCGGAATGTGGATCGGGACCTTCCACGGGCTGTGCAACCGCCTGCTGCGGGCCCACCACCGTGATGCGGGGCTGCCGCGGCTCTTCCAGATCCTCGATTCCGGTGACCAGCTCGCAGCGATCAAGCGCCTGTTGAAGGCGCTCAATGTCGATGACGAGAAGTTTCCGCCGCGCGAACTGCAACATTTCATCAATGCCCAGAAGGAAGCCGGTCTGCGCCCGCACGCGGTCGAAGCCTGGGACGACTACACGCGACGCCGGGTGGAGCTTTTCGCGGAGTATGAGGCGCAATGCCAGCGCGAGTCTGTTGTGGATTTTGCGGAGTTGCTGCTGCGTACCTACGAGCTGCTGGAGCGCAACGAGCCGATACGCCGGCACTATCAGCGCCGCTTCCGCCACATCCTGGTCGATGAGTTCCAGGATACGAACCGCCTGCAGTACCGCTGGCTGAAGCTGCTTGCCGATGACGGGCGCGAAGGCGGGGCCTGCCTGTTCTGCGTGGGCGACGACGACCAGTCGATCTACCGCTTCCGCGGCGCGGAGGTCGGCAATATGCGCGACTTCGAGCGCGAGTTTCGTGTCGCCAACGTGATCCGGCTGGAGCAGAACTACCGCTCCCATGGCAACATCCTCGACGCGGCGAACGCGATCATCCGCCACAACACCGCTAGGCTGGGCAAGAACCTATGGACCGAGCGCGGCGCCGGCGAACCGATCCGCGTGTTCGAGGCGTATGCGGACATGGACGAGGCGCGCTGGATCGTGGAGGAGATCCAGTCGCTGGTACGTGACGGCATGAGCCGGTCGGACATCGCGCTGCTGTATCGCTCCAATGCTCAGTCGCGCGTGCTCGAGCACCAGCTGTTTTCCGCGGGCATCGCCTATCGCGTGTATGGCGGCCTGCGCTTCTTCGAGCGTCAGGAGATCAAGCATGCGCTGGCCTATCTGCGCCTGATCGCCAACCCGGACGACGACACGGCCTTCAGCCGCGTCGTGAATTTTCCGACGCGGGGCATCGGTGCGCGATCGCTCGAAGCGCTGCAGGACGCGGCGCGCACCTGGAATGCGAGCCTGTACTCGACGGTGCCGCACCTGTCGGGAAAGCCGGGGACGGTGCTCGCGCAATTCGTGCGCCTCGTGGAGGATCTGCGCCGCGACACGGCCCGTCTGCCGCTCCCCGAGCTGGTGGATCACGTGCTGGATGCGAGTGGGCTGCGTGATTTCTATCGCAGCGAAAAGGAAGGGCAGGAGCGGCTCGAGAACCTCGACGAACTCATCAACGCCGCAGCGAACTTCCTCGGCGAGTCGGGCGCGGATGCCGAGGCGTTGGCGCAGCCGCATGCGCTGCTGGCCGATTTCCTCGCCCACGCGTCGCTGGAGGCGGGCGATCATCAGGCCGATGCCGGCAGCGACGCCGTGCAGCTGATGACCGTGCACTCGTCGAAGGGGCTGGAGTTCGACGTGGTCTTCCTCTCCGGACTCGAGGAGGGGCTGTTTCCGCACGAGAACAGTGCGGTCGAGAACGAGGGCCTGGAAGAAGAGCGACGCCTGATGTACGTCGCGGTGACGCGGGCACGCGAGCGGCTGTACCTGAGCTTTGCGCAGAGCCGCATGCTGCACGGTCAGACGCGCTACAACCTGCGCTCGCGCTTCCTCGAGGAAATCCCGGAAGGGCTGGTGAAATGGCTTTCGCCGCCCAGCCCGCGCGGCATGGGCGCGCGCAGCGGTGCGGGGATGCGTGTCGAGCCGGGGCGTGGCGGCCTTGCGCCCCGGGTGGCGCAGGCTCCGGCGCGGAGCCAGGATCTGGGCGGCCTGCGCGTCGGCCAGCTCGTTACGCATGCGAAGTTCGGCCAGGGCGTGATCGTGGCGGCCGAGGGCAGCGGCGCCGATGCGCGGGTACAGATCAATTTCGGCTCGGCCGGCGTCAAGTGGCTGATGCTGGCAGTGGCCAAACTCAGCCCTGCATGATGTGCGGCGCCCCGCCGCGCAGCGGGGCACCTGACCGCGCGGGGTTCAGGTTCCGTAGGTGCGTGCGAGGCGGTCGTGCAGCGCGACGTATTCCTGCGCGAGCTTGTGTTTCGGGTCGAGATGGATCATCGGGCGCGACTGTTCATGCGACTCCTTGATCTTCACCGATGCCGAGAGGTAGGGCGCCAGCACGGGCAGGCCCTCGTCGATGAGCTCCTGCACGACCTTCTGCGGCAGTCCGGCGCGCGCCTGGAACTGGTTCACGACGATGCCTTCGACCGACAGGTCGCGGTTGTGATCGGCGCGGATCTCCTGCACGTTCTCCATCAGCGCATATAGCGCGCGGCGCGAGAACTCGTCGCAGTCGAAGGGGATGAGGCAGCTGTCCGCGGCAATCAGCGCCGAGCGGGTGTAGAAATTCAGGGCGGGCGGGGTGTCGATGTAGATGACGTCGTAGTCGCCGGCGAGCTCCGCGAGCGCGTCGCGCAGCTTGTAGATCTTGTAGCGCGATTCGAGCTTGCCCTGCAGGTCCTCGAGGCCCGGATGCGACGGCATGACGTCGAGATTGGGGAAGGGGCTCGCGACGATGAACTCCTCGATCTTCTTCGGGTTGAGCTTGAAATTGAGCGTCTGGTCGAAGAAGTCGGCGAGCGTGGTTTCCAGGTTTTCCCCGGAAATGCCCAGCAGGTACTGGGTCGAGTTCCCCTGCGGATCGAGGTCCACCACCAGTGTGCGCTTGCCCTGGTGGGCGCTGATCGCCGCCAGGTTGCAGGTGATGGTGGACTTGCCGACTCCGCCCTTCTGATTGAATACCACGCGTCGCATCTTGGATTCCCTTGTCGAGTCGGGTGAGATTGTGCCAAAAAATGTCGATCGGGATGCGGTTTCCGGGAAGTGCGGTGGCCGTTCCGGCGTCGTTCGGTGCTTTCGGGTTTACCCCTACATGGCCACTGCCCAAGCCCGAGTAGCTGCGCTACACTTGCGCCTCGCCGAGCGTGGTGCCGGTGCGGCGCCCTCGCGCCCCGCCGGCGTGCGAGCTCAGCTGTCCGATGCGTGCGATCGCTCCCGGTCCCGGGAGTCCCCGACGGAATAGGCCGGACAGCTGCGGATGATCGCAATTGGCGAGACGCCCGAGCGGGCGTAGGTTTTCGCCGCGCTGGAAAAACACTACAGCAACAACACATCTCACCGACCCGGAGAGGGAGAACAATGGATCAGGATTTCATCGCCGCGGCACTCGAATATCATCGTGCGCCGACGCGCGGCAAGATTTCGGTCGTCCCGACCAAGAGCCTCACCAACCAGCGCGATCTGGCGCTGGCCTACTCGCCCGGCGTCGCCGCGGCGTGCGACGCGATCGTCGAGGATCCGGCGAACGCGCGCGAATACACCTCGCGCGGCAACCTCGTCGCGGTGGTGACCAACGGCACCGCGGTGCTTGGTCTGGGCAACATCGGCCCGCTGGCATCCAAGCCGGTCATGGAGGGCAAGGGCTGCCTGTTCAAGAAATTCGCCGGCATCGACGTGTTCGACATCGAACTGGCCGAGAACGACCCGGACAAGCTGATCGACATCATCGCCTCGCTCGAGCCGACGCTCGGCGGTATCAACCTCGAAGACATCAAGGCGCCCGAGTGCTTCTACATCGAGAAGAAGCTGCGCGAGCGCATGAAGATCCCGGTCTTCCACGACGACCAGCACGGCACGGCGATCATCTCCGCGGCTGGCCTGATCAACGGCCTGAAGGTGATCGGCAAGGACATCGCCAAGGTCAAGCTGGTGTGTTCCGGCGCCGGCGCCGCGGCGATCGCCTGCCTGGACCTGATGGTGGGCCTCGGCCTGAAGCGCGAAAACGTGTACGTCTGCGACTCCAAGGGCGTGATCTGGGTCGGCCGCGAAGAGAACATGGAGGCCAACAAGGCCCGCTATGCGCAGAAGACCGACGCGCGCACGCTCGCCGACGTGATGGTGGGCGCGGACGTGTTCCTCGGCCTGTCGACCGCGGGCGTGCTGAAGCCCGAGATGGTCGCCTCGATGGCCGACAAGCCGCTGATCTTCGCGCTCGCGAATCCGAACCCGGAGATCCTGCCTGAGGACGCCAAGAAGGCGCGCCCCGACTGCATCATCGCGACCGGGCGTTCGGATTACCCGAACCAGGTCAACAACGTCCTGTGCTTCCCGTTCATCTTCCGCGGCGCGCTTGACGTCGGCGCGACGACGATCAACGAGGAGATGAAGCTTGCCTGCGTGCGCGCGATTGCCGAGCTGGCGCAGGCCGAGCAGAGCGACATCGTCGCCTCCGCCTACGGCGGTGCTGATCTGCGCTTCGGCCCCGAGTACATCATTCCGAAGCCGTTCGATCCGCGCCTGATCGTCAAGATCGCACCGGCCGTCGCGAAGGCCGCGATGGATTCGGGCGTCGCGACCAAGCCGATCGAGGATCTGGCAGCCTATATCGCGAGCCTGTCGGACTTCGTGTACCAGTCTGGCATCGTCATGAAGCCGGTCTTTGCCGCAGCCAAGCGCGTGCCGGCCGAGTTCAAGCGTGTGCTGTACGCCGAGGGCGAGGATGAGCGCGTCCTGCACGCCGCGCGCGTCGTCATCGAGGAGAACATCGCCCGTCCGATCCTCATCGGCCGTCCGAGCGTCATCGAGATGCGCATCCAGAAGATCGGCCTGAACCTCGTGCCGGGCCGCGACTTCGACATCATCAATCCGGAATCGGACCCGCGCTACAAGGAGCTGTGGCAGGAGTACCATCGCATGATGTGCCGCGACGGCGTCACGCCGGAGCTGGCGAAGGCCAAGATGCGCCGCGACACGACGCTCATCGGCTGCATGGTGCTGCGCCGTGGCGATGCGGATGCCCTCGTGTGCGGCACCTTCGGCTCGTACGATTACCACTTCAAGCAGGTCGAGGACGTGATCGGCCTGAGGCCCGGCGCCAAGCTCTTCGCCTCGATGAGCCTGCTGCTGCTGCCCAAGCGCACGCTGGCGATCACCGACCCGTACGTGAACGAGAATCCGAACGCCGAGGAAGTCGCCGAGATCGCCCGCATGGCGGCCGATGAGCTGCGTCGCTTCGGCATCGAGCCGCGTGTCGCGCTGGTGTCGCATTCCAACTTCGGCAGCGCGCGTACCGCCTCGGCGCGCAAGATGCGCGAGGCTGCAGGGATCCTGCGTGAGATCGCTCCCGGCCTCGAGTGCGACGGCGAGATGCACGGCGACTCGGCGCTGTCGCCGGAAATCCGTGCCAAGGCCAACGCCGAGTCGACGCTGGTCGGCGAGGCCAACCTGGTCGTGATGCCCAACATCGACGCCGCGAACATCTCATTCAACATGATGAAGATGGCCAACAGCGACGGCGTTTCGATCGGCCCGATGCTGCTGGGTGCGCGCCTGCCGGTGCATATTCTGACGCCGTCGGCAACGGTGCGCCGTCTGGTGAACATTACCGCGGTGTCGGTGGTCGACGCCTACGAGCAGCGCATGCAGTCGGGCGCTGCGGTGTAAGGGAGTCGGACGGCGCGACCGGGATCCGGGTCAGGATCCCGGTCGCGCGGGTTTTTTTTCGGGGAGGCCGGGGAAACGATCATGCAAAGGCTGCTGATCATCCTCGGCCTTCTTGTTCTCGTCGCGGGACTTTTCTGGCCTTGGCTGGCGCGGATTCCGTTCGGCCGTCTGCCGGGCGACATCCACATTCAACGCGACGGCTTCGACTTTTTCTTTCCGGTCACGACGGGGTTGCTCGTCTCCCTCGTCCTGAGTCTGCTTATCTGGCTGTTCCGGCGTTAACAGGGTTTACAATCCACCTAACATTTCCGGAATAAGGGACTTTGACATGACTCACGCGATTCGCTTCAACAAGACCGGTGGTCCCGAGGTGCTCCAGTGGGAAACTGTCGACGTCGGTGCACCTGCCGCGGGCGAGGTGGCGGTTCGCCATCATGCGGTTGGTCTCAACTACATCGACACGTACCATCGCAGCGGACTGTATCCGGTGCCGCTTCCTTCCGGCCTGGGCCTCGAGGGGGCGGGCGTGGTCGTGGCGGTAGGCGAGGGCGTCTCGGACCTGGTGCCCGGCGACCGGGTCGCCTATGCCGGCGGGCCGCTCGGGGCGTATTCCGAGGTGCGCAACCTGCCTGCGCATCGGGTCGTGAAGCTGCCGGCATCGTTGTCCTTCGAGCAGGGGGCCGCGATGATGCTGCAGGGGCTCACGGCGCAGTACCTGCTGCGCCGCACCTACCGTGTGCAGCCGGGCGATACGGTGCTGATCCACGCGGCCGCGGGCGGTGTCGGCCTCATCGCGTGCCAGTGGGCGAAGGCGCTGGGCGCGACCGTGATCGGAACGGTCGGATCCGACGCCAAGGCCGAGCTTGCACGGGCGCACGGGTGCGAGCACCCGATCGTGTATACCCGTGAGAATTTCACCGAGCGTGTCCGCGAGATCACCGGCGGCGCAGGCGTGCCGGTCGTGTACGACTCGATCGGCAAGGACACTTTCATGGATTCGCTGCGCTGTCTGCGCCCCTTGGGCATGATGGTGCTGTTCGGTGCGGCGTCCGGGCCGGTACCGCCGTTCGATCTTGGTCTTCTGAACACGCTGGGGTCGCTCTTCGTCACGCGTCCGAGCATCGCGGCCTACACCGCGAAACGCGAGGATCTCCTTGCGATGGCGAACGAACTCTTTGACGTGGTCGGATCCGGCAAGGTGCGGGTCGAGATCAATCAGCGTTACGCGCTGAAGGATGCCGCGCAGGCGCATCGCGATCTCGAGGCGCGCCGCACCACCGGCTCGACCATCCTGTTGCCCTGAGCAGCGGTCGAGCCATGAAGCGGAAAACCGGTTCGTTGCGCCGCGCTTGCTTCGCGATAGCGGTCCTGCTGGCGCTGCCGCTCGCGCCCTCGGCGCTAGCGCAGCAGGGGCCGCCGTCGGCGATGGATCCCGCGCGCACTGCATCGCTGTCGGCCGCAAGTCGCCGCATCGAGGACCACTTCGTTGCCGAGGTCGCGCGCATCACGGGCACGACTCCCGCCCGCGTGCGCCGTGCGATGCCCGACGAGCGGCGCATCACGTCCGCTGCGTCGCGATTGATTTCGGCGCTCGAGCTTGACCTGGGCGCGCCGCTCACGCCCGAGCAACGGGCCGAAATCCTCGAGGCCGACCAGGCACGCAAGCTCTCGCTGATGAAGGCCCGCGAGGCCGCCGGCGCGCGCTGACGCCTCGCGGCTGCCTCGGGCGACGACGGCAGCTGCTGCCGAATTGGGGCGCGGCGCAGGTAGGCGATCGGGTAAAATTCGCCGATGACTGCATCTCACGAACCCCGCTTCATCCACCTGCGCCTGCATACCGAGTACTCGATCTCCGACGGCATCGTGCAGATCGACCAGGCGATTGCCCGTGCGGCCGCCGACGGCATGCCGGCGCTGGGCATTTCCGACCTTGCCAACCTGTTTGGCATGGTCAAGTTCTACAAGGGCGCACGCGGCAAGGGCATGAAGCCCATCATCGGCGTCGACGCGTGGATCACCAACGACACCGATCGCGACAAGCCCTTCCGCGCCCTGCTCATCTGCAAGAACCGCAAGGGCTATGGCCAGATGTGCGAGCTGCTGACGCGCGCCTTTCTCGACAACAAGTACCGCGGACGCGCCGAGATTCGTCGCGACTGGTTCGCCGACGGCGCCGCGTCCGACCTGCTGTGCCTGTCCGGTGCGCGCGAAGGGGAAGTGGGGCAAGCACTGGCGAACGGTAACGTCGAACTCGCTGATCGGGTGGCCTCCGAATGGGCTGCATTGTTTCCCGGCGGCTACTACATCGAGTTGCAGCGCGCAGGCCATGCGGGAGCGGAGGGTTACGTACGCCAGGCGGTGCAGCTGGCCGGCAGGCTGGGACTGCCGGTGGTGGCGACCCACCCGGTGCAGTTCCTCAAGCGCGAGGACTTCAAGGCCCACGAGGCGCGCGTGTGTATCGCGCAGGGCTACGTGCTGGCCGACAAGCGTCGCCCGCGGGACTACACCGAGGAGCAGTACCTCAAGAGCCAGGACGAGATGTGCGAACTCTTCGCCGACATCCCGGAGGCGCTCGAGAATTCGGTCGAGATCGCGCGCCGCTGCTCGCTGACCGTGCAGTTGGGCAAGAACTTCCTGCCGCAGTTTCCCACCCCGGAAGGGATGACCCTCGACGACTTCCTCGTCGCGGAGGCCAAGGCGGGCCTCGAGGTGCGCCTGAAGGAACTCTATCCGGACGATGCCGAACGCGAGCGCCAGCGTCCGACCTACGAGGCGCGGCTCAAGTTCGAGACCGACACCATCATCCAGATGGGTTTTCCCGGATACTTCCTGATCGTCGCGGACTTCATCAACTGGGGCAAGCAGAACGGCGTCCCCGTGGGTCCGGGGCGGGGTTCGGGGGCGGGCTCGCTCGTCGCCTACAGTCTGCGCATCACCGACCTCGATCCGCTCGCCTACGCGCTGCTGTTCGAGCGCTTCCTGAACCCCGAGCGGGTGTCGATGCCCGACTTCGACATCGACTTCTGCCAGGACAACCGCTACCGCGTGATCGAGTATGTGCGCGAGCGCTACGGCAAGGATGCGGTCAGCCAGATCGCGACCTTCGGCACCATGGCGTCCAAGGCGGTGGTGCGCGACGTCGGCCGCGTGCTCGACCTGCCCTACGGCTTGTGCGACCGGCTCTCCAAGCTGATCCCGATCGAAGGCGCCAAACCCGTATCGCTGGCGAAGGCCTACGAGATGGAGCCGCAGATCGGCGAGATGATGAAGGACGGCAACGACGGCGAGTCGGTGCAGGAGCTGTGGAGCCTCGCCGAGCCGCTGGAGGGATTGAGCCGCAACGTCGGCATGCACGCTGGCGGCGTGCTCATCGCGCCGGGCAAGCTCACCGACTTCTGCCCGCTCTACATCGCCGACGGTGACGACGCGACGCCGGTGTCACAGTTCGACAAGGACGATGTCGAGGCGGTCGGCCTGGTGAAGTTCGACTTCCTTGGCCTGCGCAACCTCACCATCATCGAGCTCGCAGTCGAGTACGTCGAGCGCCTCACCGGGGAGAAGCCCAACCTCGCCGCGCTGCCTTTCACCGACCCCGCCGCCTACCAGATCCTGAAGGACGCGAATACCACCGCGATCTTCCAGGTGGAATCGGACGGGATGAAGAAGCTCCTCAAGAAGCTCGCCCCCGACCGCTTCGAGGACATCATTGCGGTGCTCGCGCTCTACCGCCCGGGCCCGCTCGGCTCGGGCATGGTGGACGACTTCATCCTGCGCAAGAAGGGGCAGCAGGAGATCGACTACTTCCATCCGGATCTCAAGCCCTGCCTGGAGCCGACCTACGGCGTGATCGTGTATCAGGAACAGGTGATGCAGATCTCGCAGATCATCGGCGGCTATACGCTGGGCGGCGCCGACATGCTGCGCCGCGCGATGGGCAAGAAGAAGCCGGAGGAGATGGCCAAGCACCGCGAGACGATCGCAGCCGGTGCGAAGCAGAAGGGTTACGATCCGGCGCTCGCGGAGCAGCTCTTCGACCTGATGACGAAGTTCGCGGAGTACGGCTTCAACAAGTCGCACACTGCCGCCTACGCCGTGGTCACCTACCATACCGCGTGGCTCAAGGCGCACCACTGCGCGGCCTTCATGGCCGCGACCATGTCGGCGGACCTCGACAACACCGACACGATCAAGATCTTCTTCGAGGACACGATCGCGAACGGGATCACGGTCCTGCCGCCCGACGTGAACCAGTCTGACTACCGTTTCGTTCCCACGGATCGCAAGACGATCCGCTACGGTCTTGGTGCGGTGAAGGGTGTGGGCGAGCCGGCGGTGCGCTCCATCCTCGAGGCACGCAAGAACGGCGGCGCGTACAAGGATCTGTTCGATTTCTGCGCGCGCGTGGACCGACGCATGGTCAACCGGCGCGTGATCGAGGCGCTGATCCGTTCGGGTGCCTTCGACACCATCGAGCCCAGCGGCACGGCAGACCGTGCGCGCCTGCTCGCGACCGTCGCGCTGGCGATGGAGGCGGCCGAGCAGGCCGCCGCGAATGCGATGCAGGGAGGCCTGTTCGATCTCGTCCCGGAGGCCGCCGGTGCCGCGCCCCAGTATGCGAACGTGCGGCCGTGGACGGAGCGCGAGCGGCTCAAGGAAGAGAAGACCGCAATCGGCTTCTTCCTTTCGGGCCATCCGTTCAACAGCTTCCGCGACGAGGTGCGCCGTTTCATCCGGCGGCCGCTGTCGCAGCTCGAACCATCGCGCGATCTAGCGTTGCTGGCGGGGGTGGTGATGGATGTGCGCACCAAGATGACCAACCGCGGCAAGATGGCCTTCGTCGTGCTCGACGACGGTTCCCAGGTGCGCGAGGTTTCGGTTTTTTCCGAAGCGTTCGACGCGAACCGGACCAAGATCGTCACCGACGAGGTGCTGGTGGTCGAAGGCAAGGTCAGCAACGACGACTTCACCGGCGGGCTGCGCATCGTCGCCGACAAGTTGCTGTCGCTCGGTGAGGCACGTTCCCGCTTTGCCAAGGCTCTCCAGATCAGCGTCAATGGCGAAGTGAAGGGTGCGGGGGGCGCCGCAGCGGCTGCGGACAAGCTCGAAGCGCTGCTCTCGCCGTTTCGCGACGGCGGCTGCCCGGTTTCGCTGCGCTATCGCAACGAACAAGCGGAGGCCGAGCTGCCCTTCGGCGCGGCCTGGCGCGTGCGTATCGACGATGCGCTCCTCGACAGTCTGCGGGAGTGGTTGCCGCACGAATCGGTCGAGGTCGTCTATCCGAATTGATACGGACGCAAAAAAGGCCGCGGCCCGTGAGGGCGCGGCCTTTCGGCTGATCCGGCTGCGAGCGCTCAGAGTTCCTTGGCGTGCTCGGCGAGGTACTCGGCGACACCGGCGGTGCTGGCCTTCATGCCGGCCTTGCCCTTGTTCCAGCCGGCCGGGCAGACTTCGCCGTGCTCTTCGGTGAATTGCAGCGCATCGACCATGCGGATCATCTCGTCGATGTTGCGGCCCAGCGGCAGGTCGTTCACGACCTGGTGGCGCACGACGCCGTTCTTGTCGATCAGGAAGGAGCCACGGAAGGCGACTCCGCCTTCGGCTTCGACGTCATAGGCACGGCAGATCTCGTGCTTGATGTCGGCGACGAGCGTGTACTGGACTTGGCCGATGCCGCCGTTGTTGACCGGCGTGTTCTTCCACGCGAGGTGGGTGAACTGGCTGTCGATCGAAACGCCAAGCACTTCGACGCCGCGCTTGGTGAATTCTTCCAGGCGGTGATCGAAGGCGATCAGCTCGGACGGGCACACGAAGGTGAAGTCCAGCGGGTAGAAGAACACCACGGCGTACTTGCCCTTGGTGACTTCCGAGAACGTGATGTTCTTGATTTCGTTGTTGCCGAGAACCGCAGTGGCGGTGAAATCCGGGGCCTTCTTGCCGACGAGGACTGCCATGTTAGTCGTCTCCAGAGTGGGTTGAATGACCGGAGGATTATGTTGCCATGATTTGGAAAGATCCAATTGCCTTTTGCACAGGTGGTCGATAGAAGTTTTCTATCGCGAGCTTCCGGGGAATTGGTGCGATTTTTTCCCTGATTTCGATCATTGTTAAACTTTGTTTCGGCGTTACCGTAATACGTACGTATGAGTGATGGCCACGCGCATGTGTGCCCCGCGCACGTGCAGGAAGTAGAGACAGGACAACACAGCCATGATGCAACGACTGAAGAATTCGCCGATCTGGGTTCGCCTGATGCTGGCGATCGGAACCCTGCTCATCGCCGTCGGTACGACCTTGGTCGTATGGGTGTCGGCCGAGCAGGAGAACATGGCGATCAATCAGTCCCATGACTTCGCCGAGACGATCAACCAGATGACCATGGCGACGCTGGTGTTCATGAAGAGCACGAAGACGATCAAGAAGCGCGCGATCTATCTCGACCAGGTGAAGAAGTCGTCGGGACTGACCGACATGCGGGTGGTCCGGGCGGAGCCGGTCATCCATCAGTTCGGCGACGGCGACGAGGATGAAATGAACGTCGGGCCCGACGAAAAGGCGGCGATCGACAGCGGCAAGCCGTTCTTCGAGCTGCGTAACGAACCGGACAAGGGAAAGATCCTGAAGGCCGTGTTCCCGGCCATCAACCGCACGAATTACCTTGGCAAGGACTGCACCGAGTGCCACGACGAGTACCCCGAGGGCACGGTGCTGGGGGCCGTGACGATGGAGGTTTCGCTCAACCGCATGGATGCGGCGGTCTCCGCCGCACGCTCCAAGCTGATCGGCGGCGCGCTCGCGGCCTTGGGCCTGATGATGGTCCTGATCTTCGTTTTCCTGCAGGCGGTGGTCGCGCGGCCGCTGGCCGAGCTGTCGAGCCGGCTGCGCGACATTTCGGAAGGGGAGGGCGATCTCACCCAGCGCCTGCCCGTGCGTGCCGAGGATGAAGTGGGCAAGGCCGCCGGCTATTTCAACAAGATGATGGAAAAGTTGCAGGGCGTCATCCGCAACATTTCCTCATCGGCCGATCAGGTGTCGAGCGCCGCCTCCGATCTGCAGCGCGGGGCCGTCGAGATCCGGGCCGGAGCGGGCGAGCAGTCCGAAAAATCGGCTTCGGCGGCCTCCGCAGTCGAGCAGATGGCGGCGAGCATCATGTCCGTTGCCCAGGCGAGCGGCGAGGTGCTCAAGGTCGCGCGCGACAGCCTGTCCCGCGCCGAGGCGGGCAACGCCGACGTGCTCGAGCTCACAGGCAGGCTGTCCGATGTCGAGAGCGCGGTGAGCAAGATGACCCAGACCGTCGGCGACTTCATCCACAACACCGACGCGATCTCGAGCCTGACCGCGCAGGTGAAGGAAATCGCCGACCAGACCAACCTGCTCGCGCTCAACGCCGCGATCGAGGCCGCCCGGGCGGGGGAACACGGCCGCGGTTTTGCCGTCGTCGCCGACGAAGTGCGCAAGCTGGCCGAGAAGTCGACCCGCTCGGCAAGTGACATCGACGACGTCACGCACAAGCTGAACTCGGGTTCGGTGGGGGTGCGCGCCGCGATCACGCAGGGAGCGGATGCGCTGGTGCTCATCCGCGAGTCGATGCTGCGCGTGTCCGACGCGTTGCGCAGCAACATGGAGTCGGCTGGCGGTGTGGCCGATGGCATGAACAGCATCGCCACGGCAACCGACGAGCAGATGAAGGCGAGCTCCCTTGCGGCCAACAGCGTCGAGATGATCGCCGGGCTGGCGCAGCAGACGAGTGCTTCGCTCGACGGCGTCACATGCGCGACGGCCAGCCTGGAGCAGCTGGCGGCGCAGTTGCGCGATGAAATCAGGCGTTTCCGTATCTAACTGTTTTGCTTGTCGTTTCGGCGCCACAGGGTGGTTGCCGGTACATCGTCCAAAAGGTATAAGAAACATTCTGCTACAAATCGGGCAGGCCGAATCCGGAGCCTCGCCAAGGAGTTGAAATGAAGCGTCTTTTTGTTTTCACCATAGCCCTCGCAGCAAGTGCAGCGAGCCTGCCGGCTGCCGCGGTCGATGCCGCCGCCGCCGACGCCCTGGTGCGCAAGAGCAAGTGCCTGACCTGTCATGCCGTCGAGAAAAAGAAGGACGGCCCGGCGTTCAAGGAGACTGCCGCCAAGTACAAGGGCAAGCCCGAGGCGATGGAGAAGCTCACGAAGCACGTAACCGTGCCGAGCAAGGTCAAGGTCGAGGGGAAGGAAGAGGACCACGAGACGCTGAAGACCGAGGATCCGGCGGCGGTCAAGAACGTCGTCGAGTGGATTCTTTCGCTCTGACACGAATCCGGTTCGAAGCGCGCCACGGCTGATTACAACAGGGAGGCGGGACCTCCGGACCTGCCAGCAGGCGGTTCCTTAAAGAGTTACCCGCGGTCGTGGTGCGCTTCGCGCCGTTTGATGCACAGGCGGCGACGCGGTGTCGTCGCCAGTGCGCCGGCAGTACTAAAGGGGAGAAGTTAATGAGCAAGCAAGCAGGAAGCATCCGCAAGTGGATGCTGGCGTTGCTGGCCGGTGCAGCATTCATCGGTCATGCATATGCCGCAAAGGACGTCGTCCAGGTTGGCGACGCGGTCTGTACACGCTGCCACGACGAAGGCGAGGCCAAGCCGGTCCTGTCGATCGGCCAGACCCGCCACGGCACGATGGCCGACAAGAATGCCGGAACCTGTACCTCGTGCCACGGCGAAAGCCCGACGCACGTGAGCAAGCCGTCCGACGTGACGGAGCGCCCGAAGCCCACCGTCAATTTCGGACCGAAGTCCTCGACGCCGATCGAGGAGCGCAACCAGGTCTGCCTCAACTGCCACCAGGGCGGCCAGCGCACGCATTGGCAGACTGGGCCGCACGCCGCCGCGAACATGGAGTGCACCTCCTGCCATAAGATCCATTCGCATGAGGATCCGGTCCGCGACCGCCAGACCCAGCCCGATGTCTGCTTTGCCTGTCACAAGGAGCAGCGCGCGCAGGTGATGCGCCCGAACCACCATCCGATCCCCGAGCGCAAGGTCGTGTGCGTCGACTGCCACAACCCGCACGGGTCGGCCGGTCCGAAGCTGATGCAGCGCGACAGCGTCGTTGCCACCTGCTACACCTGCCACATGGAAAAGCGCGGCCCCTTCGTCCGCAGCCACCAGCCGGTGACCGAAGACTGCACGATCTGCCACACGCCGCACGGCAGCGTGAATGACAACCTGCTCAAGCAGCGCGCGCCTTTCCTGTGCCAGCAGTGTCACGAGAACCAGAGCCACCAGCAGATGGTGCCGAATCCGGAAGGCCCAGTGTCAGGGGCGGCCTCGTTCGCGACCAAGCTGATCGTGGGGCGCGGCTGCCTGAACTGCCATACCAACATCCACGGCACGAACAACCCGTTCGACGACACAAACTCCGGCCGTGCGTTGCGCCGCTGACAGGGGAGGGAATGGACATGAGAAAGATCAATCGCGTTCGCGCCGTCAGCCTGAGCATCATCGCCGCATCGCTGTCGGCCGCTTTTTCCCCGGCGTTTGCCGAGGACGATATCGTCACTCGCCTGATTCGCCCCGAGAGCTCCGTGAGCCTGGGCCTGGGCTACCTTACCGAGGATGCGGCGCGTTTCGGCCAATACTCGGGCATGCCGGATCTGGGACTCTACGCAATCGCAAACATTAATCTGGTTCGGCGCGACGACGGGACGGGGCGCTGGCTGTTGCTGAACGGCCGCAACCTCGGCCTGGATAATCGCAGCCTGCGTTTCGAGCATGGCGTGCAGGGGAGCTGGAAGTATTTCCTGGAATACGACCAGACCCCGCGCTTCTCCCAGTACGACGTCAGGACCGGGGTGCAGGGACTGGGCCACGATACGCTCGATGTCTTCGGCCCCGCGAGCCGTGTGCGCGATGTGCGCTTCAAGACGGCACGCGAGGCGATTAGCGCAGGCGGCTCCTACGTTCTCGCCCCGGGCTGGAGCGTGCAGGTCAAGGCCAAGCAGGATACGAAGGAAGGCCGTCGTCTGTTCGGCGTGTATCCGGGCAACTTCAACGTGGCCTTCATCGGCGAGCCGATCGACCACACGATGCAGCAACTCGACGTCGTTCTCGGCTATGCAGGGAAGGACCTGCAGTTGTCCGCCGGCTACTACGGGTCGTTCTTCGAGAATGGCAACTCCTCGATCCGGTTGATGGACATCGCCAACCCGAACCGCATCGCCCTGCCGCCAGACAACTACGCGCACCAGTTCTACCTGACCGGTGGGTACAATTTCACTCCCCTTACCCGGGTCAACTTTAAAGTTGCACGAAGCTTCGCTTACCAGGAGGACAGGTTTGTCGTTCGCGCCGATCCCGGCAACCGGGACCTCGATGGCAAGGTCGAGACCACGCTTGCCCAGGTCGGCCTGAGCGCCCGGCCGCTTTCCGCGCTGACCATCGTTGCGGACTGGCGCCACGAGAATCGTGACGATCAGACCACGGCGCGCCGCTATTTCTCGACCACGGCATCGAAAACGTTCAGCGGTGTGAACGAGACTCGCGATTTCGAGGTCAATACCGGCAAGCTCGAAGCCCGTTACATGCTCCCGGCCGGTTTCAAGGTGACCGCGGGGCTCGATTACGACGAGAAGAAGCGGGACGTCTACGCCGCCCGTCTGGTCACGACCCGCAAGCGCACCGAGGAAACCGCCTACCGTCTCGAGCTTTCGCGTTCGCTGTCCGCGACGCTCAACGGATCGCTGGCGTTCATCCAGAGCGAGCGCAGCGGTTCGAATCTCGTCAGGGAAACGGCAACCGGTGCGGCGGCAGCGTATTACGCGACGCCATACCACCTGGCCGACCGTGACCGCGAAAAGGTCCGTGCTCGTCTCGACTGGGCGCCGACCGAAGTCCTGACGTTCCAGCTGACGGCCGACGCCTTCGACGACGATTTCAAGGATGGTGGATACGGTGTCGACAAGGGGCGCGGGACGTTCTGGTCGGTCGATGGCGCGTATGCATTCTCCGCCGGGTGGAGCACGCACGCGTGGGCCTCGCGCGAATATGCCCGCCAGGTGAATGCTGCGCGGTCGAGCGCCGACTGGCAGGCCAACCTGAAGTCACTGACCGAGGCATTCGGCGTCGGCCTGCGCGGAACCGTCGGCGAAAAGTGGAAGCTCGGGGGGGATCTCTCCTATTCGCACAACCTCAGCGGGTACGGCTTGAGTGGTACCCCCGTTTCGGTCGGGATCGCCGACGTCAAATACACGGTGACGTCGCTGGAACTCTTCGCCGAATACGCCCTCAAGAAGGACCTGACGCTGCGCTTCGATGCGGCGCATAACCAGTGGAGTACGAACGACTGGGCGTGGGCGCGTGCGTTCTACATCGACGGCACGGTGATCTCGCAGGACGAAACCCAGGAGACCACCTTCATCGGTGCCTCCATGCGCTACAAGTGGCGTTAAGCCCGGCTTGCTGAGCGCGAAGCCCACCCGATCGCAAGGTCGGGTGGGCTTTTCCTTGTGCAGCCCGCTACAAGGTGGGCAGCATCCGGAAACCGGTCTGTTCCGGCCGCTCCGTCGGATTGACGGCGACGCTATCCACCCGGGCGTGGGACGGGCCGCGGTGAGCCCAGCGCACAAAGTGCTCGACCGCTCCTGCCGACCCAGCCACCACGGCCTCGACGCATCCGTCCGAGCGATTTCGCACCCAGCCGCAAAGTCCCAGACGGTCGGCCTCCGTGCGGGCGCTTGCGCGGAAGGCAACGCCCTGAACGAGTCCCTGAATCAGCAGGTGACGCGCGACATGATCGGATTCATGCATAGGACACCTCCGCGTCCCGGCTCCCGCAGCGCTGGGCGCGCAGCAGGGCGTCGGTGATGTTGCCGGCGAGATTCTCGGTTCCGAGCGTTTCGCCGAACCCCGAACGTTGGACGATGGAGGCGGGCTGCGCGTTCAGGTCGCAAAGGATCAGCTGCGTGCCGCGTTTCTCCAGGGCGCGATGGAGCGCCTGCAGCATGTCGAGGCCGGTGGTGTCGATGTTGATGACCTTCTCCATGTCGAGGATCAACGCATCGGGATGGCCGTCCTCCATCAGCATGAGGTTCTCGAGCTTGTTCGCCGCGCCGAAGAACAGGCTGCCGAATACGCGGTAGGCGAGGATGCGCGGCGTGCCGTCGGCACGCGACAGGGCCTCGACGCCGTAATAGTCTTCCAGCGCGATCCGCTCGACGCGGGTGAGGTCGGACATGCGGTAGATGAAGAACAGGCTTGCGAGCACCATGCCCAACTCGACTGCCAGCGTCAGGTCGAAAACGACGGTGACGAAGAATGTGCCGAGCAGGATGGTGCGGTACTGGCGCGAGTAGCGCGTGAGCTCCTTCCAGGCGAAGGCATGCCATTCGCCCATATTCACCGACACGATCACCACGATGGCCGACAGCGTCGCCAGCGGTATGTGGCTCGCGAGCGGGGCGAGCGCGAGTACCACGGCCAGCAGCACGAGCGCATGGATGATGCCGGCGATCGGGGTGTGCCCGCCGGAGCGGATGTTCGTCGCCGTGCGGGCAATCGCGCCGGTGGCGGCGAAGCCGCCGAAGAGCGGGGCGGCCACGTTCGCGATGCCTTGCGCCATCAGTTCCTGGTTCGGGTCGTGCCGGTCGTCGATCTGGTTGTCCGCGACGCGGGCCGACAGCAGCGACTCGATTGCTCCCAGCAGCGCGATCGTCAGCGCCGGTGCGATGAGTTTGCCCAGTGTGCCGAGCGACAGCTCGGGCAGGCCGAAGTGGGGCACCTGCTGCGGGATGCCGCCGAAGCGGCTGCCGATGGTGTCCACCGGAAACTGGACGATTGCGTTGATCGCGGTGGCGATCAGCAGCACCGCGAGCGGTCCCGGGAGTCGCCGCATCCAGGCCACGCGCCTGGCGGTTCGGTTCCAGGCGAGGAGTACGACGAGCGAGGCCACCGCCACCGCGAGCGTCGGTAGGTGGATGGTGTGGGTCGCCCCGAGGAGCGCTTCCATCTTGCCGAAGAACTCGCCCGGCATCTTGTCGATGGACAGCCCGAGGAAGTCCTTGATCTGCGAGATGAAGATCACCACCGCGATGCCGTTGGTGAAGCCGATCACCACCGACACCGGGATGAAGCGGATCATGTTGCCGAGGCGGAACGCGCCCATGGCGAACAGCATGACCCCCGACATCATCGTGGCGATGAGCAGGTTCGAGACGCCATAGTCGACGACGATGGCGTAAATGATCGGGATGAAGGCCCCGGTCGGGCCGCCGATCTGGACCCTGGAGCCGCCGAGCGCCGAAATCAGGAAACCGGCCACTATGGCGGTCCAGATGCCGGCGGTGGGACTCATCCCGCTGGCGATCGCGAATGCCATCGCCAGCGGCAGGGCGAGAACCCCGACGGTGATGCCTGCGGAAAGATCCTGGGTGAAATGACCCTGCCCGTAGCCGGGCAGGGTATCAAACAGTTTGGGCCGAAAACTGATCACGATGCCTCCTCGATTCCTCTGTGTGCCGTGGCTTACCCCTGGTGCTGCTGCCGTACCAGCATCCGGGGGCCGTGCGTTGCCACACGATCCAGCGTTTCGAGGGAGTGAGGGGCATCGGGCTGCGAGCCTGCCGTTTCCTTACTTGACGCGCATCCCCGCAGTCGCGCCCGCATCCGGGGACAGGATGTAGAGCCCGCCGGTCTTGCCGTCGGGATCGGACGCGGCCAGAACCATGCCCTCGCTCATGCCGAACTTCATCTTGCGCGGCGCGAGGTTGGCGACCATCACCGTCATCCGCCCCACCAGCGAGGCCGGGTCGTAGGCCGACTTGATGCCGGCGAACACCTGCCGCGGCTTGTCCTCGCCGATGTCGAGTTGGAGCCTGATCAGCTTGTCGGCACCCTCCACGTGCTCGGCGGCGACGATCTTCGCGATGCGCAGGTCAACCTTCGTGAAATCGTCGATCGAGATGTGCGGCGAGGCCGTTTCGGCACTCTGGGCGGCATGCTGCTGCTTTTCCGCATGGCGCTGCTGCGACGAGGCGGCTTTCGCGTCAGGCGTTGCAGCCGCGGCTGCCGGGGCGAGCGAGTCGCGGTTGGCTTCGAGCAGGGCGTCGATCTGCTTGCGCTCGACCCGCGTCATCAGGTGGGCGTAAACGTTCACCACGTGGCCGGCCGGCAGGGGCTGCCATTCACCCTGCCACGCCAGAGGCGCAATCGCCAGGAACGATTCGACCTTGGCTGCGAGCGCCGGCAGCACCGGCTTCAGGTACAGGGTGAGGTCGCGGAACAGCGTCAGCGCGGTGCTGCACACGACGTGCAGCTCGCCCTCGCGCCCTTCCTGCTTCGCAAGCTCCCAGGGCTTCTGGTCGTTCACGTACTGGTTCGCCAGATCGGCGAGATGCATGATCTCGCGCAGCGCGCGGCCATAGTCGCGCTCCTCGTAAGCCTGCGCGATGCTGCCGGCCGCGTGGGCCGCCGAGAATGCGGCCGTCGCCGCGGCGTCGCTAACGGCAAGCCTGCCCTCGAAGCGCTTCGTGATGAAGCCTGCGCAGCGGCTGGCGATGTTCACGAACTTGCCGACGAGGTCCGAATTGACCTTCGCGATCATGTCGTCGAGGTTCAGGTCGACGTCTTCCATCGTGCCGTTGGACTTGGTCGCGAAGTAATAGCGCAGCCATTCCGGGTTAAGGCCCTGGGTGACGTAGGAGCGTGCGGTGATGAAGGTACCGCGGCTCTTGCTCATCTTCGCGCCGTCCACGGTGAGGAAGCCGTTCACGCACAGCTGCGAGGGCGTGCGCAGGCCCGCGAACTGCAGCATCGCCGGCCAGAACAGCGCGTGGAAGTAGAGGATGTCCTTGCCGATGAAGTGCACCATCTCCGTGCCCGCCGCTTCGGCGCGCGCGGCATCGACGAAGTCATCCACGATGATGTCGCCGCGCTTGTCCGCGAGGTTGCGGAAGCTCGCCAGATAGCCGATCGGCGCGTCCAGCCAGACGTAGAAATACTTGCCCGGGGCGCCGGGGATCTCGAAGCCGAAGTATGGGGCGTCACGCGAGATGTCCCAGTCGGACAGGGTGTTCTCGCCTTCCTGGCCTTCCTCGCCGAGCCATTCCTTCATTTTGTTTGCGGCCTCCGCCTGCAGGCGGCGGGCGCCGGCGGCGTTGGTCCCGCGCGTCCATTCGCGCAGGAAGGCGACCGCGCGCGGGTCGGACAGCCGGAAGAAGTAGTGTTCCGAAGTCCTGAGCACCGGCTTCGCGCCCGAGACGGCCGAGTACGGGTTCTTCAGCTCGGTCGGCGCATACGCCGCGCCGCACACCTCGCAGTTGTCGCCATACTGATCCGCCGCGCTGCACTTCGGGCATTCGCCCTTGATGAAGCGGTCGGGCAGGAACATCTCCTTCACCGGGTCGTAGAACTGCTCGATCGAGCGCGTATCGATCAGCTTCGCCGCCGTGAGGCGCTTGTACACTTCCTCTGCGTACGCGCGGTTCTCGGGGCTGTGCGTGCTGTGGTAGTTGTCGAATGCGACGCCGAAGTCGGTGAAGTCGCGCAGGTGCTCGCCATGCACCCGCCCGATCAGCGCCTCGGGGGTGATCCCCTCCTTCTCCGCGCGCAACATGACGGGCGTGCCGTGCGTGTCGTCCGCGCACACGTAATGCACGGTGCTGCCCCGCATGCGCTGAAAACGCACCCAGATGTCGCCCTGGATGTAGCCGACCAGATGGCCGAGGTGGATGTCGCCGTTTGCGTAGGGCAGGGCGTTCGTGACGAGGATCTTGCGGGACATGTGCGGATTCAGGAATCGAAAACGGGAGTGTAACAAACGCGCCGTGCCCTAATGAGTGGTCGGCGCACGAACCGGGGCTAGCGGGAAAAGGGGCGGACGATGATCTCGACGCGGCGGTTTTTCGCGCGTCCGGCTTCGGTGCCGTTGTCGGCGAACGGTTCCGTCTCGCCGCGGCCGTCGGCCTGAAGGCGCGTCAGGGCGATGCCGCGGACTCGCATGTATTCGACAACTGCCTCCGCGCGGCGGATCGAGAGCTGCATGTTGTGCAACTCGCTGCCGACGCCGTCGGTATGGCCGATGACCACGATCTCGGTTCCCGGCGTCTCGCTCAGTACGCCTGAGATGCGGTCGAGCGTGGCGCGGAGGCTGGAACGCGGTTCGACGCCGTCACGGGCGAAGGCTTCGGCCCCCGGGATCAGGATTTGCAAATGTCCGTCGTTGTGCGCGATCACCGAGAGATCGCCGGCGCCTGTGAGGGCGCGCGTGATCCTCGCCCGTTCCGCGCTCCAGTCGACCTTGGGCAGATTGCCCTCCGGCGCGCGGGCGGGGCGGGGCGGGGATGAGGTCTCGCGTTGCGGGTCGGACGGCGTGGCACAAGCGGATAGCAGTGCGATCAACGCGGAAAGCGCCAATCCCTGGAAACGGGTCATGCTCGGGATGTCCTGAAAGATGGCAGTCGTGCAAGGCGCGGATTTTACCCCGCCGCGTGCGGCCGAATGACCCTTTTGCGTCCGAGGGTGAGCGCCGGCGCCGCCTTCGGTATGATGCAGTTCTTATCGCCCCGCATGCGGGCCCCTGATCCCGAGGAAGCCAGTCATGAGTCTCACCCCCGAGTCCGTTACCGAAGTGCTCAAAAGCGTTGTCGATCCGAATACCGGCAAGGACCTCGTGTCGTCCCGGTGCATCCGTAACCTCCAGGCGGCCGGCGGAAGCGTGAGTTTCGAGATCGAGCTGGGTTACCCCGCCCGCACGCAGTTCGCGCTGATCCGTGACCTCGCGGTCGATGCGGTGCGCACGCTGCCGGGCGTCGAGAAGCTTGATGTCAAGGTCGGCAGCAAGATCGTCGCCCATGCCGTGCAGCAGGGCGTAAAACTCTTGCCGGGCGTCAAGAACATCATCGCCGTGGCTTCGGGCAAGGGCGGCGTCGGCAAGAGCACCACGGCCGCCAACCTTGCCCTCGCGCTGGCGGCCGAGGGCGCGCGCGTCGGCATTCTCGATGCCGACATCTACGGCCCGTCGCAGCCCCAGATGCTGGGCATCGGCGAGCACAAGCCGCACTCGCTCGACGGCAAGACCATGGAGCCGCTGGAGGCGCACGGCCTGCAGGCGATGTCCATCGGCTTCCTTGTCGATGTCGAGACGCCTATGGTGTGGCGTGGCCCCATGGCGACCCAAGCGCTCAACCAACTGCTCAAGGAAACGAACTGGAAGGAACTCGACTACCTCATCATCGACATGCCCCCGGGTACCGGTGACATCCAGCTCACCCTGTCGCAAAGCGTGCCGCTCACCGGCGCGGTGATCGTCACCACCCCGCAGGACATCGCCCTGCTCGACGCGCGCAAGGGCCTCAAGATGTTCGAGAAGGTCGGTGTGCCCATCGTAGGCGTCGTCGAGAACATGAGCATCCACATCTGTTCCAACTGTGGTCACGAGGAGCCGATCTTCGGTACCGGCGGCGGCGAGAAGCTCTGCGCGGATTACCACATCCCCTTCCTCGGCGCCCTTCCGCTCGACCTGCAGATCCGGCAGGAGGCCGATCGCGGCACGCCCACCGTCATTGCCGATCCCGATGGACGCATCGCCGGCATCTACCGCGAAATCGCGCGGAAAGTGGCCGTGCGCGTGGCCGAGAAGGCCAAGGACATGTCCCACAAATTCCCCAATATCGTCGTCAAGAACACCTGACGCGCGGGCGCCGTCGGAATTGTCTTTTGATCCGGCGGCGCTTGCCCTAAACTACGCGGATTTTTCGCGTCCGGCCGGTGCCGGACAGGTCGCCGAGGAAAACGCGCCCCCATGTCCATCAAGTCCGACAAGTGGATCCGCCGCATGGCGGAACAGCAAGGGATGATCGAGCCGTTCGCACCCGAGCTGGTGCGCCACAACGACGGCGGCAAGATCGTCTCGTACGGTACGTCGAGCTACGGTTACGACGTCCGTTGTGCCAACGAATTCAAGATCTTCACCAACATCAACTCGACGATCGTCGATCCGAAGGACTTCGACGCGCGCAACTTCGTCGATTTCGTCGGCGACGTCTGCATCATCCCGCCGAATTCCTTCGCGCTGGCCCGCACCGTCGAGTACTTCCGCATCCCGCGCAGCGTCCTGACCGTATGCCTCGGTAAGTCGACCTATGCGCGCTGCGGCATCATCGTGAACGTCACCCCGCTCGAACCCGAGTGGGAAGGCCACGTGACGCTCGAGTTCTCCAATACGACTCCGCTGCCGGCGAAGATCTACGCCAATGAAGGCGTCGCGCAGATGCTGTTCTTCGAGTCGGATGAAGTGTGCGACACGTCCTACAAGGACCGGGGCGGCAAGTACCTCGGCCAGACCGGCGTGACGCTGCCGAAGATCTGATCCACCCATCCGATCCGTCTCGCACGGAGCGATCATCGACAGGGGCCGTCTGACGGCCCTTTGTACTTTCCGGTAATACGGGGCCAAACCACACACGGGTATGATTCCCGTTTGCCGCAGGGCAGAAAGCTGGAGAAACTGGAATGCGCTTTCACTTTCCGATAATCATCATCGACGAGGACTTCCGCTCCGAGAATGCGAGCGGGCTCGGGATTCGTGCGCTTGCGCAGGCGATCCAGGACGAAGGCATGGAAGTGCTGGGCGTCACCAGCTATGGCGACCTGACCTCCTTCGCGCAGCAGCAGAGCAAGGGATCGGGCTTCATCCTGTCGATCGACGACGAGGAGTTCTCGTCACCGGAAGCGTCCGACAAGGCCATCGCCGACCTGCGCGCCTTCGTCGAGGAGATCCGCTTCCGCAACGCCGACATCCCGATCTTCCTCTACGGCGAAACCCGCACCAGCCGGCACATCCCCAACGACGTGCTGCGCGAGATGCACGGCTTCATCCACATGTTCGAGGACACGCCGGAGTTCATCGCGCGCTACGTCGTGCGCGAGGCCAAGAACTACCTCGAGAGCCTGCCGCCGCCGTTCTTCCGCGCCCTCGTTCACTATGCCGCCGACGGCTCCTACTCCTGGCACTGCCCCGGCCACTCGGGCGGCGTCGCCTTCCTGAAGAGTCCGGTCGGCCACATGTTCCACCAGTTCTTCGGCGAGAACATGCTGCGCGCCGACGTCTGCAACGCGGTCGAGGAGCTCGGCCAGCTGCTCGACCACACGGGCCCCGTTGCGGCCTCCGAGCGCAACGCCGCGCGCATCTTCAACTGCGACCACCTCTACTTCGTCACCAACGGCACCTCCACCTCGAACAAGATGGTGTGGCACACCACGGTCGCGCCCGGCGACATCGTCGTCGTTGATCGCAACTGCCACAAGTCCATTCTCCACTCCATCATCATGACCGGAGCGGTGCCGGTGTTCCTCACCCCGACGCGCAACCATTACGGCATCATCGGTCCCATCCCGATCGACGAATTCCGCATGGAGACCATCCAGCGCAAGATCGAGGCCAATCCGTTCGCCCGCGAGGCCGCGAGCAAGAAGCCGCGCATCCTCACGATCACGCAGTCGACCTACGATGGCGTGGTGTACAACGTCGAGACCATCAAGGAGATGCTCGACGGCCAGATTGACACGCTGCACTTCGACGAAGCCTGGCTGCCGCATGCCGCGTTCCATGACTTCTACGGCGACTATCACGCCATCGGCGCCGATCGCCCGCGCTGCGAGACGTCGATGATCTTCTCGACCCAATCCACGCACAAGCTGCTGGCCGGCCTGTCGCAGGCCTCGCAGATCCTCGTGCAGGATTCGCAGACCCGCAAGCTGGACCGCGACATCTTCAACGAAGCCTACCTGATGCACACTTCGACGTCGCCGCAATACGCGATCATCGCCTCGTGCGATGTCGCGGCCGCGATGATGGAGCCCCCGGGCGGGCCTGCACTGGTCGAGGAGTCGCTGTCCGAGGCGGTCGAATTCCGCCGCGCGATGCGTAAGGTCGATGCCGAGTTCGGCGATGACGACTGGTGGTTCCAGGTGTGGGGGCCGGAGTATCTCCCGGAGGAGGGTATCGGCACGCGCGAGGACTGGATGCTCAATGCCGGTGACCGCTGGCATGGTTTCGGCAATCTTGCCCCCGGGTTCAACATGCTCGACCCGATCAAGGCCACGATCATCACCCCGGGCCTCGACGTCGACGGCGACTTCGACGAATCGGGCATCCCCGCCGGCATCCTGACGCGCTATCTGGCCGAGCACGGAATCATCGTCGAGAAGACCGGACTGTACTCCTTCTTCATCATGTTCACGATCGGCATCACCAAGGGCCGCTGGAACACGCTGGTGACCGAGCTGCAGCAGTTCAAGGACGACTACGACCGCAATCAGCCGCTGTGGCGCATCATGCCCGACTTCATCGCCAAGCATCCGCGCTACGAGAAGGTCGGCCTCAAGGATCTCTGCGCGCAGATCCACTCCTTCTACAAGACGCACGACGTCGCACGCCTGACCACCGAGATGTATCTCTCGGACATGGTGCCGGCGATGAAGCCTGCCGACGCGTTCGCCAAGATGGCCCACCGCGAGATCGAGCGCGTCGCGATCGACGAGCTCGAAGGGCGCGTCACGGCAATGCTCGTCACCCCCTATCCGCCGGGTATCCCGCTGCTGATTCCGGGCGAGCGCTTCAACGCTACGATCGTGCGCTATCTGAAGTTCGCGCGCGACTTCAATGCCGCCTTCCCGGGCTTCGAGACGGACATCCACGGATTCGTGCGCGAGCAGTCCAACGGCCGCGTCGACTACTTTGTCGACTGCGTCAGGCAGGACTGAGCAATTCGGGTCGGTGCCGCGGCGCGATGTCGCCGCGGCACTCCGGGCGGATCAGGGCTTGCGCCGGTATTCGGCGAAGTCGAAGGGAAATTCGTTGTTCGCGTCCGCAGGGTGCGACTCGCGGCGGGTTTCGGTGAAGCGCGCTCGGTCGAAGTCGGGGAAAAAGGCGTCGCCATCCACCTCCGCTGCGACCTCGGTCAGCACCAGCGCATCCGCGCGTTCCAGCAGCTGGCGGTAGATCTCCGCCCCGCCGATCACGAACACCTTCCCGCCTCCCGTGGCCGCAAGGGCGTCGTCGAGGCTGGCAAAGACCTCCGCCCCGCTGGCGGCATACGACCCGTCGCGCGTCACCACCAGGTTGCGCCGTCCGGGCAGTGGCCGGCCCAGCGATTCCCATGTCTTGCGGCCCATCAGCACCGGGTGTCCGACCGTCGTCGCCTTGAAGTGCGCGAGGTCTGCCTTCAGGCGCCAGGGCAGGGCGTTGTCGCGGCCGATCACCCCGTTGCGGGCGACCGCTGCAATCAGCACGACTTCGGTCTGTGCCGCGCTCATACCGCCACTTCCGCCTTGATGTGGGGGTGCGGGTCGTAGCCCTCGAGCGTGAAGTCCTCGAAGCGGAAAGCGAAAATATCCTTTACGTCCGGGTTGATCGTCATCTTCGGCAGCGGGCGCGTGTCGCGTGAAAGTTGAAGTTTCGCCTGCTCGATGTGGTTCTGGTAAAGGTGGCAGTCGCCCCCGGTCCACACGAAGTCGCCCGGCTCGAGATCGCATACCTGCGCGACCATCAGCAGCAGCAGCGCATACGACGCGATATTGAACGGCACGCCGAGGAAGATGTCGGCGCTGCGCTGATACAGCTGGCAGGACAGGCGTCCGCCCGCGACATAGAACTGGAACAGCGCGTGACACGGCGGCAGCGCCATGCCCTCGACCTCGCCCGGATTCCACGCCGAGACGATATGGCGCCGCGAATCCGGGTTGCGCCGCAGACCGTCGATCAGTTGCGCGATCTGGTCCACCGTCCGCCCATCGGCAGTTTCCCAGCGCCGCCATTGCTTTCCATACACCGGTCCGAGCTCGCCATCTGCGTCCGCCCATTCGTCCCAGATGGAGACGCCGTTTTCCTTCAGGTAGCGGATGTTGGTGTCGCCCTGCAGGAACCAGAGCAGCTCATGGATGATCGATCGCATGTGCAGCTTCTTCGTCGTCAGCAAGGGGAAGCCCTCGTCGAGGTTGAAGCGCATCTGCCAGCCGAACACCGACAGCGTGCCGGTGCCGGTGCGGTCCGACTTCCGGTGGCCGTGTTCGAGAACGTGCCGCATCAAGTCGAGATACTGTTTCATGCATGAGTCCGTCGCAGAGAGAGCGCGATTCTACATCGTAGGCCCGGCGTACAAGTCATCACGAATTACCTTCGCCGGCGTGTGTTAGCCTTGTTACAAAGCCGCCCTATCCCGGCGGACACATAACTTACGGAGATTGCGTGGTGAGCCAGGGAGGTCGTGAGCCGCAGGAGCCGATCATTGCCCGGGCCGAGACGGCGCGCGCAATGGTCGGTGGCGGGGCGAATTACGCGAGGCTTTCCGAGTTGCTCGGTGAAATCAGGGCGCTGCAACGCGAACTGGCGACGCTCTCCCGAATGGAAGCGCTCGATGCTGCGAGTGACCGCCGCGTCCTTGGGCGCATCGACGATGCCGTCATCGCGTGCATCGGGCGCGTCCGCGAAACGCTCGCGACTCTTGAGGACACGCGCGACTGCCGCCCGCTGCTCCACGCGGTGCGCGACCTCGCCGGCGTTCTGCTGGATCGGCTCCAGAACAGCCTCGCCGCATGCGATGGAGAAGGCGAGGGCGCCAGGCAGGCCGATGGCGCTGACGCGCTCCGGTTGCGGCTCGTTCGAGCCGGTGCCGAGCGCGTGATATGGGAGCGATGCAGCGGAGGGCCGCCGCATCCCCATTTGTGGCGCTGGCTGGGGGACGCCTTCCTGCACGCGGTGCGCGAGGGCAACACCGTAATCGCAGGCCCGACGCTGGCGGCAAAGGGGGCGGAAGCGTCCGTTGAATTCCACTACGTTAGGGCGCTTGCCGCCTGCGCCGCGTCGCTCGATCTCCTTCCGGCGCCATTGCTGGGCGCCGTGGATCGATTGCTGCAACTGGCCGTGCCCGTCGTGAGATTCGAGTCCGCCGCCTTCCAGGAAGCAACCCATTGGGTTTCCCCGCAGGAGGGAAGTGCCCCATGCCGACTCGTCGGTCAGCCGGAGGCTGTGGTGGGGGCCTGGTTCCTGTCGCCCGGCCTTGCGCCGGAAATGTTCCGTGAAGCACGCGACCGCGCCCTCGACGACGCGCGACCCTCGGCCTCCCCGTCGGACGCAAGAACCGCGTCGCTGCGCGTTCAGGCACTGGATCATCTCCTGCGGCATTGGTCTGCGACCCAGCCGGTCAGGCGTCACCGGCGCCATGTGATCGAAGGGGTGCTTGCGGCTGTCGCCGGCATCGACGACCTGCGCAAAGTGTTCGCGGGCGAAAACGGGGTTCGCAGGGAGGAATGGCGACTTCGGGATCTCAGTCGTGGCGGGGTGGGGGCAATCGCTGCCAGCGGCTCGGTCAGCATTGGCCAGCTCGTCGGGATTCATCCGGTCGACGGGGAGGGGTGGCAGCTTGCCCTGGTACGGCGATCCTGGGCCCAGGACGACGACAGTGCGCACGTGGGGCTGGAGATCCTGTCGCGCAGACCGAGTCTCGCCCATGTCGACGACGGGCGCCGGCCCGCGGACGTGCTGCTGTGCGACCCGTTGCGGCGCGGTGAGGCCGTGCGGGTGATCGCACCTCCACGTGCGTTCGGCGCCCCGGATCTGCCTCTCTTTGTCACGGGCAATGGCGGTGTGCAGAAACTCAAACCCCTCGATGCCTGCTACGCGGGCGAAGGATTCGAGCTGCGTGTCTATCAGGTCCTCTGATGGTGTCGCACGAGCGCCACCGACGTGCCGCCTGAAGGGAATGTTCGTCGCAGCCATCAGCGTGCAGGCGAGATCGACGCGCGGCGCGATGCCCATTAAACTCGGACTGTTCCCCCGACAGACAAACGCATCGCAAACCTGCGACGACAGGTGAGGCCATGAGCATCCCCGAAAAAATCCGGCAGTGCCATCCTGCGTTGACCGCGCTGCGGCGCGACATCCACGCGCATCCCGAACTCGCATTCGAAGAGCACCGCACCGCGGAGCTCGTCGCTCGCCGCCTGGAGGTCTTGGGTATCGAGGTGCATCGCGGCCTGGGCGGCACCGGGGTCGTCGGCGTGCTCAAGGCCGGACGCAGCCTGCGTGCCATCGGCCTGCGTGCCGACATGGATGCGCTGCCGATCCAGGAACGCAACGACTTCGCCCACGTATCGCAACACGCCGGCTGCATGCATGCCTGCGGCCACGACGGTCACACGACGATGCTGCTCGGTGCCGCCGAGGTGCTCGCAGCGCACCCCGACTTCGACGGGACCGCTTATTTCATCTTCCAGCCGGCGGAAGAGGGCGAGGGCGGCGCCGATTCGATGGTCGACGACGGCCTGTTCGAACGTTTCCCCATGGCCTCCATCTTTGGCATGCACAACTGGCCCGGCCTCCCCGCCGGCCACTTCGCCGTGCATGACGGGCCCGTGATGGCGAGCGCCGACCGCTTCGACATCGAGATCCGCGGCCAGGGCGCACATGGTGCGATGCCGCACCTCGGTACGGATTCCATCATCGCCGGTGCCGCGCTGGTGCAGGCGCTTCAAACCGTCGTCAGCCGCACCCTCGACCCCCTCGATTCGGCTGTCGTGTCCGTGACGCAGTTCCATGCCGGCGAAGCGTACAACGTCATCCCGGATCGGGCGAAGCTGTGTGGCACTGTGCGCGCCTTCGGCGCTGCCGTGCAGGACCGCATCGAGGCGGCCATCGCGCGTATCGGCCAGGGTGTGGCCGCGAGCCACGGCGTCAATGTCGAGGTCGATTATCGCCGCGGCTACCCGCCGACGATCAACACTTCCGATGAGGCCGCGCTCTGTGCCGCGGTGGCGGGCAGCCTCCCCGGGGCGAGCGTCCTGACCGACCTGCCTCCAAGCATGGGGGCCGAAGACTTTGCCTTCTACCTGCGTCACAAGCCGGGTTGCTATGTCTGGATAGGCAACGGTCCCGGCGAGGGCGGATGCACGCTGCACAATCCGCACTACGATTTCAACGACGCCATCATTCCGTTCGGCGTCGCCTACTGGGTCGAACTCGTAAGGCGCCTGCTGCCCAAGGCCTGAACCTTTGGCGGCAGGCGCCGTCAACCCGCGCATGAATACCTTACGCCTCGCCCTGCGCATGATGATGCGCGACCTACGGGCGGGGGAGCTCCATCTGCTGGGACTTGCCATCGTGATTGCGGTGGCCTGTCTGACCAGCGTGGGCTTCCTCGCCGACCGTGTCGGCCGCGGACTCGATCGCGAAGCGAACCAGTTGTTGGGCGGCGATCTGCTGCTGAGGGCCGATCACCCGTGGGACGACAGTTATCGCAGCGAGGCAGGGCGCCTGGGGCTGCGGCATACCGGCACCGTGCTGTTCACCAGCATGGTAAGCACCGGCACCGCTGCGCAACTGGCTGGCGTGAAGGTCGTAGGCGCAGGCTATCCACTGCGCGGCCACATCCGGATCGCGACGGAGCCCACCCGCGGCGACGCCATCGCCGATCACATCCCTGCACGCGGTGAGGTCTGGCTCGACGAGCGCCTGCAGGCGGCACTCGGCGTAGCGGTCGGCGATCGCGTCGGGCTGGGGCGCCTGGAGTTCAGGGTCGGTGCGACGGTCACCTTCGAGTCCGACCGCGGGGCCAATTTCTTCAGCCTGCTTCCCCGTGCGATTTTCAACGTCGAAGATCTTGCCGAGTCGGGCCTGCTGATTCAGGGTAGCCGGGCTACGTGGCGATTGCATGTCGCCGGCGAGCCCGACGCTGTCGCTGCATTCGAGCGCTGGGCGAAAACCCGGCTGGGGCGCGGCGAGACGCTCGAAAGCATCGAGAATGCCCGGCCCGAAGTACGCAATGCCCTCGATCAGGCCCAACGGTTCCTGCGTCTGGCGGCGCTGCTGACGGTGATTCTCGCCGCTGTTGCGATAGGGATTTCCGCCCGCCGTTTCATGCAGAGACACCTTGATGCCTGCGCCGTGATGCGTTGTCTGGGAGCCAGGCAGACGCAGGTTGTCTCCATCGTCGTGGGCGAATTCGCCTTGTTCGGACTGTCTGCTGCGGCGCTGGGGGCTCTGCTCGGTTGGGCAGTGCAACTGGGGCTTGCACGGATCCTCGTTCAGATCATGAACACCCCCCTGCCGTCGCCCTCGTTCTTGCCATTCGCTCACGGGATCGCAGTCGGTGTCGTGCTGCTTGTCGGATTCGTGCTTCCCCAGCTCCTGCGCCTCGGGCGCGTTTCGACCCTTCGTGTTCTCCGACGCGAGATCGTGCTGGTGGAAGGGCGCAGTGCTTCCGCGTGGGCGGCGGGAACCCTGGCCTTGCTGGCCCTCGTGTTCTGGATCGCCGGCGACCTGCGGCTCGGTATCCAGGTTGCGGGCGGCTTCGTTGTTGCCCTTGCCCTGTACGCCGTCGCTGCCGCGGGCTGCCTGCACCTGCTCGGGCGCGTGAGGGGCGCCACATCGCTCGGCGGAAACGGCTGGCGCTATGGCATCGCCTCCCTTGTGCGCAGGACCGGCGCGAGCGTCATTCAGATCGTCGCTCTCGGCGTGGGCATGACGGCCCTGTTGCTGCTCACCATCGTTCGCGCCGACCTGCTCGACGACTGGCGTGCGCTGACCCCGCCCGACGCACCCAATCGTTTCGTGATCAACATCCAACCGGATCAGCGTGAAGCATTGTCGGCGGCGTTTCTCGCCCGAGGACTCGAGGACCCGGATATCCGTCCGATGATTCGTGGCCGGCTGGAGTCGATCAACGGAAAATCGGTTCGCCCGGACGACTATGAGAACGAGCGCACACGGCGCCTGGCGGAACGGGAGTTCAATCTCAGCTATGGAAGCCGGCTGCCGGACGGGAATGTTGTTGTCGGCGGGCGCTGGCATGGGACGGATACAGCTGCGCAGTTCTCGGTCGAGCGCGGTTTGGCGGAGACGTTCTCCCTGAAGGTGGGCGACCACGTGCGCTTCAACGTCGCCGGGCGCTTGGTCGAGGCTCCCATTACGAGTATCCGGGATCTCAAGTGGGATTCGATGCGCGTGAATTTCTTCTTCATCGCATCGCCTGGGCTGCTCGAGGGCGACCCGGCAAGCCTCATCACCAGCTTCCGCTTGTCTCCGGGTGACCAGGGATTCACGACCGACCTGGTCAGGCAATTCCCGAATCTGTCTGTCATCGACATCGATGCGGTGATCGCCCAGA
Organism: Aromatoleum evansii; assembly: GCF_045689615.1. Lineage (NCBI taxonomy): Bacteria > Pseudomonadati > Pseudomonadota > Betaproteobacteria > Rhodocyclales > Rhodocyclaceae > Aromatoleum > Aromatoleum evansii. The sequence continues at coordinate 1,551,330 of NZ_CP141259.1, forward strand.
TGCGTGCGATGACTGACAAGCTGATCGTCATCGTCGAGAGCGTTTTCGCCTTCGCGGTGTTGTCGGGCTTCCTCGTGCTGTTCTCGGCGTTGCAGTCGACGCATGACGAACGTGATTACGAGCTTGCAATGCTGCGAACCTTGGGGGCCCGCAACGCGCAATTGCGCAGGGCGCTCGTGGCAGAGTTCGTCGTGCTTGCCGGGCTCGCCTGCGGGCTCGCCGGAGGCGGGGCTGCCACCCTTGGGTGGATCCTCGCGCGCTACGCATTTGGCATGGTTTACGTGCCCGACCTCGGCCCGCTGATGGGCGCCATGCTTGCCGGAGTCTTTGCAGTGGTCACTGCGGGATGGTTGGGTACTCGAAACCTGCTCGGACGAGCGCCCAACGAAAGTCTGCGGCGCCTGGCATGACCAGGAGACGCAACATTTGGATAAAGATGTTTCTCAATTCAAAGACAATGTTACATGAATGGTTTCTAAAAACGAGAAAGGGCGCCTTTCGGCGCCCTTCAGCATGTTGATGCCGGAGAGGACTCGTTACTTCACATGACAGGTCAGGCAGATCTGGCTGGCATCCACTGTGACGCGCAGGAAGGTGGGGAGGAACTTTGCGGTCGCTCCCGGCACGCCATGCGGGTCATGGCACGACGCGCATTCGACTTCGAAACCTTGGCCCGAGTCATAGAAGCGCAATTCATTCTTGTCCGGACGGTTGTCGCCATCGGTGTCAAAGAAGCGAATGTTCTGATACGTGCCGGAAGGGACGTTCCATTCCGCGCCAGTGGGCAGTTTCACGCCCACGGGGTGATCGTTGCGGAGGTCGGTGCCGAGTGCATACGCGCTAAAGTCCTGAGCGCCGCCTTGGCCGCTCGGTGAATGGCAGCTCAAGCATTCGGTGTTGTTGTCCTTCAGCGCGTAGTGGTCGAACGCGTCGTCGGTGGTGCTCCAGGCATCGAGGAGGGTCTTCGTGGTCGCCGCGTCGGGGTTGAGTGCAAGTGCCGCATTGTACTTGCCGCTGCCAGGCATGTTGATGATCGAGTCAACTGCAGTCTGGCCGTCATGACAGGACAGACAGGTCAGCGAGCTGGGGCCCGGCTGCGTCGCATCCTGGGATAGCGATAGCTGGCTGTAGAGGGTGTAGGTGGTGGTCCGGACCGTGCGGTTCCAGAGGGGGGCCTTGATATTCTGGTTGGCCCCGTGAGGGGTGTGGCAATAGACGCACACCTGCTCGTAGTTGTTTCGAACGGCATCCATTTGCGTCCCGGTCGGGCCTCCGCCCGCCGTCTGGCGCTGTGTCAGGTTATGCCGGGTATTGCCGATCGTGCCTTGCTGCAGGAACTCGGAGTCCGAGCGTGTCCCCGACCATGCAACATCAGAGGCAAGCACGCCGATCGTGACGATGGTTGCAGTGGCGATTTTGTTTAACATGATGTGGATGTGGTTGTTTGTTTGTATGGGCGCGGATATGCAATAAAGATGCCAGTGTGGCGGTGCGCCTGATTATGCTTGATGAGTGTTCAGGGGGCTCGCCCCGCGGAGCCTGCCCGCGCCGATGCGCCCGTGACCGAGCCAGTCCCGGCCCGACGGAAGACTTCGACCTTGAGGTGGTACTGATCCGCAACATACAGCCGTCCGGTCTCGTCCACCGTGATGGCGCCGATCAGTGCGTATTGTCCGGGGAGGTTCGCTATCCCGGCCTTGCCGACCCACATGAGCAGGCTTCCGTCGGGTGTGAATATCTGCACGTTGTTGAACGATGCGTCGGAAACGTAGATGTTGCCTTCGGCGTCGCTCGTGATCCGGCGTGGTCGCGAGAAACTTCCTAGTCCGTTGCCGACCGACCCGAAACTCGAGAGAAACTTCCCCGTTTCGTCGAAGGACTGGATGCGGAAATTCCCGGAGTCGAGAATGTGCAGCGTGCCGTCTTCGGCGATGGTCGCGTCGAGGGGTATGTTCAACTGGCCCGGATCCGTGCCGCGGGGGCCGATTCTGAACAGCTCCTTGCCGTCCGGTGCGTAGGCGATGACCTTATGGTCGTCCACATCAACGCTGCCACGGTCGACAATGACTATCCGGGAGCCGTCGCGACTGACCGCCACTCCCGCTGGTTTTACCAGATCGCCTGGGTTGCCGACGGAGAACATGAACAGACCCAGCGAGTCGAATACCATCACCTTTTTCGCGCTCGAATCAAGGACATACAGCCGGCTCTGGGCGTCGATCGCCATCGAGATCGGCGAGCGCGTCCGATTAGGCTCCCGCTGGCCGATCTGGAAGACCTTCCGGCGCGGCATGTCGAACACATAGATCGATGCGCTGTGCGGGTCGGCGACGTAAAGCCGCCCCTTTCGAGCCGCCAGGGCGGACGGCTTGCGGTAAACGGGTTGCTCGGAGTTCTTGTCGTGCCCCGTAAGGATTCGCTTCAGACGGTCTTCGTCCGATTCGTCCCGTATGTCAGACTGGTTCCTGAGTTCCGCTTCGAAAACGAAACGGGGTTCCTCGGGGGGGGCCGGCCATGCCAGCTGATACTGCAGATCTTCTTCCGCCGATCCGGCAGGGGTCGAGCTGCAACCAGTGAGGTTCGTCAGCGAAACGAGGGCGCATAGCGCTACAGCAGTACTCAGGCCGCGGAAGAAGGAATTCGCTGGACGGGATTTGCGATGCATGTGGCTGAACATTCCGCACGAGCCCTACCCGCCGAATAGGGCGGGAGGAAGCGTTTGGGCATACCATTTCGGGGTGCCCGGGAGTTCGCCATAAGCAGGAAGTGGGCCAGTAACTCAGCCGCCGATATAGGACATCTCGATTTTTCGCAGTCCCGCCGTGTTGGCCGTGCGGATTTCGGAGTAGCGGTCCTCGCGGTTTTGCCAGACCGCTGCAATCGCGCGATCGAGCTCCGCATCGCCGCCTCCGGAGCGCAAGAGGGTGCGGAGGTCGTGGCCGCTTTGTGCAAAGAGGCAGGTGTAGAGTTTGCCCTCGGTCGACAGGCGGATGCGGGTACAGGTCGAGCAGAAGGCTTGTGTCACGGACGAGATGACTCCGATCTCGCCGCCGCCGTCGCGGTAACGCCAGCGCTCGGCAACCTCGCCTGTGTAGTTCGGCTCGATCTGTTCGAGGGGAAACACCTGGTGAATCCGTTCGATGATCTCCCGCGACGGGACAACGGCACTCATCTCCCATCCGTTCGAACTGCCCACGTCCATGAACTCGATGAAGCGCAGGATGTGGCCGGTTCCGCGGAAATGGCGCGCCATGTCGATCACCCCGTGGTCGTTGACGCCGCGCTTGACGACCATGTTGACCTTGATGGGGCCGAATCCGGCATCTTCGGCTGCCGCGATGCCCTTGAGGACCGCCGCAACCGGGTAGTCGGCGTCGTTCATCTTGCGGAAGGTCGCGTCGTCGATCGCATCCAGGCTCACGGTGATGCGGTGCAGTCCGGCATCCCGCAATACGCCCGCCATCCTGGGTAGCAGTACCCCGTTGGTAGTCAGCGTGAGTTCGACGTCGGGGATCTCTGCCAGTTGGGCGATGAGGTTCTCGACATGCTTGCGCAGCAGGGGCTCGCCACCGGTGATGCGGATCTTGCGCACGCCGCGGGCTGCAAAGAGCCGGGCAATCCTGGTGATTTCCTCGAACGACAACAGCTCCTTGCGTGCGAGGAAGGCGTGGTCGGCGCCGAACACTTCACGCGGCATGCAGTAGATGCAGCGGAAGTTGCAGCGGTCCGTGACCGAGATGCGCAGGTCGTGAACAGCGCGACCGCGCTTGTCCAAGAGGGTGGTCCCGGCCGGGGGGGGCGCGTCGGTTGGGAGTGGTAGCTGCCTGCTGGCAGGATAGATCGGGATCGATTTCATCGGATGACTGGCTGAATGTGCCTCAGGAGCTGCATGTTGCGGTAGTCGGGCAACCTGTGGCCGGGTGCGGTTGTCTATTTGGATGATAGTTAACAGCCCGTTCGGGCTGAAGGCAAGACCGGAAATCACTTCCCGCTCAACGCCGGGGTCGGTCCTTGTTGCCGGCAGCCTCCGTAGTTGGCACAGTAGCGTGTATCCGGGCCCGTTGATATGAGCCAAAAGTATTAGCCTTCCGGCGATTGCATGTAGCCCTTTCGGGGGATTTGCCATGACGACACGCGTCACAGAAACTTCGACCGAAAAGCTCTACGAGCGTTTTCCTCATCTTCGCAAGATCGACGGGATGTGGGGGACGGCCGAGTGCCGCAAGTTCATCTTCCTGTTGATGACGGACACACGAGGCGGGAAGCGACAGGGATTTCCGTCCGAGCATGCAGGGACGATCATGTCGCTCCTGATGGAGCATGACCGGCGCTTTCCTCAGTTCGAGAATGACGTTGCCCACCATGACACGCGCTGGGGCGATCTCTCGCGTCGGGGGATTCGCTGACCGCCCTTGCCGGAGGGGTAGGCGAGGGGATGGTGATGAGGCGTCGGGCGTCCGGACCCCCCGTTTTCATCGCAGCATCGGGAGAACAACAAGATGGTCGACCTGCGCCCACTGGCGGCGGACCGCCTTCGGGTTCGCTGTGCACCCGATATATTCGAGTTTGCCGATACCGCTAAGCTTCCGGATCTGCCTGGCGGGATAGGGCAGGGGCGGGCAGAGGAAGCGTTGCGGTTCGGTCTCGCAATGCGCCAGCCCGGTTACCACGTCTACGTGCTTGGCGAGCCGGGAACCGGGCGACATGCCACGGTTTTTCGCTTGCTGCGAGAAGTTGCGGCCGGCGGTCCGGTTCCCCCCGATCTGTGCTATCTGCACAATTTCGACGACCCGCAGCGACCCCGCCTTCTGACCCTGAGCGCAGGCCGGGGGGCGCAACTGCGCGGCGACATGCTCGCGCTCATCGCCGATCTCGGTCCGGCAATTGAGGCGGCGCTCGCCAGCGAGACTTACGGCAACCGCGTCGAATCCCTGCAGGATGCGCACAAGACGCGGGAAGACGGGGCGCTGCACGAGCTCGGGGAGGCATGTGCGGCCGACGGGGTGTCGCTACTGCAGACGCCGGACGGTTTCGTGTTTGCGCCGACGAAGGACGGGCAGGCGATGTCCCCCGAGGCTTTCGACGCTCTTCCTTCCGATACGCGGGCGGAGGTCGAGAAGAAGGTGGGGGCGTGGAGCGATCGCCTGGCGGATCTGCTCGAACAGTTCCCAGGCTGGCGCAAGGATCTGCACGAGGCGATGAAGCGGGCCGCCTGCGATGCACTCACTCCGGCGGTTACGCACTTGATGCGCGGGTTGCGCGAGCGCTACGCGGATCTTCCGGCCGTGCTGGGCTTCTTCGATTCGATCCGGAAGGAGATCCTCGCCAGCGGCAGCGACTGGGCTGCTCAGGAAGGCGGCGAGGACGAAGGGGCAGAGGACGAGGCACGAACGAAATTCCACCGATATCAGGTCAAGCTGCTGGTCGATCACTCTGCCACATGCGGTGCTCCGGTCGTCTGCGAGGATAATCCGACCTTCGGCAATCTGATCGGGCGCATCGAGCACATCTCCCAGCTGGGGACGCTCGTGACCAATTTCAGCCTGATTCGTGCCGGGGCCCTCCATCGGGCGTGCGGGGGATATCTGGTGTTGGATGTCGAGCGGCTCCTTGGGCAGCCCTTTGCGTGGGAAGGGTTGAAACGTGCGTTGCGTGCGCGAGAGATCCGTATCGAGCCTCCGGCGGAAGCGCAGGGCTGGAGCAACATGCTCACTCTGGAACCGGAGTCCATCCCGTGCGACGTCAAAGTGATTCTTGTCGGTGACCGCGAGCTGTTCTACCTGCTTACGGAGAACGATCCGGACTTTCCGGAGTTGTTCAAGGTGGCAGCCGACTTCGACGAGGATATGCCTCGCAACGATGCCAATGTTGCGCATTACGCTGCCTTGCTCGCGATGCTCGGGCGAGCGTCGGACCTGTTGCCCTTCGACCGGACCGGCATTGCGCGCTTGGTGGAGCATGGCGCGCGACTCGCAGAAGATTCCGGGCGGCTCAGTCTGGAGACGCGCTTGCTGACGGACGTGATGCGTGAAGCGGATTTCCACGCACGCGCCGCACAGTTGCCCGCGGTAGGCTGTGTGCAGGTGGATGCGGCGATCGCATCCCGCTCGCGGCGATTCGGGCGATACGCCGAGCGGGTGCTTGAATCGATGGTGGAAGGTACAACGCTTATTTCCACCACGGGCGCGCGCTGCGGCCAGATAAATGCCCTGGTCGTCGTCGAACTCGCCGGCGAGCAATTCGGCCATCCTGTGCGCATTACGGCCACGGCGCGGCTCGGAGAGGGGGATGTCGTCGACATCGAACGTGAAACCGAGCTTGGCGGGGCGATTCATTCCAAGGGCGTTCTGATCCTCTCCGCTTTTCTCGGCGCCCGCTATGCGCGCCATCAGCCGCTGTCGCTGTCCGCCAGCCTGGTATTCGAGCAATCCTATTCCCCGGTCGAGGGGGATTCCGCGTCACTGGCCGAACTCTGCGCCTTGTTGTCTGCGCTGGCCCAGGTTCCGATCCGCCAGTCCTTCGCGGTGACCGGTTCGGTCAACCAGTTCGGCGAGGTCCAGGCGATCGGCGGTGTGAACGAGAAGATCGAGGGATTCTTCGACCTTTGCGTCGCTCGCGGCCTGACAGGCGAGCAGGGGGTGGTCATACCGCAGGCGAGCGTTCGGCATCTCATGCTGCGCGAAGATGTCGTTGCGGCGGCACGCGAGGGGCTTTTCCGCGTCCATGCCGTCGCGACCGTGGATGAGGCCATGGAGATCCTCACCGGTTTGCCGGTCGGGATTGCAGACGCGAAGGGCGTGATGCCGCGGGAAACGGTCAACTACAAGGTCGCGGCGGCCTTGACGGCGATGACCACGGCAAAGCACGCGTTCGATCATGGCAGCGACGGGCGTCACGCGCGCTTGCGACGGCGGCATGACAGCAGTCAGGAATGAGGTTCCGATGCGGCCGCTGCTGTCGCGTTGGGGGGTAGCCGCGGGAATGTCGGGAGTGCCGAAAGCAAATGGGCCACCTCAGGAGGCGGCCCATCTACTTGGCTTTACTGGCTCCCCGACCTGGGCTCGAACCAGGGACACACGGATTAACAGTCCGTTGCTCTACCGACTGAGCTATCGGGGATCGGTACTGGTGCTCATGCTGAAATACTGCAGGAGCCGAATTCTGGCTCCCCGACCTGGGCTCGAACCAGGGACACACGGATTAACAGTCCGTTGCTCTACCGACTGAGCTATCGGGGAATTGAGCCGCGCATTATAGGTAGCACGCGGCTATGCGTCAATATCGCTTGCGCGAAATTCTCAGGCCTTCACGACTTCGGCGATCGCCTTGGCGACGTAGCCGATGTTGCGCGAATTAAGGGCCGCGAGGCAGATGCGGCCGGTCGACACGGCGTAGATGCCGAAGTCGTTCTTCAGCTGTTCGACCTGAGCGGCCGACAGGCCGGTGTAGGAGAACATGCCGCGCTGCTGGATTACGAACGAGAAGTCCTGCGCGACGCCGGCAGCCTTCAGGTTCTCGACCAGCCCGGTACGCATCGAGCGGATGCGGTCGCGCATGCCGGCCAGTTCGTCTTCCCACATCTGGCGCAGTTCGGCCGAGTTCAGCACGGCGGCGACGACGGCACCACCGTGGATCGGCGGGTTGGAGTAGTTGGTGCGAATCACGCGCTTGACCTGCGACAGCACGCGGGCCGACTCGTCCTTGCTTGCGGTGACGATGGAGAGAGCGCCAACACGCTCGCCGTAGAGCGAGAACGATTTCGAGAACGAACTCGAAACGAAGAACTGCAGGCCACTTGCCGAGAACAGGCGCACGGCAACGGCGTCCGGCTCGATGCCGTCGGCGAAGCCCTGATAGGCCATGTCGAGGAAGGGTACGAGGGCGCGTTCGCGGCAGGCGTCGACGACTTCGCTCCACTGCGCTTCGGTCAGGTCGGCGCCGGTCGGGTTATGGCAGCAGGCGTGGAGCACGACGACGGAGCCCGGGGCAAGCTGCTCGAGCTTGGCCTTCATGCCGGCGAAATTCACGCCGCGGGTGCTCGGTTCGTAGTACGGGTAGTTCTCGACCGGGAAGCCGGCGGACTCGAACAGCGCGCGGTGGTTTTCCCAGCTGGGATCGGAGATGTATACGGTCGCGCCGGGGAGCAGACGCTTGAGGTAGTCGGCGCCGACCTTCAGGGCGCCGGTGCCGCCCAGCGCCTGGACGGTGACGACCTGGCCATTGGCGATGAGGTGCGAATCCTTGCCGAAGAGCAGGTTCTGCACGGCGGTGTTGTATGCGGCGGGGCCTTCGATCGGCTGGTAGCCGCGCGGCGGCATGGCTTCGAGGCGCGCCTTTTCGGCCGTCTTGACGGCTGCGAGCAGCGGAATCTTGCCGTTGTCGTCGTAGTAGACGCCGACACCGAGGTTCACCTTGTCGGTGCGCGCATCGGTGTTGAAAGCCTCGTTCAGTCCGAGGATCGGGTCACGGGGCGCCATCTCGACGGCGGCGAAGATCGAAGCGGGCATAAAACAACTCCAGGTTGCGCGGGAGGCGCGGTGGACTGAACCTGTCGCGTCGGTACCGGTCCATCAGCCGTGCCTTGAGCCGCATTTTGCGAAATAATGCGCGTTTGCCAAGTCCTGTCCGATCGGTTGCGGCAGTCGGGCAAGCGCTTGAAACAAGCCGGAAATTCTAGCATGACGAGTACGACGGACAGTGTTCCGGTGGTCACTTTCGAAGGGAGTCCTTTCAGGCTCCATCAGCCCTTCGCGCCCGCCGGCGATCAGCCGGTCGCGATCGATCTGCTGACCGAGGGCGTGTCGGACGGCTTGATGTTCCAGACCCTGCTCGGCGTGACCGGCTCGGGCAAGACCTACACGATGGCGAACGTGATCGCGCGCTGTGGCAGGCCCGCCTTGGTACTGGCGCCGAACAAGACGCTCGCCGCGCAGCTGTACGCCGAATTCCGGGAATTTTTCCCCGAGAATGCGGTCGAGTATTTCGTCTCCTACTACGATTACTATCAGCCGGAAGCCTATGTGCCGTCGCGCGATCTGTTCATCGAGAAGGATTCGAGCATCAACGAGCACATCGAGCAGATGCGCCTGTCGGCGACGAAGAGCCTGATGGAGCGGCGAGACGTCGTGATCGTCGCGACGGTGTCGTGCATCTACGGTATCGGCGATCCGGTCGATTACCACGCGATGATCCTGCATCTGCGCGAAGGCGAGCGGATCGCGCATCGCGACCTCGTGCAGCGGCTCGTGGCGATGCAGTACACGCGCTCCGACATCGACTTCCGGCGGGGAACGTTCCGCGTCCGCGGTGACGTCATCGACGTATTTCCGGCGGAGAATGCCGAGTATGCGGTGCGGATCGAGATGTTCGACGACGAGATCGAACATCTCACGCTGTTCGATCCTCTTACTGGGCACATGAAGCAAAAGCTCGTCCGCTTCACCGTTTACCCCTCCAGCCACTACGTCACGCCGCGCGCTACGGTGCTGCAGGCGATCGAGGCCATCAAGGAGGAACTGCGGGATCGCGTCAGCTACTTTCAGCGCTCGGCCAAGCTGGTCGAGGCGCAACGTATCGAGCAGCGCACGCGTTTCGATCTGGAAATGCTCAACGAGATGGGTTTCTGCAAGGGCATCGAGAACTACTCGCGCCATTTGTCGGGGCGCGGGCCGGGCGAACCGCCGCCGACGCTGATCGACTATCTGCCGCCGGATGCCTTGCTGTTCGTCGACGAATCCCACGTGGCGATTCCACAGGTGGGGGGCATGTACAAGGGCGACCGTTCGCGCAAGGAGAACCTTGTCGAATACGGCTTCCGCCTGCCGTCGGCACTCGATAATCGGCCGCTGAAGTTCGAGGAGTTCGAGCGCCTGATGCCGCAGACAATCTTTGTTTCGGCCACGCCGGCAGACTACGAGGCGACGCATCAGGGGCAGGTGGTCGAGCAGGTCGTGCGTCCGACGGGGCTGATCGACCCCGCCGTCGAAGTGCGGCCCGCGAGCACGCAGGTCGATGATCTGCTGTCCGAGGCCAAGCGCCGCATCGCCGCGGGCGAACGCGTGCTGGTTACGACGCTGACGAAGCGGATGGCCGAAGACCTTACCGATTACCTTGCCGAGAACGGCATCCGCGTGCGCTATCTGCATTCGGATATCGATACCGTCGAGCGTGTCGAGATCATCCGCGACTTGCGTCTCGGGGAGTTCGATGTGCTGGTGGGCATCAACCTGCTGCGCGAAGGCCTGGATATTCCCGAGGTGTCGCTCGTGGCGATTCTGGATGCCGACAAGGAAGGCTTTCTGCGTTCCGAGCGCTCGCTGATCCAGACCATCGGGCGGGCTGCGCGGCATATCCACGGCCGTGCCATCCTGTATGCGGATGTGGTGACGCGCTCGATGCGTGCGGCAATGGATGAGACGGATCGGCGTCGGGCGAAGCAGCTCGCGTTCAACACCGAACACGGTATCGTCCCGAAGACCGTGAGTAAGCGCATCAAGGACATCATCGACGGCGTCTATTCGAGCAGCGACGAGCGCAATGCGATGGTGGCGCAAGAGGCACGGGCCGAATATTTTGCAATGGACGAGAAGGCCGTTGCGAAGGCGATCCGCAAGCTTGAGAAGGAGATGCAGGAGCACGCGCGCAACCTCGAATTCGAAAAGGCTGCAGCTGCCCGCGATGAGTTGTTCCGGCTGCGTCAGCGCGCGTTTGGCGCGGATCAGCACGGGGCGGCGTGAGAGGTGGACTCGTGACCAGGATCCTGTTCGTCTGCACCGGCAACATCTGCAGGTCGCCCACTGCGGAAGGGGTGGCCCGCCACGCGATCCGTGCTGCGGGGCTGGATGGGGTGATCGAGGTCGAGTCGGCCGGGACGCACGGATATCATGTCGGTGAGGCGCCCGATCCGCGCACGCGCAAGGCGGCCGAAAAACGCGGCTATGACCTGTCGATGCTGCGGGCGCGCAAGCTAGAACCAGGGGATTTCGAGACTTTCGACCTGTTGCTCGCCATGGATGCGGGGCATCTCGAGATCATGGAGCGCAATTGCCCCGACGCGCATCGCGACAAGGTCAGGCTTTTCATGAGCTATGCACGCTGCTTCAAGGCTGAGGAAGTGCCGGATCCCTACTATGGTGGCGAGCGGGGGTTCGATCTGGTGCTCGACTACTGCGAAGATGCTGTCGGAGGGCTGCTGGACGCCTTGCGGCCGACGCGTTGATCGACGATGGTGTGACGGCCTGAAACAAGAAGGGGGCGCCCGGTGGGCGCCCCCTTTTCTTCCTTCTGCCGTTGCCGATCAGTTCGGTTTGTGGGTTTCAACCTGCTGCAGCGGCTCGTCGGCGATCACGAGCGACGGCCGTGGGCGCCGGCCGAGCGGACGGGCCGGTGCTTCCTCCGCATGGGACTGGGCGAGGGCCTGAACCTTTTCACGGCTCGTTTCGATCATGACAAGACCGCTATCCGCCAGTGTGCTGCCAAGGTCAATCGGCGCGGACGGTGCGCGCGCGGCTTCAGTTGCCTCGGCAACTGCAACCTGTTCGGGTGCGGACTCGAGAGGCTCGACTTCCACGGCGACCGGCGGTGTTGCTTCGCTAGCAGCGTCCGCTGCTGCGATTGCCGTTACCACGGCCACTTCAGTCGGCACCGCCTCGGCTGCCGCCGACGGAAGGGGCTCGATGCCGATCGTCGGTTCCTCCGTGGTCGGCACGGCCTCGACTGCAGCCTCGGCGGGGACAGTTGCTGCTGCAGCCAGAACGGGCATCGGGGCTTCTTCGACTTCGGCCGGAACCGCTTCGGCGGCACTGGCGACGACCGGCAGCGGCACCTCGGCTTCCTCGACAGCAATCAGCTCGCGGACGGGTGCGGCCATTGCCACTGCAGCGCTTGCGCCCGTTTCCGGTGTCGGTTCGGCCTGGGGCATTTCGCCGGCGGGAACGTTTTCAGCCGTCTCGGCTCCGGTCGCGGCGGCCGTCGTCTGATCCTCACCCGGGCGGCGGTCGCGGCGGCCGCGGCTACGGCGACGGCGCTTCTCGGGGGCTCCCTCCTCACCGGACGGTGCGGCGGATTCGGTCACACCGACGGCTGCGACTGCTTCCGCAGCCAGCAGCTCGGCAGCGCTTTCGACCACCTCGACCGGCTTCGGCTGGCGCGGCGCGCGCTGGCGACGGCCTTCGCTGCGTTCCGTCGCTTCGGGACGCTCGGCACGCTCCTGGCGTTCCGCACGTTCCGCCCGCTCCGGACGTTCGGCCCGCTCTGTACGCTCCTGGCGTTCCTGCCGTTGTTCGCCCCGACCGCCATTGCGCGCGGGCTGGGACTGCTCCTCGCGTTCGGTGCGCTGGCCTTCACGCCGGTTGCGGTTGTTGCCGCCGCGGCGATTCTCTCCGCGCTCGCCACGCGGACGCGCTTCACGCTTGGGTTGAGCTTCTTCGGCCGCTTGCGGTGCCGGCGCAGCCTTCTCGCCGCGCAGCCATGCAAGGAAGCGACCGATCAGGCCAGGCTGCACGGTCGGAGCAGCCGCAGGTTCGGGCTTCGGCTCGACCATCGGTGCGGGCTGCGCAGGAGCGATGCCCTTCACTACGGCTTCGGCGCGAGCCGGCTTCTTGTCGTCCTTCGTCGGCAGGCGCAGATCGACTTCGGCGGGCTTGCCGACCATCTGGTAGCTGGCGAGGTTGACCTCTTCCTGATTCAGCTGGTCGTGGCGCAGGCGGATGATCTCGTGATGCGGCGTCTCGAGATGGCGGTTGGGGATGATGATCAGCTGGATCTTGTGCCGGTACTCGATGTGCGCGATATCCGAACGCTTCTCGTTGAGGAGGAAGGTGGCGACATCGACGGGCACCTGCAGATGCACCGCGCCGGTGTTCTCCTTCATCGCTTCCTCTTCGAGGATGCGCAGGATGTGCAGCGCGGACGATTCGGTGCTGCGGATATGGCCGGTGCCGTTGCAACGCGGACACGGGATGTAGCTCGTCTCCGCGAGCGCGGGGCGCAGGCGCTGGCGCGACAATTCGAGCAGGCCGAAGCGGCTGATCTTTCCGGTCTGCACTCGCGCGCGGTCGTGGCGCAGCGCATCACGCAGCCGGTTTTCCACCTCGCGCTGGTTCTTCTGCGACTCCATGTCGATGAAGTCGATGACGATCAGGCCGCCGAGGTCGCGCAGGCGGAGCTGGCGTGCGATCTCTTCGGCGGCTTCGAGGTTGGTGCGGAAGGCCGTTTCCTCGATGTCCGCGCCCTTGGTCGAGCGGCCGGAGTTCACGTCGATCGAGACGAGGGCTTCGGTATGGTCGATCACGACCGCGCCGCCACTGGGCAGGCTCACCTGGCGCGAGTAGGCGGACTCGATCTGGTGCTCGATCTGGAAGCGGGAGAACAGCGGCACGTCGTCGCTGTAACGCTTCACGCGATTCACGTTGGCCGGCATGACATGGGCCATGAACTGGCGGGCCTGCTCGTACACGTCGTCCGTGTCGATCAGGATCTCGCCGATGTCGGGCTGGAAGTAGTCGCGGATCGCGCGAATCACCAGGCTGCCTTCCTGGTAGATCAGGAAAGCACCCGACTGCGACTGAGCAGCACCGTCGATCGCACGCCACAGTTGCAGCAGGTAGTTGAGGTCCCACTGCAGCTCCTCGGCGCTGCGGCCGATCGCCGCGGTACGCGCGATCAGGCTCATGCCGGCGGGGACCTCAAGCTGATCCATCACTTCGCGCAGTTCGCTGCGCTCGTCACCCTCGACGCGCCGCGACACGCCACCACCACGAGGGTTGTTCGGCATCAGGACGAGATAGCGTCCCGCGAGCGAGATGTACGTCGTGAGGGCTGCGCCCTTGTTGCCACGCTCGTCCTTCTCGACCTGAACGATGAGTTCCTGGCCTTCCTTGAGTGCGTCCTGGATGCGCGCCTTGCCGGCGTCGACGCCGGGCGCGAAGTAGGTGCGTGAGATTTCCTTGAACGGCAGAAAACCATGCCGTTCCGAGCCGTAATCAACGAACGCCGCTTCGAGGCTGGGCTCGATGCGGGTGATGACGGCCTTGTAGATGTTGCTCTTGCGCTGTTCCTTGGCGGCCGATTCGATATCGAGGTCGATCAGTTTCTGACCATCCACGATTGCGACGCGCAGTTCCTCGGCCTGCGTCGCATTGAAAAGCATGCGCTTCATTGATTTCGTTCCCCCGCGCGAAACCCACGGGCAGGACGAACGGCGCGCACCATCGCGCTTGTTACGTGATCAGGAGCGGGTAGGTTGTTCTACTTTTTTCCGGTCGGTAATGGGCTGTGATGGGTCGGCTGGTCGATGTTCATGCATTCCCGCCTGGGGCCGGAACGCTTGATCCTGCGGGTGCGTTACGCGTCTTTGTTCAATCCAATGGATCGAAGATTGTCGATTGCGTTACCATCGTCGTCCTTTTCGGCAACGACGGCACGTTCTGGTTGCCCGGGAGCTCTTCTGGGGCTCGCTGTCGACCGCTTTCCTCCGCATCCTTGCGCGAGGGACGTCGACCGGACCGGGGCCAACCGGCCGCAAGTATATTTCAGGATGATGGCACAAGGCAAAGCGGCAACAGTCAGGCGCGAGCGCGTCGATGATTCTGTGGCCGGTCAGCGGATAGACAACTACCTAATGCGGGTGTGCAAGGGGGTGCCGAAAAGCCACGTCTATCGCATCCTGCGCAGCGGCGAAGTGCGCGTGAATGGCGGTCGGGTCGGCCCGACCTACCGCTTGGCGCTTGGCGACGAGGTCAGGATTCCCCCGGTTCGCATCGCCGAGTCGAGTACGCCTGCGGCGGTCCCCGCGGGCAAGCCCCTGCCGGTCGTGTTTGAGGACGACGCGATCATCGTCATCGACAAGCCTTCGGGCAAGGCCGTGCATGGGGGCAGCGGGGTGAGCTTCGGCGTCATCGAGCAGCTGCGCAGCCAGCGGCCGCAAGCGCGCATGCTCGAACTCGCGCACCGCATCGATCGCGAAACGTCGGGGCTGCTGATCATCGCGAAGAAGCGCTCCGCGCTCACCGCCCTGCATGACATGATGCGCGAGGGGCGTGTCGAGAAGCGCTACCTCACGCTGGTGCCGGGACGGTGGGGCAATGCGCTCCAGCACGTGAAGGAACCACTGTTCAAATACTTGACGCCGGAAGGCGAGCGACGTGTACGGGTCAGTGGCGATGGCAAGCCGGCCCACAGCATCGTGCGGCTCGTGAAGAGGTGGCAGCGTTTCAGCCTGCTCGAAGTGGAACTCAAGACCGGTCGTACCCATCAGATCCGCGTCCATCTTGCCCATCTCGGCTTCCCGCTGTGCGGCGACGACAAGTACGGCGATTTTCCGCTCAACAAGGCGCTCGAGCATGAGGGTCTGAAGCGGATGTTCCTCCATGCGGCCCATCTCGCGTTTGCCCATCCGCTGAGCGGGGAGCCGATCGTGCTGCATTCGCCGCTGCCGGAGGAGCTGCAGGGCTTTATCGATCACCTGGATGCAACAGAGTCTCGCAACTATGGCTAAGCGCTTCGACCTCATCGTCTTCGACTGGGACGGGACCCTCATGGATTCGGCGGCCGCGATCGTGAACGCGATCATGGCCGCGACGCGCGATCTGGATCTGCCGCTGCCGTCCGAGGCGCGCGCGCGCCACGTCATCGGGCTGGGGCTCTCCGATGCGCTGCGCCATGCGGTGCCCGATCTGCCCGAGTCCGACTATCCGCGGATGGTCGAGCGCTATCGTTACCATTACCTCGCGGGGGATCACGAGCTGTCGCTGTTCCCCGGTACGTACGCGATGATAGAAGAGCTTTCCGCGGCCGGCCGGATGCTGGCGGTCGCAACCGGGAAGAGTCGGCTCGGGCTCAATCGCGCACTGGAACAAAGCGGCCTGACGCCGTTTTTCCACAGCACGCGGTGCGCGGACGAATGTTTTTCGAAGCCGCATCCGGCGATGCTGGAGGAGATCATGGACGAACTCGGCGTCGCCCGGGATCGCACGCTGATGGTTGGTGATACCACGCACGACCTGCAGATGGCGAGGAACGCAGGGGTGGCCGGGCTCGGTGTGGCCTTCGGTGCACACCCGAGGGAGGCGCTGGAGGCCGAGGAAGTCGTTGGGCTTCTCGATTCGCCAGCCGAGCTCGCCCTGTGGCTGCGCGATAACGCCTGATCGTCAGCTCGCCAGAATCAGAAAAAGGGTGGGGCGTTTCGCCAGTTCCGGCCTGGGCCTCTTGCGCCAGTCGGCAATGCTCGCGCTGGCCACCCACTCGTTGTCCGTGGTGAGTTCGCGTGCGACACATAGGCGTGTGGTCGGGCGGCAGTTCGCCAGCAGTGCTTCGAACAGCCGCTCGTTGCGGTAGGGGGTCTCGATAAATATCTGCGTCCGCTGCAGGCGGCGAGATTCATCCTCGATCTGCCGGATGCGGCCGTCCCGCTCCGCGTCGGCAACGGGCAGGTAACCGTTGAAGGCGAAGCTCTGACCGTTCAGGCCGGACGCCATCAGGGCGAGCAGGATCGACGACGGTCCGACCAGCGGTCGCACCTCGACGCCCAGGGCGTGCGCGCGCGCCACCAGGCGTGCTCCGGGATCAGCGACCGCCGGGCAGCCGGCTTCCGACATCAGGCCGATGTCCTGCCCCTGCAGCGCCGGTGCCAGCAGCGCATCGAGTGCGGCGCTGGAGTCCTTCTCCGGCAAGACCTGGATGTCGATATCCCGCAATGGGCCCGGGTGGTCGAGGCGCTTCAGTTCAGATCGTGCGGTCTTGGCGTTTTCCACGACGAAGTGGCGCAGCCGGCGCGCAATCGCCTGTACTTCGTGCGGGAGGATGTGTGCGCATGTCGTGTCGCCGAGGCTGACCGGGACCAGAAACAATGCTCCGCGCCGTGCGGTCATGGGAGTTGCATGCCTTCCGCGCGCAGCAGGCGTGACAGCGCGATCAGCGGCAAGCCGATCAGGGCGGTCGGGTCGTCGCCCGAGAGCGATTCGAGGAGCGTGATCCCCAGTCCCTCCGATTTGGCGCTGCCGGCGCAGTCGAGCGGGCGCTCCTTGTCCACGTAGCGTCGGATTTCGTTGTCGTCCAGTTCGCGGAAGCGCACGAAAGTCGGCACGCTCTCGCTGCGAACGTGGCCCGTGCGCGTATTGACGACCGCGAGCGCGGTGTGGAAAGTGACGGCCTGACCGCTCATGCGGCGCAATTGCGCGATGGCTCTGTCGACGGTGCCGGGCTTGCCGAATACTTCGTCGCCGATGTGCGCGACCTGATCGCTGCCGATCACCAGGGCGTCGGTATGGTCGAGTGCGACTGCCCGTGCTTTCTCGATCGCCAGGCGATTTGCGGTGGCGGGTGGTGCTTCCCCGGGCAGGGGGGTCTCATCAACCTTCGGACTGGCCGTCTCGAACGGTGTCTGGAAACGTTCCAGGAGCATGCGGCGATAGGCTGAGGTCGAGGCGAGTATCAGTTTCATGATCGAAGTGGCTGGGGCCGAGCGACGCTATGAGGCTCGCGCTGCCTTCTCGGTAGCGCAAATCCTTGAAAATAGGCGTTTCGGGGTTTTGACAGGGGAAGCCGAAAATAATATCATGCGCCCCTTATGCCGCAACGAAGCATTCTTCCGGATCCGTTCAAGTTTGCTGCCGAAGGTCGCAGTCTGAGCGCGATCATCCCGCTGGCGGACCTGCCGCGGCTCGGCGATGTGCTGCTGGACACGTCCGGTAGCGTGCAGTTCAGCCTTGTCGGTGAGATGGGGCTGGATCGCAGGCCGCGCATGCGGCTCGTCATTTCAGGCGAGTTGCAGGTGCGTTGCCAGCGCTGCCTCGGTCCGATGATCTGGCCCTTGGGCGTGGATGTGCTCTTCGAGCTCGTCAGGCCCGGTCAGCCGATCGCGGACGACGAGCTGGAGGAAGATGCGTTCGATGCAATTGAAGCAATGCCGGACATGGATGTGACGGCGTTGGTCGAGGATGAGATCGTGCTGGCGGTGCCTATTGCGCCTCGGCATGAAAAGTGTGAGGCGCCCCGCCCTGACGGTGGTGCCGTAAAGGAATCGCCTTTCGCGTCGCTTGAGAAGTTGCGCAAGAACGACGGCGCGGAATAGGCGCGATATTTGTACTAGGAGTTTTTCATGGCCGTTCAGCAGAACAAGAAATCCCCCTCCAAGCGTGGCATGCATCGTGCGCACGACTTCCTGACCAACCCCCCGCTCGCCGTCGAAGCGACCACCGGCGAAGTCCATCTGCGCCACCACATCAGCCCGAGCGGTGTGTATCGCGGCAAGAAAGTCGTCAAGACCAAGGGCGAATAAGTCCTTTCTTCCAAGGCGGCGCGGCGCTTAGGGCGTCTGCGCCGTTTTTTCATCCCGAATTCCTGTTCGAGTTGCGCGAAAGCACCATGGGTGTCACCGTTGCGATTGACTGCATGGGCGGCGATCATGGCCCGTCCGTGACGGTGCCGGCCGCGCAGGCCTTCCTGCGCAACCATCCCGAGGCCAAGGTGATTCTGGTCGGGCGTCAGAGTGCGCTCGATCAGGCCGTGGCCGCGATTGGCAATGGCTTTGCGGATCGTCTCTCGGTCCGCGCGGCGTCCGAGGTCGTCGAGATGGACGACCCGCCGGCGATCGCAATGCGCACGAAGAAGGATTCGTCGATGCGCGTTGCCGTCGATCTGGTGAAGGCCGGTAAGGCCCAGGCCGCTGTGTCCGCCGGCAATACGGGCGCGCTGATGGCGATCTCGCGCTTCGTTCTCAAGACGCTCGACGGCATCGACCGGCCTGCGATTGCGACCATCCTGCCCACGCGAACGGGGCAGGTGTATGTGCTCGACCTCGGTGCCAACGTCGATTGCGAGCCCGAGCACCTGCTGCAGTTCGGCATCATGGGGGCGATGCTCGTCTCCGCGGTCGAGCACGTCGACCGCCCGTCGGTGGGGCTGCTCAACATCGGCGAAGAAGCGATCAAGGGCAACGATGTGGTCAAGCGCGCCGGCGAGCTGCTGCGCGGCAGTGGCCTGAACTTCTACGGCAACGTCGAAGGCGACGACATCTACAAGGGAACGACCGACGTGGTCGTCTGCGACGGCTTCGTCGGGAACGTGGCGTTGAAGACGTCCGAGGGGCTTGCTCAGATGCTTGCCGCATTCCTCAAGGAGGAATTCAGCCGCAGCCTATTGACCAAGGCCATGGCGGTCGTCGCGATGCCTGCGCTCAAGCGTTTCAAGCGACGTGTCGATCATCGTCGCTACAACGGCGCGGCCCTGGTCGGGCTGCGCGGCGTGGTGGTCAAGAGCCACGGTTCGGCCGACGCGTATGCATTCGAGCAGGCCATTCACCGTGCCGCCGAGGCCGCGTCGAACCGACTCGTCGAGCGCATCAGCGAGCGGATGGCGGCAATGGGGAGAGCAGCATGATCTATGCACGAATTGCCGGTACCGGAAGTTTCCTGCCCGGCGAGCCGGTCAGTAACGACGATCTGGTCGCGCGCGGCATCGACACGTCGGACGAGTGGATCGTCGAGCGCACCGGAATCCGTACCCGTCACCTCGCCGCACGCGACGTCACCTCGAGCGATCTCGCCTGCGAGGCGAGCCGCCGCGCCATCGCCGCCGCTGGTCTGCAGCCTGAGGACATCGATCTCGTCATTGTCGCGACCTCGACCCCCGACTGCATCTTTCCCAGCACGGCGACCCTGCTGCAATCCAAGCTCGGCATGCGCAACGGCGCGGCCGCGTTCGATGTGCAGGCGGTGTGCACTGGCTTCGTCTACGGGCTGACGATCGCCGAAAAGTTTATCCGTTCCGGCAGTCACAAGCGCGCGCTGGTGGTGGGCGCCGAGGTGTTCTCGCGCATTCTCGACTGGTCCGACCGCGGCACCTGCGTGCTGTTCGGTGACGGCGCGGGTGCCGTCGTGCTCGAGGCGTCCGACAAGCCTGGCATCCTCGCGACCGCGCTGCATGCCGACGGCAGTCACCATCCCATCCTGTGCGTCCCCGGGGCGGTCGCGTCCGGTCAGGTGATCGGCGATCCGTTCCTGCGCATGGACGGGCAGGCGGTGTTCAAGTTTGCGGTCAAGGTGCTCGGCGAGGTCGCCAACGAGGTTCTCGCCGAGTCCGGCATGGAGGCCGGGGCCGTCGATTGGCTGATCCCGCATCAGGCGAACATCCGCATCATCCAGGCGACCGCGAAGCGGCTCGGCGTGCCGATGGAGAAGGTCATCGCCACCGTCGATCGTCACGGCAATACGTCGGCCGCATCGATTCCGCTCGCTCTCGACCTCGCCGTGCGCGACGGACGGATCCGTGCAGGCCAGCGCATCATCGTCGAAGGCGTCGGTGGTGGTTTCACGTGGGGCGCGGCGCTGCTCCAATTCTGAGTCAGGACAAGAACAATGGCTTTTGCTCTGGTTTTTCCGGGACAGGGTTCCCAATCCGTCGGAATGATGACGGGTTACGGCGACCGTGCCGAAATCCGTGACACCTTTGCCGAGGCGTCGGATGCGCTCGGCGAGGACCTCTGGCAGATGGTCAATGACGGCCCCGCCGAGCGGTTGGCGCTGACCGTCAACACCCAGCCCCTGATGCTCACGGCCGGTGTGGCAGCGTATCGTGCCTGGCTTGCGGCCGGTGGTCCGAAGCCGCAGTTGGTCGCCGGCCACAGTCTCGGCGAGTATTCGGCGCTGGTCGCCGCCGGGGCGATGGCCTTTGCCGACGCCGTCCCGCTAGTGCGTTTCCGCGCGCAGGCGATGCAGGAGGCGGTTCCCGCCGGCGAGGGCGGCATGGCCGCGCTGCTGGGGCTGGAGGTCGAGGCCGTCCGCGAAGCCTGCGCCGAAGCGGCGCAGGGCGAGGTGGTGGAGGCCGCCAATCTCAACGCCCCCGGCCAGATCGTGATCGCCGGCGCGAAGGGCGCGGTCGAGCGCGCGATCGAGGCTGCGAAGGCGCGCGGCGCGAAGCGTGCGATGCTGCTTCCCGTGAGCGCCCCGTTCCATTGCGCGCTGATGAAGCCGGCCGCTGAGCGGCTTGCCGAGCGACTCGCGTCAGTGACGATCAGCAAGCCCGCGATCGATGTCATCAACAATGTGGATGTCGCCGTGTATGACGACCCCGCCAGGATTCGTGACGCGCTCGTGCGCCAGGCTTTTTCGCCGGTGCGCTGGATCGAGCTTGTTCAGGACATGGCGCGCCGTGGCATGGGGCATGTCCTCGAATGCGGTCCGGGCAAGGTGCTCGCGGGCATGACCAAGCGGATCGCGGGTGAAGTGCAGGGCGGCTCGATTCACGACGCCGCGAGTCTCGAACAATCCATTGCCGCGGTGAGGTGACATCAATGAGTTTTTCGCTCGAAGGGCAGGTGGCCCTCGTGACCGGTGCGTCCCGCGGAATCGGGCGCGCGGTCGCTCTCGAACTGGGGCGGCTGGGAGCGACGGTCGTCGGTACCGCGACGTCGGAAGCCGGTGCCGCGGATATCGATAATGGCCTGCAGGAAGCCGGCATCAAGGGCTGCGGGTTGGCCCTGAATGTCACCGATGCCGCTGCGTGCGAAGCCGCGATCGGCGATATCGAGAAGCGTTTCGGTGCCGTCGGCATCCTCGTGAACAATGCCGGAATCACGCGCGACAACCTCGCGATGCGCATGAAGGACGAGGAGTGGGACGCGGTCATCGATACCAACCTCAAGTCCGTGTTCCGCATGTCGCGTCTGGTCATGCGCGGCATGATGAAGGCGCGTGGCGGCCGTATCATCAACATCACGTCCGTGGTCGGCAGCGCCGGCAACCCCGGGCAGGCGAACTACGCAGCAGCGAAGGCCGGCGTTGCCGGCATGAGCCGCGCGCTGGCTCGCGAGCTGGGTAGCCGCAACATCACTGTCAATTGCGTGGCGCCGGGCTTTATCGACACCGACATGACCCGTGCGCTGCCCGAAGCTGCCCGCGATGCGCTGCTGGGCAACATCGCCCTCGGCCGTCTCGGACGTCCCGAAGAAATCGCCGGAGCGGTGGCCTTCCTGGCCTCGCCCGCTGCCGCCTACGTAACGGGCACGACCCTGCACGTGAATGGCGGCATGTACATGTCGTAATCGCCGGCGGCGATAGCGGTTCTCATCCTTTTTGGTAGAATACGCCGGCTTTTTTTCTTACATATCTGGATCATTCTGGGAAGGAGTTAGTTCATGGAGAACATCGAGCAGCGCGTCAAGAAAATTGTCGCCGAACAACTTGGTGTGAACGAGTCGGAAATCAAGATCGAGTCCTCGTTCGTCGACGATCTGGGCGCGGATTCGCTGGATACCGTGGAACTGGTCATGGCCCTCGAGGAAGAGTTCGAGTGCGAAATCCCGGACGAGGAAGCTGAGAAGATCACCACGGTTCAGCAGGCGATTGACTACGTCAACGCCCACCTGAAGAAGTAAGACTGATTACCGGAGCGAACATTGACCCGTCGCAGAGTCGTCATTACCGGTCTGGGCATCATCTCCCCGGTCGGCAATACCGTTCCGGAGGCCTGGGACAATATCGTCAACGGCCGCTCCGGTATCGGCGAGATTACGCGCTTCGATACCACGAACTTCCCGGTGAAGATCGCCGGTGAGGTGAAGGGGTTCGACATCGGCGCGTATCTCTCGCCGAAAGAGGCGCGCCGCATGGATGTCTTCATCCATTACGGCATGGCCGCCGGCATCCAGGCCTTCAAGGATGCCGGGCTGCAGGTGACTGCAGAGAACGCCGAGCGCATCGGCGTCAATCTTGGGTCGGGCATCGGCGGTCTGCCGATGATCGAAGCGACCCACGACGATTACCTGAAGGCGGGGCCGCGCAAGATTTCCCCGTTCTTCATCCCCGGCACGATCATCAACATGATCGCGGGCAACCTGTCGATCATGTTCGGCCTCAAGGGGCCGTGCCTGGCGATGGTGACCGCATGCACGACCGCCACACACTGCATCGGCGAGGCGGCACGCCTCATCCAGTACGGCGACGCCGACGTGATGATCGCGGGGGGCGCGGAGTCGACCGTCACGCCTCTGGCCGTTGGCGGGTTTGCCTCGGCCCGCGCGCTGTCCACGCGCAACGACGACCCGCAGACGGCGAGCCGTCCGTGGGACAAGGGGCGCGACGGCTTCGTCCTGGGCGAGGGTGCGGGCGTTCTCGTGCTCGAGGAATACGAGCACGCGAAGGCGCGTGGGGCAAAGATCTACGCTGAAGTCGTCGGTTACGGCATGAGCGCGGACGCCTACCACATGACCGCCCCATGCGAGGACGGCAACGGTGCCGCGCGCTGCATGACCAATGCGATGCGTGATGCCGGCATGTCGCTCGAAGAGGTCGATTACATCAACGCGCACGGCACGTCGACCCCGCTCGGCGACCTGGCCGAGACGACGGCGGTCAAGCGTTGCTTCGGCGACCGCGCCAAGTCGATTGCGGTGAATTCGACCAAATCGATGACGGGGCACCTGCTGGGCGCAGCGGGAGGTGTCGAGGCGGTGTTCACGACGCTGGCGATCCATAACCAGATCGCTCCGCCGACGATCAATATCTTCGAGCAGGACGAAGGTTGCGATCTCGACTACGTCGCGAACAAGGCCCGCCCGATGGAGATCCGCGCCGCGCTGTCGAATTCGTTCGGCTTTGGCGGGACCAACGGAACCATCGCGTTCCGTCGCGTCTGAGTCGGTGCGGGGTGGCCGGTGCGCTACCCGCTTGAAATAGGGCTTCGTCCGGCGAAGCAGATGTTGCTGTTGAACGCCGCGATCCATGCGATCGCGGCGTTTGCATTTCTGCGTTCGTCCTTTCCTCTGCCGCTGGTGATTGTCGTGATCGCGGGTTTGGGATTCTCGCTGCACTTGGCCAACCGCGCGGAAAAGGAAAAGGCGGGGGTTCGTCTGGTCCTCCAGGACAATGCGGAGCTCTCAGTGGACCCTGATGGCCGCGGCCGGCGAACCGTGTATGCGTTGGCCGAGGCGGGCTGCGTCGATTTCGGTTGGGCGGTGTGGATTCACTGGCGCGGAACGCGGGTGCGGCGCTCGCCGCGCAGGTCGATTCGAGGGGCGCTGATGGTGGTGCGCGGAAACGTCCGTGGGGATGAGTGGCGGGAGCTCAAGATCTGGCTCCGACACAAGGTCGGTGCCGCCCCAATCGAAGGTGTCGTCGAAAACAACGCGACCGAGCACGGAGCGCCCCCGCTGCGTTGAGCCGAGGGTTCCGCGACGGTGGAACGGGTTGTTGCGGTCGTTCAGCGCCGGTGTGGTCGCAGGATGGTGGGGCGTGCGACCGGTAGCGTATCCGGGTAATCGCGCGAGCTGTGTAGTCCGCGGCTTTCCTTGCGGCGCAAGGCGCAGCGTACGATCAGGTCGGCGGTGACGACGAGGTTGCGCAATTCGATCAGGTCGTTGCTGACGCGGAAGTGCGAGTAGAACTCGTTGATTTCGCGCGCCAGCAGGCGGATGCGGTGCTGGGCACGCTGCAGGCGCTTGGTCGTGCGCACGATGCCGACATAGTCCCACATGAAACGGCGCAACTCCGCCCAGTTGTGCGAGATCACGACCTCTTCGTCGGCGTCGGTCACGCGGCTCTCGTCCCAGTCGGGGAGCCTCGGCAGGGGCCGCTTCGCCTGCGAAAGGATGTCATTCGCTGCTGCTTCGCCGAAGACGAGACACTCCAGGAGCGAGTTGCTGGCGAGGCGGTTGGCGCCGTGGAGGCCTGTGTACGCCGATTCGCCAACGGAATAGAGGTTGGGAACGTCGGTCCGTGCGGCAAGGTCGGTGACGATGCCGCCGCAGGTGTAGTGCGCCGCAGGTACGACGGGAATCCCCTCGCGCGTGATGTCGATTCCCAATTCCAGGCAGCGTGCGTGAATATTGGGAAAATGTTCGCGCAACCACTCGGCCGGCTTGTGACTGATATCGAGATAGACGCAGTCGAGACCGTGTTTCTTCATCTCGAAGTCGATGGCACGGGCGACGATGTCGCGCGGAGCCAGCTCGGCGCGTGCGTCGTGGGCCGGCATGAAGCGGGTGCCGTCAGGCAGCTTCAGCAGACCGCCTTCGCCGCGCACGGCTTCCGATATCAGGAATGACTTCGCCTGCGGGTGGTACAGGCAGGTGGGGTGGAACTGGATGAATTCCATGTTCGCCACGCGGCAACCCGCCCGCCATGCCATGGCAATGCCGTCGCCGGTTGCGACGCTGGGGTTGGTCGTATATAGATAGACCTTGCCGGCTCCGCCGGTGGCAATCACGGTGTTGCGCGCACCGATCGTCTCCACGCGATCGTTGGTGATGTCGAGCACATAGGCGCCGAGACAGCCTTGCTCGGGTAGGCCCAGCTTGTCGCCGCGGATCAGATCGACCGCGATGTGATTCTCGAGGATGTCGATGTTGGGGTGCTTGCTGACCTGTTCGGTCAGCGTGGCCTGCACCGCGGCGCCGGTGGCGTCGGCAGCGTGGATGATTCGCCGATGCGAGTGGCCGCCTTCGCGCGTGAGGTGGTATCCGAGGCTGGACTGATCCTCGCGGGTGAAGGGGACGCCACGTCCGATCAGCCATTCGATGGCCGCTTTGCCATGTTCGACAACAAAGCGTGTGGCATTCGGGTCGCACAGGCCACCGCCCGCGATATAAGTGTCCTGGATGTGCGCCTCGATGCTGTCGGAGGTGTCGAGGACCGCGGCGATGCCGCCTTGAGCCCAGGCGCTGGCACTGTCGGAGATCGCGCGTTTGGTAACCAGGGCGACTCGGAGTTTGTCTGCCAGACGCAGCGCGATCGACTGTCCCGCCGCGCCGCTGCCGAGGATGAGTACGTCGTATTGTTTTGACAAGATCGTATGTGCCAAGGATCGACAGGTGCATGAACTATATCACGTTCGATGTGGCGCTCCGGGCCTGGGCCGTAGCAGGCCGTTTGCTGCGACTGAAAACCATGTCGGGGTCTGAACTATTTCAAAGCGTGTCGGTCTTCTTGTTAGCTTCGACTTTGCCGGAGACGGGGCTGGGTCGCTATACTGGCGCGGATTTTGCACAACATAGAGTAACGACCCGCCCATGAGCGATCGCGAGATAGATCAGCAGCTTGTCGAGCGCGTGCAGCGCGGTGACAAGCAGGCTTTCGGCTTGCTGGTAGCAAAGTACCAACGCAAGCTGCACAGGCTGCTGTCCCGCTTGATCCGCGATTCGGCAGAGGTCGAGGATGTGGCCCAGGAAACCTTCATCAAGGCGTATCGCGCCTTGGGATCGTTTCGTGGTGATAGCGCTTTTTACACGTGGCTTTACCGTATCGGGATCAATACCGCCAAGAACTACCTGGTTTCGCAAGGCCGACGGGCGCCCACCTCGACCGGATTCGATTCCGAAGAGGCGGAAACCTTCGAGGAAGGCGAGCAGTTGCGTGACATCAATACGCCGGAGCGTCTGATGATGACGCGGCAGATCGGCGAGACGGTCGATCACGCGATGGAAGCGCTGCCGGAGGAGTTGCGTACTGCGATCATGCTGCGTGAACTCGAAGGGCTGAGCTACGAGGAAATTGCCAGCATCATGGATTGTCCGATCGGAACCGTGCGTTCGCGAATCTTCCGCGCACGCGAGGCGATTGCTGAAAGACTGCGGCCGCTGCTGGATACGGCGCCTGATAAACGTTGGTAGGTGGTACTCATGAAGGACAGATTGTCGGCACTTCTGGATGGTGATCTCGACGAGCAATCGGCGCATCCGGTTTTCGAGTCGATGCGGCGGGACCGTTCGTTGCGTACCGACTGGGAGGCTTACTGCCTGATCGGTGATGTGCTGCGCGGAGATCGTGACGGCAACGCCGGATTCGTCGGGCGGGTCATGGCGAATATCGACGAGGAGCCGTCCCTGCTGGCGCCTTCCTCACGTCCAGCAGCGGAAGGCGGGCGATTGTGGCGGTCGCTGATGCCGCTGGCCGCCTCGGTGATGGGCGTGGCTGCCGTGGGCTGGGTGGCCCATACGCTATACAGCGATCAGGGGCAGCCGACGGCTGGGCAGGTTGCCGTCGCGCGATCGTCGACTGCCGTCGCCGCGCACGCGGCGGTGCGTCCGGTTGCGGTTTCGCCGAGTCCGGTCGCGGTCGATCCGACTCGCGAATATGTCTTCGTGCATCAGGCGATGTCGGGCGGCGGGCCCATCTCGGGTGTGATCCAGCACGTGCGCACCGTTTCCGACGTCGGGCAGGGCAGTGGCCGATGAGGTGGGTGTCTGCTGTATTGGCGGTCTGTGCGGCATTGTCGCAGGCGCCGGCCATTGCCGAGTCGCCGGGTGATCCCCTCTCGTGGCTCGGGCGCATGGCCACTGCGGGCCAGCGCCTCAATTATTACGGTACCTTCATCTATCAGTCGGGGAAGAATTTCGAGACCTCGCGCATCGCGCACATGAGCGACGCGAACGGCGAGCATGAACGCCTGGAGGTGCTCGACGGCAGCCCGCGCGAGGTGATCCGCAGCAACAGCGAAGTGCGTTGCGTGCTGCCGGACCAGAAGACCGTCATCGTCGATCGTCCCGGTACGCGGCGCGCCTTTCCTTCGCGACTGCCCGTGGCGTTCGGCGGCCTCGCCGAGAATTATCGTATCCGCAAGGGCAGCGTGGGGCGCGTTGCCGGGCTGGACGCCCAGCAGATCATCCTGGAGCCGAAGGATGACCTGCGCTTCGGCTACCAACTGTGGGCGGAGGTGCAGTCGGGCCTGCTGCTCAAGGCCCGTACGGTCGATGAGCGCGGCGAGATCGTCGAGCAATTCACCTTCAGCGACGTGAAAATCGGCGGTGAGATCGGCAGCGACGCCTTCCGCCCGCGCATCACCAGAAGCAGCGACTGGCGGGTCGTTCACGCCAATGGCGTCGAGGTGCGCAAGGAGGACAGCGGTTGGGCGCTCAATGCCCCGCTTGCGGGGTTCTCGCTCGTTTCGGTGATGCGCCGGCCGCTCGGTCGCGACCGCGGCGAGGCTCTGCACATGGTGTATAGCGACGGACTCGCGTCGATCTCGGTGTTCATCGAGCCGAATGACGGGGCGCGTGTCGAGCCCGGGCCGTTTGCGAGTGGTGCGATCAATATCTACAAACGCGTCGTCGGCCCACATCTGGTGACGGCTCTGGGCGAAGTGCCATTGCGTTCGGTGCAGCGGCTGGGCGACGCGATCGAGCCGGTGATGCGATGAATGAGGCGCAGGGCATCGTCGATCGCGTCGAAGGCGGGCGCGCCTGGGTTCGTCTCACCGAGCGGGCGGGCGGCTGCGGACGCTGCGATGAACCGGGCGGCTGCCGCTCGACCGGCATCGCGTATGCGCTGAAGGCGCCGGACGAAGTGTTCGCGGTGCCGAATTCGATCGATGTCCGTCCGGGCGAGCAGGTGCGCCTGCGGATGCGCGACGGTGCGCCCTTGCGGGGTGCGCTGCTGGGCTACGGCCTGTCCGTCGCACTGCTGCTGATTGGAGCTGCGCTGGGTAGCGCATTGGCCGATGTCGGCGCGCAGGACCTGGGCACGGCGGCGGGCGGGCTTGCGGGTCTTGCTATAGCGCTTGGGGTCAATCGTGCGGTGTTCCGCAGCCGCACCGCGCGTCACGGCTTCGAAATCGAGATGGTGCGCGGGAGCGCGGGATGTGGTGTGACGGGGGCGCAGGAGGGATGAGCCTCGGGCGTCTGTTGCGTGCGCTTGTCTTTGCGCTGTCGTGCGCGTTTGCGGCCACGTCCGCATATGCCGCCGGCGGCGTGATCGCCTTGCCCGATTTCACGCAGATCGTGCAGCGGCATGGGGCGGCCGTGGTGAACATCAGCGCCGCCCAGGCAGGCAAGGGCGCGGGGCCGGGCTTTCCCCAGCTGGCACCGGACGATCCGATGTTCGATTTCTTTCGGCGCTTCATTCCGCGCAAGCCCGAGCATCCACGCATCGACCCCGACAACAAGTCGCTCGGCTCCGGCTTCATCGTGAGCGCCGACGGTTATATTCTCACCAATGCGCATGTCGTCGAGGAGGCGGAGGAGATCATTGTCCGCCTCAACGACAAGCGCGAGTTCCGGGCGCGTGTGGTGGGGGCGGACGCGCGCTCCGACGTCGCGCTGATCAAGATCGATGCGACGGATTTGCCGCGACTGACGATCGGCGACCCGGACAAGCTGCAGGTGGGCGAATGGGTGGTTGCGATCGGATCGCCCTTCGGCTTCGATCATTCGGTGACGGCCGGTATCGTCAGCGCCAAGGGGCGCAGCCTTCCGGATGAGAACTTCGTCCCCTTCATACAGACGGACGTCGCGATCAATCCCGGCAATTCCGGGGGGCCGCTGTTCAACCTGAAGGGCGAGGTGGTCGGCATCAACTCGCAGATATACAGCCAGACCGGTGGTTTCATGGGGCTGTCATTCGCGATCCCGATCAACCTCGCGATGGAGATCCAGGCGCAGCTCAAGGCCAGCGGGCGGGTCCAGCGCGGGCGTATCGGTGTTGCAATCCAGGAAGTGACGCGCTCGCTGGCCGAGACTTTCGCGCTGCCGCGTGCGGAAGGAGCGCTCGTGAGCGCGGTCGAACCCGACGGTCCCGCTGCGAAAGCAGGTATCGAACAAGGCGACGTGATCGTGCGATTCGCCGGGAAGCCGGTCGAGCAGTCCAGCGACCTGCCGCGGATCGTGTCGTCGAGCCGCCCCGGAGCCCAGGTAAGCCTGTCGCTGTACCGGGCGGGTGTGCTGCGCGAGGTCGGCATCGTGGTCGGCGAATGGGCTGACGAAGGCAATCCGCGCTCGCGCCGTAGCGAGCGCGCCAAGCCAGCCCCCAACAAGCTCGGCCTGGTGCTCGGATTGCCGACCCCGGCGCAGAAGCGCGAGCGCAACGTGGAGCACGGGCTGGTTATCGAGCGGGCGCAGGGTGCCGCAGCGCGCGCCGACCTGCAGGTCGGGGATATCGTGCTCGCAATGGTGTCCGGTGGGCGTCAGGTCGCGCTGAAGACGGTCGACGGTTTTACGCGCCTGGCGGCGGACATCAAGGATGGCCAGTTGGTCACGCTGCTGGTGCACCGCGG
This sequence comes from Aromatoleum evansii, assembly GCF_045689615.1. Lineage (NCBI taxonomy): Bacteria > Pseudomonadati > Pseudomonadota > Betaproteobacteria > Rhodocyclales > Rhodocyclaceae > Aromatoleum > Aromatoleum evansii. Next base: position 1,581,309 of record NZ_CP141259.1, read on the forward strand.
TTCTGGAACGAGCTACGTGACGCTGAGGGCGGGAGATTGAGCGTGGAGCGCGAATTGACCGTGATGAGCCGCGAGTGGTGCCACTTGTGCCATGACCTCATCGATCGGCTGTTGCCGCTCGCCGCCGAACTCGGATGGGACGTGCGCGTCGTGGACGTCGACGCGGATCCGGCGCTTGAAGCCAAATGGGATGAACTGGTTCCCGTCGTCCTCGCCGGTGATACCGAGCTGTGTCATTACCGTCTGGACGAGGGAGCGATCCGTGCCTATTGCGGGCGTTTTCCGCTAGAATCCGCCGCTTAGCCGATTCAACCGAAACTTATTAGGTGCCGCGAGGCACCTTTCTTTTGTTGGCGCATGCAACACATCCGAAATTTTTCCATCATCGCCCACATCGATCACGGCAAATCTACGCTGGCCGATCGCCTCATCCACTATTGCGGCGGGCTTTCCGATCGCGAGATGGAGGAGCAGGTGCTCGATTCGATGGACCTCGAGCGCGAGCGCGGGATTACCATCAAGGCGCAGACCGCCGCCCTGCAGTACAAGGCGAAGGATGGCCAGGTCTATAACCTCAACCTGATCGATACTCCGGGACACGTCGACTTCTCCTACGAGGTGAGCCGTTCGCTGTCGGCGTGCGAAGGCGCACTCCTCGTGGTCGATGCGTCGCAAGGCGTGGAGGCGCAGACGGTCGCGAACTGCTACACGGCGATCGAGCAAAACGTCGAGGTCGTACCGGTCCTGAACAAGATCGACCTGCCCGCCGCGGATCCGGACAATGCGCGCCAGGAGATCGAGGACGTCATTGGCGTCGACGCGTCCGAGGCGGTGCTGTGTTCGGCGAAAACCGGACTGGGCATCGAGGATGTGCTCGAGACCGTGGTGCGCCGCGTGCCGCCGCCCAAAGGCGATCCCGCCGCGCCGCTGAAGGCGCTGATCATTGACTCGTGGTTCGACAACTACGTCGGTGTGGTGATGCTGGTGCGCGTCGTGGACGGCGTGCTGCGGCCGAAGGACCGGATCCTGTTGATGGCCACTGGCGCGCAGTATCCGTGCGACCAGGTCGGTGTGTTCACGCCGCGCTCGGTTGCGCGTACCGAGTTGTCCGCCGGCGAGGTGGGGTTCATCATTGCCGGCATCAAGGAACTGCAGGCGGCGAAGGTCGGCGACACCGTGACGCTCGCGAGCCGGCCGGCGGCTGAGCCGCTGCCCGGCTTCAAGGAGATCAAACCGCAGGTGTTCGCGGGCCTTTATCCGGTCGAGTCGAGCGAATACGACCAGTTGCGCGATTCGCTGGAGAAGCTGCGCCTCAACGACGCGTCGCTGCAGTTCGAGCCGGAAGTCTCGCAGGCCTTGGGGTTCGGCTTCCGCTGCGGCTTCCTCGGGCTGCTGCACATGGACATCGTGCAGGAGCGCCTCGAACGTGAATTCGACATGAACCTCATCACCACGGCACCTACCGTCGTGTATGAGGTCGTGATGAACAGCGGCGAAGTGATTCACGTCGAGAATCCGTCCAAGCTGCCCGACCTGTCGAAGGTCGCGGAGATTCGTGAGCCCATCATCACGGCGACGATCTTCATGCCGCAGGAGTATGTCGGTCCGGTGATTACGCTGTGCAACCTGAAGCGCGGCGTGCAGGTCGATATGCGCTACCACGGCCGGCAGGTGCAGCTGATCTACGATCTGCCTATGAACGAAGTGGTGATGGACTTCTTCGACAAGCTGAAGTCGGTGTCGCGCGGCTACGCGTCGCTCGACTACGAGTTCAAGGAGTATCGGGCGGCCGATCTCGTGAAGCTCGACATGATGGTCGGCGGCGAGAAGGTCGACGCGCTGTCGGTGATCGTGCATCGCGCCTCGGCGCAGTATCGCGGCCGTGAAGTCGCAGCGAAGCTGCGTTCGCTGATTCCGCGCCAGATGTTCGACGTCGCAGTCCAGGCGGCGATCGGCTCGCACATCATTGCGCGGGAGACCATCAAGGCGCTGCGCAAGAACGTGCTCGCGAAGTGTTACGGCGGTGACATCTCGCGGAAGAAGAAGCTGCTCGAGAAGCAGAAGGAAGGCAAGAAGCGCATGAAGCAGGTCGGTAACGTCGAAATTCCGCAGGAGGCCTTCCTCTCCGTGTTGCGGGTGGACGAAGGCAAGTAGGCGGTGGCGCCCTGTGGGGCGCCGCGTTGAATCGCGACGAAACGGAGTCTGTGTGAACTTTGCGCTGGTGTTGTTCCTGCTGCTGGTGGCGACAGCGATCCTGTGGGTCATCGATCGTTTCTACGCCAAGAAGCGTCGCGCTCCCGGCACCCCCTCGCCTTGGTGGGTCGAGTATGGCGCGAGTTTCTTTCCGGTCATCCTGATCGTGTTCGGCCTGCGTTCGTTCATCGTCGAGCCATTCAAGATCCCGTCCGGATCTATGATCCCGACGCTGCTTGTCGGCGATTTCATCCTCGTGAACAAGTGGACCTATGGCATCAGGCTGCCGGTGATCAACAAGAAGATCATCGACGTCAATTCGCCCAAACGCGGCGACGTGATGGTATTCCGCTACCCGGCCGATCCGTCGATGGATTACATCAAGCGCGTCGTGGGCCTGCCGGGTGACAGGATCGAGTACGTGGACAAGCGCCTGCGCATAAACGGCGAAGCCGTGCCGATCACCGGGCAGGACGATTATCTTCACCCTGATCGTCTGTACTACTCGCCGCGTTTCCAGGAAAAACTCGGCGCGGTGGAGCATTCGGTGCTGATCGAACGCGACGTGCCGCCCTTGGTGCCGCAGGTGCTCGATTATCCGCATCGGGAGAACTGCACCTATACTACGTCCGGCGTGCGTTGCACCGTACCCGAAGGGCATTACTTCGTGATGGGTGACAATCGCGATGCGAGCAGCGACAGCCGCGTCTGGGGGTTCGTACCGGATGAGAACATCGTCGGCCGGGCGTTCTTCATCTGGTTCAACTTCAACGACATGAAACGGATTGGCGGGTTCCACTGATACGGAGACGGCATGCGGATGATGAAATGGCAGCGGGGCGTGAGCCCCATCAGCGTACTGGTTGTCGGCGGCCTTCTGGGCTTCGTGCTGCTGATCGGCTTTCGTGCAGTTCCGGCGGTGAACGAGTACTTCGCGATTCAGCGCATCATCAAACTCGTGGCTGATGAGGGCGACGGCGGCGCGTCGATCGCCGACATGCGCCGGAGTTTCGAGCGCCGAGGGCAGATCGACGATGTGGTCACGGTCACCGGGGCCGATCTCGACATTCGCAAGGATGGCGGCAAGGTCGTGATCGACGTCGAGTATTCGCGCCAGGTGCCGGTGGTGGCCAACGTTAGCCTGCTGATCGACTTCAAAGCGACAACGACCGGACGATAGTGGCAGTCAATCTCGACCGCCTCCAGCGGGGCCTTGGGTACCAGTTCGGGAACCGCGCGCTGCTGGAGCAGGCGCTCACGCACCGCAGCTTCGGCCAGCCCAATAACGAGCGGCTCGAGTTTCTCGGCGACAGCATCCTCAATTGCGTCGTCGCGATCGCACTTTTCGAGCGATTCGGCGAGTTGCGCGAGGGGGAGATGTCCCGCCTGCGTGCTTCGCTCGTGTGCCAGGACGGCTTGCACCGCATCGCCCGCGAGTTGGAACTCGGCGAGTACCTGCGCCTGGGCGAGGGGGAAATGAAGAGCGGCGGGTTCCGCCGGCCCTCCATCCTCGCCGACGCAATGGAGGCCACTTTCGCGGCGGTGTTCCTCGATCAGGGCTTCGACGCGGCCAAGGCCGTGATCGATCGCCTGTATGCACCGCTGATCGCAGAGATCGATCCCCGCGTGGCCGCCAAGGACCCGAAGACGGCGCTGCAGGAGTACCTGCAGGGTCGCCGACTGGCGCTCCCGACCTACACGACGGTGAAGGTGCACGGCGAGGCGCACGCGCAGGAATTCGAGGTCACCTGCGAGGTCAACGCGCTGAAGATCCGTACCACCGGGCGGGGCGCGAGTCGTCGCGCCGCCGAACAGCAGTCGGCCGAGAACGCGCTGGCGCAGTTGAGGAAGTCATGAACGAGAATATTGGCCCGGAAAGCGGGCCCACCGCCGCGCCCGAAGGGTTCCGCACGGGATTCGTTGCCATCGTCGGGCGGCCCAATGTCGGCAAGTCGACGCTGTTGAACCGTCTGATCGGGCAGAAGATCAGCATCGTTTCGCGCAAGGCGCAGACGACGCGCCATCGCGTCACCGGAATCCTGACGAACGATGAGGCGCAGTTCGTCTTCGTCGATACGCCAGGCTTCCAGACCAAGCATCGCAATGCGCTCAACCGTTCGATGAACCGGACGGTGTCGCAGGTGCTCGCGGACGTGGATCTGGTGCTCTTCGTGATCGAGGCCGGCCGCTTCGGCGAAGATGACCGCAAGGTCGTCGAGGTGCTGCCGAAGGAAGGGAATGTGGTGCTGGTCATCAACAAGGTCGACCGGCTTGCCGACAAGACCCAACTGCTGCCTTTCATCGCGCGCGTGAAGGACGCTTATCCGTTCACCGAGATCGTCCCGCTCAGTGCCGAGCGTGGGACCAACGTCGAGCAGTTGCTGCGGGCGGTGACGCCGCTGTTGCCTGAGGGTGCGCCGATGTACGGCGAGGACGAGGTCACCGACCGCAGCGAGCGGTTCCTCGCTGCCGAGTTCCTGCGCGAGAAGCTTTTCCGCCTGCTGGGGGATGAGCTGCCCTACGGCATTGCCGTGGAGATCGAGAAGTTCGAGACGGAAGGCAATCTGCGTCGCATCCATGCCGCGGTGGTCGTCGACCGTGCCAGTCACAAGGCGATCGTCATCGGCAAGGGGGGCGAGCAGCTCAAGCGTATCGCCTCGGAGGCGCGTGTCGAACTCGAGCAGCTCTTCGACGGCAAGGTGTTTCTCGAGGTGTGGGTCAAGGTCAAGAGCGGCTGGGCGGATGACGAGCGCGCCCTCAAGAGCCTGGGCTACGAATAAGACCTGCGGACGCGTGCCGTCGTGAGCCAGAAGCAGCGCGTCGACGGACAGCCGGGCTTCGTTCTGCATACCCATCCCTGGCGCGAGACCAGCCTCATCGTCGAAGTCTTCTCGCGCGACTACGGCCGCGTTGCGCTTGTGGCAAAGGGCGCAAGGCGCCCGATGTCGGCGCTGCGCGGCGTCATCATGGCATTCCAGCCGCTGCTGCTGGATTGGTCGGGCGGCGGCGAGGTGAAGACGCTCGTGCGCGCCGAGCGCTGCGGCGGCCAGCCCCTGCTGGTCGGTCGTGGGCTGATGTGCGGCTACTACCTGAACGAGCTGTTGGTGCGGCTCACGGCCCGCGAGGATCCGCATCCCGTGCTGTTCGACGCCTACGCCCGCGCGATTGCCTGCCTCGGTCGCGGCGAGCCGCAGGAGCCGATCCTGCGTCGCTTCGAGCTCGCACTGTTGCGTGAGTTGGGCTACGGCATCGGTCTCGCTGCGGAAGGCGACTCGGGTGAGCCGCTCGATCCTCGCACGGACTACGTCTATATAATCGAGCGCGGCCCGGTGCCGGTTCCGGAAGGGGCGGGCGATGCAGCGGCAACGAGCGGCCAGACCTTGCTCGACATGGAGCACGACGATTTCTCTCGCCCCGAAACGCTGGCGCAAAGCAAGGTCTTGCTGCGCATGCTGATCAATCATTATCTCGGCGGTCAGACGCTGCAGTCGCGCCGGGTCTTAAAGGAGTTGCTGGAGCTGTGATCGAACTCGGCGTGAATATCGACCATGTGGCAACGCTGCGCCAGGCGCGTCGCACCTGGGAACCGGACCCCGTGTGGGCGGCCGTGGAGGCGCATCTGGGCGGCGCGGACGGCATCACCGTGCATCTGCGCGAGGACCGACGCCATATCCAGGACGAGGACGTGCGCCGCCTGCGCGAGCTGACGCAGGTCAAGCTCAACCTCGAGATGGCGGCGACCGACGAGATGGTCGGGATCGCGTGCCGGCTCAAGCCCGAGATGGCGATGCTGGTGCCCGAGGGGCGGCACGAGGTGACGACCGAAGGCGGGCTCGACGTCGTCGCGCAGGAGGAGCGGTTGAAGGGCGTGGTCGGACGCCTGGCCGATGCCGGTATCGTCACCAGCGTATTCATCGACGCGGAGATTGCGCAGGTCGAGGCGGCCGCGCGCATTGGCGCGCGCGTGTGCGAGATCCACACCGGGCCTTACGCACATGCCTTCCATAATGCGGGACGGGACGGCGAAAGCGCGTCGGTGCTGGCCGAAATCGCGAAGATACGCGATGCGGGCGAGGCGATCCGGGGCTTGGGCATGCGCTTCAATGCTGGCCATGCGCTCAACTACTACAACGTGCAGCCGATCGCACGGCTCGCGGGCGTGCGCGAGCTGCACATCGGCCACGCGATCGTCAGCCGGGCGGTCTTCTCGGGCATGCGCGAGGCGGTGCGCGAGATGAAGCGCCTGATGCGCGAGGCCGCGGGGCAGGGCTGCTGAGCGTCCGCGGATGATTCACGGCATCGGTACCGACATCGTCCAGATCGCCCGCCTGGGTGCCGCGCTGGAGCGCAACGGCGAGCGCTTCGCCACGCGCATCCTCGCGATCGGCGAGGAGCGCGACGGCTTCAGGGCGAGCCGCGATCCGGCCCGCTTCCTCGCGAAGCGTTTCGCCGCCAAGGAAGCCTTCGGCAAGGCCCTGGGGACGGGGGTTGCCGTTCCGGCGACGCTGCATGCGGTGCGGATCGGGCACGATGGCCTTGGCAAGCCGGTCTATATGTTCGACGAGGGGCTCGCCGCCTACATGCAGGAGCGCGGCCTCAGTGCGCACCTCACGCTGAGTGATGAAAACGAATACGTGGTTGCGTTTGCGCTGATCGAGAAGACATGAATTCGACGACTCAAGACAAGTTGCGCCTGCCGCTCGGGCCGGTGATGCTGGATGTTGCGGGCACCGCGCTCACGGACGAGGAGCGGGAGCGACTGTGCGACCCGCTGGTCGGCGGGGTGATCCTGTTCGCGCGCAACTTCACCGGATCGGAACAGCTTTCCGCGCTGACCGCCGAGATCCACGCCTTGCGCGAACCGGCGCTGGTGATCGCGGTCGACCACGAAGGCGGGCGCGTGCAGCGTTTCCGCAGCGACGGTTTCACGCGCCTGCCTTCGATGCGCCGGCTCGGGCAGATGTGGGCGCGCGACCACGTGGCCGCCCTGGATGCGGCGCGCGCCGTCGGCTTCGTGCTCGCGTCCGAACTGCTCGCGCACGGTGTCGATCTCAGCTTCGCGCCGGTGCTCGACCTCGATTACGGCTGCAGCCGCGTGATCGGGGACCGCTCCTTCCATCGCGATCCGCAGGTCGCGGCATCGCTCGCCCAGGCCCTTGCCGCGGGCATGGCTGAGGCGGGGATGGGCTGCGTGGGCAAGCATTTCCCGGGACATGGTTTCGTCGAGGCGGATTCGCACCTCGAGATTCCGGTCGATGAGCGCGCCTTCGACGCGATCTGGAACGAGGACATCGCGCCTTATCGCCATCGCATCGGCCGCCTGCTTTCCGGCGTCATGCCTGCGCACGTCATCTATCCGAAGGTCGATCCGAATCCCGCCGGCTTTTCGCCTTTCTGGCTACAGGACGTCCTGCGCGGGCGCGTTGGCTTCAAGGGGGTCGTGTTCAGCGACGACCTGACGATGGAGGGGGCTGCCGTGGCCGGCGATATCCTCGCTCGTGCGAAGGCGGCCCATGCGGCCGGCTGCGACATGGTGCTGGTGTGCAATCGCCCGGATCTGGCCGCGGATCTGCTCGACCGCTGGGTTCCCGAGGTGCTGCCGGAGAGCCGGGTGCGGATCGCGGCCTTGCGTGCGCGTCCGCAGTTCGGCGATGCATTCGCGCTCGAACTGAGCCCGGCCTACCAGCAGGCGCGCGGGGCGATCGTCGAGATTCCCGAAGAGCTCGCCTGAGCCTTCGTCCGCTTCCGAGCCTGCCGGCAATGAGCGAGCCCGCCGCGCCTTTCGATGCCAAGACCTTCCTGAAGACGGTACCCGAGGAGCCCGGCGTCTATCGCATGATAGGCGCCGAAGAGCGCGTGCTGTACGTCGGCAAGGCCAAGAACCTCAAGCGGCGGGTGTCGAGCTACTTCCAGCGCACCCAGCCCAGTCCGCGCATCGCCATGATGGTCGCGCAGATCCGGCGCGTCGACGTGACGGCGACGCGTTCCGAGGCCGAGGCGCTGATCCTCGAAAACAACCTCATCAAGAGTCTGGCGCCGCGCTACAACATCCTGTTTCGCGACGACAAATCGTATCCGTACATCGAACTCTCCGGAGACGGGTTTCCGCGCCTGGCCTACCACCGGGGCGCCTTCGCGAAGGGCGCCCGCTACTTCGGGCCGTTTCCGAACGCTTACGCCGTGCGCGAGAGCATCCATCTGCTGCAGAAGACCTTCCAGCTGCGCACCTGCGAGAACTCGGTGTTCCAGAACCGTTCTCGCCCGTGCCTGCTGCACCAGATCAAGCGTTGCACCGCGCCGTGCGTCGGCCTGATCGACAGCGAAAATTACGCCGCCGACGTGAAGCTCGCGGCGCGTTTTCTCGACGGACGGGCCTCCGAGGTCATCGACGACCTGACGGCGCGCATGCACGCCGCCGCCGAGCGCCTCGCCTTCGAGGAGGCCGCAGCAGTCCGCGATCAGGTGCGCGTGCTTCAGGCCGTGTTGCAGCGGCAGTATGTCGACAGCCGCAGGGACGAGGACGTGGACATCATCGCCGCGGTCGAGGAGGGCGGGCTGACCTGCGTGAATATCGCGATGGTGCGCGGCGGCCGCCACCTCGGCGATCGTCCCCAGTTCCCGAGCGCCGCGGCGGGCTGCGGCGCGCTCGACGGCGCGCTGGCCTTCGTCGAGCAGCACTACCGCGACCACGGCATGCCGGCGCGCCTGCTGCTCAACGTCGCGCTGGAGCCGGTCAAGGCGCTGATGGCGGAGATCAGCGACAAGCCCGGTGCAGTGGTGACCCCGCGCAGCGCTGCCGAGAAGGCATGGATGGAGATGGCGGAGAACAATGCCCGGCTCGCGATCGTCGCTCGCGCGCGCGACACCGGGCGCAGCGAGGCACGACTCGAGGCGCTGCGCGAGGTGCTCGACCTCCCGGAGCCGCCGCGCCGGGTCGAGTGCTTCGACATCAGCCACACGATGGGCGAGGCGACGGTCGCGTCCTGCGTCGTGTGTGTCGATGGCGCGATGAAGAACTCCGAATATCGTCGCTACAACATCGCCGGGATCACCGGCGGCGACGATTTCGCGGCGATGCGGCAGGTGCTCGAGCGCCGCTACGGCAAAGTCGCCGCGGGCGAGGGATTGTGCCCCGACCTGATCCTGATCGACGGTGGCAAGGGGCAGGTGAGTTCCGCGCTCGAGGTGCTCACCGAGGTCGGGCTCGAGTCGATTGCGATGGTCGGCGTCGCCAAGGGCGAGGAGCGCAAGCCGGGTCTCGAAACGCTGATCTTCCCGGACGGGCGTGCGCCGCTGAACCTCGCTTCGGATCACCCGGCGCTGCACCTGATCCAGGAAATCCGCGACGAGGCGCACCGTTTTGCGATCACGGGTCACCGCGCGCGCCGGGCCAAGGCGCGCATCGGTTCGCGCCTCGAGGACATCCCCGGCGTCGGCGCGACCCGGCGGCGCAACCTGCTCGCGACCTTCGGTGGGCTCGACGGCGTGCGTGCGGCGACGGTCGAAGACCTATGCCGCGTCGATGGCGTGAGCCGAAAGCTCGCCGAAGCGATATACAATGCGTTGCACTAGCCATGCATTTGTCGCAATTCCGTCATCTTTTCAATGCAGATCAACATTCCGAACTCGCTGACTTGGGCGCGCATCGCCCTGATACCGCTCTTTGTCGGCGTTTTTTACCTTCCGGAACAATGGCTCGATGCGCAGGAAAAGAATCTTGCCGCGACCCTGATCTTTATCGTTGCGGCGGTGACGGACTGGTTCGACGGTTATCTGGCGCGCGCGCTGAACCAGACTTCGGCCTTCGGCGCCTTTCTCGACCCCGTCGCCGACAAGCTGATGGTTGCGGCGGCGCTGATCCTGCTCGTTCAGCTCGCGCGGGTCGATTCGATCATCGCGGTGGTGATCATCGGGCGCGAGATCACGATTTCCGCGTTGCGCGAATGGATGGCGCGCATCGGGGAGTCGGCGGGCGTGGCGGTGGCGTTCGTCGGCAAGCTCAAGACCGCGGCGCAGATGACCGCGATTCCCCTCCTGCTGTATGACGCACCGCTCTTCAACCTGAACGTCCGGCTGTTCGGCGAGATCCTCATCTACATCGCGGCGGCGCTGACGCTGTGGTCCATGGGCTATTACCTGCATCGCGCGATGCCCCATCTGGCGAACGACGGAAGCAAGGCGCGGCGTCCCGGCTGATGCTGGGCAGGGGCATCGTCGCGCGGTAGAATGCCCAGCCCTCGCGGGCCGGGATGGTGAAATCGGTAGACACAGCAGACTTAAAATCTGCAGCCCTTGGGCGTACGGGTTCGACCCCCGTTCCCGGCACCACGCGACAACGGGCATGCGTTCTTGCCCCAGTCCGGAATTCCACGTGATCGTTCTCAACCTCAGCTGCGACCAAGAGCACCTGTTCGAGGGCTGGTTTGCCTCGTCGGCCGCTTACGACGAGCAGCGCAAGCGCGGACTGGTGTCCTGTCCGGTGTGCGGATCGACCACGATTTCGCGGCGTCCCAGCGCGCCGTACGTGAATACAGGGGCGTCGGCCCCGGTGCCGGTGACAAGATCCGGCTCTCATGTCGGTGCGGGAACGGCGCGAGCGGCCCCGGCAGCCCCCGATGCGGTTGCGGCGGCGGTGGCGATGCTGCGTCGTCTCGGGCGCGAGTCGGAGGATGTGGGAGAGCGCTTTGCCGACGAAGCGCGTCGCATCCATCATGGCGAGAGCGAGGCGCGCAACATTCGCGGCCGCGCCACGCGCGACGACGTTAGCGAGCTGATCGACGAGGGCATCGCCGTGCTGCCGCTGCCGGCGGACGAGGATCTGCACTGAGAGGGCGCGCGCGCCGGATGGTCGTCAGCAGTGCGCCTGGATCAGCGGGATCCACATCTCGTCGGGCGAGAGCCCGCCGTGCACGCCTATCATCGCGTGTTCCTGCTCGCCCGGAACGTGGTCGCGTATCGTCCAGCCCGACTCCATCAGCAGTGCATGCGTCCCGATCCGCTCCCGCAATCGCCGATGCGGCTTGCCCGGACCGAAGAGGCCGAGGCCGATCAGGTCGTCCGAGCGCGCGACGGTCGCCTTGCCCGTCAGGCATTCGCTTGCCAGGAGCTCGAAATCGCGCTCCGCTCCATGGCGCACGGCGCAAAAGGCGGTACGCCGTTCGCCGAACAGGGGTGTGCTCAGCATGGTCTGCAGTTCGGGCAGGGTCGTCAGTTCGATCACGCGTTCCGGTGGCGAGTCGATGAAGCCGTGATCGGCCGTGAGGACGACGTCGGTACCGCTCCCCTGCAGCCGTTCAAGAAGTTGCCCGAAGGCCGCGTCGATGCGCCCGAAGTGCGTGACGACCTCCGCCGAGTTGCAGCCGTAGGCGTGGCTGAGTCCGTCGAAGGTCGGGTAGTAGGCATGGACGAGAACGGGGTGGTTCGCGTTCCCCCGGATCGCCTCCACGATCGTGTCTATCATCCCCTGCAGGCCCTTGTAGCCCAGCGTGCTTGCTCCGCGGCTATGGCGCCGCGAGTAGGGCGAAAATGCCAGATCCTGGGGCGAGACGAAGATTGCAGGACGTTTGCGGCGCTGGAAAAGCGTGCGATAGGCGAATAGCCGGGGGACTGCCAGCGGACCCCGCAGCGGGGCGCCGCCGCGCTGGATGGCGGGCAGCGGCGCAATGACGCCGCCGAAGCGCCGGTCGCGGATGAACCAGCCCGTCAGGCCGTGGCGTGCGGGTGCGAGGCCCGTCATCGTGCAGGTGACGGCACTCGCAGTCGTGCTGGGGAACACCGAGGTGAGGCGATCCGTCCGGTGCGTCAGGAGACCCCCGCCGGCGCCGGTACGCTGCAGAAACATATCGCCCATGCCGTCGACGAGGATGAAGACCAGCTTGCGCGGGGCGGCGTCGGGGGGTGGGGAGGCAGACGGCCCGGGGGGCTGCCAGGGGTGGCCGTCGAGATAGGCTCCCACCCTGCGGATCAGCCCGAACAGGCCGCCGTCGCGATAGTCCGGCAGCACGGCATCCTGCGGCAATGCGATGGCAGGCGCATCGGAGGAATCGGGTTGCCGGGATGGGGGCATGGTGGGGAGGAGGAAAAACAAAAAGGGAAGGTGCATCAGCACCTTCCCTTTGTCAAATAATGGAGCGGGAAACGAGTCTCGAACTCGCGACCTCAACCTTGGCAAGGTTGCGCTCTACCAACTGAGCTATTCCCGCGTATACTTCTGGAGGCGCGAGCCGGAGTCGAACCGACCTACACGGATTTGCAATCCGGTGCATAACCGCTTTGCTATCGCGCCAGTTTCTGCCCTGACTCCCGATACGCCTCGATCGGGGGAAAGGCTTTACGGAGCCTTTCCGAGAATTTGGAGCGGGAAACGAGTCTCGAACTCGCGACCTCAACCTTGGCAAGGTTGCGCTCTACCAACTGAGCTATTCCCGCGAAAGACCGCCATTATAGGTCGTAATCTGGCGGTGTCAACTACCCTCTTGAACCTCCTTCTCAGCGATCGCGCTGGGGCTTCTTCTTGCCCGGTTTGAAGCCGGTTCCCTGTGTGTCGCGGCGGTCGGTGTGGAAGGGTTTGCCGTGCGGGCGATCGCTCGCCGGCTTGCCGGCGGGCTTGTCCCAAGGTTTCGCGTAGGGTTTGCGGGGCGCATCCTCGCCGCGTGGAGCGGGTTTTGCGCCGAAGCGCGGGCCGGCTCCAGGGCGAGGACGTGCGGCGTCCCGCTGGGCTTCGTCGCGGTCCAGCGGGCGAATGTTCAATTGGTGCTGGCGCACGCGCACACGACGCAGGATGTCGATGACGTCGTGGGGGAGGTCGGCCGGAAGTTCGACCGTGCTGTAGTCCTCGTACAGGTTGATCTGGCCGATGAAGCGGCTCTCGATGCCCGCTTCGTTCGCGATCGCGCCCACGATGTCCTTCGGTGTCGCCTGCTGGTTGCGTCCGACCTCGATACGGTAGCGTTGCAGGCGTCCGTCGGAGAAATCGCGGCGGCGTTCCAGGATTGCTTCGCGGTTCTCGCGCGGGGGGCGCTCCGCGCGTGCTGCGGTCTGAGTGGCGATGTCCGGGCCGGCGCTCTGCGGCAACTGGAGGGGGCGCTCACGCTGCGCCAGGAAGGCGAGGGCGGCGGCGATGTCGTGGATGTCGGCGTTGTGGCTGTCCTCCATGCCGGCAACGACGTCGTGGAAGAAGTCGAGATCCTCGGATTCGAGCACCGTTGCGACCTGATGCCGGAAGGCCGCCACGCGCTTGTCAGCGACGGCCTCGCGCGACGGGAGTTGCAGCGGTTCGATCGGTTGCCGTGTCGCCCGCTCGATCACCTTGAGCATGCGCATCTCGCGCGGCGCGACGAAGAGGATGGCAGTGCCGGTGCGGCCTGCGCGACCGGTGCGGCCGATGCGGTGAACGTAGGCCTCGGTATCGTAGGGGATGTCGTAGTTGATGACGTGGCTGATGCGCGGCACGTCCAGGCCGCGCGCGGCGACGTCGGTGGCGACCACGATGTCGAGGCTCCCGCCCTTGAGCTGTTCGATGACCCGCTCGCGCAGCTGCTGGGTCATGTCGCCGTTCAGTGCGGCGGCGGCATAGCCCCTGGCCTCGAGCTTTTCGGCGAGTTCCACTGTGGCGGTCTTGGTGCGCACGAAGACAATAGCCGCATCGAATTCCTCCTCGACCTCGAGGATGCGGGTGAGGGCGTCGAGCTTGTGCGCGACCGCGATCTGGCAGAAGCGCTGGCGGATCGTGGTCACGGTCGTCGTGGCGGCCTTGATCTTCACCTCGCGCGGATCGCGCAGGTAACGGTGCGCCACGCGGCGGATGGCGTCCGGCATCGTCGCCGAGAACAGCGCCGTCTGTCGTTCGATCGGGACGTGTTCGAGGATCCATTCGACGTCGTCGATGAAGCCCATGCGCAGCATCTCGTCGGCTTCGTCTAGCACCAGCGTCTTGAGACTGTCGAGATCGAGGCTTTCGCGCTCGATGTGATCCATCACACGCCCCGGGGTGCCGACGACGACGTGCGCGCCGCGGCTCAGCTGGCGCAACTGCACGACCATGCTCTGGCCGCCGTAGATGGGCAGCACGTGGAAGCCGGGAAGGTTCTTCGCATAGCGCTGGAAGGCTTCCGCGACCTGGATCGCGAGTTCGCGCGTGGGCGTCAGCACGAGCACCTGCGGCTTGCGGGCGGAGAGGTCCAGGCGGTCGAGCAGCGGCAGCGCGAAGGCTGCCGTCTTGCCGGTGCCCGTCTGGGCTTCGCCCAGCAGGTCATGTCCGGCGCGCAGGTGCGGGATGCAGGCCGCCTGGATCGGCGATGGGGTTTCGTATCCGATGCCGGCGAGGGCTTCGAGGATCGGGGGGCTCAGCTCGAGCTGGGCAAAGGATTCGATAGTCGTGTTCATTTGGATTCGTGAGGTGGGATTGTGTCGTGTGCCCGATGTTGCCTGCATCGTACCGAAATCGCGGGGTGGTCGCTTGGTGCCGATACCGCCTGCTGTGTGACCGGGGTTACCGACGGGCGAAGGGCCGTTGTGCCATCGTCACGGCCTTTCGTTCATCATCAAGGAGTGGATATGCTGGAAGTCGGACGTATTCGCGGTGTGCTGGCCGCCGCCCTGTGCGTATGTGCTGGATCGGCCTCGGCCGGCGAGTGGCAGTTCCTGCCGATCCTGAAGGACGGCTACAAGCCGGATTTTGTTCTGTCCGCGGTGGGTGGTGCGCTGGATCCGAAAGGCGCGGACCGTCACACCTATGCCGGGCTCGAGCTTGCGATGAACTGCGGCCTGTTCCAGACGCCGACCGGCGTCGTGCGCACGAAGATCTCGTACGGCGGCTACGACCATGACGGGCTGGAGTATCGCACCTTCGAGGTGAATCCGCGCTGGACCGTGCCGGTCGCCCAGAACCTGTCCTTCGGGGTGGGGCCCGGTATCGGCTACGTGCGCACCGAAGTGGGCAGCCGTGATACCCACATGTTCGCCTGGCAGGTCGGTGCGGATCTGGATTACCGGATGGGCCGGATGAGTCTCGGGGTCGGTGCGCGCTGGCAGGACACGCTGGACAAGACCGTTGCGCCAGGCACGAACGGAGCGGAGAACTGGCTCGTGCAGGCGAAGATCGGACTCGCCTTCTGAGTCGATGACTGCAGCAGGGCGGACGGGCATGGCCGGTCCGCCCGTCGATGCTCAGGCCTGCAGCGCCGTGCCGCGGTGGGCCTGGATGATGGGCAGGATCTGCCCGAAGATCTTGGGGCTGCCGGCAACGACATTGCCGGTTTCCATGTAGGTGCCTTCGCCGGCAAGGTCGCTCACCAGGCCGCCCGCCTCCTGGATCAGCAGCGCGCCGGCGGCGATGTCCCACGGCTGCAGTCCCATTTCCCAGAAGCCGTCGAGGCGCCCGCAAGCGACGTAGGCGAGGTCGAGCGAGGCTGCGCCGGGGCGGCGGATGCCGGCGGTCTTCTGCGTCAGATCCTTGAACATGGCGAGGTAGGCGTCGACATGGTCGAACTCGCGGAACGGAAAACCCGTGCCGATCAGTGATTCGTTCAGGCGGACGCGCTTCGACACGCGGATGCGGCGGTCGTTGAGGAAGGCGCCGCGGCCCTTGGTGGCGGTAAACAGCTCGTTGCGCGTGACGTCGTAGACGACGCCCTGTTCGAGTGCGCCGTTCTTCGTCAGCGCGATCGAGATCGCATACTGGGGAAAGCCGTGGATGAAATTCGTGGTGCCGTCGATCGGGTCGATGATCCACTGGTATTCGCTGTTAACGGACTCCCCGGATGCGCCCGACTCCTCTGCTAGAATGCCGTGCTCCGGGTATGCTTCGCGCAGGACCTCGATGATGGCGGCTTCGGCAGCCTGGTCGACCTCGGTGACGAAATCGTTCGGGGACTTGGCCTGGACCGACACCTGGTCCAGTTGCAGCGAGGCGCGATTGATGATGGAGCCCGCACGGCGGGCGGCTTTCACTGCGATGTTCAGGGTGGGGTGCATGCGCGTCGGTCTCGCTGGAGTCGGGGGCCCGGAGAGCGTCCCGCTCGAAAGAATTCCAATAAAACGAAGTATTTTAATATGAACGGAGCCATCGCGCTCGACCGCATCCGCATCGTACTTTCCCGTACGAGTCACCCTGGCAACATCGGCGCCGCCGCGCGCGCGATGAAGACGATGGGACTCGGCTGTCTCTGGCTGGTCCGGCCAGCCTCCTTTCCCGATCCGGTGGCGGAGGCGCGCGCCTCCGGGGCCGGCGACCTCCTTGCGTCCGCGCGGGTGGTCGATTCGCTCGCGGAGGCGCTCGAAGGCACGAACCTGTCCGCCGCCGTCACGGCACGGCGGCGCGAGCGCTCGGTGCCGGTGCGCAATGCGCGCGAGGCGGCCCCCGAACTGGTGTCGTTCGCCGCACAGGGCGAGGTTGCGCTGGTGTTCGGCAACGAAACGAGCGGACTCACGAACGAGGAGGTCGGGCTGTGTTCGATGCCGGTGACGATTCCGGCGAATCCCGCATTCTCGTCGCTCAATCTCGGCGCCGCGGTGCAGCTGCTGTGTTACGAGCTGCGCATGGCGGCGCTGGATCCGGTTGCGCCGGCGGAGCCTCTTCCGGATCTGGCCGCCTTCGAGGAGGTGGAGGGTTTTCATCGTCATCTGGAACGGGCGATGACCGTCAGCGGATTCTATGACCCGGCAAATCCGAAGCGCCTGCTGCAGCGCGTGCGTCGCCTGTTCGGCCGCATCCGGCTCGAAAAGGAGGAGGTGAATATCCTCCGCGGCATCATTAGTGCGCTGGAGCGCAAAGCTGAGTAAAATACTCGGAATTAAGAAACCGGATACCGGAGCAAGTCACTCATGTTCAGACGTCTGCGCGAAGACTTGGCCAGCGTTCGCGAACGCGATCCCGCCGCCCGCTCTACCTTGGAAGTGCTGACCTGCTATCCCGGCGTGCATGCGTTGTTCCTGCACCGCTTCGCGCACGGTGCGTGGAAGCGCGGCTTTTACTGGGTGGGACGGTTCACCAGTCACGTCAGCCGCTTGCTCACCGGCATCGAGATCCATCCGGGCGCGACGATAGGTCGGCGCGTGTTCATCGACCACGGCATGGGGGTGGTGATCGGCGAGACGGCCGAGGTCGGGGACGACTGCACGATCTATCAGGGCGTGACGCTCGGCGGCACTTCACTGTACCGCGGGACGAAGCGCCATCCGACGCTGGGCAAGGGCGTCGTGATCGGCGCCGGCGCGAAAGTGCTGGGTGGTTTCACGGTCGGTGACGGCGCGCGGGTCGGCTCCAATGCGGTCGTGGTCAAGCCGGTGCCGGCCGGGGCCACGGCGGTCGGCAATCCGGCTCGCGTGATCGAACCCGATCGGGATAACGCACGTGACCGCGCACGTGAACAGAAGGCCGAGCAGATCGGCTTCTCCGCCTATGGCGTGACGAAGCAGATGGACGACCCCCTGATGAAGGCCCTGCACGGCTTGCTCGATCATGCAGTGGAGACGGATCGCCGTATCCAGATGCTGGTGGAACGCCTGGAAAAGGCCGGACTCACTCTTGACGAAGCCATCGAGAAGAGCGACGAGTTCGATGCAGAGCGGCTGTCGAAGATGGTCGACTGAGTGACATTTGATTAGTTGACTGATTTTGTCGGGCTCCGTATAGTTGAGCGAAACGTTCGGGTATTCCCCCGGGCGAGAATCTCCGCGAAAGAAGGAGCTCCGACATGAGACTGACCACCAAAGGACGTTTTGCCGTCACCGCCATGATCGATCTGGCATCGCGCCAGGCCGAAGGGCCGGTGACGCTGGCCGGCATCGCCGATCGACAGAAGATTTCCCTGTCGTATCTGGAACAGTTGTTCGGCAAGCTGCGTCGCCACAAGCTGGTGACGAGCGTGCGCGGTCCGGGTGGAGGTTATCGGCTGGCGCGCGACATGGCGCGCATCACCGTTGCCGACATCATCGTTGCAGTGGATGAGCCGCTCGATGCGACCCAGTGCGGCGGCAAGCAGAACTGCCAGGACGAGCATCGCTGCCTGACGCACGACCTGTGGGCCAATCTCAACAAGCGCATGTACGAGTATCTCGACTCGGTGACGCTGAATGCGTTGGTGCATCGCGAGGTCAAGGCCGATCCGGACATGAGCGTCCTCAAGGACGTGCGGCGGCGCGCGCTGGTCGCGATGCGCGAGGCTGCAGCGGCCTGACGGGACGGTCCCCAGCGTGTTCGCTCCTGTCTATCTCGACTGGAACGCCACGGCGCCGCTGGAGCCGGTTGTGCGCGAGGCGATGCTGCCGTGGCTGGGCAGCCGCTTCGGCAATGCGTCGAGCCGGCACGAATACGGGCGGCAGGCGCGTGCGGCGATCGACGAGGCGCGGGCGAAGGTGGCTGCGGCGGTCGGCGCCCATGCGACGGAGGTGATCTTCACCAGTGGCGGCACCGAGGCGAACAACCTGTTCGTGAAGGGTGCGGCGGGCCTGATGAAGCCGGGGCTGATCGCGATCAGCGCGATCGAGCATCCGTGTGTGCGCGAGCCGGCGAAGCAGTTGCGGCGTGCAGACTGGACGCTGCGTGAGATCGCCGTGGATCGCGCGGGCTTGGTCAAGCGCACGGACTGGCTGGCGGTGCTGGCGACCAAGCCGGGGCTGGTGTCGGTGATGCTCGCGAACAACGAGACGGGCGTCCTGCAGGATGTTGCGGCGCTCGCCCGCGAGGCGAAGGATGCGGGTGCCTGGTTCCACACGGACGCCGTGCAGGCGCTGGGCAAGATTGGTGTGGATTTTCGTGCGCTGGGCGTCAATGCGATGACGCTGTCGGCGCACAAGATCGGCGGTCCCCTGGGGGCGGGCGCCCTGGTTGTCGACAAGCGACTGGAGCTGGCGCCGCTGCTTGCCGGAGGCGGGCAGGAGCGAGGCCTGCGCTCCGGCACCGAGAACATTGCCGCGCTTGTCGGCTTCGGCGTCGCGTGCGAGTTGGCAGCGGCCCGTGTGTCCGGAGAGAATGTCCGTTTGTGCGGACTTCGGGACGCGCTGGAAGCCGGGCTGGCAGCGCACGGCATGCGGATCTTTTCGGCCGGCGCGGCGCGATTGCCGAATACGGTGTTCTTCGCCACGGAAGGCGTCGATGGCGAGACCCTGGTGGCGCGGCTGGATCGGGCTGGCTTTGCGTGTGCGAGCGGGTCTGCGTGTTCGAGCGCGAATCCCGAACCGTCGCACACCCTGCTGGCGATGGGCGTCGAGCGCGAGGTGGCGCGCGGCGCGGTGCGCGTCAGCCTGGGGCGCGATACGCAGGAAAGGCATGTAGTCGATTTTCTGGCCTGCCTGGGGCAGCAGATGAGCGAACTGAATAATCTGACCGCCGTGGCGGTTCAATGATCGACGGAGGAGTACCAATGCTGAAGTTTCCGATTTACCTGGACTATTCCGCTACCACGCCGGTCGATCCGCGCGTCGCGCAGGCGATGATCCCTTGGCTCACCGAGCATTTCGGCAACCCCGCGAGCCGTTCGCACGCCTACGGCTGGGAAGCCGAAAAGGCCGTCGAGGATGCGCGCGAGCAGGTTGCGGCCCTGGTGAATGCCGATCCGAAGGAAATCGTGTGGACTTCAGGCGCGACCGAATCGAACAACCTCGCGATCAAGGGGGCCGCGCAGTTCTACAAGGGCAAGGGCAAGCACATCATCACGGTGAAGACCGAGCACAAGGCCGTGCTCGACACCTTCCGCGAACTCGAGCGCCAGGGCTTCGAGGCGACCTATCTCGACGTGCAGGAGAACGGCCTGATCGATCTGGCGGCGTTCAAGGACGCGCTGCGCCCGGACACGATCCTCGTTTCGGTGATGTTCGTGAATAACGAGATCGGCGTGATCCAGCCGATCGCCGAGATCGGCGAGATCTGCCGTGAAAAGGGGATCACCTTCCACGTCGATGCGGCCCAGGCGACGGGCAAGGTCGAGATCGACCTGCAGAAGCTGAAGGTCGACCTGATGTCCTTCTCCGCGCACAAGACCTATGGCCCCAAGGGTATCGGCGCTCTGTACGTGCGGCGCAAGCCGCGTGCGCGCCTCGAGGCGCAAATGCACGGTGGCGGCCATGAGCGCGGCCTGCGCTCGGGTACGCTCGCGACGCACCAGATCGTCGGCATGGGTGAAGCCTTCCGCATCGCCCGCGAGGAGATGGCGGTCGAGAACGAGCGCGTCCGCATGCTGCGCGACCGCCTGCTGAAGGGCTTGCAGGACATCGAGGCGACCTATGTGAATGGCGACCTCGAGCAGCGCGTGCCGCACAACCTGAATATTTCCTTCGCGTATGTCGAAGGCGAGTCGATGATCATGGCGGTGAAGGACATCGCCGTGTCGAGCGGTTCGGCCTGTACGTCGGCGAGCCTGGAGCCTTCGTATGTCCTGCGTGCGCTCGGGCGCAACGACGAACTGGCGCACAGTTCGATCCGTTTCTCGATCGGCCGCTTCACGACGGAAGAGGAAATCGACTACACGATCGACCTCATGCACAAGAAGATCGGCAAGCTGCGCGAGCTGTCGCCGCTGTGGGAAATGGTGCAGGAAGGCGTCGATTTGAATACCGTGCAGTGGGCAGCCCACTGAGCATTCGAGACAGGAGAAACGACAATGGCATATAGTGAAAAAGTGCTCGACCACTACGAGAACCCCCGCAACGTCGGCGCCTTCTCGAAGGATGATGATGGCGTGGGTACGGGCATGGTCGGTGCCCCGGCCTGTGGCGACGTGATGAAGCTGCAGATCAAGGTGGGCAAGGATGGCGTCATCGAGGATGCCAAGTTCAAGACCTACGGCTGTGGCTCGGCGATTGCATCGAGCTCGCTGGTGACCGAGTGGGTCAAGGGCAAGACGGTCGAGCAGGCGCTCGAGATCAAGAACACGCAGATTGCCGAGGAGCTTGCGCTGCCGCCGGTCAAGATCCACTGTTCGATTCTCGCCGAGGACGCCATCAAGGCGGCCGTGGCGGATTACAAGAAGAAGCACGAAGGCTGAAACCGGGAGGCGGAATCATGAGCGTCACTGTTAGCACGAGCGCAGCCAGGCACGTTTCGAACTTCATCGCCAAGCGCGGCAAGGGGCTGGGGATCCGTCTCGGGGTTCGCACGTCGGGTTGTTCGGGCATGGCTTACCGCCTCGAATTCGTCGACGAGACGCATGAGGACGACGTGGTGTTCGAGAGCAACGGCGTGAAGGTGATCGTCGACCAGAAGAGCCTGGCCTATCTCGATGGCACCGAACTCGATTTCGTTCGCGAGGGCCTGAACGAGGGGTTCAAGTTCAACAACCCGAACGTCAAGGACTCGTGCGGCTGCGGCGAGAGCTTCAACGTCTGAGCCCGGCGATCCGGATCCGATGAGCATCGACCTCCAGCAGGACTTCTTCAGGCTGTTCGGGCTGCCCCGCCGGTTTCGCATCGACGAGGCGGCGCTGGAACTCGCCTACCATGACCTGCAGGGGCGCGTGCATCCTGACCGTTTCGCGCATTTGCCCGACAGCGACAAGCGTCTGTCGATGCAGTGGGCAACGCAGGTGAACGAAGGTTTTCGCACTTTGCGCAAGCCGCTGTCGCGCGCGACCTACCTCCTCGAGCTGATGGGCGTCGACGCCGGACTGCATACGAACACCGCGATGTCGCCGACCTTCCTGATGGAGCAGATGGAGTGGCGCGAGGCGGTCGAGGAGGCGCGGGCGGCGGGTGAAGCCGATGAACTCGCGCAGCTGCACACGCGCCTGCGCCAGCATTCCCGCGAGGTGTTCGACGATCTCGCGCGGCAGTGCGACGACGAGCAGGACTATGCCGGTGCCGCTGAAACCGTCCGCCGGCTGATGTTCATGGAAAAACTACAACACGAGATCGACGACGCCCTCGAGGCGCTGGAGAGCTGATGGCACTTCTGCAAATCGCCGAACCCGGTCTGTCGACCGAACCGCACAAGCACCGCCTCGCCGTGGGCATCGACCTCGGCACCACCAACTCGCTCGTCGCGACCGTTCGCAACGGGATCGCGGTGTGCCTGGTCGATGAGGACGGCCGTGCGATGGTGCCGTCGATCGTGCGCTACCACGCAGACGGCAAGGTGGAGGTCGGCCGCAGCGCCGGCGTGGCGCATGCGACCGATCCGAAGAACACGATCATCTCGGTGAAGCGCTTCATGGGGCGCGGCGTCAAGGACGTCGCCTACATCGAGTCGATGCCCTACGACTTCGTCGATGCGGATGGAATGCTGCGCCTGCGTACCGTGCAGGGCGTCAAGTCGCCGGTCGAGGTGTCGGCGGAGATCCTCAAGGTGCTGGCGGCGCGTGCGCAGGCAAGCCTCGGCGGCGAACTCACCGGGGCGGTGATCACCGTGCCCGCCTATTTCGACGACGCGCAGCGCCAGGCGACGAAGGATGCGGCAAAGCTCGCCGGCATCAACGTGCTGCGGCTGCTCAACGAACCGACGGCAGCGGCGGTCGCGTACGGCCTCGACAACGCGGCCGAGGGCGTCTATGCGGTCTACGACCTCGGTGGCGGCACCTTCGACCTGTCCATCCTCAAGCTCTCGCGCGGCATCTTCGAGGTGCTGGCGACCAACGGCGACGCGGCGCTGGGCGGTGACGACTTCGATCATCGCCTGTTCTGCTGGGCACTGGACCAGAGCGAGATCGACCCGCCTTCGAGCGAGGACGCGCGCCGTCTGCTGCTGAAGGCGCGCGAGGCGAAGGAATTGCTGACCGCGTGCGAGGAAGTGCCGATCAAGGCGACGCTCGGCAGCGGCGAAAAGGTCGACCTCGTGGTCACGCGCGACCAGTTCGCCGACATGACGAAGCATCTCGTGCAGAAGACCGTTGCGCCGATGCGCAAGGTGCTGCGCGATGCGGGGCTGGCTCCCGAGGACATCAAGGGTGTCGTGATGGTCGGCGGTGCGACGCGCATGCCGCACATCCAGCGCGCCGTGGCCGAATTCTTCGGCCAGGAGCCGCTGACCAACCTTGATCCGGACAAGGTCGTCGCGCTCGGCGCGGCGATCCAGGCCAACGTGCTGGCGGGCAACCGCAAGGATGAGGATGACTGGCTGCTGCTCGACGTGATCCCGCTGTCGCTCGGTCTCGAGATGATGGGGGGGCTCACCGAGAAGGTCGTGCCGCGCAACTCGACGCTGCCGATCGCGCGGGCGCAGGAGTTCACGACCTACAAGGACGGTCAGACCGCCATGGCCTTCCACGTCGTCCAGGGCGAGCGTGAACTCGTCGCCGACTGTCGCTCGCTAGCGCGCTTCGAGCTGCGCGGCATCCCGCCGATGGCCGCCGGCGCGGCGCGCATCCGCGTGACCTTCCAGGTCGATGCAGACGGCTTGTTGTCGGTGTCGGCGCGCGAAATGTCGTCCGGCGTCGAGGCCAGCGTGTTGGTGAAACCGTCCTACGGCCTGACCGACGACGAGATCGCCGGCATGCTGCGCGACGGCGTCGAGCGGGCGTCCGAGGATATCGACGCCCGGGCCTTGCGCGAGCAGCAGGTCGAGGCCGATCGAGTGATCGAGGCGACGCTCGTGGCGCTGGAACAGGACGGCGAACTGCTCAGCGACGAGGAGCGCGCGGCGATCGACGCGGCCGTTGCCGCAACCCGCGAAACGGCCGCCGGGCACGACCCGCGTGCCATCAAGCGCAGTACGGAAGCGCTCTCCCGTGCTACCAACGAATTTGCCGCCCGTCGCATGGACAAGAGCATCCGTTCGGCGCTGGCGGGTCACAAGGTGGATGAGATTCAGGTATGACGCAGATCATCGTATTGCCGCACGTGGAGCTCTGTCCGGACGGGACGGTGATCGAGGCGGAGCCTGGCACCTCGATCTGCGACGCGCTGCTGCGCAACGGCGTGGAGATCGAGCACGCGTGCGAGCAGTCCTGTGCGTGCACGACCTGCCACGTGATCGTGCGCGAAGGCTTCGCCTCGCTCAACGAGGCTGAGGAGGAGGAGGAGGATCTCCTCGACAAGGCCTGGGGCCTGGAGCCGCAGTCGCGCCTTTCCTGCCAGGCGGTTGTCGCCGAGACGCCGCTGGTGGTCGAGATTCCCCGCTACACCATCAACATGGCCCGGGAGGGCAAGCACTGATGAAGTGGACCGAGGTTCAGGAGATCGCGATCCAGCTCGCGGACAAGTTTCCCGAGACGGATCCTACGCGCGTCAATTTTGTCGACCTGATGAACTGGGTGATGGCCCTTCCCGAATTCGACGACGATCCCAAGCACTGCGGCGAGCGCGTGCTGGAAGCCATCCAGCAGGCCTGGATCGACGAGGTCGCCTGACGGGCGCAAGGATTCTGCCGCGCGCCGCTGGGCTGCCTCAGAAGCGGATCGCCTCGTCCGGCTGCTCGTTCAGGCCCAGCCAGTAACGGGCGATGAGCGCGCTGGCGCGCTCGAATTCCCGTTCGTCGCGGGGCTTCCTCACGTAGCTGTTGGCGCCGAGGCGGTAGGCTTCGCGGATGTCTTCCGGCGTGCAGGCGCTTGCGAACATCACGACGGGCAGGAGCGAGGTCCTGACCTCGGCGCGGATGCGGCGCAGCACCTCCAGGCCGTCGATCCGGGGAAGGTCGGGATCGAGCAGCACGACCGCCGGCTGGCTCGCCGGCCTGGGTGCCGGGTAGTCGTCTGCGGCGGAGAGGAAGGCGAGGGCCTCGATGCCGTCGCGCGCGACGACGACGCGGTTGCCGAATCCACCTTCGCGCAGCGCAGCGAGGATCCGGGCTTCGTGCGCCGGGTCTCCTTCAACCAGCAGGACGTAACTGCTGCCAGCCATGCCGCCACCTCCGCAGTCCGGACGAGTCGTGGCAGCGGCACAGCGGGCCGCCGCCCGCAGGTGTTACGCCGGGGTTTCCGGCAGTTCCTCCGCGCGCAGCAGGAAGACCATGTCGTCACCGCCGCTGGACGACAGCCACACGAAGGGCAGGTCGGGGAATGCCGCTTCCACGATATGACGATTATGCCCCACTTCGACGGCGAGCACGCCACCCGGATTGAGGTGAGTGCGGCCTTCGGCGAGGATGCGGCGTACCACGTCGAGCCCGTCCTCGCCCGCCGCCAGTGCCATGCGCGGCTCGTGCAGGTATTCGGCCGGCAGCGTCTCCATCGAATCGGCGGTCACATACGGCGGATTGCTGATGATTAGATCGAAACGGCGTCCCGCAAGCCCGTCGAAGACGTCGCTCTTCACGAGCTCGACCTGCTCTTCGAGGCCGTATTCGGCGACGTTGAGGTGGGCGACCTCGAGGGCGTCGTCGGACAGGTCGGCGCCGACCACCTCGGCATTCGGGAAGGCGTGTGCCATCAGGATCGCCAGGCAGCCCGAGCCGGTGCATAGGTCGAGCGCGCTGGTGACCTGCTCGGCATCCTCCACCCAGGGCGCGAAGCCGTTTTCAAGCATCTCGGCGAAGAAGGAACGAGGCACGATCACGCGCTCGTCGACATGGAAGCGGAAATCGCCCAGCCATGCCTCGCCGGTGAGGTAGGCCGCGGGGACGCGCTCCTCGGCGCGGCGTTCGATGACCGCGAACAGGGCTTCGCGTTCCTCGGCGGTGATGCAGGCGTCGAGGAAGGGTTCCAGCCGGTCGAGCGGCAGCGACAGGGTGTGCAGCAGCAGCCACACGGCCTCGTCGTAGGCGTCGTTGCAGCCGTGGCCGAAGAACAGGCCGGCCCGGTTGAAGCGGGTGACGGCGTAGCGCAGCCAGTCGCGCAGGGTCACGAGTTCGGCGAGCGGGCCGCTCTCGTGTTCGTGCACGTGTTCTTCGCCATTGTCACAGTGTTCGCAGTGTTCGCTCATGCTCGGTCTCGTCAGCGCGCGAGGAGGGCGCGCAGGGTACGTTCGTAGATCAGGGAAAGCGGTTCGATCGCGTCGACGGCGACGCGCTCGTCGAGCTTGTGGATGGTGGCGTTGACAGGGCCGAACTCGACGACTTCCTTGCAGATGTCGGCGATGAAACGCCCGTCGGAGGTGCCGCCGCTGGTGGATAGTTCGGTGTCTACGCCCACGGTTTCGCGGATCGCGCCGCCGATGGCCTCGACGAGTTTGCCGCGGCCGGTCAGGAAGGGCTTGCCGGAGAGGTGCCAGTCCAGCGTGTAGTCGAGGCCGTGGCGGTCGAGCACGGCGTGGGTGCGCTGCTTGAGCTCGTCGGCGGTGCTGACGGAGGCGAAGCGGAAGTTGAACAGCACTTCGCACTCGCCCGGAATCACGTTGTTCGCGCCCGTGCCGGCATGGATGTTGGACACCTGCCAAGTCGTCGGCGGGAAGAATTCGTTGCCCTCGTCCCAGCGTGTCGCAGCGAGCTCGGCGAGCGCCGGCGCGAACTCGTGGATCGGGTTGCGCGCGAGCTGCGGGTAGGCGACGTGGCCTTGCACGCCCTTGACGCGCAGCGTGCCGGAGAGTGAGCCGCGGCGGCCGTTCTTGATCATGTCGCCGAGTGTCTTCACCGAGGTGGGCTCGCCGACGATGCAGTAGTCGAGAGTCTCGCCGCGGGCCGCGAGGGCCTCGACGACCTTGACGGTGCCGTGAGTGGCGATGCCTTCCTCGTCCGAGGTCAGCAGCAGCGCGATCGAGCCCTGGTGGTCGGGGTGGGCGGCGACGAAGCGTTCGATGGCGGTCACGAAGGCGGCCAGCGAGGTCTTCATGTCGGCGGCGCCGCGGCCGTAGAGGTGGCCGTCACGCACGGTCGGCTGGAAGGGATGCGAAGTCCAGGACTCGAGCGGACCGGTAGGAACGACGTCGGTGTGGCCGGCGAGGCACAGCACCGGGCCGGTGTCGCCGCGGCGCGCCCACAGGTTGGACACGCCACCGGTGTCGATGCGCTCGCAGCGGAAGCCGAGCGGGGCGAGCCGTGTGGCGATGAGGTCCAGGCAGCCGCTGTCTTCGGGCGTCACCGATGGACGGGAAATGAGTTCGCAGGTGAGCGCGAACGTGGCGTTCGGGGAAGAGTTCGTCATAGCCATCGGGCGGCGGGGCCGCCCCGGGTTCGGGGTTGGGGGCGCCAGGGGCGCTCAGTGTGCCGGACCGTCGTCCAGGTGCAGCGCGAATTCGCTGAACGAGGCGCCGTCGGCATTCTTGTTCTGCGGTTCGAAGTCGACCGAAGGCGGCGCTTCGGCGCCGTCCGCAGCCGGCGCGGCATTGATCTGTGCGTTGTTGATCAGCCATGCGAGGTTGGTCGGGGAGTCGGCGTTCGCGAGCGCCTCCTCGAAGCTGATGATGCCGTCGCGGTAGAGCCGGTGCAGGTCCTGTTCGAAGGTCTGCGACCCCGGCGCGAGGCTCTGCTGCATCGCTTCCTTGACTTCGTTGAGCTCGCCACGCTCCACCAGTTCTGCGACGTGGCGCGTGTTCATGAGGATTTCGACCGCCGGAATGCGCATGCCGTCGGGCTTGCGCACGAGACGCTGGGAGATGATGCACTTCAGCGCGACCGCGAGGTCGAGGTACAGCAGCGAGCGGTTTTCGAGCGGGAAGAAGTTAACGATGCGGTTTAGCGCATGGTAGGCGTTGTTCGCGTGCAGTGTCGCCAGGCACAGGTGGCCGGTCTGCGAGTACGCGAGCGCCGCCTGCATGGTTTCGCGGTCGCGGATCTCGCCGATCAGGATGCAGTCGGGCGCCTGGCGCATGGCGTTGCGTAGCGCCTCGTGCCAGCCGAGGGTGTCGATGCCGACTTCGCGCTGGTTGACGATCGACTTTCGGTGCTTGAAGAGGTACTCGATCGGATCCTCGACCGTGAGGATGTGGCCCGAGCGGTTGCGGTTGCGGTGGTCGATCATCGACGCGAGCGTGGTCGATTTGCCGGAGCCGGTCGCGCCGACGACGAGGATCAGGCCGCGCTTCTCGGTGACGACCTCGGACAGCACGGGCGGAAGGCCCAGTGACTCCAGCGAGGGGATCTCGCCCTGGATGTAGCGCACCACGATGCCGATGCTGTGGCGCTGCCAGAATACGTTGACCCGGAAGTTGCCGAAGTCGCGCCGCCCAAAGGAGAGGTTGAGCTCCTTCTCGCGCTCGAAGGTCTCGATCTGCTCCGGGGTCATCATCTCGTAGATCATCCGCTTGATCATGGAGGGGTCCATGACCTGCTGGTTGATCGGCATCGTGATGCCCTGGATCTTGATGTGGATCGGGGCTCCGGCCGAGATGAAGATGTCCGAAGCGAGCTTTTCCGCCATCAGTTGGAACAGCTTGTCGAAAATCATCCGGAGATTCTCCTGGGCAAGGTTGGGCGGACTTCGGTGTCGGGGCGGCCTCGCACGGCCGCCCCGGAAAGCGCGATCAGGCGCCGCGCAGCAGTTCGTTGATGCCGGTCTTGGCGCGGGTCTGGGCGTCGACGCGCTTGACGATCACGGCGCAGTACAGGCTGTACTTGCCGTCGGCCGAGGGCAGGCTGCCCGGCACGACGACGGCGCCGGACGGCACGCGGCCGTAGGTGACCTCGCCGGTCTGGCGGTCGTAGATCTTGGTGCTCTGGCCGATGTACACGCCCATCGACAGCACGGCGTTTTCCTCGATGATCACGCCTTCGACCACTTCCGAGCGGGCGCCGACGAAGACGTTGTCCTCGATGATGACGGGGCCGGCCTGCACGGGCTCGAGCACGCCGCCGATGCCTACGCCGCCCGACAGGTGCACGTTCTTGCCGATCTGGGCGCAGGAGCCGACGGTGGCCCAGGTATCGACCATCGTGCCTTCATCCACGTAGGCGCCGATGTTCACGTAGGAAGGCATCAGCACCACGTTCTTGCCGATGTAGCTGCCCTTGCGCGCGACGGCGGGCGGCACGACGCGGAAGCCGCCTTCGCGGAACTGCTCGGGGGTGTAGTCGCCGAACTTGGTCGGGACCTTGTCGAAGAAATTCAGCGCGCCGGCCGACTGCAGCTCGTTGTCGCGCAGGCGGAAGGAGATCAGTACGGCCTTCTTGATCCACTGGTTGACGGTCCAGTTGCCGTCGATCTTCTCGGCGACGCGCAGCTTGCCGCTGTCCAGCCCGTCGATGACGGTGGCAACGGCGTCGCGGACGGTGGCGGGGGCCGAGGAGGGCGAGAGGCTGGCGCGGTTCTCGAAGGCTTCGTCGATGACTTTTTGCAGGTCTTGCATGGGGGGTTTCCGTTTGTATTTCAAAGAGTTTGGCAGAAGGCGGCGATGCGCTCCGCAGCCTCGACACATTCGGCCGTTTCGGCCACGAGGGCGATGCGCACGAACCCGGCGCCCGGATTGACGCCGTTCGATTCCCGGGCAAGGAAGCTGCCCGGCAGAACCGTCACATTATATGCAGCCTGCAGGCGGCGGGCGAACTCGGTGTCGGGGATGGGCGTCTGCGCCCACAGGTAGAAGCCGGCATCGGGCTTCTGCACCTTGAGGTGTTTCGCGATGATCGGCATCGCGCGGTCGAACTTCTCGCGGTACAGGCGGCGGTTCTCGACCACGTGTGCCTCGTCGTTCCACGCGGCGACCGACGCGGCCTGGATGGGCAGGCTCATCGCGCAGCCGTGGTAGGTGCGGTAGCGCAGGAAGCCTTTCAGCACCTTCGCATCGCCCGCGACGAAGCCCGAGCGCATGCCCGGCACGTTGGAGCGTTTCGACAGGCTGGAGAACATCACGAGGTTGCGGAAGTCCGTGCGTCCGAGCGCATGCGCGGCCTGCAGCGCACCGACCGGCGGCGCATCGTCGTCGAAGTAGATTTCCGAATAACACTCGTCGGCCGCAATCACGAAACCGTAGCGGTCCGACAGCTCGAACAGGCGCGCCCATTCGGCCTGCGAGAGCATGCGCCCGGTCGGATTACCTGGCGAGCAGACGAATACGAGCTGGATGTCGCGCCAGACCGATTCGGGAACGCTGTCGAAATCCGAGCCGAAGCCGTTCTCGGGCAGGTTGTTGAGGAACACCGGTTCGGCACCCGCGAGCAGGGCCGCGCCTTCGTAGATCTGGTAGAAGGGGTTCGGGCTCAGCACCTTGGCGCCGGGGCGCCTGCCGTCGATCACCGCCTGGGCGAAGGCGAACAGCGCCTCGCGTGAGCCGTTGACCGGCAGCACCTGGGTCGCCGGATCGACTTTCGGCAGGCCGAAGCGGCGCTCCAGCCAGCCGGCGATCGCTACGCGCAGCGGGTCGCCGCCTATCGTCGCGGGGTAGTTCGCGAGCCCCTGCAGGTTGTCCGTGAGGGCCTGCATGATGAAGGGCGGAGTCGGGTGCTGCGGTTCGCCGATCGACAGGCGGATCAGCTTCAGGTCGGCCGGGGGAACGACGCCGTCCATCAGCGCGCGCAGTTTTTCGAAGGGATAGGGCTGGAGACGGTCGAGATTCGGATTCACGGCGGACTGTTTCGGCTTGTTTCGAGGGGCATGCGCCTGTGCTTGAACGCAAGGGCATCGAGCGCGCGATGGTATCATGACGCGCTTTCGCCGGCCCCGGCCGGCCCGCTAGCGCCACAACTCCAGTCCCGATTCGATCCGGCTCCGTCCCGAAGTGCGTCTCTCCAAGCTCAAACTCGCCGGTTTCAAGACCTTTGTCGATCCGACCACCGTGCTTACCCCCGGCAATCTCGTCGGCGTGGTGGGGCCGAATGGTTGCGGCAAGTCGAACATCATCGATGCGGTGCGCTGGGTGCTGGGCGAGACGCGCGCCAGCGCGCTGCGCGGCGAGTCGATGCAGGACGTGATCTTCAACGGCTCGACGACGCGCAAGCCGGTCTCGCGCGCGAGCGTCGAGCTGGTGTTCGACAATGCAGAAGGGCGCGCGGCGGGGCAGTGGTCGCGCTATGCGGAAATCTCGGTCAAGCGCGTGCTCGACCGTAGCGGCGAGTCGACCTACTTCCTCAACAACGTCCAGGTCCGGCGCAAGGACGTCATCGACCTCTTCCTCGGCACCGGGCTCGGTCCGCGCGCCTACGCGATCATCGAACAGGGCATGATCTCGCGCATCATCGAGGCACGCCCCGAGGAGGTGCGCGGCTTCCTCGAGGAGGCCGCGGGGGTCACGAAGTACCGTGAGCGTCGTCGCGAGACCGAAGGACGTCTGTCCGACGCGCGCGACAACCTCGCCCGTCTCGAAGACATCCGCATGGAGCTGGGCGAGCGTATCGGCCACCTGGAAGTGCAGGCGGAGATCGCCGCACGCTACCGCGACCTGAGCGCGGCGCACACGCAGCGCCAGCAACTGCTGTGGCTGCTCAAGCGCAACGAGGCGCGCGCCGAGCAGGCGCGGCTGGAGGGCGAGCTCAACCAGCTGTCGTCCAAGATGGAGGCGGATAGCGCCCGTCTGCAGGAACTCGAGAACGCCGTCGAGGAGGCGCGTGCGGGGCACTTCGAGGCGTCGGAAGCCACCCATGCCGCTCAGACGGACCTCTTTGCCGTGTCGGCGGAGGTGACGCGGCTGGAGGCTGAACTGCGCCATCTCGACGATGCGCGCAAGCGGCTCGAGGCGCGCCTCGCCCAGCTCTCCACCGACGAGATGCACTGGCACGAACGCCAGGCGGCGCTGACGGCCGAGCGCGAGCGCTGGACCGGGCTGATCGACAACGCGGCGATGCGCGCCGAGCAGGCCGAGGCGCGACATGCCGAGCTCGCCGAGCGCCTGCCCGAGGCGGAGGCCGCGCGCCAGGCTGCCGATACGACCGTCGCGGCGGCGCGGCGCGAGCTCGCGCAGACTGAGCAGCAGCTGCGCGTCGAGGAGGCCAAGCGCGCGAGCGCCGTGCGTGCGCTCGACGCGCTTAACCTGCGCCGCGGGCGTCTCGCGGGCGAATCGGGCGGCATCGAGGGGCCGGACGAGGCCGTGGTCGAGCGACAGGAGGCGCGTCTCGAAGGTCTGCGTGAGGAACTGGAACGCCAGCAGGAAGAGCTCGGCGCGGTGCAGATGCGGCTTCCGGAGGCGCAGGCCGCGCTGAAGGCCGCGCTCGAGCATGAGCGGCAGGTGCAGCGGCGTCTTACCGAACTGCGGGCGCGGCGCGATGCGCTGGTGCAGCTGCAGGCCAAGGTGCAGTCGCAGGGGCAGCTCGGCGACTGGTTGAAGCGCCACAAGCTGAGCGAGCTGCCGCCGCTGTGGCGTGACCTGCGGGTCGAGCCGGGCTGGGAGATGGCCGTCGAGGCCGTGCTGCGCGAGCGCCTGGCGGCGCTGACCGGCGACGTGAGCGACGCGGCGCGCGCGATGTTCGACGATGCGCCGCCGGGATCCTTCGCGCTGGCCTTCGGCGACGGGGTGGAGCAGGCTGCCGAGGGGACGCCGTTGCCCGGAACGTTCGCGCTGATGGACAGGATATCCTTCGTCGACGCGGGGCTGCGGCCGATCGTCGCCGACTGGCTGCGCAGCTGCCTGGCGACCGACGTGCTGGAGCCCTGGGTCGAGCGGCGCGGCGAGCTCGCCGCCGACCAGTGCCTCGTCGGGCCGCGCGGCCAGATCCTCACGCGGCATGCGCTAGTGCATTACGCGCCCGACAGTCGCACGCATGGCGTGATGGAGCGCCAGCGCGAGATCGACGGTCTTGCGGAGCAGCAGCTGGCGTTGGAGACGGAGGCCCATGTCGCCCACGACGCGTTGACCGCGGCGGAGGGCGTCGCGGCCGAGCTGCAGGAACGCGGCAACGCCTTGCGGCGCGAGCTGCAGGCGGCGCAGCAGCAGGTGCATGCCGAGCAGGTCGAGCTCCTGAAGCTCACGCAGGCACGGCAGCGTGCCGAGGAGCGGCGGGCGCAGCTCGCGCGCGACCTCGAGGACATCGTCCATCTCGAGTCCACCGAACGCGAGCACCTCGCCCGAGCGGAGATGGAGCAGGCACGCGCAGAGGAGTTGGCCGAGCTGCAGCGCGAGCGCCTTGACGGCGCGCTGGAGGTGCTGACCGAGCGCGACAACGTATTGCGCGAAACACGCTCACTCGAGCAGGCGCTTGCACGCGAACTGCAGGAGGCGCGCTTCTCCGAGCGCGAGTGCGCGGGCAAGCTCGAGGATATCGCGCGCAACCTGCAACTGGCCGGCGAGCAGCTCGGACGGATCGCCGTGGAGGTCGAGGCACGCCGACACGAGCTCGAGGCGACCGACAGCGGCCGCAGCCGAGATGCGCTGCAGGAGGCGCTCGAACTGCGGGCGCGGCGCGAGGCGGCGCTGGCGGCGCGCCGCGATGCGCTGGAGATGGCGGCGATGCGGCTGAAGCAGACCGAGGAGCTGCGCCTGCGCACCGAGCAGGAGGCAGCGCCGGCGCGCGGACGGGTGGCCGAACTGCGCCTCGCCGTGCAGGCGGCGGAGCTCGCGGCGGCGCAGTTCGACGAGCGGCTCGTGGAGGCCCAGGCCGACGAGGCGGCGCTGCAGCCGCTGCTCGTACCGGATCTGCGCGAGGGCTCGCTGGTGCGGGAAGTCGGACGGCTTGCGCGCGAGATCGCGGAGCTGGGCCAGGTGAACCTCGCGGCGCTGGACGAGCTGCGCAGCGCGCAGGAGCGCAAGGGGTATCTCGACGCGCAGTTCGATGACCTGATGCAGGCGATCGGAACGCTGGAGGACGCGATCCGGCGCATCGACCGCGAGACGCGCGAACAGCTGCAGGACACCTACAATACCGTGACGCAGCATTTCGGCACGCTGTTCCCGCAGCTCTTTGGCGGCGGACAGGCGCGGCTGGTGCTGACGGGCGACGAGATCCTCGATGCGGGCATCCAGATCGTCGCCCAGCCGCCCGGGAAGAAGAACAGTTCCATTCACCTGTTGTCGGGTGGCGAGAAGGCGCTGACGGCGATCGCGCTGGTGTTCTCGATGTTCCAGTTGAATCCCGCGCCCTTCTGCATGCTTGACGAGGTCGATGCGCCGCTGGACGATACGAATACCGAGCGCTATTGCCAGATGGTGAAGCGCATGTCATCGCAGACGCAGTTCGTCTTCATCAGCCACAGCAAGATCACGATGGAGATCGCGCAGCAGCTCGTGGGCGTGACGATGCAGGAACAAGGTGTCTCGCGCGTGGTGGAAGTGGATATGGAAGAGGCGCTGCGCCTGGCGGAGCCGGCAGCAGCCTGAAGATGAGTAGCGCCGGGGCCCGCAACGGGGACGCGGCGGCAAGGTTTCATTGCGAAGCCCAGGGAATTGCGAGGTCCGGCGCGCGCAGCGGCGGGACCGACAACGGGAAGGAAGATGGATAACGAATTGCAGATCGGGTTGGCGGCGCTGGGGGTGGCTTCGGTCGTCGGGATCGTCGCGTACAACAAGTGGCAGGAACGCAAGCATCGACGCGAGGCCGAGCAGGCCTTCCGGTCGGATCATCGCGACGTGCTGCTGGAGCCCGGCGACGGCGCCGCGGACGAGGTTCCCGCCGAGCGCCTGGAGCCCTCAATGGGCGAGGCGGAACCGGAGACCCGCCGTGCGGCTGCGGCCGTGCGCGACCCCGCTGTGCGCAAGGTGACGCCGGGCGTTCCGGATGCGGTCGATCAGCGCATCGACTGCGTGATCCGCATCGAGGCGATCGAGCCCTTGGACGCGCCGCGCCTGTGGGCCGCACAGAGCGAGCAGCTGATGGGCATCTCCAAGCCCGTGCGCTGGTTCGCCTTCGATGATGCGGCGAATCTGTGGCGATCGCTCGACGCGCATACGGCAGGAGCCTTCCATTGGTTCTGCGCGGCAATGCAGACGGTCGACCGCAGCGGGCCGATCAGCGAAAACGATTTCCTGCATTTCTCCGGCGGCATGCAGCGCGTGGCCGAACAGTTCCTGGCGGTGCCGGCCGACTTGCCGGCGCGTGGCGAGGCGCTGCGCAATGCAGCCGAGCTGGACAAGTTCTGTGCCAACGTGGATGTGCAGATCGGCATCAACGTGGTGAGCAACGGGCAGCCCTTTGTCGGCACCAAGATCCGGGCGCTGGCGGAGTCGCACGGCATGACGCTGGGTCCGGACGGCTCCTTCCATGCGCGTGACGAGGAGGGCAATACCCTGTACACGCTGAGCAACATGGAGCCGGCGCTGTTTGCAGCCGAAGAGATGCGCGACCTTGC
Organism: Aromatoleum evansii; assembly: GCF_045689615.1. Classification (NCBI taxonomy): domain Bacteria; kingdom Pseudomonadati; phylum Pseudomonadota; class Betaproteobacteria; order Rhodocyclales; family Rhodocyclaceae; genus Aromatoleum; species Aromatoleum evansii. Next base: position 1,616,450 of record NZ_CP141259.1, read on the forward strand.
CACCAACGGCCTCACGCTGGTGATCGACGTCCCGCGCGTGCCGAATGGCGTGTTCGCGTTCGAGCGCATGATGCGCCAGGCCATGCAGATGGCCGACGCCCTGCAGGGGACCGTCGTGGACGACAATCGTGCCCCGTTCGGTGCCGAGGCGGCGACGCTGATCCGCGGCCAGATCCAGCATTTCCAGGCACAGATGGCGAGCGGGGACGTGCCGGCGGGCGGCCCGCTGGCGCAGCGCCTGTTCTCGGCCTGATGATCGCTTCGGCCCAGGAGTTCGAGCGCGCCGCGCAGTTGCGGCGCGAACTCGAAGCCCACAATTACGCGTACTACGTCCTCGACGCGCCGACCGTTCCGGACGCGGAATACGATCGCCTGTTCCGCGAACTAGAAGCGCTCGAGCGCGAGTTTCCCGAACTGGCCACGCCCGATTCACCGACGCAGCGGGTCGGGGGCGCACCGATGCCGGAGCTTGCGCCGGTGCGGCATGCGGTGCCGATGCTGTCGATCCGCACCGAAACCGATACCACGAACGGCGGCGTGATCGCCTTCGACTCCCGTGTGCGCAACGCGCTGGGACTCGGTCCTGCCGACGGGCCGGTGGAGTACCTCGGCGAACTGAAGTTCGACGGGCTGGCGATCAGCCTGCGCTATGAACAGGGCGTTCTGGTGCGTGCGGCGACGCGCGGCGACGGCGAGACGGGCGAGGACGTGACGCACAATGTGCGCACGATCCGCCAGATTCCCCTGCGCCTGTCGGGCAAGCCGCCCGCGCTGCTGGAGGTGCGCGGCGAGATCTACATGCGCCGCGACGATTTCGAACGGTTGAATGCGCGTCAGGAACAGGCCGGCGACAAGCTGTTCATCAATCCGCGCAATACCGCGGCCGGCGCCGTGCGTCAGCTCGACCCGCGCATCGCCGCGAAGCGCCCCTTGTCCTTCTACGCCTATGGGCTGGGCGAGACCGGCGACTGGACGCTGCCGGCCACGCAGGCGGAACTGCTCGACGCCTTCGCGGGATTCGGCCTGCCGGTGTGCGAGCACCGCGTCGTCGCCGCAGGCGTCGAGGGGCTGTGCGAATTCCACGACCGCATCGCGGCGCTGCGCGACAGCCTGCCTTACGACATCGACGGGGTCGTGTACAAGGTCAACCGCTTCGAGCTGCAGCGCGAACTGGGCTTCGTCACGCGCGAGCCGCGCTGGGCGGTGGCGCACAAGTACCCGGCGCAGGAAGAGATCACCGAGCTCCTCGGCATCGAGGTGCAGGTCGGCCGTACCGGCGCGCTGACGCCGGTCGCGCGGCTCAAGCCGGTGTTCGTCGGCGGGGTCACGGTGACCAACGCGACCCTGCACAACGAAGAGGAAATCCTGCGCAAGGGCGTGCTGATCGGCGATCACGTCATCGTGCGGCGGGCCGGCGACGTTATACCGGAGGTCGTCGGGCCGGTGGTCGAGCGGCGTACCGGCAGCGAGCGGCCTTTCGTGATGCCGACGCGCTGCCCGGTGTGCGCGTCGCATGTCGAGAAGGCCGAGGACGAGGTGGTGGCGCGCTGCACGGGCGGGCTGTTCTGTCCCGCGCAGCGCAAGCAGGCCCTGCTGCATTTCGCCGGGCGGCGCGCGATGGACATCGAGGGGCTGGGCGACAAGCTGGTCGACCAGCTCGTCGAGGCGGGCATCGTCAAGACGCCGGCCGACCTGTACAAGCTGGGCGTGCTGGCCTTGGCGAACCTGCAGCGCATGGCCGAGAAGTCGGCGGCCAACCTGCTTGCGGCGATCGAGAAGAGCCGGCACACGACGCTCGCGCGGTTCATCTTCGCGCTCGGCATCCGCAATGTCGGCGAGGCGACGGCGAAGGATCTGGCGCGACATTTCGGCTCGCTCGACGCGCTGATGGATGCGACGCCGGAGAGCCTGCTGGCGGTGCCCGATGTGGGGCCGGTGGTCGCGCAGAGCATCGCGGGTTTCTTTGCCGAGGCGCACAACCGCGAGGTGATCGAGCAGTTGCGTGCGGCGGGCGTGAAGTGGGAAGAGGGCGAGCCGGCGGCTCCGGTCGCGGGCAGCGCGAGCGGCAAGGTGTTCGTGCTGACCGGCACGCTGCCGACGATGAGCCGCGACGAGGCCAAGGCCCTGATCGAGGCGCACGGCGGCAAGGTCAGCGGCTCGGTATCGAAGAAGACGGATTACGTGGTCGCGGGTGCGGAAGCCGGATCCAAGCTCGCGAAGGCGGAAGAGCTGGGCGTGGCGATCCTCGACGAGGACGGATTGCGGCACCTGCTGGAACAAGGTTGAAGATATGGCACGGACCAGACGCCGGGCTGATGCAAAAGACGAAACGAGGGAGAGTCATCCAATGAAAAAGGTCACCAAGGCGGTATTCCCGGTCGCCGGCATGGGCACGCGCTTCCTGCCGGCTACCAAGGCCAGTCCGAAGGAAATGCTGCCGATCGTGGACAAACCGCTGATCCAGTACGCGGTCGAGGAAGCGGTTGCGGCGGGCATCACCGACATGATCTTCATCACCGGCCGTACCAAGCGCTCCATCGAGGACCACTTCGACAAGGCCTACGAGCTCGAAACCGAACTCGAGGCGCGCGGCAAGAAGGAGCTGCTGGAGATCGTCAAGAAGACGGTGCCGAAGGGGGTGAACTGCGTGTACATCCGCCAGTCCGAGGCGCTCGGCCTCGGCCATGCGGTGCTGTGCGCGGCGCCGGTGGTCGGCGACGAGGCTTTCGCCGTGATCCTTGCGGACGATCTGCTGGACAATCACGGGGCCGAGCCGATCATGCAGCAGATGGTGGGGGTGTATAACTACCACCGCTGCTCGGTGCTGGGCACGATGAACGTGCCGCGCGAGGACACGCGCCAGTACGGTATCGTCAGCACCGACAGCCAGCAGGGCAACGTGCAGCGCGTGACCGGCATCGTCGAGAAGCCGAAGCCTGAGGACGCGCCGACGACCCAGGCGGTGGTTGGCCGTTACATCCTCACCCCGCACATCTTCGACCACCTGCGCTCGATCAAGCCGGGTGCGGGCGGCGAGCTGCAGCTCACGGACGCGATTGCCTCGCTGTTGAAGGAAGAGGCGGTGCTGTCCTACCAGTTCCAGGGCGTGCGCTACGACTGCGGCTCGAAGCTGGGCTACCTGAAAGCGACCGTTGAGCTCGGCCTGCGCCATCCGGAGATCGGTGCGGATTTCGCGGCCTACCTGGCTGAGCGCAAGTAAGCGCGAATGAGGGAGCGCGGGGGGCTGAGCTTCCCCGGCTCCCGGAAACAAAAAAGGCGCTGCATCGCAGCGCCCTTTTTTTGCCTCCCGGCCAGGACCGGGAGATCGCGTGTTACATCGCTTCCGCCTTCGCGGCGCGCTTGCGCTCGTTCTCGGTGAGGTAGCGCTTGCGCAGGCGGATCGACTTCGGCGTGATCTCGACCAGTTCGTCGTCGGCGATGAACTCGATCGCGGATTCCAGCGTGAGCTGGATCGCGGGGACGAGGCGAACGGCTTCGTCGGTGCCGGAGGCGCGCACGTTGGTGAGCTGCTTGCCCTTGATCGGGTTCACGACGAGGTCGTTGTCGCGCGAGTGGATACCGATGATCATGCCTTCGTACACCGGGTCATTGTGCGTGACGAACATGCGGCCGCGGTCCTGCAGCTTCCACAGCGCGTAGGCGACGGCCTGGCCATCGTCCTGCGAGATCAGCACGCCGTTGCGGCGCTCGCCCATCGCACCGGCCATCGGGCCGTAGTCGTCGAACACGTGGCTGGCGAGGCCGGTGCCGCGCGTCAGCGTCAGGAACTCGCCCTGGAAACCGATCAGGCCGCGGGCGGGGATACGGTATTCGAGACGGGTGCGGCCCTTGCCGTCGGACTGCATGTCCTGCAGTTCGCCGCGGCGGCGGCCGAGCTCTTCCATGACGCCGCCCTGATGCTCTTCCTCGACGTCGACGGTCAGCATTTCGTACGGCTCGCACTTCACGCCGTCGATCTCGCGGAACACGACGCGCGGACGACCGACGGCCATCTCGAAGCCTTCGCGGCGCATGTTCTCCAGCAGGATGGTGAGGTGCAGTTCGCCGCGGCCGGAGACTTCGAAGACGTCGGAGTCGTTGGTGTAGTTCACGCGCAGCGCGACGTTCTTGAGCAGTTCCTTCTCCAGGCGCTCGCGGATCTGGCGGCTGGTGACGAACTTGCCTTCGCGCCCGGCGAGGGGCGAGGAGTTGACCATGAAGTTCATCGTCAGCGTCGGTTCGTCGACGGCGATCGGCTTCAGGCCGTCGAGGCTGTCCGGGTCACAGATCGTGACGCCGATGTTGACCTGATCGATGCCGGAGACCAGCACGATGTCGCCGGCTTCGGCCGATTCGGCCTGGCTGCGCTCGAGGCCCTTGAAGGTCAGCACCTGGCCGATCTTGGCCTTGCCGCGGTTCTCGTCGCCGTACATGACGACGACTTCCTGGTTCGGACGGATGCGGCCGCGCTTGATACGGCCGATGCCGAGCTGGCCGATGTAGGTCGAGTAGTCGAGCGAGCAGATCTGCAGCTGCAGGGGGCCGTCGGCGTCGACTTCGGGCTGCGGAACATGTTCCAGGATCGCTTCGTACAGCGGCTTCATGTCCGTGCCCGGCGTGGCGGGGTCGAGCATCGCGAAGCCGTTCAGCGCCGAGGCGTACACGACCGGGAAGTCGAGCTGCTCTTCGGTGGCGCCGAGCTTGTCGAAGAGATCGAAGGTGTGGTTGATGACCCAGTCCGGACGGCTGCCCGGACGGTCGATCTTGTTGATCACGACGATGGGCTTGAGGCCCAGGGCGAGTGCCTTGCGCGTGACGAAGCGGGTCTGCGGCATCGGGCCTTCGACGGCGTCAACGAGCAGCAGCACGCCGTCGACCATCGACAGGACGCGCTCGACTTCGCCGCCGAAGTCGGCGTGTCCCGGGGTGTCGACGATGTTGATGTGGGTGTCACCGTACTGGATCGCGCAGTTCTTGGCGAGAATGGTGATCCCGCGCTCCTTCTCGAGATCGTTGGAGTCCATCACCCGCTCGGAAACCTGCTGGTTCTCGCGGAAGGTGCCGGATTGGCGCAGGAGCTGGTCGACGAGGGTCGTCTTGCCGTGGTCGACGTGGGCGATGATGGCGATGTTGCGGATGGCGCGGGACATGTGGGACCGGAAGTCTTTGAAAAGTTTTTAATTTTAGCACGCGGTGTGGCATCGCAGCATGGGTCGTCGAGCGATCGGAGGCGTGCCCGCGGCCGGGCCGATGTCGTGCGGGTAGCGGCTGTGCCGTCGTCGCCGTGCGGGCCGGGGCGCGCCGTGGCCGCATGCTAGAATCGGCGCCGTTTTTCAAGGAGACAGGCTTCATGCTCGCGATCATCGGCGGGACCGGACTCACCCAGCTTTCCACTCTCGAAATCACCCGGCGCGAGGTCGCGCGCACGCCCTACGGCGAGCCGTCCGGTGCGCTGACCTTCGGCAAGCTGGCGGAAAAGCCGGTGGTGTTCCTGGCGCGTCACGGATACGGCCACACGATCCCGCCGCACCAGGTGAACTACCGTGCGAATATCTGGGCGCTGAAGCAGGCGAAGGTGTCGGCGATCGTGTCGGTCGCGTCGGTGGGCGGCATCCGCGCCGAGTTCGGGCCGGCTGCGATGGTGGTGCCGAACCAGATCATCGACTACACATGGGGACGCAAGAGCACGTTCTTCGAGGGCGGCGAGTCGGCGGTGCATCACATCGACTTCACGCATCCCTACGACGAGCCGCTGCGCCAGCGCATCCTCGCGGCCGCCGCGGCGGTGGGCGAGGCGATGTACGACGGCGGCGTGTATGCCGCGACCCAGGGGCCGCGCCTCGAGACGGCGGCGGAGATCAATCGCATGGAGCGCGACGGGGCCGATCTCGTTGGCATGACCGGCATGCCCGAGGCGGCGCTGGCGCGCGAGCTGAACCTGCCTTACGCGGCGATCAACGTGGTCGCCAACTTCGCTGCAGGCCGCGGTGCGAGCGAGACCGGGATCCAGTTCAGCAGCATCGAGGTGGTGCTGCAGGAGGCGATGGTGCGGGTGCGCCGCGTCCTCGAAGAGGTCTGCCGCGCCTCCTGAGCACTTCCGGCGGCCGGGGGGCGTTCGTCCTCACCAGTAGAAGGCGACTTCCCGCTGCCCCTTGGCGGGAAGTTTCGCGTCGCGCAGTTGCTGCTTCCCGGCGTTGGTGACCGCGACGCGGTAATCGCCTGCGGGCAGGCGGGCGAACACGAACGGCCCCTGCGCGATGAGTTCGAGCACCTTGCGCCCGTCGCGCCGGGTCACGACGACTTCGGTGTCGGACAGGTAGGAACCGCCTTTTTCCGCGAAGACGAGCTTGAGGTTGTAGTCGGCCGCCGTGAAGAACAGCTGTTCGCGTTCCTCAAGGCTCACGCCGCCGGAGAGGTAGGGCACGCCCTCGAATTCGCCCTGGTGCAGGGCGGAGTCCTGCGCGAGCGCAGTCGTCGCCGGCACGGTGGCGGCAAGGGCCAGGAGTATGGCGATGATCTTTCCTCGGTTCATGCTAATCACCTCCTTCGTTTGCAGGGACCGGCCGCGCGGGCGGACGGCTTCATGCATTAGTGACGCGCGAAGGTGCCAATGAGTTCGGCCTGCGCGATCACGTGGCCGCGCATTTGTGTTTCCAGTTGTGCCTTGGTCGGTTGTCCCAGGTCGGGAAGGACGGTATCCAGCGCATACAGCTTGTGGAGGTAGCGGTGGCGCCCGATCGGCGGGCAGGGGCCGCCGTAGCCGGTGCGCTTCCAGTCGTTGAGGCCTTCGAGGGTGCCGGGCGGCAGGGCCGTCGCGGTAACGGCTTCGGGCAGGCCTTCGGCGGTCGCGGGGATGTTGTACAGCACCCAATGCACCCAGGTCATCCTGGGCGCGGCGGGATCGGGGGCGTCGGGGTCGTCGACGATCAGCACGAGGCTTTGCGTGCCGGGAGGGACTCCGCTCCACGCGAGCGGGGGCGACACGTTGCGGCCCTCGCAGGTGTAGGTCGCGGGCATCGCGTTGCCGTGCGCGAATGCGCTGGATCCGAGTTTCAGGCTCATGTCGGCGTTCTCCTGTCGCATGCCGGTGTCAGCGCGGCGCGGGGGCGCCGGCGTCCACTCGGCGGTCTACGGTTTCTGCAAGCTCGTGCAGTGCAGGGGAGACGGTGACCCGCGGTGCCTCGGCGGGGCCGATCTGGCGCAGGCGCGGCGGGAGCGCCGCAAGATTGGCGGCGGCGTGGGCACGCACCGCGGCAAGCGGCGGGGAAGGCGAGAGGCGCCGGCCGCCGCGCATCACGGGGACGAGCAGGGGTTCGCCGTCCGCGCCATCGTCCGTTGTCGTGAGCAGGTCGTCGGAGATACGGCCGTCGGCGTCGCGATGGCGGTAAACCTGCTTGCGGCCGGGCCACGTCGCCTTGCCTTCGGAGCGCTTGCGGCGCGGCTGGCCGTCATATTCCTGCAGTTTGTAGGCGCAATCGAGCCAGGGCTGGTCCGCTGACGTGTTCATTCGCGTGCCGACACCGAAGCCGTCGATCGGCGCGCCGCTGGCGAGCAGGTCGCGAACGGCGAACTCGTCGAGGTTGCCGCTGACGAAGATGCGCACGCCGGGTAGGCCTTCGCCGTCGAGGATCGCGCGCACGCGGCGCGCATGCTCGGCGAGGTCGCCGCTGTCGATGCGCACGGCCTGGATCGCGATGCCGTCGGGGGCGAGGCGGGTGGCGAGATCCGCGAGCTTGCGTGCGGCCGATTCGGTGTCGTAGGTGTCGATGAGCATCGTGTTCGCCGCGGGTTGCGAGCGGGCGAAATGCTCGAAGGCGGCGGCTTCGTCGTCGTGGGCCTGGATGAAGGAGTGGGCCATCGTGCCGTACAGCGGGATGCCCCATCTCATGCCGGCTGCGACCGTCGCGGTGCCGTCGAAGCCGGCGAGGTGGCTGGCGCGCGCGGAGAGGAGGCCGGCTTCGGCGCCGTGGGCGCGGCGCAGGCCGAAGTCGACCAGCAGCCGGCCTTGCGCGGCGAGGGTGCAGCGCGCGGCCTTGGAGGCGACCATGGTCTGGAACTGCAGCAGGTTGATGATGCGCGTCTCGACGAGCTGGGCCTGCGGCAGCGGTGCGGTGACGCGCAGGATGGGCTCGTCGGCGAAGAACACCGTGCCTTCGGGCATCGCTTCGACATCGCCGGTGAAGCGCAGGCTTCCGAGCCAGTCGATGAAGCGGCGGTGGAAGCGCCCGCAGTCGGCCAGCCAGGCGAGTTCCTCGTCGGTGAAGCGCAGGGTCTCTAGGTAGTCGAGTACCTGCTCGAGGCCGGCCGCGACGAGGAAGTTGCGGTGTTCGGGAAGCCGCCGCACAAAGAACTCGAACGAGGCGGTCCGGGTCATGCCGCCGTCGAAATAGGCCTGCAGCATGGTGAGCTGGTAGAGGTCGGTGAGCAGCGCGGAGGCGGACGGGGTCATGCGGGATTCCTGATGTCGACGGACGCGATCGGGTGCGCGCCGAGCCGCGCCATTTCGTCGATCGCGCGCTGGCCATCACCGGGCGTGACGTCGACGGCGCGGATCGCGTCGGTGAGCAGGATCACTGCGTAGCCGTTGGCGAGGCCGTCGCGCACGGTGTTGAGGACGCAGTAGTCGGTGGCGAGACCGCCGACGAACAGGCGGCGCACGCCTGCGGCCTGCAGCCTGTCATGAAGGTCGGTGCCGCCGAAGCCCGAGTAGGCGTCGACATCGGCCGTGACGGCCTTGGATACGATGGTGGCTGATTCCGGAAGGGCCAGCGCGGGCGCGAAGGCCGCGCCGGGGGTGCCGGCGATGCAGTGTGGCGGCCACGGACCGCTGCGGGCATGGAATGAGCAGTGGTCCTGCGGGTGCCAGTCGCGTGTGGCGATGACGGGCAGTCGGAGCCGCGTGCAGCGTGCGATCAGGGTGTTGAGCGGCGCGACCACTTCATCTCCCCGAGGCACGGCGAGGCTGCCGCCCGGGAGGAAATCGTTCTGCACGTCGACGATGATCAGCGCATCGCCGGGCTGCAGGGTGATCGGTGAGGCGGGGCGTGCCATCGTGCGTCTCCGGTCTTTCGATCATCAAGCCGGCGTCCAATTCACCCCCGTTTGCCCGGAGCTCGTCGCAGGGCAGTCGCGGGGCTTCGACGGGCTCCGCCCCAACGGTCGTTCATTGTCGGGCCGATTCCTTCTTGCCTTATTACTTTAGACCTCCATCGGGCTCCTGCATCCGTGTGCTCTTGCCGTTGCCCTTCGCGCTGCGCTTGCCGGAGCCGAATTCCTTGCGCAGGGCGATGAGTTCGGTGATGCGGGCCTCGATGCGCTGGTTCACGCTGCCTTCGGGGTACGCGCCCTTGACGTCGGCTTCGCCGGCCGTGATGCCGGTGAGGAGGGTGATCGCCTCGTCGACGGTGGAGACGGGATGGACGTGGAAGCGTCCTTCGGTGGCGGCCTGCACGACGTCATCGCGCAGCATCAGGTGCTTGACGTTGGATGCGGGGATGATGACGCCCTGATCGCCGGTGAGTCCGCGTGCCTTGCAGATATCGAAGAAGCCCTCGATCTTTTCGTTCACGCCGCCGATCGCCTGCACTTTGCCGTGCTGGTTGATGGAGCCAGTGATCGCGAGCGATTGGCGGATGGGTACGCCCGACAATGCGGAGAGCAGCGCACATAGTTCGGCGAGCGAGGCGCTGTCGCCTTCGACCGGGCCGTAGGACTGTTCGAACACGAGGCTGGCCGACAGCGACAGGGGCCGGTTCTGCGCGTAGCGCGACGCGAGACAGGCCGACAGGATCATCACGCCCTTGGTGTGGATGGCCCGGCCGAGCTCGGCCTTGCGCTCGATGTCGACGACATCGCCATCTCCGAGGCGGGCCGTCGCGGTGATGCGCGTGGGGCGGCCGAACATGAAGTCGCCGAGGTCGATGACCGCGAGGCCGTTGATCTGGCCCACTTCGGCGCCGGTCGTGGAGATCAGCAAAGTGTCGCGCAGGACCGCGTCGTGCACCGCGTCGCGCAGGCGGTCGGCGCGTTCGATGCGGGCCGCCAGGGCGGCTTCGATGTCGCGGCGCTGCATGGCAGGTCGGCCGGCGGCGCGTGCAACGTGGTCGGATTCGCGCAGCAGGTCGGCGAGTTCGCGTGTGCGCGTGCTCAGCTTGCCGGCGTCTTCGGCGAGGCGCGAGGCGTATTCGACGAGGCGGCCGGCGGCGTCGCGGTCGAGCGGCAGCAGACCCTGCTGGCGAGCGAGCGCAGCCGCCTTGCGCAGGTAGTGGCGGGTGTTGTCGGGCGTGCGTTCGACGACGTCCTCGAAGTCGGCGCCGATCTTGAAGAGCTCGTCGAACTCCGGGTCGAGGGCCTTCAGCAGGTAGTAGTGGCGGCGCAGCCCGACGAGGACGACCTTGACGGAGAGCGTGATGGGGTCGGGTTCGAGCGGCAGCGAGCCGACCCAGCCGAACACCTGGGCGAGCGACTCGATGCGCACCTGGCCGGACTTCAGCGAGCGCTTGAGGCCTTCCCACGCGTAGGCCTGGGTCAGCACTTTTTCGGCGTCGAGGATCAGGTAGCCGCCGTTGGCGCGATGCAGGGCGCCGGCGCGGATCAGCGTGAAATTGGTAACCAGGGTGCCCATGTGGGCGATCTGGTCGACGCGGCCGACGAGGTTGGGGAAGGTCGGGTGGTCCTCGAACACGATCGGTGCAGTCTTCCGTCCATCCTGATCGACGACCAGGTTGACCTGGTAGCGCTGTGCCGAGATGCCGCCCTCGGACGGGCCGGACGAATCGCTCTTCGCCGCCTGTTCGCGCAATTCCTGGCCGACTTCGACGACGTCGCGCAGCACCTTGTCGAGGAAGGTCTGGATCGCGGGCAGGTCCGCGTGGCGCTCCTTCAGTTCCTCGATGAGGTGGCCGACCGCGAGCTCCAGCGTCTCGCGGCTGGCGTCGCGGATCCGCGCCTGCATTTCGCGGCGCTGGCGCGGGAACTGCTGCAGCAACTTGTGCAGCTTTTCGCGCAGGCCTTCGATGAGCTTGCCGATGCGTTCGCGCTCTTCCTCGGGCAGCGCGTTGAAGGCTTCCGGGTCCAGGCTCTCTTCACCCTTCATCGGCACGAAGGCGAAACCCTGCGGGGTGCGCAGGAAGGCGACGCCTTTGTCGCTTGCCTCGTCGCCGAGCGCGCGCAGGGCGCTTTCCTCGCGCTGCTTGAATTCGTCCTGGATCGATTCGATGCGCGCGCGGTATTCGTCGCTGTCGAAGCCGGCAGCGATGGCCTGGCCGAGTTCGGAGACGAATTGCTGCATGTCGTCGCGGAACTGGGCGCCGCGTCCGGGCGGCAGCTGCAGCGCGTGGGGATAGTTCGGTTCGGCGAAGTTGTTGATGTAGATCCAGTCGCCGGGCGAGGGCCGGGTGGCGGCATGGGCTTCCAGCAGGCGGCGCACCGCGGCGTGGCGCCCGCCGCCGGGTTCGCCGAGAACGAAGAGGTTGTAGCCGGGAGCGTCGATCTCCAGCGCGAGACGCACGGCGTCAACGGCGCGCTCCTGGCCGAAGATCTCGTCGGGTTCGGGCAGGTTCTCGGTGGTTTCGAAGTCCAGGAGCTCGGGGGGACAGCGGGTGCTCAGCTGTTGCGGCTCGAGCGGAGGAATGGCGGGCATCGCAATGGTTCTCCTGCATCCAGATATTCGTTCCGGATTCCCGGTGCTGCGCTCGTAATTAGACTGGATGGGGCGATAGATTGCGAGCTATTTGTTCATGGGTTGCAGAGACCATGCCAATCGCGTGGGAATGGCCCGGAACGAAACGCCGGTGACCGGGTCCACCAACCGAGGATGGCCATGTGTTTCGGACATGGAGGATCGCGGAATGGGCAAGGGCTCCGTGCAGCTCGACGAGCTGATCAGCCAGGAATACCGCCACGGCTTCTACACGCCGCTGGACGCCGACGCCGTGCCGCGCGGCCTGTCCGAGGACGTGATCCGCCTGATCTCGGCAAAGAAGCAGGAGCCGGCCTTCATGCTCGAGTGGCGGCTGAAGGCGTTCCGCCACTGGCTCACGATGAGCGAGCCGCACTGGGCGACAGTGCATCATCCGCCGATCGACTACCAGGACATCGTCTATTATTCGGCGCCGCGCGGAAAGGGGGACGGACCGAAGAGCCTCGCCGAGGTCGATCCGGAACTGCTGCGTACCTACGAGAAGCTCGGCGTGCCGTTGCAGGAGCGCGAGCTGCTGGCCGGCGTCGCAGTGGATGCGGTGTTCGACAGCGTGTCGGTGGCGACGACCTTCAAGGACAAGCTCGCCTCGCTAGGCATCGTGTTCTGCTCGTTTTCCGAGGCCGTGCGCGATCATCCGGACCTCGTGCAGGAATATCTCGGCTCGGTCGTGCCCTACACGGACAACTTCTTTGCAACGCTCAATTCGGCGGTGTTTTCCGACGGGTCGTTCTGCTACATCCCGCCGGGGGTGCGTTGTCCGATGGAGCTGTCGACCTACTTCCGCATCAACGCAAAGAACACCGGGCAGTTCGAGCGCACCTTGATCATCGCCGACCGCGGCGCCTACGTGAGTTACCTCGAAGGCTGCACGGCGCCGATGCGCGACGAGAACCAGCTGCATGCCGCGGTCGTCGAGCTGATCGCGCGCGAAGGCGCAGAGATCAAGTATTCGACGGTGCAGAACTGGTATCCGGGCGACAAGGAGGGCAAGGGCGGCATCTACAACTTCGTCACCAAGCGCGGCGACTGCCGCGAGGCGAACTCGAAGATTTCGTGGACCCAGGTGGAGACCGGTTCGGCGATCACGTGGAAGTATCCGAGCGTAATCCTGCGCGGCGACAACTCGGTGGGCGAGTTCCATTCGGTGGCGCTGACGAATCACTGGCAGCAGGCGGACACCGGTACGAAGATGATCCACCTGGGGCGCAACACGCGGAGCACGATCCTCTCCAAGGGCATCTCGGCGGGGCATGGCAGCAACGCCTACCGCGGTCTCGTGAAGGTCGCGAAGAGTGCGGCGGGGGCGCGCAACTACACCCAGTGCGACTCGCTGCTGCTCGGCGACCGTTGCGCGGCGCACACCTTCCCCTACATCGAGGTGAAGAACCCGACGGCGCGCGTCGAGCACGAGGCCTCGACCTCGCGCATCGGTGAGGACCAGCTCTTCTACTGCCAGAGCCGCGGGATTTCGGCCGAGGACGCGGTGTCGCTGATCGTGTCCGGCTTCTGCAAGGAGGTGTTCAAGCAGTTGCCGATGGAGTTCGCGGTCGAGGCGCAGAAGCTGCTCGGCGTGAGTCTGGAGGGGAGTATCGGATGAGGGAGACCGCCATGCTGGAGATCCGCAACCTGCACGTCACGGTCGACGACAAGCCCATCCTGCGAGGACTGGAGCTCGAGGTGCATGCGGGCGAGGTGCACGCGATCATGGGGCCGAACGGTTCGGGCAAGAGCACGCTCGCGCACGTGCTGGCGGGGCGCGAAGGCTATGTCGTGACGCAGGGGGAGGTCCGCTACATGGGGCGCGACCTCCTCGCGCTGGCGCCGGAGGAACGCGCGCGCGAAGGCATCTTCCTCGCATTCCAGTATCCGGTGGAGATCCCGGGGGTCGCGAACATCTATCTGCTGAAGGCGGCGCTCAACGCGATGCGGCGGCACCGCGGCGAGGCCGAGCTCGATGCGGTGGACTTCCTCGCGCTGGTGAAGGGCAAGCTCAGGCTCATGGACATGGACGAGACCCTGCTGTACCGGGCGGTGAACGAGGGCTTCTCGGGTGGCGAGAAGAAGCGCAACGAGATTCTGCAGATGGCCGTGCTGGAGCCGCGCCTGGCGATCCTCGACGAGACCGATTCGGGCCTCGACATCGATGCGCTGAAGGTCGTCGCGAATGGCGTGAATGCGATGCGCGGCCGCGAGCGCGCGATGATCCTCGTGACGCACTACCAGCGCCTGCTCGACTACATCCGGCCCGATCGCGTGCATGTGCTCGCGCAGGGGCGGATCGCGCTGTCGGGCGGGCCGGACCTCGCGCAGGAGCTGGAGCGGCGCGGTTATGCCTGGGTCGAGGCGGAGGCGCGCGGTCAGCAGGCCGGTGCGGCGGGAGGGCAGCGATGAGAGTCGCACCCGCAGAACCCTGCGTGCCGGGATTCCTGTCGGCGTATCCGGCCCTCGCGCCGCGGCTTCCCGGGGCGGCCGTGCCGTGGCTGCGCCGGTGCCGTGACGAGGCGATGGAACGCTTCGCCGCGCTCGGCTTGCCGACGTCTCGCGACGAGGACTGGAAATACACCAGCGTCGCGGCGATCGCGCGGCGGGCGTTCAGGGTGGCGGCGGCGGTCGACTTGTCGGACGAACTGCACGCGATGGTGTCGCGCCATGCGATGGTGGGGACGCACCGAATGGTGTTCGTCGATGGTCATTTCGTGCCGGGATTGTCGCAAGCGATGCCCTTGCCGGCTGGCGCGTGGGTAGGCAGTCTGGCGCAGGCGCTCGATACGCGGGCGGTGGATGCGGAAGCCTTCTTCGCTGCTGCCGACAAGGCGACGGACGGTTTCGCGGCTTTGAACGCCGCGTTCTGGAGCGACGGCGCGTGGATGGATCTGGCCGCGGGCGTCGCGCTCGAAGTGCCGGTGCACCTGCTGTTCGTCACGACGCGAAGCGATCTCGCGGTCTTCCCGCGCAACCTGATCCGGGTCGGAGCAGGCGCCAGCGCGACGGTGATCGAACACCACGTCGGCCCGGAGGGCGTCGCCTACCTCGGCGACACGGTGACGCGCATCGTGCTCGGGCGTGGCGCGCGCGTCGCGCACACGAAGCTGCAGCAGGAGGGCAGGAAGGGGTTCCACGTTGCGGCGGTCGCCGCCGAGCAGGGGCAGGACAGCAGCTTCGTATCGCACGCGTTCGCCTTCGGCGGACAGCTCGCGCGCGCCGCGATCGCGACGCGATTGGGTGCGGAAGGCTGCGATGCGCGGCTTTCCGGCCTGTACGTGGGAAGCGGGCGGCAGCACATCGACCACCACACCTGCATCGACCACGCCAGCCCGCGCGGCACCAGCCGCGAGCTGTACAAGGGCGTGCTCGACGAGGCGGCGCGGGCGGTGTTCAACGGCCGCGTGATCGTACGGCCGGATGCGCAGCGCAGCGACGCGCTGCAGTCGAACCGCAACCTGCTATTGTCGGAGGACGCCGAAGTCGACACCAAGCCGCAGCTCGAGATCTGGGCGGACGACGTGAAATGTGCGCACGGCGCGACCGTCGGCCAACTCGACGCGGATCAGTTGCATTACCTGCGCGCGCGCGGCATCGGCGAAGGCGACGCGCGGGCGCTGCTGATCCGGGCCTTTGCGGCGGACGCGCTCGCGGGCATCGAGCACGGGCCGCTGCGGGTGCGGCTCGAATCGCTGTTGCCGGGTGCGCTGCCCGAGGCGGCGTGAGGAGGACGATGATGCGTGACGACCCGAAGGAACGTGCGGCGCTGGGCAGGGCGGCGAATGCGATCGCTCCGGCGGACGGCATCGCGCGCCGGCGGGCCGATTTTCCCATCCTTGCGCGCACGGTGAACGACCGCCCGCTGGTGTATCTCGACAACGGGGCGACGAGCCAGAAGCCGCAGTGCGTGATCGACGCCGAGGCGCATTACTACGCGCATCTCAACGCCAACGTGCACCGCGGCGTGCATCGTCTGAGCCAGGAGGCGACCGATGCGTACGAGGCCGCCCGCGACATTGCACGGGACTTCATCAACGCCGCGCAGCGCGAGGAGATCGTGTTCGTGCGCGGCACCACGGAGGCGATCAATCTCGTCGCCAACAGCTTCGGGGCGCGTTTCCGCGCCGGCGACGAGATCCTGATCACCGGCATGGAGCACCACTCCAACATCGTGCCGTGGCAGCTCGCGTGCGAGCGCAGCGGGGCGGTGCTGAAGGTGGTGCCCGTGGACGACAGCGGCGAACTCGATGCGGCAGCCTTCGAGTCGCTGCTGTCGCCGCGCACGCGCATCGTCGGGCTGACGCATGTGTCGAACGCGCTGGGCACGATCAATCCGGTACGCGAACTGATCGCGCTGGCGCATGCGCGCGGCGTGCCGGTGCTGCTCGACGGCGCGCAGGCGGTGCCGCATCTGGCGATCGACGTGCAGGCGCTGGATTGCGACTTCTACGCCTTCTCGGGCCACAAGCTGTACGGGCCGACCGGCACCGGCGTGCTGTACGGACGGCGCGCGCTGCTGGAGGCGATGCCGCCGTGGCAGGGCGGCGGCGACATGATCCGCCAGGTGAGCTTCGCGCGCACGACCTACAACGACTTGCCGTACAGGTTCGAGGCCGGAACCCCGAACATCGCCGGGGCGATCGCGTTGGGCGAGGCGATGCGCTACGTGCGCGACCTCGGCCTCGATGCGATCGCGGCCCATGAAAGTGCATTGCTGCGCGATGCGACCGAACGCGCGCGGGCGTTTCCGGGGTTGCGGCTGATCGGCACGGCGCGGGAGAAGGCGGCGATCCTGTCCTTCGTGCTGCAGGACGTGCATGCGCACGACGTCGGCTCCATCCTCGACCACGAGGGCGTGGCCGTGCGCACCGGGCACCACTGCGCGATGCCGCTGATGGAGCGCTTCGGCGTCGCGGCGACGGTGCGGGCGTCGTTCGCGCTGTACAACACGCACGAGGATGTCGCGGCCCTGTTCGCGGCGCTGGAGAAGGTGCGGGAGGTGTTCGGCGATGCCTGAGCTGCGCGACCTGTACCAGGAACTCATCATCGATCACGGCCGTCGGCCGCGCAATTTCGGTGCGCTCGCCGATGCCAACCACAGGGCCGAGGGCTTCAATCCGCTGTGCGGCGACCGCATCACGCTGTTCGTGAAAACGCGCGAGGGCGTGATCGAGGACGTGCGCTTCGAGGGCACGGGCTGCGCGATCTCGACGGCGTCTGCGTCGCTGATGAGCGAGGCGCTGAAGGGCAGGACCGAGGCCGAGGCGCTGGCGCTGTTCGACGGCTTCCATGCGCTGGTCACCGGCCAGGGGGGCGCGGAGCCGCCGCCGCTCGGGAAGCTGGAAGTGCTCGCCGGCGTGGCGGAATTCCCGGCACGCGTGAAGTGCGCGACGCTCGCATGGCACACGCTGCTCGCGGCGCTGCGGGACCAGTCCGTACCGGTGACGACGGAGGGTGAGGAATCGAGATGATTCGGTGGGAGCGGCTTCAGCCGCGAATCGGCGGTATCGCGTGTGGCGCGACCCATTCGCGGCTGAAGCCGCTCCCACGGGAATCTCGGGGCGCAAGGGGAGAGTGAGGGAAGGGTAATGGGCATCTTCGATTGGCTGCATCGCGCCGAGAAGCTGAAGGCCGAAGTGCAACAGGCACCGCCGGTAACCGGCCTGCGGGCCGAGGTGATCGCGGCGCTGCGCACCGTGTACGACCCGGAAATCCCGGTCAATATCTACGATCTGGGCCTGATCTACGGACTCGACGTCGACGAGGAGTCGGGCAAGGTTTCCGTGCGCATGACCCTCACGGCGCCGGGCTGTCCCGTCGCAGAGACTTTTCCGGGTACCGTGCAGTGCGTGGTCGAGGAGGTGTCGGGCGTCAGCGAGGCGAGCGTCGAGCTGGTGTGGGATCCGCCATGGTCGGCAGATCAGATGAGCGAGGCCGCGCGCCTGGAACTGGGGTTGCTGTGATGGCGGACTGGGTCGATGTCGCGAAGCGCGACGAATTCGGCGACGGAACGGTGCGTGTCGTCGCGCTCGACGATGGCCGCGAGGTGGCGGTGTTCAACGTCGGAGGCCGTTTCTACGCGATAGCGGATCGCTGCAGCCACGAGGAGGAGGCCTTGTCCTGGGGCGTCGTCGAGGGCGACGAGGTGATCTGCCCGCGCCACGGCGCGCGTTTTTCGCTGGTGACGGGCGCGGCACTCACGCCGCCTGCGTGCGAGCCGGTCGCGTGCTTCGCGGTGCGTGTGGAAGGTGGCGTCGTGCAGGTCGACGGAGTGTCCGCGCGTTGATGGGGCATCGTCTTCCTCCCCCTTCAAGGGGGAGGTTAGGAGGGGATGGGTTTCGGCGGCGTCTGCCTGACCCATCCCCACCCCAGCCCGGGAGCCTGCGCTTCGCTCCGTCGTTCGGCAGGCGGCGAGCAGTGCTCGCCGAAACCCCTGCCTCACCCCCTTGAAGGGGCGGGGGCGACCCTTCAGGTCGTTTCCATCGCCTGGTGCGCCGCGATGTAGCGCACGATGTCCTCGGGCGGCACCGGCCGGCTGAAGCGGAAGCCCTGCATCACGTCGCAGCCGTGCAGCCGCAATGCGTCGATCTGGCTTTCAGTCTCCACGCCTTCGGCCAGCACGCTGAGCCCGAAGCCGCGCGCAATGCCGACGATCGCGCTGATCACCGGCGACTGGCAACCCGAGGTCTCGAGGTCGCGGACGAAGGACTGGTCGATCTTGATGGTATTGACGGGGAAGCGGCGCAGGTAATTCAGCGACGAGAAGCGCGTGCCGAAGTCGTCGATCGAGATACGCAGGCCGTGCGTGCGCAGCTCCTGCACCTTGGCGATGACGGTTTCGGCGTCATCCATCAGCATGTTTTCGGTGATTTCGATCTCGATGCATTCGGGCGCCAGCTGGTGCGTGCGGATCGGCTGCAGGATGCGCTCGACGATGTCGGCGCGGGTGAATTCGAGCGGCGAAATGTTCACGGCGACCTTCAGGTCGGTGATGCCCTGCTTGATCCAGCTCGCCTGTTGGCGGCAGGCTTCGTTGAGCACCCAGTCGCTGATGGCGAAGATCAGGCCGCCTTCCTCGGCGAGCGGGATGAAGGTGTTGGGGCCCAGCATGCCGCGTTCGGGGTGTTCCCAGCGTACCAGCGCCTCGACGCCGGTGACGCGGCCGCGGCGGATGTCGATCTGCGGCTGGTAGTGCAGCGTGAGCTGGCCGCTTTCGATCGCGATGCGCAGCTCGTTGTCGAGGTCTACGCGCTCGCTGTGGTTGCGGCTCATTTCCGGCGTGTAGCGCAGGAAGCCGTTCTTGCCCTGGGCCTTGACCTGGCACATCGCGATGTCGGCGTCGCGCAACAGGTGGTCCGGCGTTTCGGCGTCGTCGGGGAACACCGCGATGCCGATGCTCGCCGTGCAGCGAAAGTCGCGCCCGCCAACGGTGAAGGGCGTTTTCAGCGCCGTGGTGATCTTCTCCGCGATCGTGCGCACGGCCTCGGCGTCGGCGATGTCGGGCAGCAGGATGGTGAATTCGTCGCCGCTCTGGCGCGACATCGTGTCGCCGGCGCGCAGGCATTCGCGCACGCGACGCGCAAAGCCCTTCAGCAGCTCGTCGCCTTCGAGCTGGCCGTGGGTGTCGTTCACGAGCTTGAAGCGGTCGAGGTCGATGTACATCAGCCCGACCACTTCGCCGCGGCGGCGCGCCTGGCTGATCGCGAGGTTGAGGCGGTCGCGGAACAGCACGCGGTTGGGCAGGCCGGTGAGGAGGTCGTGGTAGGTCTGGTAGCTGATCGTCTCCTCGGCGTGCTTGCGTTCGGTGATGTCGCGCAGCACGCCGGCAGTGCCGATGAAGCGCTTCGCGTCGCCGTCCTCGACTTCCTGCTGGTAGATGCCTTGCGAGCTCAGCATCGCGACGATGGTGCGGTTTTCGAAGCTGCGGACGTCGAGGTTGCGGCAGCGCAGGCGGATTTCCTGGTTGGTCGTCGCGCGCAGGCCGACCCGGCGCTCGGCAAAGGCGCTGCGAGCCTGCTCCAGGTCCATGGGGTGGACAATCACCGAGTAGTGCTTGCCCACGAGCTCGCCGCGGTTGTAGCCGAGCAGGGATTCGATGCGGCGGTTGAGGAAGACGAAGCGGCCTTCCGGGTCGAGCGTGTAGATGATGTCGGGCGAGTATTCGACGAGGAAGCGATGCAGCCGCTCGGACTCTTCGAGGCGCGCGGTCATGCGCGCGTTCTCGCGCTCGAGGCGGCGCCGGCTGATGGCCTTGTCGACCGTCCGGATCAGGTCTTCCGGGTCGGCGTGCTTGCGGATGAATTCGCAGGCGCCGCGCCGCAGGGCGAGGATGGCCGAATCGATCGCGTCGTCGCCGCTGAACACCACCACGGCGGTGTCGATGCCGGCCTCGCCCATCCACGCCATGATCTCGGTGCCGTGCATGTCGGGCAGGTGCAGGTCCAGCACCATGACGTCGATCTCGGTGCTGCCGAGCTGGGCGATTGCGTCGGCGCCGTTGGCGCAGGTGAGGATCTCGCGTCCTTCCGCAGCGAGGAGCGCACCGTAGGCTTCACGTATGCGCGGCTCGTCGTCGACGATCAGCACCCGCGCAACGGTTTGCGCCGCAGGGCCGGGCTTGCCTGCCAGGAACAGGCTCTTGCCAATCTCCATCGAAGTTCTCCGGAGCGAGCGTCACGCATCGCGCTGGCTCGCAAGCATCATGAAACCGGGATGCACGGCAGCAGGAGCGAGAGCGTCGTGCCCACGCCCGCCTTGCTGCGGCATGAAATTCTGCAGCCGATCCTGGCGGCGATGCTGCCCACGATGGACAGGCCATGGCCGCGATCGGCATTGCTGTGCGCCTGATCCGGGAAAGACAGGTTGAGGATTGCCTCCTCGGGCATCCCCGCGCCGCTGTCCTCAATGCGGATCTCGACGTGTCGCCGTCCATTCTGAACGACTCCGTCGAGCACCGAGATGTCAAAGCGCCCACCTCGGGGCGTCGCCTCGGCGGCGTTCTTCCACAGGTTAACGAGGATTTGTTTCAGGCTGTCGGGGTCGCAGGCGGCATTCTCGGTGTCTTCGCCGAGCCGGCTGGTGACGGTGATCCCCCTGTCGCCGAAAAGGGGCGCGCCATACAGGGCGAGGAGTTCGCGGATGAGCGCATTGACCGCCACGGAGGTCGCGGCGCCAGTCGCCGTCGGCACCTCGTTCATGCGCCGCACGATGCCGGCGACGCGGTCGATCTCTTCGCGCAGCACATCGAGCTCGTGCCGCACCTCGCTGTTTTCCGGCAGTTTCTGGTCGAGGATGCGCAGGTAGCTCTTGATGATCCCGAGCGGATTGCCGGCCTCGTGCACGATGCGCCGCGCCTGGCGGCGGAAGGCGGCTGCCGCTTCGTCCTCGGCTTGCCTGCGCGAGGCGGTGGCGTCCTGCCATGCCTCGACACACACGCCGCCAATACGGCCGAAGTTGAGCAGCCAGGGGGTGCGGCGCCTGAGTCGCGCGTCGGCCGCGTGGCCGAGGGCGAACAGCATCACGCCGACGGTGCGGCGCTTGCCGACCATCGGCACGGCGAGTACGCCTTCGCTGTCGAAGGCGCGCGCGAGCTGGCGGTCGAGCAGGGACTCGCGTGCCGGCCGCGCATCGTCGAAGCTGCTGCGCACTTCACGCTCGGCGATCGCGCGCGTGGCGAGCCCCGCATCGGTCCCCCGCGGGACGTGCGTCTGGCGGAAGATGGCGGCCTGGCCCGTGATTTCCCTGCCGCTGAGGTCGCCCGATTCCCGGTCGATGAGCAGGAAGCCCATGCGCGGCAGTTCGAACAGGATGCGCGCGGATTCGCGCAGGGCGTTCAGTAGTTCGGTTTCACTCGTCAGTTCGTGCAGGTCCTGCTGCAGTGGGTGCATTACTGCCATGTCGCGGACGCGCTCGGCCAGGGCGCGGTCCGCTTCATGCGGCGCATGCGCAGGTGCGAGGACCGTCACTTTTGGGAGCGTGCGCTGCGCCGGGGCGTCGTCGGGTTCGGGCCGCGCCGTGATCCCCATGGCGGTGGCGATAACCTGCACGTGGTCGAGGGCACGGGTCAGGATGCGCCCGGGGTCGAAACTCGAATCGGTGCCGAAGAGCGTCGTGGCGAGTTCCTCGAAGGGCTCAAGGCCGCGCACGCCGCGCGCGAGCACGTCGGCGAACCACACGAGGCGGGGCAGGTTCGATGCGGTGGCGATTTCCTCGGCGCTCGCGTGATGGAACAGGATTGCGTCGGCGAGTCCGCTGTCCAGCTGCCATTGGTCGGCGAGCCAGGCGCCCACCTCGCAGTGTTCCGTGGACAGGCTGGTGCGTTCGAGCTCGGTCAGCTTGTCTTCATCTCCCGTCTGCGACAGCAGCCAGGCGTACTGTTCCCCCAGCGCGGAGATGAGCACGAGCTGTCCCACGTCGTGCAGGAGTCCGGCGAGATAGGCCTCTCCGGGATGCGGATAACCGGTTGCGGCCGCCAGGGCGCGGCTGGTTTCGGCCACCAGCAGCGAGTGATGCCAGAAATCGGTGAGATCGGCAGCGACTGTGCCGGGGTCGGTGTCGAACAGGCGCTTGACCACGAGGCAGGTGGCCATCGCGCGCACCATGCGGATTCCGAGCAGCGAGACGCAGGACTTGATGTCGCTCGCCGGCGTGCTGCGGTAGTGCGCTGCCGAATTGGCGGCGGTCAGGATGCGGGCGCTCAGGGCGGGATCCTGGCTTACGACGGCGGCGAGTGAATCGATGGTCGACGATTCGTCGTCCAGCAGCTGTATCAGGCGCAACAAGACCTGCGGCAACGGAGGAACGTTCGCGCCTTCGATTGCAGCCGTGACGGTTTGCGGAAGTTGAAGATCGCGCATTGGCCGGATTATCCGATCGTCGATGACCACTGTCCGTTATGGGGGCTGCCGACTACCCGCTTCGCCGGGGCCGAGGCCGCATTGTTACGACATGTCGACAGTAGCCTGTAAGTGATAGTAACGGAAGAGGCGGCGTCTGCGCGGGCGTGAACCGGGCCTGATGGCGCTTGTTTTGTTGAAGTGTGCAATTTTCACGCGGATTCGGCCCCCTCTGGCATTGCGCAACGGCGATCGCGATCCATGCTGGAAACAGGTCGCAGGGCCGAAAGGGGCGGTCGCGGGCAGGCGGCGCCTGCGGCAGGAGACGGACCGGGGACAAGGATGGACATCTGGCGCGGACAGGTCGAGGACGTGCTGGCGGGGCTCGGAACGGGGCGCGATGGCCTGGGCGTCGCCGAGGCCGCGCGTCGTCTTGCAACCTTCGGCCGCAATCGCGTCGAGGCCCGTCCGCGGCAGCTGCTTGCGCTGCGCTTCGCGCGCGAATTCACCCATTTCTTCGCGATCATCCTGTGGCTTGCCGCGGCGCTTGCCCTGATCGCCCACCGGTTCGATCCGGGGCAGGGCATGGGTGCGCTGGCCGCCGCGATCGTCGGTGTGATCTTCGTGAACGGATGTTTTTCGTTCTGGCAGGAGTACCGCGCCGAGCGGGCGATCGAGGCGCTGGCGGCGCTGCTGCCGCAGCGCGCGCTGGTCTGCCGCGACGGGGCGCTGGAGACGGTGCTGGCGCAGGATCTCGTGCCGGGCGACGTGATCGTGCTGGAAGCGGGCGACAACGTGCCGGCCGACTGCCGCGTGATCGAAGCACAGGGCCTGCGCGTGAATGCCGCGACGGTGACGGGCGAGTCGCGGCCGGTGGGACGGGGGGCCGAACCGGTGGAGGCCGCGCGCGCCGAGGACGCGCGCAACCTCTTGCTCGCGGGGACCTCCGTCGTGGCCGGACACGCGCGGGCGGTGGTATTCGCGACCGGCATGCACACGGAGTTCGGCCGCATTGCGCACCTCAGCCAGCACACGGAGGAACGGCCGTCACCGCTGGCGCTGGAGATCGCGCGCCTGTCGCGGCTGGTCGCTCTGGCGGCGACGGCGCTGGGTGCGGTGTTCTTCTTCGTCGGGCGCGCGATCGGCGTGCCTTTCTGGGACAGCGCGCTGTTCGCGATCGCGATCATCGTCGCCAACGTGCCCGAGGGGCTGATGCCGACCGTGACGCTGTCCCTCGCGATGGCGACGCAGCGCATGGCGCGGCGCAATGCGCTGGTGCGCCACCTGCCGGCGGTCGAGGCGCTCGGCGCGACGACGGTGATCTGCACGGACAAGACCGGGACGCTGACCGAGAACCGCATGCGCGTCGTGAGTCTGCTGGCCGGGGGGCGGGAGCGGACGCCGCGCCCGGCGGGGGCGGAGGGGGCAAACGGGGCGGGCGTGACGGCGGAGCTGGCGGGATGGCTGGCGGTTGCGGCGGGGTGCCACAGCCTGCGGCCCGATGCAGACGTGGAGGGCGGCTACGCGGGCGATCCGATGGAGGTTGCGCTGGTCGAGTGCGCCACGGCATGGGGTGTGCGGGAGTCGGGCAGGCGGGTGGGCGAACTGCCGTTCGAGACGGGGCGCAACCGCATGTCGGTGGCCGTGGAGGGTGATGGCGAGGTCTGGTTGCTGTGCAAGGGGGCGCCGGAGGTCGTCGTGCCGCGCTGCGTGCTGCAGCGCGCATCCGATGGCGGGACCGTTGCGGTGGACGCGGACGCCGTGCGCAGCGCGCTCGATGCGATGGCGCGACGCGGCCTGCGGGTGATCGCGCTGGCGCGGCGCCGGCTCGATATCGGTGAGACGGTCGCCGACGATAGGGCCAAAGACGAGGCCGAGCGGGACCTGATCCTTGAAGGCCTCGCCGGCATCGAGGATCCGCCGCGGCCGGACGTGCGCGAGGCGGTGGCCCGCTGCCGCGAGGCGGGCATCCGCGTGATCATGGTGACCGGGGATTACCCCGCAACGGCCGTCGCGATCGGGCGCGAGATCGGTCTCACCGGAGAGGCGCCACGGGTTTTGCGCGGCGAGGACGTCGCGCGCATGAATGCGGCGCAGCTCGCGCTGGCGCTCGACAGTCCCGAGGTGATCTGCGCGCGTGTCACGGCGGAGCACAAGCTGCGCGTCGTGCAGGCCCTGCAACGGCGCGGAGACGTGGTCGCGGTGACGGGCGACGGCGTGAATGATGCGCCGGCGCTGCGGGCGGCGGACATCGGCATCGCAATGGGGCGCGGCGGCACCGATGTGGCGAAGGAGGCGGCGGACATGGTGCTGCTGGACGACCACTTCGCGACCATCGTCAGCGCGATCGAGGAAGGGCGTGCGGTGTTTGATAACCTGCGCAAGTTCCTTACTTACATCCTGACGTCCAACATTCCCGAACTGGTCCCGTGCCTGGTGTTCGTGTTGCTGCGCGTGCCCCTGCCGCTGACGGTGATCCAGATCCTGGCGGTCGACCTCGGCACCGACATGCTGCCGGCGCTCGCGCTCGGCGCCGAACCGCCGTCGCCGGGGCTGATGCAGCGGCCGCCGCGCCCGCGCAGCGCGCGCCTGGTGGACGGGGCGCTGGTCGCGCGGGCCTACCTGTTCCTCGGTGTACTGGAGTCGGCGGCGTCGCTCGCCGTGTTCTTCGGCGTGCTCGCGGCGGGCGGCTGGGTGCGCGGCGAGGGGCTGGGCAGGCTGGACCCGCTGTACCTCGAGGCGACCACGGCCTGCCTGGCGACGATCGTCGTGATGCAGGTCGCGAACCTGTTCCTGTGCCGCAATGCGCGGCAGGCTGCCTGGCCCCTGGGGCTGGGGGCGAATCGGCTGCTGCTGTGGGGACTGGGGTTCGAGCTCGTGCTGATCGCTGCGATCGTGTACCTCCCCGTCGGCAACGCCATCTTCGGCACCGCGCCGCTGGATGCCACGACCTGGATATGGATGCTGCCGCTGGCGCTCGCGATGGTGGCGCTCGAGGAGGGGCGCAAGGCGTGGCTGCGGCGTGGGGCGCAGCGTGGTCAACCCGAAAACTGAGTACCGTCCGGGCTGAGCCTGTCGAAGCCCTGGCAGCGCCCTTCGACAGGCTCAGGGCGAACGGTGGTATCGGATTGCCGGTTTGTAATCGCGTCGCGGGGATCGGTGCGCTTGCGGTTACGGGCGGGGCGCAGGCCGGCGGTAGTCGCGCAGCAGGCGCAAGGCCTCCTCGTCCTCGACCTGCGTGAAATCGCCGTAGAAGCCGCTGATGCCACCCAGCCAAGTCGGCTTGAGCACGCATTCGACGCTGTCGCAGTGGCGGGCGAGGGTGTCCAGCGTGTCGGGCGGGGCCACCGGGACGGCGACGATCAGCTCGTGCGGTTGCTTCGCGCGGATCACGTGCAGGGCCGCGAGCATGGTCGCGCCGGTCGCCACGCCGTCGTCGGTGACGATGACCGAGCGGCCCGCGATTTCCGCTGCGGGGCGCACGGCGCGGAAGCGTTCCTTGCGCCGGTCGATCTCGGCGATCTGGTGTGCGCGTTCGCGCTCGAGGTAATCGTCATCGATTCCGACGACCGAGCGCGCATAGTCGGCGAGGTACTCCTCGCCGTCCTCGCCGATCGCGCCGACCGCGAGTTCAGGGTCGTAGCGGGCGCGCAGCTTGCGGGCGAGCACCACGTCCAGTTCTGCGCCGAGTTCGCGCGCGAGCACGGCGCCTGTGACGACGCCACCGCGCGGAATCGCCAGCACGAGCGGATCCTTCAGCGGGCGTCCCTTGAGCTTCGCCGCGAGCTGGCGCGCGGCGTCTTCCCTGTCCTTGAACATGGCCGTCTCCGATCATCCATTTCAGTTATGGAGGATCGCGGCGGAAAGGCAAGGAAACGGGGTTTCTACCCCGCGAGTTGGCGTTCAGGACGGCTCGACGCCGCGGCGGACCATCTCGACCATCTCATCGGCGATCTGCTGCGGGGTGCGGCGGCCTTCGCGGTACCACAGGTACACCCAGTTCATGCCGCCGAGCAGGAACAGGCGCAGCAGCGAGCGGTCGGTGCCGGCGGCGACGGGCAGGGCGTTGACCAGATCGCGGAACAGTTGCTCGTAGGCTTCGCGCGCGGGCTGGATCTTGGCGAGGAGCTCCTGGTTGCCGACGAGCGCGAGGTTGTGCCCGGTGATGCGTTCGACCGCCGGGCCTTCGATCATCTGCGCGACGTGCACCTCGCAGGCGCGGCGCAGGCGCTCCCAGGGATCGGAAAGCGCTGCGATCTCCCTTGTGATCGTGCTCATCACGCGCTGGAAGCCTTCGCGGTGCACCGCGAGGTAGAGCTCGTCCTTGGAGGCGAAGTGGTGGTAGACGGAGCCGGGCAGCAGGCCGACCTTGCGCGCGATGTCGCGGATCGAGCTGCGGTCGTAGCCCTGCTCGGAGAAGAGTTCGGCGGCGGCGTTGAGGATGATCTGGCGGCGGTCGAGCGGTTCGTCCTTGTCGCCCGCGCCGTCGCCGGCGGAGCTGGCGAGTTGCGCGCTGAGCGTGCCGCGTTCGAGGAGTTCGCGCTGGTTGTCGGTGAGCGTCGCGAGGCCTTCCGGGGTGGCATCCACGAGTGCCTGCAGGCGCTTGGCGGTGGTCTCCAGGCCGTGCTTCTGCCAGATGTAGCGTACGCCGGACGCGGAGATCGTCAGCCCGGTGCGGCGCAGGCGTTCCGCGACGGCGGCCTGCCCGAGTTCGGGTTCCTCGCGCGACAGCCGCAGGATCTCGGCCTCGGTCGAGGAAGGAGGCGAATCGTCGTGGGCGGCGGCTGAAGCGGATGTCATCAGGGGCGGGCTGGAAGCGGTTGTCGGGCGGAAATCATAGCGCGCAGGGCGCCGGGCTGCATGTCCCGGGGTGGAGTGCGGGGCGCGAGCGGCGGCTCCGCGTATTCCTCGGCGGTAATTAGACTACTTGAACAAGTGTTTGACAAGTCTGTGCGATGTCTGTAGCTTGATCGGGCACCGTCAGGATCTGCGCCTGCGGGAGCAAGACTCGAGAGCGGCCACAGAGACCGCCATCCGCCGCACCCGCTTGGGGGCGGCCAAAAGACGGAGACAACACGCAATGACCACCACCCCTGCCGCCGCGCCCCGTGCCGGCGAACCCTCGCCCTTGCCTCATCCCCATCCCGCGCGCGATCCGCTTGCCCGGACGTCGCCGACGTCCGCCTAGCCGCCGCCGGCGCGCTTCCTTCCTTTCATCTCATGCGTTTCCGCGCCTCGACGCGGACGGCCGGGGTTTGCCCATGGATATTCAGATAGCGCTGTTGCTCGCACAGGACGGCATCACCAACGGTGCGATCTATGCGCTGCTCGCGCTCGCGCTGGTGCTGGTGTTTGCCGTGACGCGGGTGATCTTCATTCCGCAGGGGGAGTTCGTCGCCTATGGCGCGCTGACCCTGGTCATGATCCAGGCCGGCCACGTGCCGGCGACGCTGTGGCTGCTCGTCGGCGCCGGGGTGCTCGCGGCCGTGGTCGATGCCCGCGGCGCACTCGCCAGCGGCCAGAAGGGGCGGCTCGCGGGCGTGCTGGCGTGGAACGCCGGCTACCCGCTGGTGCTCGCGGCGCTGCTCTACCTGCTGCCGCTCGCCACACTCCCGCTCGCCGTGCAGGTGCTGCTCGCGCTGCTCGTGATCGTGCCGATGGGGCCGCTGATGTACCGCCTCATCTACCAGCCGATCGCCGCCGCCCCGGTGCTGATCCTGCTGATCGTCTCGGTCGCCGTGCACGTGGGCATGGTGGGCCTCGGCTTACTCTTCTTCGGCGCCGAAGGCTCGCGCACCCCGGCCTTCTCGGAAGCGCGCTTCGAGCTCGGCCCGATGATGGTCACCGGCCAGACCATCTGGGTCGTCGCCGCCTCCATCGTGCTCATCGTCGCCCTGTACCAGTTCTTCGGCCGCACCATCTACGGCAAGGCGCTGCGCGCGACCGCGATGAACCGCAACGGCGCGCGCCTGATGGGCATCTCGCCCGCGCTCGCCGGGCGGCTCACCTTCCTGCTCGCGGCCCTCATCGGCGCGCTCTCGGGCGTGCTGATCGCCCCCATCACCACCATCTACTACGACACCGGCTTCCTCATCGGCCTGAAGGGGTTTGTCGCCGCCATCGTCGGCGGGCTCGCGAGCTACCCGATCGCCGCCGCCGGCGCCGTGCTGGTCGGCCTGCTCGAAGCCTTCAGCTCCTTCTGGGCCAGCGCCTACAAGGAAGTCATCGTGTTCACGCTCATCATCCCGGTGCTGCTGTGGCGCTCGCTCACCAGCCACCACGTGGAGGAAGAGGAATGAAGCCCGCACTCTCCCCGCGCGTCGTGCTCGGCGCCTTCATGCTCGTGCTGCTGGTGGCGCCGCTCGTGATGCCGCCCTTCTACGTCACGCTCCTGAACTACATCGGCCTGTACGCGCTGGTGGCCCTCGGCCTCGTGCTGCTCACCGGCGTGGGTGGCCTCACCAGCTTCGGCCAGGCTGCCTTCGTGGGCCTGGGCGCCTACACCACCGCGGTGCTCACCACCGCGACCGAACTGCCCGCCTGGCTCGCCTGGGCGGGCGGCTCGCCCTGGCTCGCGCTCGGCGTGGGCCTGGTGTTCACTGCCACCGTCGCCTTCGTCCTCGGCTCGCTCACGCTGAAGCTCTCCGGCCACTACCTGCCGCTGGGCACCATCGCCTGGGGCATCAGCCTGTACTTCCTCTTCGGCACCCTCGAGACCCTGGGCGGCCACACGGGGCTGACCGGCATCCCGCCCATCGCGCTCTTCGGCTTCGAGCTCACCGAAGGCCGCCACATCTTCTACCTCATCTGGGTCTTCCTGCTCGCGGCGGTGTTCACCACCCAGAACCTGCTCGACTCGCGCGAAGGCCGCGCCATCCGCGCCTTGAAGGGCGGCATGGTGATGGCCGAGGCGATGGGCGTGGATACCGCGCGTTCGCGCATGGTCATCTTCGTCATCGCCGCGCTGCACGCCTGTGCCTCGGGCTGGCTCTACGCGCACCTGCAGCGCTTCGTGAACCCCACCCCCTTCGGTCTGCACATCGGCATCGAGTACCTCTTTATGGCCGTGGTGGGCGGCGCCGGCCAGGTATGGGGCGCGCTGCTGGGGGCGGGCGTCATCACCATCGTCAAGCAGTGGCTGCAGGACATCCTGCCGCAGCTCTTCGGCCAGAGCGGCAACTTCGAGGTGATCGTCTTCGGCCTGATGATGATTGTGATCCTGCAGCGTGCGCGCGAAGGCCTGTGGCCGATCTTCGCCCGCCTCGTGCCGGTGAAGGTGACCCGGCGCACGCTCGACGCCGCGGCCGAGCCGCTGCCGAAGAAACCGCTGCCCGCGCGCGGGGAGGTGATCCTCGAAGCGAAGGAGGTCACGAGGAAGTTCGGCGGCCTGGTGGCCAACAACGCCATGAGCCTCAGCGTGAAGGCGGGCGAGATCCTCGCTCTGATCGGCCCCAACGGCGCGGGCAAGAGCACCATGTTCAACCAGATCTCGGGCGTCGACACCCCGACCTCGGGCGAGGTGCTGTTCCTCGGCAAGCCGGTCGCCGGGCGCGGCTCGCGCGAGATCGCCAGGATGGGCATGAGCCGCACCTTCCAGCACGTGAAGCTGCTGCCGACCATGAGCGTGCTGGAGAACGTCGCCATCGGCGCCCACATGCGCGGCGACAAGGGCGTGTTCCCCGCCGCCTGGCGCCTCGACCGCGCCGAAGAGGCGCGCCTCCTGAACGAAGCGGCGCGCCAGATCGAGCGCGTGGGCCTCGCCGAGCACATGTTCGACGCTGCCGGCAGCCTCGCGCTGGGCCAGCAGCGCATCCTCGAGATCGCCCGCGCGCTCGCCGCCGACCCCTGCCTGCTGCTGCTCGACGAGCCGGCCGCGGGCCTGCGCTTCAAGGAGAAGCAGGCGCTCGCCGAGCTCCTCAGGAAGCTCAGGGGCGAAGGCATGGGGATTCTCCTCGTCGAGCACGACATGGACTTCGTCATGGGGCTCGTGGATCGCGTGGTGGTGATGGAGTTCGGCCAGAAGATCGCCGAAGGCCTGCCCGAGGAAGTGCAGCAGAACCCCGCGGTGCTCGAAGCCTATCTCGGAGGTGTGGAATGAACGGCATGAGCGTGGAGATGAATGTGATCGAGCAGACGATCGACGAGGCTGGCAAAAGCGCCCCCGGCACCCCGCGCGCGGTGCTCGAGGTGCGCGACCTGTGCGTCGCCTACGGCAAGGTGGAAGCCCTGTCGAACGCCAACATCCGCGTCGGCGAAGGCCAGATCGTCACCGTGATCGGCCCCAACGGCGCGGGCAAGACGACGATGCTGTCGGCGATCATGGGCCTGCTGGAGTCGCGCGGGCAGGTCATCTTCGACGGCGAGGCCGAATACGTGCCGCGGGTCGAGCGCATGGTCGCGCGCGGCATGAACCTCGTGCCGGAAAAGCGCGAACTCTTCGCCGAGATGAGCGTCGAGGACAACCTGCTGCTGGGCGCCTTCCAGCGCTACCGCATGGGCAAGCGCGACCACGCCGAGACGATGAAGGAGGTGTACCACCTCTTCCCGCGCCTCGAGGAGCGCAAGGCGCAGCTCGCGGGCACCTTGTCGGGCGGCGAGCGCCAGATGCTGGCGGTGGGCCGCGCGCTGATGGCCAAGCCGAAGCTGCTGATGCTCGACGAGCCGAGCCTGGGCCTCGCCCCGCTGATCGTGCGCGAGATCTTCCGCATCATCGGCGAGCTGCGCCGGCGCGGGGTGTCGATCCTGCTCGTCGAGCAGAACGCGCGCGCCGCGCTGCAGGTGGCGGACTACGCCTACGTGCTGGAGACGGGCGAGATCTCGATGGAAGGCCCGGCCAGGCAGCTCGCTGACGATCCGCGCGTGATCGAGTCCTATTTGGGGCTGGGCGGGAAGCACCAGGACAGGCTCGCGGCCTGATCCCTTCTTGGCTTACGCCCGCCTGCGCCGGACGACGCGGGCGGGGCTTTGTTGTGCCCGTCGTCCGCACGCGAAAACATCGATACGGGAAAAGGAGGAGGCATGAAAGGGATTCGGATCGCTGCAGGGTTTGCTGCGCTGGGCGCATTCGCCGGCCCGGCGCAGGCGCAGTCGAACGTCACGATCTACGGCGCGATGGACATGTTCGTCGGCCATGCGCGCGGGGAGCACAAGAGCCTCACGGTGCTCGACAGCGGCGGCCTCGAGCCGAGCCGCATCGGTTTCCACGGCACCGAGGATCTCGGCAACGGCCTGAAGGCGCTGTTCCGTCTGGAAAGCGGCATCGCGGCCGATACGGGCGGCACCGTGCCGCCGGGCGTGCTGTTCAGCCGACAGTCGCTGGTCGGCCTGCAGGGCGGTTTCGGGACCGTCACGGCCGGGCGCCAGCATTCGCCGGGTTACTGGATGTCGCTGTTGCGCTACGACGCGCTGATGGGCGGGCCGTTCTCGCCCGTGACCGCGCTCGCGGCGCAGGGGAGCATGAGCATCGTGTCGACCGGTCCGGGGCGGATGAACAACTCGATCAACTGGAACTCGCCGAACTGGGGCGGGCTGACGGTCAGCGCGATGTATGGCTTCGGGCAGGAGAGCACGGTGAACCGCAATGCGGGCGAGTTCGCGGGCGTGAGCCTCAACTACGCGAACGGCCCGCTGTCGGTCGGCTACGTGTTCCATCGCCTCGACACGAGCACCGTCGCCGCGCCCGTCGTCGACCGCCGGCAGCGCGAACACATGCTCGGCGCGTCGTACGATTTCAAGCTCGTGAAAGTCATTGGCAGCTACCAGACGCTGGACGGCGACGTTGTGGCCGAGGCGCGGCTGTGGAACATCGGTGCGCGCGTTCCCGTCGGCGCGGCGGGAAACGTGCAGCTCGCCTACGCGGGCTACAGGTCGGATGCGAGCCAGTCGGATTCGCGTTCCTGGGCCCTCGGCTACAGCCATGACCTGTCGAAGCGCACGGCGCTGTACGGGCGCGTGATCCGCGCCGACAACGACGACGCGGTGGCGCGCAGCGTGTACAACGGCGGCCTGGCCGAGCTCGGCGGTGCGACGACCTTGTTCGGCGTCGGCATGCGGCACAGTTTCTGATCCTTGCTCGGGTGTTCCGGCCGCGGATCCCCATGTGCCGGAGTACCTCGCAAGGGGCGCACAAGGCAGCTGACAAACTACTTGAACAAGTGTTTGACAAGTGATAATAGCGCTGCTAACTTTCACACCATGCCGACCCGTTTCGAGGTCTGGCGACAGAGCGGTCCTAGCCGCCACCCAATCGACCCGACACGGTCGGGCATCAAGACACCAAAGGAGTGAGTGAAAATGCAGGTCAAGAAACTCGCAGTGCTGTGCTCGCTGGCCGCCGCCTCGTACGTTTCGCCGGCGCTGGCCGACATCACGATCGGCATCTCGCTGTCGGCCACGGGGCCGGGCGCCTCGCTCGGGATTCCCGAGAAGAACGTGTTCGCACTGCTGCCGACCCAGATCGGCAACGAGAAGGTCAATTTCATCGTGCTCGACGATGCGACCGATCCCACGATGGCGACGAAGAACGCGCGCAAGCTGGTGAGCGAGGACAAGGTCGACGTGCTGGTCGGTTCCTCGACGACGCCGGCGACCGCCGCGATCGCCGAGGTGGCCACCGAGAGCGCCACGCCGCAGGTCACGATCAGCCCGGTGTCGCTGCCGGCCGAGCGCAACAAGTGGGTGTTCCGCACCCCGCAGCAGAACAGCGTGATGGCCGCCGCGGTGGTCGGGCACATGAAGCAGAACGGGGTGAAGACGCTGGGCTTCATCGGCTTCTCGGATGCATATGGCGAGGACTGGCTCACTTCGGTGACCACCAAGGCCGAAGCGGCCGGGATCAAGCTGGTTGCGACCGAGCGCTATGCGCGTGCGGATACCTCGGTGAGTGGTCAGATCCTGAAGCTGGTGTCGGCCCGGCCGGACGCGGTCCTGGTCGCCGGCTCCGGCAGCCCCGCCGCGCTGCCGCAGACCACCCTGGTCGAGCGCGGCTACAAGGGGCAGGTCTACCAGACCCATGCGGTCGCGAACCAGGCCTTCCTCAAGGTCGCGGGCAAGGCGGCCGACGGCGTGATCATCCCGGTCGGGCCGGTCGTGGTGGTGGACCAGATCCCCGATTCGCATCCGTCCAAGACGATCGGCAAGGAACTTGTCACGAAGTACGAGGAGAAGTATGGCGCCGGCTCGTTCTCATCCTTCGCCGGTCATGCCTTCGACGCCTGGCGGCTGATCGAGCAGGCGGTGCCCGTCGCGCTGAAGAAGGCCAAGGCGGGCACCCCGGAATTCCGCGCTGCCTTGCGCGACGCGCTCGAGGCGAACAAGGAGGTCATCGCGAGCCACGGCGTCTACAACATGAACGCGAACGACCATTTCGGCCTCGACGAGCGCTCGCACGTGCTGGTGAAGATCGACAGCGGCAACTACAAGCTGATCAAGTAAGCGACGCACGCGGGGACGATTCATGAGCACTGCGATCAACGAGACCGACGCGATGTTCGCGCGCCCGGTCGTCAATGTGGAAGAACGGCCCGATGGCAGCCGCGTGCTGCGCTCGGGCATCCCGCTGCCGCAGGCCTATGCGCGCTGCGTCGGCGAGTGGCTGGAGCACTGGGCGCGTGAGGCGCCGGAGCGCGTCTTCCTCGCCGAGCGCAATGCGGCGGGCGAGTGGGACAAGCTCACCTACGGCGAGGCGCGCCGGCGCGTGGTGGTGATCGCGACCTGGCTGCTGGGGCAGAACCTGTCCGCCGAGCGGCCGGTGGTGATCCTGTCGGACAACTCCATCGAGCATGCGCTGCTGATGTACGCGGCGATGCACGTCGGCGTGCCCTCGTGCGCGATCTCGACCGGCAACTCGCTGATGTCGAAGGACCACGCCAAGCTCAAGGGCAACATCGAGCTGATGCGGCCCGGCGTGGTGTATGCCGACGACGTGGGGCGCTTCGCCGCTGCGATCGAGGCGATCCGCCACCTGCACGACGGCGTCGTGGTGGCGGGGCGGCGCAGCGGGCAGGCGGCGGGGTGCGTGGCGTTCGCGGACATCGAGGCGAGTGGTGGCAAGGGAAGCGGCGACGAAGCCGCGGTGATGCGCGCCTTCGACCGCATCGGGCCGGAGACGATCGCCAAGTTCCTGTTCACGTCCGGGTCGGTCGGTACGCCCAAGGCCGTCATCAACACCCAGCGCATGCTGTGCGCCAGCCAGCTCGCGAAGGAGCTGGTGTGGCCCTTCCTCAAGGACGAGCCGCCGGTGCTGGTGGACTGGCTGCCGTGGAGCCATACCTTCGGCAGCAATCACAATCTGAACATGGTGCTGCGCTGCGGCGGCAGCCTCTACATCGACGACGGCAAGCCGGTGCCCGCGCTGCTTGGAAAGACGCTGCGCAACATCAGGGAGGTGTCGCCGACGATCTATTTCAGCGTGCCGCGCGCCTACGACATGCTGGTGCCGGAGCTGCGCCGCGACCGCGAACTGCGCGAGGCCTTCTTCGGACGCCTGAAGCTCATCTTCTATGCCGGCGCGGCGCTGCCGCAGCACCTGTGGGCGGAGCTGGAGAACCTCTCGGAGGAATCCATCGGCCGCCGCGTCGCGATGGTGTCCTCGTGGGGCTCGACCGAGACGGCGCCGCTCGCGACCGACTGCCATTTCCAGGCCGTGCGCTCGGGGGTGATCGGGGTGCCGGTGCCGGGGGTCGAACTGAAACTGGTGCCGTCGGCGGACAAGCTCGAAGTGCGCGTGCGGGGGCCGAACGTCTTCCCCGGTTACTGGAAGCAGCCCGAGCTCACGGCGAAATCCTTCGACGAGGAAGGCTTCTACCTGATCGGCGATGCGGTCGAGTTCGTCGATCCGGCAAAGCCCGAAGAGGGCCTGCTGTTCGATGGCCGCGTCGGCGAGGACTTCAAGCTGCTCACCGGCACCTGGGTGCACGTCGGCGCCTTGCGGGTGAAGGGGATCGACGCGCTGAAGCCCGTCGCCCAGGACATCGTCGTGACCGGCCACGACCGCGACGAGATCGGCTTCCTGGTCTTCCCGAACGTCTCCGAGTGCCGCTCGCTGTGCCCCGGCCTGCCGGCCGACGCGCCGGTGGAGCAGGTGCTGGCGAATCCGGCGGTGCTGGCGCGGGTGCGTCTGGGGATGACGGCGCTGGCGCAGGGCGGAGGCGGATCCTCGACGGTGCCGACGCGCGCGCTGCTGATGGCGGAACCGCCGTCGGTGGAGGCGGGCGAGATCACCGACAAGGGCTACATCA
This sequence comes from Aromatoleum evansii, assembly GCF_045689615.1. Classification (NCBI taxonomy): domain Bacteria; kingdom Pseudomonadati; phylum Pseudomonadota; class Betaproteobacteria; order Rhodocyclales; family Rhodocyclaceae; genus Aromatoleum; species Aromatoleum evansii. The sequence goes on from NZ_CP141259.1 coordinate 1,652,206, forward strand.
ATCAGCGTGCGGTGCTGACGCGGCGCGCGGATCTCGTGGCGGCGCTGTATGCCGAGATGCCGGACAAGGCAGTCATTACGGCATGAACCGAGGGCCGCCCGGCAGGGGCGGCTGGAACAAGCAAAGAAGGATCGCCATGAGCGAAGAACTGGTAAGAACCTCGTTTGAGGACAACATCTATACGGTGATGCTGGCGCGGCCCGCGAAGCGCAACGCGATCAGCGACCGCCTGCTCAACGCGATCGATGCCGCTTTCGCGGCCGTACCCGAAGGGACGCGGGTCATCGTCCTCGGTGGCGAGGGCGATCACTTCTGCGCCGGGCTGGATCTCACCGAGCACCAGCATCGCGACCCCTTCGGCGTGATGCAGCACTCGCGCGGCTGGCATCGCGTGTTCGACCGCATCCAGAACGGCGGCATCCCGGTCGTCGCGGCGCTGCACGGCGCGGTGATCGGTGGCGGGCTGGAGCTGGCGAGCTCGGCCCACGTTCGGGTCGCGGAACCGAACACGATCTATCAGTTGCCTGAAGGCCGACACGGCATCTTCGTCGGCGGCGGGGCATCGGTGCGCGTTGCGAAGATCATCGGCGCGGGGCGTATGTGCGAAATGATGCTGACCGGCCGCATCCTCGAATCCGACGAGGGCCAGCGCCTCGGCCTGTCTCACTACCTCGTCGCCCCCGGCGAGGCGCTGGCGAAGGCGCAGCAGCTCGCGCGCCGCATCGCCGAGAACGCACCGATGGCGAACTGGGCGATGGTCAGCGCCGTACAGCGCATCGACAACCTGTCGAGCGACGACGGTCTCTTCGTCGAATCGCTGACCGCCGCACTGACACAGACCAGCCCGGAAGTCGCCGAGCGCATCGGGCACTTCCTGCAACGCAAGGGACAGGGACCGCAGCGATGACCAATCCTTACGCAGCATCCGAAGCCGCCGCGCAAGCGCGCGCCTACGACGACATCTGGCTGGTGGCGGGGCAGCGCACGCCCTTCGCCGACTACAATGGCCCGCTGCGCGACGTGTCGCCGACCGATCTGGGCATCTTCGCGGCGCGCGCGCTGTTCGAGCGCAGCGGCATCCCGGCCGGCGAGGTCGATGCGATCGTCGCCGGCAACATGGCGCAGGCGAGCTTCGACGCCTACTTCCTGCCGCGCCACATCGGCCTGTATGCGGGCGTGAATCCGGCCGTGCCGGCGCTGCTGGTGCAGCGCCTGTGCGGCACGGGTTTCGAGACCATCCTCGCCGCGGCCGACCAGGTCACGCTGGGCAAGGCGAAGGTCGCGCTGTGCGTGGGTACCGAGTCGATGTCGCGCAACCCGATCGCCGCCTACACGCACCGCGCGGGCTTTCGCATGGGGCAGCTCGACTTCCGCGACTTCCTGTGGGAAGCGACCAAGGACACCGCGCCGGGCGACAGCATGGGCGACACCGCCGAGAACCTCGCCAAGCGCTACGGCATTTCGCGCGAGGAGGTCGACCAGTTCGCCGCGCAGAGTTTCGCGCGTGCCTGCGCGGCGTGGGAGTCGGGCTACTTCGCGGACGAGGTCGCGTCCGTTGTGAATTCGAACTGGGTGCTCCCGGGCTACAACCCGCGTGCCTTGAAGCTCGCCGACCGTGTCGAGTGCGTCGATCGCGACGGCCATGTGCGCCCGACTTCGTTGGAGACCCTGCAGAAGCTGAAGCCGGCCTTCGGCGGCGTGCAGACGGGCGGCAACAGCTCGGCGATCGTAGATGGCGCGGCCGCGGTGATCGTTGCGCATGGCGACTGGGTGCGGGCGCACGGTGTGAAACCGCTGGCGCGCATCGTCTCCGGCGCCTCGGTTGCGGTGCCGCCCGAGATCATGGGCATCGGCCCGGCGCCGTCGATCCGCGTGGCCGCGGCGAAGGCGGGATTGAAGGTGGGCGACCTTGGCCGCGTCGAGATCAACGAGGCTTTCGGCGCACAGTACCTCGCCTGCGAGAAGGAGCTGGAGCTCGACCGCGAACGTTGCAACGTGCATGGCGGCGCGATCGCGATCGGGCACCCGCTGGGCGCGTCGGGCGTGCGCCTGACGACGACGGTGGCGCGCGAGCTGCGCGAGGCCGGGTTGCAGTACGGCGTGTCGTCCGCGTGCTGCGGCGGCGGGCAGGGCGTGGCGATCGTCGTCGAGAACGCCGGCTAGCGCACGGAAATGCCCGGTGGGAGCGGATATGTGGGAAAGGATCTGTGGCAGCGGCTTCAGCCGCGAAGCAGCAGTGTTGAGGAGTGAACTGCCCATTCGCGGCTGAAGCCGCTCCCACAGGAAAGCTCCCACAGGAAATAGCGTAAGCGTCACGGTTTTGAGGAACATCGCATGCAACTCGAAAACAGCACTTTCATCGTCACCGGCGGCGCCTCGGGCCTCGGCGAAGCGACCGCGTGCGCCTTCCACGCGGCCGGTGCGAATGTCGTCATCGCCGACCTGAACGTCGCAGCCGGCGAGAAGCTCGCCGACGAACTCGGGCCCCGCGCGGCCTTCCATCGCACCGACGTCGCCGCGGAAGCCGATGCGCGCGGCTGCGTCGAGCTCGCGCGCTCGCGCTTCGGGGGCCTGCAGGGGCTCGTGAACTGCGCCGGCATCGGCAACGCCGCGAAGGTGCTGGGCAAGGACGGCCCGCATCCGCTCGACGTATTCGCCCGCATCGTGAACATCAACCTCGTCGGCACCTTCAACATGATCCGCATCGCCTCCGAGGCGATGGCGCAGGGCGGGGCGAATGCGGGCGGCGAGCGCGGCGTGATTATCAATACCGCCTCGGTCGCGGCCTACGACGGCCAGATCGGGCAGGCCGGCTACGCGGCGTCGAAGGGCGGCATCGTGTCGATGACCCTGCCGATCGCGCGCGAGCTGGCACGCTTCGGCATCCGCGTCGTGACGATTGCGCCGGGCCTGTTCCTGACGCCTATGATGAAGGGGCTGCCGGAGGATGTGCAGAAGTCGCTCGGCGAGTCGGTGCCTTTCCCGCCGCGGCTGGGCGAGCCGGCGGAGTATGCGCAGCTTGCGCGTTCGATCGTCGAGAATGCGATGCTCAATGGGGAGACGATACGGCTGGATGGGGCGATAAGGCTCGCACCACGGTGAGCCTGGGCGTTGGGGGCGCGACAACGTGGGAGCGGTTTTAGCCGCGAAGCGGCCGTGCAGCGTGTGATACCGCCCATTCGCGGCTAAAGCCGCTCCCACAGGACAATCGGCCCCCGCCACCACGGCTGCCGCCTTGTATATAACCGATCAAACCCGGGCGACCGACCATGACCGAATACACCGCGCCGCTGCGCGACATGCACTTCATCCTGCGTGAGCTCGCGGGGCTCGACGCCGTCACGGCGCTGCCGGGCTGCGAGGAGGCCACGCCCGACGTCGTCGAGGCGATCCTCGACGAGGCCGGCAAGTTCGCCGCAGGCGTGCTCGCGCCGATCAACGACGCTGGCGACCAGCAGGGCTGCCGCCTGGAGGCCGACGGGCGCGTGACGAGCCCCGAGGGCTGGAAGGAGGCATGGCAGCAGTACGTCGAGGCGGGCTGGATCGGCTTGTCGCTGCCGGTCGAATACGGCGGGCAGGGCCTGCCCAAGCTGGTGTCCACGCCCGTGTGGGAGATGTGGTTCTCCACCAACATGGCCTTCACGATGCTGCCGCAGCTCAACGTGAGCCAGGCCGAGGCCCTGCGCATCGCCGCGAGCGATTCACTGAAGCAAACCTGGCTGCACAAGGTGGTGAGCGGCGAGTGGGGCAGCACGATGAACCTCACCGAGCCGCAGGCGGGCTCTGATCTGGCGGCGACGCGCGCCCGCGCCGAACCGGCGGCCGACGGCAGCTACCGCGTCTTCGGCCAGAAGATCTTCATCTCCTGGGGCGAGCACGAACTGACGGAGAACATCGTCCATCTCGTGCTCGCGCGCCTGCCCGATGCACCCGCGGGCGTGAAGGGGCTGTCGCTCTTCCTCGTGCCGAAGTACCTGCTCGACGCCGACGGCAATCCCGGCGCGAAGAACGACGTGCGCTGCATCTCGATCGAGCACAAGATGGGCATCCACGGCAGCCCGACCTGCACGATGAGTTACGGCGATGCCGGTGGGGCGGTCGGGTACCTCGTCGGCGAGGCGAACCGCGGGCTGGAGACCATGTTCATCATGATGAACGAGGCGCGCTTCGGCGTCGGCGTGCAGGGTGCGGGATTGGCCGAGCGCGCCTACCAGATGGCGCTCGCGTATGCGCGCGAGCGGGTGCAGGGACGCGACGCGATCACCGGCGAGGCCGGCAAGCCCATCCTGTGCCATCCCGACGTCAAGCGCATGCTGCTGTCGCTGCGCGCGCGCGTGATGGCGATGCGCGCGCTGCTCTATACGGCGGCGGCGTGGTTCGATACCGCGCACCATCACCCGGACGCGGCGGTCGCCGGTAAGGCGCAGCGCTACGTCGATCTGCTGATGCCGGTCGCCAAGGGGTGGTGCACCGAGACCGGCCAGCAGGCCTGCTGGGACGCGATCCAGGTGTTCGGCGGCATGGGCTTCGTCGAGGAGACCGGCATCGCGCAGTTAGCGCGCGATTCGCGCATCATCACGATCTACGAGGGCACGACCGGCATCCAGGCGAACGATCTGGTCGGCCGCAAGATCCTGCGCGAGGGCGGCGAGACCTTGCGCGAGCTGATCGCCGATCTGCGTGCGACGATCTCGGAGCTGCGCGCCCAGCCCGGCTTCGGCCCCATCGTCGACGGCCTTGCCGAGAACGTCGGGGCGCTCAACGAGGCGACGCACTGGCTGCTTGCGGCGGGCAAGGAGCGCTACGCCGAGGCGCTCGCCGCGGCCGTGCCTTTCCTGCATCTGCTCGGCACCGTCTGCGGCAGCTGGCAGATGGCGCGCCTCGCGCTCGCCGCGCGCCGGCGCCTGGCGGCCGGCGAGGGCGATTCGGCCTACCATGCGAGCCTGATCGACCTGACGTGCTTCTGGATGGCCAGCTTCGCGCCCCAGGCCGCGGCGCACCTGCGCACGGTGCAGTCCGCCGGGGCGCCCCTTGCGGCCTTCGACGACACAGCCTTCTGAGGGGGCAGCGCACCCGTGTGCATGCGGGGCAAGCCGGGCACGCGCTCGTGGTCTATCGTGAGCAGTGGATGACCTGAGCAGGCGGGGGCCCCATGAGCCGGACCGTGCACGTGTTTGTCAGCTACAGCCACGACGACAGCGCATGGTGCGATGTCGTCGTGAAACATCTGCAAGGCCTCCACGACCCGATCGAGGTCGAGGTGTGGATCGACCGCAAGGGCATCCGCGCCGGCGACAAGTGGTTGCCGGAGATCGAATCCGCGCTGGCGCAGGCCGATCTGGCGCTGCTGCTGATCAGCCCGTCCTTCCTGAGCTCCGATTTCATCCGCAAGACCGAACTGCCCAGGCTGCTCGCGCGCAGCAAGGAAGGCTTGCGCGTGATTCCGGTGCAGATCCTCCCCAGCGCCTGGGAAGTGATCGGCTGGCTCAGGGAAACCGAGCTGCGGCCCAAGGAAAGGGACGAGAAGACGCGCAAGATCAAGGCGCTCGCAGAGTTCGGCAGCGAGAAGTCGGTCGCGGTGAGCCGCAGGCTCAGCGACCTGATGGTGGAGATCGCGGGACTCCTCCGCGAGGACGCAAGCGACGCGAACACGGTCGCAGGAAACGATCGCAATCGTACGAGCGACGATGCGCATGCGCGCGCGGCGGTGTCGCTGCTCGTCGCGACCTTGCTGCAGGAGACGCCTGTCGAGGAACGCGAGCCCTTCGCGCGGCAGAGCGTCGAACGCCTGGCCGCGTTCTGCAAGCTGTCGGGCGAGGCGCTTTTCAGCGCGGTGCGGCTTTTCGTGGAGTATCAGCTGCTGCGCGCCGATGCGCCCGCGTCCTTGTTGGAGTTGCAGGAGACGCTCGATGGTCTCGATGACAACGAGACCGCGCAGCGCCTCGCCAGCGAGCTGAAGCGCGGCGCGCACGATGGCGATTTCAGCGCCAGCGTGATCGAGACCAAATCGCTGTTCTTCATGCTCGCACGGGAGCGCGAGGCGCTGTGGGAGAGCTACTTCGACGCCGTGGCGAGGACTGCGCGCGATACCCCGGCGCGCGATGCGATCGCGACGCTCGCGCGCATCCGGGTGAACCTCGGCTTCATCGCGCCGCAGTTCCTCGTCGCCGGGCTCCTGTCGCGTTTCGAGGACGACTGGCGCCCCGTACTCAACGCCTACCGGCATTCGATTCCCAAGGCGGGAGGGCGCTCGGGGGCCTTCGAGAGCCTGCAGGCCTCGCAATGGAACTGCTGGCTGGTGTGGGGGCCGAGCATCCCGATCTGCCGTTGCGCGCAATGGCAGGGACGCTTCGCCTACCAGTACGGGTACGGCGACGAGAACAACTCGCTGCCCCTGATCGAACTCGACCTTGCCGACAATGGCGAACCGCGCACCCTCGGCCCGCTGGTGTCGGACCTCGCGGCCGAGGGGCGCGGTGCGAAGCTGGTGCAACTCACCGGACGGTTGCGCTGGGGGCCGGATTTCCTGCGCGAGGGCGAGGACGAGGAGGGCGGCGCGGCGGACGACGAAGCGACGCTCGACCTGATCGACGAACTGGAACGCGACGATGCCGGGGATGAACCGCCGCCGCGCAAGTATCCGATGGCCGCCGCACAGGCGAGCCTGTGGTGCGGCGACGGACCGCAGCACGCGCATCACGCCGACGGCCTCGTGCTGCAGCTGGAGTCGGTCGACAACGCCGTCGAGGAGACGCGCGTATATTTCTCCGCCTACCTGTGGATGATGTTTCTCGTCGCGCTCGGCCGGCCCGATCCGACCGACCCGACCATCGGCCCGCGCCTCTTGCGCCGCAAGCCCTATCCGTCATGGCCGGAGAGTCCGGCCGAGCGCGTGCGCGTCGGCGACGCGCGCCTGTGGGAGAACCTGCTGCCGGTCTTCGTGCATGCCAATGTGGCCGACCCGGCCGCGCTCCACTTCCAGCGGCGCGTGCTGATCGAGAACAGCGTCCAGTTGCTGCGCCAGGTATGGGTGCGGCGAAGCGAGTTCTTCGATGCGGACGACGTCGCCGGCGGCATCCGTTTCCACCTCGTGTGCAGTTCGGATTACTCCGGTTGTGACTGTGCGATCCGCTACGCCTCGGCCGACCCCTTGCCCGAGTTGCTGCGCGAGCGCCTCGAGGCGGAGAGCGATCGCGACTTCGCCTCGGCCGTGGTCGTGCCGGGCCGTGCCGACAACCCCACGCAGCGACCGTGGGGGCTCGCGGGTTATTTCTCGTCCTGTCACCTGCCCGAGCTCGTCGCGGATTACTTCGGCTATGTCGACAAGCTCCAGCGCCAGAAGCCGCGCCGCTAAGGTGGGCTTTCGCGAGATCGACGCCTCGCCGGCCGGGCTGGCCACGCTGGAGCGCTTCTACCGCGAGCGCTATGTCGCGGAGTTCCCCGATCCCGACGAGCGCGAGTCGCTCGACAACATGCGCCGCTATCTCGCGCTGAAGGCGCAGGGCTGGTACGGGGACAACAACTACCACATCGTCGTCGCCGAAATCGGCGGCGAAGCGGTCGGGGGTGTCGTGTTCGACTACCTCGCCATGCCGCGTGCGGGCGTGATCGAATTCCTGTTCGTCGTGTCGGACTGGCGCGAGTCGGGCATCGGCCGTGCGCTCCTGGACGAGGCGATCCGCCTCCTGCGCCGGGACGCCCGTCGGCGCGGCGCGCGCCTCGCCGCCGTGGTCGCCGAGATGAACGATCCGTTCCGCCGCCCCGCGACGCCCGACAACATGGACCCCTTCCGTCGCGCGGCGGTCTGGGGCCGCTGGGGTTTCGGTGTGCTCGAATTCCCCTACGTCCAGCCCGCGCTGTCGGCGGGACAGCTGCCGGTCGATGGCCTGCTGCTGATCATGCGTCCGTTCGGACGGGTGCCGCAGTCCGGCTTTCGTTCGCATTGGGTCGAACTCGTCGTCGCGGAGTACCTGCGCTGGGCGATGCGCATCGAGGACCCCGCCGCCGACCGGGACTTCCTCGCTATGGCCGAGGCGCTCGCATCGCGCCCACGCGTCGCGCTCGTTCCGCTCGGCCGTTACGTGGGCCAGGAGCCCACCGACGGACTGCTGATCGAAACCGTGTCATCGCCGGTTCGGCCGCCGGACGGCATCGCGACCGCCGTGGCGATCGCCCGCGCGGCGATTCCCGTTCCCGGCCGGGTCGCCGCGGCGCAGGATTTTGCCGCGGCCTTCGCGGTCGGCGACAGCGGCGCGGCGCGCTATCACCTGTGGCTGTTGCGCGCCGCAGCGGACGCCCCGGTCGAGGGCATGGCGAGCTTCTTCACGCTGCCGACGGCCGGCTTCGGCGGCTATCTCGTCCTTGCCGGAAGCCTGCGCGGCCGCGGCCTGCTGCGCCCCGTGCTCGCGCGCATCGAGGCGCGCATGCGACAGGACGGGACATCCGCGGAAAGCTGGTTCATCGAATGCGGTACGGAATCGGTGGCGGTGTTCCGGCACGTCGGCTTCGTCGAGGTGCCGTGCGACTACCGCCCGCCGGCCGTGGGCGGCGGGCCGCCGGGCGGGGCTCCCGAGCGTCTGCACCTGCTGTTCAAGCCCTTCGGCATGCGCCGGGCGCCGGATCGCCTCGACCGCAATTTCGTGTGCCGTGCACTGCGTGAAATTCTTTGTTTCGTCTATGCGATCGGCAATCCGGCGGCGGCTGCGTGCTATCGGCGAGTATTGCGGACGCTTGCCGATGGCGAACGTGGCGGGGCGCTGCGATGAACGCAGGTGCTTGAAAACCATGTCTTTGTCAGGGCTATTACCCGACAAAAACAGTTGGATACGGTGCGCCGATTTGCTATAGATACGTCATGGACGGGGATTCAATTGCGCACCACGCAGCGATCTCCCCCCGTTCCGCGCTGCATTCGCGAACCGGGGAGTGCGCATGACGATGGACGTTTGCAGTCTCCTGCTGGACGAGGCGCCCGATGCCTTCGTGGTGCAATCGCCGGAAGGCATCGTCCTGCACTGGAGCAGGAGCGCGGAATCGATCTTCGGTTACCGGGCCGAGGAAATCGTCGGGCGGGATCTGCTCGACCTCATCGTGCCCCCAGGCCGCGCCGAAGAGGAGCGCGACATGCGTCGCGAGGCGCTCGAGAACGGCTTCGCCGCGGTCGAAACGCTGCGGCGCTGCAAGGACGGTTCGCTGGTCTTCGTCTCGATCAGTGCGAAGACCGTGCGCGACGGTGAGGGACGGCCGCAGTACCTGATCATCGGCAAGCAGGACGTCACGCAGCTCAAGGTGATGCGTGACGCGAAGCTCGTCGAGGCGCGCTACGGCAAGTTGCTCGAGTCCATGCCCGACGGGATCGTGCTGGTCAACGCGTCCGGGTGCATCGTGTTCGCCAACACCCAGGCCGAGGCCATGTTCGGCTATGAGGCGGGCCGCCTGCGCGGCCTGCCGGTGGAGGTGCTGCTGCCCGAGCGCCTGCGTGGCGGGCACGTGGCCCATCGCTCGGGCTACTTCGGGCAGCTGCGTACGCGGGCGATGGGCATGGGGCTGGAGCTGTTCGGACTGCGCCAGGACGGCAGCGAGTTTCCGGTCGAGATCGGCCTCAGTCCGCTCGAAACCGAGGAGGGCACGCTGGTGACCAGTGCGATCCGCGACATCACCGAGCGCAAGCTGATCGAGCGCGCGCTGCACGAAAAGAACGTCGAACTCGCGCAGGCCAACGCTGCGAAGGACCGCTTCCTTGCGAGCATGAGCCACGAGCTGCGCACGCCGCTCAACGCGATCATCGGTTTCACCGGCACGCTGCTGATGAAACTGCCGGGACCCCTGAACGAGGTGCAGGAAAAGCAGCTGCGCCGCGTGCAGTCGAGCGGCCAGCACCTGCTCGAACTCATCAACGACCTGCTCGACATCGCCAAGATCGAGGCCGGCAAGATCGAGCTGGTCGTGGAGCCCGTGGATTGCCGCGCGCTGGTCGAGGACGTGGTGGCGACGCTGCGTCCGGCGGCCGAAGGGAAGGGACTCGCATTTGCGGTCGAGATGCTCGACGAGGACCTGCGGCTGTCGACCGACCGGCGTGCCTTCAGCCAGATCCTGATCAACCTGGTGCAGAACGCGATCAAATTCACCGAGCAGGGAAGCGTCACCATCAGGCTCGCGCGACGGATCGAGGGCGAACTCGCGCTGGTCGAGGTCAGCGTGCATGACACCGGCCCCGGTATCGGCGAGGAGGACCGCCAGCGCCTGTTCGCGCCTTTCGCACGCATCACGCCGCGTAGCGGCAAGTTTGCCGAGGGAACCGGCCTCGGCCTGCACCTGAGCCAGAAGCTCGCCGCGCAGATGGGGGGGCGGATCACCGTGGACAGCGCCTCGGGCGACGGCAGCACTTTCGCGCTCCTCTTGCCGGAGGGATGAGCATGGCGGCGCGCATTCTCCTCGTCGAGGACAACCCGGCGAATCTCGAACTCGTCAGCTACCTGCTCGAAGCGGCCGGGCACATCGTGCTGATCGCCGAGGACGGCCAGCAGGGGCTGGAACTCGCCCGCAGGGAGCCGCCGCCCGAACTCGTCATCAGCGACCTGCGCATGCCGGTGATGGACGGCTTCGAAATGCTTCGTCACATCCGTGCCGACGCCGCCCTGAACGACATCCCCGTGATCGCGGTCACAGCGTTCTCGATGTCGGGCGACCAGACTCGCGTAATGCTCGCGGGTTTCGACGGCTATATCTCGAAGCCCATCGTACCCGAGACCTTCGTCAGCGAGGTCGAAGCCTATCTGAAGGCCGGACGGCGCATGGCCGGTCCGGCTGCCGGCGAGTGAGGATGCGTGCCGATGGCGAAGATCCTTGTCATAGACGACCATGCCGTGAATCGCGAACTCATCGTCGCCCTGGCCGGCTACGAGGGGCACGAGGCACTGGAGGCGGGCGATGGAGCCGAGGGGCTCGCCATCGTGCGGGCGCAGCGTCCGCAGCTGGTCATCTGCGACATCCTCATGCCCAACGTGGACGGTTACGAATTCGTGCGCCGGCTGCGTGCGGACCCCGAGATCGCCCACACGCGCGTGATCTTCCACACCGCCAACTACCATGAGCGCGAAGTGCGCCACCTCGCCGGGATCCTCGGTGTCTCGCGCATCCTGGTGAAACCGTGCGACCCGGAAGTGATCGTGCGGACCATTGCGGAGGTGCTGGCGGAGGCCGCTCGGGAAAACCCGCCTGCAAGCGACGCCGAGTTCGAACGCGAGCACCTGCGCGTGCTCACCGACAAGCTCGCCGCCAAGGCCGAGGAGCTTGAACGCCGTGCGGAGGATCTCGCCAGCGAGGTCGAGACCCGCAAGCTCGCGGAGGCGCAGCTGCGGCGCGTGCTGCGCGCGCGCAAGGTGATGGCCGAATGCAACCGCACGCTGGTGCGTGCCACCGACGAGCGGAGGCTGCTCGCGGACGTGTGCCGCTTCCTCGTCGAGCTTGGCAATTACGGCATCGCCTGGGTGAGCCTCGCGTGGCACGACGCCGACTGTACCGTGGAGACGGTTGCCGCCGCCGGCGAGGGAGCCGCCCTGCTGAAATCCTTTCGTTTCTCCTGGGGCGACAACGCCTGCGGCAACGGCCCGGTGGGCGAGGCGGTGCGCACGCGCGAAGCGCAGATCGTGCGCGACATCGCGACGGACCCGCGCGTCGGGCGCTGGCGCGAGGCGGCGCTCGGGCGTGGCTACCAGGCGGCCGCGGTGCTGCCCCTCGTGTTCGAGCACGAGACCTTCGGCGTGCTGTGCATCGTCACACGCGAGAAGGAGGCCTTCGATGCCGATGAACTCGAACTGCTCGGCGAACTCGCCGACGACATCGCCTACGGCATCCACACGCTGCGCGCGCGCGTGGTGCAGCAGCGCACCGAGGAGACGCTGCGCCTGCGCAACCGTGCGATCGACGAGAGCATCAACGCCATCGTGATCAGCGCCGCCGACCGCGAGGCCGACAATCCGGTGCTGTACGTCAATCCGGCCTTCACGCTGATGACCGGCTATGCGCCGGAGGAGATCATCGGGCGCAACACGCGCCTGCTGATCGGCAACGACTGGGACCAGCCCGACATCGAGCGCCTGCGAGAGGCTGTGCGCCGCGGGCGCGACGCGCGCGTGGTGCTGCGCTGCTATCGCAAGGACGGCTCCCTGTTCTGGAACGAAGTCTCGCTCGCCTCGATGCACGACCCGAGCGGGCGCGTGTCGCACTTCATCTCGATCTTCAACGACCTCACCGACCGCAAGCGCTACGAGGCGGAACTCGAACAGCAGGCCAACCACGACGCGCTGACCGGGCTGGCCAACCGCAACCTGCTCAACGACCGCCTGCAGCAGGCGATGATCCGCGCGCAGCGCAACGCCGGCGCGGTGGCCGTGATGCTGCTCGACATCGACCGCTTCAAGCTCATCAACGACAGCCTCGGGCACGCCGTCGGCGACGAGCTGATCTGCGAGGTGGGGCGACGCCTCGCGGCCTGTGTGCGCCAGGGCGACACCGTGGCGCGCCTGGGCGGCGACGAGTTCATGATCGTCATGCCCGAGCTGTGGGCCGAGAGCGATGCCGCATCGCTTGCCGCCAAGGTGCTGCAGGCCGTGTCGGCGCCGATGAGGCTGTCGGGCCACGAGATGGTCGTCACCGGTAGCCTGGGCGTCGCGCTCTATCCGCGCGACGGCGAATCGGCGGCCGCACTGGTGAAGAATGCCGACGTCGCGATGTACCGGGCGAAGGAGCAGGGCCGCAACGATTTCCGCTTCTACGCCCCCGAGATGAACGCGCGCATGCTCGAGCGCCTGGAACTCGAGAACGGTCTGCGCCGGGCGCTGGAGCAGGACGAGCTGGAACTGCACTACCAGCCCAAGGTCGAGCTCGCCAACGGGCGCGTGGTCGGCGCCGAGGCGCTGATCCGCTGGCGCCATCCGGTGCTGGGCATGGTGTCGCCGGCCGACTTCATCCCCCTCGCCGAGGAAACGGGGCTCATCGTGCCGATCGGCGAATGGGTCATCAACACCGCCTGCCGCCAGTTGAAGGCCTGGCGCGAGGAAGGGCTCACGGGCGTCAGCGTCGCGGTCAATGTCTCGGCGCGGCAATTCCAGCAGGAGGATCTTGTCGGCGTGCTCGGCGAGGCCCTGCGTGCGTCCGAGGTGCCGGCGCGGCAACTGCATCTCGAAGTCACCGAGAGCGGCGTGATGAGCAACCCGGAGCGGACCATCGTGATCCTGCGCACACTCAAGGATATCGGCGTGCTGGTCTCGCTCGACGACTTCGGCACCGGCTATTCCAGCTTGAACTACCTCAAGCGTTTCCTCATCGACAGCGTCAAGATCGACCAGTCCTTCGTCGCCGACCTCACGACTTCGTCCGAGGATGCCGCAATCGCGCGCATGGTCATCTCGCTCGCACACAGCCTGAACCAGACGGTGGTCGCCGAAGGCGTGGAGACGGAAGCGCAGCTCGACTTCCTGCGGCGCCATCGCTGCGACGAGATGCAGGGCTTCCTGTGCAGCCGCCCGATTCCGGCGGTCGAGTTCGCGAATCTGGTGCGGGGTGGCGCGTGCTTGCCGCTGCCGCGGGTCAGCCGGCTGCACTGAGGCGTGCTCGGCATATGACCGTGGGAGCGGCTTCGTGTGGGAGCGGCTTCAGCCGCGAATCAACCGGCGTGGTTCGCCAGGCGCCGATTCGCGGCTGAAGCCGCTCCCACGGAATCGTGCCCATCCGACGATCTGCCCAGCGGAACCGCCTTACCCTAGAATGCCGCTGCTACAGTCCGCACAACACGGCCCCGCGCCGTCCGCCATGTCAGAAACTTCCCTGGGCGTCCTGTCGGTGATCCCGCCGATGACGCAACTCAACACCCCGTACCCCTCGACGGCCTATCTCACCGGCTTCCTGCGTTCGCGCGGCGTCGACGCGGTGCAGGAAGACCTCGCCCTCGCGCTGGTGCTGCGCCTGTTCTCGCGCGACGGGCTCACGGCCATTCGCGGACGCATCGAGGCGACCCCGGAACGCCAGCGCAGCCCGCGCGTGAAAGCCTTCCTCGCGCAGTTCGAGCGTTACCGGCTGACGATAGACCCGACCGTCGCCTTCCTGCAGGGCCGCGATCCCACCCTTGCCAACCGCATCTGCGGGCGCAACTTCCTGCCCGAAGGCTCGCGCTTCGAATCGCTGGAGGTCTACATCGACCCGGACGGTGGCGACCCGCTCGCGTGGGCCTTCGGCGCGCTGGGTCTGGAGGACCGTGCCCGCCATCTCGCGACGCTTTACCTCAACGACGTCGCCGACGTGCTGCGCGAAGCGGTCGATCCGCGCTTCGAATTTGTCCGCTACGCCGAATCGCTCGCCCAGAGCCAGGCGAGCTTCGAGCCGCTGGCGCAGGCGCTCGCCGAGCCGCTGAACCTCGTCGACGAGACGCTGCGCGAACTGGCCCTCGACGCGGTTGCCCGCCATGCGCCGCAGGTGGTCCTGCTGTCGGTGCCCTTTCCCGGCGCGGTGTACGGCGCCTTCCGCATCGCCCAGGCGATCAAGGCCCACGACCCGAAGATCGTCACCGTGCTGGGCGGCGGCTTCGTGAACACCGAGCTGCGCGAACTCAAGGAGACGCGCGTCTTCGACTACTTCGACTTCGTCACCCTCGACGACGGCGAGCGCCCCATCCTCGCGCTGCTCGACCACCTCAAGGGCGGGCGCGGCCGCTCGCGCCTCGTGCGCAGCTTCTTCCGCGATCCCGACGGCGGCGAAGTGCGCTACGTGAACCTCGGCGAGGCCGACATCGCCTTCGCCGAAGTCGGCATCCCGACCTGGGACGGCCTGCCGCTCGACCGCTACCTGTCGGTGCTCGACATGCTCAACCCCATGCACCGCCTGTGGTCGGACGGGCGCTGGAACAAGCTCACCGTCGCGCACGGCTGCTACTGGAAGAAGTGCAGCTTCTGCGACGTGAGCCTCGACTACATCTCGCGCTACGACGGCGCGAGCGCGAAGACGCTGGTCGACCGCATCGAGGCGATCATCGCCGAGACGGGGCAGACGGGCTTCCACTTCGTCGACGAGGCCGCGCCGCCCAAGGCCCTGAAGGCGCTGGCGCAGGAACTCCTCGAGCGCGGCGTGGCGATCTCGTGGTGGGGCAATATCCGCTTCGAAAAGTCCTTCACCCCGGAACTGTGCCGCCTGCTCGCCGACAGCGGCTGCATCGCCGTGTCGGGCGGGCTGGAGGTCGCCTCCGACCGCCTGCTGCAGCTCATGAAGAAGGGCGTGTCGGTCGACCAGGTCGCGCGCGTCACCAATGCCTTCACCGAGGCCGGCATCCTCGTGCATGCCTACCTGATGTACGGTTTTCCGACGCAGACGGTGCAGGACACCGTCGATGCCCTCGAATACGTGCGGCAACTGTTCGAATCCGGCTGCATCCAGTCGGGCTTCTTCCACCGCTTCGCGTGCACGGTGCATTCGCCGGTCGGCCAGAACCCGGACGAATACGGCGTGAAGCTCGTCCCGCTGCCACCCGTCAGCTTCGCCAAGAACGACGTGCGCTTCATCGACCCGACCGGCGTCGATCACGACGCGCTCGGCGTGGCGCTCAACAAGGCGCTCTACAACTACATGCACGGCATCGGCCTGGAGCAGGACGTGCGCGGCTGGTTCTCCGACCGCGTTCCGCGCCCCCGCGTGCCGCGCAACTTCATCGAGCGGGCCTTGCGCTAGCGCCGCCCTGGCGCGCCGCCGGGCTCGGATTCCGGGATCACGCCGCGAACCTTCGCTGCGGAATACGCTCCAATGAAAATTCGGAATCATCGACCGGACCGAAACCCGGTAGTGCCGCTACCGGTAGGGAGGTATCGGAGAGGTCTTTGATTTAGATAATAATTTTGCAAATTTTGTGGTTTAGCATCGACCGGTGAATCGGCATCAGACCGCAGCCGGACAGGTTTCAATGGAGGAGACAGCAATGAGCATGACAACGACCGACCGACTCACCGCGACGGATCTGGAGAATGAGTTCATTCCGCCGATCGGGCAGCCCGAGGCCAAGGACATGGCGTGGGAGCAGCGCCTGAATGCCGAAGTGGCGTGGCAGCTCGCACGCGAGACCGTCGATGACGGTCTCGCGCAATGGACGGACCGCGCAGAGGACGTACCGCGGCGCCTGCCGACGATGCGCACGATCGCCCGCATGAACACCGCCCTCGTGGCGCTGCGCGAACGGCTCTACCAGATCCAGAACGAGGCCGCGAACATCGCGATCTCCGAGCTGGCATTGCGACAGGAGGCCGATCCGGCCGCGTCGTCCGACGATGCCTTTTCGCCGCTGCATGCCCAGAATGCGCGCCGCATCGAGGCGCTCGCCGCGTCGTGCTATGAGCTTCTGGCAGCGGCGCAGGGCAATCTTGCGGCCGTGGCGGGCAAGGTGCCGGCCGGGTCCGGCGCCGCCGCTGGCCGTGCCGGGCTGGAGGAATCGTTGTACGCCGAGCGCCGGCAGCGCGACGCCCTCATCGACTTCCCGGACCGTCGCGCCGCGGCCTGATGCCGGGCAAGTCCCCGGACGTGGTGCAATCCTTGCACCACGTCCGGAGCATCACGCGGGCACCGACTCCCTGATTAGGTGATCGAAGGCCGCCAGTGAGGCCTTCGCGCCTTCGCCCATCGCGATCACGATCTGCTTGAACGGCACCGTCGTGCAGTCGCCGGCGGCGAAGAGGCCCGGCACCGAGGTCTGGCCGCGCGCATCGACGACGATCTCGCCGAAGCGCGTGCGTTCGACCGTGTCCTTCACGAAGTCGGTGTTCGGCAGCAGGCCGATCTGCACGAAGATGCCTTCCAGTTCGATCCGCTGCGAGTCGCCCGACACGCGGTCCTTGTAGACCAGGCCGTTCACCTTCGCGTCGCCCGTGACTTCGGTGGTCTGCGCATTGGTGATCACCGTGACGTTGGGCAGGCTCGCGAGCTTCTTCTGCAGCACGGCATCGGCGCGCAGCGAGTCGGCGAATTCGAGCAGCGTGACGTGGGAGACGATGCCCGCGAGGTCGATCGCCGCCTCGACGCCCGAGTTGCCGCCGCCGATCACCGCGACGCGCTTGCCCTTGAACAGCGGGCCGTCGCAGTGCGGGCAGTAGGCCACACCCTTGCCGCGGAATTCCTTTTCGCCCGGCACGTTCATCTCGCGCCAGCGCGCCCCGGTCGCGAGGATCACGGTGTGCGCCTGGAGCGAGGCGCCGTTCTCGAGTTTCACCTCGAAGCCGCGCTCGCCCGGGATCACCGCCGCGGCGCGTTGCAGGTTCATGACGTCGACCTCGTATTCCTTGACGTGCTCTTCGAGGGCTGCCGCGAGCTTCGGGCCTTCGGTGGCCTTCACCGAGATGAAGTTCTCGATCGCGAGCGTGTCCATCACCTGGCCGCCGAAGCGTTCGGCGACGACACCGGTGCGGATGCCCTTGCGCGCCGCGTAGATCGCCGCCGCCGCACCCGCCGGCCCGCCGCCGACGACCAGCACGTCGAATTCGCCTTTCGCCGAGATCTTCTCCGCCGCACGCGCCTGCGCGCCGGTGTCGATCTTCGCCACGATCTCGGCGAGCTCCATGCGACCCTGGCCGAAGTGCTGGCCATTCAGAAACACGGTCGGCACCGCCATGATCTGGCGCTCGTTGACCTCGTCCTGGAACAGCGCGCCGTCGATCATCGTGTGGCGGATGTTGGGGTTGATCACCGCCATCAGGTTGAGCGCCTGCACGACGTCCGGGCAGTTGTGGCACGACAGCGAGATGAAGGTCTCGAATTCATAGGTGCCCTCGATCGCGCGGATCTGCTCGATCACTTCCGGCTCGACCTTGGGCGGATGACCGCCGACCTGCAGCAGCGCGAGGATCAGCGAGGTGAATTCATGCCCCATCGGGAGGCCGGCAAAGCGCACGCCGGTGTCTTCGCCGGCGCGGTTGATCGCGAAGGAAGGCTTGCGCTCGGCGTCATCGCGGCGTTCGATGACGGTGATGCGGTTCGACTGTTCGGCGATGTCGCCGAGCAGGGCCTGCATCTCGCGCGACTTGTCGCTGTCGTCCAGGGACGCGACGATTTCGATCGGCTGGGTGACTCGTTCGAGGTAGGCCTTCAACTGGTTCTTGATGTTCGCGTCGAGCATGGCGGGATCGTCCGTGAAATGCAGGGGGAATTCAGGGGAGGGCGCTCGTGGCGCCCGCCCGCTAGTGCCGGATGGGCAACGGTTTCGTAGGGCGGGAGGCGCCGAAGGCGTATCCCGCCATGTGGCCGCGGGCTTTGCTTCGGCGCCGGCGTTGGCGGGATGCGCTCCGCCCTCCGCGCTACGGGTGACGGATCGGCTTAGATCTTGCCGACGAGGTCCAGCGAGGGCGCCAGCGTCGCGTCGCCTTCCTTCCACTTTGCCGGGCAGACTTCACCCGGGTGGCTGGCGACGTACTGCGCGGCCTTGACCTTGCGCAGCAGCTCCGAGGCGTCGCGGCCGATGCCGCCGGCGTTGATCTCAACGATCTGGATCCTGCCTTCCGGGTCGATCACGAAGGTGCCGCGGTCGGCCAGGCCGGCTTCCTCGATCATCACGTCGAAGTTACGCGAGATGGTGCCGGTCGGGTCGCCGATCATCGGATAGTGGATCTTGCCGATGGTCTCGGAGCTGTCGTGCCACGCCTTGTGCGTGAAGTGGGTGTCGGTCGAAACGCTGTAGATCTCGACGCCCAGCTTCTGGAACGCGGCGTAGTTGTCGGCGAGGTCGCCCAGTTCGGTCGGGCACACGAAGGTGAAGTCGGCCGGGTAGAAGAACACCACCGACCATTTGCCCTTCAGCGATTCGTCGCTGACTTCGATGAACTTGCCGTTGTGGTAGGCGGTGGCTTTGAACGGCTTGACTTGCTGGTTGATCTGGGACATGTCGCACTCCATTGTCGTAGTGGGGTAAGGGGACCGAGCGGTGTGTCCTGCTCGATGGGTGTCACTTTACCGACCGGGGTGCGATAGCTCCAATTGAACTAAAAAATGAATACGATAGGCACTTGCGATCAAGCGTCCGATCCACGCTTCGCTGCGATTTCGCGCACCGTCGCATCGATCAGTCGCCGCGCGATGCTGATGCGGTGCGGCAGGCGCGGCAGCCGGTCGATCGTGAACCAGTCGGCGGCCTCGATCTCCTCGGGTTGCAGGACGAGCTTGCCGCCCGCGTAATCCGCGACGAAGCCGATCATCAGGGAATGCGGGAAGGGCCACGGCTGGCTGCCGAAATAGCGCACGTTGGTGATCTCGATCCCGACTTCCTCGCGTACCTCGCGCGCGAGGGTCTGCTCCAGCGACTCGCCCGGCTCGACGAATCCCGCGAGCGCGCTGAACATGCCTTCGGGAAAGTGTGGCGAGCGCGCGAGGAGCAGTTCGTCGCCCCGTCGCACCAGCGCCATCACCGCCGGGGCGAGGCGCGGGTAGTGGACCATGCCGCAGCCGGGGCATACCCGCGAACGTTCGTCCGGGTGCGGATCCGTCGGCGTGCCGCAGCGGCCGCAGTAGCGATGCGTCAGGTCCCATTGCACGATCTGGACCGCGCGGCCCGCCACCCCGAACGACGTCTCGTCGAGCCGCCCGAACAGGGAGCGCAGGTCGTGCCATTCCATGCCTTCGGGAGCGGGCGCTTCGGGCCCGACGGCGGCCGCGTAGCAGTGCCGATCGCCGAGGCGTCCGAGGTAGTGCTGCGGACCGGACGGATCCAGCCCACCCGGCTCCCTGCGCGTGGGCACCCGGGTCTCGCCCTCGCTGTTGAGCACGAGCAGGGCATTCTTGCGGAATACGAAACACAGGTCGTCGTCGCGGAGCGGGGCGGGGGAGACGTGTCCGGGAGTGAACATGGGCGCACGCAGTCGGGTGGTTGGATGTTGCGGTCATGATGCGCGGCATGCCGCGGCGGCGCAACCGCGGGTCCCCTGAATTGACATTCCTCATGGGGAATCTGTCCATCCTGGGCTATGGTTGGCCTTTGAGCGACAAGCGGGAGCGTTTCGACATGAGCAGCGGCGCATGGAGTTGTCCGCACGACCTCGATGGCGTGTGTCAGCGCGTACAGGGCGCGGTGTGCGAGCCCGGCATGCGTGGCTGCGTGCTCGAAGGCAAGGTGCGTTTCGCCCGCGACGAGATGAACCTCCCGCGCAAACCCGTGAAGGCCGTGAAGCCGGAGCCTGCGAAGAAGCCGGCCCAGCCGCCGAAGCGCCGCCTGCCGTTCTGAGGCACCCGATAGCGGCAATACGGCTTGCCCGGCGGGAATTTTTCCTGCCGGCATACCGCCGTTTCGCGATCTAATACGGCTCATTCCGGCTGCCGCGACGTCGCGGGGCAAATCGTTTCTGGGAAGGTCGTTGATGGGAGAACAGGACAGCATGCTCGACGCGAAGGCCGGCGTACTCAGGGTCGTCCTGGCGTACGCGGCCTTTGCTGCGCTGTGGATCCTGCTTTCCGACGAAGCGCTGGGTTTCCTTTTCCGCGACCCCGACCTCATCGTGAAGGCCAGCCAGGCCAAGGGCTGGGTCTTCGTCGCCATCACGGCAGTGCTGCTGTACGGCCTGTTGATTCGCCTTGTCGGCAGGCTGGACCAGAGTCTGCGGCGCGAGCTCGCGTCGGAGACGGAGCGGCGGCACGCCGAGGAGCAGGTGCATAACCTGTCCTTCTACGATTCGCTGACCAGCCTGCCGAATCGACGCCTGCTGTTCGACCGCCTCGGACAGTCGCTGCTGGGCGGGCGCCGCAGCGATACCCGTGGCGCGGTGCTGTTCATCGATCTCGACGGTTTCCGGGCGCTCAACGACACGCGCGGACACGAGGTCGGTGACCGCATGCTGGTCGAGATCGCGCGCCGGATTGCCGCGAGCGTCCACCGCGAGGACACCGTGGCACGTGTCGGCAGCGATGAATTCGTCGTCGTCGCCAACGGGCTGAGTCCGGAGCGGGACGCCGCCGCGGTCGCCGCGCGCGAGATTGCCGAGCGCATCCAGGCGGTGGTCCGGCAGCCGCTCGATGTCGACGGACAGGAGGTCCTGGGTTCGGTCAGCGTCGGCATCAGCATGTTCTCGGGCGCGGAAGGCACCGTCGACGAGCTGCTCAAGCAGGCCGATGCGTCGATGTTCGAGGCGCGCAGCCGTGGGCGCGGCGGCATCCATTTCTTCGATGTCGCGATGCAGGCGGCGCTGGAGGAGCGGGTGCGCCTGGAAGGCTGGCTGAGCAAGGCGCTCCCGGATCAACTGCGGCTTTACTACCAGATGCAGGTCGACTGTTCCGGCACGATCCAGGGCGCCGAAGTCCTGATCCGCTGGCTGCACCCCGAGCGCGGCATGATCCCGCCGTGCGACTTCATCCCGCTCGCGGAGGAAACCGGGATGATCCTTCCGATCGGCCGCTGGGTGCTGGAAACCGCGTGCCGGCAGCTGAAAGCGTGGGAGGCCGTGCCGGCGACGCGTCATCTGCGGTTGTCTGTCAATGTGAGCGCGCGGCAGTTCCGGCAGGATGATTTCGTCCGCGAGGTGCTGGATGTCGTCGAGCAGACCGGGGCGGATCCGGCGAACCTCAAGCTCGAGCTCACGGAGAGCATGGTCGTCGAGAACATCGACCAGGTCGTCGACAAGATGGCAAGGCTCAAGGCGATGGGCATCCAGTTCTCGCTGGACGACTTCGGCACCGGCTTCTCGTCGCTGTCCTGCCTGCGCCGCCTGCCGCTCGACCAGCTCAAGATCGACCAGTCCTTCGTGCGCGACGTGACCGAGAACGCCAACGACGCCGCGATCGTGCGCACCATCATCGCACTCGGCCAGAGCCTCGGCCTTGAAGTCATCGCCGAAGGCGTCGAGACCGCCGAGCAGCGAAACTTCCTCGCGGTGCACGGCTGCAGCAACTACCAGGGCTACCACTTCAGCCGCCCCGTGCCGCTGGAAGAGTTCGAACTGCAACTCGGCCAGGGGCGCCGCCACCCCTGATGGGGGCAGCGGCGCAACCGGGTGCTAGAACGGCATGATCAGCCGGAACCACGCCTTGTCGCCCTGGAAGCGGTTTTCCGCCCCGGATTCCTGCTGCCACTGGCCGATGAACATCGTGCCGCCCTTGGTCGTGTAGCTCACGCTCGGCCCGATCGCGAACACCTCGCCCTTGCGCCCCGAGGACCACGGTCCGAGCGCCGACGAGATCGTTTCGCCTTCGAGCTTGTCGTTGGTCGTCTGCTTCAGGTAGTAGCCGGAAAGGCCGACGCCCCACGGGCCGAAGCGCTTGCCCGCGAGGTAATCGACGCGAAACTCGTCGCCCGACTCGTAATCCATCTTCGGCGCGCCGGGGGCAGGGCGGAAGTCCTTGTTCTTCGTCTTCATGTTGTACATGAACTTGCCCGACAGCTCCCAGCCCGAATCGGAGATCCAGGTCACCGCAAGGACCGGCTCCACGCTCCAGTAGTTGGTGCCGATGCTCTTGATCGGCTGCCCCGACTTGTATTCCCCTGTCGGCGCGAAGAAATCCAGCGCGAAGACCCAGTGCAGGTTGCCGGCGTGCCAGCCGATCACGAGCGGCGAGAACAGCATGTCGCCGATGCCGGTGACGGTCTTGCTGTCACCGAGGGTCAGCTTCTGCTGCACGACGGGCAGGATCGCCTGTACCGCCCAGTCTCCGCCGAGGATCTTCGTGTTCGTGACCTTGACGACGCGCATCGCATCGAACCAGGCGGTCACCCCCGTCCCGGACACCCTGTCGCCGTCGCCGTCGCGCAGGCTGTCGGCGTGGTAGTACCCGAAATAGTTGAGAAAGTAGTTTCCCGGGGGTGGCAGCGCGCCCGCGACCCAGTTCTCGCTTCCATGCGGATACTGGTCGCCCCCTTCCTTGGCGAGCGCGCCGCCGCAAACCAGCCCGGACAGGGCCAACGCCACGCAGATCTGCTTGAGTCTCATGCCTCCTCCTTGATTTCTTGTTTGCGATGCCTTCGTTGGCGCGATTCGGGGCGTCGCCGCCCCTGGCCTCGGCCGGGCCATTGCCGATACCGGGGTGCGGAAGCTGGCTCAGGCCGCGCGATTGACGTGGAAACGCTTGGCCTTCATGTCGAAGCGCGGAAGGATGTTGCGGCCGACGTTATGCACGCGCGGGCGGAAGGCGAGCACCGCGTCGAGGCGCTCGGCGATCGAGTGCACGACCGCAGGGTCGGCCCCTTCGCACAGCTCGACCTCGATGTCCATCTCGTCCATGTGCTTGACCTTGCTCACGGTGATGCGGAACTCGTCGACCTCGACGAACTTGCGGATGATGTTCTCGACGCCGGCCGGGAAGACGTTCACCCCGCGCACCGTGACCATGTCATCCGCGCGGCCGAGGATGCCGCCCTGGAAGCGCAGGAAGGTTCGGCCGCAGGAACAGGGGTCGAGATTCACTTCGACGAGATCGCCGGTGCGGTAGCGGATCAGCGGGAAGCCCCAGCGGCCGAGGTTGGTGATCACCAGTTCGCCACGCTCGCCCGGCTTCACCGCCTCGCCGGTCTTGGGGTCGATGACCTCGGCGATGAACTCGGACTCGATCAGGTGCGTGCCGCCGGGCTGGTGCTCGCATTCGAAGGAGTGCGCGCCGATCTCGGAGGCGCCCGCATGGTCGAAGCATTTCGCCGACCACGAGGATTCGATGCGCTGCTTGGTCGCCGGGATGTTCGCGCCCGGTTCACCCGCATGCACGGTGGACTTCATCTTGATCGAGCCCATGTCGAAGCCATGTTCGCGCGCCACTTCGGCCAGCCGCAGGGCGTAGGTCGGTGTGCAGCACAGCACCGTCGCGCCCGTCTCGCGCATCAGTTCCAGGCGCTGCAGCGAGTCGCGTCCGCCGCCAGGGATCATCACTGCGCCGAGCTTGCGCGCGCCTTCCAGCGCCGCCCAGAAACCGATGAAGGGCCCGAACGCGAAGGCGAGGAAGACGCGGTCGCTCGCATCCACCCCCGAGCCGGCGAGCACGTGCGCCCAGCACTTCGCCCACCAGTCCCAGGAGTCCTGCGTGTCCAGCACCTTCAGCGGCACGCCGGTCGTGCCGGAGGTCTGGTGCAGGCGCGTGTACTGCTCGATCGGATAAGTGAGGTTGGTGCCGAAGGGGCCGTTCGCCGCCTGGTCTTCCATCAGCTCGGACTTCGTCGTCAGCGGCAGGTGCGCGAGGTCGTCGAGCGAGCGGATGTCGCGCGGCTCGATGCCGGCGGCCTTCCACTTGTTGCTGTAGAAGCGGTTCTTGCCCCACAACTCGGCCATCATCGCCTGGAGCTTTTCCAGTTGCAGGGCGGCGAGCTGTTCGCGGGGCAGGGTTTCGGTGGTCTGATCGAAATACGCCATGACTGTCTTCCTCGAAATTCTGGACGAACCGTCCCGCGGCGATGCCGTCCGGGTTCGGAAGGGGGCATTGCCGTATGGGCGGATGCTGCGGAGTTGTCGGGGGAACCCGCGTCGGGCGGGCGCCGGGCGTTCAGCCGGACGGGCGGGAAGTCGCTGCGGTCATCGTTATCTCCTCATCATTGTTCTGGCGCTCGTGTGGCGCCCCCATTTCCATGGTGCGGTGACTTCCTGGATGACGTCGTGGAACCAGCGGTCGAGCAGCGGCGCGCCCTCGGGCGCCGGCTGGATCGGCAACTGGCCCGGCGCAATCAGCGCGATCGCGCCGGCATCGTCGCCCGCGACCGGCTCGCCCGCGACCGAATGCGCGCGATACGCGAGGATCACGGCGCGTACGCCGGTCTGCGAATACACGCCGATCAGTCCGTCGACGGCCACCTCCAGTCCGGTCTCCTCGCGCGCCTCGCGCACGACGGCCTCCTCGAGCGATTCGCCCTGCTCGACGTAGCCTCCGGGCGGTGCCCAGTAGCCGCCCAGCGGGTCGAGGTTGCGGCGGATCAGCACCAGCTTGTCCGCGTGCTCGATCACGGCCAGCACGACCGGCGCCGGCTTGTGGAAGAAGGTCTCGCCGCAGGCAGGACAGGTCTCGCGCTCGCGGTTGTGGATTTTCGCGAGGACCAGCGGCGTGCTGCATTGCGGGCAGAACTTGGGGGCCATCGTGGTCTCCTTGGATGGGTCAGACCGCAGTCGCGTCGTCGCGGGCGGACAGGGCGAGGTCGAGGCGCAGGTTGACGAGGTCGCCGTCCTGCAGTCCGAGCGTTTCGCGGATCGGCACCGGCGCGACGATCTCGAACTTGTCTTCGGGGTAGCCGGGCATCTCCGGGAACACGACTGCACCCGTGAGATGGCCGGCAATGCTCACGCCGAAGCATTTCGCGGCGCAGAAGCCATCCTGCGGCGTGATCGCGATGCCGGCGGCGGAACGCAGTCGCGCGCGTGCCCAGTCCCAGGCTGCGCCGCGCATGCGCAGGTTGAAGGTGCCGGGCCAGGGGATGAAGCCGAGCTTGCGACGGATTTCGGCAACGACCCAGTCGATCGCGGTGAAGCGCGAGCCTTCGCCGAGGCCGGGGGCGACTTCGCCTTCGAGTTCGAGGATGGTGGCGGTGGTCATCATGTGGCGAATCCTTATTGCGTGGGTGCGGTTCGTCGGGTCGGTTCTGTGGGAGCGGCTTCAGCCGCGAATCGGCGTTGCTTCGCGGCTGAAGCCGCTCCCACAAGGAGACGTCGCCGGATCACCGCGATTTCGCCAGCTCCCGCTCTTCATTGCCGGTCCAGCGGCCGAAGAGGTCGACGTCCAGGTCGAACTGGTCGAGCACCTTGGTCACCGACTGGTTGATGATGTCGTCGATGGTCTTGGGCCGGTGGTAGAAGGCCGGCAGCGGCGGCACCAGCACCGCGCCGGTCTCCGTGGCCTGCGTCATCAGGCGCAGGTGGCCGAGGTGCAGCGGCGTCTCGCGCAGCATCAGCACGAGCTTGCGCCGCTCCTTCAGCGTGACGTCGGCGGCGCGAATCAGCAGGTTGGTGTTGAAGCAGTTGGCGACCGCGGAGAGCGTCTTGATCGAGCAGGGCGCGATGATCATCCCTGCATGCTTGAACGAGCCGCTCGCAATTGAGGCGCCGACGTCGTTGTTGTCATGCACGCAGGAGGCCAGGCGCTTGACGTCGTTGATCGAGTAGTCGGTCTCGTAGACGATCGTGCGCTTGGCCGAATCCGACATCACGAGGTCGGTCTCGACGCCGATCTGCTTCAGCGCTTCGAGGATGCGGATGCCGTAGATCGCACCGCTTGCTCCGGAAATGCCGACGACGATTCTCATTATGTTGTCTCCTTCAATTGCGCAGCGTTGCGAGCAGGGCCTGCGCCTTCGCCAGTGCGGCGGCGGGCAGGGTGACGCGGTCGAATTCGGGGCCGGCGCCGCGCGTCGCGACGAAGCCGGCCTTCGAGCCGACGCTGCTGCCGGCCGAAGAGGGGTCGATGACGTAACCTTCGGCGCCGCCGATGATCACGGTGTCGCGTTCGGGCAGGTAGCGCGTCGCCATCGCCCACGCGACTTCGCGCGGATCGCGGATGTTCACGTCGTCATCGACGACGGTGACGGTCTTGAGGCGCTTGTCGAGGTTGAGCGCGAGCATGACCAGGCGCCGCACCTCGTGGCGCGGGCAGTTCCTCACGGCGATCGCGGCCGAGAAACCGGCCGTGCCACCGGTCAGGTCCAGATCGACGACGCCCGCGACCATGGTCTGCAGCTGGCCCAGCAGTTCGGTGCCGGCGGCGAGCGAGAGCAGGGTGTCGACGTCGCCCGACCACGGGCACAGGCCGGGGTAGATGAAGTTGTCGCGGTGCGTGACGGAGGTGACTTCGACCACCGGGCTGACGTTGGAGAAGTAGTAGCCCGTGTTCTCGCCGAACGGGCCTTCCGGTTCGCGCACGCCCGGCAGGATGCGGCCTTCGATGACGATCTCGGCGCGCGCGGGCACTTCGACATTCACGGTCAGTGCGCGGGCGAGTTCCACCGGATCGCCGCGCAGCCCGCCCGCGACCGCCATCTTGTCGGGACCGAGCGGGCCGCTACGCACGACGGAGGCGAGCAGGGTCGCCGGCTCCAGCCCGAGCGCGATCGCGACATCGAGCGCTTCGCCCTTGGCCTCTGCGTTCGCGTGGAACTGCGACAGCGGCGGGTTCGCGAGCAGGATGCCGAGGCGATTGCCTCCCTTGATCATCATGCGATGGATACCCATGCCGCGGCGGCCGGTGACAGGGTCGGTGCAGAGGACGACGCCGGTCGTGATGAAGGGCGCGCCGTCCTTCTCGTGATGCGTCAGGATGGGCAGCAGCGGCAGCAGCTCGTCCGGCGCGCGATGCACAACTTCCTGCACCGGTATCGATTTCGCCGCCACCGGTGGGATGGCGCGCTGCTTGTTGTCCAGCCAGGTCTGCGCGAGGCGCTCCTCGGTGGTGCCGAAGGCGCGCGCAACGCGGCGGCGTCCGCCGAACAGGTTGCCCGCGACGCGCGCGCCGGGATAGCCGCGCACGTTCTCGAACAGCGCCGCGGGGGCGTCGGCGGGCAGGCTGCGCAGCACCGCCGCGATCTCGAACTTCGGGTCGAACTCGTCGCGCACGTGCAGCAGGTCGTCGCCGAGGTCGGCCAGGAAGCTGCGCAGGTCGGGGTAGGCCATTGTTTCGCTGTTCCGTTCGCTGATTGAATCGGGCCGGGCAGGCGCAGGGCCTGCCCGGGTCGGATTGCCGCTTAGCGATACCGCGCCGGCAAGCGCTCGACGCGCTCGATCACGCGGATCGAGAACTTCCGATCACTCAACTGCCCGCGCCCGAGCCGCACCTGCAGGCTGTCGGCGAACTGGTCGAGCTTGCTCGACACCTCTACCTTCGCGCGCTGGTAGGTGTACTTGTGCAGCCCGTCGTTGAGCGTGCGGATCGTCAGTTCCAGCTCCTTGCCCTCGGCCAGCTCCCCGAGGTCCATCACGAACACTTCCCACTTGTTTGCCATGACCGCTCCTTATTTCTTCGCGCCGCGGAAGCCGTAATCGGCCCAGTTGTTGAGAACCTTCTCCTGGATGTCCTTGGGATAGACGTTCTTGAAGCTGACGAGCGTCGGCACGTCGTTGGTCTTGTCCCAATCGACCGGCCACAGGCAGTCGAACAGCACCTGCGAGCCGATCGAGTACTTGCGGTCGTGCGGCGTCGCGTGCGGGTAGAGCGCCGTGCCGGTCGTGTTCTTGAAGACGTGGATGCCGCGCTCCGGATTGCAGCGCGTGCAGAACGCGTGATAGACCTCGTCCCAGTTGAAGATGTCGGTCTGGTCGTCGACCACCATCACCATGTGGAACCACGGCCCGAGCTTGGAGCCGAACGCGAGCTGCGCGATCTGCATCGCGATGCCGGCGTAGGTCGGCTTCACGCCGACGATCATCATGTGGTGCGTCGAGCGCGGGTGCATGTACACGCCGGTCACCGGGATGCCCTGGCTCTTCAGCAGCTTCTCCAGCTCCAGCCCGAGCGAGAACGAACGCAGCAGCTGGCCCTCGTCCTGCGGCACGCCCATGTTGGAGATTGTCATCGTCGCGTTGTTGCGATAGGTGATCGCATCGACGCGGAAGGTCACGCGGAAATCGCGCGGGCTGGTGCGATAGCCGGTGTATTCGCCGAACGGGCCTTCCTCGACCTTGTAGTCGGGCAGGATCATGCCCTCGATGATGATTTCGGCATCGGCCGGCACTTCGAGGTCGTTGGTCTCGCACTTCACGAGCCGCACCGGCTCGCCGGCGAGCATGCCGGTGAGTTCCGGTTCCGGGATCGGCGAGGGCGCGCACGCGGCCATCGCGGCCAGCGGCGACAGGCCGATCGCCGTCGCGAAGGGGCAGCCCTCGCCGCGCGGCAGGTAGTAGTCGGTCAGCGTCTTGCCGAGGTCGGAGAACGGGAACACCGCGCCCGACATGGTGCGGCCGTCCCACATCATCTGTCGGTACATGCCCCAGTTCACATCGCCGCGCACCGGGTGCTTGGTGATGACGCCGTGCCAGGTGCCCACGTAGCGCCCGCCGTCGCCGTCATGCACCAGTGGCACCGGCAGCTTGCACAGGTCGACGTCATCGCCCAGCAGGATGTTCTCCTTGCACGGCGCGTCGCGCTTGTCGATGACGACCGGCGCGATCGGCTCGCTGTTCGTGCGCTTGAGGTACTCCGCACCGATCTGCGGCAGCGTCGAGTTCGGATCCATGCCCAGCGCGATCGCCATGCGGCGATAGGTCGAGAGCGGGGCGCCGAAGTAGCTGAAACCCGGGTAGTCCTTGATGCTCTCCATGAAGGGCGCAGCTTCACCCAGCTCGCAGCAGCGGCGCACGATCGCGCCGGCCTCGTTGTCCCAATCCACTTCCTGCTTGATGCGCACCGCGTCGCCGGACTTGACGCACGCCTCGATGAACTCGCGGTTGCTTTTCGGTGCTGAAATCTTTCCCACGTCGATCTCCTTGCTGGTGAATGTCGTCTGGATGAATCAGTGGATCTTCGAGAGCATTGCGTCCCACTTGCCCTGGGCCTTCAGGATCAGCTCGGCGACCTCGCGCACCGCGCCGTGCCCGCCGCGCGCCGTGGTCACGTAGGCCGCGGCTTCCTTCACGTCCGCGACCGCGTCCCCGACCGCAACCGGCAATCCGACGCGTTTCATCATCGACAGATCCACCAGGTCGTCGCCGACGTAGCACACCTCGGCGTCGGAGATGTTCATCTCCTCCAGCATCTGCGCGTAGGGCTCGGTCTTCTTCTTGATGCCCTCGTGGAAGCGCTTGATCTTCAGCTCCTCGGCGCGATGGCGCACCGCGCCGGACTTCTTCGAAGTGATGATCGCGACCTCGACGCCGCACAACTGCAGCACCACGACGCCCATGCCGTCCTTGATGTCGAAGTTGCGCGTTTCGATGCCGTCGTCGTTGATGACGATGCGCCCGTCGGTCATGACGCCGTCGACGTCGAGGATCACCAGCTTGATGTTCCTGGCCTTTTCCATGTCTCCGTTTCCTCCTCAGATCCCGATCCCATACTCGTGCCAGCGCGCCTTGATCTTCGCGAGCGTCTCCTCGTCCATGCGCGCCTCCACCGGCTTCTGCTTCCACTCATACGGAATGCAGGCGTCCATCAGAATGCGCGACGTCATGAGCTTGTCGGAGTCGGGGTCGAGCGCCGGATCGAGCGGCGTCGAGCGGCCGCGCTTGATCAGCTCCGTGCCGCGCA
Source organism: Aromatoleum evansii (assembly GCF_045689615.1). Taxonomy (NCBI): domain Bacteria; kingdom Pseudomonadati; phylum Pseudomonadota; class Betaproteobacteria; order Rhodocyclales; family Rhodocyclaceae; genus Aromatoleum; species Aromatoleum evansii. Next base: position 1,682,347 of record NZ_CP141259.1, read on the forward strand.
TCGGGTCGTAGCGGCAGGACAGCGCCCAGAACACGCGCTGCAGGTCGTCGGCCTGGATGTCCTCATCGACCGTGATGACGCCCTTCATGCCGTAGTTGCCGGTATTGCTGCCGATCACCGCGTCGGCGACCTGGCGCGAGTGCCCCGGGTAGGCCTGCTTCACCGACACCACCGTCCAGAAGCGGCCCGCCGACTCGGGCAGCACGCACACCGACTGCACGCCCGGAATGCGCATCTGCTCGAGCTCGGTCCAGAGAGTCGCCGTGCGCGTGAAGGCGAGCAGCATATGCACGTCGGTCACCGGACGGCCCTGGCCGGTCGCCCACAGGATCGGGTTGTTCCGATGCAGGATCTGGTGCACTTCCAGCACCGGCTTCGGGATCGGCTTGTGCAGCTCGTCGGTGTAGTAGCCCGTGTATTCCGCGAACGGGCCTTCCGGCAGGAAGTTGTTCGGGTCGATCTCGCCTTCGAGCACGATCTCCGCGCCCGCCGGCACCGGCAGGCCGGTCAGCGGCGCCATCAGGAACTCCGCCTGCTGGCCGCGCACCGTGCCGGTGATGTCGTAGTCGGACGCACCCTTGTGCATGAGGGTCCCCGCCATGAAGATCAGCGGATCGCAGCCGATGATCGCCGCCGCGGGCATCTTCTTGCCCATCTTGGCGTACTTCTTCATGATCCGCTCGCCGCGCTTGCCCGGCAGGATCTGCACGCCGCAGCGCTTGTCGTCGAGCATCTGCATGCGGTAGGTGCCGAGGTTCACCTCGCCGGTCTCGGGGTCCTTCAGCACCACCGACACCATCGTGCCGATGTAGCGCCCGCCGTCGAGCGGGAAGAACTTGGGCACCGGGAACATGTTCAGATCGACCTTGTTGCCGGTCAGGACGTTTTCCAGCACCGGCCCGTCCTTCACCTCCTTCGCCTTGATCAGGCCCTCGGAGGTGATCGTCTTCTTCATCCACTGCTGCGCCGACTGGCACAGCGTCAGGTCGTGCGGCAGGCCGAGCATGATCGCGAGACGCTTGGTCGTCGCGAAGGCGCCGGTGAAGACGGGCGTGTCGTAGCCCTTCACGCTCTCGAACAGCAGCGCCGGGCCTTTCTTCTCCTCGGTGAGCTTCGAGACGTGCGAAAGCTCCAGATTCCAGTCGACCTCGGTCGTCACGCGCTTCAGTTCATGGGCTTCGGCGCACTGGTTGATGAAGTACCTCAGGTCCATTCGGATGTCTCCTTGGCTGGAAAGTTGGGGATGTGTGTAGCTGGAATCAGTGCGTGGCCTGCACCGACTCGATGACTTCGTAGCCCGCAGCCGTGAGCGCGCGCGTGACCTCGGCGGTGTCGGCGTGATGGAAGCGGACGATCACCTTGCGTTCCTGGTCGCCACTCGCGACGCCCTTTGGCCCCAGGCTGATCGGGTAGATCGCGTGTACCTCGGCGCCTGTGCCCTCGACGATGTCGGCGATGCGGCCGATCGTCCCCGGGCCGATGCGCGTCGGCGCGAGCGTCACGCCGCTTCTGCGCTCCCACGCGCCGAGAAAGTGCGCCGCGAGCGAGAACATCTCGATCGCCGAGATCATCCCGACGACATGGCCGTCATCCATCACCGGCAGCTGGCCGACGCCCGCCTGCTGGCCGACCTGAAGACAGCGCTCCATCGTGTCGTTGGCATCGATGGTCGCGGGGTTGCGCACCATGATGTCCTTCACCTTCACGTGGTTCGAGAAGTAGTTCAGCTCGTCGGGGCTCTGGCTGCGAATGGCCGCGTGCGCCGCGCGCAGGCAGCCGGCCCGAGTGACGAGCCCGCGCAACCGTCCGTTATCGACGACCGGCAGCGCATGCAGATTGGTTTCCGACAGGATCCGCTTCGCCTCCGACAGCAGCGTGTCGCTGCCGAGCACCGCGGGGTTGGCCTGCATCCAGTTGCGTACGATCATTGAAAATCTCCTTGTGTTCGTAGGGCGGGAGGAGCGGAACGCGTATCCCGCCATGCGGCCTACGAGGCTGCTCCTGCGGCCGAACCGGCGGGATACGCTGCGCTGCTCCCGCCCTACGTGAGCTACGTCAGCCGTTTCCCCACGAGCAGGTTCGAGACGATGTAATCCATCGCCGACGTTGCCCCGGTCGTGGCCGGCGCCTTCTGCTTGTTGCTCCAGATCGTCTCGGGGCGCGCCTGCAGGATGAAAACGTTGCCGCCCGCGGGCAGGTTCTTGTCGATCGCCCACTCGATGTCCATCGGACGGCCGTAGTGCTTCTCGATCTTCTTGGCCATCCACGCGAGCTCGGTGATCTCGTCGTCGAGCACCGACTGGATGTTCTGGCGCTCGGCCGGCACCTCCATCGCGACCGAGCGCTGCAGCTTGAGGTCCGCCGTGTAGCAGACCTCCTTGGTCGAGATCGTCCGCTCGATGATGTCCAGCGTGACCTTGTTCACCACGAAGTTGTCCGGCGTCACCTCGCCCGACACCACCGACTCGCCAAAGCCGAAGTTCGAGTCGATCACGATCACCGAGCGATCGCCGGTCGACGGATGCAGCGTGAACATCACCCCCGCGGTATAGGCGTTCGCCATCTTCTGCACGCCCACGCTGATCGCCACCTGCTCGTGCGGGAAACCCATGCGGATGCGGTAGGCGATGGCGCGCGCCGTGTACAGGCTGGAGAAGCAGCGCCGGATGTGGTGGATGACGTCGTCGATGCCGCGGATCCACAGGTAGGTGTCCTGCTGGCCGGCGAAGCTCGCGCCCGGCAGGTCCTCGGCCGTCGCGCTCGATCGCACCGCCACCGGCACCGCCGGCAGGTAGCAGCGCACCGACAGCTTGCGGTAGGCCTCGGCGATCAGGTCCTCCAGCTCGATCGAGATCGGCCGCGACTCGATCATTTCGCGGATCCGGCGCGAAGCCTCTTCGAGGCGGTCCATGTCGTCGTGGTCCAGCCCCTGCAGCAGGGCGTTGACCTCGTCCTGGATGCCGGCCTCGTGCATGAACTGCGCGTAGCCCGCCGTCGTCACTGCGAAGCCCGGTGGTACCCGGACACCCGCGTTGATCAGCTCGCCGAGCGAGGAGCACTTCCCGCCGACAAGCGGCACGGAGTCCTTGTTGCAGTCCTCGAACATGCACACCTTGGGCGCCCGGCTGTCGATGCCGGGGGCGAGGCGCACTTCTTCAGCCATCAGAGCGCTTCCCATGCTGTTTCCCTCTTCACTGGACGATGGTGACCAGGCCGGACGAGCCATCGACGCGCAATGTCATGCCGGTCTTGATCACACGGGTGGAATGGCCGGTGCCGACGACTGCCGGCATGCCGTATTCGCGGCACACGATCGCGGCGTGGCTCATGACGCCGCCGACGTCGGTTATGCAGGCCTTGATCTTCGCGAAGGCCGGTGCCCAGGACGGCGAGGTGGTCGGTGCGACGAGGATCTCGCCCTCCTGCAGGTCGCGGATCTCCTCCGCGCTGCGGCACACGCGTGCCTTGCCTTCGACCAGGCCCGGGCTCGCCGGGAAGCCCTTCAGCTCGGTGATGCTGTCCGGGTCGGCGACTTCCTGCACCGAGGCCCAGGCCGACAGCGAGCTGTTCGTCACGCCCCACAGCACGATCGTGAAGGGCTCCTGGATCACTTCCGGCGCGATGCCGATCGCCGGCGGCGGTGCCCACTCGCGGAACTTCTGCATCACGCCCTTGCGCCACTCGATCTCGGCCGGCCAGGTCTTCGTGCCGCGCGGCGTCACGCCCGTCGCCCAGGCGGTGACGATGTCCCACAGCGCCTGCTTGATCTCGTCGCGGCGCAGGTACCAGACGTCCTCGATCTCGGCGATCAGCCCATGTTCCTGCATGATCGCGGCGACTTCGCGCATCTTGTTCCAGAAGACCGAGTGGAACCAATGCTCGACGTAGAACAGGTGGTTCTCGACGTAGGGGAAGACGGTTCGCGCGCATCCCAGTAGCTCGTCGAACTGCTTGCGGTCCTGGTCGTTGTCGATCAGATCGCGGTACTCGGCCGTCACGCGGTCGCGCTCGGCACGCACCGCCTCCATCGGACGGTCGATCTCCTGCCCGTCGCGCAGCTTGTTGATGTAGGTCTGGATGCCGTCGAGCGGCAGGTTCAGGTTGTCGTTCCAGCTGCGGTCGGTGTGGAACCAGCCCGTGCCGGACGAGATGTTGAACCACGGATAGCGCGCCTTCTCGAAGGCCGCGAGCCACTCGTCGCCATGGCGCCGGCCGGCGAGCGCCGCCTTCACGTCCGTCCACTCGCGGTGGCCCGTCACGACGTCATCGACTTCGAGCGCGACGGCCTTTTTCGCCAGCGCCTTCAGTTCGTCGTCGGACTTGTACATGATCACGTCGATGCCCGAGATCATCTGCGTCACGCGCTGCAGCGGGATGCTGGGGAACAGCTTCTGCGTGAAATCCATGAAGAACACGTAGGCCGCGTAGCCCAGGTTCAGGAACTCGAAGTGGTACTGCCAGCAGCGGATGCCGAGGTTGATCAGATCGTCGTAGTTCTTCAGCAGGTGGTAGGCGGTCGATTCGCCGACACCGTCGGTCACCACCTTCAGGTCCTCGACCTCCGGCAGGCGCGGAATCTGCAGCGCCTCCAGCTCGGCGATCGTGCCCTCCATCTTGGTCTTCCACTTCGCCTCGAGCTCGTCCCAGTTCTTGTAGTAGTAGCCGGCACGTTCCATGAAGTTGGGCACGCGCTGGCCGATCTCGTCCGGGTTCTTCACCGGCACCGGCGAGATATAGACGTAGCCGTTGATGATGCGGTGATCGACGCCGCGCACCGGCGGCACCTGGAAGATGCGGTTGTTGAACTGCGACAGCGCGAGGTACCAGGCCTCGTCCCAGATCGTGTCGAAGGGGTAGAGCGGTTCCGGGTAATGCAGTCCGTCGTAGAACCAGAACGTCTCCTTCTCGTACTGGTTGCGCTCGGCGTCGTCGGTGACGAACTGGTATTGGTACGGATACATCCGTTCCCAGCCTTCGGTCCCCGGAATCGTCTTGCCCTTCACATCGTGCGGAACAGGAAACTTCATGTGTGTCCCCTCGTGCTTGTGTAGTTTTGGGTTTCACCGGACTCGTTTCGCGGCCGGTTGCCGGACAGCCATCGCAACCGCTGTGCCAGCATGGGCTGACGCAATGCAGCAACAGTGCATGCCATGGGGGTGGTGAATCGGGTAGGGGAGGTAGCGCCGAAAGGCTGTCGGGCGCGTTACGCAGTTGCGGAAAAAAATCTTTTCGAGACTCGCGAAACGCCTGGCTGCGCAGGAGATGCAGGACCATGCGCAAGTCCTGCAGTTGATCATTTGATGATCTTTTCGCGGCCGTCCATCGACCGATTGATCATTTGGTGAACTCCTTTCCGCCCCCTCCGAATGGCAAGGAAAAAGCACGACTTCAAATCGTTTGACTTGGGTCAATACGACTAGCGTGGGCGACGCGTAGAAGGAACGATCCAGGAGGAGACCACACATGAGGACCAGGCAATGACCAGGGCCCATCCCAAGGCGCGCGTCGCGGCAGACGACCTGCGCGCACGCGTTCATTTCTGCGCGGAAACGGGCCAGATCTGGCTGCACGAGCACCGCATGCTGCTCGTGCATGCCGAGGCGCAAGCCTCGCTGCGCAAGGAGCTCATCGACACGCTGGGCATGAACCGTGCGCGCGGACTGTTGCTGCGCATGGGTTACGCCTCCGGTGTGCGTGACGCCGAACTTGTCCGTACGCGCATGCCAGAGCTCAGCGAAGCCGATGCCTTCATGACCGGTCCGCAGCTGCACTCGCTCGAAGGCATCGTCGGCGTGATCCCGATCCGCGTCGAGGTCGACCGCGAGGCGGGAATCTTTCATTGCGAGTTCCGCTGGATCAACTCCTGGGAAGGGCAATCCCATCGCCGCCAGTTCGGCATTCACGACGAACCGGTGTGCTGGACCCAGATCGGCTACGCCTGCGGCTATTCGTCCGCCTTCATGGGGCGGCAGATCCTGTTCAAGGAGGTCGAATGCGCGGGCATGGGCGACGATTGCTGCCGCATCGTCGGCAAGCCGATCGAGGAATGGGAGGATGCCGACGAACACATGCGTCGCTTCGCCCCCGACCCCATCGCCGATCAGTTGTTCGACCTGCAGACCCAGGTCGTGCAGCTGCGCTCGACCATCGCCGAGAAGGAAAATCTCCCCGCGGACATGATCGGCAATTCCGCCGGCTTCCGTCACGCGCTGGAACTCGTGAAGCAGGCCGCGGCAGGACAGATCACCGTGCTGCTGCTGGGCGAGACCGGCGTAGGCAAGGAGCTCTTCGCGCGCGCCCTGCACGAGATGAGCAACCGACGCGACAAGCCGCTGGTTGCGATCAACTGCGCCGCGATCCCGCACGACCTCGTCGAATCGGAGCTGTTCGGCGTCGAGAAGGGCGCCTACACGGGCGCGCAGGTCTCCCGCCCCGGACGTTTCGAGCGCGCCGACGGCGGCACGCTCTTCCTCGATGAGGTCGGCGACCTGCCGCTCACCGCGCAGAGCAAGCTGCTGCGCGTGCTGCAGGAGGGGGAAGTCGAACGTCTCGGCGACGACAAGGTGCGCAAGATCAACGTCCGCCTTGTCGCCGCGACCAACGCCGGCCTCGCGCAGCTCGTCAAGGAAGGCCGTTTCCGGGCCGACCTCTATTACCGCCTCAACGCCTTGCAGATCAACATCCCCGCGCTGCGCGAACGGCGCGACGACATCTCGCCGCTGGCCAAGCACTTCCTCGAGAAGTACGCCGCAATCAACGGCAAGAAGCTGCTCGGCTTCACCGACAAGGCCAAGAAGGCGCTGGTCGGCTACGCATGGCCCGGCAACATCCGCGAGCTGCAGAACACCATCGAGCGCGGCGTGATCCTCGCCCCTCACGGCGGTCGCATCGAGATCGACCACCTGTTCCTGTCGCGCAGCGAGGACGAGGTGCAGGAATTGGGCCTCGACTCGGACGGCAAGCTCGACATCCACGGGCCGAAGGTCGGCCGTGCGCTGTGCGACGCCGTGTGCGAAGGCGCGATGACGCTGAACGAGGTCGAGGCGATGCTGCTCGAGACCGCGATGGACAGGGCGCGCGGCAACCTGTCGTCGGCCGCACGCATGCTCGGCCTGACCCGGCCGCAGTTTGCCTACCGGCTCAAGCGCCTGCACGAGGACGACGCGGCGCGCGAGCCCGCCCCGGACGCCGCGGGGGAGACAGCATGACATGAGCGCCTTGCGCGAAAAGGTGCTCGACTACCTCAAGGCCCGCCACGCCATGAGCATCGCCTCATGCGGCGCGGAGGGCGTCTGGGCGGCGACCGTGTTCTACGTCCATGACGGTTTCACCCTGTACTTCCTGTCTTCGCCCACTACGCGCCACAGCCGCAATATCGCGCACGACGCCCGCATCGCCATCACGATCCAGGAAGATTGTGCGGACTGGCACGAGATCAAGGGCATCCAGGCCGAAGGGCGTGCGGTGGAGATCGGCGGGGCGGAGGAAAACCGTGCGCGCGAGCTCTATGGCGAAAAGTACCCGGTCGTCGGAAAGATCGCCCAGGCGCCCGCCTTCATCGTGAAAGCGCTGGCGAAGGTTCGCTGGTACCGCTTCGAGCCTGAAAAGCTCTACTTCATCGACAACGCCGCCGGCTTCGGCCGCCGCGAAGCGGTCGAATTCCGCAATGATTGAGCTGGCAATCGAATAGACGACGTTCGTCTGGGAGGCGGTTCCTCCCCTTTCAGGGGGGCGGAACAGGGGTTTCGGCGAGCACTGCCCGCGGCCGGTGAAGCGGCGAGGCACAGCCGAGACTACCGGTCAGGAGGGGGACGGTTTTCTGCAGCGAGTGCTTACTCGTCCCCTCCCGTCAGACCTGCTCGGCCAGCATCCCCGCCGGTGAATCCCTCCCGGCATCCTCCGCGGGTTGCAGCTCGATCCGGCGAAACCCCCACGCCGCCAGCACGCCAACGCCGGCGAGCACCGGGATCAGCCAGCGGCCGCCGTCCCAGCCGCCGAGCACGGTCGCCAGCGCTGCGATGGCCGGCACGCCGATGAAAGTGCCGACGTTCGAGCACTGCATGAGGATGCCGTTGGCGATGGCGATGTCGGCAGGCGTGCGCGCCACCAGCGGTATGCCCCCCATCGTGGCTGCCGGGAGCACGCCTCCTGCGCTGCAGACGAAGACTGCGGCCACGGAGCGCAGGACCGGATCGTAGCCGGCCGTGAACACGAACCAGCCGAACGCCCCCATCATGGCCGACACGCCGGCGAGCAGCGCCCAGCGCGGAACCCCCCGCGCCAGCCAGAAGTTTGTCGTCAGGTTGCCGAGGATGTTGCCCCCCACCGCCAGGGCCGTGAGCCAGGTTGCCCGCTCCGGCGTGTAACCCATGTGCTCGACTGCGAATGACGGCAACCAGGTCGCGATCATGAACCAGATCGCCGCATAACAGCCGAAGCACACCCCCATCAGCCAAGGCGCCGGCTGCGCGAGGAGTGTGCGCGAGAACATCGCCACCGGCACCGGGCGCGGGCCGCTTCCCGGTACCGCCCCGAGCTTCAGGAACAGCACGACCAGCACGCACGTGCCGATTGCCAATGCATTTGCCAACCACAGGCCGCGCCAGCCGTGGTGCTGGAGGATGTATGGCGCCACCGCCATCATCAGCCCCATCCCCGTCGGCATGTAGCAGCTCCACAGTGTCAGCAGCCGCCGGCGCCGTCGGGGATCGTCGGCCGCGGCGGTCGCCAGCAGCGAAGGAGCGGCCACGACCACCAGCACGAAGCCTGCGCCCTCGCACGCCCGCGCTGCGATCAGGCTCAGGCCGTCGCCGGCCGCCGCTCCCAGTGCGGAGCCCAGGCCCAGGAGCAGCAGCCCGGCGAGGAGTCCGCGCTGCGCACCGAGGCGGCCGAGCGCCAGTCCGACGAGTACGCCGAGCATCGCGGCGGCGGCATTGATCGCCGTCGCGATCCAGCCTGCGTGGACGAGGCCCACCCCCAGTTGATCCCTGATCGCACCGAGCGCGGGGGGCACCTTGCCGACCTGGGCCGAGGCGAGACAACCGGCGACAAGCGCCAGCGCCGTCCTGCTGTCGAGCGTCTTCATGCGGGTCCTGCGGAAGTGGAACGGAATTCGGTTAAGGATGGAAGTAAAAACATTGGACGTCAAGCAAAAAGTCAGCCGCCGCGGCCAGTCGGGCATGTCGGCGCGCCGCCGTGCAGATGCGGCGTTATAGTATCCGCATCGCCCGCAGCGCGTGTGGGCCCGACCGGAGGCGCACATGGAACGCCCACGCGGATTGCGGACCTGTCTTTACGACGAAACGCAGCTCGAACTGGTCCTCGCGGAGATGGCGCAAAGGCTCGCCACGCGGCTTGACCGCGCCGATCCCGTCGCCGTTGTCGGCATACTGCGCCGTGGCGCGCCGCTGGCAGACCGGCTGGTAGCGGCCCTGCAGCGCCACTACGGGGTGCCGCCGCCGATGCGCCTCGATCTGCGCATCAAGCGTTACGAGGACGACCTGACGCTGCTCCATCCCGAAACCCGCCTGGACGAGAACGAGGCGCAGCGCTCGCTGGACCTGAAGGACTACACCGTGGTGGTGGTCGACGACGTGCTGTACACGGGGAATTCGATGTTGCGGGCGGTGGCGTGGCTGGCGCAGAAGCAGCCGCGGCAGATCATCGTCGTCACCCTTGCCGACCGTTGCGTCAACCGGCTGCCGATCCATGCCGATGTGGTAGGGGTGCGCCTGCAGGTGGCGCCGTCGGACGTCGTCGAATGCAATGTGCCGCCCTACGAGCCCACGTTCCGAATCGAATTGCTGAAGCTGGAACGGGCAGGGGGGTGAGGTGGCGCCGGGCGGCGTGGCACATGAAAAAGGGGGCCGACGGCCCCCTTCATGCAGCCCCGCTGGCGGAGCAGGGCGCTTGCGTGCGCTCAGGCTACCTTGCGGCCCCTGGTGTTGCTCGCCTGTGCGGTCAGGATGGGCTGCAGCGCATTGCTGGCGGCCGCGAGGTTGGTCTCGGCCACGTCGCGGCTGGTCTTGACGAAGCTCTCGTAAGCGGCGCTCGCGTTGCTCATCGCGGTCTTCATCGCATTGACGAACTCGTTGGTGCCGGCGGGGGCGCTGTGGGCAAACTGCTCCACGAACTCGCCCAGGCCGCGTGCCGCTTCGTCGAACTGGCGGGTGCCGAAAGCGGCAATCTCGCCCTGGGTCTCGATGAACAGCGCGTTGATGTTGCGGAAGTAGTCGGCGGCCTGTTCCAGCGACTGGTTCTGCACGGCGAGGCGCGAGGCGAACTGCTCGCGCATGTCGCCCTCGACCAGCGGTGCTGCGCCCGCCGACACGCACGCGCAGGCATTGCGGGCGGCATCGATGTTGAGCGCCATCAGGCGTTCGGTCGCATTCAGGATGGTGTCGGCGAGCGATTGGAAGGCTTCGATGTTGCCGTTCGCGGCTTTCGCCAGTTTCTGGGTGGTTACAAGAGTGTTCACGTCTAGCTCTCCTCGGCTGTATGTGATCATGGGCGCTATCCGATCTCCGTCGATTTGGCGCCAAGCAAAGCGGAAGGTGAATGCTACGTTGCCAGCCTTGCTCGTGACATACATCTTTCTGCGTGTTTTGGATACCGGTTTCCAGGTATTTTCCCCGCGATCGACCTTATCCCGATATCGTTGTAATGCCATTGCGGATGGCATACTTCGTGAGTTCGGCGACGCTGTGCAGATCGAGTTTCCGCATGATGTTGCGGCGGTGCACCTCGACCGTCGACGCGGCCAGGTGCAGGCGTTCGGCAATGCGTCCCGAGGTATGCCCCTCGGCGATCAGTTGCAGCACCTGGCGTTCCCGGGCAGTGATCCGCGGCATCGAAGTATCGCGCGGGGTGTTGTCGAGCAGGGCGCTCGCCACCGTGGCGGCGACGTCGGGGCACAGATAGGTCTTGCCCAGTTGCACGGTGTGGATCGCGCGCAGCAGTTCCTCGCCCGCTTCGGCCTTGGTGACGTAACCCCTCGCGCCGGCATTGAGCAGGTCGAGCACGAACTGCCGATCCGAGAAGGCCGACACGCCGATGACCTTGAGGTTGGGACGGATGGCCAGCAGCCGGCGGGTCGTCTCTATCCCGTTCATTGCCGGCATGCCGATGTCCACGCATGCGATGTCTACCGCTTTGTCCGCGACGAGGGCCAGGAGCTCGTCGCCGGTACCCGCCACGCCGACCACCTCGATACCGGGCTCCTTTTCCAGCATCGCGCGCAAGGCGTGCAGGAACATGCGGTGATCGTCCGCGAGCGCGATCAGGATCTTTCCGCTGCTCATGCCCGCCCCGTGCTCATCGAGTGTTCAGCCGCCTGAGATCTCGCCGGCCGCGGCTGCCTGCGGAATTCGCCCGCCTGGAGATCGAAGCTGACCCGGATTGCGGTGCCGGTTTCCGGAGACGAATTCAGCTCGAAGGTTCCTCCCGCGAATTCGGCGCGTTCCTTCATGGTGATCAGCCCCAGTCCGGGCGTCGTACCGGACTCGCCCAGATGGTGGGGGTCGAAGCCGATGCCGTCGTCGGCGATCTCCATGCAGAGAAGACCGTCGGAGTTCTCCAGATGGATGCGGACGTTTTTCGCGCGTGCATGTTTTGCGCAGTTCGTCAGGGCTTCCTGGGTGATGCGGAAGAGCAGTGACTGTACGTTGGAAGGCAAGTGCATGGTGAAATGGGTGGTGTCGAGATGCACGGCGATGCCTGTGCGCTGGCGGAACTGCTGCGCGTAGTCCTGCACGGCCGGAATCAGGCCAGCGTAGTCCAGGGTCGCCGGGCGGAGGTTGGTGCAGACGTCGCGGATGCCCGTGATGGTGTCGAGCAGGAGCCCCTTGGCGTCGTCGAGCAAGGGTTCGAGTTCCGCGAGGACCGGGGCAGGCAGCGCGCGCGCGAGGTTCGTTAGCGTGAGCTGTAATGCGGCGAGGTTGGGGCTGGTGTGGTCATGCAGCTCGGCGGCGAACTTGCGGCGCTCGTTCTCCTGCACGTCGACCATGTGGCGCGAGAGCTCCGCGAGCCGCGTCGCATGGGCCGCGCGTTCGAGTTCCAGCTGTTTGCGGTCGGAATTGTCGGAAAGCACCGTCCGGCTGGCGACGAAGCTGCCCTGCGCGTCGAAGATGGCCGTCGAACTGAGCAGCACGGGCAGCGACGAACCGTCCCGGCGCAACAGCTCGATGTCCATGTTGCGCAGAAGGCCGGTCTTCTTGAACGTGCGGAACACCTGCCCGAACAGCGCCCGGCTCGCGGGGCAGAACAGCTCGAAGGCGCGCCTGCGCCCGACGATTTCGTCGCGCTCATGCCCCAGCCAGCGCAGCAGCGTGTCGTTGATGCGGATGATCATCCCGTCCGCGTCGAGGGAATAGTAGCCGCAGGGTGCGTTCTGGTAGAGATCCTCGATCTCGAAGGTCTTGCGCCGCAGCTCCTGCTCAGCCAGCTTGCGTTCGGTGATGTCCTGAGTCGTGCCGTAGAGCTTGTACACCCGGCCGCGGTGATTCTTGACCGGCACGATCGTAGTCGCGTGGAAGCGCTCGGCGCCCGACGGCAGATGCACGGTCTGCTCCAGCTCCTGCCGCGCGCCGGTGTCGATCGCTTCCCAGAACGCGGCACGCGTCAGCTCAACCGATTCGAGCGAGTAGTAACCCAGGGCTTCGTTGAGATCGGGCGTGCCTTGCGCGCTGGGCCGTTCGAAGAGGCGGAACAGCTGTGGCGACCAGCTCATCGCACCGCTGTCGCGATCCAGTTCCCAGTCGCCCATGCGTCCAACCGCCTGCGCTTCGTGCAGGCGAGCCTCGCTTGCACGGAGGACCTCTTCGGCATTGGGTGGGTCGGGCATCTCCCGGGGCATGACAACCTCACTGCGGCCTGATCGGCGCAGTAAACACAATGGCGCATGGCGCAGAAGCCGAATGCTCGCGCGCGGTACCCTTCGCGCTCGCGTTTCCAGGCAGCGCTATATCCTTGGGAATCATTCTCATTCTAGTGCGCCGGCCAAGATATTTATAAGAATTGCACTCGTCCCAAGCACCCGTTCAGGTCTCCTGCCGATACCTTCGTCGCAACCGAAAAATTCGGATGTGACACGCGTTCTGCTGCATGTCCTGATCCAGACGTATCGCCTCGAACAGCGGGAATAGGCCGCGCCTGGGCGCCACGCAATGCATTGCGGGCAGCGCATGTCTCCTGATGGCGCGTTCCGTCGTCATATGGACGACATGGCTGAAACCGGCCTCGGGGCCGAGTTTCAAAGCCAATGATCATACCGGGGCGAGATTCGCCGACCTATACCCGGAACCCTGTACCAGGGTGTAACGCGATGTGTCGCGCTCTTGCCTTCATTCGTCCGCCATCGCGCGGCGAGGCGGGCGCAACAGGTAGCGTGCCGGATCGAGTGCCTCCACCAGCGAGCGTTCCAGCGGCAGGGGGTCGCCCACGAGTTCGCTCGCCAGCAGTTCGGCCGCCAGCGCCGCCCAGACCAGCCCGCGAGCGCCGAAGCCTTCGACTGCGTAGAGGCCGGGGTGGCGCGGAATGGAGGACAGAGGGCTTGCACGATCGGCCTGGCGCACTGCCGGCACTGCGCCGACCATCGGCAGCCGGTCGGGAGATGCGGGGCGGAAGCCGACTCGTCCGTCGAGGCGGGACGGATCGAAAGCGGCGGCGAAGCCAGGCAGGATGAAATCGAGCTTGGCGAGATTCTCGCGATGATCGATCACGCGCAGCGCCGCGTCCTCGTCATCCACCGAAAAGGTCGCGCCCGCGCAGCGCACGCCGTCGATCGCCGGGCTGACGTAACCGAGGCGGCACACGACCACGCGTGGCGCGCTGTCGGGCTGCGCCGGGAGATGGCTCACCTGGCCGCGCGCGCTGCGCACGGGCAGCGCGGCCGCCTGCGGGAAGCGCCGGATGCCGACGCCGTTGGCGAGGATCGCGACGGGTGCCGCCGCGATCACGTCGCCGTTCGCGTCCAGTGCGCGCCAGCCGTCGGCGTCCGACTCCAGCGCGGCGACGTCGCTGCCGAAATGGCAACGGATCAACTCGGGGAAGGCGGTCAGGTTCGCCCGGCACAGGCTGGGAGGATTGACCCAGCCGCCGCCGGGAAACCACCAGCCGCCGAGGGGCAGCGGCCAGCCCGCAATGCACGATGCCTCTTCGCTCGCGACAAAGCGCAGGTACTCCTCGGGCGCCTGCTGTGCCTCCACCACGCGCCGCTGCTTATCCTCGTGCATCGGGTCGCGTGCGAGGTGGAGCACCCCGCACGCCTCCCAGCGCACCGGCAGGCCGCCTGCGCTCAGGCGCTGCAGGTGGCGCAGGCCGTACAGGGCGCCGGCGCGGGTGATGCGGGCGAGGCGGTTGTCGTCGAGGCTGGGCAGCGGGCGCAGCACGCCGCTCAGATTGCCCGAGGCGCCTTGCGCCGCCTCCGCCGCGGAGTCGACGACATCTACGGTCCAGCCGCGCTCGGCAAGGCGGTTGGCGATGCTGCTGCCCGCCAGCCCGGCCCCGATCACCAGCGCATGGCGGGGCGTGGCGGCCGACGCCGTGTCGGCGGCGTCGCCGATCCGGGCCCGCAGCATCTCGCGCTTGCCGCCGAACCCGGCGGCCCGCTCGCAGCGGAAACCCAGCTCGCCCAGCGTGCGTCGCACGGCGCCCGTCACCGACCAGGTCGCGAGGGTGGCGCCCGGTGCCGCCAGGCGCGGCAGTTCGCGCAGCAGCTCGGCCGACCACAGCTCAGGGTTCGTCGCGGGCGAGAAGCCGTCCAGATAGAAGGCATCGGCGCGGCATTGCAGTTCGGGCATCAGGTCCAGCGCGTCACCGAGCAGCAGGGTCAGGACGACGCGGCCACCGTCCAGGTGCAGGCGGTGGATGCCCGGCGTCAGCTCCGGCCAGTGTTCCCGCAGCTCCGCCGCGAGCGGTGCGAGCGCGGGCCAGCGGGTGTGCAGCGTCGCGATGTCCTCGCGGCGGAAGGGGTGGCGTTCGACCGACACGAAATGCAGCCGACCGCAGCGCTGCGCATCCTCGCGCCAGGCCGCCCAGGTCGCGAGGAAGTTGAGCCCCAGCCCGAAGCCCGTCTCGACGATGGTGAAGCGTTCGCGCCCCTGCCAGCGCTCCGGCAGGCCATTGCCGCCGATGAACACATGCCGTGCCTGCTCGAGCCCGCCGTCGCGCGAGAAATAGACGTCGCCGAAGGCGTCGGAGCAGGGCGTGCCGTCCTCGGTGAAGCTCAGGCGGGCCGGTTCGATGGGCATGGTCGTCGGACGGGGCGGTGACGAAAAATCGCAACTCGAAAAAGACAGGGCGCCTTTCGGCGCCCTGTCGTCGTCGCGATGTCCAGCTTACTCCATCCGCATCTGCGGGAAGAGGATCACGTCGCGGATGCTGGGGCTGTCGGTGAGCAGCATCACGAGACGGTCGATGCCGATGCCGCAGCCGCCGGTCGGGGGCAGGCCGAATTCGAGTGCGCGGATGTAATCGGCGTCGAAGAACATCGCTTCCTCGTCGCCGGCTTCCTTCGCCTTGACCTGCTCGAGGAAGCGCGCTGCCTGGTCTTCGGGGTCGTTGAGCTCGGAGAAGCCGTTGGCGATCTCGCGGCCGACGATGAAGAGCTCGAAGCGCTCGGTGATCTCCGGGTTGGCGTCGTTGCGGCGCGCGAGCGGCGACACCTCGGCCGGGTAGTCGATGATGAAGGTCGGCTCCCACAGCTCGGCTTCCGTGGTCTCTTCGAACAGCATCAGCTGCAGCGTGCCGAGGCCGGCGCCGGCGCGCGGCTCGGCCTTCAGGTCGGTGAGCTTGTTGCGCAGCCAGCCGGCGTCGTTGAGCTGCTCGACGGTGTAGCCGGGATGATACTTGCGGATCGCGTCGACGATGGTGAGGCGCGCGAAGGGCTTGGAGAGATCCAGCTCGCGGCCCTGATACACGAACACCTCGGTGCCCAGCGCCTCACGGGCGGCCTGGCGCAGCAGGCCCTCGGTGAAGTTCATCAGGCTGCGGTAGTCCGCATACGCCTCGTAGAACTCCATCATCGTGAATTCGGGGTTGTGGCGCGGGCTCAGGCCTTCGTTGCGGAAGTTGCGGTTGACCTCGAAGACCTTCTCGAAGCCGCCGACCACCAGGCGCTTGAGGTACAGCTCGGGCGCGATGCGCAGGAACAGCTCCATGTCCAGCGCATTGTGGTGGGTGGTGAAGGGCTTGGCCGCCGCGCCGCCGGGGATGGGGTGCATCATCGGCGTCTCGACTTCGAGGAAGCCGTGGTTGACCATGTAGTTGCGGATCGACTGCACCATGCGGCTGCGCGCGACGAAGGTGAAGCGCGTCTGCTCGTTCATGATCAGGTCGACGTAACGCTGACGGTACTTCTGCTCGACGTCGGTGAGGCCGTGGAACTTGTCCGGCAGGGGGCGCAGGCTCTTGGTGAGCAGGCGCACTTCCGAGACTTTCACCGACAGCTCACCGGTGCGCGTCTTGAACACGGTGCCGACCGCGCCGACGATGTCGCCGATGTCCCAGTGCTTGAAGTCGGCGTACACTTCCTCGCCGACCGCGTCGCGCGTGACGTAGAGCTGGATGCGCCCGGACAGGTCCTGGATGGTGATGAAGCTCGCCTTGCCCATGACGCGCTTGAGCATCACGCGGCCGGCGACCTTGACTTCGACCGGGTTGGCGTCGAGGACTTCCGGTTCCTTGTCGCTGTACAGCTCGTCGAGTTTGCCGGCGGTGTTTTCGCGCGAGAAGTCGTTCGGGAATGCGCGGCCGGTGGCGCGCCAGGCGGCCAGTTTCTCACGCCGCTCGGCGATGATGTGGTTCTCGTCGGGTGCGCTGGCGGGGTTGTTGTTCTGGTCGCTCATGAATCGAATCGGCTGGTTGCGGCGAAAAAAGGCAATTGTGGCATGCCGCGGGATACCGGGCAAATTCGGACCGCCCAGCAACGCCCATGCCGCCCCGAGGTATGCCCCGACCGTCGCGCATCTTCCGCCGGTCGTCGGGTGCCGGGCGCCGGGGCATACATCCGTTTCGCGCTTCGCCTAAAGTGTCCGCCTTCGCGGCCGATAGAGGTTGCCATGTTTGGACAAAAATAGACCGGAGAGTCCCCATGAGTTCACCCGAGAGCCTGTATGTAAGGATAGAAAAGACCTTCTGGAATTCGCTCACGAAGAAGCTGTGCAGCTTCCTGCTGCTGTTCTTCATCGACGTGGTGTATCTCGCGATTTACCTGAACCAGAAGACGGAGGTCCGGTCCCTGCTCGAGGTGGGCAAGGTCTCGCCCGAATTGGCGCAGCAGGTCGCGGAGTCCCTCGAGGGGGGGCTGTACCTGATGCTGGTCCTGACGGCGGTGGCACTGCTGATCAACGTCGGTCAGATCGTCTACATCCGGCACCTCATCGTCCGGCCGGTGCGCATCATCACCGGCATCTTCAACGAGATCGCGCGCGGCGAGGGCGATTTTTCGCGCAACCTGCCGCTCGTCACGCACGACGAGTTGCGCGATCTTGCCGTCAGCTACAACCATTTCGCCGAAAAGATGCGGCAGATCATCGGCGACGTGCGCACGTCGAGCGTGAACATCGCTCGCGACGCAGTGGTGGTGAAGTCGCGCGTCGAAGGCGCGGCGAACAATGCACGCCGGCAGGGCCAGCTCACCGAGGTGGTGTTCAGCGCGAGCACCGAGTCGACTTCGGCGATCGAGAGTGTTTCGGCGAGCACCCAGCATATATCGGCCTCGACGACCAAGAACCTCGACATCGCACGGGCCTCGCTGGGCGAGATGCGCGAGATCTCGGACAAGATCAATGCGGTGAGCGAGAAGGTGGTGCACTTCAATGCGACGGTGGACGATCTGTCCACGCGCTCCGAGAGTGTCAAGCAGATCGCCAAGCTGATCCGCGAGATCGCCGATCAGACCAACCTCCTCGCGCTCAACGCGGCGATCGAGGCGGCCCGCGCAGGCGAGGCGGGGCGCGGCTTCGCGGTCGTCGCGGACGAGGTCCGCAAACTGGCCGAGCGAGTGAACACCGCGGCCGAGGAGATCACCGGCAACATCGACGGGATGATCGGCCGGGTGATGACGACGCGGGCGGAGAACGAGGTCATCAATGCCGACGTGCTGCAAGCGCGCGAGGTCGTCGCCCGCTCCGCGACGCAGTTCCAGTTCATGGTTGGCGAATTCGAAACGACCGGCGAGCAGCTGCTGCAGATCGCGGCGGCGATGGAGCAGCTGTCGGCGACCAATGCCCAGGTCCATGACAACGTGACCGCGATTCACGACCTGTCCGGCACGGTGGCGGGCCACATGGAAGAGTCCGAGGCCTGCACGCTCAAGCTCGCCCGCGCGACCGAGTCGGTGCAGGAGCTGGTGTCGCGCTTCAAGATCGGCAAGGGCGAGTTCGATCATGCCGTCGAGCAGGCGAAGGCCTTCCGTGACCGTGTGCAGGCCCAGCTGGAGGACATGAAGAACAATCGCGTCGATGTCTTCGACAAGCGCTACCAGCCGATCGCGGATACCTTCCCGCAGAAGTTCAAGGTGTCGTGGGGCGACGAATACACGCGGCGCTGCCAGAAGCTGCTCGAGGAATGCCTGACCTCCATTCCCGGCTGCACCTATGCCGTCGCGGTCAATACCGATGGTTACCTGTCGGCGCACAACCTCAAGTATTCGAAGCCGCTCACCGGCAACAAGGACGCAGACCTGGTCGGCAACCGCACCTGCCGCAAGTTCGTGAGCCACGCGGAGCAGCGCGCGGCGAAGAACGCCGAGCCGATGCTGCTGCAGACCTTCCTGCGCGATACGGGTGAAATCCTGTGCGACGTGGCCATGCCGATCATGGTCGGCGGCCGTCACTGGGGGAATGTGCGGGTCGGCGTGCCGGCGGAGGCGTTGCTCGCCGAGCGCTGACGGGGGCGGGCCGGGCGCCGCGCGGCGCCCGGTTTGCGGCTGGTGCCGTGGAGGTCAGCGAGCCTGTTCGGGCAGGACGATATTGACTTCCAGGACCTCGTAGTTGTCCTGCTTGTCGAGATGCACCTTGATGTCGTCGGGATTGACGGCGACGTACTTCGAGATCACCTCGATCAGCTCGCGCTGCAGCGCGGGCAGGAAGTCGGCCTTGGCCGCGTCGCCGCTGCGCTCGTGTGCGATCAGCAGCGACAGGCGGTTCTTGGCGATTTCCGCCGTCTTCTTCTTTTCGCCGAAGAGGCGGGCAAGGAAGGACATCTTACTTGCCTCCGAACAGGCGCTTGATGAGGCCCGGCTTCTCGTAGTTCACGAAGCGCAGCTCGCGGGTTTCGCCGAGGAAGCGGGCGACGACGTCGGTGTAGGCTTCGGAAACGTCGGTTCCCTTGAGGTGGATCGCAGGGGTACCCTGGTTCGAGGCCTGAAGGACGGATTCCGACTCGGGGATCACGCCGATCAGCGGCACGCGCAGCAGTTCCTGCACGTCCTTGTACGACAGCATCTCGCCTTCCTCGACGCGCTTGGGCGAGTAGCGCGTGACGAGCAGGTGTTCCTTGACCGGCTCCTTGCCTTCTTCGGCACGGCGGGACTTGGACTGCAGGATGCCGAGGATGCGGTCGGAGTCGCGCACGGACGAGACTTCGGGGTTGGTCGTGACGATCGCCTCGTCGGCGAAGGTCAGCGCTAGCACCGCGCCGCGTTCGATGCCGGCGGGGGAGTCGCACACGATGTAGTCGAAACCCATGTGCTCGAGGTCGCGGATCACCTTCTCGACGCCTTCCTCGGTCAGGGCATCCTTGTCGCGCGTCTGCGAGGCGGGCAGCACGAAGAGGTTGTCGCAGTGCCGGTCCTTGATGAGCGCCTGGTTGAGCTTGGCGTCGCCGTTGATGACGTTGATGAGGTCATACACGACGCGCCGCTCGCAGCCCATGATCAGGTCGAGGTTGCGCAGGCCGACGTCGAAGTCGATGACGGCCGTCTTGAAGCCGCGCAGGGCCAGGCCGGAGGAAAAGGCGGCGCTGGTGGTGGTCTTGCCCACGCCACCCTTGCCCGAAGTTACGACGACGACACGAGTCACGGTATGTCCTTCCTGAAAGTTTGCGCTGCGCTCAACCGAGCTGCAGCGATGCGATGTCGAGTTTCTGTTCGTTGCCGTCGGCCGTGAGGCGCACGAGCGTCGCCCGGCCCGCGACGGCTGCGGGAATGCCTTGCTCGAAGGTGCGGTAGATGCCCGCGATCGACACCAGTTCGGGGCCGAAGTTGGTGGTGACGATGCGGGCATCGGTGTTGCCCTGCGCGCCGGCCAGTGCGCGTCCGCGCAGCGGGCCGTAGCAGTGGATGCTGCCGTCGGCGATGACTTCGGAGCCGTTGCTGACGCCGGCGAGGAGCACAAGGTCGCCGCCGCGGGCATATACCTGCTGGCCGGAACGCAGCGGGCGGTCGATGTAGAGGGTGTTCGCGGACAGTGCCGATGCCGCGGCCGGCGCGGGCTGAGTCGCGGGTGCGGGTTCCGGTCGCGCCTGCGGTGCCGGGGCGGCGCCACCCTGACGTTCCCGCAGTTCGGCGCCATCGAGAATCGCGAGGCCGGCCTGGCGCGCCGACGCTGCGTGTTCCTCGGGCAGGCTGCGCACGCCGACGGGTTGCAGCCGGTAGCGGCGGAATAGGCTGGCGAGGCCGACCCAGTCGATGCGTTCGGGATGCGAGGTCACGCCCGAGAAATCCAGCACAGCCGCTTCGCCGTTGAAGAAATCGGGCATGCCGCCGAGCATCAGGTGCAGGGCATCGGCGAGCCGTGCCGGTTCGGTTTCGCGCAGGACCGCGATGGTGGCGCCGAGCGTCGCGTTGCGGAACTCGATCGAACGGGCGGCGTTGGGTGCGGACATGGGTGCGAAGGGGCCGAAAAGCTTTAAAGTCTACTGACGACAGTGGAATCGGGCAAGGTTCTCGCGGCGCATGCCGTCCTGCCGCGGCGGTGCGTGTCGGTGGGATTCTGCTGTGGGAGCGGCTTCAGCCGCGAATCGGCGTTATCGCACGCATCGGGGCACATTCGCGGCTGAAGCCGCTCCCACGCGAAGCCGCTCCCGGGGTTTCATGCGATTGCCCCAGGCTCAGTGCAGGGTCGGAGGCGATTCGCCGCCGGGGCCGGACTTGAAGAATTCGTCGATTTCACCCGGTTCGAAGCGGTATTCGTGGTTCGACAGGTCGTCGCGCACGACCAGTTCGCCGTGCTCGGCGTAGATGCGGCGGACTTCGCTTTCGCCAAGCGAGCGCAGCATCGCGATGATCTTGTCGCGGTCGGGGGGGAAGTCGTGGATCACCGGGCGGGGGTCGTACACGCGCACCGTCTCCTCGGCGAACAGTCGGCCGAGCAGGGTTTCGGGGTCGAGGGAGAGGAGCTCCTCGCGCGTGACGGTCTGGGCGAACTGGTGCGCGCGCGACCAGCCGTCCTCGTCGCGCGCATCCGCGCCGGGCAGCTTCTGCAGGAAGAGCGCGGCGGCGGCGTCCTTGTTGCAGGCGAGCCACAGGCCGGCTGGTTGCTGTTCGGATTGCTGCAGGTAGTGCTCGAACACCGCCGCAATGCTGTTGCCTTCGAGTGGGACGAGGCTCTGGTAGGGCTGCGCCATGCCTTCGACGTCCAGGGTGAGCTGGAGGATGCCGTCGCCGACCAGTTCCGACAGCCGGTCACCTTCCGGGACGCGCTCGTCGAAGGCCGCGAAGCCGCGCAGGTTGAGGGCTTCGTTGCAGTCGATGACCATCAGGCGCACCGGGCCGCGTCCCTGCACCTGGAAGGTGAGGCGGCCCGCCTGCTTGAGGTTGCCGGCGATGAGGGCCGACACGGCGCTCATCTCTCCCAGCAGGGTGCCGACATTGCGCGGGTAGTCGCGCCCCTTCTGCAGCGCCTGCCAGACGTCGTCGAGGCGCACCACGGCGCCGCGGATGTCGAGGTCTTCGAGCAGAAAACGACGCACGTAGCTCTTGTGGTCCTTCATGGACGGGCTCCTTCCCGGGCGAACAGCGTCGCGAGGTGTTCGGGGTCGAATCCGGCGACGATCTCTCCCGACGCGGTTTCCATAACCGGCCGGCGGATGACGCTGGTGTGCGCGGCCATCAGCGCGATCGCGTCGGCGGCGGAGGCGATGGCCTGCTGCGCGGGATCGAGCTTGCGCCAGGTGGTCCCGCGCTTGTTGACGAGCGCCTCCCAGCCAAGGCGGTCGCACCAGCGTGCGAGCGTGTCGGGGGAAATGCCGGACTTGCGGTAGTCGTGGAAAGTGTAGGCGATACCCTGTGTGTCGAGCCAGGTGAATGCCTTTTTCATCGTATCGCAGTTCTTGATGCCGTAGATCGTCGTGCTCATCGTCATGCGTCCGGGCTTACTTGCGCAGCGCGCGCGCGAGCGCGTCGGCCATCGCGCCGCCGGCGGCGGGGCGGTCGTTGCCGCGCGATGGCGCGCGCGGGGCGTTGCGATCCTGCCGCGGGGCGTCCCCGCGACCGCGTGGGACGTTGTCGCGCGCGCTGCCTGCCGGGCGGGCTGCGGCCGGTTCGTCGCTCATGCGCATCGTCAGCGCGATGCGGTTGCGCGGGAGATCGACTTCCAGCACCTTGACCTTCACGACCTGGCCTGCCTTGACGACGCTGTGCGGATCCTTCACGAAGCGGTCCGACAGCGCGGAGATATGCACGAGTCCGTCCTGATGCACGCCGATGTCGACGAAGGCTCCGAAATTGGTGACGTTGGTCACGACGCCTTCGAGCATCATCCCCGGCGCGAGGTCCTTGAGCGTCTCGACGCCGTCGCGGAAAGAGGCTGTGCGGAACTCGGGTCGCGGGTCGCGGCCGGGTTTCTCCAGTTCGGCGAGGATGTCCTGCACGGTGGGCAGGCCGAAGCGCTCGTCGGTGAATTCGACCGGGCGCAGCGTCTTCAGGAAGCTCGCGTTGCCCATCAGCTCGCGCACGTTCTTGCTCACCTTGGCGAGAATGCGCTGGACGACCGGATAGGCTTCCGGGTGCACCGAGGAGGCGTCGAGCGGGTTGTCACCGTTGGGGATGCGCAGGAAGCCGGCGGCCTGCTCGAATGTCTTGGGACCGAGGCGCGGCACTTTCTTCAGCGCGTCGCGACTTGGGAAGGGGCCGTTGGCGTCGCGGTGTTCGACGATGTTGCCGGCGAGCGTGGCATTGAGGCCCGAGATGCGCGCCAGCAGCGCCGCCGAGGCGGTGTTCACGTCGACACCGACGGCGTTCACGCAGTCCTCGACGACCGCGTCCAGGCTCTTGGCGAGGCGCGACTGGTTGACGTCGTGCTGGTACTGGCCGACGCCGATCGACTTCGGGTCGATCTTGACGAGTTCGGCGAGGGGGTCCTGCAGACGGCGGGCGATCGACACCGCGCCGCGCAGCGACACGTCGAGATTCGGGAATTCCCGGGCGGCGAGCTCGGAGGCGGAATACACGGACGCGCCGGCCTCCGACACCGTGACCCGGGTCAGGCGCAGTTGCGGCAGCGCTTCCATCAGGTCCGCGACAAGCTTGTCGGTTTCGCGCGAGGCAGTGCCGTTGCCGATGGCAACCAGTTCGACCGCGTGCTTTTTCGCCAGGGCGGCCAGCGTCGCGAGCGAGCCTTCGCGGTCGCGGCGCGGCTCGAAGGGGTAGATCGTTGCGGTATCGACGAGCTTGCCGGTGCGGTCGATGACCGCGACCTTGACGCCGGTGCGGATGCCGGGGTCAAGGCCCATCGTGCAGCGCGCGCCGGCCGGGGCGGCAAGCAGCAGGTCCTTGAGGTTGCGTGCGAAGACGCGAATCGCCTCCTCCTCGGCGCGTTCGCGCAGCTCGTTCATCAGTTCGAGTTCGAGGTGCAGCGAGATCTTCACGCTCCACGCCCAGCGCACGCTGTCGCGCAGCCAGCGGTCGGCCGGGCGGCCCTGGTCGCGGATGCCGAAGCGCGCGGCGATGCGGCCTTCGCAGGGGTGGGGTGCGTCGGGGTCGGGCTGGTCGACGGTGAGCGCGAGGCGCAGCACGCCTTCGTTGCGGCCGCGCAGCAGCGCGAGCGCGCGGTGCGAGGGCATGGTGGCGACCGGCTCGCGGAAGTCGAACCAGTCGCGGAATTTCGCGCCTTCCGTTTCCTTGCCCTCGATCCCCGTCGAGCTGACCTGGCCGTTCTCCTGCAGCCAGGTGCGCAGGGTGCCCAGCAGCTCGGCGTCCTCGGCGAAGCGCTCGATGAGGATCTGGCGCGCGCCGTCGAGCACGCTCTTGACGTCGGCGAAGCCGGCTTCGGCATTGAAGTAGCGTTCGGCTTCCGTTTCCGGGACGAGGTTCGGGTCTTCCAGCAGCGCCAGCGCGAGGGGCTCGATGCCGGCCTCGCGGGCGATCTGCGCCTTGGTGCGGCGCTTCTGCTTGTATGGCAGGTAGAGGTCTTCAAGGCGCTGCTTGGTCTCGGCGGAGGCGATCTCGGCGGCCAGCGTGTCGGTCATCTTGCCCTGTTCGGTGATCGATGCGATCACGGCGGCGCGGCGATCCTCGAGCTCGCGCAGGTAGCCGAGGCGTTCTTCCAGGTTGCGCAGCTGGGTGTCGTCGAGGCCGCCGGTGACTTCCTTGCGGTAACGGGCGATGAAGGGCACGGTGGCGCCTTCGTCGAGGAGCTGGATGGCGGCAACGACCTGGCGGGGCTGGGCGGCGAGTTCTGCGGCGATGCGGTGTTCGATCGGGGGAAGCATGAGTCTCGCGGGCGTTCAGGGACGCCCGGCAAAGTTGGCAGTGAAGAGGGGGGCGATGGTGCAACAGGCGGGCGTGCATGCGCAAGCGCCGCCCCGTTGCAGGGCATGTCGCGTCAGAGCGCGATCAGGCTCTGGCGGCCGACCCAGTTTTCGCCGGCGTCGAGTTCGATGCGCTGGCGCGCGGCGGCGGCCTCGACGCACAGCATGTGGCGGAAGCCGTTGGCGGGCATGTCGGCGAGCGCGGCGCAGCGCTCCTCCCACGGGTTCCACACCACGACGTCGGGGAAGCCTTCGGCGTTGATGCCCAGGCTGCGACTGCCGTCACGCAGCAGCAGCGGGCGCTTGACGTCGTGGTAGACGCGGTCGGTCTCGTCCTCGACGACCACGACGTCGCCCGAATCGCGCTTGACGCGGTCTTGATCGGCGGAGTCGCGGTATTCATGGCCGTAGAGGCCTTCGAGGCGGGCGTTCTCGACCTCATGCACGCGCAGGTAGGTGTGCAGCGCGGCGGTGAAGGCGAAGGGGGCGTGGCCAGTGTTCTCGACCTCGAGTTCGACGTCGAGGCGCTCGCCCTCGATGACCACCGTCAGCTCGGCGACGAAATTCTGCGGCCAGATCGCCCAGGTGTCGTCGGTCTCGGTGAAGCGCAGCGTCACCAGCGCGAAGTTGTCACCGGCGCGCTTCTCGGCAACCACCCAGGGGCGGGTGCGCAGGATGCCGTGCTTCGGGAGCTTGCCGAGTCCGGCGAACTGCGGGAAGCACACCGGGATGCCGCCGCGGATCGCGGTGCTGCCGTCGTAGATGGCGGAGGGGCTGAGGTAGAGACGCTCCTGGCCGCCGGCGGGGATCCACGACAGGACCTGTGCACCGAAAATGGACACGATGGCCCGGGCGCCCGCCTGCGTCGTGAGCGCGAGTGCGGGCTGACCGTGGAAGTCGATGGTTTCGATGTTTGCGGGCATTGCGGGCCTTCAGTCCTGCAGCGCGAGCACGCCGAGCTTGACGGTGCTGTCCTCGGGGTCGCTCGACAGCACGAAGCCGAGGCCCTGCACGAACTTGAGCATGCGCTCGTTGTTGGCGAGGAAGACGCCGTTCATGTACAGCAGGCCCTTGTTGCGCGCGGTTTCGATCAGCACGCCCATCAGCTTGCGTGCAAGGCCGCGGTGTTGCCAGTCGTCGGCGACGACGACCGCGAACTCGCAGGATTCGCCGTCGGGATTGACCGCATAGCGGCACACGCCGACCTCGACCTCGGTCACGCCATCCTCGCCGGGGATCGTCGCGAGGAAGGCCATTTCGCGGTCGTAGTCGATCTGCGTGAGGCGCGCGACCATCGCGGGCGGCAGTTCGCGCATGGTGTTCATGAAGCGGTAGTACTTCGACTCGGACGATAGCTTGCGCACGAACTCGACTTCCAGTTCCGCGTCCTCGGGCTTGATCGGGCGGATCGTGACGATGGTGCCCTCGGGCTGCGTCCAGGTGCTGGTGAGCTGCGAGGGGTAGGGGTGGATCGCCATGTGGGCGTAACGGTCCACCGAGGGCGAAACGTTCTCGACCGTGACGCGTGCGTCCACCGCGACGGCGCCGTGTTCATCGACGATGAGGGGATTGATCTCCAGCGTCGTGATCCACGGCAGTTCGCAGACCATTTCCGACACGCGCAGCAGCACGAATTCCAGCGCCTCCATATTCACGGGCGGCATGGTGCGGAATTCGCCCAGCAGGCTGGCAACGCGCGACGACTTGATGAGGTCGTGCACGAGGTAGTTGTTCAGCGGCGGCAGCGCGACGGCGAGGTCCTTGTTGGCTTCGACGCGGTTGCCGCCTTCGCCGAAGGTTATCACCGGCCCGAAGACGGGATCGCGGCGTACGCCGACGACCAGCTCGCGGCCGTTGCGCTTGAGGATCATGGGCTCGATCGCGACGCCGTTGATCGCCGCATCGGGCTTGTTGCGGCGGACGTCTTCGAGGATTTCCTGATAGGCGGTGCGTACCGCGGCGAGGCTGCCGAGGTTCAGGCGCACGCCGCCCGAGTCGGCCTTGTGGATGATCGACGGCGAGTCGATCTTCATGACGACCGGCAGGCCGATCTCCTCGGCCAGCACCATCGCTTCTGTCGCGGAACGCGCGACGACGGTCTGCGCGATGGGGATGCGGAAGGCGGCGAGCAGCGCCTTCGATTCCATCTCGTTGAGCACCTTGCGGCGCTCGGCCAGCGCGGTCTCGATGACGAGGCGGGCGCTTTCGATGCTCGGCGGCTTCAGGTGCGACAACGAGGCCGGGGTCTGCATCAGCAGCTTCTGGTTGCGGTAGTACGCCGACAGGTGGCTGAAGAGCTCGACGGCCGGTTCGGGCGAGCGGAAGGTGGGGATGCCGGCGGCTTCAAAGGCCTTGCGCCCTTCGCGCACGAGCTCGTCGCCCATCCAGCACGTGACGACCGGCTTGTCCGCGGTCCTCTCCACCTCGACGATGGCCTGCGCGACGGCGGTGGGGTCGGTGATCGCCTGCGGCGTGAGCATCACCAGCACGCCGTCGACGTTCGGGCCTTCGAGCACGGCCTGCACGGTCTTCTGGTAGCGCTCGACGTCGGCATCGCCGAGCATGTCGATGGGATTGGCGCGCGACCAGCCGTGCGGCAGGATCGCATTGAGCTTCTCCATCGTCGCTTCGGAAAATTCGGATAGCGGAATGTTGAGATCCGCGGCGCGGTCGACGGCCATGACGCCCGGTCCGCCGCCGTTGGTGATGATGGCGAGACGGTTGCCGCGCGGGCGGAAGTGCGCGAACAGCGCGTTCGCCGCGGCGAAGAGCTGGCCCATGTTGTACAGGCGGATGACGCCGGCGCGGCGCAGCGCGGCGTCGAACACGGCGTCGTCGCCGCTCACCGAACCCGAGTGCAGGCGGATTGCGCGCGCGCCCTGGGGATGGCGACCGACCTTGATCAGCAGCACCGGCTTCACGCGGGCGGCGCCGCGCAGTGCGCTCATGAAGCGACGTGCGTCGCGGATGCCTTCGACGTACATGATGATGCTCTCGGTGCGTGGGTCCGAGATCATGAATTCGAGGATTTCGCCGAAGTCGATGTCGCTCGAGGAGCCGAGCGAGACGACGGTGGAGAAGCCGATGTTGCTCGGCTTGGCCCAGTCAAGGATGGAGGTGACGAGCGCGCCCGACTGGGAGATCAGGCCGATGGTGCCCTTCAATGCGCTGACATGCGCAAAGGTGGCGTTGAGGCCCAGCTCGGGGCGCATGATGCCCAGGCAGTTGGGGCCGAGCAGGCGGATGCGGTAGCGGCGGGCGGCCTCGACGACGTGGCGCTCGAGCGTGGCACCGCGCGGGCCGCTCTCGGAAAAACCCGCCGACAGGATGATGATCGCCTTGACCCCGGCGCGGCCGCAGCTTTCGACGACGGTCAGGACCTTCTCGGCCGGCACGGCGATGACGGCGAGGTCGAGGCGATGCGGCACGTCTTCGACGGTCTTGTGGCAGGGAACGCCGAGCACGGATTCATGCTTGGGATTGATCGCGAACAGGCGCCCGCGGAAACCCGCGTCGAGCATGTTGCGCACGACCACGTGGCCGATCGAGTTCTCGCGTTCGCTGGCGCCGATGACCCCTACCGATTTGGGTTCGAGCAGCGGGCTGAGGTAGTGCTTTTCTTTCATTGTCATTTGCCTGGATCCAGGTTCGTCAGCGGCCTCGCCCCGGTCGTCGGGGGCGTCGACGGCCATGCCGCGTGAATCGTGTCCGTGGTGATGCAGTCTGGTTCACCGTTGGTGAAACTCAAGTTTACCGCAGTGCACAAATCTTATTGTGACATAAACGGTAACGATATCGGGTCAGTATCAACCGCAAGGCGTACAGGTGGCGGGGCTGGCGCTGACGCGCTCGCCCGTGCGCAGGCGCGGCGGCGCGACTAGAATCAACGTTCCCGCGGCCTTAACGCCGACATCGACACATCTCCCCATCATGAAAACTCTCGCCGACTACCCCAATTTCCGCCAGCAGGCATACATCGACGGCAGCTGGTCCGACGCCGATTCGGGCGCGACCTTCGCCGTCCGCAACCCGGCAAGCGGTGAAACGATCGCGCACGTCCCCGACATGGGGGCGGCGGAGACGGCGCGCGCCATCGCGGCAGCGAATGCGGCGCTGCCCGCGTGGCGCCGCAGCCTGGCGAAGGAGCGTGCGGCGCTGCTGCGGCGCTGGTTCGCGCTGATCGTCGATGCGGCCGACGAACTGGCGGCGATCATGACCGCGGAGCAGGGCAAGCCGCTGGCGGAAGCGAAGGGCGAGGTGACGTATGCCGCCTCCTTCGTCGAGTGGTTCGCCGAGGAGGCGAAGCGCACGATGGGCGACGTGATCCCGACCGTGGGCCAGGACCGCCGCCTGCTGGCAATCCGCCAGCCGGTGGGCGTGTGCGCGGCGATCACGCCGTGGAATTTCCCTGCGGCGATGATCACGCGCAAGGTCGCACCGGCGTTTGCGGCGGGCTGCACGGTGATCGTGAAGCCCGCGGAGCAGACGCCGCTCACCGCGCTGGCGCTGATGGCGCTCGCGGAGCAGGCGGGCTTTCCGAAGGGGGTGTTCAACGTCGTCACCGGCGATCCGGTGGCGATCGGCGGGGAGCTGACATCCAGCCCGGTCGTGCGTAAATTGTCGTTCACGGGCTCCACCGAGGTGGGTCGCCTGCTGATGGGGCAGTGCGCGCCCACGCTGAAAAAGCTGTCGCTGGAACTCGGTGGCAATGCGCCCTTCATCGTCTTCGACGATGCCGACCTCGACGCCGCGGTGGAGGGCGCGATGGGGTCGAAGTATCGCAACGCGGGCCAGACCTGCGTGTGCGCGAACCGCCTGCTGGTGCAGTCGGGCATCTACGACCGCTTCGCCGAGCGCCTCGCCGAGGCGGTGAAAGGGCTGCGCGTAGGCCCCGGAACTGACGCAGGGGTGACTATCGGTCCGCTGATCGACGATGCGGCCGTCGCCAAGGTCGAGAGCCACATCGCGGACGCGGTGGGGAAAGGCGCGCGCATCATGATCGGCGGTCGGCGCCATGCGCTGGGCGGTTCGTTCTTCGAGCCGACGGTGCTGGCCGACGTGACGCCGGCGATGCGCGTCGCGCGCGAGGAAACCTTCGGTCCGGTGGCGCCGCTGTTCCGCTTCGAGACCGAGGAGGAGGCGATCCGCATGGCCAACGATACCGAGTACGGCTTGGCCGCATATTTCTTCTCGCGCGACGTGGGGCGCATCTTCCGCGTCGCGGAGGAACTCGAGTACGGCATGGTCGGCGTCAATACCGGCCTGATGTCGAACGAGGTGTCGCCCTTCGGCGGCATCAAGCAGTCGGGCCTCGGACGCGAGGGCTCGGTGTACGGCATCGAAGAGTATCTCGAGATCAAGTCGATCTGTGTCGCGGGCATCGACCGATGAGCGAAGAGATCTCCGCCGGCCACCCGTACCCGGCCGAACCCTCTGCGTGGGTGCGGCGCTTCCTGCCGCTCGTGGCGCCGGGGGGTAAGGTGCTCGACTACGCGTGCGGTGCGGGACGCCATGCCCGCCTGTTTGCGGCGCGCGGTTATCGTGTCGTGGCGGTGGATCGCAGCGCGGAGGCGCTCGCGACTTTGGCGGGGGAGCCGCGCATCGAGCCGCGCTGCGAGGACCTGGAGGAGGGGCCATGGCCGCTGGCCGGCGAGCTCTTCGACGCCGTCGTCGTCACCAACTATCTCTACCGTCCGCGCCTGCGCGAGCTCCTCGCGTGCGTCGCGCCCGGCGGCGCGCTGATCTACGAAACCTTCATGCAGGGCAACGAGCGCTTCGGACGGCCGTCGAACCCCGAGTTCCTGCTGCGGCCAGGTGAGCTGCTCGGCTCGCTGGGGACGGACTTCGCGGTGCTGGCGTTCGAACAGGGGGTCGTGGAGCGACCGAAGGCTGCGGTCGTTCAGCGTGTGTGTGCGGTCAGGCGTCCCGCGGACTCGACTGCGCTGCCAGCCGCAGCCGAGTGAGGCAATGCGTGGGTAACGACCCCCGGAATTGCCAGAACAAATGGGTGATATACCCCAAGTGGGGATTTCCCCACTTGGCCGCGCAAGGGATGTAAAGACGGCAAAGGGGCGTGATCATTGGTAGTGGGAACTTTCCCATCGGTGGCACGGTGCGTGCATAGGGACTAGCGAACCCGGCACTCGTGTCCGGGAATAGGCAGTCAGCCGCCCCGGAGGTCGAAAATGAATACCCCAAACGTCACCCTGCTCGGCGGCCCCCGTGTTTCGCGGGTGGGCGACTGGATCCAGGCACGTATCGAACGGCCGGGGCAGCATCGACACCTCGAGTTCGCCTGCGGACGGCGGGTGCGTCCAGTTGCGCGCCGCGGCGTCTTGCGCCCCTGAACGGAGGGCAGCGGAATGAGCGCCGGATTGATCTCCACGCGTCTAATATGCGCATGTGTCGTTCCCGGTTCGGCGGGGGATCTATGGGGGCGCGAGTTGTCCGCCGTGGCGAATGCGGGCGGGGGGGATGGAGCGATGATCGGGGCCGGACCCAGGAGACCTGCGATGCCCGTGCATTTGCGGCCGTTCAACCTGAGCCGCTGGTTTGCGCTGATCGGGCTGCTGTCGATTGCGTCGATCTCGGCGACTGCGGCATACCTGATCTCGGACTTCGTGACCGAACGCATGGTGCGACAGGAAGGCCAGTTGACCATGGAAATGGTCGAGAACCTGATGCTGACCGAGCAGTCGATGCGCAGGCTTCTTGTCGAGCGCGAACCGGTAAGCGTCGACGAACCCGGTGGGGCGTTTTCCCATCTCGCGCTGATGCCGGGGGTGCTGAGGGCCAATCTCTACGATACGTCGCGCCGCATCCTGTGGTCGAGCGAGGCCGAGTTGATCGGTCAGCAGTTCGGTGCGAACGAGGAGCTGGACGAGGCCCTCGCGGGGAGGCTGGTGGCGCACGGCAGGCGCCATGAGGTGAAGGAGAAGGCGGAGCATATGCATCTGGCGCGGGCGGCCAACTTCTTCGTCGAGATCTATCTGCCGGTGCGCGACACCGACGGGACGGTGCTGGGGGCGATCGAGTTCTACAAGAATCCGGTGGCGCTCTTCAATGCATTGCAGCAGCTGAACCGCAACATCGCAGTCGGCGCCGCACTGGCGGGGCTGTTCCTGTATGCCGCGCTGTTCTGGATGGTGCGACGGGCGGACCTGCTGATCTCCGAGCAGCAGCGCCGCCTGGTCGACGCCGAAACCTTGGCCGTGGTCGGGGAAATGAGTTCCGCGGTCGCGCATGGTATCCGCAATCCGCTCGCGTCGATCCGCAGCTCCGCCGAACTGATCCTGGTGACCGACGAGAAGACGGGGCACGAGGCGGCGGGCGACATCATCTCCGAATCCGACCGGCTCGAAGCCTGGGTGCGCGAGCTGCTCTCCTATTCGCGGCCGCTCGACGAAAAAGCGGGGGCGGTATCGCTCGGGCCCATCGTCGGGCGCTGTGTCGACGAATTCGGCCGCGAATTGCACAGGCGGCACATCACCGCGTCGCTGCAGATGCCAGCGCAGATTCCCCCGGTACACGGCGATCCGCTCCTGCTCGCGCAGGTCCTGCACAGCCTCGTGGCGAACGCCATCGAGGCCGTCCAGGCCGATGGGCGGCTGGAGATCCGCTGCGAGAGCGCGCGTGGCGGACGCCAGGTGGTGCTCACGGTGCGCGACAGCGGGCCGGGCATGACCGCGGAGCAGCTGCAGCGCGCAGGCAAGCCGTTCTACACCACCAAGACGCAGGGCCTGGGTGTCGGTCTCGCGCTCGCCCGGCGCATCATCGAGCGCTATGGCGGCACGATGGACATCGACAGTGCGCCGGGCTGCGGTACCGCCGTGCATCTGACGCTGACGTGCGCTTGACGGATTGGAGCAGGCAGGAGAGGGGCTATGGGGCGCGCGATTCTGGTTATCGAGGATGAGGCGGTTCTCGGCAAGAACATCCGCATCTATCTGGAGCGCAGCGGCTACGACGTGCGCGTCGCGGGCAGCGCGGAAGAGGGCCTGGCGCTGCTCGACGTGTTCAAGCCCGACGCGGTGATCCTCGATTTCAACCTGCCCGGCCTCAATGGCCTCGAGGCGCTCACGCGGGTGCGGGCCTTCGACTCCGGCATCCCCGTCATCATGATCACCGGCCACGGCACGGTCGAGCTCGCGGTCGAGGCGATGAAGGCGGGGGCGCGCGACTTCCTCACCAAGCCGGTCGCACTGGGCAAGCTCAAGCTGCTGGTCGACAAGGCTTTCGACGAGAAGCAGCGCGACAGTGCGCTCGACTACTACCAGCGCCGCGAGGCCGATGCCACCGACCTGGCGAGCCTGTTCGGCGATTCGCCGCCCATGACGGCGCTGAAGAACACGCTGCGCCAGTTGCTCGACGCCGAGTCCCAGCTGCTGGACAGCGATGCCCCGGCCGTGCTGGTGCTGGGCGAAACCGGTACCGGCAAGGAGCTGGTCGCGCGGGCGCTGCACTTCAACGGGCCGCGGCGCGACAAGCCTTTCGTCGAACTCAATTGCGCGTCGATTCCCTCGCAACTGCTCGAATCCGAACTGTTCGGCTACGAACGCGGTGCGTTCACGGATGCACGCGAGCGCAAACTCGGTCTCGTCGAGACGGCGGAGGGGGGCACCCTGTTCCTTGACGAGATCGGCGACATGGATCTGTCGCTGCAGGCCAAGCTGCTGAAACTGCTGGAAGAGAAGACCGTGCGGCGCATCGGCAGCCTGCGCGACCAGCGCGTCAACGTGCGCATCGTCGCGGCCACCCATCGCCCGATGGAGGCGCTGGTGCGCGAGGGACGCTTCCGCGCCGATCTCTATTTCCGCCTATGCGTGTTCCAGTTGACCCTGCCGCCGCTGCGCGAGCGTGGTGCGGACATCCTGTCGCTCGCCCGTCACTTCATCGCGCTTCACGCCTCGCGCTACGGCAAGCATCCCCCCGCACTGACGCGGGGTGCGGAGGCGCTGCTGCTCGCGCACTGCTGGCCGGGCAACGTGCGCGAGCTGCGCAACGTGCTCGAGCAGGCCGTGCTGCTGGCGACGGGGCCGACGATAGACGTCTCGCAGCTGTCGCTGTCGACCGTGGTCAGCGTGCCGCCGCTGGGGCATGAGGTGCCGGACGCCGCACCCGCGGCACCTCCAGCGCCCTCGGCCCCGCAGACGCTGGAGGACATGGAGCGCCGCGCGCTCCTCGATGCGCTGCGCCGGACGGGCTGGAATGTGTCGCGCGCGGCCCGCGTGCTCGGCATCAGCCGCGATACGCTGCGCTACCGCATCGACAAGTTCGGGCTCACCGTGACCAGCGTGTGAGCCCCTTCACGCCTGTGCGGCGAGGATACGTTGCGCCAGTTCGCGGATGCCGGCGGGCGTGAGGTCGTCGCAGGCGAAACTCGGGGCTTCGGGGAAGCGCGCGAAGTTGCGGTTCTGCGAGCGGTGGTAGAGCGGGTCGTAGTGCAGGTCGATGAACTCCCCGTACAGCGTGTGCAGGTCGCGCTGCCGGGCGAGCTCCTTCCAGCGTTCGAGCACTTCGTTGCTCTGCAGGCCGCGCAGGAATTCGATACGGTTCTGCAGGTCGGGCACGTCGCGGCCGAGGTAGTCGTAGTCGCGCACCAGAAATTCGATGCGCGCGTCGCGGGCGGCTTCGATCGCGACGCAGGCGCTCGCCCGCATGTGTGCGATCAGGCCTTCGGGGAGGTGGATGCGGCCGATCTTGCGGCTCTCGGCCTCGACGAAGACCGGCCGCGCCGGGTCGAAGCCGTGCAGCTTCTGGTACAGGCGGGTCTCGAAGGACTTCTGCGTCGGCTGCGGACGGTCGGGCAGGGCGCCCAGCACCGAACCCTTGTGCGCGGCGAGATCCTCCAGGTCGAGCACCTGAGCGCCGAGCGCGGCGAGCTGTTCGAGCACGCGCGTCTTGCCGCTGCCCGTCGCCCCGCAGAGCACGCGCAGGTCGAAGCGCTGCGGCAGCGTTTCCAGTTCGGTGACGACCATGCGCCGCCAGTTCTTGTAGCCCCCTTCGAGCTGGCACGCGTCCCAGCCGATGAGCCGCAGCCAGGTCACGAAGGAGCCGCTGCGCTGGCCGCCGCGCCAGCAATAGACGAGCGGGCGCCAGTCCTTGGGCTTGTCCTGGAAGCGCTCGCGCAGGTGGCGGGCGATGTTCTCCGCCACCATCGCCGCGCCGATGCGGCGCGCCTCGAAAGCCGACTGCTGCTTGTAGATGGTGCCGACGATGGCGCGCTGCTCGTTGTCCAGCACGGGGCAGCTGATCGCGCCCGGGATGTGGTCTTCCTCGAATTCCGCGGGGCTGCGGGCGTCGATGAACTCGTCAAAGGTGTCCAGCTGTGCTACGGTCGCGATGCCTTTTTTCATGCCTTGTCGCGGCGCGCCGGCATGTGCCGGACGGCCGTCTTTCCCCTTCGGAATCCATGGATCAGATCAAACTTACGCAATTCTCCCACGGCGGCGGATGCGGCTGCAAAATCGCGCCCGCCGTGCTGTCGAAGCTGCTTGCGCATGCGCCCGCCGGGATCGTCCCGCCGGAGCTCCTCGTCGGCACCGAAACCGCCGACGACGCGGCCGTATACAAGCTCAACGAGCGTCAGGCCATCGTCGCGACGACCGATTTCTTCACCCCCATCGTCGATGATCCATACGACTTCGGCCGCATCGCCGCGACCAACGCGTTGTCGGATGTGTACGCGATGGGCGGACGCCCGATCATGGCGCTCGCGCTCGTGGGCATGCCGCTCGA
This sequence comes from Aromatoleum evansii, assembly GCF_045689615.1. Lineage (NCBI taxonomy): Bacteria > Pseudomonadati > Pseudomonadota > Betaproteobacteria > Rhodocyclales > Rhodocyclaceae > Aromatoleum > Aromatoleum evansii. The sequence continues at coordinate 1,717,774 of NZ_CP141259.1, forward strand.
CAAGCTCCCGCCCGAAGTCATCGGCCGCATTCTCGAGGGCGGCGCCTCGGTGTGTCGCGACGCGGGCATCCCGATCGCCGGCGGCCATTCCATCGACGTGCTGGAGCCGATCTACGGCCTCGTCGGACTGGGGGTGGTCGATCCCGCCGAGGTCAAGAAGAACGCCGGCGCGCAGGCGGGCGACGTCCTCATCCTGACCAAGCCGCTGGGCATCGGCATCCTCTCCGCGGGCCTGAAGAAAGGTCTGCTGGCGGATGCCGACTATGCAGAGATGCTGCGCTGGACGACGCTGCTCAATCGCGTGGGCGCACGCCTCGCCGGCATGGGTGGCGTGCATGCGGTCACCGACGTCACCGGCTTCGGGCTGGCGGGCCACCTGCTGGAGATCTGCCGCGGCTCGAAGCTCGGCGCGACCCTCAGTTTCGATGCGCTGCCAAAGATCGCCGCGGCCGAGAAGCTCGTGCGCGAGGGCATCGCCACCGGGGCCTCGACGCGCAACTGGGCGAGCTACGGCGACGACGTGAGAATGGCGGCCGACGCGCCGGAGTGGCAGCGCAAGTTCATCACCGACCCGCAGACCAGCGGCGGCCTGTTGATCGCTTGCGCCGAGTCGGGTGTCGAGGCGGTGCTGGCGGCGATCCGCGCGGAGCAGGGCAGCGAGGGCCACGTCATCGGCCGCATGGTCGCGGGCGAGGCGGTGCTGCGCGTCGAATAAAATGTCGCCGGGCCGGGTGCGCCCCGGCCCGGCCGGCGTCTCAGCCCTTGAGCAGGCCCTTCAGCCCCTTCCATACGGTCTCGAGGATCAGCGGCTGGGCCTCGGCGGTCGGATGGATGCCGTCAGGCTGGAAAAGATCCGGCTTGTCGGCGAAGCCGTCGAGGAGGAAGGGGACGAGGGGCACCTTCTCGCTGCGTGCGACCTCGGTGAAGGTCTGCTGGAAACGCCGCGTGTAGGCGGGGCCGTAGTTGGGCGGCAACTGCATGCCCACGAGCAACACTTTCGCACCCTTGCCGCGTGCCGCCTGGATCATGGCGCTGAGGTTTTCGCCCATGAGCGCGGGCTGCAGTCCGCGCAGGCCGTCGTTTGCGCCGAGCTCCAGGATGACGAGATCGGGCTTGTGCCGGTCGAGTGCCGCGCTCAGGCGCGTGCGCCCTCCGGCCGTGGTTTCGCCGCTGACGGAGCCGTTGATCACGGTATGACGGAACCCTTCGCGCACAAGTCGCGTCTGCAACAGGGTGGGCCAGTCTTCCTGCGACCGCAGGCCGTAGCCTGCGGACAGGCTGTCGCCCCACACGAGTATCGTTGCCGCCTGGGCGGCGCCCGACAACAGCAATGCAAACAAGAAGGTCACGATGGATCGTAGCGGCATTGAGTTCTCCGTTCCGGTGATGCAGGTCTCGGGCCTGTCCAAGAGTGTCGCACTGGCCGACGGCCAGGGGATGCTCCAGATTCTGCAGGATGTGTCGTTCGGCGTCGCGGCCGGCGAGTCCGTCGCGATCGTCGGCGCCTCCGGCTCGGGCAAATCGACCCTCCTCGGATTGCTGGCCGGGCTGGATGTTCCCAGCGCGGGCAGCGTGCATATTCTCGGCCGGGATCTGTTCGCACTCGGCGAGGACGACCGCGCGGGGTTGCGCGGCGAGGCGATCGGTTTCGTGTTCCAGGCCTTCCAGTTGCTGCCGGCGCTGACGGCTCTTGAAAACGTCATGCTCCCGCTGGAACTCGCCGGCGCCCGCGACGCCGCGGCCACGGCACGCAAATGGCTCGAGCGCGTCGGTCTTGGCAGCCGCCTGCGGCATTATCCCAAGCACCTTTCCGGCGGCGAGCAGCAGCGCGTCGCGCTGGCGCGCGCCTTCGCTCCCGATCCGCGCCTGCTGCTTGCCGACGAGCCCACCGGCAACCTCGACGCGGTCACCGGCGAAGCAGTGATCGAGCTGATGTTCGCGCTGAACCGCGAATCGGGCACCACGCTCATCCTCGTCACCCACGACGAGTCGCTCGCCGCGCGCTGCGATCGCGTGCTGCACATGCAGGCCGGGCGTCTCACCGAACCGGCGCTGCGGCCAGCCTGACGGGAGCGGGCGGGGTCAGGCCGCGGTGCTGGCAATGCGGCGCAGCACGCGCGAGGCCGCATTGATGCCGGAGCGCACGGCCGATTCCAGCGTCGCGGGGTAATCCGAATCGAGGTAGTCGCCGGCGAGCCACAGCCCCGGCACGGGCGTCTGCGCCCCGGGACGCGAAACGGCGGGTTGGCAGGCAAAGGTCGCTCGCTTCTCGGTGATGACCTGCGACCACTCGAGTGGTGGCAGGCGCTGGTCGAGTTCCTGCTCGAGCTGCGCGTGCACGGCGAGCAGCAGATCCTCGCGCGAAAGCGCGTCGTGCGGCCCGTGCGCGCTGATTACGCAGGCGAGAAGGCCTTGCGGCCCGCCGAGCTGGCCGCGGTCGAATGCCCACTGCGCGGGCCCGCGCGCGAGGCCGATCATCGGGTAGGGCAGGCGCACGGTCTGCCCGAGCGCGAGGTACACCGTGGTGATCGGCTCGCTCGGCAACGCGGCGATCATCGCCGACAGCCGCTCGCAGTTGCCGACGGAATCGAGCAGGGCTGTCGCATGGTGGGGGGCGGTCGCCAGCACCACCTGCGCATACACCTGTCGCGGCGAAGGGTCGCCCTCCAGGCGGAAACCGCCCTGCACCTGATGGATCCCCTCGACCGGCGTGCCGGTGCGCAGCTTGCCGCGGCGCACGGCGAGGTAGCGCGCGGCAGGCACGGGGAAGAGCTCGGACAGGTCGACGCGCGGGATCAGCAGCTCGCTCGCCGCCGCGCCGGCGCCGAGGCTGTCGCGCAGCACGTTCGCGAACACCTGCGCGGAAGCCTCGGCGAGTGGCGTGTTCAGTGCGGCGACGCACAGCGGTTCCCACACCAGCCGGACGAGGTGCTGGGGCTGGTGCAGTTCGTGCAGCAGCGCCGCCACGCTCAGACCGGAGTCGACGCGGAAGCGCCGTTTCTTCAGCACGCGCATCAGGCGCAGCATCGCGAGCCGGTCGCCCCAGCTCAGCCCTTTCGCGGTAAGCAGGCCGAGCGCCAGATGCAGCGGGGCCGGCAGGCGGGCGGCCTGCAGGTGCAGCTGCCCCGGCGTGTGCAGGGTGAGCGGCAGGTGGGCCAGTTCCTTCGGCGTGCCGCCGGTCACGCGCAGCAGGCGCAGCAGTTCGCCATAGGCGCCGAGCAGGATGTGCTGGCCGTTGTCGACGCGCCAGCCGTCCTTCGCGACCGCGCGTGCGCGTCCGCCGAGCGTGTGCGAGCGTTCGAACACGGTCACCTGCACGCCGCGCCGGGCGAGTTCGACCGCGCAGGCGAGGCCGGCGTAGCCGGCGCCGATGACCGCGACCGGTTGGTTCATCGCGGGCTGCGTCCCGTCATCATGCACGCACCCAGGTCTTGGCGGCGATCCACAGCTTGCGCACCGGCGTGAGCGAGGTGCGGCGGTCGAGCACCAGGAAGCCGTCGCTGGCGATCTCGCGCAGCAGGGTGCGGTAGATCGCGGCCATCACCAGGCCGGGACGCTGGCTCTTGCGGTCGGCCGCGGGCAGCTGGGCGAGCGCCTGGTCGTAGAACTTCTCCGCGCGCTCGGCCTGGAAGGTCATCAGCGCGCGGAAGTTGTCGTCGTGGCGGCCTTCCATGATCTGGCTTGCGGGCACCTTGAAGCGCTGCAGGTCCTCGATCGGCAGGTAGATGCGGCCGCGGCGCGCGTCCTCGCCGACGTCGCGGATGATGTTGGTGAGCTGGAAGGCCATGCCGAGGTCGTGCGCGTACTTCAGCGTCTGGCGCTCGCGGTAGCCGAAGATCTCGGCGGCGAGGAGCCCGACGACGCTGGCGACGCGGTAGCAATAGAGCTGCAGGCCCTTGAAGTCGAGATAGCGGCTCTGCGTGAGGTCCATCTCCATGCCGTCGATGATTTCGAGCAGCTGTTCGCGCGGAAGGTTGAAGCGTGCGCTGACGTCCTTCAACGCGAACCCCACCGGATGGCTGGGGCCCCCCCCATACGCCCGCGCCACCTCCTTGCGCCACCAGTCGAGCTTGGTCTGCGCGACCTGCACGTCGTGGCATTCGTCGACGACGTCATCCACCTCGCGGCAGAACGCATACAGGGCCGTGATGGCCTGGCGGCGCTCCGGAGGCAGGAACATGAAGCTGTAGTAGAAGCTGGAGCCGCTCTTGGCAGCCTTGTCGTGACAGTAATCGTGCGGATTCATCGGATTCTCGGGTAATGCACGGCGCGCCAGGCGAGTCGCGGCCAGTCGCTGCGGGTGAGGGTGGGGCGGTGCCGGAACACGTCGTAGTCCGCCTTCTCGATGCGTTCGAGAATGCGCAGGCCGCCCAGCACCATCAGGCGCAGCTCCCAGCCGATGCGTCCCGGCAGTTGCCGTGCGAGGGGCGCCCCTTCGACCATCATCGCCCGTGCACGTTGCACTTCGAAGTCCATCAGGGCACGCCATGCATCGTCGCAACGGGTGCTGTCGATATGGTCCTCGCTTACGCCGAAGCGGGCCATGTCGGCTTGCGGCAGATAGATGCGGCGTTTGCGCCAGTCGATCGCGACGTCCTGCCAGAAGTTGATGAGCTGCAGGCTCGTGCAGATGAGGTCGGAGCGACGCAGGTTGTCCGGCGTCGCGGCGTCGTAGAGGTGCAGCAGCAGGCGTCCGACGGGATTCGCCGAGCGGCGGCAGTAGTCGAGCAGTTCGGCGAAGTCGGCATAGCGCGTCTTGCCGACGTCCTGGCTGAAGGCGTCGAGCAGGTCGCGGAAATACTGCAGCGGCAGCCTGTGAGCGCGGACATTCGTCGCGAGGCGGGCGAAGATCGGCGCGAGCGAGGCATCGCGCGGGGGCTGCCCGGCGTCGATGGCGTTGAGCTCGATACGATAGTCATTGAGCCGCGCCAGGCGAGCAACGGGCGTCGCGTCGCCCTCGTCCGCGATATCGTCGGCACTGCGCGCGAACGCATAGATCGCCTCCACGGGCTCGCGCAGGCGGGCCGGAAGCAGGAGCGAGGCGACAGGAAAGTTTTCGTAGTGGTCGACGGGCATGATCGGGGCGCCGCGAGTATACGCGAAGCCGCGTGCGTCGCAGCACGGCACGCCAGGGCAATCGCAGGAACCAAGTGCGGGGCTTCGCGTGAGAGCTGTCCTGTGGGAGCGGCTTCAGCCGCGAAGCAGCCGTGTCGCGGAGTGAACCGCTCATTCGCGGCTAAAGCCGCTCCCACAGGGGCGTCGCCCCCTGGAGGAGTCAGACCGCCTGCGCCTCGTCCGGCCCTTCGAGCGCGGGTGAGTCCTGGTTCCCCGCCTCGAGCGGATAGCGCACCACGCGATTGCGGCCGCTGCGCTTGGCTTCGTAGCACGCCGCGTCGGCCGCAATCAGGATCTCCGATGGATCGGTGTGGCTGCCGTCGATGCAGGCCATCCCGATGCTGGCGCCGATCGAAAAGTGTCGTCCCTGCCATTCGAAATCGAACGAGGCGATGCTCGTGCGCAGTTCGTCCGCGATGTCGAGCGCGTCGGATGGGCTGCAGCCGCGCAGGATCAGCGCGAATTCGTCGCCGCCGATGCGGCAGATGATGTCCTGCTCGCGCACGCGCTGCTGGATCAGCAGCGCGATGCGCATCAGCAGGTCGTCGCCGGCGGCGTGGCCGCAGGTGTCGTTAACGATCTTGAAGCGGTCGAGGTCGATGAAGCACAGCGCCCCGTGATCGCCCGCTCTGCGGGAGGCCACGACGCACTCGTCGAGTTTCTGTTCGAAGACGCGGCGGTTCGGCAGGCCGGTCAGCGGATCGTGCTGTGCCTGGTATGCGAGCAGCGCGGTGGCGTCATCGATGCGCGACTGCAGGGTGCGGTGGCTCTCGGAGATCGCGCGCGCCATCGTGTTGAAGCCGCGCTCCAGAGTGGAGAGTTCCTGACTGGAGGCCTTCTCGGGAATCGCGACGTCGAGCGCGCCGAGCGCCATCTGCCCGACCCCGCGGACAAGGCGCGCCACGGGACGCGAAACGGAGCGCGCGAGCCGCACGGCGATCACCGCGGTGAGCAACAGGCCGAAGGCGACGATCGCGAAGGACGTCCAGATGATGAAGGATTTCTCCCGCGAAGAGGGGCGGGTATCGAGCTCTACATGCACCCAGCCGATCGTGTTCGCCCCCTGCTGGGCGACGCCAGGCTGCCAGCCGTCTACAAGTTCGTCATCGATGGCGATGACGCCCGACTTGATGGGGGCGACCACCGCGAGCATGTCCGGGGCTGCGTGGCTGGTGGTGCTTTCCTCGATCCTGCGCAGCGCATCGGGTTCCAGCACGCTGATGCGCCCCCTGCTGGCGAGCAGTTCGCCGCGGCCGTCATATACCGCCGCCGCGCTCACTTCCCGCTGCGCCGTTGCAGCCTGCAGCAGCGTCTGGAGCGTGGCGCGATTGCCGGATATGACGCCGTACTCGGCGGCGGGGGCGAGGAAGCTGACGATCGCGTTGCCGTGCTCGTGCAGGGTGCGGTCCAGGGTCTGTGCGCCGCGATACAGCACCAGCGTCGTGACCAGCGTGGCGAGCAGCGCCGCCGGCAGCAGCGCCACCAGCAGCAAGCGGTTGTGCAGGGAAAGGCTGGCCGGGTTCATTGCGGCCTCCGCTTTTCGATTGCATCGACGAGCGCCGCTTCGTCCGGAACCGGGTACAGCAGCGAGCGTGCGACGTGGCGATTGACACCGACACTGAAATATCGTGGCGCCTCAGCCACCGGGAGGTCGATGTGTCCCGCCCCTTGCTGCGCGACGAGCCATTCGCCCACTTGGCGAGCCGCGTCCTCCGGTGCCGTAAACACGGAGGCGATCGCTCCCGCGGTCACGTAGGCCTGCGAGTAGCCGAACAGCGGCTTGCGGTAGCGGTAGGTGGTGAGCAGGATCGGGCGCGCGGTCGCAGGACTGTAGGCGGTCGGGTCGGGCACCGCGAGAATTGCGTCTGAGGACTCCAGCAGGCGTTCGAGCGCAGGCAGAAGGCCGTCGACATCCGCGATGATCTCGAAGCTCATCGTCAGCCCCTGCCGGGCGCCGGATTCGGCGAGCGCGCTGCGCATCGCGGCGGATTGCGGGCCGAGCAGCACGCCCACGCGGGTGGTCTTCGGGTTGGTCGCGCGGATCAGGCGCATGTGCCGGGCAAGGGGCTGGTCGAGCACGAAGCCGGCGAGCCTTGCGCGCGGATGCCTTTGCTGCAGTGCGCGGAGGTTGGGTGTCGAGATGAGCGCAACCAGCACGGGGGAGGTGCTGCGATCGGCAACGGCGTCGGCCGCTTCGGCCCCCACGGCGATCACGACGTCGGCGCGTTTGAGGGCCGCCTCGTTGATCGAGTCACCGGTGCTGCCGGCATCGCTGAGGCGAATCGCTGCCGAGGTCGTGATTTCGCGGCTTAGCGCGGCCGCGAAGGCCGTCTGTGCGTCGCTCCGCTTCGACAGAACGATGGCCGCCTCGAGGGCGAACGCCGACCCGGCCGCCAGGGCCAGCGCCAACAAACCGAGTACGAGGAGCGCCAGTCGGTTCAGCATGTCATCCGTGGCCCGCGACAGCCGCCGCAGGGGAACAGGGTATCGTATGCTTGCGAGCGGACTTGCCCCGGACCGGCGTGTTCTTCCTCGTTGCGGAGGCTGTGCGCGAGGGGCTCGCGGCCCGGGTGGTGTTCGTCCGCGTCATGCGCGCCGGATATACTGTGCTGTTCAAATGGTGCAGCTTTCCATTTATGCCGTGTCGAGTCAATCCCGGATGTGCCCATCATAAGCCTTCGGGATTTGCATCGGGATTTGCATCGGGATCGCGCAGGCGGTGCCGGTCTGAACCATGGGCGGGGGAGCGGTCGGAATGCTGGAAATCGACGATCTGAGCAAGGGACTCGGGGCTGCCGTCGCGCGCGTGCTGTTCGAGGGGCTATCGTTGTGCGTGCGACGCGGCGAGTGTGTTGCCGTCATGGGCGAGTCGGGAGTAGGCAAGTCGACCCTGCTCAACTGCATTGCCGGGCTGGAACCGGTCGATGGCGGGAGCATCCGTCTCGACGGAACCGAACTCGTCGGGCTCGACGACGACGCGCTGGCGGGACTGCGCCGGCGCAGCTTCGGCTTTGTTTTCCAGGCCTTCCACATCCTCCCGCACCTTGACGTGGCGCAGAACGTCGCCCTGCCGCTGTGGCTGCTCGACGCCGATGACGTCGAAGCCGACCGGCGCGCCCGGGCGATGCTGGAGCGGGTCGGACTCCTCGACCGAGCCGGCGCCTGGCCGCGCGAGCTTTCCGGCGGGGAGCTGCAGCGCGTCGCGATCGCCCGCGCGCTCGTCCATCGGCCCTCGTTGGTGCTTGCCGACGAACCGACGGGCAACCTCGATCCCGGGCGCGCGGCGGGGGTGCTCGACCTGCTGCTGGAGTGCATCCGCGACGCGGGGGCGATGGGTATCCTCGTGACGCACTCGCGTGCGGCAGCCTTGCGCGCCGACCGTATCCTGCGCCTGACCACGGGGGGCCTCGCGCCCGACGGCGAACGCACGTGAGTCGGGTCCTCGGCCGGATCTTCATCGCCAGCCTCGCGCGTCGCCGGCTCGCAACGGCATTGTCGCTGTTCGCGATCGCGCTCGGTGTCGCCCTCGGCCTGGCCGTGCAGATCATCCATGCTGCGGCACTCGACGAATTCGGTCGCGGCATGCGCTTGCTTGCCGGCGAGGCGGACCTACAGGTAGCCGGATCGCGCGAGGGCTTCGATGATGCGCTGTACGGACCCCTCGCGATGCGCGAAGAGGTGGCCGATGCCAGTCCTGTCGTGGAACTCGAGGTCCGTCTGCCGTTGCACGGCCGCTCGCTTCCCCTCTTCGGCATCGATGCCCTGCGGGCGGCGCACGTCCATCCGGCCCTGATGCCGCAGGCCACCGAGCCCGGGCGTGAAGGGGCCGCCCTCGCCTGGCTGCAGCCCGATGCGCTGTTCCTGAGCTCCGCCGCCCAGGCCGAACTCGGCGTCGCGGTTGGCGACCGGCTGGATGTCGTGGCTGCCGCGCGGGTCGTATCGCTGCACGTGGCCGGCGGGGTCCCCGGCGCGGGGCAGGGGCGGGCGCTGGCAGTCATGGATATCGCCGCCGCGCAGCAGCTCTTCGGGCGGGTGGGGCGCATCACGCGCATCGACCTCAGCCTGAAGGAAGGCCTCGATGTTGCCGCCGCACGCGATGCGCTCGCGGCCGGCCTGCCCCCGGGCGTCGAAGTGCTCACCCCGAGCGCCGCCGAGGAACTGGCGGCAGGACTCTCGCGCGCCTACCGCGTAAATCTCACGATGCTGGCCACGATCGCCCTCGTCACCGGCGGCTTCCTCGTTTTTTCCACGCAGTTCCTTGCCGTGGCCCGCCGTCGCCAGGAATTCGCCTTCCTGCGCGCGCTGGGACTGGATCGTGGCTCGTTGATGCGCGGATTGCTGGTCGAAGGTGCCGTCGTCGGACTCGCGGGCGGCCTGCTCGGGATCGTCCTCGGGCATGGGATCGCGGTCGTCGCTTTCGCAGTCGCCGGCGGCGATCTCGGTGCGGGCTACTTCAGCGCGCTAAGCCCCGCGCTGCGCTTCGATCCGGTGGCAAGTGGCGCCTACCTCCTCCTGGGTGTTCTCGCCGGGCTGGCGGGTGCATGGCAGCCGGCGCGCGAGGCATGGCACATGCTACCCGCGCTTGCGCTCAAGTCCGGTGACGAAGCCGCGATGTTCCGCTTCCGCGCGCACCCGCGCAGCGCATCCGCCTGTCTCGCAGGCGCTGCGGCGCTATGCCTGCTGCCGTCGCTCGGCGGGGTGCCGGTATTCGGCTACCTCGCCGTCGCCCTTATCCTGGTCGGCGCCGTGCTGGTGCTGCCCATACTCGTGCGGGGCTTTGCGCGCATCGCTTCCCTCCTGCGCCGGCCCCTCTGGCGACTCGCGAACGCTCGTCTTGCGGCCGCGCCCGGGCAGGGCGTCGTCGCCGGCGCCGGGGTGGTCGCGAGCGTCGCACTCGCCGTCGCGATGGCGATCATGGTTGCCTCCTTCCGCGATTCGGTCGATCGCTGGCTCACCGCCGTGCTGCCTGCCGATCTCTATGTCAGCGCGTCCCCGCAGGGCACCAGCGGCTTCCTCGACCCGGCCGTACTGGAGCGGATCACGGCGCTCCCGGGCGTGTCGCGAACGATGCCCTTGCGCTTCGACTCCCTGCGCCTCGACGACCGGCGTCTTCCCGTGGCCCTGATTGCACGCCCGCTGGACGGCGGCAAACTGCTCCCGCTGGTTGGCCTGGCGACGCCGCCCGCGGCGGGGGAGATGCCGGCGTGGGTATCGGAAGCGATGGCCGACCTCTTTGCCGTCGCGACGGGTGACGCCCTCGTCCTGCCGCTGGGCGGGAAGTCCGTGACCTTCCGCGTCGCCGGCGTGTGGCGCGATTACGCGCGGCAACAGGGTGCGGTCGCGATCGAGCTGGCGGACTACCGTGCGGTGACCGGCGACCTCGTTGCGAACGACGTCGGTGTCCTTCTTGCCGAGGGCGCATCCTTCGATACGGTCGCCGCCGCGGTCCGCGACATCGTCGGCGAGAACACCGTTCGGATTGCGAGTCCCGGGGAGATTCGCGCCCGCAGTCTCGCCATCTTCGATCGCACCTTCCTCGTTACCTACGCGATGGAGGCGGTCGCCGTGCTCATCGGACTGTTCGGCGTCAGCACCAGTTTTGCGGTGCTGGCGATCGCCCGGCGCAAGGAATTCGGGATGCTGCGTCATCTGGGGATGACGCGCCGCGAGGTCGGCCGGCTGATCACGCTCGAGGGCGTGCTCACGGCCGCGGCAGGGACCGCGCTCGGCCTCGCGGCGGGTACCGCGATTGCGGTCGTTCTGATCGAGGTCGTAAATCGCCAGAGTTTCCACTGGAGCATGGACTTGACGCTTCCAATCGGCGGCTTGCTGGCTTTTGCCGTCACCGTGATCGCGCTTGCGGGGATCGCCGCGCGCGTTTCCGGCTACCAGGCGATGCGCGGTACGGCCGTGATGGCCGTGCGGGAGGACTGGTGATGGACTGGAGGTGCTTCGCGCATGCCCTTGCGTTCGCCGTGTGCGGAGTGCTTGCCGTGCCTGCGGCAGACGCCGCGCCCGACTACCCGCCCGTGCTGCCCGGCGCAACGCTGCGCTTTCCGGCGGACGGCGGCGCGCATCCGGACTACCGCACCGAGTGGTGGTACGTCACCGGCTGGATCACCGACGACCGGGGTGTCGAGCGCGGCTTCCAGGTCACCTTCTTCCGCGTCCGCACCGGCATCGGCGAGGACAATCCGAGTCGCTTCGCACCACGCCAGCTCGTGCTCGCGCACGCGGCGATTGCCGATCCCGCCGTGGGGCGTCTGCTTCATGCCGAGCGCAGCGAGCGCGAACTGGAGCCGCTGGCCGGCGCCGAGACGGGCGCGACGGGGGTATGGATCCGCGACTGGCAACTCGCATGGGGGCAGGATCATTATCGCAGCCGTGTTGACGCCGGATCCTTCGCCTTCGACCTGCGATTCGACCCCTCCGGCCCGCCCGTGCTCAACGGCGAGAAGGGTTTCAGCCAGAAAGCCCCTGATCCGAAGCATGCAAGCCATTACTACAGCCGCCCGCAGCTCGTGGTCAGCGGGTCGCTGCGCGTGGATGGCAACACCGTCCCGGTGAAAGGGCGGGCCTGGCTCGACCACGAGTGGTCCAGCGAGCTGCTGCCCGAGGGCGCGCGGGGCTGGGACTGGATCGGCATCAACCTGCACGACGGCGGTTCGCTGATGGCCTTCCGCATGCGCGACGAGCGCGGCGGATCGATGTGGTCAGCCGGCACGCTGCGCGCCGCCGGAGGCGCGGTGCGCGCCCTGCAGCGGGAGCAGGTGGCCCTGACACCCGAGCGGCGCTGGCGCTCGCCCCGCACCGGCGCCGAGTACGCGGTCGAATGGGTGATCGACATCGACGGCCGCCGCCTCGAGCTGCGTCCCCTGATGGACGATCAGGAACTCGACAGCCGACGTTCGACCGGCGCGGTGTATTGGGAAGGCGCCGTGCGGCTGTTCGAGTCTGGTCGCGAGATCGGACGCGGTTACCTCGAGATGACCGGCTACGCCGAACGCCTGAGGATGTGAGGCCGTGTATAATGCGCCCGCCGCTGCAATGGCGGCAGCCCGCTCTGCGGGTACGGCGGGGCCCAAGTGGCGGAATTGGTAGACGCACCAGATTTAGGTTCTGGCGCCGCGAGGCGTGGGGGTTCGAGTCCCTTCTTGGGCACCATACGGCGTGATCGCAGTGCGTGCGGAGTCGGTCTTCGCACGGTGGATGCGGTACTTGGCCGCGTCAGCCTTTCATTGCCGGGCATCGTTTCCTGCCGACCGCGTAGCGGAAGTTACTGATACCGGAGAAAGGGGCTCCTGCCACACCTTTCCGCATTCACGGATTACGCAATGACTAACGCGCAGTGGTTTCTGCTGGTGGGCGGCCTTTTGCTCGCGATGGGCCTGACTTCGTCGGTCCTCAAGCGCTTGCCGGTCACCAGCGCGATCATCTACCTCGCGGTCGGCGTGCTGGTCGGGCCGACCGTGCTGAACCTCTTCCATTTCAATCCGCTCAAGGAATCGGCGCTCCTCGAGATCCTCACCGAGGCGGCAGCACTGATCTCGTTGTACGCTGCGGGCGTCAAGATGCCCGTTCCGGTCAGCATGGCGAGGTGGCGCAAACCGGTGCTGCTCGCGTTCGTGTCGATGGCAATCACCGTCGGCCTGGTGGCCGTCTTTGCGCATTACGCGCTGGGGCTGCCGCTCGGCGCCGCGATCCTGCTTGGCGCGATCGTCGCGCCGACCGATCCGGTGCTGGCGACCGAGGTGCAGATTCGCCACCCGGGTGACCGCGACCGCCTGCGCTTCACGCTGACCTGCGAAGCCGGCATGAACGACGGCAGCGCGTTTCCCTTCGTGATGCTCGGTCTAGGCCTGCTCGGGCTGCACGAACTGGGCGAGATGGGCGCGCGCTGGCTGCTGGTCGACGTGGTGTGGGCAACCGCTGCCGGCATTGCGCTGGGTGCGGTCGCCGGCGCCGGCCTCGCCCATCTGGCGCATCGGCTGCGCAGCAGCCGCGCCGAGCACGGCCTGCTCGACGACTTCCTCGGGCTGGGCCTGATCGCGCTGGTGTATGGCCTCAGCCTGCTGATCAGTGTGTGGGGCTTTCTCGCGGTGTTCTTCGCTGCCGTCGCGCTGCGCCAGACGGAGCGCAAGCTCGTGGGCGCCGGGCCGGACGTCCCGGACCGCCTGCTGGCTTATGACAGCCCGGAAGGCGGTGAAGCTACCCCCGCTGCGACGGTCAGCGAGGGCTCGCTGGTGTTCAAGGAACACCTCGAGCGCTTGTCCGAGGTGGTGCTGATCCTGCTGATCGGCGGGACCTTGTTTGTCGACTCGTGGAGCTGGCGCGCCGTGTCACTGGCGCTGTTCCTGTTCCTCGTCGCACGTCCCGTGAGCGTGTTCGTCGGCTTGGCGGGCACGCGAACGCCCTGGAATGCGAAGGCGCTCGCCGGCTGGTTCGGCGTGCGCGGGATCGGTTCCCTCTACTACCTGATGTACGCCATCCAGCACGGCCTGCCGGAAAAGCTGGCGCTCGAGCTGATCCACATGACACTGATCGTCGTCACTCTGTCGATCCTGTGCCATGGGATCAGCGTCAAGCCGCTGATGGAGCGTTTCTGGCCGGAACGCTGATCACTGAGCCGGCTTGGGGAGCGGCGCGTACTCGATCGGCACCCAGGCGTAGACGCCCTTGCCGTCTGCGCGCACGTGGCCGATACCGGGGAAGGGTAGATGCATGCCGGCCACCAGCGTCTTGCTCGCCGCCAGCGAATACATCAGGCTGCGGCGGGTCGCCACCGCCTGGGTCTGGTCGAAGTCGAACTCGATCGACACGCCGGGCAACGCGAACTGTACCGCATGCGAGTGCACGATGTCGCCCCAGATCAGCAGCTTCTGGCCGGCCGACTCGAGGGAGATGGCGCTGTGGCCCGGCGTATGGCCGTAAGCCTTCACCGCACGAATGCCCGCGGCGATCTCGGTGCCGTCGGCAAAGGTGCGCCACTTGCCGCGTGCCTGGTAGGGAGCCGCGACTTCGCGCGCCATCCTGAAGAAATCCTGCATCTCGGGTTTTGCGGCGGCAGCAGCCTCGGGCGACAGCCAGAAGTCGTTGTCGAGCACCGACACGTACACGTTGGCGTTCGGAAAGACCGGCGGAGCCGCCGGATCGCCGAGGCCGCCGATATGGTCGGGGTGCATGTGGGTCAGGATGATGGTGTCGACCTGCGCGGGGTCGTAGCCGGCCGCCCTCAGGTTGTCGACGACGAAGCCGAGCGTGGGCCCGAAGAGCTTGGCCGCACCGGCATCGACGAGGATCAGGTTGCCGCCGGTGTTGATCAGGTAGGCATTCACCGCGGTCTGCATCTTCGGGTTGCCGACGAAACCGCGTGCCAGCATCCGGCTGATGTCTTCCGGTTCGGCGTTCTTGAGCAGCTTGGTGTCGAGCTCGATTGCGCCGTCATACAGGGCGGTGACCTCGAACTGCCCGACCATGGTCCGGTAGTAGCCCGGAACCTGGGTCTTCACCATGGGGGCTTCCGCCAGCGCCGGTGCGGCCGGCGCAAGGGCGAACAACGCGGCACTCACGGCGAGAATTCGCTGGAGGCTCTTGTACATGGAAATTCTCCTGTCGGTTGGGGCGATGAGCGCGTCATGGAGAATAGCGCAAAACGCGCTCATCGCGAGGCGGGCTGCTCCGGCAGCCCGGCGGCGATGCGGATCAGCGGGTGATCGGTTTGTAGCGGATGCGCTTGGGCTTCGCGCCTTCCTCGCCCAGACGCTTCTTCTTGTCTTCCTCGTATTCCTGGTAGTTGCCCGCGAAGAAGGTCCACTGCGAGTCGCCTTCGGCCGCGAGGATGTGCGTGCAGATGCGGTCGAGGAACCAGCGGTCGTGGCTGATGATCAGCGCGCAGCCGGCGAACTCGAGCAGCGCGTCTTCCAGCGCGCGCAGCGTCTCGACGTCGAGGTCGTTCGACGGTTCGTCGAGCAGCAGCACGTTGCCGCCGGAAATCAGCGTCTTGGCGAGGTGCAGGCGGCCGCGCTCGCCCCCGGACAGGTTGCCGACGATCTTCTGCTGGTCGCCACCCTTGAAGTTGAAGCGGCCGATGTACGCGCGGCTGGGCATCTCGAAGCGGCCCACGGTGAGCACGTCCGCGCCGTCGGAGATGGCCTCGAACACCGTCTTGTCGTTCGCCAGCCCCTCGCGCGACTGGTCGACCGCCGCCAGCTTCACGGTCGAGCCGATCGTGATCTCGCCCGAGTCCGGCTTGTCGCGGCCCTCGATCATCTTGAATAGCGTCGATTTGCCGGCGCCGTTGGGACCGATCACACCGACGATCGCGCCGGGCGGGATGCTGAAGCTGACCTTGTCCATCAGCAGCTTGTCGCCGAAGGCCTTGGTCACGCCGTTGAATTCGATGACCTTGTCGCCGAGGCGCTCGCCGGGGGGGATGAAGATCTCCTGCGTCTCGTTGCGCTTCTGGTATTCGACGGTGGCCATCTCCTCGTAGCGTGCAAGGCGGGCCTTGGATTTCGCCTGGCGGGCCTTCGGGTTCGAGCGCGCCCATTCCAGCTCGGTCTTCATCGCCTTCATGTGCGCGTCGATCTGCTTCTGCTCCTGCTCGAGGCGCTCTTCCTTCTGTTCCAGCCACGAGGAGTAGTTGCCCTTCCACGGGATGCCGTGGCCGCGGTCGAGTTCGAGGATCCACTCGGCGGCGTTGTCGAGGAAGTAGCGGTCGTGCGTGACCGCGACGACGGTGCCGGGGAAGCGGGTCAGGAACTGCTCCAGCCATTCCACCGACTCGGCGTCGAGGTGGTTGGTCGGCTCGTCCAGCAGCAGCATGTCGGGCTTGGACAGGAGCAGCTTGCACAGCGCCACGCGGCGCTTCTCGCCACCGGAAAGATTGCCGACGACCGCGTCCCACGCCGGCAGGCGCAGCGCATCGGCGGCGATCTCCATCTGGTTCTCGATGTCGGAGCCGGCCGTGGCGAGGATGTTCTCGTACTTCGCCTGTTCCTCGGCGAGCTTGTCGAAGTCCGCATCGGGCTCGGCGTAGGCGGCGTAGATCTCTTCGAGCCTCACGCGGGCCTCGACGATCTCGCCCAGGCCGGATTCGACCTCTTCCTTGACGGTCTTGGTTGGATCGAGCTGCGGTTCCTGCGGCAGGTAGCCGATGCGGATGCCCGCGAGGTGCTGCACGTCGCCCTCGTATTCCTTGTCGGCGCCGGCCATGATGCGCAGCACCGTCGACTTGCCCGAGCCGTTCAGGCCGAGCAGGCCGATCTTGGCGCCGGGGAAGAACGACAGCGAAATATCCTTGATGATCTGCCGCTTCGGCGGCACGACTTTGCTCACGCGGAGCATCGACATTACGTATTGGGCCATTGGGTCGCTTTCTGTTTCGGTCGAACCGATATGATGAAGTGCGCAAAGGATACCTCAAGCCCGCCACCGCTTGCGCTGTCGTGGAAGTGAGAAGGAATCACGCGCCGCCGGTCGTGCTGGCCGTTATCATTTTGTTACATGATGACGGTGTGGGTGCGTTGCTGTGACCCGCCCCAGCTCCGGATGGATCGCGAAATGCACGATGCCGAAGTTCAGCGTGCCGACACCGCACCGATGCGTGCCTGGTCGCCGTGGGGGGGCGTATTCATTGCAGTGGCCCTCGCTTGCTCGATCGGTGCAGCGGTGGTCGTCTGGCGCCACCTCGGACAGCGGCATGACGAGCAGGTGCGCGTGCATCTGGCGAGCCATTCCGCTGAAGTGGTCCTCACGGTCCGGGAGCGGTTCCAGTCCTATCGCATGTTGTTGCGCGGCAGCCAGGCATTCATGCGATCGCGCGCCGAGCTCGACCTGCTTGCCTGGCGGACCTACCTGCAGCGACTGTCCTTCCAGGAAGACTTTCCGGGCGTGCAGGGGATCGGATTCGCCCAATCGATCCTGCCGGGCCAACTCGAGGCGCACACGCGGGCCATGCGCGAATTCGCGCGCGATGACTACCGGGTTTGGCCCGAGGGGCAGAGGGCGTTGCTGAGCAGCATCGTCGTGCTGGAGCCGGCTGACTGGCGCAATGCCCGCGCGATCGGATACGACATGTATTCCGAGCCGGTCAGGCGCGCGGCGATGGACCGGGCCGTGCATTCGGGTGATGCTGCCCTGAGCGGGAAGACGGTTCTTGTCCAGGAAACGGAGGCGGACGTGCAGGCGGGCGTTCTGCTCTACATGCCGCTGTTCGCGGACGGAATGCCGGTCGCAACCGATGCCGAGCGCTGGGCAGCGCTCCGGGGATGGGTCTACATGCCGTTCCGCATGGCGAGCCTGATGCGCCAGATGCTGGACCAGCATCCCGGGCAGATCCGCATGCAGGTGTTTGACCGCAGCATCGCAGCGGAAGCCCTGCTTTACGACAGTCATGCCGGGATGCCCGAATCCGCTTCCCATCCGGTCAGTGTCGAGCGTGTGTCACTCGGCGGGATCGAATGGATCATCCGGCTACATGCTCTGTCGTCCTTCGATGCCGAACCTGATATTCGTCAGGCCGAATTCGTATCGGTCGTGCTGGTCGGTGTGCTGCTGGTGGTGGCAGCGCTGTTCTTCGTTGTCACCCGCGAGCGGGCAACCCGTTTGGCGCGGACGACCGAATCGCTGCGCCGCAGCGAGGCGAAATACAGCACGCTCGTGAACCTCGCGCACGACGGCATAGCGGCAACCGATGCGGAATTCAGGCTGACCTTCGTCAATCCGGGATTCATCGAGCTCGTCGGGCGCGAAGAGTCGAGTTTGATCGGGCTGGCGCTCGATGAGTTGTGGGCCGAAGGTGGTGGCGAAAGCCGCGACGCCATGCTCGCCCGCCTCGGCGAGGGGGAAAGCAGGCACTATGAGGTCCGACTGACGCGCGGAGACGGCAGGCAGTTGACGGTCCTCGCCTCGCTGGCGCCGCTCAACGACGGTTGGGGGCAAATGAAGGGAGCCATCGCACTCCTGTCGGATATCACCGAGCGCAAGGAGGCGGAGCGGCGCATTGCCCACATGGCCACGCATGACATTCTGACCGGCGCCGTGAATCGGCTGATGTTCGGCGAGCTGCTCGGTTATGCGCTCGTGCAGGCGCGTCGCTCGGGGCATCGCTTCGCGCTGCTGTTTGTCGATCTCGACCGCTTCAAGCAGGTCAACGACGATCTTGGACATCATGTCGGCGACATGCTGCTGTGCGAGGCCGTGCGGCGCATGCAGGGTTCGATCAGGTCGTCCGACGCGCTCGGACGGCGCGGTGGTGACGAATTCGTGGTGTTGCTGCCTGAAATCAGTGCCGACACGGATGCCGAGATCGTCGCGGAGAAGATCCGCAGCGCGCTCGAAAAGCCGTTCACGTTCGAGGGCCGCGAAGTGCGCATTTCGTCGAGCATCGGGATTGCGCTCTATCCCGAGGATGGCAAGGACGAGCACGAGCTGATGTGCCGTGCCGACGAGGCCATGTACCGGGCGAAACTCGGCGGGCGCAATCGCGCATGCCGGGCGCGTTAGCGGCAGCGGGCCTCAGCCGACGGCAACCAGCGCGATCAGGTCACCCTCGTCGATCAGATCGCCTTCATCGACCTTGACCTCGACGATGGTGCCGGCGCGGGGCGAGGGGATGTCCATCGCGGTCTTTCCGGTTTCCAGGACGATGAGCGGTTCGTCGAAGCCGATGCGTTCGCCGGCCCGCACGAGCACGCTCTGCACGAAGACATCCTCGGTCCGGCAGTTGCCGCAGCTGTCCCAGCATTCCGGAAATTTCGGCATGCGGACCTCGACGACTTGGGCCGCCGCCGTCATCGCTTGCCGGGCGCGGTCGAAACGGCGTCGACGAACATCACCGACTGGAAGGTGCGCTTGAGCAACTTGCTGTAGAACTGCGCCATGGTCACGCCTTCGTCGAACTGCACCATGTCGCCACGCATGATGTTCATCCGCGCGGTGGCGATCCAGTAGCTTTTCCCGCCCTCGTCGACTTCGATGTAGGTGTACTCGTTGGCGTCGATGGAATCGAGCGCGACGCCGGTGCGGCGCAAGGGAGCGGACTGGTCCACTCCGGGTCGGATCAACTGCATCGCCGCGCCCGGCGAGGGATGCCCCGGTGGCGGAGCGGAGTGGGCTGCGGGGGGCGCCATGGCCAATAGCGCCGCCAGCACCGGGAGTGACAAACGTGCGGCGGCGTACACAGAGGACACGACCGTCCGGCGAGGGAGTTCCATGCTTCGATCCGGCTTGCTGCGAGTACATGGAAGTGTACTCCTGCACGGCCGCTTGTGCATGCAGCTTGTTGTGCCCCGACGTAACGGTCACATATTTGGCATTAAGTGCCGCTGCCCGCTCATTTCTCCACGAATGCACGCTCGATCACGTAGTCGCCCGGGTCACCGATGTGCTTCGAGATATGGAAGCCGCGCGAGTCGAGCAATTCGCAGCAATCCTTGAGCATTGCCGGGCTGCCGCAGATCATTGCGCGGTCGACGCCGGGGTCCAGCTCGGGCAGCCCGATGTCGCGGAACAGCTTGCCGCTGTTGATGAGGTCCGTGAGGCGCCCCTGGTTCTCGAACGGTTCGCGCGTCACCGTGGGATAGTAGATGAGCTTCTCGCGCACGAACTCGCCGAAGAATTCGTGCTGGGGCAGTTCGTGGGCGATGAAGTCGCGATACGCCAGCTCTGATACGGTACGCACGCCATGGATGAGCACGACGCGCTCAAAACGCTCGTAGGTCTCGAGATCCTGGATCACGCTCATGAAGGGAGCCAGTCCGGTGCCGGTCGACAGCAGGTAGAGGTGCTTGCCGGGCTTGAGGTCGTGCAGCACCAGAGTGCCCGTGGGCTTCTTGCTGACAACGATGGGATCTCCCTCCTTCAGATGCTGGAGACGCGAGGTCAGGGGGCCGTTGGGTACCTTGATGCTGAAGAATTCGAGGTGCTCCTCGTGGTTCGGGCTCGCGATGCTGTATGCACGGGTCAGCGGGCGGCCCTCGACCTCGAGTCCGATCATCACGAACTGGCCGTTCGTGAAGCGTAGTGCGCGATCGCGGGTGGTACGGAAGCTGAACAGGGAATCGTTCCAGTGGTGCACGCTCAGAACGCGCTCGGTTGCCAGGTTGCTCATTTCGGGTCTTGCTCCGCTTCGATGTCCGATGGAGCGATTCTAGTGAGTGGCGCTAAGCTGATGCGTGGATAATCTGGATAATCAATATCTATTGAATCGATATGAAGCACACCCTCCGGCAGCTCGAAGTCTTCGTCGCGACGGCACGCGCAGGCACCGTGTCGAAGGCCGCCGAACATCTCGCAATGTCGCAGTCTGCGGCGAGCAGCAGCCTCGCGGAATTCGAACGCCAGTTCGACGTGCGCCTGTTCGATCGCGTCGGCAAGTCGCTGCGCCTAAACGAGCTTGGTCAGCGCCTGCTGCCACGTGCGGTCGAACTCCTGGCGCGCGCCGAGGACATCGAGGATCTGCTCCAGGGCGGCATGGGCTTCGGCAGCATGAGGATCGGGGCGACGCTCACGATCGGCAACTATCTCGGCACCCTGATCGTGGCGACCTTCCTGCAGCGCCACCCCGAGAGCCGCATCCACCTGAGCGTGCATAACACGGCGACCATCGTCCAGCAGATCGCCGGCTTCGAGCTCGACATGGGCATGATCGAGGGCAGCTGCCACCATCCCGATCTCGAGGCCGTGCCGTGGCTGCACGATGAGCTGGTGGTGTTCTGCGCACCCTCGCATCCGCTGGCGAGCGCGCGGCGGGCAAGCCTGGACGAACTGACGCGCCAGCCGTGGATCCTGCGCGAAATCGGATCCGGTACGCGGGAAACCTTCGATCACGCCATGCGCCATGTCGCGGCGCGCATCGACGTGCGCCTGGAACTGGAGCATACGGAGGCGATCAAGCGTGCGGTCGAATCAGGGCTGGGGATCGGCTGCATTTCACGCCTCGCGCTGCGGGAGGCATTCCGGCGCGGCAGCCTGGTGCCCGTCGATACGCCGGAACTGGACCTGCAGCGCTCCTTCCATTTCCTCTGGCATCGCCAGAAGTTCACCACGCCGGGCATGCGTGCCTTCATTGCCCTGTGCCGAGAGATGACTGCGGGGGCACGCACCAGCGACGAGATTCCGCTCGCCTATATCCCCTGAGCCTTCGGGCCCGGAGCCGTGCCGGTGCGGCAGCAGACGTGAAAAGGGCGCCATGCGGCGCCCTGATTGCTCATGCGGGCCTGTGTGGCCTCACCCGGCCTGTCCCGCCGTGCCGCCGGAGCTGCTCGCCAGAGCCTTCGCCGGCTCGGCCTCGGGCATGTACGACGCCACCTGGCAGGCGATGGACGCGAGATAGGGCACGCATTGCAGCGCCAGGATGCCGACCCACAACTGCACCTCGAGGTCGTCGTAACCGCGCTGCAGCACCAGCACGATGCCGCCCAGCACCAGTGCGACCAGCAGGCCGATCTCCTCGCGCAGCGGCGAGAAGAACGCGAGGGTGCCCTTGTCCTTCCAGCCCTTCGGGGTGCGGACGAATTCGCCGCGCCGCTTGACGAGCCCCGCGAACACGCCGCGCGCGATCGCATGCGCGAGCCCGACCGACAGTATCGAGGCGCCGAGGATGTCCTTCCACGGGGCGTCCATGGTGCGTCGGTAGAGGATCGGTCCCAGGCCGGCCTTGAACGCCATGAAGGCGAGGATGGGAATCGCCAGCGAGGTCACGGGCAGGCCGAAGGCCTTGGGGTAGAACAGGATGCCGACGGTCCATGCCAGGCTCGCGAATGCGAACACGAGCTGCAGTGCGTCGCCCAGCCACGCGAACCAGCCCGTGAGGAAGTGGTAGCGCTGGGCAAGGTTGAGCCGGCTCGGGCCGATCATCGCGGGCAGGTGGTGCTTGAGGATCTGCATCGCGCCGAAGGCCCAGCGGAAGCGCTGGCTCTTGATCGCCGGGAAGTCCGCCGGCGTGAGGCCACGGCCGAGGATGTGGTCGACGTAGCGGGTGTCGTAGCCCTTTTCGATCAGGCGCAGACCCAGTTCGGTGTCCTCGCAGATGCACCATTCCGACCAGCCGCCGACGTCGTCGAGCGCGAGGCGGCGCACGAGGGTCATCGTGCCATGCTGGATCAGGGCATTGCGCTCGTTGCGGTGGTGCATGCCGATGCGGAAGAAGCCGTCGAACTCCCAGTTGCACATGCGGCGGAAGGGGTGCGTTTCCCAGTCGCGGTGTGCCTGCGGCGCCTGCACGACGGCAACTTCCGCGTCGTCGAAATGCGGGATCAGGCACGACAGCCAGTCGGGCGACACGACGTAATCGGCATCGACGACGCCGACGACTTCCGCGCGCGGGTCGGTCTGGCGCAGGCCGAAGTTCAGTGCGCCGGCCTTGAAGCCCGGCCAATTGTCGAGATGGTAGAAGCGGAAGCGCGGCCCCAGCTCGGCACAGCGCTTCTCCAGCGGCTTCCACAACGCCTCGTCCTTGGTGTTGTTGTCCAGGACGAGGACCTCGAAATTCTGGTACTTCATCGCCGCAAGGCTGTCGATGGTCGCGATGACCATCTCCGGCGGCTCGTTGCAGCAGGCGAGGTGGATCGAGACGAAAGGCTCCTTGTCCGCATCGTGCGGGGGCAGGGGCAGGAAGCGGCGATTCCACTTGCGCTTGAACAGCACCTCCCCGAACTCGAAGCCGTGGGACAGCAGCACCGCGATCGTCAGCACCGTTGCGCCGATGAGCATCGCGAGGCCGATGAGGTCGCGCTGCGTGAGGTAATAGTCGGCCGGCACGTTGATGCCGATGACCAGCGTCGCGGCGCAGGCTTGGACCAGACTGGCAAGCCACAGGCGCCCGATCACGCTCCAGTCGCGCAGGAAGAAGGCGATCAGGAACATTGGCAGGAAGGCGATCAGCCCTGCGGTGCGTGCCTTGTCGTGCCAGCGCACGTCCTTCACGACGAGGCCGTCGAGTGCGAATTTCTGGTGGCGGTCGGCATTGAACATGCCCCAGTACGCGCCGGCCCAGCCTTCGATCTCGATCTTCCACGGCTGGTCGATCGCTTCCATGATGTAGTAGTCGAGCGTGGCCGAGCGCGGATGGGCGAGGAACTCGCGGATGAAGCGCGCCTGGTTCTCGGCGGAGGCGACCCCCTTCGTATCCCCGCCGCCCAGGCTGTCCATGACCGGACCGCGGCTCGGCCAGCCGATTTCGCCGATGACGATCTTCTTCTTGGGGAAGTGTTTCACGAGTTCGTCGTAGCGCATCAGCGCGTAGTCGACTGCGTTCTCGACCGGCACCCCCTCGTGGTAGGGCAGCAGATGCACGGTGATGAAATCGACGCTGTTGGCCAGTTCCGGATTCTTCAGCCAGACGTGCCAAGGCTCCGCGGTCGACACGGTCTTCTTCGAGCGCTTGAGTGCCTTGCGCGCCTTGTCGAGGTGGACGGCAAGTTCCTTGACGGTCAGGTCGCCACGCAGCAGGACCTCGTTGCCGACGATGACGCGGTCGACGTGGGAGTACTTGCGTGCCGACTCGATGACTGCGTCGACTTCCTTGGCGTTGCGCTCCTCGTCGGGGCCGATCCACGCACCGGCCATCACGGTCAGCTTGCGGTCGAGCGCGAGCGGAACGATGGCGGGGGTCTCGAGGCTGCCGTAGGTGCGGATGTGCTCGGCGGACTGGGCGAGCAGATCGAGGTCGCCGCCGATCTCGGCGTCGCTCGGGTAGATGCCCTGCAGCGGGTTCTGCTCGCGCTGGTAGGGGCTGTAGGCGTATCCGTGGATGCTGTTGGCGGCGCCGACGAATTCGGTGCCGCGGTTCCAGCGTTCTGCAATCAGGTACTGCGCGCCGGCGATGATTCCGGCAATGATCAGAGCTACGACAATTCGGTAAATCAGCGAAGCCGCGTTTTTCATCAGGATCAATGTCCCTCGAGGACTGCATCAAACACCGCGGTGCCTGCCCCCGACGGGCGAGGCACCGGGCCTTGCGGTGCAATAAAATACTTCCGGCTATGCCAGAATCGGTGCATACGGGCCCGTACAGCCGTTGGCCGCGGAGTTTATGCGCTTTTTCTTCTGCTTAGCAAAGAGATTGTGGGTTAATTTGCAACACGTTTCAGCCTCGTTTTCGGGGCTTTGATTAATAAGGAAAAAGGCGTTGTCAGGAGAGGAAATGCGGCGGGGTGGTGGTATTGCCGGTCTGGTCGGGGTGAGTGCGGTCGTGTTGGCGGCGGTCCTGCTGTTGCGGTATGCGGTGCTGGAGGCGGGGGCATTTCCGGCTGACTGCAAGCCGCTGTTTGCCGACGGTCCGGAGGGGTTGTGTCTGGTGAAATGGGCCCTCGTCCAGGCCTTCATGCAGCAGCGCCTCGGCTGGGTGAGTCTGGCGCTGGGCGTGGTCGCCTTCGCCTCTGGCCGTCGCCCCGCGGCGTGGGCCGGGTGGTTGAGCGGAATTGCGGGGCTCGTGCTCTACAGTTTCGATTACGCGGCAGTCGGCGCGATGCTGTCGTTACTGGTTCTTGCGCGCAATGGCGCGCAGGCACGGGGCGGCAAGGAACAGTCCCGTGGCGAGCCACGCGACGGCCTGCGGGTTGAAGGGTTCCGGTAACCAGCGGCCTGCGACGCACACGGCGATCACGAGACCGCACACCTTTTCCTCTACGCCGAAGCGGTTCGCCGCCCACCATCCGGTGACGCCGAACACGAGGGTCGGGACGAGGTAGAGGAACACCGGGAAGTCGCGGTAGCGCGGGTCGGCGAACAGCAGCAGGGCCGCGACCGCCGCGGCGAACAGCAGGACGCCGCGCAGCAGTCCCAGCCACTTCCCGGCGCCGAGGTGGGCCGGGCCGCCGGTGCGAAGGGCTGCCCAGGCCTCGCCCGCGGTGCAGATGGGCGTGGCGCCCGGCCAGCGCGCAGCCGCCGGGGCGGCCAGCAGGCCGAGGACGCCGATGCTGCCCAACAGCCACCATTCGAAGGTGTCGCGCCAGGCGAGCTGCGCATGTTCCCAGCCGAGAACCGCGGCGAGCCCGCCGACCGCGCCGGTTGCAGCCAGCGCGGCAAGCCGTGCCGGCGTCCCGCGCGTGCCGAATGCCAGCAGCAGGCACAGGGTCGCCCCGAGTGCGGCGCCTGCGAGCGGTGCAGCAAGGCCGGAGCGCTCGGCGACCGGGCCGGCGAGGGGGAATTTCGGACTCAGGTCGGTGCCGAGCATGCCCCAGAAGCCGCCGACCGTGCCTTCGAGGCGGCGCTTCCACGGCTGGTCGATGGCCTCGATGAGATTGTAGTTCCAGCCCTTTTCGTGCGCGACATGCACGAATTCGCGGATGTAGCGGGCCTGATTGACCTGGGACGGCTCCGAGCCCTGGCGCTGGCGACCGGCGCTGGGCCAGCCGGTCTCACCGATCATCAGCGGCTTGTCGAAGTGCTTGCGGACCTCGTCGAACACCTCGGCGACGTGCACAACGGCACGGTCGATCGCGACCGGATGGTCTTCCCAGAAAGGGAGAATGTGCACGGTGACCCAATCGACTGACTCCGACAGCTTGGGGTGCTGGAGCCAGAACTCCCAGACGTCGGCATAGGTCACCGGTACCGTCGCGCGTGCGCGTGCATACTCGATCAACTCGCGCATCTCGGACTCGGTCCGTTCGCGGCGCAGCAGCACCTCGTTGCCGACGATCAGGACGCGGACGACGTCTGCATAGTCGTTGGCGAGCGCGATCGCGTGGTCGAGTTGCTTCATGTTGCGCTTGGGATCGGCATTCACCCAGGCGCCGAGCAGCACCTTCAGTCCGACTTCGCGCGCCACTGCCGGCACCTGGTCCAGCCCCTGGTCGACCGAATAGATGCGCACGCACTCGGTGATCTGCGCTAGTGCGGCGAGGTCCGCGGCGATCTGCTCGCGCGAGATCACGAGCTTTTCGTCGAAGGGCGTCTGGCCGGGAAGCCGATAGGGGGCGTAGGAGACGCACTTCAGTCGTTCGCCGTCCGCGAGCTTGAGATCATGCATCGGCACCGGCCGGGTCTGCTGCACGAGCATGATGCCAAGGACCAGTAGCACGATCAGGGCCGAGGCGAGCAGGCCGAGCCAGTTGCGGTCGTTCGGCGTGGACGGGGCGTGCATTGACATGGAGGCGCGTGGGGCTCGTGTGGCGAAGGTCGAAAAAAAGCCACGCCGATGTGGCGTGGCTTCCGTTGGGCGAGAAGCGGCGCGATTTTAGCCTGCGTAGTCTTCCATCGGCACGCAGGCGCAGAACAAATTGCGGTCGCCGTATACGTCGTCGATGCGATTGACGCTGGGCCAGAACTTGTTCTCGGTGACCCACGCCAGTGGGAATGCGGCCTGCTCGCGGGTGTAGCCGCGCGCCCAGTCGCCGATGAAGTCGGCCTGGGTGTGCGGGGCGTTCTTCAGCGGGTTGTCCTCGGCGGTCCAGCGGCCGGCCTCGATCTCGCGGATCTCGTCGCGGATCGCGATCATCGCG
Source organism: Aromatoleum evansii (assembly GCF_045689615.1). Lineage (NCBI taxonomy): Bacteria > Pseudomonadati > Pseudomonadota > Betaproteobacteria > Rhodocyclales > Rhodocyclaceae > Aromatoleum > Aromatoleum evansii. The sequence goes on from NZ_CP141259.1 coordinate 1,744,338, forward strand.
TCGATGAAGCGGTCCAGTTCCGCCAGGTCCTCCGATTCGGTGGGCTCGACCATGATGGTGCCGGCAACCGGGAAGGACATCGTCGGTGCGTGGAAACCGTAGTCCATCAAGCGCTTCGCGATATCCACCTCGCTGACCCCGGTCGCCGCCTTGATCGGACGGATGTCGAGGATGCACTCGTGCGCGACGCGTCCCTGTGAGCCCGTGTAGAGCACCGGGTAGTGGTCGGCTAGGCGGCCGGCGATGTAGTTGGCGTTGAGGATCGCCGCCTGGGTCGCCTGGCGCAGGCCTTCGCCGCCCATCATCGCGATGTACATCCACGAAATCGGCAGGATGCTCGCCGAGCCGAAGGGGGCGGCGCTGACCGCGCCCTGACCCTTGTTCGGACGGTCCTCGCCGCCAGTCGCGGCGACGACGTGATCGGCCATGAAGGGCGCCAGATGCGCCGCGAGCCCGATCGGGCCCATCCCCGGACCGCCGCCGCCGTGCGGGATGCAGAAGGTCTTGTGCAGGTTCATGTGGCTGACGTCCGCGCCGATGTGCGCGGGCGAGGTCAGCCCCACCTGGGCATTGAGGTTGGCGCCGTCCATGTACACCTGGCCGCCGTGCTCGTGCACGATGGAGCAGATCTCGCGGATCGCCTCCTCGAAAACGCCGTGCGTCGATGGGTAGGTAATCATCAGTGCAGAGAGGCGGTCGGCGTGCTGTGCGGCCTTCGCGCGCAGGTCGGCGACCTCCACGTTGCCCTTGTCGTCGCAGGCGACCACCACCACTTCCATGCCGCACATCTGCGCCGTCGCGGGGTTCGTGCCGTGCGCCGACTTCGGGATCAGGCACACGTTGCGATGCGCCTCCCCGCGGCTGGCGTGATAGCGGGCGATCGCCACCAGGCCGGCATATTCGCCCTGCGCGCCCGAGTTAGGCTGCATGCAGATTGCGGGGAAGCCCGTGATGGCCCTGAGGTAATCGGCGAGGGCTTCGATCATCTCGAGGCATCCGGCGGCCTGTTCGCGCGGCGCGAACGGGTGCATGTTCGCGAACTCCGGCCAGGTCACGGGGATCATCTCGCTCGTCGCGTTGAGCTTCATCGTGCAGCTGCCGAGCGAGATCATCGAATGATCGAGGGCGAGGTCGCGATTCTGCAGCTTCTTCAGATAGCGGAGCATCTGGTGCTCGGTGCGGTGCGTGTTGAACACCGGGTGCTTCAGGATCGCGTCGTCACGCAGCAGCGCCGCCGGGATGGCGCCGCCGGTGGCCGCGACCGCGGCGTCGAGTGCGGCGATGTCGGCGTCCGCGCCGAAGCACTGCAGCACGGCGGCGACGTCGGCGGCCGTCGTGGTCTCATCGACCGAGATGCCCAGCACGGCGTCCGAAACATTGCGCAGATTGAAGCCGGCTGCGTCGCATGCTACGGCGATCGCAGCAGTCCGCGCGCCGGTCTCGACCTGCAGGGTGTCGAAGAAGGCCGCCGTCGGCACCGCGAAGCCGGCGCGGCGCAGGCCCTCGGCGACGATCGCGGCGAGGCGGTGGATCCGCGCCGCGATCGTGCGCAGCCCCTCCGGGCCATGATAGACGGCGTAGAAGCCGGCCATGTTCGCGAGCAACACCTGAGAGGTGCAGATGTTGGAGTTCGCCTTTTCGCGGCGGATATGCTGTTCGCGCGTCTGCAGCGTCATGCGCAGCGCGGTCTTGCCGCGCGTGTCCTTCGATACGCCGATGATGCGGCCCGGCATCGCGCGCACATTGGCCTCGCGCGTCGCGAAGAAGGCGGCGTGCGGGCCGCCGAAGCCCATCGGCACGCCGAAGCGCTGGGCCGAGCCGAGTGCAATGTCGGCACCCATGGCACCGGGAGACTTGAGCAGAACCAGCGCCATGAGGTCGGATGCGACGGCGGTGACGGCCCCCTTCACCTTCAGCGCCGCGATCGTGCCGCCGAGATCGGCAATCTCGCCGCGCTCGTTAGGATATTGCAGCAGCGCGCCGAACACCTCGTGGTCGGCCGCGCTGGCAGCCGGGCCGAACACCAGTTCGAAGCCGAAATAGGCGGCGCGGGTGCGCACGACGTCGATCGTCTGCGGGAAGCAGGCTTCGTCGACGAAGAAGGCATTGGCCTTCGACTTGCTGACGCGCCGCGCCATCGTCATCGCCTCGGCGGCGGCCGTGGCCTCGTCCAGCAGGGAGGCGTTCGCGAGCTCCAGTCCGGTCAGGTCGATCACCATCTGCTGGTAGTTCAGCAACGCCTCCAGGCGACCCTGGGAGATCTCGGCCTGATACGGGGTGTAGGCGGTGTACCAGCCGGGATTCTCCATCACGTTGCGCAGGATCACGGCAGGTGTGAGGGTGCCGTAATACCCCATGCCGATCAGCGACCTCTTCACGACGTTCTTCCGTGCGATCGCGCGCAGCTCGGCCAGTGCCTCATGCTCGGGCTTCGCGCCGCCGAGGGGCAGCGGCCCGGGGAGGCGGATTCCTGACGGGACGGTCTGGTCGATCAGCGCGTCCAGCGTCGGAGCGCCGATGGCCGCGAGCATCTTCGCGACCTCGGCAGGGTTCGGTCCGACGTGGCGGGCAATGAAGGCGTCGCGCTGCTCGAGCCCGGACAGGGGCGCATGCACGGAGGAGGAGGCAGGGGTGTTCGACATGAAGAAAACTCGACTGGTATGCCGGGCCGCGCATCGCCGGCCCAGGAGGGAGATGCGTGCGGCGGAATCAGGCGTTGGCGACGGCTTCGTAGCCGGCGGCGTCGAGCAGATTGGTGAGGTCCGCCCCGGCGTCCGGCCGGATCTTGAACAGCCAGGTGCCGTAGGCGTCGGCATTCACCGATTCGGGCGCATCGACTGCTGCCTGGTTGAACTCGACGACTTCGCCCGAAACCGGCGCGTAGATGTCCGAGGCGGCCTTGACCGACTCGATCACCGCACAGGCTTCACCCGCGGTAACGCCGCGGCCTGCTTCGGGCAGTTCCAGGAATACCACGTCACCCAGCGCTTCCTGGGCGTGATCGGTCACGCCCACGGTCAGCGTCCCGTCGGCTTCGACGCGGATCCATTCGTGCGATTTGGTGTATTTCAGGTTTGCGGGAAAGTTGCTCATGACGGGCTCCAGTGATGGAAGGTTCGTAGTCCAGGCTTCGGTGCCGGATGCGGTGTTGCTTTCGTTATGATCGATTGTCGATGTCAGCGTCGCAGGTCAACGGTGCCGGCCGCCCGATGCGCGACAGAGCGCCCCTCGATCCTGCGATGTCGGCCGTCCACGCTTGCGTTGGCGGGGTGACGCTGCGGGAACGATCGGGCACCGGAAAATGAACGAGAAACAAGGCTGGATGAAAAGGCGTCTGCATGGGAACCGGACGCTCCTGCCTAAACGCGGAATCGGTTGTCGAGACTGTCAGCGCAATGCCCTGGGGCCTGCGTTGCAGAGCCGTGCGCGCCCGACTCGGGTGTCCGGGAGGTCGCGAGCTTACGGTCGATGCTGCAGTGGATCCGGTGATATGCCGGCTCCTGCAGGCGTCGCTTTCGCTCGCTTCGTTCCCCCGGGCCGGCATTCGGTCCGCGTGCCTGCGCGATCTCCGGGATGTTGCCAGCGGCGTTTTTCTATCCGGAATGCTCACCCGCTCCCGCGCGACGGGCGGACGATAGCACCACGTCGAGGGGCTGGCAACGGCCGGGGCGGCCATGCGGTTTGCTATCATGAAAAAAACATCTGTTCCGGCGTCCGGCCGGGATGAGGCACCAGATCCCCAACCATGTTCCCGAATGCCGATCTTCATTGCCACTCGACCGTATCGGACGGCTGGCTGACTCCCGCCGAGGTGGTGCAGCGCGCAGCGGCCAATGGCGTCGAACTGCTAGCACTCACCGATCATGACGAGGTGGGAGGGATCGACGAGGCGGCGGCCGCGGCGCGCGAGTGCGGCATTGCGCTGGTCCCCGGGGTGGAAATCTCGGTGACCTTCCGCGACGAGACCATCCATGTGGTCGGCCTGGGCATAGACCATCGAAATGTGCGACTGCTGGACGGGCTGGCGCAGGTGCGCTGCGGCCGCGAGCAGCGGGCGCAGGCCATGAGCGATGCGCTCGACGCCGTCGGCCTGCATGGCGTGCTCGAAGGCGCGCGCCGGTTTGCGCGCAACCCGGCGCTGGTGGGTCGTGCACATTTCGCCCGCCACATCGTTGCGAGCGGACTGATGCCCGATGTCGGAACGGTGTTCCGCTACTACCTCGCCCGCGGCAAACCCGGCTTCGTTCCCCACGTATGGGCTCGGCTCGAGGACGCGGTGGGCTGGATCCGCGCGGCCGGCGGCATCGCGGTGATCGCTCATCCCGGGCGCTACCGTCTCTCCGCAAGCGACATGGATGCGCTCTTCGACGACTTCGTCGCCTGCGGCGGCGAGGCGCTGGAGGTCGTTTCCGGTGCCCATGCCGCTCCGGACGTGCAGCGCTTCGCAAGCGTCGCGCGCCGCCGTGGGTTGCTCGCCTCGCGCGCCTCCGATTTCCACGGCAGCAGCGAAAGTTCCGTCGATCTAGGTCGCTGCGATCCGCTGCCGCCCGACCTCGTTCCCGTCTGGTCGCGACTCGGGGCGCCAGCGCCCGTCGCCGCCGGGCTCCCCTGATCCGGAATGCATTCATGGCCCAGTTCTTTTCGCTTCATCCTGAGTTTCCCCAGCCGCGGCTGATCCGCCAGGCAGCCGAGATCATGCGCGCCGGCGGGCTGGTCGCTTTCCCCACCGACTCGGCCTACGCACTCGGCGGCATCACCGGCGATGCCGATCTCCTGCAGCGGATCCGCCGGCTGCGCGGGGTGGACGAGCGCCACCACTTCACCCTGATGTGCCGAGACCTCTCGGAGATCGCAAAATACGCCCGGGTCGACAATGCCCAGTATCGTCTGCTGAAGGCGGTCACGCCGGGCCCGTACACCTTCATTCTCGAGGGCACGAAGGAACTGCCCCGGCGCGTGCTGCATCCCAAGCGCAAGACCATCGGCCTGCGCGTTCCCGAGCATCCCGTGGTGGCGGCGCTGTTGCAGGAGTTGGACGAGCCCATCCTCACCTCCACGCTACTCCTGCCCGACGACGATTTCCCGCTGACGGACCCCGAGGAGATCCGCGAACGTCTCGAGAAGCAGGTCGAACTCGTCATCGAGGCCGGCTACTGTGGTCCCGAGGCGACCACCGTGATCGACCTCACGTCGGGCGCCCCGGTGCTGGTACGCGCCGGCCGCGGCGATCTGGCGCCATTCGGCCTGGAAAACGACTGAAAGTGCCGGAGGAGGGCGCGTGCGGACGTGGGGGATTTCCCCGCTCTGCTAGAATGCGGCGTTTTGCCCCCCTGACTTCATGGAATCGCTGATCGCCACCCTTGCCATCTGGGCCTTGCCGGTGCTGCTTGCCATCACGCTGCACGAGGCTGCGCATGGCTATGTGGCGCGGCATTTCGGCGATCCCACTGCGGAGCAGGAGGGGCGCATCACCCTCAATCCGTTCAAGCACATCGATCCGGTCGGAACCGTGATCGTGCCGGGTGCCATCCTCGCGCTCAGTTCGCTGCTGGGTAGCGGAGGAATGCTGTTCGGCTGGGCGAAGCCGGTGCCCGTCAACTTCAACCGCCTGCGCCGGCCCAAGGCCGACATGCTCTGGGTCGCGGCGGCAGGGCCGTTCATGAATTTCCTGATGGCGCTCGCTTGGGCGCTGCTGCTGAAGTTCGGCATGTCCGATCCGCACGGCATGTACGCGGAACCGATGCGCGAGATGGGCATGGCCGGCATCCAGATCAATTCGGTGCTGATGCTGCTCAATCTCCTGCCGATTCCGCCGCTCGACGGCGGTCGCATCGTCGTCAGCCTGCTGCCGCACCGGCTGGCGTGGAAATTCGCGCGTATCGAGCCCTACGGCTTCCCGATTCTTCTCATCCTCCTTTTCACCGGCATCCTCGGCCACATTCTGTGGCCGCTGATCGCACTCTTCCAGATCCTTCTCGCGACGCTTTTCGGGTTTTAAATCATGTACGCAGAACGCGTTCTCTCTGGCATGCGCCCGACCGGGCGACTTCATCTCGGCCACTACCACGGCGTGCTCAAGAACTGGGTCAAGCTGCAGGAGGAATACCCCTGCCTGTTCTTCGTCGCCGACTGGCATGCGCTGACCACGGTCTACGACAATCCCGAAGTCATCACCGACAGCGTGTGGGACATGCTCGTCGACTGGCTCGCGGCCGGTGTCGATCCCGAGAAGGCCACCATCTTCATCCAGTCCAAGGTGCCCCAGCACGCCGAACTGCACTTGCTGCTGTCGATGATCTCGCCGGTGGGCTGGCTCGAGCGCGTCCCGACCTACAAGGACCAGCAGGAAAAGCTCGCCCACAAGGACCTCGCCACTTACGGCTTCCTCGGCTATCCGCTGCTGATGTCGGCTGACATCCTCCTGTATCGTGCCGACAAGGTACCCGTCGGCGAGGACCAGGTGCCTCACATCGAATTCACGCGCGAGATCGCCCGTCGCTTCAACCATCTCTTCGGGCGCGAGCCCGGTTTCGAGGACAAGGCGAAGGAAGCGGTCAAGAAGCTGGGCGGCAAGACCGGCAAACTGTTCGAGGAGCTGCGCAAACGCTTCCAGCAGGAAGGCGAAACCGAAGCGCTCGAGCAGGCGCGGCTCATCCTGCGCGATGCGGGAAGCGTCAGCCATGTGGATCTCGAGCGCCTGCACGGCTACCTCGAAGGCAGCGGCAAGATGATCCTCGTCGAGCCGGGTGCGCTCCTCACCGAGGCCGCGCGGATGCCCGGCCTGGACGGCCAGAAGATGTCGAAGAGCTATGGCAACACCATCTTCCTGCGCGAAGATCCGGCCACGGTCACGAAGAAGATCCGCACCATGCAGACCGACCCGGCCCGCGTGCGCCGCACCGACCCGGGCGACCCGGAAAAGTGTCCGGTGTGGCAGTTCCATGCCATCTACTCCGACGCCGACACGCGCAGCTGGGTGCAGCAGGGCTGCCGAAGTGCCGGCATTGGTTGCATCGAGTGCAAGCAGCCGGTCATCGACGGCGTCCTCAAGGAACAGGTCGTCATGCACGAGCGGGCCCAACGCTATCTCGACGACCCCGCCCTGATGCGGCGCATTGTCGCCGACGGCTGTGAACGCGCCGCCGTGCTCGCCGAAGAGACGATGCGCGACGTGCGCGAGGCGATGGGCCTCTCGTACCGCTGACGCACTGGCAGACGGTGGCTTGCAGGATGAGTGTGGCATGAACATGCCGCTTGCACTGGCTCCGGCCGAGACGCCCGTCCCGGTCGAGGTCTTCGCTCGCCTGTACGGCGAGCCGCTGCTCGAGCTGCCCAAGGACCTCTACATCCCGCCCGACGCGCTCGAAATCTTCCTCGACGCCTTCGAGGGGCCGCTCGACCTGCTGCTCTACCTGATCCGCAAGGCCAACCTCAACATCCTCGACATCCCGATGGCGCCGCTCACCGAGCAGTACCTCGTCTATGTCGAGGCAATGCGCCGCCACAACCTCGAACTGGCGGCCGACTACCTGCTCATGGCCGCGACGCTGCTGGAGATCAAGTCGCGCATGCTGCTGCCGCGTCCGCCGCGCGAGAGCGAGGACGAATCGCTCGACCCGCGCGCCGAACTGGTGCGCAGGCTGCTCGAATACGAGCAGATGAAGATGGCGGCTGCGCGGCTCGACGCCATGCCGCGAATCGAGCGCGACCACGAATGGGTCGGCATCTTCGTTGCCGAGAAGGTGGTCGAGCGCCTGCCCGAGGTCAGTCTGCACGACCTGCAGTTCGCCTGGCTCAAGATCATGAAGAAGGCCCGGCTGACGCAGCATCACCAGGTGAAGCGCGACGAGCTGTCGGTGCGCGAACACATGACGACGATCCTGCGCAAGCTGGCTGACGGCGGCTTCGTCGTCTTCGACACCCTGTTCGAATCCGCGCGCGGTCCGGCGAGCCTGGTCGTGAGTTTCCTCGCGGTGCTCGAACTCGTGAAGGAAAAACTCGTCCACGTCGCGCAGAACGAGCCCTTCGCGCCGATCTACGTGAAGCTTGCCGATGCAGCCAACGACGCCTGAAGACTTCAAGCGCGTGATCGAGACGGCCCTGCTGGCAGCAACTGCGCCGCTGCAGGTCGCCGATGTCCGGCGACTTTTCGATCCCGACCCCGGGGCCGATCTCGTCCGGCGTCTGCTCGACGAGCTGCGTACCGACTGGACCGGGCGGGGCGTCGAGCTGGTGCAGATCGCCTCCGGCTGGCGTTTCCAGACGCGACCGGAGTATCAGGTTTTCCTCGATCGGCTGAAGGAAGAAAAGCCACCGAAGTATTCGCGCGCCGTACTGGAAACGCTCGCGATCATCGCCTATCGTCAGCCTGTCACGCGCGGCGACATCGAGGACATCCGCGGCGTTGCAGTGTCTCCCAACGTGTTGAAGACGCTGGAGTCGCGTGGGTGGGTAGACGTCGTCGGGCATCGCGATACGCCTGGGCGTCCGGCTCTGTTCGCGACGACGCGGCGGTTTCTCGACGACCTGGGCCTGCGCAGCCTCACCGAATTGCCCGCGCTAACCGAAATTGAAAGGATCATGGATCTTGTCGACACCAAAGAAATCGAATCGGCCGCTCCGGCCGCCAACGAAGAAGAAAGCTGAGCCTGCGGCGGGGCCGCAGCGCGCGCATGAAGCCCCTCGGCCCGGTCGCATTGACATGCCTGCGGAGACGGGGCGCGAACTGCCCCTGCGGCGCGGGTCGGCCGTCGGTCGCGCCGCGCCGCAGGAAGAGCATGAACCGGAGCGGCTGCAGAAAGTCCTGGCCCGACTCGGAATCGGTTCGCGGCGCGAGATCGAGGAATGGGTCGTCGCCGGGCGCATCACCGTCAATGGCGAACCCGCCGAGCTGGGGCAGAAGATCGGCCCCGGCGATCGCGTCAAGCTCAACGGCAAGCTCCTTTCGGTAAGATTTTCGGCGCGCGCCCCGCGCGTGCTGATCTACCACAAGCCCGAAGGCGAAATCGTCTCGCGCGAGGATCCGGAAGGGCGGCCCACCGTCTTCGAGCGTCTGCCGCTGTTGCGTAAGGGGCGCTGGATCGCGGTCGGCCGGCTCGACTTCAACACCTCGGGCCTGCTGCTGTTCACCAACGACGGCGCCCTCGCCAACCAGCTGATGCATCCGCGCTACGAACTGGAGCGCGAATATGCGGTGCGCCTGCTCGGCGAACTCACCGACGAGCAGATCGAATCGCTGAAAACGGGCATTCAGCTCGAGGACGGGCTTGCGCGCTTCACGAACCTCACCGATCAGGGCGGGGAGGGAGCCAACCATTGGTACAAGGTCACCTTGTCCGAGGGGCGTAATCGCGAGGTGCGCCGCATGTTCGAGGCCGTCGGGCTGACGGTCAGCCGCCTGATGCGCGTGCGTTACGGCCCGGTGACGCTGTCCTCGCGCCTCAAGCGCGGCATGTGGATGGAGATGCCCGAGGAAGAAGTGTGCAAGCTCGCCGGCGTTCCACGGCCGCAGCGCCAGGTTTCGGCGCGCACCGCAGAAAAGGAACGCCAGGTCCGCTTGCATCGCACCACGCCGCGCGGACGGGCATGAGCGCGCGGGTCCCGCCGGCTTTGCAATTGCCTGTTTTCAATGGGGCTGTTATAATCGCAAAGCTTTGATACTGGCTTCCCAGTCGGTATCGTTTTGTGGATGGAATCAACAAAGATGGGCGTTACGCCCATTTTTTATTTGTGGGCGTGGAAATGGACGTCGAGCGTCTGGTCGAACAGGTGGTCACCGGCCTGGGTTTCGAACTGGTGGATTTCGAGACTTCCCCGAAGGGGCGGTTGATGCGCGTGTTCATCGACATCGAGCGTGGTGTGAATGTCGATGATTGCGCGACGGTCAGCAATCAGCTGACGCGCGTTTTCGAGGTCGAAAACGTGGACTACGATCGACTCGAGGTTTCCTCGCCCGGGCTGGATCGGCCGCTCAAGAAGGCTGCCGATTTCGAGCGCTTTGTCGGTAGCGAGGTGCAGGTTCGCCTGCGCATGCCGATCGGCAATCAACGGAATTTTGCCGGCGTGCTCACTGGCTTTGCCGAAGGTGTGGTGCATCTGAGTACCGGAAAGGGCGATGTGGCCCTTCCCTTCGACGAGGTCGAGAAGGCGCGTCTCGTGCCCAGATTTTGAATTCGTGTGTGGAGATTTTGATTAATGAGCCGCGAAATTTTGCTGCTTGTCGATGCGCTGGCGCGCGAAAAGAATGTGGCCAAGGACATCGTCTTCGGTGCCCTGGAAACGGCGCTTGCCTCTGCGACGAAGAAGCGTATCAATGACGAAGCCGACGTGCGCGTGACGATCGACCGCGAGACGGGCGACTACGAGTCCTTCCGCCGCTGGGTGGTGCTGCCCGACGAGGAGGTCGTCAACGACGAGGCCGAGATGGGCATTATCGATGCTCGCGACGTTAAGCCCGGCATCCAGGTCGGCGACTACATCGAGGAGCCGCTCGAGCCGATCGACTTCGGCCGCATCGGCGCCCAGGCCGCCAAGCAGGTGATCCTGCAGCGCATCCGCGATGCCGAGCGCGAACAGGTGCTCAACGACTTCCTCGATCGCAAGGAACACCTCGTTTCGGGCTCGATCAAGCGCATGGAGCGCGGCAACGCGATCATCGAGGTCGGACGTCTCGAGGCCATGATTCCGCGCGATCAGATGATCCCGCGCGAGAACCTGCGCGTCGGCGATCGGGTGAAGGCCTTCCTGCTGCGCATCGATCGCGGTGCACGCGGTCCCCAGTTGATCCTCTCGCGCACGGCGCCGGACTTCCTTGGCAAGCTGTTCGAGCTTGAAGTCCCCGAGATCGAGGACGGCCTCCTTGCAATCAAGGCCTGCGCCCGCGACCCCGGCCTGCGTGCGAAGATCGCCGTGCAGTCGAACGATGCACGCATCGATCCGATCGGCACCTGCGTCGGTCTGCGCGGTTCGCGCGTGACCGCGGTGCGCAACGAGATCGCCGGCGAGCAGATCGACATCATCGTGTGGTCGCCGGATCCCGCGCAGTTCGTCATCTCCGCGCTGCAGCCCGCCGAGGTCGTGTCCATCGTGGTCGATGAGGAAAAGCACAGCATGGATGTCGTCGTCGACGACAACAACCTCGCGATCGCGATCGGTCGCAACGGTCAGAACGTGAAGCTCGCCTCCGAGCTGACCGGCTGGACCATCAACCTGATGAGCGAAGAAGAGTCCGCGCAAAAGTCCGGCCAGGAGCGCCAGAGCCTGCGCCAGTTGTTCATGGATAAGCTCGACGTCGACGAGGAACTCGCCGACATCCTGATCGACGAAGGTTTTTCTTCGCTCGAAGAAATCGCGTACGTGCCGCTCGCCGAAATGCTCGAGATCGAAGCCTTCGATGAAGAGACGGTCAACGAGCTGCGCAATCGTGCGCGCAACGTCCTGCTCACCGAGGCCATCGTGACCGAAGAGCAGCTGGAAAATGTTTCCGACGATCTGATCAATCTCGAAGGGATGGATAAGCCGCTCGCCGCCAAGCTGGCCGAGCATGGCGTGCGTACCCGCGATGATCTCGCCGATCTCGCAGTCGATGAGCTCGTCGAAATCGCCGGAATCGAACAAGAACGTGCCAGCGCGCTGATTTCCGTCGCGCGCGCGCACTGGTTCGAAGAATGAGGGGAGGGCACTGATCGATGGAACAAATGAGCGTAAACCAGTTCGCCGGCGAACTAAGAATGCCGGCAGCGGTACTGCTCGAGCAGTTGCAGAAAGCCGGTGTTGAGAAGACCAGCCCCGACCAGTTGCTGACCGAGCAGGACAAGGCGCGGTTGCTCGAGTACCTGCGTCGTTCCCACGGCGATAGCCAGCCCAAGGGCAAGATCACGCTTACCCGCAAGCAGACGTCCGAGATCCGCGCGACCGACTCGTCGGGTCGTGCCCGTACCGTTCAGGTCGAGGTGCGCAAGAAGCGCGTATTCGTCAAGCGTGACGAACTCGGTGGCGAGATCGGCGCCGGCGACGTGTCCTCGCTCGAGGAAACGCTGGCAGCGGTCGAGGCTGAAGGGGTGCTGGAGCCGGTGGCCGAGGCCGTCCCCGAGACGCCTCCCGTCGAAATCCCGCCCGTCGTCGAGGTCGAGCCGGAGCCGGTCGTCGAGTCCGCTCCCGAACCTGAACCCGAGCCGGAGCCGGAGCCGGAGCCTGTCATCGAGGCGTCCGCCGAGGAGTCTGCCGAGGAGTCCGTGCAGCCAGCCGTGGCGGAATCCGCCGATGACGTGTCGGTCGCGCCCACCTCCGTGCCGCGTCCGCGTGTTTCCATCCTCAGCGATGAGGAGCGCGCCGCCCGCGAGCGCGAGGCGCGCAGACACGAGGAGCTGCGTGCGCGCCAGATGGCCGACCTGAAAGCCAAACAGGAGCGCGAAGCGGCCGCACGTGCCGCCGCCGATGCCCGCCGCGCCGAAGAAGAGGCGCGTGTCCGTGCCGAAGCCGAGAAACGTGCCGAGGCCGCCAAGCCGGAATCACGCGAGGCCGCCAAGGCACCGTCCGGTACGCTTCATCGTCCCGCCAAGACCGATGACAAGGCGGGTGGCAAGGACGCCAAGCGCGGTGTGCGTGGCGGTGCCGCCGAAGCCGGCGACAGCGCCAAGCGTCGTGGCCTGAAGACCCGCGGTGAAGTCGGCGCCACGACCGGTTCGTGGCGTGGCGCCCGTGGCGGTGGTCGCGGCCGGGGCCAGCAGGATGATCACAAGGCCTTCCAGATGCCGACCGAGCCGGTGGTGCGCGAGATCCACGTGCCCGAGACCATCACCGTCGCCGATCTTGCTCACAAGATGGCCGTCAAGGCGGCCGAGGTGATCAAGGCGCTGATGAAGATGGGTTCGATGGTCACCATCAACCAGGTGCTCGATCAGGAAACCGCAATGATCCTCGTCGAGGAAATGGGGCACAAGGCGTTTGCCGCGAAGCTCGACGACCCGGATGCCTTCCTCGAGGACACCGAAGCCCAGGCCGACGCCAAGGTGGAATCGCGTGCGCCAGTCGTGACCGTCATGGGCCACGTCGACCACGGCAAGACCTCGCTGCTCGACTACATCCGGCGCGCCAAGGTCGCCTCGGGTGAGGCGGGCGGCATCACGCAGCACATCGGCGCGTATCACGTCGAGACGCCGCGCGGCATGCTCACCTTCCTCGATACCCCGGGTCACGAGGCATTCACCGCGATGCGCGCCCGCGGCGCGAAGGCTACCGACATCGTCATTCTCGTGGTCGCAGCCGACGACGGCGTGATGCCCCAGACGCGCGAGGCGATCCACCATGCGAAGGCGGCGGAAGTGCCCATCGTCGTGGCGGTCAACAAGATCGACAAGCACGAGGCCAACCCCGAGCGGGTCAAGCAGGAGCTGGTCGCTGAAGGCGTCGTGCCCGAGGAATACGGCGGCGACGTCATGTTCATCAACGTCTCGGCCAAGACCGGTGTCGGAATCGACAGCCTGCTCGAATCCGTCCTGCTGCAGGCCGAGGTGCTGGAGCTGACCGCTCCGGTCGATACGCCTGCCAAGGGCCTCATCATCGAGGCGCGCCTCGACAAGGGGCGTGGTCCGGTCGCGTCGTTGCTGGTCCAGTCCGGCACCCTGCGCAAGGGTGACGTCATGCTGGTCGGCGCCACCTTCGGCCGCATCCGTGCGATGCTCGACGAGAACGGCAAGGCGATCGACGAAGCGGGTCCGTCCATTCCGGTCGAGGTCCTCGGTCTTTCCGATGTCCCGTCGGCCGGCGACGAGGCGATCGTTCTCGCCGACGAGAAGAAGGCGCGCGAAATAGCACTGTTCCGTCAGGGCAAGTTCCGCGAGGTCAAGCTGGCCAAGCAGCAGGCGGCCAAGCTCGAGAGCATGTTCGAGCAGATGGCCGAGGGCGAGGTGAAGTCCCTGCCGCTGATCATCAAGGCGGACGTGCAGGGTTCGCAGGAGGCCCTCGTGCAGGCGCTCAACAAGCTGTCCACGGACGAGGTCCGCGTCAATGCGATCCACTCCGCGGTCGGTGCGATTTCCGAGTCGGACGTCAACCTGGCGCAGGCTTCGGGTGCGGTCATCATCGGCTTCAATACCCGCGCCGATGCCGGTGCACGCAAGCTCGCCGAGACTTTCGGCGTGGATATCCGCTACTACAACATCATCTACGACGCCGTGGATGACGTCAGGGCGGCGCTGTCGGGCCTGCTGTCGCCGGAGCGGCGCGAGAACATCATCGGCATGGTCGAGGTCCGTCAGGTGTTCCGCGTGCCGAAGGTCGGTACGGTCGCCGGTTGCTACGTGCTCGAGGGTCTCGTCAAGCGTGGCGCGCAGATCCGCGTGCTGCGCGACAACGTGGTCGTTCATACGGGCGAGCTCGAGTCGCTCAAGCGCTTCAAGGACGACGTCAAGGAAGTCAAGTTCGGCTTCGAGTGCGGCCTGTCGGTGAAGAACTACAACGATGTCCAGGAAGGCGATCAGCTCGAAGTGTTCGAAATCCAGGAAATCGCCCGGACGCTTTAAGAGATGCCCAAGGAGTATTCCCGCAGCCAGCGCGTGGCGGAGCAGGTCCGCCGCGAACTGGCCGAATTGATCCGCTTGGAAGTGAAGGATCCCCGCGTGGGATTCATCACGCTCACCGACGTCGAGATCACGCCCGACTACGCCCACGCGAAGGTGTTCTTCACCTCGATGCGGGGCGAGGAGGGGCTCGATGAGATCCTCGTCGGTCTGCGCCGCGCCAGCGGCTTCCTGCGCAGGGAGCTCGGGAAGCGCGTGCGTATCCACACGCTGCCCGAGTTGCATTTTCACTACGACCCGTCCGTCGAGCGCGGAAGCCGCATGTCGCAACTGATCGACGAGGTGGTGCGCGAGGATGATGCGCGCCACAAGGACGATCCGGAAAACTGAGCGGTCTTGAAAGCACAGAAGCAATTCAGGCACCAGCGCCGCGTGCTGGACGGCGTCTTGCTGCTCGACAAGCCGTCTGGCATCACGTCGAACGCGGCGCTGCAGACGGCCCGCCGTCTTCTCAATGCCGCAAAGGCCGGGCATACCGGGACGCTCGATCCGATGGCGACGGGGTTGTTGCCGCTGACCTTCGGTGAGGCAACGAAGTTCTCGCAGATGCTCCTCGACGCGGACAAGGAATACGAGGCAACGGTCCGTCTCGGCATCGAGACGGATACCGGGGACGCCGAAGGGCGTTCGATCGGTGAAGCTCCGGTGTCGGTCTTCGAGGATGACATCCGTGCTGCGCTCATGCGCTTTGCGGGCGAGATCGAGCAGATACCGCCGATGTATTCGGCGCTCAAGCGCGACGGGAAACCGCTGTACGAGTACGCGCGTGCCGGCATCGAAATCGAACTCACGCCGCGTCGCGTCACGATTCATGCGCTGGAACTGCTTGAGTTCGGCAGGGAGAGCTTTCGTATCCGCGTCGCGTGCAGCAAGGGCACCTATATCCGGACGCTTGCGATCGATCTCGGGCGGGCTCTTGGTTGCGGTGCGCATCTCTCGGCGTTGCGGCGCACCCGCATCGGCCCCTTCGCCGCAGGGGACGGTACGGTAACGCTCGGCGAACTCGAAGCGGCGCCGGCGGACGAGCGGGAACGCCTGCTCGCGCCGGCCGACGCGCTGGTGTCGCACTTGCCTGCTGTCGCGCTCTCGGCGGAGCAGGCGGCGGGTTTGTTGCAGGGGCGTGCGGTCGCGTGTGACGGCAATGAGCGCGGTTTGGTCAGGGTGTACGGGGACGGGCGCTTTCTTGGCCTGGGGGAACTGGGCGATGACTGCCGCCTGTTGCCAAAACGCCTCGTTGCAACCGGTACGACAGCACGGCAGTCCTGATAATTATTGAGTTTTTCATGGCGCGTTGGGTATAATCCCACGCTTCTGATTGGCAGAATACGAAAAGAGTAAACACCCACATGGCTCTCGATACCGCATCCAAGGCGCAGATCGTCACCGACTTCCAGCGCGCAAAAGGCGACACCGGTTCGCCGGAAGTGCAGGTCGCTCTGCTCACCGCCCGCATCAACGGCCTCACCGGCCACTTCAAGGCCAACGCGAAGGATCACCACTCGCGCCGCGGCCTGCTCAAAATGGTCAGCCAGCGCCGCAAGCTGCTCGACTACCTGAAGGGCAAGAACGCCGACAGCTATCGCGCCCTCATCGAGCGCCTGGGTCTGCGCAAGTAACTCGCCGACCGTGTCGCGTCTGACAGCGTCGCAAAAGACAAGGTAAGCGAACAAGCCGGTGCGGATCCCGCGGGGTCGCACCGGCTTTGTTTTTGCTGTCGGGGTTGCGTGACCGGGACAGCTTCGCAGTTGTAGTCTGCTGCATACACTCACCTAAAGGATATTCAACTTGCCTACCGCCATCAAAAAGACATTCGCATACGGCGCGCATACCGTCACCATCGAGACCGGCGAGATTGCTCGTCAGGCGGGCGGTGCCGTCATCGTGAACATGGACGACACCATGGTCCTCGCCACGGTCGTTGCGGCCAAGGACGCCAAGCCCGGACAGGACTTCTTCCCTCTTACCGTCGACTATGTCGAGAAGTTCTATGCGGCCGGCCGCATTCCGGGGGGCTTCTTCAAGCGCGAAGGCCGTCCGACCGAGAAGGAAACGCTGACCAGCCGCCTGATCGATCGTCCGATCCGTCCGCTCTTCCCGGATGGCTTCTACAACGAAGTCCAGGTTATCGTCACGGTGCTGTCGCTGAATCCGGAAATCGATCCGGACATTCCGGCAATGATCGGCGCATCGGCCGCTCTGGCAATCTCCGGCGTGCCGTTCAACGGCCCGATCGGCGCATGCCGCGTGGGTTATGCCGAGGGTGAATACATTCTCAACCCGACCGTCGAGCAGCTCAAGACCAGCAAGCTGAACCTCGTCGTCGCCGGTACCGAAGCCGCCGTGCTGATGGTGGAATCCGAGGCGCAGGAGCTCTCCGAAGAAGTGATGCTCGGTTCCGTGGTCTTCGGTCACCAGCAGATGCAGGCAGCGATCCGCGCGATCAACGAACTCGTCGAGATCGCCGGCAAGCCCGAGTGGGACTGGCAGCCGCCGGCCAAGAACGAAGCGCTGATCAATCGCGTCAAGGAACTTGCGGGCGCCCAGCTCGAGGAAGCCTTCCGCATCACGAGCAAGCAGGCTCGTACCGAGCGTGTTAACGAGATCCGCAAGAACGCGATCGCCACGATCACCGCCGAGCTCGAGGTCGCGCCGTCGGGCAACGAACTCAAGGACATTTTCCACGAGCTCGAGGCAAGCATCGTCCGCAGCCGCATCCTCGCGGGCGAGCCGCGCATCGATGGCCGCGACACGCGCACCGTGCGCCCGATCGACATCCGCGTCGGCGTGCTGCCGCGGACCCACGGTTCGGCGCTGTTTACCCGTGGCGAGACCCAGGCCCTCGTCATTGCGACGCTGGGTACCGGACGTGACGAGCAGATCATCGACGCGATCGCCGGCGAGTACCGCGAGAGCTTCATGCTGCACTACAACTTCCCGCCGTTCTCGACCGGTGAAACCGGCCGCATGGGCGTGACGAAGCGGCGCGAAGTCGGCCATGGCCGTTTGGCGAAGCGCGCGCTTGTCGCGGCGCTGCCGGCACCCGAAGACTTCAGCTATACCGTGCGCGTTGTGTCGGAGATCACCGAGTCGAACGGCTCGAGCTCGATGGCGTCGGTGTGCGGCGGTTCGCTCGCACTGATGGATGCCGGCGTGCCGATGAGGGCGCACGTGGCCGGTATCGCGATGGGCCTGATCAAGGAAGGCAATCGTTTTGCCGTCCTGACCGACATTCTCGGCGACGAGGATCATCTCGGCGACATGGACTTCAAGGTTGCAGGTACCGAGAATGGCGTTACGGCGCTGCAGATGGACATCAAGATCCAGGGCATCACCAAGGAAATCATGCAGGTCGCCCTCGCGCAGGCGGGCGAAGGCCGCATGCACATCCTGGGGATCATGAAGCAGTCGCTCGCCTCGCATCGCGGCGAGGTGTCGGAGTTTGCTCCGCGCATGATCACGCTGAAGATCAATCCGGAGAAGATTCGCGACGTGATCGGCAAGGGCGGCGCGGTGATCCGTGCGCTGCAGGAAGAGACCGGCACCGTGATCGAGATCGAGGACGACGGCAGCGTGACGATTTCTTCCGTCAGCGCCGAGGGTGCCCAGCTCGCCAAGGAAAAGATCGACGCCATCACGGCCGAGGTCGAAGTCGGCAAGGTGTACAACGGCACGGTCATCCGTCTGCTCGATTTTGGCGCGATCGTGAACATCATGCCGGGGCGTGACGGTCTGCTGCACGTGTCGCAGATCGCGAACGAGCGGGTCAACAACGTCGCCGACTACGTCAAGGAAGGGCAGGCCGTGCGTGTCAAGGTTCTCGAAACCGACGAGCGCGGCAAGATCCGCCTGAGCATGAAGGCGCTGCTGGATCAGTCCGCGGAGTAATTCTGCAGGATCAAACAAAAGGGACGCCGCGGCGTCCTTTTTTTATCCTGTGTCCGTCCGTGCGCGAGGCACGGCGGAGGCGCAGTGATTACTTTGCGACCTGGCGCTCGCGCATTTCTTCCAGCGTCTTGCAGTCGATGCACAGCGTCGCGGTAGGGCGTGCTTCCAGCCGCTTGAGGCCGATCTCAACGCCACAGCTGTCGCAGTAGCCGTATTCGCCGGCATTGATGCGGCCGATGGCTTCGTCGATCTTCTTGATCAGTTTGCGCTCGCGGTCGCGGTTGCGCAGTTCAAGTGCAATGTCGGACTCCTGGCTCGCGCGATCGTTCGGGTCGGCGAATGCGGTTGCTTCGTCCTGCATCGTGTGAACGGTGCGCTCGATATCGCCAGCCAGTTCCCGTTTTACCGATTCCAGCATGCTGCGGAAGTGGGCCAGCTGCTTTTCGCTCATGTATTCCTCGCCCTTTTCGGGGACGTACGGCGGGAACTGTTTCTGCAGTGTATCGTCCGGCATGACTTCGAGTTCCGGTTGGTAATTGAAAGAAGCGAACTAATATCAGAAACGGATCGAACCGGCAAGAAAAGACGCCGTTCCCCGGCCGATTCGACGTTTTTCCGCGGAGACGAAATTTTCTTCAACTCGCATTTGACGCATCGGGAATGAGTGTGTATTATTCGCGGCTCTCGGGGTGTAGCGCAGTCCGGTAGCGCGCTTGCTTTGGGAGCAAGATGTCGGGGGTTCGAATCCCTCCACCCCGACCAGCTAACCCCGAAATGCCCGCGGGATGGATTTACTGCCCGTAGCTCAATTGGATAGAGCACCGGCCTTCTAAGCCGGGGGTTACAGGTTCGATCCCTGTCGGGCAGGCCAGAAGTACAGGTTTTTTGATTGTAGGATTTTCCTGCAGTCGGAGAAGTGGCGGCATTAGCTCAGTCGGTAGAGCACTGGATTGTGGCTCCAGGTGTCACCGGTTCGATCCCGGTATGTCGCCCCAAAATCAATGAGATACGGCACCCTTCGGGGTGCCGTTTTCAATACTTCGGCCTTTTTTCAAAACTCCCCGCCAATTTATTCCAGCGGCGTTGCCTTCTTGACTCGGCGGCGGTCATAGACTTTTTCGACCATCGCGTCGGACGCATGGCCGGAAAGGGTCCGCGCATCCCGGCCCGCTTCCTTCAGTTCTGTTACTGTCTTCGCGCGCAGGTCGTGGAAGTGGAACCGCTCAGCAAGGATCGGCGGCTCGCCGTTCGGTCCGGGTGCGGTGGCCTTTTCCATCGTTCGCTGCCACGCCGTCTTCCAGCCCTCGACCGTCATCGGTGATCCATCGCGGCTCGTCACGAGCCAGGTGCTCGCAATGGGGCGTTCGAGGTCCTTCAGCGCATCGACCGCAGCGCGAAGTGCAGGCGTCCAGGCGATGCAGATCTGCACCGGGCGACTTCGTGCAGTCTTGCCTTGCTTGACCAGCAGGCCCTCTGCGGTAATTGCATCGCGGCGTAGCGCAAGGAGATCGCCGCGGCGCTGTCCGGTGAGGCGCGCGAGATCCATCATTGCCGCGACGAGGGGAGGGGCGACTTTCTTCACAGCGTCGAATTCCGCGTCGGTGACGTAGCGCGTGCGCGGCATTTCCTTGAACGGCTTCACCTCGCGCACCGGATTGTCGCGGCAATGGCCCCACATGATGGCGTGCCGCATGACGTCCTGCAGCAGGGAGCGTTCGCGATTGGCTCTAACCTTCGACTTCTGGCCGCGCACCTGCATGAAGTCCCACACGTCGGCCGGCGTGAGGTCGGCGGGCTTCATCTGCCCGAACACCTTTGTCAGGGTGGCGGCTTCCAGTTTGTTCCCCGCCTGCGTGCTCGCGGCCTTCTCTGGAACGACTTCGCGCAGGTATCGCCCGATGACGCCCGACATCGTTTCCTTGGGGGCGTTCGTGTTCTCCAGTTCCGCCCACTTCGTGCGCGCGACCGAGAGGTCACGGCCAAGATTGATCCAGCCGCCCTTGGCAGCGTACCAATACGACCGCCCTTTGAGATACATGCGGGGCGGCAGGTTGAGATCAATCTTGCGCGGGCGTCCCATCATCACAGGATAGCTCCGAGATCGGGGCCTTGTCTGCGATGGGCAGATCCAGTTGAACCGCCCATGCGCTTCTCGACGATTGAGCGCAGGACTTTTGGATCGCCAGCTGCATTCTCCTCGTAGGGCCAGCCACGATCCGTGAGCCAACGCTTTTGCAGCGACGGCTTCTGGTAGCCCGTGAGGTTGTGGAGTTCGTCCTTAGTGAGGAACATGTCTTGCCTCTTTTGGCGCTGGCAGTCGCTTCGCCTCGACCGTGTCTTCCAGCACGGTCTTACCGCGTGGCAGCTTGACGGAGTATGGGGGGCCCTTAATTGGGCTACCTCCGGTGTTTGTCACGCGCTGGTAGCCTTGACGAGAAGACCGCCAGGCATCGACTTGGTCGGCATAGTCCATCTTCCCGCGCAGGCCGGCGATACACAGAGCGGTCTTTGCGAAGCCGTCGGCGGCGCCCGTAAGACCGCGTGGCGTCAGGAAGGGGCGAGTCTCACCCGCAGTGTCCGGAACGACATCGAAGGGATGCTGCTTCACGATGCACCGTTCGCGGTAGAGAACGCTCTCCGGTCCTCCTGTGGTCGGAGCTCGTTGTAGCGATCGACGAAGAGGTGCTTCGCAACGATGGGCGCAAGAGGTTGGATTGGTCGAACGAGGGGCGAGATCTGCGTCGTACCGATCCATGCGTCGTCGTGGAGTGGGTCGAGATCGCGCCGCGCGATGGCGCGTAATACGAGATCCGTGTATTTGACCGATGGCGGCAGGCAGGGCGGGGCGCCGAAGTCGGCCAGAATGTCCGCGGTCGTCTGGCTCTCGGCATTGAGGCACGCGGCGATCAGTTTCCTGAGCGCGTCTCCGGCGTGGAGGAGGAGCGCCGCCAGGGCGTCATCGGGCGGCACGATGGTGCTCGCCAGATAGTCGTGCTGCGCGATCGAATAGAAGGTGCGCGCGCGGCCCGCGAAACAGCACGTGCTCGCGAGGACATGGGCGATATCCTCGATGCTTACCTGGCCTAGTGCTGTGTCTCCTCCAAGGTCCTGACCGGCACCGATCCGGCCGCCGGTTCGGCGCATGGCGCGCGCCGTCTGGAATTCATGTTTCATCTGTTTCTCCTTGCTGGCGTTCGTTGTCCGAATGGTCGATGCATGCCAAGGCCGGCCGACGGCGATTGCAGCGGTCGCAAGGCGGGGAATCAGGACGAGACGAAGTCAGAGCGGCGCGGAGCGCCGAGTGACGAGCAAGGAAATGAGCGATTGAGTCGCGTGAAGCGAGAGAGCGAGGCGTCCCCGCCGCGTCTCAAGGAGGGGTGTAGCGCCTTTGAGACGAGCCCAAAAATACCGGCCCGATCGTCGTTTGGCAACTCCCGGCGAAATACCCACGACTGGATGCTGCCGAGGTGTCGCCCACGTTCCTGGTGCGATCCTTGATGTAAGTGGGCACCCGAAGGGCCTTGATATGGCCGCAGGAGAGGCGCTCGGGGAAGGAAAAGCTCGGCGGTGACGAAGGAGTAGGGCACCGTTTGGAACGGGATGCTGAACGATCTCGCCCTTTGGCGAATGTCCAAGGGGCCTGCTGCGTGACAACAAGGCGAGCCGAGGTCGAGCCGTTTCGGCGCTGCGAATTCCTCGGCGACACCGCGAGCGAGGCCTCGATCGCGCGGAATGCGGTGTCTCGAGCAAGACGGCGTGAATTCGCGTGCCGGTCCGACGGTCCTGCGCGATGATCGATCGCGACGCTCGGAAACTCAGCGGCCTCCGGTCCAATGACGTGATCCTGCCGCGCCGCATCCGCCGAGAAGACGGGGGAAGTAGGAGAGCATCGGCCTCCCCTTCGAACAATTTCGGCGAGGCGTCTCCCACCGAGATCGACATGAAACCTTGAAGCTGACCCCGGACCCGAAGGTCGTTCCGGTTGCAGGGGCTGACCGGACGTTGAATATATTCGTAGGCGCCATACGCCGGCTCGTCAAGGGGCCGCTTCACAATGTGCCGATTGCCAGGCTCAGGCTTTCCGTCGACGGTTGGCGGCAAAGGGGTGGTTCCCGTGCGCACGACATCGTCAGCGTCGGCCACATGGACCTTTACGAAGCGCCCGTCACGGCGCTCTGCGCGGTGAAGCCTTTGATGACGTCCAGATGGCCGGCATTCTGTGCGCGTAGCGCTTCCAGCTCGCCTTGGGCCTGAGCCAGGCGAGCGGCTAGGTCGCGGGACTCCTTGCGCACCGCCGACAGCTCTGCCTCGAGGGTCGCGTCACGCCGCTTGTAATCCTGCAATTGACTGTCGAGCGTCGCGACTTCATGCGTGTGGCGCGCCTGGGTATCCGCAAGGCGCTCGGCGAGGCCTGCGGCTTTCGCCTCGGCGATCGCGGCCAGACGTTCGGCATCGCTGCGGGCGGCGCGCTCCGCGTCTACTGCACTGCGTAGCCGTTCGGTCTCCCTTTCGAGGATGGGCATGGTGTCGAGTCGAACCTGTGCCTTGGCCAACTCGGTGCGGGTGGTGTCGGCCGCCAGACGCTCACGGGCTGCTTCAATCTGGACGGCGGAGCGGTCGGCCTCCATCTGCTCGATCTTTCCGGCGAGCGCCGCCTTCTCTTCCTGCGACGCCTGCAGGGCGTTTTCCAGCGTCTGGATGTGCTCGGTCTGACGCTCGCTCTCGGCCGCGAGTTCGTCGGCAGCCGCTTGAATGTCGGATAGCTTGGCGTCGAGGTCGGCACGCGCCGTTGCCCGTTCATGCGCCACAAAATCGAGAAACGCGCGTTGCAGCGCTGGGGGGAGGGTCGAGCCTGTTTCGATCGAAGCGGGCTGGCTGCCTTCCCATCGTTGGAACAGCTTGTGGATGGTGCCCAGACTGCCGCTGCCGTGACGCTCGCGGATTTGGCGTGGGGTGGGCTTGCCGCCGGCGGCTTTGATCCGATCGGCGATGGCCGCCACCTGCTCGTAGGTGATGCTGGCTTCCCGGGGCATGTCTCGTCGTCTCCTGTACGATACGTTACGTACGATTGGCTACGGTACGAATCAAGGTTCCACTCGATCCTCGATTCAGCCTTGTTGATTCTCGTGGTGGCCCCATTTTGCGGACGTCTCAGGTCGCTGGCCCGCCGGTGGCCTTCGTCGGGCCGCCAGATCAAGGGGTATTCGAGCCGCCGATTCGCCGCCCAGTGACGGTCTCGGCATCGGCCTTAGGCTTTCGCACCCGACCCAGTCTTCCCACGCGGTGAGGACTTCACCGTCGATCTCGTCGGGGGCGAGGTCCTCGCGCGCGACCGGTGAGCAGTCGATCCAGCGTATGCGCAGCAGTGCTCCGGTGCGTTCGAGGATCTCGACCCATCCGTGCTCGCGGTGGATCGCCAGCTCGCCCGGCCGCAGGCGGGATGGATGGGTGTTGATGTGTACGACGTTCATATCCCTCACCTCCATGTCAGGGGAATGTCATGTCATCACGGCGCGGAGGGCGCCAAGTTGTGTGCAGTTTCTCGAGCAGGGGAGTTCCATCGGGGAGAGCAATCGGCGCGTTGGACCTTCCCGTGATGGAAGGGGCGCCAGCCCCCTGTCTGGAGGCGTCAAACGTGCAAGGGCAGCGTCAAATGCGGCGCATCAGCATGCCGCCGCAAAGGCGAGAGGTCGTGTGGCCGAAGGGACAGGCGAGGCAAGCACGCGGCGTCCGGGCGGTTCGGCGTTGCCGGACTGAACAGCGTCGATCGGGGCACTGCGCGTCCAGGACACGTTCCGAGGTGAGTCGTGTCCAATCGGAAGCTGGCCGCGAAGGGGCGCCGTCGGACGGAAGAGATGATCCCCGTCCGCGGGACTATCGCTGATCAAACGGCTAAATGCAAGGCGGTTTGACAGGCGTCTTGCTCAGGCTGAAGGTGCGATCGCATCACTGCGCCGCTGTCAGAGCGCAATACGGCGGGTGTGCACACTTGCAGTGGCACGCTGCCATCGGTTCGGTGGTGTTGCCCCCGTTGACGGGACGTGCTCGTGGCGTAGAATCGCTGTCAGCAATCGGCTATTTGGCCGTTGTCCTGCGTCCGGTCAGCCCCTGTAACCGGAACGACCGTCAGGTCTGGGGTTCCGTTTGTGTCACCCACCCGATCGGGAAGATCCTCTTCCCGGTCATGGGATGTGGTCTCCCGATTTTTTTCGTTTGGAGACCGTCATGACCGAATCCAAGCAAGTTGCTTCCAACTCCGCTCCCGAGAAGGAGCATTTCGATCTGCATACCAAGGGATGCGGCTATTTGGGCCGGGTCCGGTGGGTGAAACCGCGCGGCGGCGGTCGTCGAGGCGAGCCTTTTCTTGCATGCGCGATCAATGCTGTTCATGGGTCCGTCACCGAACCCGCGTACACGTACTTCGACCTGCGAGTGGTCGGCGCCGAGTGCACTGAGCTCGTTGAACGCTTCAAGCCGGATGTGCAGCAGGACCGCAAGGTCTTCGTGTCATTCCGCGTGGGCGACATCTACCCACATCTTTACTACGCGGACGTCAAGGATTCCGAGACCGGTGAGCCCGGTAAGGAACCGAGAGTCATCATCAAGGGCCGTCTGCTCTTGCTGACGCACGTCAAAGTGGACGGTGAAACGGTCTTCGAGCGCCCGAAGACCATGGCTGTGCAGGAGTCGGCCGAAAGCATTCATCAGGAACGCAACGGCACCAGCGGGTGATCACCCGGTCAGCCGCTTCAACCCCGGAGCCCTTCATCAAGAAGGGCTCTTTCTCCAGGCCACGGTCTGAAGAAAGAAGCTTTCGTTGTTTTTCCAGCCGTTTTGCACGTTTCGGCAAAAACGTGCGTCGTGCGCCCAGTCAGCCCCTGAAACTGGGACGGCCGTCAGGCCCGGGGTCCGTCGGTAGGGCTTTGCCTGTCCGCTTCGATCCGGTACCGGTCCGGAAACCCGGTGCATGTTTCAAAGCCGGGGCCACCGATCACGTTGGTGGCCCCCTTCTGTCGCACGCGCCGAGGGGGTGACCCATTCGGTGTCCGATTCTCAACCACCCATCGGGGCGCTCGTCCCCTTCGGGTGGGCAGGCCTCCGATGTCACATTCGGAGATCGCGATCGTGAGCATTACCGTCGAAGGGACCCTGAACATCAAGCGTATCAAGGGGGCCAATGGGCCGTTCTGTGTCGGCGACCTGCTGACCGACATCGGCGAGTTTCGCGTCAAGGACCCGATCCTCGATCAGTTCGAAGAAGGGAGCTACGCGGGGCGCTATATCATCCAGCGCATCTTCCCCTGGTCCTACGCCAGCAACGGCCGGCTCGTGCTGGAGATCCGCGCCCGACTCGTCGATCTGCACGTTGATAGCGGCACCGAAAGGAGCTTGCCGGAAGCGCCAATCGAACCCGACCCCGCTGACGAGGTCTTGGCCCACACCGGTGATCCAAGTGTTGGGCATCGCGAGCTGGAGGCAAGCAATGCGGCCTCGACCGAATGCGGGCAGGGGGATGGGGCGCCGCCGGCGTCGTCAACCACGGGGCAGGATGAATCACCCGACCTCGCGCTTTTCGGTGATGAACTCCACACGCTGGTCGCGGCGCGCCAACCGGTGAGGCTCGATCCGACCCTCGATGATCGCCGGCGCTTTCGGGAACAGCGCAACCGCCTGAAGGCCGGACTCCAATACGGCTTTGTGCCGGAAGAGCAGGTTTGGTATCCGGAGGAATCCGACCGGTATCAGGCCTACGTCGCCGCGAAGGCGGACGCATCCTAGAACAATCCCCGCGGCCGACGTCGGCCGCCAGCCCGTCCGCGGGCTTTCCGAATCGAGCTCACTGCGTCACGGGACGAGTGCGTTTCGGAAAGCCCGCGAGGGGCCATGAACAACTGGGCAGCAGCACGCCCGATGTGTTGCGGCATTTGCGTCGGCGGTTTTGCCCCGCGCGCCCTTTCATCGGCACCCACGCCTTCCACCGGGGTGCCTCGCACCCGAGCCACGGGCTTCCAGGGCAATGCGCCTGGGCCCGCGGGTGTGACGAAGGCATCGTTCAAAGCTCGTCCAAGCGGAACCAGCGGGTTCCCATCGTCGGCCTGCACGGGGCAGACCGACGATGGGAGACCGTTTGCGCTGTCAGGCGATCGGCCGGCGGCGTTGCCTGATGCATCAGCCTGTCAGTCCCTGCAACAGGACCGAGCCTATCGCTCCGGGACATCGTCCACCACCACCTGCGGGTCGCGATCGACCCGTGGAGGGTCTGCGTCCCCCGCATGTTCTCTCCGAGGAGAAGATTCCATGGCCCTGATATTCCCGCGCCTCGCGCGCAATTTCATCAAGAATGGCTACTTCCCGACTGACCAGGCGACGCTCGAGCGGATCGTTGCCGCCCTCGATGTGGCGGGCAACGAGCTGCGGATCCTGGATCCGTGCTGCGGAGAAGGTGCCGCACTCCACCGAGTCAGCGAGGCGCTGGCGGAATGCGGTGCCGCTGTTCAGACATTCGGCATCGAGTTCGATGCCGAGCGGGCTTGGCATGCAAAGACCGTCCTGGACCTCGCGATTCACGCCGACATCCAGGACGTCGTCGTCGGGCCCAGATCGATGGGGCTCTTGTTCCTCAATCCGCCCTATGGCGACGCGGTGGCGGATCGGGCGCAGACCGGCGACAAAGGACCGGACCGGCTCGAGAAGATCTTCTTCCGGCGGACCTTTCAAAGCCTCGCGTACGGGGGCGTCCTCGTTCTCATCGTGCCCTACTACGTGCTCGACGCGGAGTTCGCAGGGCTGCTCGCCCGCAACTTCGATCGGCTTCGCTTCCATATGTCGCCGGAGCAGCAGTTCAAGCAGTGCGTGGTGTTCGGCGTTCGGCGCCGCTCGGACCGGCCTGAACCG
Organism: Aromatoleum evansii; assembly: GCF_045689615.1. Classification (NCBI taxonomy): domain Bacteria; kingdom Pseudomonadati; phylum Pseudomonadota; class Betaproteobacteria; order Rhodocyclales; family Rhodocyclaceae; genus Aromatoleum; species Aromatoleum evansii. The sequence goes on from NZ_CP141259.1 coordinate 1,771,697, forward strand.
CGCACCGTGTCGGCGCTCATCGCCGCCGGCAAGGGCGAGGCACTCGACCAGGTGCTGCCCGAGTGCTGGACCGCCGAGCCGTATGCCGTGCCGGAGATTGCAGGTGGGGAGGGTCACTTCCACGCGGTCCGCATCGACGCCGCACAGCTTGCGGCCGAGGTGGCGCGACTGCACCCCCATACGCTCTGGCCGCAGTTCCGGATCCACTTCGGTGGTAAGAAGGGCGCGCACCGCCCGCCCTTGACCGAAATGGGGCGGTGGCATTTGGCGCTGGCGCTGGCCGCGGGTCAGGCTCACGGCATCGTGAGCTCGGGCAGCGGTCGCACCCTGTTGATTAAGGGCGACACGTACAAGGACAAGGTCCGCTCCGTCGAGCTTGCGGAAAGTTCGGACGGGTCCGTCAGTGAAACCGTCATTCTCACCGATCGGTTCGTACCCGTGATACGCGGGATCGACTTCACGCCAGGGCCCGGGTTCGGGTCTGTCGTCACGATCCAATAGGGCAGGGCAGACGCGCTGCACTTTGGTCTGGTGGAGAACCGCTCCGCCTCGCCTTGCCGGCCCTCGGCGCCGGCGCTTTGACCTCCACCGTCGCAACCCGAAGGGGTTCGCTCTCCGAGGCGAGCTCACCTTGGTGTTGTCTTCCAGCCATCTATCATTCTTGGGAGAACACGATGCAGCAGGAAATCGATATGTGGGTGCTCGTGCGACGCCGTGATGTGCCCGTGCCATCGAGCGCCGGCCGCAAACGCTCGATGACGGATCCCGAGTGGCGAGCGGGGTGCCTCGAGTATCTTCAGACTACATTGCTGTGCCACCCGGGCCCTCTTGCGCGGACGGAGGTGGTCTGGCCGCTGGTGTGCCAGGCGCCCGACGAGTCCGAGACGTTCTGGTCGACCCTCCGAGTGGTTCGGGCCAACTTCAACCACGCGCTGGCGAGCACCCTGAATCGCCTGTGCGTACTGCTCCCCGAGGCGGGCGCCGACCAGATGGAGATCCCGATCGGGCGCGACGGCGGCATCGACTGGCCGGAGGCCAGATTTCCGTTGGGCGCCGCGCTTCTCACGCACGTTGCGGAGCGGCTGCAGGACACGCGTGATTCCGCCGCTGCCGGTGGGGCCGTCCACCGCGTGCTGAGCGACCTGGCGCGCCTCCTGTCCGACCATCTCACCGATCAGTCGCCGTTCTTCGATGCGATCGCGCGGTCGGTACGTGTGCCCAGCGACAAGGTGCTGATATCGGCGCTGGCGCAAGGCGAATTGCTCTTGCTACCGGTCCGGCGCATCAGCGATCCGTAGCTTCTCCTGCGGCGGCCGTGCCGCCGCAAGTCCTTTGTCATCATCATCACCCGCCGGGTCGCACACCCGCCGGGTGGGGCGGCCGACGGGACATTCAGGAGCGAATCATGCACAGATCGCGAAACTTCGATCGCGTGGCGGACGAGTACGAGCTCGCTCAGCTTCAACCGCTTCGCGTCGCCCTGATGACGGCCGGTAACCCGGACCTGGGTCAGGATCCCGCACAACCACTGCTCGGCGTCCGGAATCGACTGGTGCCGGTCGCGACGCTCGGCGACGCGAGTCGCGCCGTGTGCCGCTTCATCGACGAGCACAACGTCGGTGGCGGTAATTGGGCGGGCGGACAAGTCCTCGACGGCTTCGGCCAGCAGATCGCCTACGTGAGTTACAACGGGCGGGTGTGGCTGCCTGCGTGCTCGGCGGCGCCTCGACTGACCGTCCACATGCATTGAGAACCCAATCCAAGGAGCCGTCTTCCCCCGCGCCAGTCGGTGCGGGGGCTTTCTTCACTGTCTCGATGTGGCCGTGAAGAAAGCGAGGCAATGGAGAAAGCGACCGCATGAAATTGCCGGCGACTCGATCGAGTTGGCGCCGCGCGCTGTCAGCCCCTGAAACAGCGACGGCCCTTCGGGGCCCGGGGCCTTCGTCCATTCATCCACCCCATCGGGAAGATCCGCTTCCCCGATGGGGGCGGCATCTCCCCATCTCACGAGGAGCTCTGTCATGGAAAACGTCGAAATCCGGTCGCCACGGGCGATTGAGGCGGAACCCATCATGTTGTCGATCGAGGGTTTCTCCGATCTGTACGCGGATGCCTGCGTCCGCGGCGAAGACGGCGAGCTGTTGCTGCTCTCCCTGTATGGACGCGACACCGCCGTGCTGCAGTTCATGTCGGCATTCTCGGTGCGTCGGGATCAGGGCGGCCTGCTCCAGGCGGGGCAGGCGAGCTTCAACCTGACCGAGGATGGAGCACGACACACGGTCTTCGTCCCGGAGCCCGAGCGCCTACAGAAGTTCACGGGCCGGTTCCCTGACCGGAACCTGTTTGGAAGCCTGACTCACACCTGGCTTTACGACCCGGTTCTGATTCGGCCCGACCGACCTGGGGCAACCGCCTGGCTGGTGAGCGACGAGCACGAAGTGCCGCGCTCCCAACTATGGGTCCTGATCCAGGACCTCAGCCCGCTGCCGCTCCTCGACCACTGGCAGGATCCGCTACTCGACGGGTTGGGCGATCGGCTCTGCATGCCACTGAGCCGCTTCAGGTTCCCCCCGCTCGGCAAAGTCGGGGGCGTCCGCGTCACGCTGGAGGATCGCTTCCAGGACATCGTTTCAATGGCCGTCAAGCAGGGTCTGTTGACGCTCGAGGCGGACGACCTGGCCGCCGACGCGGCGGAACGAATCCGGGCGATCGCAGAAGCCTTGCCGCGCGCACAGGCTTCAGTCAAACCCTTGTTCCAACTCGGTCGCGTGGTCATGACGGCAGGGGTCGAACTGCTCCTCGAACGTCATCCGAACCTCGTCGACCGTTGTCTTGGCGCCTACGTGCGGGGCGATTGGGGGGTGAGCTCCGAACCCGAGCAGAACGACGAGGCCGTTCGATTGGGTGACTGCCGCATCTTTGCTGCATATCCGATCGATCCGGCTCGGCCAAGCGCGGGCTACGGCGCCAATACTGTGTGGATCATCACCGAAGCGGACCGCAGCGTCACGACCTTGCTGCTGCCCGACGAGTACTGAGCGACAAACTCACCGGCGAATACGGTGCCTGTCGGCTGTCGCCCCTTTCTTTCATCTCAAACCCATGCGGGGACACCTACCCCGCATTGGGTTCGGTCTCCGCCTTCTGAAGGAGACCTTCATGCATCTCGCACATCCTGACTTCGCGCCGGCCCTTGTCCTTCCGGAGCCTGCCCAGCTGTCGCTGGCCGAGTTCGTCGACGACTTCGGTGCCAGCTTGCTGGACGCCGTTCGACGCCAGAATCCGCCCGTCTACGACGGCGCGGCGGATCCGCGGCGCGACGTGCTGATGGACCGGCTGGCCCGCAAGCCCTTTCCAGCGCAACGCAATGCCGTCCAGGCGGTGACGCGCCTGCTACTCGACGCCGGCGCCCCCGCGGCGATCCTCAACGCCGAGATGGGAACCGGCAAGACCATGATGGCGATCGCAGCGTCCGTCGTGATGCACGAGGCGGGTTTGCGTCGCACCCTGGTACTGTCCCCGCCGCACCTCGTGTACAAGTGGCGCCGGGAGATCCAGCTGACGGTGCCGGATGCTCGCGTCTGGATCCTCAATGGGCCGGACACGCTGCAGAAGCTACTCACCCTGCGCGCGATGCGCACCGCACCCGTCGTGCCGGAGTTTTTCGTGCTCGGGCGAGTGCGGATGCGCATGGGCTTTCATTGGCGGCCAGCGTTCAACATACGTAGAACGGTGTATCGGGACGAGCTCGGCGCGCGCCACGTCGCCGCCTACGCCATTTGTCCGGACTGCGGGCAATGGCTGACGGACAAGGCCAACGACGCCGAGCTGCCGATGTCAGCGGCGCGGGCCAAGGTGGTGCTCGACGAGAATCGAACCGCTTGCCCGCATTGCAGCGGGCGGCTGTGGACCTTGACGCGCAAGGGCAAACCGCAGCGCTCGCACCGCGAACTCGTCGTTGACGCGTTGCAGCAGCTGCCGACCATCGGCACGAAAACCGCCGAGAACCTGGTCCAACAATTCGGCGAGGAGCTGCTCGGCGCCATGCTGGCGGACAACGTGCACGAGTTCATCAACCTGATGGACGAGGAGGGCGAACTCGTCTTCTCCGACCGCCAGGCCGCACGCATGGAGCGCGCCATGGCCGCCCTTGAGATCGGCTTCGGCCAGGGCGACTACCAGGCGACGGAATTCATCAAACGGTATTTGCCCCAAGGCTACTTCGGCTTGCTGGTGGTCGACGAGGGGCACGAGTACAAGAACGCCGGAAGCGCACAGGGACAAGCCATGGGCGTCCTGACCGCCAAGTGCAGCAAGACACTCCTGCTGACCGGTACCCTGATGGGGGGCTACGCCGAGGACCTGTTCTACCTCCTCTGGCGTCTCCATCCGAGGGCGATGATCGACGACGGCTACCGCCCGAACGTGCGTCGCAGCCTGGGCCCGGCAGCAATGGCCTTCATGCGCGACCACGGTGTCGTGAAGGACATCTACCGTGAGGTGGAAAGCCGCTCCCATCGGACCGCGAAGGGCAAGACGATCAGCCATCGAACGGCCAAAGCCCCCGGCTTCGGCCCGAAGGGCATCATGCGCTACGTGCTGCCCTGCACGGTCTTTCTGAAGCTCAAGGACATCGGCGGCGACGTGCTGCCGCCGTATCGCGAGGTGTTCGAAGCGGTGGTGATGACGGAGACCCAGCGCGAGGGTTACGCGAAGCTCGCGGCCGTCCTGACGGCCGAGTTGCGCCAGGCACTGCGCTGCGGCGACGCGACGCTGCTCGGGGTCGTACTCCAGGTGCTGCTGGCGTGGCCTGACTGCTGCTTCCGCGACGAGCTCGTCAGGCATCCTCGCACTGGCGCCCAGCTTGCGTATCAGCGGGCGATCTTCGGCGATGAGGACGTCAGCCCGAAGGAAGCGGCGCTAATCGAACTTTGCCGGCAGGAAAAGGGCAGGGGCCGGAAGGTGCTTGCCTACTCGATCTACACCGGAACCCGAGACACCACGAGTCGTCTGCGGGTCCAACTGGAGCGCGCCGGTTTCAAGGTGGCCGTGCTGCGCGCGAGCGTCGAGGCGGCGCGGCGCGAGGACTGGGTGGCCGACCAGGTCGAACGCGGCATCGACGTGCTCCTCACGAACCCGGAACTCGTGAAAACCGGGCTGGATCTGCTCGATTTTCCGACCATCGCCTACATGCAGTCGGGCTACAACTGTTACACCCTGCAGCAGGCCTCGCGTCGGTCATGGCGCATCGGGCAGCGCAACGACGTGGCCGTGCACTTCTTCGGATACGCGGATTCGGCGCAAATGGACTGCCTCGCACTCATGGCCCAGAAGATTGCCGTGGCGCAATCCACGTCGGGTGACATGCCGGAGACGGGCCTCGACGTCCTCAACCAGTCCGGCGACAGCATCGAGGTGGCGCTGGCCAAGAGGTTGGCGGCCTGACGTAGCCAGGGCGGGGGCGGGGGCCCTCGTCCTGGCATCACCTTCCTCTCGCATCGCGCACCCCTGGCACCGCCGACGGGACTGCGCCGCAAGCTTTGTCGTGAGGAGCACTGACCGAGCGCTGTTGCACACCGCATTGGTGGTTGTCCGAAGTTCGCTGCCTGCGACGTGCTGGCGATGTCCGGCGCGTCGAGCGGAGCGCGCAACAGGTCGGCGGGCATCACCAGCACGTCGCACCCTTCACGCCTCGACCGAGTTCCGGGCAAGGGGCGCGGCCGCAGACCCCCTCGCGTCGATTCCAACAGGCTCGACGCGCACCGGCCAGCCCTCGCCATCGACCATCAACAAGGTGTGGTCGCACTCGGGACAAATACGGAAGAAATGCTCGCCGTCGGTCGCGTACTCGAAGCGGTCGAGTGCGATCGGGCTGTGACAGTGCGGACAGGTGTGGTGGGTGGTGGTCATGGCAGTTCCTTTTTAGTGCTGTAAATTTATTCAGCCTTCAGTCGACTGCAAACCACCACGCGTCGCACGTCCTCGGGCTTGTCGTATCGCTTGGCCGGGATCAGGATGGCGATCAAGCACTTGCCGGAGGGCTCACCCATGTGCGGTCGTTATGCGCTCTACGGCCCGGTCTCCCGAATCCGGGAGCAGTTCGACGCCAAGGTCGATGAGCTCGAATTCGAAGCCCGCTACAACGCCGCACCGTCGCAGTGGCTGCCGGTCATCCGGCAGCGATCAGACGGTGAGCGCGTCGTGCATCTGCTGCGCTGGGGGCTGGTGCCCTCGTGGGCAAAGGATGAAGCCATCGGCAACCGGCTCTTCAACGCCGGTGCGGAGACCGTGGCCGACAAACCCTCTTTTGGGGCGGCCTACCGGAAGCGCCGTTGCATCGTGCCGGTCAATGGGTTCTACGAGTGGAAGGCGGTCGATGGCGGCAGGGATCCGTACTACATCCATGCGACCGATGAGCAGCTTTTGGGGCTGGCCGGCTTGTGGGAGCACTGGCATCGGCCGGACGACGGCGCCCGGATCGACACCACACACCATCCTGACCACCGATGCGAATACGCTCATGAAGCCGCTGCACGTACGCATGCCGGTGATTCTCGCGCCGGATACGTATGCGGTGTGGCTGGACCCCAAAGGTGATCTTGTCACGCTGCAGGCGCGACTCTCGCCCTGTGCGGATGATGTTCTTGCGCTGCATCCAGTCGGCAAAGCCGTGGGAAACGTCAGGAACGAGGGCCTCGGACTCATCGACCCGAAATAGGCTCCGTCGGTCGAGCCTACCGCAGGGCTTTGACTGGCAGCCGGCCGACTGCCGTACTCCGGAACCTGTCGGAAGGCCAATTCACACAAGTCGGCCTGGGACTAAACCGCTCGCGCGTTAGGGCGTGCTGAACCGCTTCGAACGGTCAGGACGTCGCGGCTGAGTCGCAACCAGATGCAACGTTATCGGTCGCAGAGCCTTCCCGCACTCGTGCAGTAAGCCAGTAGCACGCGTATTATGCGTTGACGCAATCCGCAAGTCATAATGCGCCTTCTTACAATAAAAGCGCTCATATGATCTTCGAGAACCTTGGCATCACGCGCATCATCACCCACGAGGTATTCGAGCGGGACAACGAGCGGAACATTGTGCCGCCGGTTTATGGCACAAGCCTGGTGACGCTTAATCCACAAGGTATCGACGCCTTTTGCAGCCGCATCATGGATGCCATGGGGCGCGCCTCTCGGGCGCTGGAAATGGCGATCATTGAGACCGGTGCAACGAGCGCATGCGCGCTAGCTGACCAACTGGTCGATTTGGATGACGCCCTGTTTGTCTCGAATTCTTCCGCTGCGGCCAACAAGCTGACCTCGGCACAAGGTCGGCGTGGGCTTCCAGGCGGCATTCTGGTCGTCTTTACCGGAAGTGCAGGCCATCCGTCAAAGCGCATTGTCGGCTTCATTAAGGCGGAGACACACAGTGGCTTCACGCGGCGGCAGGACGCGAACGGTTCAATTTCACTGCAATTCCTTACCAACCTGCTGCTTACACCGCAAACGAAACTCTACAAGATCGGGATTTTCGTGGAGAGCGATCCGGGGGCGGCCGAGTTGCAGAACGGATGGCGCGCGTTCATCTACGACGACCAGATCAGTGCGTCCAACAAGTTGAGCGCGGCACAGTATTTCTATGAGGGATTCCTCGGCTGCGCATTCCCCGAGACTAGCGCGAGGCGAACGCGCGAGTTTCACGATTACACGAAGGACTTCATTCAGGGCATCGACCTTCCGGAGGAACAGAAGATCGACTTGCACAACGCGTTAGTGACCTACCTGAAAGTCGATCAGAGCCCCACGGTTCAAACGTCCGTATTTGCCCAAACCTACTTGGACGATCCGGCATTGCGAGATGCCTACGAGCAGTTCATGGCGCAGAAGGAGTTTCCTGCAACGGCTATCCACAAGGACCTATCAGACGTCACAACTGCCCTGCGTTATCGGAAGGTAAGCTTCTCGGACGACATCAAGCTGATTGTGCCCGCCCACAAATTTGAAAGCATGATCCGAATGGAGGCTATTGAGGGCGAGGCTGACGGGCACGGCGTAGTGCCGACATGGACCCGAATTACCGTCAAGGACCGAATCAGGAAGCAAGAATGACCGAGAGCGAGATTCGCACTCTCTGGGAAGCGGAGCGGCCGATATATGAGGCGTGGAGCGACTACGTCCGCGATCGCTTGGTAGCGCGCTTAACCGAGCTTCTTGCGCAGCAAGAGCCGCCCGGAAAGATCGGCGAGTTCCTGAAACTGCCGGTTCAGCCACGCTTGAAGGATGCGAAATCGCTCGTTGATAAGGCGCTCTTCCGCGATAAGAGGTATGGCGATCCATACGCTGAAATTACTGACAAAGCGGGGATGCGCTTTGTAGTGCTTCTATCGAGCCACATACGGCTCGTCGAGCAGGCTATTCTGGGCGACCAAGATTGGGAAGGGTCCAAGGATCGCGATTACGAGGAGGAGCGCCGAGCGCGCCCGTTGGAATTTGCTTACCAGTCCCTGCACTACGTGGTGCGGGCGGCGCGAGACATAACACTTGGGGCGGTGACGGTTCCGAAAGGCACCGCTTGCGAACTGCAAATTCGCACGCTGTTGCAACACGCGCATAGTGAGCTGACACACGATACGATCTACAAGCCGAAGAAGGCCGCCTCCCCGGAAATCACGCGAACCGTTGCAAAAAGCATGGCGCTGATCGAGGCGGCAGATGACTTCTTCGAACTGGTGATGCGTGATCTTCAATCCGCCTCGAAGCCGGTCCGAGATGCGATTGATGCGCTGAGCCGAGCCTATGTGCGCCACGTCGGCATACGTCCAGAGACGGAGAAGTCGAACGCGGTGGTTCTGGATGCGTTTGCCGAGCAAATGCCGGCCGATCTGACCGGGCGGATCGACAGCCTCATTTTGTCTAAGGGTTACATCTCGGAGCGCATCCGATCCCGCTTCGATACGCACCATCTATTCAGGCAGCCCGTTATCCTGTTCACGTATCTCTTGGCTGTTTCGAAGCCAGCCGAGCTCAAGGATATCTGGCCGCTGACAAACGAGGACCTGAAACTCGTTTTCCTCGATCTGGGCATTAGCTACGACAACTTGTGATCTGCGCGGGCCGCGCTGCCCGCTGTTCGGACAAGCGGTTGCCGGAATGAGGTCGCTCGCGTGCTAAACAGACGCTATCTCGATAGGCGAACGAAAGCAAAAGGTCGGCAGCAGGAATTGGCCGTATCGCTACGTTGCTGTTCAAGGCCCTCCGGCCCTGAATGTCAGCTAACTGCCGCATTGCCAACCGAATCAGACCGCAGGCTCAAGGTCGGCTCAGGCCGAACAGGAGCAATCGATACAGGCTTCATTGCGTGCGGGCTCGGCAGCATCGAGTGAATGACCCGCGCCGTCGACGAGGGGGCGACCTGACTCACATTCGCCGCCATCGACGTCGGCACCGAGGTCTCTGCAATGCGGTGGAGTGCAAAGCGGCCACTCGCACGTCCGTCGCCGAACGCCCCTATGGGGCGCGACAATCATCTTGGCAACACGACCGGCCATGCTGATTGACGCCCTCTACCCCTCCCCCGTGTCCTCCAAACACTTGCGCTCAGTGCCTGAGTTGCTACACCCGCAGGGGCTGGTTGGTTAACATCGGATTCCCAAGCTGTATTCGTTAGTACGAGCCGTTGGGAAAATGTGCCCGGCACTTCTGACAGTCTTGGGAGGCTTTGTCGTCTGTCCCGCGAGGCCAGCGAACCGACCGAACATGGTGAGGCCAGTTTCTCTGCAAGGAACGTTCTTGATGGTGAGATGCGCGCTGTTGACCGATCCTTCGACGTCCATGCGGATGAAGGGAATTCGACGCCGTCACACTCGGCCAGAGATTTTGCTCCGTAGGCTGATGTGGTCGCTAGGCTTGCGTTACCGATGCAACGACGATCGTCTGCCGGGATCACCCGACATAGTCAATCGGACAAATCGCTGGGCAATTTTCGTCCACGGCTGCTATTGGCACGGGCACCCTGGGTGCAAGCGGGCGACGATGCCCAAGCGGAACGCCGAGTTCTGGGCCGCGAAAATCGAGAGCAACCGCCGAAGAGATGCGGCCAAGGTGGAAGCGCTTCGCAGGCTCGAATTTGAAGTGGTCGTCGTGTGGGAGTGTGAAGTCTATCGGATGGCACGATTCGGAGTCGAACATGCTCCGCCCGATCTTCTACGCCTGATGAGGCGCCTTACCGGCGCGGGCGAATCGAGGACTAGCTAATGGCGCACTCTGAAGTGCCGATGGCCAGATAGGCGCGGTCCTGTCACGATGCTCGTGCGATCATCGAGATACAAGGCCGGACGACGCCCGATTAGGTGCCCTGTCGCGCCGCGCCGGTCTCGGTCGATGTGTCGGACGCACCTCGGTTGCTTCGGAAGATAGAAGCCGTAGACTTCATGTCTCAGCATGTAGCTCGGCGCAGCCTGCCGGGCAACCTACGAATCAGGAGGCCGGCCACAGGCTTTGCCTGTTGCGACCACGATATCTAATGCCGACGTCAGGAAGTACTGAGGCTCAATACCGCTGATTCGGGGGCTTTCGGAGTCGCAGGAAGAGAAACGATTGCCGCCCCGCGCATTTTCTCAAGGTGCACCTTGATAGCATCCTTGAAACCGTCCTTGAGGCGCAGCCTGCTCTTGTCGATCCGCCTATAAAAACCGTCGGTGGCTCGTAGCGAAAGCGGAGTGCCGGGATGGTGCAAGAAGTTTGCGAGCCGCTGGCGTGGCCGGTCGACCGGCCTCGTGCCGATCGATGCCGCATAGCGTGTGGAACCATCGTACCAAGCTGCCTCAGGCCACGGGTCGCCAGGAATCAACGGAGTTCCACGGTCCCCCTCGTAAGGCATGAGATTGGCGAGTCGCTCTCCGATCCAAGTCGAAACCTCGACGTTGACCGCGTTACCGACCAATACCCATCGCCGCCGCTGATTGAACTGTTGTGTGCCTTGAACCTGGATCTGTGAGTCCGCATCGGTCCATCCGGCAGGAAAACCCTGAAGCCGCTCGGCATCCTGGAGATGGGGAGTGATGACTGATAGGTCGGGCATCAAGATCGCTGGTGGAGAAGGAATGCTGATAGTCGATCCACCCTTGAGGGTCGGTACACAGTCTTCGCCCCAGCCCAGGCCGCGGTTCCCCTCCGTCCAATAGAATCCATGGGCTGCTTCATGCAATCCGTGCAGTGATTTTTCTGCCGGGAAGTTTCCATGGAACAAGACGTCGCGAGGATCCCCGCCCCCCTCCAGAGCCGTCGCGTACACGAAGATCCGCCGCCGACGCTGAGGAAGGCCGAAGGCGAGTGCGTCGATCGTTCGATACGCCCACCGATATTTCAGGCGTTCGAGCTCTGAAAGTACCTCGCTCATGTACTCGCCTCGATGCAGATGCCGCCAGTTCGGCACGTTCTCGATCAGGACGTGCGCGAAGCGACGTTGCTCAAGAAGCGCGATGGTCTTCCGTATCAGGCTTGAGCGGCCGCCGGCAAAACCCTGAGTTCTTCCCGCCTGTGAGAGGTCAGTGCACGGGAAGCCGGCGGTCAGCAAATTGGACGAGGGGGAGACGCAACCGAGTACTTCTTCAATACAGTTGATGTCGGAGACGATTGGGACTCCCTCGAAATGCCGTCTCAGGACCGCGGTCGCTTCCCGATCACATTCGCAGAAGAGCGTGGTGCGATGCCCGCTCCGGTGAAGCCCCAATTCCAGGCCGCCGATACCGCCGAAGATAGCGGTTACTTCCAGCGAGCGGCTCATTACTTTCTCCAGCAATCCTGACATCCATGGAATGGTAGCACGCAGTGCTTCGGAACTCGAGGCCCGTGACCAACTCGTGGTTGGAGCGCTGAACGGTCGTCGAGGTGAATAGGAACGAGTGCGGCAATTCGTGCCCAGTCCCCACGGCGATCCCTGGGGCGAGCTTGGAATCGGCTCGATCGACCCCCTCTATGCGGTCTTCGGTTCGTTGCTGCCCCGACCAGGCCGAAGACGACGGATCTGCACGCGTTTGACATGTCGGCCTGTCGCAAGCAATCTTCGGTTTTCTCCATTTCGACCGCGAGTTGAAGTTCTTCGCGCGTCGACGACTTCAGGTAGACGAACGATGGGTAAGACGAAGTTCGAGCAGATCCTCAACACTGCCCTGGCCGGCGTCGACCTTTCGGGAAGTCATTCGAACAAGTTCGACCGTTTGGTCGGAATGCTTGCCCCTTACTGGGGCGTTGATCCTGAAGCAATCGGCGTGAAGGCGTTGGCCGCCAGCAAGAATTACGGAAACCGCGTTTCGGAAGCGACGCGGACGTCAATCCGATACTTGGTGCTGCTCGCCGACGAGGAAGTCAAGGTCCAAGCGCTCGCTCGTTCGCTTGAGACACGCGCACTCAAGCTCGTTCCAACGGTACTGGCGGTGTGCCGAGCGGGGGTCTGGGAGGGCGGCGCGATCTTTCTCACGCGCGACGCCGATAATCCATTCGAGCTCGATGTCCGCGTCGAGACGTTGAACGATCGTCGATTCGAAGCGCTTGAACGATCCGACGCTGACCGGATACGGGCGAGCATCCTGACGCTGGCCGGCAGTTCTGCGGGCACCGATGTGGAAGCGTTTTTGAATGCTCGCTCGGACGGCCGTCACGAAACTATGCTCAAGCGGGTCACGGACCTCAAGAACTTGAATAACCGTATCGGCGAGGCCATCGGACAGCGACCGCACTTTCTCGTCATCCAAGTTCCGCGGGAACTGGTCAAGACGGCACGTCGAGTACTCGAGGAGCAATTGACCAACAATCCGGCGACCTACGCGTTTCTCGTCTTCGAAGGCGAGGGCGGCATATCGGTCGAGCCGGTGTGGAGCGCCAGGAGCGCACTGGAGAACGACGTAGTGCTTCACCGCGTGCCACATCTTCCTAGCCCGGCGCTGGAACGCCAAGTCGCGTGGGAACAGCCGGAATTCCCGGGCATCGAGACTCGGCGAGACCCCGGGGGCGACCTCCAGTACCGGCGACTCGAGCGCGTGAAACAACTGGGTCGTCACCTCCCGTTCGACGCCGATGCCAACCATCTGTACGAGGAACGCCAAGAATCGTCCGATCGACTCGCTTACGAAACTAAAGCGCTCGGTTACGTTCGTCGCCTGCTGACCGAGCGTGAGCGTCTCGTCGTGGTGCTGACCGGGAACGCTGGGCACGGAAAGACTCACCTGTGCCGGCGTTTGCTCGAAGCTGGTGGTGCGAACGGGGACGTAATGAAACGTCTTTGTGGCGACCCGACCGGGACCGAGGACTGGGTCGTCGAAGGGTCACCTTTGCCCATACGGATCATCAAGGATCTTTCCGAAATCAATCCGCCCGAAGCGGCGTCAAGTCTACTCCGGGAGTTCATCCGACAGCAGAACGCTCACGTCATCGTCTGTGCGAACGAAGGTAGGCTACGCGACGTGGTCAGCCGAGATCCCGCCGACTTGAAGGTGCTGACCGATGCGCTGGAGCGGGGGCTCGACGGCGGTGAAACCTGCATCCCGGAGCGCGAGGACATTCACGTGCTCAATCTAAACCACCAGGCCGCGACCGCCGGGGAGGGCGGTTTTTTCGAACACGCGCTTGATCATTTCCTCAACCACGAGTCCGCATGGAAGGTGTGCAAGAGCTGTCGCGCGTCGGGACATTGCCCGATCCTGGCGAATCGCAACGACCTTGCCCGATCATCCGTCTCTTCGCCCGAAAATGCATCGCGCCGAAAAGCGCTACGAGAACTCGTCCGCCTAGCAGAAGAAGGGGGCTACGTTCTGACCTTCCGTGAGACCCTAGAATTCGTCGCCTACCTCGTCACCGGACGCTTGTCTTGCATCGACGTCGAACGACTCCATCGGAACCACGAGCTCGGCAAACTGAACGGGCGTCGCATTCTCCCGCTGCTCTTCGAACTGCCGTTGAACGACGACGATGCCGAGACGTTGCCGCTACTGCTTCGCCTCCGTCGTCTCGATCCTGGCCTCGTGGCGCTAAGGCCGATCGACGATCGCATCCACGAGCAGCTCGAGGAGATCGGCATGCTCGGGGCGGGCGTGTTCGGTGAGGCCGCTAGGGAGGTGTACCTCAAGGCCGATCTTCAGCATGAAGAGGAGCATCATCGAGAGATCGTACGCCGTGCACGTCGTGAGGCATGGTTCACAGCTCCATCGGACACCGATCACGGAGAACGCCTCGGCCTGCGCCATCACCACGTCTTCCGTAGCCTGCAGGGCGAGCCAGCCGTCGGCGACGTCATCAACGCCATTCGGTCGCTCATCCGAGGATTGCACACGATTCAGGGGGCCATAGGCGTCGAATCGACGAGTAGCTTCCATCTCGTCGATCCCGCGTTCGGGCGCTCGGGAAGTCACGCGGCTGTCATCGCCCGTTCCATTCGGATCAGAGACTTGGATCTCATGACCGAGTCGAACTGGTGGCGGCGACGCCACGCGGGCGGCGCCCCTCCGATTCTGGATTCGGTGGAGTGGATTGACCGTCGGCTCGTCCTCGTCGAGAACGGTGAGACGGAGAAGGTGATCGTCGCCCTCGATCTCTTGGCGTTCGAGTTCGTGATGAACGCCGGCAACGGCATCGTGATGCGCGAATTCCACTCCGCTGAGCGACGCCGAATACTGCGCACGCTGGCGCGTCTGGCCGAATCGGGGCGCGACCCGAGAGACGACATCAGAGTCTTGGTCGGGCGTGGCGAAGGCCGGTTGATCATCGAACGTGACGACACGATTTTTCTTGAGAGGAACGCATGATCAACCGATCGGAGCGAGGGCGCGACGTGGTTCAGAACACGTTCGGTGGCGCACTCTATCAACAGGGCCGCGGATTCTATTCGGCACTCGAATTCCTGGCGATCGTGCGCGGCGAAGTGTTACTCGAGCGGCTCGAAGGGGCGTTCGGCGCTTCGCCCGTAAGAGTCCTCCCCGTGGCCGATCCGGTCGTCTATCTGCGGCCGAGTCACGACCATGCACGCCGCTTGCTCGTCACGGACCACGACGTGCGACCAGGCATCTTCGCTGGAGCGGACACGCGCGAGGCGATCAAGGCGCTATTGCGTGGCATCGAGATAGCCGTGCCAGGCCGCAGGCGTACCCCCGACAAGTGGCAGTTACGTCATTTCTTTCCGTACCCGGCGGAAGCGATTCACTACGACGCCGTCGAGCGACGCAACCAAGTTTCGGTCGAAAGGTACCAATTCCGAGGAGCCGGCGGGCTCGCACACAAGATATTGCGGACCGATCCCGACGAGAAACGGCTAGCTGACGTCCGATCGCGGTTCAGACAATTGTTGGGAGACAGCGGAACCGCTGTCGGCAAGCTATTGACGGTCCTCGCGAAGAACGACGAAGCCCCTTGCGCAGGATCACGTTGTCCGTCGTCACTGGAAGACGCGATGGCCGTCGCGTTCCGCGACGAAGTGGAGGAGAAGAGCCTTCAGTCGCTACAGGAGGATGGGAGCGACCCGACACGCGACCGATCCACGAGGTGGATGCACCTTTTGCGATCGGGAGTACACCGAATCCTACATCGGCCACATTCGTCAGAATTCGATCGAATAGACGGCTTGATGCACTGGGTTCCTTGGTGCGTGGCGCAGCATCAACTCGCGATGGCCCGGCGCAGAATCGGAACGGATGAGTCGGCACCAATCGTCTTCGATGCAGGACACAGGTCGAGCCCCGTGCGGGCCATCGCACGCAAGCACCTGGGGGAGGCAACCGCCACGATCAAGGAGAGCTTGTTGAGGGCCGCCAGGCAAATGGGGCTTCCTGAGTTGTGCAAAGGAAACTCGTCTTGGTGGACCGGCCCGAGGACGTTCTACACCACGACGCTGTATGCGGTCGGAGCGATGAACGCCCACACTGGGCACCGCCATTTCGAACTTCGCCCTCAGTTTCTTCAAGCTGTGGTGCATGCACTCGTCGACGAGCCGATGCCACTGGAACAATTCACCGGTGAGATATTGGGCGAGCAGCTCCGGATCATCTGCGATCGCGAAAGTGCGGCCCGATTCGCCGCGGTCGATCTCGACGGCAGGCACCTTCAGACCAACGGCGAGGAACTTGCGGGCCGATTGGATGAAGTGGGTCTTCTGAGAGCGTATTCAGACTCGACGCGCATGGTGGGGGTACAAGAATGAACGATCTGACCACGGCGATGGCGCGACTCGCCCAGAGGCGGATCGAAGAACGTTTCCAAGGTGACGAATCGAGCCCGATGCTCCGGGTAACCTGCCTGGAACCAGCCGAGATCACTGCGCTGGTTCAGTCGCTAAGGCGTTGGCGGCCACCGGCTCATATCTCTGATGTACGAATCGCCGTCACGGTGAAATCGCCTTGGCCAGGACTGGAATCCGGCGAGATGGTGCCGCGGGAAGACGTGTCGCCAACGACGCTGCGAAATCTACGCGGCGTCAGTGTGATCTTGATCGTCGGAGACGACTTCACGGACAAACAGTCGTGGCAAAAGGTGCACCCCATTTCCGACACGTCGTTGATCGCCGGGCCGGACGCGAGGGAACATCTCGTTCAGCTCGGTATGGGCGATGATCCTCCGGGGCTCGTCATCGACGTTTTGGAAGAGGTCCACGCCGCAGTTCGAGCCGATGGCGACGAGTCCGTGCCCGTTCGAAAATGGGTCAGCTTCGTGCTCGCCGTGTGCAGACGGCTCGAAGCGGGTCCGTTGGGCGCCGAACAAGTGTGGTCAGCGGTCGGTGCCTCGTTGCCGGAGATCGATCTGTTTCCGGACGAAAGCCTCGCGACGCTCGCGCGAACGGACAGGATGCGGCGGCTCCGGCGAAATCGATCGGACAGTCATCGTCTACTCTACGAGGCGGACGACCGATGGCGCGACGTGCTGCAAGATCGAGTGGGTCTCGTGGAGTTATTGGATTCCTTCGGAAGACCCGAGGCGAACCAGGAGCTGATCCGCGAAGCCCTTGAGCGTCTGTTGGGTGCGAACGGTGGACGCGAGCAACGAAACGTCCAGTTCCGGCATTGGTTACGGATCGTCGAGCCCAATGGGGAAAAGGCCGGTATCGGCAACCGCATCCGCGAACATCTCGAGGCGATCGCGAGTGACCGTGTCCAGGAATACGACGACCTCGGGGTCGCGACCGGGATCGATGCGGGAAACGCCGACGACGCGCAGAAATTGCTCGACGCGCTTCCTCCCCGTGACGAACTCCCGCCGCTGGTGCGGCTGCTGACGGACAAACAAGTCGTCGCCATCGAGCGGATGGCGAATCCCCGTGCGCTGTCGACGAGAGCACCATTGGCGGAGATCCTTCGCGTGGTGGCTGAGATGGTCAGCGAGCGCGTAGCGCTCTTGGAGTCTCGTCCCACCTCGAACGTCGAGTTGATCGTCGAGCCCCGCAAACTTTCCGAGACGGCGCGACATTCGAGAGGTCTGTTCGCCTGGCTGTTCGAGCCGGCGTTGAGACAGATCACGGACGAACTTCAAGGCGAAAGGGTTTCGCTGTCGCTCGCACCCGAGCTCGCGGGGACCGAGCTGCTGAAAGGCTTCGAAAGGACCGACAGCGCGGAGGACGATGATTTCGACCTCGATGGAGCGTTCGACACGCTCGAACTCCGCTTGCGCTGGTCGGACGCCAGCGGCCGTGAGCAACGAATCGACTGGAATCCTCGTGAAACGCCTGGTCTGGTCGCACTGTGGCGTCTCACGTCGCGGCCTGACGTGACCAGTTGGAAGCCTGGCGTGGAGGTCAGCCTAGACACCTGGCTGACGAGTGCGACGCAGCGCGCTCCGATGGTCGGGGAATGTGCTTCGGACGAGGGGCGAGGCGCGGTCGTCGAGACATGGCGGCGTATGCGACGCGGCGCCCTCGCTGAGATCGCCGAGAGGGGCCTGTCACCCGACCTGATCGATGAGTACGCCGCCCGGTACCACCAAGTGCTCGCCACGTTGCGCAACGATCACGTTCCGACCGGGGCGCCGCGTGCCGAGGTCACGGCGGTGTTGGGGGCGGATCTCTACCGAGGAAACGGCACCGCCGTCATGCTCGCGACCCATCCGATCCGGCTCCGGTGGATCGCAGCATATCTGCGCCGACTGCAGGACCTGATCCTGAAGGCGTTGCGGTCCGAGCTGCTGACCAATCCCGTCAATCCGGATCTTTTCTTCAGCCAGCTGCTGGCCGCCTCGCCCCAGGGCCAGCCGCCGGTGGCGGTCGTCGACGAGCAGCTTTGCGTGGCGATTCGCGAGCAAGACTGGCACGAAGTTCTTGCTCCACTGAAGGACGAACGTGGCGAGCGACGCGATTGGTTGGCCGATCTCGACGACGGCGCGATCGACGACGTAGCGGAAACCATCGGGCGGTACCTCGATGCGTATCCGCATAAGGCCGACGGGCTGCACCTGCTCTACATCGTCCGGCGGCACGGCGCCAGAAGTCTTCACCGGCTGGTCAAGAACGTGTTCAAGCGGATCAACGTCAAAGGAACGTCATTGAAACTGACCTTGTGCGTCGATCCGTGCGAAATCCGCAACGTCGAGGAAGTTCTCCAAGACTTCGACGACGCGGATCATCGCGCTTACTCGGACAGGCCTCCGATCCAAGTTTCGGTCCAGCCTTGGGAGAATCCCGAACGCTCACTTCCAGACTTGTCGGGGATCGGAGCCTACGTGGACCTGGCCGTAGTTCCGAACTTGTTCGGTGCCAGCACCCGCACACACGACAGTACCCGAGATGGACGTCTCGACACAGGGACTTTCGATCCGCTTCTCGATGAACCGACGCGCTTGGAAGCCGTTGGATCTGGTGACGCACCGAGCGCGGCCGTTTCACGAGTCCTCTTGCCAGCCGGGCGAGACGACTTGCTGGAAGCATGGTCGACGATCACGACGCGTCAGTTCCGTGGATCACCCGTCAGCGAATCCCCGAGCGAGCACGACGTAGACCACGTGACCATTCAGGTTTCACTCGACAAGAATCGCGGCTTCTTCGATGCGCTTCATACATGCGCGCACTGGGTGCTTACCGTGGACGCCTTCGTCGGCCGCGAGCAGATCGAGGCGCTCGAGAACGGACCCGACGTCATTCGGGTGAAGACCGGTGTCGGAGCGAACGGCGCCTATCGACTAGTGGTGAGTTCGAAGTCCGGGCGGCGGTTCGTCGAGTCGCGTATCGCCCGACGGCTGCGGCAACAGATTCCTCACACCATGCTGCCCGACACATCACCGTTGGCCCGCACGATCTATGATCGGGCACGTCTCCTCGTTCCCGGCATCGTCCTGCGTTCGCTCGGGCTAGGCCGCACCGCCGCCGAAATGGTCGGGTTGGTCTTGGCACGTGCCCGAATCGAGCAGAAGGAGCCAGCGATGGTGGGCCCATATGGCTTCCAAACCTGGTTGAGTTTGGACGAGCATCCCGAGTGGTCAGGAGGACATCAAGCGCTTCGCGCGGACTTGGCACGTATCCGCGGGTGGTTTGACGGAAGGATCCTTCATCTGCTTGTTGACGTTGTCGAGGCGAAAATGAGGACCGAGGTGGCCGTCGGCAGGGCGGACCGGCAACTCGACCGCTCGATTCAGCTACTCAGGGCTGCGCTCGGTGGCGCGGAAGACGGGCTTCCTGGATGCGCGGATGTCCCGATGTGGCGCCGCCTCATTTGGCGGGCCATCGAGCAGACGTCAATGGCTGCTGACGCCATACCGGCTGCGACGCACATCGTCACCGATGACGGACGTCGCGCGACCCTCGGGGACAAGTTGCGTGCCGCATTGCGTCAAGGCGAGATCGTGGTCGAATCCGTCAAAGGAGTGCTCGTGTCCATGGTCGACGGGCACGAGACGGAGGACGCGGTAACGCCGAACGGACATCGCTGGATGCGCCTGACCCTCGACGAAGCGAAGCATCATTTGATCCGACTGTCCGACGAGCCTCAGTTTCCACTGTCACCACGCGCGGAAACATGCGCCATGCAGGAGCATGTGGAAATGAATCCGCCTGGGCCGGTCGAGTCTGATTCCCTCGATCGTGACCATGTCGAGCCGGCTCCGCCGGTGCCGCCGGTGCCACGGCCTGAGCGGGGAGGGCGTTCGGAGGCGGCGATCAAGCGCATGGACGATCTCGTGCGCGCGCTTTATGCTCGCAATGTCGAGGTTTCGCCGGAGTCGAGCGACGACGCTGCACTTGAGGGGCCTGGATTCTTCTTGCTCAGAGTGAAACTTGGGTCGGCCTATAGGCCTCAGCACGTGTCGTCACTTGCTGAGGACCTGCAGTACCACCTGCATCTGGATGCCGGCCAGGTGCCTAGGATCTACGTGGACCGAGGCGCGGTCGTAATCGAGATTCCGAAGCGCGAGCATGAGCGCTATTACGTTGACGCGGCGGAGCTTTGGGGGCGAACGCGATGGCCCTCGGACAAGCTCTATGCGCCGCTCGGATACGACGTCCGCGACGAACCGGTCGGAATCGACTTCTCGTCGAGCCGTTCGCCTCATCTGCTGATCGGTGGAATGACCGGCGGGGGTAAGTCGGTAGCGCTAGAGACTCTGCTCCTAGGGCTGGTTGGGCATTACCCAGCTTCGAAACTTGAGCTGCGCATCGTCGATCCGAAGGGAAACGAATTCGCACAATTCGAAAAATTCGACCATCTCGTCGAGGCCCCGGGCATGGACGCTGAGGACGCGATCGAGATGTTGCGGCGGACGTGTGAGGAAATGGATGCGCGGTATCGAGCAATGAAGGAACTGAGTCGTGAGCACAACATCCGTATACGGGACATCGCAGAATTCAACGAGATCGTTGGACCGGCGGAACAGTTTAAATGGATCGTGGTAGTCCTCGACGAATTCGCGGACCTCACGGCCGACAAGGACGATAAGAAGGCGATTGAGGCATTACTGCAGCGAATTGCTCAGAAGGCTCGTGCGTGCGGTATACACGCGATAGTCGCAACTCAAAAGCCATCTGCTGAGGTCATTAGCACCACGACCCGCTCGAACCTCGGCGCACAGTTAGCTCTACGCGTGCGAAGTTCGACCGATAGCCGGGTCATCATGGACGCAACAGGGGCCGAAAGTCTTGCGGGAAACGGGGATGCGTTCTTGCGGCTGTCCGGTGAGGAGCCAGTGCGCCTTCAGTGCGCGAAAGTCCTCTCGTAGATGAGTAGAATCGTCAATCCACATCCCATCCAGGTTACAGGACTGGGATGACCCGCCGCCGTCCAGCCCAGGCTGAAGTTCTATATAGGAATGGGGGGCTCCGCACGGCAGCGATGTGAATCCGTTCTCGCACCAGAACGAATGTTTGCGGACTGACAAGGTCGCGATCGGGAACGCCTGTGTAAAACGAGACGCAACGGCGCCGGAGTATGGGTAGGCGACATAGAGAGGGAGAGAGCTCGACCCTCTCCCTGTATCAAACAGGATCATGTGATGATCAACCCCCTCGCGGCTTCCGGACCCAGTTCCATGATCCCCGCAGGTGAACGGCAGGAGACTGACGCATTGCCGCCCGACACGGGCGAGAGGCCCAAAGTCGGCATTGGCCGAGCAAGACTCGTTCGGGCTCCGCTCTGGATGCGTGCTCTGCGCGGGAACCTTCCACTCGTTCTACGACGAAGCGGCTTCGGACGGATGGTCTGTGATGACCTGGTGCGCCGGGCCAATGCGCCGGGCCAATTGGGGTGGCGGAATGTGCGGACGCTTCGAACTCCCCGACACCCCCAAAGCGGCTTAGCCAGCCGCTACCTCTGCCGGCGGTTCCTGCACTACCGGCTGCGCTTCCGTCGCCTGCTTCATGCTCCGCTTTTCCATCTTTTGCGCGGCGATCTCCAGCGCGCTCATTGCACCCCCTTGCGCCAACCAAGCTTCGACCCACTGCGGCCGGCGTCCGCGTCCGGACCAAGCGAGATCGCGGTTGCTTGGGTGCCGATATTTGATTGGCAAAGGCTCTTTGCGCGTAGCTGTCCCCTTGGGGGAAACCTTCCGAGCTTTCGCCGGAGCCGGAGTGGCGTTTCCGAGCACGTCGTCAAGGGAGAGGCCGCTTTCCTTCGCGAGCTTCGTCAGCTTCTTCAGCAGATCGGATTTGGTCACGGACTCGCGCTTGGCGATCTCCTTCTCGATCCGGGCGGTGAGTTGCTTGAGCTGGGGGATGGTGTAGATGGAGAGGTTGGTCATGGTTGTCGGGTGATTTCCGTTTATTGGGAGTCGATCAGATTGTATAGCGACCAAAGGGCATGCCCGGCTAGTTCGAGACCGACTTGGAGCGGATGGCTGTGTCGATGACCGCGCATGTCATCTCCTGCGGCATTGCGAAGCCGCATCGGAATGACCGGCGCGCAGCGCCAGGTTGTCGGTCGACATGTCCATTCAGCTCCGCTCCTGCCCTACGATCGCGTGCCGTCGGTCGGTGCGAGGAAAGCGTCGTGAAACAGGGCCGGTGGCAGACCTTTGCCAACCAGGTAGCCCTGAACCACGTCGCAGCCCATGACGCGCAGGAGTTCATGTTGAGCTGCCGTCTCGACGCCTTCCACAATGACCGTCAGATCCAGTTCATGCGCGAGTGAAATGATGTTTCGCACGATGGTCGCATCGGCGGCGTCGGCGAGATCGACGACGAAGCTTCGGTCGATCTTCAGGATGCGGACCGGCATGCGTTTGAGGTAGCTGAGCGACGAGTAGCCGGTGCCGAAGTCGTCGATTGCCAGTCGTACACCCAGCCGAGCGAGGCGGGCGAGACTTTCCCGCGCGCGGTCATGGGCGT
Source organism: Aromatoleum evansii (assembly GCF_045689615.1). Classification (NCBI taxonomy): domain Bacteria; kingdom Pseudomonadati; phylum Pseudomonadota; class Betaproteobacteria; order Rhodocyclales; family Rhodocyclaceae; genus Aromatoleum; species Aromatoleum evansii. The sequence goes on from NZ_CP141259.1 coordinate 1,794,462, forward strand.
GCATGCAGATGCTTTCGGTGATCTCGACGACCAGGTCATCCGGCCGGAGATCGAATCGTTCGAGCGTGTGCTCGACGGTGTCGGCGATGTCATGCCGGCGCAATTGCTCGACCGAGAAGTTGATTGCGACCCGCAGATCATGGCCGGCGTCGCGCCACGCGTGAAGCTGCGCACACGCGGTCTCGAGCACCCATTGCCCGATGCGGCCAATCAGGCCCACGTGTTCCGCGACGGGGATGAAGGTGTTGGGGCCAATCATGCCACGCTGCGGGTGCCGCCAGCGGATCAGTGCCTCGGCCGCCACCATGCGGCCGGTGCCGGTGTCGATCTCGGGCTGGTAGTGAAGGACGAACTCCTGATGCTCGAGGGCGCGTCTGAGGTCTCGCCCGATACGAAGGTGCGAGCGAGTCGTCGCGTCGGTGGCCTGATGGACCCTACGCCCGGGCGGGGCACTGCGTCGTCGATTCCACCGATGCGGGGATTCCGGGGGATTGTGTGTCGTGTGCATGGTTTCTCTCCGTGTCTCGGTTGCCGGTGGCCGAGAGTGTCTCGGCCGTGGTTGTCGGCTTTTCGACGTGTCATAGCCGGGCGCGGGACGCGGAGGCAGGGGACACCGATCGGGAAAGCGGAGCGAGGCCAGGTGCGCAACGCCTGGACACTGCGCCGGCATACGCCGGCTGCGAGGGATCTGACGAGACGAGGCAACCCGCATGGGCGGGTCGCTCAGACAACAGCGAAGGGAAGGCAAGGCGCGAAGCTGCTTCGAACAGTGATCGAAGGGGCGTCGCTGAGCGAGGGGATCGAGCGCAGGAATTGTCGAGGGGACGGATTTACGATAGTGCGTCGGTTGAGTATTCGCAAGGCATTGTCACGGCGTGCCAGCTGCGCGGGTGGTGTCGAGCGTTCCGGGCTCACTCACCCGGAACGCCGCTTTCCAGTCAGAACGGTAGCGCTTCATCGGTGATAGCGCCGGTGGGGCGCAGCAAGAGATGCTCGTGGAACCAATTCTGGTAGTTGGCGAGCTCGTTTGCGAGGTATGCGGAGCCGGGAAAGACGAGCAGCAGCTCCTGATAATGTGTGATGCGTTCGCGAAAACGGTCCTCCCATTGGGCAAATGGAAGGCAGGCTTGGGGATCCTGTCCCGGCCTGTCGGCGGGTTCGTCGTGCCACATAGGGCGATCTCCTCGAGGGTAAGTGCTGGACGGGAGAACGCGCGATCCGCGAACCGGGACGTGGGTCATCCCGGAGGGGAAATTGAATGCAACTTGGACGAAAACCCCGGGCGGATGCCGTACCTGTTTCAGGGGCTGACAGGTTGCGCGGCTGCGAGGAGCCGCCGCTTGAGAATGTTTTTGTATTCTGGTTCATGCCAGGTTGGCATTCAAGGAACAAGCAAGGTTTTCGGGGGAGGGCGGTCATCCGTCGAACCCGTGCCGTTCATGCGCTCTTGCACTGCGCGGAACATGCTGGCCTTGCGCGCCTCCACGGCCGCCTGCCGCCCTCGCTCATCGGTCGCGCGCTGCGCCTCACGCGCCGCTGCCCGAGTCTCCCGTTCGGCGAGGTGGGCGCGGAGGCACTGGAGGTTGTGCATCGCGGTTTTGCGGCCATCCTTGGGAACGTGGGCGAGCAGCTTCGCGTCGTCGCCGCCGATGAGCGCCGCCACCACCGCATTGCTCTCCGCCGGGGCGGGCAGCAGGGTTTGGACGGCTGCATGCGTGAGCCGCCCCGCCTCGACCGCCGCCGCGAGGGCCTCCGCGCGCCGGCCCGGGTCATGGCCAAGCGACGCACACCAATGGCACGGCTCCTTAGCCTCGCGCGCCTGACGCAGCAGACGTTCATAGGCCTGGCAGAAGGCCATGCGTGCCGCCACCTTGTCGCGAGCATCGAGGAGCGGTTTGGCCACCGCCAGTGCCTGGACGATCTCGTCGGTCCACACCACGGTCGCCGCTTCGTCGACCGCGGAAAGCGCGGTCGCCCACGCCTCCTCCGCGCCAGGGCGGCCATCGAGCTCCGCGACCCGCTCGAGCACGGCCGATAGCGTCAGGCGGCCCTTCAGCTCCTTGCGGCAACGGTCCAGGGCTTGCAGCACGTCGGCCTCCGGGTAGGCGGACAGGTCGGCATCCATGGCCTTCAGCGCCACCGTGGAGAGCTCGACCCCGGTCAGTTCGGCCGTCACGGCGATGGCCTTCAGCGTATTCGCGCTCACAGCGATTCTCCGCGCTCGGCCAGCACCTCGGCGAGTGCGGCCATGGTCGTGCCGGTTCTGTCGGACTGGCGGGCCTTGCCGGCGGTCATGACCCGTCCCGTCACCCACTCGGTGTGCAGCTTCTCGGCGTCGCTCAGCAGACAGCCCAAGTCGTGCATGCGCCCGACGTAGTAGCTCCCCGGGTGCTGCACGAACCACGCGGCAACCAGGGGCGATTCCTCGTAGCCGATGCGCTGCACGAACTGCTTCACCTGAGAGCTGACCTTCTGGTTACGCACCGGGGCGGCACCGTAGCGGTCTGCATAGGCGTGCCGGTAGGCTGCCCAGGTCGCCCGGCAGGCGGCCTGCAGCGCCGTCTCGCCGGGCGGGGCCTGGGCCTGGTGGGGGGCTGGCGCCTTGGCGACAGCAAAGGGGAGTTCTGGCTCTGCAGGTGCCGCCGTCCCCCTGACGGTTAACTGGTGGTTCATTGGTGGTTCATTGGTGGTTTGGCTCCCACCGGTGGGAGGCGTCTCGGGACACCCATGGGAGCCCTCTCCTCCCATGGGTGGGAGCCGTCCCCTCCCATGGGTGGGAGGGGTGACATCTATGGGAGGGGTGACATCTATGGGAGGGGTGACATCTATGGGAGGGGTGACATCGGCGGGAGGGGTGACATCGGCGGGAGGGGTGACATCCACGGAAGTCGTCTTTCGGGCGGCCGCCTCGTCGGCCAGCGCCCTGAGCTTTGCGACGTTGAGCTGGTACTGCTTGGTGGTGCCGGGCGCGCCACCATTGGCATTCCCTGCCACTTTGAGGTATCCGGCTTCTTCAAAGGCGTGGATGATCCGTCGGGCCTGCTTCTCCGAAACACGGATCTTCTCCGCAACAGCTTTCATCGACGGGTGGAGACTTCCGCCCTCGTCGTTGCACCAGTCGGCGAGGGCGAGCATTGCCAGCATCTCGCTTCCGGACGCAGGGAACCCTTCCCACACGAGCGACATGACCTTGATGCTCATGACGACGCTACCTCACGGGTAGGTCGAGGCGCACGGCGGCACCTCTTTGTTCATGTGGCAGGGGAATTTTTTCGTCATGCGAGTCCTGATCGACGCCGATCAAGTCGTCGATTCGGCGCCGGGGACATGCTGCCCGAGATTCATTCATGTGCTTCCTCGCTGGCGTTCGTGGTCCGGGTGGTTGATGCATGCCATGCCGCGACTGATGGCAGTTGCATCAGCCGCGGGGCGGGGAATCAGGACGAGTCGAGGTCAGAACGGCGAGAAGCGCCGGTTGACGAGCAAGGGATTGAGCGAGTGTCGCGCGAAGCGAGAGAGCGAGGGCGTCCCCGCCGGGTCTCGAGAGACGGCAGGGTGCCGTCGAGACAAGACAAAAATAGCGGCCAAATCGCGGTTTGGCAAGAACGCAGGACTACAGGAGCCCTCGCTGGGCAAAGGACACGTCCGCAGCGCCGGCGATGACGAAGTGGTCGAGCACCTTCACGTCGACCATGGCGAGAGTTTCCTTCAGTTGTCGGGTCAGGCACTCGTCGGCGATCGAAGGCTCACAAGCGCCCGACGGGTGCTGGTGCGAGAAGATCACTGCGGCCGCACGAAGCTCGAGCGCTCGGCGCACGATTTCGCGCGGGTAGACGCTGGTCTGCGTTAAGGTGCCACGGAAGGCTTCCTCCGCGTGGAGGAGGCGGTTGCGGGCGTCCAGGTACAACACGACGAAGATCTCATAGGGGCGACCCATGAAAAAGGTACGGAGAAACGCGCGCACGGTCTCGGGGGCATCGAGCGCATCGCGCTCCGCCAAGTCTTCGCTCAAGCCTCGCTGCAGGATCTCCAGTGCATTTGCGAGGGCATGCCAAGGCTCCGTGCGCGGATCCCGCGCGATCTCGAGAACCTTGGCCCAGGAGCCGCAACGCTCCCACACGTCTTCGGCCTCCTGGCCGAAGAAGCGCTCGAGCAGCGCTGCGTCAGACAATGTCGTCGAATGGAAGTGGAACATCGGCATCTCCTTGGAAAGACATGGAGAGCCGTCTCCGCGTGGGGATGGACTCCCCACGGGAAAAAATGAAACTGAACAGAACCCCGGGCTCGAAAGCCGCTCCGGTGTCAGGGGCTAACCGGATTCAATAGAGCCGCGAACGGCCCATCCGCGACACATATATCGTATGCGCGGATCGGCATGCACGCAACGGCGTGAGATCTATTCTGAAGAGACCATATAGAGACTGGCCGGCCTTGCCGACGGTGGACGGCGAGGAGTAGCATTCGGCCGGAAATGCCGTCAGCAGGAGGTCGCCGTGCTACGAATCGGAAACAAGCTGAGATTGACCGAGCGCGAGCGTGAGGCGTTGTCGGTATTCGCGGGCGAGCGCGTAAATCCGGAGACGGTTGACGATTTCAACGCCTGGGCCGAGGCCGTGGCCGAACGGGCCGACATGAGCGTGCCGGAAGAGCGGCTGATGGCGGCCATGTATCACCGGATGAAGTTGCAACCCCTCGATTGAAGTGGACGAGGGCCGTAGGAACGCGTCACGACGCGACATGGCCCTCCCGTAGCAGCAAACGCTATTTCTTCAGCCTCGCGTCCACATACGCCAGGTACGTACGCGGGTACGATCTGGCATGTTCAGCAAAGACCCTTTCAAGAATCGCCGCCGCCTCGTCGACCTTGGCGAGGCGAGCGACGATCGCGCCGAGGCCGTCCAGCAAGGTCGGATTCTCCGCTATGGCTTGGGCCGTGGCGATGGCTACGGCGGGCTCGGACTCGATCAGTTCGCGCAGATACGCGACCTTGCGTCGGGAGTCCCGTTCATCCGAGACATGGGTTTTGGGGAAACGGTGGGACATGTGGATCTCCTCCTGGAAGCGAAAAGGGGAGATCGCATGCCCTGGGGCCGGGAAGCGGATCTTCCCGGTCGGGGTGACGATGAAACGACGAGTGTCCCAGGTCCCGAAGGACCGTCGCTGTTACAGGGACTGACAGCGCTCAATGGTGCCCGCAGAAGGCGGCGCAATGCTCCACGCGCCCCGTGGTGGGACGCAAGATGCTAAGTCGCGGCTGCGGCACGGGTGACGTTTCGCTTTGAACCCGTCTCACACATACCCCCGCCCGTTACACCCCGTGCAGAGCTGGAACTCGGATACGGACTCCATTCCCCGACCGCCACATGCGCGGCAAGGCTCATCGTCATACGAGCGGCGCTCGCGACCGTTGCCGCCGCAGCTGCGGCACGGGCGTTCGACCTGGGCGCGGACTTCGCGGGCGCCGCGGCAGTGCGGGCAGGGGCGTTCGTCGTCGAGCATTGATGAGCCCGGTGGTTAGAAGGTGTTGTTGAGGCTTTTTAGCACCTGGTCCGGCAAATCGCGCCAGCCGGCGGGGTCGTCGGTGGTCACGCAGTACTGGCCGGTGACACGGGTGCCGGGGCCATCGCGGGCGAGGTCGAGCCGCAGCTTGTACTGACGCCGGCCGTTGGCCACGTCGGGCGAATGCACCACCTGTTCGAGCCGATAAAGCGAGCCGGGGGTGACTTGATGCAGATAGCCCGCTACGTGGGCCAGCCCCTCCTCGTTGCCCGGAAGGCGCCTCATCTCGCCCTTTGTCATAAAACTGTAGCGGGACATTAGGCGGGCGTAGCTGGTATTGACGTCGTGGGCGGATCGCCTCGCGTAGTCGTAGCAGACAAGGTTCGTAACCCAGTTTCGAATAACTTGGTCTGTGGGTGATTCGGCTCCCTTGGCTGGACTACCCGTCACCACACTCTGACTCATCCCCGACTGGGGCTGCTGGTGCATCCGCTCCCGCGTCTCGTCGGCCTCGCGTTTGGATTGCTCCTCGCAGGCCTTGCGATCTTCGGCGCCGATGCACTTGGCGCCGAAGATCAAGCCGTCGAGCACGTCCGCGCGGGCGGGTTGCAGGGATGCCGCCAGAAGGAGGGCGGCCAGGTATGGCGTCCGTTTCATCATCGCCTCCATGGAAATCGTCAGATCTACATCATGATGAGCAGCACGATCCATGTCAGAACGATAGCCCGAGCAACGTCGACCGCAAGCTCCCGCTTTGTATCAAATCCCTCCGACAGGCCGCGCCACTTGGCGACGATGACCCATGCGATCCAGGTGACGAGGGTCATTGCGGCAATTCCGACCAGCAGCTGCCGGACCTGCCCCATGTGATAGCCGGTGGCACCGAAGAAACCCTGGGCGGCAGACGTGTAGCCGAAGCCGCCGCCCTTGAGCAAGGCGGCGGAGCCCGTCCCGGCTGACGGCCTTAAGGGGGCAGAGGTAGGGACATGGCCGCCAGGCGAAACGCCCGCAGGGGCGCCCGCGAGGACCTCGGCGTAGCTCGGGGGCGCGAAAGCCAGCGTATAGCCGACAAACTGCCCCAGGTAGGAGACGAGTTTCGTGCCGTTGCCGTCGGCCGGATCCGTCGCTCCTCCGGATTTCAGCCACTCCCCAACGGTGCCGGCGCCTACAAGGTGTGCTGCGGCGACGAGACCCGACGCGGTGATGGGGGTGTCGTTGATCGTCGTCCCCAGGTAGTTTTCGGCACCATAGACCTTCGTGAGGGTGTTCCACACCTGCTGGTGGTAAGCGGATACCGCCTGGATCTGGGCATCGGAATTCGCAAGCAGATCGGCCAGAGAATTGACGCCGTACTTGCCGGTGAAGGTGCCTGTCCAGTCGTTGGTCTTCGGTGTGCCGTCGCCCGAGTAGAGGCCCACGTCCTGCAGAGCGGCCTCGCTGAACTGGAAGAGGCCGACGTGACCGAACTGGTTGGCGACCCGCGGGTTCATCGTGCTCTCCCGCTGCCCCAAGGCCTTGAGGAAATCGGTGTACGTCACGCCGGCCCAGACGAGACTGGCCAGCAGAAACAGGACGAAAGCGAGACGGGCTTTCATGCCAGACCTCCTATTGGCTTGGGCACGGGGTCCCGTCGGGCCTGATGGAGCGCGCGTACTGGTACACACCGTCCGTTGAGAGGTGCCACACCCCTTGGCACAAACCACGGCCGCCGACGATCAGGTCGCGCCACCCTTTGGTCGTTGTTGGCAGCACGCGGTAGGCGGCCGCTGCGACGTCGAGGCGCCGGCTCCAGCGCCCGTCGAGGCGCCTGGCGAACAGCCAGATGCTGCTGCCCGTCATCCCCGACGTGCAGGTGTTGCCGGCGACAACGAAGACCTCGGGGACCCCGTCGCCGTTCAGGTCCTCGATGGTTACCTCGGGGTACATCGCCGTTTCGCAGCCCGCGAGACTGCTCACGACGACGCCGTCGCGTAGGGCGAGACGCGTGACGGCAGCGATCTCGCGCCGGTCCCTTTGCGACAATGCGGCAGGCGGCACAGTGGCGAAGAGCGCGGCTGCGAGGGCTCCGAGGTCGCCATGCGACGGATCCGTGGCGGGCGATGCCCCCGAGTAGGCGAGGGCAAGTGCGATCGCAAGCCGATGCTGGCGGATGCTTCTCGGACTCATCACGTGCCTCCTACTGCGAAATCGCCCCATCGGCGCCGATGAGGACGGGCCAAACGTGGATCCCGGCCGCTTCGAGGAGCGCATCGGGCGACATGGGCGTCATGTGCAGGTCGACCAAGCCCCGCAGGCGCAGAAAATCCTCCGGGGTGCGCACCGATGCGACGATTCCCCGGGCGCCCATCCGATGCAATGCGTCCGCGTTGCGTTGCAGCCAGTCGACGGAGGCCGCATCGTCGCCGACGATGAAGATGGGTTGTCCCGGCCCGCCCGGCAACTTGCTTGGCATGGGGTTCTGCAGCAGCCGGCCGGGCCCCCCGCGGGCTGAGACGACCGGGAAGAGCTGCGGAGACGGTGGTTGCCACGGCGGCTGGGATACCGGCTCGTGCGCCTCCTCGCTGGCGTCGTCGGCGAACGGCTCGAAGTAAGGCGCGAGCGGTACGCCACCAGCGTCGTGGATGACGGTCGGCGGCCGGCTGGCAAGGGGGGGCGCCGACCAGCATGGCGCGGCGATGAAGACGGCCAGTAGAGGCACGAAACGGACAGGACTCATCGCAATCACCACAAGCCGAACTGGATGCTGCCGAGGAAGATCTGGCCACGCACCCGGCAGCAGGCGTAGGGACGCCAGAGTGTGTAGGCATAGCTGCCGGAATGGGTGGTCATGGTGTCGCCGTAGGAGACCGGGCTCGCGGTGTCATTGAGTCCGAAGATGTGGCAGGGAGTGGGAACCGCGACGTTCATCTGCCACAGGCCCCCCATGGGATTGTTTTCGCGCGCTGGCGGCGGATCCCACACGAGCTGACCCCGCCGTCGTCGAGTGCCGCCCGAGGTGACGTAGGCGTAGACGTGCGGCTGCGCGGGCCGGGTGATGAAATCGGCGATGCGCTGCGACAGGACCGCGGCGGCCTTGACCTCGTGTTGCTGGACGACCTCTCCGGTACGCGGATAGACGTTGCCCCAGGTATTGAGCGGCGGGGTGCCGACCTCGCGCATTCCCGGCACCCAGGAGGCTGGAAGGAGAAGCTCCGCCGGTAGGTAGGAACGCCACACGGCCGCGTCGAGTTTCGACTGGTAGTAGGGGGCGAAGGGAATGATGGCCGAGGGGCACGTGACGAGGTCGGGCAGCCCGGCCGCGGGATGGCCGATGGCATCGGCGTCGCGGAACCGCCGCTGCTTGTCTGTGCGATCGGCCTGCGAGTGTGTGCCGGCGCTGTCGGCCAGGTCGACGCCGAGCAGTGTCCCGAGGAGCCCTCGGCTTGCCGCTGCGATCGGGATGCCGATTTCCGGCCACGGGTGGGTCGTGACATCGTGATAGGTGCTCACCACCAGATCGGGGGCGAAATGGCTGATGCGGGTGGATGTGCGGATGGAGCAGCCGGTGGGCGTGCACTGCAGCCAGAAACAGATACCCGAAACATGCCAGGCGCTGCAGGCCGGGTAGCTCGCGACAGCCTGGGCGAGGAGGGCAGCGGTCGTGGTGGACTCCGCCGCGTCGGTTAGGGGCGCGCAGGTTACGGCACAGGTGGCCAGGAGCGCGCGCAGACGCGGCGCCTTGGCTGACCGGATGACGGAACACGCGCGCATGCCGCCTTCCCCTACCGGCCGCCCCGGGCTCGCCACGTCCGGTAGATGGCGCGGGCCTGATCCACGTTCTCCACGCCATAAACGACGGCTGCCCCATCGAATACGATTGCCGGGACCTTGGCGAGCCGGTACTGCATGGCCGCGGTCAGGCCCTGTGCGCTGGCTCCGATCGCCTGGCGATCGGTGTCGGTGAGCGCCTCGAAGCGTCGCCTGGCGACCGCTTCGGCCTGGACGGGGTCGGAGGGCAACCCGGCGGATAGGGGGGCAGTCATTCGCTCCATGCCATCCACGTGATACACCCTTGCCGTCCCCGTTCCGCTGATCTGTTGCGTGCCGAGTTGGAAGACCTCGACCTGTTCCTGGGCCTGGACGGGCGGAAGCGGGGTGGCGCAGACCAGCAAGGCGACCAACCGGCGCATGGTCGCGTTCACTTGCCTGTTCCCTCGGCAGCGCGCGTCAGGGCCTCCTCCAGCTCGGGGCCGGAGATTGCACCTACCACGCGGCGCCCGTCGGCCAGCACGAGGGTTGGCGTGTTGCGAATTCCATGGTGACGTCCGAACTCGACGATTCGCCGGACACGGTCCATGGCGGGCTCGCAGTGAGGCTCGATCTGCCGTGGCGCAGGTGCGCCTTCCATGTAGGCCCGCCATTGATCGGCCTGGTGATCGCTGCCGCACCAGGTGCCGACGGCCGCGGGAATCGAGTCGGAAGAGACGACCGGGTAGGTGAACGTGTAGATCGTGACGTCGTCGAGCGCGGTGAGTGTGGGCTGTAGCGATCGGCACGCGGGGCAAGCCGGATCCTCGAACACGGCGAGCCGCCTCGAGCCGTTCCCGCGCACCGTCTTGATTGCCAAGTCGATCGGTAGCTCGGCGAACGGGATGGCTGACAGTCTGTCCAATCGGAGTTGCGTAAGGTCCTGCTTTTCGACGGTATCGACGAGCCGGCCATCGACGAAGGCGAAGCGGCCGGTGGCGTCGACGTAGAAGACCGCTCTGTCGCTCACGACCTCGTAGATGCCAGGGACCGGGGTCGGTGCCACGGAATCGGGATTCACCTTGCCACCGGAATTGCGCGCGAGCGCCGTCTTGATGGTCTCGGAGGCGCCGGCCGAGTTGTCAGCCTCGGCGAGTCCAGCCGCGCCAGCAACGAGCAGCGCAGCTGTTACAGGACGACACATCATGCGCATGGACCTTGCCGTCTGTGAGGCGCATGTTCGGCAATGGGTTATTGGCATTGGATTACTCCTCGTGATGGAGGGAAGGCCTTATGAAGACTATTGGACGCGTCGTCTTCGCCACGCTCGTGGGGGCGTTGATGCTTGTTGGCGCTGTAGTGCGAGCCTTGGCGTTCTATGGGAGCGCAAGACCCCGTACGGACGCAGAGGGGGATGACCCGATAGGTCAGGAAGACCTGTTTGGCCCGGGGAATACGGAGGGGGACGGCTTCACCATCTACGGTCGTGAGCCCGTGGTCGCCGGTCGAAAGGGAGAACCGGTTGGCGCCTATTCGGGCGCGCCGATCATTCACTACTGAGGTTGAGAGGTTCATCACATCCCCGCCCTAGCGCGTGATTGAGCGCGCCGCTCGGCGCGCAACCCCACCAACCCTGCCACCGACGCCGCCGACCACATTGGCGGCAATGCCAACACCGGCTTGGCCGGAGACCATTCCACTCGAAATTGCGCTGCGCTTCATGGCGTCGATGCCATGCACCACGTGCAGGCTCGCCCACCCCATCATCCCGCTCCAGATCAGGGGTAGCCCGAGGTATAGGCCGATCAGTAGCGTATTCAAGGTGCTGCGCTTGAGCGCCGTGTCGAACTCCAGGTGCAGGACGTTGAACAGCAGGTGCTCGGCGTCCGGGTACATCGCGACCCACAGGTGTTCGTCGATCCACATCGCGATGTACCAGAGGACCGCCCACAGCTTGACGGTGAAGATGGCGAGCGCGCCCAGGAACATGATCTGAAGGCTGTAGCGCCCGAAGACCAGGATCAGGGGCATGAACATGTAGATGCCCATGAGGATCAGGGGCTGGGCCAGGGTTGCGAACTGGATGATCGGAAAGCGGGACGCCTGGGCGTGAAGCGCCTTGTTCACCATTCCGGCCATCCCGGCGACGTCGGGGCCAGCCCCGAGGAGGGCTTGGTACCAGCTGCGGTTGTCGTCGGGGAGCATCATTTCGGGTGCGATCGCAGGGTTCGACCGCCCCATCGCCAGCCGCGCAAGACCATCCTCGCGCTTCTCGACGGCCACCGAGCTGAAGACCAGCGACACCTTCTCGGTCAGCGACGTGGGTGCCGCCGCGAGATTGCCGATGCCTTTGACCAGCTTGGCGCGCACCCCGAGCGCGGGGTCTGCCCACCATTCGTGACAGGTGGGGCGTCCATAGTCCGGGACGGCGGCGTTGGCGTCCATGTCCGCATCCTGATGGGCCACGTCCAGGGCGAAGCCCGGCACGCCGGCCCGTGCATGCAGGGCCGGGTAGAGGTTCGGGTCGGCCTGAAAGGCGTGGCTTCCCATCCAGTCGGGATCGCCGTCGCCGTAAGCCTCCAGTGCAGCTGCTGCGGAAGGGGACGGTGGAGCTTCGAGGTAGCGCGACCGCGCCGGCAAGTAGCATTCGTTGAAGAAGCGCTGCACTTCCGCGCGCAGGGAGGGATCTTCCACCGCGGCGGAACGGGCGAACTCCTCCACCTCCCGGAGGCCGCTCAAACCGCCGGAGATGCCTCCCCGCACGGCATCGTTGAACCCGCCCGACAGGCTCATGACGGCAAACCACCAGGGCGGCAGCTCGAGGTGCTGCGGAACCGAGCTGAAGGCATCGTCGTAGGTGCTGTCCGAGTTCGTTCCGGTTGCAGTGGCGGGGGCCGGATTGAGCGCGGTTGTTGCCGGGGTGTGGTGGAGCTTGACGTTCTCGAGGCTGGTGCCGACCGGCGTGAAGCAGAAGGCCATGACGAAGATGGCGGTCCAGAACTCGACCTCCATCTTCCGGACCATCCAGGCCGCATCGGCGCCCTCGACCGCGTTCATTTCGTGAGCGCGCAACCAGGTGCCGATGATGATGAAGAGGAAGGGAAGGAAGATGATGCCGGTGTCCACGAGGATGTCGCGAAAGACGCCCGCGAACGCCCAGCCATACATGGTGGTGAAGAGCTCCAGGTAACTGTCGACGCTCACGGCGGGTTCCTCCTACATGCGACCGAACGGAATGCCGAGCACCACGAGGAGCTCGATGAAGAGCAGACCGATGCAGACCCGATGGCGCGCGCCGAGGAACGCCGCGCGAGCCTCGTCGGGCCATCGGGCCGGCAAGTGGTGGCCGAGCCACGGCCAAGCGAGCCACAGGGCGCCGATCGCGAGAAGGTGCACGCCGACCAGATACGGTTTGATCCGGCCCACGACCTGGTGCAGGACGTCCATATCGTCGCGGAATCCAAGTGCGACCATCGCTACCACGACGGAAGCGGCGATCCCGACGATCGCAAGGACAGCGGCCAGGGCGGAGCGGGCGAGCGGACGGGTGATGAGGCGCCGGCGTCCTGACGGCAACGGGTGAACGGTCATTTCTTTACCCGCCCGCCGATCATGGGTTGCTGGTCGACCGGCTGCTGCACGGCGTTCGCGGCCGAAGCGGCGCGCGCTGCCTGATAGCTGTCCAACAGGACCGTCGCCGTCTCGGAGATGATGCGTTTGCGAACGTTGGCCTCGTAGAGCACGTCGTCGATGTGGCGGTTCAGCTCCGCGAGCTTGGATTCGATCTGAGTATTCGCCGTCTTGTATACCTCCGGGATCATTCGTCCCGTCAGGAGCAGGTTCCGGATGATCAGTGCCTTGTCGACGGTCCTCGCCAGCGCTAAGTCCTGGACGAGGCGCTGGCGCGCAATGCCTTGCTCGATGGCAGGCAGCTCGCGAATGGCGTCGACGAGCTCGCGGGTCACGACGATACCGGGGGCGGAGGCCGCGGCAAGATCGGTTCCGCGTGGCACGACGTTGGAATATACGGCGTCGATCTGTGCTTCCACGGTCGGGATCTCCCCCTCGAATTGATGGATCAGACCCAGGCCGAGCATGGTCTCTGACTGTGGACAGTCACCCTCTTCACAGGTCGAGCTGCGAAGATCTCCGAGCACGTCCGTTGCATAGGTGGCCGCTTTCTGCGGCGTCGCAAAGGTGCGAGTCAGTTTGACCTCGGGATAGAGAGCAGCGGAGGCCTTGGGCGGCTGTCCCATCGTGACGTTGAAACCACCGAATACGGTGTCCCATACCACCCGAATGGCTTCCTGCTTGGCACCGCCGGCCCTCACGCCCCCAATCCAGGTCACCCCGTCGCGCCCGGCGTTGGCGGCGACATTAGCCTTCGCCGCCACCACATCCCCGGTGACGGTCGCCTGCTGCTTCCAGGCCTCGCCCCGGGCCATGCGAATGAAGTCCTCGTAGGGATCCTCGCCGGCCTTAATCTGGGCCTCCATCTCTTCGCAGCTCTTGGTGGCGATCTGGATCGCCACCTCGGCCTTCTTGGCGTAGGTCTGAAACAGCTCATACAGCCCCGGCGATGCGCGCTGAAACAGGTACAAAGGAAGCGCCGTGATGCCTGCCTTGACGCCATTGGTGACCTGGGTCCCAAGCGCTGCGAACTGGTTCATCAAGGTCTGAAAGGACAACCCGAAGTCGTAGGCTCCGCACGAGTAGTGAAGGCGTGCCACCCCCGACAGGGCGAGCTTGTAGGGCACGCCGCGGGGGTTCGCTGCACGCGAGGCGGGATCGCCGCCTCCCAGCCGGTAATAGAGGCTGGAGCGGGTGCTTGGGATGTCGGCGGCCGGGAGGGCCGTGGCGGTGAGGCCAAGGAGGACGGCGGCGGCAACGCTTCGCATCGTCTTCATGGGTTCTCTCGCAGGGATTTGATGGCGCGGCCCGCAAGCTCGGCGGCCGTGCCCGAGAATTGGCCGTTGAGGATCTGGTCGACGGCGACGGGGTGGTGCCCCAGATGACGCACGAACGGCGTCGCGTCCGCGGTGCTGGCGACCATGAGCGGTAGCGTGGTGGCGGCCCAGTCCAGCCACTGGAGCAGGCGCTTGCCCAGATGCTGGCGGGCCTTGTCGAGGCTGGCCACGAGGACCAGAGGCCGCCCGAAGAGCACGGTGCTGAGGTCGTCGTCCAGGTCGTCGCCGTCCACCTCGAGGCCGACGATGACGCCGGAAACGACCCCTCGGCCGCTCGCAAGGAGGCGGATGTAGGCCACGTTGTCCGGCTCCATGATCGCCTTGGCGCGGGCCCACAGGGCAAACGCGTCGTCGGGCAGGTTCTCCAGGAAGAGCAGCCGGTGATGCCCGCGGGCTTCGGCTGCGACGCGGTCGAGCTGTACGCTCAGGGCGAGGTCGCTGGCAAGGGGTACGCGAGGATCCGGGGCGTCCATCACGCGGCCCTCTTCGCCGCGATCTCGCGGGAAATCGCATAGGCCGCCTCGAGCTCCGTGCAGCCGGTGGCCTTCATGATGTCCAGGCGCCAGGCCTTCTCGTGCTTCTCCGTCATTGCGAGCGCGATGGCGAGCGGCGGGGGCACGTTCCTGAAGAGGGCTTGCATCTGCGGATTGAGGATCACGCCCTCGGTGTACTTTGGCGGCTCCTTTCGGGCGGACTCCATCAGTGCGCGTTGCTCGGGAGTCAAGGTGCGGAAACGGGCGACCTGTTCGATCTCGTCGCGATCCATGGTGAGCAGCACCCAGTGCTCGCACATGTTCAGGATGCGGGAGGCCGAGGCCGGGAAGTCCTGCATGTTCTGGGTGCCGAGCCAGTACCACGCCCCGAGCTTCCGCCACATCTTGGTGATCTTGACCGAGTAGACGTTCAGCAGATCGTTGGCGGTGATGATGTGCCCTTCATCGGTGAGATTGATGATGGGGCGGTGGTCATACTGGGTCGCCTCGGCCAGCGCTTGGACGTGGGTGATCAGCGACGTATAGGCGACTGCGAGGGCATCCTCGTAGCCTTCCTGTGCCAGCGTGCCCATCTCCACGATCGTGACGTCCGCATCCGGCCAGGTGGCGCCATACCGGTTGAAGAGCCGTCCGCGCAGGCCTTCGCAGAAGACCATCATGGCCTGGCCCATCTCCTCCGCCCGGTCGCGCCGCGAGGGGCCCAGCTCCTCGTCGCTACGCATGGCCATCAGCGCGTGGGCGACGTCCTGTACGCGCGGATGCGGCTGGCCGCGGTCGCGGCCCTGGCGCGCGGCGGCCAGGATTCCGCGAGCGATCAGGTAGCGGTCCGCGCGGCTCATCTTGCGCATTTCGCGTTCCTCTCCGCCGGTAATCATCAGCGTGGCCGCGATTACCATCTCGCCCAGGATGTCGCGCTTGCCGGGGTCCGCAGCTTCGTCATCGTCCTCGAGTGCCGCGGGGACTTCGGCTGCGTCGGAATCCGGGAGCTCGTCTTCATCCGGCGTCCCGAACGTCTCGTCGAAGGCCTTGATGCCGTCCTGATCGAAGAGACGCGGGGCCATGGCGAAGGGCGGAAGGCTGACCTCCGTGTCGGGGGTGAGCTCGACCTGGTTGACGGTGAGTCCATGGCGACGCATGTGCTCGCCCAGGAGGCCGAAGGATTTTCCGGCGTCGATGATGAAAAAGCGTGGCCGGTAGATCGCCATCATCTGCATCGCGAAATAGCACAGCGTCGCGGACTTCCCGGCGCCGGTCGGGCCCAAGGTCAGAAGGTGAGCATTTTTGTTGCGATCGCGGGGATTCAAGGGGTCGAACAGGAGGGGCTCGCCGCCGCGGTTCCACAGCCAGAAGCCGGGGTTGCCGGTGCCGCGGGCGCGTCCATAGAGGGGAAGCAGGGTGGCGATCTGGGAGGCGAAAGCGAGGCGCGAGCGGCGCAGGTGGCGGGCGTCGAACCGGGGATCGAAGCACATCGGCAGTGCGCGCAGGAAGACGTCGCAGCCCTGCAGCTCGTCCACCGGCCGAATGAACCTGAGCCCCGATGCATGGAGGGCGGCGGTGAGGTCCGCCACCGTGCGCCCCAGCTGGGTGGTGTCTTCGCCCCGCACGAAAAGCGTGAGATACATCGGATAGAGCTTGTCGGTGCGCATGTTGTCGAGGACGGCCACTGCCTCGTCATAGGTGTGGGCGGCTTCGAGGGTGTTTGCGCGCGAGGCGCTCTTGATGGCTTCGACGCGACCGGTCATCGTGTCCTGGGGGCAGATCACGATGGTGGCTGACAGCATCGTGCCGTCGGGAAAACGGTCGAAGCGCGCGAAGAGCTTGCCGGCATGATCACGCTCGGCGGTGAAGTGGCCGATCTCGGGGAGCTTGCGCATCGACTGGAGCGCCAGCGCTCGCACGGGACGGCCGTCGAAAAACCACAGGCCCATCTCGGGATCTGACCTCGGTGCAGCGAGGAAGAGCAGTTCGCCGAGATCGAGATCGTCTGGCGCCTCGTCGGGTCGGGGGTACGGACACAGCCGGAGAAGCTGGCCGACGGTTTCGGCGAAGTCGGGCTTCGGGTTGAAGAACGGTAACAGCCATGCGTAGAAGTCCGCGGCGTTCATCGGCCGGGCATGGATGCCGGTCTGCGCCAGGCCGGCGACGAGCCCGCGCGCCGTCTGCTGCAGCGTCTCTGCCGGGTCGAGGAGCTCCCGGGAGAAATCAAAGCCCGGCGGGAAACGACGGTAGATGGCGCAACGCACGCGACGGATCTGGCCGCGCCATCGGTTGCCCGACACCCCCTCATCGAGGAAGAGGCCCTCGGACCGGGCCACGAGGGACAGATGCTCAGCCATCTCGGCGAGAAAGTGGCGCGTGAACTCGCTCGCGAGAATCTCCCGCGCCCGCTCGGGGGCCTTGGCATGCACCGACACAATGTAGTCGCGTATGCGCTCGATCTGCCACGAGAGATCCGTGTCGTCGTTGCAGAAGAACTGGACGACCCACGGCGCCTCGTCATACTCGGGCAGGGCTTGGAGCGCCGACTGAATCTCGGCGCAGCGCGCCTTGAGGTACTGATCGGCGCAGGCCTCGCTCGGCATCGGATCGAGCTCGTAGAGCAGGGCGCGCGAGACGCCGTCCTCGAGGAGGAAGGTCCCGGTCTTCTCGTCGAAGTCCCGCCAGGGCAGCAGGTCGGTGATGCTGGGCGGGCGGGCGGCGAGCCGTCGGCGCTCCCGGACCGGGAGGGGTTTCCTCGGCACGGCCGGCTCGCGGCGCGAGGCCTTGGCGTGATCGAAGGCGGATCCGGCGTTTGGCGCGAGCCCCAGCATGCGAATGAATCCGAGCATGGCAATCGCTCCATCAGGGTTGGGCAGCCCGCCTGACGGCGGAATCGTGCACCGGAGGGACGCTCGGGGCGCGAGTGGTCGTGTGCGTGGGCGCGCGCGCCGGCCGCAGCGTGTCCGCCTCGCCGGGGAGCAAGTACTCGACCCGCTCGTACATCGGGAAGGCCGTCACGTAGCCCGGCGCCGGATACTTCCCGCGGGACAGGTGGGGAAACACGACCATGATGAGATCCGGGTTGGGCAGCCGGGCGAAGCGGCGCTCGAGCTGGAGCATCGCCGGCTCCAGGACCGGGCCGGGCAAGACTTCGGTGGCGGGCCGCATCGGGAGCGCTTCGCGAGCCCGCATGCGCTGGTACTCGGAGGTGCGTTCGCGGTAGATCTCTCCGACGCTGGGCCCGTCGTCCGGCAAGGGCGATTTGCGGGGTCCGGCAACGCTGCAGGCGCCGAGGGCGAGGACTGCCACCGTGGGGGCTGCGAGAAGGCGCGCGAACCGCGGAAAGTCAATCCAGTCCATAGTAGCTACCTCGCAGAGGGGAAGTTCCGGTTGCCGGCGCGTCGAGTCGCCCGTAGTCGATGCGCCGCGCGTCGGGCGCCTTGTCGATCTGGATCTCGGCGTCGATGTGCACGTCCACCTCGCCCCCGGCGCGTACGACGACCGCATCGAAACTGTCGGCGAGCCGGCGCATGAGCCAGTTCGTCACCTCGTCGGTGCCGGCGCTCGCCATCTGCCCGAGGATGTAGGTGCCCTTGCTCCCCGTGACCCGGCTGCTGGTGGTACCAAAGACGTTCTCCGTGGTGGTCGTCTGGGCCGCGGCCGCCGCCTGGCCCGCGATCGACAGGCTCCGCAGGCCGATGGTGTCGGTGAGGACGGCCGGGGCGTTGGTGACGAACTGCCCGGGGATGCAAGGGTTGCCGTGGCGGTCGGAGATCCAGCCGAGCTTCGGCGCCGCGGCGAGCGAAGGCTTGCCGCCGGCTGCAGCACCGGTCGCACCGTACAGCGGGGTCGTCCCGTCGCGGCGGCGGCTGACCGTCTGAATGCTTCCGTCGTTGAAGACGAAGGTCATGGACTGGATGAGCCCCTCGGCGCAGGAGAGCGTCATGTCCCCGATGGCGATTCCCGATACCACGACGCCGGCGAGGTTACGAGGAAGGTAATGACCGTTGGCGGCCAGGTTTTCCGGCCCCAGGAGAAGCTTGAACTGCATCGGATCGGTCACTTTGCCGTCCACTGGTACTCGGCCGACGATCGTGGTCATGTTGGCGACGCCTGTCAGGGTCGCGTTCTCCGGGATCGTGTAGAACGGCGTGGGGGCAGGGGGGGCCGTTCGAGCCTGGGCACCCTTCGTCCGGCTGGCGGGCGGCGCGGCTTCGACGAGGGTGACTTTGCGCACAACACCTTGCCGTCCATCGGCGCCCTTGCCCATCTCGTAGCCCAGCGGCAGGACGCGGGTCGGCGCGCCGGTTCCGGTCAGCGCTGCCGCATCCGGTTTCGCCTTGTCGAACCCGAAGCCCGTAGGGAGGTTCGCCGCGCCGATTGCTGATCCAATCAGACCGCCCGACGACTGCGAGTCGGCCGCGGCGGCCTGCTGGCGCATGAGGGCGTCCATCTCTGCTGCCATCTCGGTGCGCAGCTCGCGGCGAAGCTGCTCGCGGATGCGGTCCTCACTGCGCTGGTGGCGATCGTTCTGCTCCTGCAGGCGGCGGTTCTCGCCGATCAGGGACCGCATCTGGTCGTTCAGCTCGGTGTAGCCCGCGACCACGGTTTTGAGGGTTTCTTGCGGCGTGTCGGCGTCGGCCCCTTTGGCAGTGGGTGGCAAGGGGGCTTCTGGCACCCTGGTCAGCGGCGGCCCCGGCTGGACGCCCGGTGTCTCGCTCTGTTGGTAGAGTATGTAGCCCGTCACGGTGAGGGCAATCACGGCGAGCACGGGGACGAGCCTGTTCTGCGCGATCTGCATGGATGCCTCCTAACGCCACAGCGGCACGGCCGCGAAGGGCCGATCGGAGACGAGGTACACGGCGGTCGTGTCGGCCTCGGACCCGTGGGGCGAGAGACGCCAATGCTGGGGCGTCGCAGCGATCCACTGCCCGCGCAGCCACCGCATGTCCAGCTCCAAGTCGACGGCGCGCGCGGTGCGGTTCGTGAAGCGCACCGCGGTCACATGCAGCGACCCGCTCGACCAGGCCCCCAAGGGCGCAGTCTCCATCTCGCCACCCCGGTAGAGGCCGACCACGGGCGACTGATTGACCGGGTCCTGGCGCACGCCCGGCAGGGTGGGGAGCAGGCGGGTCGGCGCATACAGCATTTGCGCGGCGTAGCGCGTGAGCTGGATCATGTCGACCGCCGGCTCGTCGTTCCGCCGACTTTCGGCGCGCTCGTCGCCCTCCGCGACAGCATCGCCGGGCAGATGGACGCGGAGCACCGGCGGCACCCGGACAGCTTCGTGCGACTCGATATCGAGCGGAACCGTCGTGCTGCCGTCGATCGCTTGGGCGTACAGGCGAGTCCGCGGGAATGGCGCGTTCGCCGTCAGATACGCGGTGTCCTCGATGATCTGGACCTCGAGCACGCCCTGCAGGGCGGCGGGCACATCCATCAAGGCGACGAACGGGAGCTGCACCAAGCGCTCCCGCCCCGGGCTTAGGAGCAACTGGACGGGGAGGCGCTCGAAGAGCACATGTTGCGTACGCCCGCCATCGGCCTGCCGATCGTCGGGGCGAGCGGGTGGGCGGGATGTAGCCTGCGTGTTGGGGGGCGATGGGGGATGTGCGGACTTCCCTGCGGCTGGGCCGTCGGATTTGGGCGCGGGGACTGGAGCAGGCGCGGGGGCCGTTTGCGGGGGTAGAGCGCCGAGATCCATGGTCGTCGTGGCAGCGGGATGCCAGGTTGGTGCCGCCGTCGGTCCAGCAGCATCCGGCGAAAGACTGGCCGGTGTGGGTGCCTTGGCTTCGGGCTGCTGCGCTGAGGCGGAGGCAAGAACGTCGAGGCACATGAGCGCGGCGGCGATGCGAGGGGCGATCATGGCGACTCCTCCTTGTTGTCCGGGACCGGCAGCGGCACGGCTCGCGGTAGGTCCGAACCTGGATCGGCGGCGGACGGCGCGGCGGACGGGGGTAGCGGCGTGGTCGGCGCTGGCTGGGGGGCGATCGGTGCCTCGAGCGCCTGCGGGTCGATCCGCTCGGGATAACGGCCGGCAAAGCAGTTCAGGGCGAGCCCCCATGGGTTGCGCTCACGGTCCACGTCGTAGCGGACGACGTGCAGGGGATAGCGGATGAAGGTGTCCTTCACGGGCATTCCCCTAGAGGTCTCGAGGATCTGGGCATCGAGGAGCACGGTCCATCCACCGTTGCCGTGCGCCGTCACCCGGTTCGCGGTATAGCCATACCCAGGAATCTCCAGAAGGGCACGGGTGCGCTGGATCAGCTCGGCATCGCTGGCCTTGGTGCTGACGTCCTTGAGGAGTTGCTCCCGGCAGGAGGGCGTCAGGTAGTTCTGTAGCGCGTAAATCTGCGCGACGTAGTCCTTGGAGCCATCCTTCGCCCAGCGGTTGACCTGCTGCCAGATGAGATATCCGAAGGCATAGACATTCGGAGGCGGAACCGACGGCGTTCGACCCGTCTGAATGGTGGCCCCGTGCGAGAGGTCCGGCGGAACATGCACGGTGAAGGTCGTCTGCCTCACAAACCGGTCGGCCACGGCGATCAGCACGATGACGAGCGCAACGAGGATGGCCCACGACTGGAGGCGAATCGTTGCGCGGGCGTTTGCAAGGTTGTCGGTGTAGGCGGGCATGGCAATGCTCCGGACTCAGCACAACGGATTCCGGCGTTTCGCCACCCGAGGGCGCTCGAGTGTGCGGCCGAGCTCCCAAGCGCCCTCATGTGTGACGAAATGGGAGCGGATGAGACCGAGGCGTGCCGCGCGACGCATGAACAACTGCACGTAGTAGTGATCGGGGCGATTGCGCTTCATCGTGGCGAGGTACCCGGCCGCGAGCCAGACCGTGGCGATGGGACCGGTGGCGATGATGAGGACAGCCACCGGGAAGTGCTGCAGGGCGAGGCCCACCATGCCGCCCACCGGGAACCACAGCAGGAAGGCCAGTCCGATGGTCCACTTCGACTCGGTGTATGAGAGCCCTTTGATGATCGCGGGCTCCGCGTTCACACGATCCGGAAGCGGCGCTTGGCCTGATCCGACGGAGATCTCCGGCTGCGGCGCCGGGAGGCTGGAGGAGTCCATGACCGTCCCTAGGTGATGATGACGGCGGCCTCGTTGAGGAGGTAGACCATGAGCACCAACACGACGGCACCGACGACGGCCAGCACGCCCAAGTCACCGAGCTCCGCGCGACCGATGCGGTATTCGTTGAACTTCGCGATGCCGCCCGCGGCCACGGCGATGAAGCCCAGCGTGGCGATGATGAGCCCGAGGACGATCAGGCCGTTCTTGAAGTACTCCTTGCCGATCGCGATGTAGTCCCCGGACGCGGCGCCGTCTGCGGCGACGGCCGTCGGCAGCTCGGCCAGGGCAGGTTCGGCGATGAAAGCCGAGGCGAGGACGGCGAAGCCCAGCAACACGGGGCGGGCGGCACGGTTCGCCTGGTGGAGCAGACGAGGCGCCGGCGCTTGTGCCAGGTGACGATCCGTTGCGTTCGCGGTGCCCGAAGGTGGGATGAGGAGCTTCATGGTTTCCTCCGTGTGGTGGTAAGGCGCCGCTTCGTGGAACGCCGGCAGGCTTGCGGCCCGGCCTGCCAGGGTGGTCGTGATCTAGGTGAGCAGATAGATCAGCAGCAGGACGATGATCAGCACGCGCAGCTTGTAGAACAGGAGCATCGGCAGCCGACGCGGGTCGTCGAGGCCTTCGATTCCGAGCCTGCGCACCATGTCCGCGCCCCAGAGAACGACCAGAGCGCCGACGAGCAGGGCGAAAAACAGCGCAATGTAGCTGGGCTGGTAGCCGGCGGCGGCAGCGAAGGCGGCGGACTGTTGGGGCGACATGGCTGTATTTCCGGGCTCAACGCCGGTAATCGCCCTTCAGCGGTTCGATCGGGCGGGGATGACGCGGCGCGTCGAGGTGATCCGCAATACCGGCGCGGATGAGATCGAGGTCGCGGGCGAGGTTGTCGTATTGAAAATGGATGCGGGTGATGGAGGGCGCATCGGCCTTCGCTGCGCGAACCTCGGAGGCGAGCAGCGCGAGCTCGTGCTCGAGGCGCGCGAGGTTTTCGCGCTCGCGGTCGGCGTCGGCCGCCACCGGCAAGGCGGCAGCGGCGACAAGGGCGGCGATGGTGGAGCGGAGCGGCAATGACATGACGGACTCCTCGGTTGCTACAGGTACTTCTTGAACGTGCTGGCGGTGGTCGAGACGGCGGCGGCCACCAGGGTCGCGAAGATCAGGACGAGGTATGCCGGATTGAATCCGTCGAAAGGCCACGCGAGATAGGCGGTGAAGCCGGCAGTGAGGAACCACCAGGCGAAGCGCTTCGAGTGGTGGTAGACGTAGGAGGACTCCCGACCACCGGTCCACTTGCGCAGGTCGCGGCGGACCAGGCCATCGATCAGGCCGATGAGGATGGCCATCGCGAAGGCCGGCAGCGCAAAGAAGGCGATCGCCAGGCGGATGGCGGTGTCCTGGGCGACGTAGATAGCGGTCTCGACGACGCGCCCGGCTTCTTTGACGATGCGGCGAACGGCGCGCGCATGGGGATTCGCCACCACGTCGGGCTCGATGGCAGCCGTACGGGCGATGAAGGCGGGAGCGCCCAGCCAATGGAACGGACGTGCGACGAGTTCGGCGAAGTTGCGCGCAAGGGCAACCGTGTCGTCGACCATCAGCGATCGGGGATAGCCTTGGAGGTAACCGAAGTCCTCCTCCACGGCGGCCATGGCGCGCTCGACGCCGCCGCCCTTCCAGAACGTGTGATCGCCCAGGACGGTGAGCGCCGTGCCGAAGATCCATGAGCTGAGGGTGGAAAAGGCGAGGCCGATTACAACGCTCGCCAGGGCCGCAATCGGGCCGCGGGACCGGCCCGCTGGCGCCGTCGATGCCTGCGATGCCGAGTGGTGGGCGGGGGGCGAGGTCGAAGCGGTCGTACTCATGATGCCTCCCCAGTGTCATCGCCCGACGTATCGAAGCTCAGTGGTGCGACGAGTCCGATCGGCATGTCCTTCAGCCAATCGGTCTGCGCGGCCCAGTCCTCGGCCGTTCGATACTTGGCCCGCATTTGGATCGCCACGTCGCGGAGCGACGCCGGAATGAAGCGATCGTTCGTGGCATCGGGCAGCGGAAAGCGCAGCTTGAAGAGACGGTTGCCCTCCAGTAGCGCGAAGGCCTGGCCTTGGGGCAGGGCCATGATGTCGGCGGGCGAGATCATCGGCATCCGTTGGGTGGTGAGGCGGTCCTCGTTGCGAGAGGTGAAGTCCGTCTCGGTCGACCCGTCCGTGTCGCTCACGCCGGTCACCACCATCAGATGCTGGACGTCGACCTCGGGCAACTGGTTGCAGAAGAACTCCGCGGTGCCCGGATCCTTCACGCGCAGCATGATGAGGTTGTTGAAGTTGCCCAGCACCTGGCGGGCCTTGGCAGCGTCGCCGAGCTTCGCCTCGATGTCCGGAATGGTCTGCGTGTAGGCAGTAATGCTGAAACCCGAGCCACCGAGCTTGTTCACCATCGGCACGAACTCGGGGCCCGCGATCTCGTTGACCTCGTCGAAGTGGCAGGCCACGTCGGGCAGGATGATCTTGCCCTCGGAGTGGTGAGGATCGAGGCCGGTCTTGTAGAGCTTGCCGCCGACGCTCACGAGATCGGCGAGCATCGAGTTCCCGACGGCGGCCGCGACCGTGGCATCGGAGAGCGCGTCGAGGCCGACATAGACGATGCCGTCCTGGCGGATGACCTGCATCCAGTCAAAGATCGGCCGCGTATCGACCGGATCGAAGTAGTCGGGCGAGATGAGTTTGCCGACGGGGCCGGTCGTGAGCTTTTCCAGGAAGGGACCGAGCGAGGCCACGATCTTCTCGAAGAAACTCCGTTCGTAGCGCACTGCGGTGGCGAGGCCCTGGAGGACGGCGTCGGGAAGCTGGAGGTCCTTCAGCACGTGCACGAGGCCGATTAGGCGGTCGCTGCGATCCTGCAGGGCGCGCGGAACGGTGATCTGGCGCTTCTCGATGCGGGTCTGCACTTCCTCGACCAGGGTCTCCCAATTTTCGGGCCCCTCCGTGCGCAACACGTGGGTCGCGTAACGCAGGAAGAGGGGCTCGATGTCGGTGATGTCGCGCAGCAGCAGGCCGTAGGTGGGGACCTGCCCGAGGGCGACCTGGGCCTGGGCGACGAGATTCGTGAAGCGCCACGCGAATTCCTTGAACGCCGCCGAGTTGCCGCTGGAAGGCAGCGGATTCGTCGTGCGGTTCGCGACCTCGGTGATGCGGGCGAAGTTGCCGATGCCGTTGTAGCGGGCGGAGATATCGGGGTAGCCCAGGTGGAAGAGGTAGAGCTGGTCCAGGCGCCCGGCGCGAGCGGCCTCGGCATGGACGCGCAGCATGAGGTCCGCGTCGCCCTTCGGGTCGATGACGATGACGACCTTTCCATCGCGGATGTCCTGAGTCACGAAGAGTTCCATCGCACGGGTCTTGCCGACGCGGGTCGTGCCGAGGATGGCCAGGTGACCGGGACGATGCTTCTGCCCGAGCGCGACGTGGACCTCGCCGGGCTCGACGCCATGCAGTACCGGCGTCCCGCCGAGATCGGGAGGCTCGGAGAGCGGGTTCCACCAACGCGGGAGGAGGAGCGCTGCGGCAAGCGGCTTGAGCGGGGTCGGACCAATCGCGCGGAGTAGCGCGCGCATTGCGCGAAGGCTTGCGCCCTCGACCAGATAGGGTTGGGCCTGCGGCCGCGTGGCGTCGATGCGGCGCTGGGTGTGTTGTTGCCCCCACGCGAAGCCTTCGCCCAGATACAGCTTCCCCGGTACTCGGGGCAGCTTGTGCGGCGCGATGGTCGTCACCTTGTAGCGGGTGAGCCCGTACTGATAACGGCATACCCGCCATGCCTGGCGGGCGCGCAGGCCGGCGAAGCCGAAGGCGAGGCCGGCGGTGCCAAGGCCGAGGTCAGGCGGCATCATCAGCGCCCACGGGGCGACGAGTGTGACGAGCCCGCAACTCGCCGCGGTCAGGGCACTCCAGATCTCGATCGGGGGGCGCAGCCACGCCTCGATGGTGCCCTGGCTCATGTGCGATTCCGCAAGAAGAGCGCACAACCATGATCCATAGCCCGAGAGGAGCCCATCGAAGCGGACCATGGTTGTGCTGAAACCGCCGTTGCAGCGGTGGAGGAGTCGCAAAAACTGCGGCGGGAAGGAGAAAGGTCGAAGCGAATGGGATAGGGCGCCAGAGTCGTTTCGGCGCGATCACCTCCGGCAAGAGCAGTGGAAAACGCAGCGGAGAGCCGCGCGTAATCGGCTGCGATGGGGGAGGCAGCGAGAAGCGTCCGATGCAGCAACTCAGGCATGATCGGGAATCCTCTCCAACCGGGCGAAGACGGAATGCGCGTAACGGTTGGCTCGCGCGAGGTCGGCGGGGTTGTGATAGGCGCCGGTGGCGTCGAACCAATTGGATGCGGAGCGGCGGCGGTTGAGGAGGATCGCGCCGGCCACCCGCAGGTTGTGCCAGGGGTCGAGCGCGAGCTCGGGGGTGCGCAATTTGTCGGCGTGGTAGTGCCAGTTCACCTGCATCGGGCCGCAATCCACATTGCGTACGCCCTGCGCGAGCACGCGCTTGAGCTCGGTGACGGCTTCCGGATAGCGTTGGTAGCGACGGGGGTGACGGCGGACGTTGAGCGTCCATGGCCAGGGAAGCGCCAGCGCGCCCCACTGCATGACGGATTCCTGGATCGCGATCGCAAAAAGGAGCTTGGGCGGAAGTGTGAGCGACCGGGCCACGCTGAGGTAGGCGGGCGGCACTGGCGGATAGACCGTCTGTCGGCGTACGCTGCCGAAGGCGAGCGCCGGCACTGCGGCGAGCAGCCCGCCCTGGCAGAGGCGGGCGAGGAAGGCGCGACGTGCGCCGGACGCGTTCATGGTGCAGCGCCTCCCGGCGCGAAATACCAGTTGGGGAGGGCGGGAGCGTTCGGGGCGCGCCCGAAGTCGATCGCCTTGTCTTGCGGGAAGAGGCGCCGCATCGCGGCATCACCGGCTCGCTGCCAAGCGAGGACACGCTGAGCATCGTCGTGCAACAGCTTGGTGAAGAGCTCCGCGTAGCGGTCCCGCTCCGCGTCGGAGCGGGCGTGGATGCCAAGCACTTCGACCGGGCTGATGTTGGAGACACTGAAGGCGCCGCGTGGGCCGCGCATCAGGTGTCGCGCGCGTTGCAGCTCCTCGACGGTGATGGCCCAGTAGCCAGCTTCGACGCGATCGACGGCGGCAACTTCGGTGGCCTCGGCGGCGGAGGGATTGGTGGCGGTGGTACCGGGTTGGACGCCGCGCAGCCGCGTGTGGCCGGTCTCAACTGCCGCGGCCGGGTGCAGCGCGGCGACGAGGAGGAAGAGGACGGTCTTGCGCATGCGTGGCGCCTCAATGCTGCACGCCGATGGCGGTCAGGGTGCCATCGGGCGACCGCAGGTGGATCCGACGGGCCTGTGGGTCGATGCGCTCGATGCGTGCAACGCCTACGACATCGCCCTCGCGATAGAACGCCATCTCGCCTTGCAGACCGCGAATCGCGACAGAGGGCTCACTGCCCCAGGTGTCGATCGACAGGATCGTGGGCATTCGCGGCTTGGGCGGCTTGCCGGCCACGGGCCGGCGTGCTGGCATCGGCGCCGGCCGGGGCGCATTGGCGAGCGCTTCCAGCTGCGCACGGAGGTCGTCGTTGTGCTCGTCCGACGCGACAAGGCGGGTCTCGATGGCGGAGAACCGGGCCTCGAGAGCGTCGAAGGAGCGGGAGAGTTCGACGATGCGCTCGTCAGGCCGGTCAATACGCGGCGACTCAGGAGGTGCCGGCGGGGGCTCGGGCGCCGCGATCGGCGGGAGCGCCTGCCGCTCCGGCTCGGTACGCTCCGGTTCCGGAACCGGTTCCGACGATCGTGAGCCGAGGAGAAACAAGACCGTGCCAGTGACGAGCAGAGCAGTGATGAGGTACAGCACGAGCGCGCGGTGGCCCGGCGAGCGCAGCGAAAATCGCGGAGCGGGGCGGGAGGAGGCGCCGACGGGCGGGGTTTGCGGCGCGTTCATTGGATCGCCTCCAGCGGCGTGGCGGGGGCGACGGGACGGATGACGACCTCTTCAACCGTGGCCACCGCGCCGGAGGGCGCGGAGCCGGGATCCCGCAAGGCGATCGCCAGAGTGCGATCGACGGGCGACGCTTTCACGTCGTAGGCGTTTCCGAGGAGAACCTGAAGAATGGCGCGGGCCGGGTAGGGCCCCAGGACGCGATGCGATTCGGGCAAGGGCAAGCCTAAGAGGGTTGTCGCAGCGGGGTCGGCGGATGCCACGCGGTAGCCCGTCCGCAGGAGGAGATAGTCGACTGCATCGCCTACGGTTCGCACCTGCTCGCGCGGGAAGTGGACGGTCGCGACGACGGTGAGAGGATCCACGGCGGCTGCAGCCGGGACAGGCTCGGCGTCGGTGTAACGGGCAAGGCGGACGTGGTCGGGCGGGGTCGCCGACGCACCGGTGACAACCAGCAGTAGCGCAAGCGCAAGAAGGCGAGGCATGGCGGTCTGCTCCGTGATGGGAAGGCGTCCCCACCGGGAGGCGGTGAGGACGCCGGGCTGCTGGGGTCAGCGGCCAGTCACGGGGCGCAGTGTGGCGAGCGCGTCGCCGCCTTGCAGCCCGAAATTCGAAAAAGATTTTTTGAGTTTCGCCTTGCATCGAGACGAAGAAAATGGCGGGCGAAAGGATTGAAGGGTGGGCGGCCCGCGGCGGGCCGCCTTCTACCGGGCTACGGGCCCAACCCGAAAGGGCGCCCAGCTCAAATTCCGCTGGGCGAAGGATTTACTGGGACGGGGCGCCTTGCGGCAAAGGCCGACGGGAGACGGGGCCTCCAGGCCGCCTGGAGCGACCTGTCAGCAAATGCGCCAAAGGCACCGGCGTAACCGCTGCGGCATGTCAAGCGGAAAGTCGAAAAAACTGGCGCGATTTTGGGGCGGACGGAAAGGGCGAAATGCGGCACGCTCTCGTTGCGATGCGGTAATCGTGGGTGCCATCGAGTCCTCACCAAGTCCTCTGTCCTATGCCGAAAGTAATGGTGGCCATGCGCGGCCGCGGGCGGCCGTCCAAGGCTCGGGCCACGACGTGAAGAAGAACAACTCGCACCTTTCCGGAGGTGTTTTTGTGATGAACGACCTACCCCCGCCGATTTCCCCGCTCCAGCAGGAGGTCCGTACCCAGGCCATTGTGACCATCGGTCATTTCCTCGAGGGCCTCGGCGAGCCGGGATGGCGCAGCGTGCTGCTGGGCTGGCTCGGACGATACGACGGCCTGGAGGTGTACCTCTACCTGGAGGACGATCCGGTGCTGACGGTCCGGGATCTGCTGGCGCGCTACGTGGAGGCGCTGCGACCGGCCGATCCGGTCCGGCTGGCGGCGGATCTGGCCGCGCTGCCGTTCTGTCGGTACCGCGCGCAACGCGGCGATGAGAAGTGGAGGCCGCTGGCGGAGACCTTCTCCTCGTTCTGCAGAGGTACGACCGTCGAAGTGTGGGAGTCCGAGCGGCCAGCGCCACCGCCGCAAGTGCTGGAGAACTGGCTGCTGGCGCAGTTCTGTGCAGCCCAGATCTGCAATCGCCGGGGCTGATCCATATGATCGAGCTGGCTGGCGCATGTTTCCTGGCTGCGGCAGCACTGGGCGGTTGGCTCGGCTGGTCTGTCCGCCGCGAACGGGTCGTGCGGCAACGTCGGGCCGATATCGACGCAAAGCAGGCGAGCGCGGGGGCGTCGGCCGCCGGCGCCGCCCCTGGACTGGCGGCAAACCGAACAGGTTGGCTCAGGGTGCTCGACGCGCCGGTGCTGGTCCAGGTGTGCAAGCTTTCGAACGCGTTGCAACAAATCCATCGTGAATCGAAGCTGAGCCAAGCCGCGTGGGATCGCGACATCGGGCCGGCGATCCTCGGCTACCTGCAGTTCGTCCAGCTTCTGCCGGCGAGCGAGGCGCATCACCACGCCCACGTTGGCGGGCTGGCCGCCCACACGATCGAAGTCATCCGTGCGGCGGTCACCTTGCGCAGTGGATACCTGCTGCCCAAAGGTGGCGCCGCCGAGGTGATCGACGCGCAGCGCGATCAATGGACTTACGCCGTCATCCTCGCCGCGCTGCTCCACGACGTCGGCAAGACGATCACCGACCTGCGGGTCAGCATCGCCGAACGGCCAGACGGCCCGGGACGACCCTGGCTTCCGGTATGCGGCGACATGCCGACCGCCGCCGCGGTCGAATATGAGGTGCGATTCGCGCCGAAGTCCGAACGCAATTACGGCGCGCACCGTCGCCTGCCGCTGGTGTTGGCACCAAGGATCGTCCCTGCAACAGCCCTGGCGTTTGTGGCACGCGAACCGTCGGTCATGCGCGAGCTCGAGGCGGCCTGGTCGGGGGATGATGCAAGCGGAGTGCTGGCTGAGATCGTGCGCCAAGCGGATCGCCAATCGGCCGCGAGCAACCTGCAGCAGGGGCCACGCAACCAGTTCGCGACTGCGACAGCCGTCCCGCTGGTCGACCAGCTGATGGACGCCATGCGCCGGCTGCTGCGCCAAGGGGCGCTGCCGCTCAACCGGGACGGTGCGGCAGGCTGGATCGGCGCTGGCGCAGCCTGGTTCGTGGCGAAGCGGCTCGCGGACACCGTGCGGGAAGAGATCGCGCGCGTCTATCCGGACGACGGCGCGAGCATTCCGGGGCCGGCGAAGAACGATCGGCTGTTCGACAGCTGGCAGGACTACGGCCTGCTCGAGCGCAACCCCGATACCGGTCAGGCGATCTGGTACGTGGAGGTCCGCGGTGAGGGGTATGCACATGAGTTTGCAATGCTGAAGTTCCCCTTGGCGAAGCTTTTCGACTCGGCGGACGACTACCCGTGCGATTTCGACGGCGAGCTCGTCGTCATACCACCCCGCAAGACGCGGAGCATGCGACCCGACGAGCCCCCGGGCGACCGCCTGGGCGGCGTACCAAAGACGGGTGATGCGCACCCCGAGCGGCAACGCGCCTCGGGTCTGCTGGCGCCGCCACCCCCCGTTCCTCCCCCGAAGCCCGCCCATGCAGCCGTCAAGCGATCCCCGGCGCATGAACAGCCGACGTGCGAGGAGAAGAACAGCGAAGCCAAGGGGCACGAAGCGCCTGACGTGACCGTAGGGCTCGGCCGAAATGACGAATTCCTTTCGAATGACGATTCGGCGACGGCCGCCGCTGCCGCGTCCGGAACACGCGGCCGCCTGCCACTGGCCATCCGACCCGTCACCCCGTTCGTGTCCGTGCCGAAGACGGATACCGACGGCGGCAAGTCGGGTCACGAGGCGCCCGGCGATGCAGCCTGTTGCTTCATGGCGTGGCTGCAACAAGGCATCGCAGACGGTTCCATCCGCTACAACGAAGCGGGCGCGCCGGTCCATTTCGTACCCGAAGGGATGGCGCTGGTCTCCCCGCGGACTTTCCGCGAGTTTGCAGCGCTCTACGGCGACGACGGCAATGGGTTGGACTCTGGCACACGCCCCTCGGACAAGCAGGGTATCGGCATCCAGCGCCAGGTCATCAAGGCGCACTGGCACCTGGTCGGCCCCGGAAACTCGAACGTTCATCACTTCGGCGTCATCGGCCGCGGCGGCAAACGCGTCGGAAAACTTGCCGCGGTCGTGATCCAGCACCCCGAGCGCTGGTTCAATCCTGTTCCGCCGTCGAATCCGAGCGTGGTCCCGTTCGTCGATCCCAAGTCGTCCGGACCGTCTGGAGCGTCCTCGTGATCCACCCGCCCGCGGTCGCGAGACCGACTCAAGCGGGGATCCAGTCCCCATGCAACTTGCGTGTTTCAGTATGTTTCCGCGTTGACAACGAGCCAATGATGATCAATTCTGGATACGAACAAGCTCCATTCCATCCGGGACGCCCTCGTCGCTTCATGCGCCTGTGTCGCAGCTTCACCACGCCGACACTCAAGCTCTTCCCTCGCTTTCGTCCCCTGCTCGCCGTTGATTCACCGGAGGTGATCGCATGATCGTCTACGCCACCGTATCGACCAAAGGCGGTGTCGGGAAGTCCACCCTGACCGCCAACCTCGGCGCCCTGCTCGCCGACATCGGCATGCGTGTCCTGCTCATTGATGCCGATGTGCAGCCGAGTCTCAGTCGCTATTACCCCATTGCCAAGCGGGCGCGGCACGGACTGACGCAAATGATCAAGCAAGGTGCGCTCACCGACGACTGCATTTCGACCATCGACTTCACGCTCGCGCCCGTGCCATTGCGGCGCCAGCCGCAGCTCAACCCGAACGGCTGCCTCGACATCGTCATCTCCGATGCGCCACAGGGGACGCTCCAGGACTGGCTCGCGCCGCGTATGGACAGCGCGCTGCGCATCAAACTCGCCTTGCGCAGTCCGCTGCTGCAGGAGCACTACGATGTCGTGCTCATCGATACCCAGGGCGCGGTCGGCCACCTTCAGGATGCCGCCGTGCTGGCAGCCGATGTGCTCCTTTCGCCGATCTCGCCCGATATCCTCTCGGCGCGCGAGTTCCTCTCGGGCACTCAGGAACTGCTGAACCGTGTTGAAACGGCTGCGGCATTCGGCATCTCCGTGCCGCAAATGCTGGCGATCATCTACCGCCACGAAAACACCCGCGACGCACGCGAGATCGGCCTGGCGATTCGCGAGAGCTATCAGCAGCTCAAGTGCAAGGTTCTGCTCCTGAAAACGGTCATACCGCACGCCGTTGCCTACCGCAATGCCGCCACCGCCCAGGTTCCGGTGCACTGGATCGATCCGGTCAAGGCGAGTCCTGCAATGCATGCGCTCCTGTGGGAACTCATTCCGAGCCTCGACGGCACCCGCGCAGGTGTGCCGCCGGAAGCTCTCAGCGAGGTCGTCGACGGCCATGACGTCCAGAACGCGATTGCCTGATTCCATCTCCGTCAAGGAACTGGCCCAGCACATGGAAAAGCGCGGAAAGCTGCAGGCGCCCGCCTCGAATGCCACAACCGGTGAGCGTCGCGCGCTGCTCGTTCAACACAGCCTGGCTGTCAAGGAAGCGGCCAACGCCGCGGCCGACCTCCAGCCGGGCGAGGATGTCGACGGCTGGATGCTCCTGCGGTGCATGGATATCGATTGCTACGACCGCAACCCGCGCGTGCGAACCAACAAGCGGTATGCCGACATCCGGGCATCGATCGAAGCCCGAGGCGGCCTGAAGGATGCGCTGAGCGTGACCCGCAGGCCCGGTGCCAGCCGCTACATGTGCTATTTCGGCGGCAATACGCGCCTGCAGATCGTCCAGGAGCTATGGCTCGAGACGCGCGATGTCCGCTACGAGTGGATTCGCGTCGTCGTGCATCGGTGGCTGAGCGAGGCCGATGTCATCGCGGCCCACCTGGCCGAGAACGAGAATCGCGCCGAAACCCTGTTCTGGGAGAAGGCCCGCGGCACCGCACTGCTCAAGAGCGAGCTCGAATCCGAGCTTCAGCGACCGCTGAGCCTGCGCGAATTGTCCGAGCACGCCCAACGCTGCGGCCTGAAGCTCCACAGCGTGACCGCCTCCAACTACCTCTTCGCCATCGACTACCTGGCGCCGATCGGCTTGCACCTGACCCACGAGAGCACCGCCGCCATTCGCTCCCGCTTCGGGTGCCTCGACAAGCTCGCAAACGCACTCAATCTCGATCCCCTGGTGCGCCAGACTGCATTCGAGGAGCTCGTGGCCGACCTCGCCACGGGGATCAACGCGGTCCGGGAGATGGACGATCCGCCGCGACTCGGCAAGGACGAGGTGGAGACGATCCTCGCCCGAATGACCGCGCAATTCGCGACGCTCGCACAATGCACGCCGGCGGCCGCGGAGCGCGCCGCGCTGGCGGTCGTTGGTGCCGACAGGCAATTGCCGGATTCGGAGATCCGCCGTCTCCTGTGCGAGCTGCCGCCATGCGACGCGACGTCCGATGTGACAGACGCGGCGGAGCGCGCGGCGGCAGCAACCCCGCTGCCGACGAAAAAGGGCTGGCACGCGCGGACAGGGGGACGCCTTTCGAAGCGGATCGCCGACTTTGCCCGTGTGTTCCGGTTATCCGACTGCGTCCGCGTGGACCCCGGTCAGCCGCAAGGATTCAGTGTCGAGCCCTTGCCCGCGGCGCGCGGCGACCCGGATGAGACGGGGGCGCTCGGGCGCGCGGCCGCTCACCGGCTCCTGGCGCAGCTGTCGATCCGCGCCGGCGGACGCGAGACGGAGGCCGACCCCATCGTGGCCTTGCTGCGTGATCCATCATCCTGGGCGGCAACACGATCGCTCCTCGACGCGTACCACCGCGCATATGCGGAGAAGCCGCCCAGCGTCGAGGAGGAGTAGGAGGAGCGAGATGATCCCGATCAGAAGCGAGCAACTGCGGTACGCCCTGCTGTCGCATCTCATTCACCTGCTCGACACCGGCGAGCTGCAGACACTGCTCGAGGCCGGGCTCAGCCCCGACATCCTCGACACCCTGCGTGCCGCGTCCGCCCGCGATCTCGCATCCATCGCCGGCATGCCTCAGCTCGATGTCCGCATTCATTTCGATCCCGCAACGCTCGAGGCCGCCTATCGACGGCATTGCGCGATCGCCGAAATGAGGCAGCTGATGGAATATCACGTCATGCACGGCGCCCAGCCTCCGCTGCTGGTTCACCTCTTCAAGATGACCTTGGCCGAGATTCAGCAGCAACGCGCACTCCTGTGCCCCGATCCGCCGCCGCGTGGCCGGCCGGCTCTTCCCGATCCGAGCGTACGCGAGGCGGTCCACAACGCCTGGTCCACCATTCGATGTACGTGCCCGCCGCAGCGTCAGTTCGTGGAACTGCATCGCGCCTTCCCCAACCATTCCATCGCCACGCTATGGCACGTCGTGCACGAGTTCGATGCTGACGCCGAGGGCATCGAGCATCTGGATTCTTCCAACCCAGCGTCAACGCCATAAGCGCTGGATTCATCCGACCCAGCGTACACGCCATTGCCGCTGGATTCATTCGACCCAGTGCAAGGCGCTTCTTGCGGGGACTCTCTCAACCAGCCGTGTGTCATCGATGTCAGGACACAGCCCTTCCGAGCCGCAGATCACCCTCGAGGTGCTCATTCGCCTGAACGGTGACTACGCCGCCACCGCGGTCCTCCTTGCCCTGCTGTGGCGGGGCGCAGAGCGTGCGCCGGTGCGCATCTCCAGCCGCACACTGGCCGGTTACACCTTGATGGGACACCAGGTCGTCCAGCGTGCCCTGCTGCGCCTGGAAGAGCGCGGCCTGATTCGCAGTCGCAAGCTTAGCCATGCGACCGGCGCATACACCGTCGACATGGCAGCACTGCGCGAGCTCTTGCGCAGCCCGCTTCCCGAACGCGACTTCCTGCCCGGCTTCACGCCCATCCCGGCGCTGGCTCAACTGCAATCCGTCGAGCCGCCCGCGGACGACCTCTCCCACGCCACCTAGAGGAAGACCATGCCTTTCGATCCGATCGCCCCACCGCTTCCTCGATCCTCCCCGGCTCCCGCCGACGATCAGCCCGGGCTGCTCGATCCCGTCTTTCCGGGTGGCACCCCAATTCTCTTCGAGACCGACGACCGCTCCCCGTTCCCCGATCGCTACAGCATCGCCAGGGAGCGCGAGAAGCTTGCCGATCTCATCGACGCCGACGACCCCGATCCTCACGATCCACGCTGGGCGCGCTACGAGC
This sequence comes from Aromatoleum evansii, assembly GCF_045689615.1. Taxonomy (NCBI): domain Bacteria; kingdom Pseudomonadati; phylum Pseudomonadota; class Betaproteobacteria; order Rhodocyclales; family Rhodocyclaceae; genus Aromatoleum; species Aromatoleum evansii. Next base: position 1,829,853 of record NZ_CP141259.1, read on the forward strand.
TCTACCTGCAGCGTTGCGACGCGCTCAAGCAGATGGAGGCGGAATACCGCGTCGCGGCCGGCGCCGACGCCACGGTCGAACCCGCGGTCGCGACCCAGCTGCGCGATCTCGGCTCGCTGGTCGACGAGGATGCGGACACCATGACGCTGCATACCAAGGAGGGCTTTCGGATGTTCATGGGCCGCCGACGCGACCCGGCCGGGCACTACAACGCCATTCCCGGCGGCAAGCGCGTCGCGTCGAGTCTGAAAGCGCTATGGGCGCTCACGCGCAACAACAACCCGTACGCGGACTGGGCGCTTCTTCGCGCCGATCACCGCATCCCGGAACTCAGGCGCGCGCTCGACCGCCAGGCACAGCAGTTCAGCGCCGAACTCAAGAAGCGCGCCGACAAGGGACTCGGCTTCGGCATCCTCAAGTCGCGCGAGCCGAAGGTTCTGGAGCTCGGCTTCCGCAGCCCCTACGGGTACGTCATCGCCGAGCTGATCGTGGAGTTCGACTACTACGTCCGGGTAGTCAAGACCCTTGGCCGCAAGGCCTTGTTCTCCGACAAGGAGGCACATGACGCCATTCGGCAATTCACTCGGCCGATGCGTGCCGCATTCGAGGAGTTCATCCGCTTCGAGACCTGGCTCACCAAGCCGGACCTGCTGGCGCTCAGCCGTGCGGACTTCCTGCCCGGCGCGGACGCCAATGCGCAGAAGCGTGTCGCAGCCGTCACCGGCATCTTCGGTGCTGTGCCAGCCGGCATCTACGCAGGTCACCCGATCTCGCGCCACTCGCAGCGCCGCATCGCGATCTCGGAGACCGAGAAGGCCCTGCTCGAGCGCGTGGCCGCCGACATCGCGGCCATCGATTCGGAACGTGGCGCAGCTGGCGATGAGGCAACGGATGATGGGCTGGTCGATTGAGGTGGGGGTGAGCGACCTGGCGCAACCCGATCCGCCGGGTGCTGCCGACGTCATCGACCGGCGCTGCGGCAGTTCGCCTTGTCAACAGGATGCTGACACAAAGGCCTTTACGGGTAGGGGCGGCGCCCCGGCCGAGGTGCGGCGGGCGCAGGCCCGTGTTGCAAGCATTCACCACCAACAGGAGGACTTGTCGCGGCTGACACGTCGGGTGCGTGGACGGACCTTCTATCTTGCGGTGCATCGGCGCAAGGACACAGGGCAGGTCCACCTGCGCTGGCGGGCGGCAGGATCCGGGGCCCACGCTGGCCACATCGCGTGGGGCGCGATCCACGCCCACTTTGCCCAGATCCCCGGGGTGCTGCGCGCGTGGTACGAGCGCATCCACCGGCACGCCGTCGAGCTCAACCGGCGCGAGCTCGAGGCGCGGCTCGCGCTGCGGCACGCCCGCGAGCGCAATTCATAGAGTTTCACGCGGTCGCGGCACCGGCGTCGGCCGCCGCCGTGTTCTTCCCCGACGCCATGGAGAGCATCATGCCGAACGTATTTCGCGGGAAAGGCAATCTCGGCGATACACCGATCCTCAAGCACGTGCCCGTCAACGGCGCGGACGAGGTCGTCGCCGAGATGCGCGTGTTTTTCGACGACTACGCCTACGACCAAGCCAACGACGAGTACCAGCAAGTCGGAGGGTTCTGGATGAGTGTGTCGCTGTGGGGTCAGCGCGGCGAGGACGCCGCGCGCGTGTTGCGACGAGGCGCGCGCGTCCAGGTCGACGGCGTCCTCAAGCAGTTCCTATATTCGCACGAAGGCGCCGCCGACAAGGTGCCGGGCTTTCAGGTCACTGCCGACGACGTCACCCTGTGCCTGGGTCGGGTCGCGGGGGTCGAGTACAAGCCCAAGCGCGAGCTCGCGGGATCGCCGAGCGAGGCGGCTGCCGACGCCACCTAGACCATTCCCGCTGTCTCCCCTTTGCGCTGAGGTCTGCCAGTCACAACCGACGGCACGCAAGGGCCGTAGTGCCCATCATGTCGGCGCCGACGCGTATATGTTCGGTGCGTGCCCCCTTCGGATGTCAGCAAGGACAGCAACCGCGTCGAACCTCATCCGCACGTGAGCTTCACCTTCCTCGGCTTCACATTCAGGCCGAGGCAGGCGCATAGCTCCCAGGGCAGGCTCTTCACGAGCTTCCTTCCGGCAGCGAGTACGGATGCCTCCAAACGGATGCGGCAGGCAGTGCGTGGGTGGCGTTTGAATCGACAAACCCACGTTGCGTTGACTGACCTGGCGAAGCTATACAATCCGGTGATGCTCGGGTGGTGGAACTACTATGGGGCGTTCTACAAGACGGCCATGCAGCGAATCTTCCAGCACATCACGTTGGGCCCGACGCAAGTTGAAGGCTCTCCACGGGCGCAGGCGACGAAGTGCCGAATGGTTGCAGAAGATGCAGCGTGCCTCCCCAATGCTGTTTCGCCATTGGCAGGTCACCGGGCCTACGGTTGGATGACGGAAGCCGTATGAGGCGAGAGTGTCATATACGGTTCTGCGAGCGGGGGGGCAGAACCCTCGGCCGACTCACCACTTCGGCATGAAAGTCCATGTCGGAGCCGACGTCAATTCCGGACTTGTGCATACGGTTTCGGTTACACCGGCCAACGCCTCGGACATCACGACGATGACGGTGATGGCTTGACCGGCGGCCGCCAGCACGCCTACTTCGACAAGGCCCGGCAGGTGCTCACGCGCGTGTCCAGCCAGCTTCAAGCCTGGATGAGCGAGGCTGCGGAGTAGTTGAAATCCCGATCGGTCTGAATGCGCTGCTGCGAGCATCTCAAGCGCACCCTCGCGGCCATCGGGCCACCGACACCCCTCCGTTTGCTGACCGATCAGGCAAACGGGGTGGGGTAACTGAGGTTTTTAGGTTCAGTATAGCCAGCCTATCTGTAGGGGCCGGTCAAGACTTGATCAAGTCCCCTTCGGTACGCTTGAACAAGTCTTGACCTGCTCCAACATTCAGCCCTCTTCTTCAGATTTGCGGCAGGAGGCCACGAGCTTGTTTCCGTCGAGGTCGCGTATGTATGCGGCGTAGGCATGCGGCGCGAAAGGTCGGGGGCCAGGGGCGCCTTCGCAGGTACCCCCGAGTTCAAGCGCGCGCCGATGGAACTCGCGCACGGCAGCACGATTCGGGGCTGCGAGGCCGATGGTCATGCCGTTACCCGTAGTCGAGGGTTCTCCGTTACGCGGGTAGAGGATCATGAACTGCGGTGTCTCGATACCCCATCCGCAGGCCTTGCCTTCGACCTCAAGCAGGCACTTGAACTGCAGCGGGTCGAGAACCTGGTCGTAGAAGGTCTTCGCGCGCGCGATGTCGCGCGTCCCGAGCGTGACGTGGGTAAAGATGCTCATGGTGTCTTCCTCTCCGTTTTTCTGCCTTATGGGGATTAGCGTTTGCTGACCTTGATGTCGGTCTCTTCCAGATCCCAGGTCGTTGGCGTCTTGCCCTCTTCCCGCAGCTGGTACTTCAGCACCCGGCCCTGCGGGTTCTTGGGCATCGAGGTGCGGAATTCGATATAGCGGGGCAGGGCGTAATAGGGAACCGAATCGACTGCCCACTTGAACAATTCTTCAGGCGTGAGGGAGTTGCCGGGCTTGAGAATCGCGGTGACCTTGACGTCATCCTCTCCCTTGTCGGAAGGCACGGCGTGGACCGCAACCTCTTCGAGGGCCGGATGTGCCGCGAAGGCGGCTTCCATCTCGAAGCTCGAGATGTTTTCACCGCGCCGGCGCAGGTAGTCCTTCTTGCGGTCCACAAAATAGAAGAAACCTTCTTCGTCGAATTTTCCGATATCGCCGGTGTGGAACCACATGTTGCGCAACAGCTTCATGGTGTCGGCGGGGCGTCCCCAGTAGCCCATGAACATGATGTCGGGGCGCAGGGGGCGAACGACGATCTCGCCCGGCACGTTGGCGGGAAGCTCGCGATCGAGGTCGTCGACGATGCGCACGTCAAAGTCGGGGATGCGCTTACCGGAGGAGCCGGGCGCTGCGTACTCCCCGGCGGGAAGCGAGGTGATGACGCTCGCTTCGGTGAGGCCGTAGCCATTGCCACCCACCTGCTTGGCGCCGAAGCGTTCGCGCCAGATCCTCTTCGATTCCTCGGTGAAGGGATTGCCGCGCACGGTGTGGATCTGTCCGACGCAACGTTTCATCGACTCGTTGTCCGGCGCCTGAGCGAGTAGTCCGCCCATGCTGCCGAGGATCGACGCGATGGTGGCGCCGCTGCGCTCGACTTCGGGCCAGAAATTGGATACCGAGAAGCGCTGCACGATCGCGACCCGGGCGCCGACCATGATGTTCGAGAGGATGCCGACACACAGCGCGTTCATGTGGAAGAGCGGCAGCGGGGTGATGGTGATGTCGTTCTCGGTTGCTGGTCCCGCGCGCAGCTGGAGGCGAGCGAGATTGCACATGTAGTTGTAGCTCAGCATGCAGCCCTTGGACGGCCCGGTGGTGCCCGAGGTGTAGACGATGCACGCGAGGTCCCAGGGATTCGGCTTCGTCTCGATCGCGTCGTCGCGCCGGCCGCGGTGTTCGTCCAGCGGCGCGATGCGGGCGCGACACGCGGGGACGTCGGTGAGGTGGGTGCGGTGAAGGATCAGCTGCATTTGCGGCAATCCGTCCGCTACGTGCGCGATGCGTTCGACGTAATCCGCCTCGCAGATCACGATTGCAGCCTGCGAGTCCGCGATCTGATGGCGGAGGAACTCGCCCCGCAGCGCAGTGTTGACAGGAACACTCACGGCACACAGTTTGTTGATGGCGAGCCAGGTCACGACTGCATCGACGTTGTTGTCGAGCATGCTCAGGACCGTCTGCCCGGCCTGGACGCCCAATGCTGCGAGCGAGTGGGCGAGGCGCGTCGAAAGCTGGTCGACCTGGCCGTAAGTGTAAAGCTCGCCGCCGAAGTCGAGCAGCACCCGCTCGGGGTGTTTTGCGACTGCCCGGTCGAGTGCCGCGATGACCGTATCCTGTGGGCCGACCGACCAGCTTTCCTGATTGCCCATGCCTGCCATGTAATGTCTCCTGTCCCGATTCGCCGTGTTGGGGTGATGTGCAGCTTTCGTTGTGACGGCAAAACATAAACACAAACAGAAAAACTGTCAAATATAAGAAAGCGTAGTGATCAAATTGATGGGGGCTCGGATGTTCATGCGGTTGGGGCACGCTACAATCACCCATCGGTGAATTCTCGGGGAGCGGAGATGGCGGAAGCAGTCGAGGCGGGAAAGGCAAAGGTGAAGAAGCCTCGCGCGACCGCCTCAGCGAAGGAGGGCGCCGAGCCCGCGCCGGTCAAGGCCGTGAAGGCGGTTCGCCGGAATAGGCGGTCCGAAAGCACGATCCTGGGCATTTTCGACGCTACCGAAACGGTGGTCCTCGAGTCCGGAGCGGATCGGATTTCCATCCTCGACGTCTGTGAGACCGCAGGCATCTCGCGTGGGACGTTCTACAGATATTTTTCGTCGCAAGACGATCTCTTGGATGCGTTTTCACGTCACCGGCGCGATCGTTTTCATGCAGCCCTGATCGAGGCGACGGCCCCGTATGCCGATCCGGACGAGCGTTTCGACGCCGTATTGCGGTTCGTCGATGATTACCTCGAGCGCGGCAATGCACGACGGCTGCTCGTCGTTGCGCCGGAGTACGCGATGCGTTGGCTGCAGCGCATTTTCCCCGACTCGGTGATCCGGTTCCAGGACGTGCTTGGGCCGGTCTTCGATGCGTGGGAGTCGCGTGCGGGAATAAAGATCGACCGCGAGCTCACCTGCGAACTGCTGGTCCGATACATCCTCAGCGAGATTCTCGTCCCCGCCGGCGCTGAGCGCCGAAGCCTGCCGCGCCGCCTCGAGCGGATGGTCGCCATGCTGATGCAGGGCCGCGTCTCCCGCCGCTGAACACGCCGCGTACGCCCGCCGCTGCGGGCGAGCGGGTGTGCGGCATTCGTCCGTCTTTCACTGCGCTTTGACTCCGCGTCAAACCGCCCCGCCGTGTCCGGCCGGGGTGCTGTGCTTCAATCGGTTGATTCGTCGAATCGGACGCATTTCACCAACAAGCGCATCCGGCACACCCCGGAGGGAGACAGAATGAGTGGCGCAAACAGTTATGACGTGGCGATCGTCGGTGGCGGGCACAATGGCTTGGCTGCCGCCTGTTATCTGGCCGAGGCAGGCAAACGTGTCGTCGTCATCGAGGCCCGCGAGAAGATCGGCGGCATGGCCTCCAGCGGTTACTTGATTCCGGAGGCGCCCCGGCATCTGATCAACCCCTGCGCGCTTGATCTTATGTCGCTCCGGGTTCATCCCATGATGCCGCAGGAGCTGCAGCTCGAACGTCATGGGTTTCGTCAGGTCGAAATGTCTCCCGGATATGTGTACGTCCATCCGGATGGCAATTCGCTGGTGTTCTGGCGCGAGCAGGAAAAGACTGCGGCCGAGATTCGGCGCTTCTCGTCGCGAGACGCGGAGGAGTTCCTGGCACTGATGAAGCTCGTGGATGCATTCATCGACATGGCCATTCCGATGATGCGTGTCGACCCTGCGCAGCGCAACCTCGGCGCGAAATGGCAGGCCCTGAAAGCGGTCTTCAGGAACCGCAATCTGAAACCGGAAATCATGGCGCTCATCGGCAGTCCGGCGTACACGTCGATCATGGAGCGCTTCGAGCATCCGGTCGTACAGTCGGCGCTGTGCTGCCTGCTTGGCGCGGCCGGACCCATCGCAAACGACGCGACGGGGATCTATTTCGCGCTGTTGGGCTTCATCCATCGCTTCGGGCTGGGCCGCGCCGTGGGGGGGACCCAGGCGTTGTCGGATGCGCTGGCGGCCCGGCTGCGCGAGTTGGGTGGGGAGATTCTGGTGTCTGCGCCGGTCGCGGAGATCATTGCCGGCGATGGTCGGGCGAAGGGGGTGCGACTCAAGGACGGACGTGTACTGTCGGCGAAAGCCGTGGTGGCGTCGATCCACCCGAAGATGGCGCTGGAAATGGTTACCCCCGGGGCGCTCGATCGGCGCACGCTAACTCGCGTAGCGCTTGCGCCGGCCAACGGCCACGGGGCATCGCCACTGAAGGTCGATGTCGCGCTCAGTAGCCAGGTGAGCTACCGCCGCATCGAATCCCTGCGGGCCGACGGGCTGAGTCTGCGCAAGAGCGTGCTCCTGATCGGCACCTCCGATGCCGTGCTCGACAACTTCCGCTGCGCCGCGCGCGGCGAGGTGTCGAAGCTGCCCTACATGTGGATCACGGTGCCGACCGCTGTCGATCCTGGGCAGGCGCCCGAGGGGCAGGACGTGGCCTACCTCTATCCCGTTGCGACGCCAGTCGAGCCGCGCGAAGGATGGGATGCCATCAGAGACCGGGTAGGGCAGACGGTCATCGACCAGGCCGCCGAATACATGCAGGGTCTCAAGGAATTCGAGATCGGTCGTCGGGTCGAGGCCGCGCCGGACCTGGAGAAACGGCTCAATGTGCATCGCGGCTGCGTGGTGCATGTGGATACTAGCACCACGCGTTCCGCACTGATGCGGCCGGCCGCGGGATTGGGTGGGGACAGCCTGCCGGTTGCGGGACTCTTCCTCGGAGGCGCGGGCATCCACCCGGGCGGTGGGGTCAACGGCTTGCCGGGACGGATCGCCGCCAATCGGGTGAAGCGTTTCCTCGCGCTTTGATGTGGCGCGCGCCCCGTAGGCGGGGCGGCGCTCTCAGGCCTCGTCGGGCGGCGTTTTCGGTGGGGCGTCGGGCCGCGTGAGCGGATGTTGGTCGCTGCGCTCGCACTCGACGGCGGCCAGCACGAAATCGACCGCGAAGCGTCGCCATGTGTAGGCGTCATCGGCGTTCGCCACGTCCAAGCCGCACAGGGTGACGACGGTGTAGCGGCTGACGAAGGCGCTGGTGGTCACCTGCGCGGCTGCGGCGAGGAACAGGTTCGGGTCGACGTTCGCACGAAAATCGCCACTTTGGGCCCCGCGCGCGAGAACGCTGCGCATCTTGTGTTTGAGCTCGGGAGCGAGGTCGACAAAGCTGTTGCGCGGCGTGGCATGGCTCTCGTGGTAGCGGATCCCTTCCTGTGCGAGCGCGCTCAGCATGGGATCGCAATAGGGCCGGATCATGTGGTTGAGGAGTGTGCGCAGCGCGTCACGCGGCGCCAGGTGATCCAGTTCTACCGCGACGAGTTCGCCCATGGTCGTCGCGGACGAGTCTTCCAGTACGCAGGCGAAGAGTTCCTCCTTGCTCCGGAAGTAGTGGTAAACGAGCTGTTTTGTGACGCCGGCGGCCTGGGCGATATCGTCGATGCGGGCGTCTGCCAATCCCTTGGTGGCGAATTCCCGTCGCGCCGCAGCGCTGATGCGGCGCAAGGTCTCCCTCTTATCGGGCGCCGCGCGTTCGGTCGACTTGCTCGGGTTTCGGGAAGGGCTGGGCATGTTTGGAGATTTCGTTTCCGCTCGTTGTCCGCGAAGCTTAGCGCAGTTGACTCGAGGTCAAACGACAGTCGCTGCCGAATCGGCCACCGCTTCGATTTGATGGTTAGGATGTGGACACTTTTGCACAAAATGCGCATGTGTCTGGCGGTTGTTCCTCGATAACCGCAGCAACGGGCGCCACACAGGAGACAACCGTGAGCACCGATATCCTCAACCTCGACCTCGAAACTGCATACACGGCCGTATCGGAGACCTACAAGGGCAAAGGCGACATTCACGCTGCGTGCCGGGAGATGCGCGGCAAGTCCCCGATCTACGTCGGAGACTTCATCAAGCAGTTCGGCGTGCCGACGAACGCCGGCCTCAAGCAGGGCACTCGGCCCACGTTCGCGCTGTTCGGCTACAAGGACGTGATGAACGTGCTGCGTGATGCCGACACCTACACCAACGGATTCATTGCCGAGGGATTGGGGGCGTTCTTCGATGGCCTGATCATTCTCGCGATGGACGGCGAGCAGCACCGGCGGGTACGGGCGTTGCTGCAACCGGCGTTCATGCCGGATACGGTCAACAAGTGGCGGGGCCAGATTGATTACGTGATCCGCAAGGACTTCCTCGAGCCAATGGTGCCGCAGAAGAAGGCGGATCTGATGGACTTCGGCCTGTACTTCCCGATCCGTGAAATGTATGCGCTGATGGGTTTCCCGACGGACGACACCGAGAAGTACAAGAAGTACGCGGCATGGACGCTGGCGATGGTCGGAGGCAACCAGGTCGATCCCGAGAAGATTGATGAGGCGCGCCGTAATGCCGGGGTTGCGGTCAAGCTGCTCTATGACGCCATCCAGGAGGTGGTGGTCAAGCGCCGTGCCGAGGGCTCCCACGGCGACGACATCATCGGGCGCCTGCTGCGCGCCGAATATGAGGGCGAGAGGCTCGACGACCACCAGGTCATCACCTTCGTGCGCTCGCTGTTGCCGGCGGCGGGCGAGACGACCACGCGCACGTTCAGTTCTGTCATGACCCTGCTGCTGACGACGCCGGGGCTGGTGGATCGCGTCAGGGCCGACCGCTCGCTGGTGCCCAAGCTGATCGACGAAACCGTCCGTTATGAGCCGGTGGCGACCTTCAAGGTGCGTGAAACGGCCAAGGAGGTGGAACTGCACGGCGTAACGATCCCCAAAGGGTCGTTCGTGCAGTGCATGGTGGTGTCGGCGAACCGGGACGAGGAGGTGTTCGAGAACCCGGACCAGTTCGACATCGACCGCAAGCTCAAGCCTTCCTTCGGTTTCGGGTTCGGCCCGCATATGTGCATCGGGCAGTTCGTTGCGAAGGTGGAGCTCAATTGCGCGATCAACGCGATCCTCGATCTCTTTCCGAACCTGCGGCTGGACCCGGACAAGCCCGCTCCGGTCATCGAAGGTGCCCAGCTGCGCGGCGCGTCCCACGTGCATGTGATCTGGGACTGAACTACGGCACCGTTCCCGCCCGTCGCGTGCACGGGCGGCTTCCCGAACCCTTCCGGAATTCAACGATGAGAATTTTCAAGACCGTTCCTCAGCGGGGCGATTTCGCCTATCAATGCCTGGTCGGGCCGCAGAAAGTCAGCGGTGCCAAGCTCGCGGATCTGCGTCACCATTTCGGGCTCAAGCTCACCAAGCACATGCCCTTCGGCAGCGTGCGCGACGAAGAAGGGCATATCTATTCCTTCGTCCGTGCCGTCAATGCGCCCGGCAGTTCACCCAACCCGACGAAGTTCATCTATCAGTCCACCCGGATTGACGAGCGCCACATCCGCGTCGACAAGGAAAGGATCCTGCCTCGCGCGATGACGATGTTCCCTAAACGCTGGCTGGAAGGTGATACCGCCTGCTGGTCCAGCCTGGACGGCGAACCCGGCGAGCCGTGGCTGATTACCGCGTCGGGTGAGCGCTTCAGCTGGAAGGAGGAGGGGCTTCTCGACATCGGCGGGCCGCTTATCGGCAACGGCATGCAGTGGTACCTGCCCGGCGAGGATTGGGGCACCTTCTACGTGTCGCAACTCTACGACGTGTCCGGCATCTGCGAGGGGCGTCCGGTGAAGGGTGTCATCGCGCTCGACCAGGCGTGGATGGCCGACGGCGGCGCCATTCACTTCCAGAAGGACCTCGTCGTGAACCACAAGATGCACGTCATCTGGTGGTCGTTCGCGACGATCTACAAGGACGGGACCTGGGATGCCGGCTCGTTCATGGTCGGTCACGAGAATCTGGGCTACGCGATCTTCCAGAACCACAAGGGCGAGATCTATTGCACGACGGATATCGAGGGCGAGGTGCGGCACAAGGAGGGAAGTTATTTCGCCGAAACTGCCCGCATCGTGGTCGATGGCCGGGAGGAGTGGGAGTTCCTGCCTGATCCGAAAGGCGAAATGATGGACTTTGTCGGGGGATTCCCGATCACCGCGCAACAGGAAGGCCGCTGGAGACGTGTGGGTGATACGCGCGAGCCGGATCGCTGGATGGCCTGGGGCGAATCGGACCGCCGCAACGGCAGCGCGCGCAATGTGCGCGGCAGCGAACTCTGACGCGCCCAATGAACACGAGACACGAAAAAGGAGCTCCCATGAGCATCGACGCGAAGGCCATCGAGCATTTCCTGCACACACAGCTTGCGCGATGGAACGCCTCCGACAAGGAAGGTTTTCTGGCGGCTTACCGCGAGGTCGCGCCCGGCGGTTTCTCAATCGAATACGTCGGTCGACCGCCCGCTGACGGGTGGCCGGTGCTTGAAGCGATGTGGACCGCGCAGAACGCCAAGATCGACATCGAGGAGGTCGCGATGATCATCAATGGCTGCGAGGCGGCCTGTCACAACCGCAACAGGGTGAAGGGGACCGATGTGACGATCGAAACCATCGAGCTCTATCGCTTCGAAGAGGGCGGCAAGCTCCACGTGCGCTACTTCATTCGTCAGCCCTGAACGGGCAACAGCAGTGCGGTCCGAAAAAACCGGCGATCTCGAGCGTCCTCTCTGCATCCTGACGTCAGGGGCGGCGTGTTCTGACACCCGGTCAGATCACGCCGTTCTTGTTTCGGGAGGGGGTGAGTTGTATTCTTAAACAGAAACGCAAAAACTGCTCATAAAACGACGAGAGGGCGTTCATCGGTGAGGCCCCCCGGCTCCGTGATCGAGCGCTTCGTGCGGGGTTGGGCGGCTCGTCCCAGTTCTGCAGCATTGCCTGAGTGTCCTGACCGGCGTCTGTGCCGGGCACCTGTTCATCCATACCGAGGAACCCACCATGGCGAGAATCCAGCCCCTTCCCCTCGATGCGTTGCCTGCCCCGCTTGCGGACGCAGTGGCGCGGGGGTGCGCCAACCGCATGTTGAGTTCCACCGTCCCGGTGCAGGTCTGGGCACATCGCCCCGAGCTTGCCCAAGCCTGGCTCGCGACCCTGGAAACAATGCACGTGCGTGGCGTGCTCGACGGCCGCCTCCGCGAGTTGGTGCGGCTCAGGATCGCCTCGATCACGACTTGCAAGGCGTGCCAACTCGCGCGTAAGGACGACGCGGTGAGCGAGGAGGATATCGCCTGCCTGAGCACGGACGATGCTCGTTTTTCGCCTCACGAGAAGGCTGCGCTGCGATACGCCGAGCTTTTTGCGGCCGACTACATGGCTATTGACGACGCGATATTCGCCGAGCTCGGCCGCCATTTTTCCACCGCCCAGATCGTCGAGCTGAACATGTTCTGTGCGCTGATGCTCGCGGGGGGACGCATGACCTATGTGCAGCAGGCGTACGCGGAGTAGGGCGATGAACGAAGGCATCCTCGCCGGTATCCGCGTCATCGAGATCGCGCGCGGCATCCCCGGTCCGGCGGCCGGGTTGCAGCTCTCGGAGGCGGGTGCGGAAGTCATCCGCATCGAAGCGCCGGGCGTCGATGCGGAGCAGGGAACGGCCTTGTTCTCCGTTCTCAACAGGGGAAAGGGTCGGGTCGGGCTCGACCTGGATTGCGATGATGAGCGCAGGCGTCTGCATGCCTTGCTGGCCGACGCTGACGTGTTGATCCACGACTTCACACCCAGTCGTGCGGCAGCGCTGGGGTTGGCGGACGACGCGCTTGCTGCAGCATGCCCGCAGCTTGTTGTCTCGGCAATCACCGCCTGGCCATCCCGGCATCCACTCGCCGAGGCCTTGCCGCGGGAATCGCTCGTGCTCGCGCGTTTGGGTCTGCTCGACGAGCAACCTGGTCATAGGCCGGGCCCGATCTTCGTCCGCATGCCATTCGCGAGTTGGCTCGCCGCCTGGTTCTGCGTCATCGGGGTGATGGCGCGTCTGATTGCACGGCGACGCGATGGGCGCGGCGGGGCGGCTCACACCAGCCTCGCCCAGGCCGCGCTCGCACCGATGAGCATGCACTGGTCACGAGCCGAGACGCCGACACCGGTGTTCGCGAAAGGGCTCGACAAGACGACGCCTATTCCGCTGCACCGATGCTCCGACGGGCGCTGGATCCATGTGCACTACTCGCCGGACAAGGCGCCTTGGATGGCAGCGGCGCTCGCAGCGATGGGGCCCGAGGCGGTCGCGGCCGAGAACGCGAAATATCCACCCAGCCACGTTGCGCCAAACTTCGGCGCGAATAGGGCAATCATTGCCACGCGCCCTGCGCAGGAATGGGTCGAACACTTCTGGCAGCACGACGTGGCCGCACAGGTGGCGGCCCCTTTCGGCGAGATATACCGCGACGAACAGGCGCGTGCCAACGGATTTGTCGTGATGGTGGACGATCCCGTCCTCGGCCGCGTGTTCGAACCCGGGCCGGCGTACACCACCGACCCTCCCCCGCGCCTGCGCGGCGGGTTGCGGCCGCTTGAATCGGACCCGGCTTGGAGCTTCCCGCGCGCGCAAACATTCGACGGCGCGCCGCAGGGGCAGCCGGGGAGCGCACCCCTCACTGGCCTCAGGGTGCTCGACTTGGGCGCCTACCTCGCGGGGCCCTTCGCGACGCAGCTCCTCGCCGACCTCGGCGCCGAAGTCATCAAGGTGGAACCCCCCAGTGGCGATGCAATGCGCCGTCTGGAACGGATCTTTTCCGGCACGCAGCGTGGCAAGCTCGGTGCGACGCTCAAGCTCGGCGATCCGGCCGCACAACTGGCACTCGCGGCGCTGGTGCGCTGGGCCGACGTGGTTCATCACAACGTCCGCCTGCCGGCCGCGCACAAGCTGGGTATCGACTACGAATCACTGAAGGCGATCAATCCGGCGCTCGTGTATTGCCACATCAGCTCCTACGGTCCGCTGGGACCGCGCAAGGACTGGCCCGGGTTCGACCAGCTGATGCAGGCGGCCTGCGGCTGGGAAGTGGAATGCGGCGGCGAGGGGAGGCCGCCGATGTGGTTGCGCTTCGGCGTCGGGGACTACTTCGCCGCGCTGTCGTCAGTGTTCGCACTCCTGCTCGCGCATTTTCAGCGGCAGATAACGGGCGACGGACAGGCGGTGGCGGCATCGCTCCTCGGCGCGACGCTTCTGACCGTGGGCGAGGCCGTGATGCGCGCCGACGGCAGTCTGTCCCCGATCGATCACCTCGACGCGTCGCAGACCGGCGTGTCGCCGGATCACCGTCTGTATCGCTGCGCGGACGGCTGGCTGGCTGTCGCCGCGCTGCGGCCGGAGGAAGCGCGGGCGCTCGCCGCCTTGGCCGGGAACGATCGCGAGGCCTGGTTTGCGGCGTTCAGCCGCGAGACGGCCTGCGAGTGTCTGACCGCGGCGGGGGTGCCTTGCGAGCCCGCGCTCGAAAACCCCGGTCTGAGCTTTCTCGACGACGACGGCTGCCGACGGGCGGGGCTGCACGCCGCCTATCCGCACGCGGTGTATGGGCACCTCGAACAGGTCGGCGCGTACTGGAACTTTTGCGACCTGCCCCTTGCCCTTGACCGGGCACCGCCGGCGCTGGGCGAGCACAGCCACAGGGTGTGGCGATCGGTCGGGCTCGACGAAGGGCAGATTCAAAGCATGGTCGCCGCGGCCGTGACCAATCCCTGACGCATGGACGAAGGAGAAACGAACACGTGAACGAACTGGACTTCAGCGGCAAGACGGTACTCGTGGTGGGAGGATCGAGCGGGATCGGCAACGGCATGGCGCAGGCCTTCCGTCGGCGCGGGGCGAGCGTCCACGTCTGGGGCACGCGACCGACCGCCGCCGATTATGCGGATTCGGCCGACTCGAACCTCGAGGGACTCGCGTATGCGCAAGTGGACGTGGCCGACGCCGATGCGGTGGCGTGCGCGCCGGTGCCGTTCGAGCGGCTCGACGTGCTGATCTGCTCGCAAGGCACGGTGCGCTACAACCGCGAGGAGTTCAAGGTGCCGGCCTTTCGGGAGGTCGTGAATGTGAACCTCGTGAGCCTCATGGCCTGTGGCGACAAGTTCCACGACATGCTCGCCGAGAGCCGCGGATCGATGATCATCGTGAGTTCGGCCGCGGCCTTCCATTCCACGGTCGGCACCCCGGCCTACAACGCTTCCAAGACGGGGGCCTACGGCCTTACCCGCACGCTGGGCGAAGCGTGGGCACGTGACGGCATCCGCGTGAACGGCATCGCCCCCGGGCTCGTTGCGACCAAGCTTACCCGCATCACGACGGATCACCCCAAGCGCCTTGAGGCGTCGCTCAAGAATATTCCCCTCGGCCGCCTCGGCACGCCGGAAGAGATGGCCGGTGCGGCGCTCTTCCTCGCTTCGCCGCTGGCGTCCTACATGCTCGGCCAGACCCTGCTGGTCGACGGTGGCCTGCTGCTCGCCTGATGGAGATCGAAGATGGCATGGGATTTTGAGACCGACCCGGAATTCCAGCAGGAACTCGACTGGATCGACCGCTTCGTGCGCGAGGAGATCGAGCCGCTCGAGCATGTCCTCGGCAGTCCCTGGAATATCCACGATCCGCGCTTCGAGGCGCTGGTCCGCCCGCTGCAGCGCGAGGTGAAGGCCAGGAATCTGTGGGCTTGCCACCTCGGACCGGAACTCGGCGGGGCGGGCTATGGCCAGGTCAAGCTGGCGCTGATGAACGAGATCCTCGGTCGCGCGCTGTTCGCGCCCATCGTGTTCGGTGCGCACGCGCCCGACTCGGGAAACTGCGAGATCCTCGCGCACTACGGCACGCCCGAACAGAAGGCGCGCTACCTCGAGCCGCTTCTCGACAACCGCATCGTGTCCTGTTTTGCGATGACTGAGCCGCAGGGGGGCGCCGATCCGAAAGTGTTCACGACGCGAGCCGAACAGGATGGCAACGATTGGCTGATTTCGGGGCAGAAGTGGTTTGCGTCGAACGCGCGCTATGCCGCGTTCTACATCGTCATGGCGATCACCGACCCGACCGTGTCGCCCTACAAGGGCATGAGCATGTTCATCGTGCCTGCCGATACACCGGGAATCGAGATCGTCCGTAACGTCGGCGTCCCTGACGATCCCGAGGCGACTCATGGCTACCTGAATTTCGACCGGGCGCGGGTGCCGGCGGAAAACATGCTCGGCGCGCCCGGCGAGGCCTTCGTCGTCGCGCAGGTGCGCCTCGGCGGGGGGCGCGTGCACCACGCGATGCGCGTCATCGGCCAGTCGCAGAAGGCACTCGACGCGCTGTGCGAGCGGGCCTTGTCGCGTAGCACCCAGGGCTCGCTGCTCGCGGACAAGCAGATGGTGCAGGAGAGGATCGCCGATGCGTGGATCCAGCTCGAGCAGTTCCGCCTGCTGGTCATGCGCACTGCCTGGCGCATCGACAAGTACCAGGACTACATGAAGGTGCGCAAGGACATCGCCGCGGTGAAGGCGACGATGCCCAAGGTGCTGCACGACATCGCGTCGAGCGCATTGCAGGTGCATGGATCGATAGGGGTGTCGTCCGAGATGCCCTTCGTCGGCCTGATCGTGCGCGCCTACCAGATGGGGCTCGCAGACGGTCCGACCGAGGTGCACAAGGTGACCGTCGCCAAGCAGTTGCTGCGCGAGTACACCGGTTGTGAGGACCTGTTCCCGGACTATCACCGGCCGACGGCCGAGGCCGCTGCACGGGCGAAGTTCAGCGCGGTGCTGGGATGAGCGCTCACGGGTGGGCGGCGGAGGTCGATCTCGGACGACTCGCCGAATGGATGGATGCGCAGGGGCGGGGTAGTGGGGCGATCGACTCGGTCACGCCGCTCACCGGGGGCACGCAGAACGTCCTGCTGCGCTTTTTTCGGGACGGCGCCGAGTACGTCCTGCGCTGCCCGCCGCCGGGCGCAAAGCCCGAGATCCACGCGACCTTTCTCCGTGAGGCGCGGCTGCTCGGAGCACTTGCCGGCACGGCGGTACCACACCCGCGCCTGATTGCTGCCTGCAGGGATGCGTCGGTGCTCGGTGCGCCGTTCTACCTGATGGCTCCGGTGGATGGCTTTACCGCAACGCCCACGCCGCTCCGGGGGCTCTATGCCACTGATCCGACGTGGCGCCATGCGATGGGGCTGTCGATGGTCGATGCCTTGCTGCGCCTGGGCGAGGTCGCGCCCGATGCGGTCGGACTGGCGGACTTCGGGCGGCCGGAAGGGTTTCTTGAGCGGCAAGTGCCGCGCTGGCTCATGCACCTCGAGCGCTGCGCGGAGCAGCCCGGTTGGCCGGGGCCGCAGGCGCTGCCTGGTGTGCGCGAGGTGGCCGACTGGCTCGAAGCGCACGTGCCGGCAGCCAACGTTCCGGGGCTGATGCACGGCGATTATCACTTCGGCAACGTGATGTTCCGGCATGACCGGCCGGCGCTTGCAGCGATCATCGACTGGGAGCTTGCGACGCTGGGGGATCCGCTGCTCGACCTCGGCTGGCTCGTCGCGACCTGGCCCGACCGCGACGGGCGGGGCGCCGGCACCATCCGTATCGCGCCCGCCGACGGTCTTCCCTCGACTGCCGAACTCATCGAACACTATCGCCAGCGCAGCGCGCGCGACCTGTCGGCGATCGACTGGTACGTCGCGATGGCACGCTTCAAGCTCGGCATCATGCTCGAGGCGAGCCATGCGCGATCCTGCGCAGGCAAGGCACCGGCGGAAACCGGCGCGCAGCATCATGCGTCCGCGCTGCGCCTGCTCGAAGCGGCGATCGCGGGGATCGAGGTGCGGGCGTGAATGGGCGCGGTGTTTCCCCGGCATCCATGCGTAGCGCCCTGGTGGCGCTGGTCGCATGCCAGGTCGGACTGCACGCCTGCGTGCAGGGGGCTCGCCTGGCCGCGCCGCTGAGCGTCCTTCTGCTGGGGCATTCCGAGTGGGCGGTGGGGCTCGTGATGACGATGTTCGCGCTCTTTCCCGCGATCTTCGCTATCCCGGCCGGACGGCTTGCCGATCGGCACGGCTACCATCTGCCGGTGCGCATTGCGGCCGGCCTGTCGCTCGCGGGTGCGTTGCTCGCAGCGTCGGTACCCCATCTCATTGCCCTGTGTGCGGCCGCTGCGTTGTGCGGCGCGGGCTCGGGTTTCGGCATGATCGCGATCCAGCGCACGGCCAGCCGATTCGCGCGGGACGAGGCGGATCGGCTTCGCGTGTTCAGCTGGATCGCGCTCGCTCCGGCCGTGGCGGGACTTTTCGGGCCGATGATGGCCGGCGTGCTGATCGATCATCTCGGCTTTTCGGCGGCGTTCGCCGCGCTCGCGCTGCTTCCGTTCGCGACCCTGGTGATCGCCCAGGCGGTCCCACATGAAAGCCGGGCGCCGGTCTCCGCGTTGAACCGCAAGCAGCCGTCCGCGTGGGGCCTGCTCCGCCTGCCGTCGGTCCGGCGCCTGCTCCTCGTCAACTGGCTGGTGTCGGCCAGTTGGGACGTGCATGGCTTCGCGTTGCCGATTCTCGGGGTCGAACGCGGCTTCAGCGCATCGGCGCTGGGGGCGGTGCTGGCGGCCTATGCGGTGGCGTCGATGTCGGTGCGCGTCGTGATCCCGTTTGTGGCCGAACGCCTGCCGCGACGCCATTTGCTTGCGGGGGCGCTTTTCATCACATGTCTGGTGTTCGTGCTGTATCCACTGCTCCAGAGTGCATGGGCCATGGCGCTGTGCGCCGCGACCCTCGGCCTTGCGCTGGGCGCGATCCAACCGACGATTCTCGCGACGCTGCATCAGGTCACGCCACGCGAGCGGCACGGCGAGGCGCTGGCTTTCCGCTCGATGACGGTGCACACCTCGATGACCGTGATGCCCCTCCTTTTTGGCGCCATTGGGGCGAGTGCCGGCGCAGCCATGCTGTTCTGGGTGATGGCCGCGGCGCTCGGTCTCGGGGGCCTGCAGGCCCGGCAGATCGACACGGACAACGGGGCTCCCGCGCGCCGCGAGGAACATCCACAAGAGGAGGAGAGGACATGCAGCTGAGCGGAAAACGCCTCATCGTGACCGGCACCGCAGGGGGCATCGGTGCGAGTGCACTGCGCGGACTGGTGGCGGCCGGTGCGCGGCTGGCGGCGCTGGATGTGAATGACGAGGCCGGCCGCGCGGAAGTGGCGCGCGCCAATGCGGGTGCCTCGGGCGAGGCGAGGTATTTCCACTGCGACATTCGCGAGCGTGCCGAAGTCGATAGGATCGTCGCGCAGGCTGTCGCCTGGCTGGGCGGCCTCGACGGACTGGTGAACATCGCCGGCGTCGAGCGCGCGGCGCCGGCCGAAGCGATCGTCGAGGCTGACTGGGACCTCATATTCGACGTCAATGCGCGCGGCACCCTGAACACCAACCAGGCCGTCTTTCCGCATCTGCGGGAGAAGGGCGGTCGCATCCTCAACTTCGGCTCCGCGGCGGGGGTCATGGGGCTGCCCGGGTGTGCCCACTACTCGGCCGCCAAGGCGGCGGTCCTCGGCTGGACCCGAACGGTGGCGAAGGAGTGGGGGCGACACGGCATCAGCGTGAATGCCGCTGCGCCGGGCATGTGGACACCCATGTACGACGCCCACCGCGCACGAATGGACGCGGATGCCCTGCGGGCGCACGACGCGATGATGGCCGGGTTGATCCCGCTCGGCGGCAAGCTCGGCGACCCCGATCGCGACATGACGCCTTTCGTGGTGTTCATGATGAGTGACGGGGCTCGCTTCATCACCGGCCAGACGCTGGCCGTCGACGGTGGACTCATGATTCCGTGATGCAGGAGCGAGAACCGTTGCACTGTCGGCTGCACTAACGCGCGCCACGTCAGAATTCCCGCCCAGGCAGGGCAGGTGTCCTCCGGCCTGCCCCGGTCCCTGCTTGAACACTTGGCAGTACGCATTAAATGGAGCACTATGCGCAAAAGTGTTCAGAAACAGCGCCGTCTTATCCGGCGTGAAGGCACCGTGTCGAGGCCATTGCACATGGCCGGCACAGCGTGTTCGTTCACGACCGGGCGGTGCGCCAACGGAGGAAGACGAAATGAGCAGTGTCAAAGACGTTACGCTGGAGAGCGCGTTCGCCGGAGTGGCCGACAATTACCGCGGTGAGGATGTCGATCTGCACGCGATCTACCGCGAGATGCGGAAGAATTCGCCAATCATTGCCGAGAACTTCATGGGCAAGCTCGGGGTGCCCAACATCGCAGGGCTGGATCCGAACCGACCAACCTACACCGTGTTCAAGTACAAGGACGTGATGACCGTCCTGCGCGATGCCGCAAACTACACCAGCGGCTTCATCGCCGAAGGGCTGGGAGCCTTCTTCGACGGCCTGATCCTCACCGGCATGGACGGCGAGGCGCACAAGAAGGCACGCGGCCTGCTGCAGCCCATCTTCATGCCCGACGTGGTCAACACGTGGCGCGACAGCAAGATGGATCCCATCGTGCGCAACGAGTACCTGTTGCCGCTCGTGCCGAAGAAGAAGGCCGACCTGATGGACTTCGGCCTCCACTTCCCGATTCGCCTGATCTACGCGCTGATCGGTTTTCCCGACGACGAACCCGAGAAGGTCGAGCAGTACGCGGCGTGGGCGCTGGCGATCCTTGCCGGCCCGCAGGTCGATGCCGAAAAGGCCGCGATTGCACGCAAGGCTGCAATGGAAGCTGCACAGGCCCTCTACGACGCGGTCAAGGAAGCCGTCGTCGCCGTGCGCCAACGCGGTGCCGAAGGAAACGACCTCATCAGCCGCCTGATCCGTGCCGAATACGAAGGGCGCAAGCTCGACGACCACGAGATCACCACCTTCGTGCGTTCGCTGCTCCCGGCTGCCGGTGAGACCACGACGCGGACCTTCGGCTCGCTGATGGTATTGCTGCTCGAGCGCCCGGACGTGCTCGACAGGGTCCGCAAGGATCGCAGCCTGGTCGGCAAGGCCATCGACGAGGCGATCCGGTTCGAGCCCGTGGCGACCTTCAAGGTGCGTCAGGCGGCACAGGATCTCGAACTCGGCGGCGTCCGCATCCCGAAGGGTGCCATGGTCCAGTGCATCGTTTCCTCCGCAAACCGCGACGAGGAAGCCTTCGAGAACAGCGAAGAGTTCGACATCGATCGCAAGCTCAAGCCTTCATTCGGCTTCGGCTTCGGCCCTCACATGTGCATCGGACAGTTCATCGCCAAGACCGAGCTCCAGGTGGCGCTGAACGCCATTCTCGATCTGTTCCCCAACATCCGCCTCGACCCGGATCGGCCGAAGCCGCGGATTACGGGCGCACAGCTTCGTGGCCCTCACTCCGTGCCGGTGATCTGGGATTGAGGTGACGCGCGGACCGGCTGAGCCAGTGGCGGAGATGGAAATTTCGTTAAACATGAACATAAAACAAAAAAGTGTTTAACAAAACGAATTTCTTGTTCTAAGATAGAGGCTCATAACCGGTTCGCGCCCAACGCGGACTCCACTCCAACAGGGGACACACACATGAAGCTCGAAGATCTCATCCTTGTCAGCGTCGACGACCATGCGATCGAACCGCGTGGCGCCTTCGACCGCCACATGCCCGCCAAGTACAAGGGCCGCCAGCCGCGCGTCGAAAACCGCAACGGCCGCGACATCTGGGTGTTCGAGGAGCAGGCAACGGGCTACATGGGGCTGAACTCGGTGGTCGGGCGTCCGAAGGAGGAGTACGGCATGGAGCCGCTCTCCTACGAGCAGATGCGCCGTGGTACCTGGGACATCAAGGCGCGGGTCGACGACATGAATGCGAACGGCGTGCTCGGCTCGCTGTGTTTCCCGACCTTCCCCGGTTTCGCCGGTCAGCGCTTCCAGGTCATGCCGGACAAGGGCGTCAGCCTTGCAGCCATCCAGGCCTACAACGACTGGCACCTGCACGACTGGTGCAATGCTGCGCCGGGTCGCTTCATCCCCTTGATGATGGTGCCATGGTGGGACATGCAGGCCGCCGCGGCCGAGGTGAAGCGCATGGCCGATCAGGGTGTGCATGCCATCACGCTGTCCGACAACCCGACCGTGCATGGCTACCCGTCCATCCACAACCCGCACTGGGATCCCCTGTGGAAGGCGTGCGAAGAGAACAACGTCGTGATCTGCTGCCACATCGGCACCGGCGTGAAGGCGGCTCACGCCTCGGATGAATCGCCGATCGACGCCTGGATCACTTCGATGCCGATCTCGATCTCCAACTCGGCGGCGGACTGGATCTGGGCACCGATGTGGAAGAAGTACCCCAAGCTGCGCATGGCCCTGTCGGAAGGCGGCATCGGCTGGATTCCGTATCTGCTCGAGCGCGCCGACTTCACGCACAACCACCACCACGCCTGGACGAACTCGAACTTTGGCGGCAAAAAGCCCAGCGACATCTTCAACGAGCACGTCATCACCTGCTTCATCGAGGATGCGTTCGGGCTCAGGAACCTCGACTCGATCAACGTCGATATGGTCACCTGGGAGTGCGACTACCCGCACTCGGACTGCACCTGGCCTAACTCCGCGGACGTGTTCTGGCAGCAGGCGAAGAACCTGCCCGACGACATCATCAACAAGATCAGCCACCTCAACGCGATGCGCGAATTCTCGTATGACCCGTTCGCCATCCTGGGGCGCGAGAACTGCACCGTCGGTGCGCTGCGCGCGCAGGCGACGCATGTCAGCATCGAGCCGGCGCTGGGCCTCGGCGGCGCAGCTCCGCAACGTGACCCCAGCAAGCCGGTGACCTCGGGCGACATCAACAAGATGTTCGCCTCGGCGGACGCGCAGACCGCGCTCTGAGTCCGGTTTCAGTGCGGTTGGCGGGCACGCGCGGCGTGTCCGCCGGCCGACGGTCGTCCGTGCCGTTCGCGGGCGACGCGACCCGGGTCATCCACGCCGTTGCTCAAGCCGACGGCCCACTATCGAACGCGCCATGTCCATAGACCAGTTCAAGTACAGTCGCATTCCGCCGGAGGCCGAAGCACTTCGTGCGGAAGTGCGCGCCTTCCTCGCCGAAGCCCTGAAGGATTACCCGGCCGCCCGCCGTGCGGATTCCTGGATGGGGTTCGACGCCGAATTCAGCCGTCGCCTGGGAGCGAAGGGCTGGGTCGGCATGGCCCTGCCCAAGCGCCATGGCGGCGGCGAGGCGAGCCCCTTCGCCCGCTACGTCGTGATCGAGGAACTGCTCGCCGCCGGCGCGCCGGTGTCCGCGCACTGGTTCGCCGATCGCCAAAGCGGCCCGCAGATCCTGCACTACGGCACCGATGCGCAGAAGGAACGTCACCTGCCGGCAATCTGCCGCGGCGAACAGTTTTTCTGCATCGGCATGAGCGAGCCCAATTCGGGCTCCGACCTCGCTTCGATCAAGACGCGCGCACGCCGTGAAGGGGACAAGTGGGTGGTGAATGGGCAGAAGGTGTGGACCACCAACGCCCACCGCTCGCACTACATGATCGCGCTGGTACGCACCAGCGAGAACAGCAAACGGCAGGAAGGACTCTCGCAGTTCATCATCGACCTCAGTCTGCCGGGTATCACCATCCGGCCGATCAAGGACCTTACGGGCGCCGAGCATTTCAACGAGGTTTTCTTCGACGAACTCGTACTCGATGCCGACGCCCTCATCGGTACCGAAGGGCAGGGCTGGGCGCAGGTCACCGCCGAACTCGCCTTCGAGCGCAGCGGTCCCGAGCGTTTCCTCAGCTCGATCGCGCTGATCCACACGCTCATCGACGCGGTGGGGCGCAGCCCTGATGCCCTGCAGGCCAAGGAGATAGGCCGCTTCGCCGCGCGACTGGTGACGCTGCGCAACATGTCGTTGGCGGTGACGGCGCAACTCGCGGCGGGTAACAACCCGGCGTGGGAGGCCTCGGTCGTGAAGGATCTCGGTGCGGTTTTCGAGCAGGAGATTCCGGAAATCGCGCAGCTGTTGTGCGAGCTTCCGCCAACCGTTCGGGGCGGCAGCGACCACGCCCAGGTGCTGGCCTATCTGACCCAGATGGCGCCATCGTTTTCACTGCGCGGCGGCACGCGGGAGATTCTCCGCGGCATCATCGCGCGCGGATTGGGGCTGCGTTGATCATGAGAGACCTATTCGATTCCTCTGTCGAACGTCTGTTCTCCGACCTCGTCACCGCCGACGCGGTGTTGGCTTGCGAGGGCGGCGAATGGCCGGCTGAGCTGTGGACGGCGGTAGAAGCGTCCGGTTTCACGCTGGCTCTGGTGCCAGAGTCGCTCGGCGGTGCCGGTGCCGCGTGGGCGGATGTATGCGGTGTGCTGCGTCTGGCCGGCGGCTTCAATCTCCCGCTGCCGCTGCCCGAGGCGATGCTCGCCAACTGGTTGCTGGGTGCGAGCGGACTGGCCGCCGTGTCGGGGACGCTGAGTGTTGCTGCGCGCGGCACGTTGCGTCTGGAAAACGGCCGTGTAACCGGGGCCGCCGTCGATGTGCCGTGGGGGCGCCACGTCCGCCACGTGGTGGCCGTCGCCGCGGGCGCGACGCCTGCGGTGGTGCTCCTGCCGACTGAGGCGGCGACCGTGGTCCGTACCGTGAATACGGCCGCCGAACCGCGCGACACGCTCAAGTTCGAAGCGGTGGTGCCGCTCGCAAGCGCGGCTTTGCCGACTGCACTGTCCGCCGACGTGCTCAAGCTCGGCGGCGCAATGATGCGTGCCGCCCAGATCGCGGGGGCGCTCGAAACCGTGTTGGCGATGGCCACCACGTACGCCGGTGAGCGCGTGCAGTTCGGCAAGCCGATCGGCAGTTTTCAGGCGATCCAGCACCAGATTGCTGTCCTCGCCGAACATGCGGCGGCCTCCGTGATGTCCGCCGAAGCGGCCTTCGCCGAGTCGGACGATCGGCTCGCACGCCTGCCGGTGATGGCGGCCAAGATCGGCGCCTCCGAGGCCGCGGGGGTAGGTGCGGGCGTCGCCCATGCCGTGCTTGGCGCGATCGGCTTCACCCACGAACACGCCTTGCATTTGACGACCCGAAGGCTGTGGTCGTGGCGCAGCGAGTTCGGCTCGCTCACCGACTGGTCGCAGCAACTCGGTCGCGCGCTGTGCGGCGCCGGCTCCCAGGCATTCTGGCCATCGATCACCGCCGGCGCGCTCGCCGGATTCGAGGAGACAGCAGCATGAAACCCTTTCTGATCCTTGAACGCGAGGACGCCATCCTCACCGTCCGCATGGATAGCCCGGAGACGCGCAACGCGCTCTCCGATCCGTCGCAGATGCAGGAATTCGTCGACCTGTGCGCCAACGTCCGTGTGGACCGCTCGATCAAGGTCGTCGTGCTCACCGGCAACGGACCGGCTTTCTGCGCCGGCGGCAACGTCAAGGACATGCGCGAACGCGGCGGCATCTTCGCCGGCTCGCCTTACGAGGTGCGCGAGAGCTACCGCAATGGCATCCAACGCATCCCGCTGTGCCTTTACGACCTGGACGTGCCTGTCATCGCGGCGATGAACGGACCCGCGGTCGGCGCGGGCCTGGACCTGGCGTGCATGTGCGACGTGCGCATCGCCGCCGACACCGCAAAGTTCGCGGAAAGCTTCGTGAAGCTCGGCATCGTGCCGGGTGATGGCGGTGCGTGGCTGCTGCCGCGCATCGTCGGTATGCCCAGGGCCAGCCTGATGGCGCTCACCGGCGACACGATCGACGCCCAGACCGCGCTCGCGTGGGGTCTCGTGACCGAGGTGGTACCCGCTGCCGAGCTCGAAACCGCGGCGCTGGGCATTGCCCGGCGCATGGCGGCAAATCCGGCCCACGGCCTGCGCCTCACCAAGCGCCTGCTGCGGGAAGGCCAGCACATGCGTCTCGATTCGCTGCTGGAGATGTCGGCGGCCTACCAGGCGCTTGCCCATCACACCGAAGATCACATGGAAGCGGTCGCAGCCTTCGTCGAGAAGCGCGAACCGAAATTCACCGGCCGCTGAGCCGGGAAACTGCACGAGAACAGGCGGAGGAACAAGGATGCGGACCGTATTCCGTGAAGATCATGAAATGTTCCGCGAGATGGCGCGGCGCTTCATCGAGAACGAGATCGTCCCCCACCTGCACGAGTGGGAGACGGTCGGGATCGTCCCGAAGTCGGTCTGGCGCAAGGCGGGCGAGGTCGGCCTGCTGTGCTCGACGGTACCGGAGGAATACGGCGGCGCGGGTGGCGATTTCGGCCACTCGGCGGTGATGATCGAGGAGCTGGCGCGGGTCAATGCGACCGCAATCGGCTTCACGACCCACTCCGAGATCGTCGCTCCTTACATCGTTGCCTATGGCAGCGAGGCGCAGAAGAAGAAGTGGCTGCCGAGAATGGTCGCAGGGGAGATCATCGGCGTCATCGCGATGAGCGAGCCCGGCATCGGTTCCGACCTGCGCTCGATGCGCACCAGCGCACGGCGCGACGGCGACGAATACGTCATCAACGGCCAGAAGACCTTCATCACCAACGGTGGCAACGCGGACCTGATGGTCACCGCGACCAAGCTCGACCCCAACGCGAAGGAGCTCACACTGATCTGCGTCGAGGCCGATCGCCCTGGATTCGCCAAAGGCCGGCTGCTTGAAAAGATCGGACTGAAGGGCCAGGACACCTCGGAACTCTTCTTCGACGAGGTCCGTGTCCCGGTCGAGAACCGCCTCGGCGACGAGAACAAGGGCTTCGGCTATCTCACGCACCAGCTCGCGTGGGAACGCACCATCATCGGCATTCGCGCTGCCGCCTCCATCGAGGCGCTGATTGACGACACGCTCGAGTACGTGCGCGAGCGCAAGGTGTTCGGCAAGACGGTCTTCGATTTCCAGAACACCAAGTTCAAGCTCGCCGAATGCAAGGCGCAGGCGACCATGCTGCGCGTGTTTGTGGACGACTGCCTGGGCAAGGCCATGCGCGGCGAACTCTCGCCCGAGGTCGGCGCGATGTGCAAGCTGGTCGGCTCCGAGATGCAGGGCAAGGTGCTCGACGAACTGCTGCAACTGCATGGCGGCTACGGCTTCATGAGCGAGTACAAGATCAGCCGCGCATGGGTCGATGCACGCGTCGCACGCATTTACGGCGGCACGTCCGAGATCATGAAGGAAATCATCGCCCGCTCGCTCTGAGCAGACCAGACCGCGCGGGCGTGACGCAGATTATGTCTTCTCCTCCGACGGTGCGCGGTGCGCTGCCGGTTTACGGGACCTCGGCAACAAGGTCCCGCTCTTTCTTCTGCGAGGACGTCCGGCGTTACGGGCGTCCCGCCCACGCCGAACGATAAACGGGAGAACGCAGCATGATAGAAGGGCAAATCGACGACGCCCGCGACGCGGACCTGCGGGGTGGCGTATCGCGCGAGGCGGCGGAAGACGCCGTACGCACCCTCATCCGCTGGGCCGGCGACGAACCGGGCCGCGAGGGGCTTCTCGATACGCCCTCGCGGGTCGTGCGCGCCTACGAAGAATTCTTCGCCGGCTATTCGCAGGACCCGGCCGAAATCCTGGCCCGCACCTTCTCCGAGGTCGAGGGCTACGACGAGATGATCGTCATGAACGACATCCGCTTCGAAAGCCACTGCGAGCACCACATGGCGCCCATCATAGGCAAGGCGCACATCGGTTACCTGCCGAACCACCGCGTGGTCGGCATCTCCAAACTCGCGCGGCTGGTCGAGATCTACGCAAAACGCCTGCAGATCCAGGAAAAGATGACGGTGCAGATCGCCGACACCCTGCACTCCGTGCTGCAACCCAAGGGCGTCGCGGTTGTCATCGAGGCCTCCCACCAGTGCATGACCACGCGCGGGGTGCACAAGCCCGGCGCGAGCCTCGTCACCAGCCGGATGGTCGGCGCATTTCGCGAAGACGCCTCGACGCGCCGCGAATTCCTCGCGATGATCGGCATGGGCGGCCCTCGCGGCCTCCCGAATACCTGAACGGAGACCGGAAATGAGCGAGCAGGCGAACCCCTGGAGCGACGAATTCCTCCTCGGCTATGGGCCGATGGACGACATCCACCACGAGTTCGTCGAGCTTGTGCACGCCATGCAGGTCGTCGGAGACGAAGTCTTCCCGGCACTGCTCGACCGTTTCGCCGCCCACGCCGAACACCACTTCGCAGAGGAAGCCGCCTGGATGTCGGCAGGAAACTTCCCGGCACGGGACTGCCACGTCGAGGAACACGAGAAGGTCATGGCCTCGGTGCGCGAAGTGCAGCAGATGGTCGCGGCGGGCAACATCGAGGTCGGGCGCCGCCTCGCGGTCGCGCTCGAGGAGTGGTTCCCGGGCCATGCGACTTACATGGATTCGGCACTGGCGCAATGGATGGTCAAGCGCAGCACGGGCGGCGTGCCGCTGGTCCTGAAGCGCACGGTGACGACCTGAAGGTCGGGTAGGTCGGCGCGCTGCGATTGGTCGCAGGGGCTATGGCAGCCGGGTTAGGTCGGTGACGTCGGCTGCGGTATCCAAAGTGCACTTTGTGCGACCATTCATCACTCAGTTGTGATGTTCCCTGCGCACTGACCGTCGTTTGGCAGGAACGGCCATCGACCCATACCAAAGTGGTTGGCCGATTTGCCCTGCCAACCCGCCCTTCGAGACTGTCTATGGATCCCGGGGTATTTCACTACTTCAGCAACAACCCAGAGCAGGCCACAGTGTTATCGGCCGATCTGCTGCTCTTCGTCTCGTAGAGCTTCGTGAGCCCTGTTCGCCTTTGCCTCGTCGATCATACGCTGGGCCCACGTCCGCACCACGTCATGCTCATGTTCAAGAACCGGCGTGAGCACGCCTATAAGCCGGTCATAGAATGGAACAAGTGAGCCAGACCAAGAGAACGTATTCAGGCTTGCACCCACTGCCTCCAATACCCTATCGATAGCGGCGTAGTTGTCAATGAGCATCATCGCCGTGTCGGATAGACGCCATGCCCCGGATGCGTCCTTGTCGATGACCCTGACGATCCGGGCGAGAAGAGCAGGAGCAAGAGCTGGATCCTCATCGCACCACTCCCTTAAGAAGTGCGGATCCAAACTATCGATGACGCGTTCCTTGTCTCGACTCCCCTTCCAAGCTCCTAGCGAATCGCTAAGTCGCCACCTCGCCATGCTGTCGCCAGACACCAATGCTTGCCTCACAATCGGCCACGAAATCTCGGCCTGTTCGCTAAAGAGAGATTCGAAGATCTTCTCAGCGAGGTGGTCAGAAAGTGGTTCCCCACTGGTAATCGCGCCGCAAAGTTCCCGCGACAAGAACTCTGCGATTGCAGCCGATTTCGAAATCAGTCGCTGGGCGACAACCTCGAACTCGTGCGAATCCCGATGTGCCCGACCCGAGGACAACATGCCTTCCGTGGAGATAACGGCAGCGAACTCTTCCTGTAGCGCCTCCACTGCCTCTGGCCGTCCAAAACTGTACATAAATAGGATGTCCAGAGCGACCCACGCTCCGTCAATTCCCTGTTGAAGGAGTTTCCGACTGAGCTCCGAGAGCTGCTTGACGGACACTTCAAGCATCGCCTGGCCACATGAGAGCCCATAAAGCTGATTTGCTTCCACATGCCCGGCCTGCAAGACCTCTTGCAGTGCAGCAATACGAGCGTCGTTTAGCTTCAGGCCGCGAGCAATGCTTGGCAGCGACCGCCGCAATGCGGGATGCACTGCGAGCGCGGCGAAGAGCACATCACAGGACATTGGATCGCGGTCGCCTATCACTGATAGCCAGCCACTAACAAGTGCGCTGTTTCGCTGCTCGAACGCAATATCTGCGAGGCGAGCGAGAATGAGTTCGTATAGCAGTGGTGCCATATTGCTGCCGCGAGCAAGGCCCTGACCGAACGCATAGGCTTGACGCTGTTCGCCCTGCAAGAGGGCGTTCAGGTGATCGACGGACGCTTCCCAGTTCTGGCCACACTCTTGCCCAAGAGCTTCAGAGTCTCTTGCCGCAACATCAACCCAACTGCCGTCGCTACTCTCTTCATGATCGAAAGGCGGCTCGGTGACCATCAACTTGAGCCGCTGAGGAAGGTCCACCGGGGCAAGCGTGTCAAGCCACGAACGTACTCGAATTTCCGTGCCAGCTGGTGCTTTATCTAAGTCGTACTTGAGCACATCCTTGACTGCATCCACCGCTTGTGACCACACATCTCCTCGCCCTCGAAGTTCGGCAATGACGACGCCGATAACCCATTCGACATCATCCAGCCGTCCGAGCTGAACTAGACCTCTTATGTGCGATGCGATTGTCCCTGCAGCACGCTCACCGATCTCATTGGGCTCCTTCGCCAACTGCGCGAGTTCCTCTAGGCACATCCTCCAATAATCGAATACTTCCTTCCATGTCTTGGGCCTGTACTGCGGCAACGGACCGGAGCTCCCCTGATACTCCGGCCCTGACGTACCTGTGAAGTTGTTTGTCGTCAGTGCACTGTTGAGCGCGACGATCGCTACAGACCGAAGGCCGATGTCGTCGCTGCCTGCCATTTGACGCAACAAGGGGGCTCGGAGGCCAAGAGGAGCTTGCGTTCCAGACAGCAACACCATGAAGAGGCGAGCCAGAACACCAGTTGCGTTGTTCGACCACCTCTCGTTCTCGGCACAAGCAAGCCTTGCTAAGAACTGAGCTGCCCGAGAAAAGGTGTCCTCCCGAAAGGCAAGTTTCTCCAATGCCCAAACAAGGTTCCGCCTGGGAGTGCCATTCAACGTCTGCAGCTCGGTCGTGATCGATTCGCCAAAGGCGTAGTCAAGCGCTGCGACAGCATGTACCGGGTTCACCTCCGCAATTGCGCGAAAGAGCTGCGAACCCAGGTCAGAACTGAGCACTTTCGCTTGGCCAAAAGGGCCTGACTTTCCACAGAGCTGCCCGCTGATGGTCGATAGAGCGGGAACGAAGTCGAGCATTCTGACTCGCTCGCAGAACGCATCTGCCAGCGCAGGCGGAAAGCGGAGTCCGATGATCTCCACGGCTCGCTCCGGCGGACACCTTTCCCACCAATCTGCGGCGAGTCGGATAGCCAGTGGCCTCGGGCGTACTTGAATCACGCGGCCGTACCGCGTCACAGCTCCGCTCTTCTGGAACTCAACAACCTCAGAGTAAAAATCCTCTGCAGACATGTCGGGACAGAAGACAGACCGGACAAACTCCCTCTCGGAAGCAGCATCCCCCTCGACACCTACGTTTTCAAAGAGCGCACAGGCTGCAATCACCTTAGCGGCGCGCGAGCCGGCTTCAACGTTTCTACCAAGAAGCCGCGCCAAGACTGGCCCCGTAAGACGCGCCGACAGCGGGGCATGACCGACTCGAGCTTGAGCAGTTCGGATCGCCATCAAAGGGTAACCTTGCGCTAACTCGTTGGCGATAAAGCGCCTATCGTCCTCGGTAAGATCCCTGAATGCGATGTCGAGCAGAGCTTGTATTAGCGCAGTGCTCGCCGGTTCGACGCGCAGTAGCCTCGTCTTTGTACCGGCATAGGCGGACGGGTCGAGATCATTTCCGATCGTTATGAGCGACAAACGACTATCCGCGCGCCCGACCTCCTCTGCGAGCATTTCGTGCAGAGCGAGGGGGCAGTCGTCGATCACGACTGTGCCTGTTGAGTTTGTACGCCGCCAAGCGCGCAGGACTGCTTCAATGTCGACGGTCCTCGCAGCGTTCAAGAAGCAGAATTGACTCGAGAGTCTCGCTTGTGCCGGATTAGCTGCTGGATCGTCTGGCGGCCGAAAGGCTTCAAACACGAGCCTAGACTTACCCAAGCCCGATGCACCGGTAAGGCGCGCGACGCTGCGTTCCTCTGCTGCCGCAGACCTGAGAGATTCCATAATCCCGGTGCGGTCCTTATCCACATCTGCAAAAGGCACTTCGAACGACTGGTATCCTGACAACTCCCGCCAAGTGTGTGCCCCGGCTCCTGGCTTGCCCAAGTAGTCGAACACAGCAGCAACTGCCGCTGGGTATGTATTGACCCACCCGGCGATTTCTGTGGCGTCGTAGATGTAGACCTCGTCGGCCGCGAGCTGTGCCCCTCCGTTAACTGCAGAGGCGCTAGCTATGCCCTCTTTGATAGCAGTGATGCGAGGATCCTTCGACTGCCCGACACAGTCCCGCCCCAAAAAAAGAACATATGCCCCCCCTAGTTCGATCACCTTTCGAACCTGCGGCTTCAGCGTTCCATCCTTGTTTCGAACCTCGGATAAGCACGCGGCCTCACTCATGTCTGTGGCCTTCGCTTGGAATCCAACAGTTCGGCCCGGCAGCATGCCCGTTCTATCGGGGCCATCAGTCCAATGCGCCAAGCCATCAATGCCCCCATCCTTGATGTAGATGGATAGCGGAACTTGGCTATCATATTTCTCAATTCCGTTGGCCGAGAGCTCAAGGTTGACAAGCTGCCATAGCAGCTCCACGAGCTGGCCGTCCTTGAGAAGTTTAATGTCGTCGTTCGTAACTTGTAGCGGTGAAGGCATGTCGCCCCTTGTCCCAAATTCGTTGTTCGCCCATTCTGCAGCGATCATTTTGGACTACGGTTGGTTCGGAGAACAACGATCTGAGGACTTGAACTGCAAAGTCCGCCGGTTCGAGCAAAGATGTGAGCTGCCACAGAAGCTTTTCGATTTTCTGCTTGGAGTGGAAGCTACTGTTCAGGCTTGAAGCGCGATGAACGTCAACAGCAGTGAGCGCTGCGGCCGTTCAGTCCGCAGATTCGGAATGGCCGGTCCGGCCGCGTACTTGTTGTCCGACCGTCGCCCATCCCGTCGGAAGTGCCCGTAACGACCGCCGCGCCGCTCAGCTCCCGCAAGCCTGTATCAGGAACTGCCTGAACGCGTCGGCGGGTCGTTCCAGCGTGCCGTCGTGCCGCCAGATCAGCCCGACTTCCATGTCCGGCACCACATCGAGGATGGGGCGGGCCTCGATCTTCTTGCCTTCCAGCGACCACGGCCGATACACCATGTCCGACAGGATGGTGACGCCGAAGCTGTGCGCGACGAGCCCGCGCAGCGCTTCGACCGAGCCGGTGCGAAACGCGATGTCGGGCTGAATGCCCTTGGCTGCCCAATAACGCTGCGTCGACAGTTCGCCTTCATCGACGGTGACCTGGATGTAGGGATAGGCAGCGACGTCGGCGAGGGCCGCGTTGTCTTTCTGCAGGAGCGGGTGGACGGCCGAAGTCCATAGCTGGCGGCGCGAGCGTAGCAGCACGTGGTGGCCGAAGCGTTCGCGCTCGACGACGTTGGACAGGATCACCACGCCCAGCTCAATGTCGCCGGCCGCGACCCCGGCTTCGATGGCTTCGCGGTTCATGTCGTGGAGGTCGAGTTCGACGTCCGGATAGTTCGCGCGAAAGCGGGCGAGTAGCGGGGGCAGGAAATAGCCGAGCACGGTGTACGAAGCACCGATGCGGATCGCGCCTTTCAAGTGGTGGGCCTGGAAGCGCGGTTCGCGCAGAGCGTCTTCGAGCGCGTCGAGGATGTCGCGCGTGCGTCGATAGAAGCTGTGCCCCTCGGCGGTGAGGCCCACACCGTGGGGTTTGCGGTCGAACAGGCGCACCCCCAGCGATTCTTCCAGGAGCAGTACCGCATTGGTGATGGCCGATTGCGAAACGTGGGCGCGCGCGGCGGCCATCGAGAACTGGCCGGTCTCGGCGGCGGCGATGAAGTAGCGCAGCTGGCGCAGGGTGACATTGCTGTCGGCCGGCATCCGTTTTCCTAATACCAGAACTCAATATTGGTGATTTTACGATATATGGACATATTCGTACTATGTGTCGAGATAAATAGAGAGTCTGGAGGGGATGATGAACTCACCGCTGTCTGCCGAGGCGAGGGATGCACTGCTTTCGGTCACGCTGGAGGACAAGTACACCCAGGAGTCCGGGCGCATTTACCTGAGCGGTACGCAAGCGTTGGCGCGCCTGCCCATGCTGCAGAAGGAGCGCGACCGGCGCGCCGGTCTGAACACCGGCGGCTACATCTCGGGCTATCGCGGCTCGCCGTTAGGCGGGCTGGACATGGCGCTGTGGAAGGCGAAAAAGCATCTTGCCTCACACGACGTAGTCTTTCAGCCCGGCCTCAACGAAGACCTCGCCGCGACCGCTGTTTGGGGCACGCAGCAGGTGAATCTTTACCCCAACGCCCAGCGCGACGGGGTATTCGGCATGTGGTACGGCAAGGGGCCGGGCGTGGACCGCTCGGCCGACGTTCTGAAGCATGCGAATGCCGCAGGGACCTCGCCCCACGGCGGCGTGCTGATGCTCGCCGGCGATGACCATGCGGCGAAGTCGTCGTCGGTTGCGCATCAGTCGGAGCACCTGCTGATCGCCTGTGGCATTCCGGTGCTGTATCCGGCGAACGTGCAGGAGTATCTCGACTTCGGCCTGCATGGCTGGGCGATGAGCCGCTACTCCGGGTTGTGGGTGTCGATGAAGTGCGTCACCGACGTCGTCGAGTCATCCGCCTCGGTCGAGATCGATCCGGACCGCCTGCAGATCGTCATTCCGGATGGCTTCGCGATGCCTGAAGGCGGGCTCAATATCCGCTGGCCGGATGCGCCGCTCGCGCAGGAAGCGCGCATGCTCGATTACAAGTGGTATGCGGCGCTCGAATACGTCCGCGCAAACAAGCTCAACCGTATCGTGATCGATTCGCCCCAAGCGCGCTTCGGGATCATGGCGGCAGGCAAAGCCTATCTCGACGTGCGTCAGGCGCTGATGGACCTGGGTTTGGACGACGATGCCTGTCGACGCATCGGCATCCGCCTCTTCAAGGTGGGCTGCGTGTGGCCGCTCGACGCCCACGATGCGCGCGCGTTCGCGACCGGATTGGAAGAAATCCTGGTGGTCGAGGAGAAGCGCCAGATCCTCGAGTACGCCCTCAAGGAGGAACTGTACAACTGGCGCGACGACGTCCGCCCGCGGGTCTACGGCAAGTTCGACGAGCGCGACAACTCGGGTGGCGAGTGGTCAGTGCCGCGGGGGCAATGGCTGCTTCCCGCGCGCTACGAGCTGTCGCCGGCGATCATCGCCAAGGCGATCGCCGCGCGACTTGATCGCGTGGGGCTGCCCGAGGACCTTCGCGCCCGCGTGTTCGCGCGCATCGATGTCATCGAGGCGAAGGAGCGCGAAGCGGCGCGGCCTCGCGTGACCGTCGAGCGCAAGCCCTGGTTCTGTTCGGGCTGTCCGCACAACACGTCCACCCGCGTGCCGGAAGGCTCGCGCGCGCTCGCCGGCATCGGCTGTCACTACATGGCGATGTGGATGGACCGGCGCACCGAGACTTTCACGCAGATGGGCGGGGAGGGCGTGAGCTGGCTTGGCCAGATGCACTTCTCGGGCGACAAGCACGTCTTCGTGAACCTCGGTGACGGCACCTATTTCCATTCGGGTCTGCTCGCCATCCGCGCGGCGATCGCCGCCAAGGGGACCCTCACCTACAAGATCCTCTACAACGACGCGGTCGCGATGACAGGGGGGCAGCCGGTCGACGGGGTGCTGACGGTTCCGCAGATCGCGCAGCAGGTGAGCGCCGAAGGCGCAAGCCGTGTCCTGATCGTGAGCGACGAGCCGGAGAAGTACGCGACGCGCACCGGTCTGCCGGATGCGGTGACGGTTCACCATCGGGACGAGCTCGACGCGTTGCAGCTCGAACTGCGCGAGAGTTCGGGGGTGTCGATCCTGATCTACGATCAGACCTGCGCCACCGAGAAGCGCCGCCGCCGCAAGCGCGGCGATTACCCTGATCCGGCCCGCCGCGCATTCATCAATCCGGCAGTCTGCGAGGGCTGTGGCGACTGCTCCGTTGCCTCCAACTGCCTGTCGGTCGAACCACTGGAAACGCCGTTAGGCACCAAGCGTAAGATCAATCAGAGCGGCTGCAACAAGGATTTCTCCTGCCTGAAGGGTTTCTGCCCGAGCTTCGTGACCGCCGAGGGCGCGCAATTGCGCAAGCCCGCAACGGGCAAGGCGGCGCCGGCGATTGCCGCGGAGGCGCTGCCTGAACCCGCGCTGCCCGGGCTGGACAAACCCTGCGGTATCGTCGTGACGGGGGTCGGCGGAACGGGGGTGGTGACGATCGGTGCGCTGTTGGGTATGGCGGCTCATCTGGAACACAAGGGTGTCACCGTGCTCGACATGACCGGCCTCGCGCAGAAGGGCGGGGCGGTGTTGAGCCACGTGCAGATTGCGGCGACCCCGGCGGCCATTCACGCCACCCGGATCGCTACCGGCGAGGCCGACGTGCTGATCGGCTGCGACGAGATCGTCTCCGCTTCGGCCGAAGCGCTCTCCAAGGTCCGCCAGGGACGTACGCGAGCGGTGGTCAATAGCGCGCAGACCCCGGCGGCGGAGTTCCTGTCGAATCCGGACTGGAAGTTTCCGGGGGCGGCGGCCGAGGGCGACATCCGCGCCAGTGTGGGCGATGCCTGCGAATTCATCGACGCGAATGCGCTGGCACTGCGGCTGCTCGGAGACACGATCTACGCCAATCCCCTCGTGCTGGGGTTCGCGTGGCAGAAAGGCTGGATTCCGGTCGGCAAGGCTGCGTTGTTGCGCGCGATCGAACTCAACGGAGTCTCGGTCGAAAAGAACAAGCAGGCCTTCGAGTGGGGACGGCTTGCGGCACATGACGCGGGAAGGCTGCCGGTGGCCGACGCCTCGGAGCGGGGTGAGGCGGTGGTGCTGGCCATGCCCGAGTCGCTCGACCGGCTGATCGAGCGTCGCGTGACGCTGCTCACCGATTATCAGAATGGCTCCTATGGCGAGCGTTACCGAAAGGCCGTGGCGCGGGTGCGAGAGGCCGAGCGAGCGGTGGTCGGACAAGGCCGACTCGCCCTGACCGAGGCTGTCGCGCGCAACCTCGCGAAGCTCATGGCGTACAAGGACGAGTACGAGGTGGCGCGGTTGCACAGCGCGCCCGAATTCCTCGCCCAGTTGCGCGAACAGTTCGAGGGCGAGCCCGGCCGGGATTACCGGCTCAACTTTCACCTCGCGCCACCCCTGTTCGCCAAGCGAGGCGTTGATGGCATACCGCAGAAGCGCGCCTACGGTCCGTGGATGATGCGTACCTTCCGCCTGCTCTCCCGCTTGAAGGGCCTGCGTGGCACTGCCCTGGATCCCTTTGGCAGGAGCGCGGAGCGGCGCCAGGAGCGTGAACTGGTGAAGGATTATTTCGTCTTCATCGACCGCATCTGCGACGGCTTGTCACGAGACCGGCTGGATGTCGCGATCGAGCTTGCGCGCATCCCGGAACAGATTCGCGGCTATGGCCACGTCAAGGAACGCAGCATGGCCGGCGCCGCCAGGCGTCGCGAGGAGTTGCTGGCGCGCTTCGAGGCTGGCCGGTCGGAACGGGCAGCCTGAAGTGCGCCGGACGACAACGTCGAGGCGCTCGCGCCCTTGATGGTCGTACGGAGCGAATCAACCCACAAATCAGCAACAAGGAGACTCATGAAGATCCTGGTACCCGTCAAGCGCGTGCTTGACTACAACGTGAAGGCCCGCGTGAAGGCCGACGGCACGGGCATGGACCTCGCCAACGTGAAGATGGCCATGAACCCCTTCGACGAGATCGCGGTGGAAGAAGCGGTGCGGCTGAAGGAAGCGGGCATCGCGACCGAAGTGATCGCCGTGAGCTGCGGCGCGGCGGTGTGCTCCGAAACCCTGCGCGCGGCGATGGCGATCGGGGCCGACCGCGGCATTCTCGTCGATTGTGGTGAACTGAGCGACGCGGAGTTGCAGCCGCTCGCCGTCGCCAAACTCCTGAAGGCCCTGTGCGACACGGAAGCCCCGCAGTTGGTGATCTGCGGCAAGCAGGCGATCGACGACGACGCGAACCAGACCGGCCAGATGCTCGCCGCCCTGATGGGCTGGCCGCAGGCCACCTTTGCGTCGAAGCTGTCAGTGGACGGGAACCTTGTCACGGTCACGCGCGAGATCGATGGCGGCCTCGAAACCCTCGAGATGACGCTGCCCGCGGTGGTGACCACTGACCTGCGCCTCAATGAGCCGCGTTATGCGACGCTGCCCAACATCATGAAGGCAAAGAAGAAGCCGCTCGATAGCGTGAAGCCCACGGATCTGCGAGTCGATGTGGCGCCGCGTCTGGCGATCCTGAAAGTGGCCGAGCCGCCCAGGCGCAGTGCGGGCGTGTTGGTGCCTGACGTCGCGACGCTGGTCGATAAACTGAAGAACGAAGCAAAGGTGATCTGATGGCCGTCCTCGTCATTGCGGAACACGACAACCAGTCGATCAAGACCGCGACTCTCAACGCCGTGACCGCCGCGCAAGTGGTCGGAGCGGACATCCACGTCCTGGTCGCGGGCAGCGGCTGTTCCGCCGCCGCTCAAGCCGCGGCCGCCATCGGCGCCGTCGCGAAGGTGCTGATATGTGACGCGGCGCAGTACGAAGCTCAGACCGCCGAGAACGTCGCCGAACTCGTGCGTGCGCTCGCCGCCGACTACAGTCACGTCTTCGCCGCGGCAACCAGCGCCGGCAAGAACATGCTGCCGCGCGTCGCCGCACAGCTCGACGTCGCGCAGATCTCCGACATCGTCGCGGTGGAGTCGGCCGACACCTTCGTGCGACCGATCTACGCCGGCAATGCGCTGGCGACCGTCAAGAGCACCGACCGCGTGAAGGTGGTGACCGTGCGCACCGCTGCGTTCGACGCCGCGCCGCTCGGCGGCTCCGCGCCGATCGAAGCTGTGCCCGCCGCGAAGGACCTGGGCCTGACCCGTGTCGTCGGCCGCGAACTCACGAAGAGTGAGCGCCCCGAACTCGGTGCCGCCAAGATCATTGTCTCCGGTGGCCGGGGGCTGGGCAACGGCGAGAACTACCGTACCGTGCTCGAGCCGCTCGCGGACAAGCTCGGCGCCGCGCTCGGTGCGAGCCGCGCCGCTGTCGATGCGGGCTTCGTCCCCAACGACTATCAGGTCGGCCAGACCGGCAAGATCGTCGCGCCCCAGGTCTACATCGCGATCGGCATCTCCGGTGCGATCCAGCATCTGGCAGGCATGAAGGATTCCAGGCTGATCGTCGCGATCAACAAGGACCCCGAGGCGCCGATTTTCCAGGTCGCGGACTACGGCCTTGTAGCGGATCTGTTCGCCGTGGTTCCTGAAATGACAGCGACCATTTGATTTCCAGGCCATGCCGATTGGCTGGCCGTGATGCCAACCCGTTCCCGCAGGATTCTTCGGTGGCAGCTATTCCTCTCCTGCTGCAATCCCCGCCGAAGATCCCTTCGCCCATCGGTCGCAAACCGATGGGTTTTTTTTGATTCGACCACGCCACGGATGCGGCAAAAAATCCTTGCGCTCGTTCAGGGTATTGTCTACTCTTGAACAAAAGCACATATAGTGTGTAAATAAAGAAACATCGCCCGATAGAGGCGCACCTTCGACAGGAGGAGACATCATGGCTCTCAGAACACTCGGCATCAGCGCCGTTGCGGCGGCGTTGCTGACCGCTACCGACGGTTCCTTCGTTTCGCTGCACCCCCCAGGTGTCGCCCAAGCGTGCGCTTCAGCTCCGTCGTGCGACGGAATGCTGGAGACTCACGCGTATGCGGTGTCGCATCTCTATGCGCACAAGACGATGAACGAGTTCGTCGGCATGGTGTTGATGCACCGCTAAGTGTCGAGGGGACGGTAAGGCGTCCCCGGCCGCGCCGGCACGCTGCGGAAGGTTCTCCCGACCGCTTTCAGTCGTCACGCTTCCGCAATGAAGCGGCGTGTGAGCGAGCTCCCGTCGGTGGTGAGGGCCTCCAGGCGGCGCTCGATGTCGCGGTCCTGTCGCGTAACACGGGCGCGCTGGCGCAGGTAGTCGAGCCACGAGTCCACCAGGAAGCGTTCTGCAAGACAATCCGTGTGTTCGAGATCCCTGTAGAGGCGCCAGGCGATCGCCCCGTTTCGTCGACGTGAGATGCCGACTTCGTGGGCAGCGCGCACGAATTCCTCGTGCCGTTCGGCCGGTACGCAGTAACTGATTTCTACCGCAATGGGCCCCTGCTCATAGTCGGCGGGACTGGCAGCGGGGCCCGTTTCCGGCGCGTCGGCTACGCTGAAATCGGACTCCGATCCAAGTTGCATGCGAGCTCTTCCAGCCAGCATCAGCCCGGCCGCAATCGATCCGGCTGCAATCCACAGGCTTGCCCTGACGCCCATGCGTTCGGCGATTGCGCCCCACAATACTCCGCCCGCTGCCATCGCCCCCATGATGACGAGCAGGTATACCGACGCAACACGAGCGCGCACCCAGCCTGCGGCGGAAGTCTGGATCACGGTCCCGGTGGTGGTATTGACCGCCATCCAAGCCATTCCGCCGACCACGAGCAGCGCGCTCATGACGAAGAGATTGTGTACCACCGGAATCAGCGCTGTGACAGCCATGAACAACATGCCGCCGCCGGTCACGATGCGGCGCACGGAGAAACGTCGATACAGTCGGGTGACTTGGAGTGCTGCGATGACGGCGCCCGCGCCGAGACTGCCGAGGAGCAGGCTGAATCCGCCTGCTGCAAGCCCGAGCTGGTCACGGGCGACGAGCGGCAACAATGCCCAGATGGCGCTGCCTGCGGTGACGAAAGCGAAGACCAGGCGCAGCGCGAGCCGCAGCTGCGCGGAGTGCCGCATGTAACGCACGCCGCTGCGGATGCCGCTCCACAGCCGCTCGGGCGGCAGGCCGGACCGCAGATCCGTGTCGGGCAGGGCGCGCAGCAGCCCCAGCGAGATCACGAAACCGACCGCGACCACGACGAACAGCGTCGGGACGCCCGCGAGTGCAATCAGTGCCCCTGCGGCGGCCGGCCCCACGACGCGCGCGATGTTGGGCGTGACCGTGGACAAGGCGATCGCTGCCGGTATCTGCCCCTTCGGCGCGCTCTCGATGTTGGCGGCAATCCACGCTGCCATGCCGAACGCGTTGCTGCACCCGAGCGCGAAGGTGAGGCCGAGGAGCAGCCAGGCACCGATGCCCCCAGCCAGTGCCATGGCGGCGAGCAGGCTGGCGAATGCGAGGGAACAGGTCTGGGTGATCAGTAGGAAGCGCCTGCGGTTGACCAGATCGGCGATCACGCCGCTCGGGAGCCCGAGCAGAAAGGCAGGCAGCGCCATCGCCGTCTGGACGAGGGACACCATCAGCGGCGAATCGGGCCGTAGTTCGGTCATCATCCAGGCGGCGCCGATGTTCTGCATCCACATCGACAGGTTGACGGCGATTGCCGCGATCCACAGTGCGCGAAACGGCCGATGGAGGAGAGGCGCCCACGCACCCGTGGCGTTGCGTTCGACACTCATGGGCGGGGTAACCGCGTCGTCATGATTGGCCGGGCGTGCTCATGCGGGGCAGCGTCTGGTGCAGGTTGGCAATCCGCGAATACAGGCGTCGGTAGGTCTCACGTTCCCGATGGTTGAAGCGTGTGTCGCCGTTCGGTCCGAAGGCCGCCACGATCTCCTTCCAGTCCTGTTCCAACAAGTGTTCGCAGGCGCCAGGGATGATCGCCCGCTCCTCGAGTGCAATATGCCTGAGCTGCCCGAGGGCGAAGGCGTCGATGGCGCTTGCGAGCGTTTTTGCGTCGGTGTCGGGGGACGCCTGGTAGTGGGCGACGGCCGCACGCAGGTCGGCAAGTTGTCGGTCGCCAGCCAGATGCTCCTGTTGCAGATCGTCGATGACTTGGTCGAGCGAAGACGTGCGTCGCTTGAGCGCCGCGAAGAGGTAGGCATCTTCCTTTGGATGGTGCAGTTTGGCCGGGAACTCGTCGAGGTAGGTGAGCATGCCGTCCACCAGCCCAATATCCGCAGGTTTCCCCTCGCGCAGTCCGCCGGCCAGCATCCGCATGCCGTAGGACACCACCGCGATCGAGCGGTGCTCGTCCTTGATGATCGCGCAGACCTTCGTCATCGCCGGGTTCGGGTCGTTCTTTTCGACCGACGACACGAGCACCGGGATGCGGCTGCCTGCGAGCACCTTGAGCGTTTCGGAGGCGAGCATGACGCCGCCGATGCTGCGCGGCCCGTGCGATGCCATGAAGATCAGGTCGCAGCCCAGTTCCTTCGCGGCGGCGAGGATGGCCTCGTGCGGTCGGTTGCTCCGCCGGGTCACGCACTCGCAGTCGATGTCGCCCGCGCGCGCCGACACCTCGGCCTTGGCGAGGATCTCGCGGGCGCGCCCGCCGAAGTCGTCCTGATACAGACCGGGGTCGAGAAGGTGAATCAGCGCACCGTCGTCGGTCAGAGAGGCGCCGGCATCCGCATCGGCATAGAAGAACGTGATGCGCGCCCCTACGCTGCGGGCGAACTGGACGGCCTGCGAGATCGTCTGGCTGGCGAGATGGGTACCGTCGGTCGGAACGAGTATATGGCTGTACATCGCGTGCTCCGGTGTCTGCATTCAGATGATGTCGATAGGGTGCGCGGTAGCGGCCGGCGCCGCAACCGGCGCGCGCGGTGGGGAACCCGTTCCGACTGGTGCGCTCGCAGGCATTCAGCCCCTGGCGTGGAGAACCTCGGGGTCGAAGACCTCCGCCGGTGTGCGCACGCTTGGGCCAAGGATCGGGCCAACGATTTCATGACCCCAGGTCGAGAGCTGCTCCGGATTGAGTTCGAAGCCGTCATCGTGCCAAGGTTCGAGTTCCGTGATGCATTCGATCGCGAAGCCGGACGGTGTGAAGTGATAGAACGACATGTGCGGATCCTGCGAATGCTGTCCCAGCGTCATCATCATTTGCAGTCCGTTCTTCTTGACCAGATCGTAGGTTTCGCCGACGTCGCGAACCGAGCGAACGAAGAGGCCGATGTGCTGCACGCCGGCCTTGCCCGGGCCGAAACCGTAAGCGATGTCGTGGCTCGTCTTGTCGTTGAGTCTGGAGCGGAAGAACCCCGTCTTGCCCTTGCCGGCGCCCGAGCCGTACCAGTGCATGCCCATGATGCCGGTGAGGAAGTGTTCGAGTTCGGGCGTGTATTCAGGCGTGATCACGACGATGTGGCCGACGCCCCGTTCGCCGCAGACGAATCCGCCGTGCGGACGGCCCGGCACGAAGGAGCGCGGGCTCCACTTCTGCGCGTAGAACAGTTCGTGCTGGTATCCGACCGGATCCCGGAAACGGATCAGCTCCTTCACGCCGCGTTTCTCGCACAGTTCCGGATCGCCGAAGCTGACCTCGACACCATGGCTGCGGAAGCGCTCGACGGCGGCGTGAAACTCCAGCTTGCCCTTGGCTTCCCAGCCGATGTAGGCGAGGCGGTCGATCTTGCCCGGATGAAATGCGAGCCGATGGCGACGGTCGTCCAGCTTGAAGTAGAGGGTGTCCGGATCCGCAGTCGGGGATGTCCCGATCTGAAAGCCCATGACCTTCGGGCCGTATTCGCGCCAGGCATCGAGGTTCGCCGATTCGAACCCCAGGTAGCCGATACCGATGATGTCCATGCTGTCTTCCTCCTGTTTTGAGCGACCTGCGCCCGCGATTTGCACCGCGCTTTACGCAGACTTCGGACAGTGCCGCAACGGCACGGCGTCCGTTCGTTCACTGTCGGGTCACGAACTTTCGGGCTCGTGCTCAGATTGCGAGCAGGCCCCCGTCGATGACGAGGTCGGAACCGGTCATGAAGGCGGCTTCGTCTGACGCCACGTACAGGGCCAGAGACACGACCTCCTCGGGTTCCCCCGGCCGATCCTGCAGCACGCCGTCGAGTAGCGCCCTGCGGGTGACGGGGTTCTCGACGAAGGCCGCGGTGCCGGGCGTCTTCACGAAGCCCGGACTGATGCTGACCGCGCGTATGCCGACCGGCGCCCCCTCGACCGCCAGCTGGCGGGTGAAGGAGACGACCGCACCCTTGGCGGCGCAGTGGGCGCTGATGCCCGCAACCTTGGAGCCGCCCCAGGCAGCGGTCGAGGCGATATTGATGATCACGCCACCGCGCACGGTGAGGTGCTTCCACGCGTATTTGGTCGTGTAGAAGATGAGATCGATCTCGTTCCGGATCGTGTAGTGCCAGTCAGCGATCGAAAATTCCGCCACCGGTCCGAAACGCGCGGCCGATGCGTTGTTGTAGAGAACGTCGATGCGCCCGAACTGTTCGGCCGCGGACTCGACCCAGGCGCGGGCCTGTTCGTGGTCGCCGAGGTCCACCGGGGCGGAGCCGTGCAACTCGAATCCTTCGGCCTCTACCAGCCGGCGCGTTTCGGCGTGGGCGGCGGCATCCGTGTCGCAACCCACCACCACGGCGCCCTCGCGCGCGAAGCGCAAGGCCGCGACACGACCCTGACCGCCGCCGGTGCCGGTGATCAGCGCTACTTTTCCTTCAAGACGATTCATTCGGATCTCCGCGAAGTGGGCAGTTCCAGCGCTTTTCGCGCTACCAGTTCGGCGAAGAACTCAGGCGCCCGGTGCTTCGACCCGGATCGCCTCGGCGGGGCAGGCGGCAGCTCCCTCGATCGCGGCCTCCTCCTGGCCGGCGGGAACGAACTCGCTGTCGAGATAGACGATGCCGTCGCCGTCCAGTTTGTACACGTCGGGGCACAGGGCCGCGCACAATCCGTAACCGCAGCAGCGGCTGCGATCGACAATAACCTTGTGAAGTTTTTCGTTCTGTTCGCTCATGGCGTGTCTCCTCATCTGCTCGGGGCCATCGAGGCCTGCGAGATGATTATGCACAGAAAACGAAAAAGTGTCACTATTTTTGCGGGGCGTGTCGCGGGACCGCAAAAAGGGTTGCTCAAGGACCGCCGGCAGCCCTCGCGACGACCCTCAAAACAGCAGGTTCGACAGCTTGTCTGCGAGTTTGCGCACCTCGCCCCCGAGCTTGTCCGCGTCGGCCCCGATGTACTGGCCCCGGAACATCACCGCCGATACGGCAAAGGAAATGGCACCGGCGCGGTCGCGCACGGGGGCCGCAATAGCCATGATGCCGGCCGAGAAGTAGCCGTCATCGATCGCCCACTGGTGTTCCTTGGCGAACTGCACCTGCTGACAGTACTCGTCGAACTCCAGCGGTCGGGCCCAGCGGATCTTGTCGAATGCGGCGCGCATCGCGGTTGGGTCGAGATCCACCTCCGCCGCGAACAGTCTGCCGCTGGCGCCCATGAAGATGGGCAGGCGCTGACCGATCGCCATGTCGATGCGCAGATCGCTCGGGCTTGCCTCGGAACTCACCAGCACGATGCGGTCGTATCCCATCTGGCGCCACAGGGTGACCGTGACATGGAAGCGGGCGGCGAATTGCTGCAGCAGTGGGCGCGCGATGTCGAGCCGCT
This sequence comes from Aromatoleum evansii, assembly GCF_045689615.1. Lineage (NCBI taxonomy): Bacteria > Pseudomonadati > Pseudomonadota > Betaproteobacteria > Rhodocyclales > Rhodocyclaceae > Aromatoleum > Aromatoleum evansii. Next base: position 1,874,770 of record NZ_CP141259.1, read on the forward strand.
GGCCCTGCGTCACGAGGTGGCCTACGAGTTTGGCGAGCCCCAGGCCGGGCGAATAGGTCTTCGACGCGGGATCGAAAGCAACCATGTCTTCCGCTGCCAGTGTGCGCAGGATGTTGAAGCAGGTACTGGGGTTGATCGACAACTGCCGGGCGATATCCGCTGCGCGCTCCGGGGTGTCGGTCTCCGTCAGAAAGCGCAGGATCCGCACCGCATTGACGACAGGCTTGACGGTGACCCCGCTTGAAGACCGGCCCGCGGTTTCATCCTCTTGTGTGGTGTCCATCCCTTGTCTCCTCCGTCCGTCGTGCAGGCGTCCCGGTCGGCAAGCGGGAGACTTCTTCCTCGCGTGCGCCCCAGACGGGGCGCATCAGGAATCAGGGTGCCCGTCCGTGAGCCGGATAATCTGCACGCAAAACGGTTTTGTGTTTGCGTATTAGAATTAAATTCTGTCTGCAGAATACTACGGCGACGACGAAAAGGCGACAGCCGGGCCGGCTTACGACAAGAGGAAATGACTTCAGGGTTTGAAGTAGCCCACCGCGACGATGTGGTCGCCGACGACTTCGAACAGCGTGTGCTTTTCCTCTGTTCTTTTCGTGACCGGGTTTTTCCACAGGTAGTCGAGTTCGCCGCGTGGCCGGTTGGCGGTCTGCTCCAGCATCTTCCGAACGATGGGTGTGCCGGCCTGGTCGTACAGGTCGCGGCCGTCGGAGCCGACCAGGCGCGGCATCGTGCCGTGGGCGACAAAGCGTCCCGTTTTCCGGTCGATCACGAACACGTAGAGATCGTCCTGCACGAAGCGGCCTTCGATGCGGTTGAATTCGGTAATGGCGCTGGTGGGCGCGGCCTTCATTGCCGCAACGGCCTGTTCAAGGAAGGCCTGCGCCTGGTCCGGGGACGAACGGCTGATGTAGTAACCCACCGCGACCACTCGTTCGCCGACCTTCTCGAAGAACGCGTGCTTGCGCTGAAGGGTGTTGTCGGTCCAGTTGACCCAACGGTAATCGACTTCGCCGCGGCCATCGTTACGCGCCTTGTTCAGCATCTCCGCGAAGAAAGCCTTTCCGCTGGCGTCGCGCATCTCGGAAACCTTGCGGCCGATCAGCGTCGTGGACGAGCCGCCGCTGGTCAGCATGGTGCCGTCCATGTCGAGCACGTACACATAGAGCTCACGGTCGATGAAGTCGCCCTGCCGGCCGAATTCCGCCAGTGCCCGGTCGCCGACGGCACGAAGTCGGGCGGTGGCCTTCTCCAGCAAAGCCTGCGCGCGCGTGGCGGAATCCGGTGCTGACACCTGGCTACCCGAAACCGCTTCGGCCGCGCTTGCCGGCGGCAGCCAGGCGGTCGCAAGAATGAACAGTCCCAGCGCGAGCGTTCTTATGGCCATGCTCCCCTCCGTGTGGTCGAAAATTGGACACTAAGTCTGATTGTGCAGTAATCCGTCTGCACCGTGGCCGGGCTCAGTCCCGGACCAACAACACACTGCCGCCCAGCGGTCCACCGCCTGCCGCAACCACTGAAACGTGATGCGGTGCGATCTGTCGTTCGCCCGCGCGTCCCCACAATTGCGTGCAGGCTTCATGAACGTAGCCCAGGCCGTGCGTGCGCCCCCCGGAGAGCTGGCCGCCGTTGGTATTGATCGGCAGCTCGCCGTCGCGGGCGATGCGGCGGCCACCTTCGACGAAGCGGCCGCTTTCGCCGCGCGGGCATAGCCCGAGCGCTTCGAGCCAGATCATCGTGAGGATCGAGAATCCATCATAGAGCTGGGCCGAGCCGACATCCTTGGGCTTGAGATCGGTGCGCGCCCACATCATTTCGCCGACATCGCGCGCGGCGGTCGCGGTGAGGTCGATCTGGTCCCACGACCAGGGTTGGTGCAGTGCGGCGCCGATCGCCTCGAGGCGGATCGGCGGATTGGGCCCGTCCTTGGCGGCGTCGGCACGCGAAAGGATGATCGCGGTCGAGGCGTCGCAGTGGACGTCGCAGTCGAGCATGCGCAGTGGAGTCGAGATCATGCGCGAGGCGAAATAGTCATCGAGCGAGAGCGGCGTCCGGTAGATCGCCTTCGGGTTAAGCGCGGCGTTGGCGCGGCAGGTGAGGGCGATCTGGGCGAGTTGTTCGGGTGTCGTGCCGTATTCATGGAAGTGGCGTTGGGTATAGAGCGCCATGAGGTTGATCGCGGAGAGCACGTTGAATGGTGTGTACCACTGCCAGAAGAAGCTGCTGTCGCGTCCGATCGTCTTGTTCGTCAGGGCGCTGGCATTCTTGTCGACCTTGCGTCGGCTCGCCTCCGTGATGGTGCGGAAGACCAGCACGTGGCGGGACAGGCCGGATGCGATCGCCATCGCGCCATTGATGATGCCTGCGAGCGGTCCGGGGCCTTCGTAGCCTCCGCCGTACCAGTTGACCTTGAGGCCGAGGGTGCCTATCAGCGCGTTGGGGCCGACGGGTGAGAAGGCATCGCCATTGTTGTTGTCGCCCGGCCAGCACGCCACGCCGTCGATGTCCGCGCGCGTGAGTCCGGCGTCGGCGATGGCGTCGAGGCAGGCGTCCAGCGTGAGTCGCATGCCCGATCGTGCAACCGGGCGTCCCACCTCGGACTGGCCGACACCGGTGATGGCGACGTCCTTTTCAAAGATTCGATCGAACATCATGCGTCCTTCTCGAAGAGGGGGAGCCACACGTCCTCGTGCTGCTCGAAGCGCACCCTGACGGGCATGTCGATATGCACGGCCTCGGCGGGAAGTCCCACGATATTCGTGACGAAGCGCAGGCCGGCCTGTTCCGCGAGTTCGACGATCGCCACGACATAAGGCTCGGTGAGGTCGGGGCGCCATGCCTGGTGATTGATCGTGTAGCTCAGGACCTTGCCCTTGCCGGAGACCACCCGCGGTGCCACCTCGAAACTGCCGCAGTGCGGGCAGATCGGGGCGGGCGGATGAAAGAAGCGCGTGCAGTCCGCGCAATGATGTATGAGCAGGCGCCCCTGCGCGCCGCCCTGCCAGAACGGGGAGTTGTCCTCGGTGAGGAGGGGGAGTTTTCGGGTCATGGTCTGCGCGCTCTCGACGATTTGACGATCGGTCAAGCGGGATTCTACATGCACATATAGACAGAAGTGCAAAATCTGTCTAAAGTTTGTCGCAAGGACCTGCCTGCCAGCGTGCAACGACGCGGAGGCCATACAAGGAACTCTGATCCCATGAGTACTCGACTCGAAGCTAGAAGTATCGTCGTAACCGGTGGATTCGGCGCGCTCGGTCGCGCGGTCGCGCAGCGCCTCGTGGAAGACGGTGCGCACGTCACGCTTGTGGACCGTGCGGCGGCGCCCGCTGGCGGCCTGCCTGAAGGCGTGGCGGTTGTGCTCGGCGAGGTCGACCTGAGCGACGAAGCGGCCTGCGCGGCAGCCTATGCGCGCGTGCGTGTGGCCGCTGGTGGCATCGACGGCGTGGTGAATGTGGCAGGTGGCTTCGCGTGGGAGCCGATCGAAGGCGGAGCGCTCGAGACCTGGGATCGCCTGTACACGATGAACGTGCGTACGGCCGTAGCGAGTTGCCGGGCGGCGCTGCCGCATCTGCTGGCGCGCGGGGCGGGGCGCATCGTGAACGTCGGCGCACTGGCCGCGCAGAAGGCCGGAATGGGGATGGCGGCGTATGCCGCATCGAAGTCCGGCGTCGCGCGGTTGACCGAATCACTTGCCGAAGAGCTCAAGGACCGTGGCGTCACCGTGAATGCGGTGTTGCCGAGCATCATCGACACCCCCGCCAACCGCGCCGACATGCCGGACGCCGATGCCAGCCGCTGGGTGGCGCCGGACAAGCTCGCCGCGGTGATCGCTTTCCTGCTCTCGGATGACGCCTCGGCCGTCACCGGAGCCTGCGTGCCGGTGAGCGGCCGGGTGTAGCAACCGCCAGCGCCTCTCCCATGGGGGAGGGGCAAAACTCGAAGAAGAGAGGATTCGCCCGCATCGAGCGGGACGAGTCCCCGACAGGAGACAATAGATGCGACTCGTCACATATCGTGACTCTCACGGCTTTCAGCGTGCCGGCGCGCTGATCGAATCGGATTCGGCGATCGTCGACCTCGCCACGGCTTGCGAAGTCTTAAATGGCCATGGGTCCCCCACCTTCGCGAGCATGCTCGGGTTGGTCGAGGCCGGTGAAGAGGCGCTTGCAGCGGCACGCGTCCTGGTCCGGAAAGCTCCGTCGGCGGCGGTCATCGCGCGTGAGGGCGTGAAGCTGTGCGCACCCATCCAGCCGCCGCCGCAGATGCGCGACTGCTCCTGTTTCGAGTTGCATCTGCGACAGAGCTTCGCTGCTGCGCGGCGCGCGCGCGTGGCGCACTTACCCGACCCCGAGGAGGCGCTGCGGCAGATGAACACGCGCGCCGACGAACGCGTCATCGAGACCTTCAACCGCCAGCCGATCTATTACAAGTGCAATCGCTTCGCGGTGATCGGTCCGGACGAGGACGTCGTGTGGCCGGCGTACAGCAAGGCGATGGACTTCGAACTCGAACTTGCGTGCTACATCGGCCGCAAGGGGAAGGACGTGCCGCGTGACAAGGCGCGCGACTACATCGTGGGTTACACGATCTTCAACGACATGAGCGCCCGCGATGCGCAGGCCCTCGAGATGCCCGGCATGCTCGGCCCGGCGAAGAGCAAGGACTTCGACACCGGTAACGTGATGGGGCCATGCCTCGTCACCGCGGACGAGGTGCCGGATCCTTACGACCTGCAGATGATCGCTCGCGTGAATGGCGAGGAATGGGGGCGTGGCACCACCCGCGACATGCGCTGGACGTTCGAGGACGTGATCGCGCACATCTCCCGCTCGGAAACGCTCTATCCGGGTGAAGTGCTGGGCTCGGGCACGGTCGGCAACGGCTGCGGACTCGAGCAGTTGCGCTATCTCAAACCGGGTGACGTGGTCGAACTGGAGATCGAGGCGATCGGCACGCTGCGCACGCGCGTGACGAAGCCATGACGGAACCACGCACGTCTTCGCAATAAGGACGTCGGCCGGCGGGCTACGGCTGCCGAAACACAGGGTGCCGAGCACCGGGGCTCGAGCAAATGAACAACCCACAAGAAGTGGCCGTCAGGCCCATCGAACGAGGATCGTCCTTACGGACGGCTTCACTCCACAGGAGATGACAATGTTGACCAAGGCAAGCTACACGTTGGCGGACGGTACGCCGCTGTCCGATCTGGTTCGCGTCCCGACGCGGGAAGTCCAGATGCGGGCCCTGTCGGATCCGGAGATCTATCAGCTGGAGATGGATCGCGTCTTCGGCAAGACCTGGCTGCTGCTCGGGCACGAATCCGAAGTGCCGAACTCCGGCGATTTCGTCGTGCGCGACATGGGGTCGGATTCGGTCATCGTCGCGCGTGCGAAGGACGGGAACATCCACGTCTCGCTCAACGTGTGTCCCCACCGCGGCATGCGCATCTCGACGGTCGATGCGGGCAATACCCAGATTCACAAGTGCATCTACCACGGATGGGCGTTCAAGCCGAGTGGCGAGTTCATCGGTGCGCCGGTCGAGAAGGAGTGCATGCACGGGAAGATGATGCCGAAGGAGGATCTGGGCCTGCCGCAGGCGCGGGTGACGCTCTACGGCGGCATCATTTTCGCGACGTGGGACCTGGAGGGACCGTCGTTCGAAGAGTTCCTCGGTGATGCGAAATGGTATTTCGACACGTTGTTCGAGCGCAGCGACAAGGGGCTCGAAGTGCTCGGCCCGCCGCAGCGTTTCATCGTGCGCGCGAACTGGAAAGCCGCTGGCGAGCAGTCGGCCGCCGACGGCTACCACACGCTGACCCTTCACCGCTGGCTGGGTGAGGTAGGGAACTATTCCAAGAGTGGCGAGGGCGGCAGCGCCGACCTGTCGCCCGAGATGTACGGCGTCGAGGTGAGTTCGCCGCACGGCCATGCGCTGCGCTGCATCGACCTCGGACGCAAAATCAGGAAGCTCACCGGCCTCGATCCATCAGAGCTGACGGTGGACCAGAAGCTCGAAGCACTGCCGCCGCCGGGGATGACGCATGAAATGTTGCCTCAGCTCAGGAAGCGCCTGAGCGAAGAGCAACTCGAAGTGATGGTGTCGATGCCGCCGCAGGTGGGCGGGATTTTCCCCAACGTGCTGTTCGCGTTCGTGTATATCCCGCAGGCCGACGGCTCCGTGCTCGGCCTCACGCTGCTGCACGCCTACGTGCCGAAGGGGCCGGATCAACTCGAGTTCGTGAACTGGGTGCTCGCTGAGAAGGATGCCCCGCAGGAGCTCAAGGACAGGATGCTGATGCAGAGCATCCAGTTGTTCGGCACCTCGGGCATGGTCGAGCAGGACGACTCCGATACCTGGCCCCACATGACCCTCGCCGCCAAGGGCGCGCGCGGGCGTCGCTCGACCCTCAAGTACCAGGCGGTGTACGAGACCGGCGCCCCTGCCGGCTGGCCCGGGCCGGGCATTGTCAATGAAGGGTTCACCAAGGACGACACCCAGTGGCACTGGTGGCTGTACTGGAACGAACTGATGAACGCCAAGGCCTGAGCTGCCCGGTCCGACCCAACACCTTCGAAGGAGCGACACATGAGCGCCGCACAACAAGTTGCCGAGAACGCCCCCGTCATCGGAAACCCGATCCCGGTCGGGGCCGAGGTCTATAACCGCATCGTCGGCTTCCTCTACCAGGAAGCGACGCTGCTCGACACGATCCGTCTCAAGGAGTGGGGCGCGACGCTTGCGCCCGACCTGGTCTACACCGTGCCTCTGCGGCAGACCCGCCCGATGTCCCAGCAGGCCCAGTCGGTTATCCGCACGGTGCAGCACTACCACGACAACTACCGCTCGATCATGGGGCGCATCATGCGGCTCACCGAGACGCGCAGCGCGTGGGCCGAGGATCCCCCTTCGCGCACCCGCCGCATGGTCAGCAACGTGCAGGTGTTCGCTACCGACAAGCCCGACGAGTTCGCGGTCGTGAGCTATCTGCTGCTGACACGCAGCCGTTTCGACTTTCCGGATATGGATCTCATCAGCGGCGAGCGCAACGATCTGCTGCGCGTCGATGGCGAGGGATTCAAGCTCGTGCGTCGTGAAGTCATTCTCGACCAGGCGGTGCTGGGCACGCCGAACCTCGCGATCTTCCTCTAGGCAACGCGGGTGCCGCCGGCCCGGTTACGGATCGGACGGTGCCCGATCTGTCCTTCGCCACGAGGCTGATACGAGAGCCGGGACGGGGAGTGGAGTAGAAAAATGGCATCAAACGGAAATCACGCGGCAATCGATCTGACCGAGTTCAGGCAGGGCTGGCAGATCGTGGTTCTGTCGGTGATCGGTGTGGCGATCAGTATCAACGCCGCATTGCTGTATGGCTTCGGCGTCCTGGTGATCCCTCTTCAGCAGGAATTCGGATGGGACCGTGGTTCGCTGCAGGCCGCAATCACTTTCCTGTTCGCCGGCGCCGTGCTCGGCCTGCAACTCGTCGGCTGGCTCAACCTGCGTTTCGGCATGAAGCGCGTGACAGTGATTTCGCTGCTGCTAATGGCGCTCGGCTATCTGGGGACGACGCAGATTGGCGGCTCGATCTGGTCGCTCTACGCAGCATTTTTCCTGCTCCCGATCATCGGCATGGGTGCGCTGGCGGTCACGTGGACGCAACTCCTCAATCTCTGGTTTCACCGCAACCGCGGACTGGCGCTCGCGATCGGGCTTTCGGGCACCGGCATCACCGCCGCACTGGTACCGAGGCTGCTGGGCTGGGGGGTCGAGAACTGGGACTGGCGGGCCGCCTTCGTCATCCTGGCGCTGCTCAATGTGCTGGTGGGACTGCCGCTTACCCTATGGTGGTTTCGCCTGCCTGGCGAAGGTCCGGCGAGCAGTGCGAAGGCAGGCGACGGTCCGCCGCTGGTGCGGAGCGGCGTCAGCTTCCAGGAAGGAATGCTCCTGCCGCGATTCTGGATCTGCAACGTGGCGTTGTCGTTGGTCGTGTCGGCCGTGGTGGGCCTCGTTACCAGTACCGTTCCGATGCTGCGAGACAAGGGGCTTTCCGCGGCGGATGCGACCCTGGTTTTCGGCTACTTCGGCATTGCGCTGATTTGCGGTCGCCTGGTGGTCGGCTACCTGCTCGACCGGCTGTGGCCGCCCGGTGTGGCGGCCTTGAGCCTTTCTCTGCCCGGGATGGGTTGTCTGATTTTCATGTCGGGAACCACCGATCCCGCCGTCATGAGTCTTGCCGCGGCGCTGGTTGGACTTGGAGCCGGCGCCGAGTTCGACATCGCGGCCTTCCTCATCGCGCGCTACTTCGGCCTCAAGGATTACGGCCGGTTGTTCGGCGTGCATCAGGGGCTCATCACGGTAGCGTCGGCAGCTGCGCCGCTAATGTTTGCAGCGATGCTGAGTGTTACCGGTACCTACTTTGCGATGCTCGTCTATTGCACCGTGGCCACCCTGCTCGGCGCGTCATTGTTGCTGACGCTCGGGCGCAGTCCCCAGTTTGCCCTGCACGCCGAAGCGCAGCGGGCCTGATTTCATCCCTCTCATCGGAGCAAACAAATGCCCACGATTACCTTCATCGAACACAACGGCACCCGGCACGAAGTGCGCGCCGAAGTCGGCCAGTCGGCCATGCAGGCCGCGACCTTTGCCGGCGTTCCCGGCATTCCCGGTGACTGTGGCGGCGCCTGCGCATGCGCCAGCTGCCACGCTTACGTGGACGAAGCCTGGGTGGAGCGTTTTGCGCCCGCCGAAGGCACCGAATACGACATGCTCGAGAACGTCGTCGAGCGCCAGCCCACCAGTCGGCTCACGTGCCAGCTGGTCGTCGGCGCGGACATGGACGGCCTCACGCTGCGCCTGCCGGCTGCGCAGTTCTGAAGACGGCGATCTAAAAAAACGACAAGGAGACGGGAAGATGTCGCTCGATTCAGTGGTGATCGTGGGGGCGGGGCACGGGGGCGTGCAAGTGGCGATTTCGTTGCGCCAGGAAGGTTTCGGGGGCCGCATCGTGCTCGTGAACGACGAGCCCGGTCTGCCTTACCAACGACCGCCCCTGTCGAAGGCCTACCTTCTCGGCAAGATCAACGCCACTGCGATGCTCTTCCGGCCGGAGACCTTCTACGCGGATCAGCGCATCGAGCTCGTCCATGACCGAGTGGCGGCGATCGATCGGCAGAACCGTCGAGTCATGCTCGACTCGGGGAGTGCGCTCGACTTCGGCCATCTGGTGCTCGCGACCGGCGCCCACAATCGGCCGCTCAACGTGCCGGGTTCCACGCTGGGCGGTATCTTCGGCATCAAGACCAAGGCGGATGCCGACCTCTTGTCGCCGCTGGTGAAGCAGGCCAAGAATGTCGTCGTGATCGGTGCCGGCTTCATCGGTCTGGAGTTCGCCGCGGTGGCGGCGGCCGAAGGGGCTGCGGTTGAAGTGCTTGAACTCGGCGACCGCCCGATGGCGCGGGCAGTGTCCCCGCAGATGTCGGAGCTCTTCCGTGCCGCACATCAAGGCTGGGGCGTGAAGTTCAACTTCCGTACCGGGCTGGCGGAGCTGGAAGGCGAGGACGGCAAGGTGAGCGCCGTGACGACATCGGACGGACGACGTCTGCCTGCCGAGCTGGTCGTCTACGGCATCGGCGTGATTCCCAACGTGCAGCTCGCGCTCGAAGCCGGACTCGACATCGATAACGGCATTCGCGTCAATTCCAGTCTTCTGACTTCGGACCCGCACATCTCGGCGTTGGGTGACGTTGCCGCCTTCCCGTGCGTGCAAAACGGCGAAAATATGACTCGCCTCGAGTCCGTACAGAACGCGGTCGACCAAGGCAAGCTCATCGCGGCCCGCCTCGTGGGCAAACCCGCACCTTACACAGCGCTGCCCTGGTTCTGGACCGACCAGGGCAATCTCAAACTGCAGATCGCCGGTCTGTCGATCGGGGCAGACAACTACGTGACGCTGGGTGACGCCGCCGCGCAACAGCTCTCGGTGCTGTGCTTCCGCGGGGAGGAGCTGATAGCGGTTGAGTCCTGCAACCGTCCCGGCGATCACGTGTTTGCACGCAAGATCCTCGCACGTCCCCCCGCGCTCACGCCCGCTGTCGCCGCTGCGCCCGACTTCGATCTGAAAGCCTGGGAAGCGGCCAACCGGCCCTGATCGTCCGGTGTGCTGCTCGGCCGGCGAATCGGGGCGCCGATCGCGTGCGGGCGTCCGTCGTGCCGGCCGCAGCACGCCACGTGGGAGGCAGATCACATGCTGATCGACGTACAGCCGCGAAGGCCGCCATGTGGCGCTCGCGACGACACCTCGACCGCGCGCTTACTCGGCGAAAGCGTGGAGCCAGGACTGGTCGTCGCGGCAAAGGCGTTCAGGATGCGCGGTGAAGTCCCAGGTCGAGCCCACGATGCGAATCGCCTGGGGCGCGCGTTCGGGTTGCTGCGCGAAGCAACTGCCGCTCGGACGGGCGTGCAAGTCCTCGTCGATGTCCCGCAGGCGTCCGAGCGCGATCAGCGCACAGCGGCGCAGTACGAGGGCCGCTTCCGCCTCGTCGGGCGCGAGACTGCTGAGCGCCCAGCGCGCCATGCCTTGGCGCATGTCGATGCCGGCATAGGGCGGGGGGGACACGATCGTACGTTCCTGCACTTCCCAGTCGAGCCGCAAGCCGTCGTCACGGACTAGACGGGCGTGCGAACCGCCGTCGACATGACGGGGAATTTCGATGTCGAAGCGGCGATGGGAGATGCCCCGCGCCGCTGCGGCGATCGCGAGGCCGGCGAGGTCGAACATGTGCGTGCACTGGAGGCTGGCGTCGGTATGGCGCGTTACTGCGCTGGCGATGGGTTCCAGCTGCATTCCGAGTAGTGCCTTCAGCGATGTGGCGGCATTCGGGCACTCGGTGAACGGATGTCGCGGAGCCTCGGCGGAGACCTCGCTCACGCGGCCGAGGCGATGACGTAGCGCGACGCGGAAGTGGTGAAAGTCGTCTTCGAGGACGGCACGGACTTCGCCCGCTTGGCTGGTCTGGCGGCCTTCAAGCTGGATCCGTCGGCAGAAGGAGGGCATTGCAATGGCTTCCGTTGGGAGTGTTTCTTTCTTCTTAATGTGTACAATAACAAAAAGAGTGTGCAAGAAATGCGAGGAGACGAAAAATGGGTTTGCTGAAGGACAAGGTTGCGTTGATTACCGGGGCGGGCGGCGGCATCGGGCGCGGCGTGGCGCACAGCTTCGCGCGCGAGGGGGCAGCCGTGGTGATCGCGGAGATCAACGAAGAGACTGGAACTCAAGTGGCGCGCGAACTCGAGGAGTTGGGCGGGCGTGCCCTGTTCGTGCGTACCGACGTGATGCAGAAGGCGTCCGTGACGGGGGCGATCGATGCTGCAGTGGCCCATTTCGGCGGGCTGGACATCCTCGTGAACAACGCCTTCGTACCCACTCCGAACGTGCGCCTCGAAGACAAGACGGACGAAATGCTCGAGCAGACGCTGACCTCGACGATCAAGGCGTCGTGGTGGGCGATGCAGGCGTCGCTGCCGCACATGCGGGCGCGTGGGGGCGGGAAGATCGTCAATTTCTACTCGATCGACGTCGAGATCGGCGCGTGGCTGCATGCCGACTACAACACGGCGAAGGGCGGCATCGTCGGCCTCACGCGCAGTGCGGCGGCGGAATGGGGACGCTTCAACATCACTGTGAATGCCGTCGCACCGACGGCAATGGGGGCGACCTTCAACAAGTTGGCCGCGGAGAACCCTGGTTTCGCCGAACGCTCCGCCGCGATGCGCCCCCTCGGCCGGTGTGGCGATCCGGAACTCGACATCGGCCCCGTCGTGGTCTTTCTCGCATCGGACATGTCCCGCTATGTCACCGGGGAAATGCTGCATGTCGACGGCGGGCTGCACTTGCCCGGCTACAACTCGCGTCCGGCGGATGTGCCGGTGCGCGAATACTGAATCGATTTTCTGGCGGGCCCTGCGGTTCGCCCCGCGGTCCGTCCATTCCCAAGGCACAGGCATGAACGACGAAACCGAGACAGTCGCTGAAGACGGACCGGTAATGGAGTCCGCTCGGCGCAATCGCCGCTCGGACGCGACCATTGCACGAATTCTGGCATCGACGGAAAGGATCATCCTCCAGGGAGGTGCCGAGCGCATTTCCATTATCGATGTGTGCGACGACGCAGGTGTCTCGCGGGGCACTTTCTACCGCTATTTCTCGTCGCAGGACGATCTGCTCGATGCGTTTTCGCGCCACAAACGCGAGGGTTTTCACAGCGCGATGCAGGAAGTCACCGCCCCTTACAACGACCCCGACGAGAAATTTCGCGCCCTGATCGGTTACCTGGAGCACTACGCGGCGCACGGACAGGCGCGGCGTCTGCTGGTGGTGGCGCCCGATTATGCGATGAACTTTTTTCGCCGCGTCTTCAACGACGCGCGTGTGCGCTTGCAGGACGTCCTCAGGACCGTCTTCGACGCCTGGGATGGGCGTCTCGGCATCAGCATCGATCGCGAGCTCGTGTGCGAAATGCTGATCCGCTACGTATTGAGCGAACAGCTCGTCCCCAATGAGCGCGCAAACGAAGGCACGGCGCGCATCGAGCGTCTCGTGCGCTCGCTGATCGGTTTTCCTGCCACCAAGGGCGATGAGGCTGTCCAAGTGGCTGCGCCCGCACGTTCCACGGGCTCTCGACGCCGCGAAAAAGAAAAAACATAAACAGATTTGCAAAATCTGTTTATGTTTGGCATGATGAATCTCATCGTTGCAAAGACACCGGTCGAGTGTCGCAGGCAGGAGACAAATCCCCGATAGCCAGGCGAGGTCCGTCCGGCGCATCGATGCTCCCGTCCGCGATAGCGGCACTCGGCAGGTTCCACCAACCTGCACTGGGAGACACCACATGCTCATCGACCTCCACGCCCACGCCCCCCATCCGGATTACTACGACCAGCACCCCTATTGGGGGCCGGCTTTCGAATCGCAGCCCGACGGCGACATCAAGCTTCGCGTCGGCGACTGGATCCTCACGCTCGGCGCGCCCGAGCGAAAAACTGCCTTGCGCAAAGCGAAGGCCGAGGGCAATGCCCTGAACGTGCAGGACTACATGAGCCGCTGGCGCGACCCCAAGACGCGCCTGGCGGGGATGGATGCAGCCGGCCAGAACGCCCAGGTCGTCTCGGTGCCTTCGCATTGCTACATGTACTGGACTGAGCTCGACTACGCGATCCCGTTCTCGCGCAAGGTCAACGACGTGCTCGCCGAATACTGCTCGGCGGCATCCGACCGGCTGATGTTCTGGGCGCAGGCGCCCCTGCAGGATCCGAAAGAGGCGGCCAAGGAAATTCGCCGCGCGTGCACGCAACTGGGCGCAAAGGGTCTGGGTGCGGGTGGGTCGAATTTCGGCGGCCTGGAGTTCGATTCGCCTGAGATGGATCCGGTGTGGGAGGCCCTGTGCGACCTCGACCTGCCGATGTTCGTGCATGGCTATAACCAGTCGGTGACGTGGGGCAACAAGGCCAACACCGACCGCTACGAAACCACGGCCATCGTCGGCATGAACTACGACGAGACGAAGGCCTTCTGGTACCTGGTGAACGGCGGAGTGTTCGACCGCTTCCCCAAGCTCAAGGTCTATATCACGCACGGCGGCGGCTATGTGCCTTATCAGCTCGGCCGACTGGCGCAAACCAACCCCAACCTCGACACGTACCACAACAAGAAGCCTGTACTGGAGTACATGCGCAACTTCTGGTTCGATGTGGAACTGCACGAACTGCCGATGCGTCAGGCGCTGATCGACGTCATCGGTGCCGACCGCATCCTCTACGGTTCGAACTTCGGAGGCAGTGATGCGGTGCGTCATGACCTCACCGAAGGGCTGCGCCTTTCGGAGGAGGATCTGCAGAAGATCCGCTGGAAGAATGCCTGCGAACTGCTCCACCTCGACCCGGCGAAAGTAGGCGCCGTCGCAAAGGCCGAGGTGGCAGCATGAAGCTCGCGCGCTGCAGCGATAGCGGCGCGCCATTCTGGGCCGTCGTCAATGCCGAGGCCCGCACGGTCACCCCGATCGTCGGCAGCTTCGCGGATTGGGGGCCTGCCTTGACCCGCGCGATTGCCGCCGGGCAGGGCGGAGCAGCACATTCGGTGCTGACGCCCCGCGGCGATGCCCGGCCGCTCGATTCGGTGCGGCTGCTGCCGCCGATCGAGCCGGTCAATCGGGTCGTCGTCGCGGGCGCGAACTACGCAAAGCATTTGGCCGACGACTTCGGCCTGAAGTCTCCCCCGCAGCCGATCGCCTTCCTCAAGGCCTACGGCGCCCTGATCGGTGCCAATGATCCGATCCGCTATCCGCCGCTGACGAACGAACTCGATCACGAGGTCGAACTCGTCGTTATCGTGGGGGATGTGCCGGTCGACCCGGAAGACCCGCTCGCCAGCGTTCTCGGCTATGCCGTGGGCAACGATGTATCGGCGCGCGACCTGCAGCGCAGCGGTCCGGCCGGCATCGGCATGGATCTCTTCGCGGCGAAAAGCCAGGACCGCAGCACGGGAGTTGGTCCGTGGATCGTGACGCGCGACGAGCTCCCCGAGGGGAGCCCGAAGCTGCGACTGACCCTGAAGGTGAACGGCGAGACGCGCCAGGACGGCAATACCGGCGAGATGACGTGGAACGTCGCGCAACTGGTGAAGTTCGTCGAAGAGCGTTCCAGTTTCGCGCCCGGCGACATCCTGTTTACCGGATCCCCGGCCGGCGTTGGCCAGGGTACGGGCCGATTCCTCAATCCCGGCGACGTCGTCGAAGCCGGAATCGAGGGGATCGGGACGATCACGAACGTCGTCGGGCCCAAACCCGGCGTCTGAGCAAGGAGGCAAGACAAATGCTCGACAAGAATCACAAGGTTGTGGTGGTCGGTGCCGGCCTGATGGGTACCGGCATCGCGCATGCGTTCGCGAGTAGCGGCTTCGCGACACAACTGGTGGATACCAGCGCCGAGGCACTCGCCAAGGCGGAGAAGAGCATTCACGGCATCCTGGATGGTGGCGTGAAGCTCGGAAAGCTCACCGTGGATGTGGCCGACGCCGCAAAGGCGCGTCTTTCCACCAATACCGTGTTGAAACAAGCGGCCGAAGGTGCGCATCTGCTGGTCGAAACCGTCTCGGAGAATCTCGCGGTCAAGAAGGCGGTGCTGGGCGAGGCGGTTCCCGTGCTGGCCGCGAACGCGGTGATCGCGACCAACACATCGGCGCTCAGCGTCACCGAGATTGCCGCGTCGGTGCCATGTCCCGAGCGCGTCATCGGCATGCACTTCTTCAACCCGGTGCACAAGATGAAGCTCGTCGAGCTGGTGCTCGGTATTGCGACCGACGAAGCCACCGTCGCGACCAGCCGCGAATGGTGCGATGCGATCGGCAAGACCTCGATCCTGGTGAATGAGTCCCCCGGCCTGACCACTAGCCGCATGTCCGCGATGCTGGGGAACGAAGCGATGTGGATGCTGCAGGAAGGCACCGCCAGTGCAGAGGATATCGACACCGCGCTGCGGATGGGTTTCAACCACCCGATGGGGCCGCTCGAGCTGGGTGACCTGACCGGCTGGGATACGCGTCTGTCGGTGCTGCGCTATCTCCATTCGACGCTCGGCGAGAAGTTCCGTCCCTGCCCGCTGATCATCAAGATGGTGGCGGCCGGCCGCTACGGGCGCAAGACCGGGCACGGGGTATACAAGTATGACGAGACCGGCCAGCGCGTTCCGGGCTCGGGCCTGAAGGCGAGCAACCTATGAGCGACGTCTTCATTGTCGAGGCCGTCCGCACGCCGGTCGGCAAGTACCGGGGGAGTCTGGCCGGCGTACGCGCGGACCACCTCGGCGCCCACGTCCTCAACGCCGTGGTCGAGCGCGCGGGCATCGCGGCGGCCGAGGTGGACGACGTCATCTTCGGCTGCGTCACCCAGGTCGGCGAACAATCCGCGAACATCGCGCGCACCTCCGTGCTGGGGGCCGGCTGGCCGGATGCGATTCCCGGTCTCACGATCGACCGCAAGTGCGGCTCCGGCGAGGCTGCGGTACACGCCGCAGCTGGCCTGATCGCTGCCGGATCGGCGCAGGTCATCGTGGCGGGCGGTGCCGAGAACATGAGCCGCGTGCGCATGGGCGGCAACCGCGAAATCTACGGCGAGACCTTCGGCTGGCTGGCTTCCGAGCGCTACGAGCTCACCAGCCAGGGTGAGGCGGCCGAGCGGGTCGCGGATAAATGGGAATTGACCCGCGCCCAGCTCGACGACTTCGCGGTGGAGAGTCACCGCCGCGCCGCGGCCGCGGCCGAAGCGGGATATTTCCGCAAGGAGATCGCGCCGGTGCCTGTCGCTGCGCTCAAGGATAGAGACTACGTAGAGCCCGCGCCGGAAGTCTTCGCTGCGGACGAAACGATTCGCCCCGGCACCAGTGCCGAGAAGCTTGCCACGTTGAAGACCAGCTTTCGCGACAACGGCAAGATGACCGCCGGAAATTCGTCGCAGATCTCTGACGGTGCGGCGGTGCTGCTGCTGATGTCCGCAGCGGCGGTCGACCGGCTCGGCGTCAAACCCCGTGCACGCATCCGCGCCTTCACCACGGTCGGCTCCGACCCGACGCTGATGCTGACCGGGCCGATTGCCGCAACCCGGAAGGTGCTCGCCCTGGCCGGGCTGAATGTCGAGGACATCGATCTGTTCGAGGTCAACGAGGCGTTCGCGCCGGTGCCGATGGTATGGATGAAGGAGCTCGGTGTGTCGCATGACCGCCTCAACGTCAATGGCGGAGCGATCGCCCTCGGGCATCCGCTCGGCGGAAGCGGCTCGCGCATCATGACCTCGCTGCTGCACGAACTGGAACGACGTGAGGCGCGCTACGGCCTGCAGGCGATCTGCTGTGCAGGCGGCATGGGCACCGCGACGATCATCGAGCGCATGTAAGCGGGCACCGTGGCAGGCAAACGACAGGAGAGACGACATGAACATCGACCTTAGCGACCGGCGCGTAATCGTAACCGGCGCCTCACGCGGCATCGGGCGTGCGATCGCGCGTGCCTTCGCTGCGGAAGGTGCGCGCGTTGCGATCTGCGCACGCACTCCCGAAGCGGTTGAAGAGACCGGCAGGGAGCTTGCGCAGCAGGCCCAGGCGGTTATCGCGCGCGCGGTGGACGTGACCGACACGCCGGGTGTGAAGGCCTTCGTGGATGAGGTCGCCGAGAGCTGGGGCGGGGTCGATGTCCTCGTTAACAATGCTGGCCAGGGGCTGGGGGGGAATCTGGACACGCTCACCCCCGAGGCGATTCTCGAGCACGCCAACATTCTCCAGATGGGGCACTTCCGCTTCGTGCAGGCGGTGGTGCCGTACATGCGCCGGCAGCGCTGGGGTCGCATCATCGAGATCAACGCGCTGGCCGGTGCGATCCCGACTCCGGACGGCATCCCGTCGGTCATCAATCGTGCGTCCTGCCTCGCGCTCTCCAAGTCTCTCGGGATGTCGCTCGCGAAGGAAAACATCCTCGTCAACTCGCTGAATATGGGCTGGATCGACACCGGCCAGTGGGAGCGTCATTTCAGGGAGGTTGGCCCCGGAGTCTCCCGTGAGGAGTTCAACGAGATGGTCCTCAAGGTGGTGCCGATCGGGCGTTTCGGCAAGCCGGAAGACGTGGCGGGCATGGCGCTGTTCCTCGCCAGCGAATACGCCAGCTTCATCAGCGCGGCCTCGATCGATATCGCCGGCGGGTTGCAGGGCCAGATCGCGTACTACCCGACACTCAAGCGCGATTTCACCGAAGCAGTGAAGCGGCGCAACGAGGGCTCGGCGTCAGTCTGATTCGTCGATGCGGACCCGGATCGGCGTGCGTTTCGACTATGGCAAATAAGTTATCGAGCAGGCGGGTCTTGCGGGCTAAAATTCTAGGGATAGAATTTGTGTTCGAGGCTAGAATTCTAAGAAATTACCCGCTACAATTCAGTTGTGTGAAAACCCGCCGTACCGGGGCACAGCGATTGATCTGAAATCAGGCCGGATTCGCCCTCCAATGAGGCGTGAAAAGACAAGGTCAGGGTGTCACGGTCATCGATATAACCAGAGGAGACAAATTCATGAATAATGGGAGCAGGTCTGTCCGTACCCGGTTCGCGCTGCGGGGCGTCACTGCCGCACTTGCACTTGCTTGGGTGGGGGGGGCGTCGGCGTTCGAGGTCGAAACCGGCAACCCGGACGTCAAGATGCGTTGGGATAACACGATCCGCTATACGGCGGGCGTGCGCGTCGAGGATCAGGACAAGAAGCTGATGCGCAATCCGGTCTATGACGAGGGCGACAGCAAGTTCGATCGAGGCGACATCGTGACCAACCGTCTCGATCTGCTCTCCGAATTCGATGTCAGCTATCGCGGCAAAATCGGCGCTCGTGTGACCGGTGCGGCGTGGTACGACCATGCCTACGACGATCATTCGGTGACTGCGCCGACCGGCACTGCCACCGCCTATCGCAATGACAAGTACAACGGCACGGTCAAGCGCTATGTGAATGGTCCCTCGGGCGAAATCCTCGACGCCTTCGTCTGGACCAACCTCGATCTCGGCAAGGTGCCGCTCAACCTGAAGGTCGGTCGCCAGACCAACGTGTGGGGTGAAGGCCTGCTGATCGGTGCGCATGCAATCTCCTACGGTCAGTCCCCGGTGGACGGCGTGAAGGCCGTAACCAACCCCGGCATCGAGACCAAGGAAGTTTTCCTTCCGATCGGGCAGGTACACGCGAGTGCCCAGCTCACGGATAGCGTGACCGTCGTCGGGCAGTATTTCTACGACTGGGAGCCTACCCGCGTACCGCACGCCGGCACTTACCTGATGGGTGCTGACACCGCGCCGTCGTCCGATAACCTTTCCTTCGGGGTCGGCCAGCTCAAGGCCTCGATCATCGACGCGAAGGAACCGAGCAAGCGCGGCAATTGGGGCGTCGGTGCGCGCTGGAACGTGGAGGCGATCGAGTCGACCTTCGGTGCCTACTACCGCAAGTTCGACGACTACGCGCCGGAACTCGGTGTGCAGCTCTCGGACTTCGTTCGCCTCGGTCCCGCCGTATTGCCCAGCAAGGCACGCTTCCTGTATCCCGAGGACATCGAGCAATACAGTGTGAGCTTCTCGCGTGTGATCGGTGGCGTAAGCGTGGGTACCGAGTTGTCGTACCGCAAGAACGGGCCTTTGAATACGCCGGCGTCGCATACGCTCGACTCGGGCTCGCGCGGCGACACCTGGCATGCGGTGGTGAATGGCGTTTATCTGTTACCGCAGACGCCGATGTGGGATACCGGGACATTGATCGCGGAGGTCGCATACAACCGACTCGATCGCGTGACCGAGAACGAGCACCTGTATCGCAAGGTCGGTGCGGCAAGTTGCGTCAATTCGGCAATCGGACGCCCGAGGACTGGCACCAAGCGCGATGGCTGTTCGACCGTCGATGCCCTGCAGCTCGCGGTCAGGTTCTCGCCGCAATATCTCAACATCTTTCCGTCATGGGACTTGGCGGTGCCGGTCAGCATCAACTATGGGCTTTCCGGAAACGCACCCTCTTCAGGTGGCGGCACAGAGGGTGAGCTGCGTTGGTCGATCGGTACCACCTGGACGTATGCGTCCAAGTACGAATTCGCCCTCAACTACTCCGACCGCAGCTTGCCGGTGCGCAAGGGCGTCGTTCGCGGTGAGGAACGGATTACCGGCGGTGCGGCCCACAGCAACTCCTCGGTTGGTGTGATCGACCGTGGCTGGCTGTCCTTCACATTCAAGACGGCTTTCTGACAGGCCGCAAACAGGAGACGAGAGACATGAAGATGCGCAATTTCGTATGGGCCGCCGCGGCGGTCCTCTCGAACCAGGCGATGGCGGCGGTTACGGCAGAAGAGGCGAAACAGCTCGGTGCGACGCTGACCAAGTACGGCGCGATCCAGGCGGGCAACAAGGAAGGGACGATCCCGGAATACACCGGAGGGCTGACCAAGGCTCCGGCCGACTTCAAGCCTGACAGCGGTTTCTGGGCGGATCCGTTCAAGGACGAAAAGCCCCTGCTCCGGATCGACGGCAAGAACTATCAGCAGCACGCAGACAAGCTGTCGGAAGGGCAGAAGGAGCTGTTGAAGAAGTATCCGAGCTTCTATATGGATATCTATCCGTCGCACCGTACGGCGTCGTATCCCGCCAAGGTCCTGAACAATACGGTGCGCAATGCGACGACGTGCAACACCGCCAAGAACGGACTCTCCGTCGAGGAAGCATGCCGCGGCGGTCTGCCGTTCCCCATGCCGAAGACCGGCTACGAGGTGATGTGGAACCAGCAGCTTCGCTACAAGGCCGATACGACGACCAAGTCGTCGCGCTCGTGGGTCGTAGACTCCAACGGCAAGGTGGTCATGGCGGCGCAGCAGAAGACGATGGAAGAGACGCCTTACTACCATGACGACCTGGACGGCCGCGATGCAAAGCTCTACTGGCGAACCTACTCGGTAACGCAGGCGCCGATCCGCAAGGCAGGCGAGGCGACCGGCCTCTCGGACTTCCTCGATCCGACTGAGAAGCCACGCCGCGCGTGGAGCTACACGCCGGGACAGCGCCGCATCAAGCTCGCTCCGGAGTTCGCCTACGACACGCCGGTGGCGAGCATGGGCGGCGTCACGCTGTTCGACGAGCTCTTCGTATTCTCGGGACAGATGGACCGTTTTGAATTCAAGCTGGTCGGCAAGAAGGAGATGTACATCCCCTACAACGCCTACAAGCTTTATTTCGGTTGCGGCGTCGAAGAGCAATTCATGGACAAGCACCCGAACCCGGCCTGCTGGCGTTGGGAGCTTCACCGCGTCTGGGTCGTCGAAGCGACCCTGAAGCCGGGCGTGCGCCATGTGTACGCCAAGCGCATGTACTACTTCGACGAGGATACTTACGGCGCAGGCCTGTACGACGCCTTCGACCAGAGCGGCCAGTTGTATCGCTCGATCTTCAACTCGATGGTTCAGCTCTATGACGTCCAGGCGCCCTACACCGTGAAGAACGTGGTGTATGACTTCAACAAGGGCATGTACGCGCTGGTGAATGACGGCCTGGTCGGCGGTTATGGCGTTCTGAAGGCGCCGATGGGCAACCGCGAACTCAACCCAGAGGCAATCGTCGCGCAGGAAACCGCGCGCTGATCGTCAGCCCTCATGTGGAAGCGGGCATCGCGGCTTGCCGTGTTGCTCCTTCCGGTTCCGGCTCACTCCAGATAGATCCCCCCGCCCGGTGCTTGTTGTGGGCGGCGGGGATCGCATCGGCAAGGAGTTGTCTCTTGAATCGCGTTAGCAGTTCGATCTCCCGTTCCATGGTCCCGGGCCGGCGTCTGCGTCTGACCCTTGCGGTAGCGGTTCTCGGCGCGGCAGGCGTGGCGCTAGCCACGGGTTCCGCCGTGCGCGACGTATTGGCCGTCCCCGCGGTGATCTCTCCCCAGTCCTTGCGGGGTGCAATGTCAGGTATCGCCAGCAAGGATGGGCGCGCCCTGGCCGTCGGGCCGCGCGGGATCATTCTGCTGTCACGCGATGCCGGTCGGAACTGGTCCCAGATCGTCGCGCCGCTGAGCGCAGACTTCACGACGGTGCGTTTCGGGCCGGGCAGCACCGCATGGGCACTCGGACACGATGCAGTCGTCCTGCGTTCGGATAACGGCGGGGAAACCTGGTCACGGGTAATGGACGGTCATGCTCTCTTCGAACTGCTCTCCAAACACTACGGCGCTCTGGCCGATGCGGGCAATGAAGAGGCAGGACGCGTGTTGCGGGACGTCGAGATGGCGGCCGAGCAGTCCGCGACGCCGGGCGTGCTGGCCTATCCGTTTCTCGACATCCACGTAAACGAGCGCGGCGAGGGTTTTCTGGCTGGCGCTTTCGGTCTGCTGCTGCATACGACTGACGGTGGCAGCACATGGGAGCCGTGGATCGAGCGCGCGGACAACGGGCGTCGCATGCACCTGTATGCGATCGAGCCGACGCCCGAAGGTGGGGTGTTTCTTGCCGGAGAGCAAGGTCTGGTGCGTCGCCTCGATCGAGACGCGGCCCGGTTCCAGACCGTCGAAACGCCCTATAAGGGCACGTATTTCGGTTTCACCGCAGGGGACTCGAAGCTGATCGTCTACGGGCTGCGGGGCAATGCCTTTATTAGCCGCGATGGGGCGGCGAGCTGGTCCTCTCTCGCCATGGGCAGCGATGCGAGCCTTGTCGCCGCCTTCGACCGCGGCGCGGGACGCATGGTGTTCGTGACCCAATCTGGTCAGGTTCTGCTGAGTAACGATGATGGGGCGAGCGTGACGGCGCTCGAGGTGCAACGCGGCGGGGAGGTATTCGCCGCTGCGATGGCCGGTCCCGAAGAGCTCCTGCTCGCCCGAGTCAATGGCGTAGATCTGATCCGTTTGTCCCTCCGGTAACGGCCTCTCCTGATACTGAAATTTGCGAGACACAGCATGGCAGGTCACAGCGAACAAAGAGTGATGCCGGTGATTCGGGACCTGAAGGATTTCGATCTCGGTTCCGGCAGTGTGCTCGAGCGCATCATCTTCAACAATCGCATCGTCGTGCTCCTGGCATGCCTTGTGGCGACTCTCGTACTCGGCTTCGCCGCGACGCGAATCCAGGTCAATGCGAATTTCGAGCGGATGATTCCGCTCGGCAGCCCGTACATCAAGAATTACCTGGATAACAAAAGCGAGTTGCCGGGTCTGGGCAACACGATCCGGATCGTCGTCGAGAACAAGTCGGGGGACGTCTTCGATCCCGGGTACCTCGACGTGCTCAAGAAAGTCAATGATGACCTTTACCTCATTCCCGGAGTCGATCGTTCGTGGATGAAGTCGATCTGGATGCCGATCGTCCGCTGGCGGGAGGTGACCGAAGACGGCATCACCGGCGGCGCGGTCATGCCCGCGAGCTTCGACGGCAGCGCGAACGAGATTGCGAAACTGCGCGAGAACATCGGCAAGGCGGGCATCGTCGGCAGACTCGTTGCAAATGACATGAAGTCGAGCATGATCGTGGCGCCGCTGCTGGATACCCATCCGAAAACCGGTGAAGCGCTGAATTACGGTGAGTTTGCGGACGCCCTCGAAGCGAAGATCCGCACCTACGAGAGCGACACGGTCGGCATCCACATCGTCGGCTTCGCGAAGATCGTCGGTGATCTGATCGCGGGCCTGCGCGAGGTGATGGTGTTCTTCGCCGTGTCAGTCGTCATTGCCGCGTTCTTCGTCTATCTCTACACCCGCTGCGTGCGTAGCACGATGCTTCTCGTGACGGTCGCCGTGATCGGCGTCGTGTGGCTGCTTGGGTTGATGCAGTTGCTCGGGTATGAGCTTGATCCGTATTCCATACTGGTGCCTTTCCTGATCTTCGCCATCGGGCTGTCCCACGGCGCGCAGAAGATGAACGGGATCATCCAGGACATTGGCCGTGGCACCCACAAGTACGTCGCGTCGCGCTACACCTTCCGGCGCCTGTTCATGGCCGGCCTTACGGCACTGCTGGCGAACATCGTCGGTTTTGCCGTACTGATCATCATCGACATCCCGGTTATCCGCGATCTGGCCCTGACGACCAGCGTCGGCGTTTCGGTCCTGATCTTCACGAAGCTTTTCCTCATCCCGGTCGCACTCTCCTATATCGGCGTCAGCGAATCGGCCATCCGGCATGCCACGGCAGACGACATGAAGGCGGGCGGCCGGCGTTCGTTGCCGGGGAGAATCTGGCATGGTTTGGACGTACTCACCGAGCGGCGATGGGCGATTCCGGTCATCGCCATTGCCGCAATCGTGACAGTCGTCTCCGCAATCGTCATGCAGAACCTGCGGATCGGCGATCTGGATGCCGGGGCGCCCGAACTTCGGCCCGAGTCGCGCTACAACCGCGACAACGCATACATCACGGAACACTACGGGCTCTCCAGCGACCAGTTCGTGGTCATCATGAAGACCGGCGACGAGGGCTGTCGCCTGTATTCGAGCCTGCAGAAGATGGACGGGCTGGCACAACTGCTGCGGCAGGATCCGGCGGTCCAGACGACGACCTCACTGGCCGAAACGGTGCGTTTCGTGACCTCGGCGATGTTCGAGGGCAGTGGCAAGTGGCTCACGATCAGCCGTAACCAGTCGATCACCGACGGCTCCGTGTCGGCAGCCGTGATCGCGACGCCGGACATCACGAACCAGAGTTGCTCCGTGTCGCCCCTGGTCGCTTACCTGAAGGACCACAAGGCGGATACCGTGGGACGCATCCTGCAGACTGCGGAAGCGTACGCGGCTGCCAACAATACCGCGCCCGATGCAAAGGAGCCGGTGCAGTTCCTGCTGGCTGCGGGCAGCGCTGGTATCGAGGCGGCAACGAACATCGAGGTACAGAAGAGCATCGTCACGATGTATCTCGCGGTCTATGGTGCAACGGCGCTGCTGTGCCTGATCACGTTCCGCAGCGTTCGCGCGACGATCGTCGCACTGATCCCGCTCGTCATCACCACGATCCTCTGCAAGGCGCTGATGGTCTGGCTCGGTATCGGACTCAAGGTCGCGACCCTGCCGGTCATCGCGGTCGGCGTCGGTGTCGGTGTCGACTACGCGCTTTATCTGTTGAGCGTGCAGATTGCCGTCCAGCGCCGCGGGGGAAGCTTGCGGGATGCCTATCGCAAGTCGCTCGATTTCACCGGCAAGGTGGTCGCGTTGGTGGGACTCACGATGGCTGCCGGCGTAATCACCTGGGCATGGTCGCCGATCAAGTTCCAGGCCGACATGGGGATCCTGCTGACGTTCATGTTCCTGTGGAACATGCTCGGTGCCCTGGTACTGATCCCGGCACTTTCGCATTTCATGCTCAACCCGCGCGAACCGAGCGGCGCACGTGGAACCCTTTTGCGCGCGGCCGCCTGATCCCTCAATAAATTCAAGAAAGCCGACATCGCCCGGCGGGCGACTGGCGGACAAGACAGACCACAACTGGAGACAAAACGATGTTCGACCTCTTGCTGAGTGCCGACATGATGCTGCCTGATCCCGACGACATGGCTGCGCGGCTGGTGACCAAGCTCGGCGTGCATGGCCATCCGAACTGGCGCCAGGCGTTCGACGACCATCCCTACGTCGCGCACTTCCTGCGCGTGCACAAGTCGCTGGCGGTGTCGCCGACCCGTCTCGAACCGCAATGGCATCTGGATCGCGAGAATCCCGGCGACCCGATGTTCCACGAGTTCCTCGAAAGCCTGAAGGACTACCAGGGACGCCATCGTCCGATGCTCACCCACTCGGTCGTGCTCGCGCTGCAAGGGCCGAAATTCGACGCCTTCGTCGACAAGCTGATGCGGCGCGGGTTGCCGTTCCGCATGGCCCAGCGCACGCCGGACATGCCGTTCGACCGGTTGTGGCTCGGCGCGACGCCAGAGCGGCCGCGTTACACCCCGGTGGTGGATGGCGGCCTGTGCATCGAGGTGATGCCGACCGAACCGCTGCAGATGCCGTCCGAGACATTCGCCGCGGAACCCATGCAGCCGCGCGACCCGAAGGCGGGCGACATGGTGCGCGTCAGTGCGCGCGGATTCCTTGTCCGCGATCTGGACGAGACGCTGCGCTGCTGCTCGAAGAATCTCGACTGGGAGCCGAGCGGCGAAGTCGAAGCGCTGCATCGCGAGGGATACCGCCGCGCGACGATGCCCTTTACCGTGGCCAACAGCGCCAGCCTTGACGTGATCCAGCCCAGCCGCTGGAACAGCGACGCGGGCCTGTACCTGAACAACTGGGGGCCGGGTCTTTACTACATTCGCATCGCAGTGAACGGCCTCAAGGCCAAGGCCGAGGACTTGCGCGCGCGCGGGACCCGTTTCCAATGGATCGAGGAGTCCGAAGCGGTCGGCGGCGGCGCGATGATCCGGATCGACCCGAGCGAGATGCGCGGGCAGCTCATCGAGTTCGAGGAGGTCTGACATGGCATCCGACCTTGCGGTCAAGAATGCGGGCGCTGCATCGATGGCGGTTCCGCTCAATGACGCCGTGGCCGTGGAGCGTCAGGGCTGTATCGGCTGGATCGTGCTGACCCGCCCGGCCCAGATCAATGCCATCAACGACGACATTCGCACCGGCGTTCCGCAGGCTCTGCAGGATCTTGAGGCAGACCCGGCGATCCGCGTGATCGTAATTCGCGGGGATGGCCCGCGAGGTTTCTGCGCGGGCGCCGACATCAAGGAACAGCGTGGCCCCGAGACCTCGATCGAAGTGCGCCGGCGCATGCAGGGCGCGCGCTGGGTCGAGGCGTTCGATGACGCGGAGAAACCCACGATTGCGGCCATTCATGGCTATTGCATGGGAGGGGGCATGGAGCTCGCCCTCGCTTGCGACATCCGCTTTGCCACGCCCGACGCCGTTTTCAGTCTGCCTGAGACTGCCCTGGGCCTGATTCCCGGCGGAGGGGGAACCCAGCGCCTGCCGCGCGTGGTTGGTCCGGGCCGGGCGATGGACCTGCTGCTCACCGGTGACCGCCTGAGCGCCGATGAAGCGAAGGCGATCGGGCTGGTTACCCGGGTGGCGAGCGCGCCGGACAAGCTGGTGGAAGAGGTGCGCGCGTTCGCGATGCGCATCGCCTCACGGGCGCCGGCGGCGACGCTGTGCGTGAAGCGCGCCGCGCGTGCCGCACTGGACGTGGATCTCAAGAAGGGCTTGGACCTCGAGCTGGATCTTTTCGCCCTGCTCAAACCCAGCGACGACGCGCGTGAGGCCGCGACCGCCTTTCGCGAAAAGCGCGAACCGCGCTTTACCGGTCGCTAAGCGACGCGCTCCGCGCAGACAAGAATCAGGAGACAGACAGATGAGCGAGCGAAAACTGGATGGCCGTGTCGCGATCGTGACCGGTGCGGCCGGCGGCCTCGGCGCCGAATCGGCCCGCGTGCTGGCGATGCACGGTGCGAGTGTGGCAATCACGGACATCGATCTCGACGGCGCACGCGAGGTGGCCGCCGAGATCGAGTCCGGTGGTGGGCGTGCGTTCGCCGTGCAGGCCGACGTCTCGTCCGAGGGGGATGTCGCGGCGATGGTCGCGGCGGTGGTGGACCGCTTCGGGCGAGTGGACGTCCTGTACAGCAATGCGGCGATCCTGAGCGTCGAGCAACGCCAGCGCGACCGCGACGTTGCCAACATGGACGTCGAGGCGTGGGACCGGGCGATGGCGGTGAATCTGCGCGGTGCAATGCTGTGCGCCAAGTATGCGATTCGCGAGATGCTCAAGCAGAAGAAAGGCTCCCTGATCTTCGCGACCTCGGGACTCGGCGCCCAAGGCGACCTGTCGCTGTCGGCCTACGCCGCTTCGAAGGCGGCGCTGATGATGCTAAGCAAGTCGATCGCGACCCAGTACGGCAAGGAGGGCATCCGCTCCAACGCGCTGCAGATCGGTCTCGCGCCAGCAGAGAACGCCCACGGGAGCATGCCGCCGGCCGTGATCCAGATCCTCCGCGACAATCACCTCACGCCGGATGTCGGCAGCCCGCGCCAGATCGCCGACGTGGTGGCCTTCCTCGCGTCCGACGAGTCGTCCTTCGTGACCGGCACGACGCTGGTCGCCGATGGCGGTTTCTCCTGCCACACGCCCTCACTTGTCGCAATGAAGGCCCTCTTCGCGCAGACCGGCGCGAAGGGCATGTGAGGAGTCATCCATGAAAGCAGCTGTCATCAGCGAGCGGGGTGCCGCTCCGGTCGTGCAGGAGTTTCCGGAACCGGCGCCCCAGGAAGGCGCCGTCCTCATCGACATGGACACGGCGGGGCTCGGGGGCTGGGACGTACTCGGCGCGTACCGGCTGGGCGTGCAATACCCGTGCGTGATCCGCGGCGAAGGCGTGGGCAGGGCACCGGATGGCCGCCGCGTGTATTTCGGCGAGCGCTCGGTGATGCCCTTCGGGGCGTGGGCAGAGCGTACGCTGGTGCCGGCCGATGAGGTGTGGAACGTGCCCGAGGAGGTCGACGACAAGACCGCGATCACGATGGGCATCGCCGCCACCGGCGCACTGGTGCCGCTCGAGCAGGCCAACATCCAGCGGGGTGAGCAGGTTCTGGTGCTCGGTGCGACCGGCACGCTCGGGCAGGTCGCGCTGCAACTCGCCCGCTATCTCGGCGCGGGCAGGGTCGTCGCGGCCGCGCGCTCCGCCGAGACCCTTCAGCGCCTGAAGACGCGGGGGATTGCCGATGAAGTCGTGGCGCTCGGTAGCGAGAACGATGTCGCGGCGTTGAAGGACGCGGCGGGCGACGGTTTCGACGTCGTGCTCGATCTGGTGTGCGGGCAACCGATGCTCAACGCCCTCAAGGCGACCCGCTGGGGGGCGCGCATCATGACGATCGGCACAGGTGCGGGGCGTCAGATCAATCTCGATATCGCCGATCTGCTTTTCCGCACGCTGTCGTGCGTGGGTACGGGGCAGCGCCCGCCGGCCGATCGCCGCGCGATCTGGGAGCGTCTGCTGCGCATTGCACGCACAGAAAATATCCACGTCGACTACGCCGACTATACGCTGGATCAGGCTGCCGCAGCCTGGGCGTCACAGATTGCCGGGCCGCACGCGAAGATCACCGCGCGGATCAGGGGCTGACCGGTAAGGGCAGGGGAGGTTGGGCATGGGACGATGGTGGGCGGTCGCGCTGTCCGAGGCAGTGCAAGGTGACAAGGCGCTCGCGGTAACGTGCGAAGGCGAGCAACTCGCCGTGTTTCGCGACGGGAGGGGCGCAGTGTTCGCGCTGGAGGACAGGTGTCCGCACCGGCGTGTGCCGCTTTCGCCCGGACCGGTGAAACCCGCCGGTCTGCAGTGTCCCTACCACGGCTGGACCTTCGACGGCGCGACGGGCCTGTGCAATGACATCCCCAATCTGCGCCGCGATGAGCGGGTGCCCGCGCGTTATGCGGCGCGCGTCTTTCCGGCGGCCGAGGCGAACGGCTTCATCCACGTTTGGCGGGGGAAGGGAACTCCTGCCGCCGAATTGCCGGGAGCGTCGTATCGGGCTGCAGGTCGCGAACATACTGGTTCAGCGGTGGCCAATATCGCGTTCGAGCAATATCTCGACGTGATGCTCGACGGCCCGGAATGCTTGCTTTCCTTCCCCGGCGTGCACATCACCGATTACTTCCTCGGCGATGCACGCCGCGACGGCGAGCATCTTGTCCTCGATCGAGGTGCGGTGTGGTTGGGCAACGGAAATGGGCCGGCCTTCGTGCGAGACCATTCGTTGTGGGTACGTACTCGCGTACCGCTAACGGGCGGCGACATTCGCGTGGAACTCCTCAGCGCCGACGAAGTTCCGCTCGTCACGATCTTCATCGCTGTCAGCGAGAACAGGCGCGGTACCACCAGTCTGGTCTGGCGCGGTTTCCTTCATACCGCGCCTGCGCCGCTGTCGTGGCGGTGGCGGATGGCGCGGGCGATCGGACGTGCTCCGTTCGTAATCTTCCCCCATATCGACGGCGCAGCCGTGGCGGCACTCGAAGTCGCACCGTCACGGGATCGCAGATTGGCGAAGACCGATGCGAGCGCGCCGGCCGAGCGCGTGGTACCCGTGCGGGAGAGTTGCGCAGTATGAGTGAAGTCCCGATGATGGATGCGGCAGGGCGCGAAGCGGAGGTGACGTCCAAGCGCGACTGGGTACCGATCAATCTCGATCTGCGCGACACCTGGTTTCCGGTCGCCTACAGTGCCGACATCGGGGAGCGGGCGGTACGGCGTATCGTCCATGCGCAGGACGTATATCTATGGCGCGACGGCGGGAGATTATATGCGGCCGAGTTTCGCCCCGACCACCTTGAAGCGATGCGCGCCGGCGCAAGTGCCTTCACGAACGGCTCCGGTTTCTATCCGGCTGTCGAGCGCTACGGGTATATCTGGTCGTGGTACGGAAATCCTGATAATGCGCACGAGGAATTGATCCCGAATATCCCCTTCCTGCCGCCCGATGGTCGGGGGATCCCGCGCTACACACAGCGCACGGTGCGCTTCGATGCGGCCTCGCCGCTGTCCGTCGAGAACCTCATCGATCTGACGCATGCCGACTTCCTGCATGCCAACGCGATCGGAGACAGCCAGTCCGAAAACGACGTCGTCGAGGTCCATTCGACCTCCGAGACGGTGACACGCATCCGCAACGTTACGCGCAAGTCGGTGGCGCCGGTGATGCGCTGGATTGGAGGCGTACGCGCCCAGTACCAGGATCTGCGCGCCGTGCTGCATGTCCATCTGCGCAACAACGTGTGCATCTCCTACCCGAATTTCACCCCGGGCTACCCGATTCCGAACGTGCAGCCCTTTGTGCCTGTCGGCAAGCACCGTTCTCGTGTTGATCAGACGAACTACACCGTCCACGCGCCGGCACCGTTTCGCTGGCTGATGCCGCGCATCTCCTACGTGATCCAGCCACAGGACAACTCGGTGCTGCGCCCTCAGAACGCACGCTATTTCGAGTCCACCGAACGCCGCGACCTGAGCTCGCGGTTCGACGGCCCCGGCAACCGCTACCGATTGCTGATGGTGCGTCTCGCCGAGAGGCAGCAGCGCGGGGATTTCGGCTATGGCGCCGACGCCGACCCGAGTGCCGACATTTCGGCAGTGCTCGGCATGCGGGGCTGATTTCTGCAATCCGGATCCCGTCCCGGTACAGGGCAACTCGGCACGACCGTGATCCTGGCGGGCTTGGCGATGCTTGGCCCGTTTTCGATCAACACCTACCTGCCATCCTTCGGGGAAATGGCGGTGGTGCTGGGCACGGATCGAGTCGCATTGCAGCAGACAGTGGCGATCTACTTCGCCGCCTTTGCCTTCATGGCCTTGTGGCATGGCGCCATCTCGGATTCCTTCGGGCGCCGCCGCGTGGTGCTGGCCGGTCTGATCGTCTATGCATTTGCGTCGCTGGGATGCGCGCTTGCAATGCAAGTGGAACAGTTGTGGGTTCTTCGGGCGTTCCAGGGCTTCTCGGCGGGAGCCGGGATCGTGATCGGTCGCGCCGTCGTCCGCGATCTGCATGAAGGGCCGCGCGCGCAGCGCATGATGTCGCAGGTAGTATTGATGTTCTCGATCGCGCCCGCCGTCGCTCCTTTGGTGGGCGGCTGGTTGCAGGTCGCGCTGGGCTGGCGCTCGGTATTCGTGTTCCTGTGCCTGCTTGCTACCAGCCTGCTCGTCGCCGTGTTTTTTGGATTGCCCGAGACCCTGCCAGCCGCGCAGCGTCACCCGTTCAATCCAGGGAGTGTGCTTCGTGGTTACGCGTCCGTGCTTAGAAACGCTCGCTTCATGAGCTGGGCGCTGGCGTATGCCTGCATGTTCGGCGGCTTTTTCCTTTACGTGCTGTCTGCGCCGGTGTTTCTGATGGAGCACCTTGGCCTGGGTGAGACCGATTTCCTCTGGATGTTCGGACCTGCGACGGTGGGGCTAATGTTGGGCTCCGCGCTTGCGGGCCGCCTTTCGCAGCGGTGGTCCACGGCCGCCACGCTGAAGGCCGGCTTCTCAATCATGGCTGCCGCCACACTCTGGAATCTCGCCGTGTGCCTCGTTGAACCGGGTGGCACGGCGTGGTACGTGGCGTATCTCCTGTACTTCAATCTCGGCATGTCCGTAATGATTCCAACGATCACGGTGCGCGGCCTGGATTGCGTACCCGAGCGCCGCGGCACCGGCTCATCGGTTCAGCTGTTCATCCAGACGGGATTCAACGCCTGGATTGCCGCGGTGCTGGCGCCACTGATGTGGCATTCGCTGCTGTCGCTCGCGCTGGGAGCGGCAGCTCTCGCCCTGTGCGGCGTCGTCGGTGTGGTCGCGGCAGAGCGCCTGTCCAGCTGAAGATCCGCGGCCCATCAATGATGGGGGCGCTCCTTTACGGCTGCGCTATCTGCGAGCGATCGCGAATCAGCTTGATCTTGCGGCCTGGCGGTAGCCCCTAAACAGGATCAGCGGCATCCGCAGCAGCGTCCGCCACCCGAGCAGCTGGAGCGCCTGCCAGCAGTCTTCGGGGCGGATCAGGATCGTCGTCGCCATCGAGCCCATGACCTTCCCCTTCATGACCAGAGTGTCGTCCTTTCGCTGGATGGACTTCACTTCGACCATCTCCACTCCTTCCTTGCTGAACATCTTCACGGCTGCCGCTCTCCATCACGTTGGACATCACCGCAACCGCGTGACGCGGTCGTGGCGTTCCACGGGTCAGTTTCCGATGAGTTCATCGAAATCCATGCCCAGGTCTTCCAGCACCACCTGCGCCGCGTTGCGTCCGGACGCTGCGGTGACCCCGCCCCCGGGATGGGTGGAGGCGCCCGCCATGTACAGACCGGCCACCGGCGACTTGTACTGTCCGTAGCCCGGGGCAGGGCGGTTGCCCGCGATCTGCCAGTTGTACGAGCCGAAGTGCAGGATGTCCGCGCCGATCATCGCATTGTTGTGGCGCTCGATATCGAGCGGGGTGAACCACGAGAACCCAATGATGTTGTCGTCACTCATGTTGGTCGTGAGCTTGCGCAGGTCGTCGAGAAATCCGTTGGCGACTTCCTTGCCGATCTCGTCCCAACGCTGCGGGCCGCCCTTCACGTTGTAGGGGCAGAAAGCGTACATGTTGAGTACGCGCTTGCCCTCGGGTGCCCGCGTCTTGTCATAGACGTCCTGCATCACGTAGGCGACGAAGTCGCGGCGCGGGATGCCGTATTCGAGATCGGAGAAGGCGCGTGCAAACTCCTCCCAGTCGGAGTGCGAACGCTCGACCCAGAAGAAATCGTCCACCGCCGGACCGACCTTGTACTGCGGCGCCTCGTGCAGCGCGAGGTGCAGGTTGAAGGGCTGGAAGCTGTTGCGTTTCAGCCCCCGAATCCGCGGCTCGAATCCTTCCGGCAGATTTGCGCCCGGCACCATGTGCGGGAACACCTGTTGCACGTGCATCGTCGAGATGACGCCTTTCTTCGCGACGATCTCCTCACCCGATTCGAGCACGACGCCCGTCACCTTGCTGCCATCCATGCGCATCTGCTTGACGGGCGCATTGACGCGTATCGCGCCGCCATGCGATTCGAAGCACTCTCGCAGCTTGTCTGCGAAGGCACCCGAGCCGCCGATCGGAATGCCGACGCCGTAACGGTGCATGAAGGGCAGAATGATGTAGAAGCCGAATCCTGTGCCGTTGTTGAACGGGTTCATCATGGCTTCCGAGGCATAGCGGGCCAGCGCGATGCGCACCTTGGGGTGCTCGAACCATTCGCAGATGAAGTCCCATGCGCTCATCGACTGTGTTCGCATCAGCGATTGCCCGACCACGCTCTGCTCCATCATAACCGCTTGGGCCCCCGCGTTCGGGGGCACGTGGAACATGCCCATCACCATCATGTCGAGGTTCTGGAAAACCTCCTTGTTGAAGCGCCGGTAGGCTTCCGCGTCCTTCTGCGAGAATTTTGCGATCGCCTGGGCAGTCTGTTCGAGATCGGTGTAGAACTCGAGCGTGGTCCCGTCGTCGTAGAAGATCGCAGTCATCTTGTCGGGATTGATGTACTTCAGCCCAAACTTCGATTTCAGCTGCAGTTCGTCGTTGCGCAGCAATGGGTTGGCCTGCAGCAGGGTGTGTGCGACGGAGCAGACGTCATGCTTGAAGCCCGGCACTGTCAGCTCGCGCGTCATGACGCCGCCCCCGACCTTGTCGTTCTTCTCGACGACGCATACCTTCAGTCCCGCCTTCGCCAGGTAGCACGCGGCCACCAGACCGTTGTGGCCGCCACCGGCGACCACGATGTCGTATTGTTCGCTCATGGATTTCTCCCGTTATCGGTTCCGTCGTCGGGCGTGAGGGCGCCCGCCGCGCTATCGCGGATAGCGCGGGATGTCTTCCTCTCATGCTGCGGGCGCCGTGAAGCGTCCCCCGGATCAGAATGCGGTTTCGGCGTCCGCCTGTTTGAACATCGCGTTGATGTCGCCCGAAGTGACCGGCTTGCCGGCTTCCCGCTTCGGTGCCGCGCCCCCCATGCCTTGCGTGGGCGAGGTGTCGATGCCCTTGGCGCGAGCCTGCGCGCGCAGCGCGCCGACGGTGCAGTTCTCGCGGCCGAGGATCGCGAACGGGTCGTAGCTGTATTCGCGCATCACGTTCCGGTGAGTGACCTTGGCGATGGTCTCGTCGGGGAGGTGCCTGAAGCTCTCCCACACCACTTCCGGAGAATTCGGCCAGGTGCAATCGGAATGCGGGTAGTCGCATTCCCAGCCAACCATGTCTTCACCGATGTGCTTCAGGTTCTGCAGCCCGAAGTCGTCCTCGATGAAACACGTGATGATGTGCTCCTTGAAGATGTCGCTCGGCTTCTTGCCGCCGAAGCTGGCATTCGTCCAGGCCTTGTGATGCCGGTGGGTGAAATCCGCGCGCTCGAGCAGGTAGGGAATCCACCCGATGCCGCCCTCGGAAAGCGCCATCTTCAGCGTCGGGTACTTCCTCCACATCGGCGCCCAGATCCAGTCGGCCGCCGAGTTCGCGATCGAGATCGGCATCGAAGTGATCCACGCGTCGATCGGCGACAGGTCGGAGGCGTGCTCGGCCTTGACTCCGGTGCCGATGTGGCAGTTGATGACCACCGCGTTGTCCGCGCAGGCCTTCCACACCGGGTCCCAGTACGAATCGTGGATCGACGGGAAACCATGCAGGGCGGGGTTGTCGGAGAAGGAGATCGCATGCACCCCGTCCTTCGCCATACGGTTGATTTCGGCGGCGGCCGCCTGTGGATCCCACCAGGGAATCAGCGCCATCGGGATGAAGCGACCCGGGGCGGCGTTGCACCAGTCGTGCAGGTGCCAGTCGTTGTAGGCCTGGATGGCGGCGAGCGATACGTCGCGCGCTTCCTCGTACTGCTGGAAGCGCTGGCCCGCGAAACCGGGGAAGGTCGGGAAGCACAGCGAGCCGAGCACGCCATTGGCGTTCATGTCGTCGACGCGCGCCTGGACGTCCCAGGTGCCGCGCCTCATGTGTTCGTAACCGAGCGGTTCCATGCCGTACTCCTCCTTGGGACGGCCGACGACCGAGTTGAGGCCCATGTAGCCGGTGGCCCGTCCTTCGAAAACCCACACATCGCGGCCCTTATGCTTCTCGATGTGAGGCTCGCGCCCTTTGAAGCGGGCCGGCATGTGGCGCGCAAAGGCGTTCGGGGGTTCGATGGCGTGGTCGTCGATGCTGACGAGGATGAGATCTTCAAGTTTCATGGCGTGTTGTCTCCGATCCCGCCCTGGCATGCCGCGCACGTGGCCGAGCGGCATGCAGGCGGTGTGTTTGTGGTAGTGGCCGTCGTCACGCGTCTAAAGGATCACGCCCAGATTGGGGGTGCCGATGACGACCTGGTCGAGCAGGATCTCGCGGCGCGCGAGTTTCAGCGCGCCATTCTCGCGGCGCAGAATGTCGTGGCGGACGCAGGGGATCAGGTCGAAGTAGTCGAAATCGAAGCGGCTGCGTGTGAGGAGCAGATAGCTCTCGACCTTCAGGTCATCGCTGTCGTCGATTCGGTAGACGCGTACGTTCGTGACCAGACGCTTGATGCGCGATGGCGGATCCTCGCCCCAGGCGCTTTTGGTGTCGGTAATGCGCTTGACCCGCATGAGCATCGATCCGTAATTCTCGTGCAGGTGCTGGACGTTGCGCGAATAGGTCTGGTCGAACTGGGACGTCGAACGTGTGTGGCGCAGGGGCGCGTTGTATTCGAGGTCCTTGGTGAGCAGTTCTGCCCATTCGCCGAGGCGCAGGTTGTCGAGCATTTCGGCTTCGTCATAGAGGAAGTCGAGCACCTCGTTGTAGGTATCGCTGCCGGAGGGAATACGGTTCGCCTTGATCGAGGGCGGCAGCGGAGTCGGTTCGAGCAGTTGCTGAAGCATGGAGGTCTCCTGAAATAGGGGTAGGTAGTCGTGCTGTGATCAGTTCTCGGCAGTCATCAGTTCGTACCAGTATTCCCACCAGCGCCACTGGGTGTCGTCCTTCGTGAACCCGTCGCCGACATCGCCGGGGCCCGGCCAGCCTTCGAGCCGGTTGTTCTCGTACATCGACTGATACTTCATCGTGATGTGCTTGCTGACGGCACCCTTCGCCGCGAGCGTCTGGTGCGGCCAGGTGTCAGAATCGTCCTGCTCGACCATGCCCGAGGTGCCCAGGAGTTGGACGCCGAGGCGCAGCATCTTGGCTTTCAGTTCCGGCGGAGTGTCCTTTTCGGCCAGGATCCAGTTCACGAATTCGAGCTTGTCCGGCCCCTTCGGGACATACGCGTGCAGCGCCATGACGCCGATCACGCCATCGGGCGAGGGGATGTATACAAACTCGAACAGCCCGTTGGGAAAGAAGTTGCCCACCTGGGGCGGACGCCAGGCCATGACGCGTAGCTGGTCATCACTGAAGCGACGGAGCACTTCCGGCAGCATCTCGGGCGTGATGCCCGGCGGGGGCAGCGCCTCGAGTTTCTCCTTGATCGACAACTCGCTCGGGTCCTTCCCCGTCAGGCGTCGGATTTTGCGGTCCAACTCGATGCATCGCATGGTGTGTGCGTGCGCGGTGTAGACCTCGGTGCCGTACATCTCCGGCGTCAGGTCGCCACCACCACCTTCGCTGCCTGGCTTGCGATAGGGGCCCACTTCCGATAGCCAGCGGTGCAAGGTCAGCACATGGAATCCGTCCGACGCCGACTGCTCGCAGGCAGTCTTCCAGTTCGCACGGATGGTGAAACGCTGCGGGGGGCCGAGCACTTCCATGCCCTTGTCAGTGCGGCACCAGAGCGTGTCGAAATACCATTTCGCGTCCCCGAGGAAGTCCTCGAAGCTGGGGCCCTCGATGTTCCACGTCGCAAAGACCAAGCCGCCATAGATCGCGACGCGCGCCTTCTTCAGGCCAAGTTCCTGCTTGGTCATCATCTTCCCGTGCATGCATTCCTTCTCGACCGGCGCACCGATGAAGTCGCCGTTCGGTTTGAACGCCCAGCCGTGGTAGATACAAACGTGAGTCATCGTATTACCCACGTCATGGGTCGAGATTTTCATGCCCCGATGGGGGCATACGTTGAGTGAGACGTACACATCGCCGTCCGACCCGCGTGCCATCAGCACGGAATCCGATCCCATGTCGCGGACGACAAAATCGCCCTTGTTCGGGATTTCGGTTTCGTGCCCCAGGAATACCCACGTCTTGGCGAAGATGCGCTCCATCTCCAACTCGAACAGTTCGGGATCGGAAAGCGCCCGCATCTTGACTTCGCGGGTTTCGAGGTTGATCAGGTCGGAAAGCAGGGTGCCGTCCGAGAGTTTGGGGTTTGATGTTCTGTCCATGTGTTCCTCCTCCTTGAAGGTCGTCCGTTCGTCTGCGCTTAAAAACTGAACATAAACACAAAAGATGTATAATTTAAGCGCAGTATCCTACCGTTGATTACGGTTAGATTTGATCTATGTCAACAAAACTGGCGGTGGTGCCTCGACTAAACGCGACATGCGCAGGCTTGCGTGGCTTTGGTGAAGTTGAACACTTTTACGTGAAAGTGGATCAATGCCGTCCTTGCGAGGCAAATTCAAGACGTGGCAGGAGAGCTGAATGGATTTCGGAATCAATGGACGTCGGGCGATCGTGTGCGCCTCCTCGCGAGGACTTGGAAAAGCCTGTGCCTTGGAGTTGGCGCGGGAAGGCTGTACGGTCTTCCTCAACGGACGTGACGAAGAGCGCCTGACCTTGGCGGCGGACGAGATCGCGCGGGAGACCGGAGTGAGGCCCGCCACCGTCGTTGCCGACCTCGATACCGAGCGAGGGCGGCAGCTTCTGCTCGCCGCATGCGATGAACCGGACATCCTGGTCACCAATAACGGCGGGCCCGCGCCCGGCAGAATCGAGGATTGGGATCACGCAGCGTGGCTGGGCGCCATCGAGGCCAACATGCTGTCCGGGATACTCCTCATCCAGGCCGTCGTGGGGGGAATGCGGAAGCGCAAGTTCGGGCGCATCGTCAATATCACCTCCGCGATGGTGAAATCGCCGCAGCTCCCGCTCGGGCTCTCGACTGCCGCGCGTGCCGGATTGACCGCCTTCTCCAAGGCACTATCGAGAGTTGTCGCGCGTGACAATGTCACGATCAACAACCTGCTGCCGGAGCGGATCGAAACCGACCGGCTGCGCTACATGATCGAACAGCAGGCGAGGAGAGCCGGGTGCAGCTTCGAGGAGGCCCGGCATCACATGCTCAAGCCCGTCGCCGCAGGCAGATTCGGCCGCCCCGAGGAGTTCGCCGCCGCATGTGCGTTTCTTTGTTCAATGCAGGCTTCCTACATATCGGGACAGAACTTGCAGGTGGACGGTGGAAGCTACAGCGGGCTCATGTAAGAGCACTCTCCTGTTGCAACTCACGGAGTCCGGACGCCTTACAGAATTCAACCTCCGTCGGAGTAACTCATGATCACGCGAATGGACCACTTCACGATCGTTACCGATCGGCTCGATGTGACGCGTCGCTTCTACACGGAATTGCTCGAGATGGAGGAGGGGCCGCGTCCGCCTTTCCCCGTCCCCGGCTGCTGGCTCTACATATCGCAGCAACCCGTGCTGCACGTCATCAGTGTCAAAGAGATGCCCGAGCCGCGTCGGGGCGTTCTCGACCACATGGCATTTCGCGCTGAGGGACTGATGCGCACCCTGAATCGCCTGGATGCGGCCGGCGTCAGCTACCGCATCATTCGCGCGCCGGGCGAACTGCGCACGTGGCAGGTCTTTTTCATGGATCCGAACGGGGTTGAAGTCGAACTCGACTTCAACCCATCCGAGAGCGGTCCCGATGATTGGGCTCTCCCGAGAAGGGCGCTCTGATTTGTGCTGCATCACAAGTCATACCGGCACCGCCGTTGCTCGACCTATTATTGCTGCCCGGTGAGTGGCCGTAATCCAGCCGCCGTGACCGCGGTGACTGGTGTTTGATTAGGACGCTGGAAAGGTCAGATTGCACCCAACAAACTTTCAAAAGTCCGCCGGAGTCCCGCGCCGTTGCTGGGTGTGGCGAGAAGTTGTTTTGAAAGAATAGTGGCGTAAGTGTTTGATTTTGCGTGTTAGGCCCCGGTCTTGTGGCTCCAGTTGTCACCGGTTCGATCCCGGTATGTCGCCCCATGTTTTCAAGCACTTACGCGTTTTATAGATGTTTTTTGCATCTTATGAAAATTACGAAATACGCTGTAAG
Source organism: Aromatoleum evansii (assembly GCF_045689615.1). Taxonomy (NCBI): domain Bacteria; kingdom Pseudomonadati; phylum Pseudomonadota; class Betaproteobacteria; order Rhodocyclales; family Rhodocyclaceae; genus Aromatoleum; species Aromatoleum evansii. The sequence goes on from NZ_CP141259.1 coordinate 1,913,975, forward strand.
TACCTGTTTTGCCAGATGCGAGCACTGGAGCGAAGTTCTGGGGGGGGCTGTGTGCCGCGGCCCTGGCTCCCACGTGATCGTGTTGTCCTCCGCTGAGCCCGGCAATTAGGGGCTCCGGAGTGTCAACGCCCACGACGGCCGAGGATCGTCGGACACCGGCGTAACCCAGACTACGGATCAGTCGCGACCGCGTAGCCAGTACCCCACCCGCAGCTTCCGATCGAAGCTAAAGACGTGTTCACCGGGCTCGTCGTCGCAGCACCCAACCAGCTGATTAATCTTGCCGAACCCGCCATCTCGCAGCGACACCGTGCTGCCGCACAGGGGGCAATCCGCCACGTAGCGAACCAGGCGCAGGTTATAGCCGCGTGACCGCCTCGGAACGCCTGCAACGTCCGCATCCCAAACCAGCTCAATCTGGCAATCCTTCTCGGCGAACGAATAGAAGAGCGGCGAAGCCATAATGATGAATCGATCATAGAGCCGCGCCAGAGGCCGCAGTAGGAACCAGAAGAAGGTTGCCGCAAGGACGATCAGCTCCCACTGGAGCGCGCCTTGGGCCATTCGCATCGATGCGTTCGGCAGCTGCAGCTGACTGCGGGCTGGCGGCAAAGTCCCGCGTTTCATACGGTTGGCATTACGTGAGTGGACTTACGCTTGGAAATACACGAACTCAAAGCAGCGAACCCAAGCTTCGGCGAACGCGGAGCACGACGACAAGTGGGACACCACCCGAATCATGGGATTGGAGGCGTCGCGCCTATGTCTCGACTTCTTGCGTCTAGCATTAACGTCTTGACCTTTCACACTGCTATTGCGGACGTCAGACGGTAGAGCTGCCGTGATGACGGGTATCGCAGGCGAGGGTTCAAGTCTTGAATGGGGTGCAACCCGCCTACGTCAGGACATCGGCGTTCATGACTGTCAGTTGGTCCGGTTGTGCAGGAACAAGCCTGCGCACACACCGCGCAGCCAGCGATTGCCCGCGTCATGGTGGTAACGCGCATGCCAGTGCTGCTTCACCGTGAAGGACGGGATCGGAAATGGGCACGGGAGGACTCGCAGGTCTGCCGTGCGTCCAAGCGTTTCTCCCGTCTGGCGCGGCAATGTGACGATGAGATCAGTCGTCGAGAGGATGGCGGCCAGCCCGAGGAAGCCCGGCAGTTCCAGCACGATGCGGCGGTCGATGCCGCGATCCTCGAGTGCTGACGCGAGGATGCGGGAACCGGTGCCGGAGACGATGCCGATATGGCCCTCGCGGCAGTAGTCGTCGAGCGTCAGCTCCCCGTCGATCCGCGGGTGATGGCGGTTCGCGAGGCATACCCAGTCCTGCGTGAATAGGACCTGTTGGTAAAACCCAGCGCCCAGTTCCGGGATCAAGCCGAGCGCAATGTCGGCCTCGCCTGATTGCAGGCGCTCACCCGTGGTCGCGTCGATGCGGCCGGCTTCGAGCCGCACGCCCGGTGCGGTGGAGCGGACGTGGGCAAGGAGCTGCGGCAGTAGCGTGATGTGGCTCGCGTCGGTCATACAGATGCAAAAGCGCCGCTCGGCCGTGGCTGGTTCGAAGCCGGCGTCCTCGGTTGCGAGTTTGCGCAGGGATTCGAGAGCGCTGCGCGCGATGGGGATCAGCGCCTCGGCGCGCGGGGTCGGCTGCATCCCAGAAGGCGTGCGCACGAATAGCGGATCGCCTAGCTGTTCGCGCAGACGCGCGAGCCAGATGCTCACGGTCGGCTGGCTCTGGCCCAGCAGCTCGGCTGCGTGCGTGACGCTGTGCGTGCTGTAGAGCAGGTCGAAGAGGCGCAGCAATTTCACTTCCAGCAGAGGTGCATCTCCGTCGGCACTGGGGTTCATACGCGTACGTTAATTGTGAAAAGCAATGGTATGTATTGTATGTACTGCATTTACGACATGTCGAGCTTCTCCTAAAGTTCGTCCATCACTCGGTTGGCGAGTTGGATGAATAGGGAGGGGGGGCATGAAGATTTGCGTGCTCGGTGCGGGCGCTCTGGGGTGTTCGATCGGTAGCGTGCTGGCGGAGGCGGGCTCGGACGTCTATCTCGTTAATCGGCTGCAGGAGCACGTGGATGCGATCAATCGTGACGGCCTGCGGGTGCGCGACGGCGAGACCGAGCGCTTCGTGAAGGCGAAAGCGCGCACTTCATGTGAAGGGATCGGGAAAGTCGATCTCGTGATCGTGCTCGTGAAGTCCTTTCACACCCGCGAAGCGATCGAAGGCGCCTGCTCGATCATCGGCGCAGACACCGTCGTGCTGTCGCTGCAGAACGGACTCGGCCACGAGGACATCCTCGCGGATGTCGTCGGTCGCGAGCGCGTGCTTGCCGGCAAGACCTACGTGGGCGGCGTGCTGCTGGGGGCGGGCCACATCATTGCGGGTACGCGCGGCAAGGAAACCATCATCGGCGAACTGGATGGCAGCGTCACCGATCGCATCCAGGCGGTTGCTGCCGAATTCAACCGCGCCGGGCTGGAGACCACCGTCAGCTCGAACATCATGGGCACGATCTGGGACAAATTGCTCGTGAACGTCGCGACCGGCGCCCTCTCTGGCATCACGCGGCTTCCATATGGGGGGCTCTACAACGTACCCGAAGTCATGGACTGTGCGATTGCCGCCGTCGCGGAGGCGATGACGGTCGCAAAGGCAGCAGGGGTCGCAATCTCGACGCGCGAGCCGCGGGACGCATGGGTCAAGGCTGCAGAAGGCCTGCCGCCCGAGTTCAAGGCGTCGATGCTGCAGAGCCTCGAGAAGGGCGACGCGACGGAGATCGACTTCATCAACGGGTCCGTCGTGCGCTGGGGGCAGAAGACCGGCGTGCCGACTCCCGTCAATCAGGCTCTCGTCGCGTGCGTCAAGGGCGTCGAGCACTGGCTCGTAAATTTCGCTGGCAGTACGGCCAAGGCCTGAGGGTGTAACTATGACGAATGCAAATAACGCCTACGTCGAGCACGTCGCCATCCGCGTCGCCGACATCGACTGGCATGTCCGCTTCTTTCGCGAGGTGCTGGGCATGACGATCCGCGAAGCCACGCCCGAGGGGCAAGTGCCCTATCAGGTATGGACGATTGGCGGCGTCCAGCTGATGTCCTTCCCGGGTTTCGAGGCCGCGCCGAGCAACGACGCCGGCCGGCTGGCCCATCTCGGGATCATGGTGGAAGACCGCGAAACCGCCCTCGCCGCCGCACAGCGCTGGAACGTGAAGGAACTGCCGCAGGGACGCAACTGGCTGCAGTTGCCCGACGGCCTCGCTATCGAACTCATCCAGGCGCACGGCGATGCGGTGGCCGAGGCGCTCGCAGTGCAGCCGCGCGCCTGAACCGGACACCGGAGCAAAAACATGTTGAACATTCCGCAACGCAAATTCGACACCCCCGAACGCTACTGGGACGACGCGCGCGAAGGCGACGAATGCACGAGCCCGACCTACACGGTGACTGAGGCGCGCATCAACGCTTACGCGGAACTGACCGGTGACTTCACCCCCGTGCATGTCGACGAGGACTACGCGAAGACGACGCCCTTCGGCACCCGCGTCGCGCATGGCCTCTTCGGCCTGTCGATCGCCGACGGCCTCAAGACCCAGTGCGAATACCGTTTCCTGCCCGGCATGTCGTTGGGCTGGAGTTGGGACTTCCTGCTGCCGATCCGCCTCAATGACACGCTGCACGTGAAGTTCCGCGTGGGTTCGATGCGCGCATCGAAGAGCCGGCCGGGCTGGGGCATCGTCTTGCTGCCTTCGGAACTGATCAACCAGCACGGCGAGGTCGTGCAGCGCGGCGAGCATCGCCTGATGATTCCGCGCCGCGCGCAAGCCGCCGCCTGAGGAGCGTTTCATGAACACCCAAAACCAGCCGCTGGCCGGCATCCGCGTCATCGACTACAGCCACTTCCTCGCGGGGCCGTACCTGAGCCGCTGCCTGGCGGCGCTCGGCGCCGAGGTGATCAAGGTCGAGCGCCCGACAACCGGCGACGCCGGTCGCCAGCACGCCTACCTCTTCGACGGGCTGACGAGCGGCTATTACCTGCAGCAGAATATGGGCAAGAAGGGTCTGTGCATCAACATCAAGGATCCGCGCGGCCGCGAGATGCTGGAAAAACTGTGCGACGGCGCCGATGTCTTCGTCGAGAACTACCGGCCCGGCACGCTGAAGAAGCTGGGGCTCGGCTACGAGGACTTGTCGCAGCGCAATCCCGGTCTGGTCTATTGCTCGATCTCGGCCTACGGTCACACCGGGCCGGATTCGCACCGCGCCGGTTTTGGCCTGATCGCGGAAGCCAAGAGCGGCATCATGGCGATGGTCGGCCAGCCGGGCGAAGCGCCACCGCTGCTGCGGGTCGCGCTGGGCGACATCTTCACCGGCAGCAACGCCGTCGGTGCGATCTGCGCAGCACTCCTCGGGCGCGTGAAGTCCGGCAAGGGCCAGCACATCGACATGGCCTTGTACGACTGCCTGGTGTCGATGCACGAATATGCGGTGCAGTGCTACACACTCTCCGGCGGCAAGGAGATTCCGGTGCAGACCGGCCACGACATGCCGAATTCGACGCTGTACGGCGTGTTCACGGCGAAGGACGGCCACCTCGTGATCGCTGCCCAGGTCGATGACGCGTGGAAGCGATTCGCGAAGCTCGTCGGCGAGGAGACCGGCAACCCTGGCTTCGCGACGGATACGCGTTTTCACAGCTCGGGCGGGCGCAACGAGCATCGTCTCGAGCTCCTGCCGGTCGTCCGCGCGTGGACTAACGAGCGAACGGTCGTGCAGTGTCTGGCTGCGCTCGACGCCATCGACGTGCCTTCGGCCAAGGTGCAGAACATCGCCGAAGTGCTTGCCGACCCGCAGATCCGGGCGCGCGGCATGCTCGTGGAGCAGCAGCACCCGGTACTCGGCAAGGTGAGCCTCGGCAACCTGCCGTACCGATTCTCGGACTGCGACACGACGATCACCGAGGCGGCGCCGCTCCTCGGCCAGCACAACCGCGAGGTCGCCGCGAGTCTCGGTTATGTCGACGCCGATATCGACGCAATGGTCGATGACGGCGTGCTGTATGCCGAAGACGCCGTCTCCCGACTTTAAGGAGCCGACCATGGACCGTTACGCCGTGATCGGCAATCCGATCGGTCACACCAAGTCGCCGCTGATCCATACCGCCTTTGCCCAAGGCAGCGGTCAGTCGCTCGAATACATCGCACTCGAAGCCCCGTCGGATGGATTTGCCACGGCGGCGGCGGCCTTCCGCGATGCGGGTGGCCGGGGCATGAACGTCACTGCCCCCTTCAAGCTTGATGCCTTTGCCTGGGCAACGGACCTCAGCGAGCGCGCGCAGCTCGCCGGCGCCGTAAACGCGCTGAAGTTGGAAGGCGGCAAGGTGCTCGCCGACAACTTCGATGGCGTCGGCCTCGTGCGCGACATCGAACAGAACCTCGGTCGGCTCATGCGGGGCAAGCGGGTGTTGCTGATGGGGGCAGGCGGCGCGGCGCGCGGTGCGCTGCATCCCTTCCTCGCTGCACGTCCCGCCCAACTCGTGCTGGTTAATCGCACGGTCACGAAGGCAGAGGCGCTCGCGCAAGAGTTCGCCGCCTGTGGGCCGATCGTCGGCGTGGGGTACGGCGATCTCGACCATAGCGCCTTCGACATCGTGGTCAATGCCACCTCAGCGAGCCTGCGTGGCGAACTGCCCCCGGTCACCACCGACGTGTTCGCGCCGAGCTCCCTCGCTTACGAACTCGCCTACGGCAAGGGCCTCACCCCCTTCTTGCGGCTCGCACAGGGAACGGGCGTGAGGAATCTTGCCGACGGCGTAGGCATGCTCGTCGAACAGGCGGCGGAAGCCTTTGCGTGGTGGCGCGGAGTGCGTCCCGAGACTGCGCCGATGATTGCGCAGCTCACCGTTCCGCTGGCATGACCTAGATTTTGTTGCTTCTGTAGCAACTGTGTTTTATTTGTAGAGGCAAGCTAGCCTCAATGTAGTCAAACCAGAGGAGACACACATGAAAGAATTCCTTCGCAACGCGCTGTGCCTGGCGGTCGCCGCACTTCTTCCCGTCGTTGCCGGCGCCGCGGACGTCAAGGAGCGCACGATCAAGTTCGCGTTCCAGAACAACAAAGGGCATCCGCAGGAGATGGGGGCCCAGAAGTTCGCCGACCTGGTTGCGGCAAAGTCCGACAACAAGATCAAGGTGAAGCTCTTCCCCGGCGGCCAGCTCGGCGGTGACGTTCAGACCGTCTCTGCGATCCAGGGCGGCACGATCGAGATGACGGTGCTCAACTCCGGCATCCTTCAGGTCCAGGCGAAAGAATTCGCTATCTACGATTTCCCCTTCCTGTTCGCCAATCCGCAGGAGGCCGATGCGGTTACGGACGGCAACTTCGGCAAGAGCCTGCACGCGAAGCTCGCCGACAAGGGCATCGTCGGCCTCGCTTACTGGGACTTGGGATTCCGCAACATCACGAACAGCAAGCACCCGATCTCGCGGCTCGAAGACATCGCGGGCCTCAAGTTACGCGTCATCCAGTCGCCGATTTACGTCGACCTGTTCAGCGCACTGGGAGCCAATCCGACTCCGCTGGCGTGGCCGGAGGTCTACAACGCACTCGAGCAAAAAGCGGTGGACGGCCAGGAAAACCCCTTCACCGTGATTCGCGCGGCGAAGCTGAACGAGGTCCAGAAGTACGTCTCCGCGACGCGCCACGTCTACAACCCGCAGTCGGTGATCATGAGCAAGAAGCTGTGGGATGCGATGAGCGCGGACGAGAAGAAGATCATCGCCGATGCAACAGCCGAAGCCACCGCTTATCAGCGCCAGGTGTCGCGCCAGCAGGCGGCCGAGGCGCTCGAAGATCTCAAGAAGGCCGGCATGCAGGTGACGGAACTGTCGGCGGGCGAGATGCAGCGACTGCGCGACAAGGTGAGGCCGGTGATCGACAAGCATGCGGCGAACGTGGGCGAGGACACCGTCAAGGCGGTGTACGCCGAACTCGAAACGGCCCGCCGCAAGTAGCCCGGGAAGGCAGACCACCGAACCCGCTCAGTCATAACGAAAACGGCGTGTGTGCAGTCCCGGACCGCACAGGCGCTTCTTCAGCAATCAGTCACAAGGAAACATCATGAAAGTGCTCATGCTTCATGGTATCAATCACAACATGTTCGGAAAGCGTGACCCGGTTCAGTACGGCACGATAACGCTCGCCGAGATCGACGAGCAGTTGCGTACGCTGGGCCGTGAACTGGACGTCGAAATCGAAAGCTTCCAGACCAACAGTGAAGCGGAGATGGTCGAACGCATCCATCAGGGCTTCTTCGATCAGGTGGATGCGGTGCTCATCAACGCGGGCGCGTGGACGCATTACAGCTACGGGATTCGCGATGCCCTGGCGATTCTCACCTGCCCGATCGTGGAACTGCACATGTCGAACATCCATGCCCGCGAGCCGTTCCGCCACCACTCGGTCTTCGCCGAGATCGTGAAGGGCCAGATTAGCGGCTTCGGCGTTGACAGCTACCTGCTCGCGCTGCGCGCCGGCGTGTCCGCTGCACAGGGAGGCGCGAAGTAAGCGGCTGCGGCAAGATCGTCTAGGTAGGAGAGGGGGGCGCCTACTGGACGGCTTTCTCATACTGCTCCCGTCGGCCGTTCCCCCATGCTGCTGCGCATCGTCAGTATCGTATTCCCGATCTTCATCATCGTGCTCGCCGGTTATGTCTACGGGCGCAAACACAAGCCGGAGATGATTGCCGCGAACCGTATGAACATGGAGGTCTTCTTGCCGGCGCTGATTTTCTCGGCGCTGGCCGGCAAGAGTTTCGATTTGGCCCAGAACGTTGCGGTCGCTGTCGGTGCCGCCGTTGTTGTGTTGGGATCCGGTCTGCTGGCGTGGCCGCTCGCTCAGGCTTTGGGCTTCAATCCGAAGACGCTGGTGCCGCCGGTAATGTTCAACAATGCCGGCAACATGGGCCTGCCGGTCATCCTCCTCGCCTTCGGCGAGCAGGCACTCAGTGCGGCGCTGGTGCTGATGCTGGTGGAAACGCTGCTCCAATTCGCCCTTCACCCGTGGCTGATGAGTCGTAAGATGCGGCTCGGCGCACTCTGGCGGCAGCCAGTCTTCGTCGCGGCAACTTTGGGCATTATCGTGACCCTCTCCGGATTCACAATTCCGCCGCCGATCATGACCGCCTCCAAGATCCTCGGTGACATCTCGATCGGCCTGATGATCTTTTCGCTGGGCGTACGGCTGTCAAGTGCGTCGGTAGGGGCCTGGAGAATCGCGATCGTCGGCGCAATTCTGACCCCGCTCACCGGCATGGCCGTGGCGTGGATCTATGGTCCGGTCGGGGGGCTGACAGCGCTGGAGCAGGACATCCTCGTCGTGTTCGGAGCCCTGCCGCCGGCGGTCGTCAATTTCATCTTCGCCGAACGCTTCCATCAGGAGCCTGACAAAGTCGCCTCTATCGTCATGATCGGGAACGCCTCGGCGCTCCTCTTCGTATCGCTGGCGCTTGCCATGCGGCTTTAGTGCTTGCCGGTCCTTCGAAGGGCGCCTGGAGGCCGCTGGCGGAGGCCGGGGATGCAGCTATCTGCAGTCACTGTCCCACGGTCTACGGTCGCCTTGCACCTCGATCAGGCGTGTGTTCGAAGTGGCTGGCGGCTGAAGTCGGGCCAGGTTCCGCCGAACAAATGGGTGAGTTCGGCAGCGTATTTGTGCAACATAGGAACGATCTCCTCGAGGGCCTTTTCATCAAGGCGATATCTGGGACCCGATACCGAGAGCGCGCCGACGAGGCGTTGCTGCACGGCGAAGACCGGACACGACACGGCCGCCGTTTCAGGATCACGCTCCCCGAGCGACATCGAATAGTAACGATCGCGGATCTGATCGTATTTGCTGCCGGACAGGCCGCTGAACGCGAGCAGCACGTGACCGGAGGCGCCCGTAGTGAGGGGAAACGCGTCGCCCTCATGGATCGCGTCGCGGATCGCGCGGGGCGAATCGACACGATGCAGGCAAACGCGTCGGTCTTCGTCACGCACGAAGAACGAAATGCCTTCGCGCAGTTCCTCGGACATACGGCGCATAACTTGTGGCACGAAGTCGGATGTGCTGAAGTGCTTCTGATACAGCGATCCGAGATAAAGAGGCTTGGGCCCCAAGCGGTAGGCACCGTCGTCGAGGCGGCGCAGGTAGCCGAACTTCTCCAGCGACTCCGCGAGCCGCAGCGTGGTGCTCTTGTAGAAGCCGGCGCGCTTGGAGATCTCGGTCAGGGTCAGGCTCTTGTCCCGGTCGGTGAAGACATCAAGGATGGTCAGGGCGCGTTCTACGGATGCGACGCCTTCGCTGCTCATGGGGAATGCTCCAGTAAAATGAAACCAGGTTTTCGTTATTGGAACATGATAACCGGGGTTTATGGTGAATCCAGCCCGGCGCCGTGCGCAGTTCGCCACCCGGTCAGGGCGATCAGAGGGTTGCGGCTGCGACGCGCCATGTTCCCCCGGCATTTCTACGATATCATTAAATAATGGAACATCGTTCTATCTTTGGCAATGACATTGGAGGGCAATTCGACGCCTACCGCGATGCCAATGAAACGGTGTCAGGACCCCGGCGCAGTGAATCTGGAACGCAGGCGCGGCTACGCGCAGCGCGGCTGAGAAAGCTGTTGGGTTCGCGGCAAGGGGTATGATAGAAGGCACGCAGAGGCCAAGCGCCGCACCGATTACATTCATTAAGGCCCGCCCGCTTGTGGCAGACAGGAGCCAAAGGATGCAAGACCCGCTTTTTTCGACGTCTGACGCTTCAGGCAATGTCCTGGGGATGGACGGTCTCGAATTCGTCGAATTCGCTTCGCCCGACCCGGACGCGCTCGGCGCCCATTTCGAACGCATGGGTTTTTCCGCGGTGGGGAAGCACCGGTCGAAGAACGTGGTCCTGTACCGTCAGGGCGACATCAATTTCCTCATCAACTCCGACGAGGAGAGCTTTGCGCAGACTTTCAACCGGACCTACGGCCCGGGGATCTGCGCGATCGCGCTGCGCGTGAAGAACGTGGCGTCCGCTTACAAGCGTGCGCAGGCGACCGGTGCGTGGGATGTGCCGCCGCATGCGGGCGCGATGGAACTGAATATCCCCGCGATCATCGGCATTGGCGGAACGCACGTATATTTCATCGACCGTTACGGCGATCACACGATCTACGACGTCGACTTCGTGCCGCTGCCGCAGACGAAGCCGCACGCGACGCCGATGGGGCTGACGAGCGTGGAGCACGTGGCGCTCACCGTGTGCGCGGGTCGTGAGCAGGAGTGGATCGAGTTTCACGAGCAGGTGTTTGGATTCCGTGTGCTGCAGACGAGTGCGAGCGGGTCCATCTGGATGGAAAGCCCCTGCGGCAAGTTGCGCATCGTCCTGCGTCCGGCGTCGGAACAGGTACGCGAGGGGGGGCCGGCAGCCGACCCGCTGAACGTCGAGGGGATCGCCTGCATCGGCATCGAGACGCATTCGCTTGCCGATGTGGCGGCAGGCTTCGGGGATACGGGGATTCCGGTCGCCCGCGGGCCGGAGAGCGATCCGGAGCGGCCGGGCGTGAAGCATCTGGTCACCGCTCCGGTCGTGGATCCGTTCTATTTCGAGATCGTGCAACGCACGGAGTGATCCGGCGCTGCCGGGTTCGACAGCAATCACATTTCACCGCCCGGGCGGCACGAACGATGAAGACTCACAGGATCGGGATCAACAGCGCGACGCTCCCCGGAACTCTGCACGAGAAAATGGACGCCGTGCGGGAAGCAGGATTCGGTGCCCTGGTCTTGAGCGCCAAGGATCTGTTGGCGCATCCCGATGGCGCTGCTGCGACTGCACGCAAGGTGCGCGCGAGCGGCGTGCGGGTATGTGCCTTCCAGTTTCTGCGGGAAATGACCGGGGCGTCGGAACGTGAGGTCGGTTACCGCATCGATGCGGCGAAATCGATGATCGAATTGGCGGCTTCGGTCGGTTGCCGGCTGCTGATCGTGTCCTCGTCGACCGCCCCTACGGCCATTGCCGACCCGGAGGCGCTGGCGCGCAATCTCGCAGTCCTCGGCACGCTCGCAACCCCTTACGGCATCCGCATCGGCTACGAGGCACTGGCGTGGGGGCGCTGGGTGAGCGAGTACCCCGATGCGTGGCGGGTCGTGCAGATGGCGAACCGCCACAACGTCGGCCTTGTCATCGACTCCTTCCAGATCCTGATGCGGCAGACCTCGCTCGATCTGCTCGCGGACATTCCGGTCGACCGCATCTTCCTCGCGCAGTTGTCGGACTGCTCGTTCGACTTCGTGACCGAGATCGACGAGTTCGTCGAGATTTCGCGCCACGAGCGCCGCTTTCCCGGCGAGGGCGTGCATGGCTGGCTGATTTCCGACCTCGTCGCGCGCCTGCGCGGCAAGGGCTATGCGGGCGATTACACGCTCGAGGTGTTCAATGACGAGAATCTGCGCGCCGATCTGCCGGCCGTGATTGCCCGTGCGCAGGCCTCGGTGCAGTGGCTTGCCGACAAGGTCGCCGCCGCCTGATTCCGTCACGCTGAGTTGCGTGTCGCGCCCGTCTGGTGTGCGGCACGTCTCTCCTTCCCTCGCGCCACACGCCGCGGCGCCTCCATGTGTTCCGGTTGCCGCGGCGGGCGGCGACGTCACCCCTTATTCCATGGCTCGGGGCTTAGGGCCCTAGGGAGTTTTGCGACCTTGTTCTAAAAAACAAAACAAGGTTCTAAAAATGGTTGCACTGTGAAGAATTGCGTTCTATTATTTGATCAACGTGACAGGATCGATGTTGATCCACAGTGAACCTAGGGGTAGCACATGACTGCAGCGCTTTCCGGAATTCGCGTCCTCGACCTGACCAACGTGCTGGCGGGGCCGTTCTGTGCGTACCAATTGGCGCTGCTCGGTGCCGAGGTGATCAAGGTCGAGGTGCCGGAGTCGGGCGATCTGGCGCGCCAGCTTGGCGCCGATCCGGCGCTCAACAAGGCGAAGATGGGCGCGTCCTTCCTCGCGCAGAACGGCGGCAAGAAGTCGCTGACGCTGAACCTGAAGTCCGAGGCGGGCAAGGAAGTGCTGTTCCGCCTCGTGAAGAGCGCCGACGTGCTGATCGAAAATTTCCGGCCGGGCGTGATGGATCGTCTGGGCCTCGGTTATGACGTGCTGAAGGAAGTGAATCCGAAGCTCGTCTATTGCGCGATCTCGGGCTTCGGCCAGCAGGGGCCGATGCGGCATGCGCCGGCCTACGACCAGATCGTGCAGGGCATGTCGGGCGTGATGAGCATCACCGGCGACGACGAGTCCGCTCCCTTGCGTGTGGGTTACCCCGTCGCCGACACCATCGGCGGCATCACCGCGGCCTTCGCGGTCTCGAGTGCGCTGGTGCGTCAGGCGAAGACCGGCGAAGGTGAATTCATCGACGTGTCGATGCTAGATTCGACGATCGTGACGATGGGCTGGGTGGTGTCCAACTACCTGATCGCCGGCAAGGAGCCGGTGCCGATGGGTAACGAGAATTTCACCGCGGCGCCGTCGGGCACTTTCCGCACGGGCGAGGGGCTACTGAACATCGCGGCGAACAAGCAGGAGCAGTTCGAGGCACTGGCCGACGCGATCGGCCGGCCGGACCTGAAGACCGACGAACGCTTTGCAGAGCGCGAGGCCAGGAAGCGCAACCGCAAGGCGCTGAAAGTCGAGGTCGAGGCGGGGCTGGCATCGAAGTCGGCGGGCGAGTGGGAGGCCATCCTCGCGAAGTTGGGCGTGCCGGCGGGCCGCGTGCTGACCGTGCCGCAGGTGCTCGAGCATCCGCAGATCCGCGAACGCGACCTGCTCGCGAAGTTCGAAGACGTGCCGGGCGTGGGCCGTGACCTCAGCCTCGTGCGCGCCGGCTTCAAGATGCGCGGCGGCAATCCCGACGTGGCGACGCCGCCGCCGGTGCTCGGCGCGCACACCGATTCGCTGCTGGCCGAGCTCGGCTACTCCGCGGCCGAAATTTCGCAACTCCACGAACAACAGGCGGTTTGAACATGAAGAGTGCCGAGGACATCGTCCGCGACGCGCAGGCGTGGTGGACCACCGAAATCATCGACATCGAGCCGGGCAGGATCGCGATGCGCGGTTACCCGATCGAGGAGCTGATCGGCAACGTCAGCTTCCCGCAGATGATCTGGCTGATGGTGCGCGGCGACCTGCCGACGCCGGAGCAGTCGCGCCTGCTGGAAGCGGCGCTGGTGGCGGCGGTCGATCACGGCCCGCATGCGCCGTCGATCGCGATCTCGCGCATGGCCGTGACCTGCGGCGTCGAACTGAACAACGCGATGGCGTCGGCGGTGAACGTGCTCGCCGGCATTCACGGTGGCGCCGGCCAGCAGTGCATGGAGCTCTATGCGGATGCGGCCGGGCGCATCGGCGAGGGCGCTCCGCTCGAAGCGGCCGTCGAAGCCGCGCTCGATGCCTATATTGCAGAGAACGGCAAGGTGATCCCGGGCTTCGGCCACCGCTTCCATCCGATCGATCCGCGCTCGGGCAAGCTGCTGGCGATGGTCGAGGAGGCGCGCGCGAAAGGCGTGGTTCAGGGCCAGTATTCGCAGATCGGCCAGCAGGTCGAAGCGATCCTCGAGCGGCGCAAGGGCAAGCGCATCCCGATGAACATCGACGGCGCGACGGCGGTGATCTACGCAGAACTGGGCTTTGCGCCGGAACTGGGGCGCGGGCTCTTCATCCTGTCGCGCTCGGTCGGCATCCTCGCCCACGCGTGGGAGCAGTCGCAGCAGGGCGGGCGCATCAAGGGTCCGATGCCCAAGAACATTCCTTACACCTATGCGGGACCGGCGCGCCGTGCCGTTCCCGGGAAGAACCAGGCGTAGCCGCGGCTTCGCAAGTGACGGCATAGCGCACGGGTCCGCCCGTGCCGACATCGAAACGGAATTGACATCCAAATCTGGAGGCGACGCCAAATGAAGCAACTGATCTCCCATCAGCTCGTCCGGTATCTCGAAGACCGCGGGGTCGAGCACATCTTCGGCCTGTGCGGCCATACGAACATCGCCGTGCTGACGGCGCTGGAAAACAGCAAGATCCGCTTCATCAACACGCGCCACGAGCAGATCGCGGCGCACGCCGCCGACGGCTATGCCCGCGCGACGAAGAAGGCGTCGGTCGTGCTGTCGCACCTCGGACCGGGGCTGACGAACGCGGCAACCGGCGTCGCCAATGCCGCGCTCGACTCGATCCCGATGGTCGTGATCGCCGGCGACATCCCCAGCTACTATTACGGCAAGCACCCGCACCAGGAAATCAACCTGCACGCCGACGCGTCGCAGTGGGAGATCTACCGTCCGTTCGTGAAGCGTGCGTGGCGTGTCGATACGCCGGAACTCTTCCCGGAGATCCTTGAGAAGGCCTTCCAGCTCGCCGAGAGCGGGCGTCCCGGCCCGGTGCTGGTGAACGTGCCGATGGATTTCTTCTCGCGCGAGATCGACGTTTCGCTCTTCACTCGCCTGCGTCATCACACCAAGGTGCTGCAGAAGCCGTCGATCGACGACGTGACCGCGAAGAAGGTCGTGCAGGCGCTGCTCGACGCGAAAGACCCGGTGATCTATGCCGGTGGTGGTGTAATCCTGGCCGATGCGGCCGAAGAGCTGCGCGCCTTCGCCGAGCATCTGTCGCTGCCGGTCGCGCATTCGCTGATGGGCAAGGGCGTGCTGCCGGACGACCACGAGCTGGTGCTGGGCATGACCGGCTTTTGGGGCACCAAGCTGGTGAACGACAAGTGCCGCAACGCGGACTGGATCATCGGCCTCGGCACGCGCTTCGCGGAAGCCGACTGCAGCTCGTGGGAAAACGAATTCACCTTCAGCTTCCCGCCGACCAAGCTGATCCACATCGATATCGATTCGAACGAGATCGGGCGCAACTACCCGGTCGAGATCGGCGTCGTCACCGATCTGAAGAACGCGCTGACCGTGCTGAACCGTGTCGCCCGCGAGATGCTGCCGGAAGGGCGCAAGAACGACGCGCTGCGCAAGGAGATCGCCGCGTTCCGCGAGACCTTCGTCGCCGGCAACCAGAAGTTCGTGCAGGACGACTGCTTCCCGATGATGCCCGAGCGCATCCTGTCCGTGGTGCGCGAAGTGCTGCCGCGCGATGCGTTCATCACCACCGACGTGGGCTGGAACAAGAATGGCGTCGGCCAGCAGTTCCCGATCTTCACGCCCGGCAGCATCCTGACCCCGGGCGGCTACTGCACGATGGGCTTCGGCGCCCCGGCCGCGCTCGGTGCGAAAGTCGCATTCCCGGACCGCGTGGTCGTGTCGCTGGTCGGTGACGGCGGCTTCGGCCAGAACCCGGCAGTGCTCGCGACGGCCGTGGAAGAGAACATCCCGGTCGTGTGGGTGATCATGAACAACTTCGCATTCGGCACTATCGCCGGACTGCAGAAGGCGCACTACGGCACGACGACCGGGACGCTGTTCCGCAAGGACGGCGAGCCCTACCAGGCGGACTTCGCGGCGGTGGCGCGTGCCTACGGCGCGGAAGGCGTGAAGATCGAGTCGGCCGAGCAGTTCCGGGAAGTGCTCGCGCAGGCGGTGAAGTCGAACAAGCCCTTCGTCATCGACGTGGCGATGAAGAACAACCCGGTGCCGACGACCGGCCACTGGAACATCCTCGACATCTACTCGCCGAACGCGAAGGTGTCGCACGTCAGCACCGACTGACGAGAGGAAACGGCACTCGAACCGGCCCCAACCCCGACAGACAGCGCATTCAGGCATCCAAACAAGGAAGGAACATTCCGATGGCAAGTACCGAAATGAATCCGCTGTCGATCTCCGGTTCGACGCTCCTTTACCCGGTCATCGGCTATCCGGTCGGCCAGGTGAAGGCGCCGACGCTTTACAACCAGCTGTTTGCGGCGATCGGCATCGATGCGGTCGTCGTGCCGCTGGAGATCGCGCCGGCCGACTTCGCGAAGGTCGGGCCGGCGCTTTTTGCCGTCTCCAACGTGCGTGGCGCGATGATCACGATCCCGCACAAGCCGGCGTGCGTCGATTTCCTCGACGAGGCGAGCGCCGCGGTGAGGGCCGCCGGGGCGTGCAACGCGATCGTCAAGCGCGCGGACGGCACGCTCTTCGGAGACCTGTTCGACGGCGTCGGCTTCGTGCGCGGCCTCAAGCGCGCGGGCGTCGATCCGCAGGGTATGCGCTGCCTCGTCGTGGGATCGGGCGGTGTCGGTGCCGCGATCGCCGTGGCGCTGGGTGAAGCCGGCGCGGCCAGCGTGGGCGTGTCGGACATCAGTACCGACAGCGCTGCGCGGCTCGCGGGGCGGCTCACGAGCTTCGGCGTGTCCCGCGAGGCCTTCGTCGCGACGAACGATCCGGCTGGCTACGATCTCGTCGTCAATGCGACCCCGCTCGGACTCAAGGAGAGCGATCCGCTGCCGGTGCCGGTCGAGCGGCTCGCACCCCGTACGGTTGTTGCTGACGTCATAATGAAGATCGATTTCACGCCGCTGCTGCTGGCCGCTCGCGAACGCGGTTGCACGATACACATGGGGCGGGAGATGTTCATCGAGATGGCGCCGCTGTATCTTTCGCTGTTCGGCTACGACGGCTACACGTCCGACGGCATCCGCGAGCTGGTCGCCTACAAGGATTGAGGACAGGGCGGGTGCGGCTTGCGCGCTGCGGTACGGCGCCCGTTTGAATTTACGAGGAATCAAGAGATGGCATTTACCCGTGCTCTGGAAGTGAAAGGCAAACCGGTTGGCGAAGGCAAGGAACCGCTGGTGTGCGCACCGCTGGTCGGTCGTGACGAGGCCGGCGTGCTCGGGGAACTCGACGCGATCGTCGCGAAGCAGCCTGACCTGCTCGAATGGCGCGTCGACTTCTTCTCCGGCATCGCCGAAACCGACCGCGTCGTGGAACTGGCCAGGGAAGTCCGCAAGAGCTCGGCGGGCATCCCGATCATCTTCACGCGCCGCTCGATCCGCGAAGGTGGCGAGACGATCGGCATCTCGGAAGAGCAGGTGCTCGAGATGTACCAGGCCGTCGCGCGCTCGGGCGCGGTGGATTTTCTTGATTACGAGTTGTCGTGCGAGCCGAAGCATTTCGCCGCTGCGGTCGAGCTCGCGCGCGAGACCGGCACGAAGCTGATTGCGTCCTTCCACAACTTCCAGAAGACCCCCTCGGCGGAGGAAATCGTCGCGAAGTTCGTGTCGATGGAGAAGGCCGGTGCGGATGTTGCGAAGGTTGCCGTGATGCCGCAGGGGCTGGAGGACGTGCTGACCGTGCTGCAGGCGACCCTGGACGGTCAGAAGAAGATCTCGCTGCCCATCATCAGCATGTCGATGGGTGCCTACGGCTCGCTTTCGCGTCTGTTCGGCTGGGTGTTCGGTTCGTCGGTGAGCTTCGCGGTCGGGCAGAAGGCCTCCGCGCCGGGACAGGTGCCGATCGAGGACCTGCGCCGCGTGCTGGACGTGCTGCAGCGCTCGCTCGCCGGAAAGTAAGTTCCGCGCCGGGGGCGCGGCGGCGTAGAATCCCGCCCCCAGTTCGAGCCGCATCGGGCCCGCTTGTGCGCGGTCGGGATGCGGCTTTTGCATTTTCCGGGGTACCTGATGACTTTCGATACCGCAGGCTGGATCGTCGCCGGCATCGCCGTGTTGCTCACCGGCATTTCCAAGTCCGGCCTCGGCGGCGCCTTTGGTGGCTTGGCCGTGCCCTTCATGTCGCTGTGGATCACACCCGCCCAGGCCGCGGCGGTGATGCTGCCGCTGCTCGTGTTCATCGACTGAATCGGGATCCGGGCGTACTGGCGCAGATGGTCAAGCGAGGAAATCCGCCTGCTGCTGCCTGCCGCCGCGCTCGGTATGCTGGTCGGGGCGGCGGTGTTCGGCTGGATGCCGGAAAAGGCGGTGAAGGGCTGCGTCGGCGGGATTGCCGTGCTGTTCGCGCTCGACCGGATCTTCGGGCTGCGCGCCCGGCTCAAACTCTCCGGCCCGCCGGGGAAGGGCGCGGGGCTGTTCTGGGGCGAGGTGTCGGGTTTCACCAGCACTATCGCGCATGCCGGTTCGCCGCCGCTGCTGGTGTATCTGCTGAATCGCGGGCTTGCGAAGGACACCTTCGTCGCGACGACGGTGATCTACTTCACTGCGGTAAACGCCGTGAAGATCGTGCCGTATGCGGCGCTCGGGCTGTTCACGTGGGAATCGCTGAAGATGTCGCTGTTTCTCGCCCCGGTTGCGCCCGTCGGCGTGTGGATCGGCCTCAAGGCGCTGAAGCGTATCCCGGAGCGGGCGTTCTTCGTGTTCGCGACGGCGATGCTGGGGCTTTCGGGCGTGAAGCTGCTGTGGGATGCGTTCGCGTAAACCTCAGCCCAGTTGCGGCTGAAGCATCCAGATCACCGCGCTCACCGAGAAGAAGGCGCTGATCGTCGCAGCCATCAGCGCGGCGGCGGGGAGTTCCTCCTGGCCGAAGCGCTGCGCGATGATCGGGAAGATGCTCGCCATCGGCATGCAGGCGAAGGCGATCGCGGCGACGTGCAGCGTCGGGTCGAGCGGCGGCAGGAGCGCGAGCGCGATGAACACGAAGAGCGGGTGGAGGACAAGCTTGCCCGCGACGATCTGCGCGATGTCGCGGCGCATGCCGCGGACCTTGATGCCGACCAGCGTGCCGCCGATGACGAAGAGAGCCACACCCGCCGCGGCGAGAGAAAGCATGTCGATGGAGTGCGCGACCGGCGCGGGCAGGCGGATGCCCAGCAGGGCAAGGGTGAAGCCCGCCACGATGGCGATGATGAGCGGGTTCTTGGCGAGCCGGGCAAAGGTCTCGATCACGACGCGATGAGCCTTCTTGCCGTCGCCGCCGCTGCTTTCGGCAAGCGCGAGCGTGAGCGGCACGATCAGCAGGTTCTCGACGAGGAAGCACAGCGCCAGTGCGATGCCGGCCGTCGGGCCGACGACCTGCAGCACGATCGGGTAGCCGATGAAGCCGCTGTTGGACAGGGACATGCCCATGCCGTGCACGACGCTGGTTTGTAGCGTCTTCTTCTGCACGAGGCGCGCGAAGCCGATGCCCGTGGTGAACACGGCGAGCGAGCCGAGCGTGTAGGCGGTAAGGTAGCCGACGTTCATGATCTCGGCGAAGGGGCGCTCGGTCAGCGCCTTCAGCAGCATCGCCGGCAGCGCGATATTGATCGCGAACTTGCCGAGAATGCGTGTCTCGCTCTTGTCGAAGAGGCCGCTGCGCACCGCGGCGAAGCCAATCGCGATGACGAGGAAGGCGGGGCCGGTGATGGTGAAAACGTCGAGCATGGGTGCAATCCGAAGGGGAGCGCGGAGAATAACACCGGGGTGCGGCGCGTCCGCGGCCTAGACGAGTCCGAAGGCTCCCGCGGCCGCGCCGGCGCCGATGTACCACAGGGGGTGCCAGCCGCGTACGAGCATGAGGCCGGTGCAAGCGAGCGTCAGCAGGATGCCACGCAGGTCGAGTCCCGCCGAAGCGCCGATCAGCCAGCCGCTCGCACACACGAGGCCCACGGCGAGGGGGGCGACGCCGGTCTGGATTGCCTCGCGCCACGGTGCATCGCGGAAGCGTTCCCAGTGCCGGTACAGGAAGAAGATCACGAGGCTCATCGGCAGGGCGATCGCGAGGGTCGCTGCGATCGCGCCGGGAATGCCCGCAACCTTCCAACCGATCAGCGATACGACCAGCAGGTTGGGGCCAGGCGCCGCCTGCGCGATCGCGAACAGGTGGGCGAAGGTGGTCTCGTCCATCCACTGGCGCTGCTCGACGACGAGGCGGTGCAGTTCGGGCAGCATCGCAGTGATGCCGCCGAAGGCAACGACGGTGAGGATGCTGAACTGCAGGAAGAGATCGGCCAGCAGCGCCATCGTCACGCCCCCGTCCTTGCAGTCGCGGCGAGCCTGGCCGCGCGGCGCGCGCGTCGCCAGGCGATGAGGCCGGTGATGCCGAGGAGCGCGAGCATCAGCGGCGGCAGCGGCAGGCGAAGGATCACCAGCGCGACGAGGATCAGCGCTGCGAAGGGTAGGTAGATCCATCGCTCGGGCACGTTGCGCGCCATCTTCAAGGCGGTCGCGAAAAGCAGTCCGGCGCCGGCGGCCGCGATGCCGCGCAGCATGTCCTGCACCACGGCGAGGTGGCCCCAGACACCGTAGGCGGTCGCGAGGCCCATCATCACGAGGAAGGGGCCGAGCAACAGTCCGGCGGTCGCGACGACCGCACCGCGCGCACCGTGGAAGCGCGCGCCGACGCACACGGCGAGATTGACGACGTTGGAGCCGGGCAGGAACTGGCACAGGCCGAGCAGGGCGTTGAAGTCGGCGCCGCTCATGAGACGGCGTTTCTCGACCAGCAGGTGGCGCAGCAGCGGCAGGACGCCGCCAAAGCCCGAAAGGCCGACGCGCGAACACGCGAGGAAGAGTTCCCACAGGCCGGGCAGGCGTGCGGGCGATTCAACGTGAGGGGCGACGGGGGAAGGTTTCATGCGGCCGGCGCTCCAAGGGCGGCGCTGCGGCACGTGGGGCAGGACTGACACCTGCCGCAGCGGGGAAGAGGTGCGCGGACGACGGCTAAGGGAAGCGAGAGTGCCGAAGCCCGCGCGGAGGAGATCAGGCGGCGGACCGGTGCAGATACTCGCCGTGCAGGCCGTTCAGATAGGCCTCTGCGGCGCGGATCGAGCGGCGCGCGCGTTCTTCCGCCGAGACGGTCAGAGCCAGCGTGTCGTTGGGGATTTCCAGCGAATACGGCATTTCCGGCAGCGCATCGAGGATGCTGCGCACGTCGATGCCCCCTTCGCCCAGGAAATTGCGTTCGCTGCGCGCAGTGTGGATGAGACCGTCGACGGTGGTCGGAATTTCGGCGGGGGCGTCGCAGACCTGTGCGAAGTGGAACCATTCCGGCGGCAGATTGCGCAATTCCTCGACCGTGTCGCGCGCACGGTCGAAGTGCAGCGTGTCGACCAGGATGCCGGCATTGGGCCGATTGACGGCGCGCACGACGGTCGCGGCGGCGGCGAGGTTCGGCGTCTCGGTCCAACTGGGGTACTCGAGGTCGACGGTCAGGTTGTAGGGGGCAGCGAGGTCGCACAGACGGCCGAAACGATCGGTCGCCCGCGCGCGGTCCGGATCGGGCAGTTGCGCCAGGATGTGGCGCGCGCCCAGCTCGGCGGCGGCTTGCAGCACGGAAACGTAGCTCTCAGGCTCGATCTCCGCGGGCATGCGGCACAGCTCGATGTCGAGCACCTTCACGCCGGTCCCGGCGAGGCGTGCCTTGACCTCGTTCATCATCGCGCGGTCGTTCTGCAGCGCGAATACGTGTTCGGTTGAAGTGACCGCGGTCAGGCGAAAGCTGACGAAGTCGTAGCCGGTTTTCGCGGCGATCTCGACCATTTCGACCGGGGACGTGGTCAGGACCGAGAGGTGTGCGAGTGAGAACTGGTGCGCCATGTCTGGACTACCTCCAAGAGTGAATACCGGGAGCGGCTGCACCGGTTTGCCGTTCTTGCATTAAAGCCTGTGACGGCGGTCTTCGCTGCGCCCGGGCCCTCAGGCAAACCGTAAGGAGCGAGTCGGTGCGACCGTTCGAATCTTTGATGTTGAAATATAGAACAGGGTTGCAAAAAACGCAAAGAAAGTTCGGCTACAAGTATTAAAAGACAGAACAGGGGTGCGCAGAACAGATTTTGCGTTGACAAAAGATGAACGAAATTCTAAAGTGGAACTGTGTTCAAGTTTATACCGGGGTGAGGCGATGGCTGGAAGTCTTCTTTCTCGTGCGCTGGGTGCACTGGAGCTGCTCGCCGAGGAGCCGCGCGGATTGCCCCTACAGGAGATCGCCGATTGCCTGGGAATGCCGAAGAGCGGTGCGCATCGCTTGCTGGCCGAGCTGAACCAGCTGCGCTACGTCGCGCAGGATGCGGACTCGGCCCGCTACCTCCTGACTACGCGTCTGATGTCGCTTGGCTTCAAGGTGCTGGGGAACAGCGGCATCGTCGAGATCGTTCAGCCCGTGCTGAACCGCCTTGCCGCGGCAAGCGGCGAGCTCGCGCGACTCGCGGTGGTCGATAACGGGCGACTGCCTTTCATCGCGAAAGCCCAGGGCGCGAAGAGCGGACTCCGATTCGACCCGGACATGGGCGGAGAGGTCGCGCTGTACTGTTCGTCCAGCGGAATGATCTGGCTCGCGAGCATGTCGGAGAACGAAGCGGTCGAACTCGTCGCGCGCCAGGGTTTCACGCTGCCCGAGCAGCGCGGTCCTAAGGTCCCGAGGAATATTTCCGAAGTTCTCGCCGGCGTTTCGGAGGCGCGTCAGCGCGGTTACGGCCGGGCGATCGAGAGCTGGGCGCCGGGGATGTCCTCGATGGCCGCGAACGTGCGTGATCCGCATACCGGCCGTGTCACGGGCGTCGTGAGCATTGCCGGGCCTACGGTCCGCCTCACCGAAGAGGCGATGGAGAAATTCGCGCCCGAACTGTTCGCTGCGGCCGACGAGCTTTCGGCCGTGAGCCCCCTTTCAGATTACCTCGCAAGCATCAATCCGACCGCAGCGCTTTCCGCCGCGGGCACCTCCCGCGCCGCCTGACGCGCCGCTTCGCCGTACCCCGGGCTGCAAGAGCGGCTCGGGCAATCCTGGAGACACGTAATGGATCTGAATCTGACGTCCGAGCAGAAGATGCTCGTCGATACCGTTCGCCGCTTCGTCGAGAACGAGCTGCTGCCGCTGGAGGACGAAATCGAGGAAACCGGCCGCCTCGCACCGGAGAAGGCGCACGCGCTGTTCGAGAAGTCGAGCGCCAACGGCCTCTACGCGATGAACATCCCTGAGGAATTCGGCGGCGGCGGTCTGTCCGCGGTCGACACGATGCTCGTCGAGGAGCAGTTCGGCCACGCGAAGGACATCCTGATTCGCCGCGCCTTCGGCAACGTGTATGAAGTCCTGCTGAAGTGCGACGCCGCCCAGCGCGAACGCTGGCTGCTGCCGACCGTGCGCGGCGAGCGCACCTGCTCGATCGCGATCACCGAGCCGAACGCCGGCTCCGACGCGGCCGCGATCAACACGCGCGCGGTCGCCGACGGCCAGGGCGGCTGGAAGATCAGCGGCGGCAAGCACTTCATCAGCGACGGCGAGTTCTCCGACTTCTTCGTCGTCTCCGCCGTGACCGATCCCGCCGCCGGGGCCAAAGGCATCTCGCTCTTCCTCGTCGACAAGGGCACGCCGGGTTTCGTGATCGGGCGCGACCAGAAGATGATGGGCCTCACCGGCACGAGCCATGTCGAACTCGCGTTCGACGAAGTCCCCGTCGGCCGGGAAAACCTCCTCGGCGGGGAAGGCCAGGGCTTCAAGCTGATCCTCGAGACGCTCGGTCGCGTGCGCCTGGCGCAGGTCTGTGCGCGGGCCGTCGGCAAGTCGGTACGCCTGCTGAACCTGATGATTTCCTACGCCCAGGAGCGCAAGCAGTTCGGCAAGCCGATCGGCGACTTCCAGCTGATCCAGCAGATGATCGCGGACAGCGTGGTCGAGATCAATGCGTCCCGCCTGCTGGTGCTGGATGCCGCGAATGACATCGACAACGGGGTCGACGCCCGCGACAAGATCTCGATGGCCAAGTTTTACGTTGCCGAGGTGCTTGGCCGCGTCGCCGACCGCGCGGTCCAGGTGTATGGCGGGATGGGCTACTGCGCGGATCTCCCCATCGAGCGCATGTACCGCGACGCGCGCATCTACCGCATTTTCGACGGCACTTCCGAGATCCACCGCGCCGTCGTCGCGCGCAGCGCGATGAAGCACGGGGAAGCGCTGTACGGAACGATCTGATCGTCCGGCAGAGGAGAACAGCCATGGCAATCAATAAATTCATGAGCGCGGCCGACGCCGTCGCGCTCGTCAGGAACGGCGACACCGTCGGCCTGATCGGCGGCGGGGGCGGTCTCGTCGAAGCTTCATGCATCTTCGCGGCGCTCGAGAAGCGCTTCCTGGAAACCGCGCAGCCGCGCAGTCTGACGGTCGTGCACGCGCTCGGCATCGGCGACAAGAAGACCAAGGGCATGAACTGCTTCGCCTATGAGGGCATGGTCAAGCGCGTGATCGGCGGGCACTGGGTGTGGTCGCCGCGCATGCAGGAGTTGGCGCGCGACGAGAAGATCGAAGCCTATGTGCTGCCGGGCGGCGTGATCGCGCAGCTCTTCCGCGAGATCGGCGCCGGTCGGCCCGGCCTGCTGACCCATGTGGGGCTGGGCACCTTCGTCGATCCACGCATCGACGGCGGCAAGATGAACAAGTCGGCGAAGGAGGATCTCGTCGAGGTCGTCGAGCTTGGCGGTAAGGAATACCTGCGCTACAAACCCTTCCCCGTGAACGTCGCAATCATCCGCGGCTCCTACGCTGACGAACACGGCAACATCTGCATGGACCAGGAGCCGGCAAACGTCGACGCCTACGCGGTCGCACTCGCGGCGCACAACTCCGGCGGCAAGGTGATCGCGCAGGTGCGCACGGCGGTGGATGTCGGCACGCTGCCGGCGCGCTCCGTGCGCATCCCCGGTGCGATCGTCGATGCGGTCGTCGTCGATCCCTCGCAGTCGCAGAGCTACGAGATCGTCTATGACCCGACCATTTCCGGTGAACGCCGCGGTCCCGTGCCGCTCGAGGCGCCGCAGCCCTTGTCGGTGCGGCAAGCCACCGCTCGCCGGGCGGCCGAAGAGCTGCGCGACGGGGCGGTGATCAACTACGGCGTCGGCGTGCCCGATGCCGTCGCCAAGCTCGTCGCCGCACGCGGCGATCTCGACCGCTACTACCAGACCATCGAGCACGGCACCTACGGCGGGAATCTCCTCGACGGCATGCTGTTCGGTTTCGCGCGCAACGCCTCGGCGATGATCGACGCGCCCTCGCAATTCGACTTCTACTCTGGCGGCGGGCTGGACATCGCCTTCCTCGGCTTCGGCGAGTTCGACCAGCACGGCAACGTCAATGCCTCCAAGCTCGGCGGCCTCACGGTCGGCCCCGGGGGCTTCATCGACATCGCGCAGAACGCGAGGAAAGTCGTGTTCTGCGGCAACTTCGACACCAAGGGTTCGAAGCTCGCGACCGGTCACGGGGAGCTCACCGTCGAGCGCAACGGCGACGTGTCCAAGCTCGTCGCGGACGTCGACCAGATTACCTTCTCCGGGCCGCAGGCGGTCGTGCGCGGGCAGGAGGTCCTCTACATCACCGAACGCGCGGTGTTCCGGCTGACCCGGGACGGCGTGGTGCTGGAAGAGATCGCGCCGGGCGTCGATCTGCAGCGCGACGTACTCGATCGCATGGGCTTCAGGCCGCTGATGCCGCAGCCGCCCCGGGTCATGAGCGCAGAACACTTCAAGGAATAAGCGGAGATTGCACGAATGAAAGTACTGGTTCCGATCAAGCGGGTTGCCGACTACAACATCAAGGTCCGCCCCAAGTCCGACGGTTCGGGCGTCGAGCTCGCGAACGTCAAGATGTCGATGAACCCCTTCGACGAGATCGCCGTTGAGGAGGCGGTGCGGTTGAAGGAGGCGGGTGTGGCGACCGAGGTCGTGGCGGTGTCCTGCGGCGCGGCAGTGTGCCAGGAAACCCTGCGCACCGCGCTCGCGATGGGCGCCGATTGCGCGGTCCTGGTCGAGACCGATGCCGAACTGCAGTCGCTGGCGGTCGCGAAGCTGTTGAAGGTCGTCGCCGAGAAGGAAGGCGTGCAGCTCGTCATCTGCGGCAAGCAGGCGATCGACGACGACGCCAACCAGACTGCGCAGATGCTCGCCGCGCTGCTGGATTGGGGGCAGGCGACCTATGCATCGAAAGTCGCCGTGAGCGGATCGAGCCTCACCGTCACGCGCGAAATCGACGGCGGCCTCGAGACCGTGCAGCTCGCGCTGCCGGCCGTGGTGAGTGCCGACCTACGTCTGAACGAGCCGCGCTACGCGACCCTGCCCAACATCATGAAGGCGAAGAAGAAGCCGCTCGACACCCTGAAGGCCGCCGACCTGGGCGTGGACGTGGCGCCGCGCGTACAGACGCTGTCGGTCTATACCCCGCCCGAGCGCAAGGGCGGCATCAAGGTCGCTTCCGTCGCCGAACTGGTGCAGAAGCTCAAGGACGAAGCCCGGGTGCTATGACCCGCGACGAGAGAATCGAGATGAAAACCCTGATCATTGCAGAACAGACCGGCGGCAAGCTGTCGCCGATGACCGGAAACCTCGTCGCCGCCGCATCGAAGCTCGGCGGCGAGATCGATCTGCTGCTGGCCGGCGACGCCGGGGTCGCCCAAGCGGCGGAAGTGGCGCGCACCTATTCGGGCGTGACCCGCGTGTTGACGAGCGAGGGCAGCGAATACGCTGGCTTCACTGCCGAGAACGTCGCGCCGCTGGTTGTTCAGCTCGCGTCGAACGGCTACACCCACGTGCTCGCCATCGCATCAGCGGCGGGTAAGAACCTGCTACCGCGCGTCGCAGCGCTGCTGGACGTCGGCATGGTGAGCGAGATCGTCGACGTGCTCGACGGCGATACATACGTACGGCCCATCTACGCCGGAAGCCTGCTCGCGAAGGTGCGCTGCGACGAGCGCGTGCGCGTGCTGTCGGTGCGCGCTACGGCCTTTGCGGCGCTGGCTGCAGGAGGCAATAGTGCGCCGGTGGAAACGCTCGCACCCACGGGAGATCGCGGCAAGAGCAAACTCGTCGGCCAGCAGCTCGCGCAATCGACGCGTCCCGAACTTGCGGGTGCCCGGGTGGTCGTGTCCGGAGGCCGCGGCCTCGGATCGTCGGACAACTTCCGTTCTACGCTCGAACCCCTGGCCGATACCCTGAAGGCTGCGGTGGGCGCCTCCCGCGCCGCGGTCGACGCTGGCTATGCGTCGAACGAACTCCAGGTCGGCCAGACCGGCAAGATCGTCGCGCCCGAACTCTATGTCGCGGTCGGCCTCTCGGGCGCGATTCAGCACCTCGCCGGCATGAAGGACAGCAAGGTCATCGTCGCCATCAACAAGGACGAGGAGGCACCGATCTTCCAGGTTGCCGACTACGGACTCGTCGGCGACCTGTTCCAACTGGTGCCGGAACTGACGCAGGCCCTCGCGGCGGCGCCGGGCTGAAACGTCGGCGCGGCTAGCAACCAGCAGCACACGCCGGGCCGGACGGGGCTGTACCCCTGCACGGCCCGCTGTCGTTCGATTCCTGGAGGTCCATTCCGCATGAACGCGTCCGCTTATCATTCTGTCCGCGGGATCCTCTACATGATGGGCGCACTCGCGTTGTTCGCGTTGCTCGACACTGTGTCCAAGACGCTGGCGTCCCGCCATCACGTCGCGGTCGTCGTATGGGGGCGCTACTTCGCGCACTTCGTGATCACCCTCGCGGTCTTCCTGCCGCGCTACGGCACGGCACTCTTCAAGACCGCCCGCCCGGGCCTGCAGATCGTGCGCGGCCTGACGCTGGCCGGCACGACGGGCGCCGTCGTTAGCGCCTTCCAGCACATGCCGCTTGCCGAAGTCACCGCGCTCGTCTTCGTCACGCCCTTTCTCGTGTCCATCCTCGCGGTGAGCTTTCTCGGCGAGAAGATGCCGCTTTGGCGGTGGATTCCGGTCGCGGTGGGTTTCGGCGGCGTGCTGCTGATCGCACGCCCGAGCGGTGATGCCTTCAACGTCGGCGTCGTTTTCGTGCTGCTCGGCGCGTGCTGCTACGCGGTGTACCAGATCCTCACGCGCAAGCTCGCGGCTGTCGACCGCTCGGCGACGCAGCTCTTCTATCCGGCCCTGGTTGGCGCCGCCGCGACCTGCGTGCTGTTGCCGCGCTTCTGGGTTGCAGGCGCCCTCGACCTGCGCGAGTGGCTGCTGGTGGGTTCGCTCGGCGTGCTCGGCGCGAGCGGGCACTTCCTGATGATCCTGGCGCTGCGCGCCGCTCCGGCCACCACGCTCGGCCCCTTCACCTACGCGCAGCTCGTGTGGGCGACGCTCCTCGGCTGGCTCGTGTTCGGCGATTTCCCGGACCGGCTGTCGCTGATCGGGATACTGATCATCGTCGGCTCGGGAGTCGTCGTCGCCTATTCGGAGCGCTACGGGAGAAAAGCCTGATGGGCTTTCCGGATAAGTGAGGAGGTGTTGGCACAACGGGTTACCTAGAATCCCCAGGCCACGCTTATTGCGGATGTCCGTCGCCGTCGACGAGTTGCGCTCGCCAGCATGGTCGGGGACGCGATTCGAAAGCCCGGGGCAGCGGCCGGGAAAGGCTCGGAGGGATGGTGCGCCGCAGCGGAGATCGCCTGACCGTCGCAGTGGCAGCCGACATTTCGGTCGTTGCGCTGCACAATAGAACATGATTCTGTATCAAAGTTGCGCTGCATGCAATAAAGTTCTATTATCGCGCAATTCGTGGCGGGCTCAGGTTCGCCTTTAATGATCGAGAGTGGAGATCCCGATGGCCAGCATGACGGAACATGAACCCCACGGCGAACACCAGACAAAGAAGGCCACCGCCAGCGGTTGGATCGGCTCAGTGCTGGAGTACTACGACTTCTTCATCTACGCGACGGCGGCCTCGCTGATCTTTCCGCAGATTTTCTTTCCCGCCGCGGATCCCAAGGTCGCGATTATCGCGTCGCTGGCCACCTACGGCGTGGGTTACGTCGCCCGTCCGATCGGGGCGTTCTTTCTCGGGCATTGGGGGGATACGCACGGGCGCAAGCAGGTCCTGCTACTTTGCATGTTCCTGATGGGCATTTCGACCGTGGCCGTTGGACT
This sequence comes from Aromatoleum evansii, assembly GCF_045689615.1. Classification (NCBI taxonomy): domain Bacteria; kingdom Pseudomonadati; phylum Pseudomonadota; class Betaproteobacteria; order Rhodocyclales; family Rhodocyclaceae; genus Aromatoleum; species Aromatoleum evansii. The sequence goes on from NZ_CP141259.1 coordinate 1,942,768, forward strand.
GCTGCCGACCTATGAGCAGGTCGGACTGCTCGCCCCGGCGCTGCTGGTCGTGCTGCGCCTGGTACAGGGCTTCGCCGTCGCGGGCGAGATATCCGGTGCCAGCTCGATGATCCTCGAGCACGCGCCCTTCGGTCGCCGCGGCTACTACGCAAGCTTCACGCTGCAGGGCGTGCAGGCCGGACAGGTGCTTGCCGCAGCCGTGTTCCTGCCGCTCGCGCACTATCTACCGACCGAGGACTTCAACTCTTGGGGCTGGCGGATTCCCTTCCTGCTGAGCTTCATCGTCATCGTCGCCGGCTACTACATTCGCCGCGAGGTCAAGGAAACCCCCGCCTTCGCGGCGGAAAGCGAGCACGGCGAAGTGCCCAAGGCACCGGTAATCCAGGCGATCACGCACAGCTGGCGGGACATGCTGCGCGTGGTGTGCATGGCGCTCATGAATGTCATCCCAGTGGTCACCACTGTGTTCGGCGCGGCCTATGCGGTGCAGGCAGGCTACGGAATTGGCTTTGACAAAGACGTCTACCTCTGGATCCCGGTGCTGGGCAACTGCCTGGCCGTGGCCGTGATCCCGTTCGTCGGCAAGCTCTCCGACCGCATCGGCCGTCGCCCGCCGATCATCGTCGGCGCGCTCGCGTCGGGGGTGCTGTCCTTCGGCTATCTCTACGCGATCAGCATCCATAACGTGCCGCTCGCGATTGCCATGTCGCTGCTGATGTGGGGCGTGGTCTACCAGGGTTACAACGCGGTGTATCCGAGCTTCTACCCGGAGCTCTTCCCCACTCGCACGCGGGTGTCCGCGATGGCGATCTCGCAGAACCTGGGCACGCTGGTGACGGCGATGCTGCCGATGGTGTTTGCCGCGGTCGCACCGCCGGGGTCGACGAACATCCCGATGGTGGTCGGCAGCATCACCTTCGCGGTCACGGTGGTCGCGGCTTTGGCGGCGTGGAGTGCGCGCGAGACTTGCCGGGTGCACCTGAACGACCTCGGCCAGCCCGGTGCCGTGCCGATGGACAAGGACGAATACGACCAGCTCTCCGCACAAACGCTCGCGCTTGCCAAGCAGGCCGCGTGACAGGGGGCCGGATCCACGGGAGGCCGTTTGCAGCCTCCCTTTTTTCGTCCATGCAGGGCGGGGCGCTTGGCGCCGGATGCGAGTTCAGGCCGGGGCTGCGCCCGCCGCGGCGCGTTCCTCGAGCAGCTTGATCACGCTGTACAGCGCACGGTTGACCGGCGTCGCGACGCCCAACGGCGTCGGCCTGCAGGCTCAGGGACGATGGTGTCGTTTAAGAGGTGTGGCGCCAATTCGGCCGCCGCGCGGGCGGTATCGGTGGACTTGACGCAGCACAGGACCAGCTTTACGTCCCGCACGCCATTCCCATCGGTGCTCGCCAGCACAGGCACGTGCGCCTCAAAGGACTGCGTGTCGAGGAGCAGCCGTCGCGCCGCAGCCGCCCAACCAGGACCACGTGGTGTCCGGCTCGTGCCAGTATGCCATCGCAGTAGCAGCCGACCGCGCCGGCGCCCATCACTGCAATCTTCATGAGCATTCCTCCGTCGTTTCGATAGCGCCCGCGGACTACGCACCCGTGTGATAGCACTCCGCGGCAAGTTCAACATGTTGGCCCATACCGCAAGGTGGGCACGAGCGGACTGTTTTTCCCGGGGTGATGCGCGGATCCCGCCCGGACGTTTGGTATCGAGTGGCGAGCCTGTGGGGAGGCGAATCCACGGAATATTCTGCCTCGGAATCGATAGTGTTGCGGCAAGTGGAATCGCGTTCTAAAATGGAGCAGTTACAGGAAACGAATCCCAATAACAAGGAGACGCCATGACTGGGCGCTATGCCATGATCGGCTACGGCGATTTCGCCCACGTTCGGTTCTGCACCGTGATCAAAGCGACCGCGGACCGCCAAAGGGGCACGAGGGCGCGCGCGTGACCGATACGCACGTTTACCGCACGCGGGTGCTGGGGCCCCTGCTGATGTGCCTGACTTGCCTCTGCTTTGCCGTGCTCGACACGCTGATCAAGTACCTATCTCACCGCCTACCCCTTACCGAAGTGATCTGGGTGCGCTATGCGGTGCAGACGCTCGCCATCGCGGTCCTGTTCGTGCCGAAGATGAAAGGGCGCATCCTGCGCACGGCCAATCCGCGGCTGCAGGCGCTGCGCGGCATGTGCCTGCTCGGGGCAAGCCTGCTCGTGATCAACGGTTTGTCGCGCCTGCCGCTCACGGAGACGACGGCGGTCCTCTTTCTCGCGCCGCTGATCATCACGCTGCTGTCGGGACCGTTGCTGGGCGAGCGCATCAAACCGGTCGACTGGATCGCGGTGACGCTCGGCTTCGTCGGCGTGCTGGTCATCGTGCGTCCCGGCGGCGGGCTGCTGACCTGGGCGATCCTGTTCCCGGTCGGCACGGCCTGCTGCAACGCCGTATACCAGATGGTGACACGTTCCTTCCACAGTGCAGAGCATCCCGTGACGACCAACCTCTACACTGGATTGGTCGGGGTGCTCGTTCTTGCGCCGTTGATGCCCTTCGTGTGGCAGTGGCCCACGGCGGAGCAATGGGGTGTGCTCGTGCTTGCCGGACTGGTCGGCGGACTCGCGCACTACATCATCACGAAGGCACTGGAATGTTCCAGCGCGGCGGCACTCGGGCCGTACGGCTACACGCAGCTGGTGTGGGCGGCGCTACTCGGGTTCTTTGTATTCGGGGCTTTGCCGGACGCGGTCACCTGGCTCGGCATCGCGGTGATCGCCAGCAGCGGGCTACTGCTATCGATCTATCATCTGGTGGCGGCTAGGCGAAGCTGAGGTTTCAAGGAGTTTCTCCTCGCGCAGCGAATGCGCCTTGAACCCGCTCGCGCGGGTTCCTTTTTATAAGGGTACTTAATTTTGAGAACATGATTCTGAATTGATGTTGCGTACAACAGAATTCCGTTCTATAGTTGCTGAAAATCAGCCTACGCGATGTGCGCGCGTCTCAAGAACAAGGCAGCAAGTCCGAACGGTCCCGAAGAGGCCGAAGGCACCCCGACGGAAGCGCGACGTTGGATGGCCGCTTGAACATGATGTCCTGGAGGAGAAGTCGATGAGTTCGTCCGAAGCCCCCGTATCTGTCGTCACGAAAATCGTTGACGGGTACTTCCGGTTCCTGAAATTCGTGATTGCGCTGTGTCTGGCAATCATGGTCGTGCTGGTGTTCGGGAACGTGTTCCTGCGCTATGCGTTCAACAGCGGCATCTCGGTTTCCGAGGAAGTGTCCCGCTGGTTCTTCGTGTGGATGACCTTCCTCGGTGCCCTGGTCGCGATGCGCGAACACGGCCACCTCGGCGTCGACGCCTTCGTGATGCGTCTTTCGCCTTTCGGCAAGCGCGTGTGCCTGATCCTCGGCCAGACACTGATCGCCTACGTCTGCTGGCTGCTGCTGGTGGGGAGCTGGGACCAGACGGTCATCAACCTCGACGTGAAGGCGCCAACGTCCGGCTGGTCCATGGCCTGGTTCTACGGCACCGGGATTGTGTTCGCGGTCACCGGCGGGTTGATCACCCTGCACAACCTGTATCGCGCGCTGTTCTGCAAGCTGGGCGAGCACGAGCTCGTGCAGGTCAAGGAGTCCGAGGAAATCCACGGCGAACACGCCAACACGCAGGGCGAGCCCGCGCTGCGTGCGGTGGCGGGCGGCAAGCACTGAGACAGGGAGCCCCATCATGACCATTACGATCTTCCTCGGATCCCTGCTCGGCGCGATGGCCCTGGGTGTTCCGATCGCCTTCGCGCTGCTGATCTGCGGCGTTGCCCTGATGTACCACCTCGACATGTTCGACGCGCAGATCATCGCGCAGAACGTGATCAACGGCGCCGACAGCTTTCCGCTGATGGCCGTACCCTTCTTCCTGCTCGCCGGCGAGATCATGAACGCGGGCGGCCTGTCGAAGCGCATCGTCAATATCGCGCTCGCAATGGTCGGCCACGTGCATGGCGGACTTGGCTATGTCGCGATTCTCGCGTCCTGCCTGCTGGCTTCGCTGTCGGGTTCGGCGGTTGCGGACTCGGCCGCGCTGGCTGCGCTGCTGGTGCCGATGATGACCGCGGCCGGGCACAACAAGGAACGCTCCTGCGGCTTGATCGCGGCGGGCGGCATCATCGCCCCGATCATCCCGCCCAGCATCGGCTTCGTGATCTTCGGTGTCGCGAGCGGCCTGTCGATCTCCAAGCTTTTCCTGGCCGGCATCTTCCCCGGCCTGCTGATGGGCATTGGCCTCGCCATCGCATGGACGATCGTCGCGCGTCGCGATGATGTCAAGCCGCTTCCGCGCAAGTCAGCCAAGGAGATCGTTGCAACGATCGTCGACGGCGCTTGGGCGATGATGCTGCCGGTGATCATCATCGTCGGCCTGAAGTTCGGCGTATTCACGCCGACCGAGGCCGCCGTGGTGGCTGCGGTGTATTCGCTGATCATCGCGGTGTTCGTGTACAAGGAACTGAAGCCGAAGGACGTCTATGCGGTGTTCGTGCAGGCCGCGACGACCACGGCGGTGGTGATGTTCCTGGTTGCCGCGGCGATGGTGTCGGCATGGCTGATCACGGTGGCCGACCTGCCGGGCGAGCTGATCGCGCTCCTCGAACCCTTCATGGACAACCCGACGCTGCTGCTCATCGTGATCATGCTGGTCGTGGTCGCCGTCGGTACCGCGATGGACATGACGCCGACCATCCTGATCCTGACGCCGGTGCTGATGCCGGTGGTCAAGCAGGCCGGCATCGACCCGATCTACTTCGGCGTGTTGTTCATCATGAACAACGCGATCGGCCTGATCACGCCGCCGGTGGGAACGGTGCTCAATGTCGTTGCCGGCGTCGGCAAGATCAGCATCAGCGACCTCATGCGCGGCGTGTGGCCGTTCCTGATGGCCCAGCTCGCCGTCCTCTTCGCGCTGGTGGCGTTCCCGGTGCTCGTCACCGGCCCGGCGAAGTGGTTCGCAAGCTGATGAATACGGGTCCGGCAGGCGCCGGGCTCCCCGATGAGCGCAGCTTCCGCGCTTTGATACAGGAAGTCTTTCTTTCGCACGCAGGACTAGGAGACAAAATGAAAACTCAGATCAAGAAACTGGTGGCAGGTGTCCTCGGCTCGGTTGCCATGCTGTCGACGGGTGTCATGTTCTCGGCGGATGCCGCCGCGCGTGACCTGAAGCTGGCGATGCAGACCAATCCGGGCACGGCACAGTACGACGGCGTCGAAAAGTTCGCGGCGCTGGTGAAGGAAAAGAGCGGCGGCAGCCTGACGGTGAAGATCTTCGGCGGCGGCGCGCTCGGCGGCGATCTGCAGGTCGTTTCTTCGCTGCAGGGCGGCACGGTGGAACTGTCGCAGATGAACGCGAGCCTGCTGAATGGCCTCGCGAAGGAATTTTCGGTCCTCGACTTCCCCTTCCTGTTCGACAACGAGAAGGAAGCGCACGCCATCATGGACGGCCCCATCGGCAAGAAGCTGATGGACAAGCTGCCGGAGAAGGGCATCGTTGGCCTGGCCTACCCGGAACTGGGCTTCCGCCACATCTCGAACAACAAGCGCGCGGTCAAGAAGGTCGAGGACCTGGCCGGCCTGAAGATTCGCGTGATCCAGACCCCGGTGTACGTCGACATGATGAACGCGCTGGGCGCGAACGCGACGCCGCTGCCGTTCCCTGAGGTTTACAACGCACTTGAGCAGAAGGCCGTCGACGGTGCGACCAACCCGCTCGTGACGATCCCGGTGATGAAGTTCGACGAGGTGCAGAAGTACCTGACGCTGACCCGTCACCAGTACAACCCGCAGATCATCATCATGAGCAAGAAGGCCTGGGACAAGCTGACCCCGGCCGAGCAGAAGATCATCCAGGAATCGGCCAACGAGGCGCGCGACTTCGAACGCCAGGTCTCGGCGAAGAAGAACGCCGAGGCGCTCGAATACCTCAAGAAGAAGCTGGAAGTCACCGAGCTGTCAGCCGAGGAAATGGCCAAGATGCGCGAGAAGGTCAAGCCGGTGATCGAGAAGTACACGAAGGAACTGGGCGAGCCCTTCGTCAAGGAAGTGTACGCGGAAGTCGCAAAGGTGCGCGGCGCCAAGTAAGGCTCGCGTCTGGGCACGACGGGCAACTGTGACGGTGAAGAAATGATGGAATTGGCAATGGATGGTGGCCTGCTGCTGGCGGTCGCCCAGATCATCGCGATCGACATCCTGCTCGGCGGCGACAATGCGGTGGTCATCGCGCTGGCCTGCCGCAGGCTTCCGGCGCATCGGCGCAACCAAGGCATCCTGTGGGGCGTCGTCGGAGCCATCGCGCTGCGCATCATCCTGATCTTCTTCGCGTTGCAGTTGCTCGCCTTGCCTTTCCTGAAAGTCCTTGGCGCGCTCCTCCTGCTGTGGATCGGCATCAAGCTGCTGCAGCCCGAGGGCGACGACGATCACGCGAGCGTCGGCGCCAGCGACAACCTGCTCGGCGCGATCCGCACCATCATCGTTGCCGATGCCGTCATGAGCGTGGACAACGTGATCGCGGTGGCCGGCGCGGCGCGTGGGGAAATGGGGCTGGTCGTGTTCGGCATCGCCGTGAGCGTTCCGATCATCGTGTGGGGCAGCAAGTTCGTGCTGTACCTGATGGACCGTTTCCCCTCGTTCGTGACTTTCGGCGGCTGCCTTCTCGGCTGGATCGCGGGCGAGATGCTGGTGACGGACGTCGCGTTCGCGCAGTACGTCGGAGGCGCGGCCACATCGACGGTGAAGTACGGCGCCGCCCTGGCTGGCGCGCTCACCGTCTTCGCGATCGGCACGTATCTCGCCCGCCGGCAGTCTGCCAAAGGCAACGCGACCGAATGCGAAACCCTGGAGGGCGCCCTGGTCCCCCGGACGGTCGAAAACGAGTCCTGATCAAAGACCGGATTAAGCGCCGCATGCTGCGGCGCCCGCGGGAAGAGGCCGCAGCATGCGGCAACCTGGCGTATGGAACGAAGCTGTTATCGAGCGAGGAGTGAGCAATGGTGCCATTCGTAAAGCGTTTCCTTGCGGCGCTTGCCGCTGTCGTGCCGGTTGTGGCGGGCGCGGCGCAGCCGGAGCCCAAGCTCACGCTCGTCGTGCCGTTCGTCGCCGGCGGTCCCACCGACAAGCTGGCTCAGCCCTTTGTCGCGGCCTTCGGGCGTGCGCTGGGCGAGCGCGTCTCGGTGAAGAACATCGGCGGTGGGGGCGGCTCGGTCGGCACGCGTGAAGTGCAGCGTGCGCGTCCCGACGGCAAGGTGCTGTTGCTCGCCAACGTCGGCCACGCCGCGGCTCCTGCACTCAACGCCAAGCTTTCTTACGATCCGCAGAAGGATTTCGAGCCCGTCGGACTAATCGCCGACGTGCCTATGACGCTTATCGCCCGTCATGACCTGCGCGCCCACAACGTGGCGGAACTGCGCACGCAGATGGAGAAGGGGCGGCGCAAGTTGACCATCGGCCACGCCGGCGCCGGGTCGGCGTCCCACCTGTGCAGCGTGCTGTTCGCGCGTGCCGCGGGCAAGGATCTGCCGACGCTGACGCACCCCGGCACCGCCAGTGCGATGAATGCGATGCTGAGCGACGGACACGTCGACCTCATGTGCGACCAGACGACGCATACCCTGTCGCGCATCCGGAGCGGCGAGGTCCAGGCGTTCGGCGTCACGACGCCGGCGCGGTTGGCGGCGCTGCCCGACGTCCCGACCCTGGCGGAGGCGGGCCTGCCCGGCGTGGAACTGGTCGTGTGGCACGGCCTGTATGCGCCAAAGGGGACGTCGCCCGAAGTGGTCGAGCGCCTGTCGGCTGCCTTGCGTCAGGCCCTGCAGGATCCGGCGCTGGTCGAGGCGCTCAAGGAGCTCGGCGCGACCCCCGCAGGTGTCGAGGACGCGACGCCGAAGGCGCTGCGTGCACGCCTTGCTGCGGATCTCGAGCGCTGGAGCAAAACCCTGAAGCCGTGACGGGCAGGGGCGCTGCCGAGGCAGCGATCCACCCGCCAACCGAACATCAATTCAACAGCACTAGCGGTGATGCGGCCGACCGGGCCGCAGGGGATGCCGCAACTGGAGCAAGCGAGAATGAGTGCAAACGCGAAGCAGCAATCCTTCCTGTGTGGCCTGATCGGTTCCGGCATCCAGGCATCGCGCACGCCAGCCATGCACGAGCGCGAAGGCGACGAGCAGGGCGTGCGCTACATGTACAAGAAGATCGACACCGAGATTCTCGGCCTCACCGTCGATGACCTGCCCGAGCTCCTCACCGCCGCGGAGCGCATGGGCTTCTGCGGTCTGAACATCACGTTCCCGTTCAAGCAGGCAGTGATCCCGCTGCTCGACGAACTCTCCGACGATGCCCGGGCCCTGAACGCCGTGAACACGGTGGTTCTCCGGGACGGCCGTCGCATCGGCTACAACACCGACTGCAGCGGCTTCGGCGAGAGCTTCCGGCGCGGCCTGCCCGACGCCAAGCGCGACGTGGTCGTCCAGCTCGGTGCGGGCGGCGCGGGCGCAGCGGTGGCCCATGCCGCACTGAAGCAGGGCGTCGGCAAGCTGTATGTACGTGATTCGGACCTCGCACGCGCCGAGACGCTCGCCGCGAGCCTGTCCGGCGCATTCGGCGCCGGCCGTGCGGCCGCGTGCACCGATCTTGCCGCCGCCATGGACGAGGCGGACGGCCTCATCCATGCGACGCCCACCGGCATGGCGAAATTTCCCGGCATGCCGCTGCCCGCTGAATTGCTGCAGGCGCGCCACTGGGTGGCCGAGATCGTGTATTTCCCGCTCGAAACCGACCTGCTGCGGGTGGCCGCGGCGAAGGGCTGCCGCACGCTCAACGGCGGTGGCATGGCGGTGTTCCAGGCAGTCGACGCCTTCCGCCACTTCACCGGGCTCGAACCTGACGCCGAGCGCATGCTGCGGCATTTCGCGTCGATGGGCGCCTGATCAATCGAGGTATTCACCATGTACAAGAACATCCTGCTACCGACCGATGGGTCGGAGCTGTCGCGGATGGCGATCCGCCACGGCGTGGCGCTTGCCAAGGCCGTGGGCGCAAAGGTGACGGGGCTTTCCGTGGTCCTTCCCGCGCATGCGCCTGCGGGCGCGGGCGTCGCGATCTTCAGCGATAACGTCCAGGAAGAGGCTGCGGCGGAATTTCTCGCGGTGATTTCACGCGAGGCGCAGGAGCAAGGCGTCGAGGCCGAATGTTTCTACGTGAGCGGCGCATCCCCGCACGAGGAGATCATCGCGGCGGCGCAGCAGCGCGGCTGCGACCTGATCTGCATGGCCGCGCACGCGCGAACGGGGCTGTCGGGGCTGCTGCTGGGCAGCGAGACAACATCGTTGATCAACGGCTGCCGTATTCCGGTACTGGTCCTGCGCTAGGATACCGGTTGTAAAGTTGCAACAGACGAACTTAGGTTCTAAAAATGAGTTGTTGCAGGCAGAAATGTGTTTTATTGTAAGTCCGTCAAGCGGCGATGAACCGCACAGGATCACGTAAGCACGCAAGGCCAGAGGAGGAGCGGGGAGGGTGACGACCACGACGACAACCTAGCGCGACCTGACGCCAGATCAGGACCGACTTTGCGGCGCCGGACTACTGCCCCGGCGATGAGCCGCCAGGTACACAGACAAGCCACTGCAAGCCAGCATGGACTGCCAGCGGGATTCGCAGGTGTTGCACCAGGAGCGGCGCGGGCCGCCGGCTTGCAGATACGGAATACCAAACCGAAGGAAGGAACACGATGAAGAAGCAAGTCACTATCGCCGTGCTCGCGGCACTCGGCGCCGGCGCCGCCCAGGTTGCATCGGCCCAGGAAACCAGCGTCACGATCTATGGCCGCGCACACGTCTCGTTCGAGCAGATCCGCAAGTCGGGTCAGGAAACCGTGCAGGTGCTGAACAACAACACCTCGCGTATCGGTTTCCGCGGCGAAGAAGCGCTCGGCAACGGCCTGAAGGCGTTCTTCCAGATCGAGTCGGGCGTGAAGCTCGATGATGGTGGCACCGGCGGGTCGAACAAGCTGGGTGGCCGCGAGACCTTCGTCGGCTTGAAGAACGACTATGGCACGGTCAAGGCGGGCAACTTCTACCATCCGTACGACGACCTGCACGGGATCTCGGGTAACTACTTCCAGCTGTTCACCGGTACGTCGAACGACGCGACCCTGTGGGCGAATGGTTCCAGCGCTGCCACCGGCGGTTTCGACGAGCGCCTGCCGAACGCGGTCAGCTACGAGTCGCCGAAGTTCGGCGGCCTGAGCGCCAAGCTGTGGTATTCCTTCGGTCCGTCGGACAACGGCGGCGAGGAGCAGCTGGGCGACGACGGTTCGCGCATGTTCTCGGCCAACGTGGTGTATGAGAACGGTCCGCTCAAGGCGGCATGGGGTCACCTGCAGCAGCGCCGCATGGAAGCGCAGTCTAAGAACTTCTACGACGACGGCTATTCGAATTTCATCACCGCCGGTTACCAGGCAGGCCCGTTCTACTTCGCCGGTCTGGTCGAGCGCGACGTGCTGAAAGACATCAACCAGTCCGGCGACGACCGCACCCGCAACTACTGGCATCTGCTCGCAAAGTATACGACCGGCGCGCACACCGTCGGCGCCTTCTACGGCAAGGCCAACGACTGGAAGGGCGACGCCGGCATCGACGACAGCGGTGCGCGCATGTACACCGTCGGCTACAACTACGCCTTGTCGAAGCGCACCCAGGTCTACGCGCTGTACACCAACCTCAAGAACCAGGACGCGGCTGCATATCAGCTCGGCGGCAGCCCGGCGCGCGCAGCCGGCCAGGACTGGACCATTGCTCCGGAGAAGCAGAGCGCCGTCGTGACGGGTATCGTTCATAACTTCTGATCGGGCGATTTTGGCCGGGGATGGCGGCGCGTCGTCCCCGGTCTGCAAAGGAACGGCAAGGCGGTGGTCTTGCCGTTTTTTTTTCGCCTGCGCGATGCGAGGCCGGCGGGCGCGATCTTGATCGGGAAAACAGAAGTTTGTTCTAAAAATGTTCTTGAATTCCCCGAGTCTTTGGTTAAAATAGAACCATGTTTTGTTTAGTGCAACGAGACGGAGCCTGCTAGACATCTCCGGCACCCGCTGCACCGGCCGCGCGCCGCCCTGGAATTCCTTTACGGAGCTCACGATGTCGAATCTCGATTCCCTCCCCAAATACGGCCAGTACATCAACGGTGCCGAGGTGCCGCCCGCGTCCGGTGAGTACTTCCCGACCGAGAATCCCTATAGCGGCGAAGCCTGGGCGCTGATTGGCCGGGGTGGCAAGGCGGATGCCGACGCCGCGGTCGCCGCCGCGCACGCCGCCTTCGAGCAGGGCGAATGGCCGTCGCTGACTGCGAGCCAGCGCGGCAAGCTGATGCGCAAGCTGGCCGACCTGATCGTCGAAAATGCCGAACACTTGGCCGAGATCGAGCGCCGCGACAACGGCAAGCTCGCCGCCGAGGTCGTCGCACAAGTGAAGTACATGGGCGACTACTTTCACTACTACGCGGGCCTGGCCGACAAGATAGAGAGTCACGTCATCCCGACCGACAAGAAGGGCGTGTTCTGCTACACGAAGTACGAGGCCAAGGGCGTCGTCGTCATCATCACGCCGTGGAATTCGCCGCTGACGCTCACCAGCTGGAAGCTCGCTCCGGCACTCGCGGCCGGTTGCACGGTCGTCATCAAGCCCTCGGAGTTCACCTCGGCGTCGGCGATCGAGTTCGCCAAGCTCTTCGCGCAGGCCGGCTTCCCGCCGGGGGTCGTCAACGTCGTTACCGGCTTCGGCCATGAAGTCGGGGCGCCTCTCGTCGAGCATCCCGACACCGCGCATATCGGCTTCACCGGCGGCGAGATCGCCGGCCAGAAGATCTACGAAGCTGCCGCGCGCGGCCTGAAGACCGTGACGCTGGAACTCGGCGGCAAGTCGCCCAACATCGTCTTCGACGACGCGGACCTCGACCAGGCCGTGAAGGGCATCGTGTCGGGCGTGTTCGCCGCCTCGGGCCAGACCTGCCAGGCCGGCTCGCGCCTGCTGGTGCAGGAAAGCATTCACGACGAAGTCGTGCGCCGCCTGGTCGAGTTCGTCAGCACTGCGAAGATCGGCGACCCCTCGCAGCTCGATACCCAGGTCGGCCCGATCGCCACACGTCCGCAGTTCGACAAGATCATGAGCTACATCCAGATTGCCAAGGACGAAGGCGCGAAGTGCGTGCTGGGTGGGAAGTCGCGGCCCGATCTCGGCGCGGGCCAGTTCGTCGAGCCGACGATCTTTACCGGCGTGAACAACAAGATGCGCATCGCGCAGGAAGAGGTGTTCGGCCCGGTGTTGTGCGTGATCCCGTTCAAGGACGAGCAGGACGCCGTGCGCATCGGCAACGACGTGCTGTACGGTCTCGCCGGCGCCGTGTGGACCAAGAGCCTGCACCGCGCGATGTACGTCACCGACAAGCTCAAGGCCGGCACCGTGTGGGTGAACAACTACCGCGCGACCAGCTACACCTCGCCCTTCGGCGGCTACAAGCGCTCGGGCATCGGCCGCGAATCCGGTGCCGATGCAATCAAGGAATACCTCGAGACCAAGTGCGTGTGGATCTCTACCGACCTCGACGTGCCCAACCCCTTCATCCGTCGCTGACACCGACTCTCCCGACGGGGAGGGCGGCCACCGTCATTCGTTTGGGCTGCGGCGGACGCCGCCCCGTCATTCCCTTGACAGGCTTCGCACTTGCGAAGCCTGTTTTTTTGTGCACACAGCATGGGCGCACTCCTGCAAGTGCAAGTCCCGCCGTAAGTTGAACACTGCGAACGAAGCGAACCGCAACTGCGCAAGGGCGACCGAGCGTGGGGAGGAAGCGTTCAGCGTAAGCTGCGAGCCGATGAACAAGAATCGGATAGAAGGCGCTGCCGAGCAGGGCGAGCGGGCCAAAAGCCGCGAAGCTTGCGTGATCAAGGCGAAGTGGCGTAGATCCGGCGGTTGTGCAGCGAAGGAGTGCGTTCTTACTTGGGGAGATCTCGCCTTGTGCCTGAAAGGGCGACGGTGCTGAACCGGAGCGAGAAGTCAGCAGGGATCAGCCAATTTACGCCCGACGGATTTTCAATACTCCGCCGTAGTTCCGCGCCGTTACTGGGTTTGTCGCGACGTTGTTTTGAAAGAAAAGTGACGTAAGTGTTTGATTTACCGGCTTAGGACCCGGTCTTGTGGCTCCAGGTGTCACCGGTTCGATCCCGGTATGTCGCCCCAAGTACCACCAAGAAAACCGCCGGTTTCGGCGGTTTTTTTATGCCATCAAGCTGCCCCCGTCAGCTTTCGTGCGTGAGATTTGCGTGACTTTGCATTGCTCACGATCAACGTCAGAGTGGGCGCGTCAGTATGGCTGAAGCACACTTGCTCGGCGGCCGTGATCAGCTCGCGGATCTCGGCAGCGGAGTAGTGCGTGGTCACTGACCCATTCGAGTGCCCCAGCAGTACCTGTCTCGTCTCGAACCCCACCCCGACAGCACGCAAGCGCCGGCCGAGGGTGTGCTTCAGGTCGTGTACGCGCACGTGAGCGAACCCCGCGGGCGGCTCGGTACCGACTTCGTCTCGGTATCGCGCCGCCGCCCTGGCCCGCGCTCGGCGCCACCCGCTATTGTTCAGCCGATAGAGGGGGGCATCCTTCACACGCGGCGAGGCAAACACGAACCGTTTGTGCTTGCCGCGCCGTCCGTCAATTATCGACCGCGCCACGCTGTTCATGACGATCAGCCTATCCTCGCCGTTCTTTACCCCGCCGGTTCCATCCCGGCCCCCGAACTCGGCGGGTACGACGAACACGCTGGTATCGAGTTCGGGCACCGCTATCTCCCAGTCCCACTCCAACTTGCACGCTTCCTGTTCACGCGCCCCGCTGTTGAGCAGAAACAGGACCAAATCCGCAGCATTAGGCTCGAGTTCGGACAAGAGCAACTTCTGTTCCGCCCATGAGAGCGGGTAGGGCTTGCGCTTGTCTGTCTCGGGCACTGGGTCGATGATCGGCGCCTCGGACAGCCAGGTGAGGCCGTTCTCGTCCCGCCACCGTCGCGCGCATTGGGTCAGCACACGCGACACTGTGCCGAGGATGATATTGATGCTGCGGGCCTTGAGACCTGTCTTCTTTTTGGCGCCTTTCGTCGCGAGCGCCTTCTTCATGACGGCGAGAGTTTCGTTGTAGATCGCGTCGATCGGCAGCGTGCCGATAAAAGGGTCTGCCTGCTTGATCGCAATGATCTCGCGTACGATTCCGCGCTTGTGCGCGTTTTCCTCTACGTAGCGCAGCGCGGCCTCGCGGAATATGCGCGTTCGGCGCTCACCAAGTAAAGCCCCACGTCGTATCTCAACCTCCTGCTGAACTAGATACGCTTCCGCAATTTTGCGATCGCTCGATCCAGTGCGCTTGTAAATGCGCTGTCCGAGGACACGCTTGTCGACGATCCACGTTCCGTCCGGCGCTTGGTTGAGGCCGGATGAGCGTTTTCCCATGATGTTGCCTCCTTGTCGGAGTCGTCAGCACCTGGGCGCCCGTTGCGGCACTTAATCTCTTCCCAAATGCGGTCGAGGTCAAGACGGTCATAACACCGTGTGCGGTGGCCGAGTACGACAACCGTCAGCCTCGGCTTGATCTCCGCATTGAACTTGTTGCGATCCATGCCGAGGTAGGCCGGTGCATCCTGGGCGCGGATCGCGCGGGGTTGGAGGAGTAGGCGTTGCGAAGGGGCGGCCCCCGGATCTCCTCGGGCACCGACGGTTGGCTCCGTGCTCGGGAGCGCTGGTTGGCGCGCCTGTCTGCTGCCGCGGAGGGCTCGCTCCGGAACATGGTCCGTGCGCCCAGAAGGCTCACGGTGATGGCTGCAGGCTTTTGGGGAGTTCATCGGCGGCAAGTCAAGCGTAGGGGCATATTCAGGCGTCGTGGTGTCACCGCCACGCGCTGATCGGTCGCTCGCAAGGTCGGCTTCGGGGAAGGTGGTGCGTCGGTCTGAACTGCTCCCGGAAGGTTCATCGAGCCCGACGCCGTCGTTAGGTTGGAAATGCGAATCGCTCATGAGCGATGCTCCTCGCCACGTCGCGCCCTTTGCGTTCGCCAGATCCACATTGCGAAGCCCCGGCGCACACGGATCGCGCTGTCGGCGAGCGCTTGGGCGCATCTTCCGGGCGTGAGAGGACCGTCGGACATGCGGCTGTCGTTCTGAAGCCATCCGCGCTTCAGACCGGTGGCCTGCGCGATTGCGACGAGCTCATTGTGATCCTCGGCGTTGCTGAACATGTGGCGGCTCGTCATCGGGCAGTGCGTCGGCCAGCTGTTGTGCATCAGGGCATCAACATAAATGGTCATTTCGTACCCCTCCGTCCCGCCGCGATGCTGCGGAATCGTTCGCTGGCCACCTCAGGGTGGAGCTCGTAGTAGCGATCGACGAAGAGGTGCTTCGCAACGATGGGCGCAAGAGGTTGGATCGGGCGGGCGAGGGGCGAGGCCTGCGTCGTACCGATCCATGCGTCGTCGTGGGGTGGGTCGAGATCGCGCCGCGCGATGGCGCGTAATACGAGATCCGCGTACTTGACCGATGGCGGCAGGCAGGGCGGGGCGCCGAGGTCGGCCAGAATGTCCGCGGTCGTCTGGCTCTCGGCATCGAGGCACGCGGCGAGCAGTTTCCTGAGCGCATCTCCGGCGTGGAGGAGAAGCGCCGCCAGGGCGTCATCGGGCGGCACGATGGTGCTCGCCAGATAGTCGTGCTGCGCGATCGAATAGAAGGTGCGCGCGCGGCCCGCGAAACAGCACGTGCTCGCGAGGACATGGGCGATATCCTCGATGCTTACCTGGCCCGGTGCTGTCTCTCCTCCAAGGTCCTGACCGGCACCGATCCGGCCGCCGGTTCGGCGCATGGCGCGCGCCGCCTGGGATTCATGTTTCATCTGCTTCTCCTTGCTGGCGTTCGTTGTCCGAATGGTCGATGCATGCCAAGGCCGGCCGACGGCGATTGCAGCGGTCGCAAGGCGGGGAATCAGGACGAGACGAAGTCAGAGCGGCGCGGAGCGCCGATTGACGAGCAAGGAAATGAGCGATTGAGTCGCGCGAAGCGAGAGAGCGAGGCGTCCCCGCCGCGTCTCAAGGAGTGGCGTAGCACCTTTGAGACGAGCCCAAAAAATACCGGCCCGATCGTCGTTTGGCAAGTCCCGGCGAAATACCCACGGCGGGATGCTGCCGAGGTGTCGCCCACGTTCCTGGTGCGATCCTTGATATAGGTGGGCACCCGAAGGGCCTTGATATGGCCGCAGGAGGGGCGCTCGGGGAAGGAGAAACGTCTACAGCGTCGGCGGTGACGAAGGGGTCGAGCACCGCCTGGGACAGCATTCTGAAACGACATCGCCCCGTGGAGAATGTCCAACGGACCGGCGCGTGACGACAGCGCGCGCCGAGCTCTAGCCGTTCTGCGCTGCGAGTTCCTCGGGGGTGCCGTGAGCGAGGCCTCGATCGGGCGGATTGCGGTGTCTCGAGCAAGACGGCGTGAATTCGCGCGCTGGTCCGACGAACCCGCGCGAATGATTCGGTGGCAGCGTTCGGAAACTCATCGGCCTCCGGTCCAATGACGTGATCCTGCCGCGCCGCATCCGCCGAGAAGGCGGGGGTAGCAGGGGAGCATCGGCCTCTCTTCGAAGTGGACCTTGAAGCTGACCCCGGACCCGAAGGTCGTTCCGGTTGCAGGGGCTGACCGGACGTTGAATATATTCGTAGGCGCCATACGCTGGCTCGTCAAGGGCCGCTTCACAATGTGCCGCTTGTGCCAAGCTCAGGTTTTCCGTCGACGGTTTGCCGGCAAAGGAGTGGTCGCCGTGCGCACGACAACGTCAGCGTCGACCGCGTGGACCTCTACGACGCGCCTGTCACGGCGCTTTGCGCGGTGAAGCCCTTGATGACGTCGAGATGGCCGGCATTCTGGGCGCGCAACGCTTCCAATTCGCCATGGGCCTGAGCCAGTCGAGCGGCCAGGTCGCGGGACTCCTTGCGCATCGCCGACAGCTCTGCCTCGAGGGTCGCGTCACGTCGCTTGTGATCCTTCAGCTGGCTGTCGAGCGTTGCCACTTCATGCGTGTGGCGTGCCTGAGAGTCCTCAAGACGCTCGGCGAGGCCTGCGACTTTCGCCTCGGCGATCGCGGCCAGACGTTCGGCATCGGTGCGGGCGGCGCGCTCCGCGTCTACCGCACTGCGTAGCCGTTCGTTCTCCCGTTCGAGGCTGGGCATGGCGTCGAGTCGAACCTGCGCCTTGGCCAACTCGGTACGGGTGGTCTCGGCCGCCTGACGCTCACGGGCTGCTTCATCCCGGGCGGCGGAGCGGTCGGTCTCCATCTGCTCGATCTTTCCGGCGAGTGCCGCCTTCTCTTCCTGCGATGTTTGCAGGGCGTTCTCCAGCGTCTGGATGTGGTCGGTCTGACGCTCGCTGTCGGCCGCGAGTTCGTCGGCAGCCGCTTGAATGTCGGATAGCTTGGCGTCGAGGTCGGCCCGCGCCGTTGCCCGTTCCTGCGTCACGTAATCGAGAATCGCCCGTTGCAGCGCTGGGGGGAGGGAAGAGCCCGCCTCGGTCGAGACGGGGTGGCTGCCTTCCCATCGTTGGAACAGCTTGTGGATGGTGCCCAAACTGCCGCTGCCGTGACGCTCGCGGATTTGGCGTGGGGTGGGCTTGCCGCCGGCGGCTTTGATCCGATCGGCGATGGCCGCCACCTGCTCGTAGGTGATGCTGGCTTCCCGGGGCATGTCTCGTCGTCTCCTGTACGATACGTTACGTACGATTGGTTACGGTACGACTCAAGGCTCTACGCCATCCTCCATTCAGCCTTGTTGATTCTCGTGGTGGACCAATTTCGCGGACGTCTCAGGTCCCCGGCCCGCCGGTGGCGTTCGTCGGGCCGCCAGATCAAGAGGTATTCGAGCCGCTGATTTACCGCGCAGTGACGGTCTCGGCATCGGCCTTAGGCTTTCGCACCCGACCCAGTCTTCCCAGGCCGTGAGGACTTCACCGTCGATCTCGCCGGGGGCGAGGTCCTCGCGGGCGACCGGTGAGCGATCGATCCATCGTATGCGCAGCAGTGCTCCGCTGCGTTCGAGGATCTCGACCCATCCGTGCTCGCGGTGGATCGCGATCTCGCCCGGTCGCAGACGGGACGGATGGGTGTTGATGTGTACGACGTTCATATCCCTCACCTCCATGTCAGGGGAATGTCATGTCATCACGGCGCGGAGGGCGCCAAGTTGTGTGTGGTTCCTCGAGCAGGGGGCATCGGGGAGAGCAATCGGCGCGTTGGGCCTTCCTGTGATGGAAGGGGCGCCAGCCCCCTGGCTGGAGGCGTCAAACGTGCGGGGGCGGCGTCAAATGCGGTGCATCAGCATGCCGCCGCATAGGCGAGAGGTCGTGTGGCCGAAGGGACAATCGAGGCAAGGACGCGGCGTCCGGGCGGTTCGGCGTTGCCGGACCGAACAGGGCCGATCGGGGCACAGCGTACCCAGGACACATTCCGAAGTGAGTCTTGTCCGATCGGACGCTGGCCGCAATCGTACGCGTAGGGTCGCCGTCGGGCGGAAGAGATCATCTCCGTCCGGGGGACTATCGCTGATCAAACGGCGAAATGCAAGGCGGCTTGCTCGGTCTGGAGGTGCGCTCGCATCGTGGCGCCGCTGTCCGGGCGCAAAACGATGGGAGTGCGCACTTGCAGTGGCACGCTGCCATGGGTGCGATTGTGTTGCCCCGTTGACGGGGCGTGCTCGTGGCGTAGAATCGCTGTCAGCAATCGGCCATTTGGCCGTTGTCCTGCGTCCGGTCAGCCCCTGTAACCGGAACGACCGTCAGGTCTGGGGTTCCGTTTGTGTCACCCACCCGATCGGGAAGATCCTCTTCCCGGTCATGGGATGTGGTCTCCCGATTTTTTTCGTCTGGAGACCGTCATGACCGAATCCAAGCAAGTTGCTTCCAACTCCGCTCCCGAGAAGGAGCATTTCGATCTGCATACCAAGGGATGCGGCTATTTGGGCCGGGTCCGGTGGGTGAAACCGCGCGGCGGTGGTCGTCGAGGCGAGCCCTTTCTCGCATGCGCGATCAATGCTGTTCATGGGTCCGTCACGGAACCCGCGTACACGTATTTTGACCTTCGAGTGGTCGGTGCCGAGTGCACTGAGCTCGTTGAACGCTTCAAGCAGGATGTGCAGCAGGACCGCAAGGTCTTTGTGTCATTCCGCGTGGGCGACATCTACCCACATCTTTACTATGCGGACGTCAAGGATTCCGACACCGGCGAGCCCGGTAAGGAACCGAGAGTCATCATCAAGGGCCGTCTGCTCTTGCTGACGCACGTCAAGGTGGACGGTGAAACGGTCTTCGAGCGCCCGAAGACGGTGGCTGTTCAGGAGTCGGCCGAAAGCGCTCACCAAGAGCGCAACGGCACCAACGGGTGATCACCCGGTCAGCCGCTTCAACCCCAGAGCCCTTCATCAAGAAGGGCTCTTTCTCCAGGCCGCGCTCTGAAGAAAGAACCTTTCGTCGTTGTTCCAGCCGTTTGGCACGTTTCGGCAAAGACGTGCGTCGTGCGCCCAGTCAGCCCCTGAAACTGGGACGGCCGTCAGGCCCGGGGTCCGTCGGCAGGGTCTTGCCTGTCCGCTTCGATCCTGTACCGGTCTGGAATACCGGTGCATGTTTCAAAGCCGGGGCCACCGATCACGTTGGTGGCCCCCTTGTGTCGCACGTGCCGAGGGCTCGACCCATTCGGTGTCCGATTCTCAACCACCCATCGGGGGCGCTCGCTCCCTTTGGGTGGGCCAGCCTCCGATATCACATTCGGAGATCGCGATCGTGAGCATTACCGTCGAAGGGACCCTGAACATCAAGCGTATCAAGGGGGCCAATGGGCCGTTCTGTGTCGGCGACTTGCTGACCGACATCGGCGAGTTTCGCGTCAAGGACCCGATCCTCGACCAGTTCGAGGAAGGGAGCTACGCGGGGCGCTATATCATCCAGCGCATCTTCCCCTGGTCCTACGCCAGCAACGGCCGGCTCGTACTGGAGATCCGCGCCCGACTCGTCGATCTGCACGTTGATAGCGGGACCGAAAGGAGCCTGCCGGAAGCGCCGATCGAACCCGACCCCGCTGACGAGATCTCGGCCCACACCGGTGATCCAAGTGTTGGGCATCGCGAGCTGGAGGTAAGGAATGCGCCCGCGATCGAACGCGGGCAGGGGGATGGGGCGCCGTCGGCGTCGCCGACCGCGGGGCCGGATGAATCGCCCGACCTCGCGCTGTTCGGCGATGAACTCCACGCGCTGGTCGCGGCGCGCCAACCGGTGAAGCTCGATCCGACCCTCGATGATCGCCGGCGCTTTCGGGAGCAGCGCAACCGCCTGAAAGCCGGACTCCAATACGGCTTTGTGCCGGAAGAGCAGGTTTGGTATCCGGAGGAATCCGATCGGTATCAGGCCTATCTCGCCGCAAAGGCGGGCTCCGCGTAGAACAATCCGGGCGGCCGACACCGGTCGCCAGCCCGCGCGCGGGCTTTTCGAATCGAGCTCACTGCGTCACGGGACGAGTGCGATTCGGAAAGCCCGCGAGGGGCCATGAACAACGGGGCAGCAGCACGCCCGATGTGTTGCGGCATTTGCGTCGGCGGTCTTGCCCCGCGCGCCCTTTCATCGGCACCCACGCCTTCCACCGGGGTGCCTCGCACCCGAGCCACGGGCTTCCAGGGCCATGCGCCTGGGCCCGCGGGTGTGACGAAGGCATCGTTCAAGTCTCGTCCAAGCGGAACCAGCGGGTTCCCATCGTCGGCCAGCGACGGGCAGGCCAACGATGGGAGTCCGTTTGCCGCGCGCGGCGATCGGCCCGCCGCGTGTGTTGCCTGATGCATCAGCCTGTCAGTCCCTGCAACAGGACCGAGCCTATCGCTCCGGGACATCGTCCACTACCACCCGCGGGTCGCGATCGACCTGTCGAGGGTCACTGCGCCCCAGACACGTTCGCTCCGAGGAGGATCTTCCATGGCCCTGATATTCCCGCGCCTGGCGCACAATTTCATTAAGAACGGCTACTTCCCGACCGACCAGGCGACGCTCGAGCGCGTCGTTACCGCCCTCGATGTGGCAGGCAACGAGCTGCGCATCCTGGATCCGTGCTGCGGAGAAGGCGCCGCACTCCACCGAGTCGGCGAGGCGTTGGCAGAATGCGGTGCCGCCGTTCAGACATGCGGTGTCGAGTTCGATGCCGAGCGGGCCTGGCATGCAAAAACCGTCCTGGACCTCGCGATTCATGCCGACATCCAGGACGTCGTCGTCGCGCCCAGATCGATGGGGCTCTTGTTCCTCAATCCGCCCTATGGCGATGCGGTGGCGGATCGGGCGCAGACCGGCGACAAACGACCGGACCGGCTCGAGAAGATCTTCTTCCGGCGGACCTTTCAAAGCCTCGCGTTCGGGGGCGTCCTCGTGCTCATCGTGCCCTACTACGTGCTCGATGCGGAGTTCGCAGGGCTGCTCGCCCGCAACTTCGATCGCCTTCGCTTCCATATGGCGCCGGAGCAGCAGTTCAAGCAGTGCGTCGTGTTCGGCGTTCGGCGCCGCTCGGACCGGCCTGAGCCACGCACCGTGTCGGCGCTCATCGCCGCCGGCAAGGGCGAGGCGCTCGAGCAAGTGTTGCCCGAGTGCTGGACCGCCGAGCCGTACGCCGTGCCCGAGATTGCAGGTGGGGAAGGTCACTTCCACGCGGTCCGCATCGACGCCGCACAGCTCGCGGCCGAGGTGGCGCGACTGCACCCCCATACGCTCTGGCCGCAGTTCCGGATCCACTTCGGTGCCATGAAAGGCGCCCACCGCCCGCCCTTGACCGAGATGGGGCGATGGCATCTGGCGCTGGCGTTGGCGGCGGGCCAGGCTCACGGCATCGTGACCTCGGCCGGCGGTCGCACCCTGTTGATCAAGGGCGACACGTACAAGGACAAGGTCCGCTCCGTCGAGCTTGCGGAAAGTTCGGACGGGACCGTCAGTGAAACCATCATTCTCACCGACCGGTTCGTACCCGTGATACGCGGGATAGACTTCACGCCAGGGCCCGGGTTCGGGTCTGTCGTCACGATCCAATAGGGCAGGGCAGAGCGTTGCCTGTTGCTACGCATTGAAAATTGACCCCCTTTCGCGGGTTATGCGCGCTGAAAATTGACCCCGGTGATTAACCTGCCTGCTCGATGTTTGAGCAGGGTTCGAGGAGATGATCACCATGAACATGCTGGGCAAGATTCGGCGGTTGCACTTTCGCGACGGGCTGTCGATCAAGGAGATCTGCCGGCGCACGGGGCTGTCGCGCAACACGGTGCGGCAATGGCTGAGGGCGGGCGAAGGGGCCGAACCGAAGTACCGGCGAACGGCGCGGGAGACGGTGCTGGCGCCCTTCGAGACGCGCCTCGTTCAGTGGCTCGAGGCGGACGCCCGCCGGGCGAAGCGGGAGCGGCGCACGGCGCTGGTGCTGTTTCGGCAGTTGCAGGAGTTGGGCTTCACGGGCAGCTACTCGCGGGTGAGCGAGTACGTGCGACGCTGGCGCGAGGCCGGTGGGAAGCCGGCGAAATCGAGCTTCATCCCGCTCAAATTCGAATTCGGCGAGGCCTTCCAGTTTGACTGGAGCGAGGAGTCGCTGGTGATCGGCGGCTTCCATCGCAAGGTGCTGCTCGCGCACACGAAGCTCTGTGCGAGCCGCGCCTTCATGCTCGCGGCCTACCCGACGCAGAGCCATGAGATGCTGTTCGATGCGCACACGCGTGCGTTCCGGGTGTTCGGCGGCATTCCCCGACGCGGCATCTACGACAACATGAAGACCGCCGTCGATAAGGTTGGCGTGGGCAAGCGGCGCATCGTCAATACGCGGTTCGCGGCGATGGCGTCGCACTACCTGTTCGATCCGGACTTCTGCAACGTCGCCAGCGGCTGGGAGAAAGGGGTCGTCGAGAAGAACGTGCAGGACAGCCGGCGGCGCCTGTGGCAGGAGGCGCTGCAACGGCGCTTCGGCAGCTTCACCGAACTGAACGCCTGGCTCGAGGTGCGCTGCCAGGCGCTGTGGTCGGAACTGGCGTACCCGGACGCCGAGCACCTCACCATCGCCGACGCCCTCACGCTTGAGCGCGATGCCTTGATGCCAATGGTGCCGAGCTTCGATGGCTACGTGGAGGCGATCGTGCCGGTGTCCAGTACCAGTCTCGTGACGAACGAGCGCAATCGCTACTCGGTCCCGTGCGCCTTCGCCAACCAGAAGGTGAGCCTGCGGCTGTACCCCGAGCGGATCGAGATCCATGCCGAGGACGGCCTGGTCGCCACCCATGCGCGCAGCTTCGAGCGCGGCCAGGTCATCTACGACTGGCAGCACTACCTGCCGCTGCTCGAACGCAAGCCGGGTGCCTTGCGTAACGGTGCGCCCTTCGAGGGCTTGCCGGCGCCGCTACAGCGACTGCGGGCGCTGCTCGTCAAACGCCCGGGCGGCGATCGGCTGATGGCCGACATTCTGGCGCACGTCCCCCGACACGGCCTGGAGAACGTGCTGGTGGCGGTCGAACTGATCCTCGAATCCGGCACGCCCAGCGCGGAGCACGTCAAGAATGTGCTCGCCCGCCTGCGCCAGGCGCCCCCACCGACACCACTCGACACGGTACTCGCGGTGACCGAGGCACCGCTTGCCGACGCCGGCCGCTATGACCGTCTGCACGCGGAGAACGATCATGCGTGAGATTGTCGCCGAACTGAAATCGCTGCGTCTGCACGGCATGGCCCAGCGTTACGATGAATTGCTCGCGGAAGGCGGGGTCGGCATCCAGAGCGCCGGCTGGCTCATTCAGTGTCTGCTCGAGGCCGAGGTCACCGACCGGCATGTGCGTTCAATCCGCTATCAGATGGGGGCGGCGCGTTTCCCCATGCACCGCGATCTGTCCGGCTTCGACTTCGGCAAGTCGAAAGTCGATGCGAAGTTGATCGATGAACTCGCCACCGCCGCCTTCACCGATGCCGCCGCCAACGTCGTGTTCATCGGCGGCACCGGGACCGGCAAGACTCATCTGGCGACCGCACTGGGCGTCAAGGCGATCACTGAGCACGGCAAGCGGGTACGCTTCTTCTCCACCGTCGAGCTCGCCAACAGTCTGGAACTGGAGAAGGCCGCAGGCAAACAGGGGCGGCTCGCGCACGCGCTGATGCACGTCGATCTCGTGATCCTCGACGAACTGGGCTATCTACCCTTCAGCCAGGCCGGGGGAGCCTTGCTCTTCCACCTGATCTCCAAGCTCTACGAGCGCACCAGCGTGATCATCACGACGAACCTGACCTTTGCCGAATGGCCCGCCGTGTTCGGCGACGCGAAGATGACCACTGCGCTGCTCGACCGTCTCACGCACCACTGCCACATCGTGGAAACGGGCAACGAATCCTTCCGTTTCCAGCAAAGCAGTCAGACGGCCAAGGCGCGCGTCCGGGCGCGCGAGGTGAGCCGAGCGGCGCGGCCCGTCGAGTCCCTGGATGTGACCGCGGAGCCGGACGCGCCATTCTGAGCCCCGAGGGGGAGGAAGCGGCTGCGGGCTACGCCCTTCGCCGCTTCCTCCCCCTCGGTCGATACGACTACACTTCACTCCAGCCAATCAATGATGAACGGCTAAACCCCCGGGGTCAGAATTCGGTGCACACGGGGGGTCAAAATTCAACGCGCGCGGACACCATGCACTTCAACATCTATCTGGACGATGACACCGGAGCACGCTTGACTGAGGCGGCCAAGCAGGCCGGAGAGAATCGCAACGCAGTCATTCGACGTGCCGTGCAAGAGTGGCTTGCCCGCCGCGGTACGCCGCAATGGCCGGAGGCCGTGCTGTCGTTCAGCGGAGAGCCCGAGATGCCGGCATTTGAAGCGGGTCGCGCGCATCTGGGGCCCGCGAACGCTGATCCGTTCGCATGAAGTACCTCCTTGATACCTGTACGGTCAGCGACTTCGTCAAAGGGGAGACCGGGGTACTGGCCACCGTCAAGGGCACCTCTCCGAGCCTGATCGCTATTTCGGTCGTCACACGCATGGAGATTGAGTATGGGCTGCTGCTCATCCCGCAGCGAGCAAGGAAACTGGCGCCGATCCTGGACGCGTTCCTGTCGGCCATCGCCGTCTTGCCATTCGATGATGCCGATGCAAAAGCCGCCGCGGCGATCCGCGCGACGTTGCACCGGGAAGGGCGGCCCATCGATCCGTACGACTGCCAGATCGCGGGCTGCGGCTTGGCTCGCGGACTGGTGGTCGTGACGTCAAACGAAGCCGAGTTCCGACGCGTCAGCGGGCTGCGTATCGAGAATTGGCGAGGGGCGAGCGTGGGCTGAGGTGCTTGTCGGACGCGCCATGCGCAGTTCAAGGTGCCGGATAGCACTTCCGTCTGCCTGAATTTCAAACCGTTGCTGACGGGATTGGAATATTTCGGGCCTTCGAGCTCATAATCCGACGTTCGAATTCGACCCAAGAGGAGGTTTACCATGCCGGAAATGCCCGACGTGGAATCCGTCAGGGAAGTGCTGCGGCAGGTGATCGACCCCGAGGTCGGGGTCAATATCGTCGATCTCGGCCTCGTGTACGGCATAGACATTACCCCCGGGCAGATTTCAATCCGTCTGACGATGACCTCGCCTGCGTGTCCCATGGGCGACATGATCATGAGCGACATCGATGCGGCACTGGATGCCGCCCTGCCGCCGGAGATCGGGGTCGTGGTCAATCTCGTGTGGGAGCCGCCATGGTCTCCGGAGATGATGAACAAGGATGCGCGCGATCATTTCGGTTGGTAAGCATGCACTGCCGGGTACACGGGGGAGCAGGGAGCAGGGAGGGGGAGCGTGGTGAGCTCTGATTCGCGGAACGTTCCGCGCGTGCCTTTGCTGGTGCTGGGCATGCTGTCACTCGTGCTTGGCGTCGGTGCGGGGCTGGCGCGGCTGGGTACGGACGTGCCGACACCTGCGGCGGCGCTTGCCGGATGGCATGCGGCCCTGATGATCTGCGCATTCTTCGGGACCGTCATCGGGCTCGAGCGTGCGGTGGCGCTGGGGCGTGCCATCGCCTATCTGGGGCCGCTGGTTTCGGGCATCGGGGGCGTCGCGCTGCTTGCCGGCTTGCCCTTGCCGTGGGCGCAATCGCTGTTCGTCCTCGCGTCATGCGTGCTCGTCGGCGGCGCGATCGCAGTCGTGCGCCGGCAGTCGGCATTGTTCACGCGCACGCTGGCGGTCGGGGCTGGGTGCTGGCTGGCGGGAAACCTGGCCTGGGCCGCAAGCGGCTCGATCCAGACCGCGATTCCGTGGTGGCTCGCGTTTCTCGTCGTCACGATTGCCGGTGAGAGACTCGAGCTCACCCGTTTTCTCCCCGCGCGGCGCGAGGCAGCGCCACTTTTCCGCATCGCCATCGCGACAACGCTCGGCGGCGCCGTCGCGGCGTGGTTCTCGTCGTACGGGCTGGTGTTGTTCGCTGCCGGACTCTTGGCGCTATCGCTGTGGTTGCTGCGCTACGACATCGCGCGGCATAACGCGCGACAGCGCGGGCTCGTTCGCTACATTGCGCTCTGCCTGTTGTCCGGCTATGCGTGGTTGGCCGCAGGGGCGCTCATCGGGCTCGCGGGAGGCTTCGCGCCAGGTCATCCGCTGCGCGATGCGGCCCTGCATGCGATCGCGCTCGGTTTCGTATTCGCGATGGTGTTCGGTCATGCTCCGATCATCTTCCCGGCCATCGCGCGGGTCAGAATTCCCTATCATCCGGTGTTCTATCTGCCGCTGGTGCTGCTTCATCTCTCGCTCGTGGTCCGCATCGCGGGGGGCATCGGCGGCGGCGAAGCAGGGGCGCTGCTGCGCATCGGAGGGATGGCCAACGCGTTCGCGCTTCTCCTCTTCGTGCTGACCATGGTGGGGAGCGTGCTGCGCGGCCGGGGCGCCGGGCGGGGCTGAGGTCGAGCGATTCCGGGCACGCTGAGCGGGTACTCGCTACATGCGTATGAAATGTGTCAGCCCGCGCTGCGGCCGCTACCGCCGGTCGGGTTGGGGCCGGTGCGTTGCAGTATGTATCGGAGGCCGCAGGGGCCGACCAGGTGGGCGTGCGACAGCTGCTAGAATTGTAGCCCCTCCTGATTCACTGCATAAATTCTGCCTGAGAAATGAAAAGACTCGAGTCGGCCTTCGAACACATGCTCTTCGCCAGCCGCTGGCTGATGGCGCCCGTCTATTTCGGACTGATCCTGGCCTTGCTGGTGCTGCTCGTGAAGTTCGGCAAGGAGGTCTGGTTCCTCTTCAGCCACATCATGAGCGCGACTGGCTCAGAGATGATCATCGGGGTGCTGTCGCTGGTCGACATCGCGCTGATCATGAGCCTGCTCATCATCATCATGTTCAGCGGTTACGAGAACTTCGTGTCGAAGATGGAGGATCTGCATTCGCACACCGACCGTCCCGAGTGGATGGGACATATCGGCTTCTCCGACCAGAAGATCAAGCTGATCGGTTCGATCGTGGCAATTTCGGGTATCGAGCTGCTGAAGGCCTTCCTCAACGTCGATAACGTGAGCGACCGCCATCTCGCATGGATGGTCGGGATCCACGTCACCTTCCTGGTGTCCGGCGTGCTCTACGCCTTGATGGACCGCCTGCAGGGCAAGGGGCACTGACGCCCCGCATCTGTCCGGTCCGTGTGCCGGGAGGAGGCAGCCGTTTTCCTCGCCCTCCGCCGGGAGCCTAGACCTGCAGGCGTTCGAGCAGCTCGCGTTCGACCTGCAGGATCTGGCCGTCGAGAGTGAGGCGCGGCCCGCTGATCAGGAAGGTGTCTTCGGCCCGCTCGCCCAGTGTCGCGATCTTTGCCGTGTGCAGACGAATCTCGTAACGTGCGAGCACCTCGGCGACGGCGAACAGCAGGCCGGGGCGGTCGGCCGCGACGAGGGACAGGATGAAGTGCTTGCCCGGTTCGTCGGGCTGGATGCTGATCTGCGGGGTGATCGGGAAATGCTTCATCTGGCGGGAGAGCCGGCCCTGCGTCGGGCGGTCCGGCGGTCCCGGATGTTTGAGCCGTTCGGTCAGGTCATGCTCGAGTAGCTGGACGACGTCACGATAGTGTGCGGCATTGCCCGGATCCTGCAGGATGAAGCTGTCGAGCGCGTAGCCATGGCGCGTCGTGTGCACCTTGGCGTCCAGGATCGAGAACCCGAGCCGGCCGAAGAAACCGGTCATGCGTACGAACAGGTCCTTCTGGTCGGGCGTGAACACCATTACCTGCACGCCCTCGTCGCCGTCCAGAACCCGGGCCTTGACCACCGGTTCTTCGCTCAGCGGACGGAAATAGAGGACGCGCGTATGCCAGGCGATTTCCTCCGCGGAATGGCGCATGAAGTAGACCGCATCGAGCTGCGTCCATAGTGCTTCCTCGATGCCGGGGCGCAGGCCGTGATAGCGGAGCAGCCCGCGGGCGTCCTCCTGGCGGTCGTCGAGCCCCAGCGCCTGCTGGGGCGTGGCGCCGCGCAACAGGCGCTGCGTGGCGAAGAACAGGTCCTCGAGCAGCTTGCCCTTCCAGCCGTTCCAGACCTTGGGGCTTGTGCCGCGGATGTCCGCATGCGTCAGGAGGTAGAGGGCCGTGAGGCGCCGTTCGGTCTGCACCGTGTCCGCGAAGCGGCGGATGACCTCGGGATCGGAGGTGTCCTCCTTCTGGGCGACCTGCGACATGGTGAGGTGGTGTGCGACCAGCCATATGACGAGATCGGCGTCCTCCGGCGGCAGGCCGTGATGCTCGCAGAATTCCCGTGCGTCGGCCATCCCGAGCTGGGAGTGGTCGCCACCGCGCCCCTTGGCGATGTCGTGGAAGAGGGCGGCGATGTACAGCAGCCAGTGGCGCTCGAATCCCAGGATCAGGCGCGTCATCAGCGGGTACTCGTGCGCGTGCTCGCCCATCGTGAAGCGGCGCATGTTGCGCAGGACCATGAGGATGTGCTGATCGACCGTGTAGACGTGGAACAGGTCGTGCTGCATCTGGCCCACGATGCGCCGCCACGCAGGCAGATAGTGGCTCAGGATGCCGTACTGGTTCATCCGTCGGAACTCGTGCACGATTCCGCGTTTCTGCTTCAGCAGCTCCAGGAACAGCGCACGATTGGCCGGATCGGCGCGGAAGGCCGCATTGATGCGGGTGCGGTTCAGCCACAGTGCGCGCAGCGTCCGCGCCGTCATGCCCTTGAGTTCGGACCGCTGCTGCAGTAGCAGGAAGCACTCGAGGAGCGCCTGCGGATAGCACTCGAAGGTGTCTTCGCTGCGGATGTCCAGCAGTTCGCGCACTGCCTGGAAGCGTTCGTTGATCCCGAAGGCGGCGCCGCCCCGGTTGGGGAAGATCTCGGCGCCATAGTTCTGCAGCAGGATGGTGTTGGTCTGCGTGACCTTCTTCGCATTCACATAGTAGCGCTGCATGAACACTTCGGAGGCGCGCTTGGCCGCCGTCGCCTCGATGCCGAAGGCGCGCGCCAGCTTTTCCTGGTGGTCGAACAACAGGCGATCCTCGGCCCGACCCGTCAGGTAATGCAGGCGGATGCGCACATGCTGCAGGAAGCGCTCGATGCTGCGCAGCTCGCTAGCCTCCGCGCCGGTTATGAGCCGCCGCCGCGCCAGGTCGCGCCAGTTTCGGCCCAGTCCCGCTGCGCGTGCGATCCAGCCCAGCATCTGCAGGTCGCGCAGGCCGCCCGGGCTCTCCTTGCAGTTCGGCTCGAGCGAATAGGGCGTGTCGTTGAAGCGTGCGTAGCGGTTTTCCTGTTCGAGTTGCTTCGCCTTGTAGAAGGTGCGCACATCGAGCTGCTCCCGATAGCGTCGGGCGAACTCCTCGAAAAGATGTGCGTTGCCGTCGAGCAGCCTGGCCTCCAGCAGGTTGGTCTGGATGGTGATGTCGTCCTCGGCGGCTTCCAGGCATTCGTCGGGCGTGCGCACGCTTTGGCCGATCTCGAGGCCGACGTCCCACAGCGCCCCGATCAGGGTGCTGATGCGCGCCTGCAGCGGGTTGTCGGCCGGGGTCGGCAGAAGCACCAGCAGGTCCACATCCGAGTGCGGAAAGAGTTCTCCACGTCCGTAGCCGCCCACGGCGAGCAATGCCACGTCGCGCGGCATGGCGCATGCGCGCCAAAGGTGCACGATCGCCTCGTCGACCAGCTGGGCGCGCCCCTTGAGCACGGTCGACGTCGCCGGGTGGGCCTCGTAGGCGGCGCGGATGCGGGCATTCCCGTTCGCGAGGCGCTCGCGCGCATGCGCCAGCGCCGCCTGGAAGTCATCGATCGACATGGCGCTCATGGCTTCCTCGGCATGTGGGCGGTTACCGGACGGATGGCGTGGCGATCGCAGGGGCGGGCGGGCAGCCCGGCGACAGGGTCAGGACCTCGAAGCCGGTATCGGTCACGAGTATGGTGTGCTCCCACTGCGCGGACAGGCTCCGGTCCTTCGTGACGATGGTCCAGCCGTCGGGCAGCTCCGAGATTGCCGCCTTGCCGGCGTTGATCATGGGTTCGATCGTGAAGGTCATGCCAGCCTGCAATTCGGGCCCGGTGCCCGCCTTGCCGTAGTGCAGCACCTGAGGCTCCTCGTGGAACTTCGCGCCGATGCCGTGACCACAGAATTCGCGCACGACCGAAAAGCCGTTGCCTTCAGCGTGCTTCTGGATGATGTGGCCGATGTCGCCGAGCCGGGCTCCGGGCTTCACCACCGAAATCCCCAGCCACAGGCATTCAAGCGTCACCTGGCACAGGCGCTTGGCGAGAATGGATGCGTCACCGCCGACGATGAACATCCTGCTCGTGTCGCCGTGGTAACCGTCCTTGATCACGGTGATGTCCAGATTGACGATGTCGCCTTTCTTCAGCGCCTTGTCGCCGGGGACCCCGTGACACACCTGATGGTTGATCGAGGTGCAGATGGACTTCGGGTAGGGCGTGTATCCGGGCGGCGCGTAGTTCAATGGCGCCGGAATGGCCTGCTGCACGTTGACCATGTAGTCGTGGCAGAGGCGGTCGAGTTCGCCCGTGGTGATGCCCGGCTTGACGAAGGGTTCGATGTAGTCGAGCACTTCGGCCGCAAGGCGGCCGGCAACGCGCATTTTTTCGATTTCGTCGGGCGTCTTTATGGTGATGCTCATTTTGTGGGGTTGGTACGCAAATGAGAAAGGCTAGCGCATGGTGGGAGTTGCGGCAAATGCGGGCCGCGCCGCCTGCGCGTGAGCGGCATGTCTATCTTGAGCGGGGTGGTGCGAACCTGCTATCATCACGGGCTTGGCTGCCAATGGTGGCAGGCAAAATCCACACGCCCGGCAGAATGCCGTGAGGGTCCGTCGAAAAGCCATGTGCTCGGGACGGTTCGGGTCATCCTGGAATGACCATGTCGGGCGGAGGCTCAACCCTTATAGTTCGGAGTAGTACAAATGTCCGTCACGATGCGTCAGATGCTGGAAGCCGGCATCCACTTTGGTCACCAGACCCGCTTCTGGAATCCGCGCATGGCCCCCTACATCTTCGGCCAGCGCAACAAGATCCACATCGTCAACCTCGAGAAGACGATGGTCAAGTACAACGAGGCGATGGACTTCGTGCGCAAGCTGTCCGCCAATCGCGGCACGATCATGATGGTCGGCACCAAGCGCCAGGCGCGCGAGATCATCGCCGAGGAAGCTCGCCGTGCAGGCATGCCCTTCGTTGACGAGCGCTGGCTCGGCGGCATGCTGACCAACTTCAAGACCGTCAAGCAGTCGATCAAGCGCCTGAAGGAAATGGAAGCGATGGTCGAGGACGGCTCGATCGAGCGCCTGTCCAAGAAGGAAGCGCTGATGGCGTCGCGCGAAATGGAAAAGCTGCAGAAGTCGATCGGCGGCATCAAGGACATGGGCGGCCTGCCGGACGCGCTGTTCGTCATCGACGTCGGCTACCACAAGATCGCCATCACCGAAGCCCAGAAGCTCGGCATCCCCGTCGTCGCGGTGGTCGATACCAACCACTCGCCCGAAGGCATCAACTACGTGATCCCGGGTAACGACGACTCGTCCCGCGCGATCCGCCTCTATGCCCGCGGTGTTGCCGACGCCGTGCTGGAAGGTCGTAGCCAGGTTCTGCAGGACATCGTCGCCGCCGGTTCGGACGAGTTCGTCGAAGTCGACGAGTCGTCGTCGGACGAGCAGGCTTGAGTTTCGTCGGCCCCGAAATCGGGGCCGATATGCATACGAATTTGAGGAGTTAGCATGGCGGAAATCACCGCAAGCATGGTCAAGGAACTGCGCGAGAAGACCGACGCGCCCATGATGGAGTGCAAGAAGGCTCTGGCCGAAGCCGCTGGCGACATGGGCAAGGCCGAGGAAATCCTGCGCGTGAAGCTTGGCAGCAAGGCCACCAAGGCGGCGTCGCGCGTTGCCGCCGAAGGCGTCGTTGCGATCAATATCAGCGCCGATGGCAAGCTCGGTAGCATCCTCGAGATCAACTCGGAAACCGACTTCGTCGCCAAGAACGACGAGTTCCTGAAGCTGGCTGCCGATTGCGCCGCCCTGGTCGCCGAGCGCAATCCGGCCGACGTTGCCGCCCTGTCGGCCCTGCCGCTGGGTGACGGTACGGTGGAATCCGTGCGTGCCGGGCTGGTGGGCAAGATCGGCGAAAACATGACGCTGCGCCGTTTCGTGCGCGTCGAGGCCAAGGGCAGCCTGGCCTCGTACATCCACGGCGGTGCCAAGATCGGCGTGCTGATCGACCTCGTCGGTGGCGACGAGCAACTGGCGAAGGACCTGGCGATGCACATCGCCGCGTCGAAGCCGCGGGCCCTCGACGCTTCCGGCGTGTCGCAGGAACTGATCGAGTCCGAGCGCCGCGTTGCGCGCGAGAAGGCTGCCGAGGACGCCGCCAAGTCCGGCAAGGCGATCCCCGAAGACATCCTCGCCAAGCGTGTCGAAGGTTCGGTGCAGAAGTTCCTGAAGGAAGTTACCCTGCTCGGCCAGCCTTTCGTCAAGGACGACAAGCTCACCGTCGAAGCGCTGCTCAAGTCGCGCAATGCCTCGATCGCGAGCTTCACGCTCTACGTCGTGGGTGAAGGCATCGAGAAGAAGGTGACCGACTTCGCCGCCGAAGTCGCCGCCCAAGCCGCTGCCGCCAAGAAGTAAGAGGTCCATGATGAGTGTCGCCGCCTACAAGCGCATCATGTTGAAACTGTCCGGCGAAGCCCTGATGGGCGACGACGCGTACGGTATCAACGAAGAGGTGGTCAGCCGCATCGTCGCCGAGATCGCCGAGGTCACCCGCCTCGGCGTGCAGGTCGGCGTGGTGATCGGCGGCGGCAACATCTTCCGCGGAATGAAAGGCGCAGCGTCCGGCATGGACCGCGCCACCGCGGACTACATGGGTATGCTCGCAACGGTAATGAACGCCATGGCGTTGGCCGATGCGTTCCGCCGCGCCGGCGTCGAGGCGCGCGTGCAGTCCGCGCTGCGCATCGACCAGGTCGTCGAGCCGTATATCCGCGGCCGTGCCATCCGCCACATGGAGGAAGGCCGAGTCGTCATTTTTGCTGCCGGTACCGGCAACCCGTTCTTTACCACCGATACGGCCGCAGCCCTGCGCGGGTCGGAAATGGCTGCGCAGATCGTGCTCAAGGCGACCAAGGTCGATGGCGTATATACCGCCGATCCGCACAAGGATCCGCAGGCCCAGCGCTACCACCGCATCAGCTTCGACGAGGCGATCGGCCGCAATCTCGCCGTGATGGACACCACCGCGTTTGCGCTGTGCCGCGACCAGAAACTGCCGATCAACGTGTTTTCGATCTTCAAGGCGGGTGCGCTCAAGCGCGTCGTGCTGGGCGAAGACGAAGGCACGCTGGTTCATTCCTGAGGATTCGAGAATGATTGCCGAACTCAAGAAAACGACCGAGCAGAAGATGCACAAGTCGATCGAGGTGCTGAAGGCCGACCTGGCCAAGGTGCGCACCGGTCGCGCCCACACCGGTCTGCTCGATCACGTGATGGTCGAATACTATGGCAGCCCCGTGCCGATCAACCAGGTCGCCAACATCACCCTGGTCGACGCACGCACGATCGGCGTCCAGGCATGGGAGAAGCCCATGCTGGCGAAGATCGAGAAGGCGATCCGCGACAGCGACCTCGGCCTCAATCCGGCCAACATGGGCGAGATGCTGCGGGTGCCGATGCCGGCCCTGACCGAAGAGCGCCGGCGCGACCTGACGAAGGTCGTGCGCCACGAAGGCGAGAACGCCAAGGTGGCCGTGCGCAACCTGCGTCGCGACGCCAACCAGCAGCTCAAGGATGCGGTCAAGGACAAGGCGATCTCGGAAGACGACGAACGCCGCGCCCAGGACGACATCCAGAAGCTCACCGACAAGCACATCGCCGAGATCGACAAGCTGCTCGCACAGAAAGAGCAGGAACTGATGCAGATCTGATCCCCCCGGGATCGGATCTGTCGGCGGGATACAACGCGGGAGACGCTTGATGGCGCGCAAACCCTTTACCAGCTCCACGCGCGAAATCCCGGACGTGTCGGGCGTTCCGCAGCACATTGCCATCATCATGGACGGCAATGGGCGCTGGGCGCGCAAGCGCTTCATGCCCCGTGTGGCCGGCCACGGCAAGGGCGTCGAGTCCGTCCGCGCCGTGATCCGCGGGTGCATGGCGAAAGGTGTGTCGCATCTGACGCTGTTCGCCTTCAGTTCCGAGAACTGGCGGCGCCCCGCGGACGAAGTCTCGTTCCTGATGCAGCTCTTCATGCGCTCGCTGCAGAAGGAAGTCGATCGCCTGCACGAGAACGGCATCCGCTTTCGGGTGATCGGCGATCTTTCGCGCTTCGAACCCTCGCTCGTCGACATGATCCGCCGCGCCGAAGCGCTGACGGCGCGCAACGACAGGCTTACGCTCACGATCGCCGCCAACTACGGCGGACGTTGGGACATCCTGCAGGCGGTCGAGCGCATGCTGGCGAAGGACCCGGAGCGCCGAACGGGGTTCTCGGAAGAGGATCTGAGCGCAGAGCTGTCGCTGAACTACGGTCCCGAGCCGGATCTCTTCATCCGCACCGGCGGCGAGCAGCGCATCAGCAATTTCCTGTTGTGGCAACTGGCTTATTCGGAGTTGTACTTCACGGATACGCTCTGGCCGGATTTCGACGAGAAGGCGCTCGATCTCGCGATCGCGTCCTACCAGTCCCGCGAGCGCCGGTTCGGCCGCACGAGCGAGCAGTTGTGTGCGGCGGAAAAGGCTCCGAATCAGGATGAGGTGGGCCGGAACCCGGCCGATCATGCTCAAGACTAGGATCATCACCGCGTTCGTTCTGCTGGGTGTCCTGCTCGGCGCGCTATTCTTCCTTCCGCCCTTCGGGTGGCTTGCTTTCGCCAGCCTGATCTGCGCAGGGGCCGCATGGGAATGGGGCGGGCTGGCACGTTTCGCGGGCGCTCGGCGTGCCACGTTTGCCGTGTTGATGGGGGCAGCCTGCTTGCTGCTCGGAGCCGTTGCCGGGCTCGCGAGCGATGCGCCGCAGCGTCCGGTCGGGCTTTTAGGTTTCTATGGTGTCAGTGCGGCGTTCTGGCTTGCCGTGGTGCCGTTCTGGCTGAAGCATAAATGGCGTTTGCAGGGGAATGCGGGTGCGATGCTGGTCGGCCTCATCGTGCTTCTTCCCCCTGCTCTTGCGATGGCGCATTTGCGCGCGGTCAGTCCGCTGCTGCTGCTGGCTGTGATTGCTGCCGTGTCGATCGCCGATATTTCGGCCTACTTCACGGGGCGGGCTTTCGGGCGGCGGAAGCTTGCACCGGAGATCAGCCCGGGAAAGACCTGGGAAGGGGCCGGCGGGGCGGTGGTGGGCGTCACGGTCTTCGGCTTCGTGTTGGCCCTGGGCTCTTCGCTGGCGATCACAAGCACTCCGCTCATCGCGGGACTGGTTCCGCTGCTGGCAGGGTTCACCGCGGTGAGCATCATCGGCGATCTGTTCGAGTCCCTGCTGAAGCGGCAGGCCGGACTCAAGGACAGCGGCACCTTGCTGCCGGGGCACGGCGGCATCCTCGACCGCATCGACAGCCTCACCTCAACCCTCCCGCTGGTGGGGCTCGCCGCCCTCTGGCTCGCAATTTGATCGATGCCTGATACGACAATGCAACGTGTGACGGTGCTAGGAGCGACGGGCTCCATCGGCATGAGCACGCTCGACGTCATCGCCCGTCATCCCGACCGCTTCGAAGCCTTTGCGCTTACGGCGCAGGAGAGCGTCGACCGGATGTTCGAGCTGTGTGTCCGCTTCTCGCCGCGCTTCGCGGTGATGGTGAATCCGGCCGCGGCTGCCCGGCTGCGTGAGCGGCTGCATGGCGTCGGGGGGAAGACCCATGTGCTCGACGGCGCCGATGCGCTGATCGAGGTTGCGCGCCACGAGGAAGTGGATGCGGTCATGGCGGCGATCGTCGGCGCCGCGGGACTCGCTCCGACGCTGGCCGCGGCGCGCGCCGGCAAGCGCGTGCTGCTGGCGAACAAGGAGGCGCTGGTTCTTTCGGGCGCACTGTTCATAGATGCCGTTGCCGCGAGCGGGGCGCAGCTGCTGCCGATCGACAGCGAGCATAATGCCGTCTTCCAGGCCCTGCCGCAGGATTTCCAGCGCAACGCCGACGAACGCGGTATCCGACGCATTCTCCTCACGGCGTCGGGCGGACCGTTCCGTGAGCGCTCGGCGGAGAGCCTCGCCAGCGTCACGCCGGAGGAGGCCTGCGCGCATCCGAACTGGGTCATGGGGCGGAAGATTTCCGTTGATTCGGCGACGATGATGAACAAGGGCCTCGAAGTCATCGAGGCGCATTGGCTCTTCGGCCTGCCGGCAGAGCGCATAGACGTCGTGGTCCATCCGCAGAGCGTGATCCACTCGATGGTCGAGTATGCCGACGGCTCGGTCCTGGCGCAGCTCGGCAACCCGGACATGCGCACGCCCATCGCGCACGCCATGGCTTACCCCGACCGCATCGACGCAGGGGTGCGTTCGCTGGACCTGTTCGAGATCGCGCGTCTGACCTTCGAGCGCCCGGATTTCGAGCGCTTCCCCTGCCTCGCGCTGGCCTACCAGGCGCTTCGCGAGGGCGGCGCAGCGGCGGCGGTGCTCAATGCGGCGAACGAGGAGGCGGTGGCGGCATTCCTCGACGGGCGCCTTGGTTTTCGCGGGATCGCGGACGTGATTTCGGCGACGCTGGAACGCGCGCACGGCTTGTCGGTCGACTCGCTCGATGCAATCATCGATGCGGATGCGCGGGCGCGTGACATGGCGTGCACGGAGATCCTCGCCCGCAGCACGAGCCAATGAATCTTTTCGAATACCTGATCCCCTTCATCCTGGCCCTCGGGCTGCTGATCCTGGTCCATGAGCTGGGGCACTACCTCGTCGCCCGCTGGTGTGGCGTCAAGGTGCTGCGCTTTTCCATCGGCTTCGGGCGCCCGCTACTCAGTTGGACCGCGGGCGCCGATCGCACGGTGTGGGCGCTCGCCGTCTTCCCGCTTGGCGGCTATGTGAAGATGCTTGACGAGCGCGAGGGCGACGTCGCGCCCGCGGAGCTGCCTCGCGCCTTCAACCGGCAAAAGGTCGGCAAGCGTTTTGCGATCGTCGCCGCCGGTCCGATCGCCAATTTCCTCCTCGCGGTGGTGCTTTACTGGGGGCTCTTCGCGACCGGCACCGAGGAGCTCAAACCGCAGCTCGCGGTGACCGGTCCGGCGACGCCCGCAGCGGTTGCGGGAATCCGCGACGGCGATCTGGTGCTGGCGGTGGACGACGAGGCCGTGCGGAGCTGGCCGGAACTGCGCTGGGTGCTGCTGCGCCATGCACTCGATGCGCGCGCGATCTCGCTGCGGGTCCGCACCGCGGAGGGTGTCGAAACCTATCGGTCGCTCGATCTCACCGGCGTGAAGATCGAGGATGGCGAGCAGGATCTGATTGCGAATGTCGGCTTGCGGGCGTGGCGTCCGGTAATTCCGCCCGTCATCGGGAAAGTCGTAGAAGGTGGTGCGGGGGCACGCGCCGGCTTGCTGCCGGGCGACCGCTTCGTCGAACTCGAGGGGCAGAATCTCGTGTCGTGGAGCGAGCTGGTCGAACGCGTGCGCCAGCGCGCCGGGCAGTCGATCGCGGTGGTGGTGCAGCGTGGCGAGCAGCGGATCGAGCTGAAGCTGGTGCCGGATGCGGTCGATGAACGTGGCACCCAGGTCGGCAAGATCGGGGTGGCGGTGGCCGACGGCGGTGCGGGCAGGGAGGCGCTGTTTGCCGTTGTCCGCTACGGTCCGGTAGATGCGCTCGGTAAGGCGCTGGCGCAGACTTGGGAGACCAGCGTGCTGAGTCTCAAGATGATCGGGCGCATGATCACCGGCGAGATTTCGTGGAAGAACTTGTCCGGTCCGGTGACGATCGCCGACTACGCTGGCCAGTCGGCGAAGCTCGGCCTGGATCACTACCTGAAGTTCATCGCCCTCATCAGCATCAGCCTCGGGGTGCTGAACCTGCTGCCCATCCCGGTGCTGGATGGGGGGCATTTACTGTATTATGTGATAGAGATTATCAAGGGCGGTCCCATCCCCGAGCGCATCATGGAGATCGGTCAGCAGATCGGTCTGGTCGCGCTTGCGATGCTGATGGCGTTTGCCTTCTACAACGACATAACCCGTCTCATTTCCGGCTGACTCCCCGATGAAACTGAAGCTCCTGTCCGGGCTCGTAGCGGCCCTTTTTGCCGCTGCCCCGGTGTTTGCATTTGAACCGTTCGTCGTCAAGGACATCCGCGTCGAAGGCATCCAGCGCACCGAAGCCGGTACCGTCTTCAACTACCTGCCGGTGCGTGTCGGCGAAACCTTCACGGAAGCACAGGCGGCAGAGGCGATTCGCGGCCTGTTTGCCACCGGGTTCTTCAAGGACGTGCGCATCGAAGCCGAGGGCGATGTCCTCGTGGTGCTGGTCGAGGAGCGTCCCGCGATCGCGCAGATCGACTTCGTCGGCGTCAAGGAGTTCGACAAGGACGCGCTGAAGAAGGGCCTGAAGGATGTTGGTCTCGCCGAGTCGCGGATCTTCGACCGCGCGCTGCTCGAGCGTGCCGAACAGGAACTCAAGCGCCAGTACCTGAGCCGCGGCAAGTACGCCGCCGTGATCGAGACGACCGTGACGCCGCTGGAGCGTAACCGCGTCGGCATCAACTTCAAGGTCGATGAGGGCGATGTCGCGAAGATCCGCCAGATCAGCATCATCGGCAACAAGGCCTTCAAGGAGTCGGAGCTGCTGGACCTTTTCCAGCTCACGACGCCGGGCTGGCTGACGTGGTATACGAAGAACGACCAGTATTCGCGCCAGAAGCTGTCGGCCGACCTCGAAACCCTGCGTTCGCACTACCTGAACCGCGGCTACCTCGATTTCAACATCGACTCGACGCAGGTATCCATCACCCCGGACAAGAAGGACATCTACATCACCCTGAGCATCACCGAGGGCGAGCGCTACTCGGTGTCCGCAGTGCGCTTCGCGGGTGACCTGGTGCTGCCCGAGGAAGAGTACAAGAAGCTCGTCGCGATCAAGCCGGGCGAGATCTTCTCGCGCGAGAAGCTGACCGAGACGACCAAGGCGGTGGCCGACCGACTGGGCAATGAAGGCTACGCGTTCGCGAACGTGAACGCGGCGCCGGAAGTCGACAAGGAGAAGCGCGAGGTCGCGTTCACGATCTTTGTCGACCCCGGTCGTCGAGTGTATGTACGCCGCATCAACGTCGGCGGCAACACCAAGACCCGCGACGAGGTCATCCGCCGCGAGATGCGCCAGATGGAAGGCGCGTGGTACGACGCCGCACAGATCAACCGGTCGCGCACGCGGGTCGATCGCCTGGGGCACTTCGAGGAGGTCAACGTCGAGACCCCCGCCGTGGCGGGCACGACCGACCAGGTCGACGTGAACTTCAACGTCAAGGAGCGCGCGACCGGCAACCTCTCGCTGGGTGCCGGCTTTTCGAGTTCGGAGAAGGTCGTGCTGTCGGCGTCGGTGTCTCAGCAGAACCTGTTCGGCTCGGGCAATGCGCTGACCCTCGCGCTCAATACCAGCAAGTCGAGCCGCACCTATGCGCTGTCCTTCACCGATCCGTACTACACGATCGACGGCGTGAGCCTGGGCTGGGACCTTTACCACCGCACCTACGATCCGTCGAACACGCTGTCGGTTGCACCGTACAAGACCGTTTCGACCGGTGCCGGCGTGCGCATGGGCTATCCGATCGGCGAGGATGACTCGATCAACTTCGGTCTTGCGGTTGACCGGACCCGGATCACGACTTTTGACGAAAGCCCGATCCAGTACATCAACTTCTGCAAGGAGCAGGGGTGCAGCAACGATAACGGCATCGGCAACGTCACCGTCAACAGCCTGGTCGCGTCGGCCGGTTGGGCGCGCGACACGCGCGACAGCGTGATCTATCCGCGCAAGGGCAACTTCCAGCGCGTGTTCGGCGAGGTCGCCGTGCCGCCGGGCGAGCTCAAGTACACCAAGCTGAACTATCAGTACCAGCACTGGTTTCCGTTCGGGCGAGACTATGCGCTGATGCTCAACACCGATCTGGGTTGGGCCAAGGGCTACGGCGGCGAGACGCTGCCGTTCTACAAGAACTTCTATGCCGGCGGTATCGGCTCCATTCGCGGCTTCGAGCAGAGCTCGATCGGTCCGAAGGATCCGGTCAGCGAAGATGCGGTTGGCGGTAACCGGCGCGTGATCGGCAATGCGGAATTCTATTTCCCGCTGCCGGGTTCCGGCATGGACCGCTCGTTCCGCATGTCGGCCTTCATCGACGCGGGTACGGTGTGGGCATCGGGCGACAAGGCGAATCTGGCCGACCTGCGCTACAGTACCGGCTTGGCCTTCTCGTGGAGTTCGCCGATTGGTCCGCTGAAGTTCAGCCTCGGCATCCCGCTCAAGAAGGAAAAGGATGACGATCTGCAGAAATTCCAGTTCCAGCTGGGCTCGGTGTTCTGACCGACACGCCCCCTGATATCCGTTGGAGAGATAAGTGAAAGCAACGACTTTGTCCGTTCTCGCCGCTGCCGTTCTGAGCATTGCGGCTCCGACGGCATTCGCCGAGTCGAAGATCGGGTTCGTGAATTCCGATCGCGTCATGCGCGAGGCGGCACCGGCAGTGCGTGCCCAGCAGCGTCTCGAGAAGGAGTTCGAGAAGCGTGACCAGGAGCTCCAGCGCCTCGGGAAGGAACTGCAGGCGACCCAGGAAGACCTCGAGCGCAATGGCGTGACGATGGCCGAAGCGGATCGCCGCACCAAGGAACGCACGTTCAACGACCTGAACCGCGACTTCCAGCGCAAGCAGCGCGAGTTCCGCGAGGATCTCAACCAGCGCCGCAACGAGGAGCTCGCGTCGGTCCTCGATCGCGCCAACCGCGCCGTCAAGCAGATCGCCGAAGCCGAGAAGTACGACGTGATCCTTCAGGAAGCCGTTTACGCCAGCCCGCGGATTGACATCACCGACAAGGTGATCAAGGCGCTGGCCGATACCAAGTAAGGCGGACGTCGGGCCACATGTTCAGGCTGGAAGAGCTGGTCGCCCGCCTGGGCGGCGAACTGGTGGGCGATCCGGCCACGGTCGTGCGGCGTGTTGCGACACTGGATCAGGCCGGCGAGGGCGATCTCGCATTCCTCGCGAATCCCAAGTATCAGTCGCGTCTGAGCGCCTGTCGGGCCTCGGCGGTCATCGTCGCACCGGCTGCGCGATCGCTCAGCGACCGG
Source organism: Aromatoleum evansii (assembly GCF_045689615.1). Taxonomy (NCBI): domain Bacteria; kingdom Pseudomonadati; phylum Pseudomonadota; class Betaproteobacteria; order Rhodocyclales; family Rhodocyclaceae; genus Aromatoleum; species Aromatoleum evansii. The sequence continues at coordinate 1,984,589 of NZ_CP141259.1, forward strand.
CCGCTGATCGTCACCAAGGATCCGTACGCCTATTTCGCACGCGTCGCGCAACTGTTCAATCCGCCCGAGGCGTTTGCTCCGGGTGTGCATGCGATGGCGAGCGTCGCGTGCCCCGTTCCGGCCTCGGTGTCGGTGGGGGCCGGGGCCTCGATCGAGGCCGACGTGACCCTGGGCGAAGGCGTGGTGGTGGGCCCGGGGTGCCGTGTCGGCAGGGGGGCGAGCATCGGCGCACGCACGCGCCTGCATGCCAACGTCTCGATTTATTCCGGCTGCGTGCTCGGAGCCGACTGCATCGTGCATTCGGGCGCGGTAATCGGATCCGACGGTTTCGGTTTTGCGCGCGAACGCGACGGCAGCTGGATCAAGATTCCGCAGGTCGGACGTGTCGTCATCGGTGACGACGTGGAGATCGGCGCGAACACGACGATCGACCGCGGCGCGCTCGACGACACCGTGATCGGCAATGGCGTGAAGCTCGACAACCAGATCCAGATCGGCCACAACGTGCGCGTCGGCGACTACACGGCGATCGCGGGCTGCGTAGGGGTGGCGGGCAGCACGACCATCGGGGCACGCTGCATGATCGGCGGCCAGGCCGGGATCATCGGTCACCTCAACATCGCGGACGACGTCGTCGTGTCCGCAGGTACATTGGTCACGAAGTCGATCGCCAAGCCCGGCGTCTATACCGCCAACCTCCCGGTGCAGGGCCACGCCGACTGGGTCAAAAACTTTGCGCATCTGCGCCATCTCGACGCGCTCGTGGATAGAATACGCGCCCTCGAACAACGCCTCGAAGAACACAAGCCTGAGTGAGCTCCATGGACATCAACGAAATTCTCCAATACCTGCCGCATCGCTACCCGTTCCTGCTCGTGGACCGGGTGCTGGAGCTCGAGGAAGGCAAGCGCATCCTGGCGCTGAAGAACGTCACGATGAACGAGCCCTTCTTCCCGGGGCATTTCCCGCATCATCCGGTGATGCCGGGCGTGCTGATCGTCGAGGCGATGGCCCAGGCCGCTGCGCTGTTGTCGTTCAAGACGATGGGCATCAAGCCGGACGAGAATTCGGTGGTGTATTTCGCGGGCATCGACAACGTGCGCTTCAAGCGCCCCGTCGTGCCCGGGGACCAGCTCCAGTTCGACGTCGAGATCACGCAGGGCAAGCGCAACATCTACAAGTACAAGGGCGTTGCGCGCGTTGGCGGCGAGATCGCAGCCGAAGCCGAACTGATGTGCGCGCTCAAGACCCTGTCATGATTCACGCGAGCGCCATTGTCCACCCCGGTGCCAGGCTCGGGGAAAACGTCTCGATCGGCCCGTACTCGATCATCGGCGAGCACGTCGAGATCGGCGACAACACTCGCATCGGCCCGCACGTCGTGGTCGAGGGGCGCACGAAGATCGGCCGCGACAATGAGATCTTCCAGTTCTGCTCGATCGGCGCCGCGCCGCAGGACAAGAAATACGACGAGGAGCCGACGCGGCTCGAGATCGGCGATCGCAATACGATCCGCGAATTCTGCTCGTTCAACGTCGGCACCAGCCAGGATGCGGGGGTCACGCGCATCGGCAGCGACAACTGGATCATGGCCTACGTGCACGTGGCGCACGACTGCCATGTCGGCGACCACACGATTTTCGCGAACAATGCGACGCTCGCGGGACACGTGCATGTCGGCGACTGGGCGATTCTCGGCGGCTTCACGGGCGTGCATCAGTTCGTGCGTGTCGGCGCGCACAGCTTCTGCGGTGTCGGCACCGTGCTGCTGCAGGACCTGCCGCCGTATGTGACGGTCGCGGGCAACCCCGCCAAGCCGCACGGCATCAACAGCGAAGGGCTGCGCCGGCGCGGCTATTCGGCCGACGGCATCGCCGCGATCAAGCGCGCCTACCGTGCGCTGTACCGCGCTGGTCTGAGCCTCGACGATGCGCGTGCGCGCGTCGGCGAGATCGCCGCCGAGCATGCGGAGGTCGCAGCCTTCGCCGACTTCATCTCTGCGTCGGGGCGCGGTATCGTCCGCTGACGCCATGGCAATCCGCATTGCGATGGTGGCGGGCGAGGCTTCGGGAGACCTGCTCGCGAGTCACCTGATCCGGGCGATCCGGCACAAGATCCCCGATGCGGAATTCTTCGGCATCGGCGGGCCGAAGATGCAGGCCGAGGGCTTCGATGCGCGCTGGCCGTGCGAGTTGCTCGCGGTGCATGGCTATGTCGATGCGCTGAAGCGCTATCGCGAACTCTCGGGGATACGCAGGACGCTGCTGAAGCAGGTGAAGGCCGAGCGGCCCGACGCCTTCATCGGTGTCGACGCACCCGACTTCAACCTCTGGCTGGAGGGGAAGGTCCGCGCCGCGGGCATGCCGGCGATCCATTTCGTCAGTCCGTCGATCTGGGCATGGCGCGGCGGGCGGATCAAGGGCATCGCGCGTTCGGTGTCGCACATGCTGTGCCTCTTCCCGTTCGAGCCGGCGCTGTACGAGCGGGCAGGTGTTCCGGTCAGCTATGTCGGCCATCCGCTGGCGGACGCGTTCCCGCTGCATCCGGATCGCGCGCAGGCGCGCGAACTCCTGGGCTTGCCGGCCGAGGGGCGGGTGATTGCCCTGCTGCCAGGCAGCCGGCAGTCCGAGGTGCGGAATCTGGCACCGACCTATATCGAAACGGCGAAGATCCTGCTTGAACGCCACCCGGAGCTGTCCTTCGTCGTTCCGCTGGCGACGCGCGAGACGCGCGAGCTGTTCGCCGCGGCGCTGTGCAGCGCGCAGGCAGGGGAGCTGCCGATCCGCATGCTGTTCGGGCATTCGGTGGAGGCGATGACGGCGGCCGACGTAGTGCTCGTCGCGAGCGGCACGGCGAGCCTCGAAGCGGCACTGCTGAAGCGGCCAATGGTCATCAGCTACCGCATCGGCAAGTGGCAGTACCGGCTGATGAAGCGTATGGCCTATCTGCCGTGGGTGGGCCTGCCGAACATCCTGTGCAACGAGACCGTGGTGCCCGAGCTGTTGCAGGACGATGCGACGCCGGTGGCGCTGGCGGACGCGCTCGAACGCTGGCTCGGCGATCCCGACGGCTGTGCGCAGCTCGCCGAGCGTTTCAACGCGCTGCACCGGCAACTCCGCCAGAACACCGCCGAGAAGGCGGCGGCGGCGATCCTTCCCTACCTCAACAGGACGCCAGAATGGAATCCGTCCCGGCAACCGGCCTGATCTGCGGCGTCGATGAGGCGGGGCGCGGGCCGCTCGCCGGTTCGGTGGTCGCCGCGGCGGTGATCCTCGATCCGGCGCGGCCGATCGAGGGGCTCAACGATTCGAAGAAGCTCAGCGAACGTGCGCGCGATCGATTGGCGCCGGTGATCCGCGAGCGGGCGCTGGCCTGGGCGGTGGCGGAGGCGACGGTGGAGGAGATCGATCGGCTCAACATCCTGCATGCGACGATGCTCGCGATGCAGCGGGCCGTCGCAGCGCTGGGGCGGGCGCCCGATCTGGTGCGCGTCGACGGCAACCGTTGCCCGAAGTTGAATGTTCCGTGCGAGGCGGTGGTGAAGGGCGATGCGACGGTGCCGGCGATCGCAGCCGCCTCGATCCTTGCCAAGACCGTGCGCGACGCGCAGATGCTGGAGCTGGATGCGGCCTTCCCGCAGTATGGCTTCGCGGCCCACAAGGGCTATCCGACCGCGGCGCATCTGGCTGCCTTGCGGCAGCACGGGGTGATCGGCTGCTATCGGCGCAGTTTCGGTCCTGTGCGGGCGCTGATCGACAATCCCGAACTCTGGCCTGCGGGGACCTTGCTGTGACACTTCGACATCTGGTGCTCTTCCTCCATCTGGCCAGCGTGATCGTGTGGGTGGGTGGCATGGCCTTCGCGTACCTGTGCCTGCGGCCGGCTGCGACCGCGCTGCCGCCGTCGCAGCGCCTGCCCTTGTGGGTGGGCGTGTTCGAGCGCTTCTTCCCGATGGTGTGGGGGGCGATCGTGCTGCTCCCGGTGACCGGTATCGGCAGGCTGATCGAGGTCGGGTTCGGCAATGCGCCACGCGCCTGGCACGCGATGATGCTGACGGGGCTGGTGATGATTGCGGTGTTCCTGTCCATCTGGTTCGGCCCATGGCGGCGCCTGCGCGCGGCCGTGGCGTGCGAGGAATGGGCGGCGGGCGCGGTGGCGCTCAACCAGATCCGGCAACGGGTCGGATTCAACATCGTGCTCGGTGCGGTGACGGTGGCGATCGCGACCTTGGGGCTGGGCGTCTGAGACGCGCGGTTTTTCGGTGCCGGCTTGAAAGCGATCTCCTCCCGTGACAACGCCAATGTGAAGCGCCTGCACGCGCTCGCGACCTCGGCGCGCGAGCGCCGCAGCAGTGGATCGACCCTGCTGGATGGCGCCCATCTGGTTCAGGCGGCGCTCGATGCGGGCTGGCCGCTGCGCGAGATCGCGGTGAGCGAGCAGGGGCTGCAACGGCCCGAGATCGGCGCGATCATCGCACGCTGTGGTGCTCTGCCAGCGCTGCAGCTCACCGATCCGTTGTTCGCGCATGTGAGCCCGGTGGATTCACCGTCGGGCATCCTGGCGGTGATCGACATTCCCCATGCGCGGATGCCGAAGGGGCTGCGGGAATCGGTGCTCGTCCTCGATGGCGTGCAGGACGCGGGAAATCTCGGCACGATTCTCAGAACGGCTGCGGCTGCGGGGCTGAAGGAGGTCCTGCTTACGCCCGGCTGTGCACAGGCGTGGTCGCCGCGCGTGCTGCGCGCCGGGATGGGAGGGCACTTCTGCCTGAATATTCATGAGCATGTGCAGGTCGGCGAGGCGCTGCGCGGCTATCCGGGGCAGATCCTCGCGACGGGGCTCGGTGCGGGGGCGCGGGAGCTCTACGACTGCGACCTGCGCGGGCCGGTCGCGTGGCTGTTCGGGGCGGAAGGGCAGGGACTGTCTGATGAGGTTGCGGCGCTGGCGAACGGACTGGTCGTGATTCCGATGCCGGGGGCGGTGGAGTCGCTGAATGTCGGGGCGGCGGCTGCGATCTGTCTGTTCGAGCAGGTGCGCCAGCGGCGTGCGGACGGGCGCGCGTAGTCGGGTACTGCGGCGCGGTATCAGTCCGGCAGGCGCAGTGCGTCGCTCGCCTTCGCTGGATCGCCATCCGCGAAGTGTGGGACAACTCCCAACAGAGGGGCGGGAATCCTCGCTTTCAGCGCAGCGAGGTTTTCATCGAAACGCAGCATCGCGGGATCGACGCGGTTCGCGATCCAGCCGGCGAGCTGCAGGCCGCGGGCAGCCAGCGCCTCGACCGTCAACAGGGCGTGATTGATGCAGCCCAGGCGCATGCCGACGACGAGGATCACGGGCAGCGCGAAGTCCACGGCGAGGTCAGCGGTGTCGTAGCGTTCGTCGAGCGGGACACGGAAGCCGCCGACACCTTCGACGATGACAACATCGGCACGTACGGCGAGCTCCTCGAAGGCGCGCAGGATGCGTGCGGGTTCGAGCCTGACGCCTTCCTCCGCGGCGGCGATGTGCGGGGCGATGGGGCTCGTCAGGCAATAGGGGTTCAGCAGCTGCAGGCCCGGATCGAAGCTGCCGGCGGCGCGGATGCGGGCGGCGTCTTCGTTCACACGCTCGCCATCGACGAGGTCGGCGCCGGCGGCGATGGGCTTCATCCCGACCGCCTGGTGGCCGGCGGCGCGTGCGGCGTGTAGCAGCGCGCAGGTGACGAAGGTCTTGCCGATTTCGGTGTCGGTGCCGGTGAGGAACCAGGCGCGGCGCTCAGTCATGGTCGGACTCCTGTTTCCTGAGGGCTAGCAGGATAAGGTCGTAGGTGGCGGGCAGCTGGCCGTCGGGCCGGCGGTGCGTTTCGTAGGCGGCTTCCAGCGTGCGCCATGCGGCGCGGCCGAGGGGTTTGCGGCGCCGTTGTTCGCCGACGCTGTGGGCGCCGATCGCCTTGATGTCGCGCAGGAGGCCGCGCAGGTCGGGCGCCAGGGCGTAGGCGGGCTCCAGGTCGCTGGCGACGGCCGTCAGGCCGGCTTTCTCCGCGGCGGCGATCCAGTGGGCCGGCGGGTGGAAGCGGATCACGTGGCTCGCCTCGTCGACGCGTGCGAAGGCTTCGCGCAGCTCCCACAGCGTGGCCGGGCCGAGGGTGGCGATCCAGGCGACGCCACCGGGGCGCAGTGCATGGGCGATTTGGGCGAGGGAGAGTGCGGGGTCGCACCATTGGAGTGCGAGGCTGGACCAGGCCGCATCCAGGCTGCCGGCGGCGAGGGGCAGTGCTTCCAAATCGGCGCACAGCGGTGAAATCGTTGAGGCGGAGCTGTTCTGGCGCACGCGCGCGAGCATGGCTGGGGCGAAGTCGAGCGCGACGATGTGGGCGTCCGGCTGGGCTCGCGCGATCAGGTCCAGGCCGAAGCCGGTGCCGCAGCCGGCATCGAGGATGCGGGACACGGATCCGGACGGGGGCGTGGTCGCTGCGAGGGTGGCCAGGCGATGGCAGACCTCGCGCTGCACGGCGGCTGCGCGATCGTAGCTGTCGGCGGCGCTGTCGAAGGCCTTGCGTACCTGCTGCTTGTGGCGACGGCGCTCAGTCATCGAGGCTTCCCGCGATGAGTGCGGCGCATTCGTCCGGACGTGACAGGAAGGGGGCGTGGCCGCAGTCGTCGAAGATTGCGAGCCGTGCGTCGGGGAGTTGCTGCGCGAGCCATTCCGCTGCGGCGAGCGGCATCAGTGCATCGCTTGCGCCGTGGATCAGCTGTGCGGGTTGGCGGATCTCCGGGATGAAGGCGCGCAGGTCGGTGTTCGCGAGGACTTCCAGCCCGCTGGAGAGGCTCGGGGCGCGCTCGGGACCGGTGTCGGCGAGGGCGGCCGCGAGTTCTCCCGCAACGGCCCTCCGGCGTGCGTCGCCAAGCGACTGCAGTGCGACGAATTTCTTCTGCGTGCCGGCGGGATCGGTTGCGAAGTTCGCGTTGAAGGCAGCGACGGTTGCCGCGTCGAGGCCGTGTGGCCACGGGCCGTCATCGCTGCGGGCGACGAAGCGGGGCGTGCTGCCGATCAGGATCAGGCGTGCGACCCGTTCGGGATGGCGGCGAGCGAGGTCGAGCGCGATCAGGCCGCCGAGCGACCAGCCGCACAGCGCGGCGCGGTCCGGCAGGGCGGGAAGCAGTGCGTCGCTCCACGCCGCGAGATCGGCGGAGGGCGCCGGGAGCGCGTTGCCGTGACCGGGCAGGGCGGGCGCGAGGGTGACGGCGCGCGACGGAAGGGCTTCGCGCAGGCCGCGCCAGACGCTCGGGGTCAGGCCCCAGCCGTGCAGCAGGACCAGCGGCAGGGCGCTCAAGCGCTGTGCTCCAGGTCGTTCAGCGCGGCGACGAGGCGCTCGACGTCCTGATGGGTGTGCGCGGCGGTGAGCGAGATGCGCAGGCGGGCGCTGCCTTGCGGGACGGTGGGCGGGCGGATCGCCGGGACCCACAGGCCGGCGTCCCACAGCGCGCGGGCGGCGGCGAGCGTTTCGGCGTTGTCGCCGATCACAACCGGCTGGATCGGGGTGCGCGAGGGCATCAGTTGCCAGCGCCGCAGTTGCAGTCCGGTGCGGAGATGTTCTATCAGGGTGGCGAGATGCACCCGGCGCGTGTCGCCGTGCTCGATGAGATCCAGGCTCTTGAGCAGGGCCGTCGCGAGGGCGGGCGGCGCGCCGGTCGTGAAGATGTAGGTTCGGGCCTTCTGCATCAGCCATTCGACGACGTCGCCGTGGCCGGCGATGAAGGCGCCGGAGACGCCGGCGGCCTTGCCGAGGGTACCGATATAGACGAGGCGCCACGACGCGAGGCCCGCTTCGCGCAGTGCACCACGGCCGTCCGGGCCGAGGACGCCGAAGCCGTGGGCGTCGTCGACCATCAGCCACGCATCGAAGCGATCGGCCAGCTCCAGCAGTCCGGCGAGCGGTGCGACGTCGCCGTCCATGCTGAACACGGAGTCGGTGACGATGAGCTTGCGCTTCGCAGTGCTAGTGGTGAGCGCGCGTTCGAGTGCGCCGAGGTCGGCGTGCGGGTAGCGGTGCAGGTCGGCACGCGAGAGCAGCGCGCCGTCGACGAGCGAGGCGTGGTTCAGGCGGTCGGCGAAGATCGCGTCGCCGCGGCCGACGAGGGCGGGGATCACGCCGGAATTGGCCATGAAGCCGGTCGACAGGTAGAGCGCGCGCTCGCAGCCGACGAAGGCGGCGAGCCGGCGTTCGAGTTCGTCGTGCACGGTGTAGTGGCCGCTGACCAGATGCGAGGCGCCCGAGCCGCTGCCCCAGCGGTCGGCCCCGGCCTTGAGCGCAGCGGCGAGTTCGGGTTCGGCGGCGAGGCCGAGGTAGTCGTTGCTGCAGAAGGCGAGCATGTCGCGGCCGTCGACGCGCGCGTGTGGGCCGCAGGGGGTGTCGAGGCTGCGGCGCACGCGACGCAGGGACTGGGCATCGAGTTCGGCCAGGTCGGCCTTCAGCGAATCGAGCAACATGGGTATCAGGCGAGGGCTTCGGCGAGCGCGGTGGCGGCCCCGGCGACGAGGTGGGCGACGTGGCCGTCGTCGAGCACGTAGGGCGGCATGAAATACACGGTGTTGCCGATCGGGCGCAGCAGTACGCCGTGTTCGAGCGCGGCCGAGAAGAAGCGGCGCGAGAAGTCCGGGCGCTCGCTTGCGACGTCGAACGCGAGGATCATGCCGCGCTGGCGCAGGTGGCTGACCGCCGGATGATCGCCGAAGCGGGCGCGGACCGCGTCGCCCAGGCGTTGGGCGAGGCCGCGGTTGGCGGCGAGGACGTCGTCCTGTTCGAAGATGTCGAGCGTCGCGAGCGCCGCGCGGCAGGCGAGCGGGTTGCCGGTGTAGGAGTGCGAGTGCAGGAAGCCACGCGTCGTCGCGTCGTCGTAAAAGGCGGCGTAGATGGTGTCGGTCGCGAGCACCAGCGACAGCGGCAGGTAGCCGCCGGAGATGCCTTTCGACAGGCAGATGAAGTCGGGCCAGATGCCGGCCTGCTCGCACGCGAAGAAGGTGCCGGTGCGGCCGCAGCCGACCGCGATCTCGTCGGCGACGAGGTGCACCGCGTAGCGGTCGCACAGCGCGCGGGCGAGGCGCAGGTATTCGGGGTCGTACATGACCATGCCGGAGGCGCCCTGCACGAGCGGTTCGACGATCAGCGCGGCGGTTTCGGCGTGGTGTTCGGCAAGGTGCGCTTCGAGGGCGGCCGCGGCGCGGCGGGCGACGTCGGCCGCCGATTCGCCGGGCTCGGCTAGGCGGGCGTCGGGCGTGGGCACGATGCTGCCGGGGCGCACCAGCGGGGCGTAGGCGTCGCGGAAGATCGCGACGTCGGTGACGGCGAGCGCACCGACCGTCTCGCCGTGGTAGCTGCCGGCGAGGCTGACGAAGCGCGATTTTTCCGGGCGGCCGACATTGCGCCAGTAATGGGCGCTCATCTTCAGCGCGATCTCGGTCGCGGAGGCGCCGTCCGAGGCGTAGAAGGCGTGGCCTAGGCGGTGGCCGGTGAGGGCGGCGAGGCGCTCGGAGAGCTGGACCACCGGTTCATGCGTGAAGCCGGCGAGCATCACGTGTTCGAGGCGCTCGAGCTGGTCGCGCAGGGCCGCGTTGATGCGCGGGTTGCAGTGGCCGAAGAGGTTCACCCACCAGGAGCTGATGCCGTCGAGCAGCCTCCTTCCGTCCGCATCGATTAGCCACGGGCCTTCGCCGCGCACGATGGGCACCAGCGGCAGATTTTCGTGCTGCTTCATCTGCGTGCAGGGGTGCCAGACGGACTTGAGGGAGCGGTCGAGCAGGGATCGGTCGAGCGGGGAGGGGACGTGCATCAGGGCTTCCGGCGGCGTGCAACCGGGAAATGTCGCGCAACCGGGGTTTCCTGTCAAACCCGCTCCGGCACTGCGTGTGCGATTTGCTAACATGTGGCATCCCCAATCCGAAGAAACCTTTCCCATGATTTTCGTGATTTCCCCGGCCAAGGCGCTCGACTATGAAACGCCGCCGGTGACGCAAGTGCATACGCAGCCTGACTACCTCGCGGATGCGGCCGAACTGATCGCGGTGATGCGCGAGAAGTCGCCTGCCGAGGTTTCTGCCCTGATGGATATCTCCGACCAGCTCGCGACGCTCAACGTGGCGCGCTATGAGACCTGGGCGCCGCCGTTCTCGCTCGCGAACGCGAAGCAGGCGGTGCTGGCGTTCAACGGCGACGTCTATGACGGGCTCGACGCGACGACGCTGTCGGCAGCAGAGCTCAAATGGGCTCAGGAGCATCTGCGCATCCTGTCGGGCCTGTACGGCCTGCTGCGGCCGCTGGACCTGATGCAGGCCTATCGTCTGGAGATGGGCACGCGGCTCGCGACGGCGCGCGGGAAGAACCTCTATGCCTTCTGGGGCGACAAGCTGACCGTGGCGCTCAACGGCCTGCTCGCGCAGGAGCGCGAGGCGGGGGCGGTGCCGGTGCTGGTCAATCTGGCGTCCGAGGAGTACTTCAAGTCGGTGATGCCGGCGAAGTTGTCGGCGCCGGTCGTGACGCCGGTGTTCGAGGACTGGAAGGGCGGACGCTACAAGATCATCAGCTTCTACGCGAAGCGTGCGCGCGGCCTGATGTGCCGCTATGCGATCCGCAATCGCGTCGAGGACGTCGAGGGGCTGAAGGGGTTCGACCTGGATGGCTATGCGTTCGCGCCGGAGGCGTCCGACAAGGACACGCTGGTGTTCCGCCGGCGCGTCGAGTGAGGGGGCGGACATGAAGATCAGCCACAGCTTCGACTCGGGCGCGATCGAGGTCCTGAGCCTCGACGACCCGGAGGACATCCGCCTGCGCCTGCGCGCGGACAATGCGGCGGAGTTTCGCCAGTGGTTCCACTTCCGCGTCCAGGGCGCGGCCGGGCAGAGTCTGCGCATGGTGTTCGAGAATGCCGCAGAGGCGGCGTACCCGGACGGCTGGCCGGAGTACCGCTGCGTCGCGTCCTACGACCGGCGCAACTGGTTTCGCGTCGCGGCGACACGCTACGAGGACGGCCAGCTGATCGTCGAGCACACGCCGGCACACGACAGCGTGTATTACGCGTATTTCGAGCCGTATTCCTACGAGCGCCATCTCGATCTCGTCGGTTGGGCGGAGACTTCGCCCTTCGCCCATGTCGACAGCGTCGGATCGACGGTCGAAGGGCGGGAGCTCGACCGCATCGTCGTGGGGCGGGAATCGCCGGCACACCGGCCGGTGTGGATCCTCGCTCGCCAGCATCCGGGCGAGACGATGGCCGAGTGGTTCATCGAAGGTCTGCTGGAGCGCCTGCTGGATGCGGCGGACCCGGTCGCGCGCCGGATTCGCGAAAAGGCGGTGCTCAACATCGTGCCGAACATGAACCCGGACGGGGCGATCCACGGCAACCTGCGTACGAACGCGGCGGGGCGCAACCTGAACCGCGAATGGCGCACGCCCGACGAGCAGGCGAGCCCGGAGGTCTTCCACGTGCGGAACGCGATGGAGGCGACGGGCTGCGACCTGTTCCTCGACATCCACGGCGACGAGGCGCTGCCCTACGTGTTCTTCTCTACCGCGGAAGAGGTGCCGGGTTTCACCGCCGAGGCGGCAGCGCGGCAGTCACGGATGGTCGCGGCCCTTTCGGCGGCGAGCCCCGATTTTCAGACCGAGCACGGCTACAAGCCGGGGCGTTTCGGCGAGGAGCTGCTGACGCTGGCGAGCAAATGGGTGGCGCACCGCTTCGGATGCGTCTCGCTGACGCTGGAGATGCCGTTCAAGGACAACGCGAACATGCCCGACGGCCATGCGGGGTGGAGCAGTGCGCGCAGCAAGCGGTTGGGGGCGGCGATGCTCAATGCGATCCTCGCGCATCTGGAGGGTGGTTGATACGGAGCGTCGCAGTGTGAGCGGTCATGTGGGAGCGGCTTCAGCCGCGAATCGGGCTATCGCAGACTGCACGGCCCATTCGCGGCTGAAGCCGCTCCCACGGTGTGTGCTACGCGAACAGGTTGAGCAGGCCGTCGAGACCGACGTGGTCGAGGCGGCAGTCCGCCGCCTTGCGCAGCACCGGTTTGGCACGGAACGCGACGCCGAAGCCCGCTTCGGTGAGCATCGGCAGGTCGTTCGCGCCGTCGCCGGCGGCGATGACCTGATCCGGCCGCAGGCCGAGGCGTTCGCGCGCGGCGCGCAGGTGGGCAGCCTTGGCTGCGCCATCCACGACCGGGCCGCTGACGCGCCCCGTAAGCTTGCCCTCGACGACTTCGAGCTGGTTGGCGTGGGCTTCGTCGAAGCCGAGGCGGGCCTTGAGGCGTTCGGTGAAATAGGTGAAGCCGCCCGACACGAGCACGGTGTGGATGCCGGCCGACTTGAGGCCGCGCATCAGGCGTTCGGCGCCGGGGTTGAGCTGCAGGCGCTGCTCGTACACTTCGGTCAGCGCGGATTCGGGCAGGCCGGCAAGCAGGCTCACGCGGCGCGTGAGCGACTCGGTGAAGTCGATCTCCCCACGCATCGCAGCCTCGGTGATCGTGGCCACTTCTGCCTTGAGACCCTGCATGTCGGCGATCTCGTCGATGCACTCGATGTTGATCAGGGTCGAGTCCATGTCGGTGACGAAGAGGCCGAAGTCGGCCAGCCGGCGCCCGGGCTCGACCCAGGTCCAGTCGAGCGCGGCGGTGGCGCATACCGCTTCGACTTCTCCATGCTCATGCGCGCCGACGAGGCGGAAGGCCTGCGGGTTGATCTGTTCGATGGCGCTGGCGCCGGTGAGCTTTGCGACGGTTTTCAGGGCGACCGAATCGACGTCATCGCCCTGCACGACTAGATTCATTCGGCGCGGCTCCGGCGTTGCAGCGCGTCGCGCAGGACGGCGTGGGCCTTGCGAATCGTCTCGGCGGTGTCGTCCCAGCCGACGCAGGCGTCGGTGACCGAACAGCCGTACTTGAGTTGCGACAGATCGACGGGAATCGGCTGGTTGCCGGCTTCGATGAAGCTCTCGATCATGAGGCCGACGACCGACTGGTTGCCTTCGCGGATCTGGTGGATGACATCCTTCATCACCAGCGGCTGCAATTCGGGCTTCTTCCACGAGTTGGCGTGCGAGCAGTCGACGACGATGTTCTGCGGCAGCTTGGCCTTGGCGAGGGCCTGTTCGGCGAGCGAGATCGACACGGTGTCGTAGTTCGGGCGGCCGCCGCCGCCGCGCAGCACGACGTGGCCGTAGCGGTTGCCGCGCGTGCGCAGGATGGCCGACTGGCCCTGGCCGTTGATGCCGAGGAAACTGTGCGGATGCGAGGCCGAGACGATGGCATTGATCGCGACGTCGAGGTCGCCGTCAGTGGCGTTCTTGAATCCGACCGGGGTCGATAGTCCGGAGGACATCTCGCGATGGGTCTGCGACTCCGAGGTGCGGGCGCCGATTGCGGTCCAGGAGATGAGGTCGCCGTAGTACTGCGGCGCGATCGGGTCGAGCGCCTCGGTGCCGGCGGGCAGGCCGATCTCGTTCACATCCATGAGGAAGCGACGCGCCTTCTCCATGCCTTCGTCGATGCGGAAGGAGTCGTCCATGTAGGGGTCGTTGATGTAGCCCTTCCAGCCCGTCGAGGTGCGCGGCTTTTCGAAATACACGCGCATGACGATCAGCATGGTCTCGGAGACTTCGTCGGCGAGCGCCTTCAGGCGGCGGGCATAGTCGACGCCGGCGACCGGGTCGTGGATCGAGCACGGACCGACGACGACGAAGATCCGGTTGTCCTTGCGGTCCAGGATTTTGTTAAGCGCCCGGCGACCGGCCAGAACCGTCTCGGCGGCTTTCTCGGTCAGCGGGACGCGTGCCTTGATCTCCTCGGGCGAGGGCATGTGATCAAGGGCGACGATGTTGAGGTTGTCCGTATTGGCGACAGGCATGGCGCGCTCCGCAGTGCAGCAAAGGAGACGATTGTAACCCGAAGCGAGGAGGCTTCGCGGGGGCGCGAGTTTGCCGGGTTAATCGCAGAACCGGTGCAGGGCGGGAGGAGCGCAGCGTATTTCGCCAGTCCTGGGGGCGGAAGCGGCCCAGGTGCCGCATGGCGGGATACGCCTTCGGCTCCACCCGCCCTACGGATCTGTGCTTCCAGGCGCTGCGTGAGACAAACTGGCGAAAAGCGCCTCCATGCAATTCCCCTGGGGCGCCCGCCGTGTCAGGCGAGCGCGGCGGGGGCGAGTGCCGTGAGCGCCTGTTTGCGGGCAGTGGCTGCGCCGAGCAGGGCGAAGCCGAGCAGCGTGCCGTCGGGGGCAAGGAACCGTGCTTCGACGCCCGCCTCGCCGTCCGCTGCGGGTTCGATGTGCCAGCGACCTTCGGCATTCGCGGCCGGGGGGCAGACGACGGTCGGGCAGGCAGGGGTCTTGACGACGACGGGCATCGCGGGGTAGGCGAGCGGCGTCGGCTTGCCGGCCAGCGTGGCGGCGAGCGCGCGCGCCTGGTGCATGATCGGCATCACGAAGGGCAGGACCAGGCCTTCGACCTCGGCGCAGTCGCCGAGTGCGTGGATGTGCGCGTCGGACGTGGCGAGCCGGCGGTCGACGCGGACGCCGCGATTCACGGTCAACCCGGCAGCCGCAGCGAGCGCGGTGCGCGGGCGCAGGCCGACGGCGGAGAGCACGAGATCGGCGTCGAGGATGCTGCCGTCGTCGAGGGTGACGCGGTAGGCGTTGCCGTTCCTTTCCACGGTGGTGGCCGAGACCTTCATGCGGAAGCCGACGCCGGCCGCTTCCAGTTGCTGGCGGAACCAGGCGGCCGCGGCTTCGGGTAGCAGGCGGCCGAGCGGCCACGCGGCGATGTCGATGACGGTGGGGGCGATGCCGCGGGCGAGCATGTCGTTGGCGAACTCGCAGCCGATCAGGCCCGCGCCGAGGACGACGATGCGCTTCGCGCCGTCGAGCCGCGCGGCGAAGCGGGAAAAATCGTCGAGGTCGTTCACGGAGAGGATGTCCGCCGCACCGTCGCCGGCGATGGGCAGGCGGATGGGATCCGCGCCGATGGCGAGGACGAGATCGCGGTAGGCGATGCGTTCGCCGCTGGTCAGCACCGCGACGCGGTTTGCCGTTTCGATGGACGCGATCTCGACGTGGGGGCGAATCGTCGCCAGCACTTCACCGGCCATCTTCTCGGCGGACTTCATGACGAGGCTCTCGGCGGTCTTGTTAGCCGAGAGTGCGTTGGAAAGCATCGGTTTGGAGTAGAAGCCGGCCGCGTCACGGCTCAGGATCATCAGCGGCGTGTCGCGGTCGAGCTTGCGGAATTCGCGCGCCAGGTTGTATCCGGCAAGGCCGCTGCCGGCGATGACGATGGGCTGGGTCATGGATGCGGTCTCTCTGCGGGCGTTGTGATTGTTCGGGAGCGCGGAGCGGCTGGGGCCTGCCGCCACCCCTTGCGACGTTGGGGTCGGGGGTGAGTCGGGGCGGGGCAGGCGTGAGGGGGCTGCAAGCGGCGACCGCAGTAGCAGTCTCCGGCGGCGTCAGATCGCGACCATCTCGAAGTCGGCCTTGGCGACACCGCAGTCAGGGCAGGCCCAGTCGGCGGGAATGTCTTCCCAGCGCGTACCCGGGGGGATGCCCTCGTCGGGGAGGCCGGCCGCTTCGTCATAGATGAAACCGCAAACGATGCACTGATAGGTCTTCATGATCTTCTTTCCGTTGTGTTGGGGTTGTCGGGGGCGGCAGGGTCAGGCGGAAAGCCGGTCGAGCACCTGCTGGTAGTGGTTGGCGTGGCGCTCTTCCACCTTGGCGAGCGCGGCGAAGCGCTTGGCGGCCTTTTCCAGCACGGTCTTGAACTGTTCGGCATGTTCCTTCGATTCGGCGATCTGTTCGTCGATCTCCTGGACCGCAGCCTCGTTTCCTTCGGCAACCGCAACGTGGCGGAAGTTCGGGTACATCTCCGTGTATTCGTAGGTTTCGCCTTCGATCGCGAATTGCAGGGCGCGAGCGGGGCTCATCTTGTCCTTGGGGAAGAGCAGGTCGAGGTGGCCGAAGGCGTGCATCACTTCCTGGTCGGCGGTCGCCTCGAAGGCCCTGGCGGTTTCCTCGTCACCCATCTCGCGGCACAACTTGGCGAAGTAGCGGTACTTGATGTGGGCCATCGACTCGCCGGCGAAGGCGGATTCGAGGTTCTTGATCGTGAGCGACTCGGGGTTGTGGAAGGGGCTGGCCATCGTTTTCTCCTTGCGTCGTTGATGTTGCGTTGAGTGAATGCTACCCGCGGGGAGTTAATTATTAAAATTGAACATATGGATATTAATAATAGGCGGTGACTATTTTGAGGGCGTGCGTCCTTTCCAAATTGTTTCCAGATACAGCCACGTGTTAAAAAATGAATTTGTGCAAATATAACTGCGCGGAACAGCGTCAAATTAATTACACGTGTTGCGAGGCGCATTTTCTGATGTCGGGCCCGCGGCATTTCGAGTAGATGACCAGGAGAACGAAAATGATGAATAAGTCATTAATCGGGGCGGTGGCCATGGCACTGCTGCTGTCGGCCTGCGGAAAGAATGAAGAGGCTGCGCAGTCCGCGCCATCGCCGGCGCCCGCGGCTCCCGCTCCGGCAGCGCCCGTCACCCAGGCGCCGACGACCGCAGCGCCGTCCGCTGCGGCGGGCACGGCTGTGGCCGACAACGCGCTAGGGAGCAGCATCTACAACAAGGTGTGCGCGCTCTGCCATGCGGCCGGCGTGGGAGGAGCGCCGAAACCCGGCGACAAGGCGGACTGGGGGCCGCGTATCGGCCAAGGCAAGGATGTGCTGTACAGGCACGCCCTGGAAGGCTTCACGGGTCAGAAGGGGATGATGCCGCCGCGCGGAGCCAACCCGGCGCTGAAGGACGAGGAAGTTAAGGCCGCCGTCGATTTCATGGTTTCGAAATCGGAGTGACGGCGGCGCAGGTGTGGGGGCCGACGGCCCCAGCACTTGCGCGCTGGAACGTTTGTTTATACATCCGGCAAGCCAATTGCCGTCCACGGCAAGCCTTGCGACTTCGCTCCGGACAGGTCTGTGGAACCTGCGCCGCGTTCCCGCCCTTCGACACGCTCAGGGCGAAGGACGGTATCTGAGTGCCGCCTTAATGGCAGAGTCCGAGAGTCGGATCTGCGAGCAGCGCCTCGATCACGCGCGAGAGGTTGTCGGCCGGAGCGCACTCGGTTCGCGTCAGGGGGTCGGGAAGCGGCTTTCCGCTGCTGTCGTGGAGATGGTTGGGAAAGGTCGCCAGTTCGCGGTGCAGCGGCGCGGTGTCTATGCCCAGTTCGGCGTCGCCGCAGGTCCAACGCAGCGAATAGGCGTCGTTGGCGGCGTAGCGCACCGTCAGCGTCACGCCGTTGTCCAGATGCACGACGAGGGCGTCCTGTCGGTGCTCGACCGGCTGCGACAGGCGGGCGTCGAAGGTGCTGCCGATGTGGTCGGCGAGTTCGATATGGAGGCTCATGTCCGTCTGGCCTCGCTCAGGCACTCGGCCATCATCGCGCGTACCGTTTCCCGCGTGTCGGCGAGAATGCGGGCACTCAGATATTGCTCGTAGGAGGGGTGCTCCGGCACCGTGCCGTTGTAGATGCGCTCGAGCAGTTCGATCTCGTCTGCCGCGCCGCTCGTGCTGAGGATCACGTCGCGGTTCTCGCGCAGTTCGAAGATCAGCCTGGCCAGTTGCTCCAGCTGTTGCGCATCGTCGGGCTCGATGTCGTCGTAGAAGCTCGCCATGATCGTCGCTCACATTTTGCTGTCGTGAAGGGCTCCGCCGTCCAGCACCGCCATGTCGGGGGTGATCGCGTCGAACGCGAGGACCTTGCCGCCGTGTGCCTGGGCGAATTTCTGGGCGTCGGCCTGCTGCGCAAAGGATCCGATCGTGGGTCCCATCGATCCGTGGCGCGCGCTGCCGATGACGTACCAGGCCGTTTTGGCGTCGATCCACGCGCCGCGCGGCTGGTCCCAGTCGGCTTTGCCCATGTCCTGGACGAAAAGCGCTTTCACCGGACGCACCTGCTCGGGCTTCAGGTAGATGCCGAACATCTCGACCGTGTCGCAGAAGAATTCCGGCTCGGGACGGTCGGCGTAGAAGATCTGCGCCTTGGGGCCGGGGTAGTCGGCGAGCAGCATGCCGTCGAGGGAGCAGGCGGTGCTCTGGTCGATCTCGACCGCGGCGAGCTTCGCGGCGCCGCCGCTCTCGCCGGACCCGCAGGCAGCGAGGAGTCCCGTGGCGAGGACGGCGAGCAGGGTCATTCGGAGGGACGGGAGGGGGGCTATCATTTGCGGAATCTCCATGCGGCAATGCCCAGCGGCGCGGTGATCCATGCGGCCATCACGAGGCCGAGCAGCCAGGGTTCGGCCAGCGCGCGGGGGAAAACGGTGGCGAGTCCGTACAGGGTGCGTACGTCGTCGAGGGAAAAGATGTTGAGGATGCGGAAGACGTCGGCGGGGTTGAGCAGCAGCAGGTAGGGGAAGAGCTCGCCGCCGTACTTGCCGCCGCTGACGACCAGGGCGCCGAGCAGCAGCAGGTCGAACACCAGCACGAAGAAGAACCACAGCGCGATCGCCAATCCGGAAGCACGCGTGCGGTCGGCGGCGAAGGTCGACACCATCACGGCGAGGCTGAGGAAGGCGAGGCCGAGCAGCACCGAACTCAGCATGAAGCCGAAGAAGTGGAACAGCGCGGCGAGATTGAGCTGCGATGCGAGCACCACGGCGACGAGGCCGAAGCCCGCGATGGTCGAGAAGGCGAGCGCCGCGGCCAGGCCGAGGTACTTGCCGAGCAGCAGCTCGAAGCGCGTGATCGGCATCGACAACAGGAGGTCGAGCGAGCCGCGTTCCCGCTCGCCGACGATGGCATCGAAGCCGAGCACCAGCGCGATCAGCGGGACGAGGTAGATCACGAGCGAGACGAGGCTGGCGATCGTGAACTCGATCGAGCGGAAGCCGACCGTGCCCTGCTGCGCTCCGCCGAAGTAGGCGATCACGAGCGCGAACACGGTGAACACGAGGGCCACCGCGAGCACCCAGCGGTTGCGGATGCGGTCCCAGAATTCCTTGCCGGCGAGGGTGGCGATCTGTCTGAATTCCATGGTCGCGCCTCAGTCGGAGAGGCCGAAGAACACGTCTTCGAGCGAGGGTTCATGCACGTGCAGGTCGAGTACCTTGTCGCCGAGCGAGGCGAGGGCCTGCATCACGAGCATCTTGGATTCGCGCCTGCATTCAACCGCAACGTGATCCTCGCGCGCTTCCACGGCCATCACGGGCAGGCCGCCGAGGACGGCGCGGACGTGGCCGAAATCCTGCGGGGCGAGGCGTACCCGGAACCACAGCGGCAGGTCCATCTGCTCGCGCAGGCCCTGGACGGTGCCCACGGCCTGGATCTTGCCGGCGGCCATGATGGCGAGACGATCGACGCGCTCCTGGATCTCGGCGAGGATGTGCGAGGTCAGGATCATCGTCACACCGTCTGCCCTGAGGCCGCGCAGGATGACGTAGAACTCGCGGATCGCCTCGGGATCGAGGCCGGTGGTGGGTTCGTCGAGGAACAGGATGCGGGGTTTGCCGAGCAAGGCCTGGGCGAAGCCGAGACGCTGGCGCATGCCCTTGGAGTATTCGCGCACGCGGCGGCGCGCGGCGTGCGCGAGGCCGACGCGCTCGAGCGCCGGGGCGCATTCACTCGCGGCGACGCCCTTGAGGCGGGAGAAGAATTCGAGCGTCTCGAAGCCGGTGAGATTGTCGTAGAGCACGACGTTCTCGGGCAGGTAGCCGATCTTGCGCCGCACCGCGCGGAAGCTGCTTCCCGTCACCGGCGAGCCGTCGATGCGGATGTCGCCGGCGGTGGCCGGGATCAGGCCCAGCATCATCTTGAACAGCGTGCTCTTGCCCGCGCCGTTGTGCCCGATCAGGCCGAACAGCTCGCCGGGCGCGACCTCCAGGTCAACACCGTCGACGGCGCGCACGGCGCCGTAGTGCCTGGTCGCGCTACGCACCGCGATCACTGGTGCGATGCGCTCAGCGGGAGCCGGGGAAGTATCTGCCAAGCCATTCTCTCCAGTTGTTGTGTGTCGGCTGCATGCGCGGTTTCGGATCGACGACGCTGGGCGCCCGCAGCAGCGGGAATTGCTGGCCGACGAGACGCAGCGTCTGCACGGCCGGGCTCGCGAGCAGCAGCTTCAGCATCGGGTGCTGCCAGGACAGGCGGTCCACGAGGTCGTTGGCCTCGTAGGGAACGTCGCCCACGGCGTCACCGTTGCGGTCCCAGCCAAGATAATTGCTCCAGTGGTTGCCGTCCTTGACGCCCCACAATTCGTCCTTGGCGCCGACGTAGCGGACCTGTTCGCGGTTGGCGATGAAGTCGTTGCGTTCGACCTTGTTGTTCTTCGAGCCGGCCCACAGGTGGGTGCCGACGACGTTGTCGACGACGAGGTTGCCGAGCAGCGTGTTGTATTCGGCGTCGTAGATGAAGAAGCCGCGGTTGTTGCCGGCGATGACGTTGTTCTCGACGAGCGAATCCTGGATCGTGCGCAGCATGATGCCGTGGTCGGAATTGGCCCAGACGCGGTTGTTGCGCACCTTCTGGTCGCGCACTTCCATCAACGCCAGGCCACCGCGGTTCATGTAGACGTCGTTGTCCTCCCACAGGTTGCGGTAGGAGTTCATGTAGTGGGTGCCGTAGCGGGCGTGGTGCAGGCGGTTGCCGCGAAAGAGTGCGTCGTGAGAGACATCGACGTAGAGGGCGTCGCGCACGAAGCTGATCTCGTTGCCGATGATCTGCGCGCGCTTGGTGTTGTAGAGCTGGATGCCGTTGCCGCGCTGGGAGGAGCGGTAGTCGCGCTTGCCGGTGATGACGTTGTGCTCGATGCGGACGTCGTCGGCCTTCTCGATCCACAGGCCGAAGAGGTTGTAGGTGAGATCGCAATTGCGCACGACCGCGCGGTGCGCGCCCGGCCACAGGTAGATGCCTGAGTTCTGTCTGAGCAGACTGTCGCCGGAGTCGCGCACGATCAGGCCTTCGATGACAACGTCGGGCGAAGTGACGCGAATCGTGTCGTCCTTCAGGCCGCCGCTGAGCGTGGGGCGGTTCAGGCCGCGCAGCGTGAGCGGTTTCGCGATGAGAAGGTTTTCGGTGTAGTAGCCACGCGCGACCTCGATCACGTCGCCGGGTGCGGCGCGTTCGATGGCGCCCTGGATCGATTCGCCGGGAGAGATCGTCAGCGTCGCGGCCAGCGCCGGCAGGGCGCAGAACAGCGCCAGCACCGCCAGGCAGGCGTGCAGGATGCGACGTGCGGGCGCTGCTCCGGTGGTTCGCATCTCACCCCTGAACGACAAGGAAGCCCAGTGATTTCAACGCGATGAACAGCGTTGCGCCGATCAGCAGGTTCTTGAAGCCGACGTAACACACCATGTCCATCTTGTTCGCGACGCGGTAGCGGCGGCCCCACCACGGGCCGTCCTTGACGTAGGGCTTGGAGCCGAGGCGCACGAAGACCTCGAACACGCTCCAGCCGAACCACCAGCCGATCACGGCGCCGGCCTGCATGTGGCCGAGCGCGGCGAGCACCCACACGACGGTGGCGGCAAGGCCCAGCGCCATGCCCGCGCCCTGCAGCGCGCGCTGCCGCTGGAAACCGTGGTGGCTCCAGGGCCACAGATGATCCCACGCTTCCGCCGCGACGAGGCGTGCGAGGCTGGTCGTTTCCGCGTACGGGGGGGAGGCGGGATCGGTCGGCATCGTCGGATTGACCATGTCTTCTTGCTCCGGGAATCAGTTCTGCGCCGCGGCGTCCGCGCGGACGGGCATCGGCTTGATCGGGATGTAGTAGCCGTCGGCGCCAATCGGCGTGATCGGCAGGCCGGCCTTGGTGCGGCGCTTCCTCTCCTGCGCAAGTGGCGGGCAGGCATGATCATCCGTATACAGGACCATGCAGTCGAGGCAGTGCAGGCACTCGCGGTGGTCGATGCGGCCATTCTCGTCGATCGCCTGCGAGCCGCAGCCCACGGCGCAGGCCTTGCAGCTGTCGCATTCCTGCTTGCGCTTGAGGCCGAACCAGCGGAAGGTCGAGGGCATCGCGAGCGACGCGCCGAGCGGGCACAGGTACTTGCAGAACGGCCGCTCGGTGAAGATCGACAGACCCAGCAGTCCGGCGGCGAACAGCGTGTAGGGCCAGCTGCGGTTGAACAGGCCGACGAGGAAGGTGGTCTTGAACGGTTCGATCTCGGCGAGCTTTTCGGCCAGGCCCATCGAGAACATCGACACGGCGAGCAGGCCGAAGAACACGCCGTACTTCACCCACTTCAGGCGGTTGTGCCATTTGCGCGGCAGCTGGAACTGGAAGCGCTTGAGGCCCACGGCCCCGCCGACCTTGTACAGCAGCTCCGACAGGGAGCCGAAGGGGCACAGCCAGCCGCAGAACAGCCCGCGGCCCCAGACGAAGGTCGTGATGATGATGAAGATCCAGAACAGGAAGATGAAGGGGTCGGAGAGGAACAGCTCCCACGTCCACTGGAACAGCAGCGCGTGGAACCAGGTGAGCACCTGCGTGATCGACGGCTGCGCGAGCATGCCGAAGCCGACGAAGCCGATGCTGATGACCCAGGCGCTGTACTTGAAGGCGTTGACGGGCCACTTGTTCTTGCGCGTGGCGCGGCGTGTGAGCTTGTCGCGGAAGGCGTAGACCGTTGCGACCGCAACGAGCAGCGCGGCGAACAGCGCGATCTCGACGGCGCGCGTCTTCCACACGCGCACCCACGGCGCGTCGGGCTTCACCACCTCGGGGCGTCCGCCTTGCAGGTATTGTTCGGGGAGCCAGTATTCGACGTCGAAGTTGGCGAAGCTGCGCGCGCCGGTGGCACGGTCGACGCGGTTGCCGAGGAACACGAACTTCCACGGATAGGCGGCGGAGAAGGCCTTCGAGCGGATGATGAAGATCGACGATTCGTTGTACGCGGGCGCGCCGGCGGCCTCGATGCCGTAGAGGTTCACGGCGTCGAGGTCGCGGAAGGTGAAGGAGTCCGCGCCTTGGCGCACCTGCACGCGGTCGTAGATGCCGCCGCGCACGAAGCCCGAGCCCTTGAAGGATTCCTTGCCGCCGCTGCGGATGACGAAAAGGGCATGCTCGCCTTCGTGCAGGCGTGCCATCAGGTTGCGCCACGCGCCTTCGCCGAGGATCGCGCGGCCGACGTCGGGCTGGTTGAGGTAGCCGAACCACAGCTCGATGAAGGGCTCGGCGCCGCGCTCGAGGCCGACCTGCTCGGGTGCCACGACGAGGCGCTTGACGGCGCCTTCCTTGACCAGCGCTGCCCAGTCGGGTTTGGCGCCGGTTTCATTGAACTTCGCCTGCTCGCGGATCGTGGGCTTGAGGATGCCGACCTGACGTGCGACCGCCGTGCCGGAGGTCATCATCACCTGATTTTGAGCGATGACGGTGACGGTCGCGCCGGAAATCGCGTCGAGGCCGATGATCTCCTCCTCCGGGCGGGAGCGGCCGATCTCGATGTTGTTGCCGACGAACTGGCCGAGGTACTGCTGGTTGAAGCGGATCAGCGCCGACTCGGGGATGCCCAGCAGCAGGATGGGCTCCGAGTGCTTCAGGATCTTCACACCGACGAAGCGGCCCCCGGTGTCCATGCCGATCAGCGTGATCACGGGCTTGCCGGAATAGGCCGGCGTGTCGGTGATGTCCGTCGACAGCATCACGTAGCCGACGAGCTTCTTCTTGCCGCCTTCATCCGTATAGCCTTCGACGTAGCTGGGCTGGCCCTTGCGCTCCGAGAAGGACGTCGCGCCGGGCAGGACCTCGGTGCAAGGTGCGTACTTGCACAGCTCGGGAGCGGTGTTGATTTCGTCGGGCAACTTCGCCTCGTAGGTGTCGGCGAGCGCGAGCGATGCGACCGAGGAGAGCAGGACGGACAGGAGGGTGTTGCGCAATGCAGCCAGGAGATTCATGACACTTACCGTTCGGCGGGACCGGACATAGTCTAGAAACCGGACCCTGGCGTGTAATTGTTTCCGATCAATTGGGGCAAATTGAAAATTCGCGCGGACGCTGCGGGCAAAAAAGGAGGGGCGCGCAGCCCCTCGAATATCACCCATCGTTGCCCCTCTGCAGGGGCAGGATCACTGCGCCGGAACGGGTCAGGCTCCGGCGCAGTCCTTGCGGCGGCCGATCAGGCCTCGACGATCATGCGGCTGCGCATCTCCAGGTGCAGCGCGTGGCAGAAGTGCGTGCAGTAGCACCAGAACACGCCCGGCTTGTCGACCTTGAAGGTCACGGAAGCCGTTTCCTGCGGATTCACGATGAAGTTGACGTTGTACTTCGGGATCGCGAAGCCGTGCGTCAGGTCTTCGACCTTGTCCAGGTTGGTGAGGATGAGGGTGACCTCGTCGCCGACCTTGAGCTTGAACTCGGTGAGGCTGAACGCCGGGGCCATGGAGTACATCTTCACCGTGACCTTCTTGCCCTCGCGGAATACGCCCGAATCCTTCGGATCCTTGATCGCGAGCGGGAAGTCGTCGATGTTGTAGACCTGCTTCGGGTTGATCAGCTCGCGCTTCATGATGATGAAGTCGTGCGGCTCGGGGCGGACCGGGTGGTCGGCCAGCAGCACCATCTTCTCGCCCGAGATGTCGATGAGCTGCTCGTTTTCCGGATGCAGCGGGCCGACGGGCAGGAAGCGGTCCTTGGAGAACTTGCAACCCACGCAGAGGTACTTGCCGTCGGCCGCAGCGGTTTCCGACTGCGAGGCGTTGATGTGGCCCGGCTGGTATTGCACGTCCAGGCGATCGACGACGTACTTCTGGGCGGTGTCGCCGGCGGAGAACTTGATCGCGGCATCGACGTTCCACTTGACGACCTGGCTGTCGAGGAACAGCGTGGTGTAAGCATTGCCGCGGCCGTCGAAGGCGGTGTGCAGCGGCCCGAGGCCGATCTCGACTTCCGCGACGATCGCCTTGTCGGCGCTTTCGAGGTTGCCTTCGAACCAGTCCAGCACCTTGGCGAGTTCGATCACCGTGGCGGTGGGCGACAGCTTGCCGGCGCAGATGAAGTACTTGCCGTCCGGGCTCGCGTTCACTCCGTGCGGGTTCTTCGGCACCGACACCGTGCAGGTGAGGGCGGTCTTAGGATCCTTGTTCGATTCGCGCGTTCCGTCGACCACCGGCACCTTGGAATCACCGTAGGTCTTGAACTTGCCCTCCTTTACTGCCTGCTCGATGCGGGCGACGTTGAAGAACAGGCACGCGTCGCGCTCGGCCGACATCATGTCGGGGTAGAGCACGCCGCCTTCGGTGTTGTACTGGTTGGTCGCTGCGAGCTTGCCGTCGTACGAGGTCGCGGCGAGGTCGCAGTTGCCGTCGATCAGGACCTGCCAGCGCACTTCCATGGTCTCGGCGTCGACGCAGGTGAACATCGAGCGATACTTGGAGGGGTCGTTGACGTCCTTGCCGGCGTTCGGCAGCGGGATCTGGAACTCGGAGCCGCAGAACACGCGGGTGGTGTAGTTGATCGCGGGATCGACCGGGTCGCGCTTGTCCGGGAAGATGCCGTGGAAGCCCTGGACGTTGGGCAGCTCGGTGATCTTGTCGCAGGTGAAGTAGTCGAGGCGGATGCGGGCGAGGCGGCTGTTGATCTTGTCGTTGATCCACGCATAGCGGCCGTCGTAGTTGCCGTCCTTGTACGAGGCGTGGGTGTGGTGGGTGTCGGCGACCGTGTAGCGGAGGCTGCCGTCGGGCTTGGTGCCCATGATCTTCTTCGACTCGTTGGTGATGCCCCAGCCGGTCAGCGCGTCGGGCACGAAGCACGGCACGCGGGTGATTTCACGTCCCGAAGGCAGGCCCAGCACGCGGAAGTCGCCGGTGTGGCCGCCGCTCCAGAAACCGTAGTAGGTGTCGAGCTCGCCCGGCTTCAGGTGCGTGGCGTTGGCGCTGCCATGGGCGACAGGTGCCGCCGCGGGGGCCGCAGGCGCGGCCGGTGCCGGCGCCTGTTCCTGCTTGCAGGCTGAAAGGCCGACCGACAGGCCCGCACCGGCGAGACCGGCGAAGGCAGCGGTGTTGAGGAACTTGCGGCGGCTCGGGTCCGGCTGGCCGTCGAGTTTGTGATCCTTGTTCTGGTCCTGGCTCATGTAATGGGCTCCGTTGTTCAAGCGTCGAGTGATCTGCCTGTGTTCTTCCGGTGCGGGGTGCGCGTGGCGACGGCGCGTCCATGCAGCGCAGCCCGAATTGGGCGGTAACGTAACTGTATGGATCGCGCATGCCGGAATCCTTGATTTCGGATAAGGAAAAACACGCGGCGGGCGTGTCGGAAGGGCATGCGCCGAGGCGCACGTTCAGGCGGGCGACAGCGAGACGAAGACCAGGACGAAGACCGGTGCCCACAGTACGGCAGCGACGCTGTAGGCCATGTAGGTGATGTGCAGCGCCTGGATGTCGTTGTCCAGCCGCAATTCGTGTCGGATGTCGCGATAGAGGGTGCGCAGTGCGACGGCGTGGGCGAGGAGGTGAGCGGTGACCAGGGCGCCGAGGCTCGGCACCGCGAGCACCACGGCAGAGGCCCAGAGCGGTGCCGCCGCGCGTGCGGCGATCGCCAGCGCGCGGGCACGCGTGGGGGGCAGGGTGCCGGCGGGCGCAGTCAGCCGCAGCATGCCGGCCACTATCGTCACCGAGACGAGTTCGGCGAGAAACACAAGCAGCGCGACCCATTCCCAGTTCGTGGCTGCCGGATCGAGTCGATAGATTGCGGCATGATCGCGCATCGCCAGCGGGATCATGATCGGCGGCACCAGCGCGAATGGCAGGACCATGCGGCTGAAGACGCCGCTGCGGGTCGGTGGGTTCAAGCGGGCCTCCGTCGGCCGGCCTTCAGGTGCGGGGATCCTGCACGATGCCCTGTTCGACAGCAAACACCGCGGCCTGTACGCGACTGGTGAGGCCGAGCTTGCGCAGGACGTTCTGCACGTGGATCTTGACTGTGCTCTCGGCCAGGTCGAGCGTGCGCGCGATTTCCTTGTTGCTCTGGCCGCGCGCGACGAGCACGAGGATCTCCCGCTCGCGTGGCGAAAGCTTGTTCAGCTCGGAGGCGACCACCGCCGGTGCCGCCGCTTCGGCGCTGGCCTTGGGCGGGGCGCCGCGCACGCCCTGCACGAGCTTGCCCATCATCTGCGGCGAGATCACCGACTCGCCTGCCGCGGCCCTGACGATCGCGGCGGTCAGGGTGTCGGCCTCGATGTTCTTGAGCAGATAGCCGCAGGCGCCGGCGCGCAGGGTCTCGATGAGGTCTTCGGCGTCTTCCGACACGGTCAGCATCAGTACGTGGGACCCGGGCGCCTCCTCGACCAGCATCGCGGCAGCGTCGCGGCCCGAGAGGCCGGGCATGTGCAGGTCGAGGAGCACGACGTCGGGTTTGAGCTGCGCGGCGCGCTTGACGCCTTCCATGCCGTCGCCCGCCTCGCCGACGATCTCGAACTCGGGGTGGCGTTGCAGCAGGGATTTGATGCCGCTGCGGAACAGGGCGTGGTCGTCGACGAGGAGCACTCGGATCGGGGCGGACATCAGTTCGGTTCCTGGTTGATGCGGGGGAGTTCGAGGCGCACTTCGGTGCCGCGGCCGGGCGCGGAGCTCAGCGAGAGGTTTCCGCCGATGCGCAGCGCGCGCTCGCGCATGACCTGCAGGCCGATGTGTCCTTCCTTGTCCCGGGCGCTTTCGTCGAAGCCCACGCCGTCGTCGCGCACGACGAGGGCGAGTCCATGCACGCCGCGGTGCAGGGCCACGTGCACCGACTTCGCCTGGGCGTGCTTGCGCACATTGGACAGCGCCTCCTGCAGGATGTACAGCGCCTGCGTCTCGACTTCGGGGTCGAGCGGCGCGCCACCGCCTTCCAGTTCCAGCTCGGTCGCGATGCTGCTCTGGTCGGCGAGCCGGCGCAGCGCGGCGCCTATCGCGCCGGCGAGATCCTGCTTCGCGACGCGGGTGCGGAAGTGCACGAGCAGCTCGCGCACGTCGTCGTAGCTCTCCTGCACGCCTTGGCGCAGCATCGCGAGCGTCGACTGGGCCTGGTTCATGTCCTTGTGGCGCAGGGCGTCGTCGAGCATCTGCACCTGCAGGTTCATGAAGGCGAGCCCCTGCGCGATCGAGTCGTGCAGTTCGCGGGCGAGCAGGTTGCGTTCCTCGGACACCGCGAGTTCGCGCTCGCGTGCATGCAGGCGTTGGTTCTCGATCGCGATGCCGAGCTGCTGCCCCAGCGTTTCAAGCAGCTGGCGGTCTGATTCCCAGAGCGGGCGAGCCTCGAGGAAATACAGGTTGTAGATGCCCAGGGTCTGCTGGTTGGCGCCGATCGGCGTCGCGGTCACGAGTTTGAAGCCGGCACGTTTGCATGCGCCGAGGTCGAGCGCCGGGCCGGGTCGATCCGGTTCGCAGACGAGCGAGTTGCCACCCCGCGCCGCCTGCCCGCACACGCATTCGCCGCACTGGAGCGTCGCCTCGCGATCGATGAACGCTTCATCCAGCCCGGAATGCACCGTCATGCAGAGTTCGCGCGAATCGCGGTCGAGCAGCCGGGCGGAACTTGCCGCCGCGGCGAACATCTTTTGCACCCGTTGGAGGAAGCCGCTGCACAGCGCGTCGACGTCCTGCGGCTGGCGCAGGAAGGCCGCCATGTCGTAGAGGATCTCGAGCTGGCGGTTCTTCTCCTCGAGGCTGCGCGTCTTGACCGCGACGCGCTCCTCGAGCGTTCCATACAGGCCCTGCAGGTGCACCGCCATGCGGTTGAAACCGTCGGATAGTTCGCCGAACTCGTCTTGGGCGAGCACCGGGACGCGGGCGCTGAAGTCTTCCTGCTCCATCCGCTTGATGCCGGTCTGGAGCTCGGTGACGGGCCGGATCACGAGCACGAAGAAAAAGCGGATCAGGAACAGGGTGCCGATCACCGCCAGCGCGATCAGGGACACCTGGGAGGCGCGCAGGATGTCGGTGCTGCGCGCGTAGCTCTGTTCCATCTTGAGCACCACGTCGTTGGTGCTGGCGACGAAGATCTTGATGGTGCGGTCGAACGCCGGAAGGTTCTTCGCAAGCCGTCCCGGTTCGGGTTCGGCGACCAGGGCTTCCAGCACCGGGCGGATTTCGCTCAGCCAGAAGCCCGCCATGCGCTCGATGTCTTCCGGGATGCCGCGGTCGCGCGGGATGAAGAGCGGACGCTCAGGATTGCCCGTGCGCAGTTCGTCGAAAATGTGCTGAAACTCGTCGAGCTCTTGCCGCAGGGTCTCGGCGAACACCAGCGGTTCCGTGAGCGAACGGCCGTCCGCGCGCGACAGCAGCTGGTCGATGCGGTACGCACGCATGCGCAGGCTGCCGGCGTCGTTGATCGCGGCCGCAGCGCCCTGGAGCTGCCAGGACATGAACAGCGTGATGCCGATCGCCGTCAGGGCGACAAGGAAGAACACCAGCAGGATGCCGGTGATCTTGGTGCTGAGACTGTTGCCGAGGGGACGCATGAACGTTCGATGAAGCAGGGTGGCGTGCAGACTACGTCGCCTGCCGCCACCCCGCAAGCCGGGGGCTTCCACCCCCGGCATGGCCTCAGGCCGACGCGGTGGCCTTGACGCGCCGCTTCGAACGCACGATCTGGTAGGCGCGCCCGACGTAGGTCAGCGGCGCAGTGAGAATGTGCACGAGACGAGTGAAGGGAAACAGCAGGAACACCGTCATCCCCAGCACCATATGGAAGCGGAACACCGGCTCGACGGAGGCGAGGAGCTCGGGCTTCGGCTGGAAGGTGAGCACGCTCTGCACCCAGCCCGAGAGCGCCAGCATCACGCCGGGATCGCCGTGGTTCGCGTGACCGATCGACACCGGCAGCGTGGACAGGCCCGCAACCAGCGTCAGCAGAAGCCAGCCCAGGATGAAGGCATCCATGCGGCGGCCGGCGGCGCGCACGCGCGGGTTGAACATGCGGCGCAGCCACAGGATCGCGCCGCCGATCAGGCACATGGTGCCGAACACGCTGCCGGCGACGATGGCGATCCACTGGTGCTGCAGGTCGGAGACACCCAGGCCAATCCACAGCGCGTGCGGCAGCACGAGGCCGGCGAAGTGGCCGGCGAAGATCGACAGGATGCCGACGTGGAACAGGTTGCTCGCGATCCACATGTTGCTCTTCGACAGCAGCTGCGAGGAATCCGTCTTCCACGTGTACTGCTCGTTGTCGTAGCGGATCCAGCTGCCGATCACGAACACCGACAGCGCGATGTAGGGATAGACCCCGAAGAAGAAGTTGATTGCGTTCATGTCGTCTCCTCAGGCAGCCAAGCGCGTCAGGCTGCCCTGTTTTTCCACGATCCGGACCAGCGGCGCGTAGGGGCTGGCGGACTTTTCCAGGTTGTCGGCGAGCACCTTGAGCACCTTCGCGACGTCGCCGAGGAAGATCCAGGCTTCGCCGATGCTCAGCGTCGAGCAGAACTCCAGCATCACCGGCAGGTAGTCCGGCAGTTCCTTCTCGTCGGCCTGCAGGCCGTAGCTGCGGTAGAACTCGCCGAGGTCGATCAGCGCGGGGCCGCGCGTCTTCTCCTCGCCGAAGAGGTGGTGCGTCAGGTGCAGGCTGTGCTCCGCCGTGAGGTCGAAGCACTGCACGTAGGCGCCCTGCAGTTCGAGCGGGTCGGTGGCGAGCAGCGTCGTGATGAAGTCGGCGACGCTGCGGTATTCCTCGGCGCTGAGGGCGCTTTCTTCATCCAGCGATTCGACGAAGGCGTAGGCGTCAGTGCCCGCCATCTCGCGCAGGGCCTCGAGGAAGCCCTCGCTGGGGTAGTCGAGCAGGGCGGCCAGCAGTCGGAAGATTTTCATCGCGTTCTCCTTCAGTCGCGCTCGCCGGCAAGCGGGGCCGGTTCGCGTGGTTCGGCCGACTCGGTGCGGCGCTCGGGGAAGAGGGCGAAGGTGCCGTAGCCCTTGGAGTTGTCGGCGCCGAAGGTGAAGCCGTTCTGCCCCTGGAAGCCGTGGTAGTCGTCGAGGCGGATCTCCTCGTGTGCGGTCGGCACGACGAAGCGGTCCTCGTAGTTGGCGATCGCGAGGTAGCGGTACATGTCCTTCGCGTTCTGCTCGGTGATGCCGGCGCGGTTGAGCGGGCCGAGGTCGGGCTGGCCGTCGACGTTGATCGAGCGCATGTAGGAGCGCATCGCCAGCAGGCGGTTGAGCGCGCTCTGGATGTACTCGGTCTTGCCCGCCGTGAGCAGGTTCGCGAGATATTGCACCGGCAGACGCATCGCCTCGGCCTTCGGGATCACGCCGTCGGACTCGGTCGGCAGCTTCTTCTGGTCGATCTGCGACTGCACGGGGGAGAGCGGCGGCACGTACCAGATCATCGGCAGCGTGCGGAACTCCGGGTGCAGCGGGAAGGCGATCTTCCACTCGACGGCCATCTTGTAGATCGGCGACTTCTGCGCCGCGTCGATCCAGCTCTGCGGCACGCCGTCCTTCAGCGCCTGGGCGATGATGGCGGGGTCGTACGGGTCGACGAAGAGGTCGAGGTGGGCCTTGTACAGGTCCTGCTCGTTGTCGGTCGAGGCGGCGTCCAGCAGCTTGTCGGCGTCATAGAGGATGATGCCGTTGTAGCGGATGCGGCCGACGCAGGACTCGGAACAGACGGTCGGCAGGCCGGATTCGACGCGCGGGTAGCAGCCGATGCACTTCTCGGCCTTCGACGATTCCCAGTTGAAGAACACCTTCTTGTACGGGCAGCCGGAGATGCACATGCGCCAGCCGCGGCAGCGGTCCTGGTCGGCGAGCACGATGCCGTCTTCCTCGCGCTTGTACATCGCGCCCGAGGGGCAGGAGGCGACGCAGGCGGGGTTGATGCAGTGGTTGCAGATGCGCGGCAGGTAGAGGTGGAAGGTGTTCTCGAACTGCTTGTACATCTCCTTCTGCATGTTCGCGAAGTTGGGGTCCTGGGCGCGCGCGGCGAACTCACCGGCGAGGTCGTCTTCCCAGTTCGGGCCCCAGGTGATCTTGTCCATCTTCTCGCCGGTGATCTGCGACACCGGGCGCGCGGTCGGCGCGGCCTCCGACAGCGGCGCGTTGTGCAGGCGCGCGTAGTCGTAGGTGAAGGGTTCATAGTAGTCGTCGATCTCGGGCATGTTGGGGTTGGCGAAGATCTGCACGATCTTCTTCAACTTGCCGCCGGCCTTGAGTTCCAGCTTGCCGTTGACCTTCTCCCAGCCGCCTTTCCACTTCTCCTGGTTTTCCCAGTTCTTCGGATAGCCGACGCCGGGCTTGGATTCGACGTTGTTGAACCAGGCGTACTCGATGCCCTTGCGGTTCGACCACACGTTCTTGCAGGTCACCGAGCAGGTGTGGCAACCGATGCACTTGTCGAGGTTGAAAACCATCGCGAATTGCGCGCGAATCTTCATTTGAATCTCCTGTGTCCTGTTCGGTACCCCGCCGCGCGGGAGCGGGCCGGGAAGGGGATGGGGTTAGCTTCCCCTTGCCCTGCCGCTGCTGCCCGCGCGCGGAAGTACCCTGTCGTGTGC
This sequence comes from Aromatoleum evansii, assembly GCF_045689615.1. Lineage (NCBI taxonomy): Bacteria > Pseudomonadati > Pseudomonadota > Betaproteobacteria > Rhodocyclales > Rhodocyclaceae > Aromatoleum > Aromatoleum evansii. The sequence continues at coordinate 2,017,054 of NZ_CP141259.1, forward strand.
GTTAGCGGGGCCCGACGCCGACCGGATTGCGCTGCTGTTCGCGCTCCGGCGTCAGCGGCCGCTCCAGCCAGTCGATGTCCTGATCCGCGATCTTGTGTAGCACCACCACCTCGTCACGCTGGCAGCCCACCGTGCCGTAGTAGTTGAAGCTGTACGCGAGCTGGGCGTAGCCGCCGACCATGTTGGTGGGCTTCACGATCACGCGCGTAACGGAGTTCAGGATGCCGCCGCGCTTGCCGGTGGAAGGCGAGCCGGGCACGTTCACCGTCTTCTCCTGGGCGTGGTACATCAGCGCCATGCCGCGCGGCACACGCTGCGACACCACCGCGCGGGCCATCGTCGCGCCGTTGGCGTTGATCGCCTCGACCCAGTCGTTGTCCTTGAGGCCGATCTCCTTCGCATCGTCCTCGGACACCCACACGTAGGGGCCGCCGCGGAACAGCGACAGCATGCGCAGGTTGTCCTGGTAGGACGAGTGGATGCCCCACTTCGAGTGCGGCGTGATCCACGACAGCGTCAGGTGCGGCTTTTTGCGGACCGAGTCGGGGATCACGTTCTGGGCCTTCATGTCGATCGGCGGACGGTAGGCGCAGAAGCCTTCGCCGAAGTCGAGGAACCACTCGTGATCCTGGTAGAAGTGCGCGCGGCCGGTGAGCGTGCGGAACGGGATGTGCTCGTGGATGTTGGTGTAGCCCGCGGTGTAGCTCACGGTCTCCGACTCGATCCCGGACCAGGTCGGCGCGGTGATGATCTTGCGCGGCTGGGCCTGGATGTCGCGGAAGGTGATCTTGTCCTCGTGGCGTCCGGCGTACAGGTGGTGATGGTCGATGCCGGTCTTCTTCGACAGGGCCGACCACGACTTGTGCGCAACTTCACCGTTCGTCTCGGGCGCCATGCGCATGACCGCGTCGCACACCGAGATGTCCTCTTCCAGCGACGGCATGCCGAAGGAGATGCCGGGGATCTTCACCGTGTAGTTGCACTTCTTGAGCTCTTCGTACTCCTGGTCGGTGTTCCAGTCCAGGCCCTTCACGTTGTTGCCGAGCTTGGTCATCAGCGGGCCGAGCGCGATGTACTTTTTGTAGGTGTCGGCGAAGTTGCGCTCGACGACCTTCAGCAGCGGCATGGTTTTGCCCGGCACGGGCTCGCATTCGCCCTTCTTCCAGTCGCGCACCTGGCCGAGCGGTTGTGCGAGCTCGAACGGCGAATCGTGCTGCATCGGCAGCGCGACGACGTCCTTGGCTACGCCCAGGTGCTTCTCGGCGAGATCGGAGAACGTCTTCGCGATCGTGCGGAAGATCTGCCAGTCCGACTTCGACTCCCAGCCCGGCGTCACGGCTTCGGACAGCGGGTGGATGAAGGGGTGCATGTCCGTGGTGTTGAGGTCGTTCTTCTCGTACCAGGTTGCCGTCGGCAGGATGATGTCGGAGTAGGCGCCGGTCGAGTTGAGGCGGAAGTTGATGTCCACCATCAGGTCGAGCTTGCCGACGGGCGCTTCTTCGCGCCACTTCACTTCCTTCGTGCCCTTGCCGTCGCCGCCTTCCTGCAGCACGCCGTTCTGGGCGCCGAGGAGGTGCTTGAGGAAATACTCATGGCCCTTCGCGGACGTGCCGATCAGGTTGGCGCGCCACACGAAGAGGTTACGCGGCCAGTTTTCTTCCGCATCAGGGTCGGCGAAGGCGACGTCGAGCTTGCCCGACTTCAGCTGCTCGACGATGTGCCTGGCGATGCCGGCTTCGTCGGTCGCGCCGGCCTTCTCGGCTTCCGCGACGAGCTCCAGCGGGTTGCGGTTGAAGTGCGGGGCGGACGGCAGCCAGCCCATGCGGGTCGCGGCGACGTTGTAGTCGGCGAGCTTGTAGCCCTTGTACTTGCCCTTCGCGGCCGGCTGCAGCAGCTCGTCGGCGTCGATGGTCTCGTAGCGCCACTGGTCGGTGTGGAAGTACCAGTACGAGGTCGAGTTCTGGTGGCGCGGCGGACGCTGCCAGTCGGTCGCGAACGCGATCGGTGCCCAGCCCGCCTGCGGACGCAGCTTTTCCTGACCCACGTAGTGCGCCCAGCCGCCGCCGCTCTGGCCGACGCAGCCGCACATGTGCAGCAGGTTCATGATCGACCGGTACTGCATGTCATTGTGGTACCAGTGGTTGATCGCCGCGCCCATGATGATCATGGACTTGCCGCGCGTCTTGGCCGCGTTCTGCGCGAACTCGCGACCGGTGCGCTCGATGTCGGCGGCCTTCACGCCGGTGACCTTGGAGGCCCAGGCCGGGGTGTAGGCGACCTTCGCGTCGTCGTAGGACGTGGCGACGTTCTTGCCGCCCAGGCCGCGGTCGATGCCGTACTGCGCGACCTGCAGGTCGAACACGGACGTCACATACACGGTTTCGCCCGACGCGAGCGTCAGTTTGCGCACCGGCACGTTGCGGTACAGCAGGCCCGGCTCGCCCGGCTGGAAGTGCGGGAAGCCGACCGACGCGACGTCATCGCGCTTGTCGATGCACGACAGCTCGGCGTCGATGTCCTGCTGGTTTGCGGCGTTCTTCGGCAGCAGGTTCCACTTGCCTTCCTCGCCCCAGCGGAAGCCCACCGAGCCGTTCGGCGCGACGTAGCAGTTCGTGCGTGCGTCGAAGACGATGGTCTTCCAGTCGGGGTTGTTCGTTTCGCCCAGCAGGTCGTCGAAGTCCGACGCGCGCAGGTTGCGGTCCGGCACGAAGGCGCCGTCGTGCGAGCGCAGGATCACCTGCATCGGCAGGTCGGTGTACTTCTGCGCGTACTCGATGAAGTAGGGTTCCTGGCGCTCGATGAAGTATTCCTTCAGCGCCACGTGACCCATCGCGAGGAAGGCCGCGGCGTCGGTGCCTTGCTTGACCGGCATCCACAGGTCGGCGAACTTCACGTATTCGGCGTAGTCCGGCGCCATCGACACGATCTTCGCGCCCTTGTAGCGGACCTCGGTCGCGAAGTGCGCGTCGGGGGTGCGGGTCATCGGCAGGTTGGCGCCGGTGATGATGAGGTAGGTCGAGTTGTACCAGTCGGCCGCTTCCGGCACGTCCGTCTGCTCGCCCCAGGTCTGCGGGCTCGCCGCGGGCAGGTCGCAGTACCAGTCGTAGAACGAGCCGCAGGCCGCGCCGATCAGCGACAGGTAACGCGCGCCGGCTGCATAGGAGATCATCGACATCGCCGGGATCGGCGAGAAGCCGTAGATGCGGTCCGGGCCCCACTTCTTGATCGTGTAGATGTTCGCCGCGGCGATGATCTCGTTGACCTCGTCCCAGTTCGTGCGCACGAATCCGCCCAGGCCGCGCACTTTCACGTACCGGTCGCGCTTCTTGCTGTCGGCCTGGATCGCGGCCCAGGCTTCGACCGGATCCTTGCCCGACTTGCGCTCGGCGCGATACACCTCGAGCAGGCGGCCGCGGATCATCGGGTGCTTGATGCGGTGCGGCGAGTACAGGTACCACGAGAACGACGCGCCACGCTGGCAGCCGCGCGGCTCATGGTTCGGCAGATCCTCGCGGGTGCGCGGGTAGTCCGTCTGCTGCATCTCGAACGACACCAGGCCGTTCTTCACGAAAATCTTCCACGAACAGCCGCCCGTGCAGTTCACGCCGTGCGTCGAGCGCACGACCTTGTCGTGGCGCCAGCGGTTGCGGTACGCGTCTTCCCAGCCCCGGTCCTCGTTGGTGACGATGCCGTGGCCGCCGGCGAAGGTGTCCTTCACCTTGTCGAAGAATTTCAGGCGGTCTAGAAAATGACTCATTGCTTGCTCCTGTGAATCCTGCGTTTCGAAGTCGATTCTTGTTCTGTCTGTTCGGGGTCAGGGGTTGCGGATGTAGGCATCCTTGCGGAGGTAGAACCACCAGTTGATCGCGAGGCACAGCGCGTAGAACACCGCGAAGCCGTACATCGCGTTTTCCGGCGTCCCGGCCTTGATCTGCTGTCCGATCACCACCGGCGCGATGAAGGAGCCGTAGCCGCCGATCGCGGAGGTCCAGCCCAGCACGGGGCCGCGCTGGTCCTGGTCGAAGACGAAGCCCACCGTGCGGAAGGTCGAGCCGTTGCCGATGCCGGAGGCGGCGAACAGCACGATGAAGAGCAGCATGAACACCAGGAAGTACTCTTCCGGCGTCGCCGACTGGTAGGCGAGATGCATCACGTAGCCGGTCACCGCGGAGGCGACGACGAGCACGAAGGAAATCCACTGCGTGACGATGGAGCCGCCCAGCTTGTCCGAGATCCAGCCGCCGACGGGGCGGATCAGCGCGCCGACGAAGGGGCCGATCCACGCGTACATCAGCGCGGAGGGTGCGTTCGGGTTCTTCGCATGCACCCAGGCGCTGGTCGCCGGATCGAACACGTGCGTGTTGCCGAAGATCACCGTGATCGACAGCGGCACCGCCATCGAGAAGCCGATGAAGGAGCCGAAGGTCACGAGGTACAGCGCCGTCATCGACCACGTGTGCTTGTTGCGGAAGATCGCGAACTGCTTGTCGAGGTTCGCCTTCACATCGCTCGTCGCGACGGCCTTCATGCCGAACAGCGTGCCGATCGTCACCAGCGGCGGCACCGCCCACATGCCGTTGCCGGACAGCAGGCCGAGGCCGCTGGGGGCCGGCAGGTAGAGGTACAGGCCGATCCCCGACACCACCAGCGCAACCGCGTACAGCGTCAGGATCTTGCCCATCGCCGCGCCGGTCGAGCCGATGTTGGGCGAGACGGTGCGGAGGTTGTTCAGCCCGAACCAGCCCACCACCGCGAGCGGCACGAGCAGCACCAGCCATACGAAGCCCGCGTTCTGCACCCAAGTCGGCGTGCCGGCGGAGATCTTTCCGATCAGCGTCGCCGAATCCTTTGCCAGCGGCAGCGCATCGCCACCGAGCGCGCCGAACACGCCGATCGTCATCACGGCCGGGATCAGGATCTGCGAGGTCGTCACGCCGAAGTTGCCGAGGCCGGCGTTCAGTCCCAGCGCCGTGCCCTGCAGGCGCTTCGGGAAGAAGGTGCTGATGTTCGCCATCGAACAGGCGAAGTTGCCGCCGCCGATGCCTGACAGCAGGGCCATCAGCTGGAACACCCACAGCGGCGTCGCCTTGTCCTGCAGCGCGATGCCGGTGCCCAGCGCCGGGATCATCAGCAGGGCGGTCGTCAGCCACACCGTGTTGCGACCGCCGCAGATGCGGATGAAGAAGGACGCCGGGATGCGCAGCGTCGCGCCGGAGAGGCCCGAGATCGCCGCGATCGAGAACAGCTGGTCGGGCGTGAAGGGGAAGCCCGCGTTGGCCATCTGCACCGTGATGATTCCCCACATCAGCCACACGGCAAAGCCGCACAGCAGGCTGGGGATGGAGATCCACAAGTTGCGGTTGGCGACGCGCTTGCCCTCGCGCGCCCAGAAGGTCTCGTCCTCGGGGCGCCAGTCGGCGATGTCCGCGCCGCGCCCGCGGTCGCCTGCACCGACGCCGGCGGGGACGGGGCCCGGAACCGGCGGGATCGGGCGGAGCTTTTCAGGTGCCATGCTTCCTCCTCACTCAGGATTTCGTGTTGTTTTCGGGATCACTTCGTCGCCGCGGCGCCGCCGTGCATCACGTCGGTGCGGCGCACCTCGGTCCAGTACATCCAGATCAGCGACACCCAGGTCACGCCGTAGAGCAGCATGAAGGCGCTGGAGCGCACGCCCGTCAGGTCGAGCAGGGCGCCGAACATGATCGGCAGCAGGAAGCCGCCCAGGCCGCCGACGAGGCCGACGATCCCCGACACCGCGCCGATCTCGTGCGGGAATTCATCCGAGATGTACTTGAAGACGGACGCCTTGCCGAACGCCCAGGCGACGCCGACGGTGAACATCAGCACCGTGAAGAACCAGACGTTGTGGTGGATCGCGAAGGTCTTCGGGCCGGACACGGTCATTACCGTGAATTCCGTGTGCGGGTACGAGAGCAGGAACAGGCACACCCACGACACCCACATCACCCACCAGGTCACCTTGTGCGCGCCGAAACGGTCCGAGAACCAGCCGCCCACCGCGCGCAGCACGCCACCGGGCAGCGAGAAACAGGCCGCGAGCAGGGCCGCGGTCTCGAGGCCGAGGCCGAACTCGGTGACGTAGTACTTGGTCATCCACAGCGCGAGCGCCACATAACCGCCGAACACGATCGAGTAGTACTGGCAGTACTTCCACACGCGCGGATTCTTCAGCACGCGCAACTGGTCGGCGAACTTCACGCTCGACGACACGCGGTGCTCGGGGTCTTCGTAGGTGAACAGCCAGAACGCGATCGCGATCGCGAGCATTGCCAGTGCGAACGCCTTGGGCACGAACTCCCAGCCGAAGGCCACGACCAGCACCGGCGCGACCAGCTTGGTCACCGCCGCACCGGAGTTGCCGGCGCCGAACACGCCCATCGCGAAGCCCTGGTTCTTGCGCTCGAACCAGCGCGCACAGTAGGCGATGCCGACCGAGAAGGAACCACCGGCGAGGCCGACGAAAAGGCCCGCGAGGAGGAACTGCCAGTACGCCGTCGCTTGGCTGATGAGCCAGATTGGCACGACCGTCGCCACCATCAGCGCGAAGAACACCAGACGGCCGCCGAGTTTGTCGGTCAGCATGCCCAGCGGCAGGCGCACCAGCGCGCCGGTCAGCACCGGGGTCGCCGCCAGCAGACCGAACTGGGTTTCGTTGAGGCCCAACTGGGCCTTGATCGGGATGCCGATCACCGCGAAAAGCATCCACGCCGCGAAACACATCGTGAATGCGGTCGTGCTCATCACAAGAACGGAGAGCTGCTTGCGGCGTTGCGAGGCCATCTTCCTCATCCTCCAGGGCGGAGCGCACTGCGCTCCATGCTGGAAGCAAGGTTATGCCCCGGAACTGCTGGCGAACATTCGCCGAAAGCAGGGGGTGAAGTACTAGTCGCGTGGGGGCGGGACTAGTTCTTCGGTACTAGTCCCGCTGCGCGAGGGAGAAGGGAATCCCGTTGGGAGAGGGGTACAGGAGGCCACCCGAGCGCCGCTCGGCGGGATGCGCTGCGCTTCCCGCCCTACTTCGTGCCTACGATACGCCTGATGGAGCAACATCGGGCCGCGTAGGGCGGGAGCAGCGCAGCGTATTCCGCCACACCGCCGACGAGCCGGGCAAAGGGCTCCGGTCTGTCGACGCTCAGGCGGCGTGCGCCCGGCGATAGTTGCCGAGCACCTTGAGGATGTTGGCGAAGAGGAAGACGAACTCGCCGACGATGAGCAGACCCGCGAGGCGAATCAGCCACTCGTTGCCGACCAGCGCGGCCACAACCAGCGCTGCAAGCGCAGCGGCATGCAGCGCCAGGTGTCGCCGTATGGGCGTATCGGGCTGCAGCTTCTTCATGTTCGGCGCCTTGCCCACGTCCTGCGTCAGGTGCAGCCATGCCAGGAAGGGGATGATCTTGTACAGCATGCCGACGATCACGCTGACGAAGCCGCCGTGGAGGATCAATATCCCTGCGAGGAGGGGCCACACCTGATGCTCCGACTGATGCGCGGCGAGCACGCAGGTGAGCCCGGCGATGAAACTCCCCATTCCCATCTGGAAAGCCCGCGTGGTCATGTCCGGCACCGTGCGCCGCGATTGCCGCTGCAAGTTCAGCGTGCTGACTGCGAACGTCGCGCACAGCACCGCGAGGACGGCCGACAGCGCGAACTCGGCCGAACCCAGTTCGCCATACACCGTCGCACTCCACATGAGCAGCACCGCCCCCGTCCCCATCGCCCAGAAGCGCGTGAGGGGTACCGGGTAGTTCGGCGTGATCTGGAACATCGGCACCACCACCCAGCTCGCCGCCGCCAGCAGCACGCCCGCACCGCCTAGCAGGGCCCAGCCGATGTGCAGCTTCAGCACGGTCAGCAGCCGCAGATCGAGTTGGCCGCCCAATGCCAGCGCCAGGGTGATTCCGAGCGCGACGGCAACCACGAAGCCGAGCAGGGCGATGCGCAGGTCGCGGGGAGTCGCCTGGGCGACCGGGATTCGCCGCAGCCCGAGGAAGGCGGCTACCACGAAGAGCGCGAGTCCTCCGCCGAGCAATACCGTCGCCGGCAACAGAAATGCGTGTGAGCTGTTGCCCAGCCCCCATGCGAGACAAAGCGCACCGATCGTCATCGCCAGATGCACGACGGTCGATACCGTTCCCGAGCGCGGAATCACCGCTCCCGCGACAACAGGCAGAATCTGGAACAGCGCCCCCAGCATTACCGTCAGCATGAAACCGACGGCCACCAGATGCGTCACCGCCAGCGCGCCGGGCGTCCAGCGCGAGTCGAGCAGCTCCGGCGCGGCGAGCAGGGCCGCGCCCGCTGCTGCGCCGAACAGCGGTGCAGTGAGAAAGAAACGCAGCGGCGTCGAGAAGGCGGGCGCCGCTTCGTAGCTGAGGGTCTGTCCGTCTGGAATCATGGATTCAGGATGTCGATCTCGACGACGCCGTCGTCGCGGATGCGGCTCTCGTGCTTGTAGCCGTCGCGGTCCAGGATGCGGAATAGCGGGTAGGGCATGCGGTCGAGCAGGAGCAGGAGGCTCTCGCCCTTCGGCAGGTCCGCCAGTGCATCCATCACCAGTTCGAAAGGCTGCGGTGGTTCAAGGCCGCGCGCGTCTACGGTTTTCTTCATCAGGCCCTCGCGTGAAGGCGCTCGCTCAACCCGGCTGCCACATCGGAGCCTGCCAGCTGCGAGTCGCACATGGGATAAAGGATATTCTCTTCCTTCATATTGTGCTGCTGCATCAGGATCAGCAGGGTTTCGGACTCGCCGGCGTAATCGTCCTTGTCCTTGTTGGCCAGCGCCTCGCGCATGCGGGCGAGGGCGCTACGCATTTCGGCATGCTCGCCGCGCATCACCTTGGTCGGGCCTTCGGTCATCCCCGTGGCGGCCTCGAACTTCGGGAAGAGCAGGGATTCCTCGGCATCGAAGTGCCCCTCCAGTTCGTTGGCGAACTGCTCCAGGGCGGCGCTCGCCTCGTCCCACTTGCCCTTGGCCACCGCAGTTTCGGCTCGGGCAAAGGTCTCGTCGCAGTGGCGATGGTCGTCGGTCATCAGGGAAGTGATCTGGCTCATGGTTGCGGGTCTCCTGTGTGGGTGGATGAATTCTCGCAATTCCGGCAGGGGGATCCTTGATGCGTGTCAAACCGTTCGTGTGTCCAACCAATTCGCCAAAGGCGCGGTCCGGCAGCCGTCTGCGCCGATGCGCAGCAAATTCAATTCCGATACTTTCGGAGACACTTGCGCCATGCCTGCAACAGCGCGATGGCTCAGGATCGAGGATTGGCGCGGCCGAGATTCACACTCCTGCTGCGGCCTGCTAGATTGCTGTCATGGACTGGAGGGTTCTTCCCATCCGTCCGGTATTTACTTGGAGGCTTTGCATGTCCGTCGAGGCACAGGCTCGTAGTTCGCGATTCGATTCTGCCCGGCTCAAGCGTCCGGCCAAGTGGCTGGCCGGCACCATCCTCGTGATCGCCGCGCTCGGTTTCCTGGCAGCGCCGCCGCTGGTGCGACATTTCGGCCAGAAGATCGCCTCCGACATTCTCGGGCGCCAAGTCACGATCCAGGACATCGACATCAACCCGTTCGCCCTGTCCGTCACCGCGACGGGGCTCGACATCGCCGAGGCCGACGGTCAGCCCGGCGCATTCTCCTTCCGCTCGCTGTATGCGAACCTTGAAGGCGAGTCGATCTTCCGCGTTGCGCCGGTGCTGCGCGAGATCCGGATCGAGGCGCCGCGCGTCAATTTCGTGCGGATCGACGAAGCCCGCCACAGCTGGAGCGACGTCCAGGAGCGACTCGCCGCCCGGCCGAAATCCGAGGACGACAAGCCGGCGCTGTTCTCGCTCAACAACATCCAGCTCGTCGACGGCGCGGTTCACGTCGACGATCGGCTGGTCGGGGTCAAGAATGAAGTCACCGACCTCACCATCGGCGTGCCCTTCGTCTCCAACCTGCCGGTCAAGGTCGAACTCTTCATCGAGCCGGTCGTCTCCGCGCTGATCAACGGCCGTCCGCTGCAACTCGTGGGGCGTACGCGTCCCTTCGCCAACGACCGCGATACCGTCCTCGATCTCAAGCTCGACGGCTTCGACTTCACTCCCTATGTCGCCTATCTGCCTTTCAAGCCCGCATTCCGGCTGCCCGAAGGGCGCGTGTCGACCGACCTCGAACTCACCTTCTCGCAGGTCGCGGGCGAAACGCCGAAAGTCGCCCTCAAAGGATCGGTCGACTTCGCCGCGATCACGCTGCAGGACGCCAACGGCGCTCCGCTGCTCAACATTCCCACGCTCTCGCTCGGCCTTGCCGACGTGCAGCCGCTCGCGCGCAAGCTGCATTTCGACCGCCTCGAGATCGCGCAACCGACCGTCGACGTCGTGCGCCTCGGCAACGGACGCCTGAATTTCCAAGAGATCCTACCTCCGCCGTCTGCGGAAGAGCCTGCTGCAGCCGCGCCCGAACCCGCCGCCACGCAGGTGGCCAGCCCGCCTGAGGTCGCACCACCTCAGCCAGCCCCCGCCGCAGCGCCCGTGGCGAGCCCGGCGGCAGCCGCTCCGCTGGTGTTCACGCTCGACAAGGCTACGATCACGGGTGCGACCATCCGCGTCGAGGACCGCGCGGCGGGCGGGCCGAACAGTGGCGGCGAGGCTTTCCGCACCGAGATCAAGGACCTGCAGTTCGAGGCCCGCAACGTCAGCACTGCGCCGGAAGCCGTCGCCGAACTCGCCCTCGACTTCTCCACGGACGCCGGCGAGAAGAGCAGCCATCGCGACCGCGTGCGCCTGAGTCCGCTCGAGGTCGAGGGCCGCATCGCGGCAGAGAACTTCCTTGTCTCGCGCTACCTGCCCTACTACGCTGCCCAGCTCCCCGGCGGCGACGTCCGCGCCGGCCGCGTCGACGCGACCGTGCAGTACAAGCTCAGGATGGCCGGCGACGAACCGCAGCTCGACCTGCTCGCCGACGCGCTGGTCCTGCGCGAGTTCGAGCTCGCGCTCAAGGGGCAGAAACAACCCGTCGCGAAGCTCGCGCGTTTCGCCGTCAACGACGTCAAGGTCGTACCGGCCGACCGCAGCGTGAGCGTCGGCAGCATCGAATCGAACGGGGCCGCGTTTGCAGCGGTCAGGAACAAGCAGGGCAACCTCGATGTCCTCGGCCTCGTCGGCGAGGCGAAGCCCGCACCCGCAGTCAAACCGGGCAAGGTCGCCAAACCTGCGAAGGGCGGCAAGCCGTCCGTTGACGACGGAGCAGCCAAGCCCTGGGCCGTGACGGTGAACAGGCTCGCGCTCGACGACTGGGCCGCGCGCTTCGAGGATCGCACCCAGGGCACGCCCATCGTGCTGCTCGCCGACGCCATCAAACTGGGTGCGGAAGGCATCAGCACGGTGAAGGGCTCCACGGCGAAACTCGACCTCGCGGCACGCGTCAATAAGCGCGGTAGCGTCGGCGTAAAGGGCGTCGTCGGCATGGAACCGCTCAAGGGCGACCTCAGCCTCGACCTGAAGGCCGTCGACCTCCTCCCGCTGCAACCCTACGTCGTCGAGCAGCTCAACATCGCCATCGCGCGCGGCAACCTCGGCACGCGCGGCAAGCTGGTGTTCGAGCAGGCGCGGGACGGCAGTCTCAAGGCGAGCTTCCGCGGCGATGTCGGCGTCGACAACTTCGCGTCCATCGACAAGGCGCATGCGGCGGATTTCCTGCGCTGGAAGAAACTTGCCATCACCGGCATCGACTTCCGCCTTGCGCCACTCGCAGTGGCCGTCAACGAGATCTCGCTGAACGACTTCTACACCCGCCTGATCCTCGACGAACAGGGCCGACTCAACCTGCGCGAAATCCGTCATCGCGACACGCCCGAAGCGGCGCAGTCCGCCACCGCGCCGGCAGCAGACGAAGCGCCGGCCGCTCAGGGGCCGGCAGCATCCGGAAAGGCCGAAACGACGGTCGCGCCGCCCAGCCAACCGCCGCCGCCGATCGCTATCGGCAAGGTCTCGATCAAGCAGGGCAACATCGAGTTCAGCGACCGCTTCATCCGCCCCAATTACGACGCCAACCTCACCGGCATGGAGGGCGAGCTCGTCGGGCTGTCGTCGGACCCGTCGACCATCGCCAAGCTCGACCTGCGTGGCAAGGTCGACAACGCGGCACCGGTGACCGTCGCCGGCCAGCTCAACCCCTTCCGGCAGGACCGCTATCTCGACATCGCCGCGTCGGTGAAGGATTTCGAGCTCACCGCCGTCTCCGCGTATTCCGGCCGGTACGTCGGCTACGGCATCCAGAAAGGCAAGCTGTCGGCCGATCTGCATTACAAGATTGAGGACCGCAAGCTTAGCGCGACCAACCGCGTCTTCCTCGACCAGCTCACCTTCGGGGACAAGGTCGACAGTCCCACGGCGCTAAACCTGCCCGTGCAGCTTGCGGTGTCGCTGCTGAAGAACAGCCGCGGCGAGATCGACCTCAACATGCCCATCGGGGGCTCGCTTGACGACCCGGAGTTCAGCGTCGCCGGCATCGTCATCAAGGCGATCATCAACCTCATCGGCAAGGCGCTGACGGCGCCGTTCTCGCTGCTCGGCTCAATGTTCGGCGGCGGCGAGGAGCTGTCCTACGTCGAATTCGCGCCGGGGCGCACGAGCCTCGATACGGCAACCGCCGAGAAGATCGCGACGCTGGCGCGCGCCCTGGCCGACCGGCCGGCCCTGAAGCTGGAGATCACCGCCCACGCCGACCCCGCGACCGATCCCGATGGCCTCCGCCGCGTGCAGATGGAGCGCAGCGTCAAGGCGGCGAAGCTCAAGGAGATGGTGCGCAAGGGTGAGGAGGCGCCGTCGCTCGACGAATTGACGCTGACGCCGGAGGAGTACGCCACCTGGCTCAGGAAGGTCTATCGCGACGCGGATTTCAAGCGCCCGCGCAACGCGATCGGCTTGCTCAAGGACCTGCCGGTGGAGGAAATGGAGGCCCTGATCGTCGCCAACACCAAGGTCGACGACGAGGCGCTGCGTCAGCTCGCGCTGCAGCGTGGCCAGGCGATCAAGGACAAGCTGCTCGAGGACGGCAAGGTGCCCGCAGAGCGGGTGTTCATGCTCAGCCCCAAGGTCGAGGCCGCGGGCGGCGAGAAGGCGGGCGTGGAGGGTGCCGCGCGGCGCACGATGTTCTCGCTGAAGTGACAGCGCCGCGGCACCCGCAAGTGCATCAACCGGAGAAGATCATGATTCCGAAACTTGGTGACGACGAACGTGCCGCCGCGCTGGCGACGCTATCCGACTGGGCACTGGTGCCGGGACGCGACGCGATCACGCGCAGCATCCGCTTCAAGGACTTCAACGCCGCCTTCGGCTTCATGGCGCGCGTGGCGCTGAAGGCGGAGAAGATGGATCATCATCCGGAGTGGTTCAATGTTTACAACCGCGTCGACATCACCCTGTCGACGCACGACGCCGGCGGCCTCACCGAGCGCGACGTGGCGCTCGCTCGTTTCATTGACCAAGCAGCGGCGAGGGAATAGCCCGCCGCCGATCGGGCGCCAGACGGGACGAATCCCGTAGGGCGGGAGGAGCAACGCGGATCCAGCCGATCAACGCTGCGTGCCAGGATCAGGCGCAGCGTGGCGGGATGCGCTGCGCTCCTCCCGCCCTACGTATCGTGCGGGGCGCTCAGGCGGCTGCGAGAGCCTGATCGAGATCCGCGATCAGGTCGTCGACATGCTCGATGCCCACCGACAGGCGGATCATGTCTTCGGTGACGCCGGCGCGCACGAGCTCCTCGGGCGAGAGCTGGCGGTGCGTCGTCGAGGCCGGATGGCAGGCGAGCGACTTGCAGTCGCCGATGTTCACGAGGCGCGTCACGAGCTTCAGTGCATCCTGGAAGCGTCCGCCGCCTTCACGGCCACCCTTCACGCCGAAGTTCAGGATGCCCGACGCACGGCCGCCCATGTAGCGCTGCACCAGCGGGAAGTCCTTGTGCTCTTCCAGTCCTGCGTAATTCACCCAGCTGACCTTCGGGTGATTGCTGAGATGGCGCGCGATCTTCACCGCGTTCTCGCAGATGCGGTCCATGCGCAGTGCCAGCGTCTCGATGCCCTGCAGGATCAGGAAGGCGTTGAATGGCGAGATCGCCGCGCCCATGTTGCGCAGCGGCACCACGCGCGCACGCGCGATGTAGGCCGCCGGCCCGAGCGCTTCCGTATAGACCACGCCGTGGTAGGACACATCCGGTTCGTTGAGGCGCTTGAAGCGCTCCTTGTGCTCGGCCCAGGGGAACTTGCCCGAATCGACGATGATGCCGCCGATCGAATTGCCGTGGCCGCCCAGATACTTCGTTAGCGCATGCACGACGATGTCCGCGCCATGCTCGAACGGCCGGCACAGGTAGGGCGAGGGCACGGTGTTGTCGACGATCACCGGCACGCCGTGGCGGTGGGCCACTTCCGCGAGCTTCTCGAAGTCGGTGATGTTGCCGAGCGGGTTGCCGACCGACTCGCAAAACACCGCCTTGGTGCGGGCATCGATCAGGCGCTCGAAGGCGTCCGGATCGCGGTAGTCCGCGAAGCGCACCTCGATGCCGTACTGCGGCAGCGTGTGCGCGAACAGGTTGTAGGTGCCGCCATACAGGGTGCTGGAGGTGACGATGTTGTCGCCGGCTTCCGCGATCGTCTGGATCGATGCGGTGATCGCCGCCATCCCCGAAGCCATCGCCAGCGCGGCAATACCGCCTTCCATGGCCGCTACGCGCTTTTCCAGCACGTCCTGGGTCGGGTTCATGATGCGCGTGTAGATGTTGCCCTGCACCTTCAGGTCGAACAGGTCGGCGCCGTGCTGGGTGTCGTCGAATGCGTAGGAGGTGGTCTGGTAGATCGGCACCGCCACCGCCTTGGTGGTCGGATCGGGCGAGTAACCGCCGTGCACGGCAAGCGTTTCGAGTTTCATGCGTTCATCCCGGATGGTTGGCGAGGTTCGGTTGCGAGTCGAAAAGTATAGCCAGCGCGCGCGCCTTGAAGAAGATGGCTTCCCGAAATCCTTGCGCGGATGCCCAGACCGGGCAAGTCCGAAGGAATATATGGTGATTCCTGTATTGAATGCTCACAATGGATATTGCTAATATAAAACGTTGTAAAAAATATAACGATTTCACCGGGTTGCAATGATCCGGCGGTATAAATAAAAAAGGAGGGAGATTCTCATGGACGCTGCAACGGCGATTAAGGGAAAAGTCGCAACCTGGCTGGAACTTGCGGTGGCACCGCAATGGCGCCGCGAGCGATGCAAGATACAGGTGCACGCGGTCGGTCCCCGCGATGGCACCTGCTATGCGATTTCGATGGACGGGCGCTGGCTATGCGCCGGTTCGGGGGAACTGACGGTATTCCATGGCTTGAGCGCCGCGCTGCATTTTCTCAAGCTGCTGGGCATCGAGGATTTCGAACCGGGCGAGCCGACGGGCATGCCCGCGGTCGGAACCGGGAACCATCATTGCATGTGCACTGATGGTGGCCGGGGCCTCCTGCCGTGCAACTGCACGACCCGGCGCTGCCTCACTCATTGAGCTCCAGTTCGACGCGGAACAGGCCGCGGGCTGCATTCGACAACAGGATGGCCCGCGCGCGTGACAGGTCCGCCCGGGTCAGGCATTGCTCGCGGGCCTTCCCCTCGTCGAGCAGCTTGCGCCGATAAACGCCATCCAGCACGCCGCAGTGCAGCGGTGGCGTGAGCAGGCAGTCTCCGCCAAGGTCCAGGTACACGTTGGTGCGGGCACCTTCGGCAAGTTCGTCGCGTTCGTTGAAGAACAGCGCATCGAAGTGGCCCCGCGCCGTCGCGCCGCGCAGCTCCGCATCGTAGAGCTCGCGGGCGGTGGTCTTGTGCTGCAACAGGGGATCCGCGCTCGATATCCTGCGTTTCGATACGAAGACGGTCGGCGTTGCCGCCGTGCCGTCCCCGAGGGGGGCGGCCGCTAGCGCGAAGCGGCCGCCGGCAGCGAGCTCCAGGCGCACGCGCTGCGGGCCACTGAGGGTCTTCGCCTTGTCGAGCAGCGCGCGGGCGATCACGTCGGCATCCAGGGCGAAGCCGAATGCGGCGGCGGATCGGGCGAGGCGCGCAAGGTGGCGGGCCAGCAGCGGATAGGGCTCGGCCGCATCCGGTTCGCAGCGCAACGTTTCGATGAGGCCGAATGACGGTCGGAGATCGGTGAGGAAGCGCCCCTTGAGCAGGGACTCGGTCCATTCGGCTGCTGGTTCCGAGTCGGCGACGATGCCGCTGCCCAGTCCGAGCCGTGCGTCGCCGCCGCGCCCGATCTCCAGCGTGCGGATCGGCACGCTGAAGCGGAAATCGCCATCGGGCGCGATCCATCCCAGTGCGCCGCAATAGATGCCGCGCGGCGCCGTCTCGAGTTCGTGGATGATCTGCATCGCCCGGATCTTCGGCGCGCCGGTGACTGACCCGCAGGGAAACAGGGCGCGGAACACCTCCCCCAGGCCGGCCTTGACGGGTTCCGCGACGACCGTCGAGGTCATCTGCCACACGCTCGGATAGGGCTCGACCTCGCACAGCCGTTCGACCCGCACGCCGCCGCTGGGCGCGAGGCGGCCCAGGTCGTTGCGGATGAGGTCCACGATCATGATGTTCTCGGCGCGATTCTTTTCCGACGACGCCAGTGCCGCCGGATCGCTGTCGCGGGCCGCGGTGCCCTTCATCGGACGGCAATGCAGGCGTTCGCCGCGGCGTTCGACGAACAGCTCGGGCGAGCGCGAGAGGACTGCGCCGTCGGCGTGGCAGATCAGTGCCCCGTGCCGAACCGGCTGGGCTGCGCGCAAGGCGCGGTAAAGGGCCAGGGGCGAGCCGTAGAGCCGCCCGCGCAGCGCGAAGGTGAAATTCACCTGATAGCAGTCGCCGGCGGCGATGTAGTCGCGAATGTGCCGGACGGCGCGCAAGTAGTCGTCTTCAGTGCTCTCGCGCTGCAGGTCCATCACCCCGCCAAGGCGGGTGTGCTCGTCGCATCGGGTCAACGCTGCGGCGATGCGTGCGTCGGTTTCCGATGCGGAAAGCCGTTCGGCGCGACCATACACCCATGCCGTCAGGAGGGGGGCGCCGTCGTCGCGCAGCAACGCCCGCAAGCGGGGTTCGAGCGCGTAACCGAGTTCGTAGCGGGCGGCGATCGCGACCCACTTCCCGCCCTGGCGGGCACGTTCGATCGCGTGAAACAAGTCGTCGATCTCGCCTGCCGTCGAGCACCGGATGATCTCCTCGGGCTGGGTCAGGAGAAGGTCGCCTTGGCCGTCCTGGTTGTCGTCGAACAGGGCGAATTCGTGCGTGGAGTCGATCATCGTTGCCGGCGCCGGGTGTGGCGTCGCGAGTGTGGCGGGGGAACCGCATGTTAGCGCAAGGCGCCTGGCGTTCGCGCGCCGCTGCGGGAGTCCGTGCGGGTAAAAAGCCCCACTACTTTCATGGGGAAAATTTATTTGGCATTGGCTCAGGGCTATCTACTATCATTGCGGTATGTGGATGGTTTCTCCTCGTTTACCGGGCTCCAAGGGCTGATGGCTTCTTCCCGCACGTCGCTGAAAATTTTTCTCGTGGTGGCGTTCATAGCGCTCACGGCGCTGGGGCTCTGGATGCTGGATGGCGTGTTTGCGGCCGACGGTTTCGGTGGTGCCGCAACGGAAGTGAACATCTTCATGCCTTTTCTCGGCCTATCCCTGATGCTGCTCGCGGTCGTCGTCGCATGGGCGGTATGGCCCCTGATGCGCACTGCGGGCGAGCACTTGCAATCCGGATCCGAGGGGGCGGAAAGGGGCTTTCCGCCGCCGGCCGATTTTTCCACCGGGGAGATGCCGGATTTCAGCCATGTGGAGCTTCCGGTCAGCGAGTACACGCTGGAAACCTACAAGGCGGCGGTCGATCATGCCCCGACCGCGATCATGATCACGAACAACCGTGGCCGGATCGAATATGTGAATGCCGCCTTCCTCAGGACCTCGGGGTATTCGCGCAGCGAGATCCTCGGACGCAGTCCTGCGATGTTCAGCGCCGGGCATACGCGCAGCGAGGTCTATGCGGACCTGTGGCAGACGATCCTCTCGGGCAACGTATGGCGGGGCGAGGTATGCAACCGCAGGAAGAGCGGGGAGGAATACTGGGAAAACATGGCGATCTCGCCGCTGCGTGACCGCTTCGGCCGGGTGGCGCATTTCGTCGCAGTGCGCGAGGACATCACCGAACGCAAGGGGCGCGAAGAGGATCTGCGACAGCTGGCGCAGCGTGACGCGCTGACGGGCATTGCGAATCGCCGCTATCTGATCGAGCGCGCCGAACAGGAGCGGCGGCGGGCGGAGCGATTCGGCCAGCCGCTGGCGGTGCTGATGGTCGACATCGATCATTTCAAGGCCATCAACGACGAGCACGGACATGCCCTGGGCGATCAGGCGATCAGGATGGTCGCGCAGACCTGTGCCGCGAGCGTGCGCGAGATCGACATCGTGGGGCGCTATGGCGGCGAGGAGTTCGTCATCGTCCTGCCGGGGACCTTGCCAGAAGGGGCTCGCGAGCTGGCCGACCGCTTGCGGCAGCGGATCGCGGAGATCGAGATCGCGGGTGCCGATGGCACGGCCGTGGCGGTCACGGTGAGTATCGGTTTCGCCGCTTTTGAGCCCGGCGACCAGCTTGAGCAGCTGCTGGCGGCGGCGGATGCGGCGCTGTACCGGGCGAAGAGCCTGGGGCGCAACTGTGTGGTGGCGGTCACCGACTGCCTGCGCCTGATGCCGCCGGGGGACGTGCAGTAAGGGGCAGGGGGGCGCGGCAGTACGGTGCGCAGTCTTCAGTGGAAATCGCGGCTTTTCGCGTCGAGCGCGCCGAGCAGCGCGGAATGGTCGACGACACGGCTCGCCAGCAGGTGCGTGACATTGCCCTGGCGGCTGATCTGGCCGAATACTCCCAGCAGGCGTGCGCCGAGCAGCTCCCGGCGCTGGCGTTCGATGAGCTCGGGGCGGACGATCACGTTGGCGAGCCCGGTTTCGTCCTCGATGGTCATGAACAGCGTTCCCTTCGCGGTGCCCGGCCGCTGGCGGCAGGTGACGATGCCTGCGGCGCGGGCGAGCTTGCGGTCGGGGCAGGCGGAGATTTCCGCAGCGGTGAGGAAGCGCATCGCGCTGAGCCGCTCGCGCAGCAGCGCGAGGGGATGGCGGCCGAGCGTGAAGCCCAGTCGGGAGTAGTCGGCAAGGAGCTCCTGTGCTTCGCTCGGGGGCGCTATCGCGGCGGCGCTTTCCTGCACCGGCGCGCCATGCAGCAGGCCTTCCTCCGGTTGGCCGCCGGCGGCCTGCCACAGCGCCTGGCGGCGGTGGCCGGCGAGCCCCGCCAATGCGCCGGCGGTGGCGAGCAGCCTGAGTTCGCGGGCGTCGAGCGCGGCGCGCAGCGCGAGATCGTCCACGCCGGCGAAGGGGCGCAGGCTGCGCGCGTCGGCGATCCGCGCCGCGGCGTCGGCGTTGAAGCCCTTGATCATGCCCAGGCCCAGGCGCGCCGCGGGCAGCTTCGTGCCGTCCTGGGGCTCGAGCGTGCAGTCCCAGTCGCTGGCGCGCACGTCGGTGCCGCGTATCGTCACGCCGTGCCGGCGGGCATCCTGGATCAGCTGTGAAGGGGAATAGAAACCCATCGGCTGGCTGTTGAGCAGTGCGCACAGGAACACGGCGGGCTCGAAGCGCTTGATCCAGGCAGAGAAATACACCAGCAGCGCGAAGCTGGCGGCGTGCGACTCGGGAAAGCCGTAGCTGCCGAAGCCTTCGATCTGGTTGCACAGACGCTCGGCGAAGTCCGCCCGGTAGCCACGCTCGGCCATGCCGGCGAGCAATTGCGCGCGGTAGCGCTCGAGCTCGCCCTGGCGGCGCCAGGCGCCCATCGCGCGGCGCAACTGGTCGGCATCGCCGGGGGTGAAACCGGCCGCGACCACGGCGAGCTGCATGACCTGTTCCTGGAAGATCGGCACGCCCAGCGTGCGCTCGAGCACGTGACGTACGCCGTCGTCCTGTGGCGCGTCCGGAGCGCGGCGCTCGGGGCGCGGGTAGTCGATTTCCTCGCCGCGTTCCTTGCGGGTGCGCGCTTCGAGGTAGGGATGGACCATGCCGCCCTGGATCGGCCCGGGGCGGACGATCGCGACTTCGACGACGAGGTCGTAGAAGCGGCGGGGCCTCAGGCGCGGCAGCATGGTCATCTGGGCGCGCGATTCGACCTGGAAGACGCCGACGGAGTCGGCTGCGGACAGCATGTCGTACACGGCGTCGACTTCGCGCGGGATGTTGGCAAGCGTGAATTCGCGCCCGTGCCACGCCGACATCAGCGCGAGGCCGCGGCGCAGGGCCGAGAGCATGCCGAGGGCGAGGACGTCGACCTTGAGCAGCCCGAGGGTGTCGAGGTCGTCCTTGTCCCACTGGATCACGGTGCGCTCGGGCATCGCGGCGTTCTCGATCGGCACCAGCTCGTCGAGGCGGCCGCGGGCGATGACGAAGCCGCCGACATGCTGCGAGAGGTGGCGCGGAAAGCCGATCAGCTCCTCGGTGAGGGCGGCGAGGCGCCGCACGGTGGGACTGTCCGGGTCGAGGCCGGCATCGCGCAGGCGGTCGGGCAGGATGTGGCGGCCGTCGAACCAGAAGTGGTCGCGCGTGAGCCGCTCGATCTGGGCCGGCGGGAAGCCGAGGGCGCGGCCGACGTCACGCAGGGCGCTGCGCGCGCGGTAGCGGATGACCGTGGCGGCGAGCGCAGCCCGTTCGCGGCCGTATTTCGCGTACAGGTACTGGATGACCTCTTCGCGCCGGTCGTGCTCGAAATCGACATCGATGTCGGGCGGTTCGTTGCGTTCCTTCGAGATGAAGCGCTCGACCAGCATGATGCCGAGTTGGGGATCGACTTCGGTGATGCCGAGCGCCCAGCACACGACCGAATTGGCCGCCGAGCCGCGTCCCTGGCACAGGATCCCGCGGCTGCGGGCGAAGCGCACGATGTCGTGTACGGTGAGGAAATAGGCTTCGAAGCCGAGTTCTGCGATCAGCGCGAGTTCGTGCTCGATCTGCGCGCGTACGCGGGGAGGAATGGCTCCGTCCGGGCGATAGCGCCAGCGTAGCCCGTCCTCGACCAGGCGGCGCAGCCAGCTTGCCGGGGTTTCGCCCTCGGGGACCAGCTCGGCGGGGTACTCGTAGCGCAGTTCGTCGAGACGGAAGCGGCAGCGCGCGGCGATGTGCAGCGTCTCTGCGAGGAGTTCCGGCGGATAGCGGCGGGCGAGGGTGTTGCGCTCGTGCAGGCGGCGTTCGGCGTTCGCGGCGAGTCGGGAGCCGGTTTCGGCGACGGTGGCATGGAGACGCAGCGCGGCGAGCACGTCGGCAAGCGGCCGGCGCGCGGCCTCGTGCATCAGTGCGCCCGTCGCCGCGACGGGACGCAGGCCGGTTTCGCAGGCGACCGCCTGCAGGCGCGCGAGCCGTCCGGCATCGTCCGGTCCGCAGGCGAGTTCGACGGCGAGCCAGGCCGAGCCGGGAAAGCGCTCGCCGAGCCAGCGGGCGTCGGCGGCGAGGGCTGCGTGGTCCGGCGTCCCTTCGGGTGGTACGAGCAGGGCGAGGCAGCCAGGCAGGCCGTCTTCGAGATCGGCGCGGGTGAGGCGATATTCTCCCTTGTCGGCGGCGCGCCGGCCGCGGCTGATGAGGCGCGAGAGCCGGCCGTATGCGGCGCGGTCGGTGGCGAGCAGGACGAGGCGGGGGCCGTCGGCGAGGCGGATCTCGCTGCCGATGATGAGGTGCAATGGCAACGCCTGGCGGCGGATCTCCTGGTGTGCGCGCACGACGCCGGCGAGCGAGCACTCGTCGGTGATGGCCAGTGCAGCGTAGCCCAGCCCGGCCGCCTGTGCCGCGAGCTCCTCGGGGTGCGAGGCACCGTGCTGGAAGCTGAAATTGCTCAGGCAGTGGAGTTCCGCGTATCCGGTGTCCCCTGATGGGGCGGGTAAAGATGTGAAGCTGTACATAAATACAGTATAAGCTTCATGCGCCGGATTGCCGCCCGAATGTCGCGATGGGCTGTCCCGAACCGATGCGGATGACGAATGGGCGTGCCGGTGTGACGGTCGTCCTGCCGGACGAACGATCCGGGTGCGCGAATGTCATTCGTTTGGCTTAACATGCCATTGACCCCATGCGCGATGCAGGGATGGAGCCGTAAGCGGATGAGCAAGCGAACCCTGGTTTTTCCCCTGGCGGTCATCCTCATCGGGCTTGCCGTTGCACTGGGGGTGGCCCGGCAGACCGTCGAGACCAACCGGCAGGCCGCGGACGCCCGTTTCGATGCCTTGGCCGCCCGTACTGCGGCTGCGCTGGTGGCGCGCTTCCAGACCTTCGAGTACGGCCTGCGGGGGGCTCGCGGTGCAATCATCGGAGCCGGCAGCGAATCGATATCGCGCCAGCGTTTCCTGCAGTACGCGCAGTCGCGCGAGGCGGATCGGGAGTTCCCCGGTGCGCGGGGCTTCGGTTTCATCCGCCGCGTGGAGCCCGCGGACGAGGCCCGGTTCGTCGCCGCCGTGCGCAGCGACGGCAGGCCGGATTTCGGCATCAAGCAGATCGCGCCGCACGCGGGCGAGCGCTTCGTCATCCTGCATGTCGAGCCCGAGGCGAACAACCGGGAAGCGCTCGGACTCGACATCGCATCCGAACTGAACCGCCGCACTGCCGCGCTGGCCGCGGTTCGCACCGGCCAGCCGGTGCTGACCGCGCCTCTCACCTTGCTGCAGGCGATGGGCAAGCCGGAGCGCGGTTTCCTGCTGCTCCTGCCCGTCTATCGCGGCGGTTATCAGCCGGCGACACCGGAAGAGCGCTGGCGAACATTGCTCGGCTGGATCTATGCGCCGCTGGTCATCGATGAGGTGCTGGCGGATTTCGATTTCCGCGGCGGCGAATTCGCGGTATCGATCTACGACGCAGCCTACGCCGAACAGCCGCTCCGCTTCTACGAATCCCCGGGAAGCGACCAGGCGACCGCCGCGGGCTTGGTCAGGCAGTTACCGGTGGAGCTCTTCGGCCGCGACTGGATCGTGGAGGTCAGGGCGCTGGCGCCCTTTCACAAGGCGCTGAACCAGCCCGATCCGCGCTGGTTCGCGGCCGGCATCCTGGCGCTGTCCGCACTGCTCGCCAGCCTGGCCTACATCTACCTGCAGAATGTGCAGCGCCGCATCGGCGCCAGCGCGGAGGAAGCACGCCACGCGGCACTCGTGGAGCAGGGCGCGCGCCAGCAGCGTATCGCCGAGAGACTGAAGCTCGCGACCGAGGCGGCCGGAATGGGGGTGGCGGAATACCACTGCGAGGACGGGAAGCTCAGCTGGGACGATCGGCTCCTCGAGATCTATGGTTTGTCCGCTGGGAACTTCCCGGGAAAGGTCGAGGATTGGCTGTCGCAGGTATCGGCCAACGATCGGGCTGCGGTCGGTGCGGATTTCGATCGCGCGCTGAAGGGCGGCGCCTTCGATACCAGCTTCCATATCGTGCGTCCGGACGGCACCGAGCGCATCGTGCGGGCACTCGGCCGTGCCCAGCGAAGTCCGACGGGGGAGACCCTGAGGGTGGTGAGCGTCACTCTGGACGTGACCGAACAGCGCCGGAACGAGGAGGCACTGAGGCAAAGCGAACGTTTCCTGAGCGCCGTCGCGGACAATATTCCCACGATGATCGGGTACTGGGACGACCGCCTGCGATGCCGCTTCGTGAATCGCGCGCTGCTGGAATTCCTCGGCAAGCCTGCCGTGTCGGTACGCAATGCGCCGATGGACTTCGTGTTCGAGCCTTTCCTGTATGAGACGAGCCGGCCATACGTGGAGGCGGCGCTCGCGGGGCAGCCGCAGAAATTCCAGGCGAGTGTGGCTGGCGATCGCGACGGACGCGTGAAGCATCTGTGGTGGCATCTCGTTCCCGACCACGACGACGGGCACGTGCGTGGCGTGTATGCGGTGATTTCGGACGTGAGCGAACTGAAGGACGCGCAGATACGGCTGGAAGAGCTGAACCTCGAACTCACCCGCCAGTCGGAACTCGCCCAGGCAGGCAGCCGCGCCAAGAGCGAATTTCTGGCGAACATGAGCCACGAGATCCGCACCCCGATGAATGCGGTGCTCGGCCTCGCATATCTGCTGGAAAGGGCCGATCTGCCGCCGGCGGCGCGCGAGCTGACGCGCAAGATCCAGCGGGCGGGGCGATCGCTGCTGGGCATCCTCAACGACATCCTGGATTTTTCAAAGATCGAGGCGCATCGGCTGGACATCGAGCATCAGCCCTTCCGCCTTGCCGACGTGCTTGACGAACTGGCAGGCACGATGGCGTATGCGTGCGAGGGCAAGCCGGTCGAGGTCGCAGTCTGGCCGGCGCCGCCCGGCACCGAGTCCCTGCTGGGCGACGCCTTGCGTTTGCGGCAGGTGCTGACCAATCTCGCGAGCAATGCCATCAAGTTCACGGAGCGGGGCGAGGTCGTGCTGCGTGTCGTGCCCGCGGGACCTGACTGCGATCGTCTGCGTCTGCGGTTTGCGGTGTCGGATACCGGGATCGGCATTCCGCCCGAGAAGCAGGAGGAGATCTTTTCTCCTTTCAGCCAGGCGGATACCTCGACGAGCCGGCGCTTCGGCGGAACCGGCCTCGGGCTGGCGATCAGCCGGCAGCTGGTCGAGCTGATGGGCGGGCAACTCGGCGTGCGCAGCGTGCCCGGGCAGGGTAGCGAGTTTTTCTTCGAGTTGCCGTTTGCGACGGCGGAAAGACCAGCCGTGGTGGCGCCCGCACCCCTTCCGCAGCGGGTGCTGATCGTCGATGACCATCCGCTGGCACGCGAAGCCCTGGCCGCGGTCGTCATGGCGCTGGGGTGGTCGGCCGAACTTGCCGATTCCGGCGCGGCGGCCATCGAGGCCGCGCGGGCGCGTCGGGAAGCGGGGCAGCCATTCGATGTCGTACTGATCGACTGGCGCATGCCGGGAATGGACGGGCTGGCGACCGCAGCGGCGATGCGTCTCATGTTCGGCAACGATGCGCAGCCGGTGATCGTGATGGTGACGGCGGCCGATCGGGAAGCGCTGCAAAGGCATCCGGACAGCCGCTTCGCCGACCGGGTGTTGACCAAGCCGGTGACCGGCACGACCTTGCTCGAGTCGGTGGCGGAACTGCTTGCGGGCAGGAGCGGCGGCGCGGTCGGGGCGTCGTCCTCGACGCCGTCGGGCCGCCTTGCGGGATACCGGGTGCTCGTGGTGGACGACAGCGACATCAACCGCGAGGTCGCCCAGGGGATTCTCGAGGGCGAGGGCGCATGGGTTGCGCAGGCGGAACATGGCAAGGAGGCACTGGAGCTGCTCGAGCGACAGCCGGCGGAATTCGATGCGGTGCTGATGGACGTGCAGATGCCGGTCATGGACGGTTATGAAGCGACGCGCCGCATCCGTGCATCGGAAGTCCTGCGGGTGCTTCCGGTGATCGCGGTGTCGGCCGGTGCCTTCCACGACCAGCACGAGGCAGCGCTGCAGGCCGGCATGAGCGGTTTCGTGTCCAAGCCGTTTGCGGCCGAGGACCTGATCTCGGCCTTGCTGACTTATGCGCCGCGGCGGACATCCGTTGCGGTGCCCGTTACGCCTCTTCCGTTCGCGCCCGAGGCAGGCGAGGCGCTGCTCGATGCTGCGCTCGGTCTCAGGTTGTGGCGTGACGCGAAGACTTATGCGAGCTATCTCCAGCGCTTCGTCGATACCTACGGAGGGGATCCCGGCAGGATCGCCGCTTTCCTGCATGCGGGGGACGCAGCGTCGGCTGCGGGCGTCGCCCACAAACTGCGTGGGGCGGCGGGGGCGATGGGCCTGTCGCGCCTGGTTAATGCTGCGGGCGTGGCGGAAATGGCCTTGAAGGACGGCGGGGCGCCTCACGGGGCGGTCGATCGCCTGGGCGAGACGATGGATGCGACGCTCTCCGAGATCGGACGCTTCCTGTCTTCCGCGCAGCAGTGTGTCGAGGGCGGGCCGCCGGCGGGTCCTGCGCGGGCCACCGCGGAGTGAGGCCCGCGGGGGCGCCTTTCCGGAAAAGATGCGCTTATCCCCACTCGACGTGAGCAGCTTTGTGGACAACTTGTGGGGACGTGCTGCAGGGTACTGACGCACAAGGAAATGTTGTGTCTGCACAAAAATGAGGCATTTCCGCAACGTGCGTTGTGGGAAAGTCCCTCCTTATCCCCATCGTGCGTGAGCAGTCCTGTGGACAAGTTGTGGGGAGGTGTCGCAGAGGGCTGACGCGAAAGGAAATGTTGCTTCTGCGCAAAAATGAGGCATCGACACAACGCACCTGTGGTCGTCCGAGGCGACGCTGCTGCGGCTAGAATCGACAATTTGCTTCGTGTTGCGGAATCCCCATGCCCCATCAGCCCCGCGTGTCGTACGCCATCGCCCCCGCGCGTCCTGAGGCGCACATCTTCGAGGTGACCTGCACGGTCGCCAGCCCCGATCCGGCCGGACAGGTGTTTCGTCTTCCCGCGTGGATCCCCGGCAGCTACATGATCCGCGAATTCGCCCGCAACATCGTCACGCTGCGCGCAGAGTGCGGCGGTCGGCCGGTCGCGGTGGAAAAGCTTGACAAGCACAGCTGGCGTGCGGCACCGGTGGCCGCTGGGCGGGCCTTGACGCTGAGCTACGAGGTGTATGCGTGGGATCTCTCGGTGCGCGCCGCCCATCTCGATGCCACGCATGGGTTCTTCAACGGTACCAGCGTGTTCCTCGCGGTGGAGGGAAAGACGGACGAGCCCTGCTATGTGGACATCCTCCCGCCTGACGGCCCGGCGCTGCAGACCTGGAAGGTCGCGACCACCCTGCGTCGCCCGGCGGGAAATCCGCTCGCGGCACCTGCGATGGGCTTCGGCCTGTATTACGCGGAGAACTACGACGAGCTCGTCGATCACCCGGTCGAAATGGGCGGCTTCACGCACGCGCGCTTCGAGGCCGCGGGCGTGCCGCACGACATCGTCCTCACGGGACGGCACGACTGCGACCTCGAACGCTTGTGCAGCGATCTCTTGCGCATCTGCACGTGGCAGATCGAACTGTTCGGCACGCCCGCCCCCGTCGACCGCTACCTGTTCCTGACGATGGTGGTCGGCGACGGTTACGGCGGCCTCGAACACCGTGCCTCGACGGCGCTGCTGACGGGGCGCAACGACCTGCCCTACGTCGGCATGCACGAGCACACCGACGGTTACCGGACCTTCCTCGGCCTGTGCAGCCACGAGTACTTCCACACCTGGAACGTCAAGCGCATCAAGCCCGCGGCGTTCGCGCCCTACGACCTCGCCACGGAGAACTACACGCGCCTGCTGTGGGCCTTCGAGGGTTTCACTTCCTACTACGACGATCTCGCGCTGGTGCGCTCGGGAGTGATCGGCGTCGACGACTACCTCACGCTGCTCGGCAAGACGATGTCCAGCGTGCTGCGCGGCAGCGGCCGCCTGAAGCAGAGCGTCGCCGAATCGTCGTTCGATGCGTGGATCAAGTACTACCGGCAGGACGAGAACGCGCCCAATGCGATCGTCAGCTACTACGCGAAGGGCGCGCTGATCGCGCTCGCACTCGACCTCCAGCTGCGTGCCGCGAGTGCGGGGCGCAAGAGCCTCGACGACGTGATGCGCCTGCTGTGGCAGCGGCACGGCTTGACGGGAGAAGGGGTCGCCGAGGATGGCCTGTTCGCGCTTGTCGCCGAGGTCGGCGAGGCCGGCCTCAAGGGGGCAGGGCGGCGCCTGTCGCGCTGGCTGAATGACGCGGTCGAGGGGACCGAAGATCTGGCGCTGGACGAGTTCCTCCGGCCGTTCGGGATCGAATTCCGCGCCGAGGCC
Source organism: Aromatoleum evansii (assembly GCF_045689615.1). Classification (NCBI taxonomy): domain Bacteria; kingdom Pseudomonadati; phylum Pseudomonadota; class Betaproteobacteria; order Rhodocyclales; family Rhodocyclaceae; genus Aromatoleum; species Aromatoleum evansii. Next base: position 2,044,895 of record NZ_CP141259.1, read on the forward strand.
GCCGCCAAGGGCGCCTCGCTGGGGGTGAAGCTGGCCGGCGGTAACGGCGAGGCGAAGCTCGCAAACGTGTTCGACGACGGTCCGGCGCAGCGCTGCGGGCTTTCGGCGGGGGACGTGCTCGTCGCCATCGATGGCCTCAAGGTGACGGCCGCTTCGCTCGACGGCATGCTCGCGCGCCGTCAGGGGGGCGAGCAGGTGACCATCCACGCCTTCCGGCGCGACGAGCTGACGACCGTTACGGCCGAACTGGCGCCTCAGCCGGCCGATACGGTGAAGCTCGCGAGCGGCAAGCGCGTCTCGGCGGCGATGCGGGCGCTGCGTGAGGGCTGGCTGGGAAGCTGAGCGCCCTCAGGCAGGAGGCTCTTCCTGCCGCCGCATCACGGCGCGCAGCAGCCAGCCGAACAGCACCGCGGCGACCGTCGTGGACATCACGCCTGCCTCCCAGAAACCGGCCACGTGCGGCCCCTCGGTGCGCCACGGGGCATGGAAGCTCGCCCAGTAGCCGCCGGCGAGGCCCACGCCCCAGAAGCACACGGCGTGCATCAGCATCGGCACGAAGGTCACCTTGTAGCCGCGCAGCGCATGCGCCGCGACGGTCTGCACCGAGTCGAACAGCTGGTAGAGGCAGACGTAGACAAGCAGCATCAGGCCGACGGTACGCACGGCGACGTCTTCCGAGAACAGCGCGATGAGCGGCTCGCGCGCGATCCACAGCGCGATGCCGATGAGCGAGGCGAGTCCCGCCGTGACGATCATGCCGACCCGTATCGTCATGCGTGCCCGGGCCCAGTCGCGCGCGCCGGCCGCCTGGCCGACGAGGACGAGCACGGCGATCGACATCGCCAGCGGCAGCATGTAGATCAGGGCGGCGATGTTCGCGACGACGCGATGGCCGGCGACGGCCTCGGCACCCAGGCGGGCCGCGAACAGCGCGATCAGCGTGAAGGACGACACCTCGATGAAGGTCGACAGGCCCATCGGCAGGCCCAGGCGCAGCAGGCCGAGGATTTCCGCGGCCTGCGGCCCGCGCCAGTGCGCGAACAGGCGATAGGGTCGGTAGCCCGGATTGCGCGCGAGGTAGACGGTGCCGCAGGTGAAGGCGAGCCAGTTCACGATCGCCGTCGAGACGCCGCAGCCGAGCACGCCCAGGGGCGGTAGCCACAGGTGGCCGTAGACCAGCGCCCACGCGAGCGGGATGTGCGTGGCGGTGACGATGAAGCTGATCGCCATCAGCACGCGCGGCTTGCCCACGGCGTTGTTGAAGGCATAGAAGGTGCGGTACAGCAGCACCGCTGGCAGGCCCGCGGCCGTGGCGAGGAGGTATTCGCGGGTCTTCGCGTCGACGTCGGCGGGGACGCTGGAGAGTTCCAGCAGGAAGCCGGGGAACACCATCAGCGCGATGCCGGGCACGGCAAGCATCAGCGCGAGCCAGAAGCCCTGCTGCAGCGCGGGGCCGATCGATTCCATGCGGCCGGCGCCGAAATGATGCGCGACGGTCGGGGCGACGGCCTGCAGCACGCCCACCACCAGCATCACGATGGAGATATATACGCCGCTGCCGACGGCGACCGCGGCGAGGTCGACGGTGCCGTAGCGGCCTACGATCACGGTGTCGGCGATCAGCATGCTCATCGACAGGATCTGCGCGACCAGCACCGGCCACGCATGGTGCAGCAGCTGGCGGGCAATGAAGGACGATGAGACGGACGACGAGACGGGGGCGCTCAAGGAAGAGGGAGATCGGGCCGGGGGGAAGGGTTCCCGGCGGGAACCGGGAGCGGGGAAGCGAGTTTAGCCAAAAAAGCCATGCACATACCAGCCGCCGGGCGGATCGAGCTGCTCGAACACCCACCACAGGGCGGCATCGGGCGCGCGGGCGACGTAGTAGTCGCGGTGCACGTCGGCCCCGTCCCACCACCCCGACTCGATGCGTTCGGGGCCGTTCAGCAGCGTCAGTGCGCGGATCGATTCGAGCGGGCGCGGTTCGTTCATCAGCCACAACGGGCGCGGGCCGGCGGCCGGCGGGGTGTTGCGGGGCGCGGGGCGTCCGGGATCGGCGAGGCGCCAGGCGCGCTCTGGGCGGTGCTCGGAAACCGGATGCACGGTGCGAACCGCCTCGCGCCCCAGCCGCGCGCGCAGGCGGTCGAGCAGCAGAGCAGCGGCGTCGCGTGCGCTGTGGGGATCGCCGAACAGATCCTGCGTGCGCCCGGGGGTGACCACCGGGTTGTCGGCGAGAAGGCGCAGCGCATCGACCGGAGCGGGCAACTCCAGGGCGGCCAGATGTTCGCGGGCGAGCATCAGCAGCCGCCCGTCGTCGCGCCCCGGCGTGCCGGTGACGATCTCGAGCACGGTATCGGGGTGCCCCTCGTGCTCCAGGTGCAGGCGGCAGCGGTCGAGCGCGGCATGGCGGGCGGCGAGCCACGCGGACAGCCCGGAAAACAGCCTCCCCGCGGCGAACAGCAGCGGCTCGGTGTGCAGCATGCTCGCGGGCAGGACCAGGCGCGCTTCGAAGCGTTCCGGCGGCAGGAACCAGGGGCGCGGATCGGGGCGTTCGCCGCGGGCCCGTGCGAGCGTGTCGAGCACGACGGAGGCCTGGCGGCGGGCCAGGCCGTCGCGCGGCAGGCGGGCGACGTCGCCGAGGCGGCGGGCGCCGATGCCGTGCAGCAGCTCGAGCGTCGCGCGGGACACTTCGGCGCCGTCGCCGAGCAGTTCGACGGGCAGGTCGTCGAGTTTGCGCCACCACTCGGCGGCGGCCCGGAGCTGCCGGCCCGGGTGCGTGCGGGCAAGCCAGCGTGCCGCGAGCGGGGTCGGGGCGGCGGCGATGGCCGCATCCAGGCCGAGTGGGGCGAGGCCGGCGCGGATGCGCCGTACCAGCCCCGTGACGCCGCCGAACAGGCGCAGGCTGCCGCTCGTTTCCAGCACCAGCCCATCGGGCGGGTCGATGCTGACGCAGGGCGTGAATTGCGTGGCCCACGCGGCGAACTCAGCCAGCGTCGCGGCCTCGAGCGCCGCGTCGCGTTCGCGCAGCTGCAGCGCCGGGGCGACCGCGAGCGCGCCGGCCACGTTCTGGCCGGCCTCGACGCCGCGCGCCCGCGCAGCGGCAGTCGCCGCGACCACGCGCGCGCCGGGGCTGTGTTCGACGACCGCGAGTTCGCCCGGCTCATCCACGCCGCGCGTGAACACCTGCAGCGGCAGATCGGACAGGATCAGGGCGAACCAGAGCATCGTTGAGGGCGGGAAGGCGGCGCAGGCCGGGTCGTTGCGGTAGCGACAGGCGCAGTGGCGCGGCGAGGCCGGGGCCGCGCCGCTTGAGGATGTCGACCGCGAGCTCGCCGTCGCGCGCTGCCAGCCGCAGGCGCAGGACGGCGGGGGAAGGCTGCCGTGCGGCGGAGGTGGGGCGGAACAGGAACAGCGGGGTCGCGGAGCTTTCGGCGGCGAGTTGCAGGCGCCGCAAGGCGGCCGTGTCCGCGCGCGCCAGCCAGGCGAGCACGATGCTGCTGCCGCCCGAGGCCAGTGCCTGCCGGACGGACCACAGGATCTCGGCGTGCTCCTCGGGTTGGAGCAGCAGCAAACGCTCGAGCGGTACTCCCGCCGCGGCGAGGGCCGGGGCGTAGGGCAGGTGGGGCGGGGCTATCCAGACGATCCAGCGCTCGGCCGGCAGGGCGTGCAGGACGGGCAGCAGCAGCCCGAGCTCGCCGATGCCGGGGCGGTCGGACAGCAGTTCGATCAGCGCATTACGGGGCCAGCCGCCTCCCGGCAGCTGGGCGTCGAGCGCCGCGAAGCCGGTGGCGATGCTCGTCTCGGTCGACTGCGCGAGCCGGTCCGCCTGCCATACGAGGCCGGGCGGCAGGGCTGCGAGGGTAGTCTGGGCGAGGGCGGCCATCGGAAGCGGGGGGCGGGAGGAGGATCACGGCGGCAGGCTTCACAGCGAGCCGTTACGTACCAGGCCGACGGCGATGCCCTCGATCGTCAGGGGGGTGCTGCGGGTATCGACGACGATGGGCGCGAAATCGGGATTGGCCGGCAGCAGGCTGACGATCGGACCCTTGCTGGTGAAGGTCTTCACGGTCACTTCATCCTCGACGCGGGCGACCACGACCTGTCCGGAGCGCGCCTCCTGGCTCCGGTGCACGGCGAGCAGGTCGCCGTCGAGGATGCCCGCGTCGCGCATGCTCATGCCGCGCACGCGCAGCAGGTAATCCGCACGCGGCGAGAACAGGGCCGGGTCGATCTGGTGGCGCGATTCGATGTGCTCGACCGCGAGGATGGGGCTGCCGGCCGCGACCCGGCCGATCAGCGGCAGGCCGAGCCCCTCGGCGAGGCGGATGCCGCGCGCGCGCCCCTCCTCGAGCAGGATCGCGCCCTTCGCGGCGAGCGCGCGCAGATGGCTTTCGGCCGCGTTCGGCGAACGGAAGCCGAATGCGCTGCACACTTCGGCGCGGGTGGGCGGACGCCCCTCGGATTCGACCGTCTGGCGGATGAAATCGAGGATTTCACTCTGGCGGGCGGTCAGGTTATGGTCGCGGTTGCTCATGGGATTCTCCGGAGTAACTGTAATTTTAAACAGCTTATGCCGATCCGCAAGCATTAAATCGGTGTAGCGCAAGCGGGGGAGACGCAGGTAGAGTTCGCTTCGTGTCTCGGCTAGAATCCAACGACGTCAGGGAGATCACATGTTGCAGATCGGTGATATCGCGCCAACGTTTTCGCTGCCGGATGCGGACATGGAGGATTTCGACCTCGCCGCAGAACGCGGCAGGCACCATGTGGTCCTCTACTTTTACCCTCGTGACAACACGCCGGGATGCACCCTGCAGGCGGCCGATTTCTCCGATCATGAAGATGACTTCGCCCGCCATGGTTGCATCGTCGTTGGCGTCAGTCCCGACGATTGCCTGACCCACGCCGAATTCCGCGACCAGCACGGCCTGTCGATACGTCTGCTTTCCGACGTCGAGACCGAGGTGTGCCGGCTCTACGATGTCTGGCAGCCCAAGGAAGTCGATGGTGTGAAGAAGATGGGCGTAGCACGGACGACCTTCGTGATCGACAAGGAAGGCATCATCCGTCACGCACTCCGCGACGTCACCCCCCGCGGCCATGCGGCGGGGGTTTTCGAACTGGTCAGGAAACTGGAAACAGAGAAAGCTAATGGAAATCGTCAAGAACAGCGTCGTAACGCTTAAGTACACCGTCGTCGACCCGGACGGCAACATGATCGATGACGGTCAGCAGCCGCTGGTCTACCTGCACGGCGGCTACGATGGCATCTTCCCCGCCATCGAGGAGGCGCTGCACGGCAAGAAGGTCGGCGAGCAGCTGAAGGTCAAGCTGCAGCCCGAAGACGCCTTCGGCGATTACGACGAGGAGCTGGTGCTGGTGGAGGACATCAGCCAGTTCCCCGAGAACATCGAGGTCGGCATGTCCTTCGAGCGCGTCACCGACGACGGCGAAGAGGAGATGATCTACCGCATCACCGACATCGCCGACGGCAAGGTCGTGGTGGACGGCAACCACCCGCTGGCCGGCACCGCGCTGGTGTTCGACGTCACCGTTGCGGAAGTGCGCCCGGCGACCGCCGAGGAGCTGGCGCACGGCCACGTGCACGGCGCGGGCGGCCACCACCACTGATCGGCCGATCGGTCGCAGCATTGCCACAGGGCCGCGCAAGCGGCCCTTTTTCCATCCTTCTGTCGCTCAGCTCCCCATCCATACCCGTCCGATGACCGTACTTGCCGGAACCGACCACCCGCCCGCGCAGCAGGGCCGACCGCTGGATGCGCCGCTCCTGGAGGTGCGGGACTTGCGCGTGCATATCGGTGCCGCCGTGCGGCCAGTGCGGCCCGTCGACGGCGTCGGGTTCTCGATTGCGGCGGCGGAGACCTTCGCGCTGCTGGGCGAATCCGGCTGCGGCAAGTCGATGACGGCGCTGGCCCTGCTGCGCCTGCTGCCCGACGCCGGACGCATCGTCGGCGGCGCTGTGCGCTTTGCCGGCGACGAGCTGCTCGCGCGCAGCGAGGCGGACATGCGCGAGGTGCGCGGCGGCCGGATCGCGATGATCTTCCAGGAACCCTCCACCAGCCTGAATCCGGTGATGACCGTGATGACGCAGATCGGCGAGGTGCTGGCACGCCATCGCGGCCTGCGCGGCGCGGCGGCGCGTGCGGAGGCGCAGCGCCTGCTCGACGCAGTGGGGATCCCCGACGCTGCGCGGCGGCTGGACGATTACCCCTTCCAGTTCTCAGGCGGCATGAAGCAGCGCGTGATGATCGCGATGGCGCTCGCCGGCGAGCCGGAACTATTGATCGCGGACGAGCCGACGACCGCGCTCGACGTGACTATCCAGGCCCAGGTGCTCGACCTGCTTGCGCGCCTGCAGGCCGAGCGCGGCATGGGCATGCTGCTGATCACGCACGACCTGGGCGTCGTCGCGCGCATGGCGCATCGCATTGGCGTGATGTACGCGGGCGAGCTGGTCGAGACCGGTGCGCGCGAGGATTTCTTCCGCGCGCCGCTGCACCCGTATTCCCGCAAGCTCTTCGCCGCGCTGCCGACCGACGCCCAGCGCGGCCATCCGCTGGCGGCCCTGGGCGGGCATGTGCCGCCGCTCGACCAGGTCTTCACCGGTTGCCGCTTCGCCGGGCGCTGCCCCGACGTGTTCGAGCGTTGCCATCACGAGCCCCCGGCGTGGCAGTCCGTCGGGGCGCAGGCAGTGCGTTGTCATCTGTACGCGGAAGATCACGCCGAAAGGCCCGCGGTCTCCGCCGCGGCGGCCTCGGCCGGTGCGGCTGGCGAACGTGCCGCCACAAGGACGGTGCCCCTGCTCGATGTGCGGGACCTGCAGGTGCATTTCCCGGTGCGCAAGGGCCTCCTGCGGCGCGAGGTGGCGCGCGTGCGCGCCGTCGATGGCGTGAGCCTGGCGCTCGCGCCGGGCCGCACGCTGGCGCTGGTAGGCGAGTCCGGCTGCGGCAAGACGACCGCCGGCAAGGCGATTCTGCAGCTGGTGACGCCGACCGGCGGCGAGGTGTACCTCGACGGTACGCCGCTCGCGGGGCTGTCCCGCGCGGCCTTGCGCGCGCTGCGGCGCGACTTCCAGATGGTGTTCCAGGATCCCTTTGCGTCCCTGAACCCGCGCATGCGCGTCGGCGAGATCATCGAGGAAGGCATGCTCGCGCTGGGCGTCGAGAAGGATCCGTCAAGGCGCGCAGGGCACATCGATGCGCTGCTTGCGCGCGTGGGGCTCACGCCGGAAATGAAGCTGCGCTATCCGCACGAATTCTCCGGCGGTCAGCGCCAGCGCATCGCCATTGCCCGGGCGCTCGCGGTGCGCCCGAAGCTGATCGTGTGCGATGAGCCGACGAGCGCGCTGGACGTGTCGGTGCAGGCGCAGATCCTCAACCTGATGCGCGAGCTGCAACGCGAGTTCGATCTCGCCTATCTCTTTATCACGCACAACATCGGCGTGGTGAGCTGGCTCGCGGACGAGGTCGCGGTGATGTACCTGGGACGCATTGTCGAGCAGGGGCCGGTGGCGAAGGTGCTGGCCTCGCCGGCGCATCCCTATACCCGTGCGCTGCTCGCGGCGGTTCCCGATATCGCGCGCGCAACCGTGGCGCATGCGGGCGCTGCGGAGCGCGCAACGCGGCCGGTTGTGGCTGGCGACCTGCCGTCGCCGCTGGCGCCTCCGCCGGGCTGCCACTTCCACCCCCGCTGCGAGCGGGCGACCGATATTTGCCGTGCGCAGTATCCGGCGCCAACCGACCTGCGCGGCGGGCGCAGCGTGCGCTGCCACTGGCCCGCCTGAGGCGGCTCGCCGCCGCGTTCAGCGCTTCTGGTTCTTCTGTGCGGAGGTGGTCGTCTTGCCGGACGACTTCGGCGCGGTCTTGGCGGCCGATTTCGCGGGCGCCTTGGCGCTCCCCGACGAAGCCTTCTTGCCGGCTGCGCGGTTGCCGGCCGACGCCTTGCCAGCCCCCGATTTCTTTCCACCCTTCGCCTGAGCGCCCTTGCGGCCGCCCTTCGTGTCCGCCTTCGACGGGATCGTGCTGGTGTCGAGTGCGGCGTTGCGCGGGATCATCCGGGCCGCGGCGATCGCGCCGTCGGGTTCGACGCCGTTGGGCACGAGCAGGGTGTAACCGGGGCTCACGCGGCTGCGCGCATCGAGGCCGTTGATCTGGTGCAGTTCGCTCAGCGACAGGCCGAAGTCGCGGGCCACCGACGCGAGGGTGTCGCCGCGTCGCATCTCGTAGGTGCGCCACTGCTTGCCCGAGTTCTCGTGTTCGGCCAGGCGTGCGCGGAAGCGTTCGGCGCGGTCCACCGGAATCACCAGCGAATCGGCTCGCGTGGTGGCGGGACGGTTGTAGGAGGGGTTGAGCGCGAGGAACTCGTCGAGCGGCATTTCGGCGAGGCGCGCGGCGGTCGCGAGGTCGATGCCGGCAGGGGCGTCGACGGTGACGAAGTGGCGGGTGTTCGGAACGTAGGGCAACTCGAAGTGGAAGAGCTCGGGTTGCGCGACGATGTTCTTCAGCGCCTGCAGCTTGGGGACGTAGTTGCGGGTTTCCTCGGGCATCCGCAGCCGGCTGTATTCCGCGGGCAGCCCCTCGGCGAGGTTGCGCTGCACGGCCCGCCCGACGGCGCCTTCGCCCCAGTTGTAGGAGGCGAGGGCGAGGTGCCAGTCGCCGTGCATCTCGTAGATGGTCTGCAGGTAGTCGAGCGCGGCATTGGTCGACGCGATCACGTCGCGCCGCTCGTCCACCCACTTGTCTTGCGTCAGGTTGTAGTTGCGTCCCGTCGAGGGGATGAACTGCCACAGGCCCGAGGCGCGGGCGCGCGAATAGGCCATGGGGTTGTAGCTGCTCTCGACCATCGGCAGCAGGGCGAGCTCGGTGGGCATGCCGCGGCGTTCGAGTTCGTCGACGATGTGATAGAGGTAGCGCCCGCCGCGCTCGAACACCCGCTTCAGGAATCCCGGACGGTTGAGGTAGAAGAGCTGCTGTTCGGCGACCGTCTCGGTATCGAGGTCGGGCATGCCGAAGCCGCGGCGGATGCGGTCCCAGATGTCGTTCGCGTCGCGCGTGAGATCCAGTGTGAGCACGCGTGGGGCAGGGTCGCGCAGCTCCAGCACCTGGCTGGGGGACGCGGCGAGGCCTTCCGATCCGCGGGCGGCGGAGGGCGGGCGCAGGCTCCCGAGCGAACGCGGGCCGCTTTCGGCCGGCGCGGAATCCACGGGCGCAAGGGTATCGGCGGGCGGGGCATCGCCGGCCTGGGTGTCTTCCGCAATGGCCGAGGATGCCGTCGCGGTCAGCGCGATGACCAGCAGGAAGATTCGCAGGAGAGGAATCGCCATGAATCCGGCGCCTCGTTCGACAAAAGAGGGTGGACTCTAGGGCAGGGGAGAAAGTGCGTCAAACCGGAAATCGCTGGCGACATATCGGAATATAGTTGATACGATAACAAGGTTTTATGGTTGCGATGGAATATCGACCGGGATGAAGGTCCTCGTAATAGAAGACACCGTGACGAGTGCTGCCCTGATCTGCCGGATGCTCGGCGGAATGGGGCTGGAAACCGTGCACCGGCGCGACGGGGAGGGCGGCATCGAGGCCTTCCGGCAGTCACGCCCGGATCTCATCATGCTCGATGTCGTGATGCCCGGAATGGATGGCTTCGAGGTCGCGCGGCGGATACGGCAGCTCGAGTCCGACGGCGAATGGACGCCGATCATCTTCCTCTCGGCGCGGACGCGCGACGAGGACATCGAACGCGGCATCGCCGTGGGCGGCGACGATTATCTCGTCAAGCCGGTTTCCGAGGCGGTGCTCAAGGCCAAGGTGCGGGCCATGCAGCGCATCGCCCACATGCGTGCCTCGCTCGTGGCGCTCACGCGCAAGCTCGACGAGGCGAATCGGGAGCTGACGCGCCTGTCGGCCTTCGACGGGCTGACGGGGATCGCCAACCGCCGCACCTTCGACGCCACGCTGTCGCGCGAATGGCGGCGCGGCGCACGCAGTGGCGCGTCGATCGCGCTGATGGTGGTCGATGTCGACTGCTTCAAGCAGTTCAACGACGCTTACGGCCATCAGGTCGGCGACGAGTGCCTGAAGGCGGTTGCACGCGCGCTCGCGGGCAACACCCGGCGGCCGGTCGACCTGGTGGCGCGCTATGGCGGCGAGGAGTTCGCCGTCGTGCTGCCCGACACCGACGCACAGGGCGCCGCGATCGTCGCCGAGTCGATGCGCAGGGCGGTCGAGACGTTGGCGATCACGCATCGGCACTCGACGGCGGCGCGCGTCGTCACGGTGAGCATAGGCATCGCGGTGACGCGGCCCGAGCGCAGCGACGACGGCGGCTTTGCGACGCTGGTCGCGCGCGCCGACGAGGCGCTGTACCGCGCCAAGCGCGATGGCCGCAACCGTTGGCACCTTGCCGCGACGACGGCGCTCTCCGTGGTGCAATAGGGGCGTTCAGAACACGTCCTTCCAGCGGCGCAGGGCGGCGAAGCACTCGGCGGAATTGGCCGGGCGCTGCCCGCTGTGTGCCGTGACCGTGTCGATCACGCCGGGCGAATCGGTGCGCAGGAAGGGATTGATACCGCATTCGCGCGCGATGCTGGTGGGCAGCGTCGGTCGGCCTGCGGCGCGCAGGGCTTCGCATTCGACGATCCATGCATCGCGCGCCGGGTTCGACGGTTCGGCTGTCCGCGCGAAGGCGAGGTTGGCAAGCGTGTATTCATGGGCGGCATAGACCGCAGTGTCGCCCGGTAGCTGCGCCAGGCGCTGCAGCGAGGCGTGGAGCTGCGCTGCCGTGCCGCCGAAGAGGCGGCCGCAGCCGGCGCTGAACAGGGTGTCGCCTGCGAACAGGATTCCGGGCGCGTGGTAGGCGATGTGAGTCGTGGTATGGCCGGGGATCGCCAGCACGGTGAAGCGCTGCTCCAGCGCATTGAGGGCGACCTCGTCGCCTTCGCCGACACGGCGCGTGAGTCCGGGGATGTTCTCGCCGGCGGGACCGAACACCACGGGGTGGTGGCGCGCGGCGAGTTCGGCCACGCCACCGATGTGGTCGTCGTGGTGATGGGTGAGCAGGATCGCGACGAGCCGCAGGCCGTGCGCCTGCAGGGCCGCCTCGACGACGGCGGCGTCGCCGGGGTCCACGACGGCGGCGCAGGGGCCGTGGCGAAGCAACCAGATATAGTTATCGCGGAAGGCCGGAAGAGGGATAATGTCGGCGCTGCGGATTTTTGAGTGCTGATCGTCCATGTCCATCCTCAGTCTGTCGGACTGGCTTGAAACCCCGCAGGGAAGTTATCTGCTGCGGTGGGAACAGGCCAAGTTCGATCTCATGGTAGCCGACATTTTCGGCTACAACGCGGTGCAGATCGGATTGCCGGAATATGATTTCCTGCGTGGCAACCGTATTCCGTTCCGCTTCCATTGCGCGCGCTCGGGCGACATCGCTGTCGTCGCCGAAGGTGCGGCCTTGCCGTTCGCGTCGGCGAGCATCGATCTGGTGCTGCTGCCGCACGTGCTGGAGTTCTCGCGCAATCCGCACCAGGTGCTGCGCGAGGTTGAGCGGGTGCTGGTGCCCGAGGGCAGCGTGATCATCGCGGGATTCAATCCCCTGAGCCTGTGGGGATTGCGGCGTCTGGTGGCGCGGCGCTCGGGGAGCTATCCGTGGCGGGGGCAGTACCTGTCGGTGCGGCGCACGAAGGACTGGCTGGCGCTGCTCGGTTTCGAGACCCAGGCGGGCAGCTTCGGCTGCTACGCGCCAGCGTTCGCGAGCACGAAGTGGCTGGAACGTTGGGGCTTCATGGACAAGGCGGGCGATCGCTGGTGGCCGATCTGCGGCGGCGCCTACATCATCCAGGGCATCAAGCGGGTGCAGGGAATGCGCCTGATAACGCCGAACTGGCGCGATGCGCGCGCCGCGGCAAAGCGCCTTTCACCGGTGACCCATCGCGGGCGGCAGGTGACGGGCGGCGTACAGAAAGTGGAATGAATGGAAGAAGTCGAGATATTTACCGACGGGGCGTGCAGCGGCAATCCCGGCCCCGGCGGCTGGGGCGCGATCCTGCGCAGCGGCCCGCACGAGAAGGAAATCTGGGGCGGCGAGCCGCAGACCACCAACAACCGCATGGAACTGCTCGCCGTGATCCGTGCGCTGGAGACGCTCAAGCGTCCCGTCGCGGCGCGCGTGCATACGGATAGCCAGTACGTGCAGAAAGGCATTTCGGAGTGGATCCACGGCTGGAAGAAGCGCGGGTGGAAGACCGCCTCGCGCGAGCCGGTGAAGAACGAGGATCTGTGGCGCGCGCTCGACGAAGCGGCGAGCCGGCACAAGGTGGCGTGGATCTGGGTGCGCGGCCACGCGGGGCACGCGGAGAACGAGCGCGCGGACGAGCTCGCGCGGCGCGGCGTCGAGGCGGTGCGCACGCGCGGCAAGGCCGTTGCCGAGATCTGATTACTGAACCGGCGACCAAATACCGTTCGTCCTGAGCCCTTCGACAGGCTCAGGACGAACGGAGGTATTTGATTGCCGCCTTAAGGACCGGCCCGCGAGGGCGTGAAGCAAATACCGGGGATGAACCCTTGAGACAGATTGTCCTGGATACGGAAACCACCGGACTCGACTGGCGCAATGGCGACCGCGTGATCGAGATCGGCTGCGTGGAGCTGCTCAACCGCAACCTGACGGGGCGGCACTATCACGTCTATATCAACCCGGAACGGGGGATCGACGCCGAGGCGATCGCGGTGCACGGCATCACCGAGGAATTCCTCGTCGACAAGCCGAAGTTCCGCGACATCGTGGTCGACTTCATGGATTTCGTGCGCGATTCGGAACTCGTGATCCACAACGCGAGCTTCGACGTCGGCTTCCTCGACCACGAACTGTCGCTGCTGGGGCATCCGAAGCTGGGCGCCCTGTGCACGGGCGTGATCGACACGCTGAAGATGGCCAAGGAGCAGAATCCGGGCAAGAAGGCTTCGCTCGACGCGCTGTGCGACCGCTTCGAGATCGACAACGCCGCGCGTACCCTGCACGGCGCGCTGCTCGACGCGGAACTGCTGGCCGAGGTCTATCTGGCGATGACCCGCGGGCAGGAAAGCCTGATGATGCTGCTCGACGACGAGCCGGCGATGGGCGGCCTCGACGCGAGCGGCAGCCCGATCGAGCGGCCGCCGCTGCGCGTGCTGCGTCCCACGGCCGACGAACTCGCCGAGCACGACAAGGTGTTGCAGGACATCAGCAAGGCCAACAAGGGCGCCTGCATGTGGATTCCACCGGCGCCGGCCGAGGAAGTGCCCGCGGCCTGAATGGTGGCGGGGAATTCGCAGGACCCCTAGGGCGGGAGGAGCGCAGCGCATCCCGCCGGACAGCGCTTGAGTCGGAGCGGCCGATCATGCGGCGGATAACGCTTTCGGCTCATCCGCCCTGCGAAGGGCCTTAAAGAATCAAGCGCCCGCCCGGCAGGCTTCCGGCCTGCTCGAGCCGGGTGACGGTGGGGCCGAGGTCGAGGCCGGTCTTTTCCTTCAGCGCCTGCGCGCGTTCGCGGAGTTCGGTCACCGGAATGTCGATGCGTTCGCCTTCCGCGCCGAAGGCGACGACGTTGCCGCTGTCGCAGGACGGAAAGGCGATCGCGCGGTCGTCGAAGGCGGTGATGATGCGCTCGACGCTGGCGCGGAAGCCGCGCGAGCGTCCGAAGAGGTTCACGGACATCAGCCCCTGTTCCGACAGCCGTGCACGGGCCGCCGCGTAGAACGGGGCAGTGTCCAGCGCGCCGGCGCGGGCATTGCGATCGAAGCCGTCGACGAGGATCAGATCGAATTTCCGCTCCGTCTCCATCACGTAGCGCACGCCGTCGCCGACGTGGATCGCGAGCCGCTCGTCTTCTTCCGGCAGCTTGAAGAACTGGCGTGCTGCAGCGACGACGCGGGGTTCGATTTCGATGACCTGGATGCGGGTTTGCGGGCAATGGTGATGCAGGAATCGGGTGAGGGATGCCGCACCGAGTCCGATCACGAGCGCGGTGCGCGGCCAGTCGCCGGCGTCGCGCAGCAACAGCCCCGCCATCATCTCGCGCGTGTAGGCGAGTTCGAGCGCGTTGGGGCGGCGGATGCGCATCGCGCCCTGCACCCACTCCGAGCCGAAATGCAGGTAGCGGACGCCGCCGTCCTCGCTGATGTCGATGGGCGTGCTCATGCCGTCAGCTTCTTCAGCGCGTACAGCTGTTCCAGCGCTTCGCGCGGGGTGAGGCTGTCAGGGTCGATCTCCGACAGTGCGGTGAGCGCCGGGTGCGACAGCGGCTCGTTGTCCGGCTCCGGCAGCATGGCGAAGAGGTCCGGCTGCGGGCCGGCGCCGACTTCGCGGTTTTCCAGTGCGCGCAGGCGGCGCTTGGCGTCGCGGATCACCGAGCCGGGAATGCCGGCCAGCGCCGCGACCTCGATCCCGTAGCTCTGGCTCGCGGGGCCTTCCTCGACGGCGTGCAGGAAGACGATGCGGTGCGCGTGCTCGACCGCGTCGAGATGGACGTTCGCGCACTCGGGGTAGTCGGCGTTGAGGCGCGTGAGCTCGAAGTAGTGGGTCGAGAAGAGCGTCAGGCAGCGGTTCTTTTCGAGCAGATGGCGAGCGATCGCGAACGCCAGCGCGAGGCCGTCGAAGGTCGAGGTGCCGCGGCCGATCTCGTCCATCAGCACCAGGCTCTGGTCGGTGGCGCCGTGCAGGATCGCGGACGCCTCGGTCATTTCGACCATGAAGGTCGAACGTCCCGAGGCGAGGTCGTCGGAGGCGCCGATGCGCGTGAAGATGGCGTCGAGCGGGCCGATGCGCGCGGCCTGCGCGGGCACGAAGGCGCCGACGTGGGCGAGCAGCGCGATGAGCGCGACCTGGCGCATGAAGGTCGATTTACCGCCCATGTTCGGGCCGGTGATCATCAGCATGCGGCGCGTCGGGGCGAGGCTGCAGTCGTTGCCGATGAAGTTCTCGACCTGGCGCTCGACCACCGGATGGCGGCCGCCGACGATGTCCATGCCGGGCTGGTCCGAGAACTGCGGGCAGACGTAGCCGTAGCGCACGGCCGCCTCGCCGAAGGCGCCGAGGCCGTCGAGGCAGGCGAGCGAGCGGGCGATGTGCTGCAGTTTCGGGATGTGGGCGGCGAGCTCTTCGAGCAGGGCCTCGTAGAGCATCTTCTCGCGCGCGAGCGCGCGCTCCTGCGCGGACAGCGCCTTGTCCTCGAAGGCTTTCAGCTCGGGCGTGATGTAGCGCTCGGCGTTCTTGAGCGTCTGGCGGCGGCGGTAGTCGTCGGGCACCTTGGCGGCGTTTGCGTGGCTGACTTCGATGTAGAAGCCATGCACCTTGTTGAACTCGACCTTCAGGTTGGCGATGCCGCTGCGTTCGCGCTCGCGCGCTTCCAGCGCCAGCAGGAATTCGCCGCAGTTGCTCTGGATGCCACGCAGTTCGTCGAGTTCGGCGTCGTAGCCGGTGGCGATCACGCCCCCGTCGCGCACCGCCGCAGCAGGTTCGGGGGCCACCGCGCGCACGAGCAGGTCGAGGGCGGCTTCCGGGACGCCGAGCCCGCTTGCGAGTTGGGCGAGGAGGGCGGACTGCGGACGGCCGAGCGCGTCGTGCAGTTCGGGCAGGCGCGCGAGGCTGTCGCGCAGCGCGGCGAGATCGCGCGGGCGGGCGCTGCGCAGCGCGATGCGTGCCGTGATGCGGTCGACGTCGGCGACGCCGCGCAGGGCCTGGCGGGCGTTCGCGAGCATGCGCGCGTCGCCGGTGTCGTTGCCGATCAGCTCGGCGACGGCGCCGTGGCGCGCGGCGGCGTGGTGACGGTCGCGCAGCGGGTGGTGCAGGGCGTGGCGCAACCAGCGCGAGCCCATGCTGGTGATGCAGGAGTCGAGCAGCGACAGCAGGGTGGGCGAGGGTTCGCCGCGCAGCGTCTCGGTGAGTTCGAGGTTGCGCCGTGTCGCCGCATCCAGCCGCAGGTATTCCGATTCGCGTTCGACCTTGAGGCCGGTCACGTGCTCGAGGCTCTGGCGCTGAGTGCTGCGCGCGTAGTCGAAAAGGGCTGCGGCGGCCCCCAGCGCGACCGGCATGTCTTCGACGCCGAAGCCCGTGAGGTCGCGCGTGCCGAAGTGGTTGGTGAGCAGCCGCTCGCCCGTTTCCCCTTCGAACTGCCAGTCGGCAAGGCGGCGCAGCACCGGCGATAGTGCCTCGACCAGCGGCAGCGCGAGACCGTCGGGCACCAGCACCTCGGCGGGGCGCAGGCGTTCGAACTGGGCCTGAAGCTGCTCGGCGGGGCACTCCATCACGCGCAGGTCGCCGTTCGCGAGGTTCAGCCACGCAAGGCCGAGCACGCCGCGATGCAGGTTTGCGGCGAGCAGGAGCGAATCGGAGCGATCGTCGAGAAGCGCCGCGTCGGTGAGCGTGCCCGGGGTCACGATGCGGCTGACCGCGCGTTCCATCGGACCCTTGGTCGTGCCCGGTTCGCCGACCTGCTCCGCGATCACGACCGATTCGCCAAGCTTCACGAGCCGCGCGAGGTATTGCTCGACCGCGTGGAAGGGCACACCGGCCATCTTGATCGGCTGCCCCGCGGATTGCCCGCGCGTCGTCAATGTGATGTCGAGCAGCCGGGCGGCCTTCTCGGCGTCCTCGAAGAACAGCTCGTAGAAGTCGCCCATTCGGTAGAAAAGCAGCGTGTCGGGGTGCTGCTGCTTGATCCCGAGGTATTGCTGCATCACGGGAGTATGACTCGTTTCGCGCCCGCTCGTAACATCTTGTTTTGCCGTCAATTTACAGCCTAGCCCGTTGTTTTGTATGTGAATCTGCGCGGCTCTCCGCTTTGTGCGGAATAGCGGCATCGCTCGTCTAAACTTGCCAACACTCGGCAGATTGGCGTAGCTTTTCGGCTTTCCAGAACCCGACCTTACGCCGGCCCTCCAAATCCGAGGTTACGCCGGGACGGTAACGTCATAGCCGAAGTTACGCCGATCATGGTCTTCGACGCGCGCGCCATCAAGCTCCTGCCTGCGGGCGAGCATCTTACCAGCCCTGAATTTCCCGGGCTGCGGATCGTCTCCACGGAGAGCGGCCGGGCGTGGACCTATCGGTACAAGAGCCCCGTCGACGGGCGCATGCGGCAGACGAAGCTCGGCGACTGGCCAGCGATGTCGCTGCATCTGGCCGTCGCGGAGTGGGATCGACTGCGCAAGGCGCGGGACGCTGGAGAAGACCCGGCGCTCGCCGCGAAAGAGGCGCGGGCAGAAAAACGCCGGCAGGCCGACGCGGCGCGCCAGAAGGCCGCGGCGGATGCCTATACCGTGCTCGACGTGTGCAACGACTATTTCGCGGGACACGTTCGGATCACCCGGCAGCGGAAGGGCGCAACCGAGATCCGGCGCATGTTCGATACGATGCTCGGAGAGTGCGCGAGGCTACCGGCCGCAACCATCACCCGTAGCCAGGCTTTCGACCTCATCCGGTCAATTGCCGAGCGTGCCCCGGTGCAGGCGCAGAACCTGCGCTCGGAGCTGGGCGCGGCGTGGGATTACGCCATCGATTCCGGGAGGCTCCCGGATACCGCCGCGAACTGGTGGCGGCTCATCTTGCGCGGCAAGATCAAGAGCAGGGGAAAGAGGATCAACGGCGAGCACGTCGGCACGGCGAAGCGGGTGCTGACGGCAGACGAGACGGGCGCGATCATTCGCTGGCTGCCGAACTTCTCTTCGCTCGTCGAGGACGTGCTGACGCTCTACCTCTGGACGGCGACACGCGGCGCGGAGATCTGCGGCATGTGCGGCAGCGAGCTGCGCGAGGAAGCGGACGGAATCCTCTGGTGGCAGTGCCCGAAGGCGAAGACGAAAAACGCTCGGCACGAGAACGCGACAGATCTGCGCGTGCCGCTCTTCGGGCGTGCGCGCGCCGTTGTACTGCGGCGGAAGGACCTGTACGGGGCAGGGTACTTGTTTCCAGCGAGGACTAAGGAAGTGAAGCCGGTGGAGCAGAAGACGGTCCAAGTCGCCGTCTATCACCATCAGCCCTATAGCCGCACGCGGCCGGATGAGCCGCGCCCGCGGCTACCGGTGACGCATTGGGCGCCGCACGATCTGCGCCGCACGGCGCGGACTATATTGGCGGCGATCGGGTGCCCGAACGAAGTCGGCGAGGCGGTGATCGGGCACATGCAGCCGGGAATTGTCGGGACGTACAACCTGCATTCCTACGACGCCGAGCGGGTCGAATGGCTCAGACGGCTGGATGCGCACCTGGAGACATTGGCGCGTAGGTAGCGTCAGGCGATCCGATCCAGCGGGCTGACGGTGCCGCGTCCGCCGCGGTTCAGCACGTGGGTATAGATCATTGTCGTCTTCACGTCGGAGTGCCCGAGCAGCTCCTGAACGGTGCGAATATCGCTGCCGTTCTCCAGGAGGTGAGTCGCGAACGAATGTCGAAGTGTGTGTGGATGCACCAGTTTCGGGATTCCGGCCTTCTGCGCCGCGGCTTTCACGGCCCGCTGGATGACCCACTCGCCGACATGGTGACGCCGATAGGCGCCCGTGCGCGGGTCGGTGCTGTAGCTCGCAGCGGCGAACACGTACTGCCATGCCCATTGCTGTGCTGCGGCCGGGTACTTGCGCTGGATGGCGTCGTGCAGTTCGACATCGGCGTGACCGGTGGCGAGGTCGCGATCGTGCATCATGCGGCGGGCCTGCAGATGGTCGCGCAGCTCTTCGACCAAGCTGGCCGGGATCATCGTCACGCGGTCCTTGTCGCCCTTGCCCTGGCGCACGATGATCTCGCGGCGCTCGAGGTCGAGATCCTTGATCCGTAGGCGCAGGCCTTCGAGCAGCCGCATCCCGGTGCCGTACAGCAGCTTGATGATTGTCCCGGACGTGCCATGCACATGGCGGAGTAGGGCCTGTGTCTCCCGTTGAGTGAGCACGACCGGGATGCGCTTGCTTTCGCGAGCGCGGGTGATGCCATCGATCCACGGTAGATCGATCCCGAGCACGCGTTTGTAGAGAAACAAGACCGCGTGCAGTGCCTGATTCTGGGTCTTCGCGCTCACGTTCTCCGCGGTTGCGAGGTGTGACAGGAAGGATTCCACCTCAGCGGCGCCCATCTCGCGAGGTGAGCGCTTACCGTGGAAGAGGATGAACCGCCAGATCCAGTGGCAGTAGTTTCGCTCGGTCGAAAGGGCGTAGCGGTTCACCCGGAGCGTCTCGCGCACGTGAGCCATCAGACCGGGCTGCTGTGCCGCCGCGGCGGGTGTCGCGTTTCGTTCGATGGTTTCAAGCATGGCAAGGGCTCAGGGGTCGCAGTGGAACGTTAACCGACGATTTCTCTCTGTTAATTGGAGTTGGGCGTCAGGTCGTCGGCGGTCACGAGCTTCTCGCGATGCTTCCCGACCACAAGCCAGTATTGGCTGGGGTCCGCATGCTTCTCCACCCACGCATGCAGAAACTCTTTCAGTTCCGCCTTCGCCTCGGGCGTCACCGCCGGGTAGTCGTCGGCAATCTCGCCAACCTCTTCGTACAGCCTCTCGCCCATGTCTTCGAGTAGCTGTTCAACCGAAACCACGTCGCTGGCCTGCATGCGCCGGCAGTCGGCCTCGTAATAGACGGCGCCCTCTTCCATGCGCCCTTCGTCCTCAAGCGTATCGAACACGTCCCCGACGCTGGTGAGGTTGAATTCCTCTTCATTGACGCTGTAGCAAAGTTCCATCGTTCTCTCCTTCGGGCAAACGCCCAACTCGTCATTCGAGCGGGACGCCTATCGGCGCCCCTCAACTTGGTTGTTCGCCGTCACCGGGTCGGCCCACGGTGCTGCACCGGGTTCGGTGCGGGGCCTCCCGTCTCGCGCGAGCCAGCCGGAACCACCTCGGCTTCGACGCGCACGAGCTGCGGCTCATCAAACGTGTAGCTCTCCGGAACCTTGCCGTCCTTGTCGATCGGCGGCTGAACCGTGATTCGCATGCAGCCGTTCAGCCACTCCGTTTTCGCCACTGCGATCCCCTGAAATCCGGTCACGGCATCCCGCACCTTGTCGCCCAGTTCAACCGCGTTGCGCTTCTTCGTTCCAAACATCGTGTTTCTCCTCAACTGCCGGGCATGCCGGCGAACAAGTTCATCGAGCGGACCCACAACTGCTACGCAGTTGGGGTCCGCTCATGGCCGGCGTTGGCAGGCGATGTCGGCTGCGCAAGCCGGTCTGCCAGTGCCACCATCCTCTCGTACTCCTCGCGCGCTTCCTGCTCGTCTTCGCCCCACTCTCCGTTGAGCGTGTGGCATTGCCGCAGTGAAGCCGCCTCAATGCGCAGTACTGTCGCCGCCTCCTTGCAAACGTCCAGGCGTTCAGCCGCGAGTTTTCGTGCGAATTCGCGCAGCGTGAGAGTGTTGAACGTGTAGGTGTCGCTGTGATGCGGGTCGCCGCTTTTCTTGTATCGCCAGCATTCCCTGCGCGCGAGTGCTTCGATTTCGTCGTTTGTCATCGTCACTCCGTAGAAACTCAAGCAGCCACCTTCCGCGGCTTCTTCGCCCCCGTATTCGGCGGCGGCAACAACGTCGACGTCGGCCGGCTTTCGGCCCATTCCTCGATCTCACGCAGGAGCCATCCGACGCGGCGGCCGGACAGCTGGCGCGGCTCCGGGAACAGCTTCTGCCGGACGAGTTCCTGCACCGTCGTGGGCGACAGCGAGACGGCCTCGGCGGCGGTCGGGAGATCGACGTAGATGCGCTTGACGGTGGTGATGGGTGTTGCGGTCATGCTTGAATCCTCCACGCCTTCTCGTGCTCGAAGTTCGCAGCGACCAGCGCCTGAGCGACCGGAGGGCAAACCGAGTTGCCGCACATCCGCACCTGGGCCGACTTGGTGAGGCTCAGGCCCTGCGTCGGGTCGTCGCCGATGATGTAGTGCTCGGGGAAGCCCTGTGCGCGGAACAGTTCGCGCGGGGTGAGCATCCGCATGCCGATGTCCGCGATCTCGTATTGCTCGCCGGCGACGGTGACGAGGCCATAGCGGTCCTTCGTCGTCACTGTGTGGAGCGGCTCCTCCAGGCGAGGATCCTGATCGGTGCCGTAATACTTCACGAGGAAGGCGCGGACCTCAGCGTGGTGCATCCCGCCTGCGCTGATCGTGTGCAAAGGCTCGTCGGTGCCGGCCGTGCTGCTGGTCCCGCGCAGCTTCACCAGGTGCGAGGCGACGAGTGCGTTGTGATCCTGGCTGGTCACGGTATGCAGCGGCTCGCCGTGCAGCGAATGCCCGACGACGCCCCCGTAGTGCTTCGCCATGAAGGCCGCGACGAGCGCGTGGTGTCCGCCCTTCGTTTCGGCGCAGATCGTGCGCAGCGGTTCGTCCGCAGGCATCGATCGCGGCGAGGATGCATTCGCACATTCCGTCAGCACCGGCGCGACGAGAGCATGCTGGGAGCCCTGCGCCGTGACGGTCCAGAACGGCTCACCTGCGCTGCGCGTTCTCGGCGCTTGGCCAGTGCGTTCGCCATTCCGGGTATTCACGATGAACGGCTCGGCGGCCTCCACGACGTAGCGCATGATGCCCTTCGCGATCCGGCGCAGCGTCGCATCCGCGAGCGGTCGGGAGCGCTCGAAAATCGACGGGCAGGGGATCGTCCAGTCGATGCACTCGGCGGCGGTCCGCCACGGCTTACGATGGCCCGCGAGCACCTCCCGGCTGTGCGGGTGCCCGTGCGTCGGCTCGGGCCAGCGGATCGGCAGCCCATCGCGGCGCGCAATCATGAAAAAGCGTTTGCGGATCGTCGGCGCGCCGAAGTCGCAGGCGCGCAGCTCGCGCCAATCCACCGCGTAGCCTTGACGGCGCAGGGCGTTCGTGAAGGACGCGAACTCGCGGCCCTTGCGCTTCGGGCAAGGGCGCATCGTCCCGTCCGGCTGCTCTACCAGCGGGCCCCACGTCGTGAACTCCTCGACGTTCTCCAGCATGATCACGCGCGGGCGCTTCACGGCTGCCCAGCGCAGGGCGATCCACGCGAGGCCGCGGATGCGCTTCTCGACCGGCTTCCCGCCCTTGGCCTTGCTGAAGTGCTTGCAGTCCGGCGACAGCCACACCAGGCCGACCGGCCCGGTGATCTCGCGCGGATTCACATCCCACACCGATTCGCACAGGTGCTTCGTGTGTGGGTGGTTCGCCGCGTGCATCGCGAGCGCTTCCGGATCGTGGTTGATCGCGATATCGACGGGGCGGCCGAAGGCGGCTTCGAGGCCGGTCGACGTGCCGCCACCACCGGCGAAGTTGTCGATGATCAGCTCGTCGGGGAGCAGTTGGAGGGTGAAGAGGTCGCGCTTCATGCCGCCTCCGCAATCGGATTGTTCTCGAGCACCGCCGGCGTATGCTTCGCGCGGCGGGTCAGGTGCCAACCATGGCAGTGGTGGCACTGATAGACGTAGAGGCGCGGCGCGTTATGATACCGGTGTATGGCATCCATTCCGGCTGCTCGTGCCGCGAGTTCGTCCGCATAGCGCCGCTTGGCACGGCAGTTCTTCAGCGACTTGCTCTTGATCGGCGGGGCGGTCATCCCTGCGTCCTCCGTTCGCGCACAAGGTCCTTCGTGACCTTGGCGTTCGCGTCGAGAGCGTTCTGGAAGAGTTCCGCCGGCTGCCTGTTCCAGAAGTCGCGACTCGTCTCGACCAGCGCATGCAGGGCGTTCAGCTCGGCGGCATTGCACCCGAACTTGCCGGTTTTCTGCTCGCGGTCGCGGATGGACTTCAGCGCTTCCAGCGCGATCCGCGTGACCTCGCGCACGGCTTCGTGATCCGCCTTCACCGTGGAGGTCTCGATCTTGTGGCAGGCGGCCAGCATCAGGACATTGCGGCTGTCGGACAGGACATTCCAGTGCCCGCCGCGAGCGTAGCTAAACCGGAAGGCGTCGACGGCCGTGCGCTCGAGCATCTCGATCTCGTCGTACTGGCCGATCATGTGGCGGCCGTGCTGGATGTTCTGCAGACGAGCCTGCCGGGATTCGTCGCGGCGGTTGAGCATGTGGGAGAGGCGGCGGTTCATTTCTGCTGTTCCTCCTCGCTGATGGCGATGAACCCTTCCGACTCCCTGCCCACCTCTCGGCAGTACCGGCCTGCCCACGGCGTATTCCGGTCCATGTCGGTTACCGCGGCGTGCCGCAGGCATTCGGATTTGCGGGCACAGTTTTCACCCATGCACCGGCAGTAGTCGTATGGCAAGGTCTGCATGACCTATCCTCCAAACGCCAGCGACAGCACTTCCGCGAGCCCAGTCCCGACCAGCATCCCGATCAGCCCGACCCCGCCACCCGCCGCGAACAGCACGAGCGCGGCCTTCACGAGCTTCCATTTCATTCCTCATCCTCCTCGGTATCCTCGACCAGCTCCCACAGCGCCGTGCGGCCGATGCGTTCCATGCGCAGCACGCCGAGCTTGCGGAGTTCGGTCAGCCGTTCGCCGACCATCTCTTCCATCCAGCCCGTCGCGTCCGCGATGTCGGAACGGCGCATCGCCTGTCCGGACTCGGCCATCAGGCGCACGATCTCCTGCCGCTGCTCTCGGGTGCGGATCACGGCCGGGTGCGCATTCGAGGCCGGCGGCAGGTCGGGCAGCTTGGCCGGGTTGATGCGCATGCGGTGGGTGCGCACCGGGGCGCAGGCGGGACGCGAGATCGGGCGAGCAACGCCGAAGAGCATGGCGAGTGGGCCGGTCATGGTCGGCTCGGGTTCGGTGGCGGGTCGCGCTGCGGATTCGAGTTCGGCGAGGAGGGTCATGACTGCACGCTCCGGAATTCGATGACCCAGACCCACGGGTTGACGTCCCATGCGCCGGCGCCGTTGATCTGTTCCCATATGCGCCGGTAATGCTCGTCCGGCGTTGCGGCATAGGGGTAGCCGGCGATTGATCCGTGACCGCCAGTGGCGCCTTCGGCGATGCAATCGGCCTGGCTGATGTCATGCAGCCGCTCGACACGGACGGCGGTGACTTCGAGGAGGATGCGCGAGGCCCAGCGTGGCATGTGGATACCGGGGCGGAGCTTTCCCGGCGTCGGCATATCCGCAGGCGGCGTGCAAACGGCGAGCCAGTTGTCGCGATTGCCGTCTGCTTTGTACTGGATCGGCGCCCACGGTTTCGGATAACCGGCGGAGATGCATTTCACGCCGATCGCGGCGGGGCTGTCGGCGTCGAACGAGTTGAGGAAGCGAAACGCCTCGCGCACCCACAGCCGGTCGCCGGGCTTGCCGTAGGGGCAGTGCATCGCAATGTCTCCGACCTTCGGCAGCAGAAGGCCGCCGAGCGGCCGGCTCAGCCACGCGCCGCACAGATTTCCTTGCTCGCTGACCTCCGGCTGCGGCTTCACAGCGCGCCGCGTCTGCGTCTTCGTACCCGCAAGGATCGCGCGCACCATCGGCGCGCTGAACAAAATCGGCCGCTCTTTCATTTCGCCGGCCTCCACACGGCGCCGCGCTTGGCGCTGCCGACATGCACCAGGGCGAACACTTCGCCGCGTTTCGAGCCGTTGGAGGCGGCAGCCATCGCGGACTTCACGGCGCTGTCGTGCCCGGTGAAACGGCGGATCGGGCGCTTCGGCGCGATGACCGCGTAGCTGTCGATCTGGCTCGCGCAGAGCCCCTTGGCCGTCGGCTCGCCGCCGGTGGTGATGTGCTCGAGCTGCTCGCGCAGGGCTGCCGAGGTCTGTCGCTCCACGCCGAGAAGGTGCTCGAGCTTATCGGAGAGGGCATGGGCGTTGGCGAGCTCATCCCCCGCCTTTACCGTATCGCCGGAGTCTCGCGAGAAGATGCGCTCCATGCCGTCGCGGATCACCGCTGCAGCGTGCTCGGCAAGCTCCACCTCCGTCATGGTTTCCGGGTCGCGCTCGACGACGAAGGGCGACAGGCGCTGGCGGATCTCGGCGAGGTCGGCTTTAGCGTCGCGCATCGTGCCTACTTCGTCACTTTTGGCCTGCTCCGGCACGCTTGCCTGAACGTCCGCCTCGCCGCCTTCGCTGTCCGCTTCGTCCGGAACGTCCTTCGCGATCGGCCGCAGCAGTCCGTACCGACCGTCGTAGCGCCCGCGCCCGGGGATGTGCTCGATCTGCCCGACGCCGGCCAGCCGGCGCAGTTCTGCGCGCACGACCGGCTCGGCGTGCCCGGTATCCCGCATGATCTCGCGCACGGTCATGAGGGTATGGGAGGCCTCGAGGGCCTGTTCTACGGTGGTGGTCATGCTGCGATTACCTCCCGAGTTCCGTCCGCATTCATTGCGGACACGATGCCGTCGATCTCCATCTGTTCGAGGAGGCGCGCGGCGCGGTTGTAGCCGATGCGAAGGCGCCGCTGGATCAGGCTGATGGATGGGCGGCGCTGTTCGAGGACGACACGCTTGGCCTCTTCGTATGCCGAGTCGTCACCCAGTAGGTCGCACAGGCGGTCGTTCAGGTTCGTGAGCACACCTTCACCCTCAGCCCCCTCTGCGCCGAAGTCCAGTTCGTCATTCGCCGGATCGAGTTCGATGTCCATCTCATCCTGCAGGTACTCGGCGATGCGTGCGACCTCGTCTCCGCTCGGCTTGAACGACACCTGGAACGTCAGGCGGATCTGGTACGTGTCCTTCGGCTGCAGGCGGAATTTCTTCACCTTGCAGCCGTAGTGCGTGCTGCCAGCGATGACGGCGCGGTAGTTCTCCAGTTCGTTCGAGAACTCCACCGGCTGCAACATCAGGTTGCGCACGGACCCGCCCGGCAGGAACAGGAGATCGGAGAGCATCGGCTCGAAAAAGCTGCAGATGTCGTGCGAGACGATAGCCTCGCACTTGATGTCGACGGCGAGCTCCTTCTCTTCGTCGGGGCCTTCCTTGCGCGTGTTCAGATGCGTGATCTGAACCTTGCCGAGGAAGCGGAATTTGGCGCTCATGCTGCCTCCCGCATCTGTCCCGATACCGCCGACAGATGCCGAACCAGTGCAGCGCAGATGCGCGACACATCCGACTCGCGGTAGAGCACGGCTGCGCGCTCTTTGCCGACCGGGTGAAACCCGATCTGCGCGAGGCCGGCGGCGTCGATCTTCACCGGCGCGAGTCGTGCATTGATCTGGCCGAGGGTGATCTTCTCGTCGCTTTCTTCGGAGACGGCAGCAACCACGATCTCAGGCTTTTCCGCCGGCTTCGCCGCTTGCACAGTCGCTGCGTCACGCTGCCGGCGCTGCTCGGCTTCGATGAACTCTTGCTGCCGGCGCAGTTCCGCACGCTCGGCGTCAAGCTTCGCCTGTTCGGCTGCGCGGGCTGCCGCGGCCTGACGATCCATCTCGGCCTGCGCTTCGCGGGCGGTGCGCTGCGCCTTCGCCTCTTCTTCGGCACGGATGCGCTCGCGCTCGGCGGCGAGCCGCTTTTCTTCAGCCTCGCGGCGGGCATTGACGCGCATCGCGAGCAGGGCGGCGAAGTCCTCGGTACTCTTCGTGCACACAACGGCGAAGTCCGGCATCAGGCTCATGTCCTCGACCGTCTTCCGGTTCGCGTCGATGCGGTCGGCGACGGCGTTGCATTCCACCTTCGCATTCGCGAGGAGCGTCCCGACCTTGTCGCGCATGCTGTCGAGCGACTTCAAGCCCTTGACTGCTTCGCCGAACATCTGCGGCGCGTACATGCTCGACGGGATGGATGCCGGGGCGATGCGGGCATTGAGCTGCTGGACGTGGGCGACGAGCGCCTGGTGCGCCTGCGTGACGATCTGCAGCTTCCGAGCTTCCTTCTCAGACTTCACCAGCCTGTCGAGCGTCAGGCGCTTCTGGCGGGCCTCTTCCTTGATCGCGTCGATCGTGCGGAAGAGTTCGTCGATGGTGGCCGTCTGCGAAAGGGCGTGCTGCTTGGCCGCGTCCAGTCGGTCCTCGACTTCCTTGCACCATTTCACCGTGCGCTCGGCGTCGGCGAAGTCCGCGTCGGTCTGCAAGTCGGTCTTGATGCCAGAGAACACCGCGAGGGCATGCTCGCGGAAGGCTTCGAGATTCGAGGCCGTCACCATGCCGGTCACTTCGATCCGCAGGGCGGGCAGCGCTTCCGGTGCGCAGCCGACCGGGGCGGCTTCGGCGGCAGGCTCGGGCACGTACTCGGCGAGGTCGCGCTCGAATTGCTCCCACCCCGCCATTAGGCGAGCGATGCGTTCGGGCGTCGTGCGGTATGCGCACCACACAAAGCGCTCCGTTGTGCCGTCCGAGACAACGAAGATGATCTTCTCGAAGCCGAAGACGGCGATCTGCTGGTCGAGTTGCCAGCGGTGCGACTCTGGCACGATGCCGTCGCGAACCTGGGCGGCGAGCTCTTCGTTCCAGAGTTTGTGCTCGAAGCCGGTGTCGTAGAGCATCGTCGCGCCGTCGGAGCTGGCCAGCAGGCGGCCGGTATCATCGGTGGCGACGATCGGATACAGGTCCTCGCCGGTGATGTTCTGCTCGACCAGCAAGCGTGCCATCGCTTCGGCGGCGTGGCCGTCATCGAATCTGCGCTGCGTGGCGGGGTCGACGTCCGGGACGATCCCGGTCGCCTTCTGGCGCAGCAACTCGCTGCGGGTCATGTACGGGCTCACGCCCATCATTGCGGGCGCTTCGCTAGCGTTGAAGCACTTCGCGCGGGCGGAATGCCACTCGGGCGTGCCCTGCTGCACGTTGATGATGATCATTGCGCTGCCTCCGCTTTGTCGTAATCTCCGAGCCAGCCATCGTCGCCGGCAGGCGCCTCGCCGGCCGGTTTTGGTTCGTCCTTGGGTTGTGCAGCGTCGCGAATCGAGGCTTTTTGGGCTTCGGACAGCGTGTATTTGCTGCTGATAGTGGCGATCACGCGGTCCGGCGTCGTGCGACCAGATTGCATGGCGCCAGACCATGCGCCGATGTTCGCCTTCAAGTCGGCGTCGGAATAGGCGGGCAGGGCCTTCGGCTCTTCGCGCTTCGTCTCGACGACTTCGGCGGCGCCCATGTCGCGCTCGATCGGGGTGTCGCGCGCCTCTTCGGAGGAGATCAGGCCGCGCAGCGCATCCGGGAACGCATCGCGCAGCGCGAAGCCGCGGGCGCGCATCTGCAGCATCCGCTTCGGGTATTGCGTCCAAGGGCCTTGCTTGCCGGTCAGGCCGGCGCGCTTGGCGTCTTCCATCGAGAAAACCTGCGTGACTTCCGGCTCGCCGCGGCGCTTGATGGTGCAGGTTGCGACGTTGCCGTCGCACTCTTCCTTGATCCACTCGAAAGCGGGGTGCGACTTCACCAGGCCGAGCATCGCATCGCCCCACAGGCTGGGGCGCCCGTTTATGACGGCGATGGACTGCATGGCCTGCATCGGCTGCAGGCCGAGTTCCATGCCCCACTGGATGGCGACGAGGCAGTTTCCCGGCTTACCGACATAGTCCTTCGGCACGAGGACGGAACTCGCCAGCATGTCGGCGAAGCGCATGGCCTCATCGAGATCCTTCGGGGCGAGTGAGAAGTTCTGCTTTTGCGCTTGCAGCGCGGTGACGTTGCTCATGGCAATCCTCTTTCAGGTGGGGCTATTCGACTTCTGCGGGCGCCTGCGCCAGATAGAACGGACTCTCACCGCAGTTGATCGCGTTGATGGCCTCGATCGCCTGCTGCCGGCTTGCGTGCTCGCGCGCCGCGATCTTGTTGGCGGTGTCGGCGTCGAGCCACTGCATGAAGGCCACGAGGGCAAGCAGGGCGGCGATGAGGAGGGCGTTTTTCATGACGCCTCCTGCTCGACCAGATACCCCGCCTCATCCTCTCTCTCCATGCGGTCGAGCCGGATCTCCGCTTCCTTGTCTGCGCCGCGGCGGATCGAGGCTTCTGTCGCCGCGAACAGCTGCCCGCCGAGCTTCTGCAGCAGCAGGCCGAGCTGGGAGCTACCTGTCTGTCCGTTCTCCAGAATTGCGGCGGTCTTGGCCGCTATCTCTGCGATCGTCGCGTCCATCGCGTTGTATTCGGCCTGCAGAAAGTCGCCCTGCGCATCCGAGATCCACGCGAGCGACGCCATGCGCTCGGCGAAGATGAAGTCGGAGATGACCTTCACCGCCTCGGGCCTCGCCTCCCGGCGGGCTTCTTCGCGGTGCATGTCGGGCGGCATGCGGTCGCCAGGGCCCGGCACGTGCCGGTGGTTCTGGATCAGCATTGGATTGCCTCCGGTTGAAGTGCGCCGCAGATCCGGCGCTGGACGTGAAATGGAACGCCGCGAGCGGTCATGCGGCGTAGTGCAGCGTTCGGACTCATGCCGAACGCGAGGCCGGCGGAAATCTCGTCGCAGAACTGGCGCATGTGCCAGTCGATACGCTGTTCGGTCATCGCGGCAGCGCCTTCTTCGCGGTCTTGATCGGGCTGCGGCCGTGGGCCATATGCAGCGCCTGAATCACTTTCAGCGGGGAGAACGCGGGGGCTTTGTGCTCCCGGCCGTCGTTCAGGTCCTCGCGGGCTTTTCTGTGCGTCAGCAACATGCTCAGGTCCTCCGGTGAAGGTGAGATCCGATGTGCCAGCCCGCGCAGTGCGGGCAGTGGTACGGGGTGATGCGTTGGCAGTGCTTGCTCGCGCTGCGCTTAGCGACCTTGCGGGCCTGCGCCAGGGACACGAACCGGTGCTTCCCGTGGCATGTCGCCGTGATGTCGCTCGCGTCGCCTTTGAGGGGTAGAGCCATATCAGCGGCGCTCCGTCCGGATCGTCCGCGTCAGGCTGCCGGTGATGGCTGCCGTGACCTTCTCGGCTGCCGCCACGAATGCAGAGCCGACCACACACGCGACCAGCAGCGCAGCGATGACGCCGAACACCACCATCAGGCCGCGATCGCGGCGGCGGGATTCAATGTGGTGACGGGGGAGGTTCGACATTTGCTACTCCGATCGACAGCGTGGGTGCGCTTGCTGTTGATCGAACAATAGCAACTGCTGTTGAGTGTGTCAATAGCAACTGCTGTTGAGGCGGGCTTATGTCACAGACGTGTTCGGCCAGATTCGATCCCGGCACAAAACGGGACAAATGTCACGCGCATCGAGGGCGCATTTGGCTATGGTGGATACGCGCCGATGAAACTACGGTGTAAATACAGATAACCGTGTCATGGAGGGGTCATGAAAACCAAATACCTTCTGCTTATCCCGGTCGCCGTCGTCGCCGTCGGATGCGCATCGCCGGCGCCAGTCGCGACGAATTTCCCGTTGTCGCACCAGAAGGTTGCACGTACCGCTCATCACTGGGATGTCGTCGCCGAGGATGTCGTCGGGCAGACGCTCCAGGCGATTTCAGCGAAACCGCAGCTGCAGTCGCGTGGCGTGTATGTCGCGCCCGCGAAGAGCACGGCATTCAACGCCGCGTTCCGCGACTTCATGGTGACGCGCCTAGTCAATGCCGGCGCGAACGTGGCGGTATGCCGGACCAAGAGCACCGGCGCGGGCGGGTTTGCCGCTGACGGGCGGGACGTCGAGATCATCTACGATACTCAGCTCGTCGTGCACAGCGACCGCGCCCCTGCATACCAGCCGCCGGCCCTCACGGTGCTGGCGTCAGGCGTGGCCGTCGTGCGAGAACTGGCAATCGGAGGCGAGGGGGTCGCTGCCACGCTGAGCGGCGTCGCGCTTGCGGAATGGTGGGCGGGCTATGCGGCGAGGCCGACCCGCAGCGAGATCATCGTCACGACGACGATCGCCGAGCAAAATCGATTCGTGGCGCGTCAGAGCGACGTCTATTATGTGCCGGACGGCGATGCGCGGCTCTTCATGCAGCGAGTGGCGAGCAGGGCGTTATGCCCAGAGGATGACAGGCAGGCAGGCAATTCTACCGAAGAAGCGGAGATCGATTCCGAGCTAGCCCGCCAGGACATGATCGAGCGGGGTATGGCGAGGGTCAATCCAGGATGGAAGAAAACCGGAGGATTTTCGTACTCCTACTGAGATCACCTCATAAAAAACCCTGATGTCTGCATGGCTGAGCCGTGCGGCTGCTCGTGGTATGCTCCGGCGCCATGAGCAGCACGACATCAGGCGGCAATGCGTAAGCCGCGCCTATACAGCATACAATCCAGACACGCCAGAGAATGCGAGCAGCTCCTAACTGAGCTCCTGGCTCTCGCGAAAGCGGGCCGAATCACCGGGATCAATTGGTCAATCGTGACTGACGACAGAAAGGTTCTGTCGGGGGCCTCTGGCGTCATGGCGAAGGACGAAAACCTCGCGCTGTTCTCAGCCTTCAGAAAGGCGACAAAGCTGGCGATCGGGAAGAAGTAATGCAGGCGCGGAGCGGACACTCCGCGTAGCCTGCGTCCAGACGGCTGCGGGACCCTCAAGAGTCCCCCGGCACAGGCGAACTGCATGCCACTCCGCCCGCTTCACGCGGGTTTCTTTTTGTTCGCCTCCGCTTCGCCGGTACCCATCTCGACCGTTAAGTCTCTGTCCTTCACGATTTCCCCGCCAGGCAAATCCAACTCGTTTTTCGAGCGCACATGCTCCGGCATCGCATGCGGCCCTGAAAGAATTGACCGGATCCGGTCCCTGGCGGCTGACTCATCACCGACGAGATCGTCGAAGGTCACCCCAAGCGCGCCCAAGACTCCAGACACCGCCGCTTTGACCACCTCGTAGGTAACCTCGCGAGAAACATATTTTGCTGCTCCTTCCTCGGCCGGTAAATTGGTCGAAGGTAATACGCGCGTGTCGTATTTAACAGCGGATTCCTGAAACTCGGGGCCTTCGGTATCCAACCAGCCAACCGGAAGCCCTCCGGCGCGCTCCAGGCGGCGCGCAGCCTTCTCCCCAATATTGCGCGCTGCCTTGCCTACTTCGGGCGCTAGCTGGCGGATGTAGCTCGGATTGAGCGGGCGCTCTCCTGCCGGCACGAGCTGCGTGTAGTAATCGCACCACTTCTCCACGTTCCCAAGGGAATGCGGGTCTGTATCGATCCAGTGCCGCAGCCGGCGGCGTCGAATTTCGGCCATGTCCATCTGACCATTGTGGGCAGGCAATAGCAAATGCTGAACAAGCAACTGCTGTTGATTTTCGCAACAGCAACTGCTATTGTTTTTCCCATGTGGAAAGAAATCATCTCCGACCTGATGGCGACCGGACTGAAGCAGCACGAAATCGCTGCTCTCGTCGGTGTGTCCCAGGCGCATATCTCCGACCTGTCGCGCGGCGAGCGCGGCAAGCGGATCGGGTTTGAAATCGGGAAGCGCCTGCATGAGCTTCATCAGCAGCGATGCACGCAGGCCTCGAACGTGGCCTCCTGATCTGGGTGTCGCATGAAAAACCATTGCTGTCTCCTCTCCCGCTGTCGCGGGCTGTGCCTGGGGGTCATCTGATCCCCGGGCACTTTTTTTTGGACCAAGAGGGACATGCAACGCCATGCAATCGGCGTCAAAGATTCGCAACAGCAGTAGCGGCAACAGAGAGAGGAGAGGACACCATGCAACGCGAAATGCCCATGATGGCAGCGGCGCGACGGCCCAAAGAGGTCGAGCCGAAACTGCTCGAAATGTGCCGGCACCGCCTCGACGCGATCCGGCTGTGCATCCAGCTTTCCGGCCTGTCTCACGAGACGATCGCGGAGGAGTTGGGGCTCGACAAGGGGCACCTCTGCCGGATCCTGCAGGGGAAGGCGTACTTCCCTGACACCCGCACGATCAAGCTCATGGAGCTGTGCGGAAACATCGCCCCGATGCAGTGGGAGGCGCAGGCGATGGGCTACCAACTCAGCGCCGACAGCAAGGCGCAGCGGAAAGCGGAACTGATGGCGGAACTCGCCGCCCTGGAGGCCGCATGACCACCATCGCCCACTGGCTTGCCGCGCGCGTCCACGCCGCACTTCTCTGGCTCATGCCGATTTCGGAGGAATGAACATGCCCAAGATCCCGAAGGGAGACGGCCCGACGATCGCGTACTTCTTCCTCCTGCTGGCGATGATGGTCCTGATGTTCGTCGGCGTGTTCGTCGGGGTGAAGGGCTTCGGCGAGCTGCTGAGCGTGATGATGTGGGCGGGGATGTGATGACCGCACAGATCATTTTCCTGGCCGATGTGCGCGAACGCCGCGCGCGGGTGCGCTGCGCCATCACCTTCGATCCGGTCGAGATCTGGCGCGGGTGGTTCGGGTTCTGGATGGGGATGCGGTGATGGGTGCCTCAGACCTGATCGGCGGCGACGAGTCCGACTGGATCGCCTCCGAGTTCTTCGCGCCGGCCGCGACCGACATGGTCGACGGGTTGATGGGCCAATACCTCAGCATGCGCCGCCGCGTTGAAGAGATGGCCGAGATGATGACCGGCGAGACTGCCGGGGCGCTCAGCTACTTCCTTGAGGCGAACGCTCGCGATCAGCGCTACGGCGCGCCGAGCATTGGCGGGCTGTTCCAGGTTGATCGCGCCCTTGCTGCGCTGAATGCCGCGTACTGGTCAAAGGCGATGAACCTGACCGACGTGCTCGACGCCATGCCGCAGGCCCGCCGCGACGAGTGGAACAAATCCATCCGCGAGCATGCGACGCCGGAATTCGAGGAAGAGACGGTGCGCGCGACGCTGCAGGATCTATTGATGTCGCGCTCGAAGTTCTTCGCCGAGCGCGTCGACGGGATCTTCCGGGCGCTCTCGGGCGAGCACGTCACGAACAGCCCGATGGGATTCGGCAAACGCATGATCCTCGCGGGCATCCATAACGGCTACAACAGCACCGAGCGCGTCGGCTACATCAACGACCTGCGCTGTGTCATCGCAAAGTTCATGGGGCGCGACGAGCCGGGCTGGAATGCATCGAACGCCGTCGTGGATGCCGCGCGCCGCGACCATGGAGAGTGGATCACGATTGACGGCGGGGCGCTTCGCCTGCGCGTCTATCTGAAGGGCACGGCACACCTCGAAGTGCACCCCGACATGGCCTGGCGTCTGAACTGCGTGCTCGCGCAGCTCTATCCGACCGCAATCCCGTCCGAGTTCCGCCAGAAGCCGAAGAAGAAGCTCAAGGAATTCGAGATGATCCAGCGCCCGTTGCCGTTCGCGGTACTGGAGGTGCTGGCCGATATGGAGCCCGCCTACACGGTCGAGAAAACCGACAACTGGCGCAATCCGCATCGGCACATTCCGATCCCAAACGCGGCACGCTTTCGCTACGGCGCGGACACGAAGGCCGGACGCAGCGAGGCTGAACACATCCTCGCGTCGATCGGTGGCGTGAAGGCCAAGGAAGGGCATTGGCAGTTCGACTATCCGCCGCAGGACGTCATTACCGAGATCGTGTGCAGCGGATGCATGCCGGACCAGAAGACGCACCAGTTCTACCCGACCCCCGAGCGGCTCGCGCGTATCGCCGTCGAGCTGGCCGAGATCGGGCCGGACGATACCGTGCTCGAGCCGTCTGCAGGGATCGGAGGCATTGCCGACCTGCTTCCGCATGACCGCATGCGCTGCATCGAGATCAGCGACCTGCACTGCAAGGTGCTGCAGGCGAAAGGGTACGACGCGACACGCGCCGACTTTATGGACTGGCACACGAGGACGCGCGACCGCTTCGACCGTGTCGTGATGAACCCGCCATTCAGGGAAGGCATGGCGCTGGCGCACCTGGAGGCCGCTGCGGCACTCATGAAGGAAGGCGGTCGGATCGTCGCAATCCTGCCGGCCAGCATGCAGGGAAAGGCGTTGCTGCCAGGGTGGGCGCATGCATGGTCGCAGACCTACACCGGGGAGTTCGCCGGGACGGGTGTTGCGGTCTCAATTCTGACGGCGGAGCGGCTCTGAGATGGCTGAGTCTTGGGTCCGCTTATGGGCCGGCATGACACTCAATGCGAAGTGGCAAACGATCGCCAGGAAGAGCGGACAGCGCCGCAGCCTCGTCATCGCGATGTTCACGCACCTTCTGATGATCGCCAACGAATCGGATCCGCGCGGCAGTCTCGAAGGTGCAGACATCGAGGACATCGCGTCCGCACTCGATGAGGATGAAGAGGCGATTCAGGCGATCTGGGACGTCCTGATCGGGCGCGCGATCGACCCCGAGACGCTCAGACTTACCGGGTGGGAAAAGCATCAGCCCGCTAGGGAAGACGCAATTACCCCGACAGCGAAAACAGCCGCCGAGCGGAAACGTGACCAGCGCGAGCGTGAGCGAATGTCACGCGATGTCACGCAGAGTCACGAGCAGTCACGCGATGTCACGCAGAGTCACGCACCAGAAGCAGAAGCAGATACAGAAGCAGAAAAACCTATCCCTCCAGAGAGAGAAGTCACTGTCTCTGGAGAGGGGGGGCGCGAAGAGCCGCTGCCATCTCTCTCCCGCAAGGGACTCGTCTGCAGACTGCTCCGTGATGCAGGGATCGCGGATGCAGCCCCGCACCACCTGGCCGACGAGACATGGGACGCGCTGCTCACGAAGCGAACTGACGAGGAGATCGTCGAGTTCGCGAAGGTGAAGCTCAGCGCCAAGCAAGGCCATCGCATCGGGCTGAAGTACCTCGCTCCCGGGCTCCTTGAAGACCCCACGCCGATCACCCCGAACGCCCGCGGCTCCCCGCCAGGTCGCCGCATGACTCGCGACGAGAGCCGAACGATCGCCGCATCGACCCGCCTATCCGATTTCCGCGCCGCGTGCGCCGAAGAGCAAGGAGCCGCAGATGAACGCACCATCGAAGCGACCGCCCCTCCGCGACTCGTGGGTTGAGCGGATCTTCGACCGCATGCAGGGCCTGTACGGCTCGCTGTGGGTTGATCGCTGGCGCACCGGGGAGACGGTGGAGCGTGCTGGCCGCACGTTCGACCGCGGTCTGCTGCTGGCGAAGGCGACGTGGGCCGAAGAGCTTGCCGGCTTCAGCGACATGCCCGATCGGATCTCGAAGGCGCTGGAGGCATGCCGGCATCGGAACATGCCTCCGACGCTGCCCGAGTTCCTCGACCTCTGCCGGCAACAGCACGGCGACGCGCCGAAAGCGCTCCCAGCTCCGCGGCTGTCTGCTGACGAGGTTGCCCCGCGCATCGCAGAGCTCGCGCGGAAGGTGGCGAAGCCGCAGATCGGCGACACGGGGTGGGCGAGGGGCGAGCCGCCGTTCGTCCGCGGCCCATGGGAGAGCGCGATCATCGAGCTCGCCGAGAAGGGCGATCCGCGGTTCATTGCGATCCTGCAGGAGCACGTCGCGAACGGCGTAATCCGCAGCGAGCGTGCCCGGGCGGCGCTGGGCAGGGAGACGGCAGATGCCGCCGCTGCATGACAACGAGAGGACCGACATGGACCGCGGAATGGAAACGAACCTGTCTTTGCCGCTGGGTCGCCAGGCAGCCGAAGGAAGCACGGCAGGCCTTCTACGTGACTTGGGCGAAGCGGCACGGGGAAGCGTCGGCGAGGGCGCTGCTCGAGGATGTGAAGCGGGCGCACCGCTCGACATCAGCTTCGTGATCCCCGGCGAGCCGAAGGGCAAGGGCCGGCACCGCTCGCGCATCGCGAAGATGGGCGACGGCAAGCAGTTCATCGCCAACTACGCACCGAAGGAAACCGTCGAGTACGAAAACCTCGTGCGCATGGCGGCGAGCCGAGCGATGGCGGGCCGGGCGCCGAGCGAACTACCGGTACTGGTCGAGCTCGTCGCGACCTGCTCGGTGCCGGCAAGCTGGTCGAAGAAAAAGCAGGCCGCCGCGCTGATGGGCGAGGTGATGCCGACCGGAAAGCCCGACCTGGACAACATCGAGAAGGCGGTCATGGACGGCATGAACAAGATCGTTTTCCGCGACGACGCGCAGGCCTGCCGGGTGGTGAAGGGGAAGCGGTACGGGGAGCGTCCGGGCGTCTTTGTCCGGGTGGTTGAACTACATGCGCGGTCTGCGCGCTGAGGAGAAAAAGTGGAAACCTACATCACCTTCATGTTCTGGATGGGCTGCCTGTCCGTGTTCATTCGCTCGCTCTGGCTGCACGGCGAGCATCCGAGAATCGTCAAGACGTCGATCGGTGCCGACGCCTTCGGGTTTATCGCGTCGATCGTGCTGCTCGCCTGGGTCTCGTACCTGAAGTTCTGGATGTAGCCGGAGCCGCTATGACCCACCCCGAACTCGTCCGCATTGCCGAAGTGCTCTACGCGCAGGACCGCGAGTATCTGAAGATGCGGGTGTTCGGTTCCGATGCGGGCGATAAGTAGATGTTGGAGGCTAAATGAGAGCGCCACCTTCATTCGAGAAAGTGACAAAGGAATGCATGCGCTGCGGCAAACCCGTTACGCGCGCACCGTCGCTCATGAAAAAGTTTCGGTACTGCTCTAGGGTGTGCCTCATGAACCGTGTGACCAGAAAGTGTGAGCACTGCGGAGGTGATTTCACGCGTCCGGCCTCGCAGATGACAGAAAGCGCGCGCTTTTGCTCGAAGGCTTGTTATGACATGGCACAGACGACTGGTGAGCGTGAAACGTTCATGTGCGAGTGCTGCGGCGAAACTTTCATGCGGCTCAAGTCGTGGAATCCTGAGAGCCAACGCCGGTTTTGCTCCGACGGGTGCCAACGCATTGTGATGGTGCGTGAGCAACACCCGCGATGGAAAGGTGGCATATCCATTGATTCAGATGGCGCTGAGATTACCTATATGCCACGGAAGGGCGTTGTCGCCAATTACATCCGCACGCACCGCAAGATTGCGTCGGCTGCGATCGGGAGACTGTTGGATCGCCATGAGCATGTACTGCATATCAACAATGACATAGACGATAACAGGCCGGAAAACCTGTTCATCTGCGGCAGTGTGAATGAGTGCCTGCGACGGATTTACGGCTCTATGTCGTGGCCGACGAAAAGCAATTTGGCAGCGTACAAGTAATGGCTTCGCGGCTCGTCGTGATGATGGGAGAGACGGGATGAACGGCACCAGCTACCGCGCCAGCATGCGCGATCTATGCGCAGAGCCTCGCTACTGCTCGCAATGCCGGAAGACGAAGCCGCGCAAGGGCGGCAAGGTGCTCGGGATCGAGAACAACCGCGAGCGGTGGATCTGCGCGGACTGCGCGAAGGTGCGGGGATGACTGCCCTGTACCGCGAATTCGTGCTCCGCGCGCCCGACTCCGCGAAGGCGCTCGTCGCCTTCCTGAAGCAGAACGCCGGGGCCGCAGTCGATTCCGGCCGCCCGCTGCGCGTGATCGTTACCGACGACGAAAAGAAGAGGAACAGCGAGCAGAACAAGCGCCTGTGGAAGGCCGTGTACGAGCAGATCGCGGCGCAGGCCTGGGTGAATGGCCGTCAGTTCTCGAAGGATGTATGGCACGAGTGGTTTGCCGACAAGCACATGCCCAAGACCGAATTCGTGATGCCGGACGGCGAGATCCGTTCCCGGCGCAAGAGCACGGCAGAGCTGACTGTTTCGGAGTTCAGCGAGTACATGAACACGGTCGAGGCCGAAGCGGCGACCGAACTGGGGGTGATCTTCCATGAGTAGCGCAGCGAAACGACACATGGGCCGCGTGGCTGCTGACGGCTGCGCGATCTGCCGGCGCATCGGGTATGGGCACACGCCCGCAGAGGTCCATCACGCCCGCGACGGGGTCGGAGCCGGGCAGCGCAACAGCGACTGGATCGTGACTGGCCTGTGCCCCGAGCACCATCGCGGCGCAAACGGCGTGCACGGGCTCGGCGTGAGGGCCTTCGAGCGCACCTATGGGGTGACGGAGCTGGAGCTCGTCGCCGAGACGCTCGAGCGCCTGTACGGGGCGCAGCAATGAACACCGCCGACGAGCTACTGACCATCCCAGCGCCGCCCGGATGCCGCGACTGCCGGAACCTGGAGCAGCGCACGACACATGGCGTGCAGCGCTGCCGGTGCGTTGAGCGTCATCCGATGCACGACCCTTGTGCGTGGCATAAGGCTCGAACCCCTTCCATCTGCGCCCCAACAACGACGACAGGCCCCCACCGATGACCACATCTCTCGCCCCGGTCTTCCACAGCACGCACGCGGCGCTGACCTTCGCGTACAACTACTCCCTGCAGCAGTACGACGCCCCGCCGATGTCCAAGCTCATGCGCGGCGCTATCGGCAGCGGAAAGGGCCTCGTCGGGCTCGACGGCGCCGGGCAGTCTGGGTTCGTTCGCGCGGAGGTCGGGCAGCTCCCCGTCGAGCAGCAGATGGTGATCGCCGCCCGCTTCGCGCCGGCCTTCGAGGATTGCGACTGCGGCCGGGCTTGCTGCAGCGGGAAGACGGCGGGCCGGGAGTGGTCGAGCGCCATCGAGTGGCTGACCTCCTACGCCATGCGCGCGGCCCTCGCCGGGTGCGTGTCGCACCATCGGCTGCGCCAGGCGCTCGTGATGCGGGCATTCGGGCGGAAGGCTGCGAGCTTGGACGAACTCGCCGATATCGCGAGCGTGCATCGGAACACGGTGAGCGACCAGAACCAGCGCGTGCAGAAGTGCATGCGGGAGATCGAGGCCAAGGCGCAGCGCGCGATCGATGATAGGCTGCGGAATTGCGGGATGGTGGGGGAAGAGTGATGGATACGAACCGTCGAATCATTGAGGCAGAAAAGCAGATCGCCGCGATACTGGCGAAGCTTGAATCTGAAACCGGGATGATTGTGGAAAGGCTTTCAGTCGAGAACATCGAGACAACCGGCATTGATGACGTCAGGCGGCAGCTCTCCCGGCGTGTCGAGATCGAAATGATGATGCAGCCGGGGTCGAACTGGATCGCCTGACAGAAACATCCACGTCTATTGACTGTGCATTCCGATCAGCGTATAAGCCGAAATCAGATACACGGGAGAAGTCCCGATGCAGCCCGCCTCCGAAAGGTCGTGGGCTTTTTTGTTTCCATCCGAAGGCCGGGCTTGCTGCGGATGTACCCGTATGGGAGCAGGTAGCGTGCGAGTGGCGATCGCTTAATCGGAACAGTCAAGCCGACTACGTCAGTTCCAGGATGCATCACCCCGTAAGGAGGTTGATCGATCCGAGCAGGTGGAAGGCCTGCAGTCGTCGTGAGACGCATCATCCGGCACCCGGACCCATACATCGCGAGGTGGCGCCATGCAGCTCGATCACGCGGAATGCTGGCTGCACGAGACGGAAGACGGCGAGTGGATCGCTACCTGTCCGGACCTTCCGGACATCTGCGGAGGCGGCGAGACCGAGCAGGAAGCACTCGACGTGCTGACCGCCGAGATCTGCGACTACATGCGCCGTGTGGTGCGGCACTGATGGGCAGGCTCCAGACGCTCAAGCCGAGGCTCCAGACGCTCGGCGGTGGGACGATGAAGACGCTCCCGCGCATCGGTGCAACGCCACGGCAGCGCGGCTCGGGATGGATGAAGCGTCGAGCATGCTGGCTGCGCGAGCACCCGCTGTGCGTCGAGTGCGAGAAGCTCGGGCTTGTCACTGCTGCAACGGAGGTGGATCACGTTGTGGCGCTGGCCGACGGCGGCGCTGACGACGACAGCAACCTTCAGTCGCTGTGCGGCGACTGCCACAAGGTGAAGACGGCGCGCGAGAACTCAGCGAGGGGTAGGGGGGGGTAAAAGTCTGCAGCCTGTTAGGCTGGAAACCGCGCTCCCTCGCACGCACGGAATCAAACCCCCATTTCAAAAGGGCAATCAAATGGCCGGAGTAAAAGGCAGGAGCGGCGGCGCCCGTCCTGGCGCCGGCCGTAAGCCCAAGAAGCGCGTCGACGGCGACGTGGCGAGCACGAAGCAGAAGAAGCCCGTCCCGATCCAGCAGGGCGAAAAGGACATGCTCGAGCTTCTGCAGGACATCGCCCTCGGCAAGACCGAAGCGACCTCGCTGCAGGTTCGTGCGGCCATCGCGGCGGTGCAATACACGCACACGAAGCGGCACGACGGCGGCAAGAAGGATGAGCAGGCCGAAAAGGCGAAGAAGGCGGCCGGGAAGTTCGCCTCCGCACTGCCGCCGAAGCTGGTCGTCAATAACCGCTGACCATGCCGGAATGGAAAACCTCCTGCCCTGACTGGGCGGAGCGGCTGCGCTCGGGCCGATCGATCATCCCGCCGCCGGTATTCCCGGAGACGGCAGAGCAGGCGCTTGCGATCTTTCGCGAGCTGCGCATCGTGGATGCTCCGGGCAGCCCGACCTTCGGCGAGGCGTGCGCGCAGTGGGTGTTCGACCTGGTGGCGTCGATCTTCGGCGCCTACGACCCGGAGAGCGGCCGGCGGGTGATCACCGAATGGTTCATCTGCCTGCCGAAGAAGAATTCGAAGTCCACGATTGCGGCCGGGATCATGATGACGGCGCTGATCCTGAACTGGCGGCAGTCGGCCGAGTTCGCGATCCTCGCGCCGACGATCGAGATTGCGAACAACAGCTATGCCCCTTCTCGTGACATGGTGCAGAAGGACGACGACCTGGACGCGCTGATGCACGTTCAGACACACATCAAGACGATCACGCACCGCGAGAGCGGCGCGATGCTGAAGGTCGTCGCAGCCGACAGCAATACGGTCGGCGGGAAGAAGTCGGTCGGCACGCTGGTCGATGAGTTGTGGCTCTTCGGCAAGCAGGCCGACGCCGAGAACATGCTGCGCGAGGCGATCGGCGGCCTGGCGTCGCGGCCAGAAGGCTTCGTCATCTACCTGACGACGCAGTCGGACGATCCGCCGGCGGGCGTGTTCAAGCAGAAGCTGCAGTACGCCCGGGACGTGCGCGACGGGAAGATCGACGACCCGCGCTTCGTGCCGGTGATCTTCGAGCACCCGCCGGAGATGGTCGAGCGGAAAGAACATCTGCTGCTCGAAAACATCCCAATGGTGAATCCGAACCTCGGGTATTCGGTTGATCGCGAGTTCATCGAGCGGGAGTTCCGCAAGGCACAGGCCGGCGGCGAGGAATCGTTCCGCGGTTTCATGGCGAAGCATGCGAACGTCGAGATCGGCCTCGCGCTGCAGTCCGACCGATGGGCTGGTGCCGACTTCTGGGAAGACGCAGGGCAGTCAGGCCTGACGCTCGACAGCCTGCTCGCGCGCTGCGAAGTGGCTGTGGTCGGCATCGACGGCGGTGGCCTGGATGACCTTCTCGGGCTCTCCGTAGTAGGCCGCGAGAGCGGAACAGGAAAGTGGCTGCACTGGGCGCATGCGTGGGCGCACCGGATCGTCCTGCAGCGCCGGCAAGAGATTGCCCCGCGGCTGCGTGACTTCGAAGCACAAGGCGACCTGACCATCGTCGAGCGCCCGGGCGATGACGTCGTGGCCGTCGCCGACATCGTCTGCCGCATCCGCGACCTGGGCCTGCTGCCCGAGGAAAACGCGATCGGCGTCGATGCGGCGGGGATCGGCGACATCGTCGACGAGCTCCTGACCGATGAGCGCGGCATCGACCGCAAGCAGATCGTCGCCGTCTCGCAGGGCTGGAAGCTCAACGGCGCGATCAAGACGACGGAGCGGAAGATTGCCGGCGGCGAGATGCTGCACGGTGCATCGCCGCTGATGGCGTGGTGCGTCGGGAATGCACGCATCGAAGACAAGGGCAAT
Organism: Aromatoleum evansii; assembly: GCF_045689615.1. Lineage (NCBI taxonomy): Bacteria > Pseudomonadati > Pseudomonadota > Betaproteobacteria > Rhodocyclales > Rhodocyclaceae > Aromatoleum > Aromatoleum evansii. Next base: position 2,087,299 of record NZ_CP141259.1, read on the forward strand.
GCGATCACGATCACGAAGCAGGCCAGCGGGAAAGCCAAGATCGATCCGCTGATGGCCACGTTCGACGCGGTGTCGCTGATGGCGCTGAATCCGGCCTCTGCCGGCAAATCATTCTGGGAAGTGGCCGCATGAAAGCAAAGCTGATCGCCGTGGCGGCCGACTGGTGTCCGGACGCACTGATGGCCGCCGGGGCCGTGGCCGTCTCTTACGGTGCATGGATGGTGTATGCGCCTGCGGGCTGGATCATAGGCGGGCTGTTCGGGATCGCCGCGGGCGTGCTTGGGAGCCGTCGGTAATGGGATTCCTTTCGCGAGCGCTGGAGCGTAAGGCGAGTGACCCGCTTGCGCTGTGGGCGGAGATCGCCAAGTCTGGCCGATCGTCAAAGGCCGGCGCGACGATCAACCTGGACACTGCGCTTCGCGTGGCGACGTGGTTCGCCTGCGTGAAGGTTGTTTCGCAGGGATGTGCACAGGTGCCGTTCAAACTGTTCCGCGAGTCCGAGGAAGATCGCCTGACGAAGATCAAGCCCGCGCGCGACATGCCGCTGTACGACCTGCTTGCAACGAAGCCGAACGACTGGCAGACCAGTTTCGAATTTCGCGAGCAGTTGGTGATCCACGCCATGCACGGCAACGCGTACGCATGGAAGAATCGGATATCCAGCGGCATCGCGGAGATGATTCTGCTGGATCCGGGCCGAATGTGCGTGGAGCAGCCCGACGAGTTCGGGCCGGCGCAGTACAAATACTCGCTCCGCAACGGGCAGGTGCTGCTGTTCCCTGCGGAACAGATCTGGCACGTCCGCGGCTCGTCCTGGATCGGCTACGCTGGCATGGATGTCCTAAAGCTGGCGCGCGAGGCGCTCGGCCTGGCGATTGCCACCGAGGAAAGTCATGCCGGTCTGCATGCGAACGGGGTCAAGTCGTCTGGTGTCTATTCCGTGGACGGGACCCTCTCGACTGATCAGCAGGCGAAGCTGGTCGCCTGGCTGAAAAAGGAAGCGCGGGAGAACGTCGGCGCTCCAATGGTATTGGACCGCAGCGCCAAGTGGCTCGCCACGACCATGACCGGAATGGATGCGCAGCACCTCGAGACGCGTCGCTTCCAGATCGAAGAGGTTTGCCGGTTCGCAGGCGTATCGCCGTTCATGGTGTTCCATACCGAGAAGGCGCCAACCTACGCCAGCGCGGAGCAGTTCCAGATCCAGCACGTCGTGCACACGCTGAGCCCGTGGTATGCCCGTATCGAGCAATCGGCTGACGCGAGCCTGCTCACGGAGAAGGAGCGCAAGCAGGGCCTGTACTTCAAGTTTGTCGCCGCCGGCCTGCTTCGCGGCTCCATGAAGGATCAGGGCGAATTCTTCGCCCGCATGCTCGGCGCCGGAGGTACTCGCCAGGTGCTGACGCAGGACGAGATCCGCGCACTACTCGAATTCAATCCGATGGGCGGAGACGCTTCGGCATTGCACGCGCCCACTGGAAGCCAGCCAGACCCCGCCCCTGCGGACTGAAGGAAGAGACCATGACTACCAAGACCATCGACTTCGCTTACGACCTCAAGGCGACCGGCGACAGCGGCACATTCGAGGGGTACGGCTCGGTCTTCAGTATCGAGGATCGTGGCGGTGACATCGTCGCGCCAGGCGCCTTCACCGAAACGCTGTCGGCGGCAAAGTCCGCCGGGAGGATGCCTGCGATGCTGTGGCAGCACCGCCAGGCCGAGCCGATCGGCGTCTATACATCGATGGAAGAAGACAGCGTCGGCTTGCGCGTGAAAGGGCAACTTGCCCTCAAGACGGCACGCGGCGCCGAAGCGTACGAACTCATGAAGATGGGGGCGCTCAGCGGATTGTCGATCGGTTACCGGGTGCGCGACGACAGCTGGGACCGCGTCACGGGCGTGCGCACCATCAAGAAAGCCGATCTGATCGAGCTTTCGCTGGTCACCTTCCCGATGAATGACGCCTCGCGCGTGTCGTCGGTAAAGGGGCAAATCGAAACGCTGGAAGATCTCAAATCCGCGGAGCAATACCTGCGTGAGGCAGGCTTGAGCCGCACGGAAGCCAAGGCGTTTATCGCCAGGGTGAAAAGCCTCGGACAGAGCGATTCTGATGGGGGCGACATGCAGCAAATCGTCGAAGCGCTACGGCGCAGAGGCGCGGCGCTGGCCTGAAAGCCTGCCAACAGCATCAACCAAACCGACCGCCGCAAGGCGGTTTTTTCATTCTGGAGACCGCAAAAATGAAAGCAACGCACTTCAAATTCGGCATTGCTGCCGTCCTTCTGCTGGCCATGGGTTCCGCCATGGCTGGCGTTCCCATCTTCTCGCCCGACATCATGGCAAGCCTCGCGCTGCTCGGCGTCGTCGGCAACATTGAGTTGATCGAGATCAAAAAGATCATCGACCAGCAAGGCGAGGCGTGGGCCGAGTTCAAGAAGACAAACGACGAGATCCTGAAGGCGAAAGCCGAAGGGAAGGCTGTCGGAGATCTCGAGACCAAACTCGCCAAGATCAGCGCCGACATGGAAAAGCTCGCCGACCTCAAAGAGCAGTTCGATGCCATCGAGAAGAAACTCGCCCGCCCGAAGACCGACAGCGAAGTGAAGGCCGAAGCGGATTTCGCCTCCGAGCTGAAATCTTTCAACATCGCCCTGCGCGCCGACTGCGCGAGCAAGGGGAAGGCGGTCCCGGCTGAATTCGATGCCGAGGGCTACCGACTCTATAAGTCGGCATTCTTCAAGCTGGTGGCCGGCGTGCCGGTCGATAACCTGGAGTCGAATGAGCGCAAGGCGCTGCAGGCCGGCTCTGATCCGGACGGCGGTTATTTCCTGCCGCACGCCACCATAGGTCGCGTCGTGGGCAAGGTCTATGAGCAGTCGGTGATGCGCCAGATCGCATCGGTGCAGACCATCAGCACCAACGACATCGAGGGCATCGTCGACAACAACGAAGCCGACGCCGGCTGGGTGTCTGAACTCGGTACGCGCTCCGATACGACCACGCCGCAAGTGGGCAAGTGGAAGATCGAGGCCTTCGAGATGTACGCCATGCCCAAGGCGTCGCAGAAGATCCTCGACGACGCCGCCACCGATGTTGAAGCCTGGCTTGCCGGCAAGATCGCCGACAAGTTCGCGCGCGTTGAAGGGACGGCATTCTGGACCGGCAACGGCGCCGGCAAGCCGATGGGCTTGGCGTCCTACGCAACGGCCGCCACTGCCGACTCCAGTCGCTCGTGGGGCACCTTCGAGCACGTCAAGACTGGGACGAACGGCGATTTCAATGCAACCACCAAGGGCGACCCGCTGCACGATCTGATCGGTGCATTCAAGGATCAGTACCTGCAGAACGCGAACTTCGTGATGCGTCGCGAGGTGCGGACCAAGATCCGCAAGCTGAAGGAAGCGACGACCGACCGCTATCTGTGGGAGCCCTCCATGCAGGCCGGAACTCCGGATCGCCTGAATGGATACCCGGTGCGCATCGATCAGTACATGCCCGCGCTGGCTACGGACAGTCTTTCTCTCGCTCTCGGCGACTTCAAGGAGGCGTACCAGATCGTCGATCGCATGGGCATCCGCACGCTGCGCGACCCCTTCACCGCCAAGCCGTACGTGGTGTTTTACAGCACGAAGCGGACCGGTGGTGGCGCGGTCAATTTCGAGGCCATCAAGTTCCTGAAGTTCTCCGCCTAATCGGCACGGCGCCGCTTTCCGGCGGCGCCATCCACCTCATTCTCTTCAAGGAATCAACATCATGGAACTTTTCAACTGCATCAACGTGAAGCGCGTGTTGTCGCCCGCTTCGGTCGCGGACAACACCGCACAAGTCGGCCAGATCATCGATCACCAGAACACCCATGCCGCCGTGTACCTCATCGCGACAGGATCGCTGGGCGATGCAGGCGCCGAATTCACGACGCTGCTGGAAGAGTCGGACGCCTCCGACATGACCGGCGCAACGGCGGTGGCTGATGCTGACCTGCTCGGCACCGAGGTGCTCGCCAGCTTCATCCAGAGCGACGACGACAAGTGCTTCAAGCTGGGCTACAAGGGCGTGAAGCGCTACACCCGCCTGACCATCACGCCTGCGAACAACGCGACGGCTGCGCTGCTGGCAGCGGTGTGCGTGGTCTGCCCGAACCTCATGCCCACCGCCAACCCGCCGGCCTGATTTCAGGCCCCTGCGTGAAGAGGGCTCTTCGGAGCCTTCTTTGCAGAGGAGCGCACACACATGACCACCCGACTCATCAGCACGACGACCGAGCCTGTCACGGTTGCCGAGGCGAAGACGCGCCTGCGCATCGACGGCACGGACGACGACGTCGACCTCGGAATCATGATCACCGCTGCGCGCGAGATGTGCGAGCAGCAGACCGGGCGGTCGATCGCGCTGGCGACGTGGGAGCTGAAGCTCGACGCCTTCCCATCGCGGGAGATCGAGCTGCTGTGGCCGCCCATCGCGACCGTGACCCACGTTAAGTACATCGATGCGGCCGGCGTGCTGCAGACGCTGGATGCGAGTGCCTACACCCTCGACACGCATCTCGAACCTGGCCGCGTCGTCCCGGTGTTCGACACCGAATGGCCGACGCCGCGCGACACTGAGAACGCGGTGACGGTGCGCTACACGGCCGGCTACGGCACATCCTGCCCGCAGGCTCTGAAGCAGTGGATTCTTCTGCAGGTCGGGCACTGGTATCGCAACCGCGAGGCGGCGACCGATCGGCAAATGGTCGTCACGCCGTTCGGCGACGGACTCCTCGATCGCTACCGGGTGTTCTGATGGGACTCGGAGCCGGCCAGTTCGACAAGCGCGTCACCCTCCAGTCGAAGTCCGTCACGCGGAACAGCATCGGCGAGGAGGTCGTTTCGTGGGTTGATGTTGCGACCGTATGGGCGCGCGTTGAACCGATCCGCGGCCGCGAATTCTTCGCGGCTGCGCAGATGCAGGACGCGACCGACCACCGCGTGACGATCCGGTATCGGACGGGCGTCGTGCGCGAGATGCGCGTCGTGTGGGGGTCGCTGACGCTGGATATCGTCTCCGTCATCGACGTGAATACCCGGAAGGAAAACCTCGAATTGATGTGTATCTCGGGCGTGAGGACTGCAGCATGAACGGCGTCACGGTACAGCTCGAAGGCATCGAGGAGCTGAAGCGGGCGCTCGCTGGCGCAGCGAAGACGATCCGCACGAAGGCGGTGCGCGGTGCGCTGCGCGAGGCCGGCAAGGTCATTCAGGCGGAAGCGCGCCTGAAGGCCCCTGTGCTGCGGACGGCGACCAAGACGCGCAAGCCGGGCACCGTGAAGCGGGCCATTTCCGTGCGTGCCTCAAAGTTCGCGCGGCAGGACGGCAACGAGGGAGTCTTCGTTTCGGTTCGCCCATTGAAGGCGATGCAGATCCGGAAGTTCAAGGCTTCGCAGGCGGCAGCAGGAAAGAGATTCAGCGGGTCGCAAAACCCCAATGATCCCTATTACTGGTGGTGGGTGGAGTTCGGTCACAACATTGTCCCGCGAAGCGCAGCGGCCGGTACAGGCACGACCGTCTATCAGCAGCGACTCGTCAACGGGCGAATCGTCACCCGGAAGCGCAAGTACAACCTGCAGTCGATAACGGGCCGTCGGCGCCATCCGGTGGGGTTCGTTGAAGGCAAGTTCTTCATGACCAATGCCGCAAAGGAAAAGGGGCCGCCTGCCATCGCGAAGTTCATGCAGTCCGTTGTCCCGCAGATCCAGAAGCTGAACGAGAGGGCATCCCGTGTCCGCTGAATCCGACCTCTACACGATCCTGTCCGGCCATGCGGCCCTGACGGCGCTCGTCTCGACGCGGATCTACCCCGACGCGATGCCCGAAGGCACAGCCTATCCGGTCGTCGTCTTCACGCGCGCCGGGACCGAGCCGATCGGGACCATCCACGGCACGACGCACGGCGAATTTGCCTCGATGCGCGTCGAGTGCTGGGGGAAGACCCGGACATCTGCCGATGCCGTCGCCGCTGCGGTGAATGCCGCGCTGGTCGCAGCGAAGGAAGTGCCGACCGGCCGCGCCGGCGGATTCGACCCGGAAGCCGGGCTGTTTGCCACGACGATCGATGTAACCCTGCTGGCCCTGTAAGCCAGCAACACCCCAGACCCATCCCGCTCCGGCGGGATTTTTTTTGCCCGCCGCGTGCGGGCTTTTTCGTTTCAGGAGCCCGCAAAAATGGCAACCGCACGTAAATGGAGCAATGTGGCAGTGGCGATGCAGTCGGCCCTCGCTGCCGCGAAGACCGTCACCGCCGTGACCAAGGCGAACCCCGGCGTCGCGTCCTCGACTGCCCACGGCTACAGCAACGGCGACTATGTCCTGCTGACCGCGCAGGGCATGTTCCAGATCGACGGCATGGTCGCGCGCGTCGCTGGCGTCACTGCCGACACGTTCCAGCTCGAGGGCGTCAATACGACCGACTTCGACACCTTCACCAGTGGCACCGCCGAGAAGATCACCTTCGGGACGTCGATCACCACGGCGACGACGATCTCCGCGTCCGGCGGCGATTTCGATTTCATCGACACGACCACGATCCACAGCAACGTCCGCACGCAGATTCCTGGCATTGCGAACCCGTCGAACTTCACGATGGACAACATCTGGGACGTGTCGGACGCCGGCTTGGTGGCGATGAAGTCCGCATCGGACGGCCAGGACATGCGCGCCTTCAAATTCACGTTCGGCACCGGCGGCCAGATCATGGTCTTTGCCGGCTACGTCGGTGCGACCTTGCTGCCCGGCGGAGCGGCGCAGCAGCTCGTGACGACGGGCGCCGTCGTGACGATGTTCGGTCGTCCGAACTACTACGCGTCCTGATCATGAGCGCGCTCCTCGAAAAGATGCGGCGCGCGCGCGAGGCGCGCGTCGAGGTCGCCGACTTCGCGTTCATCGTCCGCCGGCCGACGCCGGTGGAGATGGCCGACATGTCGCGCACGCGGGATTTCACCTCCGCCGTCGTCGGGTGGGAGAAGGTCCGCGAGATGGACATCGTCCCCGGCGGCGACCCGCACCCGCTGACCTTCGATGCCGACGCCTGCGCCGAATGGCTGCGCGACCGGCCGGACCTCTACGGTCCGGTGATCGACCGCGTCATGGAGGCATTCAAGGCGCACGTCGCCGCGCTGGAGGAAGCGCAAAAAAACTGACGGCGTGGCTGGACTCGCAGGACTTGCCCGAGCAGGTCCGGCCACGTGAGCAACCCCCCGGAGTCGGCCTCGCGATCCGCGCATGGAACCTCATGGGCGGCATCGACTGGGCCGCACTCCCCATCGTCTGCGAAATGCTCGGCGTGTCCGACGTGGAAACCTTGATCACACAGCTGGTCGCGATCAGGGACCACCAGAACCAGAACAGGGAATGACATGGCACTGGCCACACTGACCATCGACATCAATGCCCGGCTCGCGAACATCGAGCGCGACATGGGCAAGGCGGCGCAGATTGCCCAGCGCAACGCCGACAAGATGGCGAAGGCGTTTGCAGGCGTCGGCACGGCGCTGGCTGGCCTTGGCGGTGTCGCCGTGGCCTCGCAGTTCGCCGTGTGGGTCAAGGGCGCTGTTGATGCTGCAGACCGCCTTGACGAGCTTTCGGAGCGCACGGGCGTTGCCGTCGAAACCCTGAACGGCCTCGATTACGCCATGAAGCTCTCGGGCGGATCGTCCGAGGAACTGGAGAAGGGTCTCCAGAACCTGAACAAGCGGCTCTCCGAAGTCGCCGCCGGCGACAAATCCAGCACGGCGCTGTTCCGCTCGCTCGGCATCGGTGCCAAGTCGGCGGAAGAGGCGCTGCTGCAGCTCGCCGACGTGTTCCCGCGGCTCTCCAAGGCCGATCAAGTCCGCGTCGGGAACGATCTACTCGGGAAGTCCTACGCCGCCCTCGTGCCGCTGCTCGCGCAGGGGCGCGCCGGCCTGCAGGGGATGATCGAGGAAGGCCAGCGGCTGAACCCGATAACCGCGGAGATGGCGAAGCAGTCCGCGGAGTTCAACGACAATCTCGACCGCCTGCAGACCCTCGCGAACGGCGCGGCGACGCAGATCGGCAACGGCCTGATTCCGCAGATCAATGAACTGCTGCGCGTCACGCTGGAGGCGAACCGGGAGATCGGCAACCTCCCATCGACCCTGAACGCGCAGATCAACGCGTCGATGGGCGTCGGCGATGGCGCGAACATCCGCGAGCGCATCGCCGACGTCGATCGCATGATCGCCAAGACCGACGAATGGGAGAAGCGCTTCCCCGGCGGGCTGATCGGGATGATGGTCGGCGTGCGCGGATCCAGTCTGCGCGATCTGCGCGACGTGCTCGCAGCGCAGGAGCGCATCCAGGCGCAGGCCGGCATCTCCGCGGACAACGCAGACCGCCTCGACCGGCTGGCGCAGGGCGGCACGCGGACCCAGATCAAGCTGCCGCCGATCGGCAGCACGGGCACGCCGAAGGCCGCAAAAGCCCTCAAGGCTGAAGACGTACTCGGCGACTTCCTGAAGGACGTCGAAGCCGCGGTGAAGCCTGCGGAAGACGCCATCGCCCGATTCCGCGACATCCAGCTCGACGCCGCCACGGCCGGCGCTGAGCTGACGAAATCTGAACGGGCCTTCCTCGAGATCGCGAACTCCCCGGAATGGGAGCGGATGCCCGAGTCCTACCGCGACCTCGTGCGGGCTGAATTCGACGCTGCGAACGGGGCGGAGCGTCTTGCGAAGAAGCAGGCAGACCTGAACGATCTTCTCGAATCCCCTTCGCTTAAGCGCCAGCGCGCGGACATGCTCCTGCTCGCAGAAGCCTACGAGAAAGGCAGGTTCGGACTCGTCGGAAGCGAAGCGGCAATGAAGAAGTACGGCGATACCGTGAACGATGTTCTCGGCAACGTCGCGACCAAGACGGACGAGGCAACCGGCGTGATGGACGAATTCGCCAAGCAGGCCGCACGCAACATGCAGGACGCGTTCGCCGACTTCCTCTTCGATCCGTTCTCGAAGGGGATCGAGGGCATGCTCGACGGCTTTGCGCGTGTCGTGCGGCGCATGATCGCCGAAGCCTTGGCGGCGGAACTGGCGCAGAAACTGTTCGGCAGTCTCGTGAGCGGCGGCCAGGGAGGTGGTCTGCTCGGTGCCGGCCTGAGCTTCCTCACGGGCCTCGGTGGGGGTGCTCCGGTCTCTGAGCGGTCTTTCACCCCTGTCCCGTCTGCTCTCGGGAACGCCTTCGCAGGCAAAGACCTTGAGCCGTTTGCCAAGGGCGGCGCATTCGGAAATGGCGAGGTGCTCGATCGCCCAACGTACTTCCGGTTCGCCTCGGGCGGCGCTTGGCGCAACGGTGTGGCAGGGGAGGCCGGCCCCGAGGCGGCGCTCCCGCTGAAGCGCATGGCCAACGGCAAACTCGGCGTGTACATGGAAGGCCAAAGCGGCAGGCAGCGGGGCCAGCAGCCGACAGTTATTCGCCCTGTGATCTCCCCCGAAATGGCGAACATGACGATGCGTGAATGGGTCGAGGGCTGGCTCGCGCGCGAACTGGCGGGGGGCTGATGAGCATTCGCACCTATCCCGCGCTGATCCGCGACGGCCAGGCTGCACTCGTCGTCTTCTCCGGTACGCCTGATCGCGTCGTCAAATGGACGCTCGCTGGCCTTGGAGCACTTACGCCGCTGTCCGGCATGACCGATCACAACGGGCAGGCTGCCGCACGGTTCGTTCCGGCTGGCGCCGGGAGTGTGACGTTCACCGTTGAGTGCGGGGCCTGACGATGGCACTTGAACTGCTCGCCGGGCCGTTCGCGGTCACGAACAAGCTGACCGCAGCTGCTGTCGGCGACAGCATCTCGGGCTCCCCGATCTGGATCGACGGTCGTGGGCTCGTGTTGCCGATCATCAACGAAGGCGTCTATGTCGTGCAGCTTGACGGGGCGGCATATTCGGTGATCGATGACAGGTCGCTCACATACGGACTCGCCCTCATCGGGACGGGCAGCGACCCGATCGGTCGTAGACGGTGGCACGGTCTCGCTGATGAACTGGGGACGTTCGGAGAGTGGGATATCGACGGCGTGACGCTCTACAAGAGCGATCAGTTCGCGTCGGACACTCCGTCGCCGCTCGGGCACAACTACGCGCGCCTGCATGACCGCTACATCTACCCGATCGGCGGGCGCATCGACTGGAAGCCGCTTGACCTGTCCGCAGGATGGGTTGCGGAAGCCTCACTCGCCGGCCTCGCGAATGCCGCATCGCTGTCTTGGGGAACGCTGCGCGACGAGATCATCGTTGGCACCTCTGACGGCCGTGTCGTGCGGTATGACTGGGTCGCGAAGGCCTTTCGCGGTGCAATCCAGACCATCGGTCTGACCTGCAAGGGGATCTGGTGGAGTGCGCTGCACGGCGTCTATCTCTCCCTGCACGATGTCGGCTCGACGCTCGAGCTGCGCGTGTGGGCGGCAACCGTTCGGCCGGCGAGCGTGAGCCCCCCGGCGCCTGACGCCACGATCACCGCAGGACTGCGCACCCGCATTACGGCGCGCGTGCTCGGCGCGAACTCTGACCCATGTGAAGGCGAGGTCGTCGCCTGGACGCTGACCGGAGTCGGCGCGCTCACGCAGGCGGCGAGCTACACGGACGCCGACGGCTACGCAGAAACCTACTACCAGGCCCCGCTCGACGGCGCCAGCGCCGCGATCGACATCACTGCGGAGGTCGCCATCTGATGCTCTGCCAGACCTACGAAGGCGATCTGATCCCGCATCGCACCGTTGCGGAGATGGCCGGCACGGCACATTTAATCCCGAGCGCGAGCTACAACGAGGACATCCTCGGCGCCGACGGCTTCGAGTGTATCGATCGCGTCGACGGGATTTACTTTGCAGCCGACGAAGGGGCGCTGGCAGATTCTGGGGCGCTGGTTGTTACTGGCTGGACGCGACAGAGATGGTGGCCCGGCTGGGGTCGTTACCGCTGGGAGTTCGACGCCGAAACCGGCGCCTTTCTGCGTCGCGCAGACACGCCCGGAAGCTACTACGCGCAGGACGTCTACCAGGGGGCTGGCGGCGAGCTGTGGCTCTTGCTTGTCACCGGGCCGCTGCAGTTGCTCGGCCCGGACTACCAGCCGAGCGGGACGCAACTGCTGCCGGCAACGTACGGCGCAATCACGTTCCGCGCCGTGCTCGTCGATCGCATGCGCAACCGCATCGTGATGACGCGTGACACAGCCATCACGATCGAGGTTCGCGCGCTCGATACCGGCACGCTGCTGCACACGATCATCCCGCCGAGTCGCCCGCGCGATATCTGCCACGAGGAAGGCTCGCGCTGCTATGTCCTCACCGAAACGCGCGACGTGCTCCTGCTCGACTACATGACCGGCCGCTGGATGGGTGCCGTGAAGCTCACCGGCATCAGCGGCGCCAACGCACGCATCGCCTGGGACAAGCGCTACCGCCGTCTCGCCGCGATCGAGCAACCTGCCGCACCGATCGGCTACACGAATCAGGTCGGCGCCGTCGGCTTCTCCATGCGCCCCGTTGCCACGCACCTTTGCACGCCGATCCCGTTGAAGCGCCTGCGCGCAGGTGAATCCGTGCCAGTGCTCGTGAAGGCCGTCGGCGACATGGGCGAAGGCATCCCGTCGGCCGTCTCCGTCAGCGTCGTCGGCCCCGCGCTGTCGTCGCCGCGCAACGTCGTCGCGCTGGATGGCGCAGGGGAGGGTGTCGCGGTCGTTGATGCCGTCTCCGCAGGCTCGGACACGCTTTCCCTTTCGATGGATATTCCATGCCAACTCTGACCGCATCCGCGTCTTTCACGATCGGGGCAGGCGCTTCGACCGTCGAATCTGCGACCGTCACGATTCTTCCGGCCCTGGCCGGCGGCACGGGTCGCGGGCGACTCGTTCACCCGACGCTCGGGACTTACGACTACGAGCACCAGCCGGACCACTGGACCAACATCGACGGCGATCTAATCGTTCCCCCGATCTGGGCGAGCGAGAAGACCCTGCTTGGCGCGTCGAACACCCTTATGACCGGGCATATCCGCGATGTCACCGTCACGGAGCAATGGACGGCCTTCGCCACGAAGATAGCCCACGTTCGCGCGCTGCTGCTGTTCTGGCAGAACCCGCCGGACCCGGATAACGGTTTCGTTGAGTGGTGGCCGAACTACACCAGCGCGCAGGGATTCAAGGTTGCGATGGTGGGGCTCGAGGTCGGCGGCGAGGAGGTAACGCTCGACTGGATCTCGCGCCGGCATTCGTTCGTCACCGAAGGCGTGATCCTGCGGATGCGGATCATCGATCGGGTGAGCTGATGCGGATCGATTGCTCTGCACTTTCCGCCGACACTCTGCGGTCCGTGACGGTAACGCTCTACAAAAGCGCGACGCTCGCGGAGATCGTGAGCGGAACGGCGGGAGGGGGCTTCGACCTCTCGCCGTTCGTGTCAGGTGGAAGCCAGACGGCGCAGGAGGCGAGTCTCCGCCTGTCGTGGCATTCCGAGTTGTATGGCGCGAACCAGCCGGCATCCGGCGATCTGCTGAAGATCGCGCAAAACGGCGTGAGCATCTTCGTCGGCATCGTGGAGGGAATCAACGACTACCGCCTACAGTCTGGCGAGCGCTCCATGACGATCACCGCACGCAGCCGCGACGCTTTCCCGTTCTGGCGCAGCGTTCGGCGCGTGACCGACATCTATCCGATGGCGACGCGCCTGGAGATTATCGCGCGGGACATCGCGGACGAATGCGGTCTGACCGAGGCGGAGATCGATCTCCCGGCGATTCTGTATGCAGTGCCTCACAGCAATGTCCAGATCGCCGACCTGTCGGCGTGGGACATGCTTGAATCGCTGCTACTGCCCGCCGGCCTGTCGCCGTTCATCGACGCGCGCGGCCGGCTCAAGGCGCGCAGCCGCGACGTCACCCGGGCGGCCGACCAAACCATCACCGAAGACCGTATCGTCTCCGTGACCGGATCCCGCTCGCGCCCGCCGATCAGCAGCCTGAAAGTGAAGTGGCTCGACCCGCTGCTGACCGAGGTCGCACAGCAGGATCAAGCGCTCGCCAATGCGAACATCACGGCCGGATTCTTCCAGCTGCGCCAGCGGCAGGACGTCTATTGGTCCGACGACCGCACCCAGCGCGCGAAGAATACTCGGCTCGTGGTGAAGCAGAGCGCGAACTCTGGGATTCTGCCCGTCTGCGACGAGGACTACGACCAGACGGCGCACACCGGTGGCCGGATCACGCTCACGACGTCCGCGTTTGTCCCGGGCCTGATCGGCGCCTTCCTCGGGCTCAAGATCGCTTGGGCAATACCCGATATCGCGCCGCCGTTCGGCGGGCCGACTGCCACCCTCGGCAAACAAATCGCCGCTGGCCTCGAATTCGGCGTACTACTGACGATGGCCAGCATCGGTACCGGCGTCTATGAGGTGTGGGGCACCCCCTACGACTTCGTGCACGCCCGCCACACGACGGAAGCATACGACCCGGCCGCGCCGGAATGGCTCGAGGCGGCCGAGATCATCGAAACCGACCTTGTGCAGAACGATGCCCACGCTCAGGCCATCGCCGCGCGCGAGCTGATCTACCGCGCCCGCTCGGCGCGGTCCTACGGAATGACCATCGTCGACGACCCGCGCATCGAGCCCGGCGACATCATCGCCACGCCAGATGGCGCCCGACTCTACGTCACCGGCTACCGGCGCAACCTGTCTCCCGGCGCGCCGGCCGTGCTCGAACTGGAGGGCTTCGCGGCATGAGTCTCCTGACCAACATCACGCAAGCGCAGATCAACGCGAACAAGACCGATCTCGACGGCAAGGTTCTGACGCGGCCTGCGCTTCTGGTCACGGACGGCGTCGCGCTGATCTACGCGGTCGACGTCGATATAGGCGCCAAGGGCGAGGTCTTGAAGAATGTTCCGCTCGCCCGCGCGAATCACGACCTCCTGTACGCAGAGCCGGGCAACGCCTGCCGACTGCGCCGCACGGCTGACGGGAGATTCGAGGTTGTCGGATTCAGCAAAGAGATGCCGGGCCGCTACGACCGGTTCTCTGTCGATCTGGGCACGTTCGCTATTGGCCCGACCGTGGCCTTCGGTGTGGATGCCCGCCCCCTGACCTATGCCGAACTCGCCACGCTGCCCGGCGGGTACGGCTCCGCTCCCTATGGCGCCACCGGCATCTTTCAAGGTGGCGCGCTGATTGAGGTGAAAGTCTGATGACTCTCTCGTTGCTCCGGTTCGCCAACGGCGACACCAACTACGTCGCAAAGCACAACAGCAACGCGGATGCGCTGGAAGCGGAGGCGGAGAGCGTACGACAGTCGCTTGCCGCTGGATTCGGCGCAGCCGTCTCGCTCGGCGCCGCGTTTCCTGCGCTCTTTGGCTCCTCCGCTGCAGTGATCGGCGCCAACAGCTACAAATGCACCGGCGCCAGCACGATCCTGACGGTTCAGGCCGGCTACGCGTGGTTGCCGGCTGCGGCGCTCGTGGTATCCCGCGCCGCGTCCGCGACGATCGACTTCAACGGCCTGGCTGCCGCGACCTACTACGTGAGCGCCGATGCCACTGGAACGCCGGTGCGCAACACGTCGGCGACGGACGCCCTCTACAGCGTCGTTTGGACCGGCTCGGCATTCGGCGCGATCACGCGTACCGCAAAGGTCGTGTGGGGCGCAGCGGACCAGATCGCCGCGCAGGACTCGACGGCGATGGGGGCGACCTACGAAACCCTCGACGCCATCCTCGAGGCCATCGCAGCGGCTGCAAGCGCAGGTGCGAAGCCGTACATCCCGGAGATCGCGAGCGTCACCTACGCCGCGTCGATGACCGCCGACTTCGCTGACGCCGACGTCATCCGCATCACGCTCGCCGGCAATCCGACGATCACGCTGGCCGGGGCTGCAGACGGGCAAAAGTGCGTGCTCGAACTGAAGCAGGACGCAACCGGCGGTCGCGCCGTGACCTGGAGCGCGAACGTGCGCTACGGCACCGATCTCCCGTCCATCACGCTTTCAACGGCCGGCGGTGCGCTCGACCGCGTCGGGCTGATCTACAACGCATCCGCGGCGAAGTATGACGTCGTGGCGCTTCAGCGGGGGTTCTGATCATGGCGCTGCTTTTCATGGATGGGTTCGACCATTACGCGACCGCAGACATTGTAAAGAAGTGGTCTGTTAACAACGGCGCGACAATTGAGGAAGGTACAGGACGCAGGGGGGGGAATGCACTAAAGAGTGCAGCCGGATCAGGGTTTGTATCGAAGACGTTGCCATTTTCTGTCGGCACTCTGATCTGCGGGTTTGCTTTTAGTCCGATCACGGCAGGCTTTAGTGATCGCAACATGTTTGAGCTGATGGACGGCGCGACGCTACATCTCGCTCTGCGACACAATGCGTCGACTGGGATGATTTCAGTCCTGCTTGGATCGACAGTAATAGCAACGACAACCACTTCAATTGCCGTTGCGTCCGGTTATGCCTATGTCGAATTCAAAGCCACCATACACGACACGACTGGCGCCTACGAGCTTCGGATTAACGGTGTTCCTGCGCTCTCCGCGAGTGGTATTGATACTAGAAACGCCGGGAATGCGTCGGTCAATGCAGTGCGTATTGGCAATACCGGAACAAATGGGCACATCTCCCTATTCGACGATTTCTACGCGTGCGACTCGGCAGGGCTGACGAATAACGATTTCCTTGGTGATGTCCGTATCGACACCATCTTCCCGAACGGTGCCGGCACGCATCAGTCCTGGACGCCATCGACGGGCACCGATCACGCAGCGCTCGTCGATGAAACCGCGCCGAACACGACGGATTACCTGACTGGCGGCGCGGCCGGAACGAAAGAGACGCTCGGCCTGCAGGATCTCTCGGTTAATGGCGCCATCCTCGGCATTCAGGTCAATAACGCTGTTTCCAAGACCGATGCCGGCGCCTGCACGATCAAGAACCTGATCAGATCTGGCAGCAGCGAGGCGAGCGGACAGACCTTCGCTCCGTCGACCTCCTACCTCTACAGCTCGTCGATCCACGAGGCGGACCCCGCGACCGGAGCAGCCTGGCTCACCGCGGCGATCAATGCGCTCGAGGCGGGCGCCGAGGTCGTGAGCTGATGCGATGACAGCCGCCCTCCTGACCCAAGCCGCGGTCGAGGTCCTGCGTAGCCCGGACCCGGATCCGCTGCTGTCGCAGATCGCGGTCGAGGTACTGCGCACCGATCCGAAGCTGGCCCGTCTCGATCAGATCGCGGTCGAGGTGCTCAGCCTCAACGTGCCGGAGGATCTGACAACGCCGATCGCAGGCGAGACAACCGTCAGCCTGGCCGGCGTCGCAGACCTAAAGCTCGGCACATCACTGAGCGGCGACGCCAATGTAGCGATCACCGGCACCGCTGACCTCTGGACCGGCACCCACCTCTCCGCCACCGGCCGCATCGACGTAGCCCCGCGCGGCCGTCTCGCGGGCGCCGTTGCTACCCCCGGCACCGGCAACTTCTTCCTGCTTTTCTGAGGCGATCACGACATGAGCCTATCCAACTACACCGAAGCCGCGATCCTCAGCCACCTGCTGCGCGCGACCGCCTGGCCGAAGCCGCTGGCGCTCTACGTCGCGCTTTTCACCGCCGACCCGGGCGAGACCGGCAGCCTCGCGCAGGAGGTCACCGGCGGCAGCTACGCGCGTGTCGCGTGCGGCCCGAGCGATGCGACGTGGAATCTCCCGGTCGGAGGCGACACGACCTTCACCAATGCCGCAGCTGTGACGTTCCCTGCGCCGACAGCAGCATGGGGCGACGTCACGCACTTCGGCATCTGCGACGCCTCGACCGGCGGCATCTGCCTCGCCTCTGGTGCGCTGGATACACCGACCACCATCGGCAGCGGCGCACCGGCCACGAGCTTCGCCGCGGGCGAGCTGCGCCTCGTGTTCAGCGGCCACCTCTCCGACGCCCTCATCGAGGCCATCGGCACGCACCTGCTGCGCACGGGCGAATGGACGGCTCCGGCGGCGATCTTCGCCGGCCTGCTCACCAGCGTCGCCGGCGCGGGCCTCGGCGCAGAAGTCGCGGGCGCCGACTACGTCCGCAAGGCGATCGGCCCGAGCACCGCCGCATGGACCGCGCCGACCGACGAGGGCGGAAGCGGCAACGCCGACTACGTCCAGTGGGCGAGCCCGACGACCGACTGGATCGACGCCGAGAAAGTGATTCTCGCGGACGCGCTGACAGCCGGCAATACGCTGCTGACGATCCCGCTCGCCGCCGTCCGAACTCTGCCGCTCGGCGCGCTGCCGCCGAACTTCCCGCCGGGGGCGCTGAAGGTCGTTGCCAACTGATTCTTTCGCAAAGGGAGCCTCATGATCATGCATCTACTGCTCATCGTCCTGCCGCCGTCGATCGTTGGGGTGGTGGCGATCTTCCTCTGCCTTGCCCCTCGCTCCGGCATGGCCGCAGAGGCAGGGGCGGGGACTGTGCTCACGAAGACCGCCAACACGGCAACGCTGGCCGCGGCCGGCAATGCGATCTATCTCGGGCTCACCGCGAACGAACTAGCGGCGATCGGCGGGCTGATTGTGGCGGTTCTCTCGATGGTGATCGGGCACGCGATCAACGTTTGGTTCAAGTACCAGCACCTGCAGATCGCGCGGGCGAAAGCGGGAATTCCCGCTTTGGATGGTGGCGACGATGAGTAGGACAAAGCTCACGACCCACTTCAGCCTGGAAGAGCTGCTGTTCTCGCAGGAAGCCGCACGGCACTGCCTCGACAACATCCCTGGGGGCTCAGTGCAGATCAACCTTGCGCGGCTCGCCGAGACGCTCGAGCGCATCCGCGCAGCTGTCGGCAATCGCACCGTCACCGTGACGAGCGGCTACCGGTCGCCAGCGCTCAACCAGCGCATCGGTGGGAGTCGCACCAGCGCCCACATGGACGGCCGCGCGGCCGACATCGTCGTGCGCGGCATGACGGCGCTACAGGTCGCACGAGCCATACAGGCTGCGGGCATCGTCCTCGACCAGCTGATCTTCGAAGGATCGTGGGTGCACGTCGGCATCGCCCGAGTCGGGGAGCGGGCGCGCGGCGACGTGCTGACGGCCAAATTTGGGCCGGCCGGGGTGAAGTACGAGCGCGGCATTGTTGCCGCATAGGGAGGCAGCCATGCAACTCAACGTCGTTCCGATCAAACCACAGCAGCCGGCCGTCTCCGACGCCTGTCGCTGGCACGAGGCATTCGAGAGCGTCACGGCCAGCAATCTGCGAATCCTGTGCGCCTGGCAGCGGATGCTGTGGCGCGCTTTCTGGAGGGTATGACCCATGAACAAGATGCTCGCCGCTCTCGCGGCCCTTCGCTACGGCAGCAGCCTGACAGACCCGGCAGTCTGGAAAAACCGGCAGCTGCTCCTGAATGCACTGATGGGACTGCTCGGCGCCGTCGCCTACTTCGTACCGGTGGAGATGAGCCATGACGACCAGAAGGCTGTTGCTGGTGGCCTCGCTGTTGCTGTCGGGCTGCTCAACGCTTACCTCACCGCCGCCACCAGCGCCAAGGTGGGATTGCCGGCCCGGGATTCGTCCGCTGTTCGACCCGACGATTACGATTCAGGACAGGATCACGCTGCGTGACGCCATTGACGGCGCGTCCATCACGGTGATCTGCAGGTACTAGCCCCGCACGGAGGTGAGGCATGAAGAGCATCGACAACGGCTCGGTAGCCGTGACATTCGAATGGGGCGCAGCCACCGTTCGCGCCATCGACCACATCCCGAAAGGCCCGCAGCCACCGTACAAGGCCATCGCACAGATCGTGCGCATGTCCGATACGGTCGCGAAGCTGATCGGCCTGTGCGGCGAGATTTCGCGCGGGCACATGTGGCTTCTGGCGCAGCTACTGCGCGACGAGGGGTTCAAGACGCTCTACGCGACGCGGACGGATGCCCACGTGGTTCCGATGGCGGAGTACCTGACGGCGGGTGATTTCGCCGGGCACTGGCGGCTGGATCTCGCGACGATGCAGGACCGGAGGCGGAAGAAGCGGCAGCCCGTGTCGGATCTGGCGGTCGCCATGGTTCCGGGGCTTGATTCGCACGGGTGACCGTGCAGCGTAGCTTTCGGCGTAAGTGAAAGGATGTGCTAGGCGCAATGCTGCGCCGTTATTGACGTTTGCCCTGCTGCATCACGGGAGTATGACTCGTTTCGCGCCCGCTCGTAACATCTTGTTTTGCCGTCAATTTACAGCCTAGCCCGTTGTTTTGTATGTGAATCTGCGCGGCTCTCCGCTTTGTGCGGAATAGCGGCATCGCTCGTCTAAACTTGCCAACACTCGGCAGATTGGCGTAGCTTTTCGGCTTTCCAGAACCCGACCTTACGCCGGCCCTCCAAATCCGAGGTTACGCCGGGACGGTAACGTCATAGCCGAAGTTACGCCGATCATGGTCTTCGACGCGCGCGCCATCAAGCTCCTGCCTGCGGGCGAGCATCTTACCAGCCCTGAATTTCCCGGGCTGCGGATCGTCTCCACGGAGAGCGGCCGGGCGTGGACCTATCGGTACAAGAGCCCCGTCGACGGGCGCATGCGGCAGACGAAGCTCGGCGACTGGCCAGCGATGTCGCTGCATCTGGCCGTCGCGGAGTGGGATCGACTGCGCAAGGCGCGGGACGCTGGAGAAGACCCGGCGCTCGCCGCGAAAGAGGCGCGGGCAGAAAAACGCCGGCAGGCCGACGCGGCGCGCCAGAAGGCCGCGGCGGATGCCTATACCGTGCTCGACGTGTGCAACGACTATTTCGCGGGACACGTTCGGATCACCCGGCAGCGGAAGGGCGCAACCGAGATCCGGCGCATGTTCGATACGATGCTCGGAGAGTGCGCGAGGCTACCGGCCGCAACCATCACCCGTAGCCAGGCTTTCGACCTCATCCGGTCAATTGCCGAGCGTGCCCCGGTGCAGGCGCAGAACCTGCGCTCGGAGCTGGGCGCGGCGTGGGATTACGCCATCGATTCCGGGAGGCTCCCGGATACCGCCGCGAACTGGTGGCGGCTCATCTTGCGCGGCAAGATCAAGAGCAGGGGAAAGAGGATCAACGGCGAGCACGTCGGCACGGCGAAGCGGGTGCTGACGGCAGACGAGACGGGCGCGATCATTCGCTGGCTGCCGAACTTCTCTTCGCTCGTCGAGGACGTGCTGACGCTCTACCTCTGGACGGCGACACGCGGCGCGGAGATCTGCGGCATGTGCGGCAGCGAGCTGCGCGAGGAAGCGGACGGAATCCTCTGGTGGCAGTGCCCGAAGGCGAAGACGAAAAACGCTCGGCACGAGAACGCGACAGATCTGCGCGTGCCGCTCTTCGGGCGTGCGCGCGCCGTTGTACTGCGGCGGAAGGACCTGTACGGGGCAGGGTACTTGTTTCCAGCGAGGACTAAGGAAGTGAAGCCGGTGGAGCAGAAGACGGTCCAAGTCGCCGTCTATCACCATCAGCCCTATAGCCGCACGCGGCCGGATGAGCCGCGCCCGCGGCTACCGGTGACGCATTGGGCGCCGCACGATCTGCGCCGCACGGCGCGGACTATATTGGCGGCGATCGGGTGCCCGAACGAAGTCGGCGAGGCGGTGATCGGGCACATGCAGCCGGGAATTGTCGGGACGTACAACCTGCATTCCTACGACGCCGAGCGGGTCGAATGGCTCAGACGGCTGGATGCGCACCTGGAGACATTGGCGCGTAGGTAGCGTCAGGCGATCCGATCCAGCGGGCTGACGGTGCCGCGTCCGCCGCGGTTCAGCACGTGGGTATAGATCATTGTCGTCTTCACGTCGGAGTGCCCGAGCAGCTCCTGAACGGTGCGAATATCGCTGCCGTTCTCCAGGAGGTGAGTCGCGAACGAATGTCGAAGTGTGTGTGGATGCACCAGTTTCGGGATTCCGGCCTTCTGCGCCGCGGCTTTCACGGCCCGCTGGATGACCCACTCGCCGACATGGTGACGCCGATAGGCGCCCGTGCGCGGGTCGGTGCTGTAGCTCGCAGCGGCGAACACGTACTGCCATGCCCATTGCTGTGCTGCGGCCGGGTACTTGCGCTGGATGGCGTCGTGCAGTTCGACATCGGCGTGACCGGTGGCGAGGTCGCGATCGTGCATCATGCGGCGGGCCTGCAGATGGTCGCGCAGCTCTTCGACCAAGCTGGCCGGGATCATCGTCACGCGGTCCTTGTCGCCCTTGCCCTGGCGCACGATGATCTCGCGGCGCTCGAGGTCGAGATCCTTGATCCGTAGGCGCAGGCCTTCGAGCAGCCGCATCCCGGTGCCGTACAGCAGCTTGATGATTGTCCCGGACGTGCCATGCACATGGCGGAGTAGGGCCTGTGTCTCCCGTTGAGTGAGCACGACCGGGATGCGCTTGCTTTCGCGAGCGCGGGTGATGCCATCGATCCACGGTAGATCGATCCCGAGCACGCGTTTGTAGAGAAACAAGACCGCGTGCAGTGCCTGATTCTGGGTCTTCGCGCTCACGTTCTCCGCGGTTGCGAGGTGTGACAGGAAGGATTCCACCTCAGCGGCGCCCATCTCGCGAGGTGAGCGCTTACCGTGGAAGAGGATGAACCGCCAGATCCAGTGGCAGTAGTTTCGCTCGGTCGAAAGGGCGTAGCGGTTCACCCGGAGCGTCTCGCGCACGTGAGCCATCAGACCGGGCTGCTGTGCCGCCGCGGCGGGTGTCGCGTTTCGTTCGATGGTTTCAAGCATGGCAAGGGCTCAGGGGTCGCAGTGGAACGTTAACCGACGATTTCTCTCTGTTAATTGGAGTTGGGCGTCAGGTCGTCGGCGGTCACGAGCTTCTCGCGATGCTTCCCGACCACAAGCCAGTATTGGCTGGGGTCCGCATGCTTCTCCACCCACGCATGCAGAAACTCTTTCAGTTCCGCCTTCGCCTCGGGCGTCACCGCCGGGTAGTCGTCGGCAATCTCGCCAACCTCTTCGTACAGCCTCTCGCCCATGTCTTCGAGTAGCTGTTCAACCGAAACCACGTCGCTGGCCTGCATGCGCCGGCAGTCGGCCTCGTAATAGACGGCGCCCTCTTCCATGCGCCCTTCGTCCTCAAGCGTATCGAACACGTCCCCGACGCTGGTGAGGTTGAATTCCTCTTCATTGACGCTGTAGCAAAGTTCCATCGTTCTCTCCTTCGGGCAAACGCCCAACTCGTCATTCGAGCGGGACGCCTATCGGCGCCCCTCAACTTGGTTGTTCGCCGTCACCGGGTCGGCCCACGGTGCTGCACCGGGTTCGGTGCGGGGCCTCCCGTCTCGCGCGAGCCAGCCGGAACCACCTCGGCTTCGACGCGCACGAGCTGCGGCTCATCAAACGTGTAGCTCTCCGGAACCTTGCCGTCCTTGTCGATCGGCGGCTGAACCGTGATTCGCATGCAGCCGTTCAGCCACTCCGTTTTCGCCACTGCGATCCCCTGAAATCCGGTCACGGCATCCCGCACCTTGTCGCCCAGTTCAACCGCGTTGCGCTTCTTCGTTCCAAACATCGTGTTTCTCCTCAACTGCCGGGCATGCCGGCGAACAAGTTCATCGAGCGGACCCACAACTGCTACGCAGTTGGGGTCCGCTCATGGCCGGCGTTGGCAGGCGATGTCGGCTGCGCAAGCCGGTCTGCCAGTGCCACCATCCTCTCGTACTCCTCGCGCGCTTCCTGCTCGTCTTCGCCCCACTCTCCGTTGAGCGTGTGGCATTGCCGCAGTGAAGCCGCCTCAATGCGCAGTACTGTCGCCGCCTCCTTGCAAACGTCCAGGCGTTCAGCCGCGAGTTTTCGTGCGAATTCGCGCAGCGTGAGAGTGTTGAACGTGTAGGTGTCGCTGTGATGCGGGTCGCCGCTTTTCTTGTATCGCCAGCATTCCCTGCGCGCGAGTGCTTCGATTTCGTCGTTTGTCATCGTCACTCCGTAGAAACTCAAGCAGCCACCTTCCGCGGCTTCTTCGCCCCCGTATTCGGCGGCGGCAACAACGTCGACGTCGGCCGGCTTTCGGCCCATTCCTCGATCTCACGCAGGAGCCATCCGACGCGGCGGCCGGACAGCTGGCGCGGCTCCGGGAACAGCTTCTGCCGGACGAGTTCCTGCACCGTCGTGGGCGACAGCGAGACGGCCTCGGCGGCGGTCGGGAGATCGACGTAGATGCGCTTGACGGTGGTGATGGGTGTTGCGGTCATGCTTGAATCCTCCACGCCTTCTCGTGCTCGAAGTTCGCAGCGACCAGCGCCTGAGCGACCGGAGGGCAAACCGAGTTGCCGCACATCCGCACCTGGGCCGACTTGGTGAGGCTCAGGCCCTGCGTCGGGTCGTCGCCGATGATGTAGTGCTCGGGGAAGCCCTGTGCGCGGAACAGTTCGCGCGGGGTGAGCATCCGCATGCCGATGTCCGCGATCTCGTATTGCTCGCCGGCGACGGTGACGAGGCCATAGCGGTCCTTCGTCGTCACTGTGTGGAGCGGCTCCTCCAGGCGAGGATCCTGATCGGTGCCGTAATACTTCACGAGGAAGGCGCGGACCTCAGCGTGGTGCATCCCGCCTGCGCTGATCGTGTGCAAAGGCTCGTCGGTGCCGGCCGTGCTGCTGGTCCCGCGCAGCTTCACCAGGTGCGAGGCGACGAGTGCGTTGTGATCCTGGCTGGTCACGGTATGCAGCGGCTCGCCGTGCAGCGAATGCCCGACGACGCCCCCGTAGTGCTTCGCCATGAAGGCCGCGACGAGCGCGTGGTGTCCGCCCTTCGTTTCGGCGCAGATCGTGCGCAGCGGTTCGTCCGCAGGCATCGATCGCGGCGAGGATGCATTCGCACATTCCGTCAGCACCGGCGCGACGAGAGCATGCTGGGAGCCCTGCGCCGTGACGGTCCAGAACGGCTCACCTGCGCTGCGCGTTCTCGGCGCTTGGCCAGTGCGTTCGCCATTCCGGGTATTCACGATGAACGGCTCGGCGGCCTCCACGACGTAGCGCATGATGCCCTTCGCGATCCGGCGCAGCGTCGCATCCGCGAGCGGTCGGGAGCGCTCGAAAATCGACGGGCAGGGGATCGTCCAGTCGATGCACTCGGCGGCGGTCCGCCACGGCTTACGATGGCCCGCGAGCACCTCCCGGCTGTGCGGGTGCCCGTGCGTCGGCTCGGGCCAGCGGATCGGCAGCCCATCGCGGCGCGCAATCATGAAAAAGCGTTTGCGGATCGTCGGCGCGCCGAAGTCGCAGGCGCGCAGCTCGCGCCAATCCACCGCGTAGCCTTGACGGCGCAGGGCGTTCGTGAAGGACGCGAACTCGCGGCCCTTGCGCTTCGGGCAAGGGCGCATCGTCCCGTCCGGCTGCTCTACCAGCGGGCCCCACGTCGTGAACTCCTCGACGTTCTCCAGCATGATCACGCGCGGGCGCTTCACGGCTGCCCAGCGCAGGGCGATCCACGCGAGGCCGCGGATGCGCTTCTCGACCGGCTTCCCGCCCTTGGCCTTGCTGAAGTGCTTGCAGTCCGGCGACAGCCACACCAGGCCGACCGGCCCGGTGATCTCGCGCGGATTCACATCCCACACCGATTCGCACAGGTGCTTCGTGTGTGGGTGGTTCGCCGCGTGCATCGCGAGCGCTTCCGGATCGTGGTTGATCGCGATATCGACGGGGCGGCCGAAGGCGGCTTCGAGGCCGGTCGACGTGCCGCCACCACCGGCGAAGTTGTCGATGATCAGCTCGTCGGGGAGCAGTTGGAGGGTGAAGAGGTCGCGCTTCATGCCGCCTCCGCAATCGGATTGTTCTCGAGCACCGCCGGCGTATGCTTCGCGCGGCGGGTCAGGTGCCAACCATGGCAGTGGTGGCACTGATAGACGTAGAGGCGCGGCGCGTTATGATACCGGTGTATGGCATCCATTCCGGCTGCTCGTGCCGCGAGTTCGTCCGCATAGCGCCGCTTGGCACGGCAGTTCTTCAGCGACTTGCTCTTGATCGGCGGGGCGGTCATCCCTGCGTCCTCCGTTCGCGCACAAGGTCCTTCGTGACCTTGGCGTTCGCGTCGAGAGCGTTCTGGAAGAGTTCCGCCGGCTGCCTGTTCCAGAAGTCGCGACTCGTCTCGACCAGCGCATGCAGGGCGTTCAGCTCGGCGGCATTGCACCCGAACTTGCCGGTTTTCTGCTCGCGGTCGCGGATGGACTTCAGCGCTTCCAGCGCGATCCGCGTGACCTCGCGCACGGCTTCGTGATCCGCCTTCACCGTGGAGGTCTCGATCTTGTGGCAGGCGGCCAGCATCAGGACATTGCGGCTGTCGGACAGGACATTCCAGTGCCCGCCGCGAGCGTAGCTAAACCGGAAGGCGTCGACGGCCGTGCGCTCGAGCATCTCGATCTCGTCGTACTGGCCGATCATGTGGCGGCCGTGCTGGATGTTCTGCAGACGAGCCTGCCGGGATTCGTCGCGGCGGTTGAGCATGTGGGAGAGGCGGCGGTTCATTTCTGCTGTTCCTCCTCGCTGATGGCGATGAACCCTTCCGACTCCCTGCCCACCTCTCGGCAGTACCGGCCTGCCCACGGCGTATTCCGGTCCATGTCGGTTACCGCGGCGTGCCGCAGGCATTCGGATTTGCGGGCACAGTTTTCACCCATGCACCGGCAGTAGTCGTATGGCAAGGTCTGCATGACCTATCCTCCAAACGCCAGCGACAGCACTTCCGCGAGCCCAGTCCCGACCAGCATCCCGATCAGCCCGACCCCGCCACCCGCCGCGAACAGCACGAGCGCGGCCTTCACGAGCTTCCATTTCATTCCTCATCCTCCTCGGTATCCTCGACCAGCTCCCACAGCGCCGTGCGGCCGATGCGTTCCATGCGCAGCACGCCGAGCTTGCGGAGTTCGGTCAGCCGTTCGCCGACCATCTCTTCCATCCAGCCCGTCGCGTCCGCGATGTCGGAACGGCGCATCGCCTGTCCGGACTCGGCCATCAGGCGCACGATCTCCTGCCGCTGCTCTCGGGTGCGGATCACGGCCGGGTGCGCATTCGAGGCCGGCGGCAGGTCGGGCAGCTTGGCCGGGTTGATGCGCATGCGGTGGGTGCGCACCGGGGCGCAGGCGGGACGCGAGATCGGGCGAGCAACGCCGAAGAGCATGGCGAGTGGGCCGGTCATGGTCGGCTCGGGTTCGGTGGCGGGTCGCGCTGCGGATTCGAGTTCGGCGAGGAGGGTCATGACTGCACGCTCCGGAATTCGATGACCCAGACCCACGGGTTGACGTCCCATGCGCCGGCGCCGTTGATCTGTTCCCATATGCGCCGGTAATGCTCGTCCGGCGTTGCGGCATAGGGGTAGCCGGCGATTGATCCGTGACCGCCAGTGGCGCCTTCGGCGATGCAATCGGCCTGGCTGATGTCATGCAGCCGCTCGACACGGACGGCGGTGACTTCGAGGAGGATGCGCGAGGCCCAGCGTGGCATGTGGATACCGGGGCGGAGCTTTCCCGGCGTCGGCATATCCGCAGGCGGCGTGCAAACGGCGAGCCAGTTGTCGCGATTGCCGTCTGCTTTGTACTGGATCGGCGCCCACGGTTTCGGATAACCGGCGGAGATGCATTTCACGCCGATCGCGGCGGGGCTGTCGGCGTCGAACGAGTTGAGGAAGCGAAACGCCTCGCGCACCCACAGCCGGTCGCCGGGCTTGCCGTAGGGGCAGTGCATCGCAATGTCTCCGACCTTCGGCAGCAGAAGGCCGCCGAGCGGCCGGCTCAGCCACGCGCCGCACAGATTTCCTTGCTCGCTGACCTCCGGCTGCGGCTTCACAGCGCGCCGCGTCTGCGTCTTCGTACCCGCAAGGATCGCGCGCACCATCGGCGCGCTGAACAAAATCGGCCGCTCTTTCATTTCGCCGGCCTCCACACGGCGCCGCGCTTGGCGCTGCCGACATGCACCAGGGCGAACACTTCGCCGCGTTTCGAGCCGTTGGAGGCGGCAGCCATCGCGGACTTCACGGCGCTGTCGTGCCCGGTGAAACGGCGGATCGGGCGCTTCGGCGCGATGACCGCGTAGCTGTCGATCTGGCTCGCGCAGAGCCCCTTGGCCGTCGGCTCGCCGCCGGTGGTGATGTGCTCGAGCTGCTCGCGCAGGGCTGCCGAGGTCTGTCGCTCCACGCCGAGAAGGTGCTCGAGCTTATCGGAGAGGGCATGGGCGTTGGCGAGCTCATCCCCCGCCTTTACCGTATCGCCGGAGTCTCGCGAGAAGATGCGCTCCATGCCGTCGCGGATCACCGCTGCAGCGTGCTCGGCAAGCTCCACCTCCGTCATGGTTTCCGGGTCGCGCTCGACGACGAAGGGCGACAGGCGCTGGCGGATCTCGGCGAGGTCGGCTTTAGCGTCGCGCATCGTGCCTACTTCGTCACTTTTGGCCTGCTCCGGCACGCTTGCCTGAACGTCCGCCTCGCCGCCTTCGCTGTCCGCTTCGTCCGGAACGTCCTTCGCGATCGGCCGCAGCAGTCCGTACCGACCGTCGTAGCGCCCGCGCCCGGGGATGTGCTCGATCTGCCCGACGCCGGCCAGCCGGCGCAGTTCTGCGCGCACGACCGGCTCGGCGTGCCCGGTATCCCGCATGATCTCGCGCACGGTCATGAGGGTATGGGAGGCCTCGAGGGCCTGTTCTACGGTGGTGGTCATGCTGCGATTACCTCCCGAGTTCCGTCCGCATTCATTGCGGACACGATGCCGTCGATCTCCATCTGTTCGAGGAGGCGCGCGGCGCGGTTGTAGCCGATGCGAAGGCGCCGCTGGATCAGGCTGATGGATGGGCGGCGCTGTTCGAGGACGACACGCTTGGCCTCTTCGTATGCCGAGTCGTCACCCAGTAGGTCGCACAGGCGGTCGTTCAGGTTCGTGAGCACACCTTCACCCTCAGCCCCCTCTGCGCCGAAGTCCAGTTCGTCATTCGCCGGATCGAGTTCGATGTCCATCTCATCCTGCAGGTACTCGGCGATGCGTGCGACCTCGTCTCCGCTCGGCTTGAACGACACCTGGAACGTCAGGCGGATCTGGTACGTGTCCTTCGGCTGCAGGCGGAATTTCTTCACCTTGCAGCCGTAGTGCGTGCTGCCAGCGATGACGGCGCGGTAGTTCTCCAGTTCGTTCGAGAACTCCACCGGCTGCAACATCAGGTTGCGCACGGACCCGCCCGGCAGGAACAGGAGATCGGAGAGCATCGGCTCGAAAAAGCTGCAGATGTCGTGCGAGACGATAGCCTCGCACTTGATGTCGACGGCGAGCTCCTTCTCTTCGTCGGGGCCTTCCTTGCGCGTGTTCAGATGCGTGATCTGAACCTTGCCGAGGAAGCGGAATTTGGCGCTCATGCTGCCTCCCGCATCTGTCCCGATACCGCCGACAGATGCCGAACCAGTGCAGCGCAGATGCGCGACACATCCGACTCGCGGTAGAGCACGGCTGCGCGCTCTTTGCCGACCGGGTGAAACCCGATCTGCGCGAGGCCGGCGGCGTCGATCTTCACCGGCGCGAGTCGTGCATTGATCTGGCCGAGGGTGATCTTCTCGTCGCTTTCTTCGGAGACGGCAGCAACCACGATCTCAGGCTTTTCCGCCGGCTTCGCCGCTTGCACAGTCGCTGCGTCACGCTGCCGGCGCTGCTCGGCTTCGATGAACTCTTGCTGCCGGCGCAGTTCCGCACGCTCGGCGTCAAGCTTCGCCTGTTCGGCTGCGCGGGCTGCCGCGGCCTGACGATCCATCTCGGCCTGCGCTTCGCGGGCGGTGCGCTGCGCCTTCGCCTCTTCTTCGGCACGGATGCGCTCGCGCTCGGCGGCGAGCCGCTTTTCTTCAGCCTCGCGGCGGGCATTGACGCGCATCGCGAGCAGGGCGGCGAAGTCCTCGGTACTCTTCGTGCACACAACGGCGAAGTCCGGCATCAGGCTCATGTCCTCGACCGTCTTCCGGTTCGCGTCGATGCGGTCGGCGACGGCGTTGCATTCCACCTTCGCATTCGCGAGGAGCGTCCCGACCTTGTCGCGCATGCTGTCGAGCGACTTCAAGCCCTTGACTGCTTCGCCGAACATCTGCGGCGCGTACATGCTCGACGGGATGGATGCCGGGGCGATGCGGGCATTGAGCTGCTGGACGTGGGCGACGAGCGCCTGGTGCGCCTGCGTGACGATCTGCAGCTTCCGAGCTTCCTTCTCAGACTTCACCAGCCTGTCGAGCGTCAGGCGCTTCTGGCGGGCCTCTTCCTTGATCGCGTCGATCGTGCGGAAGAGTTCGTCGATGGTGGCCGTCTGCGAAAGGGCGTGCTGCTTGGCCGCGTCCAGTCGGTCCTCGACTTCCTTGCACCATTTCACCGTGCGCTCGGCGTCGGCGAAGTCCGCGTCGGTCTGCAAGTCGGTCTTGATGCCAGAGAACACCGCGAGGGCATGCTCGCGGAAGGCTTCGAGATTCGAGGCCGTCACCATGCCGGTCACTTCGATCCGCAGGGCGGGCAGCGCTTCCGGTGCGCAGCCGACCGGGGCGGCTTCGGCGGCAGGCTCGGGCACGTACTCGGCGAGGTCGCGCTCGAATTGCTCCCACCCCGCCATTAGGCGAGCGATGCGTTCGGGCGTCGTGCGGTATGCGCACCACACAAAGCGCTCCGTTGTGCCGTCCGAGACAACGAAGATGATCTTCTCGAAGCCGAAGACGGCGATCTGCTGGTCGAGTTGCCAGCGGTGCGACTCTGGCACGATGCCGTCGCGAACCTGGGCGGCGAGCTCTTCGTTCCAGAGTTTGTGCTCGAAGCCGGTGTCGTAGAGCATCGTCGCGCCGTCGGAGCTGGCCAGCAGGCGGCCGGTATCATCGGTGGCGACGATCGGATACAGGTCCTCGCCGGTGATGTTCTGCTCGACCAGCAAGCGTGCCATCGCTTCGGCGGCGTGGCCGTCATCGAATCTGCGCTGCGTGGCGGGGTCGACGTCCGGGACGATCCCGGTCGCCTTCTGGCGCAGCAACTCGCTGCGGGTCATGTACGGGCTCACGCCCATCATTGCGGGCGCTTCGCTAGCGTTGAAGCACTTCGCGCGGGCGGAATGCCACTCGGGCGTGCCCTGCTGCACGTTGATGATGATCATTGCGCTGCCTCCGCTTTGTCGTAATCTCCGAGCCAGCCATCGTCGCCGGCAGGCGCCTCGCCGGCCGGTTTTGGTTCGTCCTTGGGTTGTGCAGCGTCGCGAATCGAGGCTTTTTGGGCTTCGGACAGCGTGTATTTGCTGCTGATAGTGGCGATCACGCGGTCCGGCGTCGTGCGACCAGATTGCATGGCGCCAGACCATGCGCCGATGTTCGCCTTCAAGTCGGCGTCGGAATAGGCGGGCAGGGCCTTCGGCTCTTCGCGCTTCGTCTCGACGACTTCGGCGGCGCCCATGTCGCGCTCGATCGGGGTGTCGCGCGCCTCTTCGGAGGAGATCAGGCCGCGCAGCGCATCCGGGAACGCATCGCGCAGCGCGAAGCCGCGGGCGCGCATCTGCAGCATCCGCTTCGGGTATTGCGTCCAAGGGCCTTGCTTGCCGGTCAGGCCGGCGCGCTTGGCGTCTTCCATCGAGAAAACCTGCGTGACTTCCGGCTCGCCGCGGCGCTTGATGGTGCAGGTTGCGACGTTGCCGTCGCACTCTTCCTTGATCCACTCGAAAGCGGGGTGCGACTTCACCAGGCCGAGCATCGCATCGCCCCACAGGCTGGGGCGCCCGTTTATGACGGCGATGGACTGCATGGCCTGCATCGGCTGCAGGCCGAGTTCCATGCCCCACTGGATGGCGACGAGGCAGTTTCCCGGCTTACCGACATAGTCCTTCGGCACGAGGACGGAACTCGCCAGCATGTCGGCGAAGCGCATGGCCTCATCGAGATCCTTCGGGGCGAGTGAGAAGTTCTGCTTTTGCGCTTGCAGCGCGGTGACGTTGCTCATGGCAATCCTCTTTCAGGTGGGGCTATTCGACTTCTGCGGGCGCCTGCGCCAGATAGAACGGACTCTCACCGCAGTTGATCGCGTTGATGGCCTCGATCGCCTGCTGCCGGCTTGCGTGCTCGCGCGCCGCGATCTTGTTGGCGGTGTCGGCGTCGAGCCACTGCATGAAGGCCACGAGGGCAAGCAGGGCGGCGATGAGGAGGGCGTTTTTCATGACGCCTCCTGCTCGACCAGATACCCCGCCTCATCCTCTCTCTCCATGCGGTCGAGCCGGATCTCCGCTTCCTTGTCTGCGCCGCGGCGGATCGAGGCTTCTGTCGCCGCGAACAGCTGCCCGCCGAGCTTCTGCAGCAGCAGGCCGAGCTGGGAGCTACCTGTCTGTCCGTTCTCCAGAATTGCGGCGGTCTTGGCCGCTATCTCTGCGATCGTCGCGTCCATCGCGTTGTATTCGGCCTGCAGAAAGTCGCCCTGCGCATCCGAGATCCACGCGAGCGACGCCATGCGCTCGGCGAAGATGAAGTCGGAGATGACCTTCACCGCCTCGGGCCTCGCCTCCCGGCGGGCTTCTTCGCGGTGCATGTCGGGCGGCATGCGGTCGCCAGGGCCCGGCACGTGCCGGTGGTTCTGGATCAGCATTGGATTGCCTCCGGTTGAAGTGCGCCGCAGATCCGGCGCTGGACGTGAAATGGAACGCCGCGAGCGGTCATGCGGCGTAGTGCAGCGTTCGGACTCATGCCGAACGCGAGGCCGGCGGAAATCTCGTCGCAGAACTGGCGCATGTGCCAGTCGATACGCTGTTCGGTCATCGCGGCAGCGCCTTCTTCGCGGTCTTGATCGGGCTGCGGCCGTGGGCCATATGCAGCGCCTGAATCACTTTCAGCGGGGAGAACGCGGGGGCTTTGTGCTCCCGGCCGTCGTTCAGGTCCTCGCGGGCTTTTCTGTGCGTCAGCAACATGCTCAGGTCCTCCGGTGAAGGTGAGATCCGATGTGCCAGCCCGCGCAGTGCGGGCAGTGGTACGGGGTGATGCGTTGGCAGTGCTTGCTCGCGCTGCGCTTAGCGACCTTGCGGGCCTGCGCCAGGGACACGAACCGGTGCTTCCCGTGGCATGTCGCCGTGATGTCGCTCGCGTCGCCTTTGAGGGGTAGAGCCATATCAGCGGCGCTCCGTCCGGATCGTCCGCGTCAGGCTGCCGGTGATGGCTGCCGTGACCTTCTCGGCTGCCGCCACGAATGCAGAGCCGACCACACACGCGACCAGCAGCGCAGCGATGACGCCGAACACCACCATCAGGCCGCGATCGCGGCGGCGGGATTCAATGTGGTGACGGGGGAGGTTCGACATTTGCTACTCCGATCGACAGCGTGGGTGCGCTTGCTGTTGATCGAACAATAGCAACTGCTGTTGAGTGTGTCAATAGCAACTGCTGTTGAGGCGGGCTTATGTCACAGACGTGTTCGGCCAGATTCGATCCCGGCACAAAACGGGACAAATGTCACGCGCATCGAGGGCGCATTTGGCTATGGTGGATACGCGCCGATGAAACTACGGTGTAAATACAGATAACCGTGTCATGGAGGGGTCATGAAAACCAAATACCTTCTGCTTATCCCGGTCGCCGTCGTCGCCGTCGGATGCGCATCGCCGGCGCCAGTCGCGACGAATTTCCCGTTGTCGCACCAGAAGGTTGCACGTACCGCTCATCACTGGGATGTCGTCGCCGAGGATGTCGTCGGGCAGACGCTCCAGGCGATTTCAGCGAAACCGCAGCTGCAGTCGCGTGGCGTGTATGTCGCGCCCGCGAAGAGCACGGCATTCAACGCCGCGTTCCGCGACTTCATGGTGACGCGCCTAGTCAATGCCGGCGCGAACGTGGCGGTATGCCGGACCAAGAGCACCGGCGCGGGCGGGTTTGCCGCTGACGGGCGGGACGTCGAGATCATCTACGATACTCAGCTCGTCGTGCACAGCGACCGCGCCCCTGCATACCAGCCGCCGGCCCTCACGGTGCTGGCGTCAGGCGTGGCCGTCGTGCGAGAACTGGCAATCGGAGGCGAGGGGGTCGCTGCCACGCTGAGCGGCGTCGCGCTTGCGGAATGGTGGGCGGGCTATGCGGCGAGGCCGACCCGCAGCGAGATCATCGTCACGACGACGATCGCCGAGCAAAATCGATTCGTGGCGCGTCAGAGCGACGTCTATTATGTGCCGGACGGCGATGCGCGGCTCTTCATGCAGCGAGTGGCGAGCAGGGCGTTATGCCCAGAGGATGACAGGCAGGCAGGCAATTCTACCGAAGAAGCGGAGATCGATTCCGAGCTAGCCCGCCAGGACATGATCGAGCGGGGTATGGCGAGGGTCAATCCAGGATGGAAGAAAACCGGAGGATTTTCGTACTCCTACTGAGATCACCTCATAAAAAACCCTGATGTCTGCATGGCTGAGCCGTGCGGCTGCTCGTGGTATGCTCCGGCGCCATGAGCAGCACGACATCAGGCGGCAATGCGTAAGCCGCGCCTATACAGCATACAATCCAGACACGCCAGAGAATGCGAGCAGCTCCTAACTGAGCTCCTGGCTCTCGCGAAAGCGGGCCGAATCACCGGGATCAATTGGTCAATCGTGACTGACGACAGAAAGGTTCTGTCGGGGGCCTCTGGCGTCATGGCGAAGGACGAAAACCTCGCGCTGTTCTCAGCCTTCAGAAAGGCGACAAAGCTGGCGATCGGGAAGAAGTAATGCAGGCGCGGAGCGGACACTCCGCGTAGCCTGCGTC
Organism: Aromatoleum evansii; assembly: GCF_045689615.1. Taxonomy (NCBI): domain Bacteria; kingdom Pseudomonadati; phylum Pseudomonadota; class Betaproteobacteria; order Rhodocyclales; family Rhodocyclaceae; genus Aromatoleum; species Aromatoleum evansii. The sequence goes on from NZ_CP141259.1 coordinate 2,121,002, forward strand.
CAGACGGCTGCGGGACCCTCAAGAGTCCCCCGGCACAGGCGAACTGCATGCCACTCCGCCCGCTTCACGCGGGTTTCTTTTTGTTCGCCTCCGCTTCGCCGGTACCCATCTCGACCGTTAAGTCTCTGTCCTTCACGATTTCCCCGCCAGGCAAATCCAACTCGTTTTTCGAGCGCACATGCTCCGGCATCGCATGCGGCCCTGAAAGAATTGACCGGATCCGGTCCCTGGCGGCTGACTCATCACCGACGAGATCGTCGAAGGTCACCCCAAGCGCGCCCAAGACTCCAGACACCGCCGCTTTGACCACCTCGTAGGTAACCTCGCGAGAAACATATTTTGCTGCTCCTTCCTCGGCCGGTAAATTGGTCGAAGGTAATACGCGCGTGTCGTATTTAACAGCGGATTCCTGAAACTCGGGGCCTTCGGTATCCAACCAGCCAACCGGAAGCCCTCCGGCGCGCTCCAGGCGGCGCGCAGCCTTCTCCCCAATATTGCGCGCTGCCTTGCCTACTTCGGGCGCTAGCTGGCGGATGTAGCTCGGATTGAGCGGGCGCTCTCCTGCCGGCACGAGCTGCGTGTAGTAATCGCACCACTTCTCCACGTTCCCAAGGGAATGCGGGTCTGTATCGATCCAGTGCCGCAGCCGGCGGCGTCGAATTTCGGCCATGTCCATCTGACCATTGTGGGCAGGCAATAGCAAATGCTGAACAAGCAACTGCTGTTGATTTTCGCAACAGCAACTGCTATTGTTTTTCCCATGTGGAAAGAAATCATCTCCGACCTGATGGCGACCGGACTGAAGCAGCACGAAATCGCTGCTCTCGTCGGTGTGTCCCAGGCGCATATCTCCGACCTGTCGCGCGGCGAGCGCGGCAAGCGGATCGGGTTTGAAATCGGGAAGCGCCTGCATGAGCTTCATCAGCAGCGATGCACGCAGGCCTCGAACGTGGCCTCCTGATCTGGGTGTCGCATGAAAAACCATTGCTGTCTCCTCTCCCGCTGTCGCGGGCTGTGCCTGGGGGTCATCTGATCCCCGGGCACTTTTTTTTGGACCAAGAGGGACATGCAACGCCATGCAATCGGCGTCAAAGATTCGCAACAGCAGTAGCGGCAACAGAGAGAGGAGAGGACACCATGCAACGCGAAATGCCCATGATGGCAGCGGCGCGACGGCCCAAAGAGGTCGAGCCGAAACTGCTCGAAATGTGCCGGCACCGCCTCGACGCGATCCGGCTGTGCATCCAGCTTTCCGGCCTGTCTCACGAGACGATCGCGGAGGAGTTGGGGCTCGACAAGGGGCACCTCTGCCGGATCCTGCAGGGGAAGGCGTACTTCCCTGACACCCGCACGATCAAGCTCATGGAGCTGTGCGGAAACATCGCCCCGATGCAGTGGGAGGCGCAGGCGATGGGCTACCAACTCAGCGCCGACAGCAAGGCGCAGCGGAAAGCGGAACTGATGGCGGAACTCGCCGCCCTGGAGGCCGCATGACCACCATCGCCCACTGGCTTGCCGCGCGCGTCCACGCCGCACTTCTCTGGCTCATGCCGATTTCGGAGGAATGAACATGCCCAAGATCCCGAAGGGAGACGGCCCGACGATCGCGTACTTCTTCCTCCTGCTGGCGATGATGGTCCTGATGTTCGTCGGCGTGTTCGTCGGGGTGAAGGGCTTCGGCGAGCTGCTGAGCGTGATGATGTGGGCGGGGATGTGATGACCGCACAGATCATTTTCCTGGCCGATGTGCGCGAACGCCGCGCGCGGGTGCGCTGCGCCATCACCTTCGATCCGGTCGAGATCTGGCGCGGGTGGTTCGGGTTCTGGATGGGGATGCGGTGATGGGTGCCTCAGACCTGATCGGCGGCGACGAGTCCGACTGGATCGCCTCCGAGTTCTTCGCGCCGGCCGCGACCGACATGGTCGACGGGTTGATGGGCCAATACCTCAGCATGCGCCGCCGCGTTGAAGAGATGGCCGAGATGATGACCGGCGAGACTGCCGGGGCGCTCAGCTACTTCCTTGAGGCGAACGCTCGCGATCAGCGCTACGGCGCGCCGAGCATTGGCGGGCTGTTCCAGGTTGATCGCGCCCTTGCTGCGCTGAATGCCGCGTACTGGTCAAAGGCGATGAACCTGACCGACGTGCTCGACGCCATGCCGCAGGCCCGCCGCGACGAGTGGAACAAATCCATCCGCGAGCATGCGACGCCGGAATTCGAGGAAGAGACGGTGCGCGCGACGCTGCAGGATCTATTGATGTCGCGCTCGAAGTTCTTCGCCGAGCGCGTCGACGGGATCTTCCGGGCGCTCTCGGGCGAGCACGTCACGAACAGCCCGATGGGATTCGGCAAACGCATGATCCTCGCGGGCATCCATAACGGCTACAACAGCACCGAGCGCGTCGGCTACATCAACGACCTGCGCTGTGTCATCGCAAAGTTCATGGGGCGCGACGAGCCGGGCTGGAATGCATCGAACGCCGTCGTGGATGCCGCGCGCCGCGACCATGGAGAGTGGATCACGATTGACGGCGGGGCGCTTCGCCTGCGCGTCTATCTGAAGGGCACGGCACACCTCGAAGTGCACCCCGACATGGCCTGGCGTCTGAACTGCGTGCTCGCGCAGCTCTATCCGACCGCAATCCCGTCCGAGTTCCGCCAGAAGCCGAAGAAGAAGCTCAAGGAATTCGAGATGATCCAGCGCCCGTTGCCGTTCGCGGTACTGGAGGTGCTGGCCGATATGGAGCCCGCCTACACGGTCGAGAAAACCGACAACTGGCGCAATCCGCATCGGCACATTCCGATCCCAAACGCGGCACGCTTTCGCTACGGCGCGGACACGAAGGCCGGACGCAGCGAGGCTGAACACATCCTCGCGTCGATCGGTGGCGTGAAGGCCAAGGAAGGGCATTGGCAGTTCGACTATCCGCCGCAGGACGTCATTACCGAGATCGTGTGCAGCGGATGCATGCCGGACCAGAAGACGCACCAGTTCTACCCGACCCCCGAGCGGCTCGCGCGTATCGCCGTCGAGCTGGCCGAGATCGGGCCGGACGATACCGTGCTCGAGCCGTCTGCAGGGATCGGAGGCATTGCCGACCTGCTTCCGCATGACCGCATGCGCTGCATCGAGATCAGCGACCTGCACTGCAAGGTGCTGCAGGCGAAAGGGTACGACGCGACACGCGCCGACTTTATGGACTGGCACACGAGGACGCGCGACCGCTTCGACCGTGTCGTGATGAACCCGCCATTCAGGGAAGGCATGGCGCTGGCGCACCTGGAGGCCGCTGCGGCACTCATGAAGGAAGGCGGTCGGATCGTCGCAATCCTGCCGGCCAGCATGCAGGGAAAGGCGTTGCTGCCAGGGTGGGCGCATGCATGGTCGCAGACCTACACCGGGGAGTTCGCCGGGACGGGTGTTGCGGTCTCAATTCTGACGGCGGAGCGGCTCTGAGATGGCTGAGTCTTGGGTCCGCTTATGGGCCGGCATGACACTCAATGCGAAGTGGCAAACGATCGCCAGGAAGAGCGGACAGCGCCGCAGCCTCGTCATCGCGATGTTCACGCACCTTCTGATGATCGCCAACGAATCGGATCCGCGCGGCAGTCTCGAAGGTGCAGACATCGAGGACATCGCGTCCGCACTCGATGAGGATGAAGAGGCGATTCAGGCGATCTGGGACGTCCTGATCGGGCGCGCGATCGACCCCGAGACGCTCAGACTTACCGGGTGGGAAAAGCATCAGCCCGCTAGGGAAGACGCAATTACCCCGACAGCGAAAACAGCCGCCGAGCGGAAACGTGACCAGCGCGAGCGTGAGCGAATGTCACGCGATGTCACGCAGAGTCACGAGCAGTCACGCGATGTCACGCAGAGTCACGCACCAGAAGCAGAAGCAGATACAGAAGCAGAAAAACCTATCCCTCCAGAGAGAGAAGTCACTGTCTCTGGAGAGGGGGGGCGCGAAGAGCCGCTGCCATCTCTCTCCCGCAAGGGACTCGTCTGCAGACTGCTCCGTGATGCAGGGATCGCGGATGCAGCCCCGCACCACCTGGCCGACGAGACATGGGACGCGCTGCTCACGAAGCGAACTGACGAGGAGATCGTCGAGTTCGCGAAGGTGAAGCTCAGCGCCAAGCAAGGCCATCGCATCGGGCTGAAGTACCTCGCTCCCGGGCTCCTTGAAGACCCCACGCCGATCACCCCGAACGCCCGCGGCTCCCCGCCAGGTCGCCGCATGACTCGCGACGAGAGCCGAACGATCGCCGCATCGACCCGCCTATCCGATTTCCGCGCCGCGTGCGCCGAAGAGCAAGGAGCCGCAGATGAACGCACCATCGAAGCGACCGCCCCTCCGCGACTCGTGGGTTGAGCGGATCTTCGACCGCATGCAGGGCCTGTACGGCTCGCTGTGGGTTGATCGCTGGCGCACCGGGGAGACGGTGGAGCGTGCTGGCCGCACGTTCGACCGCGGTCTGCTGCTGGCGAAGGCGACGTGGGCCGAAGAGCTTGCCGGCTTCAGCGACATGCCCGATCGGATCTCGAAGGCGCTGGAGGCATGCCGGCATCGGAACATGCCTCCGACGCTGCCCGAGTTCCTCGACCTCTGCCGGCAACAGCACGGCGACGCGCCGAAAGCGCTCCCAGCTCCGCGGCTGTCTGCTGACGAGGTTGCCCCGCGCATCGCAGAGCTCGCGCGGAAGGTGGCGAAGCCGCAGATCGGCGACACGGGGTGGGCGAGGGGCGAGCCGCCGTTCGTCCGCGGCCCATGGGAGAGCGCGATCATCGAGCTCGCCGAGAAGGGCGATCCGCGGTTCATTGCGATCCTGCAGGAGCACGTCGCGAACGGCGTAATCCGCAGCGAGCGTGCCCGGGCGGCGCTGGGCAGGGAGACGGCAGATGCCGCCGCTGCATGACAACGAGAGGACCGACATGGACCGCGGAATGGAAACGAACCTGTCTTTGCCGCTGGGTCGCCAGGCAGCCGAAGGAAGCACGGCAGGCCTTCTACGTGACTTGGGCGAAGCGGCACGGGGAAGCGTCGGCGAGGGCGCTGCTCGAGGATGTGAAGCGGGCGCACCGCTCGACATCAGCTTCGTGATCCCCGGCGAGCCGAAGGGCAAGGGCCGGCACCGCTCGCGCATCGCGAAGATGGGCGACGGCAAGCAGTTCATCGCCAACTACGCACCGAAGGAAACCGTCGAGTACGAAAACCTCGTGCGCATGGCGGCGAGCCGAGCGATGGCGGGCCGGGCGCCGAGCGAACTACCGGTACTGGTCGAGCTCGTCGCGACCTGCTCGGTGCCGGCAAGCTGGTCGAAGAAAAAGCAGGCCGCCGCGCTGATGGGCGAGGTGATGCCGACCGGAAAGCCCGACCTGGACAACATCGAGAAGGCGGTCATGGACGGCATGAACAAGATCGTTTTCCGCGACGACGCGCAGGCCTGCCGGGTGGTGAAGGGGAAGCGGTACGGGGAGCGTCCGGGCGTCTTTGTCCGGGTGGTTGAACTACATGCGCGGTCTGCGCGCTGAGGAGAAAAAGTGGAAACCTACATCACCTTCATGTTCTGGATGGGCTGCCTGTCCGTGTTCATTCGCTCGCTCTGGCTGCACGGCGAGCATCCGAGAATCGTCAAGACGTCGATCGGTGCCGACGCCTTCGGGTTTATCGCGTCGATCGTGCTGCTCGCCTGGGTCTCGTACCTGAAGTTCTGGATGTAGCCGGAGCCGCTATGACCCACCCCGAACTCGTCCGCATTGCCGAAGTGCTCTACGCGCAGGACCGCGAGTATCTGAAGATGCGGGTGTTCGGTTCCGATGCGGGCGATAAGTAGATGTTGGAGGCTAAATGAGAGCGCCACCTTCATTCGAGAAAGTGACAAAGGAATGCATGCGCTGCGGCAAACCCGTTACGCGCGCACCGTCGCTCATGAAAAAGTTTCGGTACTGCTCTAGGGTGTGCCTCATGAACCGTGTGACCAGAAAGTGTGAGCACTGCGGAGGTGATTTCACGCGTCCGGCCTCGCAGATGACAGAAAGCGCGCGCTTTTGCTCGAAGGCTTGTTATGACATGGCACAGACGACTGGTGAGCGTGAAACGTTCATGTGCGAGTGCTGCGGCGAAACTTTCATGCGGCTCAAGTCGTGGAATCCTGAGAGCCAACGCCGGTTTTGCTCCGACGGGTGCCAACGCATTGTGATGGTGCGTGAGCAACACCCGCGATGGAAAGGTGGCATATCCATTGATTCAGATGGCGCTGAGATTACCTATATGCCACGGAAGGGCGTTGTCGCCAATTACATCCGCACGCACCGCAAGATTGCGTCGGCTGCGATCGGGAGACTGTTGGATCGCCATGAGCATGTACTGCATATCAACAATGACATAGACGATAACAGGCCGGAAAACCTGTTCATCTGCGGCAGTGTGAATGAGTGCCTGCGACGGATTTACGGCTCTATGTCGTGGCCGACGAAAAGCAATTTGGCAGCGTACAAGTAATGGCTTCGCGGCTCGTCGTGATGATGGGAGAGACGGGATGAACGGCACCAGCTACCGCGCCAGCATGCGCGATCTATGCGCAGAGCCTCGCTACTGCTCGCAATGCCGGAAGACGAAGCCGCGCAAGGGCGGCAAGGTGCTCGGGATCGAGAACAACCGCGAGCGGTGGATCTGCGCGGACTGCGCGAAGGTGCGGGGATGACTGCCCTGTACCGCGAATTCGTGCTCCGCGCGCCCGACTCCGCGAAGGCGCTCGTCGCCTTCCTGAAGCAGAACGCCGGGGCCGCAGTCGATTCCGGCCGCCCGCTGCGCGTGATCGTTACCGACGACGAAAAGAAGAGGAACAGCGAGCAGAACAAGCGCCTGTGGAAGGCCGTGTACGAGCAGATCGCGGCGCAGGCCTGGGTGAATGGCCGTCAGTTCTCGAAGGATGTATGGCACGAGTGGTTTGCCGACAAGCACATGCCCAAGACCGAATTCGTGATGCCGGACGGCGAGATCCGTTCCCGGCGCAAGAGCACGGCAGAGCTGACTGTTTCGGAGTTCAGCGAGTACATGAACACGGTCGAGGCCGAAGCGGCGACCGAACTGGGGGTGATCTTCCATGAGTAGCGCAGCGAAACGACACATGGGCCGCGTGGCTGCTGACGGCTGCGCGATCTGCCGGCGCATCGGGTATGGGCACACGCCCGCAGAGGTCCATCACGCCCGCGACGGGGTCGGAGCCGGGCAGCGCAACAGCGACTGGATCGTGACTGGCCTGTGCCCCGAGCACCATCGCGGCGCAAACGGCGTGCACGGGCTCGGCGTGAGGGCCTTCGAGCGCACCTATGGGGTGACGGAGCTGGAGCTCGTCGCCGAGACGCTCGAGCGCCTGTACGGGGCGCAGCAATGAACACCGCCGACGAGCTACTGACCATCCCAGCGCCGCCCGGATGCCGCGACTGCCGGAACCTGGAGCAGCGCACGACACATGGCGTGCAGCGCTGCCGGTGCGTTGAGCGTCATCCGATGCACGACCCTTGTGCGTGGCATAAGGCTCGAACCCCTTCCATCTGCGCCCCAACAACGACGACAGGCCCCCACCGATGACCACATCTCTCGCCCCGGTCTTCCACAGCACGCACGCGGCGCTGACCTTCGCGTACAACTACTCCCTGCAGCAGTACGACGCCCCGCCGATGTCCAAGCTCATGCGCGGCGCTATCGGCAGCGGAAAGGGCCTCGTCGGGCTCGACGGCGCCGGGCAGTCTGGGTTCGTTCGCGCGGAGGTCGGGCAGCTCCCCGTCGAGCAGCAGATGGTGATCGCCGCCCGCTTCGCGCCGGCCTTCGAGGATTGCGACTGCGGCCGGGCTTGCTGCAGCGGGAAGACGGCGGGCCGGGAGTGGTCGAGCGCCATCGAGTGGCTGACCTCCTACGCCATGCGCGCGGCCCTCGCCGGGTGCGTGTCGCACCATCGGCTGCGCCAGGCGCTCGTGATGCGGGCATTCGGGCGGAAGGCTGCGAGCTTGGACGAACTCGCCGATATCGCGAGCGTGCATCGGAACACGGTGAGCGACCAGAACCAGCGCGTGCAGAAGTGCATGCGGGAGATCGAGGCCAAGGCGCAGCGCGCGATCGATGATAGGCTGCGGAATTGCGGGATGGTGGGGGAAGAGTGATGGATACGAACCGTCGAATCATTGAGGCAGAAAAGCAGATCGCCGCGATACTGGCGAAGCTTGAATCTGAAACCGGGATGATTGTGGAAAGGCTTTCAGTCGAGAACATCGAGACAACCGGCATTGATGACGTCAGGCGGCAGCTCTCCCGGCGTGTCGAGATCGAAATGATGATGCAGCCGGGGTCGAACTGGATCGCCTGACAGAAACATCCACGTCTATTGACTGTGCATTCCGATCAGCGTATAAGCCGAAATCAGATACACGGGAGAAGTCCCGATGCAGCCCGCCTCCGAAAGGTCGTGGGCTTTTTTGTTTCCATCCGAAGGCCGGGCTTGCTGCGGATGTACCCGTATGGGAGCAGGTAGCGTGCGAGTGGCGATCGCTTAATCGGAACAGTCAAGCCGACTACGTCAGTTCCAGGATGCATCACCCCGTAAGGAGGTTGATCGATCCGAGCAGGTGGAAGGCCTGCAGTCGTCGTGAGACGCATCATCCGGCACCCGGACCCATACATCGCGAGGTGGCGCCATGCAGCTCGATCACGCGGAATGCTGGCTGCACGAGACGGAAGACGGCGAGTGGATCGCTACCTGTCCGGACCTTCCGGACATCTGCGGAGGCGGCGAGACCGAGCAGGAAGCACTCGACGTGCTGACCGCCGAGATCTGCGACTACATGCGCCGTGTGGTGCGGCACTGATGGGCAGGCTCCAGACGCTCAAGCCGAGGCTCCAGACGCTCGGCGGTGGGACGATGAAGACGCTCCCGCGCATCGGTGCAACGCCACGGCAGCGCGGCTCGGGATGGATGAAGCGTCGAGCATGCTGGCTGCGCGAGCACCCGCTGTGCGTCGAGTGCGAGAAGCTCGGGCTTGTCACTGCTGCAACGGAGGTGGATCACGTTGTGGCGCTGGCCGACGGCGGCGCTGACGACGACAGCAACCTTCAGTCGCTGTGCGGCGACTGCCACAAGGTGAAGACGGCGCGCGAGAACTCAGCGAGGGGTAGGGGGGGGTAAAAGTCTGCAGCCTGTTAGGCTGGAAACCGCGCTCCCTCGCACGCACGGAATCAAACCCCCATTTCAAAAGGGCAATCAAATGGCCGGAGTAAAAGGCAGGAGCGGCGGCGCCCGTCCTGGCGCCGGCCGTAAGCCCAAGAAGCGCGTCGACGGCGACGTGGCGAGCACGAAGCAGAAGAAGCCCGTCCCGATCCAGCAGGGCGAAAAGGACATGCTCGAGCTTCTGCAGGACATCGCCCTCGGCAAGACCGAAGCGACCTCGCTGCAGGTTCGTGCGGCCATCGCGGCGGTGCAATACACGCACACGAAGCGGCACGACGGCGGCAAGAAGGATGAGCAGGCCGAAAAGGCGAAGAAGGCGGCCGGGAAGTTCGCCTCCGCACTGCCGCCGAAGCTGGTCGTCAATAACCGCTGACCATGCCGGAATGGAAAACCTCCTGCCCTGACTGGGCGGAGCGGCTGCGCTCGGGCCGATCGATCATCCCGCCGCCGGTATTCCCGGAGACGGCAGAGCAGGCGCTTGCGATCTTTCGCGAGCTGCGCATCGTGGATGCTCCGGGCAGCCCGACCTTCGGCGAGGCGTGCGCGCAGTGGGTGTTCGACCTGGTGGCGTCGATCTTCGGCGCCTACGACCCGGAGAGCGGCCGGCGGGTGATCACCGAATGGTTCATCTGCCTGCCGAAGAAGAATTCGAAGTCCACGATTGCGGCCGGGATCATGATGACGGCGCTGATCCTGAACTGGCGGCAGTCGGCCGAGTTCGCGATCCTCGCGCCGACGATCGAGATTGCGAACAACAGCTATGCCCCTTCTCGTGACATGGTGCAGAAGGACGACGACCTGGACGCGCTGATGCACGTTCAGACACACATCAAGACGATCACGCACCGCGAGAGCGGCGCGATGCTGAAGGTCGTCGCAGCCGACAGCAATACGGTCGGCGGGAAGAAGTCGGTCGGCACGCTGGTCGATGAGTTGTGGCTCTTCGGCAAGCAGGCCGACGCCGAGAACATGCTGCGCGAGGCGATCGGCGGCCTGGCGTCGCGGCCAGAAGGCTTCGTCATCTACCTGACGACGCAGTCGGACGATCCGCCGGCGGGCGTGTTCAAGCAGAAGCTGCAGTACGCCCGGGACGTGCGCGACGGGAAGATCGACGACCCGCGCTTCGTGCCGGTGATCTTCGAGCACCCGCCGGAGATGGTCGAGCGGAAAGAACATCTGCTGCTCGAAAACATCCCAATGGTGAATCCGAACCTCGGGTATTCGGTTGATCGCGAGTTCATCGAGCGGGAGTTCCGCAAGGCACAGGCCGGCGGCGAGGAATCGTTCCGCGGTTTCATGGCGAAGCATGCGAACGTCGAGATCGGCCTCGCGCTGCAGTCCGACCGATGGGCTGGTGCCGACTTCTGGGAAGACGCAGGGCAGTCAGGCCTGACGCTCGACAGCCTGCTCGCGCGCTGCGAAGTGGCTGTGGTCGGCATCGACGGCGGTGGCCTGGATGACCTTCTCGGGCTCTCCGTAGTAGGCCGCGAGAGCGGAACAGGAAAGTGGCTGCACTGGGCGCATGCGTGGGCGCACCGGATCGTCCTGCAGCGCCGGCAAGAGATTGCCCCGCGGCTGCGTGACTTCGAAGCACAAGGCGACCTGACCATCGTCGAGCGCCCGGGCGATGACGTCGTGGCCGTCGCCGACATCGTCTGCCGCATCCGCGACCTGGGCCTGCTGCCCGAGGAAAACGCGATCGGCGTCGATGCGGCGGGGATCGGCGACATCGTCGACGAGCTCCTGACCGATGAGCGCGGCATCGACCGCAAGCAGATCGTCGCCGTCTCGCAGGGCTGGAAGCTCAACGGCGCGATCAAGACGACGGAGCGGAAGATTGCCGGCGGCGAGATGCTGCACGGTGCATCGCCGCTGATGGCGTGGTGCGTCGGGAATGCACGCATCGAAGACAAGGGCAATGCGATCACGATCACGAAGCAGGCCAGCGGGAAAGCCAAGATCGATCCGCTGATGGCCACGTTCGACGCGGTGTCGCTGATGGCGCTGAATCCGGCCTCTGCCGGCAAATCATTCTGGGAAGTGGCCGCATGAAAGCAAAGCTGATCGCCGTGGCGGCCGACTGGTGTCCGGACGCACTGATGGCCGCCGGGGCCGTGGCCGTCTCTTACGGTGCATGGATGGTGTATGCGCCTGCGGGCTGGATCATAGGCGGGCTGTTCGGGATCGCCGCGGGCGTGCTTGGGAGCCGTCGGTAATGGGATTCCTTTCGCGAGCGCTGGAGCGTAAGGCGAGTGACCCGCTTGCGCTGTGGGCGGAGATCGCCAAGTCTGGCCGATCGTCAAAGGCCGGCGCGACGATCAACCTGGACACTGCGCTTCGCGTGGCGACGTGGTTCGCCTGCGTGAAGGTTGTTTCGCAGGGATGTGCACAGGTGCCGTTCAAACTGTTCCGCGAGTCCGAGGAAGATCGCCTGACGAAGATCAAGCCCGCGCGCGACATGCCGCTGTACGACCTGCTTGCAACGAAGCCGAACGACTGGCAGACCAGTTTCGAATTTCGCGAGCAGTTGGTGATCCACGCCATGCACGGCAACGCGTACGCATGGAAGAATCGGATATCCAGCGGCATCGCGGAGATGATTCTGCTGGATCCGGGCCGAATGTGCGTGGAGCAGCCCGACGAGTTCGGGCCGGCGCAGTACAAATACTCGCTCCGCAACGGGCAGGTGCTGCTGTTCCCTGCGGAACAGATCTGGCACGTCCGCGGCTCGTCCTGGATCGGCTACGCTGGCATGGATGTCCTAAAGCTGGCGCGCGAGGCGCTCGGCCTGGCGATTGCCACCGAGGAAAGTCATGCCGGTCTGCATGCGAACGGGGTCAAGTCGTCTGGTGTCTATTCCGTGGACGGGACCCTCTCGACTGATCAGCAGGCGAAGCTGGTCGCCTGGCTGAAAAAGGAAGCGCGGGAGAACGTCGGCGCTCCAATGGTATTGGACCGCAGCGCCAAGTGGCTCGCCACGACCATGACCGGAATGGATGCGCAGCACCTCGAGACGCGTCGCTTCCAGATCGAAGAGGTTTGCCGGTTCGCAGGCGTATCGCCGTTCATGGTGTTCCATACCGAGAAGGCGCCAACCTACGCCAGCGCGGAGCAGTTCCAGATCCAGCACGTCGTGCACACGCTGAGCCCGTGGTATGCCCGTATCGAGCAATCGGCTGACGCGAGCCTGCTCACGGAGAAGGAGCGCAAGCAGGGCCTGTACTTCAAGTTTGTCGCCGCCGGCCTGCTTCGCGGCTCCATGAAGGATCAGGGCGAATTCTTCGCCCGCATGCTCGGCGCCGGAGGTACTCGCCAGGTGCTGACGCAGGACGAGATCCGCGCACTACTCGAATTCAATCCGATGGGCGGAGACGCTTCGGCATTGCACGCGCCCACTGGAAGCCAGCCAGACCCCGCCCCTGCGGACTGAAGGAAGAGACCATGACTACCAAGACCATCGACTTCGCTTACGACCTCAAGGCGACCGGCGACAGCGGCACATTCGAGGGGTACGGCTCGGTCTTCAGTATCGAGGATCGTGGCGGTGACATCGTCGCGCCAGGCGCCTTCACCGAAACGCTGTCGGCGGCAAAGTCCGCCGGGAGGATGCCTGCGATGCTGTGGCAGCACCGCCAGGCCGAGCCGATCGGCGTCTATACATCGATGGAAGAAGACAGCGTCGGCTTGCGCGTGAAAGGGCAACTTGCCCTCAAGACGGCACGCGGCGCCGAAGCGTACGAACTCATGAAGATGGGGGCGCTCAGCGGATTGTCGATCGGTTACCGGGTGCGCGACGACAGCTGGGACCGCGTCACGGGCGTGCGCACCATCAAGAAAGCCGATCTGATCGAGCTTTCGCTGGTCACCTTCCCGATGAATGACGCCTCGCGCGTGTCGTCGGTAAAGGGGCAAATCGAAACGCTGGAAGATCTCAAATCCGCGGAGCAATACCTGCGTGAGGCAGGCTTGAGCCGCACGGAAGCCAAGGCGTTTATCGCCAGGGTGAAAAGCCTCGGACAGAGCGATTCTGATGGGGGCGACATGCAGCAAATCGTCGAAGCGCTACGGCGCAGAGGCGCGGCGCTGGCCTGAAAGCCTGCCAACAGCATCAACCAAACCGACCGCCGCAAGGCGGTTTTTTCATTCTGGAGACCGCAAAAATGAAAGCAACGCACTTCAAATTCGGCATTGCTGCCGTCCTTCTGCTGGCCATGGGTTCCGCCATGGCTGGCGTTCCCATCTTCTCGCCCGACATCATGGCAAGCCTCGCGCTGCTCGGCGTCGTCGGCAACATTGAGTTGATCGAGATCAAAAAGATCATCGACCAGCAAGGCGAGGCGTGGGCCGAGTTCAAGAAGACAAACGACGAGATCCTGAAGGCGAAAGCCGAAGGGAAGGCTGTCGGAGATCTCGAGACCAAACTCGCCAAGATCAGCGCCGACATGGAAAAGCTCGCCGACCTCAAAGAGCAGTTCGATGCCATCGAGAAGAAACTCGCCCGCCCGAAGACCGACAGCGAAGTGAAGGCCGAAGCGGATTTCGCCTCCGAGCTGAAATCTTTCAACATCGCCCTGCGCGCCGACTGCGCGAGCAAGGGGAAGGCGGTCCCGGCTGAATTCGATGCCGAGGGCTACCGACTCTATAAGTCGGCATTCTTCAAGCTGGTGGCCGGCGTGCCGGTCGATAACCTGGAGTCGAATGAGCGCAAGGCGCTGCAGGCCGGCTCTGATCCGGACGGCGGTTATTTCCTGCCGCACGCCACCATAGGTCGCGTCGTGGGCAAGGTCTATGAGCAGTCGGTGATGCGCCAGATCGCATCGGTGCAGACCATCAGCACCAACGACATCGAGGGCATCGTCGACAACAACGAAGCCGACGCCGGCTGGGTGTCTGAACTCGGTACGCGCTCCGATACGACCACGCCGCAAGTGGGCAAGTGGAAGATCGAGGCCTTCGAGATGTACGCCATGCCCAAGGCGTCGCAGAAGATCCTCGACGACGCCGCCACCGATGTTGAAGCCTGGCTTGCCGGCAAGATCGCCGACAAGTTCGCGCGCGTTGAAGGGACGGCATTCTGGACCGGCAACGGCGCCGGCAAGCCGATGGGCTTGGCGTCCTACGCAACGGCCGCCACTGCCGACTCCAGTCGCTCGTGGGGCACCTTCGAGCACGTCAAGACTGGGACGAACGGCGATTTCAATGCAACCACCAAGGGCGACCCGCTGCACGATCTGATCGGTGCATTCAAGGATCAGTACCTGCAGAACGCGAACTTCGTGATGCGTCGCGAGGTGCGGACCAAGATCCGCAAGCTGAAGGAAGCGACGACCGACCGCTATCTGTGGGAGCCCTCCATGCAGGCCGGAACTCCGGATCGCCTGAATGGATACCCGGTGCGCATCGATCAGTACATGCCCGCGCTGGCTACGGACAGTCTTTCTCTCGCTCTCGGCGACTTCAAGGAGGCGTACCAGATCGTCGATCGCATGGGCATCCGCACGCTGCGCGACCCCTTCACCGCCAAGCCGTACGTGGTGTTTTACAGCACGAAGCGGACCGGTGGTGGCGCGGTCAATTTCGAGGCCATCAAGTTCCTGAAGTTCTCCGCCTAATCGGCACGGCGCCGCTTTCCGGCGGCGCCATCCACCTCATTCTCTTCAAGGAATCAACATCATGGAACTTTTCAACTGCATCAACGTGAAGCGCGTGTTGTCGCCCGCTTCGGTCGCGGACAACACCGCACAAGTCGGCCAGATCATCGATCACCAGAACACCCATGCCGCCGTGTACCTCATCGCGACAGGATCGCTGGGCGATGCAGGCGCCGAATTCACGACGCTGCTGGAAGAGTCGGACGCCTCCGACATGACCGGCGCAACGGCGGTGGCTGATGCTGACCTGCTCGGCACCGAGGTGCTCGCCAGCTTCATCCAGAGCGACGACGACAAGTGCTTCAAGCTGGGCTACAAGGGCGTGAAGCGCTACACCCGCCTGACCATCACGCCTGCGAACAACGCGACGGCTGCGCTGCTGGCAGCGGTGTGCGTGGTCTGCCCGAACCTCATGCCCACCGCCAACCCGCCGGCCTGATTTCAGGCCCCTGCGTGAAGAGGGCTCTTCGGAGCCTTCTTTGCAGAGGAGCGCACACACATGACCACCCGACTCATCAGCACGACGACCGAGCCTGTCACGGTTGCCGAGGCGAAGACGCGCCTGCGCATCGACGGCACGGACGACGACGTCGACCTCGGAATCATGATCACCGCTGCGCGCGAGATGTGCGAGCAGCAGACCGGGCGGTCGATCGCGCTGGCGACGTGGGAGCTGAAGCTCGACGCCTTCCCATCGCGGGAGATCGAGCTGCTGTGGCCGCCCATCGCGACCGTGACCCACGTTAAGTACATCGATGCGGCCGGCGTGCTGCAGACGCTGGATGCGAGTGCCTACACCCTCGACACGCATCTCGAACCTGGCCGCGTCGTCCCGGTGTTCGACACCGAATGGCCGACGCCGCGCGACACTGAGAACGCGGTGACGGTGCGCTACACGGCCGGCTACGGCACATCCTGCCCGCAGGCTCTGAAGCAGTGGATTCTTCTGCAGGTCGGGCACTGGTATCGCAACCGCGAGGCGGCGACCGATCGGCAAATGGTCGTCACGCCGTTCGGCGACGGACTCCTCGATCGCTACCGGGTGTTCTGATGGGACTCGGAGCCGGCCAGTTCGACAAGCGCGTCACCCTCCAGTCGAAGTCCGTCACGCGGAACAGCATCGGCGAGGAGGTCGTTTCGTGGGTTGATGTTGCGACCGTATGGGCGCGCGTTGAACCGATCCGCGGCCGCGAATTCTTCGCGGCTGCGCAGATGCAGGACGCGACCGACCACCGCGTGACGATCCGGTATCGGACGGGCGTCGTGCGCGAGATGCGCGTCGTGTGGGGGTCGCTGACGCTGGATATCGTCTCCGTCATCGACGTGAATACCCGGAAGGAAAACCTCGAATTGATGTGTATCTCGGGCGTGAGGACTGCAGCATGAACGGCGTCACGGTACAGCTCGAAGGCATCGAGGAGCTGAAGCGGGCGCTCGCTGGCGCAGCGAAGACGATCCGCACGAAGGCGGTGCGCGGTGCGCTGCGCGAGGCCGGCAAGGTCATTCAGGCGGAAGCGCGCCTGAAGGCCCCTGTGCTGCGGACGGCGACCAAGACGCGCAAGCCGGGCACCGTGAAGCGGGCCATTTCCGTGCGTGCCTCAAAGTTCGCGCGGCAGGACGGCAACGAGGGAGTCTTCGTTTCGGTTCGCCCATTGAAGGCGATGCAGATCCGGAAGTTCAAGGCTTCGCAGGCGGCAGCAGGAAAGAGATTCAGCGGGTCGCAAAACCCCAATGATCCCTATTACTGGTGGTGGGTGGAGTTCGGTCACAACATTGTCCCGCGAAGCGCAGCGGCCGGTACAGGCACGACCGTCTATCAGCAGCGACTCGTCAACGGGCGAATCGTCACCCGGAAGCGCAAGTACAACCTGCAGTCGATAACGGGCCGTCGGCGCCATCCGGTGGGGTTCGTTGAAGGCAAGTTCTTCATGACCAATGCCGCAAAGGAAAAGGGGCCGCCTGCCATCGCGAAGTTCATGCAGTCCGTTGTCCCGCAGATCCAGAAGCTGAACGAGAGGGCATCCCGTGTCCGCTGAATCCGACCTCTACACGATCCTGTCCGGCCATGCGGCCCTGACGGCGCTCGTCTCGACGCGGATCTACCCCGACGCGATGCCCGAAGGCACAGCCTATCCGGTCGTCGTCTTCACGCGCGCCGGGACCGAGCCGATCGGGACCATCCACGGCACGACGCACGGCGAATTTGCCTCGATGCGCGTCGAGTGCTGGGGGAAGACCCGGACATCTGCCGATGCCGTCGCCGCTGCGGTGAATGCCGCGCTGGTCGCAGCGAAGGAAGTGCCGACCGGCCGCGCCGGCGGATTCGACCCGGAAGCCGGGCTGTTTGCCACGACGATCGATGTAACCCTGCTGGCCCTGTAAGCCAGCAACACCCCAGACCCATCCCGCTCCGGCGGGATTTTTTTTGCCCGCCGCGTGCGGGCTTTTTCGTTTCAGGAGCCCGCAAAAATGGCAACCGCACGTAAATGGAGCAATGTGGCAGTGGCGATGCAGTCGGCCCTCGCTGCCGCGAAGACCGTCACCGCCGTGACCAAGGCGAACCCCGGCGTCGCGTCCTCGACTGCCCACGGCTACAGCAACGGCGACTATGTCCTGCTGACCGCGCAGGGCATGTTCCAGATCGACGGCATGGTCGCGCGCGTCGCTGGCGTCACTGCCGACACGTTCCAGCTCGAGGGCGTCAATACGACCGACTTCGACACCTTCACCAGTGGCACCGCCGAGAAGATCACCTTCGGGACGTCGATCACCACGGCGACGACGATCTCCGCGTCCGGCGGCGATTTCGATTTCATCGACACGACCACGATCCACAGCAACGTCCGCACGCAGATTCCTGGCATTGCGAACCCGTCGAACTTCACGATGGACAACATCTGGGACGTGTCGGACGCCGGCTTGGTGGCGATGAAGTCCGCATCGGACGGCCAGGACATGCGCGCCTTCAAATTCACGTTCGGCACCGGCGGCCAGATCATGGTCTTTGCCGGCTACGTCGGTGCGACCTTGCTGCCCGGCGGAGCGGCGCAGCAGCTCGTGACGACGGGCGCCGTCGTGACGATGTTCGGTCGTCCGAACTACTACGCGTCCTGATCATGAGCGCGCTCCTCGAAAAGATGCGGCGCGCGCGCGAGGCGCGCGTCGAGGTCGCCGACTTCGCGTTCATCGTCCGCCGGCCGACGCCGGTGGAGATGGCCGACATGTCGCGCACGCGGGATTTCACCTCCGCCGTCGTCGGGTGGGAGAAGGTCCGCGAGATGGACATCGTCCCCGGCGGCGACCCGCACCCGCTGACCTTCGATGCCGACGCCTGCGCCGAATGGCTGCGCGACCGGCCGGACCTCTACGGTCCGGTGATCGACCGCGTCATGGAGGCATTCAAGGCGCACGTCGCCGCGCTGGAGGAAGCGCAAAAAAACTGACGGCGTGGCTGGACTCGCAGGACTTGCCCGAGCAGGTCCGGCCACGTGAGCAACCCCCCGGAGTCGGCCTCGCGATCCGCGCATGGAACCTCATGGGCGGCATCGACTGGGCCGCACTCCCCATCGTCTGCGAAATGCTCGGCGTGTCCGACGTGGAAACCTTGATCACACAGCTGGTCGCGATCAGGGACCACCAGAACCAGAACAGGGAATGACATGGCACTGGCCACACTGACCATCGACATCAATGCCCGGCTCGCGAACATCGAGCGCGACATGGGCAAGGCGGCGCAGATTGCCCAGCGCAACGCCGACAAGATGGCGAAGGCGTTTGCAGGCGTCGGCACGGCGCTGGCTGGCCTTGGCGGTGTCGCCGTGGCCTCGCAGTTCGCCGTGTGGGTCAAGGGCGCTGTTGATGCTGCAGACCGCCTTGACGAGCTTTCGGAGCGCACGGGCGTTGCCGTCGAAACCCTGAACGGCCTCGATTACGCCATGAAGCTCTCGGGCGGATCGTCCGAGGAACTGGAGAAGGGTCTCCAGAACCTGAACAAGCGGCTCTCCGAAGTCGCCGCCGGCGACAAATCCAGCACGGCGCTGTTCCGCTCGCTCGGCATCGGTGCCAAGTCGGCGGAAGAGGCGCTGCTGCAGCTCGCCGACGTGTTCCCGCGGCTCTCCAAGGCCGATCAAGTCCGCGTCGGGAACGATCTACTCGGGAAGTCCTACGCCGCCCTCGTGCCGCTGCTCGCGCAGGGGCGCGCCGGCCTGCAGGGGATGATCGAGGAAGGCCAGCGGCTGAACCCGATAACCGCGGAGATGGCGAAGCAGTCCGCGGAGTTCAACGACAATCTCGACCGCCTGCAGACCCTCGCGAACGGCGCGGCGACGCAGATCGGCAACGGCCTGATTCCGCAGATCAATGAACTGCTGCGCGTCACGCTGGAGGCGAACCGGGAGATCGGCAACCTCCCATCGACCCTGAACGCGCAGATCAACGCGTCGATGGGCGTCGGCGATGGCGCGAACATCCGCGAGCGCATCGCCGACGTCGATCGCATGATCGCCAAGACCGACGAATGGGAGAAGCGCTTCCCCGGCGGGCTGATCGGGATGATGGTCGGCGTGCGCGGATCCAGTCTGCGCGATCTGCGCGACGTGCTCGCAGCGCAGGAGCGCATCCAGGCGCAGGCCGGCATCTCCGCGGACAACGCAGACCGCCTCGACCGGCTGGCGCAGGGCGGCACGCGGACCCAGATCAAGCTGCCGCCGATCGGCAGCACGGGCACGCCGAAGGCCGCAAAAGCCCTCAAGGCTGAAGACGTACTCGGCGACTTCCTGAAGGACGTCGAAGCCGCGGTGAAGCCTGCGGAAGACGCCATCGCCCGATTCCGCGACATCCAGCTCGACGCCGCCACGGCCGGCGCTGAGCTGACGAAATCTGAACGGGCCTTCCTCGAGATCGCGAACTCCCCGGAATGGGAGCGGATGCCCGAGTCCTACCGCGACCTCGTGCGGGCTGAATTCGACGCTGCGAACGGGGCGGAGCGTCTTGCGAAGAAGCAGGCAGACCTGAACGATCTTCTCGAATCCCCTTCGCTTAAGCGCCAGCGCGCGGACATGCTCCTGCTCGCAGAAGCCTACGAGAAAGGCAGGTTCGGACTCGTCGGAAGCGAAGCGGCAATGAAGAAGTACGGCGATACCGTGAACGATGTTCTCGGCAACGTCGCGACCAAGACGGACGAGGCAACCGGCGTGATGGACGAATTCGCCAAGCAGGCCGCACGCAACATGCAGGACGCGTTCGCCGACTTCCTCTTCGATCCGTTCTCGAAGGGGATCGAGGGCATGCTCGACGGCTTTGCGCGTGTCGTGCGGCGCATGATCGCCGAAGCCTTGGCGGCGGAACTGGCGCAGAAACTGTTCGGCAGTCTCGTGAGCGGCGGCCAGGGAGGTGGTCTGCTCGGTGCCGGCCTGAGCTTCCTCACGGGCCTCGGTGGGGGTGCTCCGGTCTCTGAGCGGTCTTTCACCCCTGTCCCGTCTGCTCTCGGGAACGCCTTCGCAGGCAAAGACCTTGAGCCGTTTGCCAAGGGCGGCGCATTCGGAAATGGCGAGGTGCTCGATCGCCCAACGTACTTCCGGTTCGCCTCGGGCGGCGCTTGGCGCAACGGTGTGGCAGGGGAGGCCGGCCCCGAGGCGGCGCTCCCGCTGAAGCGCATGGCCAACGGCAAACTCGGCGTGTACATGGAAGGCCAAAGCGGCAGGCAGCGGGGCCAGCAGCCGACAGTTATTCGCCCTGTGATCTCCCCCGAAATGGCGAACATGACGATGCGTGAATGGGTCGAGGGCTGGCTCGCGCGCGAACTGGCGGGGGGCTGATGAGCATTCGCACCTATCCCGCGCTGATCCGCGACGGCCAGGCTGCACTCGTCGTCTTCTCCGGTACGCCTGATCGCGTCGTCAAATGGACGCTCGCTGGCCTTGGAGCACTTACGCCGCTGTCCGGCATGACCGATCACAACGGGCAGGCTGCCGCACGGTTCGTTCCGGCTGGCGCCGGGAGTGTGACGTTCACCGTTGAGTGCGGGGCCTGACGATGGCACTTGAACTGCTCGCCGGGCCGTTCGCGGTCACGAACAAGCTGACCGCAGCTGCTGTCGGCGACAGCATCTCGGGCTCCCCGATCTGGATCGACGGTCGTGGGCTCGTGTTGCCGATCATCAACGAAGGCGTCTATGTCGTGCAGCTTGACGGGGCGGCATATTCGGTGATCGATGACAGGTCGCTCACATACGGACTCGCCCTCATCGGGACGGGCAGCGACCCGATCGGTCGTAGACGGTGGCACGGTCTCGCTGATGAACTGGGGACGTTCGGAGAGTGGGATATCGACGGCGTGACGCTCTACAAGAGCGATCAGTTCGCGTCGGACACTCCGTCGCCGCTCGGGCACAACTACGCGCGCCTGCATGACCGCTACATCTACCCGATCGGCGGGCGCATCGACTGGAAGCCGCTTGACCTGTCCGCAGGATGGGTTGCGGAAGCCTCACTCGCCGGCCTCGCGAATGCCGCATCGCTGTCTTGGGGAACGCTGCGCGACGAGATCATCGTTGGCACCTCTGACGGCCGTGTCGTGCGGTATGACTGGGTCGCGAAGGCCTTTCGCGGTGCAATCCAGACCATCGGTCTGACCTGCAAGGGGATCTGGTGGAGTGCGCTGCACGGCGTCTATCTCTCCCTGCACGATGTCGGCTCGACGCTCGAGCTGCGCGTGTGGGCGGCAACCGTTCGGCCGGCGAGCGTGAGCCCCCCGGCGCCTGACGCCACGATCACCGCAGGACTGCGCACCCGCATTACGGCGCGCGTGCTCGGCGCGAACTCTGACCCATGTGAAGGCGAGGTCGTCGCCTGGACGCTGACCGGAGTCGGCGCGCTCACGCAGGCGGCGAGCTACACGGACGCCGACGGCTACGCAGAAACCTACTACCAGGCCCCGCTCGACGGCGCCAGCGCCGCGATCGACATCACTGCGGAGGTCGCCATCTGATGCTCTGCCAGACCTACGAAGGCGATCTGATCCCGCATCGCACCGTTGCGGAGATGGCCGGCACGGCACATTTAATCCCGAGCGCGAGCTACAACGAGGACATCCTCGGCGCCGACGGCTTCGAGTGTATCGATCGCGTCGACGGGATTTACTTTGCAGCCGACGAAGGGGCGCTGGCAGATTCTGGGGCGCTGGTTGTTACTGGCTGGACGCGACAGAGATGGTGGCCCGGCTGGGGTCGTTACCGCTGGGAGTTCGACGCCGAAACCGGCGCCTTTCTGCGTCGCGCAGACACGCCCGGAAGCTACTACGCGCAGGACGTCTACCAGGGGGCTGGCGGCGAGCTGTGGCTCTTGCTTGTCACCGGGCCGCTGCAGTTGCTCGGCCCGGACTACCAGCCGAGCGGGACGCAACTGCTGCCGGCAACGTACGGCGCAATCACGTTCCGCGCCGTGCTCGTCGATCGCATGCGCAACCGCATCGTGATGACGCGTGACACAGCCATCACGATCGAGGTTCGCGCGCTCGATACCGGCACGCTGCTGCACACGATCATCCCGCCGAGTCGCCCGCGCGATATCTGCCACGAGGAAGGCTCGCGCTGCTATGTCCTCACCGAAACGCGCGACGTGCTCCTGCTCGACTACATGACCGGCCGCTGGATGGGTGCCGTGAAGCTCACCGGCATCAGCGGCGCCAACGCACGCATCGCCTGGGACAAGCGCTACCGCCGTCTCGCCGCGATCGAGCAACCTGCCGCACCGATCGGCTACACGAATCAGGTCGGCGCCGTCGGCTTCTCCATGCGCCCCGTTGCCACGCACCTTTGCACGCCGATCCCGTTGAAGCGCCTGCGCGCAGGTGAATCCGTGCCAGTGCTCGTGAAGGCCGTCGGCGACATGGGCGAAGGCATCCCGTCGGCCGTCTCCGTCAGCGTCGTCGGCCCCGCGCTGTCGTCGCCGCGCAACGTCGTCGCGCTGGATGGCGCAGGGGAGGGTGTCGCGGTCGTTGATGCCGTCTCCGCAGGCTCGGACACGCTTTCCCTTTCGATGGATATTCCATGCCAACTCTGACCGCATCCGCGTCTTTCACGATCGGGGCAGGCGCTTCGACCGTCGAATCTGCGACCGTCACGATTCTTCCGGCCCTGGCCGGCGGCACGGGTCGCGGGCGACTCGTTCACCCGACGCTCGGGACTTACGACTACGAGCACCAGCCGGACCACTGGACCAACATCGACGGCGATCTAATCGTTCCCCCGATCTGGGCGAGCGAGAAGACCCTGCTTGGCGCGTCGAACACCCTTATGACCGGGCATATCCGCGATGTCACCGTCACGGAGCAATGGACGGCCTTCGCCACGAAGATAGCCCACGTTCGCGCGCTGCTGCTGTTCTGGCAGAACCCGCCGGACCCGGATAACGGTTTCGTTGAGTGGTGGCCGAACTACACCAGCGCGCAGGGATTCAAGGTTGCGATGGTGGGGCTCGAGGTCGGCGGCGAGGAGGTAACGCTCGACTGGATCTCGCGCCGGCATTCGTTCGTCACCGAAGGCGTGATCCTGCGGATGCGGATCATCGATCGGGTGAGCTGATGCGGATCGATTGCTCTGCACTTTCCGCCGACACTCTGCGGTCCGTGACGGTAACGCTCTACAAAAGCGCGACGCTCGCGGAGATCGTGAGCGGAACGGCGGGAGGGGGCTTCGACCTCTCGCCGTTCGTGTCAGGTGGAAGCCAGACGGCGCAGGAGGCGAGTCTCCGCCTGTCGTGGCATTCCGAGTTGTATGGCGCGAACCAGCCGGCATCCGGCGATCTGCTGAAGATCGCGCAAAACGGCGTGAGCATCTTCGTCGGCATCGTGGAGGGAATCAACGACTACCGCCTACAGTCTGGCGAGCGCTCCATGACGATCACCGCACGCAGCCGCGACGCTTTCCCGTTCTGGCGCAGCGTTCGGCGCGTGACCGACATCTATCCGATGGCGACGCGCCTGGAGATTATCGCGCGGGACATCGCGGACGAATGCGGTCTGACCGAGGCGGAGATCGATCTCCCGGCGATTCTGTATGCAGTGCCTCACAGCAATGTCCAGATCGCCGACCTGTCGGCGTGGGACATGCTTGAATCGCTGCTACTGCCCGCCGGCCTGTCGCCGTTCATCGACGCGCGCGGCCGGCTCAAGGCGCGCAGCCGCGACGTCACCCGGGCGGCCGACCAAACCATCACCGAAGACCGTATCGTCTCCGTGACCGGATCCCGCTCGCGCCCGCCGATCAGCAGCCTGAAAGTGAAGTGGCTCGACCCGCTGCTGACCGAGGTCGCACAGCAGGATCAAGCGCTCGCCAATGCGAACATCACGGCCGGATTCTTCCAGCTGCGCCAGCGGCAGGACGTCTATTGGTCCGACGACCGCACCCAGCGCGCGAAGAATACTCGGCTCGTGGTGAAGCAGAGCGCGAACTCTGGGATTCTGCCCGTCTGCGACGAGGACTACGACCAGACGGCGCACACCGGTGGCCGGATCACGCTCACGACGTCCGCGTTTGTCCCGGGCCTGATCGGCGCCTTCCTCGGGCTCAAGATCGCTTGGGCAATACCCGATATCGCGCCGCCGTTCGGCGGGCCGACTGCCACCCTCGGCAAACAAATCGCCGCTGGCCTCGAATTCGGCGTACTACTGACGATGGCCAGCATCGGTACCGGCGTCTATGAGGTGTGGGGCACCCCCTACGACTTCGTGCACGCCCGCCACACGACGGAAGCATACGACCCGGCCGCGCCGGAATGGCTCGAGGCGGCCGAGATCATCGAAACCGACCTTGTGCAGAACGATGCCCACGCTCAGGCCATCGCCGCGCGCGAGCTGATCTACCGCGCCCGCTCGGCGCGGTCCTACGGAATGACCATCGTCGACGACCCGCGCATCGAGCCCGGCGACATCATCGCCACGCCAGATGGCGCCCGACTCTACGTCACCGGCTACCGGCGCAACCTGTCTCCCGGCGCGCCGGCCGTGCTCGAACTGGAGGGCTTCGCGGCATGAGTCTCCTGACCAACATCACGCAAGCGCAGATCAACGCGAACAAGACCGATCTCGACGGCAAGGTTCTGACGCGGCCTGCGCTTCTGGTCACGGACGGCGTCGCGCTGATCTACGCGGTCGACGTCGATATAGGCGCCAAGGGCGAGGTCTTGAAGAATGTTCCGCTCGCCCGCGCGAATCACGACCTCCTGTACGCAGAGCCGGGCAACGCCTGCCGACTGCGCCGCACGGCTGACGGGAGATTCGAGGTTGTCGGATTCAGCAAAGAGATGCCGGGCCGCTACGACCGGTTCTCTGTCGATCTGGGCACGTTCGCTATTGGCCCGACCGTGGCCTTCGGTGTGGATGCCCGCCCCCTGACCTATGCCGAACTCGCCACGCTGCCCGGCGGGTACGGCTCCGCTCCCTATGGCGCCACCGGCATCTTTCAAGGTGGCGCGCTGATTGAGGTGAAAGTCTGATGACTCTCTCGTTGCTCCGGTTCGCCAACGGCGACACCAACTACGTCGCAAAGCACAACAGCAACGCGGATGCGCTGGAAGCGGAGGCGGAGAGCGTACGACAGTCGCTTGCCGCTGGATTCGGCGCAGCCGTCTCGCTCGGCGCCGCGTTTCCTGCGCTCTTTGGCTCCTCCGCTGCAGTGATCGGCGCCAACAGCTACAAATGCACCGGCGCCAGCACGATCCTGACGGTTCAGGCCGGCTACGCGTGGTTGCCGGCTGCGGCGCTCGTGGTATCCCGCGCCGCGTCCGCGACGATCGACTTCAACGGCCTGGCTGCCGCGACCTACTACGTGAGCGCCGATGCCACTGGAACGCCGGTGCGCAACACGTCGGCGACGGACGCCCTCTACAGCGTCGTTTGGACCGGCTCGGCATTCGGCGCGATCACGCGTACCGCAAAGGTCGTGTGGGGCGCAGCGGACCAGATCGCCGCGCAGGACTCGACGGCGATGGGGGCGACCTACGAAACCCTCGACGCCATCCTCGAGGCCATCGCAGCGGCTGCAAGCGCAGGTGCGAAGCCGTACATCCCGGAGATCGCGAGCGTCACCTACGCCGCGTCGATGACCGCCGACTTCGCTGACGCCGACGTCATCCGCATCACGCTCGCCGGCAATCCGACGATCACGCTGGCCGGGGCTGCAGACGGGCAAAAGTGCGTGCTCGAACTGAAGCAGGACGCAACCGGCGGTCGCGCCGTGACCTGGAGCGCGAACGTGCGCTACGGCACCGATCTCCCGTCCATCACGCTTTCAACGGCCGGCGGTGCGCTCGACCGCGTCGGGCTGATCTACAACGCATCCGCGGCGAAGTATGACGTCGTGGCGCTTCAGCGGGGGTTCTGATCATGGCGCTGCTTTTCATGGATGGGTTCGACCATTACGCGACCGCAGACATTGTAAAGAAGTGGTCTGTTAACAACGGCGCGACAATTGAGGAAGGTACAGGACGCAGGGGGGGGAATGCACTAAAGAGTGCAGCCGGATCAGGGTTTGTATCGAAGACGTTGCCATTTTCTGTCGGCACTCTGATCTGCGGGTTTGCTTTTAGTCCGATCACGGCAGGCTTTAGTGATCGCAACATGTTTGAGCTGATGGACGGCGCGACGCTACATCTCGCTCTGCGACACAATGCGTCGACTGGGATGATTTCAGTCCTGCTTGGATCGACAGTAATAGCAACGACAACCACTTCAATTGCCGTTGCGTCCGGTTATGCCTATGTCGAATTCAAAGCCACCATACACGACACGACTGGCGCCTACGAGCTTCGGATTAACGGTGTTCCTGCGCTCTCCGCGAGTGGTATTGATACTAGAAACGCCGGGAATGCGTCGGTCAATGCAGTGCGTATTGGCAATACCGGAACAAATGGGCACATCTCCCTATTCGACGATTTCTACGCGTGCGACTCGGCAGGGCTGACGAATAACGATTTCCTTGGTGATGTCCGTATCGACACCATCTTCCCGAACGGTGCCGGCACGCATCAGTCCTGGACGCCATCGACGGGCACCGATCACGCAGCGCTCGTCGATGAAACCGCGCCGAACACGACGGATTACCTGACTGGCGGCGCGGCCGGAACGAAAGAGACGCTCGGCCTGCAGGATCTCTCGGTTAATGGCGCCATCCTCGGCATTCAGGTCAATAACGCTGTTTCCAAGACCGATGCCGGCGCCTGCACGATCAAGAACCTGATCAGATCTGGCAGCAGCGAGGCGAGCGGACAGACCTTCGCTCCGTCGACCTCCTACCTCTACAGCTCGTCGATCCACGAGGCGGACCCCGCGACCGGAGCAGCCTGGCTCACCGCGGCGATCAATGCGCTCGAGGCGGGCGCCGAGGTCGTGAGCTGATGCGATGACAGCCGCCCTCCTGACCCAAGCCGCGGTCGAGGTCCTGCGTAGCCCGGACCCGGATCCGCTGCTGTCGCAGATCGCGGTCGAGGTACTGCGCACCGATCCGAAGCTGGCCCGTCTCGATCAGATCGCGGTCGAGGTGCTCAGCCTCAACGTGCCGGAGGATCTGACAACGCCGATCGCAGGCGAGACAACCGTCAGCCTGGCCGGCGTCGCAGACCTAAAGCTCGGCACATCACTGAGCGGCGACGCCAATGTAGCGATCACCGGCACCGCTGACCTCTGGACCGGCACCCACCTCTCCGCCACCGGCCGCATCGACGTAGCCCCGCGCGGCCGTCTCGCGGGCGCCGTTGCTACCCCCGGCACCGGCAACTTCTTCCTGCTTTTCTGAGGCGATCACGACATGAGCCTATCCAACTACACCGAAGCCGCGATCCTCAGCCACCTGCTGCGCGCGACCGCCTGGCCGAAGCCGCTGGCGCTCTACGTCGCGCTTTTCACCGCCGACCCGGGCGAGACCGGCAGCCTCGCGCAGGAGGTCACCGGCGGCAGCTACGCGCGTGTCGCGTGCGGCCCGAGCGATGCGACGTGGAATCTCCCGGTCGGAGGCGACACGACCTTCACCAATGCCGCAGCTGTGACGTTCCCTGCGCCGACAGCAGCATGGGGCGACGTCACGCACTTCGGCATCTGCGACGCCTCGACCGGCGGCATCTGCCTCGCCTCTGGTGCGCTGGATACACCGACCACCATCGGCAGCGGCGCACCGGCCACGAGCTTCGCCGCGGGCGAGCTGCGCCTCGTGTTCAGCGGCCACCTCTCCGACGCCCTCATCGAGGCCATCGGCACGCACCTGCTGCGCACGGGCGAATGGACGGCTCCGGCGGCGATCTTCGCCGGCCTGCTCACCAGCGTCGCCGGCGCGGGCCTCGGCGCAGAAGTCGCGGGCGCCGACTACGTCCGCAAGGCGATCGGCCCGAGCACCGCCGCATGGACCGCGCCGACCGACGAGGGCGGAAGCGGCAACGCCGACTACGTCCAGTGGGCGAGCCCGACGACCGACTGGATCGACGCCGAGAAAGTGATTCTCGCGGACGCGCTGACAGCCGGCAATACGCTGCTGACGATCCCGCTCGCCGCCGTCCGAACTCTGCCGCTCGGCGCGCTGCCGCCGAACTTCCCGCCGGGGGCGCTGAAGGTCGTTGCCAACTGATTCTTTCGCAAAGGGAGCCTCATGATCATGCATCTACTGCTCATCGTCCTGCCGCCGTCGATCGTTGGGGTGGTGGCGATCTTCCTCTGCCTTGCCCCTCGCTCCGGCATGGCCGCAGAGGCAGGGGCGGGGACTGTGCTCACGAAGACCGCCAACACGGCAACGCTGGCCGCGGCCGGCAATGCGATCTATCTCGGGCTCACCGCGAACGAACTAGCGGCGATCGGCGGGCTGATTGTGGCGGTTCTCTCGATGGTGATCGGGCACGCGATCAACGTTTGGTTCAAGTACCAGCACCTGCAGATCGCGCGGGCGAAAGCGGGAATTCCCGCTTTGGATGGTGGCGACGATGAGTAGGACAAAGCTCACGACCCACTTCAGCCTGGAAGAGCTGCTGTTCTCGCAGGAAGCCGCACGGCACTGCCTCGACAACATCCCTGGGGGCTCAGTGCAGATCAACCTTGCGCGGCTCGCCGAGACGCTCGAGCGCATCCGCGCAGCTGTCGGCAATCGCACCGTCACCGTGACGAGCGGCTACCGGTCGCCAGCGCTCAACCAGCGCATCGGTGGGAGTCGCACCAGCGCCCACATGGACGGCCGCGCGGCCGACATCGTCGTGCGCGGCATGACGGCGCTACAGGTCGCACGAGCCATACAGGCTGCGGGCATCGTCCTCGACCAGCTGATCTTCGAAGGATCGTGGGTGCACGTCGGCATCGCCCGAGTCGGGGAGCGGGCGCGCGGCGACGTGCTGACGGCCAAATTTGGGCCGGCCGGGGTGAAGTACGAGCGCGGCATTGTTGCCGCATAGGGAGGCAGCCATGCAACTCAACGTCGTTCCGATCAAACCACAGCAGCCGGCCGTCTCCGACGCCTGTCGCTGGCACGAGGCATTCGAGAGCGTCACGGCCAGCAATCTGCGAATCCTGTGCGCCTGGCAGCGGATGCTGTGGCGCGCTTTCTGGAGGGTATGACCCATGAACAAGATGCTCGCCGCTCTCGCGGCCCTTCGCTACGGCAGCAGCCTGACAGACCCGGCAGTCTGGAAAAACCGGCAGCTGCTCCTGAATGCACTGATGGGACTGCTCGGCGCCGTCGCCTACTTCGTACCGGTGGAGATGAGCCATGACGACCAGAAGGCTGTTGCTGGTGGCCTCGCTGTTGCTGTCGGGCTGCTCAACGCTTACCTCACCGCCGCCACCAGCGCCAAGGTGGGATTGCCGGCCCGGGATTCGTCCGCTGTTCGACCCGACGATTACGATTCAGGACAGGATCACGCTGCGTGACGCCATTGACGGCGCGTCCATCACGGTGATCTGCAGGTACTAGCCCCGCACGGAGGTGAGGCATGAAGAGCATCGACAACGGCTCGGTAGCCGTGACATTCGAATGGGGCGCAGCCACCGTTCGCGCCATCGACCACATCCCGAAAGGCCCGCAGCCACCGTACAAGGCCATCGCACAGATCGTGCGCATGTCCGATACGGTCGCGAAGCTGATCGGCCTGTGCGGCGAGATTTCGCGCGGGCACATGTGGCTTCTGGCGCAGCTACTGCGCGACGAGGGGTTCAAGACGCTCTACGCGACGCGGACGGATGCCCACGTGGTTCCGATGGCGGAGTACCTGACGGCGGGTGATTTCGCCGGGCACTGGCGGCTGGATCTCGCGACGATGCAGGACCGGAGGCGGAAGAAGCGGCAGCCCGTGTCGGATCTGGCGGTCGCCATGGTTCCGGGGCTTGATTCGCACGGGTGACCGTGCAGCGTAGCTTTCGGCGTAAGTGAAAGGATGTGCTAGGCGCAATGCTGCGCCGTTATTGACGTTTGCCCTGCTGCATCATCGGGGTGTGCTCTGCGGTCACCTGTCCGCCTCCCGATTCAGCTGCTGAAATTCTTTTCATTCAATGCCTTGATAATTCTTGATGTCGCCGTTTGCGCGCAATTGCCGTCATTTGTCGCCATCCATTTCCGATCTCCGTCTGATCAAGCGGCTGCCACGGAAACGCAAACCGGTCGGCGTGGATGACAAAGGCGCTATTGTCTTCGAAGACAACCCGGGGGGCGAGCGGTACACCATCCTTGATGCAGCCGCGCCTGCTCCGCCTGGTGTCGGGGTTCGCGTCGCAGCGCGGAAGACATGCATCCTTCGCCGCAAGGAGCGGTGTGGTGAAGTTCTCGCATGCGTGACGGATTTCGAGCCGGGGGCCCTGTGCGGCTTTCCCTCTGGCGCTCCCCATTCTCAGATTCCCGCATCCCAGGCGATTTCCGTTCGGATGCCGGAAGACTGCACGGAAACTTGCGTTTCGCGGTATGCGCGCACGGTCTCCAGAAACTCCGAAAGGATCGGCGACTGGTCGTCCGCGCGGTACAGGCAGCTCAGGTCGATGCGGCAGTTGGGCGGCGTGTCGTGGAGCGGGCGGAAGACCACGCCCGGCAGGGTCAGCGCCGTGACCGATTCCGGCACCAGGCAGATGCCGAAGCCACCCGCCACCAGCGCGACCCCCGTGACGGCATCGCCGACTTCCTGCGACACATGGGGCACGAAGCCGGCTTCCTCGCAGAGCCGCATCACCTTGTCGATGAAATTCGGGCGGACACCGGTCGGGAACAGCACCATGGGATGTTCGGCGAGCATCGGGAAGGACACGGACTCCTCGCGGGCGAGCGGGTGGCTTTCGTTCACGGCCAGCAGCAGCGGCTCGGTCGCGACGAGTTCGGTCGCGAGGTCGGACAGGGGGGCGAGCATGCGGTTGAAGCCGACCGTGATGCGCCGCTGGCGCAGGGCGTCGATCTGTTCCGCCTTGGTCATCGTGTGCAGGACGATCTTGACCTCGGGATGCTCGTTGCGGAAGGCGAGGAGCAGCCGCGGGATCGTGCCGAGGATGCCCGAGCCGAAGATCGCGACGTCCAGCCGTCCGAGTTTTCCCTGACCCGCGCGCTGGGTGCGTTCGGTCGCCTGCTCGACGACGGAGCGGATGTTGCGCGCCTCGTCGAGGAACAGTTCGCCCGCCTGCGTCAGCTCCATGCCGCGCGGCGTGCGGTTGAACAGGCGCACGCCCAGTTCTTCCTCCAGTTGCTGGATCTGGCGCGTGAGCGGCGGCTGCGAGATGTGCAGCCGGGCGGCGGCGCGGCCGATGTTCTCCTCCTCGGCCACGGCGATGAAGTAACGAAGGTGTCTGAGGTCCATGTCTTCCCCGGATGCGTGCGCCGAGCGCGTCGCCGACACGATACCTTGAAGGTATTGTCGTTGCCAATTAATGGTATTGGACGGTAACTCTCGCCCCCGATAACTTCCTGCCTGCACACAAGGCGCATCGCCCACCCCACCGGGCAGGCGTCGCGACAAGAGCCATCAAGGTCATCGTTCACGGAGGAAGACATGGGGATCAAGAAGACCGCGCAGCGCGGCGTCACGGTTGTCCGCAGGAAGCAGGCTGCCACTGCGGTGATCGGTGCGCTCGCGGCCCTTTCGGCGGCACAGGGGGCACTGGCGTTCCAGATCGACAGCGGCAATCCGGACATTCGGATGACGTGGGACAACACGGTCAAGTACAGCGCGGCAGCGCGCCTGCGCGGTGCCGATTCGAGCGTCGCGGACAACTCGCTGGGCGTGCAGGCGAACACCAACGACGGCGACCTCAACTTCGACCGCGGCGTGATCTCGAACCGCATCGACCTGCTCTCGGAGTTCGACTTCCGCTACAAGCGCAACGTCGGTTTCCGCGTCAGCGGCGCCGCCTGGTACGACGAGGTCTACAACCGCCGCAACGACAACCCGGGGGCGCTCGGCGGCGCGCTGGTCAATTCCCGCTCGGCACGTTACGACGAATTCACCGACGACACGCGCGACCTGCACGGCCGCAAGGCCGAATTCCTCGACGCCTTCGTGTGGACCAACCTCACGCCGGGCGACATGAACTTGAACCTCAAGGCCGGCCGCTTCACCCAGCTCTACGGCGAGAGTCTGTTCTTCGGCAGCAACGGCATCGCTGCCGCGCAGACTTCGCTCGACCTGATCAAGGCGCTGTCGGTGCCGAACTCGCAGTTCAAGGAGATCCTCCGTCCGATCGGGCAGGTCGCCGCGCAGTTGCAGATCAGCCCGAGCTTCTCCATCGGTGCCTACTACCAGGCCGAATGGCGCAAGACGCGCCTTCCCGCGGCGGGCTCCTACTTCAGCTTCGCGGACTTCGTCGACGAGGGCGGCGAGACCGTGATCCTCGGGCCGGGCGTGTTCACGCACCGCGGCAAGGACATCGACGCGAAAGACTCGGGGCAGGGCGGCCTGCAGCTCAAGTTCAAGGCCGGCGACACCGAGTACGGCGTGTATGCCGCGCAATGGCACGACAAGATGCCGCAGTTCTACCTGCGCCCGGGCGTCAATCCGCGCAACGGCAGCATCGGCGATTACGTACAGGTGTTCGCGGAAAACATCCGCGCGATCGGCGGAAGCTTCAGCACGCTGGTCGGCGAGACCAACGTCGCCGGCGAGCTCTCCTTCCGCGACAACATGCCGCTCGTCGCCAGCGGCAACACCGTGATCCTGCCGGGCAACACGACGGCCGACGGCGACAGCAATGCCGCTTTCCCCGTGGGCCGCACGCTGCACCTGAACCTCTCGGCGATCAGCGTGCTGGCGGGCAACGAGATGTGGGACGGCGCCTCCTTCATCGGCGAATTCGCGTTCAACCGCCGCCTGAAGATCACCGACAACGCCAGCCAGCTCGATCCGCGTGCCACGCGCGACGCCACGGCGCTCCAGTTCATCTTCCAGCCCGAGTATTTCCAGGTGCTGCCCGGCCTCGACCTGCAGGTGCCGATCGGCGTGAGCTACGGACTGAGCGGACGCTCGTCGGTGAACGGCGCGCTGTTCCCGGCCGAGCATGGCGGCAACATCAGCATCGGCGTGAAGGGCGAGTACCAGAAGACCTGGCAGGCCAGCATCAACTACACCCACTACATCGGCTCGCCCGGCTCGGTCATCCGCTACAACACCGCCGTGCCCCAGCTCTCGTACGACAACTTCCACGGCGACCGCGACTTCGTCTCGCTGTCGATCCAGCGGACGTTCTGATTCCCGGCATTCATAAAACGAGGAGACGACCATGCACAAACAACTCATTCTTTCGGCTGCCCTTGCAGCAGCGCTGCTCGGCACCCAGGGTGCGTACGCGGCGGTGAGCGCCGACGAGGCGGCGAAGCTCAAGAACACGCTCACGCCGCTCGGCGCGGAGAAGGCCGGCAACAAGGACGGCAGCATCCCGTCGTGGGAGGGCGGCCAGACCAAGCCGCTGTCCGGCAAGAAGATGGGCGACATCCCGCTTGAGATCTTCGCCGGCGAGAAGCCCGCGTTCCAGGTCAATGCGAAGAACATGGCCCAGTACGACGCGCTGCTCTCGGAAGGCACCAAGACGCTGCTGCAGAAGTACCCGGAGAGCTTCCGGCTCGACGTCTATCCGACCCACCGCACGGCCGCCGCGCCGCAGAAGGTGTATGACAACGTCGCCAGGAACGCGACCCGATGCAAGTTGAAGGATGGCGGCTACTCGATCGAGGGCTGCATCGGCGGCACGCCCTTCCCGATTCCGAAGGAAGGCGTCGAGGTGATGTGGAACTACCTGATGCGCGTCGAGGCGCCGTCGATCGAGTACCGCTTCAAGAACATCGTCGGCAACGCGGACGGCACGCACACGCTGGCGACGCGCAACGAGATTGCGTTCCAGTACCCGCAGTACTATGACGACGCCACGCCGGAGAGCTGGTCGGGCGAGTACGCGATGTTCCGCTTCAACACGCTGGAGCCTCCGTTCAAGGCCGGCGAGTCGCTGGTGATCCGCGACAGCGTGGACCAGAAGAACGCGCGCCAGGCCTGGCAATACCTCGTCGGCCAGCGCCGAGTGCGCCGCGCGCCGACCGTCTCCTACGACACGCCGGACTTCGTCGCCTCGGGGGCGAACTACTTCGACGAAGTGCAGGGCTTCTTCGGCTCGCTCGACCGCTTCCAGTGGAAGCTCGTCGGCAAGCAGGAGCTGCTGATCCCGTACAACAACAACGGCCTCATCGGCGCCAAGCTCGAAGACGCGATCGCCAAGCACCACCTGAACCCGGACCAGGTGCGCTGGGAGCGTCACCGCGTGTGGGTCGTCGAGGCCACCGTCGCGCCGGGCAAGCGCCATGCCGTGCCCAAGCGCCGCTACTACCTCGACGAGGACACCTGGCTGATCGCGCTGGTCGATGGCTATGACGCCGAAGGCAAGCTGTGGCGCACCACCCAGGTCACGCCCTTCGTCGTCCCGTCGGTGCCGGCGACGCTGATGAAGACCGCGACCGTGTTCAACCTGCAGGCCGGCACGATGAGCGTGATCCAGGCGCTCAACGGTGAGGACTTCAAGGTCGTGCCGCGCAAGCAGGAAACCTACTTCACCGGTGACGCCGTCGCTGCCGAAGGCGTGCGCTGACGCCTGTCCGGTTGCGGACCCGATCCCGGTTTCTCCTCCCGCCGGGGTCGGGTTCCGCTTTCCCTGTCTTCGATCCGAGTCCCGATGATGCGCCCACTTCTTTCGTCCAGCCGCAGCGTGGTGCCTGCCACCGCGCTCCTCGCGGCCGCGCTGACTTTCACCGTGCCCGCGGCCTCGGCCCCGGTGGCCGACCTGCTCGAGCTGCCGGCGGCCGTGAATGCCCGCGCGGTCCGCTCCCTGCAACTCGCGGTGACGCGCGCCGGCGAACGCCTCGTTGCGGTCGGCGAGCGCGGCACCGTGCTGCTGTCCGACGATCACGGCCGCAGCTGGCGGCAGGCAACGCGCGTGCCCGTCAGCGTCGCCCTGACCGACGTCCATTTCCCCACGCCGCAGCTCGGCTGGGCGGTGGGGCACAGCGGTGTCGTGCTGCACACGGCCGACGGCGGCG
The DNA here is from genome assembly GCF_045689615.1 of Aromatoleum evansii. Classification (NCBI taxonomy): domain Bacteria; kingdom Pseudomonadati; phylum Pseudomonadota; class Betaproteobacteria; order Rhodocyclales; family Rhodocyclaceae; genus Aromatoleum; species Aromatoleum evansii. Next base: position 2,156,397 of record NZ_CP141259.1, read on the forward strand.
AAAGCTGGCAGCGCCAGCTCGACGGCAAGCTGGCGGCGCAACTCGTCCTCGACGACGCGCAGGCGCAGGCCGGAGAGGGCGCACAGGCGGCACGCCGCGTGCGCGAGGCCGAATCGCTCGTCGCCGACGGCCCGGACAAGCCCTTCCTCGGCGTGCACTTCGTCGACGCTCAACGGGGCTGGGTCGTCGGCGCCTACGGCCTCGCGCTCGGCACCACCGACGGCGGCAAGAGCTGGCACTCGCTGATGGGGCGCATTCCGAACCAGCGCGGCAAACACCTCTACCAGGTGCGCGGCGACGGCGATCTGCTGCTGGTGTCGGGCGAGCAGGGCGCGCTGTTCCGCTCCACGGACGGCGGCGCGAGCTTCGTCGAAGTGCGCACTCCGTATGCAGGCACCTACTTCGGCATCCTGCGCACGCGCGCCGAGACCCTGATGGCGTTCGGCCTGCGCGGCAACGCGTGGCGCAGCACGGACGCCGGCGCGAGCTGGGAACGGGTCGACACCGGCCAGCCGGTCACGATCGCAGCCGGGCATCCGCTCAAGGACGGCTCCCTGCTGCTGGGCGACGAGAGCGGCCGCCTGCTGCGCAGCACCGACGACGGCCACAGCCTGTCCGCGCTCGCCGTGCCACCCGCCGGCGGCCTGACCGGCTTCGTGCAGGCCGCCGATGGTGCCCTGATCCTCTCCGGTCCACGTGGCCTGACCCGCGTCGAGCCGGACCTCCTTGTTTCGGAACTGAAAAAATGAGCCACGCGCACGCCCTGCCAGCTGGCGCCGTCGTCGCCGACGTTGCCGCCTTCGACTCCCGCTCGGGTTCGCTCGGCGAACGCCTGCTGTTCAACAACCGCCTCGTGATCGTCCTGCTGTGCCTCGCCGCGACCCTCGTCCTCGGCTTCCAGGCGCGCGGGCTGTCGCTGAACGCGGCCTTCGAGAAGATGATCCCGACCGGTCATCCCTACATCGCGAACTTCCTCGAGAACCGCAAACAGCTCGCCGGCATGGGCAACACGCTGCGCATCGCCGTGGAAGCGAAGGACGGCACGATCTTCGACCCCGACTACCTCGACGCCGTGCGCAAGATCAACGACGAGCTCTTCCTGCTGCCCGGCGTCGATCGGCCGTACATGAAGTCGCTGTGGACCCCGGCGGTGCGCTGGACCGGCGTGACGGAGGAGGGACTCGACGGCGGCCCGGTGATCCCGGACGACTACGACGCTTCGCCCGACAGCCTCGAACAGGTGCGGCTCAACGTCGAACGCTCCGGCGAGATCGGCCAGCTCGTTGCCGCGAACTACAAGTCGAGCATCGTGCTCGTGCCGCTGCAGGACAAGGTCGCCGAGACCGGCGAGCGCATCGACTACGCGAAGCTGTCGGCGCGCATCGAGGAGCTGCGCGCCAAGTACGAGAGCGACCGCGTCGGCATCCACGTCACCGGCTTCGCGAAGGTCGTCGGCGACCTCATCGCCGGCCTGCAACAGGTGATCATCTTCTTCGCCATCGCGATCGGCATCTGCACCGCGGTGCTCTACTGGTATACGCGCTGCCTGCGCAGCACGCTGCTAGTCGTGCTGTGCTCGATGGTCGCGGTCGTATGGCTGCTCGGCCTGCTGCCGACGCTCGGCTACGAGCTCGACCCGTACTCAGTGCTGGTGCCCTTCCTCGTCTTCGCCATCAGCATGAGCCACGGTGCGCAGAAGATGAACGGCATCATGCAGGACATCGGCCGCGGCACGCACAAGCTGGTCGCCGCGCGCTACACCTTCCGCCGCCTCTTCCTCGCAGGCGTCACCGCGCTGCTGGCCGACGCCGTCGGCTTCGCGGTGCTGATGGTGATCGACATCCAGGTCATCCAGGATCTCGCCGTTACCGCGAGCATCGGCGTCGCCGTGCTGATCTTCACCAACCTCGTGCTGCTGCCGATCCTGCTGTCGTACACCGGCGTCAGCCCCGTGGCCGCCGAGCGCAGCCTGCGCGCGGAGACGATGGAAGCGAACGATGCGGGGCACGGCAAGCATCCGTTCTGGGCCTTCCTCGACCTCTTCACCCAGCGCAAATGGGCGAGCATCGCCGTCGCGGCGGGCGTCGTCATGGGCCTCGCGGGGCTCGCGATCAGCTTCCAGCTCAAGATCGGCGACACCGCGCCGGGAGCGCCGGAGCTGCGCGCCGATTCGCGCTACAACCGGGACAACGCCTTCATGGTCGCCAACTACGCCGCGAGCAGCGACGTGTACATCGTGATGGTGAAGACGCCGCAATACGCCTGCGCGCACTACGACACCCTGATGTCGGTCGATGCGCTCGAACGCGAGCTGCAGCAACTGCCCGGCGTCGAGGCGACGAGCTCGCTCGCGGGCCTCGCCAAGGTGTCGCACGCGGGCATGAACGAAGGCAGCCTCAAGTGGTTCGAGGTGCCGCGCTCGCAGGACATGCTCAACGCCATCATCACCCGCGCGCCGCGCGAACTCTTCAACCAGAACTGCGACCTGACGACCGTCTACGTGTATCTCAAGGACCACAAGGCCGACACGCTGACCAGCGTCGTGCAGGCGGTCGAGGCCTTCGCCGCCAATCACGGCAGCGAGGAGATCCGCTTCCTCAACGCCGCGGGCAACGCCGGCATCGAGGCGGCGACCAACATCGTCGTGAAGAAGGCCAACGTCGAGATGCTGTTCCTCGTCTATGGTGCGGTCATCATCCTCGCCTTCGTCACCTTCCGCTCGTGGCGCGCGGTGATCTGCGCGGTGCTGCCGCTGATGCTGACCTCGGTGCTGTGCGAGGCGCTGATGGTCGGGCTCAATATCGGCGTCAAGGTCGCGACGCTGCCGGTGATTGCGCTGGGGGTGGGCATCGGCGTCGACTACGCGCTCTACGTCATGACCGTCACGCTCGCCCAGCTCAAGAACGGCATGAGCCTGTCGGAGGCGTACTACAAGGCGCTGCTCTTCACCGGCAAGGTCGTCGTGCTCACCGGCATCACCCTCGGCATCGCGGTCGCCATCTGGGCCTTCTCGCCGATCAAGTTCCAGGCCGACATGGGCATCCTGCTCGCCTTCATGTTCGTGTGGAACATGCTGGGCGCGCTGATCCTGCTCCCTGCGCTGGGCCATTTCCTGCTGCGTCCGAAGAAGACGGTCGCGGTCTGACGAGATTCGGAGAGATACAACATGTACCGTCATCTGCTGGTGCCGCTCGACGGCTCGGAGCTCGCGACCAACCTGGTCACCCAGGCCGTCGATTTCGCCCGATCGCTCGGCGCGCGCATCACCTTCTTCACCGCCCGCGACGACCTCGGCGGGACCGACGAGGGCGCGCTGCTGCGCACCCTCGCGCCGCAGGACTTCGCCGAGCAGGCCGCGGGCGACGCCAACGCCATCCTCGCCAAGGCGCGCTCGGCCGCGGGGCAGCACGACCTGCCATGCGACACGGTCGTACGCACCGGCCGCCGGCCGTGGGAGCTGATCCTGCAGGTCGCCGAAGAGCGCGGCTGCGACCTCATCTTCATGGCTTCGCACTGCTTGCGCGGCCTGCGCACGCTGGTGCCCGGATCGCAGACGCAGAAGGTGCTCGCGCACGCCCGCCTGCCGGTCCTCGTCGCCACCGTCGAACGCAACGCCGCGGACGACGCGGCGACGGCGGCGATCGGCATCATCCGCGACGAACACCGCTCCATCGCGTCCGTGCTGACGGGCCTGCGCGCCGCGATGCGGCAGGCGAGCGAACGCGGCGAAGCGCCCGACCTCGACTTCATCGCCGGACTGCTGCGGTACATGAAGGCCTTCCCCGAAGTCCTGCATCACCCGAAGGAGGATCAGTTCCTGTTCGCGAAGCTCGCCGCACGCACCCACGAGGCCGACGACGTGCTCGCCGCCCTGCGCCGCGAGCACGAAGCGGGTGCCGCGCAGATCGCCGCCGTCGAGGCCGCGGTGGAACGCTGCCGGCAGCACGCCGAACACGTCGGCGAACTCGCGCAGGTCATCGACGCCTTCGTCGAGGCGCAGTGGCGGCACCTGAACACCGAGGAGGAGCAGATCCTGCCCGCCGCGCGCCGGCACCTCGCCGACGAGGACTGGCGGATGATCGAGCGCGCCTTCCGCGACAACGGCGACTTCCGCGTGGGCGGCGAATACGACGAAAGTCTCAGGAAACTCTTCGCCAGACTGATGAACGTGACCGCTTCGAGCGATAATTAGACGTCAATCAATACAAGTAGGGCGCCGCACGTACGGCCCCCGGCGAGGAGAGATAGCCGGATGCACGAGAAGCTGATCGAGCAGTTCAACCTGCGCTCGCGGCTGCGGTTCAATGTCGACAGCGGCCACATCTGGCTCGGCGAGAACCGCATGCTGATGTTCCATGCGCAGGCCTTCGGCGCGCTGCGCAAGGAACTCTTCGATACGCTCGGCGCGAAACGGGCGAAGGGGCTGCTGCTGCGCATGGGCTTCGCCTCCGGCCGTCACGACGCCGAACTCGCCGGCAAACTCTCGAACCAGCTCAACGCCTACGACGCCTTCCAGATCGGCCCCGAACTGCACGCCTTCGAAGGGCTCGTCAAACCCACCATCCTCGACGCCAAAATCGACTGGGAGCGGGGCACCTTCTACGGCGAGGTCTTGTGGGAGAACTCCTGGGAGGCCGAATCGCATATCCAGCACTTCGGCGTCGGTGACGACGTCGCCTGCTGGAGCCTCGTCGGCTACGCATCCGGCTATTCGAGCTACTTCCTCAAGCGGTTCATCGTCTTCCGCGAAGTCGAATGCACCGGCAAGGGCGACCCGCGCTGCCTCATCGTCGGCAAGCCCGCCGAGGACTGGAAGTTCGACGACGACTACCTCGACTACTTCCGGCCCGACAACGTCGAATGCAAGCTGCGCCAGCTGCAGGAAGACGTGCGCCAGCTCAAGGCCACGCTGTCCGCGCAACAGGGGCCGGGCGGCCAGCTCGTCGGCAACTCCCCGGCCTTCCGCGGCGCCTTCGACCTCGTCAACAAGGCCGCCAAGAGCCCGATCAGCGTGCTCCTGCTCGGCGAGACCGGTGCCGGCAAGGAGATGTTTGCGCGCTGGCTGCACGACCACAGCGAGCGCGCCGACCAGCCCTTCGTCGCCATCAACTGCGCCGCGATCCCGCACGACCTGATCGAATCCGAACTCTTCGGCGTGCAGAAGGGCGCCTACACCGGCGCCCAGCATTCCCGCCCCGGCCGCTTCGAGCGCGCGAACGGCGGCACGCTGTTCCTCGACGAGGTCGGCGACCTGTCACCTGCCGCCCAGGTCAAGCTCCTGCGCGTGCTGCAGACCGGCGAGATCGAACGCCTCGGCGACGACCAGACGCGCAAGGTTAACGTGCGCCTCGTCGCGGCGACCAACGTCAACCTCCAGCAGGCCATCGCCGAAGGCCGCTTCCGCGCCGACCTTTACTACCGCCTCGCGACCTATCCGGTCACCATCCCGCCGCTGCGCGAGCGCAAGGCGGACATTCCGCTGCTCGCGACTGCGCTGGTCGACAAGATCGCCCCTACGTACCACAAGAAAATCGAAGGCATCACCGACCGCGCGATGCAGGCGCTGCTCGCGCACGACTGGCCGGGAAACGTGCGCGAACTGGAAAACCTGATCGAACGCGGCGTGCTGCTCGCCGAGCCCGGCGGCCAGATCGAGCTCGAACACCTCTTCGCCGCCGGCGCTCCGGGCAACCAGCCCGGCGCCGAAATCGGGCGCGAGGGCTTCGTCGCCGACATCGTCGAATCGAACCGCGGGCGCCTGTACGAGGCCCTGCTCGACGAAGGCTTCGACCTCGACGCCCACGAGCGCCGCCTCGTCGAACTCGCCGTCCGCCGCGCGAACGGCAACCTGACGCATGCGGCGCGCTTGCTCGGGATTACGCGGCGGCAGCTTGCGTATCGGTTGAAGCAGGATGCCAACGCGGCTGAGTAGTTGCGGAAATCCGCCGCCCGGCGCGCAGTACCGTCGAACGGCAGGTCCCCCGATTCGCGGAATTGGTGGTATCGACCCCCTGCTGCCGATCAGTCCCTCAACGACTCGAGGTCAGCCTCTCGAGTGGAGTTGTCGCTGCCGGTTGGACATCCATTGCATAGGTGCGTGAACTTCAGTGCGACCGAAATTCAACATCGTCTTCTCACGACTGCCGAACATTTGCCCCAATTAGTTATAGGTCGCCACTGGCCGACAATAGCGTTAAAGCCAATTGGGTTGCATTGCCAGCCTGATCGCTCATGGTCTGGCTTATTCTTACAAACTATCCATGCCCGCATTTGACTTGCAGGATCCTTGTTATTGGCGATTTACGATAAATCCTTCTCTTTTAGCTCCTGCCAACAAAGAAAAGCCAGTAGCGCATACGCCAAAATAAGCAACGGAAGGAGTGCATGTGCTTTGCCGTTATGGAGAAGTAGCCTTTCTGGACGTGCGTATGTATAGACGCCAGTTTGGTAATCCATTCCGCTTTTTACGGGGTGGTCCGGAAAATAATAGGCGAGTATTCCAAAGGAGCGGTCGTAGTAGAGGCGCACCTTATCCCCAGTCTGAAGACTTGGCCCGTAAGGGAATCCACATAATGCTTGTTGTAGCTTAAATCCACAGTGCATTTGTCGTGAGCCAAACTCTCCGTCAATAAAGTAGAGAGGCGGCAATATCCTGTTTTTTCCTGAGCGCACTTCGCCTTCTTGTCTCCACGTTCCATCAAGAATCTCTAATTTTTCTTTTGTCGGAACGCCTCTCACATAATAAGTGAGTAATGGGCTCAGAAGGTATGAATATAGAATCGCTAGAAAAATGAGCGTTGCCCAACAAGGCAGCGGCTTGATATTCGGGTGCCCATTCAAGGCGAGTGCCTGCAGCAGGCGCCGGGTGATTGTCATTTTGCGTTCCAAAGCATCTTTCACTGGACACCCCTGCTGGCAACGCTGATACATTCAGGCTGCCCGTGATCAACGCGATACGGCGAGGGCGTTGCAACGGGGGCGACTCCTTGAAAGCGGTTCAGCATTGGTCTTCCGATCAGATAGGTGTCTTGGATAGCTGTTGAACGCGTAATGCATAATACGCCTTTTGGAATCGCTCAGTAAATGCAAGGCATGGTGGGCTGTCTTAGGGCGCTTACTTAACAACAAGAGCAGGGCTGATTACAGGCACTCAAGGGGGTGAACAGCCCATTGGATCAAGTAACGTGATGAGTTGTCTGACCGGCTTCAGGACGACGTTGTCGTTCTTTCGGCGGCAGTGCCTGAATGATGATTGTCCGGTTGTGGCCGGGAGCACGAGTTCAGCTTTCGTCGCTGTAACCGGCCGGTCAGCTCTTCCTGGCTGCGCCAGCGGTCCAGGTGTGTTCGACGCCTGCCTCCGGCCACGCCGGATCATCGCTGGATCAAGCCGCCACCTTGACCCGCGCCCCGTGCAGTTTCTTGTAGCTGTCGATCAGGCGCTGGTGCCTGTCGAGCCCTTCCAGTTTCATGCTCGTTGGAGTCAGGCCGAAGAAGCGCACGCTGCCGTCCACTGACCCCAGCACCGCGTCCATCCGCGGGTTGCCAAACATCCGGCGGAAATTGACCACGTAATCGTCCAGTTCCAGTTCGTCGTCCAGCAGCACCTCCAGCACGACGTTCAAGGCCTGATAGAACAATCCGCGCTCGACCGTGTTTTCGTTGTACTGCAGGTAGGTTTCGACCAGCTCTTTCGCCGCTTCAAATTGCTGCAAGGCGAGGTTGATCAGCAGCTTCAACTCCAGAATCGTCAGCTGACCCCATTCGGTATTCTCGTCAAACTCGATGCCGATCAAGGTGATGATGTCGGTGTAGTCATCGAGCTGGCTGTCTTCCAGACGTTCGAGCAGTGCTTCCAGGCCGGCATCGTCCAGGCGGTGCAGGTTCAGGATATCGGCGCGGAACTGCAGCGCCTTGTTGGTGTTATCCCAGATCAGATCCTCGATCGGATAGATTTCGGAATAACCCGGCACCAATATGCGGCAGGCCGTTGCGCCGAGCTGGTCATACACGGCCATGTACACTTCCTTGCCCATGTCTTCGAGAATGCCGAGCAAGGTCGCGGCTTCGTCGGCATTGGAGTTTTCACCGTGGCCGGAGAAATCCCACTCGACAAACTCGTAATCGGCTTTGGCGCTGAAGAAGCGCCACGACACCACGCCGCTGGAATCGATGAAGTGCTCGACGAAGTTGTTCGGCTCGGTGACGGCGTTGCTTTCAAAGGTGGGCCGGGGTAGATCGTTCAGGCCTTCAAAACTGCGCCCCTGCAGCAACTCGGTCAGGCTGCGTTCCAGCGCCACCTCCAGGCTCGGGTGCGCCCCGAACGATGCAAACACACCGCCCGTACGCGGGTTCATCAGGGTGACGCACATCACCGGGAACTCGCCGCCCAGCGACGCATCCTTCACCAGCACCGGAAAGCCCTGTTTTTCCAGCTCCTCGATGCCGGCCAGGATGCCGGGATATTTCGCCAGCACTTCGCGTGGCACATCGGGCAGGGCGATTTCGCCTTCGAGAATCTCGCGTTTGACGGCCCGCTCGAAGATTTCCGACAGGCATTGCACCTGCGCTTCGGCGAGCGTATTGCCGGCACTCATGCCATTGCTGAGGAACAGGTTGTCGATCAGGTTGGTCGGGAAATACACCACCTCGCCGTCCGACTGGCGCACATAGGGCAGGGTGCAGATGCCGCGCTCCACATTGCCGGAGTTGGTGTCGTACAGATGCGAGCCACGCAGCTCGCCATCGGCGTTGTAGATCTGCAGGCAGTAGTCGTCGAGTATTTCACGCGGCAGCGCATCCTTGCGGCCGGGCTTGAACCAGCGCTCTTCGGGGTAATGCACGAAGGGCGCGTTGGCGATGTCTTCGCCCCAGAACTGGTCGTTGTAGAAGTGATTGCAATTCATCCGCTCGATGAATTCGCCCAGGGCCGAGGCCAAGGCGCTTTCCTTGGTCGCGCCCTTGCCGTTGGTGAAACACATCGGCGAGTGCGCATCGCGGATATGCAGCGACCACACGTTGGGCACCAGATTGCGCCACGAGGCGATCTCGATCTTCATGCCCAGGTCCGCCAACACCCCGGACATATTGGCGATGGTCTGCTCCAGCGGCAGATCCTTGCCGGCGATATAGGTGCTCGTTTCCGACGCCGGGTTCAGTGTCAGCAAGGCCTGGGCGTCGGCATCCAGATTCTCGACTTCCTCGATCACGAACTCGGGCCCGGTTTGCACGACCTTTTTGACTGTGCAACGCTCGATGGAGCGCAGGATGCCTTGGCGGTCCTTCTCGGAGATATCCGGCGGCAACTCGACCTGGATCTTGAAGGTCTGCTGGTAGCGGTTTTCCGGATCGACAATATTGTTCTGCGACAGGCGGATGTTCTCGGTCGGGATATTGCGCGTGTCGCAGTACAACTTCACAAAGTAAGCCGCACACAAGGCCGACGAAGCCAGAAAGTAATCGAACGGCCCCGGCGCCGAGCCATCGCCCTTATAGCGGATAGGCTGGTCGGCGATTACCGTGAAGTCGTCGAACTTGGCCTCAAGGCGAAGCTTGTCGAGAAAATTGACCTTGATTTCCATGCGGAATCCTGAAATGGCGTGCAAAAAGTTGGCCGCCATTATCGCCGACCAACCCGTGGCAGTCAGCAAAGCCGATGAGTCACCCGTCGCTCCGTCGGTCATGCCCTGGGCCGACGGGTTGTGCACTGCATCGTGACGTTTTTGTAAGGCGGAAACGCCCGATGGACAAAAGTGTCAGTGGGGAATTTCACCCACTTCTCCATTGTTTCCAAAGAATCTCGAAAAAACAATCACTTGTCGAACATGGCACGGCCGCTGCGTTAGTGGGCCTGAGGGCGGCATAAGACGGATTGATTGATCGCCCCGAGTGACGAAATCGTCAGTTCCGGTTCGAGCGGCGTGAAGACGACCCAAGGACCCGGATGGCGGATGAGTCGCCGAGACCGTTCCACATAGAACAATGGAGACAAGAGACATGGCAATGACTGGCGTTCTTCGCCCGGGCCACGCCCAGGTGCGCGTTCTGAACCTGGAAGAGGCGGTGAAATTCTATCGCGACGTACTGGGCCTCGTCGAAACGGGCTGCGACGCGCAGGGCCGCGTGTATTTCAAGTGCTGGGACGAGCGCGATCACAACAGCTACGTGATCCGCGAAGCCGACCGTGCGGGTATCGACTTCTTCGCGTTCAAGGTGCTCGACAAGGCCACGCTCGACAAGCTGGACGCGGATCTGCAGGTGTACGGAATCAAGACCGAGCGCATCCCGGCCGGCGAGATGCTGGAAACGGGCGAGCGCGTGCGCTTCGAGCTGCCGTCGGGTCACGTGATGGAGCTCTACGCGGAGAAGACCGTGATCGGCAACGGCCTGCCGATCGTGAATCCCGCGCCCTGGACGCGCCAGCGCGAGCACGGCATCGGCCCGGTGCGGCTCGACCACGCGCTGCTGTATGGCCCGAACGTCGCGGAAGTGCAGAAGATCTTCACGGAAGTGCTGGGTTTCTACCTCGTCGAGCGCGTGCTGACGCCGGACGGCGAAAACAACGCCGCGATCTGGCTGTCGTGCTCGCACAAGGTGCATGACATCGCCTTCGCGGAGTACCCGGAGAAGGGCAAGCTGCACCACTGCTCCTTCCTGATGGAGAGCTGGGAGCAGGTGCTGCGCGCGGGCGACATCATGTCGATGAACAAGGTGGCGGTCGACATCGGCCCGACGCGCCACGGCGTGACGCGCGGCTGCACGATCTACGCATGGGATCCGTCCGGCAACCGCTTCGAGACCTTCATGGGCGGCTACCAGCCTTATCCGGACAACACGGAGCCGCTGACCTGGACCTTCGACAACTTCGGCCAGGGCCTGGACTACCCCCAGCGCAAGCTCCACGAGACCTTCCTGACGGTCGTGAGCTGAGGGGCAGGGCGATGAGCAGCCTTGCGACTCCCACCGCGTTCGACACCCGCCGCAAATTCGTGCGCGTCACCGGCGAGCGTCCCAACGGTTTCGTCGAGTTCGATTTCGCGGTGGGCGAGCCGGACCTCGCGGTCGAGATGATCCTGACGCGCGAGGCCTTCGCCGAGTTCTGCGAGTGCAACGCGGTCGAGATGCTGGAGCCGCAGGGGGAGCCCGATTCGACCGAAAAGACCGACTGGGACTGGCGCCTCGCCGACGCGACCCGCACCCGCTTCCGATAAATCGAGAACAGCGCTCCCCGACCGGGAGCGCCAGGAGACATCCATGCAGATCGACCTTCGCACGGTGAGCATTCAGCCGCTGCGCAACACTTTCGACCACCTCGCGCGCCGCTTCGGCGACAAGCCCGCATCGCGCTATCAGGAAGGCAGCTACGACATCCAGGCCGCCGAAAACCTGCACTACAAGCCGACCTGGGATCCCGACCAGGATCTCTACGACACGAAGATCACGAAGATCGTGATGAAGGACTGGTACGCGCTGAAGGACCCGCGCCAGTTCTACTACAGCACCTACACGCTGGCCCGCGCCCGCCAGCAGGACACGACGGAAGCGAATTTTGCCTTCGTCGAGTCGCGCGGGCTCGCGGACATGCTGCCGCCCGCGCTGCGCGACACCGCGCTGAAGGTGCTCGTGCCGCTGCGCCACGCCGCCTGGGGCGCGAACCAGAACAACACGCTGATCTGCGGCTACGGCTACGCGACGGTGTTCACGCAGCCCTGTTGCTACGCATTGAAAATTGACCCCCTTTCGCGGGTTATGCGCGCTGAAAATTGACCCCGGTGATTAACCTGCCTGCTCGATGTTTGAGCAGGGTTCGAGGAGATGATCACCATGAACATGCTGGGCAAGATTCGGCGGTTGCACTTTCGCGACGGGCTGTCGATCAAGGAGATCTGCCGGCGCACGGGGCTGTCGCGCAACACGGTGCGGCAATGGCTGAGGGCGGGCGAAGGGGCCGAACCGAAGTACCGGCGAACGGCGCGGGAGACGGTGCTGGCGCCCTTCGAGACGCGCCTCGTTCAGTGGCTCGAGGCGGACGCCCGCCGGGCGAAGCGGGAGCGGCGCACGGCGCTGGTGCTGTTTCGGCAGTTGCAGGAGTTGGGCTTCACGGGCAGCTACTCGCGGGTGAGCGAGTACGTGCGACGCTGGCGCGAGGCCGGTGGGAAGCCGGCGAAATCGAGCTTCATCCCGCTCAAATTCGAATTCGGCGAGGCCTTCCAGTTTGACTGGAGCGAGGAGTCGCTGGTGATCGGCGGCTTCCATCGCAAGGTGCTGCTCGCGCACACGAAGCTCTGTGCGAGCCGCGCCTTCATGCTCGCGGCCTACCCGACGCAGAGCCATGAGATGCTGTTCGATGCGCACACGCGTGCGTTCCGGGTGTTCGGCGGCATTCCCCGACGCGGCATCTACGACAACATGAAGACCGCCGTCGATAAGGTTGGCGTGGGCAAGCGGCGCATCGTCAATACGCGGTTCGCGGCGATGGCGTCGCACTACCTGTTCGATCCGGACTTCTGCAACGTCGCCAGCGGCTGGGAGAAAGGGGTCGTCGAGAAGAACGTGCAGGACAGCCGGCGGCGCCTGTGGCAGGAGGCGCTGCAACGGCGCTTCGGCAGCTTCACCGAACTGAACGCCTGGCTCGAGGTGCGCTGCCAGGCGCTGTGGTCGGAACTGGCGTACCCGGACGCCGAGCACCTCACCATCGCCGACGCCCTCACGCTTGAGCGCGATGCCTTGATGCCAATGGTGCCGAGCTTCGATGGCTACGTGGAGGCGATCGTGCCGGTGTCCAGTACCAGTCTCGTGACGAACGAGCGCAATCGCTACTCGGTCCCGTGCGCCTTCGCCAACCAGAAGGTGAGCCTGCGGCTGTACCCCGAGCGGATCGAGATCCATGCCGAGGACGGCCTGGTCGCCACCCATGCGCGCAGCTTCGAGCGCGGCCAGGTCATCTACGACTGGCAGCACTACCTGCCGCTGCTCGAACGCAAGCCGGGTGCCTTGCGTAACGGTGCGCCCTTCGAGGGCTTGCCGGCGCCGCTACAGCGACTGCGGGCGCTGCTCGTCAAACGCCCGGGCGGCGATCGGCTGATGGCCGACATTCTGGCGCACGTCCCCCGACACGGCCTGGAGAACGTGCTGGTGGCGGTCGAACTGATCCTCGAATCCGGCACGCCCAGCGCGGAGCACGTCAAGAATGTGCTCGCCCGCCTGCGCCAGGCGCCCCCACCGACACCACTCGACACGGTACTCGCGGTGACCGAGGCACCGCTTGCCGACGCCGGCCGCTATGACCGTCTGCACGCGGAGAACGATCATGCGTGAGATTGTCGCCGAACTGAAATCGCTGCGTCTGCACGGCATGGCCCAGCGTTACGATGAATTGCTCGCGGAAGGCGGGGTCGGCATCCAGAGCGCCGGCTGGCTCATTCAGTGTCTGCTCGAGGCCGAGGTCACCGACCGGCATGTGCGTTCAATCCGCTATCAGATGGGGGCGGCGCGTTTCCCCATGCACCGCGATCTGTCCGGCTTCGACTTCGGCAAGTCGAAAGTCGATGCGAAGTTGATCGATGAACTCGCCACCGCCGCCTTCACCGATGCCGCCGCCAACGTCGTGTTCATCGGCGGCACCGGGACCGGCAAGACTCATCTGGCGACCGCACTGGGCGTCAAGGCGATCACTGAGCACGGCAAGCGGGTACGCTTCTTCTCCACCGTCGAGCTCGCCAACAGTCTGGAACTGGAGAAGGCCGCAGGCAAACAGGGGCGGCTCGCGCACGCGCTGATGCACGTCGATCTCGTGATCCTCGACGAACTGGGCTATCTACCCTTCAGCCAGGCCGGGGGAGCCTTGCTCTTCCACCTGATCTCCAAGCTCTACGAGCGCACCAGCGTGATCATCACGACGAACCTGACCTTTGCCGAATGGCCCGCCGTGTTCGGCGACGCGAAGATGACCACTGCGCTGCTCGACCGTCTCACGCACCACTGCCACATCGTGGAAACGGGCAACGAATCCTTCCGTTTCCAGCAAAGCAGTCAGACGGCCAAGGCGCGCGTCCGGGCGCGCGAGGTGAGCCGAGCGGCGCGGCCCGTCGAGTCCCTGGATGTGACCGCGGAGCCGGACGCGCCATTCTGAGCCCCGAGGGGGAGGAAGCGGCTGCGGGCTACGCCCTTCGCCGCTTCCTCCCCCTCGGTCGATACGACTACACTTCACTCCAGCCAATCAATGATGAACGGCTAAACCCCCGGGGTCAGAATTCGGTGCACACGGGGGGTCAAAATTCAACGCGCGCGGACACCCTACGGACGCTTCTTCGTGAAGAAGTCGGCCGACGTGCCGGTGATCTTCATGGCCGGCGGTTCCGGGCTGTCGAGCCCGCGCTCGATGATCCTCGATCTGCTGGCGGAAGGCTTCGAGCGCCCGATCACCCTGGTCTACGGGCAGAGAACGCGCGAGGAGCTGTACTACCATGACGAATTCCTCGCGCTGGCGGAGCAGCACCAGAACTTCCATTACGTGCCGGTGCTGTCGCACGAACCGGAAGGATCGGACTGGCAGGGTTTCAGGGGCTTCGTGCACGACGCGGCGAAGAACCATTTCGACAACGACTTCCGCGGGCACAAGGCCTATCTGTGCGGCCCCCCGCTGATGATCGAGGCGTGCATCGGCACCTTGATGCGAGGCCGACTCTTCGAGCGCGACATCTATACCGAGAAGTTCATCTCGGCCGCGGACGCCCAGCAGGTCCGGAGCCCGCTGTTCAAGGCGATCTGAGCCGTGCCATCGAGCGGCGGGATCCGCCTGCGGCTCCTCCCGCCCTACGTTTCGGTCCGGTGGCAAGGACGTAGGGCGGGAGAAGCGAAGCGTATCCCGCCATCGGGTGCATGAGGTGCCCCGACCGTGTCTGTTCCTCCCCCTTCAAGGGGGGCGGAACAGGGATTTCGGCGAGCACTGCTCGCCGCCTGTCGAGCGGCGAGGCGCAGCCGAGACTACCGGTTAGGAGGGGGATGGGTTTCGGCCGTGTCCGCGTTAACCCATCCCCACCCCAGCCCGGGAGTCTTCGCTTCGCTCCGCAGCTACAGCGGCGCAGAGCGGGTGCTCTGCGAAACCCCGCCTCCGCCCCCTTGAAGGGGAGGGAGTGCCTATACGCTTTCATCGGCAACGGCACTTCGTCGGATACGCCATACCTGAAAGGTATGGCTAAAAGAAAACAAAAGTATTGGACGGTATAACCACCCCGTTCATAGACTGATCCTCAAGCCCGGAATGTGCCGAGCATCATGCGACCGGGATAACAGAGACAAGGAGCGAGGATGACCATGCGTCAGATTCAGAATTTCATCGGCGGAGAGTTCGTGGCCGCCGCGAGTGGCAGGCGCTTCGACAAGCGCTCGCCCCTCGATAATCGGGTGATCGCGTCGATCGCCGAAGCCGGGCGGACTGAAGTCGACGCCGCCGTGAGCGCCGCGCGCGCTGCCTTGCATGGCGAGTGGGGCGGCCTGACGACGGAACAGCGCGTCGAGCTGCTGTACGGCGTCGCCAACGAGATCACGCGTCGGTTCGAGGACTTCGTTGAAGCCGAGATGGCTGACACGGGCCAACCACGTCACGTGATGACCAGCGCCTTCATCCCCCGTGGCGCGGCCAACTTCAAGGTGTTCGCAGACGTCGTCAAGAACGTGCCGAACGAGTCCTTCCAGATGGCGACGCCGGACGGACGCGGCGCGCTGAACTACGGCATCCGCGTGCCCAAGGGCGTGATCGGCGTGATCTGCCCGTGGAACGCGCCCTTCATGCTGATGACGTGGAAGGTCGGCCCGGCGCTCGCGTGCGGCAACACCGTCGTCGTGAAGCCGTCGGAGGAATCCCCCCATACCGCAACGCTGCTGGGCGAAGTGATGAACACCGTCGGGGTGCCGAAGGGCGTGTACAACGTCGTGCATGGCTTCGGGCCGGATTCCGCGGGCGAGTTCCTGACCCAGAACCGCGGCGTCGATGCGATCACCTTCACCGGCGAGACGCGCACCGGCACCGCGATCATGAAGGTCGCCGCGGAAGGCATGCGCGACGTGTCCTTCGAGCTCGGCGGCAAGAACGCGGGCATCGTGTTCGCGGATGCGGACTTCGATGCGGCGGTCGAAGGCATCTTCCGCTCGGCCTTCCTGAACTCCGGCCAGGTCTGCCTGGGCACCGAGCGCGTATATGTCGAGCGCCCGATCTTCGAGCGTTTCGTGCAGGCGCTGAAGGTGAAGGCAGAAGGCGTGAAGTTCGGCCGTCCCGACGACCACGATGCGAACTATGGCCCGCTCATCAGCCAGGAGCATCGCCAGAAGGTGCTCTCGTACTACCGTAAGGCGGTGGAAGAGGGCGCGACGGTTGTCACCGGCGGTGGTGTGCCGCAGATGCCGGGCGAGCTGGCGGAGGGCGCGTGGGTCGAGCCGACGATCTGGACGGGGCTGCCTGATGACGCGGCGGTCGTGCGCGAGGAGATCTTCGGGCCGTGCTGCCACATCCGGCCTTTCGACAGCGAGAACGAAGTCGTCGCGCTCGCGAACGACACGGAATACGGCCTCTCGACGACGATCTGGACGAAGGATCTTGCCCGCGCCCATCGTGTCGCTGCGCGCGTCGATGTCGGCATCACCTGGGTGAATAGCTGGTTCCTGCGCGATCTTCGCACCGCGTTCGGCGGATCGAAGCAGTCCGGAATCGGCCGCGAGGGCGGTGTCCATTCGCTCGAGTTCTATACGGAAACGCGAAACATTTGCGTGAAGCTCTGAGGCAAACATGAACGAAGAAAAGATCAGGCAATACGGCGACGAGCTCTTCGACGCCTGGCGCGAGCGCCGCACGCTGCAGCCGCTGCTGGAGCGCGAGCCGGATATCACGCTCGACGACGCCTACCGCATCCAGCTGCGCTACATCGAGCGCCGCGTGCAGGCGGGCGAAAAGATCGTCGGCAAGAAGATCGGCGTAACGAGCAAGCCGGTGCAGGACTTCCTCGGCGTGTTCCAGCCGGACTTCGGCCAGCTCACGTCCGGCATGGTGTACCAGGAAGGCGACGTCATCGACCTCGGCTCGCTAATCCAGCCGAAGGCCGAAGCCGAACTCGCCTTCGTGCTCAAGCACGACCTGCGGGGCCCGGGCGTGACCGCGATGGACGTGATCCGTGCGACCGACTACGTCGTGCCGTGCTTCGAGATCGTCGATTCGCGCATCACCGACTGGAAGATCCGCATCCAGGACACGGTCGCCGACAACGCGTCGTGCGGCGTGTATGTGCTCGGCAAGACCAAGGGCGACCCGAGGAAGCTCGACATCACGCTCGCCGGCATGGTGCTGGAGAAGAACGGCGAGCTGCATTCGACGGGCGTCGGCGCGGCGGTGCAGGGTTCGCCGGCGAACGCGGTGGCGTGGCTCGCGAACACGCTGGGCGAACTGGGCATCCCGTTCAAGGCCGGCGAAGTGATCCTGTCGGGATCGCAGTCTCCGCTGGTGCCCGTCGTCGATGGCGACGAACTCGTGTGTACCGTCGGCGGCCTGGGTAGCTGCCGCGTGAAATTTGCCGGAAGGAGCGCGGTATGAGCCGGAACAATGAACTGACGTTGTCGCGCGAGGACATCGTGCGCCTGTGCGAGCGCGTCGAGGGCGCCCAGCGCGGCGCCTACGCGATCACCAAGCTCACCGACGAATACCCGTCGATGACGATCGCCGACGGGTACGCCGTGCAGAGCGAGCTGCGCCGCCGCTACCTCGCGCAGGGACACCGCCTTGTCGGCTGGAAGGCGGGCCTCACGTCGAAGGCGAAGATGCAACAGATGGGCGTCGACGTGCCCTCGATCGGCTTCCTGACCGACCGCATGGCGCGCCCCGAGAGCAGCGCGATCTCGACGGCCGACCTCGTGCATCCGCGCGTCGAGTGCGAAGTCGCCTTCGTGATGAAGAAGGACCTGCAGGGACCGGGTTGCACCCGCCAGAACGTGCTCGATGCGACCGACTATGTGCTGCCCGCGGTCGAGATCATCGATTCGCGCTACTCCGGCTTCAAGTTCGACCTCGCCAGCGTCATCGCGGACAACGGCTCGTCGGCGCGCTTCGTCGGCGGCGGCCGCGCACGCTATGTCGAGGAACTGGATCTGCGCACGCTCGGCGTCGTGATGGAAAAGAACGGCGAGATCGTCACGATGGGCGCCTCGGCCGCGGTGCTCGGCCATCCGGCGGAGGCGATCGCGATGCTGGTGAACATCCTCGCCGGGATGGGCGAATACCTCCCCGCCGGCAGCTTCGTGATGAGCGGCGGCATCACCGAAGCCGTCCCCGTGAAGCCCGGCGACAGCATCGTCGCGCGCTTCCAGGAACTCGGCAGCGTGTCGATGCGCTTCGTCTGACCCCCGACTCCCACAACTACAGAGAGAACCATGCCCATCATCGAAATGCACCTCGCGGAGGGACGCACGCCCGAGCAGAAGCGCCGGGTCGCGAACGCCGTGACCGAAGCCGTCATCCAGGCGCTCGGCGTGAAGTCCGAAGCCGTGCGCGTCCTGATCACCGAACACGGCAACGAGGAGTTCTACGTTGCCGGCGAAACCCTGGCGGAGCGTGCCGAACGGCAGCGCGTCGCCGCACTCGTGGAGCAAGGCCAATGAAGAAGATCAAATGCGCCCTGATCGGGTCCGGCAACATCGGCACCGACCTGATCTACAAGATCAAGCGCAGCCCTGTGCTCGAGCCCGTCTGGATGGTCGGCATCGACCCCGAATCCGAAGGTCTCGCCCGCGCCCGCCAGATGGGACTGAAGACCACCGCGGACGGCGTCGATGGCCTGCTGCCGCATGTCGAGGCGGACGACATCCAGATCGCCTTCGACGCCACCAGCGCCTACGTGCACGCGGAGAACAGCCGCAAGCTCAACGAGCTGGGCGTGATGATGATCGACCTGACGCCCGCCGCGATCGGCCCGCTGTGCGTGCCTCCGGTGAACCTGCGCCAGCACGCCGACAAGCTCGAGATGAACGTGAACATGATCTCGTGCGCCGGCCAGGCGACGATCCCGGTCGTGCATGCCGTCTCGCGCATCCAGAGCGTCGAATACGCCGAGATCGTCGCGAGCCTCGCGTCGAAGTCGGTCGGCCCCGGCACCCGTGCGAACCTCGACGAGTTCACTTACACGACGTCGAACGCGATCTGCAAGGTCGGCGGCGCGCGTCGCGGCAAGGCGCTGTGCATCATCAACCCGGCCGAGCCGCCGATGATCATGCGGAACACGATCTACTGCCTGACGGACGACGAACCGGATCATGCCCGCATCACGGAATCGATCCTGCAGATGATCGGCGAAGTGCAGAAATACGTGCCGGGCTACCGACTCGTGAATGGCCCGATCTACGACGGCAACAAGGTGTCCGTCTTCCTCGAGGTCGCCGGTCTCGGCGACTACCTGCCCAAGTATGCCGGCAACCTCGACATCATGACCGCGGCCGCGACGCGCACCGCCGAGATGTTCGCCGAGGAGATCCTCGCCGGAAAGATCCAGTTGAAAGCCGTGGAGACCGTCTGATGAGCCAAACTTCTTCCAGCCTCAAGGGCCGCAAGGTCATCCTGCACGACATGTGCCTGCGCGACGGCATGCACGCGAAGCGCGAGCAGATCAGCGTCGAGCAGATGGTCAAGGTCGCCACTGCGCTCGACGACGCCGGCATCCCCTACGTGCAGGTCACCCACGGGGCCGGTCTCGGCGGCAACTCCCTGCAGCACGGCTTCGCGATGGCCCCGAACGAAGAATACATTTCGGCCGTTGCGTCGAAGATGAAGCAGGCCAAGGTGTCGGTGCTGCTGATTCCCGGCCTGGGCACGATGAAGGAACTGCAGGCCGCGTACGACGCCGGCGCGCGCAGCGTGCATGTCGCGACCCACTGCACCGAGGCCGACACCTCGCCGCAGCATATCGCCTTTGCGCGCAAGCTCGGCATGGACACGACCGGCTTCCTGATGATGTCGCACCTCAATGACGCCGCCGGCATTGCGCAGCAGGGCAAGCTGATGGAGTCCTACGGCGCGCACACGATCTACGTCACCGATTCGGCCGGCTACATGCTGCCCGAGGATGTGAAGGCCCGCGTCGCCGCGCTGCGCGACGTACTGAAGCCTGAGACGGAGATCGGCTTCCACGGCCATCACAACCTGGGCATGGGCGTCGCCAACTCGATCGCGGCGATCGAGGCGGGCGCCTCGCGCATCGACGGTTCGGTCGCGGGCCTCGGCGCCGGCGCCGGCAATACGCCGCTCGAAGTCTTCGCCGCGGTGTGCGAGCGCATGGGCATCGAGACCGGCGTCGACCTCTTCAAGATCATGGACGTCGCTGAAGACGTCATCGTACCGATGATGGACCACATCGTCCGCGTCGATCGAGAGTCGCTGACGCTGGGTTTCGCGGGCGTCTACTCGACTTTTCTTCTGCACTCCAAGCGTGCGTCGGAGCGTTTCGGCGTGCCCGCGCGCGACATCCTCGTCGAACTCGGCCGCAAGAAGATGATCGGCGGTCAGGAAGACATGATCCAGGACACCGCGATGACGATGGCGAAGGAACGTGGTCTGCTGAAGGGCGTGGCGGCCTGAGGCAGTGGCGGACGCATCGTGAAGTTCGCCGTCACGATCGAAGACACGTCGGAGCGCTACGACTGCGCGCCCGACGAGTCGCTCCTCGCCGGCATGGTCCGCCTGGGCCGGCGGGGGATTCCCGCAGGGTGTTGCGGTGGTGGCTGCGGCGTGTGCAAGGTGGAGATCATCGCGGGCGTTTTCGAAGCGCGCGCGATGAGCCGCGATCACGTCAGCGCCGACGACGAGGCGCAGGGCCGCGTGCTCGCGTGCCGCGTCTATCCGCGCAGCGACGTGTCGCTGCGGGTGCTCGGCAAGATGCACAAGACGGTGTGCGGCAAGTGTTCCGCGACGCCGGGGGCGCAACCCGCGATTTGAGTATCGCGGCCGCTCCGGCGGGACTACGCTGCGGTGCCAGCTCCGGAAGCAATCCTAACCGGCAAACTCGAACAGCCAGTTTTCACCCGACAGTTCCCGTTGCCACACGACGCGGTGAGGCGGCTTGATCAGAAGCATCCAGCTCTGCTGTGTATTGCGATACGGTTCCGCAACGGCCTTGAAGACGTCCGGGGCAAGCAGCGCGAGGCAGTATCCGCCGGGATTGCGCACGGATTCGTAGCGGATGGCCTCGACCTCGGCCTCGCGCGCCGTCTCGGCCAGTTGCTGCGTGGCGGAATAGTCCGAGGGGTGCATCCAGGCCGCGCGGTCTTCGAGCAGCGGAGACTTCGAGAGGTCCAGGGCCCGCGGCGTCGCGCCGAAGAATTCGAAGAGCGTGATGGACACCGATTTCGACTGTCCCTGAAGAAATTCGCTGTCCGTCCAGAAGCGCAGGCGCCAATAGCTGCTTTCGGCGCACGCGGTTTGACGTTCCTCCGCGCCATAAAACACGCCGGGATCGTGTCGCCGGCGAAAGCGTGAGCCGCCCGGCAGCGGCCAGTAGCGGAAAGGCGTCGCGAGAAGCCAGTGCAGCCCCTCTGTCGACTCGGGAAACCGGGGCTTGGCTTCTTCGAGGATGTCTTCGAGCAAGGCTTGGCGTGCAAGATCCCCGCCGACGAGGGCCATCGTGGCGACCTTGTGCTGGGCCTCGACCGCGCGCCAGCCCGAGCCGGACCACGGCCGGGCTTCAGACGCGAGCGCGGTAGGCGTCCAGGTACTCGCAGACATGGATCAGACCGTCCACGCGCTTGATCAGGTCGATCGGGCGCTGACCCGGAAAAGCCCGGTTCGGAGCATGCAGCCAGCCGCGAGCGAGGTTATCGTCGCCGCCGACCAGGGAAAAAAGCGACCGGTAGAGCCGCACGACGAACGCGGAGAGCTCCCACTCCTTGGTCGATGTGCGCAGCCCGTACTCGCCCTTCAGCAGGCGCGAGGCGGTCGGCTGGCTGACGCCGATGATCTGCCCCAGGTCGGTGGGGCCGATGTGGAGCCGTCTTGCGGCTTCACTCACTGCGTGTCCCAACACCTGCGCGCGATCGGCCGGGGAGGGCGCGGATTGCCTTCGCATCGCATTCTCCTGGATGAATTATTGCTTATTTATTCTAGTGAATAATTCTCGCCAGGTCCATGCGAGGCCTCGACCACCGCGGCAAGCTCGACACACCTGTGGTTCATCAATGACTTCGAGACGGAGCGGCCGCATTCAACGCGGCATTCCGCCCCACTGTCCGGGCGAACGACGACGAGCTCTTTGCCAATGCCAGGCAGGATCAAGAAGTTGTCCGAGGCGCTCGGCCACCCCCCGCCTGCTGCGCGGTAAAAATCGTGGATCCGTTGTCGCGTGCAGACAAGTCGGTGTCGCATGTCTGACGTAACTTTACGACGCATAACAGGAGGAGAGACATGCACAACTCACAAGAGAAGCGCTGGACGCTGACCGTTTCGGTCCCCAGCGCCGCAGGCCAGGTCGCCGCGATTTCGGGCTTCCTCGATCGTCAGGGGTGCTACATCAACGAGTACTCGTGTTTCGACGACGAGCTGAACGACCGTTTCTTCGTCCGCTGCGTCTTCAGCCATGAAACCGAGGGAGCGATCGACGTCGCGACCCTGCGTCGCGAGTTCGCGCCGCTGGCGGAACGTTTCGGCATGGACTGGGCGATGCACGCGCTGTGCGAGCGGCCCAAGGTCCTGATCATGGTGTCGAAGCTCGATCACTGCCTGCGCGACCTGCTGTACCGCTGGCGCATTGGTGAGTTGCCCATAGACATCGTCGCCGTGGTTTCGAATCACCCCGATCTCGAGCACCTCGCGGTGGCCGAGGGGCTGCCCTTCCACCATCTTCCCGTGACTGCGCAAACCAAGGTGCAGCAGGAAGCGAAGCTGATGGCGATCGTCGAGGAAACGGGGGCCGAGCTGGTGGTGCTGGCGCGCTACATGCAGGTGCTGACCGACGATCTGTGCCGGCGTCTGCATGGCCGCGCGATCAACATCCATCACTCCTTCCTGCCGGGATTCAAGGGGGCGAAGCCCTATCACCAAGCGCATGAGCGTGGCGTGAAGCTGATCGGGGCGACGGCCCACTATGTCACCGGCGATCTCGACGAGGGGCCGATCATCGAGCAGGTCGTGGAGCGCGTGACGCATGCGCATAGCCCGGAACAACTGCTCACGGTCGGCCGCGACATGGAGTGCCAGGCGCTGGCGCGCGCCGTGCGCTTCCATATCGAGCGCCGCATCTTCCTCAACGGCACCCGGACGGTCGTCCTGCCCTGAGCGTACCGATTCCCGCCTGCCGGCGTCTTGATGGCACCGGCAGTGCTATAGACTTGAAAAAGGAATTACGACTTTCAGGATATCTTGATGAGCAATGCGACTCCGGGCCAGGGTCCGGGCCACTGGGCCGGACGGGGCGGCGATGCGCCGATCCGTTTCGGCTTTCTTCTTGTTCCCGATTTCACGCTGATCGGCTTTGGCGCCGCAATCGATCCCTTGCGCCTTGCGAACATGGTGGCGCGCAGGAAGCTGTACGAGTTCGTAACGATCACGATGGACGGCCAGCCGGTGCGATCGAGCGCCGGTGTGTGCGTGCAGCCGGACTGCGCCGCCGCCGATGCGGTCGAGCTCGATGGCGTCTTCGTGGTGGGGCCGAATCCCTTGCCGATTACCGGCACCGAGCCCATCCAGCGCTGGTTGCGCACGCTCGCTGGGCGGGGTGTCGCGCTAGGCGGGGTGGATACCGGCAGCTACTTCCTCGCCTGCGCCGGACTGCTGGACGGCTATCGCGCCACCATCCACTGGGAGGACATGGATGCGCTGCTCGACCGCTTCCCGCGCCTGGTGGTGTCGAACAAGATCTACGAGGTCGACCGCAGCCGCTGTTCGTGCAGTGGCGGCATCGCGCCGGTGGAGATGATGATCCACCTGATCGGCCTCGGCGGGGGCGGCCGCAAGGTCGCCAAGGCGGTGGCCGAACTGCTGATCTACGAGACCCGCGGCCCGGACGAGAAGCAGAAGACCTCGCTGCGCGACGTCTCCAGCGCATCGCATCCCAAGCTCGTCGAGGCGATCAAGATCATGGAGTGCAACATCGAGGAGCCACTCTCGATGGAAGAGCTCGCCGCGCACATGCAGTTCTCGGCGCGCCAGCTCGAACGCCTGTTCCGCGAGACCCTGAACTGCACGCCGCGTCAGTACTACCTGCAGATTCGCCTGGAGCGCGCGCGCCAACTCCTGACGCGCACCAACCGCCCCATCGCCGACATCGTGATGGCTTGCGGCTTCGTCTCCTTCGCGCACTTCTCGCATCGCTACCACGCCGGTTTCGGCATCTCGCCGAGCGCCGAGCGGCGGCGCCAGACGACGGACGCGGCCGGGTCGAAATGACCGGCACGCGTCGCGCCGCTTCCTGATCCCCCTCTCCCACGGTCGTTCCGCGACCGGGTTGCAAGCCTCCGGCCGGTCTCGGTCGGAGGTTTTTCTTGCGTCGGTTTCGCGAAAATCCGTGTCGGGCGTCGGATATCGACACGCAGTGGTCGCATCTACGATAGTCTCAAATACGGCCCGCCGATGAAGACGACGGGCGCGGAGCATGACCGGGGCGACTCAAGACTCCCGGCATGCCCGGCTCCCCCCTGCGGGCGGGGAGTCGCATAACAAATACAAGACAGCAGGACCACTACAAAGGAGGCAGTACGATGGAGTACGGTACGGCAAGGATCCCGCACGACAAGCGGGAATACGGGTTCGTCGACACGGTATTCACGTGGTTCGGTTCCGGGGTCAATACGGGATCGTGGGTGTTCGGCGGCATGGCGGCGGCCCTGGGGATGTCGTTCGTGTGGTGGTACAGCGCGGTGTACCTGCCGCTGATGATGATCCCGTGGGCGATGGTGGCGTGGATCGGATGGAAGCACGGGGCTTCCACCGTGACATCGACCATTCCCGCGCTCGGCGTCAAGGGCGCGCGCTTCATGGGGATCGGCGAATTCTTCGGGCTGATCGGCTGGCCCAGCATCAACACCTTCATTGCCGCGATCTCGCTGACGCACGTGTTCCATGCGATGTTCGACTGGCCGGCCTACGGCTCGCCCGGCTCGACCTGGCCGCTCGTGGCCGGCATCCTCGTGACGGCGCTGCTGCAGGGCATCATCGTGTGCATCGGACACAGCGCGATCAAGTACCTGGAATGGCTGGCGGTCGTGCTGCTGCTCGTCCTCGGCGTCTGGGAAACGAAGGTCGTGCTCGAGCACTGGGACTACGACAAGATCGCCAACTTCACGCTGCCTGCCGCCCAGCATTCGCCGGCGTTCTACATCGACCTCGCCTTCGGTTTCTGCTGGGGCTGGGCGCAGATCTGCGATTTCTCGCGTTTCTCCAAGAACTCGGCCTCGGCGACCATTGGCAGCTGGATCGGTGTTAACCTCGGTCAGGGCTGGTTCATGATCGTCGGTGCCATCGGCGTCATCGGCGTCGTACTCCAGACGGGTGTCTTCGATCCGAACAATGCCGATCCGAGCTCGACGATTGCTTCGCTCGGCCTCGGCGTGGTGGCCTTCCTGGTGGTGTTCTTCGCCACGGTGAGTACCAACGTGACCGTCCTGTACGGCGCAGGCATGGGGCTGGTCGGTGCCTCGCGCACGTCGAATCCGCGCAAGTTCCTGTACTTCATCGCGATCCTGCAGCTGGTCATGTGCTTCCTGCCGCTCGTGTTCGACAGCTTCATCCACTACTTCGAGTTCTTCCTCGGGATCGTCGGCGGTATCTTCATCCCCTTGTGGACCCTGGTCGTGCTGGACTACTTCGTGGTGCGCCGTGCGCGTGTCCGCGACGAGGATCTGTTTGCAGGAGAGGACAGCCTTGGTCGCACCAAGAGCGCGCTGGGCGACTGGAACATCTGCGGTTGGGTGGCCATGATCGTCGGGCTGGCGGTGTTCTACCTGCTGCACTACGGGTTCAAGGAAATCGCCATCGTGACCACGGCCTCGCTGCCCGCCATTGCAGTCACCGCGGTGACCTACCTGTTGCTGGTCGTCGTGAAGGGCGTCCCGGCACAATCATCGATGCTGAAACGCGCGTGAGCGACATTGATTGACAAGAACGGCCCGATACCCGCTCGCCGCAAGGGCGGGTGGTCGGGCCGGAATAAGGAGACGATTTCATGAAGAGTGTGCATATTTCCGAGCTCGCCTGGCCGGAATACGATGCCCGGGTCCGCGACGGGCGGACCCCGGTACTGATCCCGGTCGGCGCACTCGAACAGCACGGTCCCCACATGTCGATGAACCCCGACGTGTTGCTGCCGACGGCAATCTCGGAGCGCGTCGCCGATCGTATCGGCGCACTCGTCGCCCCGCCGATCGCGTATGGCTACAAGTCGCAGCAGAAGAGCGGGGGCGGCAATCACATGCCGGGGACGACGAGCCTCGACGGCATGACGGTGACGTGCACGATTCGCGACGTGCTCAAGGAGCTTGCGCGTCACGGCGTGCGCCGCACGGTGCTGGTCAATGGCCATTACGAGAATTCCGCATTCATCGTCGAAGGGGTCGATCTGGCGCAGCGCGAGCTGCGCTGGGACGGCATCCGCGATTTTTCCACCGTAGTCCTGTCGTATTGGGATTTCGTGACCCAGGACGCGATCGATGCGATCTATCAAGGCGAATTTCCGGGCTGGGCGGTCGAGCACGGCGGTGTGCTCGAGACCTCGCTGATGCTGCATCTGCATCCGCACCTGGTCGATATGCACAAGGTGTGCGACCACGCGCCGGCGCAATTCCCGCCCTATGACTTCTTCCCGATCAAGCCGGAATGGACGCCGGCTTCGGGTTGCCTGTCATCGGCCAAGCGTGCCAGCGCCCAGCATGGCGAGACCCTGCTGAAGGTCTGCGTGGATGGCATAAGCAAGGAGTTGATGACCGCATTCGACTGAAACACCCATGGCGGCCTGGCCGCCATGAACGAATCGGCCCTGCCTGCGTTTGATGACGCGGCAGGGCCGATTTGCGTTTACGACCTCTGTTTTCGTCTCGTCCCCCGATTCCGATTCGATCGCAATCGGCACCGCCTGGCGGCCGTCGGCTTTGCTGTTGGGAATCGATTTCTACGCATGTTTCGGCAATAGAGCCATGTCGGCAACACGATAAGAGCTGTCGATATCAGGAAATGCCTGGAGGCCGTGCATTTCCATACTTGGCTCCACCGGATCCGGAAAAAGTACAGCAACAAACAGCTCGGATCAGGGGGGCGCCGCTGGCGCAATGCGACTCTCGTTCAAGGAGGAGGGATTCTCGCAGATCGATTCGCGCGTCGAGCGGTATCAGATATTCCGGGTTGCCATATGAGAACTGCAATAGCGGTCGTGTCCCGGTAATCAAAACAATGAAATTCACACCAAAGGAAAGCGAATGATGAGCAAGGCCATTGGACGGAAATCCGGCGCCGCATTCATTGCGGGTTGTTGCGTCGCCCTTGGAATGACAGCGGGGAAAAGCGCATTCGCCACGGAAAGCTGGCAGAACACCAACCTCACCGTCGGCTATACGACCGAATCCAAATTCGATCCCGTGTTCGGCACCGGAACTGCAGACAAGAAACTGACCACCGTTCGCCTCGAGCATTTCGGTGTGCATGAATACGGCGACAATTATTTCTTCTTCGATACCTATCACGGCAAGGAGGTGGGCAGCTTCTTCGGATTCGGCGCGGGCTCCTTCGGCGAGCAGACGAAGGACCAATACTTCGGTGTGTTCAATCCGCGGCTGAGCCTGTCCAAGATCACCGGCGCGAATCTCTCGTTCGGCTTCATCCAGGACGTGTATCTCGCGGCGCGACTCGAGCGGGGCTCCTATGCGAATTTCCGCGCCAATAATTTCGGTATTGCGGTTGACCTGAAAGTGCCCGGTTTCAGCTTCTTCGAAACCGATCTCTACGCTCGCAGCGCGAGGTTTACCGGCGATGGCGGAAAGGATATCCACACCCTGTTCTGGCGCACCTTCGCAATGCTGCCGTTCGAGATCGGCGGCCTCAAGTTCACCTGGTCCCCCTTGTTGCTTGTCAATTTCAACAACAAGCAGCGCGACAACACCGTCTTCGTTCAGCCTGACCTATGGCTGAAGCTCAACAAGCATTTTGACGTCGGTTACCGCCACGAATACGCGACCTACAGCAAGACTGCGGGCGAGGGCGGCGGCACCTATTCGCGCACGACTCCGACGCTGCTGGTGCGCTGGAATTTCTGACTTCCCGCAATTCGTGATCGGCGCCCGCCCGCAAGGGCGTGCGCGGCTGGTCGCGATCGTGTTGCAAACATTTCCGGCGGATCAAGAGAGCTGCAATAGCAGCCATGGCCGCCGAACCGTTCGTGCCAAAGGAGACCAAAATGAAAGAGGAAGACAAGAACCTGCAGTCGCCGTTCCGCCGCCGCTTCCTGCAGGGCAGCGGCGCCCTCGCAGTGGGCGGCGCATTGCCGCTGTCGCTCGTTTCCGCGAACAGCCTTGCGCAAGCGGGAGGCCAGCCGCGCACCCTGACGATGCTCGCGTGGTACGGCCACGCGGAACCGGACATCGTTGCCGAGTTCGAGGCCAAGCATAACTGCAAGGTGAAGCCGAAGTACTACACGGGCGGCGACAACATGCTGGCGCTGATCTCGCAGTCGCCCGCCGGCACCTACGACCTGATCCTGTCCGACGCGGAGTACGTGCCGCAGCTGCGCAAGGCGGGCTACCTCGAGCGCCTCGACGCGAAGGACTATGCGTTCGACGACTATTTCCCCGAGTTCCAGAAGTTCCCCGGGCACTGGGACGGCAACGACCTCTACGCGGTGATGGTCCGCTTCGGCTTCCTCGGGGTCGCGTACAACACGGATGCGGTGCCGGAGAGCAAGGCGCGCTCGTTCAAGGTGTATTGGGATCCGGCGTACAAGGGCAAGGTCGGGCACTTCGACTGGTATCTGCCGAACATGGGCGAGATCAGCCTCTACGCCGGCCACAAGGCGCCCTATAAGCTGGAAGGGGAACAATTCGCCAAGCTCAAGAGCGTCATGAAGTCGCTGCGTCCGCAGGTCGCGGGCTTCTTCGACTACGGCGGCACCTTCAGCGGCCTCAAGAACGGGCAGCTCCAGCTGGTGTGCGGCATCGGCGACTGGATCACCGGCACGCTGGCGCGCTCGGGAGCCAAGGTCAATTCGGTCGTTCCCGACGAGGGCGGCCTGCAATGGACCGAGTCGCTGTCGATCGGCAAGGGCACGCGCAACGCCGATCTTGCCAAGGCCTTCATCCAGTACATCACCTCCGCACAGGGGCAGGTGAAGTCGGCGAAGATGGCGGCGTATCCGGCGCTGATCCCGAACCGCAAGGGCTGGGAGCTGCTGGGGCAGAGCGACCCGGCCGAGGCGCGCCGCCAGGGGATGGTGCTGCAAGGGCACAACGTCATGGATGACATCCGCTCCGGGAAGATCACTTTCCGCCAACTGCCCGTGCAGCAGAGCATCGAGGACTGGAACGACTTCTGGTCCGAGTACAAGGAAAAGGCCTAAGCCTTCCCGCAACGCCGGGCGGACCCGCGTCCGTCCGGCGACATCCCGGAGCCATCGCCATGTCGTCGAACACCAGCCGTAGGAGGTGGCCGCTGCTGCTGCCTCCCCTGCTGTGGCAGCTGACATTCTTCCTGCTGCCACTGCTCTTCCTTTTCGTCATTTCGTTCTGGAGCGTCGTCAATTTCCGGCTCGAGCCGGACATGACCCTGAAGAACTGGGACTTCATGCTCAGTCGCAGCTCCTTCTGGTCGGCATACAGCCACACCTGGGCGCTGGCCCTGGGGGCGGCGGTCGTCACGACCTGCTGTTCCTTTCCTGCCGCCTGCAGTCTGGCGTTCACCGTGTCGGAGCGCACACGCAAGCTGGCGTTGATGTTCCTGGTGGTGCCGTTCTTCACCAGCTATCTCGTGCGCGTGTATTCGTGGCAGGCCTTCCTGTCCGATAACGGCATCGTCAATGCCTTGCTCGGGCTCTTCGGCCTGGACGGTCTGCCGATGCTCAATTCGGACTTCGGCTCGCTGGTCGGCTACGTGACCCTGGCGCTGCCGCTCGTGACGCTGGTGCAGACGATGGGTTTGGCGCAGATCGACCGCAACCTGATCGAGGCGGCGCATAACCTGCGCGCGGGGCCGGTGCGCACCTTGTTCGAGGTGATCATCCCGCTGGCCAAGCCTTCGCTGGTCGTCGGCGCGTTGTTCGCGTTCATCCTCGCCTTCGGCGACTTCGTCGCGCCGACCTATCTCGGCGGCGGCGCTCCGCCGACCCTGAGCAACCTGATCATCGATACCACGAAGTCCGGCCAGCAATGGCCGAGGGCCGCGGTGGTCGCGATCATGATGATCCTGACCCTCGTCCTCACGTCCCTCGCGGCGGTGCGGCTTGCCTACGGGAGGCGCAAATGATGCTCAGACTTGGTCGTTGGTTCGGGTGGGCCTACACGGGTTACACCTTCATTTTCATCATGGCGCCCATCGTCGCCAGCCTCGTCTTCTCGTTCAACGCGGACCGCTTCCCGTCCTTGCCGCTGCAAGGGTTCACGACGGACTGGTACGGCGGCACCTTCACCGATCCGCTGGTGATCGAGTCGTTCCAGCGCAGCGTGATGGTGTCGATCCCGGTGGCACTGATATCGACCATTCTCGGCTTCTGCGCGGCCTACTGCGACTTCCGCTTCGATTTTCGCGGCAAGTCGCTGTTCAGCCTGCTGATGCTGCTGCCGCCGACGATCCCCGCCGTCATCATGGGCCTGGGGATGCTGTCCTACCTCTCGCGCATCGGCCTCGCTGGCGAGATCTGGGCCGTGCTGATCAGCCATGTGGTCATCGCCTTGCCCTTCGCGATGGCGATGATCCGGCTGCGTCTCGCGCAGATGGACAGCGCACTGGAGGAGGCGTCGTGGAATCTCCGCGCCACGCCCGTACAGACGCTGTGGTACGTGGTCCTTCCATTCTGCAAGCAGAGCCTGGTGGCCGCGTTCCTGATCACCGCCGCGGTGTCGTTCGACGAGTTCGCGGTCGCGTGGTTCGTGTCGGGCCTCAACGAGACGGTGCCGGTGCGCGTGCTGGTGTTCCTGCAGGGGCAGGTCAGTCCGGTGATCAATGCCATCGGCACGGCGGTATTCACCTCCTCGATCCTCCTCGTCGCGATCGGGATGGCGTTTTCCGGCATGGGCAAGGCGAAACGCGCTGCCGCCGACGCTCCCGCGCAGCCAGCGTGCGGCACGCTGGTATCCAACAACGGTTTGTCCTTGTGAGAACGACCATGAGTGAAGCACTGGTAGAGATCGATCGCGTATCGAAGAGGTTCGGCGACTACACGGCGGTGACCGAGACCTCGTTCAGCATCGGGCAGGGCGAGTTCCTCGCGATCATGGGTTCGAGCGGCTGCGGCAAGACGACCATGCTGCGCATGCTCGCCGGGCTGGAGGAGCCGAGCGCCGGGGAGATCCGTCTCGAAGGCCGTTCGCAGAAGGGGCTGCCGCCGTGGGGGCGTGATTTGCCGCTGGTGTGGCAGAGCCTCGCGCTGTTCCCCTTCCTGAGTGTGCTCGACAACGTCGGCTTCGGACTGAAGATGCGCGGTGTCGCGAAGCCGGAGCGGGACCGGCGCTCGCTTGCCTGGCTGCAAAAACTGGAGCTGGGCGAGTTCGCGAGCCGCAACGTGATGCAACTCTCGGGCGGCCAGCGGCAGCGGGTCGCGTTGGCGCGGGCCCTCGTCACCGAACCCAAGGTATTGCTGCTCGACGAGCCCCTGAGTGCACTCGATGCTCACCTCAGCGTGCGCATGCAGGCCTTGCTGCGCTCGCTGCAGCGCGAACTGGGGATCACATTCGTGTACGTCACGCACAGCCAGACCGAGGCTTTCTCGATGGCGGACCGCGTGGTGATCATGAGCCGCGGCAAGGTGGAGCAGATTGGTTCGCCGCAGGCGATCTACCGTCATCCCGCGAACCGTTTCGTGGCCGAATTCATCGGCAACGTGACGATCCTGCGCGGCAGCGTGGCGGATGTCGGGGAGCAGTCCGTGCGGCTCAACACGGCCAACGGGGGCATGAGTGTGTCGCGCGGCAACTTCTCCGGTTCGCACGGTGCCCAGGCGGATTTCTACGTCAACGCCGACCAGATCGTGATCGGCGACGAACCACGGCACGAGAACCACGTGCGTGCGCGTTTCCTGAGCCACAAGTTCATCGGCAACATGGTCACGCTATTCCTCGAGGTTCCCGGCATGGATGACGATCTCAAGGTGATCCTGCCCGAAAGGACATACGACTGCCTCGGCCTGCAGCCCGGCGACTCGGTCGTGGCGTCCTGGCCCGCTGCTGCCGCGCACTTTTTCGGAGGCGCGGCCTGACCTCGTCGGGGCGCATTCACCTGCGATTTCGGCGGTCGTCGTTTTCACGAAAACGCCCGTCGAAGTGCGGAAACCGGCGCCCCGGCCCCTTCTCTAGCATGGACTCACGTTGCTGCTGCGCGAATCTTCAAGCGGTCGGCGATGGTTATCGGAACACCCCACAACAAACAGGAGCGGATGGACATGACGAATCTGGTTACCGGCATTCAGTCGATTTCGGAGATGAAGGACCTGCTGCGCATCGAGAACGGCGAGAAGGTGAAGCACACCTTCTCGGAGCAGGAGTATCACAACCGCCAGGCCAAGCTGCGCAAGTACATGGCCGACAACAATATCGATGCGGTGCTGTTCACGTCGATGCACAACATCAACTACTACAGCGACTTCCTGTACTGCTCCTTCGGCCGCCCCTACGGCCTGGTGGTGACGCAGGACAAGGTCGTGTCGATCAGCGCCAACATCGACGGCGGCCAGCCGTGGCGCCGTACCGTGGGCGACTACAACATCGTCTACACCGACTGGCGCCGCGACAACTACTTCCGCGCGATCCAGCAGGAGATCGCCAACAAGGGCCGTGTGGGCGTCGAATACGACCACATCCCTGTCGAGCGCCTGGAAAAGCTCAAGGCCGCACTGCCCAACGTCACGCTGACCGACATCGGCGCGCCGACGATGCGCATGCGCATGATCAAGTCGGACGAGGAAATCGCGCTGATCAAGCACGGCGCGCAGGTGTGCGACGTCGGCGGTGCGGCGCTCGCGGCGGCGGTGCATGAGGGCGCGCCCGAGCACGAGGTGGCGCTGGCCTCGACGCAGGCGATGATCCGCGAGATCGCCAAGCGCTTCCCGGATTCGGAGCTGATGGACACCTGGACCTGGTTCCAGTCGGGCATCAACACCGACGGCGCGCACAACCCGGTGACCACGCGCAAGGTGCAGAAGGGCGACATCCTGTCGCTGAACTGCTTCTCGATGATCTCGGGCTACTACACGGCGCTCGAGCGCACGATGTTCTTCGACCACTGCGACGACGCCTCGCTCAAGCTGTGGGAGGTCAACGTCAAGGTGCACGAAGCCGGCCTCAAGCTGGTCAAGCCGGGTATCCGCTGCTGCGACGTGGCCGCCCAACTGAACGAGATCTTCGCCGAGCACGGCCTGCTGCAGTACCGCACCTTCGGCTACGGCCACTCCTTCGGCGTGCTGTCGCACTACTACGGCCGCGAGGCCGGTCTCGAATTCCGTGAGGACATCGAGACGGTGCTGGAGCCGGGCATGGTCGTGTCGATCGAGCCGATGATCATGCTGCCCGAAGGCATGCCCGGCGCCGGCGGCTACCGCGAGCACGACATCCTGGTCGTGACCGAGAACGGCGCCGAGAACATCACCGGCTTCAAGTACGGGCCGGAGCACAACATCATCCGTCGCTAATCCATCAGTGACAGGCCTGCCGCGTCAGCGGCAGGCCACTGATCTTCGATCTCCTTGAGGGCCTCCCGGCCAGCGTGCGCGAGTGCGGCTTCGCTGGTCGGGACTCTTTCGTCGCGTGGCCGAGCGACGCACCAGTATTGGCGCGTACAGATAAGGACTTGGCGCCGTCCGGCAAATGACGCGACACCTTTGTGCCTATTCTCGATACAAGTCACCGGTCAACAGACGGTGACAGTCGAATCATAAAGAGACACCTGTTCATGAAGTTCATCACTGCTTCGTCCGCAGCCTCCCCGGCCGGACCGTACTCTCCTGCCGTCCAGAGCGGTAACCTCCTGTTCGTTTCCGGCCAGATCCCGCTCGCGGCCGACGGATCGATTGCCGGCGAGGACATTGGCACGCAGACCCGTCAGGTGTTTACGAACCTCAAGGCGGTGCTTGCGCAGGCCGGCGCAGATCTTCCAAACATCGTCAAGACGACCGTGTTCCTGAAGGATCTGGGCGATTTTGCCGACATGAACGCGGTCTATGCCGAGGCGTTCGGCGAGCATCGTCCGGCGCGTTCGACGGTGCAGGTGGCGAAGCTGCCGCGTGATGTGCGCGTCGAGATCGAGGCGATTGCGGTCCTTGGTTGACGCTGCCGTCCGGTGGATGTCGTCATGAACGCACGCAGGACATCGCGAATGTAGGAGCGCGAAGGCGTGGCCGGTGAAGCAATCGTGCTGGTGGTCGATGACGACCCCGTGACCAGAAACTGCCTGGCGGAGTACTTCGCGGCCGAGGACTTTGGTGTCCTGTGCGCGGCGACCGCAGAGGAGGCGGAGGACCTTATCGCGGGGGAGAACATCGACCTCGTGTTGCTCGACATCCGGCTGCCGGGCAAGGACGGGCTGACCCTGACGCGCGAGCTCCGCGTGAATAGCGAAGTCGGCATCATCCTCGTGTCGGGCAAGCAGGACGAGATCGAACGCATCGTCGGCCTCGAGTGCGGGGCGGACGAGTACGTGACCAAGCCCTTCAACCCGCGGGAGATTCTCGCGCGGGCGAAGAACCTTATCCGGCGCGTGAAACAGTCCAGGTCGATGTCTCCCGGCACCGCGCGCGCGAAGGAGGTGGCGTTCGGCGCCTGGACGCTGCACCCCGACCGCCGCCAGCTTGTCGATGCGTCGGGCGTCGAGGCCGAGCTCACCGAAGGCGAGTTCCAGCTTCTGAGGGCGTTTCTCCGTCATCCCGGTCAGACGATGAGCCGCGACCAGCTGCTCGACCAGATCCGCAACCGCGAATGGGTGCCGAGCGACCGCACCGTGGACGTGCTGGTCGGCCGCCTGCGCCGCAAGCTGAAGGACGACCCCGCGAGCCCGAAAGTCATCCTGACCGTGCACGGGGCCGGATACCGCTTCACTCCGGTTCCACGCGAACGCCCATGAGGCGCGCGAGCGTGGCGCTGGCCCTGTGCGGGCTCGCCGCCGGTGCGCAGGGAGCAACGTTCAGCGCCTGCGGCCATCCCGCCTATCCGCCGGTGTCGTGGGTCACGCAGGGCCAGTTGCGCGGACTCGCGCCCGAGGTCGTACGCGGGATCTTCCGCGAGATGGGGCACGAGCTGCGTACCGAGCCGCTGGGCAACTGGAAGCGCTGCCTGCTGGAAGCGCAGGAGGGGCGCATCGACGTCGTCGTCGCGGCCTACCGCACATCGGAGCGGGAGCGGCGGCTCGCGTTCTCGACGCAATACCTCGTCGCCGACCCTATCGTCCTATTCGTCCGGCGCGACCGGCAATTCGCCTTCTCGCGCTGGAGCGACCTGGAGGGCAAGACCGTCGGCCTGCTGCTCGGCGACAGCTTCGGCGAGCGCTTCGACCGGTTCGCCGAGGCCCGCCTGAAGGTCGAGCGGGTGTCGCGCAGCGAGCAGAACGTGCGCAAGCTCGCGCTCGGGCGTATCGACTTCATGCCCGTCGGGCTCCGCACCTGGCATCTGCAGGGTCAGCGTCTGGGCTACGGTGACGAGATCATGCGCCTGCCCGAACCTCTGGTCACCGAGCACTACTACGTCGCCGTGCGCCGGGGCTCGCCGCTCGAATCGCTGCTCCCGTACATCGACCGGCGGCTCGCCGAGATGCATGCGGACGGCAGCCTGCAGCGACTGGAGCGCGCGCACGCCGACGCCTACCTGGCGGAACTCAAAGGAACGGAACCGGATGCTGCGTACCGCTGAACGCTGGCTAAGGCGCCTTCCCGGCTACCGGCGCGAGCATCCCCTCGCGCATCGCGTGACGATCTACGTGCTGGCCTGCAGCCTGGGCTTCGCGCTGCTGTCGACCGCCCTGCAGGTCGCGATCGAGTACCGGCGCGAGATGCGTTCGATCGAGGAACGGATCGAGTTGATCCGCAGCAGCTATCTCGCGAGTCTCGCGCGCAGCGTGTGGGACCTCGACGAGGAGCAGTTGCGCCTGCAATTGCAG
The DNA here is from genome assembly GCF_045689615.1 of Aromatoleum evansii. NCBI lineage: Bacteria > Pseudomonadati > Pseudomonadota > Betaproteobacteria > Rhodocyclales > Rhodocyclaceae > Aromatoleum > Aromatoleum evansii. Next base: position 2,192,686 of record NZ_CP141259.1, read on the forward strand.
GGGATCTCCGATTTTCCCGACATCGGCGGCCTGCGGCTGGATGGCGCCGGCTTCGTGACTCCGTTCGAGATTCCCGCCCGCCGCCGCGTGATCGCGCCGATCGAGCACAGCTTCGAGCTCATCTATCCCGCGCCCGAAGGCGACCGAAGCCTGGGGCGACTGGTGGTGCAGACCGATCGCGGGGCGGTGTTCGCGCGGCTCGGCTGGAGCGGGCTCATCATCCTGTTGAGCCAGACGCTCACCGTCCTGCTGATCGCGGCGGCGCTGGTCGTGGTGTTCCAGTGGTTCGTCACGCGCCACCTCGAGGGCATGGCGCGCTTCGCCCGGCTGCTCGGCGAAGGACGCCTGGATGCGCCGCTGAAGCTGGCGCGTCCGCCTTCGGCGGTGCCCGACGAGCTCGACGCCGTGGTCGCGGCCCTCAACGACATGCAGCTGGCGATCCGCCAGGACATCAGCCGGCGCCAGCTTGCTCACGATCGGCTGCTGTACAGCCGCGACCAGTTCAAGGAAATGGTCGAGAAGCGCACACGCAGCCTGCAGGCGGCCAAGGATGCGGCCGAGGCGGCGAACCGCGCGAAATCCGCCTTCCTCGCCACGATGAGCCACGAGATCCGCACGCCGATGAACGGCATGCTCGGGATGCTGCAACTCCTGCGCCACAGCGAGATGCCTGAGACGTCGCGGAACCAGCTCGATGTCCTGCAGCGGTCGGGCGAATTGCTGCTCGCAACGCTCAACCACGTCCTCGATTACGCCCGCATCGAGGAGGGTGGGGAGATGCCGGAGGAGGAGGCCTTCGACCTTCAGGAGCTGGTCGACAATCAGCTCCTGCTCGTGGCCGGCTCGGCCGGTGCAAAGGGGCTGACGCTTGCGGCCGACATCGCGCCGGGGCTGGCGGGGCGCTACATCGGCGGCGCGGGGAGCCTGCGGCAGATCCTCGGCAACCTGCTGTCGAATGCGATCAAATTCACCCTCGAGGGCGAGGTCAGGCTGCGTGTCGACGCCGACGACAAGGCGGGAGCTGCGAGCCGCCTGCGCTTCGAGGTTTGCGACACCGGCATCGGTATCGACGAAACCCAGCAGGCGCGCATCTTCGAGCGCTTCACCCAGGCCGACGACACGATCACACGGCGTTTCGGCGGATCCGGCCTCGGCTTGGCGATATGCCGGAAGCTGGTGGAGGGCCTGGGCGGAACGATCGGCGTCGCGAGCGTGCCGGGGGAGGGGAGCCGCTTCCGGGTCGAAGTCCCGGTACGGGCCTTGCCGCCGGAGGCGTCCGTGATCCCGTCGGTGGCGCCGGCGCACCTGCCGAGCCTGAGCCTGCTCCTCGTCGAGGATGTCGAGGTGAATCGTCTGGTCCTGTGCGGCCTGCTCGAACATGCCGGACACCTGGTGTGCACGGCCGTGGACGGCCGGCAGGCGCTCGATATCTGCAGGCAGCAGGGGTTCGACGCGATCCTCATGGACATGCACCTGCCGATCATGAGCGGCAGCGAAGTGAGCCGGGAGATCCGCAGCGATCCCGGGAATCTGAACGGGACCACGCCGATCATCGCGCTGACCGCCAGCGTGAGCCCCGAAGACATCCGGCACTGTCTCGACCACGGCATGGACGCCGTCGTGGCCAAGCCCGTCCGGATCGAGCACCTGCTGCAGACCCTTGCCGAAGTGCTCGGGCCGAAGGAGCCACACATCCCGGCCCCGATGCGCGAGAACGAGGCTGAGCGCAATGTCACGGTGGACAGGCGCCTGCTGGTGGCTCACGCGCGGGTGTTCGGCTGTGCCCGTGTCCTGAGCCTGGTGGCGCTGCTGCACGAGCAGGCAGACGCCACCTTGCCGCAAATCACCGAGGCGCTCGAGCAGGGGGATCTGTTCGAAGTGCAGGAACTGGCGCACAAACTCGCCGGCGCATGCGAGATGCTGGGCCTGATCGACAGCAGCGAGCGCTTGCGCACGCTGGAGGCGAAGGCAGGGGCGGACGACGTCGTCGGCTGCCGTGGCACGCAGGACGGGCTTGGGGTCATCCTGGCGCGCGAGCTGGAGGAGGCGGGCGCTTGCCTGCAGCCCGACGAGCCCGCCCCGGCTCCGGCCGGCCGGGACGAGACGCAGGGCCGGGCAGCGTGAATCCCGTCAGGGGCGGCGCCGCCGCGCGCCGACCTGGGACGGGGAGACGCCGAAGAATTCCCGGTAGCAACGGCTGAAGTGCGGCGCGCCGCTGAAGCCGCAGGCGATCGCGATGCTGGTGATCGGCTCGTTCGTCTGCTGCAGGAGGCGCCGGGCGCGCGTGATGCGGGTCTCGAGGTAGTAGCGTGCCGGCGTGGTATTCATGTAGCGCTGGAACATCCTGTCGATCTGGCGGCGCGACACCTGTGCGTGCTGCGCCAGGTCGTCGATGCTGAGGGGTTCCTCGATGTTGTTCTTCATCAGCTGCAGCACCGTGCTGAGCGCAGCGGGCAGCGTGGGGTCGTCCGCCAGCGCCGTCATCGGAAGGTCGGGCAGGTCATCGAGGGTCCGGTCGCAGGAGAGGATCTCCTCCACGCCGCGCACCACCTCCTCGCCGTGATGGTTGCGGATCACGGCCAGCATCATGCTCAGGGCGCTGTTGGCGCCGGCAGATGAAATGCGGTCGCGATCGATGACGAATGGTTGCGCCAGGAGCTTGACCTGCGGACACACCTCCTCCAACCCGGCGCGGCTGTCGGGGTGCACCGTGCAGGCGTAGCCGTCGAGGAGCCCCGCGTGCGCGAGCAGATAGCTGCCGTTCCACAGGCCGCCCAGCATGACGCGATGCCGCGCCGCCTCGCGGAGTTTCTCGACTGTCGGACGCGCGGGCTCGAGCTTCGAGCGGTAGCCGCCGCATACGATGAGGACGTCGAGCGTCTTCACGGGGATGGATCGCAAGTCGCCATCGACCGAGATATTGATCGCGAGGTCGCTGCGAACTGTCGACCCTTCGAGGCTGTAGGTCTCGAAGCTGTATAGCGGCTTGCCGCTGACGAGGTTGGCGGTGACGATCGCGTCGACGGCGCCGGTAAACGCCATCATGGAGAAATGTTCGAGCAGCAGGAAACCGATGCGCCTGTGGATCGTCGTGGGTATGCCTTCGGCCGGCTGTCCGGGCAGGTGGGGTTGATTGCTGTGACGCAGGCGACTGTCGAACTTGCGCTGATTCTGAAGCGGTTTGTCAGCCATGCCGGTCCCGTCGTGTCGAGGCTTTTGTCTGCTGGAAGATCAAATTATAAGGGCACGAGCCCCTCGAGGAGGGGCCGTGCCCGGGGCTTCGCGGCGCATCGGGGCGCCGCCTTGCCAGATAGACGTCAGGCCGCCGCCGGACTCGGCTTCAGGCCGCCCATCGATTCATCGTGGTCGAAGGTCTGGATCGCTTCGCCTTCAGCGTGCCAGCGCGCTTTTTCCGCCTCGCTGGCGCGCGGCGAGAACCAGCCCATGTAGCCGTAGAAGATGCCGATCACCGGCGACATCCAGCATGCAAACGACAGAGGAATATACAGCAGGTTCTCGAAGTTGCCTTCGGCCACGCCCAGGCCGAGCGCGGTGATGACGATGGCGCCGCCCGCGTTCCAGGGCACCAGCGGGGACACGAGGGTGCCGCCCTCCTCGAGCGCGCGCGACAGGTTCAGCGTCGAATAACCCTTGCCGCGATATGCGGGGGCGTACATGCGGCCGGGCAGGGCGATCGAAAGGTAGGGGTCGCCCGCAACCAGGTTCGTCGCGATCGCGGTGCCCGTTGCAGCGGCCTGCATCGAGCCGAAGCGGCGCGTACGCTTGAGCATCGCGTCGACGATCACTTCGAGGCAGCGCGTGTGTTCGAGTGCGCCACCGAAACCCAGCGCGATCATGACCAGCGTGATGACCCAGGTCATCGACTGGATGCCGCCGCGGTTGAGCAGGCTGTCGATCTCCTTCACCCCGGACTTGAGCTTGTAGCCGTCCTGCATGTAGGCGAACACGTCATGCACGCTGGCGCCTTGCACGACCATCGCGACCAGTGCTCCGGCGATGGCGCCGGCGAACAAGGACGGAATCGCGGGCATCTTGCGCAGCGCGAGGAAGAGCACGAGGGCGGCGGGCAGCAGGACCGTCCACGACAGCGTGAAGTTCTTCTCGATACCGGACGTGATCGTCTCGATCTTGCTGAAATCCGCCCCTTCGCCCCCGATCAGGCTGAAGCCCGCGACGAGGTAGAGCGCGAATGCGATCAGCATCGACGGGACCGTCGTGGGCATCATGTTGCGGATGTGATCGAACAGGCCTACGCCGGTTACGGCGGGAGCGAGGTTTGTCGTGTCCGATAGCGGCGATACCTTGTCGCCGAAGAACGCGCCCGACACCACGGCGCCGGCAGTCCAGTATGGCGGAATGTCGAAACCCGCCCCGATGCCCATCAGTGCGAGACCGACCGTGCCGGTCGTACCCCAGGACGTCCCCAGAGATACCGACACCAGGGAGCACAGCAGCATCCCCGCGGCAAGGAACCACTGCGGGGTCAGGAGGTTGAGTCCCGCGTGGATGATGTAGGGCACCGTGCCGCTCGCGATCCACGTACCGATGATCATGCCGACGACAATCAGGATCGCAATCGACTGCAGCCCGATGCTGACGATGTGCAGCACCCCTTGTTCCATCTGCTGCCAGCGATGGCCCTGCAGCCAGCCGATCGCCGCGGTGATCGCAAGACCGATCGCCAGCGGCACGTGGGGGGTGAAGTCCTTGTAGTAGAAGAGTTGCACGCCCAGTACGCCGAGCGTGAGGACGATGGGCAGCAGGGCGAGGCCGAGCGAGGGCCTCTCGGTGCGCAGATCACTCATTGTTTTGTCTCCGAATATATGACCCGACGATCGTCCGGGACCGTCGAGGACAGCTGGATTTTTTCGCTGTCGATACGGAGGCTAGCAAGCACTTGTAAACGGGGTTTCGAGCGTTTGTGCAGAATTGTGATGGCTTGTCACTTCCCGCTTTACATCTCGGCTGCAGCGCGCTCTGCAATGTGGTCGGTGATGCTCCGCGCTGACTCGCCGCGACGCCCGGTGCTCGTTCCGTGCCGGGCAGGGGCATACGAGACCGTGTCTATCGCTTTATGTGCGTAAAGGACAATAATAGATCGTCAATTGTAAATATTCAGATCAATAGTATTGGCTAGTATTCCTCCAGACAAAGACGCCTTTGTCGCCAACCGAAACCACCATTGTCTGGAGACGAATCACATGGAAAGCCAACTCAACGACATGCTCAAGCAAGCCTTCGCCGAAGCCACCAAGCTGTACCAGGAACGCGGCTTCCAGCGCCGCGTGGGCTTCGGCAAGAAGCCGGCCTTGATCAACGTCGACCTCGCCAACGCCTGGACCCGCCCCGGCAATCCCTTCACCTGCGAGAAGATCGACGACGAGATCATCCCCGGCGTGCAGCGCCTGCTGAAAGCCTGCCGCGAGAACAATCACCCGGTGATCCACGTGACGACCTGCTACCAGGTCACGGACCGCAAGAATCCGCACACCGACATGGGCCTGTGGCACAACAAGATCCCGGTCGACGTCGTGAATCAGGAAGACGAGAACATCTGGGCGATCGACTCGCGCATCGCGCCGATCGCCGGTGAGCAGGTGCTGATCAAGAAGCGCGCGAGCTCCTTCCACGGCACCTATCTCGCGGGCTTCCTGCGTGCGGCCGGCGTCGACACCATCCTTGTGACCGGCGTCACCGCCTCGGCCTGCGTGCGCACGACCCTGTGCGACGGCCTCGCCGAAGGTTTCCGCACCATCGCCGTGCGCGAGTGCATCGGCGACCGCGTGCCCGGTGCCGTCGAGTGGAACCTGTTCGACATCGACGCCAAGTTCGCCGACGTCGAGTCGGTCGACCGCTGCGTCGACTACCTGTACTCGATGAAGGGCTGATCGGGCATACGGCGGGGGTGCGCAGGCCCCCGCCGACCCCACCGTGCTTCACCCGCCCGCGAGCCGGGACCCGTAACAATGAAAACAAGCGACGACCGACGCGTGGCGGCAGGTGCGCGCGATCGGCGCGCGCCCATCACCAAAGGAGTGTTTGTCATGAGTGGTTTGTCGATTTTCAGGAAGCTGCTGCTCGGCGCGCTGTGCGTCGTGGCCGGCGGCGCGGTGGCGAGCGAGACGATCGAGCTGAAGATGCACAGCCAGATCGTCGAATCCCGCCCCGAGGCGAAGTACCTGCAACAGTTCGCCGAGGACGTTGCGGCGCGCTCCAACGGGCGGCTCAAGATCAACGTCTTCCATGCCGGCTCGCTCGGGCTGAAGGACGCGGACCTGCTTCGCATCATGCAGGCGGGCGCCGTCGACATGGCGATGCTGTACGGCGAGTACTTCACGCGCGATGCGCCCGAGCTGGGCGTCGTGTACGTGCAGGGCGCGATCCGCAACCCGCAGCAGCACCTGCAGCTACTGCCAACGATGCGCGCGATCTACGAGGAGGGCTACTCGAAGTGGCGCATCCACACCGTCGGCGGCGTCGTCAGCCCCGTGTTCAACGTCGGCGTGCATTGCAAGGAGCCGGTGAACAGCCTCGCGCAACTGAAGGGCAAGAAGCTGCGCGTGTGGGGCAGCCACCTCGTCGGCACCTTCCAGGGCCTGGACGTCGCCGCGCAGGTGATCCCGCAGAACAGCATGTACATGGCGCTGCAGACCGGTGTCGTCGACTGCGCCTATTACCTGTCGACGGTTGCGAAGACCGTGTCGATCCAGGAGGTGGCGAAGTACGAGGCCTACATGCATCCGTGGGCAGCGGTGCCGTGGATGTTCGGCGTCAGCGACAAGGCTTGGTCGCGCCTGCCCAAGGACCTGCAGTCGGTGCTCGTGGAGGCCGGCGAGGCGATGTGGGCGAAGACGCGCGACGCCGCGGTGAGCCCCGATCGTGAGAGCGCCGCCATCGAGGAGCGCAAGGCGCTCGGCATCACGATGCTGCAGCCCTTCTCGCAGGGTGACGTCAGCACCTTCGTCGCCGCATCCGACAAGGCTTGGGCCGACATGGCGAAGTCGGCCGGGCCGAAGGGTATCGAGTACTACCAGCGCATGAGGGAGGCGATCGCCAAGCTGACGCCCTGAGCGGCGTCGCAGGGGCGTCCGCAACGTGTTGCGGACGCCCGGATCGTTCCGGAATCAATCGCTGGAGACCCTGATGCACTTCCTGATCCGCTGCCTGGAAAGGCTCGCGCTCGGCATGAACCGGCTCGCTGCCGTGGCCGCCGTGCTGATGAGCCTGTTCGTGTTCCTGGGCGTCGTGATGCGCTACTTCGTCGGCGCACCCTTCGCCTTCTCCGATGAATTCATCGGCCTGCTGTTCGCCACGATGGCCTTTCTCGCGATGCCGCTGGGCCTCGTCATGCGCCGTCACATCATCCTCGACATCGTCACGCGCGGCCTGCAGGGGCCGCTGCGCCACTTCGTCGACATCGGCGCCACCGTGATCCTCACGACTTTCTGCGTGTGGTTCCTCGCGCTCTCCTACGATTTCGCCGACTTCTCGCGCCTGCTCGACGCGCGCTCGGACATCGGCTCGATGCTGCTGTGGCCGTGGATGGCGATGCTGCCGCTGTGCACCGTGGTGATGGTGCTCGTCAGCCTCGGCCAGCTCTTCGACAGCCTGCGCCAGCTTGCCGGCCGCCCGTCGCTGTTCTCCCTCGCTGGCGAGGAGGAAGTGCTATGACCTGGGGCATCCTTTCGACCAGCATGCTCGTGCTGATGGTGACCGGCGCGGTGCTGGGCGCAGCGCTCGGGCTCACCGGCCTGATCCTGCTGCAGTTCCAGGTGGGGGACGCGACCTCGCTCGCGGTGCAGGCGGTGTGGAACACCTTCACCGACTTCACCCTGAGCGCCGTGCCGCTGTTCATCTTCCTCGGCGATATCCTGATGGCGAGCGGCATCTCCGGGCGCATCTACAACGGCCTCACGCCGCTGTTCCATCGCTTCTCGGGCAAGCTGCTGCACACCAACATCGCGGTGTGCACGGTGTTCGGCGCGGTCAGCGGCTCGAGTTCGTCGACAGCGGCGGCGATCGGTTCGGTCGGCTATCCCGAACTGGTGAAGCGCGGCTACGATCCGGCGACCGTCATCGCCTCGCTCGCGGCCGGCGGCACGCTCGGCCTGCTGATCCCGCCCAGTCTGTCGCTGCTGATCTATGGCGCCACGCAGGACGTGTCGATCGGCAAGCTCTTCCTCGCCGGCATCGTGCCGGGGCTGCTCATCGCCGGCCTGTTCTCGGCCTACATCGCGGGCCTGTGCTACTTCCGCAAGGATCTGGCGCCGAAGGAGGACGAACGCCCGAGCTGGGGCGAGATTTTCACCGGCCTGCGCGCGATCTGGCCGCTGCCGATCCTGATCTTCTTCGTGCTCGGCACGATCTACATGGGGCTCGCGACGACCACCGAGGCCGCCGCACTGGGCGTGGTCGCGGCGACGGTGCTGGGCTTCGTGTGGGGCGACCTGACGCTGCCGAAGCTGTGGCAGTCGTTCAAGACCTCGGTGTTGATGTTCGGCACGATCGCGATGGTGCTGCTCGGCACGCTAATCCTCGCGCAGGCGATCAGCGTCCTTGGCTTGCCGAAGGAGCTCGTCGACTGGGTCGCGAAGATGGGCCTCAGCCGCTACGAGGTGCTGTTCGCGATCGTGCTCGTGTATCTGGTGCTGGGCTGCTTCTTCGACGGCATCTCGCTGCTGTTGATGACGCTGCCGATCGCCTTCCCGCTGATGATGTCGATGCAGTTCGACCCCATCTGGTTCGGCATCGTCGTCACGATCCTGATGGAGGTCGGCATGATCACGCCGCCGGTGGGGCTCAACCTCTTCGTGCTGGTGACGATCTCCAGGCGCAAGGTGAGCCTGGGCGAGGCGTCGTGGGCGACCGTCCCCTACTGGCTGATCATGCTCGGCGTGATCGGGCTGTTCACGGCCTTCCCGGAGATCGTGACCTTCGTCCCCAACCGCTTCTTCTGATCGCGCTCACCGTCCTCCCCCTTGGCGATCCGCAGGTACTCCAGGCCTGCGGGTCGCTTTTTTCATGCGGGTGAGGAGTGATGGCGATTATTGCGCGTTGAAACAACAATCGCCCCGCAAGCGGCAACAGTTCCGGCGCGGTGCGCGGCTATTCTCGTGCTTCGCTCGCGATGCCGAATTCCTCGGCGTTGTCGTGCAGGAACTGCGCGAAGCGGTCCACGGTGGGAGTCGGAATGTCCTTGCGCCAGCACACCAGGGTCTCCAGCGGCTTTTGCCGACCGGCGAGCGGACGGATCACCAGCCCCTTGCGCTGGATGTTCTCCGCGCAGCGCGCGTACAGCGCGACGCCGATGTTCGCGGCGACCAGCCCGAAGATGCCGTCGCTGGTCGAGGCCTCCTGTGCCACGAGGGGCGAGAAGTTGGCGGCGTGGCACAGGGCGAAGAAGTGCGAGCGGAAGGCTTCCCACGACTCCTTCGAGCCGAGGATGAATTTTTCGTTTGCGAGGTCGCGGATCGAAATCGACGGTTTTTCGGCGAGCGGATGCGTGGCCGGCAGCAGCACGACCAGTTCCTCGCGCGCGACCAGGAGTTGACTCACGGTGGGCGATTCGAAGGGGCCGAGCAGGAAGCCGATGTCGATGCGCGACTCGAGCAGCGCCTCCTTCTGCTTCGAGCTCGGGATGTGAAACAGCTCGACCTTGATGCCCGGATGCGTGTGCAGGAATTTCTCGATGATCATCGGCAGCTTGCCGTTGATCGCGAAGTCCATGTACGCGATGCGCAGGTAACCCACCTTGCCGTCGGCGGCGGCCTGCGCCAGCAGCGAGGCCTTCTCGATGTGGCCGAGCGCGAGGCGGCATTCGTAGAGGAAGGTGCGCCCGGCCTCGGTGAGCTGCACGACGCGCGTCGTGCGCGACAGCAGCTCCGCGCCGACGGCTTCCTCCAGGTGCTGGATCGTGCGCGTGAGCGCCGACTGCGTCATGTGCAGGCGCTCCGCGGCGGGGCGGAACTGCAACTCCTCGGCGACGGCGATGAAGGCGCGCATGTGGCGGATTTCGAAGCGCATGGGCGGGGCTCGGGTGAGTGGATAGTGATTGCTGAAGGCAATAATCGCGCATCAACTGTAAATAATATTGGAAATAGTGTCGACTAGGATTCACACATCGGGGCGGCTGCAGTTGCGGTCGCGCGGCAGACTTGCATGAGGAAGTAAGATGGCGGGAGCAGGGGCAGGGAGCAGGGCGCTGCGGCGCGTGGTCGTGACGGGCTGGGGGCTTGCGACCCCGCTCGGTGTCGGCGTGGAGCACACATGGGCGCGGCTCCTCGCGGGCGAGTCGGGCATCCGCGCGATCGACCGCTTCGAGGTCGCGGATCTGCCCTCGCGCATCGCCGGCCTGCTGCCCGAAGGGCCACGTGACGACGGCGGTTTCAATGCCGACGAATGGGTGCCGCCCAAGGACCAGCGCAAGATGGACCGCTTCGCGATGTACGCGCTGTGCGCGGCCGAGCAGGCGCTGCAGGATGCGGACTGGCATCCGACGACCACGCGCGCACGCGAGCGCACCGGCGTGCTGATCGGCTCGGGCATCGGCGGCCTGCCGGCGCTCGCCGAGGGCGCACTGACGCTGGAACGCCAGGGCGCACGGCGCATCTCGCCCTTCTTCATTCCGTCCGCGCTGGTGAATCTCGCCGCCGGCCAGGTCGGGATCCGTCACGGCCTGCAGGGGCCCACGCACGGCGTCGCGACCGCCTGCGCGAGCGGCGCCCACGCGATCGGCGACGCCGCGCGCATGGTGATGCTGGGCGATGCCGACGTGATGGTGGCCGGCGGCACCGAGGCTGCGGTGTCGCGCCTGGGCATCGCCGGCTTCTGCGCCGCCCGCGCGCTGTCGACCGGCTTCAACGACACCCCGCAGGCCGCCTCGCGCCCGTGGGACGCCGCGCGCGACGGCTTCGTCATCGGCGAGGGTAGCGGCATCGTCGTGCTCGAGGACTACGAGCACGCACGGGCGCGCGGCGCGCGCATCCACGCCGAGGTGCTGGGCTACGGCCTGTCGGGCGACGGCTATCACATTGCCGCGCCGCCCGAGGACGGCAGCGGGGCCCTGCGTGCGATGCGCGCCGCGCTCGCGTGGGCGGGCGTTGCTGCGGAGGAGGTGGACTACGTGAACGCCCACGCGACCTCGACCCCGCTCGGCGATCTCGTCGAGCTGCGCGCGCTGCGCGAGGTCTTCGGGGAACATGCCACGCGCGGCGGGGAGGGCGGGTTGTCGGTATCCTCGACCAAGTCGGCGATGGGGCATCTGCTCGGCGCCGCGGGCGCCGTCGAGGCCATCGTGTGCATGCTCGCGCTCCGCGACCAGATCGTGCCGCCGACGCTGAACCTTGCCGAACCGCCGGCGGAATTCGCCGGAATGGACTTCGTCCCCCGTGTCGCGAAGCGCCGCACGGTGCGCACCGCGCTGTCGAACTCCTTCGGCTTCGGCGGTACCAACGCGGCGCTGCTGTTCGGCGCCGTCAAGGACTGAAGGGAGGGCGGAACCGAACTGAGCCGCAGCACCGGCGGACGTGCCGGCCATCACCGGCGCACCGTCGATCCACACCGATTCGAAAAAATATTCGAACGAGGAGACACGAATGACTACAACGGTACTGGAGATGCCCTGCGCCGCGGGGCCTCGTGAGGGCGTGCTGGAGCAGAGGGTGGACGCGACCTATCGCAAGATAACCTGGCGCCTGATGCCCTTCCTGTTCATCTGCTACGTCGCCGCCTACCTCGACCGCATCAACGTCGGCTTCGCGCAGCTGCAGATGAAGGACGCGCTGGGCTTCAGCGACGCGGTGTACGGCCTGGGCGCCGGCATCTTCTTCGCGGGCTACTTCCTGTTCGAGGTTCCGAGCAACCTGATCCTGGAGAAGATCGGCGCGCGCAAGACGCTCGTGCGCATCATGGTGCTGTGGGGGCTCACGTCCGCGGCGATGATGTTCATCACCTCGCCGGCCGTCTTCTACGTGCTGCGTTTCCTGCTCGGCGTGTTCGAGGCCGGTTTCTTCCCCGGCATGATCTTCTACCTCACCTGCTGGTACCCCGCCAACCGGCGGGCGCGCGTGATGGCGCTGTTCCTCACCGCGGTGGCCACCGCCGGCGTCGTGGGCGGCCCGCTGTCGGGCTGGGTCATGCGGACATTCGACGGGTTCAACGGGCTGGGTGGCTGGCAGTGGATGTTCCTCATCGAGGGCCTGCCGTCCTGCCTGCTCGGCGTGATCGCGTACTTCTACCTCGACGATCGGCCGCAGCAGGCGAGGTGGCTCAGCGCCGAGGAGAAGGCCGTCGTCGTCGCCGAACTGAAGCGCGACCACGCCGCGCGCCCCTTCTTCCACAACCACTCCTTCGGCGACGCCGTGAAGTCGCCGCGCGTGTATGCGATGGCGCTCGCGTGGTTCACCTTCATCTGCGGCGTGTATGCGATCAGCTTCTGGTTGCCGACCCTGATCAAGGGCGCAGGCGTCACCGACGTGCTCTCGATCGGCCTGTACTCGGCGATCCCCTACGGCGTCGCGGTGCTGACGATGATCCTCGTGTGCCGCCACTCCGACCGCAGCGGCGAGCGCCGTCGCCACACCGTTGCCTGCGCGTTGATCGGCGCCGCCGCGCTCGCCACCATCTCGCAGACCGCGGGAAACCTGCCGCTATCGCTGCTGGTGATGAGCATCGCCACGGCCGGCATCTTCACGCTGCAACCGCTCTTCTGGGCGATCGCGACGGATTTCCTCGGCGGCACGAAGGCCGCGGCGGGCACCATCGCCTTCATCAACAGCCTGGGCCTGATCGGCGGTTTCGCCAGCCCGACCATGCTCGGCTGGGTGAAGACGACGACGGGAAGCCTGGAGAATGGGTTGTATCTGATCGCAGGCTTGCTGGCGGTGGGGGCAGTGATTACCTTGCAGTTTCGCCGCGGGTGGGCGCATTCGGAGTCGAGCCGGCGGCTGCACGCTCGGTCACCGCAGGAATAAGTATTCGCGGACGCGATTGAATGCCGGTCGTGGGTGGAGGCACGAAGGTGGGCCGCTGTCACCCGGCCGGCTTTCAGACGGGCAACAGGCCGGCGAGGATCCCAAGGCCCACCACGAGGAACACAAGGCCAAGTCCCCCGAACAGCAGCGCCTGCCCCCACAGCGGCATGAAGCGGTCGATCGCGGCGATGTGCGGCTGGTCGGCGCGGTAGCGCACCACGACGCTGTCCCCGATCCGTCCGGCATCCTGGCTGCTACCCATTGCCGACTGGAAAGTGATTTCACGCCCCGTGACAATCCTGAACTTCACGGTCGGGAAGTAGCTGACCTCATCCCGCTCACGGTTTTCGGTCAGCGCGACGATCGTACCCGGGGCGACGACCGACTGCCGGACGAATACGCGCGTCCGTGAGAACTGTCGCCCGCCGGCAATCAGCATCGCCGCGCCGATCAATACGAAGAGGCTGCTCAGGGCCGTAATCCAGGTCATGAACGTGTATGGCCATCGGTGCCGGCTCTCTGTCCAGCACGGCGGAGGGGGCGGATCGTGCCGGGGGGTGACAGACAGTGCATGTCGGCATTCAAGGGGCTGTGTCGGGTGGCCCGGACGATACAGCATTCCTTGTGCCCGGAGCCATTCCCGAATGCTTCCGCCCCCCTTGCATGGCCACATGCGACGCATGTCGCCTTCGGCACATCCACCCCAGGAATTCGCGGCGGGCTGAAACGGCAGGGCGCCTGGGGCGGGGATTCCGTTCCTCCCCGACGGTCCATATCAAGCAAACGCGTGACGGATACAGGCAAAAGCGCCGCGGGCGAACTTCCTAACATCTCTTCCCATGAAGCCGCCATCCGCTGCGGCCGCTGTCGGCAACGACAGTCCAAAACCGAGGAGACAATACGAATGTTTGCACTGACCGACCGCATTGCCGATTTCGACGACGAACTGCAGGCGGCGATGGAGGGCGAGTTCGAGCGCCAGGAATCGCACATCGAGCTGATCGCCTCGGAGAACTACACCAGCCCGCGCGTGCTCGAAGCGCAGGGCAGCGTGCTCACCAACAAGTACGCCGAGGGCTACCCGGCGAAGCGCTACTACGGCGGCTGCGAGCACGTCGATGTGGTCGAGCAGCTCGCGATCGACCGCGCCAAGCTCCTCTTCGGCGCCGACTTCGCCAATGTCCAGCCGCACTCGGGCTCGCAGGCCAACGCCGCGGTGTACATGGCGCTCCTCGAGCCGCACGACACCGTGCTGGGCATGAGCCTCGCCCACGGCGGCCACCTCACGCATGGCGCCAAGGTGAACTTCTCCGGCAAGCTCTACAACGCCATCCAGTACGGCCTCGATGAAGCGACCGGCGAGATCGACTACGCCCAGGTCGAACAGCTCGCGAAGGAGCACAAGCCGAAGATGATCGTCGCCGGCTTCTCGGCCTACTCGCGCGTGGTCGACTGGCAGCGCTTCCGCGCGATCGCCGATGCCGTGGGTGCGTATCTCTTCGTCGACATGGCCCACGTCGCGGGCCTCGTCGCCGCGGGCCTGTATCCCAACCCCATCCCCTTCGCCGACGTCGTCACCACCACCACCCACAAGACCCTGCGCGGCCCGCGCGGCGGCCTGATCCTCGCCCGCGCCAACCCGGATCTCGAGAAGAAGCTCAACGCCGTGGTGTTCCCCGGCATCCAGGGCGGCCCGCTCATGCACGTCATCGCGGGCAAGGCGGTCGCGCTCAAGGAAGCGCTGCAGCCCGAGTTTCGCGCCTACCAGCAGCAGGTGCTGAAGAACGCCCGCGCGATGGCGGGCGTCTTCATCGAGCGCGGCTACAAGATCGTCTCCGGCGGCACGGATGATCACCTCTTCCTCGTCGATCTCGTCGCCAAGGGCCTCACCGGCAAGGCGGCCGACGCGGCCCTCGGCGCGGCCCACATCACGGTGAACAAGAACGCCGTGCCCAACGACCCGCAGTCGCCCTTCGTCACCAGCGGCATCCGCATCGGCACGCCGGCGATCACCACGCGCGGCCTGCAGGAAGCCGAAGCCAAGGAGCTCACCCACTGGATCTGCGACGTGCTCGACCACATCGACGACCAGTCCGTGAGCGCCGCGGTGCGCGAGAAGGTCTCGGCCTTGTGCGCGCGCTTCCCGGTCTATCCGGCCACCCGCTGAACCGGCCTCCGGAGCGACCCGTCATGGCGATCAGCGTATTCGAGATGTTCAAGGTCGGCGTCGGCCCGTCCAGTTCCCACACCGTGGGTCCCATGCGTGCCGCGCTGACCTTCGCGTCCGGCCTCAAGGACGCGGGGCTGCTGCCGCGCGTGCGGCGGGTGAAGGCCGAGCTGTACGGCTCGCTGGGGGCCACCGGCAAGGGCCACGGCAGCGACAAGGCGGTGCTGCTGGGCCTGGAAGGCGAGGCGCCCGATCTCGTCGACCCCGACACCATCGAGGCGCGGCTCGCGCGCATCCGCGAGGGCAAGCGCCTCACGCTGCTGGGCCTGCACCCGGTCGAGTACTGCGAGAAGACCGATCTCGTCTTCCTGCGCCGCCAGACACTGCCCTACCACCCCAACGGCCTGCGCCTGACGGCCTTCGGCGAGGGCGAGGCGGAGCTCGCGAGCCGCGTGTACTACTCGGTGGGCGGCGGCTTCGTCGTCAATGAGGAAGCCGCCGGTGCGGACCGCATCGTCGAGGACGCCACCGAGCTGCCGTACCCCTTCCACAGCGCCGACCAGCTCCTCACCCAGTGCGCCGTGAACGAACTCTCGATCAGCCAGCTGATGCTGGAGAACGAGAAGGCGTGGCGGAGCGAAGCCGAGACGCGGAACGGCCTGCTGCACATCTGGAAGGTGATGCAGGCCTGCGTGCGCCGCGGCTGCGAGATCGAAGGCACGCTGCCCGGCGGCATGAAGGTCAAGCGCCGCGCCGCCGAGATGTACCGCAAGCTCGCAAACGCCCCCGAAGCGAGCCTGCGCGACCCGCTCACCACGATGGACTGGGTGAATCTCTACGCGCTGGCGGTGAATGAAGAGAACGCCGCGGGCGGGCGCATCGTGACGGCCCCCACCAACGGCGCGGCCGGCATCATCCCCGCGGTGCTGCACTACTACTACCGCTTCATCCCCGGCGCGACCGAGGACGGCGTCGTGCGCTTCCTCGCCACCGCGGCCGCGATCGGCATCCTGTTCAAGGAGAACGCCTCCATCTCGGGCGCCGAAGTGGGCTGCCAGGGCGAGGTCGGCGTCGCGTGCTCGATGGCCGCCGGCGCGCTGACCGAAGTCATGGGCGGCACCCCCGAGCAGGTCGAGAACGCCGCCGAGATCGGCATGGAGCACAACCTCGGGCTCACCTGCGACCCCGTGGGCGGGCTTGTGCAGGTGCCGTGCATCGAGCGCAACGCGATGGGCTCGATCAAGGCGATCAACGCCGCGCGCATGGCGTTGCGGGGCGACGGCAAGCACTTCGTGTCGCTCGACAAGGTGATCAAGACCATGCGCGACACCGGTCGCGACATGAAGGACAAGTACAAGGAGACGTCGCGCGGGGGACTCGCCGTGAACGTCATCGAATGCTGAAGACGAGGAGATAGGACATGCAGCATTACTCGGGATTCGGGCTCGTCAAGCACGCGCTCACCTACCACGAGAACTGGCAGCGCGCGTGGCGCAATCCGACGCCGAAGAAGAAGTACGACATCGTGATCGTCGGCGGCGGCGGCCATGGTCTCGCCACCGCCTACTACCTCGCCAAGGAACACGGCATCACCAACGTCGCCGTGGTCGAGAAGGGCTGGCTGGGCGGGGGCAACACCGCGCGCAACACCACCATCGTGCGCTCGAACTACCTGTGGGACGAGGCCGCGTGGCTGTACGAGCACGCGATGAAGCTGTGGGAAGGCCTCTCCCAGGACCTGAATTACAACGTGATGTACTCCCAGCGCGGGGTCATGAACCTCGGCCACACGCTGCAGGACATGCGCGACATCCACCGCCGCGTCAATGCCAACCGCTTGAACGGCATCGATGGCGAGGTGCTGGACGTGAACCAGATCCAGGAGATCGTGCCGATCATGGACCTGTCGAAGAACACGCGCTACCCGGTTCTGGGCGCCTCGTGGCAGCCGCGCGGCGGTGTCGCCCGTCATGACGCGGTGGCCTGGGGCTTTGCGCGCGGCGCCGATGCGCTGGGCGTCGACATGCTGCAGCAGACCGAAGTCACCGGCATCCGCAAGAACGGCAACAAGGTCGTGGGCGTCGAGACCAACCGCGGCTTCATCGCCGCCGACACCGTGGGGGTGGTCACCGCCGGCAACTCCGGCGTGCTCGCCAAGATGGCCGGCTTCCAGCTGCCGATCGAATCGCACCCGCTGCAGGCGCTGGTGTCCGAGCCGATGAAACCCATCCTCGACACCGTCGTGATGTCGAACAAGGTGCACGGCTACGTCAGCCAGTCGGACAAGGGCGACCTCGTGATCGGCGCCGGCATCGACGGCTACAACGGCTACGGCCAGCGCGGCAGCTACTCGACCATCGAGCACACGCTGCAGGCCATCGTCGAGCTCTTCCCGATGTTCTCGCGCGTGCGCATGAACCGCCAGTGGGGCGGCATCGTCGATACCTGCCCGGACGCCTGCCCGATCATCTCGGCCACCCCCGTCGGCGGCCTGTTCTTCAACTGCGGCTGGGGCACGGGCGGCTTCAAGGCCACCCCGGGCTCGGGCAACGTCTTTGCGGCGACGCTCGCCGCGGGCAAGGCGCATCCGCTCGCGGCGCCGTTCTCCATCGACCGCTTCATCAGCGGCAAACTCATCGACGAACACGGCGCCGCGGGCGTCGCGCACTGAGGAGGAGCAGGACACCATGCTGCACATCTACTGCCCGCACTGCGCGGAAACCCGCGAGGAAGAAGAATTCCGCCCCAAGGGCGAGGCCCACATCGCCCGCCCGGTGGAGCCGGAAGCGACCAGCGACGAGGACTGGGGCAACTACCTCTTCTTCCGCAAGAACCCGCGCGGCCTGCACCACGAGCTGTGGTACCACGCCGCCGGCTGCCGCAAGTTCTTCAACGTCACGCGTGACACCGTGAGCTACCAGATCCTCGAAACCTACAAGGTCGGCCAGAAGCCTTCGGTGGTCGCCGGCCAGTCCGCAGACAAGGGGGCGGCAAAATGAGCCAGAGCAATCGACTGGGGACGGGCGGGCGCATCGACCGCAGCCGCCCGCTGCGCTTCAGCTTCAACGGCGTCGACTACCAGGGCTTCGCCGGCGACACGCTCGCCTCGGCCCTGCTTGCCAACGGCGTCGATGTCGTGGGCCGCAGCTTCAAGTACTCCCGCCCGCGCGGCATCATGGCCGCCGGCGCCGAGGAGCCGAATGCGATCGTGCAACTGGGTGCGACCGAAGCGGGCCAGGTGCCGAACGTGCGCGCCACGCAACAGGCGCTCTACGGCGGGCTGGTCGCCACGAGCACCAACGGCTGGCCGAACGTCGACCGCGATCTGATGGGCGTGATCGGCAGCGTCGGCGGCAAGTTCATGCCCCCGGGCTTCTACTACAAGACCTTCATGGCGCCGGCCTCGCTGTGGCCGAAGTACGAGAAGTACATCCGCAAGGCCGCGGGCCTGGGCCGCACGCCCAGGGAGAAGGATCCGGACATCTACGACCACATCAACCGTCACTGCGACGTGCTGGTGATCGGCGCCGGTCCCGCGGGCCTCGCCGCCGCGCTCGCCGCCGGCCGTAGCGGTGCGCGCGTGATCCTGTGCGACGAGCAGGAAGAGATGGGCGGCTCGCTGCTCGACACGCGCGAGCTCATCGACGGCCGCCCGGCCTCGGCCTGGGTCGCCGCCGTGCTCGCGGAACTGGCGACCCTGCCCGAAGTGCTGATCCTGCCGCGCACCACCGCCAACGGCTACCACGACCACAACTTCGTGACCCTGCACGAGCGCCGCACCGAGCACCTCGCCGACCTCGCGCCGAGCGTGAACGGCCGCCGCCAGGTGCGCGCCCGCATGCACCGCGTGCGCGCCCATGAGGTGATCCTCGCCACCGGCACGCACGAGCGTCCGCTGGTCTTTGCCAACAACGACGTGCCGGGCTGCATGGTGGCGGGCGCGGTGTCGACCTACATCCGCCGCTACGCCGTGGCGCCGGGTAAGCGCCTGGTGCTGTCGACCGCCAACGACCACGCCTACCGCGCCGCGCTCGACTGGCATGATGCCGGCCGCGAAGTGGTCGCGATCGTCGATGCGCGTGAGCACCCCGAGGGCGACCTCGTCAATGAGGCCCGTTCGCGCAATATCCGCATCATCCCCGGCTCCGCGGTGATCGAGGCGAACGGCAAGAAGCGCGTCACCGGTGCCCAGGTCGCCCGCATCGACATCGGCGGCTTCAAGGTGGCGGGCCGCGTCGAGACGCTTGCCTGCGACACCCTCGCGAGCTCCGGCGGCTACAGCCCCGTCGTGCATCTGGCGGCGCACACCGGCGCCCGCCCCGAGTGGCGCGACGACATCCTCGGCTTCGTCCCCGGCAAGGTGCCGGGCATGACCCCGGTGGGCGGCGTGCACGGCAAGGGCGCGCTCGTCGAGGCGCTCGCCGACGGTGCCGCAGCCGGCACGGCCGCCGCGCAGCGCACCGGCTTCGAGGTCACCGCTCCGGCGCTGCCCAAGGTCGC
This sequence comes from Aromatoleum evansii, assembly GCF_045689615.1. Lineage (NCBI taxonomy): Bacteria > Pseudomonadati > Pseudomonadota > Betaproteobacteria > Rhodocyclales > Rhodocyclaceae > Aromatoleum > Aromatoleum evansii. The sequence goes on from NZ_CP141259.1 coordinate 2,212,345, forward strand.
CAAGCTGCGCGAGGGCAAGGCCGCGGCGCTCTACCAGGTGCCGCACGTGAAACCGGCGATGCGCGCCCCGAAGCAGTTCGTCGATCCGCAGAACGACGTCACCGCCGCCGGCATCGAGCTCGCCACGCGCGAAGGCTTCGAGTCGATCGAGCACGTCAAGCGCTACACCGGCATGGGCTTCGGCACCGACCAGGGCAAGCTCGGCAACATCAACGGCATGGCCATCGCCGCGCGCTGCCTGAAGCAGACCATCCCGCAGACCGGCACCACCGTGTTCCGCCCGAACTACACGCCGATCACCTTCGGCGCCATCGCCGGCCGTCACTGCCGCGAGTTCTTCGATCCGCGCCGCTACACGGCGCTGCATGCGTGGCATGTCGAGCACGGCGCGAAGTTCGAGGAAGTCGGCCAGTGGATGCGCCCGTGGTACTTCCCGCAGGGCAACGAGACGATGCACGAGGCCGTGCAGCGCGAGTGCCGCGCCGTGCGTGAGTCGGTCGGCATCCTCGACGCCTCGACGCTGGGCAAGATCGAGATCCAGGGCAAGGACGCGCGCGAGTTCCTCAACCGCCTGTACACCAACGCCTGGACCAAGCTCGACGTGGGCAAGTGCCGCTACGGCCTCATGTGCAAGGACGACGGCATGGTGATGGACGACGGCGTGACCGCGTGCATCGCCGAGAACCACTTCCACATGACGACCACCACCGGCGGCGCCGCGGCGGTGCTCGACTGGATGGAGCTGTGGCACCAGACCGAGTGGCCCGAGCTGGAGGTGTACTTCAACTCGGTGACCGACCACTGGGCGGCGATGGCGATCAACGGCCCCAACGCGCGGAAGCTCTTGGCCGAGCTCACCGACGACATCGATCTCTCCAAGGACAACTTCAAGTTCATGGACATGCGCGAAGGCACGGTCGCCGGCGTTCCGGCCCGCGTCTATCGCATCTCCTTCACGGGCGAGCTCTCCTACGAGATCAACGTGCAGGCGCACCACGCGATGCACGTGTGGCAGGCGCTGTTCGAGAAGGGCGAGAAGTACAACCTCACCCCGTACGGCACCGAGACGATGCACGTGCTGCGTGCGGAGAAGGGCTTCATCATCGTCGGCCAGGAAACCGACGGCTCGATGACGCCGGAGGACCTCGGCATGCAGTGGTGCGTCGGCTACAAGAAGCCCTTCTCGTGGATCGGGCGGCGCGCGCTCACGCGCCCGGACACGCAGCGCGAGGACCGCAAGCAGCTCGTGGGCCTCAAGCCCCTCGACCCGCAGCTGGTCTTGGACGAGGGCGCGCAGATCGTGCTCGAGAAGGAGATCCGCATCCCGATGCCGATGGTCGGGCACGTCACCTCGAGCTACTACAGCCCGAACCTGGGCCACTCGTTCGCGTTGGCGGTCGTCAAGGGCGGCGCCAAGCGCCTGGGGGAAACCGTTTATCTGCCGATGGCCGACGGCCGGGTGCATGCGGCCGAGGTCGTGAGCCCGGTCTTCTACGATGCGGAAGGAGCACGCCAGAATGTCTGATTACGCACAAATGGATCTGAACCCGCGCGGCGGCGGGGTGAAGTCGGAGTCGCCGCTGGTGAGGGCGCGCATCAACGTGGTGCTCGCCGCCTCGGCGCGCGAGGCCGGTGTGGTCGTGCGCGAGAAGCCCTTCCTCGGTCATCTCGTGCTGCGCGGCAACGCTCAGGACGAAGGCTTCCGCGCCGGCGTCGAGCGCGTGCTGGGCCTTGCACTGCCGCTCGCGCTGGGTGCGGTCGCCCGCGACGAGTCGCGCGGCGTGAGCCTGCAGTGGATGTCGCCCGACGAGTGGCTGATCGTCGTGCCGGCGGGCCTCGAGTTCGAAGCCGAGGCCGCGCTGCGGCGCGAGCTCAGCGGCCACTACGCGGTGATGAACGTCACCGGCGGGCAGACGGTGCTGGAGCTGACCGGCCCCAGGGTGCGCGAACTCTTGATGAAGTGCACGCCCTATGACGTGCATCCGCGCGCCTTCCCGGTGGGCAAGGGGGTGTCGAGTGTGTTTGCGAAGAGCTCGGCGGTGATCCGTCGTGTCGATGAGGAGCGTTGGGAACTGGTGATCCGCCGCAGCTTCGCGGATTACCTGTACAGCTGGATCCTCGATGCCGCGGAAGAGTTCGGCGTCTTCGTGGCGCCGGCGGAGGTGGCCCGTCCCGCCAGTCGCGGTGCTGAGCGCGAGCTCGCGGCCGAAGCGAGGTAAGGGCGATGAAGCTCGACCGCATCGAAGCGCCCGCGTCGGTGCGGGCCCTGCCGGGCCTGGTCGTTCCGGTCGGGCCTGCGACGGTCGCGGCGCCGTGCGAGGACACCATCTTCCTGCGCGGCGTCCGCGTCGAGGCGCTGATCGGGGTGTATGAGCATGAGCGCCACGCACCGCAGCCGCTCGTGATCGACCTCGAACTGGGCTTGCAGCACGCACGCTGCTGTGCCAGCGACGATCTGCGCGACGCTGTCGACTATGGCCAGGTGCTTGCGGCCGTGCGCCGCCTGGCGCAGGTCAATCGCGCCGTTCTGCTCGAAGCCTTCGCGCAGAACGTCGCCGATGCGTTGTTCGCCGGTTTCGAGTTGTCGTCGGTCGCGATCAGCGTCAGCAAGCCGGCAATCTTCGATGCTGCCGACAGCGTCGGCGTGTCGATCCGGCGGCGTCGCGCGGCAGCGGACGCCTGAGAACGCCGGCAAGGCGTATGGACGCGGCCTGAAGGCCGCGTCCTCGCCCCGCACTGCGGCGGGAACGACGCCGCGTCCTGCAACGATCTTCTGCACCTTTGTGGCGACCTCGAGCGCTCTCCTGCGGGGCTCGAATGCGAAGCCGTCGCGTGACAAAGGAATACCTTGATTGCATTTTTATAACCATGAGATAGTCATGGTTATGAGGCGCTCCATGCCGCTGCCACGATGGTAAGCGATGTGGCGGCGGTGCGATTATTCACGCATGGAAATAAAGTGGTCGCTGGTGGTGTATTTATTTCCATCCATGGTCGCCGGTACAGTGCGCCTGCATTCAAGCCATTAAAGCATTCGCAGCAGATCGACTTCAAAGGAGGATGGCAATGGAGTTGTCGGTACACGCAGCAGCGCAGCTAACCGCAGGTTTCGGCGCGGCGGACACGCGAGCGGATATCGAGGCCAACGCGCGGAGCATCATCATGAAGACGCGCGCCAGCTTCGCGCATCCCGTTCAGGCGGGGCGTTGCGACGACGGGGATTGCACCCAATCCCGTGCGCCGCGTGCGCGTCGGCCGTTGCGGATGCGCTGACGCGGGCTCGCCTGCCCCCTGCTGCAGCCCTGTTCCCGAGGGGCGGCGCCGACGGAAGTCAGCGCCGCCCCTCGGTATTGAAGGACGCGAAAAGTTCGGCGACCCAGTCGACGAAGACCCGGATCTTCGCGCTCAGATGACGGTTCGGGGGATAGACGACGTAGATCGGGAAACCCGGTGAGGTCCAGTCTTCCAGTACCGGTACCAGTTCCCCCTCGATCAGTTGTCGATCGAGCATGAAGCGGGGCAGCTGCACGATCCCCAGTCCCGCGAGGGCTGCCGCGAGGTAGGCGTTGCTGTCGTTGACGGCGAGGGCATACCGGCCCGGCAACTCGACGCGCTCGCCCTTGCGCTCGAATTCGAAGGGCGAGATCCGGCCGGTGCCCGCCGAAAAATAGCCGACGACGTGGTGCGGCCCGCCGAGTTCGGACGGGTGTCTGGGTATGCCGTGCTCGGCGAGGTAGGCGGGTGCGGCACACGTGACGTATTCGATCTGTGCGATGCGTCGGGCAACCAGCGATTCGTCGGCGAGGTTGCCCGCGCGCACCACGCAGTCGACGTTGTCCGCGATCAGGTTTACGAGGCGGTCGCCCGCGCCGAGGTCGATCTGGATATCCGGATAGCGGGCGTGGAAGCCATGCAGCGCGGGGATGATGATCCGGGTGGCGACCGCCGCGGGGACGTCCACGCGGACACGCCCCTTCGGCGAAGCCTGCGCGTTCGACAGGCTGGCGTCGATTTCCTCCAGTTCCGTCAGTAGCCGCGCCGTGCGCTCGTAGTAGGCCGCGCCGTCGGCGGTGACCGTGACGCGCCGCGTGGTGCGGTTGAGCAGTTTTACCCGCAGGTGCGTCTCCAGGCTCTGGATCAGCTTCGTCACGGTCGGCTTCGGCATGCCGAGGGAGTCGGCCGCCTTCGTGAAGGTGCCTGCCTCGACGACGCGCGCGAACACGCGCAGTGCCAGGAATTGGTCCATTCGCTTCTCCTCCAGTCCGCCAGTCGCGATTGCTGCGGCGCGATTATTCACCAAAGGAAATAAAGAAGCTACGAATCGATTATTTATTCATTTAAGTGCGGGAACTATCGTTCAGGCCATCAGCGCTGTCGGCGCCTACTGCAGGTCCCAACAACCATGTTCCGCTTTCTGCAATCCTGCTGCCTTGCCAACCCGAACCAGCTTCCGGCCACGGAAGACTGCAGTATCGACGTCGGCCTCCCGCGCCCGCTGGGCGTGCGTGTCTATGGGAAACGTCGTGCCGGGGCCACGCTGGTCGTGCATTTCCACGGCGGTGCCTTCGTTTCCGGTTCGCTCGACAGCGGCGCGACCGTCGCCCGTCTGCTGGCCGATGCGGGGGCGGTCGTGGTGTCGATCGATTACCCGCTGGCACCGGCCGATCCGTTTCCGGCCGCGGTCGATGCCGCCTACGCCGCGCTGCAGTGGGCGTGGCGCAGGCGCGCCCGGCTCGCGGGGCAGGGGGCAGCGCTGTTTGTCGCCGGCGAGGAGGCGGGCGGCAATCTCGCCGCCGCCGCGGCACTGATGGCGCGCGATCGTCATGCGCCCCGGCTTGCCGGCCAGATCCTGCTCTCGCCGATGCTCGATCCCTGTCTCGGCACGGCATCGGTTCGCCGTAGCGATCAGGGGCCGGCCGCTTGCCCCCTGGCGAAGGGCTGGTGCGGATACCTGCGCGAGCCGGCCGCCGCCGAGCACCCCTATGCAACACCCGGTCGCGCGATGCGCCTGGCCGGTCTCGCCCCGGCGCTGCTGATCACCGCGGACGACGATCCGCTGCGCGACGAGACGCTTGCCTATGCGCGCAGGCTGGGGGAGGCCGGCGTGCCGGTATCCGAGTTCGTGCTACCGGCGCCCACCGGTTGGCCGATCGTCCTGCAGGAGCCTGCGAGCCCCGACAGGTCGTGGACCGAGGAAGTGGGTGCCCGCTTTGCGACCTTCCTCGCGAGGGCGGGCAGCCGGGAATCCGTCGATCTCGCTTGAACGATTTTCCCCGCGAAAAAAGGGGTTGACTCCGTACCTAACTACGGACTTTAGGATGCCTCGCGTTCCCCGACGCTGCGACCGCAGCTCAGAACACATCAACAAAGCAATAAAGGAGTTTGCCATGTCCCCAGAGAGCCAATCGAAGCACCGCCGGTTGTGGACCGCTGGCCTGGCCGTCACCGCCCTCACCGCCATTTCCGCAGGCGTCCTCGGCCTGCGCCCGGCACCGGTCGAGGCGAACCCGAGTGCGGGTGCTCCGGCCGCGACGCCGGTCTCCGTCGCAACCGTCGAGCAGCGCGAGGTCGCGATGTGGGATGAGTTCTCGGGCCGCCTGGAAGCGGTCGATCGCGTCGACATCCGCTCGCGCGTCGCCGGCACCGTGCAGGCAGTGCATTTCCGCGAAGGCGGGCTGGTGAAGGCGGGCGACCTGCTGGTCACGATCGACCCCGCGCCCTACGCGGCGGAGGTGGATCGCGCCGCGGCCCAGGTCGCGGCCGCGCAAGCGCGCGTCGCCTTCACGACGAGCGAACATGAACGTGCGCATCGCCTGTGGGAGCAGCGTGCGATCGCCGAGCGCGAGTTCGAGGAACGGGCCAATGCGCATCGCGCCGCGGATGCCGATCTGCGCGCCGCGCAGGCCGCGCTGCAGTCGGCGCGCCTGAACCTCGGCTACACGCAGGTGAGGGCGCCGGTGTCGGGGCGCGTCGGACGGCTCGACGTCACCGTCGGCAACCTCGTCGCGGCCGGCCCCGCTGCGCCGGTGCTGACGACGCTGGTGTCCGTCAGCCCCATCTACGCGAGCTTCGATGCCGACGAGCAGGTCGTCGCGCGTGCGCTGCAGGGGTTGCGGGATGCCCACGGCAAGGCGGGGCGGATCGAAAGCATCCCGGTGCAGATGGCGACGACGATGAGTCCGGAGCGGATCTACGCGGGCCACCTGCAACTGGTCGACAACCAGGTCGATGCCCGCAGCGGGACCGTGCGCGTGCGCGCCGTGTTCGACAACGCCGATGAGAGCCTGATGGCCGGCCAGTTCGCGAAGCTGCGGATGGGGCGCCCAAAGGCTGCGCCGGCGGTGCTGATCGACGAGCGCGCGATCGGCACCGACCAGAGCCGCAGGTTCGTGCTGGTCGTCGATGCCGACAACAAGACGGAGTACCGCGAAGTCACGCTCGGCGGCACGGCCGACGGGCTGCGCATTGTCAGCGCGGGGTTGCAGGCTGGCGAGCGCATCGTCGTGAATGGCCTGCAGCGGGTGCGCCCCGGTTCGCTCGTCGCGCCGCAGGCGGTGGCGATGGACGGCCGCAAGCAGGTCCACAGCGACCGCAGCGCCCGCGCCGCGGATGCGGCCGGCTCGCCGCAGTCCTGATTCATCCGTAGTCCGGAGCACCATCATGAATCTTTCCCGCTTTTTCATCGACCGCCCGATCTTCGCCGGTGTGCTGTCGCTGCTGATGCTCGTCGCCGGCCTGCTCGCGCTGCGCGTGCTGCCGGTGTCCGAGTACCCCGAAGTCGTGCCGCCGTCGATCGTCGTGCGCGCGCAGTATCCCGGCGCCAACCCCAAGGTGATCGCCGAGACGGTCGCGACCCCGCTCGAAGAGTCCATCAACGGCGTCGAAGGCATGCTCTACATGGGCAGCCAGGCCACGACCGACGGCTTGATGACGCTGACCGTCACCTTCCGCCTCGGCACCGACCCCGACAAGGCGCAGCAACTGGTGCAGAACCGCGTGTCGCAGGCCGAGCCGCGCCTGCCCGAGGAGGTGCGCCGGCTCGGTGTGACGACGGTCAAGAGCTCGCCCGACCTGACGATGGTCGTGCACCTGCTGTCGCCCAACGGCCGCTACGACATGACCTACCTGCGCAACTACGCGCTGCTTAACGTCAAGGACCGCCTCGCGCGCATCGACGGTGTCGGCCAGGTGCAGCTCTTCGGCTCGGGCGACTACTCGATGCGTATCTGGCTGGATCCGCAGAAGGTCGCCGCGCGCGGCCTCTCCGCGGGCGACGTCGTGCGCGCGATCCGCGAGCAGAACGTGCAGGCCGCGGCCGGCGTCATCGGTGCGTCGCCGGGCCTGCCGGGCGTCGACCTGCAACTGTCGGTGAACGCCCGCGGTCGCCTGCAGAGCGAGGAGGAGTTCGGCGACATCATCGTGCGCACGGGCGAGGATGGGGCCGTGACGCGCCTGCGCGATCTCGGTCGCATCGAGCTGGGGGCCGCCGACTATGCGCTGCGCTCGCTGCTCGACAACAAGGACGCCGTCGCGATTCCGGTATTCCAGGCGCCGGGCTCGAACGCGATCGAGATCTCCGACCGCGTGCGCGAGACGATGCAGCAGTTGAAGCAGCACATGCCGGAAGGCGTCGAGTACGAGATCGTCTACGACACCACCCAGTTCGTGCGCGCGTCGATCGAAGCGGTCGTGAAGACGCTGCTCGAAGCGGTCGCGCTCGTGGTGCTGGTCGTGATCCTGTTCCTGCAGACCTGGCGCGCGTCGATCATCCCGCTGCTTGCGGTGCCGGTGTCGATCGTCGGTACCTTCGCGGTGATGCACCTCTTCGGCTTCTCGATCAACGCGCTCTCGCTCTTCGGCCTGGTGCTCGCGATCGGCATCGTCGTGGATGACGCGATCGTCGTCGTCGAGAACGTCGAACGCAACATCGAGGCGGGTCTCACGCCGCGCGAGGCAACGTACAGGGCGATGAAGGAAGTCTCCGGCCCGATCATCGCGATCGCGCTGGTGCTGATCGCCGTGTTCGTCCCGCTCGCGTTCATCACCGGCCTCTCGGGCCAGTTCTACAAGCAGTTCGCGCTGACGATCGCGATGTCGACGGTGATCTCGGCGATCAACTCGCTGACGCTGTCGCCGGCGCTGTCCGCGCTGCTGCTGAAGGGGCACGACGCGCCCAAGGATGCGCTGACGCGCGGCATGGACAAGGTCTTCGGCCGCTTCTTCGCCGCCTTCAACCGGACCTTCCGCCGCGGCGCGGAAGCCTACGGCGGCGGGGTACGCGGCGCGATCGGGCGCAAGGCGGTGATGATGGCCGTCTATCTCGCGCTCATCGGCCTGACTGCGGGGCTTTTCAAGGCAGTGCCCGGCGGCTTCGTGCCCGCGCAGGACAAGCAGTACCTGATCGGCTTCGCGCAGCTGCCCGACGGCGCGACACTCGACCGTACGGAGGAGGTCATCCGCCGCATGGGCGAGATCGCGCTGCAGCAGCCGGGCGTCGAGCACGCGGTGGCCTTCCCCGGCCTGTCGATCAACGGCTTCACCAACAGCTCGAACTCGGGGATCGTGTTCACGCCGTTGGAGCCCTTCGACCAGCGCAAGGGCGAGGCGCTGAGCGCCGGTGCGATCGCGATGGAGTTGAACCGGAAGTTCGCCGGCATCGAGGATGCCTTCGTCGTGATGTTCCCGCCGCCGCCGGTGCAGGGGCTGGGGACGACGGGCGGCTTCAAGCTGCAGCTCGAGGACCGTGCATCGCTCGGCTACGAGGCGCTCGACGCGGCGACCAAGGCCTTCCTCGCGAAGGCGTCGAAGGCGCCCGAGCTCGCGGGGCTATTCTCCAGCTACCAGGTGAACGTGCCGCAGCTCTTCGCCGACGTCGACCGCACCCGCGCGCGCCAGCTGGGCATCCCGGTGACCGAGGTGTTCGACACGATGCAGATCTACCTCGGCAGCCTGTACGTGAACGACTTCAACCGCTTCGGCCGGACCTACTCGGTGCGCGTGCAGGCCGACGCCCCGTTCCGCGCCCGTGCCGAGGACGTCGGGCTGCTGAAGGTGCGTTCGCAGACGGGCGAGATGGTGCCGCTGTCGTCGCTGATGAACATCCAGTCGAGCTTCGGCCCCGAACGCGCGATGCGCTACAACGGCTTTCTATCCGCCGACATCAGCGGCGCGCCCGCACCCGGCTACTCGTCGGGGCAGGCGAAGGCGGCGGTCGAGCGCATCGCGGCCGAGACGCTGCCGCCGGGCATCTCGTTCGAATGGACGGAGCTCACCTACCAGGAAATCCTCGCCGGCAACTCGGCGGCGTGGGTGTTCCCGCTCGCGATCCTGCTGGTGTTCCTCGTGCTCGCCGCCCAGTACGAAAGCCTGACGCTGCCGCTCGCGATCATCCTGATCGTGCCGATGGGCATCCTCGCGGCGATGACCGGGGTGTGGCTCTCGGGCGGGGACAACAACGTCTTCACGCAGATCGGGCTGATCGTGCTGGTCGGGTTGTCGGCGAAGAACGCGATCCTGATCGTCGAGTTCGCCCGCGAGCTGGAATTCGCCGGCCGCACGCCGATCCAGGCGGCGATCGAAGCCGCCCGGCTGCGCCTGCGCCCGATCCTGATGACCTCGCTGGCCTTCGTGATGGGCGTGCTGCCGCTGGTGCTCTCCACCGGCGCTGGCGCCGAGATGCGCAGCGCGATGGGGGTGGCGGTGTTCGCCGGGATGATCGGCGTGACGGCCTTCGGCCTGTTCCTGACGCCGGTTTTCTACGTGCTGCTGCGCCGCCTCGCGGGCAACCGCGCGCTGAAGCTGCACGGCGAGATCCCGCACCTCGAAGCCTTCGCCGCTTCGCCCATCACCGGCGGCGCCGCAACCGCGCCGGGCCTGGCTGCGCCGCGTGCGCATCATGAATAAGGAGTTGAACATGACACTGCTGACTCATCTGCGCACTCAACCGCTGCGCACCGCGCTCGCACCGCTCCTCGCCGCCCTCGTGCTGGCTGGTTGCGCGACGGCGCCCGCGATCGACCCTGCCGCGCTGCCCAGCGCCCCCGCGGCCTTCAAGGAAGGCGACGGCCGCTGGACCCACGCCTTTCCGGCCCAGGTGCAGGCCGACGGCGCGTGGTGGAAGACCTTCTCCGATCCGGTCCTCGATGGGCTGGTCGAGCGCGCACTGGAGCGCAACAACAGCATCCAGATCGCCGCGGCAAGGCTGGCGCAGTCCCGCGCGCTGCTGCAGGCGGCGGACGCCCAGCGCGCGCCGCAGATCGGCATCGGCGCCGACGCGACACGGCAGGGCGGGGCGATCACCCCGGCCGGCGGCGGTGCCGGCAACCCGCTGCGCGCCGGCGCGAACTTCGCGTGGGAGCTCGACCTCTTCGGCCGCCTCGCGCAGGCGAGCAAGGCCGCATCGCTCGACGCCGGCAGTCGTGAAGCGCTGCTGCGCAACGCACGCCTCGTCGTGCAGGCGGACGTCGCGCGCAGCTATCTCGCGCTGCGCGCCCTCGACGCCGAACGCGCGCTGGTGCGCGAGACCGTCGGCGCCTACCGCGACACGCTGGCGCTCACCGAACGGCGCTTCGAAGCGGGGGATATCGCCGAACTGGACGTCGCGCGCGTGCGCACCGAACTGGCCGCGACCGAATCGGACGCGCTCGCCCTCGACCGCCGGCGTGCCGAAGTCGAACACGCGCTCGCGGTGCTGGTCGGCGACGCGGCGTCCGAGTTCGGCCTCGACGCCGGCGAGTGGAATACGGCGCTGCCGGTGATCCCGGCCGGCGTCCCGAGCACGGTGCTCACGCGCCGGCCCGACATCGACGCCGCGCGGCAGTCGATGCTCGCCGCCCAGGCGCGCGTCGGCGTCGCGCAGGCGGCGTGGTTCCCGGACATCGCGCTGACCGGTTCGGGGGGCTTTGCGTCCACGGACCTGGGCGACCTCTTCAAGTGGTCGGCCCGCTCCTGGGGCATCGGCGCCTTGCTGTCGCTGCCGATCTTCGACGGCGGGCGACGCGACGCGGGTGTGCGCAGCGCCAATGCGGAGCTCGATGCCGCGCTTGCAGGCTACCGCGAACAGGTGCTCGTCGCCTTCAAGGAGGTCGAGGACCAGTTGTCGTCCCTGCGCCTCCTCGCCGAGCAGGGCGAGGCGCAGGGGCGCGCGGTCACCGCGGCGAGCCGCGCGACGGTGCTGTCGGACGCGCGCTATCGCAACGGACTCGTCAGCCAGCTCGAACTGCTCGACGCCCGCCGCAGCGAGCTGCGCAACCGGCGGGAGGCGCTGCAGGTGCGTTCGGCCCGCTATCAGGCGACCGTCGGACTGGTTCGCGCCCTCGGCGGTGGGTGGCAAACTGCCGATGCTCCGCCGCTGGCCGGGCGCCGTGCGATGGGTGGCAGCGTCGGGGGGTGAATTTCGGCCCGGCGCGGCGCTCAAGGGTACGTGGTAAAGGAGTGGCCAACGACCGAACCACGCGCCCGTGTGCTTTGCGGCGCTGTAGCAAAAAAATGGGGCCGCAGACTGCGGCCCCGGGAAAGTACCCGCTTTTGCGACGGGTTGAGAGAACGGGAGGGCGGGACGCTCAGTCGCGCGCCGCGGCGGGGCTCACTTCGAGGCCCGCAGGCGCATGGACCTCGGGTTGCGCGTGCGGCCGGCGCACATCGGCAACGTTGCCGGCGGGGCGTTTCCAGTGGTCCGCATTGCGGATGCCGAGCTTCTCCGGATCGAACACCGGATCCAGGCCCGCGGCCTTCTGCGTCTCGTAATCCTTCAGCGCGACCAGTGCCGGTTTCTGCACGATCAGGATGGCGACGATGTTCAGCCACGCCATCAGGCCCACGCCGACGTCGCCGAGGTCCCACGCAGCGCCTGCGCCATTGACGCAGCCGTAGGTCACCGTCGCGATGATCCCCAGCTTGAGGACGAAGGACAGCCAGGGGCGATGCACTTTGCGGTTGATGTAGGCGATGTTGGTTTCGGCCATGTAGTAGTAGGCCACGATGGTCGTGAAGGCGAAGAAGAAAAGCGCCAGCGCGACGAAGCTCGAACCGAAGCCCGGCATCACGGTTTCGACGGCGGCCTGCGTGTAAGCGGGACCGGTCTCGACGCCCGGCAGCCCATTCACGAGCATCGTGCCGTCCGGCGCCTTGACGTTGTACATGCCCGTCGACAGGAGCATGAAGGCGGTGGCCGAGCACACGAAGAGGGTGTCGACATACACGGAGAAGGCCTGCACGTAGCCCTGCTTGGCCGGGTGCGAAACTTCGGCCGCGGCCGCCGGGTGCGGGCCGGTGCCCTGGCCGGCTTCGTTCGAATACACGCCGCGCTTTACGCCCCATTGCACGGCCATGCCGAGCACCGCGCCGAAGCCGGCTTCGAGGCCGAAGGCGCTCTTGAAGATCAGCGCGATCATCGAGGGCAGCTGGTCGATGTTAAGGAAGACGATGACCACCGCGACCAGGATGTAGGCGAGCGCCATGAAGGGGACGACGATCTCGGCGAATTGCGCGATGCGCTTGACGCCGCCGAAGATGATGAAGCCCAGCAGGATGGAGATGCAGGCGGCGCTGACCGCGGTGTCGATGCCCCAGGCGTTGTTCAGGCCCGCGGCGATGCTGTTTGCCTGTACGCCGGGCAACAGCAGGCCGGTCGCGATCACCGTGGAGACGGCAAAGATCCACGCGTACCACTTCTGCCCCATCGCCTTCTCGATGTAATAGGCCGGGCCGCCACGATACTGGCCTTTGTCATCCTTTTCCTTGTAGATCTGTCCCAAGGTCGATTCGACATAGGCAGTGGAGGCGCCGAGGAAGGCGACCATCCACATCCAGAACACCGCACCGGGGCCGCCGAAGGTGATCGCGGTGGCGACCCCCGCGATGTTGCCGGTGCCGACACGCCCGGAGAGCGACATCGTCAGGGCCTGGAAGGATGAAACCCCGGCGTCCGAGCTCTTGCTCTCGAACATCAGGCGGATCATTTCCTTGAAGCCCCGCACCTGCATGAAGCGGGTACGGATCGAGAAGTACAGGCCGACGCCCAGGCACAGATAGATCAGTGCCGGGCTCCAGATGTAGCCGTTAAGCGTGTTGATGATTTCAGTCATTGTTTTGGGTCTCCTCGCGAATGGATGCCGCCCGGCCGAAGCGCGAACGGCGCGCCCGCGCCCTTTAGCAAAGTCGATGCCAGCTATGGATAACGCTGCAAAATCATTGGCTTAAGCGAGCGCGTCGTGGTCTATGAACTACCCGTGTAACGATTTCGTTCCACAATGCTCGCAGCACGGCTTCCAAGAATTTCCTTATGTGTTGATTTACAAACCCTTGGATGAGATGTAGTGTTTTCGTGACACAGTTTCGGATTCGTGACACCTCGCATGCGCATCGTCGTTTTCTTCGAAGACCGGGTCGGCATCGCCCAGGAACTTCTCGCCGTCCTGTCGAGCCGCGACGTGAATGTGACGGGCGTCGAAGTCGAGCCGCCGCACATCTACATCGAGGCGCCGGCCCTCGACGAGTCCGCGTTCGCGCGGCTTCGGCGTGTACAGGGGGTGCGCTCGGTCGAGGTCGTCGACATGCTCCCCGGTGTCCAGCGGCGGCTTTACCTGCAGGCCCTGCTGGCCTCGCAGGCCGACCCGGTTTTCGCGATCGACGCGATGGGAATGGTCGTCATCGCCAACGGCGCGGCGGTGACGGCGAGTGGGCGCACCGAGGCGACGGTCCTCGGGGTGTCCATGGGCGAGCTCCTGGGCGACGCCGACTTCGCGAAGCGCCTCGTCGTCGAGGGCTACCATCTGCCGGTGCGCGAGATCGAACTCAACGGCGAGTCCTTCATGCTCGAAACCCTCCCGCTGCACGAGAGCAGCGGCCGGGCCGCAGGCGCGGTGTTGACGCTGCACGCGCCCAGCCGCATGGGCGAACGACTGAGCGCCTTGCAGAACTACGGGGCCGGCGGCTTCGACACCATCGTCGGCACCTCGCCCGAGATCGAACAGCTCAAACAACGCGCGGCGCGCATGGCGCTGGTCGATGCGCCCCTATTGATCACCGGCGAGACCGGCACAGGCAAGGAACTGCTCGCGCACGCCTGCCACGCCGGCAGCAACCGCAGCACCCAGCCCTTCTTCGCCCTCAACTGCGCCGCCCTGCCGGAGAGCCTCGCCGAGAGCGAACTGTTCGGTTACGCGCCGGGCGCCTTCACCGGCGCGTTGCGCGGCGGCAAGCCGGGCCTGCTCGAGCTCGCAGACGGTGGCACCGTGTTCCTCGACGAGGTGGGTGAGATGTCGCCCTACCTGCAGGCCAAGCTGCTGCGCTTCCTCAACGACGGTAGCTTCCGCCGCGTCGGCGGCGATCGCGAACTGAAGGTCAACGTGCGCGTCATCAGCGCCACCCACCGGCCCCTCGAAGACATGGTCGCCGCCGGCCACTTCCGCCAGGACCTGCTCTTCCGCCTCAACGTCCTCAACCTCCACATGCCGGCGCTGCGCGAGCGCCCGGGCGACATCCTGCCGCTCGCGCAGCTTTTCCTCGCCCGTGCCTGCGCACAGGCCGCACGCCCCGCGATGCGGCTCGCCCAGGACGCCTGCGCTGCGCTGCTCGCCAACGCCTGGGCTGGCAATATCCGGCAACTGCAGAACGTCATCTTCCGTGCGGTGACCATGGCGGAGCGCACCATCATCACCGCCGACGACCTGGAGCTCGCGCAGTCCCACGGCTCGCCGGATACGTCGGTTGACGCCGGCGTGGACACCCTCGAATCTGCCGTCGCCGATTTCGAGCGCAGGCTGCTGCAACGCCTGTACCAGGAATTCCCCTCGACGCGCCGCCTCGCCAAGCGCCTGGGCACCTCGCACACCGCGATCGCCGCGCGCCTCAAGCGCTACGGCATCGGGCAGCCTTGAGCTGGATGGAATAACACCCGATCATTCGCGCCAACGTACTCGCCCCGCGGGAGGACTCATGACGATCAGCATCGTGCGGCTCGGCAGTCCGCGGGAAGAGGGCGAAGGCCTGCGTATCGGCACGGTGCGCAGGCCGCCGCGCGGCGTGAAGAAGGAAGACTACGCCCGCAAGGACATCTACGACGTCTGGTTCCCCAATCTCGCCCCGAGCGAGGCGCTGCTCAAGGAAGGGCAGGGCGCCACCGACGAGCGCGCGTGGAAGAGCTTCACCCGCAAGTTCCTCGCCGAACTCAAGGCGCCCGCCGCGAGCAAGGACCTCGACCTCCTCGCCGCGCTGTCGCATCACACCAATCTCTCCATCGGCTGCTACTGCGCCGACGAAGCGCGCTGTCATCGGTCGATCTTGCGGCAACTGCTCGTCGATCGTGGGGCGGATGTGCGGTAGGGCGCGGGCGGCACTACTCCATTCGTGGCAAGGTTCCTGGCGGCCTATTCCGCCAGCGTGTGTAGGCGCGGCAAGCAGCGGACTGTACCGGCACTCGCCTCCGTGCAGGTAGGCATTGACCCGCCCTTGTCGGGTGCTTCCACGATTGATTCTCTCGAAGAATCAGTTGGTTAGGTATGCGCTACGAGAATGTGATTTGAGTAGGTCATGTCGATATGGTAGAAATATATTTCCGGCGAATCTGCGACAGATCCGGTGGGGGCAAGTGCGTGCAGATCGTACGCGCCATCGGTGCTAGACCGATTCCGCATATTTCGATATTGGCCGGTTCGGTCTACTAGAACTGTTAGCGTCCATAGCAAGGAATAAGCAATTGAGTAGCAACTTCATTCTTGTCGACTTTGAAAACGTGCAACCGGATTCACTGGCGGCTGTAGAACAAGCTAAATTCAGTGTTATCGTATTTGTTGGTGCGAGCCAAACTAAAATACCGTTTGAAATTGCGGACGCGCTACAGCAAATGGGGCCAAATGCTGCATACGTCAAAATCTCCGGAAACGGCAAAAACGCATTAGACTTTCATATTGCTTTCTGGATTGGTCAGTTGTCTTCGCGTTTCCCATCGGCGGCATTTCACATTATTTCAAAGGACAACGGGTTTGACCCGCTAATTGCCCACCTAAAAGAAAGAGGCATTCCAGCCACTCGCAGGCCAAGCATCTCCGAGATACCACAACTGAAGAACGCATCGCGTCAAACGAAGAATGCAAAACCTTCGTCGGCTTCAGTGAGCACGCCGAAAAACCCAACCGCAACCCTACAATCTGCACCTGCACCTGCACCTGCACCTGCACCCGCACCTGCATCCGCACCCGCACCCGCACCCGCACCCGCACCCGCACCCGCACCCGCACCTTCAATGATCATAACCTGCCCAACCTGCAGGCACCCCGTACCCGCAACCCCAGAACAAATTGATTTTGTTTGCCCTTCTTGCAAGGGCGCATTCAGGTATTAAAGGAAATGCGCGCTAACAACTGCTTGCAGCGGACCGTCAAGAAGCTTCGCTTCTTGTCGTCCGCTGAAGGCCAACGTTGGGGCGTCATAAACACATGGCAAGTATCTCCTCATGACATGCGCTGAAAGAATCTTCTGGGGTACGTGAGCAATGACCTACCGCCTATACCGGAGAGAGCCTGTACTGAAGGGGGATTGGTATTACGCCTTGAAGTGCAAAGGCTGCGGCGAACTCATTCATGTGCTCGACGACCCATCTCGCGGTGCAAATCCGGCCCGGATGGTGGGCGACGGCGACCTAAGCGTCCCGTGCAGACGGTGCGCGCACGATGATATGTATTCCGTAGATGATCTGCACATTGCTCAAGCGGCAGAATCGTTTCCTTCAGCATATCCGGAAAGAGAACCCATCTCCGGAGCGTCGAGAAAGCCACTCACTAAGTCGTTCCCAAATGCAAAGGTCACAATGGGGGTCGGTTACATCGAGGATCGCCCGAAGGCTGCTGCGCTTGTGGGGCGCATAGTTACCTCGTGGGCCGATATCGAAATTCAGGTCACTAGGCTCCTAGCTGAACTTATGGGAGCAAACATCCCTCAAGTTGCTGCGGTATTCGGTTCGTTGAGAAATAGTCGCTCTCAATCTGATGCACTTATTGCAGCCGCAGAAGCCGTGCTTAATGAGCAGGACTTATTGCTGTTCCAAGCCTATATCTCCAGAAAGGCTTCACTCGAGAAGGATCGGAACGATTTGGCACATGGTTGTTTTGGGGTATCGGTGAGCATCCCTGACCACATAGTGTGGGTGGCGCAATCAGACTTCCTTGCATTCACTGCCGCACATAAGGCGAATCAAAAAACCTTCGATCTAAAAGAAAGGCAGTTCGTATATGAGCTTGGAACCCTGGAACGCATCGCCCAGGAGATCGTGGAGTTCTACAACCAACTGGGCTTCTTAACTGGATATCTAACGGCTCGCCACGATGGCCCGCGCGGAGAGGCCTTTCGTGCACAAAGGTATCCCGAACTTTGCGCCCAACCCCATATTAACGAAGCTTTTTTGGCGGCCAAAACCAAGATGCAACGGGGGAAAACGAAATGACGCCCAACATGGCGCTGCAGCCGACCGCCTACTCGCTGCGCTCGCAGGCGTCGGCTGAGCTTGAGCGTTAGCCGGCTTCAATTCACCTCATACATAGCCTATGTACCTCTACGATCAACGCCCCGGCACTCACGTCGCCGATTCCTGTGCACCTCTTCTGCAAGTGATTCGCGACTCTGAGTACATCGTCCTTGTTGGCCGCAATAATTGCGGAAAATCTTGGTTGTTGAAAACCCTTACGCAATCTTGGGGACAGTCTGCGTCATATCTCGGTCCAGCTCGGTATCAGAACTTCAATTTGCTCGGCTACTACACTCCGAACCGCAATCGACGCAACGAAAGATGGCGGCAATTCAACAATCAATGGAGCAGCCAACACGAGAACATTGACAACTCACCGGTCAATCTTCAACAGGCAGTTGCCGAACTTTCTGACATCCAAAGGCAAAACCTGGTCGAGATAATCCGCATTCTCCTCGGCGTAACGCTCGAAATACGGAGCACGGTCGAAGACAACTCAATGTCGCAGAAATACATTTCGTGTGCCGGCCATAATATTTCGTACACAAGCTCAGGCTTCCGATTGATCGCAACGCTCGTTACAAGCCTTCTGGATACGGACTACGACACATTTTTGATTGATGAGCCGGAACTTGGAATAAGCCCCGAAGCACAAGGCCAGCTGGCAGACTTTCTCTTTGATCGCGCACACCGAGCGAAGTACTTTTCTCATATCAAGACAATCGTCTTCGCCACGCACTCGACAGTCTTTCTTGACCGCAAGCATCTGCAAAATAACTTCACGGTCACGAAAGTGGGAGATGAAGTTTGCCTATCTCAGGTTCAAACGCAGGCCGATTTCAACAAGGTCCATTTCTTCTTGCTAGGAAATCGATTTGAGACATTGTATCTGCCTTCACTAATTGTCTTGGTCGAAGGAAAGTGCGACGACAAATTTGTGTCTCGTGCACTCGCACTTCGCTACCCAAACGCACAAATCAGTGTCATCCCGGCCAATTCAGATGACCGAATTAAGGAAGTTCTTGCGGTCGCGAAAGGACTCTTCAGCGATTTGCAAAAGAGCCCCTATCGTGATCGGATCTTTGTCATCCTTGACTCGGTTCACTCTGCAACCCTGCCGGATCAACTAGTGCGAATGGGCTTACCTGCCGAGAACATCGTAAAATGGCCAAAGAACGGCATCGAGTATTACTACCCCCCAGAGGTTGTTGATCAAATATTTGGTGCTGGCCCAGAAATTACAATTGAAGGCGACCGAGTATCGCGGAATGGCAACACATACACAAAAGCAGAACTTGTCGAAAAGGTCATTACCTTGATGAATACGGCATCGAAAATGCATCCTGTCTTTGAAGAGAAATTCCTTCTACTTGCTGATGCGAAAGCAGCCGGCTAACCCATCATTCCACCGGACCTTGCGCATAAAGCCGCGCAACGCCGGTGAATTCAGACGTTGAGGCTGTAGAAAAACCCCGTCCGCAGCGCACGCGTCAATGCCTTCGGTATAATTCTGCAACGCCTCCCGGAGTTCCGCGATGCCCCGCTTCAAAACGCCTGACTATGGTCTCAAAATGATCCCGGTGGACTTCGACCGGCAGGTGATTGCGGGGAGTTTCGAGCACGCACTCTGTCATCTGGTCGACCACGAGATCGATCTTTCGGGGCTACACGCGCGCTACCGCAATGAGACGACGGGCGCGCCGGCGTTCTCCCCGGCCGTGCTGCTGAAAATCGTGCTGCTCGGGTACTCGCGCGGGTTGGTCAGTTCGCGTGCCATCGCCGCAGCCTGCCGCGACAACGTGCTGTTCATGGCGGTTTCGGGCGACAGCGCACCGCACTTCACGACGATCGCCGGCTTCGTCGCCGAGCTTGGTGACGAAGCGGCCCGGATCTTTGCCCGGGTGCTGATGATTTGCGATCGGCAAGGATTGATCGGACGCGAACTCTTCGCCATCGATGGGGTGAAGCTGCCGGCCAACGCAAGCAAGGCCAGGAGCGGTACCCGTGCGGACTTCCTGCGCGAGGCCGACAAGATGGAGACGGCCGTCAAGCGCATCATGGCCAGCCACGCCACGGCCGACTTGAACGGCGAAGACCCCGAGGCCGCGCGCGCCGCACGCACCGTCGCGCGCCTCAAGACCGAGGCGGCGAAGATCCGCGCCTGGCTGGACGCACATCCCGACGAGCGGCGCAGCGCCAAAGGCAAACCGCGGCTGAGCAATCGCACCGACAATGAGTCGGCCAAGATGGCGACCGGCAAAGGCGTGATCCAGGGCTACACCGGGGTGGCCGCAGTCGATGCGAAGAGCCAGATCGTCGTCGACGCCCAGGCGCACGGCACGGGCTCCGAGCAGGAACTGCTCCTGCCAGTGGTCGAGGCGACCGGGCCGTTCCGCACGCCCGAGACGACGATCTGTGCCGACGCGGGCTACCACTCGGAAGCGAACCTGAAGGCGCTGGCCGACAGCGGGATCGACGCCTACATCTGCGACAACGACTACCGCAGCCGAGACGCCCGTTATACCGGGCAAGCGCGTCACAAGGCGAAGCCCGATCCGCTGTGGGACAAACGGAAGGTGGACGGGAAGACGCGCTGCTTCCGGCCTGCCGATTTCACGCTGGCCGACGACCGCTCTCACTGCCTCTGCCCGGCGGGCAAGAAACTGTACTCGAACGGCTCGAACTGCACCTTCAACGGCTACGCGGCGATGAAGTTTCGCGGCGCCGAGCGCGACTGCGTGCCGTGCGTGCTGCGCGACCAGTGTCTGCGCACCCCCGATAAGACCAAGACGCGCGAGGTCGCCTTCTTCCAGGGCACGCGCGCCAGTGAAGAGAGCCACACCGAGCGGATGAAACGGCGGATCGACACCGACACGGGCAAGCGCATGATCACCGCGCGCTTTGCCACCGTCGAGCCGGTCTTCGGCCATCTGAGAAACAACAAGCGGCTCCATCGCTTCACCTTGCGCGGCCGATGCAAGGTCGACGGGCAGTGGAAGCTCTACTGCCTGGTGCACAACATCGAGAAGCTGGCGCACCACGGGTATGCACAATGAGCAACGCGCGCCACGGCAGCATGCCGTTCCGCATACGGGGGGACAGCGCGCGAACTACGGAAACCGAACGAATGACGGACTCAGGCTGACCCGGACCGCAACATGACGAACAAGACATCGTCGGCTATCGCCGACATCGATCGCTTGCCCGGAAATCGGGTTTTTCTACACCGTCGTTAGCGCTACCTATGCGACATAATTGCCCTCATTGCGGAGAGTCGCTGAAGTGGAAACTGGTACGTTCGAAACCACTGCCGGGCGAGCGAAGATTCCTTCCCATGCAAGCCGTACCGGTGTGCCCGAATTGCGGAGGTGAGCTTGCAACAAACTTTCATTGGTCTGAGCAGGTCGTCGGTGCAGTCATTGGCATTCCGCTGGTTGGGTTTCTCAACGCTAGGACGGCAATCACCCCGGCACTTGCCATCGCCCTTGGGGCCGGCGTTCTTGCGCTCTGGGTTGCAATCTTTGCTTTTTTCCAGTTCCGCTACTGGCGTCATTGGCAAAGGTATAAGGCGTATGTGGCTCCAAAGCGCTAACCCGGCAGTCGAGGGGACAGCCAAAAGCTACGCTTTTGGTGCCCTCCGCGCTTCGCACTCCGGCTGCCCCTCACTTCTACGTTATGCATCGGTATCGCTCAGAGGTTGCAGGTGACTGAAAAGCACTGGCTCGACTACTTGGCGGCTCTCGGCTCCATTGCGACGCCAGTGCTTGTTCTAGGGCTAACCGCTGTCGGTTGGCGGTTGCGCCGTCGGGTGGAACGCCAACTTGAACTTGAAGACAAGCTACGCGAAGACCGCATCACCATCTACAACCATATCCTTGAGCCGTTCATCATTTTGCTCATGACGGATGCAGCTTGGCAGCACGACAAACAGAATCGCGGAAAAGACAAAACAGAAATCGCTCTGGGGAAAATGCTGTCGCTTGAATACCGGAAGGTCGCATTCAAACTTTCCCTTGTCGGTTCCGATGCGGTAGTGCTTGCCTACAACGACCTCTTTCAGCATTTCTACTCTCAAGGCGACACACCAAATGCATCGGAGGAGAACCTGAAAATCATGATGGGGCTGCTCGGAAAGTTCCTACTCGAAATTCGCCGAAGCATGGGTAACGAAGCTACTCAATTGAACCAATGGCAAATGCTGGAGTGGTTCATGACTGACGCACGGAAGTGGCGCGATGCATAACCCCGCGCTACGCGCTCCGGCTTCCGGTTAGCCCCACGTTGGGCGTCATGAGCAAACTTCCCACTGATCGTCAGGTACTGCGCTGCATCTATGAGATGTATGAGTCGGCCTATCCGGGAAATTCACTGGGGCAGGCTCAAGGAGAGAACGATCCATACTTGCCAATAGAAATTCCTGATGTAGCCAAGAGGCTCGACTGCAAACCAGAGCTGCTTTTCGGTAGGTTGTACTACTACCTTGATGCAAAGTACCGATACAAACAAGAGAATGGCGCGCTTGTCTCGCTGTTCCACTTGAATATTCAGGGCAAACGACACTGTGTTCATTTTCCGTTTCTTGCCTCCATCCTCGCAGGGCACGAAGAAGAGCACAAAAGGCATTCTTGGTCGCTTGCCGTTTCAATCGTGGCGCTCGTCCTCTCGGTGGGCGCAATAGTGGCTCAAGTGATTACCGCACAATGAATGGTGAAAGAGCGCGTAGTTTCAACATTGAAGTGCAATAGCTCTCAGGACGCATGATAGATCTCCAGCGGCGTTTCATATCCGTGTCATTTTCTCGGTCGGATATTCAACTCATGCTCAACTCTGCCTTCGCGGCAAGGTCAGCCTACCCCTGCGGCCGGCGGCGTGCGCCTAGCGATGGCGGAACGCCGGCGGGCGCTTGTCCATGAAGGCCTGCAGGCCTTCGCGGAAATCGTCCTCCAGGAAGCAGCGGTGGAAGCGCTCGCGTTCCGCGAGCAGCCCTTCGGCGAGTCCCGTCTGCGTGCTGCGCACGCTCTCCTTGATGCGGCATGCCACCGGGCTGGAGAACGCGGCGATCTGGCGGGCGAGGGCGAGCGCCGTCGACGCGAGCTCGGCGTCCGGCACGACGCGCGACACCAGTCCGGCGGCGAGTGCCTCCTGCGCATTCATCGCGCGGCCGGTGAGCAGCAGGTCCATCGCCACGTGCTTGCCGACGACGCGGGCGAGACGCTGAGTGCCGCCTGCCCCCGGCATCGCGGCGAGGGTGATCTCGGGGTGGCAGAAACGTGCCGATTCGCCGGCGATGACGATGTCGCACATCTCGACGAGTTCGCAGCCACCGCCGGCAGCGAGCCCATTCACGGCGACGACGACCGGCTTGCGCGCGTCGGCCAGGGTCTTCACGCAGCCGACGAAGGCCTCGGCGACCGCATCCTTGTGCGTCATCGCCGACATCTCGCGGATGTCCGCGCCGGCGCAGAAGTGCTTGAGGGCCGACGAAATGAGGATCACGCGCACTTCGGGCGAGGCCTCGAAGGCGGCCACGGCGGCATCGATTTCGTCGCAGAAGGCGCGGCTCAGGGCATTCAGCGCTTCGGCACGCCCGAGCACGATCTGGCCGACGCCGTCGCCTATCGTAAGCTGCAGATTTGCCATCGTTCCTTTCTCCTCATAAGCCTCGGGGGGCAGTAATCACATGCGCTGCTCGAAGCGTTCGAGCGCGGCATCCGCAAGTCGCTTGATCTGCATGCTGATAGCCGACTGCGTGCGGCCGAGTCGTGCGGCCGCGATCGAGAAGCTCCCGCTGTCGACAATGGCCACGAGGGCGCGCAAGAGGCCCAAGTCGAGATTGCGCGATCCTGACCGAATCGGCATGCAGAATTTTCGAGATTAATGTGGATCTTTTATATAGCAGTTTCCGGAATTTCGGAGCTTTCGATAAGTTCGCGCTCGTTTCTGCCTCCCCCGAATTCCTGTCGTACCTTTTCCATTCTCCAATGGTTGCCGCCGCGCATTGAGTGCGCAGCGGCCGGGATTGTCGGGGAACGGGGAACGCGCGAGCTTGCACCGAGGGGGCGATCAACCCCCTCGATGATGCTCATGCGGCCTGGGCGATGGGCTGTGGGGCGATCGGGACGGGAGCGCCGATGCGTGCGCTCTCGTAGATCGCATCCAGGATCTCCATCACGATCAGGCCTTCTTCGCCCGGTGCGGGGTGCGGACGGTCGCCGAGGATGGCGTCGGCGTAGTCGTGCATCGCCGAGCGGGCCTGGTTGGAGGTTGGATTCACGCGCATGTCGAACTGCCCGCCGTCGCGCTCCATGAAGATGTGGGCGTCGAAGGTGTAGCCCTCGTTGAGGTTGTGCTGCAGCAGCCCTGCGCGGGTGCCGAGCAGGCGGGTCTCCATCAGTTCGGCCTCGCGGATGTTGGCCGCCCACGAGGCTTCGAGCGCGAGGGTGGCGCCGTTGTCGAAGCGGATCAGGGCGGCGGCGAGATCCTCGACGTCGAAGGTCTTGCCCGACTGTTCGGCAAGCGGGCGGGCGATGTGATCGTAGGCGCTGCCCATGACCCACACCGGTTTCGGATAGCCCATCAGCCACAGCGCGAGGTCGAGGCGATGCACGCCGAGGTCGATCAGCGGGCCGCCGCCGGCCAGGGCCTTGGTGCCGAACCATCCGCCAAAGCCGGGCATGCCGCGGCGGCGGTGCCAGGTCGAGCGGCCGAAATAGAAGTCGCCGAAGAGGCCGGCGTCGACCTGCGCCTTCAGGGCGCGCGACTGGGCGCTGAAGCGGTAGGAGAAGTTGATCATCAGGCGCTTGCCGCTGCGTTGTGCGGCCGCCAGCATGGCGCGCCCCTCGTCGGCGTTCATCGCCATCGGCTTTTCGCACAGCACGTGGCAACCGGCGGCGAAGGCGGCGAGGGTGATTGCCTGATGGTACTTGTTGGGGGTGCAGACGCTGACGACGTCGAGCTTCTCGGCGGCGAGCATGGCCTCGGCGCTGTCGTAGCGGGCGCCGATGGCGAAGGCGTCGCCGACCTGGGCGAGCCGTTCGCTGTCGGGGTCCGCGATCGCGACGACGTCGACCTGGGGGTGTTCGCGCCACCCTTCGATGTGCAGGCGGCCGATGCCGAGTCCGACCACGCCGACGCGCAGGCGGCGGGAATCCGAGCGGACGGCGGTTTCCTTCACCTCGACCTTGTACGAGTCCTTCATTCGATGTCTCCCTTGTTTTGCTGGATGCCGACCTTGGAGAAGCTGACCTGCTTGGGGCTCAGTTTTTCCAGCGGTGGCGACATCGGGCAGCGGTCGACGATGTTCACGCGCGGTGCGGCCCACTGGACGGCGTTGGCGAGCACGCGCTGGACATTGGCGTCGTAATAGGTGGGGTAGGCCTCGTGGCCGGGGCGGAAGTAGAAGATGCGCCCGTGGCCGCGCTCCCAGGTGCAGCCGGAGCGGAACACCTCGCCGCCCTCGAACCAGGAGATGAAGACGGTGCTGTGCGGCTGCGGGATGTCGAAGCGTTCGCCGTACATCTCCTCGTTGGGCAGTTCGAAGTACTCGCCGAGGCCGGCGGCGATAGGGTGCGAGGGTTCGACGACCCACACGCGCTCCTTCTCGTCCGCCTCCCGCCATTTGAGCGAGCAGTTGGTGCCGAGGAGGCGGCGGAAGATCTTCGCGAAGTGGCCGGAGTGCAGGACGATCAGGCCCATGCCTTCCAGCACGCGACGCTGGACGCGTTCGACGACGGCGTCGGAGACCTGGTCGTGCGCCTTGTGCCCCCACCACAGCAGCACGTCGCAGTCGGCGAGGCGCGCTTCGCTGAGACCGTGTTCGGACTGGTCGAGCGTGGCGGTGCCGATCTCGAGGGGCAGGGCGCCGGGCTGAAGGGCTGGCGTTTCACGCAATGCGCTGGCGATGGCGTGGTGGATGCCGTCGGGGTAGATCGCGCGAATCGCGTCATTTTCGCGTTCATGCTGGAACTCGTTCCAGACGATCACAGAAATCTTTGTCTTTGACACGTGAGTGCTCCAAGATGTGGTTTGCCCGCTCTGTTGCGGGGGAGGCCTTGATGTCCTGCAGGTTGGTGCGCTAGCAGGGAAATCTTAGCGAGCGGGGATGGGCCGTCTCAACGAAAATCAGTGCGACAAAGCTGCAAAGAATGAAAGAAATCTTTGATCCGCAGGCGGCTGATCCGACGACGCTTTCCGAAGGCCTGCGGCGGGATGGGCTGGAGACCCGACTGGCGGGGGAACTGCGTGCGAGCCTAGGTGAGGCGCTTGCGCGGATCGGCGCCGGGCGCATGCCCCTGCAATTGCCCGGGCTGCCGCCGGAGATCGTGACGCGCGGTGAAGGGCACTTCCATGTGGCGCCCGAGCTGTTCGTGCAGCTCTCGGGCTGGACGGAGTTTCGCTTTCCGCATGCGGAGTGTCGGCTCGGTCCGGGCGAGGCGCTGCTCATGCCACCGCAGCTCCTTCACGCCGAGCGCGTGGGCGGCGCGGAAGGCGAGGCGTTTCGCAATATCGTGATCTATGCGGCAGGCGACTCGCTGACCTGCCATTTCGCGCACGAGGCGGCCCCCGGCGTGCCCGGCATCCTGCATCTGGAAGCGCGCCGGCACGCGCAGGCTGCCCGGGTGCGGGAGTGGATGAGCGACGCCGCGCGAAT
Source organism: Aromatoleum evansii (assembly GCF_045689615.1). NCBI lineage: Bacteria > Pseudomonadati > Pseudomonadota > Betaproteobacteria > Rhodocyclales > Rhodocyclaceae > Aromatoleum > Aromatoleum evansii. The sequence goes on from NZ_CP141259.1 coordinate 2,238,456, forward strand.
CGTCACTTCGGGCGAGGACGAATGGGGCCGTGCGCAGCGCTGCGGTCTGGTGGTCGCCGCCATCGGGGGAGTGCTCAGGGCGCTGGACGACACGTCGGCGGACCCGCGCGCCGAGCCGCCGCTGGTGGCGCGGGTGCGGCTGCTCGTGCAGAACCAGCTGGGCGATCACGCACTGAGCGTGCGGCGGCTGGCGCAGCAGTCGGGATGCACCGCGGACTATCTTTCGCATGTGTTCAGCCGGGCGACCGGCGAGCATCTGATTGCCTACATCACCCGCCAGCGCGTGGAGCGGGCCGCGCACCTGCTTCGCCATACGGAACTGGCGGGCAAGGAGGTCGCCTGGGCTTGTGGGTTCGCGACCCCGAGTTATTTCATCCGCAACTTCCGCGCGCAGTTCGGGGTGACGCCGAGGGCGTGGCGGGCGAGCGCGGGTGAGCGGGGCCTCGTCTAAATGCATTAACGAAAAAGGAAAGGAAGACCATGAACCGCATCTACGTCCCGACCCGTGGCCCCGAGGACTGGCGCGCCCTTCTGGCGGACCCGGACAAGCACTGGGTGTCCGGCTATTCCGCGAAAACGCTCGCGTACGCATGGGAGACCCAGAGTGGTTATCCGATCGAGATCGCGCGCGTTCTCAACCAACATCCCGCTCTTGAGGACGCGGAACCGCTGCTGATCTTTCCCGAATGGAAGGTTCCGCTACCCGGCGGTGCACGTCCGTCGCAAAACGACATCTGGACCTTGGCGAAGGGGGGCAGCGGTCTCATCTCCATCGCCGTGGAGGGGAAGGTCGAGGAGCCCTTCGACAAGACGGTCGGTGAATGGCGCGCGGATGCCTCCCCCGGCAAGACGCTACGCCTGAAATACCTGGCCGAGACCCTCGGGCTGGACGGTAACATTCCCGATGGCATTCGTTACCAGTTACTCCACCGGACTGCCTCCGCGCTGATCGAAGCCAGGCGTTTCTGCGCCCGCGACGCGGTGATGCTGGTGCACTCGTTCAGCGACCAGCACCAATGGTTCCAGGACTTCGCCGATTTTGTCGCTCTCTTCGGCACCGGCGCGGAGGCGGAAGTGAACCGACTCGTTTCCGCGGCGCCGATCGACGGAATCTCTCTGCATCTCGGTTGGGTGCATGGTGAACGGCGCACAACCGCAACGCCATGATTCGTTCCGCCCGGATAGGGGCTTTGCGTGGTGACATCGCCTTGTGGTGGTGGTGATTACCGCGCCGCGTTTTCGTAGAGTTCCAGCGGCAGCCCGTCGGGATCGGCGAAGAAAGTGAAGCGGCGGCCGGTGAGTTCGTCGAGGCGGATCGGTTCGACCGCGACACCGCGGGTTTCGAGCGCGCGCACGGCGGCGTCGAGGTCGGTGACGGCGAAGGCGAGGTGGCGCAGGCCGCAGGCTTCGGGGCGGGTGGGGCGTGGCGGCGGATCGAGGAAGGAGAACAGTTCGAGCTGCGTGCCGTCGGGCAGGGCGAGGTCGAGCTTCCAGGAGTCGCGTGCGGCGCGCCAGGTCTCGGCGATCACGCGCAGGCCGAGCACTTCGGTGTAGAAGCGCTTCGAGCGCGCGTAGTCGCTGCAGATGATGGCGACGTGGTGCAGGCCGGCCAGCTCGACTCCCTTCATAGCCGCCGGTTCCGCCGCTCGCGGTCGTAGCGGAGCTTCATGAACAGGATGCTCAGGGCGAAGAACAGCGTGACGACGTTTGCGAGCGTCACTGGCCACGAGCCGACCAGCACGCCGTAGGCGAGCCACAGCGCGACGCCGGTGGAGAACACCGCGTACATGCCGAGCGAGATCGCGCGGGCGTCGCGCGTGCGCCAGATGTGCAGCGCCTGCGGCACGAAGGAGGCGGTCGTGAGGAGGGCGGCGAGGTAGCCGATGGCTTCGGTGGCGGTCATGGCCGGGGGTGTCGGTGAAAGGTCGGCATTATCCGCTGTTGCGCAGGCCGGCCGCGATGCCGTTGATCGACAGGTGGATGCCGCGGCGGATGCGTTCGTCGTCGGCGCCTTCGCGGTGGCGGCGCAGCAGCTCGACCTGCACGTGGTTGAGCGGGTCGAGGTAGGGGAAGCGGTTGCGGATCGAGCGCTTCAGCAGCGGGTTGGCGTCCAGCAGCTCGTTCTGCCCGGTGATCTTCAGCAGCGCGGCGACGGTGGCCTCGTGCTCGGCGCGGATGCGCGGGAAGATCGCGTCGCGCACGGCCGCATCACGCACCAGGCCGGCGTAGCGGCTGGCGATGGCGATGTCGCTCTTGGCGAGCACCATGTCCATGTTGGAGAGGAGCGTCGTGAAGAATGGCCATTCGCGGTGCATCGCCTGCAGGCGCTCGAGGCCGGTGGGGCCGTGGCGGTCGAGGTAGTCGGTGACGGCGGCGCCGAAGCCGAACCAGCCGGGCAGCATCAGGCGGCACTGCGACCAGCTGAACACCCAGGGGATCGCGCGCAGGTCCTCGATCGCGAAGCTCTTCTTGCGGGCGGCGGGACGCGAGCCGATGTTGAGCTGGGCGATCTCGTCGACGATGGTCGATTCGCGGAAGTAGGTCTCGAAGCCGTCGGTCTCGTAGACCAGGCCACGGTAGGCGCGAAAGGCCGAGTCGGAGAGTTCGTCCATGGCTTCCAGGAACTCCGCGCGCGGGGCGGGTTCCTTGCCGGCGAGCAGCGTGGCTTCGAGGGTCGCGGCGACCAGCACTTCGAGGTTGCGGCGGCCGACTTCAGGGTTGCCGTACTTTGCGCCGATCACCTCGCCCTGTTCGGTGAGGCGGATCTGGCCCTGCACCGCGCCGCCGGGTTGCGCGAGGATGGCCTGGTAGCTCGGCCCGCCGCCGCGCCCGACCGAGCCGCCGCGGCCGTGGAAGAGGCGCAGGCGCACGTCGTGGCGGCGGAAGACTTCGACTAGCGCGATCTCGGCCTTGTACAGCTCCCAGCCCGAGGTGAGGAAGCCGCCGTCCTTGTTGGAGTCGGAGTAGCCGAGCATGACTTCCTGCGTCCGGTCGCGCGAGGGGAGGAGGCGCTTCCAGGTCGGTAGCGAGAGCAGGCGGTCCATCACCGGGCCGCTCGCCTGCAGGTCGGCGATGGTCTCGAAGAGCGGGATCACGTTCACGGCGAGCGTGTCGCTGCGCGGATCGAGTAGCCCGGCTTCCTTGAGTAGCACGGCGAGTTCGAGGAGGTCCGAGACGCCGTCGGTCTTGGAGATGATTGCGTTGGGCACGGACGTCGGGCCGTAGCGGCGATGCGCTTCGCGCGCCATGCGGAAGATCGCGAGTTCCGAGGCGGTCTCGGCGGAATAGGCGTAGTGCGGCGAATGCAGCGGCCGCGCGCTGGCGAGTTCCGCAACCAGCAGCGAGATGCGTTGTTCCTCGGTGAGCCTGCCGTAGCGGGTACCGGGCTGGGCCACTTCGAGCAGTTCCGCGACGACGCGCTCGTGCACCTCGGAGTTCTGGCGCAGGTCGATCGGTGCGAGGTGGAAACCGAACACGGAGACCGCGCGGCGGATGCGACGAAGGCGGCCGTGGGCGAGCTCGGCTGAGCCGTTCGCGAGCAGCGAGCGATGAACGATGTCGAGGTCGCCGGCGAGCGCCTGCGGATCGGCATAGGGGGCGACTCCGTCGGGCGCGGGGAGTTGGGCTGCCGCCGGCGCGGCGGGGCCGCCGAGCAGCGCATGCCGGGTCGCGGCGAGGCGGGCGCGGATGCCGGTGACGGCGCGCCGGTAGGGTTCGTCGCTGCGGTGCGGCGAGCGGTCGGGCGAGGCGTCGGCGAGCACCAGCAGCTCGTCCGAGGCCGGTACCAGCAGCGAGGCGAGGGAGAGCTGGGAGGCGAGGATCTCCAGCTCGTCGAGGTAGTGATCGAGCACGCGCTCGCACTGCATCGCGAGCGCCTGCTCGAGCATGTCGGCGGTGACGAAGGGGTTGCCGTCGCGGTCGCCGCCGATCCAGCTGCCGACCTGCAAGAAGGCGGGCAGTTCGTGCGCCGCGAGGCGTTCGTCGTGCTCGGCGAGGGCGTCCTCGATGTTCGCGTAGAGGCGCGGCACTTCGCACAGGAAGGTGGTCTCGTGGTAGCCGAGGCCGTTGTTCACCTCGTCGACGACCGAGAGCTTGGCCGGGCGCAGCATGCGCGTCTGCCACAGCGTCAGCACGCCGCGGCGCAGCGCATCGTCGTTCTCGCGGCGCTCTTCGGGCGTGAGCAGCATGCGGTCGCGCTGGTCGAGCAAGCGCGCGATCGCGGTCTGGCAGTTGAGGATGCTCTTCCTCTGGACTTCGGTGGGGTGCGCGGTGAGGACCGGCACGATCTGCGCGCTGGCGAAGAAATCGGCGAGCGCCGTCGCGTCGAGGCCGGCGTCGAAGGCGCGGTTCATCGCCAGCGCGAGGCTGCCTTCGCGCGGCGCGGAGCCGGCGATCAGGTGCGCGCGCGAGCGGCGGATGTGGTGCTGGTCCTCGGCGAGGTTCGCGAGGTGCGAGAAGTAGCTGAAGGCGCGCACGACGTGCAGCGTGTCTTCGCGCGAGAGGCGGTCGAGCGCGGCCTCCAGCTCGTCGCGCGCGCCGTGGTCGGCGTCGCGGCGGAAACGGATCGAGTCGCGGCGGATGCGTTCGATGAGCTCGAACACCGTTTCGCCTTCGCGGGCGCGCACGGTGTCGCCGAGCAGCCGCCCGAGCAGGCGGATGTCGTCGCGCAGGGCCTGGTCCTTGTCGGGGTTCAGATCAGCGGGGAGGGCAGCGTTCACGGCAAGGCTCTGCAAAAGGAGCGGCCCGCCGCGCGGCGCGACCGCAGGAATAAAAAGGACCGGCACCACCGCCAGGGAGTGAGCGTTGTGATGCGGTGCCGGTTGGAGAGCAATCGTTGTGCCGTGGCGCTCAGCGCGAAGCGAAGGCGATGGAGCCGGCGAAGCGTGCGTCGGCGCCGAGTTCGCGTTCGATCGCGAGCAGGCGGTTGTATTTCTCGACGCGGTCCGAGCGGCTCGCGGAGCCGGTCTTGATCTGGCCGCAGGCGGTCGCGACCGCGAGGTCGGCGATCGTCGTGTCGCTGGTCTCGCCCGAACGGTGCGACGCGATCGACGCGTAGCCGGCGCGGCGGGCCATTTCCATCGCGGCCAGCGTCTCGGTGAGCGTGCCGATCTGGTTGGGCTTGATCAGGATCGCGTTGGCGATGCCTTTCTCGATGCCTTTCGCGAGGATTTCGGTGTTGGTGACGAAGAGGTCGTCGCCGACGAGCTGCACGCGGCGGCCGAGGCGGTCGGTGAGCACGCCCCAGCCGGCCCAGTCGTCCTCGGCCATGCCGTCCTCGATGCTGACGATCGGGTAGTCGCCGACGAGGTCCGCGAGGTAGCCGCAGAACTCGGCGCGCGAGAAGCGCTTGCCTTCGCCTGCGAGGTGGTAGGCCTCCTCATGGTGGAATTCGGAGGCCGCGCAGTCGAGCGCGAGCGCGATCTGCGAGCCGGGCTTGTAGCCGGCGCGTTCGATGGCTTCGAGGATCAGGTCGAGCGCTTCGCGGGTGCCGCTGACGTTGGGCGCGAAGCCGCCTTCGTCGCCGACCGAGGTGGGGTAGCCCTTGTCATCGAGGAGCTTCTTCAGCGCGTGGAAGACGCCGACGCCGGCGCGCAGCGCGTCGCCGAAGCGGGAAAAGCCGTGCGGGACGATCATGCATTCCTGGATGTCGAGGCTGTTGTTCGCGTGCGCGCCGCCGTTCATCACGTTCATCAGCGGCACGGGCAGCGTGAAGCCGCGCGAGGCGTCGCCGAGGTGGCGGTAGAGCGGGATCGATTGCGCGTTCGCGGCGGCATGCGCAGTCGCGAGCGACACGGCGAGCAGCGCGTTGGCGCCGAGGCGTGACTTGTCGGGGCTGCCGTCGAGTTCGACGAGCTGCGCGTCGATCGCGCCCTGGTCGCAGGCGTCGCGGCCCTTCAGTGCGGCGGCGATGGGGCCTTCGACGTTGGCGAGCGCCTTGGTGACGCCCTTGCCGCCGAAACGGGCGGGGTCTCCGTCGCGCAGTTCGAGCGCTTCGCGCGCGCCGGTGGAGGCGCCGGAGGGCACGGCGGCGGTGCCGGCGTGGCCGGAGGTGAGGCGAACCGTGGCCTGCAGGGTCGGGTTGCCGCGGGAGTCGAGGATTTCGAGGGCTTCGATCGAAGTGATGGCGGTCATTGCGGTGTGTCTCGTAAGGGAGCAGTCAATCGCACAAGAGGCTCGGTCGGCACGGACTGCTCCCTCCCCTTGAAGGGGAGGATTAGAAGGTTCCTTCCCCTTCAAGGGGAAGGACAGGATGGGGATGGGTCTCTTGCAGACGCTGCGGAGTCCCCCCATCCCCACCCCAACCCTCCCCTTGAACGGGAGGGAGCGGCGGTGTGAACGCGGCGAGCGGTTCGCTTACAGGATGAAGCGCGTATTCACGAAGTTCGACTTGTTGCCGAGCACGATGCTGTCGAGGAGCTTCTTCGACGCTTCCGTCTGCTTCGCGGCGACCATGGTGCGGATCGAGAACGAGCGCAGCGCGTCATGCACCGACAGCGTGCCTTCGGCCGAGTCCTTGCGGCCGGCGAAGGGGAAGACGTCGGGGCTCCTCTGGCACTGGGCGTTGAGGTTCACGCGGCACACCTGGTTCACCAGCGGATCGACGAGGCTCGCGATCTGGTCGGGGTTGGTGCCGAAGATCGACACCTGCTGGCCGTGGTCGGACGTGATCACGTAATCGAGCGCGGTCTCGATGTCCTCGAAGGGCGCGACCGGGATCACCGGGCCGAACTGCTCCTCGCGATAGAGCTTCATACCTTCCTTCACGGGGAACACCACCGCCGGGTAGAACATTGTCTCGACCGAGGCCCCGCCGTTGTCGTTGAGCACCTTCGCGCCCTTCGCGACAGCATCCTCGATGCATTCGTTCATGTAGCCGACCTTGGCCATCTCCGGCAGCGGCGTGATGGTCACGCCCTTTTCCCACGGCATGCCGATCTTGAGCTTGCCGATCTCCTCGCAGAAGCGGCGCAGGAACTGGTCGGCGATGGCTTGGTGCACGAGGATCATCTTGATCGCGGTGCAGCGCTGGCCGTTGAAGGACAGCGAACCGGCGATGCATTCCTTGACCGTCAGCTCGATGTCGGCGTCCGGCAGGATGATCGCGGCGTTCTTCGCTTCGAGGCCGAGCACCGCGCGCAGGCGGTTGGTCTTCGGGTGGGCCTTCTTCAGCTGGTCGGCGACCTTGCTGGTGCCGATCAGCGCGAGCACGTTCACCTTGCCGGAACTCATGATGTGCGGCACGACGATGCTGCCCTGACCGTACACGATGTTGATCGCGCCGGCCGGGAAAGCGCTGCGGAAGGCTTCCAGCATCGGGTAGTACAGCAGCACGCCGAAGCGCGGCGGCTTGAAGAGCACGACGTTGCCCATGATCAGCGCCGGGATCAGGGTGCAGAAGGTCTCGTTCATCGGGTAGTTGTACGGGCCCATGCACAGCACGATGCCGAGCGGCGAGCGGCGGATCTGCGCGATCGTGCCGTCGACGATCTGGAAGCGCGAGTTGGCGTTGTCGAGGTTCTTCAGCTCGGCGATGGTCGCCTTGATGTAGTCGATCGTGCGGTCGAATTCCTTCTCCGAGTCGGCGAGGCTCTTGCCGATCTCCCACATGATCAGGTTCACGATCTCGCGGCGGCGCGCGACGATCTGGTTGGTGAAGTTCTCCACGCAGGCGATGCGGTCGGCGACCGACATCGTCGGCCACTGGCCGCGGCCGTTGTCGTAGGCCTTGGCGGCGGCGGCGATCGCGGCGTCGGCCTCATCGGTGCCGGTGACGGGGAAGCTGCCGAGTTCGACGTGCGCGAGGCTGCCGTCGGCGGCGCGCATCGCGACCGGGGAATACACCGGGCGCGTCTCGCCCTTCCAGATCTGCATCTCGCCGTTGAGCAGGATCGCGCGCTGGTGCAGCGGCGCCAGCACGCGGCAGTCGGCCGGAATGTCGGCCTCGGTGGGGAACAGGGAATGCAGGCGGGCCTGGATGGTGGTGGCGTTCATGGTTGTCTCTCTCGTTCTCTCTTGAATACGTTGTTCGTGGGGCGCACTTGATATGGGAACGGCTTCAGCCGCGAATCGACGGTGTCGCTCCGGTGGCGGCCCCTTCGCGGCTGAAGCCGCTCCCACGTGATGGGATCTCGCCTTCGGTGTCGGCAGCCGTGATATCCCCCTCCGGCCACGCGAGGCGAAGCAGGTTGGTGCTGCCGGGGGTGCCGAAGGGCACGCCGGCGGTGACGACGACTGCTTGTCCCGGTGCGGTGAGGCCTTCGGCGCGGCAGTGTTCGAGCGCGACGTTGACGATCTCCTCGACCGCGCAGGCTTCGACCGACCGGCGCGAACGCACGCCCCACACGACGCACAGCCGCCGCGCGACCGACTGCGACGGCGTCAGCCCCAGGATCGGCGAGCGCGGGCGCTGGTGCGCGATGCGCAGTGCGGTCGAGCCGGAGGCCGTGAAGGCGACCGTGGCCGACAGCGGCAAGGTCGCTGCGACCGCGCGGATCGCGGTGCCGATGGCGTCGGTGGTGTTGCCCTTCGGGTCGGCGCCGACCGCTTCCATCAGCTGGCGCTGCAGCGGATCGGCCTCGGTGCGGGCGATGATGCGGCTCATCATCGCGAGCGCGTCGGCGGGGTACTTGCCCGAAGCGGTCTCGGCCGAGAGCATCACCGCATCGGCGCCATCGAACACCGCGGTCGCGACGTCGGAGGCTTCGGCGCGGGTGGGGGCGGGCGCGGAGATCATCGATTCGAGCATCTGCGTCGCGACGACGACCGGCTTCCCCGCGCGGCGGCACAGTCGCACGATGCGCTTCTGCAGGCCCGGCACGTCCTCGGGCGGCAGCTCCACGCCGAGGTCGCCGCGCGCGACCATGATGCCGTCGGCGAGCGCGATGATCTGTTCGAGTTCGACCATCGCCGAAGGTTTCTCGATCTTCGCCATCAGCAGGGCCTTGTCGCCGATCAGCGCGCGCGCTTCGGCGATGTCCTCGGCGCGCTGCACGAAGGACAGTGCGACCCAGTCGATGCCCAGTTCCAGGCCGAAGGCGAGGTCGCGGCGGTCCTTGGCGGTGAGCGCGGAGAGCGGCAGCGCGACGTCGGGGACGTTCACGCCCTTGCGGTCGGAGAGCCGCCCGTCGGTCAGGGCTTCCATCTCCAGCACGCCTTCGTCCTTCGCGACCACCTGCAGGCGCATCTTGCCGTCGTCGACCAGCAGCACGTGGCCGGGGCCGACCGCCGCGATGATCTCGGGGTGCGGGATGGCGACGCGCTGCGCGTTGCCGGGCGTCGGGTCGAGGTCGAAGCGGATGCGGTCGCCGCGGGCGAGCGTGACACCGCCTTCGGCGAAGGTGCCCAGGCGCAGCTTCGGCCCCTGCAGGTCGATCAGCACGCCGATCGGGCGGCCGAGGCGCTCCTCGACGGCGCGGATGCGCTGGTACACGGCGCGGTGGTCGTCGTGCGTGCCGTGGCTGAAATTCAGGCGGAAGACGTCCGCCCCCGATTCCGCAAGCGCGCGCAAGGTGTTCTCGTCGGCGCTCGCGGGGCCGACGGTTGCGATGATCTTGGTGTTCTTGCCGGGCATCTGGGGTCTCATGCGGTGGTCGCTGAAAACGGGTTGGGAGGAGTGCCTGCGACATTGACGTCGAACTCGACGCCGCAGCTGAAACTGGAGGTCGCACCCGGCGGCAGGCGGACGTCGCGCGCGCAGTCGGGGCGGTTGAAGGCGTCGGTCATCGCCTCGACCGGCTCGATCGCGATCGCACGGCGCGGGTCGCGGGCGAGCGTGTCGCCGGTGAAGACGTGCGTCAGGCCGCCGCGCTGCCAGATCGTGAGCTGGCGGCCGGTCGCCGGGTCACGCAGGCGGCTGCGGATCAGGCCGTCCGAATCACCGACCCGTAGGGCGGGAGAAGCGCAGCGCATCCCGCCGAGCGGGGCTGGAACGGAGTCGGATGCTGGAATCGCCGCCACCCGCTCAGCTTCCGCCGACCCCACATGCCCGCCGTCCCGACCCGCCCCGCCGTAGCAACCGTCGATCACCGCGTCGCCGATGGGGCGGGGGAGACGGAAATCAGGCAGAGGGCCGGCGTCGACCGGCGCATAGGCGGCGGCGTCGGCAAGCGGAAACAGTTGCCCGTCGGTGACGATGCAGTGCGTTGCGGGGATCGTCAGCTCCAGGCTGTCGAGGGGCGCATCGCCCAGACGGAAGTACGGGTGCCAGCCGGCCGCGTAGGGGGCGGCGTGCTCGCCGATGTTGGTCGCGGTGACGAACAGCGCGAGGCTGCGCGCCGCGAAGCTCACGCGCACGTTGAGCTTCAGCGCGAAGGGGTAGCCGGGGAAGCTGTCGGGCCGGATGGTGCCGGTGAAGAGCACGCTGGCGCCGCCCGCGGTTTCCTGCACGTTCGCGATCGCGAGGTCCATGCCGCGCAGGAAGCCGTGGTAGATCAGCCGCTCGGCGGTCGGAACGCCGGGCAGCAGATCATGCTCGCGTTTCTCGAAACGATAGCGCCCGTCCGCGATGCGGTTCGGGAAGGGCACCATGATGCCGTTGCGTACGCCGTTCTGGCCGGCCAGTTCGTCGGCCGACTGGTAGCCGTCGGTCAGCGCCACCAGTTCGCCGGCGTGCGGTACGCGCCAGTCGAGCAGCGTCGCGCCGCGCCGCGCGAGGACCGCATAGGCGCCGCTGCGTTCGTCGCGCAACTCGATTGCCGCGATACCGCCTTGGTCCCGGTTGCGTACGCGGAACGGGCTGACGGACGTCATGGCCAGGGCCGGCGCTGCCGCCATCACGCGGCTCCGGCCGGGCGCAGTGCCGCGGCGGCGCGCGCAAGTTCGGTGATCGCGGCCCAGTCGCCGGCGCGCACGCGGTCGGCCGGCGTGAGCCAGGAGCCGCCGACGCAGGCGACGTTGGGCAGCGCGAGGAAGTTCGGCGCGCTCGCGAGGTCGATCCCGCCGGTCGGGCAGAAGCGCACCTGCGGAAAGGGGCCGCCGAGGGCCTTCAGCATGCTGATGCCGCCTGCCTGCGCCGCGGGGAATAGCTTCATCGCGGTGTAGCCGGCGGCCAGCGCGTTGATCACGTCGGACGGGGTCATCACGCCGGGCAGCAGCGGGATCGCCGATTCGCGCCCGGCGCGCAGCAGCTCGGGCGAAGCGCCGGGGCTCACGGCGAAGACGGCACCGGCTTCGGCCGCCGCGGCGAGGTCGGCGGGCGTCACGACGGTGCCGACGCCGACGATCGCGTCCGGCACCTCGGCACGGATCGCACGCACGCTCTCCAACGCGGCGGCGGTGCGCAGGGTGACTTCGAGCACGCGGATGCCGCCGGCGACCAGCGCGCGGGCCAGCGGCACCGCATCGACGACCTTGTCGAGCACGATCACCGGCATCACGGGGCTGGCGGCGAGGAGGGTATGGATGTCCATGGATGAGTTCTCCGGAATTCGGGGGTCAGGCGAGCGGCAGCGGGCCGGGCAGGGTGGAGCCGAAAGTGCTGGCCCCCTGTTCGGCGCCGCATGCGTTGGCGCGCGCATTGAAGAAGAGTTCGCGGCCGACGCCATGCTGGTTCGCGTCGAGGTTCGCCGTGGCGACCTCGCGTGCGGCCCACTCGGCGGCATCGACCAGCGCTTCCAGCGTGCCGGCCTCGGCGTCGAGGCGGATCAGGTCGCCGCTGCGCACCTTGGCGAGCGGGCCGCCGGAGAGGCATTCCGGCGTGACGTGGATCGCCGCGGGCACCTTGCCGGAGGCGCCCGACATGCGGCCGTCGGTGACGAGCGCGACGTGGTAGCCCTGGTCCTGCAGCACCGCGAGCGCCGGCGTGAGCTTGTGCAGTTCCGGCATGCCGTTGGCGCGCGGGCCCTGGAAGCGCACCACGGCGATGAAGTCGCGCGCCAGTTCGCCGCGCTTGAAGGCCGCCATCACGTCGTCCTGGCTGTCGAACACGAGTGCCGGTGCTTCGACGACGCGGTGCTCGGGCTTGACGGCGGAGACCTTGATCACCGAGCGCCCCAGGTTGCCCTGCAGCAGCTTCAGGCCGCCGTCGGCGCTGAACGGGTCGGCGGCCGGGCGCAGCACGGCGGTGTCGAGGCTTTCGGCGACCGTCGTACGCCATGCGACCGTCTCGCCGTCGAGCCAGGGCTCCTCGGCGTAGCGCGCGAGGCCTTCGCCCATCACGGTCGTCACGTCGCCGTGCAGGAATCCCGCGCCGAGCAGTTCGCGGATCAGGAAACCCATGCCGCCCGCGGCGTGGAAGTGGTTCACGTCGGCACTGCCGTTCGGGTAGATGCGGGTGAGCAGCGGCACGGCGGCGGAGAGTTCGTCGAAGTCGTTCCAGTCGATGTGGATGCCGGCCGCGGCGGCGATCGCGACGAGGTGGATGGTGTGGTTGGTCGAACCGCCGGTCGCGAGCAGGCCCACGATGGCGTTGGCGATCGTGCGCTCGTCGATGACTTTCGCGATCGGGATGTATTCGTTGCCGAGGCGCGTGATGCGGGCGAGGCGCTGGGCGGCCGCGCGGGTGAGCCCGTCGCGCAGGGTGTTGCCGGGATTGACGAAGGCCGCGCCCGGCAGGTGCAGGCCCATCACCTCCATCAGCATCTGGTTGCTGTTCGCGGTGCCGTAGAAGGTGCAGGTGCCGGGGCCGTGGTAGGCGGCCATCTCGGACGCCAGCAGTTCCTCGCGCGTCGCCAGTCCCTGCGCGAACTGCTGGCGCACGCGCGCCTTGTCGTCGTTGCCGATGCCGGTCGTCATCGGGCCGGCCGGCACGAAGATCGTCGGCAGGTGGCCGAACTGCAGCGCGCCGATCAGCAGGCCGGGCACGATCTTGTCGCACACGCCCAAGCACAGCGTGCCGTCGAAGACGTTGTGCGATAGCGCCACCGCCGTCGACATCGCGATCACGTCGCGGGAGAAGAGGGAGAGTTCCATGCCCGCCTCGCCCTGCGTGACGCCGTCGCACATCGCCGGCACGCCGCCGGCGAACTGCGCGACCGCACCCGCCCCGCGCGCCGCTTCCTTGATCAGCGCGGGCATGCGCTCGAAGGGCTGGTGCGCGGAGAGCATGTCGTTGTAGGCGGACACGATCCCGAGGTTGGGCAGGCGCGCCTGGCGCAGCACCAGCTTGTCGTTCGGCTCGAACGCCGCGTAGGCGTGGGCCTGGTTGGCACAGGAGACATGGGTGCGCGCGCTGCCGGCGGCGCGTGCGGCGGCGTCGACGCGCGCCAGATAGGCGGCGCGCGAGGCGGTGCTGCGGGCGCGGATGCGGTCGGTAACGCGGGCGAGGATGGGGTTGAGGGTCATGCTGCCTCCTTTGTGTCGTGGCGTCGCCTTCTTGTCTCAGCGAGGGTCATGGCGACTTGCTTTGACACAAGTGTAGATTTGCTACATGTAGAAATGCAAGCCCATTTTTGTAGAAAAAGTGAAAACTTGTAGTCCGGCTGATCGATTTCGCCAGAAATCAGAAGCGCTTTGAACTGAGGTTTAATGGGCAAATGCCTTGAAGGATGCGGAGCTGCGCCCCGTACGGGAGCGAAGTCGGGTTGAGAAATTTTGTGTTGACTTGCTACATTTTTCCTACTTTAATGGTCTGTAGATTTACTACCGACGCGTTCCCGCAGTCCCGGAAAGGCGACGGCCCCACAAGAACACATGGACGAGGCAAAAAATTGATCCCTCTTGAAGCGTTCGACCTGATCCTGTTCGGAGGCAGCGGCGATCTCGCGATGCGCAAGCTGCTCCCGGCGCTGTATTACCGTCACCGCGATAGCGTCGCCGGCGGCGACACCGCGCGCTGGCGCATCGTCGGCGTCGGGCGCGAGGAGCTCTCGCGCGAGGCATATGTCGCGAAGGTGGAAGCCGCGGCGCGCAAGTTCGTCGCCGCGCGCGATTTCGACGACAGCGCGTGGGCGGCCTTCGCAGCCACGCTCGATTACGTGCGAGTCGATGCCCGCGAGGCGGGCGACTTCGAGCGCCTGGGCGCCACGCTCGCCGACAATCCCGCGCGCGTGCGCGTGTTCTATCTTGCGACCGCCCCCAGCCTGTTCGCGTCGATCTGTGAAAACCTCGGCGCCGCCGGTCTCGTCACGCCCGACAGCCGCGTCGTGCTGGAAAAGCCGCTCGGCCGCGACCTCGCCTCCGCACGGCAAATCAACGAACAGGTCGGTGCGATCTTCAAGGAAGAACAGATCTATCGGATCGACCACTATCTCGGCAAGGAGACGGTGCAGAACCTGATTGCGCTGCGCTTCGGCAACACGCTGTTCGAACCCCTGTGGAGCCGTGGCTGCGTGCGCGATGTGCAGATCACGCTGGCCGAGACCGTCGGCGTCGAAGGGCGCGGCGAGTTCTACGACAACACCGGCGCGCTGCGCGACATGGTGCAGAACCACCTCCTGCAGCTCCTGTGCATCGTCGCGATGGAACCGCCCGCGAGCATCGACCCCGACGCGATGCGCGACGAGAAGCTCAAGGTGCTGCGCGCGCTGCGCCCGATGACGCCCGAGGACGTCGCCACCCGCACCGTGCGCGGGCAGTACCGCGCCGGCGCGGTCGAGGGCCGTCCGGTGCCAGCCTACCTCGAGGAGCCGGGCATCCCCGCTGGCAGCCGCACCGAGACCTTCGTCGCGCTGAAGGCCGAACTCAACAACTGGCGCTGGGCCGGCGTGCCCTTCTACCTGCGCACCGGCAAGCGCATGCAGGAGCGGCTCGCCGAGATCGTGGTGAACTTCCGTGACGTGCCGCACGCGCTGTTCCCCTCGCTCTCCGGCGAGCGCGCACCGAACCGCCTGGTGATCCGCCTGCAGCCCGACGAGGGCCTGGAGCTGCACCTGATGGCCAAGGTGCCCGGCGACGAGATGCGCCTGCGCCCGGTCGCGCTCAACCTCGACTTCGCGGAGACCTACCACGGCCGCCAGTGGGACGCCTACGAGCGCCTGCTGATGGACGTGATCCGCGGCAAGCTCACGCTCTTCATGCGTCGCGACGAACTCGACGCCGCGTGGCGCTGGATCGAGCCCATCCTCGAAGGCTGGGAGCAGGACACGACGCCGCCGCGGCCCTACACCGCGGGCACCTGGGGCCCGGCTGCGTCGAGCGCGCTGGTCGGGCGCGACGGTCTCGCCTGGCTGCAGGACTCCTGAGCATGGAAGTCGCAATGGAACTGGACTACGCCCTCGGTCTCCCGCGCCACGTCGCGCAGGACCTTTTTCCCGACACGGCGACGATGTCCGCGGCGCTCGCCGACCGCGTCGCCGCGATGCTGCGCCACGCCATCGGCCAGCGGGGGCGCGCGAGCCTCGTCGTCTCCGGTGGCCGCAGCCCGATTCCCTTCCTGCGTGCGTTGGGGCAGCGCAAGCTCGACTGGTCGCACGTCACCGTCACGCTCGCCGACGAGCGCTGGGTGCCGGCCGACCATCCCGACAGCAACGCCGGCCTCGTGATCGCGAACCTGCTGCAGGGGCCGGCCGCCGAGGCGCGCTTCGTGCCGCTGTATGGCGGCGAGAACTCGCCCGGCGACGGGCTGGCCGCATGCGCGGCCCGGCTCGACGAGATTCGACGGCCCTTCGATGTCGTCGTGCTGGGCATGGGGGACGACGGGCATTTCGCGTCGATCTTCCCCGGCATTCCGCGGCTGGGCGAGCTGTTATCGGAGGGCGGTCCCGCGCTCGCGGCGACCGTCCCGCCCGCCGCGCCGCACGCGCGCATGACGCTGGGAGTCTCCGCGCTGCTCGATGCACGCCGGATCCTGCTGCCGATCGCCGGCGCGGTGAAGCGCAAAGTGATCGAGGCTGCGGCCGCCGGAAACGAAAGTTTTCCGATCGCCACACTTCTGCGACAACGGCGTACCCCGATGCATGTATTCTTCTGCTCCTCCACGTGACATGCGGATGGGCTAGTCTTCCGATCCGAGGCAGCGGCACACGAAGCCGCGCAACACTGGAACCAGGCTACTGAAATGGAAAACCAACCGATCATCCAATCGCCCGGCGAAGCCCCTGCCGAGACGGGCGCCCGCCAGGCGAGTCCGTTGCTCGCCCGCATCGAGGCGTCCTTCGACGAGCTGCGCAAGTCCGAACGCGCCGTCGCGACATTCGTGCTCGACCATCCGAACGAGGTGCTCAACATCTCGATCGCCGAGGTCGCCTACCGTGTGGGCGTCAGCCAGCCGACCGTGGCGCGCTTCGTCAATGCGCTCGGCTTCACCGGCTTCAAGGAATTCAAGCTGCGCCTCGCGCAGAGCCTCGCGAGCGGCGTGCCCTACGTGCATCGCGACGTCGGCCCCGACGACTCGCTCGACGAAGTCGCGCCCAAGGTCTTCAATCGCACCATCGGCGCGTTGATGAGCGTGCGCAACCAGCTCGACGCCGGGCGCCTCGAACGCGCGGTGGAGCTCGTCACGCGCGCCGGGCGCATGGAGTTCTACGGCATCGGCAATTCCGGTATCGTCGCCTCCGATGCGCAACACAAATTCTTCCGTTTCGGCATCCCGTCGGTCGCCTACAGCGATCCGCACACCCAGGGCATGGCCGCGACCTTGCTGGAGGAGGGCGACGTCGTCGTCGCGATCTCCGCGAGCGGACGGACGCCCGAGATCATCCGCGCCTGCGAACTGGCACGCGAGGCCGGCGCCGAAGTGATCGCGATCACCGCCAGCGGCTCGCCGCTCGCCCGCACCGCGAGCGTGCTGCTCGCCGCCGACGTGCCGGAAGATCCCGACGTCTATGCCCCGATGACCTCGCGCATCGCGCATCTGGCGATCATCGACGTGCTGTCGGTGAGCGTCGCGCTCGCGAGCGGCCCCGAACTCATCAAGCGCCTCGAGCGCACCAAGCAGACCCTGCGCGACAAGCGCATTCGCGGATTCGAAGCGTGACCATGAATTCCCTGACGAACTCCTCCGCCTGGCGCGCGCTTGCCGCGCATCGCGACGAACTCGGCGAGCGGCATCTGCGCGATCTCTTCGCCGCCGACGCAGGCCGCTTCGAGCGCTTCTCGCTGCGTGCTGCGGACCTCTTCCTCGACTACTCGAAGAACCGCATCGTGCCGCGCACGCTGGAGCTGCTCGCCGCGCTCGCGCGCGACCGCGGCCTCGAAGCGGCGCGCGCCGCGATGTTCTCCGGCAAGCGCATCAACACCACCGAAGACCGCGCCGTGCTGCACGTCGCGCTGCGCAATCGCGGCGACGCGCCGGTCGAAGTCGATGGCCGCGACGTGATGCCCGCCGTGCGGGAGGTCCTCGCACGCATGGGCGACTTCGCCGAGGGCGTGCGCGATGGCCGCTGGCGCGGTTTCACGCGCGAAACGATCACCGACATCGTCAACATCGGCATCGGCGGCTCCGACCTCGGTCCCGCGATGGCCTGCCAGGCGCTCGCCGCATGCGGCCACGAGCGTCTGACGATGCACTTCGTCTCGAACATCGACGGCGACCACCTTGCCGGCGTGCTGGCGAAAGTGAAGCCCGCGCGCACGCTGTTCATCATCGCCTCCAAGACCTTCACGACCATCGAGACGATGACCAACGCCGCCAGCGCGCGCGCGTGGTTCCTCGCCAACGGCGGCAGCGAGGCGGATGTCGCGAAGCACTTCGTCGCCGTGTCCACCAACGCCGAGCGCGTCGCCGCCTTCGGCATCGACACCGCCAACATGTTCGGCTTCTGGGACTGGGTCGGCGGGCGCTACTCGATGTGGTCGGCCGTGGGCCTGCCGATCGCGCTCTACGTCGGCCGCGACAACTTCGCGGCGCTGCTCGACGGCGCGCATGCGATGGACCGCCACTTCGCCGAGGCGCCGCTCGAAGCCAACATGCCGGTCGTGCTGGGCCTGCTGGGCGTGTGGTACCGCGCCTTCTTCGGCGCGGCGAGCATCTCGATCGCGCCCTATGCTCAGGCACTTGGCCGGGTGCCGGCCTACCTGCAGCAGCTCGAGATGGAAAGCAACGGCAAGTCGGTCACGCGCGACGGCAAGCCGGTCGAGACCGCGACCTGCCCGGTGATCTGGGGCGAGCCCGGCACCAACGGCCAGCACGCCTTCTTCCAGCTCCTGCACCAGGGCACGGACCTGATCCCGGTCGACTTCATCGCGCCACTGAAGGCGAGCCACGCTCTGGCCGAACACCATCGCCTGCTGCTGGCGAACTGCATCGCGCAGAGCAAGGCCCTGATGGTCGGCAAGACGGCCGACGAGGTGCGCACCGAACTTTCCGCCGGCGGCCTGTCGGGCGACGCGCTGGAAGCACAGGTGCCGCACCGCGTCTTCCCCGGCAACCGCCCGAGCAACACGCTGCTGCTGCCCGATCTCTCGCCGCGGGCGCTCGGCGCGCTGATCGCCCTCTACGAACACAAGGTGTTCGTGCAGAGCGTGATCTGGGGCGTCAACGCCTTCGACCAGTGGGGCGTGGAGCTGGGCAAGCAGATCGCGACGCGCATCGCCGGCGAACTAGCCGGCGGGGCGCGCAGCGAGCACGATGCGTCGACGGAAGGGCTGATCGCGGCGGTACGCGCCGCAGGCTGAGGGTCCACAGCCTCGCGAAGCCTGGGCGCGCGCCGGGACCGACGCGCCCCGGCACACATGCGCCTGATTGGGCGGGATCATGCCGTGGCGCTTCATCTGGCGGTAGCCGGTGGCGTGGCGGCGTTCGCCCCTGCGGTGGGTCCGGTGCATAGCCGACTTGCATGCGCAGTTTCGCTTGATTGCGCTTGGAGATCGCCTATGTTGAACACACCGGGGGGTTTTTGGGGGAAATCACCCAAGGTGTAGATCGGCCCGGTCGCAGTTTCCCGTCGTCGGAGGCGGGCTCGCGCGTTTCCCCATCGGGAACGCAAAGGAGGCTCAGATGCTGCGCATCTTCCTCATTCCGGCTTCAATGTTTCGGCATGGGAGTCGGATCGTGTTCCGTTCGTCGTACCTCAGGCGCATGCTGTGGCCGACGCTGGTGGCCGCCTCCGTGGCGCTCGCGGCCTGCGTCAGTAAGGCTCCCGATCCGCGACTCGCCCGGGAGGCGGGCAGAGCGGCCGACCGGGTCGCCGATTCCTACGTCCTGATTCCCGATCGCCTCTTCGATGGGCGGAACATGCGCGAGGGCCACGGCGTCGCAGTGAGCGGCGGTCGGATTGTTGCCGTCGGCCCGGTCGATGCGCTGCCCGCCGAAGGACGGCTGCCCTTGCCCGGTGCGACGCTCCTTCCCGGTTTCATCGACCTTCACGGACACCTCGCCGCCCAGGACGTGTCCTTTTCGACGGTGCTGCGGCATGGAATCACCTCCGTCCGGGATCTGGGCGGTCCGCCGAAGCCCGTCAGCGGCGGAGATGGCAGCCTCCGGCACCTGAGCGCGGGGCCGATCATTACCGCGCCCGGCGGTTACCCGATCCCCGTGTTCGGTCAGGGCAAGAGCGGGGCTGGGCATGGTCACGGTGCCGCGGCACTTGCCGTGGAGGTCGCGGATGCGGCGCAGGCGCGGCGGGTCGTCGATCACATCGTCGAAGCGGGGGCGTCGGTGATAAAGATCGCCCTGGAACCGGGCGGCTCGGCCGGAGCACCGTGGAGCATGCATGAAGCAGGCACGCTGCCGCCCTGGCCCTTGCCGAGTGCAGAGGTCGTGAAAACCGTCGTCGCACAGGCGCATGGCCGCGGCCGCATCGTCTCGGCGCATCTCAGCGGGGTGGCAGGTGCCCGACTCGCGCTCGATGCCGGCGTGGATGAATGGGCGCACATGCCGTGCGATGCGCTACCGGAAGCGTTGATCGCCCGGGCCGTCGAGGCGCGCGTGCGAATCGTCGGCACGCTGGACACCCTGTCGCACTGCAGCGGCGCGTTCGCGAACGCGCGGCGCTTCGTCGAGAAGGGTGGAACGCTGCTCTATGGCACGGACATGGCGCATACGGAGCTGCCGTGGGGAATCGATTCCCGAGAGCTCGAGCTGATGGTGCACGTCGGCCATGGACAACTGTCGGCCGAGAAGGTCTTGTCGGCCGCCACGGCCCTGGCCGGCGAACAGGCCGGGCTCGCGCCGCTGGGCCAGCTGGTGCCGGGCGCCCCGGCCGACATGATCGCGGTCCGGGGCAACCCGCTGCACCGGCTCAAGGTGCTCGAATACCCCGAGCTCGTGATCTCGGGCGGGAAGTTCGTCGTGCGGGACCTGATCGAGCAGGAGCGTTGATCCGTCGCCCTGTCGGGTGTGCGCGATGGCCTATGCGCCGAGTTCCCCCCGCCGCGGCATGTCTGCGCCGCGGCGCGAGCAGGTGATCGCGGCGGCGCGGGCGGCGAAGGCGAGGAGGCGGGCGAGCTCGTCAGCGTCCATTGCCGAGAGCGCGTCCGGGCTCAGGCGGCCGGCTTCGGCGAGGTAGGTCAGCATCGACGACTGGAAAGTGTCGCCGGCGCCCACCGTGTCGACGGTCGTCACGCGCGGGGCGGGCACATCGGTGCGCCCGTTCGCGTTCCAGGCGCTCGCGCCGTCCGCGCCGCGCGTGACGACGACGAGCCTCGCGCCGGCTGCGAGCCAGCGCCGCGCGAGCGCCGCCTCGTCCGTCTCGCCGTAGAGCAGACGCACGTCCTCGTCGCTGATCTTCACCAGATGCGCGAGGCCCGCCAGGGTGTCGGCGCGCTCGCGCCAGCGGTCGATCGAGGGTTCGACGTTGAGGCGCACGTTGGGGTCGTAGGCGATCAGGCGTCGGTCGCGCTCGCGGCGCACCAGCGTTTCGAGTGCGCTGGCGACCGGTTCGACCACCGTGGCGTACGAGCCGAGATGGATGGCCTGTAGTTCGGGACCGAACTCGGGGAGCTGGGCCGCCGAGAGCAGGCGGTCGGCCGCGCCGTTGCCGTAGAACGCATAGCGCGGCACGCCCGCCGCGTCGAGCTCGATCATGCCGAGTGTGGTCGGCGCGTCGAAACGCGGGCAGGGGCGGGTGTCCACTCCTTCGCGCGCCAGCACCCGCGCGAGGCGGTCGCCGAGCATGTCCTTCGCGAGTCCGCTGAGGAAGGCCACCGGCTGGCCGAGCCGCGCCAGCCCGATGGCGACATTGAAGGGCGAGCCGCCGGGGCGCGCGTCGAGATGCAGGGCATTGTCGGTCTCGCTACCGATGAAGACATCGAACAGGGCTTCGCCACATACCAGGAACATGATCGGGAACCGTTTCGTTGGGGTTGGGGGGCACCGCAGCAAAGTGATGGGCACCGCATGAGCTGTGGAGCGTGTCGTGATGGATCGGTTTCGTAGGGCGGGAGAAGCGAAGCGCATCCCGCCAATCCACGCGTCGGTATCCGTCTGACCGCCGCATGGCGGGATGCGCCTTCGGCTTCTCCCGCCCTACGTGAGAAACCGTCAGCGCGGCGACGACCAGCCCTTGTAGCTGCCGACGGTGTCGCGCGTGACCAGCGTCGAGGGGATCAGCACCATCGGGCTCGCGGGCTTCTTGCCGTTGAGGATGTCGTTGCCGATCACCACCGCCTGCTGCGCCATCAGCCACGGATCCTGGCTCGCCGAGGCCTCGACCTGGGTGTCGTTCTTCAGCGCGGTCTCGATGTCCGGCGCGCCGTCGACCGAGGTGATCACGATGCCCTTGCGCTTCAGCTGGCGGGCGGCGAGGTCGGTGCCGATGGCCTGCGGGTCGTTGATCGTGAACACAGCGTCGAGCTTCTGGAAGCGCGTCAGGTGGCCCAGCATCACGTTCATGCCGCCTTCGCGCGAGCCCTTGCCGTCCTGGTCGTCGGAGACCACCTTGATGCCCGAGGCGGCGGCGAGCACTTCCTTGCAGCCCTTCACGCGGTCGACCACGGCGGAGACCTGTGGCCCGTTCTGGATCACGACGTTGCCCTTGCCGCCGAGCTTCTTCACGATGTGTTCGCACGCGAGGCGACCGGCCTGGACGTTGTCGGTCTGCACCGTCGCGTCTGCCCCGGCGGCGGCGACGTCCACCGCGACGACGGTGATGCCGGCCTTCTGTGCCTTCTTCACGGCCGGCTCGATCGCCTTCGCGTCGGCGGCGTTGAGCAGGATCAGATCCACGCCGGCCGAGATGAAGTTGTCGATCTGCGTGAACTGCTTGTTCAGGTCGTAGTCGGCCGACGCGGTGATGACCTTCGCGTTCGGGTACATCTCCTTCACCTTCGCCTCGGCTCCCTTGGCGATGGTGACGAAGAAGGGGTTGCCGAGCGAGCCGACGGTGACGCCGACCGACTTGATCTCGCGCGCCTGGGCGATACCGGTTGCGCAGGCCAGCGCGATGCCGGCAACGAGTGCTTTGCGAACGAACATTTGGATGTCTCCTGGATCCGATCTTGTCTTATGCCGCGACCCGGGACCGGATTCCGGGCCGTGGCGTGATGGGAAAACGGGGGGAGGGGTGTGCGGCGTTCAGGTCCGCGCGCCGCTCTGGCGGTAGCGGTCCAGCGCGACGGCGCCGATGATCACGAGGCCCTTGATGATGTATTGCCAGATGTCCGAGACGCCCAGCAGCACGAGGCCGTTCGACAGCACTGCGATGATCAGCGCGCCGATCAGCGTGCCGACGATGGAACCGACGCCGCCGACGAAGCTCGTGCCGCCGAGGATCACCGCCGCGATCGCGTCGAGCTCGTAGGACTGGCCGAGCTGCAGGCCGTTGGCGGCCAGGAGGCGCGCCGAGGTCATCACCGCGCCGAGGCCGGCGAGGAGGCCCGACATCGCATACACGAAGAGCAGCACCTTCCACACCTTGATGCCCGACAGGCGCGCCGCTTCCGGGTTGCTGCCGACCGAGTAGATGTGCAGGCCCAGCACCGTGCGGCGCAGGATGAACCACGAACCGGCGATCACCGCGACGGCGATCCACACCAGCCAGGGCACGCCCAGCAGATTGTCGTTGCCGATGAAGGCGAAGGGCAGGTCGGGGTTGAACACGGTCTGGTCGGCGCCGAGCAGGCGGGCGACGCCGCGCACCGCCGTCAGTGCGCCCAGCGTCACGATGAAGGGCGGCAGCTTCGCGAAGGCGACGAGCCCGCCGTTGATGAGCCCGAACACGAGCCCCACGAGCAGGCCCGCCGCGATGCCGAGGAAGCCGCCGCCCGGCAGGGTCGAGGCCATCACCGACACGACCGCCGCCGCCGCGAGGATGGCGCCCACCGACAGATCGATGCCGGCGGTGAGGATCACGAAGGTCATGCCGGCTGCCAGCACGATGTTGATCGAGGCCTGCTGCGCGACGATCGACAGGTTCTGCGCGGTCAGGAAACCCTCCGCGAGGATGCCGAAGCCCGCGGCCAGCAGGATCAGCACCGGCAGCATGCCGACGGCGCGCATCACGGACTGGAAGCGCTCGCGCGGGGTGGCCTGCACGGGGACTCGCGGCGAACCGGCGAGGCTGTCGGGGGGCGTGGTGGCCGCGGTGGCGGTGGCGTTGCTCATTGTCTTCTCCATGGTGTGTGGCTCCTGCTCTTGTGCGTGGGGCCGCTGACTGCACTGCCCTCCAGTCGCTGCGCGACATCCTCCCCGGGGGAGGATGAGCGCCACCTTCGGGCGGCCGGGCGGTGGCGCTCAGGCGGCCCGCGGCAGGGTCTGGGGGGTGGCGCCGGTGGCCAATTCGATGATTGCTTCCTGCGTGATCGGAGCGCCGGAGTAGCCGCCGAGCTCGCCGACCAGCTCGCCTTCGCGCATCACCAGCACGCGGTCGGCGGTGCCGACGACTTCGGGCAGCTCGCTCGAGATCACGATCACGCCGACGCCGCGGTTGGCGAGGTCGTTGATGATCCGGTAGATCTCCGACTTCGCCCCGATGTCGACGCCGCGCGTCGGCTCGTCGAGGATCAGCACGCGCGGCCGGATCTCCAGCAGGCGCGACAGCAGCACCTTCTGCTGGTTGCCGCCGGAGAGCGCGCCGACATTCACGCGCGCGTTCGGCACGCGGATCGCGAGGTCGCGGATCGCGGCCTTCGCCCGTTCACGCGCCTTCGCGAGGTTCAGCACGCCGCCGGTTCGGGCGTCGCCGGAACACGCGCACACGTTGATGTTGTCGCGCACGCTCATGTCGAGGAACAGGCCGCGGCCCTTGCGGTCCTCGGTCAGATACACGACGCCCGCGCGAATCGCGTCGAGGGGCGTCCTCAGCCGCACCGGTACGCCGTCGACGACGAGTTCGCCGCTGCTGCGCTCGTCCGCGCCGAAGATCAGGCGCGCCAGTTCCGTGCGTCCCGCGCCGACGAGGCCGGCGATGCCCAGCACCTCGCCCGCGTGCAGGTCGAAGCCGCAGCTGCGCACGCGCTTGCCGTCGCACATGTTGCGCACCGCCATCACCACCGCGCCCGGTTCGTAGGGCTTGTGGTCCTTCTTGTAGAAGCCGGAGAGGTCGCGGCCCACCATCATCTGCACCAGCGCCTCGGCCGAGAGCGCGTCGCGGTCGAGCGTGCCGACGTAGCTGCCGTCGCGCAGCACCGACACGCGGTCGGAGAGCTCGTAGATCTCGGCCATGCGGTGGCTCACGTACACGATCGCGAGGCCGTCTGCGCGCAGCTGGCGGATCAGCTCGAAGAGACGGTCCGTCTCGCGCGACGACAACGGCGTGGTCGGCTCGTCCATCACCAGGATGCGCGCGTCGGCGTGGATCGCGCGGGCGATCTCGACCAACTGGCGCTCGGCGATCGACAGGTCGCTCACCAGCGCGCGCGGCCCGAAGGAGGCGCCCAGCCGTTCGAGGATGCCGGCGCAGCCCGCCTCCATCGCGTGGCGGTCGATGCGCCCGGCGCGGCGCAGTTCGCGCCCGAGGTAGATGTTCTCGGCCACCGTCAGGCTCGCGCACAGCGTGAGCTCCTGGTAGATCACCGCGACGCCCAGCGCCTTCGCCGACAGCGGCCCGTCGATGACCACGGGTTTGCCGTCGATGCGGATCTCACCGCCCTCGTCGGCGGTGTAGGCGCCCGACAGGATCTTCATCAGCGTCGACTTGCCGGCGCCGTTCTCGCCCATCAGCGAATGCACCTCGCCGGGGTAGAGCGTCAGCGACACGTCGCGCAGCGCGCGCACGCCGGGGAAGGTCTTGGAGATGCCGCGCATCTCGAGCACGGGGCGAGGGGTGATATCAGTCGGCATCGCGCATATCCTCGATCGAACGCGTCACGCTGCCGAGGATCTCGGCGCGCGGGGAGAAGCTGAAGAACATCGGCAGGCTCGCAGCGCCCACCGCACCGGCATCGGAACCGAAGGAGCCACGCACCAGCTCGGGGGCCTCGCGCGCCTCGGGCGCGTTGTCGGCCAGTGCCTTGGCGAGGCGGCGCTGCAGGAGGTCGATCAGGCCGCCATCGACGTCCGCGTCGAACACCACTACCGGCACGTCCAGCATGCACAGCGCCGAGCGCACGGCCGGGGCGAGCGCGTCGATGCAGTCCTCGACCCACTCCTCGACCGCCGGGTGATGGGCGCGGATGTGGCGCTCCAGGTCGGCGTGGCTCGTGACGTCGGCACCCATGTGGCGCAGGTGGCGGCCCAGTGCGTTGAGCGAGGCGCGCGACAGCAGCATGTCCCACTTGTGCGCGGGCGCCTGCGCCGAGGCGAGGCGGCTGGGCGGCACCGGCATCACCGCGATGTCGCCCGCGTTGCCGGTGACGCCGCGCAGGCAGTCGCCGTTGAGCGCGACGCCGCAGCCGATCACCGGCCCCATGAAGAGATACAGGAAGTCGTCGAACTCGCGTCCGCAGCCGTAGAACAGCTCCGCGATCGCCGCCGCGTTGCCGTCGTTCTCGCTGAACACCGGCAGGCCGGTCGCCTCGCCCAGCTCGAAGGCGAAATCGACCTCGTCCCACGCGCGGAAGTCCTCGTTCGGTAGGTTCAACTCGCGCAGCCACGCGCCGAGGTTGAAAGGCTGGGCGACACCGATGCCGGTCAGGCGCTCGCGCTCCTCCGGCGTGATCGCCTTCAGCACTTCCTCGATGTCGGCCTGCACCAGCTTCAGCGTCTCGTCGGGGGAGGGCAGGATGCGGTCGTGCACGCGGCGGGCGAGGATCTGGCCGCCGAAGTCGAGCAGCGCGGTCTCGATCGTGTCGCGGTCGAGGCGCACGCCGATGCCGAAGGCCCCCTTCGGGTTCAGGTCGATCAGCGTCGCCGGCTGGCCGCGCTGGCCTTCGGTGCGGCGGCCCGTATACACGATCAGCTCGCTCGCCTCGAGCGACTGGATGATGCTGCCGATGGCCGTGCTGGTCAGGTGGGTGCGGCGCGCAAGGTCGGCCTTCGAGGCCTCCCCGGAACGGCGCAACACCTGCAGCAGCAGGCGTTCGTTGTAGCGCCGCAGCCGCACGGAGTTGCGGCCGCGGCCGATCTGGGCAGTTGCCATGCTCGTCTCCTTCGACCCCGCTCTTTGGCGGTGTTTGTTTATTAATAAATCAAGTTGGTTTATTAAATGCCGTGAAAGGCCGGTTGTCAAGGAGAACTTCTTACCCGGGCGGAGGGCCCGACCGGCGGCGCACGCGTCTCGGCGAACTCCGGCCGCGGTCAGGCACGAACGAAGCGAATTTCTGTGCTATGCCAAATCAACGGCGGGGCCGGCGGCGCGCAGGCCACCGCCCGTCCGAAGGAGAGCTCTCATGTTGCATCCGTTCGACCCAGGCTATGTCGCCGAGCCTTTCGTGACGCTCTGTTCCGAATACCCGGGGACGGATGTCTACCCGCCCGGGCAGTTCCGCACCGAATGGGGGCCGATCTTCCATCGCGGGCGGCTGGACGGTTCCGCCCGCGTGCTGGTCATCGGACAGGACCCCGCGCAGCACGAGAGCGTCATCCGGCGCATCATGGTCGGCGAGGCGGGACGGCGCGTGCAGGGGATGCTACGCAAGCTCGGCGTGACGCGCAGCTACGTGTTCATCAACACTTACCTCTACAGCGTCTACGGCAGCGTCAAGGCGCACACGCGCAAGGATGCGCGGCTGGTCGATTACCGCAACCGCTGGCTGCACGCCCTGCTGACCGGCAGCCGCATCGAGGTCGTGCTGGCATTCGGCCGGGTGGCCGACGAGGCGTGGCGTTTCTGGAGGGAGACCCCGGCGGGCGGGGGCATCGACCTCGCCTATGCGGCGCTGACTCATCCCACCCAGCCGGAAAGCGCCTCGAATGGCGACAAGGCGAAGCTCGCGGATGCGACCACGGCTTTGCTGCGCAACTGGAACAAGGCCCTGCAGGCCGTCGCGCCGCGCGTGCAGCATCCGGACGCGCCGACTCCCCTTGTCTTGTACGGCGATACCTGGACGGACGAGGATCGCATCGGCATCCCCGAATTCGATTTTCCCGCCGGATTGCCGGCGTGGATGCGCGAGCAGGACGGCTGGGCGCGGCGCGTCGGCCCCGACGATCTGGCCAAGCGGCGCAACATCACGATCAGGATTCCCAAGGGAGTCGTCGCATGACCGGCATCCCGCGTCGCTGGTATCCGCTTGCCGGAGCCGAGGCGCCGCCCGCCCGGCGCGCCCCCGTGGCGGTCGCCAGGGGAGCAGGGCCGATCGACCTCCCGACCGGCCCGAAGGCCGCGCTCGCCGGGCGCGTCGTGACGATGGACGACGCGTTTACCGTCAGGACGGACGCTGTCGTCTACATCGACCGCGGCGCCATCGTCGCCGTGCAGGACCGCGCCCGGCCGGCGCCGCCCGGTTTCGAAGGCATCGCGCCCGTCGCCACGCGCGGCACGCTCTACCCGGGTCTGATCGAGCTGCACAATCACCTCGCCTACAACGCGCTGCCGCTTTGGGCGCCGGTGCCCCGACGCTTCCAGCATCGCGGCCAGTGGCCCGATCATCCCGACTACCGTCGGCTGATCAGCGGCCCGATGACCGTCGTCGGCACCTACCGCTACGCCGAAGGCAAGGCCGCGCTGCTCGCACCGCTCGTCCGCTACGTCGAATGCAAATGCCTGCTCGGCGGCGTCACGACGAGCCAGGGGATCATGCTCAACAGCAACGCCGGCATACGACGCTACTACCGCGGCCTGCTGCGCAATGTCGAACAGACCGACGACCCCGAACTGCCCGAAGCGCAGGCGCGCATCCCCGACATCGATGCTCGCGATGCCGCCTGGTTCCTGGAGCGGCTCGAGAAGGAGGGCAGCTGCTTCCTCCTTCATCTCAGCGAAGGCGTGACGCCACCGGACGCGCCGGATTCGATCGCGCGCCGCCATTTCCTCGCGCTACAGGTTGCGCCCGACCGGTGGGCCCTCAATGACCGTCTCGCCGGCATCCATGCCGCGGGCCTGTTGCCGGAAGACTTCGCAGTACTGGGGCGGCACCAGGGCGCGATGGTGTGGTCCCCCTTCAGCAACCTCCTGCTTTATGGGGCGACCGCCGACGTGAAAGCCGCCCGCCGCGCAAACGTGCGCATCGCCCTTGGCAGCGACTGGTCCCCCTCGGGGAGCAAGAACCTGCTCGGCGAACTGAAGGTCGCGTGGCTCTATTCGCAGCACATGCTCGACGGCTTCTTCGGTGCGCGCGACCTCGTCGCGATGGCGACGCGCGAAGCCGCCGCAATCCTCAAATGGGACAAGGCGCTGGGCACGCTCCAGCCCGGCAGGCGCGCCGACCTCCTCGTCATCGACGGCACGGCCGGCGACCCCTACGAAGCGCTCGTCAAGGCGAAGGAGATATCGATCCGGCTCGTCATGATCAACGGCCTCGCGCGCTACGGCACGCCCGGGATGATGAGCGCGCTGGGCGCCGCAGGCGAAACGCTGCGTGTCGGCGGCAGGCTGCGCTGCCTGAACCTCATGCAGCCAACGGCCGATCCCGATGTCGCCGCCGTGTCGCTGAAACAGGCCTGCCGCACCCTGCGGGCCGCCTTCCGCAATCTTCCCGCCCTCGCGCGCGAAATCGAAACACCGCGGCCGAGGAATGCCCTGCGGAGCACGCCCGAATCCATCGTCTGGTCGCTCGCCCTCGACGAGATCGAGGACACGGACATCGACCTGCGCCCGCGCCTGCCTTTCGGCGGCCCCGACGACTTCACCGGCCCCGAGCGCATCTCTCCGCGCGCCGCCGCGGCCCCGCTCTCGACCATCCTCGGGTCCATCGCCCTCGATCGCCTCACCGTGGCAGACGATCCGGACTTCCTGTCGGAGATCGCGAATCAACCGAACGTGCCGGAAGCCATCCGTACGCGACTGGCGGAGCTCTACTGATGGTGGAAGCGGGTGCCCGGCCCGCGGCACTCGCCGCAAGCAGGGCTTCCAGCGCTGGGATTAGCGTGCCAGCGACGCTGCCGCCCGATCGAGCGCGCGCGCCGCGCCGACCAGGCCGGGGTAGGGCGCATGGATGACCCAGGTCGGGATCTGTGCGAGGTACTCCCTGAAGCGCCCCTTGTCCTCGAAACGTTCGCGGAAGGGCGAGCGGGCGAAGAAATCGGCGAGCTTCGGCACGATGCCGCCGCCGATGTAGACGCCGCCGCGCGCGCCGAGGATCAGGGCGAGGTCCGCTGCGACGGTGCCCAGGAAGGCACAGAACGTGTTCAGCGTTTCGACGCAGAGCGAAGACGTTCCCGCAAGGCCGTGGCTGCTGATCTCGGCAGCGCTCAGGACATCGGCGGGTACACCGGCAACCGCGGCGTGCGCGTCGTACAGCGCGACGAGCCCGGGTCCGGACAGGACTCGCTCGGCCGAGACGTGAGGGTAGCGGGTCGCGAGCCAGGCGATCAGTTCGGCCTCGTGCGCGTTGCTTGCTGCGAGCGTGACGTGGCCGCCTTCGCCTTCGAGCGGCACGTAGTCGTCACCACTGGGCACGAGGCCCGAAATTCCAAGCCCGGTGCCTGCCCCGAGCAGGCCGATCGCGCGCCGCGCAACCGACGTACCACCTCCGACCTGCGCAAGATCGGCGGGTGTCAGTGCCGGCAGCGCCATCGCAAGCGCGGTGAAGTCGTTGAGCACCTGCAGGTGATCCAGCCCCAACTGGTCGCGCAGGGCCGCGATCGAGAACGCCCAGCTGTGATTGGTCATCCGGACGAAGTCGCCATCGACCGGGTTGGCGATGCCGAAGGCGCACCAGCGCGGCCGTGGCAGATCGCCGTCGGCGAGGTAGCGTTCGATCGCCTCGGCCGGGCCGGGGAAGTCCGCGCAGGGCAGGGTCCGCATCGCGACGAGGTCTTGCCCCGGGCCGGCGATCATCGCGAAGCGCGCATTGGTGCCGCCGATGTCGCCGACCAGGCGGGGAAAGGTGTCAGGGGAACCGGAAAACATCGATAAGTCCTCGAGTGCCGTCAGTGGTGACGTCATTGCAGCGGGTGGATGCGGCGTTGTTCAGATTTCCTCGTGCCACGACAGGCCGTCGCGCGACAGCAGCGCGCTCGACGCGGCAGGGCCCCAGGTGCCGGCGGTGTAGGGCTTGGGTCGTTCCCCCGAGGCGTCCCAGCCGGCGAGGATGGGCTCGACCCAGCGCCACGCGGCTTCCTGCTCGTCGCGCCGCACGAACAGCGTCAGATTGCCGCGCATCACGTCCATGAGCAATCGTTCGTACGCTTCCAGGCGGCGGCTGCGGAAGGCTTCGGCGAAGTCCAGGTTCAGGCGCACCGGCTGCAGGTGCATGACGTCGCCCGGCTGTTTCGCGAGGAGATGCAGGTCCACCGTCTCCTCTGGCTGCATGCGGATCACCATGCGGTTGGCGTGAAACGGCGAGGCCGGCACACCGAAGATCGAGTGCGGCACGGAGCGGAAGTTGATCACGATCTCGGCGACCTTTTCCTGCATGCGCTTGCCGGTGCGCAGGAAGAAGGGCACGCCGGCCCAGCGCCAGGTGTTGATCTCGGCCTTCAGC
Source organism: Aromatoleum evansii (assembly GCF_045689615.1). NCBI lineage: Bacteria > Pseudomonadati > Pseudomonadota > Betaproteobacteria > Rhodocyclales > Rhodocyclaceae > Aromatoleum > Aromatoleum evansii. The sequence goes on from NZ_CP141259.1 coordinate 2,269,176, forward strand.
GCGACGAAGGTCTCGGTGCGGCTGTCCGTCGCAATGCCAGGCTCTTCCAGATAGCCCGGCACCGGTTTCCCGCCGCTCGCCCCGGCGCGGTACTGGCCACGCACCGAGCGCGCGGCGACGTCGCCGGCGCCGAAGGGGCGCAGTGCCCGCAGGATCTTGAGCTTTTCGTCGCGCACCGCGTCCGGGTTGATCGACGCCGGGGGCTCCATCGCGACGATGCACAGCAGTTGCAGCAGGTGGTTCTGCACCATGTCGCGCATCGCGCCGACGCGATCGTAGAAGTCGCCGCGGGTCTCGACACCGACCTGTTCGGCAACCGTGATCTGCACGTCGCGTACCCATTCGCGCCGCCACAGCGGCTCGAACAGCGCGTTGCCGAAGCGCAGCGCGAGCAGGTTCTGCACCGGTTCCTTACCGAGGTAGTGGTCGATGCGGTAGATCTGGTCCTCGCCGAAATGGCGCCCCACCTCGTCGTTGATCTGGCGCGATGACGCGAGGTCGTGCCCGAGCGGCTTCTCCAGCACGACGCGGCTGTCGCCGTGGAGCAATCCCGCCGCATCGAGGTGGCGGCTGATGGCTGCAAAGAGGCTGGGGGCGGTCGACAGGTAGAAGACGCGCTGACCATCCGGGCGCGCCGCCAGTCGGTCGGCGAGCGTCGCAAAACTGTCGCCCTGCATCGCATCGACCTGCGCGTAGGCGAGACGGGCGGCAAACGTCTGCCAGTCGTCGCTCCTGAAGTCGCGGCCGAGGAAGCGTTCCGCCTGTTGGCCGGCAAAACGCCGGTAGCCGTCGTCGTCGAGTCCGTCGCGCGCAACCCCGACGATCCGCGCCTCGGGCGGCAGCAGGGCATCGCAGTGCAGATGGTAGAGCGCCGGCAGCAGCTTGCGCATGGCGAGGTCGCCGGTGCCGCCGAAAACGACCAGATCGAGGGAACGGGTGCTTGCCATGGATGACCTCATGTACCGATTGTGAGCCAAAGCGCTTTGAGTTAATAGTCTGGAACAAACTTACACATAAATCAACGGCTCACAGCATAAAGCTACACGACGTGGCGAGTGCTCTGGTCAAGTGCGGGTGAATGAAAAATTTCAGTAGTAACAATAAGACACCAGACAAAACAACATGATATACGGAATAAAAATGTCAATGGCAGGCAAAGTGAGGACCTTTCATGTTTAAAAATTACAAAAAAGTTTGCCTTTGTTTCGTAGCATTACTACACTTCGCAGAAAATCAGCGTGGCCATCCTTGAAAGCGCTTCGGATGTTGGAACGAGCAGCATCCGGGAGGACAAGGGCGCTGCCAGCAGTGGTTTTTTGGCTCGTCGCGAACGCCCGCAGAGGCGCCGCGACCGGCGACGGTGTTGCAACCATTGATCAATGAGGAGACAGACAAAAATGACCATCAGGAAAACCGCCATCGCTGTCGGCATCGCGCTGGCCTTCTGCGGGACCGCGGGGGCCGCCGACAAGGCGAAGCCGACGCGCGTCGAGGAACTGGAAGCGCGCATCGCCAAGCTGGAGGAGATGTTGCGGCAGGTGACCACGGCGGCGCAGCAGGCGACCAGCGCAGCCCAGCAGGCCAGCAGCAGTGCCCAGCAGGCGAACGAGGTCGCGCGCAAGGCCGACACCGCCGCGTCTGCGGCCAAGGCCGCCAGCGATGCGCAGGCGCCGCTGACCAAGGCCGCGGCCGAAACCGCGTCGTCCTTCGAGTTCCACGGCTATGCCCGCTCGGGCACCGTCTCGAACAGCGACATGTTCACGGTCAAGGGGGTGGGGCCCTACATCACGCCGGCGGGCAACCTCGGTGGCGCGGTCGGCCGCCTGGGCTTGGAGACCGATACCTACGCCGAGGCGAAACTGCTGAAGAACTTCCGCTCGGACGACGGCAGCTGGGCGACCTTCGGTTTCATGCTCGCGGACGGCGTGAATAGCAACAACGACTGGACCGGTGGCGAGAACGGCATCAATGTGCGCTGGGCCTATGCCGAGATGGGCAACCTTCCGACCTTCAAGGGCACAGCGCTTGAGAACGCCACGATCTGGGCGGGCAAGCGCTTCGACAAGAAGAATTTCGACATCCACTTCTTCGACAGCGATTTCGTCTTCCTTTCCGGCACCGGTGCGGGCGTGTACGACGCCCAGGTGACGCCGGACTGGAAGACCAACGTGTCGGTGTATGGTCGCGACTTCCTCAACGAGGACGACGAAGGCATCAAGAGCTACGTCTTCACGATGAACAACTACGTCGGCAACTGGCAGTTCATGCTGAACGGCATGCACGCGAAGAACAACGACGTGAACGGCAGCGACCGCGCGACCAGCGGCTATCACGGCCTGGTCGCCTACCATGCACCGAGCTTCTACGGCTTGGGCGACGGCTTCTCCAAGACCGGCATACTGGCGGGGCGCGGGCTGGGAGCCGAGGTCAAGCGGCTCGGCGCGGTCGGCAACCTGCTCGAAGACGCTCAGGCGTTTCGCGTGATGAGCTTCGGTGTCACCGATCTCGCACCGAAGTGGAAGGTCTCGCCGGCGCTGATGGCCGAAGTCAGCAAGGATCGCTTCAACAAGGGCGACGAGTACAAGTGGGCCTCCGCCAACCTGCGCTTCACCAACGCGATCAACAAGAACTTCGCGATGCAGTACGAGGGCAGCTTCCAGTACATGGACCTGGACAGCACCTTCGCGCAGGCGAAGGGCAACTTCTACAAGCTGACCGTCTCACCGACCTTCAAGCTCGACACCGGCGCCGGCTTCTTCGCGCGGCCGGAGCTGCGCCTTTTCGCCACGTGGATGGGCTGGGACAAGGATCTGAACGGCTTCACCTACGACGGCAGCGCGAACGAGGGCTTCGGCAGCACGAAATTCACCGGCGACAGCAAGTGGCTGGTGGGGGCGCAGATGGAAGTGTGGTTCTGAGCCACGCCCGGGCGATGCGGACATGGACGCCGTGGGCCGAGCGCATCCGTCCGGCAGCGCCTTTCCCGGCGCCGCCGGCGATGGCCTAGCCGGCCTTCGCGGCCTGCCGCCGGCGCGTCGCCGCGGGCGGCGGGCCGTCGGTGTCGCCCACGCTGAGGCAGGGGGCGCCGAGGGAATGCAGCGCCTCCAGCGGCTTGCCGGCGAGCACGTCGACGACGAGGTCCGCGAGCGCATGGCCCGCCGAGGTTCCGGTCGGCTGGATCACGCCGGTGACCTTGCAGGTCAGGGGGATCTCGCTGGGGATGCCGTCATACACGATCAGCGACATGCCCTTGCCCGGCTTCCATCCCGAATCCCCGAGCGCGCGCAGCGCGCCGACGCCTGCGACGTTGTTGTCGACCAGCACCGCCGTCGGCGGCTCGTCGAGTGCCAGCAGCCGGCCGACCGCCTGGTAGCCGCCGATGCGGTCGAGCGATGCCTCGATGATGAGTTCGGGGTGCGGCTCGATGCCGGCGGCGCGCAGGCCCGTCACGAAGCCGCGATGCCTCTGCATCGCGAAGTTCAGTTCCAGTGGGGCGTGCACCAGCGCGATGCGACGGTGCCCCAGTCCCACCAGGCGCTCCACGGCCAGCCGGCCGCCGGCCTCGTTGTCGAAGTCGAACCACGCGTAGGGGATCCTGCTGCGGGTGCGACCGTAGGCGACGAAGGGGAAATTGTGTTCCTGCAGGAAGCGGATGCGCGGGTCGTCGACGCGGGTGCGCGCGACGATCATCGCGTCGACGCGGCGGCCTTCGATCAGGCGCCGGTAGGTGTCGAGTTCGACGTCCGGGCGCGACGAGTGGATCAGCAGGTCCAGCTTGTGTTCGGCGAGGCGTTCGGTGATGCCGGAGACGACCTCGCCGAAGCGGATGTCGCCGATGTCGCTCGCGCCGAAGGGATACACGATGCCGATCGCGTCGGCCCGCCCGGTGGCGAGCTGGCGAGCCTGCGGGTTGGGCTGGTAGCCGAGCTGCGCCGCGGCCTCGACGACGCGCTTGCGCGTCGCCTCGCTGACGTCGGAGTAGCCGTTGAGCGCGCGGCTCACCGTGGTTTGCGACAGTCCGAGCGTCTCGGACAGCATCTTCAAATTGACCTTCATCTGCCTTCCTTCGGCCCGCATTGGGCGTCGATGGGCCGTCTCGGGACGGCCCGCGTCATGACCGCAGTCTAACGACTTCAGGGAGTCGCATCGTGAGCATAAAAAGCAGTTTACATCCAAAGCGCTTCGGATTACGATCCAAACCGCTTTGGACGATTTTATAAGTTCATCAAAGTTATTCATCGCGTACCCGTTTTCGATCAGTTCCGCGAGTGGAACGCCGCGACGGCGGCCTGACGAGAGAGAAATCCCCCATGAGTGAACAGCACAACAAGGTCGTGAAGACGCAGTGGTGGAAGGAGGCGGTCGCCTACCAGATCTACCCGCGCAGCTTCATGGACACCAACGGCGACGGCATCGGCGACCTGAACGGCATCGCCGCGCGCCTCGACTATCTGAAGGCGCTCGGGATCGATGTGATCTGGATCTGCCCGATGTACAAGTCGCCCAACGACGACAACGGCTACGACATCGCCGACTACCACGCGATCATGGACGAGTTCGGCACGATGGCCGACTTCGACCGCCTGCTGGCGGAAGTGCACGCACGCGGCATGCGGCTGATCCTCGATCTGGTGGTGAATCACACCAGCGACGAGCATGCGTGGTTCGTCGAATCGCGCTCGTCGAAGGACAACCCCAAGCGCGACTGGTACGTGTGGCGCGACGGCAAGGGCGGCGAAACTGGCAAAAGCGGCGGCACGTCGGGTGACGAGCCGAACAACTGGGAGAGCATCTTCCGCGGCTCGGCGTGGAAGTTCGACGAGACCACCGGCCAGTACTTCCTGCACCTCTTCTCGACGAAGCAGCCCGACCTCAACTGGGAAAACCCGGAGGTGCGCACCGCGGTGAACGACATGGTGCGCTGGTGGCTCGACAAGGGCATCGACGGCTTCCGCCTCGACGCCGTGAGCCACATGAAGAAGGTCGCCGGCCTGCCCGACATGCCCAACCCGGAAGGGCTGGACCACGTCTCCTGCCTGCCGATGCACATGAACGTCGATGGCGTGCTGGATTACATGGACGACCTGTGCCAGAACAGCTTTGCGGGCTACGACATCATGACCGTCGGCGAGGCCAACGGCGTGTCGGCCGAACAGGCCGTCGATTGGGTCGGCGCGGACCGCGATCGCCTGAACATGATCTTCCAGTTCGAACACCTGCACCTGTGGGCGCAGGACCCGAAGGCCGCGCTGGACGTCGTCGGCCTGAAGAAGATCTTCTCGCGCTGGCAAGGCACGCTGCACGGGGTGGGCTGGAACGCGCTGTTCCTGGAAAACCACGACATCCCGCGCATCGTGTCGAAGTGGGGCGACGTCGGACAGTACTGGCGTGAGAGCGCGACCGCGCTCGCGACGATGTACTTCCTGATGGAGGGCACGCCCTTCATCTACCAGGGCCAGGAGATCGGGATGACCAACACCCGCTTCGCCGCCATCGAGGACTTCAACGACGTCTTCGCGAAGAACGAATACGCGCTGCAACGCGCGCAGGGCGTGCCGGCGAGCGACATCATCGCCTCGCTCGCGGTGAGCTCGCGCGACAACTCGCGCACGCCGATGCAGTGGGACGCGTCGGCCAACGCCGGCTTCACGAACGGCACGCCGTGGCTGAAGGTGAACCCGAACTTCCCGCAGATCAACGTCGCGCAGCAGGAAGCCGACCCCGACTCGATCCTGAACTTCTACCGCCGCCTGATCGCGCTGCGCAAGGCCGAGCCGGTGCTGGTGCATGGTCGCTACGCGCTGCTGATGGAGAGCGACCCGCAGGTCTATGCCTACACCCGCACGCTGGGCGGCGAGCAGATCGTCGTGATCGCGAACCTCACCGGCCGTGAGGCGCGCGTCGAGCACGACGGCTTCGCTGTCCGTCACGAGGATTTGCTGCTCGCCAACTACGCGGTCGACGCGCATGAGGAGACGCGCCGGCTGACGCTGCGTCCCTTCGAGGCGCGCGTCTATCGCGTGGGCTGAGCCGCAACCGCCAATGGATTAACCCGGAAGCCCTGACACCGCCCTTCGACAGGCTCAGAGCGAACGGGCCGCCGGGAAATCAACTAACTCGAAACAACGGAGGAGACACCCCATGAAAAAACTGCTTCCCACCACCCTGGCCGTGCTGCTGTTCGGCGCCATCCCCGCCGCCCACGCAGCCACGCTGAAGATGGCGTGCAACGTATCCGGCGCGATGAAGCCCTTCTGCGAGCACGTCAAGCAGCGCTTCGAAGCCGAGACGACGCACAAGCTCGAGTTCGTCGAGATGCCCGCCGCCACCGACGAGAAGCTCGCGCTGTACCAGCAGATCTTCGCCGCGAAGGACGGCGACGCGGTCGACGTGCTGTCGATCGACGTGATCTGGACCGGTCTGCTCGACAAGCATCTCCTCGACATTACCGACAAGGTCAAGGACCTGGAGCCGGCCTTCTTCCCGAACAACTGGAAGAACAACATCGTCAATGGCCGCATCAAGGCCGTGCCGGGCCAGGTCGATGCCGGCATGATGTACTACCGCAAGGACCTGCTGGCCAAGCACAAGGAGCAGCCGCCCAAGACCTGGGAAGACCTGACCCGCATCGCGACCAAGATCCAGAAGGCAGAGCGCGATGCCGGGCAGAAGAACTTCTGGGGCTTCGTGTTCCAGGGCAAGGCCTACGAGGGCCTGTCGTGCGACGTGCTGGAGTGGGTCGCCTCCTACAACGGCGGCACCTTCGTCGATGCCGCGGGCAACGTCACGATCAACAACCCGAAGGCCGCCAAGGCGCTCAATACCGCGGCAAGCTGGGTCGGCTCGATCGCGCCGAAGGGCGTGATGGGCTACCAGGAAGAGGAATCGCGCGCGGTGTTCCAGAATGGCGACGCGCTCTTCATGCGCAACTGGCCCTACGCCTACCTGCTGACGCAGGCGGACAACAGCCCGGTGAAGGGCAAGGTCGGCGTCATCCCGATCCCCAAGGGCGGCGACGACGGTCTGCACGCGGCGACGCTGGGCGGCTGGCAGTGGGGCGTGAGCGCGTACTCGAAGACCCCCGACGCGGCGGTGAAGCTCGTGCGCATCCTGTCGGAAGCCGACACGCAAAAGCGCGCCTTCATGCTGCTGGGCATCCCGCCGGCGCGCATCGACACCTACCAGGACGCCGAAGTGCAGGCCAAGGCGCCGTACCTCACGGAGTTCAAGGACGTGTTCGCGAACGCCGTGCCGCGCCCCTCGACCCCGACGCGCGCGCAGTTCCCGAAGGTCTCGAAGGCGATGTTCAACGCCGGCTACGACGTCCTGAGCGGTCGGGCAACGGGCGAGCAGGCGGTGGCGGACCTCGAGGACAAGCTGAAGCGCATCAAGGGCCGCGAGTGGAAGTAAGCGGGATATCGGCCTGACACCGCCGCGCGGCAGTTCAGGGTACGCGACGGAACGTCTGTAGGGCGGGAGGAGCCGAAGGCGTATCCCGCCAAATCGGCGTGTGGCGACACGCGACGTCCGTTCGGCGGGATGCGCTTCGCTCCTCCCGCCCTACGGATCCGACCCGGCCCGCGCGGCAGTTTGCCGAACCTCAGGAGGAAACAACGATGAGTCACAATTCCCAGACCCTGCCGCCTTCGGCCGCGGTCGCGCCGGCCCGGGCGGCGCCCGCGCCAGGCCGCAAGCGCAGCCTGCAGCAGCGGCGTGCCCGCGCCGCCTGGCTGCTGGTCGCGCCGGCGCTGATCCTGCTGTTTGCGGTGGCCGGCTGGCCGCTGTTGCGCACGCTGTTCTACAGCTTCACCGACGCCGCCATGGACACCCCGGAGGAGTACAACTTCGTCGGGCTTGCGAACTACCTCGACTTCGCCGAGGGCGACAGCTTCGGCGTGCTCGCCGACCCGCTGTGGTGGCAGGCGGTCGGCAACACGCTGTGGTTCACGGCGTGCTCCGTGTCGCTGGAGCTCTTCTTCGGCATGCTGCTCGCGCTGCTGATGAACGAGAAGTTCCGCGGCCAGGGCGTCGTGCGCGCTGCGATCCTCGTGCCCTGGGCGATCCCGACCATCGTCACGGCCAAGATGTGGGGCTGGATGTTCCACGACCAGTACGGCGTGGTGAACGACCTCTTGCTGCGCTTCGGTCTGATCGAGACGCCGCTCGCGTGGATCGCCGAGCCGACGCTGTCGATGTGGGCGGTGGTGATCGCCGACGTCTGGAAGACGGTGCCCTTCATGGCGCTGATGCTGCTCGCCGCGCTGCAGATGATCCCGTCCGACCTCTACGAGGCGGCGCGCGTCGACGGCGCCAACGCCTGGCAGCGTTTCCGCCGCATCACGCTGCCGCTGATCATGCCGGCGATGATCGTCGCGCTGATCTTCCGCGTGATGGACGCGCTGCGCGTGTTCGACCTGATCTACGTGCTGACCTCCAACAGCGAGGCGACGATCTCGATCTCCGGCTACGCCCGCGAGCAGATGATCTCCTTCCAGGAAATGGGCGTCGGTTCGGCCGCTTCGGTGCTGGTGTTCATGATGGTCGCAGGCATCGCCGCGTGCTTCCTGTGGATCAACCGCTTCAGCCACGAAGGCAAGGAGGCGAAGGAATGAAACTCACACGCCAACAACGCGAGTTGGGACGGCAGTTCTGGATCTACCTGGCGGCGCTGGTCGTCGGCGTGATCTGCGTCTTCCCCTTCTACAACGCGATCCTGACCTCGCTGCGCACCGGCCAGGAGCTGTTCCTGACGAACTACCTGCCGACCACCTTCCACTGGGAGAACTACGTCAATGCGCTCGGCGAGAACGGAGTCGGCCGCAGCCTGCTCAACTCCGCGCTCGTCGCGACGGTGACGGTCGGCATCTGCCTGTTGGTGTCGATCACCGCCGCCTTCGCGCTGGCGCGGGTGCGCTTCCGCGGGCGCAAGTACATCCTCTTCACGATCCTGTGCGTGTCGATGTTCCCGCAGGTCGCGGTGCTGTCGGGGATGTTCGAGCTGGTGCGCTTCATGGGCCTGTACGACTCGATCGGCTCGCTGATCCTGTCCTACACGACCTTCTCGCTGCCCTTCACGGTGTGGGTGCTGACGACCTTCATGCGCTCGCTGCCGGTGGAACTGGAGGAGGCCGCGATCGTCGACGGCGCGAGCCTGTGGGTGATCATCACCAAGGTCTTCGCGCCCATCATGGGGCCGTCGCTCGTGACCACGGGGCTGCTCGCCTTCATCGGCGCGTGGAACGAGTTCATGTTCGCGCTGACCTTCATCATCTCCAACGAGAACCGTACCGTGCCGGTCGCCATCGGCATGCTGCAGGGCGCCTCACAATACGAACTGCCGTGGGGACACATCATGGCCGCGTCGGTAGTCGTGACGATCCCGATCATCGCGCTGGTGCTGATCTTCCAGAAACGCATCGTCAGCGGCCTCACGGCCGGCGCAGTGAAGGGGTGAGCCATGACGTGTCAATCGGAGCACCCCGTAGGGCGGGAGGAGCGCAGCGCATCCCGCCACTCGGCGGTTGATTGGCGGGATACGCCTCCGGCTCCTCCCGCCCTACGAAAACCGGCGTGCCCGCCGCGGACCGCCTCGCTCATCAAGGATCAAAGATCATGGCACAACTGACTCTCGAGAAACTCAACAAGCGCTACGGCGAGGCCGCCCAGGTCATCAAGGGCATCGACCTGCAGGTGAATAGCGGCGAATTCGTCGTCATCGTCGGCCCCTCCGGCTGCGGCAAATCCACGCTGCTGCGCATGATCGCCGGCCTGGAGGACATCTCCGGCGGCGACATGTACATCGACGGCGTGCGCGTGAATGACGACACGCCCTCCGAGCGCGGCATCGGCATGGTGTTCCAGTCCTACGCGCTGTACCCGCACATGAACGTATACGAAAACATGGCCTTCAGCCTGCAGCTCGCGAAGCTGCCGAAGGACGAGATCGCCCGCCGCGTGGAGGAAGCGGCGCGCATCCTGCAACTGGAACCGCTACTGCAGCGCCGGCCCAAGGATCTCTCCGGCGGCCAGCGCCAGCGTGTCGCGATCGGCCGCGCGATCGCCCGCGAACCCAAGCTCTTCCTCTTCGACGAGCCGCTGTCCAACCTCGACGCCGCGCTGCGCGTGCAGATGCGCATGGAGATCGCCGCGCTGCACCGCCGGCTGAAGTCCACGATCATCTACGTCACCCACGACCAGGTCGAGGCGATGACGCTCGCGCAGCGCATCGTCGTGCTCAACCGCGGCAACGTCGAGCAGGTCGGCACGCCGCTGGAGCTCTACGATCATCCCGCCAACGAGTTCGTCGCGCAGTTCATCGGCTCGCCGAAGATGAACCTGATGCCCGCAACGCTCGTGCGCGCAGGCGAGGCCGATAGCGTCGTGCGCCTGTGGAGCGGCAAGGACCTCGTCGTGCCGATCGCGACCCCCGCGAGCGCCGAAGGGACCAAGGTCAAGCTGGGCATCCGCCCCGAGCACATCGAATGGGGCAGCGTCGCCCAGGCGCCGAATCTCGCCGATGTCCTCTTCGTCGAGCACATGGGCAACGAGACCTACCACTACCTCGACAGCGGCAAGCTCGGCGAACCGTGGGTCGTGCGCGACTCGCGCCGTTCCGACATCGCTGCGGGCGAGACAGTCGGCTACCGCCTGCCGCCGGAGCATTGCCACCTGTTCGACGAATCGGGCAAGGCGTTCGCGCGCCGCGCCGCGGGCAACGGTGCAAGCCGCATCCCCGGCGTCGACGCGCCGCCGATCACCTTCGCCGAGCCGGCGCGTACCAACGCGCTGCATTGATAACAGTTCGCAGGGCGGGAAGGCGAAGCGCATCCCGCCGTATGTCGTTGTTCAAGGCAGATGCGGCGGATAACGCCTTCGGCTCATCCGCCCTACGAACATCCTTTTGGGCGTCTTAGGCCAATCCCGGACGGTCGTCGTCCGCTCGATAGGATTTGAAGTGACCGACCACCTCCTGCAAACCTCCGGCGCGCTGTTCGAGGCGGTGCAGCGCGCACGCCTTTTCGACGACTCCAAGACCTTTCCCGACAGCGTGCCGCTGGCTGATCCGGGAACGATCGAGTCCGAGTTCCGCCGCGTCCTCGATGACTTCGTGCGCACCCATTTCGCGCCGCCCGCCCAGGCCGCAGGCAATGCGACCGACGGCGGCACGGACCCGGCCGCCGGGCTCGCCGCCCACATCGACCGCCTCTGGCCCACGCTCACGCGCGACGCCGACCGCGCCGACGCGCCGCACGGCTCGCTGATCCCGCTGCCGTACCCCTACGTCGTGCCCGGCGGGCGCTTCCGCGAGATCTACTACTGGGACAGCTACTTTACGATGCTGGGCCTGGTCGCGTCCCGACGCTTCGAGCTCCTCGACAGCATGATCCGCAACTTCGCCTGGCTCATCGACACGCACGGCCACATCCCCAACGGCAACCGCAGCTATTTCCTCAGCCGCTCGCAGCCGCCGATGTTCGGCTTCATGCTGCGCCTGCTCGAGCGCGAACGGGGTTTCGACGCGATCCGGCCGTACCTGCCGCAACTCGAGCGCGAATACGCCTGGTGGATGGCGCACGCGCGGACACCTCATCGCGGTGCCGCGATGCCCGATCGCCATGTCGTGCGCCTGTGCGACGGGTCGGTGCTGAACCGCTACTGGGACGACCGCAACACGCCGCGCGAGGAGTCGTACGCCGAAGACGTCGAACTGTACGCCCGCGCCGCGCCCGCACGCCGCGACGAGCTGTACCGCAACCTGCGCGCGGGTGCCGAGTCCGGCTGGGACTTCAGCAGCCGCTGGTGCGGCGAGGAGGGCGGGCTCGAGGACATTCGCACGACCGAACTGATCCCGGTCGACCTCAACTGCCTGCTGTTCCGCATCGAACGCATGCTCGGCGACTGGCTCGCCCGGCTCGACGAACCCCGCGCCGTCGACTACCGCCTCGCCGCCGAGCGACGGCGCGTGGCCGCCGTGAAGCACTGCTGGAACGAGGAACACGGCTGGTTCTTCGACTGGTCGTGGCGCGAGGAAGGCCAGAGCGGATGCTGGTCGCTGGCCGGCGTGTTTCCCCTGTACTGTGGCGTCGCGGATGAGGCCCAGGCCGAGCGCGTCGCCCGCAACATCGCGGAACGATTCCTGCGTTCCGGCGGAGTCGTCACGACACTGGCCGACTCGCACGAACAATGGGATTCGCCCAACGGCTGGGCGCCGCTGCAGTGGGTGACGGTGCAGGGGCTGCTCGACTACGGTCACGACGAACTCGCGCGCGAGATCGCGACGCGCTTCGTGGATCTCGCCGACCGCGTATGGCGCCGCACCGGCAAGCTGATGGAAAAGTACGACGTATGCGACATGTCGCTCGACGCCGGTGGTGGCGAGTATCCGGTGCAGGACGGCTTCGGCTGGACCAACGGCGTCGTGCGCGCCTTCATCGAGCGTTTCGGCCTCGACGCGTATCCGGCCGACTGAACCATCCAACCTCCGTTTGCGCCGTCTCCCCGTTACGAGGACATCATGCTGAAGTTCCCCGCCGGCCCCCTGTGGGCGCTGGTGACCGGTTTTGCCGTGCTGGGCGGTGTCGGCAGCGTCCTGATGACGCGCCAGCCGGAGTTCTATCATCGCTGGAACCTGGACAACGCCGAGTGGGGCTGGGCGCTGTTCGCCACCGGCCTCGGCGGCGTGCTGGCCTATCCGCTCAACCGCTGGCTGCTTGCGCGCTGGGGCAGCCGCGGGATGCTGCTCCGCTTCGGCACGGCCGGCGGCGTCGTGCTGGCGGCCATCCCCTGGCTACCCGGCGTGCCCGGGCTGCTCGCCGGTCTCTTCGCCCAGGGCGTGATCTACAACGGCGTCAGCGTCGCCATCAACCAGCAGGCGTCCGACTGGGAACTGCGGCGCGGCACACGGATGATGGGCCGCCTGCACGCGACCTTCTTCATCGGCAGCGTGCTGTCGGCCTTCCTCAGCAGCCTGCTCGCGGCGCTTTCCGTCAGCCTGCCGCTGCACATGGCCGCGGTCGGCCTCGCCTCCGCGCTCATCCACCGCGCCGCGGCGGCCACGCTGGAGGCCGCGGCGGCCCGATCGGCCGCGCCCGTCGCCGTGCATCACGCCCCCGAGTCCTGGCTCGGGCTGGGCATGCTGTTTTGCTGGTGCACGGTGCTCGAAAGCGGCGTCATGGGCTGGGCGTCGGTGTATCTCAACCAGAGCCTGAAGGCGAACGAAAGCCTGTCCGGCATCGGCCTCGCGCTCTTCTCCGGGGCGATGGCGGTGGGGCGGCTCTTCTCGGACGCGCTCGTCACGCGTCATGGCGCGCTGCGCATCGTCCGCACGGGCGCGATCGCATGTGCGCTCTCCCTCGCGCTGGCGGCCTGGCTGCACGAGCTGCCCGTCACCTTGCTCGCCTTCGCCGTCACCGGCCTGGGGCTCGCCGCCGCCGCGCCGGTGATCTTCTCGGTCGCGGGCCGCATGGGCGGCGAGGCGCTTGCCCTGATCGCCGGACTCGGCGCGCTCGGAGGACTGCTCGGCCCGGTGATCCTCGGCCGCATCGCCAGCCACGTGTCGCTGGACTGGGTGCTCGCGACGCTCGCCGCAGTCGCCGTCGTGATCGTGAGGCAGGCGACCGCCCTGGCGGCGAGCACGCAGGGCAAGAGGCACTGAAACGCCGGTTTCCCATGCGCCGCCCGGAGCAGGGGGCGAACGCACCCTCGGCGAGTCGGTCGTCTCGACGGGTTCAGGGCAATGGTGGTCGTTCCTGCACGGACAGTTCGGCAGTCAACGGCGACATGGCCCCGTCAAACGCCATCCCGTACTGCTGGCAGTGCCGCGTCGAATTGAGCAGAATTGGCGCCTGGCGCAGGCATCCTTGCTCCGTCCGTATCGGGCCATCGCAGCTTCCGGCAGAGGTGTCGCGGGCGGGTAACGCGGGATACTGCCTTCGCGTACGGGCAAGGGAGCGGAAACAGCTCCGGTCGAACAAAGCGGGGACAGGGAAGGGGACAAGATTGCACCGGCAACTGAGCGGCACATTGAATTTTCGCAGCCTGGCAGGCCTGCCGACGAAGGACGGACGCCGCATCGCGGGACATGTGGTGCTGCGCTCGGACCAGCTCGATCGCCTGCAACCGACGGACTGGGATCTGCTCGCCTCGTTCGGCGTGAAGACGGTGTGCGACCTGCGCACGGCCTCGGAGCGCAACCGGTTCCCCAACAGCCTGCCGGAGCAGGGCATGAGGCAGATCCCCATCGAACTCGTCGGCGACGTGCGATCCAACCCCGAACTGGTCGAGCCGCTGCGCACGCGCCACGGTGCCGAGGGCGCGGTGGAAATGATGCGGCAGATGTACCGCCAGTTTCCCGAGGCGCTCGCTCCGCACCTGTCGACGCTGTTCCGGCTCTTTCGCGAGGACGAAGTGCCGGTGCTCGTGCATTGCGTCGTCGGCAAGGACCGCACCGGCTTCACCGTCGCGGTGATCCTGCATGCGCTCGGCGTCGCGGATGAGGCCGTGATGGCGGATTACCTGCTTTCGACGCGCGTTCGTGAATTGGCGGATGGAGAACGCCGCGCAGCGACGTCACGGATCATCCGCCGCATTACCGATCGGGATCCGACCGAGGAAATGATCGACGCGATACTCGACGCCCGCCCCGAGTATCTGCGTGCGGCCCTGGATACCGTGAATGAACGCTACGGATCGATGCAGGGCTACCTGAGGGCCCGGGCCGGCCTGGACGAGGAGGCGCTCGCCGAACTGCGCGAGCGCTGGCTGGAGTCACGATAGGGGCGGCCCACGCCGCCGGCATCGCGGTGCCGGAGCCCCTGTGGCTGTGCCGCGACGCGAAGTTCGGCGGCCGGGGATGGGGGTGTCGACGTGCGGCACGAATGGTGCGCAGACGCGTATCGGGGCGTTTCGACCCCGGCGGCGAAGACTGTTGACCGATGCCGCCCGAATAGGCAAAAATTCCAGTTCCTTTCGGTTCGACGAAACGGAACACGGTGAGAATCCGTGGCGGGCCCGCCGCTGTATCCGGGGACGGCCGCTGCCAGGTTGAAGAGACCAGCCACTGACGGGGACAACCCCGGCGGGAAGGCGCAGCGATCCGGCTGATCCGGTAGCCAGAAGACGTGTCGAACCGATCTGGAGCCAAGGCAAGGGCTCCGGCTGACTGCATGCTCAAAGCGTGCCGTCAGCCGGAGCCCTTTTTGTTTTTCTATCTCGAGGAATGGATCATGACCCACACTGTTCAAACCCAAGCCCAGACCCAGAACACAGCCCCGGCGCAGAAGGCCGCTCCGACCATCGCCATCCGCAAGAGCTGCAACCCGGACGGCATCGGTCTGTCGCACTATGTGCTGATGGATCGGAAGGCCGCCAAGTGACGGCCGCCCTCCCGAGCCAGGCCCTGGCGGGCCCGGCCTTGATCCCCGTGGACATCGGCCACGACGTCTATGCGGCGGTCACCGACCCCAGGACCGCCTTCTGGGCGCTGGTGGACAAGAGCCGCCTGGCCGAGTCCCTGTCCGACGGTCCGCTGCTCGACGCCTATCGCGGGCAGGCGGAAGCCTTCGGGCGCGAACTGCATGCCTTGCGCTTCGAGTTGAAGCCTTCCGGCGTCTATCTCAATCCGACCGAGCGCTGCAATCTCGATTGCACCTACTGCTATCTTCCCGGCAGCCAGCGCAAGACCGGGCAGCACATGCCGGTCGAGACCCTGGTCGCATCCCTGGGGCGGCTGCGTGATTATTTCCGCTCGGTCATGCCCGAGGGCAGGAAGCCGCGCGCGATCTTCCACGGCGCGGAACCGCTGATGAACCAGGCCGCCGTGTTCGCTGCCATCAGCGAGTTCGCCGACGATTTCGCCTTCGGGGTGCAGACCAACGGCACCCTGCTCGACGATGCCGCGGTCGAATTCCTGACCAGCCGCAATGTGAGTATCGGCCTTTCCCTGGACGGCCCGGTGGCGGGCATTACCGATGCCACCCGACGCACCTGGGGCGGCAAGAGCGTGCATGAGAAGGTGCTCGCCGCGATGGCGAAGCTAAAGGGCTATGGCTCGTGGAGCGTCATCACCACCTGCACCACCGAGAACCTGCCTTACCTCACTTCCATGGTCGAGCTGTTCCATGCGAACGAGGTGCCGACCTGCATGCTCAACACCTTGCGCTGTACCTTGCCCGGGGCGCGGGGAGTGAAGCCGGCGGACGGCGAGATGGCCAAGGCCTTCTTTGCCGCGCTCGACCGCAGTCATGAGTTGTATCGGGAGACGGGGCGCAAGCTCGTGGTGGCCAACTTCGCCAATATCCTGATCGGCATCCTGGCGCCGACCGCGCGACGGCTTATGTGCGACATTTCGCCCTGCGGCGGCGGTCGCGCATTCTTCGCGCTGGCGGCCGACGGCAGCCTCTACCCCTGCAGCGAGTTCATCGGCCTGCCGCGCTTCAACGGCGGTTCATTGCTGGTCGATGGCGGTGTCGAGGCGGCGCTGGAGTCCGAAGCCTTCAAGACGGTGACGGGGCGTGACGTGGACAAGTTCAGCCCCTGTGGCGACTGTGCGATCCGCCATTTCTGCGGCTCGCCGTGCCCCGCGGAGGCCCACGAGATGAACGGCGGGATGGACAAGATCGGCGCCTTCTGCGACTTCTACAAGGAGCAGGTCAATTACTCCCTGCGCCTGATCGCCGACGGCAAGGCCGACGACTATCTGTGGGACGGCTGGGACGAGGGGACCGAGACGGTGTTCAATCTCGCCCTTTGAGCTTCACAGGATCGCGCAGATGCAAAAAAGGCCGGGTCAAACCGGCCTTTTTCATGGGTGCCCGAATGTCGTTCAGGTGTTCGAGTCCGGGAAGGACTCCTTGCGTCGGCGCATGTAGGCCTGCAGTTCCTCGTCGACGGCGGGATCCAGTTCGGGCGCCTCGTACTCGGCGAGCATCTTCTTCCAGCGTGCGTTGGCGCGCTGTGCCATGTCGAGGCGGCCCTCGGCGTCCCATTGCTCGAAGCTGTTGTTGTCGGCAATGGGCGAGCGGTAGAAGGCATTCTCGAAGTTCGCCTGGGTATGGGCGCAGCCGAGGAAGTGCTTGCCCGGACCGACTTCGCGGATCGCATCCATCGCCTGGCCGTTCTCCGAGAGATCGACGCCACCCATCAGGGTCTGCATCATGCCGGCCTGGTCGGCGTCCATGATGAACTTCTCGTAGCCCATCGCGAGGCCGCCTTCGAGCCAGCCCGCGGTGTGCAGCGCGAAGTTCACGCCGGCCAGCGCGGTCGGCAGCAGCGTGTTGGCGCTCTCGGATGCCGCCTGCGCGTCGGGAATCTTCGAGGCGGTCAGCGAGCCTCCGGAACGGAAGGGCACGCCGAGGCGGCGCGCGAGGTTCGCCATCACGTACAGCACCAGGGCGGGTTCGGGCGTGCCGAAGGTCGGTGCGCCCGATTGCATCGACATCGAACTTGCGAAGCTGCCGAACACCACCGGTGCGCCCGGGTTGACGAGCTGGACGAAGGCCATGCCGGCCATCGCTTCGGCGAGCGTCTGCGCGGCAGTGCCGGCGACGGTTACCGGCGACATTGCGCCGGCGAGGATGAACGGGGTGACCACGCAGGCCTGGTTGTTGCGGGCGTAGACCTTGGCCGCGCCGAGCATCGTATCGTCGAAGGTCATCGGCGAATTGGCGTTGATCAGGTTGATCACGGCGGTGCGCGGCTTGCCTGTCTCCGGGTCGATCCACTGGTCGCCGAACAGGATCCTGGCCATCTCGACCGTGTCCTGCGCGCGCTCGGGGTGGGTGACGGAGCCCATGAAGCACTTGTCCGAGTACTTCATGTGGCTGTAGACCATGTCGAAATGCCGCTTGTTGACCGGCAGGTCGACCGGCTCGCAGATCGTGCCCCCGGAGTGATGGAGGCTGGGCGACAGGTAGGCGAGCTTGACGAAGTTGCGGAAGTCCTCGATGGTGCCGTAGCGACGCCCGTCGTCGAGGTTGTGGATGAAGGGGCAGCCATAGGCGGGCACGAAGACCGTGTTGGGGCCGCCGATGCGCACGCTGCGTTCGGGGTTGCGTGCGATCTGAGTGAATTCGCGCGGTGCGTTCTCCTGGATCAGCTTGCGGCACATGCCGCGCGGCATGCGCACCCGCTCGCCCTGCACGTCGGCCCCCGCGTCGCGCCAGATCTGCAGTGCCTCCGCGTCGTCGCGGAAGTCGATGCCGATCTCCTCCAGGATGGTGTCGGCGTTGTGCTCGATGATCGCGAGCCCTTCCTCGTTGAGCACTTCATAGAAGGGAACCTTGCGGGTGACGTACGGGACGCTCATCCCTTGCCCGCGTGACCGGGCCGCCCGGCGCGCCTCGCTTCCGCTGCGACCGCCGCGCCGGCGGGTTTCGGTGGTACTCATTGTCTCGCTCTCCATCATGTTGTTCGGAACACATCACGCTGCCAGTATGCGGAGGGACAGGGTGTGCTGACATGGCACGAAGCGACCCGCGATTAGCGATTTGCGCCAGACGGGGCCGGCAGTTCGGGAGATGGCGGCTCAGGGGATGGCGGCGCGCGCCTGCCGCGATAGCCTGATTCGTGACGGCCGCGGCTGCCTGCCGCACCCGTCACGAAGAACAGCCGTCGGTTCGACGGCCGTTTGCACTCAGGCGTAGTGGCACTCGTGCAGTGCCTTGTAAAGGCCGATCAGCATCACTAGCAACACGACGGTGAAGGGCAGGCCGGCGGTGACGGCTCCGGCTTGCAAGGCGTTGAGCGCATCGGTTCCGCCCGCCGACAGCAGGATCGCGGCGATGACGCCGACGAGGCAGGCCCAGAGCACCTTCTGCCGGCGCGGAGCATCGACCTTTCCGCCGGCCGTGATGCAGTCGATCACCAGTGCCCCGGAATCCGCAGAGGTCACGAAGAACACCAGAACGAGCATCACCGCAAGCAGGGAGGTGACCGAGCTCAAGGGCATGTTCGCGAGCATCTGGAAAAGGGGCAGTGACACGTCGCTGATTCCCTTGGCCAGTTCGCCGATTCCCCCGGTCGTCTGCGCCAGCGCGTTACCGCCGAAAGCGGTCATCCAGAGCAAGGTGACCAGGGTCGGGACGATGAGGACCGCGGTCACCATCGCACGGACCGTGCGGCCCTTGGAGATGCGCGCAATGAAGATCCCCACGAAGGGCGACCAGGAGATCCACCAGGCCCAGTAGAAGACCGTCCATCCGTGGAGCCACTTGTCGTCCTCACGACCGATCCAGTTCGATAGCTGGAACAGATGTGAGGCGTAGTCGGAGGCCGTGGTGCCGAGCCAGCCGAAATACGCGACGATGCCGCCCGCGAAGGCGACGAACACCATCAGGGTGGTCGCCAGGACCATGTTGATATTGCTGAGGAGCTTCACGCCTCCGTCGATCCCGCGCCACACGGACAGCACGGTGATGCAGCTCACGACGACGATGATCCAGATCTGCAGGTCGATCGAATTTTCGGCTCCGGTCAGGAAATTAAGACCGCTGGCTGCCTGAGTCGCACCGAGTCCGAGCGAGGTGGCGAGCCCGAATATGGTCGCCAGCACTGCGAGAATGTCGATGAGGTGGCCGGGCCAGCCGCGCACCTTGTTGCCGAGCAGCGGGAAGAACGCGGCCCGCAGCGACAGCGGCAATCCCATGTTGAACGTGAAGAAGCCGATCGCGACCGCCACGACGGCATAGATTGCCCACGGGTGCAGGCCCCAGTGGAACATGGTGGCGCCCATCGCTGCGCTCGCGCCTTCCGGCGTTCTCGCCGGCGCGTTGAGGGGGGTGCCGTACCAGTCCGTGTAATAGGCAACGGGTTCGGCGACGCTCCAGAACATCAGTCCGATCCCCATGCCCGCGGCGAACAGCATCGCGAACCACGACATGGTCGAGTACTCGGGCCGTGCCGTGGCCCCCCCGAGCCTGACCTTGCCGACCGGCAGCAGGATCAGCGCGAAGCAGAACAGCACGAACGCGTTGCCGGCAAACATGAACAGCCAGTCGAAATGTTCGATCGCCCACGTCCGTGCGGCGACCATCTGGGCGCTCGCCGTCGCCGGATCGAACAGTGCGTAAAGGATGAAGAGCAGGGTAAAACCGGCGGAAATCGGGAACACGGGATTATGAAAATCCATGCCCCATAACTGCTTGTTGTCGATGCCTGGCTCCAGGGCCAGGCTATGACTGACGCTCATGTAGTTATCTCCTCAGATCTCGGTAGTTGCGGTTCGCCGGTTAATATTTGTTTCCCGGAGAAATACGTACTCCCCCAAATGCAGGCATATTGTTGGTGCTGGGATTCGCCGGCACTTGTCAGTCCACGACCGGATGCAGTCAAAAATGGTCATTGTGGGCGCAGTGAAAAAAGCGCGACAAGATGGGGCGAATACGCACCAATTTGGGGTGCCGAGAAATAGCCGCTGCAATTCACGCGGCAGTCGTTTCAATTCTAGCGGGGAGACGCACGTGGCACCGTTCGGCCGCGGATGGAGCGATCGCCGATTTGGGCCATCGCGTTCCGGGGGCGAACGAACATGCGGAAACGGACGTGAGCCCGTTTCCGCACTGCCGGCCCGTTCTCCGGCCGCTCGGGCGTGATCAGAAGTAGTAGCCGATACTGGCGTTGAAACGCCTTCCGGAGGTGTTGGAGCTTCCGCCGGCCGCCAGGGCATCGCCGAACACCGGCGAGAGGTAGGGCTGATTCTTGCCGTAGGCGTAGTCGAGCATGATCCACCAGCCACCGCTGCCGAATTCCACGCCGGTCACGTTCTGCACGCTGCGCGAATAGCCCGAGGCGGATTTGCGCAGTTGGCTCCAGTCGTTATAGACGCGGAAATTGCTGAAAGGCCCGATGGAACCGGGAATCTTGTAGCTCAGGCTCACGACGTCGATATTGCCTTTCGCCGCCATGCGGTTGGTGAAGCCGTAGGAGCCGATGATCACGCAGTCGTTGTCGCACGCGGACCACCAGTTGCCGTCGACCGAACCATTGCCGGAGAAGCTGTTGCGATAGCGGATGGTCTGGAGCTTGACGCCGAAATTGCCGAATTCGCCCGAGTAATGGATCGCCTGCGCATTGCGCCGGCCGCTGGACAATTCGGACGCTGTTGCCGCGAGCTGGCCCGTCATCGCGGAAACGCCGAATTCCGATTTGCCGCCGCCGAATTCGAAGTCGTAGGCGAGACGGCCGACGAAGGTATTGCGCTCTTCCCGCCCGTAGGTCTTCATCAGGTGGTTGCTGAAGCGCAGCGAATCATAGCCGTCGAGCACCGACATGTTGTCGGCCGCGCCCAGCATGTGGCCCCCGTCGGACGGGAAGAAGCCCAGCATCGTGCTCAAGCCGCCGTCCTTGCGCAGGTACTTCACGCCGAGCGCGAAGGTGTCCTCGAAGCCGGCGTAGTACGCCATGGATTCGAAGAAGTTGTGCGACGCGTAGCGCACCAGGCCGAAGGGCACGAGATCCTGGCCGACGCGGATTTCGCTCTTGTCCTGGAAGCGCATGCCCGCCCACAGGTATTCGTTCATCAGGATGCTGGCGCCTTCGTCGGCGCCCGTCTGACGGGTCGAGTAATGGTAATAACGCTGGCGGCCCGACGAAATGAAGCGGCCGTCGTCGTAGGTGTAGCCGAGACGGATCGTGTCGAATTCGAGCGTCCCTTTTCGATCCGGATTCCAGTCCAGGTGCTCGGCCCTGATCCGCACGGCACCGTCGAATTTCAGCGGGGATTCGGCAACCTGGGCAACCGCCGCCGATGCCGACATGAACAGGCAGGCGCCCGCCACTGCAAGGGGCGCTGACCTCGCACGCTTGAGAAACTTCATTGACCTATCTCCTTCCTTGATGGTGATTTTTTTATGTATTTTTCAATTGATCTCGAGCAAGCACGCGAGGGAATACCTCCCGGTTTTTATCGGCGTCTTTTCCCGGTTACGCCGATGGCGGGCTCGATCGAATTTCCGTGTCGAATCAGTGCACGCAACCCGGGCGAATCGGGACGCGACAAGACGGGGTGAATTGAATTGCCCGATTGCGTCCGGGTGCGGTCAGATGAAACAGCAGTGCCGGATCGGCTTCAATAGATGCGGCGCAGGAAGAATCGCGAAGGTCGCAAAGGGAACATTGCTGCGCCGCGGTGGAATTCCGGGCAGCGCGCTCAGGTTTCCCCGGGGCGAGGAGTGGGCGCGGCAGAGTCCTGCGTGCCGGGCTTCGCAGGGTGTTCGGGCGTGGGCATGATCTCGAGCACGGTGGCCGAGGTCCGCATCATCGGCACGAAGTGGGCATGTTCGAGGATCTCGTCCGGTTGCCGACGGGCCGCCGTCCAGGCGACGAGCGCGAGCAGCGCGTGCACGACGATCAAGTACAGCGGTAGCGCCGACGAGCCGATCCAGCCCATTGCCAGGCCGACGGCCATCGGCCCGATGGCCGCGCCGATACCGTGCAGCAGGAGCACGGCGCTCGATCCGGCGACGATGTTGTCTGCGGGGAGGTGGTCGACCAGGTGGGCCACGGCCATCGGGTAGATCGCGAAGCCGAAGCCGCCGAAGAGCGCGATGGCCGCGACCGCAACGCCCTGGCCGAGACCGGGCACGAGCAGGGGCAGGGCGGAGACGGTGGCGAGTGCGGCGGCGATCGCCAGGGCCTTGCGGCGGTCGATGCGGTCGGAGAGCACGCCGAGCGGCCATTGCAGCAGCGCGCCACCCAGGATGCCTGCGCTCATGAACAGGGGAACCCATTGTTCGCCGGCACCCGCGCGCGCGGCGTAGACCGGGCCCATGCTCCAGAACGCCCCGAGCGCGGTGCCCGTGAAGAAGGCGCCCGCCGCTGCGACGGGGATCTCGCGGACGATGCGCAGCAAGGGATACGAGGCCGCGCGATGCGGGGTCGGCTGCGTCAGCCGGGTCGAGGTGACCGGCATCACCGCGAGGCACACGAACAGCGCCGAGGCCATGAACAGGGCCAGTCCGTCGGCGGAATCGAAGCGCAGGAGTTGCTGCGCGGCGGCGAGCGAGAGCTGGTTCACGACCATGTAGATCGCGAAGATGCGCCCGCGCAGTGCCTGGGGTGTCTGGTCGTTGAGCCAGCTCTCGATCAGCATGTACAGCGCGACGATGGCCGCGCCTGCGAGCACCCGCAGCGCGACCCACACGATGGGCGATACGAACAGGCCGTGCAGCAGCGCGACGCCCGCGATGCCCACCGCGAAGAAGGCGAACGCGCGGATGTGGCCGACGCGCTGGATGAAGGGACGCGCGAGGAGGCTGCCGACGAGGTAGCCGGCGAAGTAGCCCGAGCCGAGAAGGCCGAGGAAGGCATCCGTGAATCCGGCGTCGTTGCCGCGGACGGCCACGAGGGTGCCGAGCAGGCCGTTGCCGATCAGCAGCAGGGCTACGCCGCTCATCAGTGTGGCGATCGGAAGGGTGTGTGCAAGCATTTTCTTGGCGCGGCGCCGCGGACGGTATGCCGGGGGCGGAGGCTGGAGGGCGGACCGATCCGGCGGGCCGAGAGGTTCTTCGGATGTGAAAGGTGCCATGCGAAGGGAGCGAGGGCAAGGTGAAACGACCCCATCGCGCACGATTCCGGTGCGCGCGCTCCGTCGGGGTGCTCCTGCCGGTCCCGGATGTCGCACAGGAACAAGCCGGCGACCACTTGTGTTCCCGAAGCGACCTCCGTCGGTACTGTTTGCGATCGACGTATTGCGCCGGTCGCGCGCTGTGCTGTTTTATGACCTCGGGGCATGACCCTGCTGCCCGGAAGGTTGCTCGCGGATGCGGGCAGGGTAGCGGAGATGCCTGCGCACCGAAAAACCGAGGAGACCAAGGAAATGACGATGAGATTCAAGCTGCGGAGCCTGCTGCTCGCTGTGGCGGCAACGACGTGTCTGTTCACCCCGCTCGCGCACGCGGCGACGACGCTGAAGATGGCCACCGATTCGGGCGCCAAGGGCTCTCCCGCCGGCAACGCGCTGAAGAAATGGGCCGACCTGATCGAGCAGAAGTCGAAGGGGGACATCAAGGTGAAGGTGTTCTACCAGAACGAGCTCGGGGGGCAGCAGGAGGTGTTCGACCTGCACGTCGCGGGCGACGTGCAGCTGATGCTCAACTGGCCGATGACCTCCTACGACAAGCGCATCGGCGTGATCTACACGCCCTACATGACCACTTCGTGGGACGACGCGCTGAAGGCCTACAGCCCCGGCGGCTGGGTGAATAACCTGCTCGGCGGCATCTACAAGGACATCGGCCTGAAGTTCTTCGGCCCCTGGCCGGAAGGCTTCAACGGCGTCGCCACGCGTGGCAGCCACGCGCTGACGATCGGCGACGCCAAGAACATCAAGGTGCGCACGATGACGGTGTTCCCGGCGCCGCAGACGATGCAGGCGCTCGGCTACCAGACCGCCGCGATCGATTGGGGCGAGGTCTATACCGCGATGCAGACCGGGGTCGTCGATGGCGAGGCCGGCAATGTGATCTTCTGGGATTACGAGTACTTCCGCGACATCGTCAAGACCTACGTCCGCACCAAGCACTTCTTCATGACGGGCGTGCTGAGCATGAACCACAAGGCCTGGGACAAGCTTTCGGCCGAGCAGCAGAAGGTGGTCAGCGAGGCCTCGCTGGAGATCATGAACGACCAGTTCAAGGCCGCGAAGGCACAGGACGAGTTCTACGTGAAGAAGGCCGTCGAGGCTGGGATCAAGTACATCGAGCCGTCGCCTGCCGAACTGGCCGTGCTGGGGAAGGCGGCGCGCGAGAAGGTGTGGCCGCTGATGGAGAAGGAAATCGGGGCGGAGATCGTCAAGACGATCCGCAGCAACGCCTCGCCACTCTGATACGTGCCTGCTTGAAACCCGACCAGCCCGCTGATCCGGGCTGGTTTCCGTTGGACGGGATGAAAAAATGACAATGAGAGTGATTGCCGCGCTCGGAAAGAGCGCGGCCTGGTTGCTCGATGCCGCGGCGTTCGTCGCCAGCGTGCTGGTGGTCGGACTGATGCTGCTGCTCGTCGCGGGGCGCTATCTCTTCGGCTGGTCCATCGTCGGTCTGCTCGAAGTGATCATGATGTGCGGCATGTGGCTGTACATGCTGGGCGCGCTGATCGCCAGTCGGCGCAAGGAGCACCTGGTCGTCGACTTCTTCGCGCAGAAGTTCGGCGACGGGTGGGCGCGCGAGGCGCACAGGATCCTGGTCGGCGTGATCACCTTCGCGGCCACCGCGTTCTTCACGCTGCTCGCATGGCGCATGCTGCAATGGAGCTTCGATCATCCGCAGACGACGCCGGGCATGGGTATTCCGCTATGGATCCCGCAGTCGGCGATCCTGGTCGCTGCTGTCGGCAGTGGTCTTTATGCGCTGCGCGACATCGTACTGGCGGGCTTGGCCCTCTCGTCCGCACGCGCACGTACCGCAATCCGCTCCGAGGAGGCGCTGTCATGGAAGGCTTGATCGCAATCGGGCTGCTGCTCGTGATGATGGTCCTCGGCGTGCCGGTCGCATGGTCGTTCGCCGGCGTGCTGGCGTATCTCGTGTCCGCCTACGACGTCAATATCGACACGATCATGATGCAGGGCTACCGCTCGCTCGATTCGGTGATCCTGATCGCGCTGCCCCTGTTCGTGCTCACCGGCTACCTGATGCAGGGCGGGGGTATAGCGAGGCGGCTCGTCGAGTTCATCGAAGTGATGGTCGGGAAGCGGCGCGGCGGCATGGGAGCCTCGATGGTGCTGGCGTCCGGCATCTTCGGCGCGATCGCCGGGACGGCGACGGCCGCGGTGGCGTCGATCGGCACGATCATGATCGGTCCGCTGGAGCAACGTGGATACCCGCGTCATTATTCGTCGGCGCTGCTCGGCATCTCGTCCCTGCTCGGCATCCTGATCCCGCCGTCGATCACGATGATCCTGTTCGCGGTGGTCACCCGCCAGTCGGTGGCGGCCTGTTTCGCGGCGTCCATCGGGCCGGCGATCCTGCTGATCATCGGCCTGATCGTCGCCAACCGCTTCAGCGTCGGGCGGCTGTTCCACGAGAGCTTCGCGGCTGCCGCGGACGGGCAGGAGCGGGTGTCGAAGGGCCGCGCGACGCTGAGCGCGCTGCCGGCCCTGTCGCTGCCGCTGATGATCCTCGGCGGGATCTACGGCGGGATCTTCACGCCGACCGAGGCAGCGGCGGTCGCGGCCTTCTGCGCGATGATCGTGGGTTTCTTCTTCTACCGCGACCTGACGGCGAAGGGCTTCGCGCACAACCTGGTCGCGGCCGCCGAGACGACCGGCACGGTGATCCTGATCCTGCTCTTCAGCTTCATGATCGGGCGAATCCTTGCGTCCGAAGGAATCCCGCAGGACCTCACGGAATGGGTGACCTCGCTGGTGAGCAATCCGCTGCTGATCCTCGTGACCGTCAACCTCGTGCTGATCCTCGCCGGCATGATCATCGACGATGTGTCCGTGACCGTCGTCATCGCGCCGCTGTTCCTGCCGCTGATGATGGAAACCGGCATGCATCCGGTGCATTTCGCGTCCATCGTCGCGTGCTCGGTGGTGATCGGGGCGAATAGCCCGCCGGTGGCGCCCATCCTCTACATGGCGTGCCGTATCGGGAAGGCGGAAATCCATCGCACGATCGCGCCCGCAATCGCGCTGATGCTGTTCGTGGCCTTGCCGGTGATGGTCGTTACGACCTTTGTGCCGGAGCTGTCGCTCGCGTTGCCGAGGCTGCTCGGCTTCCTGTGAGTCGCGAAGTGCGGTGCAGCAATGGTGCGATGTCGCGTTTGGGAAAACGCCCGTCGTAAGGAGACAAGACGAGAGCCCCTCCGCTGTTGATTAGCCCTGCTGGGAGTGTCACTATTTGTTCGTCGGAAACGACGCGGCAAACGGTGCGGCGCGCCCTCCGGAACAGTTTCTTCCTAAGACTTTGGGAATAGCGTTCAGGGGTCCCGCGGCACCGCGTGGTGCACGAGGACTATTCAAACGACAAGGCCGGCAGAAAGACCGGCCTGCGTGGCACCCAGGGGTGCCTGTGGAGGAGGGGTAATGATGTACGAACGCAATCGCGCCGCGGCTGGGAGGCCGACGGAGCCGGGTGTCGTCGCCAGGCCGACCCGTATCGGTTTCCTGCTGCTCGACAATTTCACGCTCATTGCGCATTCGTCGGCCATCGAGCCCTTGCGCATGGCCAATCACTTGAGCGGGGAAGAGCATTACCAGTGGTTCACGCTCAGCGAGAACGGTGACCCGGTGCGCGCCAGCGACGGCCAGCGCATTCTCCCTGATGCACCGATGGACGATGCGCACGATCTGGACATTGTGATCGTGTGCGGCGGAGTCGCCCAGCAGCAGGCGATCCGCAAATCGCACCTGAGCTTCCTGCAGGCCCAGGCGCGCCGCGGCGCACTGATCGGCGGCGTATGCACGGGAACCTGGGCGCTGGCGCAGGCCGGGCTGCTTGACGGCTACCGCGCAAGCATTCACTGGGAATGCATTTCGGGATTGCAGGAAGCTTTCCCGAAAGTGCTGGTGACGAACCGCCTCTTCACCATCGAGGCGAACCGCCTGACCGCATCGGGCGGGACCGCGCCACTCGACATGATGCTGAACCTGATCGGCAAGCAGCACGGGCGCGAACTGATGGGGGCCATCTCCGAGATGTTCATGTGCGAGCGCATCCGCAACGATCAGGAGCAGCAGCGCATTCCCCTGCGCCACGTGCTGGGGACCTCGCAGCCGAAACTGCTCGAGATCGTCGCCTTGATGGAAGCCAACATCGAGGAACCTCTCGAGCTGGAGGATCTCGCGGCCATCGCGGGCATCTCGCGGCGGCAGCTGGAGCGCCTCTTCCTCAGGCACCTGAATTGTTCACCGTCCCGTTATTACCTGACGATCCGGATCAACCGCGCCCGCCAGCTGCTGCGGCAGACCTCTATGATGATCATCGAGGTCGCCACGGCCTGCGGATTCGTCTCGACGCCGCATTTCTCGAAGTGCTACCGCGGGTTTTTCGGTGTTCCGCCGAGCAGCGAGCGGACCATCGAGCCCGTGCCGCGCGGCGCGCGCGGGCGGCGCGAGATCTTTATCGCCGACGAGAGCGCCGACCTGCCGGACGTCGTCCTGCCCGCGTCGACCGCCGAACTGGCGCTGATGGCTGCCCGCGGCGAGGCGACCTACGGAAGCCTCACGCGCGCGCCGCGTCGCGCCGTGTGCTGACAGGACGACGCCTCCGCGCCGGCGTCTGAAGCTTCACGTGTCCAATCCGCCCGGAACCTTTCTGGTTCCGGGCGGATTCTTTTTTGGGCATCTCGAAGCCGGTTTCATTGCGTGATCGAACCGCTATACACGTGCAGCGCGCAGGGCTTGTCGCGGTTCGCACCAAAATGACGCATTTTGACTCGTGCCCGTCGCTTCCCGTGCGATAGGTCTCCCGGCGAGAACGCTATTCTCATCCCCACGAATAGCGCTTGCCGAGGAGCTGCGAATGAATGCGAAGGAAGTTCACGACAGTGCCGTTGTCATCGACGGGCTGATCATTGCGAAGTGGAACAGGCATCTGTTCGAGGACATGCGCCGGGGCGGCCTGACCGCGGCGAATTGCACCGTGTCGGTGTGGGAAGGCTTCCAGGCGACCGTCGACAACATCGTCATGGTCAATCGCCTGATGGCGGAGAGCACCGATCTCGTGATGCCGGTGCGCACGACGGCCGACATCGCCGCGGCGAAGGAAGCCAACAAGACCGGCATCATCCTCGGCTTCCAGAACGCGCACGCGTTCGAGGACAAGCTGGGCTACGTCGAGATCTTCAAGAAGCTCGGCGTGGGCATTGTGCAGATGTGCTACAACACGCAGAACCTCGTCGGCACCGGCTGCTACGAGCGTGACGGCGGGCTGTCCGGCTTCGGCCGCGAGGTCGTCGCCGAGATGAACCGCGTCGGCATAATGTGCGACCTCTCGCACGTCGGCGCGAAGACCTCCGAGGAAGTCATCCTCGAATCGAAGAAGCCGGTCTGCTATTCGCACTGCCTGCCGTCCGGCCTCAAGGAACATCCGCGCAACAAGTCCGACGCCGAACTGAAGTTCATCGCCGATCACGGCGGCTTCGTCGGCGTGACGATGTTCGCGCCCTTCCTAAAGAAGGGCATCGACTCGACCATCGACGACTACGCCGAGGCGATCGAGTACGTGATGGACATCGTCGGCGAGGATGCGATCGGCATCGGCACCGATTTCACGCAGGGGCACGACAAGGACTTCTTCGAGTGGCTCACGCACGACAAAGGCTACGCCCGCCGCCTCACCAACTTCGGAAAGATCGTCAATCCGCTGGGCATCCGTACCGTCGGTGAATTCCCGAACCTGACCGAAACACTGCTCAAGCGCGGCATGCCGGAGCGTGTCGTACGCAAGGTGATGGGCGAGAACTGGGTGCGCGTGCTGCGCGACGTCTGGGGCGCTTGATGTTTTCCGGGGCATAGCCCCGCACGACGTTCCCTTCCCTTTCAAGGGGAAGGGCTAGGGATGGGGATGGGTTTCCGGCGTGATCCGAAGAAGGCCCGTCCTGCCCCGACAAAATACTGGAGACAAACCGAACATGAAGACCGCACCGCAACTGCCGATCGAAGTCGATTCCGAAACCGGCGTCTGGACCACCGACGCGCTGCCGATGCTGTACGTGCCGCGCCACTTCTTCATCAACAACCACAAGGGCATCGAGGAAGAGATCGGCGCCGAGCGCTACGCCCAGATCCTCTACAAGGCGGGCTACAAGTCGGCCTGGCACTGGTGCGAGAAGGAAGCCGCGCTGCACGGACTGTCGGGCGTTGCGGTGTTCGAGCACTACATGAAGCGCCTGTCGCAGCGCGGCTGGGGGCTGTTCTCCATCGAGGCCATCGATCTTGAAGCCGGCACCTGCCGCGTGCGCCTCGACCACTCGGCCTTCGTCTATGAGTACGGCAAGGTCGGCCGCAAGATCGAATACATGTTCACGGGCTGGTTTGCCGGCGCAATGGACCAGATCCTGGCCGCCGCCGGCAGCCCGCTGCGCACGCTCGCCGAGCAGACCCAGAGCGGCGCCGAGGAAGGCTGCGACTACGGCGTGTTCATCACCCGCCCGCGCTGATAGGAGTAAATGGCCATGGCCCAGTTCGACGCCCTGTTCCAGCCGATCCAGATCGGCAAGCTGACGATCCGCAACCGCATCGTCAGTACCGCGCACGCCGAGGTCTATGCGACCGACGGCGGCATGACCACCGAGCGCTACGTCAAGTACTACGAGGAAAAGGCCAAGGGCGGCATCGGCCTGTGCATCTGCGGCGGCTCCTCGGTGGTTGCGATCGACAGTCCGCAGGGCTGGTGGAAGTCGGTGAACCTGTCGACCGACAAGATCATTCCGCACTTCCAGAACCTTGCCGATGCGATGCACAAGCACGGCGCCAAGATCATGATCCAGATCACGCACATGGGCCGTCGCTCGCGCTGGGACGGTGAGAACTGGCCGCATCTGGTGTCGCCGTCTGGCATCCGTGAGCCGGTGCACCGCGCGACCTGCAAGACCATCGAACCCGAGGAGATCGAGCGCATCATCGGCAACTACGCGCAGGCGGCGCGCCGGGCGAAGGAGGGCGGGCTGGATGGGGTGGAGCTGTCGGCGGTGCATCAGCACCTGATCGACCAGTTCTGGAGCCCGCGCGTGAACCAGCGCAACGACGAGTGGGGCGGCTCCTTCGAGAACCGCATGCGCTTCGGCATGGAGGTGCTGAAGGCGGTGCGGGCCGAGGTCGGGCGCGACTTCGTGGTTGGCATGCGCATCTGCGGCGACGAGTTCCACCCGGACGGTCTCACGCACGAGGACATGAAGCAGATCGCCAAGTACTACAGCGACACGGGTCTGCTCGACTTCATCGGCGTCGTCGGTTCGGGCTGTGACACGCATAACACGCTGGCGAACGTGATCCCGAACATGAGCTATCCGCCGGAGCCCTTCCTGCATCTGGCGGCCGGGATCAAGGAAGTGGTGTCGGTGCCGGTGATCCACGCGCAGAACATCAAGGACCCGAATCAGGCGCAGCGCATCCTCGAAGGCGGCTACGTCGACCTCGTCGGCATGACGCGCGCGCACATCGCCGATCCGCACTTCGTGAACAAGATCAAGATGGGCCAGGTCGACCAGATCCGCCAGTGCGTCGGCGCGAACTACTGCATCGACCGCCAGTACCAGGGCCTGGACGTGCTGTGCATCCAGAACGCCGCGACTTCGCGCGAGCATCAGGGGCTGCCGCACATCATCGAGAAATCGACGGGGCCGAAGCGCAAGGTGGTCGTCGTCGGTGGCGGGCCGGCCGGCATGGAAGCGGCGCGCGTCGCGGCCGAGCGCGGCCATGACGTGACGCTGTTCGAGAAGAAGGACGCGCTGGGCGGCCAGATCTCGATTGCCGCCCGGGCGCCGCAGCGCGACCAGATGGCGGGCATCACGCGCTGGTACCAGCTCGAGCTCGCACGCCTGAAGATCGACCTGCGCCTGGGCGTTGGGGCGGATGCGGCGACGATCATGGACCTGAGGCCCGACGTCGTCGTGCTGGCGGTGGGGGCCCATCCCTTCCTCGAGCAGAACCCGCACTGGGGCGCCGCCGAAGGGCTGGTCGTGAGCAGCTGGGATGTCCTCGAAGGCCGGGTCGCGCCGGGCAAGAACGTGCTGGTGTACGACACGATCTGCGAGTTCTCCGGCATGTCGGTCGCGGACTACCTCGCCGACAAGGGCGCCAAGGTCGAGATCGTCACCGACGACATCAAGCCGGGTGTGGCGATCGGCGGCACGACCTTCCCGACCTACTACCGCAGCCTGTACCCCAAGGAAGTGATCATGACCGGGGACCTGATGCTGGAGAAGGTGTATCGGGAAGGCGACAAGCTCGTCGCGGTGCTGGAGAACGAATACACCGGTGCAAAGGAAGAGCGGGTCGTCGACCAGATCGTGGTCGAAAACGGCGTGCGGCCGGACGAGAAGCTGTACTACGAGCTGAAGCCGGGTTCGCGCAACAAGGGCCAGGTGAACATCGAGGAGCTCTTCGCGATCCAGCCGCAGTCCTGCCTTGCGGAGAAGGGTGATGGCTACCTGCTGTTCCGCATCGGCGACTGCGTGTCGCAGCGGAATACGCATGCGGCCATCCTGGATGCGTTGCGGCTGTGCAAAGACTTCTGAGTACGCGGAGGTCTTGGTCGAAGCTGACGTAATTGCGCACGGTCCGGCGCGGTCTTGTGGAGTTCGCACGGTGCGATTAGCAGGTTCCTTCCCCTTCAAGGGGGCGAGGACGGGGTTTCGCGAAGCATCGCTTCGCGCCGTCCGAGCGGGCCGGCTGTGCAAAGCCGGCCTTGGAATGGACAGGATGGGGATGGGTTTCTTACTGGCGCTGCGGAGTCCACCCATCCCCACCCCAACCCAGGAGTCTCCGCTTCGCTCCGCCGCTCCGGCGGCGGGGAGCAGGGCTCCCCGAAACCCCGCTTCCGCCCCCTTGAAGGGGAGGGAGTCGTCCGCGGCTCGCGGCATCTGTTCCGTCTCATCAAGAGAGCAACGTCCTACTAGGAGAGACGAATGCTTGACGTAGTACTCCCCATACTTATCTTCGCCTCGCTGGCGCTGGCCCTGCTGGGCGCCATCCAGCGGATCCGACTGTGGCGCCAGGGACGCCCCTCGCCAGTCTCCGTGCTCGGCGGCCTGGCCGCGATGCCGCGCCGCTACCTGGTGGACCTCCACGACGTCGTCGCGCGCGACAAGGTGTTCGCCAACACCCACGTCGCGACGGGTGGCGGTTTCGTCGCCGCCGCCGTGCTGCTGATCCTGGTGCACGGCTTCCAGTTTGAGAGCCGGCTGCTCAGCTGGGCGCTGCTCGCGGCCACCGCGGTGATGTTCGCGGGCGCGCTGCGTGTCGCCGCGCGGCGGAAGAACCCGCCCGCACGGCTCTCGCGCGGCCCGTGGATGCGCCTGCCGAAGAGCCTCTTCGCGTTCGCGAGCGGCGTGTTCCTGGTCACGCTGCCGACGGCCGGTGTACTTCCGGCCTCGTTCGGCGGCTGGGCGCTCGCCGCGGTGCTGACGCTCATCGTCGCGTGGGGCATCAGCGAGATGTTCCTCGGCATGACGTGGGGCGGACCGATGAAGCATGCCTTCGCCGGCGCGCTGCATCTGGCGTTCCACCGCCGGCCCGAACGCTTCGGCGGCGGGCGCTCGACCGGTCTCAAGCCGATCGACCTGAAGGACGCCACCGCGCCGCTGGGCGTCGGCAAGCCCGCGGACTTCACGTGGAACCAGCTCCTCGGCTTCGATGCCTGCGTGCAGTGCGGCCGCTGCGAGGCGATGTGCCCGGCCTTCGCCGCCGGCCAGCCGCTGAACCCGAAGAAACTGATCCAGGACATGGTCGTCGGTCTGGCCGGCGGCACCGACGCCGCCTATGCGGGCTCGCCTTATCCCGGCAAGCCGATCGGCGAGCACGGCGGCGACGCGCACAGCCCGATCGTCCTGCGAGAGGGCCGCGCGCTCGTCGATGCGGAAACCCTGTGGTCCTGCACGACCTGCCGCGCCTGTGTCGAGGAGTGCCCGATGATGATCGAGCACGTCGATGCGATCGTCGACATGCGCCGCTTCCTGACGATGGAGCACGGCAACACGCCGAACAAGGGTCGGGAGGTGCTGGAGAACCTCGCAACCACCGACAACCCCGGCGGCTTCGATCCCGCATCGCGCATGAACTGGGCGGCCGACCTGGAGCTGCCGCTGATGGCGAAGCGCGGCACGGCGGACGTGCTGCTGTGGATGGGCGACGGCGCCTTCGACATGCGCAACCAGCGCACGCTGCGGGCCCTCGTGAAGGTGCTGCGCGCGGCGCAGGTGGATTTCGCGGTGCTCGGCAATGAGGAACTCGACAGCGGCGACGTCGCACGCCGGTTGGGCGACGAGGCCACCTTCCAGACGCTCGCCGTGCGCAACGCGGCGACGCTCGCGAAGTACCGCTTCCGCGAGATCGTGACTTGCGACCCGCATAGCTTCCATGTGCTGAAGAACGAGTACCCGGCCTTTGGCGCGAGCTACGCGGTGACGCATCACAGCACCTTCATCTCCAAGCTTATGGAGAAGGGGCGGCTCGCGCTGGGTGAATGGACCGGTGGCCGCGTGACCTACCACGACCCGTGCTACCTCGGCCGCTACAACGGCGAGTATGAAGCGCCGCGCAATGCGCTCAAGGGCATCGGCATCAAGGTCGTCGAGATGGAACGCTCCGGCTTCCGTTCGCGCTGCTGCGGCGGTGGCGGCGGGGCGCCGATCACCGACATTCCCGGCAAGCGCCGCATCCCCGACATGCGCATGGAAGAGATCAATTCGACGAAGGCCGACATCGTGGCCGTCGGATGCCCGCAATGCACGGCGATGCTCGAAGGCGTCGTCGGGCCTCGCCCGGAAGTGCTCGACATTGCCGAGCTCGTCGCGGCGCAGCTGGTGGCGGCACCGGCGCCGGCGCGGGGCGCGGACAAGCGTGTTCAGGTGGAACGCGCAGTGGAGGTGGTGGCATGAGTGAAATCGTCAGACGCGATCCGCGCACCGAGTGGATCGCCCGCAATCGCCTGCATCCCGAGCACGACGCCGTGCTGGCGCAGCTGAACGGGGGCGCGGCGGTGGCGCAGTGGATGGGGCCGAACGGCATCATCCGGCGCAATCCGCACGCGGTCGGCTTCATCGGCCCGAACGGCATCCGCCGCATCGACCGCAGTGGCGCGCAGACGGCCCATGCGTCGGGCTCCCCGCGGCGCGAAGCCTCGGCGGCGCCCACCCGGCGGGCCGTGCAGATCGACTCCCCCGCGTTCATCATCGCTGTGGTGGCCGACATGCCCGGCGGCCGCCTGTCGGCCCACGACCGCGACGTGCTGGGCCTTGCGCGGCAGCTCGCCGACGAAGGCGGGCAGGGCGCGGTGCTGCTGGTGACGTTCGGCGACTCGCGCGAGGACGCGCTCGGCGAAGCAGGTGTCGATCGCGTGGTGAATTTCGCCGGCGAGTCCTTCGAAGGCTACGCGCCGGAACAGCGTCTCACGGCGCTGGGCGGCATCGAGCGCCAGCACGAGCCGCGCCACTGGCTGTTCCCGGACTCGCCGCTGGGCGGGGCGGAGCTGGGCCGGCGTCTCGCGGCCCGTCTCGGCGAGCGGCCGGCGACCCAGGTGTGGCAGATCGCGGACGGACAATGCACCGGCCGCGGCGCCGCGGGCACGACCGACGTCACGCGCAGGCTGCCGCGCATCGTGCTCGCACTGCCCGAATGCGCCGAACCGGTGAGCGAGACGATTCACGCCGCGGCTCCGATCGATCCGCCCGCAGCGCTGCCGCAGCCGCTGCGGCGTGTCGAGGACCTCGGCGCGGTCGCGGTCGATCCGGCCGGCGTGGCGCTCGCGGAAGCGGAATTCATCCTGTCGGCCGGCAACGGCATCCGCGACTGGGACGGCTTCCACCAGGCGGCGCGCGTGCTCGGCGCGACCGAAGGCGCCTCCCGCGTCGCGGTGGACAGCGGTTTCATGCCGCGACACCGCCAGGTCGGTGCGACCGGCACCTGGGTCACGGCGCGGGTGTATCTGGCCGTCGGCATCTCGGGCGCGATCCAGCACCTGCAGGGCATCCAGCAGTGCGACAAGGTCATCGCGATCAACACCGATCCCGGTTGCGACATGGTGAAGCGGGCGGATCTCTCGGTGATCGCGGATTCGAGCGAGGTGCTCGCCGCGCTGGTGGAGATGGTCGAAGGCGTTCGCAAGGAGCAACGCAATGCAGCGTGATGGCAATGGAAATGCGGCGACGGAGCCGTCGCTGAAAGTCGCCGCCCTGGTCTCGGTCGGCCGCCACCCGGTGACCGGCCGGGCGCGGCGCGCGGAGTACGACGCGCGCGCGGTCGAGATCGGCCTGTCGCTGGCGAAAGGCGGGGATCTGTCGCTCGTGCATGCGGGCGCCTCGTCGCCCGAGACGGAGGCGGCGCTGCGCGGCTACCTGGGCATGGGCCCTGGCGCCGTAGACGTTCTGCAGCAACCGGACGGGTCCGACGTCGTGCCGGCGCTGGAAAGCTGGCTGCGCGCCGCCGGCCCGCGCGTCGTGTTGTGCGGGGCGCGCGGTGAAACCGGGGAAGGGTCTGGCCTCGTGCCTTTCATCCTCGCCGAACGACTCGGCTGGTCGCTGGTGTCCGGGCTCGCCGAGATCGAGTCGGTGGACCGCGACACGATGACGGTGCTGCAGGCCCTGCCGCGCGGGCAGCGGCGACGCCTGAAGGTGCGCCTGCCCGCCGTCGTGACGGTCGACGCGGCGGCGCAGCCCGCACGGCAAAGCGCCTTCGGACCCGCGCAACGCGGCGAGCTGCATCGCGTCGCGTCCGATGTGGTGCCCGATGCTGCTGCGCGTGAGTGGACGGTCGCGCCCGCGCGCAAGCGCCCGAAGCGCCTCAAGATCGTGAAGGCGGCATCCGCCCGCGACCGCTTCAAGGCCGCCGCGGCGAAGGCCGAAGGTAGCGGCGGGCAGGTGCTCACAGGCGTGTCCGCACAACAGGGCGCCGAGGCCATCCTCAAGCTGCTGCGCGAGGAAGGGGTGCTGCGGTGAGCGCGGGAAACCGCAGCTATCGCGGACCGTCGAAAGGCGTAAAGTATTCCTCGTCCTTCAGGAGGGCCACATCATGATGTTTGCCGACCTCGTCGATATCGACGATTTTCGCGAGCGGCTCGGCGCATTGGGGGTCGCGCTGCCGCAGGGCGAAACGCCCGACGACTGGGCGCAGCGTGTGCGCGCCGCCCAGCCCGTCGACGGCCTCCCCGAACTGATCGCCGCCCTGTGCGCCGAAGGCACGACGCTGCAGCCCGAGGTGCGCAGGGCCATCGACCTGATCCTAGTGCCGTGAGTCCGTCAGTCACCTCTGACGATGGAGGAGACGGCGGCAATCCGAACCACCGCACGAACCCGTAGGGCGGGAGGAGCGCAGCGCATCCCGCCACTCCACGCGTCGGAGGCGTCACGAATGTCGCGCGGCGGGATCTGCTTCGTGCCTCCCGCCCTACGAAACCTCGCCCTGCCCGATGCCGCAAACAGATCGACTGGAGGTCGCACAGGGGTAAATTGCCCGACCCGCGGGCCCCTAGACTGACTCTCGCCGATCTTCTCGTTAAAGGTATTACCGTTCGCCCTGCGCTAGTAGAAGATCCCAGTCCGAACGGCATTTACTCGCCCGCTTGATAACTCGGTCGGCTGTTCCACCCGCTGGATCGCAGTTCTCGACTCGCACCACACAGACTCACCACCAACGGGCCAATCCATAGAGCCCGACACACCAGACCGGAGGAGTAGATGTTTTCAAGACTGAGGCAAGTGTTCAAACACGCAATCGGCGCTGCGATGATCGTTTCCGCGGTGGCCGGTGCGACCGGCGTCCAGGCCGCCGATCAGAAGACGATCAAGATCGGCTGGACGGCCTGGTCGGACGCGGAGGCGGTGACCAACATCGCCAAGCAGTTGCTCGAACAGCGGCTCGGCTACAAGGTCGAGCTGGTGATGACCGACATCGGGCTGCAGTACCAGGGCGTCGCGAAGAAGCAGCTCGACGTGATGCTCATGGCATGGTTGCCGAATACGCACAAGGCCTACTGGGACAAGCTCAACGGCGATCTGGTCGATCTCGGCATCCTGTATGACAACGCCAAGCTCGGCTGGGCCGTTCCCGACTATGTCCCCGCGTCCGAGCTGTCGTCGATTTCCGATCTGAACAAACCGGAAGTGGCGAAGAAGCTGAAGAGCCAGGTCCAGGGGATCGACCCGGGTGCAGGCCTGATGCGCGCCTCCGAACAGGCGCTCAAGGACTACAGCCTCGCCGGCTACGACCTGCGCACGGGTTCCGATGCCGCGATGATCGTCGCCCTCGATCGCGCGATGGCGCGCAAGGACTGGATCGTCGTCACGACGTGGAATCCGCACTGGATGTTCTCGAAATACAAGGTGCGCTACCTCGAGGATCCGAAGAAGTCGCTCGGCGGCGCCGAAGCCATCCACGCGATCGGGCGCAAGGGCTTCGACCAGGACTTCCCGAAAGCGGCGGCCTTCATCAAGAACTTCAAGATTCCGCTCTCGGACCTTGAAGGCATCATGGCGAAGGCGAAGGAATCGTCCTACGAGAAAGAGGCCGCGGCCTACATTGCGAGCCATCCCGAAATGGTTGCAGCCTGGTTGAAGGACGCCCAGTAAGGCGGCGTATTGCGCGCAGACGCGAAAACCGGTGTTCGCAGCATTGCGGGCACCGGTGTCGATTGATGGGTGGAGCAGTGCGCTGGAGGTACGCGAGACCATGCAGGCAAAGATCGTAGTAAAGGATCTGTACAAGATCTTCGGCCCCAAACCGGACGTGGCGATGCAGATGCTGCGTTCGGGCAAGGACAAGGACCGGATCGTTCGGGAAACCGGCATGGTGGTCGGTGTCCAGAATGCGAATTTCCACATCAACGCGGGCGAGATCTTCGTCATCATGGGTTTGTCCGGGTCCGGCAAATCAACGCTGATCCGCCTGCTCAACCGCTTGATCGAGCCCAGTTCCGGGCAGGTTCTCGTCGACGGACAGGATGTGGCGTCGATGGACCCGCGCGAGCTTATCAAGCTGCGCCGCCGCGACATGGCGATGGTCTTCCAGTCGTTCGCGCTGCTGCCGCACCTCACGGTGCTCGCAAACGCTGCCTTCGGGCTGGAGGTGTCAGGCGTGCCGCGCAAGGAGCGCGAAGCGCGGGCGATGAAGGTGCTCGAACAGGTGGGCCTGGGCGCCTACGCAAACCGCTATCCGCGCGAGCTGAGCGGCGGGATGCAGCAGCGCGCGGGACTCGCGCGCGCGCTGGCCGTCGATCCGTCGCTGATGCTGATGGACGAAGCCTTTTCCGCACTTGACCCCCTTAAGCGCACCGAAATGCAGGACCTGCTGCTCGACCTGCAGCGCGAGCATCAGCGCACGATCATCTTCGTCTCCCACGACCTCGACGAGGCCTGTCGCATCGGCAACCGCATCGCCATCATGGAAGGCGGGCGCATCGTGCAGATTGGCACGCCCGACGAAATCATCCGCAACCCCGCCGACGAATACGTGCGGGCCTTCTTCAACGGGGTGGATGTGAACAAGTACCTGTCCGCCAAGGACATCGCCGACGCCGATGCGGTGCCGGTATTCAAGGCGCACGGCGATTTCGCGGACGGTTTCCACGGCGCGATCGAGCGTCTGCGCGCGGCGCGACGCAATTACGGTTTCGTCGTGGATGGCGAGCACAAGCTCGTCGGCACCGTCTCCATCGACTCGATGATCCGGTCGCTCGAATCCGGCTCCACCGAACTCTCCCACGCGCTGCTGACCGACCTCCCGCCGGTCAATGGCAACCTCAACCTGCGCGAGCTGATCTGCCGCATCGTGAAGATGCCCTATCCG
This sequence comes from Aromatoleum evansii, assembly GCF_045689615.1. Classification (NCBI taxonomy): domain Bacteria; kingdom Pseudomonadati; phylum Pseudomonadota; class Betaproteobacteria; order Rhodocyclales; family Rhodocyclaceae; genus Aromatoleum; species Aromatoleum evansii. The sequence continues at coordinate 2,308,609 of NZ_CP141259.1, forward strand.
CTGCCCGTGATCGAGTCGCAGGGCCACTACATCGGCGCGGTCACCCAGACGATCCTGCTGAAGAAGATGGCGAAGGAAGAGCTCAGCCATGCGTGATTTCCTGCCAATCGGCGAATGGGCCGAGAAAACCATCAATTTCATCCTCGAAAACGATCACGGGGTGCTGGAGCGCCTGGGGGACGTCGTCGGCGACATGACGGCCCTGACGGAGCAGCTCCTGCAATGGGTGCCGGACTGGCTCCTCGCAGGCATGTTCGTCGCCCTGGGATTCTGGCGCCTGGGCTGGAAGTTCGCGGTCGTCGCGGCCGCGGCCTTCGTCGTCATCATCGGCACCGGCTTCTGGCCGGCAACGATGGTCACGCTCGCGCTGATCATCGCGGCGACGCTCATCAGCCTCCTGGTCGGCATACCGCTGGGCATCGCCGCGGCGCTCAACCGGCGGATCAACTACCTGCTGCGGCCGGTGCTGGACTTCATGCAGACCATGCCGGCCTTCGTCTACCTCATCCCGGCGGCGATGGTGTTCGGACTCGGGCGCGTACCGGCGGTCCTGGCGACGGTGATCTTCGCCATGCCGCCGGTGGTCCGCCTGACCGCGCTCGGCATCCGCCAGGTCAACAAGGAGCAGGTCGAGGCCGGCATCACCTTCGGCTGCACACCGCTGCAGGTGCTGCTCAAGATCCAGATCCCCGGCGCGCTGCCCTCGATCATGGCCGGCATCAACCAGACGATCATGATGGCGCTGTCGATGGTCATCATCGCGTCGATGGTCGGTGGTGGCGGCCTGGGCAACAACGTCCTCGCCAGTATCCAGCGCCTCGACATCGGACTGGGCTTCGAGTCCGGACTCGCGGTGGTGTTGCTCGCGATCATCCTCGATCGTCTTACCGAAAGCTTCGGCGTGCGGAAGGAAGAGCGGATCGCACGTCGGAAAGGGGGCCAGGGGCAGGAGTCCTGACGCCCCGGACCCGCGGATCACCAGGTCGGCGCAGTGCTGATCATCCGCTCGGCGGCTTCTGCGTCGAGCGGCTGGCCAAAGTAATATCCTTGGCCATAATCGACCCCCAAGGCCCGCAGCCGGGCCAGTTGGGCCGCGGTCTCGACCCCTTCGGCGATCACGCTCATGCCGAGCGTGCGGGCGAGGGTGACGATCGTCTGGACGATATCGTCCGCCGCCTGGTCCGTGTCCATGCGGCGCACGAAGGAGGCGTCGACCTTCAGGGTGTCGAGCGGGAAGCGGTGCAGGTATGACAGCGACGAGTAGCCGGTGCCGAAGTCGTCCATCAGGAGTTCGATTCCGAGTGCGCGCAGTTTCGTCAGCACGGCGGCCGCCGCTTCGGCGTGCTCCATCAGCAGCGTCTCGGTCACCTCCAGCTTGAGACTGCCCGCGTCGAGGCCGGTTTCGGCCAGCACCGCCCGGATCTGCTCGAGCAGGTCCGGCTGCACGAACTGCCGGCCGGCGAGGTTCACGCTGATCTTCCCGGCCGCGCGCTCCGGAAAGCGCCGTTGCCAGTCCTGCATCTGTCGGCAGGCTTCGGCCAGCACCCAGCGGCCGATCGACACGATGAGACCGGTCTCCTCGGTGAGCGGAATGAACTCGCCTGGCGGCACCAGCGTACCGTCGGCCCGGCGCATCCGCACCAGCGCTTCGAAACCGGCCAACCGGCCGGTGGGCAGGTCGACGATGGGCTGGTAGTAGACGCGGAACTCGTCGCCGCGTGAAACCGCCCGGCGCAACTGCGTCTCCATGTCGAGCAGGGCGACCACGCGTTCGCGCATGTCGGCGGCAAACACCTCCTGGCACGCACCACCGCGCCGCGTGGCGTTGTGCGCGGCCGTCTCCGCATCACGCAGGATGTCGGCGGGGTCTGCGTAGTCGGGCCGACCGAGGGCGATCCCAACGCTCGCCGACGAGAACAGCGCGTGCCCGTCCACGTTGAAGCCGGCCGCCAGCTCCGTCTGGAGGCGCTCCGCGAAGCGTATCGCCTCCGTGACATCGCTGGTTTCGTCGAGCAGGAGCGCGAAATTCTCGCCGCCCAGGCGGGCCGCCGTGTCACCGGGGCGGAGCCCGGAGCCCAGGCTGCGTGCGACCGCAATCAGGAACTCGTCGGCGACGGTTGCGCCCAGGCTGTCACCGATGAGTCGGAAGCGGTCCAGGCTGATGAACAGGAGGGCGAACCCGTGCGCCTTGCCCAGCCGGTGCCGGTCGAGGGCGTCGCCGAGACGGGTTAGCAGCAATGCGCGGTTCGGAAGGCCGGTGAGCGTGTCGCGCAGGAACTCTTCCTCCACCACCGAGCCGAGCACGAGACGCGCTGAAGCCGCGCCGATGATGCCGGACAGTTGCGCTTCGCAGTGGCGCGCCAGATCGGCGTCCACCTCGCGGGGCCAGTCGAGGCCATGCCGCATCGCATACGACGCCAGGGATTGACGGGCATTTTCCGGACCCAGGAAACGTTGCATGAGCGCATACAGGTCGGGCAGCGAACCGCGTGCCCCCCAGTCGCGTTCGATGCCGCGATCGTGCCGCGTTGCGTCGACGAACAGCGCCGCCTGGGTCCGCTCCACGCTGCCCTGTTCGCTGAGGAGCGACACCGCCACGTAGGATCCGATATTCGCGAGCATGCTCCACAGCACCCCATGGCTGGTCTCGTCGAGCCCCTCCAGGCCGAACAGCACGAGCGGGCGGAGCAACTCCACGCCGAAGGGGCCTTGCTCGAGCAGGGTCGGCGGCAGCCAGCCCGCACGGGCGAAGGCAGGCACCACCAGCGTGTAGAGCCACACCACGAAACCCGCCCCCAGCCCGGCGAACGCGCCCGCCTTGGTGCCTGCCTTCCAGTACAGCCCGCCCAGCAGCGCGGGCGCGAACTGCGCCACCGCTGCCAGCGAGAGCAGCCCGATCGACGCCAGGGCATAGGTCTCGCCTGCCAGTCGGTAATACGCGTAGCCGAGCAGGAGCCCACCCACGATGGTGATGCGCCGGATCGCCAGCAGCAGGCCCGACAGGTCGGTCCGTTCCGTCAGGCGCAGCGCCTTCACGCGCAGCAGGATCGGCATCACCAGGTCGTTGCAGACCATCGTCGACAGCGCGATGACCTCCACGACCACCATGCCGGTGGCCGCGGCGAAACCACCGACGAACACGAGCAGCGCCAGCGCCTCGCGCTGCGCGGCCAACGGCAGCGCGAGCACGTAGGTCTCCGGGCTCACGGCGCCGTCGGGGCCGAACTGCAGCAGGCCGGCGAAGGCGATGGGCAGGACGAAGAGGTCGAACAGCAGGAAATACAGCGGAAACAGCCAGATCGCCCGATTCACGTGCGTCTCGTCGACGTTCTCGATCACCGCCACCTGGAACTGCCGCGGCAGGAACATCACCGCGAGCATGGTGACGGCGTAGATGGCGAACAGCGATCCCCAGGGCGACTGTCCGCCGCTCTCGCCACCGCCGATCGTGAACAGCGCGGCGAACTGCGGCACCTCGGCCGCACGGCCGAAGAGATCACCCGGGCCGTCGTACAGCCCCCAGGTGACGAAGATGCCGACGGCGAGAAAGGCGAGCAGCTTGACCAGGGAGTCGAAGGCGGTCGCGGCGACCATGCCTTCGTGCCGCTCGGCGAGATCGAGCTTGCGCGTGCCGAACACGACCGTGAACGCGGCCAGCAGCAGGGTCACGTAGAAGGTCGTGTCGCGCCATATGCTGTCGACGAGCGACGCGGACGCCGGGACGTCCGGAAAGCCTCGCAGGAAGTGGAAGCTCATCGCCACCGCCTTGAGCTGCAGCGACACGTAGGGCGTGACCCCCAGCAGCGCGATCACGGTCACGAGCCCTGCGAGCAGGCCGCTCTTGCCGTAGCGCGAGGAAATGAAGTCGGCCAGCGAGGTGAGGCGGTTGTCCTTGGCGATGCGGATGATCTTGCGCAGCACCATCCACCACAGGCAAGCCATCACGCACGGCCCTATGTTCGCCGGCAGGTAGGCGATGCCCGAGTTCGCGGCGACGCCGACGTCGCCGTAGAAGCCCCACGCGGTCAGGAAGACGCACAGCGAGAGCGCGTAGACATAGGGATTTGCGATCAGGCTGCGACCCGCGTCTGCGGCGCGTTCGCCCAGATAGGCGATGGCGAACAGCAGCCCGAGATAGGCCGCGACCACCACCGCGATGAGCCATGTCGGCAAGATGGCGTCTCCCCGCGGCCGCGCAGCTGCGCTAGGTCCGCTCGATCACCAGGATCAGGAGCGCGACAAGCAGTACCCAGGCCGCAAAGGCGTACACGTACAGAACGGGAATCCCGGCCACCAGCGTCGGATGATTGAACAGGGCCATCAGGGGGTAGTTGAACAGCAGGATGCCCAGAACGAACAACGCCGCCAGGCGATACACCTTGATGTTGGGCCTGTTCATGGTTTCCTCTCCCGGATCGTTCCTCGACAACCGGCCTCTGCGCATCCCTGCGCTACAAGGATAGGAAACGGCTCCGTGCATTGCACGGAGCCTGGAGCGACCCGGACTCAGGCCGCCGGCAGACGCGTCATGCCGCCAGATGATGGACGACGGACTTGCCCACGCCCGCCACGGTCCCCTGCGGCCGCCGCTCGCTGCTGGGCGGCTTGCCGAACAGCGCGCGGTAGCACTTGCTGAAATGACAGGCCGACTGGAAGCCGCAGGCGACCGTGATGTTGGTGATGGACATCTGCGTCTGCAACAGGAGCTCGCGCGCGCGACGCAGCCGCAATTCCAGGTAGTAGTGGCTGGGAGTGACTTGCAAGGCTTCGCGGAACAGGCGCTGCAGGTGGCGCTGGGAGAGGCCGGCGAGTTGCGACAGCTCCTCCAGCGACAGCGGCTCCTCGATGTTCGCTTCCATCAGGGCTGCGACTTCCACCAGGGCCTTGCGGTTGCAGCCCGCTCGCGCGGCCAGCGGGATGTGCTGGCGATCCTTGCTGTCGCGCACCCGTTCGAGGATGAACTGCTCGGAGATTTCCGCAACCAGGGTCTTGCCGCAACGCTCGCGCACCACGGCGAGCATCATGTCGATGGGGGCGATACCGCCGGTACAGGTGATCCGGTCGCGGTCGATGACGAAGAGCTCCTCGACAAAGTGGATCCTGCCGTGGGCCTCGCGCAGTGCGCTCAGGTTCTCCCAGTGGATGGTCGCGCGGTAGCCGTTGAGCAGGCCGGCCTTCACCAGCGCATAGGTTCCAGTGCACAGTCCGCCGAGAATCACCTTGTCGTGCGCGATGCGGCGCAGCAGGGCGAGCACCTTGTCATCGACGAAGCGGGTGACGTTGGTGCCGCCGCACACGAATACCATGTCGAACGGCCCGGACTCCTCGTAGGTTCCGATCTGCGCGGGCGCGAGGCCGTTGCTGGAGGCCACCGGCTGACCGTCGGCGGAAATCACGGACCAGCTGTACAGGGGCTTGCCACTGATGTGGTTGGCCATGCGCAGGACTTCGATCGCGCTGGAGAACGCGATCATCGTGAATTCGTTCAGCAGGAGAAAACCGACGCGGGTCACGGACGAAAGTGTGGCGGACACCATGTGCTCCGATTTCAAGGTTGGGCGAATGCAAACATCGATTGGTGCGGCGGACCGGTTTGCATCGGTGCAGTCGCTATGCCGTCTTCAGCAGGAACCATGCCTCTGTGCGACGAGGCGTGCTGCGCGGCAGGAAAGACGCGCGTCAGCCCGCCACATCGCGCCCGCAAGAGCGGCGCCGGCACAGGGACGGACAGGATGGAGTCGGGGGAGAGGCGGGCGCGGAACGCCCTGGGGCGGCTGGCCCGGGGAAATGGAACATCGGTGTCTCCTGTTGGTCGTCCTCGCGTTTCACGCCCCGGCATGGGGCGTCACGCGGGCGCCTTGTTCTTTTTGGTGCGCCATGCGGATCGAGCTATATGTCTGTAAACATAGCGGCTTCTCCCGGCCTTCGCCAGCCTTCACGGTCCGGGCGCAGCAAACTGTCGCAATCTCGCGGAAACCTGTCGCAAGCAGACTGACCACGACGCGCCGGGGTGCGAATAATGATGCAATGAGGCTGACGGGAAGGATCGACAGGTGGATTCGATGAGCGCCGGGCAGGACCAGGACGACGACGGCTGCGCCGAGGCCGAGTATGAGTCCATTCGCCTCGCGGCGCGCAGCTTCTGCCTGGATACCCTGCAGGACCTGGAGACGGGCATGGGTGACGAAAGCTACGGCGACATCCTCTACCACGCCAGCTACAAGTCGGCGCGCCACTGGTGCGAAAAGGAAGCGTTCGCCCACGGCCTCGCCGGCGTCGAGCTCTTCGAACACTACCTGGAGCGCCTGTCCGCACGCGGCTGGGGTCGCTTCAGCCTCGCCGAGGCCGACTTCCGCACCGGCACGGCCGACGTCCGCCTCGACCATTCCACGCTCGTCCTCTCGCAGGCGGAAGCCTGTGCCGCCAGGACCTGCTACATGTTCGCGGGCTGGTTCGCGGGCATGATGGACTGGATCGGCGAAAACGCCGGCAAGCCGCTCAGCACGATCTGCTGCGAAACCCAATGCGGCGCTGACGGCTTCGACCACTGCATCTTCGCCATCCGCCCGCGCCTGCTCAACTGACAGGACGCTGCGACGGACGATCGTACGAACGGCCGATTTGGCTTCCTGTGGGAGCGGCTTCAGCCGCGAATCGGCAACAGATGTCCTCCAGCGTGTGTATTCGCGGCTGAAGCCGCTCCCACGGACAACACAATGCGGCGCTGACGGCTTCGACCACTGCATCTTCGCCATCCGCCCGCGCCTGCTCAACTGACAGGACGCTGCGACGGACGATCGTACGAACGGCCGATTTGGCTTCCTGTGGGAGCGGCTTCAGCCGCGAATCGGCAACAGATGTCCTCCAGCGTGCGTATTCGCGGTTGAAGCTCCCACGGACGGTTGCCTGCCTCCGCCGCTCGTGAGGGCTGAACCTCACCGCGAATCAATCATGCGAATTCACGCAGTTCCCGATGGCGACCGCCATGCGCTCGCGTTCGCCGCGGACGCGCCGAACGGTCCGGGTCGTCGCCGGGTTCTGCTGTCCTCATGTCGGAATTGAATTGGATTGCGTCCACAAAGCACAAGTGACGTCGCGCAGCCTGCGGGAATATCACCCCAACGTTTCTGCACCGAGGAGGAAAAAACATGAAAGCGAGCAACGGGGTGAGGGAACTCCTCGCCGCCCGACGTACCGGGCACAGCCTGGATGCGCAGTTCTACACCAGCCAGGAGATCTTCGACCTGGACATGGAAGCCATCTTCGGACGGCACTGGATCTATGTCGGGGTCGAACCCGACATCCCCGAGCCGGGCGACTACTTCACGGTCAAGCTCGGCCGTGCGTCGGTCGTGGTGTTGCGCAACGACGACATGGAGCTGCGCGCCTTCCACAACGTCTGTCGCCACCGCGGCGCCCAGCTGTGCAACGCGCACAAGGGCAGCGTCGGCAACCTGGTCTGCCCTTACCATCAATGGACCTACGACCTGTCCGGCAAGCTGATCTACGCCGAGCACATGGGCGAGGACTTCGATCCCTCCGGCCGCGGCCTCAAGCGCGTCCATGTCGAGAGCGTCGCGGGGCTCATCTTCGTCTGCCTCGCCGAAAACCCGCCCGAAGACTTCGCCCGGATGCGCGAAACGATGGCGCGCTACATCGGGCCGCACCAACTCGCCGACTGCAAGATCGCCGTGCAGGACGAGATCGTCGAGGCCGGCAACTGGAAGCTGGTCATGGAGAACAACCGCGAGTGCTACCACTGCGTGAGCAATCACCCGGAACTGACGATCTCGCTGTACGAGTACGGCTTCGGCTACCAGCCCTCGCCCTCGAACATCGAGCAGGTCCAGGCCTTCCGCGACCTCACGGAGCGCGAGCATGCCCGCTGGGAGGCCGCCGGCCTCAAGTCCGCGGAAATCGATGAGCTGGACAGCTGCGTCACCGGTTTTCGCACCAAGCGCCTGCCGCTCGACAAGGCCGGCGAGTCGCAGACGATGGACGCCAAGGTTGCCTGCCAAAAACTGCTCGGCAATTTTGGCGAGCGCAACCTCGGCGGCCTGTCGTTCTGGACCCAGCCCAACTCCTGGCACCACTTCATGAGCGACCACATCGTGACCTTCACGGTGCTGCCGATCGGCCCCGATCAGACGCTGGTGCGCACGAAGTGGCTGGTGCACAAGGACGCAGTGGAAGGGCGCGACTACGATCCCGCCAAGCTCACCGCAGTGTGGCGCGCGACCAACCAGCAGGACCGCGAGCTTGTCGAGATGTCCCAGCGCGGCGTCGCCGATCCGGCCTACGAGCCGGGCCCCTATTCGCCCTACACCGAGGAGCTGGTCGAGAAGTTCGCCAACTGGTACGTGGGGCGCCTGAAGGCCGCCGTGGAATAAACGACGCGAGGCGGGAGCCGGAGTATCCGTGCCTTCCGCCATGAACCGCAAATCCCCCCGCTTGCCGCATTCCTGACGGCAGCGGGGTCTGGAAATCCGAGGATGTATCCAGCATGAACGCACCTGTTACTCGTGATGTATGGCAGCCCGTGCCGCGCCTGTGGAATGCGGAGGAGGACGACGTCCTGATCTGTTGCCAGGTTCGCCATGAGACGCACGACGTCAAGAGCTTCATCTTTCGCCCCCGCACGCCGGGGCTGGTTCGTTTCCTGCCGGGGCAGTTCCTCACGCTCGAACTGGAGATCGATGGCGAGACGGTCAATCGCTGCTACACGATCTCGTCCTCGCCGACGCGCCCGGACACCCTGTCGATCACGGTCAAGCGCGTGCCCGGCGGCCTCGTCTCCAACTGGCTGCACGATCACCTCACCGCGGGCATGAGCGTGCGCGCCTTGGGGCCGAGCGGGGAATTCGCCTGCGCCCTGCATCCGGCGGGCAAGTACCTGTTCCTGTCAGGCGGCTCCGGGATCACGCCGCTGATGTCCATGTCGCGCAGCTTCCACGACCTGGGCGAGGATCGGGACGTTGTCTTCGTGCATAGCGCACGCACGCCCGCGGACATCATCTTCCGCCGCGAACTCGGCCTGCTCGCTGCGAACCAGCCGAACTTCCGCACCGCCTTCGTGTGCGAAGGGCGGGGCAGCGAGGCCGACTGGTCGTCGCCGACCGGCTATCTCGACCTATCGCTGCTCAAGCGAATCGCTCCCGACTTCAGCGAGCGCGAGATCTTCTGCTGCGGGCCGGAGCCTTACATGGCCGCCGTCCGGGCCTTGCTGGCCGAGGGCGGCTTCGACATGAAGCACTATCACGAGGAAAGCTTCAGCTTCGCCGACACGGCGAGCGACGAGGAAGGCGGGGAAACCGGCACAGCCGAGGCGTCAGCCGACGACGCAGTCGGTTTCACCGTCGAGTTCGCGAAAAGCGGCCGTACAGTGGTTTGCGCGCCTGGACAGAAGCTGCTCGACGCGGCGCGCGCGGCGGGCCTGCGCCTGCCATCGTCGTGCGCCAAGGGCGTGTGCGGCACCTGCAAGTCGCGCCTCGTTTCCGGCGAAGTGGACATGGTCCATGGCGGGGGCATCCGCCAAAGGGAGATTGATCAGGGCTTGATCCTGCCCTGCTGCAGCACGCCGCGGAGCGATCTCGTCATCGAGCGCTGACGTCCGCCCGGAAAAGCGGCACCGGTTCCGATCAGTCGGGGCGGTGCCGCGCGCAGCTTGTCGACGACCGGACGGCGGGGTTCGAGATTCGAACGGAACTCGCCACACATGATCAGGACGTCGAGATCCGTCGTGTCCAGCGCGACCAACTCGCCGTCGACTGAAACGTCGATCCCCAGGCCGCCGCGAACCTTCGCCGCTTCGAGGCGGTATGTCTCGAAGCGGTAGAGCTGCTTGCGACCGATCAGATTGGCGGTGACGATCGCGTCGACGATCGTCGATGACGTGCCCGAGGATGCCGAGATTGCGCGGGAAGAGATCTTCGGGCCAGTGCTGGCGATGATTCCATTCGACCGCGAGGAAGAGGCCACCGCTATTGCCAACGACACCTGCTACGGGCTGACGGCCTCGCTGTGGAGTGACGATTTCAGCACGGCCCACCGCATGTTCAAGGCGATCCATGCCGGCACGGTGTCGGTCGGCTGCTTCTCGGAAGGCAACATCACGACCCCGTTCGGCGGGTACAAACAGTCCGGGTTCGGGGGGCGCGACAAGTCGGTGTATGCGCACGAGCACTACATCGAGCTCAAGACGACCAGAAAGTCGGCCGCGTCGCGCCCCTCGCGCTTCAAGCGTTGCCGTAATAGTCGACGCTCGGCGTGATGGCTTGCGGGCGCGGCGTTGCCAGCAGCGGCACCGGCGTGAACGGCGGCTTCCTGCACTTCTGCCCGCGCTCGCCGCTCGGCGGGTAGCCGAAGAGATCGCGATAACACTTCGCGAAATGCGGCGGCGTGCGGAAGCCGCAGGCGATGGCGATTTCGAGGATGGACATCGAAGTCTGCAGCAGCAGCGTGCGCGCGCGGTGCAGGCGCAGGTCCAGGTAGTACTTGGTCGGCACGCAGTTGAGGTAGCGCTTGAACAGGCGCTCGATCTGCCGCCGCGAGACGCCGATCTCGTCGGACAACTCGTCGAGCGAGAGCGGCTCCTCGATGTTGGCCTCCATCAGCGCGGCGACCTTGAGCAGGTTCTCCTGGCAGATGCCGACCTGGTTCTGCAGCGGGATGCGCTGACGGTCGTTGTCGTCGCGGACGCGCTCGACGATGAACTGCTCCGAAATCGCCAACGCGATCTCGGGTCCGAGCTGGTCCTTGATCAGGTGAAGCATCAGGTCCAGCGGCGCGATGCCGCCCGAGCAGGTGTAGCGGTCGTCGCCGATCGAGAAGAGTTTCTCGGTGACGTGGATGCCGGGGAACTCTTCGAGCAGACCGGCCATGTTCTCCCAGTGGATCGCCACCGGGTGCTTTTCGAGCACGCCGGCCATCGCGAGCGCGTAACTCCCGGTGCACAGTGCGCCGATCGGCACGTGCCGCTGCGCCAGGCGGCGCAGCGCGGCCAGCAGCGCAGGCGTGATCGCTTCCTTGACCTTGATGCCCCCGCACACGAAGGCGATGTTCACCGGCCCGATGTCATCGAGCGACACCGTCGGCAGCATGTACGCGCCATTGCTTGCGGTGGCCGGCTGGCCGTCGAGCGTGACGATGGACCACTGGTACACCTCGCGCCCGCTCAGGTAGTTGGCCATGCGGAGCGGCTCGATCGCGCTCGAGAGGGCGATCATCGAATAGTTGTCGAGCGTGATGAATGCGAAGCGATAGGTCGGCGCTGCCGTTGCTGCTGCCATGGTGTGGTCTCCTTCCGGTGCTCTTGTCGTTGGCCGGAATGCTTGTGTCCGGCTCCTGCTGCTTGATCACCGTCTGTCGCGAGTGCAGCGACGAACGGTTCGGCACATCTTCCGCTTTTTTAATTGAACGTGCAATCAAAAAAGAGCGGTGACCATGGTGGCGTGCTGGCGGCGTGGTCGGCCGATCCGGCGAGCCAGGGAGACGGTGGGTCGCGGCGTTCGACGAGTGGGTGCCCCACGACGTGGGCGACATGTTCGAGATGAACTTAGAATGGCTCACGCACGTCGCGCTCGGCGGGGAAGGGGCGGTGTGCACGATGCCGAAGCGCTCGGGCATGCGCTGCTCGTCGAGCACAATTGCGGCGTCTATGCGTGCGACCATTACATCAATCCGCGCTATCGTCTCGGTAATCTCCTGTCTGAAGAGGTCCTCGCGATGGTCGACTCGGCCCGGCAACACGCCATCGGTGTCGCCAAGGAAAGCATGTACGCCATCGATCGGCCGCTCACGTTGCCGGGCAACGCCGCCGCCGGCGGCAAGGCGATGGTCCTGTGGCTGAAATGAGTCCGGCGAGGGCGCGACTCCTGCGGCTGCTGCCCTTCCTGCGCTGGCCGCGGCCCAGCGCGCAGACCCTGCGCCGCGACGCCTGGGCCGGGCTCGCCGTGGCCCTCGTGCTGATCCCGCAGTCACTCGCCTACGCCACCCTGGCGGGGATGCCGCCGGTGACGGGCCTCTACGCGGCGCTGTTGCCCGCCGTCGTGGGCGTCCTGTGGGGCGCTTCGCCGCTCCTCGCCGTGGGGCCCGTTGCGCTGACGAGCATCCTGAGCTTCGCCATCCTGCAACCGCTGGCGGTGCCGGGCGGCACCGAGTGGGTGGCCTTGTCGATCTGGCTCGCGCTGTATTCTGGCGCGATCCAGTTCCTGCTGGGCGCGCTGCGCCTGGGGCTGATCGCAAATTTCGTGTCGAATCCCCTGATTGCCGGCTTCATCAATGCCGCGGCACTCTCCATCATCCTGTCACAGTTGCCGGCGCTCTTCGGCGTGGCGGGCGGGGTCGATGCCGACTGGCCGCGGCGCCTGGCTACGACGTGGCACGCCGACCCGGGCCTGCTTGCGACGACCGCGGGCTTCGGTTTCGGCGCGCTTGCGCTGCTGCTGCTCCTGCGTCGATTCGCGCCGCGACTTCCCGGCGTTCTCCTGGTGTGCGTGGGTGGCACCGCGATCAGCGCGGCCTTGGGCTTTGCGGGAAGCGGGGGGGCCGTGGTGGGGTCCGTTCCCGCGGGACTGCCGCAACTCGCTCTGCCGCCATCGCTCGGTCTGGAGCAGCATCGGGCGCTGCTTCCGGGAGCGCTGATCGTCGCCCTGGTGAGCTTTACCGAAGCGATGTCGAGTTGCCGTGCGCTCAGTCAGCGCAGCGCGCGGCGCTGGGACGAGAATCAGGAACTCGTCGGCCAGGGCCTGGCCAAGATCGTGAGCGGGGCAAGCGGTGCCTTCCCGGTCAGCGGCTCGTTCTCGCGCTCGGCCCTGAATGTGTTCGCGGGTGCCGTCAGCGGCTGGTCGACGCTCTTCGCGGTGGCCGGCGTCGTGGTGTTCCTGCTCTTCCTCACCGACGCCCTCCACGATCTGCCGCGCGCCCTGCTCGCGGCGGTGATCGTCGCGCCCGTCCTGGGGCTCATCGATTTCGGCGTCTTCGCGCGACTGTGGCGCATTTCGCGCGACGACGGCTTGGTCGCACTGGTGAGCTTCGCCGCCACGCTCGCCAGCATGCCTCAGCTGCACTGGGGCGTGCTCGCCGGCTTCGTCACCGCGATGCTGTGCTTCCTGTACCGTCGCGCGCATCCGCGCATCGTCGAGTTGGGACTCCACGCCGACGGCACCTTGCGTGACCGTTTCGTACATGGCTTGCCACCGCTGGCGCCGGACGTTCTCGCCGTGCGCATCGACGCCTCGCTGAGTTACGTCACCGCGCCGCTCCTCGAGCGCTTCGTGCTCGAGCGCGTCGGCACTGCCGCCGGTGTGCGCACCGTGCTGCTATGCGTGTCGGCTGCCAACGATCTCGACGCCACCGGAGTCGACATGTTGCGCCGGATGCACCGCGAGCTCGCCCGGGCCGACGTGGTGCTGAGGCTGTCGGCGGTGAAGCGGCAGTTCCGTGCGGTGCTCGACCGTGCCGGCCTGAGCGCCGAACTGGGTGAGGCCGCATTGCTCGCAACCGACCGCGAGGCGATCATGACACTCGTGCCGCAAGCGACGAGCAGCCCATAGGCTGTGCTCGTCAGTGGATGCCGTCGCGCGAGAAGACGTTGATGACGACGACGCCGGCGACGATGAGCGTCATGCCGGCAACGGCCGGAGCGCTCAGGCGCTGGGCGAAGAGCAGGGCGCCTGCGGCGGAAATCAGGACGACGCCCACCGCGGACCAGATCGCATACGCGACGCCCAGCGGGATGCGCTGAATGGCGAGCGACAGGAAATAGAAGGAGATGCCGTAGCCGGTCACCACGACAAGCGAAGGCAGCAGGCGCGTAAAGCTGTTGGAAGCCTTCAGGGCGGTGGTGGCGGCCACCTCGGCGAGGATCGAGATCGACAGGTAGAGCCACTCCATGCGGAGCTCCGTGCTGTGTGCAAAAAAATGGCGCGCGACTCGGAAGGGCGCGCGCCGAGGGAGGAAGCAGGGAGACGATCGGGACGGTGGAGGCCGGGACTCCGCCTCCCCCGATCCTCAGCGTTGCAGGTAGGCCTTCACCGAGGCGAGGCCGTCGCTACCGTCCGCGGCCTTGACGCCGGCGAGCCAGCTGTCGAGCTGGGCCGGGTTTTCCTTGAGCCAGGTCTTGATCACGGCCGAGGGATTCTTCTTCTCCACGATCGGCATCATCAGCCGGTTCTCGATGTCGGTATTGAAGGTGAGGTTGCTTACTAGGCGGCCGACGTTGGGGCAGCGGTTGATGTAGTCGGGCGGCACGACGGTGTAGACCTTGGCTTCACCGAAGTTCGGCCCGAAAACCTCGTCGCCTCCCTCCAGGTAGGTCACGTCGAACTTGACGTTCATCGGGTGGGGTTCCCAGCCGAGAAACACGATCCACTTCTTCTGCCGGATCGCCCGATCCACCGACAGCAGCATCCCGGCCTCGCTCGACTCGACCATCTCGAAGCCCTTCAGTCCGAAAGCGTTTTCCTTGAGCATCTTCTCGATCAGCGCGTTGCCGTCGTTGCCCGGTTCGATGCCGTAGATCTTGCGGTCGAGCTTGTCGGCGAAGCGGGCGATGTCGGCAAAGCTCTTCAGTCCCGCGTCGGCGACGTATTTCGGCACCGCCAGCGTGTACTTCGCACCGGTGAGGTTGGGCGTATCGAGGACCTTCACGTCGCCCGTCTTCACGAAGGGCTCGATCATCGGGGTCATCGACGGCGACCAGTAGCCGAGAAAGACGTCGATCTGCTTCTTCTTGATGCCGGCGAAAGTGATCGGCACCGAGGCGATCGTGGTCTTGGGCCGGTAGCCGAGGCCTTCGAGCAGGGTGGAGGCGAGCGCCGTCGTCGCGGTGATGTCGGTCCAGCCCACGTCGGCAAAGCGGACGTCGCGGCAGCTGGCCGGCTCGACGCTGGCGGCGGCGTTGGTGGCGAACACCGTGAAAGCCAGGCTGGCGGCAGCGGCGACGTTGACCATTTTCTTCATGACGGATCCTTTTCGGTGCGGTGGAATTCAATCCTGGCGACACGCCCGGCAGCGCACGTGTGCGCCAGCCCGGGTGCCGCTCGCTATGGCTGCCGGTTCCGGACCGACAGGTGCTGCCGAGGATAGCCAGCGGCTTCGCCTTCGGATTCCCTCTGCGCGACCCGATCTGTCGTGACGGCGCCCGATGGCGGGCGTGTTGCAGGAGATCCCCTGTTCCGGTCGCAAACGTGGGTTTCCTGGTCGCAATCTCGTCTGCGCGACCGTTCCTGGCGACGAATAATCGGCCCGCCTCCCCGGAGGATGACCTCGAGCGAACAGGCTGCGACCGGACCTGGACGGCGAGCGGGGGTGCGAAAGAAGTCCTTCCATGTTCTGTGCCAGGAGCAAAAATAATGAAATTCCACACCACCGCCTCCGTCCTCGGCCTGTGCGCAACGGCGCTGTGGGGCATTGCCCCGCCCGTGCTCGCGCAATCGGCGGATCCGGATCCCGTGCAGATCGCAGCGGGGCCGCAGGCCGGCGCGTCGGTCGCACCCGAGGAGTCCGCCGCCTCCGCCCTCTCCGCGAATGTCACGTTGACCTCGCAGTACGTCTCGCGCGGCTGGCGGCAGACTTGGGGCAAACCCGCGCTGCAGGGCGGTTTCGACTACGCGCACCCGAGCGGTTTCTTCGCCGGCACCTGGATGTCTAGCGTGAGCAACCGCTTCATCGAGAACGGCACCGTCGAGTGGGATCTTTACGCAGGCTATGCCGGAACGGCGGGGGACATTGGTTACGGGGTTACCGCGTACTATTACGTCTATCCCGGCGCGAAGATGGCCTTCGCCGACGTGCGCTACGACTACGGCGAGATCGTTCCCAGTATCAGCTACAAGTTCCTCACCGTGAAGTACTGGCTCACCTACACGCGGGACTATTTCGGCTTCAACGACGAGACGCTCGGCACCACGGCGCGCACCGGCGACCGGCACAGCCGCGGCTCGGGCTACCTCGATATCAACGCCAACTTCGACCTCGGCGCCGGCTACGGCCTGCTGCTCCACTACGGCCATCAGCGCGTGCGCGGCTTCAGCTTCGCGAACTGGCGCGACGCCAAGGTGGCCGTGAACAAGAGCTTCGATGGCGGTTGGACCGTGTCGCTGGGCTATACGAAGGCCTGGGATAAGGACGACCTGTTCGAGAACTACACGACGGGCGCCGTCGACTCCTCGGGCAGGATGCACGTCTCCAACCCCTTGAAGGGCACGGTCCTGTTCTCGGTGACGAGGACGTTCTGAGGACATCGTCCGGGGCGACGCGAACGGCCGCCCCGGACCTCCGCGGCTCGTTGGGGGTACTCGATGCGCGCGCTGATTCCGGACCTCCTGACGCAGTCCCGATTCTGGTGGTCGCAATCCGGGTCTTGCCGATTTCCCGTCCCCCTAAACTCTTCCTGCCCGCGCCCCGCCCGCCGCGATGAAGTGCACGAGGTGAAGCAGCGACGACGGTAACGAATAACCCAACGGAGACACGATCATGAAAATGGAAAAGGGGATAAGGCGATGAAACATAAGATCGTCGCCAAGGGCCTGCACAAGATCTTCGGCCGCAGCCCCGACATCGCGATGGAGATGCTGCGCAAGGGGCGGCACAAGGATGAAATCTTCAAAGAGACCGGGATGGTCGTCGGCGTTCAGGACGCGAACTTCGCCGTGAATGAGGGCGAGATCTTCGTCATCATGGGCCTTTCGGGGTCGGGCAAGTCCACGCTGATCCGCCTATTGAACCGTCTCATCGAGCCGACCGCCGGACAGATCCTCGTCGACGGGCAGGACGTCGCGACCATGAGCAAGGCCCAGCTCGTCGCCTTGCGTCGGCGCGACATGGCGATGGTGTTCCAGTCCTTCGCGCTGCTGCCCCACCTGACCGTGCTCGACAATGCCGCGTTCGGGCTCGAGGTCGCGGGCGTGGCGCGCAAGGAACGCGAGCGGCGCGCGCTGGAGGTGCTCGACGAGGTCGGCCTCCAGGCCTTCGCCGGCAAGCGTCCCGCCGAGCTGTCGGGGGGCATGCAGCAGCGCGTGGGCCTTGCCCGCGCGCTGGCCGTGGATCCGTCGCTGATGCTGATGGACGAGGCCTTCTCGGCGCTCGATCCGCTCAAGCGCACGGAAATGCAGGAGCTCCTCCTCACGCTGCAGAAGGAGCACAAGCGCACCATCATCTTCGTCTCGCACGACCTCGACGAAGCTTTTCGCATCGGCAACCGCATCGCGATCATGGAAGGCGGGCGCGTCGTGCAGATCGGCTCGCCCGACGAGATCCTGCGCAATCCGGCCGACGACTACGTGCGTGCGTTCTTCAAGGGCGTGGACGTCAAGCGCTACCTCACCGCGAAGGATGTCGCCCTCCCGGACGAGGTCCTCGTGATGGAGGCCCCGGCCGACCTCAATGCGGGTTTCGAGTCGGCGATCGGGCGGCTCCGGCAGATGCGCCGCAACTACGGCTTCGTCGTCGACAAGGAGCGGCGGGTGCTGGGCACGGTGTCGATCGATTCGATGCTGCGTTGCCTGGCCGAGGGCAGGACAACGCTCGAACAGGCGCTGCTCGACGACATCCCGGCCGTTTCGGGCGACACCCGCATGACCGAGCTCATTTCCAACATCGTCAGGAATCCCTATCCGCTCCCGATCATAGACGGCGAGCGGCGCTATCTCGGCGCAGTGACCCAGACGATCCTGCTGCGGAACATGGCACAGGAGACGGCCAATGTCTGAGTTTCTACCGATCGGCGAGTGGGCCGACCAAGCCGTGAATTTCCTGCTGGAGAACGACAGCGGCACCTTCGGGGCGCTCGGCACCTTCGTCGGCAGCCTGACCGAACTCGTCGAGCAGGCCCTCATGTTCATCCCGAGCTGGGTGCTGGCCGTCGTGCTGACGGCCCTCGCATTCCGGCGTGTGGGCTGGCGCTTCGCGCTGTTCTGCGCAGCCGCGGTCGTGGTGATCATCGGCACCGGATTCTGGAACGCGACGATGGCCACGCTCGCACTGGTGATCTCGGCCACCCTGATCAGCCTGATGGTGGGCGTGCCGCTCGGCATCTGGACGGCGAAGAGCAGGCTTGCGGCCTACTTCGTGCGGCCCAGCCTGGACTTCATGCAGACGATGCCGGCCTTCGTGTACCTGATTCCGGCGGCGATGCTGTTCGGCCTGGGCAAGGTGCCCGGCGTGCTGGCGACGGTGATCTTCGCGATGCCGCCGGTGGTGCGCCTGACCAGCCTCGGCATCCGCCAGGTCAACAGCGAGCAGGTCGAGGCGGGCGTGACCTTCGGCTGCACACCCTGGCAATTGCTGTTCAAGGTGCAGATTCCGGGCGCGCTGCCTTCCATCATGGCCGGCATCAACCAGACCATCATGATGGCGCTGTCGATGGTGATCATCGCGTCGATGGTGGGCGCGGGCGGTCTCGGCAACGACGTGCTGACCAGCATCTCGCGCCTCGACATCGGTCTCGGCTTCGAGTCGGGACTGGCGGTCGTGCTGCTCGCGATCATTGTCGACCGGATGACCGAGAGCTTCGGCGTGACTCGGCCAACTAAGGCCTGAGGCTCTGCGTTCGACCTGCAGCCCACGCCCCCACGGGGCGGGGCTGTATTTATATTGATTGCCTGTTCAATGTAAACCCTTCAGACTTCCGCCCTCCTGTCCCCAGCCAGAGGAATCCATGCCCAAGGTCGGAATGCAGCCGATCCGCCGGTCGCAGCTGATCGAGGCCACGCTCAAGGCGGTCGACGAGGTCGGCCTCGGCGACGCCAGCATCGCCTACATCGCGCGCCTCGCCGGGGTGTCGAACGGCATCATCAGCCACTACTTCCGCGACAAGAACGGGCTGATCGAGGCGACCATGCGCCACCTGATGCAGGCGCTGGGCGAGGGCGTGCGCACGCGGCGCGCAGCGCTTTCCGACTCGCACCCGCGTGCCCATCTGCGCGCGATCATCGAGGGAAACTTCGACACCAGCCAGGTGAGCGGCGCAGCGATGAAGACCTGGCTCGCCTTCTGGGCCAGCAGCATGCATCACCCCTTGCTGCAGCGCCTGCAGCGCATCAACGACCGGCGCCTGTACTCGAACCTGTGCGGCGAGTTCCGTCGCGCGCTGCCCCCGGAGCTCGCGCGCTCCGCCGCGCGCGGCCTGGCTGCGCTGATCGACGGCTTGTGGTTGCGCGGCGCATTGTCCGGCAAGGCCTTCGACACCGAACAGGCGCTGCAGATCGCCTACGAGTACGTCGACCTGCAACTCGCCAAGGCCTGAATCAGAATTTCCGAGTTCGCTCGATCAAGCGTGTGCGTGATCTTCCGGCTCTACGGACAGGCGCATGCCGACTGTCTTGAGGACGGCCAGCAGGGTCTTGAGCGTCGGATTGCCCTTCGGTGACAGCGTGCGATAGAGGGATTCGCGACTGATGCCGGCTTCCGCCGCCACGGCGCCGAGGCCGCCGTAAGCTTCGGCCACGGTCCGCAGAGCGAGCAGGCCGGCCGCTCGATTGTCGGGATCATCGAGCGATTCCATCGCCGCCTTTAGGTATGCCACGGCCAGTTCGCGATCGGCGCGCAATTCGGCGACCTCTGCCTCATGGTGCGATACAGTGCCCTTGAGTTTGCTCATGCTTGCCTCCGTTTCCATTCCGACCACAATTCCTTGGCACGCTTGATGTCGGCCACCTGGCTGCCCTTGTCGCCACCGCACAGCAGAAGCACCACGGCTTTGCCGTGGCGTCCGCAATAGACGCGATATCCGGCCCCGACATGCACGCGCAGTTCTATTACCCCTTCGCCGACCGGCTCGCAGTCGCCGAAGTTGCCTGCTTGCACCTGGCGCAATCGAACGCGGATACGCGCCTGAGCCAGCTTGTCGCGGACCGTATCGAGCCATTCGCTGAACGGCTCGCGGCCGTCTTCGCGCTGGTAGCGGAGAAGTTCGATCATGATTGTCATTGTAGCTTAAAAGCTACTCGTAAAATGGAAAGGGAAACGGGGCGAGCGCTGCGGCGCGTGGCGTTGAGGCAAGCATCCAGCCCGCGGATCCTCCGCGGTCGCGCGCAGAACCGCTCCGGTCGTTTTTTTGGCTGAGCGTTCAATCCCCAGCACGTAGCCTTGGCTCCGAGATCCCGCCCCGTGCGAAGCGCGGCGCGGATACCCGATCAGAGGAGTCGTCATGCCCCGTTTCAACGAACAGCAGCTCTATATCCACGGCCGCTACGTGCCGGCCACCAGCGGTGCCAGCTTCGAGACCGTCAATCCGGCCAATGGCGAGGTGTTGGCTCGCGTGCAGCATGCCAGCCAGTCCGACGTGGACGCAGCGGTGCGAAGCGCGGCGGCCGGCCAGGCGACATGGGCCGCCATGACGGCGATGCAGCGTTCGCGCATCCTGCGCCGCGCGGTGGAGATCCTGCGCGAGCGCAACGATGCCCTCGCCGAGCTCGAGACGCTGGACACCGGCAAGCCGCTCGCCGAGACGCGCAGCGTCGACATCGCGACCGGGGCAGACGTGCTGGAATACTACGCCGGCTTGGCACCGGCGATCGAGGGGGCGCAGATCCCGCTGCGCGAGACGAGCTTCGTCTATACGCGCCGCGAACCCTTGGGCGTGGTCGCCGGCATCGGCGCGTGGAACTACCCCATCCAGATCGCGCTGTGGAAGTCCGCGCCGGCGCTCGCTGCGGGCAACGCGATGATCTTCAAGCCGAGTGAAATCACGCCGCTCACAGCCCTCAAGCTCGCCGAGATCTACACCGAGGCCGGCTTGCCGGATGGCGTCTTCAATGTGCTCACCGGCAGCGGCCGCAAAGTCGGCCAGTGGCTGACCGAGCACCCTGGCATCGCCAAGATATCCTTCACGGGCGGCAGCGCGACGGGCAAGAAGGTCATGGCCAGCGCGTCGGGCTCGACGCTCAAGGAAGTGACGATGGAGCTCGGCGGCAAGTCGCCGCTCGTCATTTGCGCCGACGCCGACCTCGACCGTGCCGCCGACATTGCGGTGATGGCGAACTTCTTCAGCGCCGGTCAGGTCTGCACGAACGGCACGCGCGTGTTCGTGCCGCGCGCCCTGCAGGGCGAATTCGAGGCGCGCGTGCTGGCGCGTGTGGCGCGCATCCGCGTCGGCGACCCGATGCAGGAAAGCACCAACTTCGGGCCGCTTTCGAGCTTCAGCCACATGGACAGCGTGCTCGGCTACATCGAAAAGGGCAGGGCTGAAGGCGCGCGCCTGCTGTGCGGCGGCGCGCGGATCGTTTCCGGTGAATACGAGCGCGGCGCCTACGTCGCCCCCACGGTGTTCACGGACTGCACGGACGAGATGACCATCGTGCGCGAGGAAATCTTCGGCCCGGTCATGAGCATCCTGGTCTATGACGATGAAGAGGAGGCCGTGCGCCGCGCCAACGCGACCGACTACGGGCTCGCCGCCGGGGTCGTGACGCGCGATCTCGCCCGCGCGCACCGCATCATCCATCGCCTGGAGGCCGGCATCTGCTGGATCAACACCTGGGGCGAATCGCCGGCCGAGATGCCGGTGGGCGGCTACAAGCAGTCCGGCGTCGGGCGCGAGAACGGTCTCACGACGCTGGAGCACTACACGCGGCTGAAGTCGGTGCAGGTCGAACTCGGCGAATTCCACTCGGTGTTCTGAGCCCTCCCGAGGACGATAACGTGAAGAAAGAATACGACTACATCATCATTGGCGCCGGCTCTGCGGGCAACGTGCTCGCCGCGCGCCTGACCGAGGACGCCGACGTCAGCGTGCTGCTGCTGGAGGCGGGCGGCCCCGACTATCGCCAGGACTTCCGCACCCAGATGCCGGCCGCGCTCGCCTACCCCCTGCAGGGCCGCCGCTACAACTGGGCCTACGAGACGGATCCCGAGCCGCACATGAACAAGCGGCGCATGGAGTGCGGGCGCGGCAAGGGGCTGGGCGGCTCGTCGCTGATCAACGGCATGTGCTACATCCGCGGCAACGCGCTGGATTTCGACAACTGGGCCACGGCGCGAGGGCTGGAGGACTGGACCTACCTCGACTGCCTGCCATACTTCCGCAAGGCCGAATCGCGCGACATCGGCGCCGACGACTACCACGGCGCAGACGGTCCGGTCAGCGTGACCACGCCGAAGCCGGGCAACAACCCGCTGTTCGAAGCGATGGTGGAGGCGGGCGTGCAGGCGGGCTTCCCGCGCACCAGCGACCTCAATGGCTACCAGCAGGAAGGCTTCGGGCCGATGGACCGCACCGTGACGCCGCAAGGGCGGCGTTCCAGCACCGCGCGCGGCTACCTCGACCAGGCACGCGAGCGGGCCAATCTCACGATCGTCACCCACGCGCTCACCGACCGCATCCTCTTCAGCGGCAAGCGCGCGATTGGCGTCGCCTACCTGCACGGCGACAGTAGCGAGCCGGTCACCGTGCACGCCCGTCGTGAGGTCCTGCTGTGTGCGGGCGCGATCGCGTCGCCGCAGATCCTGCAGCGCTCCGGCGTCGGTCCCGCGCCGCTGCTGCGCAGCCTAGACATCAATGTGGTGCACGACCTGCCGGGCGTGGGCGCCAACCTTCAGGACCACCTGGAGATGTACCTGCAATACGCGTGCAAGGAGCCGGTGTCGCTGTATCCGGCGCTCAAGCTGTGGAACCAGCCCGCGATCGGCGCGCAGTGGCTGTTCAGCGGCACGGGCATCGGCGCCAGCAACCAGTTCGAGGCCGGCGGCTTCATCCGCACGCGCACGGAGTTCGCGTGGCCGAACATCCAGTTTCACTTCCTGCCGGTCGCAATCAACTACAACGGCAGCAACGCGGTGAGCGAGCACGGTTTCCAGGCGCACGTCGGCTCGATGCGCTCGCCCAGCCGCGGTCGTGTCCACGTCAAGTCGAAGGACCCCCGCCAGCACCCGAGCATCCTCTTTAACTACATGAGCACAGCGCAGGACTGGCAGGAGTTCCGCGATGCCATCCGGATCACGCGCGAGATCATGAGCCAGCCCGCGCTCGACCCGTACCGCGGCCGCGAGCTCAGCCCCGGGTTCGACGTGGAGAGCGACGCAGAGCTGGACGCCTTCGTGCGCGCACGCGCGGAAACGGCTTTCCATCCGTCATGTTCGTGCAGGATGGGCGAGGACGAGATGGCGGTCGTGGACGGTCAGGGCCGCATACACGGCCTGCAGGGGCTGCGCGTGGTCGATGCCTCGATCATGCCGCTGATCATCACCGGCAACCTCAACGCCACCACCATCATGATCGGCGAGAAGATCGCTGATCGCATCCGTGGCCGCGCGCCGTTGCCGCGCAGCACGGCACGCTATTACGTCGCCGGAGAGGCGCCGGTGCGTGGGCGCCCGGAGCGCAGCGCGGTCGAGCTGCGCGCGGCTTCCTGAGTTTGCAGGCGCTTCCGGTAACCGGACAGCGGCTGGCTACGGCTCGCCCTTCCTGTGCAATCGCGGTTGGAGCGCCTCTTCCCCGAAATGGCTGCCGTACGGGGGAGGCGCACAATTCGGCCGGAGCCGTCATCCAGATCGAGTTGGACAAAATCGAGGGATGTGGACGACTGTCGCCGCTCATCTCGCACTATGGATCCTACGAACCGAGACCCCACGCCCGCCATGCCGTTACGATGATCGACGTCCTCCGCCCCTCTGCGTGCCCCGTTGCCGCAATCCCGTAGGGCGGGAGAGCGCAGCGCATCCCGCCACTCAAACGTTGTCGCGCCGAAGAATACGGGTGTGGCTACGTGGGCGAGCTGACAGTCAATTGGCTTGCTGGCCGGCAGGTGGTCGGCAAATGCCGACGGCCAACCCGAGTCGATTGAGCGGCAGAAGTGTTGCGGAAAGCTGCCGCGTGGCCCTCAGCACCGTCGAACGGCAGGTCTACAGTTCATCGAATTGGTGATATCGACCCGCTGCGGTCATTCGGCTCAACTGAAAGCAGACGCTCATCCGTGGTCCACGCTGTCTACTAAACCGTAGGAGCCGCCCGGTCCGCTGCAAGCAGTTGTTAGCGCGCATTTCCTTTAATACCTGAACGCGCCCTTGCAAGAAGGGCAAACAAAATCTATTTGTTCTGGGGTTGCGGGCACGGGGTGCTTGCAGGTTGGGCACGTTATGATCATTGAAGGTGCAGGTGCAGGTGCAGGTGCAGGTGCAGGTGCAGGTGCAGGTGCAGGTGCTGGCTGCATGGGTGCGGTTGGGTTTTTCGGCGTGCTCACAGAAGCCGATGAAGGCTTTGGATTCTTGGTTTGACGCGATGCGCTCTTCAGTTGTGGTATCTCTGAGATGCTTGGCCTGCGAGTAGCTGGAATGCCCCTTTCTTTTAGGTGGGCAATTAGCGGGTCAAACCCGTTGTCCTTTGAAATAATGTGAAATGCCGCCAATGGGAAACGCGACGACAACTGACCAATCCAAAAAGCAATGTGAAAGTCTAATGCGTTCTTGCCGTTTCCGGAAATTTTGACGTATGCGGCATTTGGCCCCATTTGCTGTAGCGCGTCCGCAATTTCAAACGGTATTTTAGTCTGGCTGGCACCAACAAACACGATAACACTAAATTTGGCTTGTTCTACAGCCGCAAGTAAATCAGGCTGCACGTTTTCAAAGTCGACAAGAATGAAATTGCTGCTCAAGTGTTTATTCCTCGTTATGGGCGCTATCGTTTGGTTAAGGGGCTGGCTTTAGCCAGTCCGAGCGAGCGAAGCGAGCGGCTTGAACTATTTGTTAGGTGGCGGAGGTGTCTCGCACTTTTCTAACATATGCCAACTGTCACCGGTCAATTCCCCCCAATACTCATCGCCAAGTTTCGTTATTACATGGCGGCCAATGGATGGATGCTGGCGCTTTATGGAGTCTGCTATTTGTTTGGCTGTGGAGTTGGATAAAATATAAAAACACGACTCCATGTCGTAACGCCATGTATGGACTTCTGGGGTTTTATTGAGAATCTCAACCAATTTGTCACGCTCGGTTACGCCGCCACTAAAGACGAAAATATATGACTTCATTTTCTCTCTCCCTCTAAAAAGCGCCCAAGCTCTGGAGGGGTTATTAGTTCAGAGTCACTGACAGGAGATGGTAAGGTCTGCCCTTTTTGCTGCATATACTCTAATGTTTGTTTTCTTATCTGGTACTCTTCCGATTGTAATTTATCTCTATCAATAAATAGAAGAATAAGAAAACCTAACATGGCGGTTACTACTGGGCCGCACACGAGAATAATCAACCATACTGGCGTGGGGGTTATAAACTGAATGGCTACTAGTCCAGGAATTGAAACGATCGCACACAGCCAAAGTATTGGGTTAAGCGCACTTTTGACAGTGAGCTTACCTCCTGCGTCGATGGCTCTGGCTGCAATGTTATCTCTCATTCCTTGGTTTACTCCGATTGGAACCTAGCAGTTGAGTGGACGGAATCACGAGTATTGAACTAGGCCGATTCCGCCTATTGGTGCTAGACGGAATCCGCCTATTCTTAGACGGAATGCGACCGCACCATGCGGTGCGCATCGTAGCGACCGAAAGATGGACAATAATCAAAATGTATTAAGGCGTCAAAGGATGGCTGCTCGGTGTCGGGCTTTGCAAGGCGTTGTCGGGGCGACACAAGTGAGCAGTCGGGCATACCGAGACCTTGGCTGCCCAAAGGCAAAGTCGAGGGTGGAGATCTAGGGTCGGCCGAAGCCCTGTCGGTCCCGAGAAACGGCGGCCGGACTGTCGCTAAACACGGTGATAGGCGGAATTCTTGAGAGTGCCGCCGTCAAATGACCGCTTCGGCGCGAGTATGGCCACAGTCCGCTCTTGGCCGGGATCAGCCAGTCAGCCCCGGGCTCCAAAGCGGACGTTATCAATATCGTTGTTGCGGCGAACGGCAGCTTAGTGGATTTCCAGCGAATTCACCTTCCCTGCCATGAGCAGTCGTCCAACTTTGCGGGCTCAAGCGACGGCTTCACTCAACATGCCGTCAGCTTAATCGCGCATTTCCACACAAAACTACCGCCCAATCAGCTTCTCAATCTCTCGCATAGCCGTATCCAGCCCGTCTTCCCGCTCCATCCGCTCGCCAAGCTCCGCTGCCCGCCTCTGGACCGCCAAACTATCAACAAAGTCTATCGCCTTCCGCAATGACCTCTCATTCAGCTTCGCTGCATCTAACGCTGGCGGCGCAATGCCCAGACGATTAAGGCGTTCGGCCCAGAATGACTGGTCGCCGGCAAAGGGGATGACAATCGAGGGCTTGCCAGCACGGGTGGTGGAATGGGTGGTGCCGGAGCCGCCATGGTGGATGACGGCAGCGGTGCGCGGGAACAGCCAATCGTGCGGGGTGGTGCCGATGCGCAAAATGTTGTCAGGCAGCACGATGTCGTCCATACCGCTCCAGCCCGGATAGAACAGCGCGCGGCGCCCGGCCAGAGCGGTGATCAGCGTCTTCCTGATGCGCTGCCCGTCGATCCCGACCATGCTGCCGAAGCCGATATAGATCGGCAACGGGCCGGCGTGGAGGAAGCTGGCGAGTTCGGGTGGCGGCCTGAAATCGCTGGCCGGCGTCTGCCATTGGCCGCACAGGCGGGCGTGAGCTGGCCAGTCGGCGGGTTGCGGCAGTATCGTCGGGGAGATGCCGTAGAGCATGGGGTGTTCGGTCGGCAGCGTTCGGCGCGGCGGCAGTCCGAGCACAGTCTGGCGCGCTTCGTTCAGGGTTTTCCTGAATGCCAGCCAGAACAAGTGGTTGGTTAGCTTGAGACTGGCGTGATTGAGCCAGTACGGCACCACGCCGGCGGGAAGGAAGGGCGAGGCGAATTCGCGTGAAGGCGTGAGAGGGATCATGCCGGTGCCGATAGCCGGAATGCCCAGGCGTTCGGCTACCGAGAGGCCGACGAAGCCGGCCAAGCCTGATGTGAGAATCGCGTCGCAGCCTTCAGCAGAAGTCAGCGTTTCCAGCACCCAGGCGCGGGTGTGGGCGTTGGTCAGTTGCACCAAGGCCTTGGCCGTGCCTTTCGGCCCCTGGCCGCTCCATTCAGTGAACAGCTGGCGGATGTCGCCGGACAGCGCCGAGTGGGGTAGGCCGACTTCGTCGGCCGAACCGAGGGTGCGCGCATCGCCGAGCAGATGCACGTTGTGACCGGCGCCGCGCAGCGCTTGGCCGAGGGCGACGAGCGGCCGAGTGTCGCCCTCGGTGCCGTACGTGAGGATCAGCAGTTTCATGGCATCACCTGAAAAGTATACGACGTATACTTTAACATCCTCTATACTCCCCGGCGATGACTTCCCCGACCGACTTGGAAATCCAAACTGACGCGCTCGCCGGCGGCCTGCGACCCTTGAAGAAGGCGCGTCTGATGGAGCGCATCATCGCTGCTGCCGGCGAACTATTTCAGACCCAAGGTTACGCGGCGGTAACGATGGAACAGATCGCGTGCGCCGCCGAGGTCTCCAAGCGCACGTTGTACAAATATTTCCCGGCCAAGGAGGCGGTGCTGGCGCATCTGCTGGAAGGCGAACTGGCACGAGACCTTGCTCGCCTCGGTTTCCGCTTTGATCTGAACGCCTCTTTCCGGGGCAACGTCTCGGCACTGCTGTCGGAGTCGGCGGAATGGTGCGAGCGCCATTCCGACTACCTTCTGCCCTACATCCGCTACAAATTTGCCAGCTTTGAGCCGAGTGCCAAGACGGCCGATAGACCCGGCGACAGCGGTGACCTGGTGCAGGCGTGGACGCTGCTGATCGTCGCCGGCCAGCAGCGCGGAGAACTCGATCCGACGCGTCCGATTGAACAGTTGGCGACCTATTTCCACTACCTGTACTTCGGTGCGCTGATGCGATGGATCACCGATCGGCGGCTCGACCTGAAGCAGGAATTCGCGGCGGTGGTGCGGCTGTTCGTAGATGGCGCGTGCGTTGCGGGCATGCGATAGCATTCCCCGGCAAGACCGGGGGTTCTAGAGTGTGTGAGCATCTCAAAGCGGGAATTCGGGGTCGCTAAAGCGGCCCCGATCTAAATGTCACCGTACGGGTGTTGCCGGACATATTCCTGAGCAAGTCAGCCAACAAACTGTACGTCGGCTATAGGTCGATAGCACCAGTCCGATGAACCGGAGACCTACCGGCCGACGGCGGTGAACGTCGTGCGGCAGTTGTCAGCAGCGCTGCCGCCGCTCAATTGGAGCTGGCTGGCCGACAGCAACGGCCGATCACCTTCCGGCCGCCAAGCCAATCGACCGCTGGCCCACATAGCCACACCCGTGTTCTTCGGCGCGACAACGTTTGAGTGGCGGGATGCGCTGCGCTCCTCCCGCCCTACGGGATTGCGGCAACGGGGCACGCAGAGGGGCGGAGGACGTCGATCATCTTAACGGCATGGCGGGCGTGGGGTCTCGGTTCGTAGCATCCATAGTTCGAGATGAGCGGCGGCTTTGGGGTGAGCGGAGCCCGGGTTCCGGCGTGCAACCATGGCGGGAGCCCCACTTGCTTCGAACACCTGCCAGCTCTGCCCGCCGTGCGACGGGCATCGGCTGCGGTGATTTTGAGCGTAGGGCCGCAAGTCCGATGGATCCATTGTTGGACAAGAGCACCCGTCGCCCGGCGCTGCAGCCGTTGCATGCGAGCGGGTCATACGGCCAATACGGCCCTCGCCGCGCCCGCCGCATACACGGACCCGGTGACGCACATCAGCGAATCGGGCGGCAGGTCGATGAGGGTGTCCCTCACCGCCTGCAACGGGTCGTCGATGATTCGCACGGGCAGGTCGGGAAAGCGCTGCCTGACCCAGTCGGCGATCGTGATCGGTTCGAGCGAACGTTGGCGGTCGGCTCGTGTCACGACAAGCGAGGCTGCTTTCGAGGCGAGAATCGGGAGCAGCGTCGCGAGGTCCTTGCCGGACGAGATGGACACGACCATGTGGCGCTCGCTGGACGGGAGCACCTCGAGCGAGCGCATCAGGGCGAGCGTCGAGGCTTCGGTGTGGGCGCCGTCCGCAACGACCCAG
This sequence comes from Aromatoleum evansii, assembly GCF_045689615.1. Classification (NCBI taxonomy): domain Bacteria; kingdom Pseudomonadati; phylum Pseudomonadota; class Betaproteobacteria; order Rhodocyclales; family Rhodocyclaceae; genus Aromatoleum; species Aromatoleum evansii. The sequence goes on from NZ_CP141259.1 coordinate 2,337,553, forward strand.
GGGGCGCGTCGGAGAATCTCGGTGCGTCCTGGCAGCGTGACCTGGGCCAGGCCGCGACGGGCGGCGTCCGCGAGCTGGGGCAGGGGCAGCAGGTCGGCGTGGCGGATGCATGCGAGCGCCATCGCGGCGTTGCCGGCGAGATGGGGGCCCAGGACCGGCAGCGCGAGGTCGAGCGCCAGGGGGCCGCAGTCGAGGCGCAGCGCGAGGCCTTCCGCGTCCGCGCGCGTCACTTCCGCGGCGAACTCGATGCCGAGGCGGTGCAAGGGTGCGGCGCAGGTGGTGGCCTGGGTTTCGACCAAGGCGAAGGCTTCGCGGGGCAGCTCGCCGATGACGACCGGGACCCAGGGTTTGATGATGCCGGCCTTCTCGCCGGCAATCGCCGCGAGGGTCGTGCCCAGGCGGTCCGTGTGTTCGAGCTCGATGCTGGTGATGCAGGACACGAGCGGGGAGATGACGTTGGTGGGATCGCGCCGTCCGCCGAGCCCGACCTCGATCAGCGCGACGTCGACGCGCTCGCTCTCGAACAGAGCGAAGGCGATTGCCGTCGCGAAATCGAAGAACCCCGGCGGGTGCGGATCGCTCAGCAGCGCGGCGAGATGCGGACGGACGCGCTCGGCCGCGGCGACGAACCCGGCTTCGCCGATCTCCCGCCCGCCGACGCGGTAGCGCTCGCTGTACCGCTGCAGGTGCGGCGAGGTGTAGCTGCCGACCCGCAGGCCGGCGGCGCCGAGGATCGCCTCGCACAGCAGGACCGTGCTGCCCTTGCCTTTGGACCCCGCGACGTGGATGCACCTCAGCGCCCGCTCCGGGTTGCCGATGCGGGCAAGCAACTCGCCAACCGGTTGCGGCGCGAGCGCGGCCGGTGGGTAGGGGCGGAGCGGTTCGGCGGCGACGAGCGCGTCGATCAGCCGCGCGAGGTCGTCGGCGTGGCGCAGCGGCTGGGCTGCGGCCACCGCGACGTCGTCGGTCGGGAAGCTCATCCCCACGCGGCCTCCATGAGCCCCTGCGGCACGGGGAGGCCGTGCTGGCGGCAGGCCGCTTCGAGCGTGTTGAGCAGCAGGCAGGCGATCGTCATCGGACCGACGCCGCCCGGCACCGGGGTAATGGCACCGGCGACCTCGGCGGCGCTGTCGAAGTCCACATCGCCGACTAGGCGGCCCTTGCCGTCCGGTGTGTCGATGCGGTTGATGCCCACGTCGATCACCGTCGCGCCCGGCTTGATCCAGTCGCCGGGGACCATGCGGGGCCGGCCCACGGCGGCGACGAGGATGTCGGCGCGTCGGCATTCGTCGGCGAGGTCGCGCGTCTTCGAATGGGCGATCGTCACCGTGCAGCTTTCGCGCAGGAGCAGCGCGGCCATGGGCTTGCCGACGATGTTCGACCGCCCCAACACGACCGCGCGCAGGCCTGACAGGTCACCCAGTCGGTGCTTGAGGAGCATCAGGCAGCCCAGCGGCGTGCAGGGCACCATGCCGTCGCCACCGGTCGCCAGGGCGCCCGCGTTGACGGGGTGGAAGCCGTCGATGTCCTTCTCGGAGCGGATCGCATTGATGACCCGGTCGGCGTCGACTTGCGGCGGCAGGGGCAGCTGGACGAGGATGCCGTGCACTGCCGGGTCGTCGTTGAGCCGGGCTATCAGTTCCAGCACCTTTTCCTGCGGCACGCTGTACGGCAGCCGGTACTCGAACGAGGCCATCGAGGCTTCGCGCGCCTGACGCGCCTTGTTGCGGACGTAGACCTGGCTCGCCGGATCCTCGCCGACGAGGATGACTGCGAGGCCGGGGGTGAGGAGGTGTTGTTCGCGCAGGCGCACGACCTGGCGCCCGATCTCGGTGCGCAGGCGTTCGGCGGCTTGCTTTCCGTCGATGATCTCGGCTTTCATCCGGCTCTCCCTGCTCAGCGGAACACGACGGTCTTGTTCCCCGTGAGGAACACGCGGTGCTCGATGTGGTATTTGACGGCGCGGGCGAGGGCGAGGCATTCGGTATCGCGGCCGACGGCGACGAGGTGTTCCGGCTGGTAGGTGTGATCGACACGCTCGACCGCCTGCTCGATGATCGGGCCCTCGTCGAGGTCTGACGTCACGTAGTGCGCGGTCGCGCCGATCAGCTTCACGCCGCGGTCATGCGCCTGGTGGTAGGGCTTGGCGCCCTTGAAGCCGGGCAGGAAGGAGTGGTGGATGTTGATCGCGCGTCCCGCGAGCTTGTGGCACAGGTCCTCGGACAGCACCTGCATGTAGCGTGCGAGCACAACCAGATCGGAGCCGGTCTCGGCGACGATCTCGAGCAGGCGCGCCTCCTGCGCTGCCTTCGTCTCGGGCGTCACCGGCAGGTGATGGAAGGGGATGCCGTACCAGTCGGCGAGACGCTTGAGGTCGGGGTGATTCGACACGATGGCGGGCACCTGCATCTTCAATTCGCCCGTGCGCATGCGGTAGAGCAGGTCGTCGAGGCAATGGTCGAACTTCGACACCATCAGCAGCACTTTCGGGCGAACCAGGGTGTCGTGCATCTCCCAGGTGAAGTCCTCCTCGGCGCGCGGCAGTTCCTCGCCGAAGGCCTGCTTGAGCAGCTCGAAGGACGGCGTGCGGCCGGGCTCGGTCGAGAACACCGTGCGCACGAAGAAGCGCCCGGTCAGGATCTCGTCGAACTGCTGCATTTCCATGATGTAGCAATGGCGCTCGGCCAGGAAGGACGAGATGCGCGCGACCGTGCCGATCACGCCCTTGCAGCTCGCCTTGAGTACGTAAATGTTCTTGCCTTCGGTCATTACCGACATCGCGCGTCTCCTGAATGTAGCGTTGTGTCCGCCCCGGTCGTGCGAGGCGGCTCCTGATTCCTGGGTGGCCGCAACTGTTGGCCGTCGCCCAATTTAGTCTTCCGGTCAGCGCTCGCCTGTCTGGTTACGACGAGTTCTGATCGCCGCACGACACCGCGCCAGTGCTGACGATGGCGGCGATCGCGGGCGGTCCGCGGTGTCGCGTTTGGATATGAGCGGGTCGTTGAGACGCCTGCCAGTTCGAGGGGCTACGCCTAACCTGTGCCGCATCGGGTCCGCAGCATCGGCGCACCCACAACGTCCCAGGAGGAGAAGACGACCATGGCGGAGCAATTCGAGGACGAAGATTTCGACCTGGCATCGCTGCCCGACGACGAGCTCATCGAGCAGATGCACGACGACCTCTACAACGGCCTGCGCGAGGAGATCGTGGAGGCGACCAACATCCTGCTGTCGCGGGGCTGGAGCGCGAGCCGGGTGCTCGACGAGGCGCTGGTCGAAGGCATGCGCATCGTGGGGGTGGATTTCCGCGACGGCATCCTGTTCGTGCCCGAAGTGCTGATGGCGGCCAACGCGATGAAGGGCGGCATGGAGATCATCCGTCCGCTGCTGGCGGACACGGGTGCGGAGACGGTGGGCAAGATCGTGATCGGCACGGTGAAGGGCGACATCCACGACATCGGCAAGAACCTGGTGGCGATGATGATGGAAGGGGCGGGCTTCGAGGTCATCGACATCGGCATCAACATCCCGGTGGAGACCTACATCGAGGAACTGGAGAAGCACAAGCCGGACATCCTGGGGATGTCGGCGCTGCTGACGACGACGATGCCGTACATGAAGGTCGTGATCGACACGCTGAAGGAAAAGGGCCTGCGCGACGACTACATCGTGCTGGTGGGTGGGGCGCCGCTGAACGAGGCCTTCGGCAAGGCGGTGGGGGCGGATGCCTACTGCCGCGATGCGGGCGTGGCCGTCGAGACTGCCAAGGCGCTCATCCAGCAACGGCGCGCCGCCTGATTCCCGACAACGAGGCGCTGGCATGGAGCCCGTCCTGATCATCGCCTGCGGTGCGCTTGCACGCGAGCTGAAGGCCGTGATCGCCGCGAACGGCTGGCAGCACGTGCAGCTGCATTGCCTGCCGGCGGACCTCCATAACCGCCCGGACCGCATCCCCGAGGCGGTGCGCGAGCAGATCCGTGCGAGCCGACTGCGCTTCGCCCGCATCCTCGTCGGCTATGCCGACTGCGGCACCGGGGGGCTGCTCGACCGCGTGCTCGAAGAGGAGGGCATCGAGCGCCTGCCGGGCGCGCATTGCTACGAGTTCTACGCGGGCATGGCCGCCTTCAATGCGCTCGCCGATGCCGAGCCGGGCAGCTTCTACCTCACCGATTTCCTCGTGCGTCACTTCGAGCGGCTGGTGATCCGGGAGCTCGGCATCGAACGCCACCCGGAACTCGCGTCGCAGTACTTCGGCAACTACCGCCGGCTTGTGTACCTCGCCCAGTCGGAGGACGCGCAGCTGCTGGAGCAGGCGCGGGACGCCGCCAGACGGCTCGACCTCGAATTCCATCATCAATTCACGGGCTACGGCGACCTCGAAGGGGCCGTCGTCCGCTTCCACAGACAGCCGGGGCGCGATGCCCGCAGGGAGCAGGATTCATGGCAAAGCTGATTGTTGTGCAGTGGCGTGACATCCCTGCGCAGGTGATCGTCAAGAACGGCCGGGAGAGCGCAAAGGTGCAGCTCTCGGAGCGCTTCCAGGTCGCAATCGACCGGGCGGCGATGCGCGCCGGCAAGGGTAGTTCCGAGGCCTACCTCGAGGATTGGCAGCGGCAGCCGCCGCGCGAGTGCGGCAACGACCTGCAGGCCGAAGCTTCCGCCGAGGCCGAGCGCATCGAAGCGCGATACAGCGACGGCGACCTCGAAACCCTGGTCCGTGCGAAGGGCGTGGCGGTCGCGCAGGACGCGGCGAACTAGAGAACGACATCGACAAACATCCACGCTGCCGCGCCAACGACGGTGGCGGACGAAGGAGACATTCATGTACGCAGTACGCCGGTGGGTGGTCCGACACTCACGGGGTTTCGAGATGATCTACAACGCCTTCGAGCCGCTCATCGCACGGCTCGATCCGCTGTGGCGCCGCATCGGATACGCGCGCGCGGAAGGACCTGTCGCGAGGGTCGAGAGGGCCGTCAAGGGTTTCCTGTTCGACTGCAAGATGTGCGGCCAGTGCGCGCTCAGTTCGACCGGCATGTCCTGTCCGATGAACTGCCCCAAGACACTGCGCAACGGCCCCTGCGGCGGCGTGCGGGCGAACGGCCATTGCGAGGTCAAGCCGGAGATGAAGTGCGTGTGGGCGGAGGCCTGGGCCGGGAGCCAGCACATGAAGTCCGGCACGAAGATCCACGTGGTGCAGAAGCCCGTCGATAACCGCTTCCGCGACACCTCGTCCTGGTTGCGCGTGGTGCGCCAGATCGCCGAGAAACGCGCACCGCAGGGAGAGCAGAAATGATTTTCGACGACGAACCGACACCCGGCGAAGGACTGCCGATCCTGCCCGGCCACGTTTCACCGGGCCGCCTGGAGCGCGTGCTGCGCGCGGGTAAGTTCGCGGTGACCTCCGAGATCGACCCGCCCGATTCGGCCGATCCCGACGAAGTGTTCAAGCGCGCCGCGATCTTCGACGGCTACGTCGACGCGATCAACGCGACCGACGGCTCGGGGGCGAACTGCCACATGTCCAGCGTCGGCGTGTGCTCGCTGCTGACGCGCCGCGGCTACGCGATGGTGATGCAGATCTCCTGCCGCGACCGCAACCGTATCGCGATCCAGGGCGAGATCCTGGGCGGGGCGGCGATGGGTGTGGCCAACATCATGTGCCTGACCGGCGACGGCGTGCAGGCGGGCGACCATCCGCAGGCCAAGCCCGTGTTCGACCTCGACTCGATGTCGCTGCTGGAGATCGCCCGCGCGATGCGCGACGAGCACCGCTTCCAGAGCGGCCGCAAGCTCGACACGCCGCCGCGCGTGTTCCTCGGCGCGGCCGAGAACCCCTTCGCGCCGCCCTTCGACTGGCGTCCGCATCGGCTCGCGAAGAAGGTCGCGGCCGGCGCCCAGTTCATCCAGACGCAGTACTGCTACGACATCCCGCGCCTGAAGATCTTCATGGCGCAGGTGCGCGACCTGGGCCTGCTCGAAGGGCCGAACCGTGTGTTCATCATGCCCGGCGTCGGCCCGCTCGCGTCCGCCAAGAGCGCGACCTGGATCCGCGAGCACGTGCCCGGCGTCCATATTCCGGACAGCGTCATCAAGCGCCTGGCCGGTGCCGAGAAGCAGAAGGCCGAAGGCCGGAAGCTGTGCATCGACCTGATCCAGGAGATCCGCGAGATCGAAGGCGTCAGCGGCGTGCATGTGATGGCCTACCGCCAGGAGGAGGCGGTCGCGGAAATCATCCAGAGCTCCGGAGTGCTGGAGGGACGCGTGCCGTGGTATCCGGGACGTGACCGGCAGCTTCTACGGGAGGCGATGGAGGCCTGACCGACGCCGCAAGATGACAACGCCCAAGCCCTTCGCCAAGCCTGCAACGGACTTGTCGAAGGGCAATCGAACCGTAAAGGGCGGAGCGGCTTCCCCCGAACGGCACTCGTTGCCGAGTTATCAAGCGCTTACGCGGCGTGCTTGAGGCTTCCGTACGTCGCTTCGCCGCGCGCGGACAGAAGCGCGATCTCGGCAGAGGAGGGGCCGCTGCGCTGAAACTCCTCGAATGCGACGCCGCAGTCGCCGAGCACCGCCACGCTACTGCACTTCGAGGAGCGGTACCGGCCGCGTATCGACTGGGCGGACTGGCTCGGCAAGTTCGGTGTGAGTCTCCCGCGGAGCGGGGCCCAGCCGCGGTTCACCGACTATTCAGGCCAGCTCGGCTTGCGTGACGCGATCAGTGCGCCGGCACGGCGGACCGTAGGCGATCGCGGTGAGCCGCATCTCGAAGAACACGTCGCCGTCGATCTCGTTGCTGACGCTGTTCTCGTCCTGTTCGAAGTCGATCTGCACCGAGGCCGCCCCGGCCTGGCGTGCCTGGCTCGCCGCCTCGTCGGCAGCCAGTACGCGTGCGAATTCGATCGCCTCGCCGAGCTGCGCGAAATCCTTCGGTCCATCGGGCGCGAAGACCCGGAACGTACCGCGCATCGGCTGCGTGATCGTCAGGTGCACCCGCTGCGCGACCTCGCCCAGCACCGCGCCGACGGCGTTGGCGACTTCGGCGAAGCGGGGCATGTAGAGGCCGGTGCGCAACCCGCGCGCGACTTCGGGGTAGTAGCTCGCGGCGGGACCGCCGACGGCGACGACCGGCGCGTCGCTTGCGAACTGTACCGAGAACAGCGAGGGCTTTGAAGGATCCCGGCGCTGTTCCATGACCATCTCGGTGAGCAGCCGCGAGAGCTTGTCCGCCTGGGCCGCGGCGAGTCGGTTCTGCTCGTGCAGCCCGGCCTCGATCAGTTTCTGGCTGATGCCGTCGACGACGAGATCGAAGACCTCGCGTGACGGGCCTTCCGCGTCGCCGTCGGGCCACGTGCCGCAGCCATACAGGCGCCGCATCTGGCGCGCCCAGATGCGGGCGCCCAGCTCGGCGGCGCGCGTGGACCAGTGGCTCGAGATGCCGAGCACGTGGGCCGCGTCGGTGGGCGTGAAGCCGCTGTAGATCACCAGCCCCTTGCGTTCGAGGCGGGCGAGGGCGCGGGCGAGCCGGCGGTCCTCCGCGGTGGCGTATTCCATGTCCACGGGTTTGACCGACACACGCTCCCAGGCCTGCCGTTCGTCGTCGGGCAGGCGCGCCAGCAGCGCCTCGTCGTGCTGCAGGCGCAGCGCGAAGCGCAGTTGGCTGCCGTGGGGAGCCGATGTCGCCTGACGCTCGAGGACGGGCAGCACTTCCGGATGTTCGGCGGCGAGCAGGCTGAGCGGTACGACGCGGCGCGGGCCGATCGCGATCCCTTCGCCGCCGCTGAAGCGGACCTCGCTGTCGCCACCGAGACCGATCGAGTACACACGCACCGCCTCGACCATCGGCTGCCATCCGCCGATCAGGGCACCGTCGAAGCTCAGTTCCGGCCGCCCGTTGCGCACGACCGCGATGTCGGTCGTTGTGCCGCCCATGTCGGCGACGATCGCATCGCGCAATCCGCTCAGCGCGCAGGCGCCCAGCACGCTCGCCGCGGGGCCGGACAGCACCGTCCCGACCGGCCGCTGCAGCGCCGATTGCGCATTGATCAGCGAGCCGTCGCCCTTGACGATCATCAGCGGGGCGTCGATGCCACGAGCTGCGAGGATCGCCTCCACCGACTCGATGAGGCGTTGGACGTGGGTGATCATGCGCGCGTTGAGCGCCACCGTCGCCGCGCGACGCGGCGCGCCGAGCGAGGACGCGAGTTCATGCCCGCAGGTCACCGGCTTGCGCGAGAGTTCCTGCACGATTTCGCGCACCCGTACTTCGTGACGTGGGTTGCGCACACTGAAGGTCGCCGAGATGGCGAAGGCCGACACCTTGTCGCGCCAGTTCAGGATTGCGTTGCGCACAGCCTCTTCGTCGAGCGGTGCGGCTTCCGCGCCGCCGGCATCGTGTCCGCCGGCAATCGTGACGATCGTCTCGGGGCCGAGCAGCTCCGCGAGCCCGCTGTTCTGCACCTGGCGCTCGTCGTAGCCGATCAGCAGCGCGCAGACGGGCGAACCTTTGCCTTCGACGACGGAGTTCGTCGTCAGCGTGGTCGACAGGGAGACGAGGGAGACGTTGGAAAGGGATTCGGGCGGCAGGCTGTCGATCGCGCGTGCGATGCCGACGGTCAGGTCGTAGCGCGTCGTCAGCTGTTTGGCGGCAGCGATCACTTCGCGCCGCTCGTCGACGAGCACGGCGTCGGTGAAGGTGCCGCCCGTATCGATACCCAGCATCAGGCCCATTCTTGTCTCCCGGTCAGGTTTCGTTTTCCGCGCACTTGGCGCCCAAGTGTTCCGTCTTGCGGCTGCGCGCGTACATCGCCCGCAACAGGCCGATGAGACTCAGGCCGAGCCATAGCACCTGGGTGATCACGGCCGCGAGGTTGAAGTCATGCATCAGCGAGACCAGCAGGCAGGCGGGGCTGAGGATGTTCAGTCCGATGTAGCGAAGGTCGTCGTGCTGGAGGCGGCCCATCTGCAGGCCGGCGTATGCGACGAGACAGGCGATCACACCGACGAGTCCGACAAAATCCGAGGGGGTCATGAAGGTCTGGAGAAAGTTGATGGGGCAGGTGCTCCGAAGGCGGCATGGGCCATGGAGCTTGTTGTTGTGGTGTCACCCCGCCGGTGTGACCTCCACCGCGGCGTCTCCTTACAACATCCGCAGATTGATGTATGCGCAATTTAGTCTTCTTTCCGACCTTCGCTTGTCTGGTTGCGACGGCTTCGGGTCGTGAGGCGACAGTCCCGTCATTGCTGACGGGCAAGCTCGCTCGCCGCGAATGGGCGGTATGAGGGGCTGCATAAGGAGCTGCATAAGCCTGTCGCGTTTGGACATGGCGGGGTCGTTGAGATGCCTGCCAGTTGCGGGGCGCCGCCCTAACCTGTGCCGCATCGGGTCCGCTGCGGTCGGCACCCGCAACGATTTGAAGGAGAAGACGACCATGGCGGAGCAATTCGAGGACGAAGATTTCGACCTGGCATCGCTGCCCGACGACGAGCTCATCGAGCAGATGCACGACGACCTGTACAACGGCCTGCGCGAGGAGATCGTGGAGGCGACCAACATCCTGCTGTCGCGCGGCTGGAGCGCGAGCCGGGTGCTCGACGAGGCGCTGGTCGAAGGCATGCGCATCGTGGGGGTGGATTTCCGCGACGGCATCCTGTTCGTGCCCGAAGTGCTGATGGCGGCCAACGCGATGAAGGGCGGCATGGAGATCATCCGTCCGCTGCTGGCGGACACGGGTGCGGAGACGGTGGGCAAGATCGTGATCGGCACGGTGAAGGGCGACATCCACGACATCGGCAAGAACCTGGTGGCGATGATGATGGAAGGGGCGGGCTTCGAGGTGATCGACATCGGCATCAACATCCCGGTGGAGACCTACATCGAGGAACTGGAGAAGCACAAGCCGGACATCCTGGGGATGTCGGCGCTGCTGACGACGACGATGCCCTACATGAAGGTCGTGATCGACACCCTGAAGGAAAAGGGCCTGCGCGACGACTACATCGTGCTGGTGGGTGGCGCGCCGCTGAACGAGGCCTTCGGCAAGGCGGTGGGGGCGGATGCCTACTGCCGCGATGCGGGCGTGGCGGTCGAGACCGCCAAGGCCCTTATCCAGCAGCGGCGCGCGGCCTGATGCGCCTCCACAACGACAAGAAGCACATACGCGCGGTGCCGCTATCCGGCGCCTGCAATCCACAAAGGATGGAATCATGACCGACACCGTAATCAGTTCGCACAAGAAGGAAGTCGTCATCGGCTTCGAGCGCCCCTTCGTCGTCATCGGCGAGCGCATCAATCCGACCGGCCGCAAGCTGCTCGCGGCCGAGATGGCGGCGGGCGATTTCTCCCGCGTGATCTCCGACGTCCAGGCGCAGCTCGAGGCCGGCGCGCACATGCTCGACGTCAATGCGGGCATCCCGCTCGCGGACGAGCCGGCGATCCTGGCTGAGACCGTCAAGCTGGTGCAGTCGCTGACCGACGTGCCGCTGTCGATCGACTCCTCGATCGTCGCCGCGCTCGAGGCCGGCCTCTCGGTCTATAAGGGCAAGGCGCTGGTGAACTCCGTGACCGGCGAGGAAGACCGCCTCGAGACGGTGCTGCCGCTGGTGAAAAAGTACGGTGCAGCGGTGGTCGCGATCAGCAACGACGAAACCGGCATCTCGCAGGATCCCAACGTGCGCTTCGAGATCGCGCGCAAGATTGTCAATCGCGCGGCCGACTACGGCATCCCCGCCTGCGACGTCGTCGTCGATCCGCTGGTGATGCCGATCGGCGCGGTGCCCACGTCCGGCCGCCAGGTGTTCGAGCTGTGCCATCGCCTGCAGAAGGAGTTGAAGGTGAACACCACCTGCGGCGCCTCGAACGTCAGCTTCGGCCTGCCCAACCGCAACGGCGTCAATGCCGCCTTCATGAGCATGGCGATCGCCTCGGGCATGACCTCGGCGATCACCAACCCGCTGCACACCGAGATCATGACCGCAATCATGGGCGCCGACGTGCTGATGGGGCATGACCAGGATTGCATGCGGTGGATCCGAAAGTTCCGCGAGGTGCCGCCGGCTGGTGCCGACGGAGTCGAGGCGCGCGGCCGCCGTGAGACGCGGCGGAGGCGGGTGGAGGCCTGATTAGCAGGTTCCTCCCCCTTCAAGGGGGAGGACAGGAGGGGGATGGGTGAATGGGGACGCTGCTTATTACCGCTCGCGCTCTACACCCATCCCCACCCCGGCCCGGGAGTCTCCGCTTCGCTCCGCCGCTGCAGCGGCGCGGAGCAGTGCTCCGCGAAACCCCGCTTCCGCCCCCTTGCAGGGGAGGGATAGATGGTCTGACCGTCTTTGCAAGCGCTAACCGTCTCCTCCAACCCCACAGGAGAACCCCGTGACCCAGGACGCCCTAGTCGTCTTCACTCCCTCCGGACGGCGCGGCCGATTCCCCATCGGCACGCCGGTGCTGCAGGCCGCGCGCGCGCTCGGCGTCGACATCGACTCGGTGTGCGGCGGACGTGGCATCTGCGGACGCTGCCAGGTCGTGTTGAGCGAAGGCGAGTTCGCCAAGCACGGTGTGAACTCCTGTGCGAGCAACCTCAGCGAGCGCAGCGACAACGAGCAGGCCTGGGAAAAGACCCACGGCGCGATGAGCCCCGGCCGACGCCTGAGCTGCTCGACGACCGTGCTCGGCGACGTCGTGATCGACGTGCCCGCCGACAGTCAGGTGCATCGCCAGATCGTGCGCAAGCGCGCCGAAGTGCGCGACATCGAGCTCGATCCCGCGGTCCGGCTGTACTACGTCGAAGTGCAGCAGCCGGACATGCACGTGCCTTCGTCCGACCTGCGCCGCCTGAAGGAGGCGCTGGACTTCGACTGGCGCCTGACGAACCTGCAGGCCGACATCCGCGTCGTGCAGGAGCTGCAGTCTGCCCTCCGTCAAGGCGAATGGAAGGTCACCGTCGCAGTGGTCGATTCCGAACGCATCATCGCGGTGTGGCCGGGCCTGCGCGAGAAGGTCTACGGCATGGCGGTGGACGTCGGCTCGACGACCATCGCCGCGCACCTGTGCGATCTGCAGACGGGCGAGGTCGTCGCGTCCGCGGGCAAGATGAACCCGCAGATCCGCTTCGGCGAAGACCTGATGAGCCGCGTCTCCTACGTGATGATGAAGCCGGGTGGCGACGGCGAGATGACACGCGAGGTGCGCGCGGCGCTCAACGGGCTGGCCTCCGAACTCGCGGCCGAGGCGGGCATCCGGGTTGTCGATATCCTCGAAGCGACCTTCGTCGGCAACCCGATCATGCACCACCTCCTGTTCGGGATTAACCCGATCGAACTTGGCGGCGCGCCGTTTGCCTTGGCGACCGACGAGGCGGTGACCGGCCTGTGGGCGACCGAGATCGATCTCCACATCCACCCCAACGCGCGCATCTACGCGCTGCCCTGCATCGCGGGCCATGTCGGCGCGGACACGGCAGGGGCGATCCTGTCCGAGACGCCCTACCTCACCGACGCGATGACGCTGATCGTCGACATCGGCACCAACGCCGAGATCGTCCTTGGCAATCGCACCCGCCTGCTCGCGGCGTCCAGCCCCACCGGGCCCGCCTTCGAGGGTGCGCAGATCAGCTGCGGCCAGCGCGCGGCGCCGGGTGCGATGGAGCGCGTGCGCATCGATCCGGTGACGCTCGAGCCGCGCTTCAGGGTGATCGGCAGCGAATTGTGGTCGGACGAAGCGGGCTTCGCCGCAGCGACGGCCGCAACCGGCATCACCGGCATATGCGGCTCGGGCATCGTCGAGGTCATCGCCGAGATGTACCTCGCCGGCATCATCGACCAGGACGGCGTGATCGACGGTTCGCTCGCGCAGCGCAATCCGCGCATCACGCCCAACGGGCGCACCTTCGCGTACACGCTCGTCGAGACGGACGAGCGCACGCTGCAGATCACGCAGAACGACGTGCGCGCGATCCAGCTCGCGAAAGCCGCGCTGTATGCCGGCGTGCGCCTGCTGATGGACAAGATGGGTGTCGAGCGCGTCGAGCGGATCAGCCTCGCCGGCGCCTTCGGCAGCCACATCGATGTCAAGTACGCGATGATCCTGGGCCTGATCCCCGACTGCCCGCTCGATCATGTCGCTGCGGTCGGCAATTCGGCGGGGACGGGCGCGCGCATCGCGCTCCTGAACCGCGGCCGGCGCGAGGAAATCGAGACCGTCGTGCGCCGTGTCGACAAGATCGAGACGGCGGTCGAGCCGAGCTTCCAGCAGTATTTCGTCGATGCGATGGCGATTCCGCACAAGTCCGATCCCTTCCTGAACCTGCGCGCGGTGGTGCAGCTACCGGAGAACAAGGTCCGCGAGCGGGAAGGCGCTGCGGGACGGCCGCGGCGCGGACGGCGGGAGCGTACGCTATCCGAAGAGGCCGGGACATGAGCGAAAAACTTGAAGACGTGCAGAACGCCGAGGACGAGCGCCGCATCGCCATCGACAAGGTCGGCATCAAGGGGATCCGCCATCCCGTGAGCGTGCGCGACAAGAGCGAGGGCGTGCAGCACACGGTCGCGGAATTCAGCATGTTCGTCGGCCTGCCGCAGCATTTCAAGGGCACGCACATGTCGCGCTTCATCGAGATCCTGAACGGCAACGAGCGCGAGATCTCGGTCGAGTCGATCGGGCCGATGCTGCGCGAGATGGTCGCGCGCCTGGAAGCCGAGACGGGCATGATCGAGTTGCGCTTCCCGTATTTCATCAACAAGGCCGCGCCGGTGTCCGGCGTGCAGAGCCTGATGGACTACGAGGTCAGCTTCATCGCGGAACTGCGCGAAGGCGGGGAATACGTCTTCACGATGAAGGTCGTGGTGCCGGTGACGAGCCTGTGCCCGTGCTCGAAAAAGATCTCGCAATACGGCGCGCACAACCAGCGCTCGCACGTGACCGTCACCGCGCAGACACGCGGCTTCGTGTGGATCGAGGAAGTCGTCCGGCTTGTCGAGAGCCAGGCTTCGTGCGAACTTTACGGCCTGCTCAAGCGTACGGATGAAAAGTTCGTGACCGAACGTGCCTACGAGAATCCAAAATTCGTCGAAGACATGGTGCGCGACGTCGCGGGCCTGCTCGATGCCGAGAGGCGCATCGAGCGTTACGTCGTGGAGTCGGAGAACTTCGAGTCCATTCACAATCATTCGGCCTACGCGCTGATCGAACGCGACAAGCGCGTCGCCCGACAGGAATATGAATAGTTCACGGTTTGAAATATCGATCGGCGAGGCGCTTTCGGCCCACGGGCTCATCGTGCGCGGCGGCTTCAATTTCGGACCCGAAGAGCGTGCGCCGCAGGGTCCCTCCGGGAGTCCGGCACGCGCGGTCGTGGTGGTCGGGCAGGCCGGCGCGTCCGCCTGGCCGCATTTCCTGGCATGGCGTGAGCGCCAGCCGAAGGAGCTGCGCGACCCGCTCGACACCTGGGCGCGCGAGGTGATCGGTGCCGTGGCCGCGCAGGTCGGCGCGCGGGCGGTTTCGCCTTCGGACCGACCTTTCGTCCCGTTCCAGCAATGGGCGATGCGCGCAGAGGGATTGCGCGCGTCTCCGCTCGGCCTCCTCATGCATCCACGCTACGGCTTGTGGCATGCCTACCGCGGCGCGCTGCTGTTCGACACGGAAATCGAGGTTGCGGCAGGGGAGGAGGCGGTGCATCTGTGCGACGCCTGTGTCGCAAAGCCGTGCCTGAAATCCTGTCCGGTCGGCGCGTATTCCGGTACGGGCTTCGACTACGCCGGGTGCCGGAGCCAGCTGCACTCGGGGGCCGGCCGGCAGTGCATGAGCTCCGGCTGCCTCGACCGCCTTGCCTGTCCCTACGGCGCGGCCTATCGCTATCCGACAGACATGCAGGTATTCCACATGAAGGCGTTCGTCGCCTGATGCGGGCGTAGCGCAGCGTAATCCCGCCAGTTCCTCGGTCGTGCAGGTTCCTCGGTCGCTGGCCGGATGCGTCTTCGGCTCCTCCCGCCCTACGATCCCGTGGTTCACGCCCTGCTTCTTCCGTAGGGCGGGAGTAGCGCAGCGTATCCCGCCGATCCACCGGCCGAAGGTATTCCAGGGCTGCATGGCGGGATACGCCTTCGGCTGCTCCCGCCCTACGATTCCGTGCTTCCTGCCGCGCCGTGGTCGGTGGGACCCGCAGCGCTTTTCATGCGTGTCGCAATTTCGCATACCGTCGTGGGCATCGGTCCGAATTGAGCACGTGCGTGACGGATACAGGCAAAGGCCCCGTCGCTGGAATTCCTACCATCTCCTCCCATGAAGCCGCGATTGCGTCGCGGCACAAGGCTCATACGACAGCCAACAAACCGAGGAGACAGGACCCATGTTTGCACTGACCGACCGCATTGCCGATTTCGACGACGAACTGCAGGCGGCGATGGAGGGCGAGTTCGAGCGCCAGGAATCGCATATCGAGCTGATCGCCTCCGAGAACTACACCAGCCCGCGCGTGCTCGAAGCGCAGGGCAGCGTGCTCACCAACAAGTACGCCGAGGGCTACCCCGCCAAGCGCTACTACGGCGGCTGCGAGCACGTCGATGTGGTCGAGCAGCTCGCGATCGACCGCGCCAAGCTCCTCTTCGGCGCCGACTTCGCCAATGTCCAGCCGCACTCCGGCTCGCAGGCCAACGCCGCGGTGTACATGGCGCTGCTCGAACCGCACGACACCGTGCTGGGCATGAGCCTCGCCCACGGCGGCCACCTCACGCACGGCGCCAAGGTGAACTTCTCCGGCAAGCTCTACAACGCCATCCAGTACGGCCTCGATGAAGCGACCGGCGAGATCGACTACGCCCAGGTCGAACAGCTCGCGAAGGAGCACAAGCCGAAGATGATCGTCGCCGGCTTCTCCGCCTACTCGCGCGTGGTCGACTGGCAGCGCTTCCGCGCGATCGCCGATGCGGTCGGCGCGTACCTCTTCGTCGACATGGCCCACGTCGCCGGCCTCGTCGCCGCGGGCCTGTATCCGAACCCCATCCCCTTCGCCGACGTCGTCACCACCACCACCCACAAGACCCTGCGCGGCCCGCGTGGCGGCCTGATCCTGGCGCGCGCCAACCCGGATCTGGAGAAGAAGCTCAACGCGGTGGTGTTCCCCGGCATCCAGGGCGGCCCGCTGATGCACGTCATCGCGGGCAAGGCGGTCGCGCTCAAGGAAGCGCTGCAGCCCGAGTTCCGCGCCTACCAGCAGCAGGTGCTCAAGAACGCGCGGACGATGGCGGGCGTCTTCATCGAGCGCGGCTACAAGATCGTCTCCGGCGGCACGGATGACCACCTCTTCCTCGTCGATCTGGTCGACAAGGGCCTCACCGGCAAGGCGGCCGACGCGGCCCTGGGCGCGGCGCACATCACGGTGAACAAGAACGCCGTGCCCAACGACCCGCAGTCGCCCTTCGTCACCAGCGGCATCCGCATCGGCACGCCGGCGATCACCACGCGCGGCTTCAAGGAAGCCGAAGCGAAGGAACTGACGAACTGGATCTGCGACGTGCTCGACCACATCGACGACCAGTCCGTGATCGCCGCGGTGCGCGAGAAGGCGAAGGCCTTGTGCGCGCGCTTCCCGGTCTATCCGGCCACCCGCTGATCGGCCCGCGGAGCGACACGTCATGGCGATCAGCGTATTCGAGATGTTCAAGGTCGGGATCGGCCCGTCGAGTTCCCATACGGTGGGGCCCATGCGTGCCGCGCTCACCTTCGCCTCCGGCCTCAAGGACGAGGGGGTCCTGCCGCGCGTGCGCCGCATCCGCGCCGAGCTCTACGGCTCGCTCGGGGCGACCGGCAAGGGCCACGGCAGCGACAAGGCGGTGCTGCTGGGCCTGGAAGGGGAGGCGCCCGATCTCGTCGACCCCGACACCATCGAGGCGCGCCTCGTGCGCATCCGCGAGGGCAAGCGCCTGACGCTGCTGGGCCTGCATCCGGTCGATTATTGCGAGAAGACCGATCTCGTCTTCCTGCGCCGCCAGACGCTGCCCTACCACCCCAACGGGATGCGCCTGACGGCCTTCGGCGAGGGCGAGGCGGAGCTTGCGAGCCGCGTGTACTACTCGGTGGGCGGCGGCTTCGTCGTCAACGAGGAAGCCGCCGGCGCGGACCGCATCGTCGAGGACGCGACCGAGCTGCCGTACCCCTTCCACAGCGCCGACCAGCTCCTCACCCAGTGCGCGGTGAACGAACTCTCGATCAGCCAGCTGATGCTCGAGAACGAGAAGGCGTGGAGGAGCGAAGCCGAGACGCGGAACGGCCTGCTGCACATCTGGAAGGTGATGCAGGCCTGCGTGCGCCGCGGCTGCGAGATCGAAGGCACGCTGCCCGGCGGCATGAAGGTCAAGCGCCGCGCCGCCGAGATGTACCGCAAGCTCGCAAACGCCCCCGAGGCGAGCCTGCGCGACCCGCTCACCACGATGGACTGGGTGAATCTCTACGCGCTGGCGGTGAATGAAGAGAACGCCGCGGGCGGGCGCATCGTGACGGCCCCCACCAACGGCGCGGCCGGGATCATCCCCGCGGTGCTGCACTACTACTACCGCTTCATCCCCGGCGCGACCGAGGACGGCGTCGTGCGCTTCCTCGCCACCGCGGCCGCGATCGGCATCCTGTTCAAGGAGAACGCCTCCATCTCGGGCGCCGAAGTGGGCTGCCAGGGCGAGGTCGGCGTCGCGTGCTCGATGGCCGCCGGCGCGCTGACCGAAGTCATGGGCGGCACCCCCGAGCAGGTCGAGAACGCCGCCGAGATCGGCATGGAGCACAACCTCGGCCTCACCTGCGACCCGGTGGGCGGGCTCGTGCAGGTGCCGTGCATCGAGCGCAACGCGATGGGCTCGATCAAGGCGATCAACGCCGCGCGCATGGCGCTCAGGGGCGACGGCAAGCACTTCGTGTCGCTCGACAAGGTGATCAAGACCATGCGCGACACCGGTCGCGACATGAAGGACAAATACAAGGAGACGTCGCGCGGGGGACTCGCCGTGAACGTCATCGAATGCTGAAGACGAGGAGATAGGACATGCAGCATTACTCGGGATTCGGGCTCGTCAAGCACGCGCTCACCTACCACGAGAACTGGCAGCGCGCGTGGCGCAATCCGACGCCGAAGAAGAAGTACGACATCGTGATCGTCGGCGGCGGCGGCCATGGTCTCGCCACCGCCTACTACCTCGCCAAGGAACACGGCATCACCAACGTCGCGGTGGTCGAGAAGGGCTGGCTGGGCGGGGGCAACACCGCGCGCAACACCACCATCGTGCGCTCGAACTACCTGTGGGACGAGGCCGCGTGGCTGTACGAGCACGCGATGAAGCTGTGGGAGGGGCTCTCCCAGGACCTGAATTACAACGTGATGTACTCCCAGCGCGGGGTCATGAACCTGGGCCACACGCTGCAGGACATGCGCGACATCCACCGCCGCGTCAATGCCAACCGCTTGAACGGCATCGATGGCGAAGTGCTGGACGTGAACCAGATCCAGGAGATCGTGCCGATCATGGACCTGTCGAAGAACACCCGCTATCCGGTGCTGGGCGCCTCGTGGCAGCCGCGCGGCGGTGTCGCCCGTCATGACGCGGTGGCCTGGGGCTTTGCGCGCGGCGCCGATGCGCTGGGCGTGGACATGCTGCAGCAGACCGAAGTCACCGGCATCCGCAAGAACGGCAACAAGGTCGTGGGCGTCGAGACCAACCGCGGCTTCATCGCCGCCGACACCGTGGGGGTGGTCACCGCCGGCAACTCCGGCGTGCTCGCCAAGATGGCCGGCTTCCAGCTGCCGATCGAATCGCACCCGCTGCAGGCGCTGGTGTCCGAGCCGATGAAGCCCATCCTCGACACCGTCGTGATGTCGAACAAGGTGCACGGCTACGTCAGCCAGTCGGACAAGGGCGACCTCGTGATCGGCGCCGGCATCGACGGCTACAACGGCTACGGCCAGCGCGGCAGCTACTCGACCATCGAGCACACGCTGCAGGCCATCGTCGAGCTCTTCCCGATGTTCTCGCGCGTGCGCATGAACCGCCAGTGGGGCGGCATCGTCGATACCTGCCCGGACGCCTGCCCGATCAT
The DNA here is from genome assembly GCF_045689615.1 of Aromatoleum evansii. Lineage (NCBI taxonomy): Bacteria > Pseudomonadati > Pseudomonadota > Betaproteobacteria > Rhodocyclales > Rhodocyclaceae > Aromatoleum > Aromatoleum evansii. The sequence goes on from NZ_CP141259.1 coordinate 2,356,625, forward strand.
CTCGGCGACGCCCGTCGGCGGCCTGTTCTTCAACTGCGGCTGGGGCACCGGCGGCTTCAAGGCCACCCCGGGCTCGGGCAACGTGTTCGCGGCGACGCTCGCGGCCGGCAAGGCGCATCCGCTCGCGGCGCCGTTCTCCATCGACCGCTTCATCAGCGGCAAACTCATCGACGAACACGGCGCCGCGGGCGTCGCGCACTGAGGAGGAGCAGGACACCATGCTGCACATCTACTGCCCGCACTGCGCGGAAACCCGCGAGGAAGAAGAGTTCCGCCCCAAGGGCGAGGCCCACATCGCCCGCCCGCTGGAACCGGAAGCGACCAGCGACGAGGACTGGGGCAACTACCTCTTCTTCCGCAAGAACCCGCGCGGCCTGCACCACGAGCTGTGGTACCACGCCGCCGGCTGCCGCAAGTTCTTCAACGTCACGCGTGACACCGTGAGCTACCAGATCCTCGAAACCTACAAGGTCGGCCAGAAGCCTTCGGTGGTCGCCGGCCAGTCCGCAGACAAGGGGGCGGCAAAATGAGCCAGAGCAATCGACTGGGGACGGGCGGGCGCATCGACCGCAGCCGCCCGCTGCGCTTCAGCTTCAACGGCGTCGACTACCAGGGCTTCGCCGGCGACACGCTCGCCTCGGCCCTGCTTGCCAACGGCGTCGATGTCGTGGGCCGCAGCTTCAAGTACTCCCGCCCGCGCGGCATCATGGCCGCCGGCGCCGAGGAGCCGAATGCGATCGTGCAACTGGGTGCGACCGAAGCGGGCCAGGTGCCGAACGTGCGCGCCACGCAACAGGCGCTCTACGGCGGGCTGGTCGCCACGAGCACCAACGGCTGGCCGAACGTCGACCGCGATCTGATGGGCGTGATCGGCAGCGTCGGCGGCAAGTTCATGCCCCCGGGCTTCTACTACAAGACCTTCATGGCGCCGGCCTCGCTGTGGCCGAAGTACGAGAAGTACATCCGCAAGGCCGCGGGCCTGGGCCGCACGCCCAGGGAGAAGGATCCGGACATCTACGACCACATCAACCGTCACTGCGACGTGCTGGTGATCGGCGCCGGTCCCGCGGGCCTCGCCGCCGCGCTCGCCGCCGGCCGTAGCGGTGCGCGCGTGATCCTGTGCGACGAGCAGGAAGAGATGGGCGGCTCGCTGCTCGACACGCGCGAGCTCATCGACGGCCGCCCGGCCTCGGCCTGGGTCGCCGCCGTGCTCGCGGAACTGGCGACCCTGCCCGAAGTGCTGATCCTGCCGCGCACCACCGCCAACGGCTACCACGACCACAACTTCGTGACCCTGCACGAGCGCCGCACCGAGCACCTCGCCGACCTCGCGCCGAGCGTGAACGGCCGCCGCCAGGTGCGCGCCCGCATGCACCGCGTGCGCGCCCATGAGGTGATCCTCGCCACCGGCACGCACGAGCGTCCGCTGGTCTTTGCCAACAACGACGTGCCGGGCTGCATGGTGGCGGGCGCGGTGTCGACCTACATCCGCCGCTACGCCGTGGCGCCGGGTAAGCGCCTGGTGCTGTCGACCGCCAACGACCACGCCTATCGCGCCGCGCTCGACTGGCATGATGCCGGCCGCGAAGTGGTCGCGATCGTCGATGCGCGTGAGCACCCCGAGGGCGACCTCGTCAATGAGGCCCGTTCGCGCAATATCCGCATCATCCCCGGCTCCGCGGTGATCGAGGCGAACGGCAAGAAGCGCGTCACCGGTGCCCAGGTCGCCCGCATCGACATCGGCGGCTTCAAGGTGGCGGGCCGCGTCGAGACGCTTGCCTGCGACACCCTCGCGAGCTCCGGCGGCTACAGCCCCGTCGTGCATCTGGCGGCGCACACCGGCGCCCGCCCCGAGTGGCGCGACGACATCCTCGGCTTCGTCCCCGGCAAGGTGCCGGGCATGACCCCGGTGGGCGGCGTGCACGGCAAGGGCGCGCTCGTCGAGGCGCTCGCCGACGGTGCCGCAGCCGGCACGGCCGCCGCGCAGCGCACCGGCTTCGAGGTCACCGCTCCGGCGCTGCCCAAGGTCGCCAAGCTGCGCGAGGGCAAGGCCGCGGCGCTCTACCAGGTGCCGCACGTGAAACCGGCGATGCGCGCCCCGAAGCAGTTCGTCGATCCGCAGAACGACGTCACCGCCGCCGGCATCGAGCTCGCCACGCGCGAAGGCTTCGAGTCGATCGAGCACGTCAAGCGCTACACCGGCATGGGCTTCGGCACCGACCAGGGCAAGCTCGGCAACATCAACGGCATGGCCATCGCCGCGCGCTGCCTGAAGCAGACCATCCCGCAGACCGGCACCACCGTGTTCCGCCCGAACTACACGCCGATCACCTTCGGCGCCATCGCCGGCCGTCACTGCCGCGAGTTCTTCGATCCGCGCCGCTACACGGCGCTGCATGCGTGGCATGTCGAGCACGGCGCGAAGTTCGAGGAAGTCGGCCAGTGGATGCGCCCGTGGTACTTCCCGCAGGGCAACGAGACGATGCACGAGGCCGTGCAGCGCGAGTGCCGCGCCGTGCGTGAGTCGGTCGGCATCCTCGACGCCTCGACGCTGGGCAAGATCGAGATCCAGGGCAAGGACGCGCGCGAGTTCCTCAACCGCCTGTACACCAACGCCTGGACCAAGCTCGACGTGGGCAAGTGCCGCTACGGCCTCATGTGCAAGGACGACGGCATGGTGATGGACGACGGCGTGACCGCGTGCATCGCCGAGAACCACTTCCACATGACGACCACCACCGGCGGCGCCGCGGCGGTGCTCGACTGGATGGAGCTGTGGCACCAGACCGAGTGGCCCGAGCTGGAGGTGTACTTCAACTCGGTGACCGACCACTGGGCGGCGATGGCGATCAACGGCCCCAACGCGCGGAAGCTCTTGGCCGAGCTCACCGACGACATCGATCTCTCCAAGGACAACTTCAAGTTCATGGACATGCGCGAAGGCACGGTCGCCGGCGTTCCGGCCCGCGTCTATCGCATCTCCTTCACGGGCGAGCTCTCCTACGAGATCAACGTGCAGGCGCACCACGCGATGCACGTGTGGCAGGCGCTGTTCGAGAAGGGCGAGAAGTACAACCTCACCCCGTACGGCACCGAGACGATGCACGTGCTGCGTGCGGAGAAGGGCTTCATCATCGTCGGCCAGGAAACCGACGGCTCGATGACGCCGGAGGACCTCGGCATGCAGTGGTGCGTCGGCTACAAGAAGCCCTTCTCGTGGATCGGGCGGCGCGCGCTCACGCGCCCGGACACGCAGCGCGAGGACCGCAAGCAGCTCGTGGGCCTCAAGCCCCTCGACCCGCAGCTGGTCTTGGACGAGGGCGCGCAGATCGTGCTCGAGAAGGAGATCCGCATCCCGATGCCGATGGTCGGGCACGTCACCTCGAGCTACTACAGCCCGAACCTGGGCCACTCGTTCGCGTTGGCGGTCGTCAAGGGCGGCGCCAAGCGCCTGGGGGAAACCGTTTATCTGCCGATGGCCGACGGCCGGGTGCATGCGGCCGAGGTCGTGAGCCCGGTCTTCTACGATGCGGAAGGAGCACGCCAGAATGTCTGATTACGCACAAATGGATCTGAACCCGCGCGGCGGCGGGGTGAAGTCGGAGTCGCCGCTGGTGAGGGCGCGCATCAACGTGGTGCTCGCCGCCTCGGCGCGCGAGGCCGGTGTGGTCGTGCGCGAGAAGCCCTTCCTCGGTCATCTCGTGCTGCGCGGCAACGCTCAGGACGAAGGCTTCCGCGCCGGCGTCGAGCGCGTGCTGGGCCTTGCACTGCCGCTCGCGCTGGGTGCGGTCGCCCGCGACGAGTCGCGCGGCGTGAGCCTGCAGTGGATGTCGCCCGACGAGTGGCTGATCGTCGTGCCGGCGGGCCTCGAGTTCGAAGCCGAGGCCGCGCTGCGGCGCGAGCTCAGCGGCCACTACGCGGTGATGAACGTCACCGGCGGGCAGACGGTGCTGGAGCTGACCGGCCCCAGGGTGCGCGAGCTCTTGATGAAGTGCACGCCCTATGACGTGCATCCGCGCGCCTTCCCGGTGGGCAAGGGGGTGTCGAGTGTGTTTGCGAAGAGCTCGGCGGTGATCCGTCGTGTCGATGAGGAGCGTTGGGAACTGGTGATCCGCCGCAGCTTCGCGGATTACCTGTACAGCTGGATCCTCGATGCCGCGGAAGAGTTTGGGGTCTTCGTGGCGCCGGCGGAGCCCATCGGCAGCGGCGAGCGGGCCGCGGTGCGTGAGGCGGCGCTGCACGGCTGATCGCGGGTCGACGCAAGTCCCGAAAACGGAGCCGGTGGTTGTTCACCGGCTCCGTTTTCACGTGGAGCTGGCCGGTCTGTTCCGTGGGAGCTTCAGCCGCGAATCGACGCCCATTCGCGGCTGAAGCCGCTTGATGAAGCCGGGATGCTCGTCCCGCGATACGAACACGAAAGCCATCGTCGCTCGAGCGCTCGCGCTTGTCGCAAGACGGCATGTCAAGGTCAGGCTGCTGATTTATCTTGAGATTTCGCAACATCAAACGGGAACGAACATGAACCAGATCTTCATCGACGACATCCGCGCAGACGCGCAGGTCGGCATCTACCCGCATGAGCTGGTCGGTTCGCAGCCGGTGTCCATCACCCTGCGCCTCGGCATCGGTAGCCGTGCGGCGCGCAGCGACCGCATCGAGGACACCATCGACTATGCGGAATTGGTCGCAAGCCTGCGCGGGTACCTCGCGGAGCGCCGCTTTGCATTGCTCGAACACCTCGCCGATTCGCTCGCCGGCGTGATCTTCGACGAGTTCCGGCCGAGCTGGATCAGCCTCTCAGTGCATAAGCCCCAGGTGCTCGAAGGCGTCGGCCGTGTCGGCGTGATGATCGAACGCAAGTACGACGAATACGTCGCACAGGCACCTTTCCCGCTGCAGCAGGCGGCCTGATCCGTTTTCAAAATGCCAAAGACCTCCTGATCGAGTTCGCCTGAGAACGACCATGGGACGCCGGGAAGAAGCCGTGCGGAGTGACGAAGCCGTGACGCGCCTGCGTTTCGACTTTCCGAACGCGGCCGGGCAGGAAGGGCCGCTGGTCTTCGAGCAGCCGTCCGAGATCATCGAAGCCCGAGAAGTATCGCAGGTGCGCGAGGCGGTTGCCCGTGCGGATCGTGCTGCCCGCGAAGGCAAGTGGGTCGCGGGTTTCGTCTGCTATGAGGCCGGTGCGGCCTTCGACCCGGCGTTTCGTTTCCGGGGCCGGGCCGACCTGCCGCTCGCGTGGTTCGGCGTCTTCGACAAGCCGGTCGGTGCGTATGCCCGAACGCATGCGTCGGCGCCAGCCTTCGACTGGGGCTTGTCGGCCGGGCGCGCACGATACGAGCAGGATATCGCGACGATCCTCGAGCACATTCGCGCGGGCGACGTGTATCAGGTCAACCACACGCTGCGCCTGGCCGGACACTACGTCGGCGATTGGCAATCCCTTTACGAGGGGCTGCGGGAGAGACAGGCGACAGGGTATTGCGCCTGTGTCGAGCTGGGCCGGCACCGCATTCTGAGCGTCTCGCCCGAATTGTTCTTCTCCCGCGAGAAGCAGCGCCTGACCTTCAAGCCGATGAAAGGCACGGCCCGCCGCGGCACGTCCGAGGAACTGGATCGCGCGCTGCGCGACTCGCTCGCGACGGCGGAGAAGGAGCGGGCCGAGAACCTCATGATCGTCGATCTCATCCGCAACGACCTGTCCCGCATCGCGCAGCCGCATTCCGTAGCCGTGCCCTCGCTGTTCTCGGTCGAGGAGTACCCGACAGTATGGCAGATGACCTCGACCGTGACCGCCGAGATCGCGCCCGAAATCGGGCTGGAAGAGATCTTCGCTGCGACCTTTCCCTGCGGTTCGATCACCGGTGCGCCGAAGATCGAAGCGATGAAGATCATCGCGGAACTCGAAACGGGGCCGCGCGGAATCTATTGCGGCGCAATCGGAATGCTGCGCCCGGGCGGCGATGCGGTCTTCAACGTCGCAATCCGTACGCTCGCCGTGGACACCGGTTCCGGCAGCGGCCAGTACGGCGTCGGCAGCGGCATCACGGCCGACTCGATCGCCCGCAACGAATACGACGAAGTCCTCGCAAAATGTCTGGTGGTGCAGGAATTGGTCTCAAGTACATAAGGCAAATCGGTTTCATGGAAAGACGCCGACGAGCACACGAAGGCAGTTCTCCCTCTCCCCCTATGCTCCCTCGCGTGTGGCGTCTTTCCCTTTTATTCACGGCAGCAAAAGCCCCAGGAGAACATTGTGCCCAGGGATGTCGCAAGGAAACTGAAGCAGGCGTTCAGCGCCGCGCAGGACGAGGCGCAACGCAAGGCCGCGGTCGTGGCATTGCTGCGGCACAGTCTCGACCTGGGGCACCGCCGGCTATCGTTGAAGCGCCTGGAGGCCGCGGTCAGTTGTGGGGCCGCGCTCGAAGCGGAGGATCTGCACCGCTGTGCAGACCTTGCGCTGCGGATCAGTGATCCGCGCATTCATGCCCGACTGGCGCTGCTGAGCCGTCAGCTTGACGGCGGGCGGCGTCTATCCGCGTTGTAAGCAAGGCAATTCGCTCATGCAGATCGAAGAGATGACTCCGAGCCTGGGTTACAAAGTCCCGGAGCATGGAGGCAGGCTGCGGGCCGCGGCGGCCCGCTATGGCATTCCCCATTCCGAATGGCTCGACTTGTCCACTGGGGTGAGCCCCTTCGGCTGGCCGGTGCCCATGCTCACCGCCCGCGCGTGGGCGCGGTTGCCCGAAGAGGACGACGGTCTTGAAGACGCGGCCGCAGCCTACTACGGAAATTCGAACGGGCTCGCGGTGGCCGGCTCGCAAGCCGCGATACAGGCGCTTCCGGCCTTCTTTCCGCGTAGTTCCGTGGTCTGCCTGTCCCCGCTCTACAATGAACACCCTCACGCATGGAGGGCACACGGACACGCGGTCCGCCTGCACCCGTCCGGCGACCTGCGCGGTGCGTTGGCCTTCGGATCGCAGCACATCGTCCTGTGCAATCCGAACAATCCGACCGGTCATCGCTACGACGCTCCCGAGTTGCTGGAGGTGGCCGCATCGCTCCGAGCGCGGGGCGGCGTCCTGGTCGTCGATGAAGCGTTCATCGACGTGAATCCCGAGGAGAGCCTTGCTCCGATAGCCGGTTCCGACGCTGCGCCGAACCTCATCGTCCTGCGCTCGCTGGGCAAGTTCTTCGGTCTGGCTGGTGCACGAGTCGGATTCCTGTTCGCGTCGACGGGATTGCGCGAACGCCTTGCATCCCGACTCGGGCCGTGGACGATCGCGGGGCCGTCGCGCGAGGTTGCGCGTCTGGCGCTGTCGGATCGTTCATGGCAACAAGACATGCGCCCTTGCCTGCGTGCAGCCGGGCTGAGGCTGGTGCAGTTGCTTGAACCGCTCGGCGTGGTGGGCGCGACGCCGCTGTTCGCGACGGTCTTTCAGTCGCGCGCAAGAGAAGTCCACGACGAGCTCGCCAGAGCCGGCATCTTCACGCGATATTTCAAGGATCACGCCCTGGTCCGCTTCGGTTTGCCCGATTCGGAAGAATCATGGGAAAGACTCACGGCCGCGCTGGGCCGCGTGACCCGTGCCCCTGAGTGTCCGAGACAGGGCAAGCTCGCCTCGCCCTGCGCGTAGTGTCCTGAAGTGTGTGCGGAAGCGCCTTCTCCTGGAAGGCGCGGGTGGCCATGGCTAAGCTTGCGGCCTGAGTCATTTGCGTGGGGCGTCGTGATCCTCTTCGCGGATTTCCCGCAGCACTTCCCCTTCGATCACCAGATTGTCCGCCGACCGCGGGCCGCGCCGGGCCGTCCCTTCCGCCTGCGCTTGCTGCATCGCCTTGCGCAGATTGCGAGTCTTCCACCAAACGTATCCCCAGATCAGCCCGCCGGCTGCGACCACGACGGCAAAGAACAGGACGGAGAAGGTCAGCGCCAGGCCGAACACGAGCACGGTAGCGGCTATCGCCGCGAGCTTTTGCAGCGGACCGGCAGGTTTGGGCGGGCTTTGCTTGAAGTTGTTGAACAGGGCGTCGAGTCTGGGATCGCGTTGCATGCAGGTTCCTGCGTGTGAAGTGGCTTGCAGATGGACGGGAGATGGCGAAGAGAGTTCCGGCAAGGTGGAGCCGATTCTGCAGGATCGGCGCCACGGCACTGCAGCTACAGGTGCCACGAGTCACCTGCAGCCCTCAGGCGTGCTGGTCGAGCGACCTGATCGCGCCGTGGATGGCGCGCTCGAAGATCGGCCGGTCGATCTTCACGATCTGCGCCGTGCCGTTCCTGAGGCGCACCGCCAGCGCTTCCGGGGTGATCGAGATCGCGCAGGGCGAGGCGCTGTTGCTGAACAGGAAGAGCGTGCGGCTGCGGTTGATCCAGTTCAGGCGCTCGCGGCGGGTTTGTCGCGCGGTCGTGAAGTCCACCCAGTCGCCTCGCACCAATTGGCGCACCCGGCGCAGGTCTGCGCGGTCCGGCGTGTTTTCCCGGTCGAGCCCCTCGCTCGTCGGTAGCGAGATGTCCTGGACGCGAATGCCGAGGTCCGTTGCGTGGCTGACCTGAAGGGTCGGTCCGCCGCCGCGCGTGCGTGACGTCGAGGAACCCATGCGCGCGCCGGCCTTTTTCGCGCGCATGGCGGCAAGTTGCAGGTCGAGCAGGGTGTCGAGGAAGGCCTTGCGCTCGGTCGGTGCGGCTCCGATCTCGTCAAAACCGGTGTTGATCCTGCTCAGCAGTGTCGGCACCCCGGCGGCCTGCCGCTGCCGCTCTTCCGCAAGGTGTTTCGGCGTGACCGACCACAGCAGGTCGGTGGCGACCTGCATGGCCTCGGCGGTGGGGGCTCCTTCCTCACCGGATTGCGAGATCCGGTTCTGGACGACGTCGCGCCAGTAGGTCCGGAGGAACTCCTCGATCTCGGGCGGCGTCTCCGGCTCCACTATGCGGGCGATGCAGGCGTCGGCCATCTGCTGCGCACGGATCTCGCCTTCGCGCTTGAGGCGCATTTCCTCTTCACGTGCGAGAACCGCGTCGGCCAGGGCGCGGTTCTGCTGCTCGTCGTGTTCCTCGCGTTCGGTGAGGAAGGCGTCGAGCTCTGCGTTGGCGGCATCGAACGCGGCCAGATCGCCGTCGTAAGTGCTCTGCACCTTGTCGACCAGCTCGGACAGCTTGAGGTAGAAGGGATCCTCGGCGTTGACGACCTTTCCCCAGCGCACGGCGACGATCGAGATGCTGTCGAGAAAGCGCCGTGCCGGGTGGCCGCGGTCGGCGAAGAAGCGCTGGTTCAGCATCGCGGCGCGCAGCACCGGCGTCTGAAGGCGGGCGACCAGTGCCTTGATTCCGTCCCCGACGTTCGGATCGCTGAAGATGAGATCGAACAGCTTGACGACGATGTCCAGCGTCACCGCCTCGAGCGGCATGACGTTGCGTGCGGCGCCGCTGTCGCGCACCATGCGCACGACGTTGGTGTGCTTGCCGGGGGCTTGCGGCGTCGCGGCAGCCTGCAGGGTCTTCAGCGAGTTGAACAATTCCTGGCTGATGGTGCCCGGCTTGGACGTTTCTTTCGCGGCAGTTTCCTTCGTGCGCGCCTGAACGAGGCGCTCCAGGGTGCTAGCCAGCTTCGACGACTCCTCCGCAACCTCATTGGGGTCGACCGGCGTCGTGTCGCGATAGCTGCGTTTGAGCGAGGGCAGGATGTCCGCCTCGATCATGGTCTCGTTGACCACGCGGTAGAGCTGCGGCATCTCCGTGGCCATTTGTTCGCCGACCAATTGCAGCAGCAGGATGAGTGCGCCCGTATCGGTCGTGAGTTCGGCGCAGGCCGCTTCGATGCATGACCACAAGGCCGCGAGATTGAAGGTCTTGTCGCCCGGTTGCATCACCCTGCGCAACACGAGGTAGTTGATTCGCCGGTCCAGGGGCTTGGTTTCGTCGCGGCAGGCCAGGGTCACGCGGTCCAGTACCTCGCGCATCGCAAACTGGACAGATTCCTCTGCGGCGCTCAGGAGCCGCAGGTTCGCCTGGTCGGCCGAATCGAATTCGGACCGCGCGACATGGACCGCGCGCGCGGCAAGATTGGCCTTCAGCGCAGCGCTCACCTTGTCCCAATGCGTCGGAAGGGCCTGTACGAGCGCGGCGGCGGCGATGTTCCGGGCGCGATCGCGGCCGGCGTTGCCGCTCTCGGTCGCCGCCTGCGTCAGCGAGGGCCCCATTTCCTCGAACAATTCGCACAGGTCGTGTTCCAGCTGCGTACGGCAACCCGCCACGAGCCTGGCGAGAGGGGCGTCTTTTTCGGTCATCTCGGGCCGGATTGCGGGAATCGTCATAGCCGATTATTACATTTGCGCATGGCGAAGAACGCGGGGAGATCGAGGATTTTCGGATTTTTGCATGATCGTTCGGCGAGCGGCCGGCGGCAAGTCAAAAAGCGGAAGGGGCGCTTCCCATGCGCGACGCGCGTAGTGTGGTCATGCACGCGGATGGATCCGTCCACCATGTCGATCGTCGCGGATAAGGCGCGCATGGTCCGATTTCATTGACCGCGTCCCGCTGCTTCGGCAAGCTTCGCGGTTTTGCGGAGTCGGTGAATGCAAAACGAGCGCCTGGTCGGTGCGGCATACGTGGCGGTATCGGCAGCGGCCTTCGGTGCGATGGCGATCTTTGCCCGTTTTGCGAGCGCCAGCGGTGCTGACGTCGTGACGGTGCTGTTCCTGCGCTTCCTCATTTCGGCCGTGCTCATGGCTGCCGTGATGCTGGCGACCCGGCGCCGCTGGCCTTCCGCGCGCAATGCGGCGATTCTCGTCGCGATGGGCGGAATCGGCTACGTGGCGCAGTCGTACGCCTTTTTCGAGGCGTTGAATTTCGCCTCGGCAGGCTTGGTTGCCCTGTTGCTATACCTTTATCCGATCCTTGTCACAGTCCTGGGCGCAGTGTTCCTGAGCCAGCGTCTCACGACGGGGCGTGTGCTGGCAGTGCTGACTGCCCTGGCGGGAACGGCGCTGACGATCGGTGGGGAACTGAGCGGACGGCCGCTGGGGATCATCCTTGGCGTGGCCGCAGCACTGATCTATTCCATCTACATTCTCGTCGGAAATCGTGTCATGGCGCGGGAAGCTCCACTGGCGAGTGCGACGGTGGTGATGATGGCGGCGGCGGCAGTGTATGGGGGGCTGGTCGGGGTCGGCGGTGCCACCTGGCCGCAGGGGGCGACCGGTTGGATCGCGGTGCTGCTGATCGCAATCGTGTCCACAGTCATTGCGATGGTGAGCTTCTTCATCGGACTGCAGAAACTGGGCGCGGCGGACGCCGCGAGCCTGTCAACGCTGGAGCCGGTCGTCACCTTCGTGCTTGCGGCGATCTTCCTTGGCGAGGCGATCGAGTTCAACCAGGTGATCGGCGGCGCAGTGATCCTTGCCGCGGTGATCTGGCTTGCGCGTCACCCGCCGGCCGCGGTGGCAGGGGTGCGCGGATGACCTTCCCCCTGCGCCTGGCCGGCGGCTTCGGCCCCGGCTCAGTCGCGGCGCTTCGGCAGGTCGGGCGTGATGTGGCGCAGGTCGGCCGCATACATGCGCGCGTTCTGCACGTAGTTCCTGGCATTCTGCTTCAGGTCGGCGATGTCCTCGTCGGTGAGTTCGCGGATGATGCGGCCCGGCGATCCGACCACCAGTGAACGGTCGGGGATGACCTTGCCTTCGGGAATGAGGGCGTTGGCGCCGATGATGCAGTTCTTGCCGATCACGGCGTGGTTGAGGACGACCGCGTTGATGCCGATGAGCGTGTCGTCGCCGACTGTGCAGCCATGCAGCATGACCATGTGGCCGACGGTGACGCCGGAGCCGATCTTCAGCGGCACGCCGTCGTCGTTGTGCAGGACGGAGCCGTCCTGGATGTTGGTGTTGTCGCCGATCGTGATCGGGTCGTTGTCGCCGCGGATCACGACGTTGTACCAGACGCTCACGTTGGATCCGGCTTCCACGCGCCCGATCACCGTGGCGTTGTCCGCAACCCAGCACCCGTCGCCGAAGCTCGGGGTATGTTCGCCCAGGGCGTAAATCGCCATATTTCCTGTCTCCGTTGGAGCCGGCGGTGCGCGCCGGCAGCCCGCAATCATAGCAGGCAGTGTTAGCATTCGCCGCCTGACCCCGTTACGCGTCCTCCATGCTCAGTTACCGCCACGCCTTCCACGCCGGCAACCACGCCGACGTCCTCAAGCACTTCGTCCTGATCGAGCTCCTGCGCTATTTCAACCGCAAGGACAAGCCGTGGTGGTACATCGATACGCATGCCGGGGCAGGCTGTTATGCGCTCGACAGCGAACAGGCGGGCAAGACCGCCGAATTCGCCGCGGGGATCGGCCGCCTGTGGGGGCGCGACGACCTTCCCGAGGCCTTGCGCGCCTACATCGACGCCGTCGCCCAGTTCAATCCGCACGGTCGGCTGACCTTCTATCCGGGCTCCCCCGCGCTGGCGATGACGCAGCTGCGCGAACAGGACCGCATGCGCCTGTTCGAATTGCATCCGGCCGACGTCTCGCTGCTCGAACAGACCTTCGCACGCGACACGGACCGGGTGCTGATCCGCAAGGCGGACGGCTTTGCCGGATTGCGCGGACTCCTGCCGCCGGCCGCGCGCCGTGCGGTGGTGCTGATCGATCCGCCGTACGAGGTGAAGGAGGATTACCGGCGCGTGGTCGATACCGTTGCGGACGCGATGAAGCGCTTTCCAGGCGGTACTTACGCGGTGTGGTATCCGATGCTTGCGCGCCCCGAAGCGCGACAGCTGCCGGAGCGTCTGGCCGATCTCGGTGCTGAAAGCTGGCTCGACGTGCGGCTCGCGGTGAACAAGCCCGCGCGCGACGGCTTCGGGATGTTCGGCAGCGGGCTCTACATCATCAATCCGCCGTGGGTTCTGCCGCAGACGCTCGAAGCGGTGATGCCGTGGCTGGTGCGCGTACTCGGCGAGGACGCGGATGCGGGGTTCGACCTGGAGCACCACATCGAATGAGCGAGCAGGACAGCCTCCACGCGCTTCGCGACGCGCTGCGGGCATTTGCCGCCGAACGGGACTGGGAGCGTTTCCATTCTCCCAAGAACCTGGCAATGGCCCTGTCCGGCGAGGCCGGCGAGGTGATCGAGCATTTCCAGTGGCTCAGCGGCGAGGAGTCGGCCGCGCTGCCCGAGGCGGCGCGCGCCGAAGTGGCGCTCGAACTGGCCGACGTGCTGCTCTACCTCGTGCGTCTGGCCGACGTGCTCGGCGTCGATCTGGCCGATGCCGCGCGCACGAAGCTGCGCATCAACGCCGAGCGTTACCCGGTCGACAAGGCGCGCGGACGGTCGGACAAATACGATCGCCTCTGAGGCGGGGCCGGATTCTGCGAAAATGAACAATTCCGCGTTCGCATAGTGGTCGGCTGAAAGTTGGAACTCAAGCATATCGACGAAATCGACAAGGCCACGCGCCAGGGGCACGGCGAGCTGCTGCGCCTGGGTGCGACCATGCTCTTCGTCGTGGGCGTGATGCTGTATGCGGCACTGAAGGGCGGTGCCGAGGGCGGGGTCCTGGTGGTGGTCGCCGCCGTGCTCGGTGCGTACATGGCGATGAACATCGGCGCCAACGACGTTGCCAACAACGTCGGGCCTGCAGTAGGCGCACAGGCGTTGACGCTCACTGGCGCGCTCGGTCTCGCGGTGGTGTTCGAGGCGTCGGGCGCCCTGATCGCGGGGGGCGACGTCATCCGGACGATACGCAGCGGCATCATCGATCCCGCGAACATCGGCGACGGCTGGACGATGGTGTGGGTGATGATGGCCGCGCTTCTTGCCGGCGGCCTCTGGATCAACGTCGCCACGGCTTTCGGCATGCCGGTGTCGACGACGCATTCGATCGTCGGCGCGGTGCTCGGCGCCGGCGTCGCCGCCGTGGGGCTGGACATCGTGAACTGGAAGGTCGTCGGGGCGATCGCCGCGAGCTGGGTGGTCTCGCCGGTGCTGGCCGGGTTTTTTGCGGCGCTGTTCCTGTACCTGATCAAGCGTCTCATCACCTATCAGGTCGACATGGTCGCCGCGGCGCGGCGCACGCTGCCCGGGCTCGTGGCCTTCATGGCGTGGTCGTTCTGGACCTTCCTGCTGATGAAGGGCTTCGGGCGCTTGTGGGCGGCCGATTTCACCGTGGCGGCAGCCAGCGGCCTGGTCCCCGCGGGCGCCGCGTACCTGTATGTGCGGCGCGCGCTGTCCAATCCGAGCCACATAATTGCGAATACCAAGTCGGGCGTGAATCGCCTGTTCAATTCGCCGCTGATCTTCGCCGCCGCTCTGCTGTGCTTCGCGCACGGCTCGAACGACGTGGCGAACGCGGTGGGGCCCTTGGCGTCGATCGTTGAGTCGCTCGCACACCTCGACGGGCCGGTCGCGCGCCTGACCCCGGTGCCGTTCTGGGTGCTGCTGACCGGGGCGATGGGGCTGGTGCTGGGGCTCGCGCTGTTCGGGCCGCGGGTGATCCGCACGCTGGGCGATGAGATCACCGAATTGGACCAGATGCGCGCGTTCAGCGTGGCCCTGTCGGCGACCGTGACGGTGATCGCCGCCAGCGTGCTGGGGCTTCCGGTCAGTTCGACGCACATCGCGGTCGGCGCGGTGATCGGCGTCGGTTTCCTGCGCGAGTACCTCAAGGGCAACTACGCGCGCATGGTGGCGGAGATGAAGGCGCACCATCCGGCCGGTGAACAGGGGGCGATCGATCAGTTTCTCGGCTCCTTCGAGCGTGCCGCCGTGCCCGAGAAGAAGGCGATGCTCGCGGATCTGAAAGCGCGCTCGAAGCAGAAGACGGACCCGGCGAATTTCTCCAAGCGGGAGCGCAGGGTGCTGCGTGAGGTTTATCGGAAGGAACTGGTCACGCGCACGCAACTGCAACGCATCTTCGCAGCGTGGCTGCTGACGGTGCCGTTGTCGGCCTTGCTCGGCGGTTTGTTTTTCTTCGTGATGCGCGGCATGGAGCTTGAATGATGGCGCATCCGGTTTTGCGGAATTCCCGACCATGACATTCGCCGAGTTGCTCGCCCTGATGCTGCTGTGCCTGTGCGGCTGGTTCTGGCTGGACAGTGCCAGGACGCGCGAAATCGGCGTGCAGGCGGCGAGGGCGGCGTGCCGTCGCGAAGGCGTGCAGTTCCTCGACGAAACCGTGTCCAGCCGTTCCTTGCGCCTGGTCCGTGACGAGGACGGCCGGCTCTGTCCCCAGCGTGTTTACGAGTTCGAGTATTCTGTTTCGGGCAACGATCGCGTGCACGGTTCGGTGACGCTGCGCGGCAAGGATGTCGTGATGCTGGAGATCGGCCCCCGCGGGGCGCCGACCTTCACCCTCCACTGAACGTCGGGCGCCGGACTCAGCGCGGGCCGTGACCCGCCACCGCGTGCAGGAACTCGCTGCGCAGGTGCTCGCGCGTCTCGAATTCTCCGGCAAAGGCCTGCGTGACGACGCGTTCGTCGCCGCGACGGTCCTCGCCCAGCAGCAGGCACAGCTGCTCCGCCTCGATGATGCACGCTGCGCCGCGCGCATGGCCGTGCTTCAGCAGGGCGTCGGCGATGTCGCGGGTCATCCATTCCTGATAGGTGAAGCGGTGCCCGATGGCATCGACGAGGCGGGCAATGCGCCCGAAACCGTGCAGGCGCCCGCCGGGGAGGTAGGCGACGTGGGCGACGCCGCGGAACGGCACGAGATGGTGCGGACACACGCCATGCACGGCGATGCCGCGGATCACGACCATGTCCGAGCGCTCGTCGGGAAAACCGTCGCCCAGCGCTTCGGCGGGGTCGAGCTCGTATCCGCCGAGCAGGCGCTTCTGCCACAGTTCGCGCACGCGCGTCGCGGTGCGGCCCATGTGCGTGGTGTCGGGGGCGATGCCGCAGGCGGCCAGGAGATCGTTGACTGCGCGCTCGAATGCGGCCGGGTCGAACTGCCCCTGGCGCGGGATGCCGGCGCCGGTGCAGGGGCCGTGGGGCGGGTGGTGCTCGTCGAAATCGCTCATCGTGGCCCTTTGTACCTTGGGGAAAACGCTCAGGCGATGAATACCGGGTCGGAGAATACCAGCGTGCCGTCCTTGCGCACCATGATGTTGTCCGCGTTGAGGATGTCCGGCAGCACCTGGTATTCCTCGACGAAGTCCGAAAGCGCCTTCAGGGCGAGCTTGAGCGATTCGCCTATCGCCGGAGGCGCCAGGCTCACATGGTATAGCGCGATCCGGCCCATGTCCCCACCCAGTTGCGTGCGCTCCACGCAGGCCGACCAGTAGGCGTCGATCAGCTGGGCGGCCTGCTCGGCGGCGGGTGTTCCGTCCTGCAACGGGTAGAGGCGCTCCATCTCCAGCAGATGGAAGGGATAACCCGAGGCCGCGCGCCCGATCGCCCCGTGGTGTGCGTACACCACCGGGAAGTGCGGACCGCGCGGGCGGTCGTCTGCCGTGTAGAGGAACAGGTCGGCCGGCGAACTGACGACTTTATAGACGCGCTCGGGGTCGGGATGTTCCAGCACGATGCTGTATTCGCCCCGTCCGATCTCCCGCAGGCCCGCGAGCAGGGCGTGTGCGGGAACCGGGTCGGGCAGGCGGAGGCCGATACGACCGAGTCGGGCGCGCGCTTCGGAAAGATCGATCACCGCCGCCTCGCGTCTCAGAGCTTGTGAATAAATCTACTGCGCGGGTCGATTGCTGCGTTGCTCACTCGCTCACTCCTCGCCTACCAAATGGTATGTCTCGTCGTTCGCTCGATCATTTGCAACTGAGGCCTTGCACTCGCCCCTGCTCGCGACGATTTCTTCACAAGCTCTCAGGCCATGATGTTGTAGCCGGCGTCCACGAAATGGACCCCGCCGGTGACCAGCCGTCCCGCATCGGAGACCAGGAAGGCCGTCAGCGCGCCGATGTCCTCGGGCGTTACGAGGGCGTGCATCGGCGAGCGCTCCACCGCGGTCGCCATCAGGCCGTCGAAGCCGGCGATGCCCGATGCGGCGCGAGTCATCAACGGGCCGGGGGAGACCGCATTGACGCGGATGTTCTTGCCGCCGAGTTCGAACGCCATGTAGCGGGTCGCCGCTTCCAGCGCGGCCTTGCACAGGCCCATCACGCCGTAGTTGGGGATCACCTTCTCGCTGCCGAGGTAGGTCATGGTCACCAGCGAACCGCCGCCGGCACGCTCCAGCAGCGGCTCGACCATCTTGGCGAGGCGCACGAAGGAGTGCGTGGAAACGTCCATTGCCATCGCGAAGCCGTCCGGCGAGGTGTCGACGACGCGCCCGTGCAGGTCGTCGCGCTTGGCGAAGGCCATGCTGTGGATCGCGAAGTCGAGCTTGCCGTGGCGCGCCGCGATCTTCTCATGCACGTCGGCGAGGGTTTCGGGGCGCGTGACGTCCAGCAGATACACGTCCTCGACGCCGAGGCGATTGACGACGGGTTCGATGAAGGCGCGCGTCTTGTCGTTCTGGTAGGTGATGACGAGCTTCGCGCCCGCCTCCGCGCACGCCTCGGCGACGCCGGTGGAGATGGACTTTTCGTTGGCGATGCCGGTGATCAGGCCGACCTTGCCTTCGAGATTGACGAGCGGCTTCATGGATAAATCCTCGGGAGTGCTGGAATGAAAATGATGCTCTGCAGCATTGCACCGCCGCAGGTATGTCTTTGGAAATACGTGAAAACCGCAATCAGTCGTTTCTACGGGCTACTTGCGGGATTTTGCGCAATGCAGCATTCTAGCATTCGGCGTGCCTTCGCGCCGTTACTATCGGCAATCAATCAATGACTCGGCATAGCTACATCTTCATGGATTTCGACGGCGTCACCCACCCTTGGGGCGAGGTCGAGGATTTTCGCTGCCTGCCGCACATCGAGGCGGTCGTGCGCGACTATGAAGAGGCGCGCATCGTCATCACCTCCGACTGGCGGATGCTGTTTTCGCTCTCCAAGCTGGTCGGGCGCTTTGCCGAGGACATCCGCCCGCGGGTGTGCGGCGCAACCCCGCACGTGATCCCCAAGAACGGCGCCGAACTGCACGGCTTGCGCGAACGCGAGGCCATGCTGTGGCTCGGGCAGCACGTGCCGGATATATCGACGGCATCCTGGTGCGCGGTGGACGACGCTCCGGGCAACTGGATGACGCGCTCGCGTCTCGTCCTGACCGACTTCAAGCGCGGCTTCGGCGACGACGACGCGGTCGCATTGCGGCGCATGCTGGACAGCTTCCGCTCCGGCACCGCATTGCCGCCCAAGTCGCGCGAGCGGTCGTTCCTGCGGCGCGCCTGAACGGCGCCGTCAGATCGACCAGAGCGGCGGTTCGTCCATCGCGGCGACCTGCTCGCGCAGCTCCAGCACGCGGTCCTGCCAGTAGCGCTGCGTGTTGAACCACGGGAAGGCGCGCGGGAAGGCCGGGTCGTTCCAGCGTCGCGCTATCCACGCCGAGTAGTGGATGAGGCGCAGCGTGCGCAGCGCCTCCACGAGATGCAGCTCGCGTGGCGAGAACTCGTGGAAGTCCTCGTAGCCCGCCAGCACGTCGCCAAGCTGACGGCTCATTTCCTGGCGCGAGCCGGAGAGCAGCATCCACAGATCCTGGACCGCGGGTCCCATGCGGCTGTCGTCGAAGTCGACGAACTGGGGCCCCGGTGCCGCGGCGGATTCGCTCCACAGCACGTTGCCGGCGTGGCAGTCGCCGTGCAGGCGGAGGTGCGCGACCGCGCCGGCGCGATCGAAGCAGCGCCGCACCCCGTCCAGCGCCTGGTCCACGATGCTCGTCCATGCCGCAAGCAGATCGGCGGGGATGAAATCCTTATCGAGCAGGTAGCGCCTCGGCTCCACGCCGAAGCTGGCGATGTCCAGCGTCGGCCGTTCGCGGTAGGGCTGCAGGGCGCCGACGGCGTGGATGCGGCCGATGAAGCGGCCCATCCATTCGAGCGTCGCGGGGTCGGAGAGCTCCGGCGCCCGCCCGCCGGCGCGGGGGAAGACGGCGAAGCGCTGGTCGGCAAAGTGGTGCAGCGTGGCCGTCGCGAGCACGAGGGGCGCGATGACGGGAATTTCGCGCGCGGCCAGTTCGGTCACGAAGGCATGTTCCTCGGCGATGGCTTCGTCGCTCCAGCGCGCCGGACGATAGAACTTCACGACCAGCGGCGCGGCATCCTCCATGCCGACCTGATAGACGCGGTTTTCGTAGCTGTTGAGCGCAAGCATGCGGCCGTCGGGCTGCAGCCCGACACTCTCGAGCGCGTCGAGAATGAGGTCGGGAGTCAGTGACTCGAAGGGCAGGTCGGACATGTTCGTCGGTCTTCGGGAGGGGGTCTCATTCTGTCAGGAATGGCGCAATGCACAAGACCGTCCGCAGCGGTGCCCGGCGATATTTGCCGTCCGCTCGCGCGAGGCTCAGAATACGCCCCCTTTCCAGTGCCTCTTTCCCGGACCGCAGACATGACGCAAGACGTATCCGCTGAAACGATCCCGGTCGACTCGCTCGCCGCCCTGGCGGCGGTTGACGTGCAGAAGCTCGCCGCGCGCATGGCGCAGGACGGCTTTGCGCAGGTGTTCCGCCTGACGCTGGACGAGGACGACGCCGGCCGTGCGCGCGGGGTCGAGTCGCTCGCTGCGGCGCTCGGGAACTGGAGCCGGGCGGCTGCGGACGACGACGCCCGTGCGCTGCGCCTGGCGATGCTCGTATCCGGACTGGATCAATGGGGGCTCGCCTACAGCCAGGCTTTCGGACTGGTCGCCATTCCCGGCCTGTCGGAACTGCTCGGAGCCCTGCGCACCGCGCTGGACCCTGAGCAGGATGCGCGCTTCCAACGCCAGTTTGCCGCGATCGCCGAAGGCGAGGGCAATGCGATCGACTTCAAGATCGATCTGCGGCGCGGCATCCACCTCGCCCTGTGGCACGCGATGATCGCGAGCGACGAGCGCGAGCAGGCGACGGCGATCCTGACCCGCCTCGGCGGGATGATGTTTGCGCTGACCGAGCTGATGCCGGTGCTCGGGTGGCGCCTGGTGGCCGATGCGGTCGCGCACATCCAGATCCAGTGCCTGGCCGAGGGGCACGCGGCCGACGGACTCGCGCGCGAGATGAACGAGGCCTTGTTCGGCGCCTTGTCGACGGAGCTGCCGGCGCAGTGTCGCGACCGCGTGATGGCGCACGCAACGCAGGCGGTGCTCGCGTGGCAGCACGCGCGCCGCGCCGCCGGCAATTCGACGCACTGAAACGCCGCACAATCAATCAACCGCGGCCCGAGGCCGCAGCGGGATGCGAACAAATGGCCCTCAAGGCAACCATATTCAAGGCCGAGCTCGTGGTCGCCGACATGGACCGCAACTACTACGGCGACCATAACCTGACGATCGCGCGCCATCCGTCGGAGACCGACGAGCGGATGATGGTGCGCATCCTCGCCTTCGCGCTGTATGCCGATCCCGCGCTCGCGTTCGCGAAGGGACTGTGCGTGGACGATGAGCCGGACCTGTGGCAGAAGGATCTCACCGGCCTCGTCGAGCGCTGGATCGACGTTGGCCAGCCGGACGAAAAATGGATCCGCAAGGCCTGCGGTCGCGCGCACGAAGTCGTGGTCATGAGCTACGGAAGGGCAGCCGACATCTGGTGGAGCGGTATCCGCGACAAGCTCACGCGGCTTACGAACCTCACCGTGATCAATCTCCCTGAGGACGTTGCCCCCGCGCTCGCCGCGCTGACCGCCCGCAGCATGCGTCTGCAGTGCACGATCCAGGATGGGCAGCTGTGGATCACGGACGGCACCGAAACCGTGTCCGTTGAGCCGGAGCGCCTGATGGGGCCGCGCGACTGATCGCCCGCGGCGGGAAACGATGCGGCATTCGTGACGGGATTCCCGCCGCCCGTCGTTGCGCGTTCGCCTTTTTCGGTCGGACACCGTAGATTACGGGGAGGTGTCTGCTTTCCGATTGTTGCAGGAGGGTCGGCCATGAGGCGCAGTCTGGCAGGTTGCATGCTTCTCGGGTATGTCGCGAGCGGGTGGGCAGCGGGGGCGGATGCGCCGGCCGAGGCGGAAATTCCCATGCTCGACCGCAGTCGTGCACTGGTGCATGACTTCACGGAAGGTGTTGCGCGGCATGTTGACAGCTGGTTCGGCGACAAGCCGTTCGAGCAGGGCGGGAAAGTGTCGGGCCAGATCGGGTTCAAGTTCCTTTCACGCCAGCAAGAAAAACCCGATGCGAGCTTCCGCTTCGGCGCACGGCTCGACATGCCCAACGTGAAGGAAAAGACCTACCTGTTCTTCGGGCAGGAAAACGAGCGCGAGCTACTCACCGACCAGCCCGAGCCCTTCACCCGCCACGAACTGCTGCTTCCGGAGGACCGCAAGGAGGATCAGACCTTCTTTGCCGGACTCGGCTATGCGCTGCGCGACAGCATCGACTTCCGCGCGGGCCTGCGCAGCGGCATCAAACCCTACGCCCATGCCCGCTACAGGAAGGATTGGAGGCTGGGCGAGCGCAACCGCCTGGAATTTCGCGAAACGGTTTTCTGGAACCGCAAGGACGGCGTGGGTTCGACGACCTCGCTGAACTTCGGTCATGGCATTTCGCGCTCGCTCGCATTTCACTGGCAGCTTGCCGGAACGATCTCGGACGAGACGGACGGCTTGGCATGGTCGAACAGTATCGGTATCTTCAAGAACTTTGGCGATCTGCGCAGCTTGTCGCTGGAAGGCCTGATCGGCGGAACGACCGCGGGTTCCGACAACGTCTCCGAGACTGGCGTGCGTGCCATCTGGAAGCAACCGGTGTATCGGGACTGGACGCTCGTCGAGGTGAGCCTGGGGCACTTCTGGCCGCAGGGCGACGCAAAGGACGACAACGAGCGCGGCTGGGCGCTGGGCGTCGGGTTCAAGATCCTCTTCTGAACCGGTACTGCTAAGGCGGCAATCAAATACAACCGTTCGCCCTGAGCTTGTCGAAGGGCAGTGGCTGGGCTTCGACAGGCTCAGCCCGAACGGTATTTAGTTGCCCGGTGAATAGTCCGTTGCAGGCACGCGGCGGCGCATCGCCGCTGCGGGGACTGCTGCGGACGAGTGCGGAGTTTGATTGTGAGTCTGTCGAATCAGTTGCTGGTCATTGCCGCGCTCATTGCCTTGAGCGCATTCTTTTCGATTTCGGAGATTTCCCTCGCCGCAGCACGCAAGATCAAGCTGCGGCTGATGGCTGACGGCGGAGACGTCGCCGCGGCTCGCGTGCTGGCGCTGCAGGAGAACCCGGGGCATTTCTTCACGGTGGTGCAGGTCGGCTTGAACGCCATCGCCATCCTGGGCGGGATCGTCGGCGAATCGGCGCTCTCGCCGGCGATTTCCGGCGTGATCGCCCTTGCCTATGACGGCCCGATGCTGGACACGCTGAGCTTCGTGCTGTCCTTCATTGTCGTCACCTCGCTGTTCATCCTTTTCGCCGACCTGATTCCGCGGCGCTTGGGGATGGTCGCGCCGGAGCGGGTCGCCGTGGCGGTGGTGAAGCCGATCCGGCTGTTTCTGATCGCTTTCGCGCCGGCCGTGTGGTTCTTCGACGGGCTCGCGAACCGCCTGTTTGCGCTGTTCAAGCTGCCCAACGTGCGTGCCGAGGACATCACCTCGGAGGACATCGTCGCGATGGCCGAGGCCGGCGCGCAGACCGGTACGCTGCTGAACCAGGAGCGCGAGCTCATCGCGAACGTGTTCGAACTCGACACCCGCACCGTCGGTTCGGCGATGACTAATCGCGAGAACATCGTCTTCTTCACCCTGAACGAATCCGAGGAGAGCATCCGCAACAAGCTCACCGATCAGCCGCACGGCAAATTCCCGGTGTGCGAGAACACGATCGACAGCGTGGTCGGTTACGTGGACCTGAAGGACATCTTCGCGCGCATCCTGTCCGGGCAGAAGCTCTCGCTGCGCGCGGATCCGATGGTGCGCAGCGTGCTCGTCATTCCCGACACGCTCACGCTGTTCGAAGCGCTGGACCGCTTCCGCGCGGCGCGTGAGGACTTCGCGCTGATCGTCAACGAATACGCGCTGATCGTGGGCCTGCTGAGCCTGCAGGACGTCATGAACACCGTGATGGGAGAACTCGGTAGCACGCTGCAGGAGGAACTCATCGTCAAGCGCGACGCCGATTCGTGGCTCATCGACGGCATTGCGCCGATCGAGGACGTGATGCACGCGCTGGAGATCGACATGTTCGAAGGCAGCGAGAACTACGAGACGCTCGCCGGCTTCATGATGTACATGCTGCGCAAGGTGCCCAAGCGCACCGATGCGGTGAGTTACGGCGGCTACAAGTTCGAGGTGGTCGACATCGACAATTACCGCATCGACCAGCTGCTGGTGACGCGCGAGCCCGCTGTGGCCGCCGAAGGCTAGGGCGGCCCCGCCGGCTCAGCTTTCATCCAGCCCGAAGCGAATCCCCTGCGCGAGCGGCAGCGTGCCGGAATAGTTGATCGTGCAGGTCGCACGACGCATGTAGCCCTTCCACGCATCCGAGCCCGATTCGCGCCCTCCGCCGGTGTCCTTCTCGCCGCCGAACGCACCGCCGATTTCGGCGCCCGAGGGGCCGATGTTCACGTTGGCGATTCCGCAATCGCTCCCGGCGGCGGAGAGGAAGCGTTCGGCCTCGGCAAGGTCGCGGGTGAAGATCGACGACGCCAGCCCTTGCGGCACGTCGTTATGCAGCGCGATCGCCTCCTCGAGGGTGGAGTAGCGCATCGCGTAGAGAATTGGGGCAAATGTCTCGCGGCGGACGATGTCGTTCTGCGCGGGCATCTCGACCAGCGCCGGGCGCCGGTAACAAGCGCCCTCGCAGCCGCGCACGATCACCGCCTCGCCTCCGAATACCTTGCCGCCCGCAGCCTTCGCTTCGGCGAGCGCGGCATCCATTGCCGCCCCGGCGCCCGGGTCTATGAGCGGGCCGACCAGCGACGAAGCGTCGAGGGGGCTGCCGACGGGAATGCGGCGCCAGGCTGCGCGCAGCCGTTCGAGCAGCGTATCGGCGATCGATTCATGCACGATGAGACGGCGCAGAGTCGTGCAGCGCTGGCCGGCCGTGCCTGCCGCGGCAAAGAGGATGGCGCGCTCTGCGAGCGCAAGATCGGCGCTCGGGCACACGATGGCGGCGTTGTTCCCGCCCAGCTCGAGGATGGAGCGCCCCAGCCGCGCTGCGACGCGCGGCGCCAGCGCGCGCCCCATGCTGCAGGAGCCGGTCGCCGAGAAGATCGCGATGCGCCTGTCGTCCGCGAGTGCAGCCGCGTGTTCGCGCCCCCCGGTCACCAGCTCGAGCAAGCCCGCCGGCGCTTCGGACATGCCACGGCACGCGCGCTCGAACAGCGCCCTGCAGGCGAGCGCGGTGAGGGGCGTGCGTTCCGAGGGCTTCCATACCACGCTGTCGCCGCACACCCATGCGAGCATCGCGTTCCACGCCCATACCGCGACCGGGAAGTTGAAGGCCGACACGACGCCGACCACGCCCGCCGGATGCCACTGTTCCATCATGCGGTGGCCCGGCCGTTCGCTGGCGATCGTGAGTCCGTACAGCTGCCGCGAGAGGCCGCAGGCGAAGTCGCAGATGTCGATCATCTCCTGCACTTCGCCGAGGCCTTCCTGGCGGATCTTGCCCGTTTCGATCGTGACGAGCGTGCCGAGATCGGTCTTGTGATCGCGCAGCAGATTACCGAAGCGCCGCACGAGCTCCCCGCGGCGGGGGGCCGGGACGCTGCGCCAGGCCAGGAACGCGTCATGCGCGCGCGCGATGGCCGCGTCCGTTGCTGCCCGCTCCGTGGCACCGACGCGGCCGATCAGGCTGCCGTCGATCGGGCTATGGACCGCGATCTCGCCGCTCTCGAAACGCTCCTGCGCGACGCCTAGCGTGGCGAGCAGCGAGGATGTCAGGGATGCGAGTTCCATGAACGGCCTCCAGGAGCATGATGCCGCGTTGACCCGTCCCTATGCGGAATCGTTCTGCAGCGAGCCGGGCGTTCCCCGCGTGTAGCGGAACAGGAGCTTGTCGCACTGCGAGCAGGCGACGATGCGACGGTCGTCGCCGGAATCGTTGAGGCCGAACTCGCGGGTGTCTATCGAGCGGCAGTGTGCGCACACGACCGAATCGAGACCGTGCGAAGCGAGGTATTGATCGCGTTCGGGCAGCTTGCGCTGCGCCTCCTGCTGCCGCATGAACAGGTGGAGGATGGCGAGGGTGCCGAACAGGAAGACGGCGGCGACCAGGACGGGAAAGGGGACATCGGACATGGGGGAACCCGCGGTCAGTGTGTGAACCCGCAGCCTACCAGCGCACGACCGGTACGTACTTCACCGCGATCAAGTTTGACGCCCCGCCCGCGGTTCAGTAAACGAAGCGTTCGCGCAGGTCCTGCAGGTTCAGTTCGGCGAGGATGCTCTCCAGCCGTTCGCGCGCGTTGCCGCGGCGCTGCCCGGTCGCGCGCGCGATGATGAGCTCGTTCTTCATCGAATGCTCCCAGCCGACGAGCTCCGTGACGGTGAGCTGGTAGCCGTGCGACTCGAGCAGCAGGCAGCGCAGCACGTTGGTGATCTGGCTGCCGAATTCGCGCGTGTGGATGGGGTGGCGCCACAGCTCCGAGAGCGGGGTGCGACCGAAGGATTCGCTCTTGTGCTTGCGCAGCGTGGCCGCGACTTCGGCCTGGCAGCAGGGCACCAGCACGATGAAGCGCGCGTGTTTCTCGAGCGCAAAGCGGATCGCGTCGTCTGTCGCGGTGTTGCAGGCGTGCAGGGCCGTGACGATGTCGATGCGTTCGGGCAGTTGGGTCGAGCGGATCGATTCCTCGACCGAGAGGTTCAGGAAGCTCATGCGCCCGAAACCCAGCCGGCCGGCGAGCTCGCGCGAGCGTGCGACGAGCTCTTCGCGCGTTTCGATGCCGTAGATGTGACCCCCCTGGCGCGACTTCAGGAACAGGTCGTACAGGATGAAGCCGAGGTAGGACTTCCCCGCGCCGTGGTCGGCCAGCGTGAGGTCGCCGCGTGCCGCCATCACTTCCTCGAGCAGCGGCTCGATGAAGTTGTAGAGGTGATACACCTGCTTCAGCTTGCGCCGGCTGTCCTGGTTGAGCTTGCCGTCGCGCGTCAGGATATGCAGCTCCTTGAGGAGCTCGACCGATTGTCCCGGACGCACGTCGGGAACCGCGACCGGTGCCGCGGGGGCTATGGGCCGGCCCGTGGGTGCCTCAGGCTTGTGGCGCGTGCGGTTCACTTCTTCCCGTCTCCCATGCCGGGGATTCCCAGCGCCCGCCAGCCATCGATCCCGAGCTTCTTCATCGTCTCGATGTTGCGCTCGTAGATCGACTCGGCCTCCGGGTAAGCCGCAACCGCGCGTTCGATGCTGTCCTCGCGCAACAGGTGCAGCGTGGGGAAGGGCGAGCGGTTGGTGAAGTTCGCGATGTCGTCCTCGGCTGCGTCCTCGAACTGGAAGCACGGGTGGAAGCTGGCGACCTGCAGGATGCCTTCGAGCTCGTGCTCTTCGACCGCTTCCTCGGCGATGCCGGCGATCTCGTTGAAGTCGAGGAAATCCGGAAACAGGGTCGGATGCACGAGCAGGGTGGTGTCGACGTCCTGCGGGTCGGCGGCGGCGAGGAATTCCAGCTCGCGGTCGAGATCCTCGAGGAAGCCGTCCACATGCTTCGCCTCGCTGACGACGATGCGCACCTGGTTCTTCACATACACCGACTTCGCGAACGGGCACAGGTTGAGCCCGATCACCGCCTTCTCGATCCACTGCCGCGTCGCCGCGATCACTTCGTCACGATTCATGCACTACCCCTCGAAAGGCCGCCATTTTGCCCCAATCGGGGGCCGAAGGAGGCGATAATGCGCGCCTTGTCCAACACGTACTCTTCAGATGTCCATCCAGTGGTTTCCCGGTCACATGACCTCGGCGCGCAAGAAGGCCGCCGAGACCATGGCCATGACCGACGTCGTGATCGAGGTGCTCGACGCCCGCATCCCCGAGGCGAGCAGCAACCCGATGATCCGCGAGTTGCGCCTGTTCCGGCAGCGTCCGTGCCTCAAGCTGCTCAACAAGGCCGACCTCGCGGATCCTGTCGCGACGCGCGCCTGGCTGGACTTCTTCAACGCGCAGCCGGGCGTGAAGGCGGTGGCCTTGTCGTGCAAGAAGCCGGGTGATGTCGCCCGCGTCCCCGGGCTGTGCCAGGCGCTTGCGCCGCACCGCACCGACGGCACGAAGCCGCTGCGTATCATGATCATGGGCATTCCCAACGTCGGCAAATCGACCTTGATGAATGCGCTGCTCAAGCGCCGCGTCGCGGCCGTGGGCGACGAGCCGGCGGTCACGAAATCGCAGCAGACCTTCGACCTCGGCTCGCATATGACGGTCACCGACACGCCGGGCCTGATGTGGCCGAAGATCGAGCACGATTCGGACGGCTTCATGTTGGCGGCGAGCCATGCGATCGGCCGCAATGCGGTGATCGACGAGGAGGTCGCGGCCTTCCTCGGTGACGTGCTGGTGGAACGCTATCCGGACCTCGTCGCCAGGCGTTACGGCATCGCGCCGGAGCGCATGGAGGCGCTCGACGGCGTCGGCGTGGTCGAGATCGTCGCGGCACGGCGCGGCTGCCGCCTCAAGGGGGGCGCACTCGACCTCGAAAAGGCCGCGCAGATCTTCCTCACCGACTACCGCAGCGGCGTGCTCGGGCGCATCAGCCTTGAGACGCCGGAAAGCCGGCGCGCCATGCTCGAGACCGACCGCGGCCTCACTCCTCCAGCCGGAACCCCACCTTCAGCTTGACCTGGAAGTGCGCCACCTTGCCATCGGTGATGTGGCCACGGATCTCGGTCGCCTCGAACCAGTCGAGATGGCGGATCGTCTTGCCCGCAGTCTCGATCGCGTTGCGGATCGCAGCATCGACGCTATCCGGGGACGAACCGACGATTTCGACGAGCTTGTAGGTGTGGGCGGACATCGCGCTCTCCTCGAGGATTGAACGGGCAGCGCTCCCAGTATAGAGAAGCCCTCCGGCCTTGCCCGCTCGCCCATGCGCGACGATCCCTGCAGCGCGTGGCGTGCATCACGCTGTGGAGGCGGTATTCCCTCAGGCACGTGCTCGTGTCGTATCAAGGGCGTTTATGTCGGAATCAGGATAGCTTGCGCTGTCGCTCTCCATACCATACCGTATCGAGACCAACGACAAGGACAACCGCGATGAGAGAGCAGATGCAGCGGATGAAGGTCCTCGGGGCGGGCATCCTGAGCCTGATTCTGGTGATGGGCGTCGCGCGCTTCGCCTACACGCCGCTCCTGCCGCTGATGCAGCAGCAGGCCGGCCTCGGTGTGGCCGACGCCGGCTGGCTGGCGGCGTGGAACTACGCGGGTTACCTCAGTG
This sequence comes from Aromatoleum evansii, assembly GCF_045689615.1. Taxonomy (NCBI): domain Bacteria; kingdom Pseudomonadati; phylum Pseudomonadota; class Betaproteobacteria; order Rhodocyclales; family Rhodocyclaceae; genus Aromatoleum; species Aromatoleum evansii. The sequence continues at coordinate 2,384,987 of NZ_CP141259.1, forward strand.
GCGCGCTGATCGCGTCGGTGATCAGCGATCTCGTGCTGAAGGACCGCCTGTACCGCATCGGGCTGGTCGTCGCCGTGCTTACCACGGTGATGATGGGCCTCACGACCAGCGTCTTCTGGTGGTCGGTGTCGCGTTTCCTTGCGGGCCTGAGCACCGCCTCCGGGATGCTGCTCGGCACGGGGCTGATCCTCAACTGGCTCATCCGCCACCAGCACCGCTCAGAGCTGGGCATCCACTTCTCCGGCATCGGCCTAGGCATCGCGGGCTGTGCTGCGGCGGTCGCGCTCATGACGCAGTCGCTGGACTGGCGCGCACAGTGGTTCGTGTTCAGCGTGCTGGGCGTGCTGCTGCTGATCCCCGCGTGGCGCTGGCTGCCGCGGCCCGACACCACGCCGCTCACGGTCGGCGGGCAGAAGATGGAGGACAACCCGCCCGGAGCAGCCTTCCTGCGCGTGTTCATGGCGGCCTATTTCTGCGCCGGTGTCGGCTACGTGGTCAGCGCGACCTTCATCGTCGCAATCATCGACAAGCTACCCGGCCTGGGCGGGCAAGGGGCGCTCGTGTTCCTCGTTCTCGGGCTCTCGGCGGCACCGGCCTGCATCGTGTGGGACTTCATTGCACGCCGCGTCGGTTACCTGAACTCGGTGCTGCTGTCCTTCGTGCTGCAGATCGCCGGCATGCTGCTGCCGCTGGTGGGCGGACTGATCCCGGCGTTTGCCGGCGCGATCCTGTTCGGCGGCAATTTCATCGGCGCGGTGAGCCTCGTCCTGACGATGGCCGGCCGCTACTACCCGACCCGTCCGGCAAAGATGATGGGCAAGATGACCATCGCCTACGGCATCGCGCAGATTGCCGGGCCGGCGGTCACCGGCACGATTGCGGCGCATGGTGGCAGTTACGCCGACGGGCTCTACATGGCCGCGGGCGTGATGGCGGTCGGGACGGTGCTCGTCCTGGTGCTCAGGGTGATGGCCGCGCGCGGGCGCGAAAACGCGGTGACTGCGGGCAATCCCGTTTAAAATCGCGGGCTTTGACGTGCGCGGCACGTCCCCGCGAACTTGTAACGGAATCACCATGCTGCGAATCAACGAACTCAGGCTGCCCCTCGACCACCCCGAGGGTGTGCTGAGGGACGCCATCGTCGCCCGTCTGGGCATCAAACCCGCCGAGCTGGGCGAGTTCACCGTGTTCAAGCGCAGTTACGATGCACGCAAACCGAGCGCGATCACGCTGAGCTACACGGTCGACATGCAGCTTGCGAACGAGGACGCGCTGCTTGCGAAGTTCGCCGGGGACCGCAACGTGGTCCGCACGCCGGACACGAACTACCGCTTCGTCGGCAAGGCGCCCGAGCAGCTCGCCCATCGGCCGGTGGTCGTCGGTTTCGGACCGTGCGGCATCTTCGCGGCCCTGATCCTGGCGCAGATGGGCTTTCGCCCCATCGTGCTGGAGCGCGGAAAGGCCGTGCGCGAGCGCACCAAGGACACCTGGGGCCTGTGGCGCAAGAGCGTGCTGAACCCGGAGTCGAACGTGCAGTTCGGCGAGGGCGGGGCGGGCACCTTTTCGGACGGCAAGCTCTACAGCCAGATCAAGGACCCGAAGCACTACGGCCGCAAGGTGCTCACCGAGTTCGTGAAGGCGGGGGCGCCCGAAGAGATCCTTTACGTGAGCAAGCCGCACATCGGCACTTTCCGCCTCGTCGGCATGGTGGAGACCATGCGCGCCGAGATCATCGCGCTGGGCGGCGAGATCCGCTTCCAGCAGCGCGTGGCCGACGTGCGCATCGAGGACGGACACCTGCGCGGCGTCGTGCTCGCGAACGGGGAGGAGATCCGTTCGGATCACGTCATCCTCGCGCTCGGCCACAGCGCGCGCGACACTTTCGAGATGCTGCACGAGCGCGGCGTGTATATGGAGGCCAAGCCTTTCTCGGTGGGGTTCCGCGTCGAGCATCCGCAATCGCTCATCGACAAGGCGCGCTTCGGCCCCAATGCGGGGCATCCCGTGCTGGGTGCGGCGGACTACAAGCTCGTCCATCATGCGAAGAACGGCCGTTCGGTCTATAGCTTCTGCATGTGTCCGGGCGGGACGGTGGTCGCGGCGACTTCCGAGCCCAACCGCGTGGTCACCAACGGCATGAGCCAGTATTCGCGCAACGAGCGCAATGCCAACGCCGGCATCGTCGTCGGCATCACGCCCGACGATTACCCGGGCGGGCCGCTCGCCGGCATCGCGTTCCAGCGCCACTGGGAATCGCGTGCCTACGAGTTGGGCGGCGGCGACTACATCGCGCCGGGCCAACTCGTCGGCGACTTCATCAAGGGCCAGCCGTCGAGCGTGCTCGGATCGGTCGAGCCTTCATACAAGCCGGGCGTGAAGCTCGGCGACCTGTCGACGAGCCTGCCGGACTACGCGATCGCCGCGGTGCGCGAGGCGCTGCCAGCCTTCGAGCGCCAGATCAAGGGCTTCTCCATGTGCGATGCGGTGCTAACAGGGGTCGAGACACGCACCTCGTCGCCGCTGCGCATCACGCGCGGCGTTGATTGCCAGAGCCTGAACGTGAAGGGGCTTTATCCGGCGGGCGAGGGGGCAGGCTACGCCGGGGGAATCCTTTCGGCCGGCGTCGATGGCATTCGCGTCGCCGAAGCGGTCGCGAAGTCCATCCTGGGCGACGTGACCGTCGTGGAGGAGGAGGCATGACGGAAGACCGCCTCGACCGCATCGAGAGCAAGCTCGCACTCGCCGAAGACGCGATCGACGAGCTCAACATGACGGTGTTCCGCCAGCAGCAGCTCATCGATCGCCTGCAGAAGCAGATTGTCCAACTGCACCGCCAGATTGCGTCCGCTTCGCCCGGCGAGCGGCGTGACCTGCGCGAGGAAATTCCGCCGCACTACTGACCGGATTCCGACTGGCATCGGGGCGGAACGGGCGTCTAGAGTGGACGCATGCGGATCGCAAGGCGCGGTCCGGGGGCACTCCAGGAGGTAGCCATGAACGATCCCGTTCCGAACATCGCGCAGAAGGGACCCTATGCCGTGGAGCTCGAGGCCGGCACGGACTATTTCTGGTGCGCCTGCGGCAACAGCAAGCATCAGCCGTTCTGCGACGGGTCGCACAAGGGTGGCCCGTTCCTGCCGCTGAAGTTCCAGGCCGCCGCGACCGGTACGGCCTATCTGTGCGGCTGCAAGCGCACGGGCAACAAACCATACTGCGACGGGACCCACAACAAGCTGTAGCGAGCGGGGTGAGCGTATGGGGGGCGATGATGCGAGGCCCCTCAGGCAGCCGGCGATGTGTGAGGAATATCACCCACTAATGTTGATTGGGTGATAGCATTGGCCGAATACCGGATTACGGCAGCATGTTTTTGGCTTCCGTGCTCTCCGGTTCCCGAGGCGCACCCTGATGGCCGATTCCGATCCTAGGCTGCGAGCCGAGCCCGATCACCTTGTTGCCACTCCACTCGCGGCGAACGCCGCGTCTGGTGAACGGACCGCCGTTCCGGTCGGCTCTGCCACCCGCATCGTGCGTATCGCAGCCGTTGCCGCGATGTACATCGTTGCCGGCCTGCTCGCCAATGCGCTGACGTCCTCGTCGGGCTATGCGTCGCCGGTGTGGCCTGCCGCAGGCGTCGCCCTTGGCTGCCTGATTGGCTGGGGAAGGCGTTGCTGGCCCGGCGTCTGGCTCGGCGCTTTCATTGTCGTTTTCCTGCTCGACCGATCGTCCGTCGGCCTTGCGGTGGCCGTATTTGTCGCCGCGGGGGCGACGATCCAGGCGCTGATCGCTTACCGGCTGGCCAGGCGTTTCCTGCGCACGCCGATCTTCGTCGCGCACGCACGCGATCTTGCACGCTTCCTGCTGCTGGTGGGTCCGGCGGCAAACCTGGTGGCGTCGGTCATCGCTGTCGCCACGTTGCTCGCTTTCGGACGCATACCGGCGGCGGAGGCGGCGGGCGTCTGGCTGGCGTGGTGGGCCGGCGACACCCTCGGCGTGCTGTTATTCACCCCGCTGGTGCTCCTCGTCTGGCCGGGTGCGGGCCCTGTGTGGGGGCGCATGGGGGGCAAGGCGAGAATTTCCATTCTGTTGCTCGTCGTCGTGGTGCTGCTTTCGGCGGGCAGTTTTGGCGTTGATCGACTGGCTGAATACCGCAAGGACATCGAGATCTCGGGGGCGATGGACCAGGTGTTCGAGATCGGCTTCCTTCCGGTGCCCGGTGTCATCGCGCCGCTCGAGGGTGTCGAGCGTTTCATCAACGCCAGCCAGCACTTCAGCCGGGAGGAGTTCGCCATCTTCACGCGCTGGATCACCCGGCATCCCGCGCTGACGTCGATCGACTGGGCGCCGCGTGTGTTGAGCGGGGAGCGCGAAGACTTCGAACGCGCGGTGCGGGCCGAAGGTGTCCCCGATTTCAAGGTTTTCGAGCCGGGTGCCAATGGTGGCCGGCAAGCCCCGACCCTTCGCGCGGAGTATTTTCCGATCCTGTTCAGCGAACCGCAGCAGGCGGCCCGCGATCTTCTGGGGCTCGACCATGCATTCGATGCCCATCGGCGCGTGGAGATGAGGCACGCACGGGAAAGCGGCGCGCCACATCTTGTCCGGACGATGCCGCTACTACGCACGGAGCGGCAGTCGCTGCTCGTATTCCAGCCCGTCCATGGGCTTGTGAGGGGATCATGGGTCGGCACCGGGCGGGCCGGAACCCGTGACCTGATCGGCTATGTGGTGGGTGTGTTCGACGTCGAGCAACTGTTCGCGCCGCTGGCGGCAGCGGCGCGCGCGCGGAACATCGGTTTCCGTATTTCGGATGTGACGTCCGGCGATCTCGCGCAGACTTTGTTTGATGAAATGCCAGCGGGGGCAAGACCGGTGGCGCGCAGGGAAATTGGATTCGGAGGGCGGACGCTGATCCTGGAAATGGCGCCCGATGAGCCCGCGAGCTATTCGGGCTACCGTGTCGAGGAGCAGATCTACCAGGTGTTTTCGGTGCTGGCGGCCTTGCTCGTGGCCTATGTCGGGTTGAGCAATGCGGGTCATACCGCGGCCATCGAGGCCGAAGTGGTGCAGCGGACCGCGGACCTCAAGCGTGCGCTGGATGCTCGCCTGGCGGCGGAGGATGAGCGCGACCGCATCTTCGACCTGTCCCTCGACCTGCTCGGCCTTGCCGGCGTCGACGGTTACTTCAGGCGCGTGAATCCGGCCTTTGCCCGGACGCTGGGATGGAGCGACGAGGAGTTCCTGTCGCGCCCCTTCCTCGATTTCGTGCATCCGGACGATGTCGAGGCGACGCTCGCCGAAGTGGATCGCATCGCTCACGGACACACGACGATCGGCTTCGAGAACCGTTATCGCTGCAAGGACGGCACATGGCGCTGGCTGGAGTGGAAGGCCCTGCCGCTGCCGGGCGGACTGATGCTGGTGACGGCGCACGACTGCACGACGCGGCACGAGCGCGCCCAGCATCTGCGCGATCTGAACGCCGAATTGAGCCGCCGCGTCGGCGAGCGCGAGGCGGCCCTGAATGCCCTCAGCGCGACGAAGGAGGAGATCCGGGCGGTCGTCGACAACCTGCTCGAGTGCGTCGTCACGATCAATTCACGCGGGATCGTGCAGGCCGCCAATCCGGCGGTGGAGACGGTTTTCGGCTATCGCAGCGAGGAGGTCATCGGCCGGAACGTGTCGATGCTGATGCCCTCGCCGCACCGCGAGCAGCACGACGAGTACCTCGCGCGCTACCTGGCGAGCGGCGAGAGGCACATCATCGGCACGACGCGGGTGGTCGAGGGGCAGCACAAGCTGGGGCACTCCATCGTGCTGGAGCTCAGCGTCGCGAAGTACCGCGCGCATGACGAGCAGTTCTTCATCGGTACGCTGCGGGACATCGGCGAGCGAAAGGCCCTGATCGAGGCGCTGACTCATGCGCGTGAGGATGCCGAGCAGGCAAGCCGGGCGAAATCGGCCTTCCTGGCCGCGATGAGTCACGAGATCCGGACCCCCATGAACGGGGTGCTGGGCCTGGTCGAGGTGCTGGCGCGCAGCCACTTGTCCGAACATCAGGCGGATCTCGTGGCCACCATTCGCGAGTCGTCGAACACCCTGCTGCGCATCATCGACGATATCCTCGACTTCTCGAAGATCGAGGCGGGACGACTGGAGCTCGATGTGGGACCGGTGTCGGTCGAAGACCTGGTCGAGGGGCTTGCCGGTTCGCTTCTTCCCGTGGCGGCGCGTCGCAATGTGGACCTGTCCGTGTTCGTCTCGCCGGATATCCCAGGCCGTCTCCAGGGGGACGAAGTCCGGCTGCGGCAGATTCTCTACAATCTGGTGGGGAACGCGATCAAGTTTTCTTCGGGCCGTCCGCAGATTCGCGGTCGCGTTTCGGTCCGCGTGGTCGTGGCGGGCACCGAGCCCCTGAGGCTCGCCTTTGCGATCGCGGACAACGGAATCGGGATCGACCCGGCGAAGATCGGGGAACTGTTCAACCCGTTCACCCAGGCCGAAACGTCCACGACCCGCCGCTATGGCGGCACGGGGCTGGGATTGGCGATTTGCCGCCGCTTGCTGGACATGATGGGCGGGCAGGTCGAGGTACGCAGCGAACCGGGTAAGGGTGCGACGTTTACCGTGACGATTCCCTTCGCGGTTTCCGCGGACCAGCCAGCCCGACCGATGCCCGAAGTCGGTGGCGTGAACTGCGTTCTGGCCGGCGGTGCCGAATTCGATAGCGACGACTTGTGCGCGTACCTGGAGCATGCCGGCGCGCGGGTGTTCCGCACCGACGACGAGGATGCGGCAGGGGCGCTGGTTGCCCAACTGGACCCGCCGGCAGTCCTGATCGCGTTCGGCGGCGAAAGGGCGCGGGCGGGCCAGCCGGGAGGGGCCGCGGCGAGTGCAGTGGCTCGCGTCAGGATCACCCGCGGCAGGCGCCGGCGCCCCCGTATTGCCGCACCCGACACCGTCGTGGTGGACGGCAATGCGCTACGGCGACAGGCCTTGTTGCGGGCAGTGGCGGTCGCGGCGGGGCGTGCATCGCCCGAAATCTTCCACGCCGGATTCACGGAGGGCGCCATTCGATCCGCCAGAGCGGCACCGAGTGTGGAGGACGCGAGGAAGCAGGGGCAGCTGATCCTCGTCGCGGACGACGATGAGATCAACAGGAAGGTGATCGTCGAACAGCTCGCGCTGCTGGGTCATGCGGCGGAGGTCGCGGGCGACGGGGCTGAGGCGCTGCGGATGTGGCAGGGCGGAGGATACGCCTTGATACTGACCGACATCCATATGCCCAACATGGACGGCTACAATCTCACGAAAGTGATCCGCAAGGCGGAACAGGGTGCAACACGCACGCCCATCGTGGCGCTCACCGCAAACGCACTGCAGGGAGAAGCGCGCAAGGCTCTGGATGCGGGGATGGACGAGTACCTTACCAAGCCGGTGAGGCTCGACGTGCTCGGCGCAAAGCTCGCGATCTGGCTGCCCCGGCAGGAAACGAGCGCGCCGGTCGCGGTGCCCCGGGAGGATTCTGCGAGCGTGGCCGCAGCCCCGGCGCCCGAGCGGCCGATCCTGGACGTTTCGGTCCTAGCAGGACTGGTGGGCGACGATCCCGCGGTGATCCGCGAGTTCCTGTGCGATTATCGCGTTTCGGCCGCGCTTCTGACCGACGAGATGCGAAGGGCATTTGCGGCCGGCGACGTGGCGGCTGTGGCTGGCAGCGCACACAAGCTAAAGTCTTCCTCGCGCACGGTGGGCGCCCTCGGGCTCGGGGAGTTGTGCAATCGCATCGAAACCGCCGTACAGGCCGCGGATCAGGGGGCCCTGGAGCAGGCCATGAGGCGCTTTGACGAGATGGTAGGGGCTGTCGAAGCCGCGCTCGACAGACAGCTGAATGAAGCGACCCGGATCGGGGGGACGCAATGAACATCCTCGTGATCGATGACGAGACCTTCGTGCGCAAGCTTCTCGTCCACCAGCTCGGCCGCATGGGCTTCGAACGCGTGCAGGCATGCGCGAGCGCTCGGGAGGCATTGTCGCTGCTCGAAGAGGGCAGCGCCAAACCCGAGCTGATCTTCTGTGACTTGCAGATGCCGGAGATGGACGGCGTCGAGTTCGTGCGCCATCTGGTGCGGGTGGGTTATGAGGGCGGGCTGGTACTGGTGAGCGGCGAGGACGAGCGGGTCGTGCAGACCGCGGCGAAGCTTGCCCGGGCTCACAAGCTCAAGGTGTTGGGCGCGCTGAGCAAGCCGGTGTCGATCGAGACGCTGAAGCGGATTCTTGCCGATGACCAGGCCCAAAGCCCAGCACAGGGGAGCAAGGAGCGCAAGACGTACTCCGCGGAGCGCTTGCGGCGTGCGATTGCCGATGGCGAACTAGTCAATCACTACCAGCCCAAGGTCGAGTTTGCATCGGGCGCCGTCGCCGGATTCGAGACCCTGGTGCGTTGGCGGCACCCGCAGGACGGATTGATTCCGCCCGATCAGTTCATTCCCCTCGCCGAAGAGAGCGGACTGATCAACGAACTTACGCGTTCAGTGCTGCGCACGGCCTTGCGCCATGCGCGCGCGTGGGGCGACGACGGCTACCCGCTGCAGGTGGCGGTCAACGTGTCGATGGATAACCTGGTGTCCCTGGATTTCCCGGATTTCGTCGAGCGCGCACTGGGTGAGGCCGGCATCGCGGCAAGCGGTCTGTTGCTGGAGGTTACGGAAAGCCGCCTGATGAAGGATCCGTTGACGCCGCTCGAAGTGCTGGCGCGCCTGCGGCTCAAACGCGTCGGATTGTCGATTGATGATTTCGGCACCGGACACTCGTCGCTTGCACAATTGCGCGACATTCCGTTCAGCGAACTGAAGATCGACCGCGGCTTTGTGCATGGTGCATGGCGGGACGCCTCGCTGCGCGCGATCCTCGAGGCGAGCCTCGGGATGGCACGCCAGCTCGGCATGAAAACGGTTGCAGAAGGGGTGGAAGACAGGGAGGACTGGGACTTCCTGCGCATCAGAGGCTGCGAGCTGGCGCAAGGCTGGTTCATCGCAAAGGCATTGCCGCCCGAGCAGATTGCGGACTGGATCGCCGACTGGGAGGTACGACGCCCGACGGTTGTGGAATTCAGGGCCTGAACCGAGTTCCAGTCGCAAGCATTGCCCGGCGGCTCATCCGTGTCGTCGATGACACGAGCCGCCACAAAGGCGGTTGTGGCTAGGCGTTGACCACACACTCCGCAAAGCCGGCGCGCAATTCGTCTTCCTGCAGCCGGCGGCCGATGACGACGATGCGCGAGCGCCGGATGTCGTCGTTCCACGCAACACCGTAGTCGAAGCCGGCGAGACGGTGCACGCCTTGGAACACCAGTCGGTTCACTTGGCCGGGAATCGCGAGCACGCCCTTGTAGCGGAGCAGGTCGTCGCCGTGGCGGTCGAGGAGCCCCTGCACGAATGTGCCAATGCGGTCGAGATCGACGTCGCCGGCGTGTTCGAGCAGCAGCGAGCTGATCTCGTCGCTGTGTGCGCTTCGATCAAACACGCGGCTGCCGTTCTTCGCTGCCGCGCGGAAACAGGGGCTGGCGGGGGTGTCTTCGGCGAGCAGGTTTTCGTTAAGGTTGAAGCCGCGGATGTCGAGCAGGAAGCCGACATCGAGTTCGCCGGCGACGAGCTGGCGAATCGGTGCGCGCGGGTTGATGCGCGCGAGCCGGTCCATCAGCGCGTCGAGCGCATCGGCGGCTACGCCTCCGCTCTTGGATACGAGCAGGCTGTCGGCGAAACCGATCTGCTTCAGGAGCACCGGGTGTTCGGTGAGCTGGCGCGGGGCGTGTACGGCATCGACCACCGTGAGTACCGCGTCGAGCAGATAGGCTTCGGCGAGCTCGGGGTCGGCGAAGAAGGTCTGGATTATCGGTCCGGGATCGGCGAGGCCGGTGGTTTCGATGACGATGCGGTCGAAGGCAAGCTCGCCCGCATCGCGTCGCGACTTCAGATCGAGGAGGTTTTTCGCCAGGTCGCCGCGCACGGTGCAGCACAGGCAGCCGTTGGTCATCTCGACGACTTCGGCGCTCTGCTGGACCAGCAGTTCGCTATCGATATTCACCGGCCCGAACTCGTTCTCGATGACCGCGATGCGCTGGCCGCGGGCCGTCGTCAGGATGCGGTTCAGCAGCGTCGTCTTGCCGGCGCCGAGAAAGCCGGTGAGGACGGTGACGGGGATCGGGAGTCGAGGGCTGGGGTTGGGGTTGGGGGCGCTCATGTCCGGCACCTTTTGGTAGTGTCTCAGCAGCAGCGGCCGGTGCCGCCGCCGTAGCGCGCTTCCTGACGCTCGCGGAAGAATTCCTCGTAGCTCATCACCGGCCGATCCGGGTGCGTCGCCTTCATGTGCGCGACGTAGGTGTCGTAGTCGGGCAGGCCTACCATCAGGCGGGCGGCCTGCCCGAGATACTTGCCGAGCTTGGAGAGGTCGTTGAACACGGGTTTAAGCCGCAGCGCCTTGGGAGGACGTGGTCGGTGCGCCGACTTCCTGCGTGGTGGGATGCGCCACGCACCAGGCCTGGTAGCAGGTGCGTGCGCCGAACACCAGGATGCTCAGGACGACGAGCATGAAGAACGCGGTCAGTCCGGCATCGATCTGGTTGTTGAGGATGATCTGGTGCATCTGGTCCAGCGACTTCGCCGGTGCGAGCAGTTCGCCGCGGGCGAGGGCGTCCTGATAGCGCGACGACTGGGCGAGGAAGCCGATCTTCGGGTTGGCGTCAAACACCTTCTGCCAGCCGGCCGTCAGCGTGCAGGCGAGCAGCCACACCATCGGCAGGACCGTCACCCACGCGAAACGCTCGCGCTTCATCTTGAACAGCACGACCGTGCAGAGGATCAGCGCAACGGCGGCCAGCATCTGGTTGGCGATGCCGAACAGCGGCCACAAGGTATTGATGCCGCCCAACGGATCGACCACGCCCTGGTAGAGGAAGTAGCCCCATGCCGTGACGCACAGCGCGGTTGCGATCGCGTTGCCGGCCCAGGAGTCGGTGCGCTTCATCGCGGGTACGAAGGTGCCGAGCAGGTCCTGCAGCATGAAGCGTCCCGCACGCGTGCCGGCATCGACCGCGGTGAGGATGAAGAGCGCCTCGAACAGGATTGCGAAGTGGTACCAGAAGCCCATCATCGCGGTGCCGCCGAACATCTTCGAGAAGATCTGCGCCATGCCCACCGCAAGCGTCGGCGCGCCGCCGGCACGTGCGATGATCGTGTTCTCGCCGACCGCTGCGGCGGTGCCGGTGAGCGTTTCCGGCGTCACCACGAAGCCCCAGTTCGAGATCACCTGTGCAGCACTCTCGGCCGTGGGCCCGAGCACCGCGAGCGGGCTGTTCATCGCGAAATATACGCCCGGATCGATGATGGACGCGGCAACAAGCGCCATGATCGCCACGAACGATTCCATCAGCATGCCGCCATAGCCGATCAGGGGCATGTGCGACTCGTTCTCGATCATCTTCGGGGTGGTGCCGGAAGAGATCAGTGCATGGAAGCCGGATACCGCGCCGCAGGCGATGGTGATGAAGAGGAAGGGGAACAGGCTGCCCGACCAGGCGGGGCCGGTGCCGTCGATGAAGCGCGTGACTGCCGGCATCTCGAGGTCGGGCGCGACGAACAGGATGCCGACCGCGAGCGCGAGGATCGCGCCGATCTTGAGGAAGGTCGACAGGTAGTCGCGCGGCGCGAGCAGCAGCCACACGGGGAGCACGGAGGCGACGAAGCCGTAGCCGATCAGCATCCAGGTGAGCTGCGTGCCCGAGAAGGTGAATAGCGCCGCCAGCGCGGGATCGGCAGCGACCTTGCCGCCACCCACGATCGCCCAGATCAGCAGCACGAAGCCGATCACCGAGATTTCGCCGATACGGCCCGGGCGGATGTAGCGCGTGTAGATGCCCATGAAGATCGCGATCGGGATGGTCGCGGCGACTGTGAAGGTGCCCCACGGGCTTTCGGCCAGGGCCTTCACGACGATCAGCGCGAGCACGGCGAGGATGATCACCATGATCATGAAGGTGCCGAACAGCGCGATCACTCCAGGAATCGGGCCGAGCTCGGACTTCACCAGATCGCCGAGCGAGCGACCGTCGCGGCGCGTGGATACGAACAGCACCATGAAGTCCTGCACCGCCCCGGCGAGCACGACGCCCGCCAGGATCCACAACATGCCCGGCAGGTAGCCCATCTGCGCCGCAAGCACGGGGCCGACGAGCGGGCCGGCGCCGGCAATGGCGGCAAAGTGATGGCCGAACAGCACGTACTTGTTGGTCGGCACGTAGTCCAGACCGTCATTATGGCGCGTCGCCGGGGTCATGCGCTCGGGATCCAGCGACATCACCCGCTTCGCGATGAACAGGCTGTAATAGCGAAACGCGATGAGGTATACGGACACTGCGGCGACCACGATCCACAAGGCATTGATCGTTTCACCACGATTGAGTGCGATATATGCGAGCGCGAAAGCGCCGAAGATGCCGACAAGCGCCCACAGCGCGTGTCTCGACAGCGTGGCCATCTATACTCCTCCTCTCTCCGGATAGGCCGTTGAATCAGGCTCTGGTCTTACCGGATCTGGTTCCGGGGCCCGGCAAAGCTGTGCCGGGAATCACCAGGTAATGTCGCGGAACGGCGCCTGCCGAACCATTCGCACTACTACTTTCCGCGTCTGCGTAGTACTACGCAGACATGTCGGGGGACTGCCGCGCGGCACTACAATCGCGGGCGGGAAACGGGTGAAAAGCTGGGGAGAATGGGCTTGCGGCTCAAGCACAAAGTGATCGTCCTGGCCGTGCTGCCGCTCATCGCGGCCGTGGCGGCGATTGCGATCCTCGTTGCGATGCAGGCGCGCGACCTCGAGCGGCAACAGGAAAGTGTGCTGAACGAGGCGATGCTCGCGGCAAAGCGCGCGGAGTTGCAGCATTACGTCCAGCTCGCGCAGACCTCGATCGACCACCTGTATTCGGCGGGGCGGGACGACGAGGCGACCAAGGCGGAGGCGAAGCGCATCCTCAGCGAGATGAACTACGGCGACGACGGCTACTTCTTCGCCTACGACATCACCGGCCTCAACGTCGTGCATCCGCGACAGTCAGAACTCGTCGGCCGCAACCTTTGGGACAAGCAGGATTCCGAGGGGCTCCCCGTCATCCAGCGTCTGATCGCCGCGACCGTTTCCGGCGACGGGTTCCTCCAGTACAAATGGAACAAGCCATCGACGGGCAGGGAAACCGCAAAGCTGGGCTATGTCGTCAAGCTCGACCGCTGGGGCTGGGTGCTCGGGACCGGCATCTACCTCGACGATGTCGAGAGCATCCGCAGCAAGTTGCGCGAGCGGATGTCGTCGCGCATCACGACGACAGTCGTCGGCTTCACCGTCGTGGGCATCGTCGCGGCGCTCATCGTGTTTGCCGGCGGCATGGCACTGAACATCAGCGAACACCAGCTCGCCGACCGCCGGCTGAAGGCGCTCGCGCAGCGCATCGTGACCTCGCACGAGGAGGAGCGCACGCGCGTCGCACGCGACCTGCACGACGGCCTCAGCCAGTTGCTCGTTTCGGTCAAGTTCCACCTCGAACTCGCCAGGGAGCGGGCGCTTGCCGGGCGTGACGACGTCGCGGAGCACATCACCAAGGGGCTGGACGGGCTGGGGGTGGCGATCGGCGAGATCCGCAGCATCTCGCACAACCTCCGCCCCTCGCTGCTCGACAACCTCGGCCTTTCCGCTGCCCTGCGACAGCTGCTCGACGAGTTTCACCTGCGCACCGGCATCGTCGTCGATGCCGACATCGGCAAGGTCGACCTGCTCGCCGACGAGGCGGGCGCGACCACCCTGTATCGCATTGCGCAGGAGGCATTGACGAACATCGAGCGTCACGCCGACGCCCATCACGTCCGTCTCACGCTCGCGTCGGGGGGCGGGGCCGTCCGGCTCGTGATCGCCGATGACGGGTGTGGCTTCGACTCGTCCCGGATCGACCACCCGCGTAGCGGCGGCATCGGCCTGCGCAACATGCGCGAGCGCATCGAGCATCATGGCGGCAAACTCGCGGTCAGTTCCGTGCCCGGCCATACCGAGCTCAGTGCGCTGCTGCCGTGCCCGAATGCGAAGAAAGGAAGCTTCTCATGAGCGATACGACCGATCCCGTCGCGCGGATTCGTCTGCTGTTGGTCGATGATCATCAGTTGGTCCGCGACGGCCTGCGCGCGCGGCTGGGGGATATCCCGGAGATCGACATCGTCGGGGAGGCGGCCAACGGCGAGCAGGCCCTGAGCGCCGCGGAAACCCTGCGTCCGGATCTCGCGCTGGTCGATGTCGGCCTGCCCGACATCAACGGCATCGAACTGACGACGGCACTCGCGCAAAGGCGTCCGGAGCTGCGCGTGCTGATCCTGAGCATGTACGACAGCCAGGGCTACGTGATGTCGGCGATGCGTGCCGGCGCGCGCGGATACGTGCTCAAGGACGCACCATCGGTCGAGATCATTGCGGCAATCCGGGCAGTCGCCGCCGGCGGCGCCTACTTCAGCAGCGCATTGACCACCGCCCTGTCGACGCAGGCGGACGACGCGGCGGCCCTGACGGAACGCGAGCGTGAAGTGCTGATCCTCGTCGCCCAGGGCGACAGCAACAAGCGCATCGCGCAGAAGCTCGACGTGAGCGTGCGCACCGTCGAGACGCACCGCCTCAATCTGCGCCGCAAGCTCGGCATCGAGACGGCGGCGGGGCTCGCGAGCTATGCGCTGAAGCGCGGCTGGATCAGGGGCTAGCGGGGCGGGGACGAAACTCAGGACTTCTCGCCGCGCGCCGCGAGATAGATACCTGCAAGCAGCAACGCAAAACCGCCGAACTGAAGCGGCGCGAAACCCTCGCCAAACATGACGAAGGCCATCGCTGCGCTGACTACGGGTTCACCGAGCGTGACGACCGCGACGAAGGTCGCCGAGACATGGCGCAGCGACCAATTGTAGGCCGTGTGCCCGAGCAGCTGCGGGCCCAGTGCCATGCCGGCGAGCACGATCCACGCGCTCAGGCTGAAGCCGCTGAGCGGTGAGCCGCTACCGCCGCTCACGACGGCGAGGAACAGCGCGGCCACACCGTAGGCGAGCCACACATAGGCAGGCAGGGGCAGCCCCGCGCGCAGCCGCCGCCCGATCAGCAGGTAGGCGGAAAAGCACCACGAACCGATCAGCGCGAGCAGGTTGCCGAGCATCGGGTTCGAGCCGGCGCCGGCGTTCTGGCTGTCGCTCCAGAAAATCAGCAGGCTGCCGCCGAAGGACAGCGCGATTCCGCCCAGCATCATCCGGCTCGGGCGCTCGCCGAACAGCACGAAGGACGCCAGCCCGATCCACAAGGGGTTCGTGGTGACGAGGGCGGTGCTGGAGGCGACCGAGGTGTATTCCAGCGAGGTGATCCACGTGCCGAAATGCAGCGCGAGGAAGAACCCCGCCGCCAGTGCGAGCAAGCCCTGGCGACGGTCGAGCCGCGCCAGCGCGTGACCGGATTGCCACAGCGCAATCGGCGTCACGACCAGCGCCGCCAGCCCCAGCCGCCAGCACGCCACGGCGAGCGAAGGCACCCCCTCGGCCTGCGCGAGGCGCGCGAAGATCGAACCGAAGGAGACCGCCATCAGCCCGACGCCCAGCACGACGAAGGGCATCCAGCGCGGCGGGGCGGCGACGCCATTCATCAGTGCCCGCCCTCGAGGTAGGCCGCGCGCACTTCCGGGCTCTCCAGCAGTTCCTGTCCCGTCCCCGCCAGCACGATCTCGCCGTGCTGCAGCACGTAGCCGCGATGGGCGACGCGCAGTGCGTGGTGGGCGTTCTGCTCGACGAGCAGTACCGTCATGCCGTGCTCGGTGTTGAGCTCGCGGATGATCTGGAAGATGCGCTTGATGTAGATCGGCGCGAGGCCCAGCGAGGGCTCGTCGAGCAGCAGCAGCTTGGGCCGGCTCATCAGCGCGCGCCCGATCGCCAGCATCTGCTGTTCGCCGCCGGACAAGGTGCCCGCGCGCTGCGACGCACGCTCCTCGAGGATGGGGAACATCGCATACACGCGCTTGATGTCGGCGTTGAAGTTCGCCGGGTCGGCGAAGGCCGTGCCCATGAGCAGGTTCTCCAGCACCGTCATGCGCGGGAAGATGCGCCGGCCCTCGGGCACGATCGCGATGCCGCGGCGCGAGATAAGGTGGCTCGGCACACGCGTGATGTCCTCGCCGTCGAACACGATGCGCCCCGACGACGCGCCCGGCTTGCCGAACAGGCTCATCATCAGCGTCGACTTGCCGGCACCGTTGGCACCGATCAGGGTGACGATCTCGCCGACCTGCACCGTGACATCGACGCCGCGCAGCGCGTGAATATGGCCGTAATGGGCGTGCACGCCCTCCATGTGCAGCATCATGCGGCTTTCTCCCCGGATGCAGTGTCCTCGTCATCCTCGCCGAGATAGGCTTTGATGACTTGCGGGTCGTTGCGGATTTCCTCCGGTGTGCCTTCGGCGATCTTGCGGCCGTAGTTCAGCACGCAGATGTGGTCGGAGACGTTCATCACGACGCTCATATCGTGCTCGATCAGCAGGATGGCGATGCCTTCCTCGCGGCACAGCGACAGCAGCAGCGTGTTGAGTTCGGCCGATTCGCGCGGGTTGAGGCCAGCGGCCGGCTCGTCCAGGCACAGCAGCACCGGATCGACGCACAGCGCGCGCGCGATCTCGATGCGTCGCTGCGTGCCGTAGGGCAGGTCCCCTGCGGCGACGTCGGCAATGTCGGTCAGGCCCAGGCGTTCGAGCCAGTGCGCGGCCTTCTTCAAGGCCTCGGCCTCGGCCTTGCGGTAGCCCGGCAGGCGGAAGATGCCCGCGAGCGAAAATCCGGACGCCTTCTGCAGGAAGTTGTGCTGCGCGACGATCAGGTTCTCCAGCACCGTCATCTTCGGGAACAGGCGGATATTCTGGAAGGTGCGCACGACCTGCGCATCGCGTGCGACGCGGTGGCCGGTCATCGTCTCCAGGCGCATCTCGCCTTTGTTCGGATGTGCGAGTCGCACGCTGCCCGTGGTCGGCTTGTAGAAGCCGGTCAGGCAGTTGAAGAAGGTCGTCTTGCCGGCGCCGTTGGGGCCGATGATCGCGGTGATCTTGCCCGCCGGCACCGACACCGACAGGTCGTCGATCGCCGTCAGGCCGCCGAAGCGCATCGTCAGGCTCTCGACGGAAAGCAGGGTCGCGGCGCTCATGCCTCACCTCCCTCGGTGGCAGCCTGTTTGAGTCGGATCGTCGGTTCGCGCGAGGCGAGCAGGCCGCCCGGTTTCCACACCATGATCAGCACCATCGCGGTACCGAACAGCAGCATGCGGTACTCGGAGAAGTTGCGTCCAAGCTCGGGCAGCAGCACCAGCACCAGCGCCGCGAGCACGACGCCGAGCTGGCTGCCCATGCCGCCCAGCACGACAATCGCGAGGATCGTCGCCGACTCGGTGAAGGTGAAGCTCTCGGGCGAGATGAAGCCCTGGCGCGCGGCGAAGAACACCCCTGCGAAGCCGCCCAGCATCGCGCCGATCGCGAAGGCCGAGAGCTTGACGTTGGTGACGTTCATTCCCATCGCCTTGCAGGCGATCTCGTCCTCGCGCAGCGCTTCCCAGGCGCGACCGACCGGCAGCTTGCGCAAGCGCGCCACGAAGACGTTGGTCAGCAGCGCCAGCACCAGGATCAGGTAGTACAGGAAGATGATTCGGTGCATGCCCGAGAACTCGAGCCCGAAGAAGGTCGCGAAACTCTGTGTGCCTTCGGCCGGGTTGCGCTCGAAGGGCAGGCCGAACAGCGTCGGGCGCGGGATCGAACCGATGCCGTTGGGGCCGTTCGAGAGCTCGGTCCAGTTCACCAGGATCACGCGGATGATCTCGCCGAAGCCCAGGGTCACGATCGCGAGGTAGTCGCCGCGCAGGCGCAGGATCGGATAGCCGAGCAGGATGCCGAAGGCGGCGGCCATCGCGCCGGCCACCAGCAAGGCCTCCCAGAAGGTCCAGCCGAAGTGCGAGAAGAGCAGCGCGTAGGTGTAGGCGCCGACCGCGTAGAACGCGACGTAGCCGAGGTCGAGCAGGCCCGCCAGGCCGACAACGACGTTCAGGCCCCAGCCGAGCATCACGTAGATCAGCACCGTCGTCGCCGTGTCGATGACGTAGCGGTTCTCGGAGAAGACGATCGGCAATGTGATCGACGCGCCGAGCACGGCCCAGCCGATCACCTTGATCGCTTGCGGGGTGCGGTCGATCTTCGCCACCGGAGGCTTCGCGGCGCGACGATTCTGGACCTGGTCCATGATCCAGCGGAAGATGAACCGGCCCGCAAAGGATGCGCCGACGAAGGCGCCGAGCATGCCGAAGCGGGTCTGCACGGTCAGTGCGCCGCCCTCGTCGACGGTCGTCAGGCCGACCATGGGAATGCCCAGAAGAAGGGCGACGAAGGCGACCCAGGCCGCGTCCTTGAAGCGTTCTGCGGGCGTGCGCGCATGGCGCGCAATGATCACGGCGCTCATCAGACCTTCTCCACTTCAGGACGGCCGAGAAGTCCGCTGGGGCGGAACATCAGCACCAGGATCAGGATCGCGAAGGTCGCGACGTCCTTGTACTCGGGCGAGAGGTAGGCCGCCCAGAAGGCCTCGATCAGGCCGATGATCAGCCCGCCCAGCATCGCGCCCGGCAGCGAGCCGATCCCGCCCAGCACCGCCGCGGTGAAGGCCTTGATGCCGGCGACGAAGCCGATGAAGAAGTCGACCACGCCGTAATACACCGTCACCATCACCCCGGCGACCGCGGCCAGCGCCGCACCGAGCATGAAGGTCGCCGAGATCGTGCGGTCGACGTTGATCCCGAGCAGTGCGGTCATCGTGCTGTCCTGCTCGCACGCGCGCTGCTGGCGGCCGAACGCGGTCTGCGTGATGAGGTAGGTGAAGGCCACCATCAGCACGACGGTCACGACGACGATCATGATCTGCGTCCACGAGATCTGCACCGTGAACCCGCCGGATTGCCAGATCTCGATGCCGCCTTCGAGCACCGGCGGGATCGGTTTGACGCGCGCGCCCTGCGTGAGCTGCACCATGTTCTGCAGGAAGATCGACATGCCGATCGCGGAGATCAGCGGCGCCAGCCGCGTCGAGCCGCGCAGCGGCCGATAGGCCATGCGCTCGACCGCCCAGCCGTAGGCCGAGGTGAAGAAGATCGCGGTGATCAGCACCGCGGTGAGCGCCAGCGGCAGCGACGTGATGTCGAATGCGGCGAGCAGCGTGAAGGCGGTGACCGCGATGAACGCGCTCACCATGAAGATGTCGCCGTGGGCGAAGTTGATCATCCCGATGATGCCGTACACCATCGTGTAGCCGATCGCGATCAGGCCATACACGGCCCCCAGCGTCAGGCCGTTGATGAGCTGTTGCAATGCATATGCCACAGCAGTCTCCTTTGTCGTTTTGCGTGTATCGCGCGAGCGGCGCAGACGGGCAGGGCGGCAGCCCGTGCCGGGAACCGTTCGGCGCGAGTGCGCCGCCGGCCTTTTGGACCGGCGGCGCGCAGGCCGGGCTGGTTACCCGGCCATTTGAAACGGAGGATTACTTGGCGGCGTAGTCGTACTGGCCGCCCTTCCACTGGTACACGACGAAGCCGGGCTGCTTCTGGTCGCCCTTGGCGTCGAAGGCGAGCTCACCGATGACGGTCTTGAACGAGTTGCCGCGCATCGTCTTCTCGAGGTCGGCGAACTTGGTGCTCTTGGCCTGGGTCGCGGCGTCGGCGAAGAGCTGCATCGCGGCGTAGGCGTACATCACGTAGCCTTCGGGCTCGACCTTGGCGTCGCGGAAGCGCTTCACGATCGGCGCCGCATCCGGGTTCTTGCGCGGATCGGGCGAGAACGTGAACATCACGTTGTCGGCAGCAGCGCCGGCAGCGGTGACGAGTTCCGAGTTGGTCATCGTGTCGCCGCCCATCACGGTCAGCTTCAGGCCAGCCTGCTGCGCCTGGCGCAGGATCAGCGCGACTTCGGTGTGGTAGCCGCCGTAGGCCAGCACTTCTACGCCCGCCTGCTTGAGCTTGGTGACGATGCCGGAGTAGTCCTTCTCGCCCGCGGTGATCGACTCGCGCAGCGTCGGCTTCAGGCCCTTGGCGGTCATCGCCTTGGCCATCTCGTCCGCCAGGCCCTTGCCGTAGGCGCTCTTGTCGTCGAGCACGGCGACCTTCTTGCCCTTGAACTTGTCGGCGATGTAACCGCCGGCGACCATGCCCTGCTGGTCGTCACGACCCATGATGCGGAAGATGTTCTTCAGGCCGCGCTCGGTGACCTGCGGGTTGGTCGACACCGTCGCCATCGGGATGTCGGCCTCGACATACACTTCCGACGCGGGGATCGTCGAGCTCGAGCACCAGTGGCCGTGCATGAACACGATCTTCTTGTTCACCATCGTGTTCGCGACCGAGACGGCCTGCTTCGGATCGCAGGCGTCGTCGCCGACTTCTAGCTTCAGCTTCTGCCCGAGCACACCGCCCTTGGCGTTGATGTCGGCGATCGCCATCTCCGCACCGCGGCGGATCTGGTCGCCGGCCGAGGCGTACTGGCCGGTCATCGGGCCCGCGATCGCCACCGCGAGGTCGGCGTGGGCGAGCTGGGCCTGCGCGCCGAGCGCGAGGAAGGCGGTCGCAATCAGGGTCTTCTTCATGTGTTTCCTCCGTGGTGTCTGTGGTCCTTCAGGTACTGCACGAGCGAGGCCCCCGCCTCGAGCACATGGGCCCGCGTCAGGGACGCCGCAGCGTCGGGGTCGCGCCTTGCGAACGCGTCGAGGATCGCGCCGTGTTCGCTCTGCGTCTTGGGCATTTCGGTCTGCGAGGTCATCGCAAGAAGGGCGCGTACGTAGCGTTCGAGCTTGTCGTACAGCGACCGGATCTCGACGAGCAGGATCGGCCGGTCGGCGTCCGCGTACAGCGTCGAGTGGAACAGCCAGTTCAGTTCGCCCCAGCGTCCAGGGTCCTGCGACGCACCGAATTCGGCCAGCTTCTGGCGGGCTTCGTTCAGGCGTTCGTCGCTGATGCGGGCTGCAGCCAGCCCGGCCGCGCGTGCTTCGAGCATCGCGCGGATGTCCATGTATTCGAGGATCTCGGCCGGCGACAGGCCGGCCACCACTGCACCACGGTTCTTCGTGAAGCGTACCAGGCCCTCCGCCTCCAGCCGCTTGAGCGCCTCGCGCACCGGAATCTTGCTGACATGGAAGCGGGATGCGATCTCATCCTGGCGGAGCACCACGCCGGTCGCGAGGTGCCCCCCGACAATCGCGTCGCGCAGCGAACCGGCAATCTGGTCGGATGCCGAGAGACGCAAGACACGCGGGACTGCGAGTTGTTCGAGTGGCAATGCCATGGATGGTCTTGTGTAAGATCGTATACGTTATACGGAGAGGCGCGAAAATACCGCCACCCGCAAGGGAATGCAAGCTGCACTGCAATAAGGAAATTTGCCTCCGTCAGCGCGCGGCGCGGCGGGGCGGATCAGTCTTCGGGAAGCTTCAGTTCGGCCCACATGACCCATTGGCCGCAGGCATTGCGCGGGCTGCGCAGGGTGCCGTGCCACGGTCCCTCGTTGCACGGGCCGCGGGCGTCGTCTTCGTATTCCACTTCGCCCGGGTTGACGCCTGGCTTGCGCGCACCACCCCAACGCTTGCAGGAAACGCAGCGCTTGCGATCGGCGGGCTGGACGGGCATTGAAGCGAGGCCGAAGGGGCGGGGAGGGGGAGGAGGGCTCCGCCGACTCAGGCCGCCTTGCGCCCGAGATGCTCCGCCAGCGCAGGGCGGAGATTGCACTCCCGCTGCCAGGAGCGCCGCTCCTCATTGGCGAAGGCATACGCACGCGCCTCGTCATCGCCGAGGGCCGTGAGTGTTTCCAGCGTGCGCTGGAGGAAGACATGTTGCGGCAGCATGGTGCCGAAGAAGAGCACCAGGTCACCGCGCTGGATCAGCAGCGTGGGGAAGTTCTCGATGTCGAGGTCGCCCACGACCTCCGCATCGTCCTCGACATCCACCCAATGGAAGCCGGCCTGCGGCCACTGCGCCGCGAGCGCCTCGAATCCGGCGCGGTATTCGCGGCACGTGCCGCACCATTCGGCGCATAGGCAGACGACAAGCAGTTCGGGTAGCGACAGGGCGTTCATCGGAAGAGATTCGTAAGCGGGCGGCCCGAGGCTAGCACATCCGGCACGACGGCACACCCATGCCCACCCCGCATCTTGCTGCCCCGGCGTCCGCAGCGCCGGGGGCCGGCTCAGCCCGCCCGCGGCTTGCGCAAGACGAGTTCCAGGGCGTGAGCGCCCAGTGCGGCCGCGATCCGCCGCGTGTCCTCGCTGCTGCTGCCCGAGAAGTAGTCGAAGCGGCGCAGGATCCGGATCTCGTCGAAACCCGCTTGATGGAAGGCGTCGAGATAGGCCTCCTCGATGACTGCACCTACTACGCACTCGGCCCACAGCCTGGGGTTGCTGCGCGACTTCTCGCCGATCGGTTGCGACACCACGATGTCGGCAAGCTGCACCCACCCACCTGGGCGGAGCACGCGGTGAAGTTCCGCGAAGGCCCTGGGCTTGTCGGGCACGAGGTTGAGCACGCCGTTGCTCGTGACGACATCGACGCACGCATCGGGAATGGGGATGGCTTCCGCATTGCCTTCGATCGGCTCGACGTTGCCGGCGCCCGCAAGGGTGGCGTTCGCGCGCAGCTTGTCGATCATCGCCTGCGTCATGTCGAGCGCCAGCACGCGACCGTCCGTGCCGACGAGTCCAGCCGCGATCAGCGTATCCGTCCCCGACCCGGAGCCCACGTCGAGCACCCGGTTCCCGCGCCGAATCACGTCCGCCGCGAAAGGAAAGCCGACGCCTGCGAACGATTCCTGCGCGGTGTCCGGAACCCGCTCCAACCAGCTCTCCGGATAGCCGACGAAAAGGCAGGCTGCGCGTCCGGTCGGGAAGTGGAAGCGCCTTTGCGGCTGGTTGGCGACATCCGTGTACATCTGCTGCACGGCCTCGAAGATCTGCTCCTTCCGGAGTCCGGCGATCGCGACCATGATCTCCTCCCGCGTGTATCCGCTCAGAACTCGTCGATAATCGCTTTCAGCCTGCGCCTGAGGGAGTCGGGCGGAGGCGCGCTCGCCAATGAGCGCATGCGATCGCGCAGCGCGCGCTCGAACTCCGCACGCGAGAAGCACCCGCGGCATTCGGCCAGATGGTCGTCGATCAGCGCTCTTCTTGCGTCGTCGATCTCGCCGTCGAGGTACTCCAGCAGGCTGGCGACCACCTCGTCGCAATGCATCCGTTCCTGCTCAGTCATGAGTGTTGTCCTCCGCGGACTTGCCCTGCACCAGCCCCGCCGCCAGCGCCTGCTGCCACAGCGCGCGCTGCAGCCGCGAGCGTGCGCGATTGAGTCGCGAGCGAACCGTCCCGACCGGTACGCCGAGCATGGCTGCGACCTCCGCATACGAGTGGCCGAGCAGGTCGACGGAGACGACGACGGCGCGATAGCAGTCGGGCAGCTCCCCCAGCGCACGGTCGAGGTCCTCGCACAGCAGCTTGTGGATCAATTCCTGTTCGGGATTGCCCCACCACAGCAGGAAGGGCTGGTGCAGGCGATCGAACAGCGAAAAGCCATCCTCGTCCTCGTCAGCGTCGAGGAGCTCTTCGCGTTCGTGTCGGCACTGGCTGAAGAAGGTGTTCGCCAGGATGCGGAAGATCCACTTCTCGAAGCAGGCGCGGTCTTCGAGCTGCGGCAGATGCGCCCACGCCTTGACGACGGCCTCCGATACGAGATCCTCGGCGGCTGCGCCGTTGCGGGTAAAGCGCAGCGCAACGCCGTAGAGCCGGTCAGCCAGTTCCCCGATGCGCAGCGCAAAGAAGCTGCGGTCTTCGGTCGTCGGGGCAGGTGGGTCGCATCCGGAGCGGCTCCGCTGCAGCGACGATTGAAACGCCCCATGTTCCATCTGTCATGCCTTCGTCGCCAGCACCGAAACGCTCTTCACCCCGTACTTGCGGCAAGCCGCCTGCGCATTTTCCGAGAGGAAGCGATACGCGGGGTTGTCGCGCATCTCCACGATGCGCAGGCCTGCGCAAGCGATCATCTCGCGATACTCGTCCTGCTGCGCGGCGCCGCCGATGCATGCGGCCCACAGCGTTGCATTGCACACGATGCCCTCAGGCAAGGCCCGCTCCGCGACGATGTCGGAGATCGCAAGGCGTCCGCCGGACTTCAGCACGCGGGCGGCCTCGCGGAACACCGCAGGCTTGTCGGCGGAAAGGTTGATCACGCCGTTGCTGATCACCGCATCGGCCGATGCATCGGGTTGGGGCACTTCCTCAATATAGCCCTTCAGGTAGCGGATCTGGCCGAAACCATGTGCGTCGCGCAGGCGCTCGGCCTTCGCCCGCTGCGCATCGGTCATGTCGATGCCGATCACGCGTCCCTGCAGGCCGACACGCAGCGCGGCGACGAAGGTGTCCATCCCCGAGCCGCTTCCCAGGTCGAGTACGGTCTCGCCGGCGACCGGCGCGGCGAGATCGAAATGATGACCGACCCCGGCGAAGGATTCGATCGCCTCGACGGGGATGCGATCGAGTTCGTCGGCGGGATAGCCGAGACGCTCGGCGAGTCCGCGCCCCATTTCGAAATGGAATTCGCCGTGCGGATTCTCCGCAACCGCGCAATACATGGACTTGACCCGCGATTCGAGCTCCCGCGGATCGAAAACGGTCGTCGCTGTCATGTTCGGTCCTCCATCGGATGTGTTCGAACGCCGCCCCGCCCGCGCGGGGCCGCGCAAGGGGCGCGTCACCCGCGAAGGGCAGGTGACGCGCCCGTGCCCGCCCGGCGGGCAGGCGACTTCTCACTCGTGAAAGACGGTGTCCTCGAGCGGCTTCCATCCGGCCGTCGCGACGACCAGGAGGACCAGATCCTCAGCGCCGCTTCGCTCGAAGGCATGCTTCTTGTTGCGCGGAAGGTTGAAGATGTCGCCGGGCTTGGCCGGACGGCTTTCGATCTGTCCGGCGTCGTTCTCCAGCCGTGCGGTGCCGCTGCCGCGCGCCACATACACCACGTGATCTTCCTGCGCATGATGGTGCAGGCGGATCTTGCTCATGCGAATGATTTGCAGCTCGCTGTTGCCGGCACGGGTCGACGAGATGACCTTGGCCGTGGGACCGCCCGCAGGCAGCGGGTTGGCGGCGACCGCCGCGTCGAGGTTCGCCGTTTCGATCTTCTTGTCCTGGGCGGCGAGGGGGGGTGCGAACAGCTGGACGGCAGCCAAGGCCGCCACGGTCAACAGGGTGCGGTTGGTTTTCATGATCGACTGCTCCTTCGGGGTTGGGGGCCTCCCTGTGTTTTGCCCAAAGGACGCAGAACCCGGCCGGACGGTTCCAGCCCGCCGGCGAGGTAGTCGGGGAGCGTCTCAGCTCGCCGCTTCGACGCGAAAGACCGCGGGGTCGTCGCCGTGCTCGATCAGGATCCTGCGCACCCGCTCCTGCCACAGCCGGCCGAAGCGGGCGGACAGTTCGAGATCGTCCGGCGCCTGCAGGCACCGCCCCAGCAGTTCGGGCATTTCGGGATCGGCGGGAACCGACGAGAGATCCGCCTGCGCGTCGACGGACGTCGCGGTGTCGAGGCGCGTGAAACGCATCGCCAGCGGCAGCTCGGCCGCGAAGTCGAGCAGGCCCCGTCGCACGAAGCGGCCGCCCAGCCCCTTGAAACCGCCGTCATGCGCCGCGCCGGTCAGCAAGGTGATCACGCTTGCGATCACGCCCGTCACGCCCTCGTCCTGGCGCCCGCGGAACTCGACCCGCAAGCCGCCTCGCTCGGGCAACCGGTCCGGGTAGAGCGCACGCAGCGCATGCACGCACACCATGTACGCCGACGCGACCGTCGGGCACGAATGACCGGCGAGCTTCACCGCATCCTCATAGTCATACTCGATGATGCCCCCCTCGCTGGCACCCAGGAGGGCTGCGAGCGGGTCGTGCAGCTCGATGCGGCGCACATCGGCAAAAAAATCCGGGAACCTCATTTCAGACCTCTTATCCTTGCGTTTTGCGACGACCACCGTCCGGCGCACTCACCGCCCGGGCGCAGTGGAGCAACTTCCTGCATCGCGCAAGGATCTCAACAAGGCTGCAGTCGTCTCATTGATGTCCGTCAACCGGCGGTCCGCGTTCGCGGTCGGGCGGTTGCGGGTTGATCGAATCGATCGGGAGATTTCATGACGCGCTTCTCCACGCCGCCGGCCCTGGCCGACGCCGCTGCTTCCCGCTACGCAACGCACATCGCACGCCGCATGGCCCTGGCCCTGATCGCGTCTGTCGGCTGCCTTTCAGCTGCAGCTTCGGCACAGACGGTGGTCCGCAGCGAAGCGGGGCCGGTCCGTGTGACCGAGGTCGCGCGCGGTCTCGACACCCCGTGGTCGCTTGCCTTCCTCCCCGACGGCAACATGCTCGTCACCGAAAGGCCGGGCCGGTTGCGCGTGGTGACCCCGGACGGCAAGCTCTCGCCGCCGATCCAGAACGTCCCGCGAGTCCATGCGACAGGGCAGGGCGGCTTGCTCGACGTCGTCGTCGGACCGGATTTCGCCCGCGACCGCCTCATCTGGCTCTCGTTCGCCCAACCGACGCAGAAAGGCGCCCGCACCGCGGTCGCCCGCGCGCGCCTCGACCAGGCGGGCGCGAGCCTGCAGAACGTCGAGATTGTCTTCGCGCAGCGCGAAGATCCGGACGGGCGCAATCACTGGGGATCTCGCCTCGTGTTCGACCGCGAGGGCAGACTCTTCGTCACGCTGGGCGACCGCCAGTCCTATCGCGACAGCGCGCAGGACGTGGGCAGCCATCTCGGCAAGATCGTGCGGATCGCACCCGACGGCAGCATTCCCAACGACAATCCGTTCGTAGGCAAAGGCGGCGCCTTGCCGGAGATCTGGTCCTACGGCCACCGCAACGTCCAGGGTGCGGCGCTGCACCCGGTGAGCGGAAAGCTGTGGGCCCACGAACACGGGCCGCAGGGCGGCGACGAGGTCAACATCGTGCGTGCCGGCGCCAACTACGGCTGGCCGGTGATCACGTACGGAAAGGAATACGTCACCGGATTCAGCATCGGCGAGGGAACGCAGCGGGCCGACGTCGTCGCCCCGGTGCGCTACTGGATCCCTTCGATCGCGCCCTCGGGGATGAGCTTCTATACGGGCGACGCCTTCCCCAAGTGGAAGGGCAACCTCTTCGTCGGCGCCCTGCGCGGGCAGACTCTCGTGCGGATCGAGCTGGACGGCGAAAAATTCGTCCGCGAAGAACGCCTGCTCACGGAGCTGGGCAGTCGCATCCGTGACGTTCGCCAGGGCCCCGACGGGAAGCTCTACCTCCTCGACGAAAGCGCGGGGCGCATCCTCCGCCTCGATCCGGGCTGATCGTCACGCGGCAGCGAGTCGCTCGAGGAAACGCGGCGGAATGGGCGCCACCTTGCGCGTCGTGTAATCGAAGAACACGAAACCCAGCTTCGCCCGCGCGACCTCACGCCCGGAGTCGTGCTCGCTGACCTGGCAGACGATATCCCCGCCGTACTTGTTGAAATCGTTGACCGCGAACCGGAACACCAGCGTCTCGCCCTCGAAGGACTCCGAGATGTACTGGAATGCGGCGTCGGTAATCACGGTCCCGACCCCTTCCACCTCGATATGCGTGTAACCCAGGCCGACGAAAAACGCCTCGCGCGCATTCGAAATCAGCATCACCATTTGCGCATTGTCGACGTGGCCGGCGCGATTCACGTGTTGGGCCCGGATGGGAAGCCGGGTCTCGAAGATGAAACGCTCGGGTAGTTCGACTTTGATGCGTGGCATGGGGAAATCGCTAAAGAGATCGCTTGCGGAGCCGTAAGTATAAAGAAAGCGCCGGTGTGCCGGTACGCGCCCGCCATTCACGCCGCAATGCGGGCCGATCGTCGGAATGCCCCGCCGTACCGTCGTTTGAAGCATCGAAGGGGCGCCAGAAATGTGTCAAACTGATCATGTTTGAGATTCGCCCTTAGCCCGGCGACGGTGATCGCCCTCGTCCCGTACCGCCATCGAAGCGGAGCATCTCGTGACCACCCTACAACCATCGCGCCATACCGGAGCTCCCGATGCGTTTCGTCCGCATCAGGGGGTGCTGCTCGAATGCCGCGACTTCGTCAGCCAGCGCGTACGCGAAGCGCTCGCCCGGGCTGTCGGCGAACTCGGCGATGAACTCAAGGCCCGGCGCTTGGGCGCGAAAACCGCCGACGAAGCGCAGAAACTGATCGAGTTGCAGGCGCTTCTGCGCGGTATCGGGGCCGACATCGACCGGGCTTTCAGCGCCGGCTTCGAGGATCAATTCCAGGAGCGCGCCAAGACCTCGAATGTCGGCGGCTCGTTCTACGAGGGCGAGAACGGCTTCTTTCCAGAACTTTCGCTCGTCGATGAAACCGAGATCGACGAAACCTTGGCAGTGAAGAACCTGGCCACCCGGCTGGAACGGGCCTGCGAGGCCGAAAATCAGGATCTGCAGACGCGGGTCGCCTTCATTCTGGGCGAGAGCGATATCGACAATGCCACCAACCCGATCGGCCCGACCGCAATCTGCGAAGCGCTGAAGAATATCTGCTGGGGGCAGGAGGCGTCCGGCGGCCTGCGCGCCACGGCGCTCGAACTGCTCGTCGGTCGACTGGCCGGGGAACTGTCCACGGTTTACCACGATGTCAATTCGCTGCTTGTCGCGCGTCGTGTGATGCCCAACGTCCGGCCACGCGCGCGACGGGGCAAAGCGTCGGAGCGCATGGCCGTGCGCAAGAGCGCAACGCTTCCCGGCGAACCCGATCCGTCCGACGTCGTGAAGGAGATCTTCACCGCCCGCGCCGCAGCAGCGGAAAGAGCCGACTGGCGGCAGCGCGCGGGCACGGTCGAGCTGATGCAACTGCTCGATGGCCTGCAGCAAGGGCGCGGAGACCTGGAGTTCGGCGGGCAAAGTTTCGCCCTCCCGTCCGATGGCCAGGTTTCCGGCAACGTCATCAACGCCCTCATCGAAGCCGGTCTCAGCAAGCAGGCGAGTTCGGTGGACGGCATCGTCATCGACGTCGTCGCCACCCTGTTCGACTACATCTTCGACGACTCGCGTGTTCCCGACGCGATGAAGGGGCTGATCGGCCGCCTGCAGATCCCCGTCCTGAAGCTGGCGATGATGGATCACGGCTTCTTCTCCAATCGCACTCATCCGGCCCGCAGGCTGATCAATCTGCTGGCGCAGGCAAGCGTCACCTGGGACGGTCCGCTCAGCGAGGACAGTTCCCTCTACCGCATCGCCGAGGGCATCGTCGTCCGCATCCAGAACCAGTTCGCGGACGAGCCGAGCGTCTTCGCAGGCTGCCTGCAGGAATTCGAGAACTATCTCGGCGAACAGGAGCGCTACGCGGATGCGCGCGCGGCGACGCTGACGGAGCGCCTGCGGGAGCGCGAGCGCATCGACCTCGCGCGCAAGCTCGGCGAAGACGCGCTGTCCGCGCATCTCGGGAACGAGGACATACCCGAAGTGGTGCGCGCCTTCATCCGCGACACCTGGACGCGGGTGCTCGGACATGCCGCGCTCGAGGTCGGCGCCACGGCGGCTCCGGTCAGGAGCGAACGTTGGGCCGGCGCGATGGCCGCAGTCGACGAGCTCGTCTGGAGCGTCCTTCCGAAGCAGAGCATGGAAGAGCGCCAGCGCATGGTGAAGCAGCTCCCGGTGATCCTGCGCAACCTGAAGGCGTGCATGACCGGCGCGGGGATCGAGGAAGCAAGCCAGAAGGCGTTCTTCTCGGAACTCGTCAAATGCCATGCGGCAGCACTGAAGGCGCCGGTCGCGCCCGCGCCGGCGCCGGTTCGTCCCGCGCCCAATGCGCCGGCAAGACCGTCCGGCCCCTTGCCCGGCCTGCAGCCGATCGGTGAGGAGCCCACGCCGGAAATGCTCGAGCTCGATCTGCTCACCCGTGGCAGCTGGCTGGAACTCAGGGACGAGTCGGGCGAGGTCCGGCGCGTGCGCCTGACGTGGATCAGTCCCGCACGCACCATGTACCTGTTTGCCAACCGCCAGGGGCAGCGCGCGCTTGCCCTGACGCGGACGGAGCTGGCGCGGCGTTTCGCGAGCGGCGAAGCATCGACCGCCGATCAGGAGCCCCTCCTGGATCGCGTCGTGGACGACGTCCTCGACGAATTGCGGGGCTGATCCCGGGAGCGTCCGAACCGGGACGAAATCAAACAGAATCCAGCAGGCGGGCAATCAAGCCGGCGACATCACGGAAACACTCGCCCGACTGCGCTGCACGAGAGGTAAAGGGAATGAATTCAGCCAGCAACCAGCGAGACCGCCGCCAGGTGACCGGAAACATCCGCGACTTCCTGCTCGCTGCCGACGAACTGCCCAGTCCGCGCGGCGCCGCGCTGCAGCTCATCGAGCTCGCGCGCGATCCCGACGTGCGCATCGACGCCGTGGTGCGCGTGATCCGATCCGATCCTGCATTGTCGGGCTTCGTCCTGCGCGCCGCGTCCGCCGCACGTTTCGGCCGCACGGAGCGTTCGCTCGACCTGCAGCAGGCAGTGATCAGGCTGGGCATGAACATCGTACGTGCGCATGCAGTCGCGTTGTCGCTGGTCACGAACCGGCCGAAGGTCACATCGAAGCGCTTCAACTACAACGCCTTCTGGACCTCGTCGCTGCTCAATGCGGCCGTGATGGAAGCGCTGGCCCGCCACCGCGGCGACCTCCCGGCGGCGGAAGCATTCACGCTGGGCCTGCTGAGCGAGATCGGAACGCTTGCGTTCGCCACGGGGGCCCCGGCAACCTACGACCTGACGCTGGAGCAGGCTGCGCGCGGCGCCGAGCCGGTCGAAACGGTGGAAATCGCCACCTTCGGCTTCGATCGTCACGAACTGTCCGCGGTCCTGCTGGCCGACTGGGGGCTGCCGACCTCGCTCGCCGACGTCGTGTACTGGCAATGCGATCCAGAAGGGGGCGGCTTCGAGCCCGATTCCCGTTCCTATCGTCTCGCTTGCGGCCTGCAGCTGGCGACCAAGCTCGCCGATACCTGCCTTGCCGCGCAACCCGATCCGGATTCGGTGGCGACGATCTACCTGCGCGCCGCGATCCTCGACCTCACGCCGGAAGAGACGCGCAAGCTCGCAATGGATGCCCTCGCCGAACTGCCGATGTGGACCGATCTCGTGCGCCTGCCCAAGCCCACGATCACGGCCCTGCCATCTTCCTGGGTGGATTGACCGGCCGGCTCAGAGAACTTTCAGCAGGTCGGTGCGGAGGTCTTCCGCACGCCGCTGGCCGGAGCGGCTCTCCATGATCATGCGAAACCACGCGGGGTAGTGCGCGCGCAACTCCTCATGCGTTCGTGCCCCGTTGATGCTGGTCATCAGCGAGACCGGCGCGTGGATGCTGCTGAACGTCTTCAGCGTGTTCAGCATGAAATTGCGCGCCATCTCCAGCTCCTTGGGATTGGGGGGCGTCGGCAGTGACCGGAATGCCGTGATGGACGGCATCGGGCCAGACGGCTCTGCCTCGGCACCGTCGGCCGCACGGAGCTTCTTCACCTCGATGAGGCCCAGCTCTTCCAGCGTACCGAGCGTGTGCGTCAAATCGTTGGCCGAGACCAGATCGCGCAGCTCGGACACCGTCCTGCGGCCATCCACGAGAATCAGGACTCGGCGCACGCGGGGCGAGAGTTCCCCGCTTCGGCTGGCGATCTCCTCCTGCCCTTTCTCGGTCTTGGCGAATACCACTCCCATCAATGTCTCCTGTTTATTCTGTGTGCAACGTCCGTCGAGGGGCGCAACGCGATTCTGGCATGACTTCTGTCCATGCAGCGAGAGTTGCCGGTGGCGGGATGCCTCAGGCCGGGCTCCGGTCGCCGGCAATGCGGAAAGTCTCGCGCCATGCTTGACGAAGGAATTCGCGTCCCTCTACAATCGCGCCTCTTCGCCACACTGGGCGGTTAGCTCAGCGGTAGAGCACTGCCTTCACACGGCAGGGGTCACTGGTTCGATCCCAGTACCGCCCACCAGTCGATGACGAAGACGCACGGAATTCCGGGCGGTTAGCTCAGCGGTAGAGCACTGCCTTCACACGGCAGGGGTCACTGGTTCGATCCCAGTACCGCCCACCACAGTTCAAGGCCCTGAAGCTTCGGTTTCAGGGCCTTTGTTCTTTTCGCGTGCGGATTATCGCGGTCACCGGCTTCGCGCAGCGAAGGAGGGGCGATGGCGTAGAATCCGCGTCTTTAGATCCGGCCCAGAGTCCTCATCGATGGCTTCCAACGTTCGCACCCGTTTCGCCCCCAGCCCCACCGGCTACCTCCATATCGGCGGCGCGCGTACCGCGCTCTTCTCGTGGGCCTTTGCGCGTCGCCACGGCGGCACGTTCATCCTCCGCATCGAGGACACCGACGTGGCGCGCTCGACCCCCGAAGCGGTGCAGGCAATCCTCGACGGCATGGCGTGGCTGGGGCTAGACGCCGACGAAGGCCCGTTCTACCAGATGCAGCGGATGGACCGCTACAAGGAAGTCATCCGGCAGATGCTGGCTGCCGGCACCGCATACTACTGCTACACCTCGCCCGAGGAACTCGACCGTATTCGCGAGGAACAGCGCGCACGGGGCGAGAAGCCGCGCTATGACGGCCGCTGGCGGCCCGAGCCCGGCAAGGCGCTGCCGACACCGCCGGAAGGCGTGAATCCGGTCGTGCGTTTCCGCAACCCGGCGGACGGCGTCGTCGCATGGGACGATCTCGTCAAGGGGCGCATCGAGATCGCCAACTCCGAGCTCGACGATCTCGTGATCGCCCGTGCCGACGGCACCCCCACCTACAACTTCTGCGTCGTTGTCGATGACCTCGACATGGGCATCACCCACGTCATCCGCGGCGACGACCATGTCAACAACACTCCGCGGCAGATCAATATCCTGCGCGCGCTGGGTGCCGAGGTGCCGCTGTACGCCCATCTTTCGATGATCCTCGGCGACGACGGCACCAAGCTGTCGAAGCGGCATGGTGCAGTGAGCGTGATGCAGTACGACGACGACGGCTATCTGCCCGAGGCGGTCGTGAATTACCTTGGTCGTCTGGGCTGGAGTCACGGCGACGACGAGATCTTCTCGCGCGAGCAGTTCGTCGAGTGGTTCGATCTCGACCACATCACGCCTTCGGCCGCGCAGTTCAACACCGAGAAGCTCAACTGGCTCAACGCCCATTACATCAAGCAGGCCGACGACGCACGTCTCGCGGCCGAGGTCGCGCGCCGTCTCGCGCGTCGCGGGGTCGATCCCGAGGCGGGACCCGCCATCGAGGCGGTGATCGCCCTTTACAAGGACCGCGTCGCCAACCTGAATGAGTTGGCGGACTCCGTGGAGCTGTATTGCGTCGAGCTACATCCGGCGCCCGAACTTGTGGCCCAGCACCTGACGGACGTGGCGCGTCCCGCGCTTGCCGCGCTCAAGGCGCGCCTGGAGGCGGTGGCGTGGGAAAAGGCCGCACTCAGCCAGGCAATCAAGGACACGATGGCCGAGCATGGCCTGAAGATGCCGCAAGTGGCGATTCCGCTCCGCGTGGCTACCTTGGGCGTTGCGCAGACCCCGGCGATCGACGCAGTGCTCGAGGTCCTCGGGCGCGAGCGCGTGCTTGCGCGCATGGCACGCTACATCTGACGCCTGTCCGCGGAAGCAGCCGATGAACCGGCTGCCCCCGCGAACCGCCATCTCTCCAACGGGGGCGCCAGGTGCGCCCCCGTTGCGCTGTACCGGGCGGCTGCGCACGACACGGTTGACGACGATCAAAATGTCGGCAGTTTCCCGGGGCCATGCAGCACATCGGGCCGTTCGCGCATGCAGGAGGTGCTCCGGCATTTGTTAGAATCCGCCCCTCCCGCTATCGGTAACAAAATGCAACCCAAAGCCTTGCATCGTCGAGCAAACCTGCGTCCACTCGGGGTGTTCGCCGGTATCGCCCTGTTCGGATTCAACGGTCTGGCGCTTGCGACCACCGGCAACGCCACGTTCGTCAAACCGTTCCGGCTCGAGTTTCATCCCGTCGCCCGTGTGACCTGCCCGCAATCGGGATCGTTGCCGCGAAACCTGATCGACGCGGCGGCCTGCGGCGACACGGTTCGCCTGCGCGCCCGCATTGCCGAGGGGGCGGACCTTGCAGCTACCGATTCGCGCAATCCGCTTCGGGGGCGCACCGCGCTCCATCACGCCGTCCAGCGTGGCGACCGGGAGGCGCTCGATGCGCTGTTGGCCGCCGGCGCGCGTCCCGATGCGGTAGACGCTGCGGGCAATGCCCCCTTGCATCTCGTGGCCATGCGCC
Source organism: Aromatoleum evansii (assembly GCF_045689615.1). NCBI lineage: Bacteria > Pseudomonadati > Pseudomonadota > Betaproteobacteria > Rhodocyclales > Rhodocyclaceae > Aromatoleum > Aromatoleum evansii. The sequence goes on from NZ_CP141259.1 coordinate 2,419,390, forward strand.
CGCGCAAGGATGCTGACGTCGCAATCGTCGAGGCGCTGATCAGGGCCGGCGCGGACGCTCGTCTGCGCAACGCGAAGGGGCGTACGGCGCTTGCTGAGTTGATGAATTTCACGGCATACGGCATCGACCCCGTGCGCGTCGGCGTGGAACCGATCGGCAGCATGCTCGACGAGGCGGAGGCCAAGGGGCCTGTGAAGGTCGTGCCGCACGCGGGCGACCAGCCGGTCGAGGGCCAGGTTTCCGCGACCGTTGCGAGCACAGGCGGCGAGCCTCCCTCCGGAGCGAACGCAGCGGCCGATCCGCAGGACGCCGAAACTTCCGTTCGCGAGGCGCTGGAGGCCTGGGCCCGGGCGTGGTCCGCACGCGATATCGATGCATATTTCGGCCACTACGCGCCCGATTTCCGTCCCGCCGACGGCCGGCCGCTCGAGCAGTGGCGCACCGTGCGGCGCGAGCGCATCGGCGGAGCGTCGTCCATCGACGTCAAGCTCGCGGAAGTGAAGATCCAGGTCGATGGAACGCGTGCCGTCGCACAATTCCGCCAGGATTACCGCAGCGACGCGCTGCAATCGGTGGACCGGAAAACTGTCGTGTTCGGCAGCGTGGCAGGCAGCTGGCGCATCGTCGAGGAGCGGACCTCCAAATAGATCCGGCGGCGACGAGTCCTCGCCGCAAAAATATCGACCGAAGGATTCGTTCGCAGCAATGCGGTGACGCTGCCGGTCCGCGAATGCAGCCTCTCGGGCACCGCTTGTTATAGGGAGTGCGCTTGCGCAGCGCGGGGCAGGGCATCCCCGCCAGGTGACGGCCGGTGCTCAGTCGGCGGCGAAACACTCGCTGAAGTAGCGGTCCCGCAGGGCGCGCGCACGCGCTTCATGGTCGCGCTTGTAACGGTTTCGTCGCAGATGCATCCTGGCGTCGGCATCAGCCCGGTCGGCGCGTTCCTGATAGCTCGCACAGCGAGCGGCGTGTGCCTCGCGCTCGTCGTCGCGCCGCTTGAGTTCCGCGCGCGCGCTGCGCTTCGCCGTTTCCCGCGCGGACTCGATTTCCGAGACGAAACCCTGCTCCTTGCGTGCGCGCGCCTGCGCGGCTACCCGTTCCCGTGGGGTGGGGGCGTGCACCGGGAGATCGATGCGCGCCCCCTCGTCATTGCACGGGAGCGCTTGATAGCTAGTTTGTCCGTTGGCTGATGCACACTTGAATACTTGCGCCTGGCCGGCGGCGGGAACAAGGGTGAACGCCGTCGCGACGACGGCTATTGCGTGCAGGTTTCTCCGGCTCATGACGGTAGCGGATTGATGAAATTCCACATGATGCCATATGCATTATCAGGCGTCGCGTGCGCCCGACCACGAAGGCTCTTGCCCTTTTTTTGCGGTTACTACGAATGCCGGGCGACGCAACTGCATGTTGCAATCCCGCTCAAGCTTGAGCACTATAATTCACCGGCACTTTATTGCCGCTCAAATAGGGGTAGCCCCAATGTCCAACGATGAGAACTCGTCACGGCTGAAACGCCCTGACCTGTCGCTGGAAGAGAACAATTACTTGCTGATGCTCGGCGACCGCATTCGCGACCTGCGGGCGCAACGGGGAATGACGCGCAAGATGCTGGCGCATCAGTCCGGGGTGTCGGAGCGCTACCTTGCCCAGCTCGAAACGGGGCACGGGAACATCTCCATCATCCTGTTGCGGCAGATCGCGCAGGGACTCGGCTTTCCCATCGTCGACCTCGTGCGCGAAGAGGCGGAGCAGTCGCCCGAGCTGACGCTGCTGATGCAGTACCTGAGCCGATTTCCGCCCAAGACGCATGAGTGGGCGCGCCGGCTGCTGCAGAACGAACTCGAATCGTCCGGGCGGAGCGCGCGCAGGCAGCGCATCGCCTTCATCGGCCTGCGCGGGGCCGGGAAGACTACGCTGGGCACGATGCTCGCCGAGCACCTGGGCGTCCCTTTCCTCGAGCTCGCGAAGGTCATCGAGCAGGAGGCGGGCGCCGACCTGTCCGAAATCTTTTCGCTTTACGGGCAGTCGGCTTACCGGCGCTACGAGCGCCGCGGGCTGGAGTCGGTGGTCGCACACAACGAAGCCTTCGTGCTGATCGCTGGCGGCAGCATCGTCTCCGAACCGGCGAACTTCGACCTCCTGCTGTCATCGTGTTTCACGATCTGGCTGTGCGCTTCGCCCGAGGAACACATGGCCCGCGTCATGGCACAGGGGGATTACCGCCCCATGCACGGCAACCAGGAGGCGATGGAAGACCTGAAGCGCATCCTGGCCGGCCGGACGGCCATGTACAGCAAGGCCGACGCCATCATCGATACATCCGGCCGCACGGTCGAGCAATCCTTCCTGGATATCCTCGAAGTGCTGTCGCGCTGAAGGGCCCCCGGCAGCGCGCGCGATCCTTTCCGCGCCCCTCCGGCGCGGAACAATTCCGGACGCCTCCTCTTCCCCGGTCGTCTCGCGGCGACCAAATTGCACGAATAGTGGCTATTGCGCTGCAGCATCCTGCATGCAGCCTTCACTCTCTCTCTTCTCATTCCGCTGATCATCCCTGAAGCCCGGCCGTTGCAGGCAATCGAGGCGGGGGCGGTTTGCCACTGATCCCTCGCAGGCGACGGCGGTACGCTTGCTGCGATGCAACGCAATGCATTTATTTGTGCGCTGCAGCGAATAAAAGTGCAGTTTTGCGCACTTAAAATGCAATCAAGTGCATGTAAAGGTGCCGCTCATTTGACTTAGGTCAACAACGACTGCACTGCAGTGCGTAACATGCGAAATCATGCAGTAACGGCACAATAATGCAGCAAAGGCGGACTCAGGGACGGGATCCGCAACACATCAGAGGAGATAGTTCGATGAGCGATGGTTTGTTCGACCAGTTCAAGACCTGGTACGAGAAGCGCCACGATTATGCACGCGACTGGAAGGCGCGGACAGGTGGCCAGGTGGTGGCAACGATGTGCACCTACACGCCGGAAGAGCTGCTGATCGCGGCCGGCATGCTGCCGGTGCGTGTCCTCGGTGCGCACGAACCGCAGAACGTGACGGAGCCGCATATCTTCGGCATGTTCTGCCCGTTCTGCCGCGACTCGCTCGCACAGGGCCTGCTCGGCCGCTTCGACTACGCTGAAGGCGTCACGCTGACCCAATCGTGTATCCAGTATCGCCAGACCTTCGGTTCCTGGCGCCTGCACGTCCCCACCGTGAAGTGGGACTACTACGTGCCGATGCCCAACGAAGTCCAGTCGCAGCATTCCCGCAAGGCCCACTACGAGGAAGTGCAGTCCTTCCGCGTGTTCCTGCAGACGCTGACGGGCAAGGAAATCACCGACGCGATGCTGAAGGATGCGCTCGCCGTGTGCGACGAGAACCGCCGCCTGCTGCGCGAACTGTACGAGTACCGCAAGGAAGCCGACCCGAAGGTCACCGGCGTCGAAGCCCTGTACGCATCGCTGACCGCGCAGTTCATCGACAAGCGCGAGCACAACGAGATGCTGAAGAAGACCCTCGCTGCGCTGCCGACCCGCAAGGTCGAGCGCAAGACCGGCGCGCGCTTCATGACCATCGGTTCCGAGAACGACGACATCGCGTTCATGGGCATGGTGGAGTCGGTCGGCGCGACCATCGTCATTGATGACCAGTGCTCGGGCAGCCGCTACTTCTGGAACGCCTCGAAGTCCGAAGGTGATGTGATCAAGGCGATTGCCGAGCGTTACTGCGACCGCCCGGCCTGTCCGACCAAGGATTACCCGGCGCACACCCGTTTCGACCATGTTCTCGGTCTGGCCAAGGACTACGGCGTTCAAGGCGCGATCTTCCTGCAGCAGAAGTTCTGCGATCCGCACGAGGGCGATTACCCGGATCTGAAGCGTCATCTCGAGGATAACGGGATTCCGACGCTGTTCCTGGAATTCGACATCACCAATCCGATCGGGCCCTTCCGCATCCGTATCGAGGCATTCCTCGAGACGCTGAGCGAAGAAGAGCTGTTCTGAACTGACGGGAAAGAGGGATAAACGCCATGGCAAATCTGTATCCGACCGAGCCGCTGAAGCTCTGGAAGAAGGCGAAGGAGCTTCGCGAGCAGTACTACATGAACTACGCCCGTGCGAAAGAGAAGGGCGGCATCCGCTGGTCCGGCTCGGCCTGGGCGCTGGACGCGATCCCCGCCGGCCTCGGTGAGGACGTCTATTCGCTGACCGGCGAGCCGTACGCCGCCGCCGTCGCCCACGACCGCAAGTTCGCCAAGGAGTGCATGGACGCAGCCGAAGCCTACGGTTTCGCCCGTGACCTGTGCTCGTACATGCGGATCTACTGGGGTGGCATGCACCTGAACAAGTACGCCTTCGGCGGCGAGTTCCCGAAGCCTGACTTTGTTTTCCAGACGCAGATCTGCTGCTCGCACTCCAAGTGGTACCAGCACGTCGCGAAGGAAGAGAAGATCCCCGAGTTCTACCTCGACGTTGGCGTCGGTCCGTACAAGGACATGACGGACGCCCGTCTCGACTACGTCGCCAACCAGCTGCATGACGGCATCGAGTTCGTGCAGAAGGCCAGCGGCCGCGAGTTCAACGACGAGCTGTTCATCGAGGCGGTCAAGAACGAGATGCGTTCGACCTCCCGCTGGGCCGACATCTGCGCGCTGAACAAGGTGAAGCCCGCGCCGCTCGACGAGAAGACGATGTACTCGCTGTATGTGCTCTGCACGCTGTCGAAGTCGTCGAAGTGGTGCGCCGACTTCATGGACGAGCTGTACGAGGAAGTGAAGGATCGCGTCGCCCGCGGAATCGCTGCCGTGCCGAACGAAACGATCCGCCTGATGACGGACACGCAGCCGCCCTGGTCCTTCCTGAAGATCTTCCGCTACCTCGAGACCTACGGTGCGGTGTCGATCGGCTCGCTCTACACCTTCGCGCTGGAAGGCATCTGGGAAGAGAAGGCCGACGGTACCTGGGGTGGTCGTACGCTGCCGTGGAACAAGGGCATCGAGATCAAGGATCGCGCGACCGCCGTGCGCCTGTATGCCGACTGGAACCTGTCGAAGCCGCAGTGGCAGCACTTCTACGACCCGACCATCAAGAGCGACATGATGCTGCGCATCATCAAGGAATGGCAGGTCGACGGCGTGATGCTGCACCTGAACCGCGGCTGCGAAGGCCTGTCGGTCGGCATCATGGAAAACCGCCTGGCGATCGCCAAGTCGGGCACGCCGGTGATGACCTTCGAAGGAAACATGGGCGACGAGCGCGAGTTCGACGAAGTGCGCACCCAGGCACGTGTCGACGCCTTCATGGAGCAGCTTGGCGTGCGTCGCCAGGCCGCCTGATCGGTAACAGAGCCAAGAGGAGACGAGAATGATTACCGCTGGAATCGATATGGGCTCCCGCAGCGTCAAGGTGGTGCTGCTGGAACAAATCAAGGTTGAAGGCGCCAAGGCGCCGAGCTTCGCGGTCAAGAAGGCTCACCTGATGCTGCCGGGCGACCTCGACGCCGATCAGGCTGCCGAGAAGGCCTTCGACGCCGCGCTGGCCGAGGCTGGCGTGACCCGCGACCAGGTGAAGTCGGTGTTCGCAACCGGCGCCGGCCGCGGCCAGGTGGCCTTCGCGACCGAAGGCATCACCGAGATGACCGCCGGTGCGCGCGGTGCGGTGTTCATGTATCCGCAGGCCCGCACGGTGGTGGACGTCGGTGCCGAGGAAGGGCGCGGCATCAAGACCGATCCGGACGGCAAGGCGATCGACTTCGCCGGTAACGAGAAGTGCGCCGCCGGCGCCGGCTCCTTCGCCGAGGCGATGAGCCGCGCGCTGCAGCTGTCGCTGAAGGAGTTCGGTGAGGCCAGCCTGCGCTCGGACAAGAGCATCCCGATGAACGCGCAATGCACCGTGTTCGCGGAGTCGGAAGTGGTGTCGCTGATCCACTCCTCGACGCCCAAGGAAGACATCGCCAAGGCGGTGCTGGATGCGGTGGCCAGCCGCGTGTGCGCGATGGTGCGTCGCGTCGGCATCGAAGGCAACGTCGTGCTGATCGGCGGCATGGGCCACAACCCCGGTTTCGTCCAGTCGCTGAAGACCGCAATGGACGTCGATGAGGTTCTCCTGCCCGAACTGCCCGAGTTCGTCAGCGCCCTGGGTTGCGCGCTGATTGCAGCCGAGCGAGTGCACTGAACCGACACGCGAACAGATACGGATTAAGGAGCGATCAAATGAATGCAGAAGTTGCTGCCGCCACCGCCGCCCCCGAGAAGAAGGAATTCTGGCGCTGGCAGGAAAACACCTGGTACGACGAGACCAAGAACTGGAAGGACGCCAAGATCATCACCTGCGGCATCGACGTCGGGTCGGTGTCCTCGCAGGCGGTGCTGGTCTGTGACGGTGAGCTGTATGGCTACAATAGCATGCGCACCGGCAACAATTCGCCGGACTCGGCCAAGAACGCCCTGCAGGGCATCATGGACAAGATCGGCATGAAGCTCGAGGACATCAACTATGTCGTCGGCACCGGCTACGGCCGGGTGAACGTGCCCTTCGCCCACAAGGCGATCACCGAGATCGCCTGCCATGCCCGCGGCGCGAACTACATGGGTGGCAACAAGGTGCGCACCATCCTGGACATGGGCGGCCAGGACTGCAAGGCCATCCACTGCGATGACAAGGGCAAGGTCACGAACTTCCTGATGAACGACAAGTGCGCAGCCGGTACCGGCCGCGGCATGGAAGTCATCTCCGACCTGATGCAGATCCCCATCGCCGAACTGGGCCCGCGCTCCTTTGACGTCGAGACCGAACCGGAAGCCGTGTCGTCGATCTGCGTGGTGTTCGCGAAGTCCGAGGCGCTGGGCCTGCTGAAGGCCGGCTACACCAAGAACATGGTGATCGCGGCTTACTGCCAGGCGATGGCCGAGCGCGTGGTGAGCCTGCTGGAGCGGATCGGCGTGGAAGAGGGCTTCTTCATCACCGGCGGTATCGCGAAGAACCCGGGCGTCGTGAAGCGCATCGAGCGTCTGCTGGGCATCAAGCAGCTCGAGACCAAGATCGACAGCCAGATCGCCGGCGCGCTGGGTGCTGCGCTGTTCGGCTACACGCTGATGCAGAAGCAGGCCGCCAAGTAATTGGCGCAAGGGCCGCGGTGATCCGCAAGGGCGCCGCGGCACATAGATTCCAGGAGAGGGAAATGATCGCGAACTACGGTTACAAGGACGGTTCCGGCGAGTACTACATCAGCATCGACACGGACAAGTGCATCGACTGTGCCGCGGAGCGGGCGTGCCTGAAGGCCTGTCCGCAGCAGATGTTCGAAATCATCACCGACGACTACGACGATGAAGTGGCGTGGGTGAGGAAGGAGAAGACCCGGGCACTGGCCTATGACTGTGCCGAGTGCAAGCCGGCCGGCGGCTACACCAGCCTGCCCTGTACCACTGCCTGCACCCCGGGCGCGATCAAGCATTCCTGGTAATGAGCAAGCCATGTTCCCGGCGATGACGGAGGGTTCCAAGATGAGCACGAAGAAGACGATCCCGATCAAGCTGGCCGGCTCGGCCACCCGTGAAGAGGACGTCGAGGATCGCCTGTTGCGGGAAGGCTGGAAGCGCCTGACGACGATCGGCGAGCCGCGGCTGTCGGAAATCGCCGAAGCGTACCGGGGCATGGGGTTCGAGGTGCACGTCGAGAGCTACCAGACCGAGGGCGATGGCTGCACGACCTGCCTCGACACCGACCAGGAAATGGGGAAGGTCATCGGCACGGTGTACACCCGCCGCTCGACGAAGCCCCAGCAGGAAGACGAACTGTTCTGAGAGGCGGTGACGCGAACGGACGCGGAACTGCCAACCAAAGGAGATAGGTAAATGTCTGACCAGAAGCGTGTGATGCGGGTGCTGAAGAAGGAAGACCTGAACGCGATCGTCGAGATCGACGCGGCAGGCTCCAAGCAAAACCGTCGCGAGTACTACGAGCGGAAGCTGGAAGGGGTGCTCAATCCGCAGCACAACATCAACTCCTCCCTGGTGTGCGAGATCGACGGCAAGATCGCCGGCTTTGTGATGGGCGACGTGTATTTCGGCGAGTTCGGCATCCCCGAGTCGACCGCGACGATCGACACCATCGGCGTCGATCCGCGCTTCCAGAACCGCGGCGTGGCGAGCGAGCTGCTCGACCAGTTCATGATGAACATGAAGGCGGCGGGCGTGAAGAAGGTCTACACGCTGGTGAACTGGGACGACTTCGCGCTGGAGAAATTCTTCTCCCGCCAGCGCTTCGCGCCGTCCAAGCGCATCAACCTCGAGTACACCGTTTCCTGAGCGGCCAGGCCGGCGCGCGGAGTCCGTCCCATGTGGATCGATTGCCATTGCCATACCAAGTACTCCTACGACAACTGGCTGGAGCCGGTGGATCTGATCCGCCGCGCCAAGGAGCTGGGACTCGACGGGGTGTGCATCACTGAGCATTACTCGTACGAAGCGTCGCTGCCGGTAGAGCAGGTGGGGCGCGACGAGGGCTTCCTGGTGCTGCGCGGGGTGGAGATTGCGACCGATCGGGGGCACATGCTGGCGTACGGTATGCAGGATGACGGCTGGAACATCTGGGGGCGCGACAACTACCTCCCGATCAACGAGGTCATCGAGCATATCAACAGCATCGGCGGAATCTGCGTGCCGGCCCATCCGTTCCGCGAGGTCGGGGTCGCGAGCCTGCTGCACGGGCTGCTGGACATCACCGGGATCGCTGCCGTGGAAACCCATAACGGCGGCAATCTCGACAGCGACAACGATCTGGCAATCAGTGCCGCTCGCCACATGGCCCTGCCAGCGCTGGGCGGCAGCGATTGCCACAAGACGATTGCAGTCGGGCGGTGCGCGACGAAGTTCTCGCAGCCCGTCACCGACATGGCGAGTTTCATCGCCGCTGTGCGCGCGGGAGCCTGCCAGGGGAGTTACTACCCGGGCTATCTGCAGCTTGCGCAGGCGGCGTAAGAAACGGCTTGGACCGGGCAAAAGCTAAGCCCGGAGCAAAACAGAGGACGAGAGAGACATGGAAGCCGTACAGACATCGGAAATCAGGTGGTGGAAGGCGAGCAAGCCGGCCGGCATGGCCGAGTTCGGCGCGCCCGTGAAGCTGAGCATCGACGGCGTTGAGGTCGAGGCGCCCGCCGGCGCGTCGGTCCTGAATGCCGCCACCGCCGCAGGCCTCTACATTCCGGCGCTGTGTGCGCACCCCGATCTGCCGCCCGCCGGCCAGCGTGGCGCGGGAGAGGGCGGCTGCAATCTCTGTATGGTCGAGATCGACGGTGTTGATGGCGTTGTGAAGGCCTGTTCGACGACCGTCACGGCCGGCATGGTCGTGACGACCAAGTCGCCGGCGATCCAGGAAGTGCGCCAGGCCAGCCTCGCCAAGATCCTCGGCCCGCATCCCCATGTCTGCCTGACCTGTCCGCAGCGCGACGGCTGTTCGCGCTCGCAGTGCTCCTACGGCAACCCGCAGGAAACGCGCTGCTGCACGATCTTCTCGTCCTGTGAGCTGCGCAAGGTCTCCGACTACATCGGCATCCCGAACACGACGCCGCCGTACAAGCCCGCGCAGCTGCCGGTCGTGCTCGACGAGCCCTTCTTCGACCGCGACTACAACCTGTGCATCGACTGCCGCCGCTGCCTGGTCGCCTGTAATGACGTGCGCGGGGTGGGCTGTCTCGAGGTCAAGGAAGTCGAGACGCCGCAGGGCAAGCGCACCTATGTCGGCACGATCGCGCCGACGCTGATCGAATCCGGCTGTACCTTCTGCCAGGCCTGTGTGACCGTTTGCCCGACCGGCGCGCTGACGGACCGCACGCTCGACCCTGCCAAGCGCGAGGAGTCGATGGTGCCGTGCAAGAACGCCTGTCCGGCGGGTATCGACGTGCCGCGCTACGTGCAGCTCGCCGCCGAAGGCAAGTACGGCGAGGCGATCGCGGTGGTGCGCGAACGGCTTCCCTTCCCGGGCATCCTCGGTCGCGCCTGTTTCGCGATGTGTGAATCGGCCTGCCGCCGCAAGGACCTGGACGATCCGCTGTCGATCCGCAACCTGAAGCGCATCGCCGCGGACAACGACACGGGGATCTGGCGCGAGCATGCGAAGAAGCTGCCGGCGACCGGCAAGAAGGCCGCGGTGATCGGCGCCGGCCCGGCCGGCCTGACGGTCGCGTACTACCTCGCCAAGCAGGGCCATGGTGTCACGGTGTTCGACGCACAGCCGGCCGCAGGCGGCATGGCGCGCTACGGCATCCCGTCCTACCGCGTACCGGCCGAGGTCATCGACAACGAGGTTGCCGAAGTGTCGGCGCTGGGTGTCGAGTTCCGCTTCGGTGCCAAGGTCGAGAGCGTCGATACGCTCTTCAATGACGGCTATGGCGCAGTGTTCGTCGGCATCGGCGCGCAGGGCGGCGACAAGCTGGGCATCCCCGGCGACGACCTGCCGGGCGTGGTCGACAGCCCGACCTACCTCAAGGCCGTGACGATGGGCCTCGTGAATACGCCTGAGGGCATCCAGACCGGCAAGAAGGTGGCGGTGATCGGCGGCGGCAACGTCGCGACCGACAACGCGCGTTCATCGCGCCGCTTCGGCGCCGAGGTCGACATGGTGTATCGGCGCACCCGCGAGGAAATGCCGGCGCGCCTGGAGGAGTTCGAGGGTTGCGTGGAGGAGGGCGTGAATATCCGCTACCTGCTCGCGCCGAAGAAGATCGAGCCGGGCACGAACGGTTATCGCCTGCAGATCACGTACGCCAAGATGGCGCTCGGCGAGGCCGATGCATCGGGCCGCCGCAAGCCTGTGGAGACTGGCGAGGAAGTCGTCGAGGGCGTCGATCTGGTGATCGCCGCGATTGGCCAGTTCCCGAAGCGCTTCGAAGGTTTTGGCGTCGAGACCGACCGCAAGGGCCGCATCACGGTGCGCGAGGACTCGATGCTGACGAGCCGGCCGAAAGTCTATGCCGGCGGCGACTGCGTGCTCGGACCTTCGACCCTTATCGAGTCGGTTGCACAGGGGCGGGTTGCGGCCTCGGCGATGGACGTCGTGCTCGGCGGCGACGGCGACATCTCCGAAGTGCTGCTGCGCACCGGCTGGGAGACCAACCCGCGCATCGGCCGCAAGGAAGGCTTCAACAAGATCCGCAAGTTCCATCCGATCATGCTGGCGCCCGAGCAGCGCACGGGCTGGGACGAGGTGGAACTGGGCTTCGACGATGCGACGGCGCGTGCGGAGGCGGCTCGCTGCTTCAAGTGCAACCTGGCGCCGAAGATCGCCGACGCGATCCTGCCCCCGGAGTCCTCACTGAAGTTCGACGAAGCGACTATCGCGTCCGTGCCGACCGAGTCGGGCGTGTTCCAGCTGCTCGATGGCGACAAGAACGTGCTGATGATCAAGGGCGTGGAGAACCTGCGCGAGGGCTTGATGGAGCAGCTCGAGCGCGGCGGCGACGCAACTAACTTCGTGTTCGAGGAGGCGGCGCTCTTCACGTCCCGCGAGAGCCAGATGATCCAGGCCTACCTGCAGCAGTTCGGGAAGATGCCGGGCGGAGGGGCCGACGAACTCGACGACCTGTTCTGATCGGGGGCGGACATGGGACAGGTCATCGATTTCTGGTCGGCGGAGGAAGTCCGCCCGGCCATCAAGCCCGAGGCCAAGTGCCGGTGCACCAATTGCGGTGCAGACCTGTGGCACATCCGCTGCGACGGCGAAGTGTGCTGTGCGGATTGCGATGCGGTCTGCCCGTACCGGCTGCAGATGAAGAACGAGAACTGAAGTACGAAAGCGCGCAGAGCGAACGAGAACGAGGAGAGACACGAGATGAGTAGTGCGGAATTCCAGTTCATCACCTATGGCGTGGCCGACGGCCTGGCAACGCTGACGATCAACCGCCCGCCGTTCAACGTCCTCGACATCCCGACGATGGAGGAGATGAATGTCGCGCTGGACCGGTGCCTCGCCGACAACAGCGTGAAGCTGCTGATGATCACCGGCGCGGGCGAGAAGGCCTTCTCGGCCGGCGTCGAGGTCGCGGACCATACGCCGGACAAGGTCGATCGGATGATCGAAGTCTTCCACGGCATCTTCCGCCGCATGCAGCAGCTGCAGATCCCGACGCTCGCCGCGGTGAATGGCGTCGCGCTGGGCGGCGGCATGGAAGTGGCGATCGCGTGCGACATGCTGGTCGCGGCGTCGAACGCGAAGTTTGGCCAGCCGGAGATCAAATTGGCGGTATTCCCGCCGATCGCCGCAGTGCTGCTGCCGCGCCTGGTGCCGCCGGCCCGTGCGCTGGAGCTGCTGCTCGGTGGCGAGAACATCGGCGCGGACGAGGCGAAGGCGATCGGGCTGGTGAACCGCATGTTCGCGAAGGAGACCTTCGCCGCCGACGTGCAGACCTTCGTGGCCCCCTTCATGGGGCTGAGCCGTGCCGCGCTCGCCAGCACCCGCAAGACCATTCGTGCCGTGGCCGATAAGCCCTTCGGCGCGGCGCTCGACACCGCCGAGAACATCTATCTGAAGGAACTGATGAACACCGACGACGCGAAGGAGGGGCTGGCTGCCTTCCTGGAGAAGCGGAAGCCGGTGTGGCGGAACAGCTGACGGGCGCTTGTGCCTGCGACCCGCCCCCCGCCGAGGGGTGTTCCGCGCCTCGTTGGCGCAAGCGGACGCCTCGGCACGAAACACCCCCCGTCGGGGGGCTGCTGCCGGCGGATGCCGTGAGCCGAGCCTGTAGTGAAGGTTGTGAAGATCCGAAATCAAGAGTGGGAGACGAAGCGTGATTCCTGAATTCATCGATACCTGGCAGATGACCGAACCGGGCAAGCTGCAGAAGACCCGCGTGCCGATGCCCGAGCTGGGGCCTGGCGACGTGGTGGTGAAGATCGCCGGCTGCGGCGTGTGCCACACCGACCTGTCGTACTTCTACATGGGCGTGCCGACGGTACAGAAGCCCCCGCTGTCGCTCGGCCACGAGATCTCGGGCACGGTGATCGGCGGCGAAGCGTCGATGATCGGCAAGGAAGTGATCGTTCCGGCCGTCATCCCCTGTGGCGAGTGCGAGCTGTGCAACACGGGTCGCGGCAACCGCTGCCTGTCGCAGAAGATGCCGGGCAACTCGATGGGCATCTATGGCGGCTATTCGAGCCACATCGTCGCGCAGTCCAAGTACCTGTGCGTGGTCGAGAACCGCGGCAGCACCCCGCTCGAGCATCTCGCGGTGGTCGCGGATGCGGTGACGACCCCCTACCAGGCCGCCGTGCGCGCGGACCTGAAGAAGGACGACCTCGTGATCGTCATCGGCGCTGCGGGCGGCGTGGGCAGCTTCATGGTGCAGACCGCCAAGGGCATGGGCGCGAAGGCCGTCATCGGCATCGACATCAACGAGGAAAAGCTCGTGATGATGAAGGACTTCGGTGCCGACTTCGTCATCAACCCGAAGGACAAGAGCGCGAAGGACATCAAGGAGCTCTTCAAGGGCTTTTGCAAGGAGCGTGGCCTGCCGTCGAACTACGGTTGGAAGATCTTCGAGGTCACCGGCAGCAAGCCCGGCCAGGAGCTGGCGCTGTCGCTGCTGTCCTTCACCGGCAAGCTCGTCATCGTCGGCTACGGCACGGCGGAGACGACCTACATGCTCTCCAAGCTGATGGCTTTCGATGCCGAGATCATCGGCACCTGGGGCTGCCCGCCGGATCGTTACGCGGCCGTGCGCGACATGTGCCTCGACGGTCGCATCAAGCTCGGCCCCTTCGTCGAAACCCGCCCGATGAGCCAGATCGAACAGGTGTTCGACGAGGCGCACCACGGCAAGCTCAAGCGTCGCGTCATCCTGACGCCCGATTTCTGATTAAACGCAACACTGCATATAACAGGAGACATCTCATGTCACTCGACTGGCTGCGCCGCGACAACCACATCAAGGATCACGCCCTGCTCGGAGAAGAGCATTTCGGCACCGAAGCGCCTTCGGTGATCTTCGAGAAGCGCCCGGTGACCGATCCCCAGGGCAACCAGGTTCCCGGCCTGTACTCGGCCTGGATCACGCTGAACAACCCGACGCAGTACAACTCCTACACCACCGAGATGGTCAAGGCAGTGATCGCGGGCTTCCAGCGCGCGTCGTCGGACCGCTCGGTCGTCGCCGCCGTGTTCACCGCAGTCGGTGACAAGGCATTCTGCACCGGCGGCAACACCGCCGAGTACGCCGCCTACTACTCGAAGCGCCCGAACGAGTACGGCGAGTACATGGACCTGTTCAACGCCATGGTCGATGGCATCCTGAACTGCAAGAAGCCGGTGATCTGCCGCGTGAATGGCATGCGCGTGGGCGGCGGCCAGGAGATCGGCATGGCGACCGACCTGACCGTGACCTCGGACATGGCGGTGTTCGGCCAGGCCGGCCCGAAGCACGGCAGCGCGCCGGACGGCGGCTCGACCGACTTCCTGCCGTGGATGCTGAACATGGAAGACGCCATGTACAACTGCATCTCGTGCGAGCCGTGGAGCGCGTACAAGATGAAGGCCAAGAACCTCGTCACGAAGGTCGTGCCGGTGCTGAAGAAGGATGGACAGTGGGTGCGCAACCCGCTCGTGCGCACCGATGCGTACGTCGATGACGGCGAGCTGGTGTACGGCGAGCCGGTCTCCCCGGAGCAGGCCAAGGCGGCGAAGGAGCTGATCGCCCAATGCACGACCGATTTCTCGAAGCTCGATGAAGCGGTCAATGCGCTGGTGTGGAAGTTCACGAACCTCTTCCCGCACTGCCTGGTGAAGACGATCGAGGGCATCCGCGGCAAGAAGAAGTTCTTCTGGGACCAGCTCAAGGTCGCCAACCGCCACTGGCTGGCTGCGAACATGAACCACGAGGCCTACCTCGGCTTCACGGCGTTCGACAGCAAGAAGCAGACGGGCAAGGACGTCATCGACTTCATCAAGTACCGTCAGCTGATCGCCGAAGGCGCGATGTTCGACGAGAACTTCGCCGAGCAGGTGCTGGGCAAGCCGAAGGCCTGACGCACCGCGCTTCAAACAGTTTCATAAGGTCTCTCCCTTCCCGGGGTGGTGGACGCGGCATTGGCCGCTTCTTCCCACCCCGGCCTTTTCGCAACCGGGGGGAGCATTTGCAGTTCACCGGCGGCTGGTTGGTCGCCGCGCAGTTGAAGGGGACTCGCATGCAGTTGAAGGACAAGGTTGCAGTGGTGACGGGCGCAGGGCAGGGCATCGGCGCGGCCGTTGCAAGGGCTTACGCGCGAGAGGGCGCGAAGGTCGCGGTGATCGATATCGATCAGGCGACCGCGGACCGTATGGCCGGACAGATCGTCGAGGCCGGCGGACAGGCGATCGGCGTGGCGTGCAACGTCGCGGATCGCGAGCAGGTCGAGGCGATGGCAGCCAAGGTGAACGCCGAATGGGGCCGCATCGACATCCTCGTCAACAACGCCGGCATCACGCGCACGGCGATGCTCAACAAGATGACCCCCGACCAGTGGAACCAGGTGCTCGCCGTGCATCTCACCGGTGCGTTCAACTGCCTGCAGGCGGTGGTCGGCGGCATGATCGAGCGCCAGTACGGCCGCATCATCTACGTGACCTCGACTGCCGGCGTGCTCGGCACGATCGGGCAGATCAACTACAGCGCCGCGAAGGCCGGCGTGCTCGGGATGACCAAGAGCACGGCGAAGGAGCTCGCGCGCTACGGCATCACCGCGAACGCGATCGCACCGGGAGCGGCCACGCCGATGACCGAGACGATCCGCACCGATGATCGCTTCAAGGAAAAGTACCTCGACCGCATTCCCCTCGGACGCTGGGCAGAACCGGAGGAGATCACGCCAGTGTTCGTGTTCTTCGCCTCCGATGCGTCGAGCTATGTGACCGGACAGATCCTGGCGGCCGATGGCGGAATGACGATCCACTGAGAGATCCGCAGCGGCACGCCGGCAAGAACCATAAGGAGAGGAGGAGCAAATGGCAGAACTCAGCGTCGCGGATCACAGTGTCAGCCCTCCGCGCATCACCATCCCGCGCGAGTACAACGCCGCGCACGACCTGATCGAGCGCAACCTGCGCGCGGGGCGCGGTGGCAAGACAGCAGTGATCGACCACGCGGGAAGCTATACCTACGCACAGCTTGCCGAACGCGTCGATCGCTTCGCGCACGCACTCGGGGAACTTGGCATCAGGATGGAAGAGCGGGTGTTGCTATGCCTGCTCGACACGATCGACTTTCCGACCGCCTTCCTCGGCTGTATCAAGGCCGGCGTCGTGCCGATCCCCGTTAATACGCTTCTGACGGCCTCCGATTACACCTACATGCTGCGTGACAGCCGTGCGCGTGGCCTGGTGGTTTCCTCGGCCCTGTTGCCGGCCTTCTCGAACGCGATCGAAGCCAGCCCCTTCATCAAGAACGTCATGGTCTCGGGCGGCGATGCATGCACGCACGGCGGGCATCTGGATTTCGCGGAACTGATCGCCTCGCCGCGTCCGCCCTACGAGGCAGCCCAGACCTGCTGCGACGATCCGTGTTTCTGGCTGTATTCGTCGGGCTCCACCGGCGCCCCAAAGGGTACCGTGCACTTGCACTCGAGCCTGATCCACACGGCCGAGCTGTATTCGAAGCCGATCCTGGGTGTACGTGAGGACGACGTGGTGTTCTCGGCGGCGAAGCTGTTCTTCGCCTACGGCCTTGGCAATGGCCTGACCTTCCCCCTCGCGGCCGGTGCCACGGCCGTGCTGATGGCCGAACGGCCGACGCCGGATGCGGTGTTCCGCGTCCTGCGGGAGCACCAGCCGACCATCTACTGCGGGGTGCCGACACTCTATGCTTCCATGCTCGCGAGTCCCGCGCTTCCCGGGCGCGAGGAGCTGTCGATCCGCCGTTGCGCCTCCGCCGGCGAGGCCCTGCCGGCCGAAGTCGGAAATCGCTGGACCGAGCATTTCGGCGTCGAGATCCTCGACGGACTCGGTTCCACCGAGATGCTGCACATCTTCCTCTCGAACAGGGCAGGCGATGTCCATTACGGCACCAGCGGCAAGCCGGTACCGGGTTACGAACTGCGCCTGATCGGGGATGGCGGCGAGGAGGTCGCACCCGGCGAGGCCGGTGAGCTCCAGGTGCGCGGCCCCACCAGCGCGGCGCTGTACTGGAACAACCGCACGAAAAGCCGCGAGACCTTCGTCGGCCAATGGACGCGCAGCGGCGACAAGTATAGCCAGGACGCGGACGGCAACTACGTGTACGCCGGGCGCAACGACGACATGCTGAAGGTCGGCGGCATTTACGTGTCGCCGATCGAGGTCGAATCGGCGCTCATCACCCACGCTGCTGTGCTCGAAGCGGCCGTGGTCGGCAAGGCGGACGATGATGGCCTGATCAAGCCGCTGGCCTTTGTCGTGCTGAAGCCCGGTCGCATGCCCGCGGCCGAGCTGGCGGACGAGCTCAAGCTCCACGTCAAGAGCAAGCTCGCGCCGTACAAGTATCCCCGCTGGCTGGAATTCGTCGACGAGTTGCCCAAGACGGCGACCGGAAAGATCCAGCGATTCAAGCTGCGTTCGCTGTCAGGGGCGTAGATCCCGCGCGAAAAAGACATAACCAGAGCCGCTCGAGCGGCCTCACCAAAGGAGGAGTGTGTAATGGAGCAAGGATTCAATCGCCGTCGTTTCCTGCTGTCCACTGCCGGTATCGCGGGGGGCCTCGCCCTTCCCGGGGCACCACTGTTCGCCCAGAGCGCCAACAAGATTCGTGTCGGCTTGATGCTGCCGTACACGGGCACCTACGCAGCACTGGGAAACGCGATCACCAACGGGTTCAAACTCGCCGTGGAGCAGGGCGGGGGCAAGCTCGGTGGGCGCGAGATCGAGTACTTCACCGTCGATGACGAGTCGGATGCCGCGAAGGCGCCCGAGAACGCCAACAAGCTGATCAAGCGCGACAACGTCGACGTCCTCATCGGCACCGTGCACTCGGGCGTGGCGCTGGCCATGACGCGCGTCGCGCGCGAGACCAAGACGCTGCTGATCATTCCGAACGCCGGCGCCGACGAGATCACCGGGCCGCTGTGCGCGCCCAACATCTTCCGCACCTCCTTCTCCGCGTGGCAGCCCGCGTACGCGATGGGGCAGGTGATGGCCGAGAGGAAGCACAAGAACGTCGTCACCCTGAGCTGGAAATACTCCTTCGGCGAACAGTCGGTCGCGGGCTTCAAGGAGGCTTTCGAGAAGGCGGGCGGCAAGGTCGTGAAGGAAATGTACCTGCCCTTCCCGAACGTCGAATTCCAGCCCTACCTGACCGAAATCGCTGCGCTCAAGCCCGACGCCGTGTTCGTGTTCTTCGCAGGTGGTGGAGCGGTCAAGTTCGTGAAGGACTACGACGCGGCAGGCCTGAAGAAGACGATTCCGCTGTATGGCTCCGGCTTCCTCACCGACGGCACGCTGGAAGCGCAGGGCGATTCCGCCGAAGGCATCCTGACCACGCTGCACTACGCCGACGGGCTCGACATCGCGAAGGACAAGGCCTTTCGCACCGCCTACGCGATGGCGTACAAGATGCAGCCCGATGTGTATTCCGTGCAGGGCTATGACGCGGCGCAGCTTTTCGCCGCGGGCCTGGCCGGCGTCGGTGGCGACGTCACGAAACGCGAGGCGTTGATCGCGGCGATGGAGAAGGCGACGATCGACAGCCCGCGCGGACGCTTCACGCTGTCGAAGGCGCACAACCCGGTGCAGGACATCTATCTCCGCAAGGTGGAGGCGAAGCAGAACAAGGTTGTTTCGGTCGCCGCAAAGGCGCTGGCCGATCCGGCGCGCGGCTGCCGGATGTAACCCAGGTCGCCTGCCCCGGCGGGGAATGTGCGGGTGTGCGTCAGGCGCGCCCCCGCGCAGCGCAAGCCCCGCCGGCGCGGCACCACTGCTTCGGCAGGCGATCGCCATCATCGGCGAACGCCCGCTCCGCTTCACCTTCACTCGGGCGCGAACGGTGCCCGGAGGGATACGGCGATGGATTTCTCGACCTTCCTGATCCAGCTGCTGAATTCGCTTCAATACGGGCTGCTGCTGTTCCTGGTTGCCAGCGGACTCACGCTGATCTTCGGCATCATGGGCATCATCAATCTTGCCCATGGCAGCTTCTACATGATGGGCGCCTACATGGCGTTCTCGCTCACCGCCCTCTCGGGCAACCTTCTCGTCGCGATCGTCGTGGGGATCGCGCTCAGCGTGCTGATCGGATTCCTGCTTGAATGGGCTCTGTTCAGCAGGCTCTATAAGCGCGACCACCTCGACCAGGTCCTCCTCACCTATGGCCTGATCCTGATCTTCGAGGAGCTGCGCAGCCTGATCGTCGGCGACGACGTGCACGGCGTACCGATCCCGGAACTCCTCTCGGCCTCGATCCAGCTCAGCGAGACGCTGAGCTATCCGGTGTATCGGCTGTTCATGTCCGCCGTCTGCATCCTGCTCGCCATCGTGATGTACTGGCTGATTCGCTACACGCGCCTCGGGATGATGATCCGCGCGGGCAGTTCGAACCGCGAAATGGTGCAGGCGCTGGGCATCAACATCGACCTGATCTACCGCATCGTGTTCGGACTCGGCGTCACCCTCGCCGCGTTCGCCGGGATGCTCGCGGCTCCGGTGTCCTCGGTCTATCCCGGCATGGGCAATCAGGTGCTCATCATCTGCTTCGTGGTCGTCGTGATCGGCGGCGTGGGGTCCGTATGGGGGGCGCTGGTGGCGGCGCTGCTGATCGGCCTGGCCGACACTTTCGGCAAGGTGATCGCGCCCGATTATGCCGGCCTTGCCGTGTATGTACTGATGGCCGCGGTGCTGCTGTGGCGGCCCGAAGGCATCTTCCGGAGGATCTGACCATGCCGCTGCCTGCAAGGAAGAAGCGCAACTACCTGCCGCTCGTGCTGCTGGTGCTGGCACTGTTCCCGATGTTTGGCTCGGGCTACTACAACGAGCTGATCGCAAAGATCATGATCATGACGATCTTCGCGATGAGCCTGGACCTGCTGGTCGGTTTCACCGGGCTTGTCAGCTTCGGCCACGCGGCGTTCTTCGGTGTGGCCGCCTACAGCGTGGTGCTGCTGTCGCCGAAGTACGATCCGGCAAATCTGTGGCTGGTGCTGCCCGCGGCCGTATTCACCGGCGCTGCGGTCGCCTTTGTCGTGGGGCTCTTCGTGCTGCGCACGAAGGGGATCTACTTCATCATGGTCACGCTCGCCTTCGCGCAGATGATCTATTTCGTGTTTCACGACACGCCGCTGGGCGGGGGCTCGGACGGGGCCTTCCTCAACGTGAAGCCGGAGCTGCGCATCGGGGAAACGGTGCTGCTGGACCTCAACGAGCCGATGCAGTTCTACTACATCGTGCTTGCCTTCCTGGTCGTCGCCTACGTGTTCCTGCGCGTCCTCCTGCGTTCGCCGCTCGGGCACGCGCTGGCGGGCATCCGCAGCAACGAGCACCGCATGCTGTCGCTGGGGTTTCCGGTATTCCTGTACAAGCTCGCCGGCTTCGTGACGGCGGGCGGAATCGCCGGGCTTGCCGGTTTCTTCTCCGCCTGCCAGTACGGCTTCGTTACTCCGGAAATCCTCTCCTGGCACCAGTCGGGCAATGTGCTGCTGATGGTGATCCTGGGTGGCATGGGCACGCTCAACGGCGCCGCGATCGGAGCCTTCGCCTTCGTCGTGCTGCAGGAGCTGTTCTCCGCGCTGACGAAGCACTGGCAGCTGCTGATGGGGGCCGTCATCGTGACCGTGGTGATGGTGCTGCCGGGCGGGCTCTCGAGCCTGCCGCAACGCCTCAAGGGCTTGCTGATCGGCGGAGGCAACCGAAATGGCTGAGCTCGTTCTCTCGGCGCGCGGGATGTCGCGCCGCTTCGGCGGTCTGTACGCCAACCGCGATGTCTCGCTGGACATGCACAAGGGCATGCTGCACGCCGTGCTGGGGCCGAACGGCGCGGGCAAGTCGACGCTGATCAACCTGCTGTCCGGCGACCTGCCCCCGTCGGCGGGGCAGATCCTCTACCGCGGCCAGGACATCTCGGGCTGGAGTCCGGACAAGCGTTCGCGTGCCGGCATCGGCCGCAGCTACCAGCGCACCAATATCTTTCCAGCCTTCACGGTATTCGAGAACTGTCGCCTTGCCGCACAGTCGCGGGCACCGCGGGCGCTGCGCGTCTTCTCGAAAGCCGTATCGTTCGCCGACCTGTGCGACGCTGCCGACCGCGCCATCGAGCAGGCCGGCCTTGCCGCGCGGCGCGACGCGGTCGCGGCGACCCTCAGTCATGGCGAACAGCGCCAGCTGGAAATCGCGATGGTGCTCGCGACCTCGCCTTCGGTGCTGCTGCTCGACGAGCCCCTTGCAGGCATGGGCCCCGAGGAATCGCAGTCGATGGTCGCACTGCTCAAGAAGCTCACGCCGGATCACGCCATCCTGCTCGTCGAGCACGACATGGATGCGGTCTTTGCGGTCGCCGACGTGATCACGGTGATGGTGACGGGGCAGGTGCTCGAAAGCGGCCCCCCGGAGCAGATCCGCGACAGCGTAGCCGTTCAGGAAGCCTACCTGGGTGAAGGGGAGCCGGGCGATGAGTGATGTACTCCTGGAAGCGGAAGGGCTGCATACCTTCTACGGCAGCAGCCACATTCTGCACGGCATCGATTTCCGCATCAGCCGCGGCGAGACGGTCGGCCTGATGGGGCGCAACGGCATGGGCAAGAGCACGCTGATCCGCAGCATGCTCGGTCACGTGCGCCCGCGCCACGGCCGCGTCGCGGTGCGCGGCAAGACGATGACCGG
The DNA here is from genome assembly GCF_045689615.1 of Aromatoleum evansii. NCBI lineage: Bacteria > Pseudomonadati > Pseudomonadota > Betaproteobacteria > Rhodocyclales > Rhodocyclaceae > Aromatoleum > Aromatoleum evansii. The sequence goes on from NZ_CP141259.1 coordinate 2,441,187, forward strand.
CGCGCGGCCCTATCTCATCGCACGCAAGGGCATCGCCTACGTGCCCGAGGGCAGGGGCATCTTTCCGAACCTCACCGTGCGCGAGAACCTAGTCATGGGCGCAAAACCGGGAGTGGACGGCCGTCGCGACTGGACCTACCAGCGCGTACTCGACACCTTCCCGCGGCTGGGCGAACGGCTCAACAACGGCGGCAACCAGCTCTCGGGGGGCGAGCAGCAGATGCTGACGATCGGTCGCGCGCTGATGACGAACCCGGATCTGCTGATCCTCGACGAGGCCACCGAGGGCCTGGCCCCGCTGATCGCCAAGGAGATCTGGTACATCATCCGCCAGATTCGCGCCACCGGCATCGCCACCATCGTCATCGACAAGAACCACGCGGCAGTCACGTCAATCTCCGATCGCAACGTCATCCTCGTGAAGGGCAAGGTCGCCCACGAGGCCAGCAGCGCCGAACTGCGCGCGAATCCGGAACTGCTGCACAAACATCTGGGCGTGAGCTGATCGCCCATCACCGAACTGCGCGACTCCGCGAGGAGTCTTGCGGTATTAAAACGATATCTGGAGACACGGCGGCATGAGAAACATCGATGTACATAAGCTGATTGACGGAGCGAAGTTCAATCGCTTCCACTGGCAGGTGCTGTTCTGGTGTGCCCTGATCATCATCTTCGACGGCTACGACCTCGTGATCTACGGCGTCGTGCTGCCGGTGCTGATGAAGGAGTGGGGACTGACGCCGATCCAGGCCGGGACGCTCGGCAGCTATGCCTTGTTCGGCATGATGTTCGGCGCACTGATCTTCGGCCCGATGTCCGACCGTTTCGGACGCAAGAAGGTAATCGCGTTATGCGTGATCCTCTTCAGCCTGTTCACCTTCCTCAACGGCTTCGCACGCGACGTCACCGAGTTCGCGGTCTGTCGTTTCCTGGCGGGCTTGGGGATAGGGGGGGTGATGCCCAACGTTGTCGCCCTGATGACCGAGTATTCGCCGAAGAAGCTGCGCACCACGCTGGTCGCGATCATGTTCAGCGGTTACTCGGTGGGCGGCATGCTGTCGGCGGGACTGGGCATGTACCTGATCCCGGCGTACGGCTGGTCCTCGGTGTTCTTCGTCGCGGGGCTGCCGCTGCTGTTGCTGCCCGCGATCCTGTATCTGCTGCCGGAATCGATCGGTTTCCTGCTGCATGCCAAGCGCGATCAAGAAGCGGCCATCCTGTTGTCACGCGTCGAAGGAAGCTTCGTTCCGCAGCCTGGCGACCGCTATGACTTCCCGACCGGCAAGACCGGTCACGTCCCGCTGGTGGCGCTGTTCAAGCACGGCCGCGCACTCAGCACGGTGATGTTCTGGCTGGCCTTCTTCATGTGCCTGCTGATGGTCTATGCGCTGGCATCGTGGCTGCCCAAGCTGATGACGCAGGCAGGCTACGGTCTCGGCTCCAGCCTGTCCTTCCTGCTGGTGCTGAACCTCGGAGCGATATTCGGTGCGGTGGGAGGCGGCGTCGTGGCGGATCGCCTGCACCTGAAGACGGTGCTGATGATCTTCTTCGTGATCGGCTCGGTGTCGATCAGCCTGCTCGGCTACAAGAGCCCCACCTCGGTGCTGTACGTGCTCGTCGCGCTTGCCGGAGCGACCACCATCGGTTCCCAGATCCTGCTGTACGCGTATGCGGCGCAGTTCTATCCGATGGCGATCCGCTCGACCGGCATCGGCTGGGCCTCGGGCGTAGGCCGCAGCGGCGCGATCCTCGGCCCGATTGTCGGCGGCACGTTGCTCGCCATGGCGATGCCGCTGCACTTCAACTTTCTGTTCTTCGCGATTCCCGGAGCGATCGCAGCGTTCGCGGTGTCGCTGATCGCGCGCAATGCGCTGCATGCGCCCGACGAGGAGGAGCCGCTCGCCTTCGCCGGGGAAATCGGTGTCGTGACAGAGTAAGACCGTGACGAGCGCCCGCCCGGGATCGGTGCGGGCGCCTTCGGTCGCGGACCAGGGCTCCGGACGAGCCTTTACTTGACCGTAAACCGGGCCGTTGCGGGCGCCTTTCCGGCAAGAGTGACCACAGCCACGGCCTTTGTGCCGGAAGCGACCTTGTGCAATCCCTTGGCCTCGAACTTGTTGTCGCCGGCGGGGGCAAGGGTGGCTTCGGATTTTTCGCTGCCGTTCAGCAGGGTGAGCTTCGCGCTGCCGCCGGTGGTGTCGACCTTCCTGCCGTGATCGTCGAGATACAGCGTCAGGGTTTCGGGCGTCGCGACCAGCTCATACACGACCTCCTTGACCTCGACCACGGCACCGCCGTGCTTGGGCGTCAGGTCGTGACCCGCGCCGGCAAAGGCGGCGGGGGCGGACAGGATGGCGAGGGCTGCGGCGAGGGCCTTGAGGGATTTCATCGGTTTCTCCTTTGATTGCTATGCTGGGGTGGATCAAGGCGGCAGTATTGCTCAGTATGCCTCTCCGCCCGATTCGGCAACGAGGCGCTCAAGGGGCTTGCGCCCGAAGATCCAGACCATTGCGGGCGTCACGAAAGTGTCGAGCAGCGTCGAGCTGATCAGGCCCGAGAAGATCACCACCGCAACAGGATGAAGAATCTCGGTTCCGGGCTGTTCGGCCTCGAACAGCAGCGGCGCGAGGGCGAAGGCGGCGACGAGCGCCGTCATCAGCACGGGCGTCAAGCGCTCGAGCGATCCGCGCACGAGCATGCGGCGTCCGAACCTCTCATCCTCGAATGCGCACAGGTTGATGTAGTGGCTGATCTTGAGGATGCCGTTGCGCGTGGAGATGCCTGCGAGCGTGATGAAGCCGATCAGGGCGGCAACCGACAAGGGTTGGCCCGACAACCACAGGCCGATCACCGAACCGACCAGCGCGAGCGGGATATTGGCCATGATCATCAGCGCGAGCGCGGTGCTCTTGTACCGGCTGTACAGCACGAGGAAGACCATCGCGGCGGAGATCAGGGACAACAAGCCGATCAGTCGGCTGGATTCCTCCTGCGCTTCGAACTGGCCACCCAGGTCGATGAAATAGCCTTCAGGCAGTGGCGTGTCGGCGATGACCTTGCGGATATCGACGATGACGTCCGACAGGGGGCGCTGCGACGCGTTGGCGGAGAGCACGATGCGGCGCTTGCCGTCGTCGCGGGCGATCTGGTTGGGGCCGTCGGATTCGTCGATGTGCGCGAGCTTGGACAGGGGAACTCGCCCGCCCGGCGTATCGATCAGGACGTTGGCGAGGCCGTCGACCGAGCGCGCAGCGTCCGGCAGGCGCAGCACGAGGTTGAAGCGACGGTTGCCTTCGATGACCTGCGTGATGCGCTCGCCGTCGACGAGCATCTTCAATTCTTCCAGCAACTTCGATGGCGGCAGGCCATAGGCTTCGGCGGCGTCGAAGTCGACGCGCACCTTGATCTGGGGCGTGAGCACCTGCTTCTCGATCTCGAGATCCGCTAGGCCCTTGATGCCGGCGAGGCGGCCGCGCAGGGCATCGGCCTGCGCGCGCAGCGTGTCGAGGTCGTCGCCGAACACCTTGATCGCGATCTGCGCGCGCACGCCCGAGAGCAGGTGGTCGATGCGATGACTGATCGGCTGGCCGATGCCGATCGCCGCCGGCAGGCTCGCGAGGCGTTCGCGGATGTCGGCATACACCGCCTCGAGCGGGCGTTCCCCGGCGCGCAGCGCGATGTCCAGCTCTGACGAATGCACGCCTTCAGCATGTTCGTCCATCTCGGCGCGGCCCGAGCGGCGACCCACGTGCACCACTTCCGGCACCTGACGGATGAGGTGCTCGGCCTGCGTTGCGATACGCACCGACTCGGTGAGCGTGGTGCCGGGGTTCAGGCGCAGGCCGACTAGCACCGTGCCTTCGTTGAAGGGTGGCAGGAAGGTCGTCGGGAAGAAGGGTACCAGCGCCAGCGCCGCGACCACCGCAACGGTCGCGGCGGCCAGCAGCGCGCGGGCGTGATCGAAGCTCCATTCCAGCGCCGCCGCATAGCGGCGCTTGAGCCACTGCACGAGCCGCGTATCGCCGTGGTCCAGGCTCTTCATGCGCGGTAACAGGTAATAGGCCATGACCGGCGTGAGGGTCACGGACACCAGCATCGAGGCAAGGATGGAGGTGATGTAGGCGACGCCCAGCGGCATGAACAGGCGGCCTTCTATACCGGGTAGCGCGAACAAGGGCACGAACACCAGCACGATGATGAAGGTCGCGTAGACAATCGCGGAGCGCACCTCCAGCGTCGCCTTGCCGATCAGTTCGAGGGGGTTCAAGCGGGCGTGGCCCTCGGCGCCGCGCTGGCGTTCCTGCTTGAGCCGGCGCAGCACGTTCTCGACGCCGACGACCGCGTCATCCACGAGTTCGCCGATCGCGATCGCCAGCCCACCCAGCGTCATGGTGTTGATCGACATGCCGAAGTAGCGGAACACCAGCACCGTCGTGAGGATCGAAGCCGGGATCGCGACGAGCGAGATCAGCGTCGTGCGCAGGTTGGCGAGGAAGAGATAGAGCACGACCGCGACGATCGCCGACGCGGCGACGAGCTTGCCCTGCAGGTTGCCGATCGAGGACTCGATGAAATTGGCCTGGCGGAAGGTCACGCGCGGCGCGTCCATCCCCGCGGGCAGCGATTTCTTCAGCTCGTCGAGCGCGGTTTCAATCTCGCGCGTGAGCTTCACGGTGTCGGCGTCGGGCTGTTTCTGCACCGACAGGATCACCGCCGGCTGGCCGTTGAAGCCGGCGTCGCCGCGCTTGATCGCGGGCGCGAAGCTCACCGCGGCGACCTGCTTGAGCAGGATGCTGCGGCCGTCGCGGGCGGCGACCGGCAGGCGCTCGAGGTCCGCCAGTCGCGTGGTGTGCCCGATGTGACGGATCAGGTATTCGCGCGCATTGAGTTCAAGGAAGCCGCCGCTGGTGTTGGCGGAAAAGCCCTTCAGCGCGCCGGCGATGTCGTCGATGGTGACACCGAGTGCGGCCATGCGTGCGGTGTCAGGCTGCACCTGGTACTGGCGCACCTCGCCGCCGATGGGAATCACCTGGGCGACGCCGGGGACCGACAGCAGGCGCGGGCGCAGCACGAAGTCGGCATATTCGCGCGTCGCCATCGGGTCGATCTTAGCGGGGTCGATGGGTATCGCGATCAGCAGGATCTCGCCCATGATCGAGCTGATCGGCCCCATCGCCGCGTGCTCGATGCCCGGCGGAAGCTGGTCGCGCACGGTGGTGAAGCGTTCGTTCACCATCTGCCGCGCGCGGTAGATATCCACGCCCCAGTCGAAGCTCACATATACGAAAGCGAGACCGACCGAGGACACGGAGCGCACCGCGCTTACGCCGGGCAGGCCGCTCATGGAGACTTCGAGCGGGATGGTGATGAGCTGCTCGACCTCTTCGGGCGCCATGCCGCCGGCTTCGATCTGCAGTGTGACCTGAGGGCGGTTGAGGTCGGGGAAGACGTCGACCGGCGTCCGCACGAGGGTGAGACCGCCGTAGAGCATCATCACGGCGGCGAGGGCGAGCACCAGCAGGCGGTTGCGCAGGGACTGATTGACAAGCCAGTCGAACATGGATCGCCCTCAGCGTACCTGGTTGACGAGGGCGGCGCCCTGAACGACGACCCGGTCGCCGGCGGCTAGACCGTCGGTGATGGTGACGGTCGCGCCATCGAGCGGGCGGTGCCGCACGGTGCGCGGCACGAAACGCTCGGCAGAGGTGTGCACCCAGACGATCTCCTGATTCGCGGGATTCTTGACCAGAGCCGCTCCGGGTACGGGGATGCCGGTAATCTGTTCGCGCGTCTGCACCACGACCTGGAGCGGCTGCCCGACCGAGAGAGGCGGCGCCGTGCCCTCGACGGTTCGGAACAGTACCGGCAGGCTCTGTTCGCGCAGCGCCCGGCCGGCGCCGACCCAGGCGAGCGGAAAGGCCGTCTGGCCGCCATCGACCGAGGCCGAGGCCTGCGCGACGCCGTTCGCCTGGGTGGCGTCGTGCGCTATCGCTTCGACCTGGAGGCGGGCCGGATCGACGATCTCGAACAGCACTTCGCGTGCCTCCACGACCTGGCCGGCGACGACATTGCTTGCGGCGATGACGCCCGACACGGGGGTGACGAGCGCCTCGGGGGTGCTCAGGCTGCTTCCGACCGCGGCGAGCTGTTCGTCCAGGCTGCGAACTTCGGCCTGCGCGGCCTCGATCTCCTTGCGCGGTACGCTGCCTTCCAGCTCCTGCAGGCGGGCGAGCTGCTTCTTCGCAATTTCCAGGCTGGCGCGCAACTCGGCGGCCTGTGCGCGCTGGCCGGCGCGCTCGATGGGATTGGCCGACGGGCGTACGCGCGCGAGCACTTCTCCCTTGCGCACGGCCTGGCCGAGTACCGGCAGCCCGCGCGGGCCGGCTTCGATGCGGCCATCGATGGTCGGCTGCACCCTGCCGCCGGCGTTTGGATCCATGACGACCTTGCCGACCCATTGCCAGGTCCGCGGAAGGGATTGTGTCTCGGCGACGACCGTGCGGATACCCAACTGGCGCTGCGACAGCTTGGGCAGGAACACCGAACCGTCGGGCAGGCGCTTGGGCGCATCGGGATTGGTCACCACAGGTGCTTCATCGTGATCGTGGCCGCCATCGTGGCCTGGCCCAGCGAAGGACGGTGCGGCGAAGACGAGGGTGAGGATAGCGAGAATCTGGCGGGACGTCGTCGCACGGCCGTGCGCGGGGCGGGGAACGTTCTTCATGGTCTTTCCGGGAGGGCGGTTCTCATGACGCCGGGCGGCGGCGACGCAGGCCGAGGGCGAGTGCGATGACGGCGGCGGCGCTGCCGGCCCCCCACCACAGTGCGGTCGAGGGACGAGGCGCGCCGGCGGAGGGCGTCGCCTCGACTTGCGGCACGACGAGATCCGCCGCGAGCAGGTCGATCTCCTCGCCGGCAGTGATGGTGAGCGTGACCGGATAGCTCCCCGGGGCGGCAAACGGCTCGGAAGTGAAGCGATACACCTGGCGCTCGGGGACGTATTCCCCGAGCGCCTTGAAACTGCCCGATTCGAGTTCGATCTGTGCGTCGGACACGGGTTCGTTGCTTGCGTAGCGGTCGAGCGCGAGCGTCAAGGCACCACGCGAAACGACACCGACCACTTCGAACAACTCCGAGTGCGTCTCGAAGCGCGGAACCGCCGGGCCGGCCCCAACGGGCGCGGCCTCGTCATGCTCGTGTCCGCCCTCGTGCCCGGGGCCGGCGAAGACGGCCGTCGCGAAAACGACGGTGCCGGCCAGCGCGAACGATCGCAGGTGCCGTGTGAAGGGATGGGATACAGGGATCATGGAAGCAGTCCGTAGGCTTGTTTCAGTCGGGACGCCGCTCGGCCGGAGTCGAGGCGCGCGCGGCTGAGAGCGAGATCGGCGTCGTATGCCTCGCTTTCGGCACGCAGGCGCGCGGGGAGGTCGATCTGCCCGAGTTCGAAGGCCTTCGCGAGGAGTTGCCGGCTGTCGGCGGCAAGACGCGCCCGCTCGGCGGCAAAGGCCTCTGCCTGTTGCGCCTGCTCCACTTCGGCGCGGGCCGCCTCGGCTTCCGCACGCAGGCGCTCGCGCTGCTGCGTGGCCGTCGTCTCGGCCTCAATCACTTCCGCGTTCGCAGCGCCGATCAGCGGGCGGTTGCGTGCTTCCGAACCGAAGGGCACACGCACACCGACACTGGTCGTGTTCGCGTAGTGCTCGCCGAATTCGCCGCGTTCGCGTTTGACGCCCAGGATCAGCTCCGGGTGGTCGCGCGTCGCGGTGCTCGCCTCGTGCAGTCGGGCGCGTGCGAGGTCCGCCGCCGCGCGAGCCGCAATCAACAGCGGGTGCGCGTCGAGTTCGGCGCTTGCGGGGGGCGACTCCGTATCCCCGGGAATCGGCGCGTTTCCCGTAAGCGCCGCATAGAGCCGCTGTTCGCGCTGCACGCGCGCCACCGCGTCGGCCAGCGCGACCCTGGCGATCAGCACCGACGCCCGTGCGTTGTTGGCGTCGACGCGAGCCAGGTCGCCGGCGCGAACACGGCGTTCGACATCCGCGGCGAGCGCTTCCGCGTCTGCCACCCGTCGCTCGTTCGCCTCGACCTCGGTGTGGGCAAGTCGCAGCTTCCAGATGGCCTCGCGCACCTCGCCGGCAACGCCGAGGCGGGCGGCGGTGAGCTCGCCTTCGAGCACCGTTGCTTCCGCTTCGGCTGTCGCCGCTCCGGCGGCACGTACGCCTGGCGTGCGCAGCGGCACTTCGAGCTCGGCTTCGACTTCGCGCGCTCCGTCGTTACGGTTCAGGCGATCGGTCGTGTGCAGCAGAGTGAGACTCGGCGGGGTCGCCATCCAGCCATCCGCCGCACTGCGTCTTGCCTGCGCAAGTTCCCGCCGTGCTCCGGTCGCACGCGATGCGGCGCTGCGCTCCCATGCGGCTGCGACGACCGAACGGATCGTCACTGAGCCATCGCTTTCGGGGCTGGGATCCGGCTGTGCGGCGGCCAACGACGACCAAAGCAGGATTGCACCGAGCGTGCCCCAGCGCATGAGATTCAGTGGGCGTCGGGAGTGCGAACCGGGGGAGAAAGGGGAATGCAATGGCATCACGGCAGGGCGAACGCGGCCGTTCCGCGCAGGCGTGGATCTGAGGGGCGATCATGATTGCCGGGCACAAACGGGACCCTGACGGCCAAATTACATTTTTGTAAGCTGTATCCGAATCCCGTATCGGTGCGTCAGGGCGTTTGTCGATGCCGGCAATCCGCAATACGACGCCACTCTTCGTGATTCGAGAGCAGCCCGCCACGCACAGGGCATTGCGCCGACGATGAGGCCGGCAGACACTATCGGCCTCCGGAGCGTTCGATGTCCGCGCATCGGTCCCTCTTCAGCCGCGCGGTGCGTGCCGTGCGGAAAACCGACTCATCACGGAACCATGAATCGATTCATTCTGATCGCGGGAAGCCTGCTCGCAGGGCTCGGGGTAGCGCTCGGGGCCTTCGGCGCCCATGGTCTGCGCAATGTGCTCGGCGCTGCCGAGCTCGGGTGGTGGAATACCGCAGTGCAATACCAGATGTGGCACGCGACCGGCCTGCTTGCGCTCGGCGCCTGGCGGCTGCCGAACACGGGCCTTGCCGCGGTCCTGCTGGTGCTCGGCACGGTCGTCTTTTCGGGCAGCCTCTACGTGATGGCGCTGAGCGGCTGGCGAATGCTGGGGATGATCACCCCGATTGGCGGCACGTTGATGATTGCCGGCTGGCTGCTTCTCGCGTGGCGGGCTCTGCGCGGATAGGTACGCCGTTCAGCGCACCACGGGTTGGTTCGGCAACTGGTTTGCACGCTCGCCGCCTTCGCCACCGGCTTCCACAGCGGGAAAAGCCGCGCGCAGCACCGCATTCACTGCGTCGATCGTGCGCTCCAAGCCTTCCGCGTAGCGGCCGGTGCGAAATTCCGGGGTGGCCTCGTCGACCATGCGCTGCCACTCGGCTGCGCCCACGGTCCGTGCCACGGCGCGGTCGGCCACGATCTCGATGCGGTGCTCGGCGAGTTGCAGGTAGATCAGGACGCCGTTGTTGAGTTCGGTATCCCACACGCGCAGTTTTCCGAACAGGGTCACCGCCCGTTCGCGCACGACCGCGGCGATCGGAGCCCCCCTCACATGGCGCCACAGATAGCTCAACGGTAGACTTGCCTCCACGCACAGGCAGATCTCTCCCGTGTGCTGCCGTTCGCTGTCGCGCACGCGCACCTCCAGGCGCTGCATCGCGTCCGGCCCGATGGCCCGTCGGGCGTCGCCGGCGTCCAGCCAAAGGTGACGGAACAGGCGGGGGAGGGCGCTCATCGCTGCCCCTCCGTGATGGCGTTCATTCTCGCTACCATCGCCCCGACGCGCCTCCGCCGCCAAAACTGCCGCCTCCGCCCGAACCGAAACCGCCTCCGCCAAAGCCGCCGCCAAACCCGCCCCGGCCTCTGCCGCCCCCGATGATCGGCCCGCCGGGACCGCCGCGGCCGCCGCGTCCGCCCCCGCCGGTGCCGAGCACGAAGACGAAGATGATCGCGAGCACGCCGACAATGATGCCCAGCACGAGGCTGCCGAGCAGGAACTTGGCGAGGAAGCCGAAGACGCCCCCGGTTGCTAATGCGCCGAGCTTGCGGCCAAGCACCGCGACGAGCATGCCGCCGACGATGGGCACGCCAAACATGAGCAGGACGCCGATGTCCTGAAACGATCCCGATCCGCCCGAGTCGCGCCCGTCCGGTTCCGGCAGGGCCAGGTTCTCGCCGCGGATGCGTGCGAACAAGGCCTCGACACCGGCGTCGATACCGGCGGCGAACTGCCCTTGGCGGAAGGCAGGTGTGATGGCGCGGTCGATGATGTGGAAGGCTGCGAGGTCGGGAACCGCTCCTTCGAGCGCGCGGGCGACCTCGATGCGCACGCGCCGGTCATCCTTGGCGACCACCAGCAGCAGGCCGTCACCGACATCGCGACGGCCGATCTTCCATTCGGCCGCCACGCGATTGGCGAAGGCGGCGATATCCTCGGGCGCGGTCGTCGCCACGATCAGGACGACGATCTGGCTGCCGCGCTCTGTTTCGAATCGGCCAAGCTTGTCTTCGAGCGCTTGCCGTTCGGCGGACGACAGTGTTCCCGTCTTGTCGATGACCCGTGCCGTCAGCTTGGGAACGGGGATCAATTCCTGCGCGCTGGCAGCGCCCGCCCAGAGCCCCAGCGCGAGCATGCACAAGGCGAGGCGCAGGGCGCATCCGATCGCGCGCATGGAAGGGAGGAGGGCAGGCATCAAGGGCAGGGGAGTGAGCGATTCAACGCTTGGGCGCACTGCCACTGAAATCGACTGCGGGGGGGCTCGAAATTGCCTGCTCGTTCGCGACGGTGAATCCTGCCTTGGGGGCGTAGCTGAAGACCATCGCCGTCAGATTGGTCGGAAAGCTGCGAGCGAGGACGTTGTATTCCTGGATGGCCTTGATGTAACCGTTGCGCGCGACGGTGATGCGGTTCTCGGTGCCTTCGAGCTGCACCCGCAGGTCCTGGAAGGCCTGGTTGGCCTTCAGGTTCGGGTAGTTCTCGGCGACGACGAGCAGGCGCGACAGGGCGCTGCCCAGCTGGCCCTGTGCTTGCTGGAAGCGTTCCATCGCCTGCGGGTCGGCAAGCATTTCGGGGGTGACCTGGATTGAACTCGCTTTCGCACGTGCTTCGATCACCTTTGTGAGCGTTTCCTGCTCGAAGTTCGCCTCGCCCTTGACGGTGGCGACAAGGTTGGGAATAAGGTCGGCCCGCCGCTGGTACTGGTTCAGCACCTCGGCCCAGGCGGCCTTGCTTTGCTCGTCAAGCCGCTGGAAATCGTTATAACCGCAGCCCGCGGTGCTCAGCGCAACCGCGACGGCGGCGACCGAAGCCAGTCGGCGCAGAAAGGATCTCGACACGTCACACTCCCAGGATCAGGTTTGCCGCGCAAGGCGGCGCGCGGTGTGGCGCACCGCCCATGTCGGACGTCACACCCGATATGCGGGAGTAATGATACCCCGCCGTGTGCCGCCTGCACCGGCGGGATAAGCGCGCTGGCCCCTCGGCCGCTCAGTCGCCGCGCTTCTTGTCGAATCCGTGAGGCATCACGGTATCGATCGAGATCACGTTGCTGCCGCCCATCCACGGCAGGGTCGGGACGCGCACGCGCATCGAAAGCCTCGTCGCTTCGGCGCCCGGCTCGTCCTCCGAGCGGCAGAACGGGATCACCGTGGACTCGATCTTGGGTACCCACGGGAGCTCGGCCTGCCGACGTTCCGGGCGTGGCGCACGCACCCGCCCGGTAGCAGGGGACCGCTCGATTTCCGGCCCGTGCTGTCCGAGCCAGGTTGCCCAGGACTGCATCCACAAGTTGATCCACGGCACCCCCGTCCACACCGCGGCAATATCGCTAAACGGCCATGCAACGCGTGATTCGTCAGGAGCGGCGTCGACAGGCGGCGCATGTGCGGACTCGTGGGCTACGGCTTTCTTCGGCATGGTCGGTTCCTCTGCATCGGGATGGGTCATTTCCTGTATAGAGCAAATCTCCGACCGACAGCAAGCGTTGGCAAGGGATGGCGGTCGCCTTTCGGCTATCGGGGCTGAGGAACGATGCGCAGATAAGGCTTGAGCGCCTTCCATCCGTCCGGGAAGCGGGTCTTTGCTTCCTCGTCGGAGACCGAGGGTACGATGATCACGTCCTCGCCCGGTTTCCAGTTGACCGGCGTCGCCACCTTGTACTTCGCCGTGAGCTGGATCGAGTCCAGCACCCGCAGGACCTCATCGAAGTTGCGGCCGGTACTCATCGGGTAGGTGAGCATCAGCTTGATCTTCCTGTCCGGCCCGATCACGAACACCGAGCGCACCGTCAGGTTGTCCTGCGCCGTGCGCTCCTGGGCGCTGCCGCTGGCGTTGGGGTGGATCATGTCGTAAAGCTTGGCCACCTTGAGGTCCGGGTCGCCGATCAGCGGGTAATTGATGCGATGCCCCTGCGTCTCCTCGATATCCTTCGACCAGCGGTCGTGGTCGCGGACGCTGTCCACGCTCAGGCCGATGATCTTGGTGTTGCGCTTGTCGAATTCCTCCTTGAGTCCCGCCATATACCCGAGTTCCGTGGTGCAGACGGGGGTGAAGTCCTTCGGATGCGAGAACAGGATTGCCCACCCGTCCCCGATCCACTCATGAAACCGGATCGTTCCCTGCGTCGTTTCCGCTGTGAAGTCCGGTGCGTCGTCGCCTAATCGCAATGCCATGGAACACCCCCATGCATTAGTGGCTCCCTGTCCTTCCCGTTCTCCTGTTGTTCGTCCGTGCCCGCCCAGAGTCCGGTCGATACGTAGCGTTCGCCGGTATCCGGCAGCACCGTGGCAATACAGCGCGAGCGATCCTCGAGCGCGACCCGGCATGCGATGTGCACCAGAGCGCCCGCGGACGGGCCGACGAACAGGCCGGCCTTGGCCAGCCTCCGGCACATCGGGATCGCATCCTCCATGCGCACCGGCAGACGACGGTCGATCAGGCTCTCGTCGAGGATCGCCGGCACCATGTCGCCCGGATGGCCGAGCGGCTTGAGACCCTCGATGCCGGGGAATTCGTCGGGAATCGCCGCGATCACGACCGTTGCAGGATGCGCTTCCTTCAGCCGGCGCGCGACGCCCGTGAGCGTGCCGCCGGTGCCGATGCCGGCAACGAACGCATCCGGCGGCCTGCCGGTGCTCGCCATGACGCCCCGCAGCAGTTCCGGCCCGGTGGTGTCGTAATGTGCGCGCCAGTTCTCAGGGTTCGAATACTGGTCGCAGTACCAGTAGCGCTCGGGGTGCGCGCGGGCGAGGCGGCGGGCCTCGGCAACCGCAAAGTCGTAGCCTTCGAGCGGATCGGTGAGGATCAATTCAGCGCCGCTGGCGCGGATGCGGTCGAGGCGTTCGCGGCTGGCATTGCCCGGCACGACGAGCGTGACCGGCACGCCAAGGGCCGCGCCGTACAGCGCGTACGAGATGCCCGCGTTGCCGGACGACGAATCGAGCAGTCGCCGGCCGGCGTCTAGTCGGCCGGTTTGCAGGGCCTTCATGAGCATGCGCACGACCGGTCGGTCCTTGATCGATCCGCCGGGATTGACTCCTTCGAGCGTGGCGAACACGCGGCAACCCGGCGCCTGCTCACGTACGGCGTGGATCTCGACCAGCGGGACGCGACCGACGCTGGAGAGCAGGGCGGATTCGCGGATCGGGATCGCTACCATTTCCGTCTTTCCTTGCGGCGCGCTTATACCGCCGTCGCGCAGAACGCTTCGTAGTCGACGTAGCCGGGGAATGCACGCCCTTCGGCGCACAGCTCGCAATCCGGCCTTGCGGATAGCCGATACTCGTCGAACCGGGCGCGTAAGGCGTCGTAATGCAGCAGCCGCCCGACCAGCGGATCGCCCAGACCAAGCAGGAGCTTGATCGTCTCGACCGCTTCGAGCAGCCCCACGACGCCCGGTAGTACGCCGAGTACGCCTGCGTCGGCGCACGAGGGCGCGAATTCGGCGGGCGGTGGTTCGGGATAGAGGCAGCGATAGCAGGGGCCGCGACGGGCCGGGCAGCGCGGCCAGAAAACCGTCACCTGGCCCTCGAAGCGGTACACCGAGCCATGCACGCACGGAATCTGCAGGCGAACGCAGGCATCGTTGACGAGGTAGCGGGTAGGAAAGTTGTCCGAGCCGTCGACCACCACCTCGTAGCCTTCCAGAATGCGCTCCACGTTGGCCGAACTGAGGCGTTCCGCGTAGGTTGCGATCTTGACCGCGGGATTGAGACCCTGCAGCGTGCGGCGCGCGGAGTCGACCTTGGGCTGGCCGATGCGCTCGTCGTTGTGGAGGATCTGCCGCTGCAGGTTGGAGCGATCGACGATGTCGTGATCGACGATACCGAGGGTGCCGACACCGGCCGCCGCGAGGTACAGGGCCGCCGGAGACCCAAGACCGCCGGCGCCGACCAGCAGTACGCGGCTGTCCAGCAGCCGTCGCTGCCCGGCTTCCCCGACTTCCGGCATCGCCAGATGCCGCGCATAGCGCTCGCGTGCGTGCGCATCGAGGCCGCGCGGGGTCTCGAAGGGCAGGCCTTCCGCCTTCCAGCGGGAGAAACCGCCCGCCACCGATGCGACCTTGCGATAACCGAGCCGCTTCAAGCCTTCGGCAGCGAACAGCGAGCGCACTCCGCCGCCACACATCACGAGCAGCGCGCGCTCCGTATCCGGGATGGCTTCCTCCACGCGCAGTTCGAGAAAACCGCGGCCGATACGGACTGCGTCGCGGGGACTGCCCTGCGCGATCTCATCCGCCTCGCGCACGTCGATCAGCGCCGCCCCTTGCGCTTGCAAAGCAAAGGCTTCGCGCGGATCGATCTCCGGTATGCTCGCTTTCAATTCCGCGATCCGCCGCTCGCGTGCGCCGCCGGCCCCGCCGGCGACCGCAGGAACGATCGCGAGCACGGCGCCGTCACGAGGCAGGGGCGCCGCGAGTCCACCCAGGTCGCGCACGTTGTCCGATCCGACGTAGATGTTCACGAAGGGGCGCAGCGATCCGTCCTCCGCGCATACGCGTGGCAGCAGTCCTTCGTGGCGATGGGCCAAGGCCTGCAGCGCATCGCCGACCGTGGCGGCCTCGACCTCCACTTCGTCGGCGCCGCCGGTGTACGAGCGCAACGGCGTCGGAATGCGAACGATGACACGGCTCATGACAACACCTCCTCTTCGCCGAACGTTTCGCCCTCGAGCCGCCACGAGCGCAACTCGGTGGCCACGCCGGCCTTCACCGAGACGATCGGATAGGACCAACCGGCCCACGCGAATTCCCGATCCGTATCCGAGGGGCGGGGCGGATGGTCGGGATGGGAATGCCACACGCCGACCACCTGCAGTCCGCTGGCGGCAGCCGCGTATTCGGCATCGAGATAGTCCTGCGGCTCGATCAGGAACCGGTCCGCCGTGCGCTCAGGGTGAATGTTGCGGGCGGCGCGGACCGCGCACACGGTCACGGCATCGCCATCCTGCCGCCCCAGCAGGAGTCCGCACACCTCGTCGGGGTAGCCCGTCTGCGCCGCGGCTAGGATCGTGTCGCGCAAAGGGGGAGGCAGTCGCAAGGTCGCCATGGCGGAGCCCTCGTTACGGAATTCAATAACCGACTAAATTCGTCTACTTTGGAATGCGATCGGGTCGCCGGAGTTCGCGGCGCGGCCACCCCGGGAACAAATTTCGTTCGGACTGGCGTTCCTGTCGTGGCGCGTTGCAGCCGCACGCCCGTGATCTATATCTGAATCATGGACGGCTCCGCCGGACCCGACGGGGCGCACGGCAGGACATCGGAGATGAAGCTAGGAAGGTGGCTGTGGCCGGGGCTGATCCTCGTCGGCGTCGCCCTTGGTGGCCAGTCCGATGGGCGCGGACAGCCTGGCCATCGGCAGGTCGCCGGCTTGCCGCCAGGGTTCGACGCCGGGGCGCCCACGGAGCCGTATGCGGGACCGCATCCTTCACGGCTCGAACGACCCGCCGAAACCTTCCGTTTCCCGATCATGCTCGGGCAGATAGGCCCGAGCGAGCCCTTGTTCGCCGGACCGAAGCAATATCCCTTCATCTGCGACACCGCCAGTTCGGGCTTGGGTCCGCCGCTGGCGGACAATTTCGCGGGGATCGGCACACCGACCGACTTCGCCGCTGCCGCCAACGGGGAGAAGCGCACGTCAGGGGCGTTCAGCAAGGACTGCCTCGCGCCCACGAAGGCCTGGTACTTCTACAAGCCTGTGGGCGGGGAACACTTTGCGCGCTGGAATGGGGAGACGGAGGAGGTCGAAACGGTCACCGTCAATGGCGCCCCCGTGCCCTTCATAATCCGTGTCGAGATGGGCACGATCAACCGCTTCATCTACCTCATCGCGGCGCTCAAGGGCGCGCGCGAACTCATCGACGCCCCGGCCGCCGACCGCTGGAACCGCCGTTTGATCTACCAGTTTTACGGCGGCGTCGGAATCGGTCATCGACAGGGCAGGGCGAGCGTGAAGGCTGTCCTCGACGATCGCCGCGAGCAGCTTGCACAGGGCTACGCGGTCGTTGCATCGACCGGAACCACCAGCCGCAACCACTTCGACATCTGGCTCGCGGAGGACACCGCGCTGCGCGTCAAGCGGCAGTTCGTCGCGCTGTACGGCGAGCCCGATTACACGGTGGGCGTTGGCGCTTCAGGCGGCGCGATCCAGCAATATCTGCTCGCGCAGAACCGCCCCGGCCTCATCGATGCGGCCATCGCCCAATACTCCTACCCGGACATGATCACGCAGACGATTCCGGTGTTCGACTGCGAATTGCTCGAGTACTACTTCGACGTTACCGACAGGGACAACCGCACCTGGCGCAAGGCCGAGAAGCGTAGATGGATAGAAGGTTTCAACGCCAGCAATCGCCATGAAAGCTCGGGCGGGCTGATGCGGATCCAGGTCACGACCAGGGTCGCCTTCATGATGCGCGGGGAATCCGTACCCGACCGCAAGGGCGAAACGGAGTGCGTGGTCGGCTGGCGAGGCCTCACGCCGTTGGTCCTGAATCCACGGTTTGCGCACTTCGAATCGCATCTGACGCGGGACGTTTTCGAGCAGGTACGCTGGAGTTACTTCGAGGACCTCAAACGCTTCTTCGGTACCGATGCGCGGGGATATGCGCGCATTCCGTGGGACAACGTGGGTGTGCAGTACGGCCTCCGTGCGCTGCAGCGCAGACAGATAGATCCGACGCAGTTTCTGCGCCTGAACGCGACGATAGGCAGCTGGAAGTCACCTGCGGACATGCAGCCCGAACACTACTGGCTGATCGACGGCGGCGAGAGCGAACTGCGCGACTTTTCTCCGTGGAGCGCCCATAACATGAACGTCGGCAGAAACCACGAGAAACCGGCGCCGCGCTTTGCCGGCGACCTCGAAGCGATCGCGGCGGCCTACCACTCGGGCCAGGTTTTCCTCGGCCGCATCGACATCCCCGTCATCGACGAGCGCCTGTACCTTGAGGCCGAGCTCGACATGCATCACGCTGCCGCATCGTTTTCCGCTCGTGCGCGGATGATCGCCGCTCAGGGCGACGCCGGGAACCAGGCGATCTGGGTGAGCGACAAGGCTTACGATCCGACACCCAAGGCCTTCACCGCGATCGATCAGTGGCTGCGTGCAAAACGCGCGCGTTCCCAGCTTTCGTGGGCGGAAGCTCGCCCGGAGACCGCCAGCGACCGCTGTTTCGACGCGGGCGGCCGGATCATGTACAAGGGTGACCATGTGTGGGACGGCGACTGGAACCAGCTCCCGACGGGCGCGTGCATGCGCGTCTATCCGATCTACGCCAACTCCCGCATGGTCGCGGGCGAAGGGATCAGCGGTGACCGCTTCAAGTGCGCGCTGCAAAGCGTGTCGTCCGCGCTCGACCGTGGCGTGTACAAGCCCGTGGACATGCAGCCGTACAAGGCACAACTCGAGCGGATTTTTCCCAACGGCGTGTGCGATTATCGCCAGCCCGACCAGGGACGTCCGGTTGTTGTGATGGGCGACAAGGCGGTGAGATAGGTTCGTTAGCGGCAACGAAGACTTGGCCGGGTCCGTGTCACAGCCGTCGACCGGCGATCCAGTGGCGCATCGTAAACCGCCATAATTGGTATTATGTAAACCACGACGGATAAGACGAACGGTGGTAATATACGAACCATATACACAACGTACATGAGCAAGTGGACAGAATTCAACGGTTTAAGGGGCCAAATCTGGACGCAATTTGCCGACTCCGTCGGAATGTCTGTGAGTTCGCGAAGTTGTGTCGTGCGATCTTGGGCTGCAGAATATTTTCGAAGTCTTGTCGCCGCGCAGCGATTCTCATCTAGCAAGCTTTCGGGACGGTACAGTACCCGACGCTGCAGCCGGCGACGTGGGCTTCGGCTTTCGCGCGTTGGGCTTCGCGCCGGGGCGTGCATCGCCCAGTTCTGGCGCGGGCCGCACTTGCTGCGCCATAGTCTTGATCTTCTCTTCACGGAGCTTCAACTCGCGCCGCAGGAGCGCAGCCTCGGTTGTTCGCTGTGAAAGCTGCCCGCGCAGCGCGTCGATCTGTGCGATGTGCTGCCCCGCGACCTCCTGCATCTTGATGAGACTGCCTTCTGCGGCTCCCAGGTTTTGACGGATGTCTCCCAACTCGCGTTGGAGGGCACCGAGTTCGTCGCGCTGCCGTTGAACGAGATCCGCATTCGCCAGCTGCATTTGAGTCAGTTCCTTCTGCATCTTCGCCGTGGTCGTGCGCTCGCGGTCGATTTCCAGTAGCGCACGTTTCTCGGCCGCTTCGTAGCGATCCTCCGCACGCCGCAAGGCAGCGTGCAGCTTTTCGAGCTCGGACGCAAAGTCCTTGCGTGCCGCGGACAATTCCACTTCGAGCGCCTGGTGCTGTTGCCGTGCTGACGAAAGCTCCCGGGCAAGCGCCTCCTTTTCTGCGCGCTCCGCTGCCACAGCGCGTTCCAGTGAAAGGTTGCGCTCCGAAGCCCCATCCAGCGCCTCGTGCAGATGCTCGAGCTCGTCGTTGGCAGCCTGCCAGTCGTGCTCGAGGCGCCGCGTTGCAGCCTCGGCCGCGACGACGCGAGCCTCGGCCTCCTGTCGAAAGGCGCTCAGATCTTCATGTGCAGCCGCTTGGGCATCGTTCCATAGCCGGCCGACCAATTCCCCGGCCGCCGCTTTCAGTGTGTCGGGAAGGTCAGGGTGTTCGATGCGGACCCGGCTCTTCTCTCGCAACTCCTCCCAGAAACGCGCCAAGGCTTCCGCCGGCGCAGACATGCTCCCTTTTCTGACGAAATGATAGAGCTTGTTGGCGGTCGGCGTGATGCCGTAGCGGAAGAACAATAGCGCGCAAGCCTCTCGATACAGCTCTTGAGTGTTCGCCGTCGTGTCGCGCAGCGCGTCGATGGCCTCACGGATTTCGCTTTCAATGTTCATGGCTGCGACTGGGCTCCACAGGACAAACGGCGATGTTTGACGGGAATTTTATAACTAATACAACGTAAAACGTAGTAAATCGTACGCTCGGCGCCTAAGATTTGACATTATGACTCTAATGTCGAAAAATTGCGGCACGTTCACGGTTAAGAAATAATGAGTACTGGGATCGCTCCGAGGATACGCAAAATGGCTGATTCCCTCTTGGTTCCCGGCCCATTCGAGGGCCTTCGGCTTCCATCGGATCTGGACGGCAGTCACGGCCACAATCGTGCCGTCGGCAAGGTTGCCCAGATTGCGGCAGCCAACGACCTGCAGGCCATTCAAGCGTGGCTCGCGCGCTTTGCCGACACGCGCACGACCTTCGATAACTACCGCAAGGAAGCCGAGCGGCTGTATCTCTGGGCGGTGTTTCAGCTCGGACGGCCGATCTCATCGCTCACGCACGAGGACTTCCTCGTGTACCAGCGGTTTCTTTCCGATCCGCAGCCGCGCGACAAGTGGGTGGCCGGCGCCGGTCGGAAGCACCCGCGAGGGGATCCGCGCTGGCGTCCGTTCTACGGACCACTGTCCCCGTCGAGCCAGCGGCAAGCAATGGTGATCCTCAACGTGATGTTCGCGTGGCTCGTGCAGGCCGGCTACCTGGCCGGCAACCCGCTGTCGTTGTCGCGACACCGCACCCGGCGGCCGAAGCCACGCATTACGCGCTACCTCGACGCCGATCTCTGGCAGGAGGTGAAAGCCTATATCGAGGGGCTGCCGTGCGAGACCGATCGGCAGCGGGCGCACTATTTTCGAATTCGGTGGCTCTTCACCCTCCTCTACTTGGGCGGGCTGCGGATTTCCGAAGTCGGCTCCAACACCATGGGCGCCTTCTTCTGCCGGCGCGATCGCGACGGCGAGGAGCGTTGGTGGCTGGAAGTGCTCGGCAAGGGCGAGAAGGAACGATTGGTGCCGGCCACCAACGAGATGATCGTGGAACTCGCCCGGTACCGCCGTGAATGTGGGCTTGCGCCCTACCCCACGCCCGCCGAAGACACGCCGCTCGTGCTTCCCATTGGCAAATCACGGGAACCGCTCACCCGAGCCGCGCTGCACGCGATCGTGAAAAAGGTCTTCGACGGCGCAGCGTCCCGGCTACGGCAACGTGGCGAGGGATATGCCGCTCGAGCCGATCAACTCGAGCGGGCCTCCGCTCACTGGCTACGGCACACCGCTGGTTCGCATATGGCTGATCAGCAGATTGACCTGCGCTCGATCCGCGACAATTTGGGGCATGAATCGCTGAAGACCACCAGCCAGTACTTGCACACAGATGATGATGTTCGTCACAAGGAGACGGAACAAAAGCATCGGATCGGTTGGTAGACACCGATTGGCCCGACGCTCCCCGCCCAGCTCAATATTCATACAGGCCGCCGGGTGTGCGGCATTGCTGACGACGCTGAAATGGTCAGCAGCGCGATTCAAACGATCCTTCGTCGATCACCACTCAACTGGAGGTCTTGGTGGATTTCATGGAGGGGGCTTACCCGATCTGTGCAGTCACGAGGACTGAAGTCTGCAGCAGATGTTGCTTAGAGGACGATTTCCGCGGAGTGCTGCAGCACGGTCGATATGCCTGATACATTGCTGCAGCGGCATGGATAGTTGAATCGCCCCGGGTTTGATGGAGGCTCTAACTCTTGAGAAGATAGAGCCATGAAGAAGTCCGTGAAGTTCTCCCCCGAAGTCCGTGAGCGTGCGGTGCGCATGGTTGCCGAGTGTCGCGGCGATCATCCGTCGCAGTGGGCAGCCGTTGAATCCATCGCCGCCAAGATTAGTTGCACGCCGCAGACGTTGCTGACCTGGGTGCGTCAGCACGAACGGGATAGCGGACAGCGCGAGGGACCTACCACGGCCGATCAGAAACGCGTCAAGGAACTGGAGCGCGAGGTCCGTGAGTTGCGCAAAGCCAATGAGATTCTGAAGCTTGCCAGCGCGTTTTTCGCCCAGGCGGAGCTCGACCGCCGATTCAAGTCCTGAGAGCCTTCGTCGACGCGCATCGCGATGCCTTCGGGGTCGAGCCGATCTGCAGGCAATTGCAGATCGCCCCATCCGGCTACCGGCGCCATGTCGCGCTGCTGCGCAATCCTGAACGACGCAGTCAGAGAGTGCAGCGCGACGAGATGTTGATGCCCGAGATCGAGCGCGTCTGGCAAGCCAACCTGCAGGTTTATGGTGCCGACAAGGTCTGGCGGCAACTGAACCGGGAAGGTGTCGCGGTAGCCCGCTGCACGGTCGAGCGACTTATGCGCCGTCATGGGCTGCGTGGTGTCGTACGAGGCAAGGTCGTGCGCACCACGATCAGCGACAGCAAGGCGGCGTGTCCGCTGGATCGGGTCAATCGGCAGTTCAAGGCCGACCGCCCCAACCAGTTGTGGGTCTCGGACTTCACTTATGTCTCGACCTGGCAAGGCTGGCTGTATGTGGCCTTCGTCATCGATGTCTTTGCCCGACGCATCGTGGGCTGGCGTGTGAGCAGTTCCATGCACACGGACTTCGTGCTCGATGCCCTGGAGCAGGCGCTGTACGCCCGCCAGCCAAGTCCCGAAGAAGCCCTGATCCACCACTCCGACAGAGGCTCGCAGTACGTCTCGATCCGCTACAGCGAGCGCCTGGCCGAAGCAGGTATAGAGCCGTCCGTCGGCAGCAAGGGCGACAGCTATGACAATGCTCTGGCAGAGACGATCAATGGTTTGTACAAGGCAGAGATGATCCACCGGCGAGCACCCTGGAAAACCAAGGAATCCGTGGAGCTGGCAACGCTGGAATGGGTGTCCTGGTTTAACCACCACCGGCTGCTCGAACCCATCGGGTATATCCCGCCCGCAGAAGCTGAGGCAAACTACTACAGGCAACTCGCCCGTCAGACCGCCATCGCGGCCTGACTTAAACCAACCGGCCTCCACGGAACCCGGGGCGATTCAAGTTCCCTTGAGATCGCAGTTTGGAGACAATGTCGGGACTATGGCAACTGGCGACCAACTCAAGGCCCTACTTCGCTCCCACTTGGAGGGAGACGAGCGGCATTTTTTTTCCGTGGCGATGCAGATGGCGGCCCACGAAGCGAAGCAGGGTCACGGGAAGCTGGCTGAGGAGTTGCGCGAGCTTATCGATGCGGCAAAGCAGCGTCGAGCCGAGGCAGTGCCAGGTCGAGGTGCCGTTCCCATCGCTAGGCCTAAGGGCGAGCTCGCATCGCTTCTGCACGTGTCCTATCCGGCACGGAAGCTTGCCGATATGGTGCTCGCGCAGGAAGTAGCGGAAGCGCTCCAGCAAGTTCTCAAGGAGCAGCGTCACCAAGGGAAGCTGCGCAGCCACGGCCTCCAGCCACGCCGCAAGCTCTTGCTCGTGGGTCCGTCGGGGACGGGGAAGACCATGACCGCGGCGGCTCTCGCAGGAGAACTGAGCATCCCTCTGTTCGTTGTCCGTTTAGATGCTCTTATCACGAAGTTCATGGGCGAAACGGCCGCCAAACTTAGGCAGGTGTTCGATGCCGTCAGCGAAACCCGGGGCGTGTACTTCTTCGATGAATTCGATGCGATCGGCAGTCAGCGGGGACTAGCCAACGATGTGGGAGAAATCCGCCGGATCCTCAACAGTTTCTTGCTGATGATCGAACAGGATGAGTCGAACAGTGTGATCGTCGCCGCAACCAATCATCCGGACATCCTCGATCAAGCGCTGTTCCGCCGATTTGACGACGTGATCGAGTACCACGTGCCTACTGACAGCGAAGCCAAGGACCTCCTGCGTAATCGCCTCAGCCGCTACATGGCGAAGACCACTGACTGGGGCAGCTTAGCCATCGCTGCTCAAGGCCTGAGCCACGCGGACATTACGCGGGCGATGGAAG
This sequence comes from Aromatoleum evansii, assembly GCF_045689615.1. Taxonomy (NCBI): domain Bacteria; kingdom Pseudomonadati; phylum Pseudomonadota; class Betaproteobacteria; order Rhodocyclales; family Rhodocyclaceae; genus Aromatoleum; species Aromatoleum evansii. The sequence continues at coordinate 2,464,559 of NZ_CP141259.1, forward strand.
ACGCCATCAAGGAAAGCGTGATGCACGACCGCGAGACGGTCAGCGGCCAGGAACTACTGGGCCTGTTGCAGCAACGCCAGGTGATGCGGCAAAGGGCGCTGCAGACAAACAAAGAATAATCTCCAGGTTTTCGCATGGCTGATCAGCCGATCCACAGGCCTCATTTCGTCCTTCTTAACACAAGCAAGACCGAACCCTACGCGTCACCGGGACGCGCAGGGCCGAAACCGCCCGTTCCACCCCAAGACCGAATCCAGCACGCGGCAGTGCTCCGTGAGCAGCTTCAGGAGGTGGCGGCAGCGCAGGGATCGCTCGTCGCACAGCAAAAGGATGCCAACCTCGAAGTTGGCGTCGGAATCCAGGTCGAATTCGAGAGTTTCGACAGCGTAAGGCTGGCGACCGAAAGCTTAGCGCGCGACCGTAGCGGCATCGAACTGATGAACGTGCGAAAGCGTGAAGAAAAGGTATTCGCCACGGTTTTCGTCCCGGATGGAAAGCTCGTTCACTTCGAGCACATCCTGACCGCGTATGCAGAACAAGAGACACAATCCGGTCAGCCCAAGAACCAGCCCTTGGTCGACGCGATCCAGACGGTCCGCGCTGCAACTTTCGAGTCTCTCTGGACTGACGCACCTGAAGCACTTCCGGCGGATATGGAGCAGCCCATCTGGTGGGAGGCCTGGCTTCCCGCCGGAGAGCACCGCCTACGCACGATTGATGAATTCAGGCGAATCGCCGAACTCTCAGGCATGCAGACGCGGGATCAAGCCGTGCACTTTCCGGAGCGATCTGTAGTCCTCATGTATGGCTCTCAGGCGCTTATTCTCAGCTCCCCGTTGCTACTGAACGCAATCGCCGAGCTGAGACGCGCGAAGGACACAGCGGAGTTCTTCGATTCGTTGCCAGTCGAAGATCAAGACGGTTGGGTGGATGAACTGCTAACCCGGGTTACGCCCGGTGCATCGTTGCCGATTTGCGTCACGCTACTGGACACCGGGGTCAATATCGGCCATCCGCTCCTCACGCCCCACGCTCACACCACCGACCTCTACTCGATCAGCGAAGCGTGGGCTACCGACGACACCAACGGTCATGGAACACAGCTGGCCGGCCTCGTGATGTACGGTGATTTGGCGCGTGCGCTCGAATCCAACCATGCTCTCGAGATTTCGCACGGCCTTGAGTCGGTGAAGGTACTGCGCCATACCGGCGATAACCAAGGCGAGGTATTCGGTAGCCTAACGGGAGCAGCAGTGATGCTCCCAGAGGAAGCAAACAATGACCGCACTCGTGTATTCGCGATGGCAATCACGGCAAGAGATGGTCGCGATCGAGGCCGTCCATCGTCGTGGTCAGCTGCGGTGGACCGGTTGGCGTGTGACTACGACAATCAGGGCGAAAAGCCTCGGTTGTTCGTGATCGCCGCCGGCAACAGCAACAACGATTCGTGGGGCGACTATCCGGCCAGCTTGTCAACCGACAGCATTCGAGATCCAGGGCAAGCGTGGAATGCACTCACTGTTGGTGCCTACACGCAGCTGACCGACATTACCGACAAAGATGCTGAGGATTATAGAGCCGTCGCTGAAGTAGGTGCGCTAAGTCCGTACACGACGACCTCAGCGACATGGCCCCGAGAGTGGCCTTGGAAACCCGATGTGGTCTTTGAAGGCGGGAACGTAGGCAAGGATTCCGAAGCCTTCTGCAGCACGTTTGTCAGCCTGTCGTTGCTGACGACGCATCACCAGCCAACCGAGCGGCTCTTCTGGACCACCTGGGCAACCAGTGCGGCAACCGCGCTCGGAGCAAACTTCGCTGCGAAGTTGTGGGCGTCTTACCCTCAATTCTGGCCGGAGACAGTCCGGGCTATGATCGTCCACTCTGCCCGGTGGACGGATGCGATGCTGACGGAGTACCTCCCTAACGGCAGGTCGCAGCAGGCTCTGACCAGCCTGTTGCGGCACTGCGGCTACGGCGTCCCCAGCCTTGAGCGCGCACTTTGGAGCGCAGCCAACTCGTTGAACCTGATTGTCCAGGATTCACTCCAGCCCTATGAGAAAACGAGCAGTGGCATCAAGACTCGGGACATGCACCTGCATGACCTGCCGTGGCCACAGGATTCGCTCTTGGCGCTTGGCAACACGCAAGTGACTCTGCGTGTAACGCTGTCGTATTTTATTGAGCCGAATCCTGGGGAGCGTGGTAACACGGACAAGTACGCATACCAGTCGCACGCCTTGCGATTCGCGGTGCGCCGCCCGCTCGAAACTGAGGCCCAGTTCCGCGCCCGAATTAATCTGCGTGCTCAAGAAGAAGAGGCTGGGCTACCTGGATCCAGCGCAGGCGACGGCGGCTGGTTCCTCGGTCGACTTCGAGCTCGTGGCTCGATCCTCAGTGATAGCTGGACTGGAAGTGCGGCGGAACTGGCCAATCGCGGTCAATTGGCCGTCTTCCCGGCAATGGGTTGGTGGCGCAATCGTCCGGCGGTTGGCCGTTTCGACCGGACGGCTCGCTATGCGCTGGTGGTGTCCATCGAAGCACCGACGGTGGAACAGGACCTCTACGCAGTGGTCGAGCACCTGATCGCACAAACCCAGATTGCAGCCGCTGTTGCCACGTAATTGGCTGGAGCCTTCGTTCAGCCCCAACGGCCGCTGGGTGGCCGGCGCGGCAAGCAGACTACGGCCGCTCGCTCGCCGGGAGCTGAACGGCCGTCCCAGCCGACGACCAGAAGTCGGGGTTGCTCCCCTGCCCTTCTTCGCTTGACATTATCCCCCAGGGTCGGCAACCGTACCGGTCGTTCGGCCGAGAGCCAAGCAAACGTTCAAAACGTCTTGTCAAGCGACATGGAGATTTGCCCCCTGACACTTCATGCATGGGCGCATGCAACGGATAGGCGCGCCGGCAATCCGCGCTTGAACACGTTACGTGGCTCCAAGAGACCTTGAGAATTCGTTAAACGGATGCCATTCCATGTAGCCGGGCTTCGGAAATTCTTACGGAGCGCAAACTACGGGCCAACGACGGCTTCCACATGTTCCTTTGTGGCGGGTCGAGTGCCAGCAACGGATTAGCTCCCCTTCCAGGTGTAACGCACGCCGATCCACGCGCTGCGCGGCGTGCCGGGGGCGACGAACCGTTCATGGCGCCATTCGCCGGGATCCGCGGCAAACGCGTTGCCCGCGCCGACGAAAGGATTCTCCGCCAGCGCACCGGCGGTCACGTAGCGCTTGTCGAAGAGGTTGTCGATGCGGCCGAACAGGGTCCAGCCGCGCGCGAACCGGTAGTCGGCACTCACATTGACGACGGCATATCCGGGAAGCTTCCCGCGGCCTCCGAACTCGCCGTCGGGTTCATGGCGGTTGTTCTCGTTCCCGCGCACATATTGGCCGGAGTATGCGAGGAGGTCGGCCCCGAGGCGAAGGGCGTCGCCGGCGCGCCAGTCGAGACCGAGCTTCAGGCTGTGCCGTGGCAGTCCCGGAAGCCGGTCGCCGCGCGAAACGCGGATTTCGTCGTCGGGACAGCCGTCACCCTCCGTGCTGTTGTTCTCGGCGAGGATGCAGGCGGAGGACTGGAAGGTGGCCTCGAGGTAGCTGTAGTTCACCCGCCAGTCGAGGGCGCCTCTTTCCCCGGTCAGGCCCAGTTCGATGCCCTGGCGGCGGGTGCGCCCGAAATTGGTGAAATAGCCGAGGCTGCCGCCCGTGCCGACGAAGAGGATGTCGTCGCGGTTGGTGCTGCGGAAGGCGCTTGCGTTCCACTGCACGTTTCCGGCGAGCTTGCCACGCACCCCGAGCTCGAAGGTCCGGGTGACGACCTGATCGAGGAAAGGGTCAGCGGCCATCGCATTGGGCAGGCTGCAGGCATTCTCGGGATCCGCACAGCCCAGTTCGATCGGCGTCGGCGCGCGGTTGCCCTGGGAGAAGCCGCCGAAGACGGTAACAGCCGGCGCGGCTTGCCAAGTGAGGCCCAGCGCGGGGTTGAGCTTGTGATAGGTGAAGTCGCCGTTGAGGGTGTCGCCCATGCGGTCCCGGTTGATGACCCTGGTGCGATTGAAACGCAGCGAGCCGGTCATATGCACGGAGGGGGCCAGCATGACGGTGTCGGTGGCATGGACGCTGATGGTTCGGGTGCGGCCGAGCAGGCTGTTCACCTGATCCTCGTCCTCTGCCGCGGCGATGCCGCGGCTCCCGGTGAGTTCGCCGCCCTGCTCACTCTGGCGGAAGCCGGCACGGCTGCGGTCGTGGGACACGCCGACGGCGAACTGGTGCGCACCGGCGATGCGGCTCCACTGAAGAGCCAGCCCCGCGGCGTTCTGGTCGGTGCGGGTGCGGTTGAGCGCACCGCTTTCCGGGCCGTCGCCGGCGGTGAAGCCGGCATCGGCCCATTCCTCGAACTCGTTCTCATACTCGTCGTTGCCGTCGCCGTTGAGCGTGCGGGTGCGGGTGCGCCGCGCGTAGATCGTGCCGGAGATCTGGTCGTTGTCGTTCAGCCAATGGCTCCCGGAGAGCGCCAACAACGTGCTCCGGTTCTTCGTCTGGTCCGGATGGGTGAAGATCGCCTCACGCCGCTGGCGCTGCATGCTCTCCGGCACCAGACCGTTGCCGATCAGGTCGGTGCTGGCGTGAGCGAGGGTCAGCGCGACATCCGTCCCCCACTTGGTCCATGCGAGCTTGCCGAACAGCTGGCCGACCTCCGACGGAGAACGGTCGCGCCATCCGTCCTCCTTCATCCCCTCGGCAGCGACAAACCAGGAGAGTTCGTCGCGCTTGCCGCCGTGCTCCACGGATCCGCCGCGGCGATTAAAGGAACCACCGTACAGCTCCATCGCGCCGCCCGGGTGAGTGTCGCCGCGCTTGGTCTGGATTGCCAGCGCGCCCCCGAGGGTGTTCAGTCCGTAAAGCGGGTTGGAGCCGGGCACGAGCGTCATCGTCGCGATCGCCGCCTGGGGGATCAGATCCCAATTGACCACATCGCCGAACGGCTCGTTGACGCGCACGCCGTCGAGGAACACGGAGAGGCCTTGGGGTGTTCCGAGCAGCGGCGAGGCGGAAAAGCCACGGTAATTGACATCGGCCTGGTAGGGGTTGCCCTGGATCTCGTTGACATTGACGCTGGGCAGCCTGCGCTGCAGGTCCTCGGCCAGTGACACACCGCCCGCCTCGCGCAGTTGCCGGCTGTTCAAGGTCTGGACATTGGCGGGGACCTGTTCTCTTGGAAGGCCGATACCGGGTAGCGGCGTGGTGCCGACGACCTCCACCGGCGCGAGCTCGACCGTCTCGGCGGCCGCGACCGTCGTGACAGGTCCCAGGGAAGCGATCAGGATCGCGAGTGCTTTGCGGATCGGTGGCCGGCGGTCGGGCTGCATGATAGTCCTCGTAGTCTGCTGGTATCCGTCGGTGGGTCGCCTGTGCCGTGGTCCCGCCGGCTGCACGTCGCAGCGTACGCAGGCCGCGCCTTGCCTTCCATAGGAAAAATTCCCGATTTTCTCGATGCGCCTCCTATCGGGCCGACGTGATACTCCCCCCATGGAACTGACCTACGTACTGTTGCGCCGCGCAGCGGCGATTTCGCTTGCCTGTCTGCTCTGCGTCCTGCTGCTCGCGGTGTGGCAGGCGCGATCGGACGTGCGTCGGGAGGGGCTGGGCGCAGGGCAGCTTGCGCAGCTGAGCAGCCAGCTCGCCGCTTTGCAGAACGTTGCGGAAAGCGGGCTCCAGGAGAAGATCGGGGCCCTGCGCGAGGTGGGGCATTTGCGCCACCTCGACTTCCGGCTCGAAGATGCGGGCAGCGGGGAACTACTGGCGCAGTCGAAGGCGGAGGAGTTGCCGCCGCTCGCGATGCGACCCTTCCTGTGGCTGCTGAACCTCTTTGCGCGCCCGCATGCCGCGGAGGAGTCGTCCTGGCATCTCGAGCGTGCGGATGGCCGCAGCTTTCGCGTCACGCTGACCACGAATCCGTTCAGCGAGCAAAGAGAGGCATTCGACGACATCGTCGGCGTCACCGGTGTCCTGCTCCTCTATAGCCTGTGCCTGCTGGTGGCCCTGTACTGGGCGGTCCGTCATGCCTTCGCACCGCTGCGCCGCATTCTGGACACCATTGACGCATTCGAACGCCAGGACTATCGCGCACGGCTGCCGGCGATGCGTATCCGCGAAATGGATGTGATCGCGCGTGCGCTCAACCACTTGGCAGCGGCACTGGGCGAGATACAGGAGGAGCGACGCCTGCTCAGCCTGAAGCTGCTGACCCTGCAGGAGGACGAGCGCAGTCACATCGCCCGCGAACTGCATGACGAACTCGGCCAGTCGCTCACCGCGATGCGTGCGGACGCGACCTATCTGCTGCGGCGGACCGCTCAGCAGCCGGAACTGCACGCTGTCGTCGCGGAACTGGAGCAGCAATGCGCCCGTGTCCAGCAGGACATCCGCAACCTGCTGGGCTGGCTCGGCAAGCCGAACGATGCAACGAACCGCGGGCCGATTCCGATCGACGAGCTCGTCGAGGCCTTGGTCGAGAGCTGGCGTAACCGTCCGGGCCAAACGATCGAATACCGGCTGACGGTCGACCTCGGCGACATCGATATCCCGCAAGCTCTGGCACTGACCCTGTACCGCATGACCCAGGAGGCGCTGACCAACGTGGCCCGCCACGCCGACGCCAAGACGGCGGCAGTCCGCCTCGTCGCCCGCCCCGGGCGGGCCATCGAGTGGTCAGTATGTGACGACGGCGTCGGCATCGGCTCGTACAACGAGGCATTGCAGCAGGGCAACGGCTTGGCCGGCATTCGTGAGCGGGTCTGGGCACATGGTGGCGAACTGGAAATGCTGGATCGGGGGCCAACGGGCGCGGCGCCGGGGCTGCGTCTGGTCGCATGCTTTCCTTGCCCGGAAGCGGAACGCGCTTCAGGCGCCCCTAGCATGCGCAACGACGAACTGGAGGCCAACTGAATGACCTGCCTGCGCGTGGCAATCGCCGACGATCACGCCGTGGTGCGCACCGGCTTTAGACGGTTGTTGGAACTCGAGCCGAATGTCACCGTGGTGGCGGAATTTGGCGACTGCGAAACGGCATACACGTGGCTGTGCGCCAATCACGCCGATATTCTTGTTCTCGATCTTTCCATGCCCGGCCGCGGCGGCCTCGAAACGTTGCGGCGACTGAAAGCCAGAGTGCCAACGCTGAAAATCCTCGTCTTCAGCATGCATGGCGCGCCGGCAATGGTCAGTCAGGCGATGCAGGCGGGAGCCGACGGCTATTTGACCAAGAGCAGCGCGCCGGACGCGTTGATCTCGGCAGTGCTGGACCTCGGCGCGGGCGGGCACCCGTTGTCGCAGGAGGCCGCACACGCCTTGAACGAAGCCGGGAACGACAGCCAGGCGCCCCATTTGGTGCTGTCGCCACGGGAATTCCAGGTATTCACCCTGCTCGCACAGGGGCTGGCGGTAGACGAGATCGCCGGGCGGCTGTGTGTCAGCGGCAAGACCGTGGCCAATTATCAGACAGCTATCCGGCAGAAAACCGGTCTGGGCAACGCGCTGGAGATGTTTCGCTACGCGCGAACCCACGCATTGCTCGAGTGAGCCGAAATGCGCCTGCCCTCCACCCCTTATCGATTGGCTCGGCGGACTCCGGGCCAGCCCCTTTCTGGTAGATTACGGGACTGCGACGGACTCGTCCGCCGAAGAGAGCACGTCGGACCGTCTGTCACCATTACGCGCGACAAGAGCGCAGGAAAAGCAACTTCGCATTATGCGAAGAGTGAATGCACTCATCATCGACGCCACCCAGGACGCACGGCGGAGGACGACGCCGGCCAAGTGTGTGGCGACTGTCCGCTGTTCGAAGGTGCATCAAGGTCCGGTTGTGGCCGAGGCTGTATATTAACGGTTGACGATGCGCCAGCTGTCGGGCCGCTTCCACGCGGCCCTTGGCAACCCAAGTCATTCGATGACGACGAGGCGACGCTGTTGAGGTCGTAAAATGGGCCTGCTTCAGACTCTCATCGCCACCATCGGCGCCTCGTTTCCCATCAGCTTCATCACCGGCGTCAGGTTGTACGCCAGAACGTGCAGACTCGTCTCCGTTCTGACGCGTTCGAGCTCCCTGGTCAGGAAATGGGTTGCGCCCATCTAGGCCTTGAGGGTGCCAAAGGGGTGTTCGACGGTCCGACGGCGGATCCGTATGCTGTCAGGCGCGTCATCGAGCCGCGCCTGCATGACCTCCAGCTCTTCCTCATGCAATTCGCGATGGCCACCTGCTTTCATGGAGCGGCCTCCCCGCACAGGAAACATACGCCACCCCGATCAACCCGACTACGTTTCGGATTGAAGTGTCTGCAGGGCGCGGTGCCATTCATTTTGGCGCGTCCATGCCGAAATCATTTTCCGGCGTTGCGGGCGCGGGCACCGCCATGCACGCCGTGCACATGCCCACCCTCGTTACTCGCTCCCTGGCGCGGGGGCTGTGACAGCTCGTTCAGGATGCCGCAGTGGGCTGCGTCCCGCGCGTCGTGACACCTTTCGCGCAAGCTCCGGAGTTGCCGCTCCAGCGCGCGAAGTTCGCGGATACGTGCCGCGACATGGCCGATGTGCGCGTCGAGCAACGTGTTCACGTCGCCACAGTTCTCGCCCGGCGCATCCTTGAAGCGCAGCAGGATGCGAACCTCGTCCAATGCCATATCCAGCGATCGGCAATGGCGGATAAACGACAAGCGCTCCACGTGACTCGCGTCGTAAATGCGGAAATTTCCTTCCGTACGCGCCTGGGCAGCCAGCAACCCTTCGCGCTCGTAGTAGCGGATGGTCTCTACCGGGGTGCCGGTGACTCTTCCCAGTTCACCGATTTTCATCTTGCATTTCCCTCCACGCGGGGACAAATGTCGTGCCTGCATTCTAGGTGCTTGACTCTGTAGTGACTACAGATTGTTAAATGACCTTGTGACCAGACAAGGGAATTGAGCATGAGCAAATGCAACGTCGGAGACTGCGGTTGTGCCTCCGTACCGCGATCGCCGGGCGACTCTTCCGCCAACGCCCCCCAGTGGAAGCCATCGCGTCTCGACGACGTCGACTGCCCCACCGACGCGGCGCTGGTCCGCAACAACCTGGAGCCCCTCGACGGCGTGACGGGACTCGATCTTGCGCTGACACTGCGCACGTTGGACGTGAGCGATCACATGCACTCACCGGCCGCGGTCGACGCGGCCTTGGCGGCCAGCGGCGAGCTGGCACCACGCATCGAGATAACCAGCGCCCCGCTGCGCACGACGCTCACGATCGCCGGCATGGACTGCCCCACCGAGGAGGCGTTGATCCGGAGCAAGCTCGCCGGCATGGTCGAAGTGGCGGCGCTCGATTTCAACCTCGTCCAGCGTCGCCTGAGCGTGACGCATCGTCCGGGGGCATTGGACGCGGTCCTCGGCGCCCTAAAAGCCATTGGTCTCGAGGCGAAGGTCGAAGCCGGGGGTACGGAGAGCGCTGCGCCTCCGGCCAGATCCGCACCGATGACCCACCGGTGGCCAATGGTTCTGGCGGGAGTCACCGCAACATTGGCCGAGGGGGTGTATTGGCTCAACGGCGGCGACCACTGGATCGTACTGGCGCTCGCACTCGTGTCGATCCTCAGTGGCGGCCTGTCGACCTACAAGAAAGGCTGGATCGCCCTCAGGCATCGCAACCTCAACATCAACGCACTCATGTCGATTGCCGTGACCGGCGCGATGCTCATCGGACACTGGCCCGAAGCGGCAATGGTGATGTTCCTCTTCACGCTAGCCGAGGTAATCGAAGCAAAATCGCTGGACAGGGCGCGCGACGCGATCCGCGGCCTGATGGAACTCGCGCCCGACACCGCGACCGTGCGCCAGGGCGATGGAAGCTGGGTGGCCATGCCGGCCACGGCGGTGCCCTTGGAGGCCGTGGTACGCATACGTCCGGGTGAGCGGATCGCGCTCGACGGCGTGGTGATCAGCGGACGTTCTACGGTGAATCAGGCGCCCATCACCGGCGAGAGCCTGCCGGTCGATAAGGCCGAGGGCGACAACGTGTTCGCCGGAACGATCAATGAAGCGGGATCGCTGGAATATCGCGTGACGGCCGAGGCGAGCCATTCCACCCTGGCCCGCATCATCCACGCGGTCGAATCGGCCCAGGGTAGCCGCGCGCCCACCCAGCGCTTCGTTGACCAGTTCGCCCGGATCTACACGCCCGCCGTGTTCGCCGTCGCGCTGCTGGTGGCGAGCGTGCCGCCGCTGGCTTTCGGCGGTGCATGGATGGACTGGATCTACAAGGCCTTGGTGCTGCTGGTGATTGCCTGTCCGTGCGCACTGGTGATCTCGACGCCGGTCACGATCGTCAGCGGTCTCGCCGCGGCCGCCCGCAAGGGCATTCTGGTGAAAGGCGGCGTGTATCTCGAAGAGGGACACAAGCTCGCCACGCTGGCGCTCGACAAGACCGGCACGATTACGCACGGCAAACCCGCCCAGACGGACTTCATGGTGTTGAGCGGCGACGCGAACCAGGCCCATATCCTGGCGGGAAGTCTCGCCGTACGCTCGGATCACCCAGTCTCGCTGGCGATCGCCCGCGCCGCAGTCGAAATGGGATGGGTGTTACGCGAGGTGGCCGATTTCGCCGCCATTCCGGGCCGCGGTGTGCGTGGCAGCATTGATGGTCATGTCTATCAACTTGGCAATCATCGACTGATTGAGGAACTCGAGCTGTGTTCGCCCGAGATCGAAAAGACGCTCGACATGCTTGAGCGTCAAGGCAAGACGGCGGTGCTGTTGGCGGACCAGACCGGGGTGCTGGCGATCTTCGCAGTCGCCGACACGCTGCGCGAGACGAGCCGTCAGGCCATCGCCGATCTGCATTCCCTGGGCGTGAAGACGCTGATGCTCACCGGCGATAACGCCCATACGGCCGAAGCGATCGCCCGCGCGGTGGGTATCGACGAAGCAAGGGGCAACCTGCTGCCCGAAGACAAACTCAGCACCATCGAATCGTTGCTGGCGCACCCGAAGGGGGGCAAGGTCGGCATGGTCGGCGACGGCATTAACGACGCGCCCGCGCTGGCCCGCGCGGACATCGGCTTCGCGATGGGAGCGGCGGGCACGGACACCGCGATCGAGACCGCGGACGTGGCGTTGATGGACGACGACCTGCGCAAGATCCCCGCCTTCGTGCGCCTGTCGCAGGCCACATCCGATGTACTGATCCAGAACATTGTGGTGGCGCTTGGCATCAAGGCGGTGTTTCTTCTGCTGACCATGACCGGGCAAGCCACGATGTGGATGGCAGTATTCGCGGACATGGGGGCGAGTTTGCTGGTCGTGGCAAATGGACTGCGCTTGTTGCGGCGATAGGGGCGAAGACGTCCGAAGTTTTTCGGGTCGACAAGGCAAGGAGAGTGCGAAATGAAGAAGACGATCTTGATTGCAGCATTGGTAACCGCCTCCTTCTCGGCAGTGCCGGGGATGGCCCAGCAGACGGCGGCCCCGCCCGCGAAAGACGCTCAGGTTCGACAGCAGGCGCCCGACGTTGCCGAGTTCGACAAGCAAATGGCGCAGATGCAGCAGACCATGCAGCGGATGCAGGAGTAGATGGAGAAAATCCGCTAGACCCAGGATCCGCAGGAGCGACAGAAGCTGCTTCAGGAGCACTGGGAAACGATGCGCAACGGCATGGGAACGATGTACGGCATGTGGGGGCCGGGGATGATGGGCTGCTGTGCCGGCGGCCCGATGATGAGTGGGGGCATGAAGGGCGGCCCCATGATGGGCTGGCGCGGAATGGGAGACTACTACTCGAAACTCACTCCGGACCAGATGAAGCAGCGCCAGTACATGATGGATCGGTACATGGGCATGCAGCAGCAGATGATGGATCACATGATGCAGCATCAGAATTACATGTGGATACCGCCTTCTCGGTGAGGTGGATGGGTAGCCGGCCCCCGGTCTGCCGGCTTTGGCTTCAGGCCCAGTCGTTTCTGGTTGGGCTCCTTTCCCGACGGCGCTATCGACAAGCGCGTTCCCTGAAAACATTGCTGCATCATTACTGGAACTGAACCCGAATTGACCAAGATCGACCGATGCTTGCGGGGCAATACTCTATTTGGCACCGCCTGGTTTCTGATGCTTGCGTGTTTCGGGGTCAGTAGCGTCGCGACGCTCGGTACGCTCGCGCTCAGCGGAATCATGCAACTACCGTGTTGCGTACTGTGCCTGTATCAGCGGATCTTCCTGTTTCCCTTGGTTCCCGTATCTTTCGCGGGACTCATCATCTTCGACCGCCGGGTGGTGTACTTCGCACTCCCGTTAGCCGGTATCGGCTGGCTGCTCGCGGTTGTCCACCTGCTTCTGATTACGGAAACCATACCCGCGGCAGAGGCATTCAAGTCCTGCATCCAGGGCATACGCGACTCAAAGCTACAAGCCAATATGTGGTTCGGTTTCGAGACGATTCCACTGTTGTCGACGGTGGCGTTTTCCGTCATCGGCGCACTGTTGGTCGCGGCGCACTTCAAGAGCTCAAAATGAATACAAGCATTCGCATTGTCGCGCACCTCTTTGTCCTGGCACTGATGGGTACGCCAGCCCTTGGATGACCGTATTCACCGACAGGCGGGCAGGCCTGCTGGTGGTGGCGAACGAATTGCGGTCATTGCCGAATAAGATCGCGAACCCCGTGAGGCGTTGCCAATCTCGTAGAGCGAGGAGACGGTCTTGATCGCAGCATGGCTTGCCGCGCCACACCGACAGCCGCTCCTAAATTCCCCCCGACGGCTGCAGCGCAATGACCGCCATGCCGGCCAGTGCGATGGCCGCACCTGCGATATCCCAGCGCGTCAGCAGCACGCCATCGATGAACCGCAGCCACAGCAAGGCAACGGCGATGTACATGCCCCCATACGCCGCATAAGTTCGTCCAGCTGCGGTCGGATGCAGCGTCAGCAGCCAGGCGAACAGTGCCAGGGACAGCGCAGCCGGGATCAATAGCCAGGCGGTCTTGCCCTGCTTCAGCACCAGGAACGGCAGATAGCAGCCAATGATCTCGGCGAGCGCCGTGACCGCGAACAGCGCGCTCAATCTTGCCAGTTCGATCATGGGCGCCCCTGCAACGAAGCGATGAGCGGGCAGGTTACCGCCCCATGTGACGATCCGCAGCGGGTAACCAACTGGCTCAGCACCGCCTCGATGTTGCGCAGATCAGCGAGTCTCACTCGCACGTCCCCCAGTTTGCGCTCGGCGAGGCTGCGCGCCTCGTCGCAATGGGCGCCGTCCTCCAGTTTCAGCAGTTCGCCTACTTCATCCAGCGAAAAGCCGAGCCTTTGTGCAGATTTGATAAAGCGCACGCGGGCAAGGTCGTCGTCGGAGTAGCGGCGAATGCTGCTGCGCGGCCGCTCAGGTTCGGGAAGCAGGCCCTTGCGCTGGTAGAAACGGATGGTCTCGACGCCGACGCCTGCCGCCTCTGCCAGAACGCCGATGGTGAAACCGGCGCAGAGGGTTTTCATCATGCTTGACTCCGTACTTAAGTACGGAAGTAAGCTTACACCATGCACCCGAAAAGCTCGATCGAGACTCTCCCGCGCCGTGACGGGCGCGGCAGCCTGCTCACCGGCGGTGTGGCGGCCATCCTGGCTTCCGCCTGTTGCTTGGGGCCATTGGTGCTGCTTGCGCTCGGCTTCTCCGGTGCATGGATTGGTACGCTGACTGCGCTCGAACCCTATCGCCCGCTGTTCATCGCACTGGCCGTGGTGTCGTTGGTGCTGGCCTGGCGACGCATCTGGCGACCAGTCGTTGCGTGCCCGCCAGGCGCAGGGTGCGCGCTCCCGCCGGTCAACCGGCTGTACAAGCGGCTGTTCGCGGTCGTGGCCGTGCTGGTGCTGGTCGCGCTGGTTTTTCCCACCATGGCGCCCTGGTTCTACTGAGAGGAGATCCGCACGTGAGAATACGTCCGCTGGTGCTGGCATGGTTGGCCACGTTCGCCCTGCCGGCATGGGCGGCATCCACGACGGTCACGCTGTCCGTGCCGACGATGGACTGTCCGGTCTGCCCGATCACCCTCAAGAAAGCGCTGAGCAAGGTTGCCGGAGTGGAGGCGGTCACGGTGAGCCTCGACCGGCGCGAAGCTATCGTCACCTTCGACGACGTCAAGACCACTGTCGAGGCGCTGACCCGCGCCACGCGGGACGCGGGTTATCCGTCGGGCCTCACGGAGCGCAAGCCATGAGCGGGATCGATCTCGAATCGACGCTGTCCTGTCCGTCCTGCGGTCACGCGAAGACAGAAACGATGCCGACGGACGCCTGCCAGTGGTTCTATGAGTGCGAGCGGTGCCACACCGTATTCAGGCCGCTGCCAGGTGACTGCTGCGTGTTTTGCTCGTACGGCACCGTGCCTTGCCCACCGGTTCAGGCGCTCGGCCGCCCGCGTACCCCCAGGGGCATCAGCCACTCTCGCCCGACAGACTGAAGCCGATTGTCGTCCTGCCGGCCGACGACTGGGCGAAGGTGTTACCACCATGCATACGTGCGATCGCCGCGACGATCGACAATCCAAGGCCGTGATTGAAGTCCCCGTGTTCGCGCGCCAAATCCGCCCGATAGAAGCGGTCGAAAAGACGGGGCAGATCCTGCGCAGGAATCACTGGACCGACGTTGCTGACGGATAACCGTACGGCGCCGGCGGTGCCCGGCTCGATAGCCACGTCGATGACAGACCCCCGCTCGGCGAACCGGGTGGCATTGGCGAGGAGATTCGATAGTGCCCGCCGCAACAAGGGTGCATCGAATGCACCACTACTGTCCCCACGCACGCGAACGCTCACGCCGGCTTCCTGCAGCGCGGCATCGTGGAACTCGACCACCTCCGCAGCAACCCCGGCAAGCCTGCCAACAGGCTGCCGGCGGGCACGTTCGCCCCGATCCGCTTTCGACAGGAACAGCATGTCATTGACGAGACCCGCCAGGCGATGCAGGTCCTCGAGGTTTGATCCCAGCACGTCCCGCAACTCGGGAATGCCGCGTTCGCGGCTCAGGACGAGTTCGGTCTCGCCGATCAGTGTCGCCAGCGGCGTGCGCAGTTCATGGGCGACGTCCGCATTGAAGCCTTCCAGTTGCCGGTATGCGTTGTCCAGCCGCACAAGCAGCGCGTTGAACTGCGCGACCAGCGGCTGCAGTTCCTGCGCCTGCGCGGAGCCGTCCAGCGGCTGTCCGACATTTTCCGGACTGAGCGCGGCCGCTTGCCGAGCCAGGTCGCGAACAGGCAACAGCGCGCGCCGCACGAGCCACGCCCCCCCGCCGGAGACGAGCACGGCGCCGGCCAGCGCACTCGCCAGTAGCGTCCACGCCAGTTGCCTCAGCAATTGGGCATCGGAACTGCTGTCGAGCGCCAATTCGGCACGCAGCACGACTGCGCCCGACCACGGTGAAGGGATCTCGAATTTAACCCGACGCAGGTTCGCGGGGGGCTCGGGGGCCGGTGGCGTCATGTAGAGGAGCGTCTCGGCGTCCGCGGTCAGCCGCAGTTTGAGGTCGGCGTGGCCGATGAAGAAATCGTCGAGTTTGTGACGTAGGCTCGGCAGGTCCTCCGGCGTCGCGATCTCGCGGACAAGGTGGCGGATCACGTCCTGCTTGTGCCGCAGCTCCTCAGCCTGCCTGGCGGAAAAGTTGAGGCTGGTGGCCACATACACGACGGCGCAGACGAATCCGAGCCCGATGAAGGTCTGCACGGCAAGCCACCATGACAGCCAACGGCCAAGCGAACGCGAATTACGCATCCTCAGGGCTCCCGGTCTTCCAGGACGTAGCCCATGCCGCGCACGGTGTGCAGCAACTTCCTCGCGAAGGGGTCATCGAGCTTGCTGCGCAGGCGGCGCACGGCAACCTCCACAACATTCGTATTGCTGTCGAAGTTCATGTCCCACACCTGCTCGGCCAGCGCGGTGCGCGACAGCACCTGTCCGTGCCGACGCAAGAGCAAGGTCAGCAGCGTGAATTCCTTGGCCGTCAGATCGAGCCGCTGCCCGGAGCGCGACGCCTTGCGCCGCACCAGATCGAGTTCGAGGTCGGCCAGGCTGAGGACCGTGAGATCCTGACCGGCCGTCGGAATGGCGCCACGCCGCAACAGCGCGTGTACGCGTGCGAGCAGTTCGGACAGGGCGAAAGGTTTTACGAGATAGTCATCCGCCCCCGCCTGCAGCCCCTTCACGCGATCCTCCACCTTGTCCCGCGCGGTGAGCATCAGCACCGGTACGTGCTTGTCGCGCCGCATTTCGCGCAGGACGGCGAAACCATCCAGGCCCGGCAGCATGACATCGAGCAGGACGAGATCGTAATGCCCTTCGATCGCGAGGTAGCGCCCCTCGGTGCCGCTGTGGGCGACATCCACGACGTAGCTGCTCTCGGTCAGCGCCTTGCGCAGGTATTCGGCGAGCTTCGGCTCATCTTCGACGACCAGGATTTTCATGCGCGAATTATCGCGAAGAGCGCAGTGCGGCGACATTACGAATTCGTAATCGGGCTGTTCGCGATTCGACGTGGACGGTTTTCTACAGTACGTCCCGTGTCCGGCCGGACTGCAACGGACGTTGCCCGAGCCGGACCGTCCCCTGCATCGACGAAAGGAAGCCCATCATGTCCAAGATCCGTACCGCCACCCTCGTGCCCTTGCTCGCCGCCGTCCTCGCCGCGCCGACCGCGGCACTTGCCGGTTCGCTGTGGCACCCCGCCAACAATGAAGCCGGTTTCACCTTTCATCCCGACCATTCCACAAGCACCAAGACGCGCACCGAAGTGCTGAAGGAACTCGAAGAGGCGAAAGCCGATGGCAGCTACTCGTACCTGCTGCGCGGCCTGCCCCCGCCTTCCCGCGACGTCGGACCGGGCAAAACCCGCGAAGAGGTGATCAACGAGCTGCTGAGCATGACGCCCGAGGAGCGGGCACGCATGGACGAGCTCTATGGTGACAATTGACGCGGTGGAGATATGCGCGCGGGCCGGATGCCACGCAACACGTGACATCGCATGGCCCCACGCAGTCTCGCCGTGAGTCCTCAGCAGTCCAGTCCCCATTTTCATTTTCTTTCCTCTTGCCGCTACAATGCGCCGCATGCGCCGCTGGCTTGCGATTCTCTTCATGGTGTTCCTGCCGCTCCAACTGGGTTGGGCCGCGGTGAGCGCCTACTGCCAGCACGAGTCGGGGGCGGCGGCGAACCACCTGGGTCATCATGACCACCAGCATCAGGCCGCGGCTGGCGACGAGCCCGGATCGAAAGCAGCAGGAACCGATTTCGATTGCAGCTTCTGCCAGGCGGCGACTTGCACCGCACTGCCGAGCGATGTGGGAGCGTCATCGACCGACATCCTGACTTCCCTCGCCATCGCCTCCACTCCGATGGGGTTGCTCCCGGGACATCCCTCCGAGCCCGAACGTCCGAAATGGGGCCTCCCTGCCTGATCGGCAGGGTGGTCGCTTTCATTCTCTTTCCGGCAGTTTCACCGTTATGAACGGTATTGCCGCGCGTCCATTGCGATCGAGCTGATCGCGCCTTGCCGATTTTCCGTGTCTCGTCATCAACGGAGAATTGGATGTTTCGAAGAATTCGCATCAACTGGCTGCCGGGGCTGCTGCTCGGACTCGCGGCCAGTGGGGCGTGGGCACAAGCCACGCCCCCCGCATCACCGGTCGTAACAACGCTCCAACAGGCATTCAACGCTGCGTGGGCGCGTCAACCCGAAGCCCAGTCGTTTGACATGCGCCGGACGGCTGCGCAGGCGCGACGTGAGAGCGCCGACAACTGGTCGGCCGAACCGCTGGCACTCGAAGTATCGGGCAAGACCGACCAAATCCACCGCAACGACGGCAGCCGTGAATACGAGATCGGTCTCGCGGCGCCGCTGTGGTTGCCCGGCGAACGTGCATCGACCGCGGCCCTTGCCGATGCCGAAGTGCGCACGAGTACGAGCCGCACGCTTGCGGCACAACTGCGCACGGCCGCTGCGGTTCGGGCCGCGTACTGGGATTGGCAGCGCGCGCGGATCGATGTCCTGGTCGCACGCGAGCGGCTTGCCAGCGCCCGCGAACTCACCTCGGATGTATCGAAACGGGTTCGGGCCGGCGATCTCGCACGGGCCGACCAGCATCAGGCGGACGGAGCGCTCGCGACCGCAGAAGCGGCGCTCGCCGAAGCCAGCGGCGCGCTCGCGGGTGCGGAACAGCAGTTGCGCGCCCTGATAGGCATGGCACCTGCGCTTGCTGGCGAAGGGCTCGCCGTGGCCGAAGCAGAGCCCGTCCCTGCCACCCCCTCTGCACCAGAAGTGGGGCATCCTGCTGTCGCCGAACTACGCGATCGGGCGGAGCTTGCCCAACGCAGCATGAACCTCGCCGGGATTCAGGGCCGCGCCAATCCCGAGTTGCGTCTGGCGACGACGCGCGAGCGTGGCGCATCCGGCGAATCCTGGCAACAGACGGTGACGATCGGCGTACGCATTCCGTTCGGGTCCGATACCCGCAACCGCGCCCGCGTTGCCAGCGCCAGTGCCGAGGCGATCGAAGCCGAAACCCAGCTGAGGCTGGAACGCGAACGCCTGACGGCCGAAGTGGATACGGCGCGCGTCCGGGTCGAATCGGCGCGCACCCTGGTCGCCTCTGCCGAGCGGCGCGCGCAGTTGGCCCGCGAGTCGCGCGGCTTCTTCCAGAAGGCGTTCCGCCTCGGCGAAACCGATCTGCCGACCCGCCTGCGCATCGAACTCGAGGCCGCCGAAGCCGAGCGTCAGGTGGCGCGCACCCGCATCGAACTGGCCGCGGCCGTATCCGCGCTGCGGCAGGCCATGGGCCTTCTTCCCGAATGAACACCAGGAACCCGAACATGAAACCTTCCCCTACCCTGGCGGCGTGGAGTCTTGCCGCCGTCCTTGCGGGCTTCACGCCTCAGGCCTTGGCCGGCGAAGGCCACGACCACGGTGACGCCCCGGCGCCCATGGCCGGCCCGGCGCTACCGCGATTCACCGCCGTTTCGGAGCTCTTCGAGCTGGTCGGCGTGGTCGATGGCGAGAACATCACCCTCTATCTCGACCGCTTCGCCGACAACAGCCCGGTCAAGGACGCGACGCTGGAGCTGCAACTCGACGGCAAGGCGATTTCCGTCGAGCCACATGCCGACGGCGAGTTCGAAGCCACGCTGCAGGATGCACTCAAACCGGGCGTCGTGTCCGTGACCGCCACGGTCGTGGCCGGACAAGACACCGACCTCCTTGCCGGCGAGCTGGATCTGCATGAAGAGGCCACCGAGGTGCACGCCGAATCGGCCGGACCAGGCGTGAAACCCTACGCGGGATGGGTGGGCGCCGGCGTTCTCGTTCTTGGACTCGTCGGCTGGGCCGCGCTGCGCAAGGGAAACGCCCGCACCCGTTCGGCCGGAGGTGTCGCATGAAACCGGGAATTCTGTTGGTCATGCTGTGCCTTGTTACGGCAAGTGCATCGTGGAACGCATTCGCTGGCGACGGGCACGATCACGGCGACGAAGGCTCCGCGCCCGTCGGAGGCAACGGTCCGCGACGCTTGCCCGACGGCAGCGTATTCCTGCCCAAGCCGGCACAACGCCAGATCGGCGTGCGCACGCTGGTCACGGAAGCCGGCAACCTGCCGCGCACAGTGACGCTGGCTGGCAAAGTGGTGATGGACCCCAACGCGGGCGGAAAGGTGCAGGCGCTGGTCGCCGGCCGCCTCGAAGCCGGACCGCGCGGCTTGCCCGGGATCGGACAGGCGGTGAAGAAGGGCGAGGTGCTCGCGTACGTCGTGCCATCAGCGGGACAGATCGAGCGCTCGAACCAGATGGCCCAGCTCGCCGAATTGCGGGCTGCCAAAGTGCTCGCGGAAAAGCGCGTATCGCGGCTGAAGGAGCTCGCCGACACGGTGCCGCGCAAGGAGATCGAAGCGGCCGAGAGCGAACTCGCGAGTCTCGCGGCCCGCGCGACGGCGGTGGGTGCGGGGCTCAGCAATCGCGATGCGCTCGTGGCGCCCGTCGCGGGTGTGATCGCATCGAGCAACGCGGTCGCCGGGCAAGTCGTCGACGCGCGCGAACTGGTGTTCGAGATCGTCGATCCGAAACGGCTGCGCGTCGAGGCGCTGGCCTACGATGCCGACACCGCCATCGATGTCGCAGGCGCGAGCCTCGCGGTCGGCGAGCAACGCGTGAGACTCGACTTTCTCGGCGCGGCGCGCAGTCTGCGCGAGCAGGCGCTGCCGCTCGCTTTCGGTGCGGCGGGCGATTCCTTGGCGCGTTTCGCTGTCGGGCAACCGGTCGAGGTGTTCGTGCAAACGCGCAGCACACTGCAGGGCGTCAGCGTGCCCGCGGGATCGGTGCTGAAGAACCCGGCGAACCAGACCATCGTGTGGGTCAAGACCGCGCCGGAGCGCTTCGAGCCCCGCACCGTCACGACCGCGCCGCTCGACGGGGCGAATGTGGCGGTGACGTCGGGCCTCGCGGCCGGGGAGCGCGTCGCCACAAACGCGGCCACCCTGATCAACCAGATCCGCTGACGGGGAGCCCGACCGATGTTCAAGTGGCTACTCGACAATAGTCTCGGCAACCGGCTGCTGGTGATCATCGCCAGCCTGGTGCTGATGGCCTACGGCGCATTCACGCTCACACGCACGCCCGTGGACGTGTTCCCGGACCTCAACAAGCCGACGGTCACGATCATGACCGAATCCGGCGGCATGGCGGCGGAGGAAGTCGAACAACTCATCACCTTCCCGCTCGAAACGACGATGAACGGCCTGCCCGGCGTGGAGGCCGTGCGCTCCATCTCCAGCGCGGGGCTGTCCTTCGTTTATGTGACCTTCGACTGGAGCACGGAGATCTTCCGAGCCAGGCAGATGGTGTCGGAGCGCCTGTCCGCGATGGAGGAAGGACTGCCGGAGGACGTGATTCCACGCATGGGACCGATCAGCTCCGTGATGGGCGAAATCATGCAGATCGCGATCCCGATCGACACCGCGAAGATCTCGCCGATGCAGGTGCGCGAATACGCGGACTGGGTGCTGCGTCCGCGTCTCATGGCCATCCCCGGCATCGCGCAGGTCATCCCGATCGGCGGTGAAGTACGGCAGTTCCAGGTGCAGCCGGATACGCGACGCATGGCGGAACTCGGCATTGCGCTGGAACAGATGGAAGCGGCGATCCGCGGCTTCTCGTCGAACACCTCGGGCGGCTTTCTCGAGCTCACCGGCCGCGAATACCTGATCCGCAACCTCGGACGCACCTCGAATCTGGAGGATCTGAAGAATCTCGCGATTACCGCACGCGACGGTCAGCCGATCCTGATGCGCCAGATCGCGGCCGTGACCTTTGCCCCGGCGCTGCGACGTGGCGATGCGGGATTCGAGGGCAAACCGGCGGTCATCCTCGGCATCCAGAAGCAGCCGACCGCGGACACCATCCACCTCACCCGCTCGATCGAGGCCGCGCTCGACGAAATGAAGAAATCGTTGCCGACTGGCATGGATGCGCCGGTGGTGACTTTCCGTCAGGCGAGCTTCATCGAGGCGTCGATCGGCACGCTCCAGGGCAAGCTGATTGGCGCGTCCGTGTTCGTAGCGGCGATCCTGTTCTTCTTCCTTGGCACGCTGCGGCCGACGGTGATTGCGCTCACTGCGATCCCCGTGTCGATCTTCATGACGGCGCTGGTATTCAAGTATTTCGGCCTGTCGATCAACACCATGACCCTCGGGGGGTTGGCGATCGCGATCGGCGGCCTCGTTGATGATGCGGTGGTCGGCGTCGAGAACGTGCTGCGCCGGCTCAAGGAAGAGCGGGTCAAGCATCCCGATCACCGGCTCCACCCTATCGAACTCGTCGCGCACGCGACGATGGAAGTGCGCTCGGCCATCCTCTACGCGACGATCATCATCGTGCTGGTGTTCCTGCCGTTGTTCGCGTTGCCAGGTATGGAGGGGCGGCTTTTCGTGCCGCTCGGTATCGCGTTTATCGTCTCGACGCTGGCGTCGCTGGTCGTGTCGGTGACGGTGACCCCGGTCCTGTCCTTCTATCTGCTGCCGCGCATGAAGTCGCTTGAACACGGCGACACGCGCCTGCTAGCGTGGCTCAAAATGCGTTATCGCAGCACGCTGCAGGGGGTGCTCGATCGGCCCAAGGCGGCCGTGACTGCAGGAGCGATGGCCGTCCTGATTGCTGCGGTGGCCGTGCCGTTCTTCCCGACCACGTTTCTGCCGCCCTTCAACGAAGGCACCCTGCTGATTGGCATGCGGCTCAACCCAGGGGTCACGCTCGCCGAGTCGACCGCGCTCGCGCAACAGGCGGAGGTGCTCGTGAAACAGGTGCCCGAAGTCACGCACGTTGGTCGCCGCAGCGGACGTGCGGAACTCGATGAACATGCCGAAGGCGTGCACGTCAGCGAACTCGATGTCGGGCTCAAACCAGCATCTGAACTCACCCGCTCGATGGGTGAGATCGCTGCCGACATCCGCGCGCGGCTCGTGAACCTGCCCGCTGCGATCGCGATCGGTCAGCCGATCTCGCACCGCATCGACCACATGCTCTCGGGCGTGCGTTCGCAGATCGCGATCAAGATCTTCGGCGAGGATCTCGATACGCTGCGAGGCCAGGCTGATGCGCTGCGGGCGCGGCTCGCCGGCATTCCCGGTCTCGCCGATCTGGAAATCGAGAAGCAGGTGCTCGCACCGCAGATCAAGGTCCGCATCGACTATGCGGCGGCGGCACGTTACGGGGTGCCGGCACCGCAGATTCTCGCCGCGCTGCAGAACCTCGTCGAAGGCGAGAAAGTCACCCAGATCGTCGAAGGCGGACGGCGTTTCGCGCTGGTCGTGCGCCTGCCCGAGTCGGCGCGTTCGGTCGAGGGGCTCGCGCAGATTCTCATCGAAACGCCGACCGGGCATGTCCCGCTGTCGAAACTCGCGTCCATCGAGGATGGCGACGGGCCGAACCAGGTGAGCCGCGACGACGGCAAGCGCCGCATCGTGCTGTCGGCCAACGCGCAGCAGCGCCCGCTGTCGGAGATCGTCGAGGACATCCGCGCCGTGGTGGCCGACATGAAGCTGCCGGAGGGCTATTTCATTACGCTGGGCGGGCAGTTCCAGGCGCAGGAAGAAGCCTCGCGCCTCGTGGGACTGCTCTCGATCGTGTCGCTCGTGCTGATGTTTGTCGTGCTCTACAGCCGCTACAAGTCCGTACGGCTCTCGGTGCTGATCATGGCCAACATCCCGCTCGCGTTGGTTGGTGCGGTAATCGGCCTGTGGATCTCCGGCCAGCCGCTGTCGGTCGCAGCGCTCATCGGCTTCATCACGCTCGCCGGTATCTCGGTGCGTAACGGCATCCTGAAGGTCAGCCACTACATCAACCTGATGCGCATCGAAGGCGAAGGTTTCGATCACGCAATGATCCTGCGCGGCTCGCTGGAACGTCTCTCCCCGGTGCTGATGACCGCCCTGGTCACCGCCTTCGCGCTAGCCCCGCTGCTGTTCGAGGCCGAACGCCCGGGCACCGAGATCCTGCATCCGGTCGCCGTGGTGATCTTCTCCGGGCTCATCAGCTCGACGCTGCTCGATACCTTCCTCACCCCGGCGATGTTCTGGCTCTTCGGTCGCCGCGACGTCGAGCGCCTGCTCAACGACCGCAATGCCGAAGCGTTTTAACGCTGATGCGCCTACACAATCGAATCCTGAAAGGAGAAAACATGAAACTCTCGAAGCTCGTCGCCCTGGCTGCCCTGGTCGCCGTCGGTCCCGCTTTCGCGGCGGATAAGCACGACCATGCCCACGGACATGAATCCCTGCACGGTGGTGTGGTCGTCGAGGTCAAGGATATCGACCTCGAGCTCGTCGCCAAGCCTGACGTCATCCAGCTGCACCTGCGCGATCACGGTAAGCCGCTCGATGTGGCCAATGGCAGCGCGAAGCTCACGCTCCTGGCCGGCACCGAAAAGCAGGAAGTCGAACTGAAGCCTGCCGGCGACCGGCTGGAGTCCAAGGGGAGCTTCAAGGTGGGCGCCGGCACCAAGTTGGTGGCCGTCGTCACGCTGCCGGGCAAGCCCTCCACCACCGCGCGCTTCACGCTGAAGTGACGCCGTCCGGCTGCCTGCAGCACGTCGCTGCGGGTGGCCTTCCCATGTGATCAAAAAGGTGACCCAATGAAAGCTTTTGCTGCAGGAATGGTTGTCGTGGCCCTCGGTGGATTGGGCGGATGTGCGAGCCCCACCGTGCTCGAAGGGAAATACTCCGAGGCGGACGGGTGGCGTAAAGGAACCGTCGTCGAGATCGGCCCGGCGAAAAGTCTGAAGCGGCCCGCGTTTTATGACTGCAGGACCGAGGCGTCGGGCACGGAAGGCAACGATCAGTATGTGATGATCGCGCTGTTGAGCCATGGACACTCGCATGCGCGTGCCGCCAAGTTGCCCGCCGACTCGCAATTGCAGGTCGGCGACAAGGTTTACGTGAATTTCAAGGACTGCAGCGCGCCAATCCCGAAACGCAGCTCATGAACGTTCGACCGGTAGGCACTCTCTTGATGTACTTGCCGCGCGGGACGCGGGGGATCGTTGCGATTGATCAGCGGTCGGAGAAACCTTGGTTGGTCTGCTCAGGGCCCACACGATGAGTGACGACATCCATTACGAAGCTTGGGGCGATCGAGTCGACCCAGCACTGCTCGAAGCCGTTCGCGATGGCAACGTACCGGAAGTGCTGAGGTGGCTGGAGGACGGACTGCCGGCCAACTGGCAGGACACCGAGGGGTGCAGTCTGATCTTCCTCGCCGCCTATCACCGTCAGTGGGCTGTCATTGACAGCCTGTTGGCGCACGGCGCATCGGTCGACCTGCCCGATCGCATGGGATGGACTCCGCTCTTCTGGGCCGCCTTCAACAGCCATGCGGACATCGTCTCGTTCTTGATCGGGCGCGGTGCCAATCCCGACGCGCGGACTAACGACGGGGAGTGGCCCTTGTTCTGGGCGGTTTACAAAGGCCACACGGCCGTCGTCCGCTACCTCTTGCTCGGCGGCGCGAAGCGGAATCAACTCGATGTGGATGGTCATGACGAGCTCTGGCTCGCACGCACCTTGGCGCGACAAGAAATCGTCACCATCCTTGAAGGGCAGCGGACGCGGCACATGACTCACCCCCAGCCAGGGAATTCCGACGGGTTCGTTTAACCCCGCCCCACGGCTCCACTCGTACAAGTCGAAATAACTGCTTGGCAAACCGGAAGCCCACGTAAGCTTCAAACTGAAGTGATGTAGGCCCTTTTGCCGGAGTACGCGACACTGCCGCGCACTCCGGCGCTCTGATTTAGACCTGTCATATCCTCAAGGAATCATCATGTCAATTCATCGTTTCATCGTGGCACTGGCCATGACCTTCGGTGTTCCCCTCCATGCCACAGCCGATGGAGCCAAAAAGATCCAGGACAATTCGTTCCTGATCGAAGAGGCATACAACCAGGAAGCCGGCGTGGTACAGCACATTCAGAGCTTTATGTACCTCCGGCAGTCCAAGGAGTGGGCCTATACCTTCACGCAGGAATGGCCGATTCCCGACGAAACCCACCAGCTTTCATACACGATTCCAGTCCTGCGGGTCGCCGATCCAACTGCATCGACCGGCGTCGGCGACATCGCCCTCAACTATCGATATCAAGCGATCGGTAGGGAGGGCGTCGCCTTCGCGCCTCGCCTGTCGGTCATCGCGCCGTCCGGAGACTACCGAAAAGGGCATGGCACTGGCGCTATTGGCATTCAGGTGAACCTGCCCCTGAGCGTTGAGTTATCCGACTCAGTGGTCACCCATTGGAATCTCGGGGGAACCTACACGCCGAACTCCAGAGAGTCTGGCGGCGCCCGCGCTGATACCGTAGGGTCGAACTACGGTGCCAGCATCATTTACTTGGTGAGCGCGAACTTCAACCTGATGTTGGAGGCGGCCGGAACGAATTTCGAAGCAGTTCAGGCGGACGGCAGTAGACAACATGAGAAGACGATGTTCATCAACCCCGGCTTCCGCTATGCGACCAACTTCGATTCGGGTCTCCAGGTTGTGTCGGGAGTTTCCAGACCGATCGGTGTCGGCCCGTCTTCGGGAACGCAGGGTGTATTGCTCTATGTGTCGTTGGAGCACCCGTTCAAGTAAGGTCACGGCCCGATTGCCATCGAGAGAACACGCGTCGCCGTGCACGGAACCCCGAGTCTACAAGGGCCACACGTCGGTTGTCCGGCATCTTCTGGTCGGCGGTGCGAAGCGCAACCAGCTCGACGCGGACGGATATGACGAGCTCAGGCTCGCGCAGACGTTGGGGCGGCACGACGTCGTCACCATCCCTGAAGGGCAGCGCTCCAAACGTGACGTTTGACGCAATCGGCAGGTCGTCGACCGCCCATATCGTCATGCGCGAATGAGCTCAAGACACGCAGCCTGCCGACATTACGAATTCGTAATCGGGCTGTCTGCAATTCGACAGGGAAAGTCTTCTACAGTGAGTCCAGTACGCGGTTTCACAGATGCCATGATTGCGTACCCCCAAGATGGCTGAAGCAGATTCATCCTGCCCGACATTCCCTCTGCCGTTTCTGGAGGTCATCCCATGAAGACAATTATGGTTGCTACCGCTATTGTGGCCCTTGTAGCGCTGAGCGGATGTGCGAGCCCCACCGTGCTCGAAGGGAAATACTCCGAGGCGGACGGGTGGCGCAAAGGAACCGTTGTCGAGATCGGACCCGCGAAAAGTCTGAAGCGGCCCGCGTTTTATGACTGCAGGACCGTGGCGTCGGGCACGGAAGGCAGCGATCAGTATGTGATGATCGCGCTTTTGAGCCATGGACACTCGCATGCGCGCGCCGCCAAGTTGCCCGCCGACTCGCAATTACAGGTCGGCGACAAGGTCTACGTGAATTTCAAGGACTGCAGCGCACCAATCCCGAGACGCAGCTCATCACCCTCGGACTAGCAACAGTTCAATTGATGTGCGTATCGCGCGGGACGCCGGGGATTGTGGCGAAGGATCAACGCCCGCAGAGTCCGGGTTCGCCTCGTCAGGACCAAGACGATGCATTACGACATCCAGCACAAAGCCAGGCGCGATCGAGCGGCCCCGAAGCAGCTCGACGCGGTTCGCCAGGGCAAGGTCCCGGAAGTGCTGAGATGGCTGGAGGACGGACTGCCCGTCGCTTCGCAAAATACCGAGGGGGCACCTGATCTTCCTGGCGGCATATCACCGTCAGTGGGCCGTTATTGACAACCTGTTGGCGCGCGGTGCATCGGTCGACCTGCCCGATAGCCGGGGATGGACGCCACTCTTCTGGGCCGCTTTCAACGGCCATGCGGACATCGTTTCATTCCTGATCGGCCGCGCCAACCACGACGTGCGGAACTCGGACGGGGAGTGGCCTCTGTTCTGGGCCGCCTACAAGGGCCACACGTCGGTTGTCCGGCATCTTCGGATCGGCGGTGCGAAGCGCAACCAACTCGACGCGGACGGACATGACGAGCTCAGGCTCGCGCAGATGTTGGGCGGCACGACGTCGTCACCATCATCGAAGGACGGCGCGCCCAACGTACGAAGCATCCTCCTCCCTGAAACTCCGACGGTGCACTTTGATCCAGTAGCTACGCAGACGTCACGCAAGACGCATGGTTGCCGCAACTTGGTAGGCTGATCGAGCTAAAACCAAGACAGACACCGTCCGGCACGCCTTCCGGCGACGTATTGATCTACGAGTTCGCCCTGCGGATCGTCGGAAGAACGCCGGCGATGCAAGAACAACACCGGCTCGGGGCCGGTGTCAGGTGAACACTTGTAATGGGAGCGTCAGCGACCGCCGCGATTTGGATGCAAGGCCCTTTCAAGACGCCAGATTTCATCGCCCTTCATCATGATCTTCTGGCCATCCTTAGTCTCCATCACGTGCCCCTCCGCCATCCTTTCAACCCGGCCGAATTTGTTCTCCATGGCCATCTTGCCATCCTTGAAAACATAAACCGTCGATCCATCCTTCATTACATACGATTTTTCGACGTTACTCTCGTCAACTGCAAGGGCCGACGTCGCGACCAAGACAGAGGCTGCTGCGACAATGAGTTTTTTGAGCATGATTTACTCCTTTAAATTCGCAACCTGTGGCTGACAGTTTAGCGGGAGATCAACAGGCATATTCTCCGCATTAGTCACGCTCCGCGTGCTTCATGCCAGCCATAAGTTCACAGTTCAGATTTTCCAACAAAACTTGGCACGGACGTATCAACCTCCCCTCGGCGCAGACTGAGAAAACCTAGTATCAGCAACCGCACCACAAGAAGTCGGGCACTCCCAACAATTCAAGGGAGAGTCAACTACCTCCACGATCACGATGCAACTCGCGCTCGAGACGCCAGATTTCATTGCCCTTCATCATGATCCTCTGACCGTCCGTTGTTTCCATCGTGTGTCCTTCCTTCATGGTAACAAGGCGCCCCAATTTGTCCTCCATGGCCATCTTTCCATCCTTGAATACATAAACCGTTGATCCATCCTTCAACGGATACGACTTCGTCACGTTCCCCTCATCTACGGCCAACGCAGACGCGGTAACGAGGAACGATGCAGCAACAATTGCGAGCTTACTAAGCATAACAAACTCCTCGTAGAGGATATGTGAATCAAGAATGTTGGGGCTGTGCGCGCCGTACTTGACACCTTTGTTCTGCACAACGCCGTTGTTTACGCCCCACTCCCGATGCCCTGCCCTCACTGACCTCCTCGGTACATCGGATTCTCGTCAACATATACGGTTACCTGCTCCGTGCCAGGGATGATTTCCGACAGCGGAAAACTAGAGGTTCCCAAGGTATCGAAGGTCCACGTAACAGTTTTTTCTCCGACGCGTATTGCAATCGTTTCCATTCTCACAACGTTGATATGGCGGGTCTGATTGTCAATGGTTATGCTCCGCTCCGCCGTCGCCAGCGATGCGTATCCATAGCGGGCAGCCTGGCGTGCATGAGCGGCGCTTGCGGCAACCCGGATTAAAGCTCCAACTTGCGTTTCGCTCGGCGCGGAATACTGCTCACCAGCAAGTGCGCTCGCTGTTCCAAACAGCAGTATTGATGCATAAGCTACGCTAGATTTAGTAATTTTCATCCTTCACTCTCCCGCAGTATTTGGCTCTATCGCTCGACTTCGCTACACCACGAGTAGATATTAGTCTGGAGCGCCTTACGGCAGAATGACTTTCCGATTACTTCCTACTCATCCTCCTGCAACCTTGCGGAAAGCAACAACGTTGTTTAAGCAGGGATTACGCACCACCGACAGCAGATCGGCCTGCTCCGCCGTTACAGCGCGCAGGCCGATCAATCGTCGCCACGCGACGGTCGCAAACAATTCAGTTTGTCTGATGCTCGCGATGCAGCTCGTTCTCTAGACGCCAGATTTCGTTACCCTTCATCATTATTTTTTTTCCATCCTTTGTTTCCATCGCATGGCCTTCCTTCATCGTAACAACTTGCCCAACTTTGTTCTCCATCGCCATCTTGCCGTCCTTAAAGACGTAGACGGTGGAGCCATCTTTCAACTCATAGGCTTTCTCGACATTTCCTCGGTCCACTGCGAATGCCGAGGTGGCGATGATCACGGATGCGGCTGCGGCGATTGCTTTCGTAAGCATGATTGACTCCTGACAGTTAAGTGGTAGAACTTAAAAACTAACCTTTACTGCACGACGCCTTTTGGTTGTAAAACCGGTGTGCTATCTGCAAGAAGCACACTTGATCAACGCCCCCGATACATTGGGCTCTCATCCACGTACACAGTCACGCCGTCTACTCCAGGCAAAATATTCGACAAGGAGAAATTTCTCCGTGGATATGCATCGAATGTCCAATTAACCACTTTTCCTCCGAAACGGATCGAAACAGTCTCTAGCTGGACGACATTGATGTGCCGGGTGTTCTTATCTACGACTAAGATGCGCTCAGGAACTCCGGTTGATTCATACCCATAAGGGGCCTTCTGTCTCTCTGTGGGTTCGCTCGCTGATCCTCGAACGCCCTCGACCCAGTGCGAAGTGCCAGCTTCTGAATAGTCAGTGTGTGCAATTGCCGACGAGGCCGTTGTGAACAGCAGCGCCGAGATAGCAGTGGCACGGCAGATATTGCGGTTCATAATCATTCCCCAGGACCAATCAAGATGCTCCTTATCGAGCGACCGTAACCTGATGGTAGCAGCGAGCATCTGACATTGGCATGACTTAACAATTACATTCCTGTCATCGCTGTGTCATTTTGTAAAACCACTGTGAGCACGTATATAATTTATCCATGCACGCTCTGACAACGCAACAAATCCTTAGCCAAGAACATTCGCGCGCCGGAGAACTAAAAGTGCAAAATTCTGTCCTGACCGAGAATCGTTAAGTAGAGCACTTCTCGGAGTAGACGGGCAGCTCATCTTTCGAACGGATCCCAGATTTACGGAATCCACTTTGGATTTCCAGTCATGCTCATATGCGAACTGCTCGCTGCCCATTTCATGACACCTCCGGCGATTTCGTTGTGCGTCCGACAAGGATGGATTGGCAAGCTGGACGATCACGTTCGCCAATGAAATTTGGCTGGCGCTGCCATCCGCGATCACCGATTGGAGCTCGTCGATGATGTTCTTCCTGACCATGATGCCCCTTGCAAACTAGCCGATGACAAGTCACGACATGAGCTGCCAGTATTAATAACGAATGCGTACAGGCTATGATACCAGGGCAATCGCACCGACTTGGCATATGAGAATACCAAAGGTTGTTAACTTTCATGACCTTAGCGAGCCCCTGTTCACAGCGGCATAATTTGTGTAGTTTCCTACCTTTTTGGGCCGCCCATGAAGGCAGGAAACGTCATGCCGCTGACGCAGGTGTTCGTCTCGATTTCCGATCCGCGCAGCGCGCGCCACAAGCGCCACGATCTTGCCGAACTGCTCACGGTGGCGGTTTGCGCGGTGCTGTCGGGCGTGGACGACTTCGTCGACATCGAATTGTGGGCCGAGGCCAAGATCGACTGGCTGCGGGGCTTCATGAAGCTTGAGCATGGCATCCCGTCCCATGACACGATCGGTCGCGTGTTCGGCATGATCACGCCCGATGAGTTCGAATCTGCATTCCGGCGCTGGGTTGGCATGGTGGTGCCCGCGTTGGCCGAGGACACGGTCGTGGCGATCGATGGCAAGACCAGCCGACGAACTGCGAGCAAGACCAAGACGCTGGCGAGTCCGCTGCACCTGGTCAGCGCCTTCGCGGCCGGTATGGGCGTTGTGTTGGGCCAGACGGCGACCGCCGAGAAATCGAACGAGATTACAGCGATCCCCGAACTGCTCGCCAAGTTGGCGCTCGAGGGCTGCGTGGTGACGATCGACGCGATGGGCACGCAGACGAAGATCGCGCGCACGATCCGCGAGCGTGGCGCCCACTACGTACTGTGCGTGAAGGACAACCATCCGAAGCTGCTCGACTCGATCATGTTTGCCGGTATCGATCCGAAAGGACCGCTGACACCGAGTTCGACGCACGAGACCAAGAACCCTGGTCACGGTCGTAGCGAAATCAGGCGATGCTGGGCCTTTGATGCGATCGATCGGCTCTACAAGACCGAAGACTGGCAGGACGTCGCCAGCTTTGCCGTGGTCGAGCGCGTGCGTACGGTCGGCAATCGCACCAGCACCGAGCGTGCCTACTACATCAGCAGCCTGCCCGCCGAGGCCGAGCGCATCGCTCGGGCTGTACGCAGCCATTGGGAGGTGGAGAATCGCCTTCACTGGTGTCTGGATGTGCAGTTCAATGAGGATCAGTCACGGGTGCGCAGCGGTTATGCCGCCAACAACCTGGCCATCGTCCGCCACATCGTGATGAACCTGTTGCGGCTCAATACCACCCGCAAGGCGAGCATCAAGTCGAAGCGCATGCTGGCTGCCACCCTCGATGAATTTCGCGCCGAGTTGCTCGGAGTTATGACATGAAGGTGCGATTGCCCTGGCTATGATACGAAAAGGAATGTGACGTCGCTTGCGGCAACATTCAGTTGCCACTACACGGGCAAATGAATGATTCTGTGATTGCCCCGCGTTTGCACCGCCCCGGAGTTGTTGTCACGGGGCGTCTTCGCATTCAACTTGCTACGGGGAATTCGTTGCTGGAGATAGGAAAAATGGAGTCGCGGAAGCAATATGCAACATGGCTAGAGCTTGCTGTTGCACCTGAATGGATGCGAGGTTCATGCAAAATCAAGGTGCACGAGGTTGGCGGAAGAGGACGGCCTTGCTTTGCTATTTCAATGAACAACCGGTGGTTGTGCGCAGCCAGCGGATGCCTGACAGTATTCTTCGGCCTCGGTTCGGCGCTGCATTTCCTGAAGCTTTGGCGCATCGAAAAATTTGAACCTGGCGAGGCTCACATTGGCAGTGTCGAATGTAGTGACTCCCGCCACTGTCTCAGCATCGGGGGCGTTGGCAGCCTAAGGCGTTGCAGGGCCAACCCGAGTAAGTAACGCTCAAGGACCGGCTTCCGCTTCTTGTCTGGCAGGTTGATGCCGTTGTCGGGAGGGAGCGTCCATCTCATTGCTTACGCAGAGCCCACTCTGCTGGCGTCGAAGATGCGTTGATTTCGATACAGGTGCAGCGACGGGCATGGACTGCGCCGGCAGATTGACTGAAGGCGTCTGCCTTTCCCTCGCCTTGTAGACATCCCTCACTCGAGGGATGTCGGCTATATATGATTCTTCTTAGAGTCTTACCCTGTCTTCACGATCGCGTAGGATTGAAACCTTTCGATGGAAGCTCTTTATTTCGCCGTCCTCTTCTGAAACCTCGCCGACCCCGACGCCTCCCGTCTGGGAAGCGCGGTTTTCGGCAGTGATTGATTTCTAAAGCGGGCGCGCAGTAAGTCCTGCGAAGTGATTACAGGTGCTTATGGAACTTACTGTGATCGTGGAGAACTTTCTTCGCGTGTTGCGGCGTCGCTTCAGCACTCTTCTGTGCGGGAACAGCGAGCTTCTCTTGCATATGGTTATGGGGGCTGACGCGGCCTTCGGTCTTCTCGTTCTGCGCCGCCACAGGTGCAGTCGTTGAGGCAGCGTTCCCCGCGGGCGCCAGGATTGCAAACGCGGATAACAGAGCCGTGATAAGAATCAGCTTCGTTGTCATGGCACGATCTCCCACAAAAAACACTATCGAAGTGCGCTACTGTCGCCTTGATCTGCGCACACCCTACCGGTAGTGTGCTCCACATAGGCTGTCGAGAGCATGACGCGGATATTACACATTCGTAACTGGATCAAATCGCACTTTAGGACTTCTAGGGTGATTTAGTGGGTTCAGACACGCATTTCATGTCCACCATCTGACGCAGTACGGCCTCCTCGGCGAGTAGTGCATTCACCGCAACAGGGTCGAATTGGCTGCCGGACATGTGGAGTATCTCCGCCTTCGCCGCATCAAATGTGAGCCCCTGACGGTACGGCCGGTCTGACGTCATGGCATCAAGGGTGTCGACAACGGCAAATAGCCTCGCACCGAAGGGAATATCCTCACCCCGCAGGCCACGCGGATACCCGCCGCCATCGAACCTTTCTTCATGACTGCGCACGATATCGGCCGCCTCTTCCATGCCGGCCAGTCGGCCAACTAACCGATGGCCATCATCCGGATGCCGACGCATGATGGTCCATTCGCCTTCCGTGAGCGGCCCTACCTTCAATAAAACACCATCCGGCACTCCGATTTTGCCCAAGTCATGCAGAAGAGCACCCCAGTATATCTGGGCCAATCGCTGTTCATCGTTAGGAAAAATGCGCTTAGCCAGGACAACCGTGTGGCACGCAACACGCCGGGAATGCAAGCCAGTCTCATGCTCACGCAGATCAAGAGCATCTGCGAGCGCTTCTGCAAACGCAGCGTTCAGTTCACCACAGCGTGAGCACCCGCGGGACAACTCTTCGAGAAAACAGCGCTCACAAGTCTGCTGGCTTGATTTCCACGGCGTACGAGAAACGACACGGGTACCGCAGCAATGACACGTCCCTGCAAAGGTAGGTCGAAGCTCCAATGTGTGCCTCCCATGTAACGACGCCCCCATCACTCGGTTGCATCGGGCGGTTGCCGCCCCAGGACTGGGATGAATGCCGGCGTGCGTTCCCGGTACTGCACGTAGGCTTCGCCAAATTCAACGAGTACGTCACGTTCTTCTTGGTGCGCCAGGCGCGCGTACACGATAAGCAACACGGGAAATAGCGCCAACGTGATCAATGTGGGCCACTGCAACAGGAATCCAAACATCACGAGGACGAAGGCAACATACTGAGGATGCCGAATTCTTGCATAGGGACCGGTGTCCGCCACGCGATGCTCACGCTGTGCGCGATAGAGCACCGGCCAAGCTTTTGAAAGCAACCAGAAACCGCCGACGATGAACGCCGTGCTAAGGAGATGAAACGGGCCAAAATGCGGGTTAGATCGCCAACCGAACATGACTTCGAGCAGGTGGCCCGAATCATGAGCGAGGAAATCAACACCCGGAAAGCGCGAGGATAGCCAACCGGACAGCACGTAGATTGTGAGCGGAAACCCGTACATCTCCGTGAACAAGGCGACGATGAAGGCGGAGTAAGCGCCGAGCGAACGCCAATCGCGCGTACTGCGGGGCCTTGCGAAGCTGAACGCAAACGCGATGAAAAAGATTGAGTTGATGATGACCAGCGACCATAGGCCGTAGGAAGGGGTGTCGGTCATTTCTCATCTCCTTCCGTTTTATTCTGTGTGTCCCCCCGATTGTGCCCACCATGCCCACCGTGTCCGCCGTGCATGAAGATGTGCATCAACGGACAGGCCAACAGGAAAAGCCACGGCAAGATGCCGAGGAGATGAGCGCGGTGTTCAGTGAAGAGAAAAAACGCGGCCAGCGCGAGAAAGCCGAAGAATACCCATTTCACCCGTGAGTCAGCCCCCCCGCGTCTGTGGACCGGCTGTTCCCTATCATGTTGCTCTGACATGTCATAGCTCTCGGTTAGCGTCGGCGGTATTCGAAAAGTGCTTCGATCGGCTGTGCTATCCCGGGCCGTCGAACCTCGATGGCGATTCGGTATGGTCCATCACCGGACAGGATGAAGTAAGCGCCGAAGCTCAGCGCGTCGTCGATGTGCATGGGCTCAAGCCGCTTGTGCGTACCCGCCATGCCTAGTTCAGCGACGCTTGCCCGCACGTCGGCCTCGGTGATGCGTTGCCCAGCCGTATCGATGAGCGCGACGACCAGATGGTATGCATCCTTCTTGCTTGGAACTCCGCCATGCATGGCGCGTTCTTCATGAGGTGCCGGATGCTTGCCTGCCACCTGTGCCGGCATGAGCCCGTAATAGACTTCGATCCCTTGCACCGTCATGTGTTGCCCCAATTCGACCGCATGGGCGAACGCCGACGTGACCAGCATGACGAGCGCAGCCATCCAGCACCGAATCAATAGTGGGTACTCTTTTTTCATGATCCTTCTCCTTGCGTTGAGCCTGAACGTGCCACCCAGAAAGCCAGCAACTGCATCCAACGCCCCTGCATTTGGACAGAGCCGAACCCGTTTCGCTGCAGAAAAGCGGGAATCTCGCCGCGCAGGTTTCCGGCGGTCATTGGCATGGCCAACAAGGGCCAGAGCAGCCACCACCACAGCGGGTTCGCCGGCCGGTCGAGGTCGGCAATGACAAGACGTCCCGAGGGCTTCAGGACGCGGCGCACGCTCTTGAGCCCGGCTTCCTTCGCTTCCGGCGGCAGGTGATGCAACATCGCGCTCGCCAGCACCACGTCGAAGGTGGCGTCGGGAAATGGCAGCGTTTCGATGGCCGCAAGCTGGAAGCTCGCACGACTACCTGCGCGGGCGGCATTCTCACGGGCGACGACGATCATGGCCGGTGCCGCGTCAATGCCGATTGCCTCGCCCGACGCCCCGATCGCTTCTGCGGCGAGCCGGGTCAGAACGCCCGTGCCGCAGCCGACTTCCAGCACGTGCTCGCCTGCCTGTAGTGCGGCATGGCGCAGCGTCTCCATCCGAAAGGCCTTGCCGAGGCCGAGTTTGGGGAAGTACCAGTCGTAGATCGGTGCGGCCCAGCCCATAGTCATTCCCGCCGTGCGGGGGGGCGGGCCAAGGGGAAAGGCGCCTGACTGGCGCAACTGCAGGCCGCCCCAAACCAGCACTCCCGGACAGGCGAGCAGAACGGCAACAAGCGTCGCACTCGGCCACGTGAGTCCCCACAGCGACAAGACGACTGCTGCCACACCGATCGCCAAGGCAGGACAGATCCACATCCAGTTGTCGATTGATCGTCGGCTCATGGCAATCTCCGATAGCGAGGACAGCGCTGCTTTGGCTAGGGCGAGAATACTTTTTAGGGGACGAGCACGTCTCGGGATGTTGACCGCGTTATATGCGAGGACATCGTTTCCCTACCCCCTGTTAAGCGTTCTATGCCAACGCGTCAGAGTGTTGTGGTGCGAAGTCTTAGTGCATTCCCGACCACGGAGGCCGAACTGAGACTCATCGCCAGCGCCGCGATGAGCGGCGACAACAGGAGACCCAGGAACGGGTATAGCACGCCAGCCGCGATGGGCACGCCGAGCGCGTTATACAGGAACGCGAACGTGAGGTTCTGGTGCATGTTGCGCACCGTTGCTACGGACAGCGCGCGCGCGGTGGCGATGCCGCGCAGGTCGCCCTTGACGAGCGTAAGGTGCGCGCTGTTCATCGCGACGTCGGTGCCGGTGCCCATCGCGATGCCGACATTCGCGCGCGCGAGCGCGGGCGCATCGTTGATGCCGTCGCCCGCCATCGCGACGATGCGGCCTTCGGCCTGCAGCTTCGCGACGAGGTCGTCCTTGTCCTTCGGCTTGACCTCGCCGTGCAACTCGTCGATGCCTAGCTGTCGGCCGATCGCGCGCGCGGTCGTGAGGCCGTCGCCGGTCGCCATGATGATGCGCAGGCCGGTCGCGCGCAGCCCTTCGAGCGCTTCGGCCGTCGACGCCTTGATTGGGTCGGAGACGGCGAGCAGTCCGG
The DNA here is from genome assembly GCF_045689615.1 of Aromatoleum evansii. Lineage (NCBI taxonomy): Bacteria > Pseudomonadati > Pseudomonadota > Betaproteobacteria > Rhodocyclales > Rhodocyclaceae > Aromatoleum > Aromatoleum evansii. Next base: position 2,501,634 of record NZ_CP141259.1, read on the forward strand.
CGATCCTGCCCGCGACCGCGAGGAACATCACGCTTGCGCCTTCCTGCCGCAACGCCTCGGCCCGTGCCTCGAGCGGCCGCCAGTCAACGCCTTCGTCTTTCATCAGCGCGGTATTGCCGAGCGCGACGGGCTGTCCGCCGACCGTGCCGCGCACGCCGATGCCGGACGAGGATTCAAAGGTGCCTGCGGTGCTAAGGCCGAGGGCGCGCTTTTTCGCCTCGGCGACGATTGCATGCGCGAGCGGGTGTTCGCTGCCCTGGTCGAGGCTCGCGGCGACGCGCAGGACTTCGGCCTCGGTCCAGCCAGGCGCCGCGGCGACGCCATGGAACGCGGGTTTGCCTTCGGTCAGAGTGCCGGTCTTGTCGACGATCAGCGTATCGACCTGGCGCATCGATTCGATCGCGGCGGCATCGCGGAACAGCACGCCGTGCGTCGCGGCCTTGCCGGTCGCGACCATCACCGACATTGGTGTCGCGAGCCCGAGCGCGCACGGGCAGGCGATGATCAGCACGGCGACCGCGTTGATGAGCCCGTACGCCCAACTCGGCTGCGGCCCGAAGAGGCCCCAGACGAACAGCGTCAGCAGCGCGATCGCGACGACGCCGACGACGAACCAGCCCGCGACGCGGTCGGCCATCCGCTGCATCGGCGCGCGCGAGCGCTGCGCCTGGGCGACCATCTGCACGATCTGCGACAGCACGGTCTGCGAGCCGATCTTCTCCGCGACCATGACGAGCGCGCCGCTGGCGTTGAGCGTCGCGCCGATCAGCTTGTCACCGGGCCGCTTCGTCACCGGGATCGGTTCGCCGGTCAGCATCGACTCGTCGACCGCGCTCGCCCCTTCCTCGACAGCACCGTCGACCGGCACCTTCTCGCCTGGACGCACGCGCAAGCGGTCGCCCGGATGGACGTGGGTCAGGGGGATGTCCTCCTCGCTGCCGTCTTCGCGGATCCGGCGCGCCGTCTTCGGCGCGAGCCCGAGCAGCGCCTTAATCGCCGCGCCGGTCTCCGAACGGGCCTTAAGTTCGAGGACCTGGCCGAGTAGCGTCAGCGAGATGATCACCGCAGCAGCTTCGAAATACACCGCGACGTGTTCTCCGATCCGGAACGACGGCGGAAACACGTCGGGTGCGACGGTTGCGATCACGCTATAGACGTAAGCGGCGCCGGTTCCGAGGCCGATCAGGGTCCACATGTTCGGGCTGCGGTTGCGGATCGACTGCACGCCACGAACGAAGAACGGCCAGCCGGACCAAAGCACGACCGGCGTCGCGAGCGCCATTTCGACCCACGGCCGCGCCGGTCCGAGCAGCGGATCGAACATGCCGCCCGACATCGCGATCGCAGTCACGATGACTGTCAGCGGCAGCGTCCACCAGAAGCGGTGGCGAAATTCCGTCAGCTCCGGATTGTCGCCCTCGTCTTCGCCGGGAAGCACCGGTTCGAGCGTCATACCGCATTTCGGGCATGTGCCAGGGCCCATCTGGCGGATTTCGGGGTGCATCGGGCAGGTGTATTCAGTGTCTGCCGCGACGTCCGGCGTCGCTCTAACGTGCAATGCCGGTGCCGGTTTCAGATAACGCTCCGGCTCCACCTTGAATTTGTCGTGACACTTTGCGCTGCAGAAGTGATAGACGTGACCATTGTGGCTCGCATGATGTGGAGAATCCGGTTTGACGGTCATGCCGCACACTGGATCCTTGGTCGCTACGTCATCGCGCGGATTATCGGAATCGTAATGATCGTGCAAGGCCAAGGCTTTTGGGGGGGGATGATCGTGTCGCAAGGCGGCATTCTCCCTGGTGGGGCACGGCGCGTCCGACGCGGTGGGCGCGCACAGCGCGTAGCCGGCCATGCATCGCAATGTTGATCGATCAGACTCCAGACTGTTCTGAACGAACGCAACCGGTTTGGTACAGCGAGTGACGTCTTGACTGCACTGCAGTCCACCACGACGAACCATCGAGCCGGCTACAAACTCCCTGTCGGATCATTGCCATCGCCCCTGGATCCGATGGAGTTGTAGCTTACCCCGCCCATGCTGTCCCGCGCATGACGCTTCAATTACAACTCTGTAATCCTGCAGCCATACAGCGCGGAGAAGCCGCGCTTTGGTTCGCGAACGACGAGGCCTTCAGACGCTAATGCACCGTTGCGCGTGGATCAGTGTCGCAAATTACAATTAGATAACTGCGATGTAATGCTGTCTTCATTGCCGCGTTAAGATCCGACTCCTACAATTTGAGCCGTTGCATGACTGTTTCCCGCGTTGGCCGAAGCGCGGTGCGGCAAGCCTAAAAATCGCTTGCCATATGAATGTCGATTTCCCGAGTGGATTATCCAGATTCTACCGCCCGCCACCCGCCGGCGAGGACGAGCAAAGGGTCAATTGCAGCGAGCAACTCCAAGACCTGCGCTGGCGTGAGAAGAAATCCGCATCCGCCGAAACGCGCTTCGCAAACTTCGTGACTGGCTGTGGTGCGTCGGAAAAAAGTACCGATAAGAGGTGTTCGATGGAATCAAAATCGTCAGTGACCCACGGTCACCTTTGCGTCTGCCGTCTGCTCGCCGCTGCCGTCGGCTTACCCCCCGGCGCGGTGAACTACCGCTTCTGCTCCCGCGTGCTTCAGAAGCGCTGGATCGTCGATTGCGACCATGGCATGTGCAACAAGCCCGCGACGCACGACACCAGCGGAAAATGGCACGACGTTGGGCCGATCGACCCCGCAATCAAGGCAGTCCTCGTTCACGAGGAGTAGCGGGCGCCTCACTGCCATTTGAGAGATAACGCATGGCCGCATGTGCATCACTCCATCGCATGTGCATACGGCGTGGAGGGGAAATCGCGGCACATTGGTCTTCGCGTCCTGGTCTTTGATTGCGGCGGTGTTCTACCCGCCTTTGTCGTGCTTACGACTGCTTCTATATGCTAGTTGTAATTCAGCCATTCCAACCGTACATGCCGCGGACATTTTCGCAAGCTTGTGTAATTGATGGCGCGGAGCTGACGGAAACGTAACCTTGTCGTCACTCCACCGTCAGCTCGACCGTTTCATGATGTAGTCACATAGAAGAGTCCGTTCAGGACGGCCTTTGCCCACGCGCAAGAACGACAGCTTCGCTTGGCAGGTGGGCATGTTTCGCGAACAGCCAACCGTAGAGTGGTTCGCTGCGTAGTGCACGGGAGATGAGACGATGCGATCAGAGCACGACACTGACACGCCCCCCGACCCACAGCGCCGCCGCTTACTGGTCGCCACTTCGGCAGCGGGAGGTGCCGCGGTGGCGGCGGGTGCGGTTCCATTCATCGTCAGTCTGACGCCGAGCGACCGAGCGCGGGCCCTCGGCGCGCCCGTGGAAGCGAACATCGCGAAACTTGGCGACGGCGAGATGACCACCGTCGAATGGCGCGGCCAGCCGATATGGATTTTGCGGCGCACGCCCGACATGATCGAAGGGCTCGAACGTATCTATGAGTTATTGCTCGACCCCGCCTCGCAGCGGCTGCAACAGCCACCCTATTGCCAGAACGCGACGCGCTCGATCAAGCCCGACGTTTTCGTCGCCATCGGCCTTTGTACGCACCTGGGCTGCGTTCCAACCTTCCGCCCGGAATTATCGCCGCGAGACCTCGGTCAGCCCTGGCCCGGCGGGTATTACTGTCCTTGCCACGGCTCCAAGTTCGATCTCGCGGGCCGGGTCTTCAAGCATGTGCCGGCCCCATCGAACTTGGTCATCCCGAAGCACAAGTACCTGTCCGATACGCGATTGCTGATCGGCCAAGACGATTCGGGCGCATGACCGCAGACACACATGGGATCGATGGGCGCGCTCGCCCATCCTTGGCACGGGAGGCAGGGCATCAACACGGGCGATCGCACCGAGGGGGTGTCGTAATCGAATCCGCTGGCCCGAGCAATACCGCTCACTACTCGCAAGAAAAAGAGGGGGAATCGTGAACAAGTCAAGAACCGCAAGCCTTATTCAGGCCATGATGCAGGCGGCAGCCGCGGCGCTGTTGTTCCTGCTGTTGAGCGCCCCGGCACAGGCGGTGCCGAGCTTCGGGCGCCAGACTGGACAGCCATGCGCGTCGTGCCATACTGTCTTCCCCGAGCTTACGGCGTTCGGTCGGCAGTTCAAGCTGCGCGGCTACAGCCTGGGTAACCAGCTCGACGACAACAATTTCCCGTTCAACCTGCCGCTGTCGGGCTCGCTGATTGGCTCGCACAGCTCGATCCGCGACTCCCGCGCGTCCGATCCGTCGGAGGACTTCCCACGCGCCGGCGAGACGATCCTGCAGACGGCGGCGGTCTACTACGCCGGCAAGATCACCGACTCGACCGGAGCCTTCGTCCAGTACGGCTACGACGGTATCGAGCGGCGCTGGGCGATCGAGATGGCCGATATCCGCTATGCGAGCAGCACAATGCTGAGGAACAAGGAGCTGCTCTTCGGCGTGACGCTCAACAACTCACCCGGCGTACAGGACGTCTGGAACAGCGCCCCGATGTGGTCTTTCCCTCATCTCGAGGACGCCGGAATCATGCCGGAGGTCGCACCGGCGCTCGACATGGCCCTCGCCGGCCAAGCGGCCGGGCTGGGGCTGTATGGCTTCTGGGACAACATCCTGTACGGCGAAATTGGCGTCTATCGCACGGCCAGGAAGGGGGTGCTGCGTCCATTCAGCGCGGGCGTGCCGACCGAAACGGTGGTCGACGGCCATGCCCCATACTGGCATCTGATGTTCAACCGTGAAATGGGCAATCAGAGCTTTGCCGCCGGCATCAAGGGAATCATTGTGAACATCTTCCCTGATGAAGATGAGCCAAGCGGCCCGACCGATCGCTTTCGCGACGTGGCCCTGGAAGCCCAGTACCAGTATATTGGCGCCGTTCACACGTTCACCGCCGACGCCACGTGGATGCGCGAGACGCGCGATTGGGACGCAAGCTTCCCGATGGGCATGGCCTCCAACGCATCCGACAAGCTGCGGACCTTCAAGGCCAATGTTCATTACTACTGGCAGCGCCGCGTCGGTCTCGGCGTGGGCTACTTCGACACGCAGGGCGACCGCGACATGCTGAAGTACGGCATGGCCGACGGCCCGAGCGCCATGGGCAGCGCGAGCGGCAGTCCTGACAACCGCGGCTGGATCGCGGAACTCAACTACCTGCCGCTCAAGGACACACAGAACCTGAAGCTCGGGCTGCGATACACCGCGTACTCGCGCTTCAACGGTGCCCGCAACAACTACAACGGCTTCGGCCGCGACGCATCGGACAACAACCTGCTCTTCGGCTACGTCTGGTTCATTTTCTGATTGAGACAAGGTGGGGGGGCGATGAAGCATTTCGACCAACTTGCGCAGCCCCCTACTCGAATTGCCGCCGGATGCGCCAGACGCCGACGCAGAATACCGCCCCGCCCAGAAGCAGGGTCCGAGGCACGGTGGCGATGAAGTGCTCCAGTCGCGACGACGTGAAGCCGGACAACGCCGTCAGCGCAAAGAACAGCGTCAGGCTACCCTTGATCAGCACGTGAAAGACGGGCCCGAGGACGGCGAAGACGCTCATCATCGACCCGGCCAGAACGACGAGCGTCATCGCGAGCACCTTGGGCACCAGGATCTGCAGCGGCGTGAGCGGCGAAACCAGCAGCAGCTGCTCGATGGTCCCGCGTTCCTTCTCGCGCGCAACCGTCCCGCACGACAGCAGAAGCATCGCCATCATCAGCAGTTCGGCGATGGGAAAAACCAGAGTTTTGATTCGGGTTGAACCAGGCACACTGCTCCTCACGAATGACCGGCAGCGTCTCAAGGGTCCCCGCGCCCAGACAAGCGAGCGCGAGTGCCGTTCCGAACTGGCCTGTTATATGCACTGCATAGGCCGCAGAAAGCAGGACGAGCGACGAATTGGTGGTATCCGCAGTATCCGCCTATGGATGTACGGCGGCCGGCTTGCCGCGCAGCAGCGACTTCTCGAAGTCGGTTGGAACGTCCATCGTGATCATCATATCGCCGCAGTCTAGGAGCCGGATGCCAGTTCCGAGTTTTCCGTCCGTGCCGTGCAGCAGGTAATAAGGCGCGGTGAACCGGCTCAACAACTCGCGCGAGGCCGCGCTCTTGTCGCCCTCGAGCACATACATGATCGCGTTCCGGAGTTCGAATCCGACACCCCCACCACCCATGCACTTCGGCTACGTGAGGTGGAAGTCGACAAGCCCGACTGAATTCGCTGCGCAGGCCCACGTGGCCACCACGCCGGGGCTCGGTCGGAAAACGGTTGCGCTGCAAGCATAGGTGACTGTGACGCGGCACGTTTTCTAGTCGCGCCTCACTTTCGAGATGCCGCGCCTTAAACGTGATCGCGTCTCACGCCCTCACTTACTGCTTCGACAGGCTGTTAATGATGCCCTTTTGGATTTCTACTCCAGTTGACCACCAAGCGGACCACAGAGACATGCCGATTCCGCTGCTCTCCGCAATGTATTTCGACAGGCCGTTGTCAAGGAATAATTCACGACCGGCTTCCGCGAGAGCAAGCGCACCATTCGTGGCATCCGTGCTCAAGTCAGCGAATCCCTTGCAGCATTTCAAACCAAGATCACAACAGGAGCGCGACAGATCGAGCTGTGCCTGGTAGGTTTCCCGCAAGTGATTCGTATGCGCTTGCAAATCCTTGTCGTTCACTTTGTCCTCCTATCGCTATTTAACGTCATGAAGACTCAACGCGCCGCCGTCCTCAACCTGATCGTCTAGGCAGTCACAGGCAAAGTGAGGGCCAAGTGCAGTGTGACGCTTCAGTGTTCGAGTGTTCGGGGTGCGTTGCACTCGTCAACTGCCCCCTCTGGGTAATGACGTCCCGTGCAAATTGATTGGGGGCACACCCTACTTCATATCACGCATATGATCGTGCTGCTTCGTCTGTTGGCTTCGTGGCGTTGTGGACTTGTCGGACACTGGATCTGCCGGCGTATTGGCTGTAACCCCCAGTCGCTCAGCTGCATGGTCATGCCGCGTCTTCAGTTGCGGAGCCTGGTTCTCGACGCTTTCGCTTTTCGTCTGTTCAGCCGCAACGTTGGGCTGCGGATCCACGGAATGCTCTGCACCAATGGCCATCGTTGCGGTAGCAGCAAGTAAGCTGGAGAACAATAAAGTCTTGAAGGTCATGCCACCCCCCTGAGGGACAAGTCAATCCTGTGACATGAGGCGTCTACCGCGCTCCTGCCACGCCGGTTTCGAGAACACAGACTACCCGCCGCCACCTGTCATGAACATGGCGAGCGGATTACATATGCGTTATTAATTCAGCCTGCTTCGCACGCAATCCTGCTCACTTAATCGCGAACCTTGCCGTCGCAGGCGATTTGCCAGGCAGCGTAACCACTGCGACCGCCTTGGTCCCGGAAGCCAGTTTGTAAGCCCCCTTTGCTTCGAGCTTGTTATCGCCGGCCGGGCTCAGAATTGCCTCCTTCTTGTCCGCACCGGCGAGTAACGTGACCTTCCCGGAGGCACCTGCGGTGTCGATTTTCTGGCCGTGGTCATCGACATGTAGGGTAAGCGCGTCAGATGTGGCGACGAGTTCAAAGACCACACCACCAGCTTCGGCGGCGACGCCGCCGTGCTTCGGCGTCAGGTCATGACCGGCTCCGGCGAACACAGCCGAGGCGCTGAGAATGGCCGTGACAGCGACAAGGGTTTTTAGTGCTTTCACGTATGTCTCCTTGAGATTGGGTGTGAGCGAGGCTAGAGAGGATGAGGGTCAGAAGGCGTCTTTGCCAGAATCTTCGACCAGCCGTTCAATTGGCGTGCGCCCGAAGAGCCAAACAATCGCTGGCGTGAGGAAGGTATCGAGGAGCGTTGAGCTGATCAGACCCGAAAAGATCACGACCGCGACCGGGTGCAGGATTTCGGTGCCCGGTTGCTCGGCCTCGAAGAGCAGCGGCGCGAGCGCGAAGGCAGCGACCAGCGCGGTCATGAGCACCGGGGTCAGGCGCTCGAGCGAACCGCGGATCAGCATCTTCTGATCGAATTTTTCTTCCTCAAAGGCGCACAGGTTGATGTAATGACTGACCTTGAGGATGCCGTTGCGCGTGGAGATACCCGCGAGCGTAATGAAGCCGATCAGCGCCGCGACCGACAGCGGCTGGCCGGAAAGCCACAGGCCAATCACCGAGCCGACTAGCGCGAGCGGGATATTGGCCATGATCATCAGCGCGAGCGCGGTGCTCTTGTAGCGGCTGTAGAGCACGAGGAAAACCATCGCAGCTGACACCAGCGACAGCAGGCCGATCAGGCGGCTGGACTCCTCCTGCGCCTCGAACTGGCCGCCCAAGTCGATGAAGTAGCCTTCCGGTAACGGCGTATCAGCGATTACCGTTCGGATATCGGCGATAACGTCCGAGAGCGGGCGCTGCGATGCGTTAGCGGAGAGAACGATGCGACGCTTGCCGTCGTCGCGGCTGATCTGATTCGGACCATCGGAGTCGTCGATGCGCGCAAGTTTCGAGAGCGGAACGCGACCGCTCGGCGTGTCGATGAGGACGTTGGCGAGGCCGTCGACCGAGCGCGCGGCGTCGGGCAGGCGCAGCACCAGGTTGAAGCGGCGGTTACCTTCGATGACCTGGGTGATGCGCTCGCCATCGACCAGCATCTTCAATTCCTCGAGCAGTTTCGAGGGCGGCAGGCCGTAGGTTTCGGCCGCGTCGAAATCGACGCGCACCTTGATCTGCGGCGTGAGCACCTGTTTTTCGATCTCGAGGTCGGCCAGACCCGAGATGCCGGCGAGGCGACCACGCAGTGCGTCGGCTTGGGCGCGCAGGGTGTCGAGGTCATCACCAAAGATCTTGATCGCGATCTGTGCGCGCACCCCGGAGAGCAGGTGATCGATGCGGTGGCTGATCGGCTGGCCGATGCCGATCGCCGCCGGCAGACTCACCAGCCGCGCACGGATGTCAGCATACACCGCGTCGAGCGGTCGTTCGCTTGGGCGAAGCTGGATATCCAGTTCCGAGGAATGCACGCCTTCGGCATGCTCATCCATCTCGGCGCGGCCCGAGCGGCGCCCGACGTGTACCACTTCGGGCACCTCGCGAATCAGCATTTCCGCCTGCTGCGCAATGCGCACTGACTCGGTGAGCGTGGTCCCGGGGTTCAGACGCAGACCGACGAGCACGGTGCCTTCATTGAAGGGCGGCAGGAAGGTCGTCGGGAAGAACGGCACCAGTGCCAGCGCGGCAGCAATTGCAACGGCCGCGGCGGCGAGCAGCATGCGGGCGTGCTCGAAGCACCAGGCGAGGGTAGCCGCGTAACGCGCCTTGAGCCACTGAACGAGCTTGGGGTCGCCGTGCCCGAGGCTCTTCATACGCGGCAGCAGGTAAAAGGCCATCACGGGGGTCAGCGTTACGGATACCAACATCGAGGCGAGAATCGAGGTGATGTATGCAACGCCAAGGGGCAGGAAAAGCCGCCCCTCGATACCTGGCAGCGCGAAAAGGGGCACGAATACCAGCACGATGATGAAGGTCGCGTAGACGATTGCGGAGCGCACCTCCAGCGTTGCCTTTCCAATCACTTCCAGCGGACTTAGGCGCGAATGGCCCTCGGCGCCGCGCTGACGTTCCTGTTTTAAGCGCCGCAGGACGTTTTCGACACCGACGACGGCGTCGTCGACCAGTTCGCCGATCGCGATCGCCAGGCCGCCCAGCGTCATCGTGTTGATCGACATGCCGAAGTAGCGGAACACCAACACGGTCGTCAGAATCGACGCCGGAATTGCAACGAGCGAGATCAGCGTTGTACGCAGGTTGGCGAGGAAGAGGTAGAGCACCACTGCAACGATTGTCGACGCAGCAATAAGCTTGCCCTTGAGGTTTCCGATTGATGACTCAATGAAATTCGCCTGCCGGAAGGTCACGCGCGGTTCTTCCATGCCCGCAGGCAGGGATTTCTTCAGCTCGCCAAGCGCCGATTCGATCTCCCGCGTGAGCTTCACGGTGTCGGCGTCGGGCTGCTTCTGGACCGAGAGGATTACTGCCGGCTCGCCATTGAAACCCGCGTCGCCACGCTTGATCGCCGGAGCGAAAGTAACCGACGCGACTTGCTTGAGCAGGATGCTGCGCCCGTCGCGGGACGCGACCGGCAGACGCTCGAGGTCCGCAAGGCGCGTTGTGTGGCCGATGTGACGGATGAGGTATTCGCGTGCATTGAGTTCGAGGAAGCCTCCGCTGGTATTCGCCGAGAAGCCCTTCAGTGCGCCAGCGATGTCATCCACCGTAACACCCAGCGCAGCCATGCGTGCAGTGTCCGGCTGCACTTGGTACTGACGCACTTCACCGCCAATCGGGATCACCTGGGCGACGCCGGGGACCGACAGCAGGCGCGGGCGTAGCACGAAATCGGCGTACTCGCGCGTAGCCATCGGGTCGATCTTCGCGGGGTCGATCGGAATCGCGATCAACAGGATCTCGCCCATGATCGAGCTGATCGGCCCCATTGCGGCGTGTTCGATGCCTTGGGGCAGTTGGTCGCGAACGGTGGTGAAACGCTCATTGACGATTTGGCGGGCTCGGTAGACGTCGACGCCCCAGTTGAAGCTCACATACACGAAAGCGAGGCCAACGGAGGAGACTGAGCGTACGGAACTCACACCCGGCAGGCCGCTCATCGACACTTCGAGTGGGATCGTGATGAGCTGCTCGACCTCTTCGGGGGCCATGCCGCCGGCCTCGATCTGCAGCGTGACTTGCGGGCGATTGAGATCGGGAAAAACGTCGACCGGCGTGCGGGTGAGCGTCAGACCACCGTAGAGCATCATCACGGTGGCAAGCGCGAGCACCAGCAGGCGGTTACGTAGGGACTGATTGACAAGCCAATCGAACATGAATCGTCCTCAGCGCACCTGATTGACCAGCGGCGCCCCCTGGACGACAACCCGGTCGCCAGAGGTAAGGCCGTCGGTGACGCTGACGGTCGCGCCATCGAGCGGATGGTGGCGCACGGTGCGCGGCACGAAGCGTTCGGCCGAGGTGTGCACCCAGACGATCTCCTGGTTGGCCGGATTCTTCACCAGTGCGGCAGCGGGGACGGGGACGCCGCTGATCTGCTCGCGCGTCTGCACGATGACCTGCAGCGGTTGCCCGACGGCGAGCGGCGGCGCCTTGCCTTCGACCGTCCGGAACAGCACCGGCAGACTCTGTTCGCGCAGCGCGCGGCTGGCACCCACCCATGCCAGGGGGAAGGCGGTCCGGCCGCCATCCACGGAGGCCGAGGCATGGGCCACGCCTTGCGCCTGTGCGGCATCGTGCGCGATAGCCTCGACCTGCAAACGCGCGGGATCGACGATCTCGAACAGCACTTCGCGAGCCTCGACGACCTGACCAGCGACGACGCTGCTTGTGGCGATGACGCCCGAGACGGGGGCGACGAGGGCCTCGGCGTTGCTCAGGCTGCCAGCGACCGCGGCGAGGCGCTCTCCGAGGCTACGTACCTCGGCCTGTGCCGCCTCGATTTCCTTGCGTGGCACGCTACCTTCCAATTCCTGCAGGCGGGTGAGCTGCTTCTTGGCAATCTCCAAATTCGCACGCAATTCGGCAGCTTGGGCGTTCTGTTCGGCTCGTTCGATCGGATTCGCAATGGGGCTGACACGTGCCAGCACTTCGCCCTTGCGCACTGTCTGGCCTAACACCGGCAGACCACCTGGGCCGGCCTCGATACGGCCGTCGATCGTGGGCTGAACCTTGCCGCCTGCGTTGGGATCCATCACAACCTTACCGACCCACTGCCAAGTCTGCGGCAGGGATTGCGATTCGGCGAGCACAGTACGCACCCCAAGTTGACGCTGCGACAACTTGGGCAAGAAAACGGAACCGTCAGGCAGGCGCTTGGGCGCGTTCGGGTTGGCGACAACAGGCGGTTCATTACCATGGTCATGTCCGGCGTCGCCAAACGCTGTACCGGAAACGCCGCTGACGAGCATGAAAATCAGCAGGGCGGAGCGAACAGGGGGTAGCGTGCGGCACAACCGCAAGTGGGAAGACTTCTTCATGGATCAGTTTCCGTGAGCGTTTCTCAGGCCACCGCACGGCGGCGACGCAGACCGAAGGCGAGTGCAGCAATGGCACCTACCCCCCCCACACCCCACCACAGCCAGCTGCCCGAACTAGGCGTACCGTTCATGACGGACGCGGACGCAGCCGAGGCCGGGCGCACGATGAGATCGGCGGCGAGCAAATCCACCTCGTTGCCCGCGGTAATGGTCAGCGTCACCGGATAGGTCCCGGTCGCATTGAATGGGACGTCGGCGAAGCGGTAGAGCCCCCGATCCGAGTCGAACTCCCCCGTGGCCTTGTAGGCTCCTGATTCGAGTTCGACCTGCGCGCCCGAGACAGGCTCGTTCGTCGCGTAAGTGTCCAGCGACAGCACCAATGCACCACTATTTAGGATGCCGACAACTTCGAAAAGGTCGGAGTGCGCCTCGAACCGCGGTTCTACCGAATCCACCGCGACAGACTGCCCCCCCTCCTCCTCGTGGCCACCGTCATGCCCTGGCCCAGAAAATGCCGGAGCAGCAATAATAAACATCAATAGCAGCAGAAGCCGGCGGACAACTGATGGTATGGAACGTGAATCGGGGTTCATGGCAACAGTCCGTTGGCTTGTTGGAATCGGGAAGCGGCTCGGCCGGCTTCGCTACGCGCGCGGCTTAGCGCAAGTTCAGCATCGAAATATTCGTTCTCGGCGCGCAGACGGGTCGGAAGATCCACTTGGCCGAGTTCGAAAGCTTTGGCAACCAGTTGCCGGCTGTCTGCCGCAAGGCGAGCACGCTCGGCGGCAAAGGACTCGACGCGACGAGCCTGATCAAATTCGTCGCGGGTGGCATCGAGTTCTGCGCGGAGGCGTTCGCGCTCGAGCGCGAATGTCGTCTCCGCGTCGATGAGTTCCGCATTCGCAGCGCTGATCTGCGGGCGATTGCGTGCATCGGTGCCAAAGGGCACACGGATGCCGACCGTGGTTGTGTTCGTATAGCGCTCACCGAACTCCCCGCGTTCGCTGGTCACTCCGAGGATGAGCTCAGGTGCGTCGCGAGTTGCCGTGCTGGCTTGGTGGAGGTGAGCGCGCGCCAGTTCTGCAGCACGGCGTCTGGCGATCAGGGCCGGATGACTGTCGAGTTCGGCTGCCACCGTATCCGCTTCGCGATCCACGGGGGGTTGGGGAAGGCCCGTCAATGCCGAATAGAGCCTCTGCTCGCGCAGCAGGCGGGCCCGTGCTTCGGCCATTGCCGCACGGGCCTGCTGCACTGCAGCCTGCGCACTGTTGGCATCGATGCGGGCGAGGTCGCCGGCCACGACCCGACGCTGCACATCGGCGGCGAGTACTTCGGCCTCGGCGACGCGGCGCTGGTTCGCGTCCAGATCGTTTTGCGCAAGCCGCAATGACCACACGGCTTCACGCACTTCGCCGGCGAGTTTCAGTCGGGCCAGCGCCAAACGCGCTTCCAGTTCATCGCCTTGCGCGTCTGCAAGTGCCGAGGCAGCAGCACGTGTCCCGGGCATCCACAACGGCACCTCCAACTCCGCCTCGACCTCGTGCTGGCCGTCATTGCGGTGGAGGCGGTCACTGCGCTGAGACAGCGTGAAGGTGGGCGGTTCGGGCGTCCAGCTGGTTGCAGCATCGCGCCGAGCAACCGCTTCGTCGCGCCGGGCTGCCGCTGCACGACCGTCTGCACTACGCTGCCATGCCGCTTCGACAGCGTGCCGGATGCTCTGCGTACCGGCCTCTCCTGACGCGTGAAGAGCGGCCTGCTGGGCTGCGGCGGGACATGAGACTGCGAGCCCGAGCAGCACGATGCGGCGCATCGAGCGTGTCCGCCGAAAAGTCATCGACAATATCTCGGCGACTGTCCGGGCGGCAGTATGCAGTGACGGCATGGCGCTGCTTACCCGTCTGGCGCGGGTAACCTGTGTATTCTTGCTGCTCATATGTTCGCGGCGACGGGGGCTGGGGCGTCCGACGCGGGCCGCACTTCGCGGCCTCGTCTCAGTTGCCACTGTTTGACCAACGCATAGAGCGCCGGGATCACGCCGAGGGTCAGAACGGTCGACGAAATCATCCCCCCGACCATCGGCGCTGCAATGCGGCTCATGACCTCGGACCCGGTGCCGCTACTCCACATGATTGGCAGCAGACCCGCCATGATGGCAACGACAGTCATCATCTTTGGCCGCACACGCTCGACGGCGCCCTCCATGATGGCCTCATAGAGGTCTACGACTGAGGGCTCTTGGCCGTCGGCAACACGCTTCGCCTTGATCGCCTCCCATGCATGGTCGAGATAGATCAGCATGATCACCCCTGTCTCGGCAGCGACACCGGCCAGCGCAATGAACCCAACCGCGACCGCCACACTGATCTGATAATTTAGCCACCACATCAGCCACACGCCGCCAATGAGAGCGAACGGAACCGACAGCATCACGATCAATGTTTCAGTGAGACGTCGGAAATTGAGATACAGAAGCACGAAGATGAGGCCGATTGTCAGCGGCAGCACAATCTTCATCTTCTCCTTCGCTCGCTCCATGTACTCGAACTGACCACTCCAGGTGGCGTAATAGCCAGGCGGGAATGTGACTTGCTCGGCGACCGCTTGCTGTGCACGTTTGACGAACGCACCAAGGTCGGCATCACGGGTGTCCACATAGACATAGGCAGCCAGCAGCGCATTTTCGGTTCGAATGCCAGGCGAACCGCGCGTGAGCCGGATCTCCGCGAGCTGGCCGAGGGGAATCGGTCCGCTCATGGTCGGCACATACACTTCGGCGGCAATGCGTTGCGGGTCATCGCGCAGATCGCGCGGATACCGCACGCTGACGTTGTATCGCTCGAGGCCCTCGACCGCCGTCGTCACCATGTCGCCGCCCAGCGCGGTTGCGACAACTTCCTGCACGGCCCCGACCGACAGGCCGTAGCGCGCGAGTTGATCGCGCAGTGGCACGATGTCGACGTAATAGCCGCCGGTAACGCGCTCGGCGTACGCGCTACTCGCACCCGGGACGTTCCTGACCGCCGCCTCAATCGCTTTCGCAACCTTCTCGATGGTGTCCAGATCCTTGCCGAACACCTTGACACCGATCGGGGTCCGGATCCCGGTTGAAAGCATGTCGAGGCGCGCCTTGATCGGCATCGTCCACGAGTTCGCGACGCCGGGAAATTTCAGCGCGGCGTCCATCTCGGCGATCAGCTTGTCGGTCGTCATGCCGGGGCGCCACTCGGCTTGCGGTTTGAGGTTGACGACCGTCTCGAACATCTCGAGCGGCGCCGGGTCGGTCGCCGACAGCGCACGCCCGGCCTTGCCATACACAGACTCGACTTCGGGGAAAGTCTTGATGATGCGGTTCGTCGTCGCGAGCAGGCGACCCGCTTCGGTCACCGACATTCCAGGCAGTGCCGCAGGCATGTAGAACAGCGTGCCTTCGTTGAGTGTCGGCATGAACTCCGAGCCGAGTTGTCGCGCCGGAAAAACAGTTGCCGCCATCGTCACCAGTGCGGCCACGATCGTGAGGACCTTGTGGCGCATCACCCAGGCGATGATCGGACGATAGAGCCAGATCAGCACCCGGTTCACCGGATTCTTCGCCTCCGGCAGGATGCGGCCGCGCACGAAGAACAGCATCAACACCGGCACGAGCGTCACGGACAACAGTGCCGCGCCGGCCATCGCGAAGGTCTTCGTGAACGCGAGCGGCGAGAACATACGGCCTTCCTGGCCTTCGAGCGTAAACACGGGCAGGAAGGAGACGGTGATGATCAGGAGCGAGAAGAACAGTGCCGGGCCGACTTCCTTGCAGGCACGGATAATTGCCTCACGGCGCTGCGTCTGCGTCGCTCCCTCGGGGAGGTGCTCTATGCGTTTGTGGGCGTTTTCGATCATGACGATCGCAGCGTCAACCATCGCACCGATCGCAATCGCGATGCCACCGAGGCTCATGATATTTGAGCCCAAATTGAGCGAGCGCATCGCGATGAATGCGATCAAGATGCCAAGCGGTAGTGTGATGATGGCAACGAGCGCACTGCGCACATGCAGAAGGAAGATCACGCAGACCGCGGCGACGATCAGGCTTTCCTCGAGCAGCGTCCATTTCAGGTTCGCGATCGCGCGCTCGATCAGCGTCGAGCGATCATAGACGGGGACAATCTCGGTCCCCTCGGGCAACCCGGGCGTGATCTCAGCGATCTTCGCCTTGACGTTGGCGATCACATCGAGGGCGTTCTGGCCAAATCGCGCCATGACGATGCCGGACGCCACTTCGCCTTCGCCGTTGAGCTCGGCGATACCGCGGCGCTCGGCCGGAACCAGCTCGACCCGTGCGACATCGACGATGCGCACGGGAGTGCCACCTACGGTCTTCAGAACGAGCGCCTCGATGTCCTGCACGCCCCGCAGGTAACCGCGACCGCGGATCATGAATTCTTTTTCAGCCATCTCGATGACACGCCCACCGACGTCGCGGTTCGAGTCGCGGATCACCTTGCTGACCTCGTCAAGCGCAAGGCCGAAGGTCGCAAGCCGGTGGGGATCGACGGTGACCTGATATTCGCGCACGAAGCCGCCGATGCTCGCGACTTCGGACACACCGCCGGCCTTCGTCAGTTGGTAGCGCACGTACCAGTCCTGCAAGCTGCGCGTCTCAGCGAGCGACAAATTCTTGCCGGTTATCGCGTACTGATAGACCCAGCCGACACCGGTCGCATCCGGGCCGATCTGTGGCGCCACCCCGGCGGGTAGCCGGCCGGCAACGGTACTGAGGTACTCAAGGACGCGCGAGCGCGCCCAGTAGATATCGGTGCCGTCCTCGAAGATCACATAGACATACGACGCGCCGAACATCGAGAAGCCGCGCACGACTTTCGCGCGCGGCACCGCAAGCATCGAGGTGGTAAGCGGGTAAGTTACCTGGTCCTCGACGACTTGCGGCGCCTGGCCCGGGAAGTCGGTGAAGACGATGACCTGAACGTCCGACAAATCCGGCAGCGCGTCGAGCGGCGTATTTTTGACCGCGTAGATCCCGCCACCAATCAGGAACAGTGTCCCGAGCAAAATCAGGAAAATGTTGCGGGAAGACCAGTCGATCAGCCGGCCGAGCATGTTAGTGCCCTCCGTGCGCTGGGGCCGGTGCCACCGGCTCGCTAGCGGCCGCCGGTGCAGATTTCTCAATCCGGGTAACCACGAATTCGCCAGGCGCGCGCTGTATGAACTCGAAGCGCACCTTTGTGCCTGGCGCAACTCCGGCAGCGAGATCCTTCGATGCGATTCCGAAGTCCATCGTCATCGCAGGCCACTGCAGCGCGGGAATGTCGCCGTGCGTCAATGACACGGTGCCGGCAGCGTCATCGAGCGCGTCGAAGGTACCTTCCCCGCGGTAGATCTGCGCTGCTGCGGACGATCCCCCACCTTCTGCCGCCGTGGCATCGGTCAGGTTCGACAAAGCGGCCTTGAGCTGGCTTTCGGAGTCGATCAGGAAATTCGCCGACACGACAACACGATCGCCCGCCTGCACGCCGTCCGTCACTTCGACGTATTCCTTGCCGCGCTGGCCGATGCGCACCGGTTGCGGCTTGAAGCGTCCTTCGTCGAGCGCGAGCAGCACAACCTGGCGCTTGCCGTCGTCGATTACCGCTGAAGTCGGCACGGTTACTCGCTGGGTCGCCACGCCGGACGCGAGGTCAACGTGCGCGAACATCCCCGGGCGCAGCAGGCCGTCGCGGTTGTCAAGTTCGAGGCGGACTTGTGTGCTGCGCGTTTCGGTATTTAGCGTTGGGTAGAGATAGCCGACCTTCGCCTCGAAGCGGCGGTCCGGGAAGGCGTCGAGCGTGACCGACGCCAACTGGCCAACCCGGATGCGGGCGAGGTCGCGCTCGTAGATGTCGGCGATGATCCAGACCTTCGACAGGTCGGCGATGCGATAGACCGCGTCGCCGGGCATGAAGCGGGTGCCCTGTACCGCCTTCTTCTCAAGCACGACGCCGTTCGTCGGTGAATGGAAAGTCTGGCGCTGCGGCGTCTCGCCACTCGCGGGCGCGGCGATGTCCCAGTTGCGCAGGCGCGCCCGCGTCGCATCGGCGAGCCGACGAGCAGCGTCGGCAGCGACAGTATCGGTGGACGCGCTGTCGCGCTGCAGTCGCTCGGCGATGCGCAGCTCCTCGCCAGCCGATTGCAGTTCCGGGCTGTAGATCGTGAAGAGCGGCTGCCCGCGACGTACCGGATCTCCGACGGCATTCACATACAGGCGCTCGATCCAGCCTTCGAAACGCGGCGCGACATCCACGATCGCGCGCTCGTTGAGCTCGATACGTCCGGCCGCACGCACTACCGCATCGACGACGCGCATTTCGGCGACCGCCGTTTTGACGCCGAGAGTCTGCACGCGGGCGGGGCTCACGACGACCACTCCGCTATCGTCAGGCTTATCGTCGGCATACACCGGGATGTAGTTCATACCCATTGAGTCCTTCTTCGGCACGGGCGAGGTGTCGGGCAGCCCCATTGGGTTGCGGTAGTAGAGGACCTTGCGTTCGCCAGTTCCACTCGATGGCGTCCCACCTGCTGGCGCGGCCTCGCCCGCACCGACCACGTGGCTACCCGTTACCGGATCCTGTCTATCGGCGCGATTACCCGCCCAGTAACCGGCGCCCAACGCGAGCGCGACCGCCGCAGCAGCCAAGGAAAGTTGTACGCCGGGCTTCAAGGCATATCTCCTGCAAGTTTTTCAAGTTCAGCAAGCGCCATCCGAGTGTCAACGTCGGCCTGCAGCATCGCCATGCGCGTATCGACGAGTTGGCGCTCGGCTTCGAGCACGGTATCGAAGTCGACACGCCCCGTCGCGAATGCGGCGCGCGTTGCATCCCGTGTCGCCTCAGCTTGCGGCATGAGCGTCCCGCGCAACAGTTGCAGCGTTTCACGGCCGCTCGCGTACGTCGCGTAGGCACTGCCAAGCTCGCCCAGCAGCTTCGACTCGGCCGCGGCGCGCTTTGCGTCAGCGGCAGTGACCATCAGCGTCGCCTCACGTTCGCGCGCTCGACGAGCGGACTGCTGCAGCGGGATCATCACCTCAAACATCACATCCCAGGATTGATCACCGCCGCGAGGTTGGTTGTTGGTCAGGCCGAGACTGAAGTCCGGGTATCGGTCCCGCCAAGTTCGATCGCGCTCGATCCGCGCCGCCTCGATACCGCGATCCTCGGCGGCAATCATTGGGTTAGTCGCACGGGCGCGCTCGGCCAGGTCCGCAAGGATGAGCGTCTGTGGCAATGGCGCGGGATCCTGGGGCAAAGCAAGTTCATTGCCCGGCGCACGTCCGAGCAATGCGTTCAGTGCCGAGGCCATACCGCGGCGCCGCTGTTCGATGCCCACAAGCGCAAGACGTTGAGAGGTGATCTCACGCTGCGCACGCAATACCGCCTGCTGCGGCAGCAGGCCGAGTCGGTAGCGCGACAGCGTGATTTCCTCAAGGCTCTGCAGCAATGCGAGTCCGTCACGGTTCAGTGCGGCCTCGCGATCGGCCGCGTAGTAACGCAGCCACGCAATCTTGATCTCTGCAGCAAGATTGCGCCATGCTGCGTCGCGGTTCGCATCGGCCTGATCAGCACGCGCACTTGCCGCGTTCGCTGCTAGTTCGCGCTTACCCCAGCCCGGTAATGACTGGATGATGCGATAGCGCGTTTCCCCAACTTCGCCCGGAATAAGTGTCGTCGAGCCCCCACGCATCGTGTTAGTGAAGTCCATGAGTTCAATCTGAACGGTCGGATCGGGCAGCGCGCCCGCCGGTTCAACCCGTTCCCGGGCCGCGGCAGCTTCGGCGCGATCGCCCGCGAATGCCGGGTTGTTGAGGCGGGCCTGTTCTATCAGACCGACCACATCGGCACCCAACGGGGGGGTTTGGGCGTGTGCGGCGCCTGCCCCCAGACTGGCGGCGAGCACGGTAATGCCTACGACTCTATGCAAGGAACGGAGGCCGAGAATATGCGTTTTCATCCGAAACGACTTGAAAATAGAGGCCGATACAATCGTAAATGACAGGTGCCCACGGCGTCCGGGACTACACCCCTCCCGGTGACGCTGGCGTCAGTTTGCGGCTTCAAGCTTTGTGACAGTGAACACGCCATCAACGCGCTCGGCCCTGAAGCGGACCTTGTCGCCTATTCTGACCTGATCGAGCATGGATGCATCGGCGGCACGGAAAACCATCGTCATTGCCGGCATGGCGAGATTTTCGAGCGGACCGTGGCTGATCGTAATTTTGCCGGTGCTCTTGTCAATCTTCTTGATCGTTCCGTCAGACAGCGCCGATACGACCTCGCTACCGCTGTCGGCAGCGCCAGCATGATGGGCATCGTGGCCGTTCGACGCAAAGGTCGGAGTGGCCATTGCGAGTGCTGCGAGGAGCGCAACGGTCGGAAGATTGCGTTGGGTAAGCATGACAAATCCTGCGTCGTGACTAATTGAGACTCAGTATGAAGAGTCGATTTGAACCGGAAGGTGACTGGAAAATTACTTTTTTGTCAGCTTGCATGGATCAATCGGCTCAAGCTTGGGACACAATGATCGTACCGATCATGCCCGCTTGGTAATGACCAGGGATCAGGCAGGCGAACTCGAAGCGCCCGGGGCGATTGAACGTCCAATTGATTTCGCTCATCCCGCCCGGGGCAACGTGAGTCATCCACGGCGCGTCATGCTCCATACCGGGGAACTTCGTCATCAATTCAGCATGCTCATGGAGTGCCCACTTTGTCCCGATGACCATTTCGTGGAGAACGTTATCGACGTTGCGATGAACAAAGCGGATCGTTTCTCCAAGGCGTACTTCGATGCGATCGGGCGAGAAGCGCATTCCATTCGTTATTAGAATGGGGACAGTACGACTTGCCTCGCGCGGATCGCCGGCCACCCCCCAGTCCTTCTGTTCATTACTAACCGTCGCAGGTCTGATGGCGGAGTGCGTCGCTTCTCCGTGAGCCAATGCTGCGCGACCAGCAAAGAGTGAGCCTGTCGCGAACAGGCTCGTAGCCAAGAAATGACGTCGTGACCTCATTGGTTCTCCATTATCATAATCGAATATTTCATACAGTTCGGGAAGAAGTGGGCAGTGGTCCAGCATCAGTGCCCCGGGTGACGTCTGGGCCGGCGAACATTGATCGTTCCGGGAGAGCCGGTGGTAGTCCCCGGCATTGATTGACCACCTGCATCGAGTGTCCGCGCCGGGTCCATGACACCCCCTGCCCACTCATGAGCGACACGCCCCGCCCGATGTTTGTACCACCCGGGGTTCGAGTAGTCTCCTGGCCTCTGATCACGCCGAACCTTGACGACGGTAAACATGCCGCCCATCTCGACTGCGCCGAACTGCGCTTGGCCTGTCATCATCGGCAGGGTGTTGTCTGGCAGCGGCATCTCCATTTCGGCCATCTCAGCCATGCCGCGCTCGCCCATCGCCATATAGTCCGGTACGAGTTTCTGGATGCGCTCGACAAGACCTCTGTGATCGACTCCAATCATTGTCGGTACGTCGTGACCCATCGCATTCATCGTGTGGTGCGACTTGTGACAATGCAGCGCCCAGTCGCCTTCCTCGTCAGCGACGAACTCGATCTGACGCATCTGGCCAACCGCGATGTCGACGGTAACTTCGGGCCAGCGAGCCTCCTTCGGGATCGGACCACCGTCCGTCCCCGTCACTTCGAACTCGTGTCCATGCAGGTGGATCGGATGGCTGGTCATGGATAGGTTGCCAATTCGAATCCGTACGCGATCGCGACGGCGCACGTTGAGCGAATCGATGCCCGGGAAGACGCGGCTGTTGAACGTAAACAGGTTGAATTCAAGCATCGTATGGGTCTTGGGGGTATAGCTGCCGGGCTCTACGTCGAACGCGCCCAAGAGGAAGCAAAAATCGCGGTCAACAGGGTCGATCAGCGCATGCCGGTTACGCGGATGCGTGACCCACAACCCCATCATCCCCATCGCCATTTGCACCATCTCGTCGGCGTGGGGGTGGTACATAAAGGTACCCGGCCTGCGGGCGATGAATTCATAGACGAATGTCTTGCCAGGAGGAATATGCGGTTGCGTCAGCCCCCCAACCCCGTCCATGCCGTTGGGCAGACGTTGCCCGTGCCAGTGGACCGTCGTATGCTCGGGGAGACGGTTCGTGACGAAAATGCGCACCCGATCGCCTTCAACCACTTCAATGGTGGGGCCCGGCGATTGGCCGTTATATCCCCACAACCTCGCGGTCATCCCCGGAGCGATGATGCGCTCGACCGGTTCCGCAACAAGATGGAACTCCTTGACGCCGCCGTTCATGCGCCATGGTGCTGTCCAGCCATTGAGGGTCACAACTGGGTTGTAGGAAGCACCATCGGCGGGTTGCAGCGGCATCGCCGTGTCGGCACTGTGCCGTAGGGCCACCTCGGGTAGAGCTGCCAAGGCAGCACGGCCCACCCCACCGATCGCAAGCAAGCCTGCACCCGCGAGAAATTGTCGTCTATTGGGCATTCTCAGTGCTCGCCATACTAGTGTTGAGCGACAGGTACCGCCGGGCCTGATCGCAGGACCGTCGGCGCAATCGGGTAACCGAGCAAGGTCGCACTCAGTGCGGCGTCCGCAAGCCAGAAGTCACGCTCAGCTTGAATGGCCTGAATCACGCCTAACGTCTGGTTGCGGGTCTCCGCGAGAAGCTCGAAAATGCTGATAAACATCCCGTTGTATTGGAGAACCGCCTCGTCCGCGATGCTTCTGCGCAACGGGATGACCTCGTCGCGGTAATGGCGTACCAAGTCATACGCGTTGCGATACCCGTCATAGTTCGAGCGCACCTGCGAACTGGCATTGCGAACGACCTGTACGGTACGGTTGACCGCAGCGAGATAACGCGCCTGGTCTCCCGCGCGGCGTGCGTCACCGAAGTCGAATATCGGCAACGGCAATTCGATCTCAAAACCACGCTGTGGGCGCGTGCCTGTCTCGCTGTTGCGCACGCCAGCGACCTCGATCCCATTGACTACGCTGCTCACCTGCGTAAGTCCGAGATCTTTCGCGGCTGTTTCAAGTGCAGCGCGTGCGATACGGACGTCGAGGCGCTCGTCGACTATCGTGCGAGCAACCGTCGCTTCGTCGATCGGTTCCCCCGGCAAATCCGGCAAGCGCTCCGGGAGTCGAAGGGCAAGCGCCTGGTGAGGCGACAGGCCTATCAACTGAATGAGGTTTTCGCGGGTCCGTACCGCATCCTGACGCGCACGAATCTGAACGCTCACGGCATCTGCATACTGCGCTTGTTCTCGCGCTTGCTGAAGACGACTGTAGTTGCCCGCGCTCTGCATACGGCGCGCGAGTTCGGCTGTCGCTGCCGTGGCACTGGCCACCTGGTCGTGGTAATTGGCGACCTGTAACGCCGAAACAGCCTCGACCCATGCGCGGCGCACGTCAGTTACAAGCGCCAAGACCGACGCCGAGGCCCGCAACCGGATTTCCCGTTGTTTCAGCTCGGCGCGGTCGAGACGCGCAGGCAGGAGTAACACGTCAAGCAGTGAGAAGCTCAGCGCTCGGCCAAGCTCGAGTTCGTGCTCGCCGCCTCCCGAACGCAGCAGACGCTCGAAGCTAAACACCGGGCCGGGGACGCGCGCTGAGCGCGTAGTGTCGGCCGATGCCGCCGCCGCTTCTGCAAGCACCACCTGAAACGCCGGACTATTGTTGAGCGCTATCCGCACGGCATCATCCTTACGCAGCGGCTGAGCCAGCAGGCGAGCGACTTCCGCCTCCACCTCGACGCGATCAGGATCGCTACGCAACCATCGTGGCACGCTTCCAGCATGTTCCTGACTGAATCGCGCTACCGCCTCGTAGTTACTGTCAATTTCGGCCGTTGCGCAGCCCGTCAGGATGCCAGCGGATACCAAGACAAAAGACGTGGCGGCCTTCACCTCATATCCTCCGTCCTTCCACCCTGTGGCGCCGCATCGTTCGAAATCGGCGTAGTGTCGCGATTACCGTGACGGCCCTCCTCTCGACCCACCTCATCGTTGACCTCACGCCATGGACGAAGGGGCTCGTCCGCGCCGTAAGAACGGTAGTTTTCAAGCACGGAACGGAACGAGGGCACCTCAATTCCGACATCCGCGCCTGTCGCAAATGTGGCGTCGCGCACGCGGGAGGATTCTGGTGGCGAGGACACGTTCGACGCCGCGGCTCGGCCTGTGTGAACTTGCAAGGCCAGACAGACGAGCGCCGCAGCGCTCCGCCACGAAATGGCGAAACAACCGCTCTTCATCGGGGATTCATTCTTTCTTGTGGCCTTAGCCCCGAGGAGCCTTCCCAGAGGCAAACCTCCTCTTATTTCATGGGGTTCGTCGGCTCAGCCTTCATGTGCATTTCCATCATCTGCTGCAGCATGTCCATGCGCTTTTCCATCATTCGCATGTGGTCACGCATCATGTCTGGCGCTTTGCCGCCCATCCTGCCAGCGGCCATCGGGCATTCAGCTGGCATGTCACGCATCGCCGACTCCATGGCGTGCACCTGCTCTTCCATCAGGGCCATGCGACGCGCGGGGTCTTTCTCCGAACGGATCGCCTTCATGCGCTGTTGGAGCGCGGGCATGCTGGCAGCGGGCCCTGTCGTGGCGGGTGTCACTTGCGCCACGTCGGGATGATGACTTTGGTGCTCCTCATTCGTCGGCGCTGCCGCAAACGTAACAGACATCGCAGCCGCGGCAGTCAACGCGAACACAACGTGCATCACCATAATCGGTTTCATACAACTACCTCCTTCGAAAGGATAGAAGCGATGCCCTCGGTACGGACCGACACATCGCCATATTGCGACTCAGAAGGTGTCAGAAGTCTGTCTCCCGAATTACATCTTGGTAATCTCGAATTGAAGCCCGGTTTAGCGATGCAAAATGTCGTCGCATGAACGAGATAGAGGGCAACCATGAAGATCCTGATCGTTGAGGATGAGCCGAAAACCGGCGATTACCTGCAGCAGGGGCTGGGCGAAGCCGGCTTTGTTGTGGACCTCGCGCGCGACGGGCTGGATGGCCTGCATATGGCGCTCAATGGCGAGTACGACCTGATCGTGCTCGACGTAATGCTCCCCTCACTTGATGGCTGGGGCGTGCTTCGAACCGTCCGACGTAGCGGCAGAGAAACGCCAGTGCTGTTTCTTACTGCACGCGATCAGGTCGAGGATCGGGTACGTGGTCTCGAGCTCGGGGCCGACGACTATCTAGTGAAACCCTTTGCCTTCTCGGAACTGCTCGCGCGCGTGCGCACATTGCTACGTCGAGGAAAGGCCAAGGAACCTGAGGTGTTCAGGGTTGGGGACCTCGAACTTGATCTTCTGCGACGGCGAGTGACGCGTGCAGGCATAAAGATCGATCTCACAGCGAAGGAGTTCTCATTACTCGAACTGCTGTTGCGTAGGCAGGGCGAAGTGTTGCCGCGGTCATTGATTGCCTCGCAAGTGTGGGACATGAACTTCGACAGCGACACGAACGTCATCGAAGTCGCAGTTCGGCGGTTGCGAGCGAAAGTCGACGAACCCTTCGAACCAAAACTTATCCGTACCGTGCGTGGCATGGGCTACGTTCTGGAAGTACCGGAGGCTCAGTGAAGTTCCGGTACCCTCTATCGCTCACCACACGACTTGCACTGCTCTTCGCACTGACGGCAGCGAGCTTACTGATTGCCGTCGGCGTACTGCTCGGTCGTGCAGTGGAAGCGCACTTTGCTGAACTCGACGACCATGAATTGCGCGGAAAACTCGCGCTGATCGAAAATCTGCTCCAGCGGGCCGATTCGCCGTCCGCACGGGATATGCTGCCCCAACGACTCGACGACGCTTTCGTCGGCCATGATGGTATCGCGGCGTTCTTGCGCGATAAGGACGGGGTTGTAAGTTACGCAATCCATCCAAGCTCTTTTCTGACGGGAATCCTCGCCGGAGAGGCATTACCATCCGGCATCGCCAAATGGGAGAAGGATGGACACCACTATGCGGGACGTGAGCAGTCGCTGCGTATGCCGCGGGCCGACGGAACAACGACCTATATTCGCGCTGTGGTCGGACTGGATATCACCCACCATGCAACTTTTCTCGACGCAGCGCGGCTTCGCCTTTGGCTTGCCATCTCATTCGCGGCGGTAATGGCCGCCCTGCTCGGCTGGTGGGTCGCGCATGCGGGTCTCGCCCCCTTACGCCGAGTAACCGAGATCGCTCGCGGGGTGTCAGCTGAGCGTCTTAGCCAACGCTTGACGGAAGCCAAGGCGCCGGTTGAAGTGCGTGA
This sequence comes from Aromatoleum evansii, assembly GCF_045689615.1. Taxonomy (NCBI): domain Bacteria; kingdom Pseudomonadati; phylum Pseudomonadota; class Betaproteobacteria; order Rhodocyclales; family Rhodocyclaceae; genus Aromatoleum; species Aromatoleum evansii. The sequence continues at coordinate 2,527,977 of NZ_CP141259.1, forward strand.
ACTCGTCGACGCCTTTAACGGCATGCTCAGCCGCCTCGAAGCTGCGTTTCAACGTCTATCCGACTTTTCGGCCGATATTGCCCATGAACTGCGGACCCCCATCTCGAATCTGATGACGCAAACGGCCGTTTCCCTGTCCCGAACGCGTACCGCCGACGAATATCGTGAGGTCTTAACGTCAAACCTTGAAGAATACCAACGGATCGCGCGGATGGTTGCCGACATGCTGTTCCTGGCAAAAGCGGATAATGGGCGCCTGCCTGGCCCACACGAACTGGTGGCCTTGGCCGAGGAGGCGCGTGCGCTCGCGGAATTCTATGAAGCACTTGCCGAGGAGCACGATGTCAGCGTGGTGGTACGAGGCGCAGCAACGGTCCACGGTGATCGCTTGATGCTGCGGCGCGCGATCTCAAATCTGCTATCGAATGCCCTGCGCCACTCGCGCGCGGGAAGCACTATCGAGATTGATGTCGCCGATGACGGCCCTCAAGTCATGCTCCGCGTTCAAAATCGCGGAGACACAATTCCGGCAGATCAACTATCACGCATCTTTGAACGTTTCCATCGTGCAAGCGCCGAGCGACATCATCACGGAGAGGGCGCCGGGCTCGGTCTGGCAATCACCCGTACGATCGTCGAGACACATGGCGGAACGGTAGACGTCGAATCCGCCGACGGCGTCACCGCATTTCGCATTCATTTGCCGCGCTCGATCCATGGCCAGACGAGCATAGAGTAGAGTTTGCCCAAGGTATTCGCCAGGAGTGACCGATATGACCATCAATGCACTGTTTCCGATCCGCGAGCGCGCATTGCTTGCCGCAACTGCGCTGTCCCTCACGTTCAGTCTGTCTCCTGCGCTTGCAGCAGGTGACGAAGTCATCGTTTACAAGGATCCGAATTGCGGCTGTTGCGGCAAATGGGCAGAGCATATGCGATCCCAGGGCTTCAACGTCAAGGAAATTGCCACACCGAAAATGGGCGAGGTGAAACGCGACGCCGGTGTCCCGACGGCGCTTAGCTCGTGCCACACGGCCAAGGTCGGCGGCTACGTCGTCGAAGGGCATGTGCCCGCTTCGGATGTGAAGCGGTTGCTGGCAGTCAAGCCGAAGATCGTGGGCATTTCCGCGCCCGGAATGCCTCAAGGATCCCCGGGAATGGAGGGGCCTTTCCCCGCTGACCGTTACGAAGTCGTCAGCTTCGACGAGAAGGGCGTGATCACCACTTTCGCAAGGCACTGAACCGGGGGCAGGCGCGGCACTATCGCACAGAGATGCAAAGTGCCGGCCTACCTGCGCGGCGTGCCTCGCCCCCCTCCTCGGCAGACCCACGAGCCAGACTGCTGCATCGCGGCTGAACACGGCTAGCGCAGGCGTTCTACCATTCCTCGCACAGGAGGGACCCATCGCCATCAACGCCGATGCGCGATCCTTGGCGGCGGGCATATGCTTTATGCCCATGCTCCGGACCTTTGCGTTCTCGATGACAACTCAGGACGGCGTAGGCGATGTGTCCGGGGGCCGGATGTGTGGGCAGCGCCCCCCCATTTGGGCAGGATTGACCACCTCAATTTACGCTGTTAGAAATGATGCTCAAGTCAATGAGGGGTCCTTATGCATGATGCTCTGTTGCCGATTGCGCAAGCTTACAAGGCCGATCCCGAATCAGTCTATAGCACTTGGTTCATCAGCAGCGAAGACCGGATCAAGGCGTTTCGCAGCATTCGCCGTGGTGTTGCAGCGGTCGTCGACGATATCAAGCATCATCGCTTCCCGAATGACTTCAAGGGATCGTCCTTGGAGTTCGTACTGGCGTGCATTTCCGAACAAAAACAGGTATTCGAAGGGGCCGCACATCCGTTCTACTGGAAGCCAAAATTGCGTATCCCCGACATCTACGAGCATGATCTCAACAAACAGGCATTTGGCGAGTTCCTCTACGCCTGTCTCGGAACTACCGATGTACGGGCGCTCGAAAGGGAGGTTCTGAAACTCGCCGGTAAGCGCATCAAAGGCTTGGGCCCAGCCGTCGCGAATATTCTGTACTTCCTGCATCCGACGCATTTCCCACCGTTCAACACGGCAATGCTGAACGGATTCAACGCGCTGTTTAGGACAAAGAAGAGACTCGGCTCGTGGGACAGCTATCTGGAAATGCGGGAGACAATCATCGTTGCCAACGCTGCACTGGGCATGCTCTCACGAGATCTGGGCGCATTCAGCGGCATGCTTTTCGAGATTGGCGTCGGACGGCTCGGAACGACCGATGATGATTCGAGTGCCCTGACCATCGAACGTGAAAAAATCGAGCAGGTGCGTCGCAAGCGCCACGCCCAGGTCGAACAAGACATGGCGGAGGAGCGCCTGCATACGAAGGTCCAATATCAACTGATCGAACTGGGCCGCGCACTGGGCTATGACGTGCTGGTCGCCCGCAATGACCGCAGCGCCCTCTACCGCGGCCGCGCGCTGGGCTACCGTTGCCTGGAGTGTCTGCCAGACCTTGGGCTCCCACCAGAAGTGCACGCCACCGCAGAACTCATCGATGTCTTGTGGCTATACCCTGGCGAACCGAGAATCGCGAGTGCCTTTGAAGTGGAGAAGAGTACGTCGATTTATTCGGGAATCCTACGCCTTGCCGACATGGCATTGTCGATTCCGGGCCGGCATGAGCATCTATATTTGGTTGCTCCGGCTGCACGCGAGAAGGAGATCGTCGTGCAACTCAAGCGCCCGATGTTCCAGCGCCACGAGGACTTCTCACTGAGTTATATCCTGTTCGAGGATCTTGACCAGCATTTCGAATCGCTGTGCAAGCTCGGCGAAGATCGGCGGATTCTCGAGCGCCTTGCGTGTCGCTGTGTCGCATGATGGAGAATATTTGGAGAGACTTGCCGCTCGGCAGGAGCGCCCGTAGATTGCATTTCACAGCCACAACCACGCGGTTGACATTACCCGCCGAACGTCTCAGCCGTCTGGCAGTGGCTGGCTTCCAACCTTCCGCTTGCCATACAGGGCCGACCGTGAGCGTACGGCTCAAGTCCATCTGAAATCCATCGTTTACCGGCTGCAGAGCGGAAAGCTGTGCCGAATGAGCGCAGTGAACCTCATGTCAAAGCCGGCCCGACCGACAAGAGCCACTCGACCGTCGATATGTTCTTCACTCGGTGGAAAGTATCGACCAACCGTTCTCAGCTCGCCACTTTATCCCCTCGCGGCTCGTGCCTTGAGAGCGCGTCCTCTTGGCCGTCACGGCGCGACTTGGATTTGTCGGGGGCTATGCCGGCCCTCACGAGGGTTGTGCCTGCACTCCCTTCCGGAGGGTCAGGTAGACGCAATGGCTGACGATAAAGATTGCGGTGACAGTGTCACTGATATTCAGCGGATCCTCAAAGTCATCGGGCTTGTCGATACCATAAATTTTTCCACTGGTTGAGAAAGAAATAGTCAGCACGTCGTACGGCTGCGATTCGTCGTCGGGGTTGGGCTCCAGGCAGGTGACGGTGCCGACAGGGGAGTTCGTCTCGCTTAATGCGGACGAAAAGCGGAAAATAAGAGTCTTGTCAAGGAAATTAACCGTGAAGCAGTTCCTATCCAGATGATCATCAAATTTGACGATCGGCCCGAAACATTTCCTATCTCCCATATATTGTGCAGCTTCGAAAAATTCGCTGAACTTTTGATGAAGCACTTCAAATCGCCTTGCTAGTTCTTCGAGCGCGCGATAAATTGTTGTTGCATTTGGCATTTCCACCTCCAGGCAAACTTAATCGAAGACATAGATTATGCGCTACGTATTCCAGTGTGCGCAATGTATTTAGCTGGTCTTCCAGCTTTGCTACTCGCCGGCCGGAGCAGGTAGAACGTGGCGGCATTGGATCTTGACGCTGGTTGTGCCGTTCCCGACTTGCCTCTTACCGGGCCGCTCGATGGTGAATCTCCTCGCGCTGCAAATCCTCCCCTACCCACCGGTCTAGCGTAGCCTGATGTCGAGTAGCGCGATGGATTTCATGTGCCCCGAAGCTTGATTGTTTCGTCTATTGTTGGTCGCCAGGGCGTTCGCGACAAAAAAAGTCCTGTGGTGCGCCGCGCAACAGTGGTTCCGGATTAGGCATGCAAGCTACACTATGCAAGCGCCAATTCGGGGAGCGCTGACCACAGCTTTTTCGGGCGCAGGCGAAAGAGTGGGACTATAGCGATCCTCCGCTCCATTACTATTTATTTGCTTCACGCGACTGACTCAGGAAGACGTAAATTGGCCAAAGTGGTTTTCTCCTACTCGCACGTGGACGAGACATTGCGAAACGAGCTCGAAAAGCATCTTTCGCCCCTGAAACGCCAGGGCTTGATCGAAACCTGGCACGATCGCCGGATCGTTGCTGGGCAAGAATTCAATAATGAAATCGGCCAACACTTCGAGGATGCCGAACTCGTCTTGCTGCTCGTGAGTCCCGATTTCATCAATTCCGATTACTGCTACGACGTCGAAATGGTGCGCGCAGTCGAGCGTCACAACCTTGGGCTGGCGATCGTGATCCCGGTGATCTTGCGGGTCTGCCACTGGCACGATTTGCCGTTCGGCAAGCTATTGGCCGCCACACCGGATGGGAAGGCGGTCACTCAGTACCCTTCATTGGATGAGGGCTTTTTCCACGTCGTATCCGCGATCAAGGGCGCGCTCAATACGCTTCCCAAGTCGACTGCCGCTGCGCCAGCAGCGCTTGCGGCTCCACCGGTAGCGGCACCCGTGCAACCGGTGGTTACTACAACAACGTCCCGGTCCAGCAACCTGCGCATCAAGAAGGAATTTACTGACCGCGAGCGTGATTGCGCACGGGCTGAGTGTTTCGAGTTTGTAGCCAAGTACTTCGCTAACTCCCTGGAAGAGTTGAAGCAGCGCAATCCGGACATCGAAGTGAATTTCCGTCAGATCGATGCCAACAGCTTTGACGCGGCGATTTACGTCTCTGGGAAACGGCGATGCGGATGCGGAATCTGGATGGGAGGTAGGAGTTTCGGCGGCGACATCCTGTTCAGCCACAGCGGCGTTTCGCAGAACAGCTTCAACGAAAGCATGTCGATCCAGGACGACGGCTACTCGCTGGGGTTCAAGCCGCTCGGCTTCGCCCACCTCGGGCGCGATGGCCAAACGCTCCTCAATTACGAGGGAGTGGCGGAGTACTTCTGGGAAATGCTAATTCAGCCATTGCAGCGGTGAGTCGCCCCGCACGCTGCCTATCCTCGTGCGACATGCCCGCGATTTTTGGATTATTGCCCCCTCCGGGACATGCGCGACGAAAGTCGTATGTCAGCTCAGCTTTGGCAGCGTGAGTTCGCCGGACTGGTGAGCTACGGTTCTGTGTGATTGGACGTCGAAGCAGGATCGACGTCATGGTGTCGTGCCCTGTTCACATTCTGCCTACGCGGCGGAACTTGACATTAACCCCCTGACGTCTTGATGGTCGCAATGGCGCGAGTGCAGCTTCTTGCCTTGCCGCCCCCACTCCTCACAGTTGTCCCTGGATGTTTTGTGCGATCACGGAGCTCTTCGAGCAGCTCGCGAGCGAAGATAAGAGCGCGGTGCGCTCATACGGCTTCGTCGTCTCAAACCTCAACAACAAGGCGCGGCTGGAACCCAACAAACGTTTCGCCTGGATAGCCCTTCGGGTTCGCGACAACCCGTGTCGCGCCGATGCGGTAGTCGCAGGCGACGTGCGAATGGCCGTGAATCCACAGCGTCGGCTGATGCTCCAGGATCAGCCCTTCGAGGTTCGAGGCATACGCTGCAGTCACCAGATCACCCCGGAAGCGTGGCGCGATCGACTGGATCGACGGTGCATGATGTGTCACGACCACCGTCGGACCGTCGTGTGGCTGCGCGAGCTCGTGAGCAAGCCAGTCGCGGGCGTATTCGTGGATGCGCAGGGTGTCGACAGCCGACAGCATGACCTTCGTCGGCCCGTCTTTCAGCGCGACGATCTTCCGGTAATCGGTCATCTGCTCTTCGGCCGCGTTCATTGCTTCGCCGCGGCGATGGGTACCGAACAGCTGGAAGTCGGTCCAGAGCGTCGTTCCGAGAAAGCGCACGCCCTCGACCACGGTCGAGGACTTTTCGAGGAAGAAGCTGCCTGCACGCTCGGCTTCAGCGCGTAGTCCGTGCAACTGGCGCACCGTCGCGGGCATGTTCTGGCCGTAGAACTCGTGATTGCCTGCGACGTAGATCATCCACCGACCGCGCCACCCGCGAAACCGCTTGAAGCCCTTGGTGCCAACGTCGATATCGCCGGCCAGCACGAGTACGTCATAGTCGAGATCGGCCGGCTCCCACGGCTCGCCGAATTCGAGATGGACATCGGACGCAATGCCGAGCTTCATCACCAGATCCCTCGCGCTTTGTCGGCTTCCATGTCTGCAACCGTGAGCCGTGCACCTCTCGTACACGCCGCGCCGATGCACGCCGCCGTTTCCGACGGCTGGAGATCGTCCGCCAGGCGCGGGCCGTAGTAGTGTGCGTCTTGATTTGCGTTCCCGCGGATCGCTACTGCTTTAGCAAACGCCACGTCATCAAACACGCCTTCGAAGTCGTCGACCACTACTCGCGCGACGGGCGGCAGGCTCGCAAGGATCTCGAACAGTTCGCGAACGTTCAAATGCCCTCCTTATTGCATTTTGCCTATATCTGCCTTTCATTAGTCTCTTATGACTTCACTCTTTACAGATTCTGATCAAACTTTGTCATACGGCGAGAGCCGGGGCGATGATCTGCTCGGAGAGTCTGCAGGCGGCGGCGATGGCGCTGCGGCCAATGCGGGTGAGGTAATAGCGATAGGTTCCGCCGACCTTCTTGATGAGGCCGAAGTCGCGCAGGCGTTTCAGGTAGCGGGTGATGCTGGCTGGGGACAGCCGAGGGAGAAACGGTTTCAGGTCGGCACGGCGCACGCCGCGGATGTTGAACTGCGGACGTTGCAGGGAACACAGCAGGGAATGCTCGGTCTTGTCGAAGAAGTTGAAGCCCTTGATGCGATGGCCATCGACCTCTTTGGGCGTGGTGAGTTTGTCGAGGCTGCGATGGCCCGCAGAGAAATCATCGAGCGCGGAGAGGAATTCGAGATAGCGGCGGTTGCAGCCGGTGAGAATCTCGCGCAGATCGATCAGGCTGTAGATCGATTTCTTGACGGCAGCCAGTTCCCGGGTGGTGTGTCCATCGCGGTGTTCCACCTTGCGGTGGTGCTTGAAGAAGGAAACGTCGTTGGTGGTGGTCTCGAGGCGCAGCACGCGGCCGAACTTGTCGTACATCTTGACCGAGTTCCTGCCCATGCGATGCTTGATACAGGTGCCTTCGATGCGCGTGGACAGGCGGCTGTCGACTTCTTGCGCCAATTGCGCAGTCATCTTCTTGCCCAGGAAGCTCATCACCTGTTCGGCCTTGACCGAGACAATCGCCTCGCGCGAAATCGCGGCAAAGAGTGGCTTCAACGTCGCCTCGGAACGGAAGACCAGATCGGTCGAGCACTCCAGCTGCATCAGGCTCCAGTGGTAAGCCTGACCAAAGGCATCCAGCACCGGACAACATTCGGTGGCGTAGCGATCGAGAATCCGGTGCAGCAGGTCCGGGGAGAGGCTGTCCGCGAGTTGCTGCGCGCGCTCCCAGTCGTCGATGCGGATAAAGGCATTGTCCGCCGTGGCATAGCCGATGCCCGCGGCCGTGAGTTGTCGGGCGAGCCAGCTATGGCCGTTGCAGTAGAACTGGAGCCGGAACGGGCACCACGTGGGTACGCGCAGATAGACGAGCCCCAGTTCGGCGTCGATGAAGTAGAAGTAGTAATGCAGGCACTTGCCCGGAGTCGGACGCAGATAGGTCTGGTGGGTACGCTTGTCGTGCCAGGGCTTGTAGGACGAGCACGCTTCCATCGCGGAAATGACATGCACCAGTCCGGGATGATCGCCGCGCCCCTTGATCACGGCAGCAACGACATCTTCCTTGCGAATGTGCGCCTTGGCGAGGTATTCCACCTTCGCCCCCGCTGTTGCCGCCAGTTGCTCGGCGCCCGCCCGGATGCGCTCGCGCAGCGGCTCGGCAAAGCGCGGGTAGTCAAAAATACGGATGTGGTGCGCGTTCAGGAAACTGGTCATCCCCGCGTGATGGCAGGCGCCCGGCAGCGTGCCCGTAATGACGATCCGGTCGTAACAGGTCAACACGCCGGCTATCCGGTCACGGTAGCGTTCAAGAAGCGGTGCGTTCATCGCAACCTCCACTTCGCGTCACAGGGCGCTGACACTTTAACCTGTTTGGTTCCGGCTACGCCGGCTTAGCAGGGTGTTGATTTAATACGTTTTCCTGCATCTACGCGGGTTCTACGGCTGATATAATTACGTTCGCATTACGACACCGATTATTCCCATGCGCGGCATCGACCACAAACAAGGCGCCCTGTTCAGCTACGTCAATATCGAAGACCGAATTGACCCGGATCACCCTTTGCGCCGGATCAAGACGTTGGCCGATATGGTTTTGCGCACGATGTCGCCGCACTTCGATGCGCTGTATGCCGAGGGCGGACGTCCGTCGATTGCACCGGAACGATTGCTGCGAGCTTCGTTGTTGCAATGTCTGTTTTCGATTCGCTCGGAGCGTGCGCTGGTCGAACATATCGACTTCAACATGATGTTCCGCTGGTTCGTCGGCCTGACGCTGGACGAGCCGGTATGGGATCACTCGACGTTCAGCGCCAATCGCGAGCGACTCCTCAAGGAGAGCGTGATGCGCGAGTTCTTCGGTGGCGTGGTGGCGGTGGCCGAATGGGCCGAACTGGTGTCGGACGAGCATTTCAGCGTCGACGGTTCGCTGTTGCGGGCGTGGGCCTCGCACAAGAGCCTGATGGCTCGCGACAACTCGGACGAGCCGCCGGGACCGGACCAGGGGCGTAACCCCGAGGTGGACTTTCGCGGCAAGAAACGCTCGAACAAGACGCACGTCTCGCGTACCGACCCGCAGGCGCTGCTGGCCAGCAAGGGTGGTGGCGTGGCGTATCTGAGCTACACCACGCATGCGCTGGCCGAGAATCGGCACGGCCTGATCGTCGATGTCCACACCACGACGGCCACCGGAACCGCCGAGCGTGAGGCGGCGTTGGTGATGGCCAAGCGCAGCATCAAACCGGGCAATTCGACGCACAAGCCAACACTGGCGGCCGACCGAGGGTATGACACCGCCGAGTTCATCGCCGCGCTCGAGCCCCTTGGGATTGCCCCGCACGTCGCGGCCAAAACCAAGGGCAGCGCGGTACCAGAGAAAGTGAAGTCGCCCCCGGGCTACGCGGTCAGCCTGCGTCGGCGCAAGATGATCGAAGAGGCCTTTGGCTGGGCGAAGGAGATCGGCACCCTGCGCCATGCGATGGCGCGTGGGCTGGATCGAATCGGTGCGCATGCGTTGCTCAATTTCTCGGCCTATAACCTGACGAGATTGGGCAATCTGCTGGCACCGTGATTCGCGAGCGCCATTGCGCTCTGCGGATGGAAGAAGTTGTGGACGAAAAACCATCTCTTTGCGGCGACAGGAGCGCTGCTGATTTGCGGTAGCACGCTCGACGGAAAAGTCCGCTTGAATCGGAATGATCACGGGCAGGCGCGCGCTTTTCAATGTCGATTTTTTTCCAGCAAGCTGGAAACCGAAGGTGAAGACGAGATTTTCAACGCCCTGTTAGGGCTGGTGAAGAATCGCCGTCATGAGTTCAGCGCTTCATTCCACGCCCTGATAAACCGCTCTTGCCGGCAGAACTTGAGGGCGAAGGCGCGGGAGTGGCGCCCCAGAGCCGCATTGCGTACGTCAAACACCTGAGCGTCACGCGCAAGAACGAATCCAACTCAGCCGAAAGGGTGTCGGCGCGCATCCAATATTACCCAGCCGTGCGCGTTGAATTTTACCCAGGGACTTTAGCCACGCGTCATTGCGCGGACTGCTTTTCAGTGTAGCCCAACGGATCGGTTTTTCGGTTCCGCTGGTCGGTCTGTCGGAATGCGCAGAGGGAACCCGTGCAGGGCGTAGCCCGGAGCGGGTTCCCTCTGCGCGGCGACCGATCAGAAGGGTTCATCCTCCGTCACAGCGATCTTTCCCCGTTTGATCTGCTCGCGCGCCGCGATGCGCGACTTCGCATCGGCCGTGCTTTGGCGGAAGCGATAGGACTCGTTGCCGGTCTCGACGATGTGGCAGTGGTGCGTGATCCGGTCGAGCAGCGCCGTGGTCATCTTCGCGTCACCGAACACGGTCGCCCATTCGCCGAAGGTCAGGTTGGTCGTGATCATCACGCTGGTGTGCTCGTAGAGCTTCGAGAGCAGGTGGAAGAGCAATGCCCCGCCCGACTGGCTGAAGGGCAAATATCCGAGCTCGTCGAGAATCACCAAATCCATGCGCAGCAAGGAGAAGGCGAGTCGGCCCGCCTTGCCGGCGGCCTTCTCCTGTTCGAGCAGATTCACGAGATCGACGGTGGAATAGAAGCGCACCCGCTTGCCGTGACGAGTGATGCCGGAGACCCCGAGCGCCGTCGCCAGGTGCGACTTCCCGGTACCCGTTCCGCCGATGAACACGGCGTTGTGGGCGGCTTCGGTGAAGGACAGCGTGGCCAGTTCGTGGATCAGTTCGCGATCGACTTTGGACTGCTCGAAGTCGAAGCCGGCAAGATCCCGGTGCACCGGGAACTTCGCCGCGTGCAGCTGGTAGGCGATGGAGCGCACGTGCCGGTCGGCATCCTCGGCCTGCAGCAGATGTTCGAGAAGCCAGCGCGAACTCTGCGCGGCCGTCTCCCCTTGAGCAGTCAGGTCAGCCCACGCGTCGGCCATGCCGTACAGGCGCAGGCTCTTGAGTTCGGCGATCAGGTCACGCATGGCTCGCCTCCCCACACAGGCGGTCGTAGCGTTGCGGATCGGCTACCGGCGCCTCGCTCACGGTGAGCGCCGTCGCGACCTGCTCCGGTGGCGGTGTGGACTTGAGTCGGTTGAGTACGTTCTCGACGTGTTCGGGGCTCGGGCGCCCCGATTCGAGCACCACCTCGATGGCCATCAGCACCGTCTCCAAGCCGTGCGCAGGGACGGCGGCAAGCACTTTGGCCATGAGGCGGTCGCCGCCCTCGCGCTTGAGGAGCAAGGCGCGCAGCCGCTGCAGCGGCTCGGGCATGTCGGCGAAGGGGGCGCCGTTGCGCAGCGCCCCGGGCTTGCGCTCGATCAGCGGCAGGTAGTGCTGCCAGTCGTAGCGGGCCTCGTTGCGGCCGAAGCTGCGCACGTGGCTCGCTACCACCGCATCGTGGGCGACGAGGTCGATGCGCTCCGGGTAGACGCGGATGCCCACCACCTGCCCCACCAGTTCGCAGGGCGCCGAGTAGCGACAGCGATCGAAGCTCACGAGGCAGGTGCTCGACACCTTGCCGACGGTTTCCACGTAGCCGTCGAAGGGCACGATCATCGGCATCAGTTGCGGCCGTTCCTGTTCGAGCATCTCGGCCAGCGTGAGGTCGTAGTCGGGATGCTTGAGTTCCTGCCACAGACTGCGGCAGCGCCCCAGCAGCCACAGGTTCAGTTCCGTGAAGGAGCCGAAGCGCACCGCCGCCGCGTCCTGCCAGATGCGGCGCCGGCTGTCCTGCACGTTCTTCTCGACGACGCCCTTCTCCCATCCCGCAGCAACGTTGCAGAAGTCCGGGTCGAAGAGGTAGTGCGAGGCCATCGCCGCGAAGCGCGTATTGACCACGCGTGCCTTGCCCTTCTTCACGCGATCGACGGCGGTCTTCATATTGTCGTAGATGCCGCGCCGGGCAATTCCGCCCAGGGTCGCGAACGCCCGCGCATGCGCGTCGAAGAGCATCTCGTGGCTCTGCGTCGGGTAGGCCTGGACGACAAAGGCGCGGCTGTAGCACAGCTTCAGATGCGCGACGAGGATCTTGCGCCACACCCCGCCGATCACGAGGTGTTCCTCGCTCCAGTCGAACTGGTGGGCCTCGCCCGCTTCGAACTGCAGCGGCACGAAGGCCTTGGTGACCGCGGTGCCACCTTGCGCACGCCAGCGCCGGATGAATTCGGTGACGCGGCTATAGTCGCCGTCAAACCCCTGCGCCTGCAATTCGGTGAAAAGCTTGAGGGCGCTGCGCCGATCCCGCACCGGCCGTCGCCCATCGATCTCGAGCATCTTCACCAGTTGCGCCGCATACGGCGTGATCTTGGTGTCGCCGCCGCAGCGCCGATACTTCGGCTCCAGCCCCTCGGGCGCCTGCAGCCACTTGCGGATCGTCTTGCGCGTGAGCCCCGTGCGCCGCTCGATCTCCGACAGCGACTGCCCCTCGCGGTAGTACAACCGCCTTACCTTACCCAGCATGTTCATGGTCATCATCTCCTCGGTTCCCCGCTTCACAACGGAAGCGGCGGAGGTTAATGACCCTGGGTAATTTTCAGCGTGCACACCCCGCTAAAACTGGGTAGTTTTCATCGCGCGCCAACAACATGCCGAACCCGGCACACAGCGACAGACACTTCCGTGCAAATGTTCTCATCAACGTCTCCTCCTGAAGATTTCACGATGTTCGCGACACTCAATAATTGAAGCGCTTTATAGTGTTAACTCGCATGTGCTTCAACGTATAAAGAGATTAGCACACCTTTTTTTGAAGCGATTCATTTTGTTGATTTGGTGCCTGAACCAAATTTTCCGGGCTATCATCACAGCGTAGATGAAGGCATCTCCGCAGCAACGTAAAGCTGTTACGTATCCACAATGGACATCCACAAACCCAGCTGAACAAGGCAATGCCAAAACAGACCAGACCCGCCACCCTGGAAGATGTTGCACGTCTCGCAGGCGTATCGTTGGGCAGTGCGTCGCGCGCGCTGTCGATACCTGAAGCAGTGAAGCCGAAGACGCTGACCAAGGTCATGACCGCAGTGTCGCAGCTTGGCTACGTGCGGAATGGCGCCGCCAGGGCCCTCGCATCGCGCAAGACACACACGATTGCGGCGATCTATCCGACGCTGAAGAATCCGATGTACGCCAACTCGGTCGACTCGCTGCAGCAGACCTTATCCAGCGTGGGCTACCAACTCGTAATCGGCAGCCATGAATACAGCGTCGAGCGCGAGATCAACGTCGTGCGAGCCATTGTCGAGAACAGCATCGACGGGATCATCCTCGTCGGTGCGGACCACGATGAAGAAGTGTTCCGGCTGATCCGCCAACGCAATCTCCCCTACGTCCTGACGTGGTCGGTCGATGAGAGCGACTATCAGCACAAGGTCGGCTTCTCGAATCACGTTGCCGCGTACGAGATGGCGAAACGCGTCCTCGCAAAAGGGCACACGCGCATCGCGCTGTGTGGCGGGCCGACCATCCACAACGAGCGCGCCCGCGCTCGAATCGCGGGCACACTCGCGGCGATCCGCGAAGCGGGACTGGAGGTGCCACCCCACTGGATCATCGAAGCCCCGTTCTCGCTCGAAGGGGGGAGTGAGGTAATTGCCAAGCTATGGCAGATGGCAGACCGGCCAACGGCGCTGATGTGCGGCACCGACCTGCACGCCATTGGCGCGCTCCACGAATGCAGGCTGCGGGGCATCGAGGTTCCGCAAACCCTGTCCGTGACCGGATTCGACGACATCGAATTCGCCCGCATTGCGACGCCTCCCCTCACCACGGTGCGCGTCCCGATCACCGAGATCGGAGTGCACACTGCCCACAAGATCGTCGCGCTGATCGAGGACCGGCCGCTGGGTGACGAACCCCTGCTGTTGACGCAGATCGTCGAGCGCGAGAGCCTCGCCGCACCTTCCCCGCTACAGTAACGCGGCGAGGGCGCGGCGAGGCGCAGCCAAATGCGGTGCGCAGCGTCAGCCGCGGCCGGCATCCTCCAGAATCAGCTCCGCCGCCTTCTCGGCCACCATCATCACGGCCGCCTGGGTGTTCCCGGATACCATTCTGGGCATCACCGAGGCATCGACGACGCGTAGTCCGGCGAGCCCTCGCACGCGAAGGCGCAGGTCGACCACGGCATCGTCGTCTTCTCCCATGCGGCAGGTGCCGATCGGGTGATAGATCGTCTGGCCGTTCGCACGCGCGAACTCGAGCCAGTCCGCATCGCTGACGACGTCGCTGCCGGGACTCATCTCATGCTCGATGTACTTTCGCAGTGCCGGCTGACCGACGATGCGTCGTGCGATCTGCATGCCGCGCACCATGCACTGCTGGTCGACCTCGGACGCGAGGAAGTTCGGGCGGATCACCGGGCCCGCGTGAGGATCGGCCGAGCGGGCGTGAATGCTGCCGACGGACTCGGGGCGCAATTGGGTCACGCCGATCGTCATGCCTGGCGCCCGGTCGAGGATCCGCTCCGCCGCGTTGGCGTAACTCGCATGCACGAAGAAGTACTGCACGTCGGGCGTCGGCAGCTCGGGCCGAGTCCGCACGAATCCGTGCACCAGGCCGGTCCCCAGTGTCAGGATGCCCGTACGGCGAGTGAAATACTCTGCCACCGCCAGCGCAAGGCGCCATCCACGCGCCATCTCGTTCAGCGTCACGGTATTCCTGACGCGCCAGTTCATTCGCGTCGCGAAATGGTCGATGTAGTTCTCGCCGACGCCAGCGAGCGGGTGCAGCACCGGAATCCCCAGTGATTGCAGCAACGCAGGCCTGCCGATGCCGGAGAGTTCGAGAATTTGCGGCGTCTGGACCGCACCGGCGGCCATGATCACCTCGACCTTCGCCTGCACCGTGACTTCCCGCTCACCCACGCGATAGGTCACGCCGGCACAACGCCGACCGTCAAGATTCAAGCGAAGCACATGGGCATTGGTCACGATGCACAGATTGCCCCGCCGGCGTGCCGGCTTCAGGTAGCCATCGACGACACTCCAGCGACGGCCACGGTGCTGGGCGACCTGATAGTAGCCAAAACCGTCCTGCCGGCCGGCGTTGTAATCCTCATTAAGGGCATGCCCGTCTTCACGCGCAGCCTGCAGGAAGGCATCGGCGATCGGAAAGCGCTCATCCACGCGTGACAGATTCATCGGGCCGTCATGGCCTCGCCGCTCATCGCCTTCCT
The DNA here is from genome assembly GCF_045689615.1 of Aromatoleum evansii. Classification (NCBI taxonomy): domain Bacteria; kingdom Pseudomonadati; phylum Pseudomonadota; class Betaproteobacteria; order Rhodocyclales; family Rhodocyclaceae; genus Aromatoleum; species Aromatoleum evansii. The sequence goes on from NZ_CP141259.1 coordinate 2,543,047, forward strand.
GGTAGCTTTCGAGCTTTTTGAAATACGGCTCGACGTCGCGCGCCCCCCACCCACGGGCCCCGGCCTGCTCCCATGAATCATAGTCCTCGGGCTGACCACGGGCGTAGATCATCCCGTTGATCAGGGTCGATCCGCCGAGACCCTTGCCACGTGGCACTGCGATCTTGCGGCGAAGCGTGTTGTCCTCGGGTTCGGTCTCGAAGCGCCAGTTGAATTTCGGATTGGTCAGCAGCTTGCTGAAGCCAGCCGGGATGGGAATCCACATACTGCGTGCCTCGCCACCGGCTTCGAGCATCAAGACGCGGAAGCGCCCCGATGCGGTCAAACGGTTGGCCAGAATGCAGCCGGCAGTCCCGCCGCCGACGATGATGTAGTCAAATTGGTCCATGGCATCATCACCCGGTGACAATTGTTTGAGGAAGCACCTTGCCCGGATTCATCAACCCGGCCGGGTCGAGGGCAAGCTTGATGCGCCGGGCCAGCTCGAGTTCCGGAGCCGACCGACAGCGGTGCAACTCATCGACCCGGTACTGGCCGATTCCGTGTTCGGCTGAGATGCTTCCGCCATGGTCGACGACAAGGTCATGGACGAGGCGATTCAGGGCCTGACTGTCGGCGTCAGGCGGAATGATCACGTTGTAGTGGATATTGCCGTCACCGGCGTGGCCGAATGCGTTGATGCGCGCCAGCGGAAACGCGTTCATCACAGCCTCGTCGGCAACTCGCAGAAAGGCCGGAATGAGCGCGATCGGAACCGACACGTCGTGCTTGATCGAACGCCCCTCGCGCGCTTCCGCCTCGGTGATCGATTCGCGAAGGTGCCACAACTCACGCTCTTGTTTCTCGGACTCGGCGATCACTCCGTCGCTCGCCGCGCCGCGCTCAAGCACGTCAGCCAACATCTCCTCCACTGCATCACGAAGCGACGGCAGCGAGGAACTGGCCTCCAGCAACACATACCACGGGGCCGGGGCCAGGGGCGTCGTCAGTCCGACGTGGCGCGCAACGAGCTCGAGTGCCGGACCGGACATCAGCTCGAACGCATTCAGCGTCTCGCCGATCGCCTGACGTGCCAGACGCAGGACCGCCAGCGCTTCGTCCGCGGACGGCACGGCCAGCAGCGCCGTCACCCGCTGTCGCGACTTTGGCGCAAGCTGCAGCACCGCCGCGGTAATGATGCCCAGCGTGCCTTCGGTACCGATGAACAGCTGCTTCCAGTCGTACCCCGCATTGTCCTTGCGCAACTGTCGCAAACCGCTGACGATCGAGCCATCGGCCGTCACCACCTCCAGCCCGAGCACCCGCCCGCGCGCCATGCCATAGCGCAACACATTGGTGCCCCCTGCATTGGTCGACAGGATGCCGCCTATCCGTGCCGAACCTTCGGCCGCAAGGGTAATCGGCAACAGCAAACCCGCGTCGGCCGCCGCCTCCTGGGCGACCTGCAGGATGCAGCCGGCTTCGACTTCCATCGTCTCGCCGATAACGTCAAGGCTGCGAATCGCAGACATGCGTGACAGTGACAGGATCACCTGCTCACCGCTGGCGTCAGGCGTCGCCCCGCCCGAAAGACCGGTGTTCCCGCCATGCGGAACGATCGGCACACGGGCCGCCGCGCACAGTCGCACCACCGCCGCAACCTCCGCCGTGCAGCGCGGCAACACCGCACACCGTGCCCTGCCCTTGAACATGCCTCGCCAATCAGTGCAGAACGGCGCCAGATCGGCCTCGTCGGTGATGACGCCACGCTCGCCCACGATGCAGCGCAATGCCTCAATCGAGAAGTCTTCCATCATGCCCCCGCCGCCTCGGCTATTCCCATGAATGCAGCCATCAGCTCGATCTGGCACGCGAGCATCGGCGCACCGTAGTGAATGCGGCAGCCCTGCCGCCTGGCAGCCAGCAGCAATGGCGTGTCGGCCGGCTGCATGATGATTTCCGCGACGATCTGGTTCGCTTCCAGGCGTTGCGCGTCGCACGGCAACGCATCCCCCGGACGCAGCCCCAGCGAGGTTCCATTGACGACGATGTCATGGCCTGACGGATCGTCCGTCCCCACGGCAAGGGGCAGGAGCGGGTAGGCCGCAGCGAGACGGTCGACGAGGTCGATGGCCTTTGCAGTCGTGCGGTTGGCGACGGTCAGCCGTGCCACACCGGCCTTCGCCAGCGCAAACGCGATCGCGTTGGCCGCTCCGCCGGCGCCGGCGAGATACGCGCTGCGTCCCTCGGGGTCAATTCCCTCCCGCCGCAACCCGGCGATAAAGCCTTCACCGTCCAGCATCTCGCCGATCAGGCGGCCGTCCGGACTTCTCCGAACCACGTTGACCGCACCAATTCGCACCGCTGCCGGTGACACCTCGTCGCACAGCGCCACCATCGCGGTCTTGTGCGGCACGGTCACAACGAAGCCGTCCAGGTTGTTCATGTCCCGCAGGCCGGCCACCACCGACGCAAGCTTCCCGGCGGTAACATGAATCGGCACCATCACGCTATCGACCCCGCGCGCCTGCAGCAGACGGTTGATCCCCTGAGGGGTTTTCACGTGATGGATCGGGTCGGCAAGAATGGCGCAGATTCGCGTCGTTCCAGTAATCTTGTTCATGGATTCACGCCAGCGTGTAGGTTGTTTTCACCGAGGTATAGAACTCGCGTGCGTAACTGCCCTGCTCACGCGGCCCGTAGCTCGAACCTTTGCGACCGCCGAACGGGGCGTGGTAGTCGACGCCGGCCGTGGGCAGATTCACCATCACCATCCCCGCCGTCGATCGCCGCTTGAAATCCGTCGCATGCTTCAACGAGGTCGTGCAGATGCCCGATGACAGGCCAAACACGGTGTCGTTGGCGACCGCCACGGCTTCTTGGTAATCCTTGACACGGATAACACTCGCGACGGGGCCGAACACCTCCTCGCGGTTGATGCGCATCGAATTCTCCGTATCGGTGATCAGCGCCGGCGCCAGGTAATGGCCAGCGGTCGCGCGCTGCAGCAGATCGCCGCCGAACACCACACGTCCGCCCTCGGACCGCGCGCTCTCGATGTAGGACAGATCCTGATCGAGTTGATCCTGCGAGACGACCGGCCCAATGTCGGTGCCGGGCTTCAAGGCGTCATCAATCTTGAGCGCCGACAGCTTCTCGACCATCGCAGCGATGAAGCGATCGTGGATGCCGTCCTCGACGATCAAGCGACTCGAACCGGTGCAACGCTGACCGGTCGAGTAAAACGAGCCGTTGATCGCGACCGACACCGCCACATCGAGGTCGGCATCGTCGAGGATGACCAGCGGATTCTTCCCGCCCATCTCGAGTTGCACCTTCGCCCCCCGCTCCATGCAGTCCAACCCGATACGTCGCCCCGTACCTGTCGACCCGGTAAAGGTCACGGCTCGAACCTTGGGCGACTTCACCATCGCGTTCCCGACTTGGGAGCCGGCTCCCATCACCAGGTTGAACACACCGGGAGGTAGTTTGCCTGCACGCACAATGATCTCGGCCAGCGCCCACGCACTGCCAGGCACGAGATCGGCGGGTTTGAACACCACCGAGTTGCCATAAGCCAGGGCCGGCGCGATCTTCCATGCCGGGATCGCAATGGGGAAGTTCCACGGCGTAATGATTCCGATGACACCTTCCGGCTCCCGGTGGACGTCAACGTCCACCCCCGCGCGGATTGCCGGCAAGCGCTCCCCGCCGAGGCGCAGCGCCTCGCCCGAGAAGAACTTGAACACTCGACCCGCACGTGTCACTTCTCCGATGCCTTCGGGCAATGTCTTTCCTTCCTCGCGCGACAGCAGTCGGCCAAGCTCCTCGCGCCGTGCCAGCAGCTCCGTGCCGATACGGTCCATCGCATCGGCACGCTCTTCCGCAGTGCTGCGCTGCCACGTTTGCTGCGCGTCGAATGCCGCATCGATCGCCTGCCGCGCCTGCGCCTCGTCTGCCCGCGCGTATTCACCAACCAAGTCGTCCAGATTCGAGGGATTGATGTTGCGGTTAATCGCAACGCCCTCCACCCATTCGCCGCCGATAAAGTTCTTGAACACCGACCTCTCCTTTCGTCGATCCGTGTGAATCACATGGCTCTCCGGAGGCTCCTTCATTCAAGCCCAATCCTTCAGCCACTCACTTTTGTAGCGCTTCAAAAACAACTATGGTCAGAATTTATATAAGTACAAAGACAATGTAAACCGTGTTTTGAAGCGCTTCATTTATATAATGTCGGCTCAATGCGATTCAACGTCCCAGTCGTGTCATCACGTCGGCCGCTACCGCCGATGCGCCACCTGCTGGAATCGAGGAATCTGCTGCTCAGGTCCGGCACGCTCGTTGACGCCGCGCTGATCGCCACACCGCCCTTGGCCGAGAACCGCGAGGGCAAGCGTTACCTGATGGTGACGCAAACCACGGAGGGCGCCACCTGGGCTCGCGCCACGAACGTCCATTTGGGCACCGACAATTGAGACGGCCTGATCCAAGCGGTGCGCATGACGACAACCAAGGTCGCCGACGGCGTCGTAACCGATCGTTTGTTGCACCGGAGGCAACCAGGTCATGGCGCGCACCAGCGACATCCCGTACCACGTGCTGGAGAGCGCCTACCAGCAGTACCTGCGCCACGCAACGCTGCACGCGGCCAACGACTGCATCAGCAACGCCATCGCCGGGCTGCCAATCTTTCCGTACTACTCGTTCGAACTCGATGCGCTGTACGGTGCCGTCGATGGTCAGAAATTCGGCGTTGAACGGCCGACCGTGAAGGCGCGCTACTCGCGCAAATATTTCGGGCGCGGCAAGGGCGTGGTCGCCTACACGCTGCTGTGCAATCACGTGCTGCTCAACGGCTACCTGATCGGCGCGCACGACTACGAGGCCCATCACGTGTTCGACATCTGGTATCGCAACACGTCGGACATCGTGCCGACCGCGATCACCGACGACATGCACAGCGTCAACAAGGCCAACTTCGCCATCCTGCACTGGTTCGGATTGCGCTTCGAGCCGCGCTTTACCGACATGGAAGGCCAGTTGCAGGAACTGTATTGCGCCGACGATCCGGCGCTGTACGAGAAGTGCCTGATCCGACCGGTCGGCCAAATCGACCGGCAACTCATCGCCAGCGAAAAGGCGAATATCGACCGGATTGTCGCCACGCTTGGCCTGAAGGAGATGACGCAGGGCACACTGATCCGCAAGCTGTGCACCTACACCGCGCCGAATCCAACGCGGCGCGCGGTGTTCGAGTTCGACAAGCTCATCCGCAGCATCTACACGCTGTGCTACCTGCGCGATCCTCAACTGGAGCGCAACGTGCACCGCTCGCAGAACCGCATCGAGTCCTACCACCAGCTACGCTCGACCATCGCCCAGGTCGGTGGCAAGAAGGAACTGACCGGGCGCACTGACATCGAGATCGAAATCAGCAACCAGTGCGCCAGGCTGATCGCCAACGCGGTCATCTTCTACAACTCGGCCATCCTGTCGCGGCTGCTGACGAAGTACGAGGCGAGCGGGAACGCCAAGGCGGTGGCGCTCATCACTCAGATGTCACCGGCGGCCTGGCGGCACATCCTGCTGAACGGGCATTACACCATCCAGAGCGACGGCAAGATGATCGACCTGGACGCGCTCGTGGCGGGGCTGGAGTTGGGATGACGGAAATTTCGGCGGTTCCGGCTTACAACCCCCGCTGGCGCCCAGCCGCGAAGCGTGGTTGCGAAGATTGCGCGAAGAGGCTGTGCACCGGGCGCTCAGAGGATGGTGCTGACCTGGATGGCCGGGCTGATGTCAGTGTAGTTCGGGATGTCGCCGAGAATCTCTGCCGCGTGGGGGCCGAACGCCGCCAGGAAGGCGTCGACCGAGTCGAAATGCAGAAGCGCCATCGCGATGTAGATCGGCGGCGCTTCGGGTCCGCCGCCGGCGAGGCCTTGGTCGACCTCGACCCTCTTCAGATCCGGCCCCAGGAGCCTCCATACGAGCGGCAGATGTTTGCCGACGTAATAGTCGATGTCGAAGCGCGCGCCGTCGCGCCGCGGATACATGACGCTCACCTTGATCACCGCTCTTCTCCCGTCTTCCCGGCTCGCTCGGCCGAACTCAGCACACCTCGAACAGCCCAGCGGCGCCCATACCGCCGCCAACGCACATCGCCACTACGACGTAGCGCACGCCACGCCGCTTGCCCTCGATCAGCGCATGCCCCACGAGTCGCGCACCGCTCATGCCGTATGGATCGCCGATCGAGATGCCGCCGCCGTTGACGTTGAACAGATCGGGGTCGATGCCGAGCCGGTCGCGGCAGTACACTGTCTGGCACGCGAACGCCTCGTTGAGCTCCCACAAGCCGATGTCGCTGACGCGCAAGCCGTGGCGCTCAAGCAGCCGCGACACCGCGTACACCGGCCCGATGCTCATCTCCTCGGGCGCGGTACCGGCGACCGCAATACCGCGGTAGATGCCGAGCGGCTCGAGGCCGCGCGAGGCCGCCAGCTTCGATTCCATGACGACGCAGGCCCATGCGCCGTCCGAAAGCTGGCTCGCGTTGCCCGCGGTGATCGTTCCACCGTCGAGGACGGGTTTGAGCGCGCGCAGGCTGTCGAGCGTCGTGTCGGGCCGGTTGCCCTCGTCCTTCGCGAGCACCACGTCCTTGTGGCTCACCGCACCGCTCTCCTTGTCGACGACCGCCATCGTCGCCGCGATCGGCACGATCTCCGCGTCGAAGCGCCCCGCCTGTTGCGCCGCGGCGGTCCGCCGCTGCGACTCGAATGCGTACAGATCCTGCGCGTCACGGCTGATGCGGTACTTTCTCGCGACGTGCTCCGCCGTGGCGAGCATCGGCAGATACGCATGCTCGACGCGGGCGAGCACATTCGGGTCCTTGTCCGCATCGACCCATGCCATATATCGGTTTTGCACCGCGGAGATGTTCTCCTGGCCGCCGGCGACGGCGATCTGCATACCGTCGAAGACTACCTGCTTGGCTGCGGTCGCGATCGCCATGAGCCCCGATGCGCATTGACGGTCCATCGTCTGCGCGGCAACCGTGACCGGAAGCCCGGCCGCGAGAACCGCGAGCCGGGCAACGTTCATTCCGGCCGTGCCGGCAGTCGGCACGCTGCCGATTACGACGTCATCGATTTCCCTGCCGTCGACCCCTGCGCGCGCGATCGCGTTGCCGATCGCGTGCGCAAGCATCGTGGGCGACTTCATGTTGTTGAGCGCTCCGCGGTAGGCCCTTCCGATGGGCGTGCGGGCGGTCGAGACGATGACGGCTTCTCTCAAGGCACTTCTCCTATAAAGTCGATTCCGGTAATGACAACTCAGAGGTCCGCAAAGCGCCCGCGCGACTTCGCAAGCCTCGCGAGCAGCGGCGACGGCGTCCAGAACCCGTGCTCGTCTCCGAAACGGTCCCCGTAGCGGACGAGCCCCTCCAGGATCGCGGCGGCGCCGACCATGTCGGCTTGGTGCATTGGGCCACCTTTGGCCGCGGGGAATCCGTAGCCGCTCGTCCACACGACATCGATGTCGCCGGCGCGATATGTCATGGTCATGGCGAATGGCCTATCCAAACAGGTCAACCCGATCGTTGCGGCATCCGTCGAGTCCTTCGGTTTCGTGTTCCTGCACCCCTACATGGATGGCAACGGTCGCCTGTCACGTTTCCTGTTTCATCACGCCTTGTGTCAGTCCGGCCAACTGGAACGGGGCCTGCTGCTGCCCGTGTCGATCGCGATGAAGCGCCATGAGGAGCAGTATCTGCTGGCCCTGCAGTCTTTCTCGAAGCCGGCCCGCAAACTGTGGGATGTGACGTGGATCGACGAGGATCAGTTCGCGTTCGACTTCAAGGGGCAGTCTTCGATCTATCGCTACTGGGATGCCACGCCTTGCGTCGAGTTCGGCTTCCGGATGGCTGAAGAAGCCCTCAACGTCGATCTACGGCAGGAGACCGAGTTTCTTGCGAGCTTCGACCGCATCAGCAGGGCCGTGAACGAGGAATTCGATTTGCGGTCGAACGACCAGCACCTGTTGATCGCATCGGCGCTGCACAACGGGGGCGCGATCTCGAAGAAACGGCGCAAGCAGTTGATCGAAAGGGTGCCCGCCGAAGCCTTCGAGTTAATAGAAGCGCTGGTGAAGGCTGAACTCGCGCAGCAGGAGGCGCCGAGTCCTTCACGCCCTCGATCCGGTCCCGGCCTCTGAACAGAGTGCCGGGTGGGCATGAGGACATTCGGGATGAATTCTCCTGCCACTTGGCGCCGTGGGGTTCTGTAAAGGGGAATGCGCGGGCATGTGTTCAAGTGTGTTCGCAGAGATTGCCTAATGGGAACACTGAGGCTTGCGGCCGCGCCCACATCGGGAACCCGCTCCACTACTCTTCCGCCAAACACGTTGCGCCGATCACGGAAAAAGAACCATCCAGCACATGTGCTGGATGGGTAAGTCGCCAACGGCGGGAGAGGAGACTCCGCTGGACGAAACCGGTTTATTGCCTCGCCGAAGGGCACTCCAACAAGGAATGAAGATCAAGCGCGACCCCTATTGCTCGGCGCCAGCATTCTCGCCCACGAGGTCGAAGACATGTCCCATGCGACCTGCTTTCGTGTCGAGATAGGCCGCGTTGTGGGCGTTTCGTCCGCTCGGCAACGCCACGCGCTCGACGACTTCGAATCCCATCGCCGTCAAGGCATTGGTCTTCGCCGGATTGTGCGTCATCAAGCGTAGTCGCCGCACGCCGATATGCGCGAGCATCGGGCCGCAAACCGCATATTCCCGGGCGTCGACCGAAAATCCCAGGCGCAGATTGGCATCCACGGTGTCCGCACCGCAATCCTGCAGACCATATGCCCTAATCTTGTTGTGCAGCCCGATACCCCGCCCCTCCTGGCGCAGGTAGATCAGCACTCCCCTGCCTTCGCTGCCGATCTGTTGCAGCGCACTGCGCAATTGATGGCCACAGTCGCAGCGCTGGCTGAAAAGCGCGTCACCGGTGAGACATTCCGAATGGATTCGCGTAAGCACCGGCTCGTCCCCGGCGACGTCGCCCAGCGTCAGAACCAGATGTTCCTTGTGAACCGCATCGACGAAACTGTGGGCGACGAAAAGGCCCCACCGCGTCGGCAGCTGACTCGATGCGATGAAACGCACACTCAGAGGCGGGCGACCACGGGCGACGCACGAGGTGGCATCTCCTGTCGCTTCGAGCTTCTCTTCCGGTTCGTGAACTGCGTGGTATCGAGACATCCTCGCTTCTCCCCTAGCAACTGATACGCATCGACAGGTCGATCGCCTTGACGTCCTTGGTAAGGCTTCCGATCGAGATGCGATCGACACCCGTTTCCGCCACTTCGCGCAGATTGTCGAGCGTGATGCCGCCCGAGGCTTCGAGCTCGGCCCGCCCCGCGGTGATCGCGACTGCCTCGCGCATTTGCTCGACGCTGAAGTTGTCGAGCAGGATCAGCTTCGCCCCGGCTGCGAGCGCAGCCTCGAGCTCGGCATGGTTCTCCACCTCGATCTGCAGCGGAATGCCGGCCGGCGTGAAGGCTTCCGCGGATCGCAGCGCCTGCGGGATGCCGCCCGCCACGGCGATGTGGTTTTCCTTGATCAGCACGCCCGCATAAAGACCCATGCGGTGATTGTGGCCGCCCCCGACCCGCACCGCGTATTTTTGCGCCATGCGCAGACCGGGCAAGGTCTTGCGGGTGTCGTAGATTCGCGCGGGGGTGCCGGGAATCGCCTCGACGTAGCGCCGCGTCGCCGTCGCGGTGGCTGAAAGCGTCTGCAGGAAATTCAGCGCCGCGCGCTCGGCACTCAAGAGCGCACGCGCGTTGCCGGCGATTTCGCACACGACGTCCCCGGGCGAGACTTCGACGCCGTCCGCTGCGCGCCAGCGGATCTCGACGCCGGGGTCCAGCTCGCGAAAACATTGTTCGAACCATGGGGCGCCGCACACCACCGCCGCTTGGCGGCTGATCACCGTCGCGTATGCCTGGCGGTCGGCAGGAAGCAGATTCGCCGTGTAATCGCCTTCGCCGATGTCTTCCTCGAGCGCCGCGCGCACCGCGGACGCGACGTCGAGTTCGAGAGTCGAGTCGTTCATCGCAGTCCTATGCTCCTGCCTCGGCCCCGCAGAGGGCGACATCGGGATTGAGCGTGTAACGTCCGGTCAGCGTCGCCTCGGCCAGCACATGCGGACGAATCGCCTCGACGACATCGCGTGCGCCGAAGGTCCCCGACACGGGACATTTCGCAATGTCGAGCGCGTACAGCGTAAACACGTAACGGTGCGGAATCTCGTCGTTCCACGGCGGGCACGGCCCGTCGTAGCCGAAATACTGCCCCGCCATGTGCTCGTCGCCGACAAACCATTGGGTGTAATCGTTGAGCGCCTGCCGGGTGCTATGCGGCGCGTCGGGCCCGGGTTTGCCGCGGGGAACGACGGCGTCCGAGAACTCCCCTTTCCCGATGCCCGGCAACTCGGGCGGCAGATCGACCAGGGCCCAGTGATACAGGTCGATCCGCGGAACCGCCGCCGACACGACCCGCCCTTCCCGATTGAAGTCGTCGAGCACCGACGGCACGTCGGGATCGTGGCAGATGACGACCAGCGACTTCGTGCCCGCTGGAAGACCGCTCCACGCGAGCGCGGGATTGAGATTGCGTGACAGGCCGATCCGCGTCTCCGGGTGAGGCGCGGCAAACGCGCATTCTTGCGGAATTCTTCCGTCGTCCTCGAAACAGCTGCTGGTCAAGCGCATGACGTTTTCCTCACGTGGTCAAAACGATTTTCAGGCACTGCGATCGGCCGCCATTCCATGCCATACAAGCCAACCGCCTATGGCGGCAGCGAGCGCCGAGGCCATCTGGACCTGATACGAAGGAACCATCAGGCCGACACCGGCACCGAGAAAGCACAGACGGTGCACCACGCCGAGCTGCCGCTTCCAGTAGCCCTCGGTCGCGAGGCAAAGACAGCCGGCCGCGGCCGCCGTCGCGACGCACGCGAGCACGATCTGGCCCGTCGATCCGGACAGCAGGACGCCCTCGTTGTAGACGAACGCGAATGGAACGACGAACGCGGTGATCGAGATGCGCACGGCGGCAAGACCGACCGCGAGCGGATTGGCGAGCGCGATCGGCGCGGCGGCGAACGCGGCGACCGCGATCGGCGGCGTCATCGCGGACAGGCTCGCGTAATAGACGAGAAAGAGGTGCGCCGCCATCAGCGACACGCCGAGCTTCGTCAGCGCCGGCGCGACCAGTACGGCGGCCAGGATGTAGACGCTCGGCGTCGGCATGCCCATCCCGAGGACCAGCGTGATGACCGCGGCGACCAGCAGCGAGACGAACAGGTTGGATCCGGCAATGAGGAAGATCAGATCGGCGACTTTCACGCCGAGGCCGGTCATCGACAGCCCCCCCACAACCAGCCCTGCCGCGGCGCAGGCGGCGACGACCGGGACGATGCGTAGCGTCGCTTCGGCGAGGATGTCGTAAAGCCCTTTCAGGCCGAAACGCGTCTCGCGCCGGGACATCGCGACCGCGACGACGGCGAGGGTACCGAACGCGGCGACGAAATTGGGCGAGTAGCCGATCAGCAGCGCGGCGACCAGCGCGAGCAGCGGAACCAGGAACATACCGCCGCGGCGCATCGTGTCCGCGAGCGCCGGCACGTCGTCGAGGCCGGTGATCCCGTCCTTGAGCGAGCGCAGATGCACCTGCAGGTAAAGACAGAAGTAGTAGAGCAAGGCCGGCACGATCGCGGCGACGGCGATGTCGGTGTAACGGATGCCGGTGAATTCGGCCATGATGAAGGCGGCCGAGCCCATGACCGGCGGCAGGATGCTACCGCCGGTCGAGGCTGCGACTTCGATGCCCCCGGCGACTGCGCCCGAATAGCCGAGCTTCTTCATCATCGGAATCGTGATCGAGCCGGTCGTCACGACGTCGGCGGTCGGACTGCCGGAAATCGTGCCGTACAGCCCCGACGACGCCACGGCGATCTTCGCCGGACCGCCGGGGCTCCTGCCGCTGACGGCGGCCGCGGCATCGAAGAAGAAGTCGCCTCCTCCGGCGCGCGAGAGAAAAGTGCCGAAAAGACCGAACAGGAAGACGTAAGTCAATGCGACCCGGATCGGCGCGCCGAAAATGCCGTCGGTGGTAAACGCGAGCACGTCGAGAAAGTGCGGATAGTCGATGGGACCGTGGCCGAGCACGCCGGGCAGCAGATCGCCCCACAGGTTGTAGGCGAGGAACATGAGCACGATCGACGTGAGCCCCGGGCCGACGGTGCGCCGCGTCGCCTCGAGCGTGATCAGCAGCAGGCCGCTGCCGCAGACGAGGTCGCCGGTCGTGAGCTCGTCGAGCAGCGTGATGCGCGTGATGATCCGCTCGTTGTTGAACCAGAAATAGGCCGAAATGGCGAGGCTCGCCGCGGCGAGCAGGCCGTCCCAGACCGGCACGCGGTCGCGGTTCGAGCTCGCGGTCGCGCCGGTCGACAGGAACACCAGCGCAAGCATCAGTCCGAGAAACACGATCGTCATCGCGTAGATCTGGACGATCTGGATCGTCGTGACCCAGACGATGCCGACCGCGATCAGCGCCGCCAGCGGTTTGAGCACCCAGCCGGCACAGTGGGTCGGGTCGCGGCGCGCGCCGGACGTCAGGAATCTGCTCAGAAATGAAAGGCTCATACTGGACACGTTCGAATCTCCTCAGAGGTCCGCGTCCGACGACTCCCCGCTTGCGGCGGCGCGGGTGCGGGCGGCGCGAATCGCGAGACGGCCGCGTCGCCGCGCCCCGGACCGGGGCGGATGGCGACGCCACCAGTCGGCGACGACGACGGAATGGCTTGGCAGCGCGGCGCGGCCGGAATGCGGCGTGCGCGGTTCGCCGTCCCTACTTCAGCAGCCCGGCTTCCCGGTAATAGTCTTCGGCGCCCTTGTGATAGGGCACGATCTTCTGGCTCGCGAGGAACTCGGGCGTGATCACCTTCAGGCTGCCGTGCGCGCCCTGCAGCTTGTCGATGTGCTTGTGCAGCGCGCCCGCGAGATCGTGCGCGACCTTGTCGTCCATGTGGCTATTGACGACCAGCACCGCGCTCAAGGCCACCGTCGGCACGTCCGTCGGCTGCCACGCGTAGCTGCCGGCTTTCACGGTGAAGGGCGCGACGCTCAGCTCCTGCGACACTTTCTCGACGGCGCGATCGGAGACGGGCAGCAGGACGAGTTCGACCGCATCGCCCGCCTGCACGATGAAGCTCGTGCGGACGAACACGCCGTTGGCGAACATGTCGATCCGCTTGTCCTTCATCAGATCGCCCTGCTCGTCGGAAGCCGCGTAGATGACGTCGCCGCCCCATTTCTTGATGTCGTCGAGATTGACGCCGATCGCCTTGAACATCTCGACGGCGACGTGCTCGGTGATGTTGCCGCGCTTGTTCAGCGCGAGCCGCAGCGGCGGTTTCTTGGCTGCGATGTCGTCGAAGCTGTGGATCTGGTACTTCTCCGCGAACGCCTTCGACATCACCATCTGCATCGGCGCCCAGTTGTACAACAGCGCAAGCGCGCGCAGGCTCGTGATCGGCTTGGAGAACGGTTTCGCGCCGGAGCTCGCGATGCGCAGCTCGGCGTCATGCGCGATGCCGAGCTCGACCTTGCCCTGGTCGAGCAGCGCGATGTTCGCGAGTCCGCCGCCCGACGTTTGATACGTGATCGACGAGCCGGGAAAACTTTCCTTGACGGCGCCGTCGATGCCGATGCCGATCATGGTCCACAGCCCGCTCGGGCTCGCGCCCGATAGCGTCATCTTGTAAGGTTCCGCATTCGCGCCAAGACTGGACAACGCAAACACGACCCCAAAAATAATGGTGCGCAACATCTGTCTCCTCCTTATCGTTTTACCTGATGCCCAAGCAGCGTCGGAGTGATGTCCGGATCACGGACTTATTGTTATTGCACAGCGTATTGTCAGGCTAGCATTGGGGTTTTCCATCCAGCAAGAACGTATGGGGCGGCGCGCCCGAAGAAAACATCCACGATCCGGACGCTCGCTCGCTTCGCGCCGCGGGCGCGCAATTCCTGGTCACGCGAACGCCCCCTGCTCCTCGAGCGCCGCGTATTCCTGTTCGGAGATCCCCAGGAAATCACGAGACACCAGCGCGTTGTCTTCCCCGAGGCGGGGGGCTGCGCCCGTCACATCGCCGGGCGTGGCCGACAGATCGAAGGCCGAGAAATAGCAGGCCACGTCGCCGATCTCGCCGTGCAGGCGTCGTCGCCAGATCCGTCGGTAGGCGAGCTGCGGGTCGCGGAAGAGGTCCGCGATCGTATTGACCGGATACGCGTGGACCCGCGCGGCTTGAAGCCTCGCGGCGACATCCCCGGCGTCCTGCGTGACGAGACACGACGCGATGATCGCGTCAAGCTCGACGCCGTTGGCCTTGCGCGCGGCAATGGTCGAGAAGCGCGGGTCGTCGGCGAGCTCGGGCCGCCGCAGCGTCTGCGCGAGGCGCGCGAATTCGTCGTCGGACCAGCACGACAGCGCCAGCCACGTTCCGCCGCCGCACTGATAGGCGTCGTGGGGAGCCGCGCCCGGGTCGGCATTGTTCGCCCGCTCGGCGATGCGTCCGCTCGTGTGGTAGTCGAGCAAGGCACCGGCGACGAACAGCAGTCCGCTCTCGTATTGCGCGAGATCGATCCACGCCCCGTTCCCGGTGCGCCGCTGCCGGTCGAGCGCCGCGAGCACCGCGGTCGCGCCCAGCGTCGACGCGATGAAGTCGATATACGGACCGTACAGCAGCATCGGCGGGCCGTCCGGATCGCCCGTCAATCCGCAGAAGCCCGCGAGCGCCGACAGTTGCGAGCCGAAGCCGGGCGTTTGCGCGCGCGGCCCCGTCTGGCCCATGTTGCAGCTCGAGATCATCACAACCCCCGCGTTCAGCTCCTTCGCAGCCTCGTAACCGAGGCCGAGGCGGGACATCACGTCCGGACGCATGTTCTCGATCACGATATCGGCCCAAGCGGTCAGGCGTCGCGCGACCTCGATACCGGCGGGCGTCTTCAGGTCCAGCGTGACGTCGTATTTCGAGTCGTTGAAGATCGCGAAACAGCCGCTGCGGTCCTTGCCCGGCCGGCCGTCCTTGTACGGCGGATATTCGGTGCGGAATCCGTCGGGCCGCTGGTGCGATTCGATGTGCACGACGGTCGCGCCGAAGGTCGCGAGCATCTTGCCGATATGCGGGCCGGCGGCGTACGCGCCGAACTCGACGACTTTCACGCCCGCCAGGGCTTGGGAGATCGCGCTCATACGGTTTGCCTCTCGTGTGCGGTTTCGGGCGCGGAGCGGATGCGGTCCGCGCCGAATTCGGCGAGCAGCGTGCGGACGTCGACGGCAGTGCCAGGCGGGTGCGCGAGTGGCTGCCGGTTGCCGTCGATGATCGCGAAGCTGCCGCAATGGCGCTGCGGCTCGCCGCCGGGAGTGGTCAGGTCGTGCCAGAACTCGCGCGCTTCGAGCTGCGGATCCTCGGCGATGTCGCGCATCGTCGAAACTGGATAGCCGAGCATCTCGCGGCGGCTCGCCTGCTCGAGGAATTCGCTTTTCTTCAGGCCGAGAAAAAACTGTGCGATCGGCCCCTCGAGCGCATCGACGTCCTGCTGCGTGGCGAGCCGCGGATCGAAGCGCTTCCAGTCGATGTCGGCGAGCGCGCCGAGCTCGGCACCGCGTTCGCGCATCCACGCGACGAGCTGTGCATTGGTCCGTCGTCCGGCGGGCCCGCCGTAGAGGACGAAGTTCAGATAGCCGTCGGCGCACGGCCAGAAGGCGCGGTAGCGCGCGCCCTTGATCGAGCGCCCGGTCACGAACGCGCCGGCGCGCGTCGGCACGATGCCTTCGAGGTCCCAGAACGCGGGTGCATGCGACAGCGCGAGGATCACCGCCGCCTGCCCGGACACGTCGACGTGCTGCCCCTCGCCGGTCGCGGTGCGATACAGCAGCGCCGTCAGCGCGCCGACCGCGGCCTGCGCGCCGGCCCAGCAGTGGGACTGGGGAACGGTCACGCGCTTGGGCACGTCGTCGGGCTCGCCGGCGAGCGACATCGCGCCGCCGGCCGCCATCATCTCGAGATCGGACGCGAGCCAATCGGCACGCGGCCCGCTCGTGCCGAAGGGCGTCACCGATACATGGATCAGCCCCGGATTGAGCTCGCGCAGGCGCGCCGGGTCGAAGATCCGCGCCCGCTCCTCCGGCGAGGCCGATTCGACCAGGAAGTCGACGCCGGCGACGAGCCGCTCGAAATCCGCGTGGCCACCGGGCGCCGCGAGGTCGAGACGCAGCAGCCGCTTGTTGACGTTGTACGCCTGCCAGTCGGGACCGTCGATGTCGGCCCCGGGCCCTTCCACCTTGATGACGTCGGCCCCGAGATCGGCGAGCAACCGCCCGGCAAGCCAGCCGGTCCGGTCGCTCAGATCCAGAACCCGGTATGCTTCAAGCATCGCGGCTTCCTCCTGGTGTTGGGGGTGGCGGCGCTCAGCGCCCGGTGCGTGCGAGCGACAGCACCCAGCCGGCCATGCGCGACTTCATCTTCTCGATGTCGCCGTTGCTGAAGAAGTCTTCGGGCTTGACCAGATCGACCCCGTACACCGGCCGGTGGAAGTCGCTCTCGTAGCCGTACGGCACCGTCGCGTCGATCCCCATCCCGCCCTCAAACTGGGTGTTGGAGGCGGTCCATTGCTTGTCGCCCGAAGTCATGCGTTCGGCCGGCATGAAGGTCTGGCCACGCCCGCCGGGGATGGGGTTGAGGATGTCGGTCTGCGGATTCACGCGCGTGGTGAGGCACCACATGATGTCGTCCATCGAGTAGATGTCGACGTCCTCGCTGACCGCGATCGCGAGCCGCATGCCCTGCGAGCACGACAGGATCGCGGAGAGGAAATTGCGCTGCCAGCCTTCCTCGATCTGGTTGCGCTTCTTCACCTGGATGATGCAGCCGCCCCAGTCGGTCATGCAGTACGGGATATGCACGTTCTGCACGATGCCCGGCTGCAGCCGCTCGCACAGTGCGAAGATCGCCGACTCGCGCACCGAGGTGTCGATGTTCGAGTCGTCGGCGGTGTGCACGCCGAGCGGGAAGATGATGGGCTTGGTCTCGCGCTTTCGCATCGTGATCGCGGTCACGTGGAAGGTCGGCGCCTTGTAGGCCTTGCCCATGTAGCCGGCCCACTCGGGGTGGAAGTGGAAGCGGCCCTGGATGTCGGCGGCCTCGGATTCGGCCGTCTCGTAGCGCTTGTCGCGCGGGTGCAGATAGCCTTCGAGCACGTATTCGGCGTCCGCCAGGGTGTAGGCGTCGATCGTGCGGCATTTGACCAGCCGCACCGGCGCGCCCTGGATCGCGCCGGCGATGCCGATCTCGTCGCAGCCCTTCGGCAGGATCGCATAGTCGAAGCCGGCGCCGGCGACGTAGGTGCACGACGGCGGCACCCCGAAGCACATCGTCAGCGGGATCGGCTCGTCGTCCTTGTAGTGCTCGGTCATGACCTGCCACATGTGCGAGCCCGGCGAAATCTGGAACGTGCCGACGTTGCCCCAGCGGAAGTTCATGCGGTTGTAGCCGATATGGCTGCCGCCGTCGAAATACGGACCGACCACGCACGAGATCCCCGAGCCGATCGTCATCTCGGTCTCGAGCGGCGTGTGGCGGATCGCGGTGAGCCACTTGTTGACGTCGAGGTCGTCGGTGAGGACCTCTTCCTGCACCGGCGCTTCGTCCTGCGAGATGATGATCGGCTTGAGCGGATGGTCGATCGCGCGGGCGACTTTCTTGACGCGGTCGAGCGAGTCCTGCCAGCCGAAGAGCTCCTCGACGACGCGGATGTCGCCGAAGAGGTTCGTGATGGCGCGCGCGTGCGGCATGCCTTTGACGTTGTTGAAGAGCATCGGCAGGCTGCCGTCGAAGATCTTCTGCAGCCCGGTGATCTCGAGATCCGGATTCACTTCCTTGTCGCTCTCGACCAGGTACCCCTTGCCGCGGAACCACTCCACCGCCTCGCGCAGGTCCTTCACGCCCACGCGCCCGCTCACCGCATCGATTTCCTTCTTCGCCAGATCGTTCATCTCGTTCGTCTCCAGGGTTTCGTTCATTCGGCCATCGACATATTCCATATTCCGGACTATCGATAACACTCTGTCGCTGCGCTCACTGCCGTGATTCATCAGCTTACGGGATACAATCTAGCGATGCCGCGGCATTGCGGCAACCGTACAGCATGAGTTTAGAATCCACTTTATGGACTATGAAAAAATCTAATTCCAACCGTCAGGCGCAAACGAGCTCGGCGGTTCGCGACTGCGCCGCGAAACAAGCCACGACCCGGTCGAGACAGGCGGCAAACCAGAAGGTGTAGCGACCCGGATTCGCCTTCACGTCGGCCGCAAGCTCGGCGACCTCGACCCACTTCCAGTCATCGGCCTCGTCGGGACAAGGCACCGGATCGCCGTCGTAGCGCCCGAACAGCACGTGGTCGTATTCGTGCTCGACGAGGTCGTTCGGAAAGGCGACGCGATAGACAAAGCCGAACTCCTTCGCCAGCTCGCATTCGAACCCCATCTCCTCGCGCAAGCGGCGGCGAGCCGCGGCGACGACGCCTTCGGACGGTCGCGGATGACTGCAGCAGGTGTTGCTCCACAGGCCGCCCGAGTGATATTTCGCCGCCGCCCGGCGCTGCAGCAATAAGCGACCGCGCGAATCGAACACGAAAACCGAGATCGCACGGTGCAGGCTGCCACTACGGTGCGCCGCGAGTTTTTCCGCGACGCCGACCGGATTGTCGTTCTCGTCGACCAGTACCACGTACTCTTCCATGTCGAACCTCCTCGCACATACCCCACCCGAAAGACCGGCGCACACCCGCTCGTCGCCCGGCGCCGCCAGTACGATCCACACTTCTGCGATCCACACTTCGGACCATTTTTCCAAACCCTATTTCCGTCGAATCGCCCGTTATGGCTCAATCTATAGCCAGCAAAAGCCATTGACAACGCACTCGCCGACAGTATTCTTCCGTATATTGGACACAATGGAGGCACCATGACGACGGACACGATGACCGAACGATCCGCGGGCGGCACCCAGAGCATCGAGCGGGCGACGCACATCATGCGGGTCATCGCGTCGCGCAACAGCACCGGGCTACGCCTCGTCGATATCTCGAAACAGACGAAGCTCGAGCGGCCGACCGCGCACCGCATCCTGAAGTGCCTGATGGCCGAAGGGCTGATCACGCAGAGCCCGGAGACGCGGCGGTATTTCCTCGGGCGGCTGATCTTCGAGCTGGGACTGGCCGCATCGTCGAATTTCAACCTCCGCGACATCTGCCACCCGGCATTGGTGCGCCTCGCGGAAAGGACCGGCGACACGATCTTTCTCGCGATCCGCAGCGGTGCCGACTCGGTGTGCATCGATCGCGTCGAGGGGTCGTTCCCGATCAAGACGCTGACGCTCGACGTCGGCACGCGTCGCCCGCTCGGCGTCGGCGCAGGGGGCCTCGCGCTCTTGATGACATTGCCCGAGCACACCCAGGAGGAGATCATCACGGCGAACGCGCTGCGCCTGAGCGCCTACAACAACCTCAACATGCCCGAGCTCAAGGGGCTGCTGCAGCGGTGCCGCGAGTTCGGCTTCGCGCTGAACGAGAACGTCACGCCGGGGGCGACGTCGGTGGGGCTTCCGATCCGTTCGCGCTCCGGCGAGCCGCTGCTCGCGATCAGCATCGGCGCGATCTCGATCCGCATGACCCGGGAGCGCCAGCGCGAGCTCGTTTCGCTGATCCGTTCCGAGATCGAACTGCTCGAAAACTCGCTCGACGACCGGGCGCATCCCTGAGCGGAAACGCCGCCGGACGGTCGATCGGCGCGGCGCCGCGGCCCCGTCCCCGTCCCCGTAGTCCGCTCCGCAGTCTCCCATTAACCCGGCAACTATGATCGAGAGGCCGTTCCTGCCGGTCGACATGCGCCGGGTGGTCGCGCGGGGCGCGGTGTCGCGCTCAACATGACAGGAGATCGATGGCGGAGAGCAATCGTTTGGCCAAACGGGAGCTTTCGTCGCGCGAGAACCGTACGGCGGTGCCGACGCCGAGGTAGCGCTCGGCGATTTCCGGTGATGCGAGCAGATCGGCGGCGGGGCCCGAAAGGGTGATGCGGCGGTTTTCTATGACATAGCTGTTGCTACGCATTGAAAATTGACCCTCTTTCGCGGGGTCCGGCCGACTCGGTCCGCCCGCGAACGGTCGCTACGGATTCTGCTTGTCCAGCCAGTCGGCAAGCCCCTGGGCGTTGAGTTCGATATCGGCCGCGAGAAGTTCCCGCATCGCGTCACCACTGAGCCGCCAGTTCTGCCGCTGCGCTTCGTCTTCCAGCAGCGTGGAGAGTGCGGCCTTGAGCCGCTCATGGCGTATCGTGCCGGCGCCGCTCGCGGAGCGCGCGGCGGCGACGAAAGCGTCGATCAAACGATGCAGGTCGGCCGCGAGCCGCGACACGTCGCGTACCTGTCCGAAGTGCGTGACATACACGGCCTCGGGCCGCAACGCCGCGATGCGCTCGACCGATTCGTGCATGGCCTCGGGCTCGAACTGATTCGGCGTGGTTACGGGTAGTACAAAGGCACGCCCGGCGTTGTCGAGTTCGCGATAGGACAGGCCGAAGGTATCACCGGTGAAGATATGCCCGGTCGCCTCGTCGACGTAACAGACGTGGTGCCGGGCATGACCGGGGGTGTCGAGCACGCGGATCGTGCGCGTGCCTAGCCTCAGCACGCTGTCTTCGTTCACCTCGACAATGCGATCGGGTGCGATCGGCAGGATGTCGCCATACTTTTCGCGCGTCTCTTCTGCGCCGTACACGGCGACTGTGCCAACCACCAGTCGCGACGGATCGGTCATGTGGCGCGCTCCCCGTGGATGTACCGACAGGCGCGCGTTGGGCAGCAGGCGCGCCAGTGCGCCCGCGGCGCCGGCATGGTCGAGATGTATGTGGGTGAGCAGGATCCAGTCGACCTGCTCCGGCTGGATGCCGCGTGCAGCGAGCGCTGCCAGGACGGTCGTCGTATTGGAATTGGTTGCGGTGTCCACTAGGGCCGCACGGCCGTCCTCGACGATGCAGTGGACCGCCGCCAGCCTCGGCCGGACAAACCCGCTGTCGATTGCCACAATGCCGTGGCCATAGTCGATGATTGATTCCATGGGTTGACGAGTCAGGTAAGAGGATTGGATCGCATCACGAATGCTTTTGTCACGACATCCATCTTATGGATAAAGTATTTCAGGATCATGGATTGTTAATTTCGCATTTTGTCGGCCATCTCAGACTTTAACAAGCAGTAAGCATTGGCCGCTGTATAAATTAGATCCGTATGATGGACGCTCACTCAAGCCATTGTCGGTCCCAATGGGGGAACTGAACTCGGCGTCGCCGAGGCGCTTGCGCCGGGGGATCTCCCGGTCCAGATCGAAGTGGAGAACCGCGAAGAACTCGAAACGGCGATCGCTGCGGGAGCGAAACTCACCCCGGCTTGAATGCCGGGGCTTGCGCTCGACGCGTGGTCAGTGCCAGACGATGAATCCGGTCCCGGCCGCGCCGAGCCCCGCGGCGAACAGCACCGGCGCAGTCAGCCCGTCGCGCGACCGGAACAGCGCCAGCGACAGCAGGATCGTCATGAAGGTCTCCATCGACGTGATCAGCGCGACGCGCGAGATCGTCGTATGGCTGATCGCCGCGAAGAAGGAGAGCTGTCCGAGCGAGCTCAGCACGCCCGCGGCGACGAGCCACGGGTCGAAGCGCGTGAAGGTGCTGCGGATCGACTCGCGGTAGCTGTCGACGAAGACGGCGGCGAGTGCGAACACCAGCGCACCGACGAGCGCGCCGACGAGCGTGCCGAGCGCCGGGTCGGGGACGAGCACGAGGCCCTGCTTGCGCGCGACGTAGCCGATCGCATACGCGAGCGCCGAGATCGGCCCGTAGACGTAGCCGACGTTGATCAGCAGGCCAAAGCAGTCGCGCACGGAGGCATCGGCCTCAGCGCCGTCGCCCGCGCCCGCGCCCGCGCCCGCGCCCGCGTTGCGCAGCGACTGCCGCACGAGCACGCCGAAGCTCGAGAAGATCAGCAGCATGCCGGTGATCATGGCCGCGTCCATCGGCTCGCCGAGCACGAGCACGCCGAGCATCACCGAGAACATCGGGTTCAGGCGCTTGACGGCCGAGCCGCGCACGGCGCCGAGATGCTGCACCGACGCGAACACGAACACCCGGCCGATGAACATCGTCAGCAGGCCGGCGCCGGCAAACCACGCGAGCGCCGCGCCGCCGACCGTCGGCAGCCGCGCGCCGGCATTCAGGTAGAGCCAAGCGACGAGCGCCATCGCGCTCGTGATCAGGATCGACAGGAACGCACCGTTGTCCTGTGAGCCGCGGCCGACCGCGCGGGCGATCGCGAGGTTCGACGATGCGAACAAGCTCATCGACAGCATCGCGAGCCATTCACCCATGGCGATCGGCTCCCCGCCCCGTCGTCATCGCGGCGCGGCCGCCGGCTGCGGCTCGACGACCTGCGTCGGCGTGCCGAAGACGAACAGGTTCGCGCACATGATCGTCGCGGCGAGGAAGTAGAATGCCGCGTCGAGCCCGTAGCGGTCCGCGAGCAGGCCGCCGATCATCGGACCGAGCGCGGATCCGGCCGCCTGCGTCGCGAACAGGATGCCGATCGTCGTGCCGCCGACCGTCTTCGGCGTCACTTCGAGCAGCCACGCCTGCATCACGGGACGGACCGCGTACAGGAAGAACCCGAGCACGGCGACGAAGGCGACGAAGATCGCGCTGCTGCCCGCGACGGCCGTCGACAGCAGCACCGCGGCCGTCGCCGCCATGCTGGCCGTGACGACCTGGCGCCGCCCCATCCGGTCCGACAGGTGGCCCGCGACCGGCGCCGCGGCGAAGCCCGCTGCCTGCAGCACGAACAGGCACACGCCGGTCTGCATCGGCGAATAGCCCATGCGATCGGCGAGGAACAGCGGCAGGAAGGTCAGCAGCGCGTTCTGCGTCATCGAGCGGAACGCCGAGCTCGCCGACAGCAGCACCAGGCTGCGGTTGCCGAGGAGTGCGCGCAGCCCGCGCCGGAACTCGCCGGGCGGCTGCCCACGGCCCGCCGCGCCGGCCGGCGTCGCGGTCGTCCGGCCGCCGCGCAGCGTTCCGAGCATCGCCACCATCGCGACCGCGAGCGCGAGCCCCGGCACGACGTTCATGACGACGATATCGCGCCAGGTGAACGTCGCGAGCAGGCTGCCGACGACCAGCGGCGCGAGCGCTTCGCCGGCGTTGCCACCCATGCCGTGCAGCGACAGCACGAGACCCTTGCGCTGCGGAAAGCGCTCGGCGAGCGTCGGGATCGCGCTCGGGTGCCACAGGTTGTTGCCGATGCCGACGAGCACGACGCAGGCGAGCAGCAGCCGGTAGTCCGCGACGAAGCCCATCAAGAGGTACGGCAAGCCGACCCACGCGAGCGACACCGCCATCAGCAGTCCGCGCCGGCCGACCGCGTCGACGAGCATGCCGCCGGGAACGTTCGCGGCCGCGCCGGCCGCGTACTGGCACGTCATGATCAGCCCGACCTCGCCGTACGTCAGCCCGAGCTCGCGGCCGATCAGCGGCAGCAGCAGATAGAAGGTCGCGGGGTACCAGTGCGTGAAGGCGTGGCCGATCGTGATCAGCCAGACCTCCCGCCAGGGCCGCTCCGGGGCCGTCGCTTCCGAATCCTTCATGCGTACGCTCCTCCTGTTTCGCGCCCGGCGCCGAAAACGGCTCTGCAGCCGGGAACGGCATCGATTGGCGACATCGTCAGTGCATGCCGCGCTTGACGACGATGTCCTGGTACAGCCGGGTCCATTTCTCCATCTCGTCGAGCGTCACCGCGGGGTCCACCATCGTCGTGCGCAGGCCCTTCAGCGGCGACGGTACCGCCTTGTTCGTCGGAACGTAGTCGATGCCGATCAGGTGCTTCTGTGCCTCGGTCAGCATGTAGTCGTAGAACAGCAGCGCCGCGGCCGGGTGCGGTGCCGCCCGCGTGATGCCGATGCCGTTGGCGCGCGCGACTGCCGGCTCGATCGCGAACCAGTCGATCGGCGCGTTCTTGATCTTCTCGCGCTCGGGCATGTAGCTGTACACCGTCAGCGCGAGCGGCACGTCGCCCGATACGACCATGTTCGTCAGCAGCGAGTGCCCCTGCCGTACCGTGATGCCGTTGCGGCCGACCAGCTCGCGGAAGAACTTCAGACCGGCCTCCTCGCCCATCCCGCGCACCACCGTCGAAAACCATTCCTGGTTCTTGAACTCGATACCGAGCTTGCCGTTCCACTTCGGGTCGAGCAGATCCCGATAGGTCTTCGGCAGATCGTCCTTCTTCACGAGATTCGTGTTGTAGGCCTGCACCCACACCGACAGCAGCGTCGCGACCCATTCGCGGTGCGCCGGCAGCGCGCCGTCGATGAGCTCGACGAAGTGCGGCGAATTCACCGGCTGCAGCACCTTCTCGCGGTGCAGCGCCTCCATCTCGGGCGCCGAGATATGGACGATGTCGGCCTCGTGCCGCCGCGCCGCCGCCTCGGTCAGCGTGCGCTGCAGCACCTTGTCGGTGCCGGCCCGCCAGGTCTTGACCTTGATGCCGTACTTCTTCTCGAACGGCGCGACCAGCGTCGCCAGATCCTGCTCGCTGATGCTCGTGTAGAGCGTCAGCGTGCCTTCCTTGCGAGCCGCCGCCTCGATCTTCGGCTGGCGGTCGGGGCCGTCGTAAGTCAGCAGCGACATGTCCTGCGCCGCGGCGTGCGGCGGGGCCAGCAGTATCGCGGCGCCGACTGTCGCCGCTCCGATCATGTTCAACCAGCGCATCGGTCTTCCTCCTTTCGCATCGGTCCGGCTTCGTTTTTCGGCTACTGCGCCTGCCTCGTGACGATCTCGGCGTAGAGCTTTTCCCATTTCCCGCCTTCGTCGAGGATCACGCGCGGATCGACGAACTTCAGCGGCATCTTGTTCAATGAGGTCTCGACCTTCGTGCTCGTCGGCGCATAGTCGCGCGTCAGGATCAGCGACTGCGCTTCGTTCAGCATGAAGTCGTAGAACAGCACCGCCGCATGCGGATGCGGCGCGCCCTTCGCGACGCCGACGCCGTTCGGCCGCGCGACCGCCGGCGGGATGACGAACCATTCGACCGGCGCGCCCTTGTTCTTCAGCTGCTCGGCCTTGTAGTTGTATACGGTCAGCGCGAGCGGCACTTCGCCGGCCGCGACGAGGTTCGTCAGCAGCGTGTGGCCCTTGCGCACCGACAGGTCGTTCTTCGCGACGACGTCGCGGAAGAGCTTCAGCCCCGTCTGTTCGCCGAGCTCGCCGACGATCATCGCGAACCAGTCGAGGTCGTCGGCCTCGATGCCGAGCTTGCCTTTCCACTTCGGGCTCGTCAGGTCTTGGTAGGTCTTCGGCAGGTCCTCCTTCTTCACGAGCTGCGTGTTGTAGGCCTGTGTAAAGATGTTCAGCCGCGTCGCGATCCACTCGCGGTGCGGCGGCACCGCCTGCGGAATCAGGTCGGCGATGAACGGGGACTTCACTTCCTGCAGCAGCTTCTCGCGATGCAGCGCCTCGAGCTCGGGGCCGTTCGTCTCGACGACGTCCATGTCGAAGCGGCTGCCGCGCGCTTCGGTGACGGCGCGCTGCAGCACCTTCTCCGAGCCGGCGCGCCACATCTTCACCTTGATGCCGTACTTGCTCTCGAAGGCGGTCGTCAGCACGGTCATGTCGTCGACCGGCATCGACGTGTACAGCGTCAGCTCGCCTTCCTTCTTCGCGCTCTCGATCAGCCGCTGAGTGCGGTCGGGGCCCGTGTAAGCGGCGATTTCGGCCACGGTGGCCGCCGACGCGAACGTGGGCTGCGCAAGCAGCGCCGACAGTGCGACGCTCGCGACCGCGGCGAAGCACCGCGCCAGACACGACCGCTTCGGATGAATGCTCATCATGATGACGACCTTTTTCGATAGGGTTCGAACCGGGGCAGAACGGCCGCGCGGTGCTCGCCGCGGTCACGCCTGCCCGAATCCGCGCTGTCGCGGCGACCTTCCTCAGAAGCTGTGGCTGATGCCGAGCGCAGCCTGCGTGATGTCCGCGCCGGCATCGGGCTTGCCGATCGCGAGGTTGCTGTAGCGCGCCGACCGGCCGTTGTTGAGCCGCGAGACCAATGCGAACAGCGAAGTCCGCTTCGACAGGCTGTAGCCCGCGCCGAGGTTCAGCTGTGCGCCGTCGAGCCCGCTGGTCGAACAGGCGCGGCCACCGACGAGTGAGCAGTCCTCGGGCGACGCACGCGCGTAGCTGGCCGCAATCGTCCAGTTGCCGATACTGTGTTCCGCGGAGATCGCATAAGCCCGCTGCTCGTACTCCTTGAAACCGTTCGCCACGCCGTCCGATTCCTTGTACTTCAGCACTGCGTAGTCGACCTCGACGCGGCTGCTGCCGAACTTGTAGCGGACGGTCGCGCGCGTGCCGGTGTCGCGCGAGTTCGCGCCCGGCGCCGCGGTGACGTTCGACACCGACGAGCGCGCGTTGCGCGAGCCGCCGAAATAGTCGGTATGGATTTCGTGCGCAAGCGCGAGATACAACGGCCCGTTCCGGTATTCGATGCCATAGGACTGCAGGTAGGGATTGCGCTCGTCGGTCTTCGCTTCATCGGTCGCGTACTGCGCGTGAAGCTGCAGCCCGCCGAATTCCGGCGATTCGTACAACACGGAATTGGGCGCGCGCAGGTGGAAGCTTCCGGTCTTGCCGCTGCCGAGCGCGGATTTCGACAGGATGCTGCTGTTCGAAACGAAGTTGCCGCTGCTGACGCCGAGGAAGCTGAGGGTATCGCCGAGCGACTTGTAGACGGTGTCGATGTTACCGAGCCTCACTCTGCCGAATCCGCCCGACAGACCGACGAAGCTGTCGCGCGTCGCGAGCTCGCCTCCCCCGGTGTCGACCGGCACCACCTGCTCGATCTGGAATTCCGCCTTGTACCCGTTGCCGAGATCCTCGGTGCCGCGAAAGCCGAGGCGCGAATTCGACGCATTGACCTCCGAATGGCTGTCGATTTCCTCGGCTTTCGCGGCGCTGCTGAGCGTGCTAACGCGCCCCCCCGCTTCGGTCGCACCGTTCGCGCGAACGTACACGATCTCCGGATAGAGCTTGCCGTAGATCACGACGTTCGCCGACTCGGCCTGTGCGACGAGCGGAGCCACGATTCCGACGGCCGCAAGCGCTGCATGGATTGCTCTGTTGCCCACGGTGATTCCTCCCTTGATTTGAGACACCACTCCTCCGACTACACAAACGTTCCCACATACGGAACGCAGTTCTTCTATAATTCGGACGAATATTCCCCCCACCGGAACAGGCTGGCCTGTCAGTGTCGGTTGGAGATCGATTCGAACGGTTGGGCGCGCGGATGGCGCGCCCGCGTCAGCTCATGCGCTCAGCCCGGCTGCGCGGCGGACAGCTCGCCCGCCTTCGGCGGCAGATCGGCGAGCTCGGCCTCGTACGCGCGGTCCATGTGCGGCACGAGCCCGGACCTCGCGAGCGCGTCGGCGAACATCGTGCGCACGACCGGCGCCTCGTCGGCGTAGTCGATCTGGTCGCCGCCCACGCGGCGGCTGATCCAGGCCTTCGGCACACCCTGCGCGTTGCGCATCGACACGACCTCGTGCTTGAACGCGAGGTAGCGCGCCGGTGTCGTGCCGGTGTTGAAATGCTGGTGGAACCAGCGGTTCGGCGGCACGATCATCGTGCCGACCTGCCAGTCGTAGCGGCGCGGCGCCTCGCCTTCGGGCCACATCAGGCTGTAACCCTCGCCGCCGAGGATGATCACGTGCGCGCCTGGGCCGTGGCAGTGCGCCTTCTTGTACGTGCCGACCGGAAACTGCGAGATGTGGCTGTTCATCGAGCCTTTCGCCATGTTGAAGCGGATGTGCCCGCCGCCGGCGCCGCGCTCGGCCGCGCTGATCAGCGGCAGGTTCACCGCATCGGCGACGAAGTTCACGTCGAGCAGCAGCCCTTTCTGCTCCCCCTTGCCGGCGAAGAAATCCGGCTCGCCGGAGAAACGGTTGCGGAAGTCGTATTGCGTGTTGAAGACGAAGTCGGCGTCCTCGTAGAGGTTGATGACGACCGGCGCGTTGGTCACCGAAACGAAGCGCGCGGGACGGCTGCCCGAGCCGTTGAAATGCTGATGCCAGGCGTTGAGCGGGATCGCGAACAGCGCCCCCGCCTTCCACTCGAAGCTCGCGCGCCGGCCGGCATCGTTCCACACCGTCGTCGAGCCCTGGCCGTCGAGCACGTAGATCATCTCCTCGAACAACTGCCGCTGCGGCGCGAGCTCCTTGCCCGCCGGAATCTCGCAGACGTAGCAGTCGTTCGACGTGCGCGAGGCCTCGTGATTGATATACACGCCGCGCCCGCCGCGCCGCGGCCACGGTCGCAGCTCCACCGTGTTCAGGCTCGGCACGTAGTGCGCGCTGATGATGTAGAGCCCTTCATCGCGCACCCAGCGCGTGTAGGGCGAGTCCTTCTCGGTCGCGAATTTCTTCGCGAGCTCGTCCGAGACGATTGCGTCCTTGGCCATCCCCGATCGCTCCTCAATGACAAGTCTTCCGGACCGCGTCGGCGCGGTCCGGCCGGTTGCTTTCCCTGCTCACTTCCGCGCGAGGTACTGCCGCACGAGTGCTTCCGTGAGCTGCATGCCGGGCTGGTATTCCGGCGCATCCTCGAGCTGCTCTAGGTCGTTCAACCCGCACTGCTTGTAGATGCGGTTCACCGCCGAGATCAGCCGCACCGGCTGGTCGGGACTCGCATTGACGTGCTGATGCACGGTGTTGGGCGGCACGTAGATCACGTCGCCCGCCTCCCATTCGAAGCGCTTGACCTCGTCCTGCACCTTCCAGTGGTACGTGTCGGTGATTTCGACGTCGCAGTCCTGGTGCAGGTCGTAACCGCGCCCTTCGAGCACGTACAGGCATTCCTCGGCGAGGTGCCGGTGCCTGCCCGAGCGGCTGCCCGGCGGAATGATCTGCATGTATGCGTCGACGGTCTCCATGCGCGTGTTCATCTGCGAGTTGAGCAGATGCTTGAGCACGCCCTGGCGCGCGAGCTCCCACGGCATGTCTTCCGGCCGGATCACTTTGCGGCGCTGCCGGTTGCGCTCGGGCGCCTGCGCCGCGTCGTCGAGCAAGTTCTGATACAGCGCCTCGTTGGCGCCGCCCTTCAACCACACTTTCGATTCACCCCAAGCCACGATTCCCGCCTCCTCCCGGTTTCGATCCGCACACCCCGCGTCGGGGCTTCAGTCCTCTTCCCGCTCGCGCACGCGGTAGCCCTCGGCCCCGGGCGCCGGCGTCGTCGGCCGCGGCTCGACCATCTTCTGGAACAGCATGTTCATGAACATGTACATCGGCTTGGTCTTGATCACGAGCGCGCGCGCCGGCTTCTCGGGATCGGCGTTGAAGTGCTGATGCACGCAGTTGTTGTGCACGATCGCGATGTCGCCCGCCTGCCAGTCGTAGCGCACGCCGTCGTGGATCTCGTAGCCGCGGCCGTCGAGGATGTAGAACGCCGCCTCGTTCACATGCCCGTGCTTCTGCGACTTGCCGCCCGGCGCGTATTCCTCGAGATGGATGTGGAAGGTCTGGGTGAGGCCGTCCTTCGGCTCCATGTAGTGGCGGCTGAAGGTCTGCGGGCCGTCGCGGAACTTGATCTCGGAGCCCTTGCGCACGCGCGGCAGCGCGCGTAGCCGCGCGAGCTCGTCGTTGAGGTTGTACGGGCCGGCGATCGCGCGCACGAACACCCGGTCCTTCTTGCTGTGGTAATGGGACTCGGTGGCGTCGGACGACGCCGCGACGTCACCGCTCATTCTCGGTTCGTTCATGGTTCCTCCTCTAGCGCTGCAGGGGTCGGGGGGCGCTTACGCAGCCTTCTTCTTTCGTTCGCCGAAAATCGCCACGCATTTTTCGGGGTTCAGCTGGATGTACGTCTTCTCGCCGACCGCGGTCCCGATCGACGGATGCGCGCGGGCGAGCAGCAGCCGTTCGCCGACCTTGACCTGGAAGTCGCGGTATTCGCCGAGAAACACGCGCACGTCGACGACGCTCTCGAAAACGTTGCGTCCTTCCGGGCGCTGATCCGACAGCACGACGTCCTCGGGCCGGACGGACACGAGGACGTCGTCGCCGACGCGCAGCAGGTCGGCCGAGACGACGCCGAGAGGGCCGATCGGCGTCTCGACAACGTAACCGCCGTCCTCGTGGGCGCCGAGCACGCTGCCTTCGATGAAGTTCGTCACGCCGACGAAATCGGCGACGAACTTGTTCGCCGGCCGCTCGTAGATGTCCTGCGGCGTGCCGATCTGCATGATCTGCCCTTCGCTCATGACCGCGATCTCGTGCGACAGCGCGAGCGCCTCGCTCTGGTCGTGCGTCACGTAGATCGTCGTCAGCCCGAGCTCGCGCTGCATGCGCTTCACTTCGAAACGCATGCGGTCGCGCAGCTTCGCGTCGAGGTTCGACAGCGGCTCGTCGAGCAGCAGCAGCTCCGGCTCCATGACGAGCGCACGGGCGAGCGCGAGCCGCTGCTGCTGCCCGCCGGAGAGCTTCGTCGCTTCGCGGTCGGCGAGGTGGTCGAGCCGCACCGCGGCCAGCACCCGCATGACTTTGTCCTGAATCTCCTTGCGCGGCGGGCGCTTGCCGCCGACTTCCAGCGGGAACGCCGCGTTCTGGAAGACGTTCATGTGCGGCCAGATCGCGTACGACTGGAACACCATGCCGAAACCGCGCTTGTTCGGTGCGACGAAGGTGTTCGTCGCCGACGCATACACGACGCGCGAATTGACCGTGATCTGCCCGGACGTCGGCTTTTCGAGCCCGGCGATCGAGCGCAGCGTCGTCGTCTTGCCGCAGCCGCTCGGACCGAGCAACGTGAAGAGCTTGCCGTCGGGCACCTCGAAACTCACGTTCTGCACGGCTTTCACGATCTCGCCGCGCTCGTTCGGATACGACGTGTTCAATGCATTGACGCTCAGCATCCTTTTCTCCTGACCGTTTTTTTTGCGGGACTTCCGCCCTGTCACATCTCCTTGACGCCGAATCGCCTGCCCAGCCACTGCGCGAACAGCACCAGCGCGAACAGCGCGACGATGAACATCACCCCGAGCGCCGAGAGCTCGACGTACTGCCCGTTCTCCCACAGCTCCCAGACGACGATCGACACGACCTCGGTGCCCGGGCTGTACAACAGGATCGACGTCGACAGCTCGCGGATCGACACGATGACGATGTAGATCCAGCCGGCGAGGAGGCCGGGCTTCAACAGCGGCAGGATGATCCGGCGGAAGGTCGTCGCCCACGACGCGCCGCTCATCGACGCCGACTCCTCGAGCTCCTTGTGGATCTGCATCATCGAGGTCGTGCAGTAGCGCAGGCCGTATGGCATGAAGCGCGTGACGTACGCGAGCAGCATGATCCACAGCGTGCCGTAGATGCCGATGTCGGCATTGAGGTAGAAAACCATCACGGCGAGGCCCAGCACCAAGCCCGGGAAGACCATCGGCAGCGACGCGAGGTTGTCAAGCAGCCAGCGCCCGGGGATCTTCGTCTTGACGACGATCCAGCAGATCACCGAGGTCAGCAGCATGATCACGGTCGCCGACGCGAGCGCCAGCACGACGCTGTTCCTCACCGACTCCACGAGCGTCGGATAGCCGAGCACGAAGCGATAGGCGTCGAGCGTCAGCACTTTCAGCGCGCCGAGCGATGGCACGCTGTAGAACTTCTGGAACGACGACCACAGCAGCACCAGGAACGGCAGCGCGACGATCATCGTGAAATACAGCATGAACATGCCGGCGGTCAGATACCGCCACTTGCCGAGATCCATTGGCCGCGGCCGGAAACCCTTGCCGGTCATCGTCGAATACTTGCTGCCCTTGCCCGACAGGCGCGACTGGAAATACACCGCGACCGTCGTGATCAAGAGCAGCGTCACCGCATAGGCCGACGCGAGGCCGACGTTGCTCGGATACTGATGGATCGCCTGATAGATCGACGACGTGAAGACGTGAATGCCTACGGGCAGCCCGATCAGCGCCGGCACCTCGAACGACTCGATCGCGCGGACGAACAGGATCAGCAACGTCGCGAAGATCGCCGGCCAGGCGAGCTTCAGGGTCACGTGCCAGGCGACTCGGAACACGCTCGCGCCGCTCATCAGAGCTGACTCTTCCAGCGACGGATCCATCGACCGAAACGCCGCTGTCATTATCAGGAATGCCATCGGCGAGTAATGCAGGCCTTCGACCCAGACCATTCCCCAGATCGAATAGACATTGAAGAACACGTAATCGGTCTGGAACCAGCCCTGCAGCGCGAGATTCAGCAGGCCGATCTTCGGGCTCGCGAGCAGGATCCACGCGACCGTGAACAGGATGCCGGGAATGATCAGCGGAATGATTGACAGCGCGAAGAACAGATTCTTGAACGGCGTGTTCGTGCGCTCGTTCATCCATGCGAGCGTCGTGCCGGTGACGAACGCGAAGATCGACGTGCCGAGCGCGAATTTCAGCGACGTCAGGAACAGCCGCAGCGTCTCGACGCTGGTGTAGGCGGTGCCGAAATTGCCGAGCGTGAATTGCGCCGCCTTCGCCGCGGTCTGCGGCGTGAAGAAGCTTTGCCAGATCAGAAAGCCGAGCGGAACCAGCCCGAGGTACGCGACCACCACGACCGACAGGCCGATGATGATCCATTTCAGGTCGATCCGCTGCCACAGCAGCGGCGGCGGCTTCTCGCTGAGCACAACGGACCGTTGATCGACGATCTCCATCACGACTCCTCCTTGTTGAGAGCAACGGGACCGGTCTCCCGGCCACCGCGCCCTTCGCGCGCCCTGTAACTATTCCAGTTTATGGACTTCTTATATTCTCTGCGTCTGGACCGAAAACTATTCCAGCGGCCAATACAGTGTCAATAGATAACATGTCAATTTTTTTGCTTTTTAATCCGTTAATTAGCGCATAATCCGGGCGTTTTTGACGAATCTTTAGCGATCTATCAATAGTCCATCTGTTGGACTTTTAATTCGCACTTTGACGCAACGCGCCGCAGGGACCGGAGAAACCGCGCCATTGCGGCGAATCCCGACGCCCGGTCCGGCACGGCACCGCAAACGCACGCCCCGCAGCAGCAGCCGCACAACGCACCGTCGATGCCATTCGTGGTAATGACTCTTCCGAACGCGTTTGCGCCCGGCGAACGCCTGTTCGCGAACCGACCGCGGAGGATGAGCCGAACGCGTCACGCGCATCGACACCACCCGAATGCGCCCGCCACGGATTCAGCGGAGTGCGCTGCGCTCTCGCCTTGCAGCGTCCGCGTCCGCGACAAGACCCATGCAAGTCCATATTATGGCCGTGTTTTTTCATGCATTACGCTCTACACGTAACACACACGCCTATACTCAATTCACGCCGGCTGACTATAGTCCGCTTTATGGACCTATTGTCCGCTAGCGAAGCGTCGTGCGCAGCACCCTTTCGCGCTACGGCTTTCCGCCGATTTCAACCGCCCTGTCTGATGATCGAGGAGTACGCATGAACCGCCTATTCCGCAGCTCGTATCTCGTTTGGTCGCTGCTCGCGTTACCCATGTCGCAAGCCGCGTTCGCGCAGCCGGCGCCGTCCGACGGCGCGATCGCCGAAATCGCGCAGCTCGAAGGTCCGAGCCGGCAGCAGCGGCTCGTCGACGGCGCGAAGAAGGAAGGCGAGCTCGTCGTCTACGAATCGATGACCGGCGAGGACATCGCGCCGATCGTCGATGCGTTCAGCAGGAAGTACGGCATCAAGGTGAAGCTGTGGCGTTCGAGCTCC
Organism: Aromatoleum evansii; assembly: GCF_045689615.1. NCBI lineage: Bacteria > Pseudomonadati > Pseudomonadota > Betaproteobacteria > Rhodocyclales > Rhodocyclaceae > Aromatoleum > Aromatoleum evansii. The sequence continues at coordinate 2,576,990 of NZ_CP141259.1, forward strand.
GAGAACGTGCTGCGGCGCGTCGTCAGCGAAACCCGCGCCGGGCGCTTCGAAGCCGACGTCGTCGAGAACAATGCGCCCGAGATGGAAGCGCTGCACCGCGAAAAACTGCTGCAGCGCGTGCGCTCGCCCCAGTTCGCCGACCTGATGCCGCAGGCGGTGCCGGCGCACGGCGAGTGGGCCGGCCACACGCTCGACGTCTTCGTGCAGGCCTACAACACCGAGAAGATCCGCAAGGAGGATCTGCCGAAGACGTTCCACGACCTGCTCGACCCGAAATGGAAGGGCCGGCTCGGCATCGAGTCCGACGACCAGGCGTGGTTCGCGGCGCTCGCGCAGGAGCTCGGCGAGGAGGCCACGCACAAGCTGTTCAAGGAGCTCGTCGCGACCAACGGCCTGTCGGTGCGCAAGGGCCACACGCTGCTGACGAACCTCGTCGCGGCCGGCGAAGTGCCGCTGGGCCTGACGATCTACAACAACAAGCCCGAGCAGCTGAAGCAGAAAGGGGCGGCGATCGACTGGTTCGTCATGCAGCCGATCGTCGCGCAGCTGCGCAGCGTCGGCGTGCTGAAGACCTCGCCGCACCCGCACGCGGCGCTGCTCTTCTACGACTACATGCTGGGCGAAGCGCAGCAGATCTCGTTCAGCCGCAACTACGTGCCGACGAGCCGCAAGATCGACGCGCCGCTCGCGCGCCAGCCGCTGAAGTTCATCGATCCGGCGCTCGCGCTCGACATGAACGAGAAATGGCTGAAGACCTACGAAGACGTCGTCACGAAGCGGGCCGCGCCGTGACGGGGGCATTCAACCTGGATCGCCTTCACGACAGCGCCGGGGCTCCGGCGCTGAGGCTGCACGACGGCGACGGGGAGCACATCCACGAGCTGTCGATCGGCGAGCGCGGCGCGATCACCGAGTTCATCTGGAAAGTCGACAACGTCGAGCTGACGACGGTCGGCATCGACATCGGCAGCTCGACGTCGCACCTGATGTTCTCGCGCGTGCGGCTGCAGCGGAAGACGCAGCTGTTGTCGAGCCAGTTCGTCGTCGTCGACCGCAAGATGCTGTGGCGCTCGCCGATCCTGCTGACGCCGTTTCTCGCCGACGACACGATCGACGCCGCCGCGCTCGGCGCCTTCATCGACGACTGCTACGAGCAGGCGGGCGTCTCGCGCCGGGACATCGACAGCGGCGCGGTGATGCTCACCGGCGAGGCGATCAAGAAGCGCAACGCGCAGGCAATCGCCGAGCTCTTCGCCGCCGATGCCGGCAAGTTCGTCTGCGCGTCGGCCGGGCACCATCTCGAATGCGTGCTCGCCGCCCACGGCTCCGGCGCTGTCGCGCTGTCGCGCGAAGCCGGCGCGACGGTGCTGAACGTCGACATCGGCGGCGGCACGACGAAGCTGGCGCTGATCCGCAACGGCGAGATCCTGCACACCTGCGCGTTCGCGGTCGGCGGCCGGCTGATCGCGTTCGACCCGCAGGGCCGGCTCACGCGCATCGACGAGGCCGCGCGCGTCGTCGCCCAGGCACTCGGCATCGAGCTGCGTCTCGGACGGCGTCCGGCGCCGGATGAGCTCGAACGCGTGGTCGCCGCGCTCGCCGACGTCGCGGTCTCGATGCTGCGGCAGCGCCCGCCCGCGGGGCTCGCCCGCGAGCTGCTGCTGACCGAAGCGCTGCCCGGCGCCGGCGCGCCCGACATGATCACGTTTTCGGGCGGCGTGTCGGAATACCTCTACGGCCGCGAGACCGCGCAGTTCGGCGACATCGCCCGGCCGCTCGCCGACCGGATCGGCGATGCGTTCGGCGCCGACCGCATCCTGCCGCCGCTACGCGACACCGGGCACGGCATCCGCGCGACCGTGATCGGCGCGTCGCAGTTCTCGATGCAGGTCAGCGGCAAGACGATCCATCTGTCGGGGGCGGCGGCGCTGCCGGTCCACAACGTGCCGGTGCTGTTCCCGGCGCTGCCGGCCGACGGCGCGCTGCCCGCCCGGGCGGTCGCGAGCGCTGTGGCTGCCGCGCTCGCCCGCGCGCACGCGGAGCCCGGCGCGCCGGTCGCGATCGCGCTGCGGTGGCGCGGCGATCCGCTCTATGCGCGACTGCGCCATCTCGCCGAAGGCATCGCCACGGCGATCGGCGGCACGTCCGGATGCCGGGCGCCGCTGATCCTGATCAGCGACGGCGACATCGGCAAGACGCTCGGCCACATCCTCGAGCACGAGCTCGCCGTCGCGCGGCCGATCGTATCGATCGACGGCATCCAGCTGCGCGAGCTCGACTTCGTCGACATCGGCGAAGTGATCGAGCCGAGCCACGTCGTGCCGATCATGATCAAGTCGTTGCTGTTCGCGGGCGGCAACGGCGCGCATCCCGCGGATCGCCCGAACACCGGCGCCCGTTATTCGATTCACTGATTTCACTGAGCGAAAAGGAAGACAACATGGACAGCACCGCTACACCGAAGGTTATGGTCGACTCTTACCTCGATTGGGTGAAGAAGGAGGGTCTGCCGATCACCGAGGATTTCGGGGTCGATCTCTTCCAGGTCGAGACTCGGCCCTGGGCACGCTTCGACGCGCAGGGCGCTGCGGTGCACCTGAAGGGGCGCGGCGACTTCATCAGCATGTTCGTGCTCGAGATCGCGCCGTCGAAAGCGACCGCGCCGCAGCGCCACCTGTACGAGGAAGTCGTCTATGTGCTGTCGGGGCGCGGCAGCACGACGATCGAGACGCCCGACGGCCGCAAGCACATGTTCGAATGGGGGCCGCGCAGCATGTTCGCGATCCCGCTGAACGCGAAATACCGCCACTTCAACGGCAGCGGCTCGGAGCCCGCGCGGCTGGTGTCGACGACGAGCCTGCCGGCCGTCATGAACATGTTCCACAACGAGGCGTTCATCTTCGAGAACAACTTCAACTTCGACGAGCGCATCGGCAGCGCGAAGTATTTCGACGGCGAAGGCGACTTCATTCCGGTGCGTCCCGGCAACCACATGTGGGAAACGAACTTCGTGCCCGACCTCGCGTCGATCGAGCTCAAGCCCTGGGGCGACCGCGGCGCCGGCGGCACGAACATCATGTTCATCCTCGCCGACGGCACGATGCACGCGCACATCTCCGAGATGCCGGTCGGCACCTACAAGAAGGCGCACCGCCACGGCGCCGACTTCCACGTGATGTGCGTGACCGGCACCGGCTACTCGCTGCTGTGGTACGACGGCGAGCCCGACTTCCACCGCGTCGACTGGCAGCACGGCACGGTCTTCGCGCCGCCGGACCAGATGTTCCACCAGCATTTCAACGCGTGCCCGGAGCCGGCGCGCTACCTCGCAACCGCGTACGGCAGCCTGCGCTACCCCTTCACCGAAAGCAAACGCAAGTCGCTGTTCGGCGGCGTGTCGACGAGCCTCAAGAACGGCGGCGACCAGATCGAATATGCCGACCAGAATCCGCGCGTCCAACAGATGTACGAGGAAGCGACACGCAAAGCGGGCGTCACGGTGCGGATGTCGGCGTTCTTGTAGCACTCCAGGGGCTGGACCGGCATTCGTAGGGCTGGAAAGCGAAGCGCCTCCCGCCACGCGGCGGCCGGGCTCCGCTCCACCGTGGGTTGGCAGGATGCGCCTTCGGCTTTCCCGCCCTACGTCCGTGCGATTGCTCTGCCCGGCTCACCGCCTCCGCGGTCGATACGCGTGACGATGCGGGTGGCGGTGCCGCTGCGTCGCCGCCGCGGGCGGAGCCTCGTTGAACACCAGCGACTTGATCGTCACCGGCACCGTCTGCGAGGGCATCCGGATACGGCCCAGATCGATGTAATCGAAATCCCACAACACCACGCCGTCGATCACGAGCACCTCGCTCGCGACGCCGAGCTCGTCGCGCAGCAAGCCCCCGAGCGTCTGCGCAACGTCGCCGTCGAGGATCAGGTAGATCGGTAACCCGCGCGCGACGGTGTTCGCGAGGCCGCGCACGATCCCCGCGGCGAGCGCCGCCACGCGCGAATACGACGGCGCGCCGCGCCAGCGCAGCGCGAGCGCGACCTCGCGTTCGCCCTCGGCGAGATCGAAGGCCGCGAAATGCGCGCGGATTTCACGCGCGACGCGCTCCGGATCGATCGCGTCGCCGAAATCGCACGCGGGCTGCAGCACCTGCAGGTTCCGGCGCGGCAGCAGCTCGCGCGGATCGGAGATGTAGACGGTGTTGCCGCTCAGCTGCACGGTGTATTCGGAGGCCCCCAGGGCGGTCGCGCGGATGCATTCGCCCGGCGGCAGCAGCGGCCACGGCATCGCGCCGGTGTCGAGCCGGTGCCGCAGCGCAGCGCCGAGCAGCAGCGCCAGGTCGCCGAAGTCGCACTGCTCGCGCTGGTACACGTACTCGCCGACGCCGCCGGAGAACATCACGCCGTCGAGCACGCCGAGATCGGGCAGCGGCTCGGTCAGATAGAAGCGCTCGACGCAGTCGCGCGACGGCCGCCCGACGACGGACTCGAGGACGATGCGCGCCATCGTTTCGGCGACCCGCGACATGTCGGAGCGCTCCGCGCGCACCCCGACCCGCCACGCGTAGCCGGCCTCCGCGGCGAGCCGCTCGCCGCCCGGATCGAGCCGGACGATGCGTTGGTCGTCGTCGTCGACCACCTGCAGCCGCCCGCCAACGTGCAGCGCCGCCGTCGCGAGAATCCGCCCGTTCTCGACGAGCGCCAGCTTCGTCGTGCCGCCACCGATGTCAACGTTGAGGATGCGCCTTGCGCCGTCGCGCGACGCGCCGACCGCGCCCGAACCGTACGCGGCGAGCTTCGCCTCCATGTGATGGCCGGCGGTCGCGCAGACGAATTCGCCGCCGGTTTCGGCGAGCACGCCGGCGATCGCCTCGGCGTTGTCGCGCCGCAGCGCCTCGCCGGTCAGGATCACGACGCCGGTATCGACGTCGTCGGGATGCAGCCGCGCCGCCGCATAGGCTTCGTCGATGATCGCGCCGAGCGCCGCCTCGTCGATGCGCTCGGCGCTCTGGTACGGCGTCAGCGTGATCGGCGACTGATAGAGCGCGTCGCGCGCCACGACGACGTAGCGGCTCGACAGCTCCTCGGCAAGCCGGCGCAGCGCGATCCGCGAAAAGATCACCTGCGTGCCCGACGAGCCGATGTCGATGCCGACGCTGACGAGCGCGACGTGATCCTGCTGCCACATCGCGTCGTGCGCGTCGAGCCCGTCCGCGCCGAGGTGGTCGTGATCGTGGTCGTGGTCCCCGCCTTCGTCGTGATGGTGATCGAGGTCCTCGCCGTAGCGGTGATCCTCGATGCGATGGATCCATCGCGCGTCGCGCTCTTCGTCGCTCACTGGACTAACCCTCCGTTCGTTGAACACTGTGCAGAGCGTAGGGCGCATATCACCTCCCGATTCCGTCGAAACTGCTCGCGGGCCAGCTACGACACAATCGATACGACTTCCTCAGCGCGGCCCGTAGCCGAGCCGCAGCGAAACCGCCGCCGCAGCAGCCATCACGTCGGGCGCGAGCGCGGCGAGTTTCTTCTTCGTCAGCCGCTGCGTCGGGCCGGCGACGCCGACGGCCGCGATGACCGCCCCGCCGTGGTCGCGCACTGGCGCCGCGATGCAGCGCATGCCGAGCTCGCATTCCTCGTCGTCGGTCGCGTAGCCGCGCGAACGCACCGCGGCGAGCTCCTTGCGCAGCGCGGCGGGCGTGGTCGTCGTCTTCGGCGTGCGCGCGACGAGCCCCCCGTCGATCAGCCGCCCGACGACCTCGTCCGGCTGGAACGCCAGCAACGCCTTGCCCTCCGCGGTACAGTGCGCCGGCTTGCGCATCCCGAGCTCGGTACTCATTCGGATCGCCTGGCGGCTTTCCAGATAGTTGATGTAGACGATCGCCGCCTCGTCGCGGATCGCCAGATGCACCGTCTCGCCGCTCTGCTCGCGCAGCTTCATCAGATACGGCCGCGCCTCCGTCGAATAGTCCATCCGGCGCCGCACGAGCGCGCCGAGCTCGAAGACGGCGAGCCCCAGCCGGTACTTGCCGCTCTCGACGTTCTGTTCGAGCATGCCCGCCTCGATCAGCGTCGATGCGAGCCGGTGCACCGTGCTCTTCGCCAGCAGCAACTGCCGCGCGAGCTGCGTGACGCCGATCTCGTAGTCGTCGTCCGAAAACGCCTTCAGCAGGCGTATCGCATTGGCGACCGAGGACAGCCGCTTGTCGGAACCTTCCTTGCGCGCGCGTTTCGTGTTGTGTTCCATGTATCAGAACTCCATGCTTATATACGGAACACATCGTATCAGTCGCCGAGCCGGATTGCGTTATCAACCCGCCAATTCGCTACCGTTCGGGCTGAGCCCTTCGACGGGCTCAGGGCGAACGGATGTCTTCGATAGCTGCCGGCTAGGCCGGCTTCGACAGCCGGATCGCGAGCTTGAAGCTCACGAACAGCATCGCGAGCAAGGCCGCGGTGATCGCAATGCCGGCGCCCTCGACGAGGGTAGCCACCGTCGGCACGAAATATCTGGCGATGCCCAGCAACGCGATGCCGAGGCTCAGGAACGCGATGACGAGTCCCATGACGCGCGACACGATCAGCGCGCGCCGGTCCGCGGCCCGCAGCAGCCGCGCGATCCACAGGCCGTTGACGCCGTCGGTGACCATCATGCCGAGCATGAACACGATGCCCAGCGCCGCCGAATAGAGCCAGCCGGCGAGGGACGACGCCGTCAGCGAAAACAGCGCCGCCTGGCTCAGCGTGTCGAACGACAGCGCGAACGCGGCGCCGACGAAGGCGATGACGACCGGGTGGCTCGCCTCGCCGAGGCGCCCGAGCAGACGCCCCTTGAACCCGACCGGGTGCACGACTTCGCCGCACGGCGCCTGGAACACCGCCCACAGGTTCGCGCCGCCGAGACCGAGCAGGAACAGGATCGAGATCCACGCGCCGACGTCCTCGAGCCAGTCGGGCGCCGACCACTGCTGCGCCGCGACCGCGACGGCGGCCGCGACCGCGGTCACGACGACGCCGTGACCGAGCGAAAACAGGAAACCCGACCAGCGCGACAGGCGCGGCTTCGTTCGCAGGTTGAATCGCGTCAGCCCATCGATCGTCGCCAGATGGTCGGGGTCCATGCCGTGCTTCAACCCGAGCAGAAATACCACGACGGTCAGCCCGAACATTTCGTGCGGCAACGTGTCCATGTGCATGCCCCTTTTTCAGAATTGCTGCGCGCGCCGAAGCGGCCGGCGCACCGGTTTCATTGCCCCAGGAACAGCTCGTTCCACGTTTTTTCCCACACCTGCGCCTCGTCGAGCACGGTCGCGGGATCGACCATCGTGTAGGTGAAGTCGTTGAGCTCGGTCTTGACCTTGCGGCTCACCGGCACGCGCCCCATCGAGTTGAACAGCTCCTGCCCTTCGGGCGACAGCAGGAAGTCGGCGAACAGCAGCGCCGCATACGGATGCGGCGCGTTGCGTGCGACCGCGACCCCTTGCGGGCGCCCGACGACCGGCTCGACCGGCACCCAGTCGACCGGCCCGCCGCGCCGCTTCATCGATTCCGCATAGGTGTTGTAGACGGTCAGCCCGACCGGCACCTCGCCCGCCGCGACGAGCTCGGACAGCAGCGTGTGCCCCTTGCGCACGTCCGGCTTCAGGTCCGCCAGGCGGCGGAAGAACGCCATGCCTTTGTCCTTGCCCCAATGCTTGACGAGGGTCGCGAGCCACTCGTGGTCGGTGGCTTCGATGCCGATCCGCCCCTTCCATTTCGGGTCGGCGAAACCTTCGTAGCTGCGCGGCAACTCGTCGCGTCGCACTTTCGTCGTGTTGTACGCGACGACGAAGAAATTCACGCGATCCGACACCCACTGCCGATGAGCCGGCAATGCGGATGCAGGCAAATCGGCGAGATACGGGCTGTAGAACTCCGACAGCAGCTTTTCGCGCGTCAGCATCTCGAGCTCGGGGCCGTTCGTTTCGACGACGTCGACGGCGAAGCGCTTGCCTTGCGCCTCGGCGACGGTCCTTTGCACGACTTTCTCGCTGACCGCGCGCCACATTTCGACCTTGATGCCGTACTTCTTCTCGAACGCCTGCGTCAGCGGAAGCGACTCGGTTGTCGCTAGCGACGTATACAGCACGAGCTTGCCTTCCGCCTTCGCCTTGTCGACGAGGCGCGCCGCACGATCGTCGCCGCGGTACATATAGATCGGTTCGTTCGCCGCGCCCGACTGCGCGCCGGCGACCGTCGCCCATGCGAGCGCGGCGGTCACTGCAACGCGCGACCAGATTCTGAATTCTCCAAGCCAGCTCATTTTTTTCTCCTCCGGTAATGGCTGCCGGCGCCCGTGTCCAGGTCGCGGCCGTATGCTCGATGGACTCCGACGTCAGCACCGCAAAACCGATCGGTCGCGGCGACGAGCGAACGCTGAATGCCGGGCTCGCTCGACGAATGACCTTCGCAGGGGACGACGACGAGCGTCGCGCCCAGCCACGCGCGGCACAGCTCCCACGCGGCGGCCGGTGGCGTCACCGCATCGGCGCTCCCCTGCACGACGACGCCGGGAATGCCGGCGAGGCGGTGCACGCCCGCGAGCAGCTCGCCTTCTTCGATGAAGGCGCGATGAACGAAATAATGGGTCTCGATCCGCGCGAGCGTCAGCAGCGCCGCGTCGTCGGCGTCCGTCGTCGCGGCAGGCCGCTGCCCGCCGGCGATCAACGCATCCTCCCAGGCGCACCATGCGCGCGCCGCCGGCAGTGCGACCGCGGGATCGGCGCTCGCGACGCGGCGGTGGTAGGCGCCGACGAAGTCGTCGCGTTCGCGCGCGGGAATCGGCGCGACGAATCGTTCCCAGGCGTCGGGAAAGCGCTGCGACGCGCCGAGCGCATACAGCCAGTCGAGCTCGCGCTGCCGGCCGAGGAAGACCGCGCGCAGCACCAGCGCGGCGACCCGCGTCGGATATCGCTGCGCGTACGCGAGCGCGAGCGTCGCGCCCCACGAGCCGCCGAACACCAGCCACCGGTCGATCGCCAGCGCCTCGCGCAGCTTTTCGATGTCGCCGATCAGGTGCGCGGTCGTGTTCGCCTCGAGCCGGTCGCGCGGCTCGGAGCGCCCACAGCCGCGCTGATCGAACAGTACGATGCGATAGCGCGCCGCGTCGAAGAAGCGCCGCGCGTCGGCCGTCGCCGCGCCCCCCGGTCCGCCGTGCAGATACAGGGCCGGCCGCCCGAGCGGGTTGCCGCCGACCTCCCAGTAGATCCGATGGCCGTCGCCGACGTCGAGGAAGCCCGCATCGTGGGCCGCGACCGGCGGATAAAGCGCGACGGCCGCCGATGCGGGCACGGAATCCCAGCTCATGCCGACACCCACGGCCGCTGCGGCTCGGCCGCCGCCGCGCCGGCCCCGCTCGACGGCCGGCCGACAGCGCTCGACGCCGGAAACACCAGCGACTTGACGACCACCGGCACCGCGCCGGAAGTCTCGAGCAGCGCGCCGATGTCGATGAAGTCGAACTCGGCGACGGTGATCCCGTCGATCGAGACGACCGGGTTCGGCACGCGCAGCTCCTCACGGCAATGAATGCCGACCAGGCCGCCGACGTCGCCATCACCGACGAGGATCAGCGGCAGGCCGCCGTCGATGAGCGGTGCGAGCCCGGCGAGCAGACCGCGACAGAACGCGTCGAGCCGGCCGAAGGTCGCCGAGCCGCGCCAGCGATAGCAGATCGCGACGGCGCGGCTGCCGTCGTCGAGATCGAGCCGGCGCAGCGAGTGCCGCGTCGCGTCGGCGATCGCCTCCGCATCGAGGCGCTCGTCGTCGAGCGGCAGGTCGGGAACGACGACCGGGACGTTCCTCACCGGCAGCGTGTCGGCGGGCGCGACGAAGATCGTGCCGCCGCTGACCTGGACGGTGTATTGCGACGCGCCGACGACGGTCGCGCGGATGCCTTCGTCGGGGCGCGCGACGCACGGCCCCCACGCGCCGACCCGCCGCAGCACGGCATCCGCGAGCGCTGCGCCGAGATCGCCGTACGAGCCGCTCTCGCGCCGGTAGACGTATTCGGACACGCCGCCGGAAAACGTCACGACGTCCGGTTTGCGCCCCGGCGCGAGCGGCGCGAGGCGCAGCAGGCGTGCGGTCCCGGCGCTCGCCGCGGCGCCGTCGATCGCCTCGAAGAGCCGGTCGGCCATGATCTCGGCCATCCGCTGCAGCCCCGCCGGATCGACCCGCTCGCCGAGCTCGAGCGCGAGCCCCGCCTCGCTCGCGAAGCGCCGGCCGGCCTCCTCGATGCGCCGCACGCGCCCTTGCTCATCGAACGCGACGATGCGCGCGCCGACGTCGATCGCCGTCAGGTCGACGACCGCACCGCCGTCGCAGACCGCGATCTTCGACGTCCCGCCGCCGATATCGACGTTCATGACGCGCACGCCGTCGCGGATCGAGCGCGCGACCGCGCCGGAGCCGTATGCCGCGAGCGTCGTCTCGAGCGCGTCGCCGGCGCTGACCGATACGAACTTCCCCGCCTGCGCGGCGAAGAGCTCGCCGATCGCTCGCGCGTTGTGCCGCCGCACCGCGACGCCGGTCAGGATCAGCGCGCCGGTGTCGATCGCCGACGACTCGATGCCGGCGAGCGCATATTGGCGCCGGATGAAGCAGCCGAGTTCCGTCGCGTCGATCGTCATGTCGTCGGCGTAGGGCGTCAGCAGCACCGCGGACTCGTAGTCGATCGAGCGCTCGGCGACGACGTAGCGGTTGTCGAGCCGTTCGAGCACGAGGCGCGAGAACGTCAGGTGCGACGTCGACGAGCCGATGTCGACGCCGACGCTGAGCAGCCGGATCTCGTCCTCGACTTCGAGGCTGCGCCTGACGCTGCTGAAGAACACCCTGCCGCCCGCCGGATCGCGCATGCCGAAAACCTCCGTGCCGTCTACGAGCGCTCGCCCTATTTCGCCGCCGCCCCGGCCGGGCGCACGTACCACGCCGGGTCCATGCGGCTCGCGATGCCGGCGTTCTTCAGCGTGCGCTCGTACTCGTCGCGGATATACGGGTCCTCGAGCCAGTACGGAATCGCGGTGCCGCCCTCATCGACGTCGATCGCGGTGTAGTCGGTGTGCTCCGCGCCGGGCGCGCCCGGGTCGCGCCCCGGGTTGTGCGGACCAAACCACGCGGTCAGCCGGAACCCCTCCTCGCCGACGCCGAAGTGCTGGTGGTACCAGCGCGCGCCGCCCGGCGCCGCGGTGACCAGGCCGACCGGCTCGTAGTCGACGCGGCGCACTTCGTCGGCCTTGCCGTCCTGCCACGGATTGACGCCGAGCCGCTCGGGCCAGGTGTAGGTGTAGCCCTTGCCCTTCACGCAGATCAGCACCGCGGCCGACGTGTGCGCATGCGCTTTCGAGTAGCGCCCGTTCTCATGCTCGCCGATCCAGTAGTAGAAACAGTTGTTCGTCATGAACGGCTCGACCCGCCGATAGCCCGGCGAGCGACGGTTGTCGAGCGGCAGATCGCACCGCGCGATGTCGGGAATGAAGTTCGTGCGGCGCATCGCGAGCCCGCGGACCGGATCCGTCTCGATGTCGTCGTTCGGCTTGTAGAAGTCGTCGGCGCCGCTGAAGCGGTCGCGGAACACGAACGGGTTGTCGAACACCGCCGCGACGTTGTTGAGCTGGTTCAGCACGTTCGGCGCCGTCGTGCCGGCGAGCAGCAGCGCGCCGCCCGAGGTCGCGTTGACGATGCGATGCCAGGCGTTCATCGGGATCGAGAACATCGAGCCCTGCTGCCATTCGAAGACGTGCTTGCGGCCGTCGCCTTCGAGCCAGACCTCGGTCGTGCCACGCCCTTCGACGACGAGAAAGATTTCCTCGTACATGTGCTTTTCGGGGTTCAGCGCGCCGCCTGGCGGCACCTCGACGACGTAGCAGCCCCACTTCGTCTCCGTGCCATACAGCTGGATGAAATGGCCGCGGCCGCCGGTACGTTTCCACGGCATGAGCGGCAGGTTCTGCACCTTGCTGATGCCGATGTCGCGAAACACCGGAATCCCCTCCGACTCCATGAAGGAGTCGTACGGCGTCGGCTGCTTCCTGAATTTGCCGAAGCCGGCCTTGCGGTTGCCGGCGGGTTCGTGCCAGTGGGCGAGGCTCTTGTCATGCGGCATGTCGTTCTCCGGTGTGCAGCATCTGTGATCGGATATCCCGGACGACTTTAACATCGCAAAATCGGCCGATTCAATAAAATGGACCGATGTTTCATATACCGGAACTCTTTCTGTGTTCGTTCGCGCGACGTCCGCCGCCGCGCGCGCACAGCCATCCGCCGATCACCAGCAGCGCGGCGCTGCCCCAGAACACCGGCAGCACGCCGGTCGCGGCGCCGAGCGAACCGAACACCGCCGGGATGAGGATCTGCGTGGCCTTGTTGACGGTCACGCGCAGACCGAGCGCTTCGCCGGCCCGGCCTGCGGGCGAGCGGTTGTAGGTCAGCACGACCGACAGCGGCTGCCCGCAGCCGAGTCCCAGACCGAGCACGAACGCGATCGCCATGAGCACCACGAGATCATCGAACAGCGGAAACAGCAGGTAAGTGGCGGCAGCGACGAGCAGCGACGCCGCGAGCACGGGCTCCTCGCCGAAGCGCCCGGCGAACCGCGGCATCCACAGCCTGACGACGAAAGCCGCGGCCGCCTGCGTCGCGAGCAGCACGCCGATCGCGGATGCGGAAAAGCCGAGCGATTTGCCATAGACGGGCGCATAGAAGCCGAAGAGCTCGACGCCGGTAAGGACCAGGCCGCTGACGACGTAGGTGCGGCGCAGATCCGCGTCGGATAGCAGTGCGAATACGCCGCCCGTGCCCTCGGCGTCGCGCGCCGCGTGCGGCGTCGCGCCCCCCCATTCGCGACCGAGAAGAAGAAAGCCGGGCAGCACGCACACTGCGCCTAGCAGCAGATAGGCCGCGACGTGGCCGCGCGCATCGATCGCGCCGCCGACGACGAGCGGCGCGACGCACCCCGACACCGCGGCGCCGAGGCTGAACAGGCCGAAGTTGTGCGTGCGCGTCATGCCGTCTCCGAGCGAGCCGACGAGCTTGTGCGCTGCCACGTGGAAGTACACGTTCGCGATGCCGATCAGCGTCGCCGACGCATACAGCGCCGGCAGCGCGGGCATCGCAACCGGCAGCAGCAGGCCCGCGGCGATGCCGAACGAGCCGGCGATCATCGGCCGACGCACGCCGAACCGGTCCGACACGCGCCCCGCGTGGATCGACAGCAGCAACGGCACGCACGCATACGCAGAAATCAGCAGTCCGAGCGAAAACGGGCGCGCGCCGAGCTCGATCGCATGGAGCGCGACGAGCATCTTGCTGCCCTTGAAAGCGATCTGGTTCAGCAGCGCAAACGCAACGACGACGCGGATTCCCATGTGCCTCCTTGCCGTTGGCTTTCGCCGCCAGGGCCGCCGGGTCGCCGGCACTCGTCGCGCCCGCCTCGTTCACTCCGACGGCTTGAGCGGCGTCCCGCCTGCGTCGGCCACGACGTGGACGTGGATACGCGGATGCCGTTCGAGCCAGTCGCCGACCGTCGGGTGGCCGCAAGCATCCTTGTCACCGACGATCAGATGCAGATCGCCGCGCGCGTTCTCCCGGTCCAGCCATTCCAGGAATTCGAGAAACGTGTTGTCATCGGCCGACGCGCCGGGCGGCGCCACGCGCACCGGACGATGCGGCGCGATCCCGGCCGCTTTCCAGATGTGGTGGATCGTCGACGTCGACAGCCCGGTCTCGCGCGCCATGCCGCGGCAGGTCCAGTGAGCGGCGCCGTCCGGTGGTGGCTGCGTCGTCAGCGAAAGCACCTGCCGGACTTTCGCCTTCGGCACCGGCGGACGGCCCGGCTTGCGCGGCTTGTCCTTCTTCAAGCCCTCGATCCCGGCCTCGCAATAGCGCCGTCGCCAGCGGCTCAGCGTCGGCACCGTCGTGCCGAGCCGCCGCACGATCTCGCCGGTCGGCACGCCGTCGGCGCTCATCAGGATCATCCGCGCACGCAACGCCTGCTTCTGCGGCGTGCCGCCGCACCGGATCCAGGCCTCCAGTTCGGCCCGCTGCGCTGCGCTCACGATCAACGTCGTCTGCGATTTCATATGCGATACGAAATCCGTCCGGAGTGATTCGATCGGTAGACCGCGTCCGCCCGCGCACTGCCGGGGGAGACGGCGGCGCGGGCGGAACGGCCGGGCGAGCGCCCGGCACTGCGGGCCCGGCTTAGCCGAGCAGGTAGCCGAACTTCTCGCGCGCGACGCGCAGGTCGTCGGGGCTCAGCTTGTTGACCAGCGGGAAGCGGTCGCGCCAGTGGAACGGTCGGCACGCGTCGATGATCGCGCGCGAGTTCGTGTAGTTGCCTTTCTCGCGGTCCTCGGGCGTCAGGCGCGGGTCGAGTGGCGTGCTCCACGAGTTCGTGATGATGTCGATCGACGTCGCCGGGTCCGAGCGCGTGACCATCGCCCACATCACCTCCTCGAGGTTCGACGCATCGATGTCGTCATCGACGACGACGACATACTTGCCCGCGTAGGCGCCGACGTGGCACTGGCTCGCGATGTGTCCGACCTGCTTCACGTGGCCCGGATAGCGCTGCTTGATCGACACCGCGAGGAGCATGCGCGCGCCGCCGCATTCGTGCGCCCACGCCGCGGTGATGTCGGGCACGCCGGCCTTCTCGATCTCCTGCTTGAGCAGCGCCGAGCGCGTGACCGCGCGGTAGCGCGCCATCTCGTCGGGCGGGCACAGCGGCGGGCAGCCGAGGATGATCGGGTTGTTGCGATGGTAGATCGCCTTGATCTCGAGCACCGGCTCCTCGCGCACGTCGCTCGCGTAATAGCCGGTCCACTCGCCGAACGGCCCCTCCTTCTTGCGCTTCGTCGGATGCACGTAACCTTCGATGACGAGCTCGGCGTTGGCCGGGATCGGGATGCCGGTGACCTTGCCGCGCACCATCTTCGTCGCCTTGCCGCGCAGCGCGCCGACCATGTCGAACTCGCATACGCCGTACGGCACCTCGCTGCACGCCATCAGGAAGGTCAGCGGATCGCCGCCGACGACGATCGCGGTCGGCATCGGCTCGCCGCGCGCCTCGTACTTGTCGCGATGGATGCGCCCGTGCTTGCCCGGCGAGATGTAGAAGCCGACGGTCTTCTTGTCCTGGATCATCACGCGGTAGGTGCCGGCGTTGAGCCACTTCTCGTCCGGGTCCATCGTGATGTTGTAGCTGCCGGTGCCGATGTAGCGGCCGCCGTCGTGCTCGTGCCATTGCGGCGTCGGGAACTTCGTGATGTCGATGTCGTCGCCCATCAGCACGTTCTCGAAGATCGGGCCGTCCTCGACGATCTCGTGCGGGATCGGCTCCATGCCGCGCAGGCTGTTCTCGAGGAAGGCCTGCGACAGCTCAAGCCGGGACAGGTCCGTCGGGAACCCCAGCGTCATGTTCTTGCGGAGTCCGCCAAAGAAATTCACGAGCACGCGATGGCCCTTCTCGCAGCCGGGCACGTCGTCGAAGATCACGCACGGCGCGGCGTCCGAATGCATCGCGAGGTCGGCGGCCATGCCGATCTCCTTCTGCCAGGTCGCGCCCTTGATCACATGCATTTCGCCGAGCTTCTCCGCCTCGGCGATCCATCCGCGTAGATCCTCGTAATCGATCCGGCAGTCCTGCTCGCGCCCCGCCTGGTTGCCGCCGACCACCTTGTTCAACACATTGTCATTCACTTGGTCTTCTCCTGCGTGGAAGCCGGGCCGAAGGCCGGCCCGGCCGTTCGAAAGGATTCACTAGCGGGCCGCCTTCCACGGCACGAGCCAGCGTTCGAGCTCGGTCAGCGCGAGCGAGAACAGGAAACCGAGCAGCGCGACGACGATCAGGCCGACGTACATGGTTTCCACCGAGAGGATTTCCCAGGCGTTCCAGATCATGTGGCCGAGGCCGCTATCGGCGCCGACCATCTCGGCGATCGTGATCAGGATCAGCCCCATGCCGACACCGAGCTTCACGCCGGTCATGATCAGCGGCATCGCGCCGGGCAGCGCGATCGTCGTGAAGACCTGCCAGCGGCTCGCCCTGAAGTTGTGGCCGACGTCGAGGTAGATCTTGTTGATCTCCATGACGCCCGCCATCGCGTTGATCAGCACCGGATAGAACACGCCGGTGGCGACCATGACGATCTTCGACGCTTCGCCCAGCCCGAAGATCAGCAGGATCAGCGGCAGGATCGCGCTCTTCGGGATCGGATAGGTCGCGGCGACGAGCGGGTCGAACACCGCGCGGATCGGCCGGGACAAGCCCATGACGATGCCGAGCGCGAGCGCCGGAATGCCGCCGAGCAGCGTCCCCCAGAAGAGGCGCGTCAGGCTCGCCGCGGTGTCGCTCCACAGCGCGCCGGATGCGGCGAGCGCAGCGAGCTTCACGCCGACCTGCGACGGCGCCGGGAAGAAGCGCGTGTCGATCGCACCGAGGCGCGCACACAGCTCCCAGACGAGGATCAGCGCGAGCGGCGATGCGATACCGATCACGAGATCGCGGTTCTTCGCCGCGCGCATCTTCGTGCGCGATTCGGCGGCACGGGCCTTCTTCGCGACGCTCATGACCGTACGCCCTCCTCGTCCTGGGCGCGCGCCCGGCGCACCTCGTCGCGCAGCTCTTCCCAGATGTTGTAGACGAGCGCGCCGTATTCGGGCCGCGCGCGCAGCTCGAGCACCTGTCGCGGACGCCCGAACGGCACGTCGATGACCGTCTTGACCTTGCCCGGATGCGCGCTCATGACGAGGATGCGGTCGCCGAGCGTGACCGCCTCGTCGACGCTGTGCGTGATGAACAGCACCGTCTTGCGCGTCTCGTCCCAGATGCGCAGCAGCTCGCCCTGCAGCAGCAGCTTGTTCTGCTCGTCGAGCGCCGAGAACGGCTCGTCCATCAGCAGGATCTCCGGGTCGTTCGCGAACGCGCGGGCGATCGACACGCGCTGGCGCATGCCGCCGGAGAGCTGGTGCGGATAGGCGTCCTTGAAGCGCGTCAGGCCGATCCGCGACAGATAATGCCCGACGACCTCCTCGATCTCGGCGCGCGGCCGGCCGCGCATCGTCAGCCCGTACGCGGCGTTCTGCCACACCGTCATCCACGGAAACAGCGAATCGCCCTGGAACACCATCGAGTTCAGCGGCCGCTCGCTGCCCGAATGCGCGATCTCGACGCTGCCGTGCGTCTCGGTCTCGAGCCCGCCGAGAATCCGCAGCAGCGTCGTCTTGCCGCAGCCGCTCGGGCCGACGATCATGAAGAAGGATCCCGCCGGAATGTCGAGCGACACGTCGTCGAGCGCGGCAAAGCGTCCGCGCCGCGTCTCGAAGATCTTCGCGAGGTTGCGGATACGGATCTTCGGCGCCGCTGCCGCGCCCGCCTCACCCGCCGCAGCCGCCTGCGCGAGCTTGTGCTGGATCGAGTAGTCGCTCATTGCCCGTTCCTTCTCGCGTACGGGCCGAGCTCCTTCACCGCCGCCTCGACGAAACCGTTGTCGACCGCCTGCTCGACGCTGACCTCGCCCTGGATCAAGCCCTCGTCCTTGAAGAACTGCAGATCGTTCTTCAGGCTCGCCTCATGCACCTTGCCGTTCGGATTGCAGCCGTTCGCGCTGATGACGCGGTAGGTCGCCGCATCCTTCAACGGCGTGGCGGCCGTCAGGATGCCGATGATCTCGTCGCTGCCCGGCCCGACGAGCCGGCCGTCCTTCAGCGCGTCGTTGTAGTCGCGCACGCCGCGGAGGTATGCACGCATGAACTTCCTCGCCGCCTCGGACTTTTCGCGCGCGAACGGCCCGGAATACAGCACGACCGCGAGCTGATGGTCCGGATAGGCCTCGTCGTCGCCGAGCACCTTCACCGCGACGCCGCTCTGGATCGCGCGCGTGGCGGACGGTTCGGTCGTCAAGGCGGCGTCGACCGCGCCGTTCTGCAGCGCGAGCACGTGCTGCGGAAAGCCCATATAGACGCGCTCGACGTCGGCGGTCTTCAGCCCCGCCTTCTTCAGCATCTCGTTCAGCGTCGAGGTTGAGGCACTGCCGGGCGCGCTGCCGGCGATCTTCATGCCCTTCAGGTCCTTCAGCGTCTTGAACCGGCCGCCCTCGACGAGGTCCTTGCGCACGAGCAGCGGCTGGTAGCCGTATCCGGTCGGCGTCGAGCCCTTGTCCGCGACGATCTTGATGCTGATGCCGCGTGCGATCGCGTTGTACAACCCCGCCGACGGCGAGCCGCCGCCGACGTCGAGATGCCCCGCCCCGAGCGGCGCGACCATCTTCGCCGCCGAATCGAACGGCGTGAACGCGACGTCGAGTCCTTCTTCGCGGAAATAGCCCTTCTTGTCCGCGATCAGAAAACCGACGTCGCTACTGGAATTGACGAGGCCGACCCGTACCGCGGTCGAGCCGGCCGCGGCACTTCCGATCGCCGCGAGCGTGAGACAGGTTGCCGAGAAAAGCCTGAAGCATGCCGATTTCATCGATTGCTCCTCCTTTGTGCCGCTGACGCTGCGACGGCCGCGTGCGCGGCGTCGCGGTCGCGACGTCTTTTTTCTGCGTCTCCGCACGCGGGGCAAACCGAATCGGCGCGGACTCGTCCGGCAGTCGCCCGATTCGTATCTGCGTTTCAGCGTCACCGCGTGAAATGCCGAAATTTCTTCTTGTCGTTGTTCCTTCTTGCTGGCCCCTTTCGGCGCGCCCGCTCCGTCGATCCGGTCACCCGGCCGGCGGGCGGCGACACGCCGCGCAAATGCCTATTGACCCGGCAGCTAAAATCCGTTCGGGCTGAGCCTGTCGAAGCCCTGGCAGCGCCCTTCGACAAGCTCAGGGCGAACGGTTGTACTTGATTGCCGGTTTAATAGTGGTGGCGGCGATAGCGTTCAGCGCCCGGTGCGCGCGAGGGACAGCACCCAGCCGGCCATGCGCGACTTCATCTTCTCGATGTCGCCGTTGCTGAAGAAGTCTTCGGGCTTGACCAGATCGACCCCGTACACCGGCCGGTGGAAGTCGCTCTCGTAGCCGTACGGCACCGTCGCGTCGATCCCCATCCCGCCCTCAAACTGGGTGTTGGAGGCGGTCCATTGCTTGTCGCCCGAAGTCATGCGTTCGGCCGGCATGAAGGTCTGGCCACGCCCGCCGGGGATGGGGTTGAGGATGTCGGTCTGCGGATTCACGCGCGTGGTGAGGCACCACATGATGTCGTCCATCGAGTAGATGTCGACGTCCTCGCTGACCGCGATCGCGAGCCGCATGCCCTGCGAGCACGACAGGATCGCGGAGAGGAAATTGCGCTGCCAGCCTTCCTCGATCTGGTTGCGCTTCTTCACCTGGATGATGCAGCCGCCCCAGTCGGTCATGCAGTACGGGATATGCACGTTCTGCACGATGCCCGGCTGCAGCCGCTCGCACAGTGCGAAGATCGCCGACTCGCGCACCGAGGTGTCGATGTTCGAGTCGTCGGCGGTGTGCACGCCGAGCGGGAAGATGATGGGCTTGGTCTCGCGCTTTCGCATCGTGATCGCGGTCACGTGGAAGGTCGGCGCCTTGTAGGCCTTGCCCATGTAGCCGGCCCACTCGGGGTGGAAGTGGAAGCGGCCCTGGATGTCGGCGGCCTCGGATTCGGCCGTCTCGTAGCGCTTGTCGCGCGGGTGCAGATAGCCTTCGAGCACGTATTCGGCGTCCGCCAGGGTGTAGGCGTCGATCGTGCGGCATTTGACCAGCCGCACCGGCGCGCCCTGGATCGCGCCGGCGATGCCGATCTCGTCGCAGCCCTTCGGCAGGATCGCATAGTCGAAGCCGGCGCCGGCGACGTAGGTGCACGACGGCGGCACCCCGAAGCACATCGTCAGCGGGATCGGCTCGTCGTCCTTGTAGTGCTCGGTCATGACCTGCCACATGTGCGAGCCCGGCGAAATCTGGAACGTGCCGACGTTGCCCCAGCGGAAGTTCATGCGGTTGTAGCCGATATGGCTGCCGCCGTCGAAATACGGACCGACCACGCACGAGATCCCCGAGCCGATCGTCATCTCGGTCTCGAGCGGCGTGTGGCGGATCGCGGTGAGCCACTTGTTGACGTCGAGGTCGTCGGTGAGGACCTCTTCCTGCACCGGCGCTTCGTCCTGCGAGATGATGATCGGCTTGAGCGGATGGTCGATCGCGCGGGCGACTTTCTTGACGCGGTCGAGCGAGTCCTGCCAGCCGAAGAGCTCCTCGACGACGCGGATGTCGCCGAAGAGGTTCGTGATGGCGCGCGCGTGCGGCATGCCTTTGACGTTGTTGAAGAGCATCGGCAGGCTGCCGTCGAAGATCTTCTGCAGCCCGGTGATCTCGAGATCCGGATTCACTTCCTTGTCGCTCTCGACCAGGTACCCCTTGCCGCGGAACCACTCCACCGCCTCGCGCAGGTCCTTCACGCCCACGCGCCCGCTCACCGCATCGATTTCCTTCTTCGCCAGATCGTTCATCTCGTTCGTCTCCAGGGTTTCGTTCATTCGGGGTTCAGGTTGTTCACTTCTGCGGCTGCAGATTCGCCACCTTGCGATTGCGCATCTCCCCTTCCCAGCGCCGCGCGAATTCGGCCGGCAGGCCGAACTGATCGAGAATCCGGGCCACGACGTGATCGACGATGTCATCGACGGTCTCCGGATGGTTGTAGAACGCCGGCATCGGCGGCATGATCGTCACGCCCGTCTTCGACAACTTCAGCATGTTCTCTAGATGGATGTCGCTCAGCGGCATCTCGCGCGTGACCAGCACTAGCTTGCGGCGCTCCTTCAGGATCACGTCTGCCGCGCGGTGCACCAGGTGGTCGCCGGTGCCATGAGCGATCGCCGCTAGGCTGCGCATCGAGCACGGCGCGATGACCATACCTTCGGTCATGAAGGAGCCCGACGAGATCGACGCGCCCATGTTCCCCTCGACGTGATCGACAGCGGCGAGCGCGCGAACCTGCTTCGCGGTATAGGGCGTCTCGTGTTCGATCGTCTGGATCGCCCATTTGCTCAGCACGAGATGGGTTTCGACGTCCGTGTCCTTCAGCGCCTCGAGCAAGCGAATGCCGTAGATCACGCCTGTTGCGCCAGTAATGCCGACTATCAGTCTTTTCATACGTCCCCCACTCCAGGAATGATCGCGGACCGCCGACCGCCGCCGTGAGTCCACGATGCGGACTATGTTACGAACCTGCTTATGTCGATAAACCGCAACGTCTGCGGCTTGAATACGACTTTAGTGATGTTCACCCGCACAAACAATCCATTTTGTGGACTTTAAGTTCCACATTCTGGATACACCTTCACCTTCAGCCGCGATTGCAGGACGCGACTGGCAATGGGGCTGGCGCGCGGTGCGATCGATACACCCCGTCCGGAGGTGGACTCCAATAGTGTTCCATTAGATGGAATTGCATTCTCAGATACAGCCTTGCCAATGTGCTCGCCCCCGCATTATGTTTTTATCAAACGGGCAATACACTCCTGCATAAAAGTCCATACGTTGGACTCTTTATCGCGTCATCAGCTGGCGAGCTCGATACCGGAAAGCGGACGGAGGACCTTTTATGTCAGGCAACTCGATCGGCAAGCTCTTCGTGGTGACGACTTTCGGCGAAAGCCACGGCATGGCAATTGGCTGCGTCGTCGATGGCTGCCCCCCCGGCCTCCAGTTGGACAAAGCCGACATACAGCCGGACCTCGATCGTCGCAGACCAGGGCAGTCGCGCTTCACGACCGCGCGGTCCGAGGACGACAAGGTCGAGATACTTTCCGGGGTATTCGAAGGTCGCACCACTGGAACCCCGATTGCACTACTGATCCGCAACACCGACCAGCGCTCCAGGGACTACTCGCGCATCAAGAACTTGTTTCGCCCGGGTCACGCCGATTTCACGTATCAGCGCAAGTACGGGATCCGGGACTATCGGGGAGGCGGACGTTCTTCGTCGCGCGAAACCGCGGCACGCGTGGCCGCCGGCGCCATCGCCAGGAAATACCTGAAGCAACGTTTCGGGGTGCAAATCGCCGGATATGTAGCGAAACTGGGGCCGATTTCCGCCGATCACATCGATTGGGACGAGATCGGCCGGAACCCGTTCTTCTTTCCCGACGCGAGCAAGATTCCGGAGCTCGAGCGTTATCTCGATTCCTTGCGCATAGCGGGCGATTCGGTCGGGGCGCGCGTAAACGTCGTCGCCCGCGGCGTGCCCGCGGGACTCGGTGAACCGGTGTTCGACCGGCTGGACGCCGACATCGCGCATGCGCTGATGAGTATCAATGCCGTCAGAGGCGTCGAGCTCGGGGACGGCTTTGCCTGCGTCGAACAAACAGGCAGCCAGCACCGGGACGAGATCGAGCAGACGAGCTTTCGAAGCAACCGCGCCGGTGGAACCCTCGGCGGCATCTCCTCCGGCCAGGACATTCTTGCCAGCATCGCCCTCAAGCCCACATCGAGCATCCGTATTCCCGGCAAAACCATCGACGTCGATGGAAAGCCGGCCACGATCGAGACGTACGGACGACATGACCCCTGCGTCGGCATTCGGGCGGTACCGATCGCGGAGGCCATGGTGGCCCTCGTACTCCTCGATCACGCACTGCGCGACCGCGCCCAGAACGCCGAAGTCCCCCGACCGCCGCAAGCAATGTGAACCGTCATGCCAGCTAACCCGCGCGAAGAACTCCTCCTCTATCTTCAGGAGCACCACGTCATGACCCTCGCAACGCAGGGGCCGGACGGCCCTTGGGCGGCGGCGGTGTTCTACGTGAACGAAGGTCCCGACGTGTATTTTCTGTCCGCGCCCTCAACGCGGCATGCCCGCAACCTGGCAGCGGACGGACGCGTTGCGGCTACCGTGCAGGAAGACTATTCCGATTGGCGACAAATCAAGGGGATTCAATTAGAAGGTG
Source organism: Aromatoleum evansii (assembly GCF_045689615.1). Lineage (NCBI taxonomy): Bacteria > Pseudomonadati > Pseudomonadota > Betaproteobacteria > Rhodocyclales > Rhodocyclaceae > Aromatoleum > Aromatoleum evansii. The sequence goes on from NZ_CP141259.1 coordinate 2,599,917, forward strand.
AGGTGACGCGGCTGAACATTGCAGATAGCGTGAGGGCGGCTGGCCTCTTCATGCGCAAATTCCCCTTTACCGCCGAGCGCCGCGCTGAAGAGGTGATTTCGATGGCGATGAGTAAGATCGCGTGGTATCGGCTCCGAACGAGCGTCTTGTATTTCGTCGACAACTCCCGCGGGTTCGGCTGGCGCGAACGCCTTGAGTCTGCAGCGCTAAAAACGCCGCTCAGCGCATAACAAGAGGTGACATTACCGCGCAACGTCTCGGCCGACGGGCAAGCGGCTGGCTTCCAACCCTTCCGCTCGTCGACGAGCTTGCGCGGACTGAGCGGCAACAATGTTGCGGAAAGCTGCCGCACCGTACCTAGTGCAGTCGAACGGCAGGTCTCCGGTTCATCGACGGGGTGGTATCGACCCCTATGCACAGTTTGAAACTATGCACAGTTGGTTCGACGAGAATTCCAGCGACGCTGGTGCGACGGGGGATTTGACGAAGTAGGGCGAGGTAGATCTCGACATAGTTTTCGCCGGCAGATGCAGTGGTGGTCCCATCCAAGGAGACCGCCATGGCACAGAAACGAACATCTCGACCCAACCGCATCGACTGGCTCGCCAAGGGTCCGTTGGCGCCTTTCGTTGAGGCCTACAAGCAGTACCTGACCGACCGCGGCTACGCTGCATCGACGTTCAAGAACTGCATGCGCGGCATAGCCCATTTCGCGCAATGGATTCACGATCGGCGTCGGTGCTTGCGATGCATTGACGAAACCGTTGTTTCCGAATTCCTTGATGGCTCTCTTCCGGAAGGCGGCTGCACCGGCCAACCGCGTCATGATCGTGGCAATCTGAGTGCTGCACTCGGCCATCTTCTGGTGGTGCTTCGTGATCGTGGAGTCGTTCCCTCGCCGGCGGTGACGACGGCGCCGGTGGACGAGGAGTTGCTCCGCTACGACGAGTACATGGATCACGTGCGAGGTCTGGCGCCCAAGACCAGAAGCACCGCTCTGCGGATCGTGAGGCGACTTCTGGCCTCGCGCTTTGGCGACGGCCCCCTCGCTTTCAACACCATCAAGCCCGACCATGTTCGGCGGTTCTTCGCGAAACAGGCCGAGCTTTACAGCAAGCCAGCCAATGCCGGATCGGTGGTCGCGACACTCCGCGGATATTTCCGCTATCGCGCTTCTCTTGGCGACGCGGTGCACGGATTGATTGGCGCGCTGTCCTATCCTGCCAACTGGCAGCTGTCCTCGCTCCCCAAGACATTGACGACGGAAGAAGTAGGGCAGCTGATTGGGGCGCTTGGCCAGTCCGGTCGATCCATGCGACGTGCCGATGCGATTGTGCGTTGTGCGCTCGATCTTGGTCTTCGCAGCGGCGAGGTTGCCCGCATCGGCCTCGATGACATCAACTGGCGCGCTGGCACGATCACGCTACGTCACACCAAGGGCCGTCGCGAGGATGTGCTGCCACTGCCGGTCACGACCGGCAAGGCGATAGCGGCGTACCTACGACACGAACGCCCGAAGACCACCAACCGCGCAGTCTTCGTTCGGCACGTAGCCCCTCGGGATGTGCCCGTTGGTCCCGACCTCGTGCGTAAAACGATTCGCCAAGCCTTTGCCCGCGCAGGACTGCCCTATACACGCTCGCACCTGCTGCGCCATACGATGGCCAACCGCCTGCTCGCCGGAGGATCGTCCCTCAAGGAAGTGGCTGACGTTCTGCGCCATCGCTCCCTGAACACCACCATGATTTACGCCAAACTCGACAGTCGCAACCTCGTCGAAGTTGCCCTGCCATGGCCAGGGAGCAAGCCATGAGCACGATCTCACTGGAAGGCCGGGTCGAGCAATATTCGGTTGAGCGACGCCGGCTTGGTTTCTCCGGCCGCTCGGAGCGGTATCCGTTACGTAGTTTCGCAAAGCATGTTCAGACGATCGGCCATCATGGAGCGCTGACGATCGAGGTCATGGCCGAATGGGCACGGCGCGACAGTCACGGCAGCAATAACCCGCTCACCTGGGGTCGTCGACTCAAGAAGCTGCGCACTTTCCTGCGATGGTTACAGCAATTCGAGCCACGCACTGAGATTCCTGACGATTCCATCTTCGGCCGCCTCCCCGAGCGGCTGTCCCCTCACATCTACAGCGAGCAGGAAATCATCGATCTGTTGGCTGCCGCCCGGCGGCTCGGGCCAACGCCCGGTCTGCGAGGCGCCGTTTATGAAACGCTGTTCGGTCTGATCGCGAGTACCGGTATGCGGATCTCCGAGGCCCTGGCACTACGCAACGAAGATGTCGATCTGAAGTACAGCTTGCTCACCATCCATCAAACCAAGTTCGGCAAGTCGCGCCAGGTCCCCTTGCATCCCAGCGCAGTTGAAGCATTGCGCCGGTACCTATGGATTCGCGATCTCGCTGGCGACTTCGCACAGGACGATGGTCCGCTCTTCATCGGCACTCGCGGGCGACGACGCGGTCTCCCCATGGATAGCCATCAGGTCCATCGCGTCTTTACCTCGTTGCGTGAGGAGTTGGGCTGGCACAACCGCGGGGCGCATCATGCCCCTCGCATCCACGACCTGCGCCATACATTTGTCGTGCGACGCATCCTGTTGTGGCAATCGCAGGGGGTCGATGTTGACCAGGCGATGCTGTCGCTGTCGACGTATGTCGGCCACGCGATGGTGACCAATACCTACTGGTATCTCTCGGCCGTGCCGGAATTAATGTCGCTGGCTGGCCGGCGTTTCGAGTCCTACATGGAGCAACCGGAGGTGCACGATGCGTGAAGCGATCGCACCGAAACCTCCCTCCTTCGCTTCCTTGGTCCAGCAATTCTTCACCGAGTATCTGGTTGCGCAACGCGCCGTCAGCCCGCGCACGGTAGCCTGCTATCGCGACGCACTGATGTTGTTCCTGGACTTCTCCAGCCGGCGGCTGAAGAAGGCGCCAACGAGTCTGCAACTCAATGACATTCAGCCTGATCTCATCTTGGCGTTTCTGGATCATCTCGAACGCGAGCGACACAATGCGGTACGCAGCCGGAATCTTCGACTCACCGCATTGCGGGCGTTTCTGAAATTCGCCGGTCGGCGCGACGTCGCCTCCCTCCACGTCGTCGAACGCGCACTGGCGGTACCGATGAAGCGGTTCGAGCGACCCATGCTTGGATTCCTCACACGGGAGGAAATGCTTGCGGTCCTCGGCCAACCCGGTGATACATGGACCTCGCAGCGCGATCACTTGCTCTTGGCCATGCTCTACAACACCGGTGCGCGGGTCTCCGAGATCATCGGCGTCCATGTTGCCGATGTCGTTCTCGACGGTGGTGCTTGCGTGCATTTGCACGGCAAGGGACGCAAGCAGCGATCCGTTCCTCTCTGGCACACCACGGTCGCAGAGGTCCGTGCCTGGCTTCGACTGAATCCGACGTTGCGGGGCGAGGCGCCCTTGCTGCCCAACCGCGATGGACAACAGCCAATGTCGCGATCCAATGTCGTTCAGCGCCTTGCGCTTGCCGTTGCTCGGGCAGCGGCTCATGTGCCTGGCATCCTCAACAAGCGGGTTTCTCCTCACACATTGAGGCACACGACCGCCATGCACTTGCTGCAATCGGGCGTTCCGTTCAACGTGATTGCGCTCTGGCTCGGGCACGAGAGCCCGACAACGACCCATCGCTATGTCGAAGCCGACCTTGCCATGAAGGAAAAAGCGCTCGCGCGGTTGGAGGCACCCGACACCACTTTGCATCGATTCAAGGCGACGGACTCGCTGATGCAATTCCTCGAAGCGCTGTAACTATGTGCACCTGCGTCGGCCTCAACAGCGGCCGGTGCAGGGAATCCCGCCAGCACCGTGCATAGTTTCAAACTGTGCATAGGGGTCGCTATGTAGAGGTTTACATAGCGACCCACAGCAGTCACTGGAACGCAAGGAAAGCTGCCGCTCAACGTTCAAAGTGAGGGGCAGCCGGAGCGCGTAGCGCAGAGGGAACCAAAAGCGTAGCTTTTGACTGTCCGCTCGACTGATGGGATGGACTCCCCCGTCTTTTCGGCGCCGAATAGGCGCCACCGGTGCTCATGGGGATGGGGATCGGTCATCGACGAGAGGAGTCCGAAATGCATGCTACTACCGTTGCCGTTGATCTGGCCAAGAGTGTATTCCAGATTGCCGTTGCCGATGACAAGTGGAAAGTCGTCGAGCAGCATCGGCTGACCCGATTGCAGTTTGAACGCTGGTTCCAGAACCGCCAGGTGGATCTGGTGATCATGGAAGCTTGCGGCTCGGCGCACCACTGGGCACGCTGGCTGGCGGGGCTCGGCATCGAGGCGCGCCTGTTGCCGGCGGGCTACATCCGGGCCTATGTGAAGCGCAATAAGACCGATGCCGCCGACGCCTGCGCGTTGCTCGAAGCGGCGCGCTGCGCCGACATCGAACCGGTGCGCATCAAATCCGTCGAACAACAGGCGCTGCAGGGCTTGCACCGCATCCGTTCGTTGTGGATGGCCACACGGACCTCGCGTATCAACGCGCTGCGGGGCTTCTGCCGCGAGTTCGGGCTGATGATTCCGCAGGGCGCGCGCACGGGCATCGAGGCGATCAGCCGCGTGCTCGCCGATCCGCACTCGCCGGTCCCGATGCTCGTGCGCGGCGCGATGCGCTTGCTCGTCGAGGAGATCCGCCTGCTCGAGCAGCGCATCGCCGATCTGGAGAAAGAATTGACGGCGCTCGCACGCGAAAGCGCCGCCTGCAAGCTGCTGTTGTCGATTCCCGGGATCGGCCTCTTGACCGCGACGGCGATGGTCGCGGCCACCAGCGGCAAGGTCACGCACTTTAAGGACGCGCGGCATTTCGCGAGCTGGTTCGGGCTGACGCCGAAGGAATACTCGTCGGGCAGCACGCGCCGGCTTGGGCGCATCTCGAAGCGTGGCGACCGCTATCTGCGGATGCTGCTCACGCACGGGGCACGGGCAGTACTCCGAAGCGCGACACTGGCGCGCCAGGCCGGCCGCCAACTCGACGGCCTGCGTGCCTGGATCACGAACGTCGAAGCGCGCAGCAATCACAACAAGGCCGCCTGCGCGCTGGCCAACAAACTCGCGCGCATCTGCTACGCCTGCCTGCGCGACGGCACGCCATTCGGCGAGCCGCAACCGCGCCCGATGAAGAAACTCGAACGCACCGCGTTCGCCGTGGCGGCCTGAGGACCGCGCCATGAACACGACTTATCCACCGCGGCACGCGCGCCTGCGTGAGAGGCGCCACGCGCGCGCCACCGTGGATAAGTCTGCTGCCGTTGTTGTTCCCGCTGTTCCCGTCCCACGCTTGCACCGAGACTGATCGCCCATCATGGCAAACTGGGTCGCACCCACACGGATTGACGCCGATAACTCTGCCGGCAGCTTCACGCGTGCCGCTTGCATCGATTGGCGCACCGTGGGCAGATTCCATGTCGGCACGGACCACTCAGAGTCCACACCAGATGCCGGATATACGACTGCATGCGTTTCCCTACGGCCAGAAAAATCGCTCAGTTTCCTTGCCTTCCGGGGGAGTCCATATATGAAAGGTTAGCCACTTAAAACGGAATTTCATCGTCAAAATCAACAGTCTGTGTTGCGGGCTCCGGATGCTTAAATGCGCCAACGCGGACAATCACCCCTTCCAAATGCTTTCGTTCAAAATCGGAAAGGGATGCCTGTTCGAGAAGGACTTGGAGTTGTTGGTCTGTAGCAATGGACCAAGAATCGAGAATGCCTATTAGGTCAATTTTCTTTTTCGATGGGAGCGTCGCAAAGGCCTTGGCGATGCACTGAAGTAGCCGCGCCCGAAGATGGGGTTTGTTTAGCAGCGCCTGTACAACTTCATTCGCAACTCGGTCAGGCAGCTTCCCCTTGACTTGTATGCCTTGATACTTTCCGAAGAACCCGAAGGGGTCAACCCCAGCACGGAGCGGAAGTATGTCCACTTTGCGCCCCAAGGCATAACCGACCTCTTGGACACACCAGTCAGACTCCTTGAACCCAGGCTCGACGACAGCAACAAGAACATCCATCGTTTCCAATCCAGCCTCGACCTCGTCTCGCCACTCACGCGATGCCTTTATGTCTTCATGAGCGATAAATGCCGAAATTCCCCAGTTGGCCAAGTTAGCCTTCAGGGCAGACATGCGCCCGCGATTCGAGGAAAGATGGCTGACGAATGCCCTCAAATAGTCATGCTTCCAAAAATCGGCAGACTTCAGCGTGGCTGGAGTGAAAATCCGCAAGTACTTCGCAGGCTCCTGTTGCTGATACCAGAGGTCTATGTCGAAGTGATCAACAACTTCAGCGATCAAGCTGTTATCCGAGTCGAAGATGGATGCTAGGACCTCGGCGACACAGTACGGATAGTCGTCGTCTCCGAAACTGAGTGAACGCAGCAACCGAGGGTGGCCCGTAATCTTCTTCAGGCTCCCCGTAATCTGACCGAGCGCTACCCAGTCGCTCTCGGAAAAAGTATCCGCAGCGTACTTCGTGATTACGGCGACCTTTTTTCGATCCGAGGAGTCCATGTTTGAAAAGGCTAACGTTGCGCTTGAGGGGCGCGGAGATAGCAAGCAAAGCTTGCTGGCGGAGCGTCCCACTCGAAGTGTTTGTTAGGCAATTTGGCTGCCCTCATCTGACTGTAATGATGAACTGCGGACGCCGAGAATGTAAGTAAACATTAGGTAAATTGCTGATCTGAGATCCTCAGCCTTGTTAACCCTCGATGTTTTGCCAGGGTGGTCGTAATAAAGAGCGAGAAAGCTATTGAGACGTTGTTGTGCAGTTGGATGTTCTAACCTGTGCGCGAGAGAATTGCGTAGGGAATTCAGCTTCTCGCCCATAGTCCATCCGTACGACAAATCGTCGCGACCTGACAAAGCTGCAGCCAATTTCAGTTTTATTGAGAAACTGATCTGGACATCCTCAAGAACTGATTTGCTTTTGCAGTGCGCCTCAATGATGTCATCTAGTAGCTCTTCTGCCAGTAAATGTGCTTTCAACGTAATTAGGGTCAAGTCTTGACCGGCCGGCATATGTTGATGAATACGTCGCATGTCATCGTGTTCGTTCATTGGTGCTCGCTCTGATTTTGCCTAACTTTGTTTTCGGGCGACTGCACTGCTGCGTAACATCGGGGTGCTCCGGAACACCGGACCTCAAACGCCTGCAGAGATTAACTAAATTAGCGATTTATCGCCATGTGGAGTCTCGTCTGCTCTAAATAACAGAGCGGCAAATCCAGCGGCCATGAAACGCGCCCAGCGTACCGCATCCGGATGGCGAATGTCTCCTTACGGCTGCGAGCTCTGACTGGCCGCTTGTGGCCGATAGTGCCAGTCCGACCGTGCCGCCCCAAAGCCGACGTTGCTAGGGCCGCCGCGACGACGAGCGGCAGCTTTCGACGTTCCTTTCGCAGTGCGTGTAACTGGCCATCAACGTGAGCCGAGGCGGATTGCGCACTAGTGGCCGCAGATCAGGACGATCCCTGGCGTCCAGGAGGTCGGCCATCTCGCGCGGCCTGCTCGCCCATCGGGACGGCCTCCTCATCGGCGGACCTGCGTCGCGACAGTGCCGCGACTACAGTCAGCCGAAACCCGCCCCCTCACCCGAATGGCACGACCCCGAACAACACCCCGTGCAGGTGGCGCGCAAACACGAACCATGCTCCCACCCCGACCCCAGCCGCCACCGCATCCCAATCCAGCGCCCCTTCCCCCCGCACCACCCGCTGCGCCCGATCGCGCCGGTGCGCGGCGGCGAAGCTCGCGATCGCCCACACCAGGAAGCAGCCGAACAGCAGCAGGTCGGCGAGCGTGCCGTTGGCGAGCAGGTGCGCGAGCGCCCACAGCTGCACGCCGAGCACCATCGGGTGGCCGAGCTTCGCGCGCAGCCGCGTGCCGGGCACGTAGGCGGCGGCGATCAGGACGAAGGCGGGCAGCGTCAGCACCGCGGCCAGGTGCCGCGTCCACAGCGGCGGTGCCCACAACACGATCGGGTCGAGCCGCACCGCGCCGTAGCCCCACACAATCAGGCCGAGGCCGATCGCGGAGGCGAGCGAGTAGGCCAGCTTCCACTTCGCCAAGCCAAAGTGGGTGATGTACTGGGCGCGGTTGTCCTCGGCGAAGATGCGCGCCGAATGGGTGCTAAAGAACAGCAGCAGTCCGAGGATCAGGGCGGTCATGCGGGATTCTCCGTGCGGGTTGTAAGGAGCGCGTGGGCGCCGGGCGTCGCGGCCGCAGGCGGCGCCGCTTCGCAGACGACTGCGTCGCCGATGCGCAGCACGCCGCCAATAAGGACGCGCGCGACGACGCCGCCATGGCCACGCATCGCGTTGTAGCCGCCGGGGCCGAGCACGTCCTCCATACGCGAGCAGGGCTCGCAGACGCCGGTGAGTTCAAGCACGACCTCGGCGCCAATGCGTAGCACCATCGGCTGGTCGCGGAACAGCGTCCGCGCGGCGAGCAGGTTCAGGCCGGAAACCACCAGATTGCGCCGCAGCAGCGCCGGATCGACCTCGTCGCGGCGAGCCAGCGCCGCGATCGCCGCCAGATGCTCAGCCTGGATCAGGCTCAGCTGGCGCTTGCCGCCGCCACGGCCGGAGGCGGCGCAGTGATCCCCGACAAGCCCGCGGCCGGCCAGCGCGTGCGCCTCGCCCACCGGCTGCGCTGCGGCCCGTCGCGCCGGGCGCAACAGAATCGCCTCGAGCCGGCCGGCGTGGGCGAAGCGGCCGGTCAGCGTGCGAAGGTCAACAGGCTCGGCAGCGGAGGCGGAACGGGCAGGCGGCATGGCGATCAGTGTCGATGAAATACGGCGGACGCATCATCCTACCGCGCCTGCCGTCCCCCGCCTGCGCACGCCATGATTTCGATCCACACGGCTAGCGCTGCGCGGCAGGTCACGGCGTGACCCTTGAGCCAGTACGCATCGACGAACTCACGAGCCGTCGTTCCGCAAAGGGCCGACGACCGGAAGTAGGGACGGCTCCCCTACTCTGCATCAGTTGACATTAACCCCCTGATGACATCTTGATGGTCGCAATGGCGCGAGTGCAGATGCGTGCCTTGCCGCCCCCACTCCTCACTGTTGTCCCTGGATGTCTTGTGCGATCACGGAGCTCTTCGAGCAGCTCGCGAGCGAAGATAAGAGCGCGGTGCGCTCATACGGCTTCGTCGTCTCAAACCTCAACAACCAGGCGCGGCTGGAACCCAACAAACGTTTCGCCTGGATAGCCCTTCGGGTTCGCGACAACCCGTGTCGCGCCGATGCGGTAGTCGCAGGCGACGTGCGAATGGCCGTGAATCCACAGCGTCGGCTGATGCTCCAGGATCAGCCCTTCGAGGTTCGAGGCATACGCTGCAGTCACCAGATCACCCCGGAAGCGTGGCGCGATCGACTGGATCGACGGTGCATGATGTGTCACGACCACCGTCGGACCGTCGTGCGGCTGCGCGAGCTCGTGAGCAAGCCAGTCGCGGGCGTATTCGTGGATGCGCAGGGTGTCGACAGCCGACAGCATGACCTTCGTCGGCCCGTCTTTCAGCGCGACGATCTTCCGGTAATCGGTCATCTGCTCTTCGGCCGCGTTCATTGCTTCGCTGCGGCGATGGGCACCGAACAGCTGGAAGTCGGTCCAGAGCGTCGTTCCGAGAAAGCGCACGCCCTCGATCACGGTCGAGGACTTTTCGAGGAAGAAGCTGCCTGCACGCTCGGCTTCAGCGCGTAGTCCGTGCAACTGGCGCACCGTCGCGGGCATGTTCTGGCCGTAGAACTCGTGATTGCCTGCGACGTAGATCATCCACCGATCGCGCCACCCGCGAAACCGCTTGAAGCCCTTGGTGCCGACGTCGATATCGCCGGCCAGCACGAGCACGTCATAGTCGAGATCGGCCGGCTCCCACGGCTCGCCAAATTCGAGATGGACATCGGACGCAATGCAGAGCTTCATCACCAAATCCCCCGCGCTTTATCGGCTTCCATGTCTGCAACCGTGAGCCGTGCACCTCTCGTACGCGCCGCGCCGATGCACGCCGCCGTTTCCCACGGCTGGAGATCGTCCGCCAGGTGCGGGCCGTAGTAGTGTGCGTCTTGATTTGCGTTCCCGCGGATCGCTACTGCTTTAGCAAACCCCACGTCATCAAACACGCCTTCGACGTCGTCGACCACTACTCGCGCGACGGGCGGCAGGCTCGCAAGGATCTCGATCAGTTCGCGAACGTTCAAGTGCTCTCCTTGTTGCATTTCGCTAATATCTGCCTTTCATTAGGGCTGGTGAAGAATCGCCGTCATGAGTTCAGCGCTTCTTTCCACGCCCTGATGCTTCTTTCCACGCCCTGATAAACCGCTCTTGCCGGCAGAACTTGAGGGCGAGGGCGCGGGAGTGGCGCCCCAGAGCCGCATTGCGTACTTCAAACACCTGAGCGTCACGCGCAAAAAACGAATCCAACTCAGCCGATAAGGCTTATCTCGCGCTACGCATCCTTGCAAAGCCCAAGGATGACAGATCTTTTAGGTGGGATGTCCGCTACGCCAGGAACAAACAGCCGTTACGATTTCGGATCTTCGTTGTTGTCTATAGCCGCACTTGGGCGTTATGAACAGCTGTCCATAACGGCCATTTCCGGCCACTCCGAGTTCGGGCCGATTGCGGATGTTCGAATATGTCATTTAGATGTATAGATCGCGTGTGGCCTTCGAGCAGGTAATGAAGGTGACCGAGCGCCGCTCGATGCTCCGTCGCTCCAGATCAAGAGACGGTGCGGCGCGGCGTAGCGCCCGGTCCGATTAGATGCTCCTCGGCTGCAGCGCAATGATCGCCATACCGACCAGCGCCACGCCCGCGCCGATCGCGTCCCAGCGTGTCGGCGCGACGCCATCCACGGCCCAAAGCCAGCCCAGCGCCACGGCCACATAGACACCGCCGTAGGCCGCATACGTGCGCCCCGCGGCGAACGGATGCAAGGTCAGCAGCCAGGCGAATAGGGCGAGCGAGACGGCGGCGGGCAAAAGCAGCCACGGCGGACGTCCCTGCTTCAACACGAGCCACGGCAGATAGCAGCCAAGGATCTCCGCGACCGCGGTGATCGCGAACAGGCCCGTGGTCTTGATCAACTGCATCATCGCACTTCCCCGGGATTGGCGGCGTGGCAGGCGCAGGCTTCGCCGTGAGCGGCCGCCACCAACTCGTGCAGGATGCCGCAGTCGGCAGGGACCTGTCCGATTTTGCAGCGCGCACGTAGCGCCGTGAGCTGTTTCTCCAAAGCATGTAGCGAGTACAGCCGCGCCCGTACGCGAGCCAGTTGCTCGTCGATCAGCCGGTTGATGTCACCGCAGTCGGCTTCCGGGTGCGTGACGAAATCGAGCAGGCGCCCGATCTCGGCCAACGGCATGTCGAGCGCGCGGCAATGACGGATGAAGGCCAGGCGCTCGCCATGGTGCTCGCCGTAATCCCGGTACCCGTTCGACTGCCGGGGCGGTGTCGGCAGCAGACCCGCCTTCTCGTAGTACCGGATCGTCTCGACGCCCACGCCGGTCGTTTGAGCGAGTTCCCCGATGCGCATGTTTACCTCCCGTCAGACCGATCACTATAAATGCTTGACCCTGGAGTGACTCCATGGTTTCCAATGGCGGCAATCGAATTGCGAAGGAAAGACCATGTCCACTTGCTGCTCCGGAGAATGTTCGTCAGCAAGGGCCGTCGTCAGTCCGCGTTTCCGCAAGGCGCTGTGGGTGGCGCTCGCAATCAATGCCCTGATGTTCCTGGTCGAAACCGTCGGCGGGCTGCACGCCGGTTCGGTGTCCCTGCTCGCAGACGCGATCGATTTTGCCGGTGATGCCGCCAACTACGGCTTGTCGCTGGCGGTGCTGTCCATGGGCTTGTTGTGGCGCGCCCGCGCCGCTTTGGTCAAAGGGCTGACCATGGGCGTCTATGGTCTCTTCGTCCTCGGCAAGACCGCCTGGACGGCGATGTCCGGCATCCCGCCGGAACCCGTCACCATGGGCGCCATCGCCGTGCTCGCCTTGCTGGCCAATGGCAGCGTCGCGGCGATGCTCCACGCGTTTCGCGACGGCGACGCGAACATGCGCTCGGTCTGGCTGTGCAGCCGCAACGACGCCATCGTGAATGTGGCGGTGGGGCTGGCGGCCGTGGGCGTCCTGGGCACCGGCACCGCTTGGCCGGATCTGCTGGTAGCGGTGGTGATCGCTGGCCTGGCACTCTTGGCGGGCCGGAGCGTCGTGCGGCAGGCACGCGGAGAAATCGCCGCCCATGCGGCTGCGGCCACGCCCGCATGAAACCCATGCCGGAGAGCGCCGTGATTCTAGAATCCACGCTGACCTGTCCGAAATGCGGGCACACCAAGACCGAACAGATGCCTGCGGATGCCTGCCAATGGTTCTACGAGTGCCAGGCCTGTCACGCACTGCTGCGCCCGAACGCCGGCGACTGCTGCGTGTTCTGCTCCTACGGGACGGTGCCGTGCCCACCCGTACAGGAAGATCGAAAGAAGCACGGCTGCTGTGGCTGATCACCTGATCCTGCTGTACCACCGTTTGCAGATGCGAGCGTCCGGTTTAAGAAAGGTCGTCAGCCCGGAGCGGGTCGGGCACAGCCGCTGACCTGAAAAGGCTGTGCGACAGCTTTCAGAGTGATCCAGGCATTTGGTGATGGACTTTCGGCGTTTCGTGCCCTGGCTGGCTGCTCTAGTTTGCAAGGTTGAAGGGTGGCTTTCGTAAGCGGACAGCAATGACTGGCTCGCGGAAATGCCGGGCGGTGGCGTCAGGCTAAGGCGTCGGGGTCTTGCATCCAAGTGGGAATATCGCGCTGGCCATGCAGCACACGCCAGACATCAATGTGGTCTGGCCGTTCGACGTAGAAGACGAGGTAAGGGTAGCGAGACAGCGACCAAGAGCGTAGACCGGGAAGGTCCAATTCATGCCCGTAACGAGGCGAACCTGTGGCGGGATGGCGACCTATGTGGGTATAAACCTGTTCCAACGCGTCGATGAAATCGAGTGCGATCGACGCGGCCCCCTCGTCCAGGTAGTAGGCGACCACGTTGTCGACGTCTAGGTTGGCCTGCTCACGCGGAACTACCGGCTTGACCCTCACCCGCGAGAAACAGACTTTGCAGCCTTGCGTACCCGGTCACGCAGACCTTCGAAGTAAGCGGCATTGGCTGGCGATCCCTGTGCAGAGGCTGCGCCCGCCAGCAACAAGCCACGCAAGCGCTGACGCCCCTGATCCTTGCGGATCAGTTCGCGCAGGTACTCGCTGCTACTACCGAAGCCGCGCTCGCTGACCTGCTCGTCCACGAAGGACTTCAGGCTATCGGGCAAGGAAATGTTCATCGTGCTCATGGCCTCAGATTAGTCGGCTTGGCAAAATTTGGCAAGACTGCGTGTCCGTCTCGCCATATCCCCTGGGCAACCGCATTCCGGCGGCGCTGAGCGCCGTGCGGCAGCTGTCCGCACTACTTCAGCCGCTCAATCGACGCAGGCTGGCCGGCAGCTTCGGGCCGAAAACCGGAAACCGGAAACCCGGGGAAGTCCCCTGCCCTACTTCGGCGACATTACCCCCCGAACATCGCAGCACTCGCAATGTTGCGTACAGGTTCGCGCTCTTTGCTCCCTTTTTCCTCATTTGCCCTCCAGCACGACCACAAAGACCGGTGGCAAAGATTGAGCACCCTGCTACGTCCGCCCCTGCGCTGTTGAATGGCAGGATCGACGATTATGCGAACTCACTGTAACGACCCGAAGCCGAAATTCGCCGCTGTCAGAAGCAGATGCTAGACGTTTGAGCGCCGATCATGGCCTGTCGAGGACGGCGGCCAGCAGAGAATTGTTCGGCAATAACCTTAGGCAGCATCTTGATCAACTTGAATAATTCCAAACCGAAGTCCGCCAGGCTCTGCGCACGTTGCATACCACCCAATCCCCGGAAGCGGCATCCTCGGCTCAATAATATGGCCTCCACCTGAATCGCCCCGGGTTCCGTGGAGGCCGGTTGGTTTAAGTCAGGCCGCGATGGCGGTCTGACGGGCGAGTTGCCTGTAGTAGTTTGCCTCAGCTTCTGCGGGCGGGATATACCCGATGGGTTCGAGCAGCCGGTGGTGGTTAAACCAGGACACCCATTCCAGCGTTGCCAGCTCCACGGATTCCTTGGTTTTCCAGGGTGCTCGCCGGTGGATCATCTCTGCCTTGTACAAACCATTGATCGTCTCTGCCAGAGCATTGTCATAGCTGTCGCCCTTGCTGCCGACGGACGGCTCTATACCTGCTTCGGCCAGGCGCTCGCTGTAGCGGATCGAGACGTACTGCGAGCCTCTGTCGGAGTGGTGGATCAGGGCTTCTTCGGGACTTGGCTGGCGGGCGTACAGCGCCTGCTCCAGGGCATCGAGCACGAAGTCCGTGTGCATGGAACTGCTCACACGCCAGCCCACGATGCGTCGGGCAAAGACATCGATGACGAAGGCCACATACAGCCAGCCTTGCCAGGTCGAGACATAAGTGAAGTCCGAGACCCACAACTGGTTGGGGCGGTCGGCCTTGAACTGCCGATTGACCCGATCCAGCGGACACGCCGCCTTGCTGTCGCTGATCGTGGTGCGCACGACCTTGCCTCGTACGACACCACGCAGCCCATGACGGCGCATAAGTCGCTCGACCGTGCAGCGGGCTACCGCGACACCTTCCCGGTTCAGTTGCCGCCAGACCTTGTCGGCACCATAAACCTGCAGGTTGGCTTGCCAGACGCGCTCGATCTCGGGCATCAACATCTCGTCGCGCTGCACTCTCTGACTGCGTCGTTCAGGATTGCGCAGCAGCGCGACATGGCGCCGGTAGCCGGATGGGGCGATCTGCAATTGCCTGCAGATCGGCTCGACCCCGAAGGCATCGCGATGCGCGTCGACGAAGGCTCTCAGGACTTGAATCGGCGGTCGAGCTCCGCCTGGGCGAAAAACGCGCTGGCAAGCTTCAGAATCTCATTGGCTTTGCGCAACTCACGGACCTCGCGCTCCAGTTCCTTGACGCGTTTCTGATCGGCCGTGGTAGGTCCCTCGCGCTGTCCGCTATCCCGTTCGTGCTGACGCACCCAGGTCAGCAACGTCTGCGGCGTGCAACTAATCTTGGCGGCGATGGATTCAACGGCTGCCCACTGCGACGGATGATCGCCGCGACACTCGGCAACCATGCGCACCGCACGCTCACGGACTTCGGGGGAGAACTTCACGGACTTCTTCATGGCTCTATCTTCTCAAGAGTTAGAGCCTCCATCAAACCCGGGGCGATTCAAATTGTGCCACGGCGCCCTATGACTTTGAATCGCCCCGGGTTCTCGTGGTAGCCAAAGCTTCACTATGCAAATCTATCCATAGCGACCCGAAGCGGGAGTTGAACTTTTCCGAAAGGAGACGTTAGCTTGGCGGCAACGCGCCCTTTTCCTTCAACGCATCTTTGGCTATCTGGATGCGCAGCGGGAGATCCTTGGCATCGCGGGTGGCAAGGTTCAGAGCGAAAATCCAGATGTCGTCCGGTGTTTCCACAAACCCAACATACCAACCCACAGGAGAAGCGTTGCGGGTCGCCCAACCCGTTTTTGCATAAAGACGATACCGCTCAGTTACATCAGTGAGCATGATCTTTTTCAACGTGTCATAACTGCTCGCCTCGAACGGCAATTTACGTTCGACGATCTGCCGGAGAAATGCGACCTGCTGTTCCGCGCTGATCGTCAAAGAGCCATCCAGCCAGAACTCTGTTTCATTGAACGGCTGACGCAACTGACCATAGTCCGATTTTTGGATATAGGACGGATACTTCATTGCCCCCACTCGCCGAGCGAGTTGCTGGTAGCACCAAACACAACTCGCCTTGAAAGCACTTTCCAGCGTCTGATCATTGTTCCAGTTGGAAATCTCGTATCGGGTTCCATCCCATTGAAAGATGGCGTCTGCCCCAGAAATGACTCCCTCCTCAAGCGCAATCAAGGTGTTGAGCACCTTGAACGTCGAAGCGGCCGCGAAGGGTTGTTTTGAGCGAGGATCGTTATGGACGAAACGCTGTCCCGTGCTGACAGATTCGATCACGATGGTTCCGTCGATACCCGCACTGCGAAACAGATGTTCGATTGCCGAATCTTCGGCACGCACAAAGAAGGAGAGACAGAGGCTACAGGTCAGAAGAATGAGTTTTGCCATTGCGGCAGCAGGGGGTGTGCAACTGAGGAAGCGAAATTGTACTGGGTTCAAATGTAACTGCCATTGGTCGCTTCTGGCCGGATGCTGCTATTGAGAATCACTTGCCGATAGCTGTCGTTCATCGAGTCTCGGAGCATTCGCAACCAACGTTCGTGCCCGGAGACAGAAAGATTGCACCCCTCCCCCTACTTCGTTCCCCGTTCCAATCTGTTGAATCGACGCGTTCCACTGAACGACAAGACGTACGCGCCGTACTAGTGTGGACTGGGTAGAAAGGAGTAACAACTGGATATTTTGAGGAAACGCTTACGACTTTGAGATCCTGTCGACGAGCGCTTCACCCTCGTTGACATTATCGCTGCGACGAATCCGCGCTAGACAACTCAGTAGGATCAAACGAGCGACGATGGACCTTGCTGTCGCGCTGGTAGCTTCGCCGTCCTAAAGAAGCACGATAGTGCCGCAACGTGTCCACCGGTTCACTCAGCCCTTGGCAAGCGGTTTTCCAGCGCCAGTCCGTTGCTGGCGCACATTTGGCGGCGCCGCCCTGAATAAAGAGGGAAGGTGTCACGCAAGAGCGAGAGAAGGAGTGCGTAGGAACCCCAAAGCGTTTGTTGCGACACCCTCGGACAGAATCGGTGCCCGCTCACATCCCCTGATAGATCGGCCCTTCGCCACCCTGCGGCACGACCCAGTTGATGTTCTGCGTCGGGTCCTTGATGTCGCAGGTCTTGCAGTGCACGCAGTTCTGCGCATTGATCTGCAGGCGCGGGTTCTGCCCCGACTCGTCGCGCACGATCTCGTACACGCCGGCCGGGCAGTAGCGCTGCTCGGGGGCGTCGTACTTCGCGAGGTTCACCGCGATCGGCACCGACGCATCCTTCAACTGCAGGTGGCAGGGCTGATCTTCCTCGTGGTTGGTGTTCGACAGGAACACCGAGGAGAGGCGGTCGAAGGTCAGCACGCCGTCGGGCTTCGGGTAGTCGATCTTCGCGCACTCGGTCGCGGGCTTGAGCTTGTCGTGGTCGGAGCTGTTGTGCAGCGTCCACGGCGCCTTGCCGCCGAACACCTTCTGGTCGAAGCCGAAGAGCAGCGAGCCCATCCACAGGCCCTTCTTCATGTAGGGCTTGAAGTTGCGCGTCTTGTGCAGCTCGTCGTACAGCCAGCTCGACTTGAAGGCCTCAGGGAAGGCGCCGAGTTCGTCACGGCTGCGTTCGGCCGTCACGGCCTCGAAAGCGGCTTCGGCGGCGAGCGCACCGCTCTTGATCGCGGCGTGGCTGCCCTTGATGCGCGCGGCGTTGAGGAAACCCGCGTCGTCGCCGATCAGCGCGCCACCCGGGAACACCAGCTTCGGCTGGCTCTGCAGGCCACCCGCGGCGATTGCGCGCGCGCCGTAGGCCAGGCGCTTGCCGCCTTCGAGATACTTGCGGATCTCGGGGTGTGTCTTGTAGCGCTGGAACTCCTCGAACGGCGAGAGGTGCGGGTTGGTGTAGTTGAGACCCACGACGTAGCCGATCGCGACGAGCTTGTCCTCGAGGTGATAGACGAAGCCGCCGCCGTAGGTGTCCGAGGGCAGGGGCCAGCCGGTCGTGTGTACAACCACGCCCGGCTCATGACGCTCGGCGGGGACTTCCCACAGCTCCTTCAGGCCGATGCCGTAGGTCTGCGGATCGACGCCATTCCGAAGGTTGAACTTCGCCTCGAGCTGCTTGCCCAGATGCCCGCGGCAGCCTTCGGCAAACAGCGTGTATTTCGCGTGCAGTTCCATGCCCGGCTGGTAGGCGGGGCCCTGTTCGCCTTCGCGCGTCACGCCCATGTCGCCGGTCGCGACACCCTTCACGGCGCCACTCTCGTCATACAGGATCTCGGCGCCGGCGAAGCCCGGATAGACCTCGACGCCCAGGGCTTCGGCCTGCTCGCCGAGCCACTTGGCGACGTTTCCCAGGCGCACAATGTAGTTGCCGTGGTTCAGAAAACAGTCCGGCAGCAGGCCGGTGGGCACCTTGCGCCCGCCGGTTTCGTTGAGGAAGATCACGCGATCTTCGGTGACGGCGGTGGTCACCGGCGCCCCCAGTTCCTTCCAGTCCGGGATCAGCTCGTTCAGCGCGCGGGGATCCATCACGGCGCCGGAGAGGATGTGGGCGCCGATCTCGGCCGCCTTCTCGATCAGGCACACGGAGATGTCGGCGCCTTTCTCGGCTGCCAGTTGCTTCAGCCGGATCGCCGCGGCCAGCCCCGCGGGGCCGCCACCGACGATCAGGACGTCGAATTCCATCGATTCGCGTTGCATTGTCGTTTCCCATTCTTCCATTCATTGGGTCGTTGCGGCGACACGCCGTATTCGCCAGCCGGGCCAAAGCGCGGACAGAAAAACCAGTCCGACCACTATGAAACAATCATCGAAAGCCCGCGTCGCCGCGTCGAGCGCCGATGCGGCAGTATCGACGGAGGCTGCCAGCTCGCCCTGGTGCGATGCCATGCGCCACTGGAGCACCAGAGACAACAGGCTCGTACCGAACGCCCCGCCGAGTTGACGAACGAAGTTCAGTGCGCCGGCGCCCTGTGCGATCTGCCCGAGCGGCAAGCCCTGCACCGCCCCTGCATTGAGGGCGGGAATCATCATCGCGAGCCCAAGACGGCCGAGGGCGATCCATACTGCAAGCAACCAGAAGTCCGTGCGCGCCGAAGCGCCGGCGAACAGCAAGAACGACAGTGCGAAACAGGCAAGTCCGGCACAGACGATATAGTGCGGCGAATGCCGGTTGGTAAGCCGGCCTGCTAGCGGAATGCACAGGGCTAGCAGCAGCCCGCCTGGCAACAGCAGGATCCCCGCCTTCATCACCGAAAAACCCGAAATCGTCTGCACAAATAACGGCACGAGGAAGGTCGAGCCGTACAACCCCACGCCGTAAGCAAAGCCGACCGCCGCAGCCGCAGCGAAGACCGGGTCACGGAATACACGCGGATCAAACATCGGGTGGCTGCGGCGGAGCTCCCAAGCCACAAAGGCGGCGCCGCATGCCAAGGTACCGGTGACTACGAGCGCGAAGCCCAACTGCGACAAGTCCTGTCGCTGCGCCTGCGCGAGTCCGCCCAAGACAAACAGGAGGAAGGCACACAGCAGCAATAAGCCCATGCTGTCGAAGGTGGGCCGCCGCGCCGCGCCCCCCTCGAAACAAGCGAGCCGCGACGGCGCGAGCACAAGCCCTGCGAGACACAGTGGCAGTGTGACGAAAAACACCGCGCGCCAGCCGAACAGCTGCCCAAGCAGTCCCCCAAGTGCCGGACCGATCGCCGGTGATAGCACGACACCGAGACCGTACGCGGCCATCGCACTGCCGCGCTCTTCAGGCGGATAGACCTCGAACAATGCGATCATCGCGAGCGGCTGGATCACGCCCGCGATCGCCCCCTGCACAATACGAGACAGGATCAACTCATCGATCGAGGTCGCGAATCCGCCGGCCAGCGATACCGCTACGAATATGAACAAGGCAACCGTGTAGGTCCGGCGCACTCCGTAAGCCCGCACCCACCAAGCTGTCGTCAGCATCGTCGCGGCCATCGCTGCGAGAAAACCAGTCGCAAGCCACTGCACGCGTCCCTGTCCGACCCCAAAGTCGCGCATTACGTCGTGCAGCACGACATTGACGATGGTCGTTGCGAGCACCACCGCGGTCGTGCCCAGCATGACCGTCAGTGCGACGCCCCGCCGCACGGCTCCGTCCGGCGTGCGAGTCAACCGACCGCCTGCGAGAGCTCCGGGACAACCTCGAACAGGTCGCCAACCAGGCCGTAATCGGCGACCTGGAAGATCGGCGCTTCCGGATCCTTGTTGATCGCGACGATCACCTTGGAGTCCTTCATGCCGGCCAGGTGCTGGATCGCACCCGAGATGCCCACCGCGATGTAGAGCTGCGGCGCGACGATCTTGCCGGTCTGGCCGACCTGGTAGTCGTTCGGCACATAGCCCGCGTCGACCGCGGCACGCGAGGCGCCCAGCGCCGCGCCCAGCGCGTCGGCGAGCGGCTCGAGCAGCTTGTGGTAGTTCTCGCCGCTGCCGAGGCCGCGGCCGCCCGAAACGATGATCTTCGCCGCGCCGAGTTCCGGGCGCTCGCTCTTCGTGAGGTCGCGGCCCTTGACGCTGGTCAGGCCCAGATCGGCCGCGGCGCCAAGCGCTTCCACTGCCGCCGCGCCGCCCTCATTTGCCACCATCGCGGCCGCCTCGAAGGCGGTGGTGCGCACGGTCATCACCTTCACGGCGTCGTCCGACTTCACGGTGGCCATCGCGTTGCCGGCGTAGATCGGGCGCACGAAGGTGTCGGCCGACTCCACGGCGACGATGTCGGAGATCTGTGCGACGTCGAGCAGCGCGGCGACGCGCGGCGCGACGTTCTTGCCGTTGGCGGTGCTGGGGGCGAGGATGTGGGTGTAGCCGGCGGCCTCATTTGCCACCACTGCCACGACGAGGGCGGCCACGTTCTCGGCGGTCTGCGAGTCGTAGTGGGCAGCATCGGCGACGCGCACCTTCGCGACACCCGCGACCTTCGCCGCCTCCGCGGCGGCGGCGGCGCAGTTGGCACCGGCGACCAGCACATGCACCTCGCTGCCGAGCTGGGCCGCGGCCGAGACGGTGTTGAGGGTCGCGGCCTTCAGGCTCGCGTTGTCGTGTTCTGCAATAACCAGGATCGCCATGTTCAGATCACCTTCGCTTCGTTCTTGAGCTTGTCGACGAGTTGCGCGACGTCCGCGACGCGCACGCCGGCGCTGCGCTTCGGCGGCTCGGCCACTTTCAGCGTCGCCAGGCGCGGGGCGACATCGACGCCGAGGTCGGCCGGCTTCACCGTGTCGAGCGGCTTCTTCTTCGCCTTCATGATGTTCGGCAGCGTCGCGTAGCGCGGCTCGTTCAGGCGCAGGTCGGTGGTGACGACCGCCGGCAGCTTGATCTCGACGGTTTCCAAACCGCCGTCGATCTCGCGCATGACCGTGGCGACGCCCTCGCCCAGCTGAACCTTGGACGCGAAGGTGGCCTGCGGCCAGCCCATCAGCGCCGCCAGCATCTGGCCGGTCTGGTTCGAGTCGTCGTCGATCGCCTGCTTGCCGCAGATCACCACCGTCGGCTGCTCCTTGTCGCACAGCGCCTTCAGCAGCTTCGCCACGGCGAGCGGCTGCAGGTCGGCGTCAGATTCAACCAGGATGCCGCGGTCGGCACCGATCGCCATCGCGGCACGGATCGTCTCCTGACAGGCCGCGACACCGCAGCTCACCGCGACGACCTCGGTCGCCACGCCCGCTTCCTTCAGGCGCACCGCCTCTTCCACTGCGATCTCGTCGAAGGGGTTCATCGACATCTTCACATTCGCGATATCGACGCCGGTGCCGTCAGCCTTCACTCGCACCTTGACGTTGTAATCGACTACGCGTTTGACGGGTACCAGGATCTTCATGCATTCACCTCATCTGTTGGTTCTTCGGGTGACGCGCCATCCGCCTCCTCGCTGCCGCGCCGGTAGCGGTTGACCGTCTCGCCGTGTGCGATCGCGTGGCCCGCGGCGTCGGTCACCTCGGTAGTCGCGAAAAAAATGCTGCGGCCGCCGACACGCACCCGGCCGCGTGCCCGCAGCGTGCCGGTCGCAACCTGGCCGGTGAAGCTCGTGTTCAGCGACAGTGTCACGGCCTTGCGCACGCGCTCCGGCGAGCCCGAATACAGGCCGGCGAGCGTGCAGGCGACGTCGATCAGCGTCGCGAGCACGCCGCCATGCACGGAACCCGCACGATTCAGGTGTTGGGGGCCGAGCGCCAACTCGACTTCGACGCGGCCCGGCGCCCACTCGACGACCCGGCACCCGAGCGCGCGCGCGAAACCCTCACCGATCGCGCTGTCATTGATCGCGGCGGCCGCTTCGGCCTCAGCGCGCGAAGTACAGCTCATGCAGCGCCTCCAGGCTCACCTCGGCGGCAGGCTGCGAGAGCACGACCTTTCCGCTCTGCATCAGGTAGACCTGGTCCGCGACACCAACCGCCTTGTGCGTGTTCTGCTCGACGAGCACGATCGTGCGGCCCTCCTCCTTCAGCCGCGCGAGGATCTCGAAGAGTTCGTTGACGACGACCGGCGCGAGGCCGAGCGATGGTTCGTCGATGATCAGCAGCTTCGGATCCGACATCAGCCCGCGCGCCATCGCCAGCATCTGCGCTTCGCCGCCCGAGAGCGTGCCGGCGAGCTGCGTGCGCCGTTCGTGCAGGCGCGGGAACATCGCATAGGCCTTGTCGCAGTTGGCCTGCGAGGCGGCCCGGTGCGCCTTGGGGAAGGCGCCGAGCATCAGGTTCTCCTCGATCGTCATGTCCTTGAAGATCATGCGGCCTTCGGGAATCATCGCCACCCCGCGTTCGAGCATGTGCCAGGTCGAGCTGCCATCGAGCGGCTGGCCGTTCAGCCGGATGCTGCCCTGGCTGAGCGGGACGAGGCCCATGATCGCGCGCAGCAGCGTGGTCTTGCCGGCGCCGTTGGGGCCGATGATGGTCGTCAGTTGCCCAGTCGGCACCGAGATGGAGAGGTCCCACAGAATGTTGATCGCGCCGTAGCCGGCGCGGACGTTGGCAATCTCAAGCATCGCTCGCCCCCGTGTAGCTCTTCATTACTTCCGGATCGCGGAAGACCTCGTCGGGCGTGCCGTCGGCGATCAGTTCGCCGAAGTTGAGCACCGCGACGCGATGGCACAGATTGCTGATGGTCTCGATGTCATGCTCGATGATCAGGATGCCGACGGCAAACTTCTCATGCAGTTCCTTGAGCATGCCCATGAAGCGGCGCTTGCCGTTGGTTTCGAGACCCGCCAGCACCTCGTCGAGCATCAGCAGCTTCGGGTTCGTCGCGAGCGCCTTCGCGACCTCGAGCGCCTTCAGCTCGGTCAGCGCCAGCTCGGTCGCCGCGTGGCGCTCGGCCTTGTCAGTGAGGTTGGTGAAGTCGAGTACCTCGTCGATCTTGCGCGCATCGACCGCACCGGTACCGAAGCGCTGCGCGACGATCAGGTTCTCGCGCACCGTCAGCTCGTGCATCGGCTGCGGGACCTGGAAGGTGCGGCCGATGCCCATGCGTGCGCGCCGGTGCAGCGGGGTGCGCAGCATGTCCACCGAGTCGAACAGGATGCGCCCGCTCGACGGCTTGACCAGCCCCGACACCGCATTGAACAGCGTCGTCTTGCCGGCGCCGTTGGGCCCGACCAGGCCGACCACTTCATGCGAGCCGACCGACAGGGAGACGGTATTGACCGCCGTCAGGCCGCCGAAGCGGACCGAGAGATCTTCAAGCCGCAGCATGTTTCCTCCGTGAGTCCTTGCGCAGCAGCGGCATCAGGCCGCCCGGACTGAAAATGATCATCGCCACCAGCAGCGCACCGAGCACGAGCTGGTGCCCCGACGGGATCAGGCTCTTGAAGATCAGTTGGTCGACCAGATAGACCGTCACCGCGCCGACAAGCGGCCCGAGGATCGTGCGATAGCCGCCGAAGATCGCCGCGACGATCGGCAGCGTCACCCACAGCCCGCTGAACGCGTAGTCGGGCTCGAGGAAGTTGATGTAATGCACGTTGAACGCACCGACTACGCCCGTCATGAAGGCCGACACGAAGAGCATCAGCGCCTTGAGCAGGGTGCTGTTGACGCCGACGACGCGCGTCGCGTCCTCGCTGTCGTGCATCGCGCGCAGCGCGATGCCGTAGTGGCTCGCACGGATCGCCCGGTACGCGGCGACGAACGCCAGCAGCACGGTCAGGATGATCAGGTAGCTGCCGGTCTTGCCGCTGAGGTCGAAGCCCATCAGTTCGGGAAAGCGCGGCACGCTCGCGAGGCCCGCCGAACCGCCGGTCACCGAACTCCACTCGGTCGCGATGATCTTGAAGATGTGCGCATAGGCGAGAATCGCGAGCGCGAAGTACGGCCCCTTCAGACGCAGCACCGGCAGCATCACGAGCGACGCGACAACCGCGCCGACGCCGCCGAGCAGCATCGCCGCGAATATCGGCATGCCGGCCTTCATCGTCAGCAGCGCCGAGACATACGCGCCGACACCGAAGAACGCCGAATGGCCGAAACTCACCATGCCACCGAGGTTGCCCAGCAGCGCCCACGCGAGCGCGATGCCGCCGATGATCATCGCCGCGACGATCAGGCTCATGACGTAGTTGTTACTGCCGAGCAGCAGTGGCACGGCGACGTACGCGGCGGCGATCACCGCGAGTCCGGTTTTCGAAACGTACATGCTCATCCCCTCCTCGCCTTGGCGCCGAAAAGACCGTTCGGCATCAGGAACAGCACCAGCAGGAACAGCGCCATGCCGACCAGCTCCTGCAGCGCGGAACTCGCGAGCGTCACGGTCAGCGCCTCGGCGATGCCCAGCAGCAGTCCGCCGACCATCACGCCCGGGATCGAGCCGATACCGGCCAGCACGGTGATGATGAAGGCCTTGACGGTGAGCGCGTGACCGAACGCGGGCTGGATCACGCCGTAGCTGAAGATTGCGACCCCGGCGAAGGAGGCGAGGATGCCGGCAACGACGAAGGAGACGATCTCGGTCGTGCGCGGATTGATGCCCATGAGCTTGGCCGCATCGCGGTTGCTCGACACCGCGCGCACCGCGCGCCCGTACCAGCTGCGCGACAGCCACCACCACAGCCCGGCCATCAGCACCGAGGCGACGACGAAGAACAGCAGTTCACTGCGCATGCTGTAGAACGGCCCGACGACCACCGCATCCTGAAACCACGCGGAAGAGGTCGAACGCACGTCCGCCGACCAGATCAGCAGCACCGCGTTCGTCAGGATGATGCCGATGCCATAGGTGAGGATCAGCGAATTGAGCTCGCGGTCTTTGCGGATCAGGCTCACGAGGAAATACACCAGCACCGCGCAGGTGCACACCAGCACCAGCGCCAGCGGGATGGCGAACAGGGGGCTGAGGCCGAGCTTCGACTCGACCATGTAGGCCATGTAGGCGGCGAGCAGCACGAGTTCGCCGTGGGCGAGGTTGATCACCTTCATGGTCCCGAAGACCAGCGCCAGACCGAGGGCGATCAGGGCGTAAGAGCCGCCCTGAAGCACCCCGGAGTAGAGCGCCTGCAGGATGAGTTCCGACATGTAGGAATTGCTCCGAGTGATGCGACGGGCGCAGGCCACGGGGGGCGCCGCTGCGTCCGTCGCCTGCGGCAGGAAACGCGCGTGCTTACCAGGGAACGCCGGGGAAATTCATCTTCCCCGTCGCCGCGTCGCTGGGCCAGACGATCGCGATCTTGCCGTTCTGGTGCTGCCCCATGCGATGCACGAAGTTGATGTTGTCGCCCTTGTCGTTGAAGCGCACGCGCCCGATCAGCGTCTCGCGGTCGGTCTTCGCGAGCTCCTCGGCGACGCCGCCCTTCTTCAGCGTGCCCTTGTCGGCGGCGCGCGCGATCGCCTCGAACAGGATCATCGACTGCACGTAGCCGAACTGGCCGAGGTAGTCGGGTTCCTTGTTGTAGAGCTTCTTGTAGGCGTCGGCGAAAAGCTTGCCGTCAGCGCTCTTGAACTCCGCCGGGAAGGGCAGCAGCGCCGTGCCATACACCGAGGGCATCAGGTCGGGGAAGTCCGCGACCATCTTGGGCGTCGCCAGCGACCACACGCCGATCATCGCCTTGACGTCGGGCTTGAGCACCTTGGCGGCGCGCAGGATGCCGACGTAGTCGTTCTCATAGCCGGCCATCAGGATCACTTCGGACTTGTCCTGCAGCCGGATCTTGTTGATGATCGGCTTGAAGTCGGTGATCGCCGGGTCGAACGCATGCATGCCGACGGTCATGCCCGTTGCCGTGAGTTCCTTCTGCACGTCCTTCGCGAGGTCAGCGGTCGCCTCCTTGGTCGAGTAGATGACTGACGCCGACTTGACCTTCATGTCGGCCAGCAGGCCTACCATCGCCTTGCGGTAACCGGCGGTGTTGTTGATGCGGAAGAAGGTCTTGATTCCGCGCTCGGTCAGGCTGTCGTCGACGCCACCCGAGGTGATGTAGGGCAGGCCAAGCTTGTTCGCGGCGTCGGAGGCCGGGCCGATGTTGTTCGACCCGTAGCCGCCGGTGATCGCGACGACGCCCTGCCCGGCAAGCTTCTCGACTGCGGCGATGGCCTTGGCGGGGGCCGATTCGTCGTCGGCGGTGATGACCTTGATGGTGTGCTTGCCGTTGGTCTTGTTGAACACCTCGACCGCGACCGAGATGCCCTCGTTCATGCCCGAACCCACGCGCGCCAGCGAGCCGGTCAGCGGGATCTCCGCGCCGACGAGGAGCTCCTCGGCGGACGCGACGCCCGCGGTCAGCGACAAGGCCAACGCGGCCAGCTTGAGTTTGCTCCGAATGATGCAGTTCCAGTCCATTTTCGTCCTCCTCCATTCATTGATCGGGGTCCGCACCGGGCCCCCGTCTTCCCGCGAAAACCGCTGCACCTCAGCGCGGTCTTCCATCCTTGACAGTCTTGTCCTGTGCCCTTGCGCGATACATGTCCTGCGCTTGCTGCTTGAGCTGCCCCTTCAGGATCTTTCCGGTCGCCGCCGCCGGCATCGCCTGCATCACGACGATTTCGGACGGGCACTTGTAGGGCGACAGTTGCCCGGCGAGGTAACCCTGCAGATCCTCGATGCTCACACTGCGCGTCGGGTCCAACTCGACGAAGGCGACGACCTCCTCGTTGCCCTCTCCGACCTCGCGCCCGACCACCGCCGACTGCGTGACCGCCGGATGCGAGTTCAGCGCGGCCTCGACCTCGACCGGGTAGACGTTGAAGCCGGAGCGGATGATCAGCTCCTTGGTGCGGCCGACGACGAACAGCGCCCCGCCGGCATCGCGCCGGACCACGTCGCCGGTATTGAGCCAGCCGCCGGGCCGCATCGTGTCGGCGGTAAGCTCGGGCTCGTGGTAGTAGCCCTTCATCACGTTCGGCCCGCGCACCCAGAGCTCGCCGGGCTCGCCGCCGGGGACGTCGGCACCGTCCTTATCGACGACGCGGATCTCGATGCCGGGGATTACTTGCCCGACCGAGGTGTCACGGCGGGGGGCGTCGATACGGGTCTGGCTGATCGTCGGCGAGCTTTCGGTCATGCCGTAACCGTTGTGCAGCGTCTGCCCGAAGAACTGCTCGACTTCATCCTTCAGCGTCGGATCGAGCGGCGAGCCGCCGGCGTAAATGAAGCGCAGCCGCGTTTTTTCGGGCGTCCACTTGCCGCGCGCGAATTCGAGCAGGCGCGCATACATCGCCGGCACGCCCTGCAGCACGGTGATGCCGTCGTCCTGGAGCGCATCGATCAGCGCCTGCGGCGAGTAGCGCGGCACGACATGCAGCGCGGCGCCGGCGTAGAGCGTGCCGAGCATCACCGACGCGAGACCATACACGTGCGAGATCGGCAGCACGCCATACACGCAGTCCTGCGGCCGGAGCTGGCGCAGCCGGCTCGACACCGCGGCGATGAACAGCAGGTTGCGATGCGTCAGCATTACACCCTTCGGATGGCCGGTCGTGCCGGTCGTGTAGATCAGCGCCGCCACCTGGCTGGCGCCGTCCGGCTCGACCGGCTCGGGCGTGCAGCTTTCGTTGAGCGCGCCGATCGCGATTTCACCGAAGCGTGCCAACGTCGTCCGCGCCGCCTCGTGGCGCGCCGCGTGCGCGGCGGCGTCCGGCGACACGGCGACGGTGTAGATGACTCGGCGCGCGCCGCTGTGCTCGCGGATCACGTCGATCTCGCGCGGCGACAGACGGGCGTTGACGTTCACCACCCAGGCGTCGCACTGCGCGAGCGCGAAGATCAGCGCGATCTGCGCGGTGCAGTTTTCGCCGACGATCATCACGCGGTCTCCCGGGCGCACGTCGAGCCGGCGCAACAGCGCGGCGCCTTCGTCGACCGTCGCGGCGAGTTCATGCCAAGTCCACGTGACTCCGCCTTCCGACACGGCCACCGCATCCGGCGTGGCCGCCGCCCAGCGGCGTGGGATCTCGTTCAGACGCTGCGGCAATTCGGCCAACAGCGCGTCGTCCTGCGCACCCATCACGCGGCCGCCCTGATCATGTTGCGCGCGATCACGAGCTGCTGGATCTGGCTCGTGCCCTCGTAGATGCGGAACAGGCGCACGTCACGGTAGAAACGCTCGGCCGCGTACTCCGCGATGTAGCCCGCGCCGCCGTGGATCTGCACGCTGCGGTCGGCGACGCGCCCGCACATCTCGGACGCAAAAAGCTTGCAGCACGAGGCCTCGGTCGACACATCCTCGCCCGCGTCGCGACGGCGCGCGGCGTCGAGCACCATCGAGCGCGCGGCGTAGATTTCGGCCTTGCTGTCGGCGAGCATCGCCTGGATCAGCTGGAACTCGGCGATCGGCTTGCCGAACTGCACGCGCTCCATGGCATAGCGCAGCGCGTCGTCGAGCATGCGCTCGGCCGCGCCGACACACACCGCGGCGATGTGCAACCGCCCCTTGTCGAGCACCTTCATCGCGGTCTTGAAGCCGACACCTTCGAGGCCGCCGATGACATTCGCGGCCGGCACCCGGCAGTTCTCGAAGATCACGTCGCAGGTGTGCGCGCCCTTCTGCCCCATCTTCTTGTCGATCTTGCCGAGCGACAGCCCCGGCGTGCCGGCCTCGACGATGAAGGCGGAGATCGCGTCGGCACCTTTCTTCTGAGGGTCGGTGCGCGCCATCACGGTGAAGATGCTCGCCTCCGGCGCATTCGTGATGAAGCGTTTGGTGCCGTTCAGCACATAGAAGTCGCCGTCGCGCACGGCCGTGGTTTTCAGCGAGGCTGCGTCCGAACCCGAGCCCGGCTCGGTCAGCGCAAAGGATCCGATGATCTCGCCCGCGGCGAGCCGGGGCAGATAGCGCTGCTTCTGCTCCTCGGTGCCGTCGATGACGATGCCCTGGGAGCCGATGCCGTTATTGGTGCCGATCAGCGAGCGGAAGGCCGGCGACGTCTTCGCGATCTCGAAGGCGACGCGCACCTCCTCTTCCATCGTCAGGTTCAGGCCGCCGTACTGCTCGGGAATCGAGAGCCCGAACAGGCCCAGCTCGCGCATCTCGGCGACGATGTCCGCGGGGATCTCGTCGGTTTCGGCGACGAGCGCCTCGTTCGGCACGAGACGCTCGCGCACGAAGCGCGAAACGCCGTCCAGCAACAGGTTCAGGGTTTCGGGATCTCGAATCATGTCTTCCTCAATCGGAGTGGGGGGTTGTTCACACCCGGCCCATGTCTGTTTCCACCTTGCGCACAAGCTGAACCAGACGGGGGCCGAGATCGTTCTCGAGCTTTTCGCGCGGCAGCAGGAAACCGGGGCCGCCGCAGTTGAAGGCCATCGACTTTTCGCGCTCGATGCCGAGCAGCGGCACGCCGACGGAGTGGATGTCCTGGTGCCACTCGCCGACCGACATGCAGAACCCGCGCTCTGCGTAGTCGCGCTGCGCCTGCTCGATGCCGAGCTTGATGCGCGGCCAGTTCTCTTCGTCGGCGAGGCGGATGTGGTCCATCAGGTAATCGAATTCGCGCTCGGGCAGACTGCACAGCAGCGCCTTGCCCATCGCGGTCGTCGCGATCGGGATGCGCGAACCCACGGTGAGTTGCAGCGTCACACGCGCGCTGCTGCGGCAGCTTTCGACGTACACCATGCTCAGGCGGTCGCGCACGCCAAGCGAAACCGAGGCACGCGAGTACTCCGCGAGCTCCTGCATCGCCGGCCGCGCGATGTCGCGCACGTCCAGGTTCGCGAGCATCGAATAGCCCAGCGCCAGCACGCCCGAGGCCAGGCGGTACTGCCCCTGGCTCTCCGAGTACGCGAGATAGCCCAGCTTCGTCAGCGTGTGCGTCAGCCGCGACACCGTCGGCTTCGGAATCCCGGTGCGCGCCGCCAGCTCGGCGTTGGCGAGGTAGGCCTCGCCCGGCCGGAAGCAGCGCAGGATTTCCAGCCCCCGCGCCAGCGCATTGACGAACTGACGATCCTTGCTTTCCTCGTCATCGCCGAACACCCGGATTTCACTGTCCATAACCATTTCCTCATGCCTCCACTTCATCGGTTCTTCATCGGTCGCCGGTGAAGGCGACGCCATCGTTGCACACGTGAAAGCCGTGCGTCAACATTTTTGCGAAACACGCGTTCGCACAGCGAAATTCAGCTACCCATCGTCTTATTTCCTCAAAATTCCTTCAAGCCCCTATTCCTAAACGACTTTATGGCCACCGATCCACACACCCTGAAACGGAATCGACCGTTTACATCGTTCGAATTCCGCTGTAACGTTTCGCACAGATCGTTTTGCGAACCACTGTTTCGCTGTGCGAACGATTCAAAAGCAAACCACACAGGAGCAGTGATGAGCACAGAAGTCCTGGTCGAACGCCCCGCCCCGGGCGTTGCCGTGATTCGGATCAATCGCACCGAAGCCCGCAATGCGCTGAACCAGTCGGTGCGCGTCGCGCTGGCGGATAACTTCACGGTACTGGGCAACGATCCCGAGGTGCGCTGCATCGTGCTGACCGGCTCCGAGCGGATTTTCGCAGCCGGCGCCGATCTCCGCGATCTCGCCGAACGCAGCGCGGTCGACATGATGCTGCGTAACACCCATCGCCTGTGGCAAGCCATCGCCGCCTGCCCGAAACCGGTCATCGCGGCGGTCAACGGTCTCGCACTCGGCGGCGGCTGCGAGCTCGCGATGCACGCCGACATCATTGTCGCGGGCGAAGGTGCGGCCTTCGGCCAGCCCGAGGTGCGCGTGGGCATCATGCCCGGCGCCGGCGGCACGCAGCGGCTGACGCGCGCGATCGGCAAGTTCCGCGCGATGAAGATGGTGCTCACCGGCCAGCCGGTCGCCGCGCGTGAGGCGCTCGAGATGGGCCTCGCGAGCGAGGTCGTCGCCGATGCCGAAGTGTTTTCGCGCGCGCTCGCACTCGCCGCCGAGATCGCCGCGCTGCCGCCGCTCGCGGTGATGCAGATCAAGGAGGTCGTGCTCGCCGGCCAGGACGCCTCGCTCGATGCCGCGCTCGCGCTCGAACGCAAGGCCTTCCAGCTCCTCTTCGCGAGCGAGGACCAGAAGGAAGGCATGCGCGCCTTCCTCGACAAGCGCCAACCCGAATACCAAGGACGCTGAACCATGCTCGATTCCACCCGCAACGACCTCCTGCTCGGCGTCGTCGGCACCGGCCTGATGGGCCGCGGCATTGCCCAGATCGCCGCCCAAGGCGGCGTGCGCGTGCTGTTGCACGACGCCCGCCCGGAAGCTGCCGCCGAAGCGCGCGAGGCGATCGCGCAAACCCTTGCGACGCTCGCCGGAAAGGGCAGGATTTCTGCCGACGACGCGGCCGCCGCCACTGCGCGCCTCGGTATCGCCGACTCGCTCGACGCGCTGGCCGACTGCCACGTCGTCGTCGAGGCGATCGTCGAACGGCTCGACGCGAAGCGTGAACTCTTCGCCCGCCTCGAAGGCATCGTCGGCGACGCGTGCGTGCTCGCGACCAACACCTCTTCGCTGTCGGTGACCGCCATCGCCGCCGGCTGCCGCGTGCCCGGGCGCGTCGGCGGCTTCCACTTCTTCAGCCCGGTGCCGCTGATGAAGATCGTCGAGGTCATCGACGGCGCGATGACCGAAGCGTGGGTCGGCGACGCGCTCACCGCGCTCGCGCGGCGCATGGGCCACCAGCCTGTG
Source organism: Aromatoleum evansii (assembly GCF_045689615.1). NCBI lineage: Bacteria > Pseudomonadati > Pseudomonadota > Betaproteobacteria > Rhodocyclales > Rhodocyclaceae > Aromatoleum > Aromatoleum evansii. The sequence goes on from NZ_CP141259.1 coordinate 2,631,832, forward strand.
CGCGCGCAGGACACGCCGGGGTTCATCGTCAATCACGCCGGCCGCGCCTTCGGCACCGAGGCGCTACGCATCCTCGGCGAAGGCATCGCCGGCGTCGCCGACATCGACCGCATTCTGCGCGAAGCCGCCGGTTTCCGCATGGGGCCGTTCGAGCTCCTCGACCTCACGGGGCTCGACGTCTCGCATCCGGTGATGGAATCGATTTACGACCAGTACTACCAGGAGCCGCGCTACCGCCCGTCGCCGATCACGCGCCAGCGCCTCGCCGCGGGCCTGCTGGGCCGCAAGAGCGGGCGCGGCTTCTACGTCTATCGCGACGGCAAGGCCGAGGTGCCGGCCGAGGACGCGCCGCCGCCCCGCACCGACACCCCGGTGTGGCTGAGTCGGCGCAACGCCGCCGCGGCCGAACGCGTCGCGGCGCTCCTCAGCAAGCTCGGCGCGCCGCTCGAGACTGGCGCGCGCCCGAGCGCCGACGCGCTGTGCCTCGTCCTGCCGCTCGGCGAGGACGCGACCGCCGCGGCGCTCGCCGAAGGGCTGGACCCCGCGCGCACGCTCGCGCTCGACCCCCTGACTCTCGACGGCCGCCGCACACTGATGCGCACGCCGCTCACGCGCCGCGACCTCGCGGAGGCCGCGCGCGGCCTCCTCGCCGCCGACGGCACACCGGTCACGGTGATCAACGACAGCCCCGGCTTCGTCGCGCAGCGCGTGCTCGCGACGATCGTCAACATCGGCTGCGACATCGCCCAGCAGCGCATCGCCACCCCCGAGGACATCGACCGCGCGGTGACGTTGGGCCTCGGCTATCCGAAGGGTCCGCTCGCGCTGGGCGACGCGCTCGGCGCCGCGACCGTGCTCGCGATCCTCGACGCGATGCACGCGATCTACCGTGATCCGCGCTACCGGCCGAGCCCGTGGCTCGTGCGCCGCGCGCGGCTGAACGTCTCCTTGCTGACCCCCGAAGACTGACCCATTACACATAAGGAATCCCCATGCTCGACGCTTACATCTACGACGGCTTGCGCTCGCCGTTCGGCCGCCATGCCGGCAAGCTCGCCCCTGTGCGCCCCGACGACCTCGTCGCGACCGTGATGCGTGAACTCGTCGCCCGTTCGCCCTTCCGCCCTGAACAGATCGAGGACGTGATCCTCGGCTGCACCTCGCAAGCCGGCGAGGACAGCCGCAACGTCGCGCGCAATGCGTTGCTCGCGGCAGGCCTGCCGCCCACGGTGCCCGGCCAGACCGTCAACCGCCTGTGCGCGAGCGGCCTCGCCGCGGTGCTCGACAGCGCCCGCGCAATCACGACCGGCGAAGGCGAGCTCTATCTCGCCGGCGGTGTCGAGAGCATGAGCCGCGCCCCCTTCGTCGTCGCGAAGGCGGAAGCCGCCTACAGCCGCGACTTCAAGGTCTACGATTCGACGATCGGCGCCCGCTTCCCGAACCCCAAGGTCGTCGAGCAGTACGGCGGCGACTCGATGCCCGAGACCGGCGACAACGTCGCGGCCGAGTTCGGCATCACGCGCGACCAGGCCGACCGCTTCGCCGCCGCGTCACAGGCGAAATACGCGGCGGCGAAGGAAGCCGGCTTCTTCGCCGGCGAGATCCTGTCCATCAGCGTGCCTACGGGGCGCAAGACCCCGCCGCTGACCGTCAGCGAAGACGAGCACCCCCGCCCCGACACGACCTACGACACCCTTGCGAAACTGAAACCCCTCTTCGAAGGCGGCGTCGTCACCGCCGGCAACGCCTCCGGTCTCAATGACGGCGCCGCGGCGCTGCTGATCGGCAACGCCGCGGTCGGCGAACGCGCCGGCGCGAAACCGATCGCGCGCATCCTAGCGGGCGCCGCGGCCGGCGTCGAGCCGCGCATCATGGGCGTCGGCCCGGCCTACGCGATCCCGAAGGCGCTCGAACGCGCCGGCCTCACGCTCGCCGACATGGACATCATCGAGATCAACGAGGCTTTCGCGTCGCAGGTGCTGGGCTGCCTGAAGCTGATGAACGTCGCCTTCGACGATCCGCGCGTCAATCCCAACGGCGGCGCCATCGCGATCGGCCACCCGCTGGGCGCCTCCGGCGCACGCCTCGCGCTGACCGTCGCGCGACAGCTGCAGCGTACCAACGGCCGCTACGCCGCGATCAGCCTGTGCATCGGCGTCGGCCAGGGGCTGGCGATCATCATCGAGCGCGTCTGAGAACGGGACAGGAGACGAAGATGACCGAAGGCGCCCTGTCCCACCTCCGCGTGCTCGACCTGTCGCGCGTGCTCGCCGGCCCCTGGGCCGGCCAGACGCTCGCCGACCTGGGCGCCGACGTCATCAAGGTCGAACGCCCCGGCAGCGGCGACGACACCCGCGGCTGGGGCCCGCCCTACCTCAAGGACCGCGACGGCGAGGACACCCGCGAAGCGGCCTACTACCTCGCCGCGAACCGCGGCAAGCGCTCGGTGACGATCGACATCACGCGCCCCGAGGGCCAGGCACTGGTGCGCGAGCTGGCCGCCGAGAGCGACATCCTGATCGAGAACTACAAGGTCGGCGCGCTCGCGCGCTACGGCCTCGGCTACGAGGACATCCGCAAGCTCAATTCGCGCCTCATCTACTGCTCGATCACCGGCTTCGGACAGAACGGGCCGCTCGCCGAGATTCCCGGCTACGACTTCATCATCCAGGCGATGGGCGGCATGATGAGCATCACCGGCGAACGCGACGAACTGCCCGGCGGTGGCCCGCAGAAACTCGGCATCGCCTTCGCCGACCTGATGACCGGCATGTATGCGACCGTCGCGATCCTCGCCGCGCTCGCGCACCGCGACGTCAGCGGCACCGGCCAGTACATCGACATGGCGTTGCTCGACGTGCAGGTCGCGAGCATGTCCAACATGAACCTCAACTACCTCACCTCGGGCCGCGTGCCGGGACGCCACGGCAACGCCCACGCGAACATCGTGCCCTACCAGGTCTTCCCCGCACAGGACCTGCCCTTCGTGGTCGCCGCCGGCAACGACGGACAGTTCGCGAAACTCGCCGCGGTCGTCGGCCGCCCGGAACTCGCCGTCGACCCGCGCTTCGCGACCAACGCCGGCCGCGTGCGCCATCGCGAGGAGCTGATCCCGCTGCTCGAGGCGCTCTTCCGCGAGCGCCCCGCGCAGCACTGGATCGACGCGCTCGGCGCGGCCGGCGTCCCGAGCGGGCCGATCAACGATATCGCCCAGGCGCTCGACCACCCGCAGGTGCGCCATCGCGGCATGCGCATCGAGCTGCCCCACCCGCAGGCCGGCACGGTGCCGCTCGTCGCGAGCCCGTTCAAGCTCTCCACGACGCCGGTCCGCTACGATCGGCCGCCGCCGCTGCTTGGCGAACACACGCGGGAGATCCTCGCCAACCGCCTCGGCCGCACTAGTGCCGAGATCGAGGCCCTGCACGCGCGCGGGGTGATCTGATGACGACGACGCCCCTCGACGACGCAACCGGCGCGCGCCTGATCGTCGAACGCCACGGCCCGGTGCTGCAGCTCACCCTCAGCAATCCGGCGCTGCGCAACGCCCTGCACCCCGACATCTACGCCGCCGGCCTCACCGCCGTCACCGACGCCGCCGCCGACCCGACGCTCGGTGCGATCGTCCTGACCGGCGACGGTGCGCACTTCTGCGCCGGCGGCAACGTCAAGCGGCTCGCCGCGAACCGCCAGCGCCCGCCCGAAATCCAGCGCGACGGCATCGAGTGCTTCCACCGCTGGGTACTGGCGCTGCGCCGCTGCCCGCTGCCCATCGTCGCCGCGGTCGAAGGCAGCGCCGCCGGCGCGGGATTCTCGCTCGCGCTCGCCTGCGACCTCATCGTCGCCGCCGAGAGCGCGAAGTTCGGCATGGCCTACGTCAAGATCGGCCTGAGCCCCGACGGTGGCGGCTCGGCCTTCGCCGGCCGCGCGCTGCCGCGCCAGCTCGCCGCCGAACTGCTGCTCACGGGCGCCCCGATCGACAGCCGGCGCCTGCAGGCGCTCGGCGTCGTCAATCGCGTCGTCGCCGACGGCACCGCGCTCGCCGAGGGGCTCGCGCTCGCACAAGGGCTCGCGCGCGGGCCGCGCCACGCCCAAGCCCGCATCAAGGCGTTGCTCGACGCCGCGCCTACGACCCCGCTCGAGATGCAACTCGCCTTCGAACGGGACCACTTCCTCGACAGTCTGTTCGGCCCCGAAGCGGCCGAAGGCGTCGAAGCCTTCTGCGCGAAGCGTGCGCCCGATTTCAGCCGGAGCACGATGTGAAGATGCCCGAGTTGAACGCAACGGAGTCGACCACCCGCGAAATGAACCCGGCCGACCAGCCCCCGACCTTCCGCACCCGCATCACCGAACTCTTCGACACGCGCCTGCCGATCGTCGCGAGCGGTCTGCAGTGGTTGTCGAACGCGGATTACGTCGCCGCGGCCGCACACGCCGGCATAATCGGTTTCATCACCGCGGCAAGCTTCGCCGAACTCGACGATCTGCGCCGCGAGATCCGCCGCTGCCGCGAGCTCGCGGATGGCAAGCCCTTCGGCGTCAACATCTCGATGCTACCGAAGCTCGCCAAGGGCGACCGTGTCGATGCCGTCGTCGACCTCGTCTGCGATGAAGGCGTACGCTTCGTCGAGACCGCCGGCCGCAATCCCGAGCCCTACCTGCCGCGTCTGCACGCGGCGGGCATCAAGGTGCTGCACAAGGTGCCGACCGTGCGCCACGCGCGCTCGGCGCAGGCCGCGGGCGTCGACGCGATCACGGTGGTCGGCGCCGAATGCGGCGGCCATCCCGGCACTGAACTGATCGGTACGATGGTTCAGGTCGCCCTTGCCGCGCGCGACCTCACCGTCCCGCTCATCGCCGCGGGGGGTATCGCGACCGGCGCCCAACTCGTCGCCGCGCTGGCGCTCGGCGCCGACGGCGTCGCAATCGGCACACGATTCCTCGTCGCGGAGGAAATCTGGGCGCATCCAGATTACAAAGCCCGGCTTATAGCGGCGCAAGAAACCGACACCGCACTCGTCATGGAGTCGCTCAAGAACACGGTACGCGCGCTTCGTAATGACACTACCGATACTGTCCGGAAGATCGAAATCGAAGCTGGGGGCGACCTTGAAACACTGATGCCACACATCGCAGGCCGGATAGGTCGGCAAGCATACGAGTCGGGTAACACCCGGCACGGCATCCTATCGCTTGGGCAATCTGTTGCCTTTGCCGATCAGGTCGAACCTTTAAACAATATTGTCTGCCGACTTGAAGCGGAAGCGAGAATAGCGCTTGAACAGCTGGACAAGAAATGCAGCCGATGAATCGGCGGGCGCAACGCCGGGATAGTGGCCCCAGTCGGCCAGAAAAGCTGACCGAGACCTACCGGGAATCGGACGAGTTGCAGCGGGCGATGCGCTACAGCGAGATTTTCAGCCGGTCATGGCGCAAGAGGGACCGGGATGTGAGCACCGGATACCTATGGGTATAAAATACTTGTCCAAACGGCCAACAATCAAAAAAATCCTGTAGCGCTTCGAAAAATCCGGGCACGAGGGCGACGCTTCATGGACTTGGTTGGCTACGAATTCCTTCGGCGCAGGCTCAACCTGAGCGCCTTCCCGCTGGCCCATCCGGCGCGGGTGGCGCCGGTCCAGCGCATTATGCATCTGCCGAACGACGGCGTGCAGGTGCCGCGCACCGTTGCGCCCGAGTCCGACCATCCGCTCGATCATGTGCTCTTCTCGCTTCGCCACGAAGGGATCAATCTGCAGGTGCTCGCCGAAGCAATGCCGCACATCCCCGCCGAGGATCTGGTACAGCGCTTGCGCGCGACGCCCTCCGGGCCCTACATCCGGCAAGCGTGCTATCTGTGGGAGTCGTTCACCGGGCGCGAGTTATCCGCAAAGCCGAAGCTTTCGTGGCCTTGTTGCAGCAAGCGCACGAGAACATTGAGCTGACGGAACAGTATCTGTCCGATCTACAGTCCTCGACGCTCTCGAACCCATACGATCGGGCAGCCTGCTTTCGTCACGAGCAGAACTGGCTGCGCGGGGCAAGCAGCGTCACCTATGTGCCGCCGGCCCCCGATCTGCTGACGAGCCTGATGCCTGCCTTCATGGCAATGGCGAACGGCCTGTCCAAACAGATCGACCCGATCGTTGCGGCATCCGTCGAGTCCTTCGGTTTCGTGTTCCTGCACCCCTACATGGATGGCAACGGCCGCCTGTCACGTTTCCAGTTTCATCACGCCTTGTGTCAGTCCGGCCAACTGGAACCGGGCCTGCTGCTGCCCGTGTCGATCGCAATGAAGCGCCACGAGGAGCAGTATCTGCTGGCCCTGCAGTCCTTTTCGAAGCCGGCCCGCAAGCTGTGGGATGTGACGTGGATCGACGAGGATCAGTTCGCGTTCGACTTCAAGGGGCAGCCTTCGATCTATCGCTACTGGGATGCCACGCCTTGCGTCGAGTTCGGCTTCCGGATGGCTGAAGAAGCCCTCAACGTCGATCTACGGCACGAGACCGAGTTTCTCGCGAGCTTCGACCGCATCAGCAGGGCCGTGAACGAGGAATTCGATTTGCGGTCGAACGACCAGCACCTGTTGATCGGATGGGCGCTGCAAAACGGGGGCGCGATCTCGAAGAAACGGCGCAAGCAGTTGATCGAAAGGGTGCCCGCCGAAGCCTTCGAGTTCATAGAAGCGCTGGTGAAGGCTGAACTCGCGCAGCAGGAGGCGCCGAGTCCTTCACGTCCTCGATCCGGTCCCGGCCTCTGAACAGAGTGCCGGGTGGGCATGAGGACATTCGGGCGCCATGCAGGCTCATCGAGCCTTGGCTGCGAAAGCGGCCTCGAAATGACACTTACGTTGAAGCGCTCGGCTCAATGCTCCGGTTCAATTGGCGTCAGCCAGTTCTCCGTGATCACTTCGGGGTACCGTGCGAAGTCCTTCATGTTGTTGGTGACGACCGCAACGCCGAGCGCCACAGCATGGGCTGCAATCAACTTGTCGAGGTGATCCTTCTTGCTCTCGCGAGAGGCCAGTCGGATCGGGCCATACGCAATTGCCGCTTCGGCATCGAACGGCATCACAGGAATATCCTGGATGAGGTCGTCAAGATTGGCGCGCTCGCGCTCCGGATCGGCCGACACCGCTACCCCGTATTGAAGTTCGGCAAAGGTGATTGCTGACATTACGACATCACCCACATAGCACTCGGCAAAGCGTCGAGCGACCTCCTCGGGATGGTTCTTCATCAGATAGATGCACATGTTGGTGTCGAGCATGTAGCGCGCCATCACAGGGCATCCCTTTCGGCTTGCTCCTGATCGCCGCGACCTTCAGCCATGAAGTCCGGGGAGAACCTCGCGAACTTGGCCATTACACCAGCGAGAGACCGACGCGCGGGACGAATGCGCAACTCGTCGCCCACGCGTTCGATTTCCAGCTCGATGTCGGTGCGTTCATAAGCCAGGTCCGATGGGATACGCACGGCCTGTGAATTGCCGTTCTTGAAGGCACGCGTGGTGTGCATGGCAAGCCCCTATGGCGGATGTACGATGTGTGTACATTAGGCCGGGCGAGCTATTTTGTAAATACGTGGATGTACACACATCGGACGAAAGATCCTGGCACCCCGCACGGATCCCCTACCAAACCGAGTCGAATTTAGCGGCCGGCCTCGGGCCGCATCCCATCGGCGGTGGTGCGCAGACCGACGGCGCCTCCGCACGGACGCGGGGCGCCCTCGCGCAATCGCGCTTCGTTCCCCGTGGTCAACTTACGGCGGGAGTTGAACCCGCGGCAATGCGTCCGTGCCGGGTACACAAGACAGGCGGCGCCTGGTCTCCCGGACGCCGCCTAGACTCGCGCCACGCGACGGCTCAGCTCACGCGGACTTCGATCTTGCGGGGACGGAATTCCGAGCGTTTCGGGATGTGCACCGTCAGCACGCCATCCTTCAGGCTCGCTTCGGTTCGCTCCGCGTCCAGCTCGCCGCTCAGCGCAAAGCTGCGCGCATAGCGCGTGGCCTGCACGTCCGCGTACAGCGCTTCCATCCCCTCCGGCATGTCGATCACCACGTCACCCTCTATGGTCAAGCGATGACGATCGGCCTGAACGTTGAGACGGTCCTTCGCGACACCGGGGAGGTCCGCCTCCACCGTGATCCCTTCGCTGTCCTCGAAGATATCAACCAGCGGCATCAGCGTGCGCACCTCCTCACCCGTTTTCACCTGCACTGCGCTTGTGCCGGCGTCTTGCGTCCTTGCAACTTCCGATGTGGTTTCCATGATGCACCTCCATCACGTTCACCGTACTTCGATCTGCCGCGGGCGCACCGATTCGCGGCGCGGGACGGTGATATGCAGGACGCCATCCCGGTAGTTCGCATCCGCGTGTTCGGGATCCACATCCTCGGGCAACGAAACGACCCGACGGAAATCGCCGCCGAAACGCTCGCGCCGGTAGTAGGCGCCCCCTTCCCGGGTCGGCACCTCGCGGCTGCCCGACACTGCCAGCAGACTCTTCTCGATCGAGATGTCGACCGTCTTCGGATCGAGTCCGGCCCCGAAGAGGTAAACGTCCACCCTCTCCGGACTTGCGCCGATGTTGACCTGCGGGAATGAGCCTCTGCGAACGGCCCGGATCCCGGTCGTCCGATTCAGCGTGTCGAACATCCTGTCCATTTCCTCTTCGAACGGCGCGAAATCGTCGAAGATGCTCTTGTCGAAACTGCTCATCCAACTGCCCAACATGACCCCCACGTCCTTTCCGGAAGCCTGATACGTTTCCTCCGTCTAGCGCTTGATTACGTCGCCGGCGTCCACCACCCGCCGATGCTCTTGTCCGTACCCAGCGCCCAGAGCGCGAGTACGGCGACCACCAGACCGACGAGCACTGCATTCCACACGGCCGCCGTGACTCCCGCAAAGCCGAGGATCCACGGCGAGGCCACGAGCCATGCGCCGATTGCCACGCTTGACCACTCTTCCCAAGCCGCGACCTTGAAGAGTTCGAACAACGCGAGTGCTGCGACGAGCGCTCCGGCAATCACCGCATTCCAGGTCGGCGTCGTCTCCATCGCGTAGGAAAACGCCCACGGCGATACCGCGAGCCACACGCCCAAGATGAGATTCACCGGGTCTTGCCAGTGTTTGACTGTTGCTGACATGATCTTCCCTCCGCACACGACGAATGCAGATCACCGTCCGACCGCGAGGGGAGACTGCGGATGGTCGTCACCGGGCAATTCGCTCGACTGACTACCGCGATCCGGTGCGCTCGACCGACCCGCCGTCTCGCCTTGGGGTCATCCGGGTACCTTCACGCTGCTGTTGACCGCGGCGACGAATGCCGGTTCCCATCCCACGCCTCCGCGCGACGCCGGCGCAGGGGTTGGGCGAAATCGGCCGCCGGCACCGGCCGTCCGACCACGAAGCCTTGGACTTCGTCGCAGCCGTGGGCACGCAGGTTCTCCAGTTGCTCGACCGTCTCAACCCCCTCCGCGATGACCTTGAGCTTCAGGCTGTGCGCGACCGCGACGATCGCGCGCACGATCGCGACGCTGTCGGCGTCGTGCGCGATGTCGCTGACGAACGAGCGGTCGATCTTCAGCGTCGCAACCGGCAACCGCTTTAGGTAGCTCATCGCCGAATAGCCAGTGCCGAAATCGTCGATCGACAGCTGCACCCCCAGCCCCCGCAGCTTGCGCAATACCTCCATCGATTCGGGCGCGCACTCCATCAGACTGCTCTCGGTGATCTCCAGCTCGAGGTAGCACGGATCCAGCCCCGTCTCGGCGAGCACGCGCGCGACGATCTTCTCGACACCGTGGCGGAACTGGCGCGCCGACACGTTGACGGCCGCGCGCAACGGCGGCAACCCCGCCTGCTGCCACGCCTTGTTCTGCCGGCAAGCCGCGGCGAGTGCCCATTCGCCGATCGACTCGACGAGGCCGGTCTCCTCCGCAATCGGGATGAAGCGGGTCGGCGCCACCCGCCCGAGTTCGGGCTCGTCCCAGCGCGCGAGGGCCTCGAAACCGACGATGTCTCCGCTGGCGATATCGACCTGGGGCTGGTATTCGAGCACCAGTTCGCCACGCTCCACCGCTCCACGCAGGCGGGTCTCGAGGTTGAGGCGGTCGAGCACCTGGGTCTTCATCTGCGGCGTATAGAACTGGTAGGTGCCGCCGCCCTCGCCCTTGGCACGATACAGGGCGGTATCGGCGTTCTCGAGCAGGGCCGCCGCATGCCCTGCATCCTCCGGAAAAAGCGTGATGCCGACGCTCGCCGTTGCATACACGGTATGACCGACCAACTCGAAGGGCTGCGACGACAACGCCGCGAGCAGCCGCTCCGCCACGAGCACCGGTTCGCGCAAATGCTGGAACTCGGGCAGGAACGCGGCAAAGCTGTCGCCGCCGAAGTGGGCCAGCGTGTCGCGCGGCAGACAGGCGGCGAGGCGCGCGGCGACCGCCTGCAGCAGCAGGTCGCCGTAGGCATGTCCGAAGGACTCGTTGATCGCGTTGAAACGATCCAGATCGAGCAGCAGCACGGCCAGCGAACGGCGGTCCGCGCGCGCGCGGGCGACCGCCGCCCCGAGGCGTTCCGAAAACAGATACCGGTTCGGAAGATCGGTGAGCGGATCGTGCAGGGCCATGTGGCGCAACTGCGCCTCGTGGGTCGTCCGGAGATCGAGCGACAACTTGCGCATGCGCGCCAGCACCTGCAGGCGCACCTGCAACTCGGCCTTCTCGATCGGCGTCGCGATCACCTCGTCGACGGTTTGCCACAGCTGTTGCGTGCCGAGGCCGGCGCCGCGCCGCGCGGTCACAAACAGGAAGGGCAGCAGGATCGGCTGCTCGCGTTCCTTGCGCGCAGCGATCGCATCGCGCAGCCGCTCCAGCGCCGGGCCGTCGACGATGCCGAGGTCGAAGGGCTGCCCGAGCGACCCTGCACTCTCGCCGACCACGACCTGATAGTGCGGGGCGAGCCACTCCGCCAGCAGGCGGCGGTTGCGGCGATGAGCGAGCAGCAGCAGAACGCGCGTCACGCCGGCTCCTCCAGCAGGCCGCGCACCATCTGCGCGAGCAGCTTCGGCGAGAGCGGTTTGGGTAGTACCGCCCGCGCCCCGCAGCGTGCGCCGTGCAGTTGCATGAAGGGTTTCGCGCGCCGCCCGACCAGCACCAGCACCTCGACCTGGCGCTCGCGCAGCCGGCGGCAGCGGTCCCACACGGCAATGTCGAATCCGTCGACATCCACCAGCGCAAGCGCGATCGCGCCGGACTGCGCGAGCACCGCGTCGAACTGCGCCAGATCGGCCGCGCACAGCGTCTCGAAGCCGTTGCCCGACAGGCATTGCAGCAGGAGGGCGAGATTGCGCGGATTGCGGTCGACAACGAGGACCGCCCGCGGTGGCACACTGTTCATTGGGGCGTGACTCCAGACTCGTGGCGCCACTCCGGGGTACCGGTCAGAATGCCGCGCAGGTCGGTGAGGGGCTTGCCGACCTTGATGCCGTCGGCGGTGATCTCGATCTCGCGCAAGGTCTTCTCGAAGTCGCCGAGGCGCTTCTTCAGAACGCCTATCGCCTTGCGCAGCTCACCGCGAACCTCGAGATAGCGCAGAAACACGATGTTGTCGGCCAGATACCCCAGGCCGGTCTCTGTGGCCTGGAAGTCACCCGTGATCGACTCGACTTCGTCCACCAGCAGCACGGTCATGCCGCGGTTGCGCAGATCACGGCACAGGGCATGAAGGTCGCTGACCAGATCGTCTCCGCTTAGCGAGAGCCGGAATCCCGCGATGCTGTCGATCACCGCGGTGCGCGCGCCCTGGTTTTCGATGTCGCGCACGACCTGCCGGTAGAACTCCGCCGGCGAAAAGCGCAACGGCTCGATCTGTTGCAGCCGCAACGTACCCTGCCCCACCAGCGACCGCACGGGCAGGCTGATGGCGTCGCAACGGCGCAGGATCATCTCCACGCTTTCGTCGAACGTATACACGATGCCGTGTCCGCGGCGCGCCGCAACCTCCTTGAGCAACTGCAAGCACAGGGTCGTCTTGCCCACGCCCGACGGGCCGCTGATGATGGTCACGGTGCCGCGCTCGATGCCGCCGTGCAGCAGTTCGTCGAGGCCGGGCACACCCAGGGACTGAATCTCGCCGGCAATCTCGTCCCGCGGCTGGTCCGGAACGAGCCGCGGGAAGATCGTCATGCCGGTGTCGCCCAAGCGCAGCGCATGCCAGCCATCGCGAAAACCCGAACCGCGGAATTTCGCGACATTCAGGCTGCGCCCCTGCGGCGTCACGGCGAGGGTGATCACCCCGTCGGCCATGAACTGCAGATCCTCGTCCGGGGCGGTCGGACTGCCTTCGGAAGTGAACAGAACCGTCGCGCCCTGCCCCACAAGAAAGCGCAGGAAGGACAATACCTGCTTGAAGAAGTGGAACGGCTCCGCCGCCAGGTAGCGGAACTGCGTCATCGCGTCAAGAAAGACGCGCTGCGGTCGCAAGGCTTCGATCTCGCCGACGATGCGGCGGGTGATCGGCTCCAGATCGACCTCTGCCGGCGAAAAGATGTCGTACGAGCCGGACTCGGCGAAAAACTCCGGTGTCGGCGACAGATCGAGGAAGCTCACCCGCTCGAGCTCGAGGCCCAGCGCCGATCCGTTTTGCCGCAACTGCTTCTCCGGCTCGGCGAGCGTGATGAAGAGGCTGCGCTCCCCTTGCCTCGCCCCCGCGGCGAGGAAATGCAGCCCCAGCATCGTCTTCCCCGTTCCGGGACCGCCGCGCACGAGATAGGCACGGTCCTTGATGAAACCGCCGCACAGCACTTCATCCAGCCCGTCGATGCCGCTGCCGATGCGCACCCCCAGATCGTCCAGATTCATGGCAAGGCACTCCGCTTCCTTGGCCTGGTACGTTTGACCCGCATGAACGCCCGCGGTTGCGTTGCCGGGCGGGAACGGCATGCCCCGCTTCTTGCCTAATGTTCAGTCGCCAAGGGTGAGGAGGATGCGTTATGTCCATCCGGGCGAAGGGGACCGTCACGCAGGGATCGATCGACCGCGCTCCCGCTTCATTGATTCCGGCCGAAGATCTGGGCCGCATCTTTATGGCCATTCCGGTGCCATGTCTGGTCCTCGATCCGGATTGCAAAATCGTCGCGGCCAACGACGCCTACCTGCGGAATACCGCGGCTCATCCGTCCGACATCCTCGGCCGCCCGATCTTCGACATCCTTTCGGCCACGGCCGAAGACCCCGCGGCGGTGACATCGCTGCTGCGTCAGTCCCTCGAACGCGCATGCGCGAATTGCGTGCCGGACGCGATGCCGACGCAGCACCATTTCTTCCGCCGCCCTGCCGCGGCAGGCGGGGGCGTCGTCGAATGCCACTGGCGCGCGATCAACGCCCCGATACCGGGCGAAGACGACCGGCCCGGCTACATTGTGCATTGTCTGGAAGACGCCGGCGACCGCGATGCACTCGAAGCGCGCATCGCGGCACTCGAGCGAGAACTGTTCCAACGCACCGGGGAGCACGATGCGAACGCGATGCCGCTGAGCAGCGACGAGCAGAAACTGCGACTTTCGCAGCGGGTCGGACGCACCGGCACGTTCGAATGGGACATCCCCGCCGACACAGTGCACTGGTCGGCGGAAATCGCGGCCCTGTATGGCTTCCCGGCAAAGGCGTTCGAGGGCCCGTATGCCGGATGGCGCGAATCGATCCATCCTGAAGATCGCGCGACACTCGAACAGCGGGTGCAGGAAGCACTGCAGACCGGCAGCGTCGAGGCCGAATGGCGTGTCCTGTGGCCCGACGGGTCGGAACACTGGCTCGCCGGGCGCGCGGTGATCCATCATGACGACGCGCATCGGCCACTACGCATGCTGGGCGTGAACATCGACATCACCGACCGCAAGCTCATTGAAGACATGCTGCGCCGCGAAGCGCGCCACGACCCGCTGACCGGCCTGCCCAATCGCGCCCTGCTCTACGAGACGGCCTGCCATCTGCTGCCGGCCATGCGCCGCGGGCATCATCTCGCCGCCTTCCTGTTCATCGATCTCGATCGGTTCAAGCCCATCAACGACACTTACGGGCACGATGTTGGCGACGCCGTGCTCCGGGATGTGGCCAGGCGCCTGACCGAAGGCCTGCGCGGCGAGGACATCGTCGGCCGCCTTGGGGGGGACGAATTCGTCGCCGTGGTGGCGCACATCCACGACAGGGAGGACGTGTCCGGGATCGCAGGCAACCTTCTCGACCGCCTCGCGAGCCCCTACAGCGTCAACGGCGTCGAAGTGCAGGTGTCACCGAGCATCGGCATCAGCATCTTCCCGCAGGACGGCGAGGACGTAGACGAACTGATCAGGCATGCCGACGTCGCCATGTACGCCGCCAAACAGCGCGGGCGCAGCAACTTCCAGTTCTTCCACGGCGGCCCCGGCACAGCGCGCGATGCGTCCTCCTGCGCATGACGAGGCGAGATTCTCTCCCCGTCCATCAAGCAGTCGGGCTGTACGGATGCTGTTCGCGCCAGTGCCTGCGATATCGACGCGCCGGCACACCCACACGCGATCGTGCTTCTCGATGTGGTTGAGGACGCGCTGCAGCGCGCGGAAGCGCCCCGGGCGGCCGAGCAGGCGGCAGTGCATGCCGACCGACATCATCGCCGGACGCTCGTCGCCTTCGGCATCCATCACGTCGAACGCGTCGCGCAGGTATTCGAAGAACTCGTCGTCGTGCGAGTAGCCCTGCGGCAGCGCGAAGCGCACGTGGTTGGTGTCGAGCGTGTAGGGGTCAGCTCACGAAACGGAAAAAAATCGTACGCTAAGCCCCGCCGGACACCCGTAGCGGCCGGAATTTGCCCTGCTTGACGTCCGCCTACGCTGCCAGACCGAGAGCCTCAATGAACCAGTAGGCGGCTCTTGAAGCCGCTAGTCTTGCGTTCTCTTTCCGTCGCACAAGCCGGAAAAGAAAGAGGGGAAGGAAGAAGACCACGAAGAAGATTCCTTCCACGGCGCCTCGCCGCAGAATCTGTCGCCGCTGGCCGAGGCGCTCGCGGCGGCCAATCCGGCCGCGTGGGTCGTGAGCGTGCGCTCGCCCGATCCTTCGGATTTCGGTATCGGCTGGCAGTGGTTCCCGGTGCGCGGCATCACCGAGGAGAATCGCATCGGCCGCATCGCCGCGGCGATGCCTGGCTTCGTCCAGACGGTGCGCCAGTGGCAGAAGGCATCCGGGGTCGGTGTCGAGGCGACGACGCTCGTCGGTTTTTCACAGGGCGCGATCATGGCGCTCGAGTCGACGCAGTTGGCCGACGCGATCGCCGCGCAGGTGATCTCGATCGCGGGACGCTTCGCGCAGCCGCCCAAGGTCCGCCCCCTCGCGACGGTGCTGCATCTCATCCACGGCAAGGAAGACGCGGTGGTCGACCCACGCCATAGCATCGCCGCCGCCGACCGCCTCTCGTTGATGGGCGCTCACGTCGATCTGAATCTGCTGCCCGAAGTGGGCCACACGTTCGATGAAAGCGTGGCCGACCTCGTGTGCGCCGGGCTGCGCAAGGACTGAAAGCCGTGGGCCGCCCGATCGAGCCGGCCGGTTTCCGCGAGGCGGGATGGCATCGCCGCCTGAACGGTGTCGCGCGCGCCCCGGGGCCGTGTCCCTTGCGCCTTGAGTACGATCAAATACGGCGCAGCGGAAAGGCTGCATATTGGATTGGTACAAGCCGATTGGAAGGAAAGACGTGGCTCGCCGCGACACTGCATTGAAGGGGGGGGCTGCTGCTGACCGCCACGATCCTGTGGGGCGGGATGTTTCCGGTGGCGAAGGATGCGCTTCACGTCGTCGACACGTTCTATCTCAACACGTTGCGCTACGGGGTCACTGCGGCGGCTTTCATCCTCGTGCTGTGGCTGACCGAAGGTCGCAAGGCGCTGAGTTTCGACGGAACGTTCCCGTGCACCGGCCTTTTCGGCGCGATCGGCTTCGCTGGGTTCAGCCTGTTCGCCTTCGTTGGCCTCGCTCACACGCAGGCGGCGCACGCTGCGATCATCATGGCGATGCAGCCCATGATCGGGGCGCTGGTCCGCTGGCTGTGGCAGGGGCATCGCCCGCCGCGCATCACGCTGATCTGCATTGCGGCCGCCTTCGCCGGCGTGTTCCTCGTCGTGGCGCGCGGGCAGCTCGACAACCTTTTTACAGGGGCCGGCTGGGGCGACTTGGTGATCGTGCTGGGTGCGGTTAGCTGGGTCGTCTACACACTGGCGGCGGGGAGTTTCCGGGACTGGTCGCCGCTGCGGTATACGGCGCTGACCTGTCTGATGGGTGAGGCGGCGATTGTAGTCGCCACGGTCCTCGCAACGATTGCCGGTCTGGCGAGTGCCCCGTCCCCTCAGAGCCTTTATCCGGCAGGGCCGCAGTTGCTGTATCTGGTCCTGCTTGCATCGATCGTCGCCGTGCTTGCGTGGAATGCGGGCATTCGCTCGCTCGACCCGTTGAGCGGGATGCTTTTCATCAACGTGGTGCCGATCACGGCCTTCCTGATCGGCCTCTATCAGGGGCGGCATTTCGTTGCGGCGGAGCTGATCGGTGCGACGCTCGTGGTGCTCGCGCTGCTCACCAACGGCCTTGCGCTGAAATTCTTCCATGTCCGCTGACAACCGGCGGGCCTAACCACAACGGAGTGTGAACGATGAGCGTGATCGAAGGGGTGACCCGGGATCTCTTGGAAAAGACCGAATTCCTGACGATCGTCACGGAAGGGGCCGACGGGCCACACGTGGTCGGCAATTGGGGCGACTATCTGCGGCGCCTGGGCCTCGACGGGGACAGGATCGTTCTTCCCGCGGGCTACTACCGCAAGACCGAGGAAAACCTGCAACGCAACGCCCGCGTGCAGGTGCTCGCAGCTTCGCGCGTGGTGCAGGGCAGCCACGGCCCGGGTCAGGGCTGTCTGCTGCATGGCGCCGGTGCCTTGGTCAGCGAGGGCGAGCTGGCCGATCGCGTCAAGACCGCTTTTCCGTGGGCGCGCGGCGCCTTGGTGATCGAAGTCGAACGGGTCGAACTCCAGCTCTAGCCAACGCGAAGCCGGTTGCAGCGGCCGTAGCGGCCTGAACCTCACCGCGCCAACTTGGCGCTGCTGGGCCAGACGTAATCGCCCATCAGGTCGATGCGCTCCCAGCCCAGCGGCGCCAGGTACTGCAACGGCGTGGCCGCGGGACCCTGCAGTGCCTTCGTGGCCAGACCGCGTTCCGCAGCACCTTGGCCCGATAGAGTCCCCAGCCACAATAGTTGTCGTTGGAGCAGAGCAGCCAAGACGACTGTCGTGCCCCGCCGCGCATTCACGCCGCCCTTCCGACCGGCTGTCCAGTCAAGCCAGACCTGGTTTCTCACCGACTGTAACCTTTCCCCCGCGGTTCCCATCCAATGGGCAACAACAGGAGACAGTCATGAGCATATCCGGCGAAGCAGCAGAAGTCCGCGTGCCGGTTTCAGACGCTGCGCTTGCACACAGCATCGTGACCGGCGAGGCGGGGGCCTTCGAACGGTTGATGCGCCAACACAATCGTCGCCTGTTCAGGGTTGCACGCAGCATCCTGCGAGACGATGCCGAGGCCGAGGATGCCCTGCAGGAAGGCTACATCAAGGCCCATCGCGCGATGGCCGGCTTCCGGGGCGATGCACGTCTATCGACCTGGCTGACGCGGATCATCGTCAACCAGGCCCTCGAGCGCAGGCAGCGGTTCCACAACGCGTCCGACGCGCAAGCCGAGGGCGAAGCTGTCATCGAAATCGGCGTGGAGGGCGTACCGGAAACGCCCGAGACCCTCGCGATGCGCAATGACCTGCGGCGCCTTATCGAACACTCGATCGACGACTTGCCCGAGGCATACCGCAGCGTCTTCATCCTGCGTGCCGTGGAGGGCTTGAGCGTCGAAGAGACCGCCGCCTCGCTGGGAATATCCGAGGCGAATACCAAGGTCCGCCTGTTGCGCGCCAGGGCCCGCCTGCGCGAGTCCCTGGGGCAGCGCCTCGGTCCGCTGCTGGAGAACGTCTTCGCGTTCGACGGCCAGCGCTGCGACCGCATCGTGTCGCGAGTTTGCGCCCGCCTTGGGCTTCCGACCGTAGCCGTTTCTGGTCCCGGCACTCGGCTTTCACCCACCACCCCGAGGAGTTCATCATGATTGTCCGCATCAATCCCTTTTTCGCACTCCAAGACCTAGGCCGGCGCCGCTTCCTGGCCGGCACGGGCGCGACGCTGTCCGCCGCGGCGGTCGCCCTGATGGCAGGACGTCCGGCGCTGGCCGCCGGCCAGGGCAGCAAGCATGACGATCTGGAGACGGACGTGCGCATTCTCAACACCGCGCTCGGCGCCGAACTGGAGGCCATCGCTGCCTATGCAATGGGCGCCGGCAGCGGCCTGCTGCAGAAACCCGTCCTGGATCTGGCGGTGCAGTTCCAGGGGCACCACAAGGAGCATGCCGCGGTCCTCGCGAAGACAATCCGCAAACTGGGCGGCACACCGGTTGAAGCGCGCGAGCATTACCAGTTTCCCACCGACGGGCTCAAGACCCAGAATGATGTGCTGGGCTTCGCGGCCGGGCTCGAGCGCGGCGCGGTGAGCGCCTACCTGGGCGCAGTACCGCTGTTCCGCGGACGCGAACTGGCGAGCGCTGCGGCCAGCATCCTGGGCGACGAGGCCATGCACTGGGCCATCCTGCGCCAAGCGCTGGGCCAGGACCCGGTGCCCACGGCCTTCATGTCATGAAACATCGCGCCGCCACCGCCGTGCTGGTGCTGGCGGCATTGGTCTCGCTGCCCGCCAGCGCCATCGCGCCGGGCGATCCGGTCCGCGGCGAGGCCATCTACGCCCGCTGCCAGGCCTGCCACGCACTCGGCTACGACCGTACCGGGCCGAAACATTGCGGCCTGTTCGGACGCCGTGCCGGCGGCGTGCCGGGCTTCCGCTATTCGCCGGCCATGGCACAAGCCGATGTCGTCTGGGACGCGAATACGCTGGACCGTTTTCTCGCCAACCCGACCGGCATGATGCCGGGCACGGCCATGGGCTATGCAGGCATTGCCGATCGGCAGGAACGGGCGGACCTGATCGCGTGGCTGCGACAGGCAAGCGCGTCGCCCATCGAATGTCCGCCGTGAGGCATATATGAAACTCCAGATCGTCTCGGATCTTCACCTCGGACTAGCACCCTGTGAGATTCCTGACACCGGCGCGGAGCTGTTGATCCTGGCGGGAGATATCCACCGTCCGCGAGAAGCGCTCCAGTGGGCCAGGGCGCTGGGGAGACCGGCTATCTATGTGCCGGGCAACCACGAGTATTACGGCTCGAGCATCCCCACGACGAACCGACTGCTACGCGAACTCAGTCGCGACAGCATGGTGACGGTGCTCGACTGTGCCGAAAAGCGCATCGGCAATGTGCGCATTCTCGGCGCAGCACTGTGGACGGATTTCCGTATTGCAGGAGACGAGGCGGCCCGCGAGCAGGCGATGAACGACGCTGTCCGCTTCAGCCGCGATTTCAGCCGTATCACCATAGACGAAGGCCAGAAAGAGCTCTTCACGCCGCATCACTGCGCAGCCCTTTTCGAACGGCATGCAGGTTGGCTCGAAGCGCGGCTCGCGCAACCGTTCGAAGGTATCACCGTGGTGGTGACCCATTTTGCTCCGTCGCCTGAGAGCATCGCGCCGCGCTTCGCCGGGTCGCCGCTCAACGCCTGCTTCGTCTCCGACCTCGAAGCGCTGGTCGCGGGCAGCGGCGCAGTGCTGTGGATACACGGCCACACCCACGACAGCTTCGACTACCGGCTTGGCGGCACGCGCGTGGTGGCCAATCCACGCGGCTATGTGCTCGATGGCACACCTGAAAACCGGCATTTCGAGCCCGCTTTGACGGTACAGGTGGGCTGAACTCCAAGGGCGACGAAGTCGTCCGAACTTCTACCGGAGAACGATCATGCTGCAACGCATCGCACACATCCGCATCAAGAAAACTCTCACAATCTTCACCGCCCTCTCGGTTGTCATGATTGCAGTGGCTCTATCCAGCCTCCCGGCGGTTTCGGCCGGACAGCCGGGGGGAAACAAGCACTCCGGACAGTTCATCTTCCGTTTCGACACCTTTGGCGACGAGGCCCTATGGACCGACACGCTGCGCCTCCACGAGATCATCCAGTCGTCCGTCAGCCCGCGAACCGCTCTTTCGGTTGGTCTGAAGGTGGATGCGACGGCCCTTCCGCCGAATTTCCTGACCAAGAACAACCTCGACGATCCGGCAACCACCGTCGAGTTGATCCGGCGCAACGCCGTGGTCGGTCTCGTGGGAAAGGTCGAAGATGGGCGACTCACGTCGCTCGGCACCACCTGCGCGATCTGCCATTCGACGGTAAACAATTCGGTCGCCCCGGGTATCGGGGAGCGCCTCGACGGCTGGCCGAATCTCGATCTCAATCCAGGGGCGATCATCGCACTTTCGCCCGCACTCACGGAGTCGCAGAAAGCGGCATACAACTCCTGGGGGCCCGGCCGCTACGACCCGCGCTTCAATATCGACGGCATCAACCGGCCGGTCGTCATTCCGCCGGTATATGGGCTGCGGGACGTGCCTTTTGAGACCTTCACCGGCGACGGGAAGATTTCCTATTGGAACAATTATGTCGCGGTCACGCAGATGGGCGGGCACGGAAGTTTTTCCGACCCCCGTCTGGGCATCAACATCGTTCAGACGCCGGACCTCGTAGCGCCGAAACTGCCAGCCCTCCTCGCCTACCAGCTGAGTCTTCCGGTCCCGCCGCCGCCAGCGGACGCGGTGAACCCGACGGCGGCCCAACGAGGCCAGGCCCTATTCGATGGGGCGGCCCGCTGCGGCACGTGCCACATCTCGCCCACCTACACTGATGTGCAAAACGGCCCGAACGCCGACACCCCCTTACTGCATCAGCCGGCGGCGACGGGAATGGAGCCTGTCTACGCGCAGCGCAGCGCCACGCAGAAGTACCGGACGACCCCCTTGCGAGGCCTTTGGCAGCATCCGCCGTATTTTCACGACGGCAGCGCGGCGACCCTGCTAGACGTCGTCAATCACTACGATGCCCACTTCGCCCTGGGTTTGAGCCCCGCGGAAAAATTCGATCTCGTCGAATTCCTCAAGTCGCTATGAGCCGCGAATGCCGGCCGGATGCCTCCGATGATATGACATGCCAGTTCTGGGGGCGCCGAGTTGCGCCCCTACTTGCACCATGAGCCCGGGCGGGGGACGTCTGGGCCGACGGACGCAGCCTCATTCCACTCAGCACACCCGCTCGGCCGGTTCCTTGCAACCGCAACCGGCCTGGTTCGCGATCTGGCGGTGGATCGTCCTGAAGCGCTCCTGGACGCTGTCGCCGAAGATCGGATCGGCGGCGAAGTGGATTGCGGAATCGACGAGGAACCAGTCAGTCTCCGCCAACAACTCGGCGAGGCGCGGGAATATCTCGCGCTCCTCGATGTTCATGTGATCTTTCAGGAAGGCAACGTATTTTCGGACATCGGCTTCGAGCGTCGCACGCGACATCATCGCTCCGGCGGCGGCTGCGTTGAGGTCCGCAGCAAGGATTACGCCGCTCTCCGAAATCCGCCGATGCTGGCCAGCGAGTTCCGAGACAAAGCTTTCCATCGTCGGCTCGCGGGCAAGCAATTGCCGGAATGCGACGTCCTCGCGCGGATGATGGAAGCGGTCGGGATACTGCGTCATGTAGTACACGATGTCCGACATGAGCTCGTAATCCGGCTGCTCGCCGTGGACGAAGAGTTCCGTCTGGGATTGGAGCAGATCGAGCAGCTTGTGGTAATTGGCGTGCTCGGCTTGCCATTTCTGCGTGTGTCCGGACATGACGATCTCCAGCGTTCGTTAGGGGCGATACCGACATCCCGCATGCCGCGGCTGCCGGCACCGGTCTTTTCTGCGCGACTTCATCCTAGGGAGTCCCCCAGGCGCTGGAACTGATTTTTGTCATTCAGGGGCCGGCACGCATGGCCTAAATTCCTCTCGCACTGCGGACCGAACCGCACACCCGAAGAGAGATGAGCCATGACATACGTAGTCACCGAAGCCTGCATCAAGTGCAAACACACCGATTGCGTCGATGTCTGTCCCGTCGACGCCTTCCGCGAAGGCCCCAATTTCCTCGTGATCGACCCACGGGAATGCATCGACTGCACGCTTTGCGTGGCTGAATGCCCCGTCGACGCGATCTTCTCCGAGGACGACGTGCCGGCTGACCAGCGACAATTCATCCCGCTCAACGAGGAACTGGCGAAGGTGTGGATACCTATCGTCGAGGTCAAGCCGGCTCCACCGGATGCCGGGCTGTGGGCGACGGTGAAGGACAAGCTCAAGCTGCTCGAACGCTGACCGCGACGGCCGTCGCGCAGCCACCCGGCTCAGGGGGCGACGATCCGCTGCAGCATGTCCGCACGTACAATCTCGATCCCGCCGGGCCGTGCGGCAAGCCAGCCGGCCTTCTGCCACCGGCTCAGGATGCGGATCACGGTCTCGACCCGCGCGCTCACGAGCTGGCCGATTTCATCGCGGCCGAGGTGCACGTCAACGACGACCGTACCCGCATCGGTCGGCCGGCCGAATCGCTCGATCAGATAACGCATCAGCGCTGCGAGCCGGCGCGGCACCGAACCGGCGCTGACGATATCGATCTTCGCGCGCAGCGCGGCGGTGTGCCGCAGCAGCGCACGGTTCACCGCCAGCGCGACGGCGACGGAGCTTTCCAGGGATTCATACAGCGCTTCTGCGCGGATAGACAGGACGTCGACCGGTCCGCCGATCGCGATGGCGTCCGCCGGGAAGACCTCGTGCTCGAGCGCTGCGGCAAGCCCGATCGCCTCGCCCGGGCGGAACAGGCCGACGACAATGCCTTCGCCGGTCGGCGTCATTTGCCGGATCTGGACAATGCCCGATTCGATCACCGCAAAGTGGCTTGCGCGCTCGCCGGTAAACCACAGCGCTTCCCCAGGATCCAGGCGGCGAAGTCGCGCGCCCCGAGTCAGGCGGGCGAGATCCCCGCAGTCCAGTCTCGAGAACAGTTCGTGCGCGCCGAGCCGCCTGGCCGGCGCGTCGGCAACAACGCTCCACCGCCCTTCGACCGAGGGGCTGGCCGGATGCAACATCGACAATGGAGGCGAATGACCCATGACGTACCCGTGGCTACCTGGTAGGCGCACCCACTACGAAGACTCACGCACGAGCGCGAGCCGGATGCGTTCGATCGCATGTGACGGGCTCAGCCCCTTGGGGCAAACCTCGGTGCAGTTCATGATCGTGCGGCAGCGATACAGGCGATACACGTCGTCCAGGTAGGCGAGCCGCGCCGCGGTCGCCGTGTCACGCGAGTCGGCGATGAAGCGGTACGCCTGTAGCAGGCCCGCCGGACCGATGAACTTGTCCGGATTCCACCAGAAGGAGGGACAGAAGGCGCTGCAGCACGCGCACAGGATGCATTCGTACAGTCCGTTCAACTTCTCGCGCTCCGCGGGCGACTGCAGGCGTTCGCGCTCGGGAGGGACCTCGTTATTGATGAGGTAGGGCTTGATCGAGTGGTAATGCGCGAAGAATTGCGTCATGTCGACGATGAGGTCGCGGATCACGGGGAAACCCGGCAACGGCCGCAACACGACCGGCTCCTTCAGGCCCGGCAGCGACGTGAGGCACGCCAGTCCGTTGCGGCCGTTGATGTTCATCGCATCCGATCCGCACACGCCTTCGCGACAGGAACGGCGGAACGAAAGGCTGTCGTCCATCGTCTTGAGCCGCATCAGCACGTCGAGCAGCTTCTTGTCGCCCGCCTCGGGCGCGACGTCGTAATCCTGCATGCGCGGCTTCGCGTCGGTTTCGGGATTGAAGCGGTAGATGCTGACTCGCACTGTTCTCTCCTCCGCCACTCTTAAGCACCGCCGGCAAAGTGCGCCGCCATCGTCAGCACGACGCGAATGAAAATCGCAAACAGGATCACCGCGATCAGCGCAAGCAAGGGCAGCCGCAGCGCCGGCGCGTGGATGTAGTCGAGGACGATGTCACGCACGCCGATCCAGCCGTGCAGGCACAGCGCGGCGAAGAACACGACGATCAGTACTGCGCCATGCGTGCTCGTCGCCAGCGCGTGCCAGCTTTCATAGCTGCGCGACGGCCCCGTCAGCAGCGTCGCAGCCCCCAGAGCAAGCAGGATCAGCAGCACCAGCGCCGTCACGCGCTGCAGTACCCAGGCCCGTTGCCCGAGAAAGAGCCTCACGACAGCCACCTCACCGCGGCCGCAACTGCAATGATCCCCGCCGCGACGATCGCAGCCCAGGCGCTGGTGCGTGCCGGTGAGAGACGGCTCCCGACGCCGATATCCATCAACAGGTGGCGCACACCGGCGAGTACGTGATGCGCGGCGGCCCAAACGAGAATGACGAGGAGCAGTGCCCGCCAGGGCTCGGATACCAGGTCGCGCAGAGCCTCGAACTCCGACTCACTGCGAAGCGAGCGGTCGAGGGCGAGCGCGAGAAGCGGCAGGCTCACCAGGAGCAGTACGCCCGAAACCCGGTGTCCGATCGATGCGATCGCACCGACTGGGAAGCGGATCTGCGACAGATTCATAAATTTCGGCGCACTAGCCGAGCGTGCTCGCATGTTGGCCTCCCAGGCCGATTCAATGCCAAGAGACGACAAATATCTCCGCGGCGATCCGGAACACCTCAATAGACCCTACCCCGTCGCGCTGCGCCTCGATGCCGCCGCGCCGGCTCGATGGACATGGCAGAGCTGCGCGCGGATGAGCGCCGTCCGTTTCAATATAGCGGGAGCCGCAAAAGCGTCAAATTAAATACATCTTAAAATCCAGCCCCCGAATTGCCGAGCGCTTCGCCGCAGGCGATGAATTCGGACTAGGATGTATTCATCGATTTCCGTTCATGGAGATCCGGCTCAATGACAGGCAGTCGCCCGCAACCGCGGCACATCGGCCCCGCACAGGTGATCGCGGCCCTGTCACGCGGGCTGCGTGTATTCGCGGACCGCCCCGCTCTGCCTGGGGCACTGCGGAAGCTTTGCCGTTCTCGGTGTCGGGCCTGATTTCGCTGCTGTCCGTAGCCGGCCTCGCGCCGATGGGCTTGCCGCCGGTCGGCGACTTTCCTGCTTGCGGTGAGCACGTCAGTCCGCAGTCATCGGAGCATCCGGATTCGCTGCAAGACCTCCCCGCATCATGAGCAAGCCAACCAATACGGTCGGCATGATGACCGCCAGCACCACCAACCCCCTTCCCGCGACAACCTGTTCATCGAGTAGATAGGCATTGCACAGACGAGCCGAAACGTCCTGGTAGAGGAGCCCGGCCACCGCCGTCATCCAGGCCCAGTTACCGATGAAAAAGGTCTGGATCATCGTCCCCGCGCCACGCCACGACAGTTGCAGTGCGCCCCCGGCGGCGAGCAGTGTGGCGAACTTGGCGAGCTCCATTTGCGGCGACAGCAGGGCCTGATCGAGGGCGCGCGGAATCATCCAGAAACCCGATACCAACAGGCACAGCAACAGGCCCGCAAGGCCGTGAGCGTTGATCGTCGCGCAAGCAGCGCGCACCCGCGGCGGCAAGGACGAAGCGAGCACCGTGCCGGCAAGGACCAGCAGCGGAAACTGCAGGAGCATGTGACGCGCCATGTCCGCCTCAAGCCACGAGCGCAACCATGGCGCAGTGCCTGCTGCAACAAGCGTCAGTCCGATGAGCGCACGCTGTCGCGGATTCATTGCGCCCGTCCGCCGGAGCGCGCCGCGGCTGCGCGAAGCGCGCTCCCGATGGCACCGAGATCGTCGATGCGGGTCAATCGGCCGTCCGCCCCCAGCGTATGGATCGCCGCGTTATGCACGAAGCCGCCCATGCCGTCCGGCACGACGACGACCCCGAAGGCATCGAGCAGTCGACGCAGTTCCCGCGCCTCGGCTACCGTCGCCATGCGCCACACGGCGGAGTCGGCCTGCATCTGTCTGGCATAGCGTGCCAGTGCGTCCGGGGTGTCGTGCGTCGGATCGAAGCTGATGCTGATCAGGCGCACACGCTCCTGTAGCCCCTGCTCGAGGATTGCCTGCTGCAGTTGCTGGAATTCATTGCCGAGCACGCGGCACACCGACTCGCAACGCGTGTAGATGAAGTCGACGAGGGCGATGCGGCCATCCGCGGCCAGATCGGCGCGCAGCGAGTCCCCCGTCGAGCGGGCGTCGACGAGGCCGACGTCCGGCATCAGCGGCGGCTGTTCGCGCACGGCGAGGCGGCGTGCGGCCTCGCTGGTGACAACCCGGAAGCCGGCGCTGACCTGCGAGAATGCCGCCACGCCCAGCACCAGCATGAGCATGCACGTGATGACCGTCCGCATGGCGTCTGACAGCTCCCTCCCCTACTTCAGCGTCGCCAGTTCGGCGCCCCCGTTCCACGGTGTGCTGCGGCCAGCGGTGCGCGTGCGCTGCGCCTGGACCGCTTCGGCCGTCACCGCCCCGGCCTGGTTGCCCCACTGGTTGCGGATGTAGCTTGCGACCGCGGCAATCTCGGCGTCGCCCAGCTTGTCGCCGAAGGCCGGCATCTCGCCGTTGAAGGTGTTGCCCGCGACTTCGATACTGCCGTTGACCCCGTGCAGCAGGATCTGAATCAGGACCTGTTCGCTGCCATTGACCCAGGCCGAACCGGCAAGTGGCGGGAACACCTGCGGAATGCCGGTGCCTGCCGCCTGATGGCACGCGGCACAGTTGGCGCCGAAGATCTGCTCGCCATCCACGGCCCTGGCGGGTATGGCTGCGAGCACTTCGGCGCTGCGGCGATCTCCGAGCGCGGGAAGGGTCGCGGGCCGTGCGGCGTAGATGTAGTAGAGCGCCCATGCGAGCAGCACTGCGATCAGTCCGAGCATCAGGCGGGGCACGGGGTTGAAGGATTCGTTCGGATCGCGGTTCTCGCGGCGCTGGGCGTGATCGTTGCGGGATGTGTCGGGCATTTCGGACGGTGCGGCTGCGGGTCAGTTAGAGGCCGGACTGGCGTCGGCGAGTGGCGCCAGCACGGGGAAGGTCCGGTCGAGGGCGAGGAGATAGCTCACGAGATCCTGCGCCGCCTGCGTAGCCACGACCACGCCGCCCGCCGGGGCGAACCGCGGCGGCAAGGCGACCACCTTATCCCCCGGTTCGGCCTGCTTCCTGACCTCGAACAGGTACGGGTAGGCGGGCATGATGCTGTCGGGTGTGTAGGCGCGCGGTTGGTAGAGGTGGCCGAGTTGCCAGTCAGCGCTCGGCTGGCGTGCACCGATGTTGAACAGGTCCGGTCCAGTGCGCATCGTGCCGAGGAGATGCGGGCTGTCGTAGTAGTAGTCACCGGCGACGGAGGGCCGGCCCCAGCCGCGCTTGTCGTCCGGCGCCTGGGAGGGATCGCGCGGCTGCTGCGAGTGGCAGTAGACACACCCTTCCCGGATGTACACCTGCCGGCCGCGCAGCTGCGCATCGGTATAGGGCTTCAGGCCCGGCGTCGGTGGCTCGTGGCGCAATTGCAGGTAGGGCAGCACGACCAGTGAGGCGGTCGCGATGGCCAAGGTCACCATTGCGCCGGAAATCAGCTTGACTTCGTTTTCCATGGTTCAGGCGGTCGGAGCAAGAGGACGTAGAAGGGCGGCGCCGCTACGCCGGGGACCGCGCCCCAGCGCCATCAGCAGGAAATGACCGGCGAAGGCGAGATGGCCGAGCGTCATCAGCGCGCCGCCGACCGAGCGCCCCGCCAGCCAGGGCAGCGTGACGCGCACCGAGTCCATGAACGGCTTGCTGGCGTCGACCATGTTCAGGCCCTGCAACACGCCTGCGGTAGTGAGCGATACGAAGTAGATCGCGAAGCCGATCGTGACCAGCCAGAAATGCACCCCGATCAGCGTCGGATAGGGCCATTCCCGCGACACGATGCGCGGCATCGCGAAGTAGATCGCGCCGAACATCACCAGCGTGACGAAGCCGTACAGCCCGAGGTGGGCGTGCGCGACGGTGAAGTGGGTGAAGTGGGTGACGGTATTGACGCTACGCAGGGCTTCGAACGAGCCCTGGATCGAGCTCAGCGTGTACATCATTCCGCCCAGCACCACGAAGCGCAGCGTCGGTGAATGGCGCAGGGCGGCGAAATGCCCCCTCATCGTCAGGTGCTGGTTGAGCGAGAACGCCACGACCGGCACGATCATCATGATGCTCTGCACGATCGACAGCGTGATCAGCCATTCCGGCACGGGGCCGCCGACGAGGTGGTGGCCACCCACCTGGCCGTAGAAGAACGCGAGGCACCAGAAGCCGATCAGCGACAGGTTGTAGGACTGGATTGGCCGGCCGATGACCTTGGGCAGGAAGTAATAGACGGCAGCGAGCGACAGCGGCGTATAGAAGAGCCCGAGCACGTTGTGGCCGAACCACCAGTTCATCGTCGCCTGCTCGACGCCGAAGTGCAGGTTCGGCAGTTTGGCGACGATGTACAGGACGGGGAACCAGAAGAGCGCGGCCCCCATGTACCAGACCGACACATAGAGGTGCTCGACCTTGCGCCTGCGCAAGGTGAATACGAGCGGCAGTCCGATCATTGCCCCGCCGAACGCGAACAGGACACCCACCTGCCCGGGTATTTCCAGCCACTCCATGCCGTCGGTGATGCCCGCGGCGATGCAGCCGATGCCGATCGCCAGCCCGATGTTCCACAGGACGGCGCCGCCGATCGCAACGCGTGCGCCCTCGAACGTGGTCTTGAGCAGGCGCGGCAGCATCCACAACGCGATCCCGAGCGCCGCCATCGGCGCCCAGCCGTAAGCGACCGCATTGAGATGGATCGTGCGGATGCGCCCGAAGCTCAGCCACGCATACTGCGTCAGCCAGTCGGGCTCGTGCAGCTTGATCGAGCTGGTGAGACCCGCGAGCGACGCCACCAGCAGCCAGAACACGGCGAAGCCGAGCAGCACGAAGGCCGGGCGCGCCGACGAAGCATCAGCGGCGATGCGCGCCTGCAACTCCTTCGCGTCCGGTTCGCCGGCCACGACGGCCATCGTTCGCTGCAGGTCACGCTGTGTGGCGCCCGCCACTGCAGGCTCTTCGACCCGTCCGATCTCGCCGCGCGAAAAAATTTCTTTTGCGGCGGCCGGGTCCGGGTCCAGCAGGCCCTTGCGCAGGGACCAGATAAAAAAGAAGAGCCCGGTTACCGCAATGATGAACGACGATAGCAACAGCGAAGGAATGTCCATGACGAACTGGGGCCGAGAGAGTAGAAGTATTCTGGCAAAATGATATGGTGCGAATACATGTTATTGCGACTTCCCCGTGAAAGCAATATCGTTGCTACATCTTTAACTGCGAGTCGTCCGGATGAAGCTCACCGAATACACCGACTACACCCTGCGAACGCTGATCTTCCTCGGCCTGCACCGCGGCGAGCTGGTGACGATTCAGCAGATCGCCGACAGCTACGACATATCCAAGAATCATTTGATGAAGATCATCCACCGTCTTGGCCAGGACGGCCTGGTCGAGACCGTCCGGGGCCGCAGTGGCGGTGTGGTTCTGCGGAAAGCCCCTGAAGACATCAGCATTGGTGCGGTGGTGCGCGCGTCGGAGCAGGATTTCGCGCTCGTCGAATGCTTCAGCCGTGCGAACAACCGCTGCGTGCTCTCGCCGGTGTGCCGGCTGCAGGCAGGCTTTCGCGAGGCGCTCGAGGCCTTTTTCAAGGTCCTCGACGGCCTGACATTGGCCGACATCCTAGGCAATGCCGCGGAGATCGCGCCCTACATCCCCCTACCCGAACCCCGCTTGCTGGAGAAGCGCACGTGAGCACGGACGCCATCGACATTCCCCGCCGGCTCGTCGAGCAGGCTGCGGACGCGGTCATCTTTGCCGACCGCGACGGAAACATCCGCATCTGGAATGCAGCAGCCGAAGCGTTGTTCGGCTTCTCGCGAGCCCAGGTGATCGGCCAGAGCCTTGACCTGATCATTCCGGATCGGCTGCGCGCGGCGCACTGGGAAGGTTTTCATCGCGCGGTTGCAACTGGTCAGACGCGCCTCGGCGGCCGCGCCGTGATCACCCGCTCGGTCAACGCGGCCGGTGCGACGATTTACGTGGAAATGAGCTTCGCGCTGGTGAGTGACGAACACGGAGAGGTTCTGGGTTCGGTTGCCGTCGCGCGGGACGCGACGCAACGGCGGGACGACGAAAGAAGGCTTCAGCAGCGCATAAGGCAGTTGGAAGAACAACAATCCGCCACAGGAACTCAGGCGCCCGAGTGACAAGGGCATGTTGGACGGCGCCGCCTCGGCCGGGGGCGAATCGGCGCTGTGCCCTCAGCAAGGCAAGAAACATCGAATGGATCAATGGTTCATGGCAAATCTGGGCGACGCGATGCTGGCCGGCGACGAGCTGGACCACGTGTGTGCGCTATTCGAGCTGCAAGGCAACCGGAGCCCCACGACGGCGGTGCTGATGCGGCATGAGAACCTTGGGCGCCTGCACTGCGAGCTAGTGCTGTACTTTCCCCCCGAACTGGCCGATCTCGCCGCGCGAGTGGGGGCGTATCCCTGCGGCAGGCCAACCCTGTCCGGACTGGGCGTTGCAGTCGGTTCTCCACAGCGCCTTGCCGATATTATGGTCGGCGGGATGACTTGAAGGGGGAAAAGGTCGGCCGGCGGTCGTCGAGCTGTCGCGCGGCGTGCCAGACCTGCTACGCAGCACCTTCCTGCCGGTCCCAGTAAGGCTCGGAGCCGAATCGGGCGCCCAGAAAATCAACGAAAGCGCGGACCTTCAGCGGCAGATGCCGGTCGGGTAGATGGACTGCATGGAGAAAATGCTCGACCGGCACGTAACCGGGCAGGACTTCGACGAGCCGCCCCGCCTGGAGCTCCTTCCCGACGATGAAGGTCGGCAGCAGCGCCAACGCCAACCCCAACCTCAACCCCACCCCCCCGGGACAGCGTGGGACATCCATACCGCACTGGAACACCTTAATCGGCGCAACCGCGGGCGATAATCGCGGCGGTGTCACGGATTACCAATACATTTGATCGAATCAACACAGATTGAACCCGTACTCCAAGCACTAGGCTTACACGCAGTCATCGACAAGTTGACATTACCAAGCTAGCGGTCGGTCGACCAATCAGAGACTCCCTGATTCGTTATAGGGTGGAGCACCCGTTCCATGTCGTGAAGAACCTCGTCACGCACCGAGAGACCAGCTACCGCGCTGACGAAGAACGAGGTGCAGCTGTTCTCGCTCTTCGGTCTGGCCAATCTGGTGCTCGCGCGCCGACCGCTGCTGGCGCCTCACGCCCTAGGTGCGTGCTGAAGAGGTGCCAGGGCGCGAAAAGCGGGGCGAAATACCGCCGAACCGCATCCCCTCGGGCGAAAAATGCGAAAGAGCTGAAAAGTTCTCCGCTAATCCACACTCGTGACCGCTCCGTCAGCCATCGAAACCGATTTGTTCAGCGATTCCTTAGGGGCCTCGCCTCGGGCAATCCGGCGATTCACTCCACGTCCCAATAGGGTTCTGGACCGATATGCTCGAGCAGGAAGTCTATGAATGTACGGACCTTGGCCGGCAGATGCCGAGTCGGCAAATAGAGGGCGTAGACATGGCGTTCGACGGGGATGTACTCGGACAGCGCGGCGCACAGGCGACCGGCCTGCAGATCTCTTCCGATGATGAAGGTCGGCAGCAACGCAAGCCCGAGCCCCCCGAGTACGGCCTGGGAGAGCGCCTCGTCATCATTGATGCGCAAGCGGCCGGCCACGGGTACCGCGATCTCGCCCTCCGGACCGGTGAAGCGCCAGAGGCCCCGCTCACCGGAGTGTGTATAGTCCAGACAGTTATGGCGGGATAAATCCTGCGGAATGCGTGGCAGGCCGTGCCGCGCAAAGTACTCCGGCGTCGCGCAGAGCTTGCGCCGTACCGGGGCGAGCTGGCGTGCGACAACGGACAGTGGCAGCTCGCTCGCCACGCGAACGATGACGTCATATCCTTCTTCAGCGATATCTATGCTGCGGTCGGATATGGTCATGTCGACGTCCAGATCAGGGTAACGACCGAGGAAGTCCGCAAGGGCTGGCGCAACATGCAGCGTCCCGAAGGCTACCGACGCGGCGACACGAAGGGTGCCGCGCGGCTGTGCATGCAAGCTGCTCGCCACCTGCTCGGCCTGCACCATCTCGTCGACGATGCGGTTGCAGTGCTCGACAAAGACGGCACCGACCTCGGTGACGCTCAGATGACGAGTGCTGCGGTGGAGCAAACGCACGCCGAGCGAATGTTCGAGCTTTGCCACCGCCTTGCTCACCGCCGAGCGTGACGTGCCGAGGCGGAGTGCCGCTGCGGAGAAGCTTCCGCTCGCCACTACGTGCGCGTAGATCGCCATCAAATTCAGATCTTTCATGTCTGAATTGTATCCGCAGAGGAAATAATCATGTTCAGCGTCTAAGGCTTATGGCCTCCTCCGGGAGCCCGCATAATCAATCCGGATCCCTCCTTTGCACGGGGGGACTCTTCTTT
Source organism: Aromatoleum evansii (assembly GCF_045689615.1). Taxonomy (NCBI): domain Bacteria; kingdom Pseudomonadati; phylum Pseudomonadota; class Betaproteobacteria; order Rhodocyclales; family Rhodocyclaceae; genus Aromatoleum; species Aromatoleum evansii. The sequence continues at coordinate 2,664,399 of NZ_CP141259.1, forward strand.
TCCGAGGCTGAGTGCTCAAAGATGGGAAGCACCGAACCGATAATCGCGGATCGGGATGATGTGCGACTTGCCTCCCCGGCGCGCAACGGAGCCCATGCGAAGGAATTTGGTCGCGCGACTGTCGTTCCGCTGGAACGAATGCAGTCGAACGTCGTCAGGCTCCGCTCTCGCGTCTCCTGTCAAATCGAAAGTTTGAACGAGGGTCGCGAGGTCGAGCTGACGTTCCCGGAAGCGGCCGATGTGGCCGCCTACCAGGCGTCGGTGCTCGCCACCGCTGGCGCCGAACTGCGTGATCTGCAGGCAGGGACGTCGATCAACTGGAACGTCTTCCCGGACGGAAACACTCGGCAGCTGCGCGTCGTGAGTACGTTCGCACCTAATGAGAATCAGAGGTTCGCTCGAGCGGCGCCCTCCCACCAGCCGCTCATGAGGCTCGTGGGCGCTATGCTCGCCTGCACTTTCGCGCAGCTTTCCCAAGCATCCTTGGGAACACTCAGGCCGGCGAAGATACCGTAGCCGCTGCCGGCGCGGATTTCCCCCTCGGCAAGGATGCTTTCTCCTGCCCGGATCGCGCCATCGGCGAGGATCCTCGCGCCCGCGCGGATTCCCCAGCCCGCTTCGAGATGCAGGCCGCAGCGAATGGTGGCTCCCGCTTCGATGCCGTGTCCTGCCCGGATGTATTCATCTCCGGCAATGTCGCACCCAGCGCGCAGGTTCTTGGCGCACGAGATCGTTCCCCGCGCGACGAGGTCTCCGCCGCTACCCGCATTCCCCCCAAAATCCAGCGCGCCGCGGCAGTGCAGATCCCGGCCCACCCGAAGGTCACCGCCGCAGGCGATGTCTCCACCCGCATCGACACCCCAGCTTACGCGCATGTCGCCTCCGACCCCGACGCGGCCGTCGGCGCGAAGATGTCCGGCGACACGCAGGTCGCCTCCGACATCAATTGCCCGCCCGACACGGATGCTCCCTCCCACCCGGAGGGAGCGCCCGACACGGAGTACGTCGTCCACGTCGATATTGCCGCGCACCTCGATCGTGCCTGGATACACCAGGGCGCTGGCATCTATGCTGTCGACGACCAGCACCGCATCCGTCGGACCGAACTGCTCAATCAGCCAGCACGCGTCAGCCGCACGATTGTCGGCAACCAGTTTGTCGAGCAGTTCCTGGTAATTTCCACCGTCCGCATAGTGGCGCAGGAACCAGCGGAAACCATTGGCACAGGGGCTCTTGGCGCGAACGAAGTCTCGGGTCAGATCCATGCTGAATTCCTTGTCCTCACGGCATCGGCTGTGCCGGCAGATACTTTGGGCGGCGGGGGGAGGCTTGCAATCGCTACTTGACCAGCGTGATCGGGATGGCCGTGCGGTACAACACGCTCCACGAAATCGAGCTGCTCATGAGGCCCGCGAACCAGCCGATACCTTGCGAGGCCATGACAATGCGGCCGCAGTCGATGCGCGTTGCAAGCTCGAGAATCTCCTCCACGGGCTCTCCGTGTGCGACATGGATTTCATAGTTGGCAGGGGCTACGTCGTGTGTGTGCAGCGCGGCATCACTAGCCAGAAGCGCCCGCTCACGGTCGCCGGAGCGAGTGTCCGGATCCCTTGCTGGCGGTCGGCCCCGGAACGGTCCGTCATCGGTCCTGTGCACATTGAGTAGATGGATTCGCGGCCCATCAGTCAGCCTGCCCGAATGTTCGAGGGTGTGATGCAGCGCCCGCAGGGACCCGGCAGAACCGTCGCATACAACCAGCAGATCACCCGCGCCCGCGGCGCATTGCCTCGCACTGAATCGCGACTTGACCAACGTCACCGCAATGTCCGTGTTCTCCAGCACATCGAGCGCAACCGAACCGAGCAGTGCACTCGCCACACTGCCGGCCCCATCCGCGCCCATGACGATTTCCGTGATGCGCTGCCGGCGGGCATAGGCGAGGATCGCATCGGCGGGATTGCCTGACGTGAGCTGCAAGTGATAGCGCCCGTCTGTCTCGTCGAGAATACGGCGCGCATCCTCCGTATCGGCGAGTCCTGCGTGCATCAGCGTATTGTCGTCACTCGTGTTGCCAATAATGGTCTGCACGTTCAACACGTGGAGAGCGGATCCCGCCGAGTGGCCGGTCATGCCGGCGGCGACGCGCAGAGCCGCCAACGAGGCGGGGGATCCGTCGACCGGAGCAAGGACACGATGGACCGGAAGGCGGTGCGTCTCTTCCCCGACATGCGCCGCCAAGCCCACCACGCGCCCGAACTGATCCCGCTCGACCATTTCCCAGTTCACGAAATCGGTTGTTACGTCCATATCGCCGCCTATCGACTGAAACAAGGTTCCTTCAAGCTGTTGCTCGATCGATTCCAGCAATACGACAGTCCCGTGACTGGCCGAAGCGGCCCCATAGTCGGCAGGGCTGCGCATTGCTCGCCTGATGAGATCCTATGCCATTCGAAATGGGCCGATAAGGCACCGGCGAGGCATCGTCTTGTATCCATACAGGAAACAATTGCGGCACATCGGCCTGTTGGATGACGGTTTGGAGCGCCTCATTGTAGAGCGGATGACAACAGCGACGTTCCGCGGCGCCGACTTATCACTCCGGCTCCCGGCGGCTACGATAGGAATGACCCGATGAAGGGTTGCGGGCCCCGCCGAAGACGACGCAAGGGCAAAGGAGGGCGACATGACAACGAAATCGGCTGACATCGCGCGCGCGGCATTCATCGATACCGCACACGAGGCAAAGGAGCAACTGGCGGTCGAGTCTGATACGGCAGCCCGTCGCGGCGAGCCGAGCGGGGTACTCCTGGAAGGCCCGCGCGGACCGGATCCTGACCGGAACGTCGAGCCCGACTCCACGGACAAGCCGGCGACGCTGCTGCGCCGGCCGCCCGGAGTGTGGGTAAAGCGGCCGATGACGGCCTGATCCGATGACGACGGCAAGGGACTGAAGGAGAACGTCGATGAGAAAGCAGAATCAGGATCGCCCCCCAGAGGACGACAGTCGCCTTGTGCTGGTCGCGGTGCGGCCGAGTGCGCGCTTTCACCGGCTCGGGGGCATCGGCAGTCTGATGGTTCTGTACCCAGGGCGCGACCCGCGGGCCCTCGTCCCAACGCCGCCGCCCGAAAGGCGCACAACACCGGAGGGCGTCCCGGCCGACGCGGCTTGACGCGGTGGCGTCCGCACCACTGGGGTCGCCGGTCCTGGCTGACGATCTCGTCCCCGAGCCCTTATACGCATCCTCCTGCCTCGTTCAGGCTTTGGCGGCGTGTGCTTCAGGTAGGGCAGACGCACGCCCGGCCTGGCTTCGACACGACTGAACAATTTGCTCACCAGCGATTTCGAGCCCCAAGCGCTTCGGCGAGTCGGAAAAGCCTTTCGCCTTGTGCATCTGGGTGAACACGACGTGTGTCGGTGACGTCGTACGAGAATTTCCAACTGTTTCCATGTTGGAAACAATATCGTGCCTGCGGATCGGCTTATCAAGCCTCGACGCGGCCCATATCATGGTCTCACCATCGGCGGAAGGCGCCGCTGTGTCCCCTGGAGTCGAGTGAAATGCTGCAAGAAACTAACATCATCGTTAGCGAGGTCGATTTTGTGCGCCTGATGGCGATTCAACCGTCACCGCCCCTGCGTGCAGAACTCGAACGGGCAATTGTACTTCCCGTGGAATCAATCCAGACGAACGTCGTCACGATGAACGCGCGGGTTCACTATCGCGACGAGAAAACCGGTCTCGACCGTGAGGTGCAAATCGTGTTTCCGGACGAGGCCGACATTGCGCAGGGGAAGGTGTCCGTCCTGGCGCCGGTCGGCGCAGCCTTGATCGGCCTCAGCGTGGGTCAGGCGATCGACTGGGACTTTCCCGACGGCACCGAGCGCCGCTTGACGGTCATCGCGGTCGATCAGTCCGGCAACACCAGCCAAGCGGGTGCAGATCGCCGGCATTGAAAGTCACTGACGATGCTGCAACCGGAATTGCCGGGTGCGATCGGCACCTGCATGCCATCACTGACCGACAGGCGTTTCCCGCCAAACAGGAAAGCGTCGCCGGGCGCACAGGGCCTTCTTCGCGCGTCCTCCGGTTGATGGTTTGTCTGGCCAGCCTGTGGCGACGCAGGCCAACCCGGCGCGCCCCGTTCCCGCGCGTGCTTTGAGCTGCGGGCGAGGACTGCTCACACGGACACGAGCACGTCGCACTGGGATTCGGCCAGGACATGCTTGGTGACGCTGCCGAGGAACAATTCGTCGAGCATGCTCTCGCCGTGTTTGCCCATCACGATCAGGTCGCAGTCCACTTCCTGCTCCTGCTCGATGATGTGCGTTGACGGAAGGCCCTGCTGCACGACAAGCCGTGCCTCGTAGGGCGGCAATCCGGCTTGCGCGCTCAAGGCATTCAGATTCTGGATCGCCTCCTGCCGGGCAAGCGTGCGATAGCCCCTGATAACTTCTTCCTCTACACCGGCGTATCGCAAATGGCCCTCGAACGGCACGTCGAATGCATGCAGCAAGACGATTTCTGCCTGTGGCGCGACAAGCCGCGCATTCATGACCGCCCGCAACGACGAAGACGAAAAATCCACCGGCACGAGCACCGTTCGATAGGGTTCATGCGCGGCCTGCTTGACCACCAGCATCGGACATTTCGCCCGACTGAGCATCCGTTCCGCGGTCGAGCCCAACAGGATATGCCGCAGGAAGCTCTCGCCGCGAGCACCACAAACGATCAGACCTGCGGCCGACGCACCCACGGCCTTGTCCAGCTCCGCAAGCAAGGAGCCAAACGCAACATGCGCACCGGCGGACACGCCGTAGTGCTCTTGGAGAATGACGACAAGATCATGCAACTTTTCCTGTGCGCTCTTGAGCACCTGCTGTTTCAACTCGTCCGTCGAGTTACCCATGAGGTGGCGGAGTTTGTCGAGGGGGGCAAGATCGGTCACATGCAGCACGTCCAGCGGAGTCCCCGTATCCCGACTCACGAGCGCTGCGCGTTCGACGGCATGGCGAGCTGGTGCGGAAAGATCGGTAGCGGCAAGCAAGCGGTTCAGTTTCAACATGGTCGTTTTCCTTTCCATTCGAATGCTGTTCGCGTCGGCACGGCGGCATCGGTCCTACCGGGTGCGTATCCCGCGTGGTTAGGAGGTCTATGCACGCTTCGGTACAATATTGCTACAGAAGTTCTCCGCTTTCACGTCTATCCCCGGCAAGCAGGCAGTACAGGGGAATACCTGGAGGCAACACATCGATGAGCGACCGCCACGTGGATCATACCCGCCCCCCAAGCTGGCATGCGCTGTCCAAGGGCGAGGTGGAACAGCTCCTGCAGACCGGGCCGGATGGCCTGACGGAGGATGAAGCACGCCGTCGACTCGTGCAATACGGCTCGAATCGGCTCACTCCTCCGGCGCGACGCGGCCCCCTCCTGCGGCTGGTCATGCAGTTCCACAACATCCTGCTGTACGTGATGCTCGGCGCGGCGATCATCACGGCGGTGCTCGGTCATTGGGTCGATACCGGGGTGTTGCTCGCTGCGGTGGTGATCAATGCGCTCATCGGCTTCATCCAGGAAGGTAAGGCAGAGGCCGCGCTTGACGCGATCCGCGCGATGTTGTCTCCGCATGCGACGGTGATACGTGGCGGCCATCGGCACGAGTTCGACGCTGCCGATCTGGTTCCCGGCGACTTGGTGATCCTGGCCTCCGGCGACCGTATTCCCGCGGATCTGCGGCTGGTTTCCGTGCGGGAGTTGCGGATCGAGGAGGCCGCGCTGACGGGCGAATCCTTGCCGATCGAGAAGGGAACGGAAGCCGTAAATGCCGACGCCCCGCTCGGCGATCGTTACGGCATGGCCTATTCGGGCACCTTCGCGGTTTACGGCCAGGCGACCGGCATCGTTGTGGCCACGGGCGGCACGACCGAACTGGGACGGATCAATCAGATGCTCGCCGACATCCAGAGGATGTCGACCCCGCTGCTGCGCCAGATCGACCATTTCGGCCGCGTGCTGGCATTGGCCATTATCGGCGTGTCGGCGGCGACCTTTGTGCTCGGCACGCTGTGGCGTGATCACGCGCCTGCCGAAATGTTCATGATGGTCGTCGCGCTCGCGGCCTCGGCAATTCCCGAAGGCTTGCCGGCGATCATGACCGTGACCCTGGCGCTTGGGGTGCAGCGCATGGCTCGGCGCAAGGCCATCATTCGCCACCTTCCGGCCGTGGAAACGCTGGGCTCGGTGACGGTGATCTGCTCAGACAAGACCGGCACGCTGACGCGCAACGAGATGACCGTGCAACGTTTCGTGTGTGCGGGCCACGTGTTCGACGTCGGCGGCGTCGGTTACGCCCCGGTGGGGGATTTCAGCATCGACGGCCGCATCGTCGATGTCGCCCACTACCCTCCGCTGTCGATGGCGATCCGTGCAGGTGTGCTATGCAACGATGCACGCCTGCGCGAAGACGATGATGTGTGGCGGGTGGAAGGCGACCCGACCGAAGGCGCACTGCTCGTAGCCGGACGCAAGGCGGGATTTTCCCAGCATGCCGGGGATACGGCCTGGCCGCGGATGGATTCCATCCCTTTCGAATCACAGCATCGCTTCATGGCGACCTGGCATCGCGATCCGGACGGAGACTCGTGGCTCTTCGTCAAGGGGGCGCCCGAGCGCATTCTCGACATGTGCGAATTCCAACTGAACCATGACGGAGAGCGGTCGCTGGATATCGACTATTGGCGCCGGATGGCGACCGACACGGCAGCGCAGGGTTTGCGGCTCCTCGCTGTCGCATGCAAGCGCGTTGCACCGATAACCGAAAGCCTGGAATTTGCCGACGTCGAGCGGGGATTCATGCTGCTCGCACTGGTCGGCATCATCGATCCCCCGCGCGACGAAGCCATCAAAGCGGTGACCGAGTGCCACCGCGCGGGCATCCGCGTCAAGATGATCACGGGCGACCACGGTGAGACGGCGCGTGCGATCGGCGCCCAACTGGCCATTGGCGTCGGAAAGCCGTTCGTCACCGGGGCGGAGGTTGCCATGATGGATGACGCCGCGTTGCGTCGAGTGGCGATGGAGGTCGATGTGTTCGCGCGGGCCAGCCCGGAACACAAGCTCCGTCTGGTGCAAGCCTTGCAGGACGACGGACAGGTGGTCGCAATGACCGGGGACGGAGTCAACGACGCCCCGGCGCTAAAGCGGGCCGATGTCGGTGTAGCGATGGGCCTCAAAGGCACCGAGGCGGCCAAGGAGGCGTCCGACATGGTGCTCGCCGATGACAACTTCGCCACGATCGCGACGGCAGTTCGGGAAGGCCGTGCGGTTTATGACAACCTGAAGAAATTCATCCTGTTCATGCTGCCCACCAACGGCGGCGAGGCGCTCGTCGTGATTGCGGCTATCCTGTTCGAGCTGGCGCTGCCGCTGACACCGGCACAGGTGCTGTGGATCAACATGGTCACCTCCTCGACGCTGGGGCTGGCCCTGGCCTTCGAGCCGGCCGAGGGCGACATCATGAAACGCCGCCCGCGGCCGCCGCGCCAAGCGCTGCTGTCCGGCTTCTTCATCTGGCGGGTGTTGATGGTCTCCGTGCTGATGATGACCGGCGCGCTGGGCCTCTTCCTGTGGGAACTGGCCCTCGGCACGAGTCTGGAAACAGCGCGCACGATGGCGGTCAATGCGGTCGTCGTGGCCGAAATGTTCTACCTGGTCAACAGCCGCTACATCCTCGCGCCGGTCACGAACCGGGAAGGACTGATCGGCAATCGTTATGTGATCGTCGCTATCGCCGCCTGCATCCCCTTGCAGATCGCCTATACACATGCCGGATTTATGCATGGCATTTTTGATTCGACCGATCTCACGCTATTGGAATGGGGCAAGGTAACAGCGGCCGGCCTGCTGGTGTTTGGCGTCGCGGAACTGGAAAAGTTTGTCATCCGCCGTACCGGCCTTGCGGCCCGTCTGAGTGACGCGTGAGCGGGCATCAACCCAAGGAGAACCGAAGTGACACATGCAAGCGCGATTCATCCCCCGGACCGCCCGCCCACTCGTTTGCTGCTGGCGACCGACCTCGGTGCGCGCTGTGACCGGGCTCTGGACCGGACTGGCCAGCTGGCCAGCGAGTGGCAGGCGGAGGTCATTGCCTTGAACGTCCTCGATCCGTCGGTGTGTGCAGATCAGACGCTTGCCTGGATAAGCGGAGCCACTGACGAACAACTGATGAACGTTGCCCAACGGCAACTTGTCCGCGACCTCGCCGGGATGAAGATGCCGGTACAGGTCCGGATTGCGCGTGACCAAGAGCCCGAAAGGGCTATCCGGGATATGGTCATCGCCACGGGCGTCGACCTCGTCATCACCGCGATCGCCCGTCAGGAGACCTTTGGGCGTGCCCTGCTGGGGTCGACCAACGAGCGCCTGGCCCACTCTCTCGGGCAACCCTTGCTGGTCGTGCATGGTCGGCCGCGGGGCCCTTACCGGCGGATCGTGGTGACGACGGACTATTCCGAAGCGTCCCGCCACGCCCTGCTCACTGCCGTTGCGTTCTTTCCCGGTCGTGATCTGACGCTATTTCACGCGTACTCCCCTCCCATGTCCGGCCTGAGCATGACTCCGCCGAATGCAGGAGTTGTCCCGCAGATCGCGCACGCGGAGTGCGCAACCTTCATTCACGGAACTCGACTTCCCGAGGGCACCCTCATGCATCCTGTTGTCGAATGCGGCACGATCGCGATGACGTTGGCGCGTCACGTACGCGAAAATGACGTCGATCTCGTGGTGATTGGCGGCCATGCCCATGGCGGCATCATGAGCTTCCTATTGGGTAGCACCGCCGAGAAGTTGCTCGAGCGCCTGCCCTGCGACACCCTGTTGGTGCAATCGCGTCGCTCCGCTGTGTAGATTGCGCCGGTCCTGCACACAATGCGGATGGAGGACCGGTAGCGCCAACCCGCCGCCCCGCGCAGACTGGCTACCACCACGCCCTGACCATACCTGATGCTGCTTGCTTCACTGATCCTTGTTCCGTTCGCCGGCAGTCTGCTGGCGGCGCTTATGCCGGAGAATGCCCGCAACCGCGAGGCATGGCTGGCGTTCGCCGTCGCGGCTAGCGGACTGCTCATCGCCGGTCTGCTCTACCCTGCCGTATCAGCCGGCAGGGTGCTACGTGAAGAGTTTGCGTGGCTGCCGTCGTACGGCCTGAATCTCGTGCTGCGCGTGGATGGTCTGGCCTGGGTCTTCACCATGCTGGTTCTCGTCATCGGCCTCCTGGTGGTGCTGTACGCGCGCTACTACATGTCGCCGAAAGACCCGGTCCCGCGCTTCTTCTCCTTCCTGCTGGCGTTCATGGGGTCGATGCTGGGGGTGGTCCTGTCCGGCAACCTGGTGCAACTGGTGGTGTTCTGGGAGCTCACCAGCCTGACTTCCTTCCTGCTGATCGGCTACTGGCATCACCGCGCCGACGCCAGGCGGGGGGCGCGGATGGCGTTTACCGTGACCGCCACCGGTGGATTGTGCCTGCTTGCCGGCGTGCTCGTGCTCGGACACATCGTCGGCAGCTACGACCTGGACGAAGTGCTCGCCGCGGGGTCGCAGATCCGTTCGCACGGGTTGTACCGGGTGGCGCTGGTGCTGGTTGCGCTTGGCGCACTGACCAAGAGCGCCCAGTTCCCCTTCCATTTCTGGCTGCCGCACGCGATGGCCGCCCCCACGCCCGTGTCGTCCTATCTGCATTCGGCCACGATGGTGAAGGCGGGCGTATTCCTGCTCGTGCGGCTGTGGCCGGCACTCGCCGGGACTTCGGAGTGGAACTGGATCATCGGTGGCGCCGGGGTGTGCACGATGCTGATCGGCGCTTTCATCGCGATCTTCCAGCACGATCTCAAGGGCCTGCTCGCCTATTCGACGATCAGCCACCTCGGGCTGATCACGGTGCTGATCGGCATCGGCACGCCCCTGGCCATCGTCGCGGCCATCTTCCACATCCTCAACCACGCAACCTTCAAGGCTTCGCTATTCATGACCAGCGGCATCATCGACCACGAAACCGGGACCCGCGATCTGCGCGTCCTGCGCGGACTGCGTCGTCAGCTGCCGGTCACCGCGGCACTGGCTATTGTCTCCAGCGCCGCCATGGCGGGAGTGCCCTTGATGAACGGCTTCCTGTCCAAGGAAATGTTCTTCGCCGAAACGGCGCTGGTGGGCGGCGACGAGAACTGGTGGATGTCCGTCGCGGCCGTGGCAATGGGCATGTTCAGCGTCGCGTATTCGCTGCGCTTTATCTCGATCTTCTTCGGCATCCCCTCGGTCGCATTCCCCCGCGAACCTCACGAGCCGCCGCGCTCGATGCGCTTCCCGGTGGAGCTGCTGGTAATTGTGTGCCTGGTGGTCGGCGTCATGCCGAGCGTGAGTATTGGGCCCATTCTGCATCTGGCGGTCACTGCGACATTGGGTGCGAGAACGCCGGAATACGACCTCACACCCTGGCACGGGCTCAACCTGCCGCTGCTAATGAGTGTGATTGCCCTCAGCGGCGGGGTGGTGCTCTACGTCGTGCTGCGCCGCTACTTCAATCTGCGGCAGCGCGAACAGGTTCCGCTCATCTACCGCTTCAACGGGGCGCAGGCCTACGAGAGCTCGATGATGGTCCTGACGCGTTCAGCACAATGGCTGCTGCAGCGTCTTGGCACTGCGCGCCTGCAACCACAGCTGTTGATGATGCTGTTGGCGATGCTGGTGATTCCGCCTCTGCTCGTCGGTACGCCGCGAGCCTGGACGGAAATTACGCTCCACGAACCCGACCCGCTGTTCGCGGCCATCTGGGCCATCGGCTGCGCCTGTGCGGTCGCGGGGGCATGGATGGCGAAATATCACCGCCTCGCAGCCCTCATCCTTGTCGGCGGCACGGGCATCGTGACGGCGGCGACGTTCCTGTGGCTCTCGGCGCCCGACCTGGCGCTCACGCAGCTGATGGTGGAAACGGTCACCACCGTACTGATCCTGCTCGGCCTGCGCTGGCTGCCGCCGCGCATCGAGCCCAAGGCGCTCCATCTCACGATCCCGCGTAGTGTCTGGATACGGCGATCGCGCGACATGTTGGTCGCGGTCGTCGGCGGCCTCGCAATGGCGCTGCTGACCTATGCGGTACTGGTGCACCCGGCCCCCGACACGATCGCAGATTTCTTCCTGCAGCGCGCATTGAGCGAAGGCGGCGGGAGCAACGTCGTGAACGTTCTGCTGGTCGATTTCCGTAGCTTCGACACGCTGGGCGAAGTGACGGTGCTGTCGGTTGTCGCGCTCACGGTCTACGCCCTGCTGAGACGCTTCCGCCCCGCAGCGGACAGCGCGAGCGTGCCCGCACCACAGAAAAACGCGGCCGATCCCGCGAGCCGGCAGACCCCGGCCGAACAGGCCGACAGTGGTTACCTGCAGGTAGCCGGAATCTACTTGCGCATGCTGTTGCCGTTCATCGGCGTGACTGCGGCGTACTTCTTCATGCGCGGACACAACCTGCCCGGCGGCGGTTTCGTAGCCGGCCTAATCTTTGCCGTGGCGATTCTGGTCCAGTACATGCTGGCCGGTACAGTGTGGGTGGAGAGTCACCTGCAATTGCGGCCGCACCGCTGGCTGGCGTTTGGGCTGCTACTAGCATGCGCGACGGGCCTGGGTGCATGGGCGTTTGGTTACCCATTTCTCACGACCCATACAGCGCATGTCGATTGGCCGCTGCTGGGCGAGCTGCACCTGCCCAGCGCCTTCGTGTTCGATCTGGGCGTGTTCGCGGTCGTCGTCGGCACGACGATGCTGATGCTGGTCGCGCTGGCCCACCAGTCGCTGCGCGCGCACCGTCTGCCGGGCGATGGCCTGCAGAACGACGGGAACACGGACGGGAGGAACGTCTGATGGAAATCGTGTTCGCCACCGCCGTGGGCGTGACCTTCGGCGCCGGCATCTGGTTGATCCTGCGACCGCGGACGTTCCAGCTCATCACGGGGTTGTTGCTAATGTCGTATGCGGTCAATCTGTTCATTTTCGGCATGGGGCGCTTGTGGGTGGATCGGCCGCCGATCACGCCGCACGCGCCGATCGATCCCGCACAGTTTGCCGACCCGCTGCCGCAAGGACTGGTGCTGACGGCGATCGTGATCGGCTTTGCGACCACCGCGCTGTACCTGGTGATGATGATCGGTGCGCGCGGCCTCACCGGCAGTGACCACGTCGATGGCGAGGAACCGCGCGAATGAGTCCGTTGTCGTGGTGGGACCATCTGATCGTGCTGCCCGTCCTGCTGCCCTTGGTCGCAGGGGCGCTGCTGATCCCGGTCAATCAGAAGCATCATCAGCTCAAGTTCGGCTGCACCGCCGTGGTCAGCATACTGTCGTGGGTGTTGGCGGTGGCGCTGATGCTGCTGGTCGATGGCGAGCACTGGCCGAAGGGGATCGGCGTCTATCTGGCCGCCAACTGGGCCGCTCCGTTCGGGATTGCGCTGATGGTCGACCGGCTCGCCGCGCTGATGCTGGTGCTGACGGCGACCATTGCGCTGGCCGTGCTGGTCTTCTCCGCGCAGCGTTGGGGACGGGTCGGGGTGCATTTCCATTCACTGTTCCTCTTCCTGCTGATGGGGCTCAACGGCGCGTTTCTGACCAACGATCTGTTCAACTTGTTCGTCTTCTTCGAAGTGATGCTCGCCGCCTCTTACGGCCTGGTGCTGCATGGCTATAACCTGAACCGCATCCGCGCCGGCATGCAGTACATCGCCGTGAACCTCGTGGCCTCCTTCATGTTCCTGATCGGCGTGGCACTGATCTACGCTGCGACCGGTACGCTCAACATCCCCGACTTGGCTATCCGGGTGCCCATGCTGCGACCGGAGGATTCGTATCTGCTGAGCGTCGGCGCGAGCGTGCTCGCGCTGGCCTTCCTGACCAAGGGAGCAATGTGGCCGCTCGGCTTCTGGCTGCCAAGCACCTACGCGTCGGCCTGTCCGCCGGTTGCGGCGCTACTGGTGGTGATGACCAAGGTCGGCGTGTATGCAGTGCTGCGGGTGTGGCTGGCCGTGTTCGGCGATTCGGCCGGCGCGCTTGCCGGTTTCGGCTTGGCGGCGCTCACCGTTGGCGGTATGGCCACGCTCGTGTTCGGCACCATCGGCATGCTCGCCAGTCAGGACGGCGCGCGCATGGCCGGGTACGGCGCGATCATCTCCTCGGGCACGCTGCTGGCCGTGATCGGGCAGTCCGGCGGCGCCGTGCTTGCAGCAGGGCTGTATTACCTGGTGGGTGCGACGCTGGCGATGTCCGCCTTCATGCTCCTGCTCGAACTCACGGAACGCATACGCCCACCGGGCGCCTCCCTGCTGGCCGTGACGATGGAAGCGTTTGCGATCGACGACAAGCCGGAGGATCCGGTGGGCGTCGTCATTCCCGGCACCCTCGCAATTCTCGGCCTGAGCTTCGTTGGATGTGCGCTGGTCATTAGCGGCATGCCGCCGCTCTCGGGCTTCGTTGCCAAGTTCAGCCTGTTTCACGCTTTGCTCGACGCCTCACCGCCCGGACCGGGCGGCGTGACGCCGACGACCTGGGTGCTGATCGCACTTGTCGTGCTTGCAGGCCTGGCGTCGATCATCGCGCTGATGCGGCTCGGCGTGCGCACGTTCTGGGCCTCGGGGACCGTGACTCCGCCCAGCCTGCTCGCATCCGAGGTGGCGCCGGTGACGGCCCTGGTCGCACTGTGCCTGGTTCTAACGATTCATGCCGGCACGGCTTTCGCCTACATGAACCGGACGGTGGATGGCCTCAAGCGCGTCGGCGATTACAGCGAACGCGTGCTGGGCCAGTCTCCGGTTATTCGCGCGGCGGGCGCGGGGGGATCGCGATGAGACGCTGGTTACCGTCGCCGATATTGTCGATCGGACTGCTGCTGATATGGCTGATGCTGAACCAGAGCCTCGCACTGGGGCACTGGCTGCTGGGTGGGGTGCTGGCGATCGTGGCCCCCGTTTTGGCGCGCCCCTTGCAGCCGCACGGCTATGCGCGCATCACGCGGCCGTTGGCCCTGTTCCGCCTGCTGGGGATGTCGGCGATCGAGATCATGCGCTCGTGCTTCAACGTCAGCCAGATCATCCTCTTCCGCAGGGCGGACGGCGTGAATTCGCAATTCATCCGGATACCGCTCGACTTGCACAGCCCGCACGGTCTGGCCCTGTTGTCCTGCCTGATCAACATGACGCCGGGCACGGTGTGGGTCGATCTGCTGCCCGAACGTCACGAACTGCTATTGCACGTCTTCGACCTGCACGACGAGCGTTGGTGGGTCGAAACCATCAAGACACGTTACGAGCGGCCGATCATCGAACTGTTCGAAGCGCCGCCGGCCCCTGGACAAGGAGGAAAAGCGTGACCGTTGGCACCCTGCTGCACCTTGGGATCAGTTTTGCGCTCGTCTGCGTCGTGCTGGCCATGATGCTGTGCGCCGTACGTCTGGTCATCGGGCCGTCGGCGCAGGATCGCGTGCTTGCACTCGATACGTTATGGATGTGCACGATGCTGCTCGCCCTGATGCTCGGCATCCGCTACGGTAGCCAGATTTACTTCGAAGCCGCCTTGGTGATCGCCCTGCTCGGCTTCGTCTCGACCATCGCGTTGGCCAAGTTCCTGATGCGCGGCGAGGTGATCGAATGAACGCCATCGATGCACTGCCGTGGTGGGCTGGCGTGACGGTCACGTTCCTCCTCATGCTCGGCGGCGTGATCACCCTCCTCGGCACCGTGGGGTTGCTGCGGCTCAAGACCTTTTACCAGCGCATTCACGGTCCGGCAATCACGATTACCCTAGGGACCGGCTGCATCCTGATCGCCTCGATGGTGTATTTCAGCGTAATCCAATCCCTACCGGTGATCCACGAGATCCTGATCGGCGCATTCGTACTGATGACCGCGCCGGTCGTCTCGATGATGATCATGCGTGCGGCGATATACCGTGACCCAGGCACCGGTGGTGCCGCACTGGCGGCGCGCGACACCACCGAGGCTCAAGTATCCGGCGACGATCAGGATGAGTGAGTGCCGGTACATCACACGCTCAGGGGCGCCTTGGGTTATCGACGTACGCAGACCTGTGCTTACCGTCCATGCATTGGCTTGAACGACCAGCCCTGCAAACACCCCATCCCCCCACCGGCTGATCTCCTAACCGGCTGCAAGACTTACCCCGGCACCGATCGATCCGTCGGCCGCGAACCGATACCGTATCCACTGATACGCCACCTGTGGCCCACCGGTGCCAGTCCCGTAGCCGGCGCATACCGCAGTCGGGGACTACAGCCGGGGGCGCGTCGTTTATCCAGTCGTGCCTGACGAAGATTAGCTTCTCGGTCGGGACTTAAGGCTTCGTCGTTTCCGTTGTCGGGGGGCGTGTTTCTGAGCGGAACGGCCCCTCGGGTGTCAGGTCTGGAGAATAGGTGGCCGACCAGTTGTGGCCGTTATGATCAGCTAATCATAACGGCCAGGAGCCGTCGCTCGCGACGTCTAGGAACCTGCCACTCGAACGTCCGCTTCAATCCGCTTGCGGCCGCATGCCGGCCGAAAGCGGTCGTCATGTTTTCAACATTTCACCATTTGTTGAAAAAGCGATCAAAGGTCGGTATTCGCTACCGACTTCTGGCCGGATACTCGGAGCGAAGGGCAACGGTGGAATTGTCCCGTCGAGATCATCGACCACTACGACGGACTGTTCCGCCTCGCGCTCAGCGACGCGGAGAAAAGGAATCTCATCCAATTCCTGCTGTCGATCTGATCCGGGAACGCCGTTGGCGCCCGCCGCAGCTGTGTCAAAGGTTGATTGCCTCGGCACGGCGGCGGCGCGCGACAGGCGGCTTCGCGGCGCGGATAATCGGCGCTTGGCTCCTCACCGGGGGTCCCGCTGCCATCCGGCCTCGAGCGTTTTGGCCAGTTCCTCGCATGCTTCGATATTGAGCAGGTGCGACTCCTGCATGGCGAAGAGCGGGCCGCGCACG
Organism: Aromatoleum evansii; assembly: GCF_045689615.1. Lineage (NCBI taxonomy): Bacteria > Pseudomonadati > Pseudomonadota > Betaproteobacteria > Rhodocyclales > Rhodocyclaceae > Aromatoleum > Aromatoleum evansii. The sequence goes on from NZ_CP141259.1 coordinate 2,680,409, forward strand.
AAGCCCTGCTCCATGTAGGGCAATGCTTCGTTGATCATGCGCGCGACCCAGCTCTGCGCGCAGTTGAGGAGCTGCAGCCGCGCCGCCTTGCCCTGTACGGCGAGGGCCTTGCGGAGAAAATCGCTGGTCGCCGGGCTCGCTGTGTCGCTCATGCGTTCGATGAGATCGATGAGGATCGCGCAGTTTTTCGCCTCATCGCGCTGCACGTCGGCAAGTCGCTTCCATGCGGGAGTGTGCGGCTCGTGCTCGCTCAGAAGGGCCGCGACAAGCTTCGCGCCTGCGCGCTCCGCCTCGAGCAGCGTGTTGAGGAATCTGACGATCTCCTCCGCCGACATGATTGGCGGCTCCCCGAAGTAATCCGGCGCGATCTCGTGGGCATAGCAGGGCGGAGAGCTGTAGCCGCTTTCCTTCCGATGCAGCACGGGCGAACGCTTCGCATCGAACGCCGCCTTCATCTCGTTCAGATCTTCCATGACCCTGGGTCCTTTCAATAGCCGTAGAACTCCTCGTATCGCATGGCCCGCTCGCCCACGCCGATCTCCTGCAGGATGCCGCGCATCGCCATCGTCATCGCAGGCGGCCCAGCGAAGTAGTACATCGGGCTCCTCAGGTCGGTGAGATGGCGAACCAGCAGCTCGCGCCGGATATGGCCGGTTTCGCCCGACCAGCGCAGGGCGGACCGCTCTGGTTGGCTCATGACCGCGATGAGGCGATAGCCAGGCGCGAGCTGCTCCATCTCCTGGAGCTCGGACAGGAAAGCGGCGTCCTCCGGCCGCCGGTTCGCGTAGAAGAGATGGATACGATGCGCAATCTGCTGCTGCACCACATGCCGGACGATCGCCAGGAACGGCGTGATGCCGATTCCGCCAGCAAGAAACACCGCCGGACGCGCCACGTCGTCATGCAGCACCATCGCGCCGTTGGGGCCGTCCAGGCGGACTGCCGTTCCGATCTGCGCCGTCTTCAAGATCCGCTTGAACGCCGTGTCGCGCATGCGCGTAGCGATCATCAGCTCTGGCTCGTGCGGTGCGCTGGCGATGGTGAAGGCGCGGCTGTCGCCTTCGCCATCGGTTTCCGGTGGATCGACGAGGGTCAGCACGACCGACTGTCCCGCCTCATGCCGGAACCCCGCCGGCTTGGAGAAATGGAACGCCATCGTGCCTTCTGCCACGCGCTCGCACTGCATCAATCGTGATTCGACGATTGCCATGTTGCAGGCTCCATCGCCGCTCAGAACGTGCGCATTTCAGGAAAGCCCTCCGTCGATTCGTGGCGATGTCCCGCATCGTCGTACCAGTAAAGCTTGCCGCTGTCCTCGCCCCGGGTAAGCTGGTGCGAGCCGTCGCAGAAGGGTTGGGTCTTCGACAGCCCGCAGCGGCAGAGATATTTCTCCTCGCCGCCGATGGCGAGCCGGTACGGCTCGGAATGAGTGCGCTTAACGATGCGTGACATGACGATCTCCTTTCGAGTGCAAATGGCTACCCGCCCGTGCGGGCAGACAGTTCGTGGACGATGACGCCTTCCATCGGATCCACGGGTGCTTCCCAGGGCGCGCGCTCGATGATGCGGCGCGCGTCCGCGAACCCGGCTTCGCGACGGCAGCGGATGCCCGTTTCGCTGAAGTCGAGATCTTTCAGGTAGTCCTCGCCGTCGAGCTGCGGGGCAAGCAGCTGAACCACGTGCATCGTCGTGTGGCAGCCCCACGAGGCCAGCTCGCGCCCTTCTGCGCTGTTGCGCTCGCCCTCCGGCACGCGCCGGGCCAGCTCGCGGATGACGTGGCGCAGGTGGTGGATCTGCTTCTGGCGCGCGATGTGGCTGTCGGCGCGACTCGCGTACTGGATGTCTTTCTGCCGCGCCACCGCCTGCCAGATCGACGCCGGCTCGTGGCCGGTCTGCTGCCACACATTGACGCTGAAGATCAGCGAGTCGCGCCGCGGGTTGTCGTCGAGCACGGCCTCGAGCGGGGTGTTCGAGTACAGTCCGCCGTCCCAGTAGGGCTCGCCCTTGACCCGCACCGCCGGCAAGCCCGGCGGCAGGGCGCCCGATGCCATCACGTGCTCGACGTCGAGGGGGGCGCGTCTGCTGTCGAAGTAGCACATGGCGCCACTCTCCACGTGGACGGCGCCGACGGTAAGCCGCGGGCGCCCGGCGTTGAGTGCGCGGAAATCGACCAGCTCACAGAGCGTCGCGCGCAGCGGCTCGCTGCTGTAGAAGGAGGCGCGCTCGAGCCCCACTTTCGCCTGCACGCCGCCCCACAACGACGCCCGCGGCGAGCAAAATCCCGCAATTCCCTGCACGAGAGTCAGTAACTCGGCGAATGCCTCGCGCATGCCGGGCCAATACTGCCAACCCCGGAAGCTCGGCGCCTGTCCGACGCGCTGCCAGAGCTCGCGCAGCCGTACTATTCGGTCCTCGAGCCTGTTGCCGGCGATGATCGCGCCATTGATCGCCCCGATCGATGTGCCGATCACCCAATCGGGTTCGAGGCCGGCTTCGTGGAGCGCCTGGTACACACCGAGCTGGTAGGCGCCCAGTGCGCCGCCGCCCTGCAGCACCAGGACGATCTGGCCCGGGACCCTTGCCTGAAACGCGGTCATCACTGCGCCGTCCAGCCGCCATCCACCGCCAGGAGCGCACCGGTGATCGACGCCGCCTCCTGTGAGCAGAGGAACGCCGTGAGTGCAGCGACCTCCTCGACGGTGACGAACTTCTTCATCGGCTGCGCCGCGAGCAGCACGTCGCGCTTCACGGCCTCTTCCGAGATGCCGCGCGCTTTGGCGGTGTCGGGGATCTGCTTGGCGACGAGCGGCGTGAGCACGTATCCGGGGCACACTGCATTGACCGTGATCCCGTGCTCCGCGACTTCGAGCGCGACGCTTTTCGTCAAACCCGCAAGGCCGTGCTTCGCCGCGACATAGGCCGACTTGAACGGGCTCGCCACCAGCGCGTGCGCCGAGGCGATATTGATGATCCTGCCCCAGCGCCGCGCCTTCATCGCCGGCAGCGCCGCCCGCACCGTATGGAACGACGACGACAGATTGATCGCGATAATGGCGTCCCACCGGTCGGGAGGGAACTCGTCGACCGGGGCGACATGCTGAATGCCGGCATTGTTGACGAGGACGTCGACCGAGCCGAACCGGTCGATCATCCGGGCCACCATCGCGGCGATCGCCTCGGGTCTGGTCATGTCTGCGTCTTCGTAGGTCACGCTCACCCGGTGCTCGGCCGTCAGGCGCGCACGCAGGCGCTCGATCTCCGCCGGGTCACCGAATCCGTTGAGCACCACGTTGGCGCCCGACGCGGCCAGGCGCGTCGCGATGCCGAGTCCGATGCCGGAGGTAGACCCGGTCACCAGGGCATTCTTGCCTTCCAGCGTGGAGGCGGTCCGCGTCGGTATGGCGCCCGCAGAATGCTGCTCCCGCGCCTGCTGCGCGATCGTCGATCCGATGTCCATTTGCGTGCCCTCCTACTGTAAGTCTCGGGTAGCCCGCCTGGATCCGCCCGGGCCGGGCCTGCCCTTCGAGGCGGCCTCAACCGAACCTGTTTGGGAACTGCTTTTCGATCGCCCCGGCCAGCGCGTCGGCGATGACATACATGTGCTGCGTCATCGCCTCCCAGGTCTGCGCCTCCTCCGCATACTGCTCGGCCCGCAGCTGCTGCGTCTGCTTCATGTGATGCCCGCCGTGGGCCACCAGCAAACCGTTGACCGTGTCGAACGGCAGGTTCGGGTTGGCGCCGCTGAGGAACTTGGCGATCGCGCTTGCATTGCCGGTCAGGCCGTCGGCCGCGGCTGCCTGCTTGTCTTTGCTGCCTGCGGCGGTCGCGACGACATAGTGCTTTACCGCGTCGTAGTGCCCGGCGAGCAGCCGGAGCAGCTCGTCGGAAGCCGCCTTGCCGTAGTACGGCTCGATCGTTGCCGCGATCTGCTTCGCGTTCGCGACGACTTGCTGCTCCGCCACCGCCGCCGCCTTTTTGTTCCCCGCGAAGGTGTCGACGACCACGTTGCGGATCCAGAAAATGTGGGCCAACCACAGGTCGCGCATCACGCCGTTGCTTGCTGCGACCTTGTTGGCGGCCGCGTGCTGCTCGGTATGCTGTGCCCACAGCGGGACGGCCGGAAACAACAATGCCGCGAACATGGAAGCGGTGAACGCACGGCGTTTTGTAACCAAGGTCTTCATCACAATCTCCTTGTCGGTATCTCAACAGCGATCATCCGAACCGACGTATCGGATTTGCTAGCGACGGCGAGGCCGTCACTGGCCCATCGTGTCCTTGCCCGTTTCCTTCCGAGTGCGCCGTGCGCATCGTCGCTCTTCGAGGACATCGCGCAGCACGACTGCGTTGTTGCGGTCGGTGTCGCGCGCGCCGTAGAGCAGCGTGATGTGGCCGCGCCGTCGCAGCTCGTCCAGCAGGTGAAGCAGATCGGCGCGCTGCTCGAGTTCCGCGCGGTACTGCGCCGCAAACGACTCCCAGCGGCTTGGTGTATGCCCGTACCAGCGGCGCAGCGCATCGCTCGGCGCGACGTCCTTGAGCCACAGATCGACCTCGAGGTCCTCCTTGCTCAGACCGCGCGGCCAGATCCGGTCGACGAGGACCCGCATGCCATCTCCGGGGGACGGGTGCTCGTAGGCGCGCTTCAGGCCGACTGCGCAGCGCGCGCCGCGGGGCTGAATGCGCGCGCGGGGTCGTGTGGCTGCCATGGGCGGGTTCCCTTAACTGATGCGTTGGAGCTCATGGTCCTGCGTTCACGAATAAAAGTACAATGAATAATAATGGTGTTTTTAAGCAAAACTTTTCATAGAACAGGCCACCCTGTAGAAGTACGGAGAACGCGATGGACATCAACCACGCCCGCACCTTTCTGGAGATCGTCGCGACGGGCAATTTCCTGCGGGCGGCGGATCGCCTCCACATCACGCAGACGGCCGTCAGCGCGCGCGTGCGAGCGCTCGAGGAGCTGCTCGGGCGAAAGCTTTTCGTGCGCAACAAGTCGGGCGCATCGCTGACGCCGGCCGGGGAGCGCTTCTTGCGCTACGCGCAGACGCTCGTCCAGGTGTGGGAGCGGGCGCGCCATCAGGTCGCGGTCCCGCCTGGCCGGCGCGGGGTCGTCATGGTGGGGTGCGAGCTCAGCCTCTGGGAGCCGCTGCTGGTCGACTGGCTGCTGTGGATGCGGCATGCGGTGCCGCAAGTCGCGCTACGCGCCGAAGTCGGAATGCCGGGCAGCCTGATCGACGAGGTGACGGAGGGCATTCTCGACATCGCGGTCGTGTACGCTCCCCAGCAGAGGCCGGGTCTGAATATTGAGCTGCTGATCGAGGAAAAGCTCGTCCTGGTGACGACCTCGCGCCGCGATCAGACGCAGAACGCGACCGAGTATGTCTTCGTGGATTGGGGGCGCGAGTTCGCGGCGCATCACAACCTGGCGTTCCCGGAGCTCTCCAACGTCGGCACGTTCGTCGGCTTCGGTCCCTTGGGATTGGAGTACCTGCTTCAGGCTGGCGGATCCGGATACTTCCGGCTGAAGGCAGTCCAACGTCATCTGAAGAGCGGACGTCTGCACCGTGTGCCCGGCGCTCCAGAGTTCCCGTATCCCGCTTACGCCGTCTACTCCGACAGCGCTGATCCGAAGATCGTGACGCCGGCGCTCGCGGGACTGCGGCACGTCGCTGCGGGGCCTAGAAGTTCTGAGAAGAAGAGTGTCGAGCGTCGTGCAGGCAGCGCCGACGAATGACAGAAAGGGCGGTCTCGACACAGGGCTGGAACAGCGGCCGTTTTCCACCGATCGACCGTGCGACCGAATATCTAGCTGCCGCCATCGGTGCAGGACTGGGTGCCGGAACCGCACCTGGCGTGCTACGTCGTAAATGGGAATTAGGAGCGTACGAGTCGCTCGGCGCAGTCACTCACCGACAGCCGGTCGGTCACGCCAACTCGCTCCGAAAACCGCTATCAAGCGGATTAATGACGTCCAGGTTCGGCACTTACTGCCAAACGTCCAGATTCTGAAAGACGGATAAGCAGTCCTCTATTGAAAATGGTGACGTCCTCCCGCTGGAGGATGGTTCATTAACATAGACGGAGACAGTGCTAATGCTACGTGCGCCGTTCGCCAGCCGAGCGTTACGACCGACGGAAATATCGCTGCAGGAAGCGCCTCTGAAGGAGCTGGCAAGGCCTATGCTAAGAAGCTATTCGTTTGTGATGTCAATGCGAAACGATCGGAATCCCTTGCCGCTCCAGGCTTTCATGGATTCAAGGAATGACGCTACCGGAAAATGCGAAGAAGAGAAGCAGTTCTCGTGAATTGAGCATTGTTTTCTCCCCGAAGCATGCCACGTGCCGACGTAACTAAAACCTGTTGGACATCCGCGAGAACGTTGTCCGGTGGATATGCAACTGCACTGCGGCTGCGCGCTCGGCGGCAGCTGGCCGCAGCTCCGACCGATTGGTTCTCAACCAGCCCCCGCACACATTGTACAACTGCTCCACACAAGAACCTGCCACTAAACTTCCTCAACGATGAATGTCTTTTGTGGGTCGATACCACCAAATCGATGAACCGGGGACCTGCCGTTCAACGGCGTTGAGCGCCGTGCGGCCGCTTTCCGAAACACTTCCGCGGCTCAATCGGGGCAAGGTGGCCGTCAGCATTGGCCGATTATGCAAAGTCGTCGATTATCGAAACCCGCCCGGTGAAATGTGCCGCGAAGACAGCGACGACGCGGCAAGGCCGCGGATCGCACTTTCCATAATCAACGAGCGATAGCCGGAGCCACTGGTGCACGAGATAGACGCTAACGATGACCCTCGGAGCGCCAAGGCGAAGACCGTCAGTGGAAAATCCAAGCAAATCCGGGCCGAGCATGGTCCGACGATCCGTAGCGCAACTCGGGACTGTCGGCTGTGCATCGATTGTTGGCTCGGATGACCGTCGAAATTATGCAGAGTCGTCGGCAACGTCAGCCACCAGCGGAACCGCTCTCAGCAAGGTTTCCCAGGAATCCGCCACTTACGACTTTCCATAATCGACAACTTTGCATAATCGGCCTTATGGAATCTATGGACTCCCCCGGAATTGCAAGTGACGGTCTTGGGCTTCTGTAAGCAAACCTGCAGGAATCTATCCGGCCTACTGTGACGCCCGTCGGCGCCAGCCCTGATGACATACGTTCCGCGGCCACCTCATTAGCTTCGCGGTCTGGCTTCGACCATTCCCATAAGCAGGCTCTTGCCGCGTCGGTTTGCACCGTCATCCCATCAACACGCTTCGCTCGCAATCTTCAGGCAGGGATCTTTCTGGCTAGTCAATGCAGCGGATTCAAGCGGGCACGGCTGCACTCCGATAATCAGTGCCGCGGGCCAACATCGCCCAGATGATGCGCGCATGCTTTGCAGCCAATGCGACGGCCGCGACATTGGCGCAGCTTCTCGCCTTGAGCGCTTCGGCCCACACACTCTTCTGGTCGTGCTTTTGAGCGGTAAGACGCAGCACCGAGCGTGTACCGTGGATCAGCAAGGTTCGCAGCACGACATCACCCCGCTTGCTGATCGCTCCGAGTTTCGCCTTGCCGCCGCTAGAGTTCTGCCGTGGCGTCAGACCCAGCCAGGCTGCAAACTGGCGGCCGTTGGTGAAGGTCCTGGCATTGCCGACACTGGCAACGAGGGCAGAGGCGGTGATGGGACCGATGCCTTCGATCGCCATCAGTCGCCGCGCGGGCTCGCTCTGGCGCGCCAGCGCCTCGATCTTCCGATCGTAGGCCAAGATGCGCTCGTCGAGCGCGCGCAACCGGTCGTGGAGCTCACCCATCGTCTCGCGGGCAAGAATTGGCAATTGCTTGCCGCCGGCGCCGATCTCGGCCAGTAACTTGCGCACGTGCGAAACCCCTGTTGCAGCAACAATGCCAAATTCACCGAGCAGGCCGCGGACTTGGTTTACCAGCGCAGTACGTTCGGATACCGTTAATGCACGCGCTCGATGCACCGTCAGAACCGCCTGGGCCTCCTCCGACTTCACGGGTACAAACCGCATGTTCGGCCGCCCAACCGCTTCGCAGATCGCTTCGGCATCGTTCGCATCGTTCTTTCCACTCTTGCGGTATGGGCTCACGAACTGGCCGGCCATCAACCGTGCGTCATGGCCGAGCTTGCCCAGTTCCCGAGCCCAGTAGTGCGATCCGGCGCACGCTTCAAGCCCGACTAGGCAACGCGGCAGCTGGGCGAAAAACTCGCACACTTGGGAGCGGCTCAATGTCTTCCTGATAACGGGTTTGCCGTGTGGGTCAACGCCGTGCACTTGGAAGACAGACTTGGCGATGTCGAGACCGATGCGAACAACGTTCATGGCACACCTCCTTGGCTGGCGCGCGGCCGTCATGGCCGCGACCGGGTCAGTTTCCCGCTAGACGGAGGGGGAGTCCATTTCATTAGCTTTGCATAAGGCCGACGACCAGAAGTTGGAGCGGCTCCCCTGCCCTAATTCGTTTGCCATTACCGCGCAAGGATTCATACGGGCGCACCTTGCTTCCCTGCCCTACCCATCCGCGGCAAAGCCCCCCGCCGCTCGGCCGTAACCGGGCGCAATAGCGACTGACTCACCTGACTCACCCGTTGTGCCACGAACGCGTCGAGGGCGATCTCGACGGCTACACGTCGCCCTGCAATCCTCGGCCACACGGGCCGCGGCACGTCCCGGTACGCCGCGCCGCCTCCCGTCGCCCCAACCTTCTCGCCGTCGGCAAGGCAGTGCTTGCTGCAGCGGCCGAAGGCATCGATTACTGCGCTCTCAGCCACATCCCTCCACGTCGCGCGAGTCGCCTCACCATGACCCTCACCAAAGCCGATCTCATCCGAGACATCGCCGCCGCCATCGGTCTCAACAAGCGAGAAGCCGCCGAAATGGTCGAAGCGTTCTTCGAGGAGATTGCCGGCGCACTCATCGGCGGGCAGAAGGTCAAGTTGTCGGGCTTTGGCAGCTTTCAGGTGCGTGAAAAGCGCGCACGTCCATGACGAAATCCGAAAACGGGCGAAACCGCGCTCATCAGCGCGCGCCGCGTGGTGGTATTTCACCACAGTGACAAGCTCAAACTTGCAGTTGGCCGCGGCAATCGGCCGTCGGGGGCAGCCGGTACGGCGACCGCACCGAGTGGTGCGACGCGGAGCTCCTCGCGTGAGGTCGAGGAATTCATGTAAGTCGCCAGCGGAGTGAGGACCAGTACCCGCGAACCGCAAGAGGCGCCCCTTTGACAGTTGATCCGAAGACCGCGAGTACACTGCATCCCGCCTGATCGGCCGAGGCGCGATTCGACGGGTCCGGCGGGCAGACATTGCTTGCCTCTCCCGTGTCTGGCAACACCCACTTCAGTTCGGCCAAGCGGGACTGCATCGACTGCACGCTGTGCGTGGCCGAATGCCCCGTCGACGCGATCTTCGCCGAGGACGACGTGCCCGCCGACCAGCGGCGATTCATCCCGCTCAACGAGGAGCTGGCAAAGGTGTGGATACCGATCGTCGAGGTCAAGCTGGCTCCACCGGATGCTGGGCTCTGGGCGGCGGTGAAGGACAAGCTCAAGCTGCTCGAACGTTGATGGCGCAGCCGTCGCGCAGCCGCCCAGCTCAGGTGTCGACGATCCGCTGCAGCATGTCGGTGCCCATGATCTCGATCCCGCCGGGCCGAGTAGCGAGCCAGCCGGCCCTCTGCCACCAGCTCAGGATGCGGATCACGGTCTCGACCCACGCGCTCACGAGTTGGCTGATTTCATCGCGGCCGAGGTGCACGTCGACGACAACTGTACCCGCGTCGGTCGGCCGGCCAAATCGCCATCAGCACCGCGAGGCGCCGCGGCACGGAGCTGACGATGTCGATCTTCGCGCGTAGCGCGGCGGTGTGCCGCAGCAGTGCACGGTTCACGGCGAGGCCGACGGCGAGGGAGTTGCCCAGGGATTCGCGCAGCGCGTCTGCGCGGATAGACAGGACGTCGACCGGTCCGCAGATCGCGATGGTGTCCGCCGGGAAGACCTCGTGCTCGAGCGCAGCGGCAAGCCCGATCGCCTCGCCCGACCGGAACAGGCCGACGACGATCCCTTCGCCGGGTCGGCGTCATCTGCCGGATCTGGACGATGCCCGATTCGATCATCGCAAAGTGGCTTGCGCGCTCGCCGGCAAACCACAGCGCTTCCCCGGGATCCAGGCGGCGAAGTCGCGCGCCCCGAGTCAGGCGGGCGAGATCCCCGGAGTCCAGTCTCGAGAACAGTTCGTGCGCGCCGAGCCGCCTGGCCTGCACGTCGGCATCAACGGTCCGCCGCCCTTCGACCGAGGCACTGACCGGATGCAACATCGACAATGGAGGCGAATGACCCATGATGTTCCCGTGGCTGTCTGGCAGGCGCACCCGCTACGAAGACTCACGCACGAGCGCGAGCCGGATACGTTCGATCGCATGCGACGGACTCAGCCCCTTGGGGCAAACCTCGGTGCAGTTCATGATCGTGCGGCAGCGGTACAGGCGATACACGTCGTCCAGATAGGCAAGCCGCTCCGCGGTCGCCGTGTCGCGGGAGTCGGAGATGAAGCGGTAAGCCTGCAGCAAACCCGCCGGACCGATGAACTTGTCCGGATTCCACCAGAAGGAGGGACAGAAGGCGCTGCAGCACGCACACAGGATGCATTCGTACAGTCCGTTCAACTTCTCGCGCTCCGCGGGCGACTGCATGCGCTCGCGCTCGGGCGGCTCCTCGTTATTGATCAGGTAAGGCTTGATCGAGTGGTAATGCGCGAAGAATTGCGTCATGTCGACGATGAGGTCGCGGATCACGGGAAAACCGGGCAGCGGCCGAAGGACAACCGGCTCCCTCAGGCCCGGCAGCGACGTCAGGCACGCTAGTCCGTTGCGGCCGTTGATGTTCATCGCATCCGACCCGCACACGCCTTCGCGACAGGAACGGCGGAACGAAAAGCTGTCGTCCATCGTCTTGAGTCGCATCAGCACGTCGAGCAGCTTCTTGTCGCTCGCCTCGAGCGCGACGTCGTAATCCTGCATGCGCGGCTTCGCGTCGGTTTCGGGGTTGAAGCGGTAGATGCTGACTCGCATGTTCTCTCCTCCGCCGCTCTTAAGCACCGCTGGCAAAGTGCGCCGCCATCGTCAGCACGACGCGGATGAAGATCGCAAACAGGATCACCGCGATCAGCGCAAGCACCGGCAGCCGAAACGCGGGCGCGTGGATGTAGTCGAGGACAATGTCGCGCGCGCCGATCCAGCCGTGCAGACACAGTGCGGCGAAGAACACGACGATTAGCACCGCGCCATGCGTGCTCGTCGCCAGCGCGTGCCAGCTTTCATAGCTGAGCGACGGTCCCGTCAGCAGCGTGGCTGCCCCCAACGCAATCAGGACCAGCAGCACGAGCGCCGTCACGCGCTGCAGCACCCAGGCCCGCTGCCCGTGAAAGAGCCTCACGACAGCCACCTCAACGCGGCCGCAAGCGCGACGATCCCCGCCGCGAGGATCGCGGCCCAGGCGCTGGTGCGTGCCTGCGCAAGGCGGCTCCCGACGCCGATGTCCATCAGCAGGTGGCGCACACCGGCGAGTACGTGATGCGCGGCGGCCCAAACGAGAATGACGAGGAGCAGCACCCGCCAGGGCTCGGATATCAGGTCGCGCACAGCCGCGAACTCCGGCTCGCTGCGAAGCGAGCGGTCGAGCGCGAGCGCGAGAAGTGGCAGGCTCACCAACAGCAGCACGCCCGAAATCCGGTGTCCGATCGACGCGATCGCACCGATTGGAAAGCGGATCTGCGACAGATTCAGAAATTTCTGCGCACCGGCCGACCCTGCTCGCATAGTGGCCTCCCAGGCCGTTTCAAAGCCACGACGACGGCAGGTATTCCCGCGGCGATCCGGATCACCTCCATGGCCCTTCGCCGGTCGCGCCGCGCCTCGATCCCGCCGCGCGAGGTCGGTGCGCACGGCAGACCTGCGCGCGAATGAGCATCGTCCGTTCCAATCCAATATAGAGGGAGTTACGAAAGAGTCAACGTCAATGCATCTTTATACCCGCCCCGGAATCGGTCGGCGCTTCGCCGCAGGCGAGCGATTCGGACCAGGAGGTATTCATCGATTTCCGTTCATGGAGATCCGGCTCGTTGACAGGCAGTCGCCCACAACCGCGGCACATCCGCCCCGCACAGGTGGTCGCGGCCCTGTCATGCGGGCTGCGTGTATTCGCGGACCGCCCCGCTCTGCCTCGCTTGACCAAGCGGTGAGCACGTCAGTCCGCGTTCACCGGAACATCCGGACTCGCTGCAAGACTTCCCCGTAACATGAGCCCGCCAATCAACACGGACGGCACGACAACCGCCAGAACCACCAACCCCCTTCCCGCGAAGACCTGCTCATCGAGCAGATAGGCATTGCACAGGCGAGCCGAAACGTCTTGGTAGAGGAGCCCGGCCACTGCCGTCATCCACGCCCAGTTCCCGATGAAAAAGGTCTGGATTATCGTCCCCGCGAGCCGCCATGACAGCTGCAGGGCGCCCCCGGCAGCGAGCAGTGTGGCGAACTTGGCGAGCTCCATGTGCGGCGACAGCAGCGCCTGATCGAGGGCGCGCGGGATCATCCAGAATCCCGATACCAGCAGGCATAGCAACAGGCCAGCGAGGCCGTGCGCATTAAATGCTGCGATAGATGTACGCGCCCGCGGAGGCAAGGACGAAGCGAGCGCCACGCCGGCAAGGACCAGCAACGGAAACTGCAGGAGCATGTGACGGGCCATGTCCGCCTCCAGCCAGGCGCGCGCCCATGGCCCAGTGCATGCCGCAACAAGCGTCAGACCGACGAGCGCGCGCCCTCGCGAACTCATTGCGCCCGCTCGCCGGAGCGCGCCGCGGCTGCGCGAAGCGCGCTCCCGACGGCACCGAGATCGTCGATGCGGGTCAGCCGGCCATCCGCCCGCAGGGTATGGATCGCCGCGTTATGCACGAAGCCGCCCGTGCCGTCCGGCACGACGACGACCCCGAAGGCCTCGAGCAGTGGGCGCAGTTCCCGCACATCGGCGACCGTCGCGATGCGCCACACGGCGGGGGCCGCCTGCATCTGACTCGCGTAGCGCGCCAGAGCGTCCGGGTTGTCGTGCGTCGGGTCGAAGCTGATGCTGATCAGGCGCAGGCGCTCCTGCAGCCCCTGCTCGAGGATCGCCTGCTGCAATTGCTGGAATTCGTTGCCGAGCACGCGGCACACCGACTCGCAACGCGTGTAGATGAAGTCGACGAGGGCGATGCGCCCATCCGCGACCAGATCGGCGCGCAGCGAGTCACGGGTAAAGCGGGCGTCGACGAGGCCGACGTCCGGCATCAGCGGCGGATGTTCGCGCACGGCGAGTCGGCGTGCGGCCTCGCTGGTGACGACCCGAAAGCCGGCGCTGACCTGCGAGAACGCCGCAAGCCCCAGCAACAGGATGAGCACGCAAGCGATGACAGTCCGCATGGGTTTCGGGGCGCGTTATTTCAGCGTCGCGAGTTCGGCGCCCCCGTTCCAAGGGGTGCTGCGGCCCCCGGTGAGCTTGCGCTGATCTTGCACCGTTTCAGCTGTCACCGGCCCTGCCTGGTTGCCCCACTGGCTGCGGATATAGCTGGCGACCGCGGCGATCTCGGCATCGCCCAGCTTCTCGCCGAAGGCCGGCATCTCGCCATTGAAGGTGCTGCCTGCGACTTCGATACTGCCTTTGATCCCGTGCAGCAAAATCTGGATCAGGACGTGCTCGCTGCCATCGACCCAAGCCGAGCCTGCAAGTGGTGGGAACACCAGCGGGATACCGGCGCCGGACGCCTGGTGGCACGCGACGCAGTTGGCGCCGAATATCTGCTCACCGTCCACGGCCCTGGCGGGAACGGCTGCGAGCACTTCGGCGCTGCGGCGATCTCCGAGCGAGGGAAAGGTCGCGGGCCGTGCGGTGTAGATGTAGAAGAGCGCCCAACCGAACAGCACCCCGATCAGTCCAAGCATCAGGCGGGGCACGGGATTGAAGGATTCTTGCGGATCGCGGTTCTCGCGCCGCTGGGCGCGGTCGTTGCGGGATATGTCAGACATTTCGGACGGTACGGCTGCGGATCAGTTGGAGGCCGGGCCGGCGACGGCGACTGGCGCCAACGCGGGGAAGGTCCGGTCGAGGGCGAGGAGATAGCTCACGAGATCCTGCGCCGCTTGGGTGGCCACGACCACGCCGCCCACCGGGACGAACTGCGGCGGCAAGGCAACCACCTTGTCGCCCGTTTCAGCCTGCTTCCTGATCTCGAACAGGTAGGGGTAAGCGGGCATGATGCTGCCGGGCGTGTAGGCGCGCGGTTGGTAGAGGTGGCCGAATTGCCAGTCGGCGCTCGGCTGGCGCGCGCCGATGTTGAACAGGTCCGGGCCGGTGCGCATCGTGCCGAGGAGATGCGGACTGTCGTAGTAGTAGTCGCCGGCGACGGAGGGGCGGCCCCAGCCGCGCTTGTCGTCCGGCGCCTGGGAGGGATCGCGCGGCTGCTGCGAATGGCAGTACACACACCCTTCCCGGATGTATACCTGCCGGCCGCGCAGCTGCGCATCGGTATAGGGTTTCAACCCTGGCGTCGGTGGCTCGTGGCGCAACTGCAGGTAGGGCAGCACGACCAGTGAGGCGGTCGCAATGGCCAGGGTCACCATTGCGCCGGAAATCAGTTTGACTTCGTTTTCCATGGCTCAGGCAGTCGGGACGAGAGGACGGAGATAGGCGGCGCCGCTGCGCCGGGGACCGCGCCCCAGCGCCATCAGCAGGAAATGTGCGGCGAAGGCGAGATGGCCGAGCGTCATCAGCGCGCCGCCGACCGAGCGTCCCTCCAGCCAGGGCACCGTGACGCGCACGGACTCCATGAACGGTTTGCCCGCATCGAGCATGCTCATGCCCTGCAGCACGCCGGCCGTGGTGAGCGACACGAAGTAGATCGCGAAGCCGATCGTGACCAGCCAGAAATGCACCCCGATCAGCGTCGGGAAGGGCCACTCCCGGGACACGATGCGCGGCATCGCGAAGTAGATCGCGCCGAACATCACCAGGGTGACGAAGCCGTACAACCCTAGGTGGGCATGCGCGACGGTGAAATGGGTGAAGTGGGTGACGGTATTGACGCTGCGCAGGGCCTCGAACGACCCCTGGATCGAGCTCAGCGTGTACATCATTCCGCCGAGCACCACGAAGCGCAGCGTCGGTGAATGGCGCAGGGCCGCAAAATGCCCCCGCATCGTCAGGTGCTGGTTGAGCGAGAACGCCACGACGGGCACGATCATCATGATGCTCTGCACGATCGACAAGGTGATCAGCCATTCCGGGACGGGTCCGCCTACCAGATGGTGGCCGCCCACCTGCCCGTAGAAGAACGCGAGGCACCAGAACCCGATCAGCGACAGGTTGTAGGACTGGATTGGCCGGCCGATGACCTTGGGCAGGAAGTAATAGACAGCGGCGAGCGACAGCGGTGTGTAGAAAAGCCCGAGCACGTTGTGGCCGAACCACCAGTTCATTGTCGCCTGCTCGACACCGAAGTGCAGGTTTGGCAGTTTGGCGACGATGTACAGGACGGGGAACCAGAAGAGCGCCGCCCCCATGTACCAGACCGACACGTAGAGGTGCTCGACCTTGCGCCTGCGCAAGGTGAATACCAGCGGCAGTCCGATCATTGCCCCGCCGAGCGCGAACAGGACACCCACCTGCCCGGGTATTTCCAGCCACTCCATGCCGTCGGTGATGCCCGCTGCGATGCCGCCGATGCCGATCGCCAACCCGATGTTCCACAGGATGGCGCCACCTATCGCAACGCGTGCGCCCTCGAGCGTGGTCTTGAGCAGGCGCGGCAGCATCCACAACGCGATCCCGAGGGCCGCCATCGGCGCCCAGCCGTAGGCGACCGCATTGAGATGGATGGTTCGGATGCGCCCGAAGCTCAGCCACGCGTACTGCGTCAGCCAATCCGGCTCGTGAAGCTTGATCGAACTGGTAAGCCCCGCGAGCGACGCAACCAGCAGCCAGAACACGGCGAATCCGAGCAGTACGAAGGCTGGGCGCGCCGACGAAGCATCTGCGGCGATCCGCGTCTGCAATTCCTTCGCGTCCGGCTCACCAACCAAGACGGCCATCGTACGCTGCAGGTCACGCTCCGTGCCGCCCGGCACTGCCGGCTCTTCGACGCGCCCGATCTCGCCACGCGAAAAGATGACCTTGGCGGCGGCCGGATCCGGATCGAGCAGGCCCTTGCGCAGGGACCAGATGAAGAAAAACAACCCGGTCACCGCAATGATGAACGACGATAGCAACAGCGAAGGAATGTCCATGACGAGCACGCGCCGAGAGAGAATAACTATTGCCGCAAATTGCTATGCCGCAAATACATCTTATTGTGCTCGCCCTATAAAAGCAATATCGTCAATACATCTTTAGTTGCGAGTCGCGCGGATGAAGCTCACCGAATACACCGACTACACCCTCCGAACGCTGATCTTCCTCGGCCTGCACCGCGGCGAACTGGTGACGATTCAACAGATTGCGGAGAGCTACGACATATCCAGGAACCACCTGATGAAGATCATCCACCGTCTTGGCCAGGACGGTCTGATCGAAACCATCCGGGGTCGCAGCGGCGGCGTGGGGCTGCGCAAGGCCCCGGAGGACATTAGCATCGGTGCGGTGGTGCGCGCGTCCGAGCAGGATTTCGCTCTCGTCGAATGCTTCAACCGTTCGAACAACCGCTGCGTACTCTCGCCGGTGTGCCGATTACAGGCAGGGTTTCGCGAGGCGCTCGAGGCCTTTTTCAAGGTCCTCGACGGCCTGACCCTAGCCGACATCCTCGGCAACGCCGCGGAGATCGCGCCCTACATTCCCCGCCCCCGCCCCCGCGTACTGGAGAAACGCACATGAGCACGGACGCCATCGACATTCCCCGCCTGCTCGTCGAGCAGACGGCGGATGCGGAGAGGTAATGGGTTCGGTTGCCGTCGCGCGTGACGCGACGCAACGTCGCGACGACGAAAGAAGGCTTCAGCAGCGCATCAGGAAGCTGGAAGAACAACAAGCCGACGCGGGGACGCAGACGCCCGAGTGACAGGGGCATGCTCGACGGCGTCGCCTCAGTCGGGGGCGAATCGGCGCTGCGCCTTCAGCCCACCTCCACGGTGAATCCCGGGTCGAACACGGAGTTTTCCGCGCTGCCCTTGAGCACGTAACCACGCGGATTGGCCAGCACGCGCGTGCCGCCAAGCTGGTAGTCGAAGCTGTCGTGAGTGTGGCCGTGTATCCAAACCGCCGCGCCGCTGTCAGCGACCAAGACCTCGAGGTCCGAGACGAAGCACGCATTGAGCGGCGATCCGGCGAATCGCGGGGCGATGCTGCGTGGCGACGGCGCGAAATGGGTCACAACGACGGTGATGCCGTCGAACCGATCCGCGAGCCGCGCCTTGAGCCAGTTTGCGTGTCCCTCAAACAGGGCGGCGCAGTGCCACGGCGTGAATAGCTCGCTCTGCCCTTCGTCTGCCGCGATGCGGCTGAAATCGCGGGTGAAGCGAACGGCGTCGTCCATGGCCTGATCCCGCAGCGGACCTTCGCCGGCGATGCGGAAGTCGCTCCACAGCGTCGCACCAAGTATGCGCACATCGCCCATCCGTTTCTCTTCGCAGTTCAGCACCGTCACCAGGCTGTCGCGACTGAGTTCGCGTAGCAATCGATTCGTCGCGGGAATGCTCGAGCCGTAATACTCGTGGTTGCCGGCCACATAGATCGCGGGTCGTTTCAATGCAGTAGCCCAAGACAGCGCTTCCCGCGGACGGTGGATATCTCCCGCCAGGATCAACAGGTCTGCGCCGGTGTCGGGGATTTCGCAGGGTGCAAGCCCGAGATGGACGTCCGATACGATCTGAAGTTTCATGTACGCCTCACGCAATTCATTCATCCGATGCTCGCCATTGGATGAAAGATCCCGTGGAAAAGTAACAGTCGCCTTTGCTTCCCGACCTGGTTTCGGTTGCCAAGCTCTGGTGCATTGCCTGCGCGGAAGACACTTGAAGTGGTCCGGTAAGGCGGTGTGGTTGCTGCGCTGATTACTCTACCCGCCTTCCGATGGACAATCCGGGAAGTCGAAGACCACGCGCTGCCGCCCACACCCAAATCATGTTCGACGAACACCCGTCTCCGCTCATCACTGCCGATCGACGACTCCGCCCCTTTAGGGGACCCCTTATATGGACGCCTCTCGGAGTGACAAGTGATTTTCGCGTCTGGCATTCAAGGTGAGGATGCAGTCTTATATCCGGCCTGTATGCGCAGGCGGTAAGCCTGCTGGCCCTGATGGAATCCGCTGGCGGGGGCCTCATCTGATTGACGAACTCGAAGTTCACGTTCCCTATCAGGCTTACCCCGTCCCGGTCCGACCTGTCTGCCATCAACAATGAATCGCTTGCGCTCCTTGGAGAAGTTGTTGAATGAGTATTCAGTGGAAGTTTGGCATCGCACCTCACGCCGCGGTAGCGAACTGACTCGCGTCGAAGGGCGTACCTTTGGCCAGCACGGCCCAGATGGTGCGTGCCAACTTGTTGGCGACGGCAGCCACCGCCACGTTGTAGGGGCGCCGTTGGAGCAACCCCGCCAGCCATGGCTTGTCACTGTCACGCACGATCACCGCCCGTGCACCGTGCATCAGCAATGTTCCCAGGTAGACGTCGCCTCGTTTGGACAAGCCAAGTTGTCGAACCCATCCTCCGGTCCCTCGCTGCTTGGGCACCAATCCCAACCAGGTGGCAAACTCCCGTCCCGACTTAAAGGTTCGTGCGTCGCCGATGCTCGCGACCGCGGCCGTCGCAGTCAGCAACCCGACGCCGGGAATGGCTGCCACCGATTGGCACTGCGGCGTCTCTTTCAGGATGCTCGCCAGGCGTCGTTCGATCGTGGCGATCTCGGCGTCGAGGCGTTGTACTCTTGCCCACTGCTCGCGCAGGCTATCGATTAGAACACCGGGAAGGCGCGCATCCAGTGTCGCCAATGCGGGCGGCAAAGCCTTGGACAGTGCCACGTAGCCCTCGGGAAGAACTTCCCCGAATTCGTAGAGCAATCCGCGCAGGGCGTTGCTTTGCATGATCCTGAATTTCAGCAGTTGAGCGCGCAGTCGATGCAGGGCGAGAACGCTGAGCCGTAGCCTTGGCTTGCTCCAGGCCGTTCAGAAAGGGCGGTCCGACGTTGCACAGCGCCGCGGCATCGCGTTGGGTCAGCCCCGACGCCTTGTGAACGGCCCGAACAATTTTGCCGAGTTCGGCAACCGAGGAAATTCCAACGTCTCGGGGTAGCATCACCCCGCAAAAAAATAAACGATTGTTGAAATTTTCGCCCCATCATCGTTGTGAGCAATGAAATTCAAGGAGTGTTGATCATTTCTATGAATTTCATTCTGCGAGGCAATCCTCACCGATCCGTCTCCACATCCCTTGGTTGTTGTGCGCCTTGGCTCAGCAAGTTGTTGTCGCCAGTTGGTGTCCCCCGCGTCGGTCGAACTCGCGAGAGCCCTTACTACTCTCCGTCTGCGCATCGGCACCGACCCGTTTGCTTGCGGCCGCCCTGCTTCACGATGTGGGGGAGTTGCATACGGACCCGGCGCTCCTCGATCCGCGCCGTCGGATTTGCGAGCACGAGTGGCGTCATATCTGTGTACATCCCATCACCGGCTATCTGATCGCGCGCGAGGCCGGGGGCTAGGCCTGCATTCGCTTGTGCGAACTCGACGAACGGCGTGCGGGGTCCTACGATTAACCAGAGCAAATAGTTCCTCCGCCCGTCGGTGGTTCCTCACGGATCCGTGAACGTTCGCCGGCTGCAAACGCGTCGAACGGGACGTGACCCGGTCGTAGTGGGCCCCCAAGGACGGACGTGACGATCATCAAGGGAACGAAATGAAACGGCGCGATTTTCTTGCTATGGGCGTCACCACGGCCGGAATGCTCGCGGCCTGGCCTGTTCTCGCACAGACTGGCGGCCACAAACGGCGGGCGGCGGTCGTGATTGGAGTCAAGAAGGCAGGCAAGCTGCCGGTGCTCAAAGGGGTGACGTCCGGAACCCGCAGCGTCGCGAACTGGCTCGAAGCCGAAGGCTTCGAGGTGCGATGCCTCGTCGACGATAGCAAGCCCGTCAGAGCAAGCGAGATCTTCGATGTCATCGAGGAGTTCGTCGGCCGCGGTACGCTCGACCAGTTGGTGATCTACTTCTCCGGCCACGGCTTTCTCAGCGGCTATTCCGAACACTGGCTGCTTTCGAAAGCCCCCGACAACCCGAATGAAGCCGTCAGCCTGCGCGAAAGCGTCGAACTCGCGAGGGAGTCGGCGATCCCGAATGTGGTCTTCATCTCGGATGCTTGCCGTTCCACGCCCGATAGTCTCGGCACCGGACGCGTGCGTGGCAGCCTGATTTTCCCGAATCGTGGCGTCGCTCGCAACGTGCGTGCGGAGGTGGACCAGTTTCTTGCGGCCCTGCCGGGTGACCCCGCCTTCGAGGTCGCACTCCAGGAGAGTGTCGCCGCCTACGAGGGCATTTATACCGCGAGCTTCCTCGGCGCATTCGAACGTCCCGACGACACGATGGTGCGCATCGTGAACGGCATGCGAGTGGTGCCCAACAATATGCTTAAGTCCTATCTCGAACGTGAGGTCCGCAAGAGGGCCGAAGCCAAGTCGATCAAACTTCGCCAGATTCCTGATGCCTACGTGACATCAGGTGAGACGACCTTTATTGGCCGGGTGACGGTTCCGGCACCGCAACCATCCCCCGTTCCACCGGATGTGCCAACGATTGTCGACGTTGCCGGCCTCGCGCTCAAACACGTCGGCGCAGGCGTTCTCGCGGCCTCCCTGCCGCGGTTGTCGGAGGGCACCATCGCCCACGCCGCAGCCGAGATCGGTTTTACCACGGCACAGAATGCGATCCTTGGTGCCCCGGAAACCCGACAATTCGAGACACAAACTGTCCGCGCGCGTTGAATTTTGACCCCCCGTGTGCACCGAATTCTGACCCCGGGGGTTTAGCCGTTCATCATTGATTGGCTGGAGTGAAGTGTAGTCGTATCGACCGAGGGGGAGGAAGCGGCGAAGGGCGTAGCCCGCAGCCGCTTCCTCCCCCTCGGGGCTCAGAATGGCGCGTCCGGCTCCGCGGTCACATCCAGGGACTCGACGGGCCGCGCCGCTCGGCTCACCTCGCGCGCCCGGACGCGCGCCTTGGCCGTCTGACTGCTTTGCTGGAAACGGAAGGATTCGTTGCCCGTTTCCACGATGTGGCAGTGGTGCGTGAGACGGTCGAGCAGCGCAGTGGTCATCTTCGCGTCGCCGAACACGGCGGGCCATTCGGCAAAGGTCAGGTTCGTCGTGATGATCACGCTGGTGCGCTCGTAGAGCTTGGAGATCAGGTGGAAGAGCAAGGCTCCCCCGGCCTGGCTGAAGGGTAGATAGCCCAGTTCGTCGAGGATCACGAGATCGACGTGCATCAGCGCGTGCGCGAGCCGCCCCTGTTTGCCTGCGGCCTTCTCCAGTTCCAGACTGTTGGCGAGCTCGACGGTGGAGAAGAAGCGTACCCGCTTGCCGTGCTCAGTGATCGCCTTGACGCCCAGTGCGGTCGCCAGATGAGTCTTGCCGGTCCCGGTGCCGCCGATGAACACGACGTTGGCGGCGGCATCGGTGAAGGCGGCGGTGGCGAGTTCATCGATCAACTTCGCATCGACTTTCGACTTGCCGAAGTCGAAGCCGGACAGATCGCGGTGCATGGGGAAACGCGCCGCCCCCATCTGATAGCGGATTGAACGCACATGCCGGTCGGTGACCTCGGCCTCGAGCAGACACTGAATGAGCCAGCCGGCGCTCTGGATGCCGACCCCGCCTTCCGCGAGCAATTCATCGTAACGCTGGGCCATGCCGTGCAGACGCAGCGATTTCAGTTCGGCGACAATCTCACGCATGATCGTTCTCCGCGTGCAGACGGTCATAGCGGCCGGCGTCGGCAAGCGGTGCCTCGGTCACCGCGAGTACCGTGTCGAGTGGTGTCGGTGGGGGCGCCTGGCGCAGGCGGGCGAGCACATTCTTGACGTGCTCCGCGCTGGGCGTGCCGGATTCGAGGATCAGTTCGACCGCCACCAGCACGTTCTCCAGGCCGTGTCGGGGGACGTGCGCCAGAATGTCGGCCATCAGCCGATCGCCGCCCGGGCGTTTGACGAGCAGCGCCCGCAGTCGCTGTAGCGGCGCCGGCAAGCCCTCGAAGGGCGCACCGTTACGCAAGGCACCCGGCTTGCGTTCGAGCAGCGGCAGGTAGTGCTGCCAGTCGTAGATGACCTGGCCGCGCTCGAAGCTGCGCGCATGGGTGGCGACCAGGCCGTCCTCGGCATGGATCTCGATCCGCTCGGGGTACAGCCGCAGGCTCACCTTCTGGTTGGCGAAGGCGCACGGGACCGAGTAGCGATTGCGCTCGTTCGTCACGAGACTGGTACTGGACACCGGCACGATCGCCTCCACGTAGCCATCGAAGCTCGGCACCATTGGCATCAAGGCATCGCGCTCAAGCGTGAGGGCGTCGGCGATGGTGAGGTGCTCGGCGTCCGGGTACGCCAGTTCCGACCACAGCGCCTGGCAGCGCACCTCGAGCCAGGCGTTCAGTTCGGTGAAGCTGCCGAAGCGCCGTTGCAGCGCCTCCTGCCACAGGCGCCGCCGGCTGTCCTGCACGTTCTTCTCGACGACCCCTTTCTCCCAGCCGCTGGCGACGTTGCAGAAGTCCGGATCGAACAGGTAGTGCGACGCCATCGCCGCGAACCGCGTATTGACGATGCGCCGCTTGCCCACGCCAACCTTATCGACGGCGGTCTTCATGTTGTCGTAGATGCCGCGTCGGGGAATGCCGCCGAACACCCGGAACGCACGCGTGTGCGCATCGAACAGCATCTCATGGCTCTGCGTCGGGTAGGCCGCGAGCATGAAGGCGCGGCTCGCACAGAGCTTCGTGTGCGCGAGCAGCACCTTGCGATGGAAGCCGCCGATCACCAGCGACTCCTCGCTCCAGTCAAACTGGAAGGCCTCGCCGAATTCGAATTTGAGCGGGATGAAGCTCGATTTCGCCGGCTTCCCACCGGCCTCGCGCCAGCGTCGCACGTACTCGCTCACCCGCGAGTAGCTGCCCGTGAAGCCCAACTCCTGCAACTGCCGAAACAGCACCAGCGCCGTGCGCCGCTCCCGCTTCGCCCGGCGGGCGTCCGCCTCGAGCCACTGAACGAGGCGCGTCTCGAAGGGCGCCAGCACCGTCTCCCGCGCCGTTCGCCGGTACTTCGGTTCGGCCCCTTCGCCCGCCCTCAGCCATTGCCGCACCGTGTTGCGCGACAGCCCCGTGCGCCGGCAGATCTCCTTGATCGACAGCCCGTCGCGAAAGTGCAACCGCCGAATCTTGCCCAGCATGTTCATGGTGATCATCTCCTCGAACCCTGCTCAAACATCGAGCAGGCAGGTTAATCACCGGGGTCAATTTTCAGCGCGCATAACCCGCGAAAGGGGGTCAATTTTCAATGCGTAGCAACACTCGATAATTCAGAATCCCCTGTTCACCTGGGATCGACGGCATTTCTTTGCACCGACACCGCATCAGTGACACGTGGAGTGTCTCAGGACCACTCTTCGGTTCGGCACGTTGCATCCGCTTTCGGGACATTGGGTCCATTGTGATGCGGCATCAGGATAGTAAGTAAAAATCTGTCCTTATTCGAAAATTCGGGTTATTCCGTCTCAAATTTTTGACGCAAATTTCCGCAAACTTATGGAGAAGACCCCGCAGATGAAAGTTTTCCGTTCGAGTCTGATGCGCGCTTTTGTGTCCACCCGCTACAACGTACATGAGGGCGCCCCGTGGGAATCGTCAAGATCTCCGAGCAGATGCATGAGGCCCTGCGCCGGACCAGCGGCGCGCTCAGTCGCTCCATCAACAGCCAGGCGGAGCATTGGCTGCGCGTCGGAATGCTCGCGGAGCTCAATCCCACGTTGAGCTACCGCGAAATCTGCCAGCTGCTGATTCAGGAAGAAGAGGCGCACGAGGCACACGGAGCGCCCTCCCCGCTGACGAACCTTGGCAGGGCGGCCTGATGGCAAAGAAGCAGCAGGTCCCGATCCGCTCGCAGGCGGAGATCGAAATGGCGCGCCGAGCCGGCGCGCTGGCCGCCGACGTCCTCCACATGATCGGAGAGCACGTCCGGCCGGGCGTGACCACCGACGAGCTTGACCGCATCTGCCACGACTACATCGTCAACGTCCAGCGGGCCATTCCGGCGAACATCGGCTATCACGGCTACCCGAAGACGATCTGCGCCTCGGCGAACCACGTCGTGTGCCACGGCATCCCGTCCGCGAAGCGCCTGACCAGCGGAGACATCCTCAACATCGATGTGGCCGTGGTGAAGGATGGCTGGTACGGCGACAGCAGCCGCATGTACTTTGTCGGCAAGCCCGGCGTCCTCGCCCGGCGACTCGTGCGGACCACCTACGAAGCCATGCGCGCGGGCATCCTCGCCGTCCGTCCCGGTGCGACGCTCGGTGATATCGGATACGCCATCCAGAGCGTCGCCCATCGCGAAGGCTTTACCGTCGTTCGCGAATATTGCGGGCACGGCATCGGCGACGTCTATCACGACGAACCGCAAGTCCTCCACTACGGCCGCCCCGGAGCCGGTCTGACGCTGGAGCCCGGCATGGTGTTCACAATCGAGCCGATGATCAACGCGGGGCGCCCGGAAACCCGCGAACTGGGTGACGGGTGGACCGTGGTGACCAAGGATCATTCGCTGTCGGCACAGTGGGAACACATGGTCGCGGTTACCGCAGAGGGATTCGAGATCCTTACCCCTTGGCCGGATGGGTGTGGGGACTATCCGGCGATCGAGGCCGGCGCAGCGATGCCCGCACAGGCACTTTGAGCGCAAGGGCACGCGCGCCCTCTTCCGCGCGGCTCCCGCCGGTCAGAACAGCCACGGAATGAAGCGGCGCGTGCCCTGCATGTAGTCGATGTAGGCCTGGCCGAAATAGGCGATGCATTCCCTTTCATCGGCCAGCGCGGTCAGCAGCACGCAGGCGCTACCGAAAAGGGCGAGCGCGAAGGCGGGCCAACTGGGGGCGCGGAAGAACATGCCCCAGTCCAGCGCGAGCAGCGCGCTGTACATCGGGTGGCGGATGAGGCCGAAGATGCCCTGCGTGACCAGCTCGGAAGTCTTTTCCCAGCTGTAGAGCGAGCCGTCGTCGCGCCGGGTCGGGTCGCGCTTGCCCTCGCGACGCAGCGCGATGAAGCCGAAGACCAGCGGGAGCAGGCTTAACTGCAGGAGGGTTTCGGACAGCAGTTGATCACCTGCCGGCTCGCGATTGAGTAACGTCAGCGCGAGGATGGTCTCCCACGCGAAGAAGCGGTAGAAGCCGTGGCTGCCGGGATTGCGCAGCGGCTTGCGCGACAGCCACAGCAGGCCGGCGGTGCCGGTCAGCAGCAGCGGCAGATTGGAGATCGGCAGGCTCATCGGCGTTTCCGCGTGACGACGGCTCTTCCGGCCTTATTGGCGGACGGCGCGGAAAACGAGCACGGCGTTGCTGCCGCCGAAGGCGAATGAATTGGAGAGTGCCGCTCGCGGCGCGGCTCCGTGGCGGGCGGCCGTCAGGTGTTCGACTCCGGTGCAGGCTGGGTCGAGATTGCCGGCAAGGTTGATGGTGGGCGGCAGAGCGTCGTCGCGCAGCGCGAGTACCGAGGCGATCACCTCGATGGCGCCCGCTGCGCCGAGCAGGTGGCCGTGCATGGACTTGGTCGCGCTCACCGGCAGCGTTTCCGCCCGCTTCCCGAACACGGACTTGAGCGCAGCGATCTCGACCGGATCGCCCTCGGCGGTAGCCGTGCCATGGGCATTGACGTAGTCGACATCGCCGGCGGCCAAACGAGCATCGGCAAGCGCGGCCTGCATGGCACGGACCTGACCGGCCACTTCGGGACGCACGAGGTGGCTGTGGTCGCAGCTTGCCCCGTAGCCGACGATTTCCCCGTGTATGTTTGCACCGCGGTCCAGCGCGTGATCCCAGTCCTCGAGAACCAGCGCCGCTCCGCCTTCGCCGAGAACCAGGCCGCGGCGATCGCCGGCGAAGGGACGGCAGGCGGAGGGTGAGGTTTCTGCGTTGCCGGGCGCCATGACACGCAGGGCTTCCCATGCGCGCGCGACGCCATAGGCTTGCGGCACGTCTGAGCCACCGGTGACCATGACCGTCGCTTCTCCCGAGCGCACGCGCCGGAAGGCTTCGCCGATGGCAACGGCCGACGATGCGCAGGCGACGGTGTGGCTCGTGCTTGCGCCCCCCAATCCGAGCTGGATCGAGATATGGGCATTGGCGGCGTTGTTCATGCCGAGCAGCACGGAGAGCGGCGACAGGCGTTCGCGCCCCCGCTGCCACAGCTCGCGATAGCCCTTTTCATAGGCGAGCGTGCCGCCGAGCGCGGTGCCCCAGGATACGCCCCAGTCGTCGCGCGATTCCTCACCGGCGCTGCGCGGCAGGCCGGCGGAGTCCCACGCGTCGAAGGCTGCCGCCATGCCGAGTTGTGCGAAGCGGTCCATCATCGCGGCCAGCGGCTTGCCGAGCACGGCATCGGCATCGAACGCCGGACATGCGACAAAGGGAATCGAAAGCGGGCGCGGCTGATCGTCGGTTAGAAGATGGCGGATCGCCGTTTCCCCGGCGCACAGCCGCTTGAAGAAATTCGCCAGATCGCCGCCGTACGGGCTGACCAGTCCCAGTCCCGTGATCGCAACCCGACGCCCGACCATGGCTCAGTGCACGCCGCCGGCTGCGATCAGGCCGTCCATGGCTGTCACCATGTCGCCGACGCTTTTCGGGTTCTCGAGATCGCTCGGGACCTTGATTCCGAAGCGGTCTTCGAAGGCGAACATCAGCTCGAGCATCATCAGCGAGTCGACACCGAGGTCCACCAACAGCGCATCCGGAACAACCTTCTCGGACGCCACGCCCAGGCGCTCGTCGAGAAATTCGCGAATAAGTGCAATTGAATTCATAGGGCGCGAATTCTATATGAAATCAAATGTTTCACCATAGATGGCACGGTCGATCCCGGCGCGCTGGCGGATGTTTGGTACTATCCGCCGGCCATGACGACCCTCTCCGCCACGCCGCTGGATGCGGCACCCCGCTCCGCCTGGTTTCGCCAGCTGGCTAGCCGTTTCGCGACACTCTGGCCGCTCAAGGCAGCGGGAACCATGATCTTCATGGTGTTGTTCTTCTGGGGGTATTTTACGGTTTTGCGCGATCCGCTCACTGCACCGACGATGATGCCGCGCGTTGCCGCGGATGCATGGATCCCCTTTTCCGCGGCCGCATTTCCGATTTACGCAAGCCTGTGGGTGTACGTGTCGCTGCCGCCCGCCTTCATCGGCAGCCTGCGGCCGCTGCTCTGGTTCGGCGTGTGGATCTCCGCCCTGTGCGGGTTCTGCCTCGGTATTTACTGGGTGCTTCCCACCGCGGTGCCACCGGCTGGCATCGACTGGTCCGACTATCCGCAGCTCGCATTCATCAAGAATGTGGACGCAGCCGGCAACGCCTGTCCCTCGCTGCATGTTGCATCCTCGGTATTCACCGCGTTATGGCTGGAGCGGATCGCGCGCGCGGTGGAGGCGCCGACGCTGCTGCGCTGGGGAAATGCCCTGCTCTGCGTGGCAATCCTGTGGTCGACGATCGCCACCCGCCAGCATGTAGTGCTCGACCTCATTGCCGGCATCGCGGTCGGGCTGGCCTTCGCGCTGCCATCGCTTCGGCACATCTCACGGCTGGCGCCGAACGGGCTTTGAGCGTGCGCCAGTTCGGCGCAAGCTCCGCTCAGGCAGCGCCGGGCGGGGGATTTTCGATTGGTTTCTGCCAGAACAGCGCAGTCCCGACGCTCGCATCCAGCGTGTAATCGCTGAATCCGAATTTCGCATACGCCGCCCGTGCGGCGTCGTTGCCGCTGAGCACCTCCAGGGTGATCTTGCAGCATCCGCGCTCCCTCGCGGCCGCCTCGACCGCCGCCAGCAGCAGCTGGCTCACTCCGCGTCCGCGGCACTCCGCGAGGACGACGAAATCGTGGATGTTGATCAGCGGCCTGGCGGCGAAGGTCGAGAGGGTCTCGAAGCAATTCGCCAATCCCACTGCGACGCCGTCCGCTAAGGCGATCAGGCTGAACGCGTGTGGCTGGCGGGCAAGCGCCCCCACGACCCTTTCCTTGACCTCTGCGGGCAATGCCTCGCCTCCGCCCATTGGGTCTCGCGCGTAGGCGTCGAGCAACTCAGTGATCGCATGAGCATGGACGGGGTTGTGATAGTCGGCACGAATGACTTCGATGGGCACGTCGATATTCCGGGACGTTCGGGTCAGGGAGCGACATCATACCTCGATCGTCGAGCCTCGCCCTGCGAATGGCGCCGAGGTGATGTCTGCGCGCCAGTGGTCTATGTAGCAGTGCAGCAAATGCGGGTGCGGGTACCCAATGCGATTTCAGGGGGACACAACCGACTGGATGCCTGGCGATTGATATCGGTTTTCGAGTTCCCTCTGAAACTGGCTTGCCCGCCCGCTTACGGCGATATGCGGGGATAAACCTTGCTATAGGTATGGTTTTTTTGACATTCGTCAAATGTAAGCGAAATTTTTGTGCGACGCACATAACCGGCACTGAAGAGTGGGTACTATGCCCCACAGTTCATTCGCGTCATGCAAGAGGAGTAGCTCATGAAAAAATCGCTCGTCATCGCATCCCTGCTCGCCCTGGGCGCCGCAAGTCCGTTCGCGCACGCCTACAAGGCGGGCGACTTCGTTGTCCGTGCAGGTGCGGCGACAGTAAGTCCGGAAATGGGGGGCTCCGATGTCTCATCGAGTGCCACCGGGAAGATCGCCGGCTCGAATGCCACGGTGAGCGACAACACGCAGCTCGGCCTGACGTTCGGTTACATGCTGACCGACCACGTAGGCGTTGAACTGCTCGCTGCCACGCCCTTCAAGCACAGCGTCAGCGTCAAGGGGCTGCCCGCAGGTCTCAACGGCAAGCTCGCCACCATCGAGCAACTGCCGCCGACCGTTACGCTGCAATACTTTCCGATGGACTCCAGCTCGAAATGGCAGCCGTACGTGGGTGCCGGCATCAATTACACGGCCTTCTTCAATGAAGATCTGACGGATGCCCGCAAGGCTCAAGGATTTTCCCATCTCGATCGCGAGGATTCCTGGGGTCTCGCCCTGCAAGCCGGCATCGACTACATGCTCACGGACAAAGTCGTGTTGAACGCGGCTGTTTGGCGTATCGGTATCGACAGCCATGCCACCGCGCGGCATCCTGTGCTCGGCAAGGTCAAGGTTAGTGTCGAGATCGATCCGTGGGTGTACATGGTCGGCGTCGGCTACAAGTTCTGATTCCGGTAACGCCCGGCGCCGACAACGGCGGCCTGCGGGCCGCCGTTTGCATTTCGGGATCGCGCAGGCGTTGTCTCGCGCGGCCATGCGCGCGGCGCGATCCGATCGAGGTATACTTGTCAGTTTCCCAGAATCGCCCGGAGCCTCGCCATGGAAGCCGAACGCATCAACGCCATCTCCCAGAAACTCGACGACCTGCAGGCCCGCGGTCGCGAACTTCGGAGGTATCTTTGACTACGACGAAAAGGCGTCGAAGCTCGAAGAAGTAACCCGTGCGCTGGAAGATCCGGCGGTCTGGAATAATGCCGAGAAGGCTCAGGAGCTCGGCAAGGAAAAGCGTCAGCTCGAGGATGTCGTCGTCAACCTGCGCGACATCGAGCAATCCTCCATCGACCTCAAGGACCTGTTCGAACTCGCTCAGGCCGAGGACGACGAGGACACCCTGACCGCGGTTGAAGCCGATCTCTCCCCGCTCGAGGGGAAGGTGCATGCGCTCGAATTCCGCCGGATGTTCTCGAATCCGATGGACCCGAATCCCTGCTTCATTGAAATCCAGGCCGGCGCCGGCGGAACCGAGGCGCAGGACTGGGCTGGCATGCTCGAACGCATGTACCTTCGCTACTGCGAGCGCAAGGGCTTCAATGTCGAGCTGATGGAGGAATCCGAAGGCGAAGTCGCGGGCATCAAGGGCGCCACGATCAAGGTCAGCGGTGAATACGCCTACGGCTTCCTGCGTACCGAGACGGGAATCCACCGCCTCGTGCGCAAGAGCCCGTTCGACTCAAACGCACGCCGCCACACCAGCTTCTCGTCGGTGTTCGTGTATCCGGAGGTCGACGACTCGATCGAGATCGAGATCAATCCGGCCGATCTGCGCATCGACACCTACCGCGCGTCCGGCGCCGGTGGCCAGCACATCAACAAGACCGACTCCGCGGTGCGCATCACGCACGAGCCGACCGGCGTCGTCGTGCAGTGCCAGAACGACCGATCGCAGCACAAAAACAAGGCCGAAGCGATGTCCATGCTGAAGGCCCGCCTGTACGAGCTGGAACTGCGCAAGCGCCAGTCCGAACAGCAGAAGCTGGAGGACTCCAAGAGCGACATCGGCTGGGGCCACCAGATCCGCTCCTACGTGCTCGATCAGTCCCGTATCAAGGACCTGCGCACCAACTACGAAGTCGGCAACACCCAGGCCGTGCTGGACGGCGACCTGGACGACTTCATCGCGGCGAGCCTCAAGCAGGGTGTCTGAGCGCCCCGCCCGCGCGCACGCATGACGCCCGAGCTCGCCGATTTCCTCGCCCCCGGCGTTGCCGCGGACGACGTGCCCGAACTCGCGCCGCTCGCCGCGGCGCGACCGCTGATCGACGCCTTCATCACGCTGTTCCGTGGCTCCGAGGCGGAGGTCATGCTGCGCCTGCTGGTGCTGCGCGAGATCGGTCAGGAAGCGGAATCGCCGCGCTGGTCGCCCGACGCCCTGCGCTCACGCTTCACCTACCTCGACCCGGTAAAGCTCGAAACCGTCCTGAAGCGCCTGCGCGACAACCAGCTTCTCGCCTACGCCGACGACGGCAATTACCACCTCTCGGACCTCGGCCGCAACGCCGTGGCGGCCATCGCCATGCTGCTGCGCTTCTCGGCCGAAGAGGACGCGGAGTTGGGCTTCCTCACCGCCCAGCTCGCCGGCCTGCAGGCCGTGGGCAGCATTACGCCCGAAGCGCTCGGCCACCTGCTGTCCAAGCTCAACGATCTCACCTGGCACTTCGAGGAGGCGATCGCCTCCGGTTCGGAATTCCAGATCCTCGGTGCGCGCCGCCGACTTTCCGCCAACGAGCGCTGGCTCGCGCGCGGCACGGAGATCCTCAAAGGCCTGCTGGCTGATCCCGAAGTCGATTTCGAGATCGCACGCATCGCACAGCGCATCGGTCTTGCCCAGTCCCGGCTCGCACGCACCGACGCGAGCTTCCAGCGCGCGCTCAACAAGATCGAGGCGCAGCGCGTCACGCTTGGCGCATCGGGGATTTCCTCGTCCGACGTGGTTGCGTGGCTGCGCGGGCTCGACGCATCAGCCTTCGCCGCTTTCGCGGAGGGAGCGCTCCTCGTCGTACCCGAGCAGCCCCTGCTCGCCGGCGGCCACGAGCTGATCGACCGCGCCGAAGGCGTGCTCTCCGACGAGATCCGTGCCCGCGAAACCGACACCGCGCTGCCGCCCCCAGACGCCGCCGCGGTGAACACTGCCCCCGAGCAGGACGATCTCGCGCTGCTCGAGCATTTTGCCCGGCGCCTCGACACCCTGCCCGATTCCGCCCCATTGCACTCCGTGGTGGCCGGCGGCGGCTTTGCGCCCGCCTCCTATCGCCTGTCGCTGCTGGCCCTGCTCGCAGACGGCGAGTCCGCCGGGCCTGCCGACGGCCCGATCGGCGAATTCATGCGCCTCCCCGTGGACATCCACTTCGGCGATACGCTCGTTCCGGTCGGCGAGGACGAAATCGCCGCCATCTCCGAAGGCAGGGTGATCCCACGCCCGACCGCCTCCGCAGCAGCGGAGCCCGCGAACGCGCGCCCCCTCATGGACGCCTGATGGAACACGAACTCAAGACCCTCACCGCGCGCCTGCTCGCGCATCGCTGGCTGCCGCGCAACGACCGGCTGGTGCGCCGCGCGCTGGTCGACGAGACCTTCCGCGTCGAACTCGACCACCGCCTCGCAGCCGTCGGCTTGCAGCTCCAGGACAACCCTTACGCCGCGCACGTCGCCGCCGTGCTGACCCCAGAGATGTTCGAACCGGTGTTCGGCGCCCGGCGCGAGTACGCGGCAAGCAACGTGGGCCTCACGCGCGACGAGATCGCACTGCTCGTCGTGATCTGGTCGCTCATTATCCTGCCCAAGCGCGAGCGCCAGGTCACCCGGCGCGAGCTCGCCGACGACGGCCAGGGCGACATGTTCGGCGCCGACAAGCCCGTGGTCCACGGTGAAACGGTTTCCAGCGGACTCTCGGAAGCCTCCCTCATCACCGACTTCGGCCAGTTGCTCGGCGGCAAGACCAAGGTCAAGAACTTCATGCTCGGCAAACTCGCCCGCCTGGGCTTCATCGAGCGGCGCAACGGCGTGCTCTACGAAGGCCCACTGCTCGACGTCGCGCTCGACTACCGCGTGCTTGCCGACCGCATCATCCACGGCACGCTCGCCGATGTGCTCAAGAACGCTGGACACCCGGTCCCCGAAGCCAACGCCTTCGAAGCGGCCGAAGTCCTGCCCGACATCGACGAGGACGACGAAGAAGAGGAAAACGCCTGATGTTCCACATCAAGCAACTGGAAGTTGTCCACTGGGACTACTGGCGCCGATTCACGCTGCCGCTGGACGCACAGATCATCACCATCGTCGGCCCCAACGGCTCGGGCAAGACGACGCTGCTCGACGCCCTGCGCACCCTGTTCGCGCTGCGCTGTTCCGGCAAGCGGGACTTCCGCCGCTACGTGCGCCGTGCCGAACGCAGCTTCGCATGGATCCGCGCCGTCGTCGCCAACAAGCCGGGCGCGACCGGCCGCCGGCCGTTCTTCCCCTGCCTGCACGACGAAGTCACCCTCGCCTGCCGCATCCGTCGCGCCGGCGGCGAATGGACACGCGATTACGCCATCATCGACGGCGACCAGCCGATCGAGGTCCTGGAGCAGACCGAAGACTGGGTCGGACTGCGCGACTACCAGAATCGCCTCGCCTGGGGCGGGCTCACGCCTGCAATCGCCAAAGTCCTCGCCCTCGAGCAGGGTGACACCGACAAGCTGTGCGAGTACTCCCCGCGCGCGCTGCTCGAACTCGTGTTCGACGTCTTCGGCGACAAGGAAGTGCTCGACAACTACCAGGCCGCACGCGAGGAACAGAAGAGCGCCGAGCGCGAGCTCGCTGACCTCGGCCTGGACCTCGACCGTCTGCGCGCCCAGGCCGAGGGACGGCGCCTCGAGGCAGACAACTACCTGCAGTGGAAGCAGCTCGCGGACGAGACACACGCGCTCGAAGCGGAGATCGTCCCGCGCCTGGAAGCGGCCGAGCTTGCGCGCGAGGTTGCCGCGGAACGTAATGAACTCGGTCGCCAGCGTGGCGAATACGCGCTCAAGCAAGCCGAGCGCCGCGCCGCGCGCCAGCGCCTGGACGAGGTCCAGGCCGAAAAGACCGAGGCGGAGGGCCGCCGCAGCAGCCTTCGCGCCGAGCATGACGCGGCGGCAGCGGCACACCTGCTGGCGCACGACACGGTGCGCGACTTCGAGAAGCTCGTCACCGAGCGCGACAACCTGCGCGCCCAGCTCGCCGCGGAGCACGGCGCGGACGCCGTCGCGCTCGAGGCGCAGCACGAGGCAGCCGAAGCCGCGCTGCGCGAGCTGAAAGCACGGGAACGCACCCTCGTCGCGGAGTTCGAGGACAAGACCACTTCACTGCGTAACGCCAGGAGCCGCTCGGGGCCGCCGTCCGATCCCGAGGTTGCCCGTTTCCGCACGCTGCTCGACGCCGAAGGGATCCGCCACAGCGGGCTGGCCGAGATCGTCGAAGTCACCGACGCCGCATGGCAGGCCGCGCTCGAAGCCGTGTTGCGTCCCTACCGCCACGTGATCCTGCTCGAGCGCGAGTCCGACCGCCATGCCGCCTGGGCGCTCGGCGAACGCGAGCGCTTCCGCCATTTCGTCGTCCCGGAGCGCGAGGAGGCCCCGCCAGCGGTTTCCCGCAGCCTCGCCGAGGTCGTGCGCTTCTCGGCCCCTGTCCCGCGCTGGCTTGCGGATCTGCTCAACCGCATTCGACGCGTCGACAGCGTCGAAGCCGCCCGCGACCTGCCGCGCGAAATCGAATGGATTACCCGCGACGGCTACCACCGCGAACGCCGCGGCGCCCGCCACCTGGGCCGCCCCGCCGAGTTCCATTTCGGCGAACTCGCCCGCCAGGCGCGCATCGCACAACTCGCGGACGACATCGCCGGACTCGATCGCCAACTCCAGCACCTGCGCCCCCGGGTTGCCAGCGCCGCCGACGAACTCACCACCCTGCGCCAGCGCCTGCTCGGCCTGCAATCCGCACAACTGCTCGCCGCCAAGGCCGAAAGCTACGCCGAGGCCGAAGCCGCGCTCCCGTCCGCCCGCGCGGCGTTAACGGCCGCCATTGCGCGATGCACCGACACGCAGGGGGCGCTGGACGAACTCGCCGGTCGCATCAACGGCGTCGTGATCGAAATCGACCGCCGCAACCGCGAACTGCGCGCCATCGACGGCCGCATCACCGAACTCGAAACCGGTGCTGCACCGCGCCGCCACACCCAGGCGCAGCGCATCCAGCGCCTGCGATCCGTGCGACGCGGCATGCCGGCACACTGGCGCGACCCCGCCGAGATCGCGCTGCTGGCCGAGCGCTACGAAAACGCCGCCGCCGCGAGGCGCGAGCGGGATCGCCTGCGTGCGCGCCTCGACGAGGGGGACTGGGTCAAGGACCCGACCGTCATCACCCTGTCGGATCGGCTCAAGGCGGACGTCGCCCAGCGCGAACGCGACTACCTCGAACGCCAGGGCTACTGCGCGACTGCGCGCCGGCTCACCGAAGAGGCACGCTCCGCGTACATCGCCAAGCTGCGTGCCACCGTGCGCCAGTACGGCAAGAACCTCAAGGCGCTCGGCGAACTTGCTGGCGTCGGGGTGGACTGCCCCACGCCAGCCCTGGGCGACGACGACCTCTCGCTCGGGCAGGCCGGGCTTGAAGTTCGCTTTGACTTCGACCGCAAGGGCGCGGTCGGCCTCAACGACGGCGAAGCCTCGGGCGGCCAGCAGGTCATGAAGTCCCTGATCCTGTTGATCGCGCTGCTGATGGACGACGCCCGCCCCGGCGGCTTCGTCTTCATCGACGAGCCTTTCGCCCACCTCGACGTCGCCAACATCGACCGCGTCGGCACCTTCCTCCGCGCCACGCGCGCCCAATACCTGATCACCACGCCGGTCACCCACAATGCCAACGTCTTCGCCCCGGCCCAGCTGACGCTGGTCACGCGCAAGAAGAAACCGGGCGAGGACTGGGCGCCGACCATCGGTGTGCTGACACGCGCGCTCGCGTAGATTCTGGGATATTCTTTACTGTTCGGACCGGGTCGCCGGCTGCACCGATGACCGTCGGCAGCAGGCGACCGTCAGGAGAAATCTTGGTACATCGCCAAGACTTGCCGCATCGACGACCTTGATACCCTAGCGCACCGATCATGTTCGAACATTTCCACTGGCTGCCGTTTCTCTTCGCCATCACCGCTCTGACCATGTCACCGGGGCTCGATTCACTGCTGGTCATGCGTAATGCGGCCCGCGGCGGAATGCGCGACGGACTGCTCACCAGCTTCGGCATCTGCCTCGGACTGTTCGCCCACGCCACCGTCTCCGCCCTCGGACTGTCCGTCATTCTGCTCGGCTCGGCGACGCTGTTTGCGACAATGAAGATCGCCGGCGCGGCCTACCTTGTCTGGTTGGGAATCCAGAGCCTGCGCTCCGCGTGGCACGCGCAGGGCATGCGGATCACGGTGCAAGGTGCGAGGGTCGTTCCGGCGACAACCTCCCTGCGCGAGGGGCTTTTGTCGAATGTGCTGAACCCGAAACCGATCATCTTTTACATGGCCTTCCTGCCGCAGTTCATCGATCCCGCCCACTCGGCGCTCATCCAGTCGCTCGCGATGGCCGCGATCCACTTCACGATCGCAATGCTCTGGCAGGGACTGCTGGCCCTGACGGTAAACCGTGCCCGCAGCCTCCTCGAGCGCCCTCGCGTAAGCCGGATCATGGATGGCGTCACCGGGATGCTCCTCCTGGGATTCGGGGCCAAACTCGCGGCGACGCAGAACTGAAACAACGCCAGCCGCCTTGCGCGGTGCCAGCGGTGATCTAAGCGGCGTCCTCACAGCAGGTGGCCCGCCAACTGGCGCGCCTGGTGAAGTCGCTCACGGGACAAGACTTTGCCGTCCAGCGCGGCGCGGGACACGGAGTCGTCCCCTCGCGCCGTGATACCGCGCTTTACATTCACTACGTGCGTAACTGACGAAGCACCCTCACCGCCCGACCCGGTCACCTTTCACTGGCTGCGCCCGACCGACGCCGCGTACACGGATCGCAGCCGGGCGGACAACCAGTACTGCACCGCATCGCCGCAGCTCCCGACCGAGCGCGCGAAGAACGCATTCCAGAAACTCGCCAGCCGGCGCTCGACCAGCACGTGGATCGCATACGCCACAAGCAACACCGCCATTGCGATCAGTGAATACGCGATCGCACGGTTCCCGTCGTTCGCGAAGCGCGATAGCAGCATGTAGCCGAAATGCGCGTGAATCAGGTATATCGGGTAGGTGAGGCCACCTGCGAGCCTCGACGCGGGAAGCCTGAGCGCGAGCCCCTTCCTCGAGGTCAGGAACACGAAGAAGAGAAACTGGCCGAGCACGACCGCAGCGATCGTCAGCGCCGAGAATTCGATGCCTTTGTTAGCGGTCAACCCTGCTGCCTTGCCAGCCGAAAAGGAGACACACAGCACCAGACTGACCAGCAAGGCTGCGAGCGAAAATCGGCCCTTCTCCTCCATCCGCAGTGCGAACAAAGCCCCGGCGGCAAAATAGGCGTAATAGGCCGACGCATACGGCAAGCTCTCCATGCCAATGGCACGCATGAGCAGGATATAGAAGGGCCACAGCACCAGAGCATGGTGGAGCTTCGACTGAACGCCCGCGGCCAGCATCAGGAACACGGCAAAATAGAAGCCCCATTCGTACTGCAAGGTCCAATACACGCCGTCGACGAAAGGCTGCCCGAACAGCTTCGGAAGCATGGTCAGATTTACCAGGACTTGCGGCCACGTCACCGACATCTTCTCGCCGCCCCAGTACGCCGCGAAAGCGGTCGTGAAGAGCACAGCAACCCAGAAGGCCGGGAACAGGCGTACCGCCCGGACGCTCAGGAATTGCCCGGCTGTCTTGTTCTTCGCCGAAAAGAAGATCACGAAACCGCTGATCATGAAGAAGAACTCGACACCGAGAAATCCATACTTCGCGAAGGCGACCAGTTCGGGTATGTGGCTGATCGACGTGACCTTGCCGTTACTGATTCCGTTGAAGAAGTAGTGGTAGGCAACGACGGCCAGTCCGCCGCCGAAGCGCCCATAGTCGAGCAGTTCCAGTCTTTTCATCCCTTGGCTCCAGCCTGCGGGCGCGAACTCGCGATCCGGACCACGCCGGATTCAACCGCTTCACGCCCTTCCTCGTTCCGAACCTAACAGAAAAGGAAAGGAGCCCCGGCCGTCGGGCGTTGCAAGGTTTTGCAGCCGTTCGTCGGAATCTGGTCAGGGATGTCAGTGATCGCGCGCAATGCCCGATCGGCAATTTCGTCGCGATGAATCAACCACTCACAATTCGGTTCGCATCAGGCGGCATGGAACGTGGATCTGAAAAGAAAAACCCCCTGCACTTGCAGAGGGTTTTCGCGGACCACCGTTGAGAGTTGTTGGCGCTTTGCAAACGCCGGGGCTCTTCACTCCCACTCGATTGTCAATAGCATCGTGGAAACCATTGTGTAGCAAGGCTTTCGGCCTGATGCGGGTGGCTTGATACCGACAGCGATACCGACAAATTGCCGCGTCTCAGCGGGGTCACCTGGCTAGCTCCATCCAGTTCATGTTGTCCCATCGTACCGGCATCGCCCTCGGCTCCCTCAAAACTGCCCTACTGAGGGGTGGTCGAGCCCTTTCCAACGGGGAGCCCCACTCGAATGCTGAGGGCTAATGGTATCAGATGCGGCTTTCGCCCCTCGTCTGACGGTATCAGCGACAGCGTCTTCTGCGGGGCTAACGGTATCAGAGCCGAATCACCCCCGTACTTTGACGGTATCAGCGGCTGAAGCATCCCGGACACCCGTGTCTGATACCGTCAAGTCAGTGTCAAGTCGTGCCATAGAGCACCACGAAAGCCCACTTACGCGGCA
This sequence comes from Aromatoleum evansii, assembly GCF_045689615.1. Taxonomy (NCBI): domain Bacteria; kingdom Pseudomonadati; phylum Pseudomonadota; class Betaproteobacteria; order Rhodocyclales; family Rhodocyclaceae; genus Aromatoleum; species Aromatoleum evansii. The sequence continues at coordinate 2,718,864 of NZ_CP141259.1, forward strand.
CGAAGGACGCCAACCCGAACACGCTTCGCGAACCGAACAGTTCGCTTACCTCGACATCGACGCGCCCGACAGCCTGTTCGAGGGCATCTTCCTCGACCTGTACTTCACGCGAGCAATCGAGTGATCGAACACTTCACGGATCGGCCGCCCACCGTGCTGCCCAAGCCTCGGCACTGGCTCCCGAAGCAGCGTGAGAAGTCCTCACCGTGTTGGCGGGGCCCGCCTTGGCCCGATCACCGCGGACTTCGGAGGTCAGGCGTCATCCAACCACGCCATAGGCACGAGCTTGACGCCGTTGCGCCACTCGGGCAAGCCGACAACCCCGTCGATGTCGCCCCACACGTCGCGCGAGGCATGGTCAAGTACGATGAGCTGCAAACCGCCTTTGGTATCCAGAGCCACACGCCCCATCACCTCGAACGCCTGTCGAACGGCGTCCACGTCTTCGTCCCGCAGTTGGGGCTCCTCGGCCTCCTCGTCTTCCTCGTCCTCCGGCCGCGCCACGATGCGCTTCGGAAAGTACACTTGGCTCGGCTGGTCAAGCACGAGGAATGCAGGGACGGGCCCCCTGCGCTGCGACAGGAAGAACTGATGGAGCGCCAGCAGCACTGCCAGGTGATAAGAGAGCCAGTTGGAGCCACTGCCAATCTCGGACAGGTAGTCGTCACGTTCCGGGCCACGCACCTTGATCGTCAGATCGTTGATCTCCAGGGAGATTGGATCGTTCGGGCTCTCGACATCGAGGTGCGGCAGGAGCCGGCCAGCGTTGTTGCTGATGGCATGGAGGGCCCGACGCTTGCGTGCTTCGACATCCTGCTCGCGCAACTCGGCCTCCAACTGCCGCACCAGTTCCTTCAGGCGCACAACCTCGTTGACGAGTTCGCTGTCACTGCCCAGCCGGCGATGCAGGTCGAGGGCGGATTCAAGGTTGCCAACGAACCGCTCGGCCCGTTGCGCGGCAAACTGCCGTTGGCGCGCTTCGTCCGAACGCCCCGACAAGGCCCGCTTGCGGATCTGGACCGAGCGCAGCCGCTCCGTCGCCTGTCCGACCTCCTCGGTCACGCGCTGCAACTCGCGGTCAAAGGCGGCCGGCACCTCCTTGTCGACGCCGGCTTCTGCCTCGACTTCCCGCAGGCGCTCCGACAGCACGGCCAACTTGCGCTTAGCCGAGTCCGTATGGCTGCCGCACATCGGGCAGTCCGCCTCGTCGTCGGTGTGAGACACCAACCAGTTCGATAGCTGCAGGCGTCCCTGCTGCAGCGCGAGGGCATCCTGGTATTGGTCGACGCCGACGCGCATGCGGTTCATCTCACTGAGCCGATGGCGCAAGGTTGTCAGCTCACGCGACACCTCGCGCTCCTCGACCTCGAGGCCGCTGAGTTCGCGCAATGCATCCGAGATGGTCGACGTGCTCACCGACAGCGTGAGGTCCGTGCGCGCGACGACTTCTTCCAGTCGCTCGATCATCTGGCCACGCGAGAGCTCCTGCTCCGGCTTGGCGGCCAGCCCCAGCTCTTGGGCCTCGCTGAACTTCGCCCTCAAGTCGGCCAGCCAGCGCGCAGACACCTCCTGGGCGTCCTTGAGCTCCCGCTCCTTGCGACGCAGTTCCTGCCGGGCACGCCCGAGCTCGAACTGCTTCGCCATCAGCGTCGGCGTCACGGCCCCGAGCACATATGGGAAGATCTTCCGAAGCTTCTCCCGGTGTTCGTAAGTATTGGCCTTGAAGAACAGCACATCCGGATTGGCGACGACGTTCTGCGGCTGGAACGTGAACGCCGCCAGATCGCGGAAGCTGGGGCGACCGTCGAAGCCCATCGATTCGCCGCCGCCCGAGAAGTCGAGCTTGGACAGACCCGCGAGTTCGTCGAGCAACCGCTTCACTGCGTCCGCATTGATGTTCTTGGCAATGCGATGGGGGATATCCGTGATCCGCTCCGCTTCCAGCAGGTACATGTCATCGGTACTGCGCTGCGCACCGGGCTCCCGCCGGGCCAGCAGCTTGTCGCCCTGCGCGGTCGCCACCACGATACCGAACCACTCGCAGTACTTACGGATGGTCTTGACCGGGATCGAGCATGTCCCCGCGCCCAGGCAGTAGTCGATGATGGGAATGACGGCGGACTTGCCGGTTCTCGACGCACCGCTGATGACGTTCACCTCCCCCAGTTGAAACTGGAGCCGACGCGGCTCGAAGTTCGGGTTGCGCGGCCAGAGCACAATTTCGCGAATCTGCAGATACATCAGATCTTTACCTTCAGCGTTGTCGTCACCTCGTGCAGCGTCAATTGGCCGCACCACGCGCCGAGCTTTTCTGCATCGGCCAACAGTTGCTTCACCTCGTCGGGTAGACCGCGAGCCTTGGTGCGCGACAAGGGGATTACCTCTCCACCCTCGAGCAACTGGATCAGGTGCCCGGCCGCGGCCAGCTCGATCGACTGGAGGCTGAGCGTGCGCCAGCGGACTGCGCGCTCGTGAACCTGGAGAAGCAGGTCCTGTTTGGAGATTTGGGAGTCCCCGAATTTCGCGGCGAAGGCCCGTAGCCCAGAACTGGGCCGGGTACGCCGTAGCAGTTCGGTGGTCGCCTGGTGCAGCACGATGGGCAGCACCAGGAACAGCATCGGCAGGCGCGGAGGGTCACCGACGGGATGGGCTTCGACATAGCCGCAGCAAAAGCGCCAAAGAGCGGCGGCGCCGAGCGCTGGGTTCTGGATGTTCTGTGCTTCACGTGCCAGCATCGTCACGCAGCCTTCTTGACCTTGAGCTGCTGCTCGTAGTCCGGGTGCCATCCGATCGACAAGTCATCGGCCAGCCGGTGAAAACACCCCGGAATGAAGTGGTCCGGCGGCTGCATGGCCTGGAGGGGGGTGGTGAAGTCCATGCAATCGGAGTAAAGCGCCTGTCCCTGGATCTCACCAGGCTTGCTGCCATGCTCGATGCCACAAGTACGTCGCTTGTTTTTCCAACTGCGCTTCAGCGCGGCGTCCAGGTCATCGAACGACGACTCATCAACTTCGCCGCTGACGGCCCAAGCCGTGCGGTCGGCGGCGGCCATCAGATAGTCGCTCGCGGCCTCCAGCTTGTCCTCGAAGGGCATCCCGATGAGGTCCAATTGCTGAACAAATATCTTCGGCAATTGACCGCGCGACTCCTCCTCGCTCGGCGCCTTGGCGCGGCTCGGTAATACGGTGTCCCGATCGACCTTGCGCAGGTAGGCAGCGTACCAGCCATAGAACGTGTCACGTGCGATGACGGCCGGCCGCCCGGCCTCCAGCAGTTCGTCCACCCGACGCTTCACGACGCCGCACATGTGGTCGGCGATATCGGCCACCTTGGTCGCGGAAACCGGATGGGTGCGGATCACAGCCTCGATGTCAGCCTGGGGACTTCCGCTGCCAAGGGTCAGCTGAAAATTGCAGATGATCCGCTCCAGGCAGGTCTGATCTGCATTGAATACGCGTTCCAAGTAGGGGGCGATCTCGTCAGCCACGGTGCTTTTCAACGCGAAGTCCGGCGACTTTCCCCACAAGGCGTCGCGCGCTAGCGCAATGGCCGCCCGCGCCTCCTCCAGCGTACGGGCATTGGCGAATGCCTCGACGAGTTGGCCGCCGACCGGACGGGAGACATAGATCTCGAAGACCGTCTTCTCCAGGTCGTAATCGGAATCTGCCCCTAACGTCGTCCAATTGGACAGCGTCTTCCACAGCGACTTGGCGCGATCGGCGACTGGATTGGCCGTCAGCGCACTCTTGCTCTGGATCAGGCGCGTACCCTTGTCTGCGTGCTGCTGCGCCACATCGTCGAGGTACTCCATACTGCAAAAGCTCCCGGCGGGCGCCTCCAGGAGGAGTTGCGTCATCCGCGTGTACTGGAGACCATAGCCCAATGCCTGGCCCGGCACCTCGGTTCTTCGATTCTTGGAGCGGGAGGATCCGCCGCCCTTCGATGTCGCCATTCAGTTCGTCCTCGACTGATTCCTATATCATTTTACAATGGGTAACTTGTTACGTCATATGGTTGAGTTGGCGCAGCGTCATGTGCCGGCCAAGCATCTTGCCCTCGTCCCCTTGTAGCGCAAAGTGGCCGCAGGATTCCGGCGAAACTGATCGAGCGATGCACCGATTTCGCTCAGGGAAACAGACGGTCGCATTGCCCGCGGAATGCGCACGAAAGACACGTCCTCAGAGACTGGGGCCGGCGCGGCAGGACACGACCTGCGAGAATATCTTCCCGCCTCCTGACTAGGGCCACCACGTGCTCGTCAGTCATCAATTGGACACGATGCGGGATCGGCAAGGCGCGCCCCGTCGGTGCCTTCACCAGTACATACCCGTACGACGCCACCGACTGCCCCGTCTGACCTATCACTGCCATCCGCTGCGCCGACAACTGGATCACGTCCGAAAGGAAGGGCCGGTTGATCCAGCGGGTCTTGAGCTCCACCAACACGAGCAGGCCAGAAGGCAGGCGGTATGCGCGGTCAATCTTCCCCACCACCCCAACGGGGTTGGAAGCCCAGAACAGTCTCTCCATATCGACCAGTTCGGCATCCCGCAGCGCGTCCGGCCGTGAGGCTCGCTCGGCGAGTGCGGCATTGGTCTCTGCCGACTGCCGACGCGCTATGGCCAGCGCGAGGCATACGACGACAATAGCGCCAAGGACGCTACATCCTAGCGCCGACATTGCCTGCCTCCGCGCAAACCTGGCCACCATCGAAGACACGCCGCTATCGCACCCAAGACCACGCGTACCGGAGCCTGCAAGGCAGGCCATCGGCGCAGGCATTTGCAGATGCCGGGCGCCAACCGGTAGTAGGACCAGATGACGCGGCGTCCCCAAACGTTCCGACGTAGCGCAATGTCCCGGAATTGGCGCAGCACCTGGGTCTGCCAAGACTCGCCGAACACGCAGGTGGCGATGAAGCAGCGCCCCTTCCGCGTGGCCTGTGCAGAAGCTGCCAGGCCTTCTCGATAGAAGCGCTCATGCTCGACCAGCCCGCGCTCCCGGGCTCGCTCCTGCCCGGCGGTGCGGCGGCTGCCATGCCGATGTTCGAACATGACCAGCCGTTCGCAGCGGCCCATCTGGGCCAGTTCCGAAGCACTGACCATCCGATCGTTCGCCGACTGGCGCGACCGCTTTCCCATGGCCGCCTCACCCGTCGATCGCTGGCGCGAAGATGTCGTTGGTGACATCGCCACTGCCCTCCTGCGCCCCACTTCCGGAAGGTTGATGGGGCAAGCCCCGCCCCATCCCGGCGATCACGCCGCTCTGCGCCAGCAAGCCGTCGTAGGCCAGCACGCGCAGGCGGTTGACCCGCTTGGTGCCCTTGTGGAAGCGGATCAGGTCGTCGTACAGGCGCGGATGATCGGCGCGCGCCAGTTCGAAGACGAGACGTATGGGCTTGGGATCCTGCGTGGTCTCGGCGCTCATTCGATTTCTCCCGAGGCGTCGTGGCCCCGCTCCTTCCCGGTGGCGGCCATCACGCTGCGCGCGTGGTTCTGCCCCGCCAGCTGGAAGCCCCGCACATTGGCGAACATCGGCTCCTTCACTTCATGGATGCGGTGCTTCGGGAACGCTGCCTTCACCGCCTTGCGGAACAGGAAGGCCCCGCCGCCGACCAGGATGATGTTTTGCAAGCTGTGTGGTGCCTCGATCCACTGCTTCATAGTCGAGACCGCCTGCTCGGCGACCGTCTCGGCCAGAGGCAGCAGGCGCTTCATGTCGTAGGGCTTCTGGAAGATCACCGGCTGCTTGCCGGTGCGAAGCGCCAGGTCGATGGCGTCGTAGTCCCGGTACGGCGAGCCGATGTCTTTCGTGATCTCGGCCGCCAGCAGCCGCAGCACGTCGGACATGCCGCGGTTGAACGAATAGCTCTGCTTCTGCACGAGCCGCATGCCCCGCGCCACCAGCCAGTCGAACGTACGCGAGCCCGGATCGATGATCAGGCTCTGCTCGTGGCCGATCTCCGCCATCTTCTGGTGCTCGGAGGCGTAGTGCACCAGTGCGCCCTGCGGCTGGGCCACGGCCAGGGCCTTGCCGACCGTCACCGCCTTGCCGCCACCAATGTCGTGGCGACCGGTCATGGCCTTCTCCAGCGCCGCCTTCTTGACCGCGAAGAGCGCCACCGGCAGGCCGACCACTAACAAGTCGATGCGGCTCACCTTCATCATGGAGAGCGCCCCCCGCAGCAGCGCCAGGTACTCGGGCGTCTCGGTGTATTCGTCGTGCAACTGCTTGGCACGGAAGGTATCGGCCGCGAGGCTCACGTCCGGCCCGACCTCGTAGAACAGCGGGCCAATGGGGATGCACACCGTCTTCTTGCGCTCGCTGGACGGCCACGACGGCGAGTCGTCGCTCGACGGATAGGCGACGGAGGGGAAGCTGGCGCAGCGGATGTCGGTACCGGCTGAGGCGGTGACGAACTTGGTGTTGCCGGATCCGACATCCACCGCTCTGACGATCAATTCCATAGCAAGGCTCCGAGGTAGAGTTGAGATCGATCAGCATTGACAGGACGATCTGATCCCGCCACACGGAATCCCCACTCTTTGCGCCCGATTTCGGGATCTGGTCCGACTCGCTGTCAGCAAACCAGCGCCGTACAGACAATCCAGTGACACCTAAAAACGTCATCCCTCAAGGGGACTGCGTGTGTGTCACTACGCTCTCATTCAAACCGCTGGTATCAACCCCGTATGCCGAACTGGCGGCGGGTGCACGCCAGCACCGGACAGGTCCCGGTCGGCCCCAGAGGCCAAAGATTTGCTCGTCAAGGGCAGGCCGCGCTTGGTTGTCGTCTTCCGCCGAAAAATAAGCGAGCCTCAGACCCCGATTTCAAGTGCCACCCGCAAGCCCACGGAATTCCATGGGCGTGCGGTCGTCGGCCGTTGACGCCATCGATGGGGAGGAGTCAACTGTGGGCTCCCGTGGCCTCCTGGCCAGCTCCATCGCGGAGCAAAAGGCGTTGCGGTCGTTACCCGCCCTTCAAGCGCCCCGACCTGTCGAGTCGGGGCGGGTGTGGCCTTCAAGGCCTCGCCCCCGAGGACTTTCATTTCGTAATGCCTGCACCGGCTTGCCAGCGTTGTCCGCTGGGCGTTCCCTCGAGGACGCGCCGATGCCTTGAGCAAATGGTCCGGACGGCACCCGATGCCGTCCCGCTGTTCCCGTCATCCTTCGAGCATGCGCATCCTGCGCCGCACACGGTCGTGCTTGCCCCTGATGGGCTCCCCGTGTGTCTTCGCTCGTCAACCTGGCACCGCCCTGGACTTTCGGTCAGGGGCGGACCCATGCAGGTGGCTGACGATACGAATCGAGGACTGATCCACCGGTAGCACCCGGCTCGACCGGCGTGCCGATGTCGTGCCATGCCCCAGAGGCGCGGCGGCATCCCCAAGCTCGCGAGCGCAGAAATGCGTGAGTGGGACGGATCACCGTTTCATTTTTACGACCGACCGAGCCGATACCTGCGCTTGCACGTAGGCCATCGGCAAATCCTTGGGTAGGTGCAGCAACGTCCGTGGTTACGTGCTGCGCTGAACTGCCGCAACCACGGTCGGGCCAGACTCCGGAATCCGTCTCGCCCGCCATGCGGGGATTCCATCCATTGCTGTGCTGTGCGCCGCCGGGACGGCCGCACGGCGTTCATTCGAAGGAAAGCCATGTCCACTGCCAATCCCACGTCATCCACCCGCCGCCGCGTTCAAGGCACTGCCGGGCTGGGCCGTGCCGCCCCGCTGCAGCCCACCCGCGATCATGCCCAGGCCAATCTGCCGCCTGCGGCCATCCTCGTCCGCTACAAACCCGGCAAGGCCGACCCCATGAAGGTGCTCGAGGTGCTGCTCGGACTCTTCAATAGCCTGCACACCTCGCTCGACAAGACGGTCTCGCACAAGACCCGGCAGGAGCGCGCCGACTTCCTGCGCCGCTTCTTCCGCGACCTCAAAACGAAGGCCGGCTTCAAGACCCTGCCCGACCCACGCAACCTTGGCGAACGGCACATCCAGGCAATGGTGAAGATCTGGCAGGAGGAGAAGCTCGCGCCGGCCACCATCCAGACCTACCTCAGCTTCCTGCGCGGCCTGGCGATGTGGTTGGGCAAGCCCGGCTTCATCCGCAAACCGGCCGATTACGGGCTGAGTACCGAGGAGTACCAGCGGCACGAATATGCGCAGCGCGACAAGAGCTGGTCGGGCCAGGGTGTCGATATCGACGCGCTAATCGAGCAGGTTTGCGCCTACGACCGCTATGTCGGCGCCTCGCTGCGCCTGATCCAGGCCTTCGGGCTGCGGCGCAAGGAATCGGTGATGATCCGGCCGCACCGGTGTGTCGTGCCCTTTGAGGCCACCGGCCTGTCGCCTGACGAGCGGCGGGCGGACCACTACCTGCGGATCAAGGAGGGCAGTAAGGGCGGACGGCTACGGTTTGTGGCGCTGGACAGCGCAGCCGGCATGGCCGCCCTTGACTACGCCCGTGCCGTGGCGGAAGGCGAGGACGCGCACCTTGGCGACCCTCGGCATGACTTGAAGCGCAACCTGCGCCGTTTCGACTATGTGATGGAAAAATTCGGCATCACGTCGAGCGAGCGCGGAATCACCGCCCATGGGCTGCGCCACGAAGCGCTGATCCGGCGCTTTGGCGATGAAACCGATGGCGAGGCTCCGCCGGTGCGCGGCGGAGGCCCCCTCCCCACCGACCTGGACCACGCTGCGCGTCAGGCCGTCGCCGAAATGGCAGGCCACGGGAGGATCAGGGCCTCTGGCGCATATTTAGGTTCGTCAGCAGTTATGCGCAGCAAACCGCAGAAGAGGCCACCCGGAGTGGAGTCTGGCGGCTCAGGCTCGGCATGATTTTCGAGTGGCCCCAGGCCACGATTCGGCCTCAGCCTCTTCAAGGGGCTACAGGGAGTGCAGGCAGTCCAGCAGCGTCTGTTCTGCTGCCACGACGGCAAGCTGGGCAACGGGGTGTCGTCGGCCACCTTCTCGAGGGCCCTGCGCTTCATCTCAAGGTTGGCCCGGGCGTAGATCTGCGTGATCTTCACGTCCACGTGCCCGAGGAAGTCGCGGATGATCTCCAGAGAGACGCGACTTTGCAGCAAGTGCCTGCTCTTGGTGTAGCGACACACCTGCTCGAACAGAAGGTTGACATCCGCATCATCCAGGCACTGCTCGGTTACAAGAAGCTCGACACCACGGTGATCTACACCCAGGTCGCCACCGACCTGCTGCACGAAGTCGTCAGTCCGCTGGAGACGCTGCAGCCAGTGTAGGCGCATCGTGGTACGCCCCGCACTGGGGGTCGCACTGGCCTACAGTAGCAAGGCGCTCGTCCATCGGCTTCTGTTCGAGGTTGCCGCCGAGACGCTGCTCACGATCGCGGCCGATCCGAAACACCTCGGCGCGACGGTTGGCGCCACGCTCGTGCTGCACACGTGGGGCTCGGCAATTTTGCACCACCCGCGCGTGCACAACATCGTTCCCGGGCGCTACCTGGCGGCCGACGGTCAGCGCTGGATGCCTGCCGGCGGGGCTTCTTCTTGCCGGTCAGAGTGCTCTCGCGCCTGTTCCGGCGGCGCCTCCTGGAAGAGCTGGCGAAGGCGCATCACTGTGCTTCTTCGGCGAGTTCGCCTCCCTTGCCCGCCGCGTTCCTCCGCTGGCTCGCACCGCTGCGCACCTGCGAGTAGGTCGTGCATGCCAAGCGGCCCTTCACCGGCCCCGAGGTGCTGCTCACCTATCTGTCGCGCTACCCCCATCGGGTAGCGATCTCGAACAGTCGCCTGGTGTCGCTCGACGCCGGCAGCGTCTCCTTCCGCCGGAAGGACTACCGCGCCAAAGGGCGCACCCGCCACAAGACCATGGAGCGCAATGCATATGGCGTACCTGCGCGACGGGCGGTGCTCAAGCCCATAGCGCCTCGCCCCGCCTGAGCGGTCTCGCCTCGTTTCGCGGTTTCCTCCCTGAAGCTTTGTCCAACGCCTGCCCGTCCGGCCCGGGGCAGGCCATCGATCGTTGCGCGGGAGGGGCAGGCGTCGAACAACTCTAGACCGAAGCGGAAGTTCGGCTGATTCATTCCGATGAGAGCTTAGCGGGGAAAGCAGCCCTTTCCTCTATTGACCGCCTGGTGTCAACCGCGAAATGCGAAGATCAGGCGTAGCGACGAATACCTGCTACAGCAGAGGCTCTTGGCTTCCGCTTGGGTCGGATCTCAGAACGTGGGCGGCGTAGTCGTCATGTCTTCGTCCGGCGCGTCTGGATGCTCCGCTCCTGGCGTATCGAGGATCAGCAGGGAGATAGACATGTCATATCGATCGGAGAGGACCGCCATCTCGCGCACTGGCAGCTTCATGGGCCAGACGCCTTCGGGCTGTTCGACACCCGAGCGGTAGTCGGCCATTGAAACCGCTATGCCGGGATTCACGGCAAGAGAGTCGGAAGGAAGCTCCATGCCCTCTTGGAGCATGCCGAACGCGTATTTCTTCGCGCTGCCACTGGCCTTCCACCAGTGCAGCATTCCCTCGCGCCCCATGACCGCGACCGCTGCTTGGTCGGTAAACTCCAACCACTTGAGGATCGCAGCGGTGAGCGAGACTCCGTAGCGGTCAGCGCACTCGCCCAGAAGATCGAGAGTGATTCGACGCCCCCGCACCTGATGGGTGTAGTCGTCGATGGGCATGAGCAGATACGAGGCGAACTGATCCGCTTCGCGTTCGATCCTCGCGCCCGTAATTCCCAGGGTGGCGTTTTGGGAGCACTGGAACGCTTCCTTCAACTTGCGGTGCAGAACGTAGTGCCCGAACTCATGCGCCACCGTGAAATTGGAGCGGCCAGGCACGTCCGGGTGCGGGTGGTACAGCAGCGCCCAGACTTTTCTCTCCTTCAGCCAGAACAGTCCGCCCTCGAAGCCTTTCAGCTCTTCGGCGTGCAACTCCCCGATGGGAGCCTCCGGCGCTACGTTTCTGGACCACTCCTGTGCCAGCGCTCCGGCATTGATCGGAAACGTGAGGCCATGGACGGCGCGCCATAGCTGCGCCAGCTTGATCGCCTCGCGCGCGGGAGAGAGAGGCTCGATCAAGATCCGGCCTTCTTGTCGAGGACGTTGAGGATCTCCTGCAGTTGCTGCTTCACCCCGTTGTCCAGCGACTGGTATTTGCGGAAAAAGGCCTCGTCGGCCACGTCGATCGAGGGTTCGGCGACGTCATCGTTCATCAGGAACTCGGGCGTCACGCCTAGGACCTTCGCCACCTCGTGGATCCGGTCTGCGGAGGGGCGGGCCTTTTCCTTGTTTTCCAGTTCCCACACCGATGACTTGGACGCGCCGATCTGCTCGGCGAACTGCTCCAGAGTCAGGCCTGCCTTCTTCCGCAGTGCGCGGACCTTTTCACCCAATGTTGGCATCTAGTTCGGATTTCCGATAAAAAAAGTACTTGACTCCGGAAGTTCGGGAGTCCACACTTTTTATTGTGGTTCTTCCGAACTTAATGCGCAACCTCGATTTGGTAACACAGCCTGCCGGGGAGAGGCCACTGGGCGGAATGTCGCAACCAACCAATCCTGAAAGGGGATGACCATGAGCAAGATATTGAAGCCCGGCACGCCGGCACCGAGGTCCGGTCAGTACAAGAACCCGGGTACGGGGAATGAAGTGACCGGGGTGAAGGGCAAGCCCTTGCCCCCCACGCCGAGGCCGGGTCAAGGCTACACGCTGGTGGATCCCACCAAGCACAAGCGCTGAGCTGTGACGAGTCCAGGTGTAGCGGCAACAAAGAAGGACAACAACCTTAAGGAACCCCGTGATCCGCGAACCTGTGACTCTTCCCCAACGACCCCGCATCTCGACGCGGTCGTCCGCCCGTTTCTTCCACTTGGTGGATGCCATCGCCCGGGCCCACGAGCCAACGCCGACCCAGTTGGCGGCGCTGGAACGCTCATATAACAGCACCGGCGAATTTCTTTCGGCCTGCTCCGAGTTCCATGGCGATCTGATCCAGATCCATGCGCACGGCTCTCGCCAGCTGGGCACCATCGTGCGGCCACGGGATGGCTCACGGGAGGGCTTCGACATCGACTTGATCGCCCGGCTCACGCCAGAGGCTCGCCGCAAATACGAAGGCGACCGCGGTCCGGCCTTGCTGCTCGATCGTTTACACGGGGCGCTGTCTCGCTACGCCGAGGCGCACGGGCTGCAGTTGCATCGCTGGGAACGTTGCGCGACGCTTGAGTATGCAGAAGGCATGTGCGCCGACATCGCGCCTGTTATCGATGCGCCGCTGCTCGCGGCGCCGTTCGGAGACACGCATGGGCTCATCCCCGATCGCGAACTTCGGCGTTTCGACTCGACGAACCCGCGTGGCTACGCGAAGCACTTCGATCTGGCGGCCGCCATCTCTCCGAATTTCACGGCTGCTCTGAGGTTCTCGGAGGCGATGGACTCCGTGACGCGTGCGGACGTCACCCCTTTGCCGGACGCACAGGAGGTGTTCGACCGGCTCCTGTGCCGCTTGGTTCAGCTGTTGAAGCTGCATCGCAATGTGGGATTTGGCGTCGTGCAGGTCGGCCAGGACATGGCGCCGACGTCAGTCTTCCTGACAACGCTGGCTGCCATGGCCTACGCGGTGGAGGCGCCACAACCGCATGAAAGTCCCCTGGAACTGCTGCTCGATATCGTCGAGCGCATGCCGCTGCATTTCGAGCGCATCTCGCGGCCCGATGGCTCCGAACAATGGGTCTTGCCCAACCCGTCGGCGCCGAAGGACAACCTCGCAGCGAGCATGAATTCGCCAGCGCGGCAGGAGGCATTCTTTTTCTGGCACCGACGGCTGATCAGCGACCTGAAGCGCATCTTGCATGCGATCGAACACCATGAAGGTATGGACGTGCTGCTCAAGGCCCTGGAAGCCGCTTTCGGGCCCCGCAGCGCCGGAGCCATTCAGCAGGCCCAAGCAGAGCGCCAAAGCGTCAGCCGCGCTGCCGGCCGGGTGACGTTGATTTCTTCGGTGGCCGCTGCGCCGATCAGCGTCCCGGCGCGTTCGCACACCTATTTCGGGCGTTGATGACGCGCTATCCCACTACTCCGACCCCTACCTTGGCCCAGCGGGCATGGGAGCTACGCGCGTTGCCTCTCGACGGTGCGCGACTTGTGTTTTTCTCGGGCCGCGCCTTGCACTACCGGTTTCGCCTGGCGCCCAGCGAGTTCGGCCGGATCTATACGTGCGAACTTCGTTTGACGCCAGACGCCCGGCCACCGGAGATGTTCGTGCTGGATCCCGACTTGAAGACCCTGGCGGACGAAGAAGCACTGCCTCATATCTATCCCAGCAAGGGGTCAGGCACCAAGCTGTGTCTGTGGTGGCCCAAGCAGCGCGAATGGCTGCCGCAGATGAAGCTGTCGGAGACCTACATACCCTGGACTTCGGAATGGCTGGGGTACTTCGAGGACTGGCTCGCAACAGGCGCCTGGTCTGGCGGGGGTGAACATCCTCGCATGCGCGTGAAGCGCTGGGCATGAGGAATGTCGGTGGCTAAGGAGACCGCGACAACATAACAGGGAAATGAGATGAATGAAATCGACAAGAAGCAGGTTCAGCCGAGAATGCTGAACCTGTTGCGCGCCCGGACGCTGATCTACCGGCGCGCCAAGAACTACCAGGCTATCGGGCTGGTGATCTCGCTGGGGCTGCCGTTCGTGGGGCTCGCAGCAGCGGCGCTGTTTCCAGCGTCGAAGCCGTTCATCGCGCTCTTTGCCTTGACCTTCAGCTACTCGGAAGTGCTGTTCTTCGACCCCTGGCTCAGAACGCAACTCAAGACTGCTGCCAAGCTGCAGGAGGACTTCGATTGCACGTTGCTGGGAATGGACTGGAACGCATTTCTGGCCGGCAGTCGGGTCGACCCTGAACAAGTGTTCGAGGATGCCTGTAGAACACTCAGCGCGAAAGACGAGAAACGTCTGCTGGATTGGTACCCACTGACCGTCAATGCCCTGCCGCTTCACCTGGCCAGACTCGTGTGCCAGCGCACCAATATCTGGTACGACAGCGCGTTGAGAAAGCGCTACCGAATGGTTTTGCTGTTCGGTGCCGTTGCGCTCATGTTTTTTGTCGGAGTGGGCTCCCTGTGGATCGACACCACCATGACCTCGTTCGTCCTGTCGACGTTGGCCCCGATGACACCCGTGATGATCTGGGCACTGCGAGAGCGCAATCGGCACGCGGCGACTTGCGAATTGCTGGACCGCTTGAACGAGGATGTGAAAAAGCTCTTCGACAAGTCACGCGCAGGGGCAACGGAGCAAGAAATCAGCATGCGGTCGCGTGAGTTGCAGGATGCCATCTACAACCATCGCGTTTCCAGCCCGCTGATCTTCGACTGGATCTACAACCGACTGCGCAGCCGGATGGAGGAGCGCATGAATGCTGGCGCTCAGGAACTCGCCGACCAACTGCGAATGGCACCGGCGCCAATGGCCATGGCTGCAAAAGGGGATGAAAAATGAAGCTGATCCAGGACTTCAACACCTTCTTGGTCGACACGGTCAACCTCAACAGCACACGGTTTGGCCAGCTCGAAAACAGCATTGAGGCCATCAAGACCGCGGTGAGAGGGCTGGACTGGAAGCCCACGATCGTCGGATTCGCGGCACAAGGGTCGTGGGCGCACAAGACCATCATCAAACCTCTGTCCGGGGATCCGTTCGATGCAGACCTACTGGTATACGTGAAGCCCGTCACAGGCTGGGAAGCGAAAGACTACATCAACGAACTGTATGCCGAGATGGGAAAGCTCGGTTTGTACAAGGACAAGATCCGTCGGTACTCGCACTGCATCACCATCGAGTACGCCGGCGAGCGCAAGATCGACGTGGCGCCCTGCGTGAAGGAGCGTCTTCAGACGGGCGTCTGGGAGGTGTGTAACCGCAACACCAACTCTTTCGAGAAGTCCAACCCGCTGGATTACACGGACTGGCTGATCGAACGCAATGCCATCAGCGGGAGCAACAATTTTCGCAAGGCGACCCGCCTGCTGAAATATCTGCGGGACATCAAGACGAACTTCACTTGCCCGTCCTTTCTGCTGACGACGCTGTTAGGAATGCAGGTCTATGCATCGGACAAGGGGACTCCTGGTTTTGCCGATGTCCCCACGACACTGAAAACGCTGATCGACCGTCTTGACGACTGGCTGCAGGCGAACCCAGGCAAGCCGACGGTACGCAACCCCGTACTCTTCGAAGAAATTCAGAGCAACGCCTGGGACGACACGAAATACAGCAACTTCCGAGCGAAGGTCAACCTGTACCGCGGCTGGATCGATGACGCATATGACGAGCCGAACAAGGAGGAGAGCATCGGCAAGTGGCAGCGTGTCTTTGGTGACGACTTTGCGGTTCGAGAAGCTGAGGAAAGGGCGAGCAAGGTCAGCGAAGCGGCGCTGGCAGTGGTCAGGGGAACGCCGTTGTTGGAGGGCGTTGGCGACCTAGTCGCGCTGGTGAAAAAGATCGGCCGGGCGGCGTTGCCCAGCGGCTTTGATCGGCTGCCGCACATGCGCCGCCCCCGATGGCGCAACGTACCTGGTACTCGCCTGACCGTGAATGTCGGCGCGCAGTTGTGGACGGCGCGCTACGGACAGCACCTCCATACGCTTCGCAGCCTGGATCCTTCGACGCCTGGGTATTGGGTGCGTTTCAACGCCATCAACAATCAGGGGCTTCCGTTCCCGGATACCTACAAGGTCGAATGGCGTGTGACGAACACGGACGAAGTCGCACGTCGTGCCAATGCCCTTCGAGGCGACTACTACCGATCGGATGGTCCGGGGGTACGCTGGGAGCAGTTGTCATACCGCGGGGTTCACATGGTGGAGGCCTTCCTGATTCGCAAAACCGACGACGTCCTTCTTGGAAAAAGCGAGCCGTTCTATGTAGTCATCGAATAGTGGTGGTGGAGTGCGGTTGCGCGTGTTTGATGTCGTGTGTGGGCGTACGCAATGTCTGATCAGTGATCACTGCACCAAGCAGGGTACAACGGCAGAATGTCCGCAATCAGTCTGGAGCTGTCATGCCGGGTGGCAACTCGATGGCCGCTACTGGCCCGGCAACCAGTGATCACGATCATCCGTCCCGCGTGGTCACGTCGGCGGGCTGCTCGGTCAATATCTCTGGAATAGGCAGCTCGTCTATGCCACCTCGACGGCTTCTGCCGCGGCCGGTACATCATCACCAGCCATAGGTATGGCGCCGGGTCCTGTCTCATCCGATGCCGCGTCGGCATGAGCCGGCTCCCGATTCCGCAACACTCCCGGTAACCACGCCACGCCAGCCAGCGCCTGTTCGGCTCCGGACACGGCCGCTTCCTTCTTGAGCGCTTGCAGCGGGCTGGCCGCATTGGCCCCTGCCGCTTCGGTCACGACCTCCAGGATGCGCGCCTTCCAGACATGGTTGAAGTAGGTCGGCCCAGTGGCTCTCCACCACTTCGTCATGTCCAGTTCTCGGCGAGACTGGCGATCAGCGCCTTGTCGGCGGGGACGATCAGCACCGGGACGGGGTAGTTGTCCGCGATGTCGTTCCTGCTCACGAGTAGGGCCAGCGCTTCGAGGCGACGGCCACCGGCGCAGACTTCGTAGCGGCCGCGTGCGCCTTCCACGACCACGAGGTTTTGCAGTACTCCGCTTTCCTTGATCGAGGACGCGAGTTCGGCGATGCTCAGCTTCGGCGTGCTGCCGCCGGTGCGCGCCTGATAGTCCTCCGAGAGGACCAGCTTGTTGAAGGGAACGAAGGTACGGGGCGACGCCGCGATGATCGCGTCGACTTCGGCTTTGGAGAGTTTCACGAGGGCTCCTGAACGGTTGAAAGGGGCACGCCGATGGGCATGTCCATAGGTTCAGAATCTCACCCGCCCCCTGCCCTTCAAGCCTTCCGTCCTCGCGTCTTGAATCGAAGGGCCCGTCGCGCGTGATCTCGAAATGGCGCCGACAATCCGCCCGTTCCCGCTGGGTATCTCCGACGCCGCTCCCTATGCTGTGGTCCTCCCTTTAACGCGGCACAGGTCCTTCATGCGCTCCAGTTCCCAGCGACGACATCGCCGGTTGGCCGCTAGGCAACAGATCGTTGCCCTGGAACAGGCGCTGCAACAAGCACAGCACCTGCTCCACCAGGACGACCTCACCCCACTTTTGAACCGTCGCGGATTCCGGCGCGCCTGCGACCAATGGGCCGGCGGCGGTGTGAAGGACGCGTCGGCCTGCTGCGTGATGGTCGATTTGGACGGCTTCAAGGCAATCAACGACCGGCATGGCCATCCGGTGGGCGATGCCGCGCTGATTCATTTCGCCGCCACGCTGCGCCGCCATATGCGCCCGACCGACACCATCGCCCGGTTGGGCGGCGACGAGTTCGCCTTGATCCTCTCG
The DNA here is from genome assembly GCF_045689615.1 of Aromatoleum evansii. Lineage (NCBI taxonomy): Bacteria > Pseudomonadati > Pseudomonadota > Betaproteobacteria > Rhodocyclales > Rhodocyclaceae > Aromatoleum > Aromatoleum evansii. Next base: position 2,736,257 of record NZ_CP141259.1, read on the forward strand.
AACTGCAGTGGGAGCGACGCACGAAAGATGCTGGAACGTCTGCGGGATGCGCTCGCCGTTACGCCGCTCCCGGCCTCTGGCAGCACCGTCTTCCTGCGGTTCTCCGCGGGCATTGCCGAGCGCCATGCCGACGAATCGCTGGCGCAGGCCTTGGAGCGCGCCGACGCCGCCTTGCTCGATGCGAAGCGGCAGGGCAAGGCGACGGTCATTCTGGGCGTTCGGCCCGCTCGGTCGGTGGACAGGGCAACTGCGAATGCGTGCGGTCAACAAATCACTTCAGCATGCACTCCAACCAACGCCGATACCCGGGAAGGCGATTGAGATTGGGGTCTTCGGCCGCGCGACCCACCAGATGCTGATGTAGTCGGCGCCCCCTCGTAGCCATGGTCGGGGCCAGCCTGATAGTTGGAGGTGCATCAGGGCTCGCCCTCGGCGTTCGCGCAGCGCTGGCCCATCCATCGCCATCCACAAGCTCCCCGCTCCGCTCGGCTTTTCGCAGGCAAATGGCGGTCCCGTGCGCAAAACGGCGCGCCGCGCGGCACACTGACCGTGCATCTGGCTTCGGCCAACGCGCGCCTTCGAGCGCTCCGATCCATTCGGCGTTGCGGTCGTCACCCGCCTTCAGAGTACCGGCAGCAACGACTTGCCGCCGCGAGTCCAGCATCAGGCTGAACCGCCTCGCGTCGCCGTAGCGGATCCATCGCGATCCGCTTGTCATTCCCACCTGGGGAGCATGTCTCCCCGGGTGGGGGGTGTGTTCCCGCATTCCATGGAGAACACACCGATGGCACGTCCTACCGCGCCTTCCCTGTGGCTGCCCGGCTTCGACCCGGACGGTCCTGTGCTTCCCGGCCTGCCTCCCGTGGCAAGGCCGACCTTTTCCTTTCCCATAGGCCGGCTCTCTTGCTCCGCCGATGAGGACGTTGCTCCGTCCGATCCAGGGACGAGCGAAACGTCGCCGGCGCCCATCGCCCCCAGGGCAAGCTGGCGCGTCGTCGGCAGCGTAGCGACGGCATCGCGTGTGGTCTGGCCCACCCTGGGTCGTGCCGACCTCGATGATCTGGGCGGCGCCGTAGCGAAATTCGAAGCCAATCTGGCGGCAATCGACCAGTTGCGGCAGATCGAAGCCGAGAACCGCCCAGCCAGCGCAGAGGAGCGCCAAGTCCTGCTGCGCTACACCGGCTGGGGCGGCCTGCCTGCCAGCTTCAACCTCGAAACCGAGGATCTCGCCTGGGCCGGACGCGCCCGTCGCCTGCAGGCGATGGTCGGTGCCGAGGACTACGAATCGGCGCGCGCCTCCGTCAACAACAGCCACTACACCGAGATCCACGTGATCGAGGCCATCTGGCAGGCGGTGGCACGCTTCGGCTTCACCGGCGGACGCATTCTGGAGCCCGCCGCCGGCATCGGCCATTTCATCGGCGCCATGCCGCGGGATATGGCCGCGCGCAGCAGCGTCACGGCCGTTGAGATCGACCGGGTTTCCGGCCGCATCCTCCAGGCGCTCTACGCGCCCGGCGGCGTGGACGTGCGGATTGCCCCTTTCGAGAAAACCGCCCTCCCCGACCACTGGTTCGACCTGGTGATCGGCAACGTCCCCTTCGGCAAGTACAAAGTCGCCGACGTGAGCAACCGGGCCTATGCCCGTTTCAGCATCCACAACTATTTCTTCGGCCGCGCCCTCGACCTGGTGCGCCCCGGCGGGCTGGTGTGCTTCATCACCAGCAGCCACACGCTGGATGCCCAGTACGACGCGGTGCGCGAGTACATTGCTGCCCAGGCTCACCTGCTGGGCGCCATCCGGCTCCCCAAGGGCACCTTCGCCGGGATCGCCGCCACCGATGTGCAGACCGACATCCTGTTCCTGCGCAAGCGGCAGCGGGCCGAGGCTGTCGATGCGGACTGGCTGAAGCTGGGGGCGGTGCCCGATAGTCTCCGGCATCCTCAGTGCTACGAGCGCTACCTGCCGATCAACGCCTGGTACGCCGAGCGTCCGCAGTTTTGCATCGGCCGTATCCGTCGCGAGAGCAACGGCTATGAGGAAGTGCCGGTCGCCGTGTTCGAGGGGAACCTGGAAGCGGCTCTGCAAGAGCGCATCGCCTTGCTGCCGGCCGGCGTCTACCACCCGATCGTCCATCAGGCTGCGCCCTTGCGGGTGGTGGTCTCGGCCGAAGCCGGCGCCCGGCCCGGCAGCTACCGTCTCCACCAGGGGCGGGTGCATCAGGTCGAAGCCGGCGAGATGGTCGATATCCATGACCGGCTCAACGCCACGCAGCGCGCCCGCATCACCGGGATGTGCGCCATTCGCGACCACGCCCGGGCGCTGCTCGACGCGCAACTGGCGGACGAGAGCGACGGCCGGCTGGGCCACCTGCGGGCTATGCTCAACGGGTCCTACGACCGCTACGTCGCGAAATACGGTTGCCTGTCCACCCGCGCCAACGCGCTGGCATTCCGGCGCGACCCCGACTATCCGCTGCTCCTGTCGCTGGAGCATTACGACGAGGAGTCCGAGACGGCCCGCAAGGCGGCGCTGTTTTCGCGGCGCACGCTCACCCGGGTGGTGGAGCCCAGTACGGCGGGCGAACCGGCCGAAGCGCTGGCCGCGTCCGTCCAGTGGCGCGGCCGGGTCGATCCGGCCTATATGGCCGGGCTGCTGGCCGCCCCCGAAGCGGCGGTGCTGGCGGCCTTGGCCGAGGCCGGCCACATTTTCCTCGACCCCGCCGACGGGCACTGGAAGACCGCCGACGACTACCTGTCAGGCAACGTGAAAGCGAAGCTCAAGCAGGCGGTACTCTCAGGAGAAGCCTACCGGCGCAACAGCGCCGCGCTGGAACAGGTGCAGCCCGCGGACCTGGAACCGGCAGCCATCGAGCCGCGTCTGGGCGCGGTGTGGATTCCGGCCCTCGATGTCGAGGCATTCATCCAGCAGGTCCTGGAACTCAAGGACTGCCATGTGGCGTATTCGGCCGAGGCCGGCGCCTGGTCGGTGAAGTACGGCGAGTGGGAAGCGCGGCAGAACGTGAAGGTAACGCAGGAATTCGGCACCTCACGCATGAACGCGATCGAACTGGTTCAGTGCGCGCTCAACGTCCAGGTGCCCACCGTCCGGGACCGCGATCCCCTGACCGACAAGTACTTCGTCAATCCCGACGAGACGCTGGCGGCCAGGGAGAAGCTGGGCCTGATCAAGGAGCGGTTCGCCGTCTGGGCCTTCGAGGACACCGGGCGCCGCGAGAAGCTGTGCCGCATCTACAACGACCTGTTCAATGCCACGCGGCCGCGCCGCTTCGACGGCTCGCACCTGAAGCTGCCAGGATTCTCCCGCTGCTTCGAGCTGCATCCGCACCAGTTGGATTCCGTGTGGCGCATCGTGCAGTCCGGCAACACCGGGCTTTTCCACGTGGTCGGCGCCGGCAAGACGGCGGTGTGCGTCATCGCCGGCATGGAGCTGCGCCGGCTGGGTTTCGTCAACAAGCCCTGCCATGTGGTCCCCAACCACATGCTGGCCCAGTACACGGCGGAGTTCGTCCGGCTCTATCCGAACGCGTCGGTGCTGATGGCGAGCAAGGAAGACCTGGAAGGCGACCGCCGGCGCGAGCTGGTGTCGCGCATCGCCACGGGCGGTTGGGACGCGGTAGTCATCACGCACTCGAGCTTCGAGCGCATCCGGATGTCACCGCAATTCAGCGAGCGATTCATCAAGGAGATCATCCATGAAATAGAGATGGCGGTACGCGCCGAGAAGAGCAACGACCGGTCCAACCGGATCGTCAAGCAACTCGAGGCGATGAAGAAGAGCTGGGCGGCGCGGCTGGAGAAGCTGCTGGCCGACCAGAAGAAGGACGAGCTGCTCAGTTGGGAACAGCTGGGCATCGACGCCCTGTTCGTGGACGAAGCCCACCTGCACAAGAACCTCTACCGGTTCACCAAGATGACGCGGGTGGCGGGTCTGCCGCTGACGAGTTCGGAGCGCGCCTTCGATTTGTTCCTGAAGACGCGCTACACGATGCAGCTCCATGGGCACGCGCAGCGCGGGGTGGTGTTCGCGACGGCGACGCCGGTGGCCAATACGATGGCCGAGATCCACACCATGATGCGGTACCTGCAGCCCAATCGGCTGGAGGCGCTCGGGCTGCAGCAGTTCGACGCCTGGGCCGCCACCTTCGGCGAGAGCGTCACGGCGCTGGAGATCGCGCCGGACGGCAGTGGCTACCGCATGCACACCCGCTTCGCGCGCTTCATCAACGTGCCCGAGCTGATGGCGGTGTTCGGCGAAGTGGCCGACATCCGCACAGCAGAGATGTTGGGCCTGCCGGTGCCAAAGCTGCGTGGCGGCAAGCCGCGCACCGTCGCCTGTCCCGCGAGCCCCGCGCTGAAGGCCTTCGTGCAGACTCTGGTGTTGCGGGCGGAAGCCATCCGCAACGGCGAGGTCGACCCGAAGGACGACAACATGCTGGCGATCACCACGGACGGCCGCAAGGCCGCGCTGGATTTCCGGTTGGTGGCGCCGCTGGCGCGCTTCGACGAAAACGGCAAGGTGGCCGCCTGCGTGCGGGAGGTTTACGCCATCTGGCAACGCACGGCGGACTTCCGCGGCAGCCAGCTGGTGTTCTGCGACCTGTCGTCCCCCAAGGGCGTCAAGGGGTTCAGCGTCTATGACGACCTGCGGGCGCGGCTCATCGCGGCCGGAATCCCCGACAAGGAGATCGCCTTCGTCCATGACGCCGAGACGGATGCCCAGAAGGCGGCGCTGTTCAAGGCAGTGCGCGAGGGCCGGGTGCGGATCCTGCTGGGCTCCACCGCCAAGATGGGCGTCGGCACCAACGTGCAGACGCGCCTGGTGGCCCTGCATCACCTCGATGCGCCGTGGCGTCCGTGCGACGTCGAACAGCGCGAGGGGCGCATCCTGCGCCAGGGCAACGAGTGCGAGGAGGTGGAGATTTTCCGGTATGTGACGGAAGGCAGTTTCGACAGCTACATGTGGCAAACGCTGGAGACCAAGGCGCGCTTCATCGCCCAGGTGATGAAGGGCGACCAAGGCATCCGGTCGCTGGAGGATGTGGAACTGGCGGCGCTGTCCTATGCCGAGGTGAAGGCGTTGGCGTCGGGCAATCCGCTGGTGATCGAGAAGGCCGGCGTGGACGCGGAGGTGGCCAAGCTCTCGACGCTGTTCTCGGTGTGGCGCAACCAGCGCTACGCCAACGAAAGCGAAGTGGGCCGGCTGCCGATGACGATCGAAGCGCTGGAGAAGAAGATCGCGCTGTACGCGCAGGATGCGGCCCGGATCGAGCCGCAGACCATGCAAGGCATCGCCATGGAGCTGGCGGGACGCAGGATCGTGGGCCCCGATGCGGTGGGCGAAGCGCTACGCGGGTTGGTGAAGGCCGCCAAGGAGGAAGTGCGCACGGCCAGCCGGATGATCGAACGGATCGTCGGCCGGTTTGGCGGCTTCGACCTCGGCATCCTCGCGGCCCGCGGCGAGGAGACGCCCAACCTCTATCTGGCAGGGCACTGCCTGTACAACGCCGAGCCCTATCAAACGGGTCCGGCGCTGGTGGCCGCCCTGTTGGCCGGGCTGGAATCGGTGGGCAAGCATCACACCGATGCCATAGCGCAGCTGGCGACCCGCCGCAAACGGCTGGAGGACCTGCGGCTGGAACTGGCCCGGCCCTTCGAGCACGAAGGCCGCCTGACCGACCTGCTGGTCCGGCAGCGCGAGTTGCTCAGGCAACTCGACCTGGACAAGGACGAAGCGGGCAGCGCCAGCGTCGATGCCGAAGAGGTGCGGCAAGCGGCGTAAGTCGAACTCACCCCCATGGCCGAACGGCTGTGGGGTTTTTTGTTTGGTGCAGGCGGCGATGTACCTATGACGCTTACCTGTGTGGGAATATGCGAGATTGGCCATTGCTTCAGGTGATGCAGGAGAATCAGGTGACTGCTTGGCAGATCGACAGGCTCGGTGCCTCGCCTGAACAGGCGGGGCCCGACGCTTCCGAGGTACCGCTGAAGTGGGCGCACGATGCCCGGACCGGCGAGCCGCGCTATATCCACGACGACGAGGTCGTCGAGCACAGATGCACCTGCGTCTGTCCTGCCTGCCAGTTGAACTTGACGCCGGTCATGCCCGGGCAACCAATGCGCGTCCGCCCCACGGCGCATTTCCGACACCCGCCAGGAGCCCAGAAGGATGCCTGCACCATCGTCGCTGCGCGCTTGGCCGCGACCCATCTTCTCCACGAACAGGGATTCATCGATCTCCCACGGCGAACCATGTCGCGGACCGCGACGGGATTCAGCGGCCGGGGTTACGAAGTTTGGGTCGAAGCGCCGGCCGAACGTGGAATGATCGGGAGTGCGCGGCTGCTAGACCACGCAACGGCGGAACTCACATTGGACGACGGCCGTACCCTGCTCATCGACCTCACCGGCAGACGGGATGCCGCCGACGGACCCGACGGGCGGGCCATGGTCACGATTTCGCTTTCGGACCCGGATCTTGCCATGCTCAGTCCCGAGGACATCCGTGCCCGCTTGCGAATCCTGCCCGACATCCGTTGGTGCTCCCATTGGCAGGATCGAACACTGGCCGCCCGGGGCGATGAAGAAGCGGCCCGGGCAGCGCACGACGCCCTGGATGACTGGGATGCGACCGACGAGGCCGATTTCCGGTTCCGCCTGACATCCGACATCGACGACGCGACGGCACAGCGCTGGCGACGCGAAACGCTGCTGCATCGGGAGGTCAAGGCCATCCTGGAGCGCGCGCGCCGGATCGCGACACCCGGACTCGAGGTTTCCGCCCGGCGCGAACCTCCCGACGAGTTCCTCGGCGAATGGGAGACCGACACGCTTCGCATGACCTGGTTTTCCCCGCCGAAAAAGCTGGAACTCACCGATGTGCAACTCGAGCAACGTCGGGGCCGAATCGTTCCGGATGTCATCGCCACGTTGGACGGAAGCAAGATCTCCACGGTAGGCATCACCGACACTTGGGTGAACGATGATTTCGAGGAAGAGATCGAGGACACGTTCAGCTCGCCCTGGCCATCCACCGTGCTTGTGGAGGTCACGGTCACCCATGGCATCGACGACGAGAAGTTGCAGCGCATTCGCCAACTCAACATCGCCACGCTGGAAATCGACTTGGGCAAACTCGGCGGGCGGCTGAACCGGGAAGCATTGAGCGATCTCGTAGTCAATCAGACGCTCGGCAAACGTTGGGTGCATCACCCGATCTTTTCGATCAAGCGACAGCGACTCGACGCAGCGCTCGATGCGCATCCCGTGACGCTCCGCTATAGGGAACGCCTGTTTGAATTGATGTGTCCCCGTTGGCTCGCCCTGCCCGTGTCCGACTGGACGGTCAGCTACCTGGAGGCCGTGACCACATTCCACGATGCCAACGTGCGGATCAGGAATGCCCGACGGCGACACCATGGCGACGGTCCGCAACCGACGCTCCTTGGCGTGCACAGCGATGAATGGGCGCAGATCATGGAAGCCGCATCGGCGTTGTCGGCTCATGGCCTGCCGGGAGCCGACGATCCCGTCCTGCTGGACGAGTCCGGCCTGATCGCTCGCCTTCTGTCGATTCAGCACAATAAAGGCGTCGGGTACGACGTACGCACCGGCTACCAGGTGCTCAATGCCATCATGCAAAGCGGGAAACACAACAAGCGCTGGGACTCGCTATACGCCATCGCCGTGAAGGCCTATGAACTCGAAACACACTTCACCGGAGAGCAAGCCAGCAAATACAAGGCGTGGCGTCAGACGCTCATCGACCGCATCGACGCTGGCGACGAGGCCTACCTGCGCCCAGCCACTTTCGACGCACTGCTCAGCGCCCTCTTCCCCAAGATGGCCGAGGGTATTGGCCGGGGTTACGGCCGCCTGACCGAGCAGACATAGAAGGCACGCCACCTCGGCAACGCAACGTCTCTGAAGTCCCGGCGCTTGCGGGTGGCAACCCGTGTCGCGGACTTGAGTCTCATTGATCCTGCCGCGATACTGCAGGAGCTTTCTGTGGACATCGCGTCTGCACAGCCTTCATCGGTGGCTTCGGCCACCCTGAAGTCCAGCTTTGCTGGCGTCGCAGTCGTTACCTGCCTAGTGGATCCCCGGCTTCGGTCGGGTCCGGCCATGTCTTTGGCCGAGTGTCCGGTTCAGCCGTCTGGCTGAACGCTGTGTCCCGCCGCGCGACCTTCGGGCCGCCCGGCATCGAGCGAAGGCCCCGTTCGCAAGAACCGTGGGCCTTCATCCTGTGCGTGCCGCCTGGCACGTCGCCGAGCCGCTCTGCCGTCCACGGCCGAGCATCCCGAACGGGGAACTCCGAGTTCCCCGCCAGGGAAGGGTGTTCCCTTTCATTTCCGAAGGAGAACACCATGTTCGCAATCCCCATCACCAGAGAGTCGCGCCCGGTCGCCGCGTTGCTGGGCGGTTCGGGCCATGCCCGCCCTGCCCCGCGCCCATCGGTCCTGCCGGCGTTGCTGAGGCCGCGGCCCGCCGCCCCCGGGCGGTCCGGCCGGGCTTCCGAATCGCGCGCGGCAGGCGGCTGATCATGTCGATCAGCCTCTACCGTCGGCGCATTGCCGCCACCGTGATCCAACTGGCCAAGGACGATCCGTCCCTGGTCAAGGAGGTGATCGCCCGCTTGCGAGAGTCGGGTGAGATCGAAGCCGATGATCTGGTCTACCTGGATCGGATCGCCGACCGTTGGATGAGAATTGCCGAGGTAAATGGCTGCAAGGCCGCGTCAGCGCATCCGCGTCAAGCGCGCGGGTAGCTTGATGCCCCTGGCTTTCGCCATAGCCACGGCGATCTTCTCCAATAGATCGGGACGTTCATCGTTCAGCGTATCGGTCCACCGGGTCAATGCCTGTTCGATGTCATCCCGTGTTCGCGCCCCGTCGAAGTCGAGACCGAGTTTCCGGTAGGCATCGATTTCGTCGGGCGTGAACCGTAGCGCGTCGCCTGCACGAAGCATCTGTGTGGGCCCTCATGGGATGTGAGCGTTCAGCTTAGCAGCGCCGCATGTCCTTGCAACCATCGGGGAGTCCACCGCCTCCCCGAACGGGGACAGGTGTTCCCTCTACTCGTCGTTGGAGAAAACACCATGTCCCTTGAGAAGCCCCGTCCTCGCTCCCGGCGCTCCAGCATCGAAACCGAGGAAGAACGTGCCTGGGTCGGCTTCTACCGGCGCGTCGGCCGTGATCCGGCCATCGCGACCGAAGTCATGGCCCAGCTCGAGTCCGATCCCGAAATGAAGCGCACCCACCTGGCGTTGTACCTGTGCTGCAAGGAATCCCTGCGCCGGCACAAGGCCCGCCAGGGACGCCACCAGCGGATCGGTCAGTTCGTCCGTCGACTGTGCCGCGGCTTATTCGTGCAGCCCTGGCGCAGTCTGCAGACGGGTCTGCGGCACGGTCGTGACGTCGCTGTCGAATGCTTGCCCGAAGTGACCAAGGAGCCGGCCGTGGCCCAGGTGCACCGCCTGGCCGAAGACGGCGAGTTCGCGACGGCACACGCGACATTCGAGCATCAGGCCACCGGGCCGGCGCCCGACCAGGCAACGGCGCTTGCCGAAACCAAGGCCGCACGCGCCGCCTGACTTGAGAAGCGCTGGGCCGTCGCCGGCCTGACCGGTGATGCGGCCCCTTCGCCGCATCCAGATCGACGAACGACCACGCCCGCTGTTCACCCAGCGGTGCGTGCGGTGTTCGCCCCCGCCCCCCCCACCCGTCCATGCCGACGAGCCTTCGCAAGGCGACGTCGCGCGACCCAGACATCCGCCCGGTCGATCGGCACCCGCCGATCGGCACCGGCATGCCAACTCATTCTCCGCAATGAAAGGAAGCCATTGATGATTACCGTCACCGCCATCCTGAACGCCATCGAAGCGCACGCCGAGTGCGCCATCGTCCCAGAGCTGCGCTGCATCAAGAAGGAGGTCATGCAACTGCGCCCGTCCCTGTGCCCGGATGACCAAGAGCACGCGGACGCCTTGCAGCTGAAATTGGACCGCCTGATCTCCGACCAGATCGTCGTCCCAGATGACGTAGTCGTTGAGCCAGGCTTCCAGCCGGCAATGCAGGCGGCCTGAATCACCGCGCCGCGTTACTCCAGCCGCCCTTCACCGCGGCGAACCACCCAATCCCGTGGGGCCCACACCCCGCGGGTGCCGGGTTCCACGCCATATCGAAAGGAACCCGACATGAACAAGGCGCGCATCGATGCCGAGCAGCAGCGCTACGTGATCGAATGCGGCGACGGCTACAGCTGCTTCGGCTTCGCCAATGCCCGCGATCACGCCAACCAGATCGCCCACAAGCTGGGCCGGTCCGACCTGGCGTTCGCAGAGGGCGACTATGCCACCCTCGCCGGCTACGAAAAGTACTGCAATGCCGTCCAGGCCTGGAGCCAATCTCCACTGACGCGCACGACCTACTTCGATCCCGGCACCGATGCGATGGCCGCCCGGGTCCTGGAGTCCTGCCGCACCCGTGAGCGCAAGGTGCGCCTGATCCTCGGCGACACCCGCACCGGCGAACCCTGGCTCGAAGAGCATGATGTCGTCGGCCAGATCGGCCGCTCAACCGGGAGCCTGAAGGTCCCCTTGCTGATTGAGGCCGGCGAATGCGGCGGCACCGCCATCCTGTGCGCCTGCCTCCTCGCCATCATCGACTGGGGATCGGGCGATTTCCTCTACCGTCACGCCGCGTACCGGGAAGCCGATTTGAGCATCCGGCCTTCGGACGATGCTGAACGGCCCTGGGATGTGCTGCGGCGCGATGAGGTCGTCGCGAGTTTCGGCGACATCGGCAAGGCCGGCGCCTACCTCGCTTTTATGCGCGGTGGCACGATCGAGCCGCGTCTCTTCCAGTGATGTCGACGACGCTTGTCGACTGGGCACCGTCTCCCCTGCTGCACAATCGGGGAGACGATGGCCCGCCGAAAGCACCCTACGCCGCCTGGCGGCACTGCGCGTATTCGCGGTCGATGAGCCAGTGCAGGAACCGGGTTTCCTGGGAGACGCCCCAGTAGTGCGCCTTGCACCGGGCAATGTAGGCATCCAGGTCGTCGAGCGTGCGGATGTCCACCGGCTCGATGTCGGTGATCTTCCGGAAGCGCTCGATCTCCCGGCGAGTCAGTCGAATCTGCGAGCCGAGGCGGATCATGGTCGTTCTGCAAGAAGGCTTGAGTCCTCATCTTGACCAAATCGTCCATGCTTGTCGCGGGTTTTGCGCCAGGGACGCAAGAAATTTGTCTGGCGCCAGTGGGCTGACATTCCAGTCGCACTGGAGTGCGATCCGGCGCTTTTTCGCGTCCCGTCTCGCCGCACGCTCTCGGTGAGCGGTCGCAGTCCACCACCCAAGCGCCATGCGCAAGCCCACCGGATTCCAGCCGGTTGAACATGGCATCCCCGCCTCTCCCTTGAGCCCATCCGCCCGATGCCGGAAACTGATCGGGCAATCATGCATTCCATCGTCGGATGGAATCCGGCCCCTGGCCGGCGTCGCAGTCGATACCTGCCTCATTCATCGTGCCGGCCAATGTCATCCATTCGTCCGCACATTCATCCCAAGCGGGGACCTCGTCCCCCTCGGGATCGGCGTTTCCGCTTTTCTTTCGTGGAGAACGCCATGAAACTCTCTGCTTTGTCCCGCGCCGATCTGGTCAGCGAATTGCTCTCGCCCCTGGTATGCGCATCGGGCGCCCCCCCCTTGCATGTCAGCGATGCCGTGGCCCCAATGGGCATGCTCGGCACTGCCGACACCGTCTTGGCCCATCGCCTGAACGTCGCCCGAGAACTGCTGCTGCGCGAGTTGCGTGAGCAGATGCGCAGCGGCCCGCTGATGACCTCGCCGCAAATCCTGCGCGACTGGCTGCGCCTGTACTGCGCGAAGCTGGAAAACGAAGTGTTCCTGGTCCTCTACCTGGACGCCCAACATCGCCTGATCGAGGCCGAGGAGCTGTTCCGCGGTACCCTGACCCAGACCACCGTTTATCCCAGGGAAGTGGTCAAGGGAGCGCTCGCCCGTAACGCCGCGGCACTCGCCGTCGCCCACAATCACCCCTCGGGGGAAGCTGAGCCGTCACGGGCCGATGAAATGCTGACCCAGACGTTGAAGTCGGCACTGAACCTGGTGGATGTGCGGGTCATCGACCATTTTGTCGTGGCCGGGGACCGCGTGATCTCGTTCGCGGAACGTGGGTTGATATAGCGCCATGCGCCGCCCGCATACCGCTCCGTGTCCGACCCTGAGCAGCACGCTCGCCTCCACAGTGGCGGGCTGCTTCCTCTGCCACGTGAAGGGGCCATCATGCCCGTGAAAACCCTTTCACATTGCCCCCTCTGCGCAGGCGACGGCGTGCTGTTGGGTACGCTGGGGCGCCTGCGCTGGTTCCGTTGTCGCGACTGCGGCATGAACTTCAGTCGTCAGACTGGCACGCGTCCCAAGACCAAGTCGACGTCTCATCAAGAGGAAGGAGAACCGCATGGAAACGCCCGCCGTGGCAAGCTTGCGAGCGCAGGCTGAATCGCTGGCCTCGTTATCGATCTCGCACCTGAGTCCAAGCACCCGCCTGAAACTGGCCGATGACGAGCTGTCGGTCAACGCTTACCCGACCGACTGCGGTGGCGTCATTTACGTCGGTGCCCCCTGTTACCGGATCCCGGCGGAAGCCGATTTGGCCGCGATCTTCACGGTCGCCGAGCAAGCCGGCATTGCCTGGCTGAAGTTCGACAGCGAAGCGGCCGTGATCGACGGTCTGCCGGTCTTTGACTTGCAGGAGCCCGAGGCATGAGTCGGCAATCCAGCGCTCACAATCGGGCCACACGATAGTGGCGGTGGCCGGACAAGTCCGGCCACCGCTATGCCAGCAGCGCTTTAAGCCGTTCCAAGCCCGACTTGATGTCATCGGCAAGGCGTAAGGCCTCCGGGGGGCCGCCTTCCGTTGCTTGCTGGGCCGCCCAGCTGCAAAACTCCGCCATCAAAGAAGCCTTTTCGCCGGTGATTTTCGACTGGCGAAGGCCATCCTCAATAAGGGGGATCAAGCCGGCTGCCGCGCGCAGCCTGTTCAATGCAGGCGTGGATTCGGGAATTTTCGACATGCAGGGATTTTAGCGGCGGTGTGCCCGACAAGCCACGGCAATCGACGGCGGCCAAACGGCGGATAGCTCCCTCATGTCGAAGGTCGCTCAAGCGAAGCCCGCCACCATAGCTGCTCGGCCGCCTTCGGGGCCGCTCGCATGTGGCAAGCGGCAGCACCAGCGACCGCCGGCATTCAGTATCCAACTACGCTCCGGTCGAGACTTCGTGCGGCTCCCTGTGTAGATCCATATCGATCACCGCATCCGCCATGGCGGTCAGTTCCGGCGTCTGGGACACGAAGAATTCCCGCTGATAACCGCCCAGCCGCAGCACCTCCCGCTTCATTGCCATGAACATACGCTTGCGCTCGGGGTCCAGCGGCCCATCGGCCTCGTCCGAGAACAGCGCACCATAGCGTCGCCCGGTATGCTGGGCGAGGTATAGCGCCACCGCCCGGATCAGGCACTCGTTGATCCAGACCCGTTCGCCGCCGCTCATGAGGCCGACGCTCTTGCTCTCGCCCGACTCGCCGTCATGCACCAGGATGTCGAAGCCCTCCTTCTGCTCGCCCTTTCCCGTCTCCACCAGCGTCTCGATCGACACCGTGAAGCGGGGACCGTAGCAGGCGAGCAGGAGGTCATTCGCGAGCGCCGACAAGGCCGGACCGGCATCATCGATGGCGAGCGCGATCAGCCCATCGTTGCTCATGCACTTGGCGAACAGGTTCCAGTTGCCCAACTCGGTTTCGACATGAGCAATGCGACTGGCCACCCGTGCCTGGCGGCCGACCAGGGCCGTTGCCTGCTGCATCAGGACACCCAGGGTTTCGGCATCCCGCACCGCGTTCAGGTGCGCCTGCTCGGCGGCGGTGACGGACTGTGCCGCCTGTTCCATCCTCGTCTGTGCATCGATCAGGCGCTGCTCGTCATAAGGTGCAGGCAAGGCCACCAGTGCCTGCTTGAGCCGGTCCAGCGTAGCGCGATAGTGTTTGGCCTGCTGTTCGTGCTGGTAGGCGATCGCCTGCCGTGTCGCGCCGATCTGCTGCCGCTCGGCCGCCTCCTCCGGCATCTCCACCGGCTGATCAGCCGCGACATCGGCGCCGAGCCCCGTCCCCAGTTCCGTCAACTCCTGGTCGATCTCGGCCAGCGTAGTCCCGGCCCGCGCCATTTCCCCGGCCTGGGCGGCCAGCAGCGCAAACTGCGAGGCACGCGCCCGGGCACACTCGGCCCGGTGCTCGGCCCGAGCCAATGCCTGCGGCGCGGCAGAGAGAGCTTCATGCTGTTCGCGCAAGGCGTCCAGTTCCTTCTGTACCGTCGACTTCTGGCGCCCCAGGCGCTGAATCGTCCCCTCAGCACTGGGAATCAGGGCCTGCGCTTCCCGCGCATCGTTCAGGAGCTTGCATTGCCCCTGCAGATCGGTACCCGCGCACGGCACCTCGCCGGTCAGCCCGAAGCGCCGCCCCAACTCCTCGGCCTTGAGCGCCACCTGCCCGGCCTCGCGCTCGATCCCGGACAATTTCTGCTGGGCCATCCGCTCCGCAGCCTGGCACTGGGTCAGGCGTTGAACGTGCTCCCGCCACGTTCCGACCTGTGCCGATCGTAGCGACAAGACTCGCTCTGCCAGAGGCAGACGGCGCTCCCCACGCCGCACGGCTTGCGCACCTGCCAGCAAGGTGAGGCACTGCCGGCGCTGGTTCTGCAAGACATGCCGGCGGTTGCGCTCCTGACCGACACGCTGGGCGATACGCTGCTCCAGCCGTTCCAGTCGCTGTTGCTCGCCCCGATCCTGTGCCAGCAGGGCTTCGATGGCTTCTTTGCCGGCCTGGATCACCGCCTGGCATTCGCCCTGAAGTTGTCGCCGGCGCGCTTCCACGCCTTGCGCCTGCTCTCGCTCGGCGATCAACTGGGCATGCTGGGTTCGCGCCGACTCCTGCTCGGCGTGGGCCGCCTGTCGGGTCGACAGGCTTTGCGCGACGCAAGCCTGGGCGCCGTCGAGGCGGCGCCGTTCGCCCTCGATCCGCTGCGCTTCCTCGTCCAGCGAGGCCTGTTCCTGCCGGATCGCCGCGAGACCCGTTTTGAGCAGACGCGCCGTCTCGGCCGCTTTCTGGCCGAGGGCCCGGATCTCCTCCTGCCCGAGCAGATCGGCCAGCAGGGTCTTGATCTCGGCATTGCGGTAGGTACTCAACTGCCGCTTGCCCTGTGCCGAGAACACCGAGGTGAAGAAGGTGTCGGCGCTGCCGCAAATGCTCTCGACGCAGCGGGTGTAGGTCTCCACCTTGCCGTCGGACACGGTGCCGTCGTCGAGCGCCATGGGTTTCCACGCACCATTGCAGGCGAGCACGAACAGGAAGGCTTCGGTCTTGCGCCGGCCGTTGAGGCGGACCACGACCTGCGAGCGGTAACTACGGCCGTCGTGCGCCCAGATCAGGTCTTTCTCGTTCTCGGGCAGACAGACGTGGTCGTAATAGGAGAACCCGCCCGGACCCGCCGCGCCGGCCCGTGAGGGCATCGTGAGATACGGGTGCATGTTGTCCATCACGGTGGTCTTGCCGCGCCCGTTGGCGCCGACGATGGCGACCAGGTCGGCGCCGTCGGCCAGTCGCTCGAAATCCAGGGTCAGGACATCGCGTCCCAGGCCATCGCGGATGCCGCGAAAGCCTTTAAGGGTGAGCGAAAGAGGTTGCATGGTGTTACTCCACGGGGAGATGACGACAACCTAGTCTCCTCCCGCCCTGCCCCGCTTCAACCGGCTCCGGCGGCCCCTGCCCCCGCAAGGACTACTTTGGTCCTGGTGAAATCGCTGATTACAATGCAATCAAAATATTTGATCAGCTCGGGGACAGCGTGAAGCTCACACAACTGCGGATCTGCAATTTCCAATCCTTCGGCCCGACGCCAACCGTTATCGACTTGGCAGCCATGAGCTTTCTGCTCGGTCCCAATGGGGCCGGCAAGACGGCTGTACTGCAGGCACTCGCCCGTCTCTTCGGTTTAGATCCAGCGTTGCGGCGGATACGGCGAAGCGATTTTCACGTCACCTCGGCCGACCTTGCTGATGGCAACCTCGGATTACTGACGCTGTGGATCGAAGCGCAATTCGAGTTTCCCGAACTCATGGCGCCAAAGGGCAAACATGCCACCATACCCGGCCATTTCGCGCACATGCAACTGGAGTCCGCCGATGGGGTTCCCCGGATAAGGTTCCGCCTAGCCGCCGAGATGGACGAGGAAGGAGATATCGAAGAGACCATGCACTATGTGCTTCAGGTCGACGACGACGGCGTTCCGACCAAAACGGTAGCGGTGCAGAAGCATGACCGCAATGCAATCCAGGTGCATTACCTTCCCGCCCGACGAGATCCAACCGACCATATCTCCTACGCGGCCAACTCGCTATTGGGCCGTGCTTTGCGCGCTGCCAACTGGCAGGCCGAACGAGATGAAATCGCCGGTCTCACGCAGGACATCAGCGAGGCATTGGCCGGAAATGCGGCGGTCGGCGGCCTCGGAGAGCAGCTGTCCGCCCAATGGCAAGTCCTGCACAAGGGAAGCTATTACGCGAGCCCGTGCGTTTCGTTCGAGCGCAACGAGATCGACAACCTGCTGCGCCATCTGACGGTCGGATTCACGCCGGGACATGGCGAGCCGATGGTCGACTTTTCGCGCCTGAGCGACGGTCAGCAATCCTTGCTCTATGTCTCGCTGGTGCTGTCCATCCAGGAAATCGGCCGCCAAGTACTGGACGGCAAGCTCGATGCATTCGACGTCGATAAGCTCAGGCCCGCCGTCTTCACCCTGGTGGCGATGGAAGAGCCCGAGAACAGTCTGTCGCCCCATTACCTCGGCCGCGTGATCAAGGCATTGACCGCCTTCGCGGGCCACCACGACGCGCAGGCCCTCGTCGCCACCCACGCGCCGTCGCTGCTAAAACGCGTGCCGCCGGAGAACATCCGCTACCTGCGCCTCAATGGGGACCGGCAGACCGTAGTCAAGTCGATCATCCTGCCGGACGCCACCGATGATGCTCACAAGTTCGTGCGCGAAGCGGTCCAGGCTTTCCCAGAGCTGTACTTTTCCCGGTTGGTCATCCTCGGGGAAGGGGACAGCGAAGAGATCGTCCTGCCGCGTCTGCTGCAGGCCAAAGGGCTCGCCGAAGACGACGCTTCGATCTCCGTGGCCCCGCTGGGGGGACGCCACGTCAACCATTTCTGGCGACTCCTTGATGGCCTGGGCATTCCCTATGTGACTCTGCTGGATCTCGACCTGGGACGTTCCCAGGGCGGATGGGGACGTGTGCGGTATGCCGCCAAGCAGATTCTGGCCCTCGGTAAGCCCATAAAGGGACTCACGGACACAACGATTAAGGCCTTGCCCAAATGGAATGGCGAGGATCACGTAATGACATCGAAATTTGGAAAGGAATGGCTGGAGTGGCTCGAAGGCCGCGGTGTCTTCTTCTCCTCGCCGCTCGACCTCGACTTCGCAATGCTGCGGCAATTCTCAACCGCATACGAAGTTGACGAGCAAGACCTGGACAATCCGGATGACGAGACCATTGTTGCAGTGCTCGGCAAGAGCCACGGGGACGCCGGCCAATACAGCGAAGAAGAGCAGCGTTACTTCGACGCCTACCATCACCGCTTCAAACTGAGCAGCAAACCGGCCGCTCATCTTGAAGCACTGGCAGCACTGGATGATGCAGTATTGAACGTCGACATGCCGGAATCGATCGATCGCCTGTTGGATATGGTCACGGCCAAACTGGCGGAACTGCCGGAATGATCAAGCCCGACCGCTGGCATCCGTCCGACGGCCTGAAGTTGGAACCCAACGCGCTCGCCGCCGCCCGTGAAACCGAGCGCAGTCTGGCGTTGACGGCCGGGCCCGGTGCCGGCAAAACCGAGATGCTCGCACAGCGCGCTGATTTCCTGCTGCGCACCGGAACTTGCCGCTACCCGCAGCGCATCCTCGCGATCTCCTTCAAAGTCGACGCTGCCCGCAACCTCAAGGATCGAGTGCGCCGGCGTTGTGGCTCGGCACTCGCGGCACGGCTGGACAGCCACACTTTTCACGCCTTCGCTAAGCGTCTGATCGACCGCTTTCGTCCGGTACTGGCCGGTAGGGACGCACTCGATGCCGACTACTCGGTCGGCTCGCCGAGGGTCCAGCGACGCCAGATCGAGTTCGAAGACATGGTGCCCCTAGCCGTCCAGATCCTGCAGACTAGTGCCGTGGCACGCAACGCTGTACGACAGACTTACAGCCACGTTTTCCTCGACGAATTCCAGGACTGTACCGATACGCAATACCAGCTCATCCGGACTGCATTCTTTGGCACCGGCATTCCGCTGACCGCAGTCGGCGACACCAAGCAACGAATCATGGGCTGGGCCGGCGCGCTGGAGGGGGTATTCCAGACCTTTGCCGAAGATTTCAATGCCCTTCCCCTCAACCTTTACCAGAACTTTCGTTCGCTGCCACGCCTGCGCCGCATGCAGAACGCCATGGTCAAAGTCATGGACCTTAATGCCGCAGTAGCCGACGCAGAACTGGCAGGGCCAGGCGGTTTCGTTGACATCCTCGAATTCCAGGACAGTCAAGAAGAAGCGGAAGCTCTGGCCGAGATGATTCAGGGATGGATCGATGACGAGGGCCTGCCGCCCTCGGAGATCGCCGTGTTGGTATCCAAGCAACCGAACCTCTATGCTGATCGCTTGATGGCGGAGCTGAGCCGCCGCAATGTCCCGTTCCGCGACGAGCAGAACCTGCAGGATCTGTCTGTCGAACCGGCGGCACGTCTCATCGTCGATTTTCTTGCCGTGGTAGTGAGCGAACGGGAGCCGGATGCCTATGGTCGGCTGATGGATGCGCTTTTGGCGACGGGGCTGGACGACGATGCTGCCTACGAGCAGCGCTCCAGGTGGAACCGCCATATCGATTGCACCCGCGCTCAGGTGCGCCGAGGGGGCTCCGCCATGTACGACTCCGCCGCCCTGAGCAAGCTCGCAAAGGAGTTCCTCGGCCTGCTGGGCCGGGAAGCTATCGCAGCGCTCTCAGCTGACTACGAACGCGGCGGCCGGCTGAACGAAATCATCGCGCAGACTCTGGACCGTATCACCGAACTCCTTGCCCTCCATTCGGATGCGGTGGGTGCTTTGTCACGGTTCTCCGAGGACCGCGCCGTGCGGATCATGACAATCCACAAGAGCAAAGGCCTAGAATTCGATAGCGTCATCCTGCTGGGTATTGAGGAACAAGCGTTCTTTGGCAAGCGCACCGATGAGCGGTCAGCGTTCTTCGTGGGAATCTCCCGCGCAAAGCGACGGCTATATTTGACCGTTGCTGGATACCGCGAAAGACCACGGGCGGCCGTGCGTCGCTGGGATGCAGCCCGATCGCCCGTCGAGGAGTTTCTGGGCTACGCGACGTCGACAACATAAGCCTAGACGCACGCAGCACTCTACCGCTGGTTCAGAACAATCCAGGGGTGCCGGCTCGCGCTCGTCCTTGGCCATTCCGTTCCAGAGGCCGAAGACTCTGCAGATTTGCATCTCCATCGCATGCTAGCCTTGGCATCGTATCTCCGGCCCTACGAAGCAAGCCGTCCGCAATCTGCTCTGGGGTCTGCGTTGCGAGCGCCTCAAGGCACGTGAGCAACGGCTCGGCCCGCGCCTCGGTCACCTGCGCCCAGACCCGAACCTTGTCCGCCAGATTCGCCAGTTGCGAAATCCCGGCCGCCCGCGTGCGCACCACGGGGACGATCCGCCCTTCCAGCTTGGTCTGTGCCGCCCCGGCCAGCAGCCGCTCGATCGCCACGCGGTCGACTTCGTGGCGATCTTCGTCGGCGACGGTCCAGCGGACGCGCACGAACGCGCCGGCGACGTCCTGCTGCGCGACGGTGGCCCGCAGGGCCTCGAGGTCGGGCTTGCCGTCGAACACGATATCGATAGTCCGGCGCGCGGGCGTGGGCTCCAGGGTGAAGCGCGCCTGGTCGACGTCGACCTCCCACAGCAGGAACCCCTTCTCGCCCGCCTCGCCGTAGTGGAAGCGGCCAATGGAGCCGGCATAGGCGATGCACTGCCCGCCGGCCGCGCCTTCCGCAGTCCACGACTGATGGCGGTGGATGTGCCCCAGCATGAAAGCCTGTGCCTCGGCGGCGAACAGCGCGCCGGTGGTGAACTCGTGATCGAAGCCGGCCATCGGCACGCCGTGCTCGCTCACGCAGCCGAACACCGTGCCGTGGGAAACACCGATGGCGGGCACCCCCTGCCGGCGGGCCGCGCGATGGGTCGGCGCGTAACCACGCAGCAAGTCGGCGAGGTTTTCAGCGACGGCCTGGGCGGCGTCCGCCGCACCGACCGCCGCCGCGACCGCGGCCTTGTTCACCGTGGGTGCGCAGGAAAACAGCGCGCGAGCACCGGCCGGCAGCCGGTCGAAGCACCAGTCCGTTGAAGCGAGCCATTTGCCCTGGGCCGTGAGGGCGACCTGCTCGATCCGGTCGGCCACATGCACCGGATGCCGCCCGCCCAGCAGCCGGAAGATCGCCAAGGTGCCCGGCGGCTCGTGCGAGAAAGTCCCTTGCAGCATCAGCACCGGGCAATGGTCGGCGAGCCGCCGGACCTGGGCAAACAGCCGTTCGGCGGCCGGCGCGTGCAAGTCGAGGCCATGGTCGGTGGCATCGCCCGAGAGCACCACGGCCTCCACGCCCAGCGTGATGGCTCGATCGACGGCGGCGCCGAAGCAACGATCGGCTTCGATCAGGTTCTTGGTACCGTAGTGCAGATCGGAGAAATGGGCGATGCGGATCATGATGCCCTCCCGCGGGAGGCCAGGTGCAGTTCGCTCTCGATCTTGTCGAGATAACCCTGTGGGTCGTTGCCGTAGCGCTCCAGTTCGTCCCAGGCCCGGGCACGGCCATGCGGGTTGATCTTCCAGCCCCGTCCCCACCGCCGATCGGCATACGCCTGGTAGCGTTCCGGCGCGATCCCGTAGGCCTGCGCGCGCGCCATCAGTTGCTCAAGGCTGGGACGCCCCTCACGTAGCGGTGGCGCCTCGACGGATGCAACCTCGGTCGCCATCACCGCCTGGCTCTCGGCCGCCTCCGGCTGTAGCGGCTCGGCGCTCGCCGCCACCGAGCTCCCCTGAAGCACCTGCGTCGCCAGTTGGGCCTGGATCAGGGCCGTCTCGGTGTCTTCGTTCTCGCGCAGCAAGGCCGTCACATCCACCGGCGCCTCCAGGTCGATGATCCACTGCGGCACGCGCAACGCCCTCCCCTGCTCGTCGATGTGGGCCACCTCCATCAGTTTCTTGGTGAGGTAGAACGGCGTGCGCTGCCGGTCGAGGAAGCCCGAGATGCGCCCACCGCGCAGGAAGCCCACCGTCTCGAATTTCTGGATCGCCGCGTTCATTGCATAGAAACTGTTGGTATGCAGTTCGAAGGCGCTGATCGAACGGATGCCGGGGATGAAGAACAGGAAGCGTCCCGTCAGGTTGCACTGGCGTTGCTGGTACTCGCGGCAGCTCTCGGGCTCGCACAGGCCGCCGCCGTTGTCCTCTCGGACCATGGTCTTGCGCCCACCGAAGAGGCGGATCGTGCGCCGGCCCGTCTCGTCTACCGGCACCGGGGCATGGCACATGCAATGGCGCACTCGGCCATCGGCCGAGTATTGCGACCAGTAGTGCTTTTCGTGTGCCCCCCAGGCCGCCAGTTCGTGCGGCATCACGGCCTGCCAGTAGTCGGAGGGGAACACCACCGGGAAGCGGTACAGGCGCCGGCCATCGCCCCGATCCTCCCCATAGGCGTCCAGAATCTCCCGGGCAATCTCGGGATTGGGGAAATCCTGCGCCCGCACGGTGAACCACGGCACATTGCGCGGCACCAGCGGCGTCTTGAGATCGGGTAGGGCCTCGGTGATGGCGCGCTCGATCTGCTCGAAGGAGTGGCCCGCGGCCACGCCCTGCTCGTAGATCGCCTGGGCCTTGGGCTCGCCGGCAGCCTTCTTCGTGAGCACCTTGATGCCGGCGCGAATCTTGCCGCCGGTGGGGATGCGGGCGGGGCCTTGCCCCAGCAGGGTCGGCGCAGCCGGAGCACCGCCGCCCTGCACGGCGATGACGGGGTGTGCGTTGGGATGGGCCATGACTGGGCTCCTCCATGAATATCGGGACATTCCGATGATTCATGCTCTCGCGACTTTCTCTCGCTTCAACCCCGCGCCGAATCGCAGGCGAATCGCAGGCGTTTACGCGCACCATGCTTGATAGATACAATGGGGACCGGCGCCCGCCTTGCTTGCACACGAGCAAAAGAAGGCCTTCCTTACCGATCCTCATGTTCAGCGACACCTCGACACCGGGTGCGTCGGCATTAAACGTGTGCGCATAGTCCGACCAGCCTCGGTTCACTTGAGGAGCAACTGTCATGAGCATCAAACAACTGTGCTTCGACGCACATAGCCAGCTTCGCGACCAGCACGGAATCGCTGTCCGTCGCGCCCACCTCTACGAACTACTCGCCGCACTGCTGGGCTTCAACTCCCATGCGGCGCTCGCGACCGACGCCGTCATCGGTCAGGTACGACAGGCGAGGAGGTTCCACAACGATGACCTGACCCGACTGTCCAAGCGCTGCCTAGCCTTGGGCTATCCCTCCGCGGAGAGCCAACGCATCGTCGAGGCCATCACCGCGCTGGCCGAGACCTACCGCTTGGTCGCTGTCGACGTCAAATATCTGGTGAAGCTGGTCGCCGGCGATGCAGACGGGTGGGATGTCGACGACGAAGAGATGTCTGGCGACGTTGGCATCGACCAAGCCTTCCCTTGGCAAGACGCGCCAGACCTCGATCTCGACTCGCCCCTGCTGATCGACACGCTGAAACAGTTGGCGGCCAAGGACCATGCCGATGCGCACTATGCCCTAGCCCTGCTGCTGCAATGCGAACCGCCGGAAGAGCGGGACGGCCACTGGTACCGGCAGCAACTCGCTGGTCGCGGACTCGACGGCCCCGAGAAGGAATGGGCTGACGATTACGCCGCCGCCCTCGCGCAGTTCGACCAATACCGCCAGCACCTGGCCGCCGCGGCCCGGCTCGGGCGATCGGATGCCGCGCTGGCGTGGGCAGAGCTCACCGGCGAAGAAGCGGACTTCCGACACGCCCAATCCTTGGCGGCGCCGGAAGACGCGACCCGCCTGCTCGACCTGGCTGACCAATTGGGAACCAGTGCCACCGTCCTTCCACTGCTGAGACAGGCCGCCCTCGTGGGCGATGTCGAAGCCATGCGCCGCCTGGCCGAAGACTTCGAACCGGACCCCGTCGAGGCATGGACCTGGGTCCACCTGGCAGAACTGTGCGGCACCGACCTAACCAGGATGGAAGCGGTTTACGAAGACGGGTCGCCTGCGGACGACGACATTCCGGGCAACATCTTCGCGGTCGGCGGCATCGATGTTCCGGACATCAGCGCGGAGCAGCACACCGTCGCGCGGCGAGAAGCCGCTCGTCGGTTCGAAACCATGCGAGACCGCTAAGGTGCGAAGGGTATCGCCTTGCCGGGCGATACCCCGTCAGGTCTCCCGAGCCCCTGCAGGGAAAGCGGGCATCGGCTGATCGGTCCACCATACCCAGACGTCCGATTTCCCCGATGCGATAGCTTTTTCCTTTGCCGCCCGCTCCTTGGGGTCCATGAAAGCGCTGGACACGTGTAAGGGAACGGGTCGCGCTCCAGTATCCAGCAGCAAGGCATTCGGAAAGGCAGCCCCGCTCCAAGCGTCGTAGCGCAGCGGCTTGACGAAGCGGCGGTGCTGGGCCACCAGGGCATCGATCAGCGGCAATTCATGCACGCCCTCGATCGGAATCCAGTGCTCGCTCGCCAGCATCAGGCTGGCCGCGTCGATCTCATAGGTGTATTCGCGGCGAGCGCGGATGAGTGCCGCCAGGATCAGGCGGACCGGGCGGCCGGTGTCGGCGTCACGAGCCTCGAACAGCGGAGCGAAGACCCGCTCGATGCGCTCCCAGCTCTTGCCGACGATCAGCAGCGGCGCATCCGGCATGTGTCGGATCCAGACCCGGCGCCCCTGGCTCGTCGCCTCGCTCGCCTTGAACTCGCCGATCACGATGGCCAGGGGCGTTTGCCCATCCTTGGGGCGCAGCACCGCCAGTTTCTCGCGTCGGCGCTGGGCGGCCTCGGCCTTGGCGCTCTCGTTGAAGGGTTCGGGCACGTACAGGCGTTCGGCCAGCGGCACGCCCTTGACCATGATCTCCTCGGCCGCCTCCAGCAGGTACTTGCGCACCACGCCCTGGTTGCGTTTGCCCGCCATCGCCGGGCTCCATCGGTTGAAGCCGGCACGCTCGAAAAGGAAGTGCATCAGCGCCCGCAAGGTCATGCGCCGCCCCGGCACGCCGACCTCCGACACGTCTTGCAGTTCGCCGCGCGGCACGCCGCGCCCGATCACGCGCGTCCAGGGGAAATCCACGCGCAGCTCGACGCGGCCCGGTTCCGATTCCAGCACAGCCTCCCCGACCAGCTCGCCGAGCCCTGATTGCTGGAGCTCAGGCTCGTAGGAGGGACACCCCGGATGGTGGGTGCTGCCGCTATCCGGCATGCGCTTGACCACGAACTGGCGGTGCAATGCGACGTACATCTCCACGCCACCAGGCACGCATAGGCAGCGCGGCCGCTCGGGCGTGTCGTAGACCTGGGAGAGCGCGTCCTGCAGTTGCGGATCGTCGGCGGCGATGACCCGTCCCTTGATGGTAAAGCGCTGGTTTTCCATTGCCGGCTCAGACCAGCTCGTCGAGCAGTTCCGCCAGCGTCGGCTTGGGCCGCGGCAGCAGCTCCCGCACTGCACTGCGCTCGCCGATCCCCAGGATGGTGCCCACCTGATCCTCGTCGGCCCCGCGCTCATACATCCGGGAAATCACGGTGAGACGCGCCGACTGGGCGCTCAGACCCTTGAGCTCGGCGTAGCGGAACAACTTGCGGTAGATCTCGAGCAGTGCCCGGCAGACATAGCGGTTCTGCCCCGGTGCGCCATTGTTGGGCGCGATCCTGTAGGGCTCGCCGCCCGGGGAAAGGAACAGCCGGCTTTCGGGATCGAGGCCGCGGTAGCAGTCGGGCTCGCCCAACCCATGGCCGCTGTGGAGCCGTTCGCGGAAGTAGGCGGCCAGTGCGTCGTCGAGTCGAGTGCTGCCGAAGTAAAGCGGCCTCGGTTTGCCGTTGATAGCGACTTCCGCGCGCAACTCGGATTCCCAGCACACACTGCCGTCGATGAGCAGATAGTCCCGTACTTCGAGCCGGGCGATCTCGAGGGGGCGCAAGCCGGTAGCGAACAGCATGTAGTACAGGGCCAGGTCGTGCCAGGTACGGTTGGTTCGGCCCTTGATGCGCACGGCCCCCTGGGTCACTTCCGCCGCCGACAATACCCGCGCCGGACGGGCGCCGGCCGGTGGCTGGGGCTCGAACCCTTCCAGCGCGACCAGGATTGCCTCCCGGTGCAGGCGCAGTCGCCGCACGAAGGCGGCCCCTTCTTCCTTGAGGCCGTCAACGCCCACGACCTGGGTGAGCTGGACCGCGACAGACTTGATGCGTCGCTCGACCGCCGTGCGTGAGACGCCGAAGCGCGCGGCCACCGCCTCGTAGGTTTCACCGCCGACGACGGCGCGGAGCATCTCGACCGATGGCAACGCGTTCTCGTGGTGTTTGCTGACCTCCTGATTGTCTTGCATGACTTGCCTCTCCCATCATTGCTCGACCGTCATAGCCCGAATGTTCGGGCGCCGACACCGTCTTTCGCCAGGCGAAATCGCCGGGAAGGGCGCGGGATTTCGTCATCAGGCCAACGGCAGCGCCTTCGCTGAAGCACGAGCCGGCCGGACCTGGAAAACAGCACGCGCCATGCGTGCGGCGGGCCGGTGCCGGCCTGATCGATCCGCAAGCAGTGCCGCCAGTCCACACCGGACGGATCCCCGCAGCGGACCTTGCCCGTCAGCCGGGCTAGCCTTGTTGCGCGATCCAGCGGCGGATGTCTTCGGCGCGCCAGACGGTCACCCGCTCCGAGAGCTTGACCGGCGCGGGGAAGGTGCGCGCCTGGATGCGCCGCCACAGGGTCGATTTGGAGATGGGCACGAAGGCCAGCACCTGCGGCTGCCGCAGGAAGCCGGTCTCGGGCAGCGCCAGGGTCGGAACCCGAGCGGCGGGCGTGGCCGGAGGAGCAATGGGAGTCGCAGCCATCGCGGCGATGCGGGAACGGATGGAGGGCATGATCGGACCTCGTCACGGCGGGTGCCGGTAAGGGGTATGACCTGCTCGGTTGCGACCCCGCTAGGTCAGAATGGCGCGGGCCGATAGGGAACGCAGAACTCGACGGCATGCCACGGGCGCCCCGGTCGCGCGGCATGGAAGAATGAGCCAGAAGGGGAATCCCGCCGCCGGACGGCCAAGGGCGTACGGGTCGGGGAAGATCAAGCGAGCCGCATCTGTACCGCGCAGCACGCGCGACAGCGGATCGTCGGGCAACAGGCAGGTAACGACTGCGACGCCGCCACGAGAGCGGTGCGAGCTCCCACGGCGTCGGGTCAGCCCGAGGTGGAGCCTGTTGGTACGATATTGGGGTCCGTGGGCCGACACAAGACTCGCCGGGATGTGCCAGCCGAAAGGGACCGCACACGCCGGGGATTGGAGCTGGCACCGATGCCGAAGCCATACCGGCACGCCGGAATCAAGGTTGTGGCCCAGACATAGGATCGCGGGCGAAGCCGATCCGACTCAAGCCCGCCGTGGTGGATAGGGCCATGATTCCCTCCTGCTCTCGTACGGCGTCTTGAAGTCCGATTGGAAGCCGCACCGCGGGGAGAGCGCCGTAAGGGTTTCGCGCGCGAAACTTGGCCTGGCGGCCCGTTTCCCCGTCCGCGAGAGGGACAATTTCCTATCTCGAGCGGCTGCCCAGGTATTCACAGCAGCTCCGCACGACCGACATGACGAATGCCCGGTCGTCAGCCGCAAGTTCGGAAATCCATGCGCCAAAGGTCGCCGCTTCGCTGACCTCTTCGGGCCCTTCCGTCGATAACAGGTCGCCAGCCGAACATTGGAGCGCCCCCGCAAGCCGGTCCAGCGTCGGCAGGGACGGCAGATGGGCGCCGCGCTCGATGCGCGAGATGGTTTCGGCGTCGACGCCGACCCGCTCCGCAACCATCTCCTGTGTCCATCCCAGCTGTTTGCGCCGCTCGGAGAGGTTGCCCCCAAGTCGCTTCGCCAGACGGGCGGACTCTTTCTTCTTCACCGCCATCATGTTGTCCTTTCACTCAACAAGAATGACGGTCACTGGACTATCGAAACAGGGGTTCTTATGTGGTTTTTCTTATCGTCATCTTTGTTGATCCCCGAGCTGGGAAGTGACAAATCGGCGCGGGTCGGGCTGCGGTAACCGGAGTTCAGTGGCCCGCCGAAGGCGAGATGCTTTCCGGGGCTTCCGGCGGTGCATCGGCGCTCGCATCGATCGAATCGAGCGTCGCCTTGCGCTCCGCGCCCGAGTCGTCCGTGCCATCCGCAACGCCCACGGTCACGGCCTCTGGTCGGCTTCCCTCGCTACGGCCCTCGCCGCTGCGCGCGTCCATGGCATTCATCCGTCGCCGCAGCCCCATCGCGAAGTTGCGCGCGCCATTGGCCACGTCGCGCACCTGGCGCTTGAGACTGGCGCGCTGGATATCCACCGCCTGGGTGGTGATCACCTCGTGGATCTCCAGCGTCTGCAGCAAGGGCATCAGCTGGTCGAGCTTGCCCAGCACCTCCAGGAAGCGTCGACCGATCGACGACAGCACATGGACGTCCACATCCAGCGGCACGGTGTCGTAGGTCGCGGAGCTCGTGATGCCATGCGTCTTGAATAGTGCCTCGGCGCCGTCGATAGCCTGGTTGAGATTGGCGGTCACCGCATCCATCTGGGCGCGGATGGTGTCCTCGACCTTGGCGACGTCCGCGTGGTCGAGGCGCGTGCGGGCAATCACCGAGATGAAGTGGGTGTTGAGCTGCAGCGTGTTGAAGAGCCGCGCGAAGAAGCGCTTGCCCTCGGCACTGGTGAAGCGGGTCGCGATCTTCAGGCTGGCCGCCTCGACGCGCCGGAAGTCGGCCTTGGCCTCTTTCGCGAGGATGCGGGCATTGACGCCCCCCTGGTCCACCTTGACGATCTGGATCTCCGACATGCCGTGCTCCTCCAAGTACAGCGTTCGGGCAATCATCCACGCCGGTATCTGCATTCGCCACCGGGAATGGCCGTCGCCTGAGGGGGCTTTCGGCATCGGCCCCCTTTCGGGCGGCATTTCGGTATTGACCCGGCCCTCCGGCGCCACTACCTTTACGTCATGCAGCAGCTGGCCCTGCATTCAAACAAGGCAAGCCCTGGAGTTTCCCGTCTTTCGCGTAGGCCACCGGTCTTGTCCGGTGCCGCGTGCGCCGATCTTGTCGGCACTGCTTGCGGTGCCAGTCGCGTCCATGCCATCGAGGCGAGCTTTCGAGGCAGGGGCGAGGCGTCGTTTCGTGCGTTTCCCGGACGCCCTTCCCCCGAAAGCCTTCCTCGATCGGTAGCTGGCACACCGATCCCGGCGGCTCATCCCGTCCGTTCCCGCCAGCCCTGGAGTCTTTTCCCGTAGCACCGACCCGGCCCCTTCTGGGCCGGCCGTTCATCACCCCCTGGGGGCTTACGCCTCCAGCCGTGGTGCGCGTTGCCTCCTGCTCTTCCTTGGAGACAACGATGCTGAACCCGAACCGATCCGCGTTCTCTTCCCGAGCCGCCCGCCCCGCACCCGTGGGACCTGCGTTACCACCCTGCCCGGCCGCGTCGAGCCACCGTCCGGCGGCGATCCCCGATCGCGCAGCCCTGGACAGCCTGCTCGAGGACGAGGATGCACCCGTCGAATGGAGCGAAGAGGACATCGTCTTCCTCCATTGGCGCCTGCTGCAGGAGGTCAGCCAACTGGCCGATCCCGCGACACCGCTGGAAGAGAAGTTCGACACCCTGCGCTGGGTTTTCGCCGAGCGCGAGAAGGACGGCCTGCCGTTCTCGTTCGTGAGTTGCCTGCGCGTCGTCGGCTGCAGCCCGCTGTCGCCGATCGCCTATTGCGGTCGGATCGACGCGGAGGAAGTACGCGACCGCATCCGTCATGAGCTGAAGGCCTGGCTCGAAGCCACCCTGGCGCGCTATCCCGTTTGGGTGCGCGATGCCGTCGTACGTAATCCCGAATGGGTCGAGGCGCGGCTGGCCAGGAATCCCCAATGGATCAACGAGCAGGTCAAGCGGATGTCCGTGCAGGGCGACCTGTTCGCCTGACCCGTTTTCCCCTTGCAGGCCTGCTTCGCCAATGCGAAAGGCCCGCCCCGTTCAAGGAGTCGTCATGACCGCTTTCAAGGATGTCCTCTGCCTGCTGGCGATCTTCATCGCCTACGGCATCGTGGGACGCCTGGACTATGAGGATGCGGTACGGCTGGAACAGATTACGCAGGAACGACAGCATGCCGAATGCCTAACAGCGATGCCGCCGGTCCGCGAACCTGCGAAACCGATCAGCAATCCGTCCTCCGATCCACCAAACGAAGGTGAGAACCGCAACCGGCCGGGCGGCAGCCGTTGCTGGCCGCGCTCGATGTGAGGAGGTCCCCATGCAAGACCAAGCACGCATCACCTCCGGCAGCCCGAGCTTGCTGACCGTTCAGGCGGCGGAAGACATCGAGTTCCTGGTCAAGGAAAGCGAAGTCCTCACCGGCCAGGCCGGCCGCACCTTCGTCATCGCCGGTGCCGACTGGCTGGCCTACCAGGTGCACTGGCATCCGATCGGCCTGAAGGTCGAGCGGCTCGATGTCGAGGGCCGGGTTCTCAGCACCCAGCACCTGCTGCCCTGGGAGTTCCTCGGGCACAGCCTGATCGAGGCCCTGGCCGCCGGCCAGTTATTCACCCCACCGGTTGGCCACGTCGGCTGACCAGGTGTTCTTCCCCCTTGGCGGGCCCGTCCCGCCGAGGGCGGGTTTCGCCTGCACTCATGGAGCACATCATGCAGATACAGGTTCGAATCAATGAGGATGGCGCGCTGCGCAACCAGCGCTACGCTTTCACCGACCGCTTCACGCTCGTCTCAGAGCTGTTGCAGAACGCCCGCCGCGCCGGTGCGACACGTATCGAGATCGATTACGACGCCGCTGCCCAGGTGCTGCGGGTGCAGGACGATGGCTGCGGCCTGGACGACTTCCAGAAGCTCCTGAGCTTCCACGAGTCGGGCTGGGATGCGGTCACCGCCGCCGAGGAGCGCCCGTTCGGGGTCGGATTCTCGAAGTGCCTCTATGCCGCCACGCGCTGCATCGTCGCCTCGAACCACCAGCGGGTCGATATCGACACCGCTGCGGCACTGGCCAAGGCGTCGATCGAGGTGGAAACCATCGCGGAGACGGTAGCCGGCACGCGGCTCGAGTTGCACGGCGTCGACCTGCCTGACCTGGGCAACCGCATCGAAACCTTGTGCCTGGGTTTTCCGGTGCCGGTGCTGTTCAACGGCAAGCCGCTCGTACGCCGTTTTGCGCTGGCGAATCTCGCGACGATGCCGAGCCCGATGGGCGCAGTCCACCTCGCCGGGACGCGCGACGGCAAGCACAGCTACGAAACGATGGTGTTCCTGCAGGGTTTCTGCGTCATGAAGCCGACCTACTGCCTGCTCGACAAGGTCAATGTCGTGCACCTGGATTCGCGCCAGTTCACCGCGCGCCTGCCGGATCGCGACAAGCTGATCGACGAGGACGTGCAGCGCAAACGCATCGATGCCGAGTTGAAAGCCTGCTGGCGCCGGACCCTGGAGGTGGCCAAGATGCAGTTGCCGCCCGACCGCTTCGTCGAGATCTACTACGCAGCGATGCGGGGCTCGGGGCAAGTGGATCTGTTGAACGACCTCGACGTGCTGCCGGCCGAGTTGTTTGACGACATCGTCGGCTACCCGATCCAGGACGACAACCGCGACTATGTCCGGCAAGTGGCCGTGGCCCCCACCCGCCAAGCCATCGAAAGCGGTGCGGTGCAACTGGTTTCGCTCAACTGGACGGGCGACGACAACGCGGCGCGGTGGATGCTGGCCCGGGCCAAGGGCTATCTGGTCTTCGACTGGATCGGCCTGCATCTCGACCACTGGGCCCAGCGCCATGTGCGCTTTCTGGAGGAAGAAGCGGTACGGGTCGAGCCGGTGGCCGAACAGCTGCGCGTGCAGTTGGAAGGGCGGTGGGTGTGGCCCACCGTGATCCTGTGCGAGGCCGTGCGCATCCGCGTCGGCCACGACGTCGTCGAGATCGCCGACCATGGCGTCTGCCACGACGATGTCTTGTACATCCCAGCCGGCGAAACGTCTGGAGAGCCGGTGCGTCAGGTCTCGTCCTTCATGGACGAAAACGACCAGTTTCAGGGGTCGGACCTGGACGCCGACCGCGACGCATTGGCGGACCTCATCCGTCGTCTGCGTTCGGTCGATCCGGTACAGACGCTCGACTCGCTGTTGCAGGAACTGCGGCTGGGGAAGTATCCCCTGCTCCACGGCAAAGCCTTCCAGGTCTCCGTGGGGGTGGGCTCGGCGCCCGGCCATTCGGTGGCCTTGCTCGCCGAAGCGCCCGGAATGGGAGGCCGCCATGCGGGATCGTGAATACGCGGCCCGCATCGAAGCGGTCAAGCAGCGTGCACATGGCCACTGGACCGAGATTCTGGCCAGTCTGGGCGTGGACGAGCGCATCTTGAAGCGCCGCAACCTGCCCTGCCCGCTGTGCGGCGGCACCGACCGCTTCCAGTACACCGACAAGTTCGGCGAGGGGAACTACCACTGCCGCCAGTGCGGCGCGGGCGGCGGCTTCAAGCTGCTGCAGGCGGTGCTGGGGGTGGATTTCAACACGGCCCTGCGCGACGTCGAGCGCTGCCTCGGGATGCTGCCGGCGGCAGCGCAGTCTCGGGCGGGCGAACCCTCGGCCGAGCGCATGAAGAAGCTGGCTCAGCGCATCTGGAGCGAAGCCCGGCCGGTGACGGTGGGCGACGAGGTGGATCGCTACCTGAGCAGCCGGGGCCTGGCGCTGCCGGTGTACCCGAAGGTGCTGCGCTTTCATCCGGCCCTCGGCTACTACCAGAAGGATGCCGCCGGAAAGTCGCGCAAGATCGCCGAGTACCCGGCGATGCTGGCCTGCATCCAGGGGGCGGATGACCATGCCGTGACGCTGCATCGGACCTACCTGCAGAACGGCGGCAAGCTCGCGGCCCTGGATGCGAAGAAGGTGCTCTCGGCCGGGATCAACGGCGCCGCGGTGCGTCTCTTCGAGCCGACCGAGGAACTGGCGATCAGCGAAGGCATCGAAACCGGCCTCGCCCTGCATCTGGCGACCGGCAAGCCGGTCTGGGCCGGGCTCAACGCCGGCAACCTGGAGAAGCTGTGGCTGCCCGACACGGTGCGCAAAGTCTGCATCTATGCGGACAACGATGCCGATGGCGACTTCGCCGGCCAAGCCTTCGCCTTTGCACTGGCGCGCCGGTTGAAGCGCGAGGAGAAAACCACCGGTCGGCGGGAAGTGCGGGTATTTCTGCCCAGGCATGCCGGTACCGACTGGGCCGACGTCTGGCGCCAGCGCCTGGAAGCCCAGGCGCCCCGCGCGGCATGAGCGTTTGATGAGGGTGCGGTCCATCTTGTGATGGCGCCGCACCCGCCTTTTCAACGGGACTGTATCCGGCGGTTCCAGTGAAAAGGTTCTTTCGTTTGCCCCACTGGTAGTTGTCACACCAGGCGGCGCCCCGCGGCGTCGCGAAGACAGCCCTGGAGTTCTCGCGCGATTCACGTCGCGCCTTTTTTCGGACCGGCCTATCGCCGATCCGCCATCGACCCTCGCGGGGATGCGCATCCCCGCCAGTGGGTGATGCCGTCCCCGCTTTTCTTTTCCGACAAGGAGATTGCCATGAAAAGCGGACGTTCTCTCGTGAGCCTGGCACAGGAACTGGAGCGCCAGCTGCATTCGAAGAAGGACTTGATCGTGCCCTCGACGCTGGTGCGCCATGCCACCGACGACCGGGGCGAGACCCGCCTCGTCGTCGAGGAGAGCGGCGGCCCGGTGCGTTACGGTGTCACCCCGCTCGCGCGCCGGCAGCTGGCGGACAAGCTGAAGATTCCGTATGCCTACTTCGAGCGCATGCGTGAAGACCAGCCAGCCCTGCTGGACCGCAACGTGAACACGTGGCTGCAAAGCGAGGAAGAGCGGCGCATGCTGCGTACCCTCGATGGCCAGGTGCGTGCTGTGCTCTCGGATCGCTACCGGCGCCTGGACAACTTTGACCTGGCCGAGAGCGTGCTGCCCATCCTGCAGCAATTGCCGGAGGTACGCTTCGAGTCGGTCGAGTTGACCGAGACGCGCATGTACCTGAAGTGCATCACGCCGCGCCTGAAGTACGAGATGGCGCCCGGCGACGTGGTGCAGGCCGGGGTGGTGATCTCGAACTCGGAGGTCGGCCACGGAACGTTATCGGTGCAGCCCCTACTGTTCCGGCTCGTGTGCAGCAACGGCCTCATCGCCGCCGACCGCTCGCTGCGCAAGACCCACGTGGGCCGCGCGCTCAGCGCCGAGGATGAGGGCATCACGGTGTATCAGGACGACACCTTGCGCGCCGACGACAAGGCCTTCTTCCTGAAGGTGCGCGATGTCGTGCAGGCGGCAGTGTCGGAAGCGACCTTCCGCCACACGGCGCAGAAGCTGCAGAAGACGCTCGCCATCCCGCTGGTGGGCGATCCGGTGAAGACGGTCGAGGTACTGGCGCAGCGCTACACCTTGAACGACACCGAGCGCGCCGGCGTGCTGCGACACCTGATCGCCGAAGGTCAGCTCTCGGGCTATGGGTTGGTCAATGCGGTCACGCATTACAGCCAAGAGGTCGAGGACTACGACCGCTCGACGGAGTTCGAAGCGCTGGGCGGCCGCCTCATCGACCTGCCGGCCCATGAGTGGAAAGGGCTGGCGGAAGCTGCCTAATCCTGAAGACCGCTGAAAGCCGGCCGGGGTATACGCCCCGGCCCGGCCTTCTGCCCTCCCCCGCCATGTCCATGCCACAGACATAGGCATTCCGTTCGGCGTGGTCGTTCGCAGCCGGTTTACGACGGCGCGATTTCCCCAAGCGACGGCATCGATCGGACCTTGCGTGTGGCAAGGATAGCGGAGCCCCTCGCCACCCGGACAATGCTATTGCCATACAGCGTTCGCGGTATCTATTCTGATCCAGATCTGCCCTCACTACACCCCATCGCGCCCAATCGCTCACGAAGGTTTCCAACGTCGACGTCGTGGGCATCTGTCGCACCAGGGCGAACCGGAGACCAGGCCCATGAGTCACGTGACCCTTACCGATGCCGAATGGATCAACCTGAACGTGCTCGTTGTCATACGCGCCGGTCTCCAGCATGACATGGCTTCAACCTGCTGCCGGTACGGGCTCGACATCGAACAAGCCAACTACCTTCGGAGCTTGAGCCTTGATGATCTGTGGTCTCTGGTGATTCACGTTGGCGACACGACCCTGTTCCCGCCGCGCGCCGACCTGGTAACGCTATTGAGTGCTCCCCGGCCGCTGGCAGGCCCCATGGCACTCGTCCACCCACCCAAGCCCATCGAAGGCCGGCGGTAGGAACCGAGACCCATGCCGACGCGCGGCGACCGGCACCTGCGCGCCATCCAACTGGCGAAGCAGTTGGCGGCGCTCGGCGCACGGCTGAAGACTATCCACCTCATCACCGGCATCCCGCCGCGTCAGGTGCAGGCTCTCTTCTTCCCCGATCCCCGAAGCATCCCACGTGGACGCGCCCCCAATTCGGCCGAGTGGTACCACGGCGCCAACCTCATTCTGCGCACAGACGCCTGCCTTATCGGCGCCAAGTATCGTCAGTTGCGCGTCCAAGGGCTCACCGCCGGCGACGCCCTGGTCCTCGCCTACCGCGCCTACCAGGCCACCACGCAGCCGCCTCACCGCATCAGCCTGGATCGCGCCTTCAACCTCGTCTCCTACATTGACGGGATCTGGCTCGCCACCGCCCCCACGCTGTCCGTGCTCCCCTGCCCGAGCTGCGGCTGCGAGTTCATTGCCGCGGTTGGCACCGTGGCACAGCCCGACGACGCTTGCCCCTTCTGCAAGCTCCTGGAGCGCTTTCACCTGGACCCTCGCATCCAGGCCTCCTACCCGGCCCGCGCCACCCGCGACATGACGGAGCGCCAACTGGGCATGCTGGCGCTCTTTCACCTGCTGACTCCCGGGAGCGATACCCCCGCCGAATAGGCCCCGTTTCGCCGCGACAGGCCGCGTAGATGCCACGAGAATGGTCACATCCCAACTCCTTCCGGCATCGCGGTGCCGCCATGCCTGCCACACCAACGCCCGCCACTGCGTACCCCGCCTCCGACCCCGGTTTTGCTGCCGTGCCCGTCGACGAGTTGCTGGCCGGCGAAGCGGACCTGATCGCGCGCATCAAGCTCTGCTATGGCGCCGACCGGGACGGCTTCGAGCGCGACATCTTGGCGCTGGTGCGCAGCTACGCCGCCTGCGTGCACCTACTCCCGGCGACCGCCGACAACTACTTCAGCACCCCCGGCGGGCTCTTCCGACTTGGCCTGGAGACGGCCTTCTTCAGCCTGCAAGGCACCGACGCGCACATCTTCTCGGGGCGGATGAGCATCTCGGCACGCCGGCAACTCGAGCCGCGCTGGCGCCACGCAACCTTTATCGCCGGCCTGTGCAGCGAACTGCACCGCCTGATGAGCCATGTCATCGTCACCGATGCCGGCGGCGAGACCTGGCCGGCCTTCCTGCAACCGCTGACGGACTGGTTGGCCTCGCGCGGCAGCGAACGCTATTTCCTGCGCTGGCGGCCCCAGGCCGTCGAAGCGCGCGGCCTGGGACTCTTCGCCCTGCCCCACGTGGTACCGCCCGCGGTGATGGCCGACCTCGCTGAGGGCAATGCGGTCATCGTGCCCCATCTGCTGGCCAGCATCGGCGGCATCCCGGTCTATCGCGACCACAACATCCTCGACGAGCTCGTGCGCCGCTCGCTGGCGCTCGTCATCGACCGCAATCTGATCGCCAGCGCCGACCGCTACGGTTCGCCGCAATATGGCTCCCACCTCGAACGCTACCTGGTCGATGCCCTGCGGCGGCTCACCCGCGGCAACTCCGCCTGGCTGCCCAACCACGATAAATCGCGTCTGTGGTTCGGGCAGGATGGCCTCTTCCTGATTTGGCCCAGCGGCGCCGAGGATATCCACCAGTTGCTCGAGGCCGACCAACTGGCCGGCATTCCCAAGGCGCCCGAGACCGTGCTGGAACTGCTGCTGGCCGCGGGTGTGTTCGAGGCGGCGACGGCAGGCCGCTCGACCTGGTCGATCCAGCCGCCCGGTGCCAAGGCCCCCCTCGAAGCCGTCAAGCTCTCGGCCCCGGCGATTCTGCTCGCGGGAATCGATCCGCCACCGGTAGCCCTACCTCAGGCGCTGGAATTCAAACCGGAGCGTGCGCCCGCCCCACCTGCGCCGCAAGCGCCCGGGCCCAAGCCCGCGTCGGTGATCCCCGTCAAGACCGGCACCCAGCTATCGCTGATACCGCCGCCCGAGGCGCCCGCCAGCAGCAAAGCCGCTGCCGCGGAGGAAAAGGCCCCCGACCCATCCCCGACGGAGCCGGTCTCGGAGCCGCCCCCCGCCACCTTCGCACTGCAAGCCCCGATGCGTCTGAATCCGGTCGTGCGCGACGCCCTGGCCGAGGCCATTCGCACGCTCAACGATGGCATGGGGCCGCCCGCCGTGTGCACGATCGCCCAAGGGGTGTTCGTACCCCTGGCCGAATTCGAGCGGCGCGGCATCCAGCCGTCGCACGCAATGCGAGCGCTCGCCGAAACCAAGCTGTTGGTCAGGCCAAATCGGGACGGCCCGCCGACCCAGTCGCGCGATTTCAACGGCCATCCCGCCGTCGGCATCGTGCTCGACCCGCGCTGCGTGCGCGGCCTCGATCTGGCGGGCTTTGCCGCGCCACCGGCGGAGGCAGGCTGAGATGCTGGTCCGCCGCTACGAGATGCCCTGGCGCCGGGCCTACGAGGTCTATGCCGGCATCACCTGGTGGCTGGCGCTGGTCTATTTCGTCGGCATCGGCGTGTCCGGCGCCCTCCCCCGGCAATTGGCCCTGCCGCTGGCGCTCGTCTGCTTCGCCATGGGCTTGCTGCGGGTGGCCCAGGCGCTGCGTATGCTGGTCCTGCGGGCGTCACTGGGTGGGCGCGGTATCGAGGTCATCGGCACCGACGACCTGGCCCGCTGGTGCAAGGATCCGGCCTCGGTGTTCCTAGGCTTCGGCTTCGAATGGCGGCCGGTGCATTCGCAAAGGCTCTACGAGCTCGCCAAGATCGACTACCGGGAATTCGCGGTGTCACCGCGCCTGCTGCGGCTGCTCGGCTACAAGGCCAAGCCCCAGCCGGACGCCGAGATCGGTCTGCCCTACATCCACGGCGTCGAACCGAAGGAAGGCCCCCTGCACCGGCCGCTGCAGAACTTCGAGGGCGGCACGCTGCTGGTCGGCACCACCCAATCCGGCAAGGGTGTAGCGCTCGCCAACCTGATCACCCAGGCGATCCGGCGCGGCGACGTGGTGATCGTCATCGACCCGAAGAACAGCCGGCGGCTCAAACGCGTCGTGGAGCGCGCCTGCGCCGACTACCGCGAGCCGGACACATTCCTGGAGTTCCACCCAGCCTTTCCGGAACGGGGCGTGCGCCTGGACTTCACCTTCAACTGGCAGAAGCCCACCGAAATCGCCTCGCGTATCCAGGCCATCATGCCGCCGGACACCGCCGGCGCGTTCTCGGCCTTCGGCTGGGATGCGGTCAACGTCGTGGTGCAGGGCCTGGTCGAGATCGAGGAGCGGCCGAATCTGGTGAAGCTCACCAAGTACATCGAGGGCGGCATCGAGCCGGTCCTGGAAAGCTCGCTGCGCCGCTACTACGACCAGACCCTGGGCGCCGGTTGGCGGGAACTGCCCGAGATGAAGAAGCTGCTGCACGACGCCCACCGCGGCAACCTGAAGCGCCCGTCGGAGGCGGCCAGCGCTGACCTGATGGCCTTCGTCGCCTACTACGAGCACCACATCGCGCAGAACCAGCGCAACAAGGTGATCGACGCCCAGGTGCGCACCTTCCGCCACAACCGGGAGCACTACCAGAAGATCACCGCCAACCTGCTGCCCATCCTGTCGATGCTGACCTCGGGCGATCTGGGAAAGAGCCTCTCGCCCGACCCCTTCGATGCGGACGACCGGCGGCCCATCATGAATTTCGAGAAGATCGAGCGGGCCGGCCACGTGCTCTACATGTGCCTGGACTCGCTGCCCGACCCGTCCGTTGCCTCGGCCATCGGCGCTCTGGCGCTGGCCGACCAGGCGGCGCGCGCCGGCATGCGCTACAACCTGGGCAGTTACCGTCGCATCGCGCTCTTCGTCGATGAGGTCTCGAACGTCATCAACCAGCCACTGATCGAGATCCTCAACAAGGGCGCCGAGGGCGGCATCTTCACCACCTGCGCGATGCAGACCTTGGCCGATCTCGCAAAGCGTTTGGGCAGTGAGGACGCCGCGCGCATGGCGCTGGGCAACCTCAACAACCTGATCGCCCTGCGCACCAAGGACCGGCCGACCCAGGACTTTGTCGTCGAGACCTTCGGCAAGACGGCGATCCACACCGTGCGCGTGGGCTTGAGCCACGGCTCGGACGCCCACCTCGGCGACTTCTCGTCGAGCTATTCCACCCAGCTCACCGAGAGCTTTGAGGAGATGGTGCCGGCCGACGTGCTGGGGAAGCTGCCCAACCTGCAGTACTTCGCCTCGGTGTCGGGCGGCCGGATCGTCAAGGGCCGCTTTCCGATCCTCGATCCCGATGCGACGCCGCGCCGCACGCCGGGGAACGCGCCGTGATCCGCGCCGTCGCCGTGGTATCGCTGCTCATCCTGCTGGTGCTGGTCTTGTATGTGCCGGCAGCGCATCCGCCGGAGCGCATTCTGGCCCAACTGCGCACCGAGCATGAGGCGGCGACTGCGTACTGGGGCAGCGGGCCGGCTACCCAGATGCTGAATCGCGCGCTGCGGATGCAGGAGACGACGGCCGAGCTCACCCCGATTCCGGCTGCTACGGATGCGCCTTCGCCAGCGGGCGTGAATGGCGCCGTGTCCCGGGAAATGTGGTCAGTCAATCAGCGCCTCTTCAATAACACCTACTTCCGCGCCGTCGACGCCCTGCTCCTGCTCGCCAGCTACCGTCTCGCCACGCTGCTCGAATG
Source organism: Aromatoleum evansii (assembly GCF_045689615.1). NCBI lineage: Bacteria > Pseudomonadati > Pseudomonadota > Betaproteobacteria > Rhodocyclales > Rhodocyclaceae > Aromatoleum > Aromatoleum evansii. The sequence continues at coordinate 2,775,683 of NZ_CP141259.1, forward strand.
GCTGCCCGAGTTGGCGGTGTTCGTTCTGGCCTCACTCGCTGACGGAGGGTTCGTGCGGCTCGTCAAGGCCAAGGAATTCCTGCTGCACGATCCAGAGATGTTCGCGCTGTATGCGAGCCTGGGGATCGTGTCGCTCTGCGCGACGGTCATCGGTTTCGTGCTGCCGGTGACCCTGCATCCGTTGCTGTTGCCTTGCGCGCCGCTCGTGGTCGGCTTTCTGGCCGGGCGGGCGCTGGGGTGTTTTCATCGCCGCGGATAGTACAAGGTCAGTGTAAGAAGAGCAGTGCGATCACCGGCCGCGGATCGGGTATCCTTGGGTTGTCGCTTGAGTGGCGTCCCCTACTTTGCTCGTCGTGGCGGTCACGCGTCAACAACCTGACATTACCCCCCCAAGGGTAAGAAGGCGGCTCGCCGGCACTGTCGTTGCGATTCCTGATTACAGAAAGCCCGAATCGAGCTCCACTGGATGCCGCGCGGAACGGAAAACCTTGGCGAACTAAGGTGACAACTGGAGCCACAACTCGGTCGTCACTTCCAAGTGACTGTTTTTATTGGTCGTCCACACCACGCGCCCGTTGCAGATGCATGGTGTCGGCAGCATGAGGCTCCATGAAGTCACGCAAATCTCACGCAGGCTTCTATGACACATTCATTCCCCCGAAGCGATCCTGCACTCCATGCACGAGCCCACATCAATGACCGGCACGGGGCAATACTTATCTTGACGCTCATTGCGCAAGCTGCTTCCCAATGCCGTGTTGGGCTCGACGCAGACGCGTAACAGTCACGCGAGGATTGCTGGTCAGCGACAGCATTTCGGGTTGCACTCGCCCCTCGCCAGTTCTCGATGCACAGGCGGCGATCGCCAGTCCAGCGTACGCTGCCCTGCCCTGCCCTTCCCTCACTTCGCTTCCGTTCCCTGCTAACCCTATACAATTTCACGCAATGCTTCTGGAGTCACCATGAACACTCCAATGACCGACGCGATCCTGCGGCTCTTCGGCAACCTGGGCGAGGAACTCGCTCGGCGCCAAGTGCCGCCCGGTGCGGTCCACGCATACATTTTCGGGGGCTGCGCGGTGCATCTCCACGCCCAGTCCCGGGCCAGCACTGACGTCGATGCCGAGTTCGCATATCCGCCGCCACTGAAGCAGGAGCTGATGCTCATCCTGGCTGAGCTGCCCCCCGTGGATTACGACGATCCCGAGGAAGGTCCTTCGCAGCTGGTCTATGACCCGACCTTCAACTCGACCCTGGGTCCGCTCCATATGGACTACCAGGACCGCGCAGTGCCCCTTGAGGGCACCGGTAAGTCAACCGTCATCGTCATGCTGCCGAGCATCGAAGACATCGCCCTTTCCAAGCTCGGCCGACTGGGAGACGTGGACTTGGAGGACATCCTGACCCTCCTCTCCTTACCGGGAGCCTCCTGGCAGAAGTTTGAACAATTGGCGCTGGAAGCGAATCAATATTACGTGGGGCCTGACTTGACCCCAAATTTGGCCCATGTTAGAAGAAAATTAGAGGAGAGGAGGTCTTCGTGAAGCGACAGGTTCGACGGATGGCACTAGAGCGGATGCTCGGCGACGTGGCTCGCCAAGGGGTCGCGCATGTCGCGCCCGAGCTGCTGCGCGAAGTCGCTGAACGTCTCTGGTACGCGGGCGAAGTCCCCAACCTGGCGAAGGTGCCCGCCAATCTCCGACCCGACGCCGGCTACTTGGTCGACAGGTTGGCCCGCTTCAACGTTCTGCCAAAGGAGCGGAAGCTGCAGGTACTCTCGGCTGTCCGTCAGTACCAGCCAGCCTCCCCGACGCCCGCGGCCGACGTAACCGGTCGCAAGGATCCGCTGGCTGTGGCATGGGGCGCCTCCATGGATCTCACCAGCCGCCTGGGCGAGTTGATGCCGTACCAGACCCGGCAGTATGCCTCGGACAAGGCCAAGGTGGCCCCCGTATCCCTGACACCGTAAGGAGCGGGCCTGCACCCGAGCCGGGCGCCGCGCTGCGGTCGGCTTGCAGGCTGGTCCTCGACTTTCTCCCCACTGCGCGCACTCGACCAACTCTCCTGAAGGCGGTGCCGGCCATTGCGACATTCCCCCAGGACGTTCAGTGAGCTCCGGGGGATTACCCTTGCTCGTGTCGCCGATTCGCGGCCCAGGGGCATCCCGTTTCTGTTGGCCGATCAATCACTTTCGCGCCCCCCCGGCATTCCATCACGTCGGGCTTTCGTCCGATGCTTCAATACCGCCCCGTACAGGACCATGACGCTGCGGGCGTTGCGCTCAGCCGCCCTCGACTGCCAGATTTCTTCGCACTGATCTTTTGCATGGGGTCATAAGGTTTACCTTATCCCCAACTCCTGAAAGACCTCGCTTGCCGCCCCGGATGGGCGAAACGTAATCTGCAGCCCATGCAGCACCAACAAGAGAGCGGCCCGACCCTCTCAATACGAATCCATCCAGGAGGAGACTCATGTTCAAGCTGAAAGGCATCGCCGCCGTCGCGACCGCAATTGCAATGCTGCTTCCCATTTCGGCGCAGGCAAGCGACAAGAGCTACAAGCTAGTGCTGGCCGCCGAATCGGGCGACCGCAACTCCGTGAACGGCAAGGCCGTCGCGAGCTGGGCCTCGATGATCAAGGAGAAATCGAAAGGCCGCATGAAGGTCAACGTCTTCTACCAGGGCGAACTCGGCGGCCAGCAGGAGATGTTCGATCAACTGGTCAAGGGCAACATCCACATGATGCTGACCTGGCCGCAGACCTCCTACGACAAGCGCATCGTCGTCAACTACATCCCCTACCTGGTCCTGGACTGGGATGACGCCATCAAGTCCTACGGCCAGGACGGATGGCTGCGCAAGCTCATGGATCCGGTCTACAAGGATATCGGCCTGAAGTATTTCGGGCCCTTCCCCGAAGGGTTCGGCGGGATCGGCACCAAGGGGCGTTACGCGACCAGCTTCGAGAAGGCAAAGGGCATCAAGGTGCGCTCGCAGCCGATCTTCCCGCTGCCGCAGACCGTGCAAGCCATGGGATTCGAGGCAGTGCCGATCGACTGGGCCGAAGTCTACACGTCGATCCAGACGGGCGTCGTGGATGGCGATTCGTCCAACGTGATCTATTGGGATTACGAGTATTTCCGCGACCAGCTCAACTACTTCGTGCAGTCCTCGCACAACTTCGCGTCCTACTCGCTGCTCATGAACGGCGCAACCTGGGAAAAGATGGACGCCGAAGACCGCGGCATCATCGAATCGGCGGCACAGGCGGTGATCGAGCAGCAATTCAAAAACGCCAAGGCCGAAGACGACAAGTGGGTCGCGGCGGCGCAGAAGGCCGGCATCAAGTACATCGTGCCGAACGCTCAGGAAAAGGGGGCCTGGGTCGAGCGCGTGCGCAAGACCGTGTGGCCGCAGATCGAGAAGGAACTGAGCCCCGAGATCATGACCCAGGTCCGCGCCAACGCCTCGACGCCTAAATAAGGCATCCCTCCTGACGGCGGGGCTGCGCCCTCCGCAGCCCCGCCTGCCGTGCCTCACGTCCCTTCGGGGAAGGAATGCGTCATGAATATCCTTAGATGCCTCGATGCGCTCGTTGTGCGCATCGTCAACCCGATCCTCGTCCTTATCGGGCTCGCCGTGGCCCTGTTGCTGGCCATCGGCATTTTCAGCCGCGCTGTTCTCGGCAAGCCGGTTTTCGGTCTGGAAGAACTCATGCTGCTCTCGGCGATGTGGTTCTACATGCTCGGCGCCGCACTGGCCTCGCGGGAGCGCTCGCACCTGTCCGCCGATTTCGTTCAGGTGCTGACCAGCAACCCCAAGATTCACCGCGCCGCGTCGCTGGTCTCAACGGTGATCTCGCTCGGGGTGGCCGTCATGTTCGCGACCTGGGCATGGAATCTGTTCGCCTTTGGTCTCGAGCGCGGACAGACCACGGCCGTGTTCGGCATCCCCTGGTGGACCGCGCAAGTCAGCCTCTTTGTTGCATCCATCGCATTCGTGATTTACCTGATTCGCGACCTGATCCTCGAGTTGTCGGGCGCCAACATTTCGCCGGGCGATCCGTCGTCCCCGATGGAGTGATCTGACATGGAAGCTCTCATTGCCATTGTTGCCGTCGTCGTGATGATGATGATCGGCGTGCCCGTCGTCTTCTCCTTCGCGGGGATGACGCTGATTCTGTCGCTGCTGTACGACGTCGACATTTCCTCCCTGATGACGACCGGATTCTGGTCGATCAACTCCGTCATCCTCGTGGCGCTGCCGCTGTTCGTGATGACCGGCTACCTGATGCAGACGGGCGGCATCGCCAAGCGCCTTGTCGATTTCGTCGAAGCCATGGTCGGTCGCTCGCGCACCGGCATGGGCACCTCGATGGTCGTCGCCTGCGGCATCTTCGGCGCGATCTCGGGCACGGCCTCGGCGGCCGTCGCCTCCATCGGCTCGATCATGATCGACCCCATGGAGCGCCATCGCTATTCCCGCGGTTACGCCAGCGCCCTCCTCGCGCTTTCGTCGCTGCTCGGACTGCTGATTCCGCCGTCGATCACGATGATCCTGTACGCGGTCGTCACCCGCCAGTCGGTCGCCGCCTGCTTCCTCGCGACCGTCGGTCCCGGCATCCTGCTGATGATCCTGCTGTCGATCCTCAATGCCATCCATGTGAAGCGGCATCTCGGCGGCAACGACGCCAAGACGCCGTGGCGCCAGCGCCTCTCCGAGACAGCCAGCACCGGCTGGAAGGCGATCCCCGCGCTGATGCTGCCGGTGATCATCCTCGGCGGCATCTACGGCGGGGTGTTCACGCCGACCGAAGCCGCCGCCGTCGCCGTGGTCTATGCGATCCCCGTGGGCCTGTTCGTGTATCGCGAGCTCGACCTGCGCAAGGTCGCCCAGGCGGTCGTCGAGGCCGCCAAGACCACCGGCGTGATCATGATCATCCTGGTCTTCTCCTTCGTCGCGAGCCGCATCTTCACGCTCGAAGGCGTGCCCCAGCAGCTCACCGATCTGCTGCTGGAGAACTTCTCCGATCCCGTCATCATCCTGCTGATGGTCAACATCTTCCTGATCCTGATCGGCATGATCATGGATGACGTCAGCGTGATCGCGATCGTGAGCCCGCTGATGGTGCCGGTAATGGCCGAGATCGGGGTCGACCCGGTGCACTTCGCCGCGATCATCGGCACGAGCGTGGTGATCGGCGCGAACAGCCCGCCGATGGCGCCCATCCTCTTCATGTCGTGCCGCGTCGGCAACGTGGGGATGGCCGGTGTGACGCGCCCTGCCCTCTACTTGATGGCCTTCGGCGCGTTTCCGGTGATGCTGGTCACCACCTACTGGTCACCGCTCGCGCTCTACCTGCCGCGAATGTTCGGCTTCGTCCAGTAGCCGCCTGTAGTCCCCCACCCCCAGCAACTTCCACAACCATGACGCCGCGGGCCCATTGAGGCCCCCCGTGCGTCCTAAACAGGATGGAACCGACATGAATTCCAGCTTCAAGCTCGAAGGCATCTACACGCCGGTCGTCACGCCGATGCAGGCGGACGGCTCGTTCGATCTCGACGCCTTGGCCAATCTGGTCGAGCACCTCGTCGATGAAGGCGTGCATGGCATCATCTCGGGCGGCTCGACCGCCGAGAACTACGCCGAGACGGTCGAGGAGCGCCTCGAACTCGCGCGCTTCATCAAGGAGCGCCTCAAGGGCCGCCTGCCGCTGATCGTCGGCACCGGCGCGATGCGCACGCCCGACAGCATCGCCCTTGCCACCGGCGCCCGCGACATGGGCGCGGATGCGATCCTGCTCGGCACGCCGCCCTATTCCGTGCCGACCGAAGCGGAAAACGCGATCAACGCGCTGGCGATCGACCGCGCCGCGGGCCTCCCGGTCATCCTCTACAACTACCCGGCGCGCATGGGCGTCGAGATGGGCACGACCTTCCTCGACCAGGTGTGCGTTTCGGGCAACATCGTCGGCATCAAGGAAAGCTCGGGCGACATCAACCGCCTGCACCTGCTCGCGCTCGATTACCCGCAAATCCAGATGTCCTGCGGCATGGACGACCAGGCGCTGGAGTTCTTCGCGTGGGGCGCGCGCAGCTGGATCTGCGCGGGCTCGAACTTCCTGCCCGAGGAGCATGTGTTCCTCTACGAGACCTGCGTGCTCAAGGGCGACTTCGCCAAGGGCCGCCGCATCATGGCGGCAATGATGCCGCTGATGCGCGTGCTCGAGCAGGGCGGCAAGTTCATCCAGTGCGTCAAGCACGGCACCGAGGTCGCGGGCCTGCGCGCAGGCCCCGTGCGCCCACCCCTGCAGGGTCTGAACGACGAGGAGAGGGCCGCGCTCGAGGCCGTCCTCGCCACCCTCAAGCCCACCATCGCAGCCATCAAGGCGGAGGGCTGAACCATGAGCACGCTGCTGACCCGCGAAGAATACGAGAACATCGCCCGCAACCTGGCGCTGCCGAACGAGGCCTTCATCGACGGCGCCTTCCGTCCCGCGATCTCGGGCAAGACCTTCCGCACGACCAACCCTGCAACGGGTGCCGTGCTGACCGAGATCGCCGCGTGCGCCGCCGAGGACGTCGATCTCGCCGTGGCGAGCGCCCGCACCGCCTTCGATGACGGCCGCTGGTCCAGGCTCCGCCCGGGCGAGCGCAAGGAAGTCCTGTTGCGGCTGTGCGAGCTGATGGCGCGCGACGCCACCGAGCTTGCCGTGATGGAGAGCCTCGACAGCGGCAAGACCATCTTCGACTGCACGACGATCGACGTGCCCGAGACGATCCATTGCCTGCGCTGGCATGCGGAGCTGATCGACAAGATCTACGATCAGGTCGCACCCGCGTCGGACAATCACATCGCGATGGTGGTGCGCGAGCCCGTCGGCGTAGTGGGCCTGGTCCTGCCGTGGAACTTCCCGCTGCTGATGCTGGCGTGGAAAATCGGCCCCGCGCTGGCGGCCGGATGCTCCGTGGTCCTCAAGCCCGCTGCGGAGACCTCCCTCACGGCGCTGCGCGTCGCGCAGCTCGCGCACGAAGCCGGCGTACCCGCGGGTGTCCTCAACGTCGTTCCCGGCAGCGGCAGCGCGGTGGGCGAACCGCTCGGCCGGCATCCGGATGTGGACATGGTCTCCTTCACCGGCTCCACGGTCACGGGGCGGCGTTTCCTGCACTACTCGGCCGACTCCAACCTCAAGGAAGTCGTGCTGGAGATGGGCGGCAAGAACCCCTGCGTCGTCATGGACGATGCCGAGGAGCTCGACGTCGTCGCCGCGCATGTGGTGAACGGGGCTTTCTGGAACATGGGCGAGAACTGCTCGGCCGCCTCCCGGCTGATTGTGCACAAGGACATCAAGGACGCATTGCTGGAGAAGGTCATGACGCTCGCCGCCGAATGGAAGGTCGGCGATCCGCTCGACCCGACCGTGCGCGTCGGCGCGCTGGTATCGAAGGCGCATTTCGACAAGGTCTGCACCTACCTCGCCGCGACGAAGCAGGGCGAGATCCTGATGGGTGGCCGGGCGATCGACGGCGTATTCGTTGAGCCCACGATCGTCGATGTCGGCAGCAACGATTCGCTCCTCGCGCGCGAGGAGATCTTCGGGCCCGTGCTGTCCGTCATCACGGTATCGAACTTCGATGAGGCGATCGCGGTCGCGAACGATACCGAATACGGCCTGGCCGCCTCCCTCTTCACCGCCAACACCAAGCGTGCGATCCGCGGCGCCCGCGCCATCCGCGCAGGCACCGTGACGGTCAACAGTTTCGGCGAAGGCGACATCGCGACGCCCTTCGGCGGCTACAAGCAGTCCGGATTCGGCGGGCGCGACAACTCGATCCACGCCCACGACCAGTACACCCAGCTCAAGACGATCTGGCTCGACCTGAACGTCGCCTCGGACGCCGGGAAGAACTGATCACCCACCGGACCCGGCGGCAATCGGGAAACCGGGGCGGCGCATGTCGCCCCTGCCCTTCCCGGACTGTCCTCCACCCTCGGATGAGCACGGAAATGACCAAAGAGTATTCTGCAAAACGCCTGCCCAAACTTGCAGGACCGGCGGCATGGGATGAGATCCTCGGACCCCGCACGCCGAATCCCGCGCTCGACGGGGACCGGAGCTGCGATTTCGCCATCGTCGGTGCCGGTTTTGCCGGCCTTTACGCGGCACGCCGCCTCGCACAGCTCAACCCCGGCGCGCGCATCGTCCTGCTCGACGCCGGCTGCATCGGCAAGGGTTCGGCCGGACGCAACTCGGGCTTCATGATCGACCTGCCCCACGAGCTGACCTCGTCCAATTACGCCGGGACCGACGAAGGCTCGGACAGCAGCCTGATCGCACTCAACCGCTGGGGGATCGGATACGCCCGCGAAGCGGTCGTGGAGTACGGGATAGACCCGAACTATTTCGACCCCGTCGGCAAGGTCAACGGCGCGGCCGCCGAGGCCAGCCACGCGCAGAACCTGAGCTATGCGAAGCACCTCGAGAGCCTGGGCGAGCCCTACGAGTTACTTGACGAGAAGGGCATGTTCGAGCTCACGGGCAGCCACTACTATCGCTCGGGCCTGTACACGCCGGGTACGGTCATGCTGCAACCGGCAGGATACGTTCGCGGGCTCGCGCGCGGCCTCGCGCCGCTGGTGGACATCTACGAGAACACGCCGGTGACGGGTTTCCGGCGCGAAGGGTCCGCATGGCACATCAGCACCCCGCGCGGCAGGATCTCCGCCAGCAAGATCATCCTGGCCAACAACGGACATATCGAAAGTTTCGGCTTCAAGCGCGGCCGCCTGATGCACATCATGCTCTTCGCGTGCATGACCGAAGAGCTTGGCCCGAAGGCACTCGCCAAACTCGGCGGACGCAGCCGTTGGGGCGTCACGCCTTCAGACCCTATGGGCACGACGATGCGCCGGATCGACACCGGCCAGGGCGGCAACCGCATCATCACGCGGACCTGCGCGGAGTTCCGTCCGGACATGGAATCCACCGAACATGGCATGCGCCGCGCGACCGAGGTCATGCGCGGCAAATTCGACGCGCGCTTTCCGAATCTCTCCGAGGTGAAGATGGCCTATGTGTGGTCCGGCCACCTGTGCCTGTCGAAGAACAGCGTTTCGGTAACCGGCGAGATCGACGACGGCATCTTCGCCGCCTGCTGCCAGAACGGCCTGGGCGCCATGCGCGGCACGCTGACGGGGATCTGCGCGGCCGAACTCGCCAGCGGCGTATCTTCCCCCGTCACGACCTTCTTCGCCAGGGAGCCCGAACCCACGCGCTTGCCGCCCGAGCCCATTGCCGCCATCGGAGCAAACGCTGTAATTCGCTGGAAGGAGTGGCTGGCGCGGAAGGAGTAAAGGACGATGGATACGCCGCCGCAAACAGCGCCTATTGTGCTGGGAATAGGGCGCTGGTTAAATCGGCCCATGGTCTACAAACGGCGCTACCTTCCCTCTCTCGGGGCTTTCGCAACCTTCGAGGTCGCCGCGAAGCATCTGAGCTTTACGCTTGCCGGTAACGAACTGAACGTCACGCAGGCCGCCATCAGCCAGCAGATCCGCGGATTGGAAAAGGCGCTCGGGACGGTACTGTTTGTCCGCAAGCACAACAGTCTCGAACTGACGACTGCCGGCCAGACCATCCTCGCCGCGGTGAGCAGCGGCCTTGACCGGCTCTGCGAAGCGATCGAGAGCCTCCATCATCCGGAAGAAACGCCGGTCATCACATGTTCGGGCACCAACGCGGCGGTTACGTACTGGTTCAAGCCCTACATGGACCGGTTCCGTTGCATGCACCCCGAAGTCCAGTTCGTCCTGCTCGCATCGGACGAAGACGACACGCTCCGGAATTTCGACGAAGTCGACATCTCGCTAATCTGCGGAAATGAACGCTGTGATGTCGGCGAGACCCTGCATTACCTTTTTCCCGAGATCGTCGAGCCGGTGTGCAGTCCCGAGTACCTGCGCCGCTGCGGACCGTTTCCCGATCCTGCCAGCCTCGCCGGTGCCGAATTGCTCACCCTGCACCCGAAGCACTGGTCGTCGGAGGCGATAGGTTGGTTCCCGATTACCTGGAACGACTGGTTCTCCGCCCACGGCATCGAAGCGCCGAGCCGCCATCCGCCCATCGTCAGCAACAACTATCCGATCCTCGTCGACGCCGCGCTAGCAGGCCACGGTTTCGTCCTCGGCTGGCACCATTTCGTCCGCCCCTTGGTCGCGCAGGGCAGACTCTGCGCGCTCTTCGACGCTCCGCTGCGTGTCGATCGGGGCAGCTACCTCAAAGTGAACAAGTCCTCGCGCGACAAGCCGGCCGTGCAGGAATTCATCGAGTTCATCCTTTCGGATCTCGCCCAAGTGGAACAGGGTCACTTGCCGCGTCCCTGACGGCGCGCACGAGAACTGACGGCCTGTCCGCGCGGCCGGCGGCACCCCTCGCGGCATAAGCCGCGCCTTTTGCGCGAGCCCTGAAAATCCTCGATTGCCGCCATGGTCGGGGCGACCGTACGCTCCCCGATGTCTCGAATAGAAAGGCATGAACAAAAGGCCCGAGACCTTCCCCATGAGATCCGCCACGCCATGGGGTTGAAACATGGGGACAGACATGGACGGAAATATCCATCAAAGCCAGCGTTGCTTCGAGAGCCGCTTGCGCCACGGCAATCTCGCATACGTGGAGAGACGCTCCCCGGAGATCGAGGCGCCGGCGACCTGCCGGCGTGTCGTGTTCGTGCTCCTCGAACGCTTTTCAGTCATGGCATTCACCGGCGCCGTCGACGCGATCGTCACCGCGAACCTCGTCGCGCGCGAGACGCTGTACCGCTTCGAAACCTATAGCCTCGGCGAATCGACGGTACATAGCGACCTCGGGATCGGAATCTCCGTCGACGGCCAACTGACCGCGCTCGATGCGAAGAACATAGACATTCTCATCGTGTGTGGCGGCTACCGGGCCGGCCTGCAACCTCGGCCGCCCGTGGTCGCGAAACTTCGCGAAGTGGCTCATCACCGGGCGACCCTTGGCAGCCTCTGGAACGGCAGCTACCTGCTCGCGCACGCGGGGCTCCTCGACGGCTACGCATGCACGGTGCATCCCGACAGCCGCGCGGGACTCGAAGAAACCTACCCTCGGGTCAGACTGCAACCCCATCCTGTCGTAATCGACCGCGACCGCATCTCGTCTGCGGGCGCAAGCAGTGCTCTCAGCATGATGCTGGCCGTACTACGCCACCATCATGGGGAAGAGGTCGTGCGCGGGGTGGAGGACATCCTCGCCTGTGACCGCCCCATCGAGGACCAGGCGGAGTACCGGCTGCGCGGTGTAGGCGAGGATCCTTGCCTGCCTTCAGCGCTCCGGACCGTTCTTCAGTTGATGGAAAACAACATCGAGGAACCGCTGGAGATCGGCGATCTCGCGCAGCACGCGAGCATCTCGCGCCGTCAGATGGATCGTCTGTTCAAGCGCTACATGAACGCCTCGCCTTCGCGGTACTACCTCGAGACACGCCTCACCCGAGCACGCCGTCTGTTGCAACAAACGAACGAGTCGATCACGAGCATTGCCGTCGCCTGCGGCTTCAGCAATGCCTCCCATTTCAGCCGCTGCTATCGCGAATTCTTCTGCGTTTTGCCCTCGCAAGTCGGCGGCGCACGGCGGAACTGATCAACACCGGCGCTGCCTGCACCCTCGGCACGCATCTACCCGCCGGTCTCGCAGGCATCATATTTCGCGCGCCCGCGCGAGGGCACCCGGATGCCGTGCCTGGAACTGAGCACGTTCGTTCTCTTGAATGCCCTTCGAGTCCGGCGCCTCGACCAGCCCACCGGGCGAAAAGTGGTCACGCGCCCCAACGTCCCGAGCACTCCCGCGCCGATCGAGAAAGCAGTCGCTGACCGCGGACGGCGCGTGATGTGCAACACGTCCGGGATGGAAGATTTTGCGTCCAACCCAGAGCAGCCCTTCGCCACCCCCTTCCCTAACATGCGATCTGGGCAATCCGCCTGAAGAGCGGATCAAGCGCGACACGCAACGTCCGCGCCGCCACCGCCACTCCCAAGGGAGACCACAATGAACGAGGAGATAACGATGAAGCGCTCACCCGCCCGCATTTCGGCCCTGCCCGCCGTCCTTGCCGGAATCATGGTCGCGTTGGGCGGCCTTCCCGCCCACGCCGCCGAAGACGGCGAACTCAAGATCGGCGGTGCGCTGCGCGCGCGCTACGACTACCGCGATTACGGCGACAAAGTCAGCAAGCTGAGCTTCGACACCTTCCGTATCGACGTCAATTACGACTCCTCGACCGTCTTCGGCTCGGCTCAATACCGCTTCTATGGCAGCGCCTACCCGTACGACTATACGAGGGAGATCGGCCGTATCAACTTCCCGTCCTGGGCGTGGCTGGGTTACAAATTCGGCCAGGACACCCGCGTCGTGGCGGGTATCAACCAGGTGCCCTTCGGCCTGCTGCCTTATGTCAGCAGCACCTTCTACCAAAGCCTCGTCAACGTCGTCGGTCTGGAAGACGTCCACAACCTCGGCGCCAAGGTCCAACACAAATTCGGCCCGCTCGACGTGCAGGTCGGTTACTACCCGAAGGACGGCGGCGACTGGACCGGCACTTCGCGTGACGGCAACCGCTACTCGGTCAACGTCGTGAAAGCCGACAGCTATGTGACGGGCGGCAGCGACAACAAGGAGCGCGACCTGTTCGTCGGTCGAGTGGCTTACAAGTTCGAGCATGGCAAGGAGGCGAGCTCGGAGCTGGGCGTCTCCGCGCTGCGATCCACCCTGCGCAACGAGGACACCGACGACGACGGCAGCCGCAAGGCCTATGCGCTGCACTACGGCGGCAAGTTCGGCGCACTGGGCGTGCTCGCCGAGGTCGGCCGCCAGAACATGTCGCCGAAGAACCCTGCGGTCACGGGCAACGACACGGTGACCTTCGGCGCCTACGACGGCTCCTTCAACGTGGCGTCGAAATCGAAGTTCTACTCGGCCGAAGTGAGCTACGCCCTCCCCGGCACTTACGGCCCGGTCAGCGGCATCACGCCCTACCTCAACTACAGCGTCGTCACCAAGGACAAGTCTGGCTACAAGGACTCACAGCGCATCATCGCGGGCGCCCACTTCAGCGCCGGCCCCCTGTTCATCTACACCGAGATGCGCTGGGGCAGGAACGACCCGTACACCGGTGACTACGTGAGCGGCGCCGCCGCCGGCGGCGAGGACAAGTGGAAGAAGGCCTTCTACGCGAACATCGGCTACTACTTCTGATCTTGGGGTCTGTCGGGCGACACGCGCGCCGGTTCGACCCTCGAAATTGCCCCGGGCCCCGCAGGGATCCGGGCAATTTCATCTGCGCCCCGCTTGCGGCGTGTGAATTTGCCAGGAATGGGGCGCCGGTCATCGGCACGACGATCGAATGCATGCCGCCGAAGGGGAGGTTCCTATCCGCATTGCGCGCACGGCTGCGAAGCGGTCGCGCCCCGGAGCGACACGCGGGCTGCGCGTCACACCGGATTGTCGCGCCCCGTCGCGCCGGGCCTGCTGCCGCGGCCCGTGACGGAATCTGCTGTATATTCGGCTCGGCTCACGGCGGTTCCGGACACGTGGAGGCAATGAATGGGGGACAAACTGCGGCAACCGCCGCGCAGCTTCGACAGCCGCATGCGGCACAGCAACAAGGCCTATCTGCAGGGCCAGCCGTCCCGCGACGTACATCCTCCGATCTGCCGCCGGATCGGTTTCGTGCTGCTCGAACACTTCTCGATGATGGCCTTTACCGGCGCCGTCGACGCGATCGTCACCGCCAACCTGATCAGTCGCAAGCCGCTCTACCGCTTCGAGATATACAGCCTCGAAGGGGCGACGGTGCGCAGCGACCTGGGCATCAACATTTCGGTCGACGGCGAGTTGGTCGGGCTGGACACGAAGGATCTCGACCTCCTGATCATCTGCGGCGGCTTCCGCTCGAATCTCGAACCGCGGCGTCCGGTTGTCGAAAAGCTGCGCGAGGCAGCGCGGCGCCGGGTGATTTTGGGCAGCCTGTGGAACGGCAGCTACCTGCTCGCGCACGCCGGCCTGCTGGATGGTTACAGCTGCACCGTGCATCCGGACAGCCGCGCCGGACTCGAGGAGTTGCGCCCCCAGGTCCGGCTCCTGCCCAATTCCTTTGTCATTGACCGGGACCGCATTTCGTCGGCGGGGGCCAACAGTGCGTTGGGCATGATGCTCGCGGTGATCCGCCATCACCATGGTGACGAGACGGTTCGCGGCATCGAGGAGATCCTCGCCTGCGACCGGACTCTGGACGACCTGCCCGACAGTCCGATGCCGACACTGGTGGACGATCCCACCTTCCCTGAAGTGCTCCAGGCCGTCCTGCAACTGATGAAGAACAATATCGAGGAACCGTTGAGCATAGAGGAGCTCGCCCTGCGGGCGCGGGTTTCCCAGCGCCAGCTCGATCGCCTTTTCCAGCGCCACCTCAGTACGACCCCATCACGCTATTACCTGGAAGCCCGTCTCACCCGCGCGCGCCGCCTGCTCCAGCAGACCAATGAACCGATCACCAGCATCGCAATCGCTTGCGGCTTCAGCAGCACGCCCCACTTCAGCCGCTGCTATCGCGAGTTCTTCGGCGTGCCGCCGTCCCAGGTCAGCGCGAGGCACCGTCGCGGCTGATCGCTACCGGTGCCGGCTTTCCCGCGCCGACGTCATCGCTCGATGACGAGGTCGCTCCGCGGCGTGCTGCAGCAGGGAAGGATCAAGCCCTGATCGACTCGCGTTGGCGGATGCCCTCGCCATGGACCATGTCCACCTCGCCGGAAACGAGGCGCGACTTGCAGGTGCCGCACACGCCCTTGGCGCAGGACGATGGCAGCCCCAGGCCCGCCACGCGCGCCGCGTCGAGCAGCTTCTGTCCAGGCGCGCAAACCACTGTACGGCCGCTTTTCGCGAACTCGACGGTGAAACCGACTGCGTCGGCAGCGCTTGTATCGTTTGCCTCACCGGCGTCCTCGCATTCCTGATCGTTTGGCGTGTCGGCGAAGCTGAAGCTTTCCTCGTGATAGTGCTTCATGTCAAAGCCACCCCCGGCCAGCAAGGCCCGGACGGCTGCCATGTAAGGCTCCGGTCCGCAGCAGAAGATCTCGCGCTCGGCGAAGTCGGGAGGCCCGCAAGGCGATGCGGGTGGAGTACCTCACGGCAATCGCCGATCGGGGCTATTTCAAGAGCGAAGAGATCCTCGCCTGCCACAAAGCCGGCATCGTGCCGCTCGTTCCGAAAGGCACGACTTCCAACGCGAAAGCAGAGGGACGGTTCGACCGGGCAGACTTCGTGTACGACCGTGACAACTACGAGTACGTATGTCCGGCGGGCGAGCGCCTGATCTGGCGCTTGGCGCGAGTCGAGGCGGGGCTGACGATGAATCGCTACTGGAGCTCATCCTGCCCGCGATGTGCCATCAAGGACCAGTGCACGCACTGTGCCTATTGGCGTGTCAGTCGCTGGGTCCATGAGGAAGAGCTGAAGGTCATGCAGGCGCGGCTCGATGAAGCGCCCGACAGCAGCGTATTCGACGTCGGACGGTCGAACACCCCTTCGGTACCCTCAAGGCGTGGATGGGCGCGACTCACTTACTGACCAAAGGCCTCGAACGCGTCCGAACGGAGATGAGTCTGCACGTTCTGTGCGTACAACCTGAAGCGAGTGATGAATCTGATGGGAAACGAGGCGCTGATGGCGGCGATGCGGGCCTGAAGGAGGCCTTTTTACGCCCTCAACAAAGCCACCTCGTTGCCATTGAATAACGCTGACTGCCACGAAGCGCGCCGAAGAGACTCACTGTTGCGCATCCGCAGCCGTCTTTACAGCCTCGGCCAATTGCAGCGCTGCAAATCCAGTGCAGAACCGTACAACAATTAAATTGGACCTGCTAACTAAGCCGTTGCTTCCTTGATCAACCAATCCCGGAAGGCAACGAGGTCCGGCTTATCGGAAAGCTCGGCACGATAAACAACGTAATAGGCGAGACGCGAAGGGAACGTTATTTCCGGAAAAAGCCGAACCAAGCGTCCGGCGGCCAGATCGTCATGCACCATAACGCTGCGGGCGAGTGCGATCCCCTGCCCTTCGGCCGCGGCTTGCAAGACAGCCGCTGAGTTGTTGATTTTCATGCCGCGTGCAGTAGCAACATCGGTCACCCCCGCTCTCTGTAGCCATGCGTCCCATGAGGGAAAGGCAGCATGGCTGTCCATCGACAAGTCGTGGATCAGGGTCTCCCGCGCCAACTCATTCGGATTCTGCAAGCGTCCGGGCGCGTGTAGCAGCTTGGGTGAGCATACCGGAAAAACCTCCTCGTCCATGAGCTTGTCTGCCGTAAGTCCGGGCCAGTTTCCCAAGCCATAACGCACCCCGATATCGACACGCTGGGCAACGAAATCCACCGCCTTGAGGCTTGTTTCCAGGCGCACGTCCGTGTCGGGCCAAGCGGACTGGAAGCGGTCGATGCGTGGCAGCAGCCACTTGGCGGCAAAGGCCGGGCTGACGGTTACGGTGAGCACTCCCCCGGCGGAGCCCTCCTTGAGCCGTTCCAGGCCGATCGCCAGTCTGTCGAAACCTGCCCGGATGTCCGGCAAGGCACGTTCGGCCGCCTCGGTTGCGACGAGTCGCGCCCGTCCGCTGGCACTGCGAAGGAACAGCGGCGTCCCCAGCCAGTCCTCCAGCGCGCGCACGAGTTGCCCGACGGCAGCCGGGGTGACATGGAGTTCAGTCGCTGCCGCGGAAAAGCTCCGATGGCGGGCGCTGACCTCGAATGCACGCAATGCATGCAGATGGACAGGCAGCTTCACGATGAGAAATTTTTTCTTTGCGGTAGGAATACTTTATCTGATTTGTCCGGGGAGGCAAATCGGCGAAGAATTCAACCCAATCCACCAAGACGTCAGCGGCAAGTACGCAATCGGGTGCAGCACTACACATGCCGGCAAGGGCAAATAGTTTTTCTACCACGAAACAGAGGCATCGGGATGAGCGGTCAATTTAAGGGCAAGAAGCTGCTGGTTGTCGGCGGCAGCAGCGGGATGGGGTTCGAGACTGCGCGAATGGTGCTGACCGAAGGCGGCAGCGCAGTGATCGTCGGCCATCGCCCGGAGAAGACCGAGGCGGCCCGCAAGGAACTGGCCACCCTGGGCCAAGTCGCGGCACTGACGGCCGATCTGTCGAGCAACGAAGGTCTGACCGCCTTGCGCAAGGCGATCGAAGAGCAGCATTCGGATATCGAGCTGCTCGTGAATGCGGCCGGCGTGTTCTTCCCCAAGCCCTTCCTGGAACACAGTGACGCCGACTACGATCAGTACATGAAGCTGAACAAGGCGTTCTTCTTCATCACCCAGCAGGTCGCCGCCAACCTGGTCGCAAAGGGCCACCCGGGCGCAATCGTCAATATCGGTTCGATGTGGGCCAAGCAGGCCATCGCGGCGACACCGTCGTCGGCCTACTCCATGGCCAAGGCTGGTCTGCATGCGCTGACCCAGCATCTGGCCATGGAGCTGGCACCGAAGAATATCCGCGTCAACGCGGTGTCGCCGGCGGTGGTGGAGACCCCGATCTACGAAGGCTTCATCCCGAAGGCCGAGGTGCACAGCGCCCTGCAGGGCTTCAACGGCTTCCACCCGATCGGCCGTGTCGGCACGCCGCAGGATGTCGCCGAAGCGATCACCTTCCTGCTGTCGGACAAGGCGAGTTGGGTCACCGGCGCGGTCTGGGACGTCGATGGTGGCGTGATGGCCGGTCGCAACTGATGTGGCTCGGGCAAAAAGCAGCCCTTTTGACCGCCCCCCTCAGCTCAACAACGCTCTTAACCGGGAGAAACGAAATGGTCTATCTGCAAATCACCCTCAACATCGCCAACGCCAACCGGGCCGCCGCCTCCGAGATCTACCAGAAGTACAAGGCGCCGTTCCTCGACACCATCACCGGTGCAAAATCGAAGACACTGCTCGTGCGCAAGGAAGACGTGCAGGTGCTGCATGGCTTCGACAACATGGAAAATGCGAGCGCCTACCTGCAAAGCGCGCTGTTCAGCGCTGACGTGGTCGGCGCTCTCAAACCGCTGCTGGATGCCGTGCCCGAGGTGCGCATCTACCAGGTCGCCTGATCCCCTAATGTGGCAAGTCCGCAGCCCCTCGCATCGTCATCCCGACAGTCATCGCCATGAAGACTCCCGTCCTCGTCGTCGGAGGTGGTCTCGCCGGTCTGACCGCAGCCCGTCACCTCCATCGAGCCGGTATCGGCTTTCAGCTTCTCGAGGCCCGAGACCGGTTGGGAGGGCGGATTCTGTCGACTGACGCCGCGGGCCTGGCGTCGGATGACGGCTTCGATCTCGGCCCCTCATGGTTCTGGCCCGGCATGCAGTCGGCGATGAGTTACCTCGTGGCTGACCTTGGATTGTCCGCCTTTCCGCAGAACAGCGAGGGCGACATGCTCTTTCAGCGGATGCACGGTGAAGCTCCGCGACGCTTTCAAGGCATGCGTCAGGAGCCGGAGTCGATGCGGCTGATCGGGGGCACCGGAGCCATCGTCGCCGCTCTCGCCGAGGGGCTGCCGAAGACCGAAATCCGGCTGGGTGCGCGGGTGACGCATGTCACGCTCAATGAACCGGAAGTCGAGGTTCGTCTTGTCGATGCGAAGGGCACCACCCAGACCATGCGGGCGATGCACGTCCTTTTCGCGTTGCCCCCGCGCCTGCTCGAGGCCACGGTCGCGTTCTCGCCCGCCCTCGATGCGGTAACAGCCCGGAACTGGCGTGACACGCCAACCTGGATGGCGCCACACGCAAAGTTTTTCGCACTCTACGACCGGCCATTTTGGCGAGAGGCGGGTCTCTCCGGCACGGCGCAAAGCACAGTCGGCCCGCTGGTGGAGATCCACGATGCGACGACCGCTTCGGGGAAGGCGGCCTTGTTTGGCTTTGTCGGTGTTTCTGCCCAACAGCGTGCAAAGCTTGGGCGCGATGTAATCGTCCAGGCGTCCATCCGACAACTCGCCCAATTGTTCGGGCCGGAGGCCGGCACCCCCCGCGCCACCTTGTTCAAGGATTGGGCCGTTGATCCGCTGACTGCGACCGATGACGACAGGCGCACGGATCGTCATCCGATTTCAGTTGGCCTCGCATCCGTGCCGGGGGAATGGCAGAACCGCATCTTGCTGGCCGGTAGCGAAGCCGGGCGCCGGGACGCGGGCTATCTCGCCGGGGCCATCGAAGCGGCCGAGTACGCAGTCATGCAGATCATGAACGAATTGGAGGCGGCCTCATGAAGGCGACCTATCGCGCCATGCAGGTGACGAAGCCTGGTTCGCTGGAACTCGTCGAACGCTATACGCCCACGCCTGGAAAAGGCGAGGTGCTGATTGAAGTCGAAGCCTGCGGTATCTGCGGCGCCGATGCATCCGACATTGAGGGAGCGGATCCGGCGTTACAGCCGCCACGCGTACCGGGCCATGAGGTCGTCGGCCGCATCCTCGCCATCGGCGAGTACGTCCCGTCGATCTGGAAGCTCGGGCAACGCGTCGGCGTCGGCCGCCTCGGCGGCCATTGCCATGAATGCGCCCAGTGCCGTCAGGGCCAGTTCCAACTTTGCGAGAACCAGCCCTTCGTTGGCGCATCCTGCGACGGCGGCTATGCTGAGATGATGCTGGCGCGGAGTTCCGGGCTGGTGTCGATTCCCGGTGAACTCGCCGCCGAAGAGGCCGCGCCGATCCTCTGCGCCGGGATCGCCACCTTCAACGCGCTCAAGAAATCGGGCGCAGAAGCGGGCGATCTCGTCGCGATCCAGGGTATCGGCGGCCTCGGACACATGGCGCTGCAGTATGCCCGCAGGATGGGCTACAAGGTCGCCGCCATCGGACGCGGGCGGGAGATTGCCGAGACGGCCCTGGCGCTCGGCGCACACGTCTATATCGATACCCGAACCGAGGATGCCGCAACCCGGCTCAAGTCACTGGGCGGGGCAACCGCAATCGTCACGACCATTGGCAACGTGGAAGCGGTTTCCTCCCTGATGCCCGGCCTGGCACCACGCGGCAGGCTGGTACTGCTCGGCGCGGGTAAGGACCCGTTGCCCGTGTCAGTGGGCCCTCTTGTGGTCGGTGAGCGCAGCGTACTCGGATCAATCACGGGCACGCCCTACGAGAACGAGAAGGCGCTCGACTTCAGCGTCCTGGCCGGCGTGCGCCCCCGGGTTGAGACCATGCCGCTGGAAAGGGCGTTCGAAGCCTATCAAAGGATGAAGTCTGGCGACGTGAAATTTCGAATGGTGTTGACGATGAAGAAGACGCGCGATGGACAATAACGGCGAAACTGAGCAGGCTTCACCGGCCCACTACGCTTGCGGCAGGAGCAATATCGTAAGGCTGACGGTCGCGCAGGCGCTCTCGGGAGCGAACGCTGTGGTCGTCTATGCAACTGGTGCCATCGTCGGAAACATGCTGGCGCCCAGTCCGGCGCTGGCAACGCTGCCGATCACGATCTTCGTGCTGGGGATGGCGGCCTGCTCCTTACCGGCCGGCGTCATCGCCCGACGCCACGGTCGCCGCGCCGCCTTCCTGGTCGGCACGGGCTGCGGCGTGCTGGTCGGCTTGCTCGCTGCTTTGGCGGTGGTGCTGGGCCTCTTCTGGCTATTCTGTGCGGCAACGTTGTTCGGCGGCGCCTATGCCGCCGTGGTCCTTTCGTTCCGCTTCGCGGCCGCAGACTGCGTGCCGCCGACGCGGCGCCCTCGGGCGCTGTCCTTCGTCATGGCGGGCGGGGTCGTTGCCGGGGTGATCGGGCCGCAACTCGTGACCTACACCATGGATCTATGGACGCCATACACCTTCGCGGGGACCTTTCTGGCTCAGGCAGCCGTAGCTGCCTTGTCGGCAATCGTCCTGCTTGGCGTCCGTCTGCCCGCGCCGACGGCGGAAGAGCTTGCCGGCGGCCGTCCGATCGGCGTCATCGCCCGCCAGCCCGAATTCATCACGGCCGTAACCTGCGGGGTCGTCTCGTATCTCCTGATGAACTTCCTCATGACTGCCGCGCCGCTCGCCATGCGGCTGTGCGGCCTGTCACAGGAATCGGCGAACCTCGGTGTGCAGTGGCACGTGATCGCGATGTACGCCCCGAGCTTCTTCACCGGCCGGCTGATCACACACTTCGGCGCGCACCGGGTGGTCGCAGCGGGCCTGGCGCTGACCGCGCTCTCGGCCGCCGTGGGCCTGTTGGGCGCCGATGTCGCGCATTTCTGGCTCACGCTTATCCTGCTCGGCATGGGTTGGAATTTTGGCTTCGTGGGCGCATCGGCGCTCGTGCTGGAGTGTCATCGCCCGGAGGAAAAGACCCGCGTCCAGTCGTTCAATGACTTCGTCGTATTCGGGACGGTGGCCTTCGGCTCGCTGCTGTCCGGCAGCGTGCTGACCGCATACGGATGGAACACCGTGCTTTGGCTGTCGTTCGTTCCTCTCGCGCTGGCAACTCTCACACTCGCACGTTCAGGGGCGAACCGCAGTATCCGTGCCCCAGCGTGACTTGAATCACTCCGAGCAACGTCTGGGCAAGATTCGCTGCTGTCTCGAACTTCAGCTCTGAGGCAAAGCTGCTGCATGGCCTGTGCGAGCAGTTGGGCCTGAGTTGCACTCCCTGCTATGTCAGCAACTGCGCCCTCTACGGGTACCTCCTTCCGAGGGCACCTCGAACCCAAGCTTGACGTTACTCATCGACACCAGAGTTCTGAAGCGCTTGACGTTATTGTTCTCGAAGAACAGCTCCCGGGTCAGAATCGTGTATTGCTCCATGTCCTTCACCAGGAAGACCAGCACGAAGGTCAGCGCCCGATCCGAGCGCTGCGCTGCCCCCTGCCGCCACTGGCGAATCCAGTAACCCAGCGACTTTTTGCTCACGCCGTGCTCGGCACAATACGCTGATTGGGTCTGACCGCTGCGGCGCCACCGCTCTACGTGCTCGCGCCAGCGCGCAGCGCGCTCGGATTGCTCACTCATTACGATCTCCTGGTGAAAACCAGGAGTGTCAGCAAACCAGGCAGGAAATTACAGGTGGGGGCGGCGGACGCTTACGAACGACCGGCAGCATCGCAGCGTGGATCTGCCGCCCAGGGCCCCGTGCCGCCGCAGGACAGATCCACGCAGCTCCATTCGGATCCCCCTTGGGCCGCGGATTACCACCTGGGGGCACTGCGGATCATCTGCTCGGCTGACTCGGCGTCGAGCGGCTGACCGAAGTAGTAGCCTTGGCCATAGTCGACCCCCAGGGCCCGCAGCCGCGCCAGCTGGGCCGCGTTCTCGACACCTTCGGCGATCACGCTCATGTCGAGCGTGCGGGCCAGCGTGACGATGGTCTGCACGATGTCGTCGGCCGTGCGGTCCGCGTCCATACGGCGCACGAAGGAGGCGTCGACCTTCAAGGTGTCGAGCGGGAAGCGGTGAAGGTATGACAGCGACGAATAACCGGTGCCGAAGTCGTCCATCAGGAGCTCGATTCCAAGCGCGCGCAGCTTCGCCAGCACGGCGGCCGCTGCTTCGGCGTGCTCCATCAGCACCGTCTCGGTCACCTCCAGCTTGAGGCTTCCGGCGTCGAGACCGGTTTCGGCCAGCACCGCCCGGATCTGCTCAAGCAGGTCCGGCTGCGCGAACTGGCGACCGGCGAGGTTTACGCTGATCTTCCCCGCCGCACACTCCGGAAAGCGCTGATGCCAGTCCTGCATTTGCCGGCAGGCCTCGGACAGCACCCAGCGGCCGATCGACACGATGAGACCCGTCTCCTCGGTGAGCGGAATGAACTCGCCCGGGGGCACCAGCGTGCCGTCGGTCCGGAGCATTCGCACCAGCGCTTCGAAGCCGGCCAGTTCGCCGGTGGGTAGGGCGACGATGGGCTGGTAGTAGACGCGGAACTCGTCGCCGCGAGTCACCGCCTGACGCAACTGTGTCTCCATGTCGAGCAGGGCGACCACGCGCTCGCGCATGTCTGCGGCAAAGACTTCCTGGCACGCGCCTCCCCGCCGCGCAGCGTTGTGCGCGGCTGTCTCGGCATCACGAAGAATGTCGGCCGGATCGGCGTAGTCCGGCCGGCTCAAGGCAACCCCCACGCTCGCCGACGAGAAGAGCGGGTGCCCGTCCACGTTGAAGCCGGCTGCCAGCTCGTTCTGCAGCCGCTCCGCAAAGCGTATCGCCTCTGCCGCATCGCTGGTCTCGTCGAGCAGGATCGCGAAATTTTTGCCGCCTAGCCTCGCCGCCGTGTCACCGGGGCGAAGCCTGGAGCCGAGGTAGTGCGCGACCGCGATCAGGAACTCGTCGGCGACGGTCGCGCCCAGGCTGTCGCCGATCAGGCGGAGGCGGTCCAGGCTGATGAAAAGCAGGGCAAACCCGTGCGCTTTGCCAAGCCGGTGGCGGTCGAGGGCGTCGCCGAGACGCGTCAGCAGTAATGCGCGGTTCGGCAGACCGGTCAGGCCGTCACGCAACAATTCTTCCTCGACCACTGAGCCGAGCACGAGACGCGCGGAAGCGGCGCCGATGATGCCGGACAATTGCGCCTCGCAGTAGCGCGCCAGGTCGGCATCCACCTCCCGGGGCCAGTCGAGGCCGCGTCGCATCGCATAGGAGGTCAAGGATTGACGGGCATTCTCGGGACCCAGGAAGCGCTGCATGAGCGCGTACAGGTCAAGCAGCGAGCCCCGTGCGCCCCAAACGCGTTTGGTGTCGCGATCGTGCGTCGATGCGTCGACGAACAAGGCTGCCTGGGTCCGTTCCACGCTGCTCTGATCGCTGAGGACCGACACAGCCACGTAGGCGCCGATGTTGGCGAACATGCTCCAAAAAACCGCGTGGCTCATCTCGTTGAGGCCGTTGAGGCCGAACAGCGCGAGCGGGTGCAGCAGCGCGACACCAAACGGACCCTGTTCGAGCAGCGACGCGGGCAGGAAACCCCCGCGAGCGAACGCGGGCACCACCAGCGTGTAGCCCCAGACCAGGAAACCGCCGGCGAGGCCCGCCATGGCACCGGCCTTTGTGCCGCCCTTCCAGTACAGGCCACCGAGCAGCGCGGGCCCGAACTGCGCCACTGCGGCAAGCGAAATCAGTCCAATCGAGGCCAACGCAGAGGCTTCGGCGGCCACCCGGTAATACACATAGGCGAGCAGCATGCCGACCACGATCGTGGCGCGGCGAATCGCGAGGACCAAGCCCGAGAGATCGGTTCGCTCCGTCAATCGTAGCGCCTTGATGCGCAGCAGGACGGGCATCACAAGGTCGTTACACACCATCGTCGACAGCGCAATGGTTTCGACGATGACCATGCCGGTGCCCGCGGCGAAGCCGCCGAGGAAGACGAGCAGGGTGAGCGCCTGCTGCCCGCCGGATATGGGGAGGCGGAGGACAAAGGTGTCGGGACTCACCGCGCTGTCGACGCCGAACTGCAGCAGGCCAGCGAAGGCGATGGGCAGGACGAAGAGGTCGAACAGGAAGAAGTAGAGCGGAAACAGCCAGATCGCGCGGTTGACGTGCGTCTCGTCGACGTTCTCGATCACCGCCACCTGGAACTGCCGGGGCAGGAACATCACTGCGAGCATGGCGACGAAGCCGATCGAGAAAAGTGAGCCCCAGCTGTAGTGGGCGCCGCCTTCGACACTGCCCACCGTGAACAGCGCGGCCATCTGCGGTACCTCGGCCGCGCGCCTGAAGATGTCGCCGGGGCCGTCGTACATACCCCATGTGACGAACGTGCCGACGGCGATAAAGGCGAGGAGCTTGACCACCGAGTCGAAGGCGATCGCCGCGACCATGCCTTCGTGCCGCTCGGCCAGGTCGAGCTTGCGGGTGCCGAACACCACCGTGAAGGCCGCCAGCAGCACGGTCACGTAGAACTCCGTGTCGTGCCACATGCTTTCGGTCTGCGACGAGACCGCCAGGACGTCCGCCTCGTCACGCAGGACGTCGAAGCTCATCGAGATGGCCTTGAGCTGCAGCGAGACGTAGGGCGTGACGCCGACCAGCGCGATCACCGTCACCAGCCCCGCCAGCAGCGGGCTCTTGCCGTAGCGCGAGGAGATGAAGTCGGCCAGCGAGGTGAGCCGATTGTCCTTGGCGATACGGATGATCTTTCGCAGCACCATCCACCACAGGGCCGCTATCACGCACGATCCGACGTTCGGCGGCACAAAGCCGATGCCTGCGGTGGCGGCGAGCCCGACGTCGCCATAGAAACCCCACGCGGTCTGCCAGACGCAGAGCGAAAGCGCGTAGACGTAGGGATTGGCGATCAGGCTGCGTCCGGCGTCGGCGGCGCGCTCGCCCAGGTAGGCGATGACGAAGAGCAGGCCGAGATATCCGGCAACCGCCGCCGCGATGATCCATGTCGACAAGATGCAGGCTCCGAGCGGCGGCCGAGCGGGACCGCGCTCGCCGTTAGCCGCTACGTCCGCTCGATCACCAGCACCAGGAGGGCAATCAGCAATGCCCAGGCCACAAAGGTATATACGTAAAGAATTGGGACATCGCCGATCAGCACCGGGCGATTGAACAGGCCTAGCAGCGGATGGTTGAACAGCAGCACCCCCAGGATGAACAGCGCCGCCAGGCGATACATCTTGATGTTCGGCCTTTTCATTGTGTCCCCTCCCGAATGGTCCTTCGGCAACCGACCTCTTCGCTCCCCGCGTTACAAGGATAGGAAACGGCTTCGGGCATTGCACGAAGTCTCGATCAAGCTGGCACCGATCCAAGAGCCCGAGGTGTTGCACATCGCTGGCACATATCGGCACATCCGCCATCAGGCCGGCGTGGCGAAGTCCAAGAACGCCGGCCCGCTACCCGCTGGCGCCGCCGGCGTTCGTGTAGCGTTTGCATCGTCCGTCCCCACTTCCCCGCATTGCACCTAAGCCCGCGAACGAAACCTTCGTCCCTCAACGGACCCGCTGCAATCGGTCTTATCGTTTCTATCAGCGCTACTTAACGTAGTCGCTCCAGCGCGTCCGCTCCATAGAATCAGCCGCAGTCCTTCCGCTGATGCACAGCCAGGCGACTGCGAACTGAGAGATCGAAAAGATGACGGAACGTGCCACATACCCCAGCTATCAGGCTTCGTCCGGGTGGAACGCGCTGTTGCCGCCAAGGCAGCCCCGCACCCAAGCGCCCCACGAGAGGCATTTCGAGGCCGTCGTGATCGGCGCCGGAGTGACCGGTCTCGCGGCCGCTCGGCGTATCGCCGAACTCGAGCCCAGGGCACGAGTTCTGGTCATCGACTCCAGCACCATCGGCGAAGGATCGTCCGGGCGTAACTCGGGTTTTCTGATCAACCTGCCCCACAACACGGGCATGTCCGGCCACGGCAGCCCCGTCGAAATCGCGCGCAAGCAGATCGGGCTCTACAACGAGGGCGCCGACTGGCTCAAGTCGCTCGTCGACAGATATGCCATCGAGTGCGGCTGGAATCCGGCCGGCAAGTACCACGCCGCCGCAACGGCAGACGGCGAAAGGCGACTTCATGAGGCCCTGAGTCATTACCGGGAATGGGGCGTACCTTACAGGGAGCTCGACCAGCACGAGCTGGAGTCCGCCCTCGGTACGCGCTATTACCGCTACGGCTACCATTCCGACAACAACATTTTTGTCCAGCCTGCCGCCCTCGTCCGCGGCCTGGCCGACAACCTCCCCTCGAATGTCACGCTGTGGGAGAACGAGCCGGTCCAGTCGCTCTCGAGGCGCAAACCCTTTCGCATCCGGACACGCTCGAGGACGCTTTCGGCCGACCGGGTGGTCATCGCCAACAACGGCTTCGCCAGCAAGCTGGGCTTCGCACGCGATCGCGTATTCACGATCTACACTTACGCTGCACTGACACCCGAACTTCCGGACGAGGAACTGGCCAAGCTCGGCGTCGGCCCCGAATGGGGAGTCATCCCGGCCAATCGTCTCGGCTCCACCTTGCGCCGAACCGGTTCCGGACGCTTCATGGTGCGTAGCGCCTACTCTTACGAGTCCGAACAGAGCAACGACCGAGTGCGTTCCCTGCTCGAAGACTGCTATCGCAGGCGCTATCCGAACATGCGTTCCTTTGAATTCGAGCACGTATGGGGCGGCGTGACGGCGCTCACGCGTAACGGGGCAGTCTACTTCGGCCGGGTCGAGGATGGCCTCTATATCTCCCTCGGCTGCAATGGCGCCGGGATGGTCAAAGGGACCATGTTCGGCAAGTTGTTAGGGGAGATGGCCTGCGACGCCCAGTCACCCCAGCTCGCCGACGCCCTGGGCTTCGAGCGCCCGACGTGGCTCCCCCCCGAGCCCATCCGACGGCTCGCCGTAGTCACGGCCATTAACTACCAAAAGTACCGCGCCGGGATCGAACGCTGATTCGAGACGGCCTACCCGCCCACCCTTCAACCAGGAGCCCTGCACCATGTCCGAAATCACCCGCGTCGGTGGCAACCATCGCATGTCCAACATCGTACGCTTCCAGAACGTGCTGTATCTGGCAGGCCAAGTGCCCGACAAGGCAGATGCCAGCTTTTCCGAGCAAACTCGGGAAGTGCTGGGCAAGGTCGAGAATGTTCTGAACGCGAACGGCAGCAGCAAGGAGAACATCCTCTCTTGCCAGATCTTCATCACCGACATGCGGCACTTCCAGACCATGAATGAAATCTGGGACCAATGGGTCGCCCCCGGTCACGCGCCCGCCCGGGCGACGGTGGAAGCCCGCCTAGCATCCCCAGGAAAGCTTATCGAAGTCTGTGTGATTGCCGCAGTCGCCGACTGATCCGTCCGGCACCGCGGTGTCGAAACTCACCAACGCCAGGAAAGGGTCAGACCGACTGCGCCGGACCCACAACCTGACTCAGGTTCCCGGGCACTTTGCCGTTGCCCGGTCCCTCGCCTCCAAGCCCTGTGACTGAGCCGTGCCGCGCTCCGGTGACCACCTCATTCATTCCGCCGCCGACCAGCACACCCACGTCAGCATGCCGTTCTTCGCTGCGGTGAAAGCAGCGCTACGGGGCACGCTGACGTCCCCTAGGTCAAGTCGCCTTCGATAATGATCAGCTCGCGCTGCGAAGCGCGAAGAGCAAATTCCTTCGCTTGCGTATAGGCCGGATCCTTGTAACAGGCTTGCGCTTGTTCATAGCTTGGAAACTCGACAGCAAGGACTCGGCGGCTGGAGCGGGACTCCACTAAGACCCCCGCGTCCAGGCTCCTGACCCTGGCACCATATCTTTCCCCTATTGGCGCCCAGAGCCGACCATATTCTTGCTGTGCAGCCTGGTCGGTGACGTCCGAACCGAGAATGATCCAATACCCTTTCACCTTGATTCTCCAAAACGCGTCTGTGGGCCCACGTTTGAGGCAAGGACGCCCACAGCATCTTTCATCGTTGTTGCCCCTGCACGGATTCCACTGTACGCCAGAACGAGCGACAACGTAGGTTGGTCCTGAACTGCCTCTTTTGCTAACAATCACGTTTCCTTATGGAAATGAGGCTCCCCTCCCCCCTCCATATACTCGAATCACGTCTTTGGAGGAATCATGATGCAATCATTTGATGCGATCGTAATCGGTGCAGGTGTTATCGGAGCGTCCACCGCCTATCACCTGGCGGCTCTCGGGGCATCAAGTGTGCTCGTGCTGGACCGTGGCATGATCGGAAACGGAACAACTTCCCAGTCGTCGGGAATTTTGCGCACGCACTATTCGGTGCCGGAGAATATTGATCTCGCTCTGAAGTCCTGGTCAGTGTTCACCAATTTCGCCGAATACCTTGGCGACGAGGAAGCATCGTGTGGCCTGGTGAAATGCGGCTACATGATCACCGCGCCCGAAGGTGACCGGCTCTCTCCATTGCGAGAATCCATCGAACACCAGCGGTCGCTCGGAATCGAGGTGCGATTGGTAGATCAGAAGGAAGCTCAAGAAATCCTGCCGATCGCCCAATTCAACGATGCCGCGCTGACCGGCTTCGAGCCGGAAGCGGGTTTCGCCGATGCCTACATGACGACGACGAGCTTTATCAAAGCTGCGAGGCGGCGCGGCGTCACCGTGCGCGAAAACACGAATGTGATCCGCTTGCTGATTGAGGGCGGCAAGGTCACGGGAGTGGAAACGGACGCCGGCATCTTTTTGAGCAATACAGTCATCTCCACTCAAAACATTTGGGCGTCCGAAATTCAAGGGTGGACCGGCGTAAGCATTCCCCTGAAACCCGAACGCCATGCGGTTCTTTCTCTTGAAGGCCCCAAGCCCTACACCTATTCGATGCCGGTTTTCAAGGATCTCGGTTCCCCGGGAATGCTGTACTGCCGCAGTTACGGCGGCAACCAGATGCTGGTCAGCGAAGGCGTCGTCGGTGATGCGCTGAACGTCCCTGACACGACACAGGGCGACATCCCCCTCGACTACATCCTGGACGTGGGCGCCCAGGTCGCGGAGCGCTTCCCGAGCTTTGAAACCGCCGGATTGGCCTCGTCTTGGACTGGGGTGTATGACGTGACCCCCGATTGGAATCCGGTCATCGGACCTCTGCCCGGCGTCGAGGGCCTGTTCGTCGGCTTCGGCTTCTCCGGACACGGCTTCAAGTTGTCGCCCGCAGTCGGGAAAATTCTCGCGCAAGCCGCGCTCGGGAAGCCCACCGACGTCTCGCTGCTGCCCTACTCCTTCGAGCGATTCGCCAGCGGCGCGCTGCTGGTCGGAAAGTACGGCATGGGCGCCGTTTCCTGAGCAAGGAACTGAAGAACAGGTGCATCGTGGATCTCGCAAACGTTCTTCGGTTCGAATTATCTGCAGTCTCGACCGAGCCCTGGCGCAACGGCCGGGGCATCACGCGGGTCCTCGCATCGGGTTCGTTCAGCCGGAACCTTGAACAGTGGGATTACCGCTTGAGTCTCGCCGACATCTCGGCCAGCGGCCCCTTCTCGACGTTCAAGGGTATTGAACGATCATCGCTGCTTCTGGAAGGCAGCAGCCTGTTACTGACAGATGGCGAAGAACGTCAGCTGAGGGCCGGCCCGATGGAGGTCATTCGGTACAACGGCGAATGGCCCTTGAATGCAGTCATTGGCAGCAGCCCCACACGTTGCCTCAACGTCATGACCCGCAAGGGAATTGCCTCAGGAATGCTCAAGGTACTGGATGGCATGAACGCCGTACCCGCCGCCGATCTCGTCATGCTCCTTTCGCTGCACGACGGCTGTGAAGTCAAGACGGCCGAATCGTCGGCGCCCCAGAAACTGAATAAATACGAAGGAATCCTGCTGCGGGATGTCGCGAGCGTAGTAATCCCTGCGAAACCGGGCGCCGCCCACGCCGCGGTCCTCGCCACCATCTCGCAACTCAAAACCTAGCACCCCCACCCCAACCCGTGTGATGGCCTCACTGCACCAATAAAGCTCCCCGCCGGATGCCCGGATTATCAGAAGGAAAATCATTGATGAAAGTCCTAGTCAGCGTAAAACGCGTTGTCGACCACAACGTGACGGTCCGTGTCAAAGCGGACGGGTCCGGCGTCGAGACTGCCAACGTCAAGATGAGCATCAATCCCTTCGACGAAATTGCCGTCGAAGCAGCCGTTCGCCTGAAGGAAGCAGGCATTGCAAGCGAGGTCATCGCGGTTTCCTGCGGACCTTCGCAAAGCCAGGAAACGCTTCGCACGGCCCTCGCCATCGGCGCGGATCGCGGCGTCCTGGTCGAATGCGAGACTGAGTTGCAGCCGCTGGCCGTCGCCAAGCTGCTCAAGGCGATCGTCGAGAAGGAGCAGCCTCAGCTCATCATCGCAGGCAAGCAGGCGATCGACGATGACTGTGGCCAAACGGGTCAGATACTCGCTGCGCTGTGCGATATGCCGCAAGCGACGTTCGCCTCGAAGATCGAGTACCAGAACGACCTGCTCACCGTGACGCGGGAAGTGGATGGCGGCTCCGAAACGCTCGAGCTTGTTCCGCCCGCGATCGTCACGACAGACCTCCGTCTGAATGAACCGCGTTACGTCACCCTCCCGAGCATCGTCAAGGCGAAGAAGAAGCCGATCGACGTCATCGCGGCGAATTCGCTCGACGTCGATATCGCCACCAATCTCGAAGTCCTCAAGGTCAGCGAACCGCCCGCGCGCAAGCCCGGCGTCAAGGTCTCCGACGTGAATGCACTGATTCAAAAGCTGAAATCCGAAGTCAACGTCATCTGACTCCAGGGGAATGTCATGGTTGCACTTGTAATTGCGGAACACAATGATTCGGCCCTGCGCCCGACGATGCTCAACGTCATCGCGGCAGCCGTCGCGTGCAGTAACGAAGTCCACGTCCTGGTAGTGGGAGAAGGCTGCGCAGCGGCCGCGCAGGACGCGGCGACGGTCGAGGGCGTCAGTAAGGTCCTGCTCGCCGACGGAGCTCAGTTCGCCGGCGGACTCGCTGAAAGCATAGCAGCTCAAGTCCTCGCGATCAGCGGCGGATATACGCATATCCTCGCACCGGCCACGCCTTTCGGAAAAAACATCCTGCCGCGCATCGCCGCCAAACTCGATGTGTCGCAAGTTTCCGAAATCACGAAGGTCGTTTCGGCTGACACGTTCGAACGTCCGATCTACGCCGGCAGCGCGATCGCTACCGTGCGCTCCAAGGATCCGGTCAAGGTCATCACCGTTCGCGCAACGTCCTTCGCGGCACAAAGCAAGGGCGCCGCTGCTGCACCGATTGAGGCGACCGCGCCGGTCACCGTTAGCAGCACGCGTGCCCGCGTCGTGTCGAAGGAAAGCCTCGCCACCGATCGACCCGACCTGACCGCCGCGAAAGTTGTCGTGGCGGGCGGCCGCGGGCTGGCATCGCGGGAGAATTTCGAGCAGCAGCTTGCGCCGCTCGCGACGAAGCTTCATGCCGCGGTCGGAGCGTCGCGTGCGGCAGTCGATGCCGGTTACGCCGCCAACGACTGCCAGGTGGGCCAAACCGGAAAGGTCGTCGCCCCGCAGCTCTACTTCGCAATCGGCATTTCCGGCGCAATCCAGCATCTGGCCGGGATGAAGGACTCCAAGGTCATTGTTGCGATCAACAAGGATCCGGACGCGCCGATTTTCTCGATCGCCGACTATGGGCTTGTTGGCGACTTGAACGAGCTCGTGCCTCAGCTCACGGCAGCACTCTAAGTTCCAGGCACTTCCGCACGGATGTGCGCCCCTCTTCCCTGCATTTCTGATCGACAATGATGGACAAGACCCTTCCGCAATTCGGCCTTCGTGACTCCATGGAGTACGACGTGGTAATCGTCGGCGGCGGCCCGGCCGGCTTATCGGCGGCCATTCGCCTGAAGCAGATGGCCGCGTCGGAAGGGACCGAGATTTCCGTCTGCGTGCTGGAAAAGGGAAGCGAAATTGGGGCGCACATCCTGTCCGGCGCAGTCATGGACCCGATCGCCATGACTGAACTTTTTCCGGACTGGAAGAGCCGCGGGGCGCCACTTAATGTGGACGTGACGGAAGATCGCTTCCTCTTTCTCACCGAGAAGAAGGCCTACAGGGCGCCCAATCGGCTATTGCCCGAGTGCTTCCA
Organism: Aromatoleum evansii; assembly: GCF_045689615.1. Lineage (NCBI taxonomy): Bacteria > Pseudomonadati > Pseudomonadota > Betaproteobacteria > Rhodocyclales > Rhodocyclaceae > Aromatoleum > Aromatoleum evansii. The sequence goes on from NZ_CP141259.1 coordinate 2,808,238, forward strand.
GAATCACGGCAATTATGTCGTGTCGCTCGGCAAGGTCGCGCGCTGGCTCGGTACGCAGGCCGAGGAGCTCGGCGTCGAGATCTTCGCAGGCTTTCCTGCTGCCGAAGTGCTGTACAACGATGACGGCTCGGTCAAAGGCGTCGCCACCGGAAACATGGGTGTCAACAAGCAGGGCGAGGCCACGGCCAATTTCCAGCCCGGGATGGAGCTGCACGCGAAATACACGCTCTTCGCCGAAGGCGCCCGCGGCCACCTGGGCAAGCAGCTCATCGACCGGTTCGAGCTGGCCAAGGATCGTGATGCGCAGACCTACGCCATCGGCATCAAGGAACTGTGGGAAATCGATCCGAAGATGCATCAGCCCGGCCTGGTGATCCATACCGCCGGCTGGCCGCTTGACTCCGATACCTACGGCGGCTCCTTTCTTTATCACCTGGACAACAATCAGGTGGCGGTCGGCTACGTCGTGGGGCTCGCCTATCAGAATCCCTATCTGTCGCCGTTCGAAGAATTCCAGCGCTACAAGACGCATCCGGAGATCCGCAAGTTCTTCGTAGGCGGCAGGCGCCTATCCTACGGTGCCCGAGCCATCGCGGCCGGAGGGCTGCAGTCGCTGCCGAAGCTGGTCTTCCCGGGTGGCGCGCTGATCGGCTGTGATGCGGGCTTCCTCAACGCTTCGCGCATCAAAGGCAGCCATGCCGCGATCAAGAGCGGCATGCTGGCTGCCGAAGCCGTCTTCGATGCCCTGCGCGTGAACCGTCAAGGCGACGAGCTCGCCGCTTATGCCGCGGCTTTCAAGGCATCGTGGCTTCACGAAGAGCTCCACCGGGCACGAAACTTCAAGCCCTGGATGGCGAAGGGACTCGGCATCGGGACGCTGATGGTCGGCATCGACCAGCTCGTCCTGCGCGGAAAGGCACCGTGGACGTTGCGTCACCGCCACGCTGACCATGAATGCCTGAAACCCGCCAACACATGTACGCCGATCGTCTATCCGAAACCGGACGGCAAGCTTACTTTCGATCGTCTGTCGTCGGTGTTCATCTCGAACACGAATCACGAAGAGAACCAGCCGGTCCATCTGGCCTTGAAGAGCTGGACCGTGCCGGTCGATGTCAATCTGGCGAAGTATGCCGGTCCGGAGCAACGCTACTGCCCCGCCGGCGTCTATGAGTTCGTCAGGGCCGATGACGGTCGCGAGCAACTCCAGATCAACGCGCAGAACTGCCTGCACTGCAAGACCTGCGACATCAAGGATCCGACCCAGAATATCGTCTGGGTGACGCCCGAAGGCAGCGGCGGGCCTTGCTACCCCGGGATGTGAAATACGGCTGATGAATCCATCGACCGCATCCTCCCACGCTGCCGTTGGTACTACCGCGAGCTCGAGTACGTGCGCCTCGGCGGCATCGATCAACAAGTGCTGGAGCGAGCCGGGGCCAAGCCCGGCGTCTTCAATACGCGCCCTGCCCCCTCTGCCTGAACTGCCAGCCAAGGTGCGCAAGCAGTGCGAAGAACACCACGCTGCCGCCGACAAGCGTTCGGCTCCCCGGCACTTCGCTATGGATCAGCCAGACCCACATCGGCCCCAGGATCGGCTCGGCCACCCCGATCAAGGCGGCCAGCGCGGAGGGGATGAGTCGCGCTCCGCTCACGAAGAGAACCATCCCCAGTCCCAGATTGAGCGCGCCGAACATGAAGAGCAGCAGGCCATCGCGCACATTCACTTCGTAGCCCGGTGCCATGACCGCGGCGAGGATGCCCGCAATCAGGGTTCCCAAACAGACAGCAGGCATCATCTGCACCTCGGAATGCCTGCGCGTGATGACAAGGGCAGTGGCGATGGCAATGGCGATTACCAGGGCGAGCCCGTCACCCAGGGGCGACACCTGACCGCCCAGGGACGCAGAGACCATGATGCCGACGCCGGCCAACACGGCAGCGATAGCCGCCCAGGTGGAAGCCCCCACCCGTTCACCGAATAGTAGGAATGTCATCAGCGCGGCGATGAGGGGGACCCCCGCCTGAATCAGCATGACGTTTGCCACCGTGGTGTGGGCCAGTGCCACCACAAAGGCCGACGAGCAGACGGCGAAGCACATCCCGACACCGACACCCGCCCAGCCCATTGAAATGAACCGGTCTCTTGTGCGGTGCAGGCCTTCGCGCCCGAGCATGAAGCAAAGCAGAAAGATGGTTGCAAACAGCGAGCGCCAGAACACCACGACCCAGCTGTCGGTCGCACTCAGGAAGCGCGCAATGACGCCTCCGAAGCTCCACACTGCCGCCGAACCCAAAACCAGCAGCGCTCCGTTGCGCTGATCATGCACTCGTGCCGTCATCTATGATCCTGCGATCCGGAGTCTCTTAGCGCTGCCATGGCCGACCTTGAATGCGAGCGAGCACACGATCGAGCGCAATTCCATAGTGAGCGTACGCGCCGCGGGAGGAAAGCTCCGAATGCAGCTGTTCATTCAGACCGCCAGGCGTCATGAGATAGTCGATCATCTCCGGGAACGACTGCTCGGTTTGAGTCGTTTCGTGTGCCAGCCCCACGCTGTAACCGGACAGAAAAGCGCGTGCCGACTTGTACGGGAGCCCCTGCTGCGTCAACCAGGATGCCTGGGCTTCCAGCGCCGCGTAGAAGCTGGCCATGGTCGCCGTTACGGCATGTAGCGCGTCGAACTGATGTTCGCTCTCGACCTCGACCGCCTCGCCCAGCGCAGAGAACAGAGATTTGGCGACCTCGTCAGGCGGATAGATCGCGGTACAGCCCTTGCCATCCGCGACGGCCGGCAAGGGCACCGCGCGAGCAAAGTTGCGCGCAGGGCGAAGCAGCCGATCCAGTTCCTCGATCGGCGTCCCGGGAACAAAAGAAATGATGCGGTGCCGCTCGTCGAAATGAAGCTCTCGCAATACATCCGCCACGATTTGCGGCACGACGGCAATACTTACGATGTCCGACGAGTCGAGCACTTCCTGATTGCTCACACACACCTGAATGCGCGCGTCCAGCGCAGCAAGTTCTGCTGCCGTCGCAGCGTTGCGCGGCGACAAGAATATCCGGTCGAACGACAAGCTGGAACGAACGAGGCCGGTGACAATGGCTTTTGTGATGACGCCAGTACCGATAAATCCAAGACGCATTGGGGTTCTCTCGTGATTAATGATGTCGAGGTTTCAGAGCTGCATGCCGACCACCCGGCCCTCGTAGATGGCGTGAACTGCAAGTCGCGCCGCCACCGCATCGCCGACGACATGCAATTCCAGTCCCGAGTCGGCCAGCTCCTCTGCGAGTGAGGCGTCGGACACGTTGGTCGTCGCCAATACCAAGGCGTCGGCGTCGATCCGGCTTTCTCGCCCGTCGAGGAGACTGCGTAGCGTCGCCCCGTTGCCGTGCCAGGCCGTGAGCACCGACTCTGTATGCCAGGACGCGCCGAGTTGTGCCAGCCGCGCGCGCAGCGTCCCATCTCCGGCGGTGCGCTGGATCCAGTAGCCGATCATCGGCTGGGCGGTCACGATCACGACTTCGTGTCCACGTTCGGCCAGATGCCACGCAGTACCTCCGCCGCGCCAGTCTCCCGTGTCGTCGAGCAGCAGCACGCGCTTGCCGAGCCGCGCCGTTCGCGACATCACATCCTCGATCGACCAGACATTTGAACGCTCTACCCCTTCCAGCCGGTCGGCGGCGGGACGTTGACGCTGGAACCCAGTGCCCGTCGGCTGCGAGCCGGTGGCCAGCACGATTGCGTCAACCCCAATGGCGCTAACCTCGTCGGCGTCCAGCAGGCAGTTGAGACGCACCTCCACGCCAAGCTTCGCGAGCTGACGGTCGTACCAGTCGATCAGTTCAATGATCTGTGAACGACGCGGCTGCATGCCGGCCAGCCGAAAGGCGCCACCCAAGTATGGGCCGGCCTCGGCAAGGATCACGCGATGACCGCGCTCGGCGGCGACCCGCGCGGCTTCCAGCCCGGCCGGCCCGCCGCCCACGACCAAGACTTGGCGCGCCGCAGCGGTCCGCGTGAAGCGGTCGCCGCCCCACTCGAACTCGCGCCCGGCGGAAGGATTGATCAGGCAGGAGATCCAATAGTCGCGGGAGCGCCGCCCCCAGCACATCTGGTTGCACGAAATGCAGCCGCGAACGTCCTCGGCACGGCCCGCGCGAGTCTTGTTGGCGAGATGCGGATCGGCGATCTGTCCGCGCACGATGCTGATCATGTCGGCCTGCCCCGAGGCGACGGTGTAGTTCGCGCTCTCCGGGGTGCGAATGTGGCTCTCGGCCTGCACGCGTGCGTGGCCCACGACCCGCTTGAGCGCCTCGGCCAGCGGGGCACCCAGCTTGTCTGGGTACTGGAAGGTCGGAATCAGTTCGCCGAAATTGAAATAGCTGCCCGTGCCGCAGGTGACGTAGTCCATCAGCCGACGCTCATCGTGCCAGGCAACGATTTTGGCCAGGGACTCGATGTGCATGGCCACCTCGACGCTGGCATCGACGCTGACAGCCAGGCCGATGATGAAATCATTCCCCACCCGGTCACGAATCCGTGACAGCAGCTCGGTCGAAAACCGCATGCGGTTCTCGAAGCTGCCTCCCCAGCGGTCGTCGCGGCGATTGGACCAGGGGAGCCAGAACTGCTCGATGAGGGCGTTGTACGCAGCGAAGATCTCAACGCCGTCGAAGCCCGCTTCCTGCGCTCGGCGTGCCGCCTCGGCAAAGCCTTCGATGATCTCCTCGATCTCGGCCTCGCTCATGGCATGACTGCCGTCCGCATCGTGATACGAGGGCATGCCGGAGGGCGACCAGGCGGGCCGATAGGAGTTGTCGAAATCCCCGTGCGCGCCGACGTGGTAAAGCTGCTGGATCATCACCGCCCCTTCGGACTTGCAGGCTTCGGTGATGGGCCGGAAGGCCGGAACAAGGACGTCGTCGGCGTGGCGGAAGTTGCCGCGGGTGAGGACGGTCGTTGCATGCACGGGGACCGGCTCGACGACGATCATCGCGGCCCCGCCCTTGGCTCGCTCGAGGTAGTAGCCCAGGTGGCGGGCTCCAGGCAGACCCTGCTCGGCCATGTTGGCCGTGTGCGCACCGAACACGATACGGTTGCGGAGCGTCTTGTGGCGTAAGGTCAGGGGTTGGAACAAATGCGGGTATTCGTCAGCCATCTCACCTCCTTGCCGTCGGGATTGTTTGGAATCTAGGTGAGAATAGAGACGCCACCTTGTTTATCAGTGCTTCTTATGAATAGTCCTAGAAATGCTGATCTAAAGTAAAGCGCGCGCGGAGTTTGCAATAGTTCCTCCCGCTAACTTGATGTTCGAACAAGCCCGCCTACACCGGCAGAGAAGGAGCATGCGATGGGATTCAAGAGAACCTTTCACGCAGTTGAAGTGCATTCTGGGGAACCCATGCGGGTCATCACCGGCGGAGTGCCGCATATCCCCGGAAACAGCGTGTACGAGCAGATGAAATGGCTCGAAAAGAACGACGACCAAGTCCGCATGCTCATGCTGCGCGAACCCCGCGGCTATCCCCCGCTGTGCTGCAATCTCATCGTTCCGCCTAAGCACCCCGATGCGGTCGCCGGCTACATCATCATGGAACAGACGGAATATCCCGTCATGAGCGGCGGAAACACCATCGCCGTCGCGACGGTGCTGCTCGAAACCGGCATGATCCCGATGCAGGAACCGTTCACGGAGTTTCAACTGGAAGCGCCTGCGGGCCTCATCGGCATCAAGGCCGAGTGCCGCGACGGCAAGGTCGTTCAAGTCACGTTCAAGAATGTGCCGGCATTCGCGGTGCACCTCGATGCGGTGATCGACGTTCCCGAACTGGGAAAGGTGACCGTCGATGTGGGCTGGGGCGGCATGTTCTATGTCATTGCGGACGTGCGGCAATTCGACTGGATCAAGCTGCAACCCGACCACGGTCGGGAGATTTCACGTATCTCTTCCCTGATCCTGAAAGCCGCCCAGGACCAGCTGCCGGTCGAGCATCCGGATTACCCCGGCGTGGGAATCACCATCTCCCAGCTTTCCGGTCCGACCGATAGCCCCAACGCCGACTGGAAGAACGTCGTGACCGTGGCGAGCGGCCCGGTGGAGTTCGACAATCCGGCGACCTGGACCGGCGCGCTCGACCGCTGCCCGTGCGGAACGGGAACCTGCGCGAAGATGGCCACTCTGCATGCCAAGGGAAAATTGAAGCTGAACGAGGCGTTCCGCCATGAAGGCATACTGGGAACGACCTTCACCGGCCATCTGGTCGAAGAGGTACAAATCGGCAAGTACCGCGGCGTTGTCCCGACCATCGGCGGTCAGGCGTGGATCTACGGCTACAACACCTATGTTCTCGACCCCACCGATCCCTTTCCCAACGGCTACACGATCGGCGATATCTGGGCGTAATTCCTTCCTCTTGCCTTGCCTGGGGATACATGAAGCATCTCTCATATCGGAGCCGACATGCCCACCACGGTTAACATCAGTATCGAAACTGCACTCGACCTGTGCAAGCGGGCGGCACTGGCGCATGGTGCGTCCGAATACGTCGCCACGTCGCTTGCAACGGCGACCGTTGCGGCCGAGGCGCGGGGCCAGGCCTCCGTCGGCATTCGCCATTTCTTCGACTACCTCGATGCGATGGCGGAGGGGCGTCTCGACGGAGCGGCGCGCCCGAGCCTGACCCGGCCGGCACCGGCCATCATCGCGTCCGACGCGCATCGCGGCATTGCACATCTCGGATTCGACCTTGCCTTCGAAGATCTGGTAACGACGGCGAAGACCCTGGGGCTTTCGCTGTTCACCCAGCGTAATGCCTACACCTGCGGCGCCCTCGGGTACTTCGCCGAGCGCCTGGCGCAGCGGGGGCTGGTTGCACTGGCCGCCGGAAATGCAAACGCGCTCCTCGCTGCCGGCGGCGCTCACCGACCGATCTACGGAACCAATCCGCTGGCGTTTGCAGCGCCGCAAGAAAACGGCCCGTCGCTACTCGTCGACCAGGCTTCCAGCGCTACCGCGTTCGTCAATATCCGCGCCGCGGCCGAGGCCGGGAAGCCTTTGCCCGAGGGATGGGCGCTGGATCAGACGGGGGAACCGACCACCGATGCGACTGCCGCGCTGACAGGCGCATTGCTCGCGTTCGGAGGCAACCGCGGCGGCAACATCGCGCTGATGGTGGAAATACTCGCGACGATGTCCGGCGGCAACTGGTCCCTCGACGCCCCGTCGTTCCTCGAAGGCAATCAAAGCCCCCGTGTCGGCATGTTGGTCGTGGCCATCAATCCGACCGTCCTCGATGCCCATTTCACATCGCGCCTGTCCACACAGCTCGATCGCCTTCATGGCAAATACAAGGTCTTCGTACCGGGGTACGAAAAAGCAGAGGCGTTGAGTGCGTCGAACGCAAACGGGATGGAGGTCGATGAAGAACTGGTCCGGAAGCTCCAGGGCTATTGAGACGAGGCCCCGGGCCCTGTCGCGGGAAACGTGAACAGGGCCTCCTCCGGAATTCCAATGATGCGCGCAATATCAGGCGCGAGTTGACGCTGCGCGACTTCCGAGACGATGTTTCGAATGTCATTGGGAATCGATCCCAATTCGTCGCGTCGCCACAGCATGTAGAAGGTCCGTTCCAATGGCGGAAAAATCTTCCTGCCGTAATGCAAGGTATTCAACGGGAGCACCGTGACATCGGGCAGATGGTGGCGCGACTGCCAAAGGCAAAGCGGCGTGATCAACGCCCACCCGAGCCCCGCGGCGACCAGGCTCAGCAGGGGGTCGGTCGCGTCGAATTCGAAGCTGCGCTCGAGTTCGACACCTAATCCGTCGAAGTAGGACTGGATCTGTTCTCCGATCTTGGAGCGCAGGCTATAGCGAATGAACTGCAGCCGCTTGGCCAGCTGACCGACGTCCTCGGTCTCCTGCCTCGGAAAGCGGCGCGGCAAGACGACGAAGTAGTTTTCGGAAAAGAGTCGCTGACGGCTGATGCCGGTGCGCTTCGTCGCCCCCATCGTCGTAATCGCCACGTCGATCTGGCGGGTGTTCATCTGCTCGTCCAGCACCGGAGTGATGCCTGACCACAGGGTGATTTTCGAGGACGAACTTGACAGACCTTTCACGAGTTGCGGACAAATCGTCGCGGCAAATGAATCGACGCATCCGATACGGACTGTCGTCCCTTTCGCCCGTGCCACGTTACGTGCATTGACGACGATCTGATTGGCCTGTTCCAGCAGACGGCAGGCGTCATCGTAGAGGCGCAGGCCGGCAGGAGTGGGACGCGCCGGCCGAAACGTGCGGTCCAGCAGCGAAATGCCAATGAACTCTTCGAGCGCCTGGACGTGTTGCGAGACGGCGGCCTGAGACACACCGAGGTGCACCGCCGCGCGCGATACCGACTCAAATTCAACGACGGCGACCCAGCTCTGCATCAGGTCGAGTGGAGGACAGGTTGTCATCGCTTGCGTCCGAATTCGTAAAGGGAGCATGTTTAATGTCCGAATATAGCTTCGATTCGACGCGCTGAGAACGAGACCTGACATCTCGATGACAACACGCGACCCGCATCCATCAGGACGCGGGTCGCGAACAGTTGCTGAAGCACGGCCTGAAGAAAGCCGAGGGGCTACGCAGCTTCTTCGGTCAGCATCATGAGTTGCGTATTGCCACCCGCCGCGCTCACGTTGATGGATGTCGTGCGTTCCCGTACGAGGTACGACCAGTCATAGCTCCCATCGCTGTCGGAAGTGACGACGGACACCCCGTTTCGAGAAGCCGACTGGGCTCGTTTGCGCAAGGACGCGAGGTTCTCACCACTCAGATCCGTCAGGACGAGCCGGGGCTGCGCGGCAGCGATCTTGTCGGCGCTGCGGGCGATATCGTTGTCGACGATGATGCATCGACCGTTACCAACGATTCCCTGCAATGTCTCTGCAAGCTTCGACCGGGGCAGCAACGCGGTATTGCCGAAGGCAATTGCGGCAAGCGTCTGCTTTACGAGGCTCTCGTCGGATTGGGCAACGCAAAGAAGACGGCCGGCGGCAAGAAGTTCCAGCGTGTTCTCCTCTCCCGCAGGAGCCGGCAGCCCGAACGGCGTATTCGCTACGAGGACGCTGCTGAGCTTTTCGACATGCCGAGCAATCCGTTTCTTGCCCTCCTCGCCCACACCAAAGCCCTGGGCGGCATCGCGAACGGCTTTCAGCAAGCTCATTCGTTCGTCGATGGCATTGCGCTCGAACACTTTGCGAGCGACCAGCTTCTTGCCTTCCTCGATGACCGGTATCTCGTAGAACTTGTCGCTCGCCCACTGTGCAGTGCGGGCAAAGGGGCCCTTGTCGCCGCTCCACGCGACAGGCAGCGACTTCACCAGCCGATACAGGGTGATCGGTCCATCCACCTTCGGCCCGGTCCCTCCGGCGCACATGCCCCCGGTGGGATGCATTCCTGCCGCAGCGGCATGGACGGCACGGTTGATGTAAACGTTGTCAGCGTGCGCCATGGAAAGCACCTTTCCGGCGGTTTCGTTGATCCGCGTATGCAAACCCAGAGCCGTGGCGCGCGTGCGCTCGTTCAGGACCGTCAGCAGGCGCTCCAGCTGTCCCGACTTCCACCGCACGACATGCAATACGGGCCCGCTGATGGTCTGGTCGATCTGCTCGATGGCATCCAAATCGCCCAGATCGATGATTGCTGGCGCAACGAAACGGCCCTTCGCACATTCATCGCCGACGGGCGCCCGCGCCACCTCGAAGCCCTTGTCGGCCATCCTTCGGACGTATTCGCCGAAAGCGTTCTGGAGCTCTTTCGTCGCAACGGGACCGATGTCCGTCGATGCGTGAGACGGCTGTCCGACGACGCGTTCGCGCAGCATGCTGCGCAGCATTTTCAACACCTTTTCCGCCGTCGAGTCCTGCAGGCAGAGAAGGCGCAGCGACGAAGAGCGCTGGCCGGCGCAGTCGAATGCCGAGTTGATTGCATCGGAAATCACCTGTTCCGGCAGTGCCGAGCTATCCACGATCATCGAGTTGAAGCCGCCGGTCGTCGCGACAAAGACGGGTTCATGCGAGGCGGCTGCCAGCGTGGCACCGATTTCCCTGGCAACATCCTGTGATCCGGAGAACAAGATCGCCGCCACTCGGGCATCCCGGGTCAAAGCATGCCCGACCGTGCTCCCTGCCCCGGGAACCAATTGCAATGCCGCCGCCGGGACTCCCGCCCTGTGGAACGATCGGACCGCCTCGAAGGCGATCAGCGGCGCGGATGAGGAAGGTTTTGCCAGCACCGCATTTCCGGTGATCAATGCGGCGGCCACCTGGCCGACAAGCGCGGACAAGGGCGCGCTCGCCGGCGATATCGAGACCACCGCGCCGAGCGGCTGGGCCTGCCGCAGGTTGCGATCCGCATCGGCCTGATGAGCGTAGAGGCGGCACAACGCGACGGCTTGCCGCACTTCCTGCGCCGCTTCCTGCAATGTCATCCCGCTCTCCCGGACCAGGATCGCGCACAGGCGATTGGCGTCGCGCTCAAGCACATCACCGACGGCGCGCAGCTTTTCGGTGCGCTCTTCGAGTGAACTCTTCCCCCAGGAAGCACCGGAGGTAGCGGCAATCGCGAGAGCGGCATCCACGGTTTCCAAGGAGCTATCGGAAACGCTGCCGACGACTACGGTCTCATCGCTCGGGCTGCAGATGCAGCGGCTAACGCCCCTCCTCTCGGTTGGCTCGCCAAGCAAGGGCTCCGCATTGATCCGATGCGCGGACAACTCGGCCAAAGCCTTTTCGAAATCGGCAGACCCGGCAAGCTGCAACGCAGCCGCATTCTTGCGTCCTGGCAGCAGCGCAGGAGGCAGCATGATCTTCGGGTGAGGCTTTCCCCCGGTCCGGGCCGCACGGGCAATCGGGTCTTCGACGATCTCGGAGATGCTGATTTCCGGCTTGACGATCTGGCTCACGAATGAACTATTGGCCCCATTCTCCAGCAGCCGGCGCACCAGATAGGCCAGCAGTGTTTCGTGCGGCCCCACCGGGGCATAGATCCTGCAGCGGCGGCCCAAATTATTGTCGCCGACGACCTGATCGTAGACGGTTTCCCCCATGCCGTGCAGGCATTGGAACTCGTATTCCTTGTTGCCGCCGAGCGTATGAATCGCGGCGATCGAGAAGGCATTGTGGGTCGCGAACTGCGGGAAAACCGCGTCCTGCGCATCCAGCAAATGCTTCGCGCAGGCGATATAACTGACGTCGGAATGAACTTTACGGGTGAAGACCGGGAACTCGTCGGTTCCTTCGGTCTGGCAGCGTTTGATTTCAGTATCCCAATACGCGCCCTTCACCAACCGGACCAAGATCTTGCACCGATTCGCACGCGCCAGCCCGATCACCCAGTCCACCACGGCGGTGCCACATTTCTGGTAGGCCTGCACTGAAATACCCAGCCCGTCCCATCCCTTGAGTTCCGGAGCGGAAGCCAGGCGCTCCAGCATTTCGATGGTGAGATCGAATCGGGCGGCGTCTTCCTGGTCGAGATGGAAGCCGATATTCCATTTCTTTGCCGCACAAGCGAGTTGCAGCAATTTCGGGTACATCTCCGCAATCACTCGCTCTCGTTGCACCACTTCGTAGCGGGGGTGCAGCCCGGTCAGCTTGACCGAAACGCCGTGTCCCATGATCGGGCCTTGGTGCTTCGCGCTTTTTCCGATCTCTTCAATCGCGTGCCAGTAGGCGTCGAAGTACGCCTGCGCATCCTCCTGCGTTAGCGCTGCCTCTCCAAGCATGTCGTACGAGTAGCAATATCCGCGCGCTTCGCGCTCCTTCGCCACGCGAATGGCTTCCTCGATTGTTTCGCCCGTCACGAACTGCTTGCCGAGCATCAGCATCGCGAACGACACGCCACCGCGGACAACGGCCTCGCCGCCCTTGCGCAGTACGCTCGACAGGGCTTCCAGGAGTACCGAGTCGTCCGGCTGTTTCAACACCTTGCCGGTAAACAAGAGTCCCCATGCGGTAGCGTTCACGAACATGGACGGCGACTTTCCAACATGCGAGCGCCAGTCGCCGTCGACGATCTTGTCGCGAATCAGCCTGTTTCGCGTTTCGACGTCGGGGATGCGCAGCATTGCCTCCGCGAGGCACATCAAGGCGATCCCTTCCCGGCTGTCCAGGGAAAACTCCTGCGTCAGCAAGTCGATGCTCCCCGCATTGATGCGGGCCTTGCGCACGCCTTCGGCGAGCTGTCCTGCCAATGCCTGCGCCTTCTTCAGCTGCTCCGGGCTCAACTGAGCCTCTTTCATCAGCCCATTGACTACGACTTCTTCCGCGAGCTCGGATACATCCCTGATCCGCTGACGAAGCGTCTGAAGATCGCTCCGGGTCTCGGCTCTTGTCATTTGCTCATCTCGTTCGAAAAGTTCGGCTGCCATTTGATGCTCCTCCAATTCGTGAACGCTCGGGGGCGATTTCTTTAGTTTCTATCGACGGCTGGGGACTAGGACGCGTGGCCGCGCAGGCGCTCAGTCCTGCGGCGCAGCAACTCCAAGGTCACCAACAGCACGGTCGACAGCGCCACCAACACCGTGGCTACCGCCAGGATCGTCGGGCTCAGCTGCTCGCGCACACCCGACCACATCTGCCTCGGCACGGTGCGCTGATCGGCAGAGGTCAGGAAGAGCGCCACCACCACTTCGTCGAACGAGGTCGCGAACGCGAAGAGCGCACCCGACACCACCCCCGGGAAAATAATCGGGAGCTTGATGCGCCAGAAGACCCGCATCGGCGAGGCACCCAGGCTGCGGCCGGCCCGGCTTAGGGTTTCGTTGAATCCGGCCAGCGTCGCCGTCACCGTCACCACGACGAAGGGAACGCCGAGGGCGGCATGCGCCAGGGTCAGGCCCAGCAGGCTGCTCGTCAGACCCAAGGGACTGAACGCGAAGTAGACGCCCACGGCGGTGATGATCACCGGCACGATCATTGGGGACACAAGCACCCCAGTGATCCATACGCCCCCCTTAAGCTTCGGATTCATGAGCCCCAAGGACGCCAGCACGCCCAGGATGGTCGCCACGGTGGTCGAGGCGAAGCCGACGATGAGCGTGTTCTCCAACGCCAGTCGCCATTCCTCGCTGCCGAAGAACTCTTCGTACCAGCGAGTACTCCAGGCGGACATCGGATAGGTGAAGTAAGGCTCGGCATTGAACGAAAGCGGCATCACGACAAGAATCGGAAGCAGCAGGAATAGCAGGATCGCCAGCGAAAGGGCCACGAAGGAAATACGGCCCGCTTTGCCCCAGATCGACACATATGCAGGAAATTCGAACATGGCATTACCCCAATTTGGCGCCGCGGCCGCCGGTCAGTCGAACAAACACTGCGTAGAGCAGAAGAACGCCCACGAGCAGCATCGAAGCCAGGGCGCTGGCGAGCCCCCAGTTCAAAGTCGTGTTGACGTGGTTGGCAATGTAATAACTGGCCAATTGATCGTTGGGCCCGCCGACGATAGCCGGGGTGATGTAGTAGCCGACAGCAAGGATGAAGGTCAGCATCCCGGCGGCGGCAACTCCCGGCAGGGTCTGCGGGAAGTACGCCTGGAAGAACGCCCGGATCGGTCCGGCGCCCAACGATCTCGCCGCTCTCACATAGATGCCCGGCACGCCCTTCATGACGCTGTACAGGGACAGGATCGCGTAAGGCAGCAGAATGTGCGTCATCGCCACCAGCACGCCGAACCGGTTGTAGATCAGTGCAAAGCCGTCTTCCGTCACGCCCAGCTTGATCAGCAGGGCGTTGACGACGCCGTTGCTTTGCAAGGCCACCACCCAGGCGGTCGTCCTGACCAGAATCGACGTCCAGAAAGGCAGCAGCACCATGATCATGAACAGGTTGCTGTAGCGTGCCGGCAGCGACGCGAGGAAGTACGCAACGGGGTAGCCCAGCAACAGGCAGATCACGCTGACTGACAGACTGACGACTGCGGTGCGCACGAAGACATCCCTGTACAGGCGCTGGCCCTCCGGCTGCTGCACGATCTCTCCGCTTTCATCGCGGGTGAGGTCGAGTGCCTTGATGTAGTAGCCGATCGTCCATGGGCTCGACGCATATTTCAACGTCGACCAGGTAGCCACCGCGCCCCAGCGCTTGTCGATCGCGACGAGCTTTTCCTGCCATGTGGCACCTTCGGCAGTATCGAGCTTGTTGGCCGTCTTCAGGATCAGACTGCGCATGCCCGGCTGATCGATGTTCAGGCGCTTGGCGACGCGGCTGGCACCGTCATTCGGCCGGCTGGCAGCCAGATCCTTGGCGAAGGTCGCGAAGGTTTCCTCGTCCGGGACGGCTCCTTTCGCCGGATCCCACTCGCGCAGCAAACTGGCCGCATGCGGCAGCTCGTCATTCAGCGTTGGATCGGTGAAACCCTTGACCAGCAGCGCGCCGATCGGCAGCAGGAAACAGATCAGCAAGAAAGCAAACAGCGGCAAGATCAGAAGGTAGGCCTTCACCTGTTCCATTCGCTCCGCCCGGCGAAGCTTCGACTTGAGACTCCGGCCTCCGGTCACGTATGCGTCGCCCATCGGAATGCCCTCAGATACAGAACTCATGGCGTTCATGTGGTGTAGCCCACCCTCTGAATGTCAGACAAGTAGCGTGCTACTTAGCGCGCCAGCCAGACCGCGAACTTCTGGTTCAGATCGTCCGCATGATCGGCCCAGAAAGCGGAGTCGGAATCGAGCGCACCCTTTGCGTTGTCGGGTGCGGTCGGCAGGAACTTCACCACCGCGGGTTCAACGTGAGCGAGCGACGATTGGCGCAGAGGACCGTAGGAGGTAACGTTGGCGATCGAAGCCAGAACCTCCGGCTGCGTCGCATGGCGCACGAGTTCCTTGGCCGCCTTCAGGTTCTTGGTTCCCTTGACGATCACGAAGCCCTCGATGTGCCGCAGTTGGCCATCCCACACGTAACCAAACGGCTTCTTGTCTGCCGAGATCGCAGCGAAAATCCGGCCGTTGTAGGCACTGGTCATCGACACTTCGCCGTCAGCCAGCAGTTGCGGTGCTTGTGCGCCGGTTTCCCACCAGACGATCGAGGACTTGATGGTGTCGAGCTTCTTGAACGCGCGCTCGACGCCCGCCGGGGTCGCCAGCGTCTGGTAGACCTGCGCGGGAGCCACGCCGTCAGCCATCAGTGCCCACTCGAGGGCACCTTCCGGCGACTTGTGCAGGCCGCGCTTGCCGGGGAATTTCTTCAGGTCGAAGAAGTCGGCGACCTTAGCCGGGGCCGCGCCTTTGAACTTGTCCTTGTTGTAGACAATGACGTCTGCCCACATGTTGTTGCCCGCCATGCACTCGTTGAGCGCGCCCGGAATGTAGTCGTCCTTGGCTGACCGGCCATCCTTTGCCGCAGCAATGTCTGTGGGAGCGATCTTTTCGAGCAGACCTTCATCGCATGCGCGCATCGCATCCGACAACTGCAT
The DNA here is from genome assembly GCF_045689615.1 of Aromatoleum evansii. Lineage (NCBI taxonomy): Bacteria > Pseudomonadati > Pseudomonadota > Betaproteobacteria > Rhodocyclales > Rhodocyclaceae > Aromatoleum > Aromatoleum evansii. The sequence continues at coordinate 2,823,700 of NZ_CP141259.1, forward strand.
ATCGATGACGTCCCAGGTCACGTTGTTGGTCTGTACCTGGCTGCGGACCTGCGCCACACCGCCGTTGTAGCTGTCTGACTTGACCTTGACCCCGGACTTGGAGGCAAACGGCTTGATGATGGTCGGCTCCTGCGCCGCCTGATACGACCCGCCCCACGAGACGAAGGTCAATTCATTGGCGTTGGCCGCCATTGCAGAACCTGCGAGAACGGCGAGACCGAAAATTTGTGCTTTTTTCATTGTGTTTCTCCTCCAATTGATGAAACGAACAACAACTCCAGAAGAAGCGGACTAACGCAGTGCGCGACACCCGTCAGCCATCCAGCCAACATCAATTCCATCGCCGACGCGGACCTTGCGGTTCACGCCGTCGTTCGGCACTTTGACGATGAAGTCATCGTGGCCACACACCACCATCACGATGCGAAGGTGATCGCCGTAATAAATCAGGTCCTTCACGCCGCCATGGAACACGTTGTCGCATTGACGTGCGCTGTCGCCGATCGTGATGCGTTCGGGGCGCAGCGATATGCCGGCGGTCGAACCGACCGAAATGCCGGAACCGGCGGAGGCGCGAATGCTGCCGCCGTGCGGCAACTCGACGACGCACCCGCGGCCGTTCATTTCCGAGACGGTGCCCTTGAGTTCGTTGTTCTCGCCGATGAATCGGGCGACGAACGAGTTCTCGGGCTGTTCGTACAACTCCGAGGGCGGCGCCAGCTGCTGGATGATCCCGTTGTTGAATACGGCGATGCGATCGGACATCGTCATGGCTTCCCCCTGGTCGTGGGTGACGTACACGACGGTGAGCCCGCTCTCCTCGTGAATACGCTTGATCTCGTATTGCATCTGCTCGCGCAATTGCTTATCAAGCGCCCCGAGCGGCTCGTCCATCAGCACCAGGGCGGGCTCGAAGACCAGCGCCCGGGCCACCGCGATGCGTTGCTGCTGTCCGCCGGAAAGCTGCGCGGGCATGCGGTTGGCAAACGCCTGCATGTTGACCATCGCCAGCGCTTTCTTGACCCGCTCCGCCGCCTCGGGGCTTGGAACCTTGCGCACCTTCAGGGGGAATGCAAGGTTCTCGCTCACCGACATATGCGGGAATAGCGCATAGCTCTGGAACACCATGCCGATATTGCGACGCTCGGGCGGGATGCGGTTGATCGGTTTGTCCTTGAGCAGGATTTCACCGTGCGTCGCCGTCTCGAATCCCGCTAGCATCATGAGACATGTCGTCTTCCCCGATCCCGATGGCCCGAGCATCGTGAGGAATTCGCCCGTCCTGATGTCGAGGTTCAGGTTCTTGACGACCAGCGTTTCGCCGTCGTAGGTCTTTTGAACATTCTTGAATGAAACAATCGTCGACATTTGCATATCGCTCCGGTGAATTAGTCTCCTCACTACCCGCGCTTTCAGCCGCCAAATCGCCAGTCGCGCGTCGGCAGATAGGTTTCCTTGATCACTCGCGGCGAAGTCCAACGCATCAGGTTCATCCACGAACCCGCCTTGTCGTTCGTGCCGCTGCCGCGCATTCCGCCGAACGGTTGCTGTCCGATCATTGCGCCCGTCGGTTTGTCGTTGATGTAGAGATTGCCGGCGGCATTGGCCAGCGCGTCTTCTGCTGCGTGAAGGGCGAAGCGGTCGTTGCAGAAGATCGAACCCGTCAGTGCGTACGGGCTGGTCTCGTCAATGAGTCGCAGCGTGTCGGTCCAGGCGTTGTCGTCGTACACGAAGATCGTCAGCACCGGGCCGAACAGCTCGTCCTGCATCAGTGCGTGACGCGGATTGGACACTTCGAGGACGGTGGGCGCGACGAAATAGCCGGGCTCGCTCCACGTCTTCCCGCCGGCGATGATGGTCACCTGGCTGTCCTCACGGGCCTCGGCCAGACGACGGTCGAGCTTGTCGAAGGAGGCCTTGCTGATGACCGCGCCCATGAAGGTCTTCGGGTCGGCGACATCACCCACCGTGAGGACGCTAAGCCGCTCCTGCAACTGGGCCCTCACGCGCGGCCACAGGCTAGCCGGAATGTAGGCGCGCGAAGCGGCGCTGCATTTCTGCCCCTGGTATTCGAAGGCGCCACGAATCAGTGCGATAGAGAGGGCATCCACATCCGCGGAGGGATGCGCCAGAACGAAGTCCTTGCCACCGGTCTCGCCGACCAGTCGCGGCATCGAACGATAGGACTCGATATGGGTGCCGACATGTCTCCACAGGGACTGGAACACGGCCGAGGATCCGGTGAAATGGATGCCCGCCATGTGCGGCGACGAGAGCGCGGCACGCGTGGTGATTTCCGGGTTGCCCGGAACGAAATTGATCACGCCAGCCGGAAGCCCGGCTTCCTCGAGCGCTTCGTAGAAGATGAAATTGGCGAGCGCCGACTTCTCGGAGGGCTTCCACAGCACGACGTTGCCCATCAGCGCCGGAGCCGTCGTCAGGTTCGCACCGATCGCCGTGAAGTTGAAGGGGGACACGGCGTAGACGAACCCTTCCAGCGGACGCCAGTCGGCGCGGTTCGCCGCGGTCGGGACGGACAAGGGCTGCTCGGCGTAGATGCGCTGCGCGTTGTAGGCGTTGAAACGCAGGAAGTCGATCAGCTCGCAGGCGCTATCGGGCTCAGCCTGGTCGATCGTCTTGCTCTGTCCGAGCATCGTTGCTGCATTGATCTTGATGCGCAGACGGCTGGCCACGATGTCGGCCGCCCGGTGCAGGATAGTGGCACGACTGGCAAACGGAAGATTCGCCCAATCGCGCGCAACGCTCAGCGAGTTGGCGATGGCTTCGCCGACCTGCGCCTCGCTCGGACGGTGGATGCGGGCGATGACCCGCTGATGGTCGTGAGGAGCACAGACCTCGTCCACAACGTCCGAATAGATCCGCTTCCCGCCGATGACCGCAGGGATATCGACGATCTCGCGCTGCGACAAAGTAGCCGCGAGTTGTTGCGCCGCCTGCGTACCGGCGCCAAAATCCATCTCGGGTTCGTTGGAAGGGAACGGAAACTTCGGGACTGAATTCACGGTGACTCCTCACTTTGTCTAGTAGGCGACGTTCTTTGCGATGCGCGGTCGCCACTCCTTCACAGATCGCAAGCGGGGCCGAGGCATTCGCAACCTGGAACCCATACTCTTGCCACAAGCGGTATCGGAAGCCCGAAGGGAAATCCATACCTTGATTCGGAGTCTAGTCCCGGGATCGCGAGCTGCCTTTGTCAGGGGTGATAGCTTATGGATTGCATCAGCAATTCTGATTAATTGGCACCATGATGGTGACCGCCGCGGCATAAACTGGTGCGCGCCGTGCGACCGTGAGGGAGTCGTACGACGACAAGAGTGTCAGTAAGGAACGTCGGGCGCGGCAGCGATCTTGCCTTCGACGGTGCGGGCAATAGGGGAGCAGCCCGTCTCGATCACGAACTCAACAACAACGCCAGTTCCTCCGGAAAGACGTGAGACTGGCGTCGAAATAGCCGCGATGCAGTCTATTTCGACGCCGAGCTGCCCCCTGAGATGTCTCGAATGTATGCAGCAGCCTGTCCGTGCAGCCAAGCGCGAAACACTTCCAGTGAAGCCGACTGCGCCTTGTTCTCCGGATAGACCAGGTAATACGCGCGCTTACTGCGAAACAAGCAGGGGTGCGGGATGATCAGCTCTCCCGAAGCGACCTCTGAAAGAACGAAGAAGTGTGGAACGAGTGCTACGCCGAGGCCTGCCCGCGCCGCCTCGACCAGCATTGAGAAAAGCTCGTAGCGAGGACCCCGCAGCGCACTCACATTCGGCAGCCCCGCGACGTCGAACCACTCGCGCCAGGCCTCCGGGCGCCCGGCATGGTGGAGAAGCGGCTTCTTCGCGAGGTCGTCGACTGAAATCGCCGCCGCCCCCTCCAACAACGCCGGCGTGCAAACCGGGACCATCTCCTCGCCAAACAGGTATTCCGTCATCGCCCCCGGCCAGATCGGGTCGCCGAAGTGGATCGCGGCGTCGAACGGCGTATCGGTGAACATGAACGGCTCGGCGCGGGTCGTCAGGTTCAGGATGATGCTGGGATGTTTCGCATGAAAGTCCGCCAAACGCGGAATCAGCCAGCGTGTCGCGAAAGTCGGGATCACCGCGAGCTCCAGCACCCCTCCCGCCCCTTGATGTGCCATCAGGGATAGCGTCTCCCCCTCCAGCAGTTTGAGCAGGTCGCGCACCTTAAGCGCGTACGTGGTTCCGGCCTCGGACAACAACACCCGCTTCTTGACCCGATTGAACAACTGCACGCCGAGAAAATCCTCCAGCGCACCGATCTGCCGGCAAACGGCGCTCTGCGTGAGCGAGAGTTCCTCGGCCGCCCGCGTGAAACTCTGATGCCTAGCGGCCGTTTCAAAGGCGACCAGGAGTTCGGTCGGAGGAATCTTTCTGCGCATGGAGTTGGTTCCGTTTCAGCACAACATGCTGAGTATATATTGCTTGTTACCCCCTCGCACCCTTGGATAAATTGCCATCCAAGATCAGGAAGCAGCCACAAGGCGACGACTTGTTGCAAATGTCGCACTAACAAGACGCTGCCGTGAACTATCTGACCAAAAATCGAAGGACCCAAGGAGCGAACGAGGACATGAGCGAGACAAATGTGATTCTGGGGGTGATCGGCTCCGACTGCCACGCAGTCGGCAACAAGATCATCGACACTGTCCTGACCGGCGAGGGATTTCGCGTCACCAATCTCGGCGTCATGGTCAGCCAAGACGAATTCATCGATGCGGCGATCGAAGTCGGCGCGGGCGCGATCCTCGTTTCGTCGATTTACGGCCACGGGGAAATCGACTGTGCAGGGTTCCGCGGCCGTTGCATCGAGCGCGGCCTGGAGGACATCGTCCTGTACGTCGGCGGCAACCTGGTCATCGGCAAGCGCGAATTTTCGGAAGTCGAATCCATGTTCAAGGACATGGGCTACGACCGTGTCTTTCCCCCGACCGTCGATATCAAGTCGGTTGCCCAGTCCCTGCGGCAAGATATCGTGGCACGCCAATGATCTACGCGACTATCGACATCGGTTCGACGTGGACCAAGGGTGCAAGCTTTCGCCTCGTCGGTGACCGGGTTCAACTCGAACGCCGTGCGGCGCGCCCCACCACCGTCGTGAACCTCTCCGAGGCCTTCTTCGCTGTGCTGGGCGAGATTGTCGCCGGTGATCCGCTCGACCAATTGCGCCGCGGCGAATTGCGACTGCGTTATTCCTCCTCGGCGAAGGGCGGCTTGGCCGTCGCGGCGATCGGTCTGGTGCCCGACGTCACGCTCGAAATCGGGAAGCTCGCGGCCCAATCGGCCGGCGCGCGTCTGTCGCAGGTGTTCGCCTACCGCCTGACCGCTCGCGACCTCGCGCAACTCGAAGAGCGGCAGCCGGACATCGTGCTCCTCGCCGGCGGCACCGACGGGGGGAACAGCGACTACGTGCTCGCCAACGCTGCGACGCTGGCCAACTCGCGTCTCGATTGCGACATCATCTACGCGGGCAATCGGGAGGTTGCGGACGAAGTCGCCGCGCTTCTCGCCGGCAAGCGGCTCAAGGTCGTGCCCAACCTGCTTCCCGACTTCAACGAGCCGAACCCCGACCCGGCGCGCGACGCGATCCGGACCATCTTTCTCGACGCCATCGTCAAGGGCAAGGGTCTCGACGCGATCATGGACGCGACCGGCAGCGAACCCGTCCCGACGCCGTTTGCCGTCCTCGAATACGCCCGGGCGATCCGTGACCTGGTGCCTGGCTGGAGCGAGTTTCTCCTGCTCGACATGGGGGGAGCCACGACCGACGTCTATTCGGCGCATCGCGAAACCCCCATCTCGGGTACCATCCGGCGCGGATTCCCTGAGCCGGACGTCAAGCGCACCGTCGAAGGCGACCTCGGCATGCGCGTGTCGGCCCAAGCGGTGTGCGAGATCGGGGGCACGGCGCTTGCCGCCGCCCTCGACGTGAGCGGCGTCAGCAAGGCGGAGCTTGCCGGGTATGCCGCCCGTGTCACGGCACGCCCCGATTCGATCCCCACGGCCGCCGAGGACCGCCACCTGGACACGCTGCTCGCCGGGCTGTGCGTCGGTCACGCGGTGGCACGTCATGTGGGCCGCACGTCTCCCGTCTATACGCCAGACGGCGAAGTCATGGTGCAGACCGGGCGCGATCTTTCATCGCTGCCCAAGGTCGTCGGCTCCGGCGGATGGCTCGCCAAGGCCGAGGATTTTTCGCCCGCCGCCTGGTTTGCCGGCCACCGCTTCGACCAGCGCGGCCGCACGGTGCTGGCACCACGGAACTTTGCCTACTACCGCGACGCGGACTACCTGTTTCCCCTGCTGGCCAATCTGGCACGCGATATTCCCGCCGCCGCAGCGCGCGCCGGCATTGACTTCCTGATCGCCCAAGAAACAAGGAACGAACATGCAATTGCGTAACAAGAAACTGGACATGGACACCTTCCTCAGTGAGCGCACTGAGGTGGTGGCCTCCTGGGTGACGGGGAAGGATGTCGACTTCGAGGAGGGTGTGCGCTACCAGCACTCATTGCCAGAGAGCAAGCGCTTCTCGAGCGTACTGGCTGCAGCCGACCGCGAGGGGCGCACGCTGCGCCAGCCGCGCGCGGGTGTCGCGCTGGTCGACGAGCACATCAAGCTACTGCAGTTCCTTGAGGATGCGTGCGATCTGCTGCCCTCGACGATCGACGCCTACACGCGACTCAATCACTACGAGAAGGCCGCGGAAGGGATCGCGCGCTCCACCGCTGCCGGCACCTCACTGCTCAACGGCTTCCCGGCGGTCAACCACGGTCTCAAGGAGTGCCGTCGCGTCGTCGAATCGCTGACGAAGCCCGTGCAGGTGCGCCACGGTACGCCCGACGCGCGTCTGCTCGCCGAAATCACGCTGGCTGCCGGCTTCACCGCTTACGAGGGCGGCGGCATCTCGTACAACATCCCGTACGCGAAGAAGGTGCCGCTCGAACGCTCGCTGCGCCATTGGCAGTACTGCGATCGCCTGGTGGGCTTTTACGAGGAGCGCGGCGTGCGCATCAACCGCGAGCCCTTCGGACCGCTCTCCGGAACGCTGGTGCCGCCTTTCGTTTCTCACTGTGTTGCGATCATCGAGGGACTGCTGGCCCTGGAGCAAGGCTGCAAGTGCATCACGCTGGGCTACGGACAGGCCGGCAACCTCGTGCAGGACATCGCCGCCATCCGCTCGCTGCGCGAACTTGCCAACGAGTATTTCCAGGCCGCCGGGTTCACCGACTACCAGCTGAGCACGGTCTTCCACCAATGGATGGGGGGCTTCCCCGAGAACGAAGCGATGGCCTTCTCGGTGATCTGCTCGGGCGCCGCCGCGGCGGCGCTGGCGGGGGCGACGAAGGTGATCGTCAAGACCCCGCACGAGGCGAGCGGCGTTCCGACCAAGGAAGCCAATAAGCAGGGCCTCGAAGCGACGACCCAGACGCTCAACATGGTGCGCGAGCAGATCTTCCCGATGAGCCCCACGCTGGACCAGGAAATCGAGCTGATCAAACGTGAAGTCCGCTGCGTCCTCGCCAAGGTTTTCGAGCTCGGCGAAGGCGACGTCGCCATCGGCACGGTGCGCGCGGTGGCTGCCGGCGTGCTTGACGTGCCCTTCGCACCGGCTACGTGCAACGCAGGAAAGCTCCTGCCCGTGCGCGACAACGTCGGCGCCGTGCGCATCTTTGACGCCGGACGGGTGCCGCTACCCGACGACGTCCTGACTTTCCACCGCGATCGCGTCGCCGAGCGCGCGAAGGCGGAGAAACGAGAAGCCTCGTCCCAGATGGTAGTGGACGACATTTATGCAATTTCCAAAAGCAGACTGATCGGGAGACCGCGATGAACCAAAAGCAGACCCAGGGCCAGGCCCATATCCAGCAAGTTCACTTTGTACCGGGCTATTCCTCCTTCTACTTCGATGACCAGAAGGCGATCAAGGATGGCGCCGGCCTGGACGGTTTCGTCTATCTCGGACAACCCGTGACGAACGGCTTCCGCGCCGTCCGTCAGGCCGGCGAGGTCGTCTCTGTCGTGCTGGTGCTCGACAATGGCGCGGTCGCGGTCGGTGACTGTGCGGCGGTCCAGTATTCGGGTGCCGGCGGCCGCGATCCGCTGTTCCTGGCGGGCGCCTTCGTTCCCTTCCTCGAACAGCACCTGAAGCCCTTGCTGGAGGGGCGCCCCGTCGAGCGCTTCCTCGACAATGCACGCTTCTTCGACACGCTGGCGATCGAAGGACAGCGGCTGCATACCGCGATCCGCTACGGCGTGACGCAGGCCCTGCTCGACGCGACGGCGCTCGCTCGCCGCATCACCAAGGCCGAGGTCATCCTCGATGAATACAACCTGCCGCTCGTGTGCGAGCCGGTGCCGCTCTTCGGTCAGAGTGGCGACGACCGCTACAGCGCGGTCGACAAGATGCTCCTCAAGCGCGTCGACGCCCTGCCGCACGGGCTGATCAACAACGTGCCGGAGAAACTCGGCTACAAGGGCGAGAAGCTCGAAAGTTACATCAGCTGGCTCTCCGGTCGCGTCGAGCAGTTGCGCCCCGATCCCGCCTATCGCCCGACGCTGCATATCGACGTGTATGGGACGATCGGGCTGATCTTCGATCACGACGCCACCAAGGTCGCGGACTACATCGCCGGCCTCGAGAAATTCACCGGTGGCCTGGAGCTCTATATCGAAGGACCGGTCGACGCTGGCAGCAAAGACGCGCAGATCGCCGAACTCGGCGCCATCACCGACCGCCTGCGCCAGATCGGATCGCGCGTCAAACTGGTCGCCGACGAGTGGTGCAACACCCTTGAAGACATCGTCGAATTCACTGCGGCCAAATGCTGCGACATGGTGCAGATCAAGACGCCCGACCTGGGCGGCATCCACAACATCGTCGAATCGGTGCTGCATTGCCGGGAGCACGGCATGGAGGCCTACCAGGGCGGCACCTGCAACGAGACCGACATCTCGGCGCGCACCTGCGTCCATCTGGCGCTGGCTGCCCGCCCGATGCGCATGCTCGTGAAACCGGGCATGGGCTTCGACGAGGGCATGAACATCGTGAATAACGAGATGCGGCGCACCCTGGCCATTCTGGCCACCAGGAAGGGCGGAAAATGAAACCCGAATTCAAGATCCTCTCGCCGACGGCGATCCTCGGCTACGGCTTCCCCGAGGAGAGCTTCCGGCGCGGCATGGCCGAGAAGCCCGATCTCATCGCGGTCGACGGCGGCTCGACCGATCCCGGGCCGTACTACCTCGGCGCGGGCAAGTCCTTTACAGACCGCGCCGGGGTCAAGCGCGATCTGCGCTACATGCTCACCGCGGGCGTCGAGGCCGGCATCCCGGTGGTGATCGGCACGGCGGGCGGCTCGGGCGCGGCACCGCACCTCGAATGGTGCCGGCAGATCGTCCTCGAGATCGCGCGTGAGGAAGGCCTCCGCTTCAGGATGGCCGTGATCCCGACGGACGTCGACCGGGACATCGTCCACGAGGCGCTCGACGGCGGGCGCATCGAGGCGCTCGATCTCGTCCCCCCGCTCACCCATGACGCGATCGATGCCAGCCCGCACATCGTCGCGCAAATCGGGGTCGAGCCCTTCATGCGCGCCCTCGAGGCCGGCGCTCAGGTGGTGCTCGCCGGCCGCGCCTACGACCCGGCCTGCTTCGCCGCCTTGCCGATCCTGCGCGGCTACGATGCGGGCCTCGCCCTGCACTGCGGCAAGATCCTCGAATGCGCGGCGATCGCCGCGAGCCCCGGCTCGGGCTCCGACTGCGCACTCGGGATACTCCGCGAGGACTCGTTCGTCCTGAAGGCACTCTCCGACGAGCGCAAGTTCACCGCAGAATCGGCCGCGGCCCATACGCTCTACGAAAAGTCCGACCCCTACTTCCTGCCCGGCCCCGGCGGCACGCTCGACCTCACCGGCTGCGAATTCATCGAGCACCCGGACGGCACGGTCGAAGTGCGTGGCTCGAAGCACGTCGATCGGCCTTATCAGGTCAAGCTCGAAGGCGCGCGCCCGGTGGGGTATCGGACGCTCGCGATCGCAGGGACACGTGACCCGATCATGATCGGATCGATCGATTCGATCATCGAAGCGGTACAGGCGCGTGTCGCGAAGATCCTTGGCGAAGGCAGCCCGGCGCGGGTCTTCTTCCATCTCTACGGCAAGAATGGCGTCATGAGGCATCTCGAACCCGCGAAGGGCGCGCGTGCCCACGAACTCGGCATCGTCATCGAGGTCGTCGCGGACACGCAGGAGCAGGCCGATACGGTCTGCTCGCTCACCCGCTCGACGCTGCTGCACTACGGCTATCCGGGGCGCGTCGCCACGGCCGGCAACCTCGCCTTCCCGTTTTCGCCATCGGATGTCCACGCCGGCACGGTCTACGAGTTCTCGCTTTATCACCTGATGGCGGTCGACGAGGCGACGCTCTTTCCCTTCCACATGGAGTCGATCGGCCAGGAGGGCATGCAATGAAGAAGATGCTGGAGATCGCCCGCGTCGTCCGCTCGAAGAACTCTGGGCCCTTTGAACTCGTGCTCGACGTGATGCTGAAGGACCGCGCTTGTTTCGAAGCCTTGCGCGAAAGCGGGCAGTTTTCGCCCCAGCGCATCGCTGCCGCCTATGGTGTCCCGCTCGCAGACATCCGGCGCATTGTCTGGTTCCAGCCGGCGAACGCCGTCAAGGTCGTCATGCCGCGCCAGATCGTGTCGGGCGCCCCGGGGGATTCGGACGTCTATGGGGCGCAGCAGCATGCTCCCCTGCTCGACCTGGAATTCGACCTGTAGCAGTCCGCAGCAAGCACGGGGAGGATGCATCGTGATCGTCATGCACGAGACCCTGATCTACGCGGTCTATTACGCGCCGCGCGGTCGCCTGCGACTGTACCGGCTCGGGCGCGAGATCGCCGAACGCCACCTGCTGCCCACCGACCTGCTGGTGGGCATCATCGGGGCCGAAGGCGCGGGCAAGTCGACATTGATCCGTGGGATCTTCCCCGGGCTCGAACTCACCAACGACGACGAAGGGATCAACCTTCGCACCGCGCCGATTTTCGACTTCGCCGAGGCCGACAAATTCGGGCCGCACACGTACCACATCGACGTCCGCTACGAGCAGGCCTTCCATCAACTGTGGGAGATCGCGGACGTCGTCAACGCGGCCATCGAGCATGGGCGGCGCGTCGTTGTAGAACATTTTGATCTGCTCTTCCCGCACCTCAAGTTCAACGCCCAGATCCTGCTCGGAATCGGCGAGGAGGTGGTGGTCGCCCGCCCCAACGTCTTCGGCCCGGACCCGAAATCCATTCGCGACATCGTCTACCGCACTGTCCATTACCGGAAGATGGCGCACTCGGCGGAAGACATCACCAGCCTGATCCTCTCGCGACAGTACGGCCGCCCGATTCCGACACGACACTCCGACGTCAAGCACGGCTTCGTCATCGGCTTTGTCGATCCACCAGACATCGATCTCGCCCGCCTGGAGCAGGCGATTAGTGACACCATCACACAAGACCTTCCTATCTCGCCAGCCGATGAAGATCACATCCGGATCGGCGAGGACGTCATCCCGTGCACCGGGGTGCGAACCCACGTCAAATCCACCAGCCTGATCAAGAGCTTCCGCCTGCTACCGGCACTGCAATACAACCCGATTACGCGCGAGCACCTTTTGGTCGGCATCGTGGGTGATGCCATGGAAGAAGCTGGCTTTGATCGGATCCTGAGCATTATCGGCTAATCGTACGCCACTGCGCATTTCCGTCATCTCAGTGCAAATTACCCACTTGATCAGTTTTTCTAACGCAATTCATCAGTGGAATAAATAGAAAACGTCGCCTACCTCCGCAGGGCTCAGAGTCATGCGACCCGGCACCCCCTACCCCAACAAGAAGGTGCGAGGGTTCGTTTGGACTCTGTGCATTGCCCGTGCTTGCCCATTACCAGACCAGTTATGGCAGTCAACCAAGGAGGAAGGTCAATGAATTTCTCGAAACTCGTTTCATCCGTCACGCCCACCGTCGCCGGCGTCTGTCTTTCGTTATCCGCCGCTGGGGCACTGGCACAGGTTGCTGACTCTCCTCTCAAGTTCGACGGCGCAGCCCGAATCCGACTCGAGCACCTCAGCTGGAACCCGGACCGCAAGGGCACGTTCGAGTTCGACACCATCCGCCTCGGCTACACCTACGACGACGGCAAATTTCTCTCCTCCGGACGCGAGCGCTACTATCATTACTCGACTCGCCAGACCGGTGCCAGCGAAGGCACCAGCATGCTGATGAACGAGTATCTATGGGCCGGATTCCGGTTCGCAGACAAGAGCGAGGTCCACGTCGGCCAAGACATTGTGCCGTTCGGCGCCTTGAAATACGCATCGCACAATTTCTTCGAGTCGATGGCGTACTACGCGGGGTTCGAAGACACCTACGCAATGGGCATCAAGTACTCGCGCCAGGACGGCGGTCTGAGCACGATGCTCGGCTTCTTCCCGTCGGATGGCGGCCACATGCTCGGTGTTGCCGACAACATGTCGGTTCTCGATGGAGCGGATTCGATCCGCTACAGCAACCACCTCATGAAGCAATACGGCCGCGAAGAGCGGAACACCTTCGTCGGCCGACTCGCCTACGGGTTCGAACTCGCCGGCGGCAAGTCGGAGATCGGCGTTTCGGTGCTGAGCGGCGAATTGGCCGCAACCGACTCCGCGCTATCGAACGGCCGACGCAATGCCCAGGCCATCCACTACACTGGCGAATTCGGCAATTTCGGCGTCAAGCTCGAAACCATCAACTACCGCAACAAATTCTCCGGGAACGGCTCGGTTGATGGCCGCTGGTGGAACGCATGCGACAACGATTGCGTCATCATCGGTTCCTACGGCTTTACCAACCGCATGGCGGCCAAGGGCAATATCGACATCGTGAGCCTGAGCTACAAGATTCCCGGCTCGATTGGCCCCTTCAGCAACTTCCGCGTGTACAACGACTGGAGTCAGTTGAGAAAGTCCGCGTCGGGATATGCCCGAAGCAGCCAGAACGTCACGGGCGTCGAATTCGGGACAGGCGGCTGGTGGATCATGCTCGACTATGCCCATGGCAAGAATCAGCCCTATCTCTCGCCGGTCTACGGTGATGCTCTTGCCGCCGGCGGCTCTGGTCGCACTACCGGAAACCGGTTCAACGCCAGTATCGGGTATTACTTCTAACCCGGCTATTTCATCGGAGGTATCGGCGGAACCGACCGGAAGGCGCTCTAATACAGGTGTCGAATCCGTATATAGAGGAGTTCCGCCGATTCAAAGTGTACCGTGGATGAATTTGGGCGCCCGGAACGGCGTCGGATTGACACGAATTTCGAGGGCGGAGGGCTCAGCTCGCACTGCGGGCTGAGGGCGCTGTCGGCGCATCAGCCTGTCGGCTGCGGCGACCAAAGCGTTGCGCGCTCTACTCCATCCCGATCTCATCACGCACCCATTGCGCGACTTGGTCGCACAGCGTTCCTATGGACTGCGCTCGGGCTACGAGGATCTGAACGATCACACCGCACTGCGCAGCGATCCGCAGACGCAAACGGCCGTCGGAACCAGCACGAATGGGCAGCAATCCTACTGCCATGCCCGATAATGTTGCGCGTCAATCGGCGCCGATATCGTCGCCCTCAACCGCCTGCAGGTAGAGCAGTTCATTACCCGCCCAATCGGCGGCCCCGCGAGAACTGATTCCTCCATATCCCACTGCGCAGTGATCAGAAACGGATGCAACTCCACGCCTGCCACTACCGCTATCTGCCGCTCGATGTTTTTTCCGGTAAGAGCATACTTGCCTGCGTGCTGCGCAACAGCCGTATCGATGGTGCAAAACATGCAGCGACGCTCATCAATGTTTTGGTCACACGACTGCGGCAAGCCTGGTCCCCCGAGTTCGACAGTTAATCTCGTAACTATCTGATTTCGCTACAAGCGACTTTCAAACGTGCCCCTACATCAGTGTCAGCTGCTGCGGCGCGACCGGTTTTTTCACCCCAAGGGCACTGAGGACCTCGCTCTGGTGCGCGTTGATGGAAGAGACGCCCGTGACCGGCTCAGCGCCGCCCAGGCGCACGCGGTGATGCGATGCAACTGTTCGAGCGCCCGCTCGGGCGTGAGCCCGGTCTGTGCGGCGCGCAGCCGCGTCCGCATGATCCGGTGCAGGATGAGCGCCATGAAGCAGATCGAGGCGTGGGCGCGGATGAGCTCGGGCAGCCGGTGATAGACCGGCCCGATCTCGATCTCGGATTTCAGGACCTTGAAGCCACGCTCGATGTCGGCGAGCGCCTTGTAGCGGGCCACGACGTCGGTGGGCGCGAGATCCTTCGTGTTGGTCACGAGCAGGAGCTTGCCGTCCATGAGTTCGGCGAGCCCGCGGGCCGTCTCGTCGATCTCCTAACTGAAGAGCTCGGCCTTGAGATCGACGCGGATGATCTTGGACAGATGCGCCTCGCACACCGCATGGTAGAAGCGCGCCTTGGCCCCACTGTCCGAGAGCTTGCGCCCGCGGTGCCTGACCCCACCGTCCTGCTCGACGAGCTTGCCTGCCCACTGCTCGCCTTGACGGACGAGCGCATCAATTTGTTCGTTGCGCCGCGCGGTCTGACACGACTGCGGTGGCCGGATCGTGGGCGACGATGAGCCGCAGCCCCTGCCAGGTGAGTTCGCCGATCACTTCGGTGCGCGCCTGGGCGCAGCGTTCGCGCTGGAAGGGGCCGAGCAGCTCGGCGAACTCGTGGTAGCGCCGACCCGGCACCGCGATGATGAACTCGAGCGGCTCACCGCTTGCGAGCCGCACCGCCTCGAGCGCCTCGAGGTTGTCACCAGACTCAGCAGCCCCCGGTCGGCCACCAGGATGAGCCGGCGCACTTCGGGGAAGCGTTCGAGGACCGTCGCGAGGGTGGGCAGGAGTGTCGCCGTCTCGGCTGCGTTGCCCGCGAACACCTCGTGGTAGATCGGCAGGCCGTCAGCGGTCTGTACCACGCCGAGCATGAACTGGCGCGCGATCAGCCCCTCCTTGGCCATGCCGAAAGCGCGCAGGTCGCCCTCGACCGTGGTGAGCCCTTCGGCGCGGATCGTGGTGAGGTCGTAGAAGACGACCGACAGGTCCTGATCGACGAGCGGGCGCAGCAGCCCCGTCACCACCGCATCGACCGCGCCCTGATGGTCCATCAGCGCATCCATGCTGCGCAAGAGCTGCTGGTGCGTGATCGCCTTGACGTCGACCTCGGGTAGCGCCACCGTCTCCAGCCAGCGCAGCACGCCGAGGTTGGAGTCCAGATCGCACAGGCGATTCAGGACCATCACGCGGATGAGCGCCTCGACGTCGGTCGTGTGGCGGGTGCGGCGAAAGACGCGGCGCAGCGCGCCGAAACCCAGCTCCTTCCGCAGTTCTGTGAGCGCCCACACGTCCCCCAGTGCACGGGCCGACTCGAACCTCACCGAAGGGGGTGCGGGCCGATCGCCCAGCGGCTCGCGGCCCGACACCTTGGGAAGCCGGTGATCACCGAATCGAGTTCGCCGCCGACCTGGTCGAGCCGGCCGAGCGTTGCGACGGTGCGCTTCTTCACCCGGCCGGCATCATCCCGGTAGGACTCCACGAGCTGGACGTAGCGGCGACCGCCGGAGGTGGTGATTTTGACGAACATGCGGCCACTTTATAAGCACCTCTTGCCTCGTCAAGAATGGTATAAGCTGTTACAAACGTGCCACCACACGAGTTTCGGAAAAAACGGCCTGAAACCCGCATGCATGCTGGGCGAGTTTCGCGAAAATGCCGATTTTGGGCCTGAACTGTCGAACTCGGGTGGTCCGAGATGCGCCTGATCATTCGGGGCGACTCCGGGTTCTATCGGCAACGCCTGATCCAGCTCCGAGGTGGCTAAGACCACCGGCGCATCTAAAGACGCTCTGCGAACATGATGGGAACGGGCCTAGATCCTTTCCCATGCCTTCGCCTTACCCAAGACCTATAGCATCAGGCATAGGCCCTCGATAGCCTTGCATGTCGGTCGTCTCGCAGAAACAGGGCCACGATCGACGCAATAAGGAGAAGCACTGCGATCGACGCGTAGTTAATTACAAAGGTGCCAAAGATCGATTGCATCAAGCCACCCAAGAAATTCCCCACAACCCCGCCGATCCCGACCAGGACGTTGGCTATGCCAAATGTCTTAGTAAGATTCTCTCTTTGGACGAACTTACTCAGATATGCCGCCACCAGCCCAAGAAGGGGGTAAAACGAGATTCCGAACAAAGCCGCGGAAAGGTATAGGTTCCACAGAACCACATGCGTCCATATCAATGCTGCAGCAGCTGTCGCACTTAGCAGGGTCCAAATAAGCGTACTTCGTATCCCGATCCAGTGTGCAAGGGCACCTACGACAAATCCAGACCCCATGCCGAATAACCCCATCGACGCCCATATTTTCCCCGCCGTTGCGATAGGATAGTTCAGCTCGTCACGGATGATTGGTGTAAGGTAGGTCTGAAACGGAAGCAACGTCAGCCCGGTCAGAAAACTTATCGCCCATATCTTCACGACTGTCGGCGTAATCCAACGTACACCATACCGGGAACAGCCCCCATCAATTTTTGGTGTAGATTTTCCGTCAGAAAGAAGTTGGTAGTGCGTAAACGCAAAATAGGAGCACAGCGCCAGGATCATCGTAGCACCTCCTGTGACGAGCCATACTTGACGCCACCCTGCTCCTGAAACCACCAATGGGACAATCATTCCATTGGCAAATACTCCGTAGCTCGTCCCGCTTGAAATAAATGTGAGCAACTTGCTGCTGCTCGCACTGGGCGCGTGTCGCGTCACAATTTCGGCGAGCGGAACATAGACCAAAGCGGCGCATCCACCAAGAATTGCAAGAAGAACCCCGGCCTGCCAGGCATTGGTGACAAAACCAAGCCCAATTAGGCAAACAGCGCAAACAGACACGGACAGCAGCGCCAACCGTGCCCCGCCGACAATCGGACTCACCAGGCTGCCCGTGAAGGCACACAGCAGAAATCCGACCTGCGCAACTCCCGCCATTATTCCGACAGTGTCATACCCGAACGACAATTCACGCTTCATTTCCAACACTACCGTCGAGAACAGGTAAACGCCGAAGCCATAGGCCACCGCGATGAACGCGGTCAAGACGATCGCAAGGATCAACGTCTTCATCGCGGAGTGCTGATAGCCATCTACAGTAGTGTTCACATTGGCATTCATGGCTCGACAGGTCTGCCCCGGTCGGTTGCGAAGTTGAGGGGCAGATATCAAAAAAAAAAGCGGTCACCTGGTAGCGGGTGACCGCAAGAACCTACGTGAAGAGGAGGAACTGCACAGGGAGCACGTAGGAGGGGATTTACTTCAATCGCGGGATTGCGCGCCGACTCGTTACACGGATTCCCGGCGAGCACCTTTCCCTCATGGCAATATTCTTTCGTCTCCGGATGAAAGGCGAGAGATGGCACCCAAGCTTCGTTCAAGAAGATCGCTCAGCACGCGCTCTACTTTGGCAGCGAGCTGATCTTCATATCCGAATGGGTAGCTCTCGTCCATGTACACGGCCTGCGACATTTCCAGCTGCACCGCGTGCACGCCATTATCGGGAGCCCCATAGTGACGGGTAATGTAGCCGCCTTTGAAGCGCCCATTAAAGACCCATGAGTAGCCATAATCCTTGACGGCTTCTTCAATCGCTGCCTGAACCACGGGGGAGCATGTTTTTCCCTCCTGTGTTCCAAAATTCAAGTCGGGAAGCCGCCCATCGAACAGTCTCGGCAACACGCTCGCGATCGAGTGGGCCTCCCAGAGAAGAACATGCTCATACCGCTGCCTCAGGCGCGCAAGTTCGTCCTTCAGTGCGTTGTGATAGGGATCCCAATAAAGGCGACGCCTCTCCGATTTCTCCGGTGAATCCACGTCTCCGTCGGCCTCGTACACCGGATCACCGCGGAAGGTCTCGCCAGGGCACAGTCCGGTCGTCGTCTGACCGGGATAAAGACTCTCGTCATTGGGAGGTCTGTTCAGGTCGATCACATAGCGCGAATGCGTTGCGGTCAGCAGTGAACCACCCATCCTGGTAACGAAGGCATACAGACGTTCCAGATGCCAGTCAGCATCCGGCTGCTGCTGCGCCTTGGGCGTGAGCCGACCTCTGATTGACTCCGGAACGAAGGTTCCGCAGTGGGGAACGGAGACAAGGAGCGGAAGGGATCCTTTCTCCAGATCGAACAATTGAATATCGCTCATGACAATCCAAAGTGGCCTTGCAGGGGATTACCGCGGGTCTGCGTACGGTACATGCGCGTCGGCATTGTGACGGGAGCCCGATGCCCCTCGCCCGAACAGATCCACTGCTTATAGTAAGTATCGCCAACACTTATTCATGTTGGCGGTGACCCACCGGCACCCTGTCTGTCTCCAACCGCGGTTCTTAGCCTGGAGTCCTCACTGACGGCTCTCGCCAAGGCGAAGATTGTTGCCAGCATCCGTATTGGTCTGCAGGCATCGGGTTACCCACGTAGTAGCCTTGAATCACGTCGCAGCCCAGTTCGGCGAGGCGATCCCATTGGGCTCGATTTTCGACACCCTCCGCAACTACCTCGAGTCCGAGGTCATGCCCGAGACCCACTGCCAACCGCACAATCGCTGCGGAACTGCGGTCTTCGGTAATGGGGGCAACGAAGGATTGGTCGATTTTCAGTGCATCGACGGGAAGTTTCTGCAGGTAACTCAGACTTGAATGGCCGATGCCGAAGTCATCTACGAAAAGCCGCGAGCCAAGCTGCTTGAGACGGCCAAGCGTCGAGACGGCGCGGACGGGATCTTGCATCAACGCACTTTCAGTGAGTTCGAATTCGATCCAGTCCGGCTCAGCTCCCCAAGTCGACATGAGCCCCTCGATCCAACCCACCAAGGCAGGATCACGTAAATCGTGCGCCGACAGATTGACCGACAACGGTTGTGTCACTCCCTTGGCTTGCCATGCATAGCGGTGACGAAACGCGCTTTCGAGCACCCAGTGGGTCAAGGGTGTTATCAGACCCGAATGCTCGGCGAGTTCGATGAATTGACCCGTCGACAAGATTCCCCGTTCAGGGTGGGGCCACCGTACGAGCGCCTCTGCGCCGCACAGGCGAGACGACTCTACGTGGACCTTGGGCTGACAATAGAGCGAAAGTTCGTTCTTCTCGATGGCTTGGCGGAGATCGCCCATCAACGCGAGGCGGCTCGCGTAGGTCTGGTCAATCTTCACGGTATAAACAGCATGGCTCCGGCCGGAACGCTTCGCCTCAGCCATCGCGACACGTGCTCGCCGCAAGAGGGCGTCGGGTTCGGTGCCGTGACCAGGGAATAGCGCAACACCAATCGCCGCGCGGCCGTCGAGTCGCATACCTCCGATCTCTGTCGGTTCGTTCAACAGGGACGAAAGCCGCTGGGCCATGTGCATCGCATGCTCCGCATCGCTGCGTGGCAGAATGATTGCGAACTCCCCGTCTCCAATCCGCGCGACCAACGTGTCTCGGGTAAGCCCCTCAGCCAGGCGGCGAGCAACCTCCTGCTGTAGCAGGTCGCCGCTCGGGTAACCAAGCGAATCGTTGATGTCCTGGAGGCGAATCATGTCGAGGAAGAGCAGTGCGACAGGCTCGTTCCATTCACGTGCCTTTTCGATTTCGAACTGCAGCCTCTCACGCAGACCGCTGCGGTTGGCGAGCCCCGTCAGCGCATCGGAACAAGCCATGCGCTGTATGGTTGCTTCAGCTTCCCGGTGCTTGAGGCGTGTGCGCAAATTGGCGATGCCGTAGGCGAGGTCTTCCGCGAGTTCGCTTAGAAGCCCGACTTCATCCTCGTCGAAGGCGTCAGGCTCCGCAGCGCACAACCCCAAGGTGCCGATGGCCTCACCGTCGATAACCAGGGGAAACGCGCTAGACGACGCGTAGCCCAGCCGCACAGCCTCTGTTTGCCACGGCGACACAGGTGGCTCAAGCAGGTTCTGGCAGACATATGGACGCCTCGTGCGGAAGGCGATTCCGGCCGGATTATGCCCAAACTCCGTATCGTCCCAGCTGAAGGTAACGGCGTGAGTCCAGCCGTCCGTATCGGCATTGATTCCGGGCGCCAGCGCATACGCTTCCAGGGCAAGGGTCTTTTGCGCGTCCTCCCGCGCATATCGCACTGTCGCCCCGTGATACCCCCCCTCACCGACAATGACGTCGCACATAGCTTGAAGCAACTCTTGCTCGCTCGAAGCGCGCAAGAGCGTGCGGTTACCGGCACTCAGCGTCCTCAGGGCACGTGTCAGTCGCTTCAGCTCACGACCCCACCGCTTCGTTAACGCAGGCGTAGAGCCAGAGGTGGAGTCTACGTCGGTATGGTGAGCAGTCATGTCGTGCCCCTTGCGCTATTAAAGTCAGTATAGCCACGCGGACCATCAAGGGGATGTACGAAGCTGACGCATCGAAGATCCCTGGCTACTCGCTGTCGGGCACCGGGACGGGCTGACCGTTCCTGAATGAGTAAATGGTGATCGGCGACTCCTTGAGGTCCCGCTTTTCGTCGAACTGGTAGCTTCCCGCCAGGCCCTGGTACGTGATGTCCGCCAAGGCCGACCGGTACTGCTTGGGGTCAATCGAGTTCGCCTTTTGCATAGCGGCCGCGATCATGAACAGAGCGTCGTACATCGGCGGCCCGTATGTCAGCGGCTCGACCCCGAAGCGTCTCCTGTACTCCGTCTTGAACTGCCGGCCTTCATTGCTCTGCTCGAGTATGGTCCCCCCCAGCGTGCAGTAGACGTGTGCATCCACCGCCTCTCCGCCAAGTTTGGCCAAGAGTTCATTGCAGATTGATTCGCCCCCCAGCAGGTAGCCTTCGATCCCCAGTACCTTCATCTGCCGGCGTAGCGGCCCAGCTTGGGAGTGGTAACCGCCGTAGAAGATGCCGTCGGGCTTGATCCCCTTGATGCGCGTCAGAATCGCCGCGAAATCGGTCGCCTTGTCGGTCGTGAATTCGCGGCTGACGATCTGGACACCGTTCGCTTTGGCCACCTTGATGAATTCATCGGCAACGCCCTGACCGTAAGCCGTTCGGTCATCGATCACCGCAAGATTCCTGACCTTCAGCTTCCTCGCCGCGAAGTTTCCCATTCTGGCGGCCGAGCTGATGTCATTCGGGCCGATCCTGAAGACGAAGGGGAAGCCGGCTTGCGTGACTTTCGGGTTGGATGCCACCGTCGCCATGACGATGCCCGCATCGTTGAGGAGTTTCGAAATCGGAATCGCGACACCCGAGTTGTAAGGGCCGATTACCGCCTTGACGTCTGCATCGACAAGACGTTGAGCGACGGTCATCCCGGTTCGCGGATCGGCGGCATCGTCTTCCGACATGAGCTCGAAACGCACTTTCTTCCCCCCGACGAGCATCCCTTGCGCGTTGAGGCGATCCATCGCCATGCGCAAGGCGTTCTCATGGTCCTTGCCGGCAGCCGCTTGGGGACCGGTGAGGGGACTCGTCAAACCGATACGGACGAGTACCTCCTCGGCTCCCCACGTGGCCGGGGAGGCAAAACCGAATGCGCTCAAAGCGAGAAGTCTCGAGACAAAGCGACGTGGGCGACCCATTGAGTCTCTCCTGCAGTTTGCGTCCCTTATGGATTGTCTCCAATCATGAACGATTCCGGGTGGGGATTGGGCACTAATGCATACGGCTCCTCTGATGAATTAATCCCAAGACCAATACAATCTTTGGGCGTTACCTGGCCGCCGGCATGGCAAACGCCGCTCCCGGCGCCATGTCCTGTGGCCACCACTGCATCGTGGAGTTCTGCCTGATTAACCGCACCCCGTTTTCCCGCACACGCATGCATGCCGCCGAAAAGGCAAAAGGCCGCGCTCCGCGCCACCGAAGGCGCCAGGTCGTACCGATACATCCCGCACCAAAGACCGCGACGACGCGCGCGAGCATGCTATCCTTCCCGGCGCGATTGTCGATGGATTCGACGGCGAGTCACACGGCCTCGAGCAGGATTAGCGCAGTACCGCCCGTCGCGATGCAGCACAAACATCTTCGCGCGAGAGCTCCTCGACCCTGCCCGCCTCAGGTTCCGGAGACGTAAGTCCGTACCCCCGCGACGATGAACTCGACCGCAAGAGCAGCAAGCACAAGACCCATCAGTCGCGTCATGATGTTGAGCCCCGTGCGCCCCGCGAGGCGGCTGATCGGCGCGGCAAGGCTGAACGCCAGCCACACACTCGCCGCAATCAACAGTCCTGCGGCAAGCAAGTTCAGCGTGCCGCTGATGCTGGACGCCTGGTTCGCATAGATGATCACCGTGCTGACGGTGCCCGGTCCCGTCAGCAGCGGAATCGTCAGAGGAACGACCGCAATGTTTGCGCGTAGGCTTTCCTCGCCGCGGTCTTCCACCGTCGCTCGACCCGCTGTTGGCTGGGCATTGAACATCGACACCGCAACGAGGAAGAGCAGCACGCCTCCACCGACCTGAAGCGACGGGATCGTTATGCCAAAACCGGCGAGCAGAAACTCGCCTCCGAGCGCCGACACCGCGATCACAAGAAAGGTAGCGAGGGAAGCCGTCCTGATCGTCTGCCTACGCCCCACGTCAGACTGGTCCTCAGTGAGGCTCATGTAGGCAGGGATCGCGCCGAAGGGATTGATCAGTGCTGCAAGGGTGATGCAGATCTTAGCGAATTCCATCTATGTCAATCCTACTGCCTCGCGAATCACCTCCGCCCACGGGCGTATCGTGTGGACGGAGATGCAACACTGCTCTATAGACCGATACTCAAGTATTTGATTTCGACGTACTCCTCGATCCCGTATTTCGAGCCCTCACGCCCCAAGCCGGATGCCTTCACGCCCCCGAAAGGAGCCACCTCCGTCGAAATCGCTCCGGAATTAATGCCGATCATCCCATACTCCAATGCTTCCGCTACACGGAAGGTGCGCGCCAGGTCACGCGTATAGAAATATGCAGCCAAGCCGTACTCCGTATCGTTCGCATACGCAATCACATCGTCTTCATTCCGGAAACGAAACAGCGGCGCCAGGGGTCCGAACGTTTCTTCCTTCGCGACCAGGGAGTCGTGGGAAACTTCCGTCAGGACGGTCGGCTCGAAAAAGGTGCCTCCCAGCGAATGCGCCTTCCCGCCCGTAAGGATCCTCGCCCCCTTGCCGACGGCATCGGCGATATGCGCCTGCACTTTCTCCACTGCCGACTCATTGATCAGTGGGCCCATGTTGACGCCGCTTTTCAGCCCATTTCCCACCTGAAACGCTTCCACCGCCTTCTTCAATTTGTCGGCGAACGCATCATAAACGCTGTCATGGACATAAATGCGGTTGGCACACACGCACGTCTGGCCGTTGTTCCGGTACTTGGCAACCAGCACACCTTCGATTGCCGAATCGAGATCGGCGTCTTCGAATACGATGAATGGCGCATTACCCCCGAGTTCCAGCGACACTTTCTTGATGTCACGGGCACATTCCGCCATCAGCAAGCGACCGACATTGGTGGAGCCGGTGAAGGTCAGCTTCCGCACGATCGGGTTGCTCGTCAGCTCGGCGCCAATTTCGCCCGCAGAACCCGTCACGACGTTGAAGACTCCGGGCGGAATGCCCGCCCGCTCGGCAAGTTCCGCCAGGGCCAGCGCCGAGAACGGTGTTTGCGGTGCAGGCTTCAATACCATCGTGCAGCCTGCGGCCAGCGCCGGTCCGACCTTGCGCGTAATCATCGCGGAAGGGAAATTCCAGGGAGTGATCGCGGCGGCGACCCCGATCGGCTGCTTGATCACCAGCACCCTCTTATCGGCCTGCGGTGCCGGAATCACGTCCCCGTAAATCCGTTTGCCTTCCTCCGCGAACCACTCCAGGAACGACGCCGCGTACAGGATTTCGTTACGTGCTTCGGCAAGGGGCTTGCCCTGCTCGATTGTCATCAAGCGCGCTAGTTGATCCTGATTTTCAATCATCAGGTCGAACCACGCCCGCAGCCGAGCAGCGCGTTCCTTGGCCGTCAGGCTCCGCCATGCGGGCAGCGCCCGATTGGCTGCGTCGATGGCTGTCCGCGTCTCATGCGCCCCCATCAGGGGCACATTGCCGATCAGCTCACCGGTGGCCGGATTGCAGATGGACTGCGTCTCGTTGTTTCGCGCGCACACCCATTGTCCGTCGACATAGGCGCGTTGCCGTAACAAGGTCAAATCGTTCAATCTTCCTTCTCCTTGAATTCCGAATGATAATCAATCGGCCTGTCCTGCTTGCGTGCATTCGGCGAGACCAGGCCGGCAATTTCCGCCGCCTGCAGCGCCATCCACAGAATCGCAACGTCCTCGGTGCGCTCCAGGGAACGCCCGGTCATGGACTCGATGCGCCGTATGCGATAAATAAGGGTCGTCTTGTGCACGTGCAGCTGCTTCGCCGCACTCAGCCAGGAACGGTTGTGTTCGAGAAAAACTTTCAGAGACGCGAGCAAGGGCGTGCCGTGCTCTTGCTCATAATCCGCCAAGGGCCCCAGCACCCGGCGAAAGGTCTGCGTCGCTTCGTCCAGACTGTGCGGAAGCCAAGGCACCTTGTCGGCAATCTGCGCGTATGCCATGACTGCTCGCTCGGATCCTGCATGAACCAGGGCCAGTCGCGCTTCGCGGAGTGCCTCGGGCAAGCGCTCCGACTGTCCGATCGGGTTGCTCAGACCGATACTCATGTCCAGTATCGCCTGCACCGCGGGCGCCGCATCCGCCTGCAACAGCATTATCAGCTCCTCCCCCTGCGGACGCAGCAGCACGGATAGGTCGGACCGATGGATCTGCGTGACCCACTCCACCAGCTTCTGCCCGTCAGGGCGCGCCACGGCAAGGCGCGCCGACTCGACGGCCATGCCGAATTGCTCGAGTTTCTTCCTCTCCTGGTAGGGAGAAAGCCGATGATTCAACAAGTCATCGAGGAACTCCGAACCGATCCTCAGCGTACGCTCCGCTTCCACATGCAGGCGTTCGAGCGCAATGCCCAGGACCGCGACTAAATGGTGCAACAGGCTGTAGTCCAGCAAATGACTCTCTGTTCCTCGAACCAGCAGCACGCAGCCCTTGCTCGATGGGACCCCGACGGCGAATACGTCTTCGTCCGCAAACACGTACCGTCGCACAACCGGGGAGTTGGCTGCCAAATCGGGCGGCTGACGGCGAAGAACCGCCTCCAGCCCTTCCGGAAATTCGGCCTTCCCTGGCAACCAGGGCCGCAGCGTCTGCGAGTCCAAAAGCATCATTTTGGCGAATACATCCTTCTCCAGGCGCTGGAGAAGCGAGTCGAGACTAAGCCCCTCAATGGCCATGCGCGCGCTCACGCACAGCCGTGTAATGGCATTGCGCCTCTCGAATTCTTCCTTCCGGTTTGCGTCGATGATGGCGCGGGTCACGCTTGCAAACGGCACCTCACGTTGCGTCATCAACACGGGAAATCCCAGTTGCTCTGAGGTGCTCTGCAACGCAAGCAGATCTTCCGGCGCCTGCATGTTCTCACCGACCATGAGCCCCGCCAATCCCGCCGTTGACAGCGCCTCGACATACTGGCGCTGTGCATCCGGGTCCTGGGGAATCCCCATTCCCGTGGTCATCAGCAAATCCCCTTCTCCCAGCCATTCCGTCGGATCCCGCAATTCGCAGACGTGCGCCCAACGCACCGAGCGCTCACCTCCCCTGTCCCCACTCAGGAAGCGTGTGTGCAATTCCGGCAAATTGACGATATCGATGATTCTCAGTGGCATCGTGGATCTCCTTTGACAATGCAAACCTGCGCGTGCATGGCTCCCCCATCATGAGGAGCATCATAACGACTGCGAGGTAGCGGTGCGCAAGCAGAAGAAGTCAAGGAGCGGTCAGGACGCTTGTTCAGCGATCACGTTGGCAACATTGTCAGAAATTTAATGAACCCACAGCTTTACTACTCAGCCGAGAATCAGGTATGCCTTGCGAACGGTTGTGCGAATCTCCCACTCGCCTTGTGTCTCGGGAGAAAAATAGATGGAATCGCCGGAGCGGAATTCGATCGGCACACCGCCATCCGGTGTAAAGCTCCCCTCTCCCGCTATGAAATAGCTGTATTCGGCCGGGCGTACCTGGCGGCGAAAACGTCCGGGTGAGCATTCCCATACCCCTGCTCCGCCCGCCGGAAGTTCATGATGTGCCGCAATACGGGAGAACGCGATCTGTTCACTGGTTGGCGCACCGACAGGCGCAAGAGCGCTGAAGTCGCTTTCACTGTCGGCGCGAATGAGGATTGGAAACATCTGGAAGCTCCTTAGGATTTGTCTTCAAGCCCGGCGGGCGCCAGACTGGCCAGCAGCCGGTCCAGCGCTTTGGGCTGATGCCCGCGCATTTCCGCCTGCTCTTTTCGGATCACCGCATTACGGACCAGGGTTCCACCGAAATAGCGGAACGGCTCTGGCGGAAAGGTCTTGCATTTTCTGCCGACGAGGGGGCATTCGCTCCATTCATCCTTCCGACCCAATGCGAGGCTCGCCAGAATGCGCCCGCCCAGCCTGCTCGGCCCCACCCCATTGCCGCTCCAACCGATCCCGTAGAATATGTTGGCCTGCCCAGCCAAGTTACCGAATACCGGCAGGCTGTCATAAGTTCGATCGATCGGGCCCGACCACCCGTGAGTGACCGCAGCCCTGTCCAGTCCCGGGTAGGTGCTGAACAGATCGGCGTTCGTCAGGGCGATGCTGTTCGCGTCTTCGCTGAATACACTATTGATCTGCGCTCCATAGGAAATGGCGCCCGTGCCTTTTCCGAAAGCGATCCGCCCCTCGCGCGTGGTGCGGTAATAATCGACCATCAATTGCGAGTCGGTGATGGACTCGCCGCCCGTCCACCCGATTTTCTCGAATTGCTCACCTAGCGGTTGCGTGACCACGATGGAACTGTTGACAGGCGTGATCAGTCGGGAAAGTTCCGGAATGGAAGCCGACCAGGCATTCGTCGCCAGCACGACCCGTTTCGCCTTCAGCTCGCCGCCCGAGGTATGCAGGCAAACTGTATTTCCTGGCTCGACATGGCTTACGCCCGACTGCTCGTAGATCCTGATACCCGACTCGAGGGCCACCCGGCGCATCCCTTCGACGAGCGCCGCCGGTTGTACGGTCGCATTGGACGCCTCGAAAACTCCCGCCAGATGCACAGAAGAACCGCTACGCCGACGGAGTTCGGAAGACGACAGTCGCTCGAACGGCCGGACGCCCAGGCGCTCACACGCTTGTACGGTCGTGTTCCACGAGTCCACGTGGGCAGGCGTTGTCGCAGTCCACAGCCAACCCTTTTGCACAAAGTGCGCGTCGATCGCGTGTTGCGCGCAGAATTCACCAAGTTCGAAAATCGCTTGTTCGGCGCTACGCCCCAGGAACAGCGCCTCTTCTGGATTGCAGAAGGAACGCAAAGTCCCGATTTTGGGCCACCACGACATCACAAACCCGCCGTTTCTCCCGGACGCACCTCCCCCACAGACGTTCTGCTCCAGAATCACGACGCTGCAGTCGGGCTCATGCCGCTTGATGGTCAGCGCCGTCCAGAGACCGACAAATCCGCCCCCGATAATTGCGACATCCGCATTCTTGCTTCCCTGCAGAACAGGACACGCATCCACCGGCGAGATCGACTCCTGCCAGTAACTGCGCTTGAGCGGCTGTGTCAAATGAAGTTTCATCATCATGGCATTCCTTTCCCGTCAATCCTCGTTCCCGGAAAGTTTAGGAGAACGATCTGACACGCAACAATGCGCCGCAAATAGAAAAATCGGGATCCGCCTAGTGCGATCGTAGCAACGCACATTCGGTTCAACTGGTCGCCAAAGTCGCGACACCCGGCGCCACGAATGCAATTCGCCCTCGCGGCCCCGTGCTGCACGCAATCTTTCGATTTGAAGAGGTGCGATGTCGCCGGCGAACACTTTTGCTGGCAGCTTCCACGTTACACGGCGCCGACTTCGATCTCCTCCTTTTCAAAAGGAGATCGTTTCCAATTACATGGGGATGATCACAGCGGGAACCATATCTGAGCCAGCACGGCATCGGTTTCTGGCATATTCCGTCCCTTCGTCGATTTCGAGTAGCCGATTGACCAGCTCATGAAATTCCTGTGCGTCACCATTACACCGCCGCCCATGTTCATCAGATAGGCGCTACTGCCCTCGTTGGTCTGATAATCAGCCGAAACATAGGGCGTCACGCGCAATCCCAAGCCCGTCACACCCTGAATGTCGTACCCCAGACGACCGTTGAAGTGATACTCGTCTTTGGGTTTCCCACCCGACTCCGGGAACTTCGTGTGATAACCCACGACCGCGTCGACGTTCCAGTTGTTGATATTTACGTCGTAGAAGCCGCGCAAATATAGATCCCAGGCCTTGGAATCGAGCGAGGAAGTTATTGCAAATGGTGTAGCCACGAGAATGTCGTAGCCCGTCGTACTGTTCGCGGTCGGCTTGGTCCAGCCCGTGAAGGCAGGAATGATGCTGCCGAACCCATTTGCGACAACCGAATCGGGCGTACGCAGGCGGAACTCGTAAGTATTCAGCGAGAAGGCATAGGCCCAATCCGAGTTCTTTTCGAACTTGAAGAAGTACGGAATAATGGTGAACCCGAACAACGTGTCCGTCTTTCCCGCAGGATTCGTGGTCTTGTGCCCGTCGGAATCGAATGATTTGTCGGACGAGCTGTAATACAGTGTCTGCCCCGGGAACAGGAAACCGTTCTCGAATTCCGTCGGCAGATCCCAATAGTGCGGGCGATAGTGGTGCCCCAATACCTGAGCTTGCGCCGTCCCGGCGAGTCCCGCTGCCGTTCCCAGCAGCAAGATAACTTTGGCCAATTTGTGCTTGCATCGATTGTATTTCATTACGTGTCTCCTCCTTGCGTTTGTTTGTATTGCCGTTATTTCCCGCCCGAGTTAAAAAAATCTCGCGACTGCCGAGGTTATTTTCCTGTAGGCAGGCAACAGCAGGCCCTCCTTGGGTCCGTAAGGGCGCCCAAGGGAGCAGGGTTTCCATTCAGGTTTTGGCGGCGGCTGACAACTGCGCTTGGAAGCGCATTGCAGTCCATGAAGAGGCGGCCTGAAGTTGCTCGTCCGGCCGCCGGATACAATGCGGTGATCAGTCGCCTAATTGGTACGCCGAAACGCGGTCATTCCGGATGTAGCGGGATTTGACGACGAAATAGATCCCCGCGGCAGTCAATGCCGTGACCGGGGCGGACCAGCCGGCGATTCCCTGGGGAGCTTGCAGCAGCAGCGCACCCAACACCGACGAAAGAATCCACGCGCTGAGCGCGCCCCATCTAACGGTGGGCGTTCGGCTGAGCTGGGCACCCAAGGTGGCCGGAGACATGTCTGCGGTCCGCTTCAGGTAGATGAAGACCAACGCGATCGAGACCCACGCCACCACGAGGGTGCCCTGATAGGCGAGCGCCTTCAGAATGAAAGAGAAGACGTTCTGCAGCATCAGGTTATACACGATGAATCCGACCGCAATCACGCACAGCACTTTGGGAAGATGCACATTGAACGCGGACTTCAGGAAGGCCTGCATGTTGATCGCCGAAAGATAGAAGTTCGCGGTGTTGATCCGCGTCTGACTCACCCAGACGAAGGCAAGACCGAACAATCCCATCAGCTTCAGGAGACCTAGGACAGCCGACACCTCGCTGATCCCACCCTCCAGCGGAATGGTGCCTGCGATGAAGATGCCCACCATCGCGTTGACCAGGAAGGTAAATACATAGAAGAGCCAGCCGAAGTTGTACCGTGCGTGGTAGTCGGCATCCTCTTTCCTCCCCAGACGCGCGTAATCCCACGTGTACATCATCATGATCCAGACACCCATGAAATACGTGAAACACTGCCACCAGCCGTCTTCGGGGACATCACTGCCGGGCCCGAGCTGCAACCATGCGTCGCTATAGCCATACTCGGATACCGTCATTGCGACTGCCGCGACAAGACCGATGAGGTAAAAGGGGAGCAGCACTCCATTGAATTTGTCGAGCCAATGCTGGACGCTACCAAAAACGAGCGGAACGCTGTAACAGATTACGATGAGAAATGCGTACTTCAGGTCTATGGACGGGAAATATGCATTAATCGCGACAGCGATGACCGAGCCCTCGAAGACTGCGTAATAGATTGCCGTTGCACAGAAGATGAGTGTTGCAAGTTGCGCTCCGACCTTACCGAACAGCAACTCCGAAAACTGTTCGACGGACAGTCCGGTCTTGATCGAGAAACGGGTGATCGCGCCGTTGATAATTGCATAGACTACCGTCGATAGCACCAGTCCGATCAGCACGTTCTTGGCCCCCAGGGTGAGGGCCAGTGTGGCCGGCACCATCAGCCAGAACATCGCGCTGCATAATGCCCACCAAGCCATCGTCAGCCCGAAGCGCCCCATCCTTTCGTTTTCAGGAACGGGCACCGAAAGGAAGTCCTCATCCCCGCTCGTTTCGATCTTGTTCGCCACATTTGTCTCCTTTAATCCACCGCCATGCGCTGAGTTTTATATTGAACGCCGGCAAATTTGTTTTATTTGCTCGAGAATCTGGAGTTTGAAGGTCTGTCACCTCTTTCGTGATTCCGCAGCAACACCGTTCGCCCAATGGGGCATCCGCCGGCGTTGGTTGGAGTTGGTTGGTTCGGAGAGATATTGCTTCCTGAGGGGCCAGGAAATGCCATCCCCGGGCGGCATCGAGCCGCCCTAGGGATATCGGGCTAAGTGCGGCAGGCTGAGGGCCGCGTAAAAATGAGCTTTACTTCGCCTGGCCGCGAAGACGCGTTGTTTCGGCCTCGTTCACAGTCAGGGTCACCGGATCGATAACGACACGATATTGCTCGCGTGCGGCTTCAATCGAGATGTACTCGTCCAGCACGTCCTCGAGCACGTCATTGACGGAGCGATTGGTCGGCTTGCCCCAGCCACCACCGCCCGTGCTTTCGAACATGAATACGTCTCCGCTTGCGAACTTATGCGACGACAGCAGCGGGTTTCTCCAGGCGCCGCGAGAATCCACACCGCCGATCACCTCCGTCGTGCCGTCGGCATGGATGTGGCTCGCACGCTGTACCGCACTGGGAAGACCGCCGGCAGCGCCGGGACTGCCTTCGATTGTGCGCGAAGTTTCCATACCCAACTCGCCGCCGCCCAGGAAGCGCACTTTGAAGATCGCACCGAGACCGCCGCGGTGCTGCCCGGCCCCGGCAGAGTCCTTCCTTAGCTCGAAGGCCTCGTAGGCGATCGGGAAGAACAGTTCTGCAGTTTCGGCAGGCATGTTCATGCAGTTGCCGAGCGGATCCATCGTGACGCTCATGCCGTCCGCGTACGGAGTCCCGCCCCAGCCCCCGGCCGGCAGATCGGAAAAGACATCTGTCTTGCCGTCCAGCGACGTGCAGCTCGCAACGAACCAGTTGCACTCCGAGCATGTCGATCCCGTGATCTTCTCCGGAATCGCTTTCGCAAGCGCCTGCCAAATGGCACTGGTGATCTTCGAGGAAGTGAGCGTTGTGCAACCGATCGTGGGAGCAGGCCATTTCGCATTGAGCCAGCAGTCCTCCGGAAGGACGACCTCGATGGGATTGAACATGCCTTGGTTCTGCGGCGCATCCGGCGCGAGGAAGAACTGAAGCGAGTAGAGCGCCGCAGAAATCGTGTTGGCCCGGGGGGAGTTAATCGCCCCCTTGCAGATCGGGTCGGTTCCGGTGAAATCGACCTTGATTGATGTGTCCTTGATCTCCAGCCTGACCTTCAGCTTGACACGCTCGTTGCTGATCCCGTCCGTATCGGCATAGTCTTCGGCCTCATACACGCCGTTGGGAATCTTGCTGATGCTCTCGCGGATCATCTTTTCCGTATAGGCCTGAATCTTCTTCATGGCCTTGCT
This sequence comes from Aromatoleum evansii, assembly GCF_045689615.1. Classification (NCBI taxonomy): domain Bacteria; kingdom Pseudomonadati; phylum Pseudomonadota; class Betaproteobacteria; order Rhodocyclales; family Rhodocyclaceae; genus Aromatoleum; species Aromatoleum evansii. Next base: position 2,855,686 of record NZ_CP141259.1, read on the forward strand.
GACCGTATCGATTCCGTAACGGTCGCACGCGCGCTGCAACTCCTGCTCTGCCCCGCGAAGTGCGCCGAGGTGTGCCTGCAGGTCGCCCTTGATGAAATGGGGCGTCCTGGAGTTGTTCATGATGATGGCTAGCAGATCTTGATTGATCTTGCCTTCCGAGAAAATCTTCAGCGGAGGCAGGCGCAGGCCTTCTGCGGCAATATGCGTACTGAAGGCTTGTCCGCCGGCACCGCCACCGCCGAGGTCCATCCAGTGCCCGCGACTGACGCCATAGCCAATCAGCTGACCTTTATAGAAATATGGCTTGATGAAGGAGATGTCATTGATGTGCGTGCCTCCGCGGTACGGATCATTGACAACGAGCACGTCACCTTCGTACACGTTGTCCTTGCCGATGCACTTGACAGCTTCCTCGGCACTGAACTTCATCGCCGCCAGATGTATCGGGCAGTTCGCCGCCTGACTCAGGAGTTGCAGGTCTGCATCGTAAATGGCATTAGAGAAGTCCAGCATGTCCGCCAGAATCGGCGAGAAGGACGAACGCTGCAGCACCGTTGCCATACGGTCGCTGGCAAATTCGAAGATGCTGCGCATCACCTCGAAGGTAATAGGATCGATCTCGTCCGCCGCATCATGGATGATCTTTTGATCGTTCATTGTCGTCTCCTTCCTTACTTTTCGATATCGATCACGAGCGCACCCATGGCATTCACGTGTGCGTGGGTGTTGGGCGGCAGGACGGTGCAAGCGTGTTCGTATTCAACGATGGCCGGACCTTCGATTCTGTGCTGGGTCCCCAGAGCCTCGCCCTTATAGACCTGGCACGACGTCCATTTGCCTTCGAAATACACATCACGCATACCCTTGATGATGTCGCCACCCGCCATATGAGAAATTTCGACGGGCGGCGGATCCTCCATACGGCCGATTGCAGCGACACCGAAGGAAACGAAGGCGGGAGCAAAGTCCTCGGAACTGACACCGAACTCCTTCAAATGGCAGGCATGAAACTGCTGTTCGATGCGTGGCATGCATTCCTGCGTGAGCACTCCATTGGGGATGGGGGTTTCCACTTCATAGGATTGCCCCACATAGCGCATCTGAGCCGTACGAACCAGTTCGATATCATGCTCATTTTCGAAGCCCTGCTCCTTCAGTGCCTTCTTGGCCTTTGCCTCCAGCTCCGCGAGGATGCCGTTGATCTTGCGCAGGTCGGCGTCCTGAACGGGGGTGTAGTAGAAGTGCTCCAGGTCCTGGCGCAGATCCATCACCGTCGCGCCGAATGCCGATGCCACACCGGCGTGGGGCGGAACGATCACTTTCGGGATGTTCATCGACTTGGCGACGAAGCAGGCGTGCAGCGCACCCGCACCGCCGAAGCTGGCGAACACGAAATCTCGCGGATCCCGCCCACGGGAGACCAGGATCTTCTTGACGGCCTGCGCCATGTATTCGCATCCGATGCGGATCATGCCTTCGGCGGTTGCCAGGGTGGAGAGCCCGATCTGTTTCGCAAGATTCGACATCGCCTTTTCGGCGGCAGCGAAATCGAGCACCATCTTCCCGCTGAGCGTCGGATCCAGACGTCCCAGCAGGAGATTTGCATCGGTGATGGTCGGCTGCGTGCCGCCCCTACCGTAGCAGACAGGCCCCGGCTCGGAGCCGGCGCTTTGGGGGCCGACGCGCAGCGAACCGCCCGAATCAACCCAGCCTATCGAGCCGCCGCCGGCGCCCACGCTGTGGATGTCGAGCATGGGAACGACGATGGGCACTTCCCATTCGAGTTCGTGGTCACGGGTGATCAGGCCCTTGCCATTCTCGACGATGGATACGTCGAAACTCGTCCCGCCCACGTCGGTGTGGAGAATTCGTTCGAAACCGCTCTGCTCGGTCAGGTAGCCGGCGTAGGCGACGCCACCCGCCGGCCCGGACTCCAGCATGTCTTCCGGGTGGAGTCGGGCCACGTCGGCCGACATCACACCGCCGCTGCTCTTCAGGATGAGCAGTTTCCCGACGAATTTGTGCTGACGGAGCCGCGCCTCCAGATCATCCATGTATTTGACCATCACAGGCATGCAGGCTGCGCGCACAGCCGTGGTCATGAAGCGCCCGTGCTCACGAAACACCGGGCGGGTTTCGGCGGACAGCACAACATGAACGTCGGGGCAATGCTCGAGGAGAATGTCGCGCATCTGCTTTTCATGCTCACCGCAGACGTAGGAATTGATGAACCCGATGCCCACGGACTTGATTCTCGCCGCCTTGATCTTCCGCGCAACATCGTGCGCCGCTGCAATGTCCAGTGGCCGCTCGGTCTCGCCCCGGACGTTGGTACGCTCCGGAACGGTGTAACGATAACGACGCTTGATGATGGGTTTGGGTTTGCTCTGGTAAGGGTCGTACAGATGCTCGCGGTGCTGCCGGCCAATTTCGAGCGTGTCGCGAAAACCTTCGGTCGTGATGAAGGCTGCGTCCGGATAGCTTCGCTCGATCAGCGCATTGGTCGCAGTCGTCGTTCCGTGCATGAGGTACGAGATATCGGCAATATCGATGCCGGCCTTCTGAATGGCTTCCAGAACCGCAATTGAGCGATCCTGTTTGGTGGTGAGAACCTTTGACGTCACTTGCCTGCCCGTACTTTCTTCCCAGGCGAACAAATCGGTAAATGTGCCACCAACGTCTACTCCGACTCTCCACATGCTATTTCCTCCTCGAGTTTGATTAGGTATTTATCCGGTGTGGGATTGAATGTTTTCATGAAGCAATTACCCGCATCAATGAGACGGAACTAGAAATTTTCTCTGGTCACTCCTACTTTCGTAGTAGCACCCGCGAGGGCGAATGGAGTAATGAAGGATCGGAAGGCTATCTTCCCCGAAGCGCCAGTTCGCTGCGTGAGCAGCATCTCTTCGAACACGGTTGGCGCCGGGTAATTGGGGGGTAGCCAACCGACGGACATGATCAACGGTCGGTTCGACCTGCGGCCGGCCCGCAAGGAAGAGGCTGACGGGAAGTCTCTTGTGGACAGGTTAAGGGAACGAGCATCCATGGCGCTTCCTGACCGCGCGAGAGGTGCGTACCGAACTCACACCATTGTGACGACGAAATTGAGCACGACGGCGGTTGTAACTGGCCGACCTCAGCGCGAACGGACGGGGTGAAACGGCAGGAATGGCTAGGTCGCGGCAGCCGCCGCCTCGCTGGATGATCCCGCCAGCTCCCGCTTGGGCTTGTACTCGACGCCCGCAACCCGGCCCAGGCACAGCGTGACCTCGTCGGCGGTCACCTGGAAGCCAGGCACCTTGTCGGCGGCACCCTCAAGCGAGTACATGAACTGCTTGAGGACGCCTTCGACCTGGACCCGCGCGCCTCGTCGCAACACGCGCGCGGCGTCTTCCCCGCGCTGGCCCCACAGCGACACGCTCATCCAGAATCCGCCGACCTGCTGGTACTCGTCATTGGCCTGGTCGTAGGCGTAGTCGTCGAAAAACACGCGCATCTCGGCAACCACCTCGTCCGCGCCATTGACGGGCACGTGCTTGAGGATCGGTGTATCGCCGAGATTGCCTTTCCCGCGAAATACGTTCGGCATGATGTTCTCCATGGCGTCGGGTAAGAACACGGCGGCGGCCGACGCCGGTGCCGCGACCGCGTGAAACTCTATGGATTGCGCTCGCAGGCGTGCCGCTGCGCGAGCCGCGCCTCGATCTCGCGCCGGTTAAGCTCGTTCGCGCGCCGGTGGATCCGCTCGTACCACTCACGCAGCACCCCGGGGAGCTGGGCAAAATGCGCATGGATCACGCCCCACGCGATGTGACCCGCGCGTGCCCCGGATCCTGCCGCCCGCCAGCGCAGATGGACCTGCCCTGTGTCCTTGCGCCGATGCACCGCAAGATTGAAGGTCCGCCCCCGCACCCGACGTGTGAGCCGCGACAACTCCTCCTGTTGGCGGTGAATCCTGTCAACGCGGGTCTGCGCCTGCCGCACCTCGGCCGGAGCCCCTCCCCTACCCGTAAAGGCCTTTGTGTCAGCATCCTGTTGACAAGGTGGACTGCCGCAGCGCCGGTCGATGGGGTCGGCAGCACCCGGCGGATCGGGTTGCGCCAGGTCGCTCACCCGCGCCTCAGTCGACCAGCCCATCATCGGTTGCCTCATCGCCTGCTGCGCCACGCTCCGAATCGATGGCCGCGATGTCGGCGGCCACGCGCTCGAGCATGGCCTTCTCGGTCTCCGAAATCGCGATGCGACGCTGGGAGTGGCGCGAGATCGCATGACCTGCATAGATGCCGGCTGGCACAGCACCGAAGATCCCGGTGACGGCTGCGACACGCTTCTGTGCGTTGGCATCGGCGCCGGGCAGGAAGTCGGCGCGACTGAGCGCCAACAGGTCCGGCTTCGTGAGCCAGGTCTCGAACCGGATGAACTCCTCGAATGCGGCACGCATCGGCCGAGTGAACTGCCGGATGGCGTCATGCGCCTCCTTGTCGGAGAACAAGGCCTTGCGGCCGAGCGTCTTGACCACCCGGACGTAGTAGTCGAACTCCACGATCAGCTCGGCGATGACGTAGCCGTAGGGGCTGCGGAAGCCGAGTTCCAGGACCTTCGGCTCGCGCGACTTGAGGATGCCGAAACCGAGCCCCTTGTCGGCGCGCTTCTTGGGGTCGTCACAGAAGACGGAGAACATCGTACGCTTGACGGGAACCGCCGAAACTCCCGTTGCTAACCAACTTGCCAAAGCTAACCAACTAGGTTAGTATTTGCCTATGGAGAAACGAACCCCGCACTGCAAGCTGTCAGTGGTCAAAGCCTTGGTCGAGGCGGGTATGGTGCGCACGACCCACGCGGCGCGAACTGGCGCAAACGAGTTGGGGCTTGAGTTTTCCGACATGCTGGCCGTGGTGATGGCACTCACGCCAGCGGACTTCTACAAGAGCATGACCACCCACGCCGATCATACGATCTGGCAGGACGTGTACCGCCCAAGCACGCAGGCGGGCGACGTGTACCTGAAGCTGACAGTCATTGATGACGTGCTGATCGTGTCCTTCAAGGAGCTATGAACATGAAATGTCCTGTGTGCGGCGCGGCGGAACTGATCCACGACACCCGCGACCTGCCCTACACCTACAAGGGCGAAACCACCACCATTGCGGCGGTGACGGGCGACTTCTGCCCGGCCTGCGCCGAGTCAGTTTTGGATGTGGCGGAATCGGATCGCGTCATGCGCGAAATGCGCGCCTTCTCGAAGCAGGTGAATGCGGCCATTGTCGATCCTAGCTTCATCGCCAACGTGCGCAAGAAGCTCGCGCTCGACCAGCGCGAAGCCGCCGAAATCTTCGGCGGCGGTATCAATGCCTTCTCGCGCTACGAAAACGGCAAGACCAAGCCGCCGCTGGCCCTGGTGAAACTGCTCAAGGTGCTGGATCGTCACCCCGACCTGCTCAACGAGGTCAGAACCGCCTGACTTTCTCGAAACTCGCCGTTCTGCGCTTCGCCCAGCGAGAACGGTTTTCGAGAATACTCCTGCCACGTCGGCGCCAGGTTGGACTTCTCAGCATGGCTTCTCGCAGACCATCGTTTGCGAGAAGTGCACACTTCTGCGCTCGTGCTGGCCGCATGCCGTCCCCAAAGCGGCTGCGTCCACGACGACAACGCGGAGTAAACTCGGCCATGACCAGGCATCGACTCTGATGCGCACTCGCCGTCTTTCCAAACCGCACGAACCGCCCCACCATGACCCTGACCAAGGCCGATCTCACCCAACGCATCGCCGACGCCATCGGATTCAACAAGCGCGAAGCAACCGAAATGGTCGAAGCCTTTTTCGAGGAGATTGCCACCGTGCTCGCGGGCGGAGAGGAGGTCAAGCTGTCTGGCTTTGGCAGCTTCCAGTTGCGCCAAAAAGACGCGCGCCCGGGGCGTAACCCGAAGACGGGGGAGACGGCCGTGGTCCGCGCGCGTCGCGTCGTGGTGTTTCGCCCCAGCATCAAGCTCAAAGGTGCGGCTGGCACCGGCAAGCGACCGTCAGCCGGAACCGGCACGGCGGCGGCTACGCATCGTGCGACGCACAGTGCCCAGGACGACATCGAGGAGTTCGTGTGAGTCGCTGCGGCACGCCCGTGCCGTGATGCCGAAGATGAGGTCTCTTTGACAGACGTTGTGCAGACCGCCGGCACACGACACCTGGCAGGCCGTTGAAAGACGCACGTTGCAAGCGGCGTCCGCGCGCGCTTTTCGAAGCGCATGGCAGTTCTCGGCGCCGGCGGGGTCGATTTTGACCGTTTCGCGGCCAAATTCGAGCCCTCCTAGTGCCTCATGTCCGCCTTTCGGCAAACTCGGAACGGATTTGCCTTACGCGCGCTTGGCATCCCTCCATCGCGTTGAGCCTCGGGAATGCACGCACGCATGCGCGGACAAAAAAATGCCGCCCGGTTGGCCAGGGCGGCAGTATCGCGTGAGCGAGCCTGTTCAGCTCACCCCATGCCGTCTGCGATCAGGCAGACTTCTTGGACGCCGCCGCCCTGGGCGACGCCCCCTTGACCGCAGCGCTCGCTGCCGTCACGGTCGCTTCGGCGATCTCGGTCGCTTGCTTGGTCGCCTTGCTGACGCCGTCGAACACGTTGTTGGCGGCGTCGACGGCCGACTTGAAGGCAGCGAACAGGGCCTCGGAACCCGTTGGAGCGGACTTGGCGGCCTTGTCCAGCGCGTCGGTGAAGGTCTTGTTCAGCTCAGCCACTCGCGCTTCGAAAAGCTTCGCGATTTCCTGCTGGCCCTCGGTCGCGATTTCATACACGCCGCGACCGTAGACGACCGCCTTATCCAGCATCGGCTGAGCCAACGTGCCTTGCAAGGCAAGCAGATCCTGCGGGGTCTTGACCGCGAGCACGGTCTTCGTGGCGGCAACGCTGTCGTCCAGCACCGAGCGGGCCGTGTTCAGGTTCAGCTCGGTCAGGCGCTCGACCCGGGTGAACGCCTTGTTGGCAAGCGTCGTCAGGATTTCGACGCCGGCTTGGTTGGCGGAGGCGAACTGCTCGCGGGCGGCAAAGGCGTTCATCGTCAATTTCCTTGGTGAGAGCGGTCGAGTCGTCAATGGCACCCGCATCGGAAATCCGGGTGCGTTCGTCATACTGCGCTGCAGTATAGGACCGCCGTCGATCAAGTCAAGCGCCTGTTGCAGCGCAAAAAACTCGACTGGCGTGTGAAGAACCACGCCGGCGCATTGATATGCGTTCTGCGATCGCCATGCTGCGGAAATCGGCCATGTGACGGACATGACCGCTGTCTGCAAGTGCTGCGCCGCCGTTCCCGTACCCGTGGCATTATTTGGATTCCCATGACCCCCACCAGCCGGAGCATCTCGGACGACTATGACGCAGAATCTCAGCCGCTACACCCTCCCGCAGCTCAAGCAACTCAGCGCCCGCATCGCGAAGGAAATCGCCAAGCAGGAGTCGGCAGGGAAGGCGTCGATGCTCAAGAAATTACAGAAGATGGCACGTGAGCACGGCTTGTCGCTCGACGAGCTCGTAGGGACGTCCGGCGCAACGCAGACCCAACCGGCGAAAGCGCCTGCGAAGGCCATTCCTGCCGCACGAGTGCCCTTGCCGGCAAAATATCGGCATCCCTCGAACAAGGAACTCGCTTGGTCCGGGCGCGGCCGCAGGCCGCAGTGGGTCGAGGCGTGGCTCGCGAACGGCGGCGCGATGGACGCGCTCGCCACCGCCGCGCAGAAATTCGACAAGCGGCAAGCCAAGCTCAAAGCCCCCGCCGAAAGCCGTCCGACGGCAAGCGAGGCGGTGCCGGCACCGGGCCCGCGGACCGATGCGCCGAATCCCGTCGAGTACGCTCCCGACGCCCTCTCCGCTCAACCAGACGCAAGCGTGTGACCACGAACGCCCCCGCGGCGAAACCGCGGGAACAACCTGCACTGCGCTTCAAGCGCGGCGATGAAGTCCGAGGCTGCGCAGAGCGTACTCGCCAAAGCCAGCGACGTCATGCAGAAGACTGCCGTGGTTTGCGATAACCTGGAAAAGCTCAAGACGTTCGGCGAAGGGGGGTGGTCGCTCACGAAGTCCCTCGGAGCGCACGTGTTGCCGTACCTCCGCAAGCTGGGAGCATAGCGCGGCGCTTTTCTTCAGCGGTACGAGGCGGCGAGATTGATGAGGACGGCAATCCATCTTCCGGGAACGGAATCGCCTCATGCCTTCAACTTCGATCGCGGCATCTCCTTCTACCCGTCCCCATCCATCCCCCGTTATGCCGCGCAGCCCGTTGTTCGATGACGCTCCTGGCCTCTGACGATCCAAAGTGCCATGTCGATGAGCCGGACGCGGCTCTCGGTAAATCCGTTTAGTGCGGATATATGGCGTTCCGCAAGGTCCCAGGCGAACGGCATGTACTCCCGAAGCACTCGGATGTCGTGGTTAGCGTCGTCTTCGCACCCCCCGACGGCCTGCAGCACCATCCTGTCGAGGATGGGCACCACCGTCGGGTAACAGAAATGCAGGAATGTCGTACGCATGGGAAGCGCCGTCGGCGATTTCATTCCGAGAAGGTCAAAGGAGCCGATGTACTCAATCGGCCGGACGATCTCGTCGACGTCTCGTTCGATCGCGGACGGCATTGCGGCAACGAGTGCAGCGAAGCGACCCGCGGCCTGCGTCCGCTGCTCCTGGTTTGCGCGGAGAAACACGCGCAGGTTTCCGAGCGCCTGAGGAAACGCGTACAGCTTCCAGTACAGCATCGCCTCGTAGTGTTCGATCCCCGCAAGGCGTTCGCTTGACCGGAAGCGGGAACAGAGGAGATGGTAGAGGGCGCGATCCGAACGGACCTGTGCGCCGAGGCCTTCGAGGTGCGGCGAGTGCGGCTGGAAGCGCGAACACATGGTGTCGTATCGCTCATGCAGCGTGTCCCAGGCGAAGCCAACGAGGGGATCACGCATTCGTCGCACCCTCTTTCGCACGAACCTGCTCCTGAGGGAGTTCGAAGGCGGGATCCCCCGATGCGCCGCGCCCGCTCGCGTCGATGTCCCGGAACGCGAACAAGAGCTGGTACTTGACGAGTTTGACGTTCGGGAGCCCCTTCGCGGCGAGCACCACCCGTTGATCGAAGTCGGACGCCACGAGGATGCCGCGGACGTTCGGTTCCCTATCGCACAAAGCGCCCATGTACCCCAAGAGTTGCCCGAGCGCGGCGTCTTTCGCCTTCCCGGCTTTAGCTCGATGACCACCAGCACGCCGGCGGTGTCCCGGGCAAGAAGGTCGATCCGTCCCGCGGGCGTCTGGTACTCGATACCGCCCGCGACGAGTTCGAGTCTGTGCTCGACCTCATGCAGTCGGCACGCCAGGTACCCATGGAGATCCCGCTCGAGCGAGATGCTCGCCTCGACCACTTCCTCGGCTTCGGTATCCGCATCCTCGTTCTCCTCGACGTACGCCGGATCAAGCGTCAGGCCCGGCACTTCGATTCCACCGCCCTTGATCTTGGACTTGTACCAGGCGTAATGGGTCTTCTGCCACTTGCTCGATGGAAAGTGCCGGCGGACGAGGGACGTGAGGGTTTCGTACGAGGGGAAACCGCCTTCCGACTGGCAGCACGCAATGACCAGTTCTTTGATGGTTCTGAACTCGCTCATGTGCTCCTCCGATTTCGGCACGATGCGCGAAGCGACCCGCTTAGGCGCGTCGCATGGGCAAGATGCGCTAGCTGTTCAAGAATGAAGGATTGCCGACGACCCACACGCCAAAGAGCGGAATGCTCGAAGCCACGCCGAGACGCTGGATGGTGCCGACCGCCGCATCGACCCCGAACAGACGGGTGAACGCTTGATAGTCCGGCCAGCCGGCGCGCGCTTCGCTGAACGAATGAACCAGAAGCACCACGGCGGCCGCGCGGTACTGTTCGCCTGTGATGATGGCCGATGCCGCACGATGCAAGAGCTGATAGCGGACCGTGTCTGCGGGGGCGATGCCAAGGCCGAGCGATCGCAGCAGAAAACGGAGCCGTTCCTCTTTGCCGACGGAGGCTTCGCGGCGCCACTCCTCGAGCGTGGGGCCGAACGACTCGCTCACCTTGCCCTCCACCATGATCGTCACCGGCCCGGCCACCGAACGCGCCACGACGAAGAGGTCGTTCTGCGAGGCGCGCTGGCCGCCGGGCAGCGGCACCTTGAACTCGGGGATGGCAAGGAGCGGAGTGAGGTCAGCCAGCAACGGCTCGGCAGATTGGGCAAACGGCGCGCCAACCTCAGCCGGGAAGCCGTCCGACGCCTCCCAACAATGCGCAAGGGTGAGTGCGGAGTAGCCGGACCGCCAGTGCTTCACGGGATCGGCGAGCAGCGCCTGCCAGTCTTGCGGTCCCGACGTGAAAGCCAGTATGCGCGACATTACTCTCTCCTCTGCCCCCCTCCACTGTCGCCGTGGGCACCCAGCGGCTGATGCACGGACGGCCGGTACCCGGGCGTACTCGCTGCAGCCGCATCACGCTGCCGAGGGGCATGGCGCTCATCCGGAAACAGGCGGACGCGGTTCTGGTCGGTCGATATGGTCCGGTACCATAGCCGCAGTTGCCGCTGTTTGTGGTACTACATTGTCACGGAAGCGGGTGTTTTCCTTGCGGTCGGCGACATTCCGAATAGCATCGCACCAAGATTCACTCCGCCCAGCCGTTCGAGCGCCTGCACGGCGAAATCAAGCGCTGCACCGACGTCGTGGGTATCTTCCCCACCGAGGCGGCAATCTGCGGGCTGGTCGGCGCCTTGTTGCTCGAGCAGAACGACGAATGGGCGCTGCAACGTCGATCCATGGCGGGGGAAATCCTGGCCGAGGTCGGCGACAATCCCAGCGTAGTCTGTCCGCCGTGGCAGCCCGACACGCGCTCGTGCCAAACTGGAGCCGATGACCGGCCGAACCCTTCTTACACCACGTCGCAGGACACGATCCCCTGAGATCGTCTCGCAGACTCGCCCCAGGCGCCCCCCTTGGCGCGAGCGACCTTGCGTCTTCGCGTCGTCGATCCAGGGGGGTGCGCGGAGAAATGTTTGTACCGCTGGAACTTTGGCTACGGCTATTGTGTGGTTGTATGTGCCAAGGCGAGCCGAGCGGAACCCGCAAGACTACGAGTTACGGGTGTCTTATCTCGACAGCGGCCATCGGAAGAGCGCGAACCATTGCAAATGTCTTCACATAAACAATAACTTATATTCTTGATCTCGGAACGTCTCGACTCGCGGCCAGGCAGCGACACCCCCGCTGCCTGCACAAGGATCGCCCCATCAGCACACGCAACCACACAATAGCCCCACATCGCAGACGCGGACGCGCACCGGAATCTGTCGCACCACACCGATGCTGGGAACGTTCATGTAGGCTGGAACGCAGGCCCGCCTTGTATTGCCTCCGATGTCCGTCATCCCTGAGCCACACACGAATCGCCGTCGCTCGCCGGCTTCCTTCGAACCGGGAGCGCTGTTGCGTCTCGATCCGATGGACAGGATCCAAGTCTTGCGTGCCGGCATCGAGTCGGTCGTGCTCGTGGCAATCGCTCACGCGACCGGTCGCTCGCCCCCCGAATTGATCGACCTATTGCAACTCATGCATCCCTCGCCGGGCACCACGTTCCGGAAGGGCGCCCGGCTGACGACCGAGCAGAGCGAACGCGTGCTTGCCTTCCTGCGACTGATCGAGCGGATCGAGGAGATGGTGACGAACGGCGGCGACGATCGGACCTTCGACGCGGCCCGTTGGCTTGGCGACTGGCTCACCACGCCCTGCCCGGCGCTGGGCGGGCAACGCCCCGCCGCCCTGACCGACACGCTCGAGGGGTATCGGGTGCTCGACCGACTGCTCTCGCAAATGCGATCCGGTGCCTACGCGTAGGTCGCCCACGATGATGACGAACGCGCCGTTGTCCTCCCCCCCAGAGTCCGGTGCCCCGTGTGCATCGCGATCCCGCGCATTGTGTGGTTCGTTGTGCCAAGCGGCTGATCCGGGTCGGGGGATGGCTCGCCTCGTACGCGAAAAGACCCGCCGTAGGTCGTGGACAAATGGCGCATAAACAAGGCATTACGACCCCGTCGTGGCGGAAACCCCGGCAGTCGCGGCCGGCGTCGGCCGCGCGACCGGCACAACGAACCACACCATAGCCGCACAGGGCGCCGTTAGCGCTCCGGGCGCGGCCCCGGAACGGGGGCCTCGGACGCGAGCGGCCGCGCTCCCGGACCGAAGTCTTCGACGTGGCCGTCCCTCCAGCCGGCGACCACGCGCGCTGCGGCGACCGCGTCGCCCGCGGCCCGTTGCGTCGTTGCGCGGGCCAGCCGAATGATCGTCTCCACGGGCAGGTCTGAAACGTTCGGCGCGGCGCTCATGGCCTTTTCCCGGGTGGCACGCCGGCGCCCGCGGCGTCCGCGCGGCTCGCCGCCGCGGGCTCATTGTCAATCGGCCGATCCGGCTCGCGCTCCCATGGTCCACCGGCCGCAATCACCGCCACGATCTCCGCGAGCGAACGATCCAGGGCCTGCGCGAGCCTGCGGCACACCGACAGCCGCGGATCCTCGGTCCCGGCCTCGAGGCGCGCCAGGACCGCTTCGGGGATCGCGCTCAAGGTGGCCAGGTTGCGCCTCGACAGCCCGCGCTCGAGCCGCAGGAAGGTGAGCGTCCCCGGCACCGACAGCACGGGGGCCAAGCGCTTGCGGGCGTCGATCAAGCCTTGCCTCCGTTTCGGATCGGCCTCCAATTCCCGCGCCCGATCACGCACGTCGCGCCAACCCGGCGGGATCGGCCGACGGTCCGTCGCATTGGACCCGTCGCGCGTGATCACCCACATCGGCACGGCTCCGGCCGACGTCTCGAGCCTGGCCGTGGCGCCGACAAACCTGATGACCTGCATGAATCGCCCTCCCCCGATCGGCATCCCGTGATGCGCAGCATTATCGTCCAGTGGACGGGCGTCGCGACGACGCCGCGGTCAGGTGATCGTGCTCCGCACGACTTGACATTACCGCGCGAATGTCTCGGACCAAGCTCAAGTCGACTGTCGAGTTGTTACCGCTGCCCGCGACGCCACTCCCCGACAGTCTCCTCGACAATGGGAATCGATCGACAGCCGGGACGAAAGACATCCTTGTGGACCGCCGCGGCCATCGGATTTCGTCGCTGGTAGCGAAATCCACCCCAAAATATCTCCTTTCCCAAGAGACGCCAAAGCCCCGACTGCCTACCCTTCAGTCATGCGCTCGTTTGAGCGATACGCCCGCACTGAATCGAGGTCAGCGCCATGTTCATCGTCACACCAACGACTCGCCAGCACAATCTCACATTGTCCTCAGAGGCGAGCGAAGCTCACGATGTCATCGAGACGCGCCTCTGGCTTGAGGAGCACGACTGGCTCTACCGCCTCCTGCGCAGCGAAGACAATGTGTCGCCGACCTTCCGCTTCCCCGATCTGATCAGCGCCTGCGTCTCGTTGGTCTTCGAGCATCACGATGGCCCTGCGCGCATCTTTCAGTTTCTCGGCACCGAGTTGGTTCTTCGCTCGCCGCAGACGCCGCGCCGCCGCGAAGCGATGTGGCGACCGCAGTACCAATTGCTGCTGGACCTGCAACGTTCGCCCGCCAACCGGCACCCCCATCCCAAGTTTCAACTCGACCAGCTGACAACGGCTTGCGTTGCCCTATCCCGGGTGGCGAACGCGTCAGGTGCCGCCGTCTTGCTACAGGCACGTCGCAACGTGGCCGAACGCTCCCATCGCGGGCGGGACACGCCGCCCTGCTGAAACCGTCGTCGCCTCAACGGTTGTCCCTGATCGGCATACCTGGCCGTTCCTGACTCGCTCGCTCACCTCGCCCGGCCAGACGCCGGACCAACCCGAACCCGACCCTGACCGTCCAGGCATCGCCGACGGCCCAGACCTCGCTGCCCGCTTCCCTGCGGGCCGTTCCGGTTTCGTTTGGAGAGGTGATCCATGCGTCTTCTACCGCATCTTGCTGCCCTGGCTGCCTCTGTCGTCTTGGCGATCGCGCCCACTGTGGCGCAGGCCTGCTGGGAGGAGGCTGGCCAGCGCTATGGCATCTCGGCCGACCTGCTTTACACCATTGCCCGGGTCGAATCGAACCTTAACCCCAGGGCGGTCAACCGCTCGCACCTCCGACGCACCGGGTCCTACGACATCGGACTCATGCAGATCAACAGCGGCCACCTGCGGACCCTGTCGCGCCACGGCATCCGCGAATCCGACCTGTACGAACCCTGCACCAACATCCATGTCGGCGCCTGGCTACTCGCGGACAGTTTTTCGCGGCGAGGCGCGACGTGGGATGCCGTCGGCGCCTACAACGCGGCCTGCTCGCAACTCAAGGGCAAGGACTGCATCGAGGCCCGTGCCAAATACGCCTGGCGGGTGTACCGCCAGTTGCCTCGGCAACGCGGCGCACGCTCGGGTTCGCAGACGGTATCGACGGCGGCGCCCCCCGCCCTGATGTCGGTGCGGGTTTCGCCATGACGGCTCGCGTTCTGCATCGCGCCGGTTGGCTTGCGGTTGTCGGCTGCTGCACGGCCGTCGCAGCGTCGTGCAGCCTGTTCCGCACATCGGTACCGGCCAATTCCGCAACCGGACGGCATTCGACGGCACCCACACGGCTGGCCCAACTCGACTTCGGCCGCGACGCTGTGTTCGCGCAGTGCGTGCCCCCGGCCTGCCCCACGCGCACGCCCAAGACCCTGGCCAGCGAAGCGCCCAGGCAGCCAATCGATCCCGTCGCCTTGCGCGCCCCGGTCGAACCCGTTGCACCCGCCTCGGTGCCGCCATCCCCGGCGACGCAGGCCGAGCCCCCCCGCACGATCACTGTGCAGTTCGCCTTGGGCAGCGCGAAGCTGAGCCCCGCCGCGCGCTCCCGATTGGACGGAAACATGGGCGACCTGCTCCGAGCGCGCCGCATCACGATCATCGGCCGTACCGATAGCACGGGGCCCCTGGCGTTCAACCAGGACCTCGCCCTGGCACGCGCCCTCGCTGTTCGCGACCATCTTCGCAGGACGCATCCGGCGCTGACCGCCACGCTGACCCTGCAGGCCCGTGGCGCGTGCTGCTTCATCGCCCCGAACGACACCCTTGCCGGCCGCGCCCAGAACCGCCGGGTCGAGGTGGTCTTCCAGATGGACGAGGAGGACCAGCCATGACGTCGTGCCGGTCGTTCGCCGATCTCGAACTCCTTCACCCGTCGAGCGCTCGCGCTCCCACCCGCCGGCGCCCTCACACGCCCACCCGTCTTCCCTACCCCGTTCAACGCTCAATCCATTCCCGGAGGTTTTCATGAACACTGCAGTGCTCATTGCTCCCCGCGTTTCTTCGCGCAAGCCGGCGACCGTCGCGATGCTGTTCGCGTCCATCGTGCTCGGCCTCGGCGCCGCCTTCCCCGGCTACGCCCTGGACTTGGTCGCCTTCACCGGCATCACCGGACCGCTCACCTCAGCCCTGACCCAGCTCGCCGATCTGGGGCCGGGGATCAAGGCGCTGGTCGGTTTCATCGGCTTCGTCGTCGCGCTGATTTCGCTGTCCGCGCTGCGCAACTTCGGTCCCGTTCTGTTCTACGTCGGCCTCGCCATCTTCGCCGCCGTCGGCCTGGTGATCGCCGGCGCGATCATGGGCGCGGTGGTCTGACGCCGGCCTCTAGCCCCGGGAGACCGGCATGCGCACCGACACCTACATTCCCCGTCGTCTGGACGACCAGTGGAAGATCGGCTTCTGGGACGTCGATGTCGCGGCGCCGGTCGCTCTCATGTTCTTCGTCGGTTACCTGTCCGGCACGAGGATGTCCTTCGCCATCTGCCTGGCGACGGGCATCTTCCTCTCGCGCTGGATCTCGCGGCTGAAGGCGGACAAGCACCCGGCCTACGCCATCCACTGGCTGTACTGGCATCTCCCCGCCAGTCCGTTGACCGCGATGCGGGCCACCCCGCCTTCGCACCTGCGCCGCATGGTCGGCTGAGCCCGGAGAACGCCCATGGACTTCGAACGGCTCAACGGCGACATCAAGGAGATGCGGCGCCGCAATCGCGGGCTCGGCCTGGCGGTCGGCGTGCTGGCTGCCGGCCAGATCCTCGCCCTGGTGGTCATCCTCAATCTGTTGGGAACGGTGCGCACGGTCGTCGTGCCGCCTTCCCTCAACCAGACCTTCTGGGTCACCCGCGATCAGGCCAGCCACGAATATCTCGAGCAGATGGGCAGTTTCATCGCCTGGCTGATCCTCGACGTGACGCCGGCGTCGATCGACTGGAAGAAGGACGTCCTCCTGGACTACGTCGAACCCGAGCAGTACGGCCCGCTCAAGACGCGGCAGGAAGTGGAAGCCGAGCGCCTCAAGCGCATCAACGCCGCCACCGTGTTCGCGCCCCAGCAACTCGTCCCCAGCGAGGCGGCACAGAGCGTCGTCATCCGCGGGCGCCTGCGCACCCTGGTCAATGGCTTCGAGACGGCCAACGAACTCAAGGCCTACCTGATCGAGTTCAGCTATGCCGGCGCGCGCATGCACCTGAAAGCCTTCAAGGAGGTGCCCTATGCGAGCAATTAGACCAGCACGTAATCCAATCGCAACCCCGCTGCTGCTGGGGCGCATCGGACAGGCATTGCCGGCGATGGCCACGGTCGCCGCGGTGATCCTGGCGGCGCCCGCGCATGCCCTGCAGCTCGTCGAGGCCAGCGACGGCGTCTCGGTCGAAGCCATCCTCTCGATCAAGGAGCCGACCCGCATCCGCATCGAGAACGAGCCGATCACCGACGTGTTCGGCAACATCCTGTCGAGCAACTGCGGCCCGTCTCCGGCGTTGCCCGCGAGCCCCGGCGCCACGGCGCCCGGGGCCGGCCTGCCGGTGATCAATCCGGGCGGCGAGATCGTGCTGGAGTGCGACCGCGACAAGGGTGAGGTCTATATCCGCCCGGTGGGCGACTCGGCCAAGCCGATCAACCTGTTCGTCTCCTCGGCCGGCGCCACCTACACCTTGCTGCTGCGCCGCGCCGACACGCCGGCCGACACCATCGTCATCCGCGACAAGACGCCCAAGGCGTTCAAGTCGATGGGGTCCGCTCAAGCGGCGGCCGGGCCATCGCCGAATCCCATCCGGGCGATGAAGGCGCTGCTGGTGGCGATGGCCTCGGATCGCGTGCCGGCGGACATTCAGGTGGAAGAAGCGCACCGCACGATCCAGCTGTGGACCGAGGTGCGCTTCTCCCTGGTACGCCAGTACGAGGGGCGCGGTCTCATCGGCGAGAAGTTCGTGCTGCAGAACGTCGGCACCGAACCCATGGTAGTGGCGGAGCAGGAGTTCGACCGTGACGGCGCTGATGTCGCCGGCATCGCCATCGAGCACCACAACCTGCGCCCCAGCGAGAGCACCAGCGTCTACGTAATCCGGCGCGGAGGCGGGCGATGAACGTGCCGCGCCAACCCGCCCACGCCCTGCGCGCCCTGCAGGAACGCCTGTCGCCCAAGCAGCGTCAGTACGCGATGCTGGGGGCCATCGTCGCCGGCGGCGTCGGCATCCTCTGGCTGATCTTCGCCTTCACCGGCTCCAGCGCCAGGAACGGCGAGGCCCGCACTGCCGCCGGGCAACCCGGCACCGTCACCAACATCGGCGTGATGCCACCCGGCGGCCAAGTCAATCCGGTGGACCAATGGGTCGGCACGGCCGGACGCAAGCTCGCCCAGTACGAAGCCGAGCGCGAGGAGCAAGCGCGGCTCAACAAGGACCGCCAGGCCTTCGAGGCGAAGACCCTGCAGCGCTTCGCGGAGCTGGAACAGCGGCTCACCTCGGCCCAACAGGCCGCCGCCACACCGGCACCCGCTGCACCCATGCCAGCAGATCCGCCGACCTCCCTGCCGCCGGCGCCACCGCCGCCCAAGGCATCATCGGCGGGCGCGATGCCTCCCGGCGCCCCGGGGAACCTGCCCCCACCCGCGATCGCGCCGGCCATCCCCACGATCACCCGCATCTCCCTCGGCGATCGATCCCGGACCGGCACGGGCCCCAGCGGGACACCGAATAGGGAAACTGCCTCGGCATCGGGTTCGGATGCCCGGACGTCCCCCACCGTCTCCACCTTTCTGCCGGTGAGTTTCACGCGCGGCACCTTGCTCGGCGGTCTCGATGCACCCACCGGGGGCCAGTCCCAGGCCAACCCCCACCCGGTGCTGATCCGCCTCTCGGACAACAGCGTGCTGCCGAACCGCTTCCGCGGCGAATACCGCGACTGCTTCGTGATCGCGGCCGGCTACGGCGACATCAGCTCCGAGCGCGCCTACCTGCGCACGGAGAACCTGTCCTGCGTGCGGGCCGACGGCGCCACGCTCGAAGTGAAGATCCAGGGCAGCGTCTATGGCGAGGACGGAAAGGTCGGCATGCGCGGGCGCCTGGTCACCAAGCAGGGCCAGATGCTCGCCAATGCGCTGCTGGCCGGCGTAGTGAGCGGCATCGGCCAGGGCCTCGCGACCTCGTCGACCGAATACAGCACCTCAGCCCTCGGCACTGTCGCCAGCGCCACCGGCGCCGAAGCCTACCGTGCCGGCCTCGGCAGCGGAGTCGGCAAGGCGCTGGATCGCCTGGCCCAGTACTACATCAAGCTCGCCGAGAACACCTTCCCGGTCATCGAGGTCGATGCCGGCCGCGAGATCGACGTGGTGATCACCAAGGGCGTGCGCATCGACGTGCCGATGGCCGCGAATACCGCCCCGGCCGCGCGCTTCCCCGCCTCTCCCGAAACCCGCTACCTGGAGACCTCCGACGATGGCAACTACTGAAGCCGTGCGCAGCCGCTTCGCGGCGATGGCGCTGATCACGGCGTTCGCGGGCGCATTCCCGCCGGCGCACGCCGCGACGTCCGACGAATCCCGCCTCCTGGCCGCCTTGCAAAAGGCCCATCCCGGCACGCGCTTCACCGCGGTCACGCGCTCCCCGGTGGCCGGCCTTTTTGAGGTCTGGATGGACGGCAACGTCGCCTACGTCTCGGGCAGCGCCCCGCGCTATTTCCTGTTCGGCCGGCTGTTCGACACCGAGACCCTGCGGGACCTCACCGGCCCGAAGCTGGCGCAGGCCACGCGCACCGGCGGCCCGGCAGAATCGGCCAGTGTGCAGGCGGCCATCCCTCCGGTTGCCTTCAACCAGTTGCCGCTAACCGATGCGATCAAGACGGTGCGCGGCAAGGGCGAGCGCCGGCTCGCCGTCTTCAGCGATCCCAACTGCCCCTACTGCAGGCAGTTGGAGCCGGAGCTCGCGAGCCTCGACAACGTCACCGTCTACACCTTCCTCGTGCCCTTCCAGGGCGAGACCAAACCGATCGCGGTGTGGTGCGCGGCCGATCGTGAGCAGGCCTGGGAGCGCCTGATGCTCCAGGGCGACGAGACGCTCCTCGACACCCGCGCCACCTGCGACCACCCCATCGCCCGCAACCTGGAGTTGGTCCGCCGCCTCGGAGTGCAAGGCACGCCCACTCTGGTCTGGGCGGATGGCACGCGGACCGAAGGCTTCGTGGCGCGCGCGGTACTGGAGGCACGACTCGCCCAGGCCGGTGTTGCGGAGCGGCAGCCATGAAGGCCCTCGTCCTGCGCATTGCCACGGCCTGCCTGCTCCTCCCTCTGAGCGCCTGCATGAACATGTCGGGACTGGGCGGCGACTCGAAGTACGCCTGCAAGGCGCCCGAGGGGGTCGCCTGCGAATCGGTGTCGGGCACCTATGCCAACGCCCTTCATCACAACCTGCCCAGCCAGCGGGCGCGGCGCACCTCCGCTGCCCGGCAAGAGGAATCCGGCGAGCGGGCTCCCCAAGCGACGACGCGCGCCGCATCTCCCGCAACCGCCGGCGATACCGGTCCCGACGTGGCGCCCAGCCCCTTGCGCTCGCAGGCCCGCGTCCTGCGCCTGTGGATCAAGCCCTGGGAAGACGCGGACGGTGACCTGTACGACCAGGGCTACGTGTATGTGCAGGTGGACAACGGCCAATGGCTGATCGACCACGTGCAGCGCCAAATCCGCGACGCCTATGCGCCACTGAAGCCGCCGCGCAAGCCCTCTCCGGATACCGCGACCGAATCGAACACCGGAGGCAACTCGCCGGCCGCGCCGAGCTTGCTGCAGCGGCCCCCCTTTACCGGAGCCGGCGCCAGCCGCGCGCAGTGAGGACGTCATGAGCACTCTGCATCTCGACACCCCTACACCCCGCGGCCGCCCCGAGGCGCCGCGCTTCCCCTTCGGCCAGCCGGTGGAGACGCCGGCCGAGCAGTTCGCCAACTGGCTGCCCTACTCCGCCTACCTCGCCGCCGAGAAGATTTTCGTGAACCGCGACAGCATGGGCTTCCTGCTGGAACTCATGCCCCAGTCCGGCGCCGACGAGCGCATGGCGGAAGTCCTGGTCTCGCTCTACGCCAACTGCCCGACCGGCACTGGCATCCAGTTCCACCTCTTCGCCTCGCCCCAGGTGCGCGAGCCCTTGCGCCGCTACGCCAACTTGCGGGTCGAGGACGCGACCCAGGCCGAACAGGCCAAGGCTTGGGGCCGCCCGGCCCGCAACGGCAACCTGTTCAGGAAGCTCGCCCGCCAACGTGTCGGCCACCTGCTGCAGGGCGCGCAGAAGTCGCTCACAACGGGCTTTCACTACACGATCCGGGACTTCCGCCTGATGCTCTCCGTCGCCTTCCCGGGCTCGGCCTCCGATCTCAACCGGCGCGACGAACTGATGGCGCTGCGCGACTCGTTTGGCTCGACGCTGCGTTCGGCGTCGCTCCCAAACCGCGTCTGCGACGCCGCCGACCTGATCAACTGGTGCGCCCTCTTCACCAACCCGGATCGCATTTCGCAGGCCGACGCTCCGGACCTGCACTACGACGACGGGCGCGAGCTGCGCGACCAGATCGTCGACTTCGACACCATCCAGGACCCGCACCCGGGCGGCCTCACCTTGTGGAAGGAAGCGAGCTCCGATGTGCTGGAAGCGCGCTTCTACTCGATCAAGAGTTTCCCGGAGCGCTTCGCGCTGTGGCAGATGGGGTCGCTGATCGGCGACCTGATGCAGCCGGCGCTGCAGTACAGCGCGCCCTTCCTGCTGACGCTGGGCGTGCATGTGCTCGACCCCAACGTCACCAAGTCGGTGGTGACCGCCAACCATGTGCGGGCGACCCAGAACGCCAAGTCCAAGATGGCCGACGTCATGCCCGACGTGAAAAAGAAGCTGGACGACTGGACGGCCGCGGCGGATGCCATCGACACCGGCGGCAGCCTCGTGAGCCTCTACCACCAGCTGGCGCTCTTCACTTCTCCCGAGAAAGCGGTCGCTGCCCACGAAGCCGCCAATGCCATCTGGCGCGGCCGCGGCTTTCAGCTCAACGCCGACGCCTACATGCACCGCCAGGCGTTGCTGGCGAGCCTCCCCATGACGCTGACCGAGAAGTTCCACAAGGACTTGGCGAAGATGCGCCGGGTCACGCGCAAGACCATGGCCAACGCCATCCACATGGCGCCGCTGATCGCCGAATGGCGCGGCACGCGCACTCCGGCCCTGGTCTTCGGCGGCCGGCGTGGCCAGTTGATGACGCTGGACATCTTCGACAACGACCTGGGCAACTACAACTTCGCGATCATCGGCGCGCCCGGCTCCGGCAAGTCGGTACTGATGAACGAGATGGCCTGGTCCTACCGTGCCATCGGCGCCAAGGTCTGGATGCTCGACCTCGGGCGCTCCTTCGAGAAGCTGTGCCGCAAGGCCCAGGGCACCTACATCGAGTTCCACCCGGACGTCGACATCTGCCTCGACCCGTTCACCCACATCGTCGACATCAATGAAGACATCGACATGCTGGTGCCGGGCATCGCCAAGATGTGCTCGATGCAACACGCGCTCGAAGAGGTCCAGTACAAGGCGATCTCGGCGATGGTCTTGAAGCTCTGGCGCGAATACGGCAACGAGCTGCGCATCACGGGGCTGCGCGACGCCTTCAAGGGCGGGACCATCGAGGAACTGGGCGTGGTCAATGATCAGCGCATCAAGGACCTCGCCATCATGCTCAACCCCTATGCGCGCGGCGGGCAGTACGAGCGCTTCTTCGAGGGGAAGAACAACGTCGATTTCACCAACGATTTCATCGTCATCGAGAACGAGGAGCTGAAGCGCCGGCCCGACCTGCATGCGGTGGTCAACATCCTCCTGCTGCACCGGATCACCGGCGAGATGTACCTCACCCGCAACCGGCGCAAGGTGCTTTTCGTCGACGAACTGAAGCAGCAGCTGGGCGACATCGGCGCCGACGACCCGGTCAAGGCGGCCGTCATCGAGGAAGCGGCCCGGCGCGCCCGCAAGTATGGCGGCGCCTTGGGCACGGCGACGCAAAGCGCCGACGACTTCTACGGTTCGGCCCAGATGGAGGCCGCCTTCAATTGCTCGGACTGGGTCTTCCTGCTGCGCCAGAAGCCCGAGTCCATCGAGATGCTCGACCGCAAGGGACGGCTGACCATGGACGAGCCGAAGAAGCGCCTCCTGAACTCGCTGCGCACCGAGGCCGGGGTGTTCTCCGAGCTCTATATCTCCTCGCCGGTGGGCGAAGGTGTGGCCCGGGCCATCCTCGATCCGGCCACCCATCTGCTGTTCTCCAACAAGCTCGAGGACAACGCCCCCATCGACGAGTTGCGTGCCCGGGGCCTCTCGATCGATGAGGCGATCAGCGAACTGTTGCGGCGCCGGGGGCACGCGGTATGAAAGCGAGCGTTCTCCACTGGTTCGCCCACGGCTTGGTGACGCTGTTCGTGGTGGCCGCATCGCTCGCAGCCTACGACCGCTGGGTGTTGCGGCCGGCCCTGGTCATCGGCGTGGTGGATGTGGCCGAGGTGTACCGCGCCAAGGAAGCCGAGTTCACCCAGATCCTGACCAAGACGCTTAGTCAGCCCCACTCGGAGGAGGACCGGCAGAAGGCCCTCTCCATGGCGAAGACCTTCGCCCAGCGCCTGCCGGCCGCCCTCGATGAGCTGCCGCGGGAATGCGGCTGCCTCGTACTCCTCAAGACCGCCGTCGCCGGACCGACGCCGAACACCGTCGACCTGACCGCCCAACTGCGCAGAAAGGTGGAAACCCCATGAAAGAAGCGATCCCACCGACGGCACCTCGCGTCCCGATCCACTCCCCCGGGCGGCGTGCCGTCGTCCACTTCGCCGACTTCCTGCGCCACGTGCGCCGGCGCTGGTACCTCTATCTGCCGGTCTTCGCGATCTGGGGGCTCGCCTATGTGCGGCTCTTCATCGATGCGACGCCGCGGCTGCCCGTGCTGTTCAACTGGACGCCCAGCCTGCCCTACCGGGTCGCGCTGCTGATTGAGGATGCCGGTGAACTGCATCGCGGCGACTACGTGGTGTTCGCCTTCGCGGGCGCGGCGCAGGCCGACTACCCCGGCTTGCGCGGCCAGCCTTTCTTCAAGATCGTCCGCGGACTGCCCGGCGATGCGGTCACGGTGCGCGGCCAGGTCGTCGCCATCAACGGGATGCAAGTCGGGGTCGCCAAGACCCATGCCCACGACCGGCGCCCCCTGGCGCCAATTGCGCCCACGGTCATTCCGCCCGGCTACTTCTACGTACAGGGCACCAGCCCCGATTCCTTCGATTCGCGCTATGCCGCAAGCGGGCTGGTTCGCGCCGATCAGGTGATCGGCCGCGCGGTGCCGCTGTTCTGACGGAGGCGGGCATGAAGCATCGCACCGCACCGATGTCGCGACTCGCCCCAAGGCTCGTCGCCGTGGCCCTGGCCGCCTGCGCCGGTCTACCGGTCTGGGGACAAACCAGTCCGGCACGCGGCGCGCTGCCGAATTCGAATGCCTACGGCGAAGAGATGCCGCTCGACGACTACCTGGGCTTGCTGCAGCGGATCGCGCCCGCCGCCGAAGCCGGGGCCCGGGCTTACCTGGCGGCATTCCAGCGGCGTTGCGGCCGCCCGATGCGCATCAGCGAGTTGCGCCGCGCCTTTTCCCAGGGCGACGGCGACCCGGTGCTGCTGGGGCTGATCCGCGCCAACCACCTGCGAGATGCGGCGGGAGAAGCCCAATGGGCCCGGCAGGTGCGCTGCCCGGGCGGGAGCACGCCATGACTGCACTCAAGATGCTCGTCGTCGCGGCTGGTCTGAACCTCCTTGCGCCCACCGCGTTCGCCGTGGAGTTGGGCGTCATCGGCCCGACCTACGAGATCAGCGAACCCCACCTGCTGCAGATGATCGAGCGGCGCCTGCGGGACATGGAACGCAGCGGCGAACTCAAGCGCCAGGAAGAGCAAGCCCGATTCCGGGGCATCGAGACCGTGAAGCATCCGCTGCCGGTGGCGGGCCTGCGCGCCACCGAAACCGCGCGGACCTTCTACATCGATCCGAGCTTCACCCTCGATCGCAACCTCCTCGGCCCCCGGGGCGAACTGCTGTTTGCCGCCGGTACGCGCAAGAACCCGCTGGAGGTGGTGTCGCTGTCCCGGCACCTGTTGTTCTTCGACGCCCGCGACCCGCGTCAGGTGGGCCGGGCGCGGCAGCTGATGGCGTCGTACCGGGGACGCGTCAAGCCGGTCCTCGTGGGCGGTTCGTACCTGGAGCTGATGAAGTCCTGGCGCATTCCGATCTACTACGACCAGCACGGCCTGCTCACGCGCCGCCTGGGCATCGCCCAGGTGCCGGCCCTGGTCTCCCAGGAGGGGCTGCGGCTGCGGGTCGACGAACTGGAGCTCGCGCGATGATTCAGCGACGTCTGCCCATGCTGCCCTTCGTCCTCGCGCTGCTCCTCGGCCTCGCCACCCTGCCAGCCCGGGCCGCCGGCGCGGCCACCTGCGTCGGCAAATTCCCCAATCCCATTACCGACATCTGCTGGTCCTGCATCCTACCCATCAGCATCGGCGCCGCACGCGTCGCCAACTTCGGCGACCAGGAAGACACCGACAACCCGTCCAGCCCCGTCTGCAGTTGCGGCGTCAATCCGACCATCGGGCTCTCCATCGGCTTCTGGGAGCCCACACGGCACGTCGAAGCGGCGCGCAAGCCCTTCTGCCTCGTTTCCTTGGGCGGCGTCGATCTCGACCCGGGCATCCCGGCGCCGGAGGCCGCGCGCTTCACCCGCCCGGAAGGCGATGGCGACGGCGGCAGCTTCTACCAGGCGCACTTCTACGTGAACCCGGTGATGTACTGGCTAGAAGTGGTCACGGACTTCCCCTGCCTGGAGAAGGGCTCTTTCGACCTCGCCTACCTCACCGAGGTCGACCCGCTGTGGAATGACGACGAGCTCACCCTGATCCTCAACCCGGACGCCGTGCTCTTCGCCAATCCGGTCGCCATCGCCGCTTGCGCGGCCGACTGTGTCGCCGCCTCGGTGGGCTTCGGCCTCAAGGAGCTCTTCTGGTGCGCCGGCTGCCAGGGTGGCATTTATCCACTCGACGGCCACGTGCCCTACCACCTGGGGGGCGTGCGCACCGCCGCGCTGATGGCCCAGCGCCTGACCGCAAAGATGCACCGCGAACTGATCGCCTGGGGCTGGCACGGAACGCCCGGCCTATGCGGACCGTACTTCGAGCCGGTCATGGACAAGACCGCCTACAAGACCCAGCTCACCTACCCGATCCCCAACACTGCGAAGGAGGCCGGCCGTTGCTGCCAGCCCTTCGGCCGCACCACAGTGCTCTGGGGTGCCGGCAAGGAATACCCCGTGCGCGGCGAGGACTTCGCCTTCATGTTGTTTCGCAAAAGGAACTGCTGTGTCGGCTTCTAATCCCGTCCTTCCCGCCCTCGCCTTCGCTGTTGTGCTGGCGGCGAGCGCCCAGACCCTGGCGCAGAACCCGCCGCTCGTCACCGACGCGGACATCGAACGGGTCCGCCGCGAACAGCCGACGATCTCCGATCAGGATATCGAGCAGGTGCGGCAGCGACATCGCATGCTGAGCGACGCCGAACTGCAAGCCGCGCCGGTGCCGGCCCCACCCCACATCGACGCACTGCCGACGCCAGCGGCCCGTGCCCCGATCGACCTCGAAGCCCTCGCGCGGGGCTATGCATCGCAAGCGCAGGAGATGAGTCGAGCAGAGGGACTGGCGTCCGGGCCGGGACTCCTGGTGTTCGTCAGCCTCTCCATGCCGCAGCCTACGCTGCAGCGCCTCATCGACCAGGCCGCACGCGCCCAGGCTTCCATCGTCCTCCGGGGCTTCACCGACGGGTCGCTGCGCACCACCGTCGTCCAGGTGCAGCGCCTCATCGGCGACCGGCAAGTGGCGGTGCAAATCGATCCGCAGGCCTTCGACCGCTATGCCGTCACCCGGGTCCCGACCTTCGTGCTGGTGCGCGATGGCGCCCGACCGGTCCCCTGCGCCGGTGGCAGCTGCGCGCCGTCCGAGATCTTCCTGCGGACATCCGGCGACGTGAGCTTGGACTACGCGCTGGAATACATGCAGCGGTCGGCACCCGGGTTCGGCCCGGCAGCCGACATCTTCCTGAAGCGGATTCGGGGATAGGAGGCCACGATGCGCCGCTGGATCACCTGGATCACGCTCTTCTGCTTCGTCACGACGCAAACCGCCGCCGTGGCCGGTCCGTTCGAGGAAGGCACCGCCGCCGGTCAGGCGGCCAACCCGGTGATCCGGGGGACGGTCAATGCGCCGAGCGCATCGAGCGCTGTCCCGGGCTATACCACCGCACCGCCGGAAACCACGTATTACGGCCAGCCCAGCATGGCGGGGCCGGCCAATGCCCGCCTGACCGCCTGCGCCTCCGCTACCGGCGATCCTGTCTGCGAGGCTCAGCGCGGAGCGATGACTTCGGCCAACACGCCGCGCGAGGCCATCTCACCCTACGACCCGGCCGTGAGCGCCGCCCGAGCCATCGCCGCCAACCCCGCGACAACCCTGGAAGACATCGCCACCTATTACAGCGGCTGCCAGGTGGATAGCGTCGCCACGCCCACCACCGAACACCGCGTCTGCCGCCAGTACAGCGGCACCTCCCCGTATGCCTGCACGCGCTCCTTGAGCGTATCGGTGTCGCGCACCAGCAGTTGCACACCGGGCAACTGGTTCGCCCACGCCGCTTCGGGCCGCACTGGCCTGGATGTGCAGTGCATACCGGACAGGCCGGCCAGCCAACAGCATTTCCGGGTGACCGACCGGAGCACGCCCCTGACGTACTTCGACCTCGATATGACCACGCCGCTGACGTTTCCCCGCATGGTCGCGACGCTCCCCCGCAGCGGCTCATGGTGGTGGGGCGGCGGTCAGAACGGCCTGTGGGTCGCCGACGACCAGTGCGCCGGCGACAGTTGTCGGCTGACCGCCATGCTCGCCCAGGAATACCGGCGCGTCTGCAGCGACGGAGGTGGCGACTCGGGTCTCGGGGATTGCGCGCTGGAGCGCCCCTTCCTCGAAGTCTATGCCGCCTGCCCGTCTGGGACCCAGAGTGGCGACAACATCCTGCCCTGGTGGAGTTGGGGCGACCCACTCTCCGCCTTCGAGGCGTCCGCCTGCTACGCGCCCTCCGCGAGCGCATCCGGCCTCATCGGCTATGACGTGACGGGCACCGTGCCCGGCCACTTCTGGACCAAGGACGCGCAACGTCCCGTGGTCGGCTGGCGGATCAATCCGGCCTATGGGCCAATCCCGCGGATGGTCCTGAACTACGAACGGCCCCACACCACGGTGACCGAAACCGATCGATGGGACGACCAGTGCCCCGCCCTGAGCGCCAGCGGCCGCTGCACGGTGGCAGGAGCCGCGCGCTGCATCGACGGCCCGGCCACCAAGGAGGTGAACGGCGCGTCCGTATCGCGTGACTGCTGGCAGTACGAGACGACACTCGCCTGCGCGCAAGCCGCCGCGAGCGACGAGTGCGCACCCCTTGTTGCGGCCGGTTGTGCCCCCGCAGGCACCGTATGCCGGCAGATGAACGCGGCCACCGGCATTTGCGAGATCACCGAGAACACCTACACCTGCCCGGTGCCGCCGGGCAATGCCGTCACGGCAACGAACTGTCCGGCGAACGTCTTCTGCCTCGGCGGAAACTGCTTCAACACCAGCTACACCAACGACGCCGACTTCGCCCGTTCGATGTCGCTGATGGAGGCCGCACGCGAAGCGGGCGTGTACCTCGACACCGACAACATGCAGGTCTTCAAGGGTGAGGGCAATCGCTGCCGCGACCGGTTGTTCAAGAACTGCTGCTATTCCGACTCGGCCGGCGCCGGCATGACCAATCAGAGCCTGTTCGGCACCGGCTCGCGCCTGGTTTACGACGTGCTGATGAACGCCGACAACCGCGAGTTCCTGTACCAGGGCATGCAGGCCCTGCTGCTCGGCGGCGGCTTTTCCGGCACCTTCACCACCTACGGCGTGACCGTCGCCGTCAACGGCGCCGCCCTGCCCGCCGGCTCGGCGGTCCTTTATGCGGGCGATAGCCTGGTGATCGCCTTCGATCCGTGGTCGCTCGCCATCGCCGTGGTCATCTACATCGTCATGTCCATGTCGTCCTGCAATGAGGAGGAAGGCAAGCTCGCGATGAAGGAAGGGGCCGGGCTATGCCACAAGGTCGGCACGTGGTGTTCCTCCTGCATCCGCGTTTTCGGCAAATGCGTCGCCTGCATCGAGCACACCACCGGCAAGTGCTGCTTCAACAGCAAGCTCGCGCGCATCGTCAACGAACAGGGCCGCGTGCAGGTGGGCAAGGGCTGGGGCTCCGGCAAGAAGCCCGACTGCTCGGGCTTCACCATCGCGCAGCTCCAGCGCCTCGATTTCGCAGCGATGGACCTCACGGAATTCTATGCCTCCATCGTCCCGACGCTCCCCAATGTCGGAACGATCCAGGGCAGCAATGCCGCGCGCCTCACCACCTGCTACTACGGACAGGGGAAATGCCAATGAAGTCCATCTATGCGGCAGCGCTGGCCACGTTCGCGTCGCCCGTCCTCGCCGACGACGTGCTCCGCGCGCCGGTGCCCGATGCGCGTCCGGTGATGCTGGCCGCCCTCCAGGCGACCGACGGGCAGGCCCACGGGATCCTCACCGGGGAGATGGCCGATGCAATCACCAAGCGCTTCGGTGCCACCTCGCCGATCTACATCGACGTGGCGACCGAGAAGCGCTACGCCCAGGCCGGGTGCAGCCGCCTGAAGGTCACGTTCTGGCAGGACGGTGTCCTCCTGCCCGGCGCCACGACCCCACGCCGGCAGACGATGGACTTCGGCATCGACTACTGCCTCGACGGCCGGCCGCCGCAATCCCTGAAGTAGCCGTCCGGCATGAAACGTTCCGCGTTTCGCACGTCCGTCCGCTTGCCGCTGGCGCTGGCCTTGCTGCTGGGTGCCGGCGTGGCGTCGGCCCAGGATACCGCTGCGCGCTACTGGTCTGACAGTTGGCGCGGCTGGCATTTCTATGAGGATCCACCGGCCGCCGAACATGAACGCCCGACGTTGTCGGAGCAGGCCGTGTCCTCGGCCCCGGCCTCGAGAGCCGCGGAACTGGTCGAGTTCGAACGTCTGCAGAAAACCCTGGAGGACACCCGCAACATCGCCATCATGCGGCCGACCGAGGCAAACGTGCGGCGCTACATGGAACTCGAGTCCCAGGTTGTCGCGCGTGCCTCCTATTTCGCCGACGTCGCCCAGCGGGTGGTCTGGGCGACGCCCGAGCTCGATCCGACCCTGCAGGGCCGGCCGGTCAACGCCAAGGCGCTGGAGGTGTTCGAGCAGACCCGGCAGGCCGGGCGTTCGCGCGCGATCGCGGACCTGGGCAAGGACCATGTGCTGTTCTTTTTCTATCGCTCGGACTGCCCCTACTGCCATGCCTTCGCGCCGATTCTGGCCGCCTTTCAGGCGCGCCATGGCATCCAGGTCGTTGCCGTCGGCATGGACGGCGGTTCGATGCCGGGCTTCCCCGAGGCGCGCCCGGACAACGGCATCGCCACTACCCTGAAGGTCACCCAGGTGCCCGCCGTCTTCCTGGCCCAACCCTTCACCGGAAGGATCACGCCCATCGGCTTCGGCGTGCTCTCCGAATCCCAGTTGCTGGAGCGTCTCGCCATCGTCTCGACTCCGCAGGGCGAGGCGATGCTGCCCAGCGCGACGCGGCAGATCGACCTTCGATAGGAGTCCACCAACATGCCGACCCTGCCACGCCCGACGGTCCCCTACCTCACGCGCCGGACGGCCGCGTTCGCGCTGGCCGCCCTGCTGCTCGCCACATCCGCCCCCCTGCACGCCGGCGACCTCAACGCGGAGGTCAACGACATGTTCAACAACCTCGGCGCCATCGGCAATTACACCGCGCCCGGCGCCTTCCGCGGCCAGACCTTCAACACCTATACCGGCGGCAACCTGATGATGCGTTCGCCCAACAAGGTTTATCAGCTCGCGGCCATCCAGTTCCCCAGCGCCAAGGCGGGCTGCGGCGGCATCGACGTCTTCGGCGGCAGCTTCAGCCACATCTCGGCCGAGGAATTCAAGAACATGCTGAGGAACATCACCGCCGCCCTGCCCGGCATTGCCTTCCAGTTGGCGCTCGAAGCGGTCTCGCCGCTGCTGGGTGGCCTCACCAAATGGGCCAAGGGCCTGGAGACCTGGATCAACAATGCCCGCATCAACTCGTGCGAAACCGCCAAGGCCATCGTCAGCACCGCCGCCGAGTCGCTCGGCTACAGCTCGCAGGAAACCTGCGCCGACCTCGCCATCGAGATGGGTCTGGAGAGCGACCGCGATGCGGCGCGCCGGCGCTGCGCCACCGACCGGCCCAGCATCCTGTCCTCGGCGCGGGCCTCCAACGATCCGAACGTGAAGAACAAGGCCCCCTTCGTCGGCAACCTCACGTGGAAGGCGCTGCAGTACACCGGTTCCAATCTCGACGATCAGGAGCGCGAGCTGATCATGAGCATGGTCGGCACGATCATCTACTACCCGGAGGAATCGTCCCGTGACCCCGAGCCGATCGCGCCGACGCTCACGTCGATCAGCCAGTTGCTCTACGGCCAGAGCGCAGCGAGCGGCACGGATGTCATCCAGCACATCCTGAAGTGCAACGACTATACCAACTGCGACGTGGTCAGCCTGAACACCACCTACACCCACACGCCCTTCACGGCCAAGGTCGAGAACATGATGCGCTCCATCGCGGAGAAGATCGCCTCGCGCACCGCCATCCCCAACAACTCGGCCGAGGTCGGCTTCGTGAACCAGACCACCGAACCGGTCTACAAGATGCTGTCCATCGGCACCAGCATCCCGGGGTCGGGGCTGTCCGACAGCCTCATCGCCCAGTACCGCGACGTCATCGCCGCCGACTACGCCTACGTCTTCCTCGAACGCAACCTGCGGCTGGGCATGGCCGCCCTGGACAAGAACTACACGCTGCAGCAGACGCAACGCGAGCAGGCCAACCAGGTCCGCCAGCGCGCCCAGGCGATGCTCCTGCAAATCTCGCAGGAGAAGAACCTGCTGTACCAGAAGGTGGGTTCCTTCCGGGCGGTGGCCAGCCACCTGGAACAGCTCGAACGCCAGCTGCGTTCCAGCATGCCGCAGCACGTCATGGACATGCTCGGCCAGCAGGCCGCCTATCTGTCGCAGTAGCGCCGACGGGATCGCGCGAGGAGAAGGACGGCCATGTGGGAGATCTACGCCTACCAGAATGCCGACAGCCTGTTCGGCGTCTTCAACGCGGCAGCGGCCATCCACGCGTCGGGCGACTACGCGGCGGCGGTGGCGGCCGTGGCCTTCTGCGGCTTCGTCGCGGCGCTCATCGCCTACGCCTTCGCCCCCGAAAAATTGCAGGGCTGGAAGTGGCTGGCCACCGTAGTGCTGGTCTTCTCGGTGCTGATCGTGCCCAAGGTCACCGTCGGCATCGTGGACAAGACGGGCGGCTCCGCCGTTAAGGTGGTCGACAACGTGCCCTTCGGCGTGGCCTTGCTGGGTAGCCTCACGAGCACCATCGGCCACACGCTGACCGGGCTCTTCGAGACGGCGTTCCAGGTCATTCCCGGCATCGGCGCGCTTCCGGCCGAACTCGCCTACCAGCAGAACGGACTGATGTTCGGTAACCGCCTGATCCGCGAGACCGGCAACGTGGTGTTCCAGGACCCGGCGTTCCGCACCGACCTCATCAACTTCATCCACAACTGCACGACCTTCGACCTCATCGACGGCACCCTCAATCCGGCCGCATTCTCCACGTCGGACGATGTCTGGCCGCTGATGGCCTCGCCCAACCCTGCGCGCTTCAGCACTCTCACCAGCGCGGGCGGCAGTGTCGGCGTCGATACCTGCCCCAACGTCTATCAGAGCCTCAACGGGCGACTGCCGGCCCAGATCACTCGTATCGAGGGGCGACTCGCCTTCAAGCTCAACCCGACCTTGCCGGGCGCGGCCGCGGCGGCGGCCATCGCCGGCCAGATCCAGCAGGCCTATCTCAAGAACAGCATCGCTACCGCCGCCGCCACGGCCGCCGATCTCATCCGGCAGAACGCCATGCTCAATGCGATCGACGACACCAGCAAGATTGTCGGCCAGAAGGTGAACGACCCGGCGGCCATGGTGCTGGCGGTCGGCCGCGCCCAAGCCGTGGCCCAGCAGAACGCGACCTGGCTCAACTTCGGCAAGGTGGCCGAGCAGGCCCTGCCGGTGTTCCGCAACGTGGTCGAGGCGGTGACCTACGCGATGTTTCCGTTCTTCGTCCTGCTCCTCCTGCTCACCAGCGGCCGCGAGACCATGATCGCCTTCAAGGGCTACGCGGCAGTGCTGATCTGGATCCAGTTGTGGCCACCGCTCTACGCCATCCTCAACTACATGGCCTCGATCTACGCCGCCTACGATCTGGCGGCCGCGGCGGACCTCGGGACCGGCACCAAGGCGCTGGCCCTACAGACCGCCTCGACGATCTATTCGCGTGCGATCTCGGGCGAAGCCGTCGTCGGCTACATGGCGATAAGTATCCCCTTCATCGCCTGGGCGGCCTTGAAGCGCATGGAGAATTTTGGGACGGCGCTGGTCGGCGGCCTGTCGGGCCTGCAGGCGATGATCTCGGGGGGCACCTCGGCCGCGACCGTCGGCAACGTCTCCATGGGGAACGTGGGGATGGACCAGATACACCTGGCGCCCAACCGCACCTCGGCCTTCATGCACAGCTGGCAAAACGACCTGAGCGGGAACACCTTCTCGTCGAATGTGCTGACCGGGCGAACCGCCGTCAGCCTGCTGCGCAACCAAGGCTTTGCGTCGCGGATGGTCTCGATGCGTGTGTCCGAGCAGGACGTGGTGCAGGCCAGTCGGCAAGCCGATGCCGCGCGCGGCGAGGCAATCTCCGCAAATACCGAGCGATCGGCGGCGCTCACCGAGACTTTTACACAAGGCCTGGCAAAACTGCGATCCCTACGCAGCAGCAGCGGCACGGTCTCAAGCAGCTTCGAGCAGATGGGCGAAACACTCAACCGGCTGGATCAGATCTCGAAAAACGTGGCGGACAGCACGGGCTTGACCCAGAGCCAAGTGGCGCAGATCGCCTTCGGTGCTGCTGGCCACCTGGGGTTCAATACCCCCGTAGCGGGCGCGGAACTTCAGGCCCGCGCCGGGAAGAACTACATGTCGGGTCTATCGGCTGCCCAGCAGAAGGTGGTCAACAGCCTCACACAAGAGCAGATTGCGGAGTTCAAGCAGTTTGGCGATCGGGTGTCGCGCGATTCGAGCCTCATCAACAGTTTCGCCAAGGACTCCCGCGAGGCCCAGGAAATGTCGTCGCGGCTCGCCAGCGCCGTGTCTCGAGCCGAGCGGACCGATGCCACTTTCGCCGAAAGAACGGCCTTTGCGGAGCGTCTCTCGCTGGCCAGGGACCGCGGAGAGTCCCTTTCCATCGATATCGCCCAGGACCCGCACAACCTGGAGATGTTCCTGCGCTACGCCGAGCAGTATGGCGGCGACAGCGCCTCGGCGCTCTCCATGTTTGAGGCAGAACTCGCTCGCCAAGGCCTCCGGCCAAACCGGGTGTTTTCCGATGGCACGGCTCTACCCACTTCGTTCGACGACGTGCGCGTCCTGCACGACCGGCATGCCTCGGACCCGACCCTGTCGCCCGATCTCTCGGCCTCGGATCAACAGCACCGCGCGACAGTTGCGCGCTCTAACCGACCCACGCCGAGCGCTCACTCGGACACGAGCCCGCCTTCGCTGCGAAACGACGTACAGACTGAGGGCAAGGCCATCAGGAATGAAACCGCTTCGGCCAGATCCACCTTTGACCGAAAGGCAGAGATCGTCGATACCGCAGATGGCACCTTGGCCACCAAGAAATCCCTGCTCAAGCAATCGGGCAAGCAGGTAGTCGATGATGGCGCAGCATCGATCGACAATGCGAAGGAAGTGGTTAAAGATCTGCTTCGAAAGGACGAGTGATCAATCGGCCATTCCGCCAGTTCCGCCGAACTGTTTGCTGTCCGCGGATGTCGGCTTCATGAATTGCGGATGGCCCTCGTCGCGCCAGTAGTTGTCCATGATGTCTTCGGAGGTGGTACCGAGCCCACGGAGGGCGTCGTCCCGACGAGGCGTCGGGCGGCCACCTTGACCGATTCTGGACAGGGCCGCCCCAGCGATTGCACCGACAAGGCCGCCAAG
Organism: Aromatoleum evansii; assembly: GCF_045689615.1. Lineage (NCBI taxonomy): Bacteria > Pseudomonadati > Pseudomonadota > Betaproteobacteria > Rhodocyclales > Rhodocyclaceae > Aromatoleum > Aromatoleum evansii. The sequence goes on from NZ_CP141259.1 coordinate 2,890,297, forward strand.
CCCCATCATGAACACTTTGAGTGCCCACGTCTCGCCCAGCGACGACAACAAGCCAATGGCCGCCCCGGTTATAACGAATCCGATGACAACGAGTTTTCTCATTTCGGCCTCCTGGCTTTCAGCCTACATCGGACAGTGCAGGCTTCAAGCCCACGAACACTACCCCATTCGCATTTCCACCGCCAAGGGCTTCCAAGCCCGCCCAGACGGGGGGTGAAATCACCTGCTCGGTTCGCGCCCGCGGCCCATTTTCCCGGTCGCTGAAGTAGTCGTTCACGAAGCTCATTCCTTCGGCACGAGCGGTGCGGCGACCGCTGTCCCATTGACGATCTGTTCGAAGCGTTCGACGCTGGCAAGTACCGCGTCAAGCTGTGGAACTTCGCCGAAGACCATGCCGGCCATCGCTGCGTAGTCTTTGGCGAGCGCTTCACGCATCGCCGGACTGGGCATGAGCGTGAATGTACCGGGTTGGGCAGCATCCAGCCCCAGGTCGGCACTGCCGAAGAACAGCCTTGCGTGCTGGGCGCAATCGGCGGCAAGCGCATGATCGGCCTGCCACTTGGACGATGCCGATGCCTGCATCAGGCGGTGCACATCGTAGTAGTGGCGCGAGACGCGTTGTCCGCCGTGCCGCAGTTCGCCGCGGCGGTCGTGCCACTGCCGCAGGCCGTGCAGGATGATGACCTTGTCCCAGAAAGTGCGCTCTGGCTTCACGGTGGTGACGTTACCCACCGCCAGATCCAACTCGGGCAGATCTTGTGCGACGTACGGTACGACCGAAGCTGCGATGTGCGGGTCCAGCGCCGACTTCGCACCGGATTCGATCTTGACGGCTGAGCGGATGTAGCTGTCGGCCGTGGGGGTGACGGCGGGATACCAGAACAGCAGGCTCTGGCCGTCTTGGTCGTCTGGGTCGAGTTCCAACCGGAAACGCCCCTGCGGGATGACGGCCGCGGCGACCTGAGCAAATTGGTCCGTCAAAGGCCCGGCGATGTACGCCTGGCAAGCTGAGCGGATGGATTCGAGACGCGCACGACGTTTCTTTCCGCTCAAGGCTTCTAGTTCCGCCACGTCCGCCGCTTGCCCCAAGTCGTCACGGAAGACCGTGATGTCAACGTCCTCGGAAAAGCGGGAGATCAGGCCGAACGCCTTGGATAGGGAAGTGCCCCCTTTGAACAGCAGCCGAGGCCCGCCTGCCGCCAAGCCGTTGAACAATACGTCCAGGGTCCAGCAAACCCAGAAATCCTTTTCGACGTTCTGGACCGCCGTGCCGAGACGGGCGGCAGCGCCCAGAAACAGATCGAGCCGGTCCGCGTCGGCGGCGGTGATCACCTCACGGAAGGATGGGGTCACCCGGCCCTCCCTGCGCTTCCGAAGGAACCGGGACTCGCCGATCGCTTCACGCTGCTTCGCGGTTGCGGACTCTTGGCCACGGTGGCCAGCGGGTCGCATCCGGGCAGCTCACGGATCAGGCTTTGCATCCACGCTGGCAAAGTATTGAACCCGTCAAGCAGATCCTGGCGGAGTGCCGTGCCATGGGTCGGATCGGCCAGCAGTTGGCCCAGTCGGCTCAGGATGCGGTCGCGGTCGGAGATCAACGTATCTTTCAGCCAGTGCAGTGCTTGGACGACCCGCATGGCAGGACGACCGGCCCAGTAGAGACGACTGGGTGCGGTCTGCTTGAAGTCGATGGTCAGCTTGTCGAGTTTGATCGCCCGGCGGCGTGCATCGGTGTGGATGGTGACGCGGGCCGGGACGGCGTCCGTCAAGCCAAGATCGTTCGCCGCCGTCATGCCATCCACCAACAGACGCAGTTGGTCGCGCCGAGCAATGGCCTCGACGATTGCACGATAGTCCGGGGTGGTGGGACGCTGGGTCAGACGGTTGATAGTGGGTTTGTCGTACAACCCACGGTCGATACGACGCAGGTCGCCCGCCAGCACCATGCGCTGGAGCGTCTTGTCGATCGCATCACGGTTGCCGAGGTGTGCAAAGTCGGTCGGCACCCAGACATGGCCGGCACCGGCGGCGTTGATCTGCGAGGAGATGGCGGATTTGAGATCGGACATAGGGCACCCTGTCCGATATTTGTACAACTTTTTCGGACAACCGGCAAGAAGCAATGTCCGAAAATTGTAGATATATTTCGGACAACCGCAAGTAGTCGCCTCCCTGCCGGCCTTGGGCCTGATCCGGCGCGCCTTGCTACAGATGCTGCGCGCCAAGCAGCGAACCGACGCTTTCATGGCCATAGGTAGGCGTTACCCCAGCGGCAGACGGTCAAGGCGCCAGCTTGACACACGCATCGTTAAGCGATGCCGACGCCTCGTCGAATGGGCACCACATTGGCGCCATTCTTGATCCAACCATCCAGCATATCGGCCCAGGTTTGAAGCAACTCTCTTCGCTGTTCGGCGTACTCGGCCTTGTTGTAGATCGCACGCACGCCGCGCTGCTCATGAGCTAGGCACTTCTCGATCCAATCGCTGTTGAAGCCGGCCTCATGGAGCAATGTACTGGCCGTGCGACGCAAGTCATGCACGGTGAAGGGCTCGAAGTCTTCACCGCGGTCACGGATCAACTTCACGGTGACATCGATGACCCGGTTCAACGTAGCCGCGCTGATCGGCAGCTCCGTCTCGTAACGTCCGGGATGCAGATACGAACTGGCACTGAAACAGGTCTTGAAGGCGACCAGGATATCCAACGCCTGCTGGCTGAGATACACGTTGTGAGGGCGTCCCGCCTTCATGCGCTCCTTCGGGATCGTCCATATCGCTGTCTCGAAGTTCACCTCATCCCATGTCGCCTCGATGAATTCCGACTTGCGCACCAGCGTGAGCAGCATGAACTTGACCGCCAGACGCAGTGTGGACATGGTCGCAGTCTGGTCGAGCGCATTGAAAAATGTATGGATCTCGGCCGGTGACAGGGCCCTGTCTCGAGCTTTGAACGTGGCGATGGCGCTGGGTCGAATCGCCTCCGCTGGGTTTTCGATCTTCAGTCCGCGCGCCTGGATGAATCGAAAAACCTGCTGCACGATTTCGCGTGCTTGAACCGCTGGTGCTGCGGCCCCCCGTTCCTTGATTTTCTCGCACCTCGCCATAAGGCGCACCGGCGTGATTTCTTCCAACTTCAGCCGGCCAAACTCCTCCGCCAAGTTGCGGTCATAGACCGACTTTCGCATAGACCGGGTGGACTCAGCCAAGTCAGCTTCAGCGAAGTACTTTTCCGCCCACTTGCCAAACGTTAACGCGTCCGCAGCCTCGACTCGTTTTTCAACCTTGGTACGCGAAGGGCTCTCGCCTTGTTCCACAGATCGGTGCGCCCGCGCCAGCAGTAGTCGCGCCTCCGCCAGGCTCAAGGACATCCCGTAGTCCAGCTCCACCAGATCACGCGGCTTCTTGGCCCCGAGATTCGGATCGTACTGGCCTATCACCAGGGTTTCACGGCGACCATTCACCCGGTAATCAAACCGGAAACTGACCACTCCTGTCCGCGTGACAGCGACGTAGAGCCCCTGCTGATCAGCAACCTTGTAGATCTTTCCCGTGGGCTTCAGCGCCTTCAACTTCAAGTCAGTGAGCATCTCATCCCCCGAACCGATACCGTCAACTGATACCGTCAGGGCATTTGACGGTATCAACTTTGGTCGTTCAAGGCCGGCACTTCGATACCGTCACCAATACCGCCAATTTGGGCGCGCTTTAGTGAGGCGAGTTGAGACCAGATGAGACGCTAACCAATTGTCAGGGCTTGCTTTTCTCCGGAAAACCGGACGACATGGGACGACCTGACACGAAGATAATTTATTCCCACTCGATCGTTGCCGGCGGCTTCCCCGAGATGTCGTAGACCACGCGGTTGATGCCCCGCACTTCGTTGATGATGCGGTTCGACACCTTGCCGAGCAGGCTGTGCGGCAGCTCCGCCCAGTGCGCCGTCATGAAATCCTGCGTCTCCACGGCGCGCAGCGCAACCACGTACTCGTAGGTCCGGCCATCGCCCATCACGCCGACGCTCTTCACCGGCAGGAAGACCGCGAACGCCTGGCTGGTCTTGTCGTACCAGTCGGCCGCACGCAGCTCGTCGATGAAGATCGCATCGGCGCGGCGCAGCAGGTCGGCGAACTCCTTTTTCACCTCGCCCAGGATGCGCACGCCGAGCCCCGGGCCGGGGAAAGGATGGCGATATACCATGTCGTGCGGCAACCCCAAGGCGATTCCGAGTTCGCGCACCTCGTCCTTGAACAGTTCGCGCAGCGGCTCGAGCAGCTTCAGCTTGAGCGTCTCGGGCAGCCCACCGACGTTGTGGTGGCTCTTGATGGTGTGTGCCTTGCCCGTCTTGGAGCCGGCAGACTCGATCACGTCGGGATAGATCGTGCCCTGTGCCAGCCATTTCGCGTTGGGCAGCTTCTTCGCCTCGGCCTGGAAGACCTCGACGAACTCGCGACCGATGATCTTGCGCTTGGCTTCCGGATCGGAGACGCCCTTGAGATGCCCCATGAACTGCTCCGTCGCATCGACGTGGATGACTTTCACGCCGAGGCTGCGGGCGAAAGTCTGCATGACCTGCTCTGCTTCGTTCAGGCGCAGCAGGCCGTTGTCCACGAACACGCAGGTAAGCTGATCTCCGATCGCGCGATGCAGCAGCGCGGCGACGACGGACGAATCGACGCCGCCCGACAGGCCGAGGATGACCTCCTCGTTGCCCACCTGGGCGCGCACCCTTTCGATCGCCTCGTTGACGTAGTCCGGCATGTTCCAGTCGTGACCGCAGCCGCAGATCTCGTGCACGAAGCGGGCGATCATCTCCTTGCCCTTGATCGTGTGCGTGACCTCGGGGTGGAACTGCACCGCGTAGAACTTGCGCGTTTCGTCGGCCATCGCTGCGACCGGGCAGGACTCGGTGCTGGCGATCACCTTGAAGCCCGGCGGCAGTTCGGTGACCTTGTCCCCATGGCTCATCCATACGTCCAGGAGCCCGTGCCCTTCGTCGTTGGTACTGTCCTGAATGCCGCGGAACAGCTCGGAATGGCCGCGTGCTCGGATCTCGGCGTAGCCGAATTCGCGCTTGCCGGAACTCTCGACCTTGCCGCCGAGCTGCTGAGCCATGGTCTGCATGCCGTAACAGATCCCCAGCACGGGCACGCCGAGTTCGAACACGGCTTGCGGCGCCTTCCACTCCAGCGCCTCATACACCGAGTTCGGTCCGCCCGAGAGAATGACGCCGGCCGGTGCGAACTCGCGCACGAAATCATCGGAAACGTCGAAGGGATGGAGTTCGCAATACACCTGCTGCTCGCGCACGCGACGGGCGATGAGCTGGGTGACCTGGGAACCGAAATCGAGGATGAGGATTTTCTGGTGAGCCATGGCAACGGTCTCGGGCTACGAAAAAAGGAAAGGCGGCCCGGATGGGCCGCCTTCGGGGTCGGGATCGGATCAATCCACGTGGTAGTTGGGCGCTTCCTTCGTGATCTGCACGTCATGAACATGCGATTCGCGCACGCCCGCCGAGGTGATCTCCACGAACTCGGCCTTGCGGTGCATCTCTTCGATCGTGGCGCAGCCAAGGTAGCCCATCGACGCGCGCAGGCCGCCCACCAGCTGATGGATCACCGCCGTGACGGCTCCCTTGTAGGGGACACGGCCCTCGATGCCCTCGGGCACGAGCTTGTCGGCATTGCCGTCGGATTCCTGGAAGTAGCGGTCCGCTGCGCCCTGCTGCATCGCGCCGAGCGAGCCCATGCCGCGGTAGGACTTGTACGAACGGCCCTGATACAGCACTGTTTCGCCGGGAGCTTCCTCGGTGCCGGCGAAGAGGCCGCCCAGCATCACGACGTTCGCGCCTGCGGCGATCGCCTTGGAGATGTCGCCCGAGAAACGGATGCCGCCGTCCGCGATCAGCGGGATTCCGGTGCCTGCGAGGGCCGTCGCCACATTGTCGATGGCCGTCACCTGCGGCACGCCCACGCCCGCGACGATACGCGTCGTGCAGATCGAGCCCGGTCCGATGCCGACCTTGACCGCGTCGGCGCCGGCATCGGCCAGCGCGCGAGCCGCCGCACCGGTGGCGATGTTGCCGCCGATCACCTCGACATGCGGGAAATTCTTCTTTACCCAGCTCACGCGGTCCAGCACGCCTTGCGAGTGACCGTGTGCCGTATCGACGACGACGACGTCCACACCCGCCTCGACCAGCGCCTCGGCACGTTCTTCCGTACCGGCACCGACGCCGAGCGCTGCACCGACACGCAGTCGACCGAGGTCGTCCTTGGCGGCCAGCGGGTGTTCGGTGGACTTCATCATGTCCTTCACGGTGATCAGACCACGCAGTTCGCCGGCGTCGTTCAGCACCAGCACACGCTCCAGGCGGTGCTTGTGCATCAGGCGGCGGGCGTCCTCGAGGCTGTCGCCTTCCTTCACCGTGACCAGGCGATCGGACGGCGTCATGATCGCCGAAACAGGCTGATCGAGATTCGTCTCGAAGCGCACGTCGCGGTTGGTGACGATGCCGACCACGCGCTTGCCCTCGACGACAGGGAGGCCGGAGAACTTGTGCTGACGCGTCAGTGCGACGACATCGCGCACGCTCATCGTCGGCGGAATCGTGATCGGATCCTTGAGGACGCCCGATTCGAACCGCTTGACCTTCGCGACCATGCTGGCCTGCTGCTTGACCGGGAGGTTCTTGTGGATGATGCCGATGCCGCCTTCCTGTGCCAGCGCGATGGCCAGGCGGGACTCGGTCACCGTATCCATCGCGGCGGATACCAGCGGAATATTGATGTTGATGTTGCGCGTCAGCTGTGCCCGCAGGCTGACATCGCGGGGGAGAACCGTTGAGTGGGCGGGGATGAGAAGGACGTCATCGAACGTCAGCGCCTTCTGAATCACTCGCATGGCTTCTATCCTTTCGGCCAAATCCGTATTATACAGACGCCGCGCACTCATGGTAAGCGGCGCTTTTCAATGGAGCCCTTTCGATGCGTCGTCTTAGCCTGCTCGCACTGAGCCTGACCCTCGCTCTGCCCGCTACCGCACAGGTGTATCAGTGGCGCGACGCGCAGGGGCGCATCAACTATTCGGATACGCCACCCCCGACCGGCGCGGCGAAGACGGTCAAGCCGAGCAGCCGCCCCAAAGCGGCTGCGGCCGATGAGTCCGTGCCGGATGAATCCGGCGAGGGGGTGTCGCAGAATCCGGCGGCGGACGGCGCTGCGGGCGAAGCGGGCAAGCAGGCCAAGGAAAAGGCCGATCCGTCCAAACCCAAGACCATGGCAGAAAAGGAAGCCGAGTTCCGTCAGCGCAAGGTGGCCGCGGCCGAGGCCGAAGCGAAGGCGGAAAAGGATCGCCAGAGGGCTGCGGAAGTCGCGCGCTACTGCGACCAGGCGCGCAGCCAGATCGCCGGACTGAAGAACAGCCGCCGCGTCTCGCGCTTCAACAGCGAAGGCCAGCGCGAGCTGATGGACGATACGGCACGCACGGCCGAGATCGAGCGTTCGCAGCGCTACATCGACGAGAACTGCAAGTAAGCGCCGCGCCCGGATGCGTCCGGGAGGCGCCCATGGCCCTTACTCCTCGGCCGGGCCGCCACCCTTTTTCATTACCTTGCCTTCCTCGGCGCGCTTCTTTCGCACCGCTTTCGGATCCGCGATGAGCGGCCGGTAGATTTCCACCCGATCGCGGTCGCGCAGCGCCGTATCCAGGCGCGTGAGTTTGGCGAACACGCCGACCTTGTTGCGGCCGTCGAGCTCGATGTCGGGGTGCTTCACGAGGATTCCGGACGCTTCGATCGCATCGCGCACCGTCGCCCCTTCGGCGACGCGGACCTTGATCAGCTCCTGCTTGGAAGGCAGTGCGTAGGAAACTTCGACGTCGATGAATGCGGCCATTGTCATCCCTTCGGGTGCACCTGCTGCGCGCGCTTGATGAACGATTCCACGAAGGTGTTCGCGATGTGGCTGAACACCGGGCCGAGCACCTTCTCGAGCAGCTTGCTGGAAAACTGGTAGTGCAGGTTGAATTCGACCTTGCACGCGGTATCGCCGAGGGCGGTGAAGCGCCACAGGCCGTCCAGATGCGTGAACGGGCCTTCGCGCAGCCCGATCTTCATCTCCCGTGGATATTCCTTCGCGTTCTCGGTCGTGAAATTCGCCTTGATGCCGTGATAGCTGATGTGCAGCGTCGCAACCGTCCTGCTGTCGGTGCGTTCCTGCACCTCCGCGCCTCCGCACCACGGGAGGAATTGCGGATAGTCTTCGCAGCGGTCGACGAGCTCGAACATCTGCGCGGGAGTGAACTCGATCAGAACCTGCTTTCTGACTTCTGCCATGTGCGTGTGGGACCGGCGCTTAGCCGAACTGCTAAAATGCGCGATTCTACCGCAACGCACCGCCAACGGCCGCTTCCCGAGAAGCGACCGCGCGGCACAGGATCCCGGAACCCCATGAGCATCATCGACAATCGCAAGGCCTATCATGACTACTTCATCGAAGAGAAGTACGAGGCCGGGCTCGTGCTCGAAGGCTGGGAAGTCAAGGCGATCCGGGCAGGCCGCGCGAACATCAAGGAAGCCTACGTGATCATCCGCAACGGGGAGATCTTCATCCTCGGCATGCACATCACGGCGCTCCCCGCTGCGTCATCGCACATCAAACCGGACCCGGTGCGCACGCGCAAGCTGCTTCTCCACGGCAACGAGATCTCCAAGCTCATCGGCAAGGTCGAACGCGCGGGCTACGCGCTCGTGCCGCTCGACCTGCACTACACCAAGGGCCGCATCAAGGCGCTCATCGGCCTGGCGAAGGGCAAGAAGCAGTACGACAAGCGCGAGGACGCCAAGCAGCGCGACTGGGAGCGCGACAAGGCGCGCCTGATGAAGGTCAAAGTCTGACGCGACGGCCAACGGCCTACGAGCTGCAGGAAAGCATCGAGCAGCCCGCGCGGTTGCGCGCCCAGTCCGGGCGGCGCGCCGCGAAACGCTCGCGACCGGGCTGTTCGTCGTAGGGGCGGCGCATCACGTCGAGCAACTCGGACACGAGGGAATCGTCGCCCTGCTCCGCCGCGTCGATCGCTTCCTGTGCCAGGTAGTTGCGCAGCACGAAGCGCGGGTTGACCGCGTTCATGCGTGCCTGCCGCAACTCGGCGGGCAATCCCTCGGCGCGCAGCCGCGCGGTGTAGCGCCCCAGCCACGCTGCGAACGCCGCCTCGTGTTCGCGGCGCTTGTCATCCGAATAGAAGGCTTCAACCAGCGGTTCCATCGTCGGCGCCTCCGGATCGATGCGGGCAAGTTCGCGGAACAGTATCGTCATGTCGACTTCTGCCGCAGTCATGAGCTCGTGCAGGGTTTCGACGAGCTCGTCGTCCTCGTCACGCAGCGCCTCGAAGCCCAGCTTCGCGGCCAACATGCGACGGCTTTCCGTTTCGTACACGGTCGCGTAGCGTGACAGGGCGTCCTGCAGCGGCTCGACGGCACCGAAGGCGGGATACAGCGCGTTTGCCAGCTGGAGCAGGTTCCATTGCGCGACGTGGGGCTGGTTGCCGAAGCGGTATCGGCGCCCCTGCGCATCGGTGGTGTTCGGTGTCCATGCCGGGTCGAAATTGTCGATCCACCCGTAGGGCCCGTAGTCGATCGTCAGCCCGAGGATCGACATGTTATCGGTGTTCATCACGCCATGCACGAACCCCACTCGCATCCAGTGGGCGACGAGCCGCGCAGTGCGCTCGCACACCGAGTGGAACCATGCCACCCGGCGCGCCGCCGTGTTGCCCGTGATCTCGGGAAAATCGCGTGCAATCGTGAAGTCGATCAATTGTTGCAGCACGTCCTGATCGCCGCGTGCGGTAAATATCTCGAAATTCCCGAAGCGGATGAACGAGGGGGCAACGCGGCAGACGACCGCTCCCGGCTCCGCCTGTGGACGTCCGTCGTAGAACATGTCACGGATCACGGCCTCGCCCGTGGCAACGATGCTCAGGGCACGCGTGGTGGGGATGCCCAGGTGGTGCATCGCCTCGCTGCACAGGAACTCGCGGATCGATGAACGCAGCACCGCACGTCCGTCCGCGCGGCGCGAGTATGGCGTCGGCCCGGCTCCCTTCAGCTGGAGCTCCCATCGCTCCCCGTCCGGATTGACGGTTTCTCCGAGCGTGATCGCACGCCCGTCACCCAGCTGCCCCGCCCAGTTGCCGAACTGGTGGCCGCCGTAGCATGCGGCGTAGGGCTCCATTCCGGGAAGGAGGGCGTTCCCGGCGAAGACCTGGGCAAACTCCGGTGAGCGAATGTCTGCCTCGTCGAATCCGACCAGCCGCGCAACCTCGGGTGACCACGCAACCAGGCGCGGGGCGGTGACCGGCGTCGGCATCACGCGCGAATAGCAGGCGCCATGCACCTGACGGACATGTAGCGACTCTTCGGGATCGCCCGGCAGTTCGCGCACGAAGCGATTGTCGAAAACGAGTTTTTTCATTGTGCGGTGATGATTGGGGTTGGGGCTGCCCATCTGAGACGGCCGTCACGGCGCTTTGGTTCGCGGGCGCTGTCCCCCGCGTTCAGGACCCGCGGGGGTCGAAGGCATCGCGCACGACGTCGGCGAACAGGTTAGCCGACAGCACGAGCACGAACATGAAGGCGAAGGCGGCCATCAGCGACCACCACACCATGGGTTCGCGGGCGAGCTCCGCGCGCGCCATGTTGATCATCGTACCGAAGCTTATCGTGGTCGGATCCACGCCGATCCCGACATAGGAAAGAACCGCTTCGGCCAGCACGAGACCGGAAAAATCCATCACCAGGGCGATCAGCACGATGTGCATCACGTTGGGCAGCACGTGGCGTCGCAGGATGGCGGGCGTGCCGACCCCGAAGGCCCGGGCCGCCTGGACGTATTCGAGCTCGCGCAGCTTCAGCGTCTCGCCGCGCAGCAGCCGGCACAAGCCCGTCCAGCTCGTGATGCCGAGGATCAGGCACAAGGCCAGTAGGCGTGCGTCGGCACGCTCGGCGGCAGTCGAAAACCATTGCGGGTGGGTGTCGATCACCACCTGCATCATCAGCACCGCCGCGGCGATCAGCAGCACGCCGGGAATGGCATTGAGCACCGTATAGACGTACTGGATCACATCGTCGACCCAACCGCCGAGATACCCCGCCATGATGCCCAGTGCGACCGCGAACGGCAGCATCACGAGGGTCGTCAGCGTCCCGATGATCAGTGCGGTGCGTACGCTCTTGAGCGACAGGTACAGCACATCCTGCCCGACCTTGTCGGTGCCGAAGACGTGGTAATACGGCGCAAGCTTGATCGCGAGAATCGACACGACCAGGACGCAGCCGAGCGTCACCAGTGCCGATCGCCACGCCAATACCGTTTCGCCTCGCCACACGGCACGTGCAGCTTCGCGCATCCCGTTTCCGCGCCGGCGGGCAAGAGTCACGATAAGGATCGCCACCACCGTGATCCAGAGCTCCAACGCACCTGCAACGCCGGTTGCGAGCCGTTTTGCGAGATCCGCATCGCGCTTTGCGGTGTCCTCACCGAGATGGGCCCCGCCCCACGCCAGTCGCGGGTAGATTCGCGCCTGCCCGCCTCCCGGCAGCTCAACCGTCTCGCGCGCATACAGCTCGGTCGCGAACGGCGCCGAATAGGTCTTCTCGACGCGCGTGCGCAAGGGGGCGAGCAGCACGTCCAGGGCGCTCAGAACCTCCGACGAATAGGCGACCGGCGCATTCGCAGGCGCGCCCTCGGTCGTCGGCAGCTGCTGCCGGAAATGGAGGCTGTCGACGAGCCCGATCGCCAGGAAGGCGAGCAGTATCACCGCAGCAGCCATGCCGCTCGGCCGACTCCCGACCCTGCGCCACGCGGCACGCAGCGGCGCCTCCCTGCGAACATGGACGATCGTGACGACCCCTATCCCGAGCAGCAGGAAGAACAGCGCATCGGTCCACAGCAGAACAGGCAGGAATCCCATCGCCTACTCCAGCCTCACGCGCGGATCGACCAGCGTATAGGAAATGTCGGTCAGGATCAGGCCCACGATGTATAGCATCGAACCGATGAACACCATCGCCCGGACCACGGCGAAATCCTGCGCGTTGATCGCGTCGATGGTGTAGCTGCCCAGCCCCGGGATGCCGAAAAACGACTCCACCAGCAGGCTGCCCATGAACAGCAGCGGTATCACCACGACGACGCCGGTAAGGATCGGGATCATCGCGTTCTTCAGCACATGCCGGAACAGTACTACGCGCTCCGACAAGCCCTTCGCCCGCGCCGTCCGCACGTAGTCGCGCGAGATCTCCTCGAGGAAGATCGTCCGGTACCAGCGCGCATTCGACCCCACCCCGGCGATCACGCTGATCGCCACCGGCAGCACCAGGAAGCGCGTGGCGTCGAGACCCGGGGCGTAACCCGAGATCGGCACCAGTGCCCACAGTTTGGAAACGAGCCACTGTCCGCCGATGATGTAAAAAAGGCTCGAGATCGACATCATCGCCACACACAGCACGACGCCCCAGAAATCCAGATAGCTCGCGCGGAAGAACACCAGGATCAGCGCCAGCGAGACCGACGCGACCAGGCCCAGCACGAAGGTCGGCAAGGCCAGTGCGAGCGAGGGCCCCATGCGGTCGCGGATCTCCTGCGCGATGTCTCGTCCGTCGTCCGCGCGTCCGAAGTCGAAGCTGAACATCTTCAGCGACTTCTGAAAGAAGATCGTGTCCATGACCTGAGCACTCCCGTGCACCGCGCCATTGAAGAACAGCGGCCGATCGTATCCCCGCTCGGCTTTCCAGCGTTCGATGGCCTCCGGCGTCACGCGCTTCACGCCGAGCTGCATGCGCGCCATGTCGTCGGGGGAATTGACGACGAAGAACAACCCGAAGGTGACGAGATTGACGCCGATCAGGATAGGCAGCGCGTACAGCAGCCGGCGCAGCACGTAAGCGAACATCAGCGGCCGCCTCCCAATGCCGTCGCACGTTCGCGCCGTCGGTAATGGACGAAGGCCGGCGCGATCGCGGCAAGCGCGAGCAGGCCGACCACCACCAAGGGCCACACCACCGGCCGATTCCATTCCGCACGTGCGGCCGAGCGCCGCTCGAGGTCGATGCGCTGGTACTTCAGCGTATTGCGCACCATGCTCCCCGTCTTGCGATTCATCACCCAGCCGTGCTGCAGCGAGTACGCCTTCGGGTGGAAGCCGAAAATCCACGGCGCATCGTGCTGCAGAATCGCAACCATGCGATCGATGACCACCTGCCGCTCGGCACCGTCCGGCATGCTCTTCATCCTCTCGAACAAACGGTCGTACTCGGAATTCACATAGTTGGCCGCGTTCTGGCCCGACTCCTTCACCTTTGCCTGCGCACCGTGCAACAGGAAGAGCATGTTCTCCGGATCCGGATAGTCGGCGTTCCAGCCGAAGAAGAACAGCTGCGCGTTGCCCTCGCGGATCTTGTCCTGGAAGCGGTTATAGTCGGTCGCGCGCACCACGAACTGGACACCGAGTTCGCGGAACTGCTTGGCCAGCCAGTCGGAGCGCGACTTGTCGCCCAGGCCGCCCGGCGTCGTGTCCAGATTCAGGATCAGCGGCTCCCCGGTCTTCGCATCGCGCCCGTCGGGATAGCCCGCCTCGGTCAGCAGGCGGCGCGCCACCTCCTTGCTGCGCCGCACCGCGCGCCCGTCACGCCATTCGTATACCACCGGATTGATGCCCGCCTCACCGTCGCGTGCGCCGAAAATTCCCGGAGGAATCGGATGCATCGCCGTCACGCCGCGCCCATTCAGGAAGATCGACACGAACTCGTCCATGTCCAGCGCGACGGAGATCGCCTGGCGCAACTTGCGCGCCCGCGCCTGTCCCTCCTTATCGGCGCCCCCTCCGACCACGCTGTCGAGCATGTTGAAACCGAGGTAGAAGATCGAAGGCGACACCGACGTCAGCAACTCGATCCCTTGCGCGCGCATCTCGTCCGACAGCGACACCTCGCCGTGGCTCGTCATCGTCACCGCCTGATCGAAGTTGTCCGACGAAACCCCGGAAGCGTCGTAATAGCCCTGCAGGAACTTGTTCCAGTACGGAATGCCTTCCCGCTCGCGGGTGAACACGACCTTGTCGATGAAAGGCATAGACTTGCCGCAATCTGCGAGCAGGCCGGCTTCCCGATCGCCAGGTTCGCCCTCGCACGGGAAGCTCTCGCCGCGGAAGTTCGGATTCCGCGCAAGCACCATGCGCGCGTTCGGATTGTTCTCCGACAACATGTACGGCCCAGTCCCGATGGGCCACCAGTCGAGCGTCAGATTGCGCTCGGCCATGCCCGGCTGACCGTAGAAACGATCCGCCTCGGGCGGGACCGGCGCAAAAAACGGCATCGACAGCCAATACAGAAACTGCGGATAGGCGCCCTTCAGCGTGATCCGGTAGGTGTAGCGATCGACGATCTCGATGCCGGGGATGGCGTGACGTTCCAGATCGAGCGCATCCGAACTTCGCGATACCTCTTCGGCCAGCGTCTTCTGCAAGGTCTTGAGGCCCGGAAGATACTCGGCGATCAGCTCGAAAATCGGCGAGTGCAGGCGCGGATGTGCGAGCCGCTTGATCTGATGGACGAAATCGCCCGCCTCCAGCTCGCGCGTGCCGGTCTCGGCAAAGTCGGCGACGCTACGCACGCCCTCCAGGTCGGTCGCGGACAGGCTCGCATAGCGCAGAGCGCCGTCGGCCCCGCGGGCAAGCGCCGGGTGCGGCTGATACAGGATGCCCGGCCGGATCCGGATCTCATACACGCTCCTGGCAACCTGCGACGCAGGGGCGTTCTCCGGCAGCTCGCGCCCGGACTCGTCATAGCGCCGCACGAGCGGCATGGTCGCCGCGCTGCCCGGAACCAGCGTGTACGGCCGCTTCAGGTAGTGATACTGGAGCGGCGGCTCATAGATCTGATACAGGAAGGTCGCCTCATCTTCACTGTACGACTGCACCGGATCGAGGTGCTTGGGACGGTCCGTGAATGCCGAGTACATGATATTGCGTCCCTGCTCCGACGCCGGATAGGGGTCGTTCCACACCGGCCCGCAAGCAGCGAGCAAGGCGAAAAACACCAGCAGGAGCGGGAAACGGCGCAACATGGCGAGCGATTCTACCTGCAAGCCAGCGCGCTTCGTGCCACAAAGCGATGCGATCGAAATTGCGCACGTCGACCATCGGCGCCCATCAGCTATAATCCGCCGACCATCAAGAAGGAGCATTACCGAAAATGGGCTTTCTCGCCGGAAAACGCATTCTGATCACCGGACTGCTCAGCAATCGCTCGATTTCGTACGGCATCGCCAAAGCCATGCACCGTGAAGGCGCTGAACTCGCCTTCACGTACCAGAACGAACGCTTTCAGGACCGTGTAGCCAAGATGGCTGCCGAGTTCGGTTCGGACCTCATCTTCCCGTGCGACGTTCAGAACGACGAGGAAATCACGGCGCTGTTCGATCAACTGGCGCAGAAATGGGATGGCCTCGACGGCCTAGTCCATTCAATCGCCTTTGCGCCTGGCGACGCCCTGGAAGGCGACTTCCTTGAGGGCTTCTCGCGCGAAGCGTTCCGCATTTCCCAGGAAATCAGCGCCGGCAGCTTCCCGCTGCTCGCCAAGGCCGCACGTCCGATGATGAAGGGTCGCCGCGGCGCGCTGCTGACGATGTCCTACCTCGGAGCGGTGCGCACCATGCCCAACTACAACATCATGGGCCTGGCCAAGGCGAGCCTCGAGAGCGCAGTGCGCTATCTCGCCGTCTGCCTCGGCCCGGAAGGCACCCGTGTGAACGCGATCTCGGCTGGCCCGATCAAGACGCTGGCCGCGTCCGGCATCGGCAGCTTCAGCAAGCTGTTGTCGTTCAACGAGCACAACGCCCCGCTGCGCCGCAACGTCACCATCGAGGAAGTAGGCAACGCCGCAGCCTTCCTCTGTTCCGACCTTGCAAGCGGCATGACCGGCGAGATCATGTATGTCGATGGCGGTTTCAACACGACCGCGCTCGGCAACTCGGAACAGCCCTGAGCTAATCCCTCGTGACGGACCGCGCAACGCGCGGCCGTCAGTCAAAAAAGAACGCCCGATGCTTGCGCATCGGGCGTTCTTTTTTTGTACGTGCATCAATGGGCGCGCAACAGCGTGCCCTCGCTCGACCCGCTTACTGCTTACTGCTGCTGCGGCCGCACCGCAGCCGTATTGATCTGCACCTCATAACGCCCGCGCAGGGACTCGAGGAAGGCGTTGAAATCGCGTTCGGCGACCAGACGCCGGTACTGACCTTCCAGCGCCTTCAGGCGAGGATCGTCCTTCGCGATATCGATACGATTCACGCTTTCGATACGGAAGACCGAATATCCGCCGCCTTGCGTCGGCGCCCCCGCATAGGCCGGCAACTTCGTGCTCGGCGCGCCGAATACCGCCGAAATCGCCGCCTGAGGCAGCTCGGGCTTGGCCCGTTGAACGGTGCGCACGGCGCTCCATTCACCCGCCACCGACTCCCCCTTCTGCAACGCGGCAAGCGCAGCTTCGCCGCGCTCTGCTGCAAGCTTCGTCGCCTGCTCCGTCTTCAGCTGCTGTTCGATCGCGTCCTTGACCTGCTCGAACGGCGTCCGTTGAGCCGGCTGGTGCTCGACAACGCGGGCCGACACCAGCGTACCGCGCGACACCTCGACGGCCTCGACGTTACGCCCCTTGGTTACAGCCTCGTCCGCGAACAGGCTGTTTAGCAACTTCTCGTTCGTGTAGTCGCCGACTGCACCGCCGACACGTTCGATCCAGTCCGTGGTCCGAATCTCCAGCTTCAGCGCATCCGCGACCGGCTTCAGGCTGTCCGACTGCTCATACACGGTGTTCGAAAACACTTCCGCCTGCTCGGCGAACTTCTTGCTCGCCTCCTGACGCTTGAGCTCTTCGACGATCTCGCCCTTCACCTCGTCGAACGGGCGCGCGTGTGCCGCCTTGATGTCAGTGACCTCAATGATGTGGAAACCGAAATCCGAGCGCACCACCTCGCTGATCTGGCCCTTGCCGAGGCCGTAGACTGCATCCTCGAACGGCTTCACCATTGCCCCGCGCCCGAAGAAACCGAGGTCGCCGCCACGCGACGCGGACCCCGGATCCTGCGACTCCGCCTTGGCAATCTCGGCAAAGCGCTTCGGATCCGCACGCAACTGCTTCAGGATCCCGTCAGCCTTTTCCTTCGCCTTCGCCACTTCATCGGCAGAAGCGTCTGCAGCCGCCGAAATCAGAATATGGCGCGCACTGCGTTCTTCCGGCTGGCTGAAACGCTCCGCGTTCGCCTCATAAAACTTGCGCGCCGCTTCGTCCGACACGCTGACTTGGCCGAGCACCGCATCCTGGTTGAAGACGACATACTCGGCCCGCAACCGCGCAGGCCGCTCGAAGCGCGACCCGTTCGCATCGTAGTATTGCCGGGCAGCGTCATCGGCGAGCTTCACCTCGGCGGCGAAGCTGCTGACGGGGAACTGGAGTTCGCTGACCTTACGCTCCTCGAGCTGTGCCATCAGGAAGCGCCTGATCGATTCGCGCGAAGTGAAGGCCGAATCGCCGACGGCCTGCGCCACCTGCTGCATCCGCAAGTCCTGCGCGAGCCGCGATTCGAACATCGCCGGCGTCATGCCCTGAGCCCGCACCGCTGCCTCGTAACGCTCGATCGAGAAGCGCCCGTCCTGCTGGAACGCATCGACGCCTGCGATCACCTGCTGCAACTGCTGCGGCGCCACGATGAGCCGGTTTTCCGCCGCGTGCAGCGCCAGCAGACGCTGGTTCACGAGGTTTTCCACGACCGAACGACGGATCGGCTCCGAATCGAGCAACGCCCGATCCACCTCGCCCCCCATCGACTCGCGCAGCCGGTCCTGCTGCTCGCGCAGCGCCTGATCGAACTCGGCGCTCGAAATCTTCGACTTGCCGACCGTAGCGACATCGGTCCCGCCCGGGCCATCCTGGAAATACGAATCCAGCCCGAAGAAAGCGAAGGGGACGATCAGCAGCGCAAGGATGATCTGCGCCACGCGTTTGTTATTGCGAACTGATTCGAGCATCGTCTAGTTCCGTGAAATCCCAGAAGAAGGGTCAGGCAGCAAAAGCCGCGGACATAAGGGCGGGATTATCGCATTGCATCGCCCGGCTGGCCAAACCTTCGCGGCCAACGAGCCCAAGCCCCCCGCAGGGCGGGAGACGCGCTGCGCGTCCCGCCAATCCACGCACGGGACGCCCGCCGTCTATCGCAGCGAGCGCGCCTCTTCCGCAAGGCGCCCTGCCAAGGGCGCCGTATCCAGCCACCCCTCCAGCAAGCGCTCGTATTCCCCAAGAATACGATCCCAGGTGAACGCTTCCGCGAAACGAGCACGACTCGCCGCCCGCATCGCGCCAAGCCGCTCCTCGGCGCCCAACAACGCGTCAAGGCGCTCGCCAAATTCGTCCGCCCCAGCGAAATAAGCTGCACCTTCCCCGGCCACCCAGCGGTTGAAACGGTTGTCGTGCGCAATCACCGCGTTACCTGCGCCCAGCGCCTCAACAAGCGACGGGTTCGTTCCCCCAACCTGGTGACCATGAACGTAAGCGAGACTATGGAAGCGCAAGGCACGCACAACGGGTTTCTCGTAAATCGCCCCAACAAACTTCACTTCCTCGCTCGCCGCCTCGCGCACCGCCCGATGGTAGGCATTGCCCGCCGCGTCGTAATTACCCAACACCACGAGATCCACCCCGCGCGGACGCGCAGAAAAGCCCCGCACAATCTCCAGAAGCGAGTTCTCCGGCTCCGGCCGCGCAATCACCGTGAGGAACCGCCCCGGCGTAAGGCCAAGTGCAAAGACCGGCTCCACCGGCGCCGCAGAAACTTCCTCCGCACCATACGCAATCGTCGTGATCTTGTCCGCTGCCACACGCGTGGCGAGATGCGCCTTGATCTGCGGATGATCTGCGATCAGGTGGTCCCCCAGCCAGCAACCCGCCCAATCGTTCAACCAGAACCATGTCTTGGCAACCTTGCCCCACTTGGCGCGCGACCACTCGATTCCGTCCATGTTGATCACATTTCGAATCCCCTTCACCCGCAACACCGCGCCGAAGACCGCAGTGTTGTACCCCAGCGTCAAACATAGATCGCCATACTGCGCCGCATGGGCCGTTGCCTTCCAATCGAACACAATCGTGCCCTTGGGGCCACTCTGGGCAACCGGAATACGCACCCTCTCGACACCACGCCACGTATCCTTGAATACCGGGCCGGAGCCATCCTCTTGGCAATACACCACCACGCGCCATCCACGGTCGACGAGAAAGAGCGCCAGATATTCGGCGAAGGTTTCAAATCCGCCATGAGCAGCGGGAACCCCTCTGACCCCAAGAATTCTCAAGCAGCGACGATTCATTTTTATTACACCCTGCACATACTGGAAACCACCTTCAGACAATTAATGCGGCATTCCGCTGCATTAATAGATGCGAAACCCGATTCATACTCAATTGCCGCAATTGCCACCGGAATTTGCGCGCAGTCGCTCTGACAATCGCACATGGCGCATTGCGAATCCGCGCGTTGTCAGATCACGATCAGCCATTTGTCGCTGCGCGCAAACCGCGCGCCCCAATGCACCTGATGGATCTTTTGCCGACGCCTTGATCGCATCTCGCAGCGACTGGGCATCTCCCGGATCAACATAGGTCACAGCATCCGCGGCGAAATAGGCCAGCAAACCACCCGTCAAGGTAGCAACGACGGGGACTCCCAAGGCAACCGCTTCAAGAATCGCGGTAATTCCCGAAGCGTGAAGATTTTCCTTCAAGGGCACTACTGCGCAGTCTGCCCATGCATAGGCCGCCCTCACCTCATCCTGAGTCATGGCTCCAACATGCACGTTGTCTGCGGAGAATCTACGGGGCCAAACCGAGGAACCTACACGCAACTCAAAGTCAGGCCGCCCGCCAATTGCCTCAAACAAGGTAGACCAGTCACGATGGCGATCATTTCCAAGCGCCAGAACACGAACTGGCCGGGAAGCATCAAATTTTAAATTTGGTGCCCGTAGCGGGAAACTATCAAGCGAAATGCCGAATAGAACCACTTCGCAAGGCAGCTGGAATCCCAATTCGTCCGCAACCGCCTTGTTATCGGGGGAGTGAAAAGTCGCCACGGCCGATCGCCCCAGCAAATACCGATAGAGCGATTTCTTCAGATCCGACAAACGCGGCCACACATCAATCAACCAAACCGACTGCGCGATAACCGGCGGGCCATCCATTCTGAGCAATGCGCGAAGCGCAGCAATTCCCAGATGCTCATATTCCGTGTGCGTCCAGATTACATCGTAATCGGCGCCCAGCAAGGCCCGGCGATTATTCCAGGCATGCCGAATATCAAACCCCAGCAAACGTTTGACAACCTTGTCCGCCACCCCCAAAAGCCCACCTGACGTGGCGGTCGGCCGCGAGAAGGAGACCAGGGCTCCCGCCTCCTCCGCGAAGTGATAACCATACGGGGTCACGTCCGGCACCTCGCCACGAGCAAATCCCTCCTGCCAGCGCGCCGCATCGAGCGCCCGCGGAAGCAATACGAAAACGCGCAGCGAACTCACGCGCCCCGCTCCGATGGCGCACCCTGTGTGGCATAACGATCGGCAAAGAACCCGCGGTAGGAAGCAACCAGTGCTCTCGCGGACTCCGCCCAGTCAAATTTTTTAATCTGCTCGGCCCCCTCGGTCACCATCGTGGCGGCCAACTCCGGATCGCCCAGCACTTTTTCGAGCCCCTGAGCGATACTCGTCACATCCAGCGGATCAACCAGCACCGCAGCCCTGCCAGCCACTTCCGGCATCGACGTCGTGTTGCTGGTCACCACCGGCACCCCACTCGCGAGGGCTTCTGCAACTGGCATGCCGAACCCCTCCGCAATCGCGGGAAAGACAAAGGCGCGGGCGTTTCGCATCAACACCGGCAACATGTCATCCCCAACATTTTCCAAAAAATGAACTCGCCCCTGAACGCCAAAGCGCGTTGCCGCTTCAAGCGCCGCTGCATAGCCAAAATCGCGCTGACCGACGCAAACCAGAGGCGGCGCACCCTCACCAAGGCGGCCAAAAGCCTCAATCAACCGTGCATGGTTCTTTCGTGGCTCAAGACGGCCTACCGTCAACAAATAGCCACCCGCATCCAGGCCAAGCGGCGCAAGCTTTTCCACCCCTTCCCGTCCTGGGAAAAACCTCGCCCTGTCGACGCCGTTGTACAACACGCGAATGCGCTCAGCTTCAATGCCAAAGCGGGCCGCAATCTCCTTGCGCGAAAACTCGCTGACGCTAAACAACAAACGCGCAACCCGAGCTGCCAGCCGGAAAGTCAGCTTCGACTGCAGCGTAAAGAAACGCGGAAAATATTCAGGATGACTTTCAAATAAAACATCATGAATAGTGCACGCACAAGGCCCGAGCGGAAAAAACGGCAAGCGGTACTGGGTATGCAGCAAATCCAGCTTTTCACGAACTTGCAACCACGGCAATTGCAGTCCAAGACGAATCGGCCCCGGCCGGTGCGGCATGCGAACCAGGCGCACATTGGGCGCCCCGAATTCAGGATGGGCCGACTTCAACTGCTCAGGATTATCAAGAAACAGGATGAAGTCGATTTCCGGCGCCAGCCGTATCGCCTCCCTGAAGATACCCAGAACATGGCTGCGGCTGCCCTGAAAGATCCCGTCAAAAGTATGAAAATCAACCCCAACCTGCGGCCGACACCCACCTTCCCGCAATCGTGAACAAGGGAAGGCTGCCATCACTCGCCACCTCCGAATACCTTGTTAATGCGCTTCAAATACTCAAAACCGTATAGCTTTGTCGGCTCCACATAAGATCCTTCGCCATATTCGTTCCAGCAGCAGACCATACCGACACCCTGAGTTTTTGACGGATTAGCCTTCAATAGCGCCCGCGCCTTCAGCAAATGGCGCTCAAAGCTATCCGGGGTGGACATCGAGTCATCATGACGAGGATCCTTCTTGCTCCCACCCCAGGGCCGCTTATCCCAACCTGACGTCATCGGGATGAAATATGGCAAATTGCTGTTTTTGATAATCCAGTTCCACTGCATCTGATACGCGCTATCGAGTTCCTCGAAACTATGGGAATCGGGAGTACGCTGGTCTGAATTTCCGGCCAGCCCGAAGTGGTAGTTGTATGCACTCAATGCATCAAACCCGGACTCGGGCGCAAACTTTTTGACCCAATAATCGGTGGCCGGCACACTCA
The DNA here is from genome assembly GCF_045689615.1 of Aromatoleum evansii. NCBI lineage: Bacteria > Pseudomonadati > Pseudomonadota > Betaproteobacteria > Rhodocyclales > Rhodocyclaceae > Aromatoleum > Aromatoleum evansii. The sequence goes on from NZ_CP141259.1 coordinate 2,912,580, forward strand.
ACACAAAATAGATACCCGGCAGCCCCGCCGCCTTCGCCTTCTCACGAGCGCGATCAAGCATCTCCGCAACCTTCAGCCCGATAATTTTCGCCTGGTCGCGAATAACGTCCGCCGAAAAAACAAACAATACTGGCTTGCCCTGAATCTTCACGTACTCCGGGTTCTGCAGATGGCGGCCGATCCAGTAATCCACCAGTGCATCCCACTCCTGGAGGGTACGCGGCTCCTTGGTATGGTTTGCCCACAGCAGCGCATATCGCACACGCGCCCGCTCGGGTGACTGAAGATAAGCGCGAACAGAAGTTTCCGGCGCCGGACGCCCTTTTTCCCAATACCAGTCGAAGGTGACGAAATCGATGCCGTAATCACCCATCCAGCCGAGTTGGGTATCAAGAACCTGGCGCTGCGCATCGTTATACCAGCCGAGCAGCGGCTCGCGTTCGGGGTAGGCCTTGATCGCAAGCCACGGATCGGGCTCATGCGATCCCTTGGTGTAAGGCGACCAACCTGGGTAGTAATAGACGCCGATTGTGTAGTCAGCAGCACAGACTATATTCTGTAAATAAGGAAATATTAGTCCAGAAAAAATAATAACCTTGCTAATACCTCTTGCTAACCGCCTCATTGACTTGCTCTATTCAAACAACGCAAACGTCGCATTCAACATCATCTGATCGGCAATTCCACCTTCACGTTTCCGCCCAACCGCTACCCGATCAGCCACCGACTCGTAATTTTCAGCCATTGAAATTGCGCGACTAAATAAATTGTCTTTGTTGAATGGCGATGACCAAACGAAATCACTCAACCCCAATTTTCCACATATCTGCCTTACTTTTGGATCAAGTTCAATTCCAATTGATGGCTTGCCTAACACAGCCCCAACCACGACCCCATGAAAGCGGGCAGAAATAAAAAAGGCACAACGCGCAAGGGAATTCAAGTAATCTGAAACCTCCATTTCGAAAGGATCCCAAACTTCAACTTGAAACCCAGATCTATCGAAATACTTAATTGCTTCGCGATCTATGGATGCACAAAACGAAAAAAACTTCACTTTTAAGCCGCTATCTTCCAACGCTCTACATGTCAAAAGAAGCGACTCCTGATAACCTTCCGAATAAATTGCAAATTCCCAACCGCGAATAACAACCCCTATCAGCTTTTGATCAACGTCAACTTTGGTAGCGCTTGCACCAATTACATTATTGGCAAAACAAATATCCGCACCATCTTCAACATTTACAAGCCCCCACTTGTTCGGAAACTCCCGACTTTCAGTATCTCTGAGCCATATACGAGACATTTGACTAAGAACTCGTTTCGACGCCTCTTCATTGCCAGCCCGGAATGGTCCAACACCAAGTCCAACAGCGACACGCACTGGCCTAACTGGCATCAACCGCGCAATTCGTCTAATCGCAAAAGGAACAATCCTTCTCGGATTAAACTTGTTAATTAAAAGATTAAATCTTGACGGCAGCTCATCATTTATGGCTACATTTTTTGGCAAGCTAAAAAACTGCGTTCCACCAGCCATTACTTCAAGCGCCCACGCGCTACGTAGCGAATTATGTCTTTTTTCTAGAACTGCTTTTGGCAAATGTTTTTTTACATAAGACGCAGTTTTGTAATCGCTAACTGTCACATAAATCGTTAGCCCCTCGCGTCGAGAAGCAAAATAATGGTACGAAGCCAACATGAGCAAATCGTCGCCAAAATTCGCCTCTCCAAAGGCACCACTTAATCGAACACGACGTCGAACCCCCGCTAAGTCGCAGAAATATCTATTAAACGTTTTTCGCATAAGAACTGCGTAAATTATTAAAACAGTAAAAGTACTGAAAGATATAGCGATCAACACCACATAACCGCCAGGCAGCTTATTGACGTACGTTTTCGTAATCCACCAACACAATGAGGAGGAAAGTATCGATACAAAAATTGGCGTGAAAATACGTTTTAAAACCTTAAAACCGGAGAATCCCATAGTTCTTGCAAATTTTGCGATTACGATTGGAATAACAGCAAGTTGGCCGACAAATACACAAATAGCCGCACCAGCAACACCGTAAGAAATCAAATATGGCAAAGACGCCAATATAACCGCCGTTCTTGTCAGAGCCATCCACACGGAGATGCTTGCCGCACCAACCGCCTGCATAGCGGCACCAAACACAAAAGCAATCGAACGCAGCGCCCCCAACACGCAAAGAATCTGAAACGGCGCGACCGCCTCATGCCATTGCTCCCCAAACACGGCGGGAACCAGTGCCTCGGCACTGGCGGCAGCCAACAGGAAGGCGGGCATGATGAGTAGAGCAGCCAGCAATACCCGATCCTCGAATGCTGCCGTAAGTGACTTGCGGTCATTCTGGCGGCGCGCAAAAACGGATATCGATGACTCCCAGAGCGGTGCTGCCAGCAGTTGGGTGGCCGATTGTTGCGCCCTTGACGCCAGGGCGTAGTGGCCAAGTGCAACAACACCAAGATAGCGGGCGATAACCAGTTCGAGTACCCGCGTTTCGACCAGATCAAGCACCTTGACCAGCGTGATGCGCGATGCAAAGCCGAACAGTTCGCCGAGCGCCTTGCGGTCAAAGACAAGCTGGGGTCGCCATGCTTCGTGGCGCCACAATACGGCGGTGCTGACCGCCTGAAAGACCAGTTGCTGCACGACGAAGGTCCAAACGCCAAGCCCGCCTGCGGCGGCAACGATGGCGACAATGCCGCTAAGCAGGTTGGACAGGGCTGTGCGCCGCGCCAGGGTGCGATAATCCAGCGCACGACGAAGCAGCGCCGACGGCACACTGGACACTGCCATGAAGCCAAAGACCGGCGTCAGGGCCATGATGATTGGCTCGACGCCCGGGCTGTCGAACGCCGCGGCAAAGGCCGGGGCAGCAAGCAGGGTGGCCAGCGCCAGCGTCGCACCGATCATCAAGGTGACCCAGAAGGCGCTGCTGCGGTGCGCTTCCGTCAGGGTGTCGCGCTGAACGATGGCGTGCCCGAAGAGTTGCTCGACAAAGATTTCACCGAACGTCAGAAAGATCATGGCGACGGCAAAGGCGCCAAACTCCGCGGGCGTGAGCAGGCGCGCCAGAACAAAAAATACGATGAGGGTGATGCCCCGCGCGGCCCAGTTCTGGACATAGGCCCATACAGTTGCGGCGGCATCGGAAATCCGTTTTCCGGAATCAGTGTTCGCCATGCGATTTCACAACCCGGGAAAAAATGTCGGCGATGAGCGCACGCCAGGCTTCAGTTGCGAACCGGCTGCCGGCGTGACTGCGCGCCGCGTCGGCCAAGTATCCACGCAGGCTGGCATCCTGCAGGACGCGCACGATCGCATCGGCAAAGGCGGCAGGCTCATCCTCCACCAACATCTCCTGTCCGTGCCTTGCCCCGGTGCCCTCGGCTCCGATCCGGGTCGCCACGACGGCCGAACCGGCCAGCATGGCTTCAACCGTCTTGATTTTCACGCCACCGCCACTGACCAGCGGCACAACCGTAACGCTGTTGCTGGCATAGAACGCAAAAATGTCCGGCACGAACCCGGAAAATGAGACGCCCTCGCCGGCTCGGGCAACGAACTCCGGCGGCGGATTGCGCCCTGCAACGACGAAGCTGGCATTTGGAACCCGGGCCAACACCCGAGGCCACACCTGATCGAGAAACCATTGCAACCCTTCTCGGTTCGGGCGGTGCCCAAATGCACCGGCAAAGCCAACGCGCATGGGAACGGGCGCACTGGCTGGCGGAACGCCTTCGGTCAGCGGCAAACCCATGGACAGGGTCTGACTACGCGGATTCATGGCGCACAATACATTCGCATCCTGTTCGGATAAGGTCAGGACAGCGGAAAACCGCGCGTATTGCCTTGCTTCATAGCGTGCCCAGCAGACCCAGTCGAGCCAAGCCCGTACGCCACCGATCCCCCGCATGCGTCGCGCCTGGCGAAATCCGGATAGCGTGTAGGCGTCCTGCACGTCCATGATGCACGGCGTATCGCCGCACAGCGTCACGTATTGCGCCATCTGGGGAAACTGAATCCAGACAACATCCGGTTTCAAGCGGGCAAGATGCTCACGCAAGGCGCCCTGCATTGACGCTTGCCAGCACAATGCCGCGAGGTGAGGCTTGGACAACGAGAGCGAACCGAAAGCCGCTTTTGCGACCCGGATGCGATCGATGATGAGCGGAACTGTCTCGACCCCTTCGCATACCTGAGCCAGCGCTTGTGTACATTTCTCTTCGATATCGCGGGCCATGACGCCCGAAAAGGAGAGAAATGAAACCGCGTGCTGACTCGCCAAAGCGGCAATCTGACGGAAGGTGACGACACCACCACCATTGCCTGAATCAAGACCGGAGAGGAATGGTGCGACAACCAGAATCTTCATCGCTTCCACTCTTTGCGTTCGACTATGGAGAGGCAAAACCCCAGGAGCAGCAGCACGGATACCAGCGCAGTCTTGTTGAAGGGCCCGGCAATCAACCACGACGTGAGCAAACTGACTGCAACTGCGCCCTGCACAATTAGACCGGCAAATCGTTCGTCTGGATCAACCGAGCGCGCGGCGACCGCCCCCCTACGAAACAACCAGCCGAACGAGACGAGGTAAAGGATCAAACCCAAAGCTCCCGTCTTTACCAGAACATACAACATTCCGTTATGCAGAACAGGTATGTAGCGCATGGGGCCATCACCGAGAAATAGGTATACCCCGAGGTCAACAAAGTGACCGAACCCTCGCCCTCCTAACCAACGTAGCACTCCGCCATCAACATAGTCTTTGTAGGCTCTGGCCGTCTCGAAGCCACGAAAATTATCATTGATGCTCTGTTGGTCACGGTAGTCTGCAATGGTTAGTTCCTGGGCCGAACGGAGCATTTTGCCGGTGAATGTTTTTTTCCCTGCTTCGCTGGCAGGTGGCAGCGAAGCAGCCAGCGCGCCGAGCAATGCGAGGCCAACGATTACCGCAGCTCCCAGTTTGACGAAACGTGAACCAAGCATCAGACCTCTAAGTGCAGTCCAGAAGACCAAGACAACAAGTACCAGCGTACGCGAATATGCCAAGGTTATAGACGCCCCGCACAGCAACAGGACAATCCACCCGAAAATCGGGCGTATGGCCAACATTTCACGCCAACGCCCAATAGAGGCGATAAGAAATGCGCACGTAAGGCCAACAACGAAATTCCCGTTTCCTGCCAAGGCTCGTACTTCGGTGGCCGGCAAGCTAAGCAGATTCGGGTTAATTGCAAACTTGGCTAGATGCAAGCTAGCGAGAATGAGGCCGGCTATTACTAAAAGGCGCAAAGCCTGCGATAGCCTTGGTGTTAGAGCGCCAAAAGAATACCCGACGAGTATAACGCCAACCGGATTGATGAAATACCAAGCATCTTTTAGATAGGGATAGAGTTCATTGTCGTACCCAAATGCCAGACCAAGGGCAATTATTCCGCTAAAACAGATTAGCAGTACCCATAGAGATTTCGGAAAGGGATTATTCCTCGTACCCCAGACGACTAACGCGAGAACCAAAAAATAGGCGTTCATCCCACTGACCAAGGAGATCGGGAGATACGATCCGCCGAGCAGAAGGAAAAATAGCGAATACAGCGGCCAGGCTGGCGGCTCGGTGCGCATCGGCGGACGGTAATTCAATGCTAAGATACTCCTTTAGATCTTATCCGAGGCAGCTGAAACACCAAGCAGGGTCTGTCTAGCAAACTGCCAACCAACTATCAGATAGGCTTTCACTTTGTCATTTATCACTTGCCTCTTCTGCTGATTCGCAGATGTGCTCAGGGAGACCGCACAAAGGGCTGCAGCCCGCATATAGAACACGGCTGCCAGACCAAGTGATGCAGCCCTGGCTACTAATGCATTGTGATGTTTTGCTAGGTAGATCGAGTAGGAGCGACCGGTTCGTTGCAATGCAGCTTTTCCGATCCACGGCCGACCTGCACCTTCATAGTGGATAACCAATGTCTCTGCAACAAAGGCAATTCCAAATCCGGCGTTGCGAACACGCAGACAGTAGTCGACGTCCTCGCAGTACATGAAGAACGCTTCGTCGAAGCCGCAAAGGCGCTCCCATATTTCGCGGCGAGTGGCGAGGCAGGCTCCTGAAACCCAGTCGACTGGGGTATGCGACTGTTCGTAATACGCCGGATCGGTTTCCATTCGCCGGAAGATCGATGGCAAGCGGTGTTTCTTTTCCAATCCCAACCACGACAGGACAAGACGAATCGGGCGATGGTGAAAGCCCACGGAGAACTGGGTTCGCCCGTCACTGTAGACGAGCCGGGAACCTGCGGCGCCTACCTGCTCAGCCAGCGCTTGATCGATGAGGGAATCGAGTTGTCCTTCGATGCGCGTGTCGTTATTGAGCAGCAGCAATACTTTTCCGCGAGCGCTGCGCGCTGCGAGGTTGTTGCCCCCGGTAAAACCTGTGTTTTCCAACGACTCGATGTAGCGAATGTCCGAGCGCGCCTGCAGGAAGGCTTGACTACCATCGCTCGAGGCATTATCCACTACTACGACTTCGTACGAATAACGGCTGAATGCGGTCTTGATGGATTCAAGGCATTCGTCAAGAAAACGGAGGCCGTTGTAATTGACGATCAGCACAGAAACATCAGGATTTTTTTTCTCGCTTGGCCCGACCGGATTCATCATCGTTTGCTTCCAACTTCTTCGGGACTGACCGGGCCGATCAGGAACCCACGTGTATTCGTGTCTACGGTTGTGAGCAGGTCTACGACAAAGCGCTCCTGGAGGTGGTATGCAGCTTCGTTGTCATCAGATATTGACGAAACCCGAAACAGGATGCCATCGGGTATCCAGCCCTTGAAGCCGTGCATTAGCCTGGCAAGACGTTGATCGTTACCGGATGCCACGACGTAGTCACCGACTCGCATCCAGTAGGAGATCGGTTCGTGTCGGCTATTTGTCTGCGCGATCAAACGCTGAATGGGAAATGGGCTTTCGCGTTCTTCGAGCTTTATTGATGACTCGCCGACGGTTTCAAGTGAAAACCCTTGAGCGACATAGCACACTTCGGGTCGATGTAATTCGATGTCACCACTCTGCATTTCCCCGTAAGCAATCGATAGCATGATGCGCTGCCCCAGCGCATTAACGTATGTTCGGGTCAGGGTCTGCGAATAGAGTGCATCCAGCAAGCCTTTCTGCTGGGGATTGACGACACTTTGCACACCCCCACTATCCAAATGCCAGTCGCCAAATGAGACAGGAATTGCGGTTTCCAGCCTGATATTTTTGTTCAAGGCTGCCATCGGGTTCCGCGGTGCCAACGCCCACGCCGACAGCGATGCACAGAACATTAGCGTGCAAGCCACGATGCTGCTGCGACGCAATTTTGCCCCTTTGCCGAAATTGCTGGTCATACGCGTCTCCGCCCTAACTGTGCAGCGCGCAAGATGGTATCCATACCGATAATGAGCAATAGAGCACTCGCAAACAGCACCATCCCCGCAAACCCATGCATGAAGCCCTGCCCCGCCGCATCACCGTAGTAATAGGTGACCACAGTCAGCACCATCACCCGGATCACGTTTGCCACAAACGAGATCGGCACGATCAGAATGGCGAGGATCGTGTTGCGCAGTACCGATTCCGAATGCGTGAGCTTGAGGTACAGCACCCCGAGCGCTTCGAGCGTAAACAGGGTTTGCAGGCCGGCGCAGGCATCGGCGACGAGGAGCTTGTATTGCCCGATCTGGAGGATGACGCCGCTGCGGGCAATGGGGTAGCCGAGCCAATACAGCACGTTTTCCGCGACCACCGAGACGGCGATCTTCATGGGCATGGTGATCGCGTCCACCACCGCACCGGGCAGCGGGATCATGAAGATCATGAAGAAAAGCGCGAACCACTGGGCTTTGACTGCCCGGACTCCCCGCTGGATGAGGAGCACGGCGATGAGCACCCACACCAGCGAGCCGATCTCGAAGATGAGGATGTCTTGCGAGCGGCCGAGCATGAAGAGCAGCAGGCCGACGATGAGGACGGGCCAACCGGTGGCTGACGATGCCCGGCCGGCGCTGCGGGCAAGCATGACGGGCCACTGGCGGTACAGCAGCCACAGCGACAGGCCGAGCACGATGGGGCCGTGCGCCTGTTCGGAGGTGCTCCAGATCGTGCGGAAGAGGTCGATGAAGCTTGGGACGTAGAGGAAGCACAGGCCCGCCAGCACGATGAGCCACGGCGCGAGCGGTTCCGCGCCCTGCGCGCCCGCCTGCGCCGGCGCGAGTTGTTCCATGGTTGCGGCGCGCGCCGGCGGTGCCATCGGCGTGCCCTCAGCCCGCGTCGTTGAGGACGCTGCCGACTACCGTGATGCCGGCCTGGTGGAACTCGCCCGCGAGCTTGCGCAGCGCGGCCGTGCGCGTGAGGTGTGGGCGCGCGACGAGAAGCGTGCCGCCCGCACGTGCGGCGACGGTGAATGTGTCTGCAGTGCTGCCTGCGGCGGGGGTGTCGATGAGGATGACGTCGTAGATTTCGGCGTACTCCTTAAGCAGCGTCGAGAAGGCCGGGCGGGAGATGAGTTCCTGCGGGTTGGGCGGTACGGCGCCGGCGGGCAGCACGGAGAGGTCGACCAGCGCGGAGACGCGACGCACGATGTCCGGGCCGCCGCGGCCCGACAGCGCCGCGGACAGGCCCATGCGGTTGTCGACGCCGAAGAGCAGGTGCTGGCGCGGGTTGCGCATGTTGGCGTCGATGATGAGGGTGCGTTCCCCGAGCTGGGAGAACACCACGCCCAGGTTGGCGACGACCCACGAGCGCCCTTCCCCCCGCGCCGGGCTCGCCACCGTGAGGCAACGCCGACCGGCTTCGGGGTCGAACCAGCGCAGCATGAGCTGGCTGCGCAGCGCGCGCAGCGCCTCGACCTGCGGATCGAAAGGATTGTAGGCGGCGACGACCTCTTCGGCTACGCCACTTTGGCCGCGCTGCAGGTACGGATAGTCGAACTGCCGCGAAAGCGCGTACTGGATGTCACCCTCATTGACGAGACCGAGCTTGCGTGCAGCGTCGCCGAAACGCAGGCTGCCTTCGCGCTGCAGGCGAAGGATCTTCTCTGCGTCTTCGGGTTTCAGGCGTCCGGCGTCGATGAGAATGGCGCCGATGGAGCGTTCGCCATGGGCGAGTTCCTTCGTGCTGGTGGGGGCGTTCATGGGCGATGTCCTCAGGCGCGGGAGGGGATGATGCCCAGCAGCGGCGCGGCGGAGCATTGTTCGATGTCTTCGACGCCGCGTACGCGCTGGTCGACGAGTTCGAGCAGCAGCGCCGAGCCGAGGCCGAGCAAGGTGCCAAGGAAGACGGCGAGAGCAAGATTGAGGGCTGTGCGCGGGCTGGAGTGCTGCAGGGGCGACGTCGCCGGGGCGAGCACGGCGATGTTGGTCTGCTGGGTGCGGCTCTCCAGGCTGGTCTGCGTCAGGCGCTGGGCAACGAGGTCGTATGCGCGCTGTGCAGATTCGACGTCGCGCTGGAGAACGGCGATCTGGTCACGCCGTTCGCGCAGTTGCAGCACGCGTTTCTTTTGGGCATCGAGCGCTGCGCGCAGATCGGCTTCGCGCGCGAGGTTGGAGCGGGTGGCACTGCCGATCGAGCTGGCGATGCGTTGCGTTTCGGCGCCGATCCTCTCCCGCAGGGAGCGGATTTCGGCCTCGATGCGGGTGTAGTCGGGGTGGTTCTTGCCGACGCGCGAGGCGAGTTGCTCACGCGTGGCTTCCTGGCGCGCGAGTTCGGCTTTCAGGCCCTGGATGAGCCCGCTTTGTAGGACTTCCGGCATGGTGTCGGCCGCACCGGCCTGCCCCTGGCGGGAGCGCGTTTCCATGCGCTGACCCTCGGCTGCGACGAGCTGAGTGGAGAGTTCGGCCAGGCGGGTGGTTTCCACGTCGAGGCGACCGTCGCTCGGGACGATGCCGTGCTGGAGCTGGTAGTCGGAAAGACGTTTCTGGGCCGCTTCGACCTTCTCGCGCAGGGGCACGCTTTGTTCGTCGAACCAGCGTGCGTACTGGCGAGCCGGTTCGACCTTGAGTTCGAGGTTCACTTCGATGTAGGCCTGCGCAAAGGCGTTGGCGACCGCTGCGGCGAACTGGGGGTCGGAGCCCGTGAAGGCGATGGTGATGACATTGCTCTCGCGTGAGGGCTTGACGACGAGCTTCTTTTGCAGAGCCTCGGCCAGCCAGACGCGCAATTCGCCCTTTCCGTCGGCTTCGGCCTGCCATTGCTCGCGCACGGCGGGCTCTTCATCGAGCTTGAGTAGCGCAACGACACGCTCGGCGACGCGGTTGGAATTGATGATGTCGACCTGGGTGGCCATATAGCCCGCCATCATTTGCGGGGGCAGGATGGCGCCGGCAATAGGGTCGGCCGACTTGGCATCTATGACCAGGACTGTCTCGGCGGTGTATTGGTGCGGAAGCAGCACGCTGACCAGCAGCGTGGTTGCGACCACCGTGCCAAGCACGCTGGCCACGACCAGCCAGCGGGCGCGCAGGATGAGGAGAAACTGGTGGAAGGTCATTACATCGCGTTCCGGAAATTGCGGGGGTGATGCGAACGGGGTCAGGGAGCGACGATGTCCCGTCAGAAAAGGCTTTCGCGCACAAAAATCACGTCGTCGGCGCGAAGGAGATCTTCCAGTGCCGGCTCGATGACGGACAGCCGTCCTTCGGTGTCGCGCCGTTGAATCTGGAGGCCGCGAACGGTGCCGCGCTGATTGATGCCGCCGCCGGTGGCGAGTGCCTGCATGACACTCATGTTCCGCTCCAGCCGGAATGCTCCGGGACGCTGCACTTCGCCGTAGATGTAGAACGTGGGCGCACGATGCACATAGAGGATGTCGCCGCCGGCCAACGGGATATCGTTCTCGGTGCCCTTCAGGAACAGCGCGGGAATATCGATTTCGCGACGTATCGACTTGCCGTCGCGTAGGCCGATGAGCACAACGGTGTCCGCGCCGTTGGGGGCGATCCCACCGGCGCTTGCGAGCATGTCGGAGAGGCGCAGGTTGGAGGTTTCCAACGGATAGCGGCCGGGGCGCCCGACGAGGCCGATTACGGAGACCTGGTTGCCGCGCATCTGGACGGGCAGGATGCTGACCTGGGGTTGCAGTACGAAGCCCCCATCGCGCAGGAGGCGTTCGATGAGCCGTTCGGCAGTGCCCGCGGTCTGGCTGCCGACGGGGACACCGCCGAGCAGCGGGAAAGTAATTTGTCCGCCTTCCGAGATTCGCGCTTCGGTCGTGAGATCCGGATTCTGATAGACGGTGATGCGGACCACATCCCCCGGCCCCAGAACATAATCCGCCGCCCCCGGGCGGCTGATGTCGGCAACATCGGCCCGCGCCGGCGAAACAATGCCGAACGCGAACAGCAGCGACAGGATGATCAGGAGAATGGCTGTAAAGGAACGGTGGCTCATGCGTTTGCGGATATTCCGGTTCGGTGTTGCAGGGAAAGCGTATGTGGCGTGCTGGATCACTTCAGGCCGCCGGCCCCTTTGTCGAGCGTGGCCTGGCTGAGGGCGGCGCCCGATGCAATCGCGGGCCCAGCCACGGCCGTTGCGCCATTGGCTAGCGGGGAGGCGAAATCGCCTACGTACTGGATGCTGGTGCGGTCCCGCAGACGACCGAGTTCCTCCCGCGCAAGCGCCTGCTTTTTGAGATTGGTGAGGTAACGCTCGATGAACGGCGCAGCACCAACCGCGTCGATCGGCTGTTCGCGGGAGGCGGCGATCTGGATGACTGCCACGACGCCGGCTGAGGCCAGCAGCCCGATCTCACCGTCTTTCATCTTTGCCAGCTGCTTGACCAGATCGAGCGGCAGTTCCTCGGCCGGTTTGAGTGCGGAGTCGGCCTTGAAGCTCAGATTCTCGCGCCGAAGCCAGGCAACGATATCGTCCAGGCTCGCCGCCTTGTCGGCCGCGGCTCGCAGGTCCGCTTCGCGTCCGGCGGGCACTGCGACACGCAACTCGCGCAGCGCATAGATGCGACGTTTGCTGAATAGCACCGGATTGTCCCGGTAGAAGGCTTCGACCTCGCTTGTCTGCGGTTCGGCGACCTGTGCAGCGATGCGCTCGACGTAGGCGCGCGCAACGACTTCGCGCCGCGCGGCATCGAGTGCGGCCATCACCGTGGGATCACGATCGATTTTCTGCTCTTCGGCTTGAGCGACGAGCAGTTCCTGATCTATGAGCCGTTCGAGGATCGCGCCGCTGGCTTGCTTCACTTGCTCGCCAGCTATCCCCCCGAGCCGTGCGAGCTCCGCGTTGACCTGATGCACGGTGATTTCATACGAACCAACCCGGGCAGCGACCTGTGACGCGATCGGAGTGTCGGACTTGGCGCCGCAGCCTGCCAGAGCGAGGGCGAGTAGCGGCATGCCAAGCGATGTACGAAATTGTTTCATCATGAAAAATCCATCCTGCAGGACTACAAGTCAAATCTACAATGCCAATGTGTTACTTGCATGGCCGGCAGCAGCACGTCTTTGCGATGCATCCGACTCTCTCCACAAACAGCAAGACACGCCTGCAACCCGAGACCGGGGGCAGGCGCCGAGGAACATCGCAGGGGTGCGTTCGGGGTCGCCTAGCGGCGCAGGCGTCGCCGCGCAACCACGCCGACCATGCCAAGGCCGACTAGAAGCATCAGTGCGGCATCGGGTTCGGGGACGCTAGGTACGAACTGAGGGTTTCCGCCGGCCGCTATCGCGACGAACTGTCCGCCACTCGCGAGCGCGAGCTCGCTCACAAGACCGCCTACTCCGCGGGCTTCCACATCGCCAGCACGAAAGGTGGAAACGATGCCTCCGCCATTTTGATTCAGGACGGCATTGAACGATGTGCCCGCATCACTGGGATTTCCGCTCTGCCCCGCCAGGGCCGCTCCGGCCATACAAATTCCGACGAGACCTGTTCCCAGGAATTTCAACTTCATTCATGCCCCCATTCTGATCACGTACATCCGAGAGATGCGACAAGCCCCCACGTCGCTATCCGGACAGCACCGTAAAGGATGCCGTCCGGATAACATGATTTTACATATTTGTTAGGCGTATGTATTTACGCTACGCAACTTTCATGCTTTGAAATGACATAGATCAAACGCGCGAGTTTCGACGCAGCTGGGACGAAGCGGACTACGCCCTGTCCGACCCTGACCTTGCGGAACATGATCAGCGGGATGCGGCACGGCGACGTGCCGCCATCCCTACCATGCCAAGGCCCGTCAGAAGCATGAGATAGGCTTCCGGTTCAGGTACCGACGGGACTTGCGCGACGCCGAATGTGATCTGTGCCGTGTCGAGACTGGCCTTCACGAACGAGGAGCCCGCCGCGTTGGCGAACAGGGTTGAGTCCAGGGTGATGTCAAGGAGACTGCTCGACAGGCCCGCGGCAGTGAATCCGTCGCCGCTGGAGCGCCAGGATCCGGCCGAAAGAAACGGCGATCCGGCAAAGCTCCCTGCCCCGCCAAGGGTTGTGAGGCCTCCGTTGTCGAGCGCGGCAACGTTCAACACCGATGCGATGCCAAAGGATGCGTCGGAACCAGCGATGGTGTAGCTGCCGCCTTCGAAAAGGCTTACCGAGTCGAGCCGGTAGCCGTCAGCGGCGACGACCTGAAAATCCAGGACAGCGTCAAGCAAGGCTGGCCGGCCTCCGCCCGATCCAACGGAGAACCCCGAAGGGCTGAAGGACAACAGGTTGCCGATAAGAGTCGGCGTGCCGAAGAGCGAGTTGAGTGTGTCGTCGTACGAAACAGAAAAGCCGTTTCCGACGAGACTGACTGTGGCTGCGCCGGCGCTGGCTGATACAACGGCTCCCGCGATGGCCGCGGCGAGCAGTTTGAGTTTCAATGTCATGCAGAGTGCCTCGATGAGCGTGAATTGATCGTGGTGAAACCTCATCCATGGGAAGACGGTGCTAGCGGCGCTCGCACCGGCGGGCACTGATTGAGCCCGCTTGTTGCGACCGTTCCGCACGCTTCAGCATCCCATTCGGCATTTTTGCATATTGCATACAAACGGCCATCTGGCATAAGTGATAGGTTTTCAGAATGCGAGCTTCGCCGACATGAATAGACTGGCAGCACGGTATCCGGGATACGCATCGGATGACGAACGACGTTCGTTGCGCGCCCCCAGCTGGAGCGAGAGGTTCCTGGCCGGCGACCATTCCAGTGCGAGGGCGCGTGCCTGCGTGCGGTCATCGCGATCCGGCGCGACAATACCGAAGGGATCACCGCCGTAATCGCGCTTGAGCCATTCGAGCCGCCCACGCAGACGTAGCTTGTTGCCGATCTGCCATACGGGGTCGACCGATACCGCACGCGTGATGACGAAGTTGTCGGCCACATCCTCGCGTGCGCCCATCTCGCGGCGCGCGGTCATGCCCAGCGCGAGCTTTCCCGTCGGGTTCCAGTCGAAAGTGACGCGACCGGTCAAGCCGTTGAAGTCCTTGTCGCCCGCATGAGGGTATTGGCGCGCGGTGTAGCCGACTTGACCGCTCACCCGACTATGGCCGGTCACGCCCCAGTCGGCGCGCAGGAGCAGGTCGCGCTGCGTGTAGCCTGTGACCGTTGTGAGTGTTTCATTGCGTTCGGGATAGCGGCCCTCCGCATCGCGGCCTACCAGCGCCAGCGTGCTACCGGCCAAGGATCGATACTGCACGAGGGCTTCGACGGCATCTTCGATGTACTCGGATCCGGCGGATTCCCGGTCGTCGAATCGGCTGTCCATCCGAGCCCACCCGGCTCCGAACGACCACTGTGGATGCATCAGGTAGCGCGCATCGGCGCGGTACTGGCGGAAGGTGTTGATGCTACGTACGGTGCCGATGCGATCGGAGAAGCTGCGCAAGCGTTCGTCCTGCCGGGCGGAAATTGTGCCGCTCCACTGGTTGCCGAGAATCCACTGCCAGGCGGCGCCGAAATTGTGTGCAGTGAAATCGAGGTGGTCGAACTCGAGATAGTCGCTCCGGGTCAGGGCAAAGTCTGCTGTCAGCCGTTGCCGGCTGTAGGTGCGACCCAGCTGTGCAGCGAGTGTGGTGACGCTGAGCCGGTCGTCCCGTGGACGACGCGATCCTTCGATCTCCGGGCGCGCACCATCCGCCACGCGGAAGAGGTTGTCCTCCCAGACGAGATCCTGGCTGACGGAGATCGTTAGCGGGTCATTTTCAGACGCAGCAACGGGAAGTGTTCCTGTTCCCGCGATCACCAGAAAGCTGAACAAAATCCTCGCATAAGCATTCGATTGTGCCGGTGCATAAACATGCTGAAGACATGTTTGTGACGGTATGTTGCGACATGTACGTCTGCTACGCGATGTGTTATGCATGGTTGTTGAATGTCAATGCGGTATGCTTGTCGAAACTTTTAGCCGCTCCTTTTATCATGTTTGCATCAAGCTACAAACAGGGCACCTTCTGGCGGGGCAGTTTATCGGCAGCACGCGCCATCGAGTCCTTTCTCGATCCGGTTGCAGCAACAGCCCTGCTGTTTGCCGTCGCGACCGTGTGTGGAGAGCGATTCGGCCCCCCCTACGTGATCGTGGGACTTATTTCCTTCTCGCTGACCTTCCCAGGCGATTTCTGCCTTCGCGATACCACACGGAGGATGGTCCGAAAAACCTTGACTTCATGGCTGTTGATCGCTGCCGTATTGTTGGCATTCGGCCACGCGAGCGGATACGTGCATTACTTCGCCGAGGAGGTCGTCTTTGTGTGGCTGGCCAGCCTCCCGCTGGCGTGGCTGGTGACTCGCTGCGCTGCACGCCTGTTGCTGTCGCAGATGATGTCGAGCGAGCTCCGCCAACGGCGCGCGGTGGTTGTCGGTTGCAACGAAACTGGCTTACGTCTGGCAGGGGAGCTTGCGCACGATCCGTTCAACGGAATTTCATTTGCGGGCTTCTTCGATGACCGGGGCCGCGAACGCCTCGATGGAATCGGCGATAGCCCGCTGCTTGGCCGGATCGGTGAGCTGGCCCAGTTCGTGAAGCAGCATGCGGTAGACCATATCTACGTGGCACTGCCAATGGCGAGCCAGCCGCGCATCCTGCGGTTGCTGGATGACCTGAAGGACACCACAGCGTCCATCTACTTTGCGCCTGACATCTTCCTGACGGATCTGATCCAGGGGCGTGTGGATCACGTTTGCGGCATGCCAGTGGTGGCCGTATGCGAGACGCCTTTCACGGGATTCGACGGCTTCGCGAAGCGCGTGTCCGACATTTTCCTGTCACTACTGATCCTCGCGTTGATCGCTCCGGTGATGATAGCCGTCGCCATCGCGGTGAAACTGAGCTCGCCCGGGCCGATCATCTTCAGGCAACGGCGTTACGGACTCGATGGCAAGGAGATTGTCGTTTACAAGTTTCGCTCGATGACGAGCTGCGACGACGGCAGTGAGGTGAAGCAGGCCACGCGCGGTGACCAGCGGATCACGCGCGTTGGCGCGATCCTGCGCAAGACGTCGCTCGATGAACTGCCGCAATTCATCAATGTGCTGCAGGGACGGATGAGCATCGTCGGGCCGCGGCCCCATGCAGTGGCGCACAACGAGACTTACCGCAAGCTCATCAAGGGCTACATGGTGCGCCACAAGGTGAAGCCCGGGATCACCGGGTGGGCGCAGGTGTGCGGCTACCGCGGCGAGACGGACACGATAGAAAAGATGGAAGGACGCATCGAGTACGATCTCGAGTACTTGCGCACCTGGTCGCTGTCGCTCGACCTGTGGATCATCGTGAAGACGGTGCTGCTGGTGGTGCGTGACCGCAACGCGTATTGAGGCCGTGCGTTCGGGGTTGCTGCGGAAGGAGGTCCCCCTTCCGCAGCGATGATGCAGAAGGGAGTCAGGCCTTCGCGAAAGTGATGCTCCCGCCGTACCCCTCGACCTTGATCTTGTCCTTCGCGGCAAACTGCCCTTCCAGTATCGCTCGCGCCAGCGGGTTCTCGATCCGCTCCTGAATGGCGCGCTTGAGCGGTCGCGCTCCGAATATCGGATCGAACCCGGCCGTTGCCAGTTCCTCGAGGGCGTCGTCGCTGACCTCGAGTGCCATATCCAGGCGCGCGAGGCGCTTTTCGAGGTACTGCAGCTGGATGCGGGCGATGCTCGCGATGTGCTTTTCGTCGAGCGCGTGGAAGACGACCACCTCGTCAATGCGATTGACGAACTCGGGGCGGAAGAAGGTCTTGACCTCGGCCATGACGGCGAGCTTGATGACCTGGTAGTCATCCCCCGACATCTGCTGGATCATCTGGCTGCCGAGATTGGAGGTCATCACGATCACGGTGTTCTTGAAGTCTACCGTGCGTCCCTGCCCGTCGGTCATCCGCCCGTCGTCGAGCACCTGCAGCAGTACGTTGAAGACGTCCGGATGGGCCTTCTCGACCTCGTCGAAGAGAATGACGCTGTAGGGCTTGCGACGCACCTGCTCGGTCAGGTAGCCGCCTTCTTCGTAACCCACGTAGCCCGGAGGCGCGCCGATCAGGCGGGCAACCGAATGCTTCTCCATGAATTCGCTCATGTCGATGCGGATCAGGTGCTCCTCCGAGTCGAACAGGAATTCGGCAAGCGTTTTGCAGAGTTCGGTCTTGCCGACGCCCGTGGGGCCGAGGAAGAGGAAGGAGCCGTACGGGCGGTTCTCGTCCGACAGGCCGGCACGCGAACGGCGGATCGCGTCCGACACGAGCCGCACGGCCTCGTCCTGGCCGACCACCCGCGAGTGCAGGCGCGATTCCATTTGCAGCAGCTTTTCGCGTTCGCCCTGCATCATCTTGCTCACCGGAATGCCGGTTGCGCGCGATACGACTTCGGCGATCTCTTCGGATCCAACCTGAGTCCTCAGCAGCTTGAACTTGCGCTCTCCGCTGCCTGCCGTCTCGGCGGCCTTGAGTTGTGCCTCCAGTTGCGGCAGCTTGCCGTACTGCAGTTCGGCGAGCTTGTCGTACTGGCCCTTGCGCTGCATCTCGGCCATCTGGGCACGCAGCTTCTCGATCTCTTCCTTGATGTGCTGGCTACCCTGCACGCTGGCCTTCTCCGCGCGCCAGATCTCGTCGAGGCTGGCGAATTCTCGCTCGAGTTTCTCGATCTCGTCGCGGATGAGAAGGAGGCGCTTCTGCGAGGCCTCGTCGGTTTCTTTCTTGACCGCCTCCTGCTCGATCTTGAGCTGGATGAGACGGCGTTCGAGCTTGTCCATCGCTTCCGGCTTGGAGTCGATCTCCATCTTGATCCGCGCTGCAGCCTCGTCGATAAGGTCGATTGCCTTGTCGGGCAGGAAGCGGTCGGTGATGTAACGATGCGACAGTTCGGCCGCCGCGACGATCGCGGGGTCGGTGATGTCGACGCCGTGGTGGAGCTCATACTTTTCCTGCAGTCCGCGCAGGATGGCGATCGTGGATTCGACCGACGGTTCGTCGACGAGCACCTTCTGGAAGCGGCGCTCGAGTGCGGCATCCTTCTCGATGTACTTGCGGTACTCGTCGAGTGTGGTGGCGCCGATGCAGTGCAGCTCGCCGCGTGCGAGGGCCGGTTTCAGCATATTGCCAGCATCGATGGCGCCCTCGGCCTTCCCCGCGCCCACCATGGTGTGGATTTCGTCGATAAAGACGATGATGCGCCCCTCTTCCTGGGCGATCTCCTTGAGTACCGCCTTGAGGCGCTCTTCGAATTCGCCCCGGTACTTCGCTCCCGCGAGCAGTGCGGCCATGTCGAGCGAGAGCACGCGCTTGCCTTTGAGCGTTTCCGGCACCTCATCGTTGACGATGCGCTGGGCGAGCCCCTCGACGATCGCAGTCTTGCCCACGCCCGGCTCGCCGATCAGCACGGGGTTGTTCTTGGTGCGCCGCTGCAGGATCTGTATCGCGCGCCGGATCTCGTCGTCGCGGCCGATGACCGGGTCCAGCTTGCCGGCGCGCGCACGTTCGGTAAGGTCGAGGCAATATTTCTTCAGCGACTCGCGCTGGCCTTCGGCATCCTGGCTGCCCACGGACGCGCCGCCGCGTACCGCCTCGATCGCAGCTTCCAGCGGCTTGCGCGAAAGTCCGTGCTCCTTGAGCAGGCGCCCCGTTTCACCCTTGTCCTCGGTCAGGGCGAGGAGGAACATCTCGCTCGCGATGAACTGATCGCCGCGCTTCTGCGCCTCGCGGTCGGCGACGTTCAGCAGGTTGGAAAGATCGCGGCCGATCTGTACCTCGCCTCCATGTCCTTCGACCTTCGGAAGGCGGCTCAGCAACTTGTCCAGCGCCGTCTTGAGCGGCGGGACATTCACCCCTGCACGCTGCAGGAGCGAAATGGTGCTTCCATCGTCCTGACCCAGCATTGCGAGGAGCAGGTGCACGGGCTCGATGAACTGCTGGTCACCTCCGACCGCGATACTCTGGGCGTCGGAGAGGGCCTGCTGGAATTTTGTGGTGAGCTTTTCGAAGCGCATGTCGACCATCCTTTGTCCGATTGGGGTTGACCTGTGATATGGGGGTCGCACCACGCAATTCAACCTTCAAGCCATCGGGATACGTTCCCATTATGGGCGATGGCGCTGAGCCTGAACCCAAATTCGGCACCTTGTACTTGCTGCATTGCAGCATCCATGTTCAAATAGCTTCGATAAACTTTCACTGGTACAGCGGCCTCTCGCCAACGTGCTATGTTGAAAGAATTCATGAGGGGCATCGAAGCCTCGAAAATTTTTCAGCGCACGTGGAGGAAGAACATGGCGACCAAGCAGGATCAGTTCAACGAAATCCAAAAGAAGAACTTCGAAGCGGCCATGCGCCTCGCGCAGATGTCGATCGAGAACTCGCAGCGCATCATGGAGCTGCAGGTTGCGACCGCCAAGAGCCTCTTCGAAGAGGGCGTGCAGAACGCGAAGGCGCTCTCCTCCGCCAAGGATCCCAAGGAAGTTCTGGAGCTGCGTTCGCACTACACCCAGAGCGCCACCGAGAAGATGCTCGCCTGCGCCCGCGAAATGGCGGAACTGGCCAGCCGTACCCAGGCCGAGGTCGGCAAACTGGTGGGCGAGCAGCTGTCGACCGGCAGCAAGGATGTGTTCGAATCGATGCAGAAGATGTTCACGGGCATGCCGATCACCGACCAGAACGCCATGTCCGCGATCCAGAATGCGATGGACACGACGCGCGCTGCCTTCGAACAGATGAGCCGCGCCTCGGCCGAGGCCTTCCAGATGTTCACCCAGCAAGGCAAGGGCAAGAAGTAATCCGGCCTGCTTGATGCAGAACGGCGCCCGAGGGCGCCGTTTTCATTTCAGGGTGGCGAGGCCGGCCGCCTAGCGGCCGCCCTGCTCCCAGCGCGCGGCGGCGGAGTCGTCGCTGTCACGGGCGTCGACCCAGCGCGCCCCTTCTGGAGTCTCTTCGAGCTTCCAGAACGGCGCGCGCGTCTTCAGGTAGTCCATGATGAATTCGCATGCTGCGAAGGCCTCGCCGCGGTGGGCGCCGGCGACGCCGACGAAGACGATGCGGTCGCCGGGTTCCAGTCGCCCGAAACGATGGATCACCCTGACACCGTACAGCGACCAGCGCGCAGACGCCTGCTCGACGATCTCCTCCAGGGATTTCTCGGTCATTCCCGGATAATGCTCGAGCGTCATCGCGGCGACGTTGGAACCACCGCTCACGTCACGCACCAGGCCAAGGAAGGTCGCTACCGCACCGACCTCGTTGCGCCCCGCCGACAGGGCCGCGATCTCCGCCGCGACGTCGAAGTCTTCCGCTTGCACGCTCACCGTCATGACTCAGCCTCCGGTGACCGGGGGAAAGAAGGCGATCTCGTCGCCCGGCAAGACGGGATCGGCCGGTGCCGCCATGCGCTGATTGCGCGCGGCGCGGACGTTGCGCCCTTCGCCCAGGGCCTTCCACTTTTCGCCGCGCTCGGCGAGAAAGGAGCGCAGTTCGCCGACGGTCGATACGCCGGACGGGAGGACGAAGCTCTCCTCGGTGCAGCCGAGTGCTTCCTTGAGCGATGCGAAATACAGGATCTTGACGGTCATGGTGTCAGCAAAGGAGTTCGCCGTAGGGCAGGAAGCGGATCATCTCACCTTTTCGGACGGGCGTTTCGGCAGGCACGTCTGCGAGCCCCTCGGCCCACACGATGGATGACAAGGCTGCTGCGCCCTGGTTGCCGTGGATCTCCACGCCCCCCGAATCGTTGATGCGCGCGCGCAGGAATTCGCGTCTCCGGTCGGGGCGCGGCCAATCGAAGTCGGCGCGCAGTGTGAGTGCCTTGGGAAGTACCGACGCAGCCCCCTGCGTCGCGAGGACGAAGGGGCGCACCATCAACAGGAAGGTGACGAAGCTGGACACGGGATTGCCCGGCAGGCCGATGAAGGCCGCGGCGCCCACGTGGCCGTAGGCAAGCGGCTTGCCCGGCTTCATCGCTATCTTCCAAAGCTCCAGCGCCCCCTCGGCCTGGACTGCAGGTTTTACGTGATCCTCCTCGCCGACCGATACGCCGCCGCTGGTGAGGATCAGGTCGTGCCCTTGCGCAGCCTGGCGCAGCACGGCACGCGTTGCATCCAGCTGGTCGGGAACGATGCCGAAATCGGTCACGGCGCAACCCAGCTGTTCGAGCAGCACCCGCAGCTGAAAGCGGTTTGAGTTGTATACGCCGCCGGGGGGCAAGGCTTCGCCGGGCATGACGAGCTCGTCGCCGGTGGAAAACAGCGCAACCCGCATCCGGCGCAAGACGGCCAGCTGGGCGATGCCGACCGATGCGGCAAGTCCGATCTCCTGGGCGCGCATGCGGGTCGCCGCAGGCAGGACCACGTCACCCGCCGCGATTTCGCTGCCCGCGGCGCGCATGGCCTCTGCGGCGCGCGGGACATGGTTGATGATCACCTCGTCGCCGGCATGCTCGCACAGCTCCTGCATCACCACGGCGTCCGCGCCGGGCGGCAAGGGCGCGCCGGTAAAGATGCGTGCGGCGGTGCCGGGCTGCAGCGTGGTGCCTACGCTGCCCGCGGGTATGCGTTGAGATATCGGAAGGCGCGTTCCCGCGGCGGTCACGTCGCAGGTGCGCATCGCGTAGCCGTCCATCATCGAAGTGTCGAGCGCGGGCACCGC
Organism: Aromatoleum evansii; assembly: GCF_045689615.1. Classification (NCBI taxonomy): domain Bacteria; kingdom Pseudomonadati; phylum Pseudomonadota; class Betaproteobacteria; order Rhodocyclales; family Rhodocyclaceae; genus Aromatoleum; species Aromatoleum evansii. Next base: position 2,934,688 of record NZ_CP141259.1, read on the forward strand.
GATCGGTGAACGAACGTCGGCCGCAAGCACGCGCCCGTGGGCCACCAACGTGTCGACCATCTCCAGGTCGCGGATTGGCCGGGCTTTGGCCAGCAGGCTCGAACGCGCTTCGTCGAACGGCAGCATGTCAGGATTCATGACGGGACGAGTAGTCGAGGATGAATTGGACGATCTTGTCCGGCTCGTTGAGCGGCAGGAGGGGCAAGGGGCTATCCAGCGGGACGTCTGCCGCGACCGCGACGACGTGTGGATTCTCTTGCCACAGGGGGGGCTTGCCATGCGCCGGACGATGGACCTCGACCTTCGGCACCGGCGCAGCCTTGAAGCCCTCTATCAGGACTACGTCGCACGGCGACAAGACGCGCAGCTGCTCTTCCAGCGTCGGCTCTGGCGCCCCTCTGAGCTCATGCATCAACACCCAACGGTCGTTCGACAGCATCAGGACCTGGCTCGCCCCTGCCTCCCGGTGACGATACGAGTCCTTGCCGGGCTTGTCGAGATCGAACCCGTGATGGGCGTGCTTGATCACCGACACGGACAGCCCCCGTGCGTTGAAGCCGGGAATCAGCTTTTCGATCAGGGTGGTCTTGCCGGAGCCGGACCAGCCGGCGATACCGAATACGATCATCGTGTTGGTGTCTTCGATGGGGGAACGGGAAGAATAACTCAAGCGCCGCGCTGAACGCACGGCAAGGCAACGACCGTTGCAAAACCGCCCCCGGGCGTACGGAAGTTGGTGGTCTGCCCTCGGTACAGGCGTGCTGCGGCCAACTGGACCGCGCCACGATAGGCATAGACCCGAAGGTCCATCTTGAGGTCAGTGGCCACGCCCTCGACGGAGAGGCGACGTGCGCTCGGGGGAACCAGCGCCTGGGCGATGTAATCGCCTGCGAGGATGTTCGCGAAAACGCTGCGGGTCAGCTTGTCGCCGCGGTATGCGGCCCTGCTCCCGTATCCCGTTGCCGGCTTGAAGAACAGGTCACGCCGGTTCTTCCACAAGGAGTCGCCATCCTCCGCCCGTACCCGCACGGTGCGCGGGATTCCTTGCACGAGGACGCCACGCGTGGCGGCGTCGACACCCAGCGTCTGCAGGAACTGGTCGTCGCACAGCAGCGCCAGATTGCCCTTGTCGGCATACAGGGCGTGCGCACGCGGGTGCGGCGTGATCAACGCTGCCTGCGACTTCCAGGCCGCTGCGAGGGCGGCCGACTCGGGTTCGTCGAGGCTGAAGTCGGTGAGTCGGTTGTACACGAGGTCCACTTCTTCGCCGTCGAGCAGGAGTCGCCCGTCGACGAACTGCAGTGCGGCCGGATCGCAGATCCACGCCTTCAATCCATGGCGCTCGAACAATCGCTGGAAGAGCAGGAACTCGGGCAGGAGATACTGGCTCTGCGGCTCGCGATCGACGATCGCGACGGTTCGCAGGGGCGCGTCGCCGCGGACGGACCTCCACTCGGAGACGAACATCTCGAAAAAGGCTCGTTCGGGATCCCCCGGGCTGCGCACCGCGAGGGGCGCTACTTCCGCGCAGCACGCGCGCTGGGCGCGCGCGAGCGCGACGTTGAGCAATCCGCCGCCGGCATTGGTGTTGATTTCGATGAGGCGCGGGCCGTCTGTGCCGAGGTGGAAATCGAAGCCGAGAAACACCCCGCTGGCGGCACAGGGAATGCGCGCGCTGGCGGGTGCGTGCGCCAGCGCGGCGGACTGCCAGCCTGCGGAGTTGACTACGTGATCCACTGCTTCGACGAGTGCAGCCGCGGCGTCGAGGTGCCGCTCGGCGACGAATGCGACCGAATCCGCGAACAGGTGGGGCCGCGTTGCGTTGATCGTCGCGAGCAATGCGCCGTCGCGCGGATCGCGTTCGAGTTCCGCCTTCAAACGTGCATGATCCAGCGAAACGCATTGGCAACCGCGATTCATGCGTTCGACGATGTCCTCGCAGTCGCCCTCTGCGATCGCCCGGATCAGCGGATCTGTTGCAAGTGCCGATGGCGCGGTCATTGGCGCTCCGTGATGAGTGGCAAATCAGGCCCCGCGAGGAGGCGGGAGTTGCTCCAGGAATGCAATGGCCTCCGCTTCGGCGCGCGTGCGTCGCATCGGCGGCAAACTCCGCCAGACGATCTTGCCGTACTGCTTTTCGATCATCCGCGGATCGCAGATGCACAGCACGCCGAGATCGCGCTCGCTGCGGATCAGGCGCCCTGCCCCCTGTTTCATGTTGATCACGGCACGCGGCAACTGGTAGTGCATGAACGGATTGTGCCCGCTCTTCTGCAGATGCTCCACCCTCGCTGCAAGCACGGGGTCGTCAGGCGGAGCAAAGGGCAGCTTGTCGATGACCACCACCGACAAGGCGTCACCGGGCACATCGACGCCCTCCCAGAAGCTCTGGCTTGCCACGAGCACCGCGTTCCCCATGCGCCTGAAGCGATCGAGGAGCTCGGAGCGCGATCCTTCCCCCTGTAGCAACAGCGGCAATTCCTCCCCCGCGCGCTGGAGCCCCTCCGAGATCAGCGCGTGGATGCGTTTCATGGCGCGCAGTGAGGTGCAAAGCACGAAAGTACGCCCGCGCGCGGCGCGAATCAGGGGCAATGCGACGCGCGCGACGGCCTCGGCATAGTCGGGGTGGTTCGGATCGGGCATCGCGGCCGGCGCATAGAGCAGCGCCTGCTTGGCGTAGTCGAAGGGGCTCCCCCAAACGGCCGTGACAGGCGGCGGGTCGATCCAGCTCAAGCCCATCTCGTTGCAGTAGTGGGTGAAGTTCTGCCCCACAGCCAGCGTCGCCGAGGTGAAGATCCACGCCCGCGGATGGCTCTCGAGCTGGCGCCGGAAGACGCCCGAGACATGCAGCGGGGTCGCATTGAGCGCAGCGGACTGCTGGAACACCTCGACCCAGCGGACGAATTCACCCGCGTCCGGCGAGCGCCAGCGGACCAGCCGCTCGCCGACCTCGGCCGTGCGGCGCAGGCAGTTCGCGAGCCCTTCGCTGCGCTCTGCCTGGGTTTCGAGCACTGCCGCGAAGGCATCGATCTCGGCATCAAGCGCGTCAAGGCTCTTGTCGAAATCCGGCAGTGCAGCCGCCTGTGCCGCAGACAGCCGTGCGGGTTCGCTTCCGAACGCCAGCCGGAAATCGCGCGCCGCCTTTTCGAGCGCGCGCGTGGCGTCAATGAGTTCCCGGCAGTCGCGCGCGCCGGCGAGCGTCTCTGAGCGAGTGTCGCGCGCGAGTTCGAGTATCTGCGCCGTCGACACGCTCTCGCCGAAGAACAGGCTGGCCGTTTCGGGAAGCTGGTGGGCCTCGTCGAAAATCACTGCGTTGCAGGACGGCAGCAGCTCTCCCATCCCTTCGTCGCGCAACATCACATCGGCGAAGAAAAGGTGGTGATTCACGACCACCACGTCGGCATCCATCGCCGCGCGCCGCGCTGCCAGCACGAAGCATTCCTTCACATCGGGGCATTCCTGCCCCAGACAGTTGTCCCGCGTGGAAGTGGCGGCAAACCAGGCGGGCGAATCCTCGCGCACTTCGCTGCATTCGGCCTTGTCGCCGCTTTGCGTGATCTTGGCGAAGCGCGCGATGGTGCGCAGGTCCGCTGCGTCCTGCGCAGTGAGAAATCGCCCGTCGCGCTCGTTACGCGCCAAGTGGTAGGGACACACGTAGTTCGCACGCCCCTTGAGCAGCGCGATCGTGACGGGGATCTTCAGCGCAGCCCGGATGGTCGGAAGGTCGCGATTGAACAGCTGGTCCTGCAGCGTCTTCGTCCCCGTGGAGAGGATCACCTTTCCGCCGGACAGGAGGGCCGGCACGAGATAGGCAAATGTCTTCCCCGTACCCGTGCCGGCTTCGGCCACCAGGACGCGATTCTCCCGCAGCGCATCGGCAATGAGGCTGGCCATCTCGAGTTGCTGCGGTCGCGGACGAAACGATGGTATCGCCTCGGCGAGCGGCCCCTCGGGCGAAAAGGCTTGTTCGAGATCGATCATCGCAGACCCGAGGCTCCCAGCTTGGCCAATCTCGGGCTCAATCTACGCGGTGGCCCTGCGCTAGGTATTCCCGGCTGCGCATCTCGATCAGCCGGCTTACCGTGCGGACGAATTCGTGTGCGTTATGCCCCTGCGTGTAGAGCTCGGCGGCGTCCACCTCGGCGCTGGCGATGAGTTTCACCCGGTGGTCGTACAACACGTCGACAAGCCAGGTGAACCGGCGCGCCTCAGAGGCGCTACCCGCGCTCATTCGCGGGATACCCGACAGGATCAGGGTATGGTGCTCCCGCGCGATCTCCAGGTAATCGTTCTGCGAGCGCGGGCCGCCGCAAAGCGTCGCAAAGTCGAACCAGATCACGCCGGTCGCACGCCCAAGCACCGGCAGCTTGCGTTCGAACAGGTCGATCTCTCCGGCAACGGGTTCGCTTGCTGCCAGGTGATAGAAGTCCTCGCGCATCTTGCGCTCCGCCGCGCCGTCTGCCGGGACGAGGTAGATCTCCATCTGCTCCAAGGTCCGCAGGCGGTAATCGGTGCCGTGGTCCACCTCGAAGACGTCAAAGCGCTGCTTGATCATCTCGATCGTCGGCAGGAAGTTGATACGCTGCAGCCCGTTCGGATACAAGCCGTCGGGCGGGTAATTCGAGGTCATCACGAAGATGACGCCGCGTGCGAATAGCGCTTCGAGCAGGCGCCCAAGAATCATCGCATCGGCGATGTCGGACACGTGAAATTCGTCGAAGCACAACAGCCGCGTTTCCTTGGCCACGCGGTCCGCCACCCGTTGCAGGGGATCCGGCTCGTTGTTGAACTTCCTCAGATCGTTCTGCACTTCCTGCATGAAGGCATGGAAATGCACCCGCCGCTTGCGCTGGTACGGAACCGAGTCGTAGAAGCAATCCATCAGGAAGCTCTTGCCGCGTCCCACGCCTCCCCAGAAATACACGCTGCGGGGCATCTGTGGCCGGGTGAAGAGCTTGCGCAGGGTACCGCGCCGCGCCGCCTTGAAATCCAGAAGATCCGAATAGAGCGCCTGCAGGCGCTGTGCAGCCGAGCGCTGCTCCGGGTCCGACTTGTAGCCACGAGCGGCGAGTTGGGCCTCGTAGGCCTCGAGCATCCCGTACTGCGGGACATTCAGGACGCGATGGGGCATGGAATCTTCTTGAAACCGTAAAGCGAAAAAACGAGGGTGGTCCGGGATTATCCCGCACCACCCCGCGAGCGACCAGCCGGAAGGCCGATCAGAAGTGCAGCGGACGCTTATCCACCGCGAGGGCAGCCTCGTGCACCACTTCCGAGAGGGTCGGGTGGGCGTGGCAGATGCGAGCCAGGTCTTCCGATGCGGCGCCGAACTCCATCGCGACGACGGCTTCCGAGATCAGCTCGGATGCGTTGGCGCCGATGATGTGCACGCCGAGGATGCGGTCGGTCGTGGCGCAGGCCAGCATCTTGACGAAACCCGTGGGGTCGCCGGAGCCGAGCGCGCGGCCGTTGGCCATGAACGGGATCTTGCCGGCCCGGTAGGCGACGCCTTCGGCCTTGAGCTGCTGTTCCGTCTTGCCCACCCAGGCGATCTCGGGCGAGGTGTAGATCACGCCCGGAACCATGTCGAGGTTGCAGTGCCCGGCCTGCCCCGCGATGATTTCTGCGACCATGACGGCCTCTTCCATCGCCTTGTGCGCGAGCATCGGACCGCGGACGACGTCGCCGACCGCGTAGACATTCGGCAGATTCGACTTGCAGTGCCCGTCGACGACGATCTGGCCGCGTTCATTCACGTTCAGGCCGATTGCCGCGGCATTCAAACCGTCCGTATTCGGGACGCGGCCGACGGAAACGATCAGGCGATCGCACTCCAGCTTGGCCTCCTTGCCGTCCTTGTCGGTGTAGGCGACGGACACGCCCTTCTTGGTGACCTTCGTGTCGCCGATGGTCACACCCGTCTCGATCGCAAGACCCTGCTTCTTGAAGACCTTGAGTGCTTCCTTGGCAACGTCGAGGTCGGCAAAGCCCATGAAATCGGGCAGCGCTTCCAGCACGGTCACTTCGGAGCCCAGACGACGCCATACCGAACCCATTTCCAGGCCGATCACGCCGGCACCGATGACGCCGAGCTTCTTCGGCACCGAATCGAAGTCCAGCGCGCCGACGTTGTCGCAGACGATCTTGTTGTCGACCGGAATGCCGGGCAGATGACGGGGCTTGGAGCCGGTCGCAATGATGACGTGCTTGGCTTCGACCGTCTCGTTGCCGACCTTGACCACGTAACCGCCCGCACCAGCGCTTTCGAAGCTGCCATGGCCGGCCAGGAAGGTCACCTTGTTCTTCTTGAACAGGCCCTTGATGCCCTGCGTCAGCTGGTCGACGACCTTGTTCTTGCGACCGATCATCGTCGGCACGTCAATGCTCACGCCACCGCTCACCTTGATGCCCTGGCCCTCGAACGAGTGCTCGGCCTCCTCGAAGAGGTGCGAGGTGTGCAGCAGTGCCTTCGACGGGATGCACCCAACGTTGAGGCAGGTGCCGCCAAGACGCGGTTCGCCCTTCGGATCGGCATACGGGTTGGACTCCGCGCACGCCGTCTTGAAACCCAGTTGTGCGGCACGAATCGCCGCCACATACCCGCCAGGGCCGCCGCCGATGACGAGTACGTCGAATTGCTTGTCAGCCATCATTCACTCCCGAAAAAGGAAAAGCGTGGCGCTTCGCCGGACGGAAAGGTCCGGCGAAGCGCCACGCAGCATGTCGATTACACGTCGAGGATCAGGCGAGCCGGATCTTCCAGCGCTTCCTTCATCGTCACCAGGCCGAGGACCGCTTCGCGGCCGTCGATGATGCGGTGATCGTACGACATGGCCAGGTAGTTGATCGGACGGATCACGATCTGGCCGTTCTCGACGACCGGACGATCCTTGGTCGCATGGATGCCGAGGATGGCCGACTGCGGCGGGTTGATGATCGGCGTCGACAGCATCGAGCCGAACACGCCGCCGTTGGAGATCGAGAACGTGCCGCCGGAGAGTTCCTCGAGCGACAGCTTGCCGTCCTTGGCCTTCTGGCCGAACTCGGCGATCTTCTTCTCGATGTCGGCGATCGACATCTGGTCCGCATCACGCAGGATGGGCACCACCAGGCCGCGCGGCGAACCGACCGCGATGCCGATGTCGATGTAGCCGTGGTAGATGATGTCCGTACCATCGACCGACGCGTTCAGGATGGGGAATTTCTTCAGTGCGGCGACTGCGGCCTTCACGAAGAAGCCCATGAAGCCGAGACGGACGCCGTGCGCCTTCTCGAACTTGTCGCCGTACTGCTTGCGCAGCGCCATGACCGGGGCCATGTTCACTTCGTTGAACGTCGTCAGGATCGCGTTTTCGTTCTTCGACTGGATCAGGCGTTCGGCGATGCGTGCACGCAGGCGGGTCATCGGCACGCGCTCTTCCGGACGATCGCCGGTCAGCGTGAGCGAGGCAGGTGCTGCGGCGGGTGCTGCGGCCGGACGCGGCTGGGCGGCAACCGCATCTTCCTTGGTGACGCGTCCGCCACGACCGGACCCGGCGACGTCGGCGGCGGCGATTCCCTTCTCCTCGAGAATCTTGCGCGCGGCCGGGCTGGCGGCGCCGGATGCAGCGGCCGAGGGGGCTGCAGCAGCGGGCGCCGCCGCAGGAGCAGCTGCCGCCGCGGGCGCAGCGGCACCGGCGGAAGCCTTCGCCTCGGTGTCGATCTGGGCGATCAGCTCGCCCGAGGTCACGTTGTCGCCGTTCGCCTTGATGATCTTGACCAGCACGCCATCGGCGGGAGCCGGGGTCTCGAGAACGACCTTGTCGGTCTCGATGTCGATCAGGTTCTCGTCACGCGACACCGCGTCGCCTTCCTTCTTGTGCCACGAAACCAGGGTGGCTTCCGAAACCGATTCCGACAGTTGCGGAACTTTCACTTCAATCAGCATGTAGTCTTCTCCCGAAGTTCGAGCTCTTGCTTATTAGTTGGGCGATTGTTGCGTCGTGTCCTGAATGGGACCGAATGCGTTTTCCAGAACAGCCTTCTGCTGCGCGTTGTGCTTGGCGTAGTAGCCCACGGCAGGCGAAGCCGATGCCGGGCGGCTGACGAGCAGCAGCTTGCGCTTGGTGCCCAGCACGTTGATGAGATGCTGACGCGAAGCGAGCCAGTACCACGCACCCTGGTTGCGGGGCTCTTCCTGGCACCACACCACTTCCTTCGCGTTCGGGAACTGGTTGATCGCGGCGGCGAAGGCGTCCGTCGGGAACGGATAGATCTGCTCGATACGAACCAATGCCGTGTCGGTGATCTTGTTCTCGCGACGATGGGCCAGCAGCTCGTAGTAGATCTTGCCCTGGCACAGGACCACGCGCTTGACCTTCTTCGGATCCAGCTTCTCGACCTCGGGGATCACGGTCTGGAAGCTGCCGGTGGCGAGTTCGTCCATCGTCGAGATCGCTTCCTTGTGACGCAGCAGCGACTTCGGCGTGACGATGATGAGCGGCTTGCGCACCTTGCGCAGCATCTGGCGGCGCAGCAGATGGAACACCTGGGCCGGCGTCGTCGGGACGCAGATCTGCCAGTTGTTCTCGGCTGCGAGGCTCATGAAGCGCTCGGGGCGGCACGACGAATGCTCGGGACCCTGCCCTTCATAGCCGTGCGGCAGCATCATCACGAGGCCGCTCAGGCGTCCCCACTTCGCTTCGCCGGAGCTGATGAACTGATCGATGACGACCTGCGCGCCGTTCACGAAGTCGCCGAACTGGGCTTCCCAGACCACCAGTTCGTTCGGTTCGGTCGTGGAGTAGCCGTATTCGAACGCCAGCACCGCCTCTTCGGAAAGCACGGAATCGTGGCATTGGAAGCCGGCCTGCCCGTCCTGGATGTGATCCAGCGGCTTGTAGATGCCTTCGTCCCAGCGCTCGCGTTTCTGGTCGTGCAGCACGGCATGGCGGTGGAAGAAGGTTCCGCGCCCGACGTCTTCGCCCGAGATCCGCACGCGGTAGCCCTGTGCCAGCAGGCTGGCGTAGGCGAGGTTTTCGCCCATGCCCCAGTCGAGCGGCAGATCGCCCCGTGCCATCCCGGCGCGGTCATCGATGATCTTCTTCACGCGCGAGTGCAGCGCGAAGGTCTCGGGGACGGTCGACAACCGCTCGCCCAGGCGCTTGATCTCGCTGACCGGGATCGCCGTGTCGCAGGCGTCGGTATATGGTTGCTTGAGGAACGGGGTCCAATCCACCGAGAACTGACGGTTGTGGCCGGGCAGAACCGGATTCGACAACAGTTCGCCGCGATCGAGATGTTCGCGGTACTCGGCGATCATGCGATCGGGCTCGTCCGCCTCGCAGGTTCCCTCGGCGACGAGGCGGTCGGCATACAGCTTGCGGGTACCGGCGTGCTTCTGGATGGTGCGATACATCAGCGGCTGGGTCACCATCGGCTCGTCCTGCTCGTTGTGGCCGAGCTTGCGGAAGCAGATGATGTCGAGCACCACGTCCTTCTTGAACTCCTGGCGGAATTCGACGGCGAGCTTGGTGGCAAACGCAACCGCTTCCGGATCGTCGCCATTCACGTGGAAGATCGGTGCCTCGACCATCTTGAAGATGTCCGTGCAATACAGCGAGCTGCGGTAGTCGCGCGGATCGGAGGTCGTGAAGCCGATCTGGTTGTTGATGACGATGTGGATCGTGCCGCCCGTGCCGTAACCGCGGGTCTGCGAGAAGTTCAGCATCTCCTGGTTCACGCCCTGCCCCGCCACGGCTGCATCACCGTGGATCAGGACGGGAATGACCTGGGTCTTGGCCTCGTCGTTGCGACGCACCTGCCGTGCGAACACCGAACCTTCGACCACCGGGTTGATGATCTCGAGGTGCGACGGGTTGAACGCCAGCGTGAGGTGCATCGGCCCGCCCGACGTCATGACGTCGCTGGAGAAGCCCATGTGGTATTTCACGTCGCCCGCGGTGAGGTCCGCAGCAGCCTTGCCCTCGAATTCCGAGAACAGCATCGACGGCGACTTGCCCAGCGTATTCACCAGCACGTTCAGGCGACCGCGGTGGGCCATGCCGATCACCACTTCCTGCGCTCCGAGCGACCCGGCAACGCTGATCAGCTCGTCCATCGCGACGATAGCGGATTCGCCGCCTTCGAGCGAGAAGCGCTTCTGGCCGACGTATCGCGTGTGCAGGTAGCGCTCGAGCGTCTCCGCAGCGGTCGTGCGCTCGAGGATGCGCTTCTTCTTCGCCGCATCGTAGCGCGGCGTTGCGCGCACGCTCTCGAGGCGCGCCTGAATCCAGCGCTTCTGCGAGATGTCGGAGATGTACATGTATTCGGAGCCGACCGAGCCGCAGTAGGTCTGACGCACCGCTTCGAGGATCTCGCGCAGCGTCGCGTGGTCGGTCGAGAAGCCGTGGAACGAACCGGTATTGAAGCTGCGCGACAGGTCCGCCTCGGTAAAGCCGTAGTACGACGGTTCGAGCTCGGCGATGTGCGGCCGCTCGGTGCGACGCAGCGGGTCGAGATTCGCCCAACGGTTGCCGAGGAAGCGGTAGGCATTGATGAGCTGCAGCGTGCTCACCTGACGCTTGTCGTCACCTTCGGAGACGACGGTACGGACAGCGCCGCGCTTCGCCATCTCGGTGAACGCCGCGATCACGGGCCCGTGTGCCACGTCGCGCAGCGCAGCGCCGCTTTGCGACTGGAGGTTGTCGAAATAGGCGCGCCACGATTCCGGCACCGACGCCGGATCGGACAGGTAATTCTCGTAAAGCTCCTCGATGAACGGCGCATTGCTGCCGAACAAATGAGAAGTGGATCGTTGCTGAATGGTCATTTGTTATGCCACCTGTAGTCTTATTGCGTTGCTTGGGCTACTCGACGCTGCATGCCCGGCATCTCCAACAAAAACGGGATGGCCGCGTCGAACGACCATCCCGCGGAGATCATCGCCGGGATTCTCTCCCGCCCTTGATCATCAGTTACGGACGCTGGGCCAGGTCCGGAACAGTCCGGCGTGCCGCACCGATGTAGAGCTGGCGCGGACGACCGATCTTGTACTCGGGGTCGGTGATCATCTCTTCCCACTGGGTGATCCAGCCGACAGTACGTGCCAGCGCGAAGATGCAGGTGAACATCGACGTGGGGATGCCCAGCGCCTTCTGCACGATACCCGAGTAGAAGTCGACGTTCGGGTACAGCTTCTTCTCGACGAAGTACTCGTCTTCCAGCGCGATCCGCTCGAGTTCCTTCGCCAGCTTGAACAGGCGGTCGTTCTCGAGGCCGAGTTCGCCCAGGACGTCGGCGCAGACCTTGCCCATGAGCTTCGCGCGCGGGTCGAAGTTCTTGTACACGCGGTGACCGAAGCCCATCAGCTTGAAGCTGTCGTTCTTGTCCTTCGCGCGCTTGATGTACTCGCCGACGCGCGATACGTCGCCGATCTCTTCCAGCATGTTCAGGCAGGCTTCGTTCGCGCCGCCGTGTGCCGGGCCCCACAGGCAGGCGATACCGGCCGAGATGCAGGCGAACGGGTTGGCGCCCGACGAGCCGGCCAGGCGGACGGTCGAGGTCGAGGCATTCTGCTCGTGGTCGGCGTGCAGCGTAAAGATGACGTCCAGTGCGCGCACCAGCACCGGGTTCGGCTCGTACGTCTCGCACGGCGTACCGAACATCATGTGCATGAAGTTCGCCGTGTAGTCGAGGTCGTTGCGCGGGTACATGAAGGGCTGGCCCATGTTGTACTTGTAGGCCATCGCGACGATCGTCGGCAGCTTGGCGATCAGACGGTTGATCGAGATGTTGCGGTGAGCTGCATCCGAGAAATCCATCGCCTCGTGGTAGAACGCCGATAGGGCGCCGACCACACCGACCATGACCGCCATCGGGTGCGCGTCACGACGGAAGCCCGAATAGAACTTCGTCATCTGGTCGTGCAGCATCGTGTGGTTCTTGATCGTCGTCTCGAACTCACCCTTTTGTGCCGCGTTCGGCAGCTCGCCGTTCTTGAGCAGATAGGCAACTTCCAGGAAGTTGCACTTCTCGGCGAGTTGCTCGATGGGATAGCCCCGATACAGCAGCTCGCCCTTGTCACCGTCGATGAAGGTAATCGTGGACTTGCAGCTCGCGGTCGAAAGGAACCCGGAGTCATAGGTGAAGAGACCGGTCTTGGCACCCAGGGTGCGGATGTCGATGACATCGTTGCCGTGGGTGCCGGTCATCACCGGGAATTCGACGGTCTTGCCATCGACGGTAAGCGTTGCGGTGCGTTCAGTGCTCATAGGTCATCCCTTATGCGTGCCCGTATTAACTACTAGCTCCCTGTAACGACCGTCCTGCCGAGTCAGCGCTGACTCAGCAGTCCGATCATCTCCTTCCAGCGGTCGACCTCGCAGGGGCTGCTCCCGTTGACCATGGCCCACAGCTCATGGTCCTCGCAGCGGAGCAGATCCTCGAGGTCCGCCAACTGACCGTCCGTAAGACGGTCGAAGTCCCTTTCCAGAAAGCGTGCGAAGACGAGGTCGAGCTCCAGAAGAGCCCGACGACACTGCCAGCGCACGCGTCCCCGGTTGATGTTCATACTGCCCGGCTGACCATCATGTCCTTGATCTTGCCGATCGCGCGCGTCGGATTCAGGCTCTTCGGACACACGTCGACACAGTTCATGATGGTGTGGCAGCGGAACAGCCGATACGGATCCTCGAGGTTGTCGAGACGCTCGCTCGTTGCCTCGTCGCGCGTATCGGCGATGAAGCGGTAAGCCGCGAGCAGGCCAGCCGGCCCAACGAACTTGTCCGGGTTCCACCAGAACGACGGGCAGGACGTCGAGCAGCACGCGCACAGGATGCACTCGTACAGTCCGTTGAGCTCTTCGCGCTCTTCCGGCGACTGCAGGCGCTCGCGCTCCGGCGCAGGCGTGTTGTTCACCAGATAGGGCTTGATCGAGTGGTACTGCTTGAAGAACTGGGTCATGTCCACGATCAGGTCGCGGATGACCGGCAGGCCCGGCAGCGGACGCAGCACGATCGGCTGGGCCAGGTTGTCGATGTCCGTCAGGCAGGCCAGGCCGTTCTTGCCGTTGATGTTCATGGCGTCCGAACCGCACACGCCTTCGCGGCACGAGCGGCGGAACGACAGCGAATCGTCCTTCGCCTTGAGGCGTACCAGCGCGTCGAGGAGCTTCTTGTCCGACTCCTCGAGTTCGACGCTGATGTCCTGCATGTAGGGCTTCTCGTCACGATCCGGATCGTAACGGTACATCTTGAATTGAACAGTACGCTTGCTCATTTAACTATCTCTCCCGCACTTAGTAGGTGCGCTTGGCGAGCGCGATCGGCTCGACGTCGTGCGACAGCGGCTTCATGGTGACAGGCTTGTATTCGAGGCGATTGCCTTCGCGATACCACAGCGTGTGCTTGAGCCACTCATTGTCGTTGCGGCCGTTCGGGAATTCCGCGGTATCCGGCGCGTCGTCGCGCACGTGAGCGCCACGCGACTCCTTGCGGGCCTCGGCCGAAATCATCGTCGCCTTCGCGACTTCGATCAGGTTGTCGAGTTCCAGCGCTTCCATGCGCGCGGTGTTCCAGACCTTGGACTTGTCCTTGATCTCGGTACGCTTCGAACGCTCTGCAACGTCCAGGATGGCGGTCACACCTTCCTTCAGCAGCTTGTCGAAACGGAACACGCCGGCGTGCTTCTGCATGGTGCGGCGCATCGCCTGCCCCACTTCCGCAACGCTCTCGCCACCGGTCTGGTTTTCCAGCCGGGAAATCCGCGCCAGCGAAGCATCGGCGGCGTCGGCCGGCAGCGGCTTCAGCGACAGGTTGCCGCTCTGGATGTCCTCGACCACAGATTCGCCGGCCGACTTGCCGAAGACGAGAAGGTCGAGCAGCGAGTTCGTGCCAAGACGGTTCGCGCCATGCACCGAGGCGCAGGCACATTCGCCGGCAGCATAGAAGCCGACGACGGGGGAGTTCGGTTCGCCGTCCTTCGGCACGACGACCTGGCCCTTGTAGTTCGTCGGGATGCCGCCCATCTGGTAGTGGCAGGTCGGGACGACCGGAATCGGCGCCTTGATCGGATCGACGCCGGCGAACTGGATCGAGATCTCGCGAATGCCCGGGAGACGCTTCATGATCGTCTCGGGCGACAGGTGCGTGATGTCGAGGAGCACGTGATCCTTGTCGGGACCGCAACCGCGACCTTCGTTGATCTCGGTGACCATGGAGCGGGACACGACGTCGCGCGAAGCCAGATCCTTCAGGTTCGGCGCATAGCGCTCCATGAAGCGCTCGCCGGAGGCATTGCGCAGGATGCCGCCTTCGCCGCGCACGCCCTCGGTGATCAGCACGCCCGCGCCGGCCACGCCGGTCGGGTGGAACTGCCAGAATTCCATGTCCTCGAGCGGGATGCCCGCACGTGCGGCCATGCCGACGCCGTCGCCGGTATTGATGAAGGCGTTGGTCGAGCTGTAGAAAATGCGGCCGGCACCACCGGTGGCGAAAATCGTCGCCTTCGAGTGGAAGATCGACACTTCACCGGTTTCGAGTTCGAGCGCGGTGACACCGACGACATCGCCATCCTGATCGCGGATCAGGTCGAGCGCGATCCATTCCACGAAGAATTGGGTGTTCGCACGCACGTTGCGCTGGTAGAGCGCGTGCAGCATCGCGTGACCGGTACGGTCAGCAGCTGCACAGGAACGGGACACCGGCGACTGGCCGTAGTTCTGCGAATGACCGCCGAACGGACGCTGATAGATCTTGCCGTTGTCGGTACGGTCGAAGGGCATGCCGTAGTGTTCGAGCTCGACGACCACCTCGTTGGCCTTGCGGCACATGAATTCGATGGCGTCCTGGTCGCCCAGCCAGTCCGACCCCTTAACGGTGTCGTACATGTGCCAGTGCCAGTTGTCTTCCGTCGAGTTGCCGAGCGAGGCGGCAACGCCACCCTGTGCCGCCACGGTGTGCGAGCGGGTCGGGAAGACCTTGGTGAGCACGGCGGTCTTCAGGCCGGCCTCGGAAAGTTGCAGGGCCGCACGCAGACCGGCACCACCGGCGCCGACGATAACTGCGTCAAAAGTACGCTTAGCGACAGTCACGCTCACAGCCTCCAAAGAATCTGCGCAGCCCAGCCGGCGTAGCCGACGAGCAGGAAAATCGTTACGAGATGCAGGGTCAGACGCACGCCGACCGGCTTGATGTAATCCATCCAGATGTCACGCACCCCGATCCAGGCGTGATAGAAGAGCGCCAGGAAGAACAGGAATGCGAAGAAACGCACGATGCCGTTGCGGAACAGGCCGGACCAGGTCTGGTAGGTCATCTCGGGAAGACCGAGGGCAGCCGCGGCGAAAAGGATGGTGAAGATCACCATGAACAGCGCGGTTGCGCGCTGCGCGATCCAGTCGCGCAGGCCGTAGTGAGCACCGACGACAATACGATTTACCATAGCTTCACTCCGATGATCACGGTCAGTGCGATGCTGACGACCAGCACGATGCGCGAGCTGTTGCGGGCCGACTGAAGGTCGATGCCCTTGTGGAGGTCGAGCAGCAGGAAGCGGATGCCCGCACAGAAGTGATGCAGGTAGGCCCAGAGCAGGCCCAGCAGAAGGAGCTTGACGAGCGGGTTGCCAACCACGCTCTTGTACGCTGCGAACGACTCGGGCGAAGCGAGGCTGCGATCGAACAGGTACAGGAGGAACGGCATCATCAGGAACAGCCCCGCCCCGCTGACCCGATGAAGAATGGATACGATACCCGGCAACGGCAGCCGGATCTCGTGCAGGGCCAGGAATTTGGGCCGCTGCTTGCGCACTATGGCTTCTGACATATTGTTTTACCCCTAGTTTAGCGACGGTTGCCCGACGCGGTTCTCCCAACTTGCAAAGCGCGGGAATTATATACGCGGAAGCTATGCATTCCGCCGCCCCGCCCGCTCAATTCAGCTCATTCAGATAAAAATGCTCGGCCGTCGAATAGAGGCCGCGCCGCCATTCGACCGGTTTATCGCCATAGGTGTATGTGACGCGCTCGACCGACAGAAGCGGAGTGCCTTCCTGCACGCGCAATGTCTCGCTGGTGGACCGGTCGGCCGCCACTGCACGGATCCGCTCCTGCGCGCGAATCATGCGCAGCCCGAAGCGCGTTTCGAACAGGCTGTAGAGCGATCCGTTCCAGCTCTGCAGCACCTCAAGGGTCAACCCCTGGAAAATCTCGCCCGGTAGATAGATCTCGTCGATGACCACCGGTTTTTGCGCGAACTTGAGCAGGCGTCGTACGATGATGATGGGCTCGCCCTGCTCGATGCCGAGCATGCGCGACGCTTCCTGGCCCGCCTTGGCGCGCCAGCAGTCCATCGGCACGCTCTGCGGGTGAGCGAGATCCCCATCCATCGGCACGAGGCGCAGAAATCGGAAAAGCGCACGCGGATCGTTGTGCGATGCAACGAAGGTGCCCTTGCCCTGCTTCCGCACGAGAAGGTTCTCGGCCGCCATCTCGTCGATTGCCTTTCGGACCGTCCCCTGCGAGACGCTGAATCGCGAGGCGAGCTCCTGCTCGCTCGGAATCACCTGCCCGGGACGCCATTCGCCCGACTCAAGTGCCTGAAGAATCAAGCTCTTGATCTGCCGGTAAAGCGGACTGAAGGTTGGGGATTCCTGTGCCATGGGCGCATTTCATCACAAATTTTTTCGAACGTCCATTATCAGTCTAATGTCTTATATAAGACAAGTGACATTAATTGACACGCACTGGACTTGCTTCTACCATCCTCCCGCCCCGGAAACCGCTTTCGCGGATTCCATAGTCGAACGCCGAGCTGCAATCGCGGGCGCAAGATCTACAATCAAAACCGTCTTCTCTTCAATTCGCTTTAGAGGGAGTACTCAGATGAGCAAAGCCCCCGTCCGTGTCGCCGTCACCGGCGCTGCCGGCCAGATCGGATACAGCCTGCTGTTCCGCATCGCCAGCGGCGAAATGCTGGGCAAAGATCAGCCCGTGATCCTGCAACTGCTCGATCTGCCGCAGGCCCAGAAGGCGGTCAAGGGCGTCATGATGGAGCTGGAAGACTGCGCCTTCCCGCTGCTCGCCGGCATGGTCGCGACGGACGACCCGAACGTCGCATTCAAGGATGCCGACTACTGCCTGCTCGTCGGCGCCCGTCCGCGCGGCCCCGGCATGGAGCGCGCCGACCTGCTGACCGCGAACGGCGCGATCTTCACCGTTCAGGGCAAGGCGATTGCCGAGAACGCCAAGGAGACCGTCAAGGTCCTCGTCGTCGGCAACCCCTGCAACACCAATGCCTACATTGCCGCCGCCGCTGCCAAGAAGGTCGGCCGCACCAACCCGAACAACTACCACGGCATGCTGCGCCTGGATCACAACCGCGCCCTGTCGCAGCTCGCCGGCAAGACGGGCCGTCCGGTCTCGAGCCTGAAGAAGATGGTCGTGTGGGGCAACCACTCGCCGTCGATGTACGCCGATTACCGCTTCTGCACCTCGAACGGCGATTCGGTCAAGGCGCTCGTCAATGATCACGCCTGGAACAACGACGTGTTCCTGCCGACCGTCGGCAAGCGCGGCGCGGCGATCATCGACGCACGCGGCCTGTCGTCCGCGGCCTCGGCTGCGAACGCCGCCATCGACCATATGCGCGACTGGGCCCTCGGCTCCGATGATTGGGTTACCATGGGCGTTCCGTCCGACGGCTCCTACGGCATCCCGGCCGGCGTCGTGTTCGGCTTCCCCTGCGAGTGCAAGAACGGCGAATTCAAGATCATCCAGGGTCTCGAGATCGACGAATACTCGCGCGAGAAGATCAACAAGACCCTCGCCGAGCTCGAAGACGAGCGCGCTGCCGTTGCCGACATGCTGAAGTAATCAGCGGGCGCAACACTTCAAGAAAGCCGCGGCTGAGCGCCGCGGCTTTTTTTTGTGCGGCGGTTTCAGCAGAATCGGACCCCTCGACACGCATATGGACAAAGTCATGCAACACCCTGCCGACGTTCTTTTTGCCGGGGAAAAACCCTTTCCGGCGCTACCCGCCGTCGATCACTACGCGGGCTCGGAGAAGCTCATGCGAAAGGCTCTGCAGTTGCAGCAGGAGCTCGGGCCGATCTTCGATGTGACCTGCGACTGCGAGGATGGTGCTCATGCCGGGGCCGAGGCCGAGCATGCGACGATGGCTGCCGAAATGATTCTGTCAGGAGACAATCGTTTCGGTCGCGTCGGTGCACGCATTCATGACATCACGCACGGACATTGGGAGCAGGACCTCGAAATTCTTGTCGGGCTGGCGGGGCGCCGCCTGGCGTTCGTCACACTGCCCAAAGTTCGCTCCGCGCGTGACGCTGCGGAACAGATCCGGGCGTTGCGCGCGGTCGAAGCGTCGCACGGAATAGACAAGGCGATTCCGGTGCACGTGTTGATCGAGACGCATGGGGCGCTACGCGAAGCATGGGAGATCGCTGCCCTGGATAGCGTCGAGTCACTCGACTTCGGCCTCATGGATTTCGTGTCCGGACATCATGGAGCGATCCCCGGAAGCGCGATGACCAGCCCCGGGCAGTTCACACACCCGCTGGTGGTCCGGGCCAAAGTCGAGATCGCCGCCGCGGCGCTCGGCAATGGCGTCGTCCCGTCCCACAACGTCACCACCGAACTGAAGGATCTCGATTACATACGTGGGGATGCGGACCGTGCGCGCCGCGAGTTCGGCTACCTGCGCATGTGGAGCATCCATCCGAACCAGATCCGGCCCATCGTCGAGGCGATGCGCCCAGACTTCTCGGAGGTCGAAGCCGCGGTCGAGATTCTCGTCAATGCCCAGGCCGTTGGCTGGGGGCCGACCCAGCACAAGGGCAAGCTCCACGATCGGGCCTCGTATCGGTATTTCTGGGAATTGCTATCGCGCGCCAAGGCGACCGGGATGGCGATCGGGGATGAAGCTGAACGGCGCTTCTTCGGTTGAAGGCGCGCCCCGCGAATCGGGGCTTTCAGGTCAGAAACAAGCCGCGGCCTCCGCGATCGAGGGGCTGCGGGCCGTTTCGCCGGTGCGACGCGATTCTTCGGCGCTGTCCATGTTGCGCCGTATCAAGAAGCGAGAAAGCTGGCGCTCCCCGCGAGGCGCGCATTCGACCGGCCGGGAAAGCGAAAGATTCAGCGACCGCGGTACTGGCGCGGCGGCGGGGGAGGCGCGTCGCTTCGCTCCTCCTTGTGGCGGAAGCTGATGCGCGCCTTGGTAAGATCGTAGGGTGACAGTTCGACGCTGACCTTGTCGCCGGCCAGGATGCGGATACGATGCTTGCGCATCTTGCCCGAAGCGTAAGCTTGGACTTCCACGCCGTTTTCGAGGGTCACACGAAAGCGCGTGTCGGGAAGTACCTCATTCACGACACCTTCCATTTCCAGCAGTTCTTCCTTCGCCATTTCAACTCCTCGAAAACAGGCAATATCCGGCGGCGCGACGGTCAGCATCAGCCCGCACGACGACCGTCCGTGGCGCGGCATTCGAGCCCATCGCCCACAAGGGCAATGGCGCGACATCGGAACGCTCCAGACAATCGGAAATATGCAAAGCCGGGGAGGCGATGACGCTTTCGCTGCGACGTCGGGGATGACCGCGACAACCGGCAGAGAATGAGCCGGAACGGGGTTTCGATCCGGATCTTTAATGCCCGGATTATAGCGGATTGCGCGATCCGCCCCCAAATCCGGCGATTTCCGGATTCGATTGTGCGTCGCACATGTCCGCCTTTCCTTATAATGAAACGATGTCGGCTCCCGAAACCTCCCCTGAGACCTGTACCGTTTTTTTTGCCGACCTGGCCGGCAGCACGCAGCTTTACGAGCGCGCCGGGGACGCCGCCGCCTACCGCCTGGTCGAGCAATGCCTGCTCGGGATGCGACAGGAAATCCTGGCCTGCGGCGGCAGGGTAATCAAGAACACCGGGGATGGACTGCTCGCCGTTTTTCCCGACGCGAACAACGCGCCCGAGGCGGCGATACGGATTCACTACGTCGTTCAGGATCTGCCTCGCGTGTCGGGGCATAAAATGGCGGTGCGCGTCGCGTTCCATACCGGAACGGTGATCGTTAGCGACGAGGACGTCTTTGGCGACACGGTGAATGTGGCGGCCCGTCTGCTCGAACTGGCGACACCCGGGCGTGCAATTGCATCCGAACAAAGCGTCCTTGCGCTCAAGCCGGAATGGCGCAATCTCATGCATCCGCTCCAGAGCAGAAGCCTGCGGGGGGTGTCGCGCCTGACGGCGCCGTTCGAATTGGTGTGTGAATCCGCGGGCGATCTGACCGTGGTTCAGAGCGTGCAACTCGGTGCTGAAGACGCAGCGGAGTTGCGACTGAGCATTGCGGACCGTTCAATGACCCTGAACGCTCAGGCTCCGAGCGCACGACTGGGGCGCGGAAGTTCTTCGGAGATCCGCGTAACGGACACGCGCGCCTCGCGGGAACATGCCTACATCGAACTGCGTGGCGACAAGTTCGTTCTTGTCGACCGGAGCAGTAACGGCACCTTCGTCGCCATTGACGGTGAACGCGAGTTCATACTTTCGCACGAGGAAGTCGTGCTGCGAAAACGCGGGCGTATCGCCCTTGGCAGATCCACCGCGGAAAGTCACGACGTCATCGAATTCACCTGCCTGTAAGTAACGCGGCAGGCGTCGAGGCGCCCTCCTCCGCGGCACTTCAGTGCTTGGCGCAGTCTGCACGGCAAGCCGCGCAGTTGCTCCGATCCACCCGTTTTCCGAGTGCCTGCTGGAGCGCACATACGGATCGCCGGCAACACACGACCGCCGCACCTTCCTTGCTTGCCGCTTCACGGAAACGCTGCATTACGTTGTGTCCGAGGAAGTCGGTGAAGAGAATCACCATTCCTATCCCGGCCGGCAGAGTCGCACTACGGCGCTGGTGAGCCGTTTCCCGGCCGCTTACGTGCCCGGCAATGCGGATCCCGAATTCCGACAGGACATTCGGAATGTTGCCGAGGCGATCAGCTCCCACAATCAGTGCATCCATGTTATTCCTCGTCGCTATTGCGAATCATTCGCAACTATAGTGCCTGCAATGCGAACTATTTGCAAGTAAGAATTGTTCTCGATAGTATTGCGCCATCACCTCATGACGAAACAAGGAAACCCCCGATGAAAAAGACGCTGATCGCTTCCATCCTCACCGGCATCGGTGCCCTGTCCGGCCAGGCCATCGCCGCCGACACGGAGCTGAACCTGTACTCGGCGCGCCACTACCAGACCGACGAGGCCTTGTATTCAAACTTCACCAAGCAGACCGGGATCAAGATCAACCGGATCGAAGCCAAGGAAGATGAGCTGCTCGAGCGCATCCGCAACGAGGGTGCGAACAGCCCGGCTGATGTCTTCATCACCGTCGATGCATCGCGCCTGGCCAAGGCAGACGAACTCGGGATCTTTGCGCCGGTGAAGTCCAAGGTGCTGGAAGAGCGGATTCCCGCGCATCTGCGTGCCGCGAACTGGTACGCGTATTCGACGCGCGCTCGCGTGATCGTGTACAACAAGGATTCGGTGAAGGCGGACGATGTTCAGACCTACGAAAGCCTCGCCTCCCCCGCACTCAAGGGCAAGATCTGCTCGCGCTCGGGCAGCCACCCGTACAACATTTCCCTCGGGGCGGCCCTGGTGAAGCACAACGGCGCTGAAGCGACCGAAACCTGGGCCAAAAACGTGGTCGCGAATTTCGCTCGTGCCCCGAAGGGCGGCGATACCGACCAGATCAAGGCAGTCGCGGCTGGCGAGTGCGGCGTGACGATCGCCAACACTTATTATCTTGCGCGCCTGATGAATTCCGACAAGCCCGAGGACAAGGCCGTGGTCGCGAAGATCGGCACCGTCTGGCCGAACCAGAATACTTGGGGCACGCACATCAACATTTCGGGCGCGGGCATGCTGAAGAACGCCCCGAACAAGGGTGCCGCGGTCAAGTTCCTCGAGTATCTGGCGTCGGACGAGGCGCAGGCCTACTTCGCCAACGGCAACAACGAGTGGCCCGTTGTCGCGAACGTCAAGGTGAGCAACGCTGCGCTCGACACACTTGGCAAGTTCAAGGCGGACACGCTGCCGATCGGCGAACTCGCCAGCACGACCGCCGAAGCGCAGAAGATCTACGACCGCGCGGGCTTCCGCTGATCGTTAAGTCTGCGGCGGAGGCTCCGTCGCAGACTTAATTTCGACAAGAGCGAGAAGGGAAAAGGATGACGCCTTCCGGTTTGACCGGAAGGCGTCATTTTTTGTATTACCCCCGCAACGCGCCCGAAACGAGCATATTGCAGACCGACCTCCTTACTCGGATTGCGGGCTCGGTGTCGTATTCGGCTTCGGGGAACGCTTGCGAAACTTGCGTGCAGGCTTCTTGGCCGGCACCTCGTCTGCGTTTGGGGCCGCAGGAGTGGCGTTCTTTGGGGGGGCTGCCGGCTTTTGCTGCGCGGGAGGCTTGCCTTGTCCGCCTTGCTTTTGCGGACGGCCCCCTTGGCGCGGCCCGCGGGCCGGCTTGACGCCCAGCCCGGTCGATGGGGTCGGGCGCCTGAGGTTCGGGTCGGGCGCGCCCTCACGATTCCCGGGGGCAAGGCTGATCTCGAGTTCGTTGAGCTCGTCCCATTCGGCGTCGGAGCGCTGGTTGTCGGGTATCGCCAGCAGTTCCTGCAGGCGACGACGCGGAGAGGTCGATTGCGGTGCATTCATGGTCGAATTATCCCATCGTTCGGGCTTGCACGCTCTTGTTCTTGCTCAAAAAGTCTCGCCTGCAGCGGGTACTGCGGGCGCCTTGGCCTTGTGGCGAGTCGTTCACTTCGGAAAACGACGTGACACTCGCTCGACGATCGATCCGCGCGCGGCGACCTCGGTCGCCCCAGCCTGCTTGGCCGCCTCGAATGCCTCGGGATCATATTGCGGAGCGAAAACGATGATATCGACTTCGGGAAAGTTCGCACGCAACTGCGTGATGTGATCGCAAGCATTACGCACCGCAAGATCGACCACGATGCAGTCTGGCGTTTCCGTGCCGCGCTTCTTGAGCATGGTCGCACCCGAGGCCTTCCACTCGGACTCGAGGCGCATGCGGTTAATCAAATCATCACACCACAACAATATCTTGACTGTCATCCCCTAACCTCCGCAATCTTTCTCATTCGAAACGCAATCTAGACTTCCGTTTCCTCGACTGTGCGCCGGTTCCCGCGCGCAATCTGGCGCGAGATGATGAACATCGGCAGCAGGCCAACGGCGACAATCGTGATGGCAGCGGTCGATGCCTCGGCCAGCCGTTCGTCCGACGCGAGCGTGTGCGCCTGCGTCGCCAAGGTGTCGAAGTTGAACGGCCGCATGACCAGGGTCGCCGGCAATTCCTTCATCACGTCGACGAACACGAGCAGACCGGCAGTAAGGAGGCTGCCCCGCAGGATCGGGACATGGACGCGTTGCAGCGTCGCCCACTTCCCGATACCGAGGCTGCGCGAAGCGTCGTCCATGTTCGTGGTGATCTTGCCGAGACTGCTTTCAACCGTATGCAGGGCGACGGAAAGGAAACGGCTCAGGTAAGCATACACCAGGGCGGCGATTCCACCGGTCAGCACAAGCCCCGGATTGACGCCCGTCACCCCCTCCCACCAGGCCGCAATCGCGTGGTCGAGCCGCGTGACAGGGATAAGCACCCCCACCGCGATAACCGAACCCGGCACGGCGTAACCGAGTCCTACGATGCGATTCAGAACGCGGGGAAGGTGCGTGCGTGACAGCCGTGCGGCATAGCCGAGGAGGATCGCCAGCAGCACGGCGAGGAGTGCCGTGACGAGGGCGAGCACGAAGCTGTTGCGCGCCAGTTGCACGAAGCGAGCGCCAAACTGCGCGTCGCCGTCAACGAGCGCCATGCGCACGAGCAGGAAGGCGGGCAAGAGAAAACCGAGCAGGAGCGGCATGAAGCACGCCAGCGCGGCGACAAGGCCCAGCGGACGCGACAGCCGGACCGGGGTCGGCGCTGATTGCTGGCGAGAGGTGTTGTTGAACCGGGCCCGTCCGCGGCTGGCGTGCTCGAGCACCAGCACGAGCACGACAAAGGCCAGCAGCACCGCGGACAACTGCGCGGCGGCGACGCGATCGCCGAGCGAGAACCAGGCGCGGTAGATGCCGGTCGTGAAGGTCTGAACACCGAAGTAGGAGACGGTTCCGAAATCCGCCAGCGTTTCCATCAGCGCGAGGGCGGATCCGGCAACAACCGCAGGTCGCGCCAGAGGGAGGGAGACGCGGAAGAAGCAGCTCCAGGGGCCGAGCCCAAGGGAGCGCCCGGCTTCCAGCATTCCGGACGCGCGTTCGAGGAAAGCGGTTCGAGCCAGGAGGTAGACGTAGGGGTACAGGACGAACATGAACATCGCGACCGCACCACCCGCGGTGCGGACGTCGGGGAACCAGTAGTCTCCCGCCTTCCATCCGAAGACCTCGCGCAGCCCGGTTTGCAGGGGGCCGACGAACTGGAGGAAATCGGTGTACACATAGGCCATCACGTATGCCGGGACGGCGAGCGGCAGGACCAGTGCCCACTGGAAGAAGCGACGCCCGGGAAATTCGGTCATGGTGGTCAGCCAGGCCGTCGCGACGCCTATCGTAGATACGCCGAGGCCGACGCCGATACACAGGATCAGCGTGTTGCGGATGAACTCCGGCAGAACGGTCGACGACAGGTGGCTCCATGTCCCCGCGGTACCTCCCACGAACACGTTCGAGAAGACGGAGATCACCGGCATCGTGATCAAAACGGAGATCAGCAGCGACCCGGCCGTCAGGGACGACCAGCGCTCGTGCAACTTTCCCAGCCCTTCCAGAAATCTCATCTCGCTCCCGACGGGGTCACGCCGCGAGGTCCATTCCACGCGGCAGGTTATCGAGAATTATAATTCATCCCATTTCGCTTACCGCGATGCAATAATGGCCATCGCACTTTTCAACGCTGTATCGGAATCTCCATGTCCCACCTCGAGCTGGCCGGCATCGATCTCGCGTACGGAGGTCATCAGGTTGTCCGTAATCTTTCTTTCCGCCTCGAAAAGGGCAGCATCGGCTGCCTGCTGGGGCCGTCCGGCTGCGGCAAGACAACCGTATTGCGCTGCATAGCCGGTTTCGAGCCGGTCATGTCCGGGGTGATCCGGCTCGATGGCGCCGTGGTGAGCGGGAGCGACCTGCATGTTCCGCCCGAGCGGCGGCGTATCGGAATGGTGTTCCAGGATTACGCGCTGTTCCCCCACCTTTCGGTTGCCGGGAACATCGAGTTCGGTTTGCGTCACCTTGAAGCCCAGCAACGTCGCGAACGTGTCACGGAGTTGCTGCGCGTCGTCGGATTGGCCAGCCAGGGGCACAAATACCCGCACGAGATGTCGGGAGGCCAGCAACAGCGGGTCGCCCTCGCCCGCGCACTTGCCCCCCGCCCCAGCCTGCTATTGCTCGACGAACCGTTTTCGAACCTCGACGTGGAGCTGCGCGAACGCCTGTCCTACGAGGTGCGCGACATCATCAAGGCGACGAACACGACCGCGATTCTGGTCACGCACGACCAGCACGAGGCCTTTGCGGTTGCAGACGAGATCGGGATCATGAACGAGGGGTGCATCCAGCAGTGGGATACGCCGTACAACCTCTATCACCGGCCCGCCAATCGTTTCGTCGCCGACTTCATCGGACAGGGGGTGTTCCTTCAGGGGCTGGTGCTCAACGACCATGAGGTCAGGGTCGAACTCGGAACGCTTAACAGCGCAATTCCCGTCGAGTGCGGCATCGGCTGCGGCAACTGCGACCGCGACTGCACGGTGTCGGTGCTCCTGCGGCCGGACGACATCGTGCACGACGACACGAGTACGCTGCAGGCGGAGGTGGTGCACAAGGCTTTCCGCGGGGCCGACATCCTCTATACGCTGAAACTCGAGAGCGGAGCAAGAGTGCTGTCGCTGGTGCCGAGTCACCACAATCACGCGCTCGGCGAGCGGATCGGGATCCGACTGGACGTCGATCATGTCGTCACCTTTCACGAAGGGTCGGACGAGGCGGTGAAGGAGCGCCCACTGGTCGGCCCGATCCGGGCGCAATGAGCGCCGGCGATGATTCCCTGGCTCACCGGCAGTCCGCGGTTTCCTCCGGTCGAATCGGCGCTGGCTGACCCACCCGGCCTGCTCGCCGCGGGGGGCGAACTTGCACCGGAATGGTTGCTCGCCGCGTACCGACAGGGAATCTTCCCGTGGTACAGCGCGGGGGAACCGATACTCTGGTGGAGTCCGGACCCCCGACTGGTGCTCGTTCCGTCGAGGATGAAAATTTCCCGCTCGCTCGGCCGAACCTTGCGCCAGCATCGCTTCGAGATCCGCTTCGATACGGCGTTTTCCGATGTCGTCGCTGCGTGCGCGGCACCGCGGGAGCCCGGTGGGGGGACGTGGATCACCGAGGAGATCCAGGCAGCCTATCGCCGCATGCACGAACTCGGCCATGCACACAGTGTCGAAGCGTGGTGCGATGGCGAGCTCGTGGGGGGGCTTTACGGCATCGGGCTCGGGAGGGCATTCTTCGGGGAATCGATGTTCAGCCGCCGCTCGGATGCATCCAAGGTCGCGCTTGCGCACCTCGCCCGCTACCTCGCGTCGAGGAATTTTGCGGTGATCGATTGCCAGATGACCACCACCCATCTGCTCTCGCTCGGAGCCTTCGAGATCGCGCGCGCCGAGTTCCGCGCCGGCCTGGAAGTCTGGACGCGGGAGGGGGACGGGCCCGGGCGTTGGCCGCCGGACGCGGGCCGGGGATTGTTCTGATCACATACTCGCAGACATGCAGAAAGACTATCCGTACGCACTGATCCAGTTTTACGCGACGGCCCCTTATGCTTGCTCTTACCTTCCGGAACGGGTGGCACGTTCGCAGGTCGCGACCCCGGGACACCTCATCGACACTGCCGTGTACAGCGAGCTCGTCCGTAACGGCTTCCGGCGCAGCGGCATGTTCACCTATCGCCCCTACTGCGATCATTGCCGCGCCTGTGTGCCGGTGCGGATTCCCGTCGATGCCTTCGTTCCGGACCGCAGCCAGCGGCGTAGCTGGGCGCGGCACTGCACGCTCGAGGCGCGCGAGCGGGATCTCTCCTTTTCCGAAGAGCACTACGCGCTGTATCAGCGCTATCAGGGTTCGCGGCACGCAGGCGGTGGAATGGACCAGGACAATCGCGAGCAATACGCGCATTTCCTGCTGCAGAGCCAGGTGGATACGCGTGTCGTCGAGTTCCGCGATCAGGGTGTCCTGCGCATGGTCAGCGTGATCGACCGCCTGAGCGACGGTCTCTCCAGCGTTTACACGTTCTTCGATCCCGACGACCCAAAGGCGAGCTACGGGACCTATGGCGTGCTATGGCAGATCGAAGTGTGCCGCCGATTGCACTTGCCCTATCTCTATCTGGGGTACTGGATCAAGGACAGCCGGAAAATGACCTACAAGATCCGCTTCCACCCTCTGGAAGGACGCATCCGGGGCGAATGGCGCCCCCTGGATCCATCGACGGATTCTGATTCGGAATAGCACGCGGCGTAGCTGCCGTCCGCTGGCACGCGCTTTCTTCGGAAATCCGGGGGGCGAGGCGCGGCGCGAAACGGTAGAATTCGCGGATGCTATACGACATCGCCCGCCCCATCCTGTTTTCGCTCGATGCGGAAACCGCCCACGAATTTTCCCTCGCTGCCCTGAACCTTGCCGGACGCATCCTTCCTGCTGGCAAGCCGGCGCCGTCCGATGCGGTCGAGGTCATGGGACTCAGCTTCCCCAACCGTATCGGCCTCGCGGCCGGGCTGGACAAGAATGGCGAGGCCATTGACGGGCTCGCGCGGTTCGGTTTCGGCTTCCTCGAGATCGGCACCATCACTCCGCGTCCGCAGCCGGGCAATCCGCGCCCGCGGCTGTTCCGCCTCCCGGAGGTGCGCGGGATCATAAACCGCATGGGTTTCAACAACCACGGTGTGGACGCGCTGGTCGCAAATGTCGGCGCGGCGAAGTTCAAGGGCATTCTGGGCATCAATATCGGCAAGAACTTCGACACGCCGATCGAGAACGCCGCAGACGACTACCTCGCCTGTCTCGACAAGGTCTATGCGCTGGCGAGCTACGTGACGGTCAATATTTCGTCGCCGAACACCAAGAACCTGCGCCAATTGCAGGGCGAATCCGAACTGGACGACCTGCTCGGCCGGCTCAAGGAGCGGCAGGCACGGCTGGCCGACAAGCACGGACGCTATGTGCCGCTGACGCTGAAGATCGCACCGGATCTCGAGCCTGCCCAGGTGACCAACATCGCCGATGCCCTGCGGCGCCATCGTATCGACGGGGTGATCGCGACGAACACCACGATCTCGCGCGAGAAGGTGCAGGGCGTGCGCTACGGCGAGCAGCAGGGCGGCCTGTCCGGTGCGCCGGTGTTCGAGGCCTCGACCGCGGTCGTCGTCCAGCTTGCGCAGGCGCTCGGCGGCGAACTTCCGATCATCGCCGCCGGGGGCGTGCTGGACGGACGGGGTGCTCGGGCCAAGCTCGAGGCCGGGGCGCAACTGGTGCAGGTTTATAGCGGCCTGATCTATCGCGGCCCCTCGCTCGTGCAGGAGTGCGTGCGCGCAACGGCCGATTTCGGCGCGGACCGCTGACAGTGCCACCCGATGGCCCCAAAAGGCATATGCCTATAACCCGTTCAGGGTTGAGCGGGACATAACGGCGGGACATAATTCCGCGGATATCAACCGGTTCTCGAACATGACCAGCTACATCTTCATCATCATCGGCGCTGTTCTGGTGAACAACGTCGTCTTTGTCCGGATTCTCGGGCTGTGTCCCTTCATGGGCGTGTCCAAGAAGCTGGAGACGGCGGTGGGCATGGGCGCAGCGACGACGTTCGTGCTCACCCTGGCGTGCGGAACGAGTTACCTGATCGATCACTATCTGCTGGAGCCGTTCGATCTCGCATTCATGCGCACGCTTTCGTTCATCGTTGTCATCGCGGCGATCGTGCAGCTCACCGAGCTGGTCATCCAGAAGACAAGCCCGGTCCTTCACCAGGTTCTCGGCATCTATCTTCCGCTGATCACGACCAACTGCGCGGTGCTGGGCATCCCCTTGCTGAACGTCGGTCTGCGGCATGATCTGCTGGAGTCCCTTCTGTTCGGCTTCGGCTCGTCGATCGGCTTCACGATGGCCTTGATCCTGTTCGCCGGGATTCGCGAACGCCTGGATGGCGCCGACGTCCCCACGCCGTTTCGCGGCACGGCGATCGCAATGGTCACGGCAGGCTTCATGAGCCTGGCGTTCATGGGTTTTGCCGGGCTGGACCGATTTCACTAGCCCAAGCCTCCGAACCCCTACCCCAAACTGATCCGGCGCAGGCGGAGCACTCCGGCAGCGGACTGTTCCCCGACGCCCCGAACCTGGCACACACTCCATGTTGACCGCCATCCTCATCATGACAGGCATCGCCATCGTGCTCGGCGCAGCACTGGGCTATGCCTCGATCCGTTTCAAGGTCGAAGGCGATCCGCTGGTGGAGAAGATCGACGCGATCCTTCCCCAGACGCAATGCGGCCAGTGCGGCTACCCCGGCTGCAAGCCGTACGCGCAAGCCATCTCGAACGGGGAAGCCGACATCAACCAGTGCCCGCCGGGCGGCGAAGAGGGTATCCGCAAGCTCGCCGACCTGCTGGGCCGCGAATTCAAGCCGCTCTCGGAGGAGCATGGCACCGAGAAACCGAAATCGGTCGCGCGCATCGACGAACAGGTATGCATCGGGTGCACCCTGTGCATTCAAGCCTGTCCGGTGGATGCGATCCTCGGCGCGGCGAAGCAGATGCATACCGTGGTGGCACCGCTGTGCACCGGGTGCGAACTGTGCGTTGCGCCCTGCCCGGTCGACTGCATCTCGATGGTTCCGGTCGCGGAGACCGTTGAAAATTGGAAATGGAAATATCCGGTGCATGAACTGAGGTCTGTCGCATGATCACCCGCCTTTTCGGCTTCAAGGGCGGGGTCAAGCCCGAATCGCACAAGAACGAATCGTCGGGGACACCGATCCAGAAGGCTCCGATGCCGAAGCGGCTGGTCATCCCGCTGCGTCAGAGCATCCGCTCGACGGCACGGTGCCTGGTCCAACCCGGGCAGAAAGTGCTCAAGGGCGAGCACATCGGCGAGGGCGAAGGCGGCCTCGGAACGAGCGTGCACGCCTCCACCTCCGGGACCGTCGTCGAGATCGCGCCGTACCCGATGGCGCACGCGTCGGGCCTAGAAACCCTCTCCGTGGTGATCGAACCGGACGGAGAGGACCGCTGGATCGACCATACGCCCCTCGACTTGCCGACAGTGTCGCGCGAGGAGGCGCTTGCCTGGCTGCGCGGCTGCGGCATCGTCGGCATGGGTGGCGCCGGTTTCCCGACCCACGTGAAGGTCGGCGGCGGCCGCGGGATCGAGACGCTGGTGATCAACGGGGCCGAATGCGAGCCCTGGATCACCTGCGACGATCGCCTGATGCGCGAGCGTGCGCCCGAGGTGTTGTCGGGAGCGATGATCCTGCGCGAGCTGATCGGGGCCAAGCAGGTGCTGGTGGGCATCGAGGACAACAAGCCGGAGGCGATCGCTGCAATGCAGGTGGCGGCGAGCACGCTCGGGGACGGCATTGCGGTGGTCCCCGTTCCCACGCTCTACCCGGCGGGAGGTGAAAAGCAGTTGATCCGAGTGCTGACCGGCGTCGAGATTCCGCAGGGCAAGCTCGGCACCGATTTCGGCGTCCAGTGCTTCAACGTCGGAACGGCCCACGCCGTGCACCGCGCAATCTGCTTCGGCGAGCCCCTCGTTTCGCGTGTCGTGACGCTGACCGGCAACGTGGCGCGCCCCGGAAACTACGAAGTGCTGCTCGGCACGCAGGTTGCGGAGCTGCTGGAGCTGGCCGGCCCCAAAGCGGATACGGACCGCTACATCATGGGTGGCCCGATGATGGGTACCGAGCTGCAGAGCCTCTCCGTGCCGGTCACCAAGGGCACGAACTGCGTGATCTCGGCCTCGCCGGCACTCTTCCCGCCTCCCCCGCCCGAGCTGCCGTGCATCCGCTGCGGCGCCTGCGCGCGTGCCTGCCCGGCCGAGCTGCAGCCCTTCGAGCTGTACTGGTTCTCGCGTGCGAAGAACTTCGGCAAGGCGCAGGAATACCACCTGTTCGACTGCATCGAGTGCGGTTGCTGCGCCTTCGTGTGCCCGTCGCGCATCCCGCTGGTCGACTACTACCGCTTCGCCAAGGGCGAAATCTGGGCAAGGGAACGCGAACGGCAGGCATCCGATCAGGCGCGGGAACGCTTCGAATTCCGCAATTTCCGCCAGGAGCGCGAGAAGGAGGAGAAGGCGGCCAAGCTCGCCGCAAAGGCCGCCGAAACGCGTGCAAAGCTCGCCGACACGGGAGAGCCCGCGCCAGCACCGGCCGAGGCCGAAGATCCGAAGAAGGCGCTGATCGCGGCTGCGCTGGCACGCGCCAAGCAGCAGCAGGCCGCCGTCACGCCCAGGAACACCGAAGACCTGAGCACCGACGTCCAGGCGGAAATCGCCGATATCGACGCCCGCCGCGACAAGCTAAACCAGCAAGACGCCGACAAGGCGCCCTGACATGATCAATTCTCCGTATATCCGCAAACCGGCCAGCGTCCAGGGGGTGATGCTGGCGGTCCTCATCGCGCTGATCCCCGCCATCGTCGTTTACGCCTCGCAGATTGCTGCGGTCGTGCTCGTCAACCTCGCCATCGCGACGATAGCCGCGCTGGCCGGCGAGGCATTGGTGCTCAAGCTGCGGGGCAGACCGCTGGCGCCGGCACTCTCCGACCTGTCGGCGGTGGTCACCGCGTGGCTGCTGGCGCTGTGCTTCCCGCCCATCCTGCCGTGGTGGGCGACCGCGTTGGGAGTCCTCATCGCGATCGTGGCGGTCAAGCACCTTTATGGAGGGCTCGGACAGAACCCGTTCAACCCTGCGATGGTCGCCTACTGCGCGATGATCGTCGCCTTCCCTGCGCTGATGTCGCAATGGCCGGCCGCCGGCCAGCTGGACTTCGCCACGCAGCTGGGGCTGGTGCTGGGCGGGGCGCGCGAGCTCGATGCCATCGCCAGCGCCACCGCGCTCGACACGATCAAGACCGGCCTCCGGACCGCGGGGGCGACCGTCGAGTCCATCATGGCCCAGGGCGGAAATTTCGGCTTCGTGAGCGGGCGCGGCTGGGAATGGCTGGCGCCCGCCTATGCCCTGGGCGGCATGTACCTGCTGGCACGCGGGATCATCACGTGGCACATGCCTGCGGCCTTCCTCGGTGCCCTCGCTGCGATCTCGGCGGCCTTCTGGCTGGTCGATCCCGCGCACTACGCGTCCCCCCTCTTCCACCTCGCGAGCGGCGGCGCAATGCTGGGCGCGTTCTTCATCGTCACCGATCCGGTCTCGGGCGCAACCACGCCTCGCGGCAAGCTGATCTTCGCCGCCTCCATTGCGTTGGTGGCCTACATCATCCGCAGCTTCGGCGCCTTCCCCGAGGGCGTCGCCTTCGCGGTGCTGCTGCTGAACATCTGCGTTCCGCTGATCGACATGAATACGCAACCGCAGGTCTTCGGGCACAGGGGAGACAAGGCACGATGAGCGCCCGTTACACTGCAGCGCGCACTTCGGTGCGCACGGCCGGCATCATGGTGCTGTTCACCGTGGTCTTCACTGCCCTCATGTCGGCGACATTCCAGCTCACCCGTCCGGCCATCGAGGCCTCTGCGCTCGAAGGCAAGATGCGTCTGATCCGCGAGGTGTTGCCGCCCTCCGCCTACGACAACGCGCTGCTGGAAGATTCCGTCGCGCTCGGCCGGACGCCGGAACTGGGGCTCGATCAGGGCGGACACATCTACCGCGCGCGCAGGGCCGGCGAACCGGCCGCCATGGTGCTCGAGGTCGTCGCGCCGGACGGCTACGCGGGCCGGATCCAGCTGGTGGTCGCGGTCGGTGTCGACGGGCGGGTGAGCGGCGTCCGGGTCACGGCGCACAAGGAAACCCCGGGGCTGGGGGACTACATCGATCCGAACAAGGATCGCAACAAGTCGCAGCCCTGGATCGGGCAGTTCGCGGGGGTGTCGTTCGCGGACGTCGGCCTGGAGAAGTGGAAGGTCAAGCGCGACGGCGGAAACTTCGCCTACCGCAGCGGAGCGACGATCAGCGCGCGTGCGGTGACAAACGCGACCGCGCGCGCCGCCGACTACGCGATCCGCAACCGCGACGCGCTGTTCGCCGCACCGGCTGGCGGAAGACTCTGACGGAGAATGCTGAATGAATCTGCAAAGCTTTCGCGAATCGGCCTGGAACGGCCTGTGGCGCCAGAACACGGGCCTGGTGCAGTTGCTCGGCCTGTGCCCGATTCTCGCCGTGAGCACGAGCGTGGTGAACGCGGCAAGCCTCGGGCTGGCCACCGTGGTGGTGATGGCGGTGTCGAACCTCGCCGTGGCATCGCTGCGGAACTTCATCCCCTACGAGATCCGGATCCCGGTGTTCATCCTGATCATCGCGGCGCTCACCACGGTGGTCGATCTGGCCTTCAATGCGTATTTCCACGATCTTTATCTCGTGCTTGGCATCTTCATACCGCTCATCGTCACGAACTGCATCGTGCTTGCGCGCGTCGAAGCCTACGCGGCGAAGAACGATCCGGTTTCGTCGACCGTCGACGGCGTGATGATGGGACTGGGCCTCGTGTGGCTTCTGGCGGTGCTTGGCGGTCTGCGGGAGCTCGCCGGCAATGGCACGCTGTTCGCGGGCATCGAGATGATCTTCCCCGGGCTATCGGCGATCTCGGTGTTCGGCCCCGACTATCCCGGCTTCCTGATCGGCATCCTGCCGCCCGGCGCCTTCTTCGCGCTCGCGTGCCTGATCGCGCTGTCGAACGTGATCCGTGCACGCGCCGCGAAAAGGAAGGCCGCGACACAGGAGCCCGCCGCACCGGCCGCCGACCAGCCGGCGTCGGCGGCCTGAGGCCGGCAGCGAGCATGAAGCGGGAGTCCGTCCGCGAGTTCTTTCGCCGTCTTGCGGAAGCAAATCCGCATCCCACGACCGAGCTCGAGTACGGATCCCCTTTTCAGCTGCTGGTGGCCGTAGTCCTGTCCGCCCAGGCGACCGACAAGAGCGTGAACCTCGCGACACGAGGTTTGTTCGCTGACGCCCCGACCCCGGAGGCGATCATCACGCTGGGTGAGGAAGGTGTCGCCGCGCATATTCGCACGATCGGCCTGTATCGCAACAAGGCAAGGAACGTGGTGGCACTGTCGCATCTGCTGCTCGAACGCCACGGCGGCGAAGTGCCGCGCGATCGCACCGCGCTGGAGGCGCTGCCCGGCGTCGGACGCAAGACCGCTAATGTGGTGTTGAACACGGTGTTCGGCGAGCCGGTGATGGCCGTTGATACGCACATCTTCCGCCTTGCGAACCGTACCGGGCTGGCGCCCGGCAAGGATGTCCTCGCCGTGGAGCACGCGCTGATGCGACGCGTGCCCAAGGAATTCCTGCGGGACGCTCATCACTGGCTCATCCTGCACGGCCGCTACGTCTGCACCGCGCGCAAGCCCAGATGCGGCGAGTGCCTCGTGCGCGACTTGTGCGATTTCCGCGATAAGACCGCCTAACCCTCCAACAATCGAGAGCAAATGTTCAATCCATCCCGCGATCAGGTCCGTACCTTCTTCATCGATAGCTGGCGTAAATATCGCGCGAAGGAGGTCCTGACCCCGATCGAGCACATGGCCAACGACCTTATCCTGCTCCACCCGGAATATCACGCGCTGCTTGAGGACCCGGAAGCGGTCACCAGGGAGTTTCCTCCCGAGGGCGGGCAGCTCAATCCCTTCCTGCATCTGTCGCTGCATCTGGCGATCGAGGAGCAGCTGTCAATCGACCAGCCCCCCGGCTTGCGCGCCGCGTTCGAGTCCTGCCAGGCTCGCCGGGGCGATCGGCACGCCGCCCTGCACGACGTGCTGGAGTGTCTCGGGGAGACGATGTTCGATGCGCAGCGGAACAACCGGCAGCCAGACGGCGAGGCTTATGTCAGCTGCGTGCTGCGCCGCGCGGGTTGAGGCGGTGTAAACTCCGCTGATGTAGCCCCGGCCACCAGCGCCGTTGCGCCCTGCCCGCCCCGCTGACGTTCCGCGTGGGCTTTCCCGAGGAGCACTGCCGGACATGGAAGCGCTACCCGAACTTTCCATCCTGCTCGTGGAGGACGATCCCCTCCAGGGCGAACGCA
Source organism: Aromatoleum evansii (assembly GCF_045689615.1). Taxonomy (NCBI): domain Bacteria; kingdom Pseudomonadati; phylum Pseudomonadota; class Betaproteobacteria; order Rhodocyclales; family Rhodocyclaceae; genus Aromatoleum; species Aromatoleum evansii. Next base: position 2,969,988 of record NZ_CP141259.1, read on the forward strand.
TGGCGATGCTGCTGCAGGGCCTCGGACAGAAGGTCAGGGTCGCGGAATCGGGGGAAGTGGCGCTCGATCTGTTCGCGGCAGCGCCCGCCGATCTTGTGCTCATGGACGTCATGCTGCCGGGCATCGACGGGTTCGAGACGACCCGGCGGATCAAGTCGATGTGCGGCGGCCGCTGGGTGCCGGTGATCTACATGACCGTACTCGGCGGGTGTGCAAATCTGGTCGAGGGTCTTCACGCCGGCGGCGATGATTACCTGGTGAAGCCGGTGGAATTCGAGATCCTCGAGGCGAAGCTGCGCTCGGCGATGCGCACGCTCGGGCTGTACCGCGACCTTGAACGGTCGCGCGACGAACTGGCGCGCACCAATGCGGCGCTGCGCGGGGCAAACCGCGAGCTGGAATGTTTCACATACGCCGTCGCGCACGATCTCAAGTCGCCGCTGCGTGCGATCAACGGCTATGGCAGCCTGCTCGCTTCCAGCGAAGCCGGCCGGCTCTCCGACGACGGGCATTCCTGTCTTGAGAAGATTCTTGAGGGGACCGAGCGCATGGGTCTCCTGATAGACGATCTGCTCGAATATTCGCGCATCGAACGCGGACCGACGGCCTTCGAGGAGATCGACGTGCGCGAGCTCGTCACACAGCTGATCGCGGACTTCGACGAGGAGATTCGCGCCAACGGTGCCACGGTGGAGCTTGCGCCGTCCTGCGCCTCGCTCCTGGCGGACCGCAGCGGACTGATCCAGGCCTTGCGGAACCTGCTTGGCAATGCGCTGAAGTTTTCGGCAAGGGTGGCCAGGCCCCGCGTCGTCATCGCATGCGAGCGGAACGACGACGGCTTCCATGTCTCCGTGCGCGACAACGGCATCGGCTTCGACATGAGCCACCACGAGCGCATCTTCGACATCTTTCATCGGCTGCACCGGGACGACGAATATCCCGGCACGGGGATCGGGTTGGCGATCGTGCGCAAGGCTGTCGCGCGCATGCAGGGGCGGTGCCGGGCCGAAAGCGCGCCCGGCCGGGGGGCAAGCTTCCATCTCGAGTGGCCGTTACCGTCCGCGGCATTGAACACTTAGTGTCCTTGGTTGGTGGAGCCCATATAATCGGGGTTCGCCAACGAGAGGACCCCCCATGCGTTTCGAAGGATCACGCGATTACGTCGCCACCCCCGACCTGATGCTCGCAGTGAACGCGGCAATCAAGCTGCAGCGACCGCTCCTGATCAAGGGCGAACCCGGCACGGGCAAGACCATGCTGGCCGAACAGGTCGCCGAGGCGCTGGGTCTGCCGCTGCTGCAGTGGCACATCAAGTCGACCACCAAGGCCCAGCAGGGTCTGTACGAATACGATGCGGTTTCGCGCCTGCGCGACTCGCAACTGGGCGACGACCGGGTCAAGGACATCGCCAACTACATCGTCAAGGGCGTGCTGTGGCAGGCGTTCGAATCCGAAACTCCGTGCGTGGTGCTGATCGACGAGATCGACAAGGCGGACATCGAATTTCCCAACGACCTGCTGCGCGAGCTCGACCGCATGGAATTCCATGTATACGAGACGCGCAAGACCATCCAGGCGCGCAACCGGCCCATCGTATTCATTACGTCGAACAACGAGAAGGAACTGCCGGACGCCTTCCTGCGCCGCTGCTTCTTCCATTACATCCGCTTCCCCGACCGGGACACGATGCAGCGGATCGTGGACGTGCATTTCCCGGACCTGAAGAAGGATCTCCTGCGCGAGGCGCTCGAGGTGTTCTTCGGGCTGCGCGATGTACCGGGCCTGAAGAAGAAACCTTCGACCTCGGAGCTGATCGACTGGCTCAAGCTGCTGGTGGCCGAGGACATCCCGCCCGAGGCGCTGCGCGCACAGGACCAGCGGGCGGTCGTGCCGCCGCTTGCCGGCGCGCTGCTGAAGAACGAACAGGATCTCCATCTGTTCGAGCGGCTCGTATTCATGGCGCGCAACAATCGCTGACGGTCAGGCGTCGATTCGAGATCAAGGGCTGAAAGGCCCGACGAAGGACGAGGACCATGCTCATAGATTTTTTCCTGCATCTGAAGGCGAGCAAGCTGCCCGTGTCCACGCGGGAGTTCCTGACGCTTCTGGAAGGTCTGCGCGATGGCGTGTGCGGCCATGCGATCGACGATTTCTACTTCTACGCTCGTACCTGCCTGGTCAAGGATGAGTCGCGCTACGACCGTTTCGACCAGGCATTCGCCGCGTACTTCAAGGGCGTGACGGAGATCCCCGGCCTCGAGAAGGAGCTGCCGGAAGAGTGGCTGCGGGCGATGATGAAGAAGCACCTGTCGCACGAGGAAAAGGCACAGCTCGAGAAGCTCGGCTGGGACAAGCTGATGGAGGAGTTCCGCAAGCGCCTCGAGGAGCAGAAGGGACGCCATCAGGGCGGTTCGAAATGGATCGGCACCGGCGGCAAGTCGCCATTCGGCAACGGCGGCTATCACCCCGAGGGCATCCGCGTCGGCGGCGAGTCCGCGGGTAACCGTACCGCGATCAAGGTGTGGGAGAAGCGCGAGTACCGCAACCTGGACGATTCACTGGAGCTCGGCACGCGCAACATCAAGGTCGCGCTGCGACGGCTGCGGCGCTTCGCGCGCGAGGGCGCCGCGGACGAGCTGGATCTCGACGGCACGATCGCCGCGACCGCTCGCAATGCCGGCTGGCTGGACCTGATGATGCGGCCGGAACGCCACAACGCGGTAAAGGTGCTGCTGTTCCTGGATGTCGGCGGGTCGATGGACGACCACGTGAAGGCGTGCGAGGAGTTGTTCTCCGCCTGCCGGGCGGAATTCAAGCACCTCGAGCACTTCTACTTCCACAACTGCGTGTATGAGTCGGTGTGGCGCGACAGCCATCGCCGCCACGCGGAGCGGATCCCGGTTCATGACCTGATCCACAAGTATGGCCCGGACTACAAGCTGATCTTCGTCGGCGACGCGACGATGAGCCCGTACGAGATCCTGCATCAACATGGTTCGATCGAGCACATGAACCGCGAACCGGGCGCCGACTGGATAAGACGCCTGCTCGACGCCTGGCCGGCAGCCGCGTGGCTCAATCCCGAACCGGAACGGCTGTGGCCTTATCGGCAGTCGATCGAGATCATCAACAACATCATGGCCCAGCGCATGTACCCGATGACGCTCGAAGGTCTCGAGCGCGCGATGCGGCAGCTGTCGAAGAAGACCTGACGACTTAAACGAGTTCGCGGCGTAAGACGCGACTTACTCTGTGAAGGGCAAGGGCTGCATGCCGAAGCCCTCGTCGAGGCCCTTGATCTGCTGCAACAGTCCGTCCAGTTCTTCCTGGAGCCGTGCCTGGGAGGACGCATCGAGCAGCCGCAGCGCCTCCGGGAGGACTCCGCGGGCAGGCGACGGCGCCCGCGCCAGCAATTCGCGCCCCGCGGGCGTCAGCGACAGCCGCACGACGCGTTGGTCGGCACTGTTGCGCGCCTTCGCGACCAGGCCGTTGGTCTCGAGCTTGTCGATCATGTTGGAGGCGGTCGACTGATGCAGGGCCATCCGTTTGGCAAGTTCGCCCACACGCAGGCCGGGCTCCTCGAGCAATTCCTGCATTGCCCATAGCTGGGCGCCGGTAACGCCGCTCTGCTTCTCGACCCACTGGGAATGACGCTGAGCCGTGCGAATCAACACCCGGAAACGCTGCAGGACGGACAGCGGGCTCACCTGGCTCGGCTGACTGCGGTCGGCGGACTTGCTCACGATACGAGACCCCTTTTTGCAACATCCGGGAGATCCCGGTAAAAATATTTGTGTAAATATTGTGAAACCCCTTCGGGTTTCCCTACGATCTTTCGGGATATCGTAGCGGAAGCGCCGGCGAACCCCAACAAATCCAGCAGTTGCGGACTTCAACTCCAACGGGCCATCGTGTCGTCCAACCTCCCTCCAACCGATGCAAAACGTTCGGCTCGCACCTTCCGCCACATCGCGCGATCGAGCCGCCGCTACGCGAGCCCCCTGATCTCGCTCGGCCACTGGCGCCGGCGCGCCCTCCTCGTCGGCGCAGCACTCCTCGCCGGACTCTTCGCCATCGTTTTCGCAATCGGCGCCGAGCACGCGATCGAATTGCACGCAAGGATCATTGCAAGCTCGCCCTGGCTGTCGCTCGCCCTTGCTCCCGCCGGATTTGCCGGCATGGCATGGGTCGCCCGGCGTTTCTTTCCCGCCACCCAGGGAAGCGGGATCCCGCAAACGATTGCCGCTTCGCTCAGCCCCGATGCCGAGGTGCGCGGACGCTTGCTGTCGCTGAAGATCGCAGGCGCCAAACTGATTCTGACTCTCGGCGGACTGCTCTCGGGGGCATCCATCGGTCGAGAAGGGCCGTCGGTGCAGATCGGCGCCTCGGTGATGCATTCACTGGCCGGGAGACGCTTCGGTCGTATTGCATCGAGCCGCAACCTAATCGTTGCCGGTAGCGGAGCGGGTATCGCGGCTGCATTCAATACGCCCCTGGGCGGAATAATGTTCGCGATCGAGGAGATGTGCCGCCATCATGCCTTCCGCGCAAATAGCACGACGCTGACGGCGGTGATCTTCGCGGGCCTGATGTCGCTCGGCATCCTTGGAAACTACACGTATTTCGGCCGTACGCCGGCGGCGCTCAGCTGGCCCGCGGGTATCTGGCCGGTGCTGATCTGCGGCGCGGCAGGCGGCATCCTGGGTGGCACCTTCAGCCGACTGCTGGTTGCTTCCGCACGCGGCCTGCCCGGTCGCGTGGGCAATTTCGCCGCGGAACGCCCGATCGCCTTCGCAGCCGGCTGCGGGCTCGCGACCGCGCTCATCGGACTCGTGACGGGAGGTGCCACTTACGCGACCGGCTATGCCGAGTCCAAGGCGGCTTTGGAAGGAACCGCACCGCTGTCGGTTTACTTCTTCGCAGCGAAGATGCTGGTCATCTGGCTCGCCTTCGTCAGCCGCATTCCCGGTGGAGTCTTCGCCCCTGCACTTGCAGTCGGGGCAGGACTCGGCTCGACGCTGGCGGCGCTGAATCCCGGTGAGGAAGGGCCGGCGCTGATGGTCCTGGGCATGGTCGCCTTCCTTTCGGGCATGACGCTCACACCGATCACGTCCTTCGTGATCGTGATGGAGATGACCGCAAATCACGAGATGCTGATTCCGCTGATGGCCGCATCCGTCATCGCATACGGCTTCTCCAGATCGGTGTCGCCTCGCGCCCTCTACGACGCGCTGGCGGTTCCTGCCTTGGAGCGCGCGCAAGCGGAGGTCGGGCGGGACGCCGCCGCGCGCGAAAAGGCGGACGCGTCGTAAACGAAAACCGCCCGCAGGGCGGGCGGCTCCGGCGATGCCTGAGTGGCGGCGCGTGCGGATCAGTTGCCGCTCATCGCCATCATCAGCTGGTTGATGCGCTTGACGAAAGTCGCCGGATCGTCGAGCGTGCCGCCTTCGGCGAGCAGCGCCTGGTCGAAGAGCACCGCTGCCCAGTCGTCGAACTGCTTCTCCTCGTACTTCAGGCGCATCACCGCGGGGTGCTGCGGGTTGATCTCGAGGATGGGCTTGGATACCGGCGCCTGCTGGCCGGCAGCCTTCAGGATGCGCGCGAGGTTCATCCCCATGTCGTGCTCGTCGGCGACGAGGCAGGCGGGCGAATCGGTCAGGCGGTGCGTGACGCGCACGTCCTTGACACGCTCGGCAAGGCTCGCCTTCATCTTCTCGAGCAGCTCCTTGTACTCGTCGGCGGCCTTCTCGGCTTCCTTCTTCTCGGCCTCGTCCTCGAGCTTGCCGAGATCCAGGCCGCCCTTGGCGACGGAGACGAGCTGCTTGCCGTCGAACTCGGTGAGGTTGCCGATCACCCACTCGTCGACGCGATCGGACAGCAGCAGCACTTCGATGCCCTTCTTGCGGAAGATCTCGAGGTGGGGGCTGTTCTTCGCGGCATTGAACGATTCGGCCGTGACGAAGTAGATCTTGTCCTGGCCTTCCTTCATCCGGGCGATGTAGTCGGCGAGCGAGACGGTCTCGTCGGGGGTGTCGTCCTTCGTCGAGGCGAAGCGCAGCAGGCCGGCGATCTTCTCCTTGTTCGCGAAGTCCTCACCGACGCCTTCCTTCAGCACCTTGCCGAATTCCTTCCAGAAGGTCGCGTACTTTTCCTTATCGGAAGCCTCGTCGCTGGTGGCGAGGTCTTCGAGCAGGCCCAGCACCTTCTTCGTGCAGCCGGCACGGATGGTGTCGATGTCCTTGCTTTCCTGCAGGATCTCGCGCGAGACGTTGAGCGGCAGGTCGGCCGAATCGACGACCCCGCGCACGAAGCGCAGGTAGGTCGGCATCAGCTTCTCGGCGTCGTCCATGATGAAGACACGCTTCACGTACAGCTTGATGCCGTGGCGAGCGTTGCGGTCCCACATGTCGAAGGGAGCGTGCGCCGGGACGTACAGCAGCTGGGTGTATTCGTGGCGGCCTTCCACTCGGGCGTGGCTCCACGCGAGCGGCTCGTCGTAGTCGTGGCCGACGTGCTTGTAGAAGGCCTTGTACTCGTCGTCGCTGATGTCGCCCTTGGAGCGCGTCCACAGCGCGTTGGCCTGGTTGACGGTCTCGTCCTCGTCGGTCGTGACCTGCTCGTTCTTGTCCTTGTCCCACTCCTCCTTCTTCATCAGGATGGGCTGGACGATGTGATCAGAGTACTTGCGGATCAGGCTGCGCAGCTTCCAGCCGGAAAGCAGGTCGTCCTGGTCGTCGCGCAGGTGCAGCGTGATCTCGGTGCCGCGAACGGCCTTGTCGATCGCCTCGACCGTGTATTCGCCGGCGGCATCGCCCACCATCGAGCATTCCCATTTAACGCCCTGCGAGGCAGGGAGGCCTGCGCGGCGCGTGACGACGGTGACCTTGTCGGCAACGATGAAGGCCGAGTAGAAGCCCACGCCGAACTGTCCGATGAGGTGGGCGTCTTTCTTCTGGTCGCCGGTGAGTTGGGAGAAGAACTCCTTGGTGCCGGACTTGGCAATGGTGCCGAGGTGCGCGATCGCCTCGTCACGGCTCATGCCGATGCCGTTGTCGGCGACGGTGACGGTCTTCGCATCCTTGTCGAAGGAGATGCGGATCGAAAGTTCGCCGTCGCCTTCGAACAGCTCGGGCTTGTCGAGGGCCTCGAAGCGCAGCTTGTCGCAGGCATCCGACGCGTTCGAAACCAGCTCGCGCAGGAAGATCTCGCGGTTGGAGTACAGCGAGTGGATCATCAGGTGAAGGAGCTGCTTCACCTCGGCCTGGAAATTGAGGGTCTGGGCGCCAGCGGCGGTCGTCATCGTTTGAAACTCCGTTGTCACAGGAATGCGCCTGCATATGGGGCGCATTCCGGGAATTTCAAGCGCTGCCGGAATCGATCACTCGTAGCGGATTTCGACGACCTCGATCTCGCGCAGCCCCGCCGGGCTCTGGAAGCGTACGACGTCGCCCTCGCGCGCCTTCATCAGCGCGCGGGCAAGAGGCGAAATCCAGCTGATGCGGCCGGCGCTGGCGTTAGCCTCGTCTACGCCGACGATCTGCCAGGTCTGCTCGCCCTCGCCGTCGCCGTCCTCGACGTCGAGCACGGTCACGGTTGCGCCGAAGAAAACCTGCTCCATGCCCTGCTGGCGCTCCGGGTCGACCACCTCGGCCGACTCGATGCGCTTGATCAGGAAGCGGATGCGGCGGTCGATCTCGCGCAGGCGCTTTTTGCCGTAGATGTAGTCACCGTTCTCGGAGCGGTCGCCGTTCGATGCGGCCCATGCGACCGTTTCGACAAGCTTGGGCCGCTCGATGCGCACCAACTGGTCGAGCTCGACGCGCAATGCGTCGTAGCCGCGCCGCGTCATGTAGTTCTTTGTGCCCGGGGGCAGGCGGACCGCCGCAGGGACGTCGTCGTCATCGTCCTGGCCGTCGCCTTCCTTGGTAAATGCCTTGCTCACCGTGAGGATCCATCCTGTCGAGGGAACGGTCACCTGTGCCGTGCCCCCTCCGTTTTCTGTACTGTTACCGGATGCAACCGCATCCGCGGCCGCAGCGCCATCGCTTCATGATAACGGATCAGTGCTTCAGCCGCGCAGGATGCGCCCCCCAGCGGCTGCGCGGAACGAGTCAATCCTATAAACTGCAGGGTTTTCACAAACAAATTGCAATCGCGAGGCGCTACCGCGGTCGACCTCTCCCGGGCGACACTTCGGCAGTCTCGCGACCAGCGCGCGCATCGCCCTGCGAAAAGCGCGTCGCCGCGAATTCAACGCATTTCCGCCGATTCATGACCCAAGCTGCCACCCCCTCTTCCGCCGATCTCGATGCACTGCGCCTCGAAGTAGCAGGCCTCGTCGTCGAAGCCCTGAACCTGGACATGGCTCCCGAATCCATCCCGGCCGACGATTCCCTGTTCGGCGAAGGACTGGGCCTCGATTCGATCGACATCCTCGAGGTCGCGCTCGTCGTCTCGAAGCGTTACGGCTTCCAGCTGCGCGCCGACAACGAGGACAACGTCAAGATCTTCCGCTCCCTGCGCAGCCTCACCGAGTACGTCGCGGCCAACCGCACGAAATGACGCCCTCACTCGTCCGCGTCGGGCGCGGACTTGCGATCGGCGTCGCCGTAGTCGCCTGGGCGGTCGCTGCGCATTACACGAGTGCGCTCGTCGATGAGTCGTCCTGGGGGGCGCTCCTTGCGATCGCACCCTTCGCGGCGATTGCCGCGGCTTTCGCCTGGCAATCGTCGCGACGCACCGTGTTGCTCGGCTTGCTTGCTGCCGCCACGCTGGTGCTGACGCTGGCGTGGCCGACGCTTGCGCGCAACGTCGGCTGGCTCTATTTGGTCCAGCACGTCGGCACAAACGTCCTGCTGGGGATCGGTTTCGGACGCACGCTCGCGGCCGGGCGCGAACCGATGTGCACGCGCATCGCACGCACGATGCACGCCACCGTCAGCCCCGCGCTCGCTCGCTATACACGGCAGGTGACGGTCGCATGGACGATCTTCTTCGGCGCGACTGCGGCGATTTCCTGCCTGCTGTTCGCGTTCGGCTCCATCGAGACGTGGTCCGCCTTCGCCAATCTCCTGACCATGCCGCTGGTCGGACTGATGTTCCTTGCCGAGTACCTCGTGCGCCTCAGGCTGCTCCCCGAAGATCGCAGCAGCATCCTGGACGCCGTCCGCGCGTACCGGCGCGCGTCGCCCACCGCAAAACCTGTTAACGAGCAATGACGCACCCCGCTTCCGCTACACTGCCGCTCCTCGCCCATACCAAACCGGATGCCGTGGTCGCCTGGCGGCACGACGGCCCCGTGACGGTCGAACGCTTCCTGGGTGACGTTGAGCGCCTCGCATCCTCGCTGCCCGCGGGCGGACACGTCCTGAACGTGTGCGCGGATCGCTACCGCTTCACCGTCGGGCTGGCCGCGACGCTGGTGGGCCGCAAGATCAGCCTGCTGCCCTCGACGCATACCCCCGAGACCGTCCGGCAACTTCAGATGTTCGCGCCCGACACGTTCTGCCTGACCGACAGCCCGGCCTGCGACATCGACTTGCCGCAACACCACTTCATCGAGTCCCCGGTGGCCGCTTCGCCGGAAGGTGGCGCGGTGCCGATGATCGACGTGGATCAGGTCGTGGCCTATGTGTTCACGTCCGGCTCGACCGGCACGCCGATGCCGCACCCGAAGACCTGGGGGCCGCTCGTGCGCAACATCGCGGCAGAGGCCGACAGGCTGGGGCTGGTCGACAAGCCGTTCACACTGATAGGCACCGTCCCGCCGCAGCACATGTACGGTTTCGAATCGACCGTGCTGCTGGCGCTGTTGTCCGGCGGCGCGATCTGGTCGGGGCGGCCGTTCTATCCGGCGGACATCGCGGACGCGCTGGCCGCAGTTCCCCGTCCGCGCGTCCTGGTCTCCACGCCGTTCCACCTGCGTACGCTGCTGAGCGCAGGGACCGAGGTGCCGCCTGCGGACCTCGTCGTATCCGCCACCGCTCCGCTGTCGGGCAACCTCGCGGTAGCGCTGGAGGCGCAATTGCAGTGCCCGCTGATCGAGATCTACGGCTGCACCGAAACCGGCCAGACGGCCACCCGGCGCACGGCCGAAACGGCCGAATGGCAGCTGATGCGCGGTCTCGCGCTCACTGTTGAAGACGGGAAGGTGTGGGCCCACGGAGGCCATGTCGAGACGCCAACGATGCTGAGCGACATCATCGAGCCCACCGCGGACGATCGCTTCCTGCTGCACGGGCGCTCGGCCGACCTCGTGAATATCGCTGGCAAGCGCAGCTCACTCGGTTACCTGAACCATCAGCTGAATGCGATCCCGGGTGTCGTCGATGGCAGTTACTTCATGCCCGAAGACGAACAGACCGACGGGGTGACGCGCCTGACCGCGGTCGTCGTGGCGCCGGGCCTCGACCGCGCGACGCTGCTGCAAGCCCTGCGCGAGCGAGTCGATCCCCTGTTCCTGCCGCGCCCGCTGATCTTCGCGGACGCGCTGCCGCGCAACGCGACGGGCAAGCTTCCGCGCGCGGCACTGGAGGAACTGCGCCGCACGCTGGGCGGCAGCGAATGATTCACGAATCGAGCGTGCGGATTCCCGCCGATCATCCGTCTTTCGCGGGCCACTTCCCTGGCCGGCCGATCGTGCCGGGCGTGGTACTACTCGGCCTGGCGACCCGCGCGCTCGCGGATGCCCTCGGGCGCCAGGTACCGCCCTGCGGTATCGCATCCGCCAAATTCCTGCGCCCGGTCGGCCCGGATACCGAACTGCGCATCCGCCTTACCGAATCCGGAACGAACTGGCGCTTCGACATCCTTGCCGGGGACGACTGCGTCGCGACCGGCGTCCTGCGAGTCGATCCGGCGTGAGCGACGCGTCGAGCGCAACGCCCCGGCGGGGAACCGCCGAATGGGCGAGCCGTCCGGAACGCAGCAACTACGCGACGCTGCGGCTGATGACATGGATCTCGCTGCGACTCGGCCGCCGCGTGGGACGCGCAGTGCTGTTGCTGATTTCGGCCTACTTCCTGCTCTTCGCGCCGGCCGCCCGGAAGGCCTCGAGAGAATGGCTCCGACATGCGCTGGGCCGACGCCCTGCCGCCATGGAGCGGTTCCGGCACATCTTCAGCTTCGCGAGCACGATTCACGACCGCATTTATCTGGTGAATGACCGTTTCGACCTGTTCGACATCCGCGTACACGGGGGCGAACTCGTGCGGGCAGCGGTGGATGGTGGCCAGGGCGTGTTCCTGATGGGGGCGCACCTGGGCAGCTTCGAGGTCATGCGCGCGATCGCGCGTCAGCAACCCGGGATGCGGGTGGCGATGGTCATGTACGAGGAGAATGCGCGCAAGATCAACGACACGTTGGCCGCGATCAATCCGGCCGCACGCGCGGACATCATTCCGATGGGGCATCTCGATTCGATGCTGCAACTGAAGGAGCGCCTTGATGACGGCTCGCTCGTGGGCGTGCTCGCGGACCGCAGCCTGGGCGACGACCCGTCGCAGCCCGTCGATTTCTTCGGTGAGCCCGCGGAGTTTCCGGTCGGCCCGTGGCGCATCGCGGCCATGCTCAAGCGGCCGGTGATCCTGATGGTGGGGTTGTATCGCGGCGGCAACCGCTACGACGTGCACTTCGAGGAACTCGCCGATTTCTCCGCGGCAACGCGCGAGAACCGGGCACGGCTGATCGATGACGCAGTCGAACGCTACGCCGCACGCCTTGCGCACTACGCCGGACAGGCACCGTACAACTGGTTCAATTTTTTCGATTTCTGGCGCAGTGCGCGACGCCGCGCGACGCATTGACCGCCCCTGGAGTATCCGTGTTCAAAGCTGCATCCATGCGCCTCCTCGTCGCCGCCCTGCTCGCCGCGGCTTCCTTGCTGCACGGCCCGCAGGCCATAGCGGCCGAGTCGTGGACGGTTGCCCAGCTGATGCAGGCCTTGGGCAAGCACCGCAGCGGACAGGCCACCTTCCAGGAACGGAAGTATCTCGCCGTGCTCGACCAGCCGGTCGAATCGTCCGGCGAATTGCGCTTCCAGGCGCCCGACCGGCTGGAGAAGATCACCCTCAAGCCGCGTCCCGAAGCGCTGGTCCTCGAAGGCAACAACCTGAGCGTGACGCGTGGCAAGAAGCAGTTCAACGTGCGCCTGTCCGACTACGGCGAAGTCGCCGGTTTCATCGACAGCATCCGCGCGACGCTGGCCGGGGACCGCGATACGCTTGAGCGCACCTATGCGCTGCATCTTGCCGGCAATGTGGAACGCTGGACCCTGACCCTGCTGCCGCGGGACACTCGCATGGCCGAGGTCGTGACCCGCATCAACATCACCGGCACACGCGGGCTGCTGCGTGAAATCGAGATCCTCCAGGCGGACGGCGACCGCTCGGTCATGGAGATCGTGGCGCTGGGGCAGGCACGGTGACACGCCGTTTCCTGCCGGCACTGCTGCTGTGGCTGGCCTTCGTCGCTGCCTGTGCTGCCGTCGTCAGCCAGACGCGTTTCACGGCCGACCTCTCGGCCTTCCTGCCCGAAGCGCCCACCGCAGAGCAGCGGGTACTGGTCGAGCAGTTGCGCGACGGCATGGTATCCCGCCTTCTGCTGGCCGGCATCGAGGGCGGCGACGCAGCACAGCGGGCGCAACTCTCGCGTGCGCTCGCCGCCAAGCTGCGCGCCGATGCGGCCTTCGGCATGGTCGCGAACGGCGAGCCCGTCCATCGCGAGAGCGACCATGCCTTGCTGTTCATGCACCGTTATGTGCTGAGCCCCGCCGTGACCGCGGAGCGCTTCACGTCGTCCGGTCTGCAACAAGCGATCGCGGAATCGGTCGACCTCCTCGCCTCGCCGCTCGGCATGTTCACGAAGTCGCTGCTGCCGCGCGACCCCACCGGCGAACTGATGCAACTGCTCGAACGGCTCGATGGTGGATCCCGCCCCGCGATGCAGGAGGGTGTATGGGCTTCGCGGGACGGCAGACGCGCCCTGCTGCTCGTGCAGACCCGCGCCTCGGGCTCGGATCTCGACGGCCAGCAGGCGGCGATCGATTCCCTGCGCAGTGCCTTTGCGAGCGAGGCATCGAAACTACCTTCCGGGACCGATCTGAAGCTGCTGGTTTCCGGCGCCGCCGTGTTCGCGGTCGATTCGCGATCCACCATCGAGAGCGAGGTGACGCGCCTCGCCCTGGTGTCGGCCGGGATCATCGTTGCGCTCCTGCTCTTCATCTACCGCTCGCCGACAGCCCTCCTGCTCGGGCTGCTGCCGGTGATATCCGGGGCACTGGCCGGCATCGCCGCGGTCAGCCTCGGATTCGGCGTGATGCACGGGGTCACCCTCGGTTTCGGCACCACCCTGATCGGCGAGGCGGTCGATTACGCCATCTACCTCTTCGTCCAGTCCGGTTCGACAGCGACGAACACCGGGCGCAACACCTTCTGGCCGACCATACGGCTCGGGGTGATGACGTCCATCTGCGGCTTCGGCGCGCTGATGTTCTCCGGCTTTCCCGGCTTGGCGCAGCTCGGCCTGTATTCGATCGCGGGCCTGATCGTCGCTGCGCTCGCGACGCGCTACATCCTGCCGCACCTGCTGCCTGCAGGATTCGCGATCCGTGACGTGACCCCGTTCGGACTGCGACTTCAGCGCGTCGTCACAGCAGTGCGCAGACTGCGCTGGATCCTTGCCGGATTGGCGGCGCTGGCCGGAGCCTTCGTGTTTGCCCAGCACGGCCGGATCTGGAATCACGAACTCGCGGCCCTGAGCCCGGTGCCGCCGCAGGCGCAGGCGGTCGACGCCATGTTGCGCAGCGATCTCGGCGCGCCGGACCTGCGCTACATGATCGTCGTCCGTGCAAACGATGCCGAGGCCACGCTGCAAAAGGCGGAGGCGGTATCCGCGCGGCTGCAGGCGCTCGTCGATGCCGGGGAGATCGGCGGTTTCGAAAGCCCGTCGCTGTATCTGCCGTCCCGGGCCCGACAGCTCGAACGCCGCTCCGCGCTCCCCGAGCCGCAGGACTTGCGCGAACGGCTCACGAGCGCGACCGCGGAGCTGCCCCTGCAGGCCAGCCGCCTCGGACCCTTCGTTGAAGACATCTCCGCAGCGCGTGAGCGCCCCCCTCTGACACGCGCAGACCTCGACGGAACGAGCTTCGCGATGGCCGTCGACTCGCTGCTCCTGCGTCAGGGCGCGCAGTGGACCGCGCTGCTGCCGCTGCGCGCGCCCGTCGAGGGGGCGCATGCGGGGGAAATCGACCCCTCTACCGTGCGCCTCGCGCTCGACGCGGCGGCGGAGGCCGCCCCGCTCTTCATCGACATGAAGAGCGAATCCGGGCAGCTCTACGCGGGCTACCTGCGCGAGGCGATCATGCTGTCGCTTGCGGGCGTCGCAGCGGTCATCGCCCTGCTTGCGCTCGCTCTGCGTTCGCCGCGGCGCGTCCTGCGCGTCCTGCTGCCGCTCGCTGCCTCGGTGCTGACGGTCGTGGCCGGACTCGTGCTCGCCGGCGTGGCGCTGACGATCCTGCACCTCGTCGGCCTGCTGCTGATCGTCGCAGTGGGCTCCAACTACGCGCTGTTCTTCGACGGCAAGGGCGACGAGGACGCCCCTCCGCCCGCGACCCTCGCGTCGATGCTGTTTGCCAACCTCACGACGGTCGCCGGCTTCGGCGTCCTCGCATTCTCCTCGGTTCCCGTGCTGCAGGCGATTGGCGGCACGGTCGGCCCCGGCGCCCTCCTCGCCCTGATCTTCGCCGCCGCCTTCGCCCGCCCGCCCTCATGCCCCGTCCCTGGCGCCCCGGCACCCTGATCCGCTTTTCGGCCGCACTGCACGCCGCAGCGGCCGCGGGCATCGCCCTGCGACCCGACGCCTGGCCGTGGGCCGCCGCAGCCGTCGCGGCCAACCACGGCCTGCTCACCGCGGCCGGGCTGTTTCCGCGCTGCACCCTGCTGGGGACGAACTGGACGCGACTGCCAGCCGCCGCGGTCGCGCGGAGGGAGATTGCGCTCACGATCGACGACGGCCCCGACCCGGAGGTCACGCCGTACGTGCTCGATCTCCTCGACGCCCATGGCGCCCGCGCGAGCTTCTTCGTCATCGGCCGGCTCGTGCGCGAGCATCCGGCACTTGCGCGCGAGATCGTCGCGCGCGGCCACGCCGTCGAGAACCACAGCGAACACCACCTCAAGACTTTCTCGCTGCGCGGCCCGCGCTGGCTGGCGCGCGAAATCGGCGCCGCGCAGGACACCATCGCCGACGTCTGCGGCCGGCAGCCGCGCTTCTTCCGCGCCCCGGCGGGCCTGCGCAACCCGTTCCTGGAACCGGTCCTCGCCCGCCTGGACCTGCAACTCGCATCATGGACGCGACGCGCCTACGACACCCGTACGGGCGACGCCGCGATCGTCCGCCGGCGCCTGTCGGAGAACCTCAGCGCGGGCGACATCCTGCTGTTGCACGACGGCAATGCCGCCCGGACGAGCACGGGTGCGCCGGTGATTCTCGAGGTGCTGCCGCGCCTGCTCGTGCGATTTGCGCGCGAGGGCCTCGAGCCGGTCACGCTCGCTTCAGCCATTCCCTGAGCCCCGGGGGCTCCCGAAACGACCGCGCTCCTCCGCCTGCTGCCGAGCCGCAACGAGCCGTCCGCGAGCCACTCCGACCTTTTGATAAAATGCTTTCTTTTCGAGCCGCCGAGGCACCGTGCATCCGTTGCTGATTTCCGCCTACACCGCCTCGTCCTGCCTCGGACGCGGACTGGAGCCGCTGCGCGAAGCGATGCTCGCCGGCCGCTCCGGGCTCAAGCCCTGCGACTTCGAGACCGTATCCCTGCCCACATGGATCGGCGAGGTCGAAGGCACCGACGACCAAGTGCTCCCCGCCTCGCTGGCGCGCTTCGACTGCCGCAACAACCGGCTCGCGCAGCTCGGCCTGGTGCAGGACGGCTTCGCCGATGCGGTCCGCGAGGCGATGTCCCGCCACGGCGCGGATCGCATCGGCGTGTTCCTCGGTACGAGCACCTCGGGCATCCTGGAAACCGAACTCGCCTACCGCCACCGAGCCCCGGACACCGGCGCCCTCCCGGCCACTTTCAACTACGCCGGCACGCACAATACCTTCTCGCTCGCCGACTTCGTGCAGCACTGGTTCGGACTGAAGGGACCCGCGGTGGTCGTCTCGTCCGCCTGCTCGTCCAGCGCCAAGGTGTTCGCCTCCGCGGCGCGCATGATCGCGAGCGGGCTGATCGACGCGGCCCTCGTCGGAGGCGTCGACTCGCTGTGCCTCACGACCTTGTACGGCTTCAATTCGCTGGAGCTCACTTCGTCGCGGGCCTGCCGGCCCTTCGATCGCGCCCGCGACGGTATTTCGATCGGCGAAGGGGCCGCCTTCGCGCTGGTCGAGCCCGTGCCGGCCTCCATGCCGCGCGATGCGATCCTGCTGCTCGGCTACGGAGAGTCCAGCGACGCCTACCACATGTCCTCGCCGCACCCCGAGGGCCGCGGTGCGCGCCAGGCGATGGATGCGGCGCTGGCGCGTGCCGGCCTCGCTGCGCGCGACATCGACTACATCAACCTCCACGGCACGGCCACGCCGAGCAACGACGCCGCCGAAGGCAAGGCGGTGAAGGGGCTTTTCGGCGACGCGACGCCCTGCAGTTCGACCAAGGGCGCAACCGGCCACACCCTCGGCGCCGCCGGCGGCATCGAGGCGGTGATAGCCGCGCTCGCGATCCGCGACGGCTTCGTTCCGGCGGGCGCCGGCACCACCGATCCCGAAGAGGGGCTCGATTACGTACTCGCGACGCGTCGGCAACCGGTACGCCGCGTTCTCAGCAATTCCTTCGGATTCGGCGGCACGAACTGCAGCCTCATCCTCGGCAGCCCGGCATGAGGCCCACCATGACGAATCCGCCCGCGGCCTGGATCCGCAGCATCGGCCTGATCGGGCCGGGCATGGCCGACTGGCCGGCCTGCGCCGCGATCCTCGCGGGCGACGCCGCGTGGAGCCCCGAAAAGACCGTACTCAACGCCCCCGAGCAACTGCCGCCGGCCGAACGCCGGCGTGCCGTGCGGGTCGTGAAGCTCGCGCTCGGTATCGGCCTGCAGGCGACGACAGCGGCCGGTATGGATCCGTCCGGGCTTGCAACGGTGTTCTCGTCCTCCGGGGGCGACGGGGTCAATTGCCACCAGATCTGCGAAACCCTCGCATCCGACGACCGCCAGATCTCGCCGACGCGTTTTCACAATTCCGTGCATAACGCCGCCGCCGGCTACTGGGGCATCGCCACCGGCGCGACCGCCCCCTCGGCCGTACTGTGCGCCTATGACGGCAGCTTCGGCGCGGGCCTCCTTGAAGCGCTCGCCCAGGTCCGGTTCGACGGCCAGCCCTGCCTGCTGCTCGCCTACGACGCAGACTACCCGGAGCCGCTGCGGGCGGCCCGCCCCATCCCGGATGCCTTCGGCGTCGCCCTGCTGCTGACCCCCGAGCGGGAAGCGAACAGCTGCGGACGCCTCGCCGCCAAGCTCACCGACGCCCCGCCCGACACGCTCGCCGACCCGGCCCTCGACGCCTTGCGGTGCTCGATTCCCGCCGCACGCAGCCTTCCGCTGCTAGCGGCGATCGCGGCACGCCGCAGCGGCCGTGTCGTGCTCGACTACCTCGCCCACGCCCGCCTCGCGGTGGACTACACGGCATGACCCTGCCAACCACCCTCGACCACGACGGCATCGCCGCACGCATTCCGCACCACGGCAGGATGTGCCTGCTCGCCAGCGTCGAAGCATGGGATGCCGACGCGATCCGTTGCCGGGCGACCAGTCACCGCGACGCCGACAACCCGCTGCGCGATGCTGACGGCCTGCCTGCGACGAGCGCCATCGAGTATGCCGCGCAGGCGATGGCGGTGCATGGCGCCCTGGTCGCCAACGCCGGGGATGCCCCGCGCGCGGGTTACCTCGCGAGCGTGCGCGGGGTGGAGATCGCGGTCGAACGGCTGGATACGGTGACATCAGACCTCTACATCGATGCCGAGCGCATCACCGGCAACGACAACCAGATCCTCTACTCCTTCACCGTCGCCGCGGACGGCCACGTGCTCGTTTCCGGCCGTGCCGCGGTGATCCTCGACGCGGGCGCCCTGGGCGCCGGCCCCAGCGGGAGCCCATCTTGAAACGCGCACTCGTCACCGGCGGAAGCGGCGGCATCGGCGCGGCGATCTGCCGCCGTCTCGCCGGCGACGGCCACCACGTCTTCATCCATGCGAACCGTAATGCCGACAAGGCCGAGGCCCTCGCCGACGAAATCCGCAGCGCGGGCGGCAGCGCCGAGGCCGTCGCGTTCGACGTCACCGACGCCGCCGCCACGGCGGCCGCACTCGACGCGATCGGTGCTGACTGCCCGCTGCAGATCCTCGTCAATAACGCCGGCATCCACGACGACGCCGTCTTCCCCGGCATGCGCGCCGACCAGTGGCAGCGCGTCATCGACGTGTCGCTGAACGGCTTCTTCAACGTCACCCAGCCGCTCACGATGCCGATGCTCCGCACGCGCTGGGGGCGCATCATCACGATCTCTTCGGTGGCGGCGATCACCGGCAATCGCGGCCAGGCCAACTACGCGGCCGCCAAGGGCGCCCTGCATTCGGCCAGCAAATCGCTCGCACAGGAACTCGCGAGCCGGGGGGTCACGGTGAACGTCGTCGCGCCCGGCATCATTGACACGGCGATGAGCGAAGACGCCTTCGACGCGGATGCGATCGCGCGCATCGTGCCGATGAAGCGCGCCGGCAAGCCGGAAGAGGTCGCCGACCTGGTCGGCTTCCTTGCCTCGACCCAGGCCGCCTACATCACCGGCCAGGTGATCTCGATCAACGGCGGGATGATCTGAAGCGTCGCGCGAGCAGGACGGGCAGGCGTACTAGGAAGCCACAGAACAGGCGCGTGTGCATCCATGTCAGCAGCAGGTTGTCGCGCGCGTAGTTGAAATGGGACACGCCTCCTTCGTCGGGGCGGAAGTACTTGACCGGCGCCGGCAGATTCACCGGCCGCACCCCCAGCCACGCCATGCGCACCACGGCCTCGGGGTCGAAATCGAAGCGGCGCATCCAGCGCTGGCCGTGCATGACCTTGGCCAGCGGGGCGATCGGATACACGCGAAAGCCGAACAGCGAATCACCGATCCCCATCCACAGCGTCTCGAGGTTCGCCCACCAGTTCGACAGCTTGCGACCGCGCACGCGCAGCGCCGGGGCGCTGGCGTCGAAGACGGGCAGGCCGAGAACCATCGTGTCCGGTCGTGCCGCCGACGCCGCCATGAAGTCGGGGATCAGCTCCGCGGGATGCTGGCCGTCCGAATCCATCGTCAGTACGTGCGTGAAGCCCTGCTTCGCAGCCAGCTCGATGCCATGCAGCACTGCGGCTCCCTTGCCCGAGTTCTTCGGCAGGACGATCACGCGCAGGCCCGGATCCTCCTCGGTCATGCGGCGCAAGCCGTCGGTGGTGCCGTCCGTGCTGCCATCGACGACGACCCATACGGGCATCCACTGGTGCCGAGCGGCGCGCACCGTCTCGAACACCTTCGGCCCCGGGTTGTAGCTCGGGATCAGCACCAGATGCGTGGCGGTGGGCGCCTCGACCGGACTGGGTAGCGGCGCGGATTTCGGCAGTGTGACCTGATGGGGCGTCATGGCAGCGTGCGAAACAGGGTTCAGATCGTGGACGACGACATTGTGCCACCGTCCCTCTCCGGCGGTCGCGGCAGAACGGCATCCTCGAGTTCGGCAACGAAATAGCGCTCGAGTTCGGCCATGAAAGGCTGCACGCTGGAAGGCGGATCGAAGCGGCGCCCGAGCCGCACACGGTACACGACGGGCATCTCCGGCTTGCGGAAAAGGGGCCAGCCCTTGCACAGATAGGGCGAATCGGTTTCGATGAAGATCGTCTGCACCGGCACCCCCGAGCGCCGTGAGATCAGCCCTACGCTGCTCATCAGCGGATTGACGGGCATGCGCGTCGTGCGCGTGCCCTCGGGGAATACCAGCAGGAAGCTGCCCGCCGACAGGTCGTTCGTCGCGCAGCCCACCATGCGCAGCGGCGAATCGTTGCGGATGTAACGGGCGAGGCGTGCGCCGGCGCCCAAGAAGATGTTGTCCATGAGCCCGGCCTTCATGATGCAGGCGACGTCGGGCAGGCGCGAGATCACCATTACCGCATCCAGGAGGCTCGGGTGATTCGGCGCAAGGATCAGCGGCCCCTGCCCGCGCAGCTTGTCGAGCGCCGCAAGGTCGAATCGGCATGCGCCGATGAGGGTCAGGAAGCGGATGTAGCTGTTGAACCCACGGTTGATGACGAAGCGCCCCAGGCGCCGGCCGGCGCGCGCCGGCAGCAGCGGGTAGAACACCATAGCGAACGGCGTCCACAGCAGGCAGATCACTCCCAGGTAACCGAGGCCGAGGTACAGCAGCACATACTCGCGCACGCGCCGCAGCGCCCCCTGCCGCGTCCGGCCGCCGCTACTCATCCGCTTCGACTCGACGCGAGGATTCGCCGAGCACCCAGGTCAGCGCGAAACCGGCGGCGAAATAGTCCTTGCGCTTCACCAGCGGGCTGTCCTCGAACACCGCGCCGGCGAGGCTGTCGTAGCGCACGAAACCCCCGACCCACAACCCCGGATAGCGCTTCCACAACGCCGCCAGCACCTGCGTGCCGCCGTAGCCGCCACGGGCGTCGTAGGCCGGACGCTGCGGCGTCGCCTCGCTCGCCTCGACCGTGTAGAAATAGCGGTGCTGCCGCCGGTCTCCATAGACCGGGCCGGCGATCACGCCGAGCGTCCAGCCGCCCAGTCCGGCCGGATCACGCCAGTCCAGGTTGAGCTGCGGAGTGAACTGCCAGCCCGTCGATTCGGGGCCGCCTTCCGCCGTGAAGCCCGCACGCAAGGGCAGGCGCGTGCGCAGGCGCAGGCGCTCGTCGGCCGAACGCCACAGCCGCACATCGAGCGAGGGTCCGATCTCGACGGTCGGCTTCAGGTCGGGCATGCCTTCGCGCGCCTTCACGCGATCGCTGCTGACCGGTGGGGAAGCCCCCAAGCTGAGGCTCAGCTCGACGCGGTCGCTGTCGAAGAAGGTGCCGCGGATCCCCTGCCGGTCGGCCTTCAGGAATTCGCCACGATAAACCACGTAGGGCACGGGCAGCACGAACAACCGATCCTCGTCCGAACCGCGGTAGGCGGGAAACTGCAGCACGGTGAGTCCCGCACCGAGTTCCCAGAGGGGCTTTTCCGCCGCCGCGGCGACCGGAGCGAACGCGGGCGCCAGCAGCGCGGCGAGCAGTCCGCGCTGCAGCCACCGGCTCCCCGCTCCTGCCCTCATCGCCAATCCTCCATCGCATGTCCGCCCGAGGCCTCGACTTCCACCAGCAGGTCCTCGCGACACACGTCCGCCTGCACGTACACCACCGGCACCGCATCGCCGAGATGCTCGCGAACACATCTCCGCACGGCGTCGAGGTCGCCCGCGTGGCGCACATAGACCTTGTACGCGAGATCCCCCGGAGCGAGCGCGATGCCTGCCGGAGCTGCCCGCCGCGCCTCGCCGAGGACCGCCTCGATGTTGCGGAAGGACTCGGCCGTCTGCGCGACGACGTCGCCCCGATGCAGGGTTTCGTGCCCGACGATGCTTGCCGTGCCCGATACGAACAGCGTCGGCGATGTCAGCGACGGCGCGAGGCTCGCGCGCGCGAAGGTCGGGCTGCGCGGACCGTACTGCCGGGGGTAATGATACGCGCACACCTGGCGCGGATTCTCGATCGCCTGCGGCGCATCTCGCAGCGCGATGAAGTACAGCGTGAATGGCCCCGACGCCGAACCGAGCGCACACGCAGCGGGCACGCTGCCTATCGTGCTGCGGCCGCCGGCCCCGAAGGCGTCCTGGCGGCCGGCGTTGAACTGCCAGTAGCGTTCGCTGCCGTCGATCACGGCATTGATCGCCGGAAAGTAGTTCCAGGCACGGAAGAGCGCGGGATAACCCGCCTCGTCGAGCAGATCGAACACCTCCCGGTACGCTGCGCGGGTGGCCCGCTGCAGTGCAGAAACGCCGTCCGCGTCCACAGGCATCTCGCCCTCGTCCAGCGCGATGGCCCCGAACAGCATGCTCTCCGTGCAGCGATAACGCACCCGTCCGTGCACGCCTGCCCTTGTCGGCCTGCCGGCACGCCACACCTCGCACACGGAGCGCGGTCCGGCCAGCACGGGGGTCGCGACCCGGGCGAGCGGAACTCCGGACGGCACGCAGCCCGCATCCCCCTCGCCAAGGATCGCGACACCGAGCACCTCATCCCACCACTGCGGCGCGCATTCCCGGACGGACGACATCGGCATGTATGCCAGGGACAAACCGCGAACCAGACTCATCAGCACATCAAGCTTTCCTGCACAGGGGCAATGGATTCCCGGAATGAACGACGGCAGTCGGAAGCCCCGTGCGAATCGGCGCTCGCCCCGGGCGCAGGACGGGAGAGGATCGCAAGCGGCGAAGAAGATCTCCCCGCACGGGAAAGGACGAGATTCCGGGCATTCCGGAAACCTCGCAATCTTGCATGTTTTTCATTACAAAACATGCAGTTACAACGCCGCCAGAAGATGACAAGGGGCGAATCTTCACACACCGCCGGACAAGTTGCAAGGCGCGGTGATGGCGCGCTGGCGCAGTAGTCCGTCCGCCTTCCGGAGACGCCCCCGCGCGGGGGAATCCCCTGCTGCGCGCCATCGTTTCCGATCGGAAAACTGATTGTCACGCAATCGTCGGATTTTCAACTTGTTCAGGCATTGCTAAAGTCATGGAATCGGTCATCGCGCCGCTGATGCCAGTCGGATCGAGCGGCGACCCACGCCCAGGAGCCCCCGCATGAAAAGCCTGTTCGACGCCGTTCGCATCGGCGACATCGACCTGTCCAACCGCATCGTGATGGCGCCGCTGACGCGCAACCGCGCCCTCCCCGGCAACGTGCCCGGCCCGCTCACCGTCGAGTACTACCGCCAGCGGGCCAGCGCCGGCCTCATCGTCACCGAGGCCAGTCCGATCAATCCGATGGCTCACGGCTATCTCGACACCCCGGGCATCCACAGCGCCGAACAGGTCGCAGGATGGCGCAAGGTCACCGATGCCGTGCATGCCGCCGGCGGACGCATCGTGATCCAACTGTGGCACGTCGGTCGCATCTCGCACACCTCGCTGCTGCCCGAGGGCGCTGCGCCGGTATCGAGCACCGACCGCCCCGCAAGCGGGGCCAAGACTTTCACCCGCGACGGCTTCGTTCCCGTCTCCACGCCGCGTGCCCTGCGGGACGACGAACTTCCGGGCATCGTCGCCGACTACCGGCGCGCAGCCCGTCTCGCGATGGAGGCCGGATTCGACGGTGTCGAAGTCCATGCGGCCAACAACTACCTGCTCGAACAGTTCCTGCGCGACAGCGTGAACGATCGCAACGGCCCTTACGGCGGCAGCATCGAGAACCGCGCGCGCCTCCTGCTGGAGGTTATGGACGCCGTGTGCGGCGAGATCGGTGCCGGCCGCACGGGCATCCGTCTCAGCCCCCTGACCAGCGGCAATGGCACCCCGCGCGACAGCGATCCCCAAGCGCTCTACAACCATGTCGTCGAACGGCTCGCGCCGCTGGGGCTCGCCTACATCCACGTCATCGAGGGCGAAACCGGTGGCAAGCGCGAACCCGCGGACCTCGCCCGTCCGTTCGACTTCAACGCGCTGCGCAGCCGCTTTGCCGGCGCGTGGATGGTCAACAACGGCTACACGCGCGAATTGGCCATGCAGGCGGTGGCCGAGGGCAAGGCGGATCTCGTCGCATTCGGCAAGGCCTTCATCAGCAACCCCGACCTTGTCCGCCGCCTGCGCGAGAACGCCCCGCTCACCCCGCCGCGCACGGACCGCTTCTACGGCGGCGGAGCCGAAGGCTATACGGACTACCCGACGCTCGACAGCGAAACCGTCGCCTGACCCTCAGAACCGCTCCACCCATGGGCGCAGGTCCAGTTCCTGCGTCCACGCGCTACGCGGCTGCCGATACAGCTGGAAATACGCCTCGGCGATCGCGTCGGGGGCAAGCAGCGCGTCGTCGTCGTGGGTGTCGGTATGCTCGACGACGGCCGTCGGCCGGATCCGGCCGTCGATCACCACGTGCGCCACGTGGATACCCTTGGGCTGAAGTTCGCGCGCCATGCTCTGCGCAAGTGCGCGCAGGCCGAACTTGCCGACCGCAAGGTTGTGGAAACCCGCGCTCCCGCGCAGGCTCGCCGTGGCCCCGGTGAACAGGATGGTCCCGCCGGGACCGCCCTGTTCGATGCGTTCGAGCAGCGCCCGGGCCGCCTCGCGACCGACGAGGAAGCCGCCCAGGCAGCCGACGCGCCAGCAGCGTTCGAACTCTTCGGCGCTGGTCTCGACGATGCCGCGCGCGACGAAAGCCCCCGCGTTGTAGACAACGACATCGGGGCACCCGTAGTCGGCGCGCACGGCGCGGAACAGCGCCTGTACGTCTTCCTCGCGCGCCGCATCGCAGCGGTAGGCATGCGCGCCGCGGCCGATCCCCGCGCATTCGACGCTGAGGTTCTCCAGCCGATCGAGGTTGCGGCCAGCAAGCGCCACATTCATTTCCGCCGCGCCGAAACGGCGCGCGAGCGAGCGTCCGAGCCCCGGCCCCGCGCCGACGATCAGTGCAAGTTTCCGCTGTTCCATCGCTGTCTCCTCGAAGCGCCGACCGTCGACCATGATTGGACACGCCGTTCGGTGACTTAACTTTAGATCACGCCCGCTGCGTGCGCCTCGTCACGCCCGCAGCACGAGGCAGCCGTTGGCGTGCAGCCTGCTCCAGGGGTATCCTCGCCGGATGAGGCTCCGCGGGGCCTCCACCGATGGCGAATGCGTAGCGGCCCGTCTTTTCGGGCGGGGACCACCAGCGAGGGCGATCCGAGATGACCGACGACCTGACCGACGAAAGCTGGCGACAGAATATTGAAGGACGCTTCGACGAACGCCTTGGCCCCGTCCGAAGCCCGGACTGGTGGACCGGCTTGCCGCCCGAGCGCTGCCCGGGCAGGACGACCGATGGCGTGCTCACCTCGCTGCCGCTACCGAATCTGGCCACCTGCACCCGCGAGCAGGTCCGTGCCTACTTCGACAACGGCTGGACGCTCACCGAGCTGCTGTTCTCCGGACTGATCGGCGAGGAAGCCTTCTATCGCCCGCCGTACCATCATCTGCGACATCCGATGGTGTTCTATTACTGCCACCCCCCTGCGCTCTACGTGAACAAGCTGCGCGTGGCGGGGCTGATCCCTGCGCCGCTCAACCCGTATTTCGAACGCATCTTCGAAACCGGCGTCGATGAGATGCGCTGGGACGACATGTCGAAGAACGCGATGCGCTGGCCCGCGTTCGATGAGGCCCACGCCTACCGCAAGGCAGTGTACGCGCTGGTGCGCCGTGTCATCGACGAGCACCCCGGACTCGCCGAAGGCCATCCGCCGATCACGCAGAACGATCCCCTGTGGGCGCTGTTCATGGGGTTCGAGCACGAGCGCATCCATCTCGAGACCTCGTCCGTGCTGATCCACGAGCTGCCGCTGCGGCTCGTCCGGCGGCCAGCGGGATGGATGCCGCCACATTCCTCCGCAGCGAGCCCCGCGGCATTCCCGCCGATTCCCGGACGCGACTATCCGGAAATGGAACTCCTCCCCGTCGCTGCGACCCGCCTGCAGCTCGGCAAACCCGCCGAATGGCCCTCCTACGGCTGGGACAACGAATACGGCAGCCGCGGAGTCGATGTGCAGCCCTTCCGCGCGGGCCGCAGCCTCGTGAGCAACGGAGAGTTCTGGCAGTTCGTCGCCGACGGCGGATACCGCGACCGCCAGTGGTGGTCGGAAACCGGCTGGTCCTGGCGCACCTACCGCAACATCAAGTGGCCCACGTTCTGGGTGCCCGACGGCCCCGCAGGATCCCACCGCTTCCGCCTGCGCACGCTGTTCGAGGAAATCGACATGCGCTGGAACTGGCCCGCCGAAGTCAATTGGCACGAGGCCAGCGCGTATTGTGCGTGGCTGAGCGCGCGCCTGGGCCAGCCCTGCCGCCTGCCGAGCGAAGCAGAGCACAATGCCCTGCGCGACCCCGTCGCCGCCGTCACCGACGATCCGGTCATGGCCGCGGACGGTGCGGCCCTGCTGCACGAACGCGGCCTCAACCTCAACCTCGGCTGCGGCTCCTCCTCCCCCGTCACCGCCGGCGCGCTCACGGCAAAAGGCTTCCGCGACGTCTTCGGCAACGTGTGGCAGTGGCTGGGCGACCAGTTCAATCCGCTGCCCGGGGCCCAGGTCCACCCGTACTACGACGACTTCAGCAGCCCCTGCTACGACGGCGAGCACCAGATGATCCTCGGCGGTTCGTGGATCTCGACCGGCGACGAGGCCAGCGTGTGGTCGCGCTTCCATTTCCGCCCGCACTTCTTCCAGCACGCGGGCTTTCGCGTCGTGCAGGCCGCCCACGACGGCGGTGCCGTGCGTCTCGATGCGGAAGGCGCGCCGGGCAAGGCCTACGAAAGCGCCGGGATCACCAACGAGTACCTGCTGCTGCACTATGGCAGCCCGCAGGAGCAGATGCCGCACGCGTCCGGGCCCCGCGATGCCTGCCAGTTCCCGCTGCGTGCAGCGCGCTGGCTGATGGAAGGCGCACGCGAACTCGGGATCGTTGGCGGCCGGGCACTCGACGTCGGTTGCGCCGTCGGCGGCGCGAGCTTCGAACTCGCACACATGTTCGGCGAAGTCCTCGGCATAGACCTGAGCCGCTCCTTCATCGATGCGGCCGCCACCTTGCGCGATCGAGGCGTCCTCGAATACGCCTGCCGCGACGAAGGCGAACTCGCCCACCCGCTGCTGGCGCGCGTCGATCCGGCCATCGACCGCAGCCGTGTCGCGTTCCGCCAGGCCGACGCCTGCTCGCTGCCCGCCGAACTCACGGACTACGATGCGGTGCTGCTCGCCAACCTGCTGTGCCGCCTGCCGAGCCCCAGGTCGCTGCTCGGGCGCCTCGGCGGGCCGCGCGGGCTGGTGCGCGCGGGCGGCGTCGTCGCCATCCTGTCGCCCTACACCTGGCTGGAACAATTCACACCCCGCGGCGCTTGGCTCGGCGGCTACATGGACGGCGAACGTGCCGTGCGCAGCGCCGACACCCTCAAGGCGCTCCTCGGCGCCGACGGCTTCGAGTTGCGCCGCGAAGCCGAAATACCCCTCGTGATCCGCGAGCACGCACGCAAGTATCAGTACATCGTCACGCACGCCATGCTGTGGCAACGCGTGCGCTGACCGCCATCGACAAACCCGACCGCCCGTTCCGAACATGAGCTTCAGATACCTGCAGAGCCTCTTCAACCCCCAGTCGATCGCCGTGATCGGCGCCAGCGCCCGCCCCCGGCGCATCGGCAGCGTGGTCATGCGCAACCTCCTGGCGGGCGGATTCGGCGGTGCGATCATGCCGGTCAACCCCAAGCGCGACGCCGTGGCCGGAGTACTCACCTATCCCAACGTCGCCGCCCTGCCGCGCACGCCCGACCTCGCGATCATCTGCACCCCGCCGTCGGCCATCCCGGGCATCCTCGAACAGCTCGGCGAACGCGGCACGCGAGCGGCCATGGTCATGGCGAGCCAGCTCGGCACCACCTTGGGCACGGACGGGCGGCCGCTCGACGTGACCATCCTCGAGATCGCCCGCCGTCACGGCATCCGCATCCTCGGCGGCAGCACCCTCGGCGTCATGGTGCCCCAGGCAGGCCTGAACGCGACCTTTTCCCAGGTCGGCGGACTGTCGGGAAACATCGGCTTCGTCTCGCAGTCCGACGCCGTCGGAACGATGGTGCTCGACTGGGCCATGCCGCGGAAGATCGGCTTCTCGCATTTCGTCTCGCTCGGCGATGCGCTGGATATCGGTTTCGGCGAGGTGCTCGACTTCCTCGGCAGCGATCCGGGCACGCGCGCGATCCTCATGTACATCGAGTCGATCCGCGAACGCCGCAGCTTCATGGCGGCCGCACGCGCGGCGGCCCGCAACAAGCCGGTGGTGGCGATCAAGGCCGGACGTGCGCAGCGCGCCTTGCCGGGTATCGGCGACCCCCTGTTCCTCGACAGCCCCGGTCTGATCGGCAGCGACGACGTGGCGGACGCCGTGCTGCGCCGCGCCGGCATCCTGCGCGTCGACCATCTGAACGAACTCTTCGGTGCGGTCGAGACCGTCGTGCGCTCGCGCCCGATCCACGGCGACCGCCTCGTCGTGATCAGCAACGGCGGCGGCGCCGGCATCATGGCCGAGGACAGCCTGCATCTCGGCGGCTACGCGCTGCCTGACCTCTACCCCAACACCCTCACGCGCCTGCGCCGCCTGCTGCCGCCCGACTGGAACGGCCGCAACCCCATCGCCATCCGCGTCGATGCGCCGCCCAAGCGCTACGAGGATGTGCTGAAGATATTGTGCGAGGAGCAGGATGGCGACGCGATCCTGGTGATCCACACGCCAAACGCACTCACCCCCAGCATGGAGGTCGCCGAATCGGTGATCAAGACCATCCGCAGCGTCGGCGGCAACCTCCTCACCTGCTGGATCGGCGACGAAACCGCCGCCGCCGAGCGCAAGCTGTTCGCGGATTCCGGCATCGCCACCTTCGACACGCCGGAAAACGCCACACGCGCCTTCGTGCACATGGTCAATCACCGGCACACGCGCGAAGTGCTGATGCAGGCGCCCCCCTCCACCTCGGAGAACTTCCGCCCCGACGTCGATGGCGCGCGCACCGTCGTGCGCAAGGCCATCGCCGAAGGCCGCACGCGCCTGACCGAGCCCGAGGCCAAGCACATCCTTGCGGCGTACGAGATCCCCGTCGTGCAGACGCACCTGGCCGCGACACCGCAGGACGTCTCCGCCATCGCCACCGAGCTCGGCATGCCCGTTGCGGTCACCGTCATGTCGCGCGACATCCGCCGCAAGTGGGAAGTGGGCGGCGTCGCGCTGGACCTCGAGACCCCGGAGGCCGCGGAATCGGCAGCCCAGGCCATGCTCGCACGCGTCGCCGCCGCGCGGCCGGACGTGCGGATCAGCGGCTTCGCCGTGCAGCCGATGGAAACGCGCCCCCACACCCGGCAACTGATCGTCGGCGTCGTCACGGACCCGCTGTTCGGGCCGATGATCGTGTTCGGCGAAGGCGGGCGGGGGCTGGAGGTGTACCGCAACCTCGCCATCGGTCTGCCGCCGCTCAACCTGCCGCTCGCCCACGACCTCATCAACCGCAGCCGCGCGGCGGGGCTGCTCCATGCCTACCACAACCATCCGGCAGCCGATCGCGACGGCGTGGCGCAGCTGCTGACCCGGATCTCGCAGCTCATCGTCGACATCCCCGAGATCGAGGAACTCGACATCAACCCCTTGTTCGTGGACGACCAGGGGGTTCTGGCCGTCGATGCGCACATCCAGTTGTCGACGACACCGCCGAACCCCCAACGACTGTCGATCCGCCCCTATCCCGAAGACCTCGCCGAAGCGGCGACGCTGCGCGACGGCCGCAAGGTCGTCCTGCGCCCGATTCGTCCCGAAGACGAACCCACGCACTACGAATTCCTGTCGCGCGTGACGCCGGAAGACATCCTGTTCCGTTTCTTCCACTACATCGGGACGCTGCCGCGCACGGAGATGGCGCGTCTCACCCAGATCGACTACGACCGCGAAATGGCCTTCATCGCCAGCGGGCGCGACGACTCCGGCCGCCCGGAGACGCTGGGCGTGGTTCGCGCCGTGGCCGACCCCGACAATCACACGGCGGAGTTCTCCATCCTCGTGCGTTCCGACATGAAAGGCTACGGAGTCGGCTCGACCCTGATGAAGAAGGTGATCCGCTACGCCCGCGAACGCGGCCTGCGGGTGCTGGCCGGCGAAGTCATGGCGGAAAACGAGCCGATGCTGAAGCTGCTGAAGGTGTTCGGCTTCACCATCAAGGCGTCGGAGGAGCCGGGCATCCTCGCGGTGAAGCTGATGCTGCAGGAGCAGCCGGTCAAGACGTGAGCGTCGACACCGCCCGCAGCCACTTGCCGAACTCCGCCGCGGGCATCGGCCGTGCGAACAGGAAGCCCTGCCCCTCGTCGCATCCTTCCTCGCGCAGGAAGCGGCGCTGCGCTTCCGTCTCGATACCTTCGGCGATGACCTTGAATCCCAGGCTGTGGCCCAGAGCGATGACCGCGCGGCTGATCGCGATGTCGGAGGGATCGTCCGGCAGGTCGTTCACGAAGGCGCGGTCGAGCTTGATCGTGCCGATCGGCAGCTTTTTCAGGTAGGCCAGCGAAGAGTAGCCCGTTCCGAAATCGTCGATCGCCGTGGTGATGCCCAGCGCCATGATGTCGTTGAGCACGCGTCGGCCGTGATCGGGGTTCTCCATGATCACGGTTTCGGTGATCTCGATCTCCAACACCGACGGCGGCAGGCGCCAGCGCCCCATCACCGCGCGCAGCGTTGCGACGATGTCGCTGCGGTCGATCTGCGGCCCGGCCACATTGACCGCGAGCCGCCCGATCTCCAGCCCCTCGTCGAGCCAGCCGCGCGCTGCGGCACCTACCTGATCCAGGACCTGTTCGCCGAGCGGGATGATGAGACCGCTGCGTTCGGCAAGCGGAATGAAGTCGCCCGGGGGAATGAGCCCGCGTTCCGGGTCGCGCCAGCGCACGAGTGCCTCCGCGCCAAGGTACGCACCATCCTCCAGGCTGAACTGCGGCTGGAACCACACCTCGAACTCGTTGCGGTCGATCGCACGGCGCAGCGCGCTCTCGGTGTGCAGGCGCTTCTGCGCCTCGGCGGTCATGTTGCGCTGATAGAAGCGGTACGTGTTGCGCCCCGCCCCCTTCGCCTCGTACATCGCGGCATCCGCATTGCGGATCAGCTCGGTTACGTTCGGCCCGTCGTCGGGGAACACGGCAATGCCGATGCTGGTGGTCACCATCCCGGTGCCGCCGGCCATCTCGAACGGCATCTGGATCGCCGCGAGGATGCGCCGGATCACCTCGACGGCATCGGCACCATCCCCCAGTTCCGACAGGATCACCGCGAATTCGTCGCCGCCAAGCCGTGCGACCGTATCCTCGACCCGCACGCAGGTGCCGAGCCGCTCCGCCACGAGCTGCAGCAGCTGGTCGCCGACCGGATGACCGAGGCTGTCGTTGATCGTCTTGAAACCATCCAGATCGAGCAGCAGCACGCCAACGCGATGGCGATAGCGCTGCGCGCGATCGAGAGCATGCTGCATGCGGTCATGGAACAGCACCCGGTTCGGCAGCGAAGTCAGCGGATCGAAATGCGCCAGCCGCTCGAGGTCGGCCTGCGTGCGCTTGATCGCCGAGATGTCGGAGAACACGCCGACGAAGTTGCGGATCTCCCCGCCCGCGCCACGCACCGCGCTGATCGTGAGCCACTCCGGATACACCTCGCCGGACTTGCGCCGGTTCCAGATCTCGCCCTGCCACTCGCCCGCCGTCAGGATGGAGGCCCACAGCTGGCCGTAGAAGTCCTCTGCCTGGCGGTCGGACTTGAGGATGCTCGGCGTGCGCCCCCTGACCTCCTCGGCCGTATAGCCGGTGATTTCGGTGAAGGCCGGGTTGGTGGCGATGATGAGTCCGCGCGGATCGGTGACGACGACGCCGTCGGCCGTGGATTCGACGATCGTCGAAGCGAGTTGCAGCGCATCCTGCGAGCGCTTGCGTTCAGTGATGCGTGCGACGAGGAGATTCGCCAGCCATGCGAGCAGAAGCGAATTCAGGATGGCGATGACGAAGTACTGGGACTGGAACGCCGCCCGCCTCGGCCAGCCCTCCTGCGGCGTCGCCGCCAGAACCCAGGAGCCGCCGGGGACACCCAGGCGCGTCTTGACTGGATCGTCCGCGAACACGGCCGGGTCGCCACCGACCACTTCGCCTTCCTCGCCGCGCCCGTCCTTGCCGCGAATGGCGATGCGCAGCACCTGCGAGCCGGTGACCCCGCCGTCGGCCAGGATGTTCTCGATGTTGCCGACGATGGACACGGTGCCCCAGTAGCCGCTGCGAGCGCTGATCCCGTCCTCGCGCACTACCACCGGGGAGCGGATGATCACCGCCCGCCCGCCTTGCACCAGTTGCACCGGACCGGACAGCACCGGCAACCCCGACTGCATCGACTGCTCCACCGTCACCCACTGCTCGGGAATGTTGCGGTAGTCGATGCCCAGCGCCTTCTCGTTCCCCTCTAACGGGTACAGACGTGCGATGACGTTGTCGGGGGCATAGGCGATGTTGCGGATCAGGCGCTGGTCGGCGATGGTCTGCTTTGCCATCGCATCGAACAAATGTGGCGGCAGGTCGCCCATATGCTGGATCAGGTGGACAATTCCGTCGCCGCCGATGATCGCCTGCTTGAGCACCCCGTCGAGTTGCGCCTGAACAGTGGCGAGTTCCGCGATCGTGCGACTGCGCGCCTCGCTCAGCGCCCGCGCGGCATCGAGCGAGCCGAGCACCAGCCCGACGGCTGTGCCGACAAGCAGCACCGCGGCTGCCGCGAGCCATGAAAGCCAGCGATAGAAGGCGGGAGCGACGCGATTGGCTAGGCTCGTGGGCAAGATGGCAGCACGGAAAATGATGACTGGATGGATGCCCGAAAACCGGGAATCTTACACGCCTACCCTCCGCTGCGCACTCACATGCCGGGGCTTTCCCCGCGCCGGCGCGACCATCAAGACGGGGCTTGCATCGGCCTGAAGACTGTATATAGTTTCAGTCATAAGAGGATCATGCCATGTCAGCCCGATTCATTTGCCCCCACTGCCACGCTCCCGTGAATCCGCACGCGATGGAGCGCGCATACAGCGATCTCGCCGAGTACCGCATCTGTCCGGCTTGCGACGAAGCGGTGTTCTTCGCGCTGCGCGACGCTCCGCGCATTCCCCCGTGGCTGCAGCGCTCCGAACCCGACGCCGGTGAACACGCGGGCGTCGCCACGCCATCGCCCGGGTCCGCCGTCGGCGTCCTGCCCGAATGCCGCTGAAGATGGAGAACGCAACGTCGATCGAGGACCCGCTCGCCTGCCTGGGGCACCTCAACGAAGCCCAGAAGGCGGCTGTGCTGTTCGGCACGCAGCCGGAGTCCGCCGACCGTGATCGTCCGCTCCTCGTGATCGCCGGCGCCGGTTCGGGCAAGACCAGCACCCTCGCCCACCGCGTCGCGCACCTGCTGGCCTGCGGCGCCGATCCCGGCCGCATCCTGCTGCTGACCTTCTCGCGCCGCGCCGCCGACGAGATGAACCGCCGCGTCACCCGCATCGTCGCGCAGCTGGCGAAATCCCGCCCGCGGCTCGCCGCGGCGTCCCTCGAATGGTCGGGCACCTTCCACGCCATCGGTGCGCGCCTGTTGCGCGAGTTCGCCGGCCGCATCGGGCTCGAACCCGGATTCACGATCCACGACCGCGAGGACTCGGCCGACCTGATGAACCTGGTTCGCCACGAACAGGGTTTGTCCGCCAAGGCGAAGCGCTTTCCGATGAAGGGAACCTGCCTCGCGATCTACTCCGCCGCGATCAACACCCAGGCGCCCCTCGGCGAGGTGCTGCAGCGGTCCTTCCCCTGGTGCAGCGAATGGGAAGCCGACCTCAAGCGCCTCTTTCTGGCTTACGTCGAGGCCAAGCAGGCGCAGCAGGTCCTCGACTACGACGACCTCCTGCTCTATTGGGCACAGATGATCACCGACGGCGATCTCGCCGCGGAGATCGGTGAGCGCTTCTCCCACGTGCTCGTGGACGAATACCAGGATACGAACCGTCTGCAGGCGGCCATCCTGCTCGCGATGAAACCCGACGGACGCGGCCTCACCGTCGTCGGCGACGACGCGCAGGCCATCTACGCCTTCCGCGGCGCGACGGTACGCAACATCCTCGATTTCCCCGCCCATTTCGATCCGCCGGCGCACCACGTCACGCTGGACCGCAACTACCGCTCGACCGAACCCATCCTCGAAGCTGCGAACGCAGTCATCGCGCTCGCGAGCGAGCGCTTCACCAAGGACTTGTGGAGCGAGCGCGGGGGGGGGCGGAAACCGCGCCTGATCTCGGTACGCGACGATGCCGACCAGGCGGCGTGCGTCGTGGAGAACGTGCTTGCGCGCCGCGAGGAGGGCGCGCGGCTCAAGTCGCAGGCCGTGCTGTTCCGCGCATCCCATCACAGCGCGCGCGTCGAGGTCGAGCTCACACGGCGCAACATCCCGTTCGTGAAGTTCGGCGGACTCAAGTTCCTCGAGGCGGCACACGTCAAGGACGTGCTCGCCGTGCTGCGCTGGGCCATCAATCCGCGCGACCGCGTGTCGGGCTTCCGCGCCATTCAGCTTCACGCCGGCATCGGCCCTAAGACGGCGGGACGCGTCCTCGACAACATCGCCAACGCGGCACCCGGCTGCCTGCTCCTCGCCGAGCAGCCCGTCCCCGAGGCGGCACGCGACACCTGGACCGCGTTTGCGGGGCTGCTGGAATCGGTCGCAGCCGCGACATGGCCGGCGAGCCTGGAGCCGATCTGCCAATGGTACGTGGGAGAAATGGCGCGCCTGTACGACGATGCCGCCATCCGCGCGGGCGACATCGAACAGCTCGCGCGGATCGCCGCCACCTACCCGAACCTCGAGCGCTTCCTCACCGAGCTCACGCTCGACCCGCCCAGCGCGACGAGCGACGAGGCCGGCATCCCCCTGCTCGACGAGGACTACCTGATCCTATCCACGATCCACTCCGCGAAGGGGCAGGAATGGTCGGCCGTGACACTGCTGAACGCGGTCGACGGCTGCCTGCCCTCCGACCTCGCGACCGGCAGCAGCAACGAGATCGAAGAGGAGCGCCGGCTGCTCTACGTCGCGATGACGCGGGCCAAGGACGCACTCGACCTGATCGTGCCGCAGCGCTTCCACGTGTCGCAGCAGCCGGGACGCGGCGACCGCCACGTGTACGCGAGCCGCACGCGTTTCATCCCCAACCGGATACTCGAACGCTTCGAGCAGGCCTCCTGGCCGCCCCCGGCGCTTGCCCCGCGTCCAACCGCGGAATCGCGCCGCATCGCGTTCGACCTCTCGGAGCGGATGCGCGCGATGTGGAAATGAGGCGAGTTGTCCCCAGCGGCTGTGGATAAGCCTGTGGGCCGCGACTGGATGACGCGCGCAAGTCGTTCATCCCGCAGGAATTTCGCTTCCTGCTCCACGGATGAGCAAGCGCGGCGGCGCAGTGCGGCGTGCGGTGCGCCTTACAGGACGCCCGTCGAATGCGCTACTCTTGCCGGCAGCATGCGCGTGCCCGCGTCGCCGCGCCTCCTTTCCTTGTCCCACCGGGAGACGACATGACCCACGACAAGACCCCCGACACGCCCCGACACCAGTCCGGAATCATGAAGTCGGTGCCAGCCCTGGCACGCCACCTCTTCTTCGCCCTGGAGTCGGTCGCCCAATTGCCCGATGCGCTGAACCGGCTGGCGCCGCTGGCCGATGGCGACGCCACCGTCATCGGCCTTGGCGAATCGCTGGTCCGCGCCGCGGGTGGCCATATCGACGGCCTGCGCCCTTTCCCGACCCTGGGCGGCAGCCCGGTCGATATCCCCTCGACCCAGCACGGCATGTGGTGCTGGCTGCGCGGAGACGATCGCGGCGAACTCCTGCATCGCAGCCGCCGCGTCGAGGCGGCCCTCGCCCCCGCCCTGCGCCTGGTGCAGGCGACGGACGCCTTCCGCTACGGCAGCGGGCTCGACCTGACGGGCTACGAGGACGGTACGGAGAACCCCGAAGGCGACGAGGCGATGGCCGTCGCCTTCACCTCGTCGGGTGCCGACGCGCTGCACGGCGGCAGCTTCGCCGCCATTCAGCACTGGCGACACGATCTCGACCACTTCGAGCGCCTGCCGGGAAACGAGCAGGACCACATCATCGGCCGGCGCAAGAGCGACAACGAGGAACTCGAGGACGCACCCGCGTCCGCCCACGTGAAGCGTACCGCACAGGAGAGCTTCGACCCGGAGGCCTTCGTGCTGCGTCGCTCCATGCCCTGGTCGGACGGTACGCAGTCCGGGCTCGTGTTCGTCGCGTTCGGGCACTCGTTCGACGCGTTCGAGGCGCAACTCCGCCGCATGGCCGGGCTCGACGACGGCATCGTCGATGCCTTGTTCCGCTTCAGCCAGCCGGTCACGGGCGGCTATTACTGGTGCCCCCCGACGCGCGACGGTCGCATCGACCTCCGCATACCGGGCCGCTGACTGACGCAGGAGGCGCCCCTACTCCTTCGCGGGTGCCGTTTGCAGCTCTCGCAGCGCCTCGGTGATCTCCGCGGCGCTGCCGGGGCGCACGATACGCGCGACTTCGACGCCGTCACGCAGGAAGACCAGCGTCGGCCACAGCTTCACCCGGAATGATCGTCCCAGCGGTCGGCCGGGGCCGTCCTCGATCTTCAGGTGACGGACCTGCGGATAAGCCGCGAAGGCTTCCGCAATCAGCGGCTGCGCCCCGCGGCAGAAGCCACACCATCCGGTCCCGAACTCCAGCACCGTCGCATCCTTCAGCGCGTCGACGTCCTTGCGCTCGGGCGCGACTGGCGAATACTCAGCGTTTAATCCCATCCATGACTCCAATACCTGTTCCTGGCTCCGGTGCTCCGTTCACGCCGAACGCCACCGACCAAAGGACATGGCCTTCCGGATCCGTGCCGTCGCCAGTCCGATTGCCGCCTCGCGCGGCAGTATCGATTGTGCCGACGCGGCCTCGATCACCGCGCGCGTATTCTCGCGCACCTTCTCCGCGATTGTCGCCAGCGCGGTGGCCTGGCTCCCGCCCGCGTATTCGACTGCCGCGCAGATGACTCCGCCCGCGTTCGCGATGAAATCCGGCACGCAAAGGACGCCCTTGCGATGCAGGTATTCCTCGGCTGCGCGCGTGAAGGGGATGTTCGCGCCCTGCAGCACGAGCCGCGTGCGCAAGCGCCCGACGTTGTCTTCGTGCACCACGTCCGGACGCGCGGCAGGAATCCAGATGTCGCATTCGACATCGATCACGGCGTCCGCTGCACCTTTCTGCCCACCCGGATAGTCGAGCACGGACCGGCCTTCGGCCTTGAGCACGTCCAGCACGGCAAGGTCTATTCCGTGCGGGTCCCAGAGCGCCCCAGCCGAGTCAGCGGCGCCTACGACGATGGCCCCCTTCTGCACGAGAAAATGGGCCGAGTGCCGACCGACCGCCCCGTAGCCCTGGATCACCACGCGTGCTCCCGCAAGGTCGAGGCCACAGGCTGCGGCTGCCACCTCGCCCGCGTGGGCGACGCCCCAGCCGGTCGCGCCGATCTGGTCGAGCGGAATGCCGCCGAGCTCGCGCGGCAGGCCCACGGCCCGGCCGATCTCGTCGCGCACCCAGGCCATGCAGGTTTCGTCGGTACCCATGTCGGGACCGAAAATGTAGTCGCGAATGTCGCGCAGCGCACATGCAAGTCCGCGGAGGAGGCGCTCCTTGTCGGGACGCGGCATTCGCGGGTCCCCGTAGAGCACGACCTTGCCGCCGCCATGGCGCAGGCCCGCCGCAGCATTCTTGTAGGTCATCGCGCGCGCGAGCCGGAAGCATTCTTCCGTGCTCACGTCCGGCGCCATGCGCACACCGCCGATCGCGGGTCCGCTGGCGACGTTGTCGACCACCAGAACCGCCTTCAGGTCGATGCCCGGTTCATGGACATGGATGATCTTCGCCGGACCGAGATCGTCCGCAAAACCGAACCCGTCGCTCATCGCCCTCTCCTCCCCATGCCGGACGGGCGCCGGCGATCAGGTATGGAAGCGGCCCACCGCCCCCTGCAGTTCCCCTGCCAACGCGCCCATGTTGCGGGCTGCCGCCGCCGTCTGGCTTGCCGCCTCGCTGTTGCCTTGCGCCATCTGCTTGATCGTCTCGATGCCCGAGAAGACGTCGGCGCTCACCCGCTCCTGCTCCTGCGTCGCCGCCGCGATGTTGTCCAGGCCGTGTCCGACGGCGGCCACCGATTCGCTGGCGGCGGCAAGCACGCCATTCACCGTCATCATAGACTCGCGGCTGGTGGCGATGTGATCCATGGCGTCCGCAATCGCGCGCGTGACCTGCTCGGACTGCTTGCCCAGCGTGTGCGTGATGGCGTCGATCTCGTTGGCCGAAGACGCCGATTTCTCCGCGAGCTTGCGCACCTCGTCGGCGACGACCGCAAAGCCTCGGCCCTGCTCGCCCGCCCGCGCCGCCTCGATGGCCGCGTTGAGCGCGAGGAGGTTGGTCTGTTCCGCCAATTCCTTGACCTCGCTGGTGATATGCGTGATCGCTGTCGTGCTCGACACGAACTGACCGACCGAATCGGCGATGTCGCGCACCGTGGTCTCCACCATCCCGACACGTTCATCCAGCGTCGTGAGGCTGGCGTTGCCCTCGTCCGACCGGCGCAGGCTCTCGCGCGACAGTTTGCGCACTTCCTCGGCGCTGCGGGCGACCGTGGCGATGCTCGCTACCATCTGCTCGACCGCCTGGGCCGTCGTTGCGGAAGTTGCGCTCTGGTTCTGCGACGACGCGACGACCTGATCGGCACGCACGACCAACTCGGCCGCGGCATTCGACACCTGCGCCGCCGATTCGCCGACATGGCGCACCAATCCTGCGATCTTGGCCATCATCTCGTTGAACACCGCCGAGGCAACGCCGATCTCGTCGCTCCCGCGCACGTCCAGGCGGCGCGTGAGGTCGCCCTCGCC
Organism: Aromatoleum evansii; assembly: GCF_045689615.1. NCBI lineage: Bacteria > Pseudomonadati > Pseudomonadota > Betaproteobacteria > Rhodocyclales > Rhodocyclaceae > Aromatoleum > Aromatoleum evansii. The sequence goes on from NZ_CP141259.1 coordinate 3,008,783, forward strand.
CGAGACGATCGCGCGCAGGCCCGCGACCATGCGCTCCAGCGGCCCGGTGACGGCACCCCGGATGAAGGACCAGATGAAGACAAGGACCACGAGGCTCGCGACGAGCGCGATGCCCAAGGACTCCAGCCGCTTGGCCGTGATCGCATCATGCATCTTGTCGAGCGAGATCTTGATGCCGATCGTCCCGATCGTCGCGTTCTCCGGCGCGTCGTGGCATTCGACGCAATTCTTGCCGAGGTATTTGGTGACGTTCTTCGTGGGACGGATCGCCAGCAGGTACGGCCCCTTGTCGTCCTCGCGGACCTCGATGTAGGGCTCGCCTGTCCGCAGGACCTGCGCCTCGAGCTCGTTCGGCTTGAGGTCGTTGCGCGGCTTGCCCTCGTCCTTGGAGCTTTCGACGCCCTCGCGCGCCAGCTCGCCCGGCACCACGCGCAGCTCACGGATTGCTGCAAGATGGCTGATCTGGTCGAGCAGCACGTGCTTCTTGTGCATCGTCTCGGTGATCATCATCGCCGTCAGCCCGGCGAGCGCCGAGTCGTGCATGCTTAGCGAAAAGTCCATCGCCTGCTCGACCGCGAGCTTGCGGCTGTTGTGGCTGTCCCAGAAGATCATTCCCGCCCAGACGACGATGAGCAGCGCCCAGATCGACGCAGTCAGTCGAACCCAGATCTTGATATCGGAAGTCCGCAGCATTTCGTTCCACCTTCGCCCGATGCAAGGGCAAGAAAATTTCGGGCTGCCGCGGGGCCGAACCCCGCGCGCCGTGCGATTGGCGCCGTGAAGCCAATCGCACGCCCACCAATAGCCACGTATCACATTCTATCTACATCGCCCCAGCGTCACGTCATGAAGAGGCTGGGAAATGCTCGTCATTTCGCGGTTTTGTAGATCGCGCCATGAGCGGGAAACTGCCGCGCGCGGCGACGGTCGACTTATCGGGCGCGCCATCGCCGCAGTACCGCATCGCGTCGAATCTCGGCGTCGGCGTGACGTCTTTCCTCCGGGACGGGCCATCGCCGCGCGTCCGAAAGCAGGCATGCATTAGACTGAAACTTGACAGGGTCAAGAAAAACGACGAACGAGGAGACTGGCCATGGCTATCGCTGCCCGGTTCGAAGTCGAATTCACCCGGTTTCTCGATGCGGAGGGCGAGGCGACGCAGGAACTTCCCGCATTCGCGCTCGATCCCGCCAATCTGATCCCCCTCTACCGCGCGATGCAGCTCACGCGCGCCTTCGATACCAAGGCGATCGCGTTGCAGCGCACCGGCAAGATCGGCACCTTCGCCTCTGCGCTCGGCCAGGAGGCGATCGGCGTCGGCGTCGCCGGCGCAATGCGCAAGGAGGACGTGCTGGTGCCGTCCTACCGCGACCACGCGGCCCAGTTCATGCGTGGCGTAACCATGGCCGAGAGCCTGCTGTACTGGGGCGGGGACGAGCGCGGCAGCGACTTTGCGGTGCCGCGCGAGGACTTCCCGATCTGCGTGCCGATCGGCACCCAGGTGTGCCATGCGGCCGGCGTCGCGTATGCCTTCAGGCTGCGCGGCGAGGCGCGCGTCGCGGCGTGCTTCCTGGGCGACGGCGCGACATCCAAGGGCGACTTCTACGAAGCGATGAACTTTGCAGCGGTATGGCGCGCCCCGCTGCTGATCGTCATCAACAACAACCAGTGGGCGATCTCGGTGCCGCGCGAGCACCAGACCGCGACGCCGACGCTCGCGCAGAAGGCCATCGCGGCAGGCATCGAGGGCGTGCAGGTGGACGGCAACGACGTCATCGCCGTGCATGACGCCGCACGCAAGGCCGTCGAGAAGGCGCGCGCGGGCGGCGGACCGACCCTGATCGAGGCGATCAGTTACCGCCTGGGGGACCACACCACCGCCGACGACGCAACCCGCTACCGCGATGCGGACACCGTGCAGCAACAATGGGCGAACGAGCCGATCCGGCGGCTGCGCAACTACCTCGCGCGCATCGGCGCGTGGGACCCGGGGAAGGAAGAGCGGCTGCTCAAGGAATGCGCTGACCAGGTCAATGCCGCGGTCGAGGCCTACCTGGCGATTCCGCCTCCCACCACTGTGGCGATGTTCGATCACCTGTACGCGACGCTGCCGGCCGCCCTGCAGGATCAGCGCGAGGCGGCGCAGTGGTTTGCATCGCACGACGGAGGAGGCAGCCATGGCTGAACTGAATCTGGTCGAGGCCATCAATCGCGCCCTGGATTGGGAGTTGGCGCACGATCCATCCGTGGTCGTGCTGGGCGAGGACGTCGGCATCAACGGCGGCGTATTCCGCGCGACGGTCGGGCTGCAGGACCGCTTCGGCCCCGAGCGCGTCATCGACACGCCGCTCGCCGAAACCGCCATCGTCGGCACGGCGATCGGCATGGCGGCGCAGGGCTTGAAACCCGTCGCGGAGATCCAGTTCTCCGGCTTCATCTACCCGGCGATGGACCACATCTGGAACCACGCGGGCCGCCTGCGCAACCGCACGCGCGGCCGGCTGTCCTGCCCGCTGGTCGTGCGCTCGCCCTGCGGCGCGGGCATCCATGCGCCGGAACACCATTCGGAGAGCCCCGAGGCCCTGTTCGCCCACCTGCCGGGCGTGCGCGTCGTGATCCCCTCCTCGCCCTCGCGTGCCTACGGCCTGCTGCTGGCCGCGATCCGCGACCCGGACCCGGTGATCTTCCTCGAGCCGACGCGGCTGTACCGCCTGTTCAAGCAGGAAGTGACGGACGATGGCGAGTCGTTGCCGCTCGACGTGTGCTTCACGCTGCGCGCAGGCACCGACGTCACGCTGGTGAGCTGGGGCGCGATGCTGAACGAAACCCAGGCCGCGGCCGAGGCACTCGCGCAGGAAGGGGTGATGGCCGAGGTGATCGACGTGGCGACGCTGAAGCCGCTCGACATGACGACCATCCTCGAATCGGTCTCGCGCACGGGGCGGTGCGTGATCGTGCATGAAGCGACGCGCACCGGCGGCTTCGGCGCCGAGATCGCGGCGAACCTCGCCGAGCACGGGCTGTATTCGCTGCTCGCCCCCGTGCAGCGCGTCACGGCGTGGGACGTCGTGGTGCCGCTGTCGCGACTCGAACACCAGTACATGCCGAGCGTCGAGCGCATCGTCGCGGCGGTCAGGAAAACGCTGGAGGGCGCATGAAGATCTTCAAATTGCCCGACCTGGGCGAAGGACTGCAGGAAGCAGAGATCGTCGAATGGCACGTCAAGCCGGGAGACGAGGTGAAGACCGACCAGCCGCTGCTGTCGGTCGAGACGGCAAAGGCCATCGTCGAGATTCCCGCCCCGTGGGACGGACGCATCGAGAAGCTGTTCGGTGCGGCGGGCCAGATCGTGCAGGTCGGTGCGCCGCTGATCGGCTTCGAAGGCGTCGCGGGCGATGCCGATGCCGGCACGGTAGTCGGCGAGGTGAAGGTCGGCACGAATGTGCAGCAGGAGGCGCCCGCCGCGGTCGGGCGGCCGGCCGCGGCGATCAAGGCGACCCCGGCAGTGCGCGCGCAGGCGCGGCAGCTCAACGTCGACCTGTCGATGGTCACGCCATCCGGGCCCGACGGGCTCATCACGCTCGCCGACGTGCAGCGCGTCGCGAAGATCCTCGCCGAAGTGGGCCCGCCAGAGATCCTGCGCGGCGTGCGCCGGGCGATGGCGCAGAACATGGCGCTTGCGCAGAACGAGGTCGCCGCAGCGACCGTGATCGACGACGCCGACATTCATGCCTGGCCGGCCGGCACCGACATCACGATCCGCCTGATTCGTGCGCTGGTTGCCGGCTGCAAGGCCGAGCCCGGCCTCAACGCCTGGTACGAGAGTCACACGATGGGACGGCGCGTGCTCAAGAAGATCGACGTCGGCATCGCCGTCGACCTCACCGACGGGCTCTTCGTGCCAGTGCTGCGCGACGTCGCGAACCGCGATGCGGCGGACCTGCGTTCCGGGCTCGACCGCATGCGCGCGGACGTCGCGGCGCGCAAGATCCCGGCCGAGGAGATGCGGGGCAATACGATCACGCTGTCGAACTTCGGCATGATCGCGGGCAAGTACGCCGCACCCATTGTCGTGCCGCCCACGGTGGCGATCCTCGGGGCCGGCCGCGTGCATGAGGCGGTAGTCGCGTTCGACGGCAAGCCGGCGGTGCATCGCGTGCTGCCGCTGAGCCTCACCTTCGACCATCGTGTCGTGACGGGCGGCGAGGCGGGCCGCTTCCTCGGTGCGGTGATCGCGGACCTTGTGAAGCCGACCTGACGGAGTGGCTGCCTGTTGCGGGCTTACTTCGCCGACCTGCTGCGCCCGACCGCGCCGAAGCGGAACGGGCGCCCGAGCGCTTCGAGCACCGCGGTATCCTGGTCGTACAGGTCGGGGTGGAAATAGGTGCGTCCGTCCTCGCCGACCTCGGCCGTGTGATAGAGGATCATCACGGGCACCCTTCGGCCGATCTGAACGTTGCGCGTCTCGCCCTTAGCGATCTCCCCTTCCAGCGCCTCGGCAGTCCACTGCACAGGGTCGTCGAGCAGCAGCACCGCGAGTTCCATCGGTCGCTCGAGCCGGATGCAGCCCGAGCTGAAAGCCCGTTCGCTACGCTCGAACAGTTTCTTTGTCGGCGTGTCGTGCAGGTACACCGAGTAGGGGTTGGGGAGCATGAACTTGATCCGGCCGAGCGGATTGTCGGGCCCCGCCGCCTGCACGATCTGGTACGGGAAGCCGCCCTCGCGGTAGCGCGTCCAGTCGAGCTCGCGCTGATCGACATCCTTCCCCGCGTTCGTGACGACACGCATGTCGTGCTCCCTGAGATATCCGCTCTCGCGGGCCACCTTGGGCAGCACGTCCTCCTTCAGGATCGTCGGCGGAATCACCCATTCGGGGTTCAACACGAGGTACTGCATCTCGGCGCGGAACGCGGGCGTCTTGCGATAGGGCCGCCCGACCACGACGCGCGACTGCCACGCGAGTTTTCCATCCAGGTACAGGCGTGCATTGAAGCCGGCGATGTTCACGAGGAGGTAGTCGCCGGCAACGTCCTGTGCGATCCAGCGCAGGCGTTCCAGATTGACGCGGATCTGGTCGATGCGGCGGCGGACGTCGACGTGCAGCGCGGCGAACGTCCTGCGCCCGACGGCCCCATCCGGCTCGAGTCCGTGGCGTGCCTGGAACGCGACCACCGACTCGCGCAAGGCCTCGTCGAAGAGTTCGCGATCATGCGGCGGTGGCTGCAGGTGGTCGCCGCTCGCCTTGAGCCGTTCGCGCAGGATCGGGACCCGCGGATCGCGGTCGCCCGCCCGCAGCGTGGCGCCGGCGGGGACCGACGGCCAACCGCCCAGCACTTCCATCGCCCGGTACGCCAGCAAGGCCGCGCGCAGCTGACGGTAGGCTTCCAGCCGCGGCGCATAGAGCTCGATCGCGGGGCCCAGCGGCTCGGCGCGGACCAGCGCCTCCAGCGCCTGCACCGGCTCGACCGCCCCCAGCGAGCGCGAGAAATTCCACCCCTCGTAGAGTTCGCGCGGATCGACCTTGCCGAAGCGCAGGTGATAGACGAGCCTGAGCAGCGCTTCGGTGAACAACAGATCGCGGTCGGCGAGCCTGCCGGCATCGCGTACGCCGTCATCGGCGAGGGTGCGCAAAAGGTCGAACTGGTAATCCGACGGATCGAGGCCGTGACTCGCGCTGTCGTCGACCGCCCGCAGCAGAGCACGCCGGCGATCCGGGTTGCTCCAGACCGGTGCGTAGTCGCGGATTGCATAGAACTCGGGGATCAGCCTGCGCGCGGCGATCTCCCCGCCAGCTGGGCGCAACTCGCCGTTGTTGCGCAGCGCGACGATGCGATCGCGCAGGGCCTGCCGCACCAGCTCGTCGCCGGCTTCCCCCGCGGCCACCGAGTTTGGCATCCCGGCGGCCACGACCAGGACCAACGCGATAACTTGTAACACCCGCCCGATCACCAGCCCAAGTCGTGCCGCCCGGTTTACGATTGCGCCCTTCTCCGGTTGCTTCACTTCCCGCATCTCCATGTCGAAACACCTCCGCACCGCCGCGCACCGCCGGCTCCTGCTGAAAGGTCTTGCCACCCTGCCCTTGGGCCTGAACTTCGGCCCGGCACAGGCAAGCTTCGACGAACCCGACTGCGAGTTATGCTTTCGTCACACGCATACCGACGAGAGCCTGCGCGTCGTCTACCGCAGCGGCGGGATCTACCTACCGTCGGCGCTCGAGCGGATCGACTGGCTGATGCGCGACTTCCGCACCGGGGATGTCGCCCGCATCGACCCCCGCCTGCTCGATATTCTCCATACATTGGGGACGGCGTGCGGTGGAGAAAGTTTCGAAATCATCTCGGCTTTCCGCTCGCCGGCGACCAACGAGCGCTTGCACAAGGCCGACGGCAAGGGCGTCGCCACGCGCAGCCTGCACATGGACGGCCGCGCGATCGACGTGCGCGTCCCCGGCTTCGACACCGCCGCGCTGCGCGACGCCGCGCTTGCACTGAAAGCGGGCGGCGTAGGCTACTACCCGGAGTCGGACTTCGTGCACCTCGACACCGGGCGCGTGCGCCACTGGGTCGGCTAGGCGGACGCGAACTGCATCCGCCGCCGCGGCTGCGGCGCGTGCATGATGTGATCGAGCGGCAGCACGCTCGTCTGCTTCACCTTCTTCAACGCGATGTTGGTCTTCAGGTGCGCGAGTCCCGGCAGGCGCATGATGCGTTTCATCATCACGTCGGAGAATGCCACCAGGTCCGGCGCGACGATGTGCATCACGTAGTCGGCATCCCCGCTCACCGAGAAACACGCCACCACCTCCGGCAGCGCCGCCACGGCGCGCTCGAAGGCATCGCTGCGCGACTCGCCGTGCCGCTCCAGCGTCACCTGCGCGAAAGCCGACACGTCCAGCCCGACCGCGGCAGGATCGAGCAGCGCCGCGTAGGACGCGATGATGCCGCCCTGTTCCATGCGGCTGATGCGCCGGCTGATCTGCGAGGCCGAGAGATGGATCTCCTCCCCGAGTGCGCTGTTGGTGGCGTTGCCGCGGCGCTGCAACGCATCGAGAATCTGCAGGTCGAACTTATCCACGACGATCTGTTGCATCGTTTCTTGTCCTCATACGAATTTCGTGCACGGAATACTCAATTATGCGCACATAACGAACGCAATGTGCGCAAGGTGCGCGCAATAATGCTCGACAACAACACATAGGAGGAGCAACCCATGAACCTGGTCGAATCCCTGCTGCACGCGCTCAAGGACCATGGCGCCCATGAGATCTTCGGTATCCCCGGCGACTTCGCCTTGCCGTATTTCCGCATCATCGAGGAATCGCAGATCCTGCCGCTGTACACGCTCTCGCACGAGCCGGGGGTCGGCTTCGCGGCGGACGCGACCGCGCGCATGCGCGGCGGACTCGGCGTCGCAGCCGTCACCTACGGCGCGGGCGCGTTCAACATGGTCAATGCCGTCGCGGCCGCGTACGCCGAGAAGTCGCCGGTCGTCGTGATCTCCGGCGGCCCCGGCAAGGGCGAGGCGAGCTCGGGCCTGCTGCTGCACCATCAGGCCAAGACGCTCGACTCGCAACTGCAGATCTTCAAGGAGATCACCTGCGACCAGGTAAAGCTCGACGACGCCGCACGCGCGCCGGCCGACATCGCCCGCGTGCTCGCCAGCTGCCTGCGCAACTCGGAACCGGTCTATATCGAGATCCCGCGCGACATGGTGCGCGAGGAATGCGCGCCAGTCGTCCGCGAGGCGCCACGAGCGATTGACCGGGACGCGCTGGCTGCCTGTGTGGACGAGATCCTTGGCCGGCTCGACGTCGCGAAGACTCCCGTCCTGATGGCGGGCGTCGAGGTGCGCCGCTTCGGCCTCGAGGAGAAGGTCGCCGACCTCTCGCGCCGCCTCGGCCTGCCGGTCGTCACCAGCTTCATGGGTCGCGGCCTGCTCACCGACTGCGATGCGCCGCTGGTCGGCACCTACATGGGCGTCGCAGGACTGCCGGACGTCACGCAACTCGTCGAAGGCTCGGATGGACTCTTCCTGCTCGGCGAGATCATCTCGGACACGAACTTCGCGGTGTCGGAGACCCGTATCGACCTGCGCAAGACCATCCAGGCACACAACGGCCAGGTCACGCTGGGCTACCACATGTACGCCAACATCCCGCTCGCGGAACTCGTGGACGAGATGCTCGCACGCGTGAAGGCCAGCGCCGACAAGGCCTTCTCGGTTGCGCCGCACCAGTACCCGAGGGGCCTCGTCGCGGATGCCGAAACGATCGCTCCGACGGACATCGCCAAGGCCGTGAACGACCTCTTCGCCGAACACGGCAAGCTTCCGATCGCCTCCGACATCGGCGACTGCCTGTTCACCGCGATGGAGATCGAACAGACGGCGCTGCTCGCCCCCGGCTACTACGCGACGATGGGCTTCGGCGTGCCCGCGGGGCTGGGCCTTCAGGCGACCAGCGGCCAGCGCCCGCTGATCCTGGTCGGCGACGGCGCCTTCCAGATGACGGGCTGGGAGCTCGGCAACTGCAAGCGCTACGGCTGGGACCCCATCGTGCTCTTGTTCAACAACGCGAGTTGGGAGATGCTGCGCACCTTCCAGCCGGAATCGGGCTTCAACGACCTCGGCCACTGGGGATTCGCGGAGATGGCCGCGGGCCTCGGCGGCGACGGCGTGCGGGTGTCCACGCGGGCCGAACTGAAGGCAGCGCTCGACAAAGCGATCGCCACGCGCGGCCGCTTCCAGCTGATCGAGGTAACGATCCCGCGCGGCGTGCTGTCCACCACGCTGGCCCGCTTCGTCGCCGGGGTGAAACGCATCAGCATGAAGTAATACAGGAGATCGATGACGGCCGGACCCGACCACGACACGCGCGCGAACTGCGGGCCTGAGCTTTGCGTGGGAGCGGCTTCAGCCGCGAATCGGCGGCATTTCCCTCTGCTCAGCCCATTCGCGGCTGAAGCCGCTCCCACAGGGAAATCGCCCCCCGCGGCATTGGCCGTCCACGCGCTCTTCGAACCGATCGCGGCGCTGCTGGAACGCTTCACCGCGTCCGAGCTTCCCGGCACCGCGCAGCTCGACGCGCTGCTGCGCGAAGTCGCGCCGGGCACCGCGAGCGGGGCCGGGCAGCCGATCCGCTTCGTCCGGCCACCCGCCGAAGCCCTCGCCTACGAGGAGCACATCTTCGCCACCGGCGAGGTGCCGACCCGCGCCGACGACTGGCACGACTTCTTCAACGCGCTCGCGTGGTGCGTCTGGCCGCGCGCGAAATCCGCCTGCAACATCCTCCATCGCCGCGAGCGCGACGCACGCACGGCGGCCGGACTACCCGGTCGCGGGCCGCGGCGCGATGCGCTGACCCAGTTCGACGAATGCGGCATCGTCGTCGTGTCGAGCGACCCGGAGATTCCCGCCTTTCTCGCCGCCCATGCATGGGAAGATGCGTTCTGGACGCGGCGCGCGCGGCTGATCGCGAGTACCCGCTTCATGGTCTTCGGCCACGGCACCTGGGAGCAGCTGCGCGAACCTTTCTTCGGGCTGTGCGCGAAGGCGCTGTACCGCGTCGTCGATGCGGGGTGGCTGGCGCGCCCCGCCGCCGAACGACAGACCGAAACGGACGCGTGGCTCGCCGCGCAACTGCTCGATGCCGGGCTGCTGCGCACGCCGCGCGAACTGGCACCGCTGCCGCTGCTTGGAATTCCGGGCGTGACGCGAGAGAACGAGTCGGCTGCGTATTACCGCGACACGCGACAGTTCCGGCCCAAGCGCGTGCCGGCGGAGAAACTCCCGGTTCTCTGAGTCGCGAAGCCGCAAAATTGCGGGACAAGCTCCGTGGGAGCGGCTTCAGCCGCGAAGAGGCCGCAACGCGCGCAACACCGCCGACTCGCGGCTGAAGCTCCCACAGCAATCCCCCACGCCAATCTCGCATGGCACGCGCGAATCACAGGGCGAAAAAGGGAAGCGCCTTTCCGGCGAGACAGGTTCGGACATCGCCGCATCGCCCCGAGAAGCACCGTAAAATGCCGCCTTGACCGCAGACGCCCCCTTACTTATGCCCCGCTTCCAGTACGTCCTCTTCGACCTCGACGGCACGCTCATCGACTCCGCCCCGGCGATCCTCGCGAGCTACCGCCAGGCCTTCGCCGCCGCCGGCCGTGCGCCGGCCGTGACGATCGACGAATCCATCGTCGGCCCGCCGCTGATCGAGACGCTGCAGATACTCGCCGGAACAAAGGACCCGCAGGTCATTGATGAACTCGCCGCCCACTTCAAGGCGAGCTACGACACGACCGGCTACCGGGAGACCGCGGCCTATGCGGGCGTCGGCGAGATGCTGCAACGCCTCGCGGCGAGCGGCCGCACGCTCGCGATCGCGACCAACAAGCGCCTGCATCCGACCCGCCTGATCCTCGACCACCTCGGCTGGAGCGACTACTTCAAGACCGTGTACGCGCTGGATCTCTTCGAGCCGCGCCTGCCGACCAAGGCGGCGATGATCGCGCGGCTGATGGCCGACCACGACATCCCGGATCACGTCTCCGTTTACGTCGGAGATCGCAGCGAGGACGGTGAATCGGCCGACACGAACAAGCTCCCGTTCTTCGCGGCGACCTGGGGTTACGGCAGCCTGGTGCCGGAGGAAATGGCGACGCACTGGCGCGCGTTCGCCAGTCCTGCTGCCTTGACCGAGGCGCTGCTGGACGACTGACCCGTCGCGGCGTGCCTCAGGGACGCACGTCAGCCGGCACGTCGATGTCGGCAAGGATGCCCGGGTCGTCGCAGTCTATGCGGCGCAGTTGCTCCTTGTGCGCGAGGATCACGCGCCGCGCGCCTTCGTCGCCCTCCAGCGCCAACAGTTCGTCGCGCAGCGCCGCCGCAAAGCCGACCGGATGGCCGCGCTGGCCCTGAAAGAACGGCGCGGCGAGCAACGCGCCGTCGCAGATCCTCCCGGCGACCGCAGCGACCGTGTCCGGCCGCATGTAGGGCATGTCGCCCAGCGCGATGACCCAGCCCGCAGCCTCGTGCGTCTCGCGAATCCCGCAGGCAAGCGTGGCCGCCATGCCCTCGCCCGCGTCAGCGCACTGCACGTAGGGAATGAGGGCCTGATCGAAGTGTGCACGCAACACCGCATCTTCCGGACGCACGACCGCCAGCACCTCGCCGAGCGCCTCGCGCAGGTTCAGCACGCTGCGCAGCGCGACCGGCGTGCCGTCGGGGAGTGGATGACAGAGCTTGTTGCTGCCGAAGCGCGAGCCCTGCCCGGCGGCGAGCAGGATGCCGACGATGCCGGAGGGGGCTGCAGAACGATCCGTCAATTCTCGACCTCGATGCGAATGCGCTGGCGGAACGGCAAGCTTACTCGATTGCTCCGTTGCTCGACGGGGGCCGTCCGTAGGGCGGGAGGAGCCGAAGGCGCATCCCGCCATCGCCGCCGGGGGCGTGCTCCACGGGCGCGTGGCGGGATGCGCCTTCGGCTCCTCCCGCCCTACGGGAAGCTTGGTCACCGTCGAGCGGGAGGCGATCGGTGCCACGCTCACTCGCCAGCGACGCGCTCGATCACCAGCGCGATGCCGTGGCCGACGCCAATGCACAGGCTGACCACCGCATAGCGGCCCTTGCGCCGCTCCAGCTCGCGCGCAGCCGAGAGCGCAATGCGGGCACCCGACGCACCGAGCGGGTGGCCGATCGCGATCGCGCCGCCATTGGGATTCACGCGCGGATCGTCGAACGCGACACCCATCAGCTTCAAGCAGCTCAGCACCTGCGGCGCGAAGGCCTCGTTGATCTCGATGACGTCCATGTCGGCGAGCGTGAGTCCGGCGCGTGCGATCGCCTTCGGGATCGCGTAGGCGGGACCGACACCCATGATGCGCGGCTCGACGCCCGCAACCGCACCGGCGAGGATGCGCGCCATCGGCTTCGCACCGGCCTTCTCGCCCGCAGCCTTGCTGCCGATCAGCAGCGCCGCCGCACCGTCGTTGATGCCGGAGGCGTTGCCGGCCGTCACGACGCCGTTCGGGAACAGCGACTTCAGTTTCGCCAGCGATTCGTAGGTCGACTCGGGGCGCGGATGCTCGTCCTCGGCGACCACCAGCGGCGGAGTCTTGCGGCCAGTCGGCACCGAGATCGGCAGGATCTCGCCGGCGTAGAAACCGGCTTCCTTCGCGGCGGCGTACTTCGCCTGCGACGCGGCGGCGAAACGGTCGGAGTCCTCGCGCGAGATGCCAAACTCGGCGGCGACGTTGTCGCCCGTCTCCGGCATGCTGTCGTTGCCGAACTGCTCGACGATCTTCGGGTTGGGGAAGCGTGCGCCGATGGTCGTGTCGAACACCTTGAAGTCGCGGCTGTACGCCGATTCGGCCTTCGCTACGACGAAGGGCGCGCGGCTCATGCTCTCGACGCCACCGGCAACGTACAAGTCGCCCTCCCCGGCGGTGATCGCGCGCGCCGTGTCCAGCACCGCGGCGAGGCCGCTGCCGCACAGGCGGTTCACGGTCTGGCCGGCGATGTGGGTCGGCAGGCCCGCGAGCAGCGCTGCGTGGCGGGCGACGTTGCGCGAATCCTCGCCGGCCTGCGCGGCGCAGCCGAGGACCACGTCCTCGATATCCGCCGCCGCGAAGGGCGAACGTTCAACGACTTCGCGGATCACCGTCGCGACGAGGTCGTCCGGGCGGACCGGCGCGAGCGACCCGGCGTGGCGGCCGATCGGGGAACGCAGACCGGCGTAGAGGTAGGCGTCGAGCATGGAATCTCCTTTGGTGAAGGTTGTGCCTGTCAGTTGTCAGGCGTCGTCAGCGACACGCCGAGGCGCGCGCGGCGGGTGAGCCAGGGGCTGGGGCGATAGCGCGGGTCGCGGTAGAACTCGTGCATGCCGTCGAGAATCGCGAGGATGGCCGCAGCGCCGAGTGAATCGCCCAGCGCGAGCGGACCCTTCGGGTAGCCGAGGCCCAGACGCACGGCCGAGTCGATGTCCTCGGGCGATGCGACGCGCTGCTGCGCGATGTCGCAGCCGATATTGACGATGGTGGCAACGACACGCTGCGCGACGAGACCGGCGCTGTCGCGTACGACGGACACCGTCCTGCCCCCGGCGGCGAGCGCGGCCCACGCGGCATCGCGCGCTTCCGCTGCCGTCACCGGTGTTGTCATCAGCGTCAGATGCTTCTCGACGAACAGCGGGTCGAGCGCCAGCGTACGCTTCGCGTCCAGCCCCTCGGCGAGCGCGCAGGTGGTCGCGTCGGTGCCGACCGGCAGCACGATGCACACCGAGCCATCGGCCGGACGATCGCCGCGGTCTAGCGCGACGCCCTGCGCGTCCAGCGCCGCCACGACGCGTGCGTGGAGTGCCGCATCACGCCGGCTCACCCACAGCGGCTGCGGTGCGACGGCCCGCACCGACGGCATCGCCACCGGCTCGGCGCTGCCATCCTTGTACACGTAGAAGCCCTGCCCGCTCTTGCGCCCCAGCAGTCCACCTGCGAGTCGCTGCCGCGTGATCGGCGAAGGGCGGAAGCGCGGCTCCTGGTAGTACTGATCGTAGATCGACTCCATCACCGGATGCGAGACATCCAGCCCTGTGAGGTCGAGCAGCTCGCACGGCCCCATGCGGAAGCCGACGGACTCCTTGAGGATGCGGTCCAGCGTCGCGAAGTCCGTGATGCCTTCGCCGAGCACGCGCAGCGACTCGGTGAGATAGCCGCGCCCGGCGTGGTTGACGATGAAGCCCGGCGTGTCGGAGGCGCGCACCGGCGTGTGGCCCATGCGGCGCGCCAGCGCCATCAGCGCATCGCCCACCGCGCGATCGCCGCGCACGCCGTCGATGATCTCGACGACCTTCATCAGCGGTACGGGGCTGAAGAAGTGCAGACCCGCGACCCGTTCCGGACGGCGGCAGGCTGCCGCAATCGAGGTCACCGACAGCGAGGAGGTGTTGGTCGCCAGCACACAGTCGTCCGACACGACCTCTTCCAGGTCGCGGAACAGGCCGCGCTTCGCGTCGAGGTTCTCGACGATCGCCTCGACCACGACATCGCAACCGGCGAGTTCAGCGAGGCTCGCGGCCACGGTCATGCGTTCGGTCGCGGCACGTGCGTCCGCCGCGTCGATCTTGCCCTTCTCGGCGAGCTTCGCGAGCATGCCGCCCACCGCGTCGCAGGCTTCGGCTGCCGCACCGGCGCGCGTGTCGAAAAGCCGCACCGCCACACCCGCCTGCACGGCAATCTGCGCGATCCCGCGCCCCATCAGGCCGGTGCCGACGACACCCAGCGTCAGGTCATTCCGCATTGCATCGAACATCGCTCAAACCCCCTCGAAACCAGCCGGACGCTTGTCGAAGAAGGCCTGCATGCCTTCCTTCTGGTCACGGCTTGCGAACAGCAACTGGAAGGCCTTGCGCTCGAGCATCAGCGCAGCATCGAGCGAGGCATCCTGCCCCGCGAGCAGCACTTCCTTGATCTGAGTGATCGCAAGCGGCGGGAGCGCGGCGATCTGCGTTGCGAGCTCCATCGCGCGCGACTGCACGTCGGCATCCGGCACGACCTCGCTGGCGAGGCCCATCTCGCCCGCCTCGCGCCCGCTCACCGGTTGCCCGCTCAGCACCATCTTCATCGCCTTGAATTTGCCTACCGCGCGCGCCAGGCGCTGGGTGCCGCCGGCGCCGGGCATGATCCCGACCTTGACCTCGGGCTGGCAGAAGGACGCGCCCTCGCCCGCAACGACGATGTCGGCGTGCATCGCGAGCTCGCAGCCGCCGCCCCACGCGAAACCATTCACCGCGGCGATCACCGGCTTCGGGCAGCTCGCGATCGCGCCCCACAGGAGATGGGTGTTGCGCAGCATGATCTCGATCGCACCGGCCTCGACCATTTCGCGCAGGTCGGCGCCGGCGGCAAAGTACTTGTCACCGCCGGTCAGCACGATGGCGCGCACCTCGGGGTCGCGCCCGAGCGCGGTGAAGTGTTCGGCCAGTTCCTTGCGCACCTGCTGGTTCAAGGCGTTGCGCGCCTCCGGCCGGTTCATGCGCACGACCGCAACCTGGGGACTCGGTCGTTCGACCACTACTGCTTCCATCTCGCTCTCTCCTTGGGTCCGCACTGCGAACCGTTCTTCTGAATGTGTTGGGAAATGCACGATACTGCTTTTCCGCGAAGGGATAAACCCCTAGAATCGAACTTCCCGGGCAATATAATGCCTTCAAGGCGTGATGCAACGCATGACGCCGAAACAAGAACACCGGATCCACCCCACCCCACGAGCCCACGCCGGGCGAACAAGGAGCTTCGATGAACACTCCCCGCGTATTTGCAATCGACGGCGTCGTGCCGGTGGTCGACCCGACGGCCTACGTGCATCCGACCGCCGTGCTGATCGGCGACGTGATCGTCGGCCCCGGTTGCTATGTCGGCCCCTGTGCGAGCCTGCGCGGCGACTTCGGGCGCCTGATCCTGCAGGCGGGCGTCAACGTGCAGGACACCTGCGTGATCCACAGCTTTCCCGAGCACGACACGGTGGTCGAAGAGAACGGGCACATCGGCCACGGCGCCGTGCTGCATTGCTGCACGATCAAGCGCAATGCGTTGGTCGGCATGAACGCCGTGGTGATGGACAACGCGGTGATCGGCGAGAACAGCTTCGTCGCCGCGTGCAGCTTCGTGAAGGCGGGCATGGAAGTGCCGGCCAATTCGCTGGTAGCCGGCGTGCCGGCCAAGGTCGTGCGCGCGCTGAGCGAACAGGAGATGGCGTGGAAGGTGCGCGGGACGGGGATCTACCAGAACCTCACGGTGCGCTGCCTCGCGACGATGGAGGAGACCGACGCGCTGACGGCGGTGGAACCGGGACGCAAGCGCATCGTGATGCCCGAGATCGTGCCGCTCAGCGAGCAGAAGCAAAGAGGGTGAGGAAAAAATCCGGCTCGACGCGATGACGTCGAGCCGGCCTGAACTCCGGCGAGTTTGGGAGAAGGGAGCAGGACGAACTGCACCGGAGGCGGGACGCTCAGCAAAGGCGGCCCGCTGAAAAACCTTAAAGTTCGGCAACGGCGGCCTCGCCGTGCAAGACCACGAATTCCGACAGCGGCGCGCGCTCGGTCACGAGCGCGTTCTCGGGCGCATCGAGGTCGGCATAGCCGAGCGCCATGCCGCATAGAAGTTGCTCGTGTTCGCCGAAGCCAAGCACCTCGGCGATGATCTTGTGATACGGGATCCACGCGGCCTGTGCGCAGGTCGAAAGCCCGCGCGCCTCGGCTGCCAGCATCACGTTCTGCAGGAACATGCCGTAGTCGATCCAGCTCCCTTGCCCGAGGCGACGGTCGATCGTGAAGACGAGTCCGACCGGGGCGTCGAAGAAGCGGAAGTTGCGCCGCGTCTGAACCTGCATCCGTTCCCGGTCACCCTTCTCGATGTCGAGGCGGGCGTACAGGCCCCAGCCGCTGCGGCGGCGCCGCCCGAGATAAGGTTCGAAGAACTCGGCGGGGTAATACCCGTACTCGGCGACGTGACCGGCCTCGCCCTGGTCGAAGGCCGCGCACACACCGTCAACGAGCCTCTCGAGGTTCTCGCCGGTCACGACGTGCACGCGCCAGGGCTGGATGTTGTTGCCCGAAGGCGCGCGCGCGGCGACCCGCAGCAGGTCCTCGATCGTGCCCGTATCGACGGACACGGGCAGGAAGGCGCGGACCGAGCGGCGGCGCGAGATCAGCCAGTCCAGCGCCGCCTCGTCGCCCCCGAAGGACACCACCGGATCTTCCCGCACGCGCGCGTTCATTCGCCTGCTGCCTTGATCATGTTGCGGGCGATCACGAGCTGCTGGATCTGGCTCGTGCCCTCGAAGATGCGGAACAGGCGCACGTCGCGGTAGAAGCGCTCGATGCCGTATTCCGACAGATACCCGGCGCCGCCGAAGATCTGCACCGCGCGGTCCGCGACGCGGCAGCACATCTCAGAAGCGAAGAGCTTGGCGCATGCGGCTTCGGTGCCGACATCCAGCCCCTGGTCGCGCTTGCGGGCGGCGTCGATGACCATGCTGCGCGCGGCATAGACCTCGGCCTTGCTGTCAGCCAGCATCGCCTGGATCAGCTGGAACTCGGCAATCGGCTTGCCGAACTGCTTGCGCTCCATTGCGTAGCGCAGTGCATCGGCCAACATGCGCTCGGAGACGCCGACGCAGATCGCGGCGATGTTGATGCGCCCCTTGTCGAGCACCTTCATCGCGGTCTTGAAGCCGACCTCTTCCTTGCCGCCGATCACGTTGGCGGCGGGGATGCGGCAGTCCTCGAAGATCACATCGCAGGTGTGTGCTCCCTTCTGACCCATCTTCTTGTCGATCGGTCCGAGCGACAGGCCCGGCGCACCCTTCTCGACGATGAACGCGGAAATTCCATGCGGCCCCTTCTTCTCGGGGTTGGTGCGCGCCATCACCGTGAAGATGCCGGCTTCGGGCGCGTTGGTGATGTAGCGCTTGGTGCCGTTCAACACGTAGTAATCGCCGTCGCGGCGTGCGCTCGTGCGCAGGCTGCCGGCGTCGGAACCGGCGTCGGGTTCGGTCAGCGCGAAGGAGCCGATGATCTCGCCGGACGCGAGGCGCGGCAGCCAGTCGCGCTTCTGCTCGGGCGTACCGTCGATGACGATGCCTTGGGCGCCGATGCCGTTGTTGGTGGCGAAGAGTGAGCGGAAGCACGGCGAGGTCTGGCCGATCTCGAAGGTCGCGAGCACCTCCTCTTCCATCGTCAGCCCCATGCCGCCGAACTCCTCGGGAATCGACAGGCCGAAGAGTCCCAGCTCCTTCATTTCGGCGACGAGCTCCGCCGGGATCTGGTCCGTCTCGGCGACGTGCGCCTCCTGCGGCACGAGGCGCTCGCGCACGAAGCGCGAGATCGTGTCGAGAAGAATGTTGAGTGTCTCCTGGTCGCGGATCATGTCGTTTCCCTCTCCGGTGTTGCGTTGTGCTTGTTGGCCAATTCGGCGATTGGTCGGACGTAGGGCGGGAGTAGCGCAGCGCATTCCGCCAGACAACCGTCGGGATGCCGCCCTGCGCGCCCATGGCGGGATCCGCCTTCGGCTCCTCCCGCCCTACGCATCCGCTGGCTGCTTACTTCTGGTGCTTGCGGAATTCGGGCTTGCGCTTCTCGCGGAAGGCATTGCCGCCTTCGGCCGACTCGGCCGTCTCGTAGTAGAGCTTGAGCGCGTGCATCGCCAGGCCGCCCATGCCGCGGATCATCTCGGTATCGACGTTGAACGACTTCTTCGCCAGCGCGATCGCGGTCGGGCTCTTCTCCACGATCTCGTCGCACCACTTCTTCACTTCGGCGTCGAGCTGGTCGTGCGGCACGACGGCGTTGACGAGGCCCATCGCCAGCGCTTCCTGTGCGGTGTAGCGGCGGCACAGGTACCAGATCTCGCGTGCCTTCTTCTCGCCGACGACGCGTGCCAGCAGCGCAGTGCCGAAACCGGGGTCGACCGAGCCGACACGCGGGCCCGCCTGGCCGAGCTGGGCCTTGTCGGAGGCGATCGCGAGGTCGCAAATGGTGACGAGCACGTTGCCGCCGCCGATCGCGTAGCCATTTACGCGGGCGATCACGGGCTTGGCGATGTCGCGGATCGCGCTCTGCACTTCCTCGATCGGCAGGCCGATCGTGCCGCGGCCGCCGTAGCCACCGTCCTGCGTGCCCTGGTCGCCGCCGGTGCAGAAGGCCTTGTCGCCAGCGCCGGTCAACACGACCACGCCGATGCTGCGGTCGAAGTCGGCGTCCTTCAGCGCGTGGATCATTTCCTCGCAGGTCTGCGCGCGGAACGCGTTGTACTGCGCGGGGCGGTTGATCATGATCGTCGCGATGCCGTCCTGCTTGGTGTAGAGAATGTCCTGGTATTCCATGGTGTGCTCCTTGAGATGTGGGGGGGCTGGCAAGGCACTGTGGCTCCCTCCCCTTCAAGGGGAGGGCTGGGGTGGGGATGGGTTAAGCGCACGTCGCCGAAACCCATCCCCCTCCTAACCTCCCCCTTGAAGGGGGAGGAATTCCGTGCCGCGCTCAGCCTGATTTCACGTAATTGACCGCAGTGTGTTCTTCGGGGCTTAACCCGCCATCGTCAGACCACCCGACACACTCATCACCTGACCAGTGATGAACGCGGCGTCATCACTCGCGAGGAAGGCCACCGCGCCCGGCAGGTCGCCCGGCTGGCCGAGGCGGCCGAAGGGCACCGCGCGGGTGAAGGCGGTGCGCAGCTTCTCGCCGCGCTCGCCTTCACCGCAGATGTCGTCGAGCAGCGGGGTATCGGTCGGGCCGGGGCACACGACGTTGATGTTGATCTGCTGGCGGGCGAGTTCGCGGGCCATCGTCTTCGAGAACGAGATCAGGCCGCCCTTGCAGAAGGAGTACACCGCCTCGCCGGACGACCCGACGCGGCCGGCGTCGGACGCGACGTTGATCACCCGGCCGCGGCCACGATCGCGCATGCCCTTGACGACAGCATGGTGCATGTACAGCGCGCCGTAGAGGTTGATCGCGACGATCTTGTCCCACAGCGGCTTTTCGGTATCGAGGAAGTTGCCGGCCTTGTCCCAGCCGGCGTTGTTCACCAGCACGTCGATCGGGCCGAGCTCGCTTTCCGCGGCGGTCACCGCAGTGATCGCGGAATCCTGGCTCGTCAGGTCGACCGGATAGGCGCGTGCCTTGCCACCGGCAGACCGGATTTCCGCCGCGATGGCTTCGGCCGCTTCACGGTTGATGTCGAATACCGCGACGCTGGCGCGCTCCTCGCCGAAGCGGCGGCAGATTGCGGAACCGATGCCACCGGCACCACCCGTCACGATCACGACCTTGCCTTCCAGACCTCTCATTTTGCTTCCTCCTGTTGGGTAACCATCAATTCGGCCCGTTGCGTCCGGGCCCTGCTTTGCGCTTCAATGGGCGCCGTTCGCAAACGACATGACGCCCCGATGAAAGACCTTTCCGCTGCCAAGGACCTCGCCACGATGGAGATCAGCAACCGGCTGTTCTTCCGTTTCTTCCAGGCCGCGAACACGCTGCACACCAAGGGCACGCAGGCGCTCGACGAGTTCGGCGTGACGACCCAGCAGTGGTCCGTACTCGGCGCCCTCTCCCGCCCGAAGGCCAAGGAAGGCATGGGCGTCGGCGAGCTGTCGCGCTTCCTGCTCGTCAGCCGCCAGAACCTGTCGGGTATCCTCACCCGCCTCGAACGCGACGGCCTGATCGAACGCGCCACCAGCGAGGAAGACCGCCGTTCCGTAAAGGTCAGGCTCAGTCCCAAGGGCGAGGAGCTGTGGGTCAAGCTCGCCGATCCCATCCACGACTTCTACGACCAGGCACTGAAAGGCTTCTCGTTCGACGACCGCCTGCAGTTCATCCATTACGTGAGCCTCCTGCAGCGGAACATGGCGAAGCTTTAAACCTGGTGGGCCGCGATCTTCTCGCGGCCGATGATCATCTTCATGATGTTCGCGGTGCCGTCGCCGATCTGCAGGCCCATGACGTCGCGATAGCGCTGACCGAAGTCGTAGTCGCTCGCGTAGCCGCCGTGGCCGTGCGTGAGCAGGCACTGGTGGATGATTTCGCACGCCACCTTGGGCGCCCACCACTTGCACATCGCCGCCTCGGCCGTGTGTTCCAGCCCCTGGTCCTTTAGCCACAACGTCTTCAGGCATAGCGCGCGGCAGGCTTCGTACATCGTCTCGGCCTCCGCGAGCGGGAAGGACACGCCCTGGAAGTCGCCGATCTTCTTGCCGAAGGCTTCGCGTTCCTGAACGTAGCGCCAGGTCTCGTCGAGCGAGGCGCGCACCACGCCCATGCACTGGATGCCGATCAGCGCGCGGCTGTAGTCGAAGCCCTGCATCACCTGCACGAAGCCCTTGCCCTCGTCGCCGAGCATCATTTCGGCGGGCACGCGCACGTCGTCGAAAAAGATCGAGCCGCGGCCCACTGGGCGCGTGCCGATGTCGTCGAAGGCCGTGCGGGTGATGCCCGGCAGATCCATCGGCACGAGGAAGGCGCTGATGCCGCGGGCGCGGTCGGCCTCGGTTCCGGTGCGGGCGAAGACCACCGCCACGTCCGCCTGCGTCGCCATCGAGATCGAGGTCTTCTCGCCGTTGAGCACCCACACATCGCCGTCGCGCGTCGCCTTCAGTTTGAGGCGCGCCGCGTCCGAGCCCGCGCTCGGTTCGGTCAGCGCGATGGCGATCGCCCTCTTGCCGGCGATGACCTGGCCCAGCCATTCCTTCGCGATGTCCGGCCGTGCGTAGCTGGCGACGATCTGGCCGCACAGCGAGGTGAGGAGGTTCACGTACGAGACATTGAAGTCGCCGTACGAGATTTGCTCCAGCAGCAGGCCGCTGGTCACGCAATCGACGCCCAGTCCGCCGTGCGCCTCCGACAGCTCAGGCCCGAGAAAACCGAGTTCGCCCATCTCGCGGATCACCTCGCGCTCGATGCGCTCGGCCTTTTCACGCGCCTTGTAGCCAGGAGCGAGACGCTCGCGGGCATAACGGCTTGCTGTAACGACGAGCGCCTGCTGCTCGGGGCTGAGACTGAAATCCATCGCTGCTCCTCCTTGGTAGGTTTTGCGCATTCTAGGGATCCGGAAACTTTTGTGTCAATAGCTTGACGTATCGAATCATTTGCACGGCTAGCCATAAAGATCGCAAAGAAGTCGTTTAAAGCCTACGGGACGGGACTTTATCGGTTTTGGCCCGATTGCCGGAATCTGCAGCTGCAGATCTCGCGTCGCAACGGCGTAGCAATCTATTGACTTATCGACCTCGAGAGAATAGCTTTGCGTCGCCGCCGGTAAACGCCGGGGCCGAGATCAAGGAGAGAGACGCGTCCCTGGATCAGGGGCCGCGGGGAGATGCAGGCGCTTTTCAGCGCCGCATCCACTCCCCCGCGGGAAATGGTCCGGTCAATGGGGTCCGGGTCTCGCACTACATGACGTAAGCTTGCGCGGGGATCCCGCGGTGTGAGGAGAGAAGACATGAATTTCGACCCGGTCCTGCTGGCCGACCGCATGGCCTCGATGAAGGCTGCCGGCCTTTGGCGCGACGAAACGATCGACGTGCACTTCCGGCGTGCGCTCGAAAACTGCCCCGAGAAGCTGGCCGTCGTCGGCTATCGCGACGGCCAGCCGGAGCCCGTCCGCCTGAGCTATCGCGAGCTGGACCGCCGCGTCGACCTCATCGCCCGCGGTCTCGTCGCGCTCGGCGTCGGTCGCAGTGACGTTGTCACTTTCCAGCTGCCCAACCGCTGGGAGTTCGTCGCGCTGGCGCTCGCCTGCGCGCGCATCGGCGCGGCAGCGAACCCGGTGATGCCGATCTTCCGGCAGCACGAGCTCAGCTACATGCTGAACTTCGCCGAATCGAAGGTCTTCGTGGTCCCCACCGTGTTCCGCAAGTTCGACCACGCCGCGATGGCGCGCGAGCTGCAGCCGAGCCTGCCGCATCTGAAGCAGGTCGTGGTCGTCGATGGCGACGGCGATGACAGGTTCGACCGCCTGCTTCTGCGTGAGGACACGCCACCGCTTCTGTCCGGCCCCGGCCTCGCACCCGACGACGTGTCGCTACTCATGTACACCTCCGGCACCACCGGCGAGCCGAAAGGCGTGATGCACACTTCGAACACGCTTTTCTCGAACCTGCACGCCTACATCTCGACGATGGAGCTGAGCCCGGCGGACATCATCCTCGGGGCCTCGCCAATGGCGCACCTCACCGGCTATGGCTATCTCGCAATGTTGCCGGTGCTGCTTAACGCCACGACGGTCCTGCAGGAAATCTGGGACGCGCCGCGCGCGCTGCAGATCGTCCGCGACGAAGGCGTGACCTTCAGCATGGCCTCCGCTGCCTTCGTATCCGACCTGTGCGCGGCGGTCGAGGCGGGTTCGCCGGTTTCGCCGCAATTCGCGAAGTTCAACTGCGCTGGCGCGCCGATTCCCCCGGTCGTGATCCAGCGGGCGTGGGACATCATGGGTCTGACCGTCTGCTCCGCCTGGGGCATGACCGAGTGCGGCGCCGTGACGGTGACAGAACCGGCGCGCGCGCTCGAAAAATCGGGGGTCTCCGACGGGCGCTCGCTCCCCGGCATCGAGGTCCGCATCGTGGGTCCGGACGGCGCCGAACTGTCGGCGGGCGAGACGGGCGAGCTGCTGATCCGCGGCTCGTCGCTCTTCGCAGGCTATCTCAAGCGTCCACGGCTCAATGGCGTCACCACCGACGGCTGGTTCGACACGGGTGACATGGCCTATCAGGACGGCGAGGGCTACATCCGCATCAACGGCCGCAGCAAGGACATCGTGATTCGCGGCGGCGAGAACATCCCCGTCGTCGAGATCGAGAACCTGCTCTACCGGCATCCGTCGATCACCACCGTCGCGGTCGTCGGCTACCCGGACCGGCGCCTGGGCGAGCGCGTCTGCGCCTTCGTATCTCTGAAGCCCGGCTGCACGTTCAGCTTCGAGGACATGACCGCATATCTCGACAAGCAGCAGGTTGCGAAACAGTACTACCCCGAGCGCATCGAGATCGTCGAGGACCTGCCGCGCACGCCGGCCGGCAAGCTGCAAAAGTTCAAACTGCGCGAAGCCGCCAGATCCTTCACCGTGGAGCAGTGATGGCGACGGCAGACGACAAGATGGACTCGGTGGTCCTCACCGAAACGCGCGGCAAGGTCGGCCTCATCCGCATCAATCGGCCGGAAGTCTTCAACGCGCTCAACGACGACGTGATGAGCGGAATCGGCGCGGCGCTCGACCGCTTCGAGGCCGACCCAGGTATCGCCTGCGTCGTACTGACGGGTTCCGAGAAGGCCTTCGCAGCGGGGGCGGACATCGCCGCGATGCGCGCGATGGACTACATGGACGCGTACAAGGGCGACTTCATCACGCGCAACTGGGAACGCCTCAAGACCTTCCGCAAGCCCACGATCGCCGCCGTGTCGGGCGTCGCCCTGGGCGGCGGATGCGAGCTGGCGATGATGTGCGACATCGTCTTCGCGGCAGAGAATGCGCGCTTCGGCCAGCCGGAAATCCGCATCGGCACCATCCCCGGCGCCGGCGGCACGCAGCGTCTGCCACGCGCGGTGGGCAAGACGAAGGCGATGGACCTGTGCCTGACCGGTCGCCTGATGGACGCGCAGGAAGCCGAGCGCAGCGGGCTCGTTGCGCGCCTCTTCCCGCCCGAGAGCGTGCTCGACGAAGCGCTCGCGGCCGCCGCGAAGATCGCGGAGTTCTCGCTCCCGGTGCTCATGATGATGAAGGAAACGGTCAACCGTGCCTTCGAAGGGCCGCTCAACGAAGGCCTGCTGTTCGAGCGACGCACGCTGCACGCGACCTTCGGGCTCGCGGATCAGAAGGAAGGCATGGCGGCCTTCGTCGAGAAGCGCGCCCCGCGTTTCGCGGACCGCTAGGCACCAGCGCCGGCCCCGCGCCCGACCGGCGCGGGCCAGCCGCCTACAGCCTGGTGCCGTTCGACCACGCCGGCTGCAGATCGGGCACCGCGGCAGCGCGGTTCATGCACGAGCGATAGCGCGTATTCACCCGGTCGGCAAACCAGCCCGTCGTGATCTTGCTGGTGATCTTCGGGCTCTTCAGGCGGATCTGCGGCAAGGCCTCGCGCGGCACCGCCCTCCCCGCCATTTCGTCCGCGAGCGCATAGACCCGCTGATAGAGCTTCGTCCGGCCGAAGGACTCCTCCTTCTCCTGACGCAGAGCAGTCTCGATCTCCACCTCGTTCAGGCGCAAGCGCCGCGAAATCCTCGATGCGGCCTTCTGCGTCGCGCTCGCCACGGCGCTCGGGCGGCCGTCCTCGTAGCGCAGCAGATCGCCGTCCGGCACCAGCTTCTGACCGGCGAGTTTGCCCAGGGCGAGCTGGAAGGCCGCGTTGCGGCTCGCGTAATGGCCGGCATTGAAGTCGGCGAAACGGTAAAGGCGGCTGCTGTACGAAACCGGGTAATCTAGGAGGTGCGCGATACCGAAGTACACGCCGCCGCGGCGCGTGAACACCGCCTCTCGCACCTTGCCGTTTGTCGCCCCGGCGTAGGGTTTCTCCCGTGCATGCGCCTCCGCGAAGGCGACGCTGACCTGCATCGGTCCGCCGGTGCGCACCGGGTTGTATCCACTCAGCAACAGCTTGCCGCCGGGCAGCTCGTCGATGATGTCACCGTAGAGGATGCTCATCTGGCGCTCGGTCTTCAGCGCATTGATGCGCTGGCGATAGGTCTTGCCATTACGGGACGGCTGGGACAGCGCGGCGTCCAGCGCCATCTTCGGGATCAGGTAGCGTTTGCGGCGAGTTTCGATCTCGCGCCATACGATCTTCGACAAGCCGGGGACCACCGGATCCGCCTGGAAGCTCGACTCCTGCTCGATGACCGCGATCGACGCGCAGAAGTTTTCCGCGCTCGGAACCAGACGCAACCCCATGAACGCCGAGACGATGTCCGCGGCCCATTCCTCCCGCTCACGCGTGACACCGGGCGGAAGCAAGGCATAGACGAACCTGCGTGCGTCCTGCTCCTGCACGCGCGGCGGGAAGCCCGGCACGAATCTACCCTCCCCCGGGACTGCCGGCACCGGGCCCTGCGCCGGGGGCATGGGGGTCGATGGAAGAGTGTCGGGCAGTCGCATCTCGACCGGTGCAGGTGCTTGCACCGCCGGCGGCTCGGAGACGGCGGCGCATCCGCCGAGAACGGCGGCAAGGACGGAAACGACGGGGATGACTCGGGAGATGCGCTGCGTATTCATCGATGAGTGCGATTGGAAATCGGGCCGCGTCATCCGATGCGTTGCGGACGCGGCAGCATGCACGGAACGCGGACTCCTGCCGGGGCTCGCAGTGCGGAACGGAACACTATCAGATTGCGCCGCGCGCTTCCCCGCTTTTTCGCGACCGCCCTTCCGGCCAGCGGCAAGCGGTGCCTTAACCGCACCGGAGCGAGGCGGCGCACTCCGAAAACGCCCTGCACATCGATACATCCGCTCATCGCGCCCCCTCGCAAGCATCCCCGGCGAACAGCCGATTCGTGATCACCGCGCAGCATGGGGCTAACATGTCGACCTTGCCGCGGACGCGGATTCACCGGTTCACGTTCCGCGAGCGCCACCGACACAACGGAGGGATGCTCATGAGGATTGCAGTGATGGGTGCTGGCGCGGTCGGCTGCTACTACGGCGGATTGCTGGCGCGCGCGGGTCATGAGGTCGTACTGGTTGGCCGCCCTGCGCTCGTGGAAGCCGTGGCGCGCGACGGCCTCCTGCTCGACACGCGCGACTTCCAGGCACGCGTGCCGGTCAGGGCGAGCACCGGCGCGGACGGCGTGCGCGGGGCACAGCTCGTTCTGTGCTGCGTGAAATCCACCGACACCGCGACCGCAGCAGCCGAGATGGCGCCGCACCTCGCCCCCGAGGCGATCGTTCTCAGCCTGCAAAACGGCGTGGACAACGCCGAGCGGCTGCAGGCCCTGCTCGGACGCGAGGTCGGCGCCGCGGTCGTCTATGTTGCGACCGAGATGGCGGGCCCGGGCCATGTAAAACATCACGGCCGTGGCGAGCTCG
Source organism: Aromatoleum evansii (assembly GCF_045689615.1). Classification (NCBI taxonomy): domain Bacteria; kingdom Pseudomonadati; phylum Pseudomonadota; class Betaproteobacteria; order Rhodocyclales; family Rhodocyclaceae; genus Aromatoleum; species Aromatoleum evansii. The sequence continues at coordinate 3,035,338 of NZ_CP141259.1, forward strand.
TGATCGGCCCGTCCGACGCATCCGGCCGCCTGGTGGAACTATTCGGCGCTGCAGGCGTGCCCGTCGAAGTCTCGGAAAACGTCGTCGGCGCGTTGTGGGCCAAATTGATCCTCAACTGCGCCTACAATGCACTGTCGGCGATCACGCAGTTGCCCTATGGCCGCCTGGTCGCAGGGGATGCCGTCGAGGACGTCATGCGCGACGCGGTGCAGGAATGCCTGGACCTGGCTTGGGCAGAAGGCATCACCGTGCCGGGCGACTGCTGGGCAGCAGTGCAGCGGATTGCGCAGACGATGCCGATGCAGTACTCCTCGACAGCCCAGGATCTCGCGCGCGGCAAGCGCAGCGAGATCGACCACCTGAACGGCTTCGTGCTGCGCCGCGGCAAGGAATTGGGCATCGCGACACCGGTCAATCGCGTGCTCTACAGCCTGGTGAAGCTGCTCGAGGAACGTGCCGCCGACGCAAAAGCGGCCTGAAGCCACAGCCAGCCCCGTACGCCCTGCCCGGCCGGATCAGCGTCGCGGCGGACGGCCGCCCGATTTGCGCTGCGCAGTGCCCTCCCTGCGAGGCTTGCCGCGGCCACCGCCCCGGCTTCGCGAATCCCGCCGTCGTCCATGCTGGCGCGCAAGCATGTCGTCGACCGTCTCGGACATGCTGCGCGCCAGCGCGACAGCCACTTCCGCGTCGGGGTAATGATCGGGCAGGCGATAGCCGAGCCACGCGTAGGCGGAGTATTTCTTGCACGCATCCTCGGCTGCCTGCAGCGCGTAGCGCCCTGCCCCCACCGGCTCGATCGACAGGTGCGAGGTCCGCTCCTTCGAAAGCGCACGCGCCCATTCCTGCCACGCCTGGTTCAGCGATTCCACGCGGGTCGATATAGGCACCAGTGACAGCGTGAAGCGATGCTCCAGCGACAAGGGCAAGGAATCGAGCCAGCGCGCGCGCTCGATCTGCTCGGTCAGGTCCCCCGGCAGGAAGAAATCGTCGGTGAGGTCGATGTTGCGCGAGAAGAGCTCCAGCAGGCGCGCGAGCGCGCGCTCGCCGGTCGCCGTCGAGATGCTCTTGAGGTGGTGCAGCGAGGGCGTCACATAGAAGCCCCGGCTCGACAACGGATCGGCTCCCGTGTTCATCAGTCGCCCGACGATGCGGTGCGTGTGATCGTCGAAACCCGCGACGAGGCCCGCCTCGTGCAGGCCGAAGCGCCCTGCCCGTCCGGCGATCTGGTGCGTGAGCCAGGGCGGCAGGATGTCCTCCGAGATGCCGTCGAACTTCTTCGCGGTGGAGAACACGACCCGCGCCACGGGCAGGTTGAGTCCCATCCCGATCGCGTCAGTCGCGACGACGATGTCGGCCTCGCCGTCACGGAAGCGCTGCGCCTGCGCACGCCGCACCTCGGGCGAGAGGTTGCCGTAGATCGTCGCGACGCGGAACCCGGCCTCGGCAATGTTGGTCGCCCAGTTCAGCACGTCGCGGCGCGAGAACGCGATCACCGCGTCGCCGCGGCGCAACTGCCCGATGTTGCCGACCGCACGCGGCGCCATCTCCAGCGGCGACTTGCGTTCGAGCGTTCGCACCTCCAGCTCGCAGCCGAGGCGCTCGGCGAGCGCCTCCACCGCCGGACGCGCCGACAGCGCGCCAAGCAGGAATACCGTCTTCGCGGCGGCCCCGCACACCGCGGCGGTCCACGCCGAGCCGCGCTCGAGATCCTCCAGCATCTGGATCTCGTCGATCACTGCGACTTCCACCGGACGCGAGGTGTCGAGCATCTCGATGGTGCTCGCGACATGCGTCGCGCCGGGCGTGATGCGCCGCTCCTCGCCGGTGACAAGGCTCACCGCGACGCCACGATCGGCCAGGCGCTCGTAGTTTTCCAGCGCGAGCAGGCGCAGTGGCGCGAGATACACGCCGGTCGCGGCCTTCGCCAGCGCCTCCATCGCCTGGTGCGTCTTGCCCGAGTTGGTCGGCCCGAGAATCGCGACGAAACGGCGCCGCATCATGAACGCCGTCTCGAAGGACTCCGGATAGCGCGTCAGCTTGACCGTATCGCGCGCGGCCTCGGCCAGCGTCTCCGCGCGGCGGCGCACGGCCGCCTCCGCGAGCCGGTCCTCGACGATGCGAAAACGCCGGCTCGCCAGCTCCTTGCCGGTTTCCAGCGCACGCAGGAAACGCGAGGCATCCAGCCCTTCGGCCTGAGCCCGCTGCAGCACACCGGCGACGAAGGCACGCACATCGGCCTCGAACTCGGCCACCGACGACATGTGCAGCCGCTCGCGCACCAGTGCGAGGTGTTTCTCCTCGGGCAGCTTGCGCCACTTCTGCACCCGCGCCAGTACACAGCGCTCCGGCACCAGCCGGTAAGGGTAACGCCGCCCGCCGGCCTCGACCTCGCCGGAGACCTCGATCGCCACCGCACCCTCGTTGTGTACAAGGCGCGCGTTGAAGCTCTGTAGCCACTGATGGAGCTCGCGGGCAACGTCGAGCAGCGCGTCGTCGTTCTCGGCATCGTCCTCCGCTGGCACGACGGCTTCGGGGTCGATGAAGAAGTTCTCTTCCAATTGAGCGATTCCAGCCACTAAAGCGTGGAGGGTCTCATGCCTGAAGCCCTTTTCAAACCCCGCCCCTCGGCACAGCATAGCCGGCGCTTCGCTCCGCACCCGGTGGAGCGGTCATCGAGGCTTTCTTGTCGTAAAAAAACAGGCGGCGGCAAGAGGCAAATTCGCACGCCCCATTGCCGCCGCCCGACTCACCGCGTGGATCGGTACTCCACGCCCGCTTGCGGGGTTAAATCACGATATCGGACATCGTCAGCTCCGGCGCCCCGGACAGCCCAATGGCGAACTCCGCCGCCAAATCGCCGTCCGTATTGCCGTACAGGACCCCGTTGGAATACATGAGCTGCCCAGCCTGGGTAAACGACGCACCGGCTGCCAACATCTCGGAGAACCCGTCGTTGGCCGATGTGGCCTGGTTGGCATCCAGCGAGGACAGGTCCAGACGGTCGAAACCGGATTCGAAATCGGTGATCATGTCCCAGGCCGTGCTGCTCGTCCCGGTCTCGGTCAGCGTGTTGAAGTCGAACACGTCGCGCCCCTCACCGCCGGTCAGCCGATCAGCCCCCAGGCCACCGACCAGCACGTCATCGCCCGCGCCGCCCGACAGGACGTCGCTCCCCCCCAGACCGGCCAGGTAATCATTACCCGCAGCCCCCTCGAGAAGGTTGGATGCGCCGTTGCCGGTCAGCTTGTCGCCGAATGCCGATCCTGCGAGATTCTCCACCCGCAGCAGCGTGTCGGAGCCGCTTCCACCCGTAACTTGGGCACGGGTCGTGTTCAGGCCCACGCTCACTCCGGCGCCGGCCTCTGCGTAGCTCACCGTGTCGACGCCCTTGCCCCCGTCGATCACGTTGTTGAAGGCGCCCGCCTCGACCACGTTGTTCAGCGCATTGCCGGTAAGGTTGGCGTTGCCCGACGCAAGTATCGCGCCGTTCTCGATGTTTGCCCCCAGAGTATAGGAGGACAGGTGGCTGCGGACGGTATCGACCCCGCCGGTCACCGTGTTCGCGTCGACCTCGACAACCTTGTCGGCGGCATTGTCCACATCGTAGATGTCGGAACCTTGCCCGCCCTGCAGAACGTCGGCACCAGCCCCGCCGATCAGCACGTCATCGCCCCAGTCACCAGCCAGCTGGTCGTCGCCCGCGCCGCCGTCGATCCAGTCGCCGTACTGCGTGCCCGTCAGCACGTCGTTGCCCTCGGTGCCATGGAACTCGGCCGTCGCGTTGGCGATCTCCTGCGGGCCCCACGTCGTGCCGTCGGCGAACACGATCTGCTCGATCCCCATGCCGCCGCTGACCTGGCCGACGATGCGCATCTCCTCGCCGCTGGCCGCGCGGATCAGCAGGTCGCCCGTCGCCATGTCCGCCACCAGGCGCACCTGCGCGGCATCGATGCCCTGCACCGACACCGTGTCCACGTCCCACGGCGCACCGTAGTCGACCACCCGGTCGTTGCCGCCGCCGCTCGACATCACGTAGGTGTCCGCACCGTCCATGCCGTGCAGCTCGTCGTCACCGGCACCGCCGTCCATCCAGTCGCCGCGCTGCGTGCCCATCAGCACGTCGTTGCCCTCGGTGCCGCGGAACTCGGCCGTCGCGTTGGCGATCTCCTGCGGGCCCCACGTCGTGCCGTCGGCGAACACGATCTGCTCGATGCCCATGCCGCCGCTGACCTGGCCGACGATGCGCATCTCCTCGCCGCTGGCCGCGCGGATCAGCAGGTCGCCCGTCGCCATGTCCGCCACCAGGCGCACCTGCGCAGCATCGATGCCCTGCACCGACACCGTGTCCACGTCCCACGGCGCACCGTAGTCGACCACCCGGTCGTTGCCGCCGCCGCTCGACATCACGTAGGTGTCCGCACCGTCCATGCCGTGCAGCTCGTCGTCACCGGCACCGCCGTCCATCCAGTCGCCGCGCTGCGTGCCCATCAGCACGTCGTTGCCCTCGGTGCCGCGGAACTCGGCCGTCGCGTTGGCGATCTCCTGCGGGCCCCACGTCGTGCCGTCGGCGAACACGATCTGCTCGATCCCCATGCCGCCGCTGACCTGGCCGACGATGCGCATCTCCTCGCCGCTGGCCGCGCGGATCAGCAGGTCGCCCGTCGCCATGTCCGCCACCAGGCGCACCTGCGCAGCATCGATGCCCTGCACCGACACCGTGTCCACGTCCCACGGCGCACCGTAGTCGACCACCCGGTCGTGACCGCCGCCGCTCGACATCACGTAGGTGTCGCCACCGTCCATGCCGTGCAGCTCGTCGTCACCGGCGCCGCCGTCCATCCAGTCGCCGCGCTGCGTGCCCATCAGCACGTCGTTGCCCTCCGTGCCGCGGAACTCGGCCGTCGCGTTGGCGATCTCCTGCGGGCCCCACGTCGTGCCGTCGGCGAACACGATCTGCTCGATCCCCATGCCGCCGCTGACCTGGCCGACGATGCGCATCTCCTCGCCGCTGGCCGCGCGGATCAGCAGGTCGCCCGTCGCCATGTCCGCCACCAGGCGCACCTGCGCAGCATCGATGCCCTGCACCGACACCGTGTCCACGTCCCACGGCGCACCGTAGTCGACCACCCGGTCGTGACCGCCGCCGCTCGACATCACGTAGGTGTCGCCACCGTCCATGCCGTGCAGCTCGTCGTCACCGGCGCCGCCGTCCATCCAGTCGCCGCGCTGCGTGCCCATCAGCACGTCGTTGCCCTCCGTGCCGCGGAACTCGGCCGTCGCGTTGGCGATCTCCTGCGGGCCCCACGTCGTGCCGTCGGCGAACACGATCTGCTCGATCCCCATGCCGCCGCTGACCTGGCCGACGATGCGCATCTCCTCGCCGCTGGCCGCGCGGATCAGCAGGTCGCCCGTCGCCATGTCCGCCACCAGGCGCACCTGCGCGGCATCAATGCCCTGCACCGACACCGTGTCCACGTCCCACGGCGCACCGTAGTCGACCACCCGGTCGTTGCCGCCGCCGCTCGACATCACGTAGGTGTCCGCACCGTCCATGCCGTGCAGCTCGTCGTCACCGGCACCGCCGTCCATCCAGTCGCCGCGCTGCGTGCCCATCAGCACGTCGTTGCCCTCGGTGCCGCGGAACTCGGCCGTCGCGTTGGCGATCTCCTGCGGGCCCCACGTCGTGCCGTCGGCGAACACGATCTGCTCGATGCCCATGCCGCCGCTGACCTGGCCGACGATGCGCATCTCCTCGCCGCTGGCCGCGCGGATCAGCAGGTCGCCCGTCGCCATGTCCGCCACCAGGCGCACCTGCGCAGCATCGATGCCCTGCACCGACACCGTGTCCACGTCCCACGGCGCACCGTAGTCGACCACCCGGTCGTTGCCGCCGCCGCTCGACATCACGTAGGTGTCCGCACCGTCCATGCCGTGCAGCTCGTCGTCACCGGCACCGCCGTCCATCCAGTCGCCGCGCTGCGTGCCCATCAGCACGTCGTTGCCCTCCGTGCCGCGGAACTCGGCCGTCGCGTTGGCGATCTCCTGCGGGCCCCACGTCGTGCCGTCGGCGAACACGATCTGCTCGATGCCCATGCCGCCGCTGACCTGGCCGACGATGCGCATCTCCTCGCCGCTGGCCGCGCGGATCAGCAGGTCCCCCGTCGCCATGTCCGCCACCAGGCGCACCTGCGCGGCATCGATGCCCTGCACCGACACCGTGTCCACATCCCACGGCGCACCGTAGTCGACCACCCGGTCGTGACCGCCGCCGCTCGACATCACGTAGGTGTCGCCACCGTCCATGCCGACCAGTTCGTCGTCACCGGCACCGCCATCGATTGTGTCATTCTCCGCAGTTCCGATGAGCCAGTCGTTGTAGGAAGATCCATTGATTATCGCCATGCCATGCGCCTCGCAAGAGAGCTGTTGCCAGAAAGCGGCGAGAATAGCACAAAGGCATTTTTGGATGACATGCGCAAAACAGCTCGTCACACTGGCCGGAGCGAACTTCCCTCAACAGACAGTGCGAGATCGGGAGAGCCGACCATTTCATCTCCCCTTGCGATGATTTCATTCAAAAATTTTCAATTTTCATGATGCAACAACGCTGATACGCTCGGACCCGGATCGACAAGCCCAATTGCCAGACATGCCCTACGTAAATATCAAGATCACCCGCGAGGGCGCAACGCCCGAACAGAAGGCCGAACTGATCAGCGGCGTCACGCGCTTGCTGCAGGACGTTCTCGGCAAGAATCCGCAAACGACGGTCGTGGTCATCGACGAGATAGACACCGACAACTGGGGAATCGGCGGCGAGAGCGTGACCGTGCGGCGCAAGCGGGGACAATAGGCCCGGCGGATCCACCCGGAGCGCGCGTCGTTGCCTGGCGCGACCGCCCTATCACCGACGATCAGATGCGGTCGGGAAGCGGACGCATCACCAGGCCATGGCGCCCGCGCGTCACCGGCATCGCAAAATCGAAGCGATCGACCCGCGTGCACAGTTCGAGATCGGCCAGTGGCAGCGCAGGGTCGGTGCCCGCGATGAAGCGCCGGCCGAAGTCGGAATCTCGCACGCGCTGCGCCAGCGCGTCGATATCGATCGGCTCGTCCTGCAGACCGGCCGCGAGGTAATCCGCGCAGGCGATATCCTCGTCGCCATCGCGATCGATCCATTCGCCCGTCGTGATCAGCGCGACCCGTTCCGGCGCGAGTGCACGCAACGCACGCAAGGTCGCCCCGGCACACACGAGGCTCGCCGCGAACAGGCGGGGGGCGCTGCGAAAGCGCAGCAGCGCCTGCACGCCCGCCGCGGTCGACAGGATCACGGGCCGTCCGGCGAGCTTCAGGTCATGGACGCGCGAGGGCGAGTTCCCCAGGTCGAAGCCGGGCATCGGACGCCCGCCGGGCAAGGCGCCGACCGTCAGCGCGTCGGGCAGCAGTTCGTTCAGGATCTCGGCCTCCGCGGCCGTCCCCACGGGATGGATCTCGGATGCGCCCGCCGCGAAGGCGTAGGCCGCGGTGGTAAAGGAACGGAGCACGTCGATCGCGACGACGGCGTCGAAGTCGTGTGATTCCTGCACGAGGCGGTTCAGGCTGACGCGAAAGATCTGCATCGGGTAATCATACGACAAGGGCGCGCGCCGCATCAGCCAGCCTGCCCGCGCACGCACGCAGCACCTGCGCGTCCGGCGCGGTATGCTGGAACCACGCGGCGCCCGGAACGATTACCGGCGCCGCTGTCCAATTGGGCCGCCCATCCGCATTCCCGCCATTTCACGCATGAGCAAGCTGACGATCCGCATCGCCGACGGCGCTGCCGACATTCCCCGCGAAGCCTGGACCGCCCTGTGCCCACCGGGACATCCCTTCCTGAACGGCGACTTCCTGCGCATCGTCGAGGAACATGGCGTCGCAGTGCCCGATGCCGGCTGGCAGCCGCTGCACCTCGTCGCGAGCGAAGAAGGCGCGATCGTCGGCCTGCTGCCGCTCTACCTGAAGGGGCACTCGCACGGCGACTTCATCTACGACTGGAGCTGGAAACCGGTATGGGAGCGCTTCGGCCATCGCTATTACCCGCGCCTGGTGTCCGGCCTGCCCTACACGCCGGTAGCGGGGCCGCGGCTGCTGATCGCCCCGGGCGCCACCGACCGCGCCGCGGTGCGCGACGCGCTGATCGCCGCCGCACAAGGGATCGCTACCGAGAACCACTTTTCGACCTGGCACGTCGCGCTGGCAGCCCCTGCGGACCTCGACGCCGTTGCGGCCAGGGGACTGCTCGTGAGCCACGACGTGCAATACCACTGGTCCGACGCAGGTTTCGGCGATTTCGACGGCTTCCTGCAGTCCTTCTCGGCCGAAAAGCGGCGCAAGGTGCGCGCCGAGCGGCGACGCGCAGCCGAATCGGGGCTGCGCATCGTCGTCCGGCATGGCGACGAGATCGACCGGGGCGAATGGCCCGACCTGCACGCGCTCTACAAGTCCACCTTTGACCGTTTCGGCAATTTTGCCGCCTTCAGCCCTGAATGCTTCGCCGAGCTCGCGACGACACTGGGCGATCGCATGGTCGTATTCACGGCCCGCAATGGCGATGAAACGGTCGCGCTGTCTCTGTGTTTTCGCAGCGACGATACCCTGTTCGGCCGCTACTGGGGAGCAAGCCGCCAGATCGATAGCCTGCACTTCGAGTTGTGCTTCCATCGCGGCATCGACTACTGCCTGCGCCACGGTCTGACCCGTTTCGAACCGGGCGCAGGCGGCGAACACAAGATCGCCCGCGGCTTCATGCCGCAGATCGTGCGCTCGGCGCACTGGATCCCCGATCCGGACATACGCCGCGCGATCGCCCCGCATCTCGAACGCCAGAAGCTGGGCATTGCCGCCTATCATGACGACGTCAGGAGCCATCTTCCGTTTCGCAAACCGGACGCCGGTGCCGCATGACGCCGTCCGCCCCATTCGCATGGACCACCGCCACCACGATGGAAAAACCTCACGCACCGGCCACCGAACGCAATCGCGAACACATCCTCGCCGCGCTGCGGCGACACTTCGCCGACCGTCAGCGAGTTCTCGAGATCGGCAGCGGGACCGGGCAGCACGCTGTCCACTTCGCCGCCGCCCTGCCCCACCTGAGCTGGCAGGCGTCCGACCGGCCCCAGTACCTGCCCGGAATCCGCCTATGGCTCGCCGAAGCGCGCCTGCCCAATACACCCGAGCCAATCGCGTTCGACGTCAATACGCCCCCGACGCTGTCCCTCCGCTATGACGCGATCTTCAGCGCCAACACCCTGCACATCATGAGCTGGCCCGAGGTCGAACGCCTCTTCACCCTGTTCCCCGCCCTGATGGCGCCCGGGGCGCTGTTCTGCTGCTACGGTCCGTTCAACTACGGCGGACGCTTCACGAGCGCGAGCAATGCGCAGTTCGACGAGTCACTGAGGCAGGACGATCCGCGACGCGGCATCCGTGACTTCGAGGCGGTCGATGCGCTGGCACGAGTCGCGGGAATGATGCTCACCGAAGACGCGGAGATGCCAGCCAACAACCGCTGCATCACGTGGCGGCGGACGGCGACCTGAACGGCGATAGTCGAGCCCGTCGGCGAACGGTCGCGCAAGCGCTCACGCCTTGCGGCTGAAACGCTCCGAATACGCGACCACGACGCCTGACGCGACGATGATTCCCATTCCCGTCAGGGACAACCCGTCGGGGAGGTCGCCGAACACCAGCCAGCCCAACAACGTCGCCCACACCAGCTGCGCATAGGTGAATGGACTCAGCGTGGTGGCCGGCGCCGCGCGCAGCGCCATGATCATCAGCAGATGGCCGCTCGCTGCGAGCACGCCGAGCGAGCCCATCAGCAACCCGTCGACCAGGTCGAACGCTCCTGGGACCCAATATTTCGGAAGCAGCAAGGACGTCGCCGCGGCACCGACGAGGGCAGTCCAGGACAGCTGGGTGACGGAGCGGTCGACGGCGCTCAGCTTGCGCGTCAACACCTGGTAGATCGCATAGCACACGGCTCCGAGCAGGACGAACACCACACCGATATTGAAGGCGTTGCCGGACGGGCGGGCGATCAGCAGCACACCGGAGAAGCCGATGAAGACCGGAATCCAGCGCCAGCGTGGCATTTTTTCGTCGAGAAAGCTCACCGCGAGGATCATCACGAGGAAGGGCGTGACGAAGACTAGCGCCGTGACTTCGGCCAGCGGCATGCGCTGGAACCCGGCGATGACCCCGGCCGTGACGCCGACAAGGGTGAGGCCGCGCATGACCTGCAAGCCCGGTCGCGCGCTCTTGAACAAGCCTGTTCCGTAGCGCGGGAAGAACACGAGTAGGGTGATCACGAAATGCGCGAAATAGCGCCCCCACACCACGACCGCGACCGGGTGACGCGACGCGAGCGTCTTCGATACGGTGTCGAGCAGCGCAAAGAGCGCGAGCGCGCCCATGAGGTAGAGGATGCCGCGTATCGGGTGGTGTGCGGCGGGGGCGTTCATGCGGGGAGAATCCTGTCGGGAACCGTAGGGTGGGATGGAATCCCGCCGAACCGTGAGTTGTTCTTATGGTTGCGGCGGAATTCTACCCGTCCTAGGTCCGAGGGACGGCCATCGCCTACGTCAATTCCCGCACCGGCTGGAACAGCTCAGCGACGAGGCTGTAGCCTGCACCGGCCTGAGGCTCACGCGAACGCATCCCACAGCAGCTTCACGCCCGAAAGCCCCAGCATCGCCGTCGCAAAGACGTGGAAGGCACGCTCCGGAATGCGCTTCAGTGCCTTGAGACCGATCCACACTCCCACGGGTGCGACTGGCGCAAGCAGCAGCGAAACCTTCAGCGTCTCCCACGAAAAGAGCCCCAGCGCGACGTAGGGCACGATCTTCACCGCATTCACGGCGGTGAAGAAGATCACCGTGGTCGCGACAAACGTGCCTTTCGGCAAGCCGCGGTTCAGCAGATACACCAGGAGCGGCGGCGAACCGGCGTGCGCGATCGTGCTCGTGAAGCCCGACACCGCGCCCCAGAACAGCCCCATCCCTGTCCCGGGCGGCCCGGCCAGCTTCAGCCGCGCGCGCAGACCGAAGATCCGGTCGAGTGAAAACAGCACCGCGATTGCACCGACGCAGCCCTTCACCGCCTTCTCCGGCATCCAGCCAAACACCAGCGAGCCGACCAGCATGCCCAACGCGGCGGCTGGAAGCAGCACGCGGATTTCCTGCCTGTCCCACTTGCCCCAGTACGCGCCGATGCCGATCCAGTCGATGAACACGAGCAGCGGCAACATCACCGCGGCGGCCTGGCCGGGCGTGATCCACAGCGACATGAAGGGCACGGCAAGTCCGCCGAAGGCACCACCGAGGCCGGACTTGGAGATGCCGGTGAGCAGCACGGCGATGCCGGCAACGATCCAGCCAACGGTATCGAAAGTCATCTGGGATTCAGGAAAATCCGGCTCCGCAGTCCGTGCAAATCGTGTGCCCGTCGCTTGTCCATGCCCGCACTGCATTGTTCGCTTGACAATACCCCTGGCTGCGTCGCGTTGCGGACGATTATCACCCGGCGAACGCGTCCGACGCATCCACCGCGCGGGTCGGCTATCGTCCCGCGCCGACGAGGGCTTCCATGACCGCGTGCCACCCCGCCTCGGCCTGCGCGCCGCCTCGGGCAAACGCAGCCTCCAGCTGGACCATCTGTGCGCCGGTAAGGCGTGCCTCCAGCGCTTCACCCTCGACGGTGAGCTGCAACTGACGGACACGCCGGTCGTGCGCCGCAGTATCGGTCGCGACCAGCCCCATATCGACCAACTGCCTCAACGGGGCGTTCAAGGCCTGCTTGGTGACGCCCAGCACGCCGAGCAAGGCATTCACCGAAATCTGCGGATTACGGCCGACGAAATACAGGATGCGGTGATGCACTCGCCCTAGGCCACGCTCTTCGAGAATGCGATCCGGCGGCGCGGTGAAGGCACGATAGCCGAAATACAGCAGCTCGATCGCCTTGCGCAGCCGTGCATCGTCGGATTCGGGTGCTGATGGTGCGCGGGAGATATTTAAGTCAACCATGTTGACATACTAGGAGGCGAGCCATTACCTTGTCCATAGGTCAATATTATTGACATTTTATCGGATACCACGATGACCGCCGCCCTTTCCTCCCTTCCCGCATTTTCCGCCCGCACCCGCGACCTGCACGCCTCGCCGATCCGCGAAATCCTCGCCGTCGTCGATCGCCCGGGGATGATCTCCTTCGCTGGCGGCCTGCCCTCCGGAGACAGTTTTCCGCGCCTGTCGCTCGACGCCATGCCCCTGAACGCCTTGCAGTATGGCCCAAGCGAGGGAGAACGGCCGCTGCGCGAATGGATTGCCGCAGATCTGCGCGCGCGCGGACTGGATTGCAGCGCCGACCAGGTGCTGATCGTCTCCGGGTCGCAACAGGGGATCGATCTCGTCGCAAAGCTGTTCATCGACCCCGGGACGCCCGTCGCCGTCGAATCCCCGACCTATCTCGCTGCCCTCCAGGTGTTCCGCTTCTTCGGCGCACGCCTGCATGCCTACGATGCCGAGGCGCCCGATACGGCCAGCTTCGCGCGCGACAAGCCCGCTTTCGCCTACGTCATCCCCACCTTCCAGAACCCGAGCGGGCGCTGCCTCGACGCCGCGCAGCGCGCCGCCCTGGCCGCCAGCCTCGACGAGGCACACATCCCCGTGTTCGAGGACGACCCCTATCGCGACCTCGCCTACGATCCGTGCGAACGCACACCGCTGTGCGCGCGGCTGCAGCGGGCGCCGTGGATCTACCAAGGCTCCTTTTCGAAGAGTCTGGCCCCCGGCTTACGCCTGGGCTACCTTGCCGCCTCGCCCGAATTGCTCCCATTCCTGACGCGCCTGAAACAGGCTGCCGATCTGCACAGCAACCGCGTCAGCCAGTGGGTGGTGCTGCAGCAGCTCAACGATCCCGCGCGCCATGCGCGCATCGACGCCCTCGTCGCGAGCTATCGCCTCCGCCGCGACGCGTTCGAGCAGGCGCTTCGCCGACATTTCGGCGACATCGCCACCTGGCGAACGCCCCCCGGCGGCCTCTTCTACTGGCTGACGCTGCGCAACAAGATCGACACCCGCGCGCTCCTGCCCAAGGCGATAGAAGCAAACGTCGCCTTCATGCCGGGCGAGCCCTTCCTGCCGCACGAAACGGAAGCCTGCGGCCAGCTGCGGCTCAATTTCAGCCATGCGACCGCGGAGCAGGCCGATGTCGGGCTGAGGCGGCTGGCTGCGCTGGTGCGCAGCGCATCCTGATCCCCCGCCGCGGCCGGTCCCTTCCAGGCGCCCTGTGGCATGATGGAACGGACCATGAGCACACCAGCCACCATCTACTACCACGCCGACTGCCTCGACGGCTTCGGCGCCGCCTATGCCGCCTGGCGCCACCTGGGCGATGCAGCGCGCTACCAGCCGATGCATTACGGCATGGACTGGCAGGCCGAAGACGTCACCGGGCGCGACGTCTTCATCCTCGACTTCTCGTTTTCCCGCGCCGAGCTCGAACGCATGGCCAGCCTGGCCCGCTCGGTCTGCCAGATCGATCACCACGCGAGCGCCCGCGCTGCCTGGGCGGAACTGCTGCAGTCGGACGAGGGGAGCGGCGGCGAGCGCTTTCACGATGCCTCCCGCAACCTGACAGTGATCTTCGACCTCGAACGATCCGGCGCCAGGCTCGCATGGGAATATTTCCACCCGGACACGGCAGTCCCGGAGGCGATCGCGCACATCGAGGACCAGGACATGTGGCGCTTCGGCCTCCCCGGCACACGTCCCTTCTGCCGCGCACTGCGCATGCGCGATTTCCATTTCCGCACCTGGGATCCCATCGTGCGCGCAAGCGAGGGCGCGTCTTCACCCGCCCATCGCGCCCTGCTCGAGGAAGGCGAAGCCGTCGATCGCTTTCTCGCCATCGAGGTCGATCGGCTCGCCTCCAGTTCTCTGGTCATGTCCGTAGGCTTGCAGGCCAACCTCGCTCCCGGAGCCCCCGCTGCAGCGTCCGACATGCGGGTGAGCGGCCTCGCCATCAACGCCAGCGCGGCATTTGCATCCGAGCTCGGCGGACGGCTGGCGGAGCGCTCGCGCACCTTCGGCCTCGTCTGGCAACTGGGCGGCGACGGCTTCGTGAAGGCGTCACTGCGCGGCTGCAATGTCGTGAACGTCGCGCGCATCGCCGAGCATTACGGTGGCGGCGGCCACCCCAACGCCGCAGGCTTTCGCATGCGCTTGCGCGATTTCCTCGAACAAGTGCTCGCGACACCGCCCGACCAGGCACCCTGAACGTCCAGACGCGCCAAATTTGCCTATAATTGAAGCCAGATGGCGTCGATGGAGTTCACCATGAATACCCCCGCCGCAGCCCTGGCGCCCCCCGCGTCGCTCTCGATCGAATCCGTGCTCGGCGGTCAGGGCGTGCTGCACGCAAGGCCGCGGACGGCGCTCGACTGGGTTGCGCTCATCCGCCGCGGCATTTCGTCTGCGGCGGTCGATTCGGCAACGAAGACGCTGCACGTCACGCAGGCCGAGCTTGCCGGAGCCCTCGGCATTCCCGAGCGCACCCTCGCCCGCCGCAAGCGGGAAGGCACCCTCAACAGCGAGGAATCCGCCAAGCTGGTGCGCCTCGCACGGGTCGCCGAACGCGCCCAGGAGGTCTTCGAGGATCCCGAAGTCGCCATGCACTGGCTCAAATCGCCGAACACCACCCTCGGCAGTGCCGTGCCGCTGTCGCTCATGGACACCGACATCGGCGCCGAGAGCGTCCTCGACACCCTGGGCCGCATCGAGCACGGCGTCTTCGCCTGATGCTCACCGTTTGGCGCCTGTTGACGGCGCGCTGCGCGGCGTCGGCGTTCTCCGGCGAGGGTGCCCGCCTCTACGGCGGACGCTGGAACCGCAAGGGCGTTCCGCTGGTGTATACGGCCGCCACACAATCCCTCGCCATGCTCGAAATGCTCGTTCAGGACGAACCCTTGCACGCCCGCTACGTGGTCATCCCGGCACGAATCCCGAGCGGGCTGCGTATCGACCGAATCGCCGCCGACACGCTCCCGGACGACTGGCGCAGCCCTGCGGCGCGCGCACACCTGCAGGACATTGGCAGCGACTGGGCGAAGGGCGGTTCCGCCGCCGTACTGGCGGTCCCCAGTGCGGTGATCCCGTCGGAAACCAACTACCTTCTCAACCCCTTGCATCCATTCTTTGCCAAAATCGCCATCGGCGAAGCGCAGGAATTCGTCACGGACTTGCGCCTCATTCGAAGCTCATGATCTTTCACCGCCCGCGACGGCAGACTCCGCCCGAAGACGGTCACCTGACGCGGACGATCGACAAACCACCCCAACTCCCCATGTCCCCCACACGCGAAGAAAACAAGACCGGCGATGCCCTCAAGGCCCAGCGTTTCCGCATGCTGGAAGACATCGCCACCGAAATGTCCCGCAAACTGGTCTTCCCGACCTGTTTCGACGTCACGATCCGCCTGCGCGAATTGCTCGACGACCCCGACGCGCCGATCGAGAAGATCAGCGCCGCGGTGAGCCTCGACCCCATGATCAGCACCCGCCTGCTGAGCGCAGCCAATTCCGTGCTCAACCGCCGCGACGGCCCGCCCTGCAAGGACCTCCAGTCCGCGATCATGCGCATCGGCACGAAGTCGGTGCGCTCCCTGGCGCTCGGCATCGCGATGCGGCAGCTTCTGCTCGCCAAGGACCTGACCGACTTCGACGGCATATCCCGGCGGCTATGGACACACTCCGTGACCACCGCTGCCGCCTGTTCCGTCCTCGCACGGAAATTCGGCCGCGTGACCGCCGACCAGGCGCTCTTCGCGGGGCTGGTACATGATCTGGGCGCCAGCTACATGCTCTATCGCGCCTCGCAGTATGACGAACTGCGAGAACGGCCCGATACCGTCCGACACCTCGTCTACCAGTGGCACGAGAGCATCGGCGAGTCCCTGCTCTTCTCCCTCGGCATCCCCGAGGAAATCGCCATCGCCACGCGCGACCACGACCACCCCCGTCCCGTACCCGAGTACCCGCGCAATCTCACCGACATCGTGTACATCGGCAACGTCATGGCCGGTGGACATTTCGAGTGGATGAAGAAGGATTTCGACGCCGCTGCGCAGGCCCGCGCCGAGCTCGGCGAGCCCTATCTATCCCTCATGGACGACATGAACGCCGCGGCTGCGGATCTCCACGCCGTGCTTGAGGGCTGACCGATCCGGCAAGCGGGCACGAGCGGAAACTACGGAGCCGAATCCCGCACGGTTTGCCTGTAAAATACCCTCCCGACGGAGGGCTGCGCGAAGCGGCGGGCGTCGCCCCGGCGGCGCCCTGACCGATTCGCCTGTCCGGCCGACCATCCCGCACGGACACGGAGGCGCGCATGGCGCTGGCAGCACTCTCGACGCAGCAGATCATCGAACAGCTCGATTCGGGCTATCACTGGGTCGGCAGCACCGTCACCTACGCGTTTCCCGTCACCACCGCCAACCTGTTCTGGACGGACGAAGGCAGCTCGTTCCAGCCCCTGGGCTCCACCCAGCAGGCTTACGCCGAACTGGCGCTCGCCTCGTGGGACGAACTGATCGCCCCCTCGTTCGCCGAAGTGTCCGGCACCTCGTCCGACATCGAATTCGGGATCACGCTCAGCACCGACTATGCCCACGCTTACTTCCCCACCTTCGGAAGCGTCTGGCTGAGGGCCGGCGAAACCTCGCTCGCCGACCCCGAGATCGGCAGCTATGGCTACATGACCTACGTCCACGAGATCGGGCACGCCCTGGGGCTCGACCACATGGGCGACTACAACGGCTACGCGCCCGCACCGACCAGCTACCAGGACAGCACCGTGCTGTCGGTCATGTCCTATTTCGGCCCGACCCACGGCTCCTGGTCGGCCGGAACCGGCCAGATCGCATGGGCCGACTGGATAGGCGCCGACAGTCAGCTCCACCAGCCCCAGACCCCCATGCTCAGCGACGTGCTGGCGATCCAGAGCATGTACGGCGCCGACCGCACGACCCGCAGCGGCGACACCACCTATGGCTTCGGCGCCAACGTCACCGGCGCGATGGCCGCGATCCTCGATTTCACGCGCAATCCCCACCCCGTGCTCACGATCTACGACGCGGGCGGTAACGACACCCTCAACCTCAGCGGCTGGTCCACGGGCAGCACGGTCGATATCGCGCCGGGAGCCTACAGCTCCTGCAACGACATGACCAACAACATCGCCATCGCGTACTCGACGGACATCGAAAACGTCGTCTGCGGCGACGGCTCCGACACGATCCGCGGCAACACCCTCGCCAACCGCCTCGACGGCGGCGGCGGAAACGACACGATCTACGGCCTCGACGGCGACGACGAACTCCTCGGCCGCGGCGGCAACGACTACCTCGACGGCGGCGGCGGAGTCGACTGGGCCATCCTGGACGCGGACCTCGGCAGCTACGCCATCATCTACGACTCCACCACCGGGGCCTTCACGTTCCAGAGCCAGTGGAGCGGAATCGACACCATCACGGGCATCGAATACTTCCGCTTCGCCGACGGCACCAACCGCAGCGCAGGCGAACTCACCGGCGGGCAGCGCGCCGCGCCCGCTCCCGGGATTACCGTCTCGGGCACCGGCCGCACCAACGTCCTCAGCGGCACAGATGCCGACGACCAGCTGTTCGGCCTGGGCGGCGCCGATACGCTCGACGGCGGGTTCGGCCACGACCTGCTCGACGGCGGTCGCGGCGCGGACCGGCTGCACGGCGGCAACGGCGGCAACGGCGACGATACCTATGTCGTCGACAACCGCAACGACGTCGTGATCGAGTCGAACGGCGCGCTGGGCGGCATCGACACCGTGCGCAGCTCCGTATCCTTTGCCCTGAGTGCCGATCTAGAACATCTCACCCTCACCGGCCGCGCACGCGCCAACGGCAGCGGCAACGACGGCGACAACGTCATCGTGGGCAATACCGGACGCAACACCCTCGAAGGACGCGGCGGCGACGACACCCTGATCGGCGCCGGGGGCCTCGACATCCTGACCGGCGGCGCAGGTCAGGACATTTTCCGCTTCGACACCGCTACCGATAGCGGAGCCAGCGCCCGCAAGGCGGACCGGATCACGGATTTCACGATCGGCGAGGATCTCCTCGATCTTTCCCGCATCGACGCAAACCCCCTCACCGCCGGGGACGACGCCTTCGATGCCATCTTCGTGGCCGCCGGAACGGCCTTTTACGCGCCTGGCCAGCTCCAGTTCGCCGGAGGCATCCTGTACGGCAACCTGGACGCCGATGCGAAACCCGAATTCGCGATCAACGTCGGGTTCGTAGCCCTCTCGCACAACGATATCCTGCTCTGAGCGCCCTCTTTGCCGCATTTCCGGCCCCATCGCCTTACACACAATTACAACGCGCCTGCATGGAAAGCTTGATGCCGCGCGCCGGCGCGCTACACTTCGCGGCTTGACGCCTTCCGCACGGAATATGCACAAACACACGGCCATGCACCGCTGCCTGCTCGCCCTCCTGCTTCCGTTGCTCGTCTCCACATCGAGCCATGCGGCCGAGCAGAAGCCCGCCGGCGAGGGGACGACCGTCGAGCTGTCGGCCGATGCCCGCCGCGCGGCCCCCAACGATCTCGCCATCGCAAGCCTCTATTTCCAGGCCGACGACCGCAATCCCGGCGCGCTCGCACGCCACGTGAACAGCACGATCGCGACAGCGCTGGAACAGGTGCGCGGTCATGCCACCGTCAAGGCAAAATCCGCCGGAACCACCACTTTTCCGGTCTATGGCAAGGAAGGCCGGCGCATCGAGGGCTGGCGCATGCGCTCCGATATCCAGCTCGAAAGCAGGGACCTCCCCGCCCTCACCGAACTCCTCGGCAAGCTCCAGGGAACGCTCGCACTCGCGGGCCTGACCGTCCAGCCCTCGCCCGAAACGCGCAAGAGCACCGCAGACCTCGCCGCCACCGACGCAATCCGGGCTTTCCAAGAGCGCGCCGGAACCATCGCCGCCACCCTGAACAAGCCGTGGCGCATTCGCCACCTCGCCGTCACCCACGGCGGCAGCCCCCGCCCGCCCTTCCCCGCCGCACGCGCTGCGGTGGCATTCGCCGCCGAGGCCACGCCGATGCCCGTCGAAGCCGGCGAGACGGAGATCATCGTCACCGTCAGCGGAACCATCGAACTGACGGACTAACGCGGCACCACCCGCCGCACGCTTCTGAAAGACACTTCATGCACCTCAATCGCCATCTGGCAGCCCTATCCGCACTTCTCATCGGCGCCGGCGCCCTCGCCGGCACCGCCTGGACCAGCGAAGGATCGCGGGTTGTCAGCTACACCTGTCCCGGCGGCGAGCAATTCACCGTCGAGTACCTGGACGGTCACGTGCGCCTGCGCACCGGCGCGGGCATCTTCGCCCTCACCGGCGAGAAGACGGCCGGCGGAGGGAAGTATTCAGACGGCTATACGCTGCTCTCGGCCAGCGGAGACCAGGCCACGCTCGAACGACCGGGCCTTCCCGACAGCCAGGCCTGCCGGGCCACCGGCAAGACCTCGCTCTGACACCGCGCCGCGAACCGCCGCAGCCCGAACACCCACTGGACACCCGCAGGCAAATTCCCCTATCGTTCGGGAATAACGTGCAGGGGGGCTCCATGGTCGTTCGCAAGCTGCTTCATGCCCTGACGGCATCGACGATCGCAGCCCTCGTGGCTGCCTGCAGCAGCGTCCCGGCCCCGCGCCCCGAAACCTCCGCCGCGCCGCGCATCCCTTCCGGGCCGGTCAGCGCCGACTACTTCGTCCTCGAAGACCCCGAGCATTCGCGCGAGATGGTCATCTTTGCGCTGGGACTGCTCGACACCGGCTACCGCTTCGGCGGCCGCAACCCCGATGCGGGCCTCGACTGCAGCGGCATGGTGTCCTACATCGTCGAACAGGTTTCCGGCCGCCGCCTGCCGCACAACGCCGCTCAGATCGCCGACCGGACACGACCGGTCAGCCTCGCGCTGCTCCAGCCGGGCGACCTCGTGTTCTTCAACACCATGAACCGGCCTTACTCGCACATGGGCATCTACATGGGCGAAGGCAGGTTCGTGCACGCACCATCGAGCCGCGGGCGCGTACGCGTCGAACGGCTCGACAGCCCCTATTTCAGATCCAGATTCGACGGTGCCAGGACGCTCCTGGCGGACAGTTGAACAAGGCGGCCCGGGCGCCTACAACCTGGGGCGGCGCTGCACCCGCCGACGCTGACAGGAAGCATCTCACCCACCCTTCAGCAGGAGCAGAATCATGCATACACGAAAGATCAGCGAGGTCATCGCCGGGCGCCCCATCCTCACGGGCCCGGCGGACCTGACCGTGAGCGAAGCCGCACGCCTGATGGCCGCCGCCAAGGTCGGATCCATCATGCTCACCGAAGGCGGCCGCCTCATCGGGATCTTTACCGAACGCGACGCCCTCGTGCGGGTGCTGGCCGCGGGACTGGCCCCCCAGGTGACCCCTGTTGCGCACGCGATGACCACGCATGTGATGACCGCAACGCCCGAAATGCCACTCGGCCACGCATTGCACCTGATGTTCGAAGGCGGATTCCGGCACGTACCCGTCGTGAGTGACGGCCGGCCTGTCGGAATGGTGTCTGCGCGTGACGCGCTCGGCCCCGAGCTCGTGGAATTCGAGGGCGAACTGCTGCAACGCGAGGCGATCGCCGAAGTGCTCTGAGCAGATGGCACTCCCCCCGGGGCAGCCGCCGTCAGGGCTTCTGCCGGGGGGTGTGAACGAAAACTTCGCCGGGCTTGGTCAGCCCGAGCTCGAAGCGTGCGCGCTCCTCGATCGCCTCGTTGCCGGACTTGAGATCGCGCACTTCGGCTTCCAGGCCCGCGTTGCGCTGCTCCAGCTCGCGATTCTTCTCGCGCTGCTCCTGCAGTTGCCGGTCGACGTCCCACACCCGCAACCAGCCGCCCTTGCCCAGCCAGAGCGGATACTGCAGGAGTGCAACCAGCAGGACGAGGATGACCAGAGGCCAGCGCATAAAGGGACGAAGATCTGCTCGTAATCAAAAGAAGGCCGGCGAATTCATCGCCGGCCTTGTGCATTGAATCATTGCGGCCGGCCCCTACGGGCCGCCGCAGAACGCGGGACGCTCAGCGCACGCGAAGGTTGTAGAAGGCGCGACGGCCCGGGTAGCTGACGGTATCGCCG
Source organism: Aromatoleum evansii (assembly GCF_045689615.1). Lineage (NCBI taxonomy): Bacteria > Pseudomonadati > Pseudomonadota > Betaproteobacteria > Rhodocyclales > Rhodocyclaceae > Aromatoleum > Aromatoleum evansii. Next base: position 3,056,601 of record NZ_CP141259.1, read on the forward strand.
AGATCTTCCTCGATGCGCAGCAACTGGTTGTACTTCGAGATGCGATCCGAACGCGACAGCGAACCGGTCTTGATCTGCATCGCGTTGAGGCCCACCGCGATGTCGGCGATGGTCGAGTCCTCGGTCTCGCCCGAACGGTGCGAGATCACGGCGGTGTAGCCCGCGCGCTTGGCCATCTCGACCGCGGCGAAGGTCTCCGACAGCGTGCCGATCTGGTTGATCTTGATGAGGATCGAGTTGGCGATGCCCTGGTTGATGCCCTGCTCGAGAATCTTCGTGTTGGTCACGAACAGGTCGTCGCCGACGAGCTGGATCTTGCGGCCGAGCTTGTCGGTCAGCGTCTTCCAGCCGGCCCAGTCGTTCTCCGCCATGCCGTCCTCGATCGACACGATCGGGAAGCGGTCGGCCAGCGTTGCGAGGTAGTCGGCAAAGCCTTCCGAGCTCAGGGTCAGGCCCTCGCCGGACAGCACATACTTGCCGTCCTTGTAGAACTCGGAGGCTGCGCAGTCGAGCGCCAGCACCACTTCGCGGCCCGGCTCGTAGCCGGCAGCGGAGATGGCGTCCTGGATCATGTTCAGCGCTTCCTCGGTGCTGCCGACGTTCGGCGCGAAACCACCCTCATCGCCCACGGTCGTCGGATAGCCCTTCTTGTCGGTGAGCTTCTTCAGGTGATGGAAGATCTCGGCGCCGCAACGCAGCGCTTCGCGGAAGCTGGTCGCGCCCACCGGCATGATCATGCATTCCTGGATGTCCAGGCTGTTATTCGCATGGGCGCCGCCGTTGATGACGTTCATCATCGGCACCGGCATCGCCATCGGGCCCGAACCGCCGAAGTAGCGGTACAGCGGCAGGCCGGCCTCTTCGGCCGCGGCCTTGGCGACGGCCATCGACACGGCCAGCATCGCGTTGGCGCCCAGGCGCGACTTGTTCTCGGTACCGTCGAGCTCGATCAGGGTGCGGTCGATGAAGGCCTGCTCTTCGGCGTCGAGGCCGATGATCGACTCGGAGATCTCGGTGTTGACGTTCTCGACCGCGCGCAGAACCCCCTTGCCCAGGTAGCGCGCGGCGTCGCCGTCACGCAGTTCGATGGCTTCGCGCGAACCGGTGGAGGCGCCCGACGGCACAGCCGCACGGCCCATCACACCGGATTCGAGCAGAACGTCCGCTTCGACGGTCGGGTTGCCGCGCGAATCGAGAATTTCGCGGGCAATGACATCAACGATTGCACTCATTGGTATTCCTGTCCTTCAAGGGGTCAAAAATAAGTTGATCGCAACACCGGCAACTGCTTCAGCCGGCCAGCTCCATGAAGCCGTGGCGCTTCACCAGGCTGTCGATATCCTTCAGCGTCGCCAGCAGCGCCTTCATCTTCGGCAGCGGCCATGCGTTCGGGCCGTCCGAGAGGGCCTTTGCGGGATCGGGGTGGGTCTCCATGAAGAGCCCCGCCACACCCACTGCCATGGCCGCACGCGCCAACACCGGCACGAACTCGCGCTGCCCGCCCGAAGCCGTACCCTGGCCGCCGGGGAGCTGCACCGAGTGCGTCGCATCGAACACGACCGGGCAACCCGTTTCGCGCATGATCGCAAGGCTGCGCATGTCCGACACGAGATTGTTGTAACCGAAGGATGCACCGCGCTCGCACACCATGATGGTGTCCGCGCCGCCGTTGGCCTCGCGCGCCTTGTCCACGACGTTCTTCATGTCGCCCGGCGCGAGGAACTGGCCCTTCTTGATGTTCACCGGCTTGCCGCTCGCGGCGACCGCATGGATGAAGTCGGTCTGGCGGCACAGGAAGGCCGGCGTCTGCAACACGTCGACGACGGCCGCCACGGCCGGGATTTCCTCGATCGCATGCACATCGGTCAGCACCGGCACGCCGAGTTGCTTGCGCACGTCGGCGAGGATCTCGAGGCCCTTCTCCATGCCCGTGCCACGGTAGGACTTGCCCGAACTGCGGTTGGCCTTGTCGTACGACGACTTGTAGATGAAGGGGATCGCCAGCTCAGCGCAGATCTCCTTGAGCGCGCCGGCCGTCTCGAAGGCCATGTCGCGCGACTCGATCACGCAGGGACCAGCGATCAGGAAAAAGGGCTTGTCGAGCCCGGCCTCGAATCCGCAGAGTTTCATCGCGACTCCCTCAGGCCGCCGCAGCGGCCGCCTTGCGCGCCAGCGCCGCCTTCACGTAGGCCGTGAACAGCGGATGCCCCTTGCGCGGGTTGGAGGTGAATTCCGGATGGAACTGGCAGCCGACGAACCAGGGATGCACGTCGGCCGGCAGTTCGATCATCTCGCACAGGTCGGTTCCGGGCGCACGGCCGGAGACGACCAGGCCTTTTTCTTCCAGTTGCGAGAGCAGCTTGTTGTTCACTTCGTAGCGGTGGCGATGGCGCTCGACGACGTCGGCAGAGCCATAGACATCGCGCGCCAGGGATCCGTCCGCAAGGTGGCACAGTTGTGCACCCAGGCGCATCGTGCCGCCGAGGTCGGAGCTTTCGCTGCGCTTCTCGACCTTGCCGGTGCGATCCTGCCATTCCGTGATCAGGCCGATCACCGGATACTGGGTGTCGCGCTCGAACTCGGTCGAATGCGCCCCGGCCATGCCGGCCACGTCGCGGGCGAACTCGACCACGGCGAGCTGCATGCCCAGGCAGATGCCCAGGTAGGGAACCTTGTTCTCGCGCGCGTAGCGGATGGCCGCGATCTTGCCCTCGGTGCCGCGCTTGCCGAAGCCGCCCGGCACCAGGATGGCGTCCATCTTCTCGAGCGCCTTGCAGCCATCGCGCTCGATGTCCTCGGAGTCGAGGTAGTGGATCGTCACCTTGCTCTCGGTGTGCATCCCGGCGTGGCTCAGCGCCTCGATGAGCGACTTGTAGGACTCGGTGAGGTCGACGTACTTGCCGACGAAGGCGACGTCGACGGTCTCCTTCGGATTCTCAAGCGCATGGACGAGCTTGTCCCACACGCTCAGGTCCGCCGCGCGAGCGAGGATGTTGAGCTTGTGGCAGACGATCTCGTCGAGCATCTGGTCGTGCAGCTGCCCGGGAATCTTGTAGATCGAGTTGGCGTCCAGGCACTCGATGACCGCTTCGGGCATCACGTTGCAGAACAGCGCGATCTTGCGGCGCTCGTCGGCCGGGATCGAGCGGTCGGCGCGACACAGCAGGATATCGGGCTGGATGCCGATCTCGCGCAACTCCTTCACCGAATGCTGTGTCGGCTTGGTCTTCAGCTCGCCTGCGGTCGGGATGTAGGGAAGCAGCGTCAGATGGATGAAGCAGGTGCTGTTGCGGCCCTCCTCGATGCCCATCTGGCGGATCGCCTCGAGGAAGGGCAGCGACTCGATGTCGCCCACGGTGCCGCCGACCTCGACGATCGCCACGTCGGCACCTTCGGCGCCGCGCTTGACGTACTGCTTGATCTCGTCCGTGATGTGCGGGATGACCTGGACGGTCTTGCCGAGATATTCGCCACGGCGCTCCTTCTTGATCACCGACTCGTAGATCTGGCCGGTGGTGAAGTTGTTGCGCTTGCTCATGCGCGCGCTGGTGAAGCGCTCGTAGTGGCCCAGGTCGAGGTCGGTCTCGGCGCCGTCCTCGGTCACGAAGACCTCGCCATGCTGGAACGGGCTCATCGTGCCCGGATCGACGTTGATGTACGGATCCAGCTTGAGGTGGGTAACCTTGATGCCGCGGGATTCGAGAATGGCCCCCAGCGAGGCCGCTGCAATGCCTTTGCCCAAAGAGGACACGACACCGCCGGTAACGAAGACGTATTTGGTCATGGGAACGTTGCTGCGGGAAAGCGCGATGATAACCGAAGAGGCCCGCGGGCCGGAAGCGATGTGCGGCACCTGCCCTTTCCAACGGCCGAAAACGGTGGGATCGTGACCACCATGACGAGCGCGACACGCCAGGCTGCGCCGGCGAACGGACGGCGCCTGATCCTGTTCGGAGCCTTCGACCGCCACAATTTCGGCGACCTGCTGCTCGCCCGGTGTGCGGCAGCGGGCGCTCGCAGCGAAATCGTGTTCGTAGGACTTGCCGCACGCGACCTGCACGCGGCCGATGGGTTCCGCACCCTGGCGCTGGCCGACGCCATCGCCGCCTACGGGAACGAGGACGCCGACTTCGTGCACGTCGGCGGCGAGTTGCTCACCACCACCGCCTGGGAAGCGGCCGTGATGCTCCAGCCGCCGGCAGACGTGCCACGCATCGTGGCCCTGCATGACCGTAACGCGGATGCGCGCGCGGCGTGGGCGCAGTCCGTCCTCGGGACCGCGCGCCGCATACCCTACGTCGTCGCACGGGAAGCACTCCCCGCCCGTTGGCGCACCCACTTCCGCGCCGTGGGCGGCGTCGCATTCGACGCGCTGACGGCCGCGGAGCGCAATGAAGTCCTTGGAGCGCTCCAGGGCGCGACCACGCTCGGTGTCCGCGACAGCACGACCCTGAACGCACTTCGCCATGCCGGACTCGCCCCCGATCTCCAGCCGGATCCGGCCGCGGCGACATCCGGACTTTTCCGTACGACGATACGGCAGCGCGGACGGGGCGGCGAGATCGCGGCGCTGCATGCCCGCCTGCGATCATGGATCGCGGTGCAACTCGGCGCGGAATGGGGAGACGATGCGACGCTCGACCGCGTCGCGCGCTCCCTGCTCAGCGCATCGGACGCACGCGACGGCGGCATCGCACTGTTCCGCGCCGGGCTGGCGCCGTGGCATGACGACCGCGATACACTGCAGCGTCTTGCCGACCGGCTCGGGGCGAACGCTCCGCTGGCGATCCTCGAGTCGCCCCGCGTTCTGGACATCTGCGCCCTGCTCGCGGGGGCTCACGCGTACGTTGGTACCAGCCTGCATGGCTGGATCGTCGCGAACGCGTTCGGGGTGCCTGCGCGCTGCCTCGTGCGAAGCGCGGCAGACAAGGCGGCGCGCTACACGGATACCTGGTGCAAGGTGCCGCGCCAGTGGCGCACGCCGGACGACGAGCCGCTGTTTCCGCCGGAGATCAGCGGATGAAGTCGCGATTCACGCTGCGGAAGAGCTCGGTGCCGCCGCGGCGCAACCATTCGAAGGCGACCATTTCCCGCGACACGATCTCGATGCCGTGACCGCGCATGCGTGCAAAAGCCAGATCGCGGTCGCTCGCTCGCCGCGAGCCGGCGGCATCCGCCACCACGAAGACGTCGCGGCCCGCCCAGCGCAAGCCCAGCGCGGTCTGCTGGACGCACACATGGGCTTCCGTTCCGCACACCACGACCTGCCGCCTGTCGTCGATTGTCGTACCCCTGAGGCATCCGTCGGCCTCAGCCGAAAAATGCTGCTTGGTGACGAACTGCGCGCCTGCGGCCACTGCGGCGCCCTTCACTTCCGCAACCGTGCCGCCGATCTTGTCCGGGAAGTGCTCCGTAACGACCACCGGCACCCCCACGCGCGCGGCGACGCCGGCGAGCCACGCGCAATTGCGCACAATGACCTCGCTCTCGGCGATTGCCGGCGCGAGCCGCTCCTGCACGTCCACAATCAGCAGGACGGATTTTTCGCAGTTCATCAGCATCATCCGATCTCCCTGTTAAACCGGCAGCCAGATACCCTTCGACCCGGATCGGCCACGCATGCATCATCCTCACCCCCGACTCTACCCGAACCGGCCGACAAGGACGCGTCAGAGAAAAGCGCGCAGCCCTTCCGGCAGGGGCACCGACTTGTTCGTGGCCATGTCCATCCACACGACCTTGGACGCGCCGTCCGCGTAGAGGCGCTCCTCGCCCTCGACGAAGAGTTCATACCAGGTCATCACACTGCTCCGGCCGGGTTCGCCCGCATACATCTTCACGATCACGGTGGCCGGATAGTTAATCGGCAGCAGGAAGGTGCAGCTGGCGTTGATCACGACCGGACCCGAGCCGCAATTGGGATCGACGCCGAAGCCGAGCTGCTCGATCCATTCGACGCGCGCCTGCTCGCAGTAGCGGAAATACACCGTGTTATTGACGTGCCCGTAGTAGTCCATGTCGCCCCAGCGCACCGGAATGCGGGTGGTATGGACCAACTTCCGTATCTCTTCCATTGAGTGGGTTCCTCTGGTTTGGCTCGACAAGACACTCTAACATACGGTACCGTATGTTATACACGCATCACGGCGGCGAATGGCATGCCCGTGCGGGGCTGCGCATGTATTAAACTGCATCTCCGCGATGCACAAAACCAATATCCGCGTATTCAAATGGAGAACTGAATGGAACGCGAATCGATGGAATTCGACGTCCTGATCGTCGGCGGCGGCCCTGCGGGGCTTGCGGCGGCGATCAGGCTGAAGCAACTGGCCGCCGAGAAGGGCAATGACGTCTCCGTGTGCCTGATCGAAAAGGCCGCCGAGATTGGCGCGCACATCCTCTCGGGCGCGGTGATGGATCCGCGCGCGCTGAACGAATTGATCCCCGACTGGAAGGAACAGGGCGCGCCGGTGACCACCGCGGTCACCGAAGATCGCGTGATCTTCCTCAACGAGACGGGCGGGCGCAAGGTCCCGAACGGCCTGCTGCCGGACTGTTTCCTCAACCACGGCAACTACATCGTGCGCCTGGGCAACGTCGCCAAGTGGCTCGGCGAACAGGCCGAAGCGCTGGGCGTCGAGGTCTATCCCGGTTTCGCCGGGGCCGAGATCCTCTATGACGAGAACGGCGCCGTTAAGGGTGTCGCCACCGGCGACATGGGCGTCACGCGCGAAGGCGAACAGGGCCCCGCCTACCAGCCGGGGATGGAACTGCATGCCAAATACACGCTCTTCGCCGAAGGCTGTCGCGGGCACCTGGGCAAGCAGCTCGAAGCGAAATTCAATCTGCGCAACGGCGTCGATCCGCAAACCTACGGCATCGGCCTGAAGGAGCTGTGGGAAGTCCCCGCCGAACGTCACGAGCCGGGCGTGGTCGTGCATACCACCGGCTGGCCGCTGCCCTCGGACACCTACGGCGGCGGCTTCGTCTATCACCTCGAGGACAACCTGGTCGCGATTGGCTACGTGGTGGGTCTCAACTACACCAACCCGCATCTCTCGCCCTTCGAGGAGTTTCAGCGCTACAAGACCCACCCCGAGATCCGCAAGTATCTCGAAGGCGGCAAGCGTCTGGCGTACGGCGCGCGCGCGATCGCCGCGGGCGGCCTGCAGAGCCAGCCGAAGCTCGTGTTCCCGGGCGGCGCGCTGATCGGCGACGACGCGGGCTTCCTCAACGCCGCGCGCATCAAGGGCAGCCACGCCGCGATCAAGAGCGGCGCTCTTGCCGCCGAGGCGGCCTTCGAGGCCGTGACGGCCGAGCGCAGCCGCGACGAGCTGAAGGCGTTCCCCGAGGCGTTCAAGAGCAGCTGGCTGTTCGAGGAACTGCACAAGACGCGCAACTTCAAGCCCTACATGAAGAAGGGCTTGTGGATGGGTTCGCTGCTCTTCGGCATCGACCAGAAGGTGTTCGGCGGGAAGGCGCCGTGGACGCTGCACAACAGCTCCGACCACGACAAGCTCAAGCCCGCGTCCGAGTGCCCGAAGATCGACTACCCGAAACCCGATGGCGTGCTCACCTTCGACCGCCTCTCCTCGGTGTTCCTGTCGAACACCAATCACGAGGAAGACCAGCCCTGCCACCTGCAGCTGAAGGATGCGTCGGTGCCGATCGCGGTGAATCTCGCCAAGTACGATGCCCCCGAGCAGCGCTACTGCCCGGCGGGCGTGTACGAGATCGTGCGCGACGAGTCGGGTCAGAACCCGCGCCTGCAGATCAACGCGCAGAACTGCGTGCACTGCAAGACCTGCGACATCAAGGACCCGACGCAGAACATCAACTGGGTCGTGCCGCAGGGCGGCGAGGGACCGATCTACCAGGGAATGTAATCCCCGCCCCCGGGGCCAGCGACGGCAAAGGGCGGCTTCGGCCGCCCTTTTTATTGTCCACCCAACGTTATTTCTGGTTCGCCTGCAGACCGAGGGCCGATCGGACCGTTGCCTCGGTAACGACGCCGGACAGGGCGGACTTGCCGCCCTTCCCGTCGAAGAAGATCGTTCTCGGCAACTCACCGCGCCACTTCGGATCGAGCGCGTAACCGAGCGCCTCGGGCGAATCAACCCCGTAGGCAAAACGCTGCCCGGGCACGGAAAGCAGGTCCAGCGGTTCGGCCAAGCCGGCAAACTGCGGCTCCACTGCCACCGTGACCAGCCTGAACCGGCGATCTCCCCTGGCCATCTCGGAAAAGAGCTTGAGGTTCTTCTTGCAGTGAACACACTCCGACGACCACAGGGCAACGATCGTCGGAACCGTGTGGCTCGCCGGATCCACGATGCGGGCCGCTGCGACCCGATCTAGGGGCTGGAATTCTGCCGCGGAAGCTGCCGCGGCGAGGCACCACGACAGCGCCGCAATGAGGTTTCGGATCTTCATTCCAGCCAATACCCCCGCATGCCCTCGGTCTCCGTCCGCCAGAACACGAGCAGCGCGTCGCCGCGACGGATCAGGCGCGGCTGGTCCGACGCGCCCTCGGTCGCCGCCAGCGCCCGCGGACTGAACGTGGCGCCGCCATCCGCCGACACCTCTGAACGCAGGAGGGTGCGCTCGCCGTCGAACTCCTTCCAGGTGACGGCGACGCGCCGCCCAACGACCGCAAGGTCGGCATGCGCCGCCCGCTCGCCGCCGAGCGCGCGCTGCCCCTCCACACGGCCATCGCCCAGACGGCCGTAGAAGACCCGCCCTTCCCCGTCCTTCTCGTTGAACCACACCGCGTGGCGCGTGCCATCCGGCGCCACGGCGAGCGAGGGGCCGTGATGCGGGCAGGCGTCGATGCTCCAACGGTCGAAGGTGGCGCGCGCGACACTTCCCGGCGCCCCGTCCGCGCCCAGTTTCACTATCGCGTGATCGCGCTCGTTGGGCTCGAAGACATGGCGCCACATCAGCAGCGGGAGACCATCCGCATCCCCGGTGATTGCGATGCGGCAGCATTCGCAGGAATGGTCGGCGATCTTCTGCTCGGGCCGGAAACTGCGCCCGCCGTCGTCCGACACCGCCGCGTAGATCGCCGCGCCGCGGTAGTCACGATTCGCCGCCTGGGCTAGCTCGAGGTCGCGCTTGTCGATCCATGCCAGGACGACCTTGCCGGCACCGGTCACGGCGAGCGACTCGAAGCGATGGGTGATCTCCTGGCGATCGCGATGCACCGTGACGGGCGCCGTGAAGTGACGACGGTCATCGGCACGGGCGAAGCGGATCTCGCCGGTGAAGCGCTTCGCCAGTGGCCGGGTCCAGGACACCAGCGCCGCGCCATCCGCATCGAAGGCGAGCTTGGGACGATTTTCCCCGTCGGCCGAGATCGGCTCCGGCTCCGCGTTGACGACGACCGGCGCATCCCAGCTGCGGCCGTCATCCGGACTGCGATGCAGCAACACATGCTGACCATCCTTGGTCACCGCGTACAGCGCGCCATCGGGAGCGAAGGCCGCGCTCGTTCCCAGCTCCGGTCTCGCAGGCTTGGTGCCAGCCACTCCATGCATGTGCTGAGCCGGTTGAGCGTGGGCCACGTCGACATTGGCGATGGCCAGGATCCCCAGCAACGCCAGCAACGCCTTCCGGGCCGCAGTCCTTGGGGTTGCGACGCTCACCATTTCGCCTCCACCCCTGCGATCACGGTCCGGGGCAGGCCTGGCGAATAGACCGGCGTACTCCGCGTCGACAGTTGCGCGCTTTCGGCGTAACGCTTGTCGGTCAGGTTCTGGATGCTGCCGAACAGCGACCACGTCGGATTGAGCGCGTAGTTCCCCCGCAGATTGAAGAGGTTGTGCCCGCCATACTTAACGGTGTTCGCGTCATCGAGCCAGTAGGAGCCGATCCTCGACCATTCGACCTGAGCCCGGACTGCAGTCGTCGGGGTCCAGGTCAGGCGGGTATTCGACATGAAGCGCGGCGCGCTGGCCTGTTCGTTCCCACCGAAATCGCCCTGCGACGTCTCCCAGTCCTCGAACTCGTGCCACGCGTACGACATCGAAACGTCGAGTCTGACGGTGCGGTGCAGGGGCGTACCGAGCCCGAGTTCGATACCCCGGTGCCGCGTCTTGCCGGCATTGGTCGTGATCGTCTGCGTCGTCTCCGGATCGCGCTGGCTCACGATGTCGTCGTGCTTGGTGAGATCATAGGCGACCAGATCGTAGGACACGCCGGCGACCACCCCGCGGATGCCGAGCTCGAACTGTTCGGCCCGGATGGCCTCCAGCTCGAGCGCGGACTGCGCGAGCGCCAGCGCCGATGCACGACTCGTCGCACGCGATGGGCGGAACAGCTGCGATTCGGACGGCGCGCGGAAACCCTGGTTATACGAGGCGAAGAGGTGGGTGTCGCGATCGAGCGCGTAGGTAGCGCCGAACTTCGGCGTCGCGCGGCGGAAACTCACCGTACTGTCGGCAGATTGCCCATAGAAGCTGCTTCCAACCTGAACGGCACCCGCGGTGAAGTCATTGCGCAAGGTGTAGCGCATGTCGTCGTAACGCAGGCCCGCAGTCAGGCGCAACCTTTCCGTGGGCGAGATCTCGCCATGCAGGTAGGGCGAGATGCCGCGGTACTCCACGTCGTAATCATAGATGCGCGGCCCCACCGTGTAGTCGATGAACTCCTGGTTCGCACCACTGCCACGCGTCGTCGCATTGACCCGATTCTCGCGCCGTGACCCGGGACTGACGTCGAGATCGACACCCGCGATCAGGCGCACGCGCATCGGCACGAAATCCTGGCGCCACTTGGCCATCAGGCCGTAGGACTGATTCTGCGTCTCGGCGAGGCTGGGGTCGAAACGGAGGGCGAAACTCGCCAGCAGGTCCATGCTGTTGTCGCGCAAGTAGGGCGTGATCGACAGCAGGGAATCCGCGGTCTCGTGCTCCAGACTCGTCGAGACGCGTAGCGCGCTGACCTTGCGGAAGGCGATCGGCAGGTAGTTGCGCGTCGGATCGTGCTTGTAGTCCTCGCGCACAAGCGGCGAATTCGCCCCGGTGTCCTGGTCGATCTCCGAGAAGCCGAGCACGGTTTTCAGCGAAGTGTTGTCGCCTATGAAGTGGTCCCAGCGCAGCGTCCCGCTCTTGCGGTCATAGGCGGTGTCGTCGCGCCAGCCGTCCGTCGCGGAGAGATTGAGGTCGGCACGGAAGCCGCCGTTCGCATAACCCGAGCCGCCGCTCAGGAGCGCCCGCCGCCAGCCGTGCTCGCCGATCTCCACCGAGCCTCCGAGTTCGGGCTTCGTCGGCGGAACGCGCGTCAGCACGTTCACGACGCCACCGATCGCATCCGATCCGTACAGCGCGGACGACGGACCGCGGTTCACCTCGATGCCGCCCGCCTGCGGCACGTTGATCTCGTACAGCGCGTTGTGATTGAAGAAACCCGGAGACCGCGAGGGAATGCCGTCCTCGAGGAACAAGTACACCGGACTCGTCGTGAAGGGCTGACGGATGGAGGTCGTGTGTCCTTCGCCGTTGGTGACGGCGACCGCGGCACCGGGGATCTGGTTCATGACCTGGGCGGGGTGGGCCGGTTTGTCCGCCGCAATCGCCTCCGCCTTGACGGCTCCGACCGACGCCGGGGTCTCGACCAGGCGCTCCTTTTCCCGCGTGCCGGTGACGGTCACCTGTTCGAGGATGGTCTCGCCATCTGCCGCCGATACCCCGCCGATGGCACAGGCACACGAAAACGCGACCAGCGCGCGGATTCGTTCAGCGCTCATGGCCAGCGCCTCCCATCGTGCCCAGAGGACGCACCGGCGCCTGAACTTCGATGGTCTCGCGCTTGCCGTTGCGCCCTTCCACCGTCAGCACCAGTGGTACGGTGTCGCCCGGCTGCAGCGGCTTGCGCAGATCCAGCAGCATCACGTGGTGCGCGCCGGGCTTGAGTTCGACGGCCTGGCCGCCGGGAAGTGGCACGGCGGCGACGGGGCGCATCTTCATCACGTCCTTCTCCATCGCCATCTCATGGATCTCGACGGTTCCCGCGACCGGCGAGCCGGCTGCGACCAGCTTCGCATCCTCCGATGAGGTAAGCCGCATGAAGGCTCCGGTGACCTTCTGGTGCGGCACGGTCGCGCGCACCCACGGATCATCGACCTTGACGTCTGCCCACACCGGTTGCGAAAGGACGAACAGGGACACGGCTGCCGCGATGTATTGCTTCATGTTTCCACTCCTTCGTAGCGCGCGATCGGGCCGACAGCCGCCGACAACACGGCAGCGGCGCGCACGGATCGCGATGCGGCGACGAGCCCGCAACGGGGATCGAAGCGCCGCAAACCAAACTGAAAAATGACGGGAAATCTGCCCCATGGAAACCGCGCCTTTCCAGTGACAGCCAGGCGGGTCGGGGCGAAATGTGTTCAGGCGAGGAGTGGCGGTGCGCGCGGTGGCGACTTGACCCACGCAAACAGCGGGCGCGGGGAATGGAAGTAGAGCTTGGGAAACTCGTCGATCGCCGCTTCCAGCGCGAAGGGCATCACATGCGGCGCGGGCAGGGCCGGCGTGCCGCCATGCGTGGCGCAGAAAGCGCACCGCTCGGCGGGAAACAGATCGGCATTGCCGCCCTTGCTGCTGCCGGAGGAATCATCAACCGCCACCAGCTTGGTACCGGCAACGGTACACACCTCGACCCAGCGCGTTTCGTCGCCGGTGAGCCGTGACATCGCGTGGCTCATGGCCGGCATGACGGCACCAAGCAGGATCGCGAACAACGCGATCCATGCCGTCAGGGTGCGGGTCGAGCGCTTGATATGCATGGGCGTATGGAGGCCTCGTGTCGCAGGCATTCTAGCCACGAGGCTCCCGTTTCCCTTGACTGCAGTCAAGCGCAAAAAAGAAGTTGGCTGCCAACTGCATCACGCTTCGGCAGCCCTTGGGCCCGACTATACGTCCGGCCGATCAGCCCAGCCAACGCCGCGCGTTGCGGAACATGCGCATCCACGGCGAATCCTCGCCCAGCGACTCGGGATGCCAGCTCATCTGCACCGTGCGCGCGGTGCGCTCCGGGTGCGGCATCATGATCGTGAAGCGGCCGTCCGCGGTCGTGACGCCTGCCAGGCCGTCGGGCGAACCGTTCGGGTTGAACGGGTAAGTCGCGGCCGGCTTGCCGTGATTGTCGACATAGCGGACAGCGGTGATCACGCTGCCGCGATCCGCCTCCCGGGCGAACACCGCCCTGCCCTCGCCGTGGCTGACCACGATGGGCATGCGGCTGCCCGCCATGCCGCCGAAGAGGATGGACGGGCTCTCGGGAATCTCGGCCATCACGAAACGCGCCTCGAACTGCTCGCTGCGGTTGCGGTGGAAGGTCGGCCAGTGCTCGGCACCGGGGATGATGGCGGCCAGGTTGGCCATCATCTGGCAGCCGTTGCACACGCCCAGCGCGAAGGTGTCGCTGCGCCCGAAGAAGGCTTCGAACTGCTCGCGCAGCGCCGCGTTGAACAGGATCGACTTCGCCCAGCCCTGGCCCGCACCGAGGACGTCGCCGTAGGAGAAGCCGCCGCAGGCCGCGAGGCCGTGGAAGTCGGACAGGTGACGGCGGCCCGCCTGCAGGTCGGACATGTGCACATCGAACGGAGCGAAGCCTGCGCGCTCGAAAGCGGCGGCCATCTCGGCCTGCGAGTTCACGCCCTGCTCGCGCAGGATCGCGATCTTGGGACGGGCGCCTGTCGCGAGCATGGGCGCGACGATGTCCTCGGCCGGGTCGAAGCTGGTGACGACGCTCAGGCCGGGGTTGGAGAGGTCCGCAAGGGCTTCGAACTCCTCGCGCGCGCAGTCGGCGTCGTCACGCAGGCGCGCGATGCGGTAGCTCGTTTCCGACCAGGCCTGATGGAGTTCCGCGCGCGGCGCACTGAACACGAGCTTGGCGTTGCGCCAGAAGCGCAGTTCATCACGCTCGTTCGGTTCGCCGAGGAAGTGGTAGGTGAGCCCCGCCTCGCGCAGCGGCGTGGTGAGGCGCGCGCGATCCTCGCGGCGGATCTGGATCACCGCGCCGAGCTCCTCCGCAAACAGCCCGCCGAACAGACGGTCGTTGAGGCGGCCCTTGATCGTGTCCGGCTTCTTGTCTAGGCCATCCACGTCGTTCATGTACCGGTCGTAGCACACCGTGTCGAGCACGACCGACAGGCCGCACTTCGACGCGAAGGCCATTTCGCACAGCGTCGCGAACAGGCCGCCGTCGCTGCGGTCGTGGTAAGCGAGCAGCAGCCCGTCACGGCGGAACTGCTGGATCAGCGCGAAGAACTTCGCCAGTTGTTCCGCATCGACGTCCGGCGCATGTTCGCCGACGGAACCGAACACCTGCGCCAGCGCCGAGCCGCCGAGGCGGTTGCGGTCATTGCCGAGGTCGATGAGCATGAGCTCGGTCTCGACGCCTTCGGGGAACTTAAGTTGCGGCGTAAGCGTGCGGCGGACGTCCTCGACCGGCGCGAAGGAGGTGACGATGAGCGACAGCGGCGCGACCACCTGCTTGTCCTGGCCCTCCTCGCTCCACGCCGTCTTCATCGACAGCGAGTCCTTGCCGACCGGAATCGACAGCCCCGCCGCCTGGCAGAACTGCGACACGGCGCTGACGGTGTCGTAGAGCTTCGCGTCCTCGCCGCGATGCCCCGCGGCCGCCATCCAGTTTGCCGACAGCTTCACCTTGCCGAGGTCGGAAATGTCCGCCGCGGCGATGTTCGTGATCGCCTCGCCCACCGCCATCCGCCCGGACGCCACGGCGTCCAGACAGGCAACCGGCGTACGCTCGCCCATCGCAAAGGCTTCACCCTTGTAGCCGTGGAAGCTCATGGCGGTGACCGCAACGTCTGCCACCGGCACCTGCCACGGGCCGACCATCTGGTCGCGCGCGGTCATGCCGCCGACCGAACGGTCACCGATCGTGATGAGGAAGCTCTTGGAGGCCACGGTCGGCAGGCGCAGCACGCGCAGGCAGGCCTCCTTCAGGTCGACGTCGGTCACGTCGAAGGGCGGCACGTGCACGGCGCGGCGCGACACGTTGCGCGTCATCTTCGGCGGCTTGCCGAGCAGCACCTGCATTTCCATGTCGACCGGCTTGTTGTCGAAATGGCGGTCGCTCACGGTGAGGTGACCGTCGGCCGTCGCCTTGCCGAGCACCGCGAAGGGGCAGCGCTCGCGCTCGCAGATGGCACGGAATTCGTCCAGGCTCTCCGGCGCGATCGCGAGCACGTAGCGCTCCTGCGACTCGTTGCTCCAGATCTCGCGCGGGCTCATGCCCGGCTCCTCGATGTGCACTTCGCGCAGCTCGAAATGCGCACCGAGACTCGCGGAATCGGCCAGTTCCGGCATCGCGTTCGACAGACCGCCGGCCCCGACGTCGTGAATCGCGAGGATGGGATTCGCCTCACCGCGCTGCCAGCACGCGTCTATGACCTCCTGGCAGCGGCGCTCGATTTCCGGATTGCCACGCTGGACCGACGCGAAGTCGAGATCCGCGGTGTTCGTGCCGGTCGTCATACTGGACGCCGCACCACCGCCGAGACCGATCAGCATGCCCGGACCGCCGAGTTGAATCAGCAGCGTGCCGGGCGCGAACTGCACCTTGTGCGACTGCTGAGCCTGGATGCTGCCGACGCCGCCGGCGATCATGATCGGCTTGTGGTAGCCGCGCACCTCGCTCTGCACTTCCTGCTCGAAGGCGCGGAAGTAGCCCGCGAGGTTGGGACGCCCGAACTCGTTGTTGAACGCCGCGCCGCCGATCGGTCCCTCGATCATGATGTCGAGCGCGGAAGCGATGCGCTCGGGCTTGCCGTAGGGCTTTTCCCAGGGCTGGACGAATTCGGGGATGTTCAGGTTCGACACCGAGAAGCCGGTCAGGCCGGCCTTGGGCTTGGAGCCTCGGCCCGTCGCGCCTTCGTCGCGGATCTCGCCGCCCGCGCCGGTCGCCGCGCCCGGGAAGGGCGAGATTGCGGTCGGATGGTTGTGCGTCTCGACCTTGGCGAGGATGTGGGTTTCTTCCGCGCGGAAGCGCCACTGGCCGTCCGCGTCAGCGTAGAAACGGTCGATGACGGCGCCTTCGATGACCGAGGCGTTGTCCGAATAGGCGACGACCGTCCCTTCGGGATGGGCCTTGTGCGTCTCGCGGATCATGCCGAACAGGGTCTTGTCCATCGTGCGTGCGTCGATGACCCAGTCCGCGTTGAAGATCTTGTGGCGGCAGTGTTCCGAGTTCGCCTGGGCGAACATCATCAGCTCGACGTCGGTCGGGTTGCGCCCCATGCGGGTGAAGTTGTCGACGAGGTAGTCGATCTCGTCGTCGGACAGCGCAAGACCCAACTCGCCGTTGGCCGCGACGAGCGCGGCACGGCCGCCGCCGATGACGTCGACAGTCGTCAGCGGCCTGGGCTCGTAGTGATGGAACAGCGCCTCGGCCGCCTCGACGTTTTGCAGCACCGATTCGGTCATGCGGTCATGCAGCAGGGGGAGCGCCGCGGCGAACTGCCGGTCGTCGAGGCCGCCCCGCACGTCCAGAGAATAGGCGATACCGCGCTCGATGCGCACGACCTTGTCGAAACCGCACTGGCGGGCGATGTCGCTGGCCTTTGACGACCACGGCGAGATGGTGCCAAGGCGCGGCACGACCACGACGGGTGTTCCCGCCGGCGCCTGCGGCGTCGCGGGCACCGCGCCCAGCAGATCGACCAGCCGCTCGAGTTCCGCGACGTTCAACGGCTCCTTGATCTCGATGAGGTACCAGTGTTCGGCTGCGAGCCCCTTCAGTTTGGGCAGCGCTTCGGCAACGGTACGCGAGAGACGCTCCAGGCGGGAGGAAGAGAGCGCCGGAGCGCCGCGCAGCTTGAGAATTTCGGCCATTTGAGTCGGTGCGAAGGATCGGGAAGGACGCGAACAGGTGTTCGACGTGCGGAAAGAGCGGAATTATACCCGACGGTCGCGCCCGCTCCCGCAGGTAGTTTCCCTCCCCCGCAACCCTCGCGGCGGCGCCCTGCCCGCGTGCACAGCCGACCCGTTCAGGGCTTGCGCGCGCAGATCGGGTAGAATTATGTGTTTTGTCCGACGCAGCCTGATGAGCACACACCCCTTGCCTTCGCCCAGTCGCTCGCGCGAAAGCGCCTGCTGGATCGCGGTTCCCGCCGCCATCCTCGCGCTGTGTGCGCTGGCGACGCTGGCAAGCGGACGCAACAGCGAGTGGTTCCTGGGCTGGAACGGCGCGGCGGCGGCGCTGCCTGCCTTCGTGTGGGCCGGACTGACCAATCTCGGCGCAACCTCCGGCGCTTTCGCGGTGCTCGCCGGTTTCCTCGCCTGGCATCCGCGCTGGGCGGCTTCCGCCCTGCTGGCGGTTCCGGCCGGCGCGCTCTACACGCATGGCGCCAAGGAATTTTTCGACGAAGCACGGCCCGCGGCCGTATTGGGCCCGGAGAACTTCAACGTGATCGGCGAAGTGCTGCGCACCGGCTCATTCCCGTCCGGCCACTCTGCCACGGCCTTCGGTTTCGCAGCCGTGGCGGCCTTGTGCGCGGTGCAATCGGGCCGGCGACTGGTTGCCCTGTCCGCGCTGGCGCTTGCCTCGGCCGTCGCCTTCTCCCGCGTTGCAGTCGGGGCGCACTGGCCGCTCGACATCTTCGCCGGCGCGGCCGGCGGCTGGCTCTGCGGCGCGTTCGGAGTGTGGTGGTCCTCGCACTGGCGCTTCTGGGAGAGGCGCACGGGCTGGCGCGTGCTCGCCGCCCTGCTTGCCGCCTTCTCGATCTCGATATTCTTCGAGGAACTGGGCTATCCCGAGGGGCGCTGGATTCAGTACGTGCTGTGCGCCTGGGGCCTCGGCGGCATCGCCTTCGCGCTCGCACGCGGCCCCCAGCCACAAAGGGCCGACGCATGAAGCGCCTGCTTGCGATCGCCGCGAGCCTCGCGCTGCTGGCATGGCTCGCATGGGACGGCCGCTGGCAAGGTCTCGGCGATGCGTTCCGGCGCCTCGACCCGCTCGCCGCGACGCTGGCACTGGCCGGTTTTGCGGCCAGCTATGCCCTGCGCGCGGGCCGCGTGTACGACGAGTTCCGCTCCGATGCGCGAGGCCGTTTCGGAACCTGCCTGCGCATCGTGCTGATCCACAACGCGATGGTCAACGTCGTGCCCTTCCGCGGCGGCGAAGCCGCCTTCCCCGTCCTGCTCGGACGCAACTTCGGCACACCGCTGGCCCGCGCCCTCGCCTCGCTGTTCTGGTTTCGACTACAGGACGCCTTCGTCGTCGCCGTCGTGGCCGTCGCCGTCTGGCCGGGCCTGCCCTTGCCCCTGCGCCTCACCGGCATCACGGCCCTGGTCGCCTTCGCGTGGTACTTGCCGCGCTGGGCGCGTGCCCCGCACGCCTGGGCCGAGCGCGGCGGCGCGGCGGCGAAACTCGCCAAGCTGCGCAATGCCTTCGCCGATTCGACACGGCACGCGCGTTTCGGCTGGATCTGGACGCTCGCGAACTGGTCCGTGAAGCTCGCCACCCAAGCCTGGCTCCTCGCCTCCCTGGTCCCGGCGGCCCTTTCCGTCGGCGCGGCCGGTGCGCTGGGCGCGGAACTTGCCGCCATCCTCCCGGTCCAGGGGGTCGCCGGATTCGGCACCTACGAGGCGGGCGCCGCGGCGGCGATGCTGCCGAACGGCGTCCCGTTCGCGAGCGGCCTGCAGGCCGCTCTCGCCCTTCACCTTTTCGTCATCGCCTGTGCGGTAGCATCCGGCGCCCTCGCCTGGCTCGTGCCGGCGCGCGCCGCTTCCGCCAGAGACCCCGATCGCCCGCATCTTTCCTGAAGACACTGATCCGCATGAACAAGTCGCCCTTGCCGCCTGCCGAACCGCAGATTCCCGCGGATATGCCCGAGCACACCCTTTCGGTCGTCGTGCCGATGTACAACGAGGCTGAAAACGTCGAGCCGCTGCTCGAACGCATCCACCTCGCGCTGGGCCCCTATCCCTGCCCCTGGGAAGTGGTGCTCGTCGATGACGGCAGTTCCGACGCGACACCCGCGGAACTCGCGCGCTGCGCCGCCAAGTACGGCCCGCATGTGCGTATCGTCGAACTGATGCGCAACTTCAAGCAGACCGCGGCGATGCAGGCCGGACTGGACGCCGCCCGCGGCAGCGTCATCGTCACCATGGACGGCGACCTTCAGAACGACCCGATCGACATCCCGCGCATGGTCAAGCGACTGCTGAGCGAGGATCTCGACCTCGTGGCAGGATGGCGCAAGGATCGCCAGGACGGACTGCTGCTGCGCAAGATCCCCTCGCGCATCGCCAATCGCCTCATCGCGCGCATGACCGGCGTGCACCTCAAGGACTATGGCTGCAGCCTCAAGGTCTTCCGCGCCAGCGCGATCAAGAGCGTGCGCCTGTATGGCGAGATGCACCGCTTCATTCCCGCCTGGCTGGCGACCGTAACGACCCCGCGCCGCATCGCCCAGGAAGTCGTGACGCACCATGCGCGCGTCTTCGGTCAGTCTAAGTACGGCATCTCGCGCACCTTCCGGGTAGTGCTCGATCTGGTGTTCGTTTACTTCTTCATGCGCTACCGCACGCGCCCGGGGCACTTCTTCGGCGGCATCGGCATCGGCCTCGGTGCGCTTGGCACACTCATCCTCAGCTATCTCCTCGCCCTCAAGCTTTTCCTCGGCGAGGACATCGGCACCCGGCCGCTGCTCTTCGGCGGCTTCTTCCTCGTCATCGCCGGCGTGCAGATGGTGACCTCTGGCGTGCTCGCGGAACTGCTGGCGCGCGTGTATTACGAATCGGGCAGCTCCCGCGCCTATCTCGCGCGGCCGCGCACTGCGCTCGACGACGTAGACGGATGGCACAGGAAAGGCGACCGATGATCACACCCGCGGCTTCCCTGCCCCAGCCGCGCGCGTCGCTGGCCCTTGCGATCTTCCTGCTTCCGTTCGCCGCCTTCTTCCTGCGACTGGGCGGCGCGCCGCTGTTCGACGTCGACGAAGGGGCCTTCTCCGAAGCCACGCGCGAGATGTTCGAGCGCGGAGACTTCCTCTCCACCTACCTCAATGGCGAGAACCGTTTCGACAAGCCGATCCTCGTGTATTGGTTGCAGGCGCTCGGCTACCTGTTGTTCGGCCCCACCGAATGGGGCTTCCGCCTGCCCTCAGCGGTAGCCGGGGTGCTGTGGAGCTATGCGACCTGGCATTTCGCGCGCGAGCGCTTCGGTGCGAGCACCGCCCTTGCGGCACTCGCGGTCGCGTCGACCGCGCTGGGCCCCTTCGCCATCGCGCGCGCCGCGACGGCCGACGCCCTGCTCAACCTGCTCCTAGCCCTCGCGCTGTTCGATGCCTGGCGGCACCTCGAATCCGGCCGTCGTGCCCCGCTGCTGCGCAGCTTCGTGTGGATCGCGCTGGGCGCACTGACCAAGGGCCCGATCGCACTGATCGTCCCGGGCACCGTGAGCCTGCTGTACTGCGCGAGCCGCGGGGAATGGAAACGCTGGGCGCGCGCCGTGTTCGACCCCGTCGGGCTGGTCATCCTCGCGGCGATCGTCGTGCCCTGGTATGCCGCCGCCCTGGCGATTCACGGACAGGCCTTCATCGACGGCTTCATCCTCAAGCACAACGTCGAGCGCTTCACCGGCACGCTGGAAGGCCACGCCGGCAGCCTCTTCTACTACGTGATTGCCGTGCCGTTGCTCCTGCTGCCGTGGACGGGACCGCTGTTCGG
Source organism: Aromatoleum evansii (assembly GCF_045689615.1). Classification (NCBI taxonomy): domain Bacteria; kingdom Pseudomonadati; phylum Pseudomonadota; class Betaproteobacteria; order Rhodocyclales; family Rhodocyclaceae; genus Aromatoleum; species Aromatoleum evansii. The sequence continues at coordinate 3,077,297 of NZ_CP141259.1, forward strand.
CACCCTGCGCCAGATACGCGGCGACCTGGATACCGGGGTGCGCCGCTTCCTGTGGATCTGGGCCGGTTTCGTCGTCGCCTTCTTTTCCCTGTCCGGCACGAAGCTCCCGCACTACGTGCTCTACGGCTCGACGCCGCTGTTCCTGCTGATCGCCGTCCACCGCAACGAGCTGCGCCGGGCCCCGCTGCATCTGCTCGCCCCGACCCTGTTTCTCGCGCTGCTGCCGTTCCTGCCCCTGATCTTCGACGCGCTCGCCGCCAGCGCGGCCGGCAACGAGTATTACCGTGCCCAGCTCGCGCTCGCGCTGACCGAGGCCACCCCCGAATACTACCTGGTCGTCGTCGGCGGGCTGCTTGCGTGGATCTGGCTGGCCTTGCGCTGGAACGCCGCAGCGTGGATGAAGGTCGGCGCCGCCGCGGTCATCCAGGTCATCGTCCTCGCGGGGGTGGTCGCCCCCTGGGCCGGCGCGGTCTTGCAAGGCCCCGTCAAGGAAGCCGGACTGCTCGCACGCAAGACCGGAGAGCCCGTCGTCGCATGGCGCTACTACGCCCCGAGCTTCAGCGTCTATCGACAGGCCGTGACACCTGACCGCGCCCCCACTGCGGGCGAACTCGCGATCACGCGCACCGACCGTGTTCCGGCCAGCGGCGTCGACATCCTCTACCGCAAGGGCGGCGTCGCACTCGTGCGCAAGCTGCCCGATTGAGCGCCATGCCAGAACCGGCATCGACGAAGGAAGTACCGCATGCTCCCAGAACGCCCGCCGCTGCAATCCCCGCGAACGACTCCCCTGCGCCGCCGGGGCGCCTCCGCATGAATCGGCTGACCGTCTGGATGGCCCTGACCATGGCCGTCTGCGCCGTGGTGTTCACGGTGTGGCCCGAGCTCGATCTCGCGGTATCGCGCGCGTTCTACGACTCCGCGCGCGGCTTCTCGGGCGACTACAACCCGCTCGTGCAATCGCTCTACCGCGGCATCCCGCTGATGTCCAAGGCGACCATCATCGGCCTGTTCATCGCACTCTTCGCCTACTCGATGCAGCGCGGGGCGACCGGGCAGAAACGTCGCATCCAGGTTGCCTACCTGATCGCCGCGCTGCTTCTCGGCCCGGGCCTGCTGATCGACGTCGCCCTGAAGGACTACTGGGGCCGCGCACGCCCTTACAAGGTTGAACAGTTCGGCGGAACCAAGGCGTTCACGCCCGCGACGCAACCGTCCGACCAGTGCGACAACAATTGCTCCTTCGTCAGCGGTCACGCCTCCGCCGGCTATTACCTGGTGAGCCTCGGATTTCTCGGGGGGGTCGCCGCCCGGCGGCGCTGGACCCTGATCGGCCTCGCAGTCGGAACACTCTTCGGCCTTGGCAGGATTGCCCAGGGCGGGCATTTCCTGAGCGATATCGTCTTCAGCTTCTATGCAACGTGGTTCGCAGCCTGGGCGGCGTGGATGATCTTCCTGCGGCTGGGCTGGCTGCAGGAGGACACGTCAACCGCGGACCAGTTTGCGGCACGCGACGACAAGCGCGGAAGCGCTGCCTGATTCGCCGGTGGCGTGTGCCCCGGCTAGCGAGCGGCCGATGCCGGCGTGGAGCTGGTGAGCTCGATCACATTCTTCGCGCCCGAGGCACCATCCTCGAGCTTTTCCAGCTTGCCATCGACGACCGCGCCGCATTCCATCTGCAGCTGACGGTAGATGATGTTGCCGGAGATCCGCGCGTTCGCCTGCAGTTCGAGGAAATGCTCGACCTCGAGATCGCCCTCGATCACGCCGTTGATCACGGCGTCGTAGGCACGCACGCGCCCGTTGATCGAGCCTTTCTCGCTGAGCACGAGCAGGCTGCGCTCGCCTTCCTTGTTGATCACGTTACCCTGGATGCGGCCGTCGACCCTCAGCCCGGCAGAGAAGATCACATCACCGACGATCTCGAGATTGTCCGCAACCAGACTCGAAAGCTTGGTCATCTCGATCGTGCGCTTGCCCTTGCGTCCGAAGAACATCGTTTCCGTCTCCCCTTTCCAGTCCCCCGCCTGCCCGGCACGGCGGATCATTTTTCAGGCTTGCGCGCCCCAGCGGACTTAAGGAACGCCAGTTCGTCGCCAACCTGCTTCAGTTGTTCATTGAGCGTTGCGACCTGTCGCTCCAGCTCGCTGCGCGTCGCCAGCTCCACCTCGAGCTCGAGGCGAAGCTTGGCAAGCTCCTTCCTTAGTTCGAGGTTTTCCGCACGCACATCGGAAAGATAGGACGTCGGCGCAAGATTATTTTCGAAGAATCGCAGCCCGACGACCGCCACCAGCACCACCACCAGCATGGCCCCGAGCACGAACGCCATGCGGCCGACACCGCGGCTTGCCGGACTCAGTGCATATTCATTACGCGTCAGGTCGTGATTCGGCGAACGCCGCGACGGCTTCATCGGCTCCACTCAGAATCGCGCCAGATAGGCAGCGGGATCGACCACGAGGCCATCCTTGATGACTTCAAAATGCAGATGCGAACCGGTCGAGCGGCCGGTCGACCCGACCTCCGCGATCTTTTGCCCCGGCATCACGATCTGCCCGGGCGTGACCAGGACCTTGGATGCATGGGCATAACGCGTCACGAGGCCGCCACCGTGATCGATCTCGACGGTCTTGCCATATTCGACGCGATGGCCCGCGTAGACGACGCGTCCGCCACCGCTGGCGACGATGGCCGTGCCGCGCGGGGCCGGGTAATCGACACCGCTGTGGAACGCGAGACGGTTGCGGAACGGGTCGAGCCGGTTGCCGAAATTGGAGTTCACCTCGACATCGGGAACCGGCGCGCGCCCGGGGAATGCCATCTGCGCGAGGCTGAACGAGGTTGCAAGGCCGTCGAGATGGGCGAAGGTCTCGCTGACGCGTTCGATGTCGCGCTCCATTCGCTCGAGTTCGTCGGAGAGCTTGCCGGCGCCGTCCGAGTCGGACATCAGCGGCGAGCGCAGCAGCGCAGTTACCGGATCGGTGACGCGAGGCACGAACGCTGCGCTCGGATCGAGCAGCGGGCCACCGGACGACGCCGGGGGCGTCTTGGCAATGCGGCCCGACTTGCTTTCCGCGTCGGCGCTCTCGCTGAGGCGGCTTTCGAAATCCCTCAGGACACCGATGCGGTTGGCGAGCCCTTTGGCTTCAGCCTCGAGCTGCACCATCCGCCCCGCGAGCTCGCCGAAGCGGCCGATGAGCAGACGTGCTTCAGGGCTCGCGGAAGGGTCGGCAGCACCTTCCTGAGATGCGGCGGAGTTCGCGGGCGACTGGAAGCCGTACCCGAGGGCGAACCCGCCACCGAGCGCGGCCAGGACCGCGATGCTCGCACCAGCCAGGAACGCCCGTGCGCTGATCGTGCGCACTTTCGACTGCGTTAGCGTTCCGGCGGAAAGAATGACAAAAGCCATCCGTCTCCTCCAAGCAGAGACATTGACCAGGCATCGCACACGCTACGCGCGCGATGGGCGAAAACGGATCCCGGCCAAATCCATTCGTGCAAATCCAAAACGCCGGAACAAAGGCGGCGAATTCTATCACCAAATCAATACGATGCGTCAAGCAGGAACCACCCCGATCACCCCCGAATCAGCCCGATCCGCCATTCACGCGGCTTTGCGGCTCACGATGCTTCAAGCGCGACCCACTGGTCCGCCCCCACTGCAGGCACTATCATCACGCGGACGGCACAATACGGAACCGTACGTTCCGACACCCAAGAATCGAAATCCGAGGAGACCCGAATGACCGCCGCGAACGCCTACCCGACCCTGCTCCAGCCGCTCGATCTGGGCTTCTGCACGCTCAAGAATCGCGTACTGATGGGTTCGATGCACACCGGGCTGGAGGAGTCCGGCAACGGTTTCCAGAAGCTCGCCGCGTTCTACGCGGCGCGCGCACGCGGCGGAGTCGGCCTGATCGTGACAGGCGGTATCTCGCCCAATTCGGACGGCCTGATCTTCCCCGGCGCAAGCGCACTGACGAACGACGAGGAAGTCGCGCAGCATCGCCTGATCACGCAGAGCGTGCATGCCGAGGGCGGACGCATCTGCATGCAGATCCTCCACACGGGCCGCTACGCGTATCACCGCGGCTCGGTGGCACCGTCGGCCCTCAAGGCGCCCATTTCGCCGGTGACGCCGCGCGAGATGGGCGAAGAGGACATCGAACGCACCATCGAGGATTACGCCCGCTGCGCTGCGCTGGCGCGAGATGCCGGCTACGACGGCGTCGAGGTGATGGGCTCCGAAGGTTATCTGATCAACGAGTTCACGGTTCTGCACACCAACCACCGCACCGACCGCTGGGGCGGCAGCATGGAGAACCGCCATCGCTTCCCGGTCGAGATTGTGCGGCGCGTGCGGGAACGCGTTGGCCCCGACTTCATCATCATCTACCGCATCTCGATGCTCGACCTGGTCGACGGCGGCGCACCGTGGCAGGAGATCGTCTCGCTCGCAAAGGCCATCGAGGCCGCCGGAGCGACGCTCATCAACACCGGCGTGGGCTGGCATGAGGCGCGCATTCCGACGATCGCGACGATGGTGCCGCGAGCCGCCTTCAGCTGGGTCACGCGCCGCATGAAGGGTGAGGTCGGCATCCCGCTGATCACCTCGAACCGCATCAACACGCCCGAGGTCGCCGAGCAGGTTCTCGCCCGCGGCGATGCCGACATGGTGTCGATGGCGCGCCCCTTCCTCGCCGACCCGGATTTCGTCGCCAAGGCGGCCGCCGGGCGCGGCGACGAGATCAACACCTGCATCGCGTGCAATCAGGCCTGTCTCGACCACATCTTCGAGGCCAGGCCCTGCACCTGCCTCGTGAACCCGGTCGCCTGCCGCGAGACGGAGCTGGTGATCGCCCCGGCGCCGGCGCGGAAGCGCGTCGCCGTCGTCGGCGCCGGCCCCGCGGGCATGGCAGCTGCCGCCACTGCGGCCGAACGCGGCCACGCCGTGACGCTGTTCGAGGCAACGGAGCGGATCGGGGGCCAGTTTAACCTCGCAAAGCGGATTCCCGGCAAGGAGGAGTTTGCCGAGACGCTGCGCTACTTCGGCCGGCGCCTGGAGAAGGCAGGGGTGGAGATCCGTCTCAACCACCGCGTCACCGCGGAGGAGCTCGCCGGCCGCTTCGACAGCGTGGTGCTTGCCACCGGGATCACGCCGCGCACGCCGGACATTCCCGGCATCGACCATCCCATGGTCGCCAGCTACATCGACGTGATCACCGGCCGCAAGCCGGTGGGGCGCAAGGTGGCGGTGATCGGCGCGGGCGGGATAGGCTTCGACGTCAGCGAACTGCTCACGCATGCCGATCTCGCCGACGACCCCATCGAGCACTACCGCCGCGAATGGGGGATCGACGCCACTTACGCGGCGCGTGGCGGCCTATGCCCGCCCGTGGAGGAAGCGCGCACGCGCGAGCTGTGGTTGCTGCAGCGCAAGCCGAGCAAGGTCGGCGACGGCCTCGCGAAGACGACCGGCTGGATCCGGCGCACACTGCTTGGACGGCGGGGCGTGAAGATGCTTGCCGGCGTCAGCTACACGAAGATAGACGACGCCGGCCTGCATGTGCGGCTGGGCGACGAGGACAAGCTCCTGCCCGTCGACACGATTGTCGTGTGCGCCGGCCAGGATCCGCTGCGTGAGCTGCAGGGACCGCTGCAGGCTGTGGGAGTCGAGGTCCATCTGGCGGGCGGCGCCGACATTGCGGCGGAGCTGGATGCAAAGCGAGCGATCGACCAGGGCACGCGCATCGCCGCCGCGCTCTGACGCGCGCGGCGCAAGAATGAAAACGGCGGCCGCGGCCGCCGTTCCTGTTTCCGCCGGGAGCGGTCTTACTTGCCCGCGTGCTCGGACAGCTTGAGCCAGGTATCGACGACCGTATCCGGGTTCAGCGAGATCGTCTGGATGCCCTCGTCCATCAGCCACTCGGCGAAATCGGCGTGGTCCGACGGCCCCTGGCCGCAGATGCCGACATACTTGCCGAGCCGGTTGGCGGACTTGATCGCCATCGACAGCAGCTGCTTCACGGCGGGGTCGCGCTCGTCGAACGCATGGGCGACCAGGCCCGAGTCGCGGTCCAGGCCCAGCGTGAGCTGGGTCAGGTCGTTCGAGCCGATCGAGAAGCCGTCGAAGTGCTCGAGGAACTGATCGGCCAGCAGGGCGTTGGACGGAATCTCGCACATCATGATGAGCTTGAGATCGTTCACGCCGCGCTTGAGGCCATGCTGCGCGAGCAGGTCGACGACGCCGGCGGCCTCCTCGACGTTGCGCACGAAGGGCACCATGATCTGGACGTTGGTCAGCCCCAGTTCATTGCGCACCTTCTTCATCGCGATGCACTCGAGTTCGAAGCAGTCGCGGAAGCTGTGCGCGATGTAGCGCGAGGCGCCGCGGAAGCCCAGCATCGGGTTTTCTTCCTCCGGCTCGTAGATCTCGCCACCCAGGAGCTTGCGGTACTCGTTCGACTTGAAGTCGGACATGCGGACGATGACGGGCTTCGGATAGAAGGCCGCAGCGATCGTCGCCACGCCTTCCACCAGCTTCTCGATGAAGAACTGCTTGGGCGTCGCGTAGCCGCGCGACCGGCGCAGGATCTCGTCGCGCAGGCTGGCCGGGACCTGGTTCAGTTCGAGGATCGCCTTCGGGTGGATCCCGATCATGTTATTGATGACGAACTCGAGGCGCGCAAGGCCGACGCCGCCGTTCGGGATCTGCGCGAACTCGAAGGCGAGCTCCGGGTTGCCCACGTTCATCATGATCTTGACCGGGATCTCGGGCAGGTTGCCCATGTCCGTCGTGATCACCTCGAAATCGAGCTTGCCGCGATAGACGTAGCCGGTGTCACCCTCGGCGCACGACACGGTCACCGAGTCGCCTTCCGACAGCACTTCGGTCGCGTTGCCGCAACCGACGATGGCCGGGATGCCCAGCTCGCGCGCGATGATCGCTGCGTGGCAAGTGCGGCCGCCGCGGTTGGTGACGATCGCGCTGGCGCGCTTCATCACCGGCTCCCAGTTCGGGTCGGTCATGTCGGTGACGAGGATGTCGCCCGCCTGCACACGGCTCATCTCGGACGCATCGGCAACCACGCGCACGGTGCCGACGCCGATCTTCTGGCCGATCGCGCGGCCGTGCGTCAGCGCCTTGCCGTACTGCTTGAGGCGGTACTTCTCCATCACCAGCCCGTTGGACTGGCTCTTCACCGTCTCGGGGCGCGCCTGGAGAATGTAGAGCTTGCCGTCCTGGCCGTCCTTGCCCCATTCGATGTCCATCGGGCGGCCATAGTGCTGCTCGATCACCACGGCGTAGCGCGCCAGTTCGAGCACGTCCTCGTTCGTCAGCGAGAACTTGACGCGGTCGGCCTCGGGCACGTCGACGGTGCGCACCGACTTGCCGGCTTCCTTCTTGTCGGCGAAGACCATCTTGATCAGCTTGGAGCCGAGGTTGCGGCGGATCACCGCGGGCTTGCCCTGCGCCAGCGTCTGCTTGTGCACATAGAACTCGTCCGGATTCACCGCGCCCTGCACGACGGTCTCGCCAAGGCCGTAGGAGGCCGTGATGAACACGACGTTGTCGAAGCCCGATTCGGTGTCGATGGTGAACATCACGCCCGAGGCACCGGTATCCGAGCGCACCATGCGCTGCACGCCGGCCGACAGCGCCACGTCGGCGTGCGCGAAGCCCTTGTGCACGCGGTAGGCGATCGCACGGTCGTTATACAGCGACGCGAACACTTCCTTCATCGCGTGCAGGATGTTCTCGTAGCCGTGGATGTTCAGGAAGGTTTCCTGCTGGCCGGCGAACGACGCGTCCGGCAGGTCCTCGGCGGTCGCCGACGAGCGCACCGCGAAACTGCCCTCGCCTTCCGCGGTCAGTGCGTTGTACGCTGCGTGAATCTCCTCTTCCAACTTGGCCGGGAAGGGGGTGTCGACAACCCACTGGCGGATCTGCGCGCCGGTCTTCGCCAGCTTTTCGACGTCATCCACATCCAGCGCATCGAGCGCAGCGCGGATTTTCTCCGCGAGCCCCTGATGGGCGAGGAACTCGCGGAACGCATCGGCAGTGGTGGCGAATCCGCCAGGAACCCGCACACTGGCGGGCAACTGGCTGATCATCTCGCCGAGCGAGGCGTTCTTGCCACCGACCTGCTCTACGTCCGACATGCGCAGTTCAGTGAAGGGGATGACATAACGGGTCATGAATGGCCTTCCGGTTTCGTTGGGGAGAAAGCAAAATGTGATTTTAGCGAATTTTGCTGCTTTGCCGCATGACAGGTTTTCCCGTATGTAACGATCTTTGGCCCCCACCATGAGCGAAAATCCTCCCCGGACCGTATTCTTCATCTCCGACGGCACCGGCATCACGGCCGAAACGCTGGGCCACAGCCTGCTCGCGCAGTTCCCGAATTCCGGGTTGCGCCAGGTCCGCATCCCCTTCGTCGACGACCTCGACAAGGCACTCGACGCTGCCCGGCAGATCCGCGAGGCACGGGCGGCCGACGGCGTCCGCCCGATCGTCTTCAGCACGCTCGTGAATCCGCACCCCGAAAGCGGGTTACGCGACGTCGATGCCCTGTTCGTTGACCTCTTCGAGCAGTTCATCGTGCCGCTGGAGGCCGAACTCGGCCAGCGCTCGACCCACACGGTGGGACGCTTCCACGGCATCGCCGAGAGCCAGGACTACAAGGCGCGGATCGAGGCGATCAACTTCGCCATGTCGCACGACGACGGGATCTCGACGGACGGAGAACTCGCCGACGCGGACGTGATCCTCGTCGGCGTGTCGCGCTCGGGCAAGACGCCCACCAGCCTCTATCTGGCGATGCAGTTCGGCGTGAAGGCCGCGAACTACCCCCTCATCCCCGAGGACTTCGAGCGCAACAAGCTGCCCGGCGAACTGCACCGCCACCGTGGCAAGCTGTTCGGCCTCACGATCGCGCCCGAGCGCCTTTCGCAGATCCGCCAGGAGCGCCGCCCGAACAGCCGATACGCCGCAATCGAGAACTGCCGCTTCGAGATCGAGGCTGCGCAGAAGCTGATGCGCCGCGAGAACATCCCCTGGCTCGACTCGACGACGAAATCGATCGAGGAGATTTCGGCTACCATCCTACAGGCCGTAAGGCTCAACAAACCTGCGTACTGAACTGCGCAGGCGCTGCAAGATCCCCCAAACAGGAATTTCCATGAAGAGACCCCGTCAAAAACGCCGCGGTGGTTTGGGCCGCGACGCCGAAAACCTGATCTGGCTCGCAACGGGCCTTGCCGAATCCGGCAGCCGCGCGGAAGACCGCTACTGGGACCGGCTGCTGTGCGAGAGCCTCGACCGCATTCTCGAGGAAGGCGGCGAAGACACCCTGAATGCTGCGCTCGACCATCTGTACGCCGCCGACCCGCGCGCCTACGACGAACTCGCCGACTACATCGAGTCGCGTGCGGAGAGCGCGTCCGGCATCTCCCCGGATCACGACATCCTGCTCATCGCCGCACCGGTGCTGGCATGGTCGCGCTATCGCATCCCGTCCAGCACCGTTTCCGCGGCCGTTCTGGCGAATTTGCGGGTGCACCTGCAGGCCCACGTCCTCGCCGACAAAGTGAAACTGGCGCTGGCCGACTTCCTCTTCAGCCCCGACCAGCTGCCACAGGGCTACTGCGCCACTGCCGCGTTCGCCGCCGAGCTAGGGCGTGCTGCCGTCGCCGGGAAGGACCTGCGCATCGACACCGAAGGTATGCCCGAAACGGCGCAGTTCCTGTCCGACACGCGTTACCTGCTCGCCGCAATCGCCGTACCCAAGGGCGAGGCGCTGTTCGCCTGGCAACAGTCCGACCGTACGCGCGAGCAATGCATGACGCAGTGGCGCATGCAGGGTGGTGCCTGCCTCACCCCCCTGCTGCCGGGCTGTGCAATGGAAGTCGTATTGCCGGAAGCGTATTTCGCTGCCAGCCGCCAGGCCGACAAGGACAGCCGCCCGTATGCGATCCGCGCCTCGGTGGCCTTCCTCGGCGCCGAGCTGGATACGCCGGCCGCGAACGTCCGCGCCGTGATCGCGCCCTTTTACGACCGCGAACTCGAGGAGTACCGCGTCGGGCTGACCCTGCGTGGCAAGGAAGAAGTCGTTCACGGCGTTGTGTGGCCGCTGCTCGGCGCAGAAGACGAGACGACCGACTCGCACGCCGAAATCGAGGCGGTGCTGCGCGATTGCGGCGTCACCGAAATCGTGAACCTCGAGCACCGTTTCCCTCTCGAATACTGCGATGACTGCGGTGCACCGCTCTACCCCTCACCGGAGGGCGAGATCGTGCACGCGGAGATGCCTGACGAGCACGGCGAACAGGCGCCCCGCCACCTGCACTGAGACTGGCGCGCCCGGCAAGCGACGACTGATTCGTCCGGGCCGGGCGCGGCCGCCTCAGGCGCCGTCGCGGTCGAGCACCACCAGTACCGACGAAGCAAAGTCACGACGGTACAGCACCACGACCACCAGCGCGGTCAGGAACAGGAAGAGCCAGGGCTGGATGAACCAGGCAACTGCCGCAAGCCCGAAATAGTAGGCGCGGATACCGCGATTGAACTCGTCGCCGGCCAGCGAGTTCACCATCGCGACCCGCTGCACCATGCGCTCATGCCCTGCCCCGTCGGGATTCGTCGGACTCGCGCCGATTAGGATGGAGAGCATGTTGAACTGGCGCAGCGACCACGTGAACTTGAAGTAGGCGACGACGAACACGGTCAGCAACAGCAGCAGCTTCAGTTCGGCCAGCTCGCGCGAGGTGGCGCGCGCAAAAGGCAGGTCGGCGGTGAAGCGCATCGCCTGGTCGAGCGCCCCGAGCACGGCGAGCAGACCGGCGATGATGTAGATCGTGGTGTTCGCGTAGAAGGACACGCTCTGCATGAGGTTGCCCACCAATGCCGCATCGCTGACGCGCATGTCGCGTGCGAGCATCTCGCGCGCCCAGTCGAGCCGGAAGCGATGGCTTACGCCCATCAGGCCGCGCTGCGACCAGCGGCTGTTTTCCGATAGCCACCCATAGCCCGCCCAGGCCGCGAGAAACCAGCCGAGCGCAACCCAGTCGAGCGTCGAGATGCTGCTCATCGTGTGCCCGCCTCCTGCACCGTGCGCCTCATCGTTCGAGCAGGAAATCGCGCACCAGCGCGATCTGTTCATGGTCCATCAGCACCGGCGCGTGCCCCACCCCTTGTATCTCGGCCAGGCGCGCCCGCGGCCCGGTGTCGCCCATCCGGCTGAAGGTCTCGGGGGTCAGCAGATCCGATTCGGCGCCGCGAATCGCAAGCGTCGGACACTGGATCGCCTTGTACACATCCCACAGATCGACATCGACCACGACGGGTGCCGCGCGGAAGACATCGCCCAGCCCGGGGTCGTACACCATCGCGAAACCTCCCTCGACGGGACGCACCGAATAACGCGTGAGGTGTTGCCACTGATCGTCGGTGAGCGGACCGAAGGGGGCACTCACGACGCGGATCCAGGCCTCGGCCTCGGCCATGCTGCCGAATTTCGGCGCATTCCCGACGTATTCGCCGATGCGTCGCAGCGAGGCCGCCGTGATCACCGGCCCGACGTCGTTGAGGACGAGCCGCGAAATCGGCGTGTGCGGCCTGCTGGCGAGCAGCATGCCGATGATCCCGCCCATCGATGTTCCGACCCAATGCACCGTGTCGGCATCCAGCCGCGCCAGCAGCGTCACCATATCCGCAACGTACAGCGGGAAGCCGTAGTCGGACTTCACGCCGAGCCAGTCGCTGCGACCGCGCCCCACCACGTCGGGGCACACCACGCGGTAGTCGTCCGCCAGTGCCCGGGCGAGAAAATCGAAGTCGCGCCCGTTGCGCGTGAGACCGTGCGCGCAGACCAGCACCTTGCGGTTGGCCGGGTCGCCCCATTCCACATACGCCATGCGATGAAACCCGTGCGGACCGATGCACTGCACCGAGCGTTCTCGCACGCCATGCCACGGCCGGTCCACCACGGGCTGCACGGCGCGCGAAGGGTGCGGTTCGGGCCTCAGCAGACGGCGCAGGGTATCTAGCAGACTCATTGAATCGGAATCCCGGTGTGCTCGGCAGGGCTCTCAAGTGTAACAGGACGAACGCCTACCTCCCGTACCAGTAGCGCCTCGCAACATCGCGCCAGGAGGTGATCTCGATTCCGCGCGCACCGACATCGACAAGGATCGCGCCCTGCCCGTCGGTGCGCCAGTTCGTCGCACCCGCCGCCGACCAGCGCTCCAGCACGCCCGGATGCGGGTGATGGAAGTGATTGAGGTAGCCCGCCGAGTGGATCGCTGCACGCGGGGCGACGGCCGCGATAAACGGCTCGCCGGACGAGGACTTGCTCCCGTGGTGCGGCACGACCACGACGGCGCTGCCCAGAGATTCGCCCGCCCGGGCGAGCAGACGCCGCTCGGCGGCACGCTCGATGTCGCCTGCCAGCAGCACGGAGCCGCCATGCGCGGAAATTCGCAGCACGCAGGAGGCGTCGTTGTCCGAACTCGTGTCGAGTTCCCTCTCGTCGGGATGAAGGACACGGAAGTCCACACCGTCCCAGGACCAGCCGTCGCCCGCCAGACATGGGCGCCGGGGCGGTTGCAGCCGACCGTCCGAAGGCGCAGGCAGATCGAAGTTGGCCATCACCCCGCTCACGACGCCGGCGGCGAGCAGGGTCGCGAGGCCGCCCGAGTGGTCCAGGTCGTCGTGCGAGACGACGAGGCGGTCGATGCGCCTGACACCTGCGGCACCGAAATACGGAAGCAGGACCCGCATCCCCGCGTCTCCACCCTGACGGTAGGCCGGCCCGGTGTCGTAGACGAGTTCGTGACGTGCCGTGCGGACGTGCACCGCCGTCCCCTGGCCGACATCCAGCACGGTCATGCGGAACGCCCCGTAAGCGGGTCGCTCGGGCACCCATGCGAGCATCGGCAGCATGGCCAGCGCCCCCGCCGCACGTCCCGGCGTGCCGCGCGGGAGCATCAGCCACCCGACGCCGATGAGCGCCGTTGCCGCGAGGAAGCCGGGCGGCGCGGCCTGCGACCACATCGCGAAGGGCCGGGCCGACAGCCATTCGAGGACCACCATCAGCACGCCGAAGAACCAGTGCGCCAGCTCCAGCAGGCTCGTGAAGGGCAGGACGACGGCCAGCAGCGTGAGCGGCGTGATGACGAAGCTCACCAGCGGGATCGCCAGTGCATTGGCGAGCGGCGAAACCATGGAGAAGCCATTGAACAGGATGACCAACCCTGGGATCATCGCGAGGGTGATGCCGAGCTGGCCCGCCACCGCCGCGCGCCAACCCTTCTCCGCACGGACGCGGCCGCCGAGGAGAAACATCAGGATAGCGACGGCGCCGAAGGACAACCAGAACCCCGCCGCCAGCACCGCCCACGGATCGAACAGGAGCACGCACAGCAATGCGAGCGCGAGCACGATACCGCCGGATGGCGCCCGCCCGCCGAGGATCGCCACCGCGACTACGGCGATCATGATCAGCGAGCGCTGCGTGGGGATGCCCATGCCGGCAAGGACCGCATAGACGGCCGCTGCGGCAAGCCCGCTGGCTGCGGCCACCTTCATGGCCGGAACCCGCAACATCCGCCGCTGCGACCGGCGCCATGCCTTTCCGGCAAGCCAGCCGACGAGCAGGCCGATCATCGATACATGCAACCCGGATATGCTTATGAGATGACTGATCCCGGTGTTGCGGAACACGGTCCACTGCTCGTCGGGGATGGCACGCTGATCCCCCACGGCCAGCGCGACGAGCACCCCGCCATAGTCGGCACCCGGCAGCGCGGCGTTGAAACGCGCGCGGATGGCGTCGCGCAGGCGGTGCACGAGCGTTGCCGGCCGTACCACGAATTCGTCGATACGGACCGGCGTGGGCGAGGCGCGCACGCTGCCGGTGGCGCGAATTCCGCGTTCGAGCAACGCCGCCTCGTAATCGAAAAGTTCGGGATTCGCGAGGCCGTGGGGCCGCTTGAGACGGGCGGTAAAGCGCCAGCGCTCGCCGGGCCGCAGCGACGGCACCGCGCCCTCACCCCGTTCGCCTGCGTACCACGACAGGAGCACGCGTTCGGGGACAGCGGCGGACGCCTTTTCGACCTGAAGGACGAAGCGCACCCCCTGCCCGCCCGGCTCCGGCAACTCGGCCACGAAACCCGTCAGCTCCACGTCGCGCATTTCGACGGCTCTTGGCAGTTCGTCGGCGAGCCGCCACACTGCACGCCAGCTCGACCACGCGAACCCGATGGCCAGCGCAATCGCCACGATCAGTGCGCGAAACAGGTTCGCGCGCGCGACACCGGACTTGTACCATTGAAACGCGACGACGCAGATGACGGTCAAACCGCCCGATAGTGCGGCGAGCCAGGAATGCGACGGCAACTGCGCCTGGTACTGCCCGGCCCAGACGCCCGCAGCGAACGCGAAAATTGCCATTTGCATAAACCCGGATCATGCGCGCAGAAGCGAGCGCGGGCAAGGGCCGCGCGCCGAGCGATCCGGACGGCCGTCGCCACGACAAACAGGACTTCGACGCCCACAGCGAGAATGCGCAACACGATCAAACGCTTCCTGCCGAATCACGAATCGGTGCACAGCAACCGCTGGCTGCGCCCCTTCGCCAACTCCCTGCTCCACCCGCGCCTGTGGCACCTGAATCGCCACTCCGCTGCGGGAGCGATCGCTTTGGGCCTGTTCTGCGGCTTGATTCCAGGCCCCTTCCAGGCACTCGCGGCAGCAGCAGGATGCGTGATGTTTCGCGTCAATCTGCCACTCGCGGTGGTGACCACGCTGTACTCCAATCCACTCACCATCGTGCCCCTGTATGTGCTCGCATATGGCGTCGGCAGCCGCGTGATGGGCATGAGCACCAACGGCTTCGTGCAGCCGCCGGACATGGGCGAACTGCAGTTCGCCCAATGGCTGGGCGCGCTGGCGGACTGGATGGTGGGATTGGGCAAGCCCCTGGCGCTGGGGCTGATCGTGCTCGCGGCGATCTTTTCGCTCGTCGGCTACATCGGCGTCAAGGCGGCCTGGCGCGTGTGGCTGATCCGCGCCTGGCACGGCCGCCGCGCGCGGCGCAGCTCCGGCTCCTGAAAGCCGCCAGGCAGCCGCCGCACGCGATCAGAGCAGGCGTCCGTCCTCGAGGCGCAGGGTGCGCTGCGTGCGGCGTGCAAGCCCCTCGTCGTGCGTGACGATGACGAAGCTGGTCGCGTGCCGCTCGTTGAGGCTCAGCATCAGGTCGAAGATCACCTCGGCAGTCTTGCGATCCAGGTTTCCGGTGGGCTCGTCCGCCAGCACGCAGGCCGGTTGCGTCACCAGAGCCCGCGCGATCGCGGCGCGCTGGCGCTCGCCCCCCGAGAGTTCGCCCGGTGCGTGGTCTAGGCGGTGGCCGAGCCCGACTTCCTTGAGCATGGCTTCGGCGCGCGCTTCCGCTTCGGCACGGTCCAGGCGCCGGATGTAGAGCGGCATCGCGACGTTCTCGAGCGCCGAGAACTCGGGCAGCAGATGATGGAACTGGTACACGAAGCCCAGCCTCTCGTTGCGTGCCGCCCCCCGCTCGGCGTCCGACATGCGGGAGAACTCGCGCCCCATCAGCTCGACGGAGCCCGCACCCGGCACGTCCAGCCCGCCCAGCAGATGCAGCAGCGTGCTCTTGCCCGAACCGGAGGCCCCGACGATGGACAGCCGCTCGCCGCGCTTCACCTCCAGCGTCACGTCGTGTAGCACCCGCACGGCGTCGGCGCCCTCGCGGAAGCTCTTGGTCAGGCCACGGCAGGCCAGCACGGTTTCGTTCATCGGCTCACTCATAGCGCAGCGCCTCCGCCGGATTGACGCGGCTCGCGCGCCAGCTCGGATACAGGGTCGCAACCAGGGTCAGGACGAAGGACACGGACACGATAGTGACGACGTCCGACGTCAGCACCTTCGACGGCAGCTCGCTGATGTAATAGATTTCCTTGTTCCACAGCGTCGCGCCGGTCAGGGTCTCGAGCGCGGGGATGATCACGTCGAGGTTGTTGGCCAGCAGCAGGCCGCCGATCACGCCGCCCGCGAGGCCCACGAGTCCGATGATCGCGCCCTGCAGCACGAAGATCCCCATGATCGAGCCCGGGCTCGCGCCCAGCGTGCGCAGGATGGCGATGTCCGCGTACTTTTCCTGCACCGCCATCACCAGCGTCGAGACGATGTTGAAGGCCGCGACCGCGACGATCAGGAAGAGGATGATCGTCATCATCGTCTTCTCCAGCGCCACGGCACGGAAGAAGTTGGCGTGGCTGCGCGTCCAGTCGCTCACGGCGAGGTCCGCCTCCATCGATCCGACCAGTTCCCGCGCCACGCGCGGCGCGGCGAAGAGATCGTCGAGCTTGAGACGCACGCCGCTCACGCGCTCGTCCAGCCGGTACAACACCTGAGCGTCCTGCATATGCACCAGCGCCAGTCCGGAATCGTATTCGTACATGCCCGCTTCGAAGATGCCCACCACTTCGAACTGCTTGACGCGCGGCAGCACTGCGGCGGGCGTCACGAGTCCCTGCGGTGCGATCAGGGTCACCTTGTCGCCGACCTGCACGCGCAGCGCGAACGCCAGGTCGCGCCCGAGGATGATGCCGAAGCGCCCGGGCTGCAGCGCGCCGAAGCTGCCCGCGCGCATGTGGCGGGCGAAGTCGGCGACCTTGTCCTCGGCGTCCGGCAGCACCCCGCGCACGAGCGTGCCGTGCACCGCCTGCTCGAAGGACAGCATGGCCTGTTCCTGCACATACGGCGCCGCTGCCCGCACGTCCGGATGGCGGCTCGCGTCGTCCGCCACCTGCTGCCACGATTCCAGCTCGCCGCCGGGGCCCGATATCTGGATGTGCGACGCGACCCCCAGGATGCGCGTGCGCAACTCTTCCTGGAAACCGTTCATCACCGACAGCACGACGATCAGCGCCGCAACGCCCAGGCCAGTGCCCAGCATCGACACGAGCGAAATGAAGGAGATGAAGCGATTGCGGCCCTGCGCACGTTTTCGCGACCGCGTGTAACGCAGCCCAACCAGTAATTCGTATCGCATAGCTTGGGGCGGAAACCGTCTGCTTTTTCGGGAAACCCGGCATTGTGCCCTGTGCGCGGCGGAATTGGGAACTCGCGTGTCCGCCGCCCCACGAGCAGGCCGGAATTCCATTGGGGTTTCCCCCGACAGGGAATACCCCCGTAGCTTGTCAGACAACTTCTTCGTATCGTTTGCCGCGCACCGGGAACGACGTTCACGGTCCTTCAAACAATTAAGGGGGCACACCAACGTGGTCTGGCAACAGCTTTACGATCCATTCAACAACATCTGGCTCTCCAGCGCAGTCGCGTCGATTCCCGTCGTCGTGATGCTCGTCGGCCTCGGTTTCCTGCACATGAAAGCCCACGTCGCCGCCGCACTGGGCCTGGGCAGCGCACTCCTGATCGCGATCTTCGTGTTCGGGATGCCGGCCGCAATGGCAGGCAATGCCACGCTGTACGGCGCCATGTTCGGCTTGCTGCCAATCGGCTGGATCGTGCTCAACATCATCTTCCTGCATCAGCTCACGACCGAGAACGGATCGTTCAAGGTGCTGCAGCAAAGCCTCACCGGCATCACCGATGACCGCCGCCTGCAGTTGCTGCTGATCGCGTTCAGCTTCGGCGCGTTCTTCGAGGGCGCCGCGGGCTTCGGCACCCCCGTCGCCGTGACCGGCGCGATCCTGATCGGCCTCGGCTTTTCGCCGCTGGCCGCTTCGGGCCTCGCCCTCATCGCCAACACCGCACCGGTGGCCTATGGCGCACTCGGCACGCCGGTGATCGCGCTGGCCGCCGTCACGGGCCTCGACCTCCATCAGCTTTCCGCGATGATCGGCCGTCAGCTGCCGTTCTTCTCGGTGCTGGTGCCGTTCTGGTTGATCTGGGCATTCGCCGGTTTCCGCGGCATGATCCAGATCTGGCCCGCAATCCTCGTGACCGGCGTGTCGTTCGCGATCCCGCAATTCCTCGTGTCGAATTTCCACGGTCCCTGGCTGGTGGACGTGGTGGCGGCGATCGTATCGATGGTGACGCTGATCCTCTTCCTGAAGGTGTGGAAGCCGAAGAAGGTGTGGACCTCGACCGCGCTGCAGGGCCGCAAGGACGACTCGGCGAGCCAGGTGCCGCAGGAGCCCGCCACGCCCGCGTCGAACGTGCGCCCCGACCGCCGCGCCATCATCGCCGCATGGATGCCTTGGGTTGTTCTCACCGTCTTCGTGTTCATCTGGGGCATCCCGGACTTCAAGAAGTGGCTTGACACGCTCTCGGTGTTCAAGATCCCCTTCACCGGCCTGCACAACCTGATCGAGAAGGTTCCGCCGGTCGTGGCCGCCCCGCACAAGGAGGCGGCGGTGTACACCTTCAACTGGCTGTCGGCGACCGGTAGCGGCATCTTCATCGCCGCGATCGTCTCCGGCCTGCTGATGAAGTTCAGCCTGGGCCAGCTCTTCGGTGTCTACTGGCGCACGATCAAGCTGGTGAAGATGTCGCTGCTGACCATCGTGATCATGCTGGGCCTCGGCTACCTCACCCGCTACTCGGGCCTCGACGCGACGCTGGGCCTCGCCTTCGCCAACACCGGCGCGCTGTACCCGCTGTTCGGCACCCTGCTCGGCTGGCTGGGCGTGGCGCTGACCGGTTCGGACACCGCGGCAAACGTGCTGTTCGGCGGCCTGCAGAAGGTCACGGCGGAACAACTCGGGCTGAACCCGATCCTAATGGCGTCGGCGAACAGCTCCGGCGGCGTGATGGGCAAGATGATCGATGCCCAATCGATCGTCGTGGCGAGTACCGCCACCCGCTGGTTTGGCCACGAAGGCGACATCCTGCGCTACGTGTTCTTCCACTCGATCGCGCTGGCCATCCTCGTCGGCCTGCTGGTGACCCTGCAGGCGTACGTGCCGCCCTTCACCCTGCTGGTACCCACGCCGTAAAGGTCGGCGACAGCGGCCGGCGCCCCGTTAGCGGGCGGCGCCGGCCCTGCGCGAAAACCCATCATCCCGTATTCATCGGAGCATCACATGTACAAGAGGATTCTGGTCGCGGTCGATGACAGCGCGACCTCCAATGCCGCCCTGGACGAAGCAATCACGCTCGCCAAGGCTCTGGGAGCTGCCCTGCGCATCGTGCACGTCGCCGACGAAGCCCCGGTGCGCAGCACGGTCGGGCTGGAGGCCCTGCTCGATGTCGCGCAGGTCGAGGAAGCGATGCGCAAGGCCGGCAACGCCCTGCTCGAAGCCGCGGTAAAGAAGGCCGCCGACGCCGGCGTGCTGGCCGACTCGGCGCTGCTCGAAAGCGACGACAAGATCGAACTGGCGCACAAGCGCGTTGCCGAGTGGATCGTCGAGGGCGCCAATGCCTGGCAGGCTGACGTGATCGTCGCCGGAACGCACGGGCGCCGCGGCTTCGCGCGCCTGTTCGTCGGCAACGTCGCGGAGGACCTGGTTCGCCTCGCGACCACCTCGCTGGTCCTCGTTCGCGGGAAGTAAGCCGCGGCGGATGCCGCAAGCGCATCCCGATACCTGACGGGCGCCCCGGACCAGCACCGATGGTCCCGCGGCGCCCGCATCGTTTCCGGGGCAGATCACCCGGCTGATAGCGCTGCACCACGCGCATGCGGGCGACTCGACATTCAATTCAATTGGAATATATAAATTCCATATGGATAATACATATCGCCCGACCTGGGCGATAACAGGAGAGTCCGATGAATCAGTCCCGCCGCAACATGCTGAAGATGGGTGGCATGACCCTCGCAATGATTCCGATCGTCGCCCTGGCAGCGAAGAACGAAGGCATTCGCACTTCGATGAAATACAAGGACACGCCCGAAGGCGACAAGAAGTGCGAAAACTGCAACCTGTTCGTCCCGGGCGCCTCGCCGACCGCCCCGGGTGGCTGTAAGGTCTTCCCCAACGACACCGAGATCTCTCCGAACGGCTATTGCATGGCCTGGGCGAAGAAGGCTTAAGCCCCCCGGACTCCGCCTGCGCGCGGCGTGCCGCGCTCGGGCGGGACGGGCCGGTGTGCTAGACTCTGCGCCGCGGATTTTCACCCGGCGTCCCATGCAGATTCATCTTGTCGTCCCCGGCCTGATCTGGCCGGCGGTCTCCGCCCTCGGGCCCGCCTCGGGCCTCCAACTGACTTCGCTCGCATGGCTGCTCGGCCGGGGACGGCGCAGCTTCGCGCCCTTCGAGCCGCTCGATGCGCAGCTCGCGCGTCTGATGGGCTACCCTGCCGATGCCGGAGCGCTTCCCCTCGCCGCCCTGCGCCGGCTCGGCGAACCCGCGCTCCCCGCAGCTGCAGCCGACACGGACTGGCTGTGCGCCGACCCGGTCAACCTCTCGTTCGCACGCGAGCACCTGCTGCTCGGCGAATTTCCGGCCGACGAGCTGCGGCCGGAAGAGGTTGCGGCGCTCGTCGCGGAGTTGAACGACACCTTCGGCGACCTCGGAAGCTTCGAGGCTGCGACGCCGAACCGCTGGTACCTGCGCCTGAAGGCGCCGACCCGCACGCGCTTCTTTCCCCTGCACGACGTTGTCGGCCGCCCCATCCGCGACTTCCTTCCGGAAGGCGACGACGCGCGCCTGTGGCAGCGCACGATGAACGAGCTGCAGGTCGTGCTGCACAACCATCCGGTCAATCAGGCGCGCGAGGCGGCCGGTCGCAGGCCGGCGAACAGCCTGTGGTTCTGGGGCGCGGGCACGCTTCGCGCCGCCGCGCAACCGGGCGCGAGCATGGTCCAGACCGCCGACCCGCTCGTGCGCGGCTTCGCCCTCGCCGCCGGAACCACCGTTGGCGCGCCCGACTGCGCCAAGGCCCTGGAAGGCGACTCGCTGGTCGTGCTGGAAGATCTGCAGCTCCCTGCGCGGCATCTCGACATCGACAGCTGGCGCAAGCGGCTGACGATGCTGGAGCAGGACTGGTTCGCGCCGCTCGCGGCGGCCCTGCGCGGCAAGCGCCTGCGCGCACTGAAGCTCACCGCGCCGGGCGACCGCGGAACGCTCACGCTCGAGCTGCGCGCCACCGACGCATGGAAATTCTGGCGCAAGCCCCTCTCGCTCGACACCCTGCTGAAGTCGATCGCACCCGCAGCCGCGGCGCTGCCGGGTGGCACGGCCGACCTCGCCCCTCCTCACGCCCCAGGCACACGATGACCCGAATCCAGCCGCGGGCGATCCCGCCCCGCTCCATGCAGCGCCTGATCGACGCCGGCACCCACCCCTTGCTGGCCCGCATCTACGCCGCGCGCGGCATTTCGCGCCGCGAAGAGCTCGACTACTCGCTCAAGGCGCTCCTCCCGCCCGCGGCCCTGAAGGGGGCGCGCGAAGCGGCCGAGCTGCTGGCCGATGCAATCGAGGCCGGCGCACGCATGGTGATCGTCGCCGACTACGACTGCGACGGGGCAACCGCCTGCGCAGTGGGTGTGCGGGCCCTGCGGGCCTTCGGTGCGGACGTCGGCTACCTGGTGCCGAACCGCTTCGAGTACGGTTACGGGCTGACGCCCGCCATCGTCGAGCTGGCCGCACGCATGGAGCCCGACGTGCTGATCACCGTCGACAACGGCATCGCCAGCGTGGAGGGCGTCGCTGCGGCGCGCAGCTACGGCATGGCGACGGTGATCACCGATCACCACCTGCCGGGCGACACGCTGCCCGACGCCGACGTGATCGTGAACCCGAACCAGCCCGGCTGCGACTTCCCGAGCAAGTCGCTCGCCGGCGTCGGCGTGATGTTCTACACCATGCTCGCGCTGCGCGCCGAATTGCGCGAACGCGGCGCGTTTGCCGGGCGCCAGGAGCCGAACCTCGGCGAGTTGCTGGATCTCGTGGCCCTTGGCACGGTCGCGGACGTCGTCAAGCTCGACCACAACAACCGCATCCTCGTGTCGCAAGGCCTCGCGCGGATGCGCGCCGACCGCATGCAGCCCGGCATCCGCGCGCTGTTCTCTGTCGCCGGCCGCGACGCCACGCGTGCGAGCACCTTCGACATGGGCTTCGGGCTCGGTCCGCGCCTGAACGCCGCTGGCCGCCTGTCGGACATGAGCCTCGGCATCGAATGCCTGATCACCGACGACATGGGCCGGGCACTCAACATCGCGCAGGAACTCGATCGGCTCAACCGCGAACGGCGCAGCATCGAGCAGGACATGCAGGAAGGAGCGCTCGTGCGCCTGGCGGAGTTCGATCCGGGCAATTGCGCCACCGTCAGCCTGTTCGAGCCGGACTGGCACCAGGGCGTGATCGGGATCGTCGCCGGCCGGATCAAGGAGAGGTTGCACCGCCCGGTGATCGCCTTCGCCCGCGGCGACGAGGGGCAGTTGAAGGGCTCCGGCCGTTCGATCCAGAACCTGCATCTGCGCGACGCCCTCGATCTGGTGAGCAAGCAACACCCGGACCTGATCCTGCGCTTCGGCGGACACTCGATGGCCGCGGGCCTGACGATCCGCGAGACGGACTACGACCGCTTCCAGCGCGTGTTCGAGGAGACGGTGCAGTCCCTTGTGGCACCCTCCGACCTGACGCGCACGCTGGACACCGACGGGCCGCTCGAAACCGGTTACATGAGCCTGGAAGCCGCACGGCTGATCGAGCAGGACATCTGGGGCCAAGGCTTCCCGGCACCGCTGTTCGACGACGTGTTCCGCGTCGACAACCAGCGCCTGCTGAAGGACAAGCACCTCAAGCTTCAGCTGTCGAAGAACAACGTGCGCTTCGACGGCATCCGCTTCAACTTCGCCGAGGGCGCGCCGCAGCAGATCCGCGCGGCCTTCCGGCTGGCGCCGAACGAATACAACGGCGTCACCAGCCTGCAGCTCATGCTGGAGCATTTCGAAGCGGCCTGAGCCCACCTTGCAGGCGCCCGCTCCGGCGCCTGCACCACCCGCGCGTTTCATTCCCGCACGCGGTTCCCTCTTCCGCCGGCAAGCCCTCAAGCGCCGCCAGGTCCCACGCCTTTCGGGCACGAATGCCGAGCCTCTTCTCGCTGCGGTCAGGGACGGCTCGACGCCTATCCACGACCTGCGCCACCCGTTCGTGCCCCCACGCCGCCGCACGCTCTTTTGACAATTGTCAACACATACTCACTATTAGTTGCTTCGTGCAACTTGTTGGTTTAGTTTTGCAACTGTTGAAGCATGCAACTTAAGCCTCGACACCCGAGCGCCGACTGCACCAGCGCATCAAGCGCCGCACGCATCGGCAGCGAATCGAGTCAGCCAAAACTAAAGGTGAGCATCATGTCCAATGCACTAGCCACGACCCGGGCGTCAGTAGATGCCCTGGCATCCGGTTACCGGGGTACCAATCGCCTGATCCTGGGCATGTGTCTCGGCGTATCGACTTATTGGCTCTTTGCACTCGCTATCACGGCCCTGGTGCCGACGATCAGCAGCGCCTTCGGCATCACGGCCGACGAACTGGGCCTGCCGATCAGCATCACCGCCCTGATGTCGGGCGTCTTCATCGTCCCGGCCGGCAGTATCGCCGACAAGATCGGACGCGTTAAGGTCGCCCGCGCGGGCCTGGTGGTTGCGATGATCGGCGCCGCAGTGTGCGGCCTCGCCGAAAACACCACCATCCTGACGATCGGCCGCGCGCTACAGGGCATCGCCGCCGCGATGATCATGCCTTCCACGCTGGCGCTGGTAAATGCCTATTACACCGGCCCGGAACGCCTGCGCGCGCTGAGCTTCTGGTCGATCTCGTCGTGGGGCGGCGGTGGCCTGTGCAACATCTTCGGTGGCGCGGTCGCGTCCTACCTCGGCTGGCGCTGGTCCTTCTGGCTCGTGATCCCCGTCGCGCTGATCGCCCTGTACGCGATGGCCGAGACGCCGGAAAGCAAGAACGAGCACGGGCCGCGCGACCAGCGCTTCGACTTCATCGGCCTCGCCCTGCTGGTCGTGGGCCTGCTGACCCTGAATCTGAGCATCACCAAGGGCCGTTCGCTGGGCTGGACCGACATGCTGATCGTCAGCGGCTTCGTCATCGCCTTCGTCGTGCTGCTCGCCTTCACCATCTACGAAAAACGCCGCAAGTCGCCGTTGGTCGATCTCTCGCTGCTCAACCGCCGCTCCTACAACGGTGCCGTGATCTCGAACTTCATGCTGAACTCGACGCTGGGTAGCCTGATGATCCTGATGACCTACCTGCAGCAGGGCCGCGGCCTCACTCCCTTCGATGCCGGCATGCTGACCCTCGGCTACACCGCTGCGACGCTCGTGATGATCCGCGTCGGCGAGAAGATCGGCCGCAAGTTCGGCGCACGCAGCCCGATGCTTGTCGGCTGCACGCTCGCGGCAATCGGTATCGGCCTGCAGGCGCTGACCTTCATCGACGGCACCCTGTATCTCGTGCTGGTGGCGGTCGGCCTTGCGCTGATGGGTCTGGGCTTCGGCGTCTCGGCCACCCCTTCGACCAACATCGCGGTCGGCGAAGCACCCCCGGAAAAGGCCGGTTCGGCATCCGGCATCTACAAGATGGCGAGCTCGCTCGGTGGCAGCTTCGGACTGGCGATCGCCACAGTGGTGTACGGCACGATGATCTCGACCAACCCCGACGGGCTCGCAAGCGCCGCATTCGGCGGGATCATGACCGGCGTCGTCGCCTGCGTGATTGCGATCGTCTCGGTGCTGATCTGCGTGCCGGCCGCAAAGAAAAACTGAGCACCACACCGGTTTCGTGCAGGCGGGGACTTCTCCCCCAACCCCTCCCCGGTCCCCGCCTGACACGACCTCACGACCCGGAAGCTGGAAAGCCACCCCCTGCCACCTACAGAGGTGAAGTCATGAACACGCTGCTGCAAGAACTCTCGAACGACCGGGAACAGATCACCGGCTGGCGCCACCACATGCACCGTTATCCGGAACTGGCCTTCGAGGAGCGCCACACTGCCGAATACATCGCGAGCCTGCTCCGCTCGTGGGGTTACGACGTCGCTACGGGCATCGGCAAGACGGGCATCGTCGCCTCCCTGCGCGCCGGTGACGGCACGAAGGCGATCGGCCTGCGCGCCGACATCGACGCGCTGCCTGTTGCCGAGAAGGCAGCCGGGGATCACCGCAGCATGGTCGAGGGGCGCTCGCACACTTGCGGTCACGACGGCCACAGCGCGATGCTGCTCGGTGCGGCACAGCACCTGGCACGTACCCGCAAGTTCAACGGCACGGTGCGCCTGATCTTCCAGCCAGCCGAGGAAGTGATGGGCGGCGCGCTGGCGATGATCGCGGACGGCTTGTTCGAGCTCTTCCCGATGGACGCCGTGTTCGGCATGCACAACATGCCCGGGCTCGAGCTGGGCAAGATCCATTTCACGACCGGCCCGGTGATGGCGGCGGTCGATAACTGGGAGATCGAACTCACCGGCAAGGGCAGCCACGGTTCGATGCCCGAACGCAGCATCGATCCGGTCGTCGCCGGCGCGTCGCTCGTAATGGCGCTGCAGACGATCACGTCCCGCAACGTCGCGCCGCTCGATTCCGCGGTCGTATCGGTCGGCGCATTCCTCGCCGGCGACGCCGGCAACGTCATCCCGCAGTCCGCCCTGCTGCGCCTGAGCATCCGCTCGAGCCGCCCCGAGACGCGCGAACTGGTGCTCGGAAAGGTGCGCTCGATCACCGCTGCGCAGGCCGAGTGCTACGGCGTCACCTGGGAACTCCGCGAAGGCACGCCCGGCGCCGTGCTGGTGAATGACGCCGAGCACACGGCGTTCGCCGCCAACGTGGCAAAGGAGCTGCTCGGGGCCGACAAGGTCGTGACCGACGGGCCGCGCTTCATGGGCAGCGAGGACTTCGCCTTCTTCGCGCAGCGCAAGCCGGGCACCTACTGCTTCATCGGCAACGGCGACACGCCGATGGTCCACCACCCCCACTATGACTTCGACGACCGCAACCTCCCGGTCGGGGCCGCATATTGGGTCGCCCTTGCGGAATCGTTCCTGCGCTGAGGCCAGCTATTCACGGCTCGCGCTGTTCCGGCCGGGGCAACTCCGTCATAATGGAGTTGCCCTTTTTTAACGCCAACGGAGCATTCCGGGCGACATCGTGCCGGCAACGCATCATGATGAACGACACCAACGCGCCCTATCTCACCTACAAGCTGGACCTGATCAAGACCATCTCGATCAAGGCGGGCAACACGTACTACAAGAAGGCCTTCGGGCTCGGCGTCCGCGAGCTGCGCGTGCTGCGGCTCGTTCACGATCACCCGGGCATCACGGCGAAAGACCTCGGCAACATGCTGGTCCTCGACAAGACGCTGCTGTCGAAGAACATCGCGTTCCTCGAGGATCGCGGCCTCATCACGCGCAGCCCCAACGTGAACGACAACCGCCAGCAGCATCTCGCGCTGACGGAGATCGGCATGCAGGTGTGGCGCGAAGGCGAAGAGATCGGCCGCGGGCTCGAGCGCGAGATGTTCGCGGATCTGAGCAGCGAGGACTGGGAGCACCTGCACATCCTGCTCGACAGGGTGCTGGTTTCGCTGGACAAGTGGCAGGAATCGCATCGCAAGTAGCGTCCGGCCCTGCCACCCCACGCGCGGGGGGCATTACTGCCGTGGTGGGGTCCGCCGGATTTCGTCCACCGCCCACCTTGCGAGGTCGGTCGCCAGGCGCGTGGACGCCACCCCCAAGGCATTCACTACGGCCGGGACATCGCTAGCCGTTGCGCGCTCGCCTGAGGTGAAGGTCCGGCTTGCGAGAATGCGCCGGCTTTCGCGCTCCACCAGGCGCGCATCCAGCCTCACGACCGCCTCCGGAACGCCGCCGCGGTATTCGCTCTGGAAGGCGCGCAGGTCGCTGACGATCTCGTAGTCCGCCTGCAGCCGGGCCTCGTCGCTGCTCAGCGCGGCGATCCGGCCATCCGCGCGCAGGGCATCGATCAGGCGGTCGCGCAGCAGCACCGGCGCGGGCTCGCTCCAGCTCGCCCCCTGATACACGCTGACCTGGTTGTTCTGCGGCATGACCACGATGCGCTGTCCGGCAAGATGCACGCCACTGGCGGGTTTGGCCACGCGCAACGAAACGGGGAGCGGTGTGGCGGGCGCGGCGGCAGGCTCGGGGGCGGCGGGAAGGAGGTAGGTGTCGACGGGCTCGGCCGTCGGCAGCACGGAACACGCGCCGAGGAGAAGTGTTGCGGCCAGCCCTGCCGCACAGCGCAGCCCGACCCCGCCGCGTCGGGCGCTCTGGCAATCGGTGGTCATGGCTTGAACTCCTTCATCGTTTCATTGCCCAGCAGGTAGTCCGTGGGGCGGTTTTCGAGCTGCCGGGCGATCGTCCGCACCGACACGAGGGTGTCCTGCAGTTCTGTGAGGGCGGGCCCCAGTTCCGCCGCGCCCCGTACCCCGGTGGCGAGCTGCGCGCGGTTTTCGGCGAGCAGCGCGTCGACGTTCTGCATCGCGCGCTCGAAGGCGGCCATCGCATTCTGCGCGCTCTGCAAGGTCTGCACGCCGCGTTCGTCGACGAGCCGGTTGGTTGCCTTGGCGAGCTTCGACGCTTCGGCCAGCGTCGCGTTCGCCTGCTCGCTCGCCCCGGCCAGCTCCTTCAGTGCGCGGCCGAGGTCCTCACGCTGGGCGGCGATCGCCCCGGTAGCCTGCTCCAGGCTTTGCAGCATGCGGCCGACGCTCTCCACGTTCTGTGCGGAAAAGAGCTCACGCGCCTGCAGCAGCACCTGGTTGGCGTTGAGCATGGCGTCCTCGCCGTCGGCAAGCAGCTTGCTGAGCGGCGACGGCGTGGCGACGATCTCCGGCACCTGGCCGGCCTCGCCCTCCAGCGGCTTGCTCGCCGGATCGTCGCCGCTGCTCAGGCGGATGATCGAGATGCCGGTGATCCCCGCAGGAACCAGGCGCGCACGGGTGTCGCTGCGCACCGGGGCCTCCGCATCGACACGCACGCGCGCGAACACGCGGCGCGGATCCTTCGGATCGAGCCGCAGGCTGGACACGTCGCCGATCTTGATGCCGTTGAACTCGACCGTGCTGCCCTTGGAGAGGCCGGTGACCGCTTCCTGGAATACCACGTCGTAAGTGCGGAACTGCTTGTCGCTGTCGGCCTTGCCGAGCCACAGCGCGAACATCAGCGCCGCACCGACCACCAGCAGGGTGAAGAAGCCGATCAATATGTGATGGGCGCGTGTTTCCATTCAGGTCTGCCCTCCATGGGAAGGTTTGTGCGGCACGCCATGCGCCGGAGAAACGGCCTGCGCCGCGGCGCGTCCGCGCGGACCGTGGAAGTATTCCCGTATCCACTCATCATCGAAGTCCGCGACGACATCGAGACGTTCATTCACGAGCACACGCTTCTGCGCGAGCACGGCGACGCGGTCCGTGATGGTGTAGATGGTGTCGAGATCGTGCGTGACCATGAAGACCGTGAGGCCGAGCGCGTCGCGCAGGGTCAGGATGAGGGCGTCGAACGCGGCCGCACCGATCGGGTCCAGCCCTGCGGTCGGCTCATCGAGAAACAGGATGTCGGGGTCGAGCGCAAGTGCGCGCGCAAGGGCCGCGCGCTTGATCATCCCGCCGGAGAGGTCTGCCGGATACTTCTCGCCCGCGTTGGCGGGCAGACCCGCGAGCGCGATCTTCAGCGCGGCGAGCCGGCCGGCGTCCGCGGCATTGAGCCCGGCATGCTCGATCAGCGGCAGGGCGACATTCTCCGCGACGGTCAACGACGAGAACAGTGCCCCCTTCTGGAACAGCACGCCGAAGCGCCGCTCGACGGCGGCACGCCGCAGCACGGGCAGGCCGAGCAGATCCTCGCCGAACACGCTGACGCTGCCGGCGGCAGGGCGGTTGAGCCCGACGATAGTGCGCAGCAGGACGGACTTGCCGGTACCCGAGCCGCCCACCACGCTCAGGATCTCGCCGCGCCGCACGTCGAGGTCCAGGCCATCGTGCACCACCTGGCGACCGAACTGGTTGCGCACGCCGCGCACTTCGATGATGTTGGTCACCAGCCCATCTCCATGCAGAAGAGCGCCGCCACCGCATCGACGACGATCACGATGAAGATGGACTGCACGACGGCCGAGGTCGTGTGCTCGCCGACGGACTGCGCGCTACCCTCCACCCTGAAGCCTTCCAGGCAGCCGATGACCGCGATCAGGAAGGCGAAGATCGGCGCCTTGGCGATGCCGACGATGAAGTGACGCAGCCCGACGTGGCTTTCCAGCACGGACAGGAACATCGTCGGCGAGATCTCGAGCGTCATCGCGCACACCAGCATGCCGCCGACGATGCCCGAGATCATCGCGATGAAGCTCAGCATCGGCAGGGCCAGCAACAGCGCGGCGACGCGCGGCACGACGAGCAGCTCGACAGGGCTCAATCCTCCGACGCGGATCGCGTCGATCTCCTCGTTCGCGCGCATCGAGCCGATCTGCGCGGTGAAGGCGCTCGCCGTGCGGCCGGCGACGATGATCGCGGTGAGCATCGGCC
The DNA here is from genome assembly GCF_045689615.1 of Aromatoleum evansii. Lineage (NCBI taxonomy): Bacteria > Pseudomonadati > Pseudomonadota > Betaproteobacteria > Rhodocyclales > Rhodocyclaceae > Aromatoleum > Aromatoleum evansii. Next base: position 3,106,775 of record NZ_CP141259.1, read on the forward strand.
CGAACTCGCGCAGGAAGGAGAACGCGACGAGGTCGACGGTGAAGATGCTCGCGCCAAAACCGGCCAGCACCGTGGCGCCGAGGAAGGCGACCACCGCGCCGACAAGGAAGGTCAGCAGCGCGACGATGGGCACGGCGTCGAGGCCCGTGCGTTCGAGGTTCGCCGCGAGCGAGGTGATGCGCCAGCGCCGCGGGCGCAGCATCACCTGGAACGAGGTCTCCAGCGTGATGCCGATGAATCCGGCAATGTCGATAACGTGGCGCCAGAACGCAAGCATGCCGATGCCCGCGCGCTCCATGATGTCGCCGAAGGCGTAGCCCGCGGCGCGGGGCACGGGCGCGGCGGCGTCGATCACGCCGACCACGGCCTGGAGCAGGGCACGGCGTTCGGGCGGCAGCGGGCTTCCACCATCGGCCAGCGCCGCGAGCCGATCCTTGCCCAGCAGGTCGTGCAATAGGCTGACACCGGCAGTGTCGAGTGCGCCGACGGCGCCGAGATCGACGTCGGCATCATCGGCGACCCGGGGGCGCAGGCGTGCGATGTCGGCCGCGAGGGCGGCGTAGTTCGCAATCGTCCAGTCGCCCCGCAGGCGCACCTGCGGGCCTTCGATGTGGATGAATGCCGGTTCCGTCATCGGCCGCGGGCTCCCTCCCTGTCGCGCTCGCGCATCGCGAGGTCCATCGTGTTGAGATACGAGATCATGTCAGCGTAATCGAACCAGCCGGCAGACGGCGATTCATGCATGGTAAACCGCGGGGCGCCGCCACGGCGAGAAGGGGCATGGATGAGAGGCGCACGGACTCTGCGTTCGCTGCTGTCCATTGCTACAAATAGATCCACCGGCACACGCCCGTCAATACGCGACAGCCTTCCCCGCCCACAGGTGTGCCGCCACCAGCGCTCGCCACGGCGCATAGCGGGCGAGCCACTCCTTCGCCTCGGCTTCGCCCACCCTGCCCTCCGTTCCCAGCAGCGCCTGGATCCCCCGACGCACCGCGACATCCCCGTGCAAGGACCCATCGAGCCAGCCAAAACCGCGCAACAGCACGTAATCGACGGTCCACGGACCAACACCGCGCACCGCGAGCAGGCCGGAACGAATCTCCTCGACGGATGCCGATTGCGCCCACGCGTCGAGGGGCAGCTCCCCTCCCGCAACCCCACGCGCGAGCGCCAGCAGCGTGCGCGCCTTCGCGGTCGAAAAGCCGGCGGCGCGCAGGTCGTCCTCCGCAAAATGCGCAAGCCGTGCCGCGTCCGGGTAGCAAAAAACCCCCGACGTGTGGCGGATCCCGGCGGCGGCGATCAGCCGTCGCCGCAGCGACACGGCGGCCGCGACGCTGATCTGCTGGCCGGTCACCGCCCAGCTCAGCGCCTCGAAAGGCGTTGTCGTGACCGGCACGCGCAGTCCCTTCTGCTCCGAGATCAGCGAGCCGATGGCCGGATCGTCGCGGAAGCGGACCTCGAATGCCTCGACCGCCTGTTCCAGCCCCAGCATGCGCCGCACCATCGTCGTGAAGCGGGGCTCGAGGTCGCACGCCGGCTCCGCGTCGAGCACGATGTCCGCGCTCGCCATCCTGTCGGCAAAACGCACATTCAGGCAGGCGGGGATCCCGTCCCACAGCAGGCCCTTGCACAGCGTATCCCCGGTGACACGTTCGGCCAGCTCCTGCGTGTCGCGCCGATGGAACGCGAGGATGTCCCCGGGACGGAAGCCGGCAGGGAGCGCGAGCGCGACGGCGGCCTGTCGCGTCATTGCCCCGCTTCACGCGCGAGCAGGAGGCGCTTGCGCTCGACGCCCCACCGATAACCGGACAAGCCGCCGTCGCTGCGCACCACACGATGGCAGGGAATCGCCACTGCGAGCGGATTGGCCGCGCATGCGCCGGCGACCGCACGTACCGCCGCGGGCGCGCCGATGCGCCGCGCGATCTCGGTGTAGCTCGCGGTCTCACCCGCCGGGATCTCCTGCAGCGCCTGCCACACGCGCATCTGGAAAGCGGTACCGCGCACGTCCAGCGGCAGGTCCAGTCCCAGCTTCGGCGCCTCGACGAAACCGATCACCGTTGCCACGGTGCGTTCGTAATCCGCATTGCCGCCAAGCAACTCGGCGCGCGGGAAGCGGTCCTGCAGGTCGCGTACGAGCGCGTCGGGATCGTCGCCGATGAGGATCGCGCAGACGCCGCGCACGGTGCTCGCGACGAGGATTGCCCCCAACGAGCACTGCCCGACCGCGAAACGGATCCGCTGCCGCGCGCCGCCGGCGCGGTAGCTGCTCGCCGTCATGCCCAGCGTCCGCCCGGAGTCTTCATAGAAGCGCCCGCTCGAACCGTAGCCCGCCGCGTAGAGCGCATCGGTCACCGATGCCCCGCCGTCGAGCTTCGCCCGCATCCTTTCCGCCTGGCAGGCCTTCGCATAGGCGCGGGGTGTTGTCCCGGTGACCGCCTTGAAGACGCGGTGCAGATGGAAGGCGCTCATGTTCGCGAGTCCTGCTAGCTCCTCCAGCGTCGGCGGCGTCTCCGCCTGCTCGATCTGCCGGCACAAGGCGGCAACGGTCTCGGCATGCTGCTGCGCGAGCGAAGGCCCGTCCGGCACGCAACGCAGGCACGCGCGATATCCCGCGCGGAGCGCGTCCTCGCCCGTCGCGAAGAACTCCACGTTCTCCGGCCGCGGCGTGCGTGCCGCGCACGACGGCCGGCAGTAAACGCCGGTAGTCCGCACCGCGTAGCAGAACGCCCCGTCGGCCGTCACATCGCGCGCCTGCACCGCCGCCCAGCGCGGATCGGCCGCCGTCGCGGCGGCACGCGCCTCGATTTGCCTGGACATTTTCATCGCCTCGTCAGAATCCGGTGAACCACACTGTAGGCATGCGTGCCCCCGGGCGCACTCCGGTCCTTGCTTTCGAATTCGACAACGCCACAATCACTTTCGCAGCGGCGCCAGCAATCCGGACAGGCCGTTGTGATCCAGCTCGTGCATCAACGCAAGCAATTGTCCCAGCTTGCCTGGCGGGAAGCCTTCGCGCGCGAACCAGTTCAGGTAATGCCCCGGCAGATCGGCGATCAGCCGCCCCTTGTACTTGCCAAAAGGCATCGCCGTGCTTACCAGCGCTTCCAGGTGCTCCGGATTCACGCTTCCTCCGCACGCCGTCCCGCAATCGCCGCGAGAATCGCGCCCAGCAGGTGCCACACACGCCCCACCGAAGCAATCTCGACACGCTCGCCCGGCGCATGTGCGCCGCGAATGGTGGGGCCGAAGGAGACGATCTGCATGTCGGGGTACTTCGCCGCGATGAGCCCGCATTCGAGCCCGGCATGGATCACCTGCACGTGCGACTCCACCCCGTGCTCGCGCCGATACACGTCGCGGCACAGCGCGAGCAGCGGCGAGTCGGCCTGCGGCGCCCAGCCCGGGTAGTGCCCCGATGCCTCGGCCGCCGTTCCCGACAGCGCGAAGAGACTAACGATCTCGTCGCCGAGCGCGACCGCCGAACCGTCCAGCAGGGAGCGCACCATGAAACTGCACGAACCCCCATCCGGCCCCAGCGCGACGATGCCGAGATTGTTCGACGTCTCGACGACGCCCGCCACGCTCGGACTGCGGCGACGCACCCCATGCGGCGCCGCATGCAATGACGCAAGCCACACCGCCTGCTCCGCCGCCGACATCACCGGTTCGACTGCCGTGACAGGCACCGCCCGCAAACTCACACCCTCGTCCACGCCCCGCAATTCCTCGCGCAGCCGCGCCTGCCACTCCGCGAGGACACGCCTCAACTCATCGCCGCAGCCGTGCCGCAGCGCCACCCGCGCGTGCGCATCGCGCGGCAGCGCATTGCGCGCCGAACCGCCTTCGAGCGCACCGAGGCGCAGGTCGAATCGGCGCTCCAGATCGCGCAGCACGCGCACCAGCAGCTTGATCGCGTTGCCCCGCTCCTCATGGATGTCCACGCCCGAATGCCCGCCGCGCAGGCCGTGCAGCTCTACCCGCCACTGCTCCATCCCGACCGGCGGCTGCTCTGCCCGCCCCGCACGGCGAACATTCACGTCCAGCCCCCCCGCACAGCCGATGTAGAACTCGCCCCATTCCTCCGTGTCCAGGTTCAACATCAGCCGCCCGTGCAACACATCGGCGTCGAGCCCTTGCGCACCGCCCATTCCGGCTTCCTCATCCACCGTCAGCAAGGCCTCGAGCGGCCCATGCACGAGCGAATCATCCTCCAGCACCGCGAGGATCAGCGCCACGCCGATGCCGTTGTCGGCACCGAGCGTCGTCTCCGCGGCGGTGAACCAGTCGCCGTCCCGAAGCACGCGGATGGGATCGCGCGAGAATTCGTGCTCCGAATCGGCCGTCTTCTGGCACACCATGTCCAGATGCGCCTGCAGCACGACGCCCGGCGCCCCTTCGCAGCCAGGGCTCGCGGGCTTGCGGATCAGCAGGTTGCCCGCCGGATCGACCGACGCCTCCAGTCCGTGCGACACAGCGCGATCGCGCAGCACGTCACGCAGCGCACCCTCCGCCTTGGACGCGCGCGGGATACGACACAGCGTGGAGAAATGTGCCCACACGGGCGCAGGCTCGAGGCCCGAGAAGACGGGCGAGGCGGAATCGGACATGGCAGGGAGCACCAGGACGGTCATAGCGGTCAAGTGCGCAATGGTAAGCCACGAAGACCCCGGGGCACGATCGGCAACAGGCCCTTGCTGACTGGATAACGTCAAAAATTCCATCGCCATCCACGTTTCCGGAGGCCATACTTTAAATATGTGGCAATAGCATCGGCGCCCCGCCGGACGCCGTACGAACGGGGGAAAGTCATGAACCAGGACTTCGAAAACATCGAACGCGACGTAGGTGCCGCGATCGACGGCGACCCGGCCAAGGTGGCCGAACGTGTGCGGACGATCACGCTTGGGGCACTGTCGCACGGCAAGCTGGACACGGACGCGCTCAAACAGGTCACCGATGCCGTGCTCAGGGGCGCGCAACAAGGCATCGAGCGCCCCGACCGCGAACGCACCGACGCCATCCGCGAAGCGGTGCGCGGGCTGGACGAGGCCCTCGCGGCCGCCGCCCAGGCGACACTGCTCGCCGTGAAGGAAGCCGTCGGACGCGGCAGCGAGTATTCGCGCCAGGAAATCCGCGGCACACTCGACCAGCTGGGGGCAATGGAGTCGAACTTTTTGCGCACCCTGGCCGACGCGGGACGCGGCGCAACCGGGCTCGCGCGCTCCACACTGCACGAACTCGCCGAGCACGCGCGCAACAGCGGTACCGCGGTCGGCGGCCGAGTCGCGAACGCGGGAGCCGACCTCACGCGCGCCGTCGCGGAACTCACGCGCGAGCAGCTGCAAAGCGGCGTCCAGACGCTGCGCAACGAGGCGGGCCTGCTCGCCGCACTCGCCTCGGGGATGCTCAGGGGCATCGCCGACCGGCTGCACCCGGCCGGTTCCGACAACGACAAGGGCGGACCGGGCGATCCGCAAGGCTGATGCTGTGGAAAGCGCTCGGCGCCGCGCGTGAGCTGACACGCGCCCACGACATCGCCGCCGTCCTCATACGCTACGGCTTCGGCGATCTCGTACGCCGCATAGGCCTTGCCGACACGCTGGAGCGCGCCGGCAAGGCGCTGCACTGGACCGAGCCCGAGGAACTGGCGCGCCTCGAACCCCCAGCACGCGTGCGCCGGGCCTTTGAAGAACTCGGCCCGACCTTCATCAAGCTCGGCCAGATTCTCGCCACCCGCGTCGACCTGTTTTCCCCGGACTGGATTACCGAATTCGGCCGTCTGCAGGATGCCGCCCCGGCCGTTCCCTTCGACCAGGTGCGAGCGCAGCTCACCGAGGATCTAGGTGAATCGCCCGAAAGCGCCTTCGCCGAACTCGACACCGAGCCGCTCGCTGCCGCCTCCCTCGCGCAGGTCTACCGCGCCCGACTGCATGACGGCCGTCCGGTGATCCTCAAGGTGCGCCGGCCCGGCATTCGCCCGACCATCGAGGCCGACCTGCGGCTGCTCGCCCGCCTCGCCGAGATCATCGAGGCCGAAGCGCCCGACCTGCGCCGCTACCGTCCCTGCCAGGTCGTGCGCGAGTTCACGCTGTCGCTGCGCCGCGAGATCGACTTCGCCGCCGAGTGCCGCTACGCCGAACGCGTCGCGGCGAGCTTCATCGGCCACCCGGAGATCGTCATCCCGCGAGTGCACTGGCAGTGGTGCGGCGAGCGCCTGAATGTTCAGGACTACGTCGACGGCATCCCCGGCCGCGACCTGGCCGCGGTCGATGCCGCCGGGCTGGAACGCAAGCTCCTCGCCCGACGCGGCGCATCCGCGGTGCTGAAGATGATGCTGGAGGACGGTTTCTTCCACGCCGACCCCCACCCCGGCAACGTGTTCTACCTGCACGGCAACCGCATCGCCTTCATCGATTTCGGCATGGTCGGCAGGCTTTCGGAGACGCGCCGCTACGAGCTCGCGATGCTGCTCAACGGCCTCGTCTCGAACGACGCTGCCACCGTCGCCGACGTCCTGCTCGAATGGCGAGACTCCGAAGCGCCGGAAACCGAGCCGGAACGCCTGCGCCACGAGATTGACACCTTCGTTGACCAGTACAAGGGCGTTCCCCTGAAGCAACTCGACCTCGGCGCGATGCTGTCCGACCTCGTGATGATCCTGCGCGAGCATGGAATCGCCCTGCCCTCGGACCTGTCCCTGTTGATCAAGGCCTTCATCACGCTGGAAGGCATGGGGCGCCAGCTTGATCCCGACTTCGACATGGGCGCCGAAGCCGCCCCCTTCCTGCGGCGCGTGCTGCTCGCCCACCACGCCCCCGCCGCGATCGCCAAACGCGGCTGGCGCACACTGGCCGAGGCCATGGATCTCGTCACGGGCCTGCCACGCGACCTCAGCCAGCTCCTGCGTTCGGCGCGGCGCGGCAAACTCCAGGTGCAGGTCGACATCGTTTCGCTCAAACGCCTCGGGGATCAAGTCGACCGTGCGGCCACGCGCATGACGATCGGGATCGTCACCGCGGCGCTGATCATCGGCTCGGCGATCGTCATGACCGTGGTGGGCGATCCCGGTTTCGCCGCGCTGGATACGCTGGGGCTGCTGGGCTTCGCCGGGGCCGTGGCGGGCGGAGTGGCGCTGCTCCTGTCGATCTGGCACGGCGGACGTGGGGAATGACCCGCCATGATCAACGCGGCAACCGAATGGATCACCCCCTTCGCCCCGAGCCTGTCCTGTACGAAGTCAAAGGGTTGAGCCCGAACGGAGGCATTTGATTGCCGCCTTGTCAAACCCCACGCCCCTCGCCCGCCTCTTCGTAGGTTCGTCCGTCGCGGATGCGATACAGGCGGCGGAAGGTCGGGATGATCTTCTCGTCGTGCGTCACGACGATGATCGCGGTGCGATACTGCTCCGCCATCCGGTTGAGGATGCGCACCACGTTCAGCGCACGCTCGCTGTCGAGCGGCGCGGTGGGTTCGTCGGCGAGCACGACCGGCGGCCGGTTCACCAGCGCCCGCGCGATCGCCACGCGTTGCTGCTCGCCGCCCGAGAGTTCCGACGGCGCCGCCTTCGCGCGATGCCCGACGTCGAGCGCCTCGAGCAGCTCGACGGCCTGCCGACGTGCCTCGCGGTTCGACTTGCCGGCCAGCATCGGCAACAGCGCGACGTTGTCGGTCACGTCCAGGAAGGGAATCAGATACGGTGCCTGGAACACGAAACCGATGTTGTCGCGCCGCAGGCTGCGCAGGTCGCGAATCTTCCAGCCGCCGTCGAACGCCGTCCGCCCGCCCAACGCCATGTATCCCGCCGTCGGCTCGATCACCGCCCCGAGGCACTTCAGCAGCGTGCTCTTGCCCGAACCGCTCGGCCCGATCAGACCGACCACCTCGCCGGGCGCGATCCTCATGTCGACGCCCTTCAGCGCATCGACCGCGGCATCCCCCTCGCCGTAACGCTTGCTCAAGCCCCTGACCTCGATCGCCGGCATGTCCACGTCAGCCCCCGATCGCCGTCGCGGGATCGACTTTCAGCGCGACCCGGATCGCCAGCAGGCTTGCGACCGCGCACACCACCATGGTCGCCAGCAGCCCGCGCACCGCGTCCCCCGGCAGCAACAGCACGTACTTCGGGAAATACGGCGCCCACAGCGTCGCCACCGTCTTGCCCATCACGAATCCGATCAGCCCGAGCCCGAGCGACTGCTGCAGGATCATCGCCGCGATCGTGCGGTTGCGTGTGCCGATCAGCTTCAGCACCGCCAGCTCGCGCACCTTGCCCAGCGTCATCGTGTAGATGATGAAGGACACGATCGCCGCACTCACGATCGCGAGGATCACCAGGAAGGTCGCGATCTGCCGGGCCGAGGTCTCGATCAGCTTCGCGACGAGGATCTCCTCCATCTGCGCGCGCGTGTACGCCTCCAAATGCTTCCAACGGCGGATGTCATCGGCCACCCGCTCCGGATCATGGCCGTCGGCGACCCTGACCAGCACCGCATTCACGCTGCGGCTGGCCGCCTGCGTCGCCAGGATCGCATCGAGCAGTCCCGGCACGCCCGGACGGTTCAGCGCCGGATTCGCCGCAGTGCGCGCGCGCTCGTTCACGATCGCATCGTTGTCCTTGAGGAACTGTGCCTCCTGGGCATCCTTGAGCGACAGGAACACCATCGGATCCCCGCTCGACGACACCATGCGCCGCGTGAGCCCCACGACCTCATACTCGTGCCGCCGGATCCGCACCCGCTCGCCGAGTCGGAAACCCGTGCGCACATCCGCAACCACCTCGTAATGGCTGCGCACGATGCGACGGCCGGCCACAAGGAAGGGCGGCTCGCCAGGGTGCCCCGGTTCGAAGCCCACCGCCATCACGCGCACGTCGCGCTCACCCTGCCGGATCTGCATCGTCAGATAGGTCACGTTCGACGCCTCGGCCACTCCCGGCATTCCCACGATCGCGCGGTACACATCGTCGCGCAGGTTCGACGGCTCCGCATAGGGCCCCAAGGTCTCCTGCTGCACCACCCAGATATCCGCGCCGCTGCCGCGCATGAGCACCTGTGCGTCATCGACCATGCCGCGATAGATCCCCGCCATCGACAGCGTCACGCCAATCAGCAGGCCCAGCCCGACGCCGGTGAAGACGTACTTCGCCCAGTGGTGAAGAATGTCGCGTCCCGCAAGGCTGATCATCGCTGCACCGGAACCAGCGATTCGGTCGGACTCACCCGGTCACCCGCCTCCAGTTCGCGCTCGCTATGGACGACGACGCGGTCGCCCGCCTGCAGTCCGTCGAGCACCGCGACCCGCCCGTCGAGCGCGGTTTCCCCCGTGCGCACCGGCACGAACGCCGCTGCCCCATCCGCAACGGTCCATACGCCGCGCCGTCCGCCGCGATCATGCACTGCCACCCCGGGCACCGCGAGCACCTCCGCGCCGCGGGTCGTCGCGATCGTCACCTCGGCCAGCTCCCCGAAGGCGAAATCCTGCGGCGCCTCATCGAACACGACCTGCACGATGCGCTCCTCCGTCACCGCGTCGCCATTGAGTTCGACACGAGAAACCCGGCCCGGCAAGCTCACCCCGGGCCGCGAACGCAGCACGATCGCAGCCGCCTGCCCGGCACGCACGCCGCCGGCGCGCCCCTGGTCGATCCGCGTCCGCACGCGCACGCTCGCGGGATCGACCATGCGCAGCACCGTCTGCCCGGCCACCAGCGTCGTTCCCGGCTCCGCATCGCGCGCCGTCACCACCCCCGCCACCGGCGCCACAAGGCGCACATTCGCCCGTTGCCGCTCCACCGCCACCCGCTCGGCCTCCAGCCGCGCCACATCCATTCGCGCCGCGTCGAGCTGCGCCCGCGCAGCCTGCAACTGGGCGCCAGCGGAATCCGCCTCCTGCCGCTTCGCCTCCACCGCCGCATCGCTGAAGAAGGCCTGCTCGCCGAGCGACGCATAGCGTCGCGCGTTCCGCCCCGCGAGCGCCTGCCGCACTTCGGCATCGCGCACCTGCGCCTGCGCCGCATCCAGGGCATGAACGGCGCGTGCCGACGCCGCCCTCGACGCCGAAAGACGCGCGTCCAGTTCAACCGGGTCCATCTCCGCGAGCAACTGTCCCGCCCGCACCTCGCTCCCCACGTCCGCGTGCACCGCGAGCACGCGCCCCGGAACCGTCGGCCCGATCGCGTAACTCCTCTCCGCCTCGACCGTGCCGACGCCGAACACTGCGTTCTCGAACGCCCCGCGCTCGACCGTCGCCATCGTCACCCGCACTGGCGCGAACGGTCCGCTCCGAACCATCAACAGGATGAAACCTGCCAGCAGGCCGAGCCCGAGGATGGACAGCCCCACCATTCGCACCATCGGCCGCCTCATGCCCGCCTCCCCGCGATCCCCGACAGATAGACCTCGAACACCCCATCCGCCGACTCTTCCACCCCGCGCATCCCTCCGGCGAGCATCGATTGCATCACCAGTCCCTGGATCGCACCGACGAACAGCGTCGCGGCGTGCTCCACATTGAGCTCACGCCCGACGACTTCCCCCTCCCTCGCGCATTTCAGGACCTGCAACAAGGTGCCCCGGTAACTGCCTAGCAGCGCCCGGATGCGCCGCTTCACCGCGCTGTCGCCCGGCTGCTGCAGTTCGTGGAAGATCAGGCGCGGCGCGCCGGGGTGAGCAACGGCAAAACCGATATGCGCGCGAAACATCGCACGGAGCTGCTCTATCGGCTCGCTGCTAGAAAGCGATGCCTCCTCGACCGCTCCCAGCAGGTTCTCTTCGATCCAGTCAGCCACCGCCAGCCAGATCGCTTCCTTGGTCGGGAAATGGCGGAAAACCGCCCCTTGCGTCAGCTGCATGGCGGCCGCAATGCGTACGGTGGTGACGTCCGCAGGGCTGCTTTCGGCCGCCAGCTCGAGCACGGCCTTAACGATCTCGGCTCGCCTGAGTTCCGTCGAGCGCCGGATGCGCGGTGAGTCCATCGCGACACCTTGCTAGTAAGTAATTGCTTACTAGCTTAGTATAAGAAAAATACGATGTACACCCGTCAGATCTGCCTCATCCCGCACGGGGACGCAGGGCGGACGAAATCCCGCGATCGTGATGAGGCTCGCCGCGGGGCGATGTCTGCGCCCGATGTGGCGGGATTTCATCGCGCCCTGCCCGGACTCGTGCGATCGCCTTGGCGCCCCATCGCGCCCGGCGACGGACCTCAGGCTTCGATCTCGCGCGCCTGTTCGATCGCTTCCTCGATCCGGTCCACCGCAATCACCCGCATGCCGGCGATCGCCTGCTTGGGCGCATTGGCCTTCGGGATGATTGCGACCGTGAAGCCGAGTTTCGCCGCCTCCTTTAGGCGCTCCTGCCCGCGCGGCGCAGGCCGGATCTCGCCCGCCAGGCCCACCTCGCCGAACACCACCAGCTCGCGCGGCAGCGCCCGGCTGCGCAAGGACGACACGATCGCCAGCAGCACCGCGAGGTCCGCCGCCGGTTCGGCGATCTTCACGCCGCCCACCGCATTCACGAACACGTCCTGGTCGAAGCACACCACGCCCGCATGGCGATGCAGCACCGCCAGCAGCATCGCCAGCCGGTTCTGCTCGAGTCCCACCGACAGGCGGCGCGGATTCGGGCTGTGCGCGCCGTCCACCAGCGCCTGGATCTCCACCAGCAGCGGCCGCGTACCCTCCTGCGTCACCAGCACGCAGCTGCCCGCCACCTGCTGGCTGTGCTGCGACAGGAAGATCGCCGACGGATTGCTCACGCCGCGCAGGCCGCGCTCCGTCATCGCGAACACGCCCAGCTCGTTCACCGCGCCAAAGCGGTTCTTGAACGCGCGCACGAGGCGGAAGCTCGAATGCGTATCCCCCTCGAAGTACAGCACCGTATCGACGATGTGCTCCAGCACGCGCGGCCCCGCGAGCGTGCCGTCCTTGGTCACGTGGCCGACCATGATCAGGCTCGTGCCGCTCTGCTTCGCGAAGCGCGTGAGCTGCGCCGCACACTCGCGCACCTGCGCGACCGAACCCGGCGCCGACTGCAGCGCCTCCGAATACACCGTCTGGATCGAGTCGATCACCGCGATGCGCGGCTTCGACTCCTTCAGCGTCGCGAGGATGCGTTCGAGATTGATCTCCGGCAGCAGCTTCAGCCCCGCCGGATCGAGCTGCAGGCGCTGCGCCCGCAGCGCCACCTGCTCGCCCGACTCCTCGCCACTCACATAGATCGCCGCCTGCTGCGTCGCGAGCGCCGACAGCGCCTGCAGCAGCAGCGTCGACTTGCCGATGCCGGGATCGCCGCCGATCAGCACCACGCCACCGGAAACCAGGCCGCCGCCGAGCACGCGGTCGAATTCCTCGATCCCCGTCGGCGTGCGCGGCTCCTCGCGCGGCTCCAGCTCCGCGAGCGACTGCAGCCTGCCCGTCGTGCCGGCCAAGGCCGCGAACCGGCTGCTGCCCGGCGCCGTCGCCTCGATCACTGTCTCGACCAGCGTGTTCCAGCCCTTGCACTGCGGACACTGGCCCTGCCAGCGCGGCGCCTGCCCCCCGCACTCGCTGCAGACGAAGCTCGTCTTCGCCTTCGCCATCACGCGCTCACGTCATCGGCCGCCATGCGCTTGAACTCCGCGACTGCATATTCCGCGAAGGTCGTGATCAGTCGGGAACGGAACTTGTCGCGCGGCACGATCACCTCGAGCGGCGTGTATTGCCGTGGCTCCAGCGGAATCCCGATCAGGCGCCCCTCGCGGATGTCGCGCTGGATCGCCGCGCGCGACGCGATCGCGAACCCCATGCCCTCGGCCGCCAGATGCTTTACCGTCGCAAGGCTTCCCAGCTCCGCGCAGATCGTCAGCTCGTCGATGCCGATGCCCGCGGCGGCAAAGAAATCCTCCGCCAGCACGCGGATCGCGTTGCCAGGATCGCGCGTGATCAGCGGATGATCCTTCAGCACCTTGGCGCTGAGGCTCTTGTGCTTCGCCAGCGCATCCCTCGGGGAGCAGATCACGAACAGTTCATCGCGCGTCGCCGTCATGCGCTCGATCGCCGGCTGTTCCGAAACGATCTCGATCAGCCCGAGGTCGAGCTCGCGCGACGCGACGCGATCCTCGGTCAGCTGCGAGTTCCCGACCACCACGCGCGGCACCACGCGCGGATACTTGCGCTTGAAGCCTTCCAGCAGCTGCGGCAGCCAGTACGCCGCGATCGTCGTGCTGGTCCCGATGTTGAGCGCCCCGCCGAGCTCGTCGGTCAGTTCCGACACCCTCGACTCGAGCTCGTCCGACAGATCCAGGATCCGGTCCGCGTAGGCGAGCACCACCTCCCCGGCCGGCGTCAGGCTCACGCGCCCGTGCCCGCGCTCGAGCAGGCGCGTGTTGAAATGCTCCTCCAGCTGCTTGATCTGGAAGGTCACGGCCGGCTGGGTCATGAAAAGATGTTCCGCGGCCCGGGTGAAGGAACCGTACTTGGCCACGGCGCTGAATACCTGAAGTCTGCGATCAGCCACGGCAACTCCATAAGTCTCGTTTATGCACTGCATTAAAGCACAGCTCATGCGCTACGTGGTATGTCTGACAATCACCTGACATCTCCGCACGAATCGTGGCAATGAGCCAAATCACAACAAACAGACACATGTCGTGATATAAACCGCGCTTCACCTTCAGACGGCCGTCTCCCACCCGATGCCGCTCGGCTTCTACATCATCATGGCGGCGCAGTTCTTCTCTGCGCTGGCCGACAATGCGCTGCTGATCATCGCCATCGCGCTGCTGCGCGAGATGTCCGCCCCGGCAACGTACGAACCGCTGCTGAAGCTGTTCTTCACCGTCTCCTACGTCGCGCTCGCCGCCTTCGTCGGCGCCTTTGCCGACTCGATGCCCAAGTGGCGGGTGATGTTCATCAGCAACACCATCAAGATCGGCGGCTGCCTCATGCTGCTCCTCGGCGCGCATCCGCTCTTCGCCTACGCCGTCATCGGGCTCGGTGCTGCATCCTACTCCCCGGCCAAGTACGGCATCCTCACCGAATACCTGCCCCACCGCCTGCTCGTCGTCGCCAACGGCTGGATCGAAGGCCTCACCGTCGGCGCCATCATCCTCGGCACGGTCATCGGCGGCGTGCTGATCCGTCCCGACGTCGGCAACTGGATCGCCAATCTCGGCCTGCCGATGGTCAGCGGCAACGCCCTCCAGTCGACCATCGCCATCGTCGGATTGCTCTACCTTGCCGCAGCCGCGTTCAACCTGCGCATCCCCGACACCGGCGTCGACCACAAGCCGCTCAAGAACAACCCGGTCTACCTCGTCCACGATTTCGTGCACTGCATGAAGCTGCTGTGGCGCGACAAACTCGGCCAGATCTCCCTCGCCGTCACCACCCTCTTCTGGGGCGCCGGCGCCACGCTGCAGTTCATCGTGATCAAGTGGGCCGAGCACAACCTCGGCTTCGACCTCTCCAAGGCGTCGATGATGCAGGGCGTCGTCGCCGTCGGCATCGCGCTCGGCTCCGTCCTGGCCGCGCGCATGATCAGCCTGCGCCGCTCCGTCCAGGTCATCCCCCTGGGCATCGCCATGGGCCTGGTAGTGATGGTCATGGTCGTCGTCACCCAGCCCACGCTGGCCATGATCCTGATGGTCGTCGTCGGCTGCCTGGCGGGCTTCTTCGTCGTGCCGATGAACGCCCTGCTCCAGCATCGCGGCCACATCCTCATGGGTGCCGGCCATTCCATCGCCGTGCAGAACTTCAACGAGAACCTCTCCATCCTGATCATGACCGGCCTGTACGCCCTGCTGATCATGTCGGGTCTGTCGATCACCGTGGTCATCGTGATGTTCGGCCTGTTCGTGGCCGGGACGATGTACCTCGTGCTGCGCCGTCACAAGCTCAACCAGCGCGAAGTCGATTCGGTCGCGCTGCTCGAAGACCACAAGCACTGATCGGCACACGGGCCGCCCACGCGGCCCGTCCGGCGCCCGTCAGGGTTGCCCGGCGAGCTCCTGGACCAGGCCGCGCGCAAAGCACAAGTCCTCCCACGCCTTCGCCTTGTCGGCCTGGTTCCGCAACAGGTACGCGGGATGGTAGGTCACGACCACGGGCGTATCGCCGCGCCGGAACACCCGGCCACGCGACGCGCCGATGCTGATCTCGGCATCCAGCAGCGCCAGCGCCGCGGGACGGCCCAGCGCAACCAGCACGCGCGGCCGCACCAGCTCGATCTGGCGCGCGAGATAAGGATGGCAGGTCGCGATCTCGTCGGCCTGCGGGGTGCGGTTGTGCGGCGGCCGGCATTTCACCGCATTCGCGATATACACGTTTTCGCCGCGCTTCAGTCCGATCGCCG
Organism: Aromatoleum evansii; assembly: GCF_045689615.1. NCBI lineage: Bacteria > Pseudomonadati > Pseudomonadota > Betaproteobacteria > Rhodocyclales > Rhodocyclaceae > Aromatoleum > Aromatoleum evansii. The sequence continues at coordinate 3,122,110 of NZ_CP141259.1, forward strand.
CCAGCATCGCATCGAGCAGTTTGCCCGCGGCACCGACGAAGGGTTCGCCGCGCTGGTCCTCCTCCGAACCTGGCCCCTCGCCGACGAACATCCACTCCGCCCCGCGATCGCCCACACCCGGAACGGCCTGCCTGCGCTTCTCGCACAGGCGGCACGCCCCGCAGGCGCGAATGTCGGCCTCGAGCTCGTCCCAATCCATCCGCGCGATGCGACCGGCCCGGGCAGGATCGACCTCCTCGCGTCGTGCCGATGACGATGCCGCAGCGGTCGCCGTCGGGCGCGGAACCGGATCGCGGACGGGAAGCACCACCCTTGCAGGACGCACCTCATGTTCCGACGAAGGTGCCGGCGACAGTGCCGCCGATTGCGGCGGTGCGGACAGGGGCGACGCCGCGCTGCCGAGGTCCGGAGCGCTTGCGACCGGCTCCGGCAGGGTCTCGACGGCTTGTACCACGCCGTCGTCCGCGCGCTCTTCCGCGCCCCCTGCACGCAAGCGCCAGACGGGCGCGAGGCCCATCTCGCGGAGCACGGCATCACGCCGCGCGTGCCTCACAGTTCGCGCCTCATCACGATCGCATCCTCGCGCCCGCCTCCGGGCGCCGGGTAATACCCCTTGCGTCGCCCCACCGCGACGAAACCGCGCCCCTCGTACAACGCAAGTGCAGCCGTATTGGAAGGGCGCACCTCGAGAAAGAACTGCGTCGCCCCGCCCTGCTGCGCCACCGCAAACAGGTAGTCGAGCAATTTCCCGCCGATCCCGCCGCGCTGCGCCCCACGCGTCACGCTGATGTTAAGCAGATGCGCCTCATCGATCACCGTCAGCAGCACCGCATAGGCAACGGGACCTCCGCCGTTGTGCATCACCCAGCAGTTGTAGCCGGCGCGCAGGGAATCCGCGAAATTGCCTTCACTCCACGGAAACGCATGCAGCTCGCGCTCGTTCTCGACCACCCACGGCAGATCCTCGTCCGTCATGGGCACGAAAGCGAATCCCGCGGTCACGCCCGCCCTCCGCGCGCAAGGCGCTCGGCGGTCGTCAGCGCAACCTTGTCCCGCACATACAGCGGCGCAGCGACCTCGGCCGCGACCAGCGCCCCGCCTTCCACCATGCGCACCGCCAGCCGCGCAACATCCGCCGCGCGCGGTACCGCATCCCCCTGCAGTGGGGCCAGTCGTTCCAGCAGTTCGCGCGGGATACGGTCGCCGTACGCCGCGAAGGCCGATCCGACTCCGGCCCACCGCCCCCCGGCTGGCAAGGCCAGCATCTCGGGCGGACAGCACGTCGGCGGCGCAAGCATGACCGGGAGTCCGTCGACAATCCGACATGCCGCCGAATACACCTCACCCATGCGCGCATCGGTGGCGACGTAGATTTCATTCCCCGCCCCCTGCAGCGCCAGCGCTTCGAGGCTGCATACCGGCGCGACCCCGAGGTCCGCCCCCATCGCCAGCCCCTGCGCCACGCCGCATGCGAGGCGCAAACCCGTAAAGGCCCCCGGTCCGGCGCCGAACGCCACCGCATCGAGCGAACCCAGCGCAATGCCGGCCTCCGACAGCAGGATCTTCAGGGTGGGCAGCAGGCGTTCGGAATGATTCGAATGCCCTTCCAGGCTTCGTTCCACGGTCTCGCCGTCGAACAACAGGGCGACGCTCGCGTGCTCGCACGAGGTCTCGATCGAGAGGATTTTCATAAGCCGCCCATTTTACCGGCAGCGGCCCATCTGCGCAGCGCCCCTGGCGGGCATGCATGCGACGGGAACCCGGACGAGCTTCGCTCAGCGCTCCATCACGCTGCGCGGGCGATTCGCATCCCGCATCGCCTGGCGCAGCTCCTGGTAGAGCGTCTCGCGCTGCTCGCGCGACAGGCGGCGCGGCTCCTGCGCAGCAGAACGCGAGCTTTCCGGACCACTCACTAGCGCCCGGCGCAACTCGGCGCGCCGCTTGTCGCGCGCGCTCGCGTACCCCGGCGCGGTCACGCTTTCCTTCGCCGAACGCGACGGCGAGCTCTCGCGTGCGAACACCGGGCCGGCACAAAGTGCCGACACAAACACGAGCAGGAGCATGACGCCGCCCGTCATACGACGCAAAGCCCGTCCCCCCGGCAACACGCAGTCGCCGGTGGAGCATGCCGTACAGGAAGTTGAACAGCTTTTTGCCATGATCGCTGCGGGCGGTGTTCGTTGCAGATGCGGACGGTGAAACCATACCTTTATATTGGTATTTACGGCGCGTCCGGACCAAGATTTAGAGGGCAACGTGTAAGGGCGTGTTGCGTATATCCCAAGCCCTTACGAAACGTTACCCGTTCCGCGGAAATCGCCGCGGCGAGCGCTGGCACGCAAAAATGTAACAGGATAGGATTCGCACCATGAACACCAAGATCCGATATCGAGTATTGCTGGTCGACGACGACGCCCGCCTGCGCGAGCTGCTGTCGCGATACCTCCAGGAACAGGGCTTCACCGTGAAGGCCGTCGTGGACGCCGCGTCCATGGATCGTGCCCTGCACCGCGAGCATTACGACGTGATGGTGCTGGACCTGATGCTTCCCGGCGAAGACGGTCTCGCCATCTGCCGCCGCCTGCGGGCCGACCAGAACGCCATCCCCATCATCATGCTCACGGCCAAGGGCGACGACGTCGACCGCATCATCGGCCTGGAGATGGGAGCCGACGACTACCTCGCCAAGCCCTTCAATCCGCGCGAGCTCGTCGCCCGCATCCACGCGGTGATGCGCCGGCAGCCGCCGACGCTGCCCGGAGCGCCGACGATCGAGGATGAGGTCGTCAGGTTCGGCAACGTTCAGGTCAACCTCGGAGTGCGCTCGCTCGTGCGCGACGGCGAGGAGATCTCGCTGACCACCGGCGAGTTCTCCCTGCTGAAGGTCCTGCTCCAGCATCCCCGCCAGCCGCTGTCTCGCGACAAGCTCATGGAACTGGCGCGTGGCCGCGAATACGGTGTATTCGACCGCGCGATCGACGTGCAGGTGAGCCGCCTGCGCAAGCTCGTCGAGGAAGACCCGGCCAAGCCGCGCTACATCCAGACCGTGTGGGGCTTCGGATACGTGTTCGTGCCGGATGAATCGAAGCCTGCCAACGAAGCCTGAGCTGTCCGTGCCGGAAGCGGGGGAGCCTTCGGCTACCCCCGTGAACCAGGAGTCGCGCTTCGCGCGGCTCCTGCCGCGCACGCTCCTGTGGCAGACATTCTTCCTCATCGCCCTGCTCCTCACGCTCGCGCTCGCAACCTGGTCGCAGATCTTCAGCCATTTCGAGGAGCCGGCGCGCGCGCGCAGCCTGGCCCAGATGGTCGCCAGCGTCGTGAACCTGACGCGCGCGGCGCTCATCAATGCCGAGGTGGAACGGCGCACCGAGCTGCTGATAGAGCTGGCCGCACTGGAAGGCATGCGCATCTACCCCGCCGAACCCAGCGACGAACTCGAGCCGCTGCCCGACACGCGCGGCATGCAACTGCTGACCGACGAGGTCCGCCGCCAGCTCGGCACCCACACCCGCTTCGCCTCGCGCTGGAAAGCGCTGGACGGATTCTGGGTGAGCTTCCGCCTCGACCCCGACGACGAGCAGGACTTCTGGCTGATGCTCCCGCCGGAGCGACTGGAACAGACCGGAGCGCTGGAATGGCTCGTGTGGGGCGGCGGCGCGCTCCTCGCCGCACTGATCGGCGCCTACATGATCGTTTCGCGCATCGGCGTCCCGCTGCGCAACCTGGCCCGCTCGGCACGCGTCGTCGGCAGCGGGCGCACCCCGCCACACCTGCCGGAAAGCGGGCCGCTGGAGATTGCCACGGTTGCACGGGCGTTCAACCAGATGGCCGGCGACCTCGCCCGCACCGACGCCGACCGCGCGCTCATCCTCGCCGGCGTTTCACATGACTTGCGCACCCCCCTTGCACGCCTGCGGCTCGGCATAGAGATGTCCGGCGCCCCCGACACCGATGTCCGCGCGATGGTCACCGACGTCGAGGAGATGGATCGCATCATCGGCCAGTTCCTCGATTTCGGCCGCGGCGAGCCGCAGGAACCCCTGCAGCTCGAAGACCTCGCCGGCCTGCTCGCCGACATCGCGGAACCCTACCGGCTGCGCGGCATCAAGGTGCGCCTCGACACGCCGCCCAGCCTTCCGGTACCGGTGCGCGTCCTGCCGCTGCGCCGCGCGGTCCGCAACCTGATGGACAACGCCGTGCGCTATGCCGGCGAGGAAAGTCCCATCAGCCTCATCCTCTCGAGCCGCGGCGACGAAGCCCTGATCGAAGTCGCCGACCGTGGCCCGGGCATTCCCGAGGCGGACATGGATCGCATGCGCCATCCCTTCACGCGCCTCGAGACGGCCCGCTCGAATACCAAGGGTGCTGGCCTCGGCCTCGCCATCGTCGAACGCATCATCGCCTCCCACGAGGGCCGGCTCGAACTGCGCGCCCGCAGCGGCGGCGGTCTGCGCGCCATCATCCACCTGCCGCTCGAAGGCCCCCGGCGCGGCAGAGTACTCGCCGCCGGCAGTGAGGCAGGACGCGAGTAGAGCGAACCGATTGCGGCGCCGACTCGCTATAATCCCCGCGCATGAAGATTCTTTTCGACCTGCTTCCCGTCATCCTCTTCTTTGCCGCCTACAAGTTCGCCGGACACGATCCGGCCGCGGCGCACGATCTCGCCACCCGGGTCCTCGGCGAGGGCATCGAGGCCACACAGGCACCCATCCTCATTGCAACCGCCGTCGCGATCTTCGCCACGATCGGCCAGATCGGCTGGGTATGGTTGCGGCACCGCAAGGTGGACACGATGCTGTGGGTCAGCCTGGCGATCATCGTCGTATTCGGCGGCGCGACGCTGTTCTTCCACAATCCCACCTTCATCAAGTGGAAACCGACCGCGCTGTACTGGCTGTTCGGCATCACGCTCGCGGGTTCGGAGCTGCTGTTCCGCCGCAACCTGATCCGCAAGATGCTCGAAGCGCAGGTGCGCCTGCCCGAGCCGGTGTGGGGGCGCCTCAGCCATGCCTGGGCGGCGTTCTTCATCGGCATGGGCGTGCTCAACCTGTACGTCGCCTACAACTTTTCCGAAGAAGCCTGGGTCAATTTCAAGCTTTTCGGCGGCATGGGCCTGATGCTGCTGTTCGTCCTGGCCCAGGGCCTCTACCTCTCCAAACACATCCAGGAGGAAACCAGCTGATGCTATACGTGCTGACGGGCGAAGACGCCCCGGGCCAACTCGACGCCCGCATGGCGGTGCGCCCCGCACACCTCGCACGCCTCGAAAAGCTCCGTGACGAGGGACGGCTCGTGGTCGCCGGCCCGATGCCCGCAATCGACTCGCCCGACCCCGGCCCGGCCGGCTTCTTCGGCAGCCTGGTGATCGCCGAATTCCCCTCGCAGGCCGACGCCGAAGCCTGGCTCGCGGCAGACCCCTACGTCACGAATGGCGTCTTCGCGCGCACCAGCGTCCGCCCGTACAAGAAGGTCCTGCCGTGACCGTGATCGACGAGATCAGGAACCGGCTCGCGCCGCTGAATCCGCTCTCGATCGAGATCGAGGACGAAAGCGCCCTGCACGCCGGACACGCCGGCGCAAAAGGCGGCGGAGGACACTACCGCATGACGATGGTGTCGGACGCATTTATCGGCAAGAATACGGTTGCACGCCACCGACTCATATACGGCGCGCTGGGCGAGCTGATGCGCACCCGCATCCATGCCCTTGCCATTCGCGCCCTGACGGCCGAAGAGGCCAACACTCAACCCAACAGGAAGGAACTTTGATGATTCGCTTTCCCAGCCGTCTCGCTCTTTGTCTCATGGCCGGCCTGATCGGCCAGGCAGCTTATGCGGCCGGCCCCGCCGCCACGGTGAACGGCACGGCAATTCCCGCTGCGCGCGCGGACGTGATGTTCAACGAGCAGCGTGCGCAGGGCGCACCCGACAACCAGCAACTCCGCGACGCCGTGCGCGAGGAACTGATCCGCCGCGAAGTCCTGGCCCAGGAAGCGGCCAAGAAGGGCATCGACAAGAAGAGCGAAGTGCAGGCCCAGATGGACCTCGCCCGCCAGGCCGTGCTGCTGCGCGCCTACATCCAGGACTACGTGAAGGCCAATCCGATCACCGACGCCGACCTGAAAAAGGAATACGACAGCGTCAAGAGCAAGATGGGCGCCAAGGAATACAAGCCCCGCCACGTCCTGGTCGAGACCGAGGACGAGGCCAAGGCGATCATCGCGAAGCTGAAGGCCGGTGAGAAGTTCGACGCGCTGGCCAAGCAGTCGAAGGATCCGGGCTCCAAGGACAACGGCGGCGACCTCGGCTGGAGCAATCCGGGCATGTTCGTGAAGCCGTTCTCCGATGCCATGGTCAAGCTCGAGAAGGGCAAGTACAGCGACACGCCGGTCAAGAGCGACTTCGGCTATCACGTGATCCAGCTCGACGACGTGCGTGACCTGAAGGCACCCGACTTCGAGGAAGTGAAGCCGCAGCTGGAGCAGCGCCTGCAGCAACAGAAGATCGAGAAGCACATCATGGATCTGCGCGCCAAGGCGAAGGTCCAGTAAGCATCCCGAGCTGAAACGCAAAGGGCCGCCCCGATCACTCGGGGCGGCCCTTTTTTACGTCACTGCATTCCGGGGTCCGGCGCACGAAGGAGAGCTGCCGCCCTCCTCCACTGCGTCGTCAGAACTGTGCCTCGTCGAGCGCGAGTGCACCTGCAGCGCCATTCACGACCGCATAGGACAGCCCCTGCGCCTGTGACAGGACGTGGTCGGCGTAGAAGCGCGCGGTGACGATCTTGGTCTTGTAGAACTCGTCCGTGGAGCCTTCCACGATGCGCTTCGACGACACCAGTGCGGCACGCGCCATGAGCCAGCCGCCCGCGACGATACCGAGAAGCTTGAGGAAGGGCACCGAGCCCACGGAAGCGGCCTTGATGTCCTTGCCGTAGGTCGCGAGCACGTACTCGACCGCTGCTTCCAGCGCGACGATACCGGACTCGAGGGACTTGCGGATCGCCACGAACGCATCGTCGCTGCCGTGCTCGGCGAGTTGCGGGAGCACGCCGCGGATCTCCGCGATCAGGGCCTTGATCGTGACGCCGCCTTCGCGTGCCGTCTTGCGGCCGATAAGGTCGTTAGCCTGGATCGCCGTCGTGCCCTCGTAGATCGTCGTGATGCGCGAATCGCGCAGGTGCTGCGCCGCACCGGTCTCCTCGATGAAGCCCATGCCGCCATGCACCTGCACACCGGTCGAAGCAATGTCGATCGAATTCTCGGTCGACCAGCCCTTGACGACCGGAATCATGAGGTCGACGAAAGCCTGGTTCTCCGCACGCACCGCGGCGTCCGGATCACGGTGCGCCGCGTCGTTCGCCGCAGCCACGACGTAGGCCAGCGCGCGCATGGCCTCGGTCTGCGACTTCATGGACATCAGCATGCGGCGCACATCCGGGTGATGGATGATCGAGACCTTCGGGCCGCCGCGCACGCCCATCTCGGTGCCCTGGACGCGATCCTTGGCATAGGCGAGGGCGTGCTGGTAGGCACGGTCGGCCAGCGCCACGCCTTCCATGCCGACGGCGAAGCGCGCTTCGTTCATCATGATGAACATGTACTCGAGACCGCGATTCTCCTCGCCGACGAGGGTGCCGATGGCGCCGCCGTGGTCGCCGAAGGCGAGTACGCAGGTCGGGCTCGCGTGGATGCCCAGCTTGTGCTCGATCGACACGCAGTGCACGTCGTTGCGCGCACCCGGGGTCCCGTCGGCATTGAGGAGGAACTTCGGCACGACGAAGAGCGAGATGCCCTTCACGCCTTCCGGGGCGTCCGGCAGACGGGCGAGCACGAGGTGGACGATGTTGTCCGTCATGTCGTGTTCGCCGTAGGTGATGAAGATCTTCTGGCCGAAGATCTTGTAGGTGCCGTCAGGCTGCGGTTCGGCGCGCGTGCGCACGGCCGCCAAGTCGGAACCGGCCTGCGGTTCGGTCAGGTTCATGGTGCCGGTCCATTCGCCGCTCACCATCTTCGGCAGATAGGCTGCCTTCTGCTCGTCGGTGCCGCGCAGCGTGATCGCTTCGATCGCGCCGCTGGTCAGCATCGGGCACAGGGAGAAGGCCATGTTGGAAGCCTTCCACATTTCCATCACTGCGGTCGCGACAAGCTTCGGCAGGCCCTGGCCGCCGAATTCGGGTTCGCATGCGAGCGCGGTCCAGCCCGCTTCGGCAAACTGCTTGTAGGCATCCTTCCAGCCCGGCGCCGTGCGCACGTCGCCGTTGTCCCACTTGGCACCTTCCTGGTCACCAATCCGGTTCAGGGGCGCGAGGACGCCGCTGGCGAACTTGTTCGCCTCTTCGAGGATCGCGTCCACGAGATCCGCGGATACTTCCTCGCATCCGGGCAATTTCGCGACTTCGTCGAGGCCGGCCAGCTCGCGCATGACGAACTGCATGTCGCGGATCGGCGCAGTGTATTGACTCATGTGTTCTTCTCCCGAGACCTGCTTATTGTGAAACTGCGCCCGTTCGGGCGCAGTCCTTGTGCAACTTTTTTATATTTCTAAAGCATTCAGCCGACGGCTTTGGCCAGCTCCGGCACGACTTCGAACAGATCGCCGACCAGGCCATAATCCGCCACCTGGAAGATCGGCGCTTCAGGATCCTTGTTGATCGCGACGATCACCTTGGAGTCCTTCATGCCCGCGAGGTGCTGAATCGCGCCCGAGATGCCGACGGCGATATAGAGCTGCGGCGCGACGATCTTGCCGGTCTGGCCGACCTGGTAGTCGTTCGGTACGTAGCCCGCATCGACCGCGGCGCGAGAGGCGCCCAGCGCGGCGCCCAGGGCGTCGGCGAGCGGCTCGAGCAGCTTGTGGTAGTTCTCGCTGTTGCCCAGACCGCGGCCACCCGAGACGATGATCTTGGCGGCGCCGAGTTCCGGGCGCGCGCTCTTGGTGAGCTCGCGCCCCTTGACGCTGGTCAGGCCCAGATCGGCAGCGGCAGCCACGGCTTCCACCGCAGCCGAACCACCCTGCCCGGCCGCCTCGAAGGCGGTCGTGCGCACGGTCATCACCTTCACGGCATCCGACGACTTGACGGTGGCCATCGCGTTGCCGGCGTAGATCGGGCGCACGAAGGTGTCGGCCGACTCCACCGCGACGATGTCGGAGATCTGCGCCACGTCGAGCAGCGCAGCGACGCGCGGGGCGACGTTCTTGCCGTTGGCGGTGCTGGGGGCGAGGATGTGGGTGTAGCCCGCCGCATTGGCGACCACCAGCGCGGCGACGTTCTCGGCCGTCTGCGACTCGTAGTGGGCGGCGTCGGCGACGCGCACCTTCGCCACGCCGGCGACCTTCGCCGCCTGTTCGGCCGCTCCGCCGCAGTTGGCGCCCGCGACCAGCACGTGAACCTCGCCACCGAGCTTGGCAGCGGCCGAGATGGTGTTGAGGGTGGCGGCCTTCAGGCTCGCGTTGTCGTGTTCTGCAATAACCAGGATCGCCATGTTCAGATCACCTTCGCTTCGTTCTTGAGCTTGTCGACCAGTTGCGCGACGTCCGCAACGCGCACGCCGGCGCTGCGCTTGGGCGGCTCGGCGACTTTCAGCGTCGCCAGGCGCGGCGCGACATCGACGCCGAGGTCCGCCGGCTTCACGGTCTCCAGCGGCTTCTTCTTCGCCTTCATGATGTTCGGCAGCGTCGCATAGCGCGGCTCGTTGAGGCGCAGGTCGGTGGTAATGACCGCCGGCAGCTTCATCTCGAGGGTCTCGAGACCGCCATCGATCTCGCGCGTCACGTTGGCGACGCCGTCGCTGAGCGCAACCTTGGAGGCGAACGTCGCCTGGGGCCAGCCCATCAGCGCGGCCAGCATCTGGCCGGTCTGGTTCGAGTCGTCGTCGATCGCCTGCTTGCCGCAGATCACGACCGTCGGCTGCTCCTTGTCGCACAGCGCCTTCAGCAGCTTTGCCACTGCCAGCGGCTGCAGGTCGGCGTCGCTCTCGACCAGGATGCCGCGGTCGGCACCGATCGCCATCGCGGCGCGGATCGTCTCCTGGCAGGCCGCGACACCGCAGCTCACCGCGACAACCTCGGTCGCAACGCCGGCTTCCTTCAGCCGCACGGCTTCCTCGACGGCAATCTCGTCGAAGGGGTTCATGGACATCTTCACGTTCGCGATATCGACGCCCGTGCCGTCAGCCTTGACTCGCACCTTGACGTTGTAATCGACTACGCGTTTGACGGGTACCAGGATCTTCAATGCCGCGCTCCTTTGCGTGTTAGGTCGGTCGAAATTGTGGAAAGGGAATCATGTTACCGCCACCAGACCAAAAATACGCCGTTGCGATGAACACTTGACCGCCGACCGAAAAAATCGTTCCATACGCATGGGTATGGAGTGCATACGGTACCGTATGGTCATCCTTTAGTCAATACTAGGTAGTATGGAAAACAAGCCTCTAAAACCGCGCGTCCAGCTCGACCGCAATGCATGGGTAAGCGCCGCCACCGAGGTCCTCGCCGAAGAGGGCATCGCCGGACTTCGCGTGGAAGTGCTCGCAAAACGCCTGAAGGTCACGAAAGGCAGCTTCTACTGGCACTTCCAGGATCGTCGGGATTTGCTGCTGGCCGTCCTCCAGGTGTGGAAGGACGGGCGGATCCGCGACATCGTCAAGCAGACGCGCGCCCAGCCCGGCAGGGAGCTGGAGCAGATTTACCACGTCATCGATGTTTATAGCACGAGCCGCAGCCGGCGCGGAGCCGCGATCGAGCTCGCGGTACGCGACTGGGCGCGCCGCGACGCCGACGCGGCGGCGATCGTCGCCGAAGTTGACGACATCCGCCTGCGCTGTGCTCGCGATCTGTTCCTCGCGTGCGGGGTGCCGATGGAGGAAGCGTCGAGCCGTTGCATGCTGCTCTACGCCTATGTGTTCGGCATCTCGCTGATGATCTACGACAAGTTCGACAGCGACGTGACACGCCTGAAACGCGATATCGCAGAGCTCATCGCGCAGTCGGCAAGCATGAAGCGCAAGGCTGCCGCGACCAGCGACTGAGAAACCCGGACGCCGCGGCTCGCGGGCTGCTCATTTTGACCAGCCCTCAGCTCAGCCGCGCGCCAGCGCGGGGAGGACGGCGCAGGCGTTGCGTCCCGTGGCCTCGGCGATTTCGGCAACGGACAGGCCGCGCAATCCGGCCAGCACCTCGGCAAAGCGACGCAGATCGGCCGGCTCGTTGCGCCCTCCCTGCGCCCAGGCGGGGGGGATGTCCGGCGCATCCGTTTCGAGCACGATCGAATCCAATGGCAGCGTCGCCGCGAGGTTGCGGATTCGGCGCGAGCCGTCGAAGGTCATCGCCCCGCCGAACCCGAGCCTGAACCCCAGCGCGATGAAGGCATCGGCCTGCTGGCGACTGCCGTTGAAGGCGTGGGCGATGCCACCAGGCACCTCGATCCGGCGCAGATGCTTGAGGATGTCGTCGACCGCGCGCCTGACATGCAGGATGACGGGAAGCCCGAAGCGGCGGGCGAGCTTGAGCTGTTCGACGAAATACTGCTCCTGCGTGGCGCGGTCGAAATTCTCCGCGTAGAAATCGAGGCCGATCTCCCCGACCGCCACGGCCCGCCCATTTGCGAGCCGCTCCTGCAGGACGTCGAGATCGTCCGTGCAGGCGCCAGCGACATACAGCGGATGAATGCCGAACGCATGGACGATGTCGCCATGCGCATCCGACAGGGCCGCGACCTTGTCGAAGTTGGCGACCTCGACCCCCGGCACGACGAAGCGCCCCACTCCGGCCGCACGCGCTGCGGCGATCACCGCTTCGCGGTCGGGATCGAACTCCGCCGCGTCGAGGTGGATGTGGGTGTCGATGAGCATTGCGGCATACCAAGGCGTCGGCGGGGGAGCGAGCGCCGCTTGGCGGGATGCGCTGCGCTACTCCCGCCCTACGGGAACGCGGTTCGGCATGATTTCAGCGCCCGCGCCACTCCGGCTTGCGCTTGGCGATGAAGGCGTCGATGCCCTCGGCGGCGTCCTCGCTCATCATGTTGCACGCCATCGTCTCAGCTGCCATCTGGTACGCGGCCTCCATGCCCATCTCGAGCTGACGGTAGAACATCTGCTTGCCCATCTGGATCGCGAGCGGGGACTTGGCGCAGATCGCGGCGGCGAGCTTCGCGACCTCGGCATCGAGCGCCTCGAGCGGCACGACGCGGTTCACCAGCCCGCGGCGCTGCGCTTCCGCTGCGTCGATGAAGTCGCCCGTGACGAGCATCTCGAAGGCTTCCTTGCGCCCCATGTTGCGCGACAGGCCGACGCTGGGGGTTGCGCAGAAGAGGCCGACGTTGATGCCCGACACGGCAAAGCGCGCGACGTCAGCGGCAACGGCGAGGTCGCACATCGACACCAGTTGGCAGCCGGCCGCGGTCGCAATGCCGTGGACACGGGCGATGACGGGCTGCGGCAGTTCGGTGAGCTTGACCATGAACTTGCCGCACAGGCGGAAGAGGTCCTGCTGGAACTGCAGCGTGTGGTTGCCGCGCATCTCCTTCAGGTCGTGCCCGGCGCAGAAGGCCTTGCCCTCGCCCGCCAGAACGACCACGCGCACGCTCGCGTCCTTCGCGATCGCGTCGATCTCGGCGATCAGGGCTTCGAGCATCGCCTGCGAGAGGGAGTTGAACTGGCCGGGCCGGTTCAGCGTCAGGTAAGCAACGCCGCCCTCGTCTCGGCGCAGCAGCAGCGGTGCGTTGTCGGATTGCTGAGGCAGTGCGCTCATCGTCATCTCTCCCGTGATCTTTGTGTGTAATGAACTGCTTATTTTGCCCGATCCTGCCGTGGAACGGAGGATGTGCGCAGCCCGGGCCACGGTGGGCTAGCGACGGCACGCCCCCGCTGCGGGACCGCCCATCCAGCGGGCGATTTCGTTCGTCAGCCGGTCGCCCGCCTTGCGGAATGCCGTGACACCCCCCTTCGCGTCGGCGCTCGATGCCGGCTCGCGCATCTCGAAGCTCATCCGGGCAAGCCCATTTTCACCGCGCGACGGCAACAGTTCAGCGCGCGCACTGATGACCGCGGCACTCGATTCGGGGGCGTCGAAGGCCTGGCTGAATTCGTCGATTTCAAGGCGCAGGCGGCAGCCACCGCCCGTGGAAGACGGTGAGGACAGCGCCTGAAGCAGCCGCCGCTCCAGCATTTCGGCAGGCGGGGCGGCCCATCGGCTTTCGGCAAACGCCTGGCGTTGCGCGGGCTGACGGTACTCGAGCCGGTACTGCATCGCCGCCGTCGCGAGCCAGGACGGGGCACGGACTTCGATTTTCGACGGCAGGACGGCAGGCATCGGGGAAACGCTTTCGGCCAGGCCCAGATCATAGATGGCAGGCACGGTCCGCCGTTGCGGCAGACCGCCGCATGCACCCAGCGCAAGACCTGCGCAGAGCACGGCGAGGATCCTCACTCCGCGCTTCCAGCCTCGAGATGTCATGAGAGTTCCGTGAAGATTCATCGGGCCGGGGACGCCTTGGCATTGAATCCGGTCTCACCGGGGCCGGCTGCGACGGGCGCGCGACCGAGCAACAGCATTTGCGGCGTGGCGTCGACTTCCTCGACGAGATGCCCGATGCGCTGTGAGGTTCCCTTCAGTTCCTCGAGCAGCGCGTTGAGTTGCGGCAGGGTTTCTTCGGCCACACGCTCGCCGGTAACTGTGGTCGCGGCATCCACGCGCTCGGCGAGCCCGTTCAACTTCGCCATCAGGACCTTGAGCTCGCCGATGGCCGGACCGGCATCGACACTCGCGCGCTCGAGGTTCTGCAGGGTGTTGGAGAGCCGCGCGAGATTCTCCTGGTTGAGCACGGCGCGGATCGATGCCAGCGTCTTCGGCGCGTCGGCGAGCGTCCGGTCGGCCCCGGCCGCTGCGGATTCGAGTTTCTGCAGCGTGTTTCCGATCCGCCGGATGTTCTCGTCGGTAACCAGCTCGCCGAGCTTGTCTGCCACCAGTCGGAGCCTGCGCGCGGCGTCGAGGGTGGTGTCGGTGAGTTGCTCCATCGTCCCCGGTTCCATCTTGAGCCGCGGTGGTTCTTCGCCCTCCCCCACCAGTGGTTCCGGATTCTCGCCACGGTCGTTGAGCTGGACGTAGGCGAGCCCTGTGACGCCTTGGTAGGCGAGACTGGCGCGCGTGCCTTTCGTCAGCGGAATGTCGCTGCGCAGGCGGATATGGACGAGGATCTTGCGCGGATCCTCGGGGTCGATGGCGATGTCGGACACCTTTCCGGCGGCCATGCCGCGATAGCGCACCCGTGCCTCGAGGTTCAGGCCCGTGACGGTGCCGGCGGACTCGAGGATGTAGGTGCGCTGCGAATCGCCGTCGTCCGAGAACCACCACAGAGAGGCGAGCAGCGCGGCGCCGAGAACGATGGCGAAGAGTCCCGCCGCGAGGGCGTGTGCGCGATTTTCCATCAGCGCGCTCCTCCGCTCCGGACACCTGCGCGCAGGCCGAAGGGTTTGCGGAAGAAGCCGTCGACAAAGGGGTGGTCCAGTTCCATTGTTTCCTCGAGCGAGGCGCAGCTCAGGATGCACCGATCCGAGAGTATGGCGATTTTCGTCGCCAACGCGGCGAGCGTATCGACGTCGTGGGTCACAAGCACGACGGTAAGTCCGAGTTGGCGCTGCAGGCTGAGAACGAGTTCAACGAAAGCCATGCTGCGGTCCGGATCCAGGCCCGCCGTCGGTTCGTCGAGCAGCAGCAGTTCGGGCTCGAGCGCGAGGGCCCGCGCGAGGGCAACGCGCTTGACCATGCCGCCCGAGAGCTCCGCGGGCATCAGCAGCGCGGTCGCCGGTTCGAGTTCGACCAGCGAGAGCTTCAGGGCGACTAGGTTGGCGATCTCGGCGTCGGTTGCGAGGCGCAGTTCCCGCAACGGGAAGCCGATGTTTTCGGCAACGTTCATCGCGGAAAACAGCGCACCGTGCTGGAACAGTACGCCGAAACGGCGCCGCCGCATGCGCTGCTCGCGGACGCTGCCGGAAAACAGCGGCGCACCGAACACCGACACCTCCCCCGCGGCCGGCCGCGTGAGGCCGATGATGTGGCGCAGCAGGGTGGTCTTGCCGCTGCCGGAACCGCCGACCAAGGCGACGACTTCGCCGCGCTGCACGGTCAGGTCGAGGCCGTCATGCACCAGAGTGGCGCCGAAGCGCGTGACGATGCCACGCAATTCGATCACCGGCTTCGCGTTCATCGCGGCACCCCGATCGAGCGTGTGGCGATCGCGAACAGCGCGTCGATCAGGATCACGACGGTGATCGACGAAACGACCGAGGCAGTGGTGTTGGACGACAGGCTTTCGGTGTTGGGGCTGACGCGCAGGCCGAAATGGCAGGCCACGAGGGCGATCATCAGCCCGAACACGGCCCCCTTGGCGAAACCGATCACGAGGTTCGCGAGCGGCACGACCTGGGGCAGCCGCTCGACGAAGAAGGCCATGCCGAGATCGAGCTGCAGCCACGCCGACAGCATGCCCCCGAGCAGCGCGACCGATGAGGTCCACAAGACCAGCAAGGGCATCGCCAGGGTCAGTGCGATGACCTTGGGCAGGACGAGGCGGATGGTGCGCGAGATCCCCATCGCGGAGAGGGCGTCGATCTCCTCGGTGACGCGCATCACGCCGAGCTGCGCGGTCATCGCGGATCCGGAACGGCCGGCGACCAACACCGACACCAGCACCGGCCCGAGCTCGCGAATGATGCCGAGCCCGAGGATATTGACGATGAAGATGTCCGCACCGAAGGCGCGCAGCTGCAGCGCCGAAAGATAGGACATGACGACGCCGATGAGGAAACCCACCAGCGCTGCCACCGGCATCGCCTTGAAGCCGGCCTTGTACACGTTGGCAGAGATCTCGCGCAGGGGCCATTCCGCCGGATGGCGCAGCAGGTAAGCGAGATCGAGGCACAATTGGCCGAGCAGGCGGGTGAAGTCGAGCGCGTGATCGCGGAACGAGAGCAGCGTGCTGCCGAGGACGATGACGGCGTCGACGAGGTTGAAGCGCGGCACCCGCGGCAGCGGCGACTCCGCGCTGGCTGCCACACGGTCGATGATCGCGCGCAGGTTCTCCGGGATCTCGATGCGTTCGGGCCAGCGCTTGTCCCACGCGTGCCACATCAGCGCGGCGCCGAAGCTGTCGAGGCGCGAGATGCCGTTCAGTGACCAGGCCACGTCGTCGCGCCTGCCCGCCAGCTGTTGGCGGAAGGTGCTCAGCCGTTGGGCAAGCGCGCGCAGCGTCCAGTCGCCCTGCAGGCGCACCAGGCCGCGTGTGCCGGGCGCCGTCGCCGCGTCGGTGGCGATCTCGGGGCTGCGCATTCAGTCCTCAGGCGGCGAGCGTGCGGCCTGTGTGCGTGTGCAGGACAAGGCTGCGCCCGACGGAGAACCATTGCCGCTGCTCCTCGTCGATCGCCGCCGCGGTAAGTGGCAACTGCTTGAGCCAGCCCTCCTTCGCCGTCACGATGAAGCCGCGGCCATCGCGCCGGAGCTGGATCGGCGGTACGCCGCGGCCGTCGCGCGCACGGTGGATGACGGCCGCAAGGCGCAGGCAGAGGATCAGCAGCCAGTCGGGGCTGTCGGGATCGAGCGCCGCCACGCGCTCGAGCTTGCCGCGATGCGCAAGCACGAGGCGCGCGAGCCGACCCTGGTCCATGCGCGAGAACCCGGGCATGTCCGCGTTCGCAAGGATGTAGGCGCTGTGCTTGTGATAGCTCGAATGCGCCACCGATATGCCGATCTCGTGCAGCAGGGCCGCCCAGCGCAGGTAACGCAGGTCGGGATGCGCACCCTCACCATGGACGCTTTCGGGAACGAGCCCCGCGAAGAGGTGGGCCGCGGTGTTCGCGACCTCGTCGGCCTGGCGGCGATCCACCCCGTAACGCGCGACGAATGCCGACACCGTGGCGTCGCGAAGGTCGTGGTGGTGATAGCGCCCGAGAAGGTCGTACAGCACGCCCAGACGCAGCGCCCCTTCCGAGAACACCATGCGCTCGACGCCGAATTCCTTGAACACTGCCGACATGATCGCGAAGCCGCCGAGCAGGACCGGCAGGCGGTCGCCCTTGAGGCCGGCGAGCTGCAGGCGGTCGAGGCTGCCCGCGCGCAGCAGGATGGCTTTCAAACGCTCCATGCCCTCGCGCGTGATGCCGCCGTCGGACAAGCCGTTCTGCTCGAGGATCTCGACCAGCGCCTTGGCCGAACCGCTCGACCCCACGGCCACTTCCCAGCCGACTTCGCGGTACGCGTGGGCGATTGCCTGCAGCTCGCGGCTGGCAGCCATCTCTGCGTCCTTCAGCCCGCGCTTGTCGATCTTTCCGTCCGGGAAGTACTGCAGGCTGTAGCTGACGCAGCCCATGTACAGGGATTCGAGCAGGATGGGCTCGAAGCTCTTGCCGATGATGAATTCGGTGGAGCCGCCGCCGATGTCCACGACGAGTTGCTGCCGGTGCGGGTCGGGCAGCGTGTGGGCGACGCCGACGTAGATGAGCCGGGCTTCCTCGCGGCCGGCGATGACTTCGATCGGCACGCCCAGCGCGGCCTCGGCCTGCACCAGGAAACCCGGCGCATTCTTCGCCACGCGCAGGGTGTTCGTCGCCACCGCACGCACGGAATCGGCGTCGAAACCACGCAGGCGCTCGTTGAAGCGCTGCAGCGCGGCCAGGCCGCGCTGCTGGGCCGCAGCATCGAGAATCTTGTTGGACGACAGGCCCGCCGCGAGGCGCACCGCTTCCTTCAGCCCGTCGAGCGGATAGATCTGGTCGTTGACGATCCTTCCGACCTGTAGCCGGAAACTGTTGGATCCGAGATCGATCGCGGCGATCAGCTCGTGCATCATGGGTAGGGGCGAAGGCGACGGCTACAAGGCAAGGGGGCATTCTATCACCGCACACGGGAGTCGCCCGGCACAGGCGTTCGCTGCGACCTCGGCCGCCACGCGGCGATTCATGCTGATCGCACTGCGTCATGATTTGGCAACGCAAATGTCACATAATCGTGCAATCACTTCCGCGCACAAGATCCGCAACAATGCACAGGCCCGCCCGTCAGCAACAATTCCCCACCGACCACTTCATCAACCGCGAATTGTCGCTCCTGCAATTCCAGCGCAGGGTGCTGGCGCAGGCGGCGGACAAGACGGTGCCGCTGCTCGAACGGCTGCGCTTCCTGTGCATCGTGTCGAGCAACCTCGACGAGTTCTTCGAGATTCGCGTGTCGGGGATCAAGGAGCAGATCCGGCTGGGCAGCCGTACCCCGGGCTCCGACGGCCTGCTGCCGAACGAGCTGCTCGACCGCGTGAGCCAGGAAGTCCATGCGCTGATCGCCGAGCAATACGCCCTGCTGAACGACGACATCCTGCCGGCGCTGGAGGCTCAGGGCATCGTGTTCCTGCGCCGCAGCCTGTGGAGCGAGGCGCAGGGGGCATGGGTGCGCGACTATTTCATGCGCGAAGTGATGCCCGTGCTCACGCCCATCGGTCTCGACCAGGCGCATCCGTTCCCGCGCGTATTGAACAAGAGCCTGAATTTCGCCGTCGAGCTGGAAGGCCTCGACGCCTTCGGTCGTGATTCGGGCGCGGCGATCGTGCAGGCGCCGCGTGCGCTGCCCCGCGTGATCCGCCTGCCCTCGGAGATTTGCGAGCATGAGTACAGCTTCGTGTTCCTGTCCTCCGTCCTGCACCGCCACGTCGGCGAGCTGTTCTCCGGCATGCACGTCAACGGCTGCTACCAGTTCCGCGTGACGCGCAACTCGGACCTCTTCGTCGACGAGGAAGAAGTGAAGGATCTGCGCGCCTCGCTGAAGGGCGAACTGCAGCAGCGCCATTTCGGCGATGCGGTGCGGCTGGAAGTGGCGGACAACTGCTCGGAAGAGATGGCCGCCTTCCTGCTGCAGCATTTCCGTCTCACGCCGAAGGAGCTGTACCGCACGCCGGGGATCGTGAACCTGGTGCGCCTGATGCAGGTGCCGGACTGGGTGAACCGTCCGGACCTGAACTACCCGCCCTTCCTGCCGCGCCTGCCCAAGGCGCTGGAACAGCGCGTCGAGATCTTCGATGCGATCCGGCGCCAGGACATCCTGCTGCACCATCCGTTCCAGAGCTTCAGCCCCGTGATCGAGCTGCTGCGGGCGGCGGCGGACGATCCGCAGGTGCTCGCAATCAAGATGACGGTGTACCGCACGGGCACCGACTCGGTGCTGATGGACCATCTCGTGCGCGCCGCCC
Organism: Aromatoleum evansii; assembly: GCF_045689615.1. Taxonomy (NCBI): domain Bacteria; kingdom Pseudomonadati; phylum Pseudomonadota; class Betaproteobacteria; order Rhodocyclales; family Rhodocyclaceae; genus Aromatoleum; species Aromatoleum evansii. Next base: position 3,141,340 of record NZ_CP141259.1, read on the forward strand.
AGAAGGGCAAGGAAGTGACGGTGGTGCTGGAGCTGCGCGCCCGCTTCGACGAGGAGGCCAACATCACCTGGGCGAACAAGCTCGAGGAAGTGGGCGCCCACGTCGTATACGGCGTGTTCGGCTACAAGACCCACGCTAAGCTGCTGATGCTGGTGCGGCGCGAGGACGGGGCGCTGCGCCGCTACGTGCATCTGGGCACCGGCAATTACCACCCGCGCACGACGCGCTTCTACACCGATTTCGGGCTCCTCACCTGCAACGAGGAGATCGGCCAGGACGTCGCCGAGGTCTTCAAGCAGCTGACCGGCCTGGGTCAGGCATCCACCCTGAAGCATCTGTGGCAGGCGCCATTCTCCCTGCAACGCAACGTGGTCGAAGCGATCAAGGCCGAAGCGGAGATCGCGCGCCAGGGCGGACGCGCACAGATCATGGCGAAGATGAACGCGCTGCTCGAACCGGAAACGATCGAGGCGCTCTACGCGGCGTCGCAGGCCGGCGTCGAAGTCGACCTCATCGTGCGCGGTCCGTGCGCGCTGCGACCTGGCGTTGCGGGCCTTTCGGACAACATCCGCGTGCGCTCCATCGTCGGGCGCTTCCTGGAACACCACCGCATCTTCTATTTCCGCGCGGGCGGCGAGGACAAGGTCTATCTGTCCAGCGCGGACTGGATGGACCGCAACTTCTTCGGCCGCATCGAGATCGCCTTCCCCGTGCTCGACCCGCGCCTCAAGCGCCGCGTGATCAAGGAGGGGCTGCGCGCCTACCTGGGCGACAACTGCCAGGCGTGGGAAATGCTGGAAGATGGCCGCTACCGGCACAAGACGCCGCGCGGCGTACATCGCGCGGCACAGACCATCCTGCTGGCCGAGCTCGCAAAGGGCGACTGAAGGCCGGCGAGGGCTGCCGGAGACGGTCGCCCAGCTCGGGCCGTGGCGCCTGCGTCAGGCGCCTGCGTCCGCTGCCCAGCGCGCGAGCCACTCGTCGGCAGGCGCCGGGCGGCCGAACAGATACCCCTGATGCACGACCTCGCCGCGGCTGTTGAGAAACTCCGCCTGCTCGGCCGTTTCCACCCCTTCCGCGACCACCTTCAGCTGCAACTGGCGAGCAACGGCGAGGATGGTTTCCACCAGCGCGGCATCGCTGGGGTCGTGCGGCGCATCCTGCACGAACGTCTTGTCGATCTTGAGTTCGTCGATGGGCAGGCGCTTCAGGTAGGCGAGCGAAGAGTAACCGGTGCCGAAATCGTCGATCGAAAAGTGGATGCCCAGGGCGGACAATTCGCGCATCTTCGCGACCACGTCGCTCACGTTGTCGATGATCAATCCCTCGGTGATCTCGAGTGTGAGCCGCTCGGGAGGCGCACCGGTCCGGTCGAGCACACTTCGCGCCCAGGAATTGAATTCGGGTTTGCGGAAATGCCGCGGACTGATATTCACGGATAGCGCGAGAGGCAGGCCGGCCGCGTCCGCAACCGCCACCAGCCGGCAAGCCTCGTTCATGACCCAGACGCCCAGTTCGACGATGAGATCGGACTCCTCGGCGACCGGCACGAAAACCCCCGGCGGAACCAGACCGCGTTCCGGATGCTGCCAGCGCACCAGCGCCTCCGCCCCCACCACCTCGCCCGCGGCGCTGAACTGCGGTTGGAGGAATAGTCGAAGCTCGCCGCGCGGAATGCCGGCACGCAATTCGCGCTCGATGCGGAAGCTCTCGGCGGCGGACTTACCCATGCTGGCTTCGAAGAAGGCCGGGTGACCGCCGCCACCCTGTTTGGCGCGATGCAGGGCCGTGGTGGCGCGGCGCAGGATTTCGCTCGCCGTGTCGCTGTCCTCCTCGGGGAAGAGCGTGATGCCTATGCTGCCGGTGATACGCACGGTCTCCCCGCCGAGCTCGAATGGGGTTTCCAGCGCCGACTGGATCTTGCGGGCGACCTGCAGCGCATGCCGGCTCGCGGCCTCGGCCGTGCGGTCGACCACCGGCAGCATCAGGGCAAACTCGTCGCCGGCCATGCGCGCCACGGTGTCGCCTTCACGCACGACCTCGCGCAGTCTCGCGGCCACGGCCTTCAGCAGCGCATCGCCGAGTACGCTGCCACGGGCGTCATTGACGACCTGGAAGCGGTCGATGTTGAACAGCAGCAAGGCCTCCCGATAGCCTTGGTGCTGGCGCGAAGCGAGGACCTGCGTGAGGCGATCGATCAGCAGGCTGCGGTTGGGCAGGCCGGTCAGCTCGTCGTAGAAGGCGAGATGATGGATGCGTTCGGCCGCTTGCTTGCGTTCGGTGATGTCCTGCTGGATTGCGAGGTAGTGGCTGACCGTGCCGTCGGTCTCACGCACCGGCGCGATGATCGAGTACGCGATGATCTCGCTGCCGTCGCGCCGCAGGTTGACGATCTCGCCCTGCCAGATCTCGCCGCGCTGCAGCGTCAACCACATCTCGCGGAAGGTCTCGTTCGGGGTCTTGCCCGACTTGAAGATGCGCGGATTGCGTCCCAGCACCTCCTCACGGGAAAAACCCGTGATGCGGACCAATGCGTCGTTCACGTACTCGATGGTTCCGGCCGGATCGGTGATGAAGATGCATTCAGGGCTCTGCTCGACGGCGAGCGACAGCTTGCGCAGCTCTTCGTCGGCGAGCTTGCGCGCAGTGACGTCCTGGACCGTGCCGATGGCGCCCAGAAGCTTGCCGTCCGTGTCGCGGCGCAAATCTGCGCGCTCCTGCAGCCACGCGACGCCGCCGTTGCGCAGGATGCGGTGTTCGACGTCGTAGGGAGCCCCTGTCAGCGCGGCCTGCCAGGCGCGGTCGATTGCATCCCGGTCGTCGGGATGTACGCACTGCAGGAAATCCTCGTATCGGACGGGCGTCCCGGGGCGGACACCGAAGAGCCGGTAGGTCTCATCCGACCACAGGAGCGAGCCGCTCCGCACGTCGAGATTCCAGCTGCCTATCTGTGCGACCGACTGCGCCTGCGACAGATTCGCCGCGAGGCGCTGGCTTTCCTGCTGGGCGCGGGCGAGGCGGCGATTTATCCGGACGAGGCGGAAGGTCGCGAACGCGGCGAGCGCAAAGCCCGCCAACAGCAGTGCGACGGCGTACGGTTTCCACCGCCGCCAGACGTCGACGAACGTGAATTCGGGCGCCCGGTCGAAGGGCGGCAGGCGCAATCCGCGCAGCAGGTCGTCTACCGGCCGGTAATCGCCCGGAATCGTGAAGCCGGAAATCTGCAGCGTGTCCGCGACTTCGCCGTCGTGAGGCAGGGCCAGCAGCGCCGCGGTGACACGCCGCGCGAGGTCATGGGGTACCTGCGGCATGGCGACGACGGGCCATTCCGGGTACAGGCGCGTACTCACCGGAAACGGGTATCCGGGATACTGACGCGTGCCGATGAGCTTGAGCCGCGCCGGGTCGAGCCGCCCCTGAAGGGCGAGCGACTCGATCAGGCCCGAACGGACGAAGCCGACATCGGCGCGCCCGTCCAGCACTGCATCGATCGCCCTGCTCTGCGGCTGCCCCGTCTCGACAAGGAGCTTCTCCTGCGGCGGCCGTACGCCCGCGCGCAGCAACTCCGCCACCTGCATCTGGTAGGCGCCGAAGGCGGCGCGCCCTGCGGTGGCAACGCGCACGCGGCCGACATCATCGAAGGAGTCGATGTCGGAGCGGTCCGCACGGGTGAAGATGACACCGCCGAAGGCACTGACGGATACGCCGTCCTCCTTGTTCACCAGCGTGACGAGTGGCGATGACAGACGATGCTGGTAGGTGAGCTGCACATAGAGCGCCGGATTCACGAGCACGAAGTCGATCCGCCCATCCGCCAGCACCGCGACGAGTTCGTCGAGGTGATGCACGCGCAGGACGAAACGCGCGCCCTCGACCGTGCCGTTCAGGTAATCGACGAGCGGCTGCCAGCGCTCACGGGTTTCCTGCAGCGGGCTGAAGGACAGGACGGCGAACTCGACGGCGTCGTCCGCGACGCCTCCGCCAGCCCCCTCTTGCGCACGCACGATTCCGGGGTGGAGCAAGGCGACTGCGGCCGCGAGTACGAGCACGAACCCGGCGAGCAACTTCGCCACGCTTGCATGCAGCCTGTCCGGGCGACGCCAGTCGACTGAATTCATGCTCAGGTACTCTGCATCAGGACCACACCACACTCGCTGCGCCTGCAGCGGAAACGCACATCACTTGCGCTGCACGTCGATCACGTCGCGCACTTCGCGAATGAGCGCCATCGCGCGCTGCACCTGCGCGACGCTGTGGACCTCCATCGTGAAGCGCATGAACGCCGTCCCCTTCTTCGTGATCGTATTCACCGCAATCACGTTCAGTTTTTCGCGCGACAAGACCTCGGAGATGTCGCGCAGGAGGCCCTGGCGGTCCGCCGCCTGGACGACCACATCGACCGGGAACACGGATTCGCGGCTGTTGAAGGCCTGTTCGCCCCAGTCCGCCTTGATGACCCGCTCGGGATGATCGCGCACCAGGCGCTGGAAGTCGGGACAATCGATGCGGTGGATGGACACGCCGCGGCCGCGCGTGACGAATCCTTCAATGGCATCCGGCGGCGCGGGCTTGCAGCAGCGGCCGAGCGAGGTCATGAGCTTGCCCACGCCGACGACCAGCACCTTGTCGTTGGACTCGTCGGTGTGGCGCCGGCCGATGACGATCTCGGGTTCCGGCGTCGGCGCTTCGGGCGCCTCGCCCTCGCGTAGCGCCATCTGCACCGAGCGCGCGCCCACTTCCCCGCGCCCTGCGGCCAGATACATGGACTCCGCGTTCTTGAAGCCAAGCCTGCCCGCAAGCTCGTCGATGTTGGCACGCGACTGGCGCTCGCGCTGCAGTTCACGCGTGACGAAGCTGCGCCCGCGCGCGAGCAGCTCTTCCTCTTCCTGTTGGCTGAAGAACTGGCGGATCTTGTTGCGCGCACGGCTGGTGGCGACGTAATGCTGCGTCGGGTTCAGCCAGTCGCGGGAGGGGCCGCCCTCCTTGGCGGAAGTGATTTCGACGGTCTGTCCGTTCTCGAGCTGCGTGTTGAGCGGGACGAGATGGCCGTCGACCTTGGCGCCGCGGCAGCGGTGACCGAGGTCGGTGTGCAGGCGGTAGGCGAAGTCGATCGGCGTGGCGCCGCGCGGCAGGTCCACCACCTTGCCCTGCGGCGTGAGCACGTAGATCGCATCGTCGAGCGAGGCGCGCTTGAACTTCTCGACCCAGTCGGCCGAATCGGTCACCTCGTCGCGCCACGACAGCAGGCTGCGCAGCAGCGCGATCTTCTCGTCGTAATCGCTGCCGTGGCTCTTGCTGCCTTCCTTGTAGCGCCAGTGCGCGGCGACGCCGAGTTCGGCGTGGCGGTGCATCTCGTAGGTGCGGATCTGCACTTCCAGCGCCCGGCCGTCGCCGGCCAGCACCGCGGTGTGCAGGGACTGGTAGTTGTTGCCCTTGGGGTTCGTGATGTAGTCGTCGAACTCCTGGCCGATGGGCTGCCACAGCTGATTCACGATGCCGAGCACGGTGTAGCAGTCGCGCACGTTGTCGACCAGCACGCGCAGCGCGCGGATGTCGTACACCTGCGAGAAGTCGAGCCGCTTGGCGCGCATCTTGTTGTAGATGCTGTAGATGTGCTTGGGCCGCCCATAGACCTCGGCCTTGATGCCCACCGCGGCGATTTCCTTCTGCAGGCGCTCGATCGACGACTGGATGAACTCCTCGCGCTCGACCCGCCGTTCGTCGAGCATCTTGGCGATGCGCTTGTAGGTTTCCGGCTCGATGAAGCGGAAGGAGAGGTCCTCGAGCTCCCACTTGAGCTGCCACACGCCGAGACGGTTCGCCAGCGGCGCGTAGATGTCGAGGCTTTCGCGGGCGACGTCCGCCCGGACGTCGACCTTGTGCTCGGTGAAATAGCGCAGCGTCTGCGTGCGCGACGCGAGCCGCAGCAGCACCACGCGGATGTCCTCGACCATCGCGAGCAGCATCTTGCGCAGGACTTCGGTCTGGGCGCGGATCTCGGGCGCCGTCGCCGTGGCGGTCATGCGCGTGAGCAGGCGCAGGCCGTTGAGGCGGCGCAGCCCATCGACGAGGCGGGCGGCGGGCTCGCCGAACTTTTCCGCGATCCGGTCGGTGGCGTCCTCGATGTAGTCCCCGACGGCGAACAGGATCGCGGCGACCCGCGTCTCCACGTCGAGACGCAGCGAGGCCACGATCAGCGCCATGCCGATCGCGTGGGTCCAGACGGATTCGCCGGTACCGAGAAAATGTCCTTCATAGACGCCCTCGGCCAGGGCAACGGCATCGACGATGGCCGCGCGCTCCTCCGTGCTCAGCCCTTCGGCGAGCAGATCGATGGGGGCCGCGGACTCGGACTGGGAGATTGCATGCGTGACGGAAACCATGCGCGGATTATCCCATACGGGCCCCCAACACGGCGCGGAGCACGCCACACCCGCGCGTTGTGAGATCATCTGCGGCCCGACGGATGCGCCACGCAGACGAGCCGCCACTCGCCCCGGGCGCGCACGCATAATGAAAAGAACCTTCGCCAACCCCTACCTCCTGCTCACCCTCACCGTGCTGTTCTGGTCCGGCAACATGATCGTCGGCCGCGGCTTGCACGGCGCGGTCCCGCCGCTGGCGCTGGCCTTCTGGCGCTGGACCATCGCGCTCACGCTGATGCTCCCGTTCGCACTGCCGCATCTGCGCAGCCAGTGGCCGCAGCTGCGGGCGCGCTGGCCGACGGTCGTGTTCCTGGGCCTCGTCGGCGTCGGCGGCTACAACACCTTCGCCTACATCGCGCTCCAGTACACGACCGCAACGAACGCGACCCTGCTCAACTCCTTCACGCCCATCGCGACGATCGTGCTGGCCTTCCTGATCCTCGGCAGGCGCCTTGGGCGGCTGGAGGTGCTGGCGGTCGTGCTGTCCTTCGCCGGCGTGATGACGATCGTGAGCCGCGGCAGCATGGAGACCCTGCTCGGGCTGAGCCTCAACCTCGGCGACCTGTGGATGCTGCTCGCGGTGATGACCTGGGGCATCTACACCGTCGGATTGCAGCGACGCCCCGCCGGTGTGGATCCGATGCTGCTGCTCGCCGCCTTCACGCTGGTCGGCCTCCTGCCGCTGATCCCCGCCTATCTGTGGGAAATCACCTCCGGAAAGACGATCGCCATCAGCACGGCGTCGATTGCCGGCATCCTCTACACGGGCATCTTCCCGGGCTTCCTCGGCTATGTGTTCTACAACGCCGCCGTGGCGGCCATCGGCCCGAACCGCGGTGCGCAATTCATCCACCTGATGCCGGTGTTCACCACCCTGCTGGCCGCGGTCTTTCTCGGCGAGCGGCCGCTGTGGTACCACTTCGCGGGGATCGCGCTGGTGTTTTCCGGCATCCTTCTCGCCACCCGCGGCCCGGGGCGCTGACGCGATGATCGGCATCCTCGAGCGTTTCCGCCGCTGGCGCAGGGCGCGCCGCCTCGATGCGGTGACGGTGTCGGACGAGATGTGGGAACGCGCCGAGGGGCGCCTGCCCTTCCTCGATTACCTCGAGGCGGACCACCGCAGGCGGCTGCGCGAACTGGCGCGCGCCTTCATCGCCGAGAAACAGTTCTACGGCGCCCACGGCTTCGCGCTCACCGACGAGGTCATCGTCACGATCGCCCTGCAGGCCTGCCTGCCGGTGCTGCGCATCGGGCTGCGCGCCTACCGTGGCTGGGTGGGCGTGATCGTCTACCCGGGGGATTTCGTCATCCCGCGCAAGATCATGGACGAGACCGGAGTCGTGCATGAATACGACGACGAGGTGCTGGGGGAAGCCTGGGAAGGCGGCCCGGTGCTGGTGTCGTGGCACGACGAGGCCGATGCGCCGGAAGGCGTGAACGTGGTGATCCACGAGTTCGCCCACAAGCTGGACATGGAGAACGGCGAGGTCGACGGCCTGCCCCTGCTGCCCGCGGGAATGTCGCGCAAGGCCTGGGCGGCGGCGTTCTCGGCGGGCTACGAACTTTTCTGCCGGCAGGTCGATGCGCACGAGGACACCGCGCTCGACCCCTACGGCTCGGAAAGTCCGGGCGAGTTCTTCGCCGTCGCGTCCGAGGGCTTCTTCGAGGCCCCCTGCCTGTTGCAGGAGGACTTCCCGGCGATCTACGAACAGCTGCGGCAGTTCTACGGCGCCGACCCCGCGGCCGGCGAGCGGCGCGTGTATGGCGAACCGCCGCAGGATGCGGGCGCCGAATCGCCGTGAAGGAAGGCCGGATATTCCATTCCGGTTTTCCGGCGTATGTCAGATGTGCTGAAATTCCTTTGAATCCGCGTAACGCAATCGTTTCACGAAGCGCAGCAAACTTCGCAGACGAAATTCGATTGCGATCCCGTGACAGCCGGTCTAAGCTGGAATCGCTGCATCTGCAGCCGCAGCGTGCTGTACGTTCGACTCGACTCAAATCCCGGAGGACGATTCATGGCGATTACCTGGATTCTGGTTGCCAATGCCAGCCTGGCCAAACTGTACGCGAACCTCGGTCCCAACAAGGGCCTGACGCTGGTTAAGGAGCTGATCCATCCCGAAAGTCGACAGAAGAATTCCGAACTCGTTACCGATCGCGCGGGGGCCTCGCCCTCGGCAGGCAACGCATCGGGTTCGAAGCAGGCGCAGACCCAGCCCAAGGTCCACGAGGCCAAGGTCTTTGCGCAGGAGATTGCACAGGAGCTATACAAGGGACGAGCCACGAACGCATTCGGCCGGGCCATCGTCTTCGCACCGCCCGCATTCATGGGAATGCTCAATTCGGTGCTCGACACCCCGACCTCACAACTGATCACGGATCGCTTCGAAAAGGACTACACCAAGGAACCCGAACCGGTGCTGCGCGAACGCCTCGCGTCCTGCCTGTTCGTCTGATTCCGGCCGATTCTTCGACCGTCTCTCTTCAGGAGACGATGGGACCGCGAAGAGCGGTCCCGAAGAGCAGCGGGGCGCTTGGCGCCCCGCTTTTTTTTCATCTGCGCGGCTCGCGCGCCGTCACGTCAATGCCGCCACTGGCGCCCGCTGAAATGCATGCGCTCGGCATTCTCCATTTCCATCATGGTCATGAAGTCGCTGCGGCTCATCTGGATGATCTTCTCGTGGTCGCCGGCCTCGAAATAGATCTCCTCCTGATCGGCGATGCTTTCATCCACGATCATGCGCATGCCGTAGACGGAACCCAGCGGCGGCACCGCGCCGGCTTCGCAGTCCTCGAACAACGACGCGAGCTCGGACTCGCTCGCGAGCCGCAATTCGCGGTGCATCGCCCGGCTCAGGATGCCGAGCTGCACGTGCTCGGTCGAGGGCAGCACGGCCATCAGGTAGCCGTGATCGTCTTCGAGGACGACGGATTTCGCGAGACTGCTCGCGGGAATGCGCGCCTGATGCGCGGTATCCATGCTGCTGTGTGAATGGGGATGGTTCAGCACGTCATAGCGCAGACCGTGCTCCATCATGAACTCGTGGACTTTCGACGGGATTGCCATGGCAGTCTCTCCTGGTCATCAGGTGCGGGCAATTCTTGTGCGTCGCCCTTGGCAATATTGGGATCCGGAAACCCTCCCTGCGGCGCCCCTTGCGCGTTCGCCGACTATTCATTTTAGGCTGCCGGCGGCGAGCTTGCCGGCCCCTCCTCGCCCGGTGGCTCAGTCCCGAGCCCCGCCGACGCAGGGCCAGGTTGCGACAACGGTGTATTGTGCGCCCTCGGGCCGCAGGTCGGACTCGACCAGCACGAATTCACCTACGGGCCACACTATCGACGGATCGAGTTCGGACGCTGCCAGCTCGCCGCGTGCGTTGCGCAGCAGGGTCACGTGCGCGGCGAACTTGCGTCGCTCGACCGGAAAGCCGCCTGCGGCAAGCGCCGCGTTGAGCTGGCTCACCAGCGACTCCAGCTCCGCGGGCACCTCGGTCGCCCCGACCCACACGATGTGGTTGTGGCGCCAGCCGGCGATGCGGTCGAGTTGAAGGGTGAACGGCGGGAAGGCGACCTTGTCCGCCGCCGCGCGCAAGTCGTCGAGGCGTTCGCGCGGAATGTCGCCGATGAAGGCGAGCGTCAGGTGCAGGGTATCGCGGCGCATGCGCCGGCCGCCGGTGGCCGTGTGCACGCGTTCGCCCTCCTTGTGCAACCGGCGCGCGATCGCCGCCGTGGGCCAGAGGGCGAAAAACACCCGCGCGCGCGGCGGCGCGCCGGATGCGGTCTCAGCCGGCCGCGTCATCCCGCACGAGCAGCGCCACGACCTGGGCGGCGATGCCCTCGCCGCGTCCCGTAAAGCCGAGCTTTTCGGTGGTCTTGCCCTTGATGTTCACCGCCGCCTCGTCGATCCCCAGATCCGCGGCAATGTTCGCGACCATCGCCGGAGCATGCGGCAGGATCCGCGGTGCGCGGCAGATCACCGTGGCATCCACGTTCACCACCGCAAAGCCGGCATCGCGCACCGCAGCGTACGCCTCACGCAACAGCACGCGGCTGTCTGCGCCCGCGTGCTGCGGGTCGGTGTCAGGGAACAGGCGCCCGATGTCGCCCAGGCCCGCCGCGCCGAGCAACGCATCGGTCAGCGCATGCAACAGCACGTCGGCGTCGGAATGGCCGAGCAGACCGCGCTCGTAGGGAATCGTGACGCCACCGACGATGAGCGGGCGCCCCGGCACCAGTGCATGCACGTCAAAGCCCTGGCCGATGCGGAAAGGTACTTTCATGTCAGCGTGAATCCCTGTTCGTGAGGATCCACTCGGCCAGGTGCAGGTCGAGCGGATAGGTGACTTTGAGATTGGTGGCGTCGCCCTCGATCAGCCGGGGGCGCAGGCCGGCGGCCTCGATCGCGCTGGCCTCGTCGGTGACGTTGCTCGCGGCCTCCAGCGCGCGGCGCAACATCACGTAGCGGAACATTTGCGGCGTCTGCGCCTGCCACAGGCTGTCGCGCGGCACGGTCTCGAGTACGTGACGGTGCGAATCCGCGCGCTTGAGCGTGTCGGCGACGGGAACCGCGAGGATGCCGCCAACCTCGTCGTGAGCCAGCTCGCGGATGAGCTTGTCGATGTGCCAGCGCGCGAGGCAGGGGCGCGCGGCATCATGCACCAGCACCCAGTCCGACTGCTCCGCCTCGCGCACGATCGCGCGCAAGCCGCCGAGCACGCTGTCTGCGCGCGTGGCGCCGCCGCAGAACAGCGGCACCAGCTTGGGGCCGAGGCCGGACCAGTCGTGGCGCTTCCACTCCGCGTCGCCGACCGACAGCACGACGAAGACCTTGTCGATCTGAGGCGTCGCGCACAGCACTTCGAGCGAATGGCGAATAAGCGGCTTGCCGAGCAGCTCGAGATACTGCTTTGGCTGCGACGCCCCCATGCGGCTGCCGCTGCCGGCAGCCGGGACGATCGCGAAATGGCGGGGAGTGAATTTCTGCATGGCGCGGATTCTAACCGTGCCGCGCGAGGACTGGCGAAACTCCGCCCTCCGCGTGCGCGCCGCGGGCGATTGGAATACAGTGGCAACATGTAACGAAGGAACGCCGCCGCCCCCGAAACCCGCACGGAATGTGCGAAAGGAGAGCCCAGGTGCCTTTTGCCAAACCGGTCGATCTCGCACAGATCGAGGCCTTTCTGATCGCGATCGGCATCGGCCTGCTGATCGGCTTCGAACGCGAACGCGTCGCATCGGCGCGGGCTGGCGTCCGCACCTTCGGCCTCGTCGGCCTGCTGGGCGCGCTGGCCGGCATGCTCGGCGACCACCTCGCCTCCATCGCCCCGGTGGTTGTCGGCATGGCGATCATCGGCGTGATGATCATCGCTGCCTATCTGCGCCACCCCGACCCGGTCGATCCGGGAACGACCTCAGTGGCGGCGCTGCTGGTGTGCTACTGCCTGGGTGTCGCCGTCTGGCTTGGGCATGCGATGGTGGCGGTGATCCTGTCGGTGGCGACCACCATCCTGCTGTACTTCAAGACCGAACTGCGAGGCGTCGCGACGCGGCTCGAGGCGAAGGAATGGATCTCGATTTTCCAGTTCGCCGTCCTGTCGCTGGTCATCCTGCCCTTCCTCCCGGACGAGACCTTCGACCCGTACAACGCCGTGAACCCCCGCCAGGTGTGGTGGATGGTGGTGCTGATCTCGGGCCTGAGCCTCGCGGGCTACGCGACGCTGCGCCTGGTGGGCGCGCGCTACGGCGCGGCCTTCGTCGGCATTGCCGGCGGCCTCGCATCGAGCACCGCCACGACGCTGATCTATGCGCGCAATGCGCGTGAAACCCCGCCCACCGCGCCGATGGCGGCGCTCGTAATCGTGCTCGCGAATCTTGTGATGATGGTGCGCGTCACCGTGATCGCCGCGGTGGTGGCGCCGGGCGTCGTGACATCGCTGGCGATTGCGGTGACCCCTGCCCTGCTCCTCGGCGCGCTCAGCCTGTTCTGGTACTGGCGCGAACAGACGAGCGGCCAGGCCTTCATGCCCGAGACGCGCAACCCGACCGAACTGCGCGCCGCGCTCGGCTTCGGCGCGGTGTACGCCGTAGTCCTGTTCATCTCCGCCTGGCTCTCCGAGATCGCAGGCAAGCAGGGGATGTACGCCCTCGCGCTGGTGTCGGGCCTCACCGACATGGATGCCATCGCGCTGTCGAGCATGCGCCTCTTCAATCTCGGCAAACTCGCGCTCGACGTCACGGTGATCGCCATCTGCCTGGCGATGATCGCCAACCTCGTGTTCAAGACCGGCATTGCCGTCGCGGTCGGAGGACGGCCGCTGGGGATGAAGATTCTCGGCGGCATGGGCGCGGTCGCGGCCGGACTGGGCGGCGGGATCGCCTGGCTCGCAATGTTTCCGGGAAGCCTATAATTCATCAGCAAAGACTTAACCACGAATCCGGCCCAGCCCTCACCCGAAAGGAATTCCATGGCCACTGCCTCCATTCGCCCCGCTGCGGTCGCCGGCTACTTCTATCCCGACGATCCGCACGTGCTGCAGGCCCAGATTGGTGAAATGCTCTCGACCGCCGTGCCGCTGGAGGCGGTCTCCGCGCCCAAGGCGCTCATCGTCCCGCATGCCGGATATGTCTATTCCGGTCCCGTTGCAGCCAGCGCCTACGCGGTGGCGGCGGGACTACGCGACGTGGTGCGGCGCGTGGTAATGCTGGGGCCGGCCCACCGCGTGCCGGTCGCATCCTTCGCACTGCCGGCTGCGCAGGTGTTCTCGACGCCGCTCGGACCGGTGCCGATCAGCCGCAAGGATTGGCTCGCGCTGCAGCAGCGCGCCGATGTCGTGGTCGATGACCGCCCGCATGCGCTGGAGCATTGCCTGGAAGTCCAGCTCCCCTTCCTGCAGACCATCCTCGACGCGTTCGAGCTCGTTCCCCTGCTGGTGGGCGGCGCGAGCGCCGAGCAGGTGGCGGAGCTCCTCGACACCCTGTGGGGCGGGCCGGAAACGCTGATCGTAATCAGCTCGGACCTCTCGCACTATCAGCCCTATGCGCAGGCCTGCTGCACCGACCGCAGCTCGGTCGACCAGATCCTGAAACTGCGCACGGGCCTCGACCATGACCAGGCCTGCGGCGCGATGCCGATCAACGGCCTGCTGCGTGTCGCGGCTCGCCACGGTGTGGAACCGCACCTCCTCGACCTGCGCAATTCCGGCGACACGGCGGGCGACCGTTCGCGCGTGGTCGGTTACACCAGCATCGCCTTTTGCGAATCGACCAGCCATGCCGCTTCCGCCCGACACTGAACTCGGCCAGATCCTGCTCGCCCGCGCACGCCACGCCATCGCGCATGAGCTGGGCGCCGAGCGCACCCCGCCTGACGGCGACCCGCGGCTGGGCGAACGGGGGGCAACCTTCGTGACGCTCAAGCGCGGTGGCGATTTGCGCGGTTGCATCGGCAGCGTGCGCGCGCAACGATCGCTGGGCGAAGATGTCGTACTCAATGCGGTAGGCGCCGCTACACGGGATCCGCGATTTCCGCCGATGTCGCGCGACGAACTCGACAAGGTCGACATCGAGGTTTCGCTCCTGTCGTCGCCCGAGTTCGTCGAGTTCTCCGATGAAAGCGAGCTGATCGGCAAGCTGCGTCCCGGCGTCGATGGGGTTCTGCTGTTTTCCGGCTGTCGCAGCGCGACCTTCCTGCCGCAGGTATGGGAGCAGCTCCCGGAACCGCACATGTTCCTCGCCGCGCTCAAGCAGAAGGCCGGCCTTGCACCGGATCGCCCCGCGCCGAACCTGATGGCGGCGACCTACACGGTGCGCAAGTGGAAGGAGCGGTGAGATGAACTACCCGGCGCGCTACTGGCACCATCTCGACGACGGCCGCATCCAGTGCGACCTGTGTCCGCGTTACTGCCGGCTGCATGCCGACCAGCGCGGCGCCTGCTTCGTGCGCATGCGCGAGGGCGACGCGATCGTCCTCACGACCTACGGCAGGAGCTCGGGCTTCTGCATCGATCCGATCGAGAAGAAGCCGCTCAACCATTTCTACCCCGGCACCAGCGTGTTCTCGTTCGGCACGGCCGGCTGCAACCTCGCGTGCAAGTTCTGCCAGAACTGGGACATCTCCAAGTCGCGCGACATGGACAGCCTGATGGACGCGGCCTCGCCCGAGGAAATTGCCCGCACGGCCGCTGACTGGGGCTGCGCCAGCGTGGCCTTCACCTACAACGACCCGGTGATCTTTGCCGAATACGCGATCGACACTGCCAAGGCCTGCCATCAACTGGGGCTCAAGACCGTCGCCGTCACCGCGGGCTACATCACCGAGCTCGCGCGCCCCGATTTCTACGCCCACATGGACGCTGCCAACGTCGACCTCAAGGCTTTCACCGACGAGTTCTACGTCAAGGAGTGCGGCGCACACCTGCAGCCGGTGCTCGACACGCTCAAGTGGCTGGTGCACGAGAGCGACGTCTGGGTGGAGATCACAACGCTGCTGATCCCGGGGCTCAACGACTCGGAAGACGAGGTCCGCGCGCTGTCGCAGTGGGTCGCGAAGGAGCTGGGCGGCGAAGTGCCGCTGCATTTCTCCGCCTTCCATCCCGACTACAAGCTCACCGACATCCCCGCCACCCCGCCTGCGACGCTGACACGCGCCCGCCGCATCGCGCTCGCGGAGGGGCTGAAGCACGTCTACACCGGCAACGTGCATGACCGCGAAGGAGGCATCACACGCTGCACCCACTGCGGCGCCCCAGTCATCGAACGCGACTGGTACGAGATCCTCGATTATGCGCTAGACGACAAGGGCGCCTGCCGCAAGTGCGGCACGGCACTCGCGGGCCGTTTCGGCCACTACTCATCGCCCTTCGGTTCGCGCCGCATCCCGGTCGCCATCCACCGCCAGCCCACCACAAACGCCAGAACCTGATCCGGACTCGCCCGACCGTGAAACTGCGAACCACTGACATCAGCATCCCCTTCGAGCACATCTGGCTCAGCGGCGAACTGGTCCATGCGCCCGACGTGGCCGGCCTCGCGGTCGTGCTGCGGCCAGCCGGCAGCCCGTTCGCGCAGTCGCGCGACCTGCGCGTGGCGCGCGAGCTGCAGCGAGCGGGTTTTGCGACCCTGCTCATCAACCTGCTCACCACCTACGAGGAAACGCGCGACCCGGACGCGCGCTTCAACGTGCCGCAGATGGCAAACCGCGTGGTGGCCGTGCTCGACTGGATCGGCCATCAGCCCCCGCTCGCCGGGCTGGGAGTGGGACTGGTCGCATCGGACACCGCGTGCGGGGCGGCGATCCGTGCCGGGTGGAAGACTGCCGACCGCATGTCCGCCATCGTGTGCCGCGCCGGCCGTCCCGACCTTGCCGGACTGACGCCGCTCAACACCCTCGCCGTGCCGCTGCGCATGGTCGTCGGCAACGACGACCCGCAGGCCGGCATGATCCGTCAGGCCTTCGAACACCTGCGCTGCCCCAACGACTGGCATGTGCTCACCGGCGTTGCGGACGAATTCCGTGAGCCCGGCGCCATCGAGCGCTTCGGCGAGCTTGCGGCGAACTGGCTGCGTGAGAGGCTGCCGGCACCCAGCCCCGTCGAGCAACGCATCCACGACGGCGCCCCCGCCGGAACGGCATCCGGCGGAACGGCAGATCAATCCGCGTCCTCGCATCCCCTATAATTCGCCCCTCGCTTCCCCCGTTCCCACACGTCCGTCCGCGGCCCGGCCGCAACAGCCCGATGTCCCGACCGCTCGACGCCCTGATTCCGCAGCTCGCCTCACTCGCCTTTCCGAAACCCGGCGCACGCCTCGACCTCCCCGCCCTCGCGGGCTCCGCCGATGCGGTCGCGATCGCGCAGCTCGCCTCCCGCGGGCGCTGCCTGCTGCTGGTCACGGCCAATCCGCTCGATGCCCAGCGCCTGCAGGACGAGATCGCGTGGATTGCGCCGGGCCTGCGCACGCACCTGCTGCCCGACTGGGAAACCCTGCCTTACGAGAGCTTCTCGCCGCACCAGGACCTCATCTCCGAGCGCCTGTCGACGCTGTACGCGGTGAGCCGCGGCGGGGCCGACATCGTCCTCGTGCCGGCCTCGACGGCGCTGTATCGCATGGCGCCGCCCGCATTCCTCGCGGCCTATACCTTCTTCCTGAAGCAGGGCGCGAAACTGGACGTCGACCAGCTGCGCAACCAGATGGCGGTGGCCGGCTACACCCACGTCACGCAGGTCGTGAGCCCGGGAGAGTTCTCGGTACGCGGCGGTCTGGTTGACCTCTACCCGATGGGCGCGGTGCTGCCCTTCCGCATCGACCTCTTCGACGACGAGGTCGAGAGCATCAAGACCTTCGATCCGGACACGCAGCGCACGGTCTATCCGGTGCCGGAAATCCGCATGCTGCCCGCGCGCGAATTCCCGATGGACGAGAAGGGACGCACGCATTTCCGCAGCCGCTTCCGCGAGACCTTCGAGGGCGACCCCTCGCGCGTGTCGCTGTACAAGGACGTGTCGAACGGCATCGCGCCGGCCGGCATCGAGTACTACCTGCCGCTGTTCTTCGACGACACGGCGACGCTGTTCGACTACCTGCCGGCCGACGCCGCGGTGGTCCTCCATCGCGACGTTCCGGCGGCGATCGAGGAGTTCTGGCGCGACACGCGCTCGCGCCACGATTTCCTCAAGGGCGACCGTACGCGCCCGGTGCTGCCGCCGGACGCGCTGTTCCTCGGCCAGGAATCGTTCTACGCAGCACTGAAGGATCGACCGCGCATCCACATCGCCGCGCCGGATGCCGACGCGGCAACTGCTGCCGCATTGGCGCTTCCCGATCTATCGGTCGAGCGCAAGGCGACCGATCCGCTGCATCGCCTCAAGGCCTTCCTCGAAAGCGACTGGGCCATGGCCGGCGGACGGGTGCTGGTGCTGGCCGACGCCCCGGGCCGCCGCGAGACGATCTCCGAGTTCTTCGCCGAATACGGCCTGAAACCGGCGGCAAGTGCGGACTGCGCCGGCTTCCTCACCTCGACCGAGCCGCTAGCCCTGGGGGTCGGCCCGCTCGCGACCGGCTTCCTGCTGCCCGAAGCGAAGATCGCGATCGTCACCGAGTCCGAGCTGTACGCCGCAACGACGCGCACCCGCGCCCGCCGCGACACGCGCAAGGCCGCGACGATGGAAGGCTGGCTGCGCGATCTCTCCGAGCTCAAGCCCGGCGACCCGGTCGTGCATGAATCGCACGGCATCGGCCGCTATCTCGGCCTGATTCACATGGACCTCGGCGAGGGGCAGACCGAATTCCTCGACCTCGAGTACGCCAACGGCGACAAGCTCTACGTGCCCGTCGCCCAGCTGCATGTGATCTCGCGCTACGCCGGTGCCGACCCGGAGGCCGTCGAGCTGCACCGCCTCGGCTCCGGCCAGTGGGACAAGGCCAAGCGCAAAGCCGCCATGCAGGTGCGCGACACCGCCGCCGAGTTGCTGGCCCTGTACGCGCAGCGCGCCGCCCGCCCCGGCCACCGCTTCGACTTCAAGCAGCACGACCTCGACGCCTTCGCCGAGGGCTTCGGCTTCGAGACCACGCCCGACCAGCAGGGCGCGATCGACGCCGTCATCGCCGACATGAAATCCGGCCGCCCGATGGACCGCCTCGTGTGCGGCGACGTCGGCTTCGGCAAGACCGAAGTCGCCCTGCGCGCGGCCTTCATCGCGGTCGCCGACGGCAAGCAGGTCGTCGTGCTGACGCCGACCACGCTACTGGCCGAACAGCACTACCAGACCTTCTCCGACCGCTTCGCCGACTTCCCGATCCGCATCGCCGAGCTGTCGCGCTTCAAGAGCGCCAAGGAACAGGCCGAAGCCCTGAAGCAACTCGCGGAAGGCAAGGTCGACATCATCATCGGCACCCACCGCCTGCTGCAAAAGGACGTGCAGTTCAAGCGACTCGGCCTCGTCATCATCGACGAGGAGCACCGCTTCGGCGTGCGCCAGAAGGAGGCGCTCAAGGCGCTGCGCAGCGAGATCGACATCCTGACGCTGACCGCGACGCCGATCCCGCGCACGCTGGGCCTCGCGCTCGAAGGCCTGCGCGAGTTCTCGGTCATCGCCACCGCGCCGCAGAAGCGCCTCGCGATCAAGACCTTCGTGCAGCGCCACAGCAAGGGCATCGTGCGCGAGGCGGTGCTGCGCGAGTTTAAGCGCGGCGGCCAGGTGTACTTCCTGCACAACGAGGTCGAGACGATCGAGAACGTGCGCAACGACCTCGCCGAGCTCTTGCCCGAGGCGCGCATCGTCGTCGGCCATGGCCAGCTACCCGAGCGCGAGCTCGAGCGCGTGATGCGCGACTTCACGTCCCAACGCGCCAACCTGCTGCTGTGCACGACGATCATCGAGACCGGCATCAACATCCCCACCGCCAACACCATCATCATCAACCGTGCCGACCGCTTCGGTCTCGCCCAGTTGCACCAGCTGCGCGGCCGCGTCGGGCGCAGCCACCACCAGGCCTACGCCTACCTGCTGACCGACGCCCACGCCAAGCCGACGGCGCAGGCGCAGAAGCGACTGGAAGCGATCACGATGATGGAGGAGCTGGGCTCCGGCTTCTACCTCGCGATGCACGACCTGGAGATCCGCGGCGCAGGCGAGGTGCTCGGTGAAAACCAGTCCGGCGAGATCCAGCAGGTCGGCTTCAGCCTGTACACCGAGATGCTCAAGCGCGCGGTGCGCGACCTGCAGGCGGGCAAGGAACCGGACCTGAGCCAGCCGCTGGAAGTGGTGTCCGAAATCAACCTGCATACGCCGGCCCTGCTGCCCAACGACTACTGCCCCGACGTGCAGGAGCGCCTGACGCTTTACAAGCGTCTCGCGAACTGCGAAGCGGACAACGAGCTGCGCAACCTGCAGGAAGAGCTGATCGACCGCTTCGGCGAACTGCCGGCGCAAACCCAGGCCCTGATCGAATCGCACCGCCTGCGCCTGCTCGTGAAGCCCTATGGCGTGGCCAAGCTCGACGCCAGCGACGCGCAGATCAGCGTGCAGTTCGGCCCCAACCCGCCGATCGACCCGGTCAAGGTCATCATGCTGATCCAGAAGGACCGCAACACCAAGATGTCCGGCCCCGACCGCCTGATCCGCAAGGCCAGCCTGCCGAACCTCAAGCAGCGCGTTCAAGGCGTCCGGGAGCTGCTGGACGCCGTGAGGGCCTGATCCGCACGGTATCGCGCCCCGGCCCTGCACTCGCGCGGCCGCACAGCCGGGGCGGGGAACCGCGATTTCGACGCTGACGCACGCCCGTCGCGCTCGAGGCCGAGCCGAAAGCCGCATCGTCTACTGCCCCTCTTCGCTTTGTAACCCACGTCACCGATTAAAACATTAGACTATTCTAATGTTACTATCGGTTCGTGCACGCCGCGCCCTTCGGGCGCGCCGATGCAGTCGGAGGGAAAGCGCAATCGCTGGCTCCCTCCGTCGCCGACAGACCCGGTCACCGGGCGCCCGCAATCGACAAACGGAGGAGACAATGGCTCATATCGTGATCATCGGCGCAGGCATCGGCGGCATGCCGATGGCCTATGAGATGAAGCAACTCGCACGCCCCGGGGACGAGGTGACGGTGATCGCCAACACGGCGACCTTCCATTTCGTGCCGTCCAACCCCTGGGTCGCGGTCAGCTGGCGCAAGCGCGCCGAAATCGAACTCGAAATCGCCCCCCTGCTGGCCGCGCGCAAGATCCGCTTCATCCAGCAGGCTGCCGCCCGCGTGCATCCCGGACGAAATCAGGTCGAGCTCGCCGACGGCAGTTTCGTCGACTACGACTATCTCGTGATCGCGACCGGACCACGCCTCGCCTTCGAGGAGATTCCCGGCCTCGGGCCCGACGGGCATACGCAGTCGATCTGCCACGTCGACCACGCCACGACCGCGGCGGGCGTCTGGTCGGACTTCATCGCCGACCCCGGCCCCATCGTCGTCGGCGCCGTCCAGGGCGCCTCCTGCTTCGGGCCGGCCTACGAGTTCGCATTCATCATGGAAACCGATCTGCGCAAGCGCAAGCTGCGTGACCGCGTACCGATGACCTTCGTGACCTCCGAGCCCTACATCGGCCACCTCGGGCTAGGCGGCGTCGGCGACTCCAAGGGCATGCTCGAATCGATGTTCCGCGAGCGGCACATCAAGTGGATCTGCAACGCCAAGGTGACGCGCGTCGAAGAGGGCAACATGTTCGTGACCGAGCACGACGACGAAGGCAAGCCGAAGAAGGAACACGAGCTGCCGTTCCGTTACTCGATGATGCTGCCCGCCTTCAAGGGCGTCGACGCCGTCTTCGGCGTCGAGGGCCTGAGCAACCCGCGCGGTTTCGTGCCGATCGACGCCTACCAGCGCAACCCGGCCTATCCGAACGTGTACGCGATCGGCGTGTGCGTCGCGATCCCGCCCGTCGAGACGACCCCGGTACCGATCGGAACGCCGAAGACCGGCTTCATGATCGAGTCGATGGTCACCGCGACCGCGAAGAACATCCGCGCCGCCCTCGACGGCCACGAACCGGGCGAAAAGGCGACATGGAATGCCGTCTGCCTCGCGGACTTCGGCAGTTCGGGCGCGGCATTCATCGCCCTGCCGCAGATCCCGCCGCGCAACGTCAACTGGGTCTCCGAAGGAAAGTGGGTGCATCTGGCCAAGGTCGCGTTCGAAAAGTACTTCATGTACAAGGTGCGCAAGGGCAAATCCGAACCGATCTACGAGAAGATCGTCATGGATGCGCTCGGAGTCATGAAACTCAAGGGACGTTGAACTCACGGTCGGCGGCGTTACGCAAGCATTCGGACACCGGAGACGGCCCCGTCAGGTAGCGCAACCCGCGCGACATGGCCCCCCAGGGCGGGAGCGGCCGAATGCGTATCCCGGCATGCGGCGCTCAACTGCATTCGGCTTGACCGGATCGGCGGGACGCGCTGCGGGCCTACTGCCCCAGGAAGGTTCGTGCGCCGGCCATCGTCCGCATACCGCTCCTCCGCAGGTGTGCGAGAATGCAAACCATTCTCGCAACCTCGCAGCACGACGTCAGCGATCCACAGGCTCCCCGAGCTCGCACGTCGTCCGCAAATCGCGAACAACCGGCGACGGGACGCTCCCCCATGAAACACCCCCTCTTCGAGAGCCTTGGCGACAGGTATCCGGTCCATCTCGAAGAGAAATTCGACCGCATCCTCACGCGCATCGAGTTCCTGTGGGACACGCCCGAGATCCACGATTACTTCAGTGATCTGCTGATCGACAAGCGCGGCGGACGGCAGGGCTTCCCGCCCCTGGTGCTCGCCGACATCATCACGCTGCGCGAATTCCGCGAACTGGAGACCTTCCGCCAGGCCGAGCGCCGCGAACATGCGGTCCGGGAACTTGCCGAGCGCGGTGTCACGGTCGACCGGGAGGCGTTCCTTGCCGCCTTGCGCGCCGGCGATCGCGAACTCATCGACCTCTTCGTGCGCGCCCGATTCCCCTTCCACGGCATCGACGTGGACGGCACACCGC
Source organism: Aromatoleum evansii (assembly GCF_045689615.1). Taxonomy (NCBI): domain Bacteria; kingdom Pseudomonadati; phylum Pseudomonadota; class Betaproteobacteria; order Rhodocyclales; family Rhodocyclaceae; genus Aromatoleum; species Aromatoleum evansii. The sequence goes on from NZ_CP141259.1 coordinate 3,163,287, forward strand.
CGCTGCTCTTCGCATTGAAGCGCGGCTTCACCGTAATCGCCAGCATCCTCGTGAACGCCGGCGCGGACGTGAACGCCCGCGACCACCTCGGGCTCACACCGCTCCTCGTCGCCTGCGGCAAGCCGACCCAAGGCTACCGGACCATCGCCGAAGCACTCATCCTCCGCGGGGCCCAGGTGAACGTGCGCGATCCGCTGGGCAACACGCCCTTCCTCCTTTCCCTGTCGGGCGGCGTCCTCGACATCGCCGAGCTGCTGGCCGAACGCGGGGCGGACATCTTCGCGACCACGCGCAAGGGCGAAACCGCGCTCGCGCTGGCAAACCGGCTCGACACGCCGGAAGGGACACGCGTTGCCCAACTGATCCGCGACAAGGGCGCCACACGCTAAGCCTTGTGGCCCGGTAACGCGCCCCAAGCATCAGGAGAAAAACATGCAACCCAGACTCACGGTCCTGACCCTCGCGGTGGACGACCTTGAGCGCGCCCTGCGCTTCTACCGCGACGGCCTTGGCCTTCCGACGGAAGGCATCATCGGCACCGAGTTCGAACATGGCGCCGTCGCGTTCTTCGACCTGCAGCACGGCGTCAAGCTGGCGCTCTGGCCCAGGAGCAGCCTCGCGCACGATGCGGGACTGGCGGTTGGAGGCCCCTCCTCGACGCAGAGTTCGCTCGGGCACAACGTCGCGACCAGGGAGGAAGTCGATGCGGTGATGGAGCAGGCCCGGCTGGCCGGCGCACGCACGGTGAAACCGGCGGGAGACACCTTCTGGGGCGGCTATGCCGGCTATTTTGCGGACCCGGACGGCCATCTGTGGGAAGTGGTATGGAATCCGCATTTTGATCTCGCCGAATATTAGGCCGGCAATCAAATACGGAGCAGCAAATTCCGGTATCTTCGTATCCATGACCGGGGTACCGTTTCGATGAACGATTATCTGGGGCTCCTCGCCGGCGTCGTGGCCGCCGGCATCGGCGGCGAACTCTTCGTGCGCGGCACCGTCGGCCTCGCCCACTGGGCGCGCATCTCGCCGGGCATCATCGGCGCCACGGTCGCGGCATTCGCGACCTCCAGCCCGGAACTGTCGGTGTCGGTGAATTCCGCGCTCGACGGAACCCCACAGATCGCGCTCGGCGACGCGCTGGGCAGCAACGTCGTCAATGTCGCACTGATCCTCGCGCTGGCGCTGGTGATCTCCGGCATCCAGAGCCCGCGCGACAGTCTCAGGCGCGATTTTCCCGTCGCACTGCTCGTGCCCGTGATCACCGGCGTGCTGTTCCTCGACGGCGTGCTGTCGCGCGTCGACGGCCTGCTGCTGCTGGCCCTTTTCCTTGCTTGGCTAAGTGCCGCCGTGATCGAGGCTCGCCGTCAGCGCAGCGCGGCCGAGGCCGTGATGGGCGCCCCACGTGCCGGTGCGGCAATCGCGTCCGCCGTCGTCGGGCTGGGATTCCTGGTCCTCTCAGGGAACATCATCGTCATTTCCGCGAAGGGGATCGCGACGACCTACGGCATCGACGAGTTCATCATCGGCGCGACCCTCGTCGCCATCGGCACGTCCACCCCGGAACTCGCCACCACCGTCATCGCGAAGCTGCGCGGCCACGACGAGGTGAGCCTGGGCACGATACTCGGCAGCAACATCTTCAACGGACTGCTCATCGTCGCGGTCGCGGCCATCATCCACCCGATCGAAGCCGACTGGCGCGAAGTCGCCGTCGCCCTCGTCTGCGGCCTGATCGCGCTTGCCGTCACCTGGCCGCCCCGCGACGGCTTCATCAGCCGCCGCAGGGGCGTCATACTGCTCGCGCTGTATATGGTCTACATCGTTGCCATCGCTCAGGGGATGACGAGCTAGCAGCCCCGACCGGGGATCAGAACAGGAAGGGCTGCCTTCCCGCGGGCGCCGTCGCTTCGGTCGCGAACACCTTGGCCTGGCGCGGCTTGATCCAGACGGTCTTGCCAACCGGCAGATCTAGGCTCGCCGCGCGTTCGCGCGTGAGCTCGACCTCGATCGTCTCACCGTCGTGCTCGAGTTCTACGCGCACAAGCGGCCCGATCCGATGCACATGGCGCACTCCCGCCGTCATGCCACCGGCGAGCGGAGCCACGTCGAGTTCGATGTCGTGCGGGCGCACGAAGGCGATCGACCCCGCCGTGGGGGCCTCCCCTTCCCGCTCGACCTCCGCCCAGCTTCCATGCAGGCGGCTGTGGAAGACGTTCACGTTGCCCAGGAACTGATAGACGAAGGGTGACGCGGGGCTGGAGTAGACCTCGTCGGGCGAGCCGATCTGCTCGATATGGCCGCGGTTCATCACGACGACGCGGTCGGCGACTTCGAGCGCCTCTTCCTGGTCGTGCGTCACGAACACCGAGGAGATGTGCATCTCGTCATGCAGGCGGCGCAGCCAGCGACGCAGTTCCTTGCGCACCTTGGTGTCCAGCGCCCCGAAGGGCTCGTCCAGCAGCAGCACCTTGGGCTCGACCGCCAGCGCGCGGGCCAGCGCGATGCGCTGGCGCTGGCCCCCCGAAAGCTGCGAGGGGTAGCGCTGCGCGAGCCAGTCGAGCTGCACGAGCTTCAGCAGCCCCATCACGCGCTCGCGGATCTCGGCCTCGCTCGGGCGCTCCTTGCGCGGGCGCACGCGCAGCCCGAAGGCGACGTTCTCGAACACCGACATGTGGCGGAACAGCGCGTAATGCTGGAACACGAAGCCGACCTGGCGCTCGCGCGCATGCACGTGGGTCGCCTCCTGGCCGCCGAACAGCACCGAGCCGGCATCCGGCGTCTCCATGCCCGCGATGATGCGCAGCAGCGTCGTCTTGCCGCAGCCCGAAGGCCCCAGCAGCGCGACCAACTCGCCGGTCGGGATGTCGAGGGAGAGATCGTCGAGCGCGACGAAGTTGCCGAAGCGCTTGCTGATGTTGCGGATTTCGATGCTCATGGGCGTTCCGTGGCCACGGTCGGCGGCAGTTCGGTTTTTTCGGGCGGCAGATCGGCGGTCAGCATTTCGGTTTCCTTGCGCATGCGCCACTCGACGACGGTCTTCGCGACCAGGGTCACCAGGCCCAGGAAGGCGAGAACGGTGGCCGCGGCGAAGGCGCCGATCTGGTTGTATTCGTTGTAGAGGATCTCGACATGCAGCGGCAGCGTGTTGGTCTCCCCGCGGATGTGGCCGGAGACGACGCTCACCGCGCCGAACTCGCCCATCGCCCGGGCGTTGGCGAGGATCACGCCGTACATCAGGCCCCACTTGATGTTCGGCACCGTCACGCGCCAGAACATCTGCCAGCCGGAGGCGCCGAGCGAGATCGCCGCCTCTTCCTCGTCACGCCCCTGCGCCTGCATCAGCGGGATCAGCTCGCGCGCGACGAAGGGGAAGGTCACGAACAGCGTCGCGAGCACCATGCCGGGCAGCGCGAAGATGATCTTGATGTCGTTCGCGGCGAGCCACGAGCCGAAGAAACCCTGGGCGCCGAACAGGATGATGAAGATCAGGCCGGCGACGACGGGCGACACCGCGAACGGCAGGTCGATCAGGGTCGTAAGCAGGCTCTTGCCGCGGAACTCGAACTTCGCGATCGCCCACGCCGCTGCGACGCCGAACGCGATGTTGAAAGGCAGCACGACCGCGGCGATGGTCAGCGTCAGCAGCATCGCGGAACGGGCTTCGGAATCCTTGAGTGCCTCCCAGTAGGTCTGCGCACCCTGCGCGAAGGCCTCCCAGAACACCGCGATCAGCGGCAGCACGAGGAACAGGAAGAGGAAGCCGAGGGCGACACCCGTCAGCAGCAGGCGGACCCAGCGCGGCTCGGCGGTGGCACGGCGAACGGTCATGGACGGGCCTCCACCAGTGCGCCGGGTGCGAGCGCCTCGGCCGGCTCGGCATCGCTGCCCTTGGCGTGCCGGTTGGCCGCCCACCATTGCAGCAGGTTGATCACGAGCAGCATCACGAAGGAGATCACCAGCATCACCACCGCAAGCGCCGTCGCGCCCAGCAGGTCGTACTGCTCGAGCTTGGAGATGATCAGCAAGGGCGTGATCTCGGAGATCAGCGGCATGTTGCCGGCGATGAAGATCACCGAGCCGAACTCGCCGATCGCGCGCGAAAACGCGAGCGTGAAGCCGGTGAGCCAGGCTGGGAAGATGCCCGGCAGCAACACCCGCACGAAGGTCTGCCAGCGCGTCGCGCCTAGCGAGGCCGCGGCCTCCTCGACCTCGGCCTCGATGTCCTCGATCACCGGCTGCAGCGTGCGGACGACGAAAGGCAGGGTCACGAAGATCAGCGCGACGACGATGCCCAGCGGCGTGAAGGCGACCTTGATGCCGAACTTGGCGAGGAATTGCCCGACCCAGCCGTTCTCCGCGTACAGGGTCGCGAGCGTGATGCCGGCGACCGCCGTCGGCAGCGCGAACGGCAGATCGACCAGGGCGTCGACGAAGCGCTTGCCCGGAAACGGATAGCGCACCAGCACCCAGGCGACGATCAGGCCGAACACGGCATTCACCGTCGCCGCGAACAGGGACGCGCCGAAGGTGACCCGGTAGGACGCCAGCGCACGCTCCGCGGTGGCGATCTCCCAGAAATTGTTCCAGCTCAGTTTGCCGGTCATGAGGATCATGCCGCCGAGCGGTATCAGCACCAGCAGGGTGAGGTAGGTCAGCGTGTAGCCCAGCCCCAGGCGGAAGCCGGGCAGGACGCCATCCCGTTTGGCGGGAGTGGGAAACATGTCGAGAATCTAACCGTCAGTCGTGGGAATCGAAAAGCGCAGCGGCCCGCGATGGGGCCGCTGCGCATGAAAGGCCCGGGATTTTACTTCTGAACGTAGATCTGGTCGAAGCTGCCGCCGTCCTTGAAGTGCGCGGGCGCCGCCTTGCTCCAGCCGCCGAACACCTCATCCACGGTGAAGGTCTTGATCGCAGGGAATTGCGCCGCATGCTTCTTCAGCACTTCGGCGTCACGCGGGCGCAGGTAATTCGCCGCGGCATTCTCCTGCCCCTCCTTCGACCACAGGTACTCCAGGTAGGCCTGCGCCACCTTGCGCGTGCCCTTCTTGTCGACAACCTTCTCGACGATCGCAACGGGGAACTCGGCCAGGATGGACAGGCTCGGGTAGACGACTTCGAATTCGCCGCGTCCGAACTCCTTCGCGATCAGCTCCGCCTCCGACTCGAAGGTGACGAGCACGTCGCCGATCTTGCGCTGCATGAAGGTGGTCGTCGCATCGCGGCCGCCCGACGCGAACAGCGGCGCGTTCTTGAGCATCGCGCCGACGAATTCGGCCGCCGCCTTGTCGTTGCCGCCAGGCTGCTTGAGCGCGTAGCCCCATGCCGCGAGATAGGAATAGCGGCCGTTGCCGGTGTTCTTGGGGTGCGGGATGATCAGCTGGGTGCCGGGCTTGGCGATGTCGTTCCAGTCCTTGATCGCCTTCGGATTGCCCTTGCGCACGATGAACACCATCGTCGAGGTGTAGGGCGAGGCGTTGTCGGGGAACTTCTTCGGATAATCCTTGGCGACCAGCCCCTTCTCGGCGAGGAAATCGACGTCGGTGGCCTGGTTCATCGTCACCACGTCGGCCTCGAGGCCGTCGGCCACTGCGCGCGCCTGCTTCGACGAACCGCCGTGCGACTGGCGCAGTTCGACGGTCTCGCCGGTCTTCTCCTTCCAGTGCTTCTGGAACAGCGGGTTGTAATCCTTGTAGACGTCACGCGCCACGTCGTAGGAGACGTTGAGCAGATTGGACTGGGCGGACGCGCCGGTGGCGAAGGCGAATCCGGCTGCGAGCAACAGGCTGGTCAGTTTCTTCATGCTGAATCCGATAGCGGGCGATGTGAGGAGAAGGCTCCGACGATAGCCCATGCCAGGATGTATGACAACGCATAAAACCTTATTTCCATATAACCTCATCACCTATACAACCCATCTTGCACCGCCGCAACGCGATATGCCGTCCCGGCACCCGCGCACGTACCTGGATCGTTTGCACCGCACCGAACGAGACGCCATGCCGGTCACGGACGCGGAACCAATGACGTCGCTATGACTCGGATATAATCCGCGCCTTCCTGCCGTGACCTTCCGGTCCGGCGCAGCCTTGCCGCGCGGCGGCCCCTCGTTCCTCTGCCACCAGGACACCGGATGAAACAGAAAGCCCCGGCCTATGTCATCGGCCACATCACGATCAAGGATCCCGCCAAATGGGACCAGTACCGCTCGCGCGTCCCCGGCACGCTGGAGGGCTGGGGCGGAGAGCTGGTGCTGCGCGGCAAGCGCGTGACCGTGCTGGGCGGCGAGCATGCGCACACCGATACCGTGGTGCTGCGTTTCCCCGACATCGATTCGCTCAACGGCTGGTTCAACTCGCCCGTCTATCAGGCACTGATTCCGCTACGCGAACAGGCCGCCGACGTCGTCCTGATCTCGTATGAGAGCTGAACCCTCCCAGGCAGCCCAGCCGGGCTGGACGCCGCTGTTCGGGGCGTGGCTGGTGGCCGCCTCCTCCATGCTCGGCGCACTCTTCCTCGGCGAGGTCATGGAGCTGCCGCCCTGCGTGCTGTGCTGGTGGCAGCGGATCGCCATGTTCCCGCTCGTGCTGATCCTGCCCGCGGGGATGTTCCCCCTCGATCGCGGCGTGCTCCGCTACGCGCTGCCGCTGACGCTCGCCGGCTGGCTGGTCGCCCTGTTCCACGTGCTGCTCGTCGCGGGCGTGATTCCCGAGCGCATTCAGCCCTGCTCGCGCGGCGTCTCGTGCAGGGAGATCCAGATCGAATGGCTCGGCTTCCTGACCATTCCGATGCTGTCGCTGATTGCCTTCACGCTGATCGCCGGTTTGCTTCTTTTTGCCCAACGCAGGATGTCCAGATGAACCAGAAGTACATTTTCGGGATCGCCGCCGCCCTGATGGTCGCGGTCTTCGCCACCGCCACGCTCGTCCATGACTCGGAGAAGGGTGCCCGCCGCGACGAGGTCGCCGAACAGAACCGCGCAATCCTCGTGCGCGAGCACTCGCCGACGCTGGGTGAAGCCGAAGCGCGCGTGCACATCGTCGAATTCCTTGATCCGGCCTGCGAGACCTGCCGCGACTTCTACCCCTATGTGAAGCAGCTGATGGCCGCGGCGCCCGGACGCATCCGCGTGAGCGTGCGCTACGCGCCGTTCCACGACGGTTCGGAGCAGGTCGTGAAGCTGCTGGCAGCGGCGAAGCTCCAGGGCAAGTTCTGGGAGACGCTCGAGGCGCTGTTTGCCGCCCAGCCCAACTGGGCCTCGCACCACAACCCGCAGCCCGACATGGTGTGGAACTTCATCAACGGCGTGGGCCTCGACATCGAAAGACTGAAGGCCGACATGGCCTCCCCGGCGATCGACGCGATCGTCCGGCAGGATCTGGCCGACGCGCGCACGCTCAACGTGACGAAGACCCCGGAGTTTTTCGTCAACGGCCGCCCGATGCCCAGCTTCGGCTACGAGCAACTCAAGCAGCTCGTTGTCGACGAGTTGAATACCCAGTACTGAGCGTTACTGCCGCGGGACCACGGCCGTGGCCCGCAAAACAATTCGGCCCTGCGGGATGGCAGGGCCGAACGTGATACCGAATGCAATCCATGCGGCCTCCCGGGCCGCACCGGCAGCCGACGCTTACTGGCGGATGCCTTCGATCGACAGCGCGATCTCGACGGTATCGCCGACCACGCGCGGCAGGCCATAGGTCATGCCGAAATCGCTGCGCTTGATCGTCGTCGTACCTTCGAATCCGGCACGGGTGTCGCCGCGCGGCCCCTTCCCTGCGCCCGTCAGCTTCAGGTTGAAATCGACCGGTTTGGTGACGCCGTGGATCGTGAGGTTGCCCGACAGGACACCCTCGCCACGGTTGTTCCAGTTCACCCGCGTCGACTCGAAGCTCATGGTCGGAAATTGCGCCACGTCGAAGAAGTCGGGGCTCTTCAGGTGGTCTTCCAGCTTCTGGTGCTTGGTGTTGACGCTGGCCACCGGCACCGTGGCGCTGACGGCGCTTTCGGCCGGTTTCTGCCCGATCACGAAAGTGCCCTTGATGTCGTCGAAACGCCCCATGAAACGGCTGACGCCGAGGTGCGAGATGAAGAAATAGACGTGCGAGTGGGCGACGTCGATCACGTAATCCCCGGCAGCGAGGTCGCCCGTAGCGGGCTTGGCGGCGGCGGTGCGTGTGGTCGTCTTGGTGGCGACGGCACCCGACGCCGACTGCTGCTGCGCGTGGGCAGGCAGCGCCAGGGCGGTTCCGAGGGCCAGGGCGAGGAGCAGCGGGCGGAGAGCGATACGCATGGGAGTTCCTTGTCTCAAGAGTTGCCGGATGATGCGGTAATGTGCAGCGAGGTGTCGGTTGTCAGCGGGAGCGCGCCTTGAGCCGGACGATCATCGCTTCCATCGTCACGCGCATGCGCTCGAGCGAAGCGGCAAGCCGCTCGAAGTCCTTGACGCCGCCAGCCTCGAATTTCTTGCCCAGGTCGCCCAGACTCATCTTGTCGGCCGATTCGATCAGCGACTCGAGCGGACGGGTGATCGACCCCGGGATCGTCGCGAGAAGGCCGCCCGCAAGCAGCAGGCCGGCCACGGCGAAGCCGATGTTCACATAATCGACGACATTGAAGTTGCTGCGGATGCGCTGGTAGGCATGGGCCGACTCTTCGGCTCGGGTGCGCGCCAGCTTCGTGGCTCCTTCGATCAGGACGCTGTTGAAGCGATCGACCACCGGGCGCAGCTCCTCGTTGGCGCGCACAGCCTTGTTGTAGGTCTGCGAACCGCCAGCCGTATCGCCTTCGTCAAGCATCGAGACGTCGTAGCTGAAACCTTCGACGATGCGTGCGAATTCCTTCTGGTAACCGTCGAGCGCGCCCTTCCACTGCGCGAATGCGGTGCTGTCGGCGGGAAGGTAGATGCCCTTGCTGTTGGCGACCATCGCTTCGAGCTGGCCGAGGATGCGCGCATGCGTGGCGTTCCAGTCTTCGAGCACGGCATTGCGCCCGTCGACGTTGCCTACGTAGATCAGGTATTCCTTCTCCTGGCGCCGCAGCTGTTGCGCCGACGCGAGGAGGTCGGTGATCTCGGTCGCGGCGATGAAGTTCCTGTTCACCGCCGTATCCACGAGGTCCTGGGTGCGCGAACCGTAGAAGAAGGTTGCTGCGCCCTGAACGAAGATGAACGCGAGCAGCACGGAGAAACCGAGGATCAGCTTGTTTCGGATGGTCATGACGGTCAGGAATTTGGAGTTGAGAGGAGTCCGGCGACCAGTTCCTTGATGATCCCGTCGCGATCGACGGTCTCGGGGAGCTCGCGCTGCAACCGGGCGAGGAAGGTCATCAGCTGGCGCGGGGGCAGCTCGCCATCCTCGAAGCCCAGATCGAAAAGGACATCATCGACGATGATTTCGCCCAATACGCCGATTTCACGCGCCAGGCGCTCGACGGTAAACTGCTTCCAGGACGGATTTGTGGACATCTGAACTTTCGCCGTTTGCCGATTGCGGCAGGAGGCTGTCGCAATCGGCGATGGAACTTGTAAGCGGATATTACCGGGATATTCAGGAATGCATCAACCATAAACCTGACTGCCCGGCCATAAAATATTTCACACCCGAAAGGAATTATTTTCGATTCCCGCGCGGCGCGGGACTTGTAGCGTCCCGACACGAAAATGTAACAACCGAACTGTAGCCTCCGCGACCTCCGCCCCACTCCCACGGTCGCCCCGGATGCCCTCGCTGCAATCCTTCCTGCCCGGCAAATACCGCGTGCTCGTCATTGCCGTTGCTGCTTTCTTTTTCGTGAGCGTCGGGGTCTATACGCTCAACTACGTCCTGCTGCAGAACGTCGAGCGCGACGCCAGGGGCATCAACGCAGGCGGCAAGTTGCGCGGCTACTCGCAGCAGCTCGCCAAGGCGGTGCTGACACTATCGCATGAATCCGCTGCGGGCGACCCGATACAGACCAGCCAGGCGCAGATCTCGGAGGCATACCTGGCCTTCGACCTGGCGCTCGCCGAAGTGCAGGCCTTTGCGGCGGAATCGCAGGACGGCCCAGCGCTCGACCTGGCGAACAAGCTCGACCGGCAGTGGCAGCCGTTGCGGGATGCGGCGATCGCGCTGCTGGCCTCGGCCACGCCCGAGCGGGCCGCAGTCGAGGCCGCGGTCACGCTGAGCAACACGCGCAACGTCCGCCTGCTGCAGCTCGCCGACGACCTGACGCGCGAACAGGAACGCCTCGCGGCGGATCGTGCGCGCTCGATGCGGGTGCTGCAGTCCGGCGCGATCACCGTCGCGCTGCTGATGTTCGCCTTCGTCGTGGTGCACGTTGCGCGCCGCCTGAGCCGCAGCGACCGGGAAGCGGAGCAGGCGCGGCGCGAGACGACGGACATCCTGCGCACGGTGCGCGAAGGCCTGTTCCTGATCGACCGCAACGGCACGATCGGGACGCAGCGTTCGGAACACCTCGCCCGGGTGTTTCCCCACCCGCTGGCGCCGGGCGACAATTTTCTCGTGACCCTGGCGGCACTGGTGACGCCGGAAACGATGGACTCCGCCCGGCAGTACATCGGGCTGCTGCTCAACGAACGGGTGAAGCCGGCGCTGCTGGCCGACCTCAATCCGCTGCAGCGGGTGCAGCTCGGACAAGCCGGTGGCTCGCGCGCGAAATATCTCAGCTTCACGTTCCAGCCCGTGCGCGACGGCGCGCGGAGTGGCATCACGGGGATGCTGGTCGCGGTGGCCGACGTGAGCCAGGAAGTCAGGCTGGAACGCGAACTCGCGGACGCCGAGGAACGTGCCCGCAGCGAGGTGGCCCTGCTGCTCGACGTGCTGGACAAGGATCCGGCGGACGTGCGTCGCTTCCTCGACGACGCGCGGGCGAAGCTCGACGGACTGAACGCCGCCCTGCGCGACGTCACCCCGGACACGCGCGCCTACCTGACGACGGTGACAAAGGTGTTCCGCGAGGTGCATTCGATCAAGGGAGAGGCGGCGGCGCTCGCGATCGGCGCGGTCGCGGCGCAGGCCCACCGCTTCGAGGACGAGCTGGGCGCGCTGCGCCATCGCAGGACGCTGACCGGCGACGACCTCATCCCGGTTGCCACCGGGATCGGCCACCTGATGCAGGAGCTGGCGAAGATCGACGCGGTGATCTCGCGCCTCGCGGCCTTCGCACAGCCTGCAGCCGACGCCCGCGCACAGGCCGGCGCGACCCATCCGGGAGATGACGCCGTCCTCCAGACGATGCAGCGCATCCAGCGGCTCGCGCTGGCGGTTGCATCCGACCTCGACAAGAAGGTGCGCATCGAAACCTCGCTCCCGCAGGTCGGCGCGATTCCCGAGGCGGTCCATCGCCTGTTGCGCGAAGGCCTGCCCCAACTGGTCCGCAACGCGGTCGTGCATGGCATCGAGGCGGTGGCGGAGCGGCGGGACGCGGGCAAGCAGGAGGAAGGCCGCCTGCGCATCGAACTGGCGCGCTCGGCGGACGGGGGCCTGGAGCTCAGCGTGACCGACGACGGGCGCGGCATCGACGTGCATGCCCTGCGCCGCCGACTGACCGAAGACGGGCACCGGCCGGCCGCCGAGGTCGCCGCGATGAGCGACCGCGACGTGGTCGCAACGCTCTTCGCCCCGGGCGTCTCCACTGCGGCGTCCGTCAGCGAACACGCCGGCCGCGGCATGGGCCTCGATGTCGTCGGGGCGCTGGCACGCGAGACCGGCGCCCGGCTGAGGCTCGCGTCCACTCCGCGCGCCTACACGCGCTTCACCCTGCAATGGAGTCCCGCATGAAGGCAAGGCTACTGATCGTCGACGACTCGATGGTCATCCGCAATCTGATCGCACGGCAGATGCTCGACGAGCGCCTGCCGCCGATCGACCTGGTGGGCCTCGCCGGCGACGGCGAACAGGCGCTGGCCATCGCGCTGTCGAGGAAGCCCGACTTCATCACGATGGACCTCACGATGCCCAACATGGACGGAGAGGCCTGCATCGAACGGCTCGCCGAGGTCCTGCCGGGCGCCCGCATCATGGTGGTGTCCGCCCTGAGCGACAAGGCCACGGCGCTGCGCGCCATCAGCAAGGGGGCACACGGCTTCCTGCACAAGCCCTTTTCCGAAGAACAACTGGTTGTCGCCCTGCTGGAGCTGATGAGTTGAATTTCCGCGCGTTGAACCACGAAGACATCGAGGTCTTTTCCGAAGCCATCTCGGCCTTCTTCCTCAACATGACGCACGAATCGGCCGTCGTGCGCACCGCCTACCTGCTCGATGGCAGCTCCGCCCCCTTGTGGAGCGATTTCAACGGGATGATCGACGTGTCCGGCGGCTTTCGCGGCAGCATCACCTTTTCGGCGCCCCACGGCATGCTGTCGCAGGTGTTGCAGGCGATCGGCGAACGCGAGCATTCGGTGGACCGCTGCCTCGATGTGGTCGGCGAGATCGCCAACATGATGTCGGGCCGCGCACGCCGCCACTTCGGCGAGGAACTGGCGATCTCGCCGCCGTCGGCCCGCCTGCGCACGCTTCCGCCGTCGGTCCCGCGCGCCACGGGTGTTCCCTTCGCGATCCCGCTGCGCTGGCGCACACACGAGGCGAACCTGGTCGTGCACCTCGACATCCGCCGCTGACGCGGTCGGCTTGCGGAGCCGCAGCCGGCGTTGCCGGCATGCATTTCGCCACCGACACGCCTACCATGCACGGTTCCGGAGCGACGGACGGGACCACCGTCCCGCGCGGCCGATCAATCCCGAGCACGAGATCCCATTCCATGAGCAAGCCTTCATCCGCAAGATTCCCAGTCGTCGACGCCCAGGTCTCGCCCACCGGACGCATGGAGGTGCTGTCGCGAACGGAAGCCGCACGTCTCTCCAGCCAGGGCCAGGGCGGACTGCGGGAAACCTTCCGCAACTGCGCCCTCGCGGTGCTCAACTGCGGCAATCCGCTCGACGACGGCAAGGAACTCCTCGCGCGCTATCCGGACTTCGACATCGAGATCATCCAGCGCTCGCGCGGCATCAAGCTGGACATCCGCAACGCGCCGGCGAGCGCCTTCGTCGACGGGCTGATGATCCGGGGCATCCAGGAACACCTGTTCGCGGTGTTGCGCGACGTGGTCTATGCGAACGGAGACACCGGCGGCGCAGCCCCCGGCCGATTCGACCTCGGCAACTCGGAGGGCATCACCGACGCGGTGTTCCACATCCTGCGCAATGCCGGGATCGTGCAGCCGGTGATCCAGCCCAGCGTCGCGGTGTGCTGGGGCGGGCACTCGATCAGCCGCGAGGAGTACGACTACACCAAGCGCGTCGGCTACGAGATGGGCCTGCGCGGGCTGGACATCTGCACCGGCTGCGGCCCGGGGGCGATGAAGGGGCCGATGAAGGGCGCGACGATCGGACACGCCAAGCAGCGTATCGGCAAGCCGCGCTATCTCGGCTTCACCGAGCCCGGGATCATCGCCGCCGAATCGCCCAACCCCATCGTCAATGACCTGGTGATCCTGCCCGACGTCGAGAAGCGCCTGGAGGCCTTCGTGCGCGCGGGCCACGGCTTCGTCGTGTTCCCCGGCGGCGTCGGCACGGCCGAGGAGATCCTCTATGTGCTGGGCATCCTGCTGCATCCGGCCAATGCCGCCCAGCCCTTCCCGCTGGTGTTCACCGGGCCGAAGAGCGCCGAAGAGTACTTCCGCCGCATCGACAGCTTCATCGGCGAGACGCTGGGCGACGAGGCGCGCAGCCGTTACCGCATCATCATTGACGACCCCGCCGCGGTCGCGCGCGAGATCCATGGCGGAATCGGCAGGGTGCGCGCCTTCCGCAAGGAACATCGTGACGCCTATTACTTCAACTGGCTGCTGCGCATCGAACACGAGTTCCAGCAGCCCTTCCGGCCGACACACGCGAACATGCGGCGCCTCCGGCTGCACCGCGGCGAGCCGAAGCACCTGCTCGCGGCCGACCTGCGGCGCGCCTTCTCCGGCGTCGTCGCAGGCAACGTCAAGAACGAGGGCATCCGCGAGATCGAGCAGCACGGTCCGTTCGAGATCCACGGCGATCCGGAGATCATGGGGCCGATGGACGCCCTGCTCGCCTCCTTCGTCGCGCAGGGGCGCATGAAGCTGCCGGGGACGGAATACAACCCCTGTTATCGCGTCGTACCCGGTGCGCAGGCGATCGAACCCACCGTCTGAGCGGGCGAGACGCAGCCCTGTCACGGCGGCTGTGTTGCAGTAATGCCATGATCACCCGGCGGCATATGCCGCCGGGAAGTGCGCGGGAAATATGTTCGTAACGATTAGCGGGTAAAATTCCCCGAAAGAACAAGACCGAATAGCACCAATCCACCGACGATCATGAAAAGCCACACCAAAGAGAACTTCCTGCCGGCCGAACCCGGCTTCCACCGCGAGCGTGAAGACGGCCTCTACGACCCCGTCCGTTTCGTCTTCGTGAACGACCGAATGCGCGAGCGCATCCTGATCGAGCGCCGCGCCATTCTGGACGCCCTGCCGCCGTTCAACCGCGTGCGCCAGGAGAAGATCTTCAGCAAGTACGATCCGAACGAACGCCACCGGAGCTTCCAGAATATCCTGCGCATGTACGGCCGCCCGGCCAACGCATGACCGACGGTGTCGTCCGGCCCGAGCCGGACCGTTGAACGAAAAACGCGGCCTGGCCGCGTTTTTCGTTTGTGGCGCGGGCGCCGCCGGCGCCCGCCAGGACTCCCGCCTCAGACGCCGATACGCCCACCGTCCGCGCGCGTGATGACGATGGTGGCCGAACGAGGACGTGACAGGCCGCCATCCGGCCAGTGGCTACCGAAGCTGCCTGCGGCGAAGTCGGGACGCGTGTCTTCGCCCGGATGCTGGATATTCACGAACAGCGCCTTGCCGTCCGGCGATTCCGCAACGCCGGTGATCTCACACTCCTTCGGGCCGACGAGGAAGCGCCGCAGGTTTTCCTCGCCGAGCGGCTTGCCGACGTGGGTATCGACCGTGCGCGTGCTCGTGCCGTCGCTGCTGACGATGGACCGCGGACCGCCGTCGCCGACCTCGCCCGGCACCGCCGCGAGCAGCATGCAGTTCGTGACGTCGGTGTAGGCGCCATCGTCCGTCTCCATCCACAGCACGCCGGTCGCCTGGCTGAACCAGAGGCCGTCGGGGCTGGAGAAGTCGTTGGCATCGGTCAGGCCGGAGATGTTCACGTTCGCCGCATCGGCCGTCGCACGCGCACCGAACAGGAACACGTCCCACCTGAACGAAGTCGCGGCGACGTCGCCGCCGGCTTCCGCAAAGCGGATGATGTGGCCGTTGGGGTTGCCGCGCTGGTCCTGGCCCGTGGTCTTGCGGTCGTTGTAGAAGCGCGGATTGGCGGCATCGAGGCGCGAGAGCGGCCGGCTCGCTGCATTGGTGTTGGTGAGGGCCATGTAGACTTCACCGTTGCGTGGATTCACGGCGCCCCATTCGGGACGATCCATCTTCGTCGCGCCGGCCGCGTCGGCCGCGAGACGGGCATGCACGATAACGTCGGCCTGGTCGGCAAACGCATAGGCGGGGTTCGCAGGCGACACGTTGCCGACACCGAAGCCCAGCTCGACCCACTGGCCGGTGCCGTCGGCATCGAAGCGTGCGACGTAGAGCTTGCCGTCGTCGAGGTACTTGTCGCCCGCTGCCATGCCGCCGTTGGCGTCGTCCGGGTGCCACACGGCGTTCGAAACGTACTTGTAGATGTACTCGTTGCGCGAGTCACAACCCATGTACCACACCAGCGGGTGACCGACGCGAACGGGGCCCAGCCACGCGCCTTCGTGGGCGAAGCGGCCGAGCGCGGTGCGCTTCTTCGGCGTCGCCTGCGGGTCGAACGGGTCGATCTCGACGACCCAGCCGTAGGTGTTGGGCGCATTGCGATAGTCGTCGCTGCCGTCGGTCGAGGTGCCGAGCTTCATCGCGTTCCAGCGGCCGTAGAGCTCGTCCGGCGTATCGGGCGTGACGGTCGCCCACAGCTCGCGGCCGGTGCCGCGGACACCGTAGCGGGTGAAGGCGGTCACTTCCCTGGCGCTGCGGTTCGGGTTGTCTGTTGCCTCGATGCGGCGGAAATAGCCGGCCCAGTTTTCCTCGCACGTGAGGTAGGTACCCCACGGCGTGTGTCCGCTCGCACAGTTGTTGACGGTGCCGCGCGTGCGGCTGCCGTCGGGCGAGTACTTCGTGACCATGTACGGGGTCTTGCCGGCGGGGCCGGACAGCTCCATCTCGGTCAGGGTATGGATGCGGCGATTGAAGTGCGAGTCGCGTAGGTAGCGCCATTCGCCGCCCTCGCGCGCTATCTCGACCACGCTCACGCCATGCACGTAGAACTCGCGCAGCACCTCCTCCGCAACCGTGCGCACGCCACCGACGATGGTGGGGCCGTTGGGATGCAGGAAGGCCGGCGTGATCGCTTCGTGGTTCAGGCATAGCAGGCCGCGATCCGACTCGTTCTTGTGGTGCTTGGCGTTCGGACCGAGGCCGAAGTAGTGCATGCCGTCGTGGTGATCGCCGGCGCGCAACGCGAAGCTCTCGGCCGGGTCGGTGCCGTCGTTGAGGTACTCGCCCACGCTGCTGTCGATCGGGTCGCCGAGACGATAGAGGACGGTATAACGGTAACCTTCCGGTACGGATACGGCATCGGCGAGGCTCTTCGCCACCGGATTGAAGGCGAGCTTCGGCAGCTTGCGGCCGGGAGCGGCAGCCCCCTGCGCGGATGTGGCCGCGAAAGCCGGCGAAACGCCGCCGAGCATCGCCAGCGCGGCGGCGCCTGCGCCGCCGCCAAGCAGCTGACGCCGCGACAGGCGCGCCTGCAGGATACTGTCGAAGTCCGGATTGGTCGAGGTGTTGGTGGATTCGTCGTCGCTGTCGGGACGCAGGGTTTGCAGATCGTTCATTGAGAGTTCCTCTGTGGGATTACGCGATGCCGCTCGCAGGCGCACGGTAATCTGCAGAGGTTAAGAACTCATGACACGCCCATCGCAACGAATCGGGGGATGGCAAAGGCGCCGCATTGCGGAATCAATCGCTGGCGGCCAGTTCTGCCAGGCGCCGGGGTGATCCGATGGCGACGCCCAATCCCGACAGGCCCGGCCTGCCGCAGGCTTGCGCCCCAACGGCTGCAGCGAGTTCCGCCAGCTCTGGCGGAAAGTAGAGCACAAGCTCGCAATGCAGGCGGCCGAAGTTTTCGTGGCGCATCAACACCGCCGTCGTCGCGTTCCGCTCGCGCTGCTGGTCGAAGAGCGTGCATACGCGCTCCAGCTCATCGCCGGCCAGCATTGCATCACCGAGATGTGCCGCAAACCATTGCTCCATTTCTTCCCGCCAGTTGATCCCGGGCCGCCTCCGCGGCCGATTCATGCCTATTTCGGCCCCGACGCACGCACCGCGGTTTCCGCTTCCAGCGCGCGGATACGCTGCTGCAACTGCCTTTCATCTTCGCGCCTCTGCGTCGCATCGCGCGCCACGGCGACCGACCCCAGCACGTCGCCGCGCATGTCCGAAACGAGCGCAAAGCTCATCTCCACATAGATCGTGGCGCCGGCGGCAGTCGTCGATCGCGTGATCACGGCACGACCGCCGAGGCGGGTACGGCCGCTGGCTACCGCGCGGTGGAACCCTTCCCAATGCGCCGCGCGCAGCCGCTCGGGAATGATCAGATCGAGGCTCTGCCCGATCGCCTCCATGTGCGGAAAGCCGAACAGCGCCTCCGCCGCGGCATTCCAGATGCGGATCCGCCCTTCCCTGTCGGCGAAGATGACGGCGTCCGCGGTCTGTTCGACAAGCAGGCGGTTGATGTCGGTGACGTCGGTACTCAACGCTGGCTCCCCTGCGGCCGCGGTACGGCCGGTCGACTGTGGATGAAGGGCATGTATTCCTCCTGCAAGGGGTGGAGACGCGAACCTGCGCACGCGGACTCAACCGGACTCATCGGGGAACACCGTCCGGTACAGGCATTCGGTCGCGAACGCGGTGACGGGCAGCGTCACGGTCAGCAGCAGCGGTACGATGATCGACACGATGATCGTGCCCCCGAGCATGAGGCTCCATGTGAGATTCGCCGGGATGCTGCGAAAGATCGCGCGGACGCTGGCACTCACGGCAACGACCAGGCTCGCGCGGCGCTCGATGAGCAGGGGAACGGCATAAGCCGTGATGCAGAACGCGATCACCGCGAACAGTCCTCCGGCGACGATCGCGCCCACGTGGAAGCGCAGGAGTTCCGTCGAAAACGGGAACAGCATCTTCCAGCCGGTGTAGCTGCGGCCCAGCATGAAGCTGTAGAGGATGCCGGCATCGGTCATCCAGATCACGAAGAGGAACAGGCAGACGAGCACGAGGCCCCACAGAGCGGGGGGCGATCGCAGGAAGCCGCCGCCGACATCCCGCCACGTCGGCTTGCGGCCATTCCTCCGCGCCGCCGACATGGCAAAGAAGCCCGCCAGCAGCGCCGGGGCGACGATCAGGAAGCCACCCACCAGCGGCAATGCCATCGGCGCCAGCCCGACCGTTGCGAGCAGCGAAATGAGCCCCACGCCGAAGACGGCGAAACCGCCCGCATACAGCAGGGAGAGGGGCGCGGTGTCGGCGAACACACGCAGCCCGCAGGATACGGCGTCCATGACCTGTGCGGGACGGATATGCCGCGGCTCGGGGCGACGATCATTCATCGACATGGGACACCACGAAGGAGAATGCTCATTCCATCCTAGTCCGAATCCGCCCTATGGCGTCGGATGAAGGAACGGATGTGTGGAAAGTTGAGGACACGGCGCAAAGATGCATTTTTATTGACTCTTTTGCAAGCCCCGCTATAGTCGGATTGACGACGCTTGCGCGACGTGCGTGCACGTGCCGTCAATCAACGCTCCGAGACCATCATGGGACACGCGGCCCCCTTGTCGCTCCTTCATCCCCCGACCGACGCCTGCGAAGCGCCGGGAGGAGCGCACGTTGACGCGCTGGCACGGCGACTCGGCACGCTCGAACTGTTCTCGCAAGTCGGGCGGGCCGAACTTTGCCAGCTTGCGCAAGGTGCGCGCCCGCGCCGTCTGGATCCGGGTGAATCGCTGTGGTTCGCCGGGGAGCACGCGAGCTGGTTCGCGCTTATCGAATCGGGCGTGGTCCAGATCCGCCGGATGACCCCGACCGGGGAAGGCATCCTGGTCGGTCTGTTCCGGCGCGGCGAGGCGGTCGGCCTGGCGGCCGCACTGGAGGGCGGCGCGTTTCCGGCCGACGCGATCGCACTCGGCGAGCCGGCGGAAGTGCTGTCGATCCGTGTGGAGGCACTGCGCCGCGCACTGGGCGACTCGATCGCCGTTTCGCGCGCGATAAACGGGGCGCTGCTGCGACACACCGTCGCGCTGCGCGCGAAGATCGACATCGTCAGCGCCGGATCGGTACCGCGCCGCCTCGCTGCGTTGATGCATTATCTGATCGGGCGATTCGGCCGGCCGACCGCCACGGGCAGCATCATCGTCGACGTGCATCTCGGCCGCGAGGAGATCAGCCAGCTCGTGAGCGCCCGCGTCGAAACCGTGATCCGCATCCTGAGCCGCTGGCAGAAGGCCGGCTGGATCGCGTCGCGGCCCGGTCGGATCGAGATCATGCGCCCCGACATGCTGGAGCGGATCGTCGACTCCTGACCAGTGCAAAGCCCGCAGCGGCCCTCAGCGTTCGAGCAGGCCGAGCTTGTCCTTCACCTTGGCCCACACGCCCGCGTCCGCGGGCGCGGGCTTGACCTCGACGATCGGGATCCAGACCCTGGCGAGTTCTTCGTTGAGCGCGACGAAGTGGCGCTGATCGACCGGCACGTCGTCCTCGGCATAGATCGCATCGACCGGGCACTCGGCGACGCACAGCGTGCAGTCGATGCATTCGCTCGGATCGATCACGAGGAAATTCGGGCCTTCGCGAAACGCGTCGACGGGGCAGACATCGACGCAATCGGTGTGTTTGCACTTGATGCAGGCTTCGGTGACCACGTATGTCATGGCTTTTCTCTCTCGCGGGCAGTTCGTTTGGGGTGCGGGAGCAATGTAGGTCCACGCAGCGGCGACCTGAATGATAAAAATCATTCCCCCGCCCCGCACACCGACGGCGCGTCGAGTGCCGGAACTGACATCGGCGCGGTGCCGACACGCCGTCCCGCAGGGGCGATATAGTGCGTCGATCGACGCCGTCGGTACCAAGTTCGGTCGAACGCGGACGCCGCCGGTGTCCCGTGCACTTCGTCCAACCGGGATACCCAGAATGAACCACATATCCGACTTCCGGCCGGTCGCGCTCGAGCACGCCAGCCGGCTCATCAACCACGGCCCCACGGTACTGGTGACTTCGGCAGACGGGTCGCGGCGCAACATCATGGCCGCCGCCTGGTCGATGCCGGTCGAATTCACCCCGCCGCGCATCGCCATCGTCATCGACAAGCACACCTATACGCGCGAACTGATCGCGAAGACCGGCGCATTCGGTATCTGCATACCGGGTACCGCGCTCGTCGATCTGACCTATGCGGTCGGTAACGCCAGCGGCCGCGATCTGGACAAGTTCGCGCGTTACGACATCGACGCCAAGACGGGGCCGGTACTGGGCATGCCGGTGATCGAGGCCGGCTGTTCGGCATGGCTAGAATGCCGCCTGATACCGGAACGGCACACCGAGGATGCCTACGACACGTGCTTTGCCGAGGTGGTCGCCGCCGCGGCCGACGCGCACGTGTTCGCCAACGGCCACTGGACTTTCGACAGCGGGAACGCCGCCCTGCACACGATCCATCACCTGGGCGGCGGGAATTTCGTCAGTGCGGGCAACACGATCCGGGCGCGTACCTAGGTTTTCGGCGGCGCGGGCGGTCCGGCTAGCCCGGATTGCGCTTTCCGACGGAGGAGCAAGACCACCCCCGGCCCGTCCATCGCCCGATTACATCGCCTGAGAGGATCTGTTCCGTTTGTCTGCGTACATTGCAGCATCGGCGTGCTGCAGGATCCGCTCGACTTCCTGGCCGTGTTCGGGATAGACGGCGATGCCGATGCTTGCCTGCGTGCGCAGGACGCAGGTATCGAGGTCGATCGGGTGACTCACTGCTTCCCGGATCTTGTCCGCGACGGCGCGGGCATCCTCGGGCGTGTGTACGTCCTCGAGCAGCACGACGAATTCGTCGCCGCCGAGGCGGGCCACCGTGTCGGTCCCGCGCACGCATCGCTGAAGCCGGCGGGCGACCTCCTGCAGCAGCAGATCGCCGCTCGCATGTCCGAGCGAATCATTGACCTGCTTGAAATCGTCGAGGTCGATGTAGAGCACCGCAAGGCCGGACTGACTGCGGGCACATCGGGCAAGGACCGACTTGATGCGTTCGTTGAAGAGGCGCCGGTTCGGCAGTCCGGTCAACTCGTCGAAACGCGCAGCGCGCCGCAGATCGGCCTGCAGTTGGGCGCGGTCGATGGCGATCGCGACCTGGTCGGCGACGAAATGCAGCAGCTCCTTGTCCTTGTCGGAATACCTGACCCCGGAATCGACCTTCAGTACCAGAACCCCGATCGTATCGTTATGCGCAATCAGCGGCATCGCGAGCCAGCCCCCATCGCCGGCGGAGGCCGCTGCATCTCCCGATAATGCAGCCTGTGCCAGGTCGCCCAGGTAGGGTGGACGGCCGCCGCAGATGACCTGCGCGCAGAACTCGCAGGCGACGGGTTCGTAAAGGGCCAAGGGATGGCCGTGACGGTCGCGCTGGTAGGAAAAGCTGAGCTTCCCGGTGCGGTTGTCGCAGGTCGCGAGGGCAAGTCCGGCTACCGGAACCAGGCTCGCGATGATGCGATGGATCCCGCGCAGGAGGACGTCCAGGTCCTCGGCCGCATGAGCCGCTTCCGAGATGGCGTAAGTGGCGCGCTGAATGGCCTCGGCATGCTTGAGTTCGGTGACGTCGCGAGCGACGCCGATGCGCAGCCTGTCCCGCTCGGACCAGCGCGCGGACCACATGAGGTGGACGCGGTGGCCATCCTTGTGCACGTAACGGTTGTCGAACCCGATCCGCGCTCGTCCGGCGATGACCTCGGAGGCCTCTGCGACGGTCCGCGCCCGGTCTTCGGGGGCGAGGAACGCGAACAGCTCCCGACCGATCATTTCCTGGGGGGTGTAACCGAGCATGCGTTCGCATGCCGCGCTTACATAGACGATGCGTCCGTCTGTGTCGACGAGAAACACGGCGTCGAGCAGCAGATCGACAATATCGGGCAGGCAGTCGTCGTGTGCGGTCGCAACCATTTGAATAGATTACTAGGATTCCGGCGAGCCGTGGCAGGTTACCCGTCACGAATCGCCGACCGCTTACTTGCGCTTCTTGTCGCGCTCGCCTCGAACAGTGCTCTTGCGGGTCACGCTGCTGCGTACGGGAATGCGGTTGCTGTCCGCCTGGTCGAGCCACAGCAGGGCGTCGACGTAGGACATGAATTGCCTGAGGTATTCGGGGGAGATGTCGCGCATCTGCCCGAGCGCCTGCAGCACCAGATGGTGGGAATTGAGCGGACCGGCGTTCTCGGGGGCCTGGGCGAAGGCGTCGGATAGCTGACGGTCGAGACTGAGGCGGGACCAGGTGCTGCGGAAATAGCTCAGGGACTTGAGTTCCGGCGGCGCGGTAAATGCGGCACCGGCGCGATGGCCACCGTGCGCTGCGTCGCCGCTTGCCCCCTCGGGCGTATGCCGGCAGATGTGGGCGAGCAGTCCGCTCAGGGGTGAGAGGCCGCCCTGCCCGGCCAGCCGTGCGAGCAGGCGCTGCAGGCCGGCGAGGTCGCCGGCTTCGCGGCATTGCCGCAAGGTGTCGGCGGACTCGGGGAAGCGCGCGATCCCGCGTTCAAGCGCATCGCCCGCCCGGAGTCCGGCGGCGTCGAGACGCTCGCGGTAGTCGGACAGGGCTTTCGCCAGCCGGCGTTCCAGAACACCTCGGGCCGCGTCGCTGCAGGCTGCGGCACGGCGCGCCAGGGTCTCGATGAAGCGGAAACCCACCGGATCGAAGCGCTCGGCGTTCTGCGCCCGCAGGGCTTCGATCAGCGCGCCGGTATCGGCGCCGGGTCGCAGACCGACCGCCGGAGCCCCGCTCGACCCCGCCTCAGCCATTGCCCCCGGCACCCGCCTTGCCGGTCTTCGGCACCGGCGCCATCTCGACGCGCCGGTTGCGCGAGCGTCCTTCCGCGTCGGCATTGGACGCGACCGGCTGTTCCTGGCCGAAGGCGGCGGCGAACACCGACGAGGACGGGATGCCTTCGTCGATCAGTGCGCGCGTCACCGTCAGTGCCCGCTGCGCGGACAGTTCGAGGTTATCGGCGAATTGCCGGTTGGTGTCGCGCACCGGCCGGTCGTCCGTGAAGCCGCTCACCATCAGCATTTCGTCGTTGACCGACAGGAAGGCGGCCAGCGGCGGCGCGAGGCTCTTCAGCAGCTGGCGGCCTTCCGGCTGTAGTTCGTCCGAGTTGAGCGCGAACAGCACGCTGCCGCTGATGCCGATGCGGCCGTTGTTAAGCGTGACGCGCCCCGCGGCAAGCGGCACGGCGAGGGCCTTCTCCAGAGCCTCGCGGCGCTGTTCCTCGATGCGGCGCTTCTGCACTTCCGCTTCCAGGCTGGTCACCAGGTCCAGCTGTACGCCGAGAACCCCGACGAGGATCAGCACGAAGGCTCCCAGCAGGCCCGACATCAGGTCGCCGAAAACCGCCCAGACCGGGGTGGAATGCTCGATGGCGCCGTCGAACTCGTCCATCGTCACACCTCGCCGGCGAGCGACGCCTGCCTGCCGGGCAGCTGCTGCAGGTCTTCGACGATCTGCCTTTGTGACATGATCGACAGGTCGATGATCTCGCGCGCCTGCGCAACGTAGTAGGCGAGCTGCTCGTCGCTGCGCGTCAGGGACTTGTCGAGCGCCCCTTCGATGCGTGCGAGCGTCGTCATCATCTTGTCGTTGGACTCGCTGAAGAGCTGCACCGCGAGAGCGAAGGCCTCGCTCAGGCTGGCCACCTCGGCCGCACCGCCGGTGATCTCGCCTGCGACGCCGGCGATGCGCGCCGACTCCGCCTCGATGCTGGCGGAGAAGCGCGTTCCGGCACGCTCGAGCAGTTCCGTCGCGGAAGCCACCAGCGCGTCGATCGCCGAGCGTTGCTCGGTCGATGCGTGATTGATCGCGGAAAGCAGAGTCCCCAGCGTCTCCATGATGCGGCTGCGCTCCT
The DNA here is from genome assembly GCF_045689615.1 of Aromatoleum evansii. Classification (NCBI taxonomy): domain Bacteria; kingdom Pseudomonadati; phylum Pseudomonadota; class Betaproteobacteria; order Rhodocyclales; family Rhodocyclaceae; genus Aromatoleum; species Aromatoleum evansii. Next base: position 3,187,510 of record NZ_CP141259.1, read on the forward strand.
CGAGCAGGCCGTTGTCGCGCGCGATGCTCGCGGAGAGTTCCTGTCGCAGCTGGCCGATGACTTCCGCCGCGGCGCGGGGTGCTTCGGCAGCCGTATGCATGAGGCGGGCGACCTCGTCGATGGTGTCGCGGGCCTGCGTCTGCGCCGAGGTGGCGATTGCGTGCGCCGTTTCGCCCAGGGTCCTGCAGATATGCTCCTGCCGCGCGAGGGTCTGCGCGCCGGCCTCGTGCCATTCCTGCTGCAGCGATGCCGCCATCGTCTCCAGCGTCCGGGTATGCGCGGCGAGGCGCGCCTCGTCCGTCGCGGCCTGCTGCGCGTGCTGTGCGGCCGTGGTCTCGCCGATCGCAGCGAGCAAGGTCGCCGAGCGTTGTTCGAATGTCTCGGCGAAGGCTTCGAGCGACTTGTGGAGTTCGGCGGTAAGGCGTTCGCCCGCGCGCTCATGGCTGGCGAGCGCGGTGGCCCACGTATCGGCCACGGTGGCGACCGTCCCGCCGAAACGCTCCGCCACTCCGTCGAGCTGCCGTTCGACCGTATCTGCCAGCCGCGTGTGCAGCGTGCTCGTCTCCTGCGCCAGCGCCGTCGTCGTTGCGGCGAGATCGGCGCGCAGGCCGACATGAGTCTCTTCGACCGAACTCAGGAGCACACCCGAGCGCTGCTCGAAGGTCTCCGCGAAGGCGCCCAGCGTATCCCGCATCTGCCGGTTCAGGTTCTCGCTGGCGCGCTCGTGACTCGCGAGCGCCGCGTTCCAGGTTTCCGCGACCCGGGTGACGCTGCCGTCGAAACGCGCCGAGATTCCGTCGAGCTGTGTCTGCACCGTGTCGGCCACGCGCGCCTGGAGCGCGCTCGTCTCGCGCGCGATGCCTGCCATCGTCTCGGCCACCACGGGCCGGATCGTTTCGCCGGCGAGCCGGGCGCTTTCGGTCAGGCTGACCCTGAGCGACTTGTCCACCGACGCGGCCAGTTCCGAGTACATCACCCGCGCGTCGCGGTGGAAGCCTTCCTGCCGGGACACGAGGCCCTCATTCAGCTCCCTTCCCTGCCGCTCCATCTGCTCCATCATCGCCTGCAGCTTGTCGACCAGTTCGGGCAGTACCCGCGCCTGCGATTGCAGCGCCTTGAAGGTTTCCTCGCGTTGATGAGCATGCGAGAAGCCGCGTAGCGAGGTGCCGATGCGGGTATCGAGCACTTGCGCCACCTGCAGCCGCTCGCGCCGGCACACGGCCGAAATCAGGCCCAGCATGGCGGACGCCGCGACACCCGCCACCGAGGTGCCGAATGCAACCCCCAGGCCACGCACCGGCGCCGCGAGCGAAGCACGGATCGCCTCGAGGTTGGTCGTGTTTTCCAGCGCGATGACCGCGCCGTTCAGCGTCACGACCATGCCGAGGAAGGTGCCGAGCATACCCAGCAGCACCAGCAGGCCGACGAGGAAGGGGGTCATGGCCGGACCGGGCAGCGCAGCGCGCTCGCCCTCGATACGCAGGCGCACCGGATTCTGCACGGACGGCGGCAACTGGCGCAGCCATTCGCCCGGATGCGACAGATCCGCGGGAATTCCGTCCAGCGCCCGCGCCAGCGCAGCCGTGGTGCGGTGGAAGCGCAGCAGTTCCACGGCGCCGGTCACATACACCGCCCCGATGATCGCCGTCATCGCCAGCGCCAGCACGCTGGACCCCACGTAACCGGCGCCGACCCAGAACACGGCAAACAGCCCCACGAGGAAGGTCGCCACACAGATTGTTCGATTCATTGCATTCCCGTCATCTCATTTGCCGCCGCTTCGTCGAGGGCTGCAATCAGCCCTGCGATCGGCTGCAGCCGAAGATCGACCTCCGCAAGCAGCACGGACTGCATCTCCCGGCAGAATTCCGCCAACCACCCGCCCGGCAGCATCCACCGGGTCGAATCATCCGCCGTCCGGGTTTCCGCGAGCGTCGCGCGATGCGCCTCGTAGCGCTGCTCGAAGCGCCTGCCGAGGAGTACCGGCACGGTCGCCAGCAGCTCGCGTTCGCGCACGGCCAGCGCCTGGTCCATCACCGCATCGAGCGCGGCGAGCCGACCCAGAGCGCCCGATCGCGCCTGCAGAGCCGTGCGAACCATTGCCCGCAAGGGACCGATGCGCACCGCCATGTCGCGTTGGTGGGCGAGATAGTAGCGATGGTAGGGCGCGAAATCGGCAGCCTTCTCCGCCGGAACACTCGGGCCGGGCGTCGGCAGTTCGATCCGCGCCGGTCCCGACCTGAACACGCCATCGATCGTGATCGATTCCGCCAGGGCGTCGCGCACGCGCGCCATCGCCTGCTGCAGCGCCGCTGCCTCGTGCGACGTCGCGACGGCGGGAGTCGCGGCATCGGCATTCAGCGCGGAATACAGCGTCAGCGCGTCGGCGAAGCCCAGCCATTGGCCGAGCCGGTCGGCGAAGGACTGCCTGGATGCGGGCACATCAGCGGCCGTCAGCCCGCCGAGAGCGCGAACCAGCCCGGAACCGTTGATATGCGTACGCGACAAGCCTTGCGCCATCCGAAAAACCGCCGCCCGGAGGGCGGAAAAGTGGGCAAGGCTACTACAAAGCGGCGGTCAGGTCAGCGTTGCCCGACGGGTTCCCGACATGCCCGCGCGGGTTCAGCGGCTTCGCCTGCGGCGACGAAGTCGCAGGCGCCCCCGGTCAGCAGGGCCGGACGGCACAACAGTCATTCCGTCGGGCCGCTGTCCGCACCACCACGAACAAGCGATGGCCGGAGGCTTGGGGTCACTTCCAGACCTGACGTCCGATTCCACCAGACCCTTTGCGTGAAATCCGTGCTCACAGGACCGTGGCAGGGGGTGCGGAGAGGCTGCACATAGGTGTCTATCGGACTTGAAGAATCGAAGCGAAAAATCGGCTGGACGAGGACCCTTACCGCGGCTTCGGTCCACCGCCGCACAATCTCGTCCTCGAATCGCTGATGGACGTCGCCGCGCGCGAACTCGCCCTGGACCCGGCCGAACTGCGCCGCCGCAATTACATCCGCCCGGAGCAGTTCCCCTACACCGTGCCGAGCGGCAACGAGTACGACAGCGGAAATTGCGCCGCGGTGCTCGACCGCGTGCTCGAACTCGCGGACTACCGGGCGATGAGAGCCTCTCAGGCGCAAACCCGCGCAGAAGGACGGCTGGTCGGCATCGGCGTCGTCGGCACGGTGGAACCGGGCGTCTTCGACTGGAACACCTATGCTACCGTCGGCGTACCCGGCGTCGGCGTACCCGGCGTCGGCGTGCCCGAAGGGGTAAAGGCAACATCCGCGAGCCGGCGCTGTCGAAGCTGGGCCTGGACCATGAGCAGGTCAGGAAGCACAAGCCGGACATCATCTCGATCCGCGTGACAGCCTTCGGCGCAGACAGCCCCTACGCCGGCCGCCCCGGCATCGACTTCCTCGCTCAGGGGTACACCGGCGTGCTCACGCTCAACGCGCCGACGTCGCCGACATGAGCCGCCGCCGCGACGAACGCCGGGCGCGCAAAACGGCCTGAGCGGTCAGCGCGGAGCGGAACCGGGTCGCTCGACGCGACCCGGCTCGTCATGGCGCCGTCATCCTCGTATGGTTTTCCCACCACGCCACGGCAGGAATGCGGTTACCCTGCGCATTCCGCCGAGCGCCTTCGGCCCACCCACGAGGAACACTTCGCAATGAGCGCCACCGCCAAACCTCTCGCCGGGATCAAGGTCGTCGAACTCGGTACGCTGATCGCCGGGCCCTTTGCAGCGCGGATCCTCGGCGAATTCGGGGCGGAGGTGATCAAGATCGAATCGCCCGACGGCGGCGATCCGCTGCGCAAGTGGCGCAAGCTCTACGAAGGCACCTCGCTGTGGTGGTACCTGCAGTCGCGCAACAAGAAGTCGGTGACGGTGAACCTCAAGCACCCGGAGGGCGTCGAGGTGGTTCGCAAGCTCATTGCCGAGGCCGACATCGTCGTCGAGAACTTCCGTCCGGGCGTGCTGGAGAAGCTGGGCCTGGGGTGGGACGCCCTGTCGGCGATCAACCCCGGCCTCGTGATGCTGCGCCTGTCCGGATTCGGGCAGACCGGACCGCTCTCCCAGCAACCGGGCTTCGGCGCCATCGGAGAATCGATGGGCGGCCTGCGTTACGTGACCGGCTTTCCGGATCGCCCCCCGGTGAAGACCGGCATCTCGATCGGCGATTCCATCGCCGCATTGTGGGGGGCACTCGGGGCGCTGATGGCGCTCCGTCACAAGGAGGTGAATGGCGGCCGGGGCCAGGTCGTGGACGTGGCCCTGTACGAAGCGGTGTTCGCGATGATGGAGTCGCTGGTGCCGGAATTCGACGTGTTCGGCTTCGTGCGCGAACGCACCGGGAACATCATGCCGGGCATCACGCCGTCGAACACGCACACGACGCGCGACGGCAAACACGTGGCGATCGGCGCCAACGGCGACGCGATCTTCCGCCGGCTGATGCTGGCGATGGGTCGCGGCGACCTGGCCGAGGATCCCACGCTGGCCGACAACGCCGGGCGCGACGCGCGGCGCGACGAACTCTACGCGCTGATCGACGCCTGGGTCGCCGAACACGACGAAGCCGCCGTGCTTGCCGCCCTCGCCGCCGCCGAGGTGCCCGCATCGCGCATCTACTCGGTCGCCGACATGTTCGCGGACCCGCAATTCCTTGCGCGCGACATGCTGCAATCGGTGACCCTGCCCGGCGGGCGCGAGTGCCGCATGCCGGGCGTCGTGCCCAGGCTCTCGCTCACCCCCGGCGGCGCCGAAACGATCGGCCCCGCCCTGGGAGAGCACACCGACAGCGTGCTGGGCGAACTCGGTTACGACGAAGCCGCCATCGCCGCGCTGCGATCCGCCGGAGCGATCTGAAGCGCCACGCCTGCTGCGGCGAAATCAGGGTTGCCCGATGCCGCGCCCGTCATCGCCGACAGGACGGGCGCCCCCTTGGAAAACCACCTTGCGAAGAGGCCACGGGCGGCCGGGCGTTACACCGGCTGCTATGCGCGCCCCACTGTGTCGGGCGATCTCTTCCGACCGTACGCTGGCGAGTGCGGCGCACCTTCACACCCGCGGCGCCTTGCGGCGCTGACCGCGCGGGCGTCCGTGGCAGGACAATTTTGCGCCGATTGCGACCAGGCCGGGAATCGCGGAGCGGTGCTAATTGCCGATCCCGTAGCGCAGCTCGACCATGCCCCCCACCTGACGAACTGAAGTCAGCCGCAGCGTCGGACTCGGCACGCGTCGCGGGAACAACTGCTTGCCCCGGCCCAGCGTGACCGAGCCGAGCTGGATGATGAGTTCGTCGAGCAGGCACGCATCGCAAAAGGATTTTCCCGGGCGGGGGGCGCAGGGAATGAGCGGGTTTCCCCGGAGTCTGCGCCCGGCAGCACTGCCAGGCCCTCCCTCGTGTCGGATTGCCGTACCATGCCAGCTCCATGCGCATGCACTTGTCCATTCTTCGCCATGGCGGCCTGCAACGCCGCGCGAAAGCCCTCGCCGCCCTGTGCCTCGCAGGCCTGCTCCTCCCTCTGGTTTCTGCCTTCGAGACATCGTGGCCCGACACGCTCGCCTGGGGGCTGGATCTGGCCGTGCACTGGCAATGGTTCTTTCTCGTGGGGCTGATTCTGGCGCTACCGGTGCTGGCGTTTGGCCACCGGCGCTGGGTGATGGTGGCCGCGCTGGTGCCGCTGCCGTGGCTCACAGCCATGCCGGCGACAGTGCGCGGAACCGTGGGCGGTGATGGACTGGTCGTTGCGGCCGCGAATGTGCATGTCGATAACGAGTCCCCCGACCGACTGGTACGGTGGGTCGGCGCGACGCAGCCCGACGTGCTCGCGATTCTCGAGATCTCCGATACCTTCGTCCAGCGGCTGGGACTCGATGACGCCTATCCGCATCAGTTGGTGCGCCCGCGCTGGGACCCGTTCGGCATCGCACTGCTGTCGCGCCATCCGATTGTGCGCCATGCGGTGGTGGACGGCGGCGGCGCCACGCCGCGGATCGAGGCCGTGATCGATTGGAACGGCACCGCGGTCACCGTCGTCGCCGTCCATCCGATGCCGCCGATCAGTGCAGCCGATCAGGTCCGGCGCGATCAGGTGTTGGCCGACATTACCGCGCGCTACGCCGACCACCCGACCATCGTCACCGGGGACTTCAATGCAACGCCCTGGTCGTCGGCGTTTCGGGTGCCGCGGCGCCACGGATTCACGCTCACCGGGGGATTGCAGGCAACGTGGCCGGCCTCGTTGCGAGGACTCATCGGGCTTCCGATCGACCACGTGATGGTCTCGCGACACTGGACCGCCACCGATCACGCGGTCGGGCCGGACGTGGGCTCCGATCACCTGCCGGTTCTGGCCACCCTTTCTCCGACAGGGGCGGAAACGCAATAGCGTTCGCGTCCGGCATCCAGCGCAGCGTTCAGATAGTCGGGGATCGCATCGACCATGTCGTCGGTCGCGTCCCGTTCGGTCACGCGCCGGATGATCCTTGCGGTGGCGGCGCACCGCCCGGCGTCGGCAATCCGGCGAATGCGCGCCGAAAGGAGATAGTCCGCCATCACGGTTTCTTCCGCGACGCCCAACGCATGCAGGATCACCGCGACGCCGGCTCAGTCCAGGATTCCCAGCAGCCGCGCGCGATCCACGGCATGCCGGCGGTTCGCGGCGTTGAGCTTCGACAGCAGATTCCGCATGTGCCACTTGATCGTCTCGGGACCGACGTCGAGGATGTTGGCGATTTCCTTGTTCGTGCGGCCGTGCGCCAGCGCGGCCAGGATTTCCATTTCGCGCGCCGACAGCTGCGCGGGGCGCTGGTTCGTGGCAGCCGATTTCGGCGCCGCGGCCTTCGGCACCCAGCCGACGCGGCAACGCTCGGTGACGCGGTCGACGAAGGCAGGCGATACGCCGGCGGCGGCACCGCAGCCCGAGCGGTCGAGTTCCGGCAGCACGTCGAGCGCCGCCGGCCAGTCGTCCGCGAGCACGCGCACGAGGCCGAAGGATTCGGCGAGACTGAGCGCCTCGGCGAGCAGCGGCGGGCCCTCGTCGTCATCGCGCAGGCTGCTTGCGCGCACGATGCGCACCGCGATCTGGTCGCGTCCGCGCCGCAGCCGCGCGGCGATCTCGGCGGCATGATCGAGCGCGGCCAGGGCCACCGTGTAGTCGTGATCGAGCAGCGCGACACGCGCCGCGGCGATCTCGCGGATCAGCCGCAGCTCGGCCTCGAGCCCGCGGTCGGCCCGCGCGGGGTCGGCGGCGATCGCGTCCAGGCCGTTCATCAGCATGCGGCACGACATGAGCCGGTTGCGGATCGCGTGCTGGCGGATCTGTTCGCCGAGGCTCGCGGCGACGAGGCGCGGCTGGCCGCGCAGTTCGCCGATCGCGGCCAGGCTGTTGAGCGCGTCGAAGGCCTTGCCTTCGCTGCCCTTCTGGCTCTCGTAGCGCGCGAGCGTCAGGTAGGCGAGGATCACCGCGTCCGGCAACGCCGCCTGCTCGATCAGGTCGAGACGGTTCGCAAGCAGCGCGCGCGCCTCGTCCTCGGCGCCGAGTTCCCAGTTCGCCGCAGCGAGCCCTGCCGCGTGGATCGCGGCCGGCAACGACCGCCAGCCCGTCACGCTTTCCGCCCGTTCGAGCGCCGCAGCGAAGACGCCCGCCGCTTCCTTCGCCTGGCCTTCGATCAGATAGCTCAGCCCGACCGCGAACGCGCCGTAGATCGAATCGTAGAAACTGCGCGCAACGCGGCCGTGGCCGTCGGAGATCTGCTGGTAGTAGCGCGCGCGCTCGGGGAAGCCGCTGTGGATGGCGATGAAGGAAAGCGTGTTGCAGTAGAGCGGGCCGAGCGCGGGGTCGTAGGTGTCGATGCAGCCGCGCGCGCGCTGGTAGTCGTCGCAATGGATCGCCGCGGCCGACCGCACGATGTTCGCCTGCAGCACGACCTCGGGCGTCACGCCAGGTCGGGCGAGGATCACGTCGGTGAGCCGCTCGGCGTCCTGCGGCCGGTAGCACAGCGCGCAGGCCCACGCGGCCGTGAGCTGGATGCCTTCGCGCCGCGCGATCTCCTCCGGCGGCAGGCGGTCGAGCCACGCGAGCACCTCGACGATGCGCCCCTGCACGCCGAGATAGCGCACGCGCTTCTCGATCCAGTCCATCGCCTCGGCGCGCAGGCCGCCGAGGAAGGCGTGCTCGGCGGCGTGCTCGAGCATGTCGTGCGCCGCGAACCATTCCGCCGCCTTGGCGTGCAGCGCGCTGCGTTCGCTGGCCGGCAGCTCCGCGAGAAGGCTCGCGAGGTACTCGCGGAACAACGGATGCATGCGGTAGACGTCGCCACCATCGACCGACGTCACGAGGCCGGTCTGCTGCTCCAGCCGGACGAGGATCTCGGCCGCGTCGACGCCGCCTCCGAGCGCTGCACACAGCCCCGGATGCAGGGTCTCGAGCAGGGACGCGCGAACGAGCATCGCGACGGCCCCCTCGTCGAGACTTTCGAGCACGAACTGCGAGAAATAGCGCGCCACGTCCCCGGTCGCGCCAGAGAGGCTCGCGACCGTCCCGGCGATGTCGCTGCGGCGGGCCATCGCCGAGGTCACGATCTGCAGCGCCATCGGCCAGCCTTCGGTGCGCTCGTGCAGGCGCGCGCCGATTTCGATGTCGACCTCGTCGCCGAGGCGCCGGCGCAGGAAGCCGACCGTGTCTTCCAGCCGCAGCCGCAGGTCCTCGGTGACGAACTGGGTGTAGAGCCCGTGCGCGCGCAGTTCCTCGACCGGGAACGGCGGGTCGGTGCGCGAGCTGACGACGACGTGGAAGTTGGACGGCGCGTTCGTGACGAGGTAGTAGATGAAATCGATCGCGTCGCGGTCGGCGAGTTGGTGCAGGTCGTCGATCAGCAGCCAGGTCGGGCGGGCGAGTTCGTGCATCTGCACGAGCAGCTCGCTCGCGGCCCACAGGTCCGCACCGGCCTGCCCCACTTGGTCGAAGGCACGCGCGGGCATCTCGAGCCCGAGCGCGGTGCTCAGCGACGCGATGACCGCGGGCGCGACGCTCGCCCGGTCGTCACTGGCCTCGATGGTCAGCCACGCGACCGCGGCGCCGGGCGCGAGCAGTTCGCGGCGCAGTTGCACGAGCAGCGAAGTCTTGCCGAAGCCCGCGAGCGAAGTCACGGCCACCAGCGGCTGCTCGACCGCTTCGCGCAGCCGCGCGAGCAGCCGCGGCGGGGCGACCGCCTGGCGCGCCGAATGCGGCGGCATCGTCTTCAACGCAAGACGATACGGGACGGCGGTGGCGGTCTTCTTCATCGGCGTTCGGCGAGCTCCATGCGGCTGATCCTAGCGGGCGGCGGGATCGACAGGCGCCCCCGGCGCGTCGGCGCGGGCGGTTTCGCGCGCGCGGAAGCGCTCGACCGCGACATTGAACTCGGCGATCGATTCGTCGCTCACCTTGGTGCCGCATTCGTAGCAGGTGTCGTTGATGCGGTCGAACCAGCGGCAGCCGCACTGCTCGCACGCGAGCTCCGGTGCGCCGGCGGGATTGTGGAAGATCATCGGCAGGCTCCGAGGAAGGCAAGTCCGAGCGTGTCGAGGAATTCCTCGTAGCCCGCGTCCTGAAGTTCGAATTTCGTGCGCAGCACGAAGAACATGATATGCCCCTGCCGGATTAGTCGCTTGATCAGCGACAAGGTGTCGCCGGCGAGGCTCGCGCGCATCGCTTCGAGCGCCGCGTCGTCGGCGACGAAGAGCAGATCCACACGCGCCTCCTGGAAGCCCGCATAGCGCATCACGCCTGCCGACATGCCGCTGCCGTCGTTGAGCCATTTCATCATCGGCACCTCGCCCGCGGCCTCGACGAGCCCCGCGACATGCTTGCCGGGCTGTATGCCGGAGCCGCTCCGCGGCACGAATCCGACCGACGAGCCTTCGACCATGTCGGTGAAGAGCACGGCGTACCGGTCGAGCATCGCCTGCCACGGCGCCATGTCGCCGAAGGGATCCCCGGCCGTCGCCGGCGCGTCCGCTTCCAGTTCAATCTGCATGCTTGCCTCCGTCAATGGCCGGCCGGTTGCCGTCGGCGGGCAGGGAAAGAGCATTGGCCGCGAGTTCCGGCACGGGCTGGCAATAGCGCCCGAGGCAGGCACGGATGTCTGGCGGAATCGGCACCGATTTCATCGTCTCGAGGTCCATCGTGACGAGCGTCTGCCGGGCCCGCAGGCGCAACTCGTCGCCGACCCGGCCCTGCACGTCTAGACCGATCGAGCTTTCGCCGATGCGCGTGACGGTGAGCCCGAGCACGAGCGCGTCGCCCATCCTGCTCGGCCGCGTAAAGGTGCAGTCCATGCGCACCGTCGGGATTCCGAGCCGGCGCGTCATGATCAGATCCGCGAACGAGGTGCCGAGCCCGTCCGTCAGCCAGTCCTCGACGAGCCCGTTGAGGAGCACGAAATACTGCGGGTAGAACACAATTCCGGCCGGGTCGCAGTGCGCGAAGCGCACCAGCACCTCGCGCTCGAACATCGCCGGCCGCGCCGGAGCGGGTGTCTTCGCTCCGACCTCGCCGACGAACGCGATCGCGCTGCTGAGGTCTGTCATCGTCCTGTCTCCTATGCGCGTGGTCATGGGCTCAATGTATCCACGCGCCGCTGCAGGCGCCCCCCCCACCCGGTATGGCCCGGCCCCTCACGGCGTCTTCGTGAAATCCGGCTTGCGCTTTTCCTGGAAGGCGGTGATGCCCTCGCGGGCGGCCGCGGTGCAGGCGCTGTCGCCCCAGGCCCGGTAGCCGATTTCCAGCGCCTCCTCGAAGGTCGGCGCGGCCGCCGCGGCCTCGACGGCCCGCTCGAGGATGCCGATGACCTCCGCACTGAGCGGCTGACCGGTGGCGGCAACGGGTGCGATGGGGTCGAGCGGCGCGATCTGCACCGCGCCGTCGGGGATGCCGCCCACCTTGCCCTCCAGGGCCTTGACCCGGGCGACGGCCGCGCGGATGAGTTCCGGGTAGTCGCGGGCGAGCCCGTCGACGATGCCCAGCTCGAACGCCCGCGTCGCCTTCAGCCGCTCGGCCCGGCGCAGCATGCCGTGGAACTCGGCCGACGCCTGCGGCCAGCGCCGGTACGGCACGACCATCGCGCCGATGCCGTGGACGATGCCGAGTGTGATCTCGGGCATCTGCATCCAGGCGCTCGCCAGCGCGACGATGCCGTGGCAACGCATCGCCAGCTCGAAGCCGCCGCCCAGCGCCATGCCGTTGATCGCGGCGACAACCGGTTTTTTCATGCGGTCGAGATGCACCAGCAGGCGCGAACAGTCGCGGGCGTACTGCGCGGACGACGGCGCATCGCCGAGCATGTTCACGAAGCGCCCGATGTCACCGCCGGCGCAGAAGGCGCGATTGCCGTAGCCGACGAGGACGAAGCCCGCCACCGCAGGGTCCTCTTCGAAGTACCGGATGACCGACAGGATCTCGTCGGTCAATTCATCGTGGAGCGCGTTCAGGGCTTCAGGGCGGCGCAGCGTGATGACCTTGACGTCGCCGATGTCGTCGACGAGCACATGGCGCAGGAAGCCCTGGTAGTCGCCGAGCGGCTTCCGGGGGGCGGGCATGCCGCGCCGCTCGTTGCAGAAACGCGCGAGCATGCGGCCGGCTTCGCCGTCGCCGAGGTCGCGCATCAATTCGAGCGGCCCCTTCTTGAACCCGAGCGCCTGTCGGCAGCCGAAATCGAGGTCGGCCGGCTCGCCGATGTCGCGGTCGAGGATGTCCACCGTCTGCGAGAACAGCACGCCGAGCAGACGCTCGCGCACCGTCGCCGTGATGTCGTCCGCGACGCTGACGGGCTTGCCGGGAGGCACGGTCAGCCAGCGCTCGACCGAACGGAACACCGGGGCCGGACGGTAGTGCTCGCCTTCGAGTTCCGCCTGCAGCGTGTTCGTCTCGGTGATGATCGGGTTGCCATTGGCGAGGTTCAGCACGAAGAACGGCCCGGCGTGCACGAACTCGCCCGCGACGCTGTCGATCTCCGCCGCAGTTGCGCGGTCGAGCAGCAATCCGGCCTCGTTGCACCAGTTGTCGAAGATTCGATCCAGCATGAAGCACGCGACGTCGTCGGTGACGAGGGGCACCTTGCCGGTCGTACAGAATACCCAGCGCAGGTATTCGACGACGGCCGGATCGGTGCGCGCCCAACGGACGACCTCGACGACCGGGTTGCGCCAGGCCGGCGCGAAGAAGTGCGTGACGGTCGCGCGCTCGGGGTGTTTCAAGTCGGAAAAGATTTGCGCGGCCGGCAGCGAGCTGGTGTTCGACGTGATCAGCGCATCCGCGCGGACGACGGCCTCGACGTCGGCAAAGATGCGCCGCTTCAGCGCAAGGTTCTCGGTCGCTGCCTCGAGCACCCAGTCCGCTTCCGCGAGGTCGCGATAGTCGCGCGTGCCAACGACGCCGGCGGTGACCGCCGCAGCTTCGGCCTCGCTCATCTTGCCTTTCGCGACCGCTTTCGCCGCGTAATCGGCGAAGCGCTGCAAGGCACGGTCGAGCGCCGCCTGGGCGACATCGACGAGGATCAGCTTCAGGCCCGGCAATGCGCTCTTCAGGTAATAGCCGATATCCGGGCCGATCGTGCCGGCACCGATAATCGCGACGGTGCGCGGCAGCGGGCGCTGCGGCGTGGCGAGCAGCGGATTGGCGAAACGGGTGACCATCAGGGAGCCTCCTTCGGTAGTCTCAAGCGGCGAGCCGTCGGTGCGGCGCGCATCCTTATCGGCCGGCCACACGGCGCCGGCCGGCGAACTCCTCTGGGGCACCCGTTCAGGGCGATCGGCGGACATTAGCCGCCGTTTCGTTTTAATGTATACAGTATCCTGTGCACTGAAGAAAAAAAGCAACCACTCCGGGCGCCGGTAATGGAACGACGCCACCGAGATCGACGGATAACTTCAGGAAGAGGGCTGAACTTTCGATGCAAGGCCGGGCGACTCCACACCGCGGCGCAGCGTGTCCACCATGGCCGCGGCGATCTCGTCGGTCGAACGCCGGCCCTGGCGATACCAGACGTGCACCCAGTTCAGGAAACTCAGGAGCATCAGCCGCAGCAGGCTGCGGTCGGCATGCGGTGCGAGCGGCAACTCGTCGATGAGCCCACGGTAGACATTCTCATAGGCTTCACGCATCGGCCGGATCTTCGCGAAGAGTTCGGGGTTGCCGGTCATCGCAAGGCTGTGGCCGGTGACGCGGTCGATGTAGCTGCCGCTGGTGATCGCGGCGATGTGCACCTGGCAGACGCGAGTGAGCCGCTCCCAGGGGTCGCAGGAAGCCGTCAGCGCCTCTGCAACGGCGGCCATCAGGCGCCGGAAGCCTTCCCCATGCACGGCGAGATAGAGCTCGTCCTTGGATGCGAAGTAATGGTAGATCGACCCCGGCAACAGCCCGACCCGGCCGGCAATGTCGCGAATTGAGGTGCTGTCGTAGCCCTGCTCGGCGAAAAGCGCCGCTGCCGCGTCGAGGATCACCTGACGGCGGTCGAGCGGCTCACCGTCCGTCGCGGCGTCGCCTGTGACGAGTTGCGCGGCGAGCGCCCCGCGTTCCAGCAAGCCGCGCTGCGTGTGGGTGAGCGCCGCCACGCCCTCGCATGACGCTTGCGCGATCGCCCGCAAGCGCTTCACCGCGGTCTCGAGATCGTGCTTCTGCCAGATGTAGCGCACTCCCGAAGGCGAAACCACGAATCCGTCGCGCCGCAGCCGGGCCGACACCGCCGCCTGGCCCAGTTGGGGCTCGTCGCGCGCGAGTCGAAGGATCGCGGCCTCGACGTCCGGGACACGACGCTCTTCTTCATGGCTGGCATCAGGACTCATGCGCGTCACCTAATTGATTGGATATCCATCATAGCCAAGGCGCCGCCGTGCCGGCAAACTGCTGCAGCGGCTTTCGGTGGCGGACAATTTCGAATGCGGGATCGACGAAGTCGGTGTCGCAGCCGATTCCACCCGAGAAGACAGGATGTACTTTACACCCTAAAAAATACTGTATACAGTACACATCAACTCGAAAGCCGCTGCAAACAACGAACATCAAAGGCTCCGAAAATGGTCTCCACGCTTCAGCCCGTCGAACGCCCCCTCGCTCTCGGTGAACGGGTCTATCACACCTTGCGCGATCATCTGCGCAGCGGTCAGATCCTCGCCGGCCAGCCGCTGCAGGAAGTCCAGCTCGCCGAAAAGCTCGGCGTCTCGCGCACCCCCGTACGCGAAGCGCTGCGGCGCCTCGCGAGCGAAGGCCTGCTCGTCTCGGACAACCGAAGCTTCGTCGTGCCGGCGCTGACGCTGCAGGACGTCAACGACATCTACGAGATCCGCTTCCTCATCGAACCGGCCGCGATCCGCAGCATCGCCCCGCTCACGCGCTCAGCCGAGCACCGCCGCGGCATCGAGGACGCGCTCGCGGCGATCGTCCGCGCACACAAGGCCGGCGACGCCGCGGCGTTCCGCGAGGCGACGATCTGCTTCCGTGCGGCGTGGCTCGCCCTGGTGCCGAATCCGCGACTCGTGCGCATCGTCGAGCAGTACGCCGATCACATGCAGCGCATCCGCACGCTGACGCTGGACGACCCGGAGATCCGCACAATCGTGCTGCGCGGCCTGAACCGCATCTCGGCCGCACTGGCCGCGGGGGACGGCGACACCGCCGCGACGGCCATGCTCGAACACCTCGTCGAGGCGAAGCGGGCGTTCATCGCCGCCGTCGGCCTCACCGACGACGGCCAGGCCTGACCCGGGTCATTCGGCCGTTCGTGCGCTAGAAGAAAAAATACCGGAGACCACAGACGATGACCCGCTACACGGCCGAAATTCCGTACGGCGCCTACTGGAGCACGCCCTTCGCGCGCTGGCAGGGCAGCTTCGCGTCGCTACACAGCGTGCGCTTCGCCGCACATGTGGCGAAGAACGAGCTTGCGAAAAGGAACATCGACCCTCAGACGATCGACTACGGCGTCCTGGGATTTTCGGTGCCGCAGCAGCACGCGTTCTACGGACTGCCGTGGCTCACCGGCCTCGTCGGCGCGACGCGCGCGGGCGGGCCGACGATGATGCAGGCCTGCGCGACCGGCGTGCGTACGCTCCTCGCCGCTGCGCAGGAGATCGAGGCCGGCATGGCCGACGTCGCACTCATCGTGAACTGCGACCGTACCTCGAACGGCCCCCACCTCTATTACCCGAATCCGCGCGGGGCCGGCGGCACGGGCTCATCCGAGGACTGGGTGCTCGACAACTTCGGCTGCGACCCGCTCGGCGGCCACTCGATGGTGCAGACGGCAGAGAACGTCGCCGCAAAGCATCGCGTCACGACCTCGCAGCAGCACGAGCTCGTGCTGCGACGCGAAGCGCAATACGACGACGCCCTGAAGGACGATTCCGCCTTCCTGCGCCGCTTCATGACCCTGCCCTTCGAGGTGCCGAGCGGCGATTTCCGCAAGATCGCGGGCACGCTCGACGGCGACGAGGGTGCATCGCGCTCCACGGCCGAGGGCCTCGCGAAACTGAAGCCGGCCGCCGAGGGCGGGACGGTCACGTTCGGCGCCCAGACGCATCCGGCCGACGGCAACGCTGGAATTCTCGTGACGACGCCCGAGCGGGCGAAAGCGCTGTCGAAGGATCCGTCGATCGCCGTGCGGCTTCACGGCTTCGGACTCGCACGCACGGAACTCGCGTACATGCCCGAGGCGATGATTCCCGCCGCGCGGCGCGCGCTCGACCAGGCCGGCCGCGGCATCGCCGACATGACCGCCATCAAGACGCACAACCCGTTCGCGGTGAACGACATTGTCTTTGCGCGCGAGACCGGCGCGCAGCTCGACGCCATGAACAACTACGGCTGCTCGCTCGTGTGGGGTCATCCGCAGGCGCCGATGGGCACGCGCGCGATCATCGAGCTCGTCGAGGAACTCGCGCTGCGCGGCGGCGGCTACGGCCTCTTCACCGGTTGCGCCGCCGGCGACACGGCGATGGCGGTCGTCGTCGAGGTCGGCGACCGGTAAGGAACACCGCTTCATTAAACCGGCAAGCAATTGCGTGATAGCAGGTTGAGTACTGCACGGTCGCTCCCTCCCCTTCAAGGGGAGGGCTGGGGTGGGGATGGGTTAAACAGAGGTAGCAGAAACCCATCCCCCTCCTAACCTCCCCCTTGAAGGGGGAGGGACAAGGTGGATCGAGCAGACGTCATATGTTTGATTGCCGGATTAGGACCAACGCAGCACGCGGCATCACTCCCCCTCCGGGGGAGACACGAGAGGCGCAAAGCGCCCGGACGCAGCATCCCCAACCGGATTCGAACGAGTCAGAAGAGGCGCGCAAAGCGCCCGTGACCGAACTTGGAGGAGGAATGGGGATGGACCTGTCCGAATGGATCGTCCGTCAGGCCGGGCTCGCGCCCGACAAGACGGCGATTCGCTTCCCGGAGCGCGACTTGACGTACGCGGCGTTCGCCGCGGAAATCGAGCGACTCGCGTCGGCACTCCACGCGTCCGGCGTCGAGCGCGGCGACTGCGTGGCGTTTCTCGGCTACAACCGCCCGGAAACGCTCGCCGCGCTGTTCGCCTGTGCGCGTCTGGGTGCGCTTTTCATGCCGCTCAACTGGCGGCTCGCCGGCCCCGAGCACCGGCAACTGCTTGCCGACTGCCCGCCCAAGGTGCTGCTCGCGGAGCCGCGCTTCACCGAGCAGATCGACGCCTTCCGCGATGAACTCGGCGCGGTGACGCTCGTCGCGTTCGGCGCACCGCCGCGAGGCTGGATCGCCTTCGACGACCTGATGCGGCGCGGCGATGCGCCCGTGCCGCAGGACCCGCGCGTCGGCCCCGATACGCCGCTGCTGATCTGCTACACGTCGGGCACGACCGGCAGGGCGAAGGGCGCGCTCCTGACGCAGGACGCGCTGGCGTGGAACGCCGCGAACAGCGCCGACCTCCACGGCCTTGTCACCGAGGACCGCATCCTCACGACGCTGCCGCTGTTCCATGTCGGCGGGCTCAACAACCAGACCACGCCCGCCCTGTCGCGCGGCTGCACCGTCGTCCTGCACCCGCGCTTCGACGTCGATGCGACCTTCGACGCGATCGAGGGCGAGCGCATCACGCTGACCGTGCTCGTGCCGGCGCAGATCGAGGCGATGATGGCGCACCCGCGCTGGCCGAAGGCGGATCTCTCCAGCCTGCGCATGATCACCACGGGCTCGACGATCGTGCCGGACCGGCTCTTCCGCGCGGTGCACGAACGCGGCATCCCGCTGGTGCAGATCTACGGATCGACCGAAACCAGCCCGATCGCCGCCTACGTGAAGGCCGCCGACGCCTTCACGCACGCGGGTTCGGCGGGACGCCCTGCCCGTCACTGCAGCGTTCGCGTCGCGGGCGAAGGCGGCACCGACGCGAAGACGGGCGCGAGCGGCGAGATCCTCGTGCGCGGTCCGAACGTCATGACCGGCTACTGGAACAACCCGCAGGCGACGACCGAGGCGCTGCGGGACGGTTGGTTCCACACCGGCGACATGGGCCATTTCGATGCCGACGGCTGGCTGTGGGTCGACGGCCGCAAGAAGGAAATGATCATTTCCGGCGGCGAAAACATCTATCCGGCCGAGATCGAGAACCTCCTCGCCGAGTCGTCCGACATCGCCGAAGTGGCCATCGTCGGCCGCCCCGATGAGCGCTGGGGCGAATCCGTCGTCGCGGTCATCGTCACCCACGCAGGCTCGACGCTCGATGCGGACGGCGTGCTCGGGCTCCTCGAAGGCCGCATCGCCCGCTACAAGCTGCCGAAGGAAGTGTTGTTCGTCGACGAACTCCCGCGCACCGCACTGGGCAAGGTCCGCAAGGACGAAGTGCGGCGTCTGGTCGCGCGCAAAACGTTCATGGAGCACATCTGATGACATTGAAAATCGGAATCGACGTCGGGGGCACCTTCACCGATTTCGTCGTCACCCGCGACGGCGCCGAGCCGGCGATCTTCAAGACGCTGTCGACACCGTCCGACCCCTCGATCGCGGTGGTAAACGGGCTCGCCGAGATCGCCGCGAGCATGCATCCGCCGATGACGCTCGAAGCGTTCGCGCCGACGATCGACACGATCGTGCACGGCACGACAGTGACGACCAACGCGACCCTGACCGGCACAGGCGCGAAGAGCGGCCTGCTGACGACCGAAGGGGTGCGCGACGCGCTGGAGATGCGCCGCGGCGTGCGCGAGGAGCAATACAACAACCGCTACACCAACGTGAAGCCGCTGGTGCCGCGCTACCTGCGGGCGGGCATCCCCGGGCGGGTAGACCGTGACGGCAACGAGGCCGCGGCGCTCGACCTCGACGCGGTGCGAAGCGCGATCGAACTCTTCCGCAGCGAAGGCGTGCAGGCGGTGTCGATCTGCTTCCTGAACTCCTTCGCCAACCCGGCCCACGAGCAGGCCGCGGCCGAACTCGTGCGCCGCGAGTTGCCCGGCGCCTACCTGTCGGTATCGACGGATCTCTTGCCATCGATCCGCTTCTACGAGCGTGTCAGCACGACGGCGCTGAACTCCTACGTCGGTCCGAAGCTGAACCATTACCTCGACCAGCTCGTCGGGCGACTCAAGGGCATCGGCTTCGACGGGCTGCTGCTGATCATGCAGTCGAACGGCGGCGTGATCTCGCCTCAACTCGCGCGCGAAAAGGCGGCGCTGACGCTGTTGTCCGGCCCCGCCGGCGGCCCGGGCGCGGGCCTGCATTACGTGCGCATCCACGGCCAGAACAAGTGCATCGTGACGGACATGGGCGGCACGAGCTTCGAGGCGTCCGTCGCCGTCGATGCGCCGATGATCAAGAACGACGGCGAGATCGCGCGGCATAAGATCGCGCTGCCGATGCTCGACATCCACACCATCGGTGCCGGCGGCGGCTCGATCGGTTGGCTCGACGAAGGCGGCCTGCTGCGCATGGGGCCGCAAAGCGCGGGCGCCGATCCGGGCCCGGCGTGCTACGGCAAGGGCGGCCGGCTGCCGGCCACGACCGACGCGAATGTCGTGCTCGGCTACCTCGACCCGGCGTTCTTCGCCGGCGGGAAGATGAAGCTCGACGTGGCCGCCGCGCGCGCCGCGATCGACGAACACATCGCGCAGCCGATGGGGCTCAGCATCGAGGAGGCCGCGGCCGGCATGTACCGCGTCGCGTGCAACAACATGGCGCAGGGGGTGCGCGAGGTGACGATCAAGCGCGGCTTCGATCCGCGCGAGTTCCCCTTCATCCCCGCGGGCGGCGCCGGCCCGATCCATTCGTGCCTGATCTGCGAGGAGCTCGAGATCCCGCTGCAGATCGTGCCGCGCGAATCCTCGGTGCTGTGCGCGTTCGGCATGCTGATGAGCGAGCTCAAGCACGATTTCGTGCGCACTTTCGTGTCGCGGCTCGATGCGGCGGACTGGACGAAGCTCGAGGGCATCATCGCCGCGATGGCCGTCGAAGGCGCCCGTCAGCTCGACGAGGAGCGCATCCCCGAAGGACGCCGCCGTTTCGACGTCAAGCTCGACTGCCGCTACGTGAAGCAGTACCACGAGGTCTCCTTCGTCGTGCCGCAGGCCCTGATCGCCGCCGCCGATGCGCAGGGCATCGCGCGCGCGTTCCACGCCGAGCACAACCGCCTGTACGGCTACTCGCTGGAAGCGGAGAACACGCCGGTCGAGATCATCAACGTGCGCGTGCAGGCGATCGGCGTCACCGACAAGCCGGTCGCGCGCCACGAGTCCTGGGCGGGCGAGGACGCGGCGCACGCGCTCAAGGGCCGGCGCGCCGTGTATATCCCCGAGACGCGGAAATTCCGCGAAGTGCCGGTCTATGACGGTCACCTCATGCGGCACGGCAACCGCATCGACGGGCCGGCCATGATCGAGCAGGAGACGACGGCGATCTTCGTGTCGGCGTCCTTCGACTGCGTCGTCGATGCGCTCGGCTCGTTCGCACTGTTCCAGAAAGGCCGTGCCGACCTCGTGGCGTCGTGCATCAAGGACATGAAGGAGGCGCTGGTATGAGCAACGCGAAAATCGATCCCATCCTGCTGTCCGTGTACGCCCGGACCTTCCGCTCGATCACGGACGAGATGAGCATCTCGATGGAGCAGACGACCCGTTCGCCGATCCTGTGCGAGGCCAAGGACTACGTCACCGGCCTCTACGACGGCGACGGCAACATGCTCGAGCAGACCGAGAACCTGCCGATCCTCGCCTTCTCGCTGGCGCCGGTGTGCAAGTACATCAAGGACTACTTCGGCGACGACCTCCATCCGGGCGACGTGATCTTCCACAACGACGTGTTCAGCCTGGGCAACCAGAACAACGACGTCGCGGTGTTCAAGCCGGTGTTCTTCGAGGGCCAGCTGGTCGCCTGGACTGCGGTCAAGGGTCACCAGGCCGACATCGGCGGCAATGTCGCCGGCGGTTACAACCCGAATGCGGTCGAGGTGTGGCAGGAGGCGCTGCGCATCCCGCCGGTGAAGGTCGTCGAGAAAGGAAAGCTGCGCAAGGACGTGTGGAACCTGATCTTCGCCAACGTGCGCCTCGACATCGTGCAGCACGACATGAAGGCCGAGATGGGGGCCTGCACCGTAGGCGAGCGGCGCTTTCTCGAGCTGATCTCGAAGTACGGCGTGGCGAGCTACGACGCGCACAAGCAGGCACTGTTCGACGCCACCCGCCGGATGATGGAGGCCGAGATCGCGAAGATCCCGAACGGCCGCTACTCGGGCGAAGGCAAGGTGTTCTACGACGGGCGCCACGTCGGCTCGGAATTCACGATCCGCGTCGACATCGAGGTGCAGGACAAGGCCATCCGCTTCGATTACTCGCGCACCGATGCGCAGACCAACGGCTTCGTGAACGGCACCTTCACGTCGAGCGCGTCGGCGACGATCCTGACCCTGCTGCAGATGGTGAACCCCGACATCCCGCATAACGAGGGCATGGTGCAGCCGATCGAGATCGTGATCCCGGAAGGCACGATCCTCAACGCGGCCTACCCGAAGGCGACGACCTTCGGCAACCACCTGTGCCCACCCAACGCCGACGCTATCCAGCGCGCGCTCGCCCCGGTGATGCCTGAGCGCGTGACCGCCGGCTGGAACAACCTGCTCGCGAGCCTCACGACCGGCATCGATCCGAAGACCGGCGAGAAATACGTCGACATCGGCTTCATGGGCCTGAAGGGCGGCTCGGGCGCGATGCTCGGCACCGACGGCTACGACCACATCGGCATGATCGACGCCTCGGGCGGCGTGCTCGACCAGGACTACGAGATGTTCGAGCAGCAGACGCCGCACCGGCTGATCCGCCACGAGCTGCTCGCCGACTCGGCCGGCGCCGGCGAATGGCGCGGCGGGCTCGGCGTCGAGACGATCTTCGAGATCGGCTCCGACGACACGCAGCTCGTGACCTTCGGCGACGGCGACTTCGAGCCGGCGTTCGGCCTCTTCGGCGGCGGAGAGGGCGGACTCAACTTCATCCGCCTGCACTACCCCGACGGCCAGACCGTCGTGCCGAAAAACAAGGATCTGATCACCGGCGTGCCGAAGGGCACGATCTACCATCAGGTCGCGAGCGGCGGCGGCGGCTACGGCGATCCGAAGCGGCGCGACCGCAAGCTGCTCGCCGACGAGATCCGCAACGGCGTGATCTCGGAAACGGCGGCGCGCGAGCTGTACGGCTACGAGCCGGAAAAGGTCGCGTGATGGATTTCGATCTTTCCGACGAACAACGCGCGATCCGGGACACGTTCGCGCGCTTCTGCGACGAGCGCATCGCCCCGCAGGCGGCGGCGCTCGACGAGGCGCACGCGTTCCCAAGGGCGCTGTTCCGCGAACTCGGCGAGCTCGGCTTCTTCGGCATGCGCTATCCGGAATCGGTCGGCGGCACCGGGCTCGCGCTGACCGAGTTCTGTCTCGCGCTGACCGAGGTTGCGCGCGGCTCGATGTCGCTCGCCGGCGCAGTCGCGATGCAGTCGCTGATGGGGACGAAATTCCTGCAGCTCCTCGGCAACGCCGACATCATCGAGCGCCTCTTCAAGCCGGCGCTTCGCGGCGACAGGATCGGCGCGATCTGCATGACCGAGCCGAACGCGGGCTCCGACCTCGAATCGATCGCGACCACCGCAACGAAGGTCGACGGCGGCTACGTCCTCAACGGCCAGAAAACGTGGATCACCTCCGCCCCGGTCGCGGACTTCTTCACCGTGTTCGCCCGCGCCGGCGACGAGAAGAAGCTGACGATCTTCCTCGTCGAGAAGGAGTTCAAGGGCCTCGGCGTCGGCCGCGAGATCCACAAGATGGGCGTGTGGGCGCTGCCGACTTCCGAAGTCGCCT
Source organism: Aromatoleum evansii (assembly GCF_045689615.1). Classification (NCBI taxonomy): domain Bacteria; kingdom Pseudomonadati; phylum Pseudomonadota; class Betaproteobacteria; order Rhodocyclales; family Rhodocyclaceae; genus Aromatoleum; species Aromatoleum evansii. The sequence goes on from NZ_CP141259.1 coordinate 3,209,849, forward strand.
TCAACGACTGTTTCGTGCCGGACAGCCACCGCCTGTCGAAGGAGGAAGGCGACGGCGAGGGGCACCTGAGGAAGACGCTCGCCGAGATCCGCATCATCACCGGCGCGATGGCGCTCGGCATCGCGCGCGCGGCGCTCAACGAGGCGGTGCGCTACGCCGGCGAGCGCCAGCAGTTCGGCAAGCCGATCAACCGTTTCCAGGCGATCCAGCTGAAGCTCGCCGAGATGGCGACCGGGCTGGAGGCCGCCACCGCCCTCGTCCACCGCGCCGCGTGGCTGTGCGACGCCAGGCGTCCGCACCACAAGGAAGCCGCGATGGCGAAGCTCTTCGCGACCGAAACCGCCGCCTCGATCTGCGACCAGGCCGCGCGCGTGCTTGCCTCCTACGGCTATGCGATGGAATACCCGGTGCAGCGCTACCTGCGCGACGTGCGCTTCACGCTGATCGGCGGCGGCACCAGCGAAATCCTCAAACTCGTCATTGCGAAGGAGGTGAGCGCATGAACGACACCGCACAACGCCGCATCCGCGTACTGCTCGCGAAGCCCGGCCTCGACGGCCACGACCAGGGCGCGAAAGTCGTCGCCCGGGCAATGATGGACGCGGGCTTCGAGGTCATCTACACCGGCCTGCGGCAGACGCCGGAACAGGTGAGCCGCATCGCGCTCGACGAGGACGTCGACGTCATCGCGCTCTCATCGATGGCGGGCTCGCACCTGCCCTTCTGCAGGAAGCTCAAGCCGCTGCTCGAAGCGAACGGCCTCGGCGACAAGCTGTGGATGATCGGCGGCAACCTGCCGGCGCAGGATCACGACGCATTGCGCGAGCTCGGCTTCAAGGGGATCTTCCCCACCGGCTCGAAGCTCGACGCGATCGCCGCGTACATCCGTGAAAGCATCCGCGAGAGCATCCGGGAGAACGCCGCATGAACGACCGCGCCCAACCGACGCTGAAACGCGTCATCAACGAATCCGGGCTCGAGGTCCAGCCGCTCTACACCGCGGCCGACGTCGCGGCTAGCGGCGGCGACGCGATGATCGGCCAGCCCGGCGAATATCCCTTCACCCGCGGCATCCATCGCGAGATGTACCGCAAACAGCCGTGGACGATGCGGCAGTACGCAGGCTTCGGCAATCCGTCCGACACCAACCAGCGCTTCAAGTACCTGATCGCGAACGGCCAGACGGGCCTCAACGTCGCCTTCGACCTGCCGACGCAGATCGGCCTCGACTCGGACGACCCGCTCGCCCAGGGCGAGATCGGCCGCGTGGGCATGTCGGTCGACACCCTGCGCGATTTCGAGATCGCGTTCGACGGCATCGACCTCGACAAGATCACCGTGTCGATGACGATCAACGGTGCCGCGGCAATCGCGATCGCGATGTATCTCGCGATGGCCGAGAAGCGCGGCTACGACGTGAAGCAGCTGCGCGGCACCGCGCAGAACGACATCCTGAAGGAGTTCATCGGTCGCGGCACGTGGATCTTCCCGGTCGAACCGTCGATCAAGCTCGTCGGCGACACCATCGAGTACTGCGCGGAGCACGCGCCCAAGTACAGCCCGGTGTCGGTGTGCGGCTACCACATCCGCGAATCGGGCGCGACGCCGGCGGAGGAGATGGCCTACGCCTTCTGCATCGCCCGCGCCTATGCCGACGAGGTGATCGCGCGGGGACTCCACGTCGACGAGTTCGCCGGGCGGCTGTCGTACAACTTCAACATCTTCGGCAACCTCTTCGAGCAGGTCTGCAAGTTCCGCGCGGGGCGCAGCCTGTGGGCCAAGATCATGAAGGAGGAGTACAAGGCCGAAAAACCGGGCTCGATGTGGCTGCGCATGATCGCGGCGGGCGGCGGCGGCGGGCTGACCTTCGAGCAGCCCGAGCTCAACATCGTGCGCGGCGCCTACTACGCGCTGATCAGCGCGCTCTCCGGCACGCAGACGATGGCGCTGTGCTCGTACGACGAGGCCTACACGATCCCCACGGAGTATTCGGCCCGCATCTCGCTGCGCACCATGCAGATCCTCATCGCCGAGATGGGCCTCACCGAGACGGTCGATCCGCTCGGCGGCTCGTACTACGTCGAGACGATGACGAACCAGATGCGCGAGAAGATGGAAGAGATCATCGCCGAGACCGACGCGCAGGGCGGCATCGTCAAGCTGGTGTCCGAGGGCGCGATCCAGGCGAAGGTCTCGGCGCAGGCGTACAAGATGCAGCGCGACATCGAGAGCGGCGCGTTCCCCAAGGTCGGGGTCAATTGCTACCGCAACGACCAGGAAGACGAGCATCCGGTCGAATTCCACCCCTACAACGAGGACGACGCGCGCGTGCAGATCGAGTCGCTGAACCGCGTGCGCGCCGAGCGCGATGCGGCACGGGTGACTCGTGCGCTCGCCGCGGTGGGCGATGCGGCGCGGGCGGGCACGAACGTCATGCCGGCGATCGTCGAGGCGGTGAAGGCCTACGCGAGCGTCGGCGAGATCACGCAGGAACTGGTGAAAGTGTTCGGACGGTACCAGGAACCGATCCGCTTCTGAGGAACGATCAATGACAGCAATCGAAAGATATGCCGCGCCGCAGAACCTCGACGAGGCGCTCGGCATCCTGCAACAGGGCGAGGTGACGATACTCGCGGGCGGGACCGACCTGATGCCGCAGACGAAAGCCGGGCGCATCGCGTTCAAGCCGACGCTGATGAACATCGGCCGCATCGCGGGGCTGAAGGGCGTCACGCTCGACGGCGAGCACCTGCGCATCGGCGCGCTCACCACGATCAGCGAGCTCCTCCGCGATCCGCTCATTGCGCAGCACGCGCCGGTGCTCGCGGAGGCCTGCGATCACTTCGCGAGCGACCAGATCCGCAACGCCGGCACGCTGGGCGGCAACATCAACAACGCCTCGCCCGCAGGCGACACGCTCGTGCCGCTGATCGTGCTCGACGCCGAGGTCGAGCTCGCGTCGAAGCCCAACGGCAGCGTCGCGACGCGCCGCGTGCCGCTCGCCGAGTTCTTCACCGGACCGGGCAGGACGAAGCGCGCCGCGAACGAGTTGCTGACCGCCGTGCGCATCCCGCTGCCGAAACCGGGTCACGTCGCGCGCTTCTACAAGTTCGGCACGCGCCCCGCATTGGACATCTCGACGATCTCGATCGGCATCGCCGGCATCAAGCGCGACGGTGCGCTCACCGAGGCGCGCATCGCCTACGGCGCGGTCGCGGCCACACCGGTGCGCGGCCGTAGCGCGGAAGCGGCGATCGAAGGCCGCCGGCTCGACGACGACACGATCGAGACGGCCGCGAACGCCGCGCGCGACGAGGTGAGCCCGATCGACGACGTGCGCGCGAGCGCGTGGTACCGCAAGGAACTGATCCACAACATGACCAGAAGGATGCTCGACCATGTTGCTCACGCATGACATCGAATTCACGCTGAACGGCGTCACGAAAAAGCTCACCATCGACGTCACGATGAACGCACTCGACATGCTGCGCGACGTCGTCGGCCTAACCGGCACGAAGTACGGCTGCGGCGAGGGTGAGTGCGGCGCATGCACGATCCGCGTCGATGGCGAGACGCGCAACTCCTGCCTGATGTTCGCCGTCGATTTCGACGGCCGCGACATCGTCACGATCGAGGGCTTGGCGGCCGACCCGAAGGCCGACGCGCTGCGCGAGTCCTTCGTCGAACACGGCGCGGTGCAGTGCGGTTTCTGCACGCCGGGCATGGTGATGCAGGCGTCCCACATCCTCGACACGCATCCCGACGCCGACGCGGAAGCAATCAAGCGCGGCCTCGAAGGCAACCTATGCCGCTGCACCGGCTACAAGAAGATCGTCGACGCAGTCGAATCCGCCTGCTGCGGCGGGCGATGAGGAGAACGACAGCATGAACGTCGCAGAAAAACCCGTCATCACGGCCGAATCCCTGATCGGCCAGCGCATCCAGAAGAAGGACGCGCCCGAAAAGGCCGCCGGCAAGACGCGCTACATCCAGGACATGATCGTGCCGGGCATGCTGCACGCGAAGATCCTGCGTTCCACGCGCGTGCACGCCAAGATCAGGAGCATCGACACTTCGGCGGCAAAGGCGCTACCGGGCGTCCATGTCGTCCTCACCGCGGCGGACGTGCCCGACCAGCAGCCGATCGGCGTCGCGCGCGACCACCTGCCGCTGAAGGGCGAACGCGTGCGCAGCCTGCGCGACGAGATCGCCGCGGTCGCCGCCGACAGCGACGAGATCGCCGAAGCCGCGCTGAAACTGATCCGCGTCGAATACGAGGACCTGCCGATCGTCGCCGGACCGGAAGACGCGATCAAGCCGGACGCGCCGCTGCTCCACCCCGCCCCGCTCGACGCCGACGGCAAGCCGAAGACCTTGCCGCCGAAAACGCCGATCGCGTTCGCCGGCAAGGCGGACAACATCGCGATGCGCTTCGACTACACGCACGGCGACATCGCCCAGGCCGAAGCCGAATCCGACGTCGTCGTCGAGGACAGCTTCCAGCTGCACTACGTGACGCACTGCTGCATGGGCGTGTCGGGCGTCATCGCCGAGTTCGACGCCTCCGGCAACCTGCTGATGTACTCCAACACGCAGGTGCCCTTCCTGCACAAGCGCGAGTTCGCCGAATACCTGAACATCGACCCGAGCCGCGTACGCATCATCCAGCCGCCGATCGGCGGCGGCTTCGGCTCCAAGCTCGACATCTACCCCTTCGAGGTGATCTGCATCTTCCTCGCGCGCGCGGCCAAACGCCCGGTGAAGATGGTGTTCACGCGCGAAGAGGAATTCCTCGCCTCGCCCACGCGCCAGCCGGTGCTGCTGACGCTGCGCTCCGGCTGCAAGAAGGACGGCACGCTGACCTTCCGTCAGGTGCACACGCTGCACGACAACGGCGCCTACACGTCCTGGGGCGCGACGACGCCCTTCGTGATGATGCAGACCTTCTCGTCGCTGTACCGCGTGCCGGCCTGCGACTACCACACGACGGTGGTGTACACGAACAACCCGTACGCCGGCTCCTTCCGCGGCTACGGCAACCTGCAGGCGACCTTCGCCATCGAGCAGCACATGGACATGCTGGCCGAGAAGATCGGCATGGACCCGCTCGACTTCCGCATGAAGAACGCGCAGGACGCCGGCGAAGTCACCGGTCAGGGCATGACGTTCAAGAGCTGCGGCTTCAAGGAATGCCTGACCACCGCGGCCGAGCGCAGCGACTACCGGAAGAAGCACGCCGACAACCTCGCCAACCGCGACGCACCCGGACCGGTGAAGCGCGGCATCGGCATCGCGTCGATGCTGCACGTCGGCGGCGGCGCGAAGATCTATCCGTCGGACGGCTGCGGCACGATCCTGAAGCTCGACGATTTCGCGAACGTCACGCTGATCACCGGCGCGTCCGAGATCGGCCAGGGCTCGGAAACGGTCCTGTCGCAGTTGGTCTGCGAGGAGCTGGGGCTGCCGATCTCGGCGGTCACCGTGGTCAATAACGACACCGCGATCACGCCCTGGGACGTCGGCGTGCATGCGAGCCGCACGACCTTCATCGCCGGCAACTCGGCGATCGGCGCGGCGCGCAAGGCGAAGGCGAAGATCCTCGCGGCGGCGGCGAAGAAGCACGGCTGCGACGAAGCAGCGCTCGATCTGCGCGGCGGCTTCGTCGTCGTCGGCGAGACCGGCGAACCGGTCGTCGAGCTGGCGCGCCTGATGCGGAATTTGCACTTCTCCGACAAGGCCGAGCTCGTCATGACGACCTTCTACTACGAGCCGCCGAGCGTGCATCAGGACAAGGCCTTCAAGGGCGACGTCTCAGCCGCCTACGCGTGGGCCGCCCAGGTCGTCGAAGTCGAGGTCGATACCGACACCGGCATCGTGAAGATGACGAAGGTCACCGGCACCCACGACGTCGGCCGCGTGCTCAACCGCCTCGGCCTCGAAGGTCAGATCGAGGGCGGCGTCGTGATGGGCCAGGGCTACGCGCTGACCGAGAACCTGATCGTCGAGAACGGCGTCACGCGCAACCCGAACTTCCGCGACTACAAACTCGTGACCGCGCCGGAGATCCCGGAGATGGACATCACCTTCGTCGAGTCGATGGATGGCGAAGGTCCGCAGGGTGCCAAGGGCGTCGGCGAAGCCCCGGCGATCTGCATCGCCGCGGCCGCCGCGAACGCGATCTACAACGCGACCGGCGTGCGCATCTTCGCCCTGCCCTTCACGCCGGAAGCGGTGTACCGGGCCTTGCGCGGCGCGGCGCCGAAACCCCACTGGCCCGCGTGGAAACCCGAATGAAGCCGCGCACCGTACTCTCGATGGAGCAGGCGCTGTCGATGCCCTACGCGACGCTGCGCTTCGCCCAGCTCGGTTGGCGGGTGATACGCATCGAATCGACGCCGGCCGGCGACGGCCTGCCCGGCGATCCCAACCGCTACATCGGCGGCAAGGTCGCCGACGACGACCGGCGCACCTATTTCATCGCGCCCAACGTCGGCAAGGAGGCGATCGCGCTCAACCTCAAGGAGCCCGACGGCCAGGCGCTGTTGAGGCGCCTCCTCGTCGAGCTCGACGTCGACGTGTTCTGCTGCAACACCGTGCCGCGCCGCTACAAGCAGCTCGGCATCGACTACGACACGCTCGCCGCAGCAAATCCGGATCTGATCTGGGCCGGCATCTCGGCGATGGGCCCCGACTACCCGGACGCGCCCGGCTACGACCCGGTGATTCAGGCGATGGCAGGCTACATGGAGCTCACCGGCGCCGCCGACGGGCCGCCGACCCTTGCCGGCGTGCCGATCATCGACCTCAAGGCGGGCGACGAGGTCTATGCGAACGTGATGATGGCGCTGGTCGAACGCGCCGAGAGCGGCAAGGGCACGCGCATCGACGTGTCGATGCTGCAGGCCGCGGCGTCGTGGCTGATCACGACGCTGCCGCTGCTCGATTTCGACTGCCAGCCGTCCGAGATCACGCGCTGTGGCAACGAGCACCGCAAGTTCATCCCGACGAACGTCTATCCGACCGCCGACGGATTCATCTACATGGCGATCGGCAGCGACGTGCAGTGGAAGCGCCTGTGCGAGATCCCGAAGTTCGCGTCGATCGGCAGCGCCACGCGCACGACGAACGAAGGTCGCCACCGCGAGCGCGACGCGATCCACCGCGACGTCGCAGGGGTCACGCAGCGTTATCCGACCGCCGAGATCGTCGCGGACTTCCGCGACGCGACGATCCCGCACGCACCCATCCACGACATCCCCGCCGTGCGCGACATGGAGGCGATCCGCCGGCGGCTGACGACCACACGCATGCCGGGCGGCAAGCTCGTGCATATGCAGCCGATGGCGGTCGACGTCGCCGGTGCCGATGGCGGCGAGCTGCCCTTTGCACCACGTTACGGCCAGCACACCGACGCGGTGCTGCGCGAGGCCGGATGCAGCGAGGACGAGATCGCGCTGCTGCACTCACGCGGAATCGTCGCGGGCTGACAGGAGGCGCCCAAGCGTCACGCGGCGCCCCACCGGGAGGGGCGCCGCTTTCGATTCACGAACCCCGGAAACCATCGACGGCGAGAGGAGCGCGCGGACCCGATCCGCACGCGCGACCAGAGGTCCTTGTGGTGCACACCGTAGGAGACATCAGAACATGAAGATGCTTGGCATTCGATTGGCGCTGTCCGGACTCGTCCTGGCGGCATCGCTGTCCGCACACGCGCAGGTGAAGATCGGCGTGGTGTCGTCGGCGACCGGCCCGACCGCGCTGGTCGGCATTCCGCAGAAGAACACGGTGGCGCTGCTGCCGGCGAAGATCGGCGATCTCAGCGTCGAGTACATCCCGCTCGATGACGCGAGCGATCCGACCGCTTCGGTCACCGCGGTGAAGAAGCTGATCTCGGAGCAGAACGTCGACGCGATCATCGGCCCCTCGGGCTCGCCCAACGCGATGGGCGTGATCCAGTTCGTCGCCGACGCCGGCGTGCCGCTCCTCGCGCCGGTCGGCACCGCGGCCGTCGTGACGCCGATGGACGACAAGAAGAAGTGGGTGTTCAAGACCACGCAGAACGACGACATCATCGCTACGGCGCTGGTCGGCCACATGGTGAAGTCCGGGGTGAAGACGCTCGGCTTCATCGGCGTCGGCGACCCCTACGGCGAGAACTGGTACAAGGTGTTCTCGGCGCTCGCCGAGAAGAATGGCATGAAGATCGTCGCCAACGAGCGCTTCCAGCGCCAGGATGCGTCGGTCACCGGCCAGAGCCTGAAGATCATCGGCGCCAAACCCGACGCCGTGCTCGTCGCCGCCGCCGGCGGCCCCGCGGTGCTGCCGCAGACCACGCTCGTCGAGCAGGGCTACAAGGGCCAGATCTACCAGACCCACGGCGCCGCCCTGCCCGACTTCCTCAAGCTCGGCGGCAAGAAGGTCGAAGGCACGATCCTCGCCGCGAGCCTGATGCTGGTGCTGCCCGAGATCGCCGACAGCCATCCGTCGAAGAAGATCGCCGCCGACTACATCGCCGCCTATGAGAAGGCCAATGGCACCAAGCCCGCGACCTTCGGCGCCAACGTCTTCGACGCGGGCCTGCTGCTGCAGCAGGCGATCCCCGCTGCGGCGAAGGTCGCCAAACCCGGCACCAGGGAGTTCCGTGCGGCGCTGCGCGACAGCCTCGAGCAGACCCGTGAGCTCGTCGGCACCCAGGGCGTCTACAACATGAGCACGACCGACCACAGCGGCTTCGACGAGCGCGGACGCGTGCTGATCGCCGTCAGGGACGGCAACTGGACGCTGGCGAAGTAAGCCGCGAATCGGTCGTCGCATAACCCGTAGGGCGGAAAAGCGCTGCGTCTTCCGCCGAATGCCGCCCGTCGTGCACCGCCATGCGGCGGATAACGCCTTCGGCTCATCCGCCCTACGGGTCGTTTGCACGCTTGGAAAACAAGAAGGGGGCTCGCGCCCCCCTTGCTCGTCCCGAAAGGTCGGGTGCCTTACATGCGGCAGCCGCGCGCCGGATCCGCCAGCGCCTTCTCTGCGACGCCGACGAGCTTGTTGTCGCGGCCTTCGGCCTTGCGCAGGTAGATGTCCTGCACCGGGTTGTGCGCCTTCGACAGCGTGAACGCGCCGCGCGGGCTGTCGATCTTCGCCGCTTCCATCGCCTTGATCATCGCCGGCTGCTCTAGCTTGCCGCCCTTCACCGCATCCAGGCCCACACGCAGGAGCTGGGCGGCGTCGTAGCCCTGCACCGCATACACATCGGGCTGCATCTTGTAGCTCGTCGCGTACTTGGTGCGGAAGGCCGTGTCCTTCGCGTTGGTCAGGCCGTCGGCGTAATGCAGCGTCGTCAGCAGCCCTTCGCCCGCGCCTCCCATCGCATCGAGCGTGCCGTCGGTGAGGAATCCCGACGCGTACAGCGGGATCGTCTTCTTCAGGCCCGCCGCATCGTAGTCCCTCACGAACTTGGCGGCCCCGCCGCCGGCGAAGAACACGAACACGGCATCGGGCTTCAGGTTCGCGATCTCGGTCAGGTAGGCCTGGAATTCGACGTTCGGGAAAGGCAGGTAGAGTTCCTTCGCGATCTTGCCGCCCGCCTTCTCGAAGGCCTCCTTGAAACCGCCCACGGCCTGTTCGCCGGCCGCGTACTTCCACGTCAGCGTGACGACGTTCTTGTGTCCGCGCTCGGCCGCGACCTTGCCCATGCCGTACGCGGGCTGCCAGTTCGTGAACGAGGTGCGGAACACGTTCGGCGCACACAGCGGGCCGGTGAGCTCGTCGGCGCCGGCGTTGGGGACGATCAGGAGCGTCTTGGTGTCGCGCGCGACCTTGGCCATCGCCAACGCCACGCCCGAGTGCACGGTGCCGACCAGCACGTCGACGTTGTCGCGCTTGACGAGCTTGGAGGCGTTCTCGGTCGCCTTGGCCGGATCGGATTCGTCATCGACGACGAAATACTCGACCTCGCGCCCGCCCAGCGTGCCGCCCTGCTCCGCGACGTACTGCTTGAAGCCGTTGGTGATCGCGGTGCCGAGCGCGGCATAGGTTCCCGTGTAGGGCAGCATCAGCCCGACCTTGACCTTCTCGGCCGCCTGCGCCGCACCGAGCGTCAGCGTGCCGAGCGCTACGGCGGCAATGCTGCGGACCACTTTGGCTCCCTTCTTCCTGGTCATTCTCGTCTCCTCCAGTCTTTTAATGTGTTCGCATCAAACTTCGATTGCGGACAGCTATGATTTTCTCATCCGGCGATTGCCGGTATCAGGGTTTCCCCTCGCGCAGCCGGAAACGCTGCAGTTTTCCGGTCTCGGTGCGCGGCAGCGAATCGCGGAACTCGATCGCGCGCGGATATTTGTACGGCGCGATCGTGCGCTTGACGAAGTCCTGCAGCTCGCGGACGAGCAGCTCCCCTGCCCCGTAGCCGGGGCGCGGCACGACGAAGGCCTTGACGATCTGCCCGCGCTCCTCGTCCGGCACGCCGATGACCGCGCATTCCGCGACCGCCGGATGCTGCATCAGCGCATCCTCCACTTCCGGCGCGCCGATGTTGTAGCCGGCCGACACGATCATGTCATCGAGCCGCGACTGGTAGTGGAAATAACCATCCGCATCCATGTAGTACGCGTCGCCGGTGTAGTTCCAGCCGTCGCCGACGTAGTTGCGCTGGCGCGAGTCGTCGAGGTAGCGGCAGCCGGTCGGCCCTTTCACGGCGAGCCGGCCGACGGTGCCGGCGGGCACTTCGCGCCCTTCGTCGTCGACGATGCGGGCGCGGTAACCCGGCACGACGGTGCCGGTCGCGCCGGGGCGGGCGTGTTCCTCGTCGGCGGAGATGAAGATGTGGAACATCTCGGTCGCGCCGATGCCGTCGATGATCTCGATGCCCGTCGCGTCCTTCCACAGCGCCCGTGTCGCCGCGGGCAGCACTTCGCCCGCCGACACGCACTTCACCAGCGGTCCGCCCAGGGGTGCACCGAGCCGGCGTTCGCGGGCGCCCTCGGCCATCGCGCGATACGAGGTCGGCGCGGTGAAGAGGATCGTCGCGCCGAACTCGCCGATCGCGTCGAGGAGCTGTGGCGGGGAAGCCTGTTCGAGCAGCACCGTCGATGCGCCCACGCTCATCGGGAACAGCAGCATGCCGCCCAGCCCGAAGGTGAACGCGAGCGGCGGGCTGCCGATGAAGACGTCGTCCGGCTGCGGCCGCAAAACGTGCGGCGGCCAGCAGCGGCAAGCCGCGATGACGTCGCGGTGGAAATGCATCGTCGCCTTCGGCTGTCCCGTGGTGCCCGACGTGAACGCGAGGATGCAGGTGTCGTCGGAGGCGGTCGCGACGTTGTCGAACTCGTCGGGCTGACGCGCCATCGCCGCTTCGAGGCCCGCGCCGGACGGGTCGCCGAAGGAGACCACGTGCGCGACCGACGGACGCGTCGCCACCGCCTCGTCGAGCTCGCCGCGCAGGGCGTGCGCGCACAGCGCATGCGTGATGCGGCCCTTGTCGAGGATCTGGCCGAGCTCCTTCGCGCGCAGCAGCGGCATCGTCGCGACCGCGATCGCGCCGGCCTTCATGATCGCGAACCAGCATGCGGCCAACATGGGGCTGTTCGGCCCGCGCAACAGGACGCGATTGCCCGGCACAACGCCGAGCTCATGCACGAGCACGTTGGCGATGCGGTTCGCGTGCCCGAGCAGGTCGCGGTAGGTCCAGCACAGGCCGCCGGGGGCGCGCAGGCAGACGCGCTCGCCCTCGCCGCCGACCACGCGGCGGTCGAGCAGCTCGACGGCACAGTTCATCAGGGGAGGAAACTGCAGCGACGGCAGCTCGAAGAGGAATTCCGGCTGCTGCTCGGGCGGCGGCAGGCGGTCGCGGGCGAAGGTATCGACGTGACTGGTCACGATGGCATCTCCCCTGATGAGGTGAATTCAGGATGGTGGCGGATTCCGGCCACGCTGCGCCCCCCCATGAGGGGGAGAAACGCGGACGCCGGATCGGCGTCGGCGCAGCAGGGCCGTCGCAAGCGGTGCGCTGCGCCGCTTCGCTTGCGCTGTCGCGGCGGGGCCGCCGCCGGCGCGCCAGCCCTCAGTCGGACATCGTCGAGAGATGCGCCTTCAGACGATCGAGCAGCTTCAGCATCTGCCGCTTCTCGGCATGGTCGAGCCCCGCCAGCAGGCCGACGACCCATTGCTCGTGCTCGCGCGCCATCCGGTCGAACTGGCGTTGCCCCTCGGGCGTCAGCATCACCGTGAAGGAGCGCCGATCGCGCGGATCGTCGTGCCGCTCCACGAGGCCTTCCTCGGCCAGCTTGTCGGTCAGCCCGGTCACGTTGCCGCCGGTCACCATCAGCAGGCGCGAAAGCTCGCTCATCTTCAGCCCTTCCGGATGACGGTCGAGCTGCGCCATCAGGTCGAAGCGCGGCAGCGTCGAATCGAAGTTCGTCCGCAGCCGCGTGCGCAGCTGCGCCTCGACGAGGTTCGTGCAGGTCAGCAGCCGCAGCCAGACGCGCAGCGCCTCGTGCTCGGCGTCGCGTGCATCGGTCGAAGGGCGGGCGGTGGCGGGCGTGGACATGCGGGCTCGGAGTCGGGGAAACAACGGGAAGGGGCCGGATCGGCAAAAATACTTTACTCATGAATTAATTCGAGCTCAAGCAAAATCGCCCTGCACACGGGTCAGTCCGGGATCACCGCAGTGACCTCGATCTCGACCTTCGCGGCGTCCTCGACGAGATCGGCAACCTGCACCGCCGTCATCGCCGGGAAGTTGCGCCCCATCACCTCGCGGTAGGCCTGGCCGATCTCCTTCAAGCGGGCGACGTACTCCTTCTTGTCGACGAGGTACCAGGTCATGCGCGTGACGTGCTCGGGTCCGCCGCCGGCACTGCGCACGACGTCGATGGCGTTCTTCAGCGCGAGGAAGACCTGCTGCACGAGGTCGTCGCTCGGGAAGCGGCATTGCGCGTCCCAGCCGATCTGGCCGCCGACGAAGATCTGGCGGCCGCGCGCCTCGATGCCGTTCGAGTAGCCTTTGGGCGCGGCCCAGCCCTCGGGCTGAATCACCTTATGAACCATGCTTGTCTCCTTCGGGGGATGCCTTTCGTGCCGTAGTCGGCGCCGGCTCTTTCATGAGTTCGCGCGCGACGATGAGCTTCTGCACCTCGGTCGCGCCCTCGTAGATGCGCAGCGCGCGGATCTCGCGGTACAGCGACTCGACCTTGACGCCGACCCTCACGCCCTGCCCGCCGTGCATCTGCACCGCGGCATCGATGACGCGCTGCGCGTTCTCGGTCGCCGTCATCTTCGCCATCGCCGCCTCGCGCGTCGTCGGGCGCTTCGCAACGTCCCGCTGCCACGCGGCACGCGCCGTCAGCAGCGCCGCCGCATCGATGTCGGTCGCCATCTCGCCGAGCTTCGCCTGCGTGAGCTGGAAGTCGGCGAGCGTGTGGCCGAACATCGCGCGACCCTTCGCGTGCGCGAGCGCCTCGTCGAGCGCGCGGCGCGCGAAGCCGAGTGCGGCCGCGGCGACGGAGGCGCGGAAGATGTCGAGCGTGCGCATCGCGATCTTGAAGCCTTCGCCCGAGGCGCCGAGGCGGTTCCCGGCCGGCACGCGCAGGCCCTTGAAGCGCAGCCGCGCGAGCGGGTGCGGCGCGATGACGTCGAGCCGCTCCGCGACCTCGAAGCCGGGCATGTCCGGCGTCACGACGAAGGCCGACAGCCCGCGCGTGCCCGGCGCATCGTCGGTGCGCGCGAACACGCAATACACGTCGGCGATGCCGCCGTTCGAGATCCACGTCTTCTCGCCGTCTAGCACGTAGTGGTCGCCGTCGGCCCGCGCGGTCGTCGCGATCGCGGCGACGTCGGAACCAGCCTCCGGCTCGGTCAGCGCGAAGGCGGCGATCCACTCGCCGGATGCGACCTTCGGCAAAACGCGGTGCTGGAGTTCAGGCGAACCCGCGAGCGTGATCGCGCCGGAGCCCAGCCCCTGCATCGCGAACGCGAAGTCGGCAAGCCCGTCGTGGTACGCGAGCGTCTCCCGCGCAATGCACAGCGCCCGCGAATCGAGCTCCGGCAGCGCGCCGCCGAACGCGGCCGGCACGCAGTAGCGCAGGAAACCGGCGCGGCCGAGCGCGGCGACGAGGCGTCGGCACGCGGCGTCGGTGTCGTGATGATCGATGGGGGGCATCGCGGCCGCCCAGTCGAAGATCGCGTCCGACAGCGCGCGGTGCTCGGGGCCGAAGAACGGCAGGTCGAGGAAGCTGCGGTCCATGATCTCAGCAGCCTTCGAACTTCGGCTTTTCCTTCGCAGCGAAGGCCTGGAACGCGCGCCCGAAGTCGCCGGTCACCATGCAGATCGCCTGGGCCTGGGCCTCGGACTCGATCATCTCCTCGATGCCCATCGCCCATTCCTGGTTCAGCATGGTCTTCGTCATCGTGTGCGCGAACCACGGGCCGTCGGCAAGGGTTTTCGCAAGGGCCTGGGCCTTGCCGAGCAGTTCGGCGGGCGCATGCACGGCGCTGAAGAAGCCGCAGGCAAGCGCCTCGTCGGCCCCCATCGCACGGCCGGTCATCAGCAAGTCGGTCGCCTTGCCCTGCCCGACGACGCGCGGCAGCAGCCCGCAGGCGCCCATGTCGGCACCGGCGAGCCCGACGCGCGTGAAGAGATAAGCGGTCTTTGCTTCCGCCGTGCCGAGGCGGAAATCGGCCGCGAGCGCGACCATCGCGCCGGCGCCGGCGCAGATGCCGTCGATCGCCGCGATGATCGGCTGCGGCGCGCGGCGCATCGCCTTGACGAGGTCGCCGGTCATGCGCGTGAAGGCGAGCAGTTCGGGCATTGTCATCTTCGTCAGCGGCTCGATGATCTCGAACACGTCGCCGCCGGAGCAGAAGTTGCCGCCGGCCCCCTGGATGACCACCGTGCGCACGTCGCTCGCATACGCGAGTCCGCGGAACAGGTCGCGCAGCTCGGCGTACGAGTCGAAGGTGAGCGGGTTCTTCTTCTCCGGGCGGTTCAGCGTGATCGTCGCGACGCGTCCGTCGTCGGAGCACTCCCAGCGGAAATGGCGTGCCGCATAGTCCTTGAAGGGGTGCTTGTGGTCCTGCATCGACAGTTCGGCCATCTCATTCTCCTTTGGTGACCCGCGCGAAATCCGCGCGCGGAATAGTTCTTATATGGGTGGAACGGCTTGTCAGCCGCACATTACTTCGCCGCCGGCGACCGCGATCGACTGACCGTGGATCGCGTCGCTCGACGGCAGGCACAGCCAACCGACGGTCGCCGCGACGTCCTCGGGCTGCACCAACCGGCCCTGCGGGTTGCGCGCTGCGAGCGCAGCCTTCGCGTCGTCGGTGCTGCGGCCGGTCTTGGCGACGATGTTGTCGACGGCGCCTTCGATCAGCGGGGTGTCGGTGTAACCGGGGCACACCGCGTTGACGGTGATCCCCTGCTTCGCGACCTCCAGCGCCAGCGCGCGCGTGAGGCCGACGACGCCGTGCTTGGCGGCGCAATACGCCGCGACGTAGGCGTAGCCGACGAGCCCCGCGGTGCTCGCGACGTTGACGATGCGCCCCCAGCCCGCGGCCTGCATGCCGGCCAGCACAGCATGCGTGCAGTGGTAGGTGCCGGTGAGATTCACGGCGAGCATCTCGCTCCACAGCTCGGGATCGGTGCGGCCGAAGGGCGCGCTTTTCGCCGCGCCCGCGTTATTCACGAGGATCGCGATCGGGCCGCGCGCTGCCGCAGCTGCGTCGAAGGCGGCGCGCACAGCGGTGAAGTCGGTGATGTCGGCAGCCGCAAGGCCATGACCGTTGCCTTCGAGTTCCGCGCAAGTCGCCTCGAGCGCTGCACTGCGCCGGCCGACGAGCGTCAAGGTTGCGCCGAGCCGCGCGAGTTCGAGCGCGCAGGCGCGGCCGATACCGCTGCCGGCACCGGTCACCAGCGCATGCCGGCCGGCGAGCGGCGCGGCGGTCTTTTCTCTATTGGGATCGGGGGTGGTTGTCATCGTGGTAGTCCCCTGATCATTTACCGCCCGCGACCGCGGCCGCGGCGCGCTGCAGGTTGGTCTCGTACTGGCCGCGCGCCGAGCGGTACTGCTTCGGCCACGCGACGTCGCCGAACCCGATCTTCGCCGCTTCGTGCAGCGTCCACGCCGGGTCCGCCAAGTGCGGCCGCGCGATGGCGCACAGGTCCGCGCGGCCCGCGGCGATGATGCTGTTGGCGTGGTCGGCCTCGGAGATCGCACCCACCGCGAGCGTCGGGATGCCGACCTCGTTGCGGATGCGGTCGGCGAACGGCGTCTGGTACATGCGGCCGTACACCGGCTGGTCGCCCTTCCACACCTGGCCCGACGAGCAGTCGATGATGTCGGCGCCGGCCTCCTTGAAGAGGCGCGCGATCGCGACGGCGTCGTCGGCAGTATTACCCCCCGGGAACCAGTCGTGGCACGACAGGCGCACCGACATCGGGCGGTTCGTCGGCCACATCGCACGCATCGCCTTGAACACTTCAAGCGGGAAGCGCGCGCGGTTCTCCAGATCGCCGCCGAACTCGTCGGTGCGGCGGTTGGTCAGCGGCGACAGGAAGCTCGACAGCAGGTAGCCGTGCGCGCAGTGCAGCTCCAGGATGTCGAAGCCCGCCTCGGCCGCCATCCGCGTGGCGCGAACGAAGTCGTTGCGCACGCGCTCCATGTCGTCGCGCGTCATCGCACGCGGCACCTGCGAGTGCGGCAGGTAGGGCAGCGGCGAGGCGGAGATCAGCTCCCAGGCGCCCACGTCGAGCGGCTCGTCGATGCCTTCCCACGCGAGCTTCGTCGCGCCCTTGCGGCCGGCGTGGCCGAGCTGCATGCCGATCTTCGCATCCGAATTGCCATGCACGAAATCGACGATGCGCTTCCACGCATTCACGTGCTCAGGCTTGTACATGCCCGCGCATCCCGGCGTGATGCGCGCATCGGGCGACACGCAGGTCATCTCGGTATACAGGAGCCCCGCGCCGCCCAAGGCGCGCGAGCCGAAATGCACGAGGTGGAAGTCGGTCGGCGCGCCGTCCTCGGCCGAGTACATCGCCATCGGCGACATCACAATGCGGTTCGCGAGCGTCAGGCCCCGCAGCTTGAACGGGGTGAACATCGGCGGCGGCGGGGTCTCGTCGTCGCGCACCGTCATGCCGGCCTTGCGCGCGAGCCAGCGCTCGTAGCCTTCGAGCCAGCCGGCGTCGCGCAGGCGCAGGTTCTCGTGCGAGATGCGCTGCGAGCGCGTCAGCATCGAGTACATGAACTGCTCCGGCTCCAAGGTATCGCAGTAGCGCGCGCCGCACACCTCGAACCATTCCATCGCATTCCACGCGGCGTTCTGCAGCCGCAGCACGTCGATGTTGCGCGCCGCCTGATAGCGCTCCAGCACCGCGGGGATGTGTTCGCGCGTATCGCCCTCGTCGCGGAAGAGCCGCGTGAGCTCGATCGCGTCCTCCAGCGCGAGCTTGGTGCCCGATCCGATCGCGAAATGCGCGGTATGCACGGCGTCGCCCATCAGCACGACGTGGCTCTTGCCGTTGTAGTGGTGCCACTGCTCGCATTTCACGCGCTGGAAGTTGAGCCACGCCGAGCCGCGCAGGTGGCGCGAGTTGGTCATCAGGCGGTGGCCGTCGAGGTGCTTGCCGAAAAGCTGTTCGCAGAAGGCGATCGACTGCTCCTGGTCGGCGGTGTCGAGGCCGTGCGCCTTCCACACGTGCTCGGGGCATTCGACGATGAAGGTCGTCGTCTTGTCGTCGAACTTGTAGATGTGGGCCTGGAACCAGCCATGCTCGGTCTTCTCGAAGAAGAACGTGAAGGCGTCGAAGAGTTTGGTCGTGCCGAGCCAGATGTAGCGGTTGGGCCGCGTGACGATGTCGGGCTTGAACACCTCCGCGTATTTGTTGCGGATGCGCGAGTTGATGCCGTCGGACGCGATGACGAGATCGGCGTCGGGAAACTCGGCGTCCGACTCGACCTCGCGATCGAACACCAGCTCGACGCCCAGTTCCTCGCAGCGCGCCTGCAGGATGTTGAGCATCATCTTGCGGCCAATGCCGACGAAGCCGTGGCCGCCGCTGCGGATCGTGCGCCCCTTGAAATGGAGCTCGATGTCGTCCCAGTGGTTGAACGCCACCTGGATCGCGTCGGCCGTCTCGGGGTCCCACTCGCGCATGTTGTCCATCGTCGCGTCCGAGAACACCACGCCCCAGCCGAAGGTGTCATAGGGGCGGTTCCGCTCGATCACGCGGATCTCGTGCGCCGGGTTCAGCTTCTTCATCAGGATCGCGAAATACAGCCCCGCGGGCCCGCCACCGATACAGACGATACGCATCTCAGGTCTCCTCCATCTGGACGCCCGGCTACACCCCCGGGCGTCGTGTCGCTCTATTTTAGTCGCGAATATTTCATACTTAAAGTACTTAGTCAAACGCCGGCCCAGTGCGCACCCGAAGGCTTCGGATCGTCGGGGCTGCGAACTGCTCCGCGTTGGGTGTATTACCCCACATCGGCCGACGCTTTGACCCCCCCATGTGGGGGAGGTGCGGTGCGTCGCGAACACGCACTATTCCCCGACGCCCTGCGGTGACGGCTGCTGCACCGCAGAAATAAAACTTCGTGACTGAATATTTTAAGCCTGATATATCTTCGCTCCACTCTACTCGCGGGAGTTCGGCATGGCCATACAGCAAGCGGCAATCGGAACCGGGGTCACGATCCGATCCCGTCCCGGACGGTTCTACCACCAGTTGATGAACGCCTGCGGCACGCTCGCGGCGCTGCTCTTCGGCGGCATGGCGCTGCTCGTGTGCGCCGACGTCGTGATGCGCAACGTCGGCCTCGGGTCGATCGCATGGGCCGTCGAGGCGACCGAATACATCCTGATGGTCGCGACCTTTGTCGCGGCGCCATGGCTGCTGTACCTGAACGACCATATCCGCGTCGACGTCGTGCTGCGCGCGCTGTCGGCACCGATGCGACGCCGTCTCGAGCTCGCGACCGACCTCGCCTGCTGCGTGATCTGCGCGGTCCTCGCGTGGCAGACCATTGCGGTGGCACATGACACGGCCGCCCAGGGCAGCCTCGTGTTCAAGGTGCTGGTGTTCCCGGAATGGTGGCTGAACCTGCCGATGGTGTTCTCGTGCGCGCTGCTCGCGGTCGAGTTCGCGCGCCGCTTCATCAATCTGCTGACGCGGGAGGCGCACTGAGATGGAATGGTACTGGGCGCTTGCATTGATGCTCGGCCTGATGTTCGGGCTGATGGGGGTCGGACTACCGGTCGCGTTCACCTTCCTCGGCGTGAACCTCGTCGGGGCCTGGGTGTTCCTCGGCGGCGAAGCCGGACTCGCGCAGCTCGTGAGGAATTCGGTCGGCGCGGTGACGAGCTTTTCGCTCACGCCGATCCCGCTGTTCGTGCTGATGGGCGAGGTGCTGTTCCACACCGGGCTCGCGTTCCGCGCGATCGAGGCGATCGAGCGGCTGATCGCGCGGCTGCCGGGGAGGTTGTCGGTGGTGTCGGTGCTGGGCGGCACGACCTTCGCCGCGCTGTCGGGCTCGACGATCGCGAACACCGCGATGATGGGCGGCGTGATGCTGCCCGAGATGTTGAAGCGCGGCTATCACCCGACGCTCGCGATGGGGCCGATCATGGCGGTCGGCGGCATCGCGATGCTGATCCCGCCGTCCGCGCTCGCGGTCATGCTCGGCAGTCTCGCGGGCATCTCGATTGCCCAGTTGCTGGTCGGCGGCATCCTGCCCGGCCTCGTGATGGCGGTCTGCTTCCTCGCCTACGTGATGATCCGCTGCCGCATCGATCCGGGCCTCGCGCCGCTCGACGAGGCGCCGCGCGCGCCCGACGCCTGGACGCGCTGGAAGCCCTTCGTGCGCGACGTCGTGCCGCTGTTCTCGATCTTCGCCGCGGTTGTCGGCAGCATGCTAGCCGGCTGGGCGTCGCCGACCGAGTCGGCCGCGATCGGCGCCGTCGCCTCGGTACTCGCGACCGTCTGCTACCGCGCACTCACCTTCGCCGCCCTCAGGAAGTCGCTCATCGAGACCGCGCGCGTGTCGGTCGTGATCCTGTTCGTGCTCGTCGCCTCGACGACCTTCGCGCAGATCCTGAGCTTCTCGGGTGCGACGAGCGGCGCGCTGGGCCTCATCCGCTCTCTCGAACTCTCGCCCTTGATGCTCGTCCTCGGCATGCTGGCGATCCTGCTGGTGCTCGGCTGCGTCATCGACCAGATCAGCATGATGATGATCACGCTGCCGTTCTTCATGCCACTCGCCAACGCCGCCGGCATCGACCCGGTATGGCTGGGCGTGCTGATGCTGGTCGCGATGGAGCTCGGCCTGCTGACACCCCCCTTCGGCCTGCTGCTGATGGTGATGCAGTCGGTCGCGCCACCGCCGATCCAGTTGCGCCAGATCTACGCCGCCGCGGCGCCTTTCGTGCTGATCGAGATCGGCGTGCTCGCCCTCATCGTCGCACTGCCCTGGCTGGCCGTCGGGCTGCCACGGCTGATGCAGTAGTCCGCCTTCCCTCATGCACTACCCGCATTACCCACACAAGGAGAACGAGGAGATGAAGACCCCTGTCCGCAAGCTCGCCTTTGCCGCACTGATCGCGCTGCTCTCCAGCGGCGCGAGCGCCGCCGAAATCACGCTCAAGGCCGTCAGCGCGTTCGGCCACGACACCTTCTTCAACCAGCGCTTCCGGACCTTCGTCGACAAGGTCAATGCCGAAGGCAAGGGCATCATGAAGATCCAGGTCGTCGGCGGCCCCGAGGCGATCCCGCCGCTCGAAGTCGGCAATGCAGTGCGCACGGGTGTCGTCGATCTGGCGAACACCACCGGCGTCTTCCATGCCAACCTCGTTCCCGAGGCGCTCGCCGGCTCGCTCGCCGAGAAGCCGATGGCGGAGCTTCGCGCCAACGGCGGCTACGCGCTGCTCGACCGCATCCACCGCGACAAGGCCAACATGGTGTGGCTCGCGCGCGTCTCCGACGGGCTGCAGTACCACATCTACACGAACAAGAAGGTCGACGCGGGCAATTTCTCGGGCATGAAACTCAGGAGCGTGCCGGTCTATCGCGCATTCTTCCAGGCGCTCGGCGCCACTCCCTTGCAGGTGCCGCCGGGCGAGGTGTTCACCGCGCTCGAGCGCGGCGTCGTCGAGGGCTACGGCTGGCCGTCGGTGGGCATCTTCGACCTCGGCTGGCAGGAGAAGACGAAATACCGCGTCGAACCGGGCTTCTACAACGTCGAGGTCGGCCTCTACATGAACCAGAACACCTGGAAGAAGCTCGACGAGGCGCAGCGCGCGTTCCTCGAGAAGCAGATCGCGTGGGTCGAAGCGGAGAACGTCAAGGACCTGAAGGCAGCCGAGGCCGAGAAGGCGCGCCAGGCCGGCGCGAAGATCGAGACCATCGCGATCCCCGAGGCCGAGGTGCGACAGTTCCGCGCCCGCGCCTACGACTCGGGCTGGAAGGGCATCGAACAGGCGAGCCCGCAGTACGTCGCGAAGCTTCGCGAGCTGTTCGGCAACGTGCATTGATGAATCGGCCGGCAATTACGTGATTGCCGGTCGAGTGCTGCACGCTTGCTCCCTCCCCTTCAAGGGGAGGAACAACGTGCTCGGGCCCGCCGCCGCTACCCGCCGTCGCCAAGCGGCGGCGCCGGCGGGTGCAGCGCGATCAGGTCTTTCAGCATGCCGATCAGCAGCGCCGCGTTGTCGTGACCGAACGGTTCGAGCACCGCCTGCTGGTGGCGCAAGGCGCGCGCGCATAGCGAATCGGCGAGTTCCCGCCCCTTGCGCGTAAGGCGCACGAGCGTCTGACGGCGATCGCGGCGCGCGCCGTTGCGCTCCACGAGTCCCTCGGCCTCCATCCGCTGCACCACCTTGCTCAGCGTCGGCTGTTTGGTCAGCGCGAGCTGCGCGAGCGTGCCGATGCTCTCACCGTCGCTGCCCGCCAGGCTCGCGATCACGCGCCACTCCGTCACCGAGAGGCCCGACGCCTCGACCTCGCGATGGAACTCGCGCGAGATGCGGCTGCTGGCCTGCGCGAGCAGGTAGGCGAGATAGCCGTCGACGAAGGGTGACGAGGCGTGCGTCGAAATTTGGTTTTCCGTTGTTGTCCCGTCAGTCATCGCTGCTCCCTTCACCGCCGGATCCTTCCCGGCTCGGCCCGGCGCGGCAGACACGAATGCGCCGCCGATGTTCGGGTCGATTATGCGTCAGCTCGCCGTGGATCCTGCACATGTGCGGTGCATTCCTGCACCCTTTCCGCGCCAACGCCGCGTTTGCTGCATCGCGCAAATCCCTGCCCTGTCACGGAAATTTCCGTTTTCCATGAATTTTCATATTTTCATTGACAACGGAAAGCTTCATACCTAAAGTAAATTCCACAACAAAGCTTCGGACGGCATCAAGGCAACGCGACGCCGGACCGGGTGAAAACCGGAGGAGACAAGATGGCCCCGACCCCAACAGTCAGGCCGTCGCTCGTGCGCCGTTCAGTACGGCCGTGCGGCGACGCCCGCATCCCCAGCGCTGGACAGCCGTGTCATGGCTGAGCGCTCGTTCGCGAAGGAAGTCGAGCAGCTTCGGCTGCCGGCCGGCAGCGAGTTCCGCGGCGAAGGCATCCTGGCCGTCACCAAGGCCCTGCTGCAGTCCGGCGTCGGCTACGTCGCCGGCTACCAGGGCTCGCCGATCTCGCACCTGATGGACGTACTCGCCGACGCGAAGGAGATCCTCGACGAGCTCGGCGTGCATTTCGAGGCGAGCGCCTCCGAGGCCACCGCGGCGGCGACGCTTGCCGCGTCGGTGATGTACCCGATCCGCGGCGCGGTCACGTGGAAGTCCACGGTCGGCACCAACGTCGCGTCCGACGCGCTCGCCAACCTCGCGTCGGGCGGCGTCACCGGCGGCGCGCTGGTGATCATCGGCGAGGATTACGGCGAAGGCTCGTCGATCATGCAGGAGCGCTCGCACGCGTTCGCGATGAAGTCGCAGATGTGGCTGCTCGATCCGCGCCCGAATCTCGAATCCATCGTCAAGGCGGTCGAGGACGGCTTCGAACTGTCGGAGGCGAGCAACACGCCGGTGATGCTGGAGATGCGCATCCGCTCGTGCCACGTGCATGGCCGCTTCATCACGCGCGAGAACCGCCGGCCCGCGTTCAGTCTCGCCGACGCCCTCGAAAACCCGCGCCGCGACACCGGCCGCATCGTGCTGCCGCCCGCCTCCTTCGCGCACGAGCACGAGAAGGTCCGCGACCGCTGGCCCGCCGCCGTGCAGTTCATCCGCGAGCGGAAACTCAACGAGTTCTTCGACGGCGACGACGCCCACGCCGACCTCGGCCTGATCCTGCAGGGCGGCCTCTACAACGGCGTGATCCGCGCGCTGCAGCTGCTCGGCCTCGCCGATGCGTTCGGCAACAGCCGCATCCCGCTGTACGTGATGAACGTGACCTACCCCGTCATCGACGACGAGGTGCTCGCCTTCTGCAAGGACAAGCGCGCAGTGCTGCTGCTCGAAGAAGGGCAGCCCGACTACATCGAGCAGAACCTCAACACCATCCTGCGCCGGGCGGGCGTGACGACGGCGCTGTGCGGCAAGGACGTGCTGCCGATGGCCGGCGAATACACGACGCAGGTCATGCGCGACGGCATCGAAGCCTTCCTGACACCCCACGCGCCGGCCGCGGCGGTGCCGGCGCAGGCCCCCGCCGCGGTGCCGGTCACCTTCCATCCGAGAATCCGCGATCTCGCCGCGGTCGTGCCGCCACGGCCCGCGGGCTTCTGCACCGGCTGCCCCGAGCGGCCGATCTTCGCGGCGATGAAGCTCGCACAGGCCGATCTCGGCGAGCATCACATCTCGTGCGACATCGGCTGCCACCTGTTTTCCATCCTGCCGCCGTTCAACCTCGGTGCGACGACGATGGGCTACGGGCTCGGCGCGGCGTCGAGCTCGGCGTTCAACGTGAAGTCGGGCAAGCGTTCGATCTCGGTGATGGGCGACGGCGGCTTCTGGCACAACGGCCTGACCTCCGGCATCGCCAACGCGGTGTTCAACAAGAACGACGGCGTCATCGTCATCGTCGACAACTTCTACTCGTCGGCGACCGGCGGGCAGGACATCCCGTCGTCGCGCGCGGACAACCCGAACCGCGCGACCAAGCATCCGATCGAGGCCGCGATCCGCGGCGCCGGCGTCAAGTGGGTGCGCACCATCGACCGCACCTACGACGTCGCCCGCCTGCGCGACACGCTCGAAGAGGCGCTGACGACGAGCACCGACGGCCCCAAGGTCATCATCGCCCAGTCCGAATGCATGCTGAACAAGCAGCGGCGCGTGAAGCCGCTGTTCAACAAGGCGGTGAAGGCCGGCGAGCGGGTCGTCAAGGAGCGCTTCGGCGTCGATCCGGACGTGTGCAGCGGCGACCACGCCTGCATTCGCCTGTCGGGCTGCCCGTCGCTGTCGGTAAAGGACAGCGGCGACCCCTTGAAGGAGGACCCGGTGGCTCACGTCGACAACAGCTGTGTCGGCTGCGGCAACTGCGGCGAAGTCGCCGAGGCCGCGGTGCTGTGCCCGTCCTTCTATCGCGCCGACATCATCCATAACCCGACGACGGCCGACCGCATCAAGGCGCGCGTGCGCGGCGCGGTCATCGGCTGGCTGCAGCGGCGCCGCGCGGCGCGGCTCGCACGCCACGCGCTGTGAGGATTCCGATGAGCCAAGTGACCCTTCATTCCGGCACGCCGATCAAGATCGCAATTCTCGCGATGGGCGGCCAGGGCGGCGGCGTGCTCGCCGACTGGATCGTCGAGATGGCCGAAGCGGGCGGCTGGTGGGCGCAGACGACCTCCGTGCCGGGGGTGGCGCAGCGCACCGGGGCGACGATCTACTACGTCGAACTGCTGCCCGAGGCAGCCGCGCACGCCGCCGGGCGGCCGCCGGTGCTCGCGATGATGCCCACGCCTGGCGACGTCGACCTCGTCGTCGCGGCCGAGCTGATGGAAGCCGGACGCGCGATGCAGCGCGGCCTCGTCTCCCCGGATCGCACGACGCTGATCGCCTCGACGCATCGCAGCTACGCGGTCGCCGAGAAGGCGGCGCCGGGCAACGGCATCGCCGATCCCAACAAGGTCCTCGATGCAGGACGCGAAGCGGCGAAGCGCATGCTGTGCTTCGACCTGCAGCAGATGGCCGAGCGCGCCGGCAGCGTGATCTCGGCGAGCCTGTTCGGTGCGATCGCCGGCAGCGGCGCGCTACCGTTCGCCCGCGACGCGTTCGAAGCGACGATCCGCCACGGCGGCGTCGGCGTCGAGGCGAGCCTGAAGGCCTTCGCGCTCGGCTTCGACGCCGCGGCCCAGGCCCCTGCTGCGCCCGCGCGCATCGACACCTCGCGCCCGCTGCCCGCCGTGCCCGATCGCGCCGCGCATCCGCGCGTGCAGGCGCTGCTCGACACGGTGAAGCAGTTCCCGCAGGCCGCGCAGCCGCTGCTCGTCGCGGGCCTGCGCCGACTGATCGACTACCAGGACGTCGCCTACGCCGAGGACTATCTGCGCACGCTCGAAGGCTTGCGCGCGCTCGACGCGAAGGCCGGCGGCGACGCGCGCGACTGGGCGCTGACGCAGGCGGCGGCCCGTTACGTCGCGGTCGCCATGAGCTACGACGATGTGATCCGCGTCGCCGACCTGAAAACGCGCGGCAGCCGCTTCGAGCGCGTGCGCAGCGAAGTCGGCGCGAAGAGCGACCAGCTTGTCTACACGACCGAGTTCATGCACCCCCGCCTGGAAGAGATCTGCGGCACGCTGCCGCTGCGGCTCGGTCGCTGGCTCGAGAACTCGAAGACGCTCGGCGGCTTCATCCGCCGCCGCGTCGAGCATGGCCGGCGCGTGAAGACGGGCACGCTGACGTGGTTCGTCGGGCTGTACTGCCTCGCCGGCCTGCGCCGCTTCCGCCGCGGCACGCTGCGCCATGCGATCGAGACGACGCACATCGACGATTGGCTCGCCCGCACGACCCGCATCGTCGCGACCGACTATGCCCTCGCCGTCGAGGTGCTCGCCTGCCGGCGGCTCATCAAGGGCTACAGCGGCACGCACGACCGCGGCGACCGCCGCTTCGCGCGGCTGATGCAGGCCGCCGACGAACTGCTCGGCCAGCCCGAGGCCGCGGCAACGCTGAAATCCTTGCGCGACGCCGCGCTCGCCGACGAGGAAGGCAAGGCGCTCGACGCACAGCTCGCTCAGCTGCTGCGGGCCCGCGCCACGCCTCCTGCCGGAGGCCGCGCACGAATCGACACCCCCCGCGTCGCGGCCTGAGCCGTGACCCTATCGAGGAGCGTTCCCATGCGCACATTCGAACTTGAAGTCCGCGCCGTCACCGCGGAAACCCCGCTGATCCGCGCATTCGAACTCGCCGCACCCGATGGCGCCGCCCTACCCGGTTTCAGCGCCGGCGCACACCTGAAGATAGCGGTGCCGGGGCTCGCCGAACCGCGCTGCTATTCGCTGATCGAGCTTGCGCCCGACGCTGCGGCATTCGACCGTCCGACACGCTATCGCCTCGGCGTGCGCATCGAGGACGCCAGCCGGGGCGGCTCGCGCTTCATGCACGCGCTGAAGGCGGGCGACCGCGTCACGGTGACCGGCCCGAAGAACGATTTCCCGCTGCACGCACCCGCGTCCGGCGAGGCCCCGGTCGTGCTCCTCGCCGGCGGCATCGGCATCACGCCCGTCGCCTCGATGGCGGCGGCCCTGAAGGCAGCCGGGCGCCCCTTCGTACTGCACTACAGCGGCCGCAGCCGCGACCAGCTCGCCTTCGTCGACGAACTCGCGGCGCTGGCCGGCGACGCGCTCGTGCTGCACGCCGACGACGACCCCATGACCCGACTCGAGGTCGGCGCGCTGCTCGACTCGGTGAAACCGACGCGCGGCGAAGCCCCGCACCTCTACGTGTGCGGCCCCAAAGGCATGATCGACGCGACCATAGACGGCGCCAAAGCGCGCGGCTGGCCCGCCGGGCACGTGCATTTCGAACTCTTCGCCACCGCGGCGCCGGTCGCCGGCGACCAGCCCTTCGAATTGGAACTGCGCCAATCCGGCCGCATCCTCACGGTCCCCGCCGACAAGACCATCGTCGAAGTCATGGAGGCAGCCGGCTGCGACCCGATGTTCGACTGCAAACGCGGCGAATGCGGCGTGTGCACCGCGACCGTCCTCGAAGGCGTGCCGGACCACCGCGACTACTTCCTGACGGACTCGGAGAAGGCCGCAGGAAAGCTGATCCAGATCTGCATCTCGCGTGCGAAGAGCGCGCGGCTGGTGCTCGATCTCTGAACGACCACAGACGAGAAAACTCGCAGGAGGAGACGATGGAACGCTACACGGGCAATCCGGACGCGGTGCGCGCACTGGTGCGCGACCTTGAAGTGCACAAGGACACCTACATCGACGAGGAAGTCTTCGCGCTCGAAATGGAGCACCTCTTCGCGAACACCTGGGTCTATGTCGGCCACGCCAGCCAGGTGCCGAACAAGGGCGACTTCTACACGACGACCGTCGGCACCGAACCGGTCGTGATGGTGCGGCACACCGACGACTCGATCCGCGTGCTGTACAACCGCTGCCCGCACAAGGGCGTCAAGGTCGCCGGCGAGACCTGCGGCAACACCGGAAAGTTCTTCCGCTGCCCCTACCACGCGTGGACCTTCAAGACCGACGGCAGCCTGCTCGCGGTGCCGCTGAAGAAAGGCTACGAGAACACCGGCTTAGAGTCCTGCGAGGCCAAGCACGGCATGGCCGCGGTCGAGAACGTAAAGGTCTACCGCGACTTCGTGTTCTGCCGGCTCAACCCGCAGGGCATCTCGTTCGAGGACTACTTCGGCGAATCGCTGTCGACGATCGACAACATGGTCGACCGCTCGCCCGAAGGCCGCCTCGAAGTCGCCGGCGGCGTGCTGCGCTACATGCACAACTGCAACTGGAAGATGCTCGTCGACAACCAGACCGACACCTGTCACCCGATGGTGGCGCACGAATCCTCCGCCGGAACCGCGGTGAAGGTGTGGCAGGAGGCGCCCGAAGGCACGCCCAAGCCGATGGCGGTCGAACTCTTCGCGCCCTTCGTCTCGTCCTACGAGTTCTTCGAGAACATGGGCATCCGCGTGTGGGAAAACGGCCACGGCCACACCGGCGTCGCCGACTCCATCCACGCCGCCTATTCGCCCGCCCCCGGTTACTGGGAACAGATGGTCGCCGCCTACGGCGAGGAACGCGCCAAACACATCCTCGGCGACACACGGCACAACACCGTCTATTTCCCGAACATCATGGTCAAGGGCCCGATCCAGACGCTGCGCCTGTTCAAGCCGATCGCCGCGAACAAGACCCTCGTCGAATCCTGGACCTTCCGCCTTGTCGGCGCGCCCGACCTGCTGCTCGAACGCACGCTCATGTACAACCGCCTGATCAACGCCCCGACCTCCGTCGTCGGCCACGACGACCTGGAAATGTACGAACGCGCACAGGAAGCCCTGCAATCGCGCGGCCGCGACTGGATCAACGTCGCAAGGTTATTCGACCCCGCAGAGAAAGAACAGAAGAACGTCGCGACGAACGGCACCAACGAATGGCAGATGCGCAACCAGTTCCGCGCCTGGGCAAAGTTCATGACGGAAAGCATGTAGAGCAGAAACCAAAGCAAACGGGACCGCACCCCAGCCCTCAGGGACGGTCGGGGTGTTTGCGGAGCGGGCGAGGACTGTCTGAGCGAGGGTCGCGGAAGCGCGGCCCTAAGCGAGTTCCGCAGCCCGCGGAGCAAATACCCCGGCCGGCCCGATTAGCGGCACCTCCCGCCCTCGCCCCGAAGAAAACAGCGCAAACAGAACGAGGAACAAGCCAATGACCACCCTCGACATTACCCACAAGACCCTCACCGACTTCATCTACGCCGAAGCCCGTCTCCTCGACGAGCAGCGCTTCGAGGACTGGCTGAACCTATTCACAGAAGACGGCCACTACTGGATGCCCCTCGCCCACGGCCAGACCGACCCCCGCCTGCACACCTCGCTGATGTACGAAGACAGACTCCTGCTGCGCGTGCGCGTCGAACGCCTCGCCGGCCAGCGCACCTTCTCGCAGCAGCCCAAGAGCCGCTGCCACCACCTCCTGCAAGCGCCGACAGTCGAATCGTCCGCCCCCGGCGGCGAACACATCGTGCGCACCGCCTTCCACTACGTCGAAACCCGCCAGGACCAGCAGACCCTCTTCGCCGGCTGGACCACGCACCACCTCGTCGAAGACGCAGGCGCGCTGAAGATCCGCCTCAAGCGTGTCGACCTCGTCAATTGCGACGCCGCGTTCGGCAACATCCAGCTCTTCATGTGAGTGCCCTCGTGACCACCACCGTCTTCGATGCCTTCAAAGCGGCCGCCGGGCAATGGGGCGAACGCCCCTTCCTGAGCACCCTGCCCGACACCGCCGCGGCCTACGGCATCGCCCCCGGCGAACTCGCCTACCGCGACGCGGCACTGCGCATCGCCGCGCTCCGCGACGCCTACGCCGCCGCCGGCTACGGCCCCGGCCACCGCGTCGGCCTGCTGCTCGAGAACCGCCCGGCGTTCTTCCTGCACTGGTTCGCACTGAACGCCCTCGGCGTCTCCGTCGTCCCGATCAACGCCGACCTGCGCGCCGCCGAACTCGAATACCTCATCGGCCACTCCGAAATCGCCCTCGCCGTCGCCCTGCCGCAACGCCACGCCGATCTCGCCGCCGCAGCCGAACGCGCCGGCCGCCCGCTGCGCATCATGAGCGACGGCGACACGCCGCCGCCCGCCGCCTTCCCCGCGCCGCTCGCGGGCACGGTGCCCGACGAACTCACCGAATGCGCCCTGCTCTACACGTCCGGCACCACCGGCCGCCCCAAAGGCTGCATGCTGCCCAACCGCTACTTCCTGCACGCCGGCCGCTGGTACGCCAACATCGGCGGCCTCGCGCGCCTCATGCCCGGCGAAGAGCGCATGATCACGCCGCTGCCGCTGGTGCATATGAACGCGATGGCGTATTCGACGATGGCCATGCTCCTCACCGGCGGCTGCCTCGTCCCCCTCGACCGCTTCCACCCCAAGCGCTGGTGGGCCAACGTCCGGGAGGCGCGCGCGAGCGTCGTGCATTACCTCGGCGTCATGCCGGCGATGCTCATGAAGGCCGACGCCTCGCCCGAAGACCGCGCCCATTCGGTGCGCTTCGGCTTCGGCGCGGGCGTCGATCGCACGCTGCACGCCGCGTTCGAAACGCGCTTCGGCTTCCCCCTGCTCGAAGCCTGGGCGATGACCGAAACCGGCGCGGGCGCCGTCGTCATCGCGAACCATGAACCTCGCAAGGTCGGCACGAGCTGCTTCGGCATCGAAGAGGCCGACGTGGAAGTCCGCGTCATGCTCGAAGACGGGCGCGAAGCGGCCATCGACGAACCCGGCGAGCTACTCGTGCGCCACGCCGGCGACGACCCGCGCTACGGCTTCCTCGCCGGCTACCTGAAGGACGAGGCCGCGACCGCGGAAGCCTGGGCCGGCGGCTGGTTCCATACCGGCGACGTCGTGCGCCGCGACGCCGACGGCCATCTGCATTTCGTCGATCGCAAGAAGAACGTCATCCGCCGCAGCGGCGAGAACATCGCCGCGGTCGAGGTCGAGAGCGTGCTGCAGCAGCATCCGCTCGTGAAGGCGGTCGCCGTCGCCGCGGTGCCCGACCCCGTGCGCGGCGACGAAGTCATGGCCTGCATCGTGCCCCAGCAGCCGCTCGCCGACCGTCGCGCGATGGAGGCCGCCGCCGAGGAACTGGTGCGCTGGACGCTCGGCGAACTGGCGTACTACAAGGCGCCGGGCCATGTCGCCTTCGTCGACAGCCTGCCGCTGACGGTCACGAACAAGATCCAGCGCGGCGAACTGAAGGCGCTGGCGCCCACGCTCGTCGGCGCGCCCGAGTGCGTCGATACCTGCGCGCTGAAGAAGCGCCAGGAGACTGCCACATGAGCCGACGCCTCGCCTACGACGGCGTCGTCGCCGCGGTGCCCGTCACCGTGCCCTATGCGCGCTACTCGACGCACGCCGCGCACTGGTGGCTCGGCCGCGCCCTCGCCGCGCTGATCCGCGAGGCGGGCATCGCCAAGGCCGACATCGACGGCGTGTGCGTCTCGAGCTTCACACTCGGCCCCGATACCGCGGTCGGCCTGATGCAGCACCTCGGCATGAGCCCGCGCTGGCTCGACCACATCCCGATGGGCGGCGCGTCCGGCGTGGTGGCGCTGCGGCGCGCGGCGCGCGCGGTGCAGGCCGGGGACGCGGAAATCATCGCCTGCATCGCCGGCGACACCAACCATGTCGACTCCTTCCGCCACACCGTCAGCCAGTTCTCGCGCTTCGCACAGGACGCCGTCTACCCCTACGGCGCCGGCGGCCCGAACGCGAGCTTCGCGCTGCTGACCGACCACTACATGCGGCAGTACGGCGCCACGCGCGAGGACTTCGGCAAGCTCTGCGTCGCGCAGCGCGACAACGCGCTGAGGAACCCGCATGCGCTGATGAAGAAACCGCTGACGCTCGCGCAATACCTCGACGCACGGCCGATCACCGACCCCATCCATCTCTTCGACTGCGTGATGCCCTGCGCCGGCGCCGAAGGCTTCCTCGTCATGACCGAGGAACGGGCGCGCGCCCTGAAGCTGCCCGGCGTGCGCATTCGCTCGACCATCGAGCGCCACAACGCCTACCCCGACGACCCGATCCAGTTCCGCGGCGGCTGGGCGATGGACCGCGATGCGCTGTACGAGCACGCCGGCGTCGCGCCCGCGGAGGTCGACTTCGTCGAGACCTACGACGACTACCCGGTGATCAACATGCTGCAGTTCGAGGACCTCGGTTTCTGCGCGAAGGGCGAAGCGCCCGCCTTCGTGCGCGAACACGGCTTCACGATCGACGGCTCCTTCCCGTTCAACACCTCCGGCGGGCAGCTCTCGGTGGGCCAGGCGGGCGCGGCGGGCGGTTATCTCGGGCTCGTGCAGGCGCTGCGCCAGCTCACGAACGCCGCCGGCGCAATGCAGGTCGCGAACGCGCGTATCGGACTCGTGTCCGGTTTCGGCATGATCAACTACGACCGCGGCCTGTGCTCCGGCGCGGCGCTCCTCGAACGGGGGACGGCATGACGGGCATTACCCATAGCGCCGCAGGGCGAAAAAGCGCGGCGCCTTCCGCCATATATCACCTCCCCGCCTTCGGTTTTTCCGCCCTGCCTTCCTCCGACCGGTGTCATGGTTTCCGTAGGGCGGGAGGAGCGCCAGCGTATCCCGCCAGAACGGCGTTTGACGATCCCCGACGTTCGTCCGGCGGGATGCGCTTCGCTCCTCCCGCCCTACGTTCTGCGTGCCCGACAAGCTTCAAGGAATGGAGCGTAGTCCAGTGACCGACGCCGCACCGAAACCGAAACGGAAGAACCCCGTCGCGCGCACGCGCCTGCCCACGCTGCCGCCCGCATCGCGCAGCCGGGCCGCCCTCGGCCTCGCCCGCGCCGCCGCCGAAGGGCGCTTCGAGATGCAGGCCTGCGCCGACTGCGGCGCGGTGCAATACCCGCCGCGCGAAGTCTGCGGCAGCTGCCTGTCCGAACGGCTCGACTGGCGCGAAGTCGCCAACGGCGGCACGCTGATCGCGACGACGACCTTGCGCCACAGCAACGATGCGTATTTCCGCGAGCGCCTGCCGTGGCGCGTCGGCACCGTGAAGATGGATGCCGGCCCCTCGGTGGTCGCCCACGTGCATGAAGACTGCCACGAAGCCGGCCGCGTGCGCCTCGCCCTGAAACTCGACCGTAGCGGCCAGGCCGTGCTGCACGCGCTGCCCGCGGAGGACACCCCGAACATGAACGATTCGCCCCAACTGCGCGAGACGCATTGCGACCCGAAGCACCGCCGCGTGCTCGTCACCGACGGCCGCTCCACGCTCGGCCGCGCAATGGTCAAGGCCTTGCTCGACGCCGGTGCCTCGACCGTCTTCGTCGGCGATCCGGCGACGTGGAAGGCCGATGCCGGGTTCGACGCCTTTGTCGCCTCCGATCCGCGCCTCGTGCCGGTCGCGCTCGACGTCACCGACACCGACTCGGTCGACCGGCTCGCCGCGTCGATCGGCGCCAAGGTCGAGATCCTCATCAACACCGCCGACCACCTGCGCGACGGCGGGGTCATGCACGCGCGCGACGTCGGGCTCGCGCGCGACGCCTTCGACGTCAACGTGCTCGGCCTGATGCGGCTCGCGCAGGCCTTCGGCCCGACGATGTGCTTCCGCGCAGCCGACGGCACGCACGGCGCGGTCGCCTGG
This sequence comes from Aromatoleum evansii, assembly GCF_045689615.1. Lineage (NCBI taxonomy): Bacteria > Pseudomonadati > Pseudomonadota > Betaproteobacteria > Rhodocyclales > Rhodocyclaceae > Aromatoleum > Aromatoleum evansii. The sequence continues at coordinate 3,243,192 of NZ_CP141259.1, forward strand.
GTGAACCTGCTGTCGATACATGCGCTCGCGGCCCTGCCCGCGCGCGGCGCGTGGTCGGCGTCGAAGGCCGCCGCCCTGTCCGCCGCCCTGACCCTGCGTGCCGAATTCGGCGGCGCCGGCATACGGGTCATGAACGTCTTCCCCGGCCCCATCGACGATGAATGGGAGCAGCTGACCCCGCCCCCGAAGCTCGCGCCGTCCACGGTCGCCGCCGCGGTCGTCCGCGGGCTGCGCGACGGCGTCGAGGACCTCTACGTCGGCGACGTCGCCGAGGAGCTGCGGGCGCGCCTGCGCGACAACCACAAGGCCGTCGAACGCGAACTCGGCGGCTGATCGCGCCACAACACACAACGACAGACCCGTAAGGGCACCCCACCCACCGAAGGAGACCCCCCGTGAGCACCGCCATCCTCGCGCAGTTCATGGCCGAGCTGCTGTCCGGCCGCATCCGACTCGTCGACCTCACGCAAACCCTGACCCCGGAATTCCCGACCATCGTCCTGCCGCCGGAACTCGGCCAGGCCTGGCCCTTCCGCATCGAGGAGATCTCGCGCTACGACGAGCGCGGTCCGGCCTGGTACTGGAACAACTTCTCGTGTTCGGAACATACCGGCACGCACTTCGATGCCCCGGTGCATTGGATCACCGGCAAGGACCAGCCGAACAACGCCGTCGACTCCATCCCGGTCGACAATTTCATCGCCGCCGCCTGCGTCATCGACGTCTCCGCCGAGGCCGCGGCGAATCCCGACTTCCTGCTCACGATCGACTTCGTCGAGAAGTGGGAGGCGCAGCACGGCCGCATCCCCGAGCGTTCGTGGGTGCTGCTGCGCACCGACTGGTCCAAGCGCAGCGGCGCGAAGGAATACCTGAACATGGCCGAGGACGGCGCGCATTCGCCGGGCCCCGACGCCGAGGTCGTCCCGTGGCTGATCCGCGAACGCAACGTGCACGGCTTCGGCACCGAATCCATCGGCACCGACGCCGGCCAGGCGCATCACCTCAACCCGCCCTACCCGTGCCACTACTTCATGCACGGCAACAACCGGTACGGCCTGCAGTGCCTGACGAACCTCGACCAGCTGCCGCCCCAGGGCGCGCTGATCCTCGCCGCGCCGCTGAAGATCCGCAACGGCTCCGGCAGCCCCCTGCGCGTGCTCGCGCTGACCCCGCGCACCTGAGGACATGACGATGAGCGAAAGACGTGTCGCGATCGTCACCGGCGGGAGCGCCGGCATCGGCGCCGATATCTGCCGGCGCATGCTGGACGAGGGCTACGAGGTGGTGTCCGTCGCCCGCCGCGCCGCCGACTGGACGCACCCGCGGCTGACGAACGTCCAGGTCGACCTCCTCGACGCCGCCGCGACCGAAGCCGCCGCGCAGGAGATCGCGCGCGACTTCCCGGTGAGCCACCTCATCCACAATGCCGGCGTGATCTGGCCGAAGCTCCTGCCCGACGTCACGCAGGACGAGCTGCACGGCCTCACGCAGATCCACCTCGGCGCGGCGATCAGCCTGATGCAGGCGGCGCTGCCCGGCATGCGGGCGCGCGGCTTCGGCCGCGTCGTGCTGATGTCCTCGCGCGGCGCGCTGGGGCTTGCCACGCGCACCGCGTATTCGGCGACCAAGGCCGGCATGATCGGCATGGCGCGGACCTGGGCGCTCGAACTCGCGCCGCACGGCATCACCGTGAACGTCGTCGCACCCGGCCCCATCGCCACCGACATGTTCCACGACGTCGTCCCCGCCGGCAGCGAGCGCGAGCAGAAACTCGCCGCGAACATCCCCGTCGGACGCATCGGCCGCCCCGACGACGTGACCCGCGCCGTGATGTTCTTCGCCGACCCCGCCAACAGCTTCGTGACCGGCCAGACCTTGTACGTCTGCGGCGGCGCGAGCGTCGGCACGCTGACGATCTGATGCCACCCCATAACCAGACGCCGTAAGGCGCCCTCACCCCAAGCACCGCCCCCACGGAGACGAAAGATGAAGCTGAACAAAGCTGCCACCACCCTCGCCATCGCATTGGCCGCCTTCGCGTCGCAATCCGCCCTCGCCCAGGTGAAGATCGGCGTCGTGTCGTCGGCGACCGGCCCGACCGCGCTGGTCGGCATTCCGCAGAAGAACACCGTGCCGCTGCTGCCGGCGAAGATCGGCGATCTCACCGTCGAGTACATCCCGCTCGACGACGCGAGCGACCCCACCGCCTCCGTCACCGCAGTGAAGAAGCTTATCTCGGAGCAGAACGTCGATGCGATCATCGGGCCCTCCGGCTCACCCAACGCGATGGGGGTGATCCAGTTCGTCGCCGACGCGGGCGTGCCGCTGCTCGCGCCGGTGGGCACCGCCGCCGTCGTGACGCCCATGGACGACAAGAAGAAGTGGGTGTTCAAGACCACGCAGAACGACGACATCATCGCCACGGCGCTGGTCGGCCACATGGTGAAGTCCGGCGTGAAGACGGTCGGTTTCATCGGCGTCGGCGACCCCTACGGCGAGAACTGGTACAAGGTGTTCTCGGCGCTGGCCGACAAGAACGGCATGAAGATCGTCGCCAACGAGCGCTTCCAGCGCCAGGATGCGTCGGTCACCGGCCAGAGCCTGAAGATCCTCAGCGCCAAACCCGACGCCGTGCTCGTCGCCGCCGCCGGCGGACCCGCGGTGCTGCCGCAGACCACGCTCGTCGAGCAGGGCTACAAGGGCCAGATTTACCAGACCCACGGCGCCGCACTGCCCGACTTCCTCAAGCTCGGCGGCAAGAAGGTCGAAGGCACGATCCTCGCCGCGAGCCTGATGCTGGTGCTGCCCGAGATCGCCGACAGCCATCCGTCGAAGAAGATCGCCAGCGAGTACATCGCGGCCTACGAGAAGGCGCACGGCACCAAGCCCGCCACCTTCGGCGCCAACGTCTTCGACGCCGGCCTGCTGTTGCAGCAGGCGATCCCGGCCGCGGCGAAGGTCGCCAAACCCGGCACCAAGGAGTTCCGCGCCGCGCTGCGCGACAGCCTCGAACAGACCCGCGAGCTCGTCGGCACCCAAGGCATCTACAACATGAGCGCGACCGACCACAGCGGCTTCGACGAGCGCGGCCGCGTGCTCATCGCCGTCAGGGACGGCGCCTGGACGCTGGCGAAGTAAGCCACCGCCCGACCTCGCCCCGCGAAACGGCCGCAACGGGCCCGCGTCACGGAACCACCGTGCGCGGGCCCGTCGTCTTCCGGCCGGGCAAATCCTGAAGAAATCTCCGCCGCAACCCTCCCCACCTTTGACGCCGGACAGAAACTTCGACCCGTATCGACCCTAGACTGAAGCGGTCCAAACAATTTCACGGCCAACGAAATGTCCGCGACCGCATCCCGCGTGTTTCCCGCAGCGCTATGGGTGAGCGCGTTCCGCCCCTTCTTCCTGCTCGGCACGCTATATGCCCCGCTGCTGATGGGCGCCTGGCTCGGCGCCTGGTCCGGCTGGTGGAGCGGTCCGGTCGGAGACATGCCGCCTGCGCTGTGGCACGGTCACGAAATGATCTTCGGCTTCTCCACCGCGATCATCCTTGGCATCGTGCTCACAGCGCTGCCGAGCTGGGCCGGCACCGAGGAAATCCACGGCACCCGCCTCGCCCTCATCGTCGCCGCATGGCTCGCCGGCCGGCTCGCCTTCTGGGCACTGCCGCTGCTGCCCGCCGGCGTCGCGGCCGTGGCCGACTGCCTGCTGTTCCCGCTGGTGTTCACGACCGTCGCGCCGCAACTGCTGCGGGCGGCGAACCGCCTGTACCTCTTGCTGCTGCCGGTTCTCGCGGCCTTCTTCGCCGCGAACCTCGCCTTTCATCTCAGCATCAGCGCAGGCAATCCGGCCTTCGCCACGCTCGCCCTGCACGGCGGCGTCTATACGATTCTCACGCTCTACGTGCTCAAGGGCGGCGTGCTCACGCCGGTCTTCACCGGCAACGCGCTGCGCGAAAAAGGGCGCGGGGAACAGGCGCCGTTCCGGATGTGGCTCGACGTCACCGCCGTCGGCCTCGTCGTCGCGCTCGCCGCGCTCGACCTCGCCGGCGCGCCGGCCCGATGGGTCGGCCTCGCCGCCCTCGCCTGCACCCTCGCCCATGCCTGGCGCGTCGGCCGCTGGCAAGGCTGGCGCGTGGCCGACGTCCCCCTCCTCCTCGTCATGCATCTCGGCTTCGCCTGGCTGATCCTCGCCTTCGCGCTCAAGGCTCTCGCGGCGCTCACCGGCCTCGTTTCCGACACCGCATGGCTACACGCCTTCACGGTCGGCAGCCTCGGCATGATGATGCTCGGCCTGATGACCCGCGTAAGCCTGCGCCACACCGGCCGCCCGCTCAAGCTGCCGACGGCCATGCGCGTCGCCTGCGCGCTCGTGTTCGCCGCAGCGATCGCGCGGCTCACGCTGTCGATGCCCCAAGTCCGCTCCTTGGCGATCGCAGCGGCCGCGCTGCTGTGGGCGGCGGCGTTCGCGACCTACTTGTCCAGGTTCGGAGCGCTGCTGGCGAGGCCCAGCCTCCCGCGCAAGACCGGCACGCCCTAGGACGCGACACTCCCCAGCACTTGGCTACACACTGCGTTAATAGCGCTCAAAACAAGAGCGCAGGTGGTGAAGCTCGTGGCTCTGAGTCAATGCGAGCATCAGCAGGATGCGAGCCTTCTGCGGATTGAGCGATCCAGCTGCGATCATCCCGAGGGTTTCATCATCGAATGACGGGGTGACGATCCCTCGGCCGACCCGACTTGACCGAACGAAGGCGACACCCGCACGGGCTGCCAATTCGGCCCCCAAGCGGGCGCTCGGTGACAGGCTGCCGTTCCCCGTGGCGGCGAGGACGATACCTCGGGCACCCGCGTCGATCGCGGCGTGGTAGTGGTGAATCCCCGCGCCCTGATGGTCGAAGATGATGTCCGCCATCGGAAGCTCCGCGAGTCGGTCGAGCGAAAACGACGTCGCTGCCGTATGCAGACGCAGCGGCGCATGGAAGAGATGGATCCCGCCGCAGGCAATCCTTCCCAGGCATCCCTCCTCAGCCGCCTCGAAGGCTTCGACTGCGGTGGTATGCGCCTTTGCAACGTCACGCGCGGCGAACAAACGGTCGTTCATCACGACCAGAACCCCCTTGCCATGCGCGGCGGGCGCAAGGGCGACGCGCACCGCGTTGTAGAGGTTGAGCGGACCGTCGGCGCTCAGGGCGCTGGCGGGACGCATGGCCCCGACCACCACGACGGGCTTCGTGCTCTTGAGCACAAGGTTGAGGAAGTAGGCGGTTTCCTCCAGCGTGTCGGTGCCATGGGTGACGATCAGGCCATCCACCTCGGGGTCTGCGAGCTCTTTGGCGACACGGCGGGCGATCGTCAACAGTGCCGCACTGTCTATCGCATGGCTGTCGAGTTGCAGCAAATTCACGGCGCGCAGGTCGGCGGGCGCATGCAGTTCGGGTATCGCAGTGAACATGTCTTCCACCCCCGCGGTCACGCGGTAGTCGTGCAACTGCGTCGCACTGTCGGCAGATGATGCGATCGTACCGCCAGTGCCCAGCACCACCACGCGAGGGCGTCCGCCCGTCGACCTCCGATCCCTTCTTGGCTCGCTCACGGTCAGCTCCCGGTCAGTGCTGAAGGATCTTCGACAGGAACTCCTTCGCCCGCGGCGAGCGCGCCTCGGACTCGCCGAAGAAGTCCGTCGTCGGACAGTCCTCGACGATCTTGCCCTGATCCATGAAGATCACCCGATCGCTGACTCTTTTCGCGAAGCCCATCTCGTGCGTGACACACATCATCGTCATGCCTTCGTCCGCGAGCTGCACCATCACGTCGAGCACTTCGCCGACCATTTCGGGGTCGAGCGCCGAGGTCGGTTCGTCGAACAGCATCACGATCGGGTCCATCGCCAACGCCCGTGCAATGGCGACGCGCTGCTGCTGGCCGCCGGAGAGCTGCCCCGGAAATTTGTCCTTGTGGGCAAGCAGGCCGACACGGTCGAGCATGCGCAGCCCGCGCTCCCTGGCCTCACCAGTGTCGCGCCCCAGCACCTTGACCTGCGCGAGCGTCAGGTTTTCGGTGACGTTCAGGTGCGGGAAAAGCTCGAAGTGCTGGAACACCATGCCAACCTGCGCGCGCAGCCGGGGTAGTCTAGTCTTGCGGTCCGATATCGCAATACCGTCGATGACGATGTCGCCCTGCTGGATCGGCTCCAAGGCATTCACGGTCTTGATCAACGTGCTCTTGCCGGAACCCGACGGCCCGCAGACCACTACGACCTCGCCCTTGCGCACACGCGTGGTGCAGCCGTCGAGCACCTGGAAATTGCCGTACCACTTGCCGATGTTGTTGATCTGAATCATCTCGGCGGTCTCCTCCACATGTCCGCTCATTTGTCGAAATAGCCTGCGCGGATCGCGGCACCGATCAGATTCACGATCAGGCGTCCCGCAGTGACGCAGGTGAGCTTCGAGGCGTTGTCCTTCGATGGCTGGATCTCGACGATGTCCATGCCGACCACGCGCCCCTTCCTCACGAGGCCGTGGATCAGCTTGCGCGCCTGCACGAAAGTGACGCCGCCCGGTGCCGGGCCATCGACCGCCGGCATGATGGTGGGGTCGAGGCCGTCGGCGTCGATCGTCAGGTAGTAGTTCCCACCGTCCGGGATACGCTCGAGCACCGCGTCCATGCCAACCTCGTGCAACTCATAGGCGGTCACGAGTTCGGCGCCGTAGCGGCGTGCGACCTCGAATTCCTCCGGCCGCGCGCTACCCTGCGCACGCAGCCCAATCTGCACGATGCGCGCCACATGCGGCATCTCCGAGGCGCGGCGGATCGGGCTCGACAGGCCCTCGCGCACGCCGTTGACGTCGTCGCGCCAGTCCAGATGCGCGTCGATATGCACGAGCGTGATCGGCCCCACCTCGCTGAACGCACGCAGCACCGGCGTCGTGATGCCGTGATCGCCCCCGAGCACGATCGGAAGGCCGCCGCCATTGAGGATCTGGCGCACAGCCAGCTCTACGCGCCGATAGTGGTCGCCGGGTTTCGCCAGGTCGGGCAGCACGTCGCCGCAATCGACGAAGCGGATGTCCGAACGCCCCTGCAGCAGCGGGCCGTCGATGTCGAAATCGAAGTGCTCGGGGGCGCGCACGATACGGTCGGTGACCTCGCGGATCGCCTGCGGCGCATTGCTCTGGTCGTTGGTGAAGGCGCGCGGCCCGTAGGCCGAGCCGAACGGCATGCCCAGTACGGCAATGTCGGCGCGCAGACCACTCAGGTCGGTGACGAGTTCCGAGTAGAGCAAGGTCTTGTGCCCACTACGAGGCGCTACGGTCAATTGTTCCATGTTTGGTTTCCTGTCGGGGTTGTGAGGGGCGGCGCTCAGCGATGGCTCCAGCGACGCACGCGCGTTTCCATCGCGTGGCCGAAGGCGTCGAAGACTGCACTGCAGCCCCAGTAGATCAGCGCGGTGGTGGTGAGGACTTCCAGGTAGGCAAAGGTGTCGGCAGTCATCAGGTTGCTTTGGTAGGTGAGCTCGGGCAGGCTCATCACCGAGAACACGGCGGAGTCCTTGAACATCATGATCGTCAGGCTGACCGAGGGCGGTATGAGGAAGCCGAAGATCTGCGGCACGACAACATGGCGCTGCACCTGCCACCCGGTCATGCCCAACGACAAGGCCGCACGGACCTGCCCCCGCGGCACGCTGCGTAAGGCGGCACGCAGGATTTCGCAGAAGTAGCCGCCGGTGTAGAACGCGGTCGCCCCGATCGCGATGCCGAATGCGGACACCAGCAGCCCCAGCTTGGGCAGGCCGAAGAACGACAGGTACACCAGGATCAGGAAGGGGATGTTGCGCACCAGCTCGACGTAACCGAGCGCCAGCATGCGCAGCGGCCTGGACGCGGAATCGGCCATATAAGCGGCGACCGTGCCGGCCAGGATGCCCAGCGGAATGCCGACCATGCTGACTGTCGCCGTCACCTTCAGGCCCTGCAGCAAGGCGGGTGTCGCCTGCGCGACGATGTCGAAATCAATGGACATTGGGGAGAAGTCTCGCAAAGCGGCGCTCGACGCTGCGGGAGATCGTCGAGGCGCACCACAGCATCAGGAAATAGACGGCCGCGGTCGCGGCAAACACCTGCAGCGGCAGATCGCTCTGCAGCGTCGCGTTGCGCGCAACGGTCGCAAGTTCCGACACGGCGATCAGGGACAACAGCGACGACGCCTTCAGGAGCACCGTGAACTCGTTGGTCAGCGGCGGCAGCGCGCGATGGAACATCTGCGGCAACAGCACGTGCAGCCAGCACTGCCACGGCCGCATGCCCAGCGCGCGCGCCGCCGCGGTCTGGCCTGCGGGGATCGTCGACAGCGCGGCGCGCAGGATCTCGCTGACATAGGCCGTGGTATTTAGGGCCAGCGCCAGGACGCCCGCCGCGAGCGGCGAGATCGAGATCCCGAGCAGCGACGGCAGCACGTAGTACGCGATCAGCAACTGCACCAGCAGCGGCGTGCCGCGCATCGCGCTGACGTACACGATGACGGCAACGCGCCCGAGCGGCCCGCCGGCCACCCGCAGCGCGAGCACCACGACGCCCAGCGCGAGTCCGATCGCGAAGGCGGCCCCGCTCGAGAGCAGGGTGTTGCCCGCACCCTCGATCAGACCGTCGAAGAACGGCATGAGGGCGCTGTCCGCGGTAAGCCAGTCAATCATGACGGCACCGCTCAGAGTGCGCCGGCAGGCAGGTAGCCCGTCGTCGGCAGGTCAAGGGGCGCGCCGAACCACTTCTTCTGCAGTTCGGCGAGCTTGCCGCTCTCCCGAAGTTCCGCGAGCGTCTGGTTGATGAAAGTACGGATTTCCGGATCCTGGGGATGTGCGACCCACGCGAGCAGCCGCGGCTGCCCGACCTCGCCGATCGTGCGGAACACGCCCGGCTGACGGCGCATCTGTACGGACAACACGTTCGACGGCACGACGCCGATGTCGAGCGTACCGTTGCTCAGCGCCACGCCGACGTCGGGATAGCCCTGGAACAGTTTCAGCTCGGCAAAGCCCTTTCCCTGCTTCGCCTTCAGCTCGCGCTCGAAATCCTGGATCATCGGCTGCGCCATCGAGCCCATCTGCGTGCCGACCGTCTTGCCTACCGCATCCTCCGGCTTCGCGATCGCGCCATTCGACGCCTTTACCGCGAGCATGGAGTGCACGATTCCCACCGGCGCACTGAACGCAAAGCGCTTGGCGCGCTCTTCGGTGATGCCGACGCTGGTCGCCACGAAATCGAACTTGCGCGACATCAGGCCCGGCAGCAGGCCCTGGAAGGGCAGGTTCAGCTGCACGAGCTTCACGCCGAGCTTGCCAGCCATGTGTTCGAGAATGTCACGACCATAGCCAACGACCTTCCCGTCCTCGACGAACTCGTAGGGCTCATATGCAGCTTCGGTGCCCACGGTCAGCTGCCCCCGCTTCTTGATATCCGTGAGGGATCCGCCCTCTGCCCAGCCCATCGCCGGGACACAGGCCATGACGGCGAAAGCGATCGCCCCCTGCATTGCGCGGCGCCTGCTTGAAATCATCTTCATCGTCTCCTCCTTCTAGTGATTGGTCTGCCGACGAAAGTGACTTTAGTCGCCGCAAATGGCAATGAAAAATGATTTTTATAGTGGTATGGTTTCAAAATTCAATACCTTTTCTCATGCCATGCCCAGACCGCCCTTCACCGAACGAGACCTGCGCTCGCTGCGCGTTTTCTGCGCCGTGGCCGAGGCCGGCGGCTTTGCAGCCGCCGAGGATCGCCTGAACATGTCGAAAGCCTCGATCAGCCGGCATGTGCGGGAGGTCGAGGAGAGACTCGGCGTGCGTCTGTGCGAACGTGGCCCCTCAGGATTCAAGCTGAGCTCCGCTGGGATGGTCGCGCTCGAGCTCGCCTCCAACGCGTTGAAGTCGCTCGAGCGCATTCGGCCCGAGATCGATGCAGTCCGCGGAGTGCTATCGGGCTCGCTCGAAATAGGCATGGTGGAACACCTGATCACACACCGAGACTGCCGGATCCCCGAAGCCTTGCGCGAGCTTGCGCGCCGGGCTCCAGACGTCCGACCGCACGTGACGGTGATGACCTTCGCCAATCTCAACCAAGCGCTACGCGAGCGCCGCGTCGAGATCGCGATCCGAGGGATGTACGCGAAGGAACGAATGTTCGACTACCAGGCGCTGTTCGTAGAGACTCACCGCGTCTACGCTGCGACCGAAAGTGCGCCCGAGCGGCGCGAGGATCGGCCCCTCGTGTACCGCCCCCACCCGTTTGTCGAGGCGGCACTGGCGGACCACGGCTTCGCGCGCGGCCCCGATGCGGGCGGATTGGAAGCGATTGGCCTGCTGGTGGCCACCGGCAATTATGCCGGACTGCTGCCGGAGCACTATGCGGACCTCGTCGCCCAGAGGTACCCAATGCGCGCCCTTCCCGATAGCCCGTCCTATCGCAATTCGATCTGTGCCATTACCGAGGCCTCACGCCCGCTCACACGTCGCGCAGAGCTTTTCCTGGACATTCTTGCTGAGCTGCACGCGGGGAACGGGGCATAAGCCACGCAGACCACAGCAAGCGCCGTCGACGAGAAAGACGTCGCCGAAAGGAATGTGCAGGACATCCCGCAACAGAAGGGGCGTGTCAGCCCGCAGCGAGGGCGATCGTCAGGGCTTCGAAGGCGATCATCACGCAGCCGTGCCGGCTGCGGTACCCCTGCACCGGCGCGAACAGCGCGATCTCGTCGGCGCCCTCGGGCATTCCGGACACCTCGCCCGCGGTGAGCATCGCCGCCATGCGCGCGCGCAGCCGTTCGACCTCGGCCGGCGTGCTGCCGACCGCATGCAGGCCGATCAGCGATGCCGACGCGCGGCACAGCAGGCATCCCTTGACCTCGTGCGCGAGCGCCGTGATGCGGCCGTCGACGAGTTCGACGTCCATCCGCACGCGGTCGCCGCACATCGGGCTGTCGCGCAGCGCCGAACCCGTCGGTGCAGCGAGCCGGCCGGCGCCGTGGGCGGCGTCGGCGAGCTCGCGGATGCCTTTGTTGTAGAGGGCTTCGATCATCGGACTGTAGACGTCCCGCTTCGGTTCACGACGTGGGCGGCAGCTCGTGCGGGGCCGCGGGCCCCGTCATTGTCGGGCTTCGCGTCGTCGCCCTCCTCGGGCGCGCTGCGGATCAGCCCGCCGACGCCCATGCGCATGATGTCTTCGCGTGTCGGGGGGATGCCCGCCATCAGCCGAGGCAGGACGAGGTCGAGGCCGTTGCTCTTTCGCGAGCGGCCGCAGCCGGGCAGGATCACGACGGGCACGGCGCCGATGCGACCGAGCACGAGCATGTTGCCGGGCTCGACGGGCATGCCGAAGTGCTCGATCGTGCCACCGACCGCCGTGACCGCGGCGGGGGCGATGTCGTTGCGGTCCTTGGCGACAGTGGCGCCGCACACCATCACGAGCTCGCAGCCGGCCGCGAGCGCCTGGTGCAGCATGGATTCGAGGGCGTCGCGCCGGTGGGGCCCGCGCAGCGCGAGCGTGAGCCGCCCGCCGAGCGCCTCGACCCGCTCGCGCGTGACCTTCACCGTGGCCGCGAAGATCGAGTCCTTCATACCGGGCAGTTCGGTCTGGATCAGCGCGGCGCGGCAAGGCTTGAGTTCGGTCACGGTGATCGGTGGCGTGCCGGCGGCGATTTCGCGGCAGGCGTTGAGCAGGCGTCGCGGCACGGCGAAGGGGATGATCTTCACGGTGGCGACGACCTGACTCGGACGCACGACCGCATGTCGCGGCAGGGTGCCGATCGCGATGGCCTCGTCGAGCAGGTTCATGCGGTCGATGCGTTCGGCGTCGATGCGCAGCACGCCGGATGCAGACGCGTGCAGGTTGCAGCGGCCGGCGCGCGGCGCGCGCGTCTCCGTGTTGGGGCCGACGAGCAAGGCAGCGAGTTCCTCCGCTGCGGCGTCCTCGGCGACGTCGTCCGGGTCGAGCCGTGCGCCGGTGACGGTCGAGAAACCCTCGTCGTCGAGCAGATCGAGATCGAGCGCGGACAGCACGCGGCCCTTCTTCAGCGTCCGCCCGCCGAGCTTCAGTGTGTGGGCGAGCATCACGCCTTGGGCGGCGGCGAGGGGAAATTCGTCGAAGATCATTTCTGGTGCCTCGTCTGGATGACCTCGGCGAGGATCGCGACCGCGATCTCGGCCGGCGCGCGGCCGCCGAGGTCGAGGCCGACCGGCGCGCGGATGCGCGGGATCGCCTCGCCAAGTCCCGCCTCCGTGAGCCGCGCGACGCGCTTCGCGTGCGTGCGCGTGCTGCCGAGCGAGCCGATGTAGAACGCGGGGCTCGCGAGCGCGATCGTCAGCGCGGGATCGTCGAGCTTGGGGTCGTGCGTGAGCGTGATGACGGCGGTCTGGGCGTCGGGCTGCAGGCGTTCGAGCGCCTCGTCGGGCCACTCCGTCGACACTTCGACGTTCGGCAGCCGTTCGGGCGTCGCGAACGCGCGGCGCGGGTCGACGACCACGACGTCGAAGCCGGCGATGGCCGCCATCGGCGCGAGCGCCTGGGTGATGTGCACCGCGCCGACGATGATCATGCGCGGGGCGCCGACGTGGCAGCGTGCGAAGAGCGGCTCCTCGTTCGCGTGCTTGCCCGCGGCGAGCGCACCGCTGCGATTGGCCGCGACGCGGGCGCGCGTTTCGGCGAGTTGGGTGTCATCGAGCGCGAGCTCGCCTGCGACGGCGTCGTCGAAGACCAGCGCATGCGCGCCGTCGGCGAGCCGGGTGACGAGCGCGACCGGCCGCTTCGCACGCCGCGCCGTCAGCAGCGGCCCAAACAGCTCGTCATCGACGCGCTCGACGAGCACCTGCACACGCCCGCCGCACGCCAGCCCGACTTCCCACGCCTGCTCGTCGCTGACGCCGAATTCCAGCAGTCGGGCCTTGCCGTCGGCGATCGAATCCTGCGCCTCGCCGATGACCGCACCCTCGATGCAGCCGCCGGAGACCGAGCCGACGAAGGCGCCGCCCTCCTCCACCGCGAGGTGGCTGCCCTCGGGGCGCGGCGACGAGCCCCAGGTGCGCACGACGGTCGCGAGAGCGACGCCGCGGCTCTCCGCCCGCCAGCGCTCGACCTGCGCGAAGATCTGGTCGTCCGTCGCCGGCGCCGACGGTGCCGACGGCGCCGGCGCAGCGCTGCTGGTTTTGAGGCGCCGACCGATGCCCGCCACCTGCGCATGGGAAGCGAGGCGGTCCGCCAGCGCGGCCACGCCCTCGCCGCTCGACGCCACCGTGGTCAGCACGGGGACCTCCCAGCCTTCGCCGCGTGCACCGCCGCGCGCTTCGAGGTCGCGCACCGTGGCCGCGGCGACCGGCGAATCGCCCTTGTTCACGACGAGGATGTCGGCGATTTCGAGCACGCCGGCCTTGATCGCCTGCACCTCGTCGCCGAGTCCCGGCGCGCACACGACGACGCGGGTGTCGGCGAGCCGGGCGATCTCGACTTCCGACTGGCCGACGCCGACGGTCTCGACGACGACGACGTCGAAGCCGGCCGCGTCGAAGAGGTCCACCGCGTGCGCCGTCTTCCGCGACAGGCCGCCGAGCTGGCCGCGCGACGACAGCGAGCGGATGAAGACGCGCTCGTCGCTGCCGTGAGTGCCCATGCGCACGCGGTCGCCGAGCAGCGCGCCGCCGCTCACCGGGCTGGAGGGATCGACGGCGACGACCGCGACGCGCCTGTCCCGCGCGAGCAGCTCGCCGAGCAAGGCGCTGATCAGGGTCGACTTGCCGGCGCCGGGCGCCCCAGTGATGCCGACGACGTGCGCGCGCCCGACCCTGCCGGCGAGCGACGCAAGCAAGGCGTCGGCACCGGGGAGATCGTTCTCGATCGCGGTCAATGCGCGCGCGAGCGCCGGGCGGGAGCCGGCGGCGATCGCATCGAAGTCCGGGCTGGGCGGCGGGGGCATGGGCAGGTCTCGATCAGTGGGAGGTCGGCATTCGCTTGCACTGGCGCATGGGCGGGGGAAGTCTCCTTGCGGCGGATCGATGGTTTGCGTCGGACACGCCCGCATCCCCGCTCAATGGCGTGGAAAGACGAGTCCGAAGTCCTCGACGAAGTCCGCGAGGCCGGCGGCCTCCAGCCCGTCGAGGGACCTCAGCATGTAGGGATGGAGCCGGCCGCGACGCACGAGCTGGGGTACCTCCGCGAGGCCCTGCTCCAACACCGCAGCCAAGGCATCGCCATCGGCGACGAGCAGCATCGCGACGTCGGCATCGAAATCTCCGCGGAAGTCGCGCAGCGCGACGCTGGCGCCGCACGCGGTGCCCCGCCAGACGAGGACCCGGCCGCTGCGCGCGGAGAAATCGTCCTTCGTCAGCACACCGACGGACGCCTCGGCCGCGGCGAGCCCCTCGCGATCCAGCATCGCCTTCCACGCCGTGCAGTCGAGCACCTCAACGGCCGTTTCCATCGCGTGCTCCTAGGCCGGCAACATCGCTGTCACTTCGATCTCGATCTTCGCGCCGTGCTCGACGAAGCCGGCGACCTGCAAGGCCGTCATCGCCGGGAAGTGCTTGCCGATCAGCTCACGATAGACCGCGCCGATTTCAGCCAGCCGCGCGTTGTACTCCGCCGCATCGCCGAGATACCAGTTCATGCGCACGATGTTCGACGGCTGCGCGTCGGCCTGCGCGAGGATCGCGACGATGTTGGTGAGCGCCTGGCGGACCTGGCCGACGAGGTCGTCGGTCTGGAACTTCTCGTTCTCGTCCCAGCCGACCTGGCCCGCGACGAACACCATGCGGCCGCTCGTGACGACACCGTTCGAATAGCCTTTCGGGCGAACCCAGCCGGGCGGTTGCAGGAATTGCATGTCTCGTTCTCCTCGGTGTTGGGGGTGATGCGACCGCCATCCGGCGGCCGCTTGTTCATCGAGTGCTCAGATCCGCACGCCCAGCCGATACCCCTCGTGGATCGATGCGTCGAGTCCGCGCGGTATCACCGCGTCGCCGGCGCCGTGCAGCTCGTCCACCATCCACTGGAACTCGTGGAAGAGGTCGTGGTTCGCCTTGCGCGGCCCGGACACGAGCACCGTGTCGGCCTCGACGAAGGTCTCCTCGCCTTTCGCGTTGCGGATCATCGCGCCCTCGCCGGTGACGCCGACGAGCATCGACGACGTCAGCGTGCGGATCTCGAGCTCCTCGATCCACGCCGAGTGGCGCCACTTGAAGGACGGCATGACGTCGCCGGCGATGCGCTTGTCCTCCTCGACGATAACCACCTCGTGGCCCTGCTTGCACAGCGACTCGGCGAGCGTGAGGCCGATCTTGCCGGCGCCGACCATGACGATGCGCTTGCCCGGCTTCGCCTTGCCGGTCGCGACGTCGAGCGCATCGACCAGCTTTTCGTGGCCCGGGAGGTGACGGTACGCGTTCATGTCGGTGCGCGAGCCGGCGGCGACGATGCACACGTCGAACTGATGCAGGATGCTGCGCATGAACTTCGCATTGGCCTCGGTGTTGAAGCGCACGTCGATCTCCATCTTGCGCGCCATCGTCTCGTAGTACTTGATCACCGAGATCAGGTCGTCGGGGCGCGCGAGATCGTTCGACGCGTAGCCGACGAGGCTGCCGCCGATGCGATCGCCCTTCTCGAACACGGTCACGTCGTGGCCGCGGCGCTTCGCGGTGATCGCGGCCTCCATGCCGGCGGGACCGGCGCCGATGATCATGATCTTCTTCTTCACCGCCGCGGGCGTGACGTGGTACTCCGGCTCGACCTCGTGGCCCAGCGTGGGGTTCATCGCGCAGGTGTAGGGCAGATCGCGGAAGAGCCGCGACAGGCAGTTCAGCGAGCCGATGCAGCGGCGCACCTCGTCGAGCCGGTCCTCGGCCGCCTTGTGCAGCAGCTCGGGGTCGGCGAGCATCGGGCGGCACACTTCCCAGTAGTCAAAGACGCCGTCGGCGATGCACTGGTTCGCCATGACCGGGTCGGGCAGGCGGTTGCCGAAGGTGATCAGCGTGTTCGGGAAGAGCTTCTTCGCCTTCGCCGAGAGGTAGTTCCAGTGGCCGGGCGCGACGTCGCGGCCGATCGACGACTCGGGCGCCTCCTGCCAGCCGACCGTCACCGAGATCATGTCGACGCCGCAGTCGACCGCCTGCTGCATCAGCTCGAAGCACTCGTCCTCGCTGTTGCCACCCCAGCGGTCCATCAGCTCCGCGCCGTTCAGGCGCACGACGAGCGGATGCTCGGGGGTGGCCTGCTTGATCGAGTCGATCAGCTCGCGCATGAAGCGGCCGCGGTTCTCGATGGAGCCGCCGTATTCGTCGGTGCGCTGGTTGGTGAAGCGCGAGTTGAAGTTCGCGAGCAGGTAGCCCATGAAGCTCGTGACTTCGGTGCCGTCGAAGCCGGCGCGGATCGCGCGCTTGGCGGCGTCGGCGTGCTGCATGATGATGGCGCGGATCTGCTCCTTCGTCAGCTCGCGCGGCGGGCGGAAGTGCGGCAGCGTCTGCGGCACGACGGACGGCTGGATGCAGTAGCCGAGGTCGATGCCGCCGTAGCGGCCAGCGTGCAGGATCTGCTGGATCGCGACCGCGCCGTTGTCATGGATGTACTGCGCGATGGTCTCGAACTGCGGCAAGAACTTGTCGTCGAAGATCGCGACCTGACGGAAGTAGGCCTTGCCCTCGCCGAGCGGATCGGGATAGGCGCCCTGGTTGGTGATGATGCCGGCGCCGGTGCCGGCGATGACGCGCGTCCGGGCGAGCTCGCGCGGGGTGATGTAGCCGTCGCGGGTGTTGTAGTTGGACACGCAGCAGGCGCCGTACTTGACCATGTTTTTGGTCTCGTACTTGCCGATCTTGCCGGGCTTGAACAGGTGGGGCAGCTTGAGCTCGCCGGGTCGCTTCATCGTCGTCTCCTCGTCAATTTGGTGTAGCTGGAAGGTCGTTCTGATCGTTGTTCAATCGTCGGTCGGCCGTTTCAGGCGGGGACCGCGCTGCGCGGCGCCTGCACCGGCGGCAGCGTCGCGATGAAGTCGCGCAGGCTCTCGCCCCGCATCTCGCGGATGTACCCGAGCACGTCGCCGAGCGACGACGCGCACACGCAGGAACAGGCGGCGGGAAAGACGAAGCCGCTGCGCTCCGAGGTTTCTCCCGTCATGGAGGCCTCCTCTTCCTGGAGCTCCTGAACCAATGCCATCACATTTCCCAGTGCTGTCATGTTGTTCTCCTCGAACGAATCGGCCCGGATCGCCGGAGCCGTTGTACGTGGAGTCAATGTAGCGGGACGTTCCCGGCGAATCCCCCCCCACCCGGTATGGGTCGGACGAGGCGGATTCGGTAGATGCGAAAAGCATCGGATTCACGCGCACGAGCGCACTCCTCCCGCATGCGCGGGCAAGTCTTATTGCATGTTCAGGCGGTCAGGATCGGATCAGGCCAGCGCCCTCTCCCGCGTGCGCGACGGCGACTCTCCGAACCTCGCCTTGTAGGCGTTGGCGAAATGACCGAGGTGGTGGAAGCCCCAGCGCGTCGCGATACAGGTCACGGTCTTGTCGGCGGACGCCGGATCGCGCAGCTCGTCATGCACGCGCTGCATGCGCACCGATTTCAGGTAGGCCATCGGCGTAGTGTTGCGGAACTCGCGAAAACCGGCGAACAGCGCGCTCGTGCTGACGTTCGCGTGCGCGGCGAGATCGCCGACGGTCAGGTCCTGGTCGGCGTGCGCGTCGATGTATTCCTCGACGCGACGCACATGGCGCGGCGCGATCGACTGCGACGGGCTCAGGAGTTCGTCGCGATAGTTGTTCGGCTGGATCATCAGCAGCGTGGTGACGAGCAGGTGCTCGATCTGCGCCGCGGCGAGCGAGGAGGCGAGCATCGGCGACTGATGCTCCAGTTCCGACACGAGGTAGGACACCAGGGCCTGCCAGCTCACGCCGCCCTGGCTCGACATCGTCAGGCCGAGCCCGAATTCGAGCGGCTTGCGCAGCGGGTGGCCGAGATGCTGCGCGCAGACGTTTTCCAGCATCTGACGGTCGATCTTGACCATGAGCTGGTCGCACTCGTCATAGATGGTCTCGGTCAGCGGCAACGTCGGCGTGACGACCGATGCGAGGTCCGGCGTGGAGTGGATCTTCTGCCCCCCGCAGCACACGTCGGCGTGACCCGACATCGGCATCATCACGAGCAGGAAATCGTTCAGGCATCCCGCGTCGATCGCGACGGTCGCCCCGTAACCGAGGCGGTTTACCGACACGCCGCGTATGGGCGCGTGCTGCATGCGGGTGTTTACGCGGCTGTCGCAGCCGGCGAACTTCAGGTCATGCGGGCAGAACACGCCCGCCACGCGGTTCCGGGCCTCGTCGAGATCCTGCGTGTGGAAAAGCGTGAAGCGGGAGAGTGCATCGCGCCCTCCCAGCGACGTCATCAGCGCCTGGGTCATGGTTCTCCTCCGGTGTGGGTTCCGTGCCTTTTTGTCGGTGCAAGGCATCGGAACGAGTGCGGACGCGTGCGGTCTGCGCCGTCATCGCATCCTGGTCAGCGTCTGTCGTCGAACCTCCTGTTCCTTCGGGTGATTGGGCCGCGCCCACTGGACGCAGGTGCATGCGAGGTCGTCGGGACACTGTATACAGTATCCCTATATGACCTTGTGCATAGTAGGCCCAAGCAGGTCGGCCGTTACTGATCCAGGTCAACTGCCATCGAGTCTGATGGATGGCAAACTATCCGCTTCCCCTCACGCGGTCGCATCCCGGCCAGTTCGCGAAGCACCTGTGCCTGCTCCGCGACGTGCTGCTCGATGTGCGCGATCTGCGCGGCGTCGAGGTGGCGGAACTTGCCGAGCAGCTCGAGGTAATCCGTGACCGGCAGCGGATCGTCGATGTCGCGCGAGAGCGTCAGCCCCTGCTCGCGGCGGTACTCCCACAGCACCGCGAAGTTCGTCTCGACGGCCGTGCGCGCGACCTCGATGTTGCTCGCCGACGGGAAGCGCCAGCCCGACGTGCAGGGCGAATACAGATGCAGGTAGGCGAAGCCGCGTTCGGACGCTTCGAGCGCCGCCTCCAGCTTCGCGTAGAAGTCTTCCATGAACGCGGTCGAGGCCGTCGCGACGTATTCGCAGCCGTGCCACATCATCAGCAGCGGCAGGTTCTTGGCGTCCTGCGCCTTGCCGCGGGCACTGTCGCCGATGGGCGTCGTCGCGGTCCACGCGCCGTAGGTGGTGCTGCCCGAGCGCTGCGCGCCGGTGTTCATGTAGCCCTCGTTGTCGACGCAGACGAAGAGGATCTGCTCGCCGCGCTCGGCCGCGCCCGACAGGGACTGGAAACCGACGTCGCCCGCGCCGCCGTCGCCCGCCAGCGCGAGCGCGGTGACGTTGCGGCCCTTGCGCTTGTGCTGGCGGCGGATGCCGGTGAGCATCGACGCGGTGTTCGTGAGCAGCGGATGGAACAC
The DNA here is from genome assembly GCF_045689615.1 of Aromatoleum evansii. Taxonomy (NCBI): domain Bacteria; kingdom Pseudomonadati; phylum Pseudomonadota; class Betaproteobacteria; order Rhodocyclales; family Rhodocyclaceae; genus Aromatoleum; species Aromatoleum evansii. Next base: position 3,262,635 of record NZ_CP141259.1, read on the forward strand.
CGGCACCTTGCAGCCGAGCATGCCGTTGTAGCCGACCGAGCCCATGCCCGGGATGCAGCCCGGCGGGGTCGCGAGCACGGTGTTCGGGCCGACGCGCCGCAGCGTGTGGCGCATGATGAGTTCGGTGTTGCAGCCCTGGCAGCCGCCCAGGCCCGGCACGAACAGGTCTTCGAGTTCGCCCCAGCGGTTGTAGAGCTTCGCCGCGGTCACGTAGCGCAGTGCGCCGCGCGTGCAGGCGGCGACGCATTGCGGGGCGCCGGCGTGCTGGTCGCTGCACTGGTCGCATTTGACGACGTGGCCCTCGTCGGCGCTGAACGCGATGCCGCCGAAGGTGCAGCCGGCGGTGCAGATCAGGCAGTTCACGCAGCGTTCGGCGTCCCACGCGACGATGCCGTCGTCGCCCTTCGCGAGCGCGGCGGCCGGGCATACGGATGCGCAGCGCGGGTCGCCACACTGGCGGCACTGCGCGACGCCCCAGTGGCCCGCCTCGTCGTCGCGCACGATGCGGATGCGGGACTGAGCCGTGTTTCCGTTGGTCGATTTCGCGCTCGCGCAGGCGCTCATGCAGTCGCCGCAGCCGTCGCAGCGCGCGGGGTCGAAGGAGATGGTCGGGGTTGCGCTCATCGGCTCATCTCCACAGTCCGGACATCAACGCCCGCGCGGCGTCTTGCGGGTTTTCGAGCAGCGCATCGCATCGCGTGCCGATCTCGACGCGGCGCAGGATCAGCTCCCACATGATCCCCGGGTCGAACAGCACATCGACGCCGAAGATGCCTTGGAGACGGCCATCGCGCAGCACGAGCTTGAGGTAGGCGTCGCCCCCCTCCCCACCGCGCACGAGCACTTCCCAATCCGGCCCGGCTGCCGCGGGCGCGTCGCGCCCCACCGACAGCGCACGATGACCGAAAAAGCCGTAGGTGTTCAGCGACACGCCCCCGGGATAGGGACGCAACGCGGGATCGCCCGCCATGCTCATGCCGGCGGTGCGGCCCTGTTCGACGGCGTCCGGCAGGATGCCGCCCGCGGGGGTGCCGTCGCCGAAGAAGCTGGGGGTTTGCACGACGTCGCCCGCCGCCCAGACATTGGCTGCGGCGGTGCGCATGAACTCGTCGACGACGATGCCGCGCTCGACCGCAACGCCCGAGCCCGCGAGATACGAGACTTCCGGCCGCACTCCTGCGGCGACAAGCAGCAGCTCGGCTTCGCGCGCCTCGCCCCCGTCGAGCAGCACCGAGCAGCCCTCGCCGCGCCGCGCGACCTGTTTGACACGACGGCCGGTCAGCACCTCGACGCCCTTGTCGCGGAACACCGCTTCGATACGCGCCGCGGCCGTCGCGTCGAAGTAGCCGGGCAGCACTTGGCCGCGCATCTCGACGATCGTCACGCGGGCGCCTGCGCGCACGAGGTTCTCGGCCGCGTGCATGCCGACCAGCCCCGCGCCGAGGACGGCCGCCCGGCCCGCCGAACGGCCCGCCACGCTTGCAACCTCATTTGCAGCATCCCGCAGCGCGAGCGCGTCGGCTAGCGTGCGCAGCACGTGATAGCGCACGTCCGACAGGCCCTCGATCGGCGGGAGCGCGGGCGCGGCGCCGGTCGCGAGCAGCAGCTTGCCGTAGCCGATCTCGCGACCGTCGGCGAGGCGCAGCCGACCATTCGCAGTATCGAGCGCGGCGGCTGCCGCCTGCTGCCGGTAGTCGACGCGCTGCGCGTCGAACCAACTGCGCTCGCGCAGCGCGATGCGATCCTCGGCGCACTTGCCGGACACCACGTAGGGCAGCACCGTCGGCGACACCGGCAGGCGCGCCTCGCGGTCAAGCACTGCGATGCTGCCGTCCGCATCGTGCGCGCGGATCGCCCGCAGCGCCTCGAGGCCGGCGTGACTCGCGCCGAGCACGACATAGTCGAACTGTTCCATTCATCGATCCTCGGCGTTGAGCCACACGGGCTCGCGCGGACAGGGGGCGTCCAGGAGCTTCGCGGTTTCGGCGATCGCGCGCTCGAAATGCGTCTGGGTCAGGTCGGCCCCGGCGAGGCCGCCGATCAGCGACAGGCAGGGAACGCGGTGGCGACAGTGCTGCAGCGCCGCCAGCGTCTCCTGATGCACGGGGCCGCTGTTCCAGCCGTAGGACACGGCGCGGTCCACGACGCCGACCGCGCGCACCTTGTCGAGCGCCGCGACCATCGCGTCGAGCGGGAACGGCCGCAGCGTCTTGATGCGGATGAGGCCGACGCGCTCGCCGCGGTCGCGCGCGGCATCGACCGCATCCTTCGCGGCGCCCGCCATGCTGCCGATCGTCACGAGGGCGTGATCGGCGCCGTCGAGCCGGTATTCCTCGACCAGCGGCGCGTAGCGGCGACCGAAGCGGCGCGCCCATTCCTCATGCACCTCGACGATCACGCGCAGCGCGTTCTGCATGCCTTCGCAATGCCCGCGCCGGTAACCGACGAAGAGCGCCGGCCCCGGCCCCGTCGCCCCGCCGGTAAGGGGATCGACGCCCATCGGCCGGTCGGGGTCGAGCGCCGCGTGCCAATTGACGTCCGGCGTGCCGAGGAAGTCGTCGACCTCGGCCTGATCGGGCAGCTCGATGCGGACGATGCCGTTCGACAGGTAGTTGCCGTCGTGATTGACGTTGACCGGCAGCATCACCGAGCGGTCCTCGGCGATGCGATAGGCCATGACGATGGTGTCGAGCACCTCCTGCACCGTCTCGCAGAAGAGCTGCACCCAGCCGACCTCGCGCACCGTCATCGCATCCTGCTGGCCGCCCCACACGCACTGCGGCGTGATGCCGTCGCGGTTGACGATGGACATGACGATCGGCAGGCGCAGGTTGGGCGTGCGGAAGTACGGCTCAAACATGAAGGCGAGACCCTGGCCGCAGCTCGCGGTGTAGGTGCGCGCACCGGCCAGCGCCGCGCCGTGCAGCACCGACAACACGCTGTGCTCGCCTTCCGCCTCGACGAGCTCGGCATCGAGCACGCCGTCGGCGACGAACTGCGCGACGTATTCGGCGAGCGAGGACTGCGGCGTGATCGGGTACACCGCGACCATGTCCGGCCGCGACAGCACGACGCCCCAGGCCGCTGCCTCGTTGCCGTCGCAGACGAGGATTTTCGGTTCCTTCTTGGCAACCGCCGTATCCGCCGTCGGAACCGTCTTTTCCATGACCTCGCTCATGTCATTCCCTCAGTTGGTCCTCTCTTGAATCTTCGAAATCGTGCCGTTTGGCCCTCGCGCGCAAATGCCGCACGAATGTAGGGCGGGAGTAGCGAAGCGAATCCCGCCATACAGCGGTCGAACTCCTCTCCACCCGTGGCTGGCGGGATGCGCTTCGCTTCTCCCGCCCTACGTCAACACTCGACTCATTCCTCTTCCGCGACCATCGCAATCGCCCCGTGCGGGCATTCGCGCGCGCAGATGCCGCAGCCCTTGCAGGTGGCGAGGATCATGTCGAACCAGCCGGCGCGCTCGACGACGCACTGCACTGGGCAGTACAGCCAGCACACCGCGCATTTCACGCACTTGCGGCGGTCGACGACCGGGCGCAGCGAACGCCAGTCGCCCGGCAGCATGCGGCTGTACTCGGTCGCGATCGGGCACAGGGTCTTCGGGATCGCGCTCGCGTCGAAAAGCGGCACCGCCTGCTTCTTCATGCCGCCTCCCGCCGGGAGATGGATTGGACGACGGTGCGCTCGTAACCCAGCGCCAGCGCCCGCCGGTTCTGCACCAGGCCGCCGTCGCGGAAGCTCGTCTGCTCCAGCGCGCGTTCGAGCGCCTCGAGCGACACGAGGCCGGTCGCGCGGGCGAACGCGCCGAGCATCACGGTATTGGTGATCGGCCGTCCGAAGACCTCGCGCGCGATGCCCACCGCATCGCACGCGGCGACCATCCCGACCGATGCCGGCACCGCGATGTCCTGCGGCGCGAGGCGGCTCGCCTGCACCAGCGTGCCCCCGGCGCGCAAGCCGGCGAAGATGTCGACGACGCGCGGCAGCGACGAGTCGATGCACACGACGCAGTCCGGCGCGTAGATGTTCGTCATCGCCCGCATCGGCGTCTCCGACGCGCGCAGGTAGGCCGCGACCGGCGCGCCCCTGCGCTCGAAACCGAACTGCGGCACCGCGACGACGTGCTTGCCCTCGGCGACCAGCGCTTTCGCGAGAATTCCGGCGGCGAGCACCGTCCCCTGGCCGCCGCGTCCGTGCAATCGCACCTCGAACATGCGACCTCCGTCAGGCCGGTACGAGCGCGAGCACGCGCAGCGGGCTGCCGGAGCCGCCGACGAGCTTGAGCGGCGAGGCGACGACGACGGCCCCGGTCGGCGGCAGGCGGTCGAGGTTCGCGAGGCTCGCGAGCCCGAACTTGCCGTTGCCCTGCATGATGTGATGCGTCCAGAACGGCGGATCGAAGCTGTGCGCCTGGCCCGCGTCGGTGCCCACCGTCTCGACGCCGACGCCCAGCACGTCGCGCTCCAATGCGAGCAACTCGGTCGCGCCGCGGTCGAAGCCCGGCGAATGCGGCCCGTCCTCGCGGCAATTCAGGAATTCGGCGACGCCGACGCGCTTCGACCAGTCGCTGCGCAGCAGCACCCATGACTTCGGCGGGATGCGCCCGTGCTTCGCCTCCCACGCGAGCACCGTGTCGCGCGTCAGCAGGTAGTCCGGGTTCGCGGCCGCCTCGCGGCTGATGTCGATGACGCAGGCGGGGCCGACGAAGCGCTCGGCGGGGATCGTGTCCAGCGTGTTGTCGGCGCGGTCCTTGCCGCTGACCCAGTGCACCGGCGCGTCGAAATGCGTGCCGGTGTGCTCGCCCATGCGGATCGTGCGCCAGTACCACGCGGGGCCCTTGTCGTCGTACTGCGAAATCGTCTCGAAGCTCACGCCGGGCGAGTTCGCGAACGGCGGGGGCAGTCCCAGCACCGGCGTATCGGGGCCGAGCGGCTGCGTCAGGTCGACGACCCTGATCGCGCCGCGGGCGAGCTCCGCGGCGAGCTGCGTCAGTACGTTGCCATTGGCGGTCATGCTTCTCTCCTCAGTCGTCAAGCGTGAAGGGCACTACCGCGGCGCCCGTTGCGCGGGCGGACTCGTGCCCGCCGGCGCCGTCGCGGATGCGTTGCGGATGGGTGTAGACGGTCGCGGAAGCGCCGCGGACGAAGCCGCACAGGGTGATGCCGGCGCGTTCGGCGAGTTCGATCGCGAGCGAGGTCGGCGCGGACACGGCGGCCACGAGCTCGAAGCCCGCACGCGCGGCCTTCGCGACCATCTCGTAGCTCAGGCGCGAGGACAGCACCACGCCGCAGCCGGCGAGCGGCACCTCGCGCAGCAGGCATTCCCCGACCACCTTGTCGAGGGCGTTGTGGCGGCCGAGGTCCTCGGCGACGGCAAGGATGCCGCCCTGCGGCGAGAACACCGCGGCGGCGTGCGCGCCGCCGGTGGTGCGGAATAGGCGCTGCCGGCGCTGCATCGCCGCCATCAGGGCGGTCAGCTCCGATGCCGCGAGGCGCAGCCGCGCCGCGACCGGCGCGAAGTCGTCGAAGCCATCCTCGATCGCCTCGCGGCCGCCGCACACGCCGCAGGAGCTCGCGACCACCACGTCGCGCCGCTTGACCGCGACGCGCTCGGGCGCGTGGAGCCGTATTCGCACGACCTTGCGCCGGTCGGGACAGACCGCCATCGTCGCGATATCGGCGAGACCGCCGATGATCCCTTCCGAATATGCGAAGCCCGCCGCGAGCGCCAGCCGCTCGGGCACCCTCTCGGACACCAGCGCGTCACCCAGCACCCCCTCCCCGGCGACGAAGCCCGCGGCGCCGTCGTCGTCGCCGTCGGCCGGCGTCCACATCAGCGTGTAGCGTCCGACGCCTTCGACGTCGATCGTCAGCGCGTCCTCGTCGATGACGCGGCAGGTCGCCTCGCCGCGCGCGTCCCCGGCGGTCAGGCGCAGCGCGGACACCGCGCGGCTGCCGCTCGCGCGCCACATCCGGGCAATGCTCGTATGCATCGGCCGTCTCCGTTGCCGCGGCTCAGTGCCGGAACCGGTACGCGAGGCTCAGCGCAGGATCGTAGCCCCCGGCCTTGAACACCAGCACGCGGAAGGCGTAGTAGCCGGTGAGTTCGAGGCCCGCGACCGCGAGCATCCACGCAAAGTCCGGCGGCGCGGCCAGCATCATCAGCGCCGAGACGACGAAGCCCGCGCCGATCACGAGCGGCACGAACCAGCGCGCGAAGCCGCCCTGCAGCAGCAGCGCGACCGACTGCCGCCCCCCTTCGGAGGCATGGCGCGCGCCGTGCAGCAGGCTCAGCACCGTGACCAGCCCGTAGAGCATTAGCGCGACCGCGAGCACCTGCAGCAGCCTCACGATGTCGGGCCGATCCGCGAGGAAGGGCTCGCCGAAACCGAACACCAGCGTCAGCAGAACGCCGTTCAGCAGCGCATAGGTCAGGCTCGCGACGGGCATCAAGCCGCTGCTCCACAGCGTGATCGCCGACGAATGCGACATCGCGAAGCCCTGGTAGATCATGATGACGAAGCACGCCGCTAGCGCAAGCGCGGCGACGAGCTGCGACACGCCGGCGGGAAGCAGCCCGGCGCGAACGTCGATGATGTGCAGCCCGCCAGCGACGATGAACAGCACGATCGCCGCGAGCCCGCGGCTCACCCACGAGGTGCGCACCTTCGTCAGCGCCCGCCAGCCGCGCAAGGGCTGCCCGAGGTGCAGCACGTGCCCGCCGGCCTTGCCGAACAGCACCATGAGGAGCCCGGCCGTCATGCCGAGCACGAAGTCGAAGAACTGTGCGACGAAGTACAGGCCCGCGCCGGCTTCCCCGAAGAAGAAGGCCGTGGCCATCTGCACGCCCCACGCCTTCTGCAGGCCGACGCCGACGCGGAAACTGCCGTCCGCGATCCGGTTGCTCGCAATCATGTGCATCCCCTTCAGTCGATGTAAAAGACGCGCGGGTTGGTGTTCTTCTCGGGCAGCGGCTGGCGCCCGCGGCGCTCCAGGATCAGCTGCCGCGGGCGGCTCGTCGGGTCGTCGAGGTCGCCGAAGATGCGCGCCTCGGTCGGACAGGTCGCGACGCACGCGGGCAACTGGCCGGCATCGACGCGCTCATGGCAGAACGTGCATTTGACGACGGTGCCCACGGTGAAGCGCCCGATGCCCTGCTCCTCGAAAGGCGTCAGCCGCCCGTCGCCGAAAAGCCCCTTGTCGAGCATCTCCGGCTCGAGGCGCGTGCGCTGGTCGTACGGGCACGCGACGATGCAGGTGCCGCAGCCGATACACTTGTCGCGATCGACCATGACGATGCCGTCGGGACGCGTGTAGGTCGCGCCCGTCGGGCACGCGCGCTCGCACGGTGCGTCCTCGCAGTGGTTGCAGATCGTCGGCACGTAACTGCGCGTGACGTCGGGATACTCGCCGACCTCCTCCGACAGCGTCTTGGTGAAGAACACGCCGTCGGGCAGGCTGTTCTCCTGCTTGCACGCGACCGCGCACGCATTGCATCCGATGCAGCGGCGCAGATCGAAAACCATCCCCCACGTGGCCATCAGTGCGCCCTCCCTTTGGTGAACACCGAGTTGCCAGCGGCGACCTCCGCGGGCACCGAAGCGAGCTTCGTCAGCTTCACTTTCGCGACCGTCTCCGGCTGCCCGCTGCACGCGTCGGTGTGCCGCAGGTTCGCCGGCAGCAGCTGGTTGAAGTTGCCGCCGCCGTGGCGCACGCCGGTGTTCTGCGTCGCCACGCGCGACAGCGCGTTCGACACGCACACCGCATCGGGATGGACGCCCTCGGACAGCGCGAGCCTCGCAACGATCGCGCCGTACGGCGACTCGATGCGCACGATGTCGCCCTCGTCCAGCTTTCGTTCGCGCGCCGTCTTCGGGTTCAGCAGCACCGCCGTATGCACCGGGTCCTTGAACACGATGTCGTTGATCCACGGATTGCCGATGCTCTCGCCGAAGTTGATCTGGATGTCCTTGAAGGTGATCGCATACAGGTCGAAGTCGGCCGGCTCCAGGTGCACCGGATCGGGCACCGCCGTCGGCAGCGGCTGGTAGTCGCCCCACTCCCACTCGTGGCGGAACGGCACGTCGGCCACCTCCATCTTCTGGCGCAGCGTGTCGCGCGCGCGCACGATGTCCTCGATGTAGAAATGCAACCGCAGCCCGTCCCACGGCCGGTACCACTTGTCGGGGCGGCGCGGCGTCACCGCGTGGCCGTGCTCGACGTACCAGTCGAGATCCTTGCCGTTCCACAGCTTGCCCTTTCGCTCGGCGATCTCGCGGTCGCTGTACTTGCGGTTCGGTTCGAGCAGCAGCTCCGGCTTCTGGTGGAAGCCATTGACGAAGTTGAGGATGCCGTTCCAGGTCTCGAGCAGGCCGAGCCGCTCGGAGATCTCGTAGAAGATCTCCTCCTCGCTCTTCGTGTCATACAGCGGCGGCGTCGCCGGCTGGCGCAGGCACATGCCCTCGTGGTGCGGCGGCTCGATCATCGTCATGTTCCATGACTCGAGCAGATCGTGCGACGGCAGGATCACGTCGGCCCACTCGTTCGATTCGTTAGGCAGGATGTCGATCGCAACGATGAAGCGCATCTCGCGCAGCAGCGCGTACCACTGCTCGCGGTCGCCGGGCAGGTTCCACAGCGGGTTCGAGTGGCACATCAGCAGCGTGTCGGGCCGGTAGTCGAGGCCGAACTTCTCGGCGTTCGCGAGCGTGTGCTGCGTCAGGTGCCCCGGATCGACGCCGATCGGGAAGAAGCCCATCAGGTGCGTCTCGTTCGGCGGCCACGAGAACGGCACCTCGGGATGGAGCTGGTGCGGCATCGTCTGCATCATGCCGTTCTCGCCGGCCTGGATCTGCCCGCAGCCGCCGCGGATGTCCTGCATCTGGTCATCCAGCGTGACCCCGACGTGTCCTCCCGGCGTGTCGATCGCGCCGACGAGGAAGTTCACCAGCTTGAACGCCTGGTTCGCCATCGCGCTGTACTTGTGGCCCTGCGCGCCGCGATAGTAGTTGTACGCGGCGGGGCGCAGCGGCAGCATGCGGCCGTCGATCTCGATATAGGAGCCGATCTGCGCAGCCTTCGCGAACTCGCGCGCGATGCGCCGCGTCGTCGCCGCCGGCACGGTCGTCAGCGCCTCCATCTGCTCGGGCGAGCAGTCGGCGAGGATGTCCTTGAATTTCTGGAACGCCGGCCGGCAGGGCTTGCCTTCGACGGTGTAAGTGCCTTCGAGCGCGAAGTCCTTGATCTCGGGGTCGTCCCACAGCCGCGCGCAGTTGTCGACCGCATCCCACACGTAGATCTTGCCTTCGCCGTTACGCACGAAGTACCCGTCCGCCCCGACGAGGTAGGGAGCGTTGGTGTCCTTCTTCAGGAATTTCACGTCGTAGAGCTTCTCGGCGACCAGCACGTGGGCGAGGCCCAGCGCGAACTGCCGATCGGTCGCCGGGCGGATCGGCACCCACTCGTTCGCCTTCGCGGCGCCGATCGACAGGCGCGGCTCGACGACGACGACCCGCATGTTGCGCTCGACGCGCGCCTTCGCGACGTGGTTCGCCTGGGCGGCGGTATGCAGGTGCGAGGAGAAGCCGTCGCCACCGCCGTTGTTGATCCAGTAGTTGCAGTAATTGACGTCGTTCGCCGCGGCGAAGGCGGAATGGATGAACCCATTCATCGGGTGGTAGCCGCCGCCGCAGAAGTTGCCGACCGACGACAGGTAGTTCGCGTTGCCGAGCGCCGCGGGCCAGGCCCACAGGAAGAGCTTCTGGAAGTCGTTGATCGCCGGCAGCAGCTTGCGCGGGTCCTCGTCCAGCGTCTTCTTCAGCTCGCGGCCGACGAGATCCAGCGCCTCGTCCCAGCCGATCGGCACCCACTTCGGATCGACGCCGGGCCCCTTCTCCGGGTTCGTGCGCCGCAGCGGCGTGCGGAAGCGCGCCGGATCGTAGTGACGCAGGATCGCCGCGTTACCCTTCGGGCACAGGCGTCCGTTGTTGCTCGGGCTCGTCGGGTTGCCCTCGATCTTGTTCACGACGCCGTCTTCGGTGACGTGGACCCGCGTGATGCAGGAGTGAATGCACATCTTGCAGCTCGAATTGAGCCACTTGCCCGGTTTCATCGAGTTCTGCACGGGCTGCGTGAGAGTCTCCATTACCGCTCCTCGGTGGAATTGCGCGCCTGCTTCGAGCATTGAAGTTACGGCACGCCCGCCCGCCGAACTATCCCGCGATTACGACGCCTATCCCCGGACTGTCGAGATGTTTGCGCGGGCTGCGGGCGGGGGCGTTGCAAAGAAAAAAGGGCGCCCCCGGCGCCCCCTTTCGGTCTCGTGCCGCGGCCTCAGCTGCCGCGCATGTATTGCACCGAGAAGAGCTTCGTCGGGCTCATCTCCTGGTCCAGATGCACCTTGAACTTGCCGGTCGAGCAGTGCTTCGCCTGCACGTCGATGATGCTGAAGCCGTCGTTGATCGCCACGCCGCGCCCGGCGTTCTTCGGCATGTGGCTCTCCGAATCGGTGTAGGCGATGATGAAGGTCTTCCACAGCTCGCCCTTGCGGTCGTAGATCTCGTTCAGGCTCAGCGCATAGGTCTCGGCATCGACGTAATGCACGCGCTTGCTGATGACGTGGTCGGGATTGACCGGCACCGACTCGATCACGTAGGTCTTGCGCAGCTGCCACGTCACGTTCGGGAAGCACGCCCCTTCGCCGCCGAAGTCGATGAACTTGAAGCCGTCCGCCTCCTTCGGCTCCTCGGCGAGCTTCTGCTTGTTGTGGGCGTAGAACGGCACCAGCAGGTCGCGCGTGCCCTTGTATTCCCACTTCATGTCGCGCATGCGGCCGTTGTAGCCTTCGAAGTCCTCGACCATCAGGTCCGAGCCGAGGAAGGGGTCGGTGACCTGGTTCGACGCGAGGCGGCGCACGCGGCGCTGGAAGCCGAGGTACAGATACACCTCGTCGAGCTTCGCGTCGTCCGAGAAGCGGCTGATCAGGAGTTGCGTGTCCTTAAGGTCCTGCGGCTCGTGCACCTTAAGGTAGCCCGAGCGCAGCAGCTGCGACGGGTTCGGCTCGACCTCCGGGCGCGGCTCCTGGTCGACGCGGTGCTTCCACTGGATGATGTGGTACTCCTGCTTCAGCGTGCGCTCGACCTTGCCGCTCGCCATGTTCTTGTATTCCATGTACCACGGCCAGATCGTGTAGCTGTCGCCGATGCGGTTGTTGTGCTGGAAGTTCCAGAACACCTTCTCGCCGGCGCGCGGGTCCTTCGCGTCGGGCTCCTGCGGGAACGGTCGGCCGGCGACGAAACCGACCAGATCGCCGACGTTGCTCCCCAGCGATACCTTGTTGAGGTTCTTGCGTGTCGCGTCGATGTAGTTCTTGCTGATGCCGAACGAGTAGGTTTCGCCCACCGCGAGAGTGGTCTGCCCGCTCTTGATGAACTGCGCCATGCTCGGGATCAGCGCCGCCTTGGCCGCCTCGACGTTGCCCTTGTCGATGACCATGCCGGGCTTGACGCCCGCCACTGCGGGCACGCCGGCCTTGTACGGGCCGAAGCTCTTGTCGACGTCGGCCTCGGTCGCGGCCTGCGCCGTGCCGATCGCGCCGGCCGCCAGCAGCATCGATGTCATTGTCCTCATCGTCATTGTCGTCCTCCTCCGGATCAGAATTTGTACTGCATCACGAACTGCAACTCGTCTTCCTCCTGCGCCATGCCGATCGGGCCGGCACGGAAGCGGCCGAGCGGCTCGAACCCGCCCAGGCCCAGCGAACCGTCGTTCGGCCCCTGCCCCGGCGAGGCGGAGAAGGGATGGAAGGGGTTGCAGGTGCGGCAGTCGTCGAACTTGCGCGCGCCGCGGCCGACCTTGACGTTGGCGCCGATCGTGAGCTTCAGGTTGTCGCTGACGAGCCAGTCGATCGACGGCGCGATCGTGGTCGCCTCGCCCCGGAAGTCGTGGGCCATGATGACCTGCGGGCTCAGGCGGTCGTTCAGGTAGAAGCCCTTCAGGAGCAGCGTGAAGATGTTGTTGTCCTTCCAGTCGGGCATACCGACCTTGCCGAAGGGCCGGTCCTCCAGCTCGTGATCGAGCAGGTGCTGGCCGAACAGCTGCGCCGAGATCAGGAAGGCGCGGCTCTTGTTGAGGAAGGGGATGAAGGTCGGCCGATCCCAGCCGACCACGTAGCGGAACACGCGCGATTCCGAGAACAGGCGCTTGCGCAGGCCGTTCGGGAACTCCTCGCCCTCGGTCAGTGCGGCCTCGAGCCGGAACACCGACTTGATCGCATCCACCTGCAGGTCCATCGAGCCGCCGATCAGGTTCACACGCGGGAAATGCAGGTCGAACGCGATCAGGTAGGGATAGGGATGCGGTTGCGGCTGCGTGTCGACGGCGCCGACGGGGTCGAAGGGATTGCGCGCCGGGATGCCGCCGCGCAGCGAAGGCAGCTGCGAGCGGTAGGTCAGCGCGTTGAGCGAAAAGCCGACGCCGCTCTTCTGGCCTTCGAGCTTCACGCCCAGCTGCGTGTTCGCCAGCGACCAGCTCGGCAGATGCGCCTTGCGGATGCCGATCTGGTTCGGGCCGAAGTCGGTCGCCGCGAGCCCCGGCAGACCGAGGTTCGCGAAGTTCGCGACGGTGCCGCCGTTGTCCCACAGGTTCTTCATGCCGCGCATGAAGCAGCCCGCGTCGAGGATCACGTTCGGGCTGCCGCACTGGCCGATGTTGTGCGGCCGGAACTTGTCGAAGTTCCACACCACGGCGAAGTTCAGGTCGTCGAAGGTCTCGGTGGCCCCCGCGCGGTACTCCGCCTGCATGATCCACATCGGGATGCGGATGTCCTGGAGCTCGTCGTAGATGTTGTTGCGCGAGTAGTCGACGGGGTTGATGACGTCGAGCACGCGGAAGAGATCCGTGCGCCCCCACACCACCTGCTGCTTGCCGACCTTCATGAACAGGCTGGAACCGTCGTCGAAGGGCACGGAGCCGGTGACGTAGGCCTCGCGGATGAAGTCCCAGCGATCGTTGAACTCGGGCGACTCCAGTTCCTGGCGCGTCGCATCGAGATAGTCCTTGATGCAGCCGCGCGAGTCCTTGTCGCACGGGCGCACCGGCACCGCGAAGGCGACTCCTCCGTCGGTGCGGTGCAGGTGTTCGCCGAGCACGACCATCCCCTCGTTGGGGTTGTAGCGCGGCGCCGAGGGATCGGTCGAGTTGAAGCCAAAGGCGCCGCCGCCGGGCAGGCCCGCGAGTCCCGCGGTGAGCGGATTCGTCGGACTGCCGAGGCCCTCGCCGTGCGCGACACTGGACCCCGGAATGCCCACGGTGTTCTCGAGCCGTACCGCGCCGCCAGCCTTGTTGCCATAGGTGTCCTCGTTGAGGCGATAGACACCGTCGAACGTGCCGCGCAGCTTCAGATTCACACCCACGTCGTCGAACGCCCCGCGCCGGCCGAGCTGTCGGTCGATGTCGATCTTCAGCGTGTTGCGGAACTTCGACAGCCCGACGTCGCGGCGCGCGAAGGTCGCGTTCTCGTAGACCACGTCGACGCGCGCCTCCTCGTTCGGCATGTCGCCCGCTGCGGCGCCCCCCGTGTGCGCGACGCCGACGGCCAGCGTCAGCATGCCCGCCGCAAGCGGTGCGTTGCGGCTATCCTTCTTTGCGGATTTCCTCACCTTCGTCCTCCCCTCGTTGTTGTCGGCCGCTGCGCTCACGCGACTTGCAGCACACCGTCTTCGTCGAGCCGCGCCTTCGTGATGAAGACGGGCTTGAACATCACGACCCATGCCGGCATCAGCAGCATCGCGGCAAGCGCGTTGAGCACCAGCATCAGCGTCAGCAGCAGCGCGGAATCCGCCTGGAAGCGCAGATCGGACAGGAGGACCCACATGATCACGCCCGCGATCAGCGTTACCGCCGTGAACACCACCGCGAAGCCCGTCGTGCCCGCCGCGGTGCGCACCGCCCGCCCGAGGTCGTTACAGACGGCCATCTCCTCGCGGATGCGGTTCATGATGTAGATCGCGTAGTCGATGCCGACGCCGATGCCGACCGCGATGACGGGCACCGTATTGACGTTGATGCCGATGCCCATGGCGCCCATGTAGGCGTAGGTCATGACCGTGGCGAACAGCATGGGCAGCACCATCAGCCAACCGGCATGGAGCGAGCCGTAGGACAAGGTCACGAAGACGAAGGCCAGCACGAGCACGAGCGGCACGATGAGGCGGTTGTCGTCGTCGACCGCGTCGTTGATCGCGGCATTGACGCCGATCGCGCCGCCGCCAAGGCGGAGCTCGAAACCCTCGACCGCGCCGACCTTGGCGATGCCCTGCTCGGCCACGTGCACCGCGCGCCGGATCGTGTCGGCCTGCTTGTCCTTGTAGTAGAAGACGAGGTTGGCATCGCGCTCGTCGGCGTCGAGGAACTCGGCGAGCGCGCCGGGAATGGGGCTCGCCGCCATGTAGGCGAAGAGCAGCCCGCCGACCGCCGAGGCCGACTCGGGGATCTGGTTCCAGCGCGGGTCGGTGTTGTGGATCAGGCCATTGACCGCGCGCACGAGACCCGGCAGCGCCTTCGTGCCACCGAGCGCCGGATCGAGCAGCATGTAATGCTGGAACTGCTCGATCGCGCGCAGCACCTCGGGCCGCTTCAGGCCGCCCTTCTCTTCCGTTCGGGCAACGATGTAGAGCTCCTCGGAGCCCGGGAAGCGCGCGTTGATCGCGCGGGACGACACGTTGTAGTCGTGGTCCGGGTACAGCAGCGGCGAACCGGCCTCGGCCTCGCCGATCTTGACGCGCGCGGCGAGGCCGCCGCCGACGACGAGCAGCACCGCGGCGACCGCCAGCACAGAAGCGGCCGCGCGACGCCCGGCCACCGCGCCGAACACCCGCTCGACCGCCGCATGCGCCCAGCCGCGCCGGTTCTCGGTATTGCGCGGCGCGGGCAGCAGCCACAACAGCAAGGGCACGACCAGAAGCACCGTGAAGAACACCGAGAACGCCCAGAAACCGGCGTAGTAGCCGAGCTTGGTGTTGATCGGCGCCGCGCCGAGCGCTAGCACGGCGATGCCGATCGCATCGACGGTGATCGCGAGCGAGCCCGGCCGGAACAGGTCCTCGAACGCCGCGCGGGCCGCCACGCGGCCGTCGCGGCACGTCGCCAGCTCGGCGTAGTAGCGCTCGACGAGCTGGATGCTGTGCGACATCGCGCGCGCGGCGATCAGGAAGGGGATCACGAGCGACAGCGGATCGAGGTTCCAGCCCATCTTCGACACGAAACCGAGTCCCCAGATCGACGACAGCGCGATGCCGACGAGGGGCAGCGCGACGCCGTAGAAGCGGCGGAAATACGCGACCAGCAGGGCCACCATCAGCAGCATCGTGTAAAGGAAGATCTGCAGGATCTGCGGCAGGTAGGTGTAGACCCAGCCGATCAGCACCGGCTGGCCGGTGGCGTGGATCTGCGTGCCGGCAGCCTGCTCCTTCGCGCGCACCGCCTGCAGCTCGCCGAAGATCTTCTCGTAGTCGATCTCGCCCGCTTCGTTCATCTGCGCCTTCACGAGCGCCGCCTTGGCGTCGGGCGACACGAGCAGGCCGTAGATGCGCGGGTTGGCGCGGACCTCCTTGCCGAGCGCCTCGAGCTCGTCGGCCGACAGCGCCGGGCGCTGCGGGTCGTAATACGGCTGCGAGCGCATCTCGCCGTCCTCGGTCAGCCAGATCTTGCGCGACGTTCTATGCGTCAGGCTGGAGACGAGGTTGTGATTCACGCCCGACAGGCTGTCCACGGCCTGCGTGACGCGGTGGATGCGCGCCAGCGTGTCGTTGGTGAAGATCGTGCCGTCCTCGACCTCGACCGCGACGACGATCTGGTTCGCCCCGCCGAAGGTGTCGCGGATCTCGTTGTGCAGGCGGATGAAGGCGTGGCCCTGCGGGAGCAGGTCGGCGAACTCGGTGTGCATCTTCAGCGCCGGGATCTGCAGCGCGAAGTACGCCGTGACCGCGAGGATCACCGCGAGCACGAGGCGCGGGAAGGCGAAGACCTTCAGTTCGAGTTCGTGCAGCGCGTGGGTGAATTGGTGTCGCACGGCCTCTCCTTACTTCGCGGTCGCAGGGGTCAGGGAAACGATGTCGAGCGTGCCGGCGCCGCCGGCGACGAGCAGCCCGCGCCCCGCGAGCGAGAAGCCGCTGCGCAGGTAGGGCGCGGGCCGGCCCTCCACCGGGCGCCACTGCCCGTCGGCCAGCGCGAGCACCAGCCCGTTCGCGCCGAGCGCGTACACGCGGTCGTCGTGGCGGGCGAGACCGTACATCGGTGCGCCGGTCGGATTCGGCTGCTTCTGCCAGCTCGCGCCGCCGTCGTTGGTGTGCAGGATCGTGCCCGCGAGCCCGCTGACCCAGCCGGTCTGCGCATCGGTGAAGAGCGCGCCATACGGGTAGAAGTCGTTCGGGATCGGCGTGCCCGCCTGCCAGCTCGCGCCGCCGTCCTGC
This sequence comes from Aromatoleum evansii, assembly GCF_045689615.1. Lineage (NCBI taxonomy): Bacteria > Pseudomonadati > Pseudomonadota > Betaproteobacteria > Rhodocyclales > Rhodocyclaceae > Aromatoleum > Aromatoleum evansii. The sequence continues at coordinate 3,279,112 of NZ_CP141259.1, forward strand.
GTCGTCAGGAAGCTGCCGAACTCGCCGGTAATGACGCCGTTCTGCGCATCGACGAACTGCACCGTCGTGAACATCTGGTCCTCGCCGAGCGACGCATCGCGCCACGTCGCGCCGCGGTCCGCACTCGACAGGATCGAACTCTCGCTGCCGACGACCCACAGCTGCCCCGTGGGGTCGCAGGCGACCGCGAGCGGCGTCGCCTCGCTCGTGATCGGGCGCGCCGTCCAGGTGGTCGCCGCGGCGTCGCCGATCCACACGCGGCGGCCGAAATCGAGGGCGACGAAGCCACCATCCGGGCACACCGCGACGCCGATCAGCGATGCGCCGGCATCGACGACCTGGCGCCGCCAGCTCTTGCCGCCGTCGGCCGACGACACGACGACGCCGTTCGCGCCGACCGCGACGAGCACGCCCGGATTCGCGACGGCGGCCTGGAACTGGTCGGAGCGCAACACCGGTGCGGACTGCGTCTCGGCAAGCTCCGCGAGGTTGGCCGACGCGCTGCAGCCGAGCAGTGCGGACGGCGCGAGCGCGAACGGCAGAAGCCAGGTACGGATGCGGTCAATCCCAGTCATGAAGTCCCCTTGCGATCAGCAATGACACCCCCTGCACGGGGGCGGCGAACTCTTGGGCTGGGGTTGGATGTCCCGACGCGCACGACACCCGCGCGCCGGCGCATCTGCGACTCGGCCGATTCCGCTTCCGGCTCTGAGATCGGGGTCACCTCCCGACGTCGCGCGACATCGGAAAGGTAAGGATTTAGGGGATGGGGCCGCTATCCGGGGACTGCGGCGCTTATCCGCGGACTACGGATCGTTTCGCGCGCGCATCGGGGGCTGCGGCGCGTCAAGGGTCATGGAAACGAAACGGCCGCCCGAAGGCGGCCGTGCACCGGCGGAACGCAGGCCTTCAGCGGCGGCGGATGCTCGCGTAATCCCTGACGCCCTTCTCCAGGATGCCCTTCAACACCTTCTCCGGCGTGATCGGCGCCTCGGTAAACTGGATCCCGATGGCGTGGAAGATGGCGTTCGCCACCGCGCCGATCGGACTCACCAGACCCGACTCGCCGACGCTCTTCGCGCCGAAGGGGCCGACCGGATCGGCGTCCTCGACGAGGATCGTCGTGATCTTCGGCATGTCCTCGGGGCCGAACATCTTGTAGTCGGTGAAGCTGTTGTTCTGCACCCGTCCCTTGGCGTCGTAGTCCATCTCCTCGCTCAGCACGAAGCCGAGCCCCTGCTGGATCCCCCCTTCGAGCTGCCCCTCGACCGCGGCCGGGTTGATCGCGCGGCCGATGTCGTGCGCATTGACGAGCTCGATCACGCGCACCTCGCCCGTCTCGGTGTCGACCTCGACCTCCGCGAACGACGCCCCGAAGGGCGGCGAGTTGTGCGGGGCGAAGAAGCTCACGTAGCCCTGGATCTGCCCTGGCACCCCGCCCGGTTCGCCGGTCATGGGGTCGACGAAGTGATACACGCCGGCGCGTGTGATTGTCTCAGCCTCAATGCCGCGCGCCGGGTCCGCCTTGACGAAGATCCGCTTGTCACGGATGTCGAGTTCGTCGGCGGGAACGCCCAGCTGCAGCGACGCACGCTCGAAGAGCTGGCGCTTCGCCTCCTCGCAGGCCTTCTTCACCGCCGCGCCGCCCACGTAGATCGTGCGGCTCGCATGCGCGCCGATGTCGAAGCCGGCGACGTCCGACGTGCCGCCCGAGAGCTGCACATGCTCGAACGGAAAGCCCAGCGTCTCGGCCGCGATCTGCTTCAGCGCCGTGTGCGAGCCCTGCCCCATGTCCGAGCAGGCGAACAGGACCTCGGCGGTCGCGTCCTCGTTGAGCTTCACGGTGCAGGCGGTGTGCTCCAGCAGCATCGGCATCGCGCCGCTGGTGTGGTTCATCACCGCGACGCCCACGCCGCGCCGGATCGTCCCCTCCTGCTTCGCGTACTTGCGCCGCTTCTCGGTCCAGCCGATCGCCGCCGCACCGCGGTCGAGGCACTCGTCCAGCGCGCACGACGGATAGGTCACGCCCGGGCACCAGCCGTCGTCGCCGACACCCTTGTGCCATTTCTTGCGCCATTCGACCGGATCGGCGCCGAGCTCGGCGCATCCCCGATCGATGAGCTGTTCGAGCACGAAGTTGGTCTGCGGATTGCCATAGCCGCGGTACGCGCCGGTCAGCCCCTGGTTCGTGAAGTAGGACTCGCCGCGGTAGCGCAGCGCTGGGAAGCGGTACATGCCCCCGAGCCAGGCGCCGGCCGTGAAGGCGGTGCCGGAGGCGTCGAGGTAGTAGGCCCCCTTGTAGTTCTCGAAGCGCGCGTCACACGCGAGCGGCGTGCCGTCGCGCTTGAAGCCTATCCTCATCCAGTACTTGCCCGGGTGGCGGCTCGGCGAGATCACCCAGTCCTCCTCGCGCAGCGTCTGCAGCTTCACCGGATGGCCGGGCACCGCCAGCGCCATCGCGCAGACCTGCGGCTCCGAGATCATGCCGAGGCGCGTGCCGAAGCCGCCGCCGATCACGGTCGGGACGATCTTCATGAGATTCATCGGCAGGTCGAAGAGCTTCGCGAGCTTGCGCTGCACGAGCTTGGGCATCTGAGACGAGGTCCAGCACGTGAGCCGCCCGCCGCTGTCGACCTTCGCGACGTAGGCGTGCGGCTCCATCTGGCATTGCTTCTGTTTGGGGACGTAGAACGCGTCCTCGACCACGATGTCCGCGTCCCGCATCGCGCCCTCGACATCGCCGCCGCCCAGCGCGTGGTTCGGGAACATCGCCTCGGGCAGCTGGAACGCCAGGTTGCCGGGTTTCTCCGGCGTGAACTGCACCGCCCCGGGCGCCCGCGACGCCTCCGCGGTCAGGTACACCGGCAGCGGCTCGTATTCGACGATCACTCTCGCCGCGGCGCGTTCGGCCGCCTCTTCGGAGCGCGCGATGATCCCGCAGATCGCATCGCCCTGGAATTTCACATGCTCGGTAAATATCGGCTGGTCGTCGATGTCGCCGAGCATGTCGTGCATCGACTCGGACACCATCAGGTCGAGCACCGACGAGTTGTAGCGCTTGGCCGTGACGTCCTTCGGCCCGATCACGCGCACGACGCCCGGCGAGGCCGCCGCCGCCGAGAGATCCAGCCGCTTCACGCGCGCGTGGGCATGTTCCCAGCAGCGCACCACCTTGCCGTACAGCATGCCCGGCAGCTGGATGTCCGCCGCGTACTGCGCCTGCCCGGTCGCCTTGTCGCGCACGTCCACGCGCGGCGCGTTGGTGCCGACGATCGCTTGCTCGCTCATTGCACGACCTCCTTGCAGGGCTCGACCGCCACGGCACGGCCCGGCATCGTCTGCGCCGCCTTTTTCACCGCCTTGACGATCTTCTCGTAACCGGTGCAGCGGCAGATGTTGCCCTCCAGCGCATGCCGGATCTCGGCCTCGCTCGGGTCGGGGTTCGTCGCGAGCAGGCTCGCCGTCTTCATGACCATGCCCGGCGTGCAGTAGCCGCACTGGATCGCAGCCTCGTCGACGAAGGCCTGCTGGATGTGGTCGAGCCGGCCGAAGTCCGCCCGCCCCGCGACCGTCGCGATGCGCTTGCCGTCCATCGTCGCGGCGAGCGTCAGGCAGGAATTGATCGCCTTGCCCTCGACGACTACCGTGCAGGCGCCGCATTCGCCGGTGCCACAGCCGTATTTCGTCTCCGTCATGCCGAGTTCGTCGCGCAGCACGTCGAGCAACGTGCGATTCACGGCGACGTTCAGCCTGTACTCCTCACCATTGATATGGAGCGTGATGTCCCGGTTCTTCATTCTGGTCTCCTCGTCTTCTTCGGCCGCGGGCTCAGGCGGCGCCGCAGGCTTCCTGGATCGCGCGCTTGAGCAACACGCCCGACACCTGCTTGCGGTATTCGGCAGTGGAGCGCTTGTCGTCGATCGGGCTGATCTCCCACGGCACCGACGCGGCGACGCGTTGCAGCACCTCCGGCGTGAGTTCATGGCCCTTGAGCAACGTCTCGGTCTTGGTCAGCCGCAGCGGCGTGGGCGCGACGCAGCCCATCGCGAGGCGGGCGTCGACACAGGTGTTGCCCTCCATCTCGAGCCGCACCGCGACGTTGAGCTTCGCCAGGTCCTCGCTCGTGCGGGTCATGCGCTTGAAGGCGGAGCGGGAACCGGCTGCGGGCGGCGGCAGGATCAGTTCGACGGCGAGCTCGTCCGGCAGCCGTGCGGTGACGCCGTACGACAGCCAGAAGTCATCGATATCGACCTCGCGGCGGCCGGACGCCCCGTGCAGCACGACGACGCCGCCGATCGCGTAGATCGCGCAACTGCAGTCGCCGGCGGGCGACGCGCGCAGCAGGTTGCCCAGCACCGTGGCGGTGTTGCGCACCTGCCCGGTCGCGAAGGTCTGCGCGGCATGCCACAGGGCGCGGTAATGCCGTTTCACATCCGGGTCCGCGAGCAGCTCGGCGACGGTCGCCTTGGCGCCAATGCGCAGGCCCTTTTCGGGGTCGAACAGCACGTAGCCGAGACCCGGAACGTTCTCCAGGCTCATCACGAATTCCGGCAGCTTGGCGGGCGACTGCGCGAACTTCATCGCAACCATGACGTCGGTACCTCCGGCCATCACGGTGATCCGCTCACGGTGCGTCGACAGCAACTCGACCGCCTCGGGGATGCTCCGAGGAAGCAACAGGTCAAAATCCGGCAATATTCGACTGCTCATGAAGTCACTCCTTCGCGAGATGCAGGCAGGGTGGATCGCACGGCACGGATGGACCGCGCATCCGCGTATTGAAACGGCGGCGGACCCGTGACGGCTATCCGGCGCGTACGGCGCCTATCCCCGGAGTTCGGATAATTCGCCGCGGGGGCGAATGCGAACGGCGCGAGGCCACCCATACCGCATGGGGGGGACGCCGACGGCGGCGCGTGGCTATAGTCGGCTCACGTACCACCGCATCGACGCTGCGTCGATTCACACGAGGAGAAACGCCATGGCTTCCCAATACGATCCGATGGTCCCGGTGATGGATGCCGAGGGTGACGACACCGACGTGGCCGGCATTCCGTTTCCCGCCCGGCGCTGCGCCGAGACGCTGGACTTCCCGGCCATGCCGGACGGCGATTCCTTCCTCGGTGAGGTGCTGGCGTTCATCCGCAGCACGGCCGAACGGAGCGGCGCCGCTGCGGCGGGCCGATGACTGCAATGACACGCGGGAGGGACAGGCGATGACGACGGTCACGATGAACCGCGACGAAACCGCCCCCCGCCGCGATCTCGCGCAGTTCCGCGCCGATTTCCCCATCCTGCGCACGCGCGTGAACGGCCAGCCCCTGACCTACCTCGACAATGCCGCGACCACGCAAAAACCCGACGCGGTCGTCGACGCCGAGGCAGACTTCTACCGCACTGCCAACGCCAACGTGCACCGCGGCGTGCACGCGCTGAGCCAACGCGCCACCGACGCCCACGAGGCGGCGCGCCACAAGGTCAGGTCATTCATCAATGCGCACGCCGATGCCGAGATCATCTTCGTGCGCGGCGCCACGGACGCGATCAACCTCGTCGCGCAAGGCTTCGCCGAGCCGCGCCTCGCCGCCGGCGACGAAATCGTCGTCAGCGCGCTGGAACACCATTCCAACATCGTGCCGTGGCAGATGGCGTGCCGGCGCGCAGGCGCGGTGCTGCGCGTGGTCCCCGTGGATGACGCCGGCGAATTCGACCTCGACGCGTATGCGGCGCTGCTGAACGGTCGCACCCGCCTCGTGGCCGTGACACACCTGTCGAATGCGCTCGGGACGATCACGCCGGTCCGGCGCATCATCGACCTCGCCCACGCCCGCGGCGTACCGGTGCTGCTCGACGGTGCGCAGGCGATTTCGCATCTGCCGGTCGACGTGCGCGCGCTCGACTGCGACTTCTATGCGTTCTCCGCGCACAAGCTCTACGGCCCGACCGGCATCGGCGTGCTGTACGGCAAGACGGAGCACCTGCAGGCGATGACGCCGTGCCATGGCGGCGGCGACATGATCCGGTCGGTGAGCTTCGACGCGACCGAGTACAACGAGCTGCCCTACCGGCTCGAAGCCGGCACCCCGCACATCGCGGGCGTCGTCGGACTGGGCGCGGCGCTCGACTATGTGAGCGCCATCGGGCTCGAACACATCGCGGCGCACGAACGCGAACTGCTGCACCACGCGACGCAACGGCTGGCCGACATTCCCGGACTGCGCATCGTCGGGCGCGCTGCGGAAAAGGCCAGCATCCTGTCCTTCACGCTCGACGGCATCCATCCCCACGACATCGGCACGCTGCTCGACGATAGCGGGATCGCAATCCGCGCCGGCCACCACTGCGCGATGCCGCTGATGCAGCGCCTCGGCATCACCGGCACCGCACGCGCATCCTTCGCGCTGTACAACACGCACGAGGACGTGGACCGGCTCGCCGCGGGCATCCGGCGGGTGTGGGAGACGCTCGGCGCGATTCCGTGATTCGCGCCGGAACGCGCGTCATGCCATCATTCCCACCGCCGCCCCATGCCGGGTCGCCTCCGCCAGCCGGCGCGGCACCCAGGCGCCACCGGCGATGAAGACCTGCAGGACCCTGCCGTCCGACTTCAGCGCATCGTAGAGCTGCGGCTGCTGCACCGTACCGTACATCAGCACGACGCTGTCGAAGCCTTCCATGCGATAGGTCTGGTCGCCCCAACTGGAGACGAATTCGCGCGCGTCCGGCGCGATGCGGCGGAGGATTAGGTTTGGGTGCGCCTTCACGCCGCAGCGCTCCATGCGCTTCAGCACCATGCCGATGGAGTAGCGGGCGATTTCGGTGGCGACGATCACCGCGTCGGGTTGCAGCGCCTTCAACGCGCCGAGGTCGGCGGCGGTTTCGAGGCGGACGTCGACACCGAGGCGCGCGAGCGAGTTCTCCTCGAAATACACCTGGTCCCGAAGGAATCGCGCCCGGGCGCCTTGGCGGCGAGGAGCAGCTGCCCGCCGAGGCGCTTGCCCTGCTCCAGCAGCGTGACCTTGTGGCCACGCAAGGCGGCGATCCGCGCGGCTTCACAGCCGGCCGCGCCGCCGCCCACCACGACGACATGGCCGGGCTTGTCGGCGGCACGGAAGTCGGCCTCCCACTGCAGCTCGTTGCCGATCGTCGGGTTGATCGAACAGGTCGGCGTATACGGGATATACGCGGGCTCGGACGCTTCGTCGATGCAGCGTGTGCAGCCGATGCAGCGACGGATTTCGCCGAGACGGCCGTCGCGTGCCTTGTTGGCGAAGTCAGGGTCCGCAATGCCGGCGCGCACCATGCCGACGAGGTCGCAGAAGCCGCCCTTGAAGATGGTCAAGCCAATGGACTCGCCACCCAACAAAGACTCACGGCAGTTGTCCATAAACATCCAACCACGTTCAACCGAAGCCAGCCTGCCATGGCACACTGAGTGGCATACCGGATGACGCCTGAAAAGAAAAAGCCCTTGATAATCAAGGGCTTTTTCTTTTGTTCTGGCGGAGAGAGCGGGATTCGAACCCGCGTCAGGGTATTACCCTGAACACGCTTTCCAGGCGTGCGACTTAAACCACTCATCCATCTCTCCGTGGAAGGCGCGCATTGTAGCAGAACGCCCGCGATAAGAAACCCCACTTTCGCCATCATTTCCCGTCCGCCGCAAATCTCCCCTACTCCCCCGGGCAGGCGCAGCGCGCGGGTCTTACTTCGACTCCGTGAAGATGCCTGGATCATCGGCCGGCAGGCGCGGGTAGCGCACGTAATCGACAAGCGCCCGCACCTCTGCCGGCGGAGGCGGAGTGAGCAGGCTGACGAGGACGATCGTGAGGAAACCCAGCGGCACGCCGAACACGCCGCTCGAAATCGGGCTGATGTCGAACCACGCGTTCTCCATCGAGCCGCCGAAGAAGGCGTGTGTGCGGACGAAGTAGTAGATGGTTACGGCCGGCCCCGCGAGCATGCCTGCAACGGCACCGGGCCGGTTCGCGCGCTTCCAGAAGATCCCCAGCACGAGCGCGGGGAAGAAGGCCGCCGCGGCAATCGAAAAGGCCAGCCCGACCATGAACAGGATGTTGTCCGGGCGCAAGGAGGCGACCCACGCGGCCACCACGGCGACCACCAGCAATTGCGACTTGGCGATGACCAGCCGGCGCTGCGTGCTGGCACCCGGGTTGATGACCTTGTAGTAGAGGTCGTGCGACAGCGCATTGGAGATGGTAAGGAGGAGGCCGTCGGCGGTTGACAGTGCGGCAGCCAGGCCGCCCGCGGCGACGAGACCCGAGATGACGTAGGGCAAGCCGGCGATCTCGGGCGTCGCGAGCAGGATCACGTCGGTGTTGAGGCTGAGTTCGGCCAACTGGAGGATACCGTCGCCGTTGATGTCCTCGATGTTCACCATGCCCACCTTGCCCCATGAGACGAGCCAGTTCGGCAGCATCGCAATGCTGGTGCCGATGAGGTTGTTGTACACCTCCCACTTCGCGAACACCGCGTAGGCCGGCGCCGTGACGTACAGGAGGAAGATGAAGAACAGCGCCCAGAAAACCGATTTGCGCGCCTCGACCACGCCGGGCGTGGTGTAGTAGCGCATGAGCACGTGAGGCAACGCGGCGGTCCCGACCATCAGCACGAAGACCAGAGCGAGGAAGTTGTTGCGTGCGGCCTCGCGCCGCTCCGGCGTATCGCCAGGGTGGGCCTGGGCGTGCCGCGGCGGGGGGCGCGACCGCTCTATCGCGTCGACCCGCGCCCGCTCCCAGAGTTGGCGAGCCTGCTCGGGCGTGCGCGGGAGATCGCGCAGCGCACGCTCCATGTGTGCGATGTCGCGCGCCGGGGCGTTGTTCAGGCGCAATGCGTTGAGGCGCTCGATGAGCTCGCGCCGCTCCGCGTCGAGCGAATCGGGCAGATGCTCGATCTTGGCAACGTAATCACTGGCACGCTGCTTGAACTGCTTGCGCACCGCCACCTCTGCGTCGTCGGTGAGCAGCTCGCTTTCCTTCTCGGAGAGATTGCCGAGCACCGTGCCGTACATGGCCGGCGCGACCGGTATGCCGGTGACCTTGTAGGAAAGGATCGTGACCGGCACGAGGTACGCGACGATCAGGATCACGTACTGGGCGACCTGAGTCCAGGTCACAGCCCGCATGCCGCCGAGGAAGGAGCACACGAGGATGCCTGCGAGGCCGACGAAGAGTCCGATCTCGAACTCGACGCTGACGAAGCGACTGGTGATCAGGCCGACCCCGTAGATCTGCGCAACCAGATAGACGAAGCTGGCGATGACGGCGGCGACCAGGCCCACGACGCGCGCGGCGTTGCCCTGGTAGCGCGCCCCGAGGAAGTCCGGAATCGTGTATTGACCGAACTTGCGCAGGTAGGGGGCGAGCAGGAGCGCAACGAGCACGAAGCCGCCCGTCCACCCGGTGACGAAGGCAAGCCCCTCGAAGCCGGAGAAGTACAGCGTGCCGGCGAGGCCGATGTACGAGGCCGCGCTCATCCAGTCGGCTGCTGTCGCCATGCCGTTGAACATGGCAGGCACGCGGCGCCCCGCGACGTAGTACTCGGACACGTCGGCAGTGCGGCTCATCACGCCGATGCCGGCGTAGATCGCGATGGTCGCGAACAGGAAGACATGCCCGATCACGCCCGGCGACATGCCCATCTGCTCGCCGATCGCCAGCACCCCGACGAAGCCGATGAAACTGAGCGTATACCAAAGGTAGTACCGGCGCAGGCGGCGCGCGAAGGGCGACGGTCCGGTCATGCGGGCAGTCGTCCGTTCGGGCGGCGCAACGCAGATCCCGAGGATTCACGCCGCGAGGGTTCGGCCTTCAATACTTCACCCTCGCGTAGTACGACTTCTCCGCGGCTTCGCGCGCCTGGCGCAGGGTGCGGATGCCCATTGCCGCGAGCAGCGGGATCATCTTCAGGAAGACCTCTGCGGTGACGATCGCATCGCCCAGGGCGGTGTGCCGCCCGAGGATGGGCAGGTTGAGCCGTTCGGCGATCGCCTCGAGACGGTGCGATTCCTGGTTCGGGTGAATGACCGCGGACAGCAGCAAGGTGTCGAGCACCGGCTGGTCGAAGCGGATGCTCGTCGCTTTCTCCTTCAGCTGCAGGAAGCGCATGTCGAATGCCGCATTGTGCGCGATCAGCACCGTGTCCTCGGCGAACGCATGGAATGCCGGCAGCACGGCCTCGATGGTGGGCTGGTTCTTGAGCATGTCCTGGGTGATGCCGTGGATCTGCACCGACTCCGGCGACAGGTAACGGCACGGATCCACGAGCTGCTCGAACGACTCCTGGCGCAGCAGCTTGCCATTGACGATGCGGGTGGCGCCGATCTGGATGATCTCGTCGCCCTGCGAGGGGTTGAGTCCGGTCGTCTCGGTGTCGAAAACGGTGTAGGTCAGCTCGGTGAGCAGGCGGTCGTCCAGCGCGCGCGACTTGTCGGACCAGTTGAAGAGGTCGAAGTCGTAGTATTCGGGCCGGCTTTCGCCCTTCAGGATCGTCGCCTCATCGAGCTGCTCCTGCGGCACGGCCGCCGGCAGCAGGATGCGGAAGAACGCGCGGTGACGGACCTTCTCGCGCTCCAGCCACATCTCGCCGTCGTGACGCTCGATGACGTCGCGCACCGTCAGGGGGCTGTTCTCGTCGCCAAAGCGCATCGGCTCGAGTTCCCAGCTCATCACGGTCTCGGTGCTCATCGCCTGGCCGGACCAGATGAGGTCGAGGTGGACCAGGCGACCCGCTGCGCTCAGGCGGAAACGCACCTCGCGCACCTCGAACTCGTCCGAGAGGCGGTTCGCCAGGTACGTCAGCGCCTGCAGCAGCGAGAAGCTGTCGACCTTGACCCACAGCGTCTCGTCGACCTCTTCCAGTTTCGTCGGCAAGCGGACGACGTTCTCGATGCGGCGTTGCACGGCGGCGATGAGGTCGGCCCCGAGCATCTCCTCGAGCGGCCAGCGCGCCTTGAGGGAGTCGGCGAATTCGTTGGCGGTCTCGTCGAGCCGCGTGCTCATCGCCCGCACCTCGTCGCGGATCACGGTGCGGAAACGCTCGCGCAGGTCTTCCTGCAGATCGGGATACTCGAGCATCTCGGCCGCGGCGCGCACGTTGGCGAGCGCGGCGCGGTTGCCTTCGGTGAGCGTATGCAGCATCTGGTCGCGCTTCGATTCCGTCTCGAAGGTGCGCGTGATGTTGTCGAGCATGAGGATGAAGCCGGTAATGGCCCGCTCGCCACCCTCCCCCTGCGTCACGGAAAGCACCGGCGCCATCTGCGCCCGCAGCAGCTGGCCGGCACGCGTGGTCGTGACGAAGTTCGCGACCGGCTGGGTCGCGCTGCGCCGCAGCCGATGCTGGATGCTTTCCAGCGCGTGATTGACGAGATTGCGCTCGAACACCGCATAGATCGAACGCCCGAGCCCGATCAACTCGCCACCGCCGGCGACTGCCGGCGCGTCGGACAAGGCGCGGAACTGCTGCCGCGCGCGGTGGTTGTAGAGCAGGATGCGGCCATCGAGGTTGCACACGACTACGCTCTGCGTGAGCTCCGACATGAGGGCCGCGAGGCGGTTCTTCTCCTCCTCGACGGAGTGCTTGGCCTGCGAGATCTGCGCCTCGACATCCTGCAGCAACTCGTCGCGCTGCTGCGCCAAAGCGTTCACGGCCTGCGAGAGCGCCTGCACCTCGGGCGGCCCCTCGGGCTTGACGCGGAATTCGTGATTCGCGCCGAGCATCAGCTTGAGGTGCTCCTCCATGCGCAGGAGCCCCTGGACATATTGCCGGAACAGGTTGCGCACGACCGCCATGCCGACCGCGAAACCGGCGATGGTCATCAGCGTACCCAGCGGCAGGTGCGGCACGACCGCGTCGATGAGGCGCCCGCGGTCGGCCTCGCCCGCTTCCAGCCACACCAACCCGGCCGTCAGCACGAAGGGGCCCGTCATCAGCAACGCGAGGATGCACACCGCGAGGATGAAACGCGCACGAGCGGTCATCCGTCAGTGCTCCGCGAGCATGCTGCGTACGCGCTCCACGAGTTCCTTGGTCGAGAACGGCTTGGTCATGTAGGCGTCCGCCCCGAGGGCCAGCCCCTTCGCGACCTCGGTGTCGCGCCCCTTGGCGGTCAGCATCAGGATGCGCACCGACTGCAGCTCGGGATTGGACTTAACCTCCTGGCACACCTCGAAACCGCTCTTCTTCGGCATCATCACGTCGAGCAGCACGAGATCGGGCTTCTCGGAGCGGATGCGCCGCGCCGCCTCGTCGCCGTCACTGGCGATGCTCACTTCGTAGCCCTCGCGCTTCATGAGGAACTCGAGTGAAATGACAATGTTCTGTTCGTCGTCGGCAATCAGTATTTTTTTGGCCATGCTCTCCCCTTTCCTTCCTCGTATTCTAAGTCATTGCGCGGTCCGGGCCGTTGCCGGCCTCGGGCGACAGCGGCAGGACGAAGCTGAACGTGGCACCTTCTCCCGGTCTTGACTGCACCCACAGCCTGCCGCCGAAGTGCTCGACGATCTGCCGGCTGATCGGCAATCCAAGCCCGGTGCCCTGCGGACGCGAGCGCTCGTCGCCGCCCTGGCGGAACTTCTCGAAGATCACCCCCAGCTGCTCCGGCGCGATACCCGGCCCGTTGTCGGTCACATCCACGCGGACCTGGCCCACATCGCACGTCAGCCGCACACGCGCCACGCCGGCATCGGTCGGCACGAACTTCGCCGCATTGGAAATCAGGTTCAACAGGACCTGCAGCAAGCGGTCGCGATCGGCGCGCAGGCGAGGCGCGCTGTCGGGAAGGTCCAGCTCGAGCAACGCCCCGCGGTCGCGGAACAACTGCTCGGTGGTCTCCACGGCATGCGCCACCAGTTCGCGCATGTCGATGTCGGTGTTGTGCCATTCGGCATGACCCGACTCGATCTTCGCCATGTCCAGCACCTGATTCACCAGCCGCGTCAGGCGTTCCGTCTCGGAGACGATGATGCCGAGGAAGCGTTTGCGGTCCTTGAGGTCGATCCTGGGGTCGTCCAGCAGCATCTCCGAAAACGCGCGGATGGAGGTAAGCGGAGTGCGCAGTTCATGCGTCACCGAGGACATGAAATCGTCCTTGAGCCGGTCGAGCTCCTGCAGACGTTCGTTGGCGGCCCGCAGTTCGGCGGTTGCCGCCTCCAGCGCCTGCGACTTCTCCTCCAGCTCGTGCGAATACGCACGCACCTGCGAGGCTTCGTCGAGGATATCCATCACCTCGTCCAGCCCGAGCGGCTCCTCCTGCACCACGGACGACACCATCACGCGCGCGGATGCACTGCCGATGGCGCCGGCCAGTTGCGTTTCGGCAAACTGCACCAGCCCGGCGTCGGGTTTCAGTTCGGCGATGCTGGCGACACCACGTTCGCGCGCGTACGACTCGAACATCCGACGAGCCCGCTCCGCGCCCAGAAAGCGCGCCACGAGCGGCTGCAGGTCCTGAACCTGCGCGCTGCCGCGCCAGAAGGTCGCCGGGGCGTCCTGTCCGCGGCTGAAGACGTCGACGAAGAGCGTCGCCTGCGTCGCCTCCTGCCCCGTGGGCACGCGTGCGAGCGACACGAGCACGTAGCATGCGATGTTCGCGGTCAGGCTCCAGAACAGCGCATGGCTGATGCTGTCCAGCCCTGCCAGGCCGAAGAGCTGTTCGGGGCGCAGGTAATCGAATCCGAACAGTCCCTGGTCGAGGAAGGCCCGGTCCAGCCAGCCGGACTTCGCCACGGAGGGCAGCATCAGGGTATAGGCCCACACGACGAAGCCCGCCAGCAGGCCGGCGAGCGCGCCTTCGCGGGTGCCACCGCGCCAGTACATGCCACCCAGCATCGCCGGCGCGAACTGCGCGACCGCGGCGAAGCTGATCAACCCGATGCTCACCAGCGCGTAGGCCTCGCCGGCGAGGCGGAAATACAGGTAGCCCAGCAGCAGCACGACGACGATCGCGCCGCGACGAATGCCGAGCAGAAGTCCGGTGAGGTCCGGATGGTCGCTGCGCTTGAAGCGCTCCGTGCTCAGCAGCAGCGGCATCACGAGGTCGTTGCACACCATCGTCGACACGGCGATCGTCTCGACGATGACCATGCCCGTCGCAGCGGAAAGACCACCGATGAAGGCCAGCAGCGCGAGTGCGCTTTCGCCATGCGCCAGCGGCAGGGAAAGGACGAAAGTGTCGGGATCGACGGTGCCCCGGCCGAAATACAGCAGTCCCCCCAGCGCGATCGGCAGCACGAAGATGTTGATCAGCAGCAGGTAGCCGGGAAAAAGCCAGGTCGCGCGACGCAGGTGCTGCTCGTTCACGTTCTCGACGACCGTCACCTGGAACTGGCGCGGCAGGAAGATCACCGACAGCATCGCGAGCAGCGTCAGCGCGAACCAGCCGCCGTAGCCCGCCGAGCTCGCGGTCCTGAGACTCAGCAGGGCCGCGAGCTCGGGGTCGGCGAAGGCGCGCGCGAAGATGTCGTCGAATCCTTCATACACGCTCCAGGTGACGAAACCGCCGACGATGAGGAAGGCCAGCAGCTTGACGACCGACTCGAACGCGATCGCCGCAACCATGCCTTCGTGGCGTTCTGCGGCGTCGAGGTGGCGGGCGCCGAACAGCACCGTGAACAGCGCGAGCGTCAGCGCGACATACAGCGTGCCGTCATTGAACCAGCTCGCCGCGGCAAAAGGAAAGACGCCACTGTTGTCGCTGCCCGTGAGCACGGAATAGCCGCTGGAGATCGCCTTCAGTTGCAGCGCGATGTAGGGCACCATGCCGACCACCGCGATGATGGTCACGAGGCCGCCCAGCAGGTGGCTCTTGCCGTAGCGGCTGGCGATGAAGTCGGCGATCGACGTGATGCGGTAGGTGCGCGAGATGCGGATCATCTTCAGCAGCACCACCCACGACAGGCTCATCGCGAGCGTCGGCCCGAGATAGATCGGCAGGAACCACACCCCGCCGGAGGCCGCACGCCCGACGCTGCCGAAATAGGTCCACGCCGTGCAGTACACGGCGAGCGACATCGCGTAGGTCCACGGATTCGCGATGATCGAACGCCCCTGCTCCGCCCGCCGGTCGCCGTACCAGGCCACCGCGAACAGCACCAGCAGGTAGGCGAACGATGCGGCGACTACGACGGTGCCCGACAGCATCCCCGCCTCCTCAACGCGCGCCACGTTCCGCGATCCAGGCAACCACCGCGATCAGCGCCGCCCAAACGATGAACAGGCACGCCCACAGCATCGGCATGCCGAAAAAGGGCTCGGACCTGTCGAGCAGGGACAACACGGGATAATTGAACAGCAACGCCCCACCCAGGAACGTCGCAACGAGCCGCTGACCAGCCAGACCTCTGCGCATCATGTCTCCCTCATGATGACGATGGCTACCCGAAGTATACCGTTGCCCGCCGGGCGCCCCGGGATGCAGTCCCTCCGGGCGGGAAAAAAAAGGCGCGCTTGCGCGCGCCTTCTCCTCCTCCCACTGCCGGCTCGCGCCGGCTTGCCTCAATTATTCTTATGCGGAGCCAGCCTCTTGCGGACCGGTCTCCCGTCATGCCGGGTCAGCCCGCAGGTTGCTTGAGCTGGTCCAGGATCGCCGGGTTCTCGAGGGTCGACGTATCCTGGGTGATCTCCTCACCCTTCGCCAGCTGACGCAGCAGCCGGCGCATGATCTTGCCCGAACGGGTCTTCGGCAGGTTCTCGCCGAAACGGATGTCCTTGGGCTTGGCGATGGGTCCGATCTCGTGGCCGACCCAGTTCTGCAGGTCCTTGATCATCGCCTTGGCGTCTTCACCGGTCGGACGCGCCCCCTTGAGCACGACGAAGGCGACGATGGCCTCGCCCGTCAGGTCGTCCGGACGGCCCACGACCGCGGCCTCGGCAACCTTCTCGTGTGCCACGAGCGCCGATTCGATTTCCATCGTGCCCATGCGGTGGCCCGAGACGTTCAGCACGTCGTCGATGCGGCCGGTGATCGTGAAGTAGCCGGTTTCCTTGTCGCGGATCGCGCCGTCGCCGGCCAGATACAGCTGGCCCTTGAAGTCGTCCGGGTAGTAGGACTTCTTGAAGCGCTCGGGATCGCCCCAGATCGTGCGGATCATCGACGGCCACGGACGCTTGACGACGAGGATGCCGCCCTGCCCGTTCGGCACTTCGGTACCCGTCTCGTCCACCACGGCGGCGATGATGCCCGGGAAGGGCAGCGTGCAGGAGCCCGGCACCAGCGGCGTCGCGCCCGGCAGCGGGGTGATCATGTGGCCGCCGGTTTCGGTCTGCCAGAAGGTATCGACGATCGGGCAACGGCCGCCGCCGACGTTCTCGTGGTACCACTCCCACGCGGCCGGGTTGATCGGCTCGCCCACCGAGCCGAGGATGCGCAGGCTCGACAGGTTGTAGTTCTTCGGATGGACGGTCGGGGTGTTCTCCGCGGCCTTGATCAGCGAGCGGATCGCGGTCGGCGCGGTGTAGAAGATGTTGACCTTGTGGTCCTGGATCATCTTCCAGAAGCGGCCGGCGTCCGGGTAGGTCGGCACGCCTTCGAACACGATTTCGGTCGCGCCGCAGGCGAGCGGGCCGTAGGTGATGTAGGTGTGACCGGTGACCCAACCGATGTCCGCGGTGCACCAGAAGACGTCGTTCGGCTTGATGTCGAACGTGTACTTCATGGTCAGGATCGCGTGCAGCAGGTAGCCGCCGGTCGAATGCTGGACGCCCTTCGGTTTGCCCGTGGAGCCAGAGGTGTAGAGCAGGAACAGCGGATGCTCGGCATCGACCCATTCCGGCTCGCAGGTTTCGGCCTGGCTGGCGCAGACCTCATGGAACCACTTGTCGCGGCCCTCGACCATCGTGCAGGCACCGCCGGTGCGCTGGACGACGACGACGTTCTTGATGGACTCGCAGCCGCCCATGCCGAGCGCTTCGTCGGCGATCGGCTTCAGCGGCAGCGCCTTGCCGCCGCGGAACTGGCCGTCGGAGGTGATCAGCGCAACGGCGCCGGCGTCGTTGATGCGGTCACGCAGCGCCTGGGCGGAGAAACCGCCGAAGACGATGGAGTGAGTCGCGCCGATACGGGCGCAGGCCTGCATCGCGACGACGCCTTCGATCGACATCGGCAGGTAGATGACGACGCGGTCGCCCTTCTTGACGCCCATGTCGCGCAGCGCGTTGGAGAACTTGCAGACACGCGCCAGCAGGTCCTTGTAGGTGACGCGGGTGACTTCGCCGTTGTCGGCTTCGAAGATCAGCGCGACCTTGTCGCCGAGCCCGTTATTGACGTTGCGGTCGAGGCAGTTGTAGGAGACGTTCAGCTGACCGTCGGCGAACCACTTGAAGAAGGGGGCGTTGCTCTCGTCCAGGACCTGGGTGAAAGGCTTTTTCCACTCGACCAATTCGCGGGCCTGACGCGCCCAGTAGCCCTCGTAATCGTCCTCGGCTTCCTTGCACAGCGCGCGGTAGGCGTCCATGCCCGACACCGCGGCGTTCTTGACCATCTCTTCCGACGGGTAATACAGACGGGGCTGCTGTTCGTTCGACATACTGACCTCTCCTCAACTATTCAAAGTAATTGAAGCGCCCTGCCGGGCCGACCGGTCGAGCCGGTCTTGTTAGTCGTTCGCTGAAGATGCTGCTTTCGCGATCTGGTCGGCATTTAAGGCTGTGTATCTTACACAGGACTTACACCCGTCCGCCGTGGAACATTGCCCATTCCGGTGGGACTTCACCGGCTGCGGGCTGCTAGAATTGCGCCCCTACCGAGTGACCCGGCCTTACCAGGAGATGCGCCATGACCGTGATTCGCGAAGAAGACCTGATCCAGTCCGTCGCGGATGCCTTCCAGTACATCAGCTACTACCACCCGCTCGACTACATCAAGGCTCTGGGCGAAGCGTGGGAACGTGAGGAGAGCCCCGCCGCGAAGGATGCGATCGCGCAGATCCTGACGAACTCGCGCATGAGCGCCGAAGGCCATCGCCCGATCTGTCAGGATACGGGCATCGCCGTGGTGTTCCTCAAGGTGGGCATGAACGTGAAGTGGGACGCGAAGATGAGCGTCCAGGACATGGTCAACGAGGGCGTGCGCCGCGCGTACAACAACCCGGACAACAAGCTGCGCGCGTCGGTGCTGCTCGACCCCGCCGGCAAGCGCCAGAACAGCAAGGACAACACCCCGGCCGTCGTGCATTACGAGATCGTCCCGGGCGACCACGTCGAGGTGATCTGTGCCGCCAAGGGCGGCGGCTCGGAGAACAAGACCAAGTTCTACGCGCTGAACCCGTCCGACTCGATCGTCGACTGGGTGCTGAAGACCGTGCCGACGATGGGCGCCGGCTGGTGTCCGCCGGGCATCCTCGGCATCGGCATCGGCGGCACGCCCGAGAAGGCGATGCTGCTGGCGAAGGAATCGCTGATGGCGCCGGTCGACATCCACGAGCTGAAGGACAAGGCCGCCTCGGGCGCGGCACTGACCCGCGTCGAGGAACTGCGCCTCGAGCTCTACGAGAAGGTCAACGCGCTGGGCATCGGCGCGCAGGGCCTGGGCGGCCTGACGACCGTGCTCGACGTCAAGATCATGGACTACCCGACGCACGCGGCCAGCCTGCCGGTGGCGATGATCCCGAACTGTGCGGCGACCCGCCACGTGCATTTCGAGCTCGACGGCTCGGGTCCGGCGAAGCTGGAAGCGCCGAAGCTGGAGGACTGGCCGGACGTGACCTGGCAGGCCGACACCAAGGTCGCCACGCGCGTGAACCTGGACACGCTGACGAAGGAAGAAGTCGCGTCGTGGAAGCCGGGCCAGGTGCTGCTGCTCAACGGCAAGATGCTCACGGGCCGCGACGCCGCGCACAAGCGCATCCAGGACATGCTGGCGAAGGGCGAGAAGCTGCCGGTCGACTTCACCAACCGCGTGATCTACTACGTCGGCCCGGTCGACCCGGTGCGTGACGAGGTCGTCGGTCCCGCCGGCCCCACCACCGCGACGCGCATGGACAAGTTCACGCGCATGATGCTCGAGCAGACCGGATTGATCTCGATGGTCGGCAAGGCCGAGCGCGGCCCGGCGGCGATCGAGGCGATCCGCGACAACAAGTCGGCCTACCTGATGGCGGTCGGCGGCGCGGCCTACCTCGTCGCCAAGGCGATCAAGAGCGCGAAGGTCGTCGGCTTCGCCGATCTGGGCATGGAAGCGATCTACGAATTCGACGTTCAGGACATGCCGGTGACCGTCGCCGTCGACTCCAACGGCACCAGCGTGCACAACACCGGCCCGAAGGAGTGGCAGGTGAAGATCGGCAAGATCCCGCTCGCGACCGCCTGACCCGCGCGCGGACAGCAAGCTCGCGAAGCCCGGCCGCTCACGCGATCGGGCTTTTTTTCGTCCTCGCAGTCGACGTGCATCACATCCCGATACATCTGCAGCCCTTCACGCGCTTGACCTTCAAGGCCACCGGCCCCTAAAGTTCGGACATGTGGGATTTTTTCCCACCTGCAAACCTGAGGAGAAAGCGATGAAACTTCATCCCGGAATTTCCGTTTCGTTTTACGCCGCGGCAGCCCTCGCCTTCGGGCTGCATACCAGCCCCGCCTCCGCACAGGAGGTCACGGCTACCGCCACGACAGCCGCCGAAGTCGAATCCACCGACACCACCGTGTCGACGGACGCTACCGCGAGCGCAGCGGTTTCCCGCACGCAGGGCGCCATGCCCCAGCACAGCGTGGAGACCGTCCTCAACGCCGATGGCACAACTACGGTGACCCGCACGCGCACCCTGAGCGCCACCGGTGCCGCACCGGCCCGCGTGCGCACCAAGGAAATGACGTTCAACGCCGACGGCGGCCTCGCGAGCCAGACGACCACCGAGGTGCGCACGGCTGCAGACGGCACGGTGCTGAGCGAACGCAGTTCCAGCCGGACCACCGCCGAGGGCGAAGTCGCGCGCACGCGCAGCGACTCGCACCGTGCCGCGGTCGAACGGCCCGACAACGCGGAGCGCATCGCCCGCGCCGAGCGCCCCGAGAAGCTCGAGCGGTTGGAGCGGCTCGAACGCGTGGAGCGCCCCGAGAAGCCCGAGCGGCTCGAGCGCATCGAGCGTCGCGTACGCGACTGATCGGGATCGCCATCGGATGCCCGCGTGCTCCCCGTACCACGGTCGGGGCACGCCGGGCGATCACATGCGGGGTCAGGCCCAAGTCCGCGGCGGGGATGGGAAGCGAACCCCGCATTGCATGGAAATTTTTCCCACGTCCGATTACACTATGAACGCCTGACCCCGGAAGAAACGCCCTCATGCATTCCCCCACTCCGCCGACCTCGCTGCTGCAAGCGCTCAGGCGCGTCATGCGGCCGCTGGTGCGACTGATGGTGCGCAAGGGGGTGACCTATACTTATTTTTCCGACATGCTCAAGGGCGTCTTCGTCGAGGTGGCCGAGCAGGAGTTCCGCCTGGACGCCAATGCGCCGAGCGACAGCAGGATCAGCCTCCTGACCGGCGTGCATCGCAAGGACGTGAAGCGCCTGCGCAGCCAGTCGCCGGATGTGGGAGACGATCTGCCCGCAGCCGTATCACTGGGAGCCCACCTCGTGAGCACCTGGCAGACCACCCCGCCGTTCTGCACCCGACCGGGCGACCCCGCGCCCTTGGCGCGACTCGCGAGCACCGGCGGAGAGCGTTCGTTCGACGCGCTCGTCGCCCGCGTCAGCAAGGACATCCGGGCGCGCGTGGTGCTCGACGAATGGCTGCGACTCGGCATCGCGCGAGTGGATGAACACGACCACGTCCATCTTGAGACTGCGGCCTTCGTCCCACAGAAAGGCTTCGATGAGAAGGCGGCGTATTTCGGCCACAACGTGCATGACCATGCCTGCGCAGCGGTGCATAACCTGACGACCGAGGGGGCACCGTATTTCGAGCGCAGCGTCCATTACGACGCCTTGTCCGCGGCCAGCATCGCGCGCCTGCGGGACGCCGTCTCCAGCGAAGGGATGCAGGCGCTGCTTGCCTTCAACACGCTGGCTGCGGATCTCGAAGCGCAGGATGCGCGAAGCGCCGATGCGCGGCAGCGCGTGACGATAGGCCTGTATTTCTACAGCGAGGCGACTGCGGCCACGGTGCCATCCGAAGACGCCGCGCCGAAGATTCCCGCATGAGCGATCGCGTCCATTTGCTGCGTCACCTGGCGGCGGGCCTCGCGCTCGCGCTGTGCGGCATTGTCCCGACCTTTGGTGCGCCGGTGTGCGTTGACCCCGGCGGCATCGGCGGTACGGGCGCGCCACGGCGCGAAGGCGGTATCGGCGGCACGGGAGCGCCCGCATCCGGCGTCGGCGGGACGGGAGCCCCGGCGGCATCCGGCATCGGCGGCACCGGAGCACCGCTTGCATCGGGAATCGGGGGCACCGGCGCTCCGCTCGCCCAGGGCGGGGTCGGCGGGACCGGCGCCCCGGCCCGCGAAGGTGGAACCGGGGGCACGGGTATCGTGGGCACGATCACGGGTTTTGCGTCGATTTGCGTGAATGGCGTGGAGGTGCATTACGACGACTCGGTCCCGGTCACCGAAAACGGTATCGGCGGAAGCGTGTCGCGCCTGGCGGTCGGGCAAGTCGTCGCCATGGAGACCGGCAGCTCGACTCGTGGCCTCGAAGCGCGCACCATCGCGATCGTCCACGCCTACGAGGGTCCCGTCACGGGAACCCTGAGTGCCCGGGCACCGCTGCGCGTGATGGGTCAGCCGGTGCGTCTCGTGCAGGGAGCGAAGGTCGACGCGGGCCTGCACGTCGGCGAGATGGTGCGGGTGAGCGGATTCCGCAATGCGTCCGGCGATGTGCTTGCCACGCGCGTCGAGCGGGCGCCGCAGCTGCGCGAGGCGAGCGCCATCGGATCGCTCGACCGCGACGGCACCTTGCGCGGCCTGGCGCTGGGCGGCCATCGGGGCGATGATGGGGACGGTGTAACCGAATCACTGGTTCGCGGCACGTGGACGGGAAGTGCGCTGGCGGTGTCGCACACGAGCGCGAATCCGACGATCCCCTTCGCCGGACGCGTGCGCAAGGCGCTCGTGGAAGGGCTGGTGCTCGATCGCGCCGACAGGCGCATGGACATCAGCGGATTCGAGGTGGAACTGGCTGACGGAACCGAATTCGCGGACCGCACGGCAGGCACGCCCGACAAGGACGCGCGCGTCCGGGTGCACGGCACTTTCACCGGCGAGCGCAAGATCAAGGCCACGCGCATCGAAATCGTGCGCGACGGTTTCGGGGTCGCCGAGGCCGGCGAAGGCGCCCGGTCGGGCAAGAAATCCGGCAAGGACGATGACGACAAGGACCGCGGCGGACGAAAGGCACGGGTCGAGATCGACGAGAAGCGGATACGCATCGAGACCGAAAACGAATCGGGGCGCGAGCGCATCGAGCGGGAGCTGTCGCCCTCGGGCGAAATCGAACGCGAGCGGATCGAACGCACCGAGGTGAGCCCGAGCGGGGATCTGCTGTTGCGCGAGCGCATCGAGACACGCACCTCGGGCGACCGTATCGAGACTCGCGAACGCATCGAACGCTTCGACGGCAGCGGCCGGGTCGAGCGCATCGAACGTATCGAGCGTATCGAACGGCCGGATCGCATCGAGCGCGTGGAGCGGCCGGAGAAACTGGAACGGCCGGAACGTATCGAACGCCCCGAACACGACTGAAGCACACCAGGAACAAGACCCCCGACAATGAGGAGAGTCCAATGAAGCACAAGCGCATCCTGCTGGCCCTGCTGCTGTCCGGCAGCGCTGTGGCCGCCGGTACCGACGCCGGAACGGGCACCGAGGCCAGCAAACTGAGCGTGACGACCGGGCTGGATTACTCGACCGGCGACTACGGCACGGATACCACCAGCGAGATGTGGTACGTGCCGATCGCGGCAAAGTACGAGACCGGCCGCATGACCTACAAGATGACGATCCCGTACCTGCGGGTGACGAACGCAGTGGTGAGCCCGGACGGGGATCCGATCCGCGGCACCGACTGCTCCGGCACCGAGACCGGACTCGGCGACATCACTGCGAGTGCGGGCTACAACCTGCTGGACGGCAGCGCGAACGGTTTGCTGGTCGACGCCGTGGCGAAGGTGAAGATGCCCACGGCGGAGAGCAAGTGCCTGGGCAACAACAAGACAGATTATGCGCTGCAGTTCGACGCAGCCAAGTCCTTCGGCGCCGTGACCGCATTCGGCACTGCGGGCTGGAAGGACATGGGCGATTCGGACCTGCGCAATCCCTTCTACGCATCCCTCGGGTTCGGCTACAAGCTCGCCCCCGCCACCACCGTCGGCGCAGCCTACGACTGGCGCGCGCGACTGCGTTCGGGCAGCGATCCGATTCGCGAGGCTTCCCTCTTCCTGAGCCAGAAGCTGAGCCCCGCATGGAAGCTGCAGGTGTATGGGGTAAAGGGTTTTTCCGACAACAGCCCGGACTGGGGCGGCGGCATGATGGTCGGCTACACGTACTGAGCGTCATCCGGTTTGCACGGCTCCGGCGGGGCCGGGATCGCGGGAGGACAACCCTCCGCCCGCAGTCCCGGCCCCGTTTTCCATTCTTCGAGAGGATAAACCGACCGAATTCCCGAAATTGATTCAAATCATGGAGCGCTCCCCTCCCGCTGCCGAGAATGCCTGCAACCTTCGGGTTATTTCTCAATCACTCGGACGCATGACAAAACAATGAGGGACAAACCATGAGCGGTACCTTCACAAAGGCGATGGCCCGCAACATCTTTTATGGTGGCGCGGTGTTTTTCTTCCTGCTGCTGGTGGCGTTGAGTTTCGACACCATGAGCGGCCTGCCGAAATCCGACAACCGTGCGAACCTGACGGAGTCGGTCCTGCGTGGCAAGCATATCTGGGAAACACGCAACTGCATCGGTTGCCACACGCTGCTGGGCGAAGGCGCTTACTTCGCTCCGGAGCTGGGCAACGTCTATCCGCGTCGCGGCGCCGAGTTCATCAAGGCGTGGATCAAGTCGCAGCCGACCGGCACGCCGGGACGCCGCCAGATGCCGAACTTCAACCTGACCGAGCAGGAGCTCGACGACATCGTCGCCTTCCTGAAATACACCTCGGAAATCGACACCCAGAAATGGCCTCCCAACATCGAAGGCTGAGCGCATCGGATCGACAACTTCAAGGGAATACATAACCATGAAATATTCATCGCAATCGGTCGCGATGCCGTACTTCATAGCGGCCATCGGCCTCTTTGTGGGACAGATCATCTTCGGCCTTGTCATGGGTCTGCAGTACGTCGTCGGCGATTTCCTCTTCCCGGAAATTCCGTTCAACGTGGCGCGGATGGTGCATACCAACCTGCTCATCGTGTGGCTGCTGTTCGGCTTCATGGGCGCCACCTACTTCCTCGTTCCCGAGGAGGCGGAAACCGAGCTGTATAGCCCGAAGCTCGCGTTGCTGATGTTCTGGATCTTCCTTGTCGCAGGCGCGGCGACGATCCTCGGCTACCTGCTGGTGCCCTATTCGACGCTCGCGGAGATGACCGGCAACAACATCCTCGCGACGATGGGACGGGAGTTCCTGGAGCAGCCGCTGCTGACCAAGATCGGCATCGTGATCGTGGCGCTGGCCTTCCTGTTCAACATCACGATGACGATGCTGAAGGGCCGCAAGACCGTGATCAGCATCGTGCTGCTGATGGGCCTGTGGGGTCTGGCGATCTTCTTCCTGTTCTCGTTCTACAACCCGGGCAACCTGGTCAAGGACAAGTTCTACTGGTGGTGGGTTGTGCACCTGTGGGTGGAAGGCGTGTGGGAACTGATCATGGCGGCGATCCTGGCCTTCGTGCTGATCAAGGTGACCGGCGTCGATCGTGAAGTGATCGAGAAGTGGCTGTACGTGATCATCACCCTGGCGCTCGTCACCGGCCTGATCGGTACCGGCCACCACTACTTCTGGATCGGCACGCCGGAATACTGGCAGTGGCTGGGTTCGGTGTTCTCGGCGCTCGAACCGATCCCGTTCTTCGCGATGACCGTGTTCGCCTTCAACATGGTGAACCGTCGCCGCCGCGAGCATCCGAACAAGGCTGCCGTGCTGTGGGCACTGGGCACCGGCGTGATGGCCTTCCTCGGCGCCGGCGTGTGGGGCTTCCTGCACACCCTGGCTCCGGTGAACTACTACACGCACGGTTCGCAGATCACCGCGGCGCATGGCCACATGGCCTTCTACGGTGCCTACGTGCTGGTGGTGCTGACGATCATCAGCTACGCGATGCCGCTGCTGCGCGGTCGTGCCGCCAACGACGAGCGTGCCCAGGTGTGCGAGATGTGGGGCTTCTGGCTGATGACGATCTCGATGGTCTTCATCACCCTGTTCCTCACCGCGGCCGGCATCCTGCAAGTTTGGCTGCAGCGCGTCTCCGACACCCCGATGCCCTTCATGGCGGTGCAGGACCAGGTCTCGCTGTTCTACTGGATGCGTCTGTGGGCGGGCGTCGTGTTCGCCGCGGGCCTCGTGACCTACCTGGCGAGCTTCTTCGTCAAGGGCGAGAGCAAACCCCTGATCCATGCATGATGGATCCTCGCTTCCGGCCCTCCGCGGGGCCGTGAAGCGGTTGCGGGGCGGCTTCGGCCGCCCCTTTTTTGTTTTGGACGGGCACTGGGTGATATTCCCCACTCTTTCTTTCGCCCAATCCGTGAGTTAACCAGAATCAAGGTTCGGCGTTAGCACTCTCCCTAGACTGGGACACATGAATACATGCGTCCAAACACTCGTGAGCCCGTCTGCCGCCCCGGCCGTCGCGTCCGACGGTTCCGCCAGGCGCCTGCCCGGCGACCTGGCGATCTGGTTCTTCATCCTCGCCGAACTGCTCGCCTTCGGCGCCTTCTTCCTCGCCTACGCCTTCGCCCGCGCCAACAACGTCGAGCTGTTCAACGAGCAGCAGCTGGCGCTGGACCGCAATGCGGGGGCGCTCAACACCATCCTGCTGCTGACTTCGAGCTACCTCGTCGTACGCGCGGTGCAGGCTGCAGAGGCCGGCCAGAGCCGCCGCGCGGCGACCTGGATCGCCGGCGGATTCGCCTGCGGTGCGGGCTTCGTGGTCGTGAAGCTGTTCGAGTACGTGGCGAAGTTCGCGGCCGGCGTAAGCCTGTCGTCGAGCACCTTCCACATGTTCTACCTGATTCTGACCTTCTTCCACTTCATGCACGTGATCCTGGGGCTCGTGATCCTCGCCGCGCTGTGGAACGGAGCGCGCAAGGGGCGCTACGGTCCGGGCGACATGAACGGGATCGAGACGGGTGCCGCGTACTGGCACATGGTCGATCTGGTGTGGCTGATCCTGTTCCCGCTGGTCTATGTGATGCGTTGAGGGCTGTGACTACCATGCGAAACCATGAATCCCCGACCCGCGCCCTGCACCACTCCGATCATGGCACGCCGCTGCGCGCCACGGTGATCTGGGTCGTGCTCATCGCCGCGACGATCGTGACCTGGAGCGTCGGCGAGAACGGCGGTTCCGGCCCCGCCGTCGTCGGCCTGCTGTTCGCGATCGCGTTCGGCAAGGGGGCCCTGATCATCCTCGACTACATGGCGCTTCGCCGCGCCCCGCTGATGTGGCCGCTGCTCGCGCTCGGGTGGATGACGCTCGTGTGCGCCCTGATCGGCATTGCCTACTGGAAAGGACTCGCCGCATGATGCTCGACACTCCCCACCTCGACGTTCCCTTCTACCAACCGGCCGGCGACGAGATCGACGTCTTCGAGCATGCGTGGAAGAACCGCCTGCCGCTGCTCATCAAGGGCCCGACCGGTTGCGGCAAGACGCGCTTCGTCGCACACATGGCCGCGCGCCTCGGCCTGCCACTGTACACGGTGGCCTGCCATGACGACCTCACCGCGGCGGATCTCGTCGGCCGCCACCTGATCGGCGACGGCCAGACGGTTTGGTGCGACGGCCCGCTGACGCGCGCGGTGCGCGAAGGCGGCATCTGCTACCTCGACGAGGTCGTCGAGGCGCGCAAGGACACGACCGTCGTGCTGCACCCGCTCGCCGACGACCGCCGCATCCTGCCGATCGACCGCACCGGCGAGCTGCTTGCGGCGCCGCCGTCCTTCATGCTGGTCGTGTCGTACAACCCCGGCTACCAGAACCTGCTGAAGGGCATGAAACCCTCGACACGGCAGCGTTTCGTGAGCCTGCGCTTCGATTTCCCCGCGAGCGAACGCGAGGAGGCGATCCTGGTCGGCGAATCGGGCTGCGCCCCCGACCTGGCGAAACGCCTCGTTTCGATCGCGCATGCGCTACGCACGCTGAAGGATCAGGATCTCGAGGAGGCCGCGAGCACGCGCCTGCTGGTGTACGCAGCGCTGCTGGTGCGCGACGGCATGGATCCGGTGACGGCGTGCCGCGCGGCGATCGTCGAGAGCCTCACCGACGACCCGGAAGTCGCCGACGCACTGATGGAGGTCGTGTCGGCCACCTTCGGGCGCTGACACACTTCCCCGGGTCAGTCGGCCTGCGACCATGTCGGACCAGGAAACCGATCTCCTCAAGGAACAGATGCCCGGGCCGCGACTCGCGGTTGTCGCGGAGGCGCTGTTCCTCGCGAACCTACTGGTCGCGCCGGGGCTCGCCTTCCTCGTCCTGCTCGTGCTGTGGCGGCGCCATCGCGACGACGCCTCGCTGGTCGTGCGCAACCACCTGCGGCAGACGGTGATTGCGAGCCTCTATGGCGGTGCGATGCTGGTTGGCGTGAGCGTGGGGATCTTCCTGCTGGGCGGATTCGACGACCCGTGGTCGTGGGTGCTCGGCATCCTGTATTTCGTTTCCTTTCACGCCACGCTGGTGATCTTCGGCGTCGTCGGACTGAATCACGCGATTCTCGGCCGCAGCTGGCAGTACCCCTTCATCGGCCCGGATCTGTACGAGTAAGTCCATGAACGCCCCGCTCCCCTCCCCCTTGCCCGTAACACCACGGGACGACACCAGACCCGCACGGCGCGTTATCCCCATCGCGACCGCAAAGCCGATGGGGCACAATCGCACGCAGAAGAAGCGCATCGCCTTCCAGATCGGCTTCTTCACGCTGTTCGTCCTTGCGCCGGTGTTCGACATCCTCCGCTACGACCTCGACGCGGGCCATGCCTGGCTGCTCGGCATGGAGTGGCGGCTCGGCCTGGACGACTTCCTCGCCGGGCGCATCGGTGCGCTCGAAGCGGGCGCGAATGTGATGTTCCGCCTCTTCGTCCCCATCCTTGTCGGCGCGGCGGCCTTCCTGTGGGTCGCGTGGAAATGGGGGCGCCTGTACTGCGGCTGGCTGTGCCCGCACTTCTCCGTGGTCGAGACGATCAACAAGCTGATGCAGAAGGCCTCGGGCAAGCCCAGCGTGTGGGTCAGGGAACCCCTGCCGCCATGGAAGGCGGACGGCACGCCGTGGCGCGCGGATGCGCGCTGGTGGCTGGTCGTCGTTCCCGCGGCGGTATTCTTCGCCTTCCTGTGGGCGGTGGTGTTCCTGACCTATCTGCTGCCTCCCGCCGAGGTCTACGGCAATCTCTTCGGCGGAGCGCTCACGCGCAACCAGACGATCTTCCTCACCGCCGGCACCTCGGTGCTGACGCTCGAATTCCTCTTCGCGCGCCACCTCTTCTGCCGCTATGCCTGCGCGGTCGGGCTGTTCCAGAGCCTCGCGTGGATGAGCAACCGCAACGCGATGGTCGTCGGCTTCCAGCGGAAGCGCGCGGCCGACTGCGCGAGCTGCCTGCCGGACCGCCAGTCGGCGTGCGACGCGGTGTGCCCGATGCGGCTCACTCCACGCAACATCAAGCGCCTGATGTTCACCTGCACGCAGTGCGCGCAGTGCGTCGAGGCCTGCGAGCAGAGCCAGCGCGACAATCCGCAGGGCTCTTTGCTGCATTGGGTCACCAACGAGGCCGCGCGCCAGAACGAGGCCGGATTCCGCTCCGGCAAGCAACGCTAGCCAGGACAAGGACATGGAAGAAGCCGTAGGCAAGATCTGGCACCGTCTGATCACCCGCGCCGCGATCGGCAACCACCCCGATGCGGTCGTGCGGCTGAAGGACATCGAACGCACGGCGGGCGTGTTCTTCCGGGCACTGGGCGGCGATCCGGGCCTGCGCGTGGCCGCGGCAACCAACGATGAGCATGGCGCACGGCGCGGCTTTCTCGCGCGCATCGCCGGCGCGGGCGACCGGACCGCGCGCGCGCGGATGGATCCGTCAACGCTGCGGCTGCCGCCCGAGATCGACGCCTTTCCCGAAAAGTCGCTGAACCGCGACCTCTACCTGTGGCTTGCGGCGCTGGCCGCCGCGCACGAGGGCCTCGAAGCCGACGGCGAGGACGAAGCCGACCGCGACTTCCGCCGCAACCAGTTCGCGACCTGTGCCGCGCTGCATGCCTGGCCGGGGCTCGCACCGCGCTACCGGCGGCTCGTCGAAGCCTATCTACCCAAGCGCCCAAAGCCCGAGAAACTGCCCCCGCAGGAGGCCGAGCGCGAACGCGCGATCCGGCGCGCACTCGAAGCGCCGGGCACCGTGTTCGCGCTCCCGGCCGTGCCGCAGGGCACGCCACCCGCACACCCCGTGCTGCTGTGGCTCACCGGCTCACTCGCCCCGGCCAGCAGCGCGACCCGCCGCGGCAGCGCCGATCCGGAACAGACCGCCGATGGCGGCCCGCCCGCCTTCGAGGAGTCGGAACGCCGCGCCCATCGCGCCGAGCAGGTCGACATGCCGAAGGAGAAGAACGGCCTGCTGCTCATGTTCCGCGCCGAGAGCCTGCTTGCGATTGCGGAATTCCTGCGCATCAACCGCCCGGCCGACGACGACCCCGATCCCAACGCCGCCGACGCGGCGCGCGACCTCGACCATTTGTCGCTGTCGCAGGACAAGGAGCGCGTCGCCTCCAAGGTGCGTTTCGACCTCGACCTGCCCTCCGCGGCCGAGGACGACGTCGTGCTCGGCGACGGGCTGCCGCTGCCCGAATGGGACTACCGCAAGGGCGTTCTGCTGGAAGATCACGTCCGCCTCGTCGAACTCGCCGCACGCGACGCCCAGCCCTGCCCCCTGCCCGAGCACCTGCGCCGCACCGCGAAGCGCCTGCACCAGCAATTCGCAGCGCTACAGCCAGGCCGGCGCTGGATCAAGGCGCAGGTCGACGGCGCCGAGCTCGACGTCGACGCCATCGTGCGTGCGCAGACCGACCGCGCCGTCGGCCGCCACCCGTCAGACCAGCTCTGGTTGTCGCTGGAGAAGCGCGAACGCGACCTCGCCTGCATGGTACTCGCCGACCTCTCGCTGTCCACCGACAGCTGGGTGTCGAGCGAGGCCCGCGTCATCGACGTGATCCGTGACGCGCTGCTGCTCTTCGGCGAAGCGCTGGGCGCGACCGGCGACCGCTTCGCCATCGCGGGCTTCTCGTCGGTAAAACGCAGCCAGGTCCGCTTCCATCGCCTGAAGGACTTCGGTGACCGCTTCGATGACCGCATCCGCGGTCGCATCAGCGCCATCAAGCCGGGCTACTACACGCGCCTCGGCGCCGCGATCCGTCGCGCGAGCGCCCTGCTGGCCGACGAACCGGCCGCGCGCCGCATCCTGCTGATCCTGTCGGACGGCAAGCCCAACGACCTGGACCTCTACGAAGGCCGCTACGGCATCGAGGACACGCGCGTTGCCATCGCCGAGGCGCGCAAACAAGGGCTCGTGCCGTTCTGCGTCACGATCGACCGCGAGGGCGCAGGCTACCTGCCGCACCTCTTCGGTCCCGCCGGTTTCGCGGTGATCCGCAAGCCGGAGGAGCTCCCCGCGCGCCTGCCGATGTTCTATGCCCAACTGACACGATGATGCCATGCCCGTGACCACAACCGAGCGCGAGACGTCGGCCCCGCTCACCGTCAAGGAGCACGACACCGGACACGTGTGCCGTCTGCTCGCTCATGTGCCCCTCCTCGAGGGACTTGCCCCCGAGGAACTCGCACGCTTCGCCCGCGGCGTGCGCGAGCAGCACGTCGACAAGGGCGATGTGCTCTTCCACCGCGGCGACCCCTGCCACGGCTTCCACCTCGTGCTGTGCGGCCAGATCAAGCTCGCATTCACGTCGGCCGAAGGCCAGGAGAAGGTCATCGAGATCATGCGCCCGGGCCAGAGCTTCGGCGAGGCGGTGATGTTCATGGAAAAGCCTTACTTCGTGATGGCGCAGGCGCTCACCGAAAGCCGACTGCTGCACATCGCGAAGAGCGTGGTGTTCGAGGAGATGGACCGCGACCCCACCTTCTGCCGCCGCATCATCGCCGGGCTGTCGCAGCGCCTGCATCACCTCATCGCCGACGTCGAGACCTACTCGCTGCTCTCCGGCCGCGAACGCATCGTCGGCTACCTGCTGCGCGAGGAGGAAAGCAGCGGCGAACCGGGCCTGTGCGGACGCGTATCGATCCGCCTGCCGACCAGCAAGGGCACGATCGCCTCGCGCCTCAACCTCACGCAGGAGCACTTCTCGCGCATCCTGCACGAGCTGGCCGAAGCGGGCCTCATCGTCGTCGAAGGGCGCACGATCCACATCCCGGATATCGAGCGGCTGCGCACGACCAGCGCCCGCTACTGAACCGCAGCGGCACCGGACGACAGCGCAGGGGGATGTGTCAAAAGTAGTAGCGGCATCGCAGGTCGTAACTGATAATTGATTCCCGTTCCCGCAGACACGGAAATCATGAGCGTCACCGACAGCTGGCAGGAATTCGCCGCATCCGCCGCTAGGCAGGCAGGAAACCTGCATGTCGCCTCGGTCAGCGACAAGGTGCGCGAACTGCACCAGCGCATCCACGAGCGCTACCCGGCCATCGCGCGCATCGCCGTCGCGCTCTACGACCCCGAGATGCGGCGCCTCAAGACCTTCGTCGCCAGCAACGACCCGGGAATCTCGCCGCTGAACGGCTACGAATGTCCGATCGACAGCGTCCCCTCGCTGCTGGCGATTGCAGAAAGCGGACAAGCGCGCGTCGTGAACGACCTCAGCAAGCTGCCCGTATCCGACACGACACACTCGCGCTGGCTGCATCACGAAGGTTTCCTGTCCAGCCTCACCCTGCCGATCCGGCGCAGCGACCAGCTGCTCGGCTTCCTGTTCTTCGACGCACGCGAACGCGACGTCTTCACCGATCCCGTGGTCGCCGACCTCCTCCTCTACGGCCATCTCATCGGCATGATCGTGACGCAGGAGCTGGCGACGGTGCAGATGCTGGTGGGCGGGCTGCGCCTGGCGAGCCAGTTCGCCCACGTGCGCGACCTGGAGACCGGCGCCCATCTCGACCGCATGGCGCGCTATGCCCGTCTCGTCGCCCGCGAGATCGGGCCTTCCCACGGCAAGACGGACGACTACGCGGAAAACATCTTCCTGTTTTCCGCCCTGCACGACATCGGCAAGGTCGGAGTGCCCGACCGCATCCTCCTGAAGCCCGGCAAGCTAGACGACGCCGAACGCGAGGAGATGCGCCGGCACGTCATCGTCGGCCTGCAGATGGCCGAGCGGCTGATCAACGACTTCGGCCTCGCCTCGCTGTCGAACATCGACATGCTGCGCAACATCGTCATCGCGCATCACGAGCGCATGGACGGCAGCGGCTATCCGCACGGCCTCACCGGCGACGCCATCCCGCTCGAAGCACGCATCGTGGCCACGGCGGACGTCTTCGACGCCCTAGCCTGCGCGCGCAGCTACAAACCCGCCTGGACGCTGGAGAACGCCTTCCAGGAAATCGAACGCATGTCAGGCACCCAGCTCTATGCGCCCGCGGTACAGGCCCTGCTCGACTGCCGCGAGGAAGTCGAAGCGATCTATCAGCGCTTTCAGGACGCCATCGTTACGCTATAATCCGGCCCGCGCCGGCATAGCTCAGTTGGTAGAGCAACCGCCTTGTAAGCGGTAGGTCATCTGTTCGAGTCAGATTGTCGGCACCAATCAAGTCAATGCGTTAGCCCGGTCAGTTTGATCGGGCTTTTTGCTTTCCGGGGCCCGTGGGCCGGCTTGAGGTCTTCACTTCAGTGCCGCTGCTGCACGCGCTGGGCGCGTTCCGAGCGCCACGCTGCGAAGGCCTCGGCGCGGAGCGGCTCGCTGATGACGTAGCCCTGCGCGACGTCGCAGCCCTGCGCCGACAGGTGTTCCCAGCCGGCACGATCCTCGACCCCTTCCGCGACGACCTCCAGTTCCAGGTCATGCGCGAGATCGATGGTCGAGCGGACGATGACGTTCGAGTCGGTGTTGGACAGCATGTCCTGCACGAAGGACTTGTCGATCTTGATCGCGTCGACGGGCAGCCTCTGAAGGTAGGCGAGCGAGGAGTAGCCGGTGCCGAAGTCGTCGATGAACAGGGCGGTGCCGAGATCCTTCAGGCGCTGCAGGCACTCCAGGCTGCCCTGCGGGTCCTGCATCAGCGCGCTTTCGGTGAGTTCGAACTGGATGTCCTCGGGCTCGGCGCCCCAGGTCGCGAAATGGTTGCGCACGCGCTCGATCAGCTTGGGATCGCGCAGGTCGCGCGCGGAGAGGTTCACGGCCACCGGCACGCTGAGCCCGTCCTGGCGCCAGACGTAACTCTGGCGGAAGGCGGCCTGCATGACCCAGTCGGTGAGCGGGCTGATGAGTCCGCTGTGTTCGGCGAGGCTGATGAACTCATTGGGCCACAGGGTGCCGCGCTGGGGATGCTCCCAGCGTACCAGCGCTTCGACGCCGCACAGTTCGCCGCTGGCAAGCCTGGCCTTGGGCTGGCAGTAGAGGCGCATCTCGCCGTTGTCGATCGCGCGGTGCAGGTCGCCGATGAGTGCGAGCCGGCGCGCACATTCGCGGTCGCGGCCACCGGTGTAGAGCGCGTGCCCGTGACCCTGCTGGCGCGCCTGGTGCATCGCGACGTTGGCGCGGCGGATCAGTGCGTCGGCCTCGGTGCCGTGGCCGGGGAACACCGCGATGCCGATGCTGCCGCCCGCGTCGAGCATGATCTCGCCGATCGTCACGGGCTCGAGCAGTTCGGTCAGCAGGCGTTGCGCCGTGCGCGACGCGGCGGCGGCATCCGAACGGGGCAGCAGGATCGCAAACTCCGATTCGCCGACGCGGGCGATGGCGGAAGCGTCCTGGACGACGCGCCGGATGCGGGTGGCGACCTCGCACAGCATCGCGTCGCCCTGCTGGTAGCCGAGGGTTTCGTTCACCTCCTGGAAGTGATTCACACCCAGCACGAGCAGCGCCAACGGACCGCTGTGCGACTTCGCGGCGTCGATTTCGGTGCCGAGGCGCATGCGCAGCCTCCAACGGTTCGGCAGACCGGTGAGCGCGTCTTCCTCGGCCATGCGCTTGATCGTTTCCTGCGCTTGGCGGCTCCGTTCGCGCAGGCGCAGCGTGGCGATGCCGAAGGAGAGATCCTCCGCCAGCTCGCCGAGCAGGCTGGCTTCGGCCTCGTCGAATGCGTCCTCCTCGGTCGCGGCGATCGTCAGGTTGCCCAGGATCTCGTCTCCGTGCCGCAACGGAAATGCGCTGACTGCCGCAATGCCGCGCCGCAGGTCCTCGTCACGCCACGGAGCCAGCGCTGCGTCGCTGCGGATGCTGCGGCCGATGCTGGGTTGGCCGGTACGGATCGCCACGCCGGTGGCACCATGTCCGCGTTCGCCTTCCCCCCATGTGAGACGCTGCCATTCGAGGAAGGCGCGATCGATGCCGTGAAAGGCCATGATCGCGACGCTCTTCGCTTCGTCGTGCTGCGCGTAGCCGACCCACGCGAAGCGGTAACCGCCATCCTCGACGATGATCCGGCAGATGTCCTGCAGCAGCCCCTGCTCCTCGGTGGCGCGCACCAGCGCGCGGTTCGCCTCGCTGAGCGTCTTGCGTGCGCGGTCGACGCGGCGCAGGGCCTCCTCCACCGCGGCGTGACGCTCGGCCCGGCGCAGCACGACCATGCCGTAGGCGAGTGCATTCGCCGCCTCCTGGAGGAGGTCGACGGAGCCAGCAGTGAAGTCGCCCACGCGCGCGGACGCGATCTGCAGCACGCCGAGCACCTGCGTCGCATCACGCAGCGGCAGCAGTGCAAGAATCGACGCCTGCCCGGCCGCGACGAGGAAGGGTCGTCCGGCCTGCAGGGCTTCACGCGCGGCAAGGCCCCACGGCGAATCGTCGAGCTGCGGGGAGCCGCTCTCCCCGACGTCGTCCGGCAAGGGCGCGGAGGATGCGACGCGCTGCAGCGTGCCGCACTCCGCATCGGCTCGAGCGATCGCCGCGAATCGGAAGGCGGCCACATCGACGATAGCCTGGCAGACAGCACGCACCAGTCCGGGCTCGTCCATCGCGGCCTGCACGGCGGCGTGTGTCACGCGCAGCACGGTCAGGGCGCCGCTCGGCTCCGACCCTGCCGCCGAAGGAAGCGTCGGCGGCATCTCTTCCCTCTCCGACAATTGCTCGTCCATCGCCATGGCACGCCCCTGTCAGCCGCTGGCCGCCCATTCGCGGATCAGCGCCAGATTTAGACACTTCGTGCGCCGCAAGGTTGATGCGACCACATCGCGGCAATGGCCCGCGGACCACAGCCACCGCGGCGCGCGATCGCCGCCGTTACCGCGCTCAGAGCTTGTAGCCGATCTGCCGCAGCAGCTTCTTGCGCGCGTCGATCTTCTGCTCGTCCTCGATCCCGAGCGGCGGCGAGCCGTCCACGACGCCGATGATGCCCCGCCCCTGCCCCGTCTCCGCCAGCAGGACCTCGACCGGATTGGAGGTCGCGCAGAAGATGCGGCACACCTCGGGCACCTGCTTGATCGCGTTGAGGACGTTGACCGGATAGAAACCTTCGCCGAGGAAGACGATGAAGCTGTGACCCGCGGCGATGGCGTGGGCGTTGGTCTGGGCCAGCAGGACCATTGCGTGGTCGGTGCCCGACCAGCGGATCAGGCAGTCGCCCGATGCCTCGCAGAACGCGAGTCCGAAGCGGATGCCGGGCACGGCATTGACCAGGGCTTCGTGAATGTCCTCGACCGACTTGATGAAGTGCGTCTGGCCGAGGATGAAGTTGATCGGTTCGGGTTTGTCGATCCTGACTGCTATCAGATTCATGATGTCTCGCCTCCCCGATATGGGGCCGCGCCATGTCGTCATGCGTGAACGATGCCTGCGGGCGCGGCCATCCATTTCACCATAGCACCCGGCAGGGCCGGGCGCGGGCCAGCCGCGCAAGCGCCGGACGGCCCCGGGTGATCAAGCGCGGGCGAGCCAGCGCCCGAGCAGTCCGTTCAGTTCGTCGGGCGAGAACGGCTTGCCGAGAAAGTCGTCCATACCAGCCTCTCGACAGCGTTGCAGGCTCTCGTCGCGCTCGCCGGCCGTAAGTGCGACGATCGCCGTGGGCGTCTGGCCGCGTTCGCGCTCGTGCTCGCGCCATGCACGACTGGTTTCCCAGCCGTCCATGCCGGGCATGCGGCAGTCCATCAGCACGAGATCGAGATTTGCATCGCTGCGTGCGACTGCGAGCGCCTCTTGCCCCGACGCGGCCACCTTGACCTCACAGCCCAGCGCTTCGAGCAGACCACAGCTCGCTTCGCGGATACCCGGATCGTCATCGACGAGCAGCACCCGCCCGGTGAACTCCGCCACCGCTGGCGACTTCACCGCCTCGCGCCGCAGCCACCTGACGAGCGTCGCGAGCAGGACGTCGCGATCGACGGGCTTCGACAGGTAGTCGTCCATGCCGGCCTCGATGCATTTTTCGCGATCCCCAGTCATCGCGGACGCGGTGAGGGCGATGATCGGCGTGCGGCGCGCCGGATCCTCGACCAGACGGATGCGGCGCGTCGCCTCGTAGCCGTCCGTACCCGGCATCTGGCAGTCCATCAGGACCAGATCCGGCCTCCATTCATGCACCAGCGCAACGGCCTCGTCGCCGTTGCGGGCCGCCTGCACGACACAGCCGCCGGCACGCAGATATTCGCCGAGCACCTCCAGGCTCACTTCGACATCGTCCGCGAGCAAGACGCGCACACCCGCCAGTCGCGTGGCGACCGCGTGCGGCACCGCTCGCGGCACGGGCGCGGGAAGCGGATCGCCCGGCAGCAGAGGCAGCTCGAACCAGAATGTGCTGCCCCTGCCCTCGCGGCTATTGACTCCGAGTTCGCCGCCCATCAGTCCCACCAGCTGGCGGCAGATCGTCAGCCCCAGGCCGCTGCCGCCGAAGGTGCGGTTGGTCGAAGCGTCGGCCTGCGCGAACTTTTCAAAGATGTGCTCCTGACAATGCCTCGGGATCCCGATCCCGGTGTCGCGCACCTCCACCCGGAGCCGTCCGCCGGCAGCATCCTCCGACTGCCACCCGACGTTCAGGGTCACGCCGCCGGACGGGGTGAACTTCACGGCATTGCCCAGCAGGTTGTCGACCACCTGTCGTATCCGCACCGGATCGCCCTGCAGCAGTGGTGGGACGTCCCCGCTCCAGGAGATCCTGAAGCGCAGGTTCTTCCGCCCTGCAGCAGCCTCATGGATCAGCGCGACGTCGCCGAACAGCGAACGCGGCTCGAAACTCTCCGGCCGGATCGCGAGCTTGCCGGCCTCGATGCGCGAAATATCGAGAATGTCGTTGACGATGTCGAGCAGCTGCCGGGCGCTGTCGTTTGCCAGGCGGACGTACCGGTCCTGCGTGTCGGTCAGGGAAGTGTGACGCAGCAGATCGAGCACGCCCAGGATGCCTGTAAACGGGGTGCGGATCTCGTGGCTCATGTTGGCGAGAAACTCGCTTTTTGCCCTGCTGCACGCCTCCGCTCGCTCGCGCGCACCGCGCACTTCCGTTTCGACGGACTTGCGCTCGGTGACATCGTCGAAGGTCAATACCACACCGCGACCGAGATCCGCGGGATCGATCGCCTTGCACGACAGTGCGCACCAGAACACCTCGCCGCTGCGACGCCGCATCTGCGTTTCCATTCGCAGCACTTCGCCTGCCATGAGCCCGGGCAGCGCCCGGCTGGCAACCTGTTCGTGGGTTGCCGCATCGGGAAACAGGTCCGCCGTCCTGAGGCCGATCAGGCCGCCTTCCGAATGGCCGAAGATCTCGGCCATCTGGCGGTTCGCGCGGGTGATGCGGCGGTCAGCAGGATTGCTCGCGTCCACGTAGGCGATGCCGACGGCGGCCGCATCCAGGGTGGTCTGCTGGACGGCCTCGAGCTGGTCCTTGGCGCGTCGCAGGCCGAGCTCGGCCCGGCGCGCCTGCAGCAGGGCCCAGCCGAGCACCCACATGAGCAGCGCGAAACCCGCGATGATCGCGCCGATGATCAGCCGCATGCCGTCCATCCGTTCGGCGAGTTGCGCGTTCAGGGAGGACAGCATGCCCCAGCGGTCGAGTTCGGCCGCCTCGAAATCGTCCGCAAGACGGCGCACCTCGACGGTGACTTTGGCGAGCTGCTGGTCTGCGGAATTGCGATCGAGGAGCGCGACGCGTGATACCGCCTCGTGGATCGGGCTGATCCGGGCAAGCAGCTCGCGACGCAATCCGGGGGCTGCATCCAGGCCTTCCGCCCCGTAACTCTCGGCAAGCGCGAGCGCTTCCGCGGCACGGGCCAGGTGCTGGCTGCGCTTCAGGACGTCGTCTTCGGTACGCTCGATGCGCTCTTGCGCATGGCCCAGGAAGTAACGCGCCTTCAGCAGGGTGCGCGCACCGTGCACGGCATTGAAGTTCGCGCCGAGAAACTCCTCATGCAGGGTATTGAATCGCGCGAAGCCGATGATCAGCATCACGCCCGCCAGCACCGCCACGATGTAGATGATGAGCGGCAGGCGCTGCGCGCCCTTCGAATCGTCCTTCAATCTGAACATCCCTCATGTTCCGGGCAGGCGAGCAGCTCGCAGGTTGTACCCGGGGGAAACCCCTTTTATCATCGCGGCTATTTTCCGCTCAGGATACCCGGATGGACAATACGCGCGGCGCCAGTTTTCAGCTCGCGAAGCCCCTGCGCCCGCCGCGCCGCATCGGCCTGTTCGCCGCCGCAGCCTTTGGTGCGATGGCCTGCTGCAACGCGGGGCCGGCCACGGCCGCGATTTCCGACGACGAAGTGCGCGTCGGACTCCTCGCGGACA
Organism: Aromatoleum evansii; assembly: GCF_045689615.1. NCBI lineage: Bacteria > Pseudomonadati > Pseudomonadota > Betaproteobacteria > Rhodocyclales > Rhodocyclaceae > Aromatoleum > Aromatoleum evansii. The sequence goes on from NZ_CP141259.1 coordinate 3,318,195, forward strand.
TGAGCTCCATCTACGCCAACATTTCCGGCCACGGCTCGGAGACAGCCGCACGGATGGCGATCGAGGATGCCGGAGGGCAGGTCGCCGGCCGGCCGATCAGGCTTGTCGTCGCCGACCACGGAAACGAAGTCGTGCAGGCGGTCGAAACCGCCCGCCGCTGGCTGGACGACGACGGCGTGGATGTGATCGCCGACGTTGTCGCCTCGCCCGCAGCGCTCGCCGTGCAGGAGCTGAACCGTTCGCGCGGCGCGGTAGTCTTCTACAACGGCGTGATGACTTCCGACCTCACCGGCTCCGCCTGCGCCCCCACCGGCATTCACTGGATGTACGACGGCTACGCCTTCACGACCGCGATCGGGCGCGAGCTCACGCAGCGCGGGGCGCGTTCGTGGTATTTCGTCACGGTCGATAACGCGTTCGGCCAGAACGTGCAGGCCGACCTGACCGCAGTGATCGCGGCCAACGGCGGACACGTGATCGGCGCAACCCGGCACGCGCTCGGGCAGGAGCAGCTCTTCGCCCAGCTCCGTCAGGCCGCACAGTCGGGCGCCGACGTGATCGCACTGGTCAATGCCGGCGACGACATGATCCGCGCAGTGCGCCAGAGCTACGACCTGCTCAGCGTCAGCAAGGGCCAGACGGCGCTCGCCGCGGTCGCGACGACGCTCAACGACGTGCACCTGATGAAGCCGCAACTGGCTCAGGGGCTCAAGCTCGCGCACGCCTTCTACTGGAACCGTGACGCCGAGGCGCGCGCCTGGTCGGAGCGCTTCCGCGCGCGCACCGGGGCAATGCCGAACGACATGCAGGCCGGGGTGTACTCGGCCCTCACGCATTACTTCAAGGCCGTCGCGGCGAGCGGCAGCGACAAGGGCACGACCGTGGTGGCGAAGATGCGCGAACTACCGATCCGCGACCCCATAGTGCGCAACGCCCGTCTGCGCGAGGACGGCCGCATGGTGCACGACACCTACCTGATGGAAGTGAAGAAGCCGGCCGAGATCACCGTCCCGTGGGACTACCTGCGCATCCTGCGCACCATTCCCGCAGAAAAGGCATTCAAGCCGCTCGCCGAGGGCGGCTGCCCCCTCGTCAAGCACTGAACGGCGATCAGCTGCCCCCGTTACCGCCGCACGGCGGCAACGGGGGAGCGACTGCTGCCGCTATTCGGTCAGTTCGACCCGATCGCGGAAGAACCCGAGCGCCTCCGGATTCGCGAGCGCCTCCAGGTTCTTCACCGGCCGGCCATGCACCACGTTGCGCACCGCGAGTTCGACGATCTTGCCGCTCTTGGTGCGCGGGATGTCGTCGACCTGCAGCACTTTCGCCGGCACGTGGCGCGGCGTGGTGTTGTCCCGGATGGTCTGCCTGATGCGCGCGACGAGGGTGTCGTCGAGCACGAGCCCCTCGCGCAGCTTCACGAACAGCACCACGCGCACGTCGTTCGGGTTCTGCGGCGGCCAGTCCTGCCCGATCACCAGCGACTCGACGACTTCCGGCAGGCGCTCGACCTGGCGGTAGATCTCGGCGGTGCCGATGCGCACGCCGCCGGGGTTCAGGGTCGCGTCCGAACGGCCGTGGATGACGAGACCGCCATGCTCGGTGATCTCGCAGAAATCGCCGTGACACCACACGTTGGGAAAGCGGTCGAAATAGGCGGCGTGGTACTTCGAACCGTCCGCGTCGCCCCAGAAACCGATCGGCATCACCGGGAAGGGCCTGGTGCAGACGAGTTCTCCCTTGGCCTCGCGCAGCGGCCTGCCCTCGTCGTCCCAGACGTCGACCGCCATGCCGAGCCCGCGGCATTGGATTTCCCCGCGCCACACCGGCAGCACCGGCGAGCCGAGAACGAAGCACGAGATGATGTCGGTGCCGCCGGAGATCGAAGCGAGCTGCAGATCGGCCTTGATGTCGCGATAGACGTAGTCGAAGCCTTCCGGCACGAGCGGGCTGCCGGTGCTCATCATCACACGCACGGAGGCGAGGCTGTGCGTCTCGCGCGGCTTCAGATTGAACTTCGCCGCAGCGTCGATGAACTTCGCCGAGGTGCCGAAGTGCGTCATGTGCTCGGCGTCGGCGTAGTCGAAGAGGATCTGGTTGTCGGACGCGAAGGGCGACCCGTCGTAGAGGAGCAGCGTCGCCCCCGCGGCGAGGCCCGACACGAGCCAGTTCCACATCATCCAGCCGCAGGTGGTGAAGTAGAACAGGCGGTCGCCGGGCTTGACGTCGGCGTGCAGGCGATGCTCCTTCAGGTGCTGCAGCAGCGCCCCGCCCGCGCAGTGCACGATGCACTTCGGCACCCCGGTCGTGCCCGAGGAGTACATGATGTAGAGGGGATGATCGAAGGGCAGCTGCTCGAAGGCGATGTCGTCAACGAAATGGAACGGCGCGATGTACTCCGCCCACATATGCGCATGCGGGATGCCCTTCAGATCATGTTCGGCGTGGACGTACGGCACGACCACCACATGCTTCACGGATGGCAACTGGCGCACGATGTCGCCCAGCTTGCCGAGGATGTCGATGGTCTTGCCGCCGTAGAAGTAGCCGTCGCAGGCAATCAGCACCTTGGGCGCCGTCTGGCCGAAGCGGTCGAGCACACCCTGCACGCCGAAGTCGGGCGATGCGGACGTGAAGATCGCACCGATGCTCGCCGCGGCCAGCATCGCGATCACCGTCTCGGGCATGTTCGGCATGTAGGCGGCGATGCGGTCGCCCTTCTGCACGCCCATGTCGCGCAGCGCCGCGACGAAATGGGCGACGGCACGGTACATCTCGCCGTGGGTCATGCGGTTCTGCACGCGGTCCTCGCCCCAGAACACGAGCGCATCGTGAGCGTCGCGCGAGCGCAGCAGGTTCTGCGCGAAGTTGAGGCGCGCGTCGGGGAACCACTTTGCACCGGGCATGCGGTCGCCATCCACCAGCACGCGTTCGCCGCGCTCGCCGATCACGCCACCGCCGGTCTTGTCACCCTCCCAGACGCTCACCCAGAACTCCTCGGGCGAAGCGACGGACCAGGCATGGAGCGCATCGTAGTCCGGCAGCGACCGCCCCCAGCGTTTCTCGGCGGCGAGGCGGAAGGCCGTGACGCCGGCGGATGCGATGCGTTCGGCGGAAGGGGTCCAGAGCGGAGCGGCAAGTTTGTCGGTCATGGGAAGCACCATCCGTTTTAGTGTCACTCCATTCTATCCTTGCAGCATCACATTGATTATCCCGGCGATCAAATACCTTGCGGGCTGAGCCCTTCGACGCGGCTCAGGACGAACGAAGGTGATTGATCACCGCCTTGATTGCACCGCACCCGATCAGGAGACGAGCTTCGCGACGGTGTTCTCGATGCGACCGAAGATGCTGCAGCCGGCGGCGTCGAACATCTCGATGCGCACGGTGTCGCCGTCGCGCATGAAGGGCGTTGCGGGCTTGCCCTGCTCGATCGTTTCCCAGGTGCGGACTTCGGCGAGGCAGCAGTAGCCCACGCCCCCGTGCTCGATCGACGAGCCCCACAGGTTGCCGGCCTTGTTCGAGACGGTGCCCGAGCCGATGATCGAGCCGGCTTCAAGTTCGCGCGTCTTCGCGACGTGCGCGACGAGCTGGCCGAAGTTGAAGCTCATGTCGACGCCGGCATTCGGCTTGCCGAAGAGGCGCTCATTGAGATGCACAACGAGCGGCAGATGCACCTTCGCGTCGCGCCAGGCATCGCCCAGTTCGTCGGGCGTCACCGCGACGGGCGAGAAGGCCGAGGCCGGTTTCGACTGGAAGAAACCGAAGCCCTTCGCGAGCTCGTTCGGGATCAGGCCGCGCAGCGACACGTCGTTCACCAGCATGACGAGACGGATCGCCTTCGCGGCCTCGTCCGGCGTCGCGCCCATCGGCACGTCGCCGGTCACGACGGTGACTTCGGCCTCGAAGTCGATGCCCCAGCTCTCGTCGGCGACGACCTTGTCGCGCGGGCCGATGAAGCTGTCCGAGCCGCCCTGGTACATCAGCGGGTCGGTGTAGAAGCTCTCCGGCACGTCCGAGTTGCGCGCCTTGCGCACGAGCTCGACGTGGTTCAGGTAGGCCGAGCCGTCTGCCCACTGGTAGGCGCGCGGCAGCGGCGAATGGCACGCGGCTTCGTCGAAGGGCTGCGCATCGACGGCGCCGCTGTTGAGCGCCTCATACACCTGGCGCAGCTGCGGCTCGCAGTCGGACCAGTTGTCGAGCGCCGCCTGCAGCGTGCGGGCGATCGCGGGAACGGCGCGGCAGCGGGCGAGATCGCGGCTGACGACGACGAGGGTGCCGTCGCGCCCGCCTTGCTTGAGGGTCGCGAGTTTCACTTGAACATCTCCTTGTAGCGTCCGTCGTGCATCCAGGCGGCGTGCTTCGGCGCGCGCTTAGTCTGCGCCCATTCTTCCAGCATGTCCCATTTGACCTTGTCGAGCGCCTCCAGCATCTTCGGCGAACCGGTGTTGGCGGCGAGTTCGAGCCGGTGGCCGTTCGGGTCGAAGAAATAGATCGACTTGAACAGTGCGTGGTCGGTCGGTCCGATCACCTCGATGCCGGCGGCTTCAAGGCGTGCCTTGGCGGCCATCAGCACATCCATCGACTCGACCTGCAGCGCGAGGTGCTGCGTCCACGCCGGGGTGTTCTCGTCGCGCCCCATCCGTGGACGGGTCGGCAGCTCGAAGAACGCGAGCACGTTGCCCATGCCGGCGTCGAGGAAGATGTGCATGTAGGGGTCGGCCTCGCCCGTGGAGGGGACGGCATCCTCGGCGATCGACAGGATCAGCTTCATGTCGAGGTGCTTCTCGTACCAGCGTGCGGTTACGAGCGCGTCGTGGCAGCGATAGGCCACGTGGTGGATCTTCTGGATCAGCATTCCGGTCTCCGTAGCGTTTGTCAGGCGCCTTCGCGCGCGATCTGCATCGCCTCGCGCAGCACCGAGATGTCACCGATATGGTTCGCGAGCAGCAGGATCAGGCGCGCATTCACCATCGCGCTCTGCTCGTCCGTAAGATCGCGGTGCGTGTCGATCAGTGCCTCGTAAAAATCGTCGCCGGGCGAAAAGGCGCGGAAATGGCGTTTGCCGGGTTCGTGCAGGTTCGGTTGCGTGTTTAGGGCCATGGCAGTCTCCATCAGGCGTTGCAGGTGGCGCGCGCCACGGCGGCACGCACTCGGGCGACGTCCAGCACCCGCCAGCGGGCGGCCACGTGCTGGTCCGGGCGCAGTAGGTAGCTCGTGCCTTCGCGCAGGTCGTAGCGCTCGCGCACACGGCCCTTTGCGTCGATCAGCGTCTTCAGGCCGGCCGGCGCGGTTCCACGCTCGGCGACGACTATCGCCTCGACCGGGATCTGCGCGTCGACGAGGCTGCGCAGGGCCTGGGCAGTCGGCGCGTCGAGTGCGCTTGCGTCCGGGATGTAATGCAGCAGTTGGAAGCGGTTCCCGACGGCGCGGAGCAGCCATTGCGTGCCGTCGGCCATCGCGACGGGGGCGTCGTCCATCGGTGCTCCGGGGATCATGGTGCCGGCGAAGACATCGCTATCGGCCGTGTTCAGGCGCGAACCGACAAGGAAGCTCGGCACCGAGAGGCGCCCGGAATTGACCAGCGCACGGGCGAACGGGAATTGCTCCGCCAGCCCCAGCACCGCATTGCGGAAGGTCGTGCTCACTGTGCTTTTCGGCGTGATGAAGTCGGTCGAGCGCGTCGAGTTCATGATGTTCTCGTCGGCGGCGTAGCAGCGCTCCTCCGAATAGGTGTCGAGCAGCGTCGCCGGCGCCTTGCCGTCCATCACGAGTTTGAGCTTCCACACGAGGTTGTCGGTGTCCTGGATGCCGGAGTTGGCGCCGCGCGCACCGAAGGGGGAGACCTGGTGCGCGGCGTCGCCCACGAAGAGCACGCGGCCGTGGTTGAAGCTGTTCATGCGACGGCACTGGAAGGTGTAGACGCTGACCCACTCCAGCTCGAATTCGCGATCATCACCCAACATCGCCTTGATGCGCGGGATCACCTTTTCCGGCTTCTTCTCTACCTCCGGATCGACGTTCCAGCCGAGCTGGAAATCGATGCGGAACACGTTGTCCGCCTGGCGGTGCAGCAGCACCGACTGGTTGCGATGGAAAGGCGGGTCGAACCAGAACCAGCGCTCGGTCGGGAAATCCGCCTTCATGACGACGTCTGCGATCAGGAAGCGGTCCATGAAGATCTTGCCGTCGATGTCCAGGCCGAGCATCGTGCGGATCGGGCTGCGTGCGCCATCGGCGACGATCAGCCAGTCGGCGCGCACGGTGTAGGCGCCGTCCGGCGTCTCGACGCGCAGGGTCGCGCGGTCCTCGGCCGGCGTCACACCGATCACGTTGTTCTTGAAGCGGATCTCGAGATTCGGCAGCTGGCGCGCGCGCTTGATCAGGTCGTCTTCGAGGTAGTACTGCTGCAGGTTGATCATGCCCGGCCGGTGGTGGTCCGGTTCGGGGCAGAGGTTGAAGTTGAACACTTCCTCCTCGCGGAAGAAGGTGCGACCCACATTCCACGATACGCCCTTCTGCACCATCTCCTCGGCGCAGCCGAGGCGGTCCAACACTTCCAGCGTGCGCTTCGCGTAGCACACGCCACGCGAGCCGATCGACACCGTATCGTCGTTGTCGAGCAGCAGCACGCTCTGGCCCTGCTGGGCGAGGTCGATCGCGGCCGTGAGGCCGACCGGGCCGGCGCCGACGATCACCACCGGGTAGTGTCCCTCCCGCCCTTCGGCGATTTCCGGCGGGCGGACGTATTCGAACTTCGGGTACTGGAACGTGCTCAGCACGGGTGTCTCCTCCATGTGTTTCATCGCTCCGGCGCCGCCTCTGGACGTGCGTTGGGCCGGAGTCCGGCGCCCATGCGGGCGCAACTCTGATCGGCTGATCGTTCAGCCACCTCAATAGGGAACCCGGAGCGGCCAGTGATCGGACCGCTCCGGCAGGATCACTCCTGCAGCGAGTGCCACATCTGCTGGTCGCGCTCGGCGGTCCAGATGCGCGGGTCGCGGATGCCGCTCGCCTCGTCGTGCGCACGCGTCACGTCGAAGGGCAGGCAGTGCTCGTAGATGAAGACCTGGCCGAACTTCGGGTCCATGTTCTTGCGCGTGTGCGCCATCGTCGCCTTCAGGTCGAAGCCCTGCGCGACGGCTTCCTGCGCGCTCCGGTACAGCGTCGAGACGAAGTCGCGCGTGTAGGCGAGGCCGGCATCGACCGCCTCGCGGCCGATCAGCGCGGGGCCGCGGCCCGGCACGAGCTTGTCGAATTTCATCGCGGCGAGCCTGTCGAGCGTCTGCGGCCAGTCGGCGAGATAGGCGTCGCCGGTGTAGCAGGCGGCGTCCGCTTCGACGAGGTCGCCCGAGAAGCAGATGTTCTGCGCGGGCAGATAGACGATGGTGTCGCCCTTCGTGTGGCCGCGGCCGAGCTGCTTGATCTTCACTTCGAGCGTGCCCATCCACAGGGTCATCTCGCCTTCGAAGGTCATCGTCGGCCAGGTCAGGCCCGGCACGCTCTCGACGGCCTGGAAGAGGCGCGGGAAGCGGCCGATCTCGGAATCCATGTCCTGCTGGCCACGCTCGACGATCAGGTCCCAGGTGTCGCGGCTCGCGATGATCTGCTCCAGGCCTTCGTTCTTGTAGCCCGAAGCGCCGAGCACGCGCACCGCGTGGTAGTGCGTCAACACGACGTACTTGATCGGCTTGTCGGTGATCTCGCGCACCTTGGCGATCACGCCCTGCGCGGCGACGGGGGTCGCGGTGGCGTCGATGATCATCACGCCGTCGTCGCCGATGATCACGCCGGTATTCGGGTCACCCTCGGCCGTGTAGGCATAGGCGTTGTCCGAGAGCTTGTCCCAGCTGATCTTCTTTTCTTCGAGGTCGGCCTGCGAGGCGAATTTCTTGGTGGTCATGGTTTTGGGGTCTCTGTGGGTGTGGGGGACGATTTGAATCCTAGACACAAATTCGTCTATGGTCAATTGCTTCGGTATTATCGAATCGCAGAATGCAGTCACCGCTGACTCGTGCTCCCACTGTCCGCTCGAGGACGTGCGAACGCCGATCACTGTTGTAACGTGATCAGCGGTATCGGGTAACACAGGGAGAGGGAGACGGAGCGTCTCTCACCGACTGGCGGCAGGACGCCGGCACCGGACGCGGTCACGACCTTCGTCGCGGCAGTCCGGGCGCAAGGATGCGCTTTTGACCTCCGACGGCGCGGAGGCAAATCGGAGGATGTTGCGTGTGCAGCCGGGACTTCGGACGCGGGCCCGATCCAGGAACGGATCGTGCCGCGCAAACTCCGACTCAGGCCGCCTTGTTCAGGTGGCGATACTTCGCAACGGACGATGTCCAGGCCTCACCGGCTTCGCCGAATGATCCCACCGCGGCTGCGGAAAGATCCCTCAAGCTGCGCTCGAAGAGATTGAACGCCCCTTTCCAGGCTTCCGGCGCCGGGAACGTCATCGCGGGGATGGCAAGCTGATAACCGAGCAGTCGCGCAGACTCGAGTTGTGCGGCCGTCACCGTCTCGTAGCTATCCTTGGCAAGCGCCAAGGTCTTCTCCAACAGCGACTGCCCTAACGCCAGTGGCAAGCCGGCCGGGTCAGCGGCGGGTTTTCCGCTTGCGGCGGCTTTCGTCGCCGCAACACACTCCTCGAGCGCTGCACGCGAAACCGCAAGGGTGCTGCGAGTGAGATGCTCGGTGCAATCCAGATAGACGCGGGACGATGCCATGAAGGCGTCGACCGTGTTCGCGAAGGATCGCTCAATGCTGGTGTGGGGTTTGGTGGTCATTGTGATTCCTTTCTTGAATCTTCCGGCAACAAGCAACCCTGACATATGACTTGTCATTGATCCTGCTGCTCGGGATGTGCCACTCGCTGGCGGATGCCTGCGGCGGATTTGGGGGATAAATCGAGTATGGCCCTTTACTACTGCGAGTCCACCATTTGTTTGTAACGCCGGCAGACGATCGAATCCGCGGCAAGCTCAAGTGTCGGAGACTCGTTTCCGCTTCTGCTCATACATCAATTGATCCGCACGCAGGAGATACTCCGACAGGCTCAGTTCGGAGCTCGGATCACATTGCACGATCCCCGTGCTGAACGAGATCCGGTAGGAACAATCCGGCCGCGGCGTGAAGTCTGCGAGGCTCTGTCGTATCCGGGCCTGGAGCACGTCGGGCTGCGAGGTATCGATCGTGAACACGGCAAATTCGTCGCCGCCGATGCGGGCAAGGACGTCGGCATCGCGAAAGCACCGCTGCAGTATGCGCGCCACATCTTCGATGAGATCATCGCCGACATCGTGCCCATATGCGTCGTTGATCGCCTTCAAGCGATCGATATCGATGAAGACGAGAGCACTTGGCACCCGCTGGCGACGGGAAAGCTTGAAACTGCGCTCGGCGTGAAGGAAGAAGCCGCGCCGGTTCAGGAGGCCCGTCATCATGTCGGTCACCGAGATCCTGTGGATTTCCTCTTCCACGGAGTCCCGCCTCAGCAACTCGACCGCATGAAGACGGGCGGCTTCTGCAATCTCGGTCGACTTTGTCTCGATCCGGTCTTCGAGCGTTTTCCGGAAATTGACGTTGCCGAGTGCGGCTCCCGTGATCTCACCAAGCAGGCGCAAGGTCGGAACCAGCCGTGCGAGTTCCTTGCGGTACCCCTGCCGATACCACACCGACACCAGCGCCCCCATCGGCCTGACGGGCGGGAACGGATATGCGATCAGGCTTGCGATGCCAAGCGCAGCGAGTTCGTCCTCGCGCATGCCGGAATCCGGTGCAATCTCTGGAAGCAGGATCGGTGTCCGGTCGGCCATTGCGCGTCGCGCAATCCGCAGCAAGGCCGACGCTTCCTGCGTCGGCATGGGCCGTCGGTGATGGCCGAATTCCGTGACGAACTCGCGCTCGCCGTCATGAACGACCAAGAGGCTCCCGTCCGAATGGAGAAGATCGGGGATGGCCTGCCCCGCAAGTTCGAGGACTTCCCCGAGGTCGGATGCCTGCAGGAAATCACGTCCAAGGGCAAGGAGACGTCGCAGCACCACGGAGCTCTCCGCCGGTCCCTGTGCCATCGCAGTTCCCCCTCAATGATTGCCCCTCGACGTCGAGCGACAAAGGCCGGTCCGGACTACCCGCCTGCGGCTGCAATGGGTCAGGACTTGATCAACGTTAGCAGAATATCCGCGTACCAGGCGCAGTTCAGGCCCAGCGCCTCGTCCTGAGCGAGATCGCGCGTCCCGACGTCGAGCCGCGCCGAATGCACACCGAGCAACATCCACGGCAGATCGCCATAGCTCGCTGGCGGATTGGCCACTCGCATCACCACCGGCGCACCGCTGGTGCCGCGGTGGGTGCGCGCATCGGTCAGGAAATAACCCTCGCCCTTGAAGCGCAGTCCGAACGACGACGCGACGACTGCGTGGCGCACCACCGGCATGTGATGCAGGGTGTCGTGAAAGCCGAGCGGGAAGCCCACCACCAGCAGCGTAGTGCCGATTTCGACGCGGTCGAGCAGCCCCGGCAGATGCGCGGGCATAAAGGCGCGGTAAACCAGCTGTGCGGGGAGCGCCCCACGCTCGACTTCGAGAACTGCCACGTCGATATTGCCCGCGGCGTCGAATCCCTGGCGCCACAAGGCTCGACCGTTGCGGTACAGCGGCATCGAGAAGCCCGTCGATTCCGCGAGGTTGTCGGGATTGTTGTGCAGCTCGAGTTCGATGCGGTCCGGGAAGTGCCGGGTCGGCTTGTCGAACAGCACGTGGCGGCTGGTGACGACGAACAAGCGCTGATCCATCGCGAAGAAGAACCCGCTCGCATTCGTCAGCGGCCGCTGCCGATCGAAGGTGACGATGGGCACGGTCGTCAGGAGCAGGGATTCGATCATTCGCAGGGCACCGTCATGGATCCAGGCTGGCCGCCGCCGGACCCGTGCAGCGATCTCGATCGCGAAACGACCGGCGGGCGGATTTCGATCTACCGCAGCATACGCCACAATGGCCGACGGGCCCGGGCGCGCAGTCTCGATCGAGTGCGCGTCCCGGGCCCGTCCATGCCGCAAACGCGGATCAGGCCGCGATCGCCTCCAACGCCGGATAGTCGATGTAGCCTTCCGGGCCGGGCGCGTAGAAGGTCTTGGGGTTCGGCGCGTTGAGCACCGTGTCGTGCCGCAGGCGATGCACGAGATCCGGGTTCGCGATGAACAGGCGACCGAAGGCCACCGCGTCCGCCCTGCCCGACTCGACCGCGTCGATCGCCATCGCGCGGTCGTAACCGTTGTTCGCGATGTAGGTGCCCTTGAAGGCCTTGCGCGCCCAGGCGAAGTCGAAGCCCGGCACGTCACGCGGGCCGCCGGTGGCGCCTTCGACGAAATGGATGAAGGCGATGCCGCGCTTGTTCAGTTCCTCGACGAGATAGCCGAAGACCGCCTGCGGCTTGCTGTCCGACAGGTCGTTGGCGGGCGTGACCGGCGACAGGCGGATGCCGACGCGGCCCGCGCCGATCTCGGCGACCACCGCGTCGATCACTTCGAGCGCGAAGCGCGCGCGGTTCGCGACCGAGCCACCGTACTGGTCGGTGCGCTGGTTGGCACCGTCGCGCAGGAACTGGTCGACCAGGTAGCCGTTCGCGCCGTGGATCTCGACGCCATCGAAACCCGCGCGGATCGCGTTCGCCGCGGCGCGGCGGAATTCCTGCACGACTTCGGCGATCTCCGCGACGCTCAGCGCACGCGGCACGGGCACTTCCATCTTGCCGTTGCGCGTGTAGGCGACGACGTTCGGCCTGATTGCCGAGGGGGCGACCGGCTGCGCACCACCGGTGAGATCCGGGTGCGTGACGCGCCCGACGTGCCAGATCTGCGCGACGATCTTCGAGCCGGCTTCATGCACCGCCTGGGTGATCGGTTTCCAGCCCTCGACCTGTTCGTCCGAGTAGATGCCTGGCGTTGCCATGTAGCCCTTGCCCACGGGCGAGACCTGCGTGCCTTCGCTGATGATCAGGCCCGCGTTGCTGCGCTGGCGGTAGTACTCGACGTTCATCGGGCTGCCGGGAATGTCGCCGGCGGCCTCATCGGCGCGGCTGCGCGTCAGCGGCGCCATCACGACGCGGTTGGCGACCTCGATGTCGCCGATGCGTGCGGGCTGGAACAGTTTGCGGGTATCGGATTCGCCGCCGTTGCGGGCGGCCTGCGGGTGCGGAGCGTTCATGCGGGGATGTCCTTCGTTGACTGCAATCGAAAACCGGATCAGTCGCCTGATCGACTTGCTGCGATTATGTCCATGCCTGACCCGATGGAGTAGCCAGCAGTAGTGATAGCATCTATTCCCTACAGGAATACACCGGAGCCGCGATGGACCGCATGCGCCTGATGGAAACCTTCGTCCGCGTCGTCGAGACGGGCAATTTTTCCGCCGTCGCGCGCGAGGCGCGCACCACCCAGTCGGCCATCAGCAAGCAGGTGCAGGCCCTCGAAGCGCTCGTCGGCGCGCCGCTGCTCGTGCGCTCGTCGCGCAGCCACTCGCTCACCGAGGCCGGTCAGCTCTACTACGAGCGCTGCCGGCAGGTGCTCGACACGCTGGAGGAAGCGCACATCGAGGTGCGCCGCACCGAGCATGAAGTCGGCGGCGTGCTGCGCGTCGCCGCCCCGGCCGCGTTCGGGCGGCTGCACATCGTGCCGCGCCTGCGCGAGTTCTACGCGCGCTACCCCCGCCTCAAGCTCGACCTGCAGCTCGACGACGGTTTCACCGACCTCGTCACCGCAGGCATCGATGTCGCCTTCCGCGTCGGCGAGCTCAAGGACAGCCGCCTCGTCGCCCGCCGCATCGGCACCGCCCACCGCGCCACCCTCGCCTCGCCCGCCTACCTCGAAGCCCACGGCGAACCGCAGCACCCGGACGAGCTCGCGCAGCACAACTGCCTCATCTACACCGGACTGGCTACGCTCAACGAATGGAACTACCGCGACGCCGAGGAGCGGCCGCACGCCATCCGTGTCGACGGCAACTTCCAGTCGAACAGCTCGGAAGCGATCCGTCAGGCGACGTGCGAGGGGCTAGGCATCAGCTACTCGCCGCTATGGACCTTCGGCGAGGACCTGCGCGCCGGCCGCGTGAGAGCCATCCTCACCCGCTACCGCCCGCCCTCGCTGCCGCTCAACGTCGTCTTCCAGCCCGCGCGCCGCCCTTCGCTGAAGGTGAACAGCTTCGTGAACTACTTTTCGGAAGCGTTCAGCCGCGATCCGGACATCGCGCAGATGCTGACTGCCGACCCGGACACGGCAGATGCGGCCACCGACGCCCTGCCGGGTTCCAGACTGCGGAGATGACCGCCCCGACCGGCGCCGCTTGATGACGCCGATTGCCCCGCCCCACACGCCTCGACCGCCCGCTCATCACGCTCGACATCGAACCCGCCCGAGTCCCTTGACTTCAAGGGCCCGATGCCGGAACGTCCGCCCATGACGATCCTGACCCGCGAAAAGCTCGTCGATGGCAGCTTCCGCAACGGCCTCGACATGCCCTCCGATCTCACCTGGAGCGACGCCGAGCTCGATCGATCGCTCGCCACGACCCTGCAGGCGCGGCCCGGTGGCGCGATGTGGATCTTCGCCTATGGCTCACTGATGTGGAACCCGCTCATCGCCTTCGACGAGCAGCGCATCGCGACGCTCGATGGCTGGCATCGCAGCTTCTGCGTGCGCTCGATTTCCTATCGCGGCACGCCGGAGCGGCCCGGTCGGGTGCTCGCGCTGGAGCCGGGCGGACAAGTCCGGGGCATGGCGCTGCGGCTGAATGAGGACCAGGCCGCCACCGAACTGCGCCTGCTGTGGGCGCGCGAGATGTGCAGCGGCGTCTACCGTCCGCTGTGGGCGCCGCTCCTCCTCGACGACGGCCGCACGGTGACGGCGATCGTCTTCGTCGTCAATCCGACGCAGCCGCTCTACGAGCCGGATGCAACGGTTGCGTCGGTCGCCCGGATCGTCGCCGATGCCGCCGGCGTGGTCGGCTCCAATGCCGACTACGTCCATGCGCTCGACACCGCTCTGGCGGACCGCGGCCTGCGGGATCCGTATATCGAAGCGATCGTCGACGAGATCGGGCGCGACAAGGACGGAGCTGCGCAGCCCGGCGCATGAAATCATCGGCATCGTCACGAGGGGCGCTCTGCGTCATCTGTGGGCTTGACGAGCAGCCGACAAGCGATCGCACCAATATATTGACGTTTACGTCAACGTAATTACAATCATCGGAACAAACAACGCGGGGCACGGCGACTCAGGATTCACCTCCGGTCGTCCGCGGAATGCACCCAACCAGCCCAACCGAGAGAGCCCTCTAAATGACCGACCTGAACACCCCCGGCATCCATTCCTGCGACCATTGGATCGAGCATCCGCAAGGACGGATCTTCGCCCGCTCCTGGACGCCACCGGGCGCGGCGGGCAACCCCCGACCGCAAAGCCCGATCGTGCTGTTCCACGATTCCCTCGGTTGTGTCGAGCTTTGGCGCGACTTTCCCGCCGCACTCAGCGCCGCCACCGGACGCCGGGTCCTCGCCTACGACCGGCTGGGCTTCGGCCGTTCCGATCCACGCCGCGACCTGCCGGCGCTGGACTTCGTCGCCGACGAAGCAGCAAGCTATTTCCCCATCGTGCGCGAGCAGCTCGGTATCGGGCGATTCGTCGCGTTCGGGCACAGCGTCGGCGGCGGCATGGCCGTGAACTGCGCGGCCGCCTTCGGCGCGGAGTGCGAAGTGCTGATCACCGAATCGGCGCAGGTCTTTCCCGAAGAGCGGACGCTGAGCAGCATCGCCGAGGCGAAGGAGCAGTTCCGGGACGACACGCAACTGAAGCGGCTCGAGCGCTATCACGGCGACAAGGCGAGATGGGTTGTCGATGCCTGGACCGAAAGCTGGCTGCATCCGGAGTTCGCCGCATGGACGCTCGAAGGCGTGCTGCCGCGCGTGACCAGCCCGGTCCTGGCGATCCACGGCATCCACGACGAATATGGCACCACGACCCATCCGGAAATGATCGGCAACCTCAGTTCCGGGCCGTCGCGCGTCGAGATCCTGCCAGACACCTACCATGTGCCCCACCGTGAGCGCCCCGCGGTTGTGCTCAATCTGGTGGCCGAGTTTCTCGACTCGATCGGATAGCGCACAAGAAAGCAGGGCGGATGAGCCGCGCAGCGGCTTCATCCGCCGAATGCGCAGCTCGTTCCGTCCCGGGACCCGCCGCCCGATTACGTCCGGAACCGCTCCCGCAACTCGCGCTTCAGCAGCTTCCCCGACGCGTTGCGCGGCATGTCCTCGACGAAGTACACCCGCTTGGGCACCTTGAACGCGGCCAGATTCTCGCGCACGTGCGCGATCAGCTCGTCGGCGCTCGCCGTGGCGCCCTGCTTCAAGGCAACCACCGCCGCGACGGCCTCGATCCAACGTTCGTCCGGCAGGCCGATCACCGCGACCTCGCCCACTGCCGGGTGAGTGTACAGGCACTCTTCCACCTCGCGGCTCGCCACCACCACCCCGCCGGTCTTGATGATGTCCTTGATGCGGTCGGTGATGTAGAGATAGCCGCCCTCGTCGAGGTAGCCGACGTCGCCGGTGCGGAACCAGCCGTCGGCAAACGTGCCGGCCGTCTCTTCCGGCTTGTCCCAGTAGCCGCTCATGAGCTGCGGCGAACGATGCACGATCTCGCCCATCTCCCCGGGCGCGACGTCCTGCATGTTTACATCGACGATGCGCGTCTCGACGTTGAAGATCGGCCGCCCCGCCGAGGCCGGGCGCTCTGCGTGCTCCTCGGGACGCAGCACGGTCGCAAGCGGTGCGATCTCGCTCTGGCCGTAGCAGTTGTAGAGCCGCAGCCCCGGCAGGCGCGACGCGAGCTCCTGCAGCACCGGCACCGGCATGATCGACGCGCCGTAATAGCCCTTCTGCAGCGAGGCGAGGCGCGCTGCGTCGAAACCCGGATGACGCAGGAAGGCGATCCACACCGTCGGCGGCGCGAAGAAGGACGTCACGCGCTCGCGCTCGATCAGCTCGAAGCAGCGGTCCGGCTGCGGCGCCTGCACCAGCCGCGTCGTGCCGCCGACCAGCAGCTGCGGCATCAGGAAGACGTGCATCTGCGCCGAGTGGTAGAGCGGCAAGGCGGCCAGCGAGACGTCCTCGCCGCGGATGTCGGTCGCGAGCAGCGTGCTCGTGTATTCGGCCAGCAGCGCGCGATGGCTCATCATCGCCCCCTTGGGCGCGGCGGTCGTGCCGGAGGTGTACAAGAGCTGGGCGATGTCCTCGTCCGTCGTGTCGATGTGCGGCGCCACGTCATCCCCCGCACCCTGCGACCACTCCAGCACGTCCCGCCCGCTGCCGCCGTGCAGCGTCCCGCGCCATTCGCAGCCCAGCGTCGGCCCGAGCGCCTCGACGTGCACCGCCATGTCGGCATCGCAGAACAGCGCACGCGCGCCCGACTGGTCGACGATGTAGCGCAGCTCCGCGTCGAGCAGCGCGTAGTTGATCGGCACGTGGATGAGGCCGGCCTTCACGCAGCCCAGCCACAGCAGCACGTAGGCATCGGAATTGCGCCCGTAGGCCGCGACGCGGTCGCCGGCGACGAGGCCCAGCCCCAGCAGCCGGTTGGCCACGCGATTGGCCGCGCGGTCGAGCTCGGCGTAACGCCAGCTGCGCGCCTCGAAACGCAGCGCCTCGCGCTGCGGGTTGCGGCGCACCGATCGCGCGAATGCATCGCCGATCAGGTTGCGCGCCGCCCGGCGCACGTTCAGGTTCAGGTCGTCGATTTTCACGGCACTCATCCTCTCGTCTCCATTCTTGTACCGGGGCCTCGGCTGCGCCCCCGTTCGTGTGCTTACTTGCGTCGTCGCTTCAGATCCGTTCGATCACCGTGGCCGTCGCCATGCCGTGGCCGATGCACATCACCTGCAGGCCGAACTGGCCGCCGCGGTGCTCCAGCCCGGCGAGCATCTTCGCCATCAGGCCCGCGCCGGTGCCGCCCAGCGGGTGGCCGTGGGCGATGGCGCCGCCCCACGGGTTGAGCTTGTCGAGTTCCGGTGCGAACTCGCGTGCGAAGCACAGCGCGACGCTGGCGAAGGCCTCGTTCAGCTCGATCCAGTCGAGGTCGCGGATCGACAGCCCGGCGAGCTCCAGCGCGCGGCGCGCGGCGGGGATCACGCCGGTGAGCTGCATCACCGGATCCGAGCCGATCGCCACCCGCGCACGGAAGCGCGCCCGCGGCCTGATCCCGAGCGCCTCGGCGGCCGCGCGACGCCCCACCAGCACCGCCGACGCGCCGTCCGACATCTGGCTCGCGTTCGCGGCGGTGACCCCACCTTCGCCCGGCTGACGGAACACCGGCGCCATGCCGCGCATGCGGTCTACGTCGATCGATGCGCGGATGCCTTCGTCGTGAGCCAGCGTGATCGCGGCCCCATCCTTGTCCACGCCCTTCACCGGCAGGATCTCGGCGTGCAGGCCCGCGGCGCGCGCGGCTTCGGCGCGGCGATGGCTCTCGATCGCGAACTCGTCCATGTCGGCGCGCGAGAACTTCCACTGCTCGGCGATGCGCTCGGCGCTCTCCACCTGATGCGGGATCGCGTAGCGGCGCAGGATGTCGGGATGCAGGCCGTCGAAGCCGCGGAAATCGCCCTTGCCCAGCGTCAGGTCGAGGAACATCGGCACCCGGCTCATGCTCTCGACGCCGCAGCCGATTGCGAAATCGAGATCGCCCGCCGCCACCGCCTGCGACGCGGCATGCACCGCGAACTGGCTGGAGCCGCACATCCTGTTCATCGACACGCCCGGCACCTCGGCCGGCAGGCCTGCCAGCAGCGCCGCCTGGCGGCCGATGTTGGCGCCCTGCTCGCCCGCCTGGCTCACGCAGCCCGCGAGCACGTCGCCGACCCGATCGGCGGGCAAGCCGGTGCGCTGCAGCACGCCGCCGACCGCCGTCGCCAGCAGTTCGTCGGGACGGGTCTCGCGCAGCGCGCCGCCGCGGCGGCCGAAGGGGGTGCGGACGGCGCCTAGGATCAGCGCTTCGTTGGGGTAGGGTTGGGTCATCGATTGCTCCTGTCGTTCAAGCCCGCTGCATTTCCCGGGCGATGATGTTGCGCTGGATCTCGCTCGTGCCTTCGTAGATCTGCAGCACCTTGGCGTCACGGAAGAGTTTTTCCACCGGATACTCGGTCGAGTAGCCCATGCCGCCGAAAATCTGCACCGCCTCGGTCGCGGCCCACATCGCCGCGTCGGCGGCGAAGGCCTTGGCGATCGAAGCCTCGATCGTGTTCGGCCGCCCCTGGTCCAGCAGCCACGCCGCCTGGTAGGTGAGCAGGCGCGCCGCCTCGAGCTTCATGCGCATCTCGGCGAGCTTGTGTGCGACCGCCTGATGCTCGATCAGGCGCCTGCCCATGCTGCGGCGCTCCGTTGCGTAGGCCAGCGCCTCGTCGATGCAGCGCTCGATGAGCCCGACCCCGAAGGCCGCGACCATGGGCCGCGAGTGATCGAACACCGCCATCGCAAGCTCGAAGCCGCTGCCCTCCTCGCCCAGCCGGTGGTCCTCGGGCACGAACACCTTGTCGAGGAAGACCTCGCAGGTCGGCGCGGCGCACTGCCCGAGCTTGCCCAGCGGCTCGCCGACCGACAGCCCCTGGCTTGCGCGCGGCACGATGAAGGCCGTCATGCCCCGGTGGCCCGCATCCGGTGCGGTCTTGGCGAAGACGACAAGGAACTCGGCGAGGTTGGCGTTCGAGATCCAGATCTTGCTGCCCGTCAGCATGTAACCGCCGGACACGCGCTCGGCGCGCGTCCGGATACCGGCCACATCCGACCCCGCTCCCGGTTCCGTCATCGCAAAGCTCGCCAGCGCCCCCTGCGCCGCCGCGGCGAGATAACGCCTGCGCTGCGCCTCGGTGCCCGCAATCACGATCGGCTCGGTCGCCAGCGCATTCACGCACAAGGCAGTGCCGATGCCGAGGCAGCCGCGGCAGAAGGCTTCGGTCACCAGCACCAGCTCGAGACAGCCCAGACCGCCGCCCCCGACCGATTCCGGCAGATTGATGCCGAGCAGGCCCAGCTCCTGCGCGCGTTGATGCACCTCGACCGGGAAGGCCTTGCTGCGGTCCGCCTCGGCCGCACGCGGCACGATCTCGCGGTCGGAGAAACGCCGCGCAAGCTCGCGGATCTCGCGCTGCTCCGCGTTCAACTGAAAATCCATGATCTCTCCTCGAAACCACCCCCTCGCGGGCGGCGGGCGCATCTGTGCTTTAATTGCCAGAGCGTGACGCATCGTCGCGTCAATCGCCGCACCGGCAACGGCTTAAATGTTTCAGATGTCTCGATTTGTGATCCATACTATTGCGTATGGTGACGTTTGTAGATGGCAGAAAACGCCCATCGATTGACATTTTCTGCCACCAATTCGCCAACTCAAGTGGAATCACGAAAGCATGAACCGGCCATCCGTCACCGTTCCGATCCACATGATCGGACAGCTCGTCGAGCGGCTCGGAGAGCGCCGGGCGCTCGCCTGGGACTGCATCGCCCGCGCCGGCATCGCACCGGCGCTGCTCGAACAGGAATCGGCGCGCGTCACCGTCGAACAGTTCGCGCTCTTCTACCGCACGCTCGCGGTCGAACTGGATGACGAAACGCCTCTCTTCTTCTCGCGCCCCCTGCGCGCGGGCACGCTCAAATTCCTGTGCCTGTGCCTGATCGACGCCGCCAACCTGCGCGTCGCGCTGCACCGCTTCTGCGGCTTCTTCCGGCTGATGCTGGACGACCTGCAGTTCGAGATGCACGACGATGACGGCCTCACGCGCATCGCGCTGGTCGAGCGGACCGACCTGGGCGAGGCACGGGTGCTGATCCTGGAACTCATGCTGATGCTCGTGCAGGGCATCGCGTCGTGGATGATCGACCGCAAGCTTCTCTTAGCCCGCGTCGACCTCGCCTACCCGCCCCCGCCGCATGCCGGCGAATACATCAACATGTACGCCGGCCCGGCGCGCTTCGACCGCCCGCTCACGGCGCTCCACATCGACCCGATCTTCATGGATGCCCCCGTCCGCCAGGACAAGGCCTCCCTCGCCGCCTTCCTGCGCAGCGCCCCGATGGACTGGATCCACGTCTCGGTGAGCGAACGCCTGGTCACCCACCGCGTGCGCGACCTGCTCGAAGCGCGCCTCGGCACGCCACAAACGGTGGAGGACGTCGCCCGCGCCCTGCACATCTCGCCGCGCACCCTCGCCCGCCGCCTCGACGCCGAAGGCACGCACTTCCAGGCGATCAAGGACGCGCTGCGCCGCGACGTGGCGATCGCGCGCATCTCGCGCTCGGATGAATCCATCGCCAACATCGGGGCCGAGCTGGGCTTCGACGACCCGGCCGCATTCAACCGGGCGTTCCGGCAGTGGACGGGAACACCACCCGGAACTTATCGACGGCGCGGGGCGGATCCGCGCGCGGGTTGAGCTTCCCGGAACATTGCCACCGCCCTTCGACCAGCCTGGCTTGAACCCAGCCCAAGGGCTCAGGGCGAACGGAAGTATTCAATTGCCGGATTACTCATGCGCCGGCCGCCGCGCCAGGATCCCGAAGTGGTACGGCGCGGCGTCGCCCAGCGCGACCGGCCGGACCGCATCGAACCCGGCCTCGACCATCCAGGCGGCACACTGATCCGGCCGAGGACGAATCGCCAGGGGCGGACCCCGCGGCGTTTCGATGTCGCTGCGCCAGTGAATCACGGACAGGACGCCGCCCGGCTGCAGGCTTCGATAAGCCTCGCGCAGCAAGGCGACGGGGTCTTCGATATGCAGCAGGTTGAAGAGCATGGCATGGTCTTGCGAGCCATCCGGTACGCCCGTGCCGTGCTCGACGAAGTCGCGCAGCTCCGCCCGGATGTTCGATAGACCGGCACTCTGCGCGCGTTGTCGCACCAGGCTCACCATGCCCGGCTCGATGTCGAGTGCGGTTACCAGGCCCCGTGTCCGGGCGGCAGCAGGCAGGGTGAAGGTACCGTAGCCGCAACCGAACTCCACCAGGTTGCGGCCATCCCCCGGGGCAGGCAGAAGGCAATCCAGGATGCGCACGGGGTCGAAGAACGAAGCCCAGTACGCCTCGTCGGGCATGCCGCTTTCGCGTCCTTTCATGGCTCGACCTTCGATGCTTGGCTCGCGCCGCTCAAAACACCAGCACCTTGTCGGCAGCGGCCGTCCATTCGGCGAGTTCCTTCAGGGTGCTGCGCCGCACGCCTTCGACCAGCTGGTCGTCGCCCAGGCCGCGAGCGTCCATGCAGGTGCCGCACAGCGCCACCTCGCCCCCCACCATGCGGACCATGTCGCCGGCGTTGTAGTACCCGTCGGGCACTTTCTGGCCGCTCTTGGCGCAGCCGACCGCGTCCCCCATCAGGAACACACGAACCGTCTCGCCCTCCATCCTGCCCAGCGTACGGGCCAGGCGCAGTGCGTTGTAGCTGCGCTCCGTTCCGTAGGGTCCATCGTTGAGAATGAACAAGGTGTTCATGGCAACCCCCTGGCTTCTGCGTTGAGTTCAGTTCTCGACAGGCAAGCCGTTTGCGCTCCACTCGGTCACCCCATCGGAAATCTTGTGCGCACTGAAACCGCGCTGCCGCAGCAGTCGGACGGCTTCGTCCGACATCAGGCAGAACGGTCCGCGGCAATAGGCGACGATTTCCTTCCCGGCCGGCAGCTCGGCCAGCCGTTTTTCGAGTTCGGCGAGCGGCATCGAACGGGCATGCGGGAGGTGCCCGGCGGCATATTCGGCCTCCGGCCGGACGTCTATGACCACGACGTCGCCGCTGCGGGCCTTGGCAAGCAAGGACTCCCGGCTCTCCGAGGTGAGCGCATCGGGGGCGGCGGCCATCCGCTCCAGCGCCACGCGCAGTTCGACCAGATGCTCCTCGGCCACTTCACGGACGTTAAGCCAGAGCCGAGCGACGTCCGGACCGCTCAGCCGGTAATGGATGAACTTGCCCTCCCGGCGTGTTTCCACCAGGCGTGCTTCGCGCAGCGCACGCAGATGGGCACTGGCCAGCCGCATGTCGATATGGGCCTGTTCTGCGAGCAGTTCGACCGTCTTCTCGCCCTGCGCCAGCAATTCGATGAGCTCCAGGCGCTTCGGGCTGGAGATCGCCCTGCCGATGCGGGCAACGTGCTCGTAGAGGGATGACTTGGTGACAGCCTGATTCATACGCACAATCTAACGATTATTGGATTGTACGTAAAGCGCTTCAACCGGAGCACACGGTGCTGACCAATAGCTACACCGTCACCCCTTGCGCAGTTGCGCACACACGAGATCGACGACGTCCGCGTCGATCGTGTGCCCGACCTCCGGCAACAGGTTGAGTCCGACCTCGGCGCCGATCGACGCGAGGCGGTCCGCCGCGGCGATGCTGTAGCGCGGCTCGATTACCGTGTCGTCCTCGCCGTGAATGAGCTGCACGGCCGCCACGGGCCGAACCCTGGGCGGCTGCGCGAAACGCCCGGCGATCGCGATCACCTGCGAAGCAAGTCGATCGGCGGTCTGGGTCGATTCGAGGGCCATGATCGCGCCCTGCGAGAAGCCGATCAGGGTCGTCGCGTCCGGCCCGACGCCGGATTGTTTCTGCCAGTCACGCACGGTTTCTACGAAGCGCGGCATCGCGGCGGCGACACGTTCGAGGCGGTTCTCCTCGGTGACGCCACGCACGGCAAACCACTGCCAGCCGATGCCGAAATCACACGGATCCGGCGATCGCACGCTCACGACGCATGCGGAGGGATCGGCGTGCGCAATGGCGTCGGCGAGCGGCAGGAGGTTCTGCGGCGTCGCGCCGACGCCGTGGAACAGCAGCACCAGCCGCCGCGCGGCGGCCGGTTTCCGGACGAGGACGGTATCGTCGTTCATGTTTGTGTCCCGGTTCAGCTGCGGGAAGGAATCAGTGCTTGCCGTCCGACGATGCCAGCACGGCGTCGAGGGAGGCCCGGCCCGCGCCGCTGAACGCGAGCGAGATCGAGACCGCGAGAAGCGCCAGGCCGAATTCGTAGCCGTTGTTCTTCATGAACAGCCCGTTGGCCGCATGCACGCTGAAGATCGCGACCAGCATGGCGAACGCCAGCACGGCCGACGCGGGGCGCACGAGCAGGCCCACGATCAGCGCGAGGCCGCCGAAGAACTCCGCGCCGCCCGCCAGCAGGGCCATCAGCTGGCCCGGTGCAAGACCGATCGATTCCATCCACTGCCCCGTGCCCTGCAGGCCGTAGCCGCCGAACCAGCCGAAGAGTTTCTGCGCGCCATGCGCTGCGAAGATGATGCCGACCGGAATGCGCAGCGCCAGGGGACCCCAGCCGGCTTTGGTGGCGAGAAGGCGATTGACGAAACCGTTGCTCATTTTCTTTCTCCATTGATTGGGGTTGGGGATGGCCGCATGTCTTCGTACCGCTTGCTGACCGTGGAACGAACTGTACGCGGCGAGACAGTTGAGTTAAATAGCTCCAATTGCGAATTTATGTTCCATTATTTGCAACAATAATCTTGTGAGAACGAGGTCCGCGAAGCACCCGCATTCGTCATCAATGCGTACGTTTTGTTCTTGTTCGGGCAACAGTCATGCCCCCTCGTCGCTGTTTATCTTCCACGGCGCATCCCATACCTTTTCGCCCATAGGGCAATGCCCACAACAGAGAGAGGACAAGAACATGCTCGTGAATGGCAAATGGGCGGAAAAGTGGCAGCCGGTGCAGCAAAGCGACGCCGACGGGCGCTTCATCCGCCAGCATTCGGGTTTCCGCGACCGGATCGGCCCCGACAGCGCGAAGGGCTTCGCCGTCGAAGCGGGCCGCTATCAGCTGTACGTCGCCTACATCTGCCCGTGGGCATCGCGGACGCTGATCGCGCTGCACCTGAAGGGACTCGAGAACGCGATCGACGTGTGCGCGGTCGACCCGCGCCTGGGCGATCAGGGCTGGGCCTTCACCGGACGCGACGACAGCGACCTCGACCCCGTCAACGGCGCGAGCTACATGCACGAAATCTATACGCTGGCCGACCCGACGCACACCGGCCGCGCGACGGTGCCGGTGCTGTGGGACAAGAAGACCCGCACCATCGTCAATAACGAGTCGTCCGACATCGTCCGCATCTTCGACAAGGACTTCGGCGCCCTTGCGACCGGAGACGTCGATCTTTGTCCGCCGGAACTGCAGAAGGAGATCGACGCGGTCAACGAGCGCCTGTACATGAGCTTCAACAACGGCGTGTATCGGGCAGGCTTCGCAGGCACGCAGAAGGCCTACGAGGAAGCGGTCGCCGACGTGTTCGCGTCGCTGGACTGGATGGAAGGCCGCCTCGCACGGGCGGACTGGCTGGTAGGCGACCGGCTTACCGAGACCGACATCCGCGCCTTCGTGACGCTGGTGCGCTTCGAGCTCGCCTACTACAGCCTGTTCAAGTGCAACCTGCGCCCGCTCTCGGCCTACCCGGCTGTACGTGCCTACCTCGTGCGGCTGCTGGCGATCCCGGCCTTCGCGGCGAGCGTCCGCCCCGACCACATCAAGGCGGGCTATTACTCGATCAAGGCGCTCAACCCCACGGGCATCGTTCCCGTCGGCCCCGAACTGGACTACCTCGAAGCGCTGGGCGCCGCACGCGGCGATCGCCCCGCCCGGTCCGCGGCATAGGCGCCGCACGACGCGAAGCCGCGCGCCCGGGCCGCGGCTTCACACAGAGTCTTACAAAGCAGTCGTGCGCGACGGTGCACGGTGCCTGCCGGCGGCGCGTTGACCACTCACAAGGAGGTCAATCATGGCTCGCTTACTTACTGCAATCCTCGTTGCCACGCTGCTCGGCGGCTGTATCGTGCTCCCCGTCGGCCACGGCGGCTACCGCCACCATGACCATTCCTGGGGCGAACGCCATCATGACGGCGGCCACCGCTACTGGAGCGACCGCGACGGTTCCTGGCGCTATCGCGAACGCCGCTAAGCCTTTATCCCTCGCCCGCGGCAAGGCGGCGCGACGCGGCCGGATCCCGAAACACCAGCGGCATCGCCGTGCCCTCGCCCCGCTCGGCTCTCGCCAGCGCCTCCGTCACCAGGTGGTGGGCTGGCGACTTGTCGCACACGGGGTCGGCCGCCGCCGGGTCGCCCGCCAGCATCCAGGCCTGGCAGCGACAGCCGCCGAGGTCCTTTTCCTTCTCCGGGCAGGTGCGGCAGGGTTCCTTCATCCAGCCATCGCCGCGGTAGCGGTTGAAGCCTTCCGACTCGTACCAGATCTCGCGCACGCCCATCTCGCGCACGTTGGGAAAGGCGAGCCCGGGGAGCATCTTCGCCGTGTGGCACGGCAGCGCGGTGCCGTCGGGCGTCACCGTGAGGAAGACGTTGCCCCAGCCGTTCATGCACTTCTTCGGGCGGGTCTCGTAATAATCGGGCACGACGAAGAAGATGCGGATGCGATCGCCGTATTTCTCGCGGTATTCGTTGGTGATGCGCTCGGCACGTTCGAGTTGCTCGCGCGTCGGCAGCAGCTGATCGCGGTTGAGCAGCGCCCACGAGTAGTACTGGTTGTTCGCGAGTTCCAGGTATTCCGCGCCGAGCTCGACCGCCATCTCGATGATGCGGTCGATGTAGTCGATGTTCAGGCGATGGATCACGCAGTTCATCACCATCGGCCAGCCGTTGTCCTTGATCATCGCCGCGACGCGTTGCTTGAGATCGAAGGTGCGGGTGTGCGACAGGAAGTCGTTCAACTCGCGCGTCGAATCCTGGAACGAGAGCTGGATGTGGTCGAGGCCCGCGGCCTTCAGCGCCGCCGCACGTTCGGGCGTGAGGCCGACGCCGGAGGTCAGGAGATTGGTGTAGAAACCCAGTCGGTGCGCCTCGGCAACGAGCACTTCGAGGTCGTCACGCTGCATCGGCTCGCCGCCCGAGAAGCCGCACTGCACGCTGCCGGCGGCACGCGCCTCGCGCAGCACGCGCAGCCAGTCGTCGGTCGACAGCTCCGGCCCGCTCGTCGCGAAATCGACCGGGTTGTAGCAGAAGGCGCAGTGCAGCGGACAGCGGTAGGTCAGCTCCGCCAGCAGCCACAGCGGCGGGCCCGGCTGCGGCGCGGCATTCGGTCCGGACATCGCGAGTCCCTCCACTACGTTTCGATCCACTGCTGGGCGCGCGCCATCGCGAGGAAGTTCGCGACGTCGTCGGCGAGCCCGCTCGCGCCGAAGGCCTCTTCCAGCTCCGCGACGATCGCCGCCTCCGTGCGGCTGCCGTCGCAGCGGCGCAGGATCTCGCCCGCGCTCTGGTTGAGCTTCACCATCCCTTCAGGATAGAGCAGCACCCAGGCATTCTGTGCCTCTTCCCACTGCAGGCGGAAGCGGCGCGACACGCGCGGGCCGGCTTCGGCGGCGCTCATGCCTTCGGCCCGGTGATCTCGACCCTGCACTCGCTCAGCATGATCGCATCCGCCAGCGCCCACAGCACGTCGAGCTTGAACTGCAGGATCTCCAGCGCGCGCTCCTGCAGCGCACGGCTGCGGCTGAAGTAGTCGAGCGTGAAGCGCAGGCCGTGCGCGACATCGCGCCGCGCCTGCGTGAGGCGGTTGCGGAAGTACTGCAGCCCCTCGGTATCCACCCACGGATACATGTCGGGCCAGGTGTCGATGCGCTGCTGGTGGATGTGCGGCGCGAAGAGCTCGGTCAGGCTCGACGCGATCGCCTCCTGCCACGAACGCTGACGCGCGAAATTGACGTAGGCGTCGACCGCGAAGCGCGCCGCCGGCACGACGTGGCGCAAGGACGTGACGTCGTCGCGCGTGAGCCCCACGGCCTCGCCCAGGCGGATCCAGGCCTCGATGCCGCCCGGATCCTTGATACCGCCAATCTCGTAACCGTCATGATCGAGGATGCGCTGGATCCACTCGCGCCGGATCTCGCGGTCCGGGCAGTTCGACATGATCGCGGCGTCCTTCACCGGGATCGCGATCTGGTAGTAGAAACGGTTCGCGACCCAGCCCTGCAGCTGCGCGCGCGTGAGCTTCCCCTCGGCCATCATCACGTGGAAGGGATGATGGATGTGGTAGCTCGTGCTCTTGCCGCGCAGTCGGGCCTCGAACTCCTCGCGGCTCAGCGGCGGCTCGTTGGCCATGCCGGTACGGGCGGCGGCATCCTCGATCGCGACGTCGAAATCCATGCTTCTCTCTCCTTCCACAGACGCTCAGAACGACAGTTCCATGCCGTCCCAGGCGACCTCGATGCCGTGCGCCGCGAGCTGCGCGCGCTCCGCACTGTCCTCATCGAGGATCGGGTTCGTGTTGTTGATGTGGATCAGCACCTTGCGGGTACGCGCGGGCAGACGGTCGAGCCATTCGATCATCCCGCCCGGCCCCGACTGCGGCAGGTGCCCCATCGCGCGCGAGGTTTTCTGCGAGGCACCGAGGCGGATCATCTCGTCGTCGGTCCACAAGGTGCCGTCGACGAGCACGCAGTCGGCCATTTGCATCGCGGCCCACACGTGGGCCTCCATCTCGCCCAGCCCCGGCGCGTAGAACACCCGCCGCCCGCTCCTGGCATCGACGAGCGTCACGCCGATGTTGTCACCGGGCCGCGGACGGTCGCGATGCGGCGAATACGGCGGCGCGTTGCTCGTGAGCGGGAGCGCCTCGAAACCGATGCCAGGCACGCCATGCATCGCAAAGGCACCGAAAAGCGGCACCTCCCTCCAGTCGAGGCCGCAGTAATGCGACAGAACATTGAAGAGCGGATTGCCGGCCGAGAGGTCTTCCCGCACCGCGGCGGTGCACCACAGCTGGTGCGCGGCGCGGTGCTCGCGCAACATCAGCAGCCCTGTCGTGTGGTCGATCTGCGCATCGATCAGCACGATCGCGCGGATCGCCGTATCGCGCAGCGCACGCCCCGGCTGCAGCGCGGGGAACGCTCGGATCTGCTGCAGGACGTCGGGCGAGGCATTGAAGAGCACCCAGTTCTCGTCGTCGCCGCTCACCGCGATGGACGACTGCGTGCGTACACTGGCGCGCACGGTTCCGCGCCGCAGGCCGTCGCAATTGCGGCAGTTGCAGTTCCATTGCGGGAATCCGCCCCCTGCCGCCGAACCGAGCACCCTGATCTTCACGCTCTCACCTCCTCCTGCGACGGCACGAACCCGCATGCGCGGGCCATGCCGGGGACGCTCAGCGCGTCGCGATGTACATCGTGATTTCGAAGCCGAAGCGGAAATCGCAAGCCGAGGGGGTTTCCCATTTCATGATGTGTCTCCTGTGTCGTCGATTGTGGTTCGAGGAAGCGACCGCAGCCTTGTTGCCGGGTCGAAGCAGAGGATGCTCCACCTCCTCGCAGTCGCGAATCCAAAAAGTGGGGAATTTCACCTAGCGATTTTCATGAGACCCAAGGCAGCCCCCGGCGCGTCCCGGCCCGGGCGCATTCCAGGCTCGGGGAATGCGCTAGGATCCCGTGCATGCAAGCCATCAACCCGCCCTCCGGACCCGCAGCATCGCCGCCTTTCCCGCCCATCGAACCGTGGCAAAGCGGCTGCCTGCCGGTCGGTGACGGGCATTCGATCCACTTCGAGCAATGCGGCAATCCGCAGGGACTCCCCATGGTCGTGCTGCACGGCGGCCCCGGCAGCGGCTGCTCGCCGCGCATGCGACAGCTGTTCGATCCCGCGCGCTTCCGCATCGTGTTGTTCGACCAGCGCGGCTGCGGACGCAGCACCCCGCGCGGGGAATGCGCGCACAACACCACGGCCGATCTCGTCGCCGACATCGAGCGGCTGCGCGGGCATCTTGGCGTGGAGCGCTGGCTCGTGACGGGCGGCTCGTGGGGGGCAGCACTTGCCGTCGCCTATGCCGCGGCGCATCGGGAAGCCTGCCTCGGTGCGATCCTGCGCGGCATCTTCCTGACCGGCCCTGCGGATCTGGAATGGTTCTTCGTCGGTGCCGGTGCATTGTTCCCGCAAGTCTGGCAAGCACTCGATGCGGCCACCCCCGGGGATCGGCAGCTTCCCCTGACGGACCGCCTGTTCGATGCGGTGCAGGGAAACGATGCGATCGTCGCGGCCGAAGCGGTGCGACGCTGGATGCAGTGGGAGGCGACACTCGACAGCGGTTGCCCTGCCCCGCTGCCGGTGTTTCCGGACGCAGACGCGCAGGCGGCGCTGCTTGCGAAGTACCGGTTGCAGGCGCATTACCTGCGCCGCCACTGCTTCCTTGGCGAGCCGCACCTGCTGGAACTCGCGGCAAGGCTCGGCGGGCTTCCGGTCGAGATCCTTCACGGCGAGAAGGATCTCGTATGCCGGGTCGAGAATGCGCGGCGCCTGCAGCATGCCGTGCCAGGCAGTCGGCTGCGGATCGTCGCGGACGCGGGGCACAGTCCCTTCGCGCCGTCGATGCAGCAGGCGCTGACGGACAGCGCCGTACGGTTCCCTTCCACTCAAGGCTGAAGCAACGCGGCGAAAGGTCCGGCGGCAGCATGTTGCTCGTAAGCTTGCCGGAGAAGAAGGCGCGGGACCGCGTCACCGGTACAATCTCGCCTTCGCGACACCCGACAGCCCATGCGTCCCCGAACCGCCCCCGACTACCTCGCCGGCTACCCGCCCACCCTCGCCGCCCAGGTGCGCGACATGATCGCGCAGGATCGCCTCGCCGACCTGCTGGTGCGCAAGTACCCGCAGGCACACGAGGTGCGAACGGACAAGGCGCTGTACGACTACGTCCAGGACATCAAGACCGGCCATCTGCGCAACGCGGGACAACTCAGCAAGGTCGCCTTCGACAGCAAGCTGCACGTGATCCAGCACGCCCTCGGCACGCACACCCGCGTCTCGCGCGTGCAGGGCGGCAAGCTCAAGGCGAAATGCGAGATCCGCGTCGCGACCGTGTTCCGCGACATGCCGGAAGCCTTCCTGCGCATGATCGTCGTGCATGAGCTTGCGCACATCCGCGAGCGCGAGCACAACAAGGCCTTCTACCAGCTGTGCCGGCACATGGAGCCGGATTACCACCAGCTGGAGTTCGATGTGCGCGCCTACCTCTGCCACCTCGACGCCACCGGCCGACCGCTGTGGTCGGCCGCCGCCTGACACGCGTCAGTCGCCCAGCGCGCGCACCTTTACCGGCTTGCCCTTGAGCCGGCCCGCGGACAGGCGTCGCACGGCTTCGCGCGCGATGTCACGCACGACCGCGACGTAGGTCGTCTGGTCGGTCACGGTGATCTTGCCGACCTGCTCGCGCGTGAAGCCCGCCTCTCCGGTCAGCGCGCCGAGCACGTCGCCGGGGCGGATCTTGTCCTTGCGGCCGCCGAGGATCTGCAGCGTCACCATCGGCGGCACCAGCGGTGATTCGTCGCCGCCCTGCAGGGAACCCAGCCCATGCCACTCCGGCTCGATGCCCGTGACCTGCGCGATGGTGGCCACGCGGCGCTTGTCAGCCGGGCTGCACAGGGTCAGCGCCCAGCCGTCCTCGTCGGCACGACCGGTGCGGCCGATGCGGTGGATGTGGACTTCCGGATCCGGCGTAACGTCGACGTTGATCACCGCCTCGAGTTGCGCGATGTCAAGCCCGCGCGCGGCCACGTCGGTGGCCACGAGTACCGAACAGCTGCGATTGGCGAACTGGATCAGCATCTGGTCGCGCTCGCGCTGTTCGAGATCGCCATGCAGCGTCAGCGCATGGAAGCCCTGCTTGTGCAGGACCTCGACCAGGTCCCGGCACTGCTGCTTGGTGTTGCAGAACGCCAGCGTGCTGACCGGGCGGTAGTGCTTGAGCAAGGTGCCGACGGCCTGCAGTCGCTCGTCGTGCTTGATCTCGTAGAAGCGCTGGCGGATCTTGCTGCCCTCGTGCTGCTCGGCGAGCTTCACCTGCTGCGGGTTGCGCAGGAACTGCTGCGCGAGCCGCTCGATCCCCTCGGGATAGGTGGCGGAGAACAGCAGGGTCTGCCGCCGCACCGGGCACTGGCTGGCGACGAACGCGATGTCGTCGTAGAAGCCCATGTCCAGCATGCGATCGGCTTCGTCGAGCACCAGCGTGTTGAGCGCATCCAGCCTCAGGCTGCCGCGATCGAGGTGATCCATGATGCGCCCCGGCGTGCCGACGACGATGTGCGCACCGTGCTCCAGGCTCGCCCGCTGCGGGCGCATGGTGGTGCCGCCGCACAACGCCAGGATCTTGATGTTGTCGGCAGCGCGCGCGAGACGGCGGATCTCCTGCGTCACCTGGTCCGCCAGCTCGCGCGTCGGGCACAGCACCATCGCCTGCACCGCAAAGCGGCGCGGGTTCAGGTTGGTGAGCAGCGTCAACGCGAAGGCCGCGGTCTTGCCGCTGCCGGTCTTGGCCTGCGCGATGAGGTCGTGGCCGGCAAGCGCCAGCGGCAGGCTCGCGGCCTGGATCGGCGTCATCGTCCGGTATTCGAGCTGCTCCAGTGTCGCCAGCAGCGCCGGCGACAGCGGCAACTCGCCGAACGGCCGCCCTACTAGCGTCGGCCCCGGCGCGGCCGTGGTCGGGTCCGGGGCGGCCGCATCCGCCTGCGGCGGGGTCGATTCGCTCATGCTCACCTCGCGCCTCAGCCCTTGCGCCGACGCGCGGCGCCGGCCGGCTTGCGCCAGTGCCCTGCGCGCTTCCTCTCGGTTTCGGCGATCTTGGGCTTGGGCATCAGCAGGTTCTTGCCCGCCCCCTGCCCCGAGGCGCGATGCGCCAGGATTGCGGCGTTCAGTTGCTCGGCCGTCGGCACGGCCACGGCGGCCGGCTCGCCCTGCGCGACATGCGCACCGAGCCGCTGCCTGATTTCGAAGATACGCTCGGCCGTATCGGCCTTCTTCGGCAAGCCGGTGACGATCGCCTGCGAGGCCGCGCTCAGCGTGAAGCGTCCCCCCTCCGCGCAGACGAGGCCGTTCGTCGCCAGGCGTTCGAAAGACTCGGCCAGCTTCGCCTCGGACGGAATCGCCCCCTGCAGCAGATCGACTGCGGCGATGGCTTCGACAAGCTCGGCGGGGCGCCGCTTCGAAGCGAGCGCCAGGGCAAGCAACAGGAGTGCGTCAATATCGTGAAGCGGGTGCATCGAATACCTTTGGGAAGCGGCGGGGAAATGAATCGGCGAGGAGCGCAGCGTACAACGGCCGCGATGCGGAAGAGCGCGGCAGACGCCAGAGACCTTCGGCAAGGGCGAGAGTGTAAGCGTTCGGAGCGCGCACGGCGCCAATAAGTTGCGAGCGCCGCAAGCGCCCCCTACCGCCTCAGCGCGGGGGAAAACGCACGCTGTCCGGCCCGATCCGTGTCATCTCCGGGCAGCCCAGCAGCGCCAACGTTCGATCCATCTCCGAACGCAGGATCTCCAGCGCCCGCGCCACGCCCGGCCTGCCCGCCGCCGCGAGGCCGTACAGCGTCGCCCGTCCCGACATCGCCGCATCCGCCCCCAGTGCGCGCGCCTTGACGAAATCGCTGCCGCGCCGCAGGCCGCTGTCGATGACCAGCGTCATCTCCGGCCCCACCGCCTCGCGGATCTCGGGCAGCACCTCGATCGGTGCAACGCAGGTGTCGAGCTGGCGGCCGCCGTGATTGGTGACGACGAGGCCGTCCACGCCCAGCTGCTTTGCGCGCAGCGCGTCGTCCGGGCGCAGGATGCCCTTCACGAGCAGCTTGCGCGGCCACAGCTCGCGCAGCCACGCCACATCGTCCCAGTTCAGCGACGGGTCCATCTGGCTCGACAGGAAGGTCGCCGCGTTGCGCGCGCTGTCCTGCCCCGGCGGCAGGAAATCGCCCAGGTTTCGGAAGCGCGGCATGCCGTGCGGGATCAGCACGTCGAAGAGCCAGCGCCAGCGCGTCGCGACATCGACCAGGTTGTCGACGTTGAGCTTCATCGGCGCGCGGTAGTTGCGCCGGTCCCACTCGCGATTGCCGAAGGCCGCGACGTCGGTCGTCAGCACGATCGCCTCGGAGCCCGCAACTTCGGCGCGTTTCACGACCCCGGCAAGGTTCTCCCGATCCTTGAACGGATAGATCTGCATCCAGTGGCGCACCCCGGACTCGACGATGCGCTCCAGCGACACCGTCGACACCATGCTCTGGCACATCGGGATGCCGGCATCGCGCGCCGCCTCGGCGAGCATCAGGTCCCCCTCGTGCGACAGCAGGCCGTTGAAGCCGGTCGGCGCGATGATCGCCGGCATCGCGATGCGGCTGCCGAACAGTTCGCAGCCGAGGTCGCGCTCCGACACGTCGACCAGCGTGCGCGGCTGGAAGGTCACCGCGTCGAAGCTCGCGCGGTTCTGGCGCAGCGTCACTTCGTCATCCGCGCCGCCGTCGAGGTATTCGAAACAGAAATTGGGGATGCGCGCCGCGGCCATCGCGCGCAGTTCGACGATATTCTGGGCGCGACGCGGATCGCCGCCCCGGTAGAGTTTGCGCATCGGCATCGCGCCCGTTCCCAAAGCAAAAAAGTCCGCCCCACGATACCGGAGGCGGACTTTGCTTGCCAGTCGTCCATCATGATACGGAACGCTCCACGCGCGGCACGCGACGATGAATCGCGCGCGCCGGGCTGCAGCTCACCCTTCCCGCACCAGCCTGCGCTCGCTCTTCGGCCGCGCCGGCAGCGGCTTCGAGCATTCGAGGAAGCGTCCACGTCCCTTCTGCGCCTGCGCCCTGCCCCCCACCCACACGACCTCGCCGCGCGAGATCGTCACGCCCGGCCAAGCCCTCAGATGCATGCCCTCGTAGGGCGTGTAATCGACGTTGTGGTGCAGCATCTCGTTGCGGACCGTCACATCGACATCGGTGTCCCAGATCACGATATCCGCATCGCAGCCCACCGCGATACTGCCCTTGCGCGGATACAGGCCATACAGGCGCGCGACGTTGGTCGAGGTCAGCGCGACGAAGCTCTGCGGATCGATGCGCCCCGTGAGCACGCCCTCCGAGAACAGCAGCGCCATGCGCGTCTCCAGCCCCGGGATGCCGTTCGGGATCTGGTCGAAGGACGCATCCTCGCCCGCCGCCTTCTTGCCCTGCGGATCGTCGAAGCGGAAGGGCGCGTGGTCCGACGAGAAGACCTGGAACACGCCGTTCTCCAGCCCGTCCCACACCACCTTCTGGTTGGCCTTGTCGCGCGGCGGCGGGCTGCACACGCACTTCGCGCCGTGCAGGTCGTCGCCCTCGAGGTGCTCGCTGGTCAGGAACAGGTACTGCGGGCAGGTCTCGCCGTACACCTGCAGGCCGCGTCCCTGCGCCCAGCGGATCTGCTCGACCGCCTCGCGGCCGGACACGTGCACGATCAGCACCGGCACGTCGACAAGCTCGGACAGCGAGATCGCCCGATGTGTCGCCTCGCGCTCGACCAGCATCGGCCGCGATGCCGCGTGAAAGCGCGGCGCGGTGTGGCCGGCCGCGAGGAGCTGCTCGGTGAGCCACGCGATGCAGTCGGTATTCTCGGCGTGGATCATCACCATCGCCCCCTCGCGCCGCGCCACCGCGAGCGTCTCGAGGATCTGGCGGTCGTTGAGCTTGAGGTCGTCGTAGGTCATGTAGATCTTGAACGACGTGTAGCCTTCCTTGATCAGCTCCGGCAGTTCGCGCTGCAACACGTCGGGGGTGGGGTCGCTGACGATCAGGTGGAAGGCGTAGTCGATCACCGCCTTGTCCCCTGCGCGCGCGTGGTAGTCATCCACCGCCGCACGCAGCGACTGGCCCTTGAACTGGCACGCGAAGGGCAGCACCGTCGTCGTGCCGCCGCAGGCCGCCGAGAGCGTGCCGCTGTAGAAGTCGTCCGCCATCTTCGTGCCGTCGCTCATCGGCTGGTCGAGGTGGCAGTGCCCGTCGATGCCACCCGGCATCACGTAGCGTCCGGCCGCGTCGATTTCCTCGCGACCGGCGGGCAGATTCCTGCCCAGCGCGGCGATCACACCGTCGCGTACACCGATGTCGCAATCGAACTCATCCGCCGCCGTCACGACGTGGGCGTTGCGCACCACCAGGTCGAAACTGTCCATTGTTGTCTCCATATTTATCGGGGTCTGGCCGGCGAATGCGATCTCCACTGTTGGGAACGACACGCCTGTCCAATATAAATCTATATTTTGTCGACAATCTATCGATGTTTTATTAGACATGCAAGCAAAACTCATCGACCACGACCGACCCAGACAAGGCAGATCGGACTTGCGCACAAGGAAGCCAGTAGCTCGAACGTCGACTCAATAGCTTCGAAATGCAGACAGGCCGTGGGCTTTTCTTGCCGCTCCATCCGCGCGAATCGTAGAATTCGAGCTTCGGCCCGGCTTTGCGGGCCCCTCAGGCGCAGGACGACAGGATGGAAAAAAAGACGGTCAAACAGCGCGGCAGCCGCGCATCGTCGCCCGCCCCCTTGCACGATGAACGGCCGGCGAACGAGGGCGAAGGCGGTGCGTCGGACCAGGAGATCTACGAGCGCATCATCACGTCGATCATGGAGCACCGCCTGCCGCCGGGCACCAAGCTCGGCGAGGACAAGCTCGCGAAGATCTTCGGCGCGAGCCGCGCACGCGTGCGCCAGGTGCTCGCGCGCCTCGCGCTGGAGCGCGTGGTCGTGCTGCACCCGAACCGCGGGGCCTTCGTCGCCGAGCCCACCGTGGAGGAAGCGCGCGAGGTCTTCGAAGTCCGTCGCCCGCTCGAAGCGCTGGTCGTACACCGCATCGTCGCGAAGAAGGACCCGGCGATCGTCGCCCGCCTGCGCGCCCACGTCGCAGCCGAGGAAGCCGCCCGCGCCGCGCGCGACCGCCGCGCCATCATCCGCCTCTCGGGCGAATACCACGTGCTGCTCGCGGAGCTCTCCGGCAGCACCCTGGCCGCGCGCCTGATGCATGAACTGGCGTCCCTCACCTGCCTCATCATCTTCCTCTACGACGCCCCTTCCGTGCCCGCCTGCCGCGACCAGGAGCATTCCGAGATCACGCAGGCGCTCGCCGACGGCGACGAGGCCGCCGCGATCCGCCTGATGACCGAGCATCTCGAGCACGTCGAGGCCTGCCTCGACCTTTCGCGCGGCCGCCCCGAGGAACTCGACCTGGAAGCCGCGCTGGCCGGCTGAGTTCGCTTCCCCGTCAGGAGAAGATCCGCTCCAGGTCGTCGTCCTCCTGCGCGGCGAGACTGATGTCGAGCGACTGCTCGACGTGGTCGAGGTGATGCAGCATCAGCGCGGCGGCGGTTTCCCCGTCGCGCTTCGCAAAGGCTTCCACCAGGCGCCGATGCTCGTCTTCCGGACACGCCCGCCCCACGGGCGAGTCGTACAGGATGATGATCAGGCAGGTCAGCAGCGTCAGCTCGCGCATCTGCCGCGCGAGGATCGCGTTGCCGGCCATCTCCGCGATCTCCAGGTGGAATTCGCCCGACAGCCGAATCACCAGCTGGCGATCGCGCTGCGCGCGCGCCTTCTCCTCGGCAAGGACCAGCTCGCGCAGCCGCGCCAGCTGCACGGGCGTCGCCGACAAGGCCAGCTTGCGCGCCAGCGCCGGCTCGATCAGCCGCCGCGCCTCGAACACCTCGCGCGCCTCCTCCACCGTGGGCTCGGCGACGAAGGCGCCGCGGTTCGGCACCAGTGTCACGACCATCTCGTGCGACAGGCGCGCCAGCACCTGCCGGATCATCGCCCGGCTCGCGCCGAACACCGCCGCCAACCGCTCCTCGACGAGCTTGCGGCCCGGCGCGAGGCGATGCTCGATGATCGCCGCAAGGATGCGGCGATAGATCGCCTCCGCGTCCGCACCCGCTGCTGCCTTCGACCGGCGCTCCTGCCCGAGACGCACCACCTTCGCGTCGCGGACGTCCTGCGGGCGCTCTCGCGCGCCCGAACCATTCTGAACCATCTGTCGAGCCCCCATTCCGCCCTCTCATCGGGCGCAAATTCATTGTTAGCGAACTATAAACTTTTTTGTCGACAATTCGTTGACTTCATGTTGGCAGCAGCCCTATAGTTCATCGCACGACGGTAACGAGTCATTCCCGAACGGCGATCTATCCGGTCGACACTTCGGGCCTGAACCGGCAACCAGAAAAAGAAATGGTGCGAGGCCGCGATCCGGCACTCGCTCCCCGTAGGCGGCATCAAGCCCTTTGGAGGCGCCGGCACGGTCACATGGTCGTGGCGGGATAGCCAAAACTCATCCAAGCTGTGGAAAGGAGACACCACATGAAAGCTGAAATCGCCCTCGACCGGGCGGCAGCCGTACCGGAAACGCAGACGAAGGTCCGCTGGCGGATCTTCCTGATGATGCTGTTCCTCATCTCGATCAACTACATCGACCGGGCCTCGCTGTCGGTCGCGATGCCGATGATCGCCGCGGAATTCGACATCGGGCCCGCGACGCAGGGCCTGCTGCTGAGCTCCTTCTTCTGGACCTACGCCTTCATGCAGATCCCGGGCGGCATGCTCGCGGACAAGTACGGCCCGCGCCACGTCATTGCGGGCGCCACCCTCGGCTGGGGCTTCTTCCAGGCGATCGCGGGGGTCTGTACCGGCTGGGTCAGCCTGCTGATCACGCGCCTGGGCCTCGGCGCCGCCGAAGCGCCGATCTACCCTGCGGGCGGCAAGCTCAACGCCATCTGGATGACGCAGAACGAACGCGGTCGCGGCGCGACCCTGCTCGACGGCGGCGCCCCGCTGGGCGCGGCGCTCGGCGCGATCCTGATCTCGGGCCTGATCGCCGTGATGGGATCGTGGCGCGCAGCCTTCGTGATCGCCGGCGTCGGCACCGTGATCGCCGGTTTTTGGGCCTGGTCCTACATCCGCAACCATCCGCGCGAGCATCCGGGGGTCAATGACGCCGAGGCCGACTACATCGAGGAAGCGCACGCGAAGGAACTCGCGGCATCGCCGAAGGTGACCAGCGGCAAGATCATGGAATTCTTCCGCTACCGCTCGGTGTGGGGCATGTTCTTCGGCTGGATGTGCTTCAACGCGCTGTTCTACGGCCTGCTGACCTGGATGCCCAACTACCTGTCCAAGCAGCACGGCTTCGACATCAAGCAGATGGGCGGCGCGGTGTTCATCATGTTCTTCGCCGGCTTCGTCGGCGAGCTGATCGGCGGCTGGATCGCCGACACGTGGAAGGAAAAGGGTGCCTCGCAGGGCAAGGTGCTGCGCACGCTGTTCGGGATCGCCTCGATCATCGCCACCGTGTCGATCTACAGCGTCGCGAAGATCACCGATCCCGTCACCGTCGTCGTGATGCTCTCGGTCACGCTGTTCTTCCTGCGCTGGTGCGGCCTGTTCTGGTGCGTCCCGTCCATCCTCGGCACGCGCAACCGCGTCGGCTTCCTCGGCGGCGTGATGAACCTGGGCGGCAACTGCGCGGGCATCGGCGTACCCATCCTCGTCGGCCTGATCGTCCAGGCGACCGGCTCGTACTACATGGCGCTGATGCTGTTCGCCGCCGCCGGTGCCGGCCTGTTCATCTGCTCGACGATGCTAATCGACTACGACAAGAAGATTCCGGTCTGATCTCCCCCGGGGTGCCGCGGTGATTGCCCGCCGCGGCGCCCCACCCTTCCCTGCCCCCCGACCGGACGCCAACGAGGATTCCCATGAGCAAACGCATCCGCCTGGGCGTGCTGACGCCCTCCTCCAACACCTCCCTCGAACCGCTGACCAGCGCCATCGTCACCGAAGTGCCCGGCGTGTCGGCCCACTTCTCGCGCTTCACCGTCACCGAGATCTCGCTCAAGGACCAGGCCCTCGGCCAGTTCGACGACACGAAGATCCTTGAAGCGGCGAAGCTGCTCGCCGACGCCCATGTCGACTCGATCGGCTGGAGCGGCACATCCTCCGGCTGGCTCGGTTTCGAGCGCGACGTGCAGCTGTGCCGCCGCATCACCGAAGTCACCGGCATCCCCGCGACGACCTCGGTGCTCGCGCTGAACGAGATCCTCGCCAAGACCGGCACGAAGAAGCTCGGCCTCGCGACCCCCTACGTGCCCGATGTGCAGGCGCGCATCGTCGCCAACTACGCGACGCTCGGCATCGAGGTGCCGTCCGAGCAGCACCTCGGCATCAGCGTCAATTTCGACTTCGCCGAAGTCGCCGAGGACACGCTGCGCACGATGGTGCGCGAAGTCGCCAAATCCCGCCCCGAAGCGATCACGACCTTCTGCACCAACCTGCGCGCCGCCCAGCTCGCCGACGAGCTCGAAGCCGAAACCGGCATCCCGCTCTACGACACGGTCTCGACCGTCGTGTGGAAGCAGTTGCGCATGGCCGGCATCGACACGCGCACGATCAAGGGCTGGGGTCGCCTGTTCCGCGAAGTGGCCTAAAGTGAAATCGGATGAATCGAAAATGAAAATCCTGCTGCTGAATCCCAACACCTCGCAGAGCGTCACCGACCGCATCGCCAACGCGGCGAAGGGGGTGGCCGGCGCGCGCACCGAACTCGTCACCGCGACCGCTCCGCGCGGCGTGCCCTACATCGCGACCCGCGCCGAAGCCGTGATCGGCGGCGCCGTCGCGCTCGAGATGCTGGCCGAGATGCACACCGGCGTCGACGCGGCGGTGATCGCCGCCTTCGGCGACCCCGGCCTCGGCGGCGCACGCGAACTCTTCCCGATCCCGGTGATCGGACTGGCCGAAGCGGGCATGCTGACCGCGTGCATGCTGGGCAAGCGCTTCGCGATCGTGACCTTCTCGCAGTCGCTGGAACCCTGGTATCACGAATGCGTTGCGTGGCACGGCCTGCGCGAACGCTGCGCCGGCGTGCGCGCACTGGGCGGCAGTTTCCGCTCGATCTCGGACGTACAGGACGAGAAGGAAGCGCTGCTGGTCGAACTCGCGCAGCAGGCGGTGAACGAGGACGGCGCCGACGTGGTCGTGCTCGCCGGTGCGCCGCTCGCGGGGCTCGCCCGCCGCGTGCGCGACCGCATCCCGGTGCCGGTCGTCGACTGCGTCGAGGCTGCGGTCAAGCAGGCGGAAACGCTGGTCGCGCTGAATCCGCGCAAGGCCGTGCAAGGCACCTTCGCACGCCCCGGAGCCAAGCCCTGCATCGGCATCGCCGAGCCCCTCGCACGCTGGATCAACCATGAGTGAGGCCCGCCGCGCGGACGCGCGCAGCCTCCTCGCCCTTCAAGGAGAATGGCTGTGAAACTCGTTCGCTTCGGAGCTCCCGGCACGGAGCTCCCCGGTCTGATCGACGGCGAAGGCAGGATCCGCGACCTGTCGGGCGTGCTGCCCGACATCAACGGCGCGGCCCTGTCGCCGTCCAGCCTCGCGCGGCTGCGCGGACTCGATCCGCAGACCCTGCCCGTGGTGCCTGCGGGCACCCGCCTCGGTGCGCCGCTCGCGGGCATCGGCAAGATCGTCTGCATCGGGCTGAACTATGCCGACCATGCGCGCGAAGCCAACCTGCCGATCCCGCAGGAACCGATCATGTTCATGAAGGCGCAGACCGCGATCTGCGGCCCGAACGACGCGATCGTCCTGCCACCCGGCTCGGAGAAGACCGACTGGGAACTCGAACTGGTGATCGCGATCGGCACGACGGCGCGACGCGTGGCGGTCGGCGACGCTCTCGGCCACGTCGCCGGCTACCTGGCCGGGCTGGACATGTCCGAGCGCTATTGGCAGCTCGAGCGCGGCGGGCAATGGACCAAGGGCAAGAGCTTCGACACCTTCGCACCCATCGGCCCGTGGCTCGCAACCGCCGACGAGCTCCGCAGCCCCGGCGAGCTGGTGATGCAACTCACGGTCAACGGCGAGCGCATGCAGGACAGCCATTCCGCCAACATGATCTTCAGCCCCGCGCAGATCATCAGCTACGTCAGCGGCGTGATGACGCTGGAGCCGGGCGACCTCATCTTCACCGGCACCCCCGCTGGTGTCGGCATGGGCATGACGCCGCCGCGCTACCTGCGTGCGGGCGATCGCGTCGACGCGTCGATAGCAGGGCTGGGCGACCAGCAGCACGCAGTCGTCGCCGACTGAGCGTACCGAGCATCAATCGCCACGCCGTCAGCGCGGCGGCGATTTTCCCTGTGGGAGCGGCTTCAGCCGCGAAGCAGCGTTTCCGCCGGAAGTGAGGCCCCATTCGCGGCTGAAGCCGCTCCCACGGACGGGGCCTCGCAGGAAGTTACTCCGGCACGGCCGCTACTGCGGCCTTATGCCACCGGTGACGCCGCTCAGCGCAGCATCGCGTTGAGCGCCTCGAGCGCCTTGCTGCCCGGGCACAGGTAGGCATCGCCCAACTGGTTCAGCGGCTTCTCCACCGTATTGAGGTGGGTGTGCATGTCCTGCCCGCTGCTGTCGACGTACAGCAGTCCGGTCACGATCTCGCCCAGCGCCTGACGCTCCTGCAGGTGGTTCATCGCGCCGATGCGGTCCGAGGGGTCGTAATCGACGCCCACCTTGCGCAGGTGCAGGATCGAGCCGTCGTGCTGCACGACGCGGCGCAGGCTGCCCGGCGGGTAGGAGGCTTCGATCTGCGCCTTGGGCAGGATCACGTCGAGCCGGTTCACCGCCGCGTTGTGCTCGCGCACGTAGTCGTAGCTCTTCGTCGAACCGGCGTGGTTGTTGAAGGTGACGCACGGGCTGATGACGTCGATGAACGCCGGTCCGCCGTGGCGCAACGCGCCCTTGATGAGCGGCACGAGCTGCTCCTTGTCGCCGGAGAAACTGCGCGCGACATAGGTGGCGCCGAGCTGCAGCGCGAGCGCGGCGAGGTCGATCGGGTTGTCGCTGTTGATGACGCCCTTCTTGCTCTTCGTGCCCTTGTCCGCGGTCGCGGAGAACTGGCCCTTGGTGAGGCCGTACACGCCGTTGTTCTCGACGATGTAGGTCATGTTCACGCCGCGGCGCATCGCGTGGGCGAACTGGCCGATGCCGATCGAGGCCGAGTCGCCGTCACCGGAGACGCCCAGGTACAGCAGGTTACGGTTGGCGAGCGCCGCCCCGGTAAGCACCGAGGGCATGCGCCCGTGCACCGAGTTGAAGCCGTGCGAGTTGCCGAGGAAGTAGTCCGGCGTCTTCGACGAGCAGCCGATGCCGGAGAGCTTGGCGACCTTGTGCGGCTCGATGTCGAGGTCGAAGCAGGCCTGCACGACCGCGGCGCTGATCGAGTCGTGGCCGCAGCCGGCGCACAGCGTCGAGATCGCGCCCTCGTAGTCGCGGCGGGTGTAGCCGAGCGCGTTGCGCGGCGCATCGGCCGCGAGGAGCTTGGGTTTGGCGAGATAGGTCATGAGGCCACCTTGCGCTGGGGTTGTCCGATGGGGCTCACCTTGCGGTCGTTCAGGGC
Source organism: Aromatoleum evansii (assembly GCF_045689615.1). Classification (NCBI taxonomy): domain Bacteria; kingdom Pseudomonadati; phylum Pseudomonadota; class Betaproteobacteria; order Rhodocyclales; family Rhodocyclaceae; genus Aromatoleum; species Aromatoleum evansii. Next base: position 3,360,446 of record NZ_CP141259.1, read on the forward strand.
GTCGGCGATCTTGCCGGCGATGAAGCGCGCCGTGATCGGCGAACCGTCGTAGTGCAGCACGCGCACGAGCTTCTTCGGATCGATCTCGCCTTCGTTGACCAGCAGCGTGCGCAGCTGCGCGCTCTCGTTCTGCTCGACGACAAACACCGCGTCGCGCTCGGCGATGAACTGCATCACCGCGTCGCTGAAGGGGAAGCCGCGTACACGCAGCGTATCGACGTGGATGCCGTCGGCCGCGAGCAACGCGCTGGCCTCGGCCATCGCGGGCGCCGTGGAGCCGTAGTAGATGACGCCGACGTGTGTGGGCTGCTCCGCCTTCGTCAGGATCGGCGCCGGCACGAGATCCTTGGCCGTGTTGAACTTCCGGCGCAGGCGCTCCATGTTGTACACGTAGTCGGTGCCGACCTCGCTGTACTTCGCATACGGGTTGCGCGTGGTGCCGCGCGTGAAGTACGCGCCCCGAGTCGGATGGGTGCCCGGGATGGTGCGGTACGGAATGCCGTCGCCGTCGACATCGAGGTAGCGGCCGAAGTCCTTGCCGGCCTCGAGCTCGTCGTAGGTCATGAGCTTGCCGCGGTCGTAGCGCCGGCTGTCGTCCCAGTCGAACGGAGCACAGAGCTGATCGTTCATGCCGATATCCAGATCCGACATCACGAACACCGGCGTCTGCAGCCGCTCGGCCAGATCGAAGGCCTGCGCGGTGAGGCTGAAGCACTCGTAGGCGTCCTGCGGGAACAGCAGCACATGGCGCGTGTCGCCGTGCGAGGCGTAGGCGCAATTGAGCAGGTCCGACTGCTGCGTGCGCGTGGGCATGCCGGTCGAGGGGCTGCCGCGCTGCACGTCGACAATCACCGCGGGAATCTCGGCGAAGTACGCCAGACCGAAGAATTCCTGCATCAGCGAGATGCCCGGCCCCGAGGTCGCGGTAAAGGCGCGCGCGCCGTTCCAGCCGGCACCGATGACCATGCCGATGGAGGCGAGCTCGTCCTCGGCCTGCACGATGGCGTAGCGTGCTCGGCCGTTGTCGGGATCGGTGCGGAACTTGCGGCAGTAGCTCGAGAAGGCTTCGATGACCGAGGTCGAGGGCGTGATCGGATACCAGCCCGCAACGGTGGCGCCGCCGAACACGGCACCGAGGCCGCAGGCGCTGTTGCCGTCGATCATGATGCGATCCCCCACCGCGTCGGCGCGCTTCACCCGCAGCCCGATGGGGCACGGCAGGTGCTGCCGCGCGTAGTCGTAGCCCAGGCGCAACGCATTGACGTTGGCCTTGATGAGCTGGTCCTTGCCGCGGTAACGGTCGACGATGAGCTGCTCAGCCGCGGCGAACTCCATGTCGAGCAGCGCGATCAGGGCACCGACGTACATGATGTTCTTGAACAGCTGGCGCTGGCGCGCGTCCTCGTATTCCGCATTGCACATCGCGGTGAGCGGGATGCCCAGCACGGTGATGTCCTCACGGAACTTCGACGGCGGGAGCGGCTTGGTCGAGTCGTAGAAGAGATAGCCGCCGCGGTCGATCGCGGCAAGGTCGCGGTCCCAGGTCTGCGGGTTCATCGCGACCATCATGTCGCAACCGCCGCGCGCACCGAGCCAGCCGGCTTCCGAGACGCGCACCTCGTACCACGTAGGCAGGCCCTGGATGTTGGACGGGAAGATGTTGCGCGGGGCCACCGGCACGCCCATGCGAATGATCGCGCGCGCGAAGAGTTCGTTGGCCGAGGCGGAGCCCGAGCCGTTGACGTTCGCGAACTTGATCACGAAGTCGTTGGTATGTTGAATCGCTGGGGTAGTCATCTCAAACCTCCGCGCCGGCTTGCGCGATGTTCACCTCGAATTTCTGCATGTCCCAGGCGCCCGTGGGACAACGTTCGGCACACATGCCGCAGTGCAGGCAGACGTTCTCGTCCTTGACCATCACGCGCCCGGTCTTGAGCCCCTCGGCGAGGTACAGCGCCTGCTCCCGCTCGCGCGACGGCGCCTTGAGGCGGCCGCGCAGCTCGTCTTCCTCGCCGTTCTGCGTGAAGGTGATGCATTCGGTGGGACAGATATCGACACAGGCGTCGCATTCGATGCACAGCTTGGGCTTGAACACGGTGGCGACGTCGCAGTTGAGGCAGCGGGCCGTCTCCGCACAGGCGAGCTTGAAGTCGTAGCCGAGTTCGAACTCCGACTTGATGTCCTTCAATGCCTCCTCGATCGACCTCACCGGCACCTTGCGGCGCGCGTCTTCCGACACCTGGTTGTCGTAGCTCCACTCGTGGATGCCCATCTTCTGGCTCACGAGGTTCATCGTCGCCGGCGGCCGCTGCGTCAGCGGCAGCTTGCGGCAGAAGAGATCGATCGAGATCGCGGCCTCGTGGCCCTGCGCGACCGCGGTGATGATGTTCTTCGGCCCGAGCGCCGCATCGCCGCCGAAAAACACGCGCGGCAGCGTCGATTGCAGCGTCTGCGGATTCAGCACCGGCAGACCCCAGCGGTCGAAGTCGAGGCCGATGTCGCGCTCGATCCACGGGAAGGCGTTTTCCTGGCCGATGGCGATCAGGACGTCGTCGCATTCCATATGCACGTCCGGCTCGCCCGTGGGCACGAGCGAACGACGGCCCTGGTCGTCGTATTCGGCGCGCACCTTCTCGAACAGCACGCCGGTGAGGCGCCCGTTGCCATACGTGAACGCCTTCTGCACGAGGAAGTTGTGGATGGGGATGCCTTCGTGCAGCGCGTCCTCCTTCTCCCACGGCGAGGCCTTCATCTCCTCGAAGCCGCTGCGCACCACCACCCGCACGTCCTCGCCACCGAGGCGGCGCGCCGAGCGGCAACAGTCCATCGCGGTGTTGCCACCGCCGAGCACGATCACGCGCTTGCCGATCGAGGTGACGTGGCCGAAGGCGACGTTCGCAAGCCAGTCGATGCCGACGTGGATGTGCGCCGCGGCCTGGTTGCGTCCCGGCAGGTCGGCGTCGCGCCCACGAGGGGCGCCGGTGCCTACGAAAACGGCGTCCCAGTCCTGCGCCAGCACTTCGCGCAGGCTGCCGATCCAGTGATTGCGGCGCACTTCGACGCCCAGCGCCTCGATGTAGCCGCACTCCTCGTCGATGACGCTGTCGGGCAGGCGGAACTTCGGGATCTGGCTGCGCATCATGCCGCCGGGCGACGAGCCGCTGTCGAACACCGTGACCTGGTAGCCCTGCACCGCCAGGTCGCGCGCCACCGTCAGCGAGGCCGGCCCGCCGCCGATGCACGCGATGCGCTTGCCATTCTTCTTCTCGGGCGGCCGCGGCAGGCGGTCGTGGATGTCATCCTTGAAGTCGGCCGCGACACGCTTGAGGCGACAGATCGCGACCGGCTCCTTGTCGACGCGCCCGCGCCGACAGGCCGGCTCGCACGGACGGTCGCACACCCGTCCGAGAATCCCCGGAAAGACGTTGGAGCGCCAGTTGATCATGTACGCAGTGGAGAAATCACCCGCGGCGATCTGCCGGATGTATTCAGGCACGGGCGTGTGGGCCGGACAGGCCCACTGACAGTCGACGACCTTGTGCAGGTAATCGGGGTTGCTGATGTCGGTCGGTTTCAAGTGCGTCCTTCCTGTCTCGGGAAAAGCGTGCGTATGAACGCGCCAATCAATACATGCATCATTGTGCACAAACTGCACTCAAATGCACGCTGCACTGCAACATGCATCATCCGATTCCATGCGCAATGAGCAATCGTACATTTTCCGGACAATTCCCGTATCACACCTGCGTCTCTTGTCGCATTTCCGGACAAGTTTTGCGGTGGCCACGGCCCAGGGCCGCGGACTTCAGGAACGGTTCACCTTCGCTTTCGCAGAATGTGTCCCATGCCACCCCGGCATGCATCGGAAACAGGAGACCGCCATGAACATCCGTCACTTCACCCTCGCCGCTGCCGCCCTGCTGATCGGAACCAGCGCTTTCGCCGACCCAACGTGCACGGCCGCCGCGAAGGATCCGCAGCCCGCCGCAAACTCGATGCGGACGTTGGTCGATGCAGGCTTCAAGTTCCAGAAAGCGAAGGTCACCAAGAGTGACTGCTACGAACTGAAGGGAACGAACACCGTCGGCGACCGCGTCGAGATCTATCTCAACCCAGCAGACGGCACCAACGTCAAGACCGAGACCAAGCACAACAAAAGCTGAGCCCGTAAAGGGCCGGTGGCGCGGACGAATGCCTCAGGCCGCCCCACCCTCGACGGGACAGCCTTCGGCGCGCCACCGCAGCATGCCGCCGGCGAGGTTGGCCACCTCGCCGAATCCCGCCCTCTGCAACAGCACGACGGCCTGGGCCGAGCGCGCGCCCGAGCGGCACACGGCGACCACGGGCCGCGCCTTGTCGATCTCGCCGCTGCGTGCGGCGAGCTGATCGAGCGGAATGAGTTTCGCACCGCCGATGTGGCCGAGCGAGCCGTCGAACTCGTCGGGCTGACGCACATCGATCACCTGCACCCTGGCCCCCGCCTCCTCCAGCACGTGCGGCTGGATTTCCCAGATGCCGCCGAAGGTGAAGGTGAGCGGCGCCCACGTCGGATCGCCCGCACCGACCAGGCCTTCAGCCGGACGTCCGCAGTTCAGGTTGGCCGGCACGGCGACGTCGATCTGCTTCGGGTGCGGCAGCCCGAGGTTCTTCATGTAGCCCGCAAAATCGTCCGCGCTGCTGTCGCCACCGATGCGGGGGTTCCAGTTGCGTTCCTCGTCCACGCTGGTGACGGTAAGCCCGCGGTAGTCGTGCGCCGGATACAGCAGGCAGCGGCCGGGCAGCGAGAAGATCTGCTCGTGCACCGAGCGGTACATCGTCCCCGCGTCGCCCTGCTGGAAATCGGTGCGGCCGCAGCCACGGATCAGCAGGCAGTCGCCGGTGAAGGCCATCGACTGGTCGTCCAGCACGTAGGTGAGGCAGCCGTTCGTGTGCCCGGGCGTCGCACGCACCTTGAGATGGCGCCCGCCGAACGCGATGCGATCGCCGTGTTCGAGCAGCCGGTCCGCGCCGTGTGCGCCGCTGCGGCAGGACAAGGCGATGCGGCTGCCGGTGCGCTGCCGCAGCAGCCATGCGCCGGTCACGTGGTCCGCATGCACGTGCGTTTCCAGCGTCCAGCGCAGGCTCAGGCGCAGTTCGTGGAGCAGCGCGGCATCGCGCCGCACCTGCTCGAAGACCGGGTCGATGAGGAGCGCGTCGCCACTCAGGGCATCGCCCAGCAGGTAGGTGTAGGTCGAGGACGGCGCATCGAAGAGTTGCCGGAATATCAGCATGCTGTTTCCTCCCTGTCGTTCTTGTCCGGCGCAGCAGGCAAACCGCCGCGGGCATCGTCTTCGATTGCCGCGGCGGAGGGAGGTTCAGCATGCCACCCGGCACGGCCGGGCGATAGCGTCGCTCAGTGGCCGGCCTGGACGGGCTTCCAGCCCGGATGGTCGAAGTACTGGCCGTAGTTGTTGAGGGCATTGACGATATGGACGACGCCCTTGCTGCGGTCACCGGCAGCCTGCTTGCCACCGACGACTCCGGCGCCGTCCGCCAGCTCCGCGATGACGTTGTGCAGCACCGCGTCGGCTTCCGGCGCGAGCTTGCAGTTGCCGACGATGTAGGCGAGTTGCTCGTCGACCGCCTTGCCCATCGCCTCGTACTGCGCCGTCGTAAACCGGCCGCCGTGAATCGCGTGGAGCTTCGGCTCGACGTTCGCACGGATCTTCACCATCCCCTCGCGCAGCGGTGCATCGGTCTGCCATTTGCTGCCCGCATTGAGCTTGAGCGCCGGCGCGTTCGCGCCGTGGTTGTGGGCGTCCGCAGCGAACGCCTGGGGTGCCCCGGCCAGTGCCGCGGCGGTGATCGCGCAGGCGGTGAATAGTCCTCTTGCCGATACAGTCCTCATCATCCGAATCCTCATTTAACATCCTTGATTGAATTGCGCGGCATCCCGCCGCCCGGATACTGCGGACGCCCGCACGGTCGTGACGGCGTCCGCCAATTGGCGCGACAAACCCGTCACCGCGCCGAAACTTCCAGCGTTTCGTCCAATGCGCGCCACCCCGGATGGGCGAACATCGTCCCGTACAGATTCAGTGCCTGGACGACCTTAAGCAGCCCCATGCGGCGCGCATCGGCGTGGGCAGCACGCTGCATCAGCGCGATGCCGTCTGCCATTTCCACGAGCAGCATGTGCAGGTGGCGCGATGCAACTCCATCCTTTGTGCAGCACGCGATCATCGCGGCGACGCGCAATTCGAGCGTGTGACCCAGCTCGGCTAGCCGCACCGCGTCCATCGCCGCCTGCGTGCGCGGCGACGCGTTCGCGTCAATCGCGGCGCGCATGTCATCGATGCCGCTACGCACACGCTCGTCGGGGCGCCAGTTGCGGGCGGCTTCGGCCGTGATGGGAGCGAGGTATGCGGGGACGAACGCTGCGGAACCAGATGTGGCCGCGACGACGTTGGAAGCAAGGGCAAGCGCCGTGGCGACGGCAGGCACGACCAGGTTCGGGCGCATGGGTGATCTCCTGAGTGTTCAGGCCCTTACCCTATGCCTCTGAAGATGAACACAAACTGAATGAAATCATGCCAGCGCGGCCCCAGCCTCACCTGCTAGATTGAATCAGAGGGAGCCTTCACTGCCAGTTGCAGGAGAATCGCCATGACCAATCGCTACATTTCCGAGATCGTTCGCGAGCAGGATCCGCTGATGCTGCCGCCCGATGCGTCGGTCGCACAGGCTTGCGAGCGCATGTGCGCGCGTCACGTCGGTGCAGTGCTGGTTGCCGACAGGGCGCATCACCTGCTCGGCATCTTCACGGGACGCGACGCGGTGCGCGCGCTGGGACGGGGCTGTGACGCCACGCACACCCACCTCGACGCGGTGATGACGACGGGCCCGGCGACGATCAGGCCAGACGCCCACGCGATCGACGCGTTGCGACTGATGAGCGACGGGGGCTTCCGTCACCTTCCCGTCGTGGAAAAGGGAAAGGTGATCGCGATCGTCGCGCGCTCGGATTTCGAAGGCCTCGAGCTGGATCGCTTCGAGGAGGAGAAGGCGCTGTGGGAGCACATCGGCTGAGGTGCCGGCAGCTCCCGGGCAGCGGCGGCGCGATACGCCGCCGCTGCCCGGCCTTTCAGATGTAGGTCGCGGGCTTCTTCGGTGCGTGGCGCATGTGCAGCGACAGCCCCAGCGCGGCCATATGGAGCGAGTTGCGGCCGAGAATGGTCTGCGACAGCGGCAGGAACTCCTTCTCCTCGAAGTCGGCATGCGCACGGTAGCGCGTCACCAGGCGCTCGACCTCGGCAGCGTCGAGGTGGCTGTCCTGCCCCTTCGCGACGCGCTTGAGCTCGGATTCGAGGCGTTTCCAGATCGTCTCGAGTTCGCGGTGCTCGTCGGTGAGGCGCTTCGCGAGCGCCTGCACCTTGTCGTGCTCGGCGCCCTTCTCCGCGCTCTGCAGCACCGCCGGGAAGAGCTCGCGCTCTTCATCGAGATGGTGCTCGAAGATCGCCTCGCGGAAGAATTCCAGCGCGGTCGCGGCGATCTCCCGCGCGCGGGCGGCGGGATCGAGCAGTGCAGGCAGCTCGCCCAGCATGTCCAGCTTCTTCAGGATGCCGGAGTGGCAATCGGAGAAGTCGTGGAGCGGTTCCTTCTTGGCAGCATCAGACGGGGTCGTCATGTGGGTATCCCCTGTGTTCGTTGTGTCGTCAGGCGGCTCATTTGCCGTTCATCATGGCCGGCAGCCAGGTCGAGATCTCAGGTACGGCGGCGATCGCGACGAGCACCATCATCACCGCTGCAAGGAAGGGAATCGTCGCGGCGAAGAGCGCCCCCATGCGGATGTCGGCCTGCACCATGGCGATGTAGAGGCCCGGGCCGACCGGCGGCGTGACGAGGCCGATCACCGTCGCGACCGTGCACACGACCCCGAAGTGGATCGGATCGATGCCGAGGCTGGTCACGACCGGCATCAGCAGCGGCACGACGACGATCAGCACGCTGATGCTCTCGAGGAACATGCCGAGAACCAGCATCAGCACGATCACCAGCAGCAGGAACACGAAGGGCGAATCGGTCAGGTTCTTCATATACTCGACGACGAGATCGGGCACGCCCTGGAAGGCGAGCACCCAGCTCAGGACCGAGGCCGCGGCGATGAGGCCGGTGATGGTCGCGGTGTTGGTGCCGACGTCGAAGAGGATCTTGCCCAGATCGCGGACGCCGATCTCGCGATAGACGAAGCCCAACACAAGCGCCATGACCGCGGCAATGGCGCCCGATTCGGTCGGCGTCATCACGCCGGCCATGATGCCGCCGATGACGACGAGCGGAATCAGCGCCGGGACCAGGCCTTCGAGCAGAACCTTCACCGAGGCCGAGCGATCGCCGCGCTCGCCCGCGGGCAGGCCGGGACCGAAGATGCCGAAGCACATGATTACGAGCGCGAGCGCCGCGACGATCAGAAGGCCGGGGAGGATGCCGGCGATGAACAGCGGCGCAATGGGCTGCACCGCGACCACACCGTAGATGATCATCAGCATCGACGGCGGGATGATCGGGCCCAGCAGGCCCGCCGACACCGTGACGGCGCCGGAGAACGCGCGGTTGTAACCGGTGCGCTCCATCGCCGGGATCATCACCTTGCTCATCACGCCGATCTGCGCGACCGCCGAGCCGAGGATGGACGCGGCCATCGCGTTGGTGAAGAGGTTGGCGTAAGCCAGCCCGCCCTTCATGCTGCCGACCAGCACCTCGGCGACGGCGATGAGGCGTTGCGTGAGGCCCGCCTTGTTCATGATCTCGCCGACCAGCAGGAACAGCGGGATCGCGAGCAGGCTGTTGATCTCGAGCGCGCCGTAGAGCTGGATGGGGATCGAATCGTACAGCACCGCGAGGTCGTTGGTGGCCATGAACACGACCGCGGCGATGAGGATGGTGCCGACGATGGGCAGGCCCGCGAAGAGCAGGCCGAAGAAGACGATCAGGGTGATCATTTGACGGCTCCCTTGAGGGCAGCGCGGGCGTCGCGCAGGATGGCGGCGAACTGGTGCCAGGCCATCACCGCCATCGCAGCGGGCAGCACCGAGTAGTTGTACCAGCGGGGCAGCTGGGTGGTCGCGCCAAGCTCGACGCGCACCTCGGGACGGCTGACCCAGTCGAGGCCGAGCCAGCACACGAAGGCGAACAGGCCCAGCATGACCAGCCCCAGCACGGCGAGCAGCGCGTGACGCGCGCGCGGGCGTAGCGCCTGCGGGAGGAAGTCGATGGTGACGAGCTGGCCGTGATGCACCAGCAGCGACAGGCCGAAGAGGGTCGCGAAGACGAGGAGCTGCACCGAGATTTCCTCGGCCCAGAAGATCGGGGCACTGAAGAAATAACGCATGAACACCTGCGCGACCATGATGCAGGCGATCGTGGCCGTGAGCGCGATCACCAGGCCGCGCTCGATCGCGGCGAGGCCTTTGTCGGCCTTCTGAATGTGAGCAAACATCGGATGGGTTCCCGTGTGGGGCGCGGCGAAGCGGAACGGCCCTCCCGGGCGGTTCCGCGCGTCGCTATGTGATGTCGATGAGTGTCCCGGAGGAGCGGATCAGAGATCCTTCGCCTGCTTGTAGAAGTCGGCGATCAGCGGGTTCTTCGCGACGTACTGGTCGCGCACCTTGCCGCCCACCGCCTGGAAGGAGGCGATGTCGGCCTTCACGATGTTCGCGCCGTCGGCCTTTGCCTTCGCCAGGTTGGCCACGTCGGCGTCGATCGCGGTCTTGTAGCCCCACTGCTCTGCCTCCGCGACGACCTTGGCGATCATGTCGCGCTCGGCCTGGCTGCGGGTATCCCACCACTTCTTCGATACCACGATCACGGCCGGGAAGGCCATGTGGCCGGTGAGCGTCAGGTTCGGGGCCTGCTGGTGGAACTTGAGGCCGACCAGCGCGTCGAGGTCGATGTCGACCGCATCGAGCAGCTTGGTGGTCAGCGACGGCGCGACTTCGGACAGCGGCATCGCCGTCGGCGCGGCGCCGTTGGCGTTCCACCAGTCGTTGTACACGGGGCTGGGGAAGGAGCGGATCTTCTTGTTCGCGAGATCCTTCGCCGAGGCGACCGGCTGCACCGACAAAACGTGGCGCATGCCGGCGAAGGTGTAGCCGAGCCCGATCAGGCCGTGCTGTTCCAGGCGCTTGAGCATCTCCTTCGCGGCGGGCGTCTTCGCCGCGCGCGTGGCGTGCGCGACGTCCTTGAACACGTAGGGCAGCGACCAGCCGAGGAAGGACTCCTCGCGGTTGGCGAGCCCGCCGACGGTGAACACGCCGAACTGTTGCGCGCCGGCCTGCATCAGGTTGATCATCTGCCCCTCGTTGCCGAGCTTCTGCAGCGGGCTCACGGCGATCTTCATCTTGCCGCCGGAGGCGGTCGCGAGATCGGCCGAGATCTTCTCCGACACCTGGTGCCACACATGGGTCGGCGGGGTGATGTGGCCGAGCTTGAGCGCCTGGGCCTGGGCACCGACCGCTGCGACGGACAGGGTGACGCCGGCCACCAGAGCGCGAACCATCTTCTTGATTTGCATTTCAGTCTCCTCGGGGTAACTGCTGTAACTGCTCGTTATCGGAATAAGGGGCTCACTTCGCGTCCGGCTGCACGGCGGGGGCAGCGCGACGGAAGGCGTCGAGTTCGCCGCAGGCGCGGTCGATCGCGACGATGTTCGGATAGGGCGTCAGGTCGACATTGAAGCGCCGCGCGCTCTCGACCTGCGGGATCAGATACACGTCGGCGAGCGTCGGTGCGTTGCCGAAGCAGAAGGCGCCGCGCGCCTTGTCGGCCGCGAGCAGCGCTTCCAAGGCGTCGAAGCCGGCCGTGATCCAGGTGCCGCACCACGCCAGCACCGCCGCCTCGTCGCAGCCCAGGGTCTTGCGCAGGTATTCGAGGATGCGGCGGTTGTTGATCGGATGGATGTCGCAGCCGACGATCGCCGCCAGCGCGCGCACGCGGGCGCGCTCCTCCGCGTTACCCGGCAGCAGCGCGGGCGTCGGGTAACGCTCTTCGAGCCACTCGATGATCGCCGGCGACTGGATCAGCGTGAGGTCGCCCTCAGTTAGCGCCGGCACCAGCGCCTGCGGATTCACCGCCTTGAAGGCGGCACCGAGGTGCTCCTCGGTGCGCAGGTCGACCGGCACGTACTCATAGGCGATCCCCTTCAGGTTCAGCGCGATGCGCAGGCGGTGCGAGGTGCCGCTGCGGAAGAAGTTGTAGAGCTTCATCGACATTTCCCCACTCAGTCCTTGGCGAGGCAGTTGTCGACGTTCCAGCCGTACAGCCACTCCATCGCGTCGTAGAAGCGCTCAGGCGTGCGGCCCTTCCACAGATCGTTGCGCACCAGGCGCTCGACGCCCTTGGCATGGTAGATACGACCCATCTCGCGCGAGGACAGCACGATGCGCGCGGTACGGGCGATGCGCGAGCGCTGGTAGAGGTCGAACGCCTTCTCGAATTCGTTGCCCTTCACGCGCAGCGCCTCCCCCAGCGTCACGGCGTCTTCCAGCGCCATGCACGCGCCCTGCGCCATGTACTGCGTCGTCGGATGCGCGGCGTCGCCCAGCAGGGTCACGCGACCGAAAGACCACTGGCCGATCGGCTCGCGGTCGGCGGTCGCCCAGCGCTTCCAGCTCTTCGGCAGGTCGATCAGCTGGCGCGCCTTCGGGCAGATGCCCTGGAAGTAGCTCTGCACCTCCTCGCGGCTGCCTTCGGTGACGCCCCACTCTTCCTTCTCGCGGCTATGGAAGGTCACGACGACGTTGTACTGCTCGCCGCCGCGCAGCGGATAATGCACGAGGTGGCAGTTCGGGCCGACCCAGATGCTCGCGGCATTCCACTGCAGGTTCTCGGGGAAATCCTTCTTGTCGATCACGGCGCGATACACGACGTGTCCGGTCACGCGCGCCGGGTCATTGACGTATTGCGCCCGCACGACCGACTTCACGCCGTCCGCACCGATCAGCGCGACGCCGCGGAAGGCGTTGCCGTGCTGGTCATACACCGTGACGCCGTTCGCATCCTGCTCGACGCGCTGGACGTGGGTCGAAGTGCGGAATTCGACGCGGCCGGTTTCCTGCGCGCCTTCGAGCAGCGACAGATGCACGTCCACGCGGTGGATCACCGCGTAGGGGTTGCCGAAACGCTTGCGGAAGGCTTCGCCGGTGGGGATGCGGCCGACGAGGGTCTCGTCGAGCGCGTCGTGCATCACCATCTCGTCCGTATACACCGCGCGACCACGCGCCTTCTCGCCGACGCCCAGCGCGTCGAAGGCGTGGAAGGCGTTGGGGCCGAGCTGGATGCCGGCGCCGATCTCGCCGATCTCGGCTGCCTGCTCCAGCACCAGCACCTGGAAGCCCTGGCGCACCAGCGCGAGCGCGGCTGCGAGGCCGCCAATGCCGCCGCCGGCGACGATTACGGGAAGCTGTTGCTCGGTCATGTGTGTCTCCTCCATCTCGTTCAGTGGCGGCGGAGCGGCACCCGCTCCGCCGGCGATTCCTTACTCGGCGGCGCCGATCGTGAGTTGGATGTCGCCGACGCAGTCGACGTGGCCGGTGATGCGGTCACCGCTCTTCACGGCGCCGACACCCTCGGGGGTGCCGGTGAAGATCAGGTCGCCCGGCTCGAGGTGATAGAACTTCGACAGGTCGGCGATCAGCTCGGGGATGCTCCAGATGAGCTGCGACAGGTCGGCGGTTTGACGGGTCTCGCCATTCACCTGCAGGTTGATCGCGCCACTCGTGAGCACGCCCAGGTCGCCGATCGGCACGATCTCGGTGCACACCGCCGACAGCTCGAAGTCCTTGCCCAGATCCCACGGACGCCCCTGCTCGCGGGCCACCAGCTGCAGGTCGCGGCGGGTCATGTCGAGGCCGGCGGCGTAGCCGTAGATCAGGCGCTCGGCATCTGCTTCGGCGACGCGGAAGCCCGGCGCGCCGATCGCGACGACCAGCTCCATCTCGTAGTGGTAGTTCGAGGTGCCGGTCGGGTAAGGCACGGTCGCGCCGTTCTGCACCAGCGTCGAGGCGGCCTTCGTGAAATAGAAGGGCTGTGCGGTGGCCTTGTCGACCGGGCGCCCCATCTCGACCGCATGGGCGTGGTAGTTGCGGCCGACGCAGAAGATGCGCTTCACCGGGTAGCGGGCTTCGATGCCTTTTACCGGCAGGGAATAGACCGGCGAGGGCGGGAAGAGGTATTGGGTGTCGGACATTTGTTTAGTCTCTCGATGTCAGGACTTCGATAAGCCTGGTTGCAATTAAGAAAGTTGGAGCGCTGCGCGCCTGCTCCCTCCCCTTCATGGGGGAGGAACACGGCCGGCAACGGAATCCATCAGGCGCGCACTTCGTAGACGCCCAGCTTCTTGTGCAGCGGGCTTTCGTCGGCCACGAAGATGAAGGCCGGCTCGCTCGCGGAGCGGTTCTTCAGCGTCACCGGCGTATAGCCCGGTGCGCAGCAGGTATCCGCCGGCGACAGGGCGAAGCGGCTGGCCTCGATCGCGACCTCGGCGCTGCCCTCGATCAAGTGGAACACCATCGCCGGCGAGCGCGCGGGCAGGTTCAGCGTCTCGCCCGGGCGCAGCATCAGGGCGGAGAAACCGAGGATGTTCTGGCAGTCGGAGCCGTTCTCAGGATTCACATAGGCGACCTGCACAGCCTCGACGTCCGGTTGCGACTCGGCCAGGCTCAGCAGCGCGGCGCGGGCATCGGCCCAGGGGTAACGCAGCATCGGGTAGCGGCGCGCGCTGCCGCGCGAGAACACCGGCGAGGGCACGATACCGCCGCGGACGTAGCTGCGCTCGAGGCGCGTGCCGGTCACCTGCTGCTCCTTGCCTTCGACGGCATAGGAGGTTTCCGTGTAATACACCAGCGGCAGGTCCAGAACGTCGAGCCACACCACCGGCTCCTTGCCGTCGTGGCCATGCTCGTGCCACAGGCCGGTCGGCGTCAGGATCAGGTCGCCGCGGCTCATCGGGCACTTCTCGCCATCGACCGTCGTATAGGCGCCCTCGCCTTCGACGATCATGCGCACCGCGTTCGGGGTATGCTTGTGCGACGGCGCCCACTCGCCCGGCAGCAGCAGCTGCATGCCGAGGTAGATCGCCGCACTCGCCTGCATCTTCTCCAGACCGTGACCGGGGTTCGCGAGCACCAGCACGCGGCGCTCCGCCTTTTCGATCGGGGTGAATTCGCCAGCCTGCAGCAGCAGCGGGCGCAACGCCTCGTATGACCACATCACCGGCTGCGTGCGACGCGAAGGCGTGCCCGGGGGCAGCACCGCGCGCAGGCTGGGCCACAGCGGCACCAGGTTCTGTGCGCCGAGGGACTCGCGGTAGGCGAGCGGCAGATCTTCGAGACGACCAAGTTCCTGCATTCCTGACTCCTCCATCGGGATATCGCCGCCGGCTAGGTGAAAAACCTTTGCGCTAAATCAAAGCGTGCAGCGATTCGTTGTGATGGAGCGCAATTTATCGATCGATAAATATTCCGTCGAGGCAATGCATGGAATAATATGAATTCGAATTTCGAATAATCATCGCGCGATGAACACCCCCGAGCTTCGCCTGCTGCAAGTCTTCGATGCGATCCACAAGACCCGGAGCGTGAGCCGTGCCGCGGAGTTGCTGGAACTGGGCCAACCCGCCGTCAGCATCGCGCTCGGCAAGCTGCGCGAGCATTTCTCCGATCCCCTGTTCGTACGCACCTCGAGCGGCATGGAGCCGACGCCGCTCGCCGACGAGCTGGTGCAGCCGATCCGCCATGCGCTCGACGCATTCGACGCGGCGCTGGGCCACCGCAGCAGCTTCGACCCCGCCACGTCGGAGCGGAGCTTCCGCATCTGCATGACGGACATCACCCACCTGGTGCTGCTGCCTCGCCTGTGGGGCCAACTGCGCGCCACCGCGCCGGGCATCCGGATCCAGATCTCGCCGCTGGACGACGACACCGGCCGCAAGCTGGAGGCGGGCGAAGCCGACCTTGCCGTCGGCTTCATTCCCGCGCTGGAAGCGGGCTTCTATCAGCAGGCGCTCTTCCGCCAGCAGTACGTGTGTCTCGCCAGCGCCGACCACCCACGCATCCATGGGGGTCTGACGCGCGAACAGTTCGAGGCGGAAGACCACGCCGTCTTCCGCACCACCGGCACGGGTCACCAGGTGATCGAGCAGGAAATCGCCCGCCAGGGCATCAAACGCCGCATCGTGCTCGACATCCCGAACTTCCTCGGAGCGGCCTTCGTCGTCGAGCACACCGACCTGCTGATGACCGTGCCGCGCAGGCTGGGGGAGCTGCTGCGCGGTCGCGGCGAATTCAGCGTCCTGCCCGTGCCCTTCCCGCTACCCGATTACACGATCAAGCAGCACTGGCACGCGCGCTTCCACCACGACCCGGGCAATCGCTGGCTGCGCAGCCTGATCGCCAGCCTGATGTCCGAATCCGGCCCGCGGGCGCTGGAAAGCGACGGCCGCTAGATTCTCGCCAGCAAGGTCTCGAATCCCGGATAGGCGTTCGCCGCGATGGCGAACTTGCGTGCGTACTCGCCTCGTTCGCCGCCGCTGCGCAGCGCATCGACGAAGCCCGCGCGGTCATGAACCCAGCTCCCGCCCAGCAGCGTCACGCCGCGGGCGAACAGCGCGTCCGGCAGGCAGCCCGCGCTCGGCCCGATCATCGCGAACCAGCGCGCATCGCGACAGTAGCCCAGCATATGGTCGAGCGTGTCGTTGAGCAGCAGCGTGCTCGTCGACAGCACCTTGCCGCAGCCCGCCAGCTCCGCCGGGTCGAGCGTCACGCGGTAGCCATCCCGGTCGCCGGCCAATTCCGCCTTCAGCTCCACCACCGTGAGCTGCGCGCCGCACTTCAGGATGCGGCCGATGAGGGGCGTAAACAGGCCTATCATGCCGATGCGCTCGCCCGGCTGCGGATCCAGCCCGCCGATCGAATCGGCGCTGGTATCCGGCCGATAGCCGGCGCGGTCGAAGAAGCAGCGCGTCAGCGCATTCGCGGCGGCGAAACCGAGCGTACGCATGATGCCGCTGCCGCCCACATAGGCGCGGGCGAGTTCGAGCGCATCGGCGCCCGCGAGGGCAAAGCCGCCCTCCCCGGCGCGCATGCGCGCCAGCGTATCGTCGAGCAGCACGTAGGACAGCCCCAGCGAACCGTCATCGAGCTCCAGCGCGCAGAACTCCCCGCGGTCCCCCGGGAGCGGATCGACGGTGGCCGGCGGCAGATGCAGCGCACGCACCCGCGGCAGGGGTCCGCACGCCGCAAAGCGTTCGAGTTGTGCGAGGTAGGTTTCGGCAAAGTTCATGCGGAATTCTCCGGCTGAGGGTCGTCTCGGTGCCGGCCCGCGCGCACTGCGGCAGAGGCCGTCGCCCCGGAGGTCGTGGAATCGCGGTTCGCCTGCGTGCGCAGCGCCCCGGGGAAGAACCGGGCGGTGAGGCTGTTCGAATCGAGCGGCGAATCCGTGTCGACGCCGCCATAGCGGCGCCAGTCGCGCACCCAGAAGATGTCGTCGGCCACTTCGAGGAAACCGATCGTCTCACGGTCGCCCACCAGCACGCCCTGCACGTGCAGCCCGCGCTCGCGGCGCATCGTCCGCAGGCGCGCGGCAACATCAGCCGTCGCCCCGAACTCGCCGTCCGACACGAGCACCAGGTCAGCCTGCTGCCAGCGCGCCTCCTCCAGCTTCGCCAGCGCAGCCTCGATCGGCCCGCACACGTCCGTGCCACCGCGAAACGCCTGGCCGAGGAAACGCGTCAGCCGCCCGATGCCGTCCGCGTCGACCGGCAGCGTCATGTCGACCAGCTCGCCCGGACCGCCGAAGGTGAATACGTGGCACGCGCGTCTCTGCGTGTGGGCCGTGCGCACCGCCTCGAGCACCGCCGCCTTCGCGACCGCCTCGGCGCCGCCGCGCATCGAGCCCGAGGTATCGACGCACAGCAGCATCGGCCCCATCTCGAAGCGCTTCGCCGGCTGCGGACGCGGCGTCGGACGCCGCACCGTCTCTTCATGGCGACGGATCTCCTGCATGCGGTCGTCGTCCTCGTAGCACAGCAGCGTCCGCTCCGCGCGCCGGGCATGCCAGACGAGCCGCAGGCGGGGGTGTCCGAGCAGCATCGCCTCGGCCGGCAACATGCGCGCGATGCGATCGGCGCGGTGGATCCCACGCGTCTCGCCGGGCATGTCGGGAACGCGCACGGTGCTGCGTTCCGCGCAATGGGCGGTCGCCTGCTCGATCTCCTGCACGGTGACGCGCCCGGCTTCGTCCGGCTCGTCCGTCTCCGCCGCGCGCCCCAGGCGCCGGATCAGCGCCGCGAGTTCGGGCAGGCGCTCGAGCAGCCGGCGGATGCGCACGACCTCCTGCCAGCCTTCGCTGCGCAGCAGCCCGCGGATGCGGTCCCAGCGCGTGCTCTTGGCGTCGTCGGGGATCATGCCGAAGACATCCGCCAGCTTGTCCATGTCGCCGCAACGGTCCTGCCAGTCGGCGGAAAAGGCGTCGACGGCCATCCCGACCGCCCGCGCCTCGTCCGCACCGCGGTCGAGATAATCGACGATGAAATCGACATGGAAGAGGATACTCATCAACACGGTGTCGGCGAGCTCGCCCTCATCCCGGCAATAGCGCGCGAGGTCGAGGCCCTGCATCGCCTCGACCAACCCGCGCGCGATCGCGGGCGGCGGCCAGCGCCACGCCTCGAACGGCGGCAGCCGCCCCGAGACGAGCGCCGCACGCAGCTCCGCAAGGGCCGCAAGCCGCGCTTCCACGCTGCCCTGCGCATTCGTCAATCCGCCCAGCCACAAGCCGCGCACGAGTCCGTCCAGCGCCGCGAGCCGGCTTTCCTGCAGCGCAAAGAGCAGCGGCGCGGGACCGGCAGGAGCGTTCATGCGCACTTCACGCGGCAGGAAGCGGTTCGTGCGGCACGGGCGCAGGAACCTCGCCGCCTTCGCCCGCCGGCAGACGCGGTAGCGCCTCGAAGCCGGCGCGTGCCGCGAGAATCCGCTCGCGCAGATCCGCCAGCACGCGCGCCGTCCCCGCGAGGCTCCCGTCCGCACGCCCTGCGAGCCCGGCATCCAGCCACAGGCTGCGAGATCGGTATTCGGCCAGGTCGCGACGCCGCGCGGCGAGCTCCGCCGCGTATGCATCGAGGCGTGCGACCAGTTCGTCGATCTGCCGCGTGCGTGCGCCGATATGCGCCGGCCCGTAGCGGCGCTGCCGCGTGTGCGTCAGGCGCAGCGCCTGCGCCCCGCCCTTGGCGTCGCCGATCTCGTCGGCGAGATCGCCTGCGGAGAATCGCAGCCGGCCGCTCTCGTCGTAGTCGAGGTCGTTGGCATTGCGCTCGGCCTGCAGCTGCGCCTCGAAGGCCTCGACGACGCGCGTGACGCGCGGCGGCGCGAACGCCTCGCGTACCCCGAGCCGCGCGCACAGCCAGTCACCCAGCGCGGCCTGGCGCGGCGCGTCCGGCGCCGTGCACCAAGGCAGCAACAGCAGATCCCACAAGGACACGGCCCCCCGCCCCTCGCTCGCCGCAGCGACGCGCAACAGGCGCGCCGCCTTCACCCAGCGGCGGTCCGACACGTACACCGCTGCCGCGCCAAGATGTGCGCGCAACTCGGCGAACATCGCCGTCACTTCGGCAGGCAGCACCACCTGCCCTGCCACGGTATCGAGCGCGGCGAGATCGGCGGCGCCGAGCGCCTCCGCATGCCCTGGCGCCTGCCAGGCCCGCGACGGATCGGCACCCAGCAACTCCGTGAAACCGTCCGCACTCACCGGCGCAACCGTCACCCGCAGCAGGAAGCGGTCGAAGAACGCCTCCGCGACCTCATCCTCGGGCACTTCGTTCGTCGCGCCGATCGCGCTGATCAACGGACAGCGCTGCCGCCCCGCGCCGTTGTCGAATTCACGCTCGTTGAGCAGCGTCAGCAGCGCGTTGAGGATGGCGCTGTTGGCCTTGAACACCTCGTCGATGAAGGCGATCGACGCGTCGGGCAGGAAACCCGCCGTGTGGCGTTCGTAGCGATCCTGCTCGAGCGCCTGGATCGACAACGGCCCGAAGAGCTCCTCCGGCACCGAGAAGCGCGTCAGCAGACGCTCGAAGTAGCGCGCGTCGCGAAAGGCGAGATGCAGTCGGCGCGCAAGCTCGCTCTTCGCGGTGCCCGGCGGGCCGATCAGCAGGGTATGTTCGCCGGCGAGCGCCGCGAGCAGCGCGAGGCGCACGACATGGGAACGCTCGACGAGACCGTGCTCCAGCGTTGCAACGAGGCGAACGAGGCGGCAGTGGAGATCCGGAACGGGTGGGCGGTCGGAGGGCATTTGATGATCTTAGCGCGCCCCATCGGCAAGGGAATTGATCCCTGCGAAGATTACCCCGTCCGCTTCAATCGTCCTGCATCAGTTCGCGATGCACGCGCACCGCGGTGATCCGCGGCCGGATGACCCGCCCGCGCGCTTCCACGTTCGCGCGCGTGAACGCTGCGCCCAGCAACAGGATCAGCGACGAGTAGTTCACCCACATCAGCAAGAGGACCAGCGAACCGGCCGCCCCGTAGGTCGACGCGGTCGCGGTCGTCGACAGGTAGAGGGCGATCAGACTGCGTCCCACCGCGAACAGCAGCGCAGTGACCATCGCCCCGAGCCACACGTCGCGCCAGCGCAGCACGACGTCCGGCAACACGCGGAAGATCGTCGCGAACAAAAGCGTTACGACCAATAACGACACCCCCCAGTCGAGCCCGATCAGCAGCGGTGGCGGAATCGGCACCCAATCGCTCGCGAACTCGACCACCGCACGCACCGCCACGCTCAGCAGCAGCGACACCAGCAGCACGAAGCCGATCGCCAGCACGATCGTCATCGACAGCAGGCGCCCCTTCACGTAGATGAAGATGCTGCTGCGCGTCGGCCGCGGCGCCACACACCAGATCGCATTGAGCGCAGTCTGCATCTGCCCGAACACCGTCGTCGCGCCGAACAGCATCGCACCGAAACCCGCCAGGGTCGGAAGGATGCCGCTCTGCTGGATGCGGCTGGCCTTCACAGCCGTCTGCACCGCCTGTGCCGCCTGGGGGCCGATCGCCGCCTCCAGCTGCTGCGCCATCTGGCCCTGCGCCGCCGACTCGCCCAATACCAGGCCGACGATCGTCACCGCCACGATCACGACGGGGGCCACCGAAAATACCGTGAAGAAGGCGAGCGCCGCCGCGTGCACGAACACCTGGGCATCCAGCCACAGCCGCACGGTCCTCTTCAGCACCGCCATCCAGTAACGCACCCAGCTGCTCATCGCCCCGGCTCCCGCTCGATGATCCCTTTTAGCCCATCCGGATAAGTACGACAAGCTGACCGGCCATCGCGATCCCACCGATGCGGGCACTCATGCGGTGGTATGCTCCGCGCCGGCGAGCAGGCTGCGGATCACCGGATGATCGACCTTGCGCTGTGCGGAGATCGCATAGAAATGCTCGACCACGTCCGGACAGCGCCCCAGCAGCGCCAGGCCGCGCGAGCGCGTGAACTCGTCCGACGAGAGTTCCGGCGCAGGAAACGCCCCCAGCCCGCTCTCGCCGAAGGTTGTCAGCAAGGCGCTATCCTCGAATTCGCCGACGATACGCGGCCGAATACCATGACGCGCGAGCCAGTCGTCCAGGCGGCTGCGCACAGCCGAATCCGGTGTCGGCAACAGCAGCGGCATCTCGGCGAGGCATGCCGGAAAATCGCGTTCGATTTTCTCGGCGATGTCGGCCCGCACGTACCACGCAACCGACGACTTCCCGAGCCGGTGGCTGAACACGCGCAGGTTCGGATTCGCCGGAGCAGGCCGGTCGGCCAGCACGACATCCAGGCGATGCAGGGCCAGATCGGCGAGAAGGTCATCGAAATCGCCTTCCTGGCACTGCAGCCGAAGGTTGGGCGTCTGCACTGCCGGCTGCAGCAGGTGCCGCACCGCCGGCTTCGGCAACGCATCGGCAATCCCCACCGCGAGACGCACGCCCTGGGCATTTGCCGCCTCCTGCACGGCCGCCGGCAATGCTTCGCCGAGCTGGAAGATCTGCTCGGCAAAGTGCGCCGCCGTCGCCCCCGCATCGGTGAGCTCGATCCCCCGCCCCACCGACTTGAACAGCGCGTAGCCGAGCGAACGTTCCAGTTCCCGCACCTGGGTGCTGACCGTCTGCACCGCCATCTCGAGCCGCTCTGCCGCCCGCGCGATCCCCCCTTCCTTCGCGACGACCCAGAAGTAATAAAGGTGACGATAGTTGAGCGGTTGCATTTAACTTCCTTTTTTTCTGACTAAACATACTTTAAATTCATCTTCCGCGGAAGTGCAAGTGCCCGTATCCTGCACGCGTCGCATGCACCCTCCGGTGCGGCGGACCGCGCCCCTTCAGGGAGTCCGCGGGACAAGGATTGCAAACACTCAAAGGAGGCCCTGCCCTTATGAAACTCACCCGACTCCTGCTCACCGTCTGCGCGCTCGTCCTGAGCGTCGGCCTGACGGCGAACGACGCCGAAGCCAAGCGCCTCGGCGGCGGCAAGTCGATCGGCACGCAGAGCAGCACTGCGCAATCGTCGACCACCACCGCCCGCACGGCGGACACCCCGACCGCACCGACGGCCGCCGCCGCAGGCCAGGCCCCGCGCAAGAACTCGTGGCTCGGCCCCGTCGCCGGCCTGGCCGCGGGTCTCGGCCTGGCCGCCCTGGCGTCGCACCTCGGCATGGGCGAAGAGTTCGCCAACATGCTCATGATCGGCCTGCTCGTGATCGCCGCGATCGCCGTCTTCCGCCTGCTGATGCGCAAGCGCACGCAGCAGCCCGCCATGCAGTACGCGGGCATGGGCGCCGGTGGCGGCAGCATCCCGATGCAGTCGCAAGCGCAACCCGCCTACGGTAGCGCCGCGCCCGCCGCCGCGCCCGCAAGCAACGCCCTGCCGGCAGGTTTCGACGCAGAAGGCTTTGCCCGTCAGGCCAAGGTGAATTTCATCCGCCTGCAGGCTGCCAACGACGCCGGCAACCTCGACGATCTGCGCGAATTCGTGACTCCGGAAATGTTTGCCGAGTTGCAGATGCAGATCAGCGAACGCGGCACGGCTCCGCAGCAGACCGAAGTGATGGAGCTCAACGCCGAAGTCGTCGAATGCGTCGAGGAAAACCGCCGGTACCGCGTCGCGGTGCGCTTCCGCGGCCTGATCCGCGAAGAGGCCGGTGCCACTCCGGTCAACTTCGACGAGTTCTGGCACCTCACCAAGCCGGTCGAAGGCACCCAGGGCTGGCAAGTCGCGGGCATCCAGCAACTGAACTAAGAAAAGAACCAACCCCACCGAGAGAAAAGGGCGACCAGCCGCAAGGCGGTCGCCCTTCTTCATGGGCGACGCGATTCAGCCCTGCCCGTCGCGAAACCGGATCTCCCCCGCTTTCTCGGGGTGCTTGCCCCGCCGCCCTGCATAGAACTCCCGGATCACGGCAAGATCGCGCTCCACATCACCAGTGAGCGTCACCCACGCCCCGATGCCCGCCTCGCACCGGTCGTAGTCGATCAACACCAATCCGAGCGGCACGCCCGCCTCGAGAGCCAGGTGATAAAACCCTGACTTCAGGTGCGGCACATGGCCGCGCGTTCCCTCCGGCGCAATCGCAATCAGGAGGCTCTCGGACTCCGCAAAGCGACGCACCAACTGCCCGACGAACCCCGTGCTCACGCGCCGATTCACGGGAATGCCGCCTAGCCAGCGGAACAGCGCCCCGAACGGCGGACGAAACAGCGAATCCTTGGCGACGTACGAGATCCTCAAACCGGACGCCGAACGTGCGAGCACGCCGATCGGAAAGTCCCAGTTGGACGTGTGCGGATACACCATCACGACCCCTTTCGGGCCGGGCGGCGGCACCAGCACCACGCGCCAGCCCGCCAGACGCAACAACAACCGCGCCAGCATCGAAGCTCCCCCACAGGCATCCGAAACCGCTCAAATTGCGGACAATCAAGCTTCCGCACCAAGCCACGGCACTATCCGGCAATTCCCCCGAAGCGACAACCGGCGCACATCGCCGAAAAGATCGTCGCAAAAAAATTCTTGCATACGGGGATGAAGTTGGCTATAGTTCTGTTTCTCCGACGCGGGGTGGAGCAGTCTGGCAGCTCGTCGGGCTCATAACCCGAAGGTCGCAGGTTCAAATCCTGCCCCCGCAACCAAACAAATCGAAGGCCCGCACTCGTGCGGGCCTTCGTCTTTTCGGGCGTAGCCGATTCAACGGCAAGGCCCCTGCTCCTGCCGCCTGTCCGTTCCGCTAACGGAACAGTGCTCACGGCGAGCCCCTCCCGAGCTTCTCCTCAGCCGCGATTCCCCTCATTGCGGACGGTGCTCGCCTCCTGCGCGAGCGACTAGCGCTCCGCGCTCTCAGGACACCCCCCATACATCCGACGCGTGCGCGGCACATACTTGGCCGGGATGACTTGAAACTATCGCACCGATGCATAGAAATCGATAGAAAGTGCAATGCTGGGCGGCTAAGGTGAGTAACGCTTCTGCCCCACTCACCGTCGCAAGGAGAACTCACGCATGAACAACGAGAACAAGTGTCCCTTTACCGGCATGCATGGCGGACGTACAACGGTTGGCGTTCGGTCGAATCGGGACTGGTGGCCGAACCAGTTGAACCTGAACATCCTTCACCAGCACGCACCGGCTTCCAACCCAATGGGCGCCGACTTCGACTACGCCACCGAGTTTCGGAAACTCGATCTGAGCGCGCTGAAGAAGGATCTGCACGCACTGATGACGGATTCCCAGGACTGGTGGCCCGCCGACTGGGGGCACTACGGCGGCCTGTTCATCCGCATGGCGTGGCACAGTGCGGGCACCTATCGCACCGCCGATGGCCGGGGTGGTGGCGGCACCGGAAACCAGCGCTTCGCGCCGGTCAATAGCTGGCCGGACAACGGCAATCTGGACAAGGCACGCCGCCTGCTCTGGCCGATCAAGCAGAAGTACGGCAATAAGATCTCCTGGGCCGATCTGATGATCCTGGCGGGGAACTGCGCGCTCGAATCCATGGGCTTCAAGACCTTTGGCTTCGGCGGCGGACGCGCCGACATCTGGCAGCCCGAGGAGGACATCTACTGGGGCAACGAGGACACCTGGCTTGGCGACAAGCGTTACAGCGGGGACCGCGAACTGGCTAATCCGCTCGCCGCGGTGCAGATGGGCCTGATCTACGTGAACCCGGAAGGCCCGAATGGCAACCCGGATCCGGTGGCCTCCGGTCGCGACGTGCGCGAGACCTTCGCCCGCATGGCGATGAACGACGAGGAGACCGTGGCGCTCGTCGCCGGCGGACACACCTTCGGCAAGGCCCATGGCGCCGGCGACCCGGCCCTCGTCGGCCCCGAGCCCGAAGGAGCCCCCATCGAAGCGCAAGGCTTGGGCTGGATCAACCGCTTCGGTTCCGGCAAGGGCGGCGACACCACCACCAGCGGCATCGAGGGCGCGTGGAAACCGAATCCGACCAAGTGGGACAACGGCTACTTTGACATGCTTTTCGGCTACGAATGGGAGCTGACCAGGAGCCCGGCCGGGGCCCACCAGTGGGTGGCGAAGGACGTCAAGGCGGAACACATGATTCCGGACGCTCACGACCCGGCGAAGAAACATCCGCCGATGATGACCACGGCAGACCTGTCGCTGCGCTTCGACCCGATCTACGAGCCCATCGCGCGGCGATTCCATCAGGATCCGCAGGACTTCGCCGACGCGTTTGCGCGCGCATGGTTCAAGCTGACCCACCGCGACATGGGGCCGAAGGCCCTCTACCTCGGTCCCGAGGTGCCGGCCGAAGACCTGATCTGGCAGGATCCGATTCCCGCCGTCGATCACCCCCTGATCGACAGCGCGGACATCGCCGCGCTGAAGGCCAGGATCATGGCCTCGGGCTTGTCGGTGGCCGAACTGGTTTCCACCGCCTGGGCCTCGGCGTCCACCTTCCGCGGCTCGGACAAGCGCGGCGGCGCGAACGGCGCGCGCATCCGTCTGGCACCGCAGAAGGACTGGGAGGCGAACCAGCCCGATCAGCTGGCCCGCGTCCTGGCAACGCTCGAGGGGATCCAGCAAACGTTCAACGGCGCCCGGACGGACGGCAAGAAAGTCTCGATGGCGGACCTGATCGTGCTGGGCGGCTGCGCTGCTGTCGAAGCAGCGGCCAAGGCTGGCGGGCATCCGGTGGACGTGCCATTCACCCCGGGCCGCGGGGACGCATTGCAGGCGCAGACCGATGCGGAATCGTTCACCGTGCTGGAACCGTTCGCCGATGGTTTCCGCAACTACCGGAAGCCGGCCTGCACGGTGTCGGCCGAGGAGATGCTGGTGGACAAGGCGCAACTGCTGACCCTGAGCGCCCCCGAAATGACGGTGCTGGTCGGCGGCCTGCGTGTCTTGGGTGCCAATGCGGGAAATTCGCCGCACGGCGTATTTACCCTGCGGCCTCAGGTGCTGACCAACGACTTCTTCCTCAACCTCCTGGACATGCGAACAGAGTGGAAACCGACCTCGGATGCAGGCGACTGCTTCGAAGGGCGTGACCGCAAGACCGGTGTGCCCAGATGGACAGGCACCCGCGTGGACCTGGTCTTCGGCTCCAACTCGCAGCTGCGCGCATTGGCGGAAGTCTATGCACAGGACGACGTGCAGGAGAAGTTCGTGCGCGACTTCGTGGCGGCCTGGAACAAGGTGATGAACCTGGACCGCTTCGACGTGAAGTGATTCGGCGAAGGCGTTCCGGGGGCTCCCGGCCTCCGGAACGCCGATGAAGGTCCTGGCGAGGGCTACAAACGGGCGGCGCCAAGGCTTTCAGGCACATCGACTCCGGCCACGCCCCCTCCCCCCATTGCTGCAATTGGCCAGCAGCCCACGGGCCGTCATGCAGCGGAATGTCGTGCCCCTCCGATGGATGAACTCCGAGCGCCCGGTTCCGTGCACGCGCAAGGGTGACGGAACAATCCACATGAACCAGCCCCACCCCGTCAGCTCCGGGGCCTCGCAATGATCGCGGCTACCAATACCCCGGGGGACGTGAATTGCGGCCCCTGGAAAGTATCGCCCCGACCGACGACAACAAATCCATAACATCGGTCTGCTATCTAGACGGACGTGCACCTGCGTCGCAGGCTCGCACCGGGGTTCCCACCTGCTGTCCACCGATTGCCACTGGAGTAAGCAATGATCGCCACCGCAGAAAAAATCGTCGATTCCGGCAAGGCCGGTCTCGACACGATGACCGCCGTGTTCAACATCGCCTTCGACACCAGCGCCCGTCTGATGGCGTTGAACCTCGGGACTTCTCGCACCCTGTTGCAGGATGGCGCCAGCCGGGTCACCACGATGCTGGATCCGCAGAAGGCGGGCGAACTCCTCACGCACGACATGGGGCTTGGCCAGTCGGCGATCGACAATGCGACCGCGTGCGTCCGCGGCGCCTACGAAATCGTCAGCGAGGGACAACAGGCGATCCTGCAGCTCATGGAGCCGCGAATCGCCGAATTCAACCGCGAACTCGCGACCAGCATCGACAACGCGGCCCGCTCCGCACCCGCCGGCACGGACCTCGCCCTGGCCGCCGTGATGTCCGCACTCCAGCTCGCCAAGCGTGCGACCGGCGCGAGCGAACCGGCCAGCGAAGGCCCGACCGAATCGAATGAGGAAAGCTCGCGCCGGGCAAGGAAATCGGCATAGGGCACGATCCCATCCACCGCTCACCGTCTGAGGCGGTAACCACCCGCAAGCTTCCCGGGCACCACTGACCGTGCTCACGTCGATCCCTGCGCACCCGATGGTGGTGCGCAGGGATTTTTTTCGCCGAACTCGGAGAATCCCCACTACACGTCTGCGCCGCAATGTCACGACGACCGCCCTTGATCTCGCGATAAAAGCGTATAAACTGTTTTAACGATATAAACCGCCATCAGCCGGACGATGCAACCGGGACGATGAAGCGCGCGCAGGACAGGGTTGATCTCAGCAACCAGACGCAGACGGTAAAGGAGGGTGTGACGAGGCGTCTGCAAAGGCTTCGGCGGCTTGCCGTCGCGGCCCGACCTCCCCGGCCGGCTGGCCGCGGTTCCACACGCAAATGATGCTCACGGTCATCGACGGCAACGGGGCGGGAATGCGCCCTGCCAACCGCCACCAGAAGATCCTCGAAACCGCTCGTCACATTGAACAACACGTTCGCGCGGGGCATTTCAACGTCGGGCAATCCCTCGCGCAGGCACTCACACCGATAGAGCGGGCGGTTGTCACCGAGAGGCTGTTCCGCAACGGCTTCGGTGAAGACATCGTCGTGCGCGTGCTCGCACCGTAGAGCCTGCGCGGAAACGTCGCCGGCAGGAACGCAACGGCAGCACGCGCTATTTGGCCGGGCGCCCGGTCTTGATCCGCTCCACGCCATCGAGCGCCGCGAGGAAGGCCGCGTCCGGCATCGCCACTAGGACAGCCAGCCCCGCCCGCAACAGTTCGCTCTTCTTGATTTCGCGACCGGACTTGAGTGCACGCTGCTTGAGTTCGCCGAGCCGTGCATGATCGGCTTCGGGAAACGTGAAACTGTCACGCACCAGCTTCGGTTTCCTGAGGCCGTTCCTCTTGCCTTTCCCTTCCTTTGCCGCCGCCTCGTCCGCAACGGCCGCGGTCGGCGTACCGCTCGCCGCGACGGGGGCCGGGATCCCTTCCACGCCCTTCCCACTCGAACGCACATCTGGTGCTGCGGCCCGATCGGCGCGGCTGCGGCCTCGTGCGCCGGAAGATACTTTCATCAAAGACCTCACTCGCAACCGTTGAAAACCGTATAAACACATTATGCGGGATTGACCGATGTAACAAGGCACCCCCGCTCACGCCATATCCTGGCGGGTTCGCTCCGACGAATTCGCCGAGGACCAGTCCGCGGCATGGCCCTAGACGACCGCGAACGCTTCGAGGCGTACCTGTACCCGCGGAGGCACGCCTTGCTGCAGACTCTCCTGCCAACGCCCGACGTGCGCATCGATCGGCAGGCGCAGCAACTCGAGTTCCTGCATGCCTTCATCCGGATCGCAAACGGCCCGTGCGTGAAGCGGCTTCGGCAGCCCCCGGCGAGAACGGGACCGGACATCGTCGTCTCGCCGATCCCCGATTTCAAACGTGCGCTGTTCGAGCGAACCAGGAAACGTCGCACACTTGCCGACGACGCGAACCGAATTCAATTTGCGACCATATTGCAATGCACCAATGAAGGTGTATTTCTTTGCTAGAATTCCGGTTTATCGCAAGGGGGATCGAGGGCATGGGGCAAGAAATCGAGCGCCGGTTTCTCGTTCGGGATCCGCAGATCCTCGATGGCAGAGTCGGCAAGCGCATCGTCCAGGGCTACGTGGCAAAGGAATCCGGTGCGATGACGACGCGCGTGCGGATCCACGGTGACCGTTCCTATCTCACGCTGAAGGGTCCACGCCAGGGCTTCGTGCGCGACGAATTCGAGTACCCGATCCCCACCGACGATGCCTGGCACATCCTGCTCGAGCACTGTGGCAATCGCATCATTCAGAAGACGCGATATTTGATCGAATACCTCGACCATCTGTTCGAGGTCGACGTGTTCGAAGGCCGCCACACCGGGCTCGTCATTGCCGAACTCGAGCTCTCGCACGTGGGGCAGAAAATTGCCCTGCCCTCCTGGATCGGAGAGGAGATCACCGGAGACAAGCGCTTCGGGAACTTCTTTCTCGCACTGTTCGAAGGACCGGTTCGCCCGGAGGACAAACCGGTGGGACTATCGCCCGCCGTTTGTTCCCATTGCTTGACGATGCACTAGGCGCCGATTTGTTGCTCCGGAAGCAAACGACCTGAGAGACGCGCCCGGCCTTACTTCGCCGGGCGTCCGGGACAGGCGCTCGAGCTCAACTCATCCGCTCGACCTGAGCAGCGTTCGAGCATGAGCAAGCAGCCCCCTATCGAGAAGCAGTCGCCGCATGCTGTTTGCCAGCACGGACGGCAACTGCGCATCGGCGGTCCAGGCAAAAGCGTCGATCTCGGGAACCTGCCGGCCGGTTTCGTAGTGCGCGAAGTAGCTGGTGCACCGGCAAAGCTCGGGCCGGATTTCGTTCGACGTGGCGCCGACCGCAAACAGGTGCAAGTCCTTGCCCCGGTAGTAGAAGTGGCGACCGATATCGACGAGGCGATCGGCTGCGAACTCGAGACCGAATTCCTCGCGTGCCTCCCGGAGTGCGCAGCTCGCCGGCGCTTCTCCCGCCTCGATGAGCCCCTTGGGCAGATCCCAGTGACTGCTTCCCGTCGAGTGGCCGAGAAGCAACTCGGAGCGCTCATTGACGACCAGCAGGCCGCAGGAGAGTTGCTTGATTGTCATGGTCGCAGAAGCTTTCATCGTGAAACGGTGAAACGGAGAAAAAAAGGTGCATACGTATCGCTTCGGACCCGCGACAAAGGAATACGGTTTCCGATGCGGTGTTGTACGATGCTTGCAATCCGACCGGCGCGCCCGCCGCGGTCCGGCCGGCAACCCTGCCGTTACACGATACGAGGAATAACCATGACCATCATCGTCGCTTATGCCCCTCGCCCGGAAGGCCGCGCCGCCCTCGATAAGGGAATCGAGCTCGCGCGCCGTTTCCAGGAGCATCTCGTCGTCGTCAATGCCGGCCCGGGCGGCACTGCGACCGACCCCTCGCTCGCCGATTCCGCCGACGCGGAGGACATCGAGAAGATGCTCGCGTCGTCCGGCATCGACTCGGAATTCAAGCAGTTCGTGCGCGGCAAGAGCGCAGTCGAGGAAATCGAGGAAATGGTCGAAAGGCTGCAGGCATCCCTGGTCATCATCGGTTTGCGCAGACGCTCGCCGGTGGGCAAGCTGTTCCTTGGCAGCACCGCGCAGGATCTCCTGCTGAAGGTGGACTGCCCCGTGCTCGCGGTCAAGGCCGGCTGACGCGCGACAATCACCGCGCGACGCGAAACCGGGGCGGGCCCTCGCCCCGGTTTTCCGTATGCGCCGCAGAGCACTAGCGCTGGAAACAGGTTTCGTTTCCGAAGTTTCCGCCTTTGAATTCGGGCTGGTAGTAATACTTCGTGAACGTCCACTTGCCGTTCTTGCCCTTTGCGAACGACGCCAGCCCGGTGCCGTAATCCTTGGGCGCCGGATCGGTGTTCGCGAAGAAGATGCCCATCTCCCTGCCCTTCGCCGCAGCGTGGCCGGGGTACTCGCCATATCCGGGCACCTCGAGCTTGAAGCGATAGGCGCCATGCTCGCCGTTGCTCTGCGACGGCACGAGCTCCAGGGTCACGACGCCGTTGTACGGCCCTTCATGGCTGTCCATGCCGCGGCAGTCATAGACACCGCTGTAATCCGTTCCCTTGAACGGCACTGGCGCCATGCGCATCGATGCGGGCTTCGCGGCGGTTGTCGTCTGCGCCAGCACGGACGCCGAACACAGCAACAGGACGAAAAAAGCGGACGAAGGAATTTTCATGGAAGCACCGGGTCGATGAGGGTTCGATATTCTAAATGCGAAGTTGCGCAAGACTTCAGCGTCAGAATTGAACGTCGAAGGAGATCCCGATGAGCGACAACACCTACACACCACCACGAGTCTGGAAGTGGGAGGCCCCCAGTGGTGGCAAGTTCGCCAACATCAACCGCCCGATCGCGGGCCCCACGCACGAGAAGCCGCTCCCGGTCGGCAAGCACCCCTTGCAGCTGTATTCGCTGGCGACACCGAATGGCGTGAAGGTCACGATCATGCTGGAGGAACTGCTCGAATGCGGGATCGCCGGGGCCGAGTACGATGCCCACCTGATCCGCATCTCCGAAGGCGACCAGTTCGGCAGCGGTTTCGTTGCGCTGAATCCGAACTCCAAGATTCCCGCCTTGCTCGACTGCAGCGTCACTCCGCCGCAGCGGGTGTTCGAGTCCGGTGCGATCCTGCTGTACCTCGCGGAGAAGTTCGACGCCTTCGTGCCGAAGACGCTCGCTGGGCGGACCGAGTGCCTGTCGTGGCTGTTCTGGCAGATGGGCAGCGCCCCCTTCCTGGGTGGCGGCTTCGGCCATTTCTACGTCTATGCCCCGGAGAAGTACGAGTACCCGATCAACCGCTATGCGATGGAGGCCAAGCGCCAGCTCGACGTACTGAACCGCCAGCTGGCCGAACGACGTTACGTCGCCGGCGAGGACTACACGATCGCCGATATCGCGATCTGGCCGTGGTACGGCGGGCTGGTGTTGAACCAGGTGTATGAGGCGGGGGAATTCCTCGAGGCGCACACCTACACGCATGTGCTGCGCTGGGCGCGGGAAATCGCCGAGCGCCCGGCCGTGCAGCGCGGGCGCAAGGTCAATCGCACCTGGGGCGAACCCGGCGAGCAGCTTCACGAGCGGCACGACGCGAGCGACTTCGAAACCCGCACGCAGGCCAAGCTCGCGACGGGGCAGAACAACTGAGGTAGGTCCCTGCGCGAGGAACCCTCGAGAGGCGCGTGCTCAGGCCGCCGCAGGCCCCTCCGCGTTGTTGCGCGTCTTGCGCGTCGGCACGGATTTCGGGTCGCAGGTGATCGGACGGTAGATCTCGACGCGGTCGCCGTCCTTGAGGGCGGCGTCGAGCTTGACCACCCGCGCATAGACGCCGACCTTCTGCAGCTTGAGGTCGATGTGCGGGAACAGCCCGAGAATGCCGGAACGCTCGATGGCGTCCTTGACGTTGCTGCCTTCGGGTAATTCGACCAGCAGCGATACCTGCTGGCCCGGTTCCGAATACGCCACCATGATCTGCATCGACAAGCTCCTTCAGCCTTGCGCCACGGGCACCGCTGCGGCCGCCCGCGCCCGCCGCCCCTCGAACACACGCTTCGCCGCGAGCAGCAAGCCGAGCACCGCGAAACCGCCCGGCGGCAGGATCAAAAGCAAGGCGCCCTCATAGGCCGGCACGCGCATTTCCAGGAACGCGAAACCCGGCCCCAACAGCAGGCTCGCCTGGGCGAACAACGTCCCGGCGCCGAACAGCTCACGGATCAGGCCGATCACCGTCAGGGCCAGTGTGAAGCCGAGCCCGGTCGCCAGGCCGTCGACGGCCGAAGCCGCGACGCCGTTCTTGCTCGCGAACGCTTCCGCGCGCCCTAGGATCGCGCAATTGACGACGATCAGCGCGATGAAGAGGCCCAGCACCTTGTACAGCTCGTGCGCCCACGCGTTCAGCGCCAGATCGACGATCGTCACCAGCGTCGCGATCAGCACGACGAAGACCGGGATGCGCACCTGCGTGCTGACGACGTCGCGGATCATCGAGACGAGCATGTTCGACACCACCAGCACCGCGGTGGTCGCCAGCCCCATCGCGAGGGCATTGGTGCCGGTAGTCGTCACCGCCATGGTCGGGCACAGCGCGAGCATCTGGGAAAACACGACGTTGTTCCCCCACAGCCCCTCGCGCAGGATGCGTGCGTGACTCATGAGCGACCTCCCAGGATTGCGGCGCGCTGCACCGAGAAGAATTCCAGCCCGGCGCGGACCGCCTTCACCACCGCGCGCGGCGTGATCGTCGCCCCCGCGAAGGCATCGAAAACGCCGCCGTCCTTCTTCACGGCCCACTGCGCAGGTGCCGGCTCGGCGAGCGACTTTCCGGTGAAACCGTCGATCCACGCCGACTTCGCGCGATCGATCTTGTCGCCCAACCCCGGCGTCTCGGCGTGCTTCAGCACGCGCACGCCAAGGACGCGCCCGTCCGCATCGACGGCCATCAGCAGCGCCACCTCGCCGGCGTAGCCGCGCTCGGCCATGCGGAAGACGGCGCCGACCGGAGCGCCCGCGCGCCGGGCGACGTGCACCCGCACCGGCCCGCGCGCGCCGTCGACCTCGACCACATCGGCCAACAGGTCGTTGTCGGCGAAACCCTTGGGCATGACCTGCGCGAGCGTGCTACGCAGGTCGCTCGCTTCGGCGGCCGCAATGGGCGCCTTCGTCGCGCCATGCGCCCACGTCAGCGCAGCGCCCGCCAGCAGGGCTGCCGCGGCGAGCAGGACGGGCTGATAGCCGAGCCGCTCGCGGATCGCGGCGATACCGCGCGGTCTCTCCAGGGCAGTCATTCGGCACTCCCTTGCGTGGCCCGGATCGGCGCACCGCGGCGCGTCCGCCCCAGGATCCGCGGGCGGCAATAGCGGTCGATGACCGGCGTCAGCGCATTGAACAGCAGCACCGCGAAGGCGATCCCCTCCGGGTAGCCGCCCCAGCTGCGGATGATCCAGGTCAGCAGGCCGATGCCGAGGCCGTAGAGCAGTTGCCCGGACGCCGTGTTCGGCGAGGTGACGTAATCGGTCGCGATGAAGAACGCGCCGAGGACGAGCGCGCCGGAGGCGAGATGCGTCGTCGCGGGAAGGTAGTGGGCCGGGTCGATCGCGTGCGCGATCGCGGCGGGGAGCGCGACCCCGGCCATTACGCCGATCGGAATGTGCCAGCCGATCACGCCGCGCGCGACCAGGTAGAGTCCGCCCAGAAGCAGCAGCAAAGCCCCCGTCTCGCCCAGGCTGCCCGGTCGGGCGCCGTGCCATGCCGAAAGCGTCCCGGCCGCGTCGAGCGCCTGCACAAGGTCGATGCCGCGCGACAGCTCGGTCTTGGCATGACCGAGGAGCGAGGCCGAGCTAACGGCGTCGGGCACGGGCATCGCGCCGAGCGTGATGCGCAATCCATCCATGAAACCCGGCGCACCGGCGGACCCGAGCGGAACCGGGGCGACCCAGTTGGTCATCGCCACCGGGAAGGACACGAGCAGCGCCACGCGCGCGACCATCGCCGGATTGAAGAGATTCTGCCCCAGCCCGCCGTAAACCTGCTTGCCGATAGCAATCGCGATGACGCCCCCGAGCGCACCGAGCCAACCCGGCGCCCAGGGCGGCAGGGACAGCGCGAGCAGCCAGCCGGTGAGCAGCGCCGAACCGTCCCACAGCCGGCTCTCGCAGCCGCGCAGACGCTGGCAGAAACCTTCCATGAGGAGCGTAGCCCCAATCGTGATGAGGAACAGATGCACCGCCGGCCAACCGAAGATCCACAAGCCGAACAGGGTCGCGGGCAGCAGCGCCAGCTGCACGCGCCGCATCGTGCGCCCGACATCCGCCCCGACATGCGCATGCGGAGCCGGTGCCGGCGTGAAAAATTCGCGGCCGCTCATGCGCAGACTCCGGATTCCTCGCTCTTGCGTTCGGCAGCCTTCTCCACGACCGCAGCGGCCTGTGTCGCCGCCGCCAGGGATGCCGCCGCGCGCCGCGCAAGCGCGTCGGCCTTGTCGCGTTCCTCGCGCTCGATCCGCTCGGTTTTCGCCCGCGTGAGGGTGCGGATCGTCTCGTTGCGCTGCGTGCCGCGCGCCCGCGCGGCGAGCTCTCCCTTCGCATGGTGGAAGTACTGCACCAGCGGGATGCGCGACGGACACACGTAGGCGCAGCATCCGCAGGCGATGCAGTCAGCAAGGCCGAAGCCCGTCGCCTTGTCGACCTCGCCGGCACGCACCCGCGCAGCGATCTCGAGCGGCAGCAGGCCAACCGGGCAGGCGCGCACACAATCGCCGCAGCGAATACATGGACCGCTTTCGCGCTCCCCGACCTCCGCAGCGTCGAGCACCAGGATTCCGCCCGTGCCCTTGATCACCGGCACTTCGAGCGTCGGCACCTGCATGCCGGTCATCGGCCCGCCCAGCAGTAGGCGTGCGGGCCCGCCGTGATCGGCACGCATCCCGCCGCAGAACGCGAGCACCTCCGCGGCGAGCGTGCCGATGGGCACTTCGACGTTCCCCGGCTCGCGGACGCAGGCGCCATTAACCGTGACGATGCGCGACACCAGCGGACGCCCGAACCGCACCGCGTTGCGCACCGCCACCGCAGTGCCGACGTTATGGACGACGACGCCGATATCCGACGGGCGCCCCTCCGCCGGCACCTCGCGCCCGGTCAGCACGAGGATCAGATGCTTTTCCGAGCCCATTGGATAGCGCGTCGGGATCACCTCGACGCGGACGCGCGGCTGCCCGGCAGCGGCCGCCCGCATCGCGGCGATCGCTTCGGGTTTGTTGTCCTCGATGCCGATCCGCGCCTCGCGCGCGCCCGTCGCGTGCAGCATGATCGCGATGCCATCGACGGCCTCCGAGGCACGGTCGCGCATCAGGCGGTCGTCGCAGGACAGGAAGGGTTCGCACTCGCTGGCGTTGATGATCAGGAGTTCCACGCGCGCACCGAGTCCGCCAGAGATCTTCACCGCCGACGGAAACGCCGCGCCGCCCAATCCGACCACACCCGCCCGCGCGACGCGCCGGCCGATCTCTGCCGGGTCGAGCGCGAACGGATCGTCGCAGCCTTCCAGCTCACACCACTCGTCACGGCCGTCGCTCGCGATCGTGATCCCGCGCACCGGCAAGCCGGACGGATGCGGCGCGGTAATGTCGCCGATCGCCACCACGCGTCCGGACGTCGGCGCATGGATCGCCGCGGAGACCGCGCCCTGCGGCTCGCCGATGCGCTGGCCCTTATTCACCAGATCGCCGACGGCGACCATGGCACGCGCCGGACTGCCGATGTGCTGCGCAAGGGGCACGTACACGCGGGCCGGCGGCGGCATCACCCGCAACGGAGCGTCGGCGGCGGGACGCTTGTGGTCGTCCGGATGCACGCCGCCGCTGAAATGCGCCGCGCGCAGGAATCGATCTAGAATGCCCATACCCTGCTCCTCCTCAGGCTCGCAACGCCGGTTTCGGCCAGAACCACTGCTGCAGCGTCACCGGCAGCGGCTGCATCACCATCGCCTCGGTCGGGCACTGATCGATGCACTGTGCGCAGCCGCTGCACGCATCACGCAGCACGTTATGGATCTGCTTCGGCCCACCCAGGATCGCATCGGTCGGGCACGCGCGGATGCAGCGCGTGCAGCCGATGCAGATCGATTCGTCGATGTCCGCGACCAGCGGCCCCGGATCGTCCGCGCCGCCGAGCTCGACGCTCACGCCCAGACGCTGCGCGATCGTCACCGCGAGCGATCGCCCGCCGGGCGGGCAACACGCCGGAGACGCGTCCCCCGCCGCGATCGCCGCCGCCGCTCCGGCGCAGCCGGGAAAACCGCACTGACCGCAGTTGGAACCGGGCATCAGCGCCTCGATTTCCTCGACCAGAGGATTGCCCTCCACATGGAAGAAGCGGTTCGCGATACCGAGCACGGCGCCCAGCACCGCTCCGAGGATCGTGAGACTGAGGATGGCGGCAAGCATGATGTGTTCTCCTCAGGCCGGGATGAGCCCGGAAAAGCCCATGAAGGCGAGGCTCAGCAGGCTTATGGTGATGAAGGCCGCGGGCGCGCCCGAAAAGGCTGCGGGCACGCTGGCGAGCGCGAGACGTTCGCGCAGGCCGGCGAAGATGAGCAGGACGATGGTGAAGCCGAGCGCGGAGCCGAAGCCGAACAGCACGCTCTTGAGGAATCCGTAACCCTGCTGCACGTTCAGCAGCGCCACGCCCAGCACCGCGCAGTTGGTCGTGATCAGCGGCAGGTAGATGCCCAGGCTCTCGTACAGTGCAGGACTCGTCTTGCGGATCGCCATCTCGGTGAATTGCACCGCGGCGGCAATAACCAGGATGAAGCTTAGGATGCGCAGGAAGCCGAGCTCGAACGGCGCCAGCAGCCAGTGTTCGAGCATCCAGCTCGCCGCAGCGGCGAGCGTGATCACGAAGGTGGTCGCCAGCCCCATCCCCAGCGCCGCATCGATGCTCTTCGAAACCCCCATCGTCGGGCACAGGCCGAGGAACTTCACCAGCACCACGTTGTTGATGAGCGCGGTCGACAGGAGCAGCAGCAGGTATTCGTTCATGCCGCGTTCCTCTGTCCGCCAGTGTCACCCGCAAGCGCGCTTGCGTGCCGCAGTACCCGTGGTCCCTCCGCCGCCCGCACGCCGGCCCAACGTGCAAGTGCGAGGCCCGCCGCCAGGCCGCCCGCCATCGCCAGGGCGATGATGTGGTCGCCGCCGCCCGCCATGTCCGCCAGCAGCGCCGCCCCCAGCATCACGGCCAACGGCAGCGCGTACGCCGTCAGCGCGGCCCGCGCCAGCGCATCGTCGCGCAGCCCGACGACGATCCTGTCACCGACGGCAAGCCGATCCGCCGCGACGGGGACGCAGCGCGCCGCCAGGCGCCCTGCCCGCCCGCCCCCCGCTGCACGCGCCAGCGTCGCAGCGCCGCACAGCGAGGCCGCCGCGCATGCACCGCAACCGCTGCGCTGCTCGGGCTGGAGCCAGGCAACCGCCCCTTCGATGGCAACCACAAACGCCTCGGCTTCGACCAGGCGAAGCGCCCGGTCGTTGTTGTCTGCAGGAGAGCGAGAGTCCCGACACATTTGTTTGATTTCCAACAGTAGCTTTTACAAACGATACATTTTTCCTCGCATTTTCGTCAATGGTGTTACGCGATAAAGTCGAGAATCAGACTCGGCTGAACCGCCGCCTGCTCTGTGCCTCCCCCGCCTATCTCAAGTCGCGCGGTCGCCCCGACGTCCCGGCGGATTTGCGGCGCGATGATTGCATCGTGGTGCGGCAGAACGAATCGGCGTGCGGCGTGTGGCGGCTGGCGCGCGGCAAGGAGGGCGAGGCGGAGAAGGTGCACGGCAAGCTCAGCACCAACGACGGCGAGGTGGCGCTGAACTGGGCGCTGGACGGGCACGGCATCCTGATGCGCTCCGACTGGGACATCGCCGAGTACCTGCGCAGCGGCCGCCTGCAGCAGGTGCTCGCCGACTACGAGACGCCGGCGGCGGACATCTATGCGGTGTATCTGGAGCGACTGAACCTGTCGGCGAAGGTGTCGTTCTTCGTCGAACACCTGCGCGAATACCTCAGCACGCACGCGGACAGTCCTGAGAGTAGGAAATCGGCGTGGTGAGCGGCGGTCGAATTACGGGCCTTTACTCGTAGCGAGTCGGGAGTGAAAGATCCTGACGATCTGCTCGTCGGCGAGAATTTGAAAACGCGGCGCTGCAGAATATCGAAGACCCGACCGCGCACTCAGCTTGCGTGCGCAAGAACCTCGGCGGCCCATTGGTTGATGCTCTTGCCGTGAGCCTCCGCCATCATCGCCGCGTGCAGGGGCAGTGTGCGTAACCGCGGTAACATGGCGGTTCGCCGACCGGTTTCGGCCGGCGAACCGCGTCCCGCACATCACGTCACGATGAAATCCCCGGCCTCCAGGGTCGGCGTGCCGGTCAGCGTTGCGATCTGAACGGCTGCTCCCGCACCAATGCCGTCGGCGTCGTAGTAAAGGCCGCCGGTACTCGTGTTGTAGAGCACGTAGTCGTTGGCATCGGCGGCCTCGCCCGTCGCGCTGGAGACGAAGTTCGCGGCCGAGAGGCTGCCGGTCGCGGCGAGTTTCCTGAAGATCTGGTTCTCCAGTTGGATCGTGTCGGTCGTGCCGTCGAAGTCCGTCAGCGTATCGATGTTGGTCGCACCCAGGGTGCTGTCGAAGCGGAAGACATCCGCGCCCGCGCCTCCTGTCAGTTCGTCGAGCCCCAGACCACCCACCAGCACGTCGTTCCCGGCTCCGCCCCGGAGCACGTCGTTGCCGGCAAGCCCTTTCAGGGTGTCCGCACCGTCGCTGCCCGACAGGAGGTTCGCCAGCGCGTTCCCCGTGCCGCTCAGGCCAGTCTGCCCGGTCAGTACGAGGTTTTCGACGTTTGTACCCAGGGTGTAGCCGATGCTCGACACGACCGTGTCCGAGCCTCCCGACGCGCTGCCCTCGGAGACCACGTCCTTGACGTTGTCCACGATGTACGTGTCATCTCCATTGCCGCCGGTCAACCTGTCCGCGCCGGCGCCTCCGTCGAGTGTGTCGTTGTAGGCGGTGCCGGTCAGGGTATTCGCGCCGGCATTGCCGATCAGCGTCAGGCCGTTCAGGACCGCCGATGCGTCCACATTCAGGGCCGTCGTTCCCGAGGTGTTTGCCGTGGCTCCCGTGCCCGTGCCTGCGACGACCTTGTCGATGCCGGTGTCCGACGCATAGAGCTTCAAGGTGCTCGCGGAGGCCGACGTGAAGCGGACTTCATCCGTACCGGTCGCACCCGTGTCGGAGATTTCCGC
Organism: Aromatoleum evansii; assembly: GCF_045689615.1. Lineage (NCBI taxonomy): Bacteria > Pseudomonadati > Pseudomonadota > Betaproteobacteria > Rhodocyclales > Rhodocyclaceae > Aromatoleum > Aromatoleum evansii. Next base: position 3,399,568 of record NZ_CP141259.1, read on the forward strand.
TGCCAGGTGATCGGACGCGAGGTTGATCACATACAGGTCGGAGCCCTCCCCGCCCAGCAGCTTGTCCGTCCCCGCGCCGCCATCCAGCATGTCGTTGCCGTCCAGCCCGTACAGCGTGTCGCTTCCGCCAAGGCCGGTGAGGCTGTCGTGGCCGCCATCGCCGTAGAGCGTATCGTTGCCGCCGGATCCGGTCAGGGTGAGATTCGGGATGGGTAGCACGGGGGCCGTGGCGAGGCTGTTGACGCTTTCCGTCGTACCGTAGCCATCGACATAGCTGGCGATGACGGAAATGGTCCTGCCCACGTCGCTTGCGGCGAGCGTGTAGCTGCTTCCGGTCGCGCCGGCGATTGCGGCACCATCGACGCTCCACTGGTAGCTGAGCAGCCCGACTCCGTCTTCATCCGCCAGGTTGCTGGTCGCGGTCAGGGTCTGGCCCTGCATCGCGGTTCCATCGATGACCACCTCTCCGGTCGGCTGGTCGTTGACGTTGGCGACGGGAACCGTCGGCGCACTCGCAACGCTTTCGGCAGCGCCGAAGCCATCGACATAACTCACGGTGACCACAACGCTCTTGCCCACGTCACCCTGCTTGAGGGTGTAGCTGATCCCGTTGGCACCTGCGATTGCTACGCCGTCCACACTCCACTGGTAGCCAAGTGCGCCTAGCCCATCGACGTCCGCAAGGGTGTGGAAGGCCGCGAGCGTCTGTCCCTGGATTGCCTCGCCAACGACAAGAACCTCACCGGTGGGCGCATCGTTCAGGTTCGCCACCGGCGACATCGTGAAGCCGGTGACGCTCTCGGTCATCCCGAAGCCGTCGACGTAAGTGGCGGTCACGGTAATGTTCTTGCCCACGTCAGCCTGCGACAGGGTGTAGCTGTCTCCGATCGCACCGTCGATCGCGACGCCGTTGGCACTCCACTGGTAATGAAGCTCGCGGATTCCGTCGGCGTCCGCCAGGGTATTGGACGCAACGAGGGTCTCGCCCTGCACCGGAGCGCCGCCGATCGTGACCTCGCCGGTCGGCGCGTCATTGACGTCCGTCACGGCCATCATCGACATCGTTTGCGCGTTCCACACGGTGCCGTCGCCGAACTGGATCTCCTGCATTGCGCCCGGCGCGAAACGCAGTTCGTCGTTGGTGCCGACGATACGCAGAACATATTGCTCGGACTGGGGGCCGCTGATGTACGGATCGAAGGTGCCGGGACGATACAACAGCATCACCTGGCTGGGGTCGATGGTCGGGCCGACAACGATGCGACTCTGTACCATCCAATTGGCGGGCCCGTCAAAGATGGTGTCGGAGCCACCGCCTGCGGCGAGCACGTAAGTGTCTGAGCCGCCACCGCCGTCCAGTCGATCGTTACCGGCGCCGCCGTCGAGCACGTCGTCGCCGCCGTTGCCCATCAGCTGGTCGTCGCCCGCGCCGCCCAGCAGCACGTCCTGCCCTTCCGTGCCCCACAGCCAATCATTGCCTGCCGTGCCTTGCTGCAGCTGCGTCTGCCATACCACCTGGTCGATGGCGAACTGGTCCCACACCGTGCCGTCGCCGAACTGGATTTCCTGGATCGAGCCGGGATTGAAGCGCAGCTCGTCGTGCGAGCCGAGCAGGCGCAGCACGTACTGGTCGCCCGTCCACTGGCCGTACGAGTCGTAGCCGCCAGGCTTGCGCACCAGCGTCACCTTGCTCGGGTCAATCGTCGGGCCGGTGACGATACGGTTCTGTTCCATCCAGGTGGCGCCGCCGTCCATGATGGTGTCGGAGCCGCCGCCTGCGGCGAGCACGTAGGTGTCCGAACCGGCGCCGCCCTCAAGCCGGTCGTCGCCCGCGCCGCCGTCGAGCACGTCGTTGCCGCCATGACCCATCAGCTGGTCGTTGCCCGCGCCGCCCAACAGCACATCCTGGCCGTCCGCGCCCGACAGCCAGTCATCGCCTGCCGTGCCCTGCTGCAGCTGCGTCTGCCACACCGCCTGGTCGATGACGAACTGGTTCCACACGGTACCGTCGCCGAACTGGATTTCCTGGATCGTTCCGGGATTGAAGCGCAGCTCGTCATCCGAGCCGAGCAGGCGCAGCACGTACTGGTCGCCCGTCCAATTGCCGAACGCGTCGTAGCCGCCGGGTTCGCGCACCAGCATCACCTGACTCGGGTCGATGGTCGGCCCGGTGACGATGCGGTTCTGTTCCATCCAGGTGGCGCCTCCATCCATGATGGTGTCGGAGCCGCCGCCTGCGGCGAGGACGTAGGTGTCCGCGCCCGCGCCACCTTCCAGCCGGTCGTTCCCGGCGCCGCCGTCGAGCACGTCGTCGCCGCCGTGACCCATCAGCTGGTCGTTGCCCGCGTCGCCCAGCAGCACGTCCCGGCCGTCCGCGCCCGACAGCCAGTCGTTGCCCGCCGTGCCCTGCTGCAGCTGCGTCTGCCACACCGCCTGGTCGATGGCGACCTGGTTCCACACCGTGCCGTCGCCGAACTGGATTTCCTGGATCGAGCCCGGGTTGAAGCGCAGCTCGTCTTGCGAGCCGATCAGGCGCAGCACGTACTGGTCACCCGTCCAATTGCCATACTGGTCATAGCCGCCGGGCTCGCGCACCAGCATCACCTTGCTCGGGTCGATGGTGGGCCCGGTGACGATGCGGTTGTTCTCCATCCAGTAGGGTCCGTCGAAGATGGTGTCGGAGCCGCCGCCTGCGGCGAGGACGTAGGTGTCCGCGCCCGCGCCGCCCTCGAGCCTGTCATTGCCCGCGCCGCCGTCGAGCACGTCGTTGCCGCCGTGACCCATCAGCTGGTCATCGCCGGCCCCACCCAGCAGCACGTCCTGGCCCTCGGTCCCCCACAGCCACTCATTGCCCGCCGTGCCCTGCTGCAGCTGCGTCTGCCATACCGCCTGGTCGATGGCGAACTGGTCCCACACCGTGCCGTCGCCGAACTGGATCTCCTGGATCGAGCCCGGGTTGAAGCGCAGCTCGTCTTGCGAGCCGAGCAGGCGCAGCACGTACTGGTCGCCTGTCCAGTTGCCGAACGCATCGTAGCCGCCGGGCTCGCGCACCAGCATGACCTGGCTCGGGTCGATGGTCGGGCCGGTGAGGATGCGGTTCGACTCCATCCAGTAGGAGGCCCCGTCGACAATCGTGTCGGAGCCGCCGCCTGCGGCGAGGACGTAGGTATCCGCGCCCGCGCCGCCCTCGAGCTTGTCGTTGCCGGCACCGCCGTCGAGCACATCGTTGCCGCCGTTACCCATCAGCTGGTCGTTGCCCGCGCCGCCCAGCAGCACGTCCTGGCCCTCGGTTCCCGACAGCCAGTCGTTGCCCGCAGTGCCCTGCTGCAGCTGCGTCTGCCATACGGCCTGGTCGATGGCGAACTGGTCCCACACCGTGCCGTCGCCGAACTGGATTTCCTGGATCGAGCCCGGGTTGAAGCGCAGCTCGTCGTGCGAGCCGAGCAGGCGCAGCACGTACTGGTCGCCCGTCCAATTGCCATACTGGTCATAGCCGCCGGGTTCGCGCACCAGCATCACCTGGCTCGGGTCGATGGTGGGCCCGGTGACGATGCGGTTGCTCTCCATCCAGTAGGGTCCGTCGAAGATGGTGTCGGAGCCGCCGCCTGCTGCGAGGACGTACGTATCGGAACCGGCGCCGCCCTCGAGTTTGTCGTCGCCCGCGCCGCCGTCGAGCACGTCGTCGCCGCCGTTGCCCATCAGCTGGTCGTCGCCCGCGCCGCCCAGCAGCACGTCCTGCCCTTCCGTGCCCGCCAGCCAGTCGTTGCCCGCCTTGCCTTGCTGCAGCTGGGTCTGCCATACCGCCTGGTCGATGGCGAACTGGTCCCACACCGTGCCGTCGCCGAACTGGATCTCCTGGATCGAGCCCGGGTTGAAGCGCAGCTCGTCTTGCGAGCCGAGCAGGCGCAGCACGTACTGGTCACCCGTCCAATTTCCATACTGGTCATAGCCGCCGGGCTCGCGCACCAGCATCACCTTGCTCGGGTCGATGGTGGGCCCGGTGACGATGCGGTTGTTCTCCATCCAGTAGGGTCCGTCGAAGATGGTGTCGGAGCCGCCGCCTGCGGCGAGGACGTAGGTGTCCGCGCCCGCGCCGCCCTCGAGCCGGTCGTCGCCGGCGCCACCGTCGAGCACATCGTCGCCGCCGTTGCCCATCAGCTGGTCGTCGCCCGCGCCACCCAGCAGCACGTCACGACCTTCCGTGCCCCACAGCCAGTCGTTGCCCGCCATGCCCTGCTGCAGCTGCGTCTGCCACACCGCCTGATCGATGGCGAACTGGTCCCAAACGGTACCGTCGCCGAACTGGATCTGCTGGATCGAGCCCGGATAGAAACGCAACTCTTCATCGGAGCCCAACAGCTTCGCGACGTACTGATTGGAAGCGGGATCACGGTACAGCACCAACTGCTTCGGGCCAATCGACGGCGCGGTGACGATCTGATGGTTGGCGCTGTCGATATAGATCAGGCTATCAAGCATATTGAATACTCGGTAATGGGTAAATGATCTGATGTGAATCGGGGCTGGGAATGAGCCATACACACGCAATCAGCACGAAAACATTGCGTGGCGGGAAACAGATAGACAAACAAAGAACTTCGGCATAATAAATTATGCCGAAGGCGCAACACACTTCTTTTTCTCGGGAGATACGGCGCAAGAGCCATCGTCGTGCGCCGGGCAATGAGTCGATGTCGGCAGCTTATTCCACCCTTCCCGGCCTCCCCGACTCATCCACGCCGGTCGCAACTGTTGCCTTGGTTGTGCGCGACAGCATCTTCGGGACATCAAGCGGGCGCCAGTAGCTTCCGCCTGCCGAGACGCAGCTCCACGCCCACCGCACCCAGCCGGTAAGCGCGATCGCGAGCCACAGCGCCCAGCCGAGCATCATCAGTCGATACGCGAACACGGGGATGCTGAAGAACTCCGCGCTCGGTGTCGTTCCGTCGAGGCGGTCGAGGTACCACCTCAAGCTGAACGCGGTCGAACCGTTTCCGGTCACGAGCATCTCGGGATAGCCGAGCAGGCCCTGTCGCAGCGCCGACAGCAGCGCGCTCGCCGCCAGCAGGGTAAAGATCAGCAGCAGCGCCTGGAACAGGTTGAAGCGCCAAGGCGAGGGATCGACATAGTTGCGCCGGATCGCAAGCAACACGAACCAGCCGATGACGAAGAACGCCGAGGCAACGGACGACTGGACGAGCCCGACGCCGAGGAGGATCCAGGTCACCATCCCCAGCGGCCCCGGCACGACGCGGGACAGGACGGCGGCGATCGCGACCACTACGATGAGCACGCCCCACAGCAGCACCGCCGGGCCGACCAGCGGCCCCTTGGTGAACAGCACCACGCGGTCCTGCGGCACGGCAAGGGTGATGCTTGCGTTAACCGCCTGTGCACCGAGGTCCAGTTGCGACGAACGATAGTGGTTCGATGCCGCAGAGACGTCGCGCCAGTCGAGCTGCACGGAATGCTCGCCGGGCGTGATCGGCAGCGCAAGTCGGCCCTTCTCCGCCCGTAGCGGCTGCACCTGGCCGTCGATCCGTACCGACAGGAGTTCCGCGCCATCGGGCAGGCCGATGACGTGATTGCCGCCGGCGCTGCTGCGAAGTCGCAGCCTGGCGGATGCGTCCGAAGAGCGCTGTCCGACGGTGGTGTCGATCTGGACCTCGTCGAAGGTGAGGGTTCCGCCGTCCATGCCCGACGGGCGAGACAGGGTCAGTTCGACCGCTTCGCCGGGCCAGAGCTGCCAGCGCGGCTGCCACGTGCCGCCGCTGGTCCACACCGCCGGCGCCAGCCCGGACGATTCGACATGCCACGACGGCGTTGCCGACACCGTCCAGCGCTCGATCTGGCCGGGGTGCGTCGAAGTCACCAGTCGCAGTCTGTCGGCGTGCTCGAGAACGCTGGTAAAGCTCCGCGATGCGCCGGGCGCAAGATCGACGACCGCTTCTCCGTCCTCGACCTTGATGCCGGGATCAGTAACGGCCTCGCCCGCCAGCAGCGGAATTCGCACGCTGGTCTGCAGCGCGCTTGGTCCCTGACGGCGCACGACGGTGCGCACGGTCCAGGTCTGGTCGAAGATGACGTGCCGCTCGACCTCGGCAAATGGCGGCAAATCGGCCCCGCCCGCGAACTCTTTGTCCGCCTTCGCCTGCGTTTCACGCAGCCGTGACAGCGTCAGCGTTTCGGTCGCGAGCCCCCTTGCATCGATGCCGGACAGGCTCCAGCGCTCGAGCAGCGTGCTCACGCGTCGCGGCGCCAGCGGGAGATGGACCGGCACCTCGTCCTGATGGGCCGGGATGACGATCTCGATCGACGTGATGCCTGGGCGCACGCTCGCCCAGATCACTCCCTTGTCGTCGCGCAGCAGCGCCGGCGACTGCCCGCCCGCGAGCACGGACGAGGGCCGGATGTTCGCTCCGGGGCTGGGCAATGGCACCACCGTGCGGGCCTGCGCATGAACTTCGAGCTTCAGCGTGATCGTGTTGCCGGCGGCCTCGATGCGCATGTCGGCGAGGTCTGCGCACACCGGCGCGCACGCCGGCGCGGGATCGGGAGCAAGGAGTCGCGTGCGCAGCTCCCCGAGCAGCGCTTCCGACGGAAATGCCGATTGCGCCCGTGCATCGGTCGTCGTCGCCCCCATCCCGACAACCGCCACGACACCCAGCACCGCCGCGGAACTCAGCGCGCCGCGCAGCTTGCGCATCATGGCTGCGCGATCGAACTCCCAGCAGCGCCACAGCGCGAGCCCGAGCAGCAGCACCGAGAGCACCGACCACAGCGCAGAGCCTGCGGGGGGCAGCAAGGTCAGGGACAGGTTCTGACCGCTCGCGATCGGACCCTGCGACGCAAGCTCGATCACCGTCCAGCGCCAGCTCGGGATTCCGGGCCCGGTCTGGACCTTGAGGTTTGGATCGGGCCGGCTCGCCGCGGTGCGTGCCGTATCCTCCCGGGAGAGCGGAGCCACGAGCGAGGCCGCCTCGTCGCGCAGCTTGCGCTCGACGTAGTTCTCCGCCTCCTGTGCGACCGGAGGCGCGGGCGGCCGGGCGGACGCAGGTGCACGTGCCGCCCGGCTCATTCCCGCGGTGGCCTGCGAATAGCTCATCCCGAGGGCCGGATACATGGCCTGGCGGATCTGATCGACGGCGAAGGGAACGAGCATGACGGCGATCAACACCCCGCTGAAGAGCGCGCCGCGTGCCGCCCAACCGCGCAGCTTCGCATTGGCTGGAACCGCTGCCGCAATCGCACGGAAGAGGACCAGCGCCAGCCACATGAATTTCGGCGCCCCCCACGTGTGCCACGTCAGTACGAGCCCCGCGAGCAGGATCAGGGCGGGCAGCGGGCCGACGACCCGGAAGGTCACCGCCGCGATCAGCAGAACGCCGAAGATGTCCCACAGTGTCCACGACATCAGCCATTCGCCCTGCACCGAATCCGCGCCCGCGGCGTGTATCAGGCGCCATCCCGGTGGCAGGTTGAGCTCGGCCGCCCAGCCGCTGAGCGGCACGGTCCAGCCACTCGCGGGAATCTCCCGCACCGACGAGTCGATGCGGCTGTCGGCCTCCAGCGCGATCGACGCCTCGCGCAGTTCCACGCCGCGGCCGGCCGCACTACGCGTCACCGGGAGATCGACGCCGTTGACCGACACCCGCCCCAGCGCGAACTGCTCTGGCAGGTCCAGCCGCCAGCTGCGGCCGATCGTTCCGCTTATCCTGTCCTGCACGGAGAATCCGCCACCGTCGAAGTCGAGCCACAGCGTGCGGCGAATCTGCAGGCGATCCGCCGCCCCGCCCGCATCCCCGCGCTGCACCTCGGCGATCCTCAGGGACTTTCCCGGCTGCAGCACGAAGGTCGGAAGGCCGGCCCATTCCGCCGGTACGCCCACGGATTTGGGATCGACTGCGGGCGGCCCCTCCAGATTCACCACGCGCACCGCGTTGCGCGGCGCGAAGGACCACACCTCCTGCTCTCCCGCCCCCTCCGGCAACTGTAGCTCGCTCGCGGGGCTCATCCTGCGCGACGTGACGTTCAGCACCCACGAACCGGCGCGCGCCTGCACCTTCAGGCTGCCGTCGGCGTCGATGCGCGCCGGCAGCCCCCCTTCAACGGCCAGCGGAACGAAGCCCTCAAGCACTGCATGCGGAACGCGCACCTCGCGCTGCCGGCCCGCAATCGAGAACTCGTAGCGCACCGTCGAAAGCATCGGCACGTCGTCGGTGAACTGCCGGAATACGCGTGTGGACAGCGAGTCGTCCGTGCCATCCTTGTCCGGCGCGGCGCGCAGCCAGAGCTGGCCGGAAGCATCCGGCTGACTCGTGAAGCGCTCGCCGTCGATGGTGACGGATACCTTCGCCACCTGCCGCGGCAGCTGCAGGTTCAGCGGCAGACGTTGCCAGTCGAAGCGCCCGGCGACCACGTGATGTCCCGGTCCCACGCGCAGCGACGGCCGCCCGTTTGCAGGCACGACCGCCACCGGTTCGCCGTCCAGGCGCACCTCGCGCGGCCAGGTCTCGATGTCGCCGGGCAATTCCACCGCCCCGTCGCCGAAGGCGTCGACCGTCATGGTGAAGGCGCCCTGCCGGGCCGAGAGCTGCATCTCGATGCCCGCCGGCCAGATGCAATGCACGGGTTCCGGTTCGGATGCCGTGCGCGGGCACTCCGGCGCCGGCGGATTATGGCGGGCCCAATCGACCCAGGGGCGGAGCGGCGGCGGGACCTCCTCCGGGCTCATCCGGCCGGTGCCGGCGTGGGCAAGGGAAACGCAGGCCAGCAGGCCTGCCAGCAGGGCAAGGATTCCTTGACGCTTCATCGCTCGCGGCTCCGCCGATCGAATCCGCGGCGAGCATTGTTGCCGGCTTGCGCGGATCAGGATCGTATGACAAAGAAGTCATCATAATGCCCGACCAGTCCGTCGGGATATGAACTTCTTCCGGAGTAGCAAGACGCGATACCTGGGGTGCGCCTATGCAACGCCAGCCGCTTCCGGATGAGGCGTCCCCAGTGCGTCAGGGAGCCGGATAACGAGCCAGTATACCCGCTGCCTGCTGCGCAAAGATGCCGTGTACAGCCTTGGTCGGATGGATCCCATCCCAGAAGAAGTATTTGTCCGGCTGCTGGCAGGTATAGGGAGGCACGTTGGGAGTGACGCAGGGATCCGTCACGTTTGTCAGACCGAAGCTGCCCGGCGCCGTGACGATGCTCGTCATCTGTGTCGCGATGTCCATGCGTGCAATCTGAATGTCGGGCAGGCCGGCAAGCGGCGCCAGCACGTTCTGCGACAGGGCCAGGTTGAAGGCTTGCGTCAGGCCGGAGGCCAGCGCGGCGGTGCCCGGAGCGAACTGCTCCAGGAAGCTGACGGCCGGCACCAGATCCAGGCGCGGCACATTCACGACGAGGAATTTCCTGGCGCCGGCAAAGTACAAGGTTTCAATATGAGAGGCGATGCTGCCCAGAGCATTCGCGATGACCGTGTTCGCGGCTCCCATCGCCTGAGCGGGGTCGCTGGTATCCTGGAGCGTGGCGGCGAACGCGACCATGGCATCGCGCACGTCATTGCTGCCAATCTCGATTGCATACAGGGCGTCAGCCGGGGCGTTGTTCCCGACGTCCTCGAGGAATACCCGCACCTGATCCGGCAGGTTTACCCGACCCGGGAAATCCACCGCGCGCGCGCCGCCGACCGCATAGTTCGAGGCCTTGCCTTTGTCCCGGAAGGCCGGGCCCACATCGCGGGCAAACCCACGCCCGACGGCGTACTGTTCGATCCACGTCGCGCCGTTGCTCAGATGATGCCCACCCTTGGCATAGGGCGCACTGGGCACGAGCGTTTCGTCCAGGCCCTCGTAATGCGGTGGCGTGGTTTGACGAACCGGGCTATCCAGATCCAGGCCGTCCACAGGATGCGTGAGTAGCGCAAACCCGTTACCGGGATCGGAGATGCTCGTGCCGAAGACGACGATGTTGCTGAAATCCAGTTGCGCACTGGCGATTCCCGGCAGAGCCAGGACCAGTGCAGCGGACAGGAGGCGCGTCCAGGTACCCAGTTTGTTCTTCATTCTTTCACCTATGGCCAGCCAGTAAGTCATGCGGATTGAGCCGTCATCGGACGGGGAACACAACCGGAATATGCCGAAGCGGATCGGTCGCGGATCGATCCTTTTAGCATAGCGTCGGACAAATGACTATCAAGTGAAATGTTGCCGCCCAGGACAACTTCCGGCCGGGCACGACCGCTGCCCCCGCGCAGTTCGCGCTACCTCAGCAAACGATCCAGCCGATTCGCGAACGCCTGTCGATCACCGGCGCTGAATGCCGCCGGCCCGCCGGTGTCCACGCCGGTGCTGCGCAGGGTGTCCATGAAGTTGCGCATGTCGAGCAGTTGGCGGATGTTTTCCTTGCCGTAGAGTTCGCCGCGCGGCGACAGCGCGTGGGCGTCCTTTTCGACGATTGCGGCGGCGAGCGGGATGTCGGCGGTGATGACCAGATCCCCGGCCTGCACGTGCGCGGCGATGTACTTGTCGGCCTCGTCCAGGCCGCCCGGGACCTGGATCATCCGGATCAGCGGTGATGCCGGAACGCGCAGATACTGGTTGGCAACCAGGGTGAGCGGACGTTTGGTGCGCTCGGTGGCGCGAAAGAGGATTTCCTTGATGACGCCGGGGCAGGCGTCGGCGTCGACCCAGATGTGCATGAAAATGTCCTGTTGTCAGTGCCGGATGCAGATCTTGCCGAAATGCCGGCCGCTGGCGAGGTATTGCATCGCTTCGCGCAGCTCCTCGAACGGGAAGCTGCGGTCGACGACGGGGCGCATGCCGCTGTGTGCAATCGCGCGCGACATGGCGAGGAAGTCCTCGCGGTTGCCGACGGTGATGCCCTGCAGGCGGACGTGGCGGGTGACGACGAGGCCGAGCGGCGCGTCCATGGCGCCGCCGCCGAGCACGCCGATCAGGCTGAGCGTGCCCCCAGGCCGGACTGCGCGCAGCGATTGCGCGAGCGTGCCCTGCCCGCCGACTTCGATGACGTGGTCGACGCCGCCGTTGCCCGCGGCATCGCGCGCGATGCGGCCCCACTCGGGGGTCGAGCGGTAGTTGATGGTGACGTCGGCGCCCATTTCACGGACACGTTCGAGCTTCTCGTCGCTGGACGAGGTGCAGATGACCCGCGCACCGAGCAGCCTGGCGAACTGCAGTGCGAACAGCGACACACCGCCGGTGCCCTGCACCAGGACCGTGTCACCGGCCTTCACGCGCCCTTCCGTGACCAGCGCTCGCCATGCGGTCACCGCGGCGGTGGGCAGGGTGGCGGCCTCGGTGTCGTCGAGGTGCGCGGGGACGTGGGCAACCGTGGCGGCCGGGACGACCATGTATTCGGCCATGGTGCCGTCGCTTTCGCAGCCGAGGCTGCGCGCCATGTGCTCCGAGCTCGGCTCGCCCCCGGGCCAGGTCGAGAAGAACAGCGGGCAGACACGGTCGCCGATGTGGAACGCGTCAACGCCGCTACCGACCTGATCGATGCGTCCGACGCCATCGCTGAGCATGATCAGCGGCAGCGCTTGCATGCGGGATCCGTAGCCACGCCGCGGCACGAGCAGGTCACGATAGTTGAGCGCGGAAGCGAGCATCCTGAGCCGCACCTCACCCGGCCCGGCGACGGGGTCGGGGCGCTCGCCGATGCGCAGGTTGTCGTCTGACCACGCGTTTTCGACCTGGAAGACTCTCATCCGAACTCCTCGCAACGTGGTGATGGCAGTGTGGGGATACTAATCCATGTGCGGCCGTTCGCCGGCATCGCAGCGCCGCTCCAGGCGACTGGACGTGCTCGAGCGCCGCACGGCGGGATACGCTGCGCTGCTCCCGCCCCACGAGACGGGGCCATCATCGGCGGCAGCACGATCACATACGCCGCGGACGCGCAAAAAAAAGTCCGGGCACCATAACCCGGACCTGCAAAACCCCTCTGGAGAGAAGGGGGAGAACACTGTGTGCCGGCGACTATTGCAGCTCGACCAGCAGATCCTTCGCGGCGACCTTGTCGCCGGGCTTCACGAACACGGCCTTCACCACGCCGTCGCGGTCGGCAGTGAGCGCCGTTTCCATCTTCATCGCTTCGATCGAGACGAGCGGCGTGCCCTTGGCGATCTTCTGCCCGACATGCACCGCCACCGTCACGACCGCGCCGGGCATCGGCGCACCGATGTGGTTGGGGTTGGCTTCGTCCATCTTCGGATGGCGCCGTCCGGTCGGCGCGGCGCCCGCCTTGGGGATGCGCTGCAGGCGCGGCTGGCCGTTGAGCTCGAAGAAGACCTTCACGCGTCCCTCCTCGTCCGGCGTGTCGCTGCTACCGGTCTGGCGCACGATCAGGCTCTTGCCCTTCTCGATGTCGACGCTGATCTCCTCGCGGTCCTTGAGTCCGTAGAAGAACACCGGCGTCGGCAGCAGCGACACGTCGCCGAAGCGCGCGTGGTGCGCGGCGTAGTCCTTGAAGACCTTGGGGTACATCAGCCACGAGGCGAGATCGGTGTCGGAGATCTGGCGGCCGGTGGCGGCCTGGGCTTCGGCACGCGCGGCGTCGAGGTCGACCGCGGGCAGGAAGTCGCCGGCGCGGCCCTTGAGGGGCTCGGCGCCCTTGAGGACCTTGCGTTCCAGCTCCTTGGGGAAGCCGTCGGGCGGGAAGCCCAGTTCGCCCTTGAAGAGCGAGATCACCGACTCGGGGAAGGCGATCTCCTTGGCGGGGTCGCGCACTTCCTCGGGCGTCAGATCGTTGGCGACCATGAAGAGCGCCATGTCGCCGACGACTTTCGACGTGGGCGTGACTTTCACGATGTCGCCGAAGAGCTGGTTCACGTCGGCGTAGGCCTGCGAGACTTCGGGCCAGCGGTGGTCGATGCCCATCGCGCGGGCCTGTTCGCGCAGGTTCGTGTATTGGCCGCCTGGCATCTCGTGCTTGTAGACGTCGGAGGTGCCGCAGCGGATGTCGGCCTCGAAGGGCGCATAGGCGCGGCGCACGCCCTCCCAGTAGTGCGACAGCGACTGCATCGCCTCCAGGTCGAGGCCGGTGTCGCGCTCGGAGCCGGCGAGGGCCGCGGCGATGGAGCCGAGGTTCGGTTGTGACGTGAGGCCGCTCATCGCGTCCATCGCGCCGTCGACCGCATCCACGCCCGCCTCGATCGCGGCGAGCACGCTCGCTGCGGCGATGCCCGAGGTGTCGTGGGTGTGGAAGTGGATCGGCAGGCCCACCTCTTCCTTCAGCGCCTTCACGAGGGCCTTGGCGGCGCGCGGCTTGCACACGCCCGCCATGTCCTTGATGCCGAGGATGTGGGCGCCGGCCTTCTCCAACTGCTTGGCGAGATCCACGTAGTACTGCAGGTTGTACTTCGGACGGCTCGTGTCGAAGAGGTCGCCCGTGTAGCAGATCGTGCCTTCGCACAGGGCGCCGGCTTCATTCACGGCGTCCATCGCGACGCGCATGTTGTCGATCCAGTTGAGCGAATCGAACACGCGGAACACATCCACGCCCTCCTTCGCCGCCTGCTGCACGAAGTAGCGCACGACGTTGTCGGAGTAGTTGGTGTAGCCGACGGCGTTCGAGGCGCGCAGCAGCATCTGGAACAGCACGTTGGGCACCGCGGCTCGCAGACGCGCGAGGCGCTCCCACGGGTCCTCTTTCAAGAAGCGCAGCGCGACGTCGAAGGTCGCCCCACCCCAGCATTCGAGCGAGAAGAGCTCGGGCACGAGGCGCGCGTAGTGCGGCGCGATTTCCAGCATGTCGCGCGTGCGCATGCGGGTGGCGAAGAGCGACTGGTGGGCGTCGCGCATCGTGGTGTCGGTGAGGAGCACGCGGCGTTCGTTCTTCATCCACTCGGCGAAGCGCTGCGGGCCGAGTTCCTTGAGGCGGTCGCGCGTGCCGGCGGGCGGCGCGGCGGCGAGGTCGACCTGCGGCTTGATGGGCTTGGCGAGCGGGAGCTTGGGCGCCTGCCGGCCGGCCATCTCGGGGTTGCCGTTGACGCTGACTTCGCCGAGGAACTTCAGCAGCTTGGTCGCGCGGTCCTGGCGCTTCTGGAAGCGGAAGAGCTCGGGCGTGGTGTCGATGAAGCGCGTGGTGCATTCGCCGGAGCGGAAGAGCGGATGCGCGATGACGTTCTCGAGGAACTGCAGGTTCGAGGACACGCCGCGGATGCGGAATTCGCGCAGGCCGCGGTCCATGCGGGCAATCGCCTCGTCCGGGCTGTGGCCCCAGGCGGTGACTTTCACCAGCAGCGAGTCGTAGAACGGGGTGATCACGGCGCCGGTATAGGCGGTGCCGCCGTCGAGGCGCAGGCCGAAGCCGGCGGCGCTGCGGTAGGCGGTGATGCGGCCGTAGTCGGGGGTGAAGCTGTTCTCCGGGTCTTCGGTGGTGACGCGGCACTGCAGCGCGTGGCCGTTGAGGCGGATGGCCGCTTGCGCGGGGAGGTAGGCGTCTTCGCCGCCGATGCGGGCGCCTTCGGTGACGCGGATCTGGGCCTTGACGATGTCGACGCCGGTGACCTGTTCGGTGACGGTGTGTTCGACCTGAATCCGGGGGTTCACTTCGATGAAGTAGAAGGCGCCGGTGTCGGCGTCCATCAGGAATTCGACGGTGCCGGCGTGGGTGTAGTGCGCGGCACGGCACAGTTTCAGCGCGGCGTCGCACAGTTCGGTGCGGCGCGCGTCATCCAGGTAGGGGGCGGGGGCACGTTCGACGACCTTCTGGTTACGCCGCTGCACCGAGCAATCGCGCTCGAAGAGGTGCACGAGGTTGCCGTGGGTGTCGCCCAGCACCTGCACTTCGACGTGGCGGGCGCGGCGGACGAGTTTTTCCAGGTACACCTCGTCGTTGCCGAAGGCGGCGAGCGCCTCGCGGCGGGCGACGTCGAGCAGGCCGGGGAGCTCCTCCTCGTTCTCGATCGCGCGCATGCCGCGCCCGCCGCCGCCCCAGCTGGCCTTGAGCATCAGGGGGTAGCCGACTTCGCGCGCGAGGCGCTTGATCTCGTCGAGCTCGCGCGGCAGCGCGCCGGTGGCGGGCACGACCGGCACGCCGGCGGCGATCGCGAGGTTGCGCGCGGCGACCTTGTTGCCCAGATCGCGCATCACCTGCGGCTGCGGGCCGATGAAGGCGATGCCGGCGGCGGCGCAGGCTTCGGCGAATTCGGGGTTCTCGGACAGGAAGCCGTAGCCGGGGTGGATCGCGTCGACCTCGGCGTCCTTGGCGACGCGGATGATGTCGGCGATGTCGAGGTAGGCGGCGATCGGCTTCTGGCCGTTGCCCACGAGGTAGGACTCGTCGGCCTTGAAGCGGTGCAGCGCGAAGCGGTCCTCGTTGGCGTAGATCGCCACCGTGCGGATACCCAGTTCGCTCGCGGCGCGGAACACGCGGATCGCGATTTCGCCACGGTTGGCGACGAGGATGCTCTTGATCGGTTTCATGTGGCTGCCCTGCTTTTCTGGCTTCTAGCTGATTGTGGTTACTGACGAGTTAGTCCGATGCCGAACACGGCCGTCGTCATGGCCGCGACCCTTCGGGAATTTAAAGCCGTATGCCCCTACTTCGATGTTCGGTATGCGACATGTTCTTGCGGTATTCAGCCTGCGGCGGAATATTGTTCCGACCGGCCCTGCCTGACGCGGCCCCGTTCATGCGGCACAACGCAGGATGCGGGCCTTGGCGCGCATCTCCTCGTATTCATCATGCGCGACCGAATCGGCCGTGATGCCGCCGCCGACGCCGTATTCCGCGCGGCCGGTGAGGCCGTCGAGCGCCAGCGTGCGGATCGCGACGTTGAAGATGGCGTCCCCGCCCGGTTTCAGCACGCCGATCGCACCGCAATAGATGCCGCGCGCTTCGGCCTCGAGCCCGGCGATGATTTCCATCGCCTTGATCTTCGGCGCACCGGTGATCGAGCCGCAGGGGAAGAGCGCGGCGAAGATGTCCGCGAGATCCGCGTCCGGGCGCAGCTCGGCCGCCACCGTCGAGGTCATCTGGAACACCGTCGGATAGGCCTCGACGGAAAACAGGTGCGGCACGCTGACGCTGTGCGGTCGCGCGACCCGCGACATGTCGTTGCGGATCAGATCCACGATCATCAGGTTCTCGGCGCGATTCTTCTCCGAAGCCGCCAGGACCTCGGCGTGCTCGGCATCCTGCTGCGGGGTTGCGCCGCGCGCGAGCGTACCCTTCATCGGCTTCGAGACCAGGCGTTCGCCGTCGCGGCGGAAGAAGAGCTCCGGCGACAAGGACAGGATGCGGTGGCGCCCGAGATCGAGCAGCGCGCAGTAGCCCGTCGGCTGACCCGCACGCAGGTGCTCGTAGAGCGCGCGATGGTCGCCGTCGAAGCGGCCGTGCAGGCGGATCGTGTGGTTGATCTGGTACACGTCACCTGCGCGGATGTGGTCGAGGATGCGGCCGATGTCCGCGTCGTAGCGGTCACGCTCCACGCCCGGCTGCCAGCCGTCGCAACGCGCCGCCGCACGCGGTGGCTCGATCGTTTCCGCCGGTCCGTCGAACACCCCGAACCAGGCCAGCGGCAAGGCAGGACGCTGGCGAAAGCGGAAGGCGGGGTCGAAGGCGGCGCCCGCCTCGTAGCACACGAAGCCCGCGACCCACGCGCCGGCGCGTGCCAGTGCGTCGGCCCGTTCGAGCACCGCGCGCACGTCCTGCGGCTGGCGCGCAACGAGTTGCTCGCGCGGGGCCGTGAAGTGCAGCGGCGTGGCGCCGATGGCATCCGCCGGGAAGTCGAAGCGCAGCCTCATCTTCGCGCTCAGCGCAGGACCACGGTCCGCAGGCCGTTGATGAACACGCGATGCTCGAGCACGTAGCGCAAGGCGCGGCCAAGGGCCAGGCATTCGACGTGGCGGCCGGTGCTCAGGAGCTGGTCGGGCGTGTAGGCGTGGTCGACACGCTCGACGGCCTGTTCGATGATCGGGCCTTCGTCCAAATCCGAGGTCGCGAAATGTGCCGTCGCGCCGATCAGCTTGACCCCGCGTGCATGCGCCTGCTCGTACGGACGCGCCCCCTTGAAGCCGGGCAGGAAGGAATGGTGGATGTTGATGACGCGCCCGGCGAGGCGTTCGCACATGTCCTCCGACAGCACCTGCATGTAGCGCGCGAGCACGACCAGTTCCGCGCCGCTCGATTCGATCAGCGCGCTCAGCGCCGCTTCCTGCTGCGGCTTGGTGTCCGGCGTGATCGGCAGGTGGTGGAAGGGCAGCCCTTCGGCGGTGGCGATCGGCCCGAGCGTGGGGTGGTTCGACGCCACGCCGACGATCTCCATCGGTAGTTCGCCGCGGCGCCACTGGTCGAGCAGGTCGCGCAGGCAGTGGTCGGCCTTGGACACCATCAGCAGCACACGCATCGGGCGCTGCAGGTCGTGGATCGCGCCCTCGGGATCGCGGAAGCGTTTGCGCAATTCGCCATACTCGCCGCGCAGCGCCTCGACCGCGGCCGGCGTCGCGCCGACGAGACGGAACGCGGTGCGCAGGTAGAAACGTCCGCTGAGGACGTCGTCGAAGACCGTGAATTCCTCGATGTAGGCGCCGTGCTTTTCCAGCAGCGCGGTGACGGCTGCGGTCTGGCCGCGCTCTCCCGCGGACGCGAAGGTCAGCGCGAAGCGCGCGGATTCATTCGATGCTTGCGACATTTTCGCTTGCCTCGCAGTTGCGTGCGCTTGCGTTCTGCATCGCGCGGGTGTGTTCGCCGCGGTTGGTGGTGCGTTCGATTCCGATTGCGGCGGCATAGCGGCTGACGCGCTGCTTGTAGAGGCCGACCGACACCTCCTGCACGCGCGGATCGAGGCCGAACGCGAAGTCGAAGACCTCGTTCACGCGCGTCTCGAGCAGCCCGGTGTGCGCGGTGCGCGGCCATTCGCTCGCGAGCCAGCGGCACAGCGGCTCGTAGTCGAGGCAGTCGCCGAGGCCATCCGGCACCGCCGGCGCGAGGCCGGTCAGGGTCACGGACACCCACATCGGCTGCGGTTCTTGCTCGTCCTCGTAGACGCCCACCGCCAGGCGGGTTTCCAGCCGTTCGATCTTGACGCTCCAGATCCCGTTCATCGTTCAGCCTCCGATCACGCCGCGCGCCTGCAGGTCGGCGTGGTAGGACGAGCGCACCATCGGGCCCGAGGCGACGTGGCGAAAGCCCATCTTCTCGCCGACGACGCGCAACTCATCGAACTCGGCCGGCGTCACGTAGCGGCGCACCGGCAGGTGGTGCAGGCTGGGCTGCAGATACTGGCCGATCGTGACCATGTCGACCTTGTGCGCACGCAGGTCGGCCAGCGTCGCCTCGATCTCTTCCCGCGTTTCGCCCACGCCCAGCATCAGGCCGGACTTGGTCGCGACCTCGGGGCGGCGCGCCTTGAAGGCCGCGAGGAGATCGAGCGAGTGTTCGTAATCGGCACCGGGACGCACTTCGCGGTACAGGCGCGGCACGGTCTCGATGTTGTGGTTGAAGACGTCGGGCGGCTCTGCCGTGAGCAGGTCGAGCGCGAGCTCGACGCGGCCGCGGAAGTCCGGGGTCAGCACTTCGACGGTGATGCCGGGGTTGGCGGCACGCACTTCGCGGATGCAGTCGGCGAAATGCTGCGCCCCGCCGTCGCGCAGGTCGTCGCGGTCCACCGAGGTGATCACGACGTACTTCAGGCGCATCCCCACGACGGTCTCGGCGAGGTTCTTCGGTTCGTCGGCGTCCAGCGGCAGCGGACGGCCGTGGCCCACGTCGCAGAACGGGCAGCGCCGCGTGCAGATCGCCCCCATGATCATGAAGGTCGCCGTGCCGTGGTTGAAGCACTCGCCCAGGTTCGGGCAGTTGGCTTCCTCGCACACGGTGTGCAGGCGGTTTTCACGCAGCGTGCCGGTGAGCTGGCGCACGCTCTTGGTGCCGCGGAAGGCTGCGCGGATCCATTCAGGCTTGCGCAGCTGCTCGGCGGGCGTGATCGGGACGATCTTGACCGGGATGCGCGCGGTCTTGTCGGCGCCGCGCAGCTTGATTCCGGTCTGGGGTGTGGGGGTGCTTGCGTTCTGCATGGGGGACTCCGGCGGGCGACCCGGCTCTCGGGATCGCGATCCAATATTTCGCCCGCAGCAAGCCCGTCGAAGCCCCTCGCGGGACATCGACCGGCTCGGCGCGGACAGCTGGATTGATTGGTGCGATCGAGAGCCGGATCGCCCTTTACATCAGCCGCGGTAGTAGCGCTGCGGCACGAAGGGGGTGCTGGCGACTTCGATCGGGACCGGCTTGCCGCGGACGATCGCGGAGAGCTGGGTGCCGACCTTGGCCAACGCGGTTTCGACGTAGCCCATCGCGACCGGCGCTTCCAGCGTCGGGCCGAAGCCGCCGCTGGTGACGATGCCGACCTTGCGGCCGTCCGCGTCGACGATCTCCGCGCCTTCACGCACCGGCACGCGGGCATTCGGACGCAGGCCGACGCGCTTGCGCGACACGCCGTTGGCGATGTGGCCGAGGATCACGTCGGCGCCGGGATAGCCGCCGGCACGCGCGCCGTCGGCACGGCGGGGCTTGGACAACGCCCACAGCAGGCTGCTCTCGACCGGCGAGGTGTTCACGTCGAGGTCGTGGCCGTACAGGCACAGGCCGGCTTCGAGGCGCAGCGAATCGCGCGCGCCGAGGCCGATCGGGGCCACTTCGGGGTGGCTCAGCAGCTCGCGCGCCAGGGCTTCGGCCTTGTCGGCGGGCACCGAGATCTCGTAGCCGTCTTCACCGGTGTAGCCGGAACGGCTGACGTAGCACGGCACGCCCAGCAGATCGACGGTGATGCTGTTCATGAACACCATCTTGCCGACTTCGGGCGCGAGGCGCGACAGCACGGTCGCGGCGGCCGGGCCTTGGAGCGCCAGCAGCGCGCGGTCGTCGAGCACTTCGACCTTGCAGCGGCCGGACAGGTGCTTCTGCATGTGCGCGATGTCCTGCGCCTTGCACGCGGCGTTGACCACGACGAACAGGCGGTCGCCGAAGTTCGCGACCATCAGGTCGTCCATGACGCCGCCGGTCTCGTTGGTGAACAGCGCGTAACGCTGCATGCCCTGCGGCAGGTCGATGATGTCGACCGGCACCAGGGTTTCAAGGGCCGCGGCGGCATCGGGGCCGACGAGGAAGACCTGGCCCATGTGCGACACGTCGAACAGGCCGGCCTGGGTGCGGGTGTGGGTGTGCTCCCTGATGATGCCCGCGGGGTACTGCACGGGCATTTCGTAACCGGCGAAAGGCACCATCTTGGCGCCGAGGGACACGTGCAGGTCGTACAGCGGGGTGCGCAGCAGCGGTGCGTCGGAATGGTTGTCGCTCATCATGTTTCCTTTGTCTGAGTGTCAGGGGGTCATCAGCATTCGATGACGTTCACGGCGAGGCCGCCGCGGGCGGTTTCCTTGTACTTCAACTTCATGTCGGCGCCGGTCTCGCGCATGGTCTTGATGACCTTGTCGAGCGAGACGAAATGTTTGCCGTCGCCACGCAGCGCCATGCGTGCGGCGTTGATCGCCTTGATCGAGGCCATTGCGTTGCGCTCGATGCAGGGCACCTGGACCAGACCGCCGACGGGGTCGCAGGTCAGGCCCAGGTTGTGCTCCATTCCGATCTCGGCGGCATTTTCCACCTGCTCGGGCGTTCCGCCCAGCACTTCGGCGAGCGCACCGGCCGCCATCGAGCAGGCGACGCCGACCTCGCCCTGGCAGCCGACCTCGGCGCCGGAGATCGAAGCGTTTTCTTTATAGAGGATACCGATCGCCGCAGCCGTGAGCAGGAAGCGGATGATGCCCTCCTCGCTCGCGCCGGGAATGAAGCGGCTGTAGTAGTGCATCACCGCGGGCACGATGCCGGCGGCGCCGTTGGTCGGGGCCGTGACGACGCGACCGCCGGTGGCGTTTTCCTCATTGACGGCGAGCGCGTACAGGTTCACCCAGTCCATCGTCGTGAGCGGGTCGCGAATGCTCGCCTCGGGCGTGCTGGAGAGCTTGCGGAACATCTCCGCGGCGCGGCGCTTCACCTGCAGGCCGCCCGGCATGATGCCTTCCTTCTCGCAGCCGCGGCGCACGCACAGTTGCATCACGTCCCAGATGCGCAGCAGGCCGGCGCGCGTTTCCGCGTCGGTGCGCCAGGCGCGCTCGTTTTCCAGCATCAGCTGGCTGATCGAGAGATTCTTCTCGCGGCACTGCGCGAGCAGTTCGTCGCCGCTATGGAAGGGATGCGCGAGCGGCGTGGTGTCCTCGACGATGCGGTCGGCGCCCGCGGCGCTCTCATCGACGACGAAGCCGCCGCCGACCGAGTAATACACCTTGCTCACAAGCGTTTCGCCGGCCGCGTCGAAGGCCGCGATACGCATCCCGTTGGGGTGATAGGGCAGCGACTGGCGCCGGTGCATCACCAGATGCTCGCGCTCGACGAACGGGATCGGGTGCTCGCCGGCGAGATGCAGGCGCTGCTCGCCGCGGATGCGGGCGAGCTTGCCCTCGACCAGATCCGTATCGACCAGATCCGGCGCCTCGCCCTCGAGACCGAGGAGCACGGCCTTGTCGCTGCCGTGCCCCTTGCCGGTCGCGCCCAGGGAACCGAACAGTTCGGCCTTCACGCTTCCGACCCGCGCGAGCAGGCCGGACTCCTTGAGGCCGGTCGCAAAGACCTGCGCCGCGCGCATCGGCCCCACGGTGTGGGAGGACGACGGCCCGATGCCGATCTTGAACAGGTCGAAAACGCTGATGGCCATGACGGATTACCTCGAAGTTTCGGATGCGAGCGCGCCGTTGTCACGGGCGGCACGCGATTTGGAGAGCAGATAGCCCGCGGTCAGGAGAGCGAACCAGACCGGAGCGACGAACAGCGCCACGCGGGTGCCGGCGTCCATTGCCAGGAACACGACCACCAGCGCCAGGAAGGCGAGCACGAACCAGTTGGCGAACGGTGCGCCGGGCATGCGGAAGAACACCGCGGTGGCGAGCCCCTGCTTCACCGCCTGGCGGTACTTCAGGTGCGACCACACGATGATGCCCCAGGTCCACACGGCGCCGACGGTGGCGACGCTGGTGACATAGACGAAGGCTTCCTCGGGCACGACATAGTTCAGCGCGACGCCGACCAGCATGAACAGAGCGGACAACGTGATCGCGGTGGCCGGAACGTGGCTCTTGTTCACCTTGCCGAGCGGGGCCGGGGCCTGCTTGAACTGCGCGAGCGTGTAGAGCATGCGGCCGGTACTGAAGATGCCGCTGTTGCACGACGAGGCCGCCGCGGTGATGACCACGAAGTTGATGATGCCCGCCGCGGCCGGGATGCCGATCTTCTCGAACACGGTCACGAACGGGCTCATGTTCGGGTTGAGTTCGTTCCACGGCACCAGCGACATCAGCACGATCAGCGCGCCGATGTAGAAGATCAGGATCCGCCAGGTCACGCTGTTGGTCGCGTGCGGCAGCACCTTCTCGGGGTTCTGCGCCTCGCCCGCCGTGACGCCGATCAGCTCGACACCGGTGTAGGCGAAGCACGCGATCTGCAGGGTCAGCACCACCCCCACCATGCCCATCGGCGCGAAGCCGCCGTGCGACCACAGGTTGGAGAAGCTCGCGGTCTTGCCGAGATCACCCACGCCGAAGATGATGATGACGAGGCCGATGACCAGCATCGCGACGATCGTCAGCACCTTGATCAGCGCGAACCAGAATTCCATCTCGCCGAACACCTTCACGGCGATCAGGTTGGCGCCGTACAGCACGACCAGCGTGCCGAGCGCCGGGATCCACTGCGGGATGTCCGGGAACCAGTAGTGGAAGTAGACGCCGACGGCGGTCAGTTCCGCCATGCCGGTGACGACCCAGGTGAACCAGTAGGTCCAGCCGGTGACGAAGCCCGCCCAGGGGCTCACGTACTCTTCGGCATACGTCGCGAACGAGCCGGCAACCGGTCGGTGAATGAGCAGTTCGCCCAGCGCGCGCATGATGAAGAACACCGCCAGTCCTGCGAAGGCGTAGGTCACCAGCAGCGCGGGGCCCGCCTTGCTGATCGCCTTCGCCGAGCCGAGGAACAGGCCCACGCCGATCGCTCCGCCGATGGCAATGAGCTGGATGTGCCTGTCCTGGAGCCCTCGTTCGAGGTCCTTGCTTTCATGTTTCTGCTCTTCGTCGAGCATATCGCTGATACGTGTCATCCTTCCTTCCTCGGTTGATTCAACGGTCTCTCTCTGGCGTTGGAAGGCGGCGCCCGCAGGCGCCGCGTACTGCTTTTTTTATTTGCCGATTACTTGCCGTAGACCGGGAAGCGGGCGCACAGCGCGGACACCTTCGTGCGCACGGCCTCGATGACCTCCGGGTTCTCGACGTCGTCGAGGACGTCGCAGATCCAGCCGGCCAGCTCCGTGACCTCGGCGATGCCGAAGCCGCGGGTGGTCGCCGCCGGGGTACCGATGCGGATGCCGCTGGTGACGAAAGGCGACTGCGGATCGTTGGGCACGGTGTTCTTGTTCACCGTGATGTGGGCCGCGCCGAGCGCCGCGTCGGCAGCCTTGCCGGTGATGCCCTTGGCGATCAGGTCGACCAGGAAGAGGTGGTCGTCGGTGCCGCCCGACACGATCTTGTAGCCGCGCTCGACGAACACCCCGGCCATCGCGCGCGCATTGGCGAGCACCTGCTTCTGGTATTCCTTGAAGGAGGGATCCAGCGCTTCCTTGAAGGCGACGGCCTTGGCCGCGATCACGTGCATCAGCGGGCCGCCCTGGGTGCCGGGGAAAACCATCGAGGCGATCTTCTTCTCGATGTCCGCATTGGCGCGGCCGAGGATGATGCCGCCGCGCGGGCCGCGCAGGGTCTTGTGGGTGGTGCTGGTGACGATGTCGGCGAAGGGCACCGGGCTGGGGTACAGGCCCGCGGCGACGAGGCCGGCGACGTGCGCCATGTCGACGAACAGCAGCGCGCCGACCTTGTCCGCGATCGCGCGGAAGCGCGGGAAGTCGAGGTGGCGGGCATAGGCCGAGAAGCCGGCGACGATCATCTTCGGCTTGCACTCGACGGCGAGCGCCTCGAGCGCGTCATAGTCGATCACGCCGTCGTCGGTGACGCCGTACTGCACGGCGTTGAACACCTTGCCGGAGAAGTTCACCTTCGCGCCGTGCGTGAGGTGGCCGCCGTGCGCGAGGCTCATGCCGAGGATGGTGTCGCCCGGCTGCAGCAGCGCGAAATACACTGCGGCGTTGGCCTGCGAGCCGGAGTGCGGCTGCACGTTCACCCAATCCGCGCCGAACAGCTGCTTGGCGCGGTCGATGGCAAGCTGTTCGACGACGTCGACATGCTCGCAGCCGCCGTAGTAGCGCTTGCCCGGATAGCCTTCCGCGTACTTGTTGGTGAGCACCGTGCCTTGCGCCTGCATCACGCGCGGGCTGGCATAGTTCTCGGACGCGATCAGCTCGATGTGATCTTCCTGGCGGTGACGCTCGGACTCGATGGCCCCCCACAGGTCAGGGTCGAAGCCGGCGATCTGCATTTGCTTGTCGAACATCTAGGTACTCCGGATTGGGTTGTCGGACTGGGATGTCAGTGCGTCGCCCGCGCCGCGGACACTGACGGGTTTTCGGATTGCTGCGCCTCACCGCGCTGTTCGGCGAAATACTCGCGCGTCAGCTTGACGATCACCGGCGACAGCAGCAGCAGGGAAATCAGGTTGGGGATGGCCATCAGCGCGTTCAGCGTGTCCGCCACCAGCCAGGCGAAATCGAGGCTCAGCACCGCGCCGAAATACACTGCGACGGTCCACAGGATGCGGAAGGGCTTCTCGGACGCCGTGCCGAGCAGGAATTCCCAGCACTTCTCGCCGTAGTAGGCCCAGCCGAGGATGGTGGTGAAAGCGAACACCGCGAGCGATGCCGCGAGCAGGTACTTGCCGACGCCGGGCATCGCCGCCTCGAAGGCCGCCGAGCTCAGCACCGCGCCGGTCGCACCCGAATCCCACACGCCGCTGACCATGATCGCCAGGCCGGTCATCGTGCACACGATGATGGTGTCGATGAAGGTGCCCATCATGCCGATCAGGCCCGAGAACACGGGGTTGCTGGTGGCGCCGGCGGCCTGCGCGATGCCGGCGGTGCCGAGGCCCGCCTCGTTCGAGAAGATGCCGCGCGCCACACCCTTCTGGATCGCCAGCATCACGCTCGCGCCGACGAAGCCGCCGGTGGCCGCGGTGGGGCTGAAGGCTTGCCTGAAGATGGTCGCCAAGGCATCGGGGATGCGGTCGGCAAAGACGAACAGGATCACCGCGACGCAGCCGATGTAGGCGATGCACATGAAGGGCACCAGCCATTCGGCCACGGCGCCGATTCGCTTGATGCCGCCCAGCACGACCGCGCCGGTGAGCACGACCAGCACCACGCCGGTGATCCAGGTTTCCACGCCGAAGGCGTTGTGCACCGCGCTGGCGATGCCGTTGGCCTGGACCATGTTGCCGATACCGAAGCCCGCGAGGCCGCCGAAGATCGCGAAGGCGGTGCCCAGCCAGTGCCAGTGCTTCGCCAGGCCGTTCTTGATCGCGTACATCGGGCCGCCGGCGTGCTCGCCCTTGTCGTCCACCTCGCGGTACTTCACCGCGAGCACGACTTCGCTGTACTTGGTGGCCATGCCGACGAGCGCCGTCATCCACATCCAGAACAGGGCGCCGGGGCCGCCGATCGCGATCGCCGAGGCGACACCGGCGATGTTGCCGGTGCCGACGGTGGCCGAAAGCGCCGTCATCAGCGCGGCGAACGGGGAAATTTCGCCTTCGGCCTTGGCGCCGGGCGTGCGGCTCCGCCAGATCATTCGGAAGCCGTAGGGAATCTTGAAGATCGGCATGAAGCCGAGTCGAAGCTGCAGATACAGACCGGTACCCAGGATCAGGACGATCATGGGGACGCCCCAGACGAGGTCGTTCAGGGCGGTGAAGAACTGGTTCAGGAACTGCATGAGGTTGTCTCCGTCATACTTCTAGTTTTGATCGGAGACCGGACACGGCGGATTTTCCCGCTCCTTTTGATGCCCGGCCCCGGTGGATGCGCCCGCCTCGCGAAATTGCGGCGAAATCCTCCCCGGGCGGGGCCTCAAGAGGCCCTGCCGGAGCCCTGCGACAAGCTCAGGGCGAACGGGGAATTGGAACTGCCGTCTAGGTCGGCGGGCGGTACTGCGTCAGTTGGCAGCCTCGCCCTCCAGGTTGAGGTCCACCATCAGCTCGTTCGCCAGCGTTTCCAGCTCCGCCTTCAGGCTTGCGGGCTCGACGGATGCCGGCACCTGCACCTCGATGCTGGCGCGGAACAGCGGTTCGCCGCTGAAGGAGGCGTTCTCGCACGCGGTTTCCAGCTTGCTGATGCTGGCGCCGTGGCGCGCCAGCGCGGCCGAGATCTCGCGCACGATGCCGGGGCGGTCGTGGCCGACCAGCGTCAGCTTCGTGACGCGCAGCGCGGGAGCGGAGGCCGCGACGCCGCGCTCGATCGTCAGGCGCAGGCCTTCCACTTCGAGCTCGCCCAACGCTGCCTCGAGCTTGCCGGCATCGGCTTCGGCAATTTCCAGCCGCACGATGCCCGCAAACTTGCCGGCGAGCTGCGCCATGCTGCTCTCCAGCCAGTTCGCGCCGCAGTCGGCGGCGCACTCGGCCAGCGCGTTGACGAGACCGGGACGATCAGCGCCGATCAGGGTGACAACAAGGGATGCGTTCATGTCAGCTCTCTCCTCAGGCCTGTTCGTAGTCGGACATCGGCGGGCAGGCGCACACGAGGTTGCGGTCGCCATACACGTTGTCCACCCGGCCCACCGGCGACCAGTACTTGTTCGCACGCAGGCTGGCGAGCGGATAGACGGCCTGTTCGCGGCTGTACGGATGGCTCCACTCCCCGGCGATCGCTTCCGCGGTGTGCGGCGCGTTGACCAGCGGGTTGTCCTTGGCGTCGAATTCGCCGCTGCCGACCTTGGCGATTTCCTCGCGGATCGCGATCATCGCGTCGCAGAAGCGGTCGAGCTCTTCCTTGGACTCGCTCTCGGTCGGCTCGATCATCAGCGTGCCCGGCACCGGGAAGGACATCGTCGGCGCGTGGAAGCCGAAGTCGATCAGGCGCTTGGCGACGTCATCGACGGTCACGCCGGTGCTGTCCTTGAGCGGGCGCAGGTCGATGATGCATTCGTGCGCGACCATGCCGTTTTCGCCGCGGTACAGCACCGGGTAATGCGGATCCAGGCGCTTGGCGATGTAGTTGGCGTTGAGGATTGCCATCACCGTCGCGTTGCGCAGGCCTTCGGCGCCCATCAGCGTGATGTAGGTCCAGGTGATCGGCAGGATGCTGGCGCTGCCGTAGGGTGCAGCCGAGACCGCGCCGATGCCCTTCAGGCCGCCCGACGCATGGCCCGGCAGGAAGGGCGCGAGGTGCGACTTCACGCCGATCGGGCCGACGCCCGGTCCGCCGCCGCCGTGCGGGATGCAGAAGGTCTTGTGCAGGTTCAGGTGCGACACGTCGCCGCCGAACTTGCCCGGGCCGCACAGGCCGACCATGGCGTTCATGTTGGCGCCGTCGATGTACACCTGGCCGCCGTGGGCATGCACGATCTCGGTGATCTCGCGCACCGCCGTCTCGAACACGCCGTGCGTCGAGGGGTAGGTGATCATGATCGCGGCGAGCTTGTCGCTGTGCTGCTCGGCCTTGGCCTTGAGGTCGGCGACGTCGACGTTGCCGTTCTCGTCGCAGGCCACGACGACCACGCGCATGCCGGCCATGTTGGCCGTCGCGGGGTTGGTGCCGTGAGCGGAGCTCGGGATCAGGCACACGTCGCGGTGGCCTTCCCCGCGGCTCGCGTGGTAGGCACGGATCGCCAGCAGGCCCGCGTATTCGCCCTGCGAGCCGGCGTTCGGCTGCAGCGACACGGCGTCGTAGCCGGTGCAGGCGCACAGCATCTGCTCCAGCTCGGCGGTGAGCTGCGCGTAGCCCTGCGTCTGGTCCGTGGGAGCGAAGGGATGCACGCCACCGAACTCGCGCCAGGTGACCGGGATCATCTCGGTGGTCGCGTTCAGCTTCATCGTGCACGAGCCCAGCGGGATCATCGTGCGGTCGAGCGCCAGGTCCTTGTCCGCCAGCCCGCGCAGGTAACGCAGCATCTTGGTCTCTGACTGGTAGGCGCTGAACACCGGGTGCGTCAGGAAGGCCGAGGTGCGCAGCTGGCCGGCCGGCAGGGCCTCCGGCGCGAGGTTCTCGACGTCGGCGAACGAGGGAACAGCGGCACCGTTGGCGAACACCGCCCACAGCGCCTCGACGTCGGCGCGGGTGGAGGTCTCGTCGAGCGAGATGCCGACGGTCGTGGCGTCGATTTCGCGCAGGTTCATCTGCTTGGCACGCGCGGCGGCATGCACGGCAGCGGCGTCGGCGACACGAACGGCGATGGTGTCGAAGAAGGCGTTGGTCACCACTTCGGCACCGACGCGACGCAGGCCGGCCGCCAGCGTGGCGGTCAGGCGATGCACGCGACGGGCGATCGTGGTCAGGCCCTTCGGACCGTGGTAGCAGGCGTAAAGGCTCGCCATCACCGCCAGGAGCACCTGCGCCGTGCAGATGTTGGAGGTGGCCTTCTCGCGGCGGATGTGCTGTTCGCGCGTCTGCATCGCGAGGCGGTAGGCCTTCTTGCCGTGGCTGTCGATCGACACGCCGACGACGCGGCCCGGCATCACGCGCTTGTGCGCGTCGAGGGTCGCGAAATACGCGGCGTGCGGGCCGCCGAAGCCCAGCGGGATACCGAAGCGCTGCGTCGTGCCGATCGCGACGTCCGCGCCTAGCTCACCGGGCGACTTCAGCAGCGTCAGCGCGAGCAGGTCGGCGGCGACGACGACCAGCGCCTTCTTGGCGTGGGCGGCGGCGACGATGCCGGCGTAGTCGACGACTTCGCCGGTGCTCGCCGGGTACTGCAGCAGCACGCCGAAGAATTCATGCTTGTCGAGATCGGTCGCCGGATTGCCGACGATGACCTCGAAGCCCAGCGGCTCGGCGCGGGTGCGCACCACCTCGATGGTCTGCGGGTGGCAGTCGCTCGAAACGAAGAAGGCCTTGGCCGGGTTCTTCGACAGGCGCTGGCAGAAGGTCATCGCCTCGGCCGCGGCGGTCGCTTCGTCGAGCAGCGAGGCGTTTGCGATCTCCATTCCCGTCAGGTCGGTGATCATGGTCTGGAAGTTCAGCAGCGCTTCCAGACGGCCCTGCGAGATCTCCGGCTGGTACGGCGTGTAGGCGGTGTACCAGGCGGGGTTCTCGAGGACGTTGCGCAGCACGACACCCGGCGTGTAGGTGTCGTAATAGCCCGTGCCGATGAAGGAACGGAACACCCGGTTCTTCCCCGCGATCTCGCGCAGCATGGCGAGCGCTTCGGCTTCCGTCCGGCTCTCGGGGAGAGGGAGGGGCGAGGGCGACAGGATGGAAGCCGGGATCACCTTGTCGACGAGCTGGTCGAGCGAATCGAGGCCGAGCGCGGCGAGCATCGCCTGCGTTTCGGTCGCATCCGGGCCGACGTGGCGGCCGACGAAATCATCGCGCTGCTCGAGCTGGTCGAGCGTCGCGGGGAAGCGGGTGTCGTTCATGTTCATGGCTTGGGCTGTTTTCCGGAAGAGGGTCGATCAGGCAGTCAGCTTGTCGTAGGCGGCCTGGTCGAGCAGCCCGGCAAGCGCGGACGGATCGTCGAGGCGGACGCGGATGAACCAGCCTGCACCCATCGGATCTTCATTGACGGTCGCGGGCGCATCGGCCAGTGCGCCGTTGACTTCGACGATCGTGCCGGCCAGCGGCATCTTCAGTTCGCCGGCAGCCTTCACCGACTCGATGACCGCGGCTTCATCGCCCGCCGCAAAGCTCGCGCCGACGTCCGGCAGCTGCACGAAAACGATGTCGCCCAGCGCGTTCTGAGCATAGTCGGTGATGCCAACCGTCGCGACGTCGCCCTCGACGCTCAGCCACTCGTGGTCTTCGGTGAATTTGATCGTGCTCATGGTGTCTCCTGGTTGCGTGTTGATTGATACAAACTCAAGTTAGGTTACGGAGCGCATGGTATCAATGTGTTGACATGAGCGAATTTGATAGTTGAAATGAAATCATTGATACCATTAATGGTCCGTGCACGATGCAAAACATCCCTACCGAGCTGCTGCGCACCTTCGTGAAGGCTGTCGAAACGGGCAGCTTCACCCGTGCCGGCGAAATCGTCGGACGCACGCAGTCGGCCGTGAGCCTGCAGATCCGGCGCCTGGAAGAGCTGCTGGACGCACCGCTGTTCGTGCGTGGCACGCACCGCGTCAAGCTCACCGAGGAAGGGACGACGCTGGTGAGTTACGCGCGGCGCATGCTCGCGCTCAACGACGAGGCCGTGAGCAGCCTGCGCCGGCCCAAGGTGGCGGGCAGCGTGCGGCTGGGCGCGCCGCACGAATACACCGCCTCGCTGCTGCCGGTGATCCTCGGGAAATTCGCGCAGTCGCACCCGGGCGTGATGCTCGAGGTCACCTGCGACCTCAGCAAGAACCTGCTTGCCCGGCAGGAGAAAGGCGAATTCGATCTCGTCATCGCCCTGCACGACGACCCGGACGAGCGTGGCGGCTCCAAGGTGCTCACCGAATCGCTGGTGTGGATCACCAGCCCCGACCACGAACGCCACACGCAGCGGCCGCTGTCGCTGGTCGTCGCCCCGCCGCCGTGCATCTACCGCAGCCGCGTGCTGCAGATGCTCGGTCGCCAGCAGCGGCCGTGGCGCATCGCCTATATGAGCTCCAGCTACAGCGGCATCATCGCCGCGGTGCGCGCCGGCCTCGGCGTGACCCTGCTCGCCGGCAGCACCGTGCCCGAAGGCGTGCGGGCACTGGGCGAGCGCGACGGCTTCCCCGCGATGGGGCAACTGGACGTACGGCTGTACGAGCGGCGGGAAAGCGTCACCGAGGCGGTGCGCTGCCTCGCCGACTACATCACGAGCAGCTTCGCCTCGTCGGATGCCACGCTGGTCGGGGCTACGGCGCCGTCTTCAGGCGCGCAGCTGGCGGGCGAATAACCCGGCAAGCGGGCGGGCGGCCACGCTCAGCGGTGCGCCTCGAAGGGTGCAGGACACCCAGCGGACTTGGGCAGAACTGAGCGAGTTCCCGTCGGCACCGCGCCAGGCCACCGTCGATTCACTCAAGAGGACAGCTGCACGCTGCACGTGTGCAACAGCACTAACCTCGACGGGTCAATTCCAGATCATCGATGAAGCAACGCAGCAGCGGCGGTAATGGCAGCCGCCGCATGATTGCGCTGAATGGCGAAGTGAGGATCATCCGCTCGGGCATGAGTTGCAGCAGTTCGCCAGCATCGATCCACTGCGTCGCATAGTGAAGGGGCAGGAACCCGACACAGCCGCCGGCAAGAATCAGTATCGCCTGCGCTTCGACACTGTCGGTCGTAGAAGCCGCAACAGAGGCACCAATCAGATCCAGATCGCGCCGCCGAAGGTATCCGCGCGCAACGACGCGAGCCCCGCGCAACCGGGCGGCAAGCGCTTCATCCGACCACGACGGCGCGGCGAGGGGGTCCTGCGCGCTGCAAAAGATTCCGTGAACCTCCTCGTAAAGGGGCACCGAGGCGATGCCATGCACGGGAAAGGGAAAGTGCCCGATAGCAACATGTACCCGTCCGTCGAGCACGCGTTGTTCGAGCTCGCTCGGATTGCCGACATACACGTCGATATGCACGTCCGGCCCGCGCGCGAGGAAACGGCTGATGGCACCCCGCAAGGGCGAGCCGCGGTCGGTGACGGTGTTGTCGATGACACCGAGACTGAGCGTTCCGGCCACACTACGCTTCAGCTGGTCGGCCTCGATGCGAAAGTTTTCTATCGCGCTCATCAGGCGCTGCGTGGCGTCATGGACCGCCCGCCCCTGTTCGGTGAGGCGGAAGCCGCCACGGCCGCGGTCGCACAGGCGCACGCCGAGCCGGACCTCGAGTTGGCCGATCTGGGCGCTGATCGTCGATTGTCCGACGTTCAGCTCAGCCTGCGCTGCCGAGAGTCCCCCGCAGCGCACGACCGCGTCGAAGACGCGCAGCAGCTTCAGGTCGACGTTGTGGAGCTGAATCATTGTGCCCTCCCGTGCGGCGCCGTATTACATTGATTCCGATCGATGTAAGCATCCTATAGTTCATATTTTTCCGACGCAATCGGCTTCCTACACTGGA
Source organism: Aromatoleum evansii (assembly GCF_045689615.1). Classification (NCBI taxonomy): domain Bacteria; kingdom Pseudomonadati; phylum Pseudomonadota; class Betaproteobacteria; order Rhodocyclales; family Rhodocyclaceae; genus Aromatoleum; species Aromatoleum evansii. Next base: position 3,431,756 of record NZ_CP141259.1, read on the forward strand.
TCTGCGGACGGGCCCAGCGCCCTCACGCATCGATAACCAGGAGACCCAGCATGTCGAAGAACTCATACGAATCCGGACGCCTCAACCTGCCCTTCGTGGGGCACTGCACCTTCGCGAAAGCGCCTCCCTGCCTTGACTGGGAGGCCCTTGATGCGGATGTCGCGGTGCTGGGCGCCCCCAACGATATGGGTACGCAATGGCGCTCGGGCGCGCGGTTCGGGCCGCGCGGCATCCGGGAGGCCTCGACGCTGTTCTCGTTCGGCCATTCCGGCGCGTACGATTTCGAGGACGACGTGATGTACCTCACGCGCGACGAAGTACGCATCGTCGACGTCGGCGATGCGGACATCGTCCACACCGACATGGCGAAGAGCAACGCGAACATCGAACTCGCAGTGCGCAAGCTCCTCGAGAAGGGCGCGATGCCGCTCGTGCTCGGCGGCGACCACTCGATCCACGCGCCGGTGATCAAGGCCTTCGAAGGCCGCGGGCCGATCCACATCCTGCACGTGGACGCCCATCTCGACTTCGTCGACGAGCGCCACGGCGTGCGCTACGGCCATGGCAACCCGCTGCGCCGCGCGTCCGAGATGGATCACATCGTCGGCATGACGCAGATCGGCATCCGCAACGTCTCATCGTCGAACCGCGACGACTACATGGCCGCGCGCGAAGCGGGCTCGCAGATCCTGTCGGTGCGCGACGTGCGCCGGCTGGGCACCGAAGGCGTGCTCGCGAAGATCCCGCAGGGGGTGTCCTACTACATCACGATCGACATCGACGGCTTCGACCCGTCGATCGCGCCTGGTACGGGCACGCCGAGCCACGGCGGCTTCCTGTACTACGAGGTGCTGGAAATCATCCAGGCGCTCGCCAAACGCAGCCGCGGCGACATCGTCGGCATGGACCTCGTCGAAGTCGCTCCCGCCTACGATCCGACCGGAACTACATCCATCCTGGCCGCTCAACTTCTGATGAACAGCATCGGCTTCATCTTCCATGCACGCAACGCGAAGGCGGGCGCATAAGGGCAACAAGAGCCGAACGGCCGAGCCTAGCCCCGCAGGAATCCGCACACCTTAAGGAGGATCACATGTCACGCACCCGTCTATCCCTGAAGCATCTGTTCGCCGGCATCTCGATCGCACTGGTTTCCCTGTCAACCTTCGCAGCCGAGACCTGGAAATATGCGATCGAGGAAGTCCCTGGCTCGATCATGGATTCCTATGCACAGGAGTTCAAACGCCGCATCGAAAAGGCCTCGAACGGTGAGGTCACGGTCAAGATCTACCATATGGGCCAACTCGGCACGTCGGCCGAGATGGCCGAACAGGCCATCGACGGCACCGTTCACTTCGTGAATGTCGCGGTTGGCGCGCTCGGCACGCTGGTTCCCGAATCGCAGGTGTTCCTGATGAACTACGTGTTGCCTGACGGCTCGGACGCGGTCAACAAGGTGCTCGCATCGGACAAGCTGGTCCGCGGCGCGCTGGGCAAGGCCTTCGACAAGCGCGGCCTGCGTCTTCAGGCCTTGTATTCCGAAGGACCACAGGTGTGGACGACCAATCGCCTGGTGCGCAAACCGACGGACTTCAAGGGCTTCAAGATGCGCGTGATGGTGTCGCCCGTGCTGCTAGACGCCTACGCCGATCTTGGCGCGAGCCCCACGCCAATGCCTTTCGGCGAGGTGTACGGCGCGCTCCAGCTCAAGCAGGTCGATGGCCAGGTGAATCCGATACCGGCCATCGAAGAGATGAAGTTCTACGAGGTCACGAACTACCTGATCTGGGCCGGTGAGCAGGAGCTCGTCACCGCGATCGTCTCGGGGAACGACTGGTTCTCGAAATTGCCGCCCCAGCGCCAGAAGATGATCGAGGCGACGGTCGCCGACATGCATGGCTACGTGAATGACGTCGTCAAACGCTTCAACAGTGAGCGGTTAAACAAGATCAAGGCGGCTAAGCCCAACATCCAACTGGTGCAGCTCAACGAAGCCGAACGCGCCGAGTTCCGCAAGGCAAGCATGGCAACGCACGCGAAGTTCCAGAAGCACGTAGGCTCAGAGGGCAAGAAGATCCTCGATGGCTTCCTCGCGGACGTCAACGCATTGACCGCATTGTCAGCGAAATAAGCTTCAAACATCCCGAGCGTCGCGCGCGAATGTTTTCGCCGTGGCGTCCGGGATGTCCTCAAGAAAAGGCCATGTGTGATCACGCCCGCGCCATGGCCAGACATGCAGCGTGAGGAGACATAAAACAATGAGCGGATTGCCGCAAGACGTGAGTGGCGCCCTGAGCGCGCTCGACAATGCGGTCGGGCGCATCGAGGCCTGGACCCTGGGGTGGAGCATCCTCGTACTGGCGAGCTTTACGGTCGCCAACGTGATCGGACGCTTCGTGTTCGACGCCAGCATCCATTTTATCGAGGAGCTGAGCGAATTCCTGATGGTGCTGGTCACCTTCTTCGGGCTCGGTTACGTAACCCGCAAGGGCCGCCACATCCGCATGACGGCCCTGTACGACCAACTGCCGCCGCGCGCGAAGAAGGTCGTCATGATCGTCATCGCGACCGTCACCGCGGCGGTGATGTTCACGCTGGCGTGGTACTGCTTAGAGTACGTGCAGCGCACCGCCGCACGCGGCAAGGTCACGCCCGCGCTGCAGGTGCCGCTGTACCTGACCTACCTGCCGGTTCTGTTCGGCTTCGTCCTGAGCGGCGTGCAGTACTTGCTTACCGTCCTTCGCAACCTCGACTTCAGCGATCCCCGCGTCTTCGCTTCCTACAGCGCGGTCGATGAATACGAAGACCCCGAACTCGCCCACGCACTGCAACACGGCCGCCAGGACCCGACAGCACCGCCCCCCTCGGGCCCGTCGGTACCCTCGGTGCAATCCTGATCCGCAGACTCGACGGAGACCTCCATGGCAATCGTGATGCTCAGTGCAATGGTGATCCTGCTCGTCGCGGGATTTCCGATGATGGTCACCCTGATCGGCGCAACGCTGATCGGCTTCGTGTTCTATTTTCCCGACATCAACCTGCAGCAGGTCGTGCAACAGATGATCGGTGGCGTCAAACCGGCATCACTGGTCGCCGTGCCAATGTTCATCTTCGCGGCGGACATCGTAACGCGCGGCCATTCCGCCGACCGCCTGCTCGATCTCGTGATGCGCTTCTTTGGTCACCTGCGGGGCGGCCTCGCGGTATCCGCGACGGTCGCCTGCGGCATGTTTGGTGCGGTGTCCGGTTCGACGCAGGCCACCGTGGTCGCAATCGGCGGCCCCATGCGCGCGAAAATGCTGAAGGCCGGTTACAAGGACGATTTCACGATCGGACTGATGGTCAATGGTGCAGACCTCGCATACCTGATCCCGCCGTCGATCGGCATGATCATCTACGGCGTGCTGTCCGGCACCTCGGTCGCTCAGCTGTTCATCGCCGGCATCGGACCGGGGCTGCTCGTGATTATGCTGTTCTCGCTGTATAGCGTGTGGTACGCGACGCGCCACGGGATCCCGACCGAGCCGAAAGCGAGCTGGGGCCAACGCTGGCAGGCTATCCGCCGAGCCGCCTGGCCGGCAGGCTTTCCATTGATCGTCGTCGGCGGCATCTACGGCGGGGTGTTCAGTCCGACCGAGGCTGCCGCGGTGTGTGCGCTCTATGCAGTGATCCTCGAATTGGTGGTATTCCGATCGATCGGGCTGCGCGAGCTATACGACATCGCACTATCGACGGGTCTTGTGACGTCGGTCGTGTTCGTACTCGTCGGCGCCGGCGCGGCTTTTTCATGGCTGCTGTCCTACGCTCAGATCCCGCAGGAGATCATCGGTTCGCTGGGGCTTGACCACATCGGCCCGGTCGGCGTGCTCTATGCGATCACGATCGCGTTCTTCATCGGCTGCATGTTTGTCGATTCGATCGTTGTCATGCTGATCCTGATCCCTATCTTCATGCCGCTGGTGCATGCGTCGGGGCTCGACCCGGTGCTGGTGGGCACCGTAATCACGCTGCAGGTCGCGATCGGCGCCGCTACACCGCCGTTCGGCTGCGACATCTTCACCGCCATTGCGGTCTTCCGCCGCCCCTATCTCGACTGCATCAAGGGAACCCCTCCCTTTTTCCTGATGCTCGTCGGAGTGTCGATCACGCTGATCTACTTCCCGCAGATCGCGCTGTTCTTGCGCGACTGGGCGTTCGCCGGCTGAGCGCGGGGCGCCCGGCCACATCAGGCACGCAGCTGGCGGGCGAATAGCGCCGCCAGCGGGCGGGCGGCCACGCTCAGCGGCACCCCGCGCAGGCTCAGGATGCCGAGCGACATCGGCGGCGGCAGCGGTTCGACCGCGAACTCCTGCAGCCCGACGCCGAAGATCGGATCGCGTATCAGCACGGTCGGGCCGAAGCCGATGTGGTCGGTGCGCCGCATGAGCTCCAGCATCAGCGTCGGCGAAGCGCAGCGCACGGTGCTGTCCGGCACGTCGATGCCGTTGGCCATCAGCCAGTTCACGAGGTGGCTGCCCTGGCTCGCCCCGGTCAGGTTCAGCACCCAGCTTGCGCCCTTGAGCTCCGCCCAGGTCCGTGCCGCGGCCAGCGGATGCCCGATGCGGCCCGCGGGCGAGGCCGGGATCTGCGCCAGTGGCTCGAAATCCACTTCATAGGGAAGATCCTGCGCATTGGCGAGCGCCACGGCGAAATCCAGGCGCCCTTCGATGATGCCGGGGACCACGTTGGTCAGCAGCCCCTCCTCCAGGCTCAGCGCGGCGTCCGGCTGGATGCGGCGGAATTCCGCCAACACGCGCGGCAGCACCGTCGCCGCGACGAGCGGCGTCAGCGCGACGGCGATGCGCGCGCCCGCCCCGCCGCGCAGCAGGCGCACCTCCTCGCGCGCCTTCTCCAGCGTTGCCAGCGCGAGACGCGCACGCGCGAGCAGCGCCTGGCCGGCAGGCGTGAACACCACGCCCTTGTAGCTGCGCGTCAGCAGCTCCGCCCCCACGTCTTCCTCCAGCTCGCGCAGCGCCTTCGTCAGCGCACTCTGGCTGAGATGCATCGCCCGCGCCGCCGCCCGGATCGAGCCGGCATCGGCAACCTGCACGAGCGCCTTCAGTTGATGGTCCTTCATCGCGGTCAGTGAACACGTTTGGTTGTCACCCCGGAAAAAGTACCGCCTTCCGCGATCGTTAGCAAATTCTATTATCAATCCATGAATACTATTGATCGCCACCTCCCCGACGAAGCCGCCATGAAGACCTGGCGGCGTGCCATCCACCAGCATCCCGAGCTCGGCTTCGACGAGTTCGAGACCAGCCGCCTGGTGGCCGACCAATTGCGCGACTGCGGCTTCGAAGTGACTGCCGGCATCGCCACCACCGGCGTCGTCGGCACCCTGAGCTGGGGCACGGACGGCGGCAAGGGCGGCCCGCGCCTGGGGCTGCGCGCCGACATGGACGCGCTGCCGATCCACGAGGAAACCGGCCTGCCCTGGGCGAGCCGCAATCCGGGCCGGATGCACGCCTGCGGCCACGACGGCCACACCGCGATGCTGCTCGGCGCCGCACAGGTGTTCGGACGCCTGCACCGCGAAGGCCGCCTGCCCGGCAGCGGCACGCTGAACCTGATCTTCCAGCCCGCCGAGGAACTGGGTGGCGGCGGCGGCGCCAAGCGCATGCTCGAGGAAGGCCTGTTCGAGCGCTTCCCCTGCGATGCCATCTTCGCGATGCACAACTTCCCCGGCGTGCCGACCGGCCACTTCCGCTTCCGCCCCGGCCCCTTCATGGCCTCGTCCGACAAGGTGCTGATCCGCTTCGACGGCAAGGGCGGCCATGGCGCCCTGCCCCACCTCGCCGCCGACCCGACGCTGCCGGCGGCGGCGACCGTGCTCGGCCTGCAAGGCATCGTCGGGCGCAACGTCGATCCGGTCGAGATGGCCGTGGTCAGCGTCGGCCGCATGTCCGCCGGCAAGGCCTACAACGTGATCCCCGAGACGGCCGAACTGGAACTCAGCGTGCGCGCGCTACGCCCCGAAGTGCGCGACCGCCTGGAACAGCGCATCTGCGAACTGGCCCGCGGACAGGCCGCCGCCCACGGCGTCGGCTGCGACATCCGCTACGAGCGCGGCTACCCCGTGCTGATCAACACCGCCGAGCAGGTGCGCTTCGCGACCGAGGTCGCACGCGAGTTGGTCGGCGACGACAAGGTGGACGGCAACGCCCCGCCGCTCTCGGGCAGCGAGGACTTCGCCTTCATGCTGCAGCAGGTGCCCGGCTGCTACCTGCTGATCGGCAACGGCGACAACGGCTTCGCCGGCGGGGAACACCTCGGCCCGTGCAGCGTGCATAACCCGCACTACGACTTCAACGACGCCTGCCTCGCGCCGGGCGCGGCCTTCTGGGTCGCCCTCGCCAACCGGTTCTTCGGCGGCTGACCGCCGGCTGGCGGAAGACCCCAAAACGACAACTCAGACTCTTAAAGAGGAGACACGCATCATGAGCACCAATACCGCAGCGCCGCGCACGCGGCAGATCGTCGCCGCCGTCATCGGCAACGCGCTGGAATGGTACGACTTCATCGTCTTCGGCTTCCTCGCCGTGGTGATCTCGCGCCTGTTCTTCCCCTCCGAAAGCGAGTACAGCTCGCTGCTGATGGCCACCGCGACCTTCGGCGTGGGCTTCTTCATGCGTCCGGTGGGCGGCGTGCTGCTGGGCATCTACGCCGACCGCAAGGGCCGCAAGGCGGCGCTGCAGCTCATCATCGCGATGATGACCGTGTCGATCGCACTGATCGCCTTCGCCCCGCCCTACGCCGCGATCGGCGTCGCCGCCCCGCTGCTGATCGTGCTCGCACGCCTGCTGCAGGGCTTCGCCACCGGCGGCGAGTTCGCCAGCGCGACCTCCTTCCTGATCGAGAGCGCACCGCCCAACAAGCGCGGCCTGTACGGCTCGTGGCAGATGTTCGGCCAGGGCCTGGCGGTGTTTGCCGGCGCCGGGGTCACGGCGCTGGTCACGCGCAACCTCTCGCCCGAGGCGCTCGACGCCTGGGGCTGGCGCATCCCGTTCATCATCGGCCTCGCGATCGGCCCGGTCGGCCTATGGATCCGCCGTCACCTGGAAGAAACCGAGGCCTTTCTGGAAGCCCACAAGGCCCCGGCGGAGAAGCAGTCGATCGCCCGCATGCTCCGGAACCACCTGCGCGAAGTCTTCGCGGTCATGGGCGTCACCGTCTGCGGCACGGTCGGCTTCTACGTGATCCTGGTCTACATGCCGACCTTCGCCACCAAGCAGCTCGGCATGGTGCTGTCGGATGCCTTCACCGCGCAGGTCATCGCGGTCGCGCTGATGACGATCCTGATGCCCGTGTTCGGCGCGCTGTCCGACCGCGTCGGCCGCAAGATCCTCGTGATCCTCGCCGCCGCCGGCCTGCTCGTCGCCTCCTACCCGCTGCTGTCGTGGGTGCATGCCGCCCCATCGTTCGAACGGCTCGTCACGATGCAGATCGTGCTGTGCATCCTGCTCGCGGTCTTCTTCGGCCCGATCTCGGCCGTGATGGCGGAACAGTTCCCCGCCGGCGTGCGCTCGACCGGCCTCGCGCTCGCCTACAACGTCGCGGTGATGGTGTTCGGCGGCTTCGCGCAGTTCATCGTGACCTGGCTCATCCAGAACACGGGCGTCGTCATCGCCCCCGTCTTCTACGTGATGTTCGCCGCCGCGCTGGGCTTCGTGTCCGCCCTGTTCCTGACCGACCGCACCAGGGTCGCGCATCTCGCCGCGGTCGATGATGAAACCCCGCAGGCGCAGACGGGCAAGGGCGGCAAGGAGGCCACCATCCTCCCGCGCACCGCTCTCAATCGCGCCTGAAATCCCTGCAATGCTGGCCGCCCCTCCCCCGGGGGCGGCTTTTTTCGTTTACGCGAACACCTCTCCGAGATTCACCGTCCCCCGGCTGCCCACATGCTGCCGCCTGGTACGGATCCACTTCGCGGCACGGGCGCGCCCCAGGTCGCGCAGTTCGTGCAGGAAGGCGCGCGCCGCGTTGAGTTTGCTGCCGCTGCCGCTCTCGGCCAGCTCCTGCGCCTCGATCATGTGGAAGCGCAGGCCCAGCAGCTTGCGCTCGAGGCGCCCGTGCGGGAGAAAGCCGCTACCCGCCTCGAGATAGGCGCGGGCATGCGCGATCATGCGCATCTCGCGCAGGAAGGTCGCCGAGAAGCCGAGCTCCACCGTGCGATCCGCGATCTCCCCGGCGCTGCGCGGCGGCGCCGCAATGCGCAGCGGGTTGAGCAGCACGAGCAGGATGTCCGGCGTCTCGCATTCGTACATCAGCGGGTAGACAGCCGGATTGGCGCTGAAACCGCCGTCCCAATAGGCCTCGCCGTCGATCTCGACCGCATGGTGGATGGTGGGCAGGCAGGCCGACGCCAGCAGCATGTCCTCGGTGAGCTCGGCGGTGCGGAACAGGCGCACCTTGCCCGTCTGCACGCGCGTCGCCGCAATGAACAGGCGCAGGCGACACTCGCGGCGCAGGAACTCGAAATCGAACTGCGCGTGGACCACCTCACGCAAGGGGTTCAGCTCCAGCGGATTGAACTGGTAGGGCGACAACAGCCGCGTCATCCCCAGCATCATCCCGAGGGGATTGGGCAGCGCGCCGTTGCCATTCGGGTTCATGCTGTGCAGCAGGTCGAGCTCCAGCGGCGCGCTGGCCGCGATCGCCTCCCAGAACGCCGACAGGGTCTCGCGCGCGCCCTCCGCGCCACCGCGCGTCCAGCCCTGCGCCAGCGCCACGGCGTTCATCGCGCCCGCGCTGGTGCCGCTGACGCCGTCGAGCTTCCAGCCGTCCTCAAGCAGCCTGTCCAGCACACCCCATGTGTAGGCGCCGTGCGCCCCGCCGCCTTGCAGCGCGAGGCTGATCGCAGGCACTTCGCCGCGCCTGCCCGACCACCATCGTTTGCGCAACATGTTCCACCCCCTTCCATGCAGGGACACACTCTTGCTGCACTGCACAATACAGCAAGAATGGTAACGGGGGTGTTTCAGATGGTCAGGTCATGAACATCCGCAACGCGAATCCGACCGCCGCACACACGGCGATCACGTGGATGACGTTCGCCCTGAAGCGGAACAGCGCGACCGCCGCGCCCAGCGCGATGAGCGCCGACATGAGGTCGAAGCCGCCCTCCAGCCCCTGCGGCCACAGCACGTGGTAACCGAAGAACAGCGCCAGATTCAACACCACCCCGACCACGGCGGCGGTGATCGCGGTGAGCGGCGCCGTGAATTTCAGGTCGTTGTGGGTCGTCTCCACCAGCGGACCGCCCAAAAGGATGAAGATGAAGGACGGCAGGAAGGTGAACCACGTCACGAGCGTGGCAGCCACGGCGCCGGCGAGGAACAGGCTGTCCGGCCCGAACACCGCTTTCACATAGCCGCCGACGAAGCCGACGAACGCGACCACCATGATCAGCGGGCCCGGCGTCGTCTCACCCAGCGCCAGTCCGTCGATCATCTGCGCCGGTGTCAGCCAGCCGTAGTGCGCGACCGCGCCCTGATACACGTAGGGCAGCACCGCATAGGCGCCGCCGAAGGTCAGCAGCGCCGCCTTGGTGAAGAACCAACCCATCTGCGTCAACGTGTGCTGCCAGCCCAGGGCGCCCGCCAGCAGCCCCATCGGCACCAGCCACAGCAGGCCGCCGACCACCAGCACGCGCGCGACGCGCGACCAGGCAAAGCGCGCATGCTCGGGCCTCGGCGTGGCGTCGTCGATCACCGCTGGGCCGAACGACTTGTCGGCCGTGCCGTGCGCGCCGCCGGCCCGGAAACGGTCAGGTGCAAGGCGGCCGCCGATCACCCCGACGAGCGCGGCACCGATGACGATGGCAGGAAACGGCAGGTTGAATCCGGCGATCGCGACGAAGGACGCCGCCGCGATCGCCCACAGCACATTGTTCCTGAGCGCGCGCGAGCCGATGCGGTGCGCCGCCTGGACGACGATGGCCGTCACGGCGGGCTTGATGCCGTAGAAGAGCCCCGCCACCAGCGGCGTCTCGCCGAAGGCCACATAGACCCACGACAGGCCGATCAGGATCAGCAGCGACGGAAGCACGAACAGCACGCCGGCGACGATGCCGCCGCGCGCCCGATGCATCAGCCAGCCGATGTAGGTCGCGAGTTGCTGCGCCTCCGGGCCGGGCAGGACCATGCAGTAGTTGAGGGCGTGCAGGAACCGTCGCTCCGAGATCCAGCGGCGGCGCTCGACCAGTTCCTGGTGCATGATCGCGATCTGGCCCGCAGGCCCGCCGAAGCTGATGAAACCGAGCTTCAGCCAAAACAGCAAGGCCTCGCGGAACGAAACCGGCGCGGGTGCGGTTGCGGGGGCGTTTTCGGTCGTCGGTGCGGAACGGCTCATTCTGGTTGTGCGGCCTCAAGGCGGGTCGAGGACGGGACTCTGGGCAACCCGCCGCGCCGGGCGACGATTGCGCATGAGTCCCGTCGGATTCTTGCGAGCGTGCAAGTATGCCTGCCCGCCGCCCCTGCCGCACGACGCCCACCGCACGCGCGCAAGACCTCCTGACAGGCCGTTCAGCGCCCGCGGTAGTTGGAGTCGAGCAGAGCGTCGAGGCGCCAGACCTCGTTGCCTTGCATCGTGATCTTCTGGCCATCGGCAGTCACCATCGGGTGCCCCTGATCCATGGAGTACGCGCGGCCGTACTTGTCCTCCATGGCCATCTTGCCGTCGCTGAACACGTGAAGGGTCGAGCCGTCCTTGAGGTCGTACGATTTCTCCAGGGAATTTGCGCCGTCACCGTCACGGACGTTCTCGCGCAGCGCGGGTCCCGCAGACAAGGCGGGAACCGTCTGGAGGTGCTCGAGCCAATGGGTCGAGCCGGCCTCTGAGTAGTCCGTATGGGCCGATACCGCCAGCGGGCCGGCAAGCAGAATGGATGTAAAGACAATACGGATCGATGTGTGTTTCATGATGACTCTCCTTGCTGTGATCGGATCTGGCGCTCGACGACGAGCAACCATGATCGAATGCTAGGAAAGCCCCCCCGACAGGACGATGACTGCGGAATTACGCTTCGTTCAGCTAATCGTCATTTTCAGGAAATAATCCCGAAAATCCTTGAACGCCCCCCGAATCACCGAAAATTAACCATCTCGCGCGATGCTGACATGAATGTAATCATCGCGTCAGGGTGAAGTCGATCTCCGGGGTCTATGATGAATTCATCGGAACATCGGATCGATGCCATGCGCCCACAGCACTCTCCCGTGCCCGCCCCGATGAGGGACGCACCCCGTCCGAAGCGCGCCGGCTGGGTATTCGGCGTCTTCCTCGCAATCGCCGCCATCCTTCTGGCCTTCGAGCACCGGATCCATCTGCTGGGCATCCTCCCCTGGCTGTTCCTGCTTGCCTGCCCGCTGATGCATCTCTTCATGCACCACGGCCACGGCAGCCACGGCTCTCATCACGACGCCCCCAGGGATGGTGAGCCGCGATGACCGAATCGAGTCCCGCCTATGGCCTGTGGTCGCTGGTCGCGATCAACTCGGCCATCTTCATCCTCTTCGCCGCCAGCTTCTTCAAGCCGCGTTCGTCGCGCGACTGGCGCACGCTGGGCATGTTCTCCGCGTTCATCGTCGCGCTGTTCGCCGAGATGTACGGCTTCCCGCTGACGATCTACCTCCTGTCGGGCTGGCTTGCGGCCCGCTTTCCCGGTGTGGACTTCCTCTCCCACGACGCCGGCCACCTGCTCGAAGTGATGTTCGGCTGGCGCGCCAACCCGCATTTCGGCCCCTTCCACATCCTCTCCGCAATCCTGATCGGCGGCGGCTTCTGGCTGCTCGCCTCGGCCTGGAAGGTGCTCTACGCGGCGCAGGCCACCGGCACGCTGGCCACCACCGGCCCCTACGCCCGCCTGCGCCACCCGCAGTACGCGGCCTTCGTCGTGATCATGGCGGGCTTCCTGCTCCAGTGGCCGACGCTGATCACGCTCGCGATGTTCCCCGTCCTCGTCGTCGCCTATGTGCGTCTCGCCCGTCGCGAGGAGCGTGAGGCGGAGGCGAGCTTCGGTGCCGACTGGCAGCGCTACGCGCGGACGACCCCGGCCTTCTTCCCTTGCCGGACGAAATCCCGCACTCATCCCATCGCCGGCGACCGCGGCGAGCATTCATCAGGAGAACGATCATGAAACCTTTGCTGACCAACGCACTCGCACTGTCGCTCGCTGCCATCTCGCTCGCCACAAGCTCGCCGGGCTGGGCCGAAGACGCCCATCACCCGGACCAGGCCGCCGCCGCAACGACGCCCGCAGCGGCGCCCGCCCCGACACCGGAAAAGACGGTCCAGCGCATGCGCGACAACGCCGCCACGATGCAGTCCCAGCTCGAGGCCCTGGCCGCAGCCAAAACCCCGGAGGAACGCCAGACGCTGCTCATGCAGCACATGCAGACCATGCGCGAGAACATGATGCTCGGCCAGCAGATGGCCGCAAGTGATGGCGCACCGATGGGCTGCCACATGATGGGTGGCAAGGGAATGATGGGAGGCATGGGCATGATGGGCGGGATGATGGGAGCGGATGCATACGGCGCGTCCCCCGACGCCATGGCCTGGCGTATGCACCAGATGGAACAGCGCATGAACATGATGCAGATGATGATGGAGCGCATGGCCGCCCCGTCGGGCAAACGCCCCGCGAAGTGAGCTCCCGCGCGCGCGCACCCACACGGAGAAACACGCGATGCTCGAATCGCTGAAGGTACTGCTGCGCCGGCTGCGCGCGTGGATGGCGGAGAACGAGCGCGCGCACCGCGACGCGAAGCCCGACAGCTGCTGCAGTTCGCCGTCGGCGATCTACGCGGCACGCCGCCAGCGCGGCAAGGGGGACGAGCATGACTGAGGACGGATCCATGCGAGCGCATGTCCATCACGACCATGAAAGTCACGGCGACGGACACCATGGGCATGAAGGACATGCCGCGCGCCACGAACACGCGCATGCCCACCCCTCACCCGCAGCACCGCAGGAATCGGCCGCCCTGACGGACCCTGTCTGCGGCATGAGCGTGAAGCCCGATTCGCCTCACCGCACCAGTTTCGCCGGTCACGAGTACCGCTTCTGCAGCGCGAAGTGCCTCGCCAGGTTCAGAGCGGAGCCGCAGCGCTATCTGCACCCTGCGGAGCAGGCCGCTCCCGCCCCGGAGCCGCCGACCGCCGCCGAATACACCTGCCCGATGCACCCCGAGATCCGCCAGCCCGGCCCCGGCACCTGTCCGAAGTGCGGCATGGCGCTGGAACCGGTGCTGCCCGAACTCGAGGGGGGCGAAAATCCGGAGCTGGCCGACTTCCGCCGACGCTTCTGGTGGCCCTTGCCGGCGACGATCCTCGTCACCCTGATCGCGATGTCGGGCGACATCCTGGATCCCCTGCTCGGTGGCGCGCGCCCCTGGGTCGAGTTGCTGCTCGCGACGCCAGTCGTGCTGTGGGGTGGCTGGCCCTTCTTCGTTCGCTGGGCGCAATCCATCGCGAACCGCAGCCCCAACATGTGGACGCTGATCGGCACCGGCGTGGCGGCGGCCTACGGCTACAGCGTCATCGCGACCATCGCACCGGGCGTCTTTCCCGATTCCTTCCGCATGGGCGGGCACGTCGCCGTCTATTTCGAGGCCGCCGCGGTGATCGTCTCGCTGACCCTGCTCGGCCAGGTACTGGAACTGCGTGCGCGATCGGAGACCGGTGCGGCGATCAAGGCGCTGCTCGGCCTCGCGCCCAAGACCGCACGGCGCATCAACGCCGACGGCAGCGAGGAGGACATTCCCCTGACCCACGTGCATCCAGGCGACCGCCTGCGCGTGCGCCCGGGCGAGAAGGTGCCGGTTGACGGCGTCGTGCTCGAAGGCATGAGCGCCGTGGACGAATCGATGCTCACCGGCGAGCCGATGCCGGTATCGAAGGCGGCCGGCGACAAGCTGATCGGCGCGACGCTCAACACCAGCGGCGCCCTCGTGATGCAGGCGGAGAAGATCGGCTCGCAGACCGTGCTCGCGCAGATCGTGCAGATGGTCGCCCAGGCGCAGCGCTCGCGCGCGCCGATGCAGCGCCTGGCCGACCGCGTCGCGGGTTGGTTCGTCGTCGTGGTCGTCGCGATCGCGGCCCTCACCTTCCTCGGCTGGGGCCTCTTCGGCCCCTCACCCTCGTGGGCCTACGGCATCATCAACGCCGTCGCGGTGCTGATCATCGCCTGCCCGTGCGCGCTCGGGCTCGCGACGCCGATGTCGGTGATGGTCGCAACCGGCAACGGCGCAACGCAGGGCGTGCTGTTCCGCGACGCCGCGGCGATCGAGAACCTGCGCCGCGTCGACACCCTGATCGTCGACAAGACCGGCACGCTCACCGAAGGACACCCCGCCTTCCACACCGCGATCGCCGCGCCCGGCTGGGAGGCGGACGCGGTGCTGCGTCTCGCCGCGAGCCTCGACCAGGGCAGCGAGCATCCCCTCGCCCATGCGATCGTCGGCGAGGCTCGGAGCCGCGGGCTAGCGTTGTCGAAGCCTGAAGGTTTCGAGTCCTCGTCCGGCATCGGCGTGCGCGGCACGGTCGACGGGCGCAAGCTCGTGCTCGGCAACACCGCGCTGATGGACGACGAAGGCATTGACTGGCACGCACTCGCCGGTCAGGCGGAAGCGCTACGCCTGGAAGGCGCGAGCGTGATGATGCTGGCCGTCGACGGCGTCGCCGTGGGCATCGTCGCGGTCGCCGACCCGGTCAAGGCGACGACGCCCGAGGCCCTTGCCGAGCTGCGCGCACACGGCATCGGCCGCATCGTCATGGCGACGGGCGACGGGCTGACGACCGCGCGCGCGGTCGGCACACGGCTGGGCATCGCGGAAGTGCTCGGCGAGGTCAAGCCGAAGGACAAGGACGAGTTGGTCGCCCGGCTGCAACGCGAGGGCCGCGTGGTCGCGATGGCGGGAGACGGCATCAACGACGCGCCCGCCTTGGCCCGCGCCGACGTGGGCATCGCGATGGGCACCGGCACCGACGTCGCGATGTCGAGCGCTCAGCTCACGCTGGTCAAGGGCGACCTGCGCGGCATCGCCGCCGCACGCCGCATCTCGGTCGAGACGGTGCGCAACATGCACCAGAACCTCGCCTTCGCCTTCGTCTATAACGCGCTCGGCGTGCCGCTCGCGGCCGGCCTGCTGTACCCCTTCACCGGCCTGCTGCTGTCGCCGATGGTCGCCGCGCTGGCGATGAGCGCGAGCTCGGTGTCGGTGGTCACGAACGCGCTGCGGCTGCGCCGCACAACGCCCCCGGCCCGCTGAGCGCATTCCCCGTTCAGGACATTGCCGCCCGCACCCACTCCGCAACGGTCGCGGGCGTCGGAATGCGCCCCGACGACACGAGCTTTTCGTTGATCACCAACCCCGGCGTCTTCAGGACGTCGTGGGCGATGATCTCGTTCATGTCCGTGACCTTCGTGATCTCCGCCTGCACGCCCAGCGACGCGACCGCCTCGCGTGCGACCTCCTCGAGCTTGCGGCAGTTCGCGCAGCCGGGGCCGAGAACCTTGATGCTCACCATGATCAGACTCCTTTCACGAGGGTGGATGCGGCGCGCCGGCCAGCGAAGGACAGCAGCACGGCCAACACGCCGATGAAGGCGCCCAGCCACAGCGCGAGTCGCACCAACGACACGCCGTCGACCCAAGCGCCGTAGGTGAAGCCGGCCACGGCGCTGAACAGCGCCACCAGCCCGACATAGGTCGCCGTCTTGCGCCGGCCGATGATCGCCGAAATGATCAGGATGCTCTGCAGCGAGAGTTCAGGGTCGGACATCAGGTAGGCGAGCAGCGGCCCGCGGTGCATGCCGAGGTCGAGGAACATCTTCGCGATGGGCACTTCGACCAGCGTCGGGAAGTACATGAACACCCCGAAGGCCACGCCGGCGAGGTTGCCGATCGCGGAATTGGTGCCCGCCAGCATCTCGATCCATTCTGGGCGGATCAGCACCCGGATCATGCCGACGATGAACACGCCGACCACGAGCAGCGGGAAGATCTGCTTCACGAAGCGCCACGACTCCCACAGCCAGTCGCGCAGCTCGTCCGGTGACAGGTGCGCGCGTGCGATCAGCCCCACCCCGGCCAGCGCGAGCGCGACGCCGAAGAACTTGCCAGTCAGCCCGATCCGCAGCCCTTCCGGCGCCGCCTGCACCGACAGCGCGGCGACGAGCAGCGTGAGGGCAATCGTCGCAAGGCTGGTCCACGTCCATGCGTTCGCGCCGTCCTGGATGTTCTCGAGCCCGCGCCACGCACTGAATCCGATCACCGCGAGCAGCGCGATCAGCACCGCGCCCTGCAGCGATACGCCCTCCTCGCCCTTCGTCGCGTCATAGGGCACGAGGCGATCGAGCACGCCCTGCCAAGCCTGCGCATCGGCGAGCGGCAGCTCGAAGTGCGCGTAGGTGCCGGTCAGCACACCGAGCTTCAGCGTGCCGGCCAGCAACAGCGCCACCCACACGAAGAGGAAGAACAGCGGCGCGCGGCCCATGCCCTCACCCTGCGCCGCGAAGGGGCTGTCGGTGGCGAGATCGTGCGCGGCATCGTCGGCGCGGAAGATCAGCGCCATGATCAGGCCGATGCCGATGCCGAAGGTCAGCGACAGCAGGAAGCGCGCGGCGGCGAGATCCGGTCCGATGACGCCGCCCGTATAGACCAGCGCCAGGATGTTCGCCGCCGGGGCGAAGAACAGGAAGGTGATCGCCGGCCCCAGCCCGGCCCCTTTCTTGTAGATGCCGGCGAAGAGCGGGACGATGGTGCAGGAGCATACCGCCAGCAGCGACCCCGCCGCTGCCGCGGCCGGATAGGACACTGCCTTGCTGGAGTTGCGTCCGAGGAAGCGCGTGACCGTTTCCTTGGGAATCAGTGCCGCCATCGCGCCGGCAATGAAGAAGGCCGGCAGCAGGCACAAGAGCACGTGCGCCGCGAGATACGCCGCGAGGTTTCCCAACCCGCCGTAGAACACCGGCAGGATCCACGATGAGACGGTTTCCATGGCATTGCTCCCCGACCCGACGACAGCGCCTCGCGCAAGACTCGCGCATCGGCGCTGTTCCCGTGATTGGCTTCCTGCGCCCTCACGTGTTCGCGCAGGTCACCCATCGACGGATCGCCAACGGGCCCTATATCAGTTGTTGTTAATTATCCTCCCGAAACAGCGGCGGCGATGCCAAGCATCTGACAAATGCCGCACTGCGCTACGCCGACGCGAGACACCGAGAGGATCTCAGGCGTGCCCGATATCGAGCTTCTTCATCTTTTCCCACAGGTTCTTGCGGCTGATGCCGAGCAGCTCGGCGGTGCGCCCGATGTGTCCGTCGCAGGATTCGAGCGCACCGCGGATGTAGCGGCATTCGCATTCGCGCAGGTAATCGCCCAGCGACGCCTGCACGTCGCCCGCCGGCGGCGGGAGATCGGCATCGGGAAACAGCGCGGCGGGCGTGATCCATTCGGCCGGACTCATGATGCAGGCGCGTTCTACCGCATGCTTGAGCTCGCGCACGTTGCCGGGCCAGGGGTAGGCCAGCGCGGCCTCCTCCGCTGCGGGGGTGAGGTGGCGGCGCACCTCGCCGCTTTCCCGCGCGATGTCGACAAGAAAGCGCCTGATCAGCCAAGGGATGTCCTCGCGCCGCTCGCGCAGCGGCGGCACGCGGATCTGCACGACATTGACACGATAGAAGAGGTCCTCGCGAAACGTCCCCTCGGCGACCATCGCCTTCAGGTCGCGGTGTGTCGCGCAGACCAGCAGCAGGTCCACCGGGATCGGGCGGTCGCCGCCGACGCGCACGACCTGCCGCTCCTGCACCGCGCGCAGCAGCCGCACCTGCATCGCCAGCGACATCTCGCCGATCTCGTCGAGGAACAGCGTGCCGCCGTGCGCCTGCTCGAACACGCCGGCCCGGCTGCGCACGGCGCCCGTGAAGGCACCCTTCTCGTGGCCGAAAAGTTCTGCCTCCAGCAACGTTTCGGGCACCGCACCGCAGTTCAGCGCAATGAACGGCCGATGCCCAGCGTCAGGCAGGCTCGCATGCAGGCGCTGCGCGACGCGCTCCTTGCCGACGCCCGATTCACCGACGATCAGCACCGTGCTGGCTGCGTGCGCGAGCCGCGGCAGCATCGCCTCGATGCGCTGCATCGCAGCCGACACGCCGAGCGGCTCCAACCCCGGCGCGCCCTCCTCCCGCGCCCGGGCAACTGTCGCGATCTCCTGCACCTTGGCAATGAGCGCATCGAGGTCGAAGGGCTTGGTGACGTAGTCGCACGCCCCGCGCTTGATCAGCGCGACCGCCTGGTCGACGGTGCCGTAGCCGGTGATGAACACGAAGGGCGGGGCCTGCGGCAACGCACCGGCCGCCCAGTCGAAGATCGCTTCCCCGGTGGTATCGCCCAGGCGCATGTCGCTGATGACGACGTCGAAGGCCTGTTCGCGCAGGCTGCGCATCGCCTCGGCGCCGCTGGTGCACCAATGCGCGTCGAAGCCTTCGAGGCGGAAGCGCTCGGACAGGGACTCGCCCATAATCGGATCGTCCTCGACAAGGCACACGCGCACAGTGGCATTCATGATGCGGACTCCAATTCGACGGCCAGCCCCAGCGGCAGATCGACGGCAAACACGGTAAGGCCCGGCTCGCTCTGCACCGAGATATGCCCCCCGAGTTCGCTGACGATCTGGTAGGTGATCCACAACCCGAGTCCATGCTTGCCATTGCCGTCCCCGACGAAGGGCTCGAAGAGATAGGGCAGGCGCGCCTCTTCGATATAGCGGCCGTCGTTGCGCACCACCATCGTCATGCCCTCCGCCGACAAGCCGATGTCGCAGGCGACCGTGCCTCCCGCCTCGACCGCCTGCAGCGCGTTGAGCACGAGGTTGATCAGTACCTGCCGCACCAGCGTCGCGGGCAGCGGGATCTCGTCGGGCAGCTCGCAGTTCCATTCCAGTCGCGCGGACTTCTTCGCGGCCTCCGGCTTGAGCAGGATATGCACGTCCTCGATGTCCTGCGGCGCCAGCGGGTGGCTGGGCGCCTTGGCCTCGACCAGCAGCGCCGACACCGTATCGCGGATCTGCAGCAGCCCGCGTTCGAGCAGCGACATCGTGCGCGCGGCCAGCTCGGGGTCGCTCGCACCGTGCTTGCGGTAGGTGCCGATCGCGTTGAGCATGCCGCCGAGCGGATTGTTGATCTCGTGCGCGATGCCGCCGGTGAGCCGGCCGATCGCCGCGAGGCGCTCCGAAAACAGCATCTCGCGCTCCATCCCCTCCTTCTCGCGCAGTTCGTCGAACATGCGCTCGACCGCTCGCCCGACCTGCCCCAGCTCGTCTTTCGAATCTTCGAACTGCAGCGCGCCGGCCGGTGGAATCGTCGCGCCGGCCTTGCCGATGCAGTCCGCCAGATGCACCAGCGGCTCTGCCATGCGCCGCCCCCAGAACCATGACACGGGAAGGATCAGCAGCAGCACGAACAGCGTCACCAGCGTCGCGCTCAGCCACATACCCGCGAAGCGCGACTGCATGAAGGTGTTGGTGTGCTCGATGAGCATGTGGCCGAGGCGCACGCCGTCCGCGTCGATCGGCGTGATCACGTAAAGCTTGTCGCCGATCTCCACGCTGTGCGATTCGGTGCCGGTCGTCCGGTCCATGCGGCTCGCGATCTCGCGCGCCGCCTCGCCGCGCTCGTGCAGCGGCGCGAGGATGGGATAGCGTGCCGGATCGGTCGACACGTAGATGCGCAGGCGCGGATCGACCAGAGTGATCGCGCTCGCCTGCTCACCTCCGCCCGGGGCCGTCGCCGCGCGAATGATCTCGAAGGCACGCCACAGGTCGTCGTGCAGCATCGGCGTAACGAGCGTCTGGCTCAACACCGCCGACCAGCGCGCCGAGCCGTCGAGCATGTCCCTGCGCAGATCCCGGTACTCGCGCAGCAGCAGGGAAGCCGTGAGCACCGTCGCGGTCACGAACACCAGCACCGTCGCGCGTAGCGGGATCTTGTAGCGGAAGCTGATGTCGCGAAATTGAAGCAAGCGTCCTCCTAGGCCCCGGGCTGGCCGATGGCGCGCAACATGCGCTCGATGTCGGCATACAACGCAGGGGTGCCGAGGGCGAAGCGATCTAGGTTGAGCTGGCGCAGGAAGCCCGCTCCGGCAGCGTCGTCGTGCATCGCAAGAAGGATCTCCTGCATCCGATTGAACAGCGCAGGCGATGCCGCGGGCCCGGCGACGAAAGGCGGAAAACCGAACGGCGGCGAGCGGTCGGCTACGCGCGTACGCCCGGTCAGGTCAGGGTGCGTGCGCGCGAGCGTGTCCCACACATAGCCGTCGACCGCCCCGCCGTGCGCGACCTCGAGCGCCACCGCCTCGACCACCTTCTTGTGCGAATAGGTGAAGAAGCTGCGGCGGAAGAAGTTGGCCGGCGACGTGTTCGCGCGACTCAGCTGGTAACTGGGATAGAGGTAGCCGGAGTTCGAATCCGGGTCGGAGAACGCGAAGACGCGATCGCGCAGTTCGGTGATCGTCGACGTCGCGGTGTCCTTCGCGGGCACGATCAGATAGGAGCGGTACAGCGGTCGTCCCTGATGCAGAGGCACCGCCAGCAGCCGCATCCAGCGCTGCTCGCGCACGTAGGGGTATCCGCACAGCCACGCGAAGTGCAGCTTGTCCTGGCGCATCAGCTCGACGATCTCACGGTAACTGCCGCGCTGGATGAATTCGACCGGGCGCCCCAGAGCCTGCGCCAGGTAATCCCGCCAGGCACCCAGAAACCCCACCTGGTCGTCGAGGAACACCGGGGTCATGCCGATGCGCACGGGGTCTGCGCCCGCCTCGGCCATCGCCCGCCGCGCGCAGCCGGCAAGTGCAAGTCCGCACAGCCCGATCAAGGCCTGTCGCCGGTTCATCGCCCGCCCCATCGCCCACGCGGTTCCGAGCTCAGCATCCCTCCCCCTCCCTTCCGCTTGCCGTTCTCACGTGAAAGAACGGGCACTCATGCAAAGGCAAGATCTGCGCCGAAGAGCGGGGCTGGCGGCCTCCGCGCCTCGCGCCGGCATCCCCGTTACCGGATCGTAACAAAACCCTGATCGTGACTGGAGTTTAGGTTACCGATCCGTAACGCGCGACCCCCGCTGCACGGTCTTCAAAGACATATCCCCTTATTTTTCCGGCACTTGAAGTGGATGGCCCGTCTCTTGCGGAACACGCTCGACCGTTCCGGAAGCCGAGCATGAATCACGATCCGCACCGTCCCGCCGCCAACTCCGCATCCCTCTCCGGGGAAGACGCTTATCGGCGCCTGCACGCACTCGGGCTGGTCGGGCTGCGTCGCAACATGTGCATCGCCGCAAGCCGGCCAGCGGGCATGTGCGAGCGCTGCAAGATCGCCTGCCCCCATGCCTGCCTCACGATCGGCGAGAGCGGCCCGACGCTGGAGCCGACCGCGTGCAGCGCCTGCGGCATGTGCGCAGCCGCATGTCCGACTGGGGCTCTCTCGGTGGACGGCGTGACGCTGCCGACGCACGTCCCCGCACAGGGGCTGGTATTGGCCTGCGAACGTAGCCGCGCGGCGACCGATGCGCCCGTCCTCCGTCTGGCCTGCCTCGGGGCCCTCGCCGTCAACGACTGGCTGCGCCTGACGATCGCCGCCGGCGATGCGCCGATCCGCGTGGCGGACGACGGCGCCTGCGCGGGCTGCAGTAATGCGCCCTCGCACGAGGCGCCCTGGCGCAGCACTCTGGAAATTGCGCGACGCGCCCTGTCCGAAGCAGGAATGCTGCCGAATCGCCTACCCGTGGCCATGACGCCCGACGCGTTACCGAACAGTAACCGCTCCAACACCGCGATTGCCGAGTTGCCCATCGAAGGTCGCCGTCGCTTTTTTGCCGGGCTCTCGCGTTCGCTCGCCTCGGCGATCAGCCAGGCCGCAACGGGCGAGCGCGTGTCGAGTTCCGCCGCCGGTGCGCAAGCACGCCGCCACGCCAGCGTCGCCGCACATCGCGGCGCCGAGACCCGCGTGCTGCTGCAGCACATCGCAAGCAGCAGTGGCCAGCCCCATCCCCGGTCGGCCCTGCTACCCGCGCTCATGGCGAGCGACGCCTGCCGTGCACATGGTGCCTGTTCGCGCGCATGCCCGACCGGAGCACTGCACCTCGAAACCGGACATGACGATGGCCAGGCGCGCCTGCAGTTCGACGCATGGCTGTGCGTCGATTGCGGCGCCTGCGCGCGGATCTGCCCGTCCTATGCGCTCGATCACCAACCACGCGCCTGGCGTCCCTTTGCGGATGTGCCGGTCGTGCTCGCGACGATCAGGCAAAGCGAGTGCGAGCGCTGCGGCGCGCTGTTCGACGCGCACGAAGACGAAGCGCTGTGCGAGCGCTGCCGCAAGACGGAGAACCTCGCACGCGCGGGTTTTGCCCTGTTCAGCCGCCAACACCGAGACACGCCGGCAGTTCCCGAGGGCCCTTAGCCCCCGTTATGCCGGACATGAACGCCACACCAAGACGGTCAATGGAGGAGTCAGCAAAAATGGAACTACTCAAGAAGCTCATTTCGCGGCGCCGCTTCCTGCAGGTCAGCGGCGCGGGGACAGCGGCCGGCGCAGCGGTGGTGGGCAGCGGCGGACTTGGCATCGGGCAGTTGTCGACGCTGAAGGAAGCGACCGCAGCCACCGTCGACAGCAACACCGTGGTGAACAAGAGCATCTGCGCACAATGCCCGGCGCGCTGCGGCATCGACGTCTACACCACGAACGGCAAGGTGCACGCGATCTACGGCAACGCCGGCCATCCGATCGCCAATGGCAAGGGCTGTCCGAAGATGCACCTGGGCACCTACATCCTGTATGACCCGGATCGCTTCAAGGGCCCGATGAAGCGCACCAACCCGAAGAAAGGCCGCGACGAGGATCCGAAGTTCGTACCGATCACCTGGGACGAAGCGTGGCAGACCGTCGCCGACCGCATGAACACCTTGCGCGACAAGGGTGAATCGCACCGCTTCGGCCTGTTCTTCGGCCGCGGCTGGGGCGCCACCGACGTCGGCGTGACGCTCGCGCCGATGGCAAAACTATACGGCTCGCCCAACATCGGCATCGGCCACTCGTCGATGTGCTCGGACGGCTCGGTGCTCGCGAAGCAATGCACCGACGGCAACGCGTCCTACAGCTCCTACGACTACCGCAATGCGAACTACCTGCTGATGTTCGGCGCGAACTTCCTGGAGTCCTTCCGCCCGTACAACAACAACCTGCAGGTATGGGGCTACATCCGCGGCGAGAAGGCGCCGAAGACGCGCGTGACCGCCGTCGACGTGCACATGAACCAGACGCTTTCCGCGTCGGACCGCGCGCTCATCATCAAGCCCGGCACCGACGGGGCGCTGGCGCTGGCGATCGCGCACGTGATCCTGACCGAGGGGCTGTGGGACCGCAACTTCGTCGGCAATTTCGCGGACGGCCAGAACCATTTCAAGGCCGGCGAGCCGGTCGATGCGGCGTTCAACGAGAAGTGGACGCAGGGCCTCACCGAGTGGTGGAACGTGGAACTGAAGGACCGCACGCCGAAGTGGGCGGAAGGCGTCACGACGATTCCCGCCGACCTCATCGTGAAGACCGCGCGCGAGTTCGCGACCACCAAACCGGCGATCGCACTGTTCGAGCGTGGCGCGCACAACCACAGCAACGGTGTGCTCAACGGCATGGCGATCCACTCGCTGAACGCGCTGGTCGGCTCGCTCTTCGCCGAGGGCGGCCTCGCCTACCAGATGGGTCCGGCCTACGGCCCGGCGCCCGCGAACCCGGACGATCACCTCGACGACTACGCGAAGAACGGCCCGCACAAGGACGTGCCGCGCATCGACCTGAAGGGGCACGAGGATGGCTACCTGTTCGCGAAGAACATGCTGCAGGAAGTGCCGAAGAACCATCTCGCGAGCAAGCCGTACAAGATGGACACGGTGATGTTCTACATGACCAACCCGGTGTTCTCGTCGCCCGATGCGACTGCCTGGGAGAAGATGCTCGCCGAAGTCTTCGTCATCGACACCTCGCCCTTCCCGGGCGAGACCGCGATGATGGCCGACCTGATCCTGCCCGATTCGACCTATCTCGAACGCTGGCAGGACGCACCGACCTACCCCTTCCAGGGCTGGCCGCTCGCGCAGATCCGCACCCCCGCGATCAAGCCGCTATACGACACCCAGACCTTCGGCAATACGCTGATCGAGATCGGCAAGCGCCTCAAGGGGCCGGCGAGCGAGTACTACGCCAAGCTCGAGAACGTCGAGAACATCCTGCGCCACCTTGCCAAGGGCTTCGAGGCCGCACCCGGCGACAACGGCGTGAACAGCTTCGAGTCCTGGGTGGAGAAAGGCGTCTGGTACAAGAAGCCCTACCACTGGCGGCAGGTGCGCGGCGAATTCTTCGAGTGGGACGGCCAGGGCTGGAACAAGCCGATGAGCGCCGAGGACGTGAAGAAGACGCTGCTGAAGACCGACTCGGGCAAGTTCGAGTTCAAGTCCTCCTATCTCGACCACAAGCGCGACTGGGTGATCGCCAAGACCGGCCGCGACCCGGCGAAATTCAACTTCCCGCACTGGGAAGAGCCGAAGTACACCGGCAGCGGCGATCTGCACTTTGTCACGCCGAAGAACGCGCTCCACGCCGAAGGCCGCAGCGCGAACATCCCCAACGCGATCTCGCTGATGCAGCCGACCGCGGGCGGGCGCCGGCAGGTGTACGCCGAGGTGCATCCTTCGGTCGCGAAGGCCAAGGGTTTCAGGGACGGCGACCGCATCCGCATCAAGTCGACGCTCGGCGAAGTGATCGCGATCGCGCGCGTCACCGAGCTCACCCGCCCCGACGTCATCGTGCTGCCCTTCGAGCACGGCCACTGGGCGCACGGCCGCTGGGCGCAGGGGCGCGGCACGCACGTGGATTCGATCATCGACAACCAGTCCGACCGCATCTCGGGCATGGCCAATTACTACACCGGCAAGGTGTCGGTCGAGAAGGCTTGAGGAGATCACCAAAATGGCTAAATGGGGAATGGTCATAGACCTGGAAAAGTGCACCGGCTGCCAGGCCTGCAGCACCGCCTGCCAGATGGAGAACAGCCGCCTGCCCGGCGAGAACTACCAAGACGTCCTGTACTACACGGAAGGCAGGCAGCCGACGCCGCAACTGAAGTGGTTCCCGCGGCCCTGCATGCACTGCGAGGAACCATCGTGCATGCACGTGTGCCCGACCAAGGCCACCTACAAGACCGAGGACGGCGTCGTGCTCATCGACTGGGACAAGTGCATCGGCTGCAAGTACTGCATGATCGCCTGCCCGTACGGCGTGCGCTTCTACACCGACGAGAAGGCGTTGATCGAGCCGAACATCAAGCAGGTGTTCAAGGGCGATGGCGATCTGTCGTGGAACCCGCCGTACAAGGGCCCGCAACAGGACCCGAAGCATGGCGTGGGCATCCAGCCCAACGGCGTCGTGTCGAAGTGCAACTTCTGCTACCACAAGATCAGCAAGGCCCCGAAGGGCACGCCGGACCTGGACGAGGCGAATCCCGAGCTCGTCGAATACGTCCCCGCCTGCGTGCGCACCTGCGCGCCCAAGGCCCGCTACTTCGGCGATCTCGACAACCCGAACTCGCAGGTCAGCCGACTGATTTCAGACAAGCAGGGCACCCGCCTGCTCGACCACACCGGCAACAAGCCGCAGGTGTACTACCTGACCGGCGGCGGTGCGGCCGCTGCGGCGGTCCCGGGCACCCGAGCGAACAAGAAGGCTTGAGGAGGAAACAACCATGGCAACACAAACACATGGCAGCGGGGCGGTGACCGCGGTGATGATGGCAGGGCTCGCAGGCCTCGTGATCAGCCTCGCGATCGCCTTCACGAACCTCGTCTCGGGCGGTCACAGTGCCTTCAATACAGGTAGCGACGGCGTGTCGTGGGGCCTGCCGGTCGTCAACTACGTGTTCTTCGCGCTGACCTCGACCGGCCTCACGCTGGTCGCTTCGGTCGCAATGACCTTCGGCAACAAGGCCTGGTACCCGATCGCGAAGCGATGCGTGTGGCTGTCGCTGGTCACGCTCGTGGCCGGCTTCGCCTCGCTCGCGATGGAGCTGGGACACCCCTTCCGAATGCTGTGGGCGATCCCGCTCAACGCGCAACTGGTGTCGCCGCTGAACTGGATGGGGATCTTCTACGCGGTCTTCCTCGTGCTGGGCATCCTCAAGTTCATGCGCATCCACGGCGGCGACTGGAACAGCAGCGGCAGCAAGCAGATCGGGCTGGCGGCCCTCGTCACCGAACTGCTCGCCGGCGGCATGCTGGGCATGGCCTTCGGGGCGATGGCGATGCGGCCGATGTGGTACGGCAACCTCGTGCCGCTGTACTTCATCCTCACCGCCGCGTGCACCGGCGGTGCCTTTGCCGTGCTGGTGACCTGCCTCAGCTACGGAGGCCCCGACAACATGCCGGAGCCGGTGCGCAAGCTGATGCAGGGCTCGCTGCCGATGGCCTTCGCCGCCTTGCTCGGGCTCACCATCCTCGTGATCGGCTACCGCACCGTGATCGGCCTGTGGAGCAACGCCGACGGCCTGCAGGTGTGGGACGCGGTCGTCGCCTCGCCGTGGTACTGGGTCGAAGCCGCCCTGCTGATCGGCGCCTTCTTCCTGCTGCTGCAGCGCAAGGCGCTGGCGGTCGCAGCGGTGATGGTGATCGGCGGCTTCTTCATCGACCGCTACGACTTCGTCATCGGCGGGCAGCTCCTGCCGCTGTTCAAGGGCAGCTGGGTGCCGGACCTGATCGCCTACACGCCCTCGACGACGGAGTGGATGCTGACCCTGCTGGCGTTCTCCATCGCCTTCTTCGGCTGGGCGCTGGGCGAGAAGATGCTCAAGCTCGACGCCGCGCCACAGGACTGAGCGCTTCCTCCGGCCACCAGCTATTAACCCGGCGACAGTTACATGATGGCAGCCTGAGTCAGCGCAGTCGCTCCCTCCCCTTCAAGGGGAGGGCTGGGGTGGGGATGGGGTTACCAGACTTAGCCGAACCCATCCCCCACCTACACAACTTCCGGAACGCCCCATGATGGACACCCGCCACATCGAATCCCTGACCGCCCGCGGCGAGTTCTACCTGTGCCTCGCGCGCGCCTTCCTGACGCCGCTGCAGCCGGAACACTTCGCCGCGATGCGCGACGCACTCGCCGACGACCTCGCCGAACTGGATGACCTCCTCGGCTACGGCGGCGCCGACGCGCTCGCCGACTACCGCACTGCGATCGCCGCAATCCCCGACCATGCAGCGCTGCTGCAGCGCTACAGCGCCCTGTTCGTGAGTCCGCCGCGCACGATCCAGATCACCACCGGCACCTACCTCGACGGCGCGATCAACGGCGGCACCGTCGCGGCGATGGAAGAGGCCTACCGCCGCTGCGGTGTCGAACGCGGCACGAACTTCCACGACCTCTCCGACCACCTCTCGGTACAGCTCGAATTCGTCGCCCTGCTCTACCTGTGCAGCGCCGAGGCGAGGGGGTCCGATACGCCGCTGCCCGTGAATCCGGCGCACTTTCTCCACGACTACGTGACGCGCTGGCTCCCCGCCTTCGTGCGTGACCTCGCAGCGGCCGACACCCCGAACCCGTGGCTACCGCTCGCCCGACTGCTGGCCCTCGCGGTCGCGCGCGACGCGGAGGCTGCGCCGCTGACACCCGCCGACGCGCGGACCCACAAGGCGATCACGAAGGCGAGGCACGACCGGGCCATCCGCGGCGTCACACCCGAAGACCTCGACTTCATCGCACAACGCCTGCGCGAGAAGGGGCTGGCGACGGATCACCTCGCCATTCCGCCGGACCAGCGCGACGAGGCTCGCGGCTACTCGCGCGGCACGCCGCCCGGGCCGCGCACGGGGTCGCGTTACGGATGAGGCCAGCGGAAGGACCGCCGGCACGGTCATTCGGCCGGCGCGCGACCGGGCACTCGCTAGCCGCGACCACCGTACTGCAGCCCCTCACTGGGCGCTGCTCTTCAGCAATTCGAAGAATGCGTTTGCCGCAGGCGACAGGGTGCTGTTCTTGCGACGAAGCAGCGTGATCCTTCTTTTGACGACCGGGCTGACCAGCGGAATCCGGCACACGCCCGGCCGGGCCCCCTCCTCGAGCGTCGATGCAGGAAGAATGGCCGTCCCGACACCCGCGGCGACGAGGCTGATGGCGGTGGCGTGGTGCTGAACTTCGTAGGCCCCGCTGAGGCTGATTCCGCGCTTCGCCAGTTGGTAGTCCATGAAGACCCGTGTGGCAGTCATGCTGCTGACGACGACCAGCTCGGTTTCGCGCATATCTGACCAGGTAACGGCCTCTCGATGACTGAGGGGATGTTCCTCGCGGCAGAAGAACATCAGCGGGTCTTCCAGGAGCGGCGTTTCAATAAGCTCCGGATGGCGCTCCGTGGGAATTCCGATTCCGAGTTCGGCTTGGCCGTGGAGTACCGCGTCGCGGACTTCGAAGGCGGTCGTGTCGATCAGACGCACCCGGTTGCCGGGATGGGATTCCCGGTAACGCCGGATTGCCGCAGGCAGGACGTGTGAGGCCATCGTCGGCACGCAGGCGAGGGTGAAGCTCCCGCGGGCATTCTTCGACATGTCCTTCAGTCGGCCCACCGCAAGCGTCATCTCCCCCACGATGGCCTTGGCCTGGGGAAGAAACTCGCGCCCGACGGCCGTGAGCTCGACGTAGCGCGTCGTGCGGTCGAGGAGCCGCAATCCGAGGTAGCTCTCGAGTTTCTGCACGCGGCGTGTCAGCGCCGTCTGCGTGACATGGAGGTGCTCCGCGGCCTTGCTGAATCCGCCCAGTTCGGCAATCACCACGAACGCCTGGATGCCGTCGAAATCGATCTTCATCTCATGTCCTCGCACTCAAGGCAGGGCGGCGGGATTCGGCTATGCTCAAATCGCAATAAAACCGACATCCGTTGCATTTCAGTAATCACTACAGCGTGACTAACATTGCCTCACAAAACAGCAGAACGTGCAACAAGGAGACAGGCAAGTGGATCACATTCCGTGTGTGCTGATGCGAGGCGGATCGTCGAAGGGGTTGTTCTTCCTGGCGGAGAGCCTGCCCGACGACACGACCGCCCGCGATCGCCTTCTGCTCGCAGCGATGGGGTCCCCTGATCTTCGACAGATCGATGGCATGGGCGGCGGGAACGATCTCAGCAGCAAGGTCGTGATCGTGGCGCCGTCGCGCCGGCCCGATGTCGATGTGGAGTATCTCTTCGCACAAGTCTCGGTGGCCCGGGATCTGGTGGATGTGCTGCCCAACAGCGGCAACATGCTCGCTGCGGTGGGGCCGTTTGCACTCGAACGCGGTCTGCTCAAGGCGTCCAGCCCGGTCACGCGCGTTCGCATCCTGAATATCAATAGCGGCAAGCAAGTCGAGGCGATCGTGCAGACGCCGGGTGGAAAAGTGACCTACGAGGGGAGTTTTCATCTCGACGGCGTGCCGGGCACCAGCGCGCCCGTGACCCTCAAATTTCTCGATCCGGCGGGGACGCGGACCGGCCGCCTGCTCCCGACCGGAAATGCCCAGGATCTGATCGATGGGCTTTCCGTGACCTGCATGGATTTCGCGATTCCGATCGTTTTCGTGAAGGCGATCTCTCTCGGCAAGACAGGGCACGAGTCGAAGGAAGAGCTCGACGGCGACACCGAGTTTCTTCGGCGCCTGGAGTCGATTCGCGTTGCCGCCGCGGCCCTCATGAGGCTGGAGGTCTCACCGGATCGCGGGGTACCGAAAATCGCGATGATCGCGGCGCCGCGCAACGGTGGAAGCATTACGTCGCGCTATTTCGTTCCCTCGAGCTGCCATCCGGTGCACGCGGCCACGGGCGCATTGGCACTGGCCGCTGCATGTCACACGCCGGACACCGTCGCCGAGGAACTCGCAGAGATCGACGAAAACACCCCGTACCGCATCGTCATCGAACACCCGAGCGGCCAGATGGCCTGTGACCTGCACATCGCACCGCATGCCATCCACGACGTGCCGGTCATCGACTCGGCCTCGATCGTGACGTCGGCCCGACCACTGCTCAGTGGCGAGGTGTACGTGCGGACGGCGACCTGATTCATCACCGTAATCAAAACAGTTTCACGCTCACACCAAGGAGACCAAACATGAGAACCATCATTGCATTGACCGCTGCAGTCGGTATCGCCTTTTCCGGCGGGGCGTTCGCGCAGAGCCCGATCGTCATCAAGTTCGCACACGTCGCAGCCGCCGACACGCCCAAGGGGCGCGCAGCCGAGCACTTCAAGAAGGTGGCCGAGGAGCGCACGAAGGGCCGCGTGAAGGTCGAGATCTACGCGAACAGCACCTTGTACAAGGACAAGGAGGAGCTCGAAGCGCTGCAGATGGGGTCTGTGCATATGTTGGCGCCGGTTGCGGGCAAGTTCGGGCCTGCGGGCGTGAAGGAGTTCGAGGTCTTCGATCTCCCGTACATCTTCCCGAATGACGCCGCGCTGCACCGTATCACCCAGGGGCCGATCGGGGCGTCACTGCTGAAGAAGCTCGAACCGCGCGGCTTCGTCGGGCTTTCGTACTGGGATGCCGGGTTCCGCGTCCTGAGCTCGAACAAGCCGATCCGCACGCCTGACCAGGCCAAGGGGCAGAAGATCCGCATCAACTCGTCGAAGGTGAATCAGTCGATCATGAAGTCGATCGGCGCGTTGCCGCAGACGATGGCGTTCTCCGAGGTCTACCAGGCGCTGCAGACGGGAGTGGTCGACGGCGCCGACGGCAACCTCTCCAATCTCTACACGCAGAAGCAGTACGAGGTGCAGAAGCACCTGACGCTGACCAATCATACTTACAGCGGTTACGTGGTCGTCGCCAACAAACCCTTCTGGGACAAGCTGCCTGCGGATATCCGCACGGAACTCGAAGCTGCAGTCAAGGATGCGACGGAGTTCAATCGCAAGGTCGCCGTCGAGGACGATGCGAAGTCTCTGGCCGCGATCAAGGCCTCCGGCAAGACGGAAGTCCATACGCCCTCCCCGCAGGAGAAGGACGCATGGATGAAGGCCATGATGCCCGTTCAGGAAGAGATGGCCCCCCGTGTCGGGCGTGAGTTGATCGACGCGATCCGCAAGGAAACCGCGACGGTCGCACAGAACTAAGCATCCCCCCACGGCAGGCCGGACGCGATCGTCCGTCTGCCGCTCCCCCTAACTCCGCAAGGAGACCCCCATGAAATTCCTCGATGCTCTGGAGGAATGGCTCGTCACGCTCCTGATTGGCGGCGCGACGGTCATTACCTTCGCCGCAGTGGTCCATCGCTACGGCGCCGGACTCCCGATTCCCGTCGTGCAGGACTGGCTCATCTCGATCAACATGAGCTGGGCACAGGAACTCACGATCATCATGTTTGTGTGGATGGCCAAGTTCGGCGCCGCCTACGGCGTGCGCACCGGCATCCACGTCGGCGTCGATGTGCTGATCAACCGCCTGCCCGATCGCACGCGCGCCAAGTTCGTCATCTTCGGCCTGCTCGCAGGCGCGTTCTTCACCGGCATCATCGCGACGCTAGGCGGCCATTTCGTGTGGGAGAACGGTGCCCACTACGCGATCTTCAGCACGCTCGGCCTCGATACGGGCGAAGCGCTGGAGGGGCCGACGACGGTCGACCTCGAGTGGCCGACCTGGGTCGTCTATTCCGCGATCCCGCTCGGCAGTGCCCTGATGTGTTTCCGCTTCCTGCAGGTATGCCGGTCCTTCATCCGCACCGGCGAGCTGCCGCATCACGACCACGGCCATGTCGAAGGCATGGACGAGGAGGTCGACGTCGGGCTCGACATGCCCGATCCGAGCGACGTGTATCCGCGCGACCTCGGCAAGAAAATCCATGACAAAACCGGGGGTGTGCGATGAGCGCCGCTGTCATCTTCGTGCTGCTGCTGGTCCTGATGATCAGCGGCATGCCGATCTCGATCTCGCTCGGCCTGACGGTCCTGAGCTTCCTGTTCTTCATGACCCAGGTGCCGATCGAGAGTGTCGCCCTCAAGCTCTTCACCGGCATCGAGAAGTTCGAAATCATGGCGGTGCCGTTCTTCATCCTTGCGGGCAACTTCCTGACGCATGGCGGCGTAGCGAAACGGATGATCGCGTTTGCGACCTCGATGGTCGGGCATCTTCCCGGTGGTCTCGGGTTGAGCGCAGTGGTCGCGTGTTCGCTGTTCGCCGCAGTGTCGGGTTCGAGTCCGGCGACGGTCGTGGCAATCGGTTCGATCCTGCTGCCGGCGATGGTCAAGGCGGGCTACCCGAACAAATTCGGCGCGGGTGTGGTTGCCTCCGCCGGCGGCTTGGGCATCCTGATTCCTCCGTCGATCGCGATGGTGATGTACGCCGTGTCGACCAACAGTTCGATCGGCGCACTGTTCATGGCGGGGGTCATCCCGGGCCTTGTGCTTGCCGCGATGCTGATGCTCACGACCTGGTGGATTGCGCGCAAGAACAACTATCCGCGCGCCGCACGAGCCACCTGGGCCCAGCGCGCCAAGGCTTTCCGCGAGTCGATCTGGGGTTTGCTGCTGATCATCGTCGTCATGGGCGGGATCTACACCGGCATCTTCACCGCGACCGAGGCAGCGGCGATGAGTGCGGTCTATGCGTTCGTGATCGCCACCTTCGTCTATAAGGATCTGCGCCTGTCCGATCTCAAGCAGGTGTTGATCTCGTCGGCGAACCTCTCGGCGATGCTGCTCTACATCATCACCAACGCCGTGATGTTCTCCTTCCTGCTCACCAACGAGCAGATCCCGCAGGCGATGTCCGAATGGATCGTCGCGAGCGGGCTGGGAGTGATCGGCTTCCTGCTGATGGCGAACATCATCCTGCTGATCGCGGGCAACTTCATGGAACCGGCGTCGATCATCCTGATTTTCGCGCCGATCCTGTTCCCCATCGCGATGAGCCTCGGCATCGATCCGGTGCATTTCGGAATCATGATCACGGTGAACATGGAGATCGGGATGATCACGCCCCCGGTCGGCCTGAACCTCTACGTCGCGAGCGGCATCAGCAAGCTCGGCCTGACGGACATGAGCAAGGCCGTCGGCCCCTGGCTGCTGACGATGCTGGTGTTCCTCGCGATCGTCACCTACTGGCCGCCGCTCACGCTGTGGCTGCCCAAGACCCTCGGAATGATGTGACGCGCGTCCCGGCGCCCCCCGCCCGGGCGCCGGGCCAGCGACTGAGCCTCGTCATACCCCACGGAGAACCCGACATGAACCTCAAAGAATGGATCGGCCGCGCGGAGGAAGTCTCCGACATCGCGACGGCGACCCCGTATGCCGCGCTGTCTGCGACCTTCGACCGCGAGCCGGCGCGTCCACAAGCCGGCACCGCCCTGCCCGCGCTGTGGCACTGGCTGTACTTCCTGCCGCTGCACAAGCAATCGGAAATCGGCCCCGACGGGCACGCCAAGCGCGGCGGCTTCCTGCCGCCCGTGCCGCTGCCGCGTCGCATGTGGGCCGGCAGCCAGTTCGAGTTCCACAAGCCGCTGCGCATCGGCGATGCGATGACGCGCACCTCGACGATCCACGACGTCACCGAGAAGACCGGCCGCACCGGTCCGCTGGTGTTCGTGAAGGTGCGCCACGAGATCCGCCGCGAGGGGGAATCGGACGTCGCCCTGACCGAATTCCACGACATCGTCTATCGCGAGGCGCCGAAGCCGGACGATGTTGCCCCGCCGCCGAAGGCCGCCCCCGCGAGCTCGACCTGGGAGAAGAAGTGGGTGCCGGACGACGTGCTGCTGTTCCGCTACTCGGCGCTGACCTTCAACGGGCATCGCATCCATTACGACCGCAAGTACGTGACCGAGGTCGAGGGCTATCCGGGTCTTATCGTCCATGGCCCGATGATCGCCACGCTGCTGCTGGACCTGCTGCGCCACCAGATGCCCGACGCCGAGGTCGTCCGGTACGAGTTCCGCGCGATCCGCCCGGTGTTCGACATCAACCACTTCTTCGTCTGCGGCGAGCCGCAGGCGGACGGCAAGACGATTCGCCTGTGGGCGAAGGACCACGAAGGCTGGCTGGCGATGGAAGCCACCGCGGTGATCAAGTGAGGAGCGCGCGATGAGACCCCTGGAAGGCATTACCGTCATCACGCTCGAACACGCGATCGCCGCGCCGTTCGCGACACGTCAGCTCGCCGATCTCGGCGCGCGGGTGATCAAGGTCGAGCGCCCCGGCGTCGGCGACTTCGCCCGCGGCTACGACGAGCGCGTGCGCGGGCTGGCGTCGCACTTCGTGTGGACCAACCGCTCGAAGGAAAGCCTGACGCTGGACGTCAAGCATCCCGAGGCGCAGGCGATCCTCAAGCGCCTGATCGTCGAGGAGGCCGACATCGTCGTGCAGAACCTCGCGCCCGGTGCCGCCGCGCGCCTGGGCTTGTCGTACCGCGAGCTGTCTGCGCTCAAGCCGGAGATCATCGTTTGCGACATCTCGGGTTACGGCAGTGACGGCCCCTATCGCGACAAGAAGGCCTACGACCTGCTGATCCAGAGCGAGTCGGGTTTCCTGTCGGTGACCGGCACGGAGGCCGAACCGTCCAAGGCGGGGCCGTCGATCGCCGACATCTCGGCCGGCATGTACGCCTACAGCAACATCCTCGCGGCGTTGCTGCAGCGGCAGAAGACCGGCCGCGGTCAGCACCTCGACATCTCGATGCTGGAGAGCCTCGTCGAGTGGATGAACTATCCGCTCTACTACGCGTTCGACGGCGCCTCGCCGCCGCGCCGCACCGGCGCCTCGCACGCGACGATCTATCCCTACGGGCCGTTTCCGGCCGGCGACGGCAAGGTCGTCATGCTCGGTCTGCAGAACGAACGCGAATGGGGAGCCTTCTGCGAGAAGGTGCTGTTGCAGCCCGGGCTCGCACGCGAGGAGCGGTTCTCCTCCAACTCGCGGCGCAGCGCCGCGCGCGACGAGCTGCGCGCGATCATCCTCGACGCTTTTAGCGCACTGACCGCCGAGCAGGTCATCGCGCGCCTGGAAGAGGCCCAGATCGCCAACGCCCACGTAAACGACATGCACGCGGTGTGGGACCACCCGCAGCTCAAGGCGCGCGGGCGCTGGCGTGAGGTCGGCACCGCCGCCGGTGTCGTGCCGGCCTTGCTCCCCCCCGGGTCATGGGAAGAGGGCGAGCCGCGCATGGACCCCGTGCCCGCGCTCGGCGAGCACAGCGCGGCGATCCTCGCGGGACTCGGGTACGAAGCCGAACGCATCGCGGCGCTGCGCCGCGACGGCGTGATCTGAGCGGCGGGAGTTCGAGCCATGCAGATGCCGATCACCTACCTCTTCGTGCCGGGCAACCGGCCCGAGCGTTTCGACAAGGCGCTGGCTGCCGGAGCCGGGGCAATCGTCCTCGACCTGGAGGATGCCGTCGCCGCCGCCGAGAAATCCCTCGCACGGGATGCGATCGCGGACTGGTTTCCCGGCCACGCGGACGATGCCTCACGCATCGTCGTGCGCATCAACGACGCCCAGTCGCCCTGCTTCGCGGACGATCTCACGCTACTCAAGGCCATCGGGATCCGTCAGGTCATCCTGCCGAAGACCGAATGGCGCGAGCAGGTCCGTCAGGTCGTCGACGCCACGTCGCCGACGGTCGCGGTGTTGCCGCTGATCGAGACGGCGCGCGGCGTGCGCAACGTGGACGACATCGCGGCGAGCGAGGGCGTGCTGCGGCTCGCGTTCGGCACGCTGGATTATGCGGTCGACCTCGATCTGTCGGGCGACGAGGCCGGCCTCGCCTACGCGGCGGCCCGGATCGCGATCGCATCGCGCTGCGCCGAGCTCGCCTCCCCGGTCGCCGGCGTGACGCCCGCCATCGACGACGAGATCCGCATCCGTGCGGATTTCGCGTCCGCGCGCGCCTTCGGTTTCGGCGCGAAGCTGTGCATTCACCCCAGGCAGGTTGCCCTCATCCACGAAGCCTGCCGCCCGACCGCCGAGGAGCTGGCGTGGGCCGAGCGCGTGCTCGCTGCGGCGCAGAACTCCGAGGGCGCCGTGCAGCTCGACGGCCGCATGATCGATCGTCCGGTGGTGCTCAGGGCGCAGGCGATCGTGGCGCGCAGCCGCTCCAGCCACGGCTAGCCGGACGCCCCCAATCCAGCATTCCCACCTTTCAAGCATTCAGGAGAACGTGCCATGGGCGCGACCATCATCGATTCAAGCATCTTCGGCAACATCTTCAGCACCGACGCAATGCGTCAGGTCTGGTCCGACCGCAACCGCACCGCCAAATACGTGGAGATCGAGCGCGCACTCGCCGTCGTGCAGGGGCGGCTCGGCATCATTCCGCAGGAAGCCGCCGACGAGATCGTCAAGAACTGCGACATCGACAAGATCGACATGGACAAGCTGCGCGCGGCGACCGAGCGCATCGGCTACCCGGTACTCGGCGTCGTCTCGCAACTCAACGCGCTGTGCCGCGACAAGCTTGGCGAGTACTGCCACTGGGGCGCCACGACGCAGGACATCACCGATACGGCGACCGTGCTGCAGATCCGCGAGGCGCTCGATCTCGTCGACGCCGACCTGCAAGCGATTTCAGCGGCCCTCGTGGAAATCTCGCGCCGCCATCGCGACACGCCGGTGATCGGCCGCAGCAACCTGCAGCAGGCCATTCCGGTGACCTTCGGCTTCAAGACTGCCGCGATCCTGGCAGGCATCGAGCGCCACCGCGAGCGCCTCACGCAGCTCAAGCCGCGCGTGCTGATGGGCGAATTCGGCGGCGCCTGCGGCACGCTCGCGTCGATCGAGCGGGGCGCGATGGAGACCCAGGCCGGCCTGATGGAGGAACTCGGTCTCGCCCAGCCGGACATCGCCTGGCACACGGTGCGCGACACGATCGCCGAGGTCGGCGCCTTCCTGGGCCTGGTCGGCGGCTCGCTCGGCAAGATCGCGATGGACGTCAAGCTGATGATGCAGCACGAGGTGGCCGAGGTGTTCGAACCCTTCCACCCGGGCCGCGGTTCGAGCAGCACGATGCCGCAGAAGCGCAACCCGATCTCGAGCTGCTACATCCACGCCGCCGTGTCGGTCGTGCGCCAGCACGCCGCGGCGCTGATGGACGCGATGATCGCCGACCACGAGCGCTCGACCGGCCCGTGGGAGATCGAATGGATCGCGCTGCCCGAGGCCTTCTGCCTGCTTGCCGGCGCATTGAAGCAGACGCGCTTCGTGCTCGAGGGGCTCGAGGTCGACGCAGGGAAGATGCGCGCGAACATCGACATCACCAACGGACTCGTGATGTCCGAAGCGGTCATGATGGGCCTTGGCCCCTACATCGGCCGCGAATACGCCCACGATCTGGTGTACGACCTGTGCCGCGAGGCGATCCGCACGAACCAGCCGCTGCTCGACATCCTTGCCGAGCACCCCGAGATCAATGTCCACCTCAACCGTGCCGCGCTCGCGCGCCTGTGCGACCCGGCGAACTACCTCGGGCAGGCCGGCGTGATGGTCGACAAGGTGCTGCAGCGTGCAGCGGGGGCAGTGCAATGAGCGACGCGACGCGGACAAGGTCATTGCCGGAAAGCAAGTCACAACCGTTCCGCGGGAGGGAGTCTCTCGCCCGCGAGTCGGCCCCGGTCATCAAGCGTACGCCGGACAGATGTGAGGAATCCGACGAACTCGCAGCCGTGGCAGTGCTGAGCACGAACTAGCACGGCGTGACACGCGTCGCGGAGAGAAGTCGCCAAGGGAGGACTAC
This sequence comes from Aromatoleum evansii, assembly GCF_045689615.1. Lineage (NCBI taxonomy): Bacteria > Pseudomonadati > Pseudomonadota > Betaproteobacteria > Rhodocyclales > Rhodocyclaceae > Aromatoleum > Aromatoleum evansii. The sequence continues at coordinate 3,469,582 of NZ_CP141259.1, forward strand.
AGCATGGAACTCAGACAGCTGCGCTATCTGGTGCGCACGATCGAGCTCGGCAGCATCAGCCAGGCTGCGCTCGATCTCGGGATCGCTCAATCCGCGGTGAGCCTGCAGATTCAGCGCCTTGAAGGCGAACTCGCGACACGGCTGTTGCAGCGTACCGCGACCGGGGTGATGCCGACCGATGCCGGCATCGCCTTCCTCGCCCATGCGCAGCTCGCCTTGCGCCATGCCAAGGAGGCGGCGACGGCCGCGCAGCAATCGCGCCTGTCGGGCATCGTCAGTATCGGCCTTGCGCCATCGACCTCCGGGGTGCTCGGCTTCCCTCTGATCGAGGCGATGCGCGAGCACTATCCGGACATCCGCATTCACCTCGTCGAGGGCATGTCCGGTCACCTTGGCCAGATGTTGAACGGCCGCGAGCTCGATCTCGCCGTCCTCTTCGACACCGGACCTGCGAGCCGCTGCAGTGTGCAGCCCCTGCTGGAAGAGCGTCTGTTCTTCATCTGCGGTGCCAACGCACGCCCCTCGGCCTTGCCGACGCGCCTCGCGGACATCGTCGACGTCCCGCTTGTGCTGCCGACTCCGCGCCACGGTCTGCGCCGGGTCATCGACGCCGCGTTCACGGCGCTCGGCGTGCGCCCCGCAGTCATCGCCGAAGTCGATTCGCTCTATGTGCTGATGGACATGGTGGCGCGCGGCATGGCGGCAACGCTGCAGCCCTGGGCAGCGCTCGCGCGCCAGTCCGATGCAATGTCGCGCCTGGGCTGGAGCGAGATCACGGACGACGGGACGTCCCGGCGGAATCTCCTGTGCAGTCTCTCCGACGACGAGCTGTCGCCGGCCGCGCTGGCGACGCGCGGCATGGTGACCCGCGTCGTGAATCAGCTCATCGACGAGGGGCGCTGGCGCGGCGTCACGACCAGCCATCTCGATTCGAGATGAGGCGATATCGGAGCGGCTTAGGGCAAGCGGTACGCCAGACACGATAGTGGAGCTGTCGACGTGCGGAGTCCGCAGGTTGCGGTGAGCGCACGACGAGGAACCAGCCCCGAATGGAGTTCAGGACATGAAACAAGATACCTCGAGCACCCCCGACGTGCTCGTCATCGGCGGTGGCAATGCGGCCTTGTGTGCAGCGCTGACCGCCCGCGAGGCGGGCGCTTCCGTGCTGCTGCTGGAGGCCGCACCGCGCGAATGGCGTGGCGGCAACTCCAGCCACACGCGCAACCTGCGGTGCATGCACGACGCCCCGCAGGACGTCCTCACCGACGCCTATCCCGAGGAAGAGTTCTGGCAGGACCTCAAGAAGGTGACCGGTGGTCGCACCAACGAGCAACTCGCGCGGCTGGCGATCCGCGAGTCCTCGCGCTGCCGTGACTGGATGCGCAAACACGGCGTGCATTTCCAGCCCTCGCTGTCGGGCACGCTGCATCTCTCGCGCACCAATGCCTTTTTCATGGGGGGCGGAAAGGCGCTGGTGAACGCCTATTACCGCAGCGCCGAAGCGCTCGGCGTGCAGATCCGCTACGAGGCGCCGGTGGATCGCCTGGAAGTGGTCGATGGCCAGTTCCGTGCCGCCTGGATCGGGCAGGAGCGCATCGCGGCACGTGCCTGCGTGCTCGCGTCCGGCGGCTTCGAATCCAATCGCGAATGGCTGCGCGAAGCCTGGGGTCAGAACGCCGACGGCGAGTGGCCGGCGGACAATTTCGCGATCCGCGGCACGCGCTTCAATCGTGGCGTGCTGCTGAAAGCGATGATGGAGGCCGGCGCGGACACGATCGGCGATCCCTCGCAATCGCACTGCGTCGCGGTCGACGCGCGTGCGCCGCTCTACGACGGCGGGATCTGCACGCGCATCGACTGCGTCTCCCTCGGCATCGTCGTCAACAAGCATGCGCAGCGCTTCTACGACGAAGGCGAGGATTTCTGGCCCAAGCGCTACGCGATCTGGGGCCGGCTCGTTGCCCAGCAGCCCGGCCAGGTCGGCTTTTCGGTCATCGACTCGAAAGCCGTCGGACGCTTCATGCCCCCTGTGTTCCCCGGTGCGAAGGCGGACACGCTCGAAGGTCTCGCTCGCCAGCTCGGTCTCGACGAGCAGGCTTTCGTGCGCACGGTGCGCGACTACAACGCCGCCTGCCGCGTCGGCACCTTCGACCACACGGTGCTCGACGACTGCCATACGGAAGGCGTGACGCCGGCCAAGACCCACTGGGCCTTGCCGCTCGATACCGCTCCCTTCTACGGCTACGCACTCAAGCCCGGCATCACCTTCACCTACCTCGGCCTCAAGGTCGATGAACGGGCGGCCGTCCACTTCAAGGGTGAGCCCAGCCGCAATCTCTTCGTCGCCGGCGAAATGATGGCCGGAAACGTACTCGGGCAGGGCTACACCGCCGGCGTCGGCATGACGATCGGCACGGTATTCGGTCGTATCGCGGGCGCCTCGGCCGCCGCGGCGACCAGGAAGGAAGGAGTCGAACATGCAGCAGCTTGAAGCCCTGCTCCGCGAAGCGAGCGATCTCGCCGAGGGCGTCATCGCGCCCAGCGCCGCGGAAGCCGAAGTCGAACGCGTGATGAAGATCTGCAACGCCTGCCGCTACTGCGAAGGCTTTTGTGCGGTTTTCCCGGCGATGACACGCCGGCTCGAATTCGCTCAGGCCGACATCCATTACCTCGCGAATCTCTGCCACAACTGCGGTGCATGCCTCCACGCGTGCCAGTACGCGCCGCCGCACGAATTCGCGGTCAACATCCCGCAGGCGATGGCCAAGGTACGCGGCCAGACCTACTCGGACTTCGCGTGGCCGAGCAGTCTCGGCACGCTCTACCGCAACAATGGCTTGACCGTCGCGCTGGCGCTTGCGGCCGGCCTCGCGCTCTTCCTGATGATGGCACTGGCGAAGAATGGCACGTTGTTCCATGCCCCGCTCGCCGGCGATTTCTACGCGATCTTCCCGCACAACCTGCTGGTGTCGATGTTCGGGCCGGTGTTCCTGTTCGTCGCGGTCGCGCTGGGGCTGGGCGTGGCGAAATTCTGGCGCGGCATCTCGGCGGGAGACCCCAATGCCGCGGCGATCGCGGAGACGGCGCATGACGTGCTCAAGCTCAAGTACCTCGACGGCGGCCACGGGCAAGGCTGCCCGAACGCGGACGACGCCAGCACCCTCGCCCGCCGCCGCTTCCACCACCTGACCTTCTACGGCTTCATGCTGTGCTTTGCGGCGACGAGTGTGGCGACGATCTACCACTACGTCTTCGGCTGGGCGGCACCGTACGCGCTGACGAGTCTGCCCGTCGTGCTCGGCACCCTGGGCGGGATCGGCTTGCTCATCGGTCCGGCAGGCCTGCTGTGGCTGAACGTGCGGCGCCATGCGCAACACGGGGACGCGGCGCAAAAACCGATGGACCGCGGCTTCATCGCGCTGCTGCTGCTCACCAGCGCCACGGGCCTCGCGCTCCTCGCGGGACGCGACACTGCGGCGATGGCACTCCTCCTTGCCGCACATCTCGGCGCGGTGATGGCGCTGTTCCTGACGATGCCCTACGGCAAGTTCGCGCACGGCATCTTTCGTACCGCCGCACTGCTGAAATGGGCCATCGAGAAGCGCGCGCCCAATCCGGTCGGCGTCGGCAGCGAGTGACGCCGGAGCAACATGATGAGAGTGACGGTACTCGACGACTATCAGGGCCTGGTCCCGCGCCTCGCGGCGACGAAGGAGCTCTCGGGTCTCCCGGTAAGCCTGCAGGCGCTCACGGAACGCCTCGCCGACGAGGACGCGCTGATCGCCGCGCTGCAGGATACCGACTGCCTGGTGCTGATTCGCGAGCGCACGCAGATCACCGCTCGTGTCGTCGAAGCCCTGCCGCGGCTGAAACTGATCGTCCAGACCGGACGGCTTTCCGGCTGCATCGATCTCGAGGCCTGCAAGCGGCGGTGCGTCGAAGTCCGCGACGGCGGCGGCAATCCGATCGCCCCGGCCGAGCTGACCTGGGCGTTGATCCTCGCTGCGTCGCGGCGCTTGCTGCCCTACGCGACCCGGCTGTCGCAGGGGCAGTGGCAGCGGAGCCGCGAGCACATCGAGGATGAACAGCTCGGACGAGCCGTGCACGGTCGAACGCTCGGCGTCTGGTCGCTCGGCAAGATCGGCGCTCGCGTCGCGGCCATCGGACGGGCCTTCGGGATGCGCATCGTCGTGCATGGGCGCGAGCAGTCACGGGAAGCGGCAGCGAGTGCAGGATACGAGTTCATCGCCGACCGCAGCGAGTTCCTGGCGCAACTCGACGTCCTGACCCTGCATCTGCGGCTCTGCCCCGACACGCGCCACATGATCGATGCCGACGATCTTGCGTGCATGCGTCCGGATGCCTTACTGGTTAACACCAGCCGTGCCGAACTTCTCGCGCCGGGCGCCCTGCTCGACGCGCTCGCCCGTGGCCGACCGGGCGCCGCAGCGCTCGACGTTTTCGAGGGCGAGCCGGATGGCGCGGCACCTTACCTGAACCACCCCGCAATCCTGTGCACCCCGCATCTGGGCTTCGTCGATCAGGATACCTACGAGGCCTACTTTCGCGAGGCATTCGCCCATGTACGGCGATTCGTGGCCGGGGAACAGGCGGCATCCGGCCAGGGAACCGCGCGGTCCTAATAATGCCGTTATCGCACAAATCGTAGCGATTATTGCATTTCATGTTTTTCCGTCGTGCGCCCAGAATCGCGCCATCGTTCAGACGGAGGAACACCACCATGATGCTGACCATCCCTTGCACGCTGATGCGTGGAGGCACGTCGAAGGGGCCGTATTTCCACGCCGCGGATCTTCCCGCCGATCCCGCCGAGCGCGATCGGGTATTGCTCGCGGCGATGGGTTCGCCCCATGCACGTCAGATCGACGGCATCGGCGGCGGCGACACGCTCACGAGCAAGGTGGTCATCGTGAGCCCCGCGTCCCGGGCCGACATCGACATCGAGTACCTCTTTGCCCAGGTGTCGGTGGAAACGGCCACGGTCGACACGACACCGAACTGCGGCAACATGCTCGCCGGCGTCGGCCCCTTCGCAATCGAGAACGGATTGGTCTCCGCAACCGACCCCGTCACGACCCTGCGCATCCTCAACGTGAACACCGGCAAGATCGTCGAGGCCGTAATCCAGACTCCTGGCGGCAAGGTGAGCTACGACGGACTCGCACGAATCGACGGCGTCCCCGGCAGTGGCGCGCCGATCCAGTTGAATTTCCGTGATGCCGCCGGTGCCAAGACCGGACGCCTGCTGCCGACCGGGCGTGTGGTCGATGTCGTCGATGGCGTGGGCGTGTCCTGCATCGACTTCTCGACGCCGCTGATCTTCGTCCCGGCCGAAGCGATGGGCAAGACCGGCCACGAGACGAAGGGCGAACTCGATGCCGACCGGAAACTGAAGATTCGACTCGAGTCCATCCGGCTGCAGGTTGCGCTGCTGGCAGGACTCGGCGACGTGCGCGACAAGGTCTTGCCGAAGATCGCGCTGGTTGCGTCGCCGCAGGGCCGAGGCGTGATCGCCTCGCGCTATTTCACCCCGTGGAACTGCCATTCGGCCTATGCCGTGACCGGCGCGCTGTGCCTCGCGGCCGCGAGCATCATTCCCGGCTCCGTGGTGCAAGGTCTCGCCCTGCCGAAGTCTGACGACCCGTACCTCGTGAGCATCGAGCAGCCTGCCGGAACGCTGGACATCCGCCTCGACGTCGCGGCGCAGGGGGCCGACGGCATTCCGCTCATCCAGTCCGCAGGCCTGATCCGGACGGCCCGCCCACTGTTTCGGGGAGCCGTTCACGTTCCTCTGTGCGAACCCGGCCAAGCCGCATAAGCGCAACGGTCCCGAAATAGCCAAGCGCGCGTCGTCGGAAGCCTGGAGGCTGCCGTCGGCACGCGCCGGTCTAGTGATGCTAATCACGCATGAATCAATTGCAGTTTTGCATTTCACGCAATTAAGTACGGTCCCCATACTTCGCCTGCACTCGACAGTCTCGGAAGAAATCCACTGCGGCTGCAAGAGCTGATGACGACCCTGGCCGAAGTCCGGGGCGACGGCGAGAAGACGAATCCAACCAAGGAGGAAGGCATGAAGAAGATCAATGCGGGCGTCCTACCCCTGCTCGTGGCCGGGCTGTTTGCACCGGCAATCTGCGTGGCGGCCGAAGAGGACGGGCACAAGCTGGAACTGAAAGTGCGCGGCGTGCATTTCGACCGCGAGTTCGAGACATCCTCGAGGGATCGCACCCAGACCGGGCTCGGCTTGCAGCTCAACTACGAGTCGCCGTACTTCGGCGACATCGTTGGATTCGGCGTGTCGGGCTACAGTGTCACCAAGCTCGATGCGACCGGCTTTGTCACAACGGACGTGCTCTCCGCCGACAACAACGGAGAGCTGCACGACTCCTTCGGCAAGGTCGCCCAAGCATTCGTCAAACTGAAGTACCAGGACAAGGCCCAGCTCAAGATCGGCCGGCAACTCTATGACAGCCTGCTCCTGATCAGCTCGACGAGCCGTGCGGTGCCCAACACCTACTCCGGTGCGAGCGGCCAGCTGACGCTCATCCCGGGGCTCACGCTCTACGGCGCGATGTTCGACGAATGGTCACGGCGCGGCGAAGCGCATTTCGAGAAATTCGCGACCGATCGTTCCGACGAGGGCGACATCGACTACGTCGCCGCCGCAGGCGCACGCTATGCGAAGGGACCCTACGAAATCAACCTCGAGTACCTGAATTCGAAGGACTTCCTGACCAAGGTCGGTCTCATGGGAGCTTATACATTCAGTCTGGCGGACAAGGACAAGCTGAAGCTGAGTGCCGGTCTGCATACCTCGCGAGATGCGGGCAAGCTGTTCGTCACGGCCGCCGAGGGGGCGGAACTGGACGACGAGGACGTCCCCGGCTCGCGTGCCGGCGTGACCCGCAGCGACAACGACGGGCGCGGCGTCTATCTGGATGCGGAGTGGACGGCCGGAAACGTCATGCTCGGGGCTGCGGTAGCGAAGTTCGATGGCGCGTGGATCGAGGACAATTTCACCGGCGACCACGGCATGAACCCCTTTCCCACGGGCGGCGTGCTGGCGGACATGACCAACAACGACGAGACGGTCTGGATGGCCCGCGCGGGCTACGATTGGAAAGACTACGTCAAGGGACTCAAGACAACGGTCAAGTACAAGCAGGGCACGGGAGCCAGGAACAGTCACGTTTCGTCGCTGGGCAAGGCGGACGAAAGTGAACTGGAAGTCGATGTGCGCTACCAGATCCCGCTACTCAAGGGCCTGAACCTACGATACCGATACCTTGAATACAAGTCCGACAAGACGGGTCGAGTGGATGGCGTCCTGCAGGACAACACCGACCATCGCGTGTACCTCGATTACACGTATCGCTTCTTCTGACGCCAAGAGGGGTACAGCGCATGGTCGCGCGCGGCATCCGGATGCCGCGCGAAATGATGCCCCGAGGCGCCTTGCCCGCGATCAGCCGCCCCCGCGGCGGCCGGCCGCGGCCGGGGACGCCACCCCCGCCTCATACCACCCCTTGCTCGCATTGACCACGCGCACCACGAGCAGCATCACCGGCACCTCGATCAGCACGCCGACCACGGTCGCCAGCGCCGCGCCCGACTCGAAGCCGAACAGGCTGATCGCCGCCGCCACCGCCAACTCGAAGAAGTTCGACGCCCCGATCAGTGCCGAGGGGCAGGCGACACTGTGCTTCTCGCCTACCATGCGGTTCAGCAGGTAGGCGAGCGTCGAGTTGAAGAACACCTGGATCAGGATGGGCACCGCGAGCAGCGCGATCACCAGCGGCTGCGCGAGGATGGCCTCGCCCTGGAAGGCGAAGAGCAGCACCAGCGTCACCAGCAGCGCACTGATCGACCACGGGCCGATGCGCTCCATCGTGGCGTCGAACACCGCCTGCCCGCGCGCGAGCAGTGCCTTGCGTGCAACCTGCGCGAGCGCGACCGGAATCACGATGTAGAGCACCACCGACGTGAACAGCGTGTCCCACGGCACCGTGATCGCCGAAATGCCCAGCAGCACGCCGACGATGGGGGCAAACGCGACCACCATGATCGCGTCGTTGAGCGCGACCTGCGACAGCGTGAAGATCGGGTCGCCGTTGGTCAGCCGGCTCCACACGAACACCATCGCCGTGCACGGGGCCGCCGCGAGCAGGATCAGGCCCGCGACGTAGCTGTCGATCTGCTCCGCCGGCAGCCACGGCGCGAACAGGTGACGGATGAAGAACCATCCCAGCAGCGCCATCGAGAACGGTTTCACGAGCCAGTTCACGATTAGCGTCACGCCGATGCCGCGCGCGTGGCCGCGGATCTCGTGCAGCGCACCGAAATCGACCTTCATCAGCATCGGGATGATCATCACCCAGATCAGCACGCCGACCGGCAGGTTCACCTGCGCGACCTCCATGCGACCGATGGCCTGGAACAGCGCAGGCGCCATCTGGCCGAAGGCGATTCCGGCGACGATGCACAGGAACACCCACACCGTGAGATAGCGCTCGAAGACGCTCATCGGGGCAGCCGCCGCATGCTTGGCGGTAATTTCACATTGAACGGACATGTTTCACGTCTTCCTTCAGTTCTTTCCTGCGGCCAGCGCATGCAGCCGCGCTACGCCGACCGGCTCCTCGGCCTGCACCGGCACCAGCGTGACCCGCTTGGCGTGGTGTTCGCGCACGGCCTCGATCTGCGGCCACTCCTGCTCGGCGCGACAACGCAACACCGGCGCGTCGGTGCGTGCGGCGGCGAGGCTGTTGTTGATGATCCACGCCCACGGCTCGATCCCCGCGCGGCGCAAATCCGCCTGCAGGTTCGCGGCCTCGAGCACCGGCGTGGTCTCGGCGAGCGTCACGACGAGCACCTTGGTCTGCGTCGGATCCTGCAGCTGCATCATCGGCGTCGTGAAGTGCGTGACGCGGCTCTTGTCCATGTGGCGCGCGATTTCCTTGTGATACGCGCCGGTCGCGTCGAGCAGCAGCAAGGTGTGTCCGGTCGGCGCCGTGTCCATGACGACGAACTTCTTCCCGGCTTCGCGGATGATGCGCGAGAAGGCCTGGAAAACGGCGATTTCCTCGGTGCAAGGCGAGCGCAGGTCCTCTTCCAGCATCGCGCGTCCGTGCGCATCCAGGTCCTTGCCGCTCGTCTCCAGTACATGCTGGCGATAGCGTTCCGTCTCCACCTGCGGGTCGATGCGGCTCACGGCGAGATTCCCGAGCGAGCCCTCTAGCGTCTCCGCGAGGTGCGCCGCCGGATCGGAGGTGCTCAGATGCACCGGGAAACCCCGGCGCGCGAGCTCCACCGCGATCGCGGCCGCGAGCGTTGTCTTGCCGACCCCGCCCTTCCCCATCAGCATCACGAGCCCGTGGCCGTCCGCAGCGATGCCGTCGACCAGGCCCGCGAGATTCGGCAACGCGAGCGCGGCCGACGCACGCGCATCGCGCGACACGTCGCAGGACGGCAAACCGCCCGTGCCGAGCAAGGCGCGGAGCGCCCGCAAGCCGACGAGATTGAAGGGCATCAGCGGCACGTAGTCCGTGGGCAGCCCGCGCAGCGGCTCGGGGAGCGCGGCGAGCGCGTCCCGTTCGCGACGCAGCACGGCCGCGGCCAGCCCGTCCGCGCGCGCGGCGGCATCATCGGCAAGCACGCCATTGATGACGAGGAACTGGCGACTGAGCCCGATCGCCGCCAGCTCGGCATGCGTACGGGCCACTTCGCGCAGCGTCGAGACCTGGGCACGTGCGACGAGCACGAGCCGCGTGCGCGTGGCATCCGCAAGCGCCGCAACGGCGGACGAATACTGCTCGCGCTGCTTCTGCAGCCCGGCCAGCGGGCCGAGGCAGGACGCCCCTTCGGTGTTGTTCGCGAGAAATCCCGACCATGCCGCCGGCAGCTGCAGCAAGCGGATCGTATGGCCGGTCGGCGCCGTGTCGAATACGACGTGGTCGAAGCCACTCGTGAGCTGCGTATCGGTCAGCAGTCCGGTGAACTCGTCGAACGCCGCGATCTCGGTGGTGCAAGCGCCAGAAAGCTGCTCCTCGATGCCGCGTACGACCTCATCCGGCAGGATCCCGCGCACCGGACCGACGATGCGGTCGCGATAGGATCGGGCCGCCGCCTGCGGGTCGATTTCCAGCGCGGAAAGCCCCGACACCGCCTCGATCGGCGTCACCCGGTTGCCGATCTCCTGCTCGAACACCTGTGCCACGTTCGAGGCCGGATCGGTGCTCACCAGCAACACCTTGCGGCCGAGTCCGGCGAGATGGATTGCAGTGGCGCAGGCCAGCGAAGTCTTGCCGACCCCACCCTTGCCGGTGAAAAAGAGGTAACGCGGCGGCTGATCGAGGAAGCGCATGTCGGAGGCGCTCCGCTCAGCAGCAGCGGCCGCCGCTGCAGCACCCGCCGGCGGCCTTGCCGGCAGGCTCAGCCTGCACCCCGGCCCAGCGGGCGAGTTCGTCGCGCGTCGGATAACGCCCCGCCAACGCGAACTCGCCGTCGATCAGGATCAGCGGCAGCGACTCGGCGCCCGACCGCTCGAGGAAACCCTTCACGACCGCATTCTGCGCGAACGCCAAGGGTTGCTGGGCGAGGTTGAAGCGCTCGAGCGCGATGCCCTGCTGCTTCGCCCACTCGACATCGGCTGCGAAGCTGACGAGCTGCTGGTCGACGTCGACGCCGCACACTCCGGTGCTGCAGCACAGCGCGGGATCGAAGATCTGGATCGATTTCATGTCGGATGCTCCTTGGGAAGACGAATGAGGCGAAAAGGGAATTCAGAGCAGCAGCGTGCCAATGCGGTCGAGTCCGGCCTTGAGGCGGGCACGGTCGGCCTGCAGTTCGTCGAGCGGCAGCGCGAGGAAGGCTTCGATGCGTGCGCGCAAGATGCGGTATGCGGTCATGAAGGCGGCGTCGATCTCGGCGTCGGTGCCGGTCGCGTGCGCGGGATCCTCGACGCCCCAGTGCGTGCGCAGCGCCGGGCCGAGGTAGGCCGGGCAGGTCTCGCCCGCGGCACTTGCGCAGACGGTCACGACGATGTCCGGCGTCACGGGCAGCGCATCCCACGACTTGCTGTGGTAGCCCTCGGTGGCGATCCCCTCGCGTGCCAGCAGGGCGAGCGAGCGCGGATGCACGTAACCGGCGGGCTTGCTGCCGGCGCTCACGGCCGTCCAGCCTTGCGGCGCCAGATGATTGAAGGTCGCCTCGGCGAGGATGGACCGGCACGAGTTGCCGGTACATAGGAACAACACATTCATGCTTTCGATTCCCGCACAGGGTTGGATGAGCCACAAGCGGGAATCCCTCCGGATAGGAGATCCGCGTCCCGGCACCCGCCGGACACCCCGCTGCAGCAGTTTTCAGTGAGAAAGCCGACGACCTCGGTCATCAGCGCGAGATTCGCCCGGTAACGCAGGAATCGCCCCTCCTGCTCCACGCGCAGCAGTCCGGCCTGCGTCATCGTGCGCAGATGGAAGGACAGGCTGCTCGGTGCGACGTCGAGCGCTGCGGCGATATCCCCGGCGACGATGCCGACCGGCTCCGCCTTCACGAGCAGCCGGAATACACCGAGCCGGACACCCGACGAGAGGCATTCGAATACGGCAAGGGCGGCTTTTTCGTCCATCTCTTCGACACTTCCAAAGTTGTTGAAATATCGTATCGATAGACGTGAGTGACGTCAATGCAACCGCCACCGCAGCGCTTCCGACGCAACGCCGCATCTCCGCGAGGACTCCGACCCGATGATTGGCATGGCCTGGGCTAGCCACGCAGCTCGACAAGAATTAGCATTTGATGATTATCCAGATGGACTGCCGGCCGTGGATGCCCCTCCGTGTTCCTCCGCGTGCAGCTGCAAGAGCTCACCAACGCCATGCGACAACGAGGCCGGCGCGGCGCAACCCGGCGACGGCCCGCTACTGCGCTCCACCTTCCACATCCCCGGCATGGACTGCCCATCCGAGGAGCAGATGATCCGCTTGCGGCTCGCACCACTTCCGGTGGGCGCACTGCACTTCGACCTGCCGGCGCGGAGGCTGGCCGTCGACCACGCAGGCGAAGCGGCTGCAATCCTGCTAGCACTCGAACCCCTCGGCTTCGGCGCGACGCTCACCGGCTCGACGCCCCTGACCGAAGCCACGCTTTCCGCGGACCAGGCAGACCCCGCGGCGGAAGCCCGCGTCCTGTGGCTGCTGCTGGCGATCAACGCATTGATGTTCGTCGTCGAGATCGGAGCGGGATGGTTCGCGCGCTCCGCCGGCCTGATCGCCGACGCGATGGACATGTTCGCCGATGCAGCGGTATACGGCGTCGCCCTCTACGCCGTCGGCCGCGCCACCCGCATGAAGCTCACCGCCGCGCGCCTGGCCGGGGTCCTTCAGCTGATCCTCGCGCTCGGCGCCCTGACCGAGACCGCGCGGCACATTCTCACGCGCGCCGAACCGGAGAGCATCGCGATGATCGGCATCGCCGCGCTCGCCCTGCTTGCCAACGCCAGCTGCCTGCTCCTGATCCACCGCCACCGGCATCGCGGCGCCCACATGCGCGCGAGCTACATTTTCTCGGCCAACGACGTCATCGCCAACGCCGGCGTGATCGCGGCGGGCCTGCTCGTGAGTGCCACCGCCAGTCCCTGGCCGGACTGGATCATCGGCGGCATTATCGGCGGAGTCGTCGTGGCCGGCGCGATCCGCATCCTGCGCCTGCGCTGACCGCCGCCAAACCGGCGCAGCCGCTCAGAACGGCACGGCGCTCTCGAAGCTGAGCGGGACGCGCCGCTCCGGGTGGATGAAGGCAATCGCCGCAGCATGCAGGTGCAGGCGCGCATGGCGCTGTGCGCTGTGCGGAGGTGCATACAGCACATCGCCCAGGATCGGATGCCCCAGCGACATCAGGTGCACGCGCAGCTGGTGGGTACGTCCCGTCACCGGCTCCAGCTCGACGCGCGACACCGCGTCATCGCCCTCGCCACGGCGCTCGACGACCCGATACCGGGTCAGCGCCCGCCGCCCGCCCACACGGTCGACCCGCTGGCGCGGATTGTTGTCCGGATCGGCTGCCAGCGGCAGGTCGATTTCCCCCCGGTCGCCCGCGACCAATCCATGCACCGCGGCGACGTAGCGCTTGCCGACCGTACGCTGGGCGAACGCATGATTCATCCGTCGCAGCATCTCGGGGCCGCGCGCCAGCAGGATGAGTCCCGATGTCGCCATGTCGAGCCGATGCACCAGCAGCGCGTCCGGGTACTGCGCCTGCACGCGCAGCTCGAGGCAATCCTGCCGGTCCTCGCCACGCGCAGGCTGCGACAGGAGACCGGACGGCTTGTCCGCGACGACGATGGCGTCGTCGGCGTAGACGATGGCAGGAGCGAGGTGGGGCACGATCTCAGGAAGCGCGGAGCAATGGCGGCAAACAGGAAAAGAAAATGCGCGGCTGACCGCAACGGAATCCTGGCCCGAACCCCCTCGTCAACCGTCACCCGACGCCGCGTTTTAGCAGGATTCCCACGCGCCGGCAAACCCGCGCGCACTCAGCTTAGGCATCCGTCGCCTTTGGCGGCAGAATACCGACCTTCTCACCGGATCGAAAACACATGCCCCGACTACCCCGACGCATCGTCTGCCTCAGCACCGAAACCGTGGAAGTCCTCTACGCCCTGGGCGAACAGGACCGCATCGTCGGCATTTCCGGCTACACGGTCATCCCGCCGCAGGCCCGCAAGGAAAAGCCCAAGGTCTTCGCCTTCAGCACCGGCGACCTCGACCGCATCCTCGCCGTCAAACCGGACCTCGTGCTGTGCTTCTGCGACCTGCAGGCCGACATCGCCCGCGATCTCGTCAAGGCCGGCGTCGCCGTGCATGTCTTCAACCAGCGCAGCGTCGAGGACATCCTCGCGATGATCGAAACAGTCGGCCGCCTCGTCGGTGCCGAGCCCCGCGCGCGGGCGCTGGTCGGCGAACTGGAGCAGCTGATCGACGCGACACGTGCCGCCGCCGCACGGCTTCCGCGGCGTCCGCGCGTCTATTTCGAGGAGTGGGACGAACCGGCAATCTCCGGCATCCGCTGGGTGTCCGAGCTGATCGGGATCGCCGGCGGCGAAGACATCTTCGCCGAGCTCGCCAGCCGCCCGTCGGCCAAGGACCGCTGCCTCGCCGACCCGCTGGAAGCCGCGCGCCGCGCCCCGGACATCGTCATCGGCTCCTGGTGCGGCAAACGCTTCCGGCCCGAAAAGGTCGTCGCCCGACCGGGCTGGCAGGACGTGCCCGCCGTGCGCAACGCGCAGATCCACGAAATCAAGTCCGCGATCATCCTCGCGCCGGGCCCGACCGCGATCCGCGAAGGGCTGCCCGCCCTCGCACGCCTGTTCGCCGATTGGGCCAAGGCAAGCGCGTAGGCTCGACGACAAGACGCAGCGCCGTCAGACCGACTGCGCCGCGATACGCCCGATCACGCCGAGAAAGGTATCCAGCACAGGCGTGGGTGGCCGGTCCGCATGCGCGACCGACAGCGAAAGGTAAGCGCCCTCGTCGCCGATCCTGAGATAGCGCACGCGCGGTAGCCGCACGCACTCCAGCGGCGCCGGCAGCACCGCGACGCCGAGCCCGGACGCGACCAGCCCGATCTGCGTCGTCGCCTCGCGCGCTCGCTGTACGATGCGCGCGGCGAAGCCCGCCTTGCGGCACAGCTCGTCGACGATCGCCGGCAAGCCGGTCCCGACGTCTGTCGGATAGGCGATGAAACCCTCGTCGCGAAACTCGGCGAGCGAAACCTCGGCACGGTGCGCCAGGGGATGCGCCGCATTGACGACGAGCCGCAGGGGGTCGCGCCCGATCTCGCGCGTGACGATCCCCGCCGACACGTCGAGGCCGCGGTAGCGCACGAAGCCCACATCGATCTCCCCCCGCTGCAGTGCCTCCACCTGCGCCACCGTAAACATTTCACGCAGCGACAGGCTCACCTGCGGGAAGTCGCGCCGATACGTATGCAGCACGTCCGAGAGCATGGTCGTGAATGGCAGCGACGACGTGAACCCGACCCGCAACTCGCCCAGCTCCCCCTTCCCTGCGCGACGGGCGTCTTCCGTCGCAGCCTGCGAGCGCGCCAGGATCTCGCACGCATGATCGAAAAAGCGCCGCCCCGCTTCGGTCAGCGCGACACGACGCTTGCTGCGCTCGAACAGCGGCGTGCCGATTTCCTCCTCTAGATCGCGGATCTGCATCGACAAGGGCGGCTGGCCGATGTGCAGCCGTTCGGCCGCCCGCGTGAAGTTGAGCTCCTCGGCGACCGCGACGAAGTAGCGAAGATGGCGCAGCTCCATTCATATATTCCATAGATGATCTTTCACCTAAAAATATATTGGACGTATGCATTGATCGCAACCTAGGATTCGCCGGAGCAGTGCAACGCAACCTCATCGCCTCCGCAAAGCGCACCCGACCACCATGCAAGCCCCCGCCGCCACCCCCGCCCCGATCGAAGCCGGCTCCCCGGCCTTCCGCCGCGCCAACCTCGCGATGTTCCTCGGCGGGTTCGCGACCTTCGCGTTGCTGTATGCGACGCAACCCATCCTCCCGCGCCTCGCCGCCGACTTCGGCGTCGCACCGGCAAGCGCCAGCCTGTCCGTATCGCTCGGCACCGCCGCTTTGGCGCTGATGCTCCTGCCCGCCAGCGTGCTGTCCGACCGCTACGGCCGACAGCGCCTGATGAAGGCATCTCTGGCACTCGCGACCGTAATCGCATTTGCGACCGCCTTCGCGGCGGATTTCACCCAGCTCCTCGTGCTGCGGATGCTGATGGGAGCGGCCCTCGCCGGCCTGCCGGCCTCGGCGATGGCCTGGCTCGGCGAGGAAATCGCGCCCAGCGCCCAGGGCCGCGCAATGGGCCTCTACATCGCCGGCAACGCCCTGGGTGGCATGAGCGGGCGCTTCCTCGTCGCCGGCCTCACGGACATGAGCTCATGGCGCATCGCCGCGGCAGCACTCGGCGTGCTCGGGCTCGTCGCAACCCTGGTCTTCTGGCGCTGCCTGCCGCCGTCCCACCACTTCCGCGCACGGGCCGCCCTCCCTGCACGGGTGCTCGGCGACATCACCGCGCTGATTGCGGACGCCGGGCTGCGGCGCCTCTTCGCGATCGCCTTCCTGATGATGGGCGTCTTCACCAGTGTCTACAACTACCTCGGTTTCCGCCTCCACGCCGCGCCCTTCTCCCTGGGTCAGACCGCCATCGGCGCCGTCTTCCTGCTGTACGTGGTCGGGACGCTGTCGTCGGCATGGACGGGGCGCCTGGTCGACCGCATCGGCCGCCGCGCCCTGCTGTGGATCATGATCGTCTTCTGCGGCACGGGCCTCGCGATCACCCTTTTCGACCACCTCGCGGCCATCATCGCCGGCGTCGCCGTCTTCACCTTCGGGTACTTCGGCGCCCACACCACGGCGAGCGGCTGGGTCGCACGCCGGTCGGGCGAGCGGCGCGCCCTCGCAACGGCGCTCTATCTGTGCAGCTACTACCTCGGCGCCAGCCTCATCGGCACCCTCTCCGGCCTCGCATGGGAATACGCCGCATGGACCGGCGTCACCGCCGCCCTCACCCTGTGCGTCGCCCTGGGCCTGCTGTGCGCCTGGCAACTGCGCACGCTACAGCCCATGGCGCAACCGCCCGCCCTCACCCCGGCCGCCTGACCCGCCGGAAACGATATATTCGGGAAGAGCCGGGAACATATTCCGACGCTCCACATCCCTCAGGCGCTACGCCGCAGGATGTGAAGGATCTCGCGCTGGGGCTCATCGACCAGCTCCGCCAGCGACACCCCGTCCAGGGTCTGCATGAAGGCCTCCAGCGCACGACCCAGCACCCCCTTCAGCCTGCAATCCGGCGTCAGCAGGCACTGGCTGCCGCTCCCGAAGCATTCGACGAGCGCCATGCCGCGCTCCATGCTGCGCACCACCGCCCCGATATTGATGGCCTCGGGCGTACGGGCAAGCCGCAAGCCGCCGCCCTTGCCCCGCAAACCTTCGACGAACCCGTCCCGCACGAGATGGTTCGCGATCTTCATCAAGTGGCTGCGCGAGATGTCGAAGCGCTCGGACACCTCAGCGATCGTGACGAGACGATCCGCGTTCACCGCGAGGTAGATCAACACGCGCAGGGCGTAATCGGTGTGCTGGGTCAGATGCATGAGCGTTCCTGCTGCGGCCATCGGGCCAGGCGATGAAAGTCATTATACGCAACGGGGACAAAAGATTCATATTTGTTGACTCTTTTTAAAGAGTCATTTTATATTCCTCTTAAAGCCGGCACCCGGTCCCGTCCGCCTGCCGCACGCCATTTCTTGCCCCAGGAGGAACAGCGATGCGCCCTGACCGTCTCAACCCCCGCCACACCCTTGCGCTCGGACGCGCAACGATGGTCCTTTCCGTGATCGGCATGATCGCCGCCACCCTCGTCGCCTATCCCTTTGCGGAACGATTCGGCATGGGGATGCAGATCACGGGGCACCTCGTGCTGCCCATCTCCGCGGCCTTCTTCAAGATCGGATACGTCGTGCGCCTCGCATCGCACCACGCGCTCGGCAACATGTCGGCCGGTTGAACCGGCTTGCCGCTTCGGCGCCGCCCCTCACGAACATAGGTCGAAGGGCGCCACCAAGCGGCCCCCCCGGGACAGGCCTCAGCGCCGCTCGACCCAGAACAGCAGCCCGGCGGCTGCCAGCAGGAACATCAGGCTCGGCGTCGACGCCGCGAGGACCGGAGGCCAGCTGTTGATCACGCCGAGGTTGGAGAACAGCCCGTTCAGAAGGTGGAAGCCCACCCCCAGCATCACGCCGAGGAAGACCTTCACGCTCACCCCGCCCATGCGGTCGTGGGTCATCGCGAAAGGCAGCGCCAGCGCCATCATCACCAGCACGGCAAACGGATAGATCAGCTTCTTCCACAGCGCGATCTCGTAGCGGTCCGAGTTCTGCTGGTTCTCGCGCAAGTGATTCACGTAAGCCACCAGCGTCGCCACCGACATCCGCTCCGGCAGCACCATGAGCACGCTCAAAACCTCGGGTGTCAGCTCGGATTTCCAGTCCATTTCCGGCAGGTCCACGACCTCGGTGCGATCGCCGAGGAAGCGCGTCTGCCGGATGCCGTTCAGGCGCCAGCTGTTCTCGTCGGCGGAGTATCGCCCCGTGGCCGCGTCGGTCACCGAAACCAGCACGTGACGCTCGTCGAATTCGAAGATCCGCACCTTCTCCATGCTGCGGTCGGGCTGCATGGTCCGCACGTTAACGAAACGCGGGCCATCCTTCACCCACAG
Organism: Aromatoleum evansii; assembly: GCF_045689615.1. Taxonomy (NCBI): domain Bacteria; kingdom Pseudomonadati; phylum Pseudomonadota; class Betaproteobacteria; order Rhodocyclales; family Rhodocyclaceae; genus Aromatoleum; species Aromatoleum evansii. Next base: position 3,487,909 of record NZ_CP141259.1, read on the forward strand.
GCCCGACTTCAACTGACTCGAAACCGTCGAATTGGTCGCGGTCAGGCGCCACTGCTGCGCTGCCCGCTCGGCCGGCGGCGCGATGTATTCGCCGAAGACGAAGGTCGCCACGACGAAGATCGAACCGATCGCCGCGAGCACGCGCAACATCTTCAGCGTCGACATCCCCGACGCGCGCATCACGGTGATCTCCGAATGCCGCGCGAGCGTCGTGAGCGAATACAGGGTCCCGATCAGGACTGCGATCGGCAGCAGCTCATACACCCGGCCAGGCAGGATCATCGCCACGTACAGCAGCGCATGATGCAGCTCGTACCCGCCCTTGCCGACCGAATCGAGTTCGTTGAGGAAGTCGAAGAACGCGAACAGGCCGAGGAAGGCGAGCAGCACCGTGAAGGTCGCCCCCACGACCTCGCGTGCGAGGTAGCGCGTCAGCACCTTCATCATGCGCGCGCCCTCCAGAACGGCGACACCGCCAGGCGCCGGTAGAACATCAGCGCGAGCACCGCGAGCACGACGACGTGCGGCAACCACACGGCGAGTTCGAAACGCAGCCGCCCCTGGCCGACCCAGGACTGGAAGATGCTGATCGCATTGCTATACACGAGATACGTCAGAATCGCGAAAAGCAGGTTGTTCGCCCGCCCGGCGCGCGGATTCACGAAGGACAGCGGTATCGCCATCAGCGCCAGCAGCAGCGCGGCAACGGGCACCCCGATGCGCCCGAGCAGCTCACCCAGGTTACGGTCCGTCGGCGACTGCAGCAGCTCCAGCGTCGGGATCACGCGGGTGCGCGAGGACTGGCTCGCCACCTTGCGTTCCTCGATCAGGACCGAGTAACGCTCGAACTCCATCACGCGATACTGGGGCGTCCCGGGCTCGCCCTCGTAGCGCCGCCCCTTCTCGAGCACGACGAAGCGGTCGCCGTTCGCATCGGTGTGCAGGGACCCCTCGGCCGAGACGATGACGCTCAGGCGCCCGTTCTGCTCCGAGCTGACGAACACGTTGCGCACCTTGCCGTTCTCGCCCGCTCCCATCTCGACGAAAAACACACGCTGGGTGGAAGCCGACTCGCGGAACACCCCGGGCGCAACGCGCGACGCGTCGTCGCGCGAGTCGAGCCGTGCCTGGAACTCCGCGTTCTTCGTATGCGCCCACGGCGACAGGAACAGCGTCGCCGCGGCGATCGCGACGACCATCGGCAGCGCGAAGCGCAGCACCGGTCGGATGAAGCCCGTCAGCGGCACGCCGGAGGCGAACCACACGACCATCTCCGAATCGCGGTAAGAGCGCGACAGCGGCATCAGCACCGAAATGAACACGGTCAGCGACAGCACGATGGGCAATTCGGTCAGGGCGCCGAAACCGATCAGCGCCAGCACTGCGTCCGGGGGTACGCGGCCGCCGGCCGCCTGGCCGAGCAGGCGCACCAGCACCACGGTGATGACGATCGCAAACAGGGCGACGAACACACCGGCTGCCGACTGGGAGAATTCACGCCGGAGGGCGCGGCTGAAAATCATCGCGCGAAAGCCTGGATCTCGTTGGAGTGCGGGGTTTTTGACGCGTTTGCCGCGAACGGGCCATAATCGGCGGCAATCCGAACGACGCGTCTTATAAAGGAACAGGGCATGGAATTTACCATAAAGACCGGAGCCCCGGAAAAGCTCAAGACCGGCTGCCTGGTCGTCGGAGCGTTTGCCGGCGGCACGCTCACCGACGCAGCAGCTGCCCTCGACAAGGCGGCCAAAGGCAAGCTCGCCGCCCTGATCGCCCGCGGCGACCTCGACGAAAAAGCCGGCGCGCTGCTCGCGCTGCATGAGCTACCGGGCTGCGCCGCCGAGCGCGTGCTCGTCGTCAGCCTCGGCAAGCAGGACGAACTCGCCGATCGCGCCTGGCGCGACGCCGTCGGCGCCGTCGCCAAGACCCTCGCCGCCTCGCCCGCCCACGACGCCGCGGTCTGCCTCGCCGACGTCGCCCCTCCGGGACGCGACATCGAATGGGCGCTGCAGCAACTCGCCCGCATGCTCGCTGACGCCAGCTACCGTTACGAAGCCACAAAATCGAAAAAGAAGGACGACAAGCCGCGCGGCGCCCGCAAGGTCGTGCTCGCAACCGGCAGCAAGGTCTCCGCCGCCCTGGAAACCGCGGTCAAGCGCGGCCAGGCCATCGCCGAAGGCATGGCGCTGGCGAAGGACCTCGGCAACCTGCCGGGCAACTTCTGCACGCCGACCCACCTCGCCGAAACCGCGGTCGAGCTCGGCAAGCAGTTCAAGCTCAAGGTCGAGGTGCTCGAACGCGAGGACATGGAAAAGCTCGGCATGGGTTCCATGCTGTCCGTCGCACGCGGCTCGCACCAGCCGCCCAAGTTCATCGTCCTGCACTACAAGGGCGGCAAGGCCAAGGACAAGCCCGTCGTGCTCGTCGGCAAGGGCATCACCTTCGACACCGGCGGCATCTCGCTCAAGCCCGGCGCCGAAATGGACGAGATGAAGTTCGACATGTGCGGCGCCGCGAGCGTGCTGGGCACCTTCAAGGCGCTAGCGCGCATGGCGCTGCCGATCAACGTCGTCGGCATCGTCCCGACCACCGAGAACATGCCCGGCGGCGGCGCGACCAAGCCCGGCGACGTCGTCACCTCGATGAGCGGCCAGACCATCGAGATCCTCAACACCGACGCCGAAGGCCGCCTCATCCTGTGTGACGCGCTCACCTATGCCGAGCGCTTCAAGCCTGCCTGCGTCGTCGACATCGCCACCCTGACCGGCGCCTGCGTCGTCGCCTTGGGCAAGATTCCCAGCGGCCTGCTCGCCAACGACGACGACCTTGCGCGCGAACTCACTGACTGCGGCAACGTTTCCGGCGACCGCGTGTGGCAGCTGCCCCTGTGGGACGAATACCAGGAGCTGCTGAAGAGCAATTTCGCCGACATGGCCAACATCGGCGGGCGCTACGGCGGCACCATCACCGCGGCCTGCTTCCTCGCGCGCTTCACCAAGGCGTACAAATGGGCGCACCTCGACATCGCCGGCACCGCCTGGCTGTCGGGCGACGCCAAGGGTGCAACGGGCCGCCCCGTGCCGCTGCTCGCCGAGTTCCTGATCGCGCGCAGCCTGGGCGCAGCGGCCTGAACCGGGGAACGGTCGCGATGGCACCGCGGGTGCAGTTCTACCACAACGCCGAGAACCCGCTGGCGCTCGCCTGCGAACTCGCCGCGCGGGCCTACGGCAGCGGCCGCAAGGTCGCGTTGCGCACCCGCGATGCGGCGTCCGCCCGCCAACTCGACCAGCTGCTGTGGAGCTTCGAGCAGCAGTCCTTCGTGCCGCACGTGATGGCCGGCTCGCCGCTCGCGGGCGAAACGCCGGTCGTCATCGGCCATGCGGAAGCGCCGAACGAATGGCCGCACAGCGAGATCCTCTTCAACCTCGCCGACGACATCCCGCCGGGCCACGAACGCTTCCGCATGGTGATCGAGATCATCGGCCAGGGCGAAGCGCAGAAGCTCCCCGCACGGGCACGCTGGATGCACTACAAGCAACAGGACCTGCCCCTGCAGGCCTTCGACGCGATCCGCAGGGAGGCACTGTGAGCACCTGGCCCCTACCACCACGCCTCGAACCGGACGACGACCTCAAGGCCGCCGACCTCCTCCTCGGCAAGGCCGACGCCCTGCTCAAGCGGCACCGCGTCCCGGAGCCGCAGCCGCCCGCCCCGGAGGAAGTAGTCTCACTGGACGACGAGGACATTCCCGTCCTGACCGAAGTGGTCGCCCCGGAAGACCTGCCCGCCGAACTGAGTTCGCCCCGTCCGCCGCAACCGAAACGCTCCGCCAGCGAACTCGCGGAACAGCTCATCAGCCTCGACACCGAGGTGTCGCGCGCCGTCGAAGCCTGGTTCCACGCCGAACTGCCGCAGATCGTCGCACGCGAACTCGACCGCATCGGCACCAGCATCCGCGAACAGGCCCTCGCCCACCTGCGCGCCACCCTGCTGCCGGAGCTGTCCGCGCACATCTCCCGCCACCTCGAGAAGAACACCGACGTTCTCCCCCCGGATCAGTCCTGAGCGCCGCAAACGCTTGCGGCAATCGCACGAACGGCTTCGTGTGGGAGTTTCAGCCTCGAAAGGACGGATATTCCGCTGTGGGAGCGGCTTCAGCCGCGAAAGGGCGGTAGTGCACATCACACGGCCTATTCGCGGCTGAAGCCGCTCCCACAGGGAAACGCCCGCGCGCCGGGGACGGCGGGGATCTTCGTACGGACGGAGAAAAATTCATCGCGCGCGACACAGAGCGAGGGTTCGTGCGATTACCTGACCGCAAACACCCCGGCGGGAAGGCAGGCGGCCTCCATCCGCTATAATCCGCCCTTTGCCTTCAGCCCCAGAGCACACCATGGAACTGGCCAAGAGTTTTGAGCCCGCGGACATCGAAGCCCGCTGGTATCCGGAATGGGAATCGCGCGGTCACTTCGACGCCGGACTGGACAAGTCCAACCCCGACGCCTTCTGCATCCTGCTGCCGCCGCCCAACGTAACCGGCACGCTGCACATGGGTCACGGCTTCAACCAGACCATCATGGATGCGCTCACCCGCTACCACCGCATGCGCGGCTTCAACACGCTGTGGCAGCCGGGCACCGACCACGCCGGCATCGCGACGCAGATCGTCGTCGAACGCCAGCTCGACGCCAAGGGCGTCTCGCGCCACGACCTCGGCCGCGAGAAGTTCCTCGAGAAGGTGTGGGAGTGGAAGGAATACTCCGGCGGCACCATCACCCGCCAGATGCGCCGCATGGGCACCTCGCCCGACTGGAAGCGCGAGCGCTTCACGATGGACGCCGGCCTGTCGAAGATCGTCACCGAGACCTTCGTCCGCCTGTACAACGAAGGCCTGATCTACCGCGGCAAGCGTCTCGTCAACTGGGACCCCAAGCTCGGCACCGCGGTGTCCGACCTCGAAGTGGTGTCCGAAGAGGAAGACGGCTTCCTGTGGCACATCACCTACCCCTTCTCTGACGGCCCGATCGAAGGCCTGCCCGGCCTCACCGTCGCGACCACCCGTCCCGAGACCATGCTCGGCGACGTCGCCGTGATGGTGCACCCCGAGGACGAGCGCTACGCGCACCTGATCGGCAAGACCGTCACGCTGCCGCTGTGCGACCGCGAGATCCCGATCATCGCCGACGAATACGTCGACCGCGAATTCGGCACCGGCTGCGTCAAGGTCACGCCCGCGCACGACTTCAACGACTACGCCGTCGGCCTGCGCCACAAGCTGCCGATGATCAGCATCCTGCGGCTCGACGCCCACGTCAGCGACGAGGCCCCCGAAAAATACCGCGGCCTCGACCGCTTCGTCGCGCGCGAGCAGATCGCGCAGGACCTCGAAGCCCTCGGCCTCCTCGCCGCGGTCAAACCGCACAAGCTCATGGTCCCGCGCGGCGACCGCACCAGCGCCGTCATCGAGCCGATGCTCACCGACCAGTGGTTCGTCGCGATGTCGAAACCCGGCGCGGACGGCAAGAGCATCACCGAAAAGGCGCTCGAATGCGTCTCCTCGGGCGAGATCCGCTTCTACCCCGAGAACTGGGTCAACACCTACAACCAGTGGCTCAACAACATCCAGGACTGGTGCATCTCGCGCCAGCTATGGTGGGGTCACCAGATCCCGGCCTGGTACGCCGACGTCGAAGGCGACGCCCGCGTGTGGGTCGCGCATTCTGAAGACGAAGCCAAGGCGCTCGCGGCGAAGGACGGCTACACCGGCAAGCTGCGCCGCGACGAGGACGTCCTCGACACCTGGTATTCGTCCGCGCTGTGGCCCTTCTCGACCCTCGACTGGACACCAGAGTGGCCGGCGAAGTCGAACGACGCGCTCGACCTCTACCTACCGTCGTCGGTCCTCGTCACCGGCTTCGACATCATCTTCTTCTGGGTCGCCCGCATGGTCATGATGACCAAGCACATCACGGGCAAGATCCCGTTCCGCGACGTCTACGTGCACGGCCTGATCCGCGACGCCGAAGGCCAGAAGATGTCGAAGTCGAAAGGCAACGTGCTCGACCCGATCGACCTCATCGACGGCATCTCCGTCGAGGATCTGGTCAAGAAGCGCACCTTCGGCCTGATGAACCCGAAGCAGGCGCAGAGCATCGAGAAGAAGACGCGCAAGGAATTCCCGGAAGGCATCGCCGCCTTCGGCACGGACGCGCTGCGCTTCACCTTCGCCTCGCTCGCCACGCCGGGCCGCGACATCAAGTTCGACCTGTCGCGCTGCGAAGGCTACCGCAACTTCTGCAACAAGCTGTGGAACGCCACCCGCTTCGTGCTGATGAACTGCGAAGGCCACGACTGCGGCATCGACGCCACGGCCGGCAGCCCCGCGTGCAACGCCGAGAAGCTCGACTTCTCCTTTGCCGACCGCTGGATCGTCTCCCGCGTGCAGCGCACCGAAGCCGACATCGCGCAGCACTTCGAGGACTACCGCTTCGACCTCGTCGCCAAGGCCGTGTACGAGTTCGTGTGGGACGAGTATTGCGACTGGTACCTGGAACTCGCCAAGGTGCAGATTCAGAACGGCAGCGAAGCCCAACAGCGCGCCACCCGCCGCACCCTGCTGCGCGTGCTCGAGACCGTGCTGCGCCTCGCCCACCCGCTGATCCCCTTCATTACCGAAGAGCTGTGGCAGACCGTCGCACCACTCGCCGGCCGCAAGGACGCCGACAGCGTCATGCTCGCCCGCTACCCCGAAGCCGACCTCGGCCGCATCGATGAAGCTGCCGAAGCGAAGATCGCGGAGCTCAAGGCCATCGTCGGCACCTGCCGCAACCTGCGCAGCGAAATGGGCATCTCGCCCGCCCAGCGCATGCCGCTGGTCGCGGCAGGCGACGCCGCCGCACTGAACGTCTACGCCCCCTACCTCGCCGGCCTCGCGCGCCTCTCGGGCGTCGAGATCGTCGCTGACATCGGCGCCGACGAACTCGCCCCGGTGTCGGTGTCCGGTGCCTTCAAGCTGATGCTGCGCGTTGAGATCGACATCGCGGCCGAGCGCGAGCGCGTCGCAAAGGAGATCGCCCGTCTCGAAGGCGAGATCGGCAAGGCCCAAGGCAAGCTCGGCAACGCCAGCTTCGTCGAACGCGCTCCCGCCGCCGTCGTGCAGCAGGAACGCGATCGCCTCGACGCCTTCGTCGCGACGCTGGAAAAACTGCGCCCGCAGCTCGAAAAGCTCGATCGCAGCTAAGCGACATCGCGCCAAAAAGGAAGGGGCCGCCCGGCGTTCGGGCGGCCCCTTTCTCTTGTCCCAAGCCCGAACCGGCCGGAACGATCAGGCTCCTACTTGCGCTTCAGATAGAACTCGAACGCCTTGTCGGCCGTTTCGCCCTGCTGCAGCAGATCGTTCCCGGTCTGCCGCGCAAACGCCTGAAAATCCTTCACCGAACCGGGATCGGTGGCCAGCACCCGCAGCACCTGACCGGCGCTCATCTCGGCGAGCGCCTTCTTGGCCCGCAGAATCGGCAACGGGCAAGTCAGCCCGCGCGCATCGACTTCCTTTTGAAACTCCATTACGCGTAACCCTCACTGACAGTTACCGCAATTCTACCCCAAGGCCATATCGTCGCCGACGGCCTGCAACGGAACTGGCGCAGTCGCATGAATGCGCATTTCGTCGGATCGCTTGCGCAAACGCTCATGGAAGCACCGATTCGTCGATACTGTTATCCGGGTCAAGCGCCGTGGGATGTCGGGCGGTAAAGCCGAAAGCCGAGTTTGGCAAGTGCACTGCCAATCGAAGCGCAGGAGACGACCCGAACGCTGCGTGGCGGGATACGCTGCGCTGCTCCCGCCCTACGAGGGCACAGCGTTCCGACACGCCTGGCGCAGGCACGGAACGTAGGGCGGGAGGAGCCGAAGGCGTATCCCGCCATGCGGCCCTTGGGCCGCCTTCGACCACGGGACTCGCAGGATCCGCTGCACAACTCCCGCCCTACGCGGTTTCATGCAATTGCCCAGGCAACGGAACCCCATGGATATCACTCCGAACGGCCGTTCTTGCGCTCCTCGCGGCGGCGTTCGCGTTCCTGTTCCTTGAGTTCGCGCAGGCGCGCATCGACCGCGGAAAGTTCGTAAAAATTGCCGTCTCCGGCCCGGCGCGCGAGCTCAAGCTGCTCGATCGCAGCCGGCACAGCCCCACGCAGTACATACACTTCGGCCTGTGCGCGATGCTGTGCCGCACGACGCCCCTGCTCGGCCTCCGAACGGGCCAGGAAGGCCCACAAGCGCGGATCCTCCTTGCGATTCTGGACTGCTGTCCGTGCCATTGCACCGGCATCACGTGCGCGCCCCGCCTGGAGCATGGCATCCATCAGCGCGTACCGCAGCGCCTGGCTCTCGGGGAAGCGTTTCTGCGCCGCTTCGAGGATCTGCACCGCACCGGCGGCATCGCGCTGCGCCAGCCGCAGCTCCGCTGCCAGCATGTCGACGAAGGACGACGGAGGCGCCTCGCGCCTCAGCGCCTCGACCTGCTTGCCGGCCTCGTCGAGACGGCCCGCCGCAAGCAGCGCGCGCGCATAACCGTACCGCTGTGCGACATCGCTGCCGTTCTTCGCGATTTGCGCCTCGAATTCGCGCACGGCATCGATCGGCGGCATCGCTCCAACGCGCAGCTTCGCGCGCACGAAACCGAACTCGGGCGAATCGGGAACCTGTCGGTAACGGAGTTGCGCCACGCGGTTCCCCATGTCGGAGATCCGCTCCTGGGTAAGCGGGTGCGTGCGCAGGTAGCTCGGCGCATTGTTCTCGTACAAGCGGCTCGAACGCTGCAGCCGCTCGAAGAAGCTGGGCATGCCGCGCACGTCGAAGCCGGCCCCTTCGAGCGATTGCAGGCCCAGCCGATCGGCCTCGCGCTCGAAATCCCGCGTATAGCCGAGCTGCGCCTGCAGCGCCCCTGCCTGCCCTGCGGCGATGGCCGCCTGGCTGAGCTGCCCGTCGCCGCGCGCCGCGAGCACCGCCACCAGCATGGAGGCCAGCATGACCATGCTGGTCTGGCTCTGCTTGCCGAACATCTGCGCGATGTGCCGCTGCGTGACGTGGGCAACCTCGTGCCCGAGCACCGAGGCCAGTTCGGACTCGGACTCCGCCGTGACGATCAGCCCCGTATGCACACCGATGAAGCCGCCCGGCATCGCGAAGGCGTTCAGCGTGCCGTCGCGCACGACGAAGAACTCGAACTCAAGCTCGGGTGCCGAACTCGCCGCAACGAGTCGACGTCCCATGCGGTTGATGTAATCCTCAACCTCGGGATCGTCGAGATAGCTCGCCTCGCGCCAACGGATCTCGCGCATGATCGACTCGCCGAGCTTGCGTTCCGCAAGCGGCGAAAGTTCCGAGGCGCCCACGTCGCCGAGATCCGGCAAACCGGCCGCATTCACCGGCGGCACGAGGGCGGCGCACATCAGCAGGATAAGAATTCGTCTGATCATCGGGTGCTATGATACCGGCCCACCACCAACCGTTCAGCGCGGAATGTATCCCTCTGTACGAGACCGCGCACACCGAGCCATGACCGAGCAGAAAGCTTCCGCCCTCACCCACTTCGACGCCCAGGGCCAGGCCCACATGGTCGATGTCGGAGACAAGAGCGAAACCCGCCGCGTTGCCGTCGCCCGCGGCTCGATCAGCATGAAGCCCGAGACCTTTGCGATGGTCAAGTCCGGCAATGCGAAAAAGGGCGACGTCATCGGCATCGCGCGCATCGCGGCGATCCAGGCATCGAAGCGGACCAGCGACCTGATCCCCCTGTGCCACCCGATCCCGCTCACCCGCGTCGCCGTCGAATTCGCACTGGACGAGGCGCAAAGCCGCATCGATTGCAGCGTCACCGCCGAAACGGTCGGCCGGACCGGCGTGGAGATGGAAGCACTGACGGCCGTGAACGTGGCCCTGCTCACCATCTACGATATGTGTAAAGCCGTCGACCGCGGCATGCGCATGGATGGCATCCAGCTGATGGAGAAGCTCGGCGGGAAGTCGGGGCACTGGGTCGCGGGGCAATAACCCTACCCAACCTCCAGCACTAGCCGTTTAGCGCCGGTCGCCCCCCCGCAGCCGAAGCGCTCCCTTGGCTGCCGCGCCTTAAGCGTTTCCACACACTTGCACTTAAAAAAAACGGGGCGGCTTACGCCGCCCCGTCCTGAGCCACGTTACAAGATCCGCTTACTGGAACTTGTAGATGTAGCGTGCGCCAATGAAATTGGCGGTCTGCTTGGGCTTGTTCGAGACGACGGTACCGTCGGTCGTCGTACCGTAGGTGAAGTCCGAACCGTTCGCAAAGTTCCAGGTCCAGTCGTCGGTCTTCCAGCGCTCATGGATCAGATCGAGTTGGACATCCGCGTTCTTCCGGATGGCGTAGCGCGCGAACATCGAAACACGGGTGAGCGTGTTCTCGATGTCGGGCAGACGCGCACCGGTCGCACGGAATCCAGTGGTATCAGACGGGTAGGTCGCCTGCAGACCACCGAGGCCACTGAGTTGCGTATCCTCGTCATATGAACTTTCCGTGCGAGTCCATTGCACGTCGGCACCGATCTTCAGCTTCGAGGTCAGAGCTCCCCGCAGACCCAAGCCTACAGAATTGCCACGATCTTCGAGTTTGGCGTCCTTCGACATTTCGAAGATCTCGGTGACACGGTCCCAACGGCCCGCAAGCTGCTTGGCACGCGTCACGTCGTGCGATGCCCAGCCGGTCAGCTCCCACTTGTCGGAGAAGGCATAGCGCGCATCGACCGAGACCAGCGTCGCACGACCGTCCTTCAGCCCCCACGGACGACCATCTTCGCGAGCGTAGTCGTCGTGCGAGTCCTCGACGTTGAACTGCATGCTGAAGGCCTCGGCTGGCGTCCAGTCCAGCGACATCCGCCACTTATTGCGCGTACGGTCGGCGATATGCAACGGATTGATCGCATCGAAGATATGCGGATCATGCGGCGTAACGCGTACCGATCCGTCACGGGTGCTGTGCAGGAAAGCCACCGAGCCGTTAACCGTTTCCGACATCGAACGACGCAGCTGCAGGCGATACGTCGTTTCCTCGATGCTCTCGGCGAACGGCACGTAACGCTCGTCCAGGAACTTCGGAGCAGAGCGATCCTGATCCTTGAAGTCGACGCCACCGATCAGCTTGAAACGTTCCGGCAGCAGGTATGAGGCCTCGAACTTACCAGATTTGGTTTCATTCGAATGCGGAGTGTTGTGCACAATGACCCGTGGCGAAGTTCTCGTCGCGGGAACATCGACGAACGTCGCAAGCGGGGTATTGTCGTCGACATCGTGATAGCGCAGGTTCGCATTCAACGAGAGCTTGCTAGTCGGTCGCGAGCTGAGCCCAAGTTCCACAAGCGAGGTGACAATCTCGCCATCCAACTTGTGAGGCGCACCGACAAACGGCGCATTCACACCCGCCAGTCCGATGCTCGGAATGGTCTCGTCCTGAGTGGCCACGCTACGCGAGACCTTGAGCGTTCCACGCGTAGAAGGTGTAAACGCGTAGCCCGCATTCAGGAAGAACTGGTGCGCCTCGTTGTCGAGCGGCAATGACAAGGGAGTCGAAGAAGGAGAACTCGCGCTTCCAGTCGCTGTAAGGCAGTTAACTGGATTGTTATTGACCTTAACGCCCGCGCACACCATGTCATTCTTGTTGCGATACCAACTACCGGCATAGCCCCCGGCAAGCTGCAGCTTCTCGCCGGTATATTCCAGCGTGACGTCGAGCTGCTGGGTGGTACTGTCGATCGGCTCGGCAACGAAGAGTGCCGCGCTGCCAAGGCCCCAGTGCCGGCTGCCGTTCTTTTCCTCGTTCTTGAAGCTGAGCTTGAGATCGAAGTCCTTGAGCAGGTTCTTGCTGAAGCCAACATGGATGAGATCGCGGTACGTTGCCAGATCCACATCGTGGAACGGCAGCGCGTTGGTGCCTGCGCCGCTGATGGTCATGCGCTCGGATCCCACGCCACGGATACCGGAGCGGATTTCCAGCGGATTCTCGCGGGGGATGCGCGAATAGTTCACGAAACCGCCCATGTTGCCCTGCTGCTGTACCTCAACTGAGATCTTGCGGCTCTCCAGTCCAAGACTATCGCCTTTGAACTTGAACCAGGTACCCGTGGCGTCGTCGCGCTTCACCACATCGGCGTCGATAAGGGCATAACCGTGATCATCCCGCATCCCGTCGAAGATGCCCTGTTGCGGACGATCGTTGGTCCAGTAACCGGCACCCACCGAGATGGAACTATCCGGCTTCGTGAGCGCCTTGAGATCATCGTCCTCGGCGAAAGCCGAACCGTATGCTGCAAGCATGGCAGCCGCTACTGCGGTCAGCCTGAATGTCGTGTTGATAGTTTTCATGTCAATCTCCCTCGGCCCGATCAGCGACGGAAGCGCCCAGCGGTCGCATTGTTCACAGTGCTGTTGCTGCCATGGATATTCGTATGGCAATTCAGGCAGCCGCGTCCGACGGTACCTAAGAGGCTCGTGTTGGTCGTGCGATCGGTCGGCAGGCCGGCGAGTTGGCTCGGGTGGCTGTTGTGGCTGTGGCATTCCTGACACAGGTAGGGCGCGCGCGCCTTCAGGAGATTGGCGACGTTGGTACCGTGCGGGTTGTGGCAGATCGCACAGTCTTCGGCCACCGGCTGGTGGTTATGCACGAACGGGCCACGCTTTTCCATGTGGCAGGAATAGCAGGTGTCGTTCACGCTGGCCTTCTGGAGCTGCGAGGGATTGTCGCCATGCACGTTGTGGCAGGACGAACAGCTCATCTGGCCTTCCGGCACGGGGTGGTGAGAGGGACGAGCGAACTGGGCGCGCTGCTCCTTGTGGCAATTCGAGCACACTTCGGGCTGCGACTTGGCTTCTCGAACCTTGTCGTGGCCGTCGTGGACCGTGTGACAGGAAGCACAGGTCACGTCACGACGCGCGTGGGTGCTGTTCTGCCAGAAGATGCGGGTGCTGCCCTGGTGACAGCTCAGACAGGCGGCATTCTGGGCCTCGGGCGAAGTCGCGGTGTTCTTCTTCGTGAAACCGACGTCCACGAGCGGTGCCGGGCCGGTGCCGCGACCGGCTTCCTTCACGTGCTTCTCGCTCTCGCCGTGGCAGTTCGTACAGCCCGGCGTGCGCTTGTCGGCAACGGTGCCGTGCTTGGTCTTGCCGATGCGCAGGGCTTCGGGCGAGTCGTTCTCGTCGTGGCAGCTCGTACATTTTGCATCGCCCGTGAGGACGATGTCCTTGGGCGCTTCCTTCTCGGCAGCGGTCGCAGTCAACGCCGGAAACAGGCTCCCGGCGAGGACGGCGAATGCGCACGTGCGCAGCGCTTTTCCTAGCAGCTTCATATTAACCCCCTGATTTGCTGATGAGTGGCGCGCACCGTGGCGGTGCGCGCCGGATCTCTTGCCGCGTGTTACTGGGCGCGGATCCAGTCGATGAGATTCTTGATCTCGGCCTTGTCGGTGGTGTCGATCACCTTGTGCGTTTCCTCGGTGCCGTCCTCGAGCTTCACCTTGTGCTCCTTGGTGACCTGCTCGATCATTTTCTGCTCGGCATCCGCCTTGTCCTTGTACTTCGCCGAGATCTTCTTGTAGGACGGGCCCTTCTTGGTCTTGTCGACCGCATGGCACTTGAAACAGTCGTTGCGCTTGGCGGTGGCCTTGGCCGCGTCGGCGTCCACGGCCATTGCGGCCGGGGTAGCGAGGGCTGCCGTCAGTCCGACCAGGATCATGCTCGCAAGAATTCGTGCCTTCACGCTGATTCTCCTTTCGATATATGCACATCCAAATACCCGTGGGCGTCGGAGCGAGACCCTCCGGATATTTTGCTGGTGGAATATACCCCCAAATTTTGAAAGGGTGTTCGACACGAGCGTACAAAAAGACACAATTGCCTCGTTACAACACAAGACCTTGACACACTGACGGTTTTTTATACAGGATCCGTATTTCACTGCTCCGCTGCATATTACTGATGGCTAATTGAATGTATATGCAACACATCTTAATTAGCACATTGTGATGTTCGCATGAAGCAAGCGGACCGCGGCCTTGCCGATCCGGGAACCGGTCGGTCGTCACTGCGGGAAGTAGTAATGGGGGCAGCCGACACATTGCCTTCCGGCAACGCCGCGGTCGGAAGAGCCTGACGCGCCGGCGATGGTCGGGGCGATGCCCGCCGGCTATTCGAGGACTTGCAGTCCCGAACTCAGGACGAGTGATTGGCCGGACACGCGATCGCGGACGGTTGCGATCACCTTGTACCGGCCGGTACGGTCGTGCGGATCGAAACTGACCTGCATGCTGCCGTTGCCGAGATGGAGACGCCCCGGCATGGATTCTGCAGACCACAGGGACATCGAGCCGGCGGGAATGTAGCCGCCGTCCGGACCCTCGAGCGCAAGCTCGGCGACGACATCGCATCGGCCGGTCGCATCCCTCGCACATCCCTGGAAGACTAGCATGGCCGTGACCGACGATCCGCGCTTGACGGTCGCAGTGGCGGGCAACTGGAGGGGCGTGCTCGCCATCCGCCACGCCTGCAGGAAGCGCATCTCGTCAGGAGTGAGCACGAGCTGGGCGCCGAAGTGCTCGGCTCCGTGCGCGTCGCTGCGCGCTGCATCACGATTGTGCTCGCCGGCAGTCCAGGCGCCATGCGCAAGGAGCGGAAGACATGCGGCAAAGGCCGCGGCGCAACGTCTCATGTTTGCAGCCCGATCAGTTGGAGACGGAGTACGCGATCGGCGAGGGTTGCCGATACCGGGGATTGGGCATCCCGCGGTGAGGGCAGGCCGGAGCGTGCTCGTGGCGCGATTATCACATCGACATCGAGTTGATCGGACTGCTTTTACAACTGCACACAAGAAGGGAGGTGTTGCGGGTGAGATTCCCCACAATTGCCGGACGAACGGGAGTTTTGCCCGATCACGAGACCCGCGAATGAGCGGTCTCGCGCCGGAGCGATGATTATTTACAGCTTCTGGTGGACGCCGTCGCACATCACGCCGTTGCCCGACTGCTTACAGCCGCAGAAGTAAGCGGTCTTGCTTTCCTCGGCCTTGTACTCGACCGGGGTGAAGCTGCTGCCCTGATGGGACCCGTCACAGAAAGGCTGCTTGGCGCTCTTGCCACAGGAACACCACCAGTAGCTCTTGCCAGCCTCGATGTCGACTGCGTAGGGGGATTTCTGGGCGATCTTTGCGGTTTCGTTCGACATGCGTCGACTCCTCATGCGGTGGATAAAAAAGCCACCCCGGATTACGGGGTGGCGAAAGTGATCCCCAGGGGGCGGGATCAATGGAGACGGAAAACCGGATTACTGCTTGACGGCCTCGACGGCGATCTCGAGGGTGACTTCGTCGCCGACGTGGGGGGCGAACTTGCCGGCACCGAAATCGGAGCGCTTGACGACGGCGGAGGCGTTGGCGCCGCAGGCTTCCTTCTTGAGCATGGGGTGCTCCATGCAGTGGAAGGAGGTGACCTCGAGTTTCACCGGCTTGGTGACGCCCTTGATGGTCAGGTTGCCGTCGACCGAGGCGAGCTTGTCGCCGCTGAAGTTCAGCTTGGTCGACTTGAAGGCGATCGTCGGGTACTTCTCGGTGTGGAAGA
The DNA here is from genome assembly GCF_045689615.1 of Aromatoleum evansii. NCBI lineage: Bacteria > Pseudomonadati > Pseudomonadota > Betaproteobacteria > Rhodocyclales > Rhodocyclaceae > Aromatoleum > Aromatoleum evansii. Next base: position 3,503,547 of record NZ_CP141259.1, read on the forward strand.
AGTCCTCGCCCTGGATGTGGCCGTTGAACATTTCAAAGCCGGTATCGACCGACTTGGCATCGATCGTGACGTCGACCACGCCGGACTTGGCGGCGCGATCGAGCTTGATCGTGCCGGAGGTCTTGTTGAAGCGGCTCTCCTGCTTCGAATAGCCGAAGTGGCTGTAGGCGAAACGCGCGAAGGTGTGCGAGCCGTCGATATCGAAGGTTTCCGGGGCGGCCATCGCGGGGGCGGAGACGGTGGCGGCGAGGATGGACGCGAGGGCGAGGCGCTTGAGTTGCTTCATCTTGAATCTCCTGAATTCAGGTTTGGTTTGGATAGGAAGTGGGTCTTGTTGCAGGGAGGCTTATTTCGCAGCGCGGCGTTCGGCTTCGACGTGGAAGCTGACCTTGACCTCGTCGGCGACGATCGAGGTGTCCGACCAGCTGCCGTCGCCAATGGCGAACTCCAGCCGCTTCAGGGTGAAGCCACCGTCGAACGCAGCGGTGTTGCCGTTCTGCGTGACGGTTACCGGCGTCGTCACGTCGCGGGTTTTGCCCTTGATCGTGAGCTTGCCGGTCATTTCGTAGCGGTCGCCGCCGAGGGGTTTCACGGACGACGACACGAAGGTCGCGGTGGGGAAGGACTTGATGTCGAACCAGGGCTTGCCGACGACCTCGCTGTTCGCGTCTGCGGAGCCCGCATCGATGCTGGCGAGGTCGAGGTCGAGACGCACGGTGGAATTCGCCGGGGCGGCCGGATCGAAGACGAGATCCACCTTGGCCTTCTTGAAGTGCCCCTTCACCGGCACGTTCATCTGCTTGAAGACGAAGTCGATGCGATTCTTGGCGGGCTGCACCTGATCGAAGGTACCTGCGGGTTGCGCCGCGTGGGCGCCCATCCCGACCAGGGGCAGCGCTAGCGACAGGATGGTGGCAGCGAGAATTTTCTTGCCTTGCATGGCGTGGATTCCTTTGATTGTCCGGATCAGCGTTTGAGCAGGGGCACCATGCGCACCAGCGTTTCGTCGCGGTCGATGATGTGATGTTTGAGCGCGGCCGCGATGTGCAGGCCGACGAGGATCAACAGGCCGGAAGTGAGGACTTCGTGGGCCGACTTGAGCAGGTCGCCCAGGGCCTCGTCCTTGCCTACGAGATCAGGCAGCGGAATGAGCCCCAGATAGACGACCGGGAAGCCTTTGGCCGAACTCATGAGCCAGCCGGTGAGGGGCACGGCGATGATCAGCACATAAAGCACGACATGGGTCAGCGACGCCACCGCGCGTTGCCAACCGGGCATGGTATCGACCGGCGCAGGCACCGGTCGCGTGAGGCGCAGGAACAGGCGGGGGATGAACAGCAGAAGCACGGTGAAGCCGATCCACTTGTGCCACGAGATGAGCTGCAGCTTGCGCGGTGACAGGGACAGGTCGGTCATGTAGTAGCCGAGCGGCAGTGCAACGAGCACCAGGATGGCGACCATCCAGTGCACGATCACCGCCGGTTTTGAGTATTTGTTGCTTGCATTCATTGCGTTTCCCCCTGATTCCGTTGTTATCGTTTCGGCGCTCAGACTGCGCGGAAGAACTCAGCTATCAGGCAGTCGATCGACTTGGGCGGATGACCGACCAGTGCGGCGAAATCGTTGGTGGTGCGCGCCATGTTGTTCGCGGCGACCGCGGTGTACATGTTCGCCATGGCGCGGGCGAGCCAGGCGGACATGCCGGCGCCCTCGAGCATGGCGGCGTAGGCGTCCTCGCCGAGCGGTTCGTAACGCAGCGTCTTGCCGGTCGCGGCACCGACCCGCGCAGCGAGGTCGTGATAGTCTTGGGCAGTCTGGCCGGTAAGTTCGTAGATGCGTTTCTCGAGCCGCGGCGCGACTGCGGCGGCGGCGATCGCCCCCGCAAGCTCGCTGCGTGACAGGTAGCTCGCCCTGCCCTCCCCGGCCGGCAATTGCAGCAGGCCGCAACTGAGCGCGCCGGCAAAGGTCATGGGCAGGAAGTCCGCGTACATGCCATTGCGCAGGATGGTGTAAGCGACGCCGGACGCGGCAAGTGCCGCTTCGCTGTCGGCATGCACCTGCGCGAATTCCGACGGCGACGCTGCGTCGGCGCCGAGGAAGCTGGTGTAGAGGATGTGTTCGACCCCGGCGGCGCGTGCGGCTTCGATTGCGTTGCGGTGCTGGGCGATGCGCTGCGCCTTGGGGCCGTCGGTGGAGACGATCACCAGCCGCGTTGCGCCGGCGAAGGTCGCACGCAGGGCTTCGGTTTCGTCGAAGTTGCCACGGCGCACTTCGATGCCTCGTGCTGCAAGCGCCGCGGCGCGCTCAGGATTGCGGACGCTGACGGCGAGCCGGCCGACTCCCGCCTCCGGCAGCCGCACGGCGAGCTGCTGCACGATGTGCAGTCCTAGCTGCCCTGTTGCTCCGGTTACGAGAATCATATTGGCGTCCTTGGGGTGCGTGCTTAGCGTGTAAGCGCACTTTATGGGATTGATTGGTTCTAAAATAGCGGACCCAAGCAAACTCTTTGTTGCACCGAGGAGAACAATGGATCGCTTGCAGGCAATGGAAGTGTTTGTGCGCGTTGCGGAAGCCGGAAGTTTCACCGCGGTCGCGGACCGCCTGAATGTCGCCCGCTCGGCGATCACGCGGCAGATCGCGGCGCTGGAGGCACACCTGGGCACCAAGCTGCTCGCCCGCAGCACGCGGAGACTGAGCCTGACTTCGTCCGGCTCTGCCTACCTGGAAAAGTGCCGCGAAATCCTGGCGATGGTCGAGGCGGCGGAGGGGGACCTGGCGGGCGAGAAGCAGGCGCCGCGCGGGCAGATTCGCGCAAGCGTGCCGATGAGCTTCGGTGTTCGCCACCTGATGCCGCTGGTCGCGGACTTCATCACCACCTATCCGGAAGTCAGCGTCGACGTCGAGTTCAGCGACCGCCGCGTGAATCTGATCGAGGAAGGCATGGATTTCGCCGTGCGCATCTCCGAACAGATCGATCCGTCTCTGGTGATCCGCCGTCTCAGCCGGAGTTCGCTGGCGGTGGTCGCCTCGCCCGATTATCTGGATCGGCACGGTCGACCCCAGCATCCCGACGAGTTGCTGCAGCACCACTGCCTCACGTACACGCTGGGGTCCAGCCTGGGCTGGAATTTCACTGTAAACGGGGAAACCCATTCGGTGCCGGTAAAGGGGCGTTTCCGAGCCAACAACGGCGATGCCCTGCTGGATGCGGCGATCCGCGGGCTGGGGGTGGTGCGCGAGCCGAGCTTCCTGACCTCGCAGGCGGTGCGGGCCGGCCTGCTGGAGGTGTTGTTGCCGGAATACTCGACGACGGAATTGCACATTTACGCGGTGTTTCCCGGCACACGCTATGTGCCGCACCGCGTGCGCACGCTAGTCGATTATCTGGCCGAGCGCATCGGACCGGTTCCGTACTGGGACTGACCCGCTCAGAAGGTCATCCGCCACGGCAGCTCACCCTGGATGAACAGGCGGGCTTCGTCCGAGGCGGGGCGGGAAAAGAAGCGCTGCACCGAGGCGTGCTCCCGCACCCGTCCGGCGCTCATGAAGACGACGTCGTCGCCCAGGCGGGTAGCCTGGCCGAGATTGTGCGTGGTCATGAGGATGCGCGTTCCGTCGGTGCGGATCTCGCGGACGATGCGCTCGACTTCGGCAGTCGCGGAGGGATCCAGGCTGGCGGTGGGTTCGTCCAGCAGCAGCAGGCGCGGCGCAGTGACCCATGCACGGGCGAGCGCCAGGCGCTGCTGTTCGCCGCCGGACAGCAATCGCGCACTCTCGGACGCACGCGCCAGGAGGCCGACGCGATCGAGCATCCGCGCGGCGCGACGCCTGCGCTCGACGCGCGGGATGCCGTGGGGCTTGAGCGCCAGGGCGACGTTTTCCAGCACCGAGGCGCGCAGCATCATCGGGTGCTGGAACACCATCATCACGCCGAGATGGGGGCGCGCGCCCCCGCCCCAGTCGATCCGCCCGCCCGTGGGTTCGAGCAGGCCGCAGATCGTGCGCAGCAGCACGCTTTTGCCGGCACCGTTGGGGCCGAGCACGAGCGTGATGCCCTCGCCGCCGAGTTCGAGTTCGATGCCATCGAGGACGCTGCGGCCGTTGGGCTGGAATCGGATGTCGCACAGACGCAGGGGAAACATGTTCAGCCGTACCTGCGCATCGCCCAGCCTCGCATCGCGAATGCCGCGGCATTGAGGACGAGAATGACCGCGACGAGCACGATGCCCAACGCAATGGCGAGCGGCAGGTCGCCCTTGCTGGTTTCCAGCGCGATCGCGGTGGTCATGACGCGCGTGGCGTGGTCGATGTTGCCGCCGACGATCATCACCGCACCCACTTCGCTCATGGCCCGCCCGAGTCCGGCAAGGACGGCAACGAGCAGCGAATGGCGGCAGTCGTACAAGAGGGTCGTGACGCTTTGCATCCATGTGAAGCGCATCGCCCTGAATTCTTCGGCATAGCGCTGCCACGAATCGTCGATGATCTGCCGTGCGATGGCGGCCATCAGGGGCACGACCAGCAGGGTTTGCGCGACGACCATCGCCGCAGGCGTGTAGAGCATGCCCAGCCCGCCGAGCGGGCCCGAGCGCGACAGGACCAGATACACGACCACTCCGACCACCACGGATGGAGCCCCCATCAAGCCACTGACGACGACGAGCGCCGCACTGCGGCCGGGGAAGCGACCTACCGCCAGACAGGCGCCGAGGGGAAGGCCGATGACTGTGCCGAGGATCACGGCCGAGCCGCTGACCTGCAGCGACAGGACGGCGATTTCGACCGCGCGGTGATCGAAGGTGGCAAGTAGAGCGAAGGCGTCAGCGAAGGTCGCGGCGAGTCCGTACATGCGTCGGAGCATAGCGCAAGCGCTGCGTTTCGGGAGCCCTGCGCGGCATGCAGAACGGAAACCGCCTCACCCGCCGCCGCGCTGCATCGCGCGGTCGAGCGGAACAAGCATGGCCCTGCGGTCCGACTCGGTGCCGCCGGAAAACTCGTAGCGCACGCCGAGGGTCTGCAACTGGAGGATGCCGAGCCGCCGCACACCGCGCGCGGAAACGTGAATGTCGAGCCGGGTCGGCCCGACGCGCAGGCGGAAGTGCCGGGGGGCGACGGTTTCGACTGCGCACGGCGAGGCCTTGCGCAGATCGCGCTCGAACTCGGCCACAGAGGCAGTCACCTCGCGCTCGAAGCGCTCGGGCACCGGGCCGCTTACGAAAGCCATGGAATCCTCTCCTTTGATCTGGGGGATGCAGTCCCCGACATTCTGGGCATATCACCCGAAAGCGGGGGCACGCGGCCAACCCGTTTCAGAATATTCGATCTGCGAATCAGTCACTTGCCGAATTATTGAGCTGGCCTGCTTGTTGCAGGTGCAGTAAGACTGCCCCGTACGGTCGCATGCGAAACAGTCATGTGGTCGCAAACCTCCAACCCCATCGCACCGCGCCCCGGCAACGCCGCTACCCATGTGGTGCCAGTTCCGCGGTGCTACGAGAGCGACATGGAAATCGCCGCGCTGCTGACCGACGGAGACGCGATGGCCCGCCCGCTGCTGCAGCGGCTGACGGGAGACGGCAACACGCGCTGGGACATTGATGAATGCCGCGTCGTGCAGGCTCGCCGGCACGCCGCACGGCCCGCGTCCGGCGATGGCAGCGCGTGGCTCGACATATGTTACCGGCTCGCCCTGCAGGACCGGGGCCGCGGCGCACGGCAGGCACTGTGGCTGTATGCGAAGGCCTACTCGCTTGGGCGCAGCGCCGATGCGTTCCGGGCGGCGCTGCCCGCTGCATGCGTGGTTCCCGGCTTGGGGGAACCGGTGATGCACATGCCGGAACTCGACCTCGTGGTGTGGCCGCTGCCGAATGATCCGGTGATGGAGCAACTCCCTGCCCTGCTCGATCCGGTTGCGGTCAGACCGCACCTGCCTTCCGGTGCGCTGGGGACCAAGGGGTCGGGAGGCATCGGCGAGGTGAGCGTGGTGCGCTACGAGCCCGAGGAGCATTGCCTCGCGCGAATCGCCATTCCCGGCGCAGCAGACGAGAAAGCGATCTACGGGAAGAGCTACGCGGGGGAAAGATGGCGCGACGCGCGCGACTGCATGCATTCCTTGTGGTGCACCGGTTGCGTCGATCCGCAGGCCTTCGTCGTCGGCCGACCGCTCGGCTCGTGCCCGGCGTTGCACGCGGTGTGGCAGGCGGAAGTGCGCGGCGAGCCGCTCGCGTTGCGCCTGGCCGGTCCGCATGCCGAAGCGACGCTGGATGCGGTGGCCGCGGCGCTGGCGGCGCTGCATGCCGGTCCGCTGATTGTGCGCGAGGCGCGTCAGCTGGCCGCAACCGTGACGCAGGCTCGTACGTGGTGCGCCGAACTCGGGGCCGAGGACGGGCGCTTTGCTGCCGATCTGGACGCACTGCTGTTTCACCTCGAGCGCGGCGCGGCACGGCCCCGTCGCGTGGTGACGACGCACGGTGACTTTCACGTGGACCGGATGCAGTGGTGGAACGGACGCATTGCGCTCTTCGACTATGACAGTTTCACCATCGATTCGCCGGCGCGCGACGTCGCCGGCTTCGTCAGCAACCTGCTGTGCCGCGACGATGGCAAGGCCGACTGGGCACAGCTGGCGGCGAATTTCGTCGCGCGTTATCGGGCGCACTGCGGCGGCAGGCTGGCGGAAACCGAACTCGACTGGCATCTGCAGTTCGCGCTGCTGCGAGAGGCGCACCGATGCTTCGCGCGTCACTGCGCCGGGTGGCAGGATAAGGCATTGCGCGCCATGATCCTCGCACGCGCCAGCCTCGCGTCGCTGCCACGCCGGGCAGGAAGTGTTCTCTAGCGGGAGTTCATCCGCCGGCGATCGGCGGCCAGATGGCCAGTTCGTCGCCGTCCGCGAGCGCGCGCGAGGCGCGCTGCGCAGCCGGGACGAAGTGACCGTTGACGAGTACGAGATGCGCGCTGCGCTCGGGGACGTTGAAGCGCGTGATCAGTTCGGCGATGGTCGTTCCCTCCCCGACCTCCAGTTCGATACGGTTGCCCTTGCGATCGGGCGGAAGGTGGTCGGTGAGGGAGGCGAAGAGCTTGAAGCCGATCTTCATGAGCGCATCCACTCCGGCATCAACGCGCAAGCGCCATCGGTTGCTGCGAGCGCGCGACGTAGGCCTCGACGAACTGCAACGGGTTGGCCAGCAGGCGGTCCTTCCATGCGCCCAGCTTCACTTGGCCGTGGATCAGGCCGCGCAGCGCGCCAACGTGCTGGGTGAGGCCGATCGAGGTTGCGCCGATCAGCACGTCGTCCTTGAACTGCAGACTGAGGTAGCGGAAGCGATTCTCGTCGACATGTTCGACCCCCGCCCCGCCGGCTTCGGTCCCTTCGCCCCACCACTGGCCGAAGGACGCCGAGATCAGGCCCAGCGTGTCGAGCACGTTGATGGCGAGCACGCCGTTGAGCTTTGTCGGGCGTCCCGCCATGTTCAATGCCGCGACGCGTGCCTGGTCGGCAGCGTTGGGCTGGATCGCTGCGACGAGGTGGGCACCGGTGAACAGGTCGGGCGCCTCGGCGACGTCGCCCGCAGCGAAGATGCCGGGGACGCTGGTCTCGAGCTTGTCGTCGACCAGCACGCCCTTGGCGACATGGACCGGCGTCGAGTCGAGGAAGGCGATGTTGGGCGCGACGCCCGCAGCGACGATCACGAGGTCGCACGGCAGGACTTCACCCGTCGACAGGGTGACATCGACGCCCCCCTCGCTGCCGCTGCGGTCGATGCGCTGCACGCCGGCGTTGGTAACGACGCGGATGCCCTTGTGTTCGACCCAGCGCTTGATCATGCCGCCGGCCTTGGGCGTCATCATGCGCGGCACCATGCGGTCACCCATCTCGACGACGGTGAGTTGCACGCCGCGCGCGGCGAGCGCCTGCATGATGATGCAGCCGATGAAGCCGGCGCCGAGCTGCAGCACGCGCGAACCGGGCTTGGCGAGCCGGGCGATGGCGCGGGCGTCGTCGAGCGTCCAGCAGGTCTGCACTTCGGGCAGGTCGACGCCGGGAATGGGCGGGCGCACCGGGTGTGAGCCGGTCGCGATCAGGAGTCGGTCGTAGTCCTCGAAGTGGCCGTCGTGGAACAGGATGCGGCGTTTGTCGGTATCGAGCGACACGGCACGTGCGCGCAGCTCGCCGATGTTGAGCCTGCGGAAATGCTCGGGGGCTTTGCGCAGGTAGGTGCCCGACTCGTCGATGTTCTCTTCGAGCAGGTAGGGAATGGCCATGCGCGAGTACGGCGGGACGTCCTCGCTGCCGACCATCAGGATCTCGTCCGCGGGGGCGGCGCGGCGCAGCGTTTCGGCCGCGACGACGCCGGCGGGGCCGTTGCCGAGTATCACGTGTTTCATCGGTTCGTCCTCGTTTGGGCGATGAGACGCCCTTCCCGGCGGCACGGCGCCAGGAAGGGCTCGAACGCTCGCCAGGCGAGCGTCAGGGGATGCTCAGAGCCCGAGTCGCGCCAGGGTCTCGTCGGTTGGAACACCGTCCGGCGTCCAGCCACGCACCTTGTAGTACTCGGGCAGCATCTTGTCGAGCTGGTTCACCATCCCCTTGGCCGGACCGGTCTTCGCCGGTTCGGTGGTGAGGCGCGGCGGCAGGTTGTCGTCCTTGGCGGTGAAGCCGGCCGCGTTGTTGAACTGGCGCTCGAGGTTCCAGATGCGCTCGCCGACCTCGTTGAGCTTTTCCAGCGTCCACTCCTCGCCGCAAGCCGCCGCAACCTGCGGCTGCACGTCGGCCAGGGTCCAGGCGAAGGAGGTGAACACGCAGATGCCGGCCGCGTCGAACGCCGCCGTCGCGTCCTGGAAGGCCTTCACGAGTTCGGCCTTGCCCTCCGTGGCGAGCGGGTCGGTCTTCACCGGGATGCCCAGCACTTCGGAGGCGACGGTGTAGCCGCGCAGGTGGCAGGCGCCGCGGTTGGAGGTCGCATAGGCGAGGCCCATGCCCTGGATGCCGCGCGAGTCATAGGCAGGGAATTCCTGCTTCTTGACGCTCATCGACAGCTCGGGATGGCCGTACTTCGCGCACATGCGCGCGGAGCCCTGGCCGATCTCCTTGCCGAAGCCTTCGCCACTGGCAGTCATCTCGGCGAGCTTCGCCAGCGCCTCGGCCGAACCGAAGGGAGTGTCGAGGCCGATCTCTTCCTTCTTCAGCACGCCCATCTCGTAGAGCTCCATCGCCGCACCGACGGTGGCGCCGAAGGAGATCGGATCCATGCCCTGCTCGTTGCACAGCATGTTGGCGTACTGCAGCGCCTCGAGGTCGCCGACGCCGTTGGCGGCACCCAGCGCCCACGCCGCTTCATACTCCAGGCCGCCCGAGGCGCCCCAGTACTGCGGGCTGTTCTTGACGGTGAAGTGGTTCTTGTCGAGTTGCGAGATGCGCCCGCAGGCGATCGTGCAGCCGAAGCACGCGGCATTGGTGACGAGGTGCGACTTGCCGTCGGTGGGGCGCTTCTCGTGCATTGCCTCGGCGGAGATCTTGGAGGCGTCCTCGAACTGCACGTCGCGGTGGTTGCGCGTGGGCAGCGCGCCGATCTCGTTGATGACGTTCATCAGCACCTGGGTGCCGTACTTGGGCAGGCCCTGGCCGGTGACGGCGTTGTCGGCGAGCACCTTCTTGGCGTCCTGGGTGGCCTTGAGGAAGGCCGGGAAGTCCTTGATGCCCGCAACGCCCTTGGTGCCGCGCACGGCGACCGCCTTGAGGTTCTTCGAGCCCATCACGGCGCCGACGCCGGAGCGGCCGGCCGCGCGGTGCAGGTCGTTGATGACAACCGCGAACAGGACCTGGTTCTCGCCCGCCTTGCCGATCGAGGAGACGCGGATCAGCGGATCCTGGTGGTCGGCCTTGATCTGCTCCTCGGTGTGCCAGCAGCTGGTGCCCCACAGGTGCGATGCGTCGCGCAGTTCGGCCTTGTCATTCTCGATGAAAAGATAGACGGGCTTGGGCGATTTGCCCTCGAAGATGATCATGTCCCAGCCGGCGAACTTCAGCTCGGCGCCGAAGAAGCCGCCCGAGTTGGAACAGGCGATCGCGCCGGTGAGCGGCCCCTTGCAGCTCACGGTGTAGCGGCCGCCGGTGGAGGCCATCGTGCCGGTGAGCGGGCCGGTGGCCATGATCAGCTTGTTGTCCGGCGACAGCGGATCGACCTTGGGGTCGATCTCGGAGACCAGATACTTGGCCGAAAGGCCCCGTGATCCGAGGTATTCGTTGGCCCACTCCATGTTGAGGGGCTCTTCCTTGCACGTGCCCTGGGTGAGGTTCACCCGCAGGAGCTTGCGATTCCATCCCATGGTATTCCTCTCCTCTCAGGCCGCCGATGCGGGGGTGTTGGCCTTGGCGGCCCAGGCCTGCATGCGGGAAAGCCCCGTCCAGTTGGCGTCGATGTAGGTGATGGCGCCGGTCGGACAGGCTTTCGCACAGGCGGGATCACCCTCGCACAGGTCGCATTTCTGGACCTTGCCGCTGGCCTGGTTGTAATTGACCGTGCCGAACGGACAGGCGATCGTGCATACCTTGCAGCCGACACAGGTGTCCTTGAACACGATCTTCGCGCCCGTGGTCAGGTCGAGCCGGATGGCGTCGACCGGACAGGAATGCATGCACCACGCCTCGGTGCACTGGGTACAGGTGTAGGGCACCTTGCGCCCTTCGTGTTCGAAATTGAAGACCTTGATCAGCGAGTTGCTGGGATTGATGACCCCGGTGTGCTCATACGAGCAGGCCATTTCGCACTGCAGGCAGCCGGTGCACTTTGCGGGGTCAATGTGAAGGGATTTCCACATCGATGTACTCCTCCGTCGTTTGTTTCGCTTCGGGACAACGTGTCGCAGATCGCAAATATCATGCCACGAACCATGCCGCAAGCATGGTTTTCACACTTCAGTTCAACTTGCCCAGTTTGCGGTAAAGGGTGTTGCGGCTGACGCCCAGTCTACGCGCGGCGGCGGAGACGTTCCCCCCTACCTCGCGCATCACGGTGGTGATCGCTTCGAGTTCGATTTCATCGAGGCTGCGCGGCGTGCTTGCAGCGGCTGCCTGAGGCACGATCGCTGCGGACGCTGCAGGCAACGCGGCCGCGAATGGCGAGGCGGCCGCCTGTGCCGCGAGCGCCACCGGCCGTTGAAGCGGCTCCGCGACCTCGTCGCCGCCGTCGATGCCGAAGAGCTCCTCGGGCAGATGCACCGAGGCGATCTCGTGCTCGTCGTCGTCGAGCAGCGCGACCGCCACCCGGATAACGTTCTGCAGCTGACGGACGTTGCCCGGCCACGGATAGCGCTCGAAGAAGCCCATGACCTCCTCGCTAATGCCGATCGGGCCGCTGCGGCGGTCCGCGGCTTCCATCTCGAGCAGGTTGGTGACGATGTGGCGGATGTCGGTGCGCTCGCGCAGTGGCGGCAGGGTCACGGTGAGGCTGTTGACGCGGTAGTAGAGGTCCTCGCGGAACAGGCCCTGCTTGACGGCGTCGCGCAGCACACGGTGCGTCGCGCACACGAGGGAGATATCGACCGGGATCGACTTCATCGAGCCGATCGGCGTGACGCTGCGCTCCTGCAGCACGCGCAGCAGGCGCGCCTGCATGCCCAGCGGCATGTCGCCGATCTCGTCGAGGAACAGGGTTCCCCCGTGCGCCTGCTGCAGCTTGCCGACCGCCCCCTCGCGCCGTGCACCGGTGAAGGCCCCGCCGACATAGCCGAAGAGTTCGGACTCGATGAGATTTTCCGGAATCGCCGCGCAGTTGAGCGCAACGAAGGGGCCGTCGTTGCGTGCACCGCTGTTGTGGAAGGCGCGCGCGAAGAGCTCCTTGCCGACGCCCGACTCGCCCTGGATCAGCAACGGGATGTCCTTGCCCTGCACGCGGCGCGCACGGTCAAGCGCCAGTTGCAGGCGCGCGTCGCCGGTCGCGAGGCAATCGAGCGTGATGAGCGACTTGGAGCGGTCGCAGGGTTTGCCCGCCGGTCTTGCCGGGTCCGCCACGGACTGCTGCAGTCGCGGCGCAGAAACCTCGGCGCGTGGGCGGCGATGGCCGCGCACCTGCACATACACGGCTTCGCCGCGGCGCATCTCGAGCAGCAGCAGGTCGTCGGGGGCATTGACGGCGCGGTCGAGCAGCTGACCGAAGCCCGTACGGAACAGGCTGCCGAAAGTGGGTGCATCGGCGAGCCCGGCCGGCAGGGCCAGCCATTCGCGCGCGACCGGGTTGGCACCCACGATCCGCCCATCGGCATCGACCGCGAGCATCGCTTCCTGAAGGCTGCCGACGTATTCGGGGCGAGGATGGAAGGCGATGCGGACCTCTTTGGCGAACTCCGCCTCGAAGAGGCGTTTTTCCAGCAGCTGCACCGACAGGCGCACGAGGCCGAGCGTATGGCGCTGGTTGTTGCGCGAGTCGCCCGAGATGTCGAGCACGCCGGCAACGTGCCCCTGGGCGTTGAACACCGGCGCCGCACTGCAGGTCAAAAACCCGTTGCGTTCAAGGTAGTGCTCCGCACCATGGATCTCGACCGCGGCACCTTCCTGGATTGCGGTGCCGATCGCGTTGGTGCCGCGAACCGCCTCGTCCCACGACGCACCGGGCTGCAGGGCGACACGTTGCGCGCGGCCGACGAAGTCCGGATCACCGAGGCAGTGCAGGATCATGCCCCGCGTGTCGGCGAGGATGACCATGCTGCCGGAGGCGCGGATCTGCTCGAACACGTGCTCCATGATCCCGCCGGCGTGCTCCAGCAGCCTCGCGCTGCGATCGCGCGCATCGGAGAGCTGGGCGCGGCCTGCAGGATCGATCAGGTAGGCATCGAGGTGGTCGAGCCCGCCAGTGCGACAGCGCTGCCAGGAACGCAGCACAGGAGGGGCGAGCCCGGCCTCTGGCGTCTGACCAAGCTCGAAGAAAAATCGTCGCGCGTCCGAAATGGTGTTCTCGCGGCGATCCCGCAACTGCGGCAATACGGCCATCTTCTCCTCCTCTCCTGCGCGTCACTTTTGGGACTATTTTTTTGTTTGTCCCTTGTGTCAGAAAGTAGCACCTGCACCAGGTCGAAGCAATCGGTCATCCGACTCGGCAACAACAGAGGAGCAATTTTCCTGCCAGCAGCTTTCAGGCGCCTTACCAAGGAAATAGGCCGTTTTCGTCACGCTCGACCGACGTGGCACAGGGCTTGCGAAGGACTGTGCAGATCCGGCACCCCGGGCGTCGTCAATCAGAGATGAGGAATCAGAAGGTGGACAAGCACAACGACAAGGAGACATTGACCCGCAAACTGCGCGCCGCGGCCCTGGCCGTGGGACTCGCGCTCGGAGCGGGACTGGCCCACGCACACGGCGACGTGACGCCGCAGGCGGTGGATGTATCGACGCTGCCGAAGCTCGGCGAGGACTGGCGCGAGGTGAACCCCTACCGCGACAACACTGAAGCGATCCGCATCGGCGATTCGGCCTACAACCAGAACTGCGCGCGCTGCCACGGTCTTGGCGCGGTATCCGGTGGTATCGCGCCCGACCTGCGCAAGCTCGACATCGCGCCCGAAACGGACGAGTATTTCCTGCAGCGCATCCGCAATGGCGTGAGCCGCAACGGCGCCGTATACATGCCGCCGTTCGAGGGCATGCTGTCGCAGGAGGCAATGTGGGCAATCAAGGCCTGGCTGGAGACCGTACGTGAAAAATGACCGACGCGCATTCCTGATCGCAGCGGGCGCCATGATGGCAGGCGCCCTGCTCCCGGCCCATGCGGCCGCACAGCCCGAAGTGCAGCAGGCGGGCACCCTGCGGGTGGCCGTCTATGCCGACTACGCGCCCTTCTCGGCGCGCGGCAAGGGGATAGACGTGGCCCTCGCGCAGTCGCTGGCCGAGCGCCTGGGACTGCGTGCGGAGATCGTCGAGTTCCCGGCCGACGAGAACATGAACGACGACCTGCGCAACATGGTGTGGAAAGGGCATTACCTCGGCCACCGCCCGGCCGACGTGATGATGCATGTGCCCGTGGATGCCCAGTTCGCGGCCCAGAACGACAAGGTGGCGATCTTCGGCCCCTACCACCTCGAGACGATCGCGATCGCGCGCAATCCCGAGCGCGTGCCGTCGGTCGCCGGTTCGGCCGCGGTCGCATTCGAAGTCTTCACGCGCGAGAAGATCGGCGTCGAACTCGACACCCACGCGAGCGACTTCATGCTCCACGTGATGAACGGCCGCCTGCGCGACAACGTCGTGCATTTCCGCAGTGTCGCCGAAGCTGCTGCGGCGATGGCGAAGGGTGAAGTGAGCGCGGTGATGGCGCCACGCAGCCAGCTTGAGGGCGCATTCAAGGAGCAGCGGCAGTTCGCAATCGACACGCTGACCATGCCCGAATTGCGCGTGAAAGGCTGGCCGCTGGGGATGGCCGTGAAGGCAGACCACAAGGATCTGGCCGCTGCCCTTTCGGAGGCGCTGGCGGACATTCAGCGCTCGGGCGAGCTCGCTCGCATCTTCTCGGCCCACGGCGTCACCCACAGGGTTCCCTGAACGCACTTCGGGGCACTCTGCGCCCCGAAAGATTGCCGGATGCTCGATCAAACCTATGCAAGGTTTTGCCGAACATCCGGCTTCCTTTTTTACCTTGTTGTTCCGTTTTGGAGCACCTGCTCCATGGCGTGACATCAGGGGTCAAGCAGGCTTGCCCCCCGCCCGCCTGAGCATCCCACGTTGCGGATCGTAGCCGCGCACCGCGAGGACGAAGAACACCGCCAGGCAGCCCGCGACGATCGCGAGCGAGGTGGCGGCGAACTGGCCGTAGAGCGCGAAGCGGATCGCCTCGACCGCGTGCGTGAAGGGGTTCCACTGCGCCACCGCATGCACGACGGCCGCACCTGACTCCTCCAGCTTCCACAGCGGATACAGCGCGGGCGAGACGAAGAACATCGGGAAGATCACGAAGTTCATCGTGCCGGCGAAGTTCTCCAGCTGGCGCACCTGCACCGACAGCAGCAGCCCCAGCGCGCCCAGCATCATGCCCGCGAGCACGATCACCGGCAGGGCGGTGAGCCAGCCCGACCACGGCACCTCGACGCCGAAGAGCCATGCGATCACGAGAAAGACGTAGGCTTGCAGCACCGACAGCAGGGTGCCGGCAAGGAGCTTGGCGAAGAGCAGATACCCGCGCGGCAGCGGCGCGGTGAGCAGCAGCCGCATCATCCCCATCTCGCGGTCGTACACCATCGCGAGCGAGGACTGCATGCCGTTGAAGAGCAGCACCATGCCCAGCAGGCCCGGCACGATGTAGACCTGGTACGGGATGTAGGTGTCGTAGGGCGGGATGATCGAGACGCCAAAGACGTTCTGGAAGCCCGCCGCGAAGACGACGAGCCACAGCAGCGGGCGCACGAGGGCCGAGGCGAAGCGTCCGCCCTGGCGCACGAACTTGGCGAGCTCGCGCCCGGCGATGGCCTGCAGCGCGAGCCCGGCGTGGGAGAGTCTCATGGGCCATCCTTTCCGTTCAGAACGCGCAGCGGCTGTCGCGCTGGTCGAAGCCGAGGGTGTCGAGGTTGTTGGTCGGGTGCAGGAAGCCCGCGATCGGGGCGCGCTCGATCACGGCGTTGTGGGTGGCGAGCAGCACGGGCTGACGCAGCTGGTTGTCCCACGGGCGGAAGCCCAGGCGGTTGCCCTTGAAGCCGTCGAGCGTGATCTCCTCGCCCTTGAGGTATTTCGCGACCGTGGCGAAGGGAGCGTTCTGCGTGCGCACGACCGCCTCGACCACCGCCTTCACCGCGATCCATGCGGCCCAGTCGGGGTCGGCCATCTTGCGCCCGGCGTGCTTTTCCAGGCGACTGTTGAGTTGCGGCGCGCCGTGGCGCTCCCACGCCCACGACCAGGCCGCGGCGGCGAGGCCTTCGCTGCCCACCACCGGGCGTGCGCGCACCGTGCGGTAGGGGACGCTGCGCGCGAACTCGCCGTCCGTGTCGGCGACGAAGATGACGTCGTGATCACTGCCGGCGGTGAGCAGCGCGACGTTGCCCTGGTCGCGCTGGCGCGGGTCGTTGGAGAGCACGAAGGGGCGACGCTCGACGAGCTTCACGCCGAAGCGCTTCGCGGCACGGTCGAAGGCCTCCGCCATGAGCTTGTCCTCGGGGCGCGGGCCTTCGAGCATGAGGACGTTCCTCCACTTCTTCGACACCAGGTACTGCGCGAGCGCGTCCATGCGCATCGCGTCGTTGGGCAGGGTGTGCAGGAGGTTCGGCTGGCACTGCGCCTGGCGCAGCGCATCGTCGGGTGCGGAAACGTTGAAGAGCAGCAGCTCCCTGCCCCGCACCGCCTTCGCGACCTCGGCCACCACCGCACCGGGGGCATCGAGCAGGAAATAGCGCACGCCTTCCTTGTTGAGTTTGTCGATCGCTGCTGCGAGCGCCTTGGCGTCGGCGCCCGTGACGCGTTCGAGCGCGAACTCGGCGCCCACCGCCTGGCCGACGAAGCGCGCTTCGCGCAACGCGACCTCGGCGCCAGCGAAGGGCCGGCCGAGGGGCTGCGCGAGGCCGCGGAAGAAGAGCTTCGTCTCGTCGTAGCGCGCATCGCTCTCCAGCTCGAGGTGAGCGAGGCGCACGCTGGTGGCGGCAAAGGCCGAGGCGGTCAAGGCGAGCGCGGTGACGCCGAGGCTCACCCGCAGGAGTCGTCCAAAGTTCATGCGCATGGGGCCGCCCTCAATCGTCGATCACCACCGTGTGCGGCACGCGCCCGACCGGCACCGAACGCAGCACCTTGCGGCTCTTGGTGTCGACGATGGAGATGTCGTCCGAAAGACCGTTGGCGACGAACAGGAGGCTGCCGTCGCGATTGAGCGTGGCTCCCCACGCACGGTTGCCCACCAGCACGTAGTTCTCGACCTTGCGGCTGGCGACATCGACCACGGCGATGTGGTTGGCGCGCCCGAGCGTGACGTAGGCGGTCTTGCCGTCGCCCGTCATCGCGATGCCGACCGGGGTGACGTCGTCGGCGCGAAAGCCCTTGGGCGTGAAGGCGACGGTGGCCTTGACCGCGTTCGTTGCACCGTCGAGCACCGTGACCTTGCCGCCCAGCTCGCTCGTGACCCACACCTCGGCGCCGTCGGGCGTCATCGCGAAGCGGCGCGGGCGGTTGGCAACGACGACGTTGGCGAGGATCTTGTGCGTTGCCGTATCGATGACGTGGACCATGTTGGCGACCTCGGAGGTCGCATACACGCGCTTGCCGTCCGGCGACAGGCGCACGCCCTCGGGCTCCTCGCCGACCTCGATGCGGGCGACGGCCTTCTTCGTCGCGACGTCGATCACGGATACCTGCGCGTCCTCCTCGTTCGAGACGTAAAGGCGCTTGCCGTCGGGCGAGAGGTCGAACATTTCGGGATCCTCGCCGACGGGGATGCTGTGCGCCACCTTGAGCTGCGCGATGTCGATGACGTCGACACGGTTGGCCTTGCTGGCGATCACATAGAGCTGGCTGCGGTCGGGCGCGAGACGCATGTCGCGCGGGCGCTGGCCGGTGGCGATGGTCTTGACGACCTGCCAGCTCTTGCTGTCGAGCACGGTCACGGCGTGGTCGTTCTCGCTGCTGACGAAGACGTAGCCGGTGCCTTTGGCGGCGGCGGTGGTAGCCGCGAGCGCGAGGACAGCGGCGGCGATGAGTCGGGTGCGGGGGGTGCGGGGGATCAAGCGGGGTCTCCTCTCGGGGTGGTTTCTGGTTCTTGTGGTCGATGAGGGCGGCAGAAGCGTTCAGTCGCTGCGTTCGCCCCCCGTCATGTGCAGGAAGGCGTCGGCGAGCGTCGCGGTACCGGCCTGGGCGGCGAGCTCTTGCGGGCGCCCCTCGGCGAGGATCTGGCCGCGGTGCAGCACGACGACGCGGTCGGCCGCTTCGGCCTCGTCGACGAGGTGGGTCGCCCACAGCACGGCCACCCCACGGTCGCGCAGCGCGAGCACTTCGTCGAGGAGTTGGCGGCGCGAGGCCGGGTCGAGACCGACGGTGGCCTCATCCATGAGCAGCACTGCGGGTTCGTGCACGAGGGCGCGCGCGAGCTCGACCTTGCGCCGGTTGCCGCCGGAGAGTTCGCGCACGGGGTCGCCTGCGCGCTCGGTGAGGCCGAGGCGGGCCAGCGCGTCGGCGACGCGTTCGCGTGCGTGGCGCCCGCCGAGACCGTGCAGCGCGGCGTGGAACTTGAGGTTCGCGGCGACGCCCAGGTCGAGGTCGAGCGTGCTCTGCTGGAACACCACGCCCAGGTGCGCGAGCGCCGCGACCGGCGCCTTGCGGATGTCGTGGCCGCACACGACGAGCCGCCCGGAGTCGGCGTTGAAGAGGCCGGTCAGGAGCTGGAACAGCGTGCTCTTGCCCGCACCGTTGGGGCCCAGCAGCGCGACGAACTCGCCGCGGCGCACGGCGAGCGTGACGCCGCGCAGGGCTTCCCGCGCGCCGTAGGACTTGCGCACGTCGGCGAGCTCGAGCGCGGCGCCCGCCTGCGTCGCATTGCGGCTCACGGGAGAGGCGTCGAGGGTGGCATTCATGCGCTCATTCATCCTTGATCTCGTCCGGGTCGCTGGTGAGCCCCGCGAGGAGCTCAGGGTGCCGGGCAAGAAGCTCGGCGTGCAGCGCCTGCACGGCGGCACCATCCGGGGCGCGTGGACGTGCGAGCGCGAGGGGGAGTTCGAGCACGACACGCCCGGGCGCGGCCGAGAGGAAGCAGATGCGGTCGGCGAGCGCGAGCGCCTCGCGCAGGTCGTGGGTGACGAAGAGCACGGTCGCACGCGAGCGCTGCCACTGTTCGACCAGCATCGCGCGCAGGCGATTGGCAGTGGGCACATCGAGCGAGACGAAGGGCTCGTCCATCAGCAGCAGCTTCGGTTCGATCACGAAGGCGCGCGCGAGGGCGACGCGCCGCTGCATGCCGCCGGAGAGGCGCCCGGGGTAGGCGTCGAGCACGTCGGCGAGGCCCATCGCGACGAGGAGTTCGCGCGCGCGCTGGCGCGTCGCGGGGCTCGCGTCGGTGACGAGCAGCACGTTCTCGAGCACGGTGAGCCAGGGCATCAGGCGCGGCTCCTGGAACATGAAGCCGATGTCGTGGGCGGTGTCGGCGCCGGCGAGGCACACGCGGCCCTCGACGTCGCGATCGAGCCCGCCGACGACGTTGAGCAGCGTGCTCTTGCCGCAGCCCGAGGGGCCCACCACGCACACGAACTCGCCCGGCGCGGCCGTGAGCTTGAGCCCGGCGAGCGCCAGATGCGGGGCCCCGGCGCGGTCGGGATAGGTCTTGCGGTCGATGGCGATGTCGAGCATTCAGGATCTCCAGCGCGTGAGCCGCCGTTCGAGCGGACGCAGCCCGGCCGCCTCGACGACGAGCACGACTGCGGCGAACACGAGCGTGTAGGCGAGGATGCCTGCGATGTCGAAGAGCTGGAAGAACATGTTGAGCTGGAATCCGACTCCGTTGCTGCGCCCGAGAAGCTCGACGACGAGGACGATCTTCCAGATGAGCGACAGCCCCGAGCGCGCGGCTGCCATCAGGTAGGGATAGAGCTGGGGCAGATAGACGTGGGTGAAGGTGCGCAGCCGCGGCAGACGGTAGGCGTGGGCGACCTGCATCAGGCGGGCATCGATGGCGCGCGCGCCTTCGCGCACGGTGACGACGACGGTGGGGATCTTGTTGAGCGCCACGGCAACGATCGCGGCGGCGTCGTTCAGCCCGAACCACACGTAGCACAGGATGATGGTGACGAGCGCGGGGATGTTGAGCCCGAGCACGAGCCAGCCGTCGAGCAGCGCATCGAGCCGGCGCCAGCGCCCCATGGCGATGCCGATCGCGGCACCGAGGGCCATCGCCAGCCCGAAGGCGACGGCGACGCGCGCGAGCGTGATGGCCAGGTGCGTGGGTAGTGCGAGCGAGGAGGTCTCGGCGGCGATGCGCGCGAAAACGGCGGCCGGTGGGGGCAGCGTCTGGCTGGCAAAAAGCGTTGCTGCGAGCTGCCACAGCACAAGGAAGGCGGCGAGTGAAACCGCACGCAACCACCCTTCGCCCTGCGGGCCGTGGCGTTTCATCGCTCGCCTGAGCGGCGCGGCCGGCAGCGGCCAGGAAGCGGATTCATCGGCACCGGCCTTCATCAGCGCGGGGCGCCCGTGCGCCAGAAGGTGCCGGGGGGCAAGGCCGTGGCGGCGCCGACGAGCTCAGCTCCACCCTCCTGCGCGAGGATCGCGAACACGCGCCGCGCAGTACGCTCAGCGTGCGCGACGTCCTCGCCGGGAATGCCTGCGCGGAAACCGTCGCGCAAGGCCGCGAGCGTCGCGTCGTCCTCGGCGCGCGTGAGCGGGCGCAGCTCCTCCCACACCGTGTCGGAGGTCTGCATGTGGCGCCGCGCCTGCGCGCCCGCCCGCAGGAAGCCTTCGAAGGCCGCGCGGTTCTTCGCCGCCCATTCGTCACGGAACACCCAGCCGATCATCGGCAACTCGCCATCGACGCCGAGCCCCTTGAGGACCTCGTCGAGGGACAGGAGCTCGCGCATCCCCGCCGCGCGCAGACGCGCCGAGAAGTGCCAGAAGTTCATCACCGCCGGAAGCTCCCCCTTGAGCATCAGCGCGTTGAGCAGCGGCGGTGCGCCGAAGTCGGGTTTCACCAGCGTCGCGGCGTCCTCGCCGACGGTCTTGCGCGCATAGGCACGCAGCAAGAGCCAGCTCTTGTCGAGCGCACCACCGGCGACCCCCAGGCGCTGCCCGCGCAGGTCGGCGAGCGTGCGCACATTTGCATCCGGTCGCACCATGATGCCGCCCACGGCGCGCGAGTACGGCACGAAGGCGAAGTCGCGCCCTTCGGCGCGCTGGCGCGCGACCCAGATCCAGTCATTCACGATGAGGTCCACCGCCCCGCCCTGCAGCGCGACGTTCGCCGCGTCCTTCTGCGCGAGCGGCACCACCTCGATGCGCACGCCCTCGCGTTCGGCAAAGCCCTGGCGCTTCATCACCTCGAGCTCCCAGCTCACGGTGCCGTACTGCAGCACGCCGATGCGGATCACGGCCGGATCGGCGGCGCCGAGCGGGGCGATCAGGCAGGCGAAGAGCGCAGCGGCCGCAAGGCACGCACGCGTGAAGTGGCGCAGCATCGAAGTGTCTCCATCGTTCTTGTGTTGCCATCTGCCGGATCGAGCCGGCCGAGGTCGTAGTACCAATGCAGGATTCGATCCAGCAATGCGTCACCGGTTCGCATTCGCCCCCACGCCGATTCACCTGCTCCACGATGGAACACCTGCTCCATTTCGGAACACCCGGTGGAGAGCCGCATGTCACGGACCGTTGAAGCGGCCCGGACACGTCCTTCAAGCATAGAGCATGATCAGGCGGCCTTTGCGAGCTGATCCAGTTCCTCGTCCGTAAATAGGCGCGAGCGAGTGAGGAAGGTAAGCCCTTCCGGCCCCTCGAGCGAGAACATCCCGCCGCGACCTTCGACGACATCGATGATCAGCTGCGTATGCTGCCAATATTCATACTGGGCGCGGCTGATGTAGAAGGGACTGCCGCCGATCTCGCCGAGCAGGATGTCGGCAGGACCGGTCAGGAACTCCGCGCGCAGATAGCACATCGGCGCGCTGCCGTCGCAGCAGCCGCCCGACTGGTGGAACATCACCGGGCCGTGCTTCGTGATGAGACGTGCGATGAGTTCTTCGGCACTTTCGGTGGCGATGACACGCTGGACCATGACTGACTCCTTGCACGCCGCGACGCGGCGAAAAAAACGGGCGGCCTGGGCCGCCCGTGAATCTCCACCGCTGTAGACGGAAGAGAGGGAGAGAAGAACACCATGAGCAAGACGGGCGTTTGGATGCGCCCGACCGGCCTCGCGCCCGGAAGGACGCGAGCGCGAGACCTTGGCAACGCGCTCAGAAGAATCCGAGCGCGTTGGGGCTGTAGCTCACCAGCAGGTTCTTGGTCTGCTGGTAGTGGTCGAGCATCATCCTGTGGGTCTCGCGACCGATGCCCGACTGCTTGTAGCCGCCGAACGCGGCGTGCGCGGGGTACAGGTGGTAGCAGTTGGTCCACACACGGCCGGCCTTGATGCCGCGGCCCATGCGGTAGGCGCGGCTGCCGTCGCGCGACCACACGCCGGCGCCCAGGCCGTAGAGCGTGTCGTTGGCGATGGAGAGCGCCTCGGCCTCATCCTTGAAGGTCGTCACCGACAGCACCGGCCCGAAGATTTCCTCCTGGAAGATGCGCATCTTGTTGTGGCCCTTGAACACCGTCGGCTTGATGTAGAAGCCTTCCGCGATGTCACCGCCGAAGCGTGCCGCCTCGCCGCCGGTCAGGAGCTGCGCGCCCTCCTGCTTGCCGAGATCGATGTAGGACATGATCTTCTGCATCTGCTCGGTCGAGGCTTGCGCGCCGATCATCGTCTCGGTGTCGAGCGGGTTGCCCTGCTTGATCGCCTTCACGCGGGCGAGCGCGCGGTCCATGAAGCGGTCGTAGATCGACTCGTGGATCAGCGCACGCGACGGGCAGGTGCACACTTCGCCCTGGTTCAGCGCGAACAGCACGAAGCCTTCGATCGCCTTGTCGAAGAACTCGTCGTCGGCCGCGGCGACATCCTCGAAGAACACGTTGGGCGACTTGCCGCCAAGTTCCAGCGTCACCGGGATGATGTTCTGCGACGCGGCCTGCATGATCAGGCGGCCGGTGGTGGTCGAGCCGGTAAAGGCGATCTTGGCGATGCGGCTGCTGGTCGCGAGCGGCACGCCGGCTTCGCGGCCGAGGCCGTTGACGATGTTGAGCACGCCCGCCGGCAGCAGGTCCGCGATCAGCTCCATCAGCACGAGGATGCCGACCGGGGTCGATTCGGCAGGCTTCAGCACCACGCAGTTGCCCGCGGCAAGCGCCGGCGCGAGCTTCCACGCCGCCATCAGGATCGGGAAGTTCCACGGGATGATCTGGCCCACGACGCCCAGCGGCTCGTGGAAGTGGTAGGCGACGGTGTTGTCGTCGAGTTCGGCGAGCGAGCCTTCCTGCGCGCGGATGCAACCGGCGAAGTAGCGGAAGTGGTCGATCGCGAGCGGGATGTCGGCGGCCATCGTCTCGCGGATCGGCTTGCCGTTGTCGACCGTCTCGGCGTAGGCGACGAGTTCGAGGTTCTCCTCGATGCGGTCGGCGATGCGGGTCAGGATGCGGGCGCGCTCGGCGACGGGGGTGCGGCCCCACTTGTCGGCGGCGGCATGCGCGGCATCCAGCGCGAGCTCGATGTCTTCGGCGCTGGAGCGCGCCACTTCGCAGAACTTGCGCCCGGTGATGGGGGTGATGTTGTCCATGTACTGCCCGCGCACCGGGGCGACCCACTTGCCGCCGATGAAGTTGTCGTAGCGCGTCTTGAACTGGACCTTGGCGCCTGCCTTGCCGGGCATCTCGTAGATCATTGAACTCGTCTCCAGAAGTGTTGGGTGGTCAAAACGCTGTCTCGCGTCGCCATCCCTTCCGCAGGCGGCGTGCCAGCCCCGTCGAATATTCTCGGGGGAGGCGGTTTTCCTTTTGTGCACAAACATTTGCGCCTCAAAACGGGACATTCCGGCGACGCTCCGCAGGCGTGTCCGCCCCTGTCCTCCGCTGCTCAACAAGACAACACCTGTCCCAATGCGGGACAGATGCGCGGGCTCGACGATTCCCTCACTTGCGCGAAACCCCTGGTAGCACGAGGGTTTCAGCTCGAAAGGAATGATTCATGCTTCATCGCACCCCATGATGGCAGCTTCACCCCCGACATCCCGGCCGGAATCCCTCATCGCATCGTGGCAGCGCAGCCGCGAGCACGGGCTGCGGCCGGACGAACCGCTCAACGACACGGCGCTCGCGCCGGGCGAACTCACGGACCGCATCGCGGCAAACAACCGCCTGTTGGCCTTCTCGCGCCCGATGATCGAAGGCCTGTACCGCCAGATCGGCAGCCCGTCCTCCACGGTGCTGCTGGCCGACCGCCAGGGCATGATCCTCAGCGCGCTGGGCCACACGGATTTCCTCGACCGCGCCAGCCGGGTTGCGCTGCGGCCCGGCGTCGACTGGAGCGAGGCCGTGATGGGCACCAACGCGATCGGCACGGCGCTGCACACCGGCACGGTCGTCACCGTTCAGGGCGACCAGCATTACCTCGCGCGCAACCGCATCCTGACCTGCGTCGCGACCCCCATCCTCGCGCCGACCGGCGGCATGCTCGGCATCCTCGATGTGTCGTCGGACGCGCGCGAGAACCTGACCCATGCCGAGGCACTGCTGCGCACCACGGCCGAACTGATCGAACACCGCCTGCTCGAAACGCTGGACGACGGCTTCCTGACCCTGCACTTCCACACACGCCGCGATGCGCTCGCAGATCCCCTGCACGCCCTCGTCGTATTCGACGAAGGCGGCCGGCTCGTCGCTAGCAACCGCAAGGGACGCGGCATGCTCGGGCTGGACGCACGACATCCCGCGACGACCTACGAAGCCTGCTTCGCAACGCCCTGGAGCAGTCTCGTCGCGCTGGCCGCGCAGGCGCCCGACGCCCCCTTCCCGCTCTACGACCTGAAGGGACGCACACTCATCGCGCGTGCCAACTTGCGGACGCGGCGCCGCGCCGACACGGAATCCGGCGCCGGAACCGCCCGCCGCGACGACTCACGCCTGGGTGCGATTGCCCACGGCGACGGACGCATGGCGCGCATCGTTGACACGCTGCGCAACTGCGCGACCGAATGGACACCGCTGCTGATCGAAGGAGAGATGGGGACCGGCAAGGCGCATCTCGTGCGCGCCTTCCATGAAGACCACAAACCGACCGTGGACGCACCGCTGATCGGCATCGACTGCACAGCCCTGCCCGACGGCGAAGCCGCGGCGGCGGAACTCGATCGCGCCTGGGCACAGGCCGCCAACGGCATCCTCTTCCTGGTGGAGATCGACGCCCTGCCCGCCACGCTGCAGGCGCGGCTCTTCGACGCCCACGACGGCAGCCGCGCCCGCGTGATCGGTGCCGCACGGCAGCCGCTCGCCGAGCTGCGCCGCGATGGTCGACTCGACCTGCGCACCTTCGAGGCGTCCGGCGGCCACATCATCAGCCTGCCGCCCCTGCGCGAGCGCGACGACTTCGATGAGCTGGTGCGCCATTTCGTGCGTGAGGCCGGCGGCGGGCGGTCGATCTATGTCTGCCCCGAAGCCCTCGCCCTGCTGCACCGACACCGCTGGCCGGGCAACCTGCGCGAACTGCGCAACCAACTCCGCCTCGTGCTCGCCCTGATGGGCGACGAGGCCAGCCAGCTGTGCCCCGAGGACATCCCGCCGGAATTGTTCGAGAACGCGGCGTGAGCCTCGGCTACTAACCCGACAACCCAATACCGTTCGCCCTAAGCCCTTCGACACGCTCTCAAGAGACAGCTTCCATATGTCATTGCAGACTGCCCAATACCGTTCGGGCTGAGCCTGTCGAAGCCCTGCCGAGACCCCGCCCTTCGACAAGCTCAGGGCGAACGGAGGCTGTTTCTTCGTCTCGCTTTGCCTCGCCGCGGCGGGGATTACTTCGCTCAGGGCGAACGGTGGTATCTGATCGCAGCCCCGACAAGTCAGGCTGGCTGCACCGCCTCGCTGCGCGCCCGGGCGAGCGGCAGCAGCTGGATCGCCATCACACACGCGAAGATCAGCCCGCCGCCCACCAATTGCATCGGCGTGAGCACCTCGCCGACGAAGATGCGCGCAGCGAGTGCAGCAAACAAGGTCTCGCAGCTCAGCAGGATCGCCGCATCGGCCGCGAGCGTGTGGCGTTGCGCGACCACCTGCAGCGTGAATCCCAGGCCGACCGAGAGGATGCCCGCGTAGGCGATCGACGGCAGCGCGCGCTCCAGCGCGTCCAGACTGACGACCTCGGCGTAAAAACCGCTCGCCATGCCCAGCACGCCGCACATCACGAATTGCAGGCACGCGATCGTGATCGGCGCCCCGTGGCGCGCGGCGACCCGTCCGACCATCATCACGTGTGCCGCCCAGAACACCGCGCTCGCGATCACCCACAGGTCGCCCGTCGACAGCGCCGCGAGGCTGCCCCCCCCGAGCAGGAAGGTGCCGCCGAGGCAGCCCGCACTCGCCGGCCACACCGACCAATGCAGGCGCTCGCGCAACAGCAGCGCGCTCGCGACCGGCACCAGCGGCACATACAGGGCTGTGAGGAAACCGGCGTTGCTCACGGAGGTGCCGGCGATGCCGATCTGCTGGAAGGCCGCGCCGAGGAACAGCACCACGCCCAGCACAAGGCCGCCGGCCAGGTCGCGGCCATCCAACCACACGCCGCGCCGCCCGAGGCGGCGCAGCTCGCGCGCGACCAGCGGCAGGATCACCACGGCGCCGAACAGGAAGCGCACGCCGGTGAAGGTGAAGGGCCCCACGTCGCGCATGCCCGTCTGCTGGGCGACGAAGGCCGTTCCCCAGATCAGTGCTGCAACCAGCAGGAGGCCGTTGGCCTGCGCGCGCTTCATTCACCGGCTCCCATACAATTCATCTCGCCGCGATGCGGCCGAGGCGCCTTTATACCCGAGCTGAGGTAGCCGCAGACGGTCGAAAGATGCCGCATTTGAACATATCGACATTCGATCCTGACATTTCGCCAGATTGGTGGTATTTCGCTACAAAATTATCGATTCTGTTTGACGCCCGCATCCTTCAAAGTTCGGCCCTGCAAATCGGCATCGACCAGGGCCGTGAAGCTACGACCGGGCCCGGCGAACCACTCCTCGCCGGACCCGGTCGAACCGAATCCTTAAACCGCCGCGTACGACGCGTGCCCCGGGGCAGACCAAGACCATGACGAATCTCAACGTTAGCCTGATCGGCGTTCCCACCGACGTCGGCGCCGGCACGCGCGGCGCCAGCATGGGCCCCGAGGCCCTGCGCGTGGCGGACATTCACGCGGCGATCGCGGCCTTCGGCGCCGACGTGCGCGACTGCGGCAACCTCGCCGGCCCCACCAACCCCAACCTGCCCGCGGTCGGCGGCTTCCGTCACCTGCAGGAGGTCGCACAGTGGAACGAGATCCTGCACGAGGCCGTTTACGCGGAGCTGCGTGCCGGGCGCCTGCCGGTGATGATGGGCGGCGACCACTGCCTCGCGATCGGCTCGATCAGCGCCGTCGCGCGCCATTGCCGCAGCGTCGGCAAGAAGTTGCGCGTGCTGTGGTTCGATGCGCACGCCGACCTCAACACCGCAACGATGACGCCTTCGGGCAACATCCACGGCATGCCCGTCGCCTGCCTGTGCGGCCACGGCCCGGAAGTGCTGACGCGCATCGGCGGCCACATCCCGGCAATGCTCCCGGCCGAGATCCGCCAGATCGGCATCCGCAGCGTCGACGAGGGCGAGAAGCGCTTCCTGTGCGAACTCGGCGTGGAAGTATTCGACATGCGCTACATCGACGAAGTCGGCATGCGTGCGGTGATGGAACAGGCACTCGCCGGCGTCGACGAAAACACGCACCTGCACGTCAGCCTCGACGTCGATTTCCTCGACCCGACCATCGCACCGGGCGTCGGCACCACCGTGCGCGGCGGTCCCACTTACCGCGAGGCAGAACTGTGCATGGAGATGATCGCCGACACCGAGCAGCTCGCCTCGCTCGACATCGTCGAGCTCAACCCCGCGCTCGACCACCGCAACATGACGGCGGAGCTGGCCGTCGACCTCGTCGAGAGCCTGTTCGGCAAGAGCACGTTGATGCGCATGCACCGGCAGACGCGCGGCAAACGCTGAAGCGGCGGCAGTCTCCAGCCCGCTTACGGGCTCAGAAATCGAGCCGCAGCGACACCCAGTGACGACGGCCGACGACGCGGTCGGCCGGGCTGCCGTCGGACTTGAACTCGCCGTGGTCGCCATCGAGCGACTGCACCGTGTAAGCCACCTCGCCGCCCTGCCCCGCGATGCGGAACGGGTAAGCCAGGCGCGCGTCGGTACGCACGTAGCTCCCGACCGCTGTGTTGCGGGTCCAGCGCATCGGATCGACCCAGTAGCGCGCGATGGAACCCTCCAGGCCGTACGGCAGCTTCTGCATCCACAGCAGGGATGAGGCGCGTCGCGGTGCGGATTGCTCGGCGAAGGCGTCGACCAGCTCCTTGCGACCGCGTCGGGTCACGAGATTGCTCACCGGCGTCAGCGCTTCGTCCGTGTATTCGCTGTCGATGCGGATGAAGCTCTGCGACACCATCAGGCGCGTCGCTTCGACCGGCTGCCACTTCCACTGGTATTCGATGCCGTCGATGCGGATGTCCTGGATCGGCGTCACCTGATCCCCCAGGCGGTCGCGCACGTTGGGGTCGATCAGGAACAGGCGGTCGCCCACGCGTTCGCGAAAACCCCTCACGTCCAGGCTCATGCGCCAGTCCTTCCAGTCGCCGAGGTAGCCGACTTCCCAGCTATCCAGGCTCTCGGCCGGCAGGTTGCGTGTTCCCGTCAGCTCCGCGCGCGTCGCGCTGCTGCGGAAGTTCGCGCGGTAGTCGAGGATGCTCGCCGTGCGCCACGCCCGCGTGTAGCCGACGCGGACGGTATTCGCGGTGTTCACGTGAAAGCTGCCGCTCGCGCGCGACGACACGTTATTGCCTGCAATCGAATCGTATTCCGACGAAACGCCGAGGTTGCCGGTGAACCAGGCCGCAGCCGCCCATTCCACGTTCGCAAAGGCGCGGCTGACGTCGCGCGACACCTTGCCCTCCCCGTACAGCATGCTCTTCGAGCGCAGCGCGTTCTGCCGCCAGCTCGCCCCCCACACGAGCCGCGTCTTGTCGAAGGGCGAGAACGTATGCTGCGCCTCGATCTCGTTGCGGTGACCGCGGTCACCGGATTCGTCGACATGCGCGAAACCGGCCGGAAGACCGGGATCGACGTAGTCGTCGCTCGCCTCGTCCACCGAATAGGCATAGCGCAGCGAGAAGTCGGAATCCTCGGACAGGGTGCGCAGCCAGCGCAGCTGCAGCCAGGTGCTCGACTGGTCGAAATCGCGGATCGGATTCCCCGGATCGCTGCGGAACAGCTCGCCGTTGCGGTTCACGAAGTCCTTGTCCAGGCGCCCGACGGTCATCACCCCCTCGATCCGGCCCGCGTGCAGGTCGAGTTCGTCGCGCACGCCGAGGCGCCAGGCGGCGCGCAGGTCCAGCAGGCGAGAGCGGAAGCTGTCAATCCAGTCGTACCGGTCCTCAAGCCCGTCGTCGTCGAGCTGCTGGTAGGTCAGGCGCAGCTCGCCGTCCTCACCCAGCCGCGCGCCGCCGCGCAGCGTGTAGTCGCGAACGCCCTGGCTGCCGTGGTTGGCCGCCACCGACACGCCGCGCACGAGCGCGGGATCGACGGTGATGATGTTGATCACGCCGAGGAAGGCGTTCGTGCCGTAGGACGTGGTGTTTGAGCCGCGCACGACCTCGATCCGCTCGATGTCTTCGAGCGCGACCGGCATCAGCGCCCAGTTCACACCGCTGCGGAACAGCGGCGAATGCAGCGAGCGGCCATCCACCAGCACCTGCACGCGCGGCGAATAGTCCTCGTCGGTGATGCCGTGATAGGTCACCCGCGCCGGATCGGTGTTGTGCGGAAAGGTCTGGAAGCCCGGCACGAGCCGGAACACGTCGTTCAGCGCCCGCACTCCCGATGCGCGGATGGTTTCGCGATCGATCACGGTGACCGCCGTCGGCGCATCCACCTGGCGTTGCGGCAAGCGGCTCACGCTCGCCACCACGGGCAGTTCGCTGAAGAATAGATTGTCGTCTGCCGTCGCCGGCGCGTTTCCGAGCACCGCCGCGACTGCCAGGGCGGTTCCGCTGCACATTCTTGTGACCGACTGCACACGACTCCCCTGGTCGCGATTCGAAGCGGCGAGTATCGGGGCGGCACCCGCTCCCGGTCAATCGACGTCCGGGCTTTGCCGTGGCAGCAGGCACGCTCCGATGCACACGAGGGACTTGATTGCAGGGTCGATGTCACCCATCTTGGATGTGCCGGACCAGCCGGCATCCATTCATCGGAACGACACATGAAATACCAGGACTACTACGGGATTCTCGGGGTGGACCGAAATGCCACGCCCGATGAGATCAAGAAGGCGTTTCGCCGCCTCGCGCGCAAGTACCACCCCGACGTCTCGAAGGAGACCCAGGCCGAAGCGCGCATGAAGGAAGTCAACGAGGCCTACACCGTACTCTCCGACCCCGAGAAGCGTGCCGCCTACGACCGCCTCGGGGGCGCCTATCATGCGGGCGACGAGTTCCGGCCACCACCGGGCTGGAGCGGCGACTTCAGCTTCACCACGCACGGTTTCTCGCCCCGCGAGGCGGAGGAATTCAGCGACTTCTTCAGCCAGCTGTTCGGGGGCATGGGCGGCATGGGCGGCATGGGCGGATTCAGCCGCCACGGCAGCGGCGCGCGCCATGCGCGCGGCGAGGACCACCACGCGCAGGTGCTGCTCGACATCGAAGACGCCTACACCGGTGCGCCCCGCCAGCTCAGCCTGCGCCTGCCGCAGCCCGATGAGCTTGGCCGGGTGCATTACGCGACGCGCACGCTCAACGTGAAGATTCCCGCCGGCGTGCGCGAAGGGCAGATCATCCGGCTCGCCGGACAGGGCGCCCCGGCCCCCGCCGGAGGCCCCGCCGGTGATCTGCTGCTCGAGGTGCGCTTCCGACCCCACCCGCGCCTGCGCGCGGACGGGCGCGACGTGCATATGACGCTGCCGCTCGCCCCGTGGGAGGCCGCGCTGGGTGCGGTGATCCAGACCGAACTGCCCGGCAGCGCGCTCAAGGTCCGCATCCCCGAGGGCGCCCAGAGCGGCCAGCAGCTGCGCGTGCGCGGCAAGGGCATCCCCGGCACCCCGCCCGGCGACCTGCTGCTCGATCTGCAGGTGGTGCTGCCGCCGGCCGACAATCCCGGGGCGAGACAGATCTATGAAACCATGGCGCGTGAACTCGCATTCGATCCGCGCCGCGGCACGAGGAGTTGAGCATGCGTGACGACGACATCCTCATCGGTAGCCTGCTGGAAGACAGCTGGTTGACGCTGGAACAGGTCGCGGCCGCCTGCGCGGTCGAGACCGAATGGCTGCGGCGCCACATCGAGGAAGGGCTCTTCCCCCACGCGGAGAGCGTGTCGGGTGTGTGGCGCTTCTCTACCGCCGGACTGGCGCGCGCGCGGCGCATGCGCCAACTCGAGCGCGATTTCGACGCCGTGCCGGAACTCGCCGCCCTGGTTGCCGATCTCTTGGAGGAAATGGACGCCATGCGGGCGCGACTCGGGCGATACTAGGCACCCGATCCGGCGCAGGAGCTGCGGCGCGCGGTGATCCCGAGGCCGAAACGGACCGGAGTCCACGATGAAGCAGCTCGACGAATTGCTGGCGCGAATCCAGGCGCTGCAAGAGGATCTGGAAGCGGAGTACCGTGAACGTCGCGAGGAACTCGAGCGCAAGCGCCTCGAGCTGGCCGACAACTTCCTGCGCCAGCAGCGGCGCTACAAGATCGGCCTGTTCCGCTACCTGCGCCGCACCAGGTTGCTGGTCGCGCTGACCTCGCCGGTGATCTACCTCGGATGGATCCCGTTCCTGCTGATGGATCTCTTCGTGACCGTCTATCAGGCGATCTGCTTCCCGGTCTACCGCATTCCCAAGGCGCGCCGCTCCGACTACATGGTGTTCGACCGCAGCGAACTTCCCTACCTGAACCTGATCGAGAAGTTCAACTGCTTCTACTGCTCCTACGGCAACGGCGTCGCCGCCTACACGCGCGAAGTCGCCGCCCGTACCGAACAGTACTGGTGCCCGATCAAGCACGCGCGCCGCGTCCACCAGGCCCACGACCGCTATCCGCATTTCTTCGACTATGGCGACGGCGAGGCCTTCCGCGCCGGGCTCGCGCGCCTGCGGCGGCAGTACGAGCGCGACCGTCCGCCCGGGAAAACCGACACGCCCCCCGACCTGCCCGAGTGAATGCACGCCGGCACGATTTTCTGCTAATTTTTCAGGCGTCCTGCTTGCAAGGAGGATCGCAATGGAAATCCTGCCCAGTATCGCCGCGCAGATCGATGCAGTGCGACTGCCGTTGTACGCCGTCACCCTCACGGCCCTGCCCCGCCCGGACACGCCGCTGCTGCTGATGCTGCACTGGCACGGCTTCCGGCCCGACGAGCGCGCGGCGCCGGGCGATCCCTTCGCACGGCGGCGGCCCGTCCCCGGCTCGGCGCTGCAGCTCAACGCCCAATGGCGCGGCATCGAGGAACTCGATCGGGCGATGCTCGACGCGGCGTGGCAGCTCGGCGCATGGGACATGGAACGGCGCGCGCGCCGCGGCTGCAGCCAGATCGGTGCGCCCGAGCAGGAGGCCCTCGAATGCCGCCAGGCCTTCGGCGAGAACCCGCTCGCACCCGGCGACGACTCGCATCTGCTCGTCGAAGCGCCGGACCGGGCCGAGATGATGCACTTCGCCGCCGCGAAGGGTTATCTGCGCTGGATGTTCCGCCCGGTGCGCGGCGGCCTGTGGCGCGAGATCGCCGAGGACGACACGCTGGGCCCCGACGGTGGCCGCGAGCCGCCCTGCCCCGTCGCGCCGCGCGCTCCGGGCATCACTCGCAGCGCCCCCCACGTCTATCGCCTGGGGCGGGTCAACCGCATCGTCCTGCGCTGACGATTCTCCCCTCTTGAAATCCCGGCGGGCCGTCCCCAGATCGGTTTTCGCCGGCACCACAGCCGGCCGGACTGCTCGCCGGGGCTTCGCTGACCTGTGCCCGTGGCCCACGACGACGCGGTCCATTCCCTTGCTTTATTGGTGAACTCGTAAAGGAGAGAATGAGATGCAAATTCGTCCCCTACGCGACCGGATCATCGTCAAGCGAGTCGAAGCGCAACGCACGACCGCATCCGGGATCGTGATCCCCGACACCGCGGCCGAGAAGCCCGAACAGGGCGAGGTCGTCGCCGTGGGCCCGGGCCGCCGCGACGAAAAGGGCGAACTCATCCCCATGGAAGTGAAGGTCGGCGACCTCGTGCTGTTCGGCAAGTACGCCGGCCAGACGATCAAGGTCGAAGGCGAAGAGCTGCTGGTCATGCGCGAGGACGACGTCATGGGCGTCGTCGAGCGCGACGCCGGCACGCTGAAGAAAGCCGCCTGACCCCATCGCAAACCATTTTCAGGAGACAAGAACCTATGGCAGCCAAGATCGTCCAGTTCCACGACACTGCCCGCGAACGCATCGTCAAGGGCGTGAATACCCTTGCCAACGCCGTGAAGGTCACCCTCGGGCCGAAGGGCCGCAATGTGGTCCTCAACCGCAGCTTCGGCGCCCCGCTGATCACCAAGGACGGCGTGTCGGTGGCGAAGGAAATCGAGCTCAAGGACAAGCTCGAGAACATGGGCGCGCAGATGGTCAAGCAGGTCGCGTCCAAGACCGCCGACGTCGCCGGCGACGGCACCACCACCGCGACGGTGCTCGCGCAGGCGATCGTGCAGGAAGGCATGAAGTACGTCGCCGCCGGCATGAACCCGATGGACCTCAAGCGCGGCATCGACAAGGCCGTGCAGGCGGTCGTCGATGAGCTGAAGAACATCTCCAAGCCCTGCACGACGAGCAAGGAGATCGCCCAGGTCGGCGCGATTTCGGCCAACTCGGACCAGGACATCGGCGACATCATCGCCCAGGCGATGGACCGCGTCGGCAAGGAAGGAGTGATCACCGTCGAGGACGGCAAGAGCCTGCACAACGAGCTCGACGTGGTCGAGGGCATGCAGTTCGACCGCGGCTACATCAGCCCCTACTTCATCAACAATCCCGACAAGCAGACGGCCGTCCTCGACGACCCGCTGATCCTCTTGCACGACAAGAAGATCTCCAACATCCGCGACCTGCTGCCGGTGCTGGAGGAAGTCGCCAAGGCCGGCAAGCCGCTGCTGATCGTCGCGGAGGACGTCGACGGCGAGGCGCTCGCGACCCTGGTCGTCAACAGCATGCGCGGCGTGCTCAAGGTGGCCGCCGTCAAGGCGCCCGGCTTTGGCGACCGCCGCAAGGCCATGCTCGAGGACATCGCGATCCTCACCGGCGCGACCGTGATCGCCGAGGAAACCGGCATGCAGCTCGACAAGGCGACGCTCGCCGAACTCGGCCGCGCCAAGCGCGTCGAGGTGCACAAGGAGAACACCACGATCATCGACGGCGCCGGCGACGAGGAGCGGATCAAGGCACGCGTCGCGGCGATCCAGCGCCAGATCGAGGAAGCCACCTCCGACTACGACCGCGAGAAGCTGCAGGAGCGCGTCGCGAAGCTCGCCGGCGGCGTCGCGGTGATCAAGGTCGGCGCCGCGACCGAGGTCGAGATGAAGGAGAAGAAGGACCGCGTCGACGACGCGCTGCACGCGACCCGTGCAGCGGTCGAGGAAGGCATCGTCCCGGGCGGCGGCGTCGCGCTGCTGCGCGCCCGCGCCGCAATCAAGGCGGTGAAGGGCGACAACCACGACCAGGAAGCCGGCATCAAGATCGTGCTGCGAGCCCTGGAGGAGCCGCTGCGCGCGATCGCCGCGAACGCCGGCGACGAGCCCTCGGTGGTCATCGCCAAGGTCGAGGAAGGCAAGGGCAACTTCGGCTACAACGCCGCGACGGGCGAGTACGGCGACCTGGTCGGGATCGGCGTCATCGATCCGACCAAGGTAACGCGCACCGCGCTGCAGAACGCGGCATCGGTCGCCGGCCTGATCCTGACCACGGACGCTACGGTCGCCGAGGCGCCGAAGGACGACAAGCCGGCCGTGCCGGCGATGCCCGACATGGACTACTGAGGCACAGCTCTCCGCCCCGACCGGGGCGGAATCGCCGGCTCGAGTCGGCCGAGCCCTGGACGGCTTGCCCGTCCAGGGCTCTTTTTTCTGCCCGCATGCGCCGCCGTCACGACTGCCTGCCGCCTGCCTCCCACGTGCGATATATCCTGCAGCGGCCTTACAATGCGCCCCGCTGCACCCAAAACAACAACACAGGATAAAGCGCATGCATTCGCGCAAGGCATTGCCGGCCCTCACGGTCGGTGCGATCGGCGTGGTGTTCGGCGACATCGGCACGAGCCCGCTCTACGCCCTGAAGGAAATCTTCAACGGTCACCATCCCATCCCCGTCACCCCCGAGAACATCCTCGGCATCCTGTCGATGGTGTTCTGGTCGATCATGGCACTGGTGACGCTCAAGTACGTGCTGATCATCATGCGGGCGGACAACCGCGGCGAAGGCGGTTCGCTGGCGCTGCTCGCGCTGATCGTCGACAAGGCGAAAAGCCGACGGCTCACCTGGGTCGTGTCCATGCTCGGGGTGTTCGCGGCGGCGCTGTTCTACGGCGACAGCATGATCACGCCGGCCATCTCCGTGCTGTCCGCTGTCGAAGGCCTCGGCATCGTTGCGCCGGGGATGCAATCCTTCGTGGTGCCCCTGACAGTCCTCATCCTCACCGTACTGTTCATGATCCAGCGCCGCGGCACCGGCGCCGTCGGCATGTTCTTTGGCCCCGTCATGGTGGGCTGGTTTGCTGTGTTGGCCGTGCTGGGCATCAACGAAATCATCCGCCATCCCGAGGTGCTCGCGGCATTGAACCCGGCGTACGCACTCCACTTCATCGGCAATCACACTGCCCTGGCCTTCCTCGCCCTCGGCGCGGTCGTGCTCGCCGTGACCGGCGGCGAGGCGCTCTACACCGACATGGGGCACTTCGGCCCCTTCCCGATCCGCCTCGCATGGTTCGGCTTCGTGATGCCGGCCTTGGTGCTCAACTACTTCGGCCAGGGCGCGCTGCTGCTCAATGAGCCGGCATCCATCGAGAACCCCTTCTACCACCTCGGACCGTCATGGGCCATGATTCCCATGCTGATCCTCGCCACGCTCGCCACGGTGATCGCCTCGCAGGCCGTCATCTCGGGCGCCTTCTCGGTGGCGCGCCAGGCCGTCCAGATGGGCCTGCTGCCACGCATGCTGATCGTGCATACCTCGGGCCAGGAAAAGGGCCAGATCTACGTCCCCTTCACCAACTGGACGCTCTACCTCGCCGTGATCGCGCTGGTGCTGGGCTTCCAGAACTCCTCCAACCTCGCCGCCGCCTACGGCATCGCCGTCACCGGCACGATGATGATAGACACCGTGCTCATCGCCTTCGTGATGATCCTGCTGTGGCGCTGGAACCGGCTGCTCGTCGCCCTCGTGGCCGGCTCGTTGCTCGCCGTCGACATCGCCTTCTTCGCCGCCAACGCGATCAAGATCCCCCAAGGCGGATGGTTCCCGATCGCGATGGGGATCGTCTCCTTCACGGTGCTGACGACGTGGCGCCGCGGACGCGGCCTCGTGCAGGAGGAAATCGCCAGGCAGGGCCTGTCGATGAACGAATTCATGACCATGATCGGCAGTGTCCATCGCGTGCATGGCACGGCCGTGTTCATGACCAGCGCCAAGGACGGCGTGCCGGCAGCCCTGCTGCACAACCTCAAGCACAACCAGGTGCTGCACGAACGCGTCGTCCTCGTAACAGTGCAGACTGCCGACACCCCCTACGTCAGCGAGCTCGACCGCATCTACCTGCACCACCTGAAGCAGGGCTTCATCCGCGTGGTCCTGCGCTACGGCTTCATGGAAGACCCCGACATCCCGAGCGCACTGGGCCACTGCAGCCGCTTCGGCGAATCGTTCGACATGATGGAGACGACCTTCTACCTGTCGCGCGAAACGGTGATCCCGCGCGTGAGCCGCAGCCGCTTCGCGGCGTGGCGCGCGCGCCTGTTCGCGTTCATGACCAAGAATGCGACCAGCGCGACGGACTTCTTCCGCATCCCGAACAATCGCGTCGTCGAGCTCGGCACGCAGCTCGTGATCTGATGTCCTGACGATCGAGTCGGCAATCCGATACCTCCGTTCGCCCTGAGCTCGTCGAAGGGCAGGCGCAGGGCTCCGACTGCCTGCGCTACCGATCCTGCGGAGGTTCGCGGAAGTGCGCTTCCGCGAGTTGCGCCGCCACCGCCCACAAGGCCGGCGCGCCGCGCTCGATGGGCGGACGGCAGCGGGCCTCGACCTGCTCCAGCGTGACCTCGCATTCGACCCAGGTGCCGCCGTCGGTCGCAGCGTTGTGCAGCATCGGCTGGAAGCGGTCGAGCGCCTTGGCGAATTTCGCGTCATCGCTCTCGGCGGCCTCGAACTCGAACCACAACTCGCGGAATTCGGCGGCCTGCCCTTCCGGCAGCAGTCCGAAGATGCGCTCGGCGGCCAGCCGTTCGCGCTCGGCCTGCCCGGCGTGGGTCGATGGAATGTGGAAGGGCACGTCGCCCGCGTCGATCTCCACGATGTCATGGATCAGCAGCATCTTGACGACGCGCACCACATCGACCGTGCCGGCGGCGTGCTCGGCCAGCACCAGCGCGTACAGCGCGAGATGCCACGAATGCTCGGCGCTGTTCTCGCGCCGCGAACGGTCGATCAGCGGCGACAGGCGCACGACGCTCTTGAGGCGGTCGATCTCCTGCAGGAAGGCCAGTTGCCGTTGGAGGGCGGACGGGTTCACCATGCTGCGGGCTCGATGAGGCTGAGGGGCCGCGATTTTAGCAGAGCCCGGCGAGCCCTTCCCCGTCTCTCCCGATGCAAAAAGGCCGGATGCATTCGCACCCGGCCCTTCGAGCTCGCAGCTGCAGGTGCGCGCCTACTTCTTCTTCGCCGCCGCAACTTCCTTGTTCATCGCTTCGATGATCGGCTTGAAGGGTCCGTACTTGTGCTGCTCGGGGGTAAAGCCTTCGCGATACGGCGGGAAGTGTGCATCGACCGGCTTGTTGAAGCGCGCCGGGAAATCCACCTCCAGGTTGGCCTTTGTCGGCCGCGGCTGGCTGTTGATGTAGGCCGCCACATCGAAAGCCTGCTCCTCGGTCAACACCGGTGCATCCGCGGTCACCCCCTTGGGCATGTTGTTGCGGATGAAGCGCGCAGCCATGATCACGCGGTTCATGCCTGCGCCATCGTTGTAGCTGTCCGCCCCCCACAACGGCGGATTCACGTAGCCTTGCGCATCGCCGGCCTGCCCTACCCGTACGCCCTGGCCTTCCGGGCCATGACACGCCACGCAGAACTGATCATAGACCTGCTTGCCCTGGACCGGGTCGGCCGCACGATCCGGGAACTTGCTCGGTTTCGGCAAGCCCAGGCCGGCCACGTTCGCACCGACCGGCACGTTCGACGACATGAAGTGCATATACGTCATCATCGCCTTCATCTCGACGCTGTCGAGCGGAAGCGGGCGCCCGTTCATCGAACGCTCCATGCAACCGTTGATGCGGTCTTCCATCGTCTGCACGGAGTTTTCACGCGCCTTGTAGCCCGGGTAACCGATGTAGGTGCCGACGAAGCCGTTGCCGTTCTTCTTCGTGCCGCCATCGACATGGCAGGATCCGCAGGCGAGGTTGTTGCCTGCAAAGCGCTTGGCGGGATCGGCCACTTCCGGCCCGATGAACTGGTAGGTCTTCAGCACGAGATCGCGGCCCATGCGCACCATCTGGCCGTACTTGTCGTTGGGCAGTTTCTCGACGTCGGGCACGACCCACGGATACGCCGCCGGTGCCGCAGGCGCGGCCGCTGCGGGTGCTGCAGGCGCCGGCTGGGCCGGTTCGGCTGCGATCGAAGTTCCCGCGATTGCCGCCAGGGCGACCGCCAATGCATTCAGTTTCGCGCTCATCATAGCCTCCTTCCTGATTGGTCATCCTTACGGGTATCGCTGCGTCCGAACCCCGTTTCCACGGTTTGAACAATAGAGGGATGGCATTTGTGCAGGAATTGGTATGAGCGTCTGTGTTGCTAGATCAATTTCCCTATAGAGGAGCAAGGTCAGCGACGCTAGCCTGCTTCAGTCAGACGCCCTATCGAACGGAGCGCTTGCCGGGGGCCGCGGAAGCAATGCAAGGGAGCATCGCCGAGCGGCGATGGCTGTCATCGCATCCTTCTCCGGCGACCCGCCGATTGCCATGCTCGACACGCCGCCCGCGCGCCCGGCCTTGCCCCATGACGGCTTATCGCTCGCGTGCAGCCTCATGAAATGCTCCGCCGACGGGCGAAAACAAATACTCCAGCACCGTCCGTTCAGCAATCCTGATCTCGGCCGTGACCTGCATACCCGTCGTCAGCGGATAGTCCCGTCCATCGGCTACGAGCACGGGTGAGGGCAATGCAATCAGTGCCCGATACATCGGCGCCCCCTGCGCCCGGCCCGAACCGTCCGCCGCCCCCTTTCCGGGTTCCGTCGCATCGGGGCTCACATGTTTCACACTTCCGCGGACCATGCCGTATTTCTGGAATGCGAAGGCTGCCAGCTTGAGTTGCACCTCCTGTCCCGGGTGAACGAAGCCGATGTCCTGGTTATCGATCCACACCTCCGCCACCAGTGGATCGCTGTCGGGCACAACCGTCATCAACACGGTGCCCGGCGCAACTACCGTTCCTTCCGTGTGGGTTGCGAGATCCTTCACGATCCCGGCACTCGGCGCCTTCAGTTCCAGCAGCGTACCCCGGTGCTCGAGCTTGCGCACCTCCTGCTCCAGCCGTTGGTAAGCCGCCGAGACGTCAACGCGTTCCCGAAGCAACTGTTGACGATGCTGCGATTTCATCTCCTTCAATCGCCGCTCCGACTGCTCGATTGCCGCGCGATGCGAGGTAATCGTATGCTCCTGCGCACGCAGATCCTGCTCCCGCTCGATACGCAGACGCTGTCGGTCCATGGCCGCCAGGTTTCCCGCGTATCCGTCCTTTGCAAGCCGGCTGAATGCCTCTTCACTCGCCTGATAAGCCGGCAGAGTCGCCTCCAACTTCCGCCTGATCTGCTCGGCCGCCGCCAACTCCTGCCGGGCGCGTTCGAGATTCGAGGCCTCCTGCGCCAAGGCATCGTCCAGCGCTTGCCGATTCGCGGCAAGTTGCCGGGCATATTCCAGATGGAGGGCCGGAGGATCGTCGGCGCCCGGCTTCAGCGCCTCGCCGGACAACTCAGCGTCGATACGCCGCAACTGCAAGGATTTGTGCATGAACTCGGCGGTCACCGACTTGCGATCCGCTTCGTTGAGCAAGGGGTCCATCCGCATCAAAATCTGCCCGGCCGCCACCCGGTCACCCTCCCGCACCAGAAGCTCGGTGACGATTCCGGACTCGGGCGGCTGCACGACCTTCAGTTGTCCGACGGGGATCAGGCGTCCATTGGCGACCGCCACCACATCCAGCTTGCCGAACCAGGCCCAGAGGATCAGCGCGGCGAGCAATGACACCAGTACGAGAATCACCGCTCGCGGGAATGGCGACGGAGGAGCGTCAAAACGCAACAGGCCGGGCGCGAACTCGCCGACCTCGGCCTTCAAACTACATACACGGCTCAGATTGGACATGAATCAATCATCAAATAGGCAAACGGCGCCGGCCGAACGACCGGCGCCTCCGGTCATGTTTTTCAGCTCAGCTTGACCACGCCCTCCTGCAACTGAGCGAGCGGTTGTAGCGTCTGCGCCGCCACACCGAACTGTGCGTCGCCAAGGACAGACTGCGCCGCACCAACCCCGATTCCGGCCAAGGTGCCGTTCTTGCCATACTGGTAGGCCAGATCGCCCCCGATCGCGGCGGTATCGCTGCCCGACACATGGAACTCGAGCAGGGCCGATGACAGGTTCCAGCTCGTCAGGGCCGGATTAGCGGCCATTTCCTGATCGAAGCGGGTTGCGAGGCCCGCAAAATCGAACTGTTCGACTTTGTTGTCGAGTAGCGGATCGGCACCGGCGGCATCGAAGCCGGCCATGGCCTCGGCAATCACCTGCAGATTGGCAACGCTGCGCAAATTCGCGGGAACGTACCAGTCCAGCAGCGTGATGCTTTCCCCTGCACCGACATCGAGAATCAGGTTGTCCGCATCACGGCGCAGGGCCAGGTCGGAGTAGCTGATGCCCGTTCCGAGCGAGAGCGTGTCCTGGGCTGCGCCGTCTGCAACGAACATGTCGGCCCCGTCGCCACGATTGAACAGCGCGACATCGGCTCCCTCATTGAAGTTCACCCAATCGACGCCGGCACCACCAGCAACCACATCTCCCTGATAAAGGTAGATATGGTCCGACCCGGTTCCGCCGAACATGGCATCGTGGTTGTCTGCGCCGCCCAGGATATCTTGCTCACTACCGCCTTCGAGGATATCGACACCATCGGCGCCAACGATCAGATCATTGCCGGCTCCTCCACGCAGCACATCATCGCCCCCGGCTCCGAGCAAGGTGTTCGCTGCGGCATTGCCGACGATTTCATTGTCCAGGGCATTGCCGGTACCGTCGATGCTGGCGGTCCCGGTAAGCACGAGGTTTTCGACCTGATCGGTCAGCGAGTAGGAGATCGATGCCTCGACCACATCGTGGCTCTCCGGAATGTCTGCAAGGAAGGGATTGGCGACCTGGAAAAGGTCGACGCCGGCGTTGCTGTCGCCCTCGACCAGGTTGCTGGCATCACTGACAAAGGTGATGAACCGGCCATCAGCCGAAATCTTGGGACTGTTGCTCCACGAATTCGCCTGCTCTCCGGTTGCACTTACCGATACCCGCGCAAGCTCCCCGGTGAGCATGTCCTTGACAAAGATGTCGGGAGCAGCGTTCGTGTCACCGGCAACGAGTCTGGTCGAACTGCTCTGGAAAACGACAAAGCGGCCGTCAGCCGACACGTCGGGAATGTAATTCCCATAGTCATGTGCCGAGCCGTCGAAGCTTGTGGACACCCGGAGGACTTCGCCTGTCACCGTATCCTTGCGGAAAATGTCGGCCGTGTCGGGTGTGTCGCCCTCGACGAGTTGGGCGTCAGAATCGAAGACAACGTAACGTCCGTCGGCCGAGATTTCCGGATAGCCGCTGCTGTCGTTGCCTTCCGCGCCACTCGACGTGGTCGAGACACGGATCACCGTATCCAGCTCCGCATCGGCGAGGAACACATCCGAAGTGTTGTTGGTGTCACCATCAACGAGATTGGAGGAACGGCTTTCGAAGGTAACGAACCGACCGTCGTCCGAGATTGCAGTCACCGTACCAACATAGCTGTTGCCATCCGTGCCGGCAGGCGTATCCGACAGGCGGACAACTTCGCCGGTTTCCAGATTCTTGCGGAAGACGTCGGCCTCGCCATTGGTGTCGCCGGCAACCAGGTTGCTCGCACTACTGACAAAGGCCACGTACTTGCCGTCGGCACTGATCTGCGCGTATTCGCTATACGAATTGGCCTCTTCGCCGGTAACGCTGGTCGAGACCCGGACGACCTGGCCCGTTTGCGTGTCTTTGACGAAGATGTCGTCCGTGCCGTTGGTGTCACCGGCAACGAGGGTCGAATCGGCGCTGGAAAATACTACGTACCGGCCGTCCGCAGAAATGCTCTTCTCGCTGCCGCTCGCGATGTAGCTCAACGCCCCGCTCTCGGTGTCCTTCAAGACAATTCCACTGCTACCCGCGTATTGCGCGCCGAACACGACATAGCGGCCGTCGGCGGACACGCCAATGCGCCCTTCGAAGGTCGCGGCAAGCTGGTCGCCGGTCCCGTCGCGTGAAATGAGCGCGATCGCAGGCGCAGTGGTGCCGGGAGCGGCGACAGGGACTGTCTCGATCACCACGTCGCCGACGTTGTCGACGATATAGCGGTCGTCGCCGTCG
This sequence comes from Aromatoleum evansii, assembly GCF_045689615.1. Lineage (NCBI taxonomy): Bacteria > Pseudomonadati > Pseudomonadota > Betaproteobacteria > Rhodocyclales > Rhodocyclaceae > Aromatoleum > Aromatoleum evansii. Next base: position 3,546,219 of record NZ_CP141259.1, read on the forward strand.
CCTCCTTTGAGCGTATCGGCACCGGCGCCGCCATCGAGCGTGTCGTTGCCCGCACCGCCGTCGAGCTGGTCGGCGCCGCCATGGCCGTATAGCGCGTCATCGCCGCCCAGGCCGGAGATGAGATTGTTTGCGGCATCGCCCTGGAGCGTATCGTTGCCCTCGGTGCCGTCGATGGCGATCGGCGCCGCGGCGAGGAAGTCGGTATTCCACACGGTGCCGTCGGCGAAGGTCACCTGCTCGATGCGGTTGCCCAGGCCCAGGAACCAGTTGTGGACGGTGATGCTGTCGGACGTGCCGTTGATGACCAGCTTGAGCTGGTTCGTCGCGGTGGCCGGACGCAGGATGGTCACGTCCGCGGGATCGATGCCCGCACCGAAGGCGATGGTGTCGACGGCGGTCGAGCGCCAGTCGGCGTAGTCGTCGATGAAGTCCTGGCCATCGCCGAGGTTGAAGAGGTAGGTGTCGGCTCCTTCCCCGCCCGCGAGGGTGTCGTTGCCCAGGCCGCCGTTCAGTGTGTCCGCACCGGCCACGGCGTCATAGTCGCCATAGAGGACGTCGTTGCCTTCACCGCCTTCCATCGCGTCGTTGCCGGCACCGCCGTAGAGCGTGTCGTTGCCCGCCTCACCGCGCAGCACATCGTTGCCAGCATAGCCGTACACCAGGTCGTTGCCGCCGCGGGCCTCGAGCGTCTCGTCCCCGCCGTTGCGTCCATGGAGGATTTCGCCGTTGTCCGTGCCCACGATCGGCGCCGTCAGCACTTCCCAGGGGGCCGCCGCCAGCGTCGCCGTGTCCCAGACGCTGCCGTCGGCGAAGGTGACCTGCTCGATGCGGTACTCCGTGCCGATGAACCAGTTGGCGACCGTGATGCTGTCGGTGCTGCCGTTGATCGACAGCTTCAGCGAGCCTTCTTCCGTGCCGATGCGCGTCAGCGTCACGTCACCGGGCTTGATGCCCGCGCCGAAGGCGAGCGTATCGACCGCGGTCGAGCGCCAGTCTTCGAAGTCGTAAATCGTGTCCTGGCCGTCGCCGCGGTTGAAGACGTAGGTGTCCGAGCCGCCGTCCCCCCCCAGGAAGTCGTCGCCCTGGCCGCCGTTGAGCACGTCGGCGCCCCAGTCGCCCCGCAGCACGTCGTTGCCCGCTCCGCCTTCCATCGCGTCGTTGCCGGCACCGCCAAAGAGCGTGTCCTTGCCACCCTCGCCGAGCAGCAAGTCGTTGCCGTCCTGGCCGGACAGAACATCGTCGCCGTCTCGCCCGAGGATCAGGTTTGCCGACCCGTTGCCGTTGAGCCCCTCGCCAAAGGCGCTGCCCTCGATCGCAAACGCCGCCGCAGCGAGCACGTCAGCATTCCAGGTGGTGCCGTCGGCGAACTGCACCTGCTCGACGCGATTGGACACGGAGGCGAACCAGCCGCTCACCACCACCCGGTCGCCCGTGCCGCCCAGCACCAGGTACAGGTTGCTGGCGCTGTCACGATAGAGCTGCACGTCCTGCGGCGTGATTCCGGCTTCGAAGCGGATGGTGTCCACGTTGCCCGCGGTCGTGTCCGAGTCGCTGATCGTATCCACACCGTCGCCGCGCCCGAACAGGTAGGTGTCGTTGCCCGTCCCACCCAGCAGCGTGTCGTTGCCCGCGCCACCGTCGAGCTGGTCGGCGCCTGCCTTGCCGTCGAGAATATTGTTTCCGGCATTACCGGTAAGTACGTTCGCGGCGGTGTTGCCCGTCGCGTTGAGATTCTCCGCTCCCGTCAGGGAAAGGTTCTCGAGGTTCGCTCCCAGCGCATAGCTGACGCTGCTCAGGACTGTGTCGGTACCCTGGTTTAGCGACTCGGTAACCACGTCTGCGGCATTATCGACGACGTATGTGTCGTTGCCGGTTCCACCCGCCATGTTGTCGGCACCGCTGCCGCCATCGAGCAGGTCGTTGCCGTTTCCGCCACGCAGCGTGTCATTGCCCATCTCGCCGTAGAGCGTGTCGTTGCCTGCGCCGCCGTCGAGGGTGTCATTGCCGTCGCGCCCCCAGAGTTGGTCGTCGCCCACGCCGCCCTTGAGGGAGTCCGCCTGTGGCGTGCCGGTGTATGTCGCCATTGAAAGTCCTTTGCAGAAGAGTTGTTGCGTTGAGAATTTCCGTCGAACGGGTGCTGCAGGTGCTGCCAATCAGGTCGTCGCGGGCGCCATCGGAACCGGCTCCTCCCGCCGGTCGAACACACTCAGGTGCTGCCCGTGCCCCATATCGCCAAGCGTGACCACCTCGTCGACACGCAGGCCGCGCGGCAGGTGATGCGCAATGAAGAGCACCGAGACACGCCCCTTGAGGCGGTTGATGGTTCGAGCGATCTCCTCGGCGGCGGGCGCATCGAGACCGCTGGTGGCTTCGTCGAAGATCAGGATGCGCGGTCGCTTGAGCAGCGCGCGGGCAATGGCCAGTCGTTGCTTCTGACCACCCGAGAGTCCGGAGCCGTGCTCGCCCACGCGGGTCTGATAGCCCTGGGGAAGGGATTCGATATAGGCGTTGATGTCTGCCATCTTGCATGCCTCGATCACCTGATCGAAGCTGGCGTGCGGGTCGGCCGCTAGCAGGTTGTCGTATATCGTCCCCGAGAAGAGCACCGTTTCCTGAGGCACCACGCCGAAGTTGCCGCGCAATTCGTTGGCGCCGAGATGGCGAATGTCGAGTTCGCCCAGTTTCACCTGGCCGTCAGTCGGTTGCACGAAGCCCAACAGAAGCTTGGCCAGGGTGCTCTTGCCGGCGCCGGACGGCCCCATGAGGGCGACACATTTGCCAGGCGCCAAAGTCAGGTTGAAGCCCCGATACAGGTAGGGACGATCGTCCCCATAGCGGAAGCTCACGTCGCACATCGTGACGGTCGAGTCCGAGTTGCGCGCGCGCGAGGGCGTCAGTGAATAAGGCTCCGCGGGAGCATCCATGATGTCCCCGAGGCGACGGGCGGCAATGCTGACTTGCTGGTACTCCAGCCACATTCCGACCATGCGCATCACCGGCCCCGACACCCGGCCCGCGATCATCTGGAACGCCACCAGCATTCCCACACTGAAGCCTTCACGGGTCATCGCCATCCATGCCCCGGCGCACAACACCGACAGGGTCATGAGTTGCTCGAGGGTGCCGGAGAATACGTTGTAGGTATTGCTGAGCTGGCGGGCATTGAAGCTCGCCTCAAGATAATCGGCGAGGTTGCGTGAAAATTTCTCGGTTACCTGGGCTTCCATCTGCAGGGTTTTCACCGTGCTCATGCCACTGACGTACTCGGTGAGGAATGCCTGGTTCTGTGCACCGACCTGGAACTGCTTGTTCATGCGGTCGCGCAGGATCGGCGTAACGAGCAGGCTCGCTGCCACGATGACGGTCAGGATGCAAAGGACGATCAGGGTCAGTTGCCAGCTGTAATAGAACATCACGGCAACGAAGAGAAGCAGGAATGGCGTATCGATGACCAGCGAAACGGCTGCCCCGCCCAGGAACTGGCGCACGGTCTCGATTGCCTGGATGCGGGTGGTGATCAAACCGGTCGCGCGCTTCTCGAAGTACGCAACCGGAAGGCGCACCAGCTTTTCGAACAGGCTCCTGCCGAGAACGGCGTCAACGCGGTTTCCGGTATGCAGGATGAGGTACTGGCGCAGCCAGTTGAGGGCCGCACTGAAGACTGCGAAAAGCACGAGCGCTGCCGCAACGACCTGCAGGGTGCTGGTCGAATGATGGACGATCACCTTGTCGATGATGACCTGCGTGAGCAGGGGTGTGGCCAGTGCCACCAATTGCAGCGCGAGGGATGCAAGCAACACGTCGCGCCACACGATTCGGTGCCTCAGCATCTCCGCGGCGAACGTGCGCAGCCCGAATCGACGCGTTACCCCCTGCGAATCAGGATCGGGATGCCCGGCGGTCGAATCCGGGGTCGCGAGAAGGGCCGTTCCGGCGTATGCGCCCTCGAAATCGGCCCGGTTCAGCGTTTCGGGCTGGTTTGCCCCCATGCGTAGCAGCAGAACCCTGTCGCGGTCCGCACGCAGGAGGAGTGCAGGAACTGCGGTACAGGACAGCACCGGATCGCCATCCATGCCACCTTCCGTGGCGGGCTGCGGATCCGCATCCGGCGAACCGGGATGAAGCAGAACCAGAAGGGGCGCAGCGACCTCGTCGAATCCTCGCACCGGGACACTCAGCGTCCTGACCTTGAGTCCCAGACGCGGAAGTGCCGCAACCAGTTTTTCCAGATCGTACTCGGGAGCGATATCGCGCAGGAGCAGTTCCGCAGAAAACGGGCGACGATGAAGCTGACACAGGCTGCTCAAAGCCCAGAGAAACGAGTCTCTTGAAAAGCGGACCATCTGCATACCGCCAGTCTCCTCCCGGTCGGCAGTCGTATGCTCGATGCCGAATCGTTATCGCATAATTTCAGGGCTCCGCATGATAGTGATTCAACATTTCATAAACAAGATTTAAATACCATTTACCTATGCATTCAGCAATTCGTTAGCACTTTAGTATTTTCTAATGGCATCAAAACCTCCGACTAATCTTGCGCAAGGACGGGCCCATTCTGGGAAGACTCAGGACTCGATGCGCAGGAGCGCCCGCGCTTCGCCGGGCGTCGCGACGGCGCGCTCGATTTCGCGCGCAATGCGGGCGATGCGGGCGACGAGTTGCGCGTTGCTGGTTGCAAGCTCCCCCTTGCGGAACCAGACGTTGTCCTCGAAGCCCACGCGCACATGCCCGCCCAGCGCGATCGCCATCGCGGCGAGCGGAAGTTGCGCGGCGCCGATGCCGGCAACCGTCCACGTTGCACCGTGGGGCAGTTGCGAACGCAGGAACATCAGCGACTCGGGCGTGCCGGCCATCGCACCGGGGACGCCGAGCACGAGGTCGACATGCACCGGACCCGCGACGACACCCTTGTTGATCCAGCGCTGCAGGCTGTGCAGCATGCCGGCGTCGAAGATCTCGAACTCGGGTTTGACGCGAAATTCCTTCATCGTGTGGAGGAAATGCTCCATGTCGGCCGGCGGGTTGAGGAACACGTCGTCGCCGAAATTCACCGAGCCCATCGACAGCGTCGCCATCTCGGGGCGCAGCTCGACCGGCGCGAGACGCTCGGCAGCGGTCATGCCGACCGCACCGCCGGTCGACACCTGCACGATGACGTCGCAGCGCGCGCGGATCTTCTCGATGATCTCGGCGTAGATCGCCTTGTCCTGCGTCGGCGTGCCGTCCGGGTAGCGGGCATGGACGTGCACGATGGCGGCGCCCGCCGCGGCGCACTCCTCGGCCGCGCGCGCGATCTCGTCGGGCGTGACCGGCAGCGCGGGCTGCTGCTCGCGCGTGACTTCGGCGCCGGTCAGCGCGGCGGTGATGATGAGCTTGTCCATGGCGCGCTCAACGCACGTTGCGCTGGCACTCTGTCGGCACCACGCAGGTACCGGACGCGCGACAGACGACGATCGGCTCCGACAGTACGTCGCAAGCGGAAGGCTGGCCTTTGATCCCGGCCGGCACGATGACCTTGCGCGCCTCGAACTCCATCTTGCGCGAGGTCTTGCCCATGGCGACGATGCGGCCGGTGGCCTCGATGAAATCGCCGGAGCGCACGGGCGCAAGGAATTCGACCTTGTCGTAGGCGACGAAGAGGCCCTCGTCGCCGTCGCTGCGAATCAGAAGTTCGGTCGCGACATCACCGAAGAGCTGCAGCATCTTTGCGCCGTCGACGAGCTCGCCGGCGTAGTGGGCGTCGTGGGCGCTGATGCGCAGGCGGATGAGGCTGGTGATTTCATTATTCATGTTGTGTCCCTTATGCGGCGTGCCGCTTGATCCATTCGTTGATCGCGAAGGACGCGACGTCCTCCGCGTAGGACTTGGTGCCGAAGCCGGCGTCGTAGCCGAGCTCCTTCGCGAGCTCGTGCGAGATGCGCGGGCCGCCGACGACGAGGATCACGCGGTCGCGGATGCCTTCGGCTTCGAGGAGATCCGACAGGCGCGTGAGGTTGTCGAGGTGGATGTTCTTCTGCGTGACGACCTGCGACACGAGGATCACATCGGCCCGCTCCTCGATCGCGCGCGCGACGAGTTCCTCGGAGTCGACCTGCGCGCCCATGTTGATCGCGCGCACCTCGTGGTAGCTCTCCAGCCCCTTGTGGCCGTTGTAGCCCTTCATGTTCATGATCGCGTCGATGCCGACGGTGTGGGCGTCGGTCTCGATGCAGGCGCCGACGACGACCATCTTGCGCCCCATCTTCTCGGCGATCAGCGCGTTGATCGCGTCCTTGTCGAGGGTCTCGAACTCCGGCTTGGCGACCTTGATGCGCGAGAGGTCGACACGGTGCTTGCACTGGCCGTAGAGGACGTAGAACGAGAAGCCCTGCCCCATGTCCTCGGCGTGCACGACGGCCGGTTCGTCGAAGCCCATTTCCAGCGCGAGCTGGCGCGCCGCTTCCTTCGCGTTCTCGTCGAGGGCGACCGGCAGCGTGAAGGAAAGCTGCACGCGGCCGTCGTTCATCGTGTCGCCATAAGGTTTGACGAAATTCGGCTCCACCCGGTTTTCGGCGACCGTTTCGGACGTGTGTAAAGTGAGGTGTTTGCTCATGTCGGCGCTCATCTCAGTTCGCTCCCGCCAGCATCAGGTCCGGGAAGGGGTTGTAGTAGTCGGGCGACTTCGCGATCACGCCGTCGAGGCCCTTGCCGCCCTCCATCGTGCGCGAGATGTCGGCGAAGGTGCCGCGGCCGATCGCCGCCGGCAGGCCGATCTTCTCGATGTCGGCCAGTATCCCGACGGTCTCGGCGAGCACCTGCTGGGCGCGGCTCTCGATCCGCCCGCCAGCCTTGAACTCGACTTCGTCGTGCAGGTCGCGCATGGTGCCGAACACGTACTTCGCGTTCTGGATCGCGAGGAAGCGGTCCTGGATGAAGGGGGTGTGGATCGCCTCGGTCATCATCCCGAGCAGGTGGATGTTCTGCCCCGTGAGCGTGCTGACGACGTTGAACAGCGCGTCCTGGATGTGGCCGCGGAAGATGTTGCCGGTCATGTGCTTGGTGGGCGGCATGTACTTCAGGCAGGCCTCGGGGAAGACCTGGCGCACGAGCTGCGCATGCGCAACTTCCCACAGGAAGCCGTTCTCGAGGTCGGGGTTGATCTCGAAGGCGTGGCCGAGGCCCATCTGGTCGGGCTTGAGGCCCGAGATATACGCGAACTGCTCGTTGATGAGCTGCGACGCAAGCACCGTGTGCGCGGCATCGAACGCGTCGGCGGTCGTCAGGTAGTTATCCTCGCCGGTGTTGATGATGATGCCGGCGTAGGCGTTGACCATGCGCGAGAAGAACTGGTCGATGAAGGTGCGCTTCATGTTTATGTCGCGAAAGATGATTCCGTACATCGAGTCGTTGAGCATCATGTCGAGACGCTCCATCGCGCCCATCGCCGCGATCTCGGGCATGCACAGGCCCGAGCAGTAGTTCGTCAGGCGGATGTAGCGGCCGATCTTGGCGCCGACCTCGTCGAGCGCCGCGCGCATCAGGCGGAAGTTCTCCTGCGTCGCGTAGGTGCCGCCGAAACCCTCGGTCGTCGCGCCGTAGGGCACGTAGTCGAGCAGGCTCTGGCCGGTCGAGCGGATCACCGCGACGATGTCGGCGCCCTGCTCCGCGGCGGCGCGCGCCTGGACGATGTCTTCAAAGATGTTGCCGGTCGCGACGATGAGGTAGAGCCAGGGCGTGCGCGCCTCGCCGACCTTGTCGATCTGCTGTGAGCGCACGGCGCGCTGGGCGGCGATGTGTTCGCACATCTTCGCGGCGATGGCTTCGGCGGACTGGCGCGCGGCCTTGTCGTGCTTCGGACGGGCGAGCACGAGTTTGCCGGCAGCGACCGCTTCGGCGACCTGCTGGGCGGTCAGTGCATGTTCTGCCATCGCACCCGCGACAACGCTCGCAGCGCCGTGCGCCAAGAGCTTCTGCTCCTGCAGATGCGCGACGAGACGGTTCGGTAGCGGGATCTGATTGTCGTCCACGCCATCGACGCCCATCAGGCGCAGCGTCGCGCGCTCGACGGTGGTCGTCGTGTACTGGCTCATGTCGTCGAACACGCGGTGCGCGATACGGCGCGCAGATTCGCGCGCGCGGTCGATCTGGCCTTGGTCCAGATTGAGCTGACTCATTCGAAAACTCCTTCCTGCATGGTGTGTTCCTCGCGCATCACGTCGCTGACGACGTGATCGGGGAAGGCCCGGCGTGCTGCGTCGAGGAAGTCCCCGGCGTCGAAGCTGCCGCCGAGCGGCGAAAACGGATTGAGGGTGATGCCGGCGATGCGGATGCGCCTGAAAGCCGCAAGCCGCCCGCCCTTCGCCGTGAAGCTCGCGACGTCGGTCGCGTCGATGAAGAGCTTGGTGCCGTCGGCAACGACGACCGCGAGCGCCGGATGCTTCGCGAGCAGCGTGTTGAGCGCGTGCCACAGCGCGCGGCCGACGGCGCCGCTGACGGCAACCGTCTGGATCGCGGGTTCGTCTAGGCCCAGCAGCGTCGATGCGGCATTGAGCGTCGGGATGCGCGCGTCGAACACGCAGTCTCCGGCGCGGTTCCACACGCCGATGCCGCCGTGCGCGAACACGCCCATGCAACGCGCGGTCAGCACCTCGTCCGCGGCCGGGATGCCGAGGATCGCGAGCCGGTCGCGCGTCTTGCGGATCACGTCGGCAATGCCGCCGCCGATCGCCGCGCCGGTCGCGAGCACGACACCGTCGGCGATCGCGGGCGATGCGTGATGGCTGCGCCCCAGCGCACCGTCCAGCAGCACGAGCGCGCAGCCGCAGCCCTTCAGGATCGCGATGACCTTCTGCTGGTCGGAGCTGCGCGACGCGCCGGCGATTTCCATCTCGCCATGGTCGAGCGCGCGCACGATCAGGATCTCGCCCATCGGGCTCTCGATGCCGGTCGCGCCGATCTGCTTCCAGCGCACCTTCGCGCGCAACAGCGTGTCGCGCGCGGTGGCGACGAGGCTGCCGGGCCACACGAGCACCGGCGGCTTCGGGATCGAGAACACCTGGTCGCGGTCCTCGCCGTCGCGGCCGATCGACGTGATGCCGACCGTCGTGCCCTGGGCGTGCGCATGCGCGAGGAGATGGTTCAGGCACACCGTCTTGCCGGTGTTCTTGGTCATCCCCATCACCGCCAGCGTCGTCATGCCGGCCGCACGGATCTCGCGCCACAGCGCGCTCCCGGTCATGGCCAGCGCCTCAGACATACAGCGTCTCGAAGAGGCGGCGCAGCGTGGGCGATTCGCGCAGCAGTTCCAGCGCGAACACCGCGTGATCCTTCGCGTAGCCGTTGCCGACGATCATCTCGACGTCCTTGCCCACGCCTTCGGCGCCGAGCGCGGCGGCGGTGAAGCTCGTCGCCATCGAGAAGAAGTAGATCTTGCCGCCGTCGCGCGTCGACAGGATGCTGCCCATCTCGGTGTTCGGGATGTTCACACAGTTGATCACGACGTCCGCCATGCGCCCGCCGGTGAGTTCGGACACGGCCTCCATCATCGCCACCGCATCGGTCGCATCCGCCCGCAGCGCGTGATCGACCCAGCCGAGCTCGCTCATGCGCCGGCAGTCCTTTTCAAAGGGCGATACGCCGATCACGCAGCCCGCGGGACCGGCGCGCTTCTTGGCCTCGTAGGTGCACAGCGTGCCGGACTTGCCGCCCCCGCCGACGACCACGACCGTGTCGCCGGGACGCACCAGCCGCGCGGTCTGCGCCGGCGCACCGGCGACGTCGAGGATCGCGAGCGCGACCTTCTCCGGGATGTCGTCGGGCAGCTTCGCATACAGGCCAGTCTCGAACAGGATCGCTTGGCCGTCGATCTCGATCTGGTCCTTGTCGGCGTGCACGGCGCGGACCGCGTCGATGCGCAGCGGCGTCAGTGACAGCGACACCAGCGTCGCGAGCTTGTCGCCGACCTTCAGGTCGATCTTGCCCGCCAGCTTCGGACCGATCGCCGCGACGCGCCCGATCAGCATGCCGCCCGAGCCCGTCACCGGGTTGTGCATCTTGCCGCGCTGGCCGACGATGTCGCGCACGATGGCCGCGATGCGGCCGAGGTCGCCCTCGGCCTCGGTCTTGATCTGCGTGAAGCTCGCGGCGTCGATGTTGAGCGCCGACACGTCGATCAGGATCTCGTTGTCGCACAGCGCCATCGTGTTGTCGATCTTCCACGCGCCTTGCGGCAGCACGCCTTGCGGCTCGACGACGCGATGCGTGCCATAGGGGGAACCGTGCTTCATCCCGGCCCCCTTACGCGCGACTCTGCGACGGGACGCGGAAATCCAGGCCCAGGCCCGGCATCTCGACGGTGTCGCCCTTGTAGTTGCGGCACTTGATCGTCGTGCCCTGGCCGTCGCGGCGGATCTCCTCGGTCACATAGGTCGGGATGATCGGCAGCTTGCCGAGCCCGCCCAGTCCATCGACCACGAAGGTCGGCACCGCCGGCCCGCTGATCCAGCCGCGGATGCCTTCGTACAGCTCGAGCATGCGGTGGTAGGGCACGATGAAGTGGTGCGCGCCCTCGACCATGTCGGTCGAATAGACGTAGTACGGCCGCACGCCCATCTCGATCGCCTGCATGAAGAGCTCGCGCAGCACCGCGACGTCGTCATTCACGCCCTTCAGGCACACCGTCTGCAGCCCCATCATGATGCCGGCCTTCTGGATCAGCTTGACCCGCTCGCGCAACAGCGGCGTGATCTCCTTCGGATGGTTGATGTGGATGTTCACCATCTGCACGCGATGCTTCTCGAGGATCGCGCACAGCTCGGGCGTCACGCGGGTCGGCAGCTGCACGACCATGCGCGAGCCGATGCGCAGGAAGCGCACGTGCGGCGCCCGTTCGCGGATGGCGCCAAGGATGTAGTCGAGGCGCTCGTCGTCGAAGGTCAGCGGATCGCCGCCCGACAGCAGCACGTCGTCGATGCCCTTGTTGCTCGCGATGTAGTCGATCGAGCGCTCGATCTCGTCCTTGTGCACGGAACCGCTCGGCTGCGACACCATGCGCTTGCGGGTGCAGAAGCGGCACAGCGTCGAGCAGGTGTTCGACACGAGGAACAGCACGCGACGCGGGTATCGATGCACGACGCTGGTGCCCGGAACGGTGTCGCCCTCCTCGCCCAGTTCGTCGAGCAGGGTGTGGAAGCCGGGTTTCTGCTCCTCGTGGCGCGACGGCAGGTACTGCAGACGGATCGGGCAGTTCGGGTCGTTCGGGTCCATCAGCTGCGCCATGTAGGGCGTGATCGACACCGCGAACTTCTCGTACACGGTCCCGTTCACGTCCTCCATATTGTTCAGGACGTCCTTCAGCTCGGAGTGGTGGGTATAGCGGCGGGCGAACTGCTTCTGCCAGGGTTCGGAAGCCGGATCGTAGGCTTCCAGTTCGGCGCGCGTCAGCAGCTGGCGTGGCGAGATCACGACTTTCTGCAGCATTTTCCTGTCCCTCTTGTTCGTCGTTATGAATGGCCGCGGGGGCCTGACGAAGACGAGTTTAGGGATGGGCCGCGCCGGTCTGAACAGGCAAAGTGACTTTGAATATGCCCGTGAATCGGTCAAAATGACCGACGTTCGGACAATCTGATTTTTACCCTGCAAAACCCATGGACGACCTCGACCGCCAGCTCATCGAGCTGCTCAAAGTGAATGCCCGCCTGCCGGTCGTGAAGATCGCCCAGGCGCTCGGCTGTGCGCGCAGCACGGTGCAGTTGCGCCTGAAGGCGCTGGAAGATTCGGGAACGATCAGCGGCTACACGGTCAGCGTGACGAAGCCGCAGTCGACGCGTTCGATCCAGGCGATGGTGCTGATCTCGATCGAATCGAAGAACGAGCCGGACGTCGTGCGCGCGCTGAGGAAGCGCCACGAGATCACCAAGCTGTACTCGGTCAGCGGCCGCTACGACCTGTGCGGCATGCTGGAAACCGAGACCACGCACGAGCTGGACGCGGTGATCGACCGCGTGCGCGCGATCCGGGGCGTGGTGGATACCTTCTCGACGATCCTGCTATCGACGAAGCTCGACCGGCCGGGCTGATCCGTGCGACTTGCACGTAAGCCGAGCCGAGGGCGGTGAGCCGCCCATCCTTCGTTCTACGGCGGCGCCGCGACTCCCGCCCCGACTGACACACCGGCGTCACGCAAGCGCCCCGCTCCCCTGCTCCTCGCCTCCGACCCAATGAGCATCCTCGACACCTGCACCGAAACCGACATCACACGCTGGCTCGGGCCCCACGAGGTCGCCAAGGGGCGCGCCTATCTGGGCGCGGTATCCGACCTCGCCCGCGATGGCGAAACCCTGCGCGCCCGCGTCCAGGGCACACGGTCGCGGCCCTACCAGGTGGTGGTGCAATTCATGGGCGCCTCGCATTCCCGTTCCGCGCGACCCGTCTCATACTGCTCCTGCCCCGTCGCCATCGACTGCAAGCACGTCGCCGCCACCCTGCTCCGCTGGCTCACGGTCCGCAGCAGCGATCCGTCACGCCCGCGCGAACAGATCCTCGCCTGGATCGAGGCGTTCCGCGGCATCACGGCGCAGCAGCCGCCGACGACGCGCAAGCCCGCGCCGACCGCGCAGCACGCGCTCCTCTATCTGATCCGTTTCCACAACGGCTACCAGCAGTACGCCGTCACCTGCTTCAAGGCGAGGCTCGGCCGCGACGGTTCGGTTCGACAGACCGAGAGCTGGCAGAACATCGAGCGGGCGCTCGACACGCCGCCGTCCTTCGTCAATGACGCGGACCTGGAGATCCTGGGCCTGCTCTGGAGCCAGCGGCCGCGCGGGCGCTTCTTCCAGGACGCGCTGCCGCTCGATGGCCGCAACGCCGAACAGTTGATGGCACGCCTCGCGCGCTGCGGACGCACGCATTTCAATGACCTTGGCACAACCCCGCTGAGATTGGGCGAAGCACGCGCCGGGTCGCCGGAGTGGCACAGCACTGCGGACGGGCGACGCGCGCCGGGACTGCGCCTGACGCCTCCGGCGGAGGTCGTGCTGCCGCTGCTGCCGCCCTGGTACGTGGACCGCAAGGCGAACGAGATCGGCCCCGTCACCCTCGACGCCCCCGCCGAACATGTCGTGCGCCTGCTGTGGCTGCCGCCGCTGACGCCGGTCGAAGCCGAGATGATCAGCGCGACGCTGGCCGAACTCGCCCCTGCCCTGCCATTGCCGAGCACGCTCGGCGAACCGCCACTGGAACTGTCCGGCCCGCCCGTGCCGGTGCTGCGCATCGACACGCTCTCCACCTACGACATCCACTTCCGCAACTACCCGCGCTATGGCGCGACGCTGTTCGACTACGCGACGCTCGCGTTCCGCTACGGCCCGCTGACGATCCCGCCCGGCAACGCGCCGATGTTCCACACCCTGCCCGACGGCCGCAGCGCCCGCCTGCAGCGCGACACCAAGGCGGAATCGGCCGCCCTCCGGCGCCTCGGTCAGGCCGGGCTGGGCAAGGTGGGCCTGCGCAGCGTCTCCAGCGCCTACGGCGCCCTCCCCGAACATGCCTTCGGCCTCGCCAGCGAGGACGCCTGGGGCCCGTTCACGGCAAACGAAATCCCTGCCCTGCGCGCCGAAGGCTGGGCGATCGAACTGCCGCCCGATTTCCGCCACCACGCCATCGACATCACCGACGTGACGCTCGACGTGGATGAAGCCGATGGCGGTTGGCTCGACATCTCGCCCGGCATCGAGGTCGACGGCCGCACGCTCGCCCTCGCGCCGCTGCTGGCCGAACTCTTCGGGCGCGACGGGCGCTGGCTGGGCGGCGGCCTCCATCGCATCGCCGACGAGGAGGCGATCATCCTGCACCACGACGACCTCGGCCGGCTGCGCATCGCGGCCGGGCGCCTCAAACCGCTCGTCGGTGCATTGGTGGACCTGTTCGACCGCCCCGAAGGCACGCTGCGCGTGTCGCGTCTGGACGCCGCGCGGCTGGCCGACCTCGACCTGCCCGGGCGCGGTCGCGACGCCCTCGCCGAGCTCGCCCGCCGCCTGCGCGACGCCCGCGGCATCGAAGCCGTCGCTGCGCCAGCGGATTTCAACGCCGTGCTGCGCCCCTACCAGCTCGAAGGGCTCGCGTGGCTGCAACACCTCGTGCGTCACAATCTGGCCGGCATCCTCGCCGACGACATGGGGCTCGGCAAGACCGCGCAGGCGCTCGCCCACCTCCTCACGGAAAAACACGCCGGGCGACTCGACCGGCCCGCCCTGGTGATCCTGCCGACCTCGCTGGTGTTCAACTGGCAGGCCGAAGCGGCACGCTTCACGCCCGGCCTGCGCGTGCTGAACCTGCACGGCCCCGACCGCCACAGGCGTTTCGAGCAGCTCGACGGCATCGACGTCGCGCTCACCACCTACCCCTTGCTGTGGCGCGACGCCGACGCGCTGCAGGCGCACGAATGGAGCCTGCTGATCCTCGACGAGGCGCAGACGGTGAAGAACGCCGCGAGCAAGGGCGCCCAGGTCATCCGCCAGCTGCGCGCCCGCCATCGCCTCGGCCTGACCGGCACGCCGCTGGAAAACCACCTCGGCGAGCTGTGGGCGCAATTCGACTTCCTGCTGCCCGGCTTCCTCGGCACCAGCAAGGACTTCACCCGCCTGTGGCGCACGCCGGTCGAAAAGCGCGGCGACACCCAGCGGCGCGACCTCCTCGCCGCCCGCATCAAGCCCTTCATGCTGCGCCGGCGCAAGGAAGACGTCGCGAAGGAGCTGCCACCCAAGACCGTGATCGTGCGCAGCGTCGGCCTGGAAGGCGGGCAGCGCGACCTGTACGAGACCGTGCGCGCGGCGATGGACGACAAGATCCGCCACGAGATCGCCGCGAAGGGCTTCGCGCGCAGCCAGATCGTGATCCTCGACGCACTGCTGAAACTGCGCCAGGTGTGCTGCGACCCGCGCCTGCTGAAGAGCACGGCTGCCGCGGCCAGGGTCAAGGAGCGCGCCAAGCTCGACCACCTGATGGACATGCTCCCCGAGCTGGTCGCCGAGGGCCGCCGCATCCTCGTGTTCTCGCAATTCACGCAGATGCTCGCGCTGATCGCCGCCGAACTCGACCGCGCCAGGATCAGCTGGGTCGGACTCACCGGCGACACGCGCGACCGCCGCACGCCGGTCGAGGATTTCCAGCGGGGGCGCGCCTCCGTGTTCCTCATCAGCCTGAAGGCGGGCGGCGTCGGCCTCAACCTGACCGCGGCCGACACCGTGATCCACTACGACCCGTGGTGGAACCCCGCCGCCGAAAACCAGGCCACCGACCGCGCCCACCGCATCGGCCAGGACAAGCCGGTGTTCGTGTTCAAGCTGATCTGCGCCGGCAGCATCGAAGAACGCATCCTCGCGCTGCAGGACCGCAAGGCCGCGCTCGCCGCCGGCGTGCTGTCGGAAGACGCCGACGCGCTCGCCAAGTTCGGCGCGGACGACATCGCCGCCCTGCTCGCACCGCTGCCGGCCGCGACGGCCTGAGTTAGCTGCGGACGGCCGCGTGGCGCCGCAACTACTCGGCGAACGTGCCTTCGTCCACGCATCGGCATGCTATATTTGCCATCAAATTTGATGTCTTTTTTCAACGAGGTGCCCGATGGACAAGATCATCGCCAGCATGACGGTGAGCGTGACCGAGCTCAAACGCAACTTCGCGGGCATTCTCCGGGAGGCCGACGACTGTCCCGTGGCGGTGCTGAACCACAACCGGCCCGAAGCCTACCTGCTCTCGGCCGCCCACTACGAGCGGCTGATGGCGTACCTCGAAGACCTCGAAGACGCCCGGACGGTGCGCGAGCGCGCCGACGGCCCGTTCGTCGAGGTCGGTCTCGATGACCTATAGGCTGCGCTTTCACGAACTTGCGCTGCAGGAGTGGAAAAAGCTCGACGGCAGCCTGCGCGCACAGTTCAAGAAGAAGCTGGAAGAGCGGCTGGCCAACCCCCGCGTTCCCTCGGCGGCACTCGCGGGCATGCCCGACTGTTTCAAGATCAAGCTGAGAAGCGTCGGATACCGGCTGGTCTACCGTGTCGACGACGACATCGTCTTCGTGACGGTCATCGCCGTCGGGAGACGCGACCGAAACTACGTCTATACGCAAGCGCAGGGGCGGCTCGAAGAATAGTTTCTACGCCGGCTGCCGCCCGCGAAGGCCTGAGTCAGCTGCGGACGACCGCGTGGCGCCGCAACCACTCGGCGAACGCGGCCTCGTCCAGCTCGCCCGCGGCGACTGCGAGCATCGCCGCCGTCGCCTCGGCCTGGGTCGCACGCAAGCGGTAGCCGTTCAGATGCAGGAACAGACCGACGCAGAGAAACGCCGCCCGCTTGTTGCCATCGACAAAGGGGGGGTTTTTCGCCACGCCGACCCCGTAGGATGCGGCCAACGCGGCGCAGTCAGGCTCACCATATGCGACGAGATTGAGCGGCCGCGCCAGTGCGGAGTCGAGCAAACCCTCGTCACGCATCCCCGACGCGCCACCATGCTCGGCGAGACTTTCGTCGTGCAGCAGGACCAGCGCCCGCTTGTCGATCCAGCGCCAGCGCGTCATCGCGGACCCACGTTCACTTCGCCAGCTCGTGGAAGGTGTCGCGGAACTCCCGCATGAACTCGCGGCCTGCGTCGAGCTGCTCGGCGAGCGTGGGATCGTAGGGGGTGATCGTGTAGCCGTCGGGGCTTTCCGTGACGAAAACCGTGTCGCCCTTTTCCAGCTTCAGGCGCGCAAGAATCTCCTTTGGCAGGACGAGTCCGACGGAATTGCCGATCTGGGTGAGTTTCAGCGCGTGCATGGCCGCATCCCCGCGACGAGTTATAACACCTGTAATAATAGACGATGAACCGGTGCGTGCCTTCTCTGCACACTCTCGGGCATGGGGCACTGTTACAAGATCAAGCTGAGAAACGCCGGTTACCGGCTTGTCTATCGTGTCGACGAGGATGTCACCTACATGACCGGGGTTGCCGTGGGGCAGCGCTAAGCCTTCGGCTCATCCGCCCTGCGACAGCTGCTGATCCATCCTCGCGGCCAGTCGGCGAAATTCGTCCATGCTCGTCAGTAGCCCGCCTCTTTTTGGCGCCGGAAGGCCAGGACATACACCGCACCGTCGGCCGGTTCATGGCGGTACAGCGCCACATAGCCGGAGTCCCCGAAGGCAATCACCAATTCGCGCAACTCCGGAATGTCAGGGAACGGCCGGCCAAGGTCGGGAGCCGTTTCCAGCAACAGGACTTGGCGCTCGATGGCCTGGCCGGCCCGTCTGGCGGCTTCCGGATCCTTGGCGGCCAGAAACCGCCGGCATCGTTCCAAGCCTTCCGCTGCGCCTTCGGTGACGATTACTTGTGGCACTCAGGCACGGCCTTCTCGTCTTCGGTGCCCCAGGTGTTCAACCAGGTGCGCACTTCCTGGCCGGTCAGGTGCCGGCCGGTTTCCTGATAGGCCGCCCAGGATGCCAAGGCTTCCTGCTTGAAGCTCTCGCGGGCTTCCTCGCGCTCGACGTATTGCCGGATGGCTTCGAGCATGATCCAGTGGGCCGAGCGGCGGCGCTGACTGGCGAGGTGCTGGACGCGACTTTTCAGCGTGTCGTCGATCTTCAGGGACGTTGCCATACCGGGCCCCTTATCACTAGGTAATACCAAGTGATAACGTAGCCTTTTCGGCCCTGTCCGTCAAACGCTCACAAGAGACTCATTGCCTGCCGGGTTATTGATTACACAGTCAGACACGCATCCGTGAACCGATGTCGCTCCCAAGGCAATTGCACGGACCTTCGTAGGGCGGGAGGAGCGCAGCGTATCCCGCCGATCCACCGGCCGAAGGCATTCCAACGCCACATGGCGGGATCCGCCTTCGGCTCCTCCCGCCCTACGACAGCGACCACGGCTCGCGGGCCTCACCCCTGCAGCCGGTACGCCTCGCCCTCGCGTTGCACCATGCCCAGCTCTTCCAGCGCCTCGATCACCGACAGCACGGCGGCTTTCGGGGAGCGTTTGAACTGGCTGGCGACCGCCTCCGGCGGCAGGCTTTGGCGGGCGAGCGCGGCGCGCACGGCGGCGACCTGTTCGCGCATGTTCTTCGGCCACGCGAGCTTGCTGGCGGGTGCTGCGGCGGGCGCGGCTTCCGCTTCGTCCGTTGTGCCGAGCTCGGCTTCGACCTGCTGCGGCGCGGTCGCGGCGCCGGGGTTCTGGTAGTCCGGACGCAGCCAGCGCACCAGCCCGCGCGCTTCCTCGGCGGCGCGTTGGGCGTTGAGCTCGACGAGACGGCGCAGCAGTTCTTCCTCGGCTTCCGCTTGCGCCTCGGGCTTGTCGGGCAGCGGGGTCGTCGCGCCGGGGCGGCCGACGAGGCTGGCGGCGAGGTCGCTCCAGCCGTAGGCGTCGAACACCGCGGTGTCGAGCGCGTCGTGCAGCTCGCGCAGCACCGACACCAGGCCTTGTTCGTGGATGAGCTTGTCCTTGGCGGATAGCGCCTCGCCACTGCGCAGCTTTTCGAGCACGTTGTACATGCCGGTGAGCGTGAGGTCCGGGTGCTGCGCCTGCTGGCGCTTGCGGTGGGCGTCGAGCTGTTCGGCGAGCTCGCGGATGCGGGTTTGCTGCTCGGGGGTAGCGTCGGGGAAGGGGAAGGTTTCGAAGCAGGACCCGTTCTGCCAGCGAGCGTCATTTCCCAGTCCCATGCGGCCGCCTTGCGACAACGACCAACAGACATGAATGCGACTGCTCAACGTTCCAAGAATCAGCGGATCGGAGCTTGTCACTGCGGCCATCGACCCGTCTACCAACGTATTCCGCGTCGTCAGGAACGCAAAAAATCGATGCTTCGACACCTCGCTGGTAATAATCGAGCACTCAAGACCCACCTGCGCTGCGCGCATGTCACCCCGCGCACGACCGAAGACCCACCAGTTCTCCCGAAAGAAGCGGTCATTGCTTTGATCGCGGAGCGGCTTCACGTCGGTCAGCACCTGCTGATAGCCGGGGGGAAAACGGAGAGATGCTTCCTGCGCTGAGAGGCTGAAAAAATCTATGCAAAAGCGGGGTTCGCGGCCCTTGGTAAGATCTGTGCCGGCGATCAATTGCGGCAAATAAGTCGCCCAATCGGCATTCTCAGCAAGCCACTTCTCGCGTTTCTCGGGTGTAACCAAGAATCCGTTTCCCACAAGCTTGACGCCCTGAAACACCAGTCCGCAGTTGCTCCGCAGCGATTGGGCTCTATTTACTGCGGCGCCAACCCGAAGATTTGCGTGGATAACTCCACTTGCCTGTCCGAAGCGCACTTCGTGTGCGTCGTCGCCAGACTCGGTCTCCTCGATCACCCGCAAAATCCGGCCTTCTGGTTGCCCGGCAGCGGCGACTGTCATCGCAATACGGACCGCAGCCCCGTCACTTGCATCGACCCAAGGATGGTCGGGAATCGCGACAACCAGCCCCACGTCGTTCGCGAGGTGCGGCTCAAGAATCTGACGGTTTTTCGTTTGCGTTATGCTGTTTGTCGTGATGAAGCCGAACCGTTTTGCCCCGCGGCGCGTTACCGATTCGGCTGCGATGTGCCACCAGTACATGACGAAATCACAAGCAGGCAGCTCTGGATAGGCGTCGCGAACAGCGTCCACATAGCCACTTCCTAGCGCATCGCGCATACGCTTTTCGCCGATGAATGGCGGATTCCCCACGATGTAATCCGCCAGCGGCCATTCCGCCTTCCTCGGATTCACGTATCTCACCTGCACCGTCTGCGCCGTCTCGTCCGGGATCGGTTCGCCGGTGATCGGGCTCGCCTTGTACGTGACGCCGTCCCAGCGCGTGACCGGGCGGCCGGCCTCGTCGGTGACGAACTCCTCGCGCTCGTAGGCGATCAGCGCGTCGCGGTGCTCGATGTTGCGGAAGTCGCGCAGCACCGGCTCGGGCGGGTTCACGCTGCCGTGTGTGCGGAAGTGCCATTGCAGGTAGCCGATCCACAGCACCATCTCGGCGATCTTGGCGGCGCGCGGGTTGATCTCCAGGCCGAGGAACTGGTGCGGGTCGACGGTGACGCCTTCGAGTTCGAGCAGGCCCTGCGATTCGCCGAGGTCGTGCAGCAGGTTGAGCACTTCGCCTTCGAGGCGCTTCATGTGCTCCAGCGTCACGTACAGGAAGTTGCCGCTGCCGCAGGCGGGGTCGAGCACGCGCACGGCGCACAGGTGGCGGTGGAAGGCGCGAATCTCGGCGACGGCGTCCTTGTGCTTGCCCTGCTGCTCGAAGGCGAGCGCGGCGGTCTGCACTTCGCGCCACTCGGCGCGCAAGGGCTCGATGACGGTGGGCAGCACCAGGCGTTCGACGTAGGCGCGCGGGGTGTAGTGGGCGCCGAGCTTGTGGCGTTCGCGCGAGTCGAGCGCGCGTTCGAGCAGGGTGCCGAAGATGGCCGGTTCGACGTAGCGCCAGTCGGCCTGCGATGCCTTCAGCAGCAGTTCGAGCTGGTCGCGGTCGAGCGGGATCGCGGTGGCGTCGCTGAACAGGCCGCCGTTGAAGCGCAACACCTTGCCGCGCAGGATGGGCGAGAAGCCGCCGACGTTCATGTTCTGCCACAGGTGTTCGAGCATCGGCGCGAAGGTGAGCGGCGAATCCTTCAGGCTATGCAGCAGGTCGGTGAAGCTACGCACGGGCAGCAGGCCGACGTCTTCGGCGAACATCGTGAACAGCGCGCGCATGAGGAAGCCGGCGACCTTCTGCGGCGCATGGCCGGCCGCTTCGAGCGACTTGGCCAGCGTGGCGAGGCGGTCGGCGATCTCGCGCGTGACGCGCGCCGAGCGCCGCGCCGGGTCGAGGCTCTGCGGATCGAGCCAGACGGCGCGCAGGCGCTCGCGGATGTCTTCGCGGCGCAGGTCTTCGAGGCGGATGCGGTGGCTGCGTGGATCGGGGAAGGGCGTGTAGGTGGCGCCGGAGCGGCTGAATTCGGCGTACAGCTCGATGTTGCGGCCGACGTCCGTGACGAGGATGAAGGGCGGGCGGCCCTCGTCGGCGGGCAGCGCGCGGGCGTACTGGTCGGCCTGGTTGTGGGCGCGCAGCATGGCCTTGTCCCAGCCGGAGGAGTCCAGCGTCTTGCCGGTCTGCTTGGCTTCCAGCACGAAGCTGCCGCGCCGGTAGAGGTCGATGAAGCCGTTGTTGGCGCCACCGTCGGCCTGGCGCATGACGACGCGGCGCTCGAACACGTAGGCGTTGTCGCGCGTGTCGTCGCCGGCCGGCTCGGGCTGCGGCAGGTCGAGCAGCGCGCACAGCTCGGTGAGGAAGAGCTGGTAATTCGCGCGCTCGCTCCCGCCGCTGCCGTGCCAGCGCTGGATGAAGAGGTCGACTGCGGGTGTGGTCACGAGGAGGCGTCCGGATCGGCGAAACGGTCGATTCTAACCGCTCGGGGCGGCGCGGGCATGACCAGGGGATGATGCGCTTCGCGTGTGTTTTGATCGAGGCGCGCTGCTGTCGTAAGATCAACTCATTCACTGCTGACGCGAGCCTCATTGAATGGCCATGGATCGCGATATCCAGACCGCGCATGACATCATTCGGAGCCTCCTGCCCGCCGATCACGCACGCCTGTGGCTCTTCGGATCGCGCGCGCGCGGCGATGCGCGGCGCTGGTCGGACATCGACATCGCGGTGGAGCCGCTGACCGAGCTTCCCGCCGGCACGCTCGCCGAACTGCGCGAACGTCTCGTCGAATCCAGCATCCTTCTGGACGTCGATCTGATCGATCTGTCGCAGGCCGGCAAGACCTTGCGCGACGCGATCAAGAATGAGGGAGTCGCATGGACCGATTGACACACCGGCTGGAACAGGCGGCGCGTGCCCTGGCTTCGCTGGAGCAGCTCGCCGGCATCGCGTCGCCGAGCCTGATCGAACGCGACGCGGCGATCCAGCGCTTCGAATACACCGTCGAGGCGTGCTGGAAAGCGGCCCGCGGCGTGTTGTCCGAGCGCTACGGAACCGAACTCGCCAGCCCGAAGCCGGTTGTCCGCGCCTGTGCGCAGAATGGACTCATGACCGAAGACGACGCCCGCGCCGCAATGGACATGATCGACGACCGCAATCTCACCTCGCACACCTACAACGAGGAACTGGCGATCGCGATTTTCAGCCGCCTACCGCTCCACGCAGGGCTGTTGCGGCGCTGGCTGCAAGCACTCGCCAACTCGAGCGCATAGACGATCATTTGTGTGTGAAGGCACGGACTCGTAGGGCGGGAGGAGCTGAAAGCGGATCCCGCCAATCGAACGCGGGAAGCAACTCCAAGGCCGTTGTGGCGGGATGCGCTGCGCTCCTCCCGCCCTACGTTCCTGCGCCCTCAGCCCGCGCTCAGCGCGATGACGTCCGCGTGCGCGCCCACGCCGAGGCGGTGCAAGGTGTCGGGCGACAGCAGCAGGCGGTCCGCATCCGCGACGCCGCTACCCAGACACATGCGGAAATCCCCACCGTTGCCGGCCGCGAGCCACCACGCGTGCGCGGCGGCGCCGGGATCGCCCTCCTCTGCGGCTAGGATGCGGCTGCTGGCGACACCGTTGAGCGTGCGCGTGTGCGCCTCCAGCACCATGCCCGCATCGAAGATGTCCACATGGTTCTCGAAGTGGAAGCCGTCCTGCTCCAGCAGCGGCACGAGTCCGGCGACGACCGGGTGAATGCCGCCGACGGTGGCCTGCGCCGATTCGGGCAGCAGGCTCAGGTAGACCGGATGCTTGGGCATCAGCTCGGCGATGAAGGCCTTGCGACCCTGCGCGACGAGGCGCTCGGCGCCGCGCTGGTCGACCTTGAAGAAGTGCCGCCCGACCGCTTCCCAGAACGGCGAGGTGTCGTCGGGACCGCGCACGCCGTGCATCTCGATGATGGTGCGCGGGGCGAATTCGGCGAGCCGGCCGGCGATGAAAAGCTGCGCCGCCTTGGTCAGCAGCGCCGCGCCGCCCATGCCGCGCGCGTCGCGGCGCACGTACAGGCTGTGCAGTTCGCTGCAGCCGGTGAGGTCGTTGCACAGGTACAGGACGTCGTGGCAGCGCCAGGACTGCAGGCGCGAGCTGGAATGGACGATCTTGCCCAGGCGGTAGTCGTAGAACGGCTGGTCGAGGCCGATGCTGCACACGAGCTGCACGCAGCCGGCGACTTCGCCGCTCGCGCAATCTTCCAGCAGCAGCATGTAGCCGCGCTCTGCGTCGCTCGCCTTGCCGGCCAGGCTGCGCTCCACCCGCTCCAGCGTCGCGCGGCTGGCCTCGGGCGATTCGGCATGGCGCTCGAGCGCGCCGTCCGCCTCGATCACGAGCGCATGGAAGGCCGCGGCGTCGTCCGCACGCGCGACGCGCACGATGAAGCGTCCGGCGGAAGCGGGAAGGGAAGCCTGTTCATGCCGGGACACAGCACACCTCGTCGTCGTCGATCAGTTCGAGCCGGCTCGCCGCATCCGCGGTCGTCGCGAGGCGGCCGTCGGGGCGCCGCAGCGCGGGCGCGAGCACGGCGCGGAAGCGGCTCGCTTCCCCGTTCGCAAGCAGGCATTCGGGTTCGCTGCGCCCGATGGCGCCATCCACCACCAGCGGAAGCTGCTGCGCGACGCGGATCGAGCGCGCCAGCCCGCGCTTGACGCAGAAGGTCGGCCCGCCGTCGAACACATCCACGTAGCGTTCGGCCTCGAAGCCCTCGTCGATCAGCAGGCCGTAGGTCGGCATGTAGCCGGCGCGGGTCTGGCCGAGCACGTTCTGCGCGCCCTCGGGGAGCAGCGGCACGTAGATGGGATGGTGCGGCATCAGCTCGGCCATGAAGCTGCGGTCCTTGCCCAGCGCCAGCCGCTCGGCCTCGCGGTAGGAGACGCCGAAGAACTTGCTGCCGACGGCGGACCAGAACGGCGATTCGCCCTCGTCGTCGACCATGCCGGGCAGCGGCGCGATCAGGTCTTCGGCAAAGCGCCCGGGGTGCGCCGCAATGAAGGCCAGCGCGGCCTGCACGAGCGCGCGCTCGACACGGGCGCGGCGGCCATCATGGGCCACCAGCGGCGGGCGCAGCAGCGTGAAGCCGGAGAGCTCGTGGCTGAGCGTCAGCGCATACATGCGGTGATTCACGCCCAGCTCGGGCGAGGCATGGATGATGGTCTCGTTGCGGAAGGAGTAGTCGGCGCCGGGATAGCCCGCGGCGGCGGCGACCAGCATCGCACCGACGAGCGCACCGTCGTCGGTGGCGACGAGCAGGTACTGCTCCTCGCCGGGGAAGTCGATGTCGGCCGCGAACGAGTCCTCGCTCAGCGCGATCAGGCGTTCGAGCAGCCTGGGGTCGTTCGGCAGCGAGACGTCGGGTGCGCCGGCGCGCGCCGCGGTCTCGGCCAGGGCTTCCAGGTCGGAAAGCCGGGCGGGGCGGATCGTCAGCATGAGGGCTCCGTGGGGGGCGTGCCGGCGGCGCGGGTTTCCGTTGCCTGGCTGCCGGTGAGCGTGGCGCGCGAGCGGTCCTCGCGCGGCGTGATGCCGAAATGGGCGCGGTAGGCGGTCGCGAAGTGCGAGCCGGACGAGAAACCGCAGGACAGGCCGATCTGCACGATGGACTGCTGCGTGCGCACGATGAGCTGGCGCGCGCGCTCGAGCCGCAGTTCCTGGTAGTAGCGCGACGGCAGGATGTCGAGGTTCTGCTTGAACAGGCGCTCAAGCTGGCGGCGCGAGATGCCCACGCATTCGGCGATCTCGTCCGAGCCGAGCGGCTCCTCGAGGTTGGCTTCCATGACCAGGAGCGCCTCGGTGAGCTTCGGGGGATGCTGCGAGATGCGGCTCGTCGCCGGCACGGCCTGTTTCTCGTGGCCGGGGCGGATGCGGTCCAGCCCGAGTTGGCGTGCGACGTCGTCGGCGAGCCGCGGCGAGAGCTGCTGCGCGATGACGTACAGCATCATGTCGAGCGTCGCCTGGCTGCTCGAGGCAGTGAGGCGGTCGGCGTCGATCTCGTACAGGGTCGCGCACAGCACCAGCTCGGGATGGCGCTCGCGGTAGAGCGTCATGTCCTCCCAGTGCACGGCGACACGGCGGTTTTCCAGCAGGCCCGCCGCGGCGAGCCAGCCGGCGCCGCCGCGGTTGCCGCAGAAGGCGGCGCCGACGCGCGCGATGCGCTTCAGTTGCGAGACGATGTCCGCCGCGTTGGCGCCGGGCTGGTGCAGGTCCGAGGCCACGACGAGGGCATCGCAACGCACCAGCGACGAGAGAGCCCCGCCTACCGACAGGCGTCCGCCGCCCGGCAGTGCGACCGGGGCGCCGTCGGCCGAGACGAGATGCACGGCGTAATAGCGCTGCCCGCCCACCCGGTTGGCCTCGACGAAGGGGTCGACGATGGCGCCCAGGGTGCCGAGCGACACCGGCGGTAGCAGCAGCACGGCGACATCGAGCGGCGGTGCACCGCGCTCCGCGTCGACGGGTCGGTCCCAGCGCATCGTGGCCGCCCCTTGGCTGCGCTCGTCCGCCGACGCGAACGCGCGATTACTTCAGGCTGCCCGACAGGAACTGCTGCAGTCGCTCGCTCTGCGGGCGCACCAGCACTTCCTTCGGATTGCCCTCCTCCTCCACGCGGCCGCGATGGACGAAGATCACGTGATTGGAGACTTCGCGCGCGAAGCCCATCTCGTGCGTGACGACGAGCATGGTCCGCCCCTCCTCGGCGAGCGAGCGCATGACCTTCAGCACTTCGCCGACGAGCTCCGGGTCGAGCGCCGAGGTCGGCTCGTCGAACAGCAGCACCGAGGGTTCCATCGCCAGCGCACGCGCGATCGCGACGCGCTGCTGCTGGCCACCGGACATGTGGGCCGGATAGGCATTGCGGAGATTCCACACGCCCACGCGCTCGAGGTAGCGCTCGGCGCGCTCCATCACCTCGGCCTTGGGGATGCCCAGCACGTGGATGGGCGCCTCGATGACGTTCTCCAGCACCGTCATGTGGCTCCACAGGTTGAAGTGCTGGAACACCATCGACAGCCGCGTGCGGATCTGCTGCAACTGCTTCGGGTCGGCGACGACGAGGTCGCCCTTGCGGTTGCGTGTCAGGCCCACTTCCTTGCCGCCGACGACGATGCGGCCGGAGGTGGGGTTCTCGAGGAAGTTGATGCAGCGCAGCCAGGTGCTCTTGCCCGAGCCCGAGGAACCGATGATGCTGATGACGTCGCCCGAGTTCGCGGACAGCGACACGCCCTTCAGCACCTCGTTGTCGCCGTAGGACTTGTGCAAGTCTTCGACGCGGACCTGTTCGACGGTAGCGGTCTGGTTCATTGCGTTTCCTTGCGTGACGGCGGGCCCAGCGCTTCTGAGCACGTCCTGCCTGGCACGGGAGTTGTGCGTATCATCGACGCTGATCCGTCCGAGAGTCGCGGTGTTATTCATCATTATGCCTCCAGTTTCTTTCCGGCCTTGCGCGGCGCGAGATGCGCGAGCCAACGGCCCTCGGCGTACTTGAACAGCCCGACCAGCACGAAGGTGAGCACGAGGTAGACGAGGCCGGCGAAGACGAAGGCCTCGAAGGGTGCGAAATGGCGCGAGTACACGTTGCGCGCGGCGCCGGTGATGTCGACCAGCGTCACCGCGCTGGCAATCGCCGAGCCCTGCAGCATCAGGATCACCTCGTTGCTGTACGAGGGCAGCATGCGGCGCAGCGACGACGGCAGCACGATGCGCTGCAGCGCCTTGTACCGGCTCATGCCCATCGCCTTGGCGGCCTCGATCTCGCCGTGGGGCGTGTTGCGCATCGCGCCGGCGATGATCTCGATGGTGTAGGCGCAGGTGTTGAGGCCGAAGGCGAGCAGCGCGCAGAAGAAGGGTTCGCGGAACAGCAGCCAGAAGGGATGGCCCGCCTGCCAGGCGTCCTGCATCCACTGCCACTGGCCGGCGCCGTAGTAGATCAGCAGCAGTTGCACGAGCATCGGCGTGCCGCGGAAGAAGTAGGTGTAGGCCGCGACCGGGCCGCTCACCCAGCGGTTCTTCGACACGCGCGCCACGGCCAGCGGCACGGCACCGGCGAAGCCGGCCAGCAGCGCGATGCCGGTGAGCTGCAGCGTCATCAGCAGGCCGCGCCAGAACTCCGGCAGGCTGGTGGTGATGACCTGGAAATCGAACAGTTCCATGATGGCTCCGTCAGACGTTGGCTTCGCGCACGCCCACGTTGTAGCGCGTGGTCATCCGGTTGAGGACGTAGCCCGACACCGCCGTCATCGCGAGGTAGAGCGCGCACACGGCGAGGTAGAAGGTGAAGGGCTGGTGCGTCGAGCGGCCCGCCTGGTCGGCGAGCGAGGTCATGTCGGAGAGGCCGATCATCGAGACGATGGCGGTGCTCTTCAGCAACACGAGCCAGTTGTTGCCGATGCCGGGCAGCGCAAAGCGCAACATTTGCGGAAACATGATCCGGCGGAACACCTGCCAGCCGGTCATGCCGTAGGCGCGCCCGGCCTCGAGCTGGCCCGCGGACACGGAGAGGAAGGCGCCGCGGAAGGTTTCGGTGAAGTAGGCGCCGAAGATGAAGCCGATCGTCAGCACGCCGGCGACGAAGGGGTTGATCTCGATGAACTCCCACTCGAAGTAATCGATGACCTCGTTGAGCAGCAGCTGGCCGCCGTAGAACACCAGCAGCATCATCACGAGATCGGGCACGCCGCGCACGATCGTGGTGTAGAGCATGGTCCACAGGCGCAGCGGCAGCAGGTTCGACAGCTTGCACGCGGCCCCCAGCAGGCCGCTGGCGACCGCCAGCACCAGCGACAGCAGCGCCACCTTGAGGGTGACCCACGCGCCGCCGAGCAGGCTGGGGGAGTATTCGATCAGGGCATCCATCGCTCAGAGCCCTTGAATAAATCTACTGCGCTGGTCGATTGCTGCGTTGCTCACTCTCTCACTCCTCGCCTATCTATCTGATATGTCTCGTCGTTCGCTCGGTCATTTGCCAACTGAGGCCTTGCACTCGACCATGCTCGCAACGATTTCTTCAAGGGCTCGCCCTGACTCCGGGAAAACGGGAAAAGAAAAAGCGCCGCTTGCGGGTGCAATCCGGCGCTTCTTTCCTGGCGGCGATCAGTTGCCGTAGATGTCCATCGGGAAGTACTTCTTGCGGATCTCCTCGTACTTGCCGTTGGCGCGGATGGCGGCGAGCGCCTTGTTGAGCTGCGCGGTCAGCTCCTTGTCCTTCTTGCGCACGGCGATGCCGATGCCCTCGCCGATCACGCCCTTCTCTTCGGCGTTCTTGCCGAACAGGCGATCGCCGGCGACGTCGTAGCCCTGGCCCTCGGGCTTGGTGAGGAAGCCGCCGTAGGCTTCGAGGTAGTCGGCGAACGCCGCATCCAGACGGCCCGACTTCAGGTCGAGGTAGGCTTCATCCTGCTTGGCGTAACGGACCAGCTCCGGACCCTTGCCTTCCCAGTACTTGGTGGCGAAGTTGTCCGACACGGTGCCGCGCTGCACGCCGACCTTCTTGCCCTTCAGCGAGGCGGTGTCGGGACGCAGCGGCGAGCCGCTCTTGGCGATCAGCGCCAGCGGCGAGGCGTAGTACTTGTCGGTGAAGTCGACCTTGGCCTTGCGCTCCTCGGTGATCGACATCGACGCGATGATCGCGTCGAACTTGCGCGCGACCAGCGCGGGGATCATGCCGTCCCATTCCTGCTTCACCCACGTGCACTTGGCCTTCATCTCGGCGCACAGCGCGTTGCCGATATCGACGTCGAAGCCCTGCAGCGAACCGTCGGCGGCGGTGATGTTGAACGGGGGGTAGGCGCCCTCGGACGCCAGGCGGATCTCCTTCCAGTCCTTTGCGAAGGCGCCGCCCGCGGTCAGGGCGAGCATGGCGAAGATCAGTGCAGTCTTTTTCATCCGGAATTCCTCATGAGTTCTTCACAGCGGCTTCGCGCCCGGGGTCGGGGCGCAGGAAAGACCACGACAACATTGGATCAACAACAGTAAACGCTGCGCATGGTGGCAAAAAATCCCCCGCACCTCAATGAGGGCTCTCCACCGTTTTTGCAGCGCAGTATGTTTGCGCGGCGAAATCGCCAATCCGCGCAAAGCCTCATTGCTACAAGGCTCTCACCTTGTCAATCCGGCACATCCGCAGGCGCGGCGTCCGCGCGGGAGGGGGCAAAGCTGATAGCAAATGTCGCAAAACTGTCACCACGGTCGCGACTGTCCCGGAAAAAGCCGTTGAATTCGCGGGTTTCACGGCGAGATGAGGGAGGTACGCAACTTGCTGGCCTCGGACTGCAAGTTGCCAGTAAGCTGTTCGTTATATAACCCCATAAATAATTCCTATAAAACAACTGACTTACCCCGATCCGAGATGGTTCAAATTCTGGAGACAAGAGTCGGCGAACTGGTCAACGGTTCGCCGGTGGCAACCTTCGTCATAGACGGCGAGCACCGCGTCCGCTACTGGAACCATGCGTGCGAGCTGATGCTGGGCGTATCCGCGGAAGAGATCGTCGGCACGACGGAGCAGTGGCGCCCCTTCTACGCCGAGCGCCGTCCCGTCATGGCCGACCTGGTCGCCTCGGGATGCATCGAGATGCTCATCCCGTCGTACTACGCGGGCAAATATCGGCCGTCGAAGAGCATCCCCGGCAGCTACGAGGCGGAGGACTTCTTCCCCCACCTCGGCGAGGGCGGGATGTGGCTGCATTTCACCGCGGCGCCGATCCGCAACGAGCGCGGCTGCGTGATCGGGGCGATCGAGACCCTGCAGGACATCACCGAGCGCAAGGAGGCGGAGCGCCGCCTGCAGGAGCTGCTGGACGAGCAGCGCGTGATCTTCGACAACGCGCACGTCGGCATCGCCTATATCCAGGATCGCGTGATCCTGCGCTGCAATCCGCGCATGGCGGAGCTCTTCGGCTATGCGGGACCGCAGGACCTGGTCGGCCAGAAGACCGCGATGCTCTACCCGTCGAACCGCGACTGGCGCGAGAACGGCATCCGCCTCTATCACCGGCTCGAAGCACAGGGTTTCAGCGAGGACGAGGTGCTGCTGCAGCGGCGCGACGGGCAGCAGATGTGGTGCTACCGCATCGGCCGCCCGCTCGACCCCCAGCGCCCCCACGGCGGTTCGATCTGGGTGTATTCGGACATCGACGCGCACAAGCGACAGCAGCGCCAGCTCGAACTGGCGGGCACGGTGTTCGAGAACAGCAGCGAGGCGCTGATGATGTGCGATGCGGAGAACCGCATCATCAGCGTGAACTCGGCTTTCACGCGCATCACCGGCTACGCCGCGGCGGAGGTGATCGGCCGCACGCCCGCCCTGCTCAAGTCCGGGCGCCACGACGGCGAATTCTATCGCCGGATGTGGGAGATCCTGCTGGCGGAGAACCGCTGGGAGGGCGAGATCTGGGACCGCCGCAAGAACGGCGAAATCTATCCCAAACGCCTGTCGATCTCCGTCGTGCGCGACGACGCCGGGCGCGTTGCGCACTTCGTCGGGGCCTTCTCGGACGTGACGCGGCGCCGACAGGCGGAGGAGCGCGTGCGCTTCCTCGCGCGCCACGACGCGCTCACGGGGCTGCCCAACCGCAGCCTGCTGCGCGAGCGCTTCGCCCAGGCCGCCGAGCATGCCCTGCACACCGGTCACCACCTCGCCCTGCTGTTCCTCGACCTCGACCATTTCAAGCGCGTGAACGACTCGCTCGGCCATCCGGTGGGCGATGCGCTGCTGATCGCCGTGGCCGACCGCCTGCGCCATGCCCTGTACGGCAGCGACATGATCAGCCGCCTAGGGGGCGACGAGTTCGTGATCCTGCTGGAACACGTTCCCAGCCCCGAGGACGTCGTGAGCGTCGCCCGCAAGATCGAGGCCTGCATGGAGGCGCCGGTCGAGATCGAGGGCCAGGTGCTGAGCATCGGCGGTTCGATCGGGGTGGCGGTCTTTCCCGGCGACGGGCGGGATTTCGACACCCTGCTGCAGAAGGCCGACACGGCGATGTATCACTCGAAGGAATGCGGACGCGGCACCTTCAGCTACTTCGACGAGAAGATGAACGCCAAGGCGGCCGAACGCCTGGTCCTGCACGGCCGCCTGCGGCAGGCGCTGGGGCGCGACGAACTCGGCCTCGTCTATCAGCCGCAGGTCAATCTGCGCACCGGGCGCGTATTCGGCGCCGAGGCCCTGCTGCGCTGGACGCCGCGCGACGGCGAGCCGGTGAGCCCGGCCCGCTTCATCCCGGTCGCCGAGGAAAGCGGCCTGATCCTGCCCATCGGCGAGTACGTGATCCACGAGGCCTTCCGCCAGGCGCGGTGCTGGCGCGATGCGGGGCTGCCCATGCAGGTGAGCATCAACGTGTCGGGGATACAGATCTACCGCTCGGACCTCATCGCGACGCTCGCTGCCGTACAGCGCGATACCGGCGTGGCGCCCGGCATGATCGAGCTCGAGCTCACCGAATCGACCCTCATGGAAGACGTGAACGCGGCGCGCGAAGTGCTCGACGCGCTGAAACGCGCCGGCTACGGCCTCGCGATCGACGATTTCGGCACCGGCTACTCGAGCCTGGCCTATCTCAAGCGCTTCCCGCTGAACAAGCTGAAGATCGACCGCTCCTTCGTGACCGACGTATGCAGCAACGCGGAAGACAGGGCGATCGCGCGCGCGGTCATCCAGATCGCCCGCTCGCTCAATCACCGGGTGATCGCCGAGGGCGTGGAAACCGTCGAGCAGGCGGCGCTGCTGCGCCGCCACGGCTGCCATGAGGCCCAGGGCTACCTGTTCGGCCGCCCGATGGCGGCGGATGAGCTGGCGGGACTGCTCGATGCCCCGGCCGCCGCGGCGTGGCACCAACTGGAGCGCGGCCCGGGAGGCGCCCGGAGGGCCCTGCACCCGCCGGGCTACGCGGCCAATTGAGACAGGGCAAGCTTCTCCCCGGAAGCTTGCCCTGCCTGCGTGGCTCGCCCGCCACGGGCGCCCGGAGTGCTGGCGCCCGGTGTGCCGCCGGGTGCTTACTCCATGTAGTGCCCGACGCCAATCAGCGAGCCGCCCTCGCGCCGCACGTAGGAGCGCTTCTTCTCGACGCGGTTGGTGACCGGATTGCGCCACACGTAATCGACGGTGGCTTCGTCGGCGGACTTCAGCTTCTCGATCATCTCGGCGACGATCTTGTGTCCCTCGGCATCCGCCAGGCCGCGCGCGTCGGTATCCGACAGCGCGGGATTCATGCCCATCGCCTCGAACTTGCCGTTGTCGATGTTCACCATGAACACGTAGAGGTCATCCTTGACGAAGGCGCCACGGCGGTCGTTGAAGGCGGCAGCGGCCTTCGCATGGCCGTCGGCGCGGGCAAGCGAGACGGCACGATCTAGCATCGCGCGGGCGTCGTCGGCGCTCGCACGCGGAGCCGAGTAGCCGACGCCCAGCACGTAGCCGCCGATCTTGCGCACGTAGCTCACCTTGGGCTCGACCTTGTTGGTCACGCGGTTGAGCCACATGTAGCGCACCGTCGCCTCGGGCGTCACGCGCGTGCTGTCGATCATCTCGCGGAACAGCGGGTTGCCCGCCGCGTCGGTGGTGTTCAGCACGGTGAGGCCGACGAGCGCCTCCGGCGCCGCGCCGCTCGCCTGGTACACGCCCTTGTCGTCGATCACGAACACGTACAGATCCTTGCGCACGAACTGGCCGCTGCGGTCGTTGAAGGCGGCGAAGGCGCGCTCCGGGCCGTTCGCTTCCATGTATTTGACCGCCTGCTCGAACAGCGTGCGGGCTTCGCGCGGAGTGCTGCGATCGACCGCCGTGGCGGACTGCGCGGCAAGGGCAAGCAGGGTCGCGGCGGCGAACGACTTCAGGGGGAGTTTTTTCACGTGCAGATCCTTTCGGGCGATATGCGGAAAAGCGGAATTTGAACCGTTGGCGAGATGGTCGGCTGAACCCGCCCGGGCGCCAGCGGGCAGGCCCAGGCAGGCTCAGCCGGCCACCCCGGCGAACCGGGGGGCTGCGCGCGGGACGGCACGACGCCGTCCCGCGATGCGCTTACGACTTGTGCAGCTTGAACACCCACACGGAACCACCCTGCTCGAGGAAGTTCACGCGCTTGGCGACGTCGCCGCCCCACAGCGGCACCGCACCGCCCCAACCCGAAACGACCGCGACGTACTGCTCGCCGCCG
This sequence comes from Aromatoleum evansii, assembly GCF_045689615.1. NCBI lineage: Bacteria > Pseudomonadati > Pseudomonadota > Betaproteobacteria > Rhodocyclales > Rhodocyclaceae > Aromatoleum > Aromatoleum evansii. The sequence goes on from NZ_CP141259.1 coordinate 3,579,293, forward strand.
TCTTCCCAGGTGATCGGGGGCGCGATGATCCCGGAACCGGTCTGGAACTTCCACAGCTCCTTGCCGTTGGTCGCGTCGACCGCCTTCAGGTAGCCCTCGGGGGTGCCGTAGAACACCAGGTTGCCGCCGGTGGTGAGCACGCCGCCCCACAGCGGAGCGTTGTTCTTCACCTCCCACACGATCTTGCCGCTGACCGGATCGACCGCGCGCAGCGCGCCGATGTAGTCCTCGTTGAGCGCCTTGATCGTGAAGCCCGCACCCAGGTAGGCCGCGCCGCGCTTGTACGACACCGGCTCGTTCCAGATGTCCATGCCCCACTCGTTGGCCGGCACGTAGAAGTAGCCGGTCTTCGGGCTGTACGCCATCGGCATCTGGTTCTTGCCGCCGAGGAAGGACGGTGCGTTGAACACCACCTCGCCCTTCTTGCCGTCGCCGCCGCCTTCGGTGAAGGGGTTGCCCGGGCGCTTGGCGTCATCGTAGATCGGGCGACCGGTGTTCAGGTCGATGCCCTTGGCCCAGTCGATGCGATTGACGAACGGGAAGGCGTTGAGCAGCTTGCCGTTGGTGCGGTCATTGACGAAGAAGAAGCCGTTGCGGTCTGCCTTGCCGCCGGCCTTCACCATCTTGCCGGACTTCGGATCCTTGTACTCGAAGGACACGAATTCGTTCACGCCGTCGAAGTCCCAGCCGTCGTGCGGCGTGGTCTGGTAGTGCCACACGATCTTGCCGGTGTCGGGGTCGATCGCGACGGTGGAGGACGAGTACAGGTTGTCGCCCGGGCGCAGCCAGCTGTTCCACGGCGCGGGGTTGCCGGTGCCGATGAAGATCAGGTTCACGTCCGGATCGTAGTAGGCCGACAGCCAGGGTGCCGCGCCGCCGGTCTTCCACAGGTCGCCCGGCCAGGTGGCGTTGGTCGTGCCGCTGATGCCGTTCTCGACCTGCTTGCCTTCCTTGTCGTACTTGAAGCCCATGTGGCCTTCGACGACCGGGCGCGTCCACACCAGCTTGCCGGTCTTGGCGTCGCGCGCATCCACGCGCCCGACGATGCCGAACTCGCCGCCGGAGTTGCCGGTGATGACCATGCCCTTGACGATCTGGGGCGCGGCGGTGAAGGAATAGCCCGCCTTGTAGTCTTCGATCTTCTCCTTCCACACGACCTTGCCGGTGTCCTTGTCCAGCGCGACGAGTTGCGCGTCGAGCGTGCCGAAGATCACCAGGTTGCCGTAGATGGCGGCACCGCGGTTGATCACGTCACAGCACGGCATGATGCCGTCGGGCAGGCGGTGCTCGTATTTCCACAGCTTCTCGCCGGTCTTCACGTCGAGCGCGAAGATGCGGCTGTAGGAGGCGGTCACGTACATCTTGCCGTCGAAGATGATCGGCTGCGACTGCTGCCCGCGCTGCTTCTCGCCCCCGAAGGAGAACGACCACACCGGCACGAGGTTCTTCACCGTCTGCGGGTTGACCTTGGCCAACGGGCTGAAACGCTGCCCCTTGGTGCCGAGGCCGTAGGTCACGATCTGCGTGGTGTTGCCGGTGCCGTCCGCGAGGATGTCGGCGTCGGTCACCTCCTTGGCCTGCACGCTCCCCATGCTTGCCAGGGACAGCGCGAGGGCGGATACCGCGACCGACCAGCCTGCACGTTTCCGGATCTGCTCCATTTGAATCCTCCTTTTCGAATCTCGTCGTATTGTTGGAAACCGCCTCCCTGACCGGGCGACCGGATTCGGCTACAGGATTCGCAAAGGGCGTGCCACCGTGCCGCGCCCCGCGAAAATCCGCTCCGGTTCCTGAAACATGGCCCAAGGAACGGTTTTTTCAAGGCGCAATCGGAACAGCTAGCGATTTTCATTGCTCTGATTGACAGCACCTGTTCCATTTTGGAGCAACTACGGTCGACATCCTGCACAGATGCGCTGCTCCGCCGCGTGGCACATCCCTTGCTGATATCGTTGCACAAACAAGGAGGGCGGCATCGACCGCCCCCGCGGAGGAGACCGATGCGCAGTTCGACCCTGATCGTGCTGGCGATGTTTTGGCTGTACCCCTTGACGGAGGCGCCGGCCGCCCCCCCGGCCGTTGCCACGGCCGATGAGGCGGTCGCGGCGGACCCGCTCGACTCCGCGCGCTGGGGCGACATGGTGAAGACCTTCTTCCCGAACAAGCGCGTGGTGTTCGATGCACGCGTGAAGGTCGCCACCCCTGCGATCGCCGAGGACTCGCTCAACGTCCCGGTTTCCGTCGATGCGAGCGCGCTGCCCGGCGTGGAGGAGGTGCTCGTGTTCGCCGACTTCAATCCCATCCTCGCGGTGCTGCGCTTCGAGCCGAAGAAGGCGCGCCCTGCCCTCGGCTTCCGCCTCAAGCTGCAGCAATCCTCGCCGGTGCGCGCCGCCGCCCGCACTGCCGACGGCGTATGGCACGTCGGCGGCACGTGGATCACGGCGACCGGCGGCGGCTGCACCGCCCCCTCGACCGGCTCGGGCTCGCCCGAGTGGCAGGAGCGACTGAACGAGGTCAGCGGCCGCATCTTCCCGCGCATCGACGGCGGCGAACGCCTGCGCATGCGCGTGATCCACCCGATGGATACCGGCCTTGCGCCCGGCATCCCGGTATTCCACATCGAGGAGCTGACCCTCTCCGACGAATCGGGCGCCGAGCTGATGCACATCCGCGCCTACGAACCCGTATCGGAGAACCCGCTATTCACGATCGACATGCCCGGCGGGGCCGCCGCCGGCAAGCGCATCCGTGCGCAAGGCCGCGACAACAACGGCAACCGCATCGACGCATGGGTGACACAATGAGGCCGCCCGCCCTGCCGCGCGCACTGCTGCTCGTCGGCCTAGCGCTGACGCCCGCACCGACCTCGACCGCCGCCCCCCCTGCCGTTCCCGCGGTTCCCGACGCGGCGCACTTCGACTACCGCCTCGATCCGCGCGAAATCGCGCCCGGCGTGCACGTCTTCGTCGGCCTGCGCGAGGACTTCACCCCGGCCAACGGCGGCAACATCGTCAATACCGGCTTCCTCGTCGGCACGGACGGCGTCATAGTCATCGACACCGGCCCCTCGCGCCGCTACGGCGAGCAGATGCTCGCGGCGATCCGGCGCGTGACGGCGCTGCCGGTGGTGTTGACGATCAATACCCATCACCACCCGGACCACTTCCTCGGCAACCAGGCCTTCCCCGCCGCCACGCTCGCGGCGCTGCCCGAGACGCTGCGCGGCATCCAGAAGGACGGCGAAGCCTTCAACGAGAACCTCTACCGCATGTCGGGCGACTGGATGAAGGGCACCGAGCGCGTGACGCCCGCCCAGACGCTCGCGCCGGGCCGGCGCAGCGTTGGCGGACGCGACATCGAGATCGTCGCGCTCGACGGCCACACTCCGGCAGATCTCGTCGTGATCGACCACGCAACCGGCACCGTGTTCGCGGGCGACCTGCTCTTCCACGACCGCGCCGCGACGACGCCCCATGCGAACCTCGCACACTGGCTCGCCGCCCTCGACCGCCTCGAAACGATTCCGGTGAAACGGTGGGTACCCGGCCACGGCGACCCTGCGGGCGACGACGCACCGATCCGCCAGACGCGCAGCTACCTCGAATGGCTCGCGGCCACGATGCGCGACGGCGCCGAGTCCGGCCTCGACATGACCGAGATGCTCGCCCGCCCCATCCCGCAGCGTTTCCACGGCCTCGCCGAGGTGGAGCGCGAATACCGCCGCTCGGTCGTGCATCTGTATCCGGCCGAGGAACAGGCCGTGCTGGAGAAAGCCCGTGCGCGCTAGATCGACCACCCTCGGCACCCGTGTCGGCCTCGTGCTGGCCGCGGTCCTCGCGCTCGTGCTGCTCGCCGGCACCGGCTGGTGGGTGCGTGAGACGCGCAAGTCGATCCACGAAGAAGTGCTCGCCGCCAGCCACGTCGCGCAGCAATGGGTCGCGGTGCTCGTGTCCGAGACCCTGCGCGACCGCGCCGACGGCCCCGAGCGCCTGATGGCGCACCTGCGTGCGGTCGGGCGGCTGCGCGCCAACCAGCTCGAAGTGCACGCCCCCGACGGCGCCCGCATTTACGTGTCGCCCGAATCGACCTACAAGCCCGGCCGCTTCGCCCCCGACTGGTTCGCCGAGCGCATGACACCTGCGCTGCCCGTGCGCCACTTCGACGCCGGCGACCGCCAGATCGTGCTGCGCCCGGACGCCTCGCGCGCCGTGCTCGACGCCTGGGACGATCTCGCCGCCGGTCTCGGCACCGCCCTCGCGCTGCTGCTGGTGCTCGCACTAGCCGCCCGCCTCGCGCTGCACCGCGCGCTCGCGCCGCTGGCACAGATCGACGCCGCCCTCGCACGCGGCGCCGACGGCCGCTTCGATGTACGCCTGCCCGGCTACCGCGTCGCCGAGCTCGACCGGCTGGCCGCCAGCTACAACCGCCTCGCCGACACGCTCGACGACACCCGCGCGCACAACCTGCGCCTGGAGGAAGACCAGGCCTTCGCCCGTGCCGTTCAGGCCCGCCTCGAAGAGGAGCGCCGCTTGATCGCGCGCGAGCTGCACGACGAGCTCGGCCAGGCGATCACGGCGGTGCGCGCGATCTCCGGCGCCATCCTGCAGCGCAGCGACAACCATCCTCAGCTTCACGGCAGCGCCCAGGCCATCCTCGCGATGACGGGCCAGATGCAGGACGGCGTGCGCGCGATCCTGCAACGCCTGCGTCCCGCAAGCACCGGCGCCGGCGAGCTCGACCGCGCCGTCGCGGACTATTGCCGCCTGTGGTCCGGCCACCACCCCGACATCCGCGTCGACTGCCGCGCCGCCCCCGCCAGTGCGCCCACCAGCGAGGCACTGGGCCTCACCGTGCTGCGCCTGCTGCAGGAAAGCCTCACCAACGTCGCACGCCACTCGGGCGCCACGCGGGTCGAAGTGCGACTCGACTTCCAGCCCGGCGCCGTCGCGCTCGAAGTCTGCGACAACGGCCGCGGCCTGCCTTCCGACCCGCGCCCGGGCCGCTACGGCCTCACCGGCATGCGCGAGCGCGTCGCCGAGCTGCGCGGCGAACTCGAATTCGACACCGCCCCCGGCGGCGGACTGCGCGTCAGCGCCCGCCTGCCGCACTCCAACCCCCCCGAGATTCGCACCGAGGAAAGCCCCCATGGCCAACAGTCTTGAGAACCTCCGCCTCGTCCTCGCCGACGACCACGCCATCGTCCGCATGGGCTTCCGCATGCTGCTCGAAGGCGCCGGCGCCACCATCGTCGCCGAGGCCGACAGCGGCGAGGCCGCGATCGCCGCATTCGGCGAACACCAGCCCGACGCCCTCGTGATGGACGTGACAATGCCGGGGCTGGGCGGCCTGTGCGCCCTCGACCGCCTGCGCGCGCGCCACCCCGGCGCCCGCGTGCTAATGCTCTCGGCGCACGAGGACTCGCAGATCCCGATGCGCGCGCTGCGCTCCGGGGCCACCGGTTACCTCTCCAAACGCGCGCAGCCGCAGGAACTGGTGCGCGCCGTCGCCCAGGTCGCGCGCGGCCAGCGCTACGTCGACCCCGAACTCGCGCCGCAGCTCGCCCTCGCACAGTTCGGCGGCAGCAACGACCCCGCCGACGCGCTCACCGACAAGGAATTCGCCGTCTTCCTCGAACTCGCGAAAGGCAATTCCGTGACCCAGGTCGCCGATACGCACAAGCTCAGCCCCAGCACCGTCGGCACCCACCTCTACCACATCAAGCAGAAGCTCAACGCGGCGAATGCTGCCGAACTCGCCCTGATCGCCGTGCGCTCCGGCCTGATCGAAGCCTGAGCGGGCGCGCAAGACGACGTCAGGCTCGCGAGCGAATGCGCTTGTCGTCACCTGAGTTGCCGGATTGTTCGTGAAGGCAGGATTCCGTAGATACTGTTATCCGGGTCAATCGCGGTGGGAGGTAGGGCGGGAGGAGCCGGAGGCGGATCCCGCCGTGCGGCGGCAGGGTGCCTTCGGACATCGGATTGGCGGGATCTGCTTCGCTCCACCCGCCCTACGCGGGTTCGCGCGACGGCCACGCGTTAGCGCTTCGTCATCCAGTCGCAATGCCGACGTTGTAGTATGCTGGCACCTTCCCGTCGTATCGCGGGGCATTCCACCGCCGCCACGCCGGACCGCAAGAGTGACTTTGCTGCCAGCCCAGGACCATGTTCAGCTCACTGCGCAAGGATTTATCCCGGAAGTACTGCCCCCGGTTCGGCCAGATCGCCATCGAGCTCGGCTTCATCACCGAATCGCAACTCACCGACGCACTGGCCCGCCAGGTCCGCGAGGAACTGAGCGGCCAGGGCCACCGTCTGCTGGGGGCCATCCTCTTCGACACCGACGTCCTGACGGCTGCACAGGTCGAGCAGGTCACCACCGAACTGTTCCGGCGTCTGCGCGGTGCGGACACCGCGGCCAATGACTCAGCCCGCCGGCGCCGCTGCTGGAGCCCGCGCAACATCTGGTAGAACGGGTATCCGGACTTCCGGCCTGAAACGGGTCGACAAGGCCCGGACAGCGAAGATGAGGACGGATCAGGCGACGCCCGACCGGCCCCGACGCTCAATTCCTATCGTCGTTGCGATCCCACCAGGGGCGATCGCCGTCGTCACCCCGGCGGTCGCGCCGGCGATCGTCGTCGCGATCGCGGCGGCGCTCCTGCTCTCGTTCCCAGCGGCGCTCGTCGCGATCCCGGCGCCGATCATCGCGCTCGAAGCGCTCGTAGCGGTCGCCGCGCCACTCTTCCCGGCGCGCCTTGAAGCGGATTTCCCGCGGGTAGTGGCTGCGGGGCAGCTCCACCCACGGGCCCGAGCGCGAGCTGGCGTAGCGCCAGCGGGAATTCTCGTAGTAGTAGTAATAGCCGCGGTGATAGTAATACGGCTCCACGTCGAACTCGACGATCGCCGGCAGTGCCGGCGCCACGACCACCGCGCTGCGCGGTGGCGCGACGACGCACGCGCTCAGCACGAGAGCCGCGAGCGATGCAAGCACGAGCTTCTTGTACATGTGCATTCTCCCGAACGGATGACACCGCCGATCGCCGGGCGCCCGCATCGCTGCAGCCCGCCGGCAAGCCGGATCATTACGACCGGATATTATCCTCCTGCCCGAACCGATCGCACGTTTCCAATCGTCACGCCGTGCGCCGCGCCAGCAGCAGCAGGTTCCGCGGCGTGAGCGCGCGCTCGCAGAAGGTGCCCGCCTGCACGTGGAACCCGGCCGCCTCCAGCCCGAGCGCAAGGTCCATCACCAGCCAGACTTCGAGTGCGCGGCGGAAGGCATGCCGGACCACCTCGAGGCGGCGGACCTCGTCGCGGCGCCGCTCGCCGACGGCGAGCCAGTGATCCCAATCCACCGTCGCCGGCAGGCGCACGCCTTCGCGCACGGCCAGCGCGCGGCAGTAGTCGGCGAAATCGAGCGACAGCCACGACGCGGGCACCGGCTTGAAGCTGCGCACGGCCTCGCCCTCGAGCTCGTTGCGCAGCGCGACGAAGCCCAGCTTCCACGCCTGGTCGCGCGCCAGACGCCGACGCACGTTGCGCGGTGCGGTGACCGTCTCCGTGACCGCCAGCCGCAGCGCACGCTCATCGAGCGCAAGCGTCGCCTCGCGGCTCAGGGGCCGGTAGCCGTCCGCCGCTCCGAGGTGATAGCAGCACGGCGCAATGCGGTAGCTATGCGCATGATCGTGGGCGGCATGGCGGACCAGCGTGCGATGCAGCTCGCCGCAGGCATGCAGCGCGACGACAGCATGGCCGCGCACATGGCGGCGGGCGCCCTCGTCCAGCGCGTCGCCGCAGGTCACGCGCTGTTCCACCCCGCTTCCTTCGGCCAGCCGCTCGGCGGCGTGGCACAGTGCGGCATCGATCTCCAGCAGGCGCACCGGCACCCGGTCGAGGAGCGCCAGCCGGCGTCCGAGGTGCCCCTTGCCCGCGCACCACTCCAGCACCGGCGCAGCGGCGGCCGGCCCGTGTGCGGCGAAGGCCTCGATCTGCGCAAGCTTGCGGCCGGGGATGAACAGGTCGGCGCGCGGGTCGCGGGGCGGCAGGCCGCGCGGGGCAACCTCGCGCACGGCGCACAGCGCCTCCAGTCTTTCGGCCACGGACAGGCGCGGCGCGAGCCACGCGCGCACCGCGTCGGGATCGACAATGAAACGGTCGAGCGTCGCCTCGTCGAGCCCGAGCACCGCATCGGCGAGCGCCGGGTGTGCCTCGCACCAGGCAGGCCGCCGCACCTGGAACGGCGAGGGGCGCCAGAACGCCTCGTGTGCATGCAGCTCCGATTGCAGCTCGAGAAGGCGCTCGCGATGGTTCATGTGCTACGGCGGGACGTGATTGCGGAGACGCGAGTATCGCAAACTCCCGCGCCTCGCGGCCATGCCTGCGCGGTCTGCGCCTCATCCGATTGCCACCTGCGCGGCCGGCGAGTAGGCTCCGGGGAACCCGGAACGCAATCCGGAAGTCATTGCCACACGCCTGCGCCGCCTGCGGCGGGCGTTCGCGGACATCGTGATCGCCAGATGTCGCGTCGTCGCGCACGCATCGCGCGGCACGGATTCTCTCGCATCCCTCCACCCCACGAAGGAGCCCATCAATGAAGCTGTTCTTGAAACCCGGTGCATGCTCGCTGTCTTCCCATATCGTCCTCGAGGAAGCGGGCCTGCAGTACGAGACGGAAACCGTCGACCTGCAGAAGAAGGTCACCGCATCGGGGCAGGACTACTGGAAGATCAATCCCAAGGGGTACGTCCCCGCACTGCAGCTCGACAACGGCGACGTGATCACCGAAGTCCCCGCGATCGTCCAGTACCTCGCAGACCAGGTGCCGGCCAGGAAGCTCGCCCCGGCCAACGGCAGCATGGAGCGCTACACGCTGCAGGGCTGGCTCACCTTCATCGGCACGGAGATCCACAAGAACTTCAGCCCCTTCTTCAACCCGGCGACGCCCGCCGAGTGGAAGTCGATGTGCCGCGCGATCCTGGAGCGCCGCTTCGGCCACGTGGCCGACCAGCTCGCCGGCAGGGACTACCTGATGGGAGCCGACTTCAGCGTGGCCGATGCCTACCTGTTCACGGTGATGAGCTGGGCGAAATACATCGAGCTCGACCTGTCGCAATGGCCCTCGCTCGCCGCCTACCAGGCCCGCGTCGCCGCCCGCCCCGCGGTCGTCGCGGCGATGAAGGCCGAAGGGCTGCTGTGACGGCAATTAGAGTGGCATACAAATAGACGAGATCGGCTCGGGCATCAGGTTCCTCCCCCTTCAAGGGGGGCGGAACAGGGGTTTCGGCGAGGCGCAGCCGAGACTACCGGTCAGGAGGGGGATGGGTTTCTGTCGCGTGTGCATAACCCATCCCCACCCCAGCCCTCCCCTTGAAGGGGAGGGAGCATCTGCGCTGACCCAAGCTGCTATGTTGTATTTGGTTTAAGGGGCAACAAGGAGGGACAAGCCATGGATACGCGCCTCAATGACATCACCGTCGAACGCCTCGCCGGCGACAGCACGACGATGGGCGAATACGCCGGCAAGGTGCTGCTGATCGTGAATACCGCCAGCCAGTGCGGGTTCACCCCGCACTACGCCGGACTTGAACAGCTCTACCGGAAGTACCGCGAGCGCGGGCTGGTGGTGCTGGGCTTCCCGTGCAACCAGTTCGGTGCGCAGGAACCGGGCGACGCCGCCGAGATCGCCGCGTTCTGCGCGACGAACTACGGCGTCAGCTTCCCGATGTTCGCCAAGATCGAGGTCAACGGCGACAACACCCACCCGCTCTATGTGTGGCTGAAGGCGCATGCGAAGGGCGTGCTCGGCACCGAGGCGATCAAGTGGAACTTCACGAAATTCCTCGTCGATCGCAGCGGCACGCAGGTCGAGCGCTACGCCCCGATGACGCCGCCGGAAGCCATCGCCGACGACATCGAAGCGCTGCTCTGAGCACGCCGGGACTGACACCTTTGCTCACGATGAACCGGCAGCTACCCCCTGAATCGAAACATCCATAAACAACCAGCAGATCGTCCAGCCATGAAGACATTCGACCACGGCAAGCTCGACCGCATCGTCGCCGATGCCCGGCGCAACGCCGACACGCGCAGCGACGGCTACCGCGAACGCGCGCTGAAGATCTACCCATGGATCTGCGGCCGCTGCGCGCGCGAATTCACCGTAGCCAACCTGCGCGAGCTGACGGTGCATCACCGCGACCACAATCACGACAACAACCCGCCCGACGGCAGCAACTGGGAACTGCTGTGCATCTACTGCCACGACAACGAACACCAGCGCCAGCTCGAAGCGCAGGCGGGCAGCTCGATCCAGACGGAAAACGGCGCGGTATCGACGCACAACCCCTTCGCAGATCTGAAAGCACTACTGGCGAAAGGGAAGTGAGCCCGCCCGTGGCACTTTCGCGCGGCGGCGCGGCGGCGCCGCGCCGCGCTCAACCGACCGCTTTCGCTGCCTGAAGCGACGGCCTCGCCTCCGGATCCACGAAGCGCACGGCGCCGCGGCCGGCCTCCTTGGCCTGATACATCGCGGCATCCGCGCGCTTGATCACTTCATCCTCGTTCGCGTCGCTCCCCGTGAACAGCGTCACGCCGATGCTTGCCGAGCAGCGATGCTCGATCTTCGCGGCGTCGGGCGCAGCGGGGTCGGCGCCCAGCACGTAAGGCTCGGACAGGCGCGCCAGGATCTTCTCCGCAACCACCCCGGCCTGACGGCGCGGCTCCGTACCCTCGGGCGGCAACTCGCACAGCATCACGACGAACTCGTCGCCACCGAAACGCGCCACGGTATCGACCTCGCGCACGCACTTGCGCAGCCGCTGCGCGACCTCCACCAACAGCTGGTCGCCCACGTCATGCCCATACGTATCGTTGAGCGGCTTGAAGTTGTCCAGGTCGATGAACAGCAGCGCGCCCGGACGACCGGTGCGCTTGCTGCCCGCCAGCGCCCGCCGCGCGCGGTCGTGGAACAGCCGCCGGTTCGCCAGGTTGGTCAGGGGATCATAGAAGGCGAGGCGGCGGATCTGGTCCTCCATGTTCTTGCGCTCCGTGATGTCGGAGCCCAGCGCGAGGTAATGCCGAACCTTGCCGCCATCGTCGCGCACGGCACTGATGGTCTTCTGCTCGGGATAGATCTCGCCGTTCTTGCGACGATTCCAGATCTCGCCTTTCCAGGTGCCTTCCCGGGTGATCTGCCGCCAGAGTTCGGCATAGAACGCATCGTCGTGCCGCCCGGACTTGAAGATGCGTGGATTGCGGCCCAGCACTTCATCGCGGCTGTAACCGGTGATGCGGCAGAACGCGTCATTCACCTCGATGATCCGTCCCGTTGCCGAAGTGAGCACGATGCCCTCGTCGGCATGCGTGAACACGCTTGCGGCAAGGCGCAGCCGGTCGTCTGCGAGCTTGCGGGCAGTGATGTTGCTATGCACCACCACCACCCCCTTGCGCCCGCCTTCCAGCGGACTCACGGTCATGTGGAACCAGCGTTGCTCGTGCCGGGAATGACAGGGATATTCATGGCTGAAGCCCGGCGAGCGGCCTTCGAGCACGGCCCGTATCCCGTCACTTGCGTCGCCTCCACTACGCTCGTCGTCACCGCACACCGACAGGTAACTCGTGCCGACCCCCGTGTTCGGTGCGGCCGTTCCCGGCTCCACACCATTCTCGATCGCGAATCGCCGCCACGGTTCGTTGACGGCGATGATCACCCCGTCTCCATCCAGCACGGCGATCTGGCTGGGCACGGAGTCGAGAACCCCCTGAACGAAGATGCGGCTGTCGTGCACGGCTCGTTCGCGCTGCGAAAGAATATCCAGCAGCCGGTTGAACCCGCCGATCAATTCCCCCACCTCATCGCGCCGGACCACCGGAAGGGGATGCGGGAAGTGGCTCGTGTCGGAGAGCGCCGCGAGCGTCTTTACGGTATTGAGCATGGGCGCGAGCTGGCGCCTCAGCATCGCCCAGGTGAGCCCCCCCGCAAACAGGGTGAGCACGATCGCCCCCGCCAGCACGCGCTGCTGCACGGCACGAATGGGCGCAAAGGCCTCCTCGATGGGCGAAGCGACCCAGGCGAACCAGCCCGCCTGCGGAATGTTCCTGGCCGAGCCGAGCACCTCCACACCGTCCGATGTCCGGAACACCGCCGACCCTTCGTAGCCCTCGACGAAGCGGTCTATCGCCGCGCTGACGCCGGAGGCGGGCAAGGTCTCCAGGATCCGGCTCTTGTCGGACGCTGCGACGATCAGCCGGGACTGCGGCGCCACGAGCAGGTAGGCTCCGGTACGGCCATAGACGTTTCCGGCAATCTTGTCGATGAAATTCGGTTTCGACAGGTCGGTTACGCCGAAGATCGCCCCAACCACCCTCCCCCGTGCATCACGAATCGGCGCAGACATCGCGAGCACCGGTGCCGAGAGCTTCTTGCCGATGACCGGCCGGCCGACCGTCGAACGCCCCTCGCGGAGCGCAGCGGCGACGTGATCCCGTTCCATGTAATTGAGCCCGATGCGCCCCATCGCACGCGGCATGTCGGCGACCGCCGTGCCCTCGGCATCCACGATCACCACGCCGCCGTTGAACAGGTCCGCGAGGACGGGCTGTCGCTCGAGAAGCGCCGGCAGGGCCGACCGGTCCCGCCCGACGGTGCCGCCCAGGGTTGCCGCGACGACCTGCAGCGCATGCAGGCGTTCGGCAAGATCGTCGTTGACCGACGCAGCCATGATGGTTGCCGCCGACGACTGCTGCTCGCCCATCAGGCGCTGCATATCCTCGCGCAGGATACTGCTCGCATAAAGAGCCAGCGACCAGATGCTGACGACAAAGATGAGGAGGGTGACGAGGGTGATGCGCGTGTTGAGCGTTCGCCACCGGAAATCTGGCAGATTCATTCAGAGCTCTCGCGATGACCGTTCGAACGGAAAATGTCGGAAGCCCCGCAAACCGGAACATCGATGATATGTCATATGCAATATGCCAGCCTCGACACGATCTGCAATTATAGTCGTGGAATGCACGGTAGCATTCGGCGGCCCGCCACTCGGTGAAATCCTCAACGCTGCGGGCCCGGCAGCCGGGGTTCAGGTGGAATCGCGCTCTTCCACACGCCCCAACTGCCGCGCGACGAGGATCCAGCCGCCCGCGACCGGCGCCGCAACCAAGGCGATCGCCCCAGCCGAGAGGCCCAGCGCGGCGAGCCCCGCGTAGATCCAGCCGCTCGCAAGATCGCCGCCGCGATACACCACGGCGTCGATGAAGGCCTTGGCCTTGTAGCGCTCCTCACGGCCGACCAGCGTGAACAGCACCTCGCGCGCGGGCTTCGCGAGCGCATGGCGGGTGCTGTCGTAGAGCACGCGCACGGCCACCAACGCGGCGAGTGCCGGTGCGATGCCGAGCACCGCGAAACCGACGAGCGCCACGGCCGGCAGCAGGGCCAGCGTCAGGCCCACCCCGACACGACGCAGGATGTGGGCGGTGAGAAAGATCTGCGTCGCGATCGTCAGCCCATTCACGACGAGGTCCACGCGCGCCAGGAAGACGCGCCGCAGCGCCCGGTCGGAATAGGCCTCGCCCAGCAGGTGCGCCTGCACGAAGTACAGGATCGTCGAGGCAAAGGTCATCAGCAGCAGCCAAATTGCAATGCGCAGCAAGACGGGCGAGCAGAACACGAGCCCGACCCCGCTCCACGCGCTGCCGCCGATCCGCGCCTGCGGTTCGCGCGCAAGCACCCCCGGCGTGCGCTGCGCATGGCGGTCGAGCGCCCGTGCGCACCACGATGCCGCCTCCAGCGGCAGCACCGCGAACAGCAGGAGCAGGAACACCGGCACGTGCTGTGCCAGTGCCGCCGTCGTCGCCGAACCCGCGATGCCGCCGAGCGAGGAGCCGACCGCGATGAAGCCGAACAGGCGCTTGCCCTGCTCGTGACGGAAGAGATCCGCGACCAAGCCCCAGAACACCGTCACCACGAACAGCGCGAACACGCTCGTCCACACGTAGAACACGCGGTCTATCCACGTCCGCGCGGACTCCGGCAACAGGTACAGCGCTGCAAGGAAGACGAGCAGGTTGGCGGCGAAGAAGCGGTTCGCCAGCGGCACGAACACCGCCCGCGGCCAGCGCGCCACGGCCGCCGAATACAGCGGCACGGCCAGCAGCATGACGAGGAAGACGGCAGTCCACAGCAGTTGCAGGTTGCCGCGGTCGGCCGCGCCGATCTCGTCGCGCACCGGCCGCAGCAGGTAGTAGGCATACAGGATCGCAAAGCCGTAGGCCGTCGCGAGCAGCAGGGGCAGCGTCTCGCCTTCGCGCACCGGCACCACCCGGCGGACGAGCGTCGCCCACATCCCTCACCCGCCCGCCGAAGCACCGAACGAGGATTCGACCCGCGCGGCCATCGCCAGCCCCCTCAACGCGCGAGGCCCAGCACCTGTCGCAGCTCGCGCGCCGTCAGCGCCCGACCGAACACCGGCGAACCGATGTCGAAATCCCGCGCACGTGCCAGCCCTCCGACCGGCACCGGCTCGAAGCCTGCGTCCTCGACCAGGCGTGCGGCAACCGCCAGCGCATCGCGGTCGTCCGCCGCCAGCGGCACCCCGACGCGCTCGCCGGCGCGGTGCGCCTCGCTGCGCAGCGCCAGATACGGCACCGACGTGAAGGCCCGCACCAGGCGCACGCCGGGCAGATACTCGGCCGACGCCACGCCGGTGCCCCGCTCCAGCGCCGGCGTTGCCATCGGCCCGTCGCGCTCGCGCCGCGGATTGCCGGTTTCCAGCACCACCTTCCGCGCCATCAAGCCCGCATAGTCGCGCCCTATCTGCGGCAGGGCCCCATACGGCACCGCGATCAGGACGACATCGCCGAACCCGGCCGCCTCGCGCGGCGTTCCCACCCGCACGTTGGCACCCAGCCGCGCCGCCAGCGGCTTCAGATCGTCAGGATGGCGCGAGGAGACCAGCAGCTCGTGCCCGGCTTTCGCCCACAGCTCCGCCAGCGCGCCCCCGATCCGCCCGGTGCCGATGATACCGATGCGGAATCCGTCCGACGCGCCGGTCGCCGCGCGCGGCAGCGCGGCCAGCGCGAGCATTGCGGCGGCGGCGAAGAGCAGCTCGCGGCGCCGACCATCGGGCGGAAGACCGCATGCGGGATCACAGGGAAAGCCGGGTCGGAGATGCCCCCCTAAACGGGACCTAATTCGCGCACTCATCCTTGCCTCCGCAGCATGAAAGCAGGCCGCACGGCCCCCAGCGCCCTGCCCCGTTGCTCAGGCGCCGATCGAATCGACATGGCGCTGCCAGAACGCCGCATCGGGAAACGTGCCGATGGCCGCACGCACGTTGTCCGCCATGTGTTCCGGCCGCCCGGTGCCCGGAATCGCGCAGGTCACCGCCGGGTGGCTCAGCACGAACTTCAGCAGCACCTGCGCCCAGCTCGTCGCCCCGATCTCCATCGCCCACGGCGGCAACGGCCGGTCGCGCAGGCGGCGCAACACCCGCCCGCCGCCGAAGGGCCGGTTGATCAGCACCGCCATGCCGCGCTCGGCCGCCAGCGGCAGGATGCGCCGCTCCGCCTCGCGCTCGTCGACCGAATAATTCACCTGCACGAAATCGAACTGCGCCTCGCGCATCACCGCCTCCAGCTCGCCGTAGGCGCCCTGCGTGTAATGCGTGATGCCGATGTAGCGCACGCGCCCCGCGGCCTCCCACTCACGCAGTGTCGCCAGGTGCACCCGCCAATCGACGAGGTTATGCACCTGCATCAGGTCCAGGCGCTCGACCTGCAGCAGCCGCATCGACTCCTGCATCTGCCGGATCCCCTCGGCCCGCCCGCGCGTCCACACCTTGGTCGCGACGAAGGCGCGGCTGCGCAGCCCGCCCGCAGCGAGCAGTTCCCCCGTCACCGCTTCCGCCCGCCCGTACATCGGCGACGTGTCGATCACCGCCCCGCCCGACTCGAACAGGGCCCGCAACACCTCCGGCAGCCGGCGATACTCCTCCGAGTCGCGCGGCACATCGAAACCCACATAGGTGCCCAGGCCGATCACGGGCAAGGGCTCCAGGGTCGAAGGAATCGGGCGCGTCGGCATCGCACCTCCGGAAGACTCGCCGGGCGCATGCGCCTGCGCCTTCGCCCCGCCGCCGACGAGAAGCCCCACCGCCGCACCCGCAGCAAGGCGCAGGAATTCCGCCCGTGTCATTGCGCGACCGGCATTCATCGGGGACGACGGGCTCGACATGCTCCCTCCCTCCACAACACGACCGCAACTCGGCCTCCGCAAACTCAGACCGCGGCGATGCCCCACGAGTGCCGCGATGCGCGCAAAATCGGTCGCCGCCATTTGTAAGATTCAGCGATCCTGCTACGACAAAGCATATGCCCGCTCACAATCGCGCCGGACCCCACGCCCGTCGCTGCTGCGGCAGCATCGCAACCGGAGAGAGAACGCAATGAAGCGCTACATGAGAAACGAAGCCGCCATCGCCACTTTGACGCCGGAGCAATACCGCGTCACCCAGCAAAGCGGAACGGAACGGCCTGGCACGGGGGAGTATCTTCACCATCACGCCCCGGGGATCTACGTGGACATCGTTTCGGGCGAACCGCTGTTCGCATCCAGCGACAAGTTCGAATCGGGCTGCGGCTGGCCCAGCTTCACGAAGCCGATCGCCCCTGAATTCGTGAGCGAACTGCGCGACACCAGCCACGGCATGCTCCGCACCGAAGTCCGCTCGACCCACGGCGACAGTCATCTCGGCCACGTCTTCCCGGATGGTCCGCGCGACCGCGGCGGGCTGCGCTACTGCATCAACTCGGCGTCCCTGCGCTTCATCCCGCTCGACCGGATGGAAGCCGAGGGCTACGGGGAGTACATCGGCCAGGTGGAGGCGTGATCATGGCCGACCCACAACGCGCCGTGCTCGCAGGCGGGTGCTTCTGGGGCATGCAGGACCTGATCCGGCACCTGCCCGGCGTCCTCGCCACCCGCGTCGGCTATACCGGCGGCGATGTGCCCCATGCGACCTATCGCAATCACGGCACGCATGCCGAAGGGATCGAGATCCTGTTCGACCCCGAGCGCCTGAGTTACCGTCGTCTGCTGGAGTTCTTCTTCCAGATTCACGATCCGACCACCCGCAATCGCCAGGGCAACGACATCGGCACGTCCTACCGTTCGGCGATCTACTACGCCGATGAGCATCAGCGTCAAATCGCCCTCGACACGATTGCGGACGTCAACGCGTCCGGCATCTGGCCGGGTCGCGTGGTGACCGAAGTCAAGCCCGTCGGCGACTTCTGGGAGGCCGAGCCGGAGCATCAGGATTATCTCGAACGATACCCTGGCGGCTACACCTGCCACTTCCCGCGGGCCGGATGGGTATTGCCGAAACGTGCTGCGACCGATGTCGGATAGTGGTTGTTGCGGGCACGCTGACGGACGGCTCGGCGGCACCTTGGACAAGCTTACGACCAAGAAGCCCGTCGTGGGGCAGCTCAGTCATTGCTGCCCGCTTATGCCTGGTCGTCTCGTCAGGCACGACAGCCTTCTTGTGCCGCAACGCCACAATTCATCGGATCAGCCTGCCATCACGGCACGATGACGAAGTCCGGATTGGCGACCGCGAAGGCGGCGTCACGATCCGGCGCCGGCGGATAGATCCATTTCGTCGTGATTTCCCGCTTGAGCGACTTGGCTTCCTCCCGCATCAAGGAGATTTGCGGCTCCCAGCCTTCCGTATACAGCGCGCCCCAGGGGCCCAGGTCCAGGCAGGTCACGTACTTCGGCTGGCTGTAGGGGTGCAACGGCAGGTCGACCAGCTCGGCCGCCGCATTATGCCCGGCCACCCGGCCAAGGCTCAGCGCGTGCTGGCAGGACATCAGCGCAACGTTGCCGAGATCGTCCGCGGCCGCGCGCGCGACATCGCCGGTCACGAAAATGTCCGAAGTGCCCTGGGCATGGAGGTAGGCGTCGGCGACCAGACGGCCCAGTCGATCATGTTCTCCGGGGATCTGCGCGGCCAGGGCATTGGCTCTGGCGCCGGCTGTCCACACCACGGTTTCGGTCTCGATGCGCTCCCCCGACGACAGCTCGATGCCCTGTGCGTCGATCGACACGGCGGCGGCGCCCACCACGAACTCGACGCCGCACTCGGCTAGCGCTTCCTCGACCACGGCGCGCGGGCCGGCACCGAGGTGTGGGCCGATCGCCGATGCCTGTTCGACCAGAATGACCCGAATCGCGACATCCGCGCCCAGCACCGCCCGCAAGCGTGCCGGCATGTCCGCAGCGGTCTCGATGCCGGTCAGGCCGCTTCCGGCGATCACCACCGTATTGCGCGCTTGCGTCGCCGCGCGGGCAGGCAAGCCTGCGATATGCGCCTCGAGCTTGCGCGCGTTGTCCAGTTGATCGACGTTGAACGCGTGTTCCCTGAGTCCCGGGATCGGCGGCGTGAACAGTTGGCTGCCGGTGGCGAGGACGAACTTGTCGTAGAACATGGGAACCTGAGAGCCGTCGGCGCGGGCGACCGCAAGCCGGTGCGCGTCGGGACTGATTTCCGTCACCATCCCGGCCACGTGCCGCACGCCGATCGCGTCGAGCAGCGGCTTGATATCCGGGTTCATGTTCTCGATCGCCGCTTCGTACAGACGGGGACGGATCACCATATTCGCGGACGGCGAAACGACCGTGATATCCACCTCCCTCTCCTTGCCGGCGAGGGCGACGGCACGCGCGGCCGAGATTGCAGCCCACGTACCGGCGAAGCCCGACCCGGCGATAACGATGTGGTGTCGCATTTTGCGTATTCCTTTGGAAAGATCCGGACGAACGACTCCCTGCCACCGAGACGCGCGGCAGTACGCTCCCGGTCCGTCCGGCGAAGGACCGCGAGTCAGATCGATGCGATGTTCCCGGGGAAACCCGGCCCGGATGGGCTCAGGAAGATGGTTTCGGTACTTTGGGGGGACGTCCCGGTCGGCGACTGTCGACCCGGTCGCGGACCCAGTCATGGACCTGGACGAAGAATTCGGTCGGCGCCTTGCGTTCGAAGGTGCGCGCGACATCCGCCAGCGTATTCGCGGCCAACTCGGCGCGCATCGCCTGCTCGGCCTTCAGCATCACGGCGTGGATCCCGCAGACGCCTGCGACCGACCACGCGGGCGGCTCCTCATCGAAGACCGCGCAGCGACTCCGGATTTCCTGGCAGTCGAACAGCGGTTTCTCGCCTTCGATCGCATCGACGATCTGGAGAAAACTGATCTGCTCGGGCGGGCGCGAAAGGCGATACCCGCCGCGAACCCCTTCGTTCGCCACGACAATGCCCGCCTTTTCCAGCTTGGGCAGGATCTTCGCCACAAAACTCGGCGAGATCCCCTGCAACTCCGCGAGATCCCGGCTGCTCAGGGCGGTGCCGTCCGAGCCGACGAGCCAGAGGAGACAGTGGATCGCGTATTCAACGCTGGTAGTGATGTGCGCCATAACTAAGACTATATAACTCCGCGTTTGAATTCGCAAGAAAAACGTGGACTATTTTAGTCGTAGTTATTAGTTGAGGAGTAGCAGTGCGAAATCGCGCTCGGCGTGTTGCGCTGCATTTGCTCCGGAAGAGCACGGCCTGCATCGACGCCGGACCAATGCACGACCCGCCCCGACAACGCTGAACCGCAATGGAGGTGCGACTTGGCGCGAAAGCGGCATATGAGTGGCGCGATTGCGTGATCGCGCCACGTACTCAGTCCTACTTGCCCGTCCTGGGTCCGGCTGACACCTCTAGGGACGCCTTTCCGAGCGTGTTTTGCCAGATATAGAAGGAAATGATCGCCGACGTCGCGCCAGCCGGCACGTCCAGCTTGTCCGTCTTCAGCGCATGCACCGTATACACGTAGGTATGCTTGCGCCCGACCGGCGGGCACGGGCCGAAGTAGCCGGGCTTGCCGAGATCGGTGTTTCCTTCCTTGGCCCCGGCCGGCAGCTTGGCCGTCGTCAGGTCGCCCTCCTCGATCCTCGTCGTGTCCGCCGGAAGATCGTAGGCGAGGTAGTGCCAGAACCCGGAGCCGGTCGGTGCGCTCTTGTCGAAGAACGTGATCGCGTAGCTCCTGGTGCCCTTGGGCGGATTCTTCCATTCCAGCATCGGCGAATGGCTCGGGCCCGTGCAGCCGAAGTTGTTCTGGTAATACTCCGGCGGGACCGCCTGGCCGTTCCGGAGGTTGCTCTTCAGCTCGAAGGCGTGGGCAGCGAACGTCGCGCCGAAGCTCATCGCGGCGGCAAGCAAGGTCAGGGATTTCTTGTATCGCATGAGTTCAGTCTCTGCATGATTCGACAGGAATGGCGCGGGACCTGGGGGAGCGCCCCGCCTCGTGCGGGACGGCGCCCGCACGCGTGATCACCGCCAGCTCACTTCGGCGCCGCGGGCATCGTCATGGTCTTCAACACCTCGTCCAGTTCCTTCAGCGCGAGCTGATCGTCCTCGGTCAGGGCGGCAGGCGCTGTGCAGCGGGGGTCCGTCTTCTGCACCGCGGCCAGCATGCGGCGCGTGATGGGGATCGGATCGCAGCCATGCTCGACCTCGCACACGAGGTCGAACTCGGGTTTCGCCTTGACGTGGCAAGCAAAGCAGTTCCCGCCGAAGCGATTGACGACATCGACGAAACCGCGCTTGCGGATCTTCGTGCCCTCTTTGGAGACGTCGAGCTCGAAGAATTCCCAGTCCTTGGTCGCAGGGTTGAAGCCCTTCGGGTGCTTCACCATGACCTCACCGGGAATCAGTTGCACCACGGAGCCCGGCGGATACGCGCCGGTTCCCTTCTCGGCGACCTTGATCGTGGCTTTGCGATTGCCCAGGAGATTGTCCACGTAGAAATGGCGTACCTTGACCATGTCGTTCAGGCACTTGAATGAGCCATCGCCGATCGACAGCTCCCGTGCCTGCGCTTCATTTCCACCGCTGACGGCAACGCTCAGCAAGAGCGCGACGCCAACGGACCTGAAGATCGTCTTCCAGCCTTGATGGACGCTGGAGCCACGGGCGGAAAAGATTGGGGAAATCGCCGGGATTTTTTTCATTTTGTCACCTCGTTATCGAAACGTACCCTCGCGGCGTCACTCACGAGTCATGCAATGCGCCCTCCACGACTACAGAATAAAAAGAGAAAGGTGCCGGCAAGAAGGCAGGAGGAGAGAAGGAATCCACCATTCGAGCGTTAGACGAGGCACCTTTCCGTACGAAACCGTCGGTCATGCGTAATTGAAGAAACCGCGGCCGCTCTTGCGGCCCAGGAAGCCGGCGTCGACCATTTCCTTGAGCAGCGGCGCCGGGCGGTATTTCGGATCCTTGAAGCCGTCATAGAACACCTCCATCACCGAGAGCATCGTGTCCAGGCCGATGAGGTCCGCCAGCGCAAGCGGCCCGATGGGGTGATTGCAGCCCAGCATCATCCCGGCGTCGATTTCCTCGGCGCTCGCGAGCCCCTCGTGCAAGGCGAAGATCGCTTCGTTGATCATCGGGCAGAGGATGCGGTTGACGGCGAAGCCGGGGCTGTTGCGTGCCACCACCGCGGTCTTGCCGAGCGCCTCGACAAAGCCGCGGGCCGTCGCGAGCGTCTCGTCGGAAGTCTGCAGTCCGCGAATCAGCTCCACGAGCGCCATGACCGGCACCGGATTGAAGAAATGCATGCCGATGAACTGGGGCGCGCGCCCGGTCACGGCGGCCAGCCGGGTCACCGAGATCGAAGAGGTGTTGGTGGCGATGATCGCTGTCGGCGACACGATCGCGTCGATGTCGCGCAGGATGCGCTGTTTCAGGGTCTCGTTCTCGGTCGCGGCCTCGATGACGAGATCCGACGCGGCGAGGTCGCCGTTGCTGGTGGTGGGGGAGACGCGCTCGAGAATCGTAGCCTTGTCGCCCGCAGCGAGCTTTTCCTTCACCACCAGCCGCTCGAGGTTGCGGGAGACGGTCTCCACGCCCTTGCTGACGGCCTCGGCCGACACATCCAGCAGGGTCACGCGGAATCCTGCGGCCGCGCATACCTGCGCGATGCCGCTGCCCATGGTGCCCGCCCCGACGATCCCTACGTTCCTGATGCCCACGATTCGACTGCCTTCCATTTGTTGATTGAGATTGTTGTGTATGAACCGGCGGCCGCTAGGTCTCGATGAGTCCCGCGCGCACGGCGATCAGCGCGAGCTGCGCCGCATTCCCCGCCTGCAGCTTCTGCTTGATGTGGTACAGATGCGTTCCCACCGTGCTCGCGCTGACGCCATGCGAATCCGCGACCTCGCGGACGTCGCGGCCCTTGGCGAGCTGCAGGAACACGGCGAACTCCTTGTCGGTGAGGACGGCGAGCGGGTCGGCGCCGTCGCCGAACTGGGCGAGCGCCAGATGCGAGGCGATTTCGGGGTCGACGTAGCGCCGGCCGCGCGCAATCTGCGCCACCGCCCGGACCAGTTCCGTCGGCTGGGCGCGCTTGGAGAGGTAACCGGCCGCACCTGCCTTCAGCGCGCGGGTCGGAATCTGCATGTCGTCGTGCGCGGACAGCATCAGCACGCGCGCCCCTTCGTGATGGGCCAGCAGGCGCTCCAGCGCCCCCAGGCCGCCGAGGCCCGGCATCGTCACATCCATCACCAGCACGTCCGGACGGTGCTCGGCGAAGGCGGCTAGCGCAGCCTCGCCGGACGCGGCTTCCGCGACGACTTCGGCCCCTGCCCCTTCGAGCAGCATGCGGAATCCCATGCGCACGACGGCATGGTCGTCGGCGAGGACCAGGCGCAGACCTTCAAGCATGGCAGCCATGTTCGTTTTCCTCGTGATCGAGCAGAACCGGCAAACGCACCGCGATATGCAGGCCGCCCGCGGGGGCGGTCTCGATGCGGAATTCACCGCGCAGTTCGGCGACCCGCTCGCGCATGCCGCGCAGCCCGAATCCCTCCTCCGCCTGCGGTGCCAGTCCGCAACCGTTGTCGCACACATCGAGTTCCAGTTCGCTGCCCCGCATGGCGACGCGCACGTCGACGCGCGTCGCACCGGCGTGGCGTGCGACGTTGGTCAGGCTTTCCTGCAGCAGCCGCAGAACAGTGATGCCGAGGCGGCCGCTTGTCGCGACCGAGCCGCAGACCGCGCACTCGATCGCGATGGAAGGATGGATTTCCGACCACAGGCGGCAGTATTCGGTCACCGCCCGGTCGAGCCCGCCACCCTCGCCGATCGTGGGGCGCAGTCGCTGCAGGATCGCGCGCACGCCGTCCTGCATCTGGCTGGTCATCGCGAGGATGGCCTGGGCGCTGCCGTGGATCTGCGGCTGGTCGGCGCTGCGCTGCAGGATCGCGCCGGAGATCGCGCGCACCGCGGTGATCCCCTGGCCGAGTTCGTCGTGCAGCTCGCGGGCGATGAGGCGGCGCTCCTCCTCCAGGCGCGCCTGCACCGCCCCGGCGAAGGCCTGGTCCTCCTCCAGCCGGAGATTGAGGTCGCGGCTCTGCTCCAGCGCTGCAGCAAGGCGGTTGAAGGTGCTCGCGACGCGGTCGAGTTCCGCGACGCGGTAATTGGGCAGGCGCTGGTCGAAGCGTCCCTCGGTACCGCGCGCCAGCGCACGGTCGATCTCGGCGAGGGGCGCCAGGGCACGACGCACCGCCCAGCGCGACGCCGCGACGCCGGCGATCAGCACCAGCAGCAGCGTGCTCAAGCCGGCACGCAGGTCGTCCCAGGCGTCGAGCACCGAGCGCGAGGCGTCGGGTCGCAGCAGGATAGTGCGGTCGCCGGCGTCGAAACGGCGCACCTGCAGCGTCGGCTCCACCCAGTCGGAAAACCACACGGGCGCAAAACGCCCCGCCTTGTAGGTCGATTCGGGCGACACATGAAGCAGGCGGCCGTCGGCGCCCACGACTTCGAGGCGATTGGCGCGCAGCCGTCCGACCGCGCGCAGGTGCTCCATCAGCCGCACTTGTCCTTCGTCGGAATCGCGCAGCGTTTCGGACACAAGGACGACGACCCACTGCTGGGCGACCTGGCTCGCGGCGTTCACCTCCTCCTTGATCGCACGACGCGTCTCCCCCACCCACCACGCCGTGCCCGCCGCCAGCGCGGCGAGCAGCACGGCGAGGAGCACGAGACCGACGCGCGACGAGAGCGACACCGGGCTGCGCGGCACCGCGACGCCGCGGGCGGGCGCAAGCGATGACCAGAGGAGGAAGGGCGCCGCCTTGATCACGGGATCAGCACGCTGCAGCCGGTGGTGAGACGGGCCTCGAGCTCCGCATGGGCACGCGCGGCGTTCTCGAGCGCATAGCGGCGTTCGACGGGAATCACGATTTCGCCGCGCGCGACCATCCCGAACAGATCGTCGGCCATCTCCTGCGTCGCCTCACGGCTCGCGAGGTGGGTGAACAGCGTCGGACGGCTGACGTAGAGGGATTTCGCCGCGAGCATCTGCAGCCCGAAAGGCGGTACCGGCCCCGACGACGAGCCGAACACCGCGAGCAGGCCGAAGGGCCGCAGGCACTCGATCGAACCGGCAAAGGTGTCCTTGCCGACGGAGTCGTACACGGCCTTCACGCCGCGTCCGCCGGTGATCTCGGCGACGCGCGCGACAAAATTCTCCTTGCGGTAATCGATGGCGTAGGTGGCGCCGTTCTGCAGCGCGAGGGCGCACTTTTCAGGCGAGCCGGCCGTGCCGATCAGCTGCAGGCCCATCGCTCGCGCCCACTGGCAGGCGATCAGCCCGACGCCGCCGGCAGCCGCGTGGAACAGCACGAAATCGCCGGGCTGCAAACCGCCCTGCGGCTGCGTCTTGCGCAGCAGGTACTGCACGGTGAGCCCCTTGAGCATCATCGCCGCACCAGTCTCGTAATCGATCTCGTCGGGCAGGCGCACCACGTTCTTCGCCGGCATCACGCGGGCACTGCTGTAGGCGCCCGGAGGCTGGCACGCGTAGGCCGCGCGATCGCCCGCCCTCAGGTGGGACACGCCCTCGCCCACCGCATCGATGACGCCGGCACCCTCCATGCCGATACCGGCCGGCATGTCCAGCGGGTAGAGTCCGCTGCGGTAATAGACGTCGATGAAATTCAGGCCGCAGGCGCGGTGCCGGATGCGGACTTCGCCCGGCCCGGGCATCCCCACGGACACCTCCTCCAGGCGCAGCACCTCCGGACCTCCCGGAGAGTGGATACGGATCGCACGTTCCATTGTCGGCATCTTCTTGTTTGCTGGCACGGGCGGCGGAAGCGCCTTCCGCCGACCCGGATGTACTCACGCGCGCGGGGGAGCCGGGGCTCCCCCGCCACGCAGGTCAGAACACGTACGCGAAACGCACGTTCAGGTTGTTCGACACCGGCATGTTCTTGCCGTCGATGCCACCTTGGTAATGCACGGAAAGGTGGTAGTTCGGTGCCATGTGGAACATCACGCCGACCGCACCGGCCAGCTCGTGCGCTTCCGCAACGCCGTCCTTGCTGTCCTGCCACTGGTAGTCCACGCCGACGTAGGGCTCGACGAGCTGCGACACGCGGTAGCCGAAGCGGTTGTTGAAGTAGTACGGGTTGGCAGGATCCGCCGCGCCCTTGCGTTCGGTCGGACCGTTGATCGTCGTGCCGAGGTTGCCGGTGTAGTTGAACTTGCCGTACTGCGCATCCCAGAACACCGACGCGACGACGTTCCAGCGCGTGCTGCGCAGGTCGCGGTCGCCGACCGGCACCTGCACGAAGGCCATGTCGGTGCCGAGCGTCCAGTTCTCGTTCGGCTTGATCCAGAACGCCGGGCCGGTCAGCAGGTCGGCGATGCCGCTCACGCCGTCGCCGGTGTCGCGGTTCTGCACGCTCACCTTCGGCACGATCAGTTCCCAGGCGATTCCGACGCCGTTGGTGATCTCCCAGAAGTGCACGAACTTGGACAGGCTGACGAAGGATTCGATGTCGTCGGAGCTCTTCTTGCTGCCGCTGTCGTTCCACACCTTGCTGGTCTTCTGGAAGGTGGTGTATTCGACGAACACGTTCCACGGCTTCATGCCGCTGGGATCGGGCAGCGCATATTCGTGCGCCCCGATGAACCCTCGCGTGACCTCTGCGTTCGCGACGGTTGCCCCCGCACACAGAGCCGCCACCGCCGCGCCCTGGATCAGTTTGGTGACACACGACTTCTTCAGGCTCGTCTGGTTTTTCACTTTCGGTCTCCTGCTTCTTCTATTGGATGGCGCCCGAAGGCACCGCTTTTTCAATCGCGCGGACGTGAGTCATCCCGCCGGGACCCGCGCGATGCGGTCCCGGTCCCTGCTCCCTGCCAGTTGGATGAGTCGGTTCAGTGGGTCTGGAGATAGACCACGTGGGTTTCGGTGTACTCGTACAGGCCGTGCTTGCCGTCCGCGCCGCCGATGCCCGATTTGCGCCGGCCGGCGTGGAAGCCCTGCATCGCCTCGAAGTGCTCGCGGTTGATGTAGGTCTCGCCGAAGCGCAGCTCGCGGGTGGCCTTCATCGCGGCGTTGAGGTCGCGCGTGAAGATCGACGAGGTCAGGCCGTACTCCGAGTCGTTGGCGAGCGCGAGCGCTTCGTCGAGGTCCTCGACGATCTGCAGCGGCAGCACCGGCCCGAAGATCTCCTTGGTCATCACATCCATGTCGGCGCGGCAGCCCGCCAGCACGGTCGGCTCGAAGTGGTAGCCCTCGCGGTTCGCGACCTTGCCGCCGGTGAGCACTTCCGCGCCCTGCTTGCGTGCGCTCTCGACCAGCGCGGCGACCTTGTCGAGCCCCATCTGGTTCACCAGCGGCCCCATGTGCAGGCCCTGCTCGGCGATCGGGTTGCCGTAGCGCGTCTCAGCCATCAGCGCAGCGACCTTCTCGGCCAGCGCCGATGCGATGCCGCGCTGCACATACACGCGCTCGGCGGCGTTGCACACCTGCCCGGTGTTGAGCACGCGCGACGCATGCAGCGCACGGGCGGTGAGCTCCAGGTCGGCGTCGTTCAGCACGATGGCCGGCGCCTTGCCGCCCAGCTCCAGGTTCACGCGGGTCAGGTTGCGCGCCGCGGTTTCCATGATGCGGATGCCGGTCTCGACGCTGCCGGTGAAGCTGATGAGGCCGACGTCCTTGTGCGCGCACAGCGCGGCACCGGTGGCGCCCGCTCCGCTGACGAGGTTGAACACGCCGGTCGGCAGGTCGCACTCGGCGACGATCTCGGCGAACTCGACCGCGTTGAGCGGCGTCTCCTCGCTCGACTTGATGACGATGGTGTTGCCGGTGACGAGCGCCGGGGCCATCTTGCGGGCGATGAGGAAGAACGGGAAGTTCCACGGCAGCACGCCGGCGGTGACGCCGATGGGCTTGCGGTGCAGGAAGATCGTCTCGCCCGGACGGTCGCTGGGGATGATCTCGCCTTCGATGCGGCGCGCCCACTCGGCCATGTAGTCCATATAGTTGGCCGTGAAGTCGACTTCCACGCGGGCGAGATCGAGGATCTTGCCCTGCTCCAGCGTGATCGTGCGCGCCAGGCGCTCCTTGTTGTCGCGGATCTTGTTCGCGACGCGGCGCAGGTGGTTCGCGCGCTCGATCGCCGGCAGGCGCTCCCACGCCGGCTGGGCGCGACGCGCGGCCTCGACGGCACGGTCGACGTCCGCCTGGGTGGAGGCCGGGACGACGCCCAGGAGTTCGTTGTTCGCCGGGTTGCGCACCTCGAGGGTGGCGCCGCCTTCGGCATCCACGAACTGGTTATCGATGAAGTTGCGGTACGACTTGTTCATTTGCCTGTCCTCATGTGCTCCGCGGGCATCGCCGCGGCCCCACGGCTCGAACTCTGAATTCATTGAACCGGGACAAAAAAACCGGGCCGCCGAAAGACGGCCCGTCCAGGATCACTTCGCCAGCTTGTAGACCATCACCGTGCCGCCCTGCGGGACGACGGTCTGATAGCCAACCAGGTTATCGACGCCGCCCTGCATGCGCTGCGCATCGACGCCCCAGCCCGACTGCACGGCGATGTACTGCTCGCCGTCGACCTCGAACGAGGTCGGCACGCCGGTCACGCCCGACGGGGTCGCCGCTTCCCACAGCAGCTTGCCGGTGGTCGCGTTAAAGGCGCGGAACATGCGGTCGTTGGTGCCGCCGCCGAACACGAGGTTGCCGCCGGTGGTGAGCAGCGGACCCCAGTTGAAGGTCGGGAACTTGTGCGCCCACACCTGCTTGCCGGTCTTCAGGTCCCAGGCCTGGATCTCACCCATCGTCTTCGGCGCGTCCTTCTTGCCCGATTCCCAGCGCAGGCCGGTCAGGATCGCCTCGATCGGGTAGCCGATGTACAGGTCACCCTTCTTGTACTTGGTCGGCTCCGGTTCCGGCAGCTCGGCGCACAGGTTGTTGTTGGCCGGGATGTAGAACAGGCCGGTCTTCGGGTTGTAGGCCTCCGGCGTCCAGTCCTTGCCGCCCCACAGCGAGGGGCAGAAATGGACGTTGCCCTTGCCCATGCCCGGACGGCGCTCCTCGATGTAGGTCGGGCGGCCGGTCTTCGGGTCGATCGACTTGATCGTGTTGTTATTGACGTAGGGGTAGGCATCGACGAAGTTCAGCTTCTGGCCGTCGCGATCCAGGACCCACAGGAAGCCGTTACGGCCGGCATGTACCGCGGTCTTGACCTTCTTGCCCTTGACCTCGGTGTCGATCAGCAGCGGCGCGGAAACTTCGTCCCAGTCCCAAGCATCGTTGGGGTTGTACTGGAAGTAGCTCTTGAGCGCGCCGGTGTCGACATCGAGCGTGATGGTGGAGCCCGTGTACAGGTTGTCGCCCTTGCGCCCTTCGGTCGGCCACGGCGCCGGGTTGCCCGTGCCCCAGTAGGCGAGGTTCGTGTCCGGGTCGTAGGTGCCGGTGATCCAGATGCTGCCGCCGCCGTTCTTGTAGGTTTCGCCCGGCCAGGTGTCGCCGCCGGGTTCGCCCGGGGCCGCCGTGGTGTAGGTGCGCCACGCCTCTTCGCCGGTCTGGGCGTCGAAGGCCGCGACGTAACCACGCACGCCGGTCTCGCCGCCGGACGAGCCGACCATGATCTTTCCCTTGGCCGCGAGCGGGGCGAGGGTGATGTACTGCAGCGCCTTCCAGTCACCGACCTGCTTGACCCACAGCTCCTTGCCGGTCTTGGCGTCCAGCGCCACGAGGTGCGCGTCGACGGTCGCGACATAGACGCGGTCGCCGTACAGCGCGACGCCGCGGTTGGTCGGATGCAGCTGCAGCATCTCGCCCGGCAGTTCCTTCTTGTAGCGCCACAGCTCCTTGCCGGTCTTGGCCTCGAGGGCGATGACCTGGGCGCCGGGGGTCGTGACGAACATGTAGCCGTTGTTCACGATCGGCGGCGACTGGTGGCCTTCCTTCTGGCCGGTCGCGAACGCCCAGGCGAGCTGCAGCTTGCCGACGTTCTTGTCGGTGATCTGCGACAGCGGGCTATAGCCCCAACCCGCGTAGTTGCCGCGATATTGCAGCCAGTTGCCGGCTTCCGGGTTCTTGAGCCGCGCATCGGTAACGGGCGCGTAGTCGCCGAGCGCAGCGGACACCGCCGCGGGCAGCACGGCGACGGCACAAACGGCGATGCCCTTCATCAGACCCTTCATCTTCTTGTCTCCTCTCTTTTGTTGGAAACCGCGGCCGCAAGCGAGGCCACGGGGATGCAAAACCGGGGCGGGCTCAGGCCTGCGCGGTGAATCCGGGCGGAGTCGCGAACGGCCCCGCGATGACGAGCGTGTCGCCGTCGAGCTTCAGCGGCAGCACGGGGAGCGGACGCGGGGCAGGACCGCCGGCAACCGATCCGCGCTCGAGCGGACGAAACTTGGACGCGTGGCAGAAGCACGCGAACACCTTCTCGCTGGTCATGAAGGTCTTGATGTCGCAGCCCATGTGCGTACAGATCGCCGAGAACGCCAGCACGCCGCCGGCCGACAGCGCCTTGGTCTCGGCATCAAGGTCTTCTTCCTTGAAACGGAGCAGGACGACCTTGTTCAGGCGGGTCTCGGAACGAACCAGCTTCGATTCGGGGTGATAGGGGAATGCCAGCAGCGGTTTGCCGACTCGCAGGTCCGCGACCTTCAGCGGGGCGGGCTCACCTTCGGCATCTTCCTCGACCAACAGATCGCCGGTTGCGTGGCGCAGCGCTTCGGGCACCGTCTCGAGGGCATGGGCGCTACGCCCCTGAAGGCCCATTCCTGCAGCAAGTCCGACCGCGGCAATCTTGAAGATCTTGCGGCGTTCCGTATTGACAGGCGCAGGCGCTGCGCAACCACAAGCGACTTTCTCTTCCATTCGACTCGTCTCCATCGTTTGACCCCCTGCGCGATCCCTTGCGTGAGGATTCTTGTGGGTGATTCGTGTGTTGCACACTCTACAAATTCTGAATTCAGAGTGCAAGATGTTTTTGCGTTTTTTTGAATTCAGAATTCCCACATTATGAGCAAGGATAGGCGTTCGACGAGGTAGATGCGGCCTTAGCGGCCTTCCCTCAGGAATTGCAGGAGCGCGTCCAGCACCTGCTGCGGCGCCTCGCGCTGCGGAAAGTGTCCGACTCCGGGCAGCAGCCGGCGCACGTAGGGGCCGGTGAAGTACGACTCCTTGCCCGCCGACATGTCGGGATGATTGACCCCGTCCTCCTCGCCGTGCAGCACCAGCGTCGGGACCTGCAGCACGGGCGCGGGGCGCATCGCGGCCTCGTCGGCGTCGTAGCGGGGATCGCCCTCGGCGTGTCCCCAGCGGTGCCGGTAGGAGTGCAGCGTGACGTCCGGCCAGTCCTCGTTGTCGAACGCGGCGGCCGTCGTGTCGAATTCGTCCTGCGCATACCAGCCCGCAGGAGCCCAGGTGTCCCACATGATGCGGGCGAAGTCGCGCCGCTTCTCGCGGACCATGCGGTCGCCGCGCGGCGTCGCCATGAACCAGTGGTACCAGTAGTTGCGGGCCTGCTCGACGCTCAAGGGCTGAGAGGGATCATTGGTCCCGTAGCCGACCGACAGCATCGCGAGATGGCTCGCCACGCCCGGCCGCAGCCCGCAGGCGATGCCCGCCGCGCGTGCGCCCCAGTCGTGCCCGACCAGGGCCGGCTGCTCCAGGCCCAGCGCATCGATGAACTCGAGCAGGTCGCGCCCGAGCGCCGTGAGCTGGCCCGCGCGCGGCGTGTCCGCGTGCAGGAAGCGTGTCGGCGCGAAGCCGCGCAGCGCGGGCACGATGACGCGCCAGCCCGCTTCGGCCAATCCTGACGCGACCTCGGACCAGGTGCGGATGCTGTCCGGCCAGCCGTGCAGCAGCACGACCGAGCGGGTCGCGGCGGGGTTGAACTCCTCATAGCCGACACGCAGCAGGGAGGTGTCGATGGTCTTCATTCAAGGCTTCCACGGCAGGAACTCGTACCACAGCGCGATCTCCGGCACGTAGGTCACCAGGGCTAGGCACACCAGGCAGGCGCCGAGGAACCACGCCAGCTGGCGTATCAGCGGGATCAGCGGAATCTTGTTCACCAGTGCCGCGACATACAGGTTCGCAGCCAGCGGCGGCGTCAGCAGGCCGATCTCGATGTTGATGACGAGGATGATGCCGAAATGGATGGGGTCGATGCCGTACTGCACGGCCGCCGGGGCCAGCAGCGGGCCCATCAGCAGGGTCGCCGCGCTGGTCTCCATGAACATGCCGACCAGCAGCAGCACCAGGTTCGCGACGAGCAGGAACACCAGGGGGCTGTCGATGTAGCTCGTCGACAGCGCCGCGATCTGCTGCGGTATCTGCTGCAGGACCAGGCCGCGGTTGAAGACGGTCGTGAAGCCGATGATGAACATGATCGCGGCGCCGCTCGCCGCAGCCTTCACGAAGGCATCGCCGAGCTCCATCATCCGTACGCTGCGATTCAGGATCGCATAGAACAGCGCATACAGCGCCGCCACCGACGCCGCCTCCGTGGGCGTGAGGACTCCGGAATAGATGCCCCCGAGAACCAGGATGGGCATGAACAGCGCCGCGACGAGTCCGAATCTGCCGTTTCCGCCGGCGGAGGCCGACTCGGCGCTCGCATCGACGGCCAATTCGACGCCCCCTTGCAGCACGTGCCGCGCCCGCAGGGCATGCACGATCATGAAGGCCGCGGCGAACATGAGACCGGGGACCAGGGTCGCAAGGAACAGCGTCGTGATCGACACGCCGACCGCGGAGCCATACAGGATCAGGGGAATCGAAGGCGGCAGGAGCACGCCCAGCAGGCCCGCGGAGGCGTTCAACGCGCCGACGTAGCCCGGCTGGTAGCCGCGCTTGAGCATCTCCGGGCCGATGGCGCGGCCGATCGCGGCGACCGCCGCCACGGACGAGCCGGTGATCGCGCCCATGATGGCGCTGGCGAGGATCATCACATGGCCCATCGCGGCTTGCGACCAGCCGAACAGGCGCGTGCTGAAGCGCACCAGCTGGCGCGTGATGCCGCCACGCGACATCAGCTCGCCGCTCAGGATGAACAGGGGAATGGCGAGGAAGGGGTAATTCAGCAGCGCGTCGAGCGTCGTCTGCGCGACGAACTCGAGGGAAACGTTCCACTTGTCGGCCTGGACCAGGATCGCGAGCGAGAACGCGATGCCGACGGGGACGCCGACCAGCAGGAATATGAACAGCAGGGCGATCATCGGGCGGCCTCCGCTTCCGCATTCAGCGAATGCCCGGTGAGGATCGCCAGGATCTGCATCAACGCGTGGAAAATCATCAGCCCCATGCCGATCGGGAAGAACAGCGCGAGGATCCAGTAGGGCGTGTCGAGGTCGAGCATCTTGTCGCCGGTGAGGAGGAACTCATCGACGAGCACGACACCGCTGTATGCATAGATGGCCGCAAACGCGATCGTCGCCACGGCGACGGCGAAGTGACAGAAATTCTTCAGCCGCCGCGACGGCACCGCCTGCGCAAGCTCCACGGCGATGTGCGACCCGAGGTAGGTGCACATCGCGCCGCCGACCAGGGTCAGCGGAATCAAGGCCGCCAGGCCGAGTTCCCCGTAGTTCGGCCAGGACAGCTTCAGGTTGCGCGCGACCACCGTGAAGGCCGTCGCGAACAACATCACGAAGAGCGAGGCGCCGCAGATGGCCTTTTCGACCGAATAGACCACGTGCTCCACTCTTCTCGTCCTGCGGAACCAGGTGGAACCCTTGCCTGGGGAACTCGATTTCATGGCGACCTCCGGGACTTACTTCGCTGCGACGAGCTTTCTGAGCTCGGCGATGCGCTTCTCGCCGTACACCGGCGTCATCTCGGCCCACACCTTCTCGCCCAGCGCGCGGAACTGCGCGATCTCCTGCGCGGTCGGTTCGTGGATCTCGATGCCGGCCTTGCGCAGCTCATCCAGCGCGACCTTGGAATTCGCGCGGTTGCGCTTCACCTGCCACTCGCCGACTTCCTTGCCGATGCTCTGCAGCAGCTCCTGGTCGGCCGGGGACAGCTTGCCCAGCGCGCGCTGGCTCGCCGTGATCGTCGACATCACGTAGGAGTGGTTGAGCAGCGTGACGTGCTTCTGTGCCTCGTAGAAGCGCGCCTGCTTGATGAGGATGACACCGTTCTCCTGGCCGTCGACGGTGCCCTGCTGCAGCGCCGTGAAGAGCTCCGGGAAGGGCATGATGACGACCTGGCTACCGGCCTTCTCGAAGAACATCTTCAGCGACTGCGAGGGGACGACGCGCAGCTTGAGGCCCTTGAGGTCATCGACCGTCTTCACCGGGCGCTTCGAGTTCGAGATCGCGCGGAAGTCGTTCTCGAAGTAGCCCAGGATCTTCATGCGATTGCGCTCGATCGTCTCGCGCAGCGTCTGGCGGAGGATGTTGTCCTCGCCGTAGTAGATGCGATCCGCATCCGCATAACTCGTCGCGATGAAGGGCAGGATGTGGAAGTCGAACAGCGGGTCCATGCCCACCATCGAGTTCGGGTTCACGAAGCCCATCTCGATCGTGCCGCGCACCAGCTCGCGCCCGATCGCCTCGTCGCCGCCGAGCTGGCCGGACGGGAAAACGGCGATCTTGATGCGGCCGTTGCTGCGCTCCGCGGCGAGCTTCGCGAACATGTTCGCGGCCTCACCCACCGAGCTCTGCTCGGGGAACACGTGGGCCAGGCGCCAGCTCACGTCCTGCGCGGCGGCCGTCAGCGACGTGAGGGCCAGCGCTGCGGCACCGGCGACAGAGAGAAGCAGTTTCTTCAGCATTGATGTCTCCAGATTTTCACTTCTTCGATGAATCCAATCGGCCATTGCCTATGGGATGCTTGCCACCCGGCTTGTCCCGGCGAGCCCCGAACTGGAAGGGGTGACGATCAGCACCCGGCGCTGAACGCGGCGCGGGCGCAATGTCGACCAGCCCCAGGAGCCGGTGCCAAGCCAGGGTTTCCCCGCCACTGGCGGGACGACGGGCGATTTGTACGGGTGTTGCGACAGCTGTCCCGGCAAGGACGAAGGGCATTGGGTACCCATCGCTCGACCGGCGGACACGAACAGGTATCGTGCCCGGCCGTGCCGGGACGCGTCGCTCAGCTCGGTATCGACGCTCGCGCGAGAACCGATCGCTGGGGAATGTGCGCGGCAAGGGCCACGCGGGAGGGCTTGCGTTTCATTCGAGTCGTCTCCATCGGTTCGACTCCCTGCCCAGGGTTTGCGCGGGAGTTCTTCTGATTGGTATCGTGGATACACTCTACAAATTCTGAATTCAGAGTGCAATAAATTTTCTAAATTTTTTGAATTCAGAACTCCACAATGCCCGTAAGGCTTTCGGCAGCCCCCGCAGAAGCGGGCCCGGCGGTGGGACGATCAGCCGGGAAAATCGGGCCGGGCGACCCGCCAGGAAAGCGCCACCGGGGCCGGCGCGATCCTCGATCTCCTGCCTGCCCTACTCTACCAGCAGCGCAACGGCGGCAGAGAAGGTCAGGAAGGCGCACGCGGTCGTCAGCAGGACGATCCGCGCAACCCGTCCAGTATCGGCCCCGAAGCGCTCGGTGAGCATCGGCACGTTGCTCGCGCTGGGCAATGCCGCGACGAGCACGAGCACGGTCAGCGTGAAGGGGTCCAGCGGCAGGCCCAGCCACATCGCGAGCGTGCCGACGCCGAAGATCAGCGCCGGGTGCACGATCAGCTTGTAGAGCACGACCAGCGGCACGTCGCCGACACCGCGCCGCGCCGGGTGCTGCGCCTGCACGGACATCTGCGAGCGCGCGAGCACCGCGCCGATGGTGAACAGCGCCGTCGGCGAGCCGGCATCGGCCAGCATCTCGACCACGCGCATCAGCGGCTTCCACGGCAGGAAGCCGGTCGCCGACGACAGCCCGCCGAGCATGATCGCCCAGGGGAGCGGATTCACCAGCACGCTCTTCAAGGCATTCACGGCAGCCCGCCGCGCCCCGCCCGCATTAGCGGCGCTCAGGCGCGACAGCGCGATGCACAGCGAAGAGGTGATGACCATGTCGACGGCCAGCGGCACCATCGCCGGCGCGGCCGCGCGGGCGCCGAGCAGCGACACCAGCAGCGGCATGCCCATGAAGCCCGAGTTGGGGAAGGCGGCGACGAGCGCGCCGAAGGAGGCATCGTTCCAGCCGATGGCGCCCTTCTTCGTCGTGACGATGGTCAGCGCCACCATCACCAGCGCGCACACCACCCAGAGCGCGAAAGCGCCCACGTCGAGGAGCTTCACGATCGGCGTGCCGGCGGCGAAGCGGTACAGCATGCACGGCAGTGCGAAGTACAGCACGAAGGTATTCAGGCCCGGGATCGCCTCCAGCGGCAGCATACGGCGGCGCCCGGCGAGATAGCCGCACAGCACCAGCGCAAAGAAGGGGAAGGTCACCAGCAGGATCTGTTGCATGCACGCTCTCTTGTCGGGATCGCCTCCTCACCGCGAGGCCGGGAAATCGGTGGGGCGGCGCTCCATGCGGACCGCCGCCCTCGCCCCGTCAGGCCGAAAGGGCCTCGGGGGGAACGAGACGCTGGCGCAGCACGCGGTGCAGGATCTTGCCCGTCGCGGTGCGCGGCATCTCGGAGTCCGCGATGAATACCACCGATCGCGGACATTTGAAACCCGCCAGGCGCTCCCGGCACCACGCCTGCATCTCCTCGGCGTCGGCGCTCTGGCCGTCGTGCAGCACGATCACCGCCTGCACGGTCTCGCCCCACTTGTCGTGCGGGATGCCGATCACGGCGACGTCCTTGATCTTGGGATGGCCACCGAGCACGCCTTCGACTTCCGACGGGTAGATGTTCTCGCCGCCGCTGATGATCATGTTGCTCTTGCGATCGACCAGCCAGATGTAGCCGTCCTCGTCGCGGCGCGCCATGTCGCCCACCGAGCACCATTCGCCGCGGAAGGCCTCGGCGGTCTTCTCGGGGTTCTTCCAGTAGCCGTCGAACACGTAGGACGTGCGCGAGAAGAGCTCGCCCACCTCGCCGTCCGGCACTTCCTGCCCGTTCTCGTCGAGCATGCGGATCGCGCCGCTGCCCGCCCATTCGCGACCGACCGAGCCGAGCTTGACGATCTGCTCCTCCGGCCGCAGCAGCGTGACCCAGCCGGCCTCGGTCGAACCGTAGAGCTCATACAGCCTGCCGTTGGAGAAGTATTCGAGGATCGCGAGCTTGGTGTCCTTGCGCGCGGGCGCGGACGAGATCATCAGCTTGCCGACGCTGCTCACGTCGTAGCGCTTCTTCACCTCTTCGGACAGCGCGAGGACCATGATGTAGTGCGTGGGCACCAGCGACGTGAAGGTGACCTTTTCCTGCGCGAGCGTCGCGACGAGGCCTTCCGGATCGAAGCTGCGGCGGTCGTCGACGATGCAGGTCGCGCCGATGTGGATGAAGGTCGTGCCGAAGTACAGCGAGTTCGCGTGGCACATCGGCATCACCAGCAGCCCGGTATCCTCGCGCGTGAAGCCCATCTCCAGCGCTGTCGCCAGAGCGATCAGCGTGCTGCCGGCGTGGGCGCGGATCGCCCCCTTGGGCTTGCCCGTCGTGCCCGAGGTGTAGAGCAGCGCGCACATCTCTTCCGGATTCACGCGCGGGAACTCCACCGTGGCGCTCGCCCGCGCGACGAGGTCCTCATAGGCGATCCAGCCCTCCCCCGCGGGCCCCTCGCCACCCATGACGACGCAGCGACCCCGCAGCGCGCCCAGTTCTGCGCCGATCGAATCGACCGTCTCGACGAACTCGGAGCCGGCGATCAGCGCCCCGGCCTCGCAATTGCCGAGGATGTAGGCGATCTCGGGCGCGGTCAGGCGGAAGTTGAGCGGCACCGCGACCAGCCCGGCGCGCGCCAGGCCGACGTAGATCTCCATCCACTCGACGCAGTTGTAGGCCAGCACCGCCACGCGGTCGCCCCGCCCCAGGCCCAGCCCGAGCATCCCCGCCGCGAGCCGGCTCGCGCGTTCGTCCCACTGCGCGTAGGTCAGCGAACGCTTCGAATCGCGTGTGCCGAGCTTGTCCGGCGTCAGCCTGGCGTGGGTCGAAACGGCGTCTGAAATGGTCAGTAGGTGGCTCATGGCGGTGTCTCCTTTGGGGTTTCATCGTGTTCTGAATTCTGAACACCGAAGATTTTATGGACTTCTGAATTCAGAATGCGATAGGATTCTAAGCGAAACGACGCCTTTTGCAACACCGCCTTGCACCGTCCCCACCCGCCCCCCCACCCCAAGGTAGCGGCGCAGGCACGAACAACAGGAGGAGACACATGAGCACCATGGCAATTTCGGAGCAGTCGTCGGCGGCGGTCATCGCGCGCTTTCTCAGGCAGCGCGGCGTCAAGCGCGTCTATGCCCTGTGCGGCGGCCATATCATGCCGATCTGGATGCGGCTGGACGCCGAAGGCATCCAGATCGTGGACGTGCGCGACGAACGCGCGGCGGTGTACATGGCCCACGCCGAAGCCCAGCTGAACGGCGGCTTCGGCGTCGCCCTGGTCACCGCAGGTCCCGGCGTCACCAACGCGATGACCGGCATCGCCAATGCCCACGTCGCCCGCGTGCCGGTGCTGGTGCTGTCGGGCCTGCCGCCACAGGCGCAGGAAAACCGCGGCGCGCTGCAGGACGTGGTCCACATCGATTTTGTGCGCCCCATCACCCGCTACGCGCGCACCGTGCGCCAGCCCGAGCTGGTGCTGCAGGAACTCGACGAGGCGGTGGCGCGCGCCGTCGGCCAGGGCGGAGAGCCGGGCCCGGTGTATCTCGACTTCCCCGTCGACACGCTGCGCGGCGAAGTGCCGCAGGCCATCCAGATGCCCGAGCACTTCGCGCCAAAGCCCATGCCGAAGCAGGCCCCCGACGCCGGTGCCGTGCAGGCCGCGGTCGAGCTGCTATGGTCGGCCAAGCGCCCGCTCGTGATCTCCGGCCGCGGCGCGCAGGGCGCCGGGCCCGCGCTGTGCGAGTTGCTGTCGCGCCTGCAGGCGGCCTACCTCGATACGGGCGAGAGCCGCGGCCTGGTTCCGGAAGACCATCCCTCGGTCGTCGCAGCGATGCGCGGCTCGGTGATGGGCCAGGCGGACCTGGTGATCACCGTCGGCCGGCGCCTGGACTTCCAGCTCGCTTACGGCTCTCCCGCCGTCTTCGGCGACGCCAAGTTCCTGCGTATCGCGGACTGCGCCGCCGAGCTGCGCGACAACCGTCGCGGCTCGGTCGAAGTGATGGCGACGCCCGCACTCGCGCTGGACGCGATCCTGAAAGCCGCCGGCGACCGCGTCCCCGCAACCGACGTCGAATGGACGCGCGCCCTGCGCGCGAAGCACTGCGAACGCGCAGAAAAGCTCGTGCAGTCGATGCGCAACGCGCCGGCAGGCAGCGACGGCCTGATGCATCCCAACCGCCTCGTCTCCGCGCTGCGTGACGCGCTGCCGGAGGACGCGGTCGTTGTCGCGGACGGCGGCGACTTCCTGAGCTTCGCACGCGTCGGCCTGCCCGCGACGACCTATCTCGACCCCGGTTCGCTGGGCTGCATCGGCGTGGGCACCCCGTTCGGCGTCGCCGCGAGCCTGGCCTGCCCC
Source organism: Aromatoleum evansii (assembly GCF_045689615.1). NCBI lineage: Bacteria > Pseudomonadati > Pseudomonadota > Betaproteobacteria > Rhodocyclales > Rhodocyclaceae > Aromatoleum > Aromatoleum evansii. The sequence goes on from NZ_CP141259.1 coordinate 3,618,240, forward strand.
GACCGCACCGTCGTGGTTGCGACCGGCGACGGCGCCTTCGGCTTCAACGCGATGGAGCTCGACACCGCAGCGCGGCACAAAGCGCCCGTCCTTGTTGTCGTAGCGAATAACGGCTCCTGGGCGATCGAGGTGCGCGACCAGCAGGAAACGCACGGCAAAGTCGTCGGAACCCGGCTACAGTTCGCCGATCACGCCGCGATGGCTCGCGCATTCGGAATGCACGCAGAACGCGTCGAAAAGGCGGAAGATCTGCCTGCTGCGATCCAGCGCGCGCTCGCGAACCGCCCGGCCCTGCTCGACGTGCTCGTGACGCCGGATGCCGCATCGTCCGACGCCAAGTCCGGCCTCGCCTGGGTGCCCGACCTGCAGCCGCTGGCGGCGTGGAACGACGCGGAACGACGCTGGCGCGACGGCAAGGCCGCAGAGTAGATCCTGGTCGGCTCTAGCTTGAGCTCCCACTGACGCGATAGAGTTATGCACCATGAAAATCCTTGAAACCCAACCCAAGCTCGTCGAGCAAGTCCATAAGGCGATCCTCGAGGAAATTTCGGGCGGCAGGCTGCGCCCGGGCTCGCGGATCATTCAGGAGCAGATCGCCAAGGAACTGGGGGTCTCACGCCAGCCCGTCCAGCAGGCCCTGGCGCTGCTGCGCAACCAGGGCGTGCTGCGCGACGCGCCCGGCCGCGGCCTGCTCGTCGCCCCGCTCGATGTGCGGTACGTGCGCAACATGTACGACATGCGCGCCGTGATCGAGGGCCTGGCATGTCGCCGGGCCGCCGAACTCAACGCCAAGCAGGCGAAGGCCAAGGGGCCCGCGCTCATCCGCGCCGGCCGCAAGGCGGTGGCGGCGGGCTCGTACAACGAAATGATCGCGGCGGACATGGCCTTCCACCACTTCATCTACGCGATGTCGGAGAATCCCTTCGTCGCGCCGGCGATGGAGGCGCACTGGACGAACACGCAGCGCGTGATGGGCGAAGTGCTGACCAACGAGGAACAGCCGCGCAACGTCTGGGGCCAGCACGAAGCCATCCTCGAAGCGATCGCGGCCGGCGACGCGCAGAAGGCGGAGGAACTCGGCCGCCAGCACATCTCGCAGGCGGCGGACTTCATGATCGCGCGTCTTCAGGAAAGCGGCGCGACGACGGAAGACGACTCGATCACGGCGTAAGCTGGCAATCCTCCAACAGGGCAGGCCGCGAAATCGGTCTGCTTTTTTTTACGTCCCGCTGCCGGCGCCGCAACTCAAGCAGGCTTGCCCCCCGCCCGCCTGAGCATCCCACGTTGCGGATCGTAGCCGCGCACCGCGAGGACGAAGAACACCGCCAAGCAGCCCGCGACGATCGCGAGCGAGGTGGCGGCGAACTGGCCGTAGAGCGCGAAGCGGATCGCCTCGACCGCGTGCGTGAAGGGGTTCCACTGCGCCACCGCATGCACGACGGCCGCACCTGACTCCTCGAGCTTCCACAGCGGATACAGCGCGGGCGAGACGAAGAACATCGGGAAGATCACGAAGTTCATCGTGCCGGCGAAGTTCTCCAGCTGGCGCACCTGCACCGACAGCAGCAGCCCCAGCGCGCCCAGCATCATGCCCGCGAGCACGATCACCGGCAGGGCGGTGAGCCAGCCCGACCACGGCACCTCGACGCCGAAGAGCCATGCGATCACGAGAAAGACGTAGGCTTGCAGCACCGACAGCAGGGTGCCGGCAAGGAGCTTGGCGAAGAGCAGATACCCGCGCGGCAGCGGCGCGGTGAGCAGCAGCCGCATCATCCCCATCTCGCGGTCGTACACCATCGCGAGCGAGGACTGCATGCCGTTGAAGAGCAGCACCATGCCCAGCAGGCCCGGCACGATGTAGACCTGGTACGGGATGTAGGTGTCGTAGGGCGGGATGATCGATACGCCGAAGACGTTCTGGAAGCCGGCGGCGAAGACGACGAGCCACAAGAGCGGGCGCACGAGGGCCGAGGCGAAGCGCCCGCCCTGGCGCACGAACTTGGCGAGCTCGCGGCCGGTGATCGCCTGCAGCGCGAGCCATGCGTGGGAGAGTCTCATGGGCAGCGATTCCGGTTCAGAACGCGCAGCGGCTGTCGCGCTGGTCGAAGCCGAGGGTGTCGAGGTTGTTGGTCGGGTGCAGGAAGCCCGCGATCGGGGCGCGCTCGATCACGGCGTTGTGGGTCGCGAGCAGGATGGGCTGGCGCAGCTGGTTGTCCCACGGGCGGAAGCCCAGGCGGTTGCCCTTGAAGCCGTCGAGCGTGATCTCCTCGCCCTTGAGGTATTTCGCGACCGTGGCGAAGGGAGCGTTCTGCGTGCGCACGACCGCCTCGACGACCGCTTTCACCGCGATCCACGCGGCCCAGTCGGGGTCGGCCATCTTGCGCCCGGCGTGCTTTTCCAGGCGACTGTTGAGTTGCGGCGCACCGTGGCGCTCCCACGCCCACGACCAGGCCGCCGCGGCGAGGCCTTCGCTGCCCACCACCGGGCGCGCGCGCACCGTGCGGTAGGGGACGCTGCGCGCGAACTCGCCGTCCGTGTCGGCGACGAAGACGGCGTCGTGATCACTGCCGGCGGTGAGCAGCGCGACGTTGCCCTGGTCGCGCTGGCGCGGGTCGTTGGAGAGCACGAAGGGGCGACGCTCGACGAGCTTCACGCCGAAGCGCTTCGCGGCACGGTCGAAGGCGTCCGCCATGAGCTTGTCCTCGGGGCGCGGGCCTTCGAGCATGAGGACGTTCCTCCACTTCTTCGACACCAGGTACTGCGCCAGCGCGTCCATGCGCATCGCGTCGTTGGGCAGGGTGTGCAGGAGGTTCGGCTGGCACTGCGCCTGGCGCAGCGCATCGTCGGGTGCGGAAACGTTGAAGAGCAGCAGCTCCCTCCCCCGCACCGCCTTCGCGACCTCGGCCACCACCGCACCGGGGGCATCGAGCAGGAAATAGCGCACGCCTTCCTTGTTGAGTTTGTCGATCGCTGCTGCGAGCGCCTTGGCGTCGGCGCCCGTGACGCGTTCGAGCGCGAACTCGGCGCCCACCGCCTGGCCGACGAAGCGCGCTTCACGCAGCGCGACCTCGGCGCCGGCGAAGGGGCGCCCGAGGGGCTGGGCGAGGCCGCGGAAGAAGAGCTTCGTCTCGTCGTAGCGCGCATCGCTCTCCAGCTCGAGGTGAGCGAGGCGCACGCTGGTGGCGGCAAAGGCCGAGGCGGTCAAGGCGAGCGCGGTGACGCCGAGGCTCACCCGCAGGAGTCGTCCAAAGTTCATGCGCATGGGGCCGCCCTCAATCGTCGATCACCACCGTGTGCGGCACGCGCCCGACCGGCACCGAACGCAGCACCTTGCGGCTCTTGGTGTCGACGATGGAGATGTCGTCCGAAAGACCGTTGGCGACGAACAGGAGGCTGCCGTCGCGATTGAGCGTCGCGCCCCAGGCGCGGTTGCCCACCAGCACGTAATCCTCGACCTTGCGGCTGGCAACGTTCACCACTGCGATGTGATTGGCGCGCCCGAGCGTGACATATGCAGTCTTGCCGTCGCCCGTCATCGCGATGCCCACCGGAGTGACGTCGTCGGCACGAAAGCCCTTGGGCGTGAAGGCGATCGTGGCCTTCACGGCGTGGGTCGCGCCGTCGAGGATGCTGACCTTCCCGCCGAGCTCGGAGGTGACCCACACCTCGGCGCCGTCCGGCGTCATCGCGAAGCGGCGCGGGCGGTTGGCAACGACGACGTTGGCGACGATCTTGTGCGTCGCGGTGTCGATGACGTGCACCATGTTGGCGACTTCGGAGGTCGCATACACGCGCTTGCCGTCCGGCGACAGGCGCACGCCCTCGGGCTCCTCGCCGACCTCGATGCGCGCGACGGCCTTCTTCGTCGCGACGTCGATCACCGACACCTGCGCGTCCTCCTCGTTGGAGACGTAAAGGCGCTTGCCGTCGGGCGAGAGGTCGAACATTTCGGGATCCTCGCCGACGGGGATGCTGTGCGCCACCTTGAGCTGCGCGATGTCGATGACGTCGACACGGTTGGCCTTGCTGGCGATCACATAGAGCTGGCTGCGGTCGGGCGCGAGACGCATGTCGCGCGGGCGCTGGCCGGTGGCGATGGTCTTGACGACCTGCCAGCTCTTGCTGTCGAGCACGGTCACGGCGTGGTCGTTCTCGCTGCTGACGAAGACGTAGCCGGTGCCTTTGGCGGCGGCGGCGCCCGCGGCGAGCGTGAGGACGCAGGCGGCGATGAGTCGGGGGCGGAACATCAGGCGGGGCTCCTCTCGGGGTCGGATTTTCAATGTCGGTTCTTATGTCGGGAAGGTGTTCAGTCGCTGCGCTCGTCGCCGGTCATCGCCAGGAAGGCCGCAGCGAGAGTCGTCGCGCCCGCCTGTGCGGCGAGCGCCGCGGGCGGCCCTTCGGCGAGGATCTGGCCGCGGTGCAGCACGACGACGCGGTCGGCCGCTTCGGCCTCGTCGACGAGGTGGGTCGCCCACAGCACGGCCACCCCACGGTCGCGCAGTGCGAGCACTTCGTCGAGGAGTTGGCGGCGCGAGGCGGGGTCGAGGCCGACGGTGGCCTCGTCCATGAGCAGCACCGCGGGCTCGTGCACGAGGGCGCGCGCAAGCTCGACCTTGCGCCGGTTGCCGCCGGAGAGTTCGCGCACGGGGTCGCCTGCGCGCTCGGTGAGGCCGAGGCGGGCCAGCGCGTCGGCGACGCGTTCGCGTGCGTGGCGCCCGCCGAGACCGTGCAGCGCGGCGTGGAACTTGAGGTTCGCGGCGACGCCCAGGTCGAGGTCGAGCGTGCTCTGCTGGAACACCACGCCCAGGTGCGCGAGCGCCGCGACCGGCGCCTTGCGGATGTCGTGGCCGCACACGACGAGCCGCCCGGAGTCGGCATTGAAGAGGCCGGTCAGGAGCTGGAACAGCGTGCTCTTGCCCGCACCGTTGGGGCCCAGCAGCGCGACGAACTCGCCGCGGCGCACGGCGAGCGTGACGCCGCGCAGGGCTTCCCGCGCGCCGTAGGCCTTGCGCACGTCGGCGAGCTCGAGCGCGGCGCCCGCCTGCGTCGCATTGCGGGTCATGGGGGAGACGTCGACGGCCGTGTTCATGCGTTCATTCATCCTGGGTCTCGTGCGGGTCGCTGGTGAGCCCGGCGAGGAGCTCGGGGTGCCGGGCAAGAAGCTCGGCGTGCAGCGCCTGCACGGCAGCACCATCGGGGGCGCGCGGACGTGCGAGCGTGAGGGGGAGTTCGAGCACGACACGCCCGGGGGCGGCCGAGAGGAAGCAGATGCGGTCGGCGAGCGCGAGCGCTTCGCGCAGGTCGTGGGTGACGAAGAGCACGGTCGCGCGCGAGCGCTGCCACTGTTCGACCAGCATCGCGCGCAGGCGGTTGGCGGTGGGCACGTCGAGCGAGACGAAGGGCTCGTCCATGAGGAGCAGCTTCGGTTCGATGACGAAGGCGCGCGCGAGCGCGACGCGCCGCTGCATGCCGCCGGACAGCCGCCCGGGGTAGGCGTCGAGCACGTCGGCGAGGCCCATCGCGACGAGGAGTTCGCGCGCGCGCTGGCGCGCCGCGGGGCTCGCGTCGGTGACGAGGAGGACGTTCTCGAGCACGGTGAGCCAGGGCATCAGGCGCGGCTCCTGGAACATGAAGCCGATGTCGTGGGCGCTGTCGGCGCCGGCCAGGCGCACGCGGCCCTCGACATCGCGGTCGAGGCCGCCGACGACGTTGAGCAGCGTGCTCTTGCCGCAGCCCGAGGGGCCGACGACGCACACGAACTCGCCGGGGGCGGCCGTGAGGTGCAGTCCCGCGAGCGCGAGGTGCGGGGCGCCGGCGCGGTCGGGGTAGGTCTTGCGGTCGATGGCGATGTCGAGCATTCAGCTTCTCCAGCGCGTGAGCCGCCGCTCGAGCGGGCGCAGGCCGGCCGCTTCGACGACGAGCACGACGGCGGCGAACACGAGCGTGTAGGCGAGGATGCCAGCGATGTCGAAGAGCTGGAAGAACAGGTTGAGTTGGAAGCCGACACCGTTGCTGCGCCCGAGAAGCTCGACGACGAGGACGATCTTCCAGATGAGCGACAGCCCCGAGCGCGCCGCTGCCATCAGGTAAGGATAGAGCTGGGGCAGATAGACGTGGGTGAAGGTGCGCAGCCGCGGCAGCCGGTAGGCGTGGGCGACCTGCATCAGGCGGGCATCGATGGCGCGCGCGCCTTCGCGCACGGTGACGACGACGGTGGGGATCTTGTTCACGGCGACGGCGACGATGGCGGCCGCGTCGTTGAGGCCGAACCACACGTAGCACAGGATGATGGTCACCAGCGCCGGGATGTTGAGCCCGAGCACGAGCCAGCCGTCGAGCAGCGCATCGAGCCGGCGCCAGCGTCCCATGGCGATGCCGATCGCGGCACCGATCGCCATCGCCAGCCCGAAGGCGACGGCCACGCGCGCGAGGGTGATGGCCAGATGGGTGGGGAGCGCGAGCGAGGCGGTCTCCGCGGCGATGCGCGCGAACACCGTGGCCGGCGGGGGCAGCGTGGAACTGGCGAAGAGCGCTGCTGCGAGCTGCCACAGCACAAGGAAGGCGGCGAGCGACACCGCGCGCAGCCACCCTTCGCCCTGCGGGCCGCGGCGTTTCATCGCTCGCCTGAGCGGCGCGGCCGGCAGCGGCCAGGCGGGCACAAACCGTCGCAGCATTGATGCATCTCCATCGTTCTTGTCCCGACGCCAACCATCCGAGAGCATTCCCGCAAGACACCGCGAACGCGCGACGAATTCGAAACTGGACGCCGAAGACGCGCCGCTCCGCTCGCGGCAGGAAGTCAGATGGGAGACGTCAGCTCACGTTTCAGGTGTGCGGAGCCGTTGAAAGTGCGCAGGCCGACGCGCCCCTTCGAAAACACGATCTCGGTGGTGGATGCGTTGTTGATCACGCGGACGAGCGCGCACCACTGCGTATCGGGCAGGCCGAGAACGTCGCAGACGGCGGCGGCGATGACGCCCCCCGAGGTCACCGCCAGAATCTGCTGGCCGGAGGGAGCGCCGGGAGCGGCGACGACGTCCTGCATCCACTGGCGCACGCCTCGTCGGAACTCACCGTAGGACGCCCGTCCGGCGATGTCGACTTCGCCGCGGGACCACGCCTCGTATGCAGCCTCATAGCAGCGCAACTGCTCGGCGCGCGAAGGGGCCCCGGGCCCGCTCATCGGACGGCCGAACAGCAGGCTGGCCGCATCGAGCACTTCCTCGCCCTCGGCAAATTCGTCGAGCCCGGGCACGAGCTGGGCTTCCCGGCCGGTTCCGGCGCCCGACAGCAGCTGTGCCGCGGTCTCCACGTGCCGCTGGCGCGGCCCGTGCCATACGGTGGCGAGCGCGTCGCCACGCTCGCGCATCCAGGCCCCGGTCGCCCGAGCCTGGGCCACCCCGACCTCGGACAGCACGTCGTAGCGTGTCTCGCCGAACGCCGCCTGGCCGTGCCGCATGAAGAGCAGAATGCTCATCGCGGCTCCCCGGGGAGCACCTTGGGATTGCTTTCCGCCAGCCGCCTGCGGCCGGCCGCGCGCAGATGGGCGAACAGTGCGGCGCGTTGCGGTGCGCCGGGGTCGCCTGCCCCCGCGCGCAGCAGCCGCGCGAGCTGGCGGTTGCCTTCCGCCGGGCTTGCCTTCGAGTCGTCGAGCAGCTCGCGCAGTTCGGCGAGCTCCTGCACTTCGGGCGCATCGCCGTTACGCAGCTGGCGCTCGGCGATCGACATCGCATTCATCACCATCAGCAGCGCGTACTTGCGGTCGGCCGGCAGCGCCGGCAGCACATCGTCGCGCAGGATCTGGCGCGCGGTGGCCAGCAGCGCATCGCCCTTCGGTTGCTCGCGCATCAGTCGTTCTCCGTCATGTTGAGGATTTCCCATTCGAGCTCGGGGACGATATGGCCGGTCAGTGCCAACATGAGCGAATTCTCCTCGCCCGAACAGTGCCGCTCCGCCTGCTGGACCGCAATCACCGCCCATCCTGTGTGCGCCATGACTTCCCAGTATCGCACCGCGTCGCGATCCACGCGCCGCCCGGACTCCCTTTCATAGCCGCGATAGAAGTCCTCGCGTGCGCCGACGCCGCCGGCCTCCTCCGCGAAATTGCCGAAGCGCCAGCATTTGGCGCACAGCCAGCCGAGGTCCTCGTGCGGATCGCTCCAGCTGGCGAACTCCCAGTCCAGGATGCCGGTGAGGCCGTTTTCGTCGACCATGTAGTTGCCGGTGCGGTAGTCGCCATGGCACAGCGTGACGAGCCCGCGCGCCGGCGCGTGGCGCTCGAGCCAGCGCAGCCCCCATTCCAGCGCGGGGTAGGCCGTGTGGTGGCCATCGAGGAAGGCGCGATGCTGCGCCACGCGGTGCAGCGCGGGCGAATCCTCGTACTGCGGCAGGAAATCGAGCGCGGCTTGCGGCGGGCGCACCGAGTGGATGCGGGCCAGCTCGCGGCCGAGCTGTTCGGCCAACTGCACGCGGTCGCCACCGAGGCGGCGATCCTTGACCAGGACATGCGCGGCGGCCGTACCGCCGATGCGCCGCATCAGGAAGAAGGGCCGTCCGAACACCTCCTTGTCCTCGCACAGCCACAGGGGCTCGGGCACCCGCACGCCCGCATCGAACACCGTCTTCAGCAGCGCGAATTCGTGCGAGCGCCCGTGGCTGATCGCCACCCCTGCCGTCGGCGAGTCGCAGCGCAGCACGCATTCCAGCCGACCGGCGCGCGGCCCGCCTTCGATCTCCAGATCGACGAGCCAGTTTTCCTGCACCGCCCCGCCGGACAACAGCTTCGACCCGACGATCGCCACCGACGAGGCACCGGCCGAGGTCGCGATGAAGCGTTCGACCGCCTTGCGTGAAATTTCTTCCATTTGTCCTTCCACCATGCTCAAAGTCCGCCCACCAGGTGAGCGCGATCGACCGCCACGCAGGCCCCCGACATCGCTGCGCCGGCATCGGAAGCGAGCAGCAGCAAGGGGCCGTCGAGGTCCGACAGCTCGCAAAAGCGCCGGCTGGGGATGCGCATTCGCAGCTTGTCGCCCGCCTCGCTCGTGAGGAAATCCCGGTTCAGGTCCGTGATCACGTAGCCCGGCATCAGCGCGTTGACGCGGATGCCGTGGCGCGCGAGTTCGAGTGCCATCGCCTTGGTCGCCTGCAGCACGCCGGCCTTCGAGATCGTGTAGGGCGCGACGCCGCCGCCCACGCGCTCGCCGAGGATCGAGGCGATGTTCACGATGCTGCCGCCCTTGCCCGCATCGACCATGCGACGGGCCGCCTCGGTCGCGACGAGGAAGCAGCCCTTGAGGTTGGGGTCCATGACATTGTCCCAGTCGGCCCCGGTCTGCTGCAGCAGGGGCTTCGTGATCGTCTGGCCGGCGTTGTTGATGACGACGTCAGGCACGCCGGCCCCGGCCGCTGCCGCGTCGAACGCGGCTCTGACGCTCGCCGCGTCCGTCACGTCCATCGACACGGCCTGCGCCCGCCCACCCGCGGCCTCGATCTCGCCGACGAGCTCCTGCAGCTTATCTGCGCGGCGCGCGGTGACGACGACCTGTGCCCCGGCGCGTGCGAGCAGCGCGGCGAAGTGCCGCCCCAGGCCGCTGGAGGCCCCGGTGACGAGCGCCACCTTGCCCTCGAGCGCGAACAGCCCGCCGAGATAGTCCTTGTCCATCAGCGCTGCTCCTGCGGCTTCACGCTCGCATCGCCACGGCCGGCGACGATCTTCTTGCCCATGCTGAAGCGGTGCACCTCGCTCGGGCCGTCATAGACGCGGAAGGCCCGCATGTCGGAGAAGATGCGCGCGACGATGGTCTCGTGGGTGACGCCCTGCCCGCCCAGTATCTGCACGCTGCGATCGACGATGCGCCATTCGGCCTCCGAGCACGCGACCTTCGCGCGGCTCGACTCGAAGTTGCAGCGCTCGCCCTGGTCGAGCAGCCACGCGGTATGCCAGATGTGCAGGCGCGCGGTCTGCAGGTCGATCTCGTTGTCGGCGAGCATGAAGCTCACGCCTTCGTGCTCGCCGAGCGTGCGGCCAAAGGCCTGGCGGCTGCGCGCGTGCGCCAGCGCCGCGTCGTGGGCGCGGCGTGCCTGGCCCAGCCAGCGCATGCAGTGCGTCAGGCGTGCCGGCGCGAGGCGGACCTGCGCGTAGCGGAAGCCCTTGCCCAGCTCGCCCAGCACGTCGGTCGCCGGCACGCGCAGGTTGTTGAAGCGCAGCACGCCATGCCCGCCCGTGAAGCAGGTGTCGAGCGCGTCCATCGTGCGCACGTGCTCGATGCCCGGCTGGTCCATGTCGGACAGGAACATCGTCGCCGAGCCGTCCTCCATCTTCGCCATGATGATCGCGAACGAGGCCCCTTCGGCGCCGGTGATGAACCACTTCGTGCCGTTGATGACGTACTCGTCGCCATCGCGCACCGCGGTCGTCGCGAGCATCGAGGGATCCGCGCCGGCGCCCGGCGGGGGCTCGGTCATCGCGAATGCGGAGCGCGTCTTGCCCTGCACCAGCGGGCGCAGCCAGCGCTCCTTCTGCGCCTCCGAGGCCACGACTTCCATCAGGTGGATGTTGCCTTCGTCGGGTGCGTGGATGTTCAGCGCCGTCGGCCCCAGCGTCGAATAGCCGGCCTCCTCGAACACCACCGCCTTCTCGACGTGCGACAGGCCCAGGCCGCCCATCTCGCGTGAGGCGTGGGGCGTCAGCAAGCCCGCTGCACGTGCCTTGGCGACCAGTTCGTTGCGCAGGTCCTCGCTCGGACCATGGACCGTCTGGCGCGCATCCTTCTCGAGCGGAATCACCTCGTCCGCGATGAATCGGCGCACTCGCAGCTGCAGTTCCTGCAGCGCCGGGCTTAGGGAGAAATCCATACCTGCTCCTTTGCGTTTTTGGATCTGTATTCGGGCCGGCGCCGGCAGTGATCACCCACCGCCGCCAGCATCCTTGCTGGGCGGAATCGTCCAGGTCTGCGCGCCAATCGCGGACAGCAGCGCGACGCGGCCACGCGGCTTCGCGCCCCGTTCCTTCATCCCGGGAAACAGGACCGGCGCGACCGCGCCGTTGCGCCCGCGAGGGTCGCGACCGCCACGAATTGTCGGTGGGTGAAGCCGACCATGCTTATCTCCTCCGTTATGACTCGGCAGGCAGCGGGTGCCCGAACCGGATCAGGTGGCAATGCCTGCGTGCGATATCCTGGGTGCGTTGTATTCAGAATTCGCTAACACACGGCCGAGTGTATTCTGAATTCAGTAAATGTCAACGGGCGAGATCCCGGGCACGCCCTGCATCGCCTTGCCCGCACGCTCGTTCGGGCAGAAATGCCCCTGCGGACCTTACCGTCGCCCCATCCGTAACAAGCTTCCGCGACGCGGAGACAAGCCACTTCCCACGGGCTATAAATCAAGTGTCGGCTGCGCAATCAAACGGGATGAAGGCTCCCCCGGCATCGCTCAGCCGGCTGCATGCAGTTTGCGGCTGACTTCCGCCCCGCTGCCGCCCCCGGCGAGTGGAACGGACGGGGGTCTCCGTCGATCCGACCTGGAAATGCAGCCCCTGGAGAGAGTGATGCTTCCACGTTCCGATGACGCCCCGCGCCGCGAGCCCCTGCCGCATCGCTGGCATGTGCTGCAGATGCTGCGGTCCATGCATGCGGGGCATCCGTTCATCCACTTGTGGGATCTCTCCTGTCTCACGCATCTCGAAGGTGCGCCCATGGCGGTGCATTACTTCGGCTTCCTCGAGCGCAACGGTTACATCGTGCCCTGCGCGAAGGAAGGGACGCGCGCGCACTATTACACCCTGTCCGCCGACGGAGTCGCCCTTTACGAGGCGGGGGAGCGTTGGTGGCGCACCTTGCGCTGGCCGCAGAAGTATTTCGTGATCTGGTACGGCTGAGGCCGCACCCGGCGGCGATCCGCCCGGACGATCTCATGATTTTCTGTAGGTCGATTCCGCGGACTTAAGGACGCGGGACTGTGCGCGGATCCTTAAAGTTGGTACAAACGCCACACGCGGCGTACTCCAACCGACAGGATCCGGAAACATGTTCGCTTCCACCCGCAATTCGCCCGCAGCCTCCCTGCATACCCGGCTTCGGCCCCTTCCCCTGGCGCTGCTCGCCTGTGTGGGAGCATCCCATGCGCTTGCCGCGGAGCCGACCCCGACGCTGAATCCGGTGGTCGTGACCGGCAGCCGCGTCGAGGCCGAAAGCTTCGACCTGCCCTTCTCGGTGGACGCGGTCGATATGCAGGCGGTGCAGGCGGGCAATCTCGGCGTGAACGCGTCGGAGGCGCTCGCGGGGGTGCCGGGGCTGGTGGTGCAGAACCGCCAGAACTACGCCCAGGACCTGCAGATTTCGGTGCGCGGCTTCGGCAGCCGGGCGGCCTTCGGCGTGCGCGGCGTGAAGCTGATCGCCGACGGCATTCCCGCCAGCACGCCGGACGGCCAGGGCCAGGCGGCGACCTTCAATCTCGACACGGCCGAACGCATCGAGGTCATGCGCGGCCCCTTCTCCACCGTGTACGGCAACCATGCCGGGGGCGTGATCCAGCTGTTCTCGCGCGACCCGAAGGGTGCGCCGACGGTGCGCGGCGGGGTGCTGGGCGGTTCGTGGGGCACGACCAAGGTCGATATCGGTGCGGAGGGCGAGAAGAACGGCGTGGGTTATGTCGTGGATGCGTCGCGCTTCGATACCGACGGTTACCGCGACCACAGCGCCGCAACGCGCGACCAGCTCTTCGGCAAGCTGGTGTTCCGGCCCGATCAGGAAAGCAAGTTGACGCTGGTGGCGAACGCGCTGCGGCAGGACGACACGGATGACCCGCTGGGAATCAAGTGGGAGACGTTCCGCGACGATCCGCGCGACGGCGAAATCGACCAGAACGATCCGCAGACGCCCAAGCGCACGGTCGCGGAACGCTTCGACACGCGCAAGAGCATCGACCACCGCCAGGGCGGCGCGACCTACGAGCGGCGCTTCGGTGCGGGGCGCTTGCAGCTCTCGGCCTATGCGGGCGAGCGCAGCGTGATTCAATATCAGGCGATTCCCCGAGCACCGCAACTGGCACCGCGCCACTCGGGCGGGGTGATCGATTTCGACCGCAGCTTCCACGGCCTCGGTGCGCGCTGGACCCATACGCTCGCGGCCGGGCCGGGTGAACTGACTCTCACGGGCGGAATGGACTACGACCGCTCGGAGGATGCGCGCAAGGGCTATCAGAACTTCCTTTCCAGCAACCCCAATGTATTCGGCGTGAAAGGCGCCCTGCGCCGCGACGAGACCGACACCGTGACCAGCGTCGATCCGTATGTGCAGGCGAGCTGGAAGCTCGAGAAGTGGACGCTGCAGGCCGGGCTGCGCCACAGCGACGTGAAGTTCGAGGTGGACGACAAGTACATCGTGACGAACAACCCCGACGACAGTGGCGACGTACGCTACCGCAAGACGACCCCGGCGCTGGGCGTCGTCTATCACCTGAGCCCGGTCGTGAACCTTTACGCGAGCGCCGCGCGCGGCTTCGAGACACCGACGCTGACGGAACTCTCCTATTCCGGCACGACCTCCACAGACGGTTTCAATTTCGGCCTGAAGCCCGCCACCAGCAAGCAGTATGAGCTCGGAGCGAAGGCCTTCGTGGGCGAGAACACGCGCATGAATGTCGCGGTTTTTGAAATCCGCACCAAGGACGAACTGGTGGTCGACACCGCAGCCGGCGGGCGCACGGTGTTCAAGAACGCGGGCTCGACCCTGCGCCAGGGCGTCGAGTTTGCGGCCGATACGGAGTTCTCGCGCAACTGGCGAGGAAAGCTGTCGGTGACGCGCCTGCACGCGATCTACGACGAGGATTTCATCACCGGGCGATCGCCCAACGAGAAACTCGTGAAGGACGGCAAGCGCATCCCTGGCATCCCCGCACTGTCGGCCTACGCCGAGTTGGAATGGAAGCCGCGCGAAGGTCTGGCGACGGCTGTCGAAGTCCTGCACCGGGGCAAAGTCTACGTCGAGGATACGAACACCAAGCGCACCGCGCCGGGTTACACGCTGGCCAACCTGCGCCTGACTGCCGAGCAGCGTTCGGGGCACTGGACCTTCCAGGAAATGGTGCGCGTGGATAACCTGTTCGACAAGGAACACGTCGCCTCGGTGATCGTCGGCGACGGCAACGACCGCTTCTATGAACCCGGCCCGACCCGCAGCGTGTATGCGGGCATCAAGACGAGCTACCGATTCTGACCGGCCACGCACTCCTCCTTCGCGGCGTCCTGATCCGTCACGGCGACCGCATCCGCCCTGCCCGGCTCGTTCGGGCGGGGCTCGTTTTCTTTGTCGCCGCCCTGCTCATGGCCGGCGCCGCGGTGCGGGCCGCGGACGAGGTCATCGTGCGCGAGCTGCAGCCGCTCGCCTACGCAGACGCCCGTGCAGCCCTGCTCGACGCGTTCGTCGATGAGGGGCTGGCTCCGCCGGCGGTGAGCCAGTTCGGCGAGATGCTCGCGCGCACGGCGCCGGATCTCGGCCATCGCGCGGACTTCTACGGCGAGGCCGAGATCTTTTCCTTCTGCAGCGCGCAGGTGTCGGGCCGGATGATCGCCGAGGACGTGCGCAACATCGCGCTGTGCCCGATGACGGTGGCGCTGTACACGCTGCCCGGCCGGCCGCGCACGGTATTCCTGGCCGCGCGGCCGCCGGCGCTGCAATCGCCCTCCGGCGAATTCGCGCGCGCCCTGCTGCGCCGCATCGTGGAGCGCACCGTCGACAACGCAGGGCAGAGGCGCTGATTGCCGCTCGCTGCGAGGCGGCAGCCATCTCCGCCCCGCGTTTCGTGAGAAATTGAGTGCCCCGCCGTCATTTCGGCATCTCCCTGTCACCGTAATAAGTTAGATTTGCCGGGTTCGGTCATTCCCCCAGCGAATCAGGTGGCGTGTGAAAGCTCCGCAGCTCAACCGGGTCGTGCTCATCGCGTACGCCGCAGTGATCGGGCTGGCGGGGTTCGGCTTCTACGAGCTGTGGTCCTTCCGCGTCGCCGCGGCGCTGCGTCTTTCGGGGGAGAGCCTGCAGGCGATGAGCGGCGCGCTCGATGCCACGGCGAAGTCCGCAACCGACCACGTCGCGATCCTGCGGGTGGAGGCGGAGCGCGCGATGCGCGACGAGGTCGTCCATGCACGCAGCCCGCTGCGCAAGGCCTTCGCGACATTCCCCGAGCCCGGCCTGTTCGCCACGACGCGCGTTCCCGAGGATGTACCGCCCGGCCTCGGTGCCTACGTCTTCGGTCGCGGCGACCCCGCAGCCCTCCCCGCACCGATGGAGCGCGAGATCGAAGTCGCGCTGCACCTGATCCCGGTGTTCCAGCGCGTGCGCGAGAACGTCCCCCAGGCGGCCTGGGTGTATTACACGTCGCGCGCGGGCTTCGTCAGCGTCTACCCGCTGGATGCACAATGGAAGTACCTGTGGTGGCGCGACGAGATGCTCACCCACCCTGTCGTCACGCGGGCCGCACCCGAGAACAATCCGGAGCGGGCGCTGAAGTGGAGCGAGGCTTACGTCGACGAAGCCGGCAAGGGCATCATGAGTTCGGTGACCGCACCGGTCTACGATTCAGCCGGCCACTTCCGCGCCATCGTCGCGCTCGACATCACGCTCGACACACTGAACGGCTACCTCGCCGGCCCCGGGATGGAGATCGGCCGGATTTTCGTCGCCAACGAACAGGGCCAGCTGATCGCCGACCCCGAGGTGGTGAAACCGGGGGATTCGGAGGTCCGCCTCGTCGACCGCACGCTTCCACGCGAGCTGTCGGGCAGCTTGCCGGATCTCGTCGATGGCGCGCAGTCGGGCTACAGGGAGCATGAGGGCTGGCTGCTGGCGGGCGTACGCCTGAACAGCGCGCCATGGACGGTGTATCACGTGGTGGATCGCTCGACCCTGGGCCGGACCACGCTGCTGCACATGCACGTCGAGATCATTGCGCTGCTGCTGATCGTGCTGGCCGGCGTGCTGCTCGAGCAGCGCCGCCGCGCGGCGCACCGGCTGCGGCTGTTCAAGGTGGCGGTCGATGCGAGCACCTCGGGCATCGTCATTACCGACCGCTCGGCGGCAATCGAATATACGAACCCGGCGTTCACGCGCATCACCGGCTACCCCGCGGACGAGGCGGTCGGGCGGACGCCGGCATTGTTCCGCTCCGGCAAGACGCCGCGCGAGGTGTATGCGGACCTGTGGAACGTGATCCTGCGGGGCGACAGCTGGCAGGGCGAGTTGCTCAACCGGCGCAAGGACGGCGAGCTGTACTGGAGCGACCTGCGCATCGCGCCCATCCTCTCCCCCGGCGGCGAACCCCATCAGTTCGTCGGCGTGATGAACGACGTCTCCGGGCAGAAGGAGGCGATGCAGGCGCTGGTCGACAGCGAGACGTACAACAAGACCCTGTTCGAGCATTCGCACATCGCGCAGGTGATCCTCGACCCCGGCACGCGCCGCTTCATCGACTGCAACGACGCCGCGGCGGCCCTGTGCGGCTACCCGGACCGGCGCAGCATGATCGGCCGCTCCCCGCTCAACCTCGCCGCGCCGGTGCAGCCGGACGGGCGCCCGTCGGGCGAGGCCGGCAACGAGCAGCTCGCGCGCTGCCTGGACACGCGCGTGAGCGTGTTCGAGTGGCGCAACCGCCGCCCGGACGGCGAGGAGTGGGACGCCGAGATCCGCTGCATGAGCTTCCGCCACGGCGACCGAACGCTGCTGCAGTTGAGCATGCAGGACATCACCGAGCGCAAGCGCTTCGAGACCCGCATGAAACAGGCGATGGTGGTGTTCAACGCGTCGAACCAGGGAATCATGACCACCGACGCGAACGCGAAGATCACGGCAATCAATCCGGCCTTCACCGCGATCACCGGTTACGCCGCCGACGAGGTTCTGGGACGCCGGCCATCGCTGCTCTCTTCCGGGCGCCACGACGCGACCTTTTACGCGAACATGTGGGATTCGCTGACCCACAAGGGCCTGTGGGAATCCGAGATCTGGAACCGGCGCAAGAACGGCGATATCTACCCGCAGTGGCAGACGATCTCCGCGATCTATGACGACCGCGGCAAGATCGCGGGATTCATCTCGCTGTTCAACGACATCACCCAGCGCAAGCAGCAGGAAGAAGCGATCTGGCGCCAGGCCAACTTTGACCCGCTCACCGGCCTCGCCAACCGCAGCCTGCTGCAGGACCGCCTCGACCAGGCGATGACGCACGCGCGGCGCTACCGCACCCGGGTGGGCCTGCTGTTCCTCGACCTGGACGGTTTCAAGTGGATCAACGACACGCTGGGGCATGACACCGGCGACGAACTGCTGGTCGAAGTCGCGCGCCGCCTGACCTTCTGCGTGCGCGAGCAGGACACCGTGGCGCGCTTCGGCGGCGACGAGTTCACGATCGTCGTGCATGACCTCGCCGAGCCCGAGGACCTGAACGCGATCGCCGAGAAGATCGTCAGCGTGCTGCGCGATCCGTTCTCGCTGGGCGGCATGCAGCACCGCATGTCGGGCAGCGTCGGCATCACCGTTTACCCGGACGACGGCGACGACGTGCAGACGCTGTTCCGCAACGCCGACATCGCGATGTACAAGTCCAAGCAGGCCGGCAAGAACCGCTTCCAGTTCTACGCCCGCGAGATGCAGAGCGACGCGCTGGCGCGACTGAAGCTCGAGGCGGACCTGCGCACGGCGCTCGAGCAGCAGGCCTTCTCGCTGCACTACCAGCCCATCGTCGATGCCGACAGCGGCGAACTGGTCGGCGCCGAGGCCCTGATCCGCTGGACCCACCCCGAGCGCGGCGCGGTGTCGCCGCTGGAGTTCATCCCCGTGGCCGAGGACAGCGGCCTCATCATCGGCATCGGCGAATGGGCGCTGCGCGAGGCCGCGCGCCAGTCCCGGGCGTGGCGCGAACAGGGGCACGGGACGCTGCGGCTGGCGGTGAACATGTCCGGCGTGCAGTTCCGCGAAGCGGGGCTGCCCGACCTGGTCGCCGGCGTGCTGAACGAGTTCGGCATGGACCGCGGCAGCCTCATGGTCGAGATCACCGAATCGGTGCTGATGGGCGGCAGCGAATCGATGGAGGCGCGCATGCGCGACATCAAGGCGCTGGGCATCGGCTACGCGCTGGACGACTTCGGCACCGGCTTCTCGTCGCTGTCCTATCTCAAGCGCTTCCCCGTCGACATCGTCAAGATCGACCGCAGCTTCATCAACGACTGCCCGGACGACCGCAACGACGCGCATCTCGTCGAGGCGATCATCAACATGGCGCACAGCCTCGGGCTGCACGTCACCGCGGAAGGCGTCGAGACCGTGGAACAGGTGAGCTTCCTGCGCGAGCTCGGCTGCGACTTCCTGCAGGGCTACCTCATCGGCAAGCCGCTGCCGGCGGAGGCGTTCGAGGCGATGCTGCAGAAGCACTTCCTGCTGGCCTCGGTCGACGACCTCGGCCCGGAAGAGTCGCGCCTGCTCACCGCGCTGCGGCGCGACGACCTCGACATCGACGCATGGCTGCGCCGGCTGCTCGGCGAACGCTCGCCCGACCTGGCCGCGTTCCTGGAACGGGAAGAATGGAGGCGGCACGGACTGGACCTGAAGCAGGCCATCGAGGCCCACCTCAACTGGCGCAAGCGGCTCAACGCCTACGTCAGCGGGCGATCCAGCGCCGACGCGCTGGACGATGCCGAAGCCAGCTCGACGAGCCTGTGCCAGCTGGGCCGCTGGATAGACCGCAACGACGCCCTGCCCACCGATCGCCTTGCGCACCTGACACGCATGCACAGGGACTTCCACAAGCTGGCGGGCCAGATCGTGGCCGACTATAACCATGGCTATCAGGCCTCGGCACGCCGCGCGCTCGCCGGCCTGAAGTTCCGCACGGCATCGCGCGACCTGGTGATCGCGCTGATCGATTGTTTCGACGACCGGAGCAGCCCGGACGCCTGAGCACCATCCCCATCCCTTACCCGCGAGTTTCCCCGACGACAGGAGTCGAGTCCATGCTGACAGCCACGCAGAAGAAGACCGCCGAGAGCATCGTCAATCTTTTCGAGACCGGCCAGGTGCTGGGGGACTACGGCATGGTCACGATCATCCGCGGCGACACCGGCCACCTCACCTACGGTCGCTCGCAGACGACGCTCGGCTCGGGCAACCTCGCCAAGCTGCTGCGCCAGTACTGCACGGCGCCCGGCGCCGAATTCGCCCCGCTGCTCGAGCGCTACCTGCCGCGCTTCGATGCCGTCGACCTTGCGCTGGACAGCGACGGCGCGCTGCACAACATCCTGCGCGCCGGCGCCGACGACGCGGTGATGCGCGACGTGCAGGACGCCTTCTTCGACGAGCACTACTGGCAGCCGGCGATGCGCGCGGCCGCCCGCGAAGGCATCGCCTCGCCGCTCGGCTGCGCCGTGGTGTATGACAGCTTCGTGCATGGCGCGTGGAAGGCGATGCGCGACCGCTGCAATGCCGCGCATGGCAGCGTCGCCGCCGCAGGCGAACGGAAGTGGGTCGCCGGCTACGTGGCGACGCGGCGCGCCTGGCTCGGCGGTCACGCGCGCGCCGACCTGCGCCCCACCGTGTATCGGATGGATGCCTTCCAGCGCCTGATCGACCAGGGCTACTGGAACCTCGAGCTGCCGCTGGTCGTGCGCAACGCCGAGATCTCGCCTGCGACGCTGGCCGCCCTGCCGCCGGGCTGCTTCGACGGCCCCGCCCCGGGTTCGCGCCCGCTTGCGGTCGGCTCGCCGATCATGCGCGGGCTCGACGTGCGCCGCCTGCAGCTGGGTCTGTCGCTGCGCGGCGTCGACATCAAGGCCGACGGCCTCTTCGGCCAGACCAGCGCACGCTGCATAAAGGCCTGGCAGGCGAAGAACGGCCTGCCCGCGACCGGCGTCGCGGACATCGCGCAGGTCGCGCGCCTGTGCTCGTTCGATGACGTTACGCTTTGACAAGGTCGAGGTTTGACAAAGGGGTAAGCGGGCTCTACACAGATAATTAAACAGAATAAATGCGCGGCGCCGCCCCGTTCCGGGAGCTGCAGCCCACACACCCCGACAGCAAGGTTGCGCCCGATTCCGCCCGCATCGCCCCGGCATGCGGGCGACAGGGGCCGCCGCGGGAGGCGGGGATGCTCCACATCCGAAGGAGAATCTCATGGCAAGGCGCGCACTCTGCATCGGCATCAACAACTACCCCGGCACCGACAGCGACCTCTCCGGCTGCGTCAATGACGCCAGCGACTGGGCGGCCGCCCTCACCGAACGCGGCTTCACGGTGAACAAGCTGCTCGATTCCGCGGCGACCAAGGCGGCGATGGTGCAGGCCATCGACACCCTCGTCACGGGCGCGCTGAAGGGCGACACGATCGTGCTCACCTATTCCGGCCACGGCACCTGGCTGCCCGACACCGACGGCGACGAGCCCGATGCCCGCGACGAAGCCTTGTGCCCGTGGGACATCGACAGCGGCAACGTGCTGCTCGACGACGAACTGCACGACCTCTTCAGCCGGCGTGCCGGCGGCGTGCGCATCGTGCTGATCTCCGACAGCTGCCATTCCGGCACCGTCACGCGCGGCGACGAGAGCGATCTCGACCCTGGCATGCCGCGCGCCCGCTTCCTGCCCCCGGCCGTATGGATGAAGCGCGACGCCCTGCCCGCGGACACGGTGCGCCCGACGCGGCTGTCCGGCGGCTTCACGCGCGCCGGCGGCGATCTGCTGCTCGCGGGCTGCCTCGACACCCAGTTCAGCTGGGACACGAGCTTCAACGGCCGCCCCAATGGCGCCTTCACCTTCTATGCGCTGAAGACGCTGAAGAACCTGCCTGCGACGGCGACCTACGAGCAGTGGTTCAAGGAAATCCGCAACTACCTGCCGTCCACGCGCCTGCCGCAGGATCCGCAGATCTTCGGCACCCGCAGCGCGCGCCGCTTCAAGGTCTTCGCGTAACGCCCCGCGCCGGCCCCTCGACGGCCGGCGCGTCCTTCCCCACTGCTGCAGGAGGCCCGGATGCCGGCACCCCGCAAACCGAGCGAGCTCGTCTTCCACCTGCCGGGCACCGCGCGCGAAGCCGACGCCCTGCCCGCAGCCCTGAAGGCCGGCACGCGCGCGGCCG
This sequence comes from Aromatoleum evansii, assembly GCF_045689615.1. Lineage (NCBI taxonomy): Bacteria > Pseudomonadati > Pseudomonadota > Betaproteobacteria > Rhodocyclales > Rhodocyclaceae > Aromatoleum > Aromatoleum evansii. The sequence continues at coordinate 3,639,360 of NZ_CP141259.1, forward strand.
ACACTGCGGCCCCCGATCCCTTCCTCGACGGCGTCGTCGCGGTGCAGGCCAGCTATGCGCTGAGCGCGCCGGGCCGCGACGCGGCCGCCGCGACCGACGCACGCCTGCGCGAGGACAGCCTCCTCGCGCTGGAAACGGGCGACGGCACTACCGTCTTCATCCGCGCCGACAAGCTCAGGGAAGACCTCGCACGGGTGCGCCCCGACGCCGTGCGCGCCGACGGCTCAATCGATTTTGCCGCCCTGCGCGACCCGGGCGCGGCCGCGCGCGGCATTCCCGACTGGCTGTGGTCGGGCGTATCGGTGCTCACGCTGGGGCACGACGCGATCGCCGACGCCGCGCGCGACAAGGCGCTGGAATGGCTGCAGGACTGGCTGGGCGAGCGCGCGGAGGATCTCGCCTCCGCCGGCGCGTCGTGGCTGGGGACCAAGGCGCTGATGTGGGCGATCGAGAGCCGCCTCGCGGGCGAACCGGGGCTCTACCAGTGGCGCGACGGCGACGGCCTCGGGAGTTCGGACCGCTGCGCCGCCAACGACCCGCGCCTCGCCGCGATCGGCGACGCGCCGACGCTGCTCTTCATCCACGGCACCGCCTCGCACACGCTGGGGAGCTTCAAGGATCTGCGCGCCGGCAGCGCCGCCGCCGACTGGGAACCGCTCGCCCGCCGCTTCGGCGAACGCATCTTCGGCTTCGAGCATCGCACCTTCTCGGAAAGCCCGATCGACAACGCGCTGCAACTCGCCCGCACGCTACCCGCCGGCGCCCGCCTGTCCGTCGTCACGCATTCGCGCGGCGGCCTCGTCGGCGACCTGCTGTGCCTCGCGGGCCTGAGCGACGACGCCATCGCCGCCTATCGCCACGCCCCACCGCCCAACGCGAGCGAATCCGAGCGCGAAAAGCGCCTGCGCGACCTGCTCACCGCGCGCGAGCAGGACACGCTGCGCACGCTGCGCCAGGAGCTCGCGGACAAGAACTTCCGCATCGAACGCTACGTGCGCGTCGCCTGCCCGGCGCGCGGCACGACGCTGCTCTCCGACAACCTCGATCTGTTCCTGTCCGGACTCCTGAGCCTCACCACCCGGCTCGTCGGCGCCGTGACCGGGCCGGCCGGCGGCGCGGTGCTGTCCGCATTCAAGCGCGTCGTGCTGGAGATTGCCGACAAGCGTGTCGATGCGCGCCTGGTGCCCGGCATCGAGGCGATGCTCACCGACGCCCCGATGGGGGGGCTGCTCGCCAACGCGCAGCGCAAGCAGGGCATCGCGATGGCCGTCATCAGCGGCGACATCCAGGAGACCAGCATCCTGAAACGCCTCGGCGTGATGTTCACCGACTGGATGCTGTTCGACCGCCACGACAACGACCTCGTCGTCGACACCGACTCGATGTACGCGGGCCTCGCGATGCGCAACGAGGCGCGCTACCTCTTCGACCAGGGCGCGTCGGTCAATCACTTCAGCTACTTCGCCAACCGTCACACCCGCGGCGCGCTGCGCGACTGGCTCACGAGCAACGACCCGGCGGCCCTGCCCACGTTCAGTGCCATCGCCCGCCGTCGCGAACCCGGCGCCGCCGAGGCGCGCGATCGCGCCGCCAGCCGCGCGGCATTGCGCGAGACGCCGCGTCCCGACAGTCGCCCGGTGGTGATCTTCCTGCCGGGCATCATGGGGTCGCACCTCGAGCTGCGCAAGGAAGGACGCAATGCGGGCGACGGCGACCGCGTGTGGTTCGACTTCCTCGACCTCGCGACCGGCGGCCTCGCGAAGGTTGCGATGGACCGCGCCGACGTGCGCGAGGAAGCGCTGTTCGACATGTTCTACGGCGACCTTGCCGAGCACCTCGAGGCGACGCACTGGGTGATCCGTTTTCCCTACGACTGGCGCAAGCCCATCCATGCCGCGGGCGGCGCCGCCGAGCGGCTCGCCCGCACGCTGGAACAGGCGCTCGAGACGCACCCCAACCAGCCCGTGCGCCTGCTCGCGCACAGCATGGGCGGCCTCGTGACCCGCACGATGATCGCGCAGCGCCCCGACCTGTGGGCGGAAGTCGTGCGCCGCCCTGGCGGTCGACTGGTGATGCTGGGCACGCCCAACAATGGCTCGCACCTGATGGTCGAGACCCTGCTGGGCAAGTCCGGCACGATGCGCCAGCTCGCGCGCATGGACCTCGGACACGGCATGCAGGGCGTGCTCGACATCGTCGCGGGTTTCCCCGGCGCGATGCAGCTGCTGCCGCGCCCCGGCTTCATCGACACGGGGCCGACGCTGCACGACGACTGGCTGCGCGCCCCCATCTGGCCGGCCGCCGCCAAGGCCAACCGCGACCGCTGGTTCGGCGACGGCATCGGCGGACAACCCAGCAGCGCCACGCTCGCGGCCGCGCGCGGACTCTGGGAGGGGCCCCTCGCAACGAACGATGCGCCGCAACCCGTTGAACGCGTGAGCTACGTCTTCGGCCAGGCCGAGAACACCCCCTGCGGCACCACGCTCGAAGGCGGCCAGATCAAGCTGATCGGCACCCCGCAGGGCGACGGCTCGGTGAGCTGGGCATCCGGCCGGCTCGCGAACCTGCCCGCTGAACAATACTGGTACATGCCCGTCGACCACGGCGCGCTGACCGGCACCGAGGAATACTTCCCCGCCGTCGCGGACCTGCTGCAGACCGGCACCACGAGCCGCCTCGGGCGTCTGCCCGCGACGCGCGGCGCCGCTGCCCCGACCGCGACTTACGACGCCCCGCCACCCGTGCTGCCGACCGAGGAGGAACTCGCCTGCAGCCTCGTCGGCACGCGGCCGCGACGGCGTCGTCCCGTCGCCGCGATCCATCCCCTGCAGGTGTCCGTCAGCGCGATGGACCTGCGCTTCGCACGCCAGCCCATCCTGTGCGGCCACTACCAGGGCGACGGGATCGCCGGCGCCGAGGCCGCGATCAACGACGCGCTGGTCGACGGCGCCCTGCGCCAGCGCGAGCGGCTCGGCGTGTATGCGGGCGATATCGGCTCGGCGGCCATCGTGCTGCAGGCGCGCAACAGGGAAGACCGCCTGCGCGGTACCGGGCGCGGCGCCGTGATCGTCGGCCTCGGGCGCTTCGGCGAGCTGTCCGCCGCCGACATCGTCGAGACCGTGCGTGCCGGCGTCCTGCGCTACCTGCTCCACTCGCACGACCGCCAGGGCACCGAGGGCCACGGCGAGGACGAAGGGGCGAGCGAGCTCACGCTCGCGAGCCTGCTGATCGGCTACAACTCCACCGCCCACATCAGCGTCGACGACTCCATCGAATCCATCGTGCGCGGCGTGCTCGCCGCCAACCACCAGTTCGCCGATGCGATGCCGCTGACGCGGCTGCGGGTGGCACGTCTCGAACTGATCGAACTCTTCATGGACACCGCGATCAGCGCCGCACGCGCGGTGCGCCAGCTCCCCGAGCGCATGGCCGGCGACCTGCGCCGCCTGGAGTCGCGCATCGAGGTCGCCGAACAGCTCAACGAGGGCGAAGGCGCCCGGCCGCGCCTGTCGGTGTTCGCGCCCTTCGGCTACTGGCCGCGCATGCTCGTCACCGCGGATGACGGCCCCGCGGACGGCAGTGGGCAGGCTGCGGCGGGCGGCAGTCGCGCGATCGCCGCACGCCTGAAATACGTCTTCCTGTCCGAACGCGCACGCGCCGAAAGCGTCCTGCACCAGCGCCAGCCCGGCCTCATCGAGGCGCTGGTGCGCAACGCGATCACCCAGGATCACTACAACGCCGACCTGTCGCGCACGCTGTTCCAGCTGATGGTGCCGCTGGACTTCAAGGCCGCAGCGCGCGAGGCGGAACAACTCGTCCTGGTCGTCGACGGCTACACCGCGAACCTGCCCTGGGAGATGCTGCAGGCCGACGAGCAGCCGATGGCGCTCAACACGGCGATCGTGCGCCAGTTCGCCTCCGGGCGCTTCCGCCGCAACCCGCTCAGCATCACGCGCAAGCTCGCGTGCGTGATCGCCAACCCCTCCACCCACGGCTATTACGCCCAGTTCGGCGATCCGTCGCGAACGCTGCCCGCACCACCGGACGACCATCTGCCCGACCTGCCCGGTGCGGCCGCCGAAGGCGCGGCGATCCGCGACCTGCTCGGAGAATGCGGCTACGAGCTCAGCTACGGCGAAGGCCTCGAGGCGCTCGACGTGTTCGCACGCCTCTTCCGCCAGCCGTGCAAGGTGCTCGTCGTCGCCGCCCACGGCGTGTTCGAGGCCACGGCGCGCGACGGCACGCAGCGCACCGGGGTCGTCCTGTCCGACGGCATGCTGCTCACCGCCGCCGAGGTGTCGCAGCTCGAAGTCGTGCCCGAACTCGTGTTCCTCAACTGCTGCCACCTCGGCGCGATGACGGCGGCGCCCGAGACGGCGAACCGCCTCGCCTACAGCATCGCATGCGAACTGATCGAGATCGGCGTGCGCTGCGTCGTCGCGGCCGGCTGGCAGGTGAATGACGAGGCCGCCCGCCTCTTCGCGACGAGCTTCTTCGAGAGCTTCGTGCGTGACGGCAAACCGTTCGGCCAGGCCGTCTTCGCCGCCCGCAAGAGCGCCTGGGAGCAGTTCCCGCAGTACAACACCTGGGGCGCCTACCAGGCTTACGGCGATCCGCACTACATGCTGGAAGCCCCCGCCGACGACGGCACGGCGCGCGTCCCCACCAACATCGTCTCGCCGGTCGACCTCGCCGACGCCCTCGCCCGCGTGCGCGTCGACCTGTCGCACCGCGCACGCGGCGTGGCCGAAGTCGCACGCCACATCGCGGCCATCCTCGCGCACGTCCCGGCGGCGTGGAAGGATCTGCCCGAAGTGCAGGCCGCCATCGGTGCGATCTATGCGGAACTCGGCAGCGAAGGCTTCGAACGCGCCTGTGCCGCCTATCGCATCGCGCTCGCCGGCGAGGACCGCAGCGGCCGCGTGCCCGTGCGCGTCGTCGAACAGCTCGCCAACCTCGAGGCACGCATGGGCGAGGCGCAGGGCGACGCCGCCCTGATCGAATCGGCCGTCGCGCGCCTCGAGAACCTCATCGCCTTGGCGAAACCCATGCCTGCCGGCACGATCCTGCCACCCAACGCCGAACGCTGCGCCCTGCTTGGCAGCGCCCTCAAGCGCGAAGCGGCCGTGCTCGCGGCGAAGGGCGGCGACTGGCCGACCGTACGCGCGCTGCTCGCGCGGGCCCGCGAGGCCTACTTCGGCGCCGAAGGCACGCCGGGCGATGCGGGTTTCGATCCCTACCTGATGATCAACCGGCTGCAGCTCGACTGGCTGCTCCTCGAAGCCGACGACGCCGCCGCGCGCAAGCGCGGCATGGATCAGGCGGCCATGTGTGCGCAGGCTGCGCGCGCGCTGTTCTCGCACAGCGGCGACTTCTTCGATGCGGTGAAGCCGGCCGACGCCGAACTCGCAGCGCGGCTGCTCGCAGGCGTGAATGCCGACGACGGGCCGGCACTCGTCCGCATCTATGAAGAGGCGATCGACAGCGTGCCGCGCAGCGCGCGCAAGTTCGACTCCGTCGTGAAGCAGATCTGCCTGCTCGCTCGCCTGGCCGCCCTGCGCGGCCACCCCGGCGATGCGATGCACGCCCGCGTGCTGGGGGAACTGGCGCGCAGCCTCGGCCAGCAGGATTGCCCCGGGCTCCTGCTGCCGGCCGTGACGCCTCCGCCGACAGCGCCAACCACGGCCGCCGGCGCGCCGCGCACGCGCGCGCGCTCGCGTCGCGCCAAACCCTCGTAAGCCGATCGTCGCCCGCTGCAGCCGGCCGGGCGATCGGCGGGATTCGCGCTTGCGTGACCTCGCAGCCGCCGAGGTTCACCGTGCGCCGCGGTGGCGGGATGCGCTGCGCTCCTCCCGCCCTACGGGAGGGCGTGCGACGGCCTCGCCCTCGCCATCGCCCCACGAGACACGTTCCGTGATTTGCCAATCACCTGAAACAAGCCTTTTGCGTCAATGAATTGGCGATATTCCCCAGCGCACATTAAATATGGTTAATGCATAACTCGAGAATGCGCCGAGGTATAACATTCCGTCCGCCTCCATCCGAACTCCATCAAAAGAACATCGAACAATGGACACTCACGACCACTGCAACTGCAGGCACGCCGCGGGCGAAGATCACTCCGGCGCCCGTCGCAATTTCCTCACGCGCGCCACGCTCGCCGCCGGCGTCGCCCTGCTCGGCACGCTCGCACAGAACCGCCCCGCACGGGCCGGGGGCCATACCGACATCCTGCTGCTCACCTGCATGGACTTCCGCCTCATGGACAGCGTCGAGCAATACATGGCGGGCCGCGGCCTCACGCACAAGTACGACCACATCGTGCTCGCCGGCGCCTCGCTCGGCGCACTGACCGACAAGTATCCGGCCTGGAACCGCACCTTCTGGGATCACCTCGCCGTCGCGATCCAGCTCCATGACGTGAAGAAGGTCGTGGTCATGGACCATCGCGACTGCGGCGCCTACAAGGCGATCCTCGGCGAGGACCTGGCGCCGGATCCCCTGCGCGAAGCCGACGTGCATCGCGACCATCTGGATCGCCTCGCCGCCGCCATCAAGGACAAGCACCCCGGCCTGCAGGTCGAGACACTGCTGATGGCACTCGACGGATCGGTCGAGACGCTCGGCAACTACGCCTGACCAGCCCCGCGGAGCCGCGCTGCGGCTCCCCCTCCTCCTTCGGCGCCGACGATCGACGCGTGGACTTGAAGTCCGGGCGGCCGCCTCTATATCCGGAAGCATGGGTGTTGCGAGCGGACGCCCGTCCCTGACCGAAGGAGGATGATGATGTTCTACCGATCCGTGTTTCCCCGCGACCTGCTGTCCGAACTGGACCGCATGCAGCGCGAGATGCAGCAGGCGTACGAGTTCTCTCCCAGCATCCGCGGTCTCGCGCGCGGCGGTTTTCCGGCGATGAACGTCGGCAACACGCCGCATTCCGTCGAGATCTACGCCTTCGCGCCCGGCATCGACCCGGCCACCATCGACGTGCAGCTCGAAAAGGGCGTGCTGACGATCGCAGGCGAACGTGCCAGCGTACTGCCGCCCAGGGAAGCCAATGCCACTGTGCATATCGACGAACGCTTCGCGGGCCGCTTCCGCCGCGTCGTGACCCTCCCGGACGACGCCGACCCCAACGCCGTGAGTGCGAAATACCGCGATGGCGTACTGCACATCAGCGTCCAGCGCCGCCAGGCTGCCCAGCCGCGCCGCATCAGCATCGAATGAGGAGGAACCGGACATGAGCGACCACACCAACGTCACCCGCAAACCCGAAGCCCCGGCCAGCGACATGGCGCTGCTGCCGCCCGTTGACGTCATCGAGGATGCGGGCGGGATCACCCTGTATGCCGACCTGCCGGGCGTGCCGAAGGACAAGCTGAACCTGCAGGTCGAAGGCGACACGCTGACGATCGAGGGCGAGATCAGCCTCACGGCGCCCGAGGGCATGGAATCGTCGCACGCCGAAGTGAGCCTGCCACGCTATCGCCGCATGTTCACGCTGTCGAAGGAACTGGACGCGAACAAGGTCTCGGCCGAATTCAACCAGGGCGCGCTGAAGCTGCGCATCCCCAAGGCCGAACACGCGCAGCCGCGCAGGATCGAGATCGCGGTGCAGTAAGGTATTACCCGCGAAGACTTCCCCCCACGAAGACTTCCCCCCGCAACGCCGGCCCGTCCCGGGTGAGCCATCGCCCGGCTCGGGCCGGCGTCATGTCTGCACACCTCACGCTCTCCCGCCCGCATTCACGGCTACGCACGGACGGCCATGCATACGTCCCATGACGTTTGACCGTGCATTTGCAATATTTCCGGTCTAGTCTTGTTGCATGACGCACACGACATCTCGTGAATTCGAGGTGCCGTCCCCACTTCCCGTCACCCGACCCGGAGCATTGCCATGGAACAGATGGACACGTACGGCCAGCTCGCCGCGACCTACGCCACCGACATCGGTCTGAAGGTCGTCGCGGCGATCATCTTCTGGATCGTCGGCCGCTGGCTGATCGGCCTCGCCGGACGCCTGCTGCAGCAGGCGATGGAACGCCAGAAGGTGGACCCGACGCTGATGCGCTACGTCGGCAGCTTTCTCTCGGTGACCCTGAACATCATCCTGGTCGTCGCCATCCTCGGCTACTTCGGCGTGCAGACCACCACCTTCGCCGCCCTGGTCGCCGGTATCGGCGTCGCAATCGGCGCGGCCTGGGGCGGACTGCTCGGCAACCTCGCCGCGGGCATCTTCGTCGTGGTGCTGCGCCCGTTCAAGGTCGGCGACTTCATCAGCGCGGCCGGCGTCACCGGCACCGTGAAGGAGATCGGCCTGTTCGCCACGGCGATCAACACCCCCGACAATGTCATGACCCTGGTTGGCAATGGAAAAGTGTTCGGCGACACGATCCAGAACTTCACCGCCAACCCCTATCGCCGCGTCGAGCTCAAATGCCAGCTCGCCGGCAGCGCGGACCACCTCACCGCGATGCAACTGCTGCGCGAAAAGCTCCTCGCCGTGCCGAACGTCCTCGCCGAGCCTGCACCGGAGGTCGACATCCTCGAATTCAACCTCGTCGGCCCGGTGCTCGCCGTGCGCCCCTTCTGCCACAACGACCACTACTGGCAGGTGTACTTCGACGGCAACCGCGTCATCCGCGAGACCCTTGCGGCAGCCGGCTTCCCGGCGCCGATGCCGGCGCAGGTGGTGATCATGCAGCAGCCGGGCGCCTGAACGCCTGGCGGTGCGGGGGCGGTGTGACCCCTGCCGCCACTAGCCGAGCTTCGCGCGCAGATAGTCGAGCAGGTTCCCCAGCGTCACGAGGCGGCCGTAGTCCGCCTCGGGGATGCTCACCTTCAGCTGATCGCTGATCCCGATCAGGAAGTTGAGCCAGTCCATCGAATCGAGGTCGACCTGCTGGCGCAGCGGGCGATCGTCGCGCAACTCGTCCGCCTCGACCTCGGGCGCGATGCCACGCAGGATCGCGATCACGTTCGCGCGCAGCTCCGGGTATTTTTCGGTCATTGCGTTCTCCCTTTTCCTTTAGCGGGACGCCGGACAATTACACGCTCCCGTAGGGCGGGAGGAGCGCAGCGCATCCCGCCGATCCCTCCGTTCCAAGCGGCCCTCGGGCCGCACGGCGGGATACGCCTTCGGCTCCTCCCGCCCTACGGAACCGTCACAGCTCCTCCGGTCGCTGCAGACGCTCGCGCAGTTCGGCAAGAAACAGCGCGCCACGATGCCCGTCCGACACCCGGTGGTCGGCCGCGAGGCTCGCGACGACGGTCGGCAGCGCGACCAGCGCGCCGTCCTCGACCCACGGCCGCTCCATGATGCGGCCGAAGCCGACCAGCGCGACCTGCGGCGGGTAGATCACGCCCATCACCGCTTCGACGCCCTGCTCGCCGAGGTTGGTCACGGTGATCGTCGGGTCCGACATCTCCGAGCTGCGCAGCGAGCCGGCGCGCGTGCGCTTCACGAGATCGGCGAGCTCGTGCATCAGCTGGTCGAGCGGCTTGCTGCCGACATCGTGCAGCGCCGGCGCGATCAGCCCGCCCTGACGCAGTGAGATCGCGACGCCGATGTGCGCGGCCTGCACCGGCTCGAAGCGGCCGTCGCGGAAGAAGCCGTTCATCTCGGGATACTGCGCGAGCGCCGCCGCAACGGCCTTAAGCTGCAACACCGCCATCAGCAACCGTTCGGTGATCGGCCGGCCTTCGTTCGCCTGCGCGAGCCAGCGCTGCGCACGCGCCATCGGGATCGTCTCGTACAGGTAATAGTGCGGAATCTCGCGCTTCGAGCGGCTCATCGCCGCGGCGATCGCGCGCCGCATCTCGGTGTTCTTGTCGACCTCGGGACGCACGGCCGGCGCGGCCTCGACGGCCTTCCGCACGCCGGCCTGCGCCGCCGCATCTACATCCGCAAGCGTCACGGCTCCGCCCGGCCCACTCCCCGTGAGCTGCACGATGGCGACGCCGAGCGCCTCGGCCCGCTTGCGCGCCGCCGGCGAGATGCGCAGACGGGCGGTTTCTGCGGGAACGGCCGCCGCGGAGGGAGGCCGTCTTTCCCCCACTGCCGCACCGGCCCCGGCGGCATGCCTCGCCTCCGTCGCGCCGGCCCGTACCCCCTTCGACGCCGCCCCCTTCGACGGCGCCTTTTCGCCGGGTTCGAGCAGGGTCGCCAGCACCGTGCCAACCGGAATGCGCTCGCCCGGCTCGATCAGCAATTCATGCACGACGCCGTCCTGCCAGATCTCCACGTCGACCGCCGCCTTCGAGGTGTCGACGATCGCGACCACCTGGCCCTTGCGCACCGTGTCACCGGGTTTCACCTTCCACTCGATGAGCTTGCCCTCGTCCATGTCGGCGCCCAGCGAGGGCAGCGTGAAGTCAAACATTCAGCATCTCCCTGACCGCCGCGACGATCTTCGCCGGCTGCGGCAGCGCGGCCTCTTCCATGTGCTTGGCGTAGGGGATCGGAACCTCCTCGCTGCATACGCGCACCGGCGGCGCATCGAGGTCGTAGAAGCAGTGCTCGACGATGCGCGCCATCACCTCCGCGGCGAGGCTGCCGCTGCGCCAGCCCTCGTCAACGATCAGCGCGCGGTGCGTGCGGCTCACCGATTCGGCGATGGTCTCGGTATCCAGCGGACGCAGCACGCGCAGGTCGACGACCTCGACGTCGATGCCGTCGCGCGCGAGTTCGGCGGCGGCCTCCAGCGCCTTGGGCAGGCTGCCTCCATAGGTGATGACGCTCACCTGACTGCCGGGACGGCGGATCGCCGCGCGCTCGATGTCGCACCGCCAGTCCTCATTTGGCTCCTCATTTGAGTCATCTGGCAGCTCGTCTTCCATGTTGTAGAGCTGGGCGTGCTCGAAGATCACGACCGGGTCGGGGTCCGCGAGCGCCGGCGCGAGCATGCCGCGGGCGTCGGCGATCGTCGCCGGGGCGAGCACGCGGATGCCGGGGATGTGGGCGTACCAGTTCTCCAGGCTGTGCGAGTGCTGGGCCGCGAGCTGGCGCCCGGCGCCGGTGGCCATGCGGATCACGAGCGGCACCGACACCTGCCCGCCCGACATGTGGCGCAGCAGCGCGGCGCTGTTCACGATCTGGTCGAGCGCGAGCAGGCTGAAATTCACCGTCATGACCTCGACGATCGGCCGCATGCCGCCCAGCGCCGCACCGATGCCGGCGCCGACGAAGCCCAGTTCCGAGAGCGGCGTGTCGCGGATACGCTCAGGGCCGAACTCGTCGTAGAAGCCTTTCGACACCGCGTAGGTGCCACCGTAACGACCCACGTCCTCGCCCATGAGGAACACGCGCGGATCGCTCGTGAGCGCGTCGCGCAGCGCCTGGCGCATCGCCTCGCGGTAGCTGATCCTCATGACCGCCCTCCCGGTGTCGTGACGTCGCGCAGCAGGTCCTCGACCGGCTCCCACGCTGCGGCCTCGGCGAACGCGACAGCGGCGGCGACCTCCGCCTCGGCTTCGGCGTCGAGTTCGAGGAAACCGTCCTCGCTCAGCTCGCCCGCCGCCTTCAGCTGCGCGGAGAAGCTGTGGATCGGCCCGCGCTTCTTCCATTCCTCGACCTCGGCCTTGTCGCGGTACAGCTCGGGGTCGAACATCGAGTGCGCGCGGAAGCGGAAGGTGCGGAATTCGACGAAGAAGGGGCCGCCCTCCTCGCGAACCTGCTGCGCGGCGCGGCGCGTTGCCTCATGCACCGCCAGCACGTCCATGCCGTCGACCTTGAGCGTCGGCACCTTGTAGCTCGCCGCCTTCACGCACAGCTCGGTCTGCGATTCGGAGCGATCGAGCGCGGTGCCCATCGCGTACAGGTTGTTCTCGCACAGGAAGAGCACCGGCAGCCGCCACAGCGCGGCGAGGTTCATGCCTTCGTGGAACGCGCCCTCGGCGACCGCCCCCTCGCCGAAGAAGCACGCCGTCACGCGGCGGATGCCCTGCATGCGGTCCGCCAGCGCGAGCCCGACCGCAAGTGGCAGGCCGCCGCCGACGATCGCATTGCCACCGTAGAAGCGCCGCGCGGTGTCGAAGAGGTGCATCGAGCCGCCGCGCCCGCGCGAGCAACCGGCCGCCTTGCCGAACATCTCGGCCATGATCGCGTCCATCGGCACACCGCGCAGCAGCGCATGGCCGTGCTCGCGATAGGTCGCGACGACGTTGTCGTCCGCGTCGAGGGCGTGCATCGCGCCGGTCGCGCAGGCCTCCTCGCCGATGTAGAGGTGCAGGAAGCCGCGGATCTTCTGCGCGCCGTAGAGCTCCGCGCACTTTTCCTCCATGCGGCGGATGCGCAGCATGTCGGCAAGCAGTCGATGCGCGAACGGCCGCGCGGACGGCGCGGTCCCGGCCTGCGCCTTGTGTCGGGTGGCGTTCATGCGCCGGCCTCCAGCGTCGAGGTATCCCCTTCCGGCAGACCCAGCTCGCGCGCCTTCAGCAGCCGGCGCATGATCTTGCCGCTGCGCGTGCGCGGCAGGGTCGTGGCGAAGTCGATCTCCTTCGGCGCGACCGCGGCGCCGAGCTTCCTGCGCGCGTGTGCGAGGAGTTCCATGCGCAGCGCGTCGCTCGGCTCGTAGCCCTTCTTCAGCGACACGAAGGCCTTCACGATCTCGCCGACCATCTCGTCGGGCTTGCCGATCACGCCGGCTTCAGCGACCGCCGGGTGCTCCATCAGCGCGCTCTCGACCTCGAAGGGGCCGATCAGGTGGCCGGCGGACTTGATCACGTCGTCCTTGCGCCCGACGAACCAGAAGTAGCCGTCGGCGTCGCGCCGCGCGAGGTCGCCGGTGAGGTACCACACGCCCGAGAAACACTTGCGGTAGCGCTCCTCGTTGTTCAGGTAGCCGCGCAGCATCGCCGGCCAGCCGCGCAGCAGCGCAAGTTCGCCCTCGACGTCGGGCTCCTCGACAACCTCGACGAGGCCATCCTTGCCCTCGCGCACGATCGCAGCCTCCACTCCCGGCAGCGGACGGCCCATCGAGCCGGGTTTGATGTCCAGCGCCGGCACGTTGGCGATCATGATCCCGCCCGTCTCCGTCTGCCACCAGTTGTCGTGGATCGGCAGCCCCAGCACCTCCTGGCCCCACCACACGGCCTCGGGATTGAGCGGCTCGCCGACGCTCGCGACGAAGCGCAGCTTGGGGAATTCGAAGCGCTGCGCGAGCTCCGGCCCCGCCTTCATCAGCATGCGGATCGCGGTCGGCGCGGTGTACCAGACGCTGACTTTCTGCTCGTGCAGGATGCGGTACCAGCGCTCCGCGTCGAAATCGCCCTCATCGACGATCGAGGTCACCCCATGCAGCAGCGGCGCGATGATGCCGTAGGAGGTGCCGGTGACCCAGCCCGGATCGGCCGTGCACCAGAACACGTCGTCGGGATGCAGGTCGAGCGCATAGAGCCCGGTCGCCCAGTGCGTCGCGACCGCGCCATGCACGTGCATCGCGCCCTTCGGCGTGCCCGTCGTGCCGCTCGTGAAGTGCAGCAGCGCAAGCTCGTCGGGCCGCGTCGGCACGGTCGGGAAGTCGTCCGAGGCCGCGCCCATCAGGCGGCCGAGGTCGTGCGTGCCGGGCACGTCGGTGGGGGTTCCGTCGTCGGACACGAGCAGCACGTGGCGCAGCGTCGTCAGCTCGCCGCGGATCTTCGCGACCTTGCGTTCATACAGCGACTCGGTCGTCACGAGCACCGCGCCCTGGCCGATGTTCAGGCGCGTCGCGATCGGCTCGGGGCCGAAGGCCGAGAACAGCGGCGACACCGCGCAGCCTGCGCGCAGGCCGCCGAGCACCGCGGCGTAGAGTTCGGGAATGCGGCCGGTGAGTACGAACACGCGCTCGCCGCGCACGACATCGAGCCCGCGCAGCACGTTGGCGAAGCGCGCCGTGAGCACCGCGAGGTCGCCGTAGCTCAGGTCGTGCACGGCTCCGTCCTGACCGAGGAAGCGGAACGCCAGGTGGTCGCGCAACGGTCCGCCCGCGTGGCGCACCACCGTTTCGTAGGCGATGTTGAGCGCCCCGCCCGGCAGGCCCGCGAGCGCCTCGCGCGCGAGGTCCCACGTGAAGGCACGCCGCGTCGCCTCGTAGTCGACGAGGTTCGGCCGCGTCCGAAGTTCTGATGGCGCCTTGCTGATGATCGACGTCCGTTCCATCACTCCCTCCTCCGTTCAATGCGGATGTATTTTTCAGCCCTTGATGCAGACGAGCGGCAAGAGCCGCGCAACCTTCACCGCAAGCCCCGCACGGTGGGCCGCATCGACGACCGCGCCGACGTCCTTGTAGGCGAGCGGCGCCTCCTCGGCAACGCCGCGAAAGCTCGGGCTGCGGATCAGGATGCCGCGCGCGGCAAGCTCATCGACGACATTGCGGCCGTGCCAGCGGCGCAGCGCCTCGTTACGGCTCATCGCGCGGCCCGCGCCGTGGCAGGCGGAGCCGAAGGCGCGCTCCTCGGTGCCGGCGGCGCCGGCGAGGATCCACGACGCCGTGCCCATGCTGCCGCCGATCAGCACCGGTTGGCCGGCCTCGCGGTATTCGCGCGGCAACTCCGCATGACCGGGGCCGAAGGCGCGCGTTGCGCCCTTGCGATGCACGAACAGGCGCCGCCGCTCATCACCGACGCGGTGGGTTTCCTCCTTGCAGGTGTTGTGCGACACGTCGTACAAGAGCGGCAGGCGCACATGCGGGAAGACTTCGGCGAAGGCCTCGCGCGCGAGCTGCGTGAGGATCTGGCGGTTCGCCAGCGCGCAGTTGATCCCCGCGCGCATTGCGCCGAGGTAGCGCTGGCCGAGGGCCGATTTCAGGGGCGCACAGGCAAGTTCACGGTCCGGCAGGGCGATGCCCGCGGCCGGCGCCGCAATCACCATCTCGCGCAGGTAGTCGGTGCCGATCTGGTGGCCGAGACCGCGCGAACCGCAGTGTATGCTCACGACGACATCGCCCTTCGCCAGCCCGTAGGCCTGCGCAGCCGCGGCATCGAACACCTCGTCGACAAGCTGCACCTCCAGGTAGTGGTTGCCGGACCCGAGCGTGCCCATCTCGTCGCGCTGGCGCTTCTTCGCCATGTCCGATACCGCACGCGGATCGGCGCCGGCCACACAACCGGACTCCTCGATGTGCGCGAGGTCGGCCTCGCTGCCGTATCCCTCCTTCACTGCCCAGCGCGCGCCGCCCTTGAGCATCGCGTCGGTCTCCGGGCCGGACAGGCGCAGCGCGCCGGTGCTGCCGACCCCTGCAGGGATGCGCGCGTACAGCACGTCGGCGAGGCGCTTCTTGTGCGCCTCGATGTCGGCCTGCTTGAGCCCGGTGTGCAGCGTGCGCACGCCGCAGGAGATGTCGAAGCCGACGCCCCCCGCCGACACCACGCCGCCCTCGTCCGCATCGAAGGCCGCGACACCGCCGATCGGGAAGCCGTAGCCCCAGTGCGCGTCGGGCATCGCGTAGGAGGCTGTGACGATGCCCGGCAGGCTGGCGACGTTCGCGACCTGTTCGGCGACCTTCTCGTCCATCGCCTCCATCAGCTCGCGCGACGCGAAGATCACGCCGGGTACGCGCATGCGCCCCGTCGAGGGCATCTCCCATTCGAACGGGCCGCGTTGCCGGAATTTGCGGAGTTCCATCGTCTGTCTCCCGCCCTTGCAGCGACCGGAACCGCGCTGCGAGCGCCTGTCATTTTCAGCATAGCCAAAACCGGCCGGCATGGCTCAGACGTCAACCACACATTGCGCACACCACATGCCGTCGGCCCCGCGTTCGACCCGGAGCTCGCAGAACGATGCGCCCTTCACCTCCGCCGCCGGCTGGTGGCGCCCCACCTCGATCGCCTCGCCCCAGGCCGTCGCCGCGAGGCGGCAGCCGCCCGCATCCGCTTCGACTGTCAGCGCGAAGCGCGAGAACAACATGCGGCGCGTAGCCATCTCGAACACCAGCGCATTGAGCCAGTCGACCAGCAAGAGTTCGGGATCGGGCGCCGCGCAGGCGATCCCGACCGGTTCGCGCGACGCGACGGCGGCCGGATCGCAGATCACCGCCGTCATCGCCGTCGCTGCGCCGGCGAAGGCTTCGGCGAGCGTCGCGCCCGTCCCACGCACGCCGACGTCCGCCTCGTGTTCGAAGGTCTGCCACGCCATTCCGCCGCCCTCCCGATCGTTCGCCGGCCCAGCACGGAGCGATGTTCCCGTGGGAGCGGCTTCAGCCGCGAATCGGCCGCGATGCGTGCGATACCGCCGATTCGCGGCTGAAGCCGCTCCCACAAAAACCAAACCCATCAGCTCTCGCGATTGCCCTGCGCCACGCGCCAGGCGGGCGCCTCCTGCCATGATATTTTAGTAAGCTGCAGGGCAGCACGTTCGCACTGCGCCAATATCGGTGGCAGATGCCGCCCGCGGCCGCCAAACGGCTTGCCATACCTCATCAGGAGAATGACCCGATGCGCACCCGCTTCCTCTGGCAGCTCCTCGCCTCCACCGCGACCGCCCTGCTCGTTGCGGCCTGCGGCGTCGCCCCGACGGTAGCGCCCCAGGCCGAGGCCAAGGCGGAACGTTTCGCCTACAAGGGCGGCGAGGTCGCGAGCGCGCAACGCGGCGCCGACTGCGAACTCACGCTGCGCGGCGCGCTCACGCCGGACGCCGTATCCTCGCTGCGGCTGGCCAGCGACGCGCTCGCGAAGCGTTCGTGCCGGGGCAAGACCGTGGTCCTCGATCTCTCCGACGGCAGCGTGGGCGCGGCGATCACCGTCGGCTCGATGCTGCGCAACCGCGGCTACGACACCCGCATCGCCTCCGGCAGCACCTGCCACACCCTGTGCCTGCTCGTCTTTGCCGCCGGCACCCGGCGCGAGATCGCCCCCAATGCGCGGCTCGGCTTCACGCAGATCCCGCCCGACGAGGATTTCGGCCGCACCAACTGCGACACCGAACTCGACAACCGCCAGATGCTCAACCTGGCGCGCTACCTGCGCGCGATGCTGCCCGCACTGACCGCCGACTACATGCTGCAGCAGATCCGCGCAACCGACTGCCGTACCGTGCGGGCCCTGCCCGCGAGCGACGCGGTCACGGCAGGCATCGCCACCAGGAGCTAAAAAGGGGGAATGACCCGACCCGTACGCGCCGCGGCGGGCCTCGCGGTCGGAACCTCATCATGAATCCAAGCCGTCCGGCAATCGACGCGGCCGAGGTGCTCGGCATCGTGCGCACGCTCGTCGGCGAGCTGCGCCCCGGCAATCCACCGGAAGCCGGACTCGACAGCCACCTCGAACGCGACCTCGGGCTCGACAGCCTTGCGCGGGTCGAGCTGCTCGCGCGCATCGAGCGCGCCGCGCACACGCGCCTGCCCGAAGGCACGCTCGCCGCGGCGGAAACCCCGCGCCAGCTCTTCGCCGCGCTGCGCGCCGCGCGACCGGAGGCGAGCTCGTCCGCGCCCGAGCTCGCCGACACGGCGGACACGGCGGACACCGAACACATCGAGGCGCCTGCCGGCGCATCCACGCTCGTCGACGTCCTGCTGTGGCACGCCGAACGTTCGCCGGAACACGTGCACATCCGCCTGCTGCACGACGACGCCGAGGTCGGCACCCTCACGCACCGCGAGCTGCTGCAAGGCGCGCAGCGCATCGCCGCGGGCCTGCGGCAGCGCGGGCTCGCGGCGGGCGACGCTGTGGCGATCATGCTGCCGACCTCGCTCGAATTCTTCACCAGCTTCTTCGGCGCGCTGCTCGCGGGCGGCGTACCGGTGCCGATGTACCCGCCCACGCGCCCCTCGCAGCTCGAGGACCACCTGCGCCGCCAGTCCGGCATCCTCGAAAGCTGCCACGCGCCGGTGCTGATCACCGACGAACAGGTGCAGCCGGTCGCCCGACTGATCTCCACGCCGTCGGGAAGCCTGCGTCACAGTGTCACCGCGCGCGAGCTCGCCGCAAGCACAGCCGCGCCCACGATCGCCACACCACGGCCGGACGAGCTCGCGCTGCTGCAATACACGTCCGGCAGCACCGGCAACCCCAAGGGCGTGATGCTCACGCACGCGAACGTGCTCGCCAACATCCGCGCGTGGAGCCGCAGCGTCGCCATCACCGCGGCGGACGTCACGGTGAGCTGGCTGCCCCTCTATCACGACATGGGCCTGATCGCCGCGTGGCTCGGCAGCCTGTACAACGGCTGCCCCCTCGTGCTGATGTCGCCGCTGGACTTCCTGTCGCGGCCCGTGCGCTGGCTGCGCGCCCTGCACCGCTACCGCGGCACGCTCTCGGCTGCGCCGAACTTCGCCTACGAACTGGTCCTCAAGCACGTCGAGGAACAGGAACTGGCCGGGCTGGACCTCTCGCGCTGGCGCATCGCCGCGAACGGCGCCGAGCCGGTGAATCCGGACACGCTGGAACACTTCGCCGCACGCCTCGCCCCCTGGGGCCTGCATCGCGAAACCATGACCCCCGCCTACGGCCTCGCGGAGAACGCGGTCGGCCTCGCCGTGCCGCCGCCCGGACGCGGTCCGCGCATCGACCGCGTCGTGCGCGAAGCCTTCTTCCGTACCGAGGCGCGCCACGCCGCCGCCGAGGACGCGAGCGCGATCCGTTTCGTCGGCTGCGGTCGCCCGCTGCCCGACCACGAGCTGCGCATCGTCGGCCCGAACGGCGACGAACTCCCCGACCGCCGCGTCGGCCGCATCGAATTCCGCGGCCCGTCCGCGACCGCCGGCTACCTGAACAATCCGGAAGAGACACGCAAGCTGATTCACGGCAAGTGGCTCGACACCGGCGACCTCGGCTACCTTGCCGAGGGCGAGCTCTTCGTGACCGGTCGTGTCAAGGACATGATCATCCGTGGCGGACGCAACCTCTACCCCTACGAGCTGGAAGACGCGATCGGCGAAATGGCCGGCGTGCGCCGCGGCTGCGTCGCCGTGTTCGGGGTCGCCAATCCCGCGACGGCAAGTGAACGCCTCGTCGCAGTCGTCGAGACACGGACGACCGACGATGCCGAACGCCGCCGGCTCGAACACGATGTCGGCAATCTCGCCGTGGACCTGCTGGGCGTCCCGCTCGACGAGGTCGTGCTCGCGCCGCCGCACAGCGTGCTGAAGACCTCCAGCGGCAAGATCCGGCGTGCCGCGACGCGCGAGCTGTACCAGAGCGGCGTGCTCGGCCGCCAGCACAGCGTCCGGGTACAGGTGCTGCACCTCGCCGTGACCGCCGCGACGCGTAAGGCCGTGCAGGGGCTGCGCCGTGCCCTCGCCACGCTGTGGGCGGTCTGGGCATGGACCGCACTCGTGCTGCTCGCGGTGCCGACATGGATTGCGGTGGCGACGCTGAACCGCCCGGCGCTCGGCTGGCAGATCGGACGCCACGCCGCCCGGCTGCTCGCGACCCTGATCGGCATCCGCATCGACGTCAGCGGACGGGAAAACCTGCCCGCGTCCGCGCCCTGCATCGTCGTCGCGAACCACGCGAGCTACCTTGACGGCCTGATCGCCGCCGCTGCGCTGCCCCGCCCCTTCGTCTTCGTCGCCAAGCGCGAACTGCTCGACAACGCCATCGCCCGCCGCTTTCTGCAGGGACTGGGCACCGAATTCATCGAACGCTTCGCCGTGCAGGACAGCGCGGACGCCGCCAGGCGGCTCGCCGAACGCGCACGGCTGGGTTCGGCGCTGTTCTACTTCCCCGAAGGCACGTTCGTACGCAGACCCGGCCTGCAGGAGTTCCGCCTCGGCGCCTTCCTCGCCGCGTGCGAGGCCGATCTGCCGGTGGTGCCGGTCACGATCCGCGGCACGCGCGCGGTGCTCCCCGACGAGACCTGGCGGCCGCGCCGCGGCTCCGTCAGCGTAACGATCGGCCGCCCCCTCCTGCCGCAGGGCAAGGACTGGAACGCCGCGCTGGCGCTGCGCGATGCCGCCCGTCGGGATATCCTCGAGCGCTGCGGCGAGCCGGATGCGACACTCTGATCAGGCGAGCACACCCGCATACTCCGGGCACTTCGCCAGCCCACCCTTCAGCGCCTCGACCAGCAGCCGCACCTTCGGCAGCGGATGGCGGCGCTGCGGCGACACCGCCCACACGGCGGTATTCGGTGGCCGGTTCGCGTCCAGCAGCGGCACCAGTGCGCCGCGCTGGAACGGCCCCAGCACGTAGTAGTCGGGCAGCTGGCACAGACCGAAACCGCGCAAGGCCGCATCCAGCACCGCGTAACCGCTGTTGCAGCGCCAGTTTCCGCTGGGCCTGAACGGATACTCGCGCCCGTCGAGCTGGAACATCCACGTGTCGCTCGTGCCGAGCAGGCAGTTGTGGCGCCCGAGCTCCGACAGCGTATGCGGCCGCCCATAGCGTTCGAGGTAGGACGGCGCCGCGCACAGGTACATCGTGCGCGGCGCGATGCGCGTCGCGACGAGGCTGGAATCGCTCAGGCGCCCGAGCCGGATCGCGAGGTCGAAGCCCTCATGCACGAGGTCGACGTTGCGATTCGTCAGCTCGATCTCGACCTTCAGCTGCGGATGCTGCGCCATGAACTCATTCACCAGCGGCACGATGAAGCGCTCGCCATAGGCCACCGCCGCGCTCATGCGCAGCAGGCCCGCCGGCGCGCTCTGCAGGTCGCTGATCGCGAGGAAGGCCTCGTCGCGCTCCTCGACGAGGCGCTGGCAGCGCGCGAGGAAGACCTGCCCCGCCTCGGTGAGCGACACGCGCCGCGTCGTGCGGTAGAAGAGCCGCGCCTGCAGCCGGTCCTCCAGGCGCGCGACCTGCCGGCTCACGTGCGACGGCGACACGCGCAGCTGCTCCGCCGCACGGTAGAAGCTGGCGTGCTCCGCCACGGCGAGGAATTCGTCCAGCCCTTCCCAACGGTTCACCCTCGATACTCTCCTGTTTAGTAAGCCCGGCAGTGGCGCGGCACAACGAGACGACGAAACAGCCGATGCCGTTCGCCCTGAGCTTGTCGAAGGGCCGGGTTCAGCCGGGCTTCGACAGGCCTCCTGAGCGCAGCCGAAGGACTCAGCCCGAACGGCATCGTGTTGCCGGATTATTGCTCACAAGCAACAGTATATTGCCTAGAATTCGATTATCAGACCTGAAGCATCAATTAGACTCCCCGCATTCCCCTGACCCTGACAGAGAGAGTCCTCGCCATGACCATCAAGTCGCGCGCCGCCGTCGCCTTCGGCCCCAAGCAGCCCCTGCAGATCGTCGAAGTGGATGTCGAACCGCCGAAGAAGGGCGAGGTGCTGGTACGCATCGTCGCAAGCGGCGTGTGCCACACCGACGCCTTCACCCTCTCCGGCGACGACCCGGAAGGCATCTTCCCGGCGATCCTCGGGCATGAAGGCGGCGGCATCGTCGAGGCGGTCGGCGAAGGCGTGACTTCGCTGGAAGTCGGCGACCACGTGATCCCGCTGTACACGGCCGAATGCCGCGAGTGCAAGTTCTGCAAGTCGGGCAAGACCAACCTGTGCCAGGCCGTGCGCGCCACCCAGGGCAAGGGCCTGATGCCCGACTGCACGACGCGCTTCTCCTACCAGGGCCAGCCGATCTACCACTACATGGGCACCTCGACCTTCTCCGAATATACGGTCGTGCCCGAGATCTCGCTGGCGAAGATCCCCAAGGATGCCCCGCTCGAGAAGGTGTGCCTGCTCGGCTGCGGCGTCACCACCGGCATCGGCGCGGTGCTCAACACCGCGAAGGTCGAGGAAGGCGCGACCGTCGCGATCTTCGGCCTGGGCGGCATCGGCCTCGCTGCGATAATCGGCGCGAAGATGGCCAAGGCCTCGCGCATCATCGGCGTCGACATCAACCCGGACAAATTCGAGATTGCGAAGCAGCTCGGCGCGACCGACTTCGTCAATCCGACCGAGCACGACAAGCCCATCCAGGACGTGATCGTCGCGATGACCGACGGCGGCGTGGACTACTCCTTCGAGTGCGTCGGCAACGTCAAGCTGATGCGCGCGGCGCTCGAGTGCTGCCACAAGGGCTGGGGCGAATCGACGATCATCGGCGTGGCCGGCGCGGGCCAGGAAATCAGCACCCGCCCCTTCCAGCTCGTCACCGGCCGCGTGTGGCGCGGCAGCGCCTTCGGTGGCGTGCGCGGCCGCACGGAACTGCCGAGCTACGTGCAGAAGGCGCAGAAGGGCGAAATCCCGCTCGACACCTTCATCACGCACACCATGCCGCTCGACCGGATCAACGAAGCCTTCGACCTGATGCACGAGGGCAAGAGCATCCGCACGGTGATCCATTTCTGACGCGGCGCAGGGCACGTCCATGACCCTCGAAAACCTCTCCTGCCAGAAGAGCTTCGGCGGCTGGCTCAAGCGCTACCGCCACCGTTCGCGCACGCTGGCCTGCGACATGACGTTCGCGGTCTACCTGCCGCCGCAGGCCGAACAGGGTGGTGCGCTGCCGGTGCTGTACTGGCTCTCGGGCCTAACCTGCACCGACGAGAACTTTATGCAGAAGGCCGGCGCCCAGCGCGTCGCCGCGGAGCTCGGCCTCGTCATCGTCGCGCCCGACACCAGCCCGCGCGGCGCCGACGTGCCGGGCGACCCCGACGGCGCGTGGGACTTCGGCCTCGGCGCAGGTTTCTACCTCAACGCGACGGAAGCCCCGTGGTCGCGCCACTACCGCATGCACGACTACGTCGTCGAAGAGCTGCCGGCGCTCGTCGAAGCCAGCTTCCCGGTGTCCGACGCGCGCGGCATCAGCGGCCACTCGATGGGCGGGCACGGCGCGCTCGTGTGCGCGCTGCGCAATCCCGGCCGCTACCGCTCGGTGTCCGCCTTCGCGCCGATCACGAACCCGATGAACTGCCCCTGGGGCGAAAAGGCCTTCTCGCGCTATCTCGGCGAGGAGCGCGCGCGCTGGCGCGAATGGGACGCGAGCGTGCTGATCGCCGACGCCAAGGAGCGCCTGCCCCTGCTCGTCGACCAGGGCGACCGCGACGACTTCCTCGCGACCCAGCTCAAGCCCGAAGCGCTCGAAGCCGCCGCCCGCGCCGCCGGCCACCCCCTGACGCTGCGCACGCAGCCGGGCTACGACCACAGCTATTACTTCATCGCGAGCTTCATCGAGGACCACCTGCGGCATCACGCGGCGGCCTTGGCCGGATAGCCCCGGACCGTAGGGCGGGAGGAGCGAAGCGCATCCCGCAAATCCAGGGGTGGAGGTTGCCCGGGTGCCGCACGGCGGGATCCGCCTGCGGCTCCTCCCGCCCTACTTTCCGTGCCTGCGACGGGCGTATCGAAATGCGGCGCCCCTCGTAGGGCGGGAGCAGCGCAGCGTATCCCGCCACGCGGCGTTCGGGCGGCTTCTGGCCCTTCGACTGGCGGCGCGCTTACCAAACGCGGCCTTCTCGTTGGGCGCCGATCAGACTCCCAGATACCGGTGCCACACGCCCCGGTCGGCATCCAGCTCCGCCGACGTCCCCGTCCACGCGACCCGCCCGCGTTCGAGGATGATGTGACGATCCGCGAGCCTCACCAGCCGCTCGACGTACTTGTCCACGACCAGCGTCGTCTGCCCCTCCGCCTTCAGGCGGTCGAGGCAGCGCCAGATCTCCTCGCGGATCACCGGCGCGAGGCCTTCGGTCGCCTCGTCGAGGATCAGCAGGCGCGGGTTCGTCGACAGCGCCCGCGCGATCGCCAACATCTGTTGCTCGCCGCCGGAGAGCTGGTTGCCGAGGTGGCCGGCGCGCTCCTTCAGGCGCGGAAACAGCGCGTACAGCCGCTCCAGCGTCCACGGCTCGCGCACGCCGCTGCGGTTGTCGGCGAAGGCGACGAGGTGCTCGCGCACGCTCAGGTTCGGAAAGCACTGCCGACCTTCGGGCACGATCGCAACGCCCAGGCGCGCGATCGCGTCCGCGGACAGGCCCTGGATCGCCCGACCATCGAAGCGGATCTCGCCCCGGCGCGCGCGCAGCCCGCCGATCACGGCGCGGATCGTCGTGCTCTTGCCCATGCCGTTGCGCCCGAGCAGGGTCACGACCTCGCCTGCGCGGATGTCGAAGTTGAGCCCGAACAGCACCTGGCTCGCGCCGTAGCCGGCCTCCAGGCCGAGGCAGCTCAGCAGCACGTCGCGGCTCACTGGACTACCCTCCTGTCGCTACGCGACATCCTCCCCGCGGGAGGAAGAGCGTGCCCTTCGGGCGGCCGGGCGGGCACGCTCATCGCGCCTCCTCCGTGCCCAGATACACCGCCTGCACCTCCGGATGCTCGCGGATGTAGGTCGTGTCACCGGACGCGAGCACCTTGCCGTAGTCCAGCACCGAGATGCGGTCGGCGAGCTGGAACACCGCGTCCATGTCATGCTCGATCAGCAGGATCGCCGCATCCGACCGCAGGCGCGCGATCAGTTCGACCATCTGCTGCGAATCCTCCGGCCCCATGCCCGCCATCGGTTCGTCGAGCAGCAGCAGCTTCGGCCGCGCCGCGAGCGCCAGCGCAACGTCGAGCTTGCGCTGCACGCCGTGCGGCAAGGTGCCGGCCTCTCGATCGAGCATGCCTTCCAGCCCGACCTTGTGCGCAAGTTCCAGCGCCCGTTCGCCTAGCGCCGCTTCCCCCGAGCGCCGCCCGAAGCAGCGGAAGCTCGACCCTGCGTGCGCCTGCGCGGCCAGCAGGAGGTTATCGAGCACGGAATCGCCGCGGAACACGCTGGTGATCTGGAAGCAGCGCGACAGGCCATGCCGCACGCGCTCATGAGCGCTCATCGCGGTCAGATCGATGCCGTCGAGCACAATGCGCCCGCCGTCGGCCGGCAGCAGTCCGGAGACGAGATTCACCAGCGTCGACTTCCCCGCCCCATTCGGCCCGATCAGCGCATGCACTTCGCCGTGCTCGACGGCGAAGCTCACGTGGTCGGTCGCGAGCAGCCCGCCGAAGCGTTTCACGAGATCCTGTGCGACGAAGAGGGTCATGCCTTCCTCCGCTCGAACAGCCCCGCGAGCCCGCGCGGCGCGACGAACACCACCGCGATCAGCATCAGGCCCAGCGGCCAGTGCCAGTATTCCGTGTACAGCTTCAGCACCTCCGACAGCGCCAGCCACACCGCGACGCCCAGCACCGCGCCCCAGCGCCGCCCGAGCCCGCCGAGCACCACCATCACGAGCAGCGTCGCGGACTCGGTCCAGTGCATCGTCGCGGGACTGACGAAGTTGTTGTGGCTCGCGAGCAGCGCCCCGGCGAGCCCGGCGAGCGCGCCCGCGCCGGTGAAGGCGACGAGCTTGAGGCGATAGACCGGAAAGCCCATCGCCTCCATGCGCGTCTCGTTGTCGCGGATTCCCATCAGCGCGTGGCCGAAGCGCGACACCGCGGCGCGGCTCGCAAACGCGAACACCAGCGCGGCCAGCGCGAGCACGACCCAGAAGAACACCGCCGCGTCGCCCGTCGTGCGGCCGAAGCCCAGCTCCAGCGGCGAATACAGCCCGTAGCCATCGTCGCCGCCGTATGCCGACAGCGACACCGCGAGGTAGTACAGCATCTGCGCGAAGGCGAGCGTGATCATCAGGAAATACACCCCGCGCGTGCGCAGGGTCACCGCCCCGATCAGCGCCGCGAACGCCCCCGACACCAGCACCGCGGCGCCCCACGCCGACCACGCCGAACTCGCGCCCGCATCGACCAGCGCGACGACCGTATAGGCGCCGACGCCGATGAAACCCGCATGCCCCAGCGCCGCCATGCCGCCGTAGCCGAGGATGAAGTTGAGGCCGGTCGCCGCGATCATCACGATCAGCATGCGGCGCACGAAACCGACATAGTAATCGAGGCCGATTTCCGCGCCGACGACCGGCAGGAGGGCCAGCAACCCGAGCAGCGCCCACGGCAGCCAGCGTGCCGCCGCCGACGCCGGCAGCGTGCGAGACATCACGCCATCACTCATCGCGCCCCCTCACGCCCGCGCCGGGAATAGCCCGGCCGGCTTCAGGATCAGCACCGCCGCCATCAGCACGTACATCGCGATCCCCGCGAAGGCCGGGCCGAGGTCGGCGGCGAGCGCAGGCGGCAGCACCGAGCGCAGCAGCGGCGGCAGGAAGGCGCGCCCCGCGGTATCGACCAGCCCCACCAGCAGCGCCGCGACGAAAGCCCCACGCACCGAGCCGATGCCGCCGATGACGATCACCACCAGCGCCGGGATCAGGATCGCCTCGCCCATGCCGATCTGCACTGCCGAGATCGGCCCCATCAAGGCACCTGCAAGCGCCGCAAGCGCCGCACCGAGCGCGAACACGAAGGAGAACACGCGCCCGACGCGCACACCCATGAATTCCGCCATCCGGCGATTCGATGCGCCCGCGCGCACCAGCATGCCCACACGGGTGTGATTGACGAGCACGTACAGCCCCACCGCGACCAGCAAGCCCACCGCCAGCAGCACCAGCCGGTAGGCGGGGTACGGCAGCTCGGGCAGCAGCTGCACCGGCCCGGCAAGCGCGGCCGGGGTCGTCGCCATCAGCGGCGAAGGCCCCCAGACGGCCTTCACCGCGTCATCGGCGATCAGGATCACACCGAAGGTCGCGATCACCTGCGCAAGGTGGTCGCGCGCATAGAGCTTGCGGACGATCAGCAGTTCGAGCAGGAAGGCGACCAGCACCGTCGCCGCGACCGCGACCAGCACCGCGCCGACGAAGCTGCCACCCGCCTCATGCACGCGCGCCGCGATGTAGGCACCGGCCATGTACAGCGAGCCGTGCGCGAGGTTCATCGTGTCCATGATGCCGAACACGAGCGTGAGGCCGGCAGCGAGCAGGAACAGCATCAGGCCGTAGCCGACGCCGTTGAGGAGCTGCTCGAAGATGAAGATTGGATCCATGGGGACTGCGGGGATATTCGACCGATGCCTGTGTTCCTCCCCCTTCAAGGGGACGGTGCAAAGATCTTGGTGTAATGGTGCGCTTCTGAAGGAGCCTATTGTGCGCGTGCGGATTCAGGCCTGGAGGAGTTCCCGCGTGTGCATCGGAGAAGCCGATTAGCAGGTTCCTTCCCCTTCAAGGGGAAGGTCAGGATGGGGATGGGTTTCTTGCAGACGCTGCGGAGTCCACCCATCCCCCACCTGTCCTCCCCCTTGAAGGGGGAGGGACACCCGCCCGCACCGATCACATCTTCGTTGCAACCCGGGCGAGACCGGGCGACGGGACCAGCCCCTTACTGCCTGCAATCCCCCACGTACGCGTCCTGATGCTTCTCCATCACCGTGCCGACGAGCTTGTTGGTCAGCTTGCCGCTCGCATCCTTGTCGACCACGCGCAGGTAGTAGTTCTGCACCGGGAAGTTGTTCGCGCCGTACTTGAACTCGCCCCGCACCGACTTGAAGTTCGCCTTCTTCAGCGCCGCGACGACCGCCTCGCGATTGTCCACCTTGCCGCCGACCTCGCGCACCGCGGCGTCCATCGCCATCACCACGTCGTAGGCCTGGGCCGCGTACACGGTCGGGTAGCGGCCGTTGTACTTCTTGCGGAAGGCCTCGACGAACTCGACGTTGGCCGGCACCTTGAGGTCGTGCGCCCAGTGCGCGGTGTTGAGCATGCCCAGCGTCGGTTCGCCGACCGCGTCGATGACGTCCTGGTCGGCGGTGAATCCCGGCGAGATCAGCGGAATGTCCTTCAGCCCGCTGCCCACGTACTGCTTCAGGAAGTTGATCCCCATCGCGGCGGGCAGGAACACGAACACCGCGTCGGGCTTCGCCGCGCGGATCTGGGCGATCTCGGCCGCGTAGTCGATCTGGCCGACCTTGGTGTAGATCTCCTCCTTCACCGTGCCCTTGTACAGACGCTTGAAGCCGCCGATGTGGTCCTTGCCCGCCGGATAGTTCGGCGCGATCAGGACCATGTTCTTGAAGCCCTTCTCGTTGGCGACCTTGCCGGCAGCCTCGTCATAGGTGTCGTTCTGGTACGACACGCCGAAGAAGTACGGGCTGCACTGCTTGCCGGCGAACAGGCTGGGCCCCGGATTGCTCGACAGGAAGGGCACCTTCGCCGCAAACAGGGCCGGCCCCACCGCCAGCGCCGAGTTCGAGGCCACCGGGCCGGTGAAGAAGTCGATCTTGTCGCGCTGCAGGAAGCGGTTGACGAGCTGGGTCGCCTGCTCCGGATTGCCCGCGAAGTCCTGCTGGATGAATTCCGCCGCTTGCCCACCCAGCTTGCTGCCCAGGCGCTCCACGGCGAGGTTCAGACCGTCGCGCGTCTCCGCGCCGATCGTCGCGAAGGGGCCCGAAATATCGAGTGCGACGCCGACCTTGACCGGTTCGGCATGAGCGGCGAATGCGCCGCACAGCGCGAGAGAGACTGCGACGTTCTTCAGCTTCAGCATGGATACTCCTTATCGGGATTTCTCGGGCGATGGCCGCAAACCTGCGAGATTATCATGTGCGCTTGACGCGGCCCCACCCGCATATGCGATCGGCGCAACCGCGGGGCTCGCTATACTCATCGCGGCCGGGACAACACGACAAGACCCACACCCGGGCGCCGCGGCCACACGCCACCGGAGAGATCGCCTTGCCCAACGAAGCCGACGTCAGTCCATCCGCCCTCGCGCCGCTGCGCCAACCCATGTTCCGCATGCTGTGGCTCGCCTGGCTCGCCGCGAACATCACGATGTGGATGAACGACGTCGCCTCGGCCTGGCTCATGACCTCGCTGACCAGCAGCGCCTTCATGGTCGCCATGGTGCAGACAGCCTCGACCCTTCCTGTGTTCGTGCTCGGCCTGCCGAGCGGCGCGCTCGCGGACATCGTCGACCGGCGCAAATACTTCGCCGCGACGCAACTGTGGGTCGCAACGGTCGCCGTGCTGCTGAGCGGGCTCGCCTTCTCGGGCCTGCTGACCGCCGAACTGCTGCTCGCGCTCACCTTCGCCAACGGCATCGGTCTCGCCCTGCGCTGGCCGGTGTTCGCCGCAATCATCCCGGATGTGGTGCCGCGCCACGACCTGCCCGCCGCGCTCGCGCTCAACGGCGTCGCGATGAACATGTCGCGCGTGATCGGGCCGATCGTCGCCGGCGCCCTGCTCGCCGGCGCCGGCAGCCCGTGGGTCTTCCTGCTCAACGCGGTCCTCGCGATCTTCGCGTTCGTGCTGATCCTGCGTTGGCGCCCCGAACCGAAAACCAGCTCGCTGCCCGGCGAGCGTTTCCTCGCCGCGATGCGCCTCGGCCTGCAGCACGTCGTGCAGTCGCCACCGATGCGCGCGGTGCTTGCCCGCATCTTCCTGTTCTTCCTGCAATCCACGTCGCTCACCGCGCTGTTGCCGCTCGTCGCCCGCGACGTTCATGGCGGCGGCGCCGGCACCTACACCACGCTGCTCGCGGCAATGGGCTGCGGCGCGATCTTCGCGGCGCTGAATCTCGCGCGCCTGCGGCAGCGGCTGGAGCGCGAAGCCTTCGTGCGCTGGGGCACGCTCGCGCATGCCGCCTGCGCGGTCATCGTCGTGCTCGTGCCGACCCTGTGGGTCGCGGTCCCGGCGATGTTCGTCGCCGGCATGGCGTGGATCGCCACGGCGAATTCGCTCACCGTGGCGGCGCAGATGGGGCTGCCGAACTGGGTGCGCGCACGCGGCATGTCGATCTACCAGATGGCGCTGATGGGCGGCAGCGCGGCCGGTGCCGCCCTGTGGGGCTACGTCGCGAACCTGACGTCGGTCACGGTCAGCATCCTCGTCGCCTCGGTCGTCGGCCCGGCCGTTCTGCTGCTGACACGCCGCCACGTCACGATCGGCGCCCACGACGAGGACCTCACGCCCGCCAAGCCGGTCACGCGCGTCCCCCCGCCGGCAATCGAGATCCAGCCCGGTGAGGGGCCCGTGATGGTGACCGTCGAGTACCTGATCGACCCTGCGCGGGCGGCCGAATTCAGTGCCGTGATGCAGGAAACCCGCCGCGCCCGGCTGCGCCAGGGGGCGCAGTCCTGGGGCCTGTTCCGCGACACGACGCGCCCCGAGCGCTACATCGAGTATTTCCTCGACGAGAACTGGGTCGAGCACCAGCGGCGCCTAGAACGCTTCACCGCCGCCGATCTCGGCCTGCGCGAGCGCCGCCTCGCCTTCCATGTCGGGCCCGAAGCCCCGCAGATGCGCCGTTACGTCGCCGAGGACGTCGATGCCCGCGCCGGCAGCGCGGAAACGCCCTGAGGCGCCGGTTCAGCCGTCCTCGTGCGAGCTCGTCCGGCCGTACAGGCGACGCAGCTCGTGCTTCGCCGCCTCCAGGCAGGCGCGGCGCTCCGGCGAGAGATTCCTGCCCGCGCGGTTGATGTAGAAGTTCAGCATCGACATCGCCGAGCGGAAGGGGTCGGTCTTCCGCCTCACGCTCGCCTCGGCGGACCGCTGCAACGACAACGCGATTTCCCGCGGATCCTCGAGCGCAAAGACCCCTGGCTCGAGATCCAGCGCGCGGCTGGTTTCGGTGACCTGCTGCGACCAGCGCCCACCAGCTGGCACGATCACACGGCTACGGCTTCGAGCGCGGTCCGCGCATCGCCCGGACACAGGCCCAGGCGATGATGCCGAAGAGCAAAATCACGCCCAGCACGTGCTCCATGCGCGTCTCCTTCGTCGGGAACAAATAATAATTATGCGCCCAACGCTCGGCGACCGCCCCTCGCTCGACCGTACGGGCGCCTCGGCTCGATCGGGGAGCGCTTTCCGAGCCGCTGGCCCGTGCGCGCCCCGGACCGGGACCGGGCATTGACTACAATCCATACATGCCGTTCCCGCGCCAAGGCCACCGATGCCGGCCCCGGAGGCGCGCACGACGACTATCCCGCCCCAGCCCCCGGAACCGGACACCATGCCTTATGCGCACACCGTGGATGGAACGAGCCACCGGTTCGCCGACCTGAAGAGCCTGCTTGCCAAGGCCACGCCGGCGCGCTCGGGCGACCAGCTCGCCGGCATCGCGGCAGGCAGCGACGAGGAGCGCATCGCCGCGCAGATGGCGCTCGCCGAACTGCCGCTGACAACCTTCCTCAGCGAAGTGCCGATCCCCTACGAGGCGGACGAAGTCACCCGCCTCATCATCGACGGGCACGACAAGGCCGCCTTCGCGCCCGTCAGCCACCTCACCGTCGGGGACTTCCGCAACTGGCTGCTCTCCGAAACGGCCGACGAGGCCACGCTCGCGGCACTCGCGCCGGGACTCACGCCCGAGATGGCGGCCTCCGTCAGCAAGATCATGCGTGTGCAGGACCTGATCCTCGTCGCGAAGAAATGCCGCGTCGTCACCGCCTTCCGCAACACCATCGGCCTCGCCGGCCGCATGGCCACCCGCCTGCAGCCCAACCACCCGACTGACGACCCCGCCGGCGTGGCCGCCAGCATCGTCGACGGCCTGATGTACGGCTGCGGCGACGCCGTCATCGGCGTGAATCCTGCCAGCGACAACGTGCAGACGGTGACGACGCTGCTCCACATGCTCGATGCCATCATCGCCAAGTACCGCATCCCCACCCAGGCCTGCGTCCTCACCCACGTCACCACCACCATCGAGGCGATCCGCCGCGGCGCGCCGGTCGACCTCGTATTCCAGTCCATCGCGGGCACCGAGTCCGCGAACGCGGGCTTCGGCGTCAACCTCGCCCTGCTCGCCGAAGGACGCGACGCCGCGCTGTCGCTGCGGCGCGGCACCGTCGGCGACAAGGTGATGTACTTCGAAACCGGCCAGGGCAGTGCCCTGTCGGCCAACGCCCATCACGGCGTTGACCAGCAGACCTGCGAGGCGCGGGCCTACGCCGTCGCACGCAGGTTCGAACCGCTGCTGGTGAACACCGTCGTCGGCTTCATCGGACCGGAATACCTGTACGACGGCAAGCAGATCACCCGCGCCGGCCTCGAAGACCACTTCTGCGGCAAGCTGCTGGGCGTGCCGATGGGCTGCGACGTCTGCTACACGAACCATGCCGATGCCGACCAGGACGACATGGACGCGCTCCTGACGCTCCTCGCGGCCGCCGGCGTCAATTACGTGATGGGCGTGCCCGGCTCGGACGACGTCATGCTCAACTACCAGACCACGTCCTTCCACGACGCCCTGTACGTCCGCCAGCTCCTCGGCCTGCGCCCTGCACCCGAGTTCGAAGCCTGGCTGCGCGACATCGGCATCTTCGCACCGGGCGAAGCACTCGCGCTCGCGAAAGACCTCCCCGCTCCCTTCCGCCATGCGCTGGCGCAGCTCGACTGAGGATGCCGTGATGGACGAACCCGCCGACGCGCCCATCCTCCCCTCCCCCTGGGGAAGGCTCCGCCGCTTCACCCCGGCCCGCATCGCGCTCGGACGTGCCGGCACCAGCATCCCGACCCAGGCCCAACTCGCATTCCAGCTCGCCCACGCCCGCGCGCGTGACGCCGTCCATCACATCCTCGCAACGGAGGACCTGCGCGCGGGTCTTGTGCAACGCGGACGTGCCGTCGCCACGGTGCGCAGCGCCGCCCCCGATCGCCGCACCTACCTGCAGCGCCCCGATCTCGGGCGGCGCCTCGACGAAGCCTCGCGCGCAAGGCTCGCGACACTCGGCGCCGCAGACGACGCGGCCTACGACCTCGCCATCGTGCTCGCGGACGGCCTTTCCGCCTTCGCCATCGAACAGAACGCCCTGCCCTTCCTCGACGCCCTCTTGCCTCGCCTAAGCGCCTCCGCCTGGACGCTCGCGCCGCTCGTGATCGCCGAGCAGGCCCGCGTCGCCCTCGGCGACGACATCGCCATGACGCTGCACGCCCGCATGGTCGCCATCCTCATCGGCGAACGGCCCGGCCTCAGTTCCCCCGACAGCATGGGCATCTACCTCACATGGCAGCCCCGCATCGACACGATCGACGCGCAGCGCAACTGCATCTCCAACATCCGGCGCGAAGGACTCGACATCGAGCACGCAGCCGACAAGTTGCACTGGCTGATGGGCGAGGCGCGCAGCAGACAGTTGTCCGGCGTATTACTCAAGGACGAAGCGCAGGCGCCGCATGAACGCCTCGCCGCACCCGCGACGAACTTCCTGCTCGAATGATGCCCCCGGCAGGTTCAGCATCGAGAAAGTCTTCCAATGGAAGCTGCATCACCTGCGCCCGTTTTTCGGGGGCAAGCTCAGTGCCATCGGCCGGCCCCACGCCCTATTCGCCCACCTTCCCCCGTCCCGCTTTCACCGAGGCGCGCCGCGCCTTGCCCTCCAGGCGCCGGGTCACGGAGGCGCGCGTCGGTCGCGTGGCGCGGCGGGCCTTGGGCGGTGCCGCCACGCGGTTGATCAGTTCTTCCAGCCGCCGCAGCGCCTCGGCCCGGTTCTTCTCCAGGCTGCGGAACTTCTGCGCCTTGATGATCACGACGCCGTCCTTGCTGATGCGCTGGTCACCGAGCTGCAGCAGCCGCGCACGGATTTCCTCGGGCAGGGACGAGGCGGCGATGTCGAAGCGCAGATGCACCGCGTTCGACACCTTGTTGACGTTTTGTCCGCCGGCGCCCTGGGCGCGGATCGCGGTGATCTCGACTTCGTCGGGCGAGACGGTCACGTGGGGGCGCATCGGTGTCCGCCTTGTGGTTCAGGTCTTGCCTGCCGCCGCTCGGCCGGCCTGGCGCGCAGCGTGTCAAGATACAGCGCCTCCACCTGTTCGCGCGCCCACGGCGTGCGGCGCAGGAACTTGAGGCTCGAGGCGAGGCTCGGCTCGTGGTTGACGCAGCGAA
Organism: Aromatoleum evansii; assembly: GCF_045689615.1. Taxonomy (NCBI): domain Bacteria; kingdom Pseudomonadati; phylum Pseudomonadota; class Betaproteobacteria; order Rhodocyclales; family Rhodocyclaceae; genus Aromatoleum; species Aromatoleum evansii. The sequence goes on from NZ_CP141259.1 coordinate 3,672,980, forward strand.
TGTCGATCCGCCGCCCGAGCGCCGCCCAGCCGAAGCGCGCCACCAGTTCGGTCATGATCCGCTCGAGGGTAAGGCCGTGCAGCGGATTGTTGGGCTGGGGTGCTGTCATCGCGTTGTCCTGCGTCGGGGCTGCGGCCGGGTGGATCAATTGCATCGGGGCGTGGCCTCCACGGTTTTGCTCACGGCATAAGTTCGATCACCGTCGCCCCCGCCCGCCACGGCACGCTTCAAACATGCTTTAAGTACAAGTGCAGTTCGCACTATGGACGCGGCATCGAAGATGCATCACGCCTACCCCACTCCCGACAGTGGCCACGAGAGGCGAGCGCGGCCATCAGCGGTGCTGTATTGCGTTCCGATCAGTAGCCGAACACGTTCCCAACGAGCGCCGACGAGGCATGGAGCGCCTTCAGCTCATGGTTCAGCGTAAGCAGACCGAAGCCTACGCCTCGCCCCTGATCTTGCGCCGAAACCGCCAGCCGCGCCAGGATCACCACCGACAACGAGTACTGCCCCATCCCTTTTCTGATGCGCTCCGGCGCGTCGAGCGTATCGATCTGGCCGACGGTTAAACTGAAATAGCCCGCTACCCGGTCATCATCGACCACGACGAAGGTCTTGGCTGAGCCACTGCCCTGGGCCTGCCGGGCGTGACTGGCCCGCCAGCTCGTAGCCGGTGCTGCGCCCGCCGCCGGGCGATTTCTTCAGCACGCCCAGTTCCAGCAACTGCGTGATGTCGCGCAGCGCGGTGTCGGGCGAACACTTGGCGATGGAGGCCCACTTGCTACTGGTGAGCTTGCCCTCGAAGCCGTCGAGCAGGCGGTTGAGCAGTTCCACCTGCCGCTCGTTCAACGGCGTGCCCGCACAGCGTTGCCAGAAGCGCGCCTTGACCAGCACGGCATCCAGTGTGATCTGCGCGCTGGTGACGGCCCGCCCGAGCGTGTCGAGGAACCATGACAACCAGCCGGTGACATCGAGCGTACCCTTCTGCGTGCGCTCAAGCACGTCGTAGTAGTCCTTGCGCTCGCGCTGGATCTGCGCCGACAGGCTGTAGAAGCGTTGCGGACTGCCGTCGGCGCGGGCCAGGAACAGATCACCCACGGCGCGGGCGATGCGTCCGTTGCCATCGTCGAAGGGGTGCAGCGTGACGAACCACAGATGCGCCAGCCCCGCCTTTATGAGCGCAGGCTCACCGGTGTCCGCGTTGGCCCACGCCAGAAAGCGTGCCGTCTCGACGGGCAGCACATCGGCGGGCGGTGCCTGGAAGTGAACCTTGCGTCGCCCCACCGGGCCGGAAAGCACCTGCATCGGCCCGGCGGCATCATCGCGCCACTGGCCCACGGCGAGCTTGTTCATGCCCGAGTAGCCGGTGGGGAACAGCGCTGCATGCCAGCCGAATAGGCGCTCGGCGGTCAGTGGGGAGGGGGCGTGGGACGTGGCATCGAGCACCATATCGACCACGCCCTCGACGTGTCGATCCACCGGCGCGATCGCTCCGATGTCCACGCCCAGACGCCGGGCGATGGACGAGCGCACCGATTCGACGTTGAGGACCTCGCCCTCGATTTCGCTGGTCTTGACCACGTCCTCGGTGAGCGCGGCAAGACTGGCCTGATCGCGCAGCGCCATGCCCACGTCGGCCAGACGGCCCAGCAACAGGCCCTGGGCGCGGCTGACCTCGGTCAACGGCCCAGTCAGCGCCGCCAGGTCATAGCGCCAGGCCGGCCAGTCGCCGGCCTGCCAGATGTAGAGTTTTTCTCCGCAATTCATGCGGAGATTAAACGCCCGATTCACCGCACAGGCAAGTCATTCTCCGCGTTCAGCGCGGAGAATGAGACTGCTAATCACCGCATCGGCCGAGTGCGTCGCACTACGAACGGATACGCCATGCAATCAGCTTCGTCGGTTCGTTGTTCCCGATTTTCTCCAAAGATTGCCTCCGCCGGACTGGTCCCGCTGCTCGAGACGGTCATCGAGCGGATGGCCGACGGACGGCCGAGTACCTTTGCGAGCCGTTACGGCTTCTCGAAGAGCGGCATCTCGCACTGGCTCAACAAGGGCGGCATCCCCACCCTGAAGGCATGGCTAACCATCGCACTGCACGGCGGGATTTGTCTCGACAAACTGTTCGCCGACAATCTGCCGCCCGCCTTTGCGCAGCTCGCTGATGATGCTGGTGTCGAGCAGGTACATCAGCCCTGCCTAAAGTTGAAGTCTTCGTCGGTACCCACGTCGGGCATGCTCGCAAGCACGTCCTTGAAGGTTCGGCGAGCCGGTCGCGAAAGGGCGACCCGCAAAATTTCGCGATGCTCCGCTTCAGCACTACGCCCGTGCCGAGCCGCCGCCTCCTTCAAGGCCTGCGCGACCTCGGGCTCGACGTTGCGCACAACAAGATTGGTCGCCATGGCGCTCCCCTGACGATTGCAATGCTTGCATTTTGGCGCGGACCGCAATCATTGCAATCACTATTGCCGGCTCCGCTGCCCGGTCAAGGCCCTTCAAACATCAAATGACCTACTGCGCTTCGTAGCAGTGTTGTTGGTCATTTCGGCCTCGAGCCAATCAATACGGTGAGCGGGTCGCGAGTGCAACCCGCGCTTCACCCCCGAGGAGCTGATTGGCCCGGCATTATTTCCCGATCCTATCAGTGCGCTACAACCGGGGGACGGACGAAAAAAAACCAACCGAGTTGTGCCGTTAAGCATTTACTGGCACGGAATAAAGCATAAAGTGGCCAAGAACTACCGAACTCGCGACCACCAACGGGCCTGAAAACGCACTGAGGAGTCACTTCCACCCACGCAGCCGAACCTCGAAAACCATAACCTGGCCAATCGGCACGAAATAAAGCAATTCATGGCCAAAAAAATTTCCGTGAAACGACGTGGCTTTTCCCCGTTTTTGTTCTCGACGAGATGAAAGCGCACCCCCGGAAGTCACGCCAGGGGGTCTCCGACCGCATGAGGACCGACCGACCATCACGTCGCAATCACCCACCAAGCTGTCCGCGCAGCACCCTGCGGGAACGGGACGCCACCGCGGGTCCGCTATGGGGCGCCCGACCCAGACAGCTTATCTCAAATCGCCCCTGACCCGAAGGTCGAGGGGCTTGGTCACAGTTTCATCCTCGCACTGCGGAAGTAGAAGCGGACTGCTGGTCAGGCGAACTCGAAGGTGAGCGCGCAACTTCTACCCCCGCCGGGCGCCCGCGGAGCGCCCTCATCGCGAGTGTGCTGCACCCCTACCGTGACCAACAACCCCAGAATGACTTCGGCTACTGCGGAGCGATTACCGCGCGACCGTGTGCCCCGCGAAGAGGACGGGTGGGCCTCGCCGCGGACGTGCTCCGGATGGTGCCCGCCGTGACGGGCCTGACCGATTCATAGATTCGAATATTCGGCGGCAAACGAACCGTGCTCCTCGTGAAAGCGGTTCAGCGCCGCGCACAGCTTATCGTTCGCCCCCTGCCGCAGCCGCTCTTGTTCGCCCCCCCGCTGAGTGAACTCAACGGCCACGTTGCCCGGGCACACCGGCAGACTGCCCGTATAAGACTGAGTTCCTTCGTCCCGGGCCGGGAGTGGGGTCGGGCCGAACATCCGACCAGAAGCTCGAGTTTTGCCGATTGCGGTCCTCATTGGCGCCTCCCTCCCCACTGCAGGCCCTCACTTCATCTCCGGAAATTGTCTCGCGAATTCGACGCGTCAGGGGGCATCAGGCGAATCGTCGAACTGGAACAGTGCGCGCTTGCTTCGCCCTCCGCCGGCTTCAAAGCTGAGTGGAACGGCAGGGGTCGCTTGAAAAGTACCGAACAGCCGCTCCAAGTTCGGCCGCCGTGCCTCAAGAAGCTCAACGGGACGCTCGGCCGCGGGTACCGTTCTACCCGGTGGAGTCGAAGAAGATTCGAGCGCGGACCGACGCCCGCGTGTAGGTCCCGCCGTCCTCCGCGACGAACTCAACGACCACCTGCTGGGCGACAGCATCCTCGACCGCGGCTCCCGCTTTGTGGGCCGGGGCACTATAATGGGTTGATGGATTCATTAACGGATACTGTAATGAATTTGCGAAGCCGCGATATTGTCCCGATTAGCGAGGCCCGCGCGCGCCTGACAGAACTCGCCGAAGAGGTTGTCGGCGCGGGTGCCGAAAAAATTCTCACGAAGAACGGTTCGAGCTTCGTCGCGCTGGTCGATGCCCGCAAGCTCGACTACTACCATGCGCTCGAGGCGGAGCACGCGGGGCTTGTCCTGCTGCAGGAGGCAGAAGAAGGACTGCGGCAGGTGCTTTCAGGTGAGCGGGTGTCGGCCGCGGAGCTGATGCAGGCCTTGGCCGACTCCACCGACCAATGACCCTGCCGCAACGCGCCAAGGTCGAGGCCGCGCCGAACTTCCTCGCCAATCTCGACGACGCACGGCGCTTTTTCACTGAGCAGGACGAGACGTCCGCCCCAGCGCGGTTTCGTCAGCTGCGCAGCCGCCTGCGCGAGATGGTCGCTATGCTCACCTGGGCGCCAGCCAGCGGCCGACCCGCCCGCTTCCTATCGGGACACTCGGTGCAGGCCCGGATGCGGGCGGATGTTGCTACGCATTGAAAATTGACCCCCTTTCGCGGGTTATGCGCGCTGAAAATTGACCCCGGTGATTAACCTGCCTGCTCGATGTTTGAGCAGGGTTCGAGGAGATGATCACCATGAACATGCTGGGCAAGATTCGGCGGTTGCACTTTCGCGACGGGCTGTCGATCAAGGAGATCTGCCGGCGCACGGGGCTGTCGCGCAACACGGTGCGGCAATGGCTGAGGGCGGGCGAAGGGGCCGAACCGAAGTACCGGCGAACGGCGCGGGAGACGGTGCTGGCGCCCTTCGAGACGCGCCTCGTTCAGTGGCTCGAGGCGGACGCCCGCCGGGCGAAGCGGGAGCGGCGCACGGCGCTGGTGCTGTTTCGGCAGTTGCAGGAGTTGGGCTTCACGGGCAGCTACTCGCGGGTGAGCGAGTACGTGCGACGCTGGCGCGAGGCCGGTGGGAAGCCGGCGAAATCGAGCTTCATCCCGCTCAAATTCGAATTCGGCGAGGCCTTCCAGTTTGACTGGAGCGAGGAGTCGCTGGTGATCGGCGGCTTCCATCGCAAGGTGCTGCTCGCGCACACGAAGCTCTGTGCGAGCCGCGCCTTCATGCTCGCGGCCTACCCGACGCAGAGCCATGAGATGCTGTTCGATGCGCACACGCGTGCGTTCCGGGTGTTCGGCGGCATTCCCCGACGCGGCATCTACGACAACATGAAGACCGCCGTCGATAAGGTTGGCGTGGGCAAGCGGCGCATCGTCAATACGCGGTTCGCGGCGATGGCGTCGCACTACCTGTTCGATCCGGACTTCTGCAACGTCGCCAGCGGCTGGGAGAAAGGGGTCGTCGAGAAGAACGTGCAGGACAGCCGGCGGCGCCTGTGGCAGGAGGCGCTGCAACGGCGCTTCGGCAGCTTCACCGAACTGAACGCCTGGCTCGAGGTGCGCTGCCAGGCGCTGTGGTCGGAACTGGCGTACCCGGACGCCGAGCACCTCACCATCGCCGACGCCCTCACGCTTGAGCGCGATGCCTTGATGCCAATGGTGCCGAGCTTCGATGGCTACGTGGAGGCGATCGTGCCGGTGTCCAGTACCAGTCTCGTGACGAACGAGCGCAATCGCTACTCGGTCCCGTGCGCCTTCGCCAACCAGAAGGTGAGCCTGCGGCTGTACCCCGAGCGGATCGAGATCCATGCCGAGGACGGCCTGGTCGCCACCCATGCGCGCAGCTTCGAGCGCGGCCAGGTCATCTACGACTGGCAGCACTACCTGCCGCTGCTCGAACGCAAGCCGGGTGCCTTGCGTAACGGTGCGCCCTTCGAGGGCTTGCCGGCGCCGCTACAGCGACTGCGGGCGCTGCTCGTCAAACGCCCGGGCGGCGATCGGCTGATGGCCGACATTCTGGCGCACGTCCCCCGACACGGCCTGGAGAACGTGCTGGTGGCGGTCGAACTGATCCTCGAATCCGGCACGCCCAGCGCGGAGCACGTCAAGAATGTGCTCGCCCGCCTGCGCCAGGCGCCCCCACCGACACCACTCGACACGGTACTCGCGGTGACCGAGGCACCGCTTGCCGACGCCGGCCGCTATGACCGTCTGCACGCGGAGAACGATCATGCGTGAGATTGTCGCCGAACTGAAATCGCTGCGTCTGCACGGCATGGCCCAGCGTTACGATGAATTGCTCGCGGAAGGCGGGGTCGGCATCCAGAGCGCCGGCTGGCTCATTCAGTGTCTGCTCGAGGCCGAGGTCACCGACCGGCATGTGCGTTCAATCCGCTATCAGATGGGGGCGGCGCGTTTCCCCATGCACCGCGATCTGTCCGGCTTCGACTTCGGCAAGTCGAAAGTCGATGCGAAGTTGATCGATGAACTCGCCACCGCCGCCTTCACCGATGCCGCCGCCAACGTCGTGTTCATCGGCGGCACCGGGACCGGCAAGACTCATCTGGCGACCGCACTGGGCGTCAAGGCGATCACTGAGCACGGCAAGCGGGTACGCTTCTTCTCCACCGTCGAGCTCGCCAACAGTCTGGAACTGGAGAAGGCCGCAGGCAAACAGGGGCGGCTCGCGCACGCGCTGATGCACGTCGATCTCGTGATCCTCGACGAACTGGGCTATCTACCCTTCAGCCAGGCCGGGGGAGCCTTGCTCTTCCACCTGATCTCCAAGCTCTACGAGCGCACCAGCGTGATCATCACGACGAACCTGACCTTTGCCGAATGGCCCGCCGTGTTCGGCGACGCGAAGATGACCACTGCGCTGCTCGACCGTCTCACGCACCACTGCCACATCGTGGAAACGGGCAACGAATCCTTCCGTTTCCAGCAAAGCAGTCAGACGGCCAAGGCGCGCGTCCGGGCGCGCGAGGTGAGCCGAGCGGCGCGGCCCGTCGAGTCCCTGGATGTGACCGCGGAGCCGGACGCGCCATTCTGAGCCCCGAGGGGGAGGAAGCGGCTGCGGGCTACGCCCTTCGCCGCTTCCTCCCCCTCGGTCGATACGACTACACTTCACTCCAGCCAATCAATGATGAACGGCTAAACCCCCGGGGTCAGAATTCGGTGCACACGGGGGGTCAAAATTCAACGCGCGCGGACACCACATCACCTTCACAACCAAGAAATCCGGCAAGCGCTACCGCTACTACATCCCGAAGGCGGACAAGCGCTACGGCTATCGCACCAGCGCCACCGGGCTGATTCCGGCCGATCAGATCGAGGAGGTGGTGGTGAATCTGCTGCTGCAGGCGCTGCAGTCGCCCGAGTCCGTGCAGGCAGTCTGGAACCAGGTGCGGGTGCAGTACCCGGAGATCGCCGAGCCGACCGTGGTGCTGGCCATGCGCCGGCTGGCAGAGGTGTGGAAAGCATTGTTCCCTGCCGAACAGGTGCGGCTCATCAATCTCCTCATCCAGCGCGTGGTGTTGCTCTCGGACGGGATCGACATCGTGTGGCGGGAGGTCGGCTGGGAGGAACTGGCCGGTGAACTCGCATCCAACACCATCGGCGGCGAGATGTTGGAAGTGGAGGCTGCGCAATGAACCGGACGCGGAAAAAGCTCGTCCCTGCCGGGCAACCCTTCGATCGCCGGCATCCGCTTGAGGCCGGCGAGGTGCGGGTCACCACCTTCGTGCCCCTCACGTTCAAGAAGAGAGGGATCCAGAAGGTAGTTGTCGCGCCGGCGGGCGTCGATGCGCCAGTCAAGATCGGCACACTCATGCCGGCCATCCCGCCCAACCACGATCCAACGCTGCTCAAGGCGCTCGCCCGCGGGTTCTACTGGCAAAAGCTCCTCGACGGCGGGACAGTAACGAGCGCAGCCGAGATCGCCGAGCGCGAAGGACTGCATCGGGTCACGGTCAACGACGCGTTGCGATTCACGCTGCTCGCGCCCGACATCGTGGCTGCGATACTGGAAGGGTGCCTGGCACCGACCTTCACGCTCGAAGCCTTGCAGAGAAACACCGTGCCGCTGGACTGGTATCGGCAGCACGAGATGATCTCTGCGTCCAGATAGGACGGAGTCGGCTTCGGAGTTCTGCATTTTTCCAGATTTTCTGACCATCCACGCGGACGACGCCGCGCGACCGATTCCATACGCTTCACCCCGTTGCCAGTCCCGGCAATGACTCTTTCGAAAGGTGAAGCAATGACTCAGAAATCCGGCTCTACCCCCTCCGCCGGCGCCATGACCCCGGCCGCCGCTGCTCGCATCCAATCCGCCACCGCACGCAGCCATGGCGGCAAGACACCTGCCGGCAGTTTCGCCGCTCGCGCACAGGCTGCGGCTGCTCGCAACTCCGGCGGCGGCAAGAAGTAACCATCAAGTTCACCCGGGCGGGCAAGCCGCCCGGAAACCGGGAGCCAGTCATGAAGTACTGCAACGACAAGGACATCGCTGCGCTCGTCCGGAACCTGACCCGAGAAGGATGGCGATATCATAGGGGCGGACGACACGGAAAGCTAACATCTCCGGCTGGCCGAAGGATACCGGTGCCCTGCACGCCAAGCGACCACCGCGCCTTCCAGAACTTCAAGCGGGACCTCCGCAAACTGCTTACTCTCTGCGCCGCATGACTCAGACGACAACCGCGGAAATCCGCCCGCCGTACCCACGCCTTGGGGAACTGTATCGTGCGTTGGCCGGCGCGCTCGACACCAAGGCCCGGGATCGCGTCGTTGATCGCCTGGCGCGCGAAGGTGAAAACGACTGGTCCCTTCTGCCCACGCTTCGAGAGACGCTCGTCACGAACCCGTTGCGAGACGCAAGCGATCACGATTTTGCCGAACTCGTTGCCCAGTTTGTCGACCACGTGCATGCCAGCTATCTTCACGTGGTGGCGAACGTCCCACTCGACAGCCTGAATCGGGGCGATGCGCTTCCTCTACTGGTGGAGCATTACTTCGCGCCGCATGGAACCGGTCTGCTGCTTGGTATCAAGCAGGCCTTCGGCGGCCCGGATCTCATGGCACTCCTCGATCCGGAAAAACACCCCCTGGCGGTTGTCCTCGACTGCTTTGACAAGGCCGGCGGTCGTGATCTCGCGAAAGCGGCGTTTCCGGGATCAACCGGCACCGACAGGTCCGATCGGGAGTTGATCGCCCGTTGGGCGAGTGGCGCACAGCTTCCCGATCTTCAAAGCATCAAGCGCTTTGTCCGCGCGTTGTCGGATAGTGGCGACGTCACCATGAAGGAACAGACTCTCAACCTCCGATACTGGCTGCTTGTAGGCCGCGCCCTCGCGTGGCTGGAAAACGAATCGCTCCAGCCTTTCAGGGCTTTCATGCGCCGGCATCTGTTACTCGGGCTCCCGGATATCGACATCGGACGGGTGCTTTCCCTGGCCAACATAAAAGCCGGGGAGCGTTTCTCCGTTCTGACGATGCCGGCCTTGATGCTCTATGAAGACCTGAAGCGCACCACTCCGAAAGCGCCTGGCGAGCAGGCACGTACGAAGGATGGCCTGGATACGTTTCGACGACTTTGCGAAACACATGACCCGGAGGGACGGACTCGGTTTCACCTTGCCTGGCTGCTCGGACGCTGGCACGCCTTGTGCGGCCAGTTTAGCGATGCGCTGCCCTACTACGAGGAGGCGGCGAACCTCGCGAACTACCGCGCCGGCGACCAGCAGAAGCAGATTGTTGAAGAGACGCTGGTGCTCGCCGCCTTCGTCGGCGGAAAGAAGCCTCTGCTCAAGACCCTCAAGCACCGCGCCATCGTATTCGGCCTGTTCACCGACCCACGAGGCGGTGATGTGATCGAGGATTGGGAGATTGACCATCTCCGCCAGCAGTTCCATCGAATCTTCCCGCGTCAGGGAAGATTTCCGGAGGCACCGAATCTAGAAGGCGACCACGAGCACTTACCATTCCTCATGCTCGACGAGGATGAGCTCGCGCAACTCGAACCCGACCTGCGCAAGCCTGATCGAGTGAGAACCGTGCACGCTCTGGACGGACAGAAGCGTCGCTGGCCGCAGTTGCGACTCTTTGCGTCCGTTGGGCGATTCGATGCGGTCCACGCTTTGCTGGAGCACGGAGCTTCCGTCGATCAGCTTGACGAGGCTGGGGGCTCAGCCCTGCTTTGCGCCATACAACATGCAGAGGATGGTGGAGATCGGCGGGCGCTGGATCTGCTCCTCGCGCACGCGCACATGAGGGCCACCCTCGATAGCGCGACCACGCGCAAGCGACATACACCGCTGATCTGTGCCGTGCGCTACGGAGAGCCCGACGTCGTCGAACGACTGCTCGCGATGGGGGCGACGCCGGATCGACGCGGGCAGGTCGATGAAGTCACGCCCTTGTACCGTAGCCTGAGCAATCTTGGCGCGATCCGCAAGCCAACACGGTTTCGCCAGTACTTACGTCAATCATTACTGGCTGACCCGGATCATGTCCGGCGAGAGATGCTCCGTCGCTACAATGTCAGCATGGGCGGGGTCTTCGGAGACGAACGCACCCTCCGCGATCTACTCCTGACTCCCCAACATCGAGCCATCTTCGAGAAATTGGAGGCGGCAACGGTGAAGGAGGAATTCGGCCGACTCTCCGAGCCGAATCTCCTTCGCATCGTTGAACTGCTCTTGAAGGCTGGCGCCAATCCGAACGCCGCACACGAGTACCCCACACCCGGCCGGACACCCCTCATGCTAGCCGCGGAGGACGACTCGGCCGACGCTTTCGATCTGATGATGCGACGCGGTGGCAACCCGTATCAGCAAGATGCCCAAGGTCTCGATTGCGTCAGAATCGCGATCGGCTTCCGCAGCCGCAACGTCGTCGAATACATGCGCAAAATCGGAATCCTATAGTTCCGCTGCAAGAGTCGCGACGCCTTTGCGAGCGGGCTTGGCGCACGCGACGATGGCGCTCCCTGCACTTGCCACTCGACTTGCCACTCAAACCTTCGTTCGCAACCCGTTGAAAAATATTGCCCTCATCCGAAAGGCGCCTTTCGCAGAAACAGAGAACGGAGAGCAGCGAGGGCAGAAGAACGCCCGAAACAAGGGTGCCGGCGCGGGACCCGCCTTTCGCACAAATACAAGAACCCGCGCCAGAACTGGCGCCTCGGGCAGACGTGAAAAAGGCCAGAGTGTGCCGTTAAGCATTTCCTGGCACGGAATAAAGCATAAAGTGGCCAAGAACTACCGAACTCGCGACCACCAACGGGCCTGAAAACGCACTGAGGAGTCACTTCCACCCACGCCGCCGAACCTCGAAAACCATAACCTGACCAATCGGCACGAAATAAAGCAATTCATGGCCAAAAAAATCTCCGTGAAACGACGTGGCTTTTCCCCGTTTTTGTTCTCGACGAGATGAAGGCGCACTCCCGGAAGTCACGCCAGGGGTCTCCGACCGCATGAGGACCGACCGACAATCACGTCGCAATCACCCACCAAGCTGTCCGCGCAACACCCTGCGGGAACGGGACGCCACCGCCGGTCCGCTATGGGGCGCCCGACCCAGACAGCTTATCTCAATTCGCCCCTGACCCGAAGGTCGAGGGGCTTGGTCACAGTTTCATCCTCGCACTGCGGAAGTAGAAGCGGACTGCTGGTCAGGCGAACCCGAAGGTGAGCGCGCAACTTCTACCCCCGCCGGGCGCCCGCGGAGCGCCCTCATCGCGAGTGAGCCCCACCCCTACCGTGACCAACAACCCCAGAATGACTTCGGCTACTGCGGAGCGATTACCGGGCAACCGTGTGCCATAGATTCGAATATTCGGCGGCAAACGAACCGTGCTCCTCGTGAAAGCGGTTCAGCGCCGCGCACAGCTTATCGTTCGCCCCCTGCCGCAGCCGCTCTTGTTCGCCCCCCCGCTGAGGGCACTCAACGGCCACGTTGCCCGGGCACACCGGCGGACTGCCCGTGTAAGACTGAGGTCCTTCGTCCCGGGCCGGGAGTGGAGTCGGGCCGAACATCCGACCAGAAGCTCGAGTTTTGCCGATTGCGGTCCTCATTGGCGCCTCCCTCCCCACTGCAGGTCCTCACTTCCTCTGCGGAAATTGTCTCGCGAATTCGACGCGTCAGGGGGCATCAGGCGAATCGTCGAACTGGAACCGTGCGCGCTTGCTTCGCCCTCCACGCTGCAAAGCTGAGTGGAACGGCAGGGGTCGCTTGAAAAATACCGAACAGCCGCTCCAAGTTCGGCCGCCGGCCTCGACAAGCTCAACGGGACGTTCGGCCGCGGGTACCGTTCTACCCGGTGGAGTCGAAGAAGATTCGAGCGCGGACCGACGCCCGCGTGTAGGTCCCGCCGTCCTCCGCCACGAACTCGACGACCACCTGCTGGGCGACGGCATCCTCGACCGCGGCTCCCACTTTGTTGGCCGGGGCACTATAATGGATTTATGGATTCATTAACGGATACTGTAATGAATTTGCGAAGCCGCGATATTGTCCCGATTAGCGAGGCCCGCACGCGCCTGACAGAGCTCGCCGAAGAGGTTGTCGGCGCGGGTGCCGAAAAAATTCTCACGAAGAACGGTTCGAGCTTCGTCGCGCTGGTCGATGCCCGCAAGCTCGACTACTACCATGCGCTCGAGGCGGAGCACGCCGGGCTTGTCCTGCTACAGGAGGCAGAAGAAGGACTGCGGCAGGTGCTTTCAGGTGAGCGGGTGTCGACCGCGGAGCTGATGCAGGCCTTGGCCGACTCCACCGACCAATGACCCTGCCGCAACGCGCCAAGGTCGAGGCCGCGCCGAACTTCCTCGCCAATCTCGACGACGCACGGCGCTTTTTCACTGAGCAGGACGAGACGTCCGCCCCAGCGCGGTTTCGTCAGCTGCGCAGCCGCCTGCGCGAGATGGTCGCTATGCTCACCTGGGCGCCAGCCAGCGGCCGACCCGCCCGCTTCCTATCGGGACACTCGGTGCAGGCCCGGATGCGGGCGGAGCGCGTGCTCGCGCTGGCGGCCCAGGCGGGGCTGCCGGAGCTGCGCGAGTATGTCGTCGAACAGCACGTCGTGCTCTATGCCCATTCCCCCACTGAAGTCGTGCTCCTGGCCGTCAAGCATGAACGTCAGCTCGGCTACAGCGTCTCTTGAGGGCGCCACAACACGCCCCGCCCTGAAAATCCGTTATGCTGTACAAATGTACAGTTTGCGATTCGGAGCGCCCTCGCCCTCCGGCGGAAGGAGACGGAACATGCCCAGCCAAGAAGCGGAGCGGTACATCGGACAGCGTGTATGGGCCTGGACGGCAGCCAATGGCGTCTACGTGGGCGTGCTGGAGGCCGTCGCGGGGAGCCCCTGACGCGGCCGCGTGCGCATCACCGGCGTGCTCGAGCCGGCGCAGCACTGGGAGCCGTCGGGAGTGTGCCGACGCGGATTCCGACCAGGTGAGGTCATCGAGCTCGCCCACACGAGCCTGCGCCTGACGCCCCTGCCAGGCTGCGCGTCGTATCTCGAGGCCGTCGAGCGTGCGCTGCGCTCGCATGAGGCACAGCTCGCGCGCCTGCCGAACGCCCCCGATGCAGAACAGCACCGGGAGGCCATCCACGCGCTGCAGCTCGTCAAGGAGGCGGAGCTGCGCCGGCTGCGCACGGGAGAGTGGTGCCTGGAGGAGGCATTCGCTTGACGCTACGCCGGCGCCATTTTCCCGTGACGGCACGAGAGCGGGCCAGGGTGCCATTGAGTGTGCATGCGTGACCCAACTCACAGTCCCTACTGCCCAGACGGCCCGCCGGTTATCGACCTATCATCCCCGCCAACCTACAATCTATGCAGCTGAACTGTTGCGGATGAGGAGTGTGTGATGACGAAGATACTGGCCGCTCTTGCGCTGGCAGCGCTGCTTTCTGGCTGTGCGGTGACGAGGGACTGGAGCGCGACCGGGGGCAGTCGTGCCGACGGGGTGGTACGCCTGGCGTACGAGTCTCACGAAATGGAGGACGTCCGGGTCAGCGAGGCCCAAGCGGTGAAGCTCGCCGCTCAACGGTGCAAGACCTGGGGCTACTCTGGTGCGGAAGCGTTTGGCGGAGTCACCCGCCAGTGCACGAAGTTCGGCGGATTCAGCGGATGCTCCCAGTGGACAGTGACCAAGGAGTTCCAATGCACCGGGACCGGGACCGCCACTGAAACTAGCGCACCCGCACCCGCTGCCACGCCCACCCCCACCCCCACCCCGCCTCCGGCGCAGAACGCAAATTCCGCACCTTCGCGCCTTATTCAGGACGCTCGTGGCGCACCGGTGTACACGCTCGGTAGTTCTGCAGGGGCGGCGGACCAGAAGGAAGCGGAAAATGCGCGCGTCGCCGTCGCGAGTAGCGGGTGCCAGCCGACGAAACTGCCGGTCCGGTTCAAGCAACAGCACGACACGAACTTCTACGAGGCCCGTTGCACGGATGGGCGCCTGGTCCATGCGCTCTGCACCTTCGGTGATTGCCGACTGCGAACCCGCGAGGATTGAGCGTCGGCAACGGTTCATGCGGCGGCGGCCGGTCGATGCCGCGCGCCTCGGTCTCCGAGACGAATGACTATCGTCGCCTACGCGACGGCCGCTTGTCGCTGCAGGTTCCGAATCCGGCTCAACGCGTCACCGCGATGGCTATTGTCGCTCCCATAGCGCGGGTGCGTCGTCCGAAAACACGGAATCCCGCGGACGGAGAAGGTCCACAATTTGCGCGGAACCACTCGGTGTGACGCTTCCACACCGCCGAGCTTTCCTACAATCTCCCTGAGAAACCGGTCGTATTGCGGTCCCGTGGTGAAGAGAATCGCGTCGGGTTTCAGATGCTCGATTTGAAGCGACAACAGCTCGCCGGAGAGCCGCAGAAGCTCGGATAGCTCGCTGGTAGGCCGGTGCCGGGGCGTCTTGCGCTTGAAGTCGCACGCAAACAGGTTGGACCAGTGAACCGCGCGGGATGGCAAATTGAGCTCTCGCTCACACATCCTGAGGAACTGCCCGAAGCGACTTTTCCCAGGCTTCTTCTCGCGGTAGCCCCCGTACAGGGCGTAGCGTTTCTGAAGGTACTCATCGACCCTGCCCTCGTCGCGAGCGTTCAGGAATCCTTCAAGCTTTCCGAACCCACCTTTCGTTTCCTGGCCGACCAGCATCACCTTAAAGCTGGCGTGCAGAAATTCAGGCTGTGCTGCGGGCAGGAACAATCCCGAGTATTCCGTCCGCTTCGCGCTCATCGCGGTCAGGTCATGGGACAAAAGCGTCTTCTTGTACGCGTCCCGCAAGTCCAGACTCATCTGGGAGGCAGTCGAAAGGCTACTCATGCAAGTACGCCCACGCCCCCAGCCGCTGCGGCCGGCCATCAAGTCCCTCTGCCGGGTACTCCTGGTTCGGCAGGTAGATGAACGTGTCCCAGTTCAGCAGCCCGCCTGGAACCTTGGCAACCAGGGCCCACGGGTTCCCCAGGTAGCGCTCTCGTGCCTTTTCCCCGACGACAATCTCGAGCGGGGGCACCCCTTCCGGAAAGGACTGGAGGTAGCCGGGCGTGAGCAACGCGAGTTGTTCAGGAGGCGCGCCATTCTGCGCAACGAATGCCTGCACCGCGGCCACCAGCGGGACTGCTCGCTCGGCTGCGCGCTCAAACGCGTACGACCTCAACGAACCACCGACACCGATTCCGACGAGCCCACCGACAACGAGCCCGGCACAGACGGCCAAGACACCAAGGGCCCCGCGACGCATCGACTTGAAAAGCGCTGCAAGCGGCGCGGCCAAAACGCCGAAGAGGCCGAAGAGGACAGGAATCGCGAGCAGCTCGACGCCGGGCGTGCTCCACGGACCATTCCCGAAGACCGTGAGTCCGTTCACCACGATGAACGGGGTCCCGACGAGGACCGCCGCCACCAAGAATCTTTTCACGAGCCGATTCACTGCCTGCTCCTCGCAGTTACATGAAGGGAGAATATCATTGAGCGCGATAGTTGCTGTCGCACAGGGTCAGATTGCCTACAGCGTCACTCGAGGGGCCGTGACGGCAGCTTTCTGAAATCGAGCTCCCTGAGTTCCGCCTCGCTCAGCGGACGGGCGCGCTTGGTGATTTCGCGCGCGGCGAGGGCGTGCAGCGAGGGGTCTTCCTCCTGCAGCAGCGCCAGGAGGGTGAGTCCCGGCGCGACGACCCCTAGGTAACGCAGAACCTGGGCGAGCGTGCGTCCCGGGTCGCCCCTCTCGATAAGAGCCGCCGTCGACCGTGACATGCCGGCACGTGCCGCAGCGTCCGACTGCCGAAGCCGGCGAGCGAGCCGCAGCCTGGCGAGTTTTTCGCCTATGGACTTGGCTTCAGCGACTTGGGACTGGGTCATCATTGGGGTTTCGTCGTACTTCATGTCTGCAATCCTGGTCCGTATAGCTATAAAGCCTGCGATTACGGACTATTTGCCGCGACGAGCACAGCAAGGCAAGACGACGCACGGCGCTTCTTCACCGAGCAGGATGCGACATCCGCCCGCTCGCGCTGCTCACCCGGGCGGCGGCGTTCGGTAGTCCTCGCCGCGTGCGAGCGCTGAAGCGCCTACAGGACAAGCATCACGGCGTTGTGGAGGCGAAGGACCTTTTCGCCGAAGAGAAGGCGCGGTGGAACGCAGCGGCCAGCAAGGGCGAGCCCGTTTGAGAGGGGCGTGCAAAATGGGCATGGTCGGCGAAATCTACTTTGGCATGAGTAGTAAATTCACTTTGGTATAGCTCGTGAAATTACTTTGCTATTGCAGCGAAATGCACTTTGCCTTGCACCGCGCCTCCACGCGAAGCAGCTTGCCAACGAGGCTGAACTGCGCCGGTTGCGGACCGGTGAGTGGCACCTCGAGTTACCCTCGGCGTCGGTGCGGGTGAAGCACCACTCCTTGGTGAACTCGGACTTCAGTGCGCCGGCGTGCTTGGTAGGCATCGCGCACACCAGCTGCATGCCCAGGCTGTCGCGGATGAAGCGCATCACGTCGTGCGCGCGGCGCTCATCCATCTTGGCGAAGGACTCGTCGTTCACGAGTAGGTGGAGGTGGGGCCCCTTTTCGTAGTGCTTCAGGCGGTTGGTCACCACCGCCGCACGCACGATGTAGGCCGGGGTCTCGAGCTGGCCGCCCGAGCCGGTACCCCACTCGGAGAGCGCGACGCGAGAGCCGCTGTCGGACTCCTTCCAGATTTCGTAGCGCCGGTAGTTGCGGTAGTCGGCGATGCGCTGCAGCTCCCGCAACGCACGGCCCTGGTTGTTGGAGAGCAGCAGCGCCACCAGCCGGTCGCGCACGACGCAATCCTCGGGGCTGAGGACCGCGTCACCGAACAGCCCGCCCGTCTCCTGCGCATCGGCGAGGTCGTAGGCGGCGCTGAAGAAGTCGTAATGCTCCTTGAACTCCGGCCCCCAGTTCGACCAGTCGATGGTGAAGCTGTCGGTGCCGAACTTGAGCCGCCCGAGCTCGTGGTTGAGGGCGCGCAGCGAGCGTACGCCGCCGTCTGTGCCGTTAAGCATTTCTGAGCCGAAAATAAAGCATAACAGGCCGGAGCCGACCGAATGATTCTGGTGGGCACGTCCATCTGGATTGACCACCTGCGGGGAGGCGACGAGCACCTCGTCCAGTTGCTCGGTGACGGACGGGTACTTGCGCATCCGCATGTGTTCGGTGAACTTGCGTTGGGAAACCTGCAGAATCGCAATGCTGTTCTTGGCGCACTGAAAGAACCGCCGCGGGCTCCGGTGGCCACGGATGAGGAGGTGCTCCAGTTCATCGAAGCGAACGCGGTTTTCGGGAGGGGTATCGGATACACGGACGCCCATCTTCTCGCCGCAGTCCGACTGGCGCCGGGCGCGAAAATCTGGACACGCGACAAACGGGTGCTCGCCGTAGCAGCCCCTTTCGGTGTGGCTTATCGGGCCACCCACTGAGCGGCTCGAGCGGCCGTCACTACGAGACACCCCGCCAGCGCGACCTTTGCACTGCAATCGTTCGTCCGCTTGACAAAACTACTATTTTAAACAATACGTTAGGACAATCCCGCATTTCCTTCCCGACACCTCACGCGCACACTCAGCGGGAGTCGACCGAGGAGGGAACCGGGAATGGCAAGCAGTGGCGGAATACGGCAGCGAGAACCGCAGCGCCCGACCGTCTTCCTCGACTACGACGGCGTGCTCCATCCGGACGCCGTGTACCGCGAGGGTGAGCGAATCGTTCTGCGCACTGACGGTTTCCGGCTCTTCGAATGGACCGATGTCCTGGAGGACCTCCTCACACCCTACCCTGCGCTCCAGATTGTCCTCTCGACCTCGTGGGCGCGGGTGCTGGGTTTCGACACCGTCCGTTCGCACCTGCCCGAGTCCCTGCGACGCCGTGTCGTCGGGGCCACGGTGGTACGAAACGGCTCCGCGGCGATGGGACAACCTGACCCGTTACGAACAAATTCGACACGCCGTCCAGCGACATCGCCATACCCGCTGGCTCGCTGTCGATGATAACGACGCGGGGTGGGCAGACGAGCACCGTGCCAACCTTGCCCTCACGGACCCTCTTCTCGGGCTCGGCACGAACGCCGCGCAAGCGGACTTGCGCAAGAAGCTCGAGTGGCTGCACCGATAGCCATCCCAGACGAGAGCGAGACCGACATGCTGGAAAATGACCGGACCGACCTCGATGAGGAGTCCCTGGACGACGAGGATTGCAAGAGGCTTGAGCGCGCACTGCTGGCTCGCGGCCGACGACAACAACGAGCGCAACTTCGCGTCCGAGGGATGTTGTCACCCAAGGAAGCGGCCCGGTTCTCCGCGATTCCGAAGCGAACCCTCCGTCGCATGCGTTTCGCCGGTCAGGTCCTGGCGCTGTCGATACGCGGCGTGAGGTCGTGCGTTCGCTACCCGGCGTGGCAGTTCGAACCCGATGTCCTGCGGGTTTTGCCGGACATCCTGGCGGCTTTCGGGAAGCACCGGGCGTGGCAGGCGCACGACTTCTTGACGTACCCGGAGCCTTTGCTGGCCGGCCGCATGCCCCTCGATGAGATTCGCGCGGGCCACGGCGCTGACGTGCTTCGGATTTTGAGTGCTGCAACCGACGGGGGCCAGGGCGCGTACTGAGCGATATCCTCGGAATGGCAAGGCGAACGCGTCCGTTCCCTGGGCCGCCACATGCCTTTGCACGCCCAACTCGTGACGCGATGAGGCGTAGGCGCTCTTGCAGGGAGACTTCCACCTGCTCGACCTGTCGAGCGTACCCGCTTGCCCCCGCTAGCCCCGCGTTACACGTGGACGTCCTTCGCCCCGTTCCACTCCTCGAGGAAGCGCTCCACGAACTCTTCCATGAACCGGTGACGCTCCTGCGCAAGAGCGTATCCGGTCGCAGTGTTCATCCGGTCCTTGAGAAGCAGGAGCTTCTCGTAAAAGTGATTGAGGCTCGTCCCCTTGGCGGCCTTGTACGCCTCCGCGGTACCGTGCAGGACCGGCGGCACATTCGGGTCGTACATCGAGCGGCCGGCATGTCCACCGTAGGCGAAACAACGGGCGATACCGATGGCACCGAGCGCATCCAGCCGGTCCGCGTCCTGGACACACTTCCCCTCCAGGGTTTTCATCTCGGTACGGACGCCAGCTCCCTTGAAGGAGATGGTCGCCACGATATCGACAACCTGGTCGATGACTTCCTCGGAAGCCCCTTCCTGCCTGAGCAACTGCTCCGCCTGACGCGGTCCGATGGCGTCATCGCCTCCATGGAACTTCCAGTCGGCGATATCGTGGACAAGTGCGGCCAGTTCAACCACCTCTTGGTCTGCCCCCTCGTTCCTGGCAATGCGGCCGGCAAGCTTCCAGACCCGGTTGATGTGGTGCCAATCGTGGCCGGAGCTCTCGTCTGCGAACCTTGCGGCGATATGGGCCGCGACGCGCGAGACCAAGGTATTTTTCTCGTTTTCCATGTGAGGGTGCCTGTGGCCGAGCCGGCCGCCGGTGTGACCGCCGCTCAGGTCGCCGACAGCGGCGAGCTGAAGGGATTGATGTTCCGCACTCCGGTGGACTCGAAATCTTCCGTGTTACGCGTGACGACCGTCAGGTCGTAGATGAGCGCAATGGCGGCAATCTGCTTGTCGATGGGATGCTGGGGACTCGGCGACATGAGCTTTCCCCATATCTGCGCGCAGTCGAGGTCGAAGCCCAGTATCCGGTCCGGGTAGTCGGCAATCACCATGTCCAGCCAGGCCTCGAGGCGATTCGCCTGCTCGCGGTCACCTCGTTTACGGATGGTCTCGACGCCGCGACGAATCTCGCCGACGGTCTGCACCGATAGATAGATGTCTTCCGCTGCCAGAGTCGCAAAAAAGGCGGTAACGCCGGGATTGGCGCGCCCGCCTTTGCGCAGCTCGCTGATGATGTTGGTGTCGAGCAGGTACATCAGCCCTGCCTAAAGTTGAAGTCTTCGTCGGTACCCACGTCGGGCATGCTCGCAAGCACGTCCTTGAAGGTTCGGCGAGCCGGTCGCGAAAGGGCCACCCGCAAAATTTCGCGATGCTCCGCTTCAGCACTACGCCCGTGCCGAGCCGCCGCCTCCTTCAAGGCCTGCGCGACCTCGGGCTCGACGTTGCGCACAACAAGATTGGTCGCCATGGCGCTCTCCTGACGATTGCAATGCTTGCATTTTAGCGCGGACCGCAATCATTGCAATCACTATTGCCGGCTCCGCTGCCCGGTCAAGGCCCTTCAAAAATCAAATGGCCTAAGGGAGGCGGGAACGAAAATGTAGCCGCCCTCGGTATCCCCGTATGCCTCGCTCCGACCGGCAATCACATATGTGGCGGTCAGCGCGCACAGGGCCGCATCCACTGCATCGATGGATTTCAATGGTGTCGGGTCAATGCCCGCATCCCTCAGCAGCTGTCGGCGCTGCACACGCTTGCGTTTCGCCGAGGCCTCGGCGGTGCCAAGCATCGCGCAGGTGATGGCATGCGGGAACGTCTCGAAGCAGACTTTCCCCCCGGCGTAGCCCACGTCACTCAACAGCGGGTGGGTGGCAGCCAAGGCCTGATAAACGCGCTCACCGCAGAACATCCAGCCGTAGAACCCAGACGTGTTCGCCGCAGCGCGTTCCCGCGTCGGCGTCGCAAAGGAAAATATCCGCTCCTTGGCGAGCGCCTTTTCCGCCAGCCGGCCCGATTGCGGTTGCCCCCACCGGCAGGGCGAATCGATGCCGACCGCCACCGCACCAAGCTCCTCGCACATGCGCGCCAAATTTTCCGGGTCGCCCCTGCGGATGTTGCAGACAATGGCGTTGCCGCGCAGGACCACCAGATGGCAGCCCTTCCGTACACCGCCAATGTCGATACCGGCGACCGTCAGCGAGCTGTCGCGCACGGTGCGGGGAGACGTCAGCGCGGCACGCAACTTACCGCCCGCCGCAGGATGCTCAGCTCCGTGCGTGCTGCATCACGTATGGCGAGCCTCGCTGCGGTCAATTCTTCGTCCGTCAGGACACAGGCCTCCGACGCTGGCAACTCCATGGTCGCGACGGCGTAGTCGAGCCACGTGTGATAGCCGGTGGGCACCGCAGGCACGCCGGTGCGCGTGTCGACGATTACGGCGTGCTTCAGCAGGCACTCGAGCACCGTTTCATCGCTCCACTCGGACATCGATAGCCAAGTCGCACACAGGCCATCGGAGTAGCGAGCCCAAAGCTGCGTCGCCACCTCCGGAGAAACCTCGTATCCCGCATTTCCAGCGGTCGCAACGAGGCGTGCGATATCGTTCGGGAACTGGGCCCCGTAGTCTGGCGCAACGGGTTCGGGTAACGGAGCGAGCAGCAATTTCTTCATCCGATTCACCTCCCCATCTACTGATTGCGGCACCCGGTGTTCATTCTAAGGCGACTCGACCGATTCATTCAGTAGTGGCTGGCCTACGAAGGAGCGGCGCACTGCGTCAACAATCCGAACGAAGTAACCTGACGCTTGTGCGATATCTTCCCCTGATGGAATTTACCCTCCGGGCGGGCGCGACGACGGCCGGCTCCGCTAACATCCCCAACACCGTCCGACGACCACTCGTTCCACACCGATGACCGACGAAAAACTTCATCGACTCCTCGACCGAACCGCCCAGTTCCACACGGAGGTGCAGCGCCATGTACAGTCGCTGTTGCCCGCGCCGGACGAGCGCTTCGTGGCAGCATTCCAGTCCGGCCTGCTTTCGCTGGAACACGCACTCAGTACCTTGATGCTGGTCGACCAAGGGCTGTTCTCATCAGCGATTGCGCTGACCCGCCCGCAGTTCGAGAGCTTGGTTCGAGGCGTCTGGCTCCTCCACGCGGCCAGCGACAACTGGGTCGCCAAGCTTTCCGAGCCCCTCACGATGGAAACCGCCAAGCGCGCCAATGAGGGGCTGGGATTGGCCGATATGCTCAAGGAGTTAGAAGCCCATCCTGATGCGCCCGCGCCCATCGTCGCGCAACTGCGGGAGTACAAGGAAGTCACGTGGAAGGCGATGAACAGCTATGCGCACGGCGGTCTGCATCCCCTGTCCCGCACCATGACGGGTTACCCGCCGCAGCTCATTTGCGACGTCATCCGCAATTCCAACGCGGTCGTCGCACTGACCGCGCAGCTGCAGTCCATCCTGTCAAGAGTTGCGGAAAACATGCTGCCGGTGAGGGAGATGCACGAGCATTTCGCCGACGTGTTGCCCATTATCCATTCACCGACCGCGAGCACGCGCGGGAAGCACGTGGGTTGATGCGTGCAGCCGACGTTGGCGTAGGGGAACGGAGACGACCGAAGCTTGTGCAATGGGGCGATAAAAATTATTTGTTGCGTCGCATCAATACGTAGGCGTATCGTTCACCTGTCTCCTCCACCCTCCTCCTTGGTGTGGATTTAAGCCCGGGCCCCGTTGCTCGGGCTTTTTTCTTTTCAGGCTCGAAGACGACCGGGGTAGCCGTGCGGAGCCGCCCGCCAACTCATGTCGGAGCGGCCGCCGCGCCCGACGCGGCTCGTCGAGGCCGTCTTCAGCCGCCCCCCTGACTCTCAATGTTCCGTGAAACGCACAACAGCGAGTACGGGACATGACCCTCACCCTAGTCGCAGTGGTCGGTAAGTTAGACCATTACGCCTACGGCCTCGAGGAGCACGTCACATGTCGCAAACGCTGACACGCGAAGACCTGTACGAACTGGTGTGGAGTAAGCCAAAAACCGCCCTAGCCAAGGAATTCGGATTGTCGGACGTTGCGCTCGGAAAAGCCTGTGCCGCTGCCCGCGTACCGGTTCCACCCCGCGGCTACTGGGCGGCCCACGCGGCTGGCAAGACGGTCCGCCGCATTCCTCTGCCCCGCCGGGGACTCGGAGAGTCCGGGAGTGTCGAAATCGGTCGCCGTACCGGCTGGTACCACGACGAACCGATAGGCGAGCTTCCCCCTCGCCCCGAATTCGCTGAAACATTGGACGTCGTCTTCGAACGGGCCAGGAAGCAGGCGGGGAAGGCAGCGCTCCCACGGTCGCTCGCGAATCCGCACGCGCACATCGCCCGTCTTCTCGCAGAAGACGAAGAGCGAAGAAAGCAGGCAGAAACGCAGCGCTACCCGATTCACTCGCCTAAATTCGATACACCGGCGGCAAAGCGACGGCTGCGCCTCATCAACGCAATCTTCGTGGGGCTTTCCAGAGCGAGCTGCCGTCCATCCTGTCGTGGTGACGAGGCGGAAGAGCTCTTCGCTGTGGTCGGCGACCAGGCCGTGGCGTTCTCCGTGATGCCGCTAAAGCGGTCTCGTCGCAACGACAGGATATTCGGTCCCGACGACACCAAGGCCCGACTGCCCCTTCGCATTGCCGTGACCGCCCCGCAGGAGTATTTCGGCAGCGTGCCCAGCGAATGGAAGGACTCCGAGACCGAGCCCCTGGAGGACCGACTTCACGAAATCATCGTTCACCTCCTCGTCTCCGGTGAGCTCCAGTACCGTGCGGGGACGCTGCGGCATTACGAGTGGCTCGCCGAACGAAAACGAAGCCGGGACGAGGCTGCGCGCGCCGCGCGAGAACGCGCAGAGCAGGAACGACGCGAAGCTTTGCTCCGAAAAGAAGCCGAACGGAGGGACCGGCTGATATCGGACGCACAGAACTGGCGACGCGCGGCGGATATACGCGCGTTTGTGCTGGCCATCCGGAACCATCCGGAGGCGGCGCATCATCCCGAGGAACTCGAGCGGTGGGTTGCCTGGGCGCTTTCCCAAGCCGACGCCATGGACGTCACGCGCGGCCCGTTGTCACGTCTGCTGCCTGGCCAGGACGAACTAAATTCGAAGGCGCCGGACCCTGCCACATGAGACGGGGCCCAGCCCGCCGCCGAAAACCTTACGACAGGGCTTGGTGCTCTCAGCGTGATTGCCTGTGCTAGCTTGGGGGGAAAGCCCCTGTCCCCGCCGTCAGGCGCTCGAAACCCAAGGCTTCCTGGGGAACCCACTGCCCCGCATCCCACAGCGCGGTCAACTCGTCGCCAAGCTCCGCGCCGAGCCAGTTCCGTGCAATATGCCCGGCTCTTTCTTGTCGTTCCTCGAGCGGCCTCCGTCGCCCGTTTTCGAGTAGCCAGCGATAGAGTTCAACCGCCGGCCTGACCGGGGTGTAGCCATCTCCACGAGTAAGGTTGAACTCCAGCGGGATGCGTACGCCTGCCGGGTCCAGGTCACCCAAGTAGAGCGCGCCTACTCCGCCAACCTCGTGCAGCACTTGCTCGAGCGCCTTGCCGCTGCCCTGAAAGGCCTTGCCCGAGCCGTACACCACGGCGGCGTAGCGCCCCGCCTGTTGGTTCCACTCGCCGAAGCTCCAGAAGCTGTTGTGGTTTTCGACAACGAGCACGGGCTGACCCGCGGCATCGGCCAGGCGGTAGGGCAAGGGGGACGGCACCACGAAGGCGCCCAGGGCCGACAGGGGGAGCCGACCGCCAAAAAGACTGTTGTCGCCGCTGGCGCGCAGGGCATCGAGGCGCTTTTCGTCGCCGAAGATTTCCAGTGAGCGCTCCTTGATGGGCACCATCGTCAGCGTGGTGCGCCGGCGCAGCAGAAAATCGTTGATGGTCCGGGCCGCCTCCAAGGCGGGGGGCTTCAACTCAGGCCAGAATCCGAGTTCCGGGACCCACGGTACCGCCGCGTAGTCCACCGCCGGCACCAACGCCGGCTCGCGCGTCAGCTGCACCCAGTTAGGCAATGTCGGGTTACCCACCTTCTCCCAGCTTCCGGCCGCCGGCAATACGAGTGCGCCCGCCTCCTCGAGGGCTCGCAGGCGCTCGAGCAGGAGCGCGTTGCGACCAGGATTGGCGAGGACTTCCGGATGCGCGGCGAAGAAGGCCCGTCGGACGTCATCCAGGGAGATGCGCTTTCGGGTACCGGTCCGCATCGCTTCCAGGAATGCGTCGCTCATCTCGCGACCTCTGCAACCGGACGCTCCTCGTTCAGCTTGAAGTCCACGGCTTCGATGTGCCAGCGGCCGGTCTTCGTGTTCTTGCCCGCCTTGCGCAAACGCACGAAGCGTCCGAACTCACCCACGGTGTTGTAATCGGGCAGTGCGGTGGCGAAGATGAGCTGCACATCCATCGCCTGCGCGAGCAATCGCTGCGCTTTCCACAGGGTGGGCGTGGTGGCCTTGGCAAACGGGTTGTCCAGGATGAGCGGTCCGCCGCCCGCCTTCTTGAGTTTTGCCTGGGTCTCGGCGCGCAGCTGGTTGGTGAGCATGTAGAGGAACATCGCCATCACGACACCCTCGCCGCCGGAGTTCTGAATTTTGTCCACGGCGACATACTGGAGGGCCTCGTCCGGGACCATCTTGAGCATTTGCAGGCCCAACGGCTTGCCGTGGATGCGCAGCAATGCGTCGGCGACGAGGTCGGCCCCCTTGACCGGTACGGTCTTCGACTCAATCAGGTCGTCGAGATAGTTGCCAAGCTGCTGCCGGCGAACATCATGCCCAAGCTCATTGAAGCGTGCCCGCATCTTCAGGATGGGCTTGCCACCCACATAGGGCGCCCCGGCGGGCACCCGCTTGTTGGTGCAGGCTGAGTTGAGCAGGGTAATGGCGCTACCGGCGAGGTTATGAAGTTCGCCCAGGCACGCATCGAAGTCCTCGCGCATGCCATCGAGGCTGGACTGCGTCGTGCCGATGCGGTCGTCGAGCCCCTCGAGCAGGCGCGCGCTGTCCGCGCAGGCCTCCTCGAATTCGTTGCGGAGCAATTGGCTGGCGATGTCGGGCTCCACCTCTTGCATGGCGGGCGTCGCCGCCTCGGCTTTCAGCCGCTCGAAGGCTTTGGTGGCATCCTTGCGCGCAGCCTCCGAGTCGTTGCGCTTGCGATTGAACTCGGCGATGAGCGCCCTCGCCTGCAGGGCGAATGCGCTCTCCGGGGTCTCCGGCTCGGCATCGAGCAAATCCGGCAATCCCAACGACGCCCGCAGGGTCCCCGCCGACTGCTCGGCGCTGCTCGCCTTGTCACCCGCGTCACGAGCTGCGCTCTTATGGCGGAGGGCTGCCGCCAGCGCAGTCTGCGCCGCGGCGCTCGCCTCCTGTTGCACCAAGAGGGTGCGAGACAACGTTTCCTCTAGCGCGGCGTCGTTGAGGGCGAGCATTAGGGCCGAGGCCGGCTCGACTTGGCGATTGTCCTTCTGGAACACTTTGCGTTCCGTCGCAGCCTCTGTTTCGTCGCGTTCCGCACCTTTGAGCACATGCTCGGCCTGGGCGAGCGTATCGGCACATTGTCGGAGCTGCGCTGGGAAATCCTGAACGGCGAGGTAGGACTCGTAGTCCTCCGGACACACCTCTTCGAACTCCACCGCAAAGGCCTGCTCCCGTTCGGTGAGTCCCTTACGAGCCTGCTCCTCCTCCAAACTAAGGAGTCCCAGCCGCTGGCTGGCCTCGGTCAAATAGGTTCGCTCCGCGTCCGCGTACAGGACACGCAGCACCTCCAACGTTTGCGGCTTTGCCTGCAACCATTCCTCCGCCGGGAAACCCTCTCGCCGGTACGTTACGGACAGCCGCTCCTTGAGCAACTCGCCCGCCTTAGCGTCAAGTTCTACCTTGCGCTGGAAGGCGCGCTCCTTCGCCGCGGCGAGCGCGGTCTGCTCGGCTTCGAGTTGAGCCCGCTGCGCGTCCTGTTCGGCGCGCTCGTTGGAAATCGCCTGCAGACGAGCGAGCCGCGTCGGTCGGTCGGCATCGTGAGTCCGACTGAAGCTGCGCACTGCGCTCAGGTGCATTTCGGCGGTCTGCGCGGCACGGGCGCAACCGGCCGCAGCGTCGGTCGCCGCCTCGGCATGCTGGTCATACTCCTCGGCCTGCGCCTCGAATGTCTTTGCCCTCGCCAACGCAGCCGCCGACTCGGCACGCAAGCGCTCAGTCTCGGCTTGCGCACGAGCGAGCGCACCGCCGCCAAAACGCTTGGCGTACGCCAGCAGCTGCTCTTGAGCAGTCACCGCCTCCTTGTGGCGCAATGCGTGTGCATTACGTTGCCGTTCCGCGATTGCAAGCTTGGCATCGAGTTGCCGGAGCAGAACCTGGGCGGCCTCCTGGTTGAAGGCGGCGTCATCGGCCGCAGGCAGAACGAAGCGGTCCTCGCCCGCCACCTCGGGCTCCAACGCGGCTACCGATACCATCACCGGAGCATCGAGCGGCAACGCCTGGCCGAGGAGTTCGCGGGCCCGTGTAAGCTCGCTGGACGCAACCGACACCCCTAGGAAGCGCGCCGGATTGCTCAGGACCAGCGTGCGGGCCGCCGCGGCGTCCGGAATAGCTTGCGCGAGATAGGTGTTGAAAGGCTTGGCCGATTTCACGCCCAGTCCGCGAAGGCTCGCCACGACTTCATCGACGTCGCGCGAGCCCCCCGCGACCCCGGTCTCCATAATGGCGCTGCGGCTTGCTTCAAGCGTCGAGAGCTGCACCGCGTGTTGCGCCACCGAGCGCTCCTCGGCCAGCATGAGTCGCTCCAGGGCGGGCAACAAAGCCGGCGACTCGGGGTCGGCGGTGTCGGCCTCGGCCACCAGCCGCAGAATCGGCAGCTGCGAGAGCTTCTCGCGCTCGACTTCGCCATCGGCGACAAACGCCTCATGCTGGGCGATGCTGCCCGCGGCCGTGGCGGCATCAAGCTCGGCCTGTTTGGCATGCTGACGTGCATCGCGCTCCTGCCCCCGAAACGTCGCGGCCTGAGTGCGGCGCTGTTGCTCCTCGCTGCGTTTCTCAGAGGCGAGGTCAGCGTAGCGTGACAGGGCCGCCGACGGGGCCTCACCCTCGTCGAGCACGCCTTCCTCGATGAGTTGGGCGAGCGCCGTGAGATAGGCGTCTTCGGCCGCGTTCAGGCGCGCCTCCTCGGCATCGAGCTTGCGCACGGCCGCCTCGAGCTCGCGCAGACGTTGCACAAGCGTGCCGAGACGCTGGCCCGCTTCGGACTCTTCAGTACCCGCTGCGCTCATCTGGTCACGCAGCGCCTGCTCGGCGCTGCGAAGCGCGTGGCGCAGCAGCGCCCCTTGGGTTTCTGCCTTGTCTCGCCAAGGCTCGAGCGCTTCGCGCGCGGCGGCAGAACTCGCAACCAACTCCTCCAAGCGGGCCTCGAGCGCGGCAATCTCACCGCGAGTCTTGGCCGCCCTGACGCACTGCTGGGTCGTCCGCGCGGCGTCGACGCCGCGTTGGGCTGACTCCTTGCGCTCGGAGGCTTTCTCCAGGGCGCGGGTGAGCTGTAGCAGACGCAGCGTCGTGGCCTCCCCTGCGTGCCGCTTCGCGAGGAGTTCCTTGTTCTTGGCCAAAAGGGTCTGCGATGCCTCATTGGCGGCCGCGACTTCTTCCTCCTCCCGTAACCCAAGCGCCATCGCCTCGAGGCCGCGCGCAAGACCGGCCCCACGGCGCAGCACCGCATCCTGAGCGCTGCGGGATGCGTTGTATGCGACCGCGAAATCGTTGAAGGTGAGCAGTGAAGTGCGCAGACGCGTGAGTTCGGTCAGGCACCTCTGCAGGTGAGGCTTGCGCCGAAGCTTGTCACAGACATCGACCACGCTTTGGCGCACGGAGGCCGCCAGCCCTTCATCGAGGGTCAGGCCGAAGAACTTGCGGATGAATTCAGGTTCCGAATTGAAGGTTAGAAACCCGGAGTCGATGCCGCCTTCTTCTGCGGAGAAATTCACCTGCAGTTTGAGCATGTCGACGTCGATGAGGCGCTCCTCGCGCAAGTGCTTCTGCCAGTCCTGCTGCACCTTGGTCTGGAAGAAGTCCGGGGCGAGCTTGTGCGCGTCGTGAATCCAGCGCGACAGTTCGAGCATGCTGCCAACGGGGGCAAAGTTGAGTTTTGGTGCAGGTACCGACTCGAAGTTCAGGGCGCTGTTGGCCTCGAAGCTAAAGAAAAGTCGCTCGACCTCATCGCGCTCGGCGCCCGCCTTCACCGCGACCGCCTGTCCGAGGACCAGACGGTAAGGCTGTCCGCCCGCAATGCGCGGCGGCATCACCCACTCGATGAGGATGACGCCGGGCTGGCCGTCGCGTGCGAAATACTGGCTGAAGCGATGGTTCTTGTTCTGGATGTGCTTGAGGAAGCGTTCCTGCGGCGTATCGAAGCACGAGAACACGAAGCTCAGCAGCGTGGTCTTCCCGCCGCCGTTCTCGAGGTTCAGGATGGTATCGGTCGGCTCGCCGGTGGCAGGGTCGGTGAGGTCGAAAGTCACTCCGTCGTACCAGGCCATATCGGCACCGTAGCTGCCCACGTAGATGCGCGAAATCTTCTGCATGGTTAGACCCCTCCTGCCGCGGCGCCCGCCTGGGCGATTTCGAAAAGACGCCGCAACGTGAGCTCACGAAGCTGCACCTGCAGGCGGTGAGTCGGCGTATAGGTCACCAAAGCCTCCTCGGCGGCTTCCCGGTCGACGCGCACCAAGGCGCCGTTCACCATGTGCAAGAGCGCCAGGCCGATGAGCCCGGTCACCGAAGCGGGCGATGCCCGCTGGGCACCGGGCAGCATCAGAGGCATCGAACAGATGAGCTCCCAGCCGGGAGCCAGCTCGTCCGGAATTTCCTTGTGGTCGGCATCCTCCTCCGCGCTCTCCTTCAGGCGCCGCGCCAACGCCAACAAGGTGTCGCGAAACTGCGCGAGACTTGCCGGTGGTGGCACGAAGCGGTCGTCCTCCAATCCGCTCGTGGTCGGGTAGAACACCGCCGCCACTGCAACATGTGCGAGGACCAGCGCCGCCTTCTGCTCAGGCTTGAGCCCGGAGCGGATGTCCGTCATGCGCATGGCGAACTTGCTCTCGCGCGATGCTGGTACGACGACCAGCCCCCGTTCACTGAAATCGAGCACGGCAAGCTCGAGCCCGTCGGCGATTTCCTCCACCATGATGACGAAGCTCGGTTCAGCGCGGTAGAGGTCGAGCAGCTCACGGTACTGCGCATCATTGACCGGCGAGAGGGCTGGCTGGATGGCCTTGTAGACGAGGCGCGCGGCGTTGCGGGCCATGTCGGGGGAGGTAGTCATGACCGGGTCCCTTCGAGACGGGAGAAGTGCAGGTTCGAGCCTTGCGCGACCTCGCGCTCGAAGCGCCCATCGGCGTCGGCGCACATCGCAGGAAAGAGGGTTTCGGCCTGCGAGTAGCTACGGAACATCATGAGCACGAGACAGCGCTGCTTGGTCCGGTCAAAGCCTTCCGACTCGGCCATGCCCAACAGGGCATCGACACTGCACGCCCCGGCTTCCTCGAATTTGCGCCCGACCCACGCCTGCACCTCGGCGACAAGGGCCGCGGGAAACTGCTCGGGCAGAGGCACGAAGGGCTCGATTTCGCCTTCTTCGTCGTCGGGTTCGAGCGCCTCGGCACGCCGCTCCAGAAGCAGGCCGAAGACATTGTTCAACCCATACACCTTCGGCCATTTCGCCGGGTACAAGCCGCTGATGGCGTCGTCCGCATGGTCCGACAACACGTGGCGACCCAGCTTGAGCAGGTCGGGCAAGAGGCGCGTTTCCAGGTCTGGCAAACCCGATGGGCGTCGGGCACGGAAGAGCGCGCGCTGCGCCAGCAGAAACTTCTCGGGCGCAACCGTAATGTCGCTCACGAGGTTTGCCCGTATCACGCTCGCGCCCTGCAGCGTTTTCAATAGCTGAACGAGGTCCTGCCGCGTCTTCGCCTCCTCGGCAGACTGCAAGGCTTCCCTCACCGCCTCGGTCATGCGCTGGTCCTCGGCCTGGCGGGCGCCGACGTGGCCGCGGGCATCCTTGAGCTTCCCTGCCACCTCCTTCGTCCAGTTCACTGAACCCGGCGCCCGGTAGGCCTGCATCAGTCGGTCGCGGATGAATTGGCGATACTCGAGAGAAAGTGTGCGCGCCCGCTTGGCGATTTCGAGGGCCGCATCGAACCGCCCGCGCTGCACCAACAGGTCGAGCATTTTCTCCATGAGCTCCTGCGCATCCTCGGGTGCAAGGTCCAGCATCCCCAGATAGACGAGATAGCCTTCGGCCGTCGGACGATAGCGGTACACATCCTCGAGGTC
Organism: Aromatoleum evansii; assembly: GCF_045689615.1. Taxonomy (NCBI): domain Bacteria; kingdom Pseudomonadati; phylum Pseudomonadota; class Betaproteobacteria; order Rhodocyclales; family Rhodocyclaceae; genus Aromatoleum; species Aromatoleum evansii. The sequence goes on from NZ_CP141259.1 coordinate 3,704,445, forward strand.
CGGTTCGTAACTGACTAGCCTGAACCGCACGGTTCTTGTCTGGCGAGCAGGCCCGTCGAAGAAATCGAAGGCGAACTCACGGTAGGCATTGGCCTTGTTGTCGAGGGTATCGAGGATGACCTCGGCCACCCGGCGCGCCTGCGCCGCGTTGAGGCTGGATTTCATCGCCTGCGCAACCGCCATCAAGCGGTCAATGACCTCCGCCGGCGTGCAGCCCATGTGGATGGTGGTGCCTTCCATCATCTGGTCCAGCGCCGTGAGGACCAGGTAGTGCGTGTCGAGGTCCTTGAAGAGCGGCACGGCGCCCGCCGCCTCGGCACCCATGCTGTGCTTGTTGAGTTCGAGCTGGAACAGCGGGCGCAGCAGGAGCAGGTTTCGCTGCTGCTTGGTGAGGTCAAGCAGTTCGGCGACCGAATCCGGCGCGGGGACCGCATCGTCGAGATGCGGAAGTTCAGCAGCTTGGTCCATAGCAAGTATAGGAATCCACGGCAGTAGGCACTATCGGTGAAATCACATCGGCATTGTAGGCATAAAAACTATACTCGTATAGTTTTTATATTCGCGATAGACTTGCCGCCATGACTGCGCGCACCACTTCTACTGCCCCCGCCGCTCCAAGCGCTTCCCGTCCGTCGGGCCGCTGGAGCCAGGAACGCCGGCTCGAATTCATCGACTACCGCTTGCGTTGGGATGGCCACCTCAACCGGTCGGACCTCATCGAGTTCTTCGGCATCTCGGTGCCACAGGCCTCGCTCGACATCGCCCGGTACACGGAACTTGCGCCAAACAACATCCGTTACGACACCAGAGCACGGACCTACCTTTCCGGTACCTCCTTCGCGCCGCTCTACAACACCGACAATCCTCAGCGGTACCTGAACGACCTGCTCGTTTCCGTTTCCGGACTCTGTTCGGAGGGGAGCTTGTTCATTGGATGGGCTCCGCCCGTCGGGGTAACGCCCATTCCGACACGGGTCGTATCGACCGAGACCCTCGGCCGACTGCTGCAGGCGATACGGAACCGTGAAACGGTCAAGGTGAAGTACCAGTCCCTCACGAGCGAGGAACCTCAGGACAGAACCCTCTCGCCACATGCCCTCGCTTTCGACGGTTTTCGGTGGCACGTCCGTGCGTTCTGCCACGCACGGCAGTCGTTCCGCGATTTTGTGATTGCGCGCATGCTCGCCATTCGGCCGGGTGGCGCCTCGACCGTTTCACCGGAGGACGACCGCGCCTGGCATACGGCGGTTACTTTGGTCATCGCGCCGCATTCGGGGTTGCCCCCGCCGCAGCGGAAAGTCATTGAACTTGATTACGGCATGGAGGACGGGGAAGCGCGTCTCCAGTGTCGCCAGGCACTGCTTTTCTACCTACTCAAACACCTCGGGTTCGACGGGCGCCAAGCGGTGACGCCGCAGGCGCAGCAAATCATCTTGAAGAACGAGGCCGAGGTCGAACGCCACCTCAATAAAGCGACCTTCCCTTTCTTGGGGCAGTAGCTAGCCAGACACACCATTCGTTGACCAACGCACATTGTGCGCGCACAATGTGCGGACACAATTAGAGGTGCGCTATGGCATGGAATTTCATCTTGGGGGGCGCGTCCGCGAAAGATATGGAATCCGGCGCGGAGTTCGCAGTTACCTATCGGAGCAGGAACATTCAGTCAGTTGATGATTTCGATGTTCGGCCGACAGGAAATTCTGTTCGAAAATGGACGGAAGAGGAGCTTCATGCAGTGAAGGAAAAACTGTGGGAGCATCATACAGACCGTCGGATTCGTGACGACCTGGCCGTCCTAATTCAACGCGAATTCTTCGGCGAGAATCACAGGGTCGCTAATGCCATCACTCAAGTGACCGGGAAGAAAGTTTCAGAACGAACTATTCAAGCGTGGCTCATCGACCCAAGCCGGGTTAGCAGCCGGAAATGCCCTGCATGGGCATTGAAGGCAATTCATGACTATCTCGCAGCTCCAGAAAATAAGCGACACCTGGAAGAGTTAGCGCAATACAGGAAGGAGTTTCCCCAACAGCCACAGTTCCTTGATGACGTATACGACAAGAAACAAGTTGGGATGGCTACCACGGAAATTGAGTGCGAAAAGCGGGCACGCAAACGGTGGGAGGAGGCCAGTTACAACTCACTGCCGACGCAAATCTATGAGCTTGAAAAGCGAGTCGACGGCTACTTGCATTACTTGAGCAACACTCTGGCAACAATCACGAACACGCTCGCCAGTTGTAATGATTTTGACGAGTTCAAACGTAGAGTCAGTGCAGACATCGAAGCCGCCTTCAGAGCTGAATCCGCTGTAAGGCGCGCGCGCACGGCAATCGAAGAAGGCCGTGAGGAATTTTCAAATGAAGAAGGTCTAGCTGAATAATCCCATCAAGGCTAATTGCAAGGTGAAGCAGACAGTGGCGACTGCGTCACCTTGCTGTGAGCACCTGAAGTCCGAGAACACATCGCACCACAGCCCGCTCTACTAGTTTGCTGGACCGAGAAGCTGAAGCGCCGGACAAAGGTATTCGCTCAATCCACCAGTGCCTTCAGGAGTGCATCCCGGGCATCCTGGTAAAACTCAATGTCCAGCTTCGTCGCCATGTCATCGGACAGGTCGAACAACTGCCGCCGACAACTGACGGGCATCAGCAGTGACTTCGCACCTTTCTCGACAGCAATCTCGGCGACGGTTACTGCGTTGTAAATCGACTCAATGGTGCCACCGATGGTCACCTCGCCCACAACTATCAAGCCGCCTCGCACTGACTTCCGAAGCAGGGCGCTAGACAAGGCGATGAGGCAGGCTACACCCGTCTTTGCGCCACTCTTCGCCGCGTCGAAACCCCGAAGTTGCACAGAGAACTCGTGAGAACGCGGGTCGCGGTCTCCCACCAGTTGGGTCGCCCGCGTGTAAAGATTCTGCTCCGCGCAGCGCACCGACTCCTGGAAGGCAGGAGGTACAGGTTTGTTCAGTACCCGCACGCCACTACCGGGCCCCTCGGTCACCTCCAGCCGGAACAGGCCGGGGTGCTCGTCGGCACCTCCCGGACTCAGCGTCCAGATTTGACCGGACTCAAGGGGCTCATCGCCAATACCTTCCTGGCTACGCAGTTCCGGCGTGGTCACAAATTTCTCCACGCCTTCGGCCCCGAGCGTGTAGCTGAAGTGGGTGTTGCGGAACTCGGCCGCGCCGATACGCTTCTGCTGCTCCTTCACACGCCGCCGCACCTCAAGCGCCAGCCGCACCGCCCATTCGAGGTCCTCATCGCTGACCTCTTCCTCTCCGTCCGGATACAGCAGTTTCAGCAGGCCGCTCACGGTCTTGTTCACCGCGTTGATGTCCCGACCAGACAAGGCTCCGCCAAGGAATACGCGCCCTTGCATCGCCGACACACGGCTCTGGTTTCGGAGCTGCGAGAAGCACTCCGACAGGAAGTCACTCACCAACCCGAAATGTTCGGTGAAGAGCGACGGGTTCATCTTCGGCACGTCCCATCCCGGCAGGAATCCGTGAATGCGGTCCATAAACGCGGTGTCGTCGCGCATCTCGGGCGGCAGCGGGCCGAGCAGGTGGCCGACACGCTGCTGGTGCTCGACGTCCACATCGAAGTTGCCCACCAGCACGATGGAGCCATCCGCACGGATGCTCTCCTTGCCGCGCGAGAATTCACCCGACTCCATGTAGCCCTTCATGATGTTCACGCCATCCTTCTGGTCGAAGGAGACGCCGGAAACCTCATCAAAACAGACCACGTCGTACTGGCACACCAGGCCGCGCTGGCCGTTCGAGTTGTTCACGAACATCCGCGCCACCGTTGCCTTGCCGCCGGAAATCAAATGCGCGTAAGGGGAAACCTGCTGAAAAAGATGCGATTTGCCGGTACCGCGTGGGCCCAGTTCGACCAGGTTGTAGTTCCGCTCCACGAAGGGCACCATGCGAAGCAGTAGGGCGTCCTTGGCGCGGTCGCTCAACCCATCCGGCTCGAAGCCGACGCTCCGCAACAGAAAATCGCGCCACTCGGCGGTACGCAGCTGCCGGCGGCCTTCCGCCAACGACTCCAGCACATCACGCTTGGAGAGCTGAATCGCCCGCAGCGCATCGATGCCGAATGGTCGTCCGCCCTTTTCCTGCGCAATCGCCGCATCGTAGCCGAGGGTGATTTCCGCGTAGAACCCGCCGGTGAGCATGCGCTCATGCTCCTTGATGAGCTCCGGCGAGATGCGCACATCGTTCAGACGCAGGCTTGGGAGAGACGCAACGTAGGAATCGCTTTTCGCATCGAGTCGGGCGGTGATGATGTCGATGATTTTGACCGACCCGCTCTCCCGCGCGCGCGCCTTGAAAAGCTCTTCTTCACCCGCTTTCACCGTGCGGGATTGGAGCTGGCGCTGGACAATCTCAAGCCCCTCCTGAATCTCAGACTCCTCGGTCGTCGCGCAGTACCGCCCAAGCAGAAACTCGACCACGTAGGTCGGAACCGGAAACTGGCGACTGAAGGTACGCACGAGGTCCTTGCGCACGATAAAGCCGTCGAAGGCGGAGGCCGCCTTGCGGTCAAGTTCGTCGAGATTCATTAGCTCTTACTTCTTCTTGGTCCGTGGAAAGTACGGGCGAACGACTCACTCGCCCACGGTCGTGTTCATCTTCGCCAGCAGCTTACCCTGGTCGTCTAGCACCACGAGCACGGCTGCTGCGCCCTCGCACTCCTCGTCAGGGACGGCGAGCGAAACCTTTCCATCCACGATGTCCTTCACTGCAGCAACGAGCGACGAATCCGCCGCCGCAACCTTCGTACGTAGGTCGGCTCGCAACCCCGGCATCGCCGGGGACACCTCGACGTTGCACCGCAGACCTCGCCAGGCCACCTTCGTAATGGAAACGCTCACTGTCGGCGCGCCGCTGGACACCTCAAGCAAGAGCTCGGGCACCAAACACTCCTGCAGGCTCAGTCCGCCATGCGCGTACTCGGCTCCGGCCACAAAGCTCGCAATGCCCGGCGCAAATCCAATCTGGACCTGGGGGCACCAATCCCAGCCAAAGGTCAGCGGCGTAGCAGTGGCGCTTTCCCGCAGCACCGCACAACGCCCCCAGCGGGTCTCCGCCTGCGATTTGGCCAACTCGACCTTCGGCATGCCACCCGGCACCAACAACCAGCCGTGGTCGGTGACAATACGGAAACGGCGCCAGCCCGCATCCACCAACTCTTGCACACGCTCGACAACCTGGGCGAGTTGGTTATCGATGTCCCGAGGGAGCCGAAGTCCGTGCTCATGACCGAAATGGTCAAGGTCGCCACACTCCACCCAGGCCCTGCCCGTGGGGTCGCCCGTCTCGTTTCCCGTCAGCGGGTCGTAACCTGCGTCGGCAAGCAACTTCCGGAAATTGTGCGTATTCAACGGCTTCATCGTAGAAGCAACGTTAGGTTCGAAATCCGCATCGTCCGGCTTGCCCACAATCAGGGGCGCCACCGGGGAAACCCAAGCCTTGCCAGACGCCGTGACCGACGGCAGAGCGGTCCAGCCTGCCCCAAGAACCACCTGCCCCGTAGACGACAAACGCTCCTCCAGCGCCTTGGCGACGTCGTAGCGCAAACCATCAATAAAAACCACACACGTCCCAGCCACGTCGGACGCATTTGGTGCCCCAGCTGGGTTCAACCCCCCGTTCGCGGCGACCGCCTTCTGAAATGAAACGGACAAAACCTCCAGCCAAGGCACGTAGACGGCACGCAGGGCTGCGGACACTGCATCCTGGTCAGCTTTGGTGTGAATTTGTGCGAGCGCCTGCATAGCCTCGGCATCCACCTGCCAACCTTGAGTTCGGTACCAATCCGCCTGCGCTTCGGGCGTGCTGCCCAGGGCGGTCGAAGGGGTCTGCTTCGCCACAAACGCCAGATGCCTGAGTGCCTGCGCGAGCGGCGCGCGCTCCATCTTCGCCCAGAGCCAGTTGCGACGCTCGCCGTGTCGGCGCTCAGCCTCCTGAATGGCCAGCCGTGCATCAGCAGCAGTCATCGAAGCAAGCCCGTTCAGCTGGTAACGCAGTTCTGCCTCGCCTTCATCGTTGGCCTTCGGGTAGGCCGACACATCAGCGAAGAGGTCACCCGTCTGGTACGGAACCTTGGAAAGTAGGTCCGCTATGGCAGGAAAACTCGCGTACGCGTCTTTATACAGCTCCCAGACCGCAGTCCAGCTACCTTTACGGCCTGCAAGTTTCTCGGCCGCGACCAACTCACCATCCTTCACCGGGTCGAAGCCATAATCATTCCGACATCGGCTGGCAAACACCTCCCACCGACCGCTCTGCCAGCCGGCAGTGGTCCTCTGCGGGTCGTTCATCCACATCAGGATGTCGCGGGTCGGATTGGGTGCCAGCAGACCATCAAGCCACGTCGCATCGATATGACGCCCCTGAAGCTCTGAAATCGGTTTTTCTAACAACTCGCCAGACAACATGGCGCGCAGCAAGGCCTGCTGAGTGGCCTGGTCCTGCGCGACATCGAGTCCCAAGCCCCCCTTCTTCGAGGTCAGGAAGGCATTGATGGTCCAGTCCTTGGCGTTCACCTGAGTCCAGAACACCCCACGGTACTGCAGTTCGGCAAGGGGCTGGAGATGTCGCGGACAGGCTTCGATGGCGCGGAGGTCGGCACGAGACACACCGGGCATGTACACCACCGGCACACCCTCGAACGACACCTCTTCGAAATTCCCGGCCAGCGCGCACTTCAGCCAGATGGCCGGCCCCTGCAGGGTATCGGGCTTATAGTCGCCGAGCGTCAGGATGGAGCGCCCAGAGGCGCCTAGCGCCTGAACCACGGCACCCCACTGGCGCTCGGCATCAGTCCAAAGTATCGCCTCAGGTTGCGACTGGATGGCCTTATTAACCTTCCCCGTTTCCCTCAGTGCTTGCACTACTGCTTCGAGTAAATTCATCGACCTTGCATTCCTACAGAACTCCACGACCAGTCTGCGATTTCAGCAATGCTGCAAGCTGAGCTCCAGATTTGAGCTTTTCCATGAAGGGGCAGCTATTATCGTCGTGAGGCCGCCAGTGCGGACATGCAAGAAAATAGGAATCCAAAAGTCCCGAGGCCCCCGACTTGTTTCGAAGTACCATATTCTCACCATGTACCGGGCACGTGACCAACTCCACGCCATGTTTCTTCTTTTTCAGGTCAGACTGAAGGTCACTCACACGCTCTGCGATAATCGATGATGTTCCGGGGTCGTCAACGATAATCCCGAACTCCTCCGCAGATAGCTCGAATTCCGGCTCAGAAATATCGGTCATCAAGCCGAAGTCGTTCCGCGCCAGCTTTTCCTGAAACTTACAAGCGTGGCCATCATTTGTTCCAGGCAAGTACCATCCGGTACATCCCCAAAAGAAATCACGCGGCCCCGCAATCGCCAAATCTCTACGCCACTGCAGCTTCATCGGACGCCCGCAGACCCTGCAACGCTTGTTGAGAGAATCGGCAAAAGCGTTGTACTGGAGGACGTGTGTGGTATTCAGGTCAATCTCGACCTTCTCGATGACCGATTCGTTGTCGATGATTTTTTCAGCCGCTTGAACTTCCTTCGCTCGCCCCAATTCCTGATTCAGGGCGTCCCTCTCCTCTTTCAAGTCATGCCAGCGACGCCTCTCCCGTTCCGATAGGCCGCCTGAGCTCCGATGGCGATTGCGAAGGTAAATGATTTCTTCATTTACAACACGCAGGCGCTCGCGGTCGCGTTGCGCTTGGGTTCTGACATCACTCGAACTCAGCCCTGTTCTTCGCTGATAATCCTCAAAACCTTGCTTGATACCCTGGATTACGGTCACAGTCGCTTCAACGAGGACCCCAAGAAGGGTTCCCAAACCATTAGCTATGCGCTGAAGAAAACTCACAGTTGCGCCCCTCCAAGGAGACGCTCTTGCTGATACAGCCTGAGGGACAGCAGCCGTTCGCAGCTTGTCGAAAAGGCTCTCCCGATAGACGCTTGGTTGAAGACCCTGTCATACCAGAGGCCTCCGACCACAGCTGCCGGCAGGCTTAGCAAGCCACCTCCAATCGCAAAAACAGCAGCACCCGCAAGCTGCGTGGCCACCACACGCTGGCCACGCCGAGCCAGCGTCAATTTGAAATCCGATATGGACTGGTTCCCAACAGTCATTCGGTAACCTTCCACACCTGCAATCACCGCCAAAGGCAGCAAGGGGCTGAAATAGTCCAGGAACATCTCGGTTACGGAATCATCGAGCGAGTGAACTGCATGGCCAACCACATCTCGAAGCTCTGAGTTGGACATCCCACTGTCAATCACGAAGTCGCCTTCTGCCACTTCTGTAGTACCCAGAATCTGGATATCCGGATACCGCTCCAGCGCGTTCTTCACATACCCAATGCTATCCGTTGCCTTCATCTGTAGGTAATCCAGGACCTGCCCATGGTCGTCAACGATGCGAACATCCCAGCCCGGCTGATTGAAGCTCTCGGCAAGTTCAGCCCGCTGCCCCGACTCGAGCATCAACGGCCCTACCTGCTCCCCATTGTTGAGCCGCTCGACAACGAGATACTCGAAATACTTGCCCTTTGCCGCGTTCACCGCTCCTTGCACCGCATCATTGTCCAGCTCGAACCAGCGAAAAGCAGACAGCGATGGGTTCGTATCGGCAACCGCGCGAAGCAATAATGGGTCGACGTCAGAGGCATCGCCCCCAGCGCCCAGTTGGGCGCTTGTTGCGGCGAGCAGTACGTCGAACAACGATTCTCGGTTGAGGCTGGAGAAACGCGAATAGGCACGCAAGAAATTTTCACCCGCAGATATCCCGCGGCTCCTCGCGTAACGCCTATGCAGCCTCATTAACCGTTCCCCAGCGTTCATGACCTCGCCCTCAACGTTGAAGCTTCTGAATTTCCGCCTTGACCCGCTGTAGCTCTGCGACCCAGCCACTGGATGAAATGCCTTCTGGCTCGATACCCAAACCCTCTTCAATCCTTGATACACGCTGCTCGAGCCCTTGGACGAACTGGTCCAGACCTCCGAGCACCTCCTCGACCATCAGCAGATGCTGTTCCATCTGCTCTCTCAGTTCCTGCATCGTGACCTGCTCAAACATGCGCACCCCTTCCTCAGCACAATGATGTCTGCGGGTTGAGCAGATAATGGGCAGCGCCTCGTTTGTCATCCGCCTGAACCTTCACCAGCTTCTTTTTCAAGCGCCCCGCCTCCACCGCACGCTTAAGCCACGCTTTAACCTGCTTATCCTCAAGACAAAGAGCTTTGGCAACCTCATCCTCGGTCACCATTCCTTCGCCTATCAGGAGCTCGACTCTTGACTCGAACACGGGATACATGTCGAAGCTCATCGACTGTTGCTCAGAAGTAGCGCTGTCGTCAGCGACTTCGGTAATGCTTGGATTTTCTGACACGAACTCGGTCGGTGGTGTCTCAGCAAGTGCAACTTCGGGCTCAATTTCCGGACCTGATATGAGCTGAGGTTTGTCATGCTGCTCGCTCGTCCCGGAAACGCCCGAGACCGCAGCATCGTTCGCCTCCGACGCAAGATAGCCCCTCTCGAGGAAGCGCCTCAGCTCCTCACCCGACGAAAAATCGTATGCGAAGGCCTTCGCGCCGCGAGACACCAGGGCCGAGTTACCCCCGCCCTCGTCAGGTACCCGGACGAAGGTTGGTACCCACTCGTGGCGTAGGTTTTCAATCGCACCGGCCCAAGTGCCTCCGCTCTCGGCTGTCGAGTCAACCACCAATGCGTGGTCTGCGAGCCCATAGATGAACCGGTTGCGCGCCATCGCGTTGCCAGCGTTAAAACCGGCCTCCGGTGAAAACGGCGAAATCAGCAGGAGCTGACCAGACTGAATTCCCGCCCGATTTGCTCGATTCATGCTCGATTTCAATAGGTCGCAGGCCAACACCCCTAACGCCACACCCCCTTCTTCGGTCGCCGCCTGCATAGCGGCGGAGTCCACTCCGCGAGCCCCGCCAGAGACAACCGCAATACCCTCCCGCGCGCAACGGGCAGCGACCAGGGAGGTAAACCGGAGCGCCTCATCTGTTGCCTTTCTGGCGCCCACAATCGCCAAGCCACCTCTCCCCATCAAAGCCTGCTCGCCAGCACCAAACAACAACGGTGGGGCCGAATGTCGGAACAACTGACGATAGCGTTGCGGATAAGCCGAATCCGCACGGGAAATGACCCACAAGCCCGCTCGTTGCCAACGCTCAACCGAAAGGGCGAGAGCGGTACCCCGTCCGAGCAGATACTCGATTCGCACTCGGTCGAGCTTCGCTTGTATCAGTTCGCCGAACAGCCCCCGTGCGGCCTCGGTTAGCATGACCGCCGGCCGCAATTCACGCTCCTTCAGCCAGCGCGCCAGTTCACCATACTCAGTCGCGGTAAGCGGCGCGTGCGGCTCCTTCCGCTCTCCGCCGAAGCGGCCGCACAACAGCAGCACAACCTCGGTATCCGCACCCAAACCTGCTTCGCTCATCATCGAGTTCCTGTCATTTTGTCGCACTGCTGGATAGTGCGAAGGGATACACGGCGGTGGCACCCGCCTGACGCAGCAGCGCCGCTATCAAGGCAAGCGTCCATCCCGAGTCAGAGACATCGTCGACCAGCAACAACGCTCCCGGAGGTAGAAGGTCGTCTCGAACCCTAAATGCGCCGTCGAGGTTGTGGCACTGATGGAAACGATTCTCCATCCCCTTCTGCGCCTCGGTTTCCCGAACTTTTTCGACTGCGGCAACAAGCGGCACCCCAACTTCAGCGGCCAAGCGCTGAGCAAAATTCGGTACCAAGCGTGGATGCCGCATCGAGGGTACGCAACAAATGCCTTTCAACGGGTGCTGCATCGGCCAGCGCTCTCGAATCGTCTCTGCTGCCGCCGCCACCAATTCATCAGAAAAATAGCCTTCAGCCTTCCCCTGCCGTACCAACTCCCCCCAAATCGGCTCACCCCATCGCGACAGTATCCGACCCTGCTCAGCGCGAAGGCGTTCGGGAATCGTTAGTTTGACGGGCCAACCGAACGTCGCACGGTACCGCGGTAGCGCATGAACGTCCCATTGTTTCTTGGGTTCCAAGAGCATCTCGCTTCGCCTGACGAAGCGCTGCGCAGCAATCAGGCTCTCTCGGCTCGGCTGAGTGAGTAACAGCGGTTGCCCCAGACACACCGCACATTTGCCGCAGGGCGCAGCGTTTTCATCATCGAGCGCCTTTGCAAGAAACTCCATCAGACAGGTCTGGCTTGCCTGGTAGGCCTTCATCTCGGCCCATTCCAGTTCCCGTTGTCGGGTCAGGTGCTCGACGCGCGCCTTATCCATTCGATATGGATTCGCTGTGCGATACCAGGAAGAGCCAATTTTCATGACCGGCGCAAACTGCTCGACCACCAGAAGCTTGAGGACCTTCTCGATGTGGGATGGCTTGATGTTCACAGCCCCCTCGAGTTCCCGCTTCGTCAGACCGTTTTCTGCCTCTGCCAACGCATTTAGAATCTGCTCAACCTGCCACTCAGGTGGAAACGCTGTCTCCCGAAAATACTCGTTGATATCGTCCTCTTCCTCCCCGGAAAGCAAGACTCCATACGCCTTCGAGATACCCCGCCCCGCGCGCCCCACTTGTTGGTAGTACGCCACCACGGAGGATGGCGTCTGGTAATGCACCACGAAGCTCAGGTCAGGCTTGTCGTAGCCCATCCCAAGGGCCGTCGTTGCGACCAAACACTTGATTTCGTTTGCCAGCAGGCGCTGCTCCAAAGCGAGCTTGTCTTCCGTCTCCTTGTCTGCGTGATAGGCACATGCATCAATTCCCCGGCTCCGAAGCCACGCGGCCACCCGGTCCGCGTCCCGTTGAGTCAAGGCGTACACGATGCCGCTTCCGTCAATGCCCGGCAGGTTATCCGCCAACCACGCCAGCCGCTCTGCAGGATTGTTCAGCCGAATATGCTGCAGGGCTAGACTGCTACGAACCAACGGACCGCGCTGGACGGCAACACTCCCACCAAGCTGCTCGCTGACATCTTGCTGCACCCTCCGATTCGCCGTCGCTGTCGTGCCCAACACTGAAATATTGCCAGGGAGAAGTGCCAGTATCTGGCCGATGCGGCGATAGTCCGGTCGAAAATCATGACCCCAATCCGAAATGCAGTGCGCCTCATCAATAACCAGCAGCGCAATGCTTCCCGCAATCGGTTGGAGTACATCGGTCACAAACTCGTCGTTGGCCAGGCGTTCGGGTGAAATCAGCAGCAGGTCGATACTGCCCCGAAGCAGGTCGCGCCGCACGGTAGGCCAAGCGTCGGTATTCGTCGAATTGATGGTTTCCGCGCGCAAGCCCAGCCTGTTCGCTGCCTCAATCTGGTTACGCATCAGGGCCAGAAGGGGCGAGATGATGATTGTTGGCCCCGCGCCCTGGAGTCGCAAAAGCTTGGCGGCCACGAAGTACACCATACTCTTGCCCCAGCCCGTACGTTGGACGCAGAGCACCCGTCCACGCTTGGTGGCAATTGCTTCTATGGCTTCCCACTGCCCAGACCGGAACTCCGACGACTCATCGGCCATCGCGGTGCGCAGAAGTGCCAGCGCGTCATCTTTGGTAACCATCTGCCCCCCTGAGGACTCCTCAGTCTTGGTACGAGGAGTTTGTAGCAGCCATCCCGGCTACCACTTCATGCTTGACTTGGCTCCACGCTGCATGAGCGCCTCGTCACAGCATCCATTTGTCCTGCATCAACGCCAAGAGGTCCGCCTGCCGACGCGCTACCGCCTCCGGCCTCCAGGTCGCCTCATGCAGAACCTGGGTTGTCAGCACATAGGATGACACTCCGCTTCGCCCCACGAAATAGGCCGTCTTCTTGCGGTCGAAGTCGTAGTTCTGCGCGGCTGAATTGCGTCGCTGATTCAACGGCACCAAGTTCGCAATGCGATGCACCCATTCATCTCGTTGGGAGGCATCGGGCCACCACTCGGACCACTGGGAGCCGGGCGCGACCGTTTGCGGAAGCACGTGCTCAATGGTGAGCAGAGTCGGGTTATAGCTCGCAGCTCCGTCCGTCAGGAATGAGTCGAGGCGCAGTATCAAGTAATTGCGACGACGCGCTGTCAGTTCGTAAATGCGTCCGTCCAAGGCCGCGAGCATCCGCTTCCGCTCTGTGTCGGTCAGCTCTACGCTGGTTACCGGATTACTGCCGTTGTGGGCCTGCTCCAGCCCTCGTAGGACCTCAGCGTACCGTTCAATACGCTGATTCACATCGAGGCCGCATACGTGCATGTAGGCCGCGAGCCGTTCGAGTTTCCGGAAGAACCACAGCACGTAGTCGGCGTCGCCGCCCTTATCTGCCAGGAAACGCATCCCGGAAGGCAGCCAGTCGGAGTTGTCGATGCGATTCAGCCAACCTAGCAAGGCATTGATTTCAGCTGCATCCGCTGTCGAGGTGTACTGGCACTGTTTGGCGATAAGGTACGCGTCGGTGTAGGGCTCGATGACGTCGGAGATAAGCGCCTCGGCCGTCGCCACCTTCGGCATCACCTTCTCACGAAACTCTTCGAGCAAAGCCTTACGTGCCTTTTCCTTCGCGTGAATCATCCGGATGTGGGCGAAAACTTCCGCGAACCCATCCCGACCGGTCTCGACCTCAAGCTCCTCCCAGATATCGTTAAAAGCATCCTGTTTGTCTGCAGGTATCTTTCCAATGACATCGGACTTAATAATGTCCGTCGGCAGCAGGTCCAATCCACGACTGTTGAGCACTGAAAACACGCGGAACGCCGACTGCTGACTGGGGGTGGAAACAGCGACCAGGAAACAGCGCTGAACCAAGAACGCGCCAAACTCACACAGCCGCTCCTGGTCGCCCCCAAACGCGGAATCCAGCCGCTCCAGCATCGTCAAGGCATTAAGCCGGATATTGCGTTTGGATTCGTTATCCAGTTGGGCGGGGTCGAGCGCCTCCAGCTCGGTCAGTTTCAAGCCCTGCACATAGTCCGCAAAGAAGGCTCGGTCCCGCTCCCGTAAGGCGAGGCGAGGCTTTGGCTTCAAGCCCTGGGAAGCACGCCCAGGCTCTCGGATGTAGTTTTCGAAGTCAGTGCGCAACTCGCCTGAAAACATAGACGTCAGCGCGGCCAGCAAAATCGTGAGGGTGGTCAGTCGTTGCTGCCCGTCAATCACCTCGGCGTGAGGACGACCTTCCTCTTTGATGAGCACGATGCTCCCGAGAAAATAAGTGTCGTCCTTTTCATTCAGGAAAAAATCGTGCAGGTCCGAGAAAAGTTCGCCTGCTTGCACATGTGTCCAAGCGTAGGGGCGCTGATATGTCGGAATTGCGTAATCGAAGTCTGAGCTGAAGATTTTCGCCAAGGGGTATTCTGCCCCGCTGATTTTCTTTGACATTTTTATCCTTGTTGTTCTCGGGCCATGACGCGTTAGAAGTGATATTTCTCGCTGCGCCGCTTGAAGGCCTGCTCCGACCCTTCCATGATGTCCAGCACTGCCTGAGCCACATCCTTGCGGTCCAGCCCGCCTCTTGCGCGCGGCTTCCCACGGCCGTCCCGTGCTTCGAGCGCATGGATTTGTTCGGCATCCGCGTTTACCGGCAAGTTTGCGTTGTGTGTCGCGACTATCAGCTGACGCTTGGTCTTTGCAGCGCGGAGGTCCCGGACCAGCGTCCGATAGATGAAGCTGGAGTCCAACTCGTCCTCGGGCTGGTCAATCACGATGGGGCCCTCACCACGTGCCAGCATCATGTTGAGCAATACCGTGTTTCGTTGGCCTTCTGACAATGCACCGCTCATCGCGCCGGCCACGGAGCCATCCTCACGCAGCAGTTGGACGTCGATGCCGTCGCTCACACGCGAGATGCGTACGTCCTCCCATATCGGACGCACGTTTTCGCTGTCGAGGTGGGCGAGCAGTGGCTCATGGAGATTTTCGCGGAGCACCGTCTCGAACAGCGTCGAGTCCAATCGAGCAGCCTCAATGGTCTCCCATGCAGAGGCATCGGCACGCCGTCGCCACGTGCGGAAAAGGTCTTCTCCGATGTCGTCCCAGCGTTTGGAGAGCTTCCCGCGCTTGTCGGGCGGTGCGAGGCGTCCCCAAGCTGACCTGAACGAAGCCTCATCGGCCATGTACGCTGTTGTCAGGCGCACTGTTTGCGATGCCACGGACGCTTGAATGTCGGTAGCTGTCGCGCTTCGGGCATTGAATTGTAATTTCCAAACATCATGCAGCTCGCCGAGCACCAGAGGAAACTGACTGGCCTCCTTCTGCACGTCAGCCAGACGTTTCTGGCGCTCTTCGACTAGACGCAACTTCGCCTGTCGTTTTTCCTCAAGCTCCTGCATGCGTGCGATGTCATCTTCGCGAATGCCCCGTTCCGCGCAGGCTTCCCTGAAACGCACCTGGACTGCATCGATTGCGCTTTCGGTCGCTTCGAGGGCTTCTGCACCCAGAAAGCTGGCCCTGGCTTGCTGATAGTCATGCAAGGCCTGCCCGATGGCGGCAGCAAGTTGTGTTCGTACTTCGCCTACCTGTGCTGCGGTTGTCTCAAACCATGCGGCATTCGGCCATTGATTCGCCGTGGCAGGCAACGCGACTGGCGCTTCTGCTAGGTCAGCCAATACTCGCTCTATGGCTTCAACAATGGGTGCGTCCTCTTCCTGCATACGTGTTAGATGCCTCCGCGCCTGCAGGGCAAGCTGGTTCTGCTGAGAGTCCTCCTGGACCGCCTCGCGAGCTTTAAGCTGGCGCTCCAACTCCACGGCTTCCTGCTTCGCCTCATCGAGTTCCGACTGAACGCGGGCTGCGTCCCGGGTACTCTGAAACAGGGCCTTCAGCCTGGCCTTGCATTCGCGCTCACGCGCATTGAGCTGCAGCAAGGGTGCTCCCACTGCTGCGTCGATGAGCGATAGCACTTGAGCTTGCCCCTGGGAACCGCTGGTCATCCGACTGAGTTCCCCTTGGCTGAAGAACTGAAGTTGCAACTGCCGCAGGACTGTCTTCAGGTCGGCCACTTCGCGGCCGTCCAACCAACGCTCTGGGCCACCCGAGCGTCCGGGTTGATAGACCAGAGTGTCCGAGACACCGTTGCCGACTTCGAAGGTCACCCGCACCTGGGAGCCGACGGTCAGCGAATCCTTCAGCACCTTTCGCTTGCGCTGCAATGCACGGTCATCTTCGTCGGACTGAACTGCAGGGTCCTCATAACCAATTGCAAAGCGGATGTATTCCAACAGTGACGACTTTCCGCTTCCCCGTCCGCCAATGACACAGTTGAAGCTCTCGGAGAAGGTAATCTCCTGGTCATCCAGGAACTTGGCGCTCTTGACCTCCACCTTGGTGATGCGGGGGTGTGTGAGGGAATCGCTCGGGCAATCGCCCATGAGCTGAATACGTGACTGCGGGTCCAGGAAGGCCTGACGAAGGGCCTCGACGGATGGCTTGGACATCTTCAGCCAAGTGTGTCTGTAGCCAATGGCATTCGGGCCTGGAGCGCCGTTGTCGTCCTGCTTGAGGGACTTGGCGTCCGACGACATCACACATGCCGGATGACATGCCGACCGAGCCCACGCCTTGTCGCGCCCTTCAACGATTTCGAGGATGCGCTTCGCGGCCGGATTTGAGGTGACCTCCAGCGCCAACAACTTCTGATTCTTGTAGTCCTCGATATGGCGCGGGTCGCTGAGGATGCCATCGTTTTGGTCGGCATGAGCGGCAATGACGATGCCGTTGTGCTCGCCTTGCACCAGTTCAATCAGTTCCTTCAAGCTGACGTTGGCGTTGTTTCTGCGCAGGGGCATTGGACGTCCCTGCCGAAATCGCTCGTTCTCATCCAGCCCCAGCTTGCACAGCAGTTTGTTGACCCGCCATACGTGACTTACTTTCTTCGCAGGCTCGAAAAGACACAGCACGTGGTAGCCGACATCAACTTCGAAGCCGGGGAAGATATAGAGGGGTTCGCGTCCTAGCTCCGTTGCAACCGCCTTGTTCTGTTCCACCAAGTGCGTAAGGAACCAGTCACGCGAGTCAGTTTTCTGGGAAAAATTGTGGTCGGTGACGCCAATCAGCTCCAATCCGACTTCGTGGCACCGCCTCAAATAGGCACGTGCCACCTCCTGCAATCTCTGCTCGTCAGGTTTCGCTGGCCCTACCACACCATTTGCATCTGGCGCCGGCGCGCGCATTGGGCGACGTGGGTCCCCTAGTCGAGTGTCTCCATCACCCCAGTGCGCACCGTCCTCGGGGGTTTGAACCTGAAAGTCGCATTTAAACCAGCGCATGCCCTCGTAGTCAGCCACGGCCAGCCTCCCTTGCTGCTTTCTTTTCATCCACTGTCAGATGGTGGTCATTGATGCGGTCACCCTTGAACACCTTGAACCACGGCGCGCTTTCCACGTCCTTGCCGCGGTCCTTGTCCCACTTGATGTTGAGCTTCGGCCCCTTGTTGTGGCGCAGCACGCCGGCGGTCATCCAGGGGCGGATGTTGAGGCGCACGCCATCGTTGAGGTCGGGGTGCCAACCGATGGGCTGCTCGGCGAGAGGCTTCCAGCGCACGAAGATGTCGTAAGGGTCTTCGCCTTCGAGGATGGCTTCGAGCTTCTTCTTCAGCGCTTGCGCGGCGGCGAGGCGTTGCGGGGCGCCGTCGAGGCCGCTGGCCACGCCCGCTTCCTGGATGCGAATCCAGTCGCCCAGATAGGTGTGGATGAGGCGCTCCAGGTTGCGGGCGTCGAGCTTGTGGTAATTGACCAGCGCGCCGAAGCCGTCCTTGAGGCCGTCCCACACGTGCCAGATGAAGGGGCGATGGTGAAAGCGCTTAGCGTGCTGCTCGAAGAATTTTTCGCGCAGCCACACTTCCAGACTTTTGTCGGCGCAGTCGGCCTCGGCCAGCATGCGGTCGAGGGTGGAGGCTCTCCAGCTGCCCGGGGTGACGGTTTCCCAGGCGTCGATGAGCAGGGCCAGCAGGCGCTCGTGGGCGGGCTTTTCACCGCGCACGGCGGGCAGGCAGACGATGCCGTCGTCGTCGGCATGGGGGGCGAGCTTCTCAGTGTGCGCAATCCAGTCGCGGGCCGCATCGGCGAGTTCCAGGTCGGCGTCGGTTTCGCCTGGCCAGCGGTAGCCGAGCAGCCGGGCGACGGCGACCTGTAGCGGGTCAGTGGCGGGCTGCGGGTGGCCGTGGAACAGCCACTGGGTGGGGTCGTCGGAATAGGGTTTTGGTAGACCGTTGGGGTACCGCTCGGCGGCAACTTGCTGCCAGTGGGCGAGGTCGAACTCAACTTTTAGAAGTGTCTGATTGGTAACTTTCAGGGACTGGTCAATATCTCGAACCAAGGTGTTGTAATTAGGAGCGGACAGGAAGCACCAAATAGCGGGCAGGTCGGCTGTATCAAGGGGCCAGACCACGGCGCAGTTATTGTCAAATTTAGTTCCCTCAAACAAGGTGCTGCGGAGTTCCCCTGTGAGGCTTACCGCCACCCCACGGTGCCCCCACGCATCAGCACCCTGAAGACTTGCCAGGCCAAGTACGGCTAGGTCATTAAGCGCCCCACTCCCGTTGTCCCATTTAACGACGCACTCTCGACCGCTGTAGTATTCAGTTCGAGCAACGGTGCTTTGGTGGTTAACCCATCCCCACTCGCTCGCCACTTCCCAGAAGTAATGGATTAAGCGTGGCCCGTCGGAAGTTCTGAGGCCATACCGGCTATCCGCGTATTGCTTGAGCAACGTTTCTGAAATTTGGTCTCCAAGTAGAACCCGCGAGTCTGGGTTGTTAAGTTGAGCCTTTTGGTCAATGCGAAGCACCTCTCCACTAATTAGGAGTGCAGACTTTTCAGCCGCAGAACGAGGTTTGCTTGCATCGAGACCTGACATAACCGCGCCTTGAACAACGCGGCTGTTTCCTATGCTGAGAAGAACAACGCTGACCACCTCACCACTAATTGCGTCGAACGCACCAGAACCCAATCTCCCCGCGAGCAGCCAATGCGCGTCCGCGAGCAATTTCAAGCGCTGCTTTTTGTATCTACCCAAATAGAGCCATGCCTGAGGCATAACAACTTGTAACACGCCGCAGTTTTGAAGTGAAAGCTCAAGGCATCGCTCAAGAAATACGTTCGCTAGGTCGTGCTTTGCATGCTCGTAATTCTTATCGCAGTAGTCACGTAGCTGAGTATCTTGCTGGCTTCGTCCCAGATAGGGCACATTGGTCACCACTAAGTGGTAACGCGCATCCAGCAGCCGCGCCGCATCGAGCAGGCCACGGGCGTTCAGGGCGTGGTCCCAGGCCTCGTCCTGCACCTCGTTGCCCTCGCCCCACATCGTGGCCGGGCGCTCGGTCGACAACGCCCGCTCCAGTAGGTCGCGCAGGATGTCAAAGCTGGAGGTGGCGAGGTCGTTCTTCAGGCTGCGCGCCGGGTCGAGCAGGCTACCCAGCAGCGGCGCCTGCGAGAAGCTGTCGTGCAGCAGGCGCAGCTCCTGGCGCAGGTAGGCGGCGTTGGGCACCTCGTCGGGGACCAGAGCCATCCAGTCCGCAGCCCGCGCCGCCACCTTCAGCCCGCAGCAGGCGATGTTGGGCGCGGGCATGTCCGAGCGCACGCCCAACGGCTCGCCGGCCTCGTTCGGGAATCGCCAGGCGGCGAGCGCCAGCGCGAACACCGCAATTTCCACGCAGCGCGGGTCCAGCTCGAGCCCGTGCAGGTTGTCGCGCAGCACCGCATCCACTGCCTCGCGGCCGGAGAGATGTTCCGCTGCGATGCGCATCGGCACCAGCATCAAGAAGGCAGCCACCAGGAAATGCCCAGAGCCGCAGCAGGGGTCGAGCAGCTTGAAGTCAGCCAAGGTGTCGGGCCAGCCCTCAAACTTGCCGGCGGCGGGCGTGCCATCTTCCAGTCGGCGCAGGTAATTAAGCAGTACCGGGCACGGAGTCTCCGGGTAGTGAGTCACCCACCAGGCGCCGAGCGAGTTGTGCAGCAGGAAGTCCACCATGTAGGGCTCGGTGAAGAGCTGGGTGACGGCGGGCAGCTCGTCCGCGCCAATCTTTACCTCGGAGGCGTTGACCTCGTCCTTGCGCCGCGCCTGCCAGAACTGATACACCCAACCAAGGCTGTCGCTGGCCTGGAAGACCTCGCGCGGCAGCGCGGCGAGCAGGCGCTCCAACTCGCGCTGATGCTCCGGCGCGAACACCAGCTCGAACACCGGGTGCTGCGGTTTGAACACCTGCGGCAACATGCGGGCTGCGAGCTTGCCGGCGAGTTCCCACTCGCTGCGTGCGCCCATCGCCATCTCGGGATGCTGGTCGACCATCTCTCGGCAGTCCTGCAGCGACACTGCCGCGCCTGGGTCCCACAACAACAGGCCGTTTTCGGCGAGGAAGCGGGCGAACAGCATGCGGTGCCAGTGCTCGTAGGCCACCTCCCACACCAGCCGGCGCAGCTCTTGGGTGTCATCGGCGTGCTTAACATCGCCAAGGCTGCGGCCGTGGGCGCGCAGACGACGGCGGAGTACGCGCTGCTCCTCGGACAGGTAATCGGGCGCCTTTCCTTCCCCGACCGCAAGCTGTTGGAGCGCGCCTAAGGCTGCGGCTTCGGCGATGTCGCGAGCAGATTTGACGGTGTTTTCGAGTTGGGAGCGAAGTGTTTTAGCAAGTGCTGACATAGTTATTCGACAAATGCGACCGCGAAGGCCTTCCGATGGAAGTGCTGACAAAGTTTCCAAAAACGACGGAACTGGTTGTGCGTCATGTTTTCCAGCAGGCCACGTGCAGCGCCCTCACGTGAAATGACGTGAACGAACTTTTCCCCATTGACGACCTCAACATGCACCGGGTCAGAGTGAAATGTTGCCGTCCCAGGTTTGCTTGAATCCAAGGGAGCCGACCCCGGTGAAACTCTCACATAGTGGTTTCCATCTTTGCGCGGAGTCCCGTTCGAGGTGGTAGGCACCCCCAGCGCTGGGATATCTGCGACGTCGCAAAGCCATGTGTTCGTCAAGACACTGTGGTAATCGGAAAGCTCAGGCAGCGTCCCGATGACGGGAAACGCATAGTAGATGCTTCCCTTTTGAATGGTTCCTCCGCCTTGCACCGTAAGCTTGCGGAGATTTTCCAGTTGTTCATGGGGCGCCTTGAATTGGCGTTCACCGGACTGCAGCACATGCGCAGAGGCCTTCATCTGGACGATGAAGAGTCCCTTGCCAATACGGGTGGCAATATCAAAACCCTGCTTTGCCTCTTGTTTCTGCGTTAGACCGAACCACAGTAGGTTGCCTCCACATGCATGATTGAGCTGACTGGCAAAATTTAATTCAAGGGTTTTCTCAGACAGTTTTGCCTTGTCCCACGGCATTGCTGTCATAGCGCGATTGGCCCCTGTTGAATTTTCCCAAGCAATAGTCCCTCGACCTCGACGAGCCACGCCTTCACCTCGTCTGCGTCGTTCAACGTCCGTTGCGGCAGCTTTACCTGAATCACGTTCGGTTTGAGGAGCTTCGCTGCATTCATACGTACCGCGCTGAAGCGGGTCGCAAGCGCCTGCGTCCGCTCAATCCAACGCTGCAGGTCACATGCATCCAGCGCATCGGACAGCTTTTCCGCCGTGGTGAGGTCGATACCTTTCGGCGCGTCGATGTGATGGGCGGCAATCAGCTCACCACGTTTCGTCGCATCCAACTTCTGCCAGTTGCTGTCGGCGTCGAGTTGCGCCATCTGCTGCTCGTATTCGCAGCGGTAGGCATCCAGCTTCGCATTGAGCGCCTGGCGCAGGATGTCTGCGGTGTGTTCAAGCAGAGGCCGGACGGGGTCGGGCTCCGCGAGCAGGCTACGCTGTGACGAAATGGCGCCGACCTCACCCTTCAGTTCAGCATAGGGGCCGAGTTGGGTGGCATGCTCAAGCAAGGCCTCGAGTTGGTGCCACAGCGGCAACCGCTGCTTGATGAGCTTGGCGGTTTGCGCCCATTGCTTGGCGAGCGTGGTGAGCTCCTCTGCCCGGGAGCAGAGTTCCAGAAGCAATGCGTTGCCGCTCGCCTGCGCCAGGGCTGCAATGGCTGCGCATTTCGGCGGCTCCGGTTGCGGAGCGGGTCCGCCTGCCTCAAGCGCCATTTCCTTGAGCTTGGAAATCAAGGTTGGCGCCTTCGTCAGCTCCTCGTTCGGCTGGCACGGCACACCAAGGCTCTGGAAAAGGCTGCGAATCTTGATTTTCTGAACCGGCGTGATGTTGACCGATTCCGGCTCGAAGAAGGCCTGGGTGAGCTTGCTGCGTTCGAGGGACTTGGCATCGACTGGACGATGCGCCATGTCGCGGCCCTTGAGTTCCCCCGTGGCGAGCAGGATGTAAATGGCGCCATCGATGGTGTCGCGGGGCCACCCATAAGGGGGCGCTTCGAAGTTATCGCGAATGTCGCTGCCTTTCTTGCCGGCACCGAGGAAGCTCAGAATTTTCTGGCACACCGGGTGAGCCTTGGGTTCCTGCAGATGCCCGACGGCACGCATGGCTTCACCATTGCCCTTGCGCGCTTCGTCCAGAACCTTGTCCCATCCCTTCTGGTCGGCGATGTCAAACTCGCGATACAGGCGGATAACTGAGGCCTTGACCGCTCGGTTGAGCCGCTCGGCCAAGTCCGCGCCTTCGGTGACTTCCTGGCCGCCGGCCTGGAACACGCGAACGCCCGCAAAGAGCGCGTCGAGCAGAGTCTCGATTTCCTTCTCTGCGTTACGCTGCCGGCTTTCCATCGACCGCTGAGCGTTGCGTCCTTCTTCCGTGCAGGGGGTACCTTTACGGCTGAGGGTGGCCTTGGCCGCTTCTAACGTAACGATAGCGTTGGCGAGGTCCGTCTTGCTCTGCGCCGGCATGAAAGCGAACAGCGTAGGGTTCTCCGCGCTCTTGGCGCGCGCCTCGGCAATCATCGACTTTTCGTCGGTCTGCCAGCCGTCCTGAATCCACAGGTACAGCGCCTTGTCGTTGTCCTTGGGCAGGGACTCGTCGAAGCAGGCATGCAGGGTTCGCACTTCAGGCGCAACCCCCTGCACCGGGCGAACCTTGTTCAGCACGGAACGGAAGCGCGCTTTGAAGGATTCCGCGCGCTTGACCTCGATGTTCTGCGGCGACGCTTTGAGTTGGGACTCCTGAGCACGGAATTCGTCGTACCAGGCGCTCGATTCCCGAGTTTGAAGGTGGTACTCGGCGCCGTTCGGGCCATCGAGCGCCATGACGAGGTGGTCGTGTTCTTGCAGTTCGTCGAGCAGCGCGGGAATAACCTTGCGCAGGGCTGCGGAGCCGCGCTTGAGGTCGGTGACGAGCAAATCGGCCAGCACATCCTCCGTGGGCTTCAGGCCGATAGCCAGCGCCTTCTCGGGCGGCAGCTTGTTGATGAGGTAGATGAGCTTGAGGAGCCGTGCCTTGAGCTGAGCATGCTCATCGCCGGCGGCAAACTTTTGCACACCCTCGAAAATTTCGCGTGAAAGCTGCGCCGTCGAGACCAAGTTGGCGGCAATTTGGTCGTACAGGAAATCTCCGGAGACGACGTGCCCCAGAGGCCGGTCGGCAGTTTCCAGCGCGGCCTCATGGACAACCCGGAGCTGGCTGCGCAGTTGCGCGACGGTGCCGGTGGCGTCGATGGTGCGCAGGACGCTTTCCCAGAAGCGACGGCGAACCGGCAGGATGGGGTAGTCGGCGGTGATGAATGCCTCATCGTCCGTAACGTGTTCGAGCTTGGTTCCGCGGAGGTGACGGGAGATTTCTCCGAGGTTGTCGCGCCAAACCCGGTCAATTTCCGGCATAGCAGTCGGCTTTTTGGCGAGGATGATTTTGCGGGTGACGTTTTCGACATCCCAATCACCGAGGGTGACCTGCACGGGAAAACGCCCCATCAAGCGTTGCAGGTTGGGCATGCCAGACAGGGCAGACTGGCCTGTGCCGACGAACAGCAGTTGGCCGTTGAAGTGCTTCGAGAGCGACTCGGTGACTTCCTGCACCTTGTAGGCCTTCTCTGCATCGGAGCCGATGTACTGCTGGACTTCGTCGAGGACGACCAAGGTGAGCGGAAATTTACCGTCATCCGCGAGTGCGCTCTGGATAGCGGCGACCATTTCGTCGTTGGTGACGTCGGTCACCTGGGGGAACTGAGCCTTGACGAGTTGGCGCACCGCGGGTTCCGTGTCGGCCAGCCCCGGATTGGCCTGCAGCAGCGCTTTCGACAGATGGGTCGACACGTACAGATGCGGAAGCTCCTGGGCCAGGCTACGGCCAGCGGCTTGCAGGCCGGCTTGAACGGCATCGAAGAGCTTCTCGTGGTGCAGCCACATCACGAATCGCGCCTGAGCGAACTGCTCGGGCAACCTCTTGGACTTGAAGACGATACCGAGCAGTGCCAGGCGAACGTTGTCACCCGCACCTGCCCCAAGTTTGCCCGCCGCGGCATGCAGACCGCCGTTGCGTTTGCCTTGGGTACTCAACTCCTTGAGCTGGTCAGACACGCCCGAGGGAAGGTGCGCCAGTCCGCGCGCGGAGGCACCACCCGGCAGTTGCAGGTCTGTCCACAGGGCACGAAGCATCTTGGCAAGATGCGATTTACCCGAGCCGTAGAAGCCGGAAATCCATACACCCGGTTGCTCCGACTTCGTTCCCAGGTTGCGAAGAAATGTCTCGAGGATAGTTTCGATGCCCTTCTCGTACTGGCCATCGCACACGAAAGTCTCGAGTTCGTAGCGCAGCACCTCTAGGGCAGCGGCGGAGTGGTCTTCGGAAACCTCAGCCACACCGTTGTTGGCGAGGCGATTCTGGTCGGGCGATTTAACGTAGATGTCGCGGTTCAGCACTGTGTTGTCCCTTGTTCTTGCTCGTTCTGCTGCCTGCGGCACTCAGGCTTCCGTAGCCAACAACGGCACGGCGAGGTAGTTCCAACCATCGCGCGCGTCGAGCAGGCGATAGGCATGGTTCTCCGGGTGATATTCGCCGGGGAAGAAAACGACAAGGCGGCCACTCACCGCGTCCTTGACCCCCTCCACCAGTGAGGAGACCCTGGCAAGCCCGAACAGGCTGCCCACGCCGATGAGGGCGACAACCGTGTTAGGCGTGGCTTCGTTCGCAATGCGCGCCTTGATGCGCTCGATGAGGCTCTGAATGAACTCGACTATTTCGCCGGCTTGGTAGCCGGTGAGGTCCTCGGGGCATTCGAAATAGGCGTCCCGGTACTCCTGCGATGCCATCCACTCGGGGAACGCGTTGGTTACATCTATCAAGAGCCATTCATGGCCGGCCTCGAGTGTTGCGAGGCGAAATTCTTCGACCTGCGCTCGCAGACGCAACTCATCCGTCTTGTCGTACACCGCGAAGATGACGCGCTGAATGGCTGCCAGCCCGCCGGCCCATGGAACGGACATGTGCTCCCGGTACGCACGAATCAGTCTTGCAACCTTGCTACTCATCCAGCCATTGCTCCTCGTCAGCAGTCAGGAAGCCTGGGAAGCGAACTTCCTTGACGCCGCCCGCGTTCAGGAAAACGATTTGCCCCCGGTGTGAGGCTGAGTTTGCCAGGGCTTCTAGCTCACCCGGCGAGCCACACATCAGCGACATCCACCGCGAAGTGAACAAGCGCTGCCCCGACAAACCTTCGAGATGCCCCAAGAATAATGCAAAAGTGATGTTGGTTGGGGTCACCGTCGGCATGGTTCGAGTCTTCCTTACCCGACCGGCCAGGAAGCCGGCCTGAGTCCAGCTACCGTTAATGTTCTGGGCGATGGACTTGAGCGTGGCAGGGCTGAAGCGGTCAGGCTCAGCGGCAACGATGAGCGCCTCGACGTCCTCGCGACGGACCTGTTCCCCCTCCGCTTTGCTGAGCACAAAGGACTCCGACAACCTGAGAACTGGGTCGCGTGCCAGTGCGAGCGTCAATGTCAGAAGGGGCCGCGCAAGCTCGTCACGCTCCCACAGGTTCCGAAAAACCCGAAATACGGGAATGGCGGGGTCGAGGGCGTATAGCTCAGCAAGGTGGCCAAACGTGAGCTCACGGGACTTCTGCGTGGGCTTGCCGAGCGCATTGAGGCTGACAATCTGCTCCCGGTAGTCATCTCGCGCTGCGTCCGGCGCAGTGCGTCCGAAGAGAAGCGTCAGCTCCTCCAGCATCATGGTGCGCGCGGCATGCGTGCCACCGCGTCCGAGCCGATAGCCCAGTTTATTGAGAGATTCGTTCGATGTCATAGTAAGGGGTCAGCTCTTTCGGGCTTGCGGGCCGGCCCCTGCACAATCCTGGGCCGGACGCGCGATGGCGTTGCGTTCGCAGTAATCGATGAGCAGGTGCTCAATCATGTTGCTCAACGTTCGATGCTCGCGGTCCGCCAGAAGCCTCAGCGTCGCCTTCATTTCAGGGGACATCCGGAGGTTGATAGCCTCGGTCTTGTGCCTTGCCATGGAAATATCCCAGAGCGATTAGTGTCTTTACATTGTAAAGAAGGTATCGCGGATACTGGGCCGATGTAAACGGATTACTTTACCGTCGGCAAGGCGAACGCTTCGACAGCTACTCGATGCCAGTTAGCGCGGTATCAGATGTCCACCGGGCAAGTGCGACCGTGACGCGCTCCTCGCTGAACTCAAAGGAGGCTACTCGGATTTCGGGCGGGACATCGTCCGCCTGCAGGCGCCCGAGCGCCCGCTTGAGCCGACGACGGAATTCCCGTGTGTCGCACACCACCCCGCTGAAGCGGTACAGGTCGGCGATTTTGACTGCATACGGCTCCGCGTGCGAACTGTAGAAGGCGGCCAACCAGGACGGCAGGCCAGACTGGTCATTCAGGGCGGCCTTGCTGACCGCGCTCCAGTCCTCCGGCCCGAAGAGATTCGCCATTGTCTCCTGCACGCGGAACGAAATCAGGTCGCTCCCACGCAGAAGGCGGTCCGGTGTATCCGCCCCCTTGTAACCGTCGTCGAAGACGACGTCCATGAGGCGGGGCATCGGAATGTCGACCGATTTCACCCGGATGCGAAGATGGGCTGCGTTGAGGCGAATCAGGCTGTCGCGGATGGCTCTGTGCACGTTTGCCCCGTAGGCCACCTGCAAGTCCTTGGCCAGTTGCCAGAACGTAACTTTCACCCAGCGAGGCTGGTCGCAGCTGTCCAGCGGTCGGTCGCCGCGATAGTAGTCGAGGCATGCCGCAAAGACCCGGCGGTCGTAATCCCCGAGGGGATGCCCCGTCATCGTGATGGAAGCATCGCCTCGCGAGGCAATCTCGGCATTCATCAGCGGTTTGCTGCTGACCTCGGCTGCCGCGAACAGGGCCGAACGCAGAAACAAGTTTGGGATACCAACCGCAGCGTCCCGCCAAGACGGAAGAAACACGTCCTCGCCCCGCCGGACCGCGCGACGCAACCGCGCCTCGCGCATCTCATTGGTCGAGGCGTTGTCCGGCAGAACAAGCACCGCCTGCTTGTCCGCATTCAGGCGACGCTTCTGATAGCGGGCCATGGACTCGATGGTTGCTGCCGCCGCATAGGTGAGGTCCTGCGTCAGGAAATCACCCACACATTCGGCTGCCCGGCGCGCGCCTTCCGCTTGGGCCTCGAGCTGGGCCACCTGCTCGGCGCTGGGCGGCCTACCCATGCTGCCTGCTCGACGAACGTGCGACGTACGCTGCCACAAGCCCGCGCAGCACGGTCGACGCGCTGACCCCTTGGGTGGCACAGACTGAAGCGAAGTTGTTCTTCAGGTCGGCCGATAGCCAGACCTTCATTTGCACCGAGCCGGCGCGGTGGCGGTCGTTGCTCACCGGGACGTGTACTGCCATTTTGAGTCTCCAGGGGCGGCGAATGGGCCCCCACGTGGAGGTATAGCGCCGACGGTGCGGGATGCGAGATGGAACTTGATGCCGCGCCCGACCAGTTGACCTGAAGACACGCGTTGCTTGACCTGAAACCACGCCCCCCTCGCCGTGGCCCCACACGCCACTTGACTCTGAAACACGCCCCCCTCCCGCCGGCATCGAAAATCCCCCGGGAATGCAGGAGTTCTGTGTGGATACCTCCGTAATCTCGTAACCATGTAATCCCCACCCTCGGGTGCGCAGCTCGCTCCCCCGCGGCCCCCGATGCCTCAGCCGAGTGCCGTTTGATAGCGCAGTTCTGCTTGGCGGGAGCCGCGGCCCAGACGGCACGGTCCTGGACGTATAGCGCGCCGCCCCGAGACACCTTGGTAGGACGTACACACCGACCCGCACATCGTCCCTGGTGGTCCGGATGCACGTGCAACTGAATGTGGTGACCGCCGGCGACGAGAGCGCAGCACTGCCGACCAGGGTCGGGCGCGTGAGCAGACGGCTGCGGGACACCTCTTGTGCCCAGACCTAGAGGCAAATAACGGTCGAGCGCGCGGACATGGCCCGATTACATGAAAATCCCACCAGGAAATCGCCAACGCATTGAAGCAACGGCATTTTCAACGATGCTGATTTGCGCTAGGGTCGACACGGGCATCTGACCCGTCGACGCGTTTGGCATAGATTCATGGGGCAACAACGCTCCAGGCCCCATTTTGTGAACGAACCACAAAATGGGGCCGGCTCATGGATGCGCTCACCCGCTCGACCAACGAATGCCGCTCGAAGCGAATATTCCCTTGCACATCAGTCGTTTGCAAAGCCTTTCACGAGCCCGGACCGTTTCGTTCGGTATGTCATAGCCTGCGCCTGCTACGACGAGGAAGGCCTTCAGCAGTCCGGGCCCCTCACCTCAAACTCGCACCCCATCGCTTGCAGGCAGGCGAGCAGGAATCCCGCGCTGAAGTTGCCGCGGTTGATGCGCCGATTGATGGCCGCGGCGCTCCGCCGGATGCCTTGTGCCTTCAGCGCGTCGGCAAGCTCGCTGTAGCCCCACCCCTTTTTCATCAGCGCGAGTTTGATGAGCTCGCCCGCCTCGAGTCCCCACATCTCGACGGCCTCCGACTCGGTCGGCACAACGGGCGGCATGGTGGAAGGCGAAATCGGCCTGCCTGGACGGTTCATTTTGTCGGTTCAATCGATGACGGTTCGTCGGGACGATACCAATTAAAGTCAATTTTGGCACACGTCGCGTCCGCCTTTCTATACCTCCATCCAACCACCTTGGAGGACAGAAATGCTTGATACCCCCGGACGCGAGCGATTGCTCGACCGGCTTGGACTACCAGTTGCTGGTAGGCGGCTGATACTGGACGCTGCGAAGTACGCGCCGGTGCGAAAGGTCGCGTCCAAGGGCGGGGGCAACGTCCTGACGCCATACCAGAGCCGGAAAATGCAGCAGACCATCGAGACGGAAAGCCGCCATCTCGAGTTCCCTGCGGCGGTCGGGCACGAACACGACCCGCAGGTGCTGGAGTATTTCCCCCAACCCTGCCGGTTGAAGTTCGAAATCGTGGATGCGGACGGTGAGATTCACGCCGTCGACCACACGCCTGACTTCCTCGTCATTACCGAGCGGGAGGTCTGGCTGGAAGAGTGGAAGCCCTGGACGAAGCTCGAACGCCTCGCGCAGCGCTACCCATGGCGGTATCGGCTCGGCGCCGACGACCACTGGCAGGCCGAAGGCATCGCACAGTGGCTCGCGGAACGAGGTATCGGCTACCGCATCCTGAGCGACCGTGACATTCCGCAGCGCCGCATCGAGAACACGCTTTTTCTGGAGGACTACCTCGAACCCTCTGCGCCCCCGTGCCCAGTGGATGTCGAGCTTCGCGTAAAGGAGGCGCTCGCGGAAGAGGCGACGCTGTATCTGCGCGAGCTCTTCGAGAAGGCCAACTGCCGGCCCGACGACGTCTTCAAACTGATTGCAGACGGCCTGCTCGTCGCCGAAGTCGACCATGCTGCGCTCAGCGAACCGACACGCTGCCGAGTGTTTCGCGACACGGCCGTACGCAACTTCGAACACGCCCGTCAGCTTCCAGCGCCCTTTGCCCCCTTGGGCACCGTCGACATCGCCGTCGGCGCCCGCCTGACGTACGACCAGCAGCCCTACACGGTGGTGATGGTCGGCGGTAGCAAGGCGGTTCTACAGTCCGACCACCAGAAGTCCGTCGAGGTGTCGCTCGAGACGCTGGAAGCGCTGGCGCTTGAGCAGGACGTGCTGATGGCTCAGGGCCCTGCGGTGGGCTCATCAATCCGGCTGTCGGACTTCACGGCGGACGAGTTGAGCATGGCACTCGAGCGCAAGACCGAGCTCGAGAACATCACCCGACCGAATCGCACGCAGCGCCGGCAACTGAGGGTTTTGGCCCTGGCGAAGGTCGCGGGTACCGATGAGCTCGTCGCGCTGATTCCGAACCTGCGCGCCCGGGGCAACCGGACGCCGCGCCTGACCGCGGAACAGGAAGCGGCGATAGATGAAGTCATCCGCAGCGAATATGAGAGCAATCGCGCGCCGAACCTGAAGCACTGCCACCGGCAGCTGAAGAACCTCTGCACGGAACGCGGCATTCAGACGCCCTCCTACCCTACGTTCATCGCCCGCGCCAAGGCGCGCCCGCAACAGCAGCAGGACCGGGCGCGTCACGGCAATCGCGTGGCCTACCAGAACGCCGAGTTCGTAAACGTCCTCTTTGCCGACACCCCGGTGCACGGTTCACGGGCATTGCAGTACGTGCATATGGACCATACCGAGCTCGACATCGAGCTGGTATCCCTAAGAACCGGCAAGCCGCTCGGCCGTCCGTGGATGTCGCTCGCCATCGACGCCCATACCCGGCGGATTGTCGGCATCTATCTCTCCTTTGACCCGCCGTCGTACCGGTCGAACATGATGCTGCTGCGCGACATCGTCCGTCGCCATCGGCGTCTGCCGCAGTTCATCGTGGTCGATAACGGGGCAGATTTCCGCTCTGACGATTTCGCGCGCTTCGCGGAGCTCATGCGCATCCACGTGCGCTACCGTCCGGCCGGACGGCCGCGACACGGGTCGGTGATGGAGCGCATTTTTGGCCGCCTGCACACCGAGTACGTGCACAACCTGGCCGGCAACACGAAGGCGCTGAAAGAGGTGCGCCGCACGACCGGCAAGTTCCTTCCGTCGCGGCTGGCCGAGTGGACGCTGGAGTACCTCTACTACGGAATCGATTACTGGGCCTTCACCTATTACGACAACGCCGAACATTCGACGCTGGGGATGAGCCCGTACGAAGCCTTCAACCGCAGCATGGCTTCGGCGGGGACGCGTGAGCACCGCATCGTGACGCTGACTCAGGATTTTCTCATCCTGACCTGTCCGACGGCGGGGCGCCTCGGCCAGCGCAAAGTCGACCGGCAGCGCGGCATCAAGGTGCACAACAACTTCTTCTACTGGTGCCCCGAGTTCCGCGACCCGAAGTTGCATGGCCGCAGAGTGCCCGTTCGTTACGACCCGTGGGACAGCTCAACGGTGTACGTGCAAATCGACAAGCGGTGGGTGCCGGCACAGTGCAAGTCATTGGTTGCCTTGGGGCAGCTTACCGAGAAGGAGCGCGAGCTGTTCTCCACGGAGATGCGCAGCCATTACCGCCTGCGCGACGACGATGAGGTCTCGACGCAGCAGCTTGCCGAGTTCCTGCGCGTCTTCACGCCGAAGGGGGCAGCCGAGCTCGCCCTGGAGCGTCAGCGCGAAAACCGCGAGCTGTACGGGTCGGTTGGCATCGGCGCGATTGCCAAGCCGATACCCGCATCCCAACTCCACGGCGCGGCCCAGCCCTCAGTCGCTACTGCGGGCGGCGAAATCTTCGCCATCCCGTCGCCCTCATCCGCAGGGCTACCCCTCGCGCCCACGCTGCCGGAACCGCAGCCCCTCGACCTTCCCGAATTCGACACCTTTTAACCATTGACCGAGACCATGATGACTACCCACTTGAATAACGTATCGACCGAGCATCACCGCCCAACCGGCCACCGTATCCGTCACCCCCGCATCGCCTCGGCCATCGATGAATGCGGTCTGCTGCTCGAAGCGGGCGACGGCGCGGACCTCATCCTGCTCTGTGGCCCTACCGGTGCGGGCAAGACGACACTCGGAAATTTTCTCGTAGAAGCCGAGATGAAGCACCACGCAGAGAACCTCGCCGCGAATCCTGGCTGCATCCCCGCGATACGGGTCGAGGCACCTGCGTCCGGTGAGCGCGAATTCTCGTGGCGGCTTTTCTTCAAACGCATCCTTGATGAACTTGAATGCGAACTCGATGCGCCCCGCACGGCGTACGGAGTCGACCCGGGCACGGGGCGAGTAGTGCGCCCGCGCGGCACGAACCCCAACAGCCTGGCCGGCCTGCGCACCTCAGTCGAACGGTCGCTGAAAAATCGCGGCACACGCTTCATCGTGGTCGATGAAGCCGCCCACATCGCACGCCAGTGCCATCCGACCCTGCTCGAACTGCAGTTCGACACGCTCAAGTCGCTGTCGAACGAATGCGGAGTCCAGTGGATTCTGATGGGCTCCTACGACCTTTTCGAGCTCATTTCGTTGAGCGGCCAGCTGGCGCGTCGCTCGCACATCATCCACTTCAGCCGCTACCGTGAGGACGTCGCAGACGACGTCCGCGCCTTCCGTGGATGCCTCAAGC
Organism: Aromatoleum evansii; assembly: GCF_045689615.1. Taxonomy (NCBI): domain Bacteria; kingdom Pseudomonadati; phylum Pseudomonadota; class Betaproteobacteria; order Rhodocyclales; family Rhodocyclaceae; genus Aromatoleum; species Aromatoleum evansii. The sequence goes on from NZ_CP141259.1 coordinate 3,736,978, forward strand.
ACTTCGGGCAGTCGCTGCCCGCGCTCAAGCAGGTCGACCTGCTGAAGTACGCAGAAGTGTTCCACCAAAACACGCTCGGCTGCATCGGCATCCTGCGTGACGTGCTGGTTCGCCTGGACCTGCTGGTAGGCCGCCAGGGGTGGTCGGAGGACACCCTGTGCAGGGCCCTTCTCACCGAGGCCCAGGTGACGCAAATCCTGCGGGAAATCGTCGAAGGCGAGGAGCGCATCGCACCGGGGCTCAAGCGCAATTTGGTTGCACCGCATGCGACCACTGGCCGGAGGGTCGCGTAATGAGCAAAGTGCACAATCCACGCTCAACGCTGCATGCCCTGGCCCCGCTGGGACAAGGCACGCCTGACGTTGAAAGCCTCACCAGCTATTTCTGCCGCCTCGCCTTCTCCCACGGCATGACTGCCCAGAAGCTCGCCGATTGGGTGCTCGAGCGCTTCGACAACGCGGTATGCGAGAAATACGGCTGGCACCAGCGCAACCTGTCGAGCATGTCACCGGAAAGCGAGCAGTGGGCGGCCTGGCTGTCCGAACTCACTGGCGTCGGGGCACTGGACCGGCACACGCTGTCGCCTTGGCGCAGCGTCCTGGGCACCCCGGGCCTGGCACCGAAATCGGACCGTTGGTGCCCATGCTGCCTGGCCGAAGACAAGGCCAACGGGACCAACCCCTATCTTCGTCTGTCGTGGGACATCGCCCCGGTCAACGTATGCCTGCACCACAAGGTCAAGCTCACCTCCACATGCCCGCACTGCAAGCGCAGCAACGTTCGAAACCGTTCGACGATTGTAGTGCCGGGCTACTGCACATCCTGCGGCGGATTCCTGGGCGACGCGGAAACTGAGCCGGCATCCCCGGAGGACCTGTGGGTGGCCCGCCAGGTTGGGCTGATGCTTCAGGAGCCCCCGAAGGTTGCATCCACTGGCCTGGTTCCCCTATTGGAAACAGTCATCGAGCGGATGGCTGACGGGCGACCGAGCACCTTCGCGAGCCGATACGGTTTCTCGAAGAGCGGCATCTCGCACTGGCTCAACAAGGGCGGAATTCCAGCCCTGAAGGCTTGGCTTACCATTGCCGGCCACGGCGGCATCGGCCTCGACAAGCTATTTGCTGGCGACATCGAAGGTTGGGAGCCACCTCTTGTGCCGATGCAGTTGGCCATCGAGCTACCCGAATCGCCCCGGGCCGGTATCAAGTCCAGGGAGCTCGACTGGGAGAACATCCGGGCTCAGCTCCGCGCCATGCTAGAGGAACCCGAGGCGGTGTCCGTCCACCAGGCCAGCGAGCGCTTGGGAGTCGACCGCAAAAACCTTTACCTCCGTGCGAACACCGAAGCCCGGGCTCTGGCCGACCGCTTCCTCCGCCATCGTGCCTCCCAGGGTGACCAAAGCCAAGCGAGACTGCACGCGCAGATTGAGCAGGTTCTGGATGAGCGCCTCGGAGCCGGCTACGAGGGGATGAGTGCCCGGGACATTTGGAATCGGCTCGACCCAGCAGCTCAGGCAGTTTCAGGCATCTTCCGGCACATCAGCGCGGTGATGGACCGTCGGCCGAGCTAGCTCGCCCCGCCTTAAAAGAAAACGGGACCGCGAGGTCCCGTTTTTTTGACTCTTGTAACAGCCGCGGTTACAGACCGCGAAAGCAAACCGTCCAGACTACTATGCCGCACCCGATAAACCAAAATATGGCCAATCGTGAAATAAAGCATAAACTGGCCTGGTGGCCACTTTATGCTTAACGGCACACAGAGCAATGTCTGGCCTTTTGAATTTGGTGGACCGAAGGAGGATCGAACTCCCGACCTCTGCATTGCGAACGCAGCGCTCTCCCAGCTGAGCTATCGGCCCAAGAGCGGCGAATTATAGCGACGCTCCCGGCATTTTGGAAGGGCGAGTCTTCACTCAGGTTTCGTCGTGTAAGTCGAGCACAGCCTCTCCGTCGCCCGACCCTACCGCCGCACGGCCGAGGCGGTCGGCGATGGCTTGCCAGTCGGGCGTTTCCGGCAGGGCCTCGACGACGATGAAATCGGCGCCGCAGGCGTCCAGTTCGCGCAGGTTTGCGTAAAGATCATGCGCGAAGCCCGCGGGTTCCGCCGGGGCGTTGCGCCAGGTCAGGCGGGCGTCCCGGGGATCGGGGCAGGTTCTCGCCAGGACGGCAACGCGGCTTCCCTCCCCTGCGAGCGTGGCGGCCTCCTCTATCAGCCGGGAGACGGGGATGAGCTGCAGCGGCGTACGCGGCGCGTAGTGGGCCGCGAGCGAGCCGGAGACTCGCGGCTGGTCGGGTTCGGCGGCAGCGGCGCCCTCCTCCGCATGCGCGGTACGCGTCGCCGGCCGGCGACCGATGACGCGGGCGATGTCGTCGGCGGAGATCGCGCCGGGGCGCAGGATCACGGGCGTGCCGCGCGAGAGGTCGAGGATGGTCGATTCGATGCCGACCTGGCAGGGTCCGCCGTCGAGCACCAACGCAACCTTGTCACCCAGTTCCTCGCGCACGTGCGCGGCCGTGGTGGGGCTGATGCGGCCGAAGCGGTTGGCGGACGGAGCAGCGATGCCGGAGTCGAATGCGCGCAGCAGCGCGAGCGCGACGGGGTGATCCGGCACGCGCAGGCCTACCGTGTCCTGCCCGCCGGTGACGGCGTCGGGGACGCCCTCCTCGCGCTTGAGGATCAGGGTCATCGGACCAGGCCAGAAGGCGTTCGCGAGTGCGATCGCCTCCTTCGGGATGGCACGCGCCCAGCGTACGAGGTGCGCGGCATCGGGAAGGTGGACGATCAACGGATGGTCGGCCGGGCGCCCCTTGGCGCTGAAGATCCTGGCGACGGCGTCGACGTTCAGGGCGTCGGCGGCCAAGCCATACACCGTCTCCGTCGGCATGCCGACGAGCTCGCCGGCGCGCAGCAACTCCGCGGCGCGCCGGATCTCGCACTCGTCCGGCTGCTGCGCGTGCTCAGTGCTCGTCATCGCGGATGCCGATCGCCGCGCGAGCCTGCATCGCGGTGGCGAGGACCTGTGCCGCGTCCTCGCCAATCACGGTGAAGTGGCCCATCTTGCGGCCGGGCCGGGCATGGTGCTTGGCATACAGGTGAAGGCGCAGGTTGGGGATCGCCTGCAGGACCGACCAGTCGGGTTCGCGGTAGTCGCCGTTGTCGTCGTACCACAGCTCGCCGAGCAGGTTCACCATCACGGCGGCGCTGTGGGCGCGCGGCTCGCCGAGCGGCAGCCCGCACAGGGCCTTGACCTGCTGCTCGTACTGGCTGGTGACGCAGGCGTCGATGGTGTGGTGGCCGCTGTTGTGCGGGCGTGGCGCCATCTCATTCACGAAGAGCTGGCCGCCGCAGACGAAGAATTCGACCCCCAGCGTGCCGACGTAGTCGAGGCGCTCTGCAATGGCCTGCGCCACGTCGCGTGCGCGCTCGGCGAGCACTGGTTCGATGCGCGCCGGCATGATGGTGACGTCGAGGATGCCGTGGCGATGGCTGTTCTCGCCGGCCGGGAAGCAGCGCACCGCGCCGGCCTCATCGCGCGCGAGCACGACCGACATCTCGCTGTCGAGCTTGAGCATCTTCTCGAGCACGCAGGATTCGCCGCCGAACTGGTGGAAGGCGTGCAGCGCCTCCTCGCGGTTGGCGACGCGCGCCTGCCCCTTGCCGTCGTAGCCGAAGCGGGCGACCTTGAGGACCGCCGGGAAGAGCGCTTCGTCCGCATCACGCACATTCTCCTCGCAGCGGATCACCGCGAAGGGACCGTGAGGCAGGCCGTTGTCGGCGAGGAAGGTCTTTTCGGCGACGCGGTTCTGGCACACCGCGACGGCGCTCGCCGACGGGTGCACGGGAACGAACTTGGCGAGGTAGTCGAGCGTCGTCGCGGGAACGTTCTCGAATTCGGTCGTGACGGCCGCACAGCCTTGCGCCATCTCGTCGAGCGCGGCGTAGTCGTCGTAGGCGGCGGCGACGTGGCGGTCGGCAATCAGGCCGGCGGGGCTGTTCGGATCGGGATCCAGCACCCAGACCTTGTAGCCCATTTCATGGGCGGCAGAAACGAAGAAGCGGCCGAGTTGGCCGCCACCGAGCATTCCCAATGTTGCGGGAGGCAGGATCATTGTTCATCCAGGGTCATGTCGAGCACCGCCTGGGTCTGGCGCGTGCGGAATTCCTCGAGCTTCTTCGCCAGCGCGGCGTCCTCGTTGGCGAGCAGCGCAACGGCGAAGAGGCCCGCGTTCGCGGCGCCGGCCTCGCCGATCGCGAACGTCGCGACGGGGATGCCCTTGGGCATCTGCACGATGGAGAGCAGCGAATCCTGGCCGGACAGGGCCTTGGACTGCACCGGCACACCCAGCACCGGCACGGTGGTCTTCGCGGCGACCATGCCCGGCAGGTGCGCGGCACCGCCGGCGCCGGCGATGATGGCCTTCAGCCCGCGGCTGCGGGCGGTGTCCGCGTAGGCGAACATCAGGTCCGGCGTGCGGTGGGCCGAGACGACGCGCGCCTCGTAGGGGACGCCGAACTCCTTGAGGATCTTCGCCGCGGCCTGCATGGTGGGCCAGTCGGAGTTGGATCCCATGATGATCCCGATCAGGGGTTTGTCGCTCATGAGAATTAACCTTTCCTGCGCAGCGCGCGTTCGGCCGACTCGACGGTGTTCGCGAGCAGCATGGTGATGGTCATCGGACCGACGCCGCCGGGCACCGGCGTGATCGCGGAGGCGACGTCCTTCGCCGCTTCAAAGTCCACGTCGCCGCACAGCTTGCCGGCATCCGGGCCCTCGGTGAGGCGGTTGATGCCGACGTCGATGACGACCGCGCCCGGCTTGATCATGTCGGCCGTGACGAAGCGCGGCTTGCCGATCGCGGCGACGAGGATGTCTGCGCGGCGGGTATGGAAGGCGAGGTCGCGCGTCTTCGAGTGCGTGACGGTGACGGTGGCACCGGCGTTCGTCAGCAGCATCGCCATCGGCTTGCCGACGATGTTCGAGCGGCCGATGATGACGGCCTCGGCGCCCTGCACCGGCACGTTCGCGGCTTCGAGCATCTTCATGACACCATGCGGCGTACACGGCAGGAAGGCTTCCCGGCCCTGCGACAGGCGCCCGACGTTCTCGGCGTGAAAGCCGTCGACGTCCTTGTCGACGCTGATCGCCTCCAGCACTTCGGCCTCGTTGAACTGCCTGGGCAGCGGCAGCTGCACGAGGATGCCGTGCACGGCGGGGTCGGCGTTGAGCGCCGCGATCTTCGCCATGACTTCGGCGGCATCGACATCGACCGGAAAATCGAAGCGCAGCGAGCGGATGCCGGCCTTTTCGCAGCCGGATACCTTGTTGCGTACATAGACGGCGGAGGCCGGGTTGTCGCCGACGAGGATCACTGCGAGGCAGGGTTGCACCCCTTGCGCACTGAGCGTTGCCGCGCGGTCGGCAATTTCGCCGCGCACGTGCGCAGAGAGCGCGTTGCCGTCGATGATGCGAGCAGTCATGGAAGAAATGCCCTGATGAAAAACCGAGCATTTTATCGCAGGATCAGGGGCTTGTGCGAAGGCTATGCGCAGGACGCCGGGCAGTCGCACGACTGCAGTGCTCGTGAGGGCTACTGCAGGATTCTTCCTATCCGCACGGACTAGCAGGGCGGGAGGAGCCGCAGGCGTATCCCGCCCTGCGATCCTTGAGCGCGCGTCGGCCGTGGGATCGGCGGGATGCGCTGCGCTCGTCCCGCCCTACGCCCGACGCCCCGCATCCTACGCTGCCAGCGCGTCGCCGCCGACAGCCTGCCGACCAGCCTCGAAGGCTTGACGGTTGGCTTCGACCAGATGCGGCTTGCGCGTGCCGAAGCGCGCCAGCACTGCATCACGCAGCACCTGAGCGGGGAATGGGAGGTGGTCGGCGCAAGCGCCCAGCATCACGGTGTTGCCGAGCCTGATGTTGCCGAGGTCCGTCGCGATCGTCGTTGCATCGAAGGCATGTACGGTGAGCCCGAGCGCGCGCATCTTCGCGACGGGATCCTCGGGATAGTCGAACAGGCCGAGATTGACGATAGGCGGCACGATGCGCCCGGAGTTCACCAGCGCGACGCCGCCCGGGCGCAGCATGTGGCTCCAGCGCAATGCCTCGGCCGATTCGAATCCGATGAGAAGATCCGCCTCGCCCGGCACGATTTGCGGTGACAGCACGACCTTGCCGAAACGCAGGTGCGAGGTGACGACCCCGCCGCGCTGGCTCATGCCGGCAACTTCGGTCTTCTTCACGTCGAAACCGAGGGAGATGGCGGCTTCGGCAAGGATTTCGGTCGCCGTCATGACGCCCTGGCCGCCGACGCCGCACACGAGGATGTTGGTGATCTGGGACATGGCGGCGCTCACTTCCTGACGAACTGCACGGACTGGACGGATTGGACGGGGTCGGCATGCACGATGGCCTCGGGCGCACACGGCCGCACGCACAGGCCGCAGCCGGTGCAGGCCGAGGTCTCGATGCGCACGAAGGACAGATCGACCTCCTTGCCCGAAGCCTTGACGGCCTTGTCGCGGCGCGTGACGTGGATTGCGGGGCAGCCGACTTCGACGCAGTTGCCGCAGCCGGTGCAGCGATCCTCGATGACCGTAAAGGACTTGGCCGGCTGGTAGTGGTCGATCAGCACGCAGGGACGGTTGGTGATGATGACCGAAGGCTCCTCGATCTTCGTTTCCTCGCGCAGCGCCTTGAACAGCACCGGCAGTTCGTAGGGATCGACGACGTGGATGCGCTCCTTTTTCACGCCGAGCGCCTCGCACAGCTTGGCGAAATCGACACGCGCGGTTTCCTCGCCGTGGATGTCGCGCCCGGTGCCGGGGTTGTCCTGGCCGCCGGTCATGCCCACGGCGCGGTTGTCGAGCAGCAGCACGGTGACGTTGCCGCGGTTCCAGGTGATGTCGAGCAGGCCCTGCATGCCCATGTGCATGAAGGTGGAGTCGCCGATCACCGCGACGACCTTCTTGTTCGCGTCGACCTTGCCGCGCCCCTTGTCCATGCCCAGTGCGGTGCCCATCGACGCGCCCATCGAGATGCAGGTGTCGAGGGCGTTCCACGGATGGCCGGCGCCGAGCGTGTAGCAGCCGATGTCGCCCGAGATGATGACGTTGCGCATCTGCGACAGCGTGTAATACACGCCCAGGTGCGGACAGGCGACGCACATCGTCGGCGGGCGGGGGAAGACCTGTTGCGCCGGGACATGCTCCGGTTCCGGCACGACCTCGCCGCGCAGTCGCCTGACCGCGGGCTCGAGCACGTCCGGGGCGAGTTCGCCGATACGCGGCAGCACGTCCTTGCCATGGCATGCGATGCCGGCGGCCTTCATCTCGGTTTCGAGCAGCGGCTCGGTTTCCTCGACCACCAGAACGCTATCGACCGTGGCGGCGAAACGCCGCAGGCTTTCGAGCGGCGGTGGACAGGAGAGGCCGAGCTTGAACACCGGCGCATCGGGGAAGGCCTCGCGCACATGCATGAAGGTGGGGCCCGAGGTGACGAAGCCGATGCGGCGGTCGCTGCCATCGACCTGGAAATTGAGCGGCGAGACTTCGGCCTCGGCACGCGCGGCGGCCTCGCGCTCGAACATCGAAGGCAGGCGCGGCTTGGCATTGCCGGGCACCATGACCCAGTGGCGCGGATCCTTGACGAAGCCGGCGGGTTCGATCTCGATGCGCTCGCCGGTCTGCACCACGCCCTTGACGTGGCAGATGCGCGTCGTCAGGCGCAGGATCACGGGACTCTTCAGGCGCTCGGACAGCTCGAAGGCTGCAAGCGTCATCGCGTAGGCTTCGTGCGAATCGGCGGGTTCGAGCACCGGCACGTGCGCGAAGCGGCCCCAGTAGCGCGAGTCCTGTTCGTTCTGCGACGAGGACATGCCGACGTCGTCGGCAACGGCGATCACGAGGCCGCCTTCGGTGCCGGTGACGGTCATCGTCATCAGCGCGTCGGAGGCGACGTTGAGGCCGACGTGCTTCATCGCACAGAAGGCGCGCGCGCCGACCATCGAGGCCCCCAGGGCGACTTCCATCGAGACCTTCTCGTTGATCGACCACTCGGTGTGCAGGCCGGGGTAGCGCGACAGGACTTCGAGGATCTCGGTCGACGGGGTGCCCGGGTAGGCGGCGGCGACGCGGGTGCCTGCCTCCCAGACGGCGCGCGCAACCGCGTCGTTGCCGGACAGGAACATGCGGGTGGCCGCGGGAACGGTCTGAGTGACAGGCATGGGGTGACCCTGGACGATATGAATCGGAGAGCAAAGTTTACCGACCGGTCAACTTTGCTCTATTGACCAGGATCAAACGGGGCAAAATGCCCCGTACCGGAAGGATTTCAGTCGACGCGGAAACCCGCGGTGAGGGCCTCCAACGCCTCGGCGCTGTGCTTCAGTTTTTCCGTCGACTCGGTGCTGCTGCGGATTTCGCTGCTGCTGCGCTCGGCCATCTGTGCGACCTCCTGCATGTTGGTCGCGACGCTGTTGCTCGCCGCGGTGAGCTCCTTCATCGACAGCACGACGTCTTCAAGGCGACCCAGCGTGTCGTGCGCCCCCTCGCGGATCTGGCGCAATGCGTCGGCGGCCTCCTTGGAACGGCGGGCGCCCGAGTCCACCTTGGGCACGATCTCTTCGATGCTTGCCACCGCGCTCTCGGTCTCGGCCTTCACCGATACGATCACCTGCGAGATCTGCGCCGTGGCCGCACCAGTACGTTCGGCGAGCTTGCGCACCTCGTCGGCGACGACGGCGAAACCGCGGCCCTGCTCGCCCGCGCGTGCCGCCTCGATCGCCGCGTTGAGCGCCAGGAGATTCGTCTGGTCGGAGATCTCGCGGATCACGTCGGCGATTTCGCCGATCTCGCCGGAGCGGTCGCGCAGCACCTGGATCTGCTTGGCGGCGCTCGCCACGGTGTCGGAAATCTGCGCAATGCCCTCCGAGGCGTCGCGGGCGAGATCCTCGCCGCGCTGGGCGACCTCCGCGGTGCGCTGCGAGTTGTTGCGCGCTTCGTCGGTGTTGTCGGACACGTGGGCGATGCTCACGGCCATCTGCTCGATGGCGGCCGCGGTACTGCCGGCAACCTCGGTCTGGTGCAGCGCCGCGTCGTGGATCGCCTGCCCCGCGTCGGCCGCCTGGCGCACGGCATCGGTCACGTCGTGGGCATTGTCGCGCACGCGCCGGATGACCTCGGCGAGCCGCGACTGCATCTGGTCCATCGCGTAGGTGATGCTGCGAGAATCGCCCTCCTTCACCTTGACGTGCGACGTCAGGTCGCGCTCGGCGATCCGTGCGGCGACACGCTGCAGCTCCGACGGCTCGCCGCCGAGCTGGCGCAGGATGCCGCGACCGATTCGCCAGGAAACGAGAATCAGCAGCAGCGCGGCAACGCCGCCGAAGATCAGGGTCTCGGTGGTCTGACGCCAGAAGACGCGGTCCATGTCATTCACGTAGACGCCAGTCCCGAGGATCCAGCCCCAGGGCGCAAACCCCTTGACGTAGGAAATCTTCGGCTGCGGCTCGCTTTCGCCGGGCTTGGGCCAGAGGTAGTCGACGAACCCGGCGCCATCCTTGCGCACGACCTTGACGAACTCGACGAACAGGCGCTTTCCCTTGGGATCGGCGGCGTCGCTCATGTCGCGCCCGTCGAGCTCCGGCTTGATCGGGTGCATCAGGGTATGCGGATGCATGTCGGTGATGAAGAAGTACTCGCCATCACCGTGGCGCAAGCCCTTGACCGCCGCCTTCGCGGCCGCCTGGGCATCCTCGCGGCTCATCTCGCCTGCCGCCTCGCGCTTGTGGAAGTACTCGAGCGTGCCATGGACGGCCTCCACGGCATGCCGGACGGTTCCCTTGCGTTCGTCCTCCATTGCTCCCCGGAAGGAGACCACGGCCTGGACCATCACCGCGGCGAACAAGACGAAAGCGACGATCACGATCAGCCGCAGACGGAATCCCACACTCAGTCCGTAAAGATTCGGCACAAGATATCCCCTCTAATTTTAATGGCCGCAAATATTAAATTGATAAGCGCCATTAACGGGTGAACGTCCCCAAACTTGAGCCACAGCGACGAACAGGAAACGATCGGCGGCACGTCCGCCGACGACCTTCACTCCATCACGCTGAGAAACTTCGCGACTGCCTCGATCTCCGCGTCGGCAATGTTCTCCACCACCGTGTGCATGACCATGTTGGGCGAGGTGCGGGAATGCTCGCGGAAAGCCCGCAACTGCGAGGCCAGATACTGCGCGTGCTGTCCGGCGAGGCGCGGCAGGTACATTGCGCCGCGGCCCTGCGGGCCATGGCAGGTCGTGCAGGCCGTGACGCCTTTCGCCGGGATGCCCGAATAATAGATGTGGCGGCCGATGTCGACCTGCACCGGGTCGGCGTCCCGCTCCGGCACGATCGGCTTGGCGCTGAAATATTCGGCCAGCGCGCGCATTTCACCGCCGGAGAGGTCTTCGACGCGCTGTTTCATGCGCTTGCTCGTGCGCACGCCGGTCTTGAAGTTGGCCATCTGCCGGGTAAGGTATTCGACGTCCTGCCCCGCAAGCTTGGGAAACTCCGCCTCGCCGCTCAGGCCGTTCATGCCGTGGCACTTGCGACAGCGCTCGCGCACCAGCTGCTCCGCGGGTCGGTCGGGGGCGGCAATGGCCGGGGCCATGCACCCGAGGACGAGGACTGCGACCAGACACTTCCCGACGCCCATGACTCCTCCTGCAACAGGCAGCACACCCGTCAGCGGCCGCCACCTCCGGGCACCGCCAGCACGTTCTGCACGAGTTCGGCCAGCGAGTTGGCCTCCATCTTCTCCATCACGCGCGCACGGTGTACCTCCACCGTCTTGATGCTGATGCCGAGCACGTCGGCGATCTGCTTGTTGAGCTTGCCCGCGATGATGAGATCCAGCACCTCGCGCTCGCGCTGCGTGAGGTGAGTGAGGCGCCGTGCGGTATCGGCCTCGAGCTGTCGCTTGTCCCGGCTCTCCTGCTCGGCCGCAAGGCATTCCGAGATCAGGCTCAGCATGTCGCGCTCGCTGAACGGCTTCTCGATGAAATCGACGGCACCCTTCTTCACTGCCGATACTGCCATCGGCACGTCGCCATGGCCGGTGATGAAAATCACTGGCAGCGTGAAGTGCCGACGCTTGAGCTCCTCGAAGAGTTCCAGCCCGCTCATGCCGGGCATGCGCACGTCGAGCACGACGCAACCGGTCATCGTCGGCAGGTAGTCACGCAGGAAGCTCTCGGCCGACTCCCATGCCTGCACGCGATAGCCGCTCGATTCGAGCAGCCACACGAGTGAATCGCGCAGGGCTTCGTCGTCGTCGATGACGTAGATGCATTGTTCAGGTGCGGCGGACGGTGCGGTCACTGGCGAACTCTGTAGGCAAGGTGAATGAGAAGATGGTACCCCCTTCCGGATTGGAGTCCACAATCAATCGCCCGTCATGAAACTCGATGATCGAGCGGCAGATGTTGAGTCCCATGCCCATGCCTTCCGACTTGGTCGTGTAGAAAGGCGTGAACAGGTGGCTGCGCTCCTCTTCGCCGATGCCGTGGCCGCGGTCGATCACGGCCACTTCGACCGCCCGCGGGCCCAGTGCGCGCGCGCGCACCGTGAGCACGCGCAGCTCGGGCGGCAGGTCGGCCATCGCGTCGATGCCGTTCTTGATCAGGTTCAGCGCGACCTGCTCGATCATGATGCGGTCCGCAAACACCGCGGGCAGGTCGGGATCGACCTCCGACACGATGCGCGAACTCATGCGCCGGGCGTCGATCTCGGCGAAACCGATCGCGTCGTCGAGCACGTCGGAGATCTGCACCGCACTGCGCCGCGGCTCGCTCTTCTTCACGAACTCGCGGACGCGGCGGATGATCTTGCCGGCGCGCTCGGCCTGGAAGCTCGCCTTCTGCATCGCCGCCAGCAGGTCTTCCTCGCGCGCGCTGCCGGACTGGATGCGCGTCACGCAGCCCATGCAGTAGTTGGCGATGGCCGACAGCGGCTGGTTGAGCTCGTGCGCGAGCGTGGACGCCATCTCGCCCATCGTGATCAGGCGCGAGGTGCGCTGCAGGCGCTCGGCCTGCTGGCGCGAGACTTCGGCGGTCTGCTTGCGCTCGGTGATGTCGGTGGCGATGCCCATGCGCACGACGCGCCCGTCCACCCAGCGCGTCGCGTGTTCCCGCACGTGATACCAGCGGCCGGAAAGCGGATGCTGCAGTTCGCCGTCGAAGAGTTCGCGCGGCAGGTCGGCGGCGGTCAGGCCACGCGGGTCGACCGGATAATCGCCGCGCTCGGGCTGCGGCACGGCGACGACGCGCACCGTCCGCCCGACGGCGTCGAAGCCATGGATGTTCTTGAACGCGCGGTTGGCGAACAGGATCTCGTCGGTACGCGCATCCGCGACGAACACCGCCGCCTCCAGACCGTCGATCACCGCCTCGAAGCGCTCGTGGGCAGCCTCCAACGCGGCGCGGATGCGCTTCGGCTCGGTGATGTCGGTGACCGAGGCCATCCAGCCGGTCTGCACGCCATTGGCGTCGATCAGCGGCGAGAGGTAGAAGCGCGCGTCGATGCGCTCGCCGTTCTTGCGCCGGATGTGCATCTCGAAGCCGCTCGGCGGCGCCCGGCCCAGCAGGGTCAGGTCCAGGTTGTGGCTGCACGCCTCGAGCTCCTCGGGAGCCCAGTACGGGAAGGGACGCGTGGCTCCGAGGAGCTCCTCCTCCTCGAAGCCGACCATGCGGCAGAAGGCGGAGTTCACATAGATGATCCGGCCCGTGAGATCGATGGCGCGCATGCCGGTCATCACCGATTCTTCCATCGCCTTGCGGAAGGCCGACTCCGCGCGCAATGCCTCCTCGCCCGCCTTGCGGCCGGTGATGTCGTGCGCGACGGCATACACCAGCTTTTCCTCGCGCACCGGGTTGATGCTCCAGTCCAGCCAGCGGAAGCTGCCGTCGGCGCAACGGCAGCGGATCTCGAAGCTCACCGGCTGACCGTCCGCGAGCCGGCGCATCTGCTCGACGGCGAAGGGAACGTCGTCGGCATGCACGAGATCGAGCAGCGGCCGCCCGGGCAGTTCGTCCGGCAGGTAGCCGAGGATGCGCTCGAATGCCGGGTTGGCGCGGCGGAACACGCCATCGAGGCCGACGATGCACAGCAGGTCGAGCGACAGGTTGAACAGCCGGTCGCGCTCCTTCTCCACGCGCACGCGCCGCTGCACGTGCGACCGCAGCAGCCACAGGGTCCACAACACGATCACCGACAGGCCGACGATCATCGCCGTCGGCAGGGCCTGCGGCAGCTGGCTGGGGGTGCGGAAGGCGGTTGCACGCAGCACCAGGCCGGTGCCGGGAGGATCGAGCGGAATCGAATACGAGATCGACTGGTCGAGGTCCACGACGCTGGAGTTGACCGCCAGCGTCTCGCCCTGCGGGCCGATCAGCGCCAGGTGGTACTTCTCGCCGAACCAGCTGGGCACGAGATACTGCAGCACGCGCTCGATCGAATACACGCCGACGATCGCCCCCAGGAACTCGCGCCCGTGGCGCACCGGGACGAACACATCCAGCACGTAACGCTTGCCCGGCGTCTGATAGGCCTCGCCATAGGTCGCATGCCCCGTGTCGCGTGCGCGATACATGGCGGTCGCCTGGACACGCGACAGCGCATCGCCGGTCAGCCAGTCGGTGGTATCGAAGGGCGCGGTCCAGCGCACCAGCTCTTCCGGACCGACCCACACGACGTTCACGAGCTCGCCGTTGTTGGCGATGTGCTGGTTGGCGCGCACCTGGAAGCCGTTCTGGTCGAGCGCCGACACGGCGAGGTCGCGGGCGAGCTGGTTGAGGAACTCCTCGGTTCCCTGCATGTGCAGGCGCATCGTCTGCTCGGCCCACTGCACGTCGCGCGCGACCGCGTTGCGCTGCGTTTCCGCGTCGCGCAACTGCAGCAGCCACACCAGCCCCAGCATCGTGAGCGCGAAGATGCCCACCGCCACGTAGGGGGCGGTCCAGTACAGGCGGGTCCGCGCAAGGCGGACGGAATCGGCGGAATCGGGCATCGGAATGCAGGGCAGGCGGCGGGGACGGACGGCAGCTTGAACGCGCGCGCGTCTGCACAAGAGGCGCGGTCCGCCGCAATTGTCATGGGGGCGGCGCGGCGGCGTCAGTCGGGTTTTCCCCTAAGGAAGGCCACCGCCGCTGCGCTTGGGGTTTTCGCCAATTCTGCCCGGCCGCCCCCCCACGTACATTGTTGGCCTTCCTCACCTGATGAGAGATCTCCGCGTGCTGCGCCTGCTCCTCGCACTGCTGTATCTCCTCGCCCTGCCCGCGCTCGCGGCCGACCCCATACGCATCGGGGTGTCCGGACCGTTCACCGGTGGCTCCAGCCCGATGGGGATCTCCATGCGCGAGGGCATCCGCATCGCCGCCGCGGAGCTGAATGCGAAAGGCGGCATCCTCGGCCGCCCGATCGAACTCATCGAGCGCGACGACGAAGCGCGCAACGAGCGCGGCGCCCAGGTGGTGCAGGAGCTCATCAACAAGCATCGCGTGGTGGCCGGACTGGGCATCGCCAACACCGGCGTCGCCCTCGCGAGCCAGCGCTTCTATCAGGAGGCGCGCATCCCGGTCATCACCTCGGTCGCGACAGGCTCAATCGTGACCCGGCAATTCCTGCCGCCGCAACATCCGGACAACTTCGTCTTTCGTATCTCGGCAAACGACACGATACAGGCCGCGATGATCGTCAGCGAAGCCGTCGAGCGGCGCGGGCTGAAGCGCGTGGCGATCTTCCACGACGCGACGAATTATGGTCAGCTCGGACGCGAGGATCTCGAACGCACGCTCGCCGAGCGCAACCTGAAGCCGGTGGCGGTCGAACGCTTCAACCTGCAGCAGACGGACATGACCATGCCGCTGCGTCGTGCACGCGAGGCCGGAGCGGAGGCAATCCTCACCTACGGCATCGGGCCCGAGCTCGCCCAGATCGCCAACGGCATGGCGCGCATCAACTGGCGTGTGCCGCTGATCGGCAGCTGGACTCTGGCGATGTCGAACTTCATCGACAACGCCGGCCCCAACGCAGAAGGCGCACGCATGCCGCAGACATTCATTCCGGAGCCGACAAGCAGCCGGCGCAAGGCCTTCATCGAGGCATGGCGCGAGTCGACCGGCAGCGGGCGCATTCCTGTCCCCCCGGCGGCCGCTCAGGGGTATGATTCCCTCCTTCTGCTCGCCGCAGCGATCCGCCAGGCAGGCACCACCGATGGCGACCGCGTCCGCGAGGCGCTGGAAAACCTGAACGAGAAGATCGAGGGCGTGGTCATGACGTATCGCACCCCCTTTTCGAAGGACCGCCACGAGACGATTACCAGCGTTCATGATATTTTCATGGGCGAGGTACGCGACGGTCGCGTGGTATTTGCCTACGATGAAGACCGTCGCAGGGCATCGGGCCGCTAGCCCCTCTGCTTTCCGCTTTCCGAATCGGCCGGGAGATCTTCCTCTCCCTCCCTTTCTCCCGGCCGATTTTTTTCCCCGCCGCCACCCCGGCGGTTCTTCCGTTCCCCGTTGCACTCGTCCCGCCACCGCTCCCACGAACGCGCCAGATGCCGTTCGCGCTGCGGCTTTTGCCGTGCTTTCCGCGTGCCCGTTTCCATGCCCGAAATGAGCATCGGGAGTTATTGCACATCCTGAAATCTCGTTTTAGAATGCGAAAAACGCTGCTCGACGACCTCGACCGGCACCTCACGGATTCGACCCGAACCACCTCTCAAGGGCGGATTCGCCAACCGCGAAGCTCAACACACGGAGACAGAGCATGGCCGCGACACCCAACGTAACGCTGCAGACGGACCCGGACACGATCGAGACCCAGGAATGGCTGGACGCCCTCCAGGCCGTCGTCGCCAATGAAGGCCAGGACCGTGCGCATTTCCTGATCGAGAAGCTGATCGAAGCCGGCCGCGAAGAAGGGATCGACATCCCCTACTCGGCGACGACGCAGTACATCAACACCATCCCCGCCAGCCAGCAGCCGAAGTACCCGGGCAACCCGGACATGGAGATCAAGCTCCATTCGTACATCCGCTGGAACGCGATGGCGATGGTCGTGCGCGCGAACAAGCACACCAACGTCGGCGGCCACATTGCCTCCTTCGCCTCCGCTGCAGCCCTCTACGACGTGGGCTTCTCGCACTTCTGGCGCGCGCCCTCCGCCGAACACGGCGGCGACCTGATCTTCTTCCAGGGCCACTCGGTCCCCGGCGTCTATGCGCGCGCCTTCATGCTCGGCCGCCTGACCGAAGAGCAGATGGACAGCTTCCGCCAGGAAGTCGACGGCAAGGGCATCTCGTCCTACCCGCACCCCTGGCTGATGCCGGACTTCTGGCAGTTCCCGACCGTGTCGATGGGCCTCGGCCCGCTGTGCGCGATCTACGCCGCACGCTTCATGAAGTAC
Organism: Aromatoleum evansii; assembly: GCF_045689615.1. Classification (NCBI taxonomy): domain Bacteria; kingdom Pseudomonadati; phylum Pseudomonadota; class Betaproteobacteria; order Rhodocyclales; family Rhodocyclaceae; genus Aromatoleum; species Aromatoleum evansii. The sequence goes on from NZ_CP141259.1 coordinate 3,753,429, forward strand.
ATGGACAGCCGCGACATGGCCAAGGCGCAGGACCGCAAGGTCTGGGCCTTCCTCGGCGACGGCGAGACCGACGAGGTCGAATCGCTGGGCGCGATCGGCATGGCCGGGCGCGAAAAGCTCGACAACCTGGTCTTCGTCATCAACTGCAACCTGCAGCGCCTGGACGGCCCGGTGCGCGGCAACGGCAAGATCATCCAGGAGCTGGAAGCCGAATTCCGCGGCGCCGGCTGGAACGTCATCAAGCTGATCTGGGGCACGCACTGGGATGCGCTCCTCGCCCGCGACACCAAGGGTCTGCTGAAGAAGCGCATGATGGAATGCGTCGACGGCGAGTACCAGACCTTCAAGGCGAAGAACGGCGCCTACGTGCGCGAGCACTTCTTCAACACCCCGGAACTGAAGGCGATGGTTGCCGACTGGACCGACGACGAGGTCTGGCAGCTGAACCGCGGCGGCCACGACCTGTTCAAGATCTTCTCGGCCTACAAGGCCGCCGTCGAGCACAAGGGCGCCCCGACGCTGATCCTCGCCAAGACCGTCAAGGGCTTCGGCATGGGCCAGGCCGGCGAGGCGATGAACATCTCGCACCAGCAGAAGAAGCTCGACGAAGAGGCGATCCGCCGCTTCCGCGACCGCTTCGGCATCCCCGTGCCGGACGACAAGCTCGCCGAGCTGCCCTACCTCAAGTTCGCCGAGGATTCGCCCGAATACAAGTACATGATGGAGCGCCGCGTGTCGCTCGGCGGCTTCCTGCCGCAGCGCCGCCGCACCGCCGACCCGCTGGCCGTGCCCGCACTCGACAACTTCGCCGCGCTGCTGAAGGCATCCGGCGAAGGCCGCGAGCTGTCGACCACGATGGCGATCGTGCGCATCATGAACACGCTGCTCAAGGACAAGCAGATCGGCCGCCACATCGTGCCGATCGTCCCCGACGAGTCGCGTACCTTCGGCATGGAAGGCATGTTCCGCCAGTACGGCATCTGGAACCAGCAGGGCCAGAACTACGTGCCGGAAGACCATGACCAGCTGATGTTCTACAAGGAATCGAAGACCGGCCAGGTGCTGCAGGAAGGCATCAACGAAGCCGGCGCGATGGCCGACTGGATCGCCGCCGGTACCGCCTACTCGGTACACGGCGTGCAGATGGTGCCGTTCTACATCTTCTATTCGATGTTCGGCCTGCAGCGCACGATGGACCTGTGCTGGGCGGCAGCCGACCAGCGCACGCGCGGCTTCCTCATCGGCGGTACCGCCGGCCGCACCACGCTGAACGGCGAAGGCCTGCAGCACGAGGACGGCCACAGCCTGCTGCTGGCCAACATGATCCCGAACTGCGTCAGCTACGACCCGACCTTCCAGTACGAAGTCGCCGTCGTCGTGCAGGACGGCATGCGCCGCATGTTCGCCGAACAGCAGGACGTGTACTACTACATCACGGTGATGAACGAGAACTACGAGCATCCCGAGATGCCTGCCGGCGCCGAAGCCGACATCGTCAAGGGCATGTACGCGTTCCGTAAGGGCGGTGAAGGCAAGCTGCGCGTTCAGCTGCTGGGTTCGGGCACCATCTTCCGCGAAGTCATCGCCGCGGCCGACCTGCTGAAGAACGACTGGGGCGTCGAGTCCGACATCTGGGGCTGCCCGAGCTTCAACGAACTGGCCCGCGACGGCCAGGACGCCGAGCGCTGGAACATGCTGCACCCGATGGAGGCGCCGCGCCTGTCGCACGTCGAGAAGTGCCTGAAGGACACCACCGGCCCGGTGATCGCCGCAACCGACTACATCCGCATGTTCTCGGAGCAGATCCGTCCCTTCGTCAAGCGCACCTACGCGACGCTCGGCACCGACGGTTTCGGCCGCTCGGACACCCGCGAGAAGCTGCGTCACTTCTTCGAAGTGGATCGCCACTGGGTCACGGTTGCCGCACTGAAAGCCCTCGCCGACGACGGGCTGATCGAGCGCGACAAGGTCGCCGCCGCCCTGCTGAAGTACAACCTCGATCCCAGCAAGCCCAACCCGATGAGCGTCTAAGAGAGCGAGGGAGACAAGAACATGAGCCAAATCATTGAAGTGAAAGTCCCGGACATCGGCGATTTCGATTCCGTCCCGGTTATCGAACTGTTCGTGAAAGTCGGCGACACCATCAAGGTCGACGACGCGATCGCGACGCTTGAATCGGACAAGGCGACGATGGATGTGCCGTCGTCGGCCGCCGGCGTCGTGAAGGAAATTCTCGTCGGCCTCGGCGACAAGGTCGGCGAAGGCAGCGTGCTGATCAAGGTCGAGACGGCCAACGGGGCAGCGGCCGCAGCGCCTGCCGCAGCCCCCGCTCCGGCGGCTGCTCCCGCGCCCGCCGCTGCCGCCCCGGCTCCGGCAGCTGCCCCCGCGGCAGCTCCGGCCGCCGCCGGCCCGATCGAAGTCACCGTGCCGGACATCGGCGACTTCTCCGACGTGCCCGTGATCGAACTGTTCGTGAAGGTCGGCGACACGATCAAGGTCGACGACGCGATCGCGACACTCGAATCGGACAAGGCGACGATGGACGTGCCCTCCTCGGCCGCCGGCGTCGTGAAGGAAGTGAAGGTCAAGCTCGGCGACAAGGTGTCGATGGGCAGCGTGCTGATCGTCGTCGAAGGCGCGGGTGCTGCTCCCGCCGCTGCAGTGGCTCCGTCTGCCCCTGCAGCCCCCGCCGCTGCCGGCACCACCGCCGTCCAGGCGACACCGGCCGCTTCGACGGCCGCCTTCAGCCAATCGGCGCTCTCCGCTCCGGCCGCTGTCGCGGCGCCGTCCGCCGTCACCCTCGGCGGCAAGGTGCATGCGAGCCCGTCCGTGCGTGCCTACTCGCGCGAACTCGGCGTCGATCTCGCGCAGGTCAAGGCGACCGGCCCGAAAGGCCGCATCCTGAAGGAAGACGTCACCGCCTTCGTGAAGGGCGCGATGCAGACCGGCGTCGTCCCGGGCAAGGCCGCTCCGGCTGCCGCAGGCGCGAGCCTGGGCGGCGGGCTGGATCTGCTGCCCTGGCCGAAGGTCGATTTCTCGAAGTTCGGTGAAATCGAAACCAAGCCGCTGTCGCGCATCAAGAAGATCTCGGCACAGAACCTCTCCCGCAACTGGGTGATGATCCCGGCCGTGACCTACCACGAGGACGCCGACATCACCGACCTCGAGGCCTTCCGCGTTGCGATCAACAAGGAAAACGAGAAGTCGGGCAAGAAGCTCACGATGCTCGCCTTCATCATCAAGGCCTCGGTGCGCGCGCTGCAGCAATTCCCCGAGTTCAATTCCTCGCTCGACGGCGACAATCTGGTGCTGAAGAAGTACTTCAACATCGGCTTCGCCGCGGACACTCCGAACGGCCTGGTCGTGCCGGTCGTGAAGAACGCCGACAAGAAAAGCGTGTTCGAGATTGCCGCGGAAACGGGCGAGCTCGCGAAGAAGGCCCGCGACGGCAAGCTCGGCCCGGCCGACATGTCCGGCGCGTGCTTCACGATCTCCAGCCTGGGCGGCATCGGTGGCACCTACTTCGCGCCGATCGTCAATGCGCCGGAAGTTGCGATCCTCGGCGTCAACAAGTCGGTGATGAAGCCGGTGTGGGACGGCAAGCAGTTCGCGCCGCGCCTGACCCTGCCGATGTCGCTCACGGCCGACCACCGCGTCATCGACGGCGCGCTGGCGACCCGCTTCAACGTCTATCTCGCTCAACTGCTGGCCGACTTCCGTCGGGTCATGCTGTAAGGAGGCCATGCCATGAGCCAAGTTGAAGTCAAGGTTCCGGATATCGGCGATTTCGATTCCGTCCCGGTGATCGAACTGTTCGTGAAGGTCGGCGACACCATCAAGGTCGACGACGCGATCTGCACGCTCGAATCGGACAAGGCGACGATGGACGTGCCCTCCTCGGCAGCCGGCGTCGTCACCGAAGTGCTGGTCAAGGTCGGTGACAAGGTCGGCGAAGGCGCCGTGCTGCTGAAGGTGGAGGCTGCAGGTGCGGCCGCTGCCACAGCCCCCGCAGCCGCGCCGGCTCCGGCCGTCGCACCTGCGGCGCTGGCTGCTGCGCCTGTGGCAGCCCCGGCTGCCGCGAGCCACGCCGGTGGTGCCGACATCGAGTGCGACATGCTCGTGCTCGGCGCCGGCCCCGGCGGCTACTCGGCCGCGTTCCGCTCCGCCGACCTCGGCATGAAGACCGTCATCGTCGAGCGCTACGCCACCCTCGGCGGCGTGTGCCTGAACGTCGGCTGCATCCCGTCGAAGGCGCTGCTGCACGTCGCCGCGGTGATGGACGAGGCCGAGCACATGTCGGCCGCCGGCATCAAATTCGCGAAGCCGGAAGTCGACATCGACGCCCTGCGTGCGCACAAGGACAAGGTCGTCGGCAAGCTCACCGGCGGTCTCGCCGGCATGGCCAAGGGCCGCAAGGTCGAGGTCGTGCGCGGCTACGGCAGCTTCCTCGACCCGAACCACGTCGAGGTCGAAGTCACGACCGGCGACGGTCAGGACAAGACCGGCGAGAAGAAGGTCATCAAGTTCAAGCAGTGCATCATCGCTGCGGGATCCGCCGCGGTGCACCTGCCCTTCATCCCGCGCGACCCGCGCATCGTCGATTCGACCGGCGCGCTGGAGCTCCGCTTCGTGCCGCAGAAGATGCTCGTCATCGGCGGCGGCATCATCGGCCTGGAAATGGCGACGGTGTACTCCACCCTCGGCACCCGCGTCGATGTCGTCGAAATGCTCGACGGCCTGATGCAGGGCCCCGACCGCGACGCCGTCAAGGTGTGGGAGAAGCAGAACAGCCACCGCTTCGACAACGTGATGCTCAAGACCAAGACCGTCGCCGTCGAGGCGAAGGACGACGGCCTGTGGGTCACGTTCGAGGGCGAGAAGGCGCCGCAAGGCCCGCAGCGCTACGACATGATCCTGCAGGCGGCCGGCCGCAGCCCGAACGGCAAGAAGATCGGCGCCGAGAAGGCCGGCGTCGTCATCACCGACCGCGGCTTCATCCCGGTCGATGCGCAGATGCGCACCAACGTGCCCAACATCTTCGCGATCGGCGACGTCGTCGGCAACCCGATGCTCGCGCACAAGGCCGTGCATGAGGCGCACGTCGCGGCGGAAGTCGCCGCCGGCGAGAAGTCCGCCTTCGACGCCACCGTGATCCCGGGCGTGGCCTACACCCATCCGGAAGTGGCCTGGGTCGGCTATACGGAAGAACAGGCGAAGAAGGAAGGCCGCAAGGTCGAGACCGCCAAGTTCCCGTGGGCCGCTTCCGGCCGCGCGATCGCCAACGGCGCCGACTACGGCTTCACCAAGCTGATCTTCGATGCCGAAACGCATCGCGTGATCGGCGGCGCCATCGTCGGCCCCTCGGCCGGCGACATGATCGGCGAAGTCTGCCTCGCCATCGAGATGGGCGCGGACGCAGTGGATATCGGCAAGACCATCCACCCGCACCCGACGCTGGGCGAGACGGTCGGCATGGCCGCCGAAGTCGCTCACGGCAGCTGCACCGACGTGCCGGCGCCGCGCAAGAAGTAAGGACGGCAGGATCATGATCAAGGGGCGCTTCGGCGCCCCTTTTCTTTTTCTGCTCGCCCAACCCGCCTCCGACGCGCGAACACCGCCCCATGAACTTGCAGCCGAGCTCTAATACTGTATATACTTACAGTACTCGATCAATACGGCCCCACAGAGGGCCCTTTCCCGACGGAGACCGACATGGAACAGTGGATCAATCGCCTTCTGATGGGCTGCGGCGGCGCCTCCGGCCTGATGCTCGGCACCGGCCAGGTCGTCGAAGCCACCACCCTCGCTGCGGCAACGATCGTCGCGGTCGCCATGCTCCGCATGCGCTCCCGCCTGAGCGACGACTGCTGAACCTCCCCCCGGCGGAGTGAAGTCCGCCGCCCCCTGCATATCCGGCCGCCAGCCGCAACCCCGATCGTCGGGTGACCCCGCGCCCCCTCGTGCACGAATTCGCACCACCGCAATAGCGCGCTCCGACCCGGATGAAATCCTCCGGGTTAATATATCCGGCCCCTACCGTTCCCCATCTGGCCGGCCGTCCCATGCCCCCCACCCTGCCGTCGGAAATCGCCCGTGAAGTCCTGCGTCTCATAGCAGCCCGGCGCCTTCCGCCGACACCCGAGAATTTCACCGCGCTTTACCACGAAGTCGCAGGGACGCCCCCCGCGTCAGCGCATGCCGAAGCCCGCCTCCTCGCCTCGTTCGCCCGCCAGCTTCCGCGCGACACCGCCGAACGGGCCCGCTTCGTGCGTGCGCTCGACCAGGCGCTCGCCGACGGCAACACGGACAACGCGCGGCAGGCCTTCGGCCTGTACCTGGCAAGCCTCAAGTCGGACCAGGAACCCGCCTGGAACGAGCTCATAGCCACCCTCCTCCGGCAATGGGAAACGCGCCAGATCGGCTGGACCATTGCGCGCAAGCGCGAATCGCTCGAACGCGTGCTCGCCGCAAACGACCCCAAGACGCTCTTCACCCGCCTGCGCGGACTCGTCGACGCTTGGTCGAAACTGCCGGCAAGTCCCGAGGCACCGTCCGAAACGGCCATACTCCCGCCTCGGCCCAGTGCCGCCGCCCCCCTGGCACCTCCGGCCGACGCTTCCGCCGCGCCCCCCGCGCCCCGGCTTCTCGCACCCGGTGAAGCGGGCGAACTCCTCGCCGCCCTGCGCGAGGCGCTCCAACTGGTGCTGGAAACCGTCCTGCCGCCCCTTCTGGTCGAACAACCCGAACTCGCCCAGGAAGCCGCCGCATTCGCCGGCGCCGCGCGCACGAGCGCCACCGTCGAAGACTTCGCCTCGCTGTCTCCCCGTCTGCGGAAATTCGGCTACCGCCTCGAGCTCGTCGCCGGCGACCGCGCCGAGATCCACACCGGCGTCCTCAACCTTCTGCGCCTGCTGCTCGAGAACATCGACCAGATCGTCGTCGACGACACCTGGCTGCAGGGGCAGATCGAGGTTCTGCGTGAGCTCGTCGGCAAACCCGTCAACGTCCGCCTCATCGACGACGCCGAGCGGCGCCTGCGCGAAGTCATCTACAAGCAGAGCCAGCTCAAGCACAACCACTCCGAGGCCCAGCGCTCGCTGAAGGAAATGCTTGCCGGCTTCATCGACCACCTCGCCGACTTTGCCGCCTCCACCGGCGCCTACCACGACCGCATCGGCAGCTGCGCCGACCGCATTTCCGCAGCCAAGGACATCGGCGAGATCGGCGGAGTGCTGCTCGAAGTCATGCACGAAACCCGCACGATGCGCGACGAGGCGGCCCGCTCGCGCGACGAGCTGCAGGCCACGCGCGAACGCGTGCGCGATGCCGAAGCAAAGATGGACGCCTTGCAGCACCAGCTCGACGAAGCCAGCCGCCTGATGCGCCACGACCAGCTCACCGGCATGCTCAACCGCCGAGGGCTGGAAGAAGCCTTCGACAAGGAAGCCGCCCGCGCCCGCCGCCACCGCAGCCCGCTAAGCCTCGCCCTGCTGGACCTCGACAACTTCAAGCAGCTCAACGACAGCTTCGGCCACCGCACGGGCGACGAAGCCCTGGTCCACCTCGCCACCATCATCCGGCAAAGCCTCCGACCGCAGGACACCATCTCCCGCCACGGCGGCGAGGAGTTCATCCTGCTCTACCCGGACACCACGCTCGAACAGGCCCAGGCCGCCTTGGTACGCCTGCAGCGCGAACTCACGCGCAACTTCTTCCTCACGCACGACCGCAAAGTACTCATCACCTTCAGCGCCGGCGTCACCGAGTGGAAACCCGACGACACGCTGGACAGCACCATCCAGCGTGCGGACGAGGCAATGTACCGGGCGAAGCAAACCGGCAAGAACAAGGTCGTAGCCCATCCGCTCGCCTGAACGGACTGTTTATGTGGCACTAAGGGAGCCCCGTTCGCCCTGAGCTTGTCGAAGGGCTCAATCCTGACGGTATTGTGCGGCCTGACGAATCAGGTCCGAAGCACGATGGCAGCCGATTGCCACGGTCAGCAAACGCCTCACGGATCCATCGCCAGGCCCTGGGAAAATCTCCTTGCAAATTCCCTAAAGATTTTTCCGGCACCTCCGTTAATGAACTCAACGGCAGACAAAACGCCCGCGCAGATGCAAACAGGGCATGAAGCCGGGATAACCGAAGTCATCTCTCTCTAGGAGAATTATCATGGCAATGACAATCAACACCAACGTTGCGTCCCTCAATGCACAACGCAACCTGACGACCTCCCAGAGCTCGCTCGCCACTTCGCTGCAGCGTCTGTCGTCCGGTCTGCGCATTAACAGCGCGAAGGATGACGCCGCTGGTCTCGCGATCTCGGAACGGATGAATGCCCAGGTTCGTGGTCTGAATCAGGCAGCCCGGAATGCCAACGACGGTATCTCACTCGCCCAGACCGCCGAAGGCGCGCTCGGCGAAATCGGCAACAACCTGCAGCGCATCCGCGAACTGGCTGTCCAGTCACGCAACGCTACGAACTCAACGGAAGACCGTGCCGCACTGCAAAAGGAAGTTGCGCAGCTCAAGAGCGAAATTGATCGGGTCGCGAACCAGACTTCTTTCAACGGCACGAAGCTGCTCGATGGAACCTTCCAAAGCCAAGTCTTCCAAATCGGCGCCAACCAAGGCGAAACGATCGGCATCTCGAATATTGTCGATGCCAATATCGCAGCGCTGGGCTCTTGGAATAAAGTTACGACCGAAGCAACTGTAACCGGGGCAGCCGTTACCGCTGGCGACGTAAATGGCTTGACGATCAACGGTGTAGCTGTTGCCAAGACGACCGTAACCGCTGACGCAGCCGGTGCAACCGCTCTGGCCAATGCGATCAATACCGCGATGGCGGACGCTGGTCTCACTAACGTTGTCGCATCGACGAGCACCGACACGGTGATTCTCACGGCCAACGACGGCGCAAGTATCGTCGTGGGCGGCACCGTCACCAACTCCGGCCTAACAGCAGCCACGACAAATCCGACGACTACGGCCCAAACCGGCTTTACAAGTCTCGACATTTCGACCACCGCGGGCGCGAATGACGCGATTCTGGCAATGGACGCCGCGCTGAAGGCCGTCAATAGCAGCCGCGCCCAACTCGGTGCCATCCAGAACCGCTTCTCCTCCACGATCGCGAACCTGCAGACCACGTCGGAAAACCTCGCTGCCTCGCGTGGCCGCATCCTCGACGCTGACTTCGCTTCCGAAACTGCGAACCTGTCGCGCACGCAGATCCTGCAGCAGGCCGGTACTGCGATGCTCGCCCAAGCGAACTCGCTGCCGCAGAACGTGTTGAGCCTGCTCCGCGGCTAAACGAGCCGGTAGTCTGACGATCGAACGGCGCGGGGCTCGCAAGAGCCCTGCGCCGTTGCCCCTTGAGGGAGAAGAATCATGGCCATTCAATCGACCCCACCGACCAGTTCCGTCGTCACATCGCCGATTCCTCGCGCCGCAACGACTCCAACGGCCGTTCAGCAATCTCCGACGGGCACCGTCGGAACCACTCCGCCAACCTCAGTGCAAAGCGCTTCTGAGACCGCGCAAATCACGGATCCCGCAGCAGTCGACCAGGCACTGGAGGAAGTTCGCAAGGCGATCGGCCCGGTGGCACGAGATTTGCGATTCTCCATCGATGAAGATACGGGCCGCACGGTTGTGAAGATCATCGACTCTAGCACCGACGAAGTGATCAAACAGATTCCGACGGAAGAAGTGCTCGCAATCGCAAAGGCACTCGATAAACTGAAAGGACTGCTGGTCAGGCAAGAGGCTTGAGGAGAAGGACATGGCGCTCACCGCAAACGGACTCGGATCGGGACTCGACATCAACGGGCTGGTCGGCCAGCTGATGTCGCTCGAGCGGCGCCCCCTCGCCGGGCTTGCCACCAAGGAGGCGAGCTACCAGACCAAACTTTCGGCGTTCGGTCAGCTCAAGAACGTCCTGTCTGCGCTGCAAACCGCCGCGAACGCGCTCAAGGATGCGGCAAAATTTTCCGCAACCAAGGCAACCGTCAGTGCCGACGCGGGCTTCACTGCCACCTCCACTGCATCCGCAGCGAAGGGCAGCTACTCCGTGGTCGTGAACACCCTCGCCACGGCACAACGCGTCGCGACCGACAAGAACACCACCTTCCCGCCAACCAGCGGCCAACTCTCGGTGACGATCGGCGCATCGACGAAAACTCTGGACTTCGCCGGCGGCACAATCGAACAACTGCGCGACGCGATCAATGGTGGTGATCTCGGCATTTCGGCGAGCGTCATCGATAACGGAACTGCAAAGCAACTAGTCCTGACCGGAAAGAATACCGGCACGGCAAATGCATTTTCCGTAAGCGGACTGGGCATCGAAACCGGCCTTTACCAGATCCAGCCCGCCCAGAATGCAACGCTGACGGTCGATGGAATCTCAATCACGCGCGCGAGCAATACGATTGACGACGTTATTGAGGGCGTAACCCTGACACTTACGAAGGAAACCGCGACAGCAGGGACTGTGACCGTCGCGGAAGACACGACCGGAGCACGCAGCGCGATCGAAGGGTTCGTCAAGGCATACAACGACACGAACAAGGCGATCAAGGATCTGACCGCGTTCAATGCAGAGACACGAAAAGCCTCGACTCTCACGGGCGACTCCACGGCTCGTTCTATTCAGACCGACCTGCGCAACCTCGTCGGCGACTCCATTTCGGGTTTGTCCGGCGTCAGCCGCCTGTCTGACATCGGCGTGTCCTTCAAGGCCGACGGCACCCTTACGATAGACTCCACGAAGCTTGACGCCGCATTGAAGGATCCGGCAAAGAACATCGGGAGCTACTTTGCCGGGGTCAGTGGGACAACCGGTTTCGCCGAGGCGATCTCGTCGAAATTGGAAAACTACATCCGCAGCGATGGCATGCTGGCCGGCCGCACCGACGGTATCAACGCTTCAATCAAGGCTCTGGAAAAGCAGCGCGAGGCCTTGAATACCCGCCTCGAGAAGTTCGAGACTCGCTACCGTGCGCAGTTCACCGCACTCGACTCGATGATCGCTAATCTGACACAAACGAGTAATTTCCTGACTCAACAACTTGCTAACTTGCCAAAGATTGGCGAGTAAATCGGAGTAGGTAATGTTCGGCTCATTCCCAAATCGCGCGGCCGCGTATGCTCAGGTCGGCGTGGAAACCGGCGTAAGCACTGCCGACCCGCACAAGCTCATCCTGATGCTCTTCGACGGCGCGCTGCTCTCCATCGGGACCGCCTCCGCGGCAATGGAAAACCGGGACATCCCCGGAAAAGGTCAAGCAATCTCCAAGGCGATCGAGATAATCCTCAACGGACTCAAGGCTAGCCTCGATCTCAACGCAGGCGGCGAACTCGCCGCACGGCTGTCTGCCCTGTACGACTACATGAGCGAGCGACTGGTCTACGCCAACCTGCACAATAGCCGTCCGGCCCTGGACGAAGTCCACGGACTACTCGAAAGCCTGCGCGAAGCCTGGGCTGGCATCGCGCCGGGCGCGACGGCAACCACCGCGGCCGCCTAAGGAGAGCGCCATGTCCTCGCTCGCCCTGTACGAATCGATGAGTACCGTCTCGGCGGCAATGGTCGAGGCGGCGCGGGCAAACGACTGGGATCGCCTCGTCACGCTGGAGCGCGAAATGGCCGCGTTGCGCGACGAGATCATGCGCACCACAAGCGCCTCACACGAGGCCCTCGGCAATGCGGAGGCGGCACGTAAGGCGGAACTGATCGCCGCCATGCTCGAGGACGACGTCGAGATCCGCAAACACGTCGAACCGTGGCTCGCCAGCGTGCGCAAGCTGCTGTCGGGCAACGTGCGCGACCGTGCCGTACGCGCCGCCTACGGCGCTTTCGGCCCCTGAGGATCTGACAGGCCTCCGGACGGTCAGATGACACAGGAGCGCACACGATGATTCCGTCCGACCTCGCCGCCCGCCTGCGTCTGATCACCGAGGCGAGCCTCTTCGACAGCGAGCCGCCAATCAACGGCACGGCGCGCGTACGCGAGGTTCAGGCGCGCCTTCCCGAACTTCTGCCCGGCCAGCGCTTCGTCGCGACGATCGACCGCAAACTGCCCGACGGCACCTTCAAGGCCATCGTCGGCGGGCGCGATTACACGCTGGCCCTCAACCACTCCGCGACTGCCGGCGACACGCTCGAACTGGTCGTCACCCAGAGCACGCCCAAGGCGGTTTTCGCCCAGCTTGCCGATCCGATGCTCACGGGCAATGAAGGCACGCGCCCGACACTCAGCGCTGCCGGGCGGCTGATCGGATTCCTGCTCACCGGACAACCCGCGCCTCAACCCGCGACCCTCGCGGCGGGGAAGCCCATCGTCGCCGCGCCACCAGCAAACAACGCCGCAGCGACGCTGGCGCCAGCCCTGCAACAGGCGCTGTCGCAGAGCGGCCTGTTCTACGAATCGCACCAGCTGCAGTGGTTGTCCGGCAAGCTCGCGACTTCGGCACTGCTGCAGGAACCCCAGGGCGAACAATCGCGTGCCGCGGCGACGCCGTCGGGCGCCCCCGCCGCCGATGCGGCGGCGCTCGCCCGCTCGCCCAGCCTGCTGCGGACCACTGCCGAAATGGCGCCGAATACCGCCGCACAATCCGCAAATGCTACGGGCACGGCAGCCAGTGAAACCGACGCCGCGACCAGCGCCCCCCCCCCGCCGGCACCGGGCGCGCGTGCAGCGGCCATTCCCGATCGCCTCGTCCCTGTCGTCTACCAGCAACTCGACGCGATGGCGACGCAGAACTACGTCTGGCAGGGCCAGGTATGGCCGGGTCAGACGATGGAATGGGAGATCGAGGATCCGCAGCGCGACGACGAATCGGGTTCGGACGAACAGCCGCCGGAATGGAAGACCACCTTGCGTCTCACCCTGCCGCGGCTCGGCGGCGTGGAGGCCAGCCTGATACTGACGCCGGCGGGCGTCGCCCTGCGCCTGATGGCCGACGATGATGCCACGGTGGCGGCGCTGGCCAACGCCCGGGCGGCTCTCGACAGCGCCCTCGAAGCGGCCAACGTGCCGCTTACGGGCTTCGTCGCGGAGCGCCGCGATGGCGAACACTGAGCACGATCAGGGGCCGCGCGGCGAGGCCGTCGCGCTCGCCTACAGCAAGGGCGACGCGGCGCCGCGCGTGGTTGCGAAGGGGCGCGGACTGATCGCCCGCGAAATCATCGAGCGTGCGCGGGAAGCGGGAGTGTTCGTGCACGAATCCCCAGAGCTTGTCGGCCTTCTGATGCAGGTCGACCTCGACGCGCGTATCCCGCCCGAGTTGTACGTCGCAGTGGCCGAGCTGCTTGCGTGGATCTACCGCGTCGAGCAGGGCACTCCGGGCGCACAGGCCGGCCAGCCTGGCGGACCGACTCGCCCCTGACGCCAGGGTACCGATCCGTTGCGCGCGAGCTCGACCCTTGACTCCGGGCTCCTTCGTCGCCGCGTTAATAGTCGTGCTATAAACACCGTTTTGCCTCAACTCGTTGCCGATGCCCGCCCCCTCCGAAACCACGACGACGCAACGACCGCTGGATGCAGACGCCTTCGCCCGCTACGCAGTGCGTGACCCGCTCGAGGTCGCTCACCTGCTCAAGGCGCTCGTCGAGAAACGCCTGCTCCTGACCGCGTTCATCGACGGGGGTGAATCCTTCATCACGCTGACGCTCGCGGTGACCGACGACGGGGCCGTGATCGTCGATGCCTGCCCCGACGAAATCCGCAACGCGAAGGCCGGCAGCGCCGCACGCCTCGTCTGCACGACGCGCCTCGACAACGTGAAGCTGCAGTTCGCGCTGGAAACTCCGGCACGCATCGACTACGCGGGCAGGCCTGCCCTGCGCGCGGCGCTTCCCGAGAGCATCATCCGCCTGCAACGGCGCGAGTTCTATCGCCTGCCGACGCCCCAGACCGAACCGCTGGTCTGCGTGATCACCCACGTACCCGAGAACGGCCGCCGACAGGAGGTGCTGGTCCGCATCGTGGATATCAGCGGCGGGGGACTGGCGGTGCTCGTGCCGCCGAGGGAGCTCCCCTTCGAGCCGGGCACCGAATACAGCCAGTGCTCGCTCCGCCTGCCCGATGGCAATCCCCTGCCGGTGAGCCTGAAGGTCAGGAACCTTTTCGAGGTCGAGAAGGCGAACGGGGTGAAGGTGCTGCGTGCCGGCTGCGAGTTCATGGGCCTATCGAACCCGGCGACGGCGAGAATCCAGCGCTACATGTTCAAGCTCGAACGCGACCGGCGAATGCGCGAGGAACACTGAAACCGACCGCCAAAAACGCAGAAGCCGCCTCGCGGGCGGCTTCTGCGTCTGCATGCCCCGAACCGGGTCAAACAGGCATGTTCATGATGTCCTGATACGCAGTGACGAGACGGTTGCGCACCTGCACCATCTGCTGGAACGACAGGTTGGCCTTCTGCAGGTTGACCATCACGTCCTGAAGATTGACGTTGGGGTCGCCGGCGGAAAACTCCTGGGCCATGCCGCGCGCTTCCTGCTGCGCGGCGCTCACGTCCTTCAGCGCCCCTTGCAGCACTTCGGCAAAATCGACGCCGCCAGCCGCCTGGTTGGCGGGCGCGGACGACTTCGCCCCTGCCGCCTGGGCAGTGGCACGCAACTCGCCGATCATCTGGTTGATTCCACGCGTATCCATACGCTCGACCTCGAGACCGAGTATCCGTTGTCCTCAGTCTAGCAGAGCAATCGTCGTGCCAAAAGCTTGTAACGGCAACCGGCTTCCGTGGGAGCGGCTTCAGCCGCGAATTGGCGCCTGACGGGACCCCGTCGGTTGATTCGCGGCTGAAGCCGCTCCCACAAAAACCCGCTCGGCCGTTATGCAAACCCACCAAGCCACTTTGCGCCTGGCTTTCAGCGTCATGCGCTACACCTCGTAGCCCTCGTCGCGGTACTGCTGCAGCTTGTAACGCAAGGTGCGTTCCGAGATTCCGAGCTTTTCGACCGCCCGTTTGCGCGATCCGCCGACTTCGCGCAGCGTGGAAAGTATGTGTTCGCGCTCGAGATCCCTCATGTTTGCCGGCCGACCGACGCCGGCGGGATCGGGTCTCTGCGCAGGGGAAGCGGCAACATTTTCCGGCAACACGGCAAAATTTGCCGGCACAGGTGCCGTTTCGAACCGGGGCCCCGTTTCAGCCGCCCGCGCCGCTTCCGTCGCGACCCAGTTCGGCAGGCACAGATGCACCGTCTCGGCCGTGATCGTGTCGCCAGCGGCAAGGATCAGCGCGCGCTGCATGGCGTTCTCGAGCTCGCGCACGTTGCCGGGCCAGGAATGGCGCACGAGCAGTTGCTCGGCTTCGGGGCTCAGCCGCGCGCGCCGCTTGAGGCGCTCGCCGTGGCGTGCGAGGAAGTGGCGCGCGAGCGGCAGGATGTCGCCGGGACGTTCGCGCAGGCCAGGGATCGCGAGGGGGAAAACGTTGAGGCGGTAGTACAGGTCCTCGCGGAAGCGGCCGGCGGCGACCTCCCGCGCCATGTCACGGTTGCTGGTGGCCAACACGCGGATGTCGAGTTCGACCGGTTTCTTGCCGCCGACGCGTTCGACCTCGCGCTCCTGCAGCACACGCAGCAACTTGGCTTGCAGGGCGAGCGGCATCTCCGAGATCTCGTCGAGCAGGATGGTGCCGTCCTGCGCCTGCTCGAACTTGCCCGGCTGGGACGTCTGCGCGCCGGTGAATGCGCCCCTCTCGTAGCCGAACAGCGTCGCCTCGAGCAGATTCTCGGGAATGGCGGCACAGTTGATCGCGACGAAAGGTCCTGTCTTGCGCGCCGAGTGGTCGTGGATGTAGCGCGCAAAGACTTCCTTGCCGGTACCCGATTCGCCGGTGAGCAGCACCGTGGCATCGGTGTCGGCGACGCGGGCGGCAAGCGCGAGCAGGTTGCGCGTGTGCGGATCCTCGGCCACGGTATCCTCGGCGCCCGGCGGCTGGGAGGCATAGCGCCGCACGTGTTCGAGGAGGACGTCGGGCTCGAAGGGCTTCATGAGGAAATCGCAGGCACCTCCGCGCATCGCGGCAACCGCCTTGTCGACGTCGCCGTAGGCAGTCATCAGCAGGACGGGAAGCTGGGGCAGGCGCGAACGGATCTCGCCGAGCAGTTGCAGGCCGTCCATCGGCTGCATGCGGAGGTCGGTGACGACGAGGTTGAATGCCTGCCGGCCGATCTCGACCAGCGCAGCGGGTCCTCCATCGACGCCGGTGACGCGATGCCCGCCCATTTCCAGCGTGAGACACACGGCGTCGCGCAGCGCGGCGTCGTCCTCGACCACGAGGATGTTGATCTGTTCGATCATGAGGGTTCCTTCGTTGCCGTGACCTCGCCCCCCTCTTCGGGACTGGGCAGCGGCAGGCTGAGGATGAACAGGGCGCCCTTGCCCGGGCTGGATTCGACGGCGATATCCCCGCCGTGGGCCCGCGCGACGCCGCGCGCGATCGCGAGCCCGAGGCCGGTGCCGTCGGCACGGGTGGTGAAGAAGGGGTCGAACAGGCGCGCCTGGTGGGCCGGCTCGATGCCGCGGCCGTCGTCGCGGATGTGGAAGTACACCGCGTCGCCATCGAGCCTGGCCGTGAGTTCCACCGCGCCACCGGGCTCAGTGGCCTGGATGGCGTTCTCGAGCAAGTTCGTGATCGCCCCGCCCAGGGCCTTGCGGTCGCCGAGCAGGGTCGCGTCGCCGCATTCGCAGGACGACGAAAAGGCAATCTGTCGCGCCCGAGCCAGCGGTTCCAGGGTATGCACGAGCTCGCCGGCGAGGTCGCAGATGCCGAAGCGCTGGCGACCGAGGCTGTCGCCGCGCGCGAAGAGCAGCATGTCGCGGATCAGGCGTTCGAGGTAGCGCAGGCGCTCGATCGCCCGTTCGGCCACGCGCGCCCGATCGGCCGGGGCCAGCTCGGGCTGCTTGAGGTTGCCCGTGTAAAGCAAGGCGGCGGCAAGCGGAGTACGCAGCTGATGGGCAAGGCCGGCAACCATCTCGCCCATCGCCGCCAGCCGCTCGTTGCGTTCGGCCTGCAGGCGCATGCGGTGCGCGTCGGTGACGTCGTGCAGCAGGATGATGCGCCCCTCGCCGGATTCGAGTTCCGCCTCGGACAAGGAAACCCGGCGCGCACCCGCCTCCTCGCCGACGGTCATTTCGCCCGGCGTTTCTGTGGCATGCAGGGCTGCGGCAAGTTCAACCCACGGGCGGCCGGCAAGGTCGCAGCCCAGCAGGATCTCCGCCGCGCTGTTGCACTGCCCGACACGGCCGCCGCGATCGAGCATGACGACCCCCGCAGGCAGCGCGCCGAGCAGCACCGCGAGGCGTTCGGTGAGTTGCGCGACCTGGCCCTGGAGCGCGTTGTAGGCGGTGGACAGCTCTTCGGACGCGCGCGCAAACATCTCGAACGCCTCGGCGAGCTGGGCCGCGTCGAGGCGCTGCCCCACGCCGGGCACGGCATTCGGGGAAGCAGGAGGTGATTCAGCGGACATGGCTTGCAGGACCTGTTTTCACGGCTGGCAGATTAAGCTCCCATGCGTCCATGTTAACCGGCAAATAGGCGGCAAAAAATGCCGCTTTTCCACTCGCGCGATTTGCGCGCGCAGACGGACAATGCCGTCATCCGTAAGAGTGACGTGATCGAAGGACTCCACCATGGCCACCGCCGACACCGCCGTTGATCGGGGAACCCCGCCGCCGGCCCAGCAGGCGCTGCAGCGCTTCAATGAGCTGAGCCAGCGCCAGAAGCTTGCCGCGGGCGCCGCCGTGGCAATCGCCATCGCCATGCTGGTGGGGGTCTGGCTGTGGTCGCGGGCACCTGACTATGCAGTGCTGTTCTCGAATTTCGAGGAGCGCGATGGCGGCGCGATCGTCACCGCGCTGCAGCAGCAGAACGTCCCCTACAAATTTGCCCCGGGCGGCAACGCGATCCTGATCCCGTCGGGGATGGTGCACGACGTGCGCCTGCGCCTTGCCGCGCAGGGGCTGCCCAAGGGCGGGCTGGTCGGTTTCGAGCTGATGGAGAACCAGAAGCTCGGCGTGTCGCAGTTCCACGAACAGGTGAATTTCCAGCGCGCACTCGAAGGCGAACTCGCACGCACCATCCAGTCGATCGCGTCGGTGGCGTCGGCGCGCGTGCATCTGGCGATCCCGAAGCAATCCGGATTCCTGCGCGACGAGCAGAAGCCGACCGCCTCGGTGATGGTGAACCTGCACCCGGGACGGACGATGGATTCCGCCCAGGTCGCCGGCATCGTCCATCTGGTCGCGTCGAGCGTGCCGCAACTCGCGAACGACCACGTCAGCGTGATCGACCAGAACGGCACCCTGCTGACGAACCGCCCCGACCCGCTGCGCAACGCGGGCCTCGATGCGACCCAGCTCAGTTACGTGCGCGAGGTCGAAGCGGGCTATATCCGCCGCATCGAGACGATCCTCGCTCCGATCGTCGGCGATGACAACTTCAAGGCCCAGGTCACCGCTGACGTCGATTTCAACCAGGTCGAGGCGACCGCCGAGACTTACAAGCCGAACCCCTCGCCCGACCAGGCGATCCGCAGCCAGCAGATCAACGAGCAGGGGATGCGCGAGCCGGCCGCACAAGGCGTGCCCGGCGCGCTGAGCAACCAGCCACCCGTTCCCGCCACCGCGCCGATCACCTCGCCTCCGGTCGCGCCCGGAGGCACACCCGGAGCCCCGGGGGCCGCCTTCACGGGCAATCGTGCGGCGACGATCAACTATGAACTCGACCGCACGATCCAGCATACGAAGCAGGCACTGGGTCAGGTGAAGCGCCTGTCGGTAGCGGTCGTCGTGAACCACCGCAACGAAACGCTGCCAAATGGAGAGTCGCGCGCGGAAGCGCTTTCGGATGAGGAGATCGCCCGCATCACCAGCCTGGTTCGCGAGGCGATGGGCTTCAACCAGGCGCGCGGCGACAGCCTGAACGTGTCGAGCGCGCCGTTCGCCGCCGGCCGTGCCGAATCTCAGGTACAGGTGCCGGTATGGAAGGATCCGGAGATGGTGGACCTCGGCAAGGAAGTGCTGAAGTATGTCGTGATCCTCGTCGCCCTCGCCTTCGTGTATTTCGGCGTGGTGCGTCCGCTGCTGCGAACGGTGGCACCGCCGCCTCCGCCGGCCCCGGCACCGGAAGAGGAGGAGGAAGGCGCGGTGGTGAGCTTGTCCCACCTGCAACCCGAAAACACCTTCGACGCGAAGTTGACCCGGGCCAAGGAACTCGCCACGTCCGACCCGCGCGTCGTCGCGAACCTGATCAAGGAATGGATGGGCGTCAATGAGGAAGGCAAGAGATGAGCTCAATGGATGAAGGCCTCGAAAAGAGCGCGATGCTGCTGCTCGCGCTCGGTTCGGACGAGGCGGCAGAGGTCCTCAAGCTGCTCGGCCCGAAGGAAGTGCAGAAGCTCGGCATGGCGATGGCCAGCCTGCCTTCGCAACAGCGCTCTAAGGTCGAGGCGGTGCTCGACGAGCTGGAGGAGCATCGCATCAAGGGGGCACCGGTCGAGGCCGACGAGGAGCAGATCCGCGCGATGCTGACCAAGGCGCTCGGCGACGAGCGCGCCGGCCACATCATCGCGCGCGTGCTGCAGGGCTCGGACACCGCGGGCATCGAGAGCCTGAAGTGGATGGATGCCGTGACCGCGGCCGACCTGATCAAGAACGAACACCCGCAGATCATCGCCACCATCCTCGTGCACCTGGAATTCGACCAGGCGGGCGAAATCCTCAAGCAGTTCCCCGACCGCCTGCGCAACGACGTGATCCTGCGCATTGCCACGCTGGACGGCGTGCAACCCGCCGCCCTCAAGGAACTGAACGAGGCGCTGGCACGCATGCTCGCGGGCGCCTCCACGGTCAAGAAGGCCTCGATGGGCGGCGTGCGCCACGCCGCCGAGATCCTCAACTTCGTCGGCGTCGCGGCGGAAACGGCGGTGCTCGACAACGTGCGCGAGTACGATCCCGACCTCGCGCAGAAGATCCTCGACGAGATGTTCGTGTTCGAGAACATCCTGGACATCGACGACCGCGGCGTGCAGACGCTGTTGCGCGAAGTGCAGTCCGACTCGCTCGTCACTGCACTCAAGGGCGCTGCGCCCGAGCTGCGCGAGAAGATCTTCAAGAACATGTCGCAGCGCGCCGCCGACATGCTGCGCGAGGATCTCGAGGCGAAGGGTCCGGTGCGCCTGTCCGAGGTCGAAGCGGAGCAGAAGGAAATCCTCAAGGTGGTGCGTCGCCTCGCCGAGGAAGGCCAGATTGTGCTCGGCGGCAAGGGGTCCGAAGATGCCTTCGTGTAAGCCCCCCCAAGCGCTCGGGAGCCGGTCATGAGCATCTCTCGCCATCAGGCGGTCGGCGCCTACCGTCGCTGGGAGCCGCCGGCGTTCGGCGAACAGGAAGAACTGCTGCCCGAGACGCCCGAGGCCGACCTCCCTCCCCCTGCTCCGCCGGAACCCGTTGCAGAGACGGCTCCGCCGCCCGAGCCTCCCCCTGCAGTGCAACCGGGCATCCAGCTGCCAACCGCGGCCGAGATCGAAGCGATGTTCGACGATGCGCGCCGCGAGGGCTATGAGGCCGGCTATGCGGAGGGGGCAGAACTCGCCCGCCAGCAGGCGAGCCGCCTCGCAGAACTGGCCGACGGGCTCGACGGGGCGCTGAAACAGCTCGACCAGGAGGTCGCGGACGAAGTCGTCGGGCTGGCGATCGAGGTCGCGCGCCAGATGGTCCGCCGCGCACTGGCCGAAAATCCGGAAGAGGCGCTCATCGAAACCGTGCGCGCGGCATTGAACCAGCTGCCGCAGGCGCAGGTGCGCATCCACGTGCATCCCGACGACGTCGCGCTGATTCGCACCTACATTGCCGAGCAGCCGACTCACCTGCACCACCAGATCATCGAGGATGACTCCGTGACGAGAGGCGGCTGTCGGTTGCAGGGGACCGCGAGCGAGATCGACGCGACGGTGGAGACGCGCTGGCGCAGAATCCTCGAGGGTCTCGGCCAACGCGCCCCCCACTGGGATGACAGCAAATGAACACGACGCACGCCGCTGCGTGGACCGGCTACCTCGACGCCCACCGGCGCCAGTTGGCGAACGTGAATCCCTTCGAGGTGTCCGGCCGCCTGACGCGCATCAACGGCCTGGTCATGGAAGCGGCCGGGCTCCGCCTTCCCCTGGGTGCGGATTGCCGAATCCTCGCGAGCGGCGGCGCAACCGTCGAAGCTGAGGTGGTCGGCTTCAATGGCGACAAGCTCTACCTGATGCCGACCGACGACGTCTTCGGCCTCGCGCCGGGGGCCGCCGTGATGCCGGTGGAGCCCGCCCCGCCACGCATCGTCCTCGGTGCCCGGCTGGTGCCCCGACGCCGCACCTCCGACCGCGCCAAGCACTTGCCGGTCGGCGAACACATGCTGGGTCGCGTCGTGGACGGCGCGGGCCGCCCGCTCGACGGCCTCGGTCCCCTCGATGCGAGCGAAAGCCGCTCGCTGCAGAGCCGCCCTTTCAACCCCCTGACGCGGGCGCCGATCAACACCGCGCTGGACGTCGGCATTCGCGCGATCAACGCGCTCCTCACCGTCGGGCGCGGGCAACGCCTCGGCCTCTTCGCCGGCTCGGGCGTCGGCAAGTCCGTGCTCATCGGCATGATGGCGCGCTACACGTCGGCGGACGTAATCGTGGTCGGCCTGATCGGCGAGCGGGGCCGCGAAGTCAAGGAATTCATCGAACAGAACCTCGGGCCCGAGGGTCGCGCGCGCTCAGTCGTGGTCGCCGCGCCGGCCGACACCAGCCCGCTGATGCGCCTGCAGGGTGCGGCGTATGCGACGACGATCGCGGAGTACTTCCGCGACCGCGGCAAGCAGGTGCTGCTGATCATGGACTCGCTCACGCGCTATGCAATGGCCCAGCGCGAGATCGCCCTCGCGATCGGCGAGCCGCCGGTGACGCGCGGCTATCCGCCGAGCGTGTTTGCACGCCTGCCGGCCCTGGTGGAGCGAGCCGGCAACGGGCTCGAAGGCGGCGGCTCGATCACGGCCTTCTACACAGTGCTCGCCGAGGGCGACGATCAGCAGGATCCGATCGCCGATTCGGCGCGCGCGATCCTCGACGGACACTTCGTGCTGTCGCGCGCGCTCGCCGACCAGGGGCATTACCCTGCGATCGACATCGAGCAGTCGATCTCGCGCGCGATGCACGGACTCGTCAGCCCCGAGCACTTCGAGCTCGTGCGGCACTTCAAGCAACTGTTCTCGCGCTACCAGCGTTCGCGCGACCTGATCGCCGTCGGCGCCTACCAGCCCGGCTCCGACCCCCTGCTCGACCGCGCCGTGGCCATGTATCCCAGACTGGAAGCCTTCCTGCAACAACGGATCGACGAACAGGAAAGCTACCCCAACGCCCTTGCAGGCCTTGGCGCACTGTTCGCCCCGGGGTGAGCGTTGTCACGGGCCCTTGCGGCCCCACTCGTTTAGAATGCTTACAAAACCACATCGCACCGGGCCGTCCACCGGCGCCGGACGTTTCGCACAATGAGCAACCCCTTTCCCCTCAAGCCACTGCTGGAACTGAGCCAGACGCGCATGGACGACGCGGCGCGCCGTCTGGGCGAGCTCATCGCCAGCGAGCAGGAGGGCACGCGCAAGCTCGAACTGCTGCAGAATTATCGCGACGAATACGAGTCGCGTTTTCATGAAGCCGCGCGCAACGGCATCAGCCCCGACGAATGGCGCAACTTCAGCGCCTTCATAGGCCGCATCGACGACGCCATCGCCGTGCAAAAGGCCAACGTCGAACGTTCCCGCCAGATGACAGCCGCCGGCCAGCACGCGTGGATGACCCAGCGCAACAAGGTCAAGGCCTTCGACACGCTGCAGAAACGCCACGACCTCGGCGAGGCGCGCAAGGAAGCGCGCCGCGAACAGCGACAGTCCGACGAGCACTCGGCCAAACGCTACGTCAATCGCGAAGACAGCGACGAATCCTGAGTCGTTGCCCGCCGTTTCCAAGCTTGGCACACAGCTTGCTGAAGTGACGGCAGATACAGCCGTGAAAGGGAATCCACCATGTCGAATCAGGTCTTGACCAGCATGTTGCGCCTGAATGCTCCGTCTGCTGCGGCGCAGCCGCTCCAGCGTGCCGCAGAGGAAGGCCGGGCCGGCGGAAGCGAGCTGAACGACGACAGTTTCTCCCGCGCGCTCGACCGCCGCATGAACGCGGCCGAACGCCCACCCGCTCGCCCGGAACGGGAAAGACCGCAGGAACGCGCCGCACAGACGGGGGAGCGTCCTCGCAGCGATGCATCGGGCGAGACGCGGCGCAGCGGCGAAGCGAATGCACCCGCGCGGACCGACGACACGCGCAACGCGGATAGGGCCACCGCCGACACGGCCGACGCAGAAAAGACCGGCGATGATGCTACGCAGGATGCAGCAACGGCGGAGGGCGGAGCGCAGGAGGGCACGGGCGCCCGCCAGGACAGCGCGACGGCGGATCCCGCCGCCCAGGCGGCAAGCCTTGCCGCCCTGATGCCGGGCGTTGCCGCCTTGCCGGCAGCTGAAGCTCCGGCGGAAAGCGATGCCCTGCTGACCTCCGATGTGCTCCTCGACACTCCGAAACGCAAGCCGGGAGCCTTCACGCTCGGCCAGCTGATTGCCGAAGCCGCCTCGCAGAACGAGGCGTCGGGAAAGGCCGGCGCGGAAGCGGGGAGCGTCGCCGATGCGGTTGCCAAGGTGAAGGCCGACATTGCCGGCGGAAACACGCCCGCAGCCTTCGGTGCACGCCTGCAGATGGCGACACAGCAATCTGCCCCACCGGCACCCGGCCTGCAGGCGCTCGAGGCCGACGCGCAGGCAGCCGGTCTGCACGCCTCGGCGTTTGCGCCCGGCACGGCGCGCACGGAACAGACGCCGCCGCAGTTGCAGGTCCACACCCCGGCCGGTCAACGTGCCTGGGCCGAAGACGTGGGCAACCGCATGATGTGGATGGTGGGACGCAACGAATCGAAGGCGGAACTCGTCCTCACGCCCGCCCATCTCGGCAAGATCGAGGTCTCGATCCAGGTCAACGGCGACCAGACGACCGCGCATTTCGTTGCCGCCTCGGCCGCTGCCCGCGACGCACTCGAACAGGCGCTGCCGCGCCTGCGCGAAGTGCTGCAACAGGCGGGTATCAACCTCGGCGAGGCGAACGTGAGCACGCAAGGCGACCAGCGCGCCCGGCAGGATTCGGGAAGCGGATCGGGCCGCGGGCGTCGCGGCGCCGACGGATCGAATCCGGTCGGCGACGCCCGGACTACTCCCCTCGCCCCTGCGTCCTGGTCCCGCACGGGCCTGGGCATGGTCGACACTTTTGCCTGAGGGATGAATTGGGGCCGGTCTTCCCCACTTTTCCGCAATTGGGTAACACGAGTTATCGCGGATAATTCAGTTGTGGAAACAGGAGAACTACATGGCCAAGGCCCCTACCCCCCCTCCCGCAGCAGCTGAAGCCCCCGCACCGGCGCCGAAACGGAGCAAGAAGCTCCTCATCCTGCTGATCGCCGGCGTCGTCGTTGTGGCATTGCTCGCGGCTGCGGTGGTGGGCCTGCTGCTGATGAAGAAGAGCCAGTCGGCCGACGCCGATGCGGAAGAAGCACCGGCCGTCGCGACTGTGGATTTGAACAAGCCGCCGACCTTCGTACCGATGGATCCCTTCGTCGTGAACCTCGCGCCGGCGGAAGGCGAGCGCTACCTCCAGGTCGTCATGGCCCTTCGGGTCGCCGATGCGAAGACGGGCGAAAACCTGAAGGCCTTCATGCCGGAGATCCGCCACCAGATCAACCTGTTGCTGTCGAGCAAACTGCCGTCCGAACTGTCTACGATGGAAGGACGCGAGGCGCTCGCGGAAGAGATCGTCCGTCGCACCAACGGTGTCCTCGGCACGCCACCCGCCAAGACGGGTGACGGAAAGAGCGCGGCCCCCGCGGGACCGATCCAGGCCGTGCTGTTCAACTCGTTCATCATCCAGTAAGAGGACGTCATGTCTTCCGATTTTCTCTCCCAGGATGAAGTCGACGCACTGTTGAAGGGCGTCGCCGGGGAGCCCGAGGAACAGGAAGAGGAACTCGGGGACCAGGCGGGTGTTCGCCCGTACAACCTGGCCACCCAGGAACGCATCGTCCGTGGGCGCATGCCCACGATGGAGCTCATCAACGAGCGCTTTGCCCGCTACCTGCGTATCGGGCTGTTCAACTACATGCACCGCAACGCCGAGGTGTCGGTCGGACCGGTGAAAGTGCAGAAGTACGGCGAATTCGTCCGCAACCTGGTGGTGCCGACGAACCTGAACCTCATCCTGGCCAAGCCCCTGCGCGGCACCGGGCTGATCGTCTTCGACCCGAACCTCGTGTTCATCGTCGTCGACAACATGTTCGGCGGCGACGGCCGCTTCCATTCGCGGGTCGAGGGGCGCGACTTCACCCCCACCGAGCAGCGCATCATCCAGGGCATGCTCAACGTCGTATTCGCCGAATACACGCGGGCCTGGGCACCGGTGTTCAAGATCGAGATGGAGTACGTCCGCTCGGAGATGAACTCGCAATTCGCGAACATCGCCACACCGTCGGAAATCGTCATCTCGGCAAGCTTCTCGCTGGAATTCGGCGGTTCGCAGGCGGACATGCACATCTGCTTCCCGTACTCGATGGTCGAGCCGATCCGCGACCTGCTCTATTCGACGATGCAGAGCGACCACCTGAGCCAGGACAACCGCTGGATCAGCCTGCTCTCGCGACAATTGCAGAGCGCCGATGTCGAACTGGTGTGCAACCTGGGCAGCGCGGAGGTCACTCTGCGCGATATCGTCAATATGCGCGTCGGCGACGTCATCCCGATCGACGTGCCCAAGACACTCGAGGCCGAAGTCGACGGCAGCCCCGTTCTCGAAGTGACCTACGGCAGGCAGGGCACGAATTACGCGATCAGGGTGGAACGCTTCCTCGCCAACGACGACGACTCCACAACATTCGGAGGCCGAAATGGCTGACAACGACAACGATCTCGACAACCAGGTCACCGAAGACGATTGGGCCGCAGCGATGATGGAACAGGCAGCGGCCGAAACCAGCCCGGACGCGGAGGCCCGCCGCGTTGCCGCGGACCTCGCGGCGGCCGCGGAATCGCCCTACCAGGCGAAACCGGCCAGCCACATCTTCCCCGACTTCGGCGCGTCCGCCCCGCGCACTGGCGGGCTCAACGACTTCGACATGATCCTGGACATCCCCGTCCAGCTCACCGTCGAACTCGGTCGCACCAAGATCTCGATCCGCAACCTGCTGCAGCTGGCGCACGGCTCGGTGGTGGAGCTCGACGGCCTTGCGGGCGAACCGATGGACGTGCTCGTAAACGGCACGCTGATCGCCCAGGGTGAAGTCGTGGTCGTCAACGACAAGTTCGGCATCCGCCTGACCGACATCATCACCCCCGCCGAGCGCATGCGGAAGATCCGCGGCTGAATTCTCAGGCGTAATCAAGCACATCCGCTCGCCCTGAGTCCGTCGCAGGGCACTGCTGGGGCTTCGACGGGCTCGGCCCGAACGCGACTTGCTTGCGGGGTTCGCAGGGCGAAAGACCCCGCTACAAAGCGCCGAATTGCCCCTCTTTTGCCCGTCTTATTGCACCCTCGGCAAGACATGCGCACGGGTATGCTTCTCCCATCCCAAGAAGCGCAGATCCGCCGTGAAGCAATTTCCGAAACTCCCAAAATCAGTCCGTCTCATGCCACTCGCGCTGAGCGCCGCCGCCTTGCCGCTGTTCGCCGCCGACACGGCGACTCCGGCCGCCCCAGGCATCACCGACGGCCTGGGCCAGATGCTGCTCGGCCTCGCGGTGGTTCTCGGCCTCCTGCTCGGCTGCCTGTGGCTGATCAAGAAGCTCTCGGCCCCGCACGGGGCCGCGGCCGGCTTGCGCGTGCTGGGCGCCGTGCCGGTCGGCCCGCGCGAGCGCGTCGTGCTCGTCGAAGTCGGCGGTCAGGTGCTGGTGCTGGGGGTCACGCCGACCAATGTCCGCACGCTGCATACCCTGCCCGCCGAAGCGCTGCAAAACACATCGCCCGACGCGCCCGCGACGTCAAACCCTTTCGGCGACTTCCAGGGCTGGCTGAAACGTTCGATGGAGCGTCGCAACGATGCGAAATGACGCCCGCTCCGGACTGATCCGCCTGCTCGCTCCGTTTGCGCTGCTGCTCGTGCCGGTCGCGGCCGGCGCACAGGGCCTGCCCGCCATCACCGGGACGCCGGCACCGGGCGGAGGCACGACCTACAGCCTCAGCGTGCAGACGCTGCTGCTGCTCACCTCCCTGAGCTTCCTGCCCTCGGTGGTGCTGATGATGACGAGCTTCACGCGCATCATCATCGTCTTTGCGCTGCTGCGCACCGCGATAGGCACGCAGACTTCCCCGCCGAATCAGGTGCTGCTCGGCCTGGCGCTGTTCCTGACCTTTTTCATCATGTCACCGATCGCCGACAAGGTGTACAACGACGCCTGGCTCCCGATGTCGCGCAACGAGATCCAGTTCGACCAGGCCCTTGAGCGCGCCACGGTGCCCGTAAAAGCCTTCATGCTCAAGCAGGTGCGCGAGCCGGATATCGCGCTGTTCGCGAAGCTGTCGAAGACGCCCCCGGTCGAGAAGGCGGAGGACCTGCCGATGCGCGTGGTGGTGCCGGCCTTCGTCACATCCGAGCTGAAAACCGCCTTCCAGATCGGTTTCCTTGTCTTCATCCCCTTCCTCATCATCGACATGGTGGTCGCCTCGGTGCTGATGTCGATGGGCATGATGATGATGTCGCCGGTGATCGTTTCACTGCCGTTCAAGATCATGCTGTTCGTGCTCGTCGATGGCTGGACCCTGCTCGTCGGCTCGCTCGTCGGCAGCTTCGCGGTGTAAGAGAGGAGATTCCGCCATGACCCCGGGTACCGTTGTCGATATCGGCCGCCAGGCGGTCGAGATGACCCTGATGCTGGCCGCGCCGATGTTCCTCGCCGCGCTGATCACCGGCCTGATCGTCAGCGTCTTCCAGGCCGCCACGCAGATCAACGAGATGACGCTGACCTTCGTGCCCAAGCTGATCGCCGTGTTCGTCACGATGGTCGTCGCCGGCCACTGGATGATCGCCCTGATCACCGACTTCACGCGGCGCCTGTTCGAGTCGATACCGACGATGATCGGGTAGCACGGGCAATGCTGAGCGTCACATCCGCCCAGCTCGACGCCTGGCTCGCGGCGCTGATGTTCCCGCTCGCGCGCCTGCTCGGGCTGGTGAGCGCGGCCCCGCTGTTCGGCAACCGCATGGTGCCCGTGCGCATCCGCCTGGCGGTCGGCATGGCGATGGCGATGGCGGTGCTGCCCGCCCTGCCGGCCATGCCCGAGGTCCCTGCAGACTCGATGCTGGCGCTGGCGATCCTCGCCCAGCAGGCCTTCATCGGCATCGCGATGGGCTTCATGATGCGGCTGATGTTCGCCGCGGTGGACGTCGCCGGCGAGATGATCGGCCTGCAGATGGGCCTGTCCTTCGCGGTGTTCTTCAGTCCGCAGACCGGCGGCCAGACCTCGGTGATCGCCGAGTTCCTCGGCCTGCTCACCCTGCTCGTGTTCGTTGCGATGAACGGCCACCTGATGCTCGTGAACGTCGTCGTCGCGAGCTTCGAATGGCTGCCGGTCGGCAAGCTGCCCAGGGGCGAAGGCTGGATGCTGATCGCGTCATACGCCGCCGTGATGTTCGCCTCGGGCCTGCTGCTGGCCCTGCCGATGGTCGCGGCGCTGCTCATCACCAACACGGCACTCGGCGTGCTCACACGCGCCGCGCCACAGCTCAACCTCTTCGCGGTGGGCTTTCCGGTGACGCTTTCGGTGGGTTTCGTGGTGCTGCTGCTGAGCCTGGGCAGCTTCGCGCCGGTGCTGCAACGCATCTTCGAATCCGGCTTCGACGGAATAGACAGGCTGCTGCGGGCTTTTGTCGGATAACCCGACCTGGATATTCCGTGCGGGCAGAGCCTGTCGAAGCCCTGCAGGTGCCCTTCGACAGGCTCAGGACGTACGGGGTCTTTGATTGCCGCCGTGACTGGCTGGCTTCAGATACCTGGGAAGGTCCGCGAGCGGCGGTAGCGCACTTCACCGCTCGCGACGCGGTGCGCGAATGGGCGGGTCGAATCGATGCCTTCCTCGAAGCGCATCACGTCGTACCCGGCAAATCCCTTCGATTCGGCGATTTCCCGCGCATTGCGGACGAAGACCTGATGCGCTTCGCCCTCCCCGCCCGTGGCCAGCCTCTTCATGCGCAGGTCGAAGCGCACGCGCTCCTCGTCGAGCCGGGTTACCGAAATGTCCCAGGTCGGCGCCAAGGGGTCGTAGATTGCATAGGCGATCAAGGCGCCGCCGATGAACTCGGGCTCGAACAGGTCAAGTTCCGACGCCGTGAGCGCAGCTCCCACCCCCGCGGCCACCTTCGTGCCGTGATCCTGCAGCAACGCGCAGCCCGTGAACACGGGCAGGATCAGGCACAGCGCGACGCGGACGGGCATGCAGAACAAGTTCAGTACCTCAGCTGAGCAGATTGAAGAGCGACAAGCCCGTGACGCGCACGTAGGACTGCTGTGCCGCCTCGAGGATGGTCTGCTGCTGAGTGAAACGCGAGATGGCCTCGTTGTAGTCGAGATCCTGCAAGCGCGACAGCGTCTCGGCGTACTGCTGGTCCTGCACCGCCGCCAGTTCGCCCAGCGCGTCGAGTTCCACCATGCGCGAACCGACCGAGGCCCGAATCGTGCTGACATTCTCCAGCGCGACATCCATGTCGCCGATCGCCTGCGACACCGCCGCGCCGATGTTGCGCGTCGGATCGGCCGGATCCTTGCGCAGCTCGGTGATGAACTGCGAGATCGCACCGAACACCTGCGACTCGCCGGTTGCGGGATCGGCCATGAACACCTTGCTGCCGGGCTCGGCAACCGCCATCACGCGAGTCGAACCGACCTGCATCGCGCGCGCGCCGTCGTCGCCCTCGTAGATCACGGGACCCGGACCAGCCGAGGGAACCGACGCGCCGCCGGAAAAGGCCGGTTGCGCCGTCTGGTACCCGGCAAACTGGAAGTCCCCGGTCGCATCCTTGCCGTTGGCGATGCCCAGGAGGGCGCCGAACTGCGCCTCGAGGTCGGTCGCGATGGCCTGGTGCTCGCTCGCGCTGAAGCCCCCGTTGCCCGCCTCTACTGCGCGCGTACGGATGTAGGTCAGGATTTCGGTGATGCTGCCAAGGTTGCTCTCGAGCGATGCGAGCGCATCCTTGGCATAGCCCTGGTTGGTCTGGAACTGCGTGTTGACGTTCTGCGATTGCGTCACCTCGAGCGCACGCGAGGCGCCGATCGGGTCGTCCGAAGGGCTCAGGATGCGCCGCCCGGAGGCAAGCTGCTGCTGGGTGTGCAGGAGATCCGCGCTCTGCCGCATCATCGAGTTGCGGCCCGCGTCGAAGATCATGCCGGTCGAGATTCTCATGATTTCACCCCGCTCAACGCGAAATCGACAGGATTTCGTCGAACAGCGTCCCGGCGACGGACATGACCCGCGCCGCGGCTTGGTAGGACTGCTGGAAGCGGATCAGGTTCGCCGCCTCCTCGTCGAGATTCACCCCGGAAAGGGCTTGCTGCGCATCGATCGCCTGCTGCAGCTGCGATTCCTGGCTGCGCTCGCCGATTTGCACCTCGCGGGTCTTGTTGCCGACGAAGCTGACCAGTTGCGAGTAGGCCGACTGGAAGGTCGCAGTGTCGCCGTTCATGACCTTTTCCGTCTGCAGCGCGGCGAGCCGCAGCGCATTCTCGTTGTTGCTCCCGCCCGCTCCGACGGTGGCCGTCGGTGCGCCCGAAGCGGCAACCTTGCGCGGATCGGTAAGCACGACGGCAAAGGCCCCGGCCGCCTCGCGCCGCCCGAGGTCGGTGGCGGCGAAGCTGCTCAGATCCTTGAAGAAGGCGATGCCGGTCGTCGTCCCGTCGAGGTCGTATCCCGCGGCATGGATCGCGTTGAACTCCGATGAGACCGCGATCGCGAGATCGCCAAGCTGCTCGCGCGCCGCGTTCAGGGTCTCGTTGCGGAATCGCAGATATCCGCCGAGCTGGCCGCCGGTGAGCACCGAGTCGGGCATCAGCACCGAACCGCCGCCGGGCGTCGCGAGGCGGATCTCGCCGCGGAAGGGATCGGACGGCACCGACGAATCCGCCGCGACGACGAGCTGCGAGACCGCGGTGCCGACCACCAGCGGCTGGCCGCTGCCGATGAACACGCTGAGCGAGCCGTCCGACTCGGTCGTGGTGCTCACCTTCACCAGCTTGTTGAGTTCCGCGACGAGGTTGTCACGCTGGTCCAGCAGATCGTTCGCCGGGATCGAGGGACCACCCACCTGGGTAAGTGCGATGCGCTCGTTGATGTCCGAGATCTGGCGCGCATACGCGTTGATCGAATCGACCGCGCTGACGATCTGCCCCTCGTTGATGTCGCGGATCTCGTTGAGACGCGTATCGAGTCCATTGAAGCGCGCCGCGAGCGATTCGGCGCTCGAGATCAGCGCCTGGCGCGCAGGCACGCTCGACGGGTTCGTCGCCACGTCCTGCACGCCGGCAAAAAAGTCCGCCAGCGCGGGCGAGAGGCCGGAACTCGTGTCGGCGAGCAGGTTGTCGATCTGCGAAATCTGCGTGTTGTAGGCGGAAAATTCCTCCTTGCGTGCCGAGGCGTTGAGCACCTGCTGGCTGAGGAACTGGTCGTACTGGCGCCGCACGCCATCGACTTCCACGCCCTGGCCGAAGAATCCGGCTCCGGAGAAGAACGGATCCGCCGTGGTCAGGATCGTCGTCTGGCGGTTAAAGCCGGGCGTGTTCGCATTCGTGATGTTATGGCTGGTCGTCAACAGGTTCGCTTGCGAACTGTTGATGCCCGTCAGACCGATGCTCAGTAGTCCAGCCATGATGTTTCCCTCGTTACCGCTGCTCTTACGGCAATACTAAGCAAGATCTTTGCCAGCGACGGACTCAGCCCGCCAGCGCGGTGCGCAGCGTGGCTCCGCCGATGATGCGCGTGAGCTTGTCGGCATACATGGGATCAGTCGCGTACCCCGCCTGCTGCAGGCTGCGCGCGAAGCCCGCGGCGTCAGTCTGCCCCAGCACCTCCGCATAGCGCGGATTGCCGCGCAGCAGGTTCGCGTAGTCGCGAAAGGCTTCGGCATACGAGCCGTAGGCGCGGAAACGCGCGTTTTCCGTATAGGGACGGCCGTTCGCGTACTCGGTGACCGACACCTCGACCACGGCGCCCTTCCAGTTCGGCCCCGCCTTGATGTTGAAGAGGTTGTGGCTCGGCGAACCGTCAGCGCGGCGCAGCTCGCCACGCCCCCAGCCGGTCTCCAGCGCCGCCTGCCCGACCATGAAATGCGCGGGGATGCCCGTGCTGCGGCTGGCTTCGCCGGCATGCGCCCACACGCGATTGACGAAATCGCGTGCGCCTTCGGGAACTGCACGCGACGACGACGCCTCCGCCGCTTCACCTGCGTCGCCCGCCCCCCGAAACCCGCCAGCCTCGCTGCGCGGTTTGCCGATCGCAGCACCCAGCCGGGCGGCAAACTCCGCCAGATCGTCGGTATCGACGGCGGCGTTTGCCGGCGGCAACTCGCCACCGGCAACGATTGCCGCCCGCCGCGGAATGCGCGACACATCGAGGCTGCCTTCACCCTCGATGGCTTGCGCCGGGGTTTCACCGCCGAGCTGCCGCAAGATCGCGTCGGCGAGGCCGACACCACGTCCCTGCGCCATGTTCATCGCCATCTGCTGGTCCTGCAGCGCCTGGAAGAGCCGCGTCTGGTCGCTGTCGAACATGCCCGTCGACGGCACCGCATCGCGCATCGACTTCAGCACCATCTGCATGAACAGCGCCTCGAACTGCTTGGCTGCCGCGCGCAGGCCCTCTGGCGAATTGCCGTCACGCGCGAGCCGCTTCATGTCGGCGAGCGCGCGCGGATCCAGCGCATTGATCTGGGTGGCCGCAACCATGTCAGATCACCTCCAGCTCCGCGCGCAGCGAGCCCGCGGCCTTCATCGCCTGCAGGATGCTCACGAGATCCATCGGCGTGGCGCCGAGCGCGTTCAGGGCCTTCACGACCTCCGCGAGGTTCGCGCCGCTGCGCACGTTGTGCAGCGTGCCCTGACCCTGCTTGATATCCACCGTTCCGCTTTGCGTCGTCACCGTCCGGCCCCCGGATAGCGGCGCCGGCTGGCTCACAGCGGTATCGACGCCCACCGTGACGGTCAGGTTGCCGTGCGCAACCGCGACGTTCTGCAGCGTCACCGCCTGGTTCATCACGACCGAGCCGGTGCGCGAATTCACGATCACCTTCGCCGCCTGCAACATCGGCGTGACCTCGAGGTTCTCGAGCTTGCCAAGGAAGGCCACGCGATCGGAGGGATCGAGCGGCGCGCGCACCTGGATGCTGCGCCCGTCGAGCGCCTGCGCGGTGCCGCCGGAAGTCGCCTGGTTGATCGCATCGACGACGCGGCGCGCGGTGCCGAAGTCGGTGTCCTTGAGCTCGAAGGTCACGAACTCGCCCTGCGCAAGCGAAGTCGGCACGGCCCGCTCGACCGTCGCGCCGCCGGGAATCCGCCCGGCCGAAAGGTGGTTGATCGTCTGCGACGCGCCTCCGCCCGCAGCTCCTGCGCCGCCCACGAGCAGGTTGCCCTGCGCGACGCTATACACTTGGCCGTCGGCGCCCTTCAGCGGCGTCATCACCAGCGTGCCGCCGCGCAGGCTCTTCGCATTGCCGATCGAGGACACCGTGACGTCGATCTGCTGCCCGGGGCGCGCAAACGGCGGCAGGCTCGCCGTGACCATCACCGCGGCGACGTTCTTGAGCTGCAGGTTCGTGCCGGGCGGCAGCGTCACGCCCATATTGCCGAGCATGTTGATGATGCTCTGCACCGTGAAGGGCGTCTGCGTGGTCTGGTCGCCACTGCCGTCGAGGCCGATCACGAGACCGTAGCCGACGAGCTGGTTCTCCCGCACCCCGGCGATGGTCGCCAGATCCTTCAGCCGTTCGGCAGCGAAGGCCGTTCCCGCCACCAGTATCGCCAGCGCGCACGCGAGCGCGCGAATTCCTCTGCCATTGCCCAACATCATCGACTCCCGCGACGCATCGAAGCGCTCAGAACGGCGACACCGCCACGAAGAAGCGCTGCAGCCAACCCATCGTGTTCGATTCGTCGATGTAACCGCTGCCCTTGTATTCGATCCGCGCATCCGCAACCTGCGTCGACTGCACCGTGTTCGCAGCCGTCACGGTGTTCGGGTTGATCACGCCCGAAAAACGGATGAACTCGTTGCCCTGGTTGATCGCCATCTGCTTCTCGCCGGACACGAGCAGGTTGCCGTTCGGATACACCTCGATCACCGTCACGGTGATCGTGCCGTTGAAGACGTTGTTCGCTGCCGAAGCGCCCGCCCCCTCGAAATCCGACTCCACGCCCGCCTGCAGATTCATGCCCGCAAGGCCCGACAGCGGCACCTTCGACGCCGCCGTGATGCCGCCCGTGACGTCGGAAGCGCGCGACGCGCTGCTGTTGGCGCGCTTCTGCGCCGTGTTGCGTTCGACGAGATTGATCGTCAGCGTGTCGCCGACAAGGCGCGCGCGGCGGTCCTCGAACAGCGGCCGCAGCTGTGCCGCCTGGTAGATCGACCCATTCGCGGGCGCCATCTGCGTGCGCGCCTCGGGCCGCACGCTCATCGGCTGATGCACCACCGTCGGTGGCGTCGAGTAGATCGACGCACAGCCCGACAGCAGCAGCACTGCCATCGCGACCACCATCGCCCCCAGCGCATGACGCTTCATGATCCGCTCCTTACAGCTGCGTCAGCCGTCCCAGCATCTGGTCCGACGTCTGCACGGCGCGCGAGTTGAGTTCGTAGGCGCGCTGCGTCGTGATCATGTTCACCAGTTCCTCCGCGACGTTCACGTTCGAGGTCTCGACGTACTGCTGGTTGAGCACCCCGGCGCCGTTGGTCCCGGGCGCATTGGGCGTCGGCACTCCGCTCGAGGCGGTCTCGCGGAACAGGTTCTCGCCGGCGCTCGACAGGCCGCCCGGATTCACGAAGGTCGCAATCTGGATGTTGCCCACCACCGTCGGCGCAGTCTGCCCGGCCTGCAGCACGCTCACGGTGCCGTCCTTGCCGATCGTGATCGTCTGCGCGTCGTTCGGGATGATGATCGCCGGCTCGAGCGGATAACCGCTCGCGGTCACCACCTGCCCCTGCGAATCGAGCTGGAACGCACCGTCACGGGTGTAGGCCGACGTGCCGTCCGGCAGCGTCACCTGGAAGTAACCGTTGCCCTGCACCGCCATGTCGAGCGGATTGCCCGTCTGCTGCAGGCTGCCCTGCGTGTGGATGCGTTCGGTCGCCACCGTGCGCACGCCGGTGCCGATCTGCAGGCCGCTGCCGATCTGGTTCTGCTGCGTATTCTGCGCACCCGGCTGGCGGATCGTCTGGTAAAGCAGATCCTCGAACACCGCGCGCGCACGCTTGAAACCGTTGGTCGAAACGTTCGCGAGGTTGTTCGAGATCACGTCCAGCTGAGTCTGCTGCGCCTCGAGGCCGGTCCGTGCAATCCACAATGAGCGAATCATGATCCTGACTCCCTTTCCTACGCAGGCAGACGGTCTGCCTGCAGTCTCGGGGTCAGTTTACGGCGGGGCGGATCAACTCGATCCCCGGAACACGCGCCGAAAAGCCCCGCTAATTCCCCTGCTCGCCCGCCGCCCGTCAGCGGACCGAAAGCACCTGCGCGCCGGCGCGGTCGTTGGCCTCGGCGGTCTGCAACATCTTGGTCTGCATCTCGAACTGGCGCGCCAGCGAAATCATCTGCACCATCTGGTCGACCACGCTGACGTTGCTGCCTTCGAGGTAGCCGCCGGCCACGCGCACATTCTCGTCCTGCGGCGCGGCGGCACCATCCTGCAGGCGGAACAGCCCGTCGTCGCCACGCACCAGCGAGGTCTCGGGCGGATTCACGAGCTTCAGACGGCCGATCACGTTCACGACGTTCTCGGCGCCGCCGGCCTGCAGCGCGGAGATCGTCCCGTCCTTGCCGACCAGGAGCTCATTGTCGGGCGGGATCGTCACCGGACCGCCATCGCCCAGCACCGGCAGGCCGCTGCGCGTCTGCACCACGCCGTTCGCGCTCAGCTGCAGGCTTCCGTCGCGCGTGTAAGCCTCGCGACCGTCCGGCAACTGCACCGCGAGCCAGCCCTTGCCCTCGACCGCCACATCCAGCGCTCGCCCGGTGTGCTGCATGGGCCCGGGCTCGAAGTTCGACGCCACGCTCGCGTCCACGACGAAGGCCCGCGTCGCAAGCCCTTCGCCTTGCACCGGCACGGCGCGCAGCTTGTGCAGCTCCGCCCGAAAGCCCGTCGACGTGGCGTTCGCGAGGTTGTGCGACACGGCGGCCTGCTGGCCCATCGTGTGCTTCGCCCCGGTCATTGCCGTGTAGATCAGCCGATCCATGATCCCTTCTCCCTATCCCGCGAATCGGGCTATGCCGATCAGCGCAGGTTCACCAGCGTCTGCAGGATCTGGTCCTGGGCGCGCACCGACTGCGCATTCGCCTGGTAGGCGCGCTGCTGCACGATGAGCTGCACCAGTTCGGCGGTCAGGTCGACGTTGGCTTCCTCGATGGCGCCCGCATTGAGCAGACCGAGGTTGGCGCTGCCCGGCACGCCGACGATCGGCTGGCCCGAATCCGGCGACTCGGCCCACAGGTTGCCGCCCAGCGACAGCAGTCCGTTGGGGCTCTGGAAGTTCGCCAGCACCACCTGGCCCAGATCGCGGCTCTGGCCGTTGCTGTAGCGCCCGAGGATCACTCCGTCATCACCGATCGTGATGCCCGTCAGGCGCCCCGAGGCAAAGCCGTCCTGGCGCAGCGTATTCACTCCGAAGGCGCTACCGAACTGCGACGAATCCGCCAGATCAAACGAGATCGTCTGGGTTGCCGAGGCACCGGTACCGGCAAATTCCGGGAAGGTGAGGTCGAACTGGCCGCCCGATGTCATCGTGCCGGCAGTGTCGAACTGCAACGGCGAACCGGGAGCGGGGATCGCGATCGCGTCGCCCGTGCCATCGACCTGGTAGAAGCCGTCCCACGTGCCCGCCGCGGTCTTCTGGAAGAAGAAGGTCAGGGTGTGCGCATTGCCCAGCGTGTCGTAGGCGGTCGCCGAGGTCGAGAAGTTATACCCCCCCGCCGCCGGGTTCGTGCGGTCCAGCGGCGTCGGATTCGTCGGATCGAAGGACGGCGAGATCGGCTCGCGCGAGTCGAAGTTCATCGCCAGCGTCATCTGCGAGGACGGATTCGGCTGCACGTCCGAGAAATCCAGTTGCAGGCGCTGCGGCTCGCCGCCGGTCAGGATCACGCCGTTCGTCGCCGCATAACCGGTGAGCTGGTAGCCCTGCGAGTTGACGATGAAGCCGTCCTTGTTCACGTCGAACTGGCCGTTGCGCGTATAGGCGATCGAGCCGTCCGGCGCCGACATGCGGAAGAAGCCGTTGCCGTTGATCGCGACGTCGAGCGGATTGTTCGTCGTCGTGATGTTGCCCTGCGAGAACAGCTGGGTCACCGCACCGATCGCCGAGCCGATACCGACCTGCACGCCAGCGGCCGCGCCGTTCAGCGCCGCCGCGAACACATCGGAGAACTCCGCACGGCCCGCCTTGAAACCGACCGTGTTAGCGTTCGCGACGTTGTTGCTGATCACATCGAGGGCCTTCGAGGACGAATTAAGTCCGCTCAAACCTTGCTGGAAAGCCATGGCCGTCTCCCTGGAAACTCAATCTCAAACAATCTGCCGGACATCGGACATCTTGAAGATGCCCATATCCCCAACCTGCAGGTCGGTACCCTTGGTGCCCCGCACCACGCTCGTCACCGCCCCGAACTCGAGGACCTCCGCCGCGACGGGCTTGCCGCCGGTCACCGCCTCGATGCTCACCGTGTACTTGCCGTTGGCTGCGCGGCTGCCGTCCTTCGTCGTGCCGTCCCACTGGAAGTTGTGCGTCCCTGCATCGAAGGAGCCGAGGTCCACCGCCGCCACCTCCAGGCCCTGCGCATCCTTGATCCGCATCGTCACCGCATCGGCCGGCACGTCGAGCGCAAAGCCGCCGATC
Source organism: Aromatoleum evansii (assembly GCF_045689615.1). NCBI lineage: Bacteria > Pseudomonadati > Pseudomonadota > Betaproteobacteria > Rhodocyclales > Rhodocyclaceae > Aromatoleum > Aromatoleum evansii. The sequence continues at coordinate 3,791,638 of NZ_CP141259.1, forward strand.
GACCCCGCGTCGCCCAGCTTCAGGCCGGATCCGGGCACGAGCACGCCACGCCCCACCAGCGAAGCCGCCTGCATCGACTCGGAAGACTGCTGACCTTCGAGGAGCTGGGTCAGCATCGTGTTGAGCCGCTCGATGCCATCGACCGTGCTGATCTGCGCGAGCTGCGAAGTGACTTGGGCGTTGTCGAGCGGATTCATCGGATCCTGGTTCTTCAACTGCGCCGTCAGCAGCGTCAGGAATCGCCCCTGGCTATCCACCTCGTCCTTTGACGAAGCGCTGTCCTTGCGCCCAAGCAAAGCCAATGCTGACTCGGCTGCAGCGGACACATTGTTATTCACCGTTGCCATGATCGCTCCCCAACCTTACTGGCCGATCTGCAGCGTGCGCTGCAGCAGCGTGCGCGCCGTGTTCATCACTTCCGCGTTGTTCTGGTAGGCGCGCGAGGCCGAGATCATGTTGGTCATCTCCTCGACCACATTCACGTTCGACATCTCGACATAGCCCTCAGCGTTCGCCGCCGGATTGCTCGGGTCATAGGTCAAGCGTCCGGGCTCCGCGCTCTCGACGACGTTCGAAACCGTGACGCCGACGCTGTTCGGGCCCGACACCGGCGCAGCGGTGAATACCACCTGCTTCGCACGATAGGGCTGGCCGTCCGGCCCCGCGACACTGTCCGCATTCGCCAGGTTCGACGCCGTGGCATTCAACCGCGCCGACTGCGCATGCAGCGCCGATCCCGCGATCGCAAATACATTGAACATGCTCATGGACGCCTCCCTCCCGCTCACTGGCCGGTGATCGCCGTCTGCATGCTGCGCAGCAGGCCGTTGATGAAGGTCACGCTCGCCTCGTAGTGCACCGAGTTCTCGGCAAAGGCCGCACGCTCCACGTCCATGTTCACCGTGTTGCCGTCCACGCTGGACTGGAACTCGCGGCGATACCCGACGTAGGCGCCGAACGGCATCTGCTCCGCCACATCGAGGTGGCGCGAAGACGTGCTCGCCAGCGCGAGCGGGCCCATGCGCTCACCCAGCGCCCCCTTCAGCGCGGAGCGGAAGTCGATGTCGCGCGCCTTGTAATTCGGCGTATCCGCGTTCGCGATATTCGACGCCAGCATCTGCTGCCGCTGCGCCTGCAGGTTCAGGGCCGACTGGTGAAACTGCAGCGCGCTGTCGAGTTGGGTCTTCATGGCATCACCTCAAGTTCTGTCGCCGACGGCCGTTAAGCTCTTCATCGGCTGGCACCGGGTTCATTGCACCTTCCATGCCAGCGATCTTAGTCCCGCACCGGCAAGCCCCTAGCCGCGATAAGACCGGCAAATACCGGCCAATTCCGCCGCTTTCCGCGGCGCAGCGGCAGCACCCGGCAAGCACAGGCGGAAAACTTTGCCGGTTGCCGTTCGGCCGGCCGCATGGTGGAATGCGCCCCATGCCTTCGAACCACCTCTTATGCATTTCCTTCCGCAACGCGCTCATGGCCCTATTGGCCCTGGGCCCCGCGCTCGCGGCCAGCATCGCCGCTGCACAGCAGCCCCTGCCGCCGGTTCGCCAAGCCGTAATGGCGTTTCTCGTTGAGCAGACTTCGGGCCTGCCGGGCAAGGTCGGCATCACCGTGGACGGGGTCGACCCTCGCAACCAGCTGCCAGCGTGCGCCGAACTCATTCCCTTCCTCCCGCCGGGCACACGCGCCTGGGGTCGGATCAACGTCGGCGTCCGTTGCGAGTCTCCCGTCGGCTGGACGATCTACGTACCCGCACAGATCTCCGTTGTCGGCGACTATCTGGTTGCCGCACGTCCGATCCGTGCCGGCCAGGTGATCGCACCGGCAGATCTGGAACGACGCAGCGGAGACCTCGCCGGCGAGGCACCCAACACGCTGACCGACATGACCCAGGCGGTCGGACACAACGCCCGTTTCACCATCGCCGCAGGCAATACGCTGCGAACAGACATGCTCCGCCTGCCCCAGGCGGTGCGGCAGGGCCAGAACGTCAAGGTCATTGGAACCGGTAGCGGCTTCACCGTAACCAATGAAGGACGGGCCCTCAATGCCGCAGCCATCGGGGACCCCGTCCGCGTGCGACTGGGAAGCGGCCAGGTCGTCTCGGGCAAAGCGCGCGCCGACGGCACCGTCGAGCTCGACTTCTGATCTGACGGCCACTCGAAATATTTGCCTAAAGTTTTCGCCCGGGCGGTCGTAAACACGAACAGAGACCGCTTAATGGGAGTAGCGCCATGAAAATCGAAGGAACGCTCAAACCGCCGGGTTCCGCCCCCGTTGCAGAGGCCCGCGAAAAACGTCCGGCCAGCACGACGGCCGCCGGCGCATCGGATGGAAAGGTCGAACTGTCCTCCCTCTCGTCCAGCCTCAACAAGGCCGAAGCCGCAATGGCCTCGACCCCCGAGATCGACCGCAGCCGTGTCGAAGAAATCCGCCAGGCGATCAGCGAAGGGCGGTTCAAGATCGACGCCAACCGCATCGCGGACGGACTCATCGACAGCGTGCGCCAGATGCTCGACGCGCAGAAGTAGTGACCGTGAGCCTGCAGCCCGAACTTCAGCGGCTCGTCCAGCTGATCGACAGCGAGGCAGTGCTGCTACGCAGCTTCCTCGCGCTGCTCGAACGCGAGGAAGCCCTGCTTCTCGCCGGCGACGCCGACGGTCTGCTCGTACTGACAAGCGAAAAGACCGAGCGCTTCCATCAGCTGCAGCGCATCCACAACGACCGCGCCCTGCTGCTTGGCAAGTTGCGCCGCCCGAACACCGATGCGGCAATCCGCGAGGTGTGCCAGCCCCTGCCCGACACGATCAGGCGCTGGGATGAAATTCACGCGCTCGCACGCGATGCGCAGGCCCGCAACGAACTGAACGGCAAGCTGATCTCCGAGCGCCTGCAGCACAACCAGGCCGCCATGTCGATTCTGCTCGACGCCGCCCGGAAACCGCAGCTCTACGACTCCGCCGGCATCGCCCGACCCAGCGGCGGCGGCCGGCACCTGGGCAGCGCCTGAAGAAACAGAGCCCGCCGGGGATAACCCAGGCGAGCCCTCGCTACCGACGACGACCGCCCCCGCGGCCTACGGCAACACGCAGTCGAAACTGCTGCCGACTCCGCCACTAGCCCAGCGCGGCACCGCGGCAGTCAGTTCAAAGTCCGCCCAGATCCTCGATTGCATCCACGACCATGCTCGTGCCGATCGCAATCATCAGGATATCTCCCGCGACGCGGACAAACTTGTGGCCTGCGGGTGGTACCCCAAGTTCGACGACGAGCGAAGGAGGAAGGTCGTAGTACACGACATCCCGCGGCAACGTGCGCCCCACCGACCATTTCTTTGCCTGGCCCGGCGGCATGCAGCCATTACCCTTCTTGGCAAGCCCCGGAGGACATTTTCCCGACGCTCCTTCGCGCGAGAAATACTCGCGGATCACCGTCCGCTCCCGCGTCTCGAACCGCGTCACCACATGGCGCCCGCCATCGTCGCGCGAACGTACCACGCGATCCCGCCCATCACGGTCGGCGGGTCCCCTCGCGTCTCGATCGCCCTTCTGCTGCCCGCCCCCCTTGCCGCCCTGTGCCTTGTCGCCGCGCTCCTGATGCCCCCCCTTGCCACCTCCACCCGCGTGATCGGGTTTCTCCGCATACGCGAAACCACATCCCAATAGGCCGGCAAGCAGCACGGCCATCACCTGCGCCTTGCGCAAACGGACTGGTTGCATCCTCTATCTCCTTGAAATTGGGCAAGCCCATGGCGCCACGAAATCTCCGGCACCCGCTCAGGGAAACGCACGGGGGCGTGCCGGTAGTTGACAGCAACATACATCAAATTCTGTTGATGGCGAAATCGGGCGACGTAGACGCAAAAAACCCGCTGACGTGAGGTCAGCGGGTTTTTGGTATGGGTAGTCTGACGATGACCTACTTTCGCACTCACGAAGAGCACTATCATCGGCGCGGTCCTGTTTCACTGTCCTGTTCGGGATGGGAAGGAGTGGTTCCGGGACGCTATGGTCGTCAGACTGTAAGGGGTGACAAAGGGGGAGAAGTGAAGTGTGTGGGGGTGTGATTGTTTAGCGTGTCGTTCGCTGTGATCCAGGGTTATAGGATCAAGCCTCACGGGCAATTAGTATCGGTTAGCTTAACGCATTACTGCGCTTCCACACCCGACCTATCAACGTTGTGGTCTTCAACGACCCTTCAGGGGGCTCGAGGCCCCGGGGAAGTCTCATCTTGAGGCGAGTTTCCCGCTTAGATGCTTTCAGCGGTTATCTCTTCCGTACTTAGCTACCCGGCGATGCGACTGGCGTCACAACCGGTACACCAGGGGTACGTCCACTCCGGTCCTCTCGTACTAGGAGCAGGTCCTCTCAAACTTCCAGCGCCCACGGCAGATAGGGACCAAACTGTCTCACGACGTTTTAAACCCAGCTCACGTACCACTTTAAATGGCGAACAGCCATACCCTTGGGACCGGCTACAGCCCCAGGATGTGATGAGCCGACATCGAGGTGCCAAACTCCGCCGTCGATGTGAACTCTTGGGCGGAATCAGCCTGTTATCCCCAGAGTACCTTTTATCCGTTGAGCGATGGCCCTTCCATACAGAACCACCGGATCACTATGACCTGCTTTCGCACCTGCTCGACTTGTCGGTCTCGCAGTCAAGCCGCCTTTTGCCATTGCACTATCAGTACGATGTCCGACCGTACCTAGGCGACCTTCGTACTCCTCCGTTACCTTTTAGGAGGAGACCGCCCCAGTCAAACTGCCTGCCATGCACGGTCCCCGACCCGGATTCACGGGCCCAGGTTAGAACCTCAACGACACCAGGGTGGTATTTCAAGGTTGGCTCCACGGCAACTGGCGTCACCGCTTCAAAGCCTCCCACCTATCCTACACAAGTCCCGTCAAAGTCCAATGCAAAGCTACAGTAAAGGTTCATGGGGTCTTTCCGTCTAGCCGCGGGTAGATTGCATCTTCACAAACATTTCAACTTCGCTGAGTCTCAGGAGGAGACAGTGTGGCCATCGTTACGCCATTCGTGCAGGTCGGAACTTACCCGACAAGGAATTTCGCTACCTTAGGACCGTTATAGTTACGGCCGCCGTTTACCGGGGCTTCGATCAAGAGCTTGCACCCCATCACTTAACCTTCCGGCACCGGGCAGGCGTCACACCCTATACGTCCACTTTCGTGTTTGCAGAGTGCTGTGTTTTTAATAAACAGTCGCAGCCACCGATTCTCTGCGGCCCCTTCGCCCTTCGGATGTACTCCTACAAGCTAGTGGGGCATACCTTCTCCCGAAGTTACGGTATCAATTTGCCGAGTTCCTTCTCCTGAGTTCTCTCAAGCGCCTTAGAATTTTCTTCCTGCCCACCTGTGTCGGTTTGCGGTACGGTCGATTTTAGACTGAAGCTTAGAGGCTTTTCCTGGAAGCATGGTATCAATCACTTCGGGCTCAAAGAGCCCTCGTCATCACGCCTTGGCTCAGCCCCGCGGATTTGCCTACGGGGCACGCCTACACGCTTAAACCGGGACGTCCAACACCCGGCTGACCTAACCTTCTCCGTCCCCCCATCGCATCTAAAACCGGTACGGGAATATTGACCCGTTTCCCATCGACTACGCATTTCTGCCTCGCCTTAGGGGCCGACTCACCCTGCGTCGATGAACGTTGCGCAGGAAACCTTGGGCTTTCGGCGAGGGTGCTTTTCACACCCTTTATCGCTACTCATGTCAGCATTCGCACTTCCGATACCTCCAGCATCCCTCTCGAGACACCTTCGCAGGCTTACGGAACGCTCCCCTACCATCTCTTTCGAGATCCGCAGCTTCGGTTCATGGCTTGAGCCCCGTTACATCTTCCGCGCAGGACGACTCGACTAGTGAGCTATTACGCTTTCTTTAAAGGGTGGCTGCTTCTAAGCCAACCTCCTAGCTGTCTATGCCTTCCCACTTCGTTTCCCACTTAGCCATGTATTTGGGACCTTAGCTGGCGGTCTGGGTTGTTTCCCTCTTGTCCCAGGACGTTAGCACCCCAGGACTGTCTGCCGTATATCACTTTGCGGTATTCGGAGTTTGCTATCGCGGGGTAGATCGCAGTGACCCCCCCAACGATTACAGTGCTCTACCCCCGCAAGTGTCCGTACGACGCACTACCTAAATAGTTTTCGGGGAGAACCAGCTATTTCCGGATTTGTTTAGCCTTTCACCCCTATCCACAGCTCATCCCCTAATTTTTCAACATTAGTGGGTTCGGACCTCCAGTACCTGTTACGGCACCTTCATCCTGGCCATGGATAGATCATCCGGTTTCGGGTCTACGCCCAGCAACTATGTCGCCCTTATCAGACTCGGTTTCCCTACGCCTCCCCTATTCGGTTAAGCTCGCTACTGAACGTAAGTCGCTGACCCATTATACAAAAGGTACGCAGTCACCCCACAAGGAGGCTCCCACTGTTTGTATGCATGCGGTTTCAGGATCTATTTCACTCCCCTCCCGGGGTTCTTTTCGCCTTTCCCTCACGGTACTGGTTCACTATCGGTCGATCACGAGTATTTAGCCTTGGAGGATGGTCCCCCCATCTTCAGACAGGATTTCTCGTGTCCCGCCCTACTTGTCGCACGCTCAGACCCGCCACCTACTTTTCGCATACGGGACTATCACCCTGTATCGTCGGACTTTCCAGACCGTTCTGCTAAGTAAATGGTTTAGTCGTGCAGGCTACTCCCCGTTCGCTCGCCACTACTTGGGGAATCTCGGTTGATTTCTGTTCCTGCGGCTACTTAGATGTTTCAGTTCGCCGCGTTCGCCTCCTCGGACCTATGGATTCAGTCCGGGATACTCCCGAAGGAGTGGGTTTCCCCATTCGGATATCGGGGGATCAAAGCTCCATTGCCAGCTCCCCCCCGCTTTTCGCAGGCTTGCACGTCCTTCATCGCCTGTGATCGCCAAGGCATCCACCACATGCACTTAGTCGCTTGATCCTATAACCCTGGACCCTGTCGCCAGGGACCCAGTCATAGGCGAACTCACGCTTGTGCGCAACCGCCTGCTGCTGGTTCAAAGCGCAGACGATTGCAATGCAATCACACAACCCATGTTCGATCTTCGTCTTCACGCGCCGCTGACACAGCGCAACGAAGATCGCACACTTTACTTCTTCCACTTTGTTAAAGAACACTGGCACTAGGCCTAAGCCCTGCACACCAAACGTGCGCACGGCTTAGCCCTACTCTCGAGCCCACCTGAACATGTGGTGGAGGATGACGGGATCGAACCGACGACCCCCTGCTTGCAAAGCAGGTGCTCTCCCAGCTGAGCTAATCCCCCTCATGATGCGGTGGTGGGTCTGGTTGGGTTCGAACCAACGACCCCCGCCTTATCAAGACGGTGCTCTAACCAGCTGAGCTACAGACCCTCTCGTCCATCTCGAGGCTCTTGCCTGAACAACCGATAAGTTGTGAGTACTCGGACAGCGGACCTGTCTCTTGAAAGGAGGTGATCCAGCCGCACCTTCCGATACGGCTACCTTGTTACGACTTCACCCCAGTCATGAATCTCACCGTGGTAAGCGCCCTCCCGAAGGTTAAGCTACCTACTTCTGGTGAAACCCACTCCCATGGTGTGACGGGCGGTGTGTACAAGACCCGGGAACGTATTCACCGCAGCATGCTGATCTGCGATTACTAGCGATTCCGACTTCACGTAGTCGAGTTGCAGACTACGATCCGGACTACGATCGGCTTTAAGGGATTGGCTCCAGCTCGCGCTTTGGCAGCCCTCTGTACCGACCATTGTATGACGTGTGAAGCCCTACCCATAAGGGCCATGAGGACTTGACGTCATCCCCACCTTCCTCCGGTTTGTCACCGGCAGTCTCGCTAAAGTGCCCAACCAAATGATGGCAATTAGCGACAAGGGTTGCGCTCGTTGCGGGACTTAACCCAACATCTCACGACACGAGCTGACGACAGCCATGCAGCACCTGTGTCCTGGCTCCCGAAGGCACTCCCTGATCTCTCAAGGATTCCAGGCATGTCAAGGGTAGGTAAGGTTTTTCGCGTTGCATCGAATTAATCCACATCATCCACCGCTTGTGCGGGTCCCCGTCAATTCCTTTGAGTTTTAACCTTGCGGCCGTACTCCCCAGGCGGTCGACTTCACGCGTTAGCTGCGTCACTCAGTGAGTTACCTCTCCGAACGACTAGTCGACATCGTTTAGGGCGTGGACTACCAGGGTATCTAATCCTGTTTGCTCCCCACGCTTTCGTGCATGAGCGTCAGTATCGGCCCAGGGGGCTGCCTTCGCCATCGGTGTTCCTCCACATATCTACGCATTTCACTGCTACACGTGGAATTCCACCCCCCTCTGCCGTACTCTAGCCGTGCAGTCACAAGCGCAGTTCCCAGGTTAAGCCCGGGGATTTCACACCTGTCTTACACAACCGCCTGCGCACGCTTTACGCCCAGTAATTCCGATTAACGCTCGCACCCTACGTATTACCGCGGCTGCTGGCACGTAGTTAGCCGGTGCTTCTTCTGACAGTACCGTCATCCACCTCCCGTATTAGGGGAAGCGTTTTCTTTCCGTCTGAAAGAGCTTTACAACCCGAAGGCCTTCTTCACTCACGCGGCATGGCTGGATCAGGGTTGCCCCCATTGTCCAAAATTCCCCACTGCTGCCTCCCGTAGGAGTCTGGGCCGTGTCTCAGTCCCAGTGTGGCGGATCATCCTCTCAGACCCGCTACGGATCGTCGCCTTGGTAGGCCTTTACCCCACCAACTAGCTAATCCGACATCGGCCGCTCCAATCACGCGAGGTCTTGCGATCCCCCGCTTTCCCCCTCAGGGCGTATGCGGTATTAGCTACGCTTTCGCGTAGTTATCCCCCATGACTGGGTACGTTCCGATGCATTACTCACCCGTTCGCCACTCGCCGGCAGGCCGAAGCCCCCGCTGCCGTTCGACTTGCATGTGTAAAGCATGCCGCCAGCGTTCAATCTGAGCCAGGATCAAACTCTTAAGTTCAATCCAACAAAGCACTCAAAGAAATCATTACTGACTTACAGTTGAGCACTCAATCTTTGCAACATTAAAACTGCCGAAGCAGTCTCGGTCGCGCCAACCAAGCACTCACACTTATCGGTTGTCCAATTTTTTAAAGAACCGCCGCCGAAGCAGCGAGAAAGAGATTCTGACAAACTTGCTTCACTTCGTCAAGCACCGCAGCGATTTATTTTTTACACCGCTACCGCACCACCACCTCTTTCCTGCTCCCCGCCGCTGCCTCGAAACCGCTGCAGCGCTGAAAGAGGCGCGAATTATATAGACCTTGAACAAGCCGTCAAGCGCTTTTTTGCGGCATGCTTTATTTGGGAGATGTCGCAGCCGTTTGTGCTGCACTCAACTCGAAACCCGTCGAGGATTCGTCTTGTGAAACTGTTCTATGCCGACCACTTCGTCCTTCCCCTGCCTGAGGGACACCGCTTTCCGATGGAGAAGTATTCGCTCCTGCGCGAGCAGCTGATGCGCAGCGGCGGGTTTTCACCGGACGACTTCGTCGTTCCGGCAGCCGCCAGCGACTCGGACATCGGGCGGGCGCACGATGCGGCCTACCTCGACCGCGTCGCGCATGGAGCCCTCGATCAGGCGGAGCAGCGGAGGATCGGTTTTCCGTGGTCCCTACAAATGGTGGAGCGCTCGCGGCGCTCGGCAGGGGCGACGCTGGCCGCCTGCAGGCATGCGCTGGTCGAAGGCTGCGCGGCGAATCTTGCCGGCGGAACGCATCACGCCCACCGCGATTTCGGCTCGGGATTCTGTGTGTTCAACGACGCGGCGATCGCGGCGCTGGCAATGCGGGCGGAGGGCCGTGCGCGGACCGTGGCGATAATCGACTGCGATGTGCATCAGGGAGACGGTACGGCGGCAATCCTGTCCGGCGATCCGGATGTGTTCACGCTGAGTATCCACGGCGAGAAGAATTTTCCGTTCCGCAAGGCGATATCCACCCTCGACATCGAGCTCCCGGACGGGACGGGGGATGCGACCTATCTCGCGACGCTCCGCGGTGGCCTGGAGGAGGTTCAGGCGGCAATGAAGCCGGATCTGGCGATCTATCTTGCCGGCGCCGATCCGTATCGCGACGATCGTCTGGGACGACTCGGGCTGAGCTTCGAGGGGCTGGCTGCCCGCGACGAGATGGTTCTGCAATGGTGCGTGGAGCACGGCACGCCGGTCGCGATTGCGATGGCGGGCGGGTACGCGCGAATCATCGAGGACACGGTCGCCATCCACGCGGCGACGATCGCGACGGCGGCCCGCTTCGCGCCTGCGCTGCAAGCCGTTGTGCGCGGACGAGCGGCACACAGTTCCGCACCGCCTCGCCCGTAGGCGCGTTCAGCGGGCGCCGGCGGCCTGCCGGCGGCTGCGTTCGGCGCGCAGCAGGCCGGCGATGTCGGTGTTGCCGTTGTCCAGCGCCCAGCTTTCGGCAGTGAAGCCGGTGTCGTTCTTCTGATCGAGATCGGCTCCGGCCTTCAGCAGACGGCGGACTACGTCGCTGTGGCCGTTGCGTGCTGCGAGCATCAGCGAAGTGGATCCGTTCGGGGCAAGCGCGCCGACGTCGGCGCCGCGCGCGAGAAGCCGATCGACGATCTCGGTACGTCCCTCGAAGGCTGCGTACATCAGCGGCGTCCAGCCGTCGTGGTTCACCTCGGCGCCCGCTTCGAGCAGTACGTCGACGATGGCGATCTCCCCCTTGAGCACGGCCAGCATCAAGGCCGAATCGCCCGCGGCGTTGCGCAGCGAGACCTTGGGCCGGTGCTTGAGCAGTTCCTTCACGGTGTCGAGGTTGCCTTCGCGCGCGGCGAGGATCAGCAGGGTGCTGCCTTGCGCGTCGACGGTGTTCGGATCGACGCCGCGTTTGATGAGTTGCATGAGTTGCGGCGTGTCTCCCCGACGCGCCGAGCTGAGGGCGTCTTCGTAGCTGTCGGCTTGCGCGGTCGAACCGAGGAACGCGCAGGCGAGGATCGCGGAGACGAGAAGGCGCTTCATCGATTCAGTGGGCTTGGGCATGGCGAAAGAGGCGGAAGAAGTTTTCGGTGGTGGCCGATTCGATGCGCTCGAGCGGTTCGTTGCGCAGGCGGGCGATCTCTTCGGCGACGTGGACGACCCAGGCGGGTTCGTTGGTTTTGCCGCGATGCGGAACCGGTGCGAGATATGGGGCGTCGGTTTCGATGAGCAGGCGGTCGAGCGGTACGTATTGGGCGACGGCCTTCAGCTCCCGGGCGTTCTTGAACGTGACGATGCCGGAGAACGAGATGTAGAAGCCGAGATCGAGAGCGGCCTCGGCAACTTCACGCGATTCGGTGAAGCAGTGCATCACGCCGCCGGCTTCACCGGCGCCCTCCTCGCGCATCAGGCGCAGGGTGTCGTCGGCGGCCGAACGCGTGTGGACGATCAGCGGCTTGCCGCATTGGCAGGCGGCACGGATATGGGTGCGGAAGCGTTCGCGCTGCCACTCGGGCGCGTCCTTCTGCCAGTAGTAATCGAGGCCGGTTTCGCCGATGGCGACGACCTTGGGGTGATCGGCAAGCGCCAGCAGGCGGGCTTCATCGGGCTCCTCGACGCCGTCGTTGTCCGGGTGCACACCCACGGACGCGGACAGGTTGGGGTGACGCTCTGCGAGCGCGAGCACGCGCGGGAAGTCTTCCATCTTGACGCTGACGCACAGCGCGTGGCCGACGCGGTTTTGGGCCATCGCCGCGAGGATGGTCTCTTCACGCTCGGCCAGGTCGGGGAAATCCAGATGACAGTGTGAATCTACGAACATCGATGAAACGTCAGAGGGGTCAGAGGGTATGGGTGGGGCGGTTCGAGCCAAGGTGACCGGCAAGGATCTGCTCGATGCGTGCGCGCAAGGCCTTGCCGGACTCGTCCGAGCTGAAATGCACGCCGATGCCCTGGGTCTTGCCGCCCTGTGCGCCTTGGGGCGTGACCCACACGACGGTCGCCGCGACCGGGTGCTTGGTCGGGTCGTCCATGAGCTGCAGAAGCATGAAGACTTCGTCTCCGAGCGCATGCACGCGCGGCGTCGGCACGAAGATGCCGCCGTTGGCCAGGAAGGGCATGTAGGCGGCGTAGAGCGCGGACTTCGAGTTGATGTTCAGCGACAGCACGCTGGGGCGTGCGACGCTTTGTTTGGGAGCTTCGCTCATCGGCGGGTTCCGGTCACGGCGCGCGCATAGCGCAGGAGCATGTCTTCGAGCATCAGCCTTGCATTGAGCGGATGCTGTGCGACCCGGCGGATCCGGGCGAGTTCATTGTAGCAGTTCGTCACAGCCGCCACGCTGGTGCGCTGCGCGAGCGCGGCAATGACGCCATCCTCACCGGGGAAGAAGCGCAGGCGCCCGCCAAGGCGCAGCGAGGCAAGGTCGGTGACCCAGCGTTGCAGCCATTCGACGAGCTGCGGCATGCCGAAGCCGGCCGCGAGCGCTTCCTTGGACTTGAGCCAGCTTTCCCACTGGCCGGCAAGTTTCAGCGGATCACCGGCGGGCAGCGCCGCAATGTCCTTCACGAAGCGCCGCAGAAGGGCATCGGAACCGGTCTTCGCAAGGCGCTGGGCTGCAAGCGGCATGCCGCCCGTGAGCGCGAGCAGGTCCGCGGGCGGTGCGTCAGGGCCGGCGAGCCATTGCGCGACGACGTCCGCCGCCGGACGCGCGAAGCTCCACTGCTGGCAGCGACTGCGGATGGTGGGCAGCAGGCGGCGCGGGGCCGACGACACGAGCAGGAACACGCAGCCCTCCGGCGGTTCCTCGAGCAGTTTCAGCAAGGCGTTGGCGGTGAAGGCGTTCATCGCCTCGGCCGGATCGACGACGATGACGCGCCGGCTGCTCTGGTGCCCAGTCACGGAGAGCGCTTCCTGCAGGTCGCGGATCTGCTCGATACGAATCTGCGAGGATTTCTTCTTGCCGCTACCGGCTTCGCCAGCGTCGCCGCCCTCCCCTGCTTCGCTCTCCGATGCCGCGTCGGCTTCGGGGACGATGGGCAGCAGGTCGGGGTGATTGCCGGATAGCCGCAGCTGACAAGGAACACAGTGGCCGCAGGCGTGGCCGTCCGCGGCAGGGGCGGCGCACAGCAGGCGTGCCGCGAGCGCATCGGCGAGCTCGCGCTTGCCGAGGCCTTCGGGACCGACGAAGAGCAGCGCATGCGGCAGCCGCCCGCCCAGGCCGACCAGTCGCTGCCAGCTCTCCTGCAGCCAGGGGTGGATCATCGGAAGAATCGCTCCGCGACAATCGCCTCGATCTCGGCGCGGATCCGTTCGGGCGGGCGATCGGCCGCGATGACGCGGATACGCTCGGGGGCCATGCGCGCCCGTTCGAGGTAGGCCGTGCGCACGCGCTCGAAGAAGTCGCGCTGCTCGCGCTCGAAACGGTCCGGCGCGGTGCCGGTATTGGCGACGCGTGCCGCGGCGACCTCCGGCGGGAGGTCGAAGACGAGGGTCAGGTCGGGCTGGAACCCTGGGTGCACCCAGTCCTCGAGGGCGGAGAATTTCGCGGCGTCGAGTCCGCGCCCGCCGACCTGGTAAGCGTAGGTGGCGTCGGTGAAGCGGTCGGACACGACCCAGGTTCCGGTTGCGAGCGCGGGATGGATGCGGGCGGCGAGATGTTCGCGACGTGCTGCGAACATCAGCATGGCCTCGGTTTCGAGGTGCATGGGCTCGTGCAGCAGGAGTTCGCGGAGTTTCTCGCCGAGGGCCGTGCCACCCGGTTCACGCGTCTGGTCAACGGTCAGCCCGCGTGCCTGGAGGAGTGCGACGACGGCCGCGATCTGGCTGCTCTTGCCGGCGCCGTCTATGCCTTCGAAGGTGATGAAGCGCCCGCGGGCGCGCGTCTGGTTCAACTTCCCGATCCCCGCTGATAACGATTGACCGCCTTGTTGTGGTCGTTGAGGTTGGAGGAAAACTCGCTGGTCCCGTCGCCACGCGAGACGAAATACAGGTATTCGGTCTGGGCCGGGCGTACCGCTGCATTGAGCGATTCGGCACCCGGCATCGCGATCGGCGTCGGCGGCAGCCCGGCGCGCGTGTAGGTGTTGTAGAGGTGGTCGGTTTCGAGGTGCCATTTCCTCAGGCGGCCGTCGAAGCCCTCGCCATAACCGTAGATCACCGTGGGATCGGTCTGCAGGCGCATGCCGATGCGCAGCCGGTTGGCGAAGACGGAGGCGACCAGCCCGCGATCCTCGGGGCGGCCGGTTTCCTTCTCGACGATGGACGCGAGGATCAGCGCGTCGTAGGGCGACGCAAGCGGAACCCTTGGATCGCGCGTCTCCCATGCCTGCGCGAGGCGCTGCTTCATCGCGGAATAGGCGCGGCGCAGCACCGCAATGGCGCTCGACTGCTTGTCGAAGAGGTAGGTGTCGGGGAAGAACAGACCTTCCGGATGCGTTTCGGTCGCTCCGATGGCGCGCAGGATGTCGGCATCGGAGAGACCGGCGATGTCCTGCAGGAGGTGGGGGTTGGATTCGAGCACCGCGCGCACCTGACGAAAATTCCAGCCTTCGACGAAGCGGACTTCGGCCTGCGAGACGTCGCCGCTGGACAGCTTCAGGATGAGCAGCCAAGGCGTGATGCCCTGATGGACTTCGTAGCTGCCCGCCATGATGCGGCCGGCCTTGCCGGTGATGCGGGCGATCCAGTACAGCGCCCGCGGATTGACGTCGACGCCCGCAGCAGCGATCGTCGCTGCTGCCTGGCGCATCGTGTGTCCGCGCTGGACCGTGAAATCGACGAGCGGCTGCGCCAGCTTCAGCGGACGCTGCGCATACCACCACGCGGCGGCGGATACGGCCGCGACGGCGAGCGCGAGTGCGATCAGCAGGCGGATAACGAAGGGCTTCATCAGGGCGGATATCGTTGCGCGGCGCGCGGCGAGAGGTCTGGCTGGAATGTTTGGCCCGCAACCATTGCGTCTGCGGGGCCCTATAATACTTCATCCCAATTCCACATCCCTCCACCGCCCCGACAAACGCACATGAACACGACCTGGACAGAATTTCTGGTACGCGAAGGCGCCACGCTGGAAGACTCCGGCATCCGTTTCGATGCTCCGGAAGCGGAAGTGCGCGCCGTGGAATCCGGCACCGTGGCGGTGCCGCTGGTGCACCTCGGCCTGATCCGCTGCGCCGGCGACGACTCGGTCACCTTCCTGCACAACCTGCTGTCGAACGACGTCAAGAAGCTCGGTCCGCAGTCTGCGCAGTGGTCGAGCTTCAATACGCCGAAGGGCCGCATGCTTGCGAGCCTGCTGTTGTGGAGCGACGACTCCGGCCAGATGATCGCAGCCTCGGCCGACGTCCAGCCGATGCTGCAGAAGAAGCTGTCCATGTATGTGCTGCGCAGCAAGGTGAAGCTTGCGGACGCGACGCCGGACACGGTGCTGATCGGGGTAAGCGGGGCTGCTGCGGACGCCGCGCTCGCGAGTGCCGGGATTGCCGCACCGGTCGCGCCGATGACGCAGGCGGTGGCGGGGGAAGTGCGCTGCATCCGGCTCGACCTGCGCAACCTGGTCGTTGCGGTGCCGACTGCCGAAGCGCCCGAAGTGTTCCGGAAGCTGGCGGCGGGCGGCGCGACAAAGGCCGGTACGGCGGCCTGGCAGCTTGCGATGATCCGTGCCGGCCTGCCGCTGATTACGGCGGCAACGCAGGAGGAATTCGTCGCCCAGATGCTCAATTTCGAGGTGATCGGCGGGGTGAGTTTCAACAAGGGCTGCTATCCGGGGCAGGAGATCGTCGCCCGCACGCAGTACCTCGGCAAACTGAAGAAGCGCATGTATCACGTGCATGTGTCCGGTGATGCGGCTCCGGCAGTGGGCGCCGACCTGTTCACGCCCGAGTTCGGCGACCAGTCGGCCGGCAAGCTGGTGAACGTGGTGCCCGCGCCCAAGGGGGGCTTCGAGGCGCTGGCGGTGATGCAGATCAGCTGCGCCGAAGCCGGGGAGGTCCATGTGGGCAGCCCGCAGGGACCGCAGCTGCAGTTCCTCGACCTACCCTACGCGCTGCCCGAAAAATGAGCGGTGACCCTGTGGCCTGCGTGCATTACTACGTCTATTACCGCGTCCGTGCCGATGCCGAGCACGAGGACGCGGAGGCGACCGTGCGCGCCATGCAGGCGGCGCTCGAACGGCGCACCGGCGTCGCGGGACGCCTGCTGGAGCGGCGCGACGACGCAGTGACGTGGATGGAAGTGTACGAGGGCGTGGCCGATCCGGAGGCGTTCGAGGCGGCCCTGCGCATCGAGACTGACGCGCACCAGGTCGCGGATCTCGTCGAACCCGGGGCCGCGCGTCACACGGAACGCTTCGTCGAATGTGCCTGATCGTCGTCGGCTGGCACGCCCATCCGGACTACCCGCTGGTCGTCGCCGCCAATCGCGACGAGTTTCTAGCCCGTCCGGCGGTTCCGGCGCACTGGTGGACCGACGCGCCCGAGCTGCTTGCGGGGCGCGATCTGGAAGCCGGTGGAACATGGATGGGCCTCAGCCGCGGCGGCCGCTTCGCCGCGCTGACGAACTACCGTGATCCGACCCGGCACCGTCCGGGCGCACCCTCGCGCGGCACGCTGGTGCGCGACTGCCTGACCGGAACCGATGACGCGGAGCAGCGCTTGCGGTTAGTGGCCGAGGTCAGCGCGCAATATGCGGCCTTCAACCTGCTGGTGAGCGACGGCCGCCTGCTGGGAATCCATGAGAGCACGACGGGTTCGGTGCGCTTGCTCGAGCCCGGCGTGTACGGCTTGTCGAACCATGTCCTCGACACGCCCTGGCCCAAGGTGGAGCTGGCGCGCGAACGTTTCACCGCGGCGCTCGCCCGCCTGCCCGACGCCGACGCGTTCCTCGGCCTGCTGCGCGACGACGAGCCTGCGCCCGATCATCACCTGCCGGAAACCGGTGTGAGCGCGGACTGGGAGCGCTGGCTGTCGCCGGCATTCATCCGCGCGCCGGGTTACGGTACGCGCTGCTCGACGCTGATCCTGCAGGATCGGGATGGCAAGGTGACGTTCCGCGAATGGACCTGGAACGAGCGCGGCGAATTCGCGAGCGAAGTTACTCACCGCTTCAACACTGCCGTCTCCGGCTGAAAGCGTCAGGCGCCTGCCGGCACCAGGGCGCGGCGCATCGTCTGGTGGCGGATGCCGGCCTCGACGAACACATCGCCTTCCGGCTTGAAGCCGTGCCGCAGATAGAAGTCGACGGCGTCGATCTGGGCGTTCAGGACGACCTCGCGGAATCCGAGACGGCCGGCTTCAATGACGAGGGCTTCGAGCATCCGTCCGCCGATGCCGCGGTTGCGCCATGCAGCCGCGACGGCCATGCGGCCGATGTGCCCGTCGGGCAGCAGCCGGCCGGTGCCCACGACGTCGCCGGCCGCAGCCGTGGCCACGACGTGGCGGCAGTGCGGGTCATTGGCGTCGCGCTCGAGCTCGGCGGGCACGCCCTGCTCCATCACGAACACCCGTTCGCGCAGCGGCATCGCGAGCGCTGCAGCGTCGTCCCAGTCGAGAATGCGGACCCTCGGCGCCGCGTCCACGTTCGTCGTCTCCTCGATATCCACTTCCGTCCCGGCCTGCACCAGGTCGAACAGTTCGATCACGTCGTCGTTGCGCATGCGGATGCAGCCATGCGAACGCGCCTCGCCCATCGGCTGATCGTCCGGGGTGCCGTGAATGTAGATGTAGCGGCGCATCGAATCCACCTTGCCGAGGCGGTTGCGACCCGGCTCGCAGCCGCTGAGCCACAGGATGCGAGAGAGGATCCAGTCGCGCCCGGGATTGGCCGCGGCGAGTTCCGGTGTCCACACTTCACCCGTCGGGCGCCGTCCGCGGAACACTGCGGCCGTTGTAGCCCCTGCGCCGATTTTCGCGCGGATGCGGTGCCGTCCGCGCGGCGTGCAGCCGCTGTCCTGCACTTCGCCAGGGCCGTTGAGGGCGGTCGAGACGCTGTAGCGGCGGATGCAGGCGCCGTCGGCGCCGAAGAGGCTCAGGCGCTGGGTAGCCAGGTCGATCAGGATGCGCATGGGCGTCAGGCGACGAGGGTGCGACCGCGCCGCGCCGCGAAGAAACTCGACAGGAGGCCGCCGCACTCCTCGGCGAGCACCCCGCCCGATATGGTCGCGTGATGGTTCAGGCGCGATTCGGCGAAGAGGTCGATGACGCTGCCGGCGACGCCGGTCTTCGGGTCACGTGCACCGAACACGACGCGCGCAATGCGCGAGTGCATGATCGCGCCGCTACACATCGCACAGGGTTCCAACGTCACGTACAACTCGCAACCCGGAAGCCGGTAGTTGCCGAGCCGGGCGGCGGCGTCACGCAGGGCCATCACTTCCGCGTGGGCGGTCGGATCGTGCCGACCGATGGGCTGATTGAATCCGCGGCCCACGATCTCGCCATCGAGCACGACGACGGCGCCAACCGGCACCTCGTCGCAACTCCCCGCCTCGCGCGCCTGCTCCAGTGCGACACGCATGTAGTCTTCGTCATTCATCCTTTGCTCTCCATGCGGCGAAGTCTACTGGAGCGCGCGCCCGTTGAGCCAGATTCTCGCGACATCCTCAGCAAATGGCCGACGGATCCACAATTTGCAGGAACCGTGGCCGATATCACGACTGCCTCGTGCCGTTCCCGAATAGAGTGTTTCAAACGACGGGAGTAGCCCCTGAGGGGGCAGTGCTGCTTCAGGGAGAACGCCTGCACCGCGGAACGGCCACCGCCCGGGGCGATCGCGCGAAGGAGAAGAACAATGACTGCTTATCGACTGCTTGCGCGCACCACGCTGGCGGCAGCGCTATCGATACCGGCATTTGTCGGCGCGGCGCCCGTCAGTGTGGAGATTTCCGGCGGCAGCTGGAGCCTGGGCTCAGGTTGGGACGCCGCCTGCACGAGCGCGAGCTGCGATGAGGGACATAGGTACCTCAACGCCGCCTGGAGCATCGATCCGAACCTTGCAGGCACGAGCTTCATGCTCACTGGCGACGGTGACTTCGAGACGATTCGTTTCGGCTGGGGCACCCTCGCCGAGGAGGATGCCGCGATCAGCGCCAACGGCAGCGCATCGGAGCTCGATCACCTGGACCTCGCAGCCCTGATCGAGTTCGATTCGCCTGGTGGCGGCGCCGCGGATCTGGATGCAACGGTGCAGGCCACTGTGGGACCGTTCTGGGACAAGGGCGCCGGCCCGGCGAACACCGACCTTGCTGCGACCTTCCTTTCTTTCCTGCTCGCGCTCGACGACGGTGGCGAAATCGAGATCAGCCTCTCTCCGGCGGTCTGGCTATGCGAAGGAAACAGCGGCCAATGCACATGGAGCAAACCGAACACGAACGAAATCTACGCCACGTTCAGGCTGACGAAGGCCCCGCTCGAGGCAGAGACGACTGACGGGATCGTGGTGCAGGCGGTTCCTGAGCCTTCATCGCTGCTGCTTCTCGGCGCCGGGCTTGTCGGATTGGGATTCGGACGACGCCGGCACAGGCCGGCCTGAACGCGCGCAGGTTCCCCGCCGATCGACGACGGGCGTCCGAAAGGACGCCCGCTTCGTTTCGGCAGATCAGGCTGCGGCCATCGCCTTTTCGAGCTTGGCCTTGAGGCGCTGGGCGGTCTTCTCTGCTCCGACGATGAAGCGGCTGTGCTTGCCGCGGGCGACTTCCTCGAGGGCGTCGCGGGCGGTGAATTCGAAGGTCACGGCCGGGCCGTTTACTTCAACCAGCTTCACCGTGATCTCGACCCACATGCCCAGCAAGGTGGCGCCGACGTGGTCGAGCTCGACGCGCGTGCCGACGGAGTCCTTGCCCGCCTCAATGTTCTCCAGAAGGAGGTCGCGGCACACGACTTCGATGTCGTAAAGCAGCGCCGGGGTCGAGTAGACACGGCAGTCGTCGCCCATGAAGCCGATGGTGCGGCCCTTGTCGATGTCGTAGCGGCGGGTGGAGGTCAGTCCGGCTTTCAGTTCGCTCATCTTTCAGTCTCCTTCGTGTGAGGCGCCGGTCCATGCCGGCGCGGGGTTCGTTGCGGATCGGATTAGTTTTCGCGTGCGCGGATCGCGTCCGCTTCGACGCGGGCCTCGACGTAGCGTGCCAGCGCCCTCGTGCCGCGGCCACAGTTGCGGAACACGCATACGCCCTGGTCCATCAGCTTTGCGGCCATGGCGTCGTAGAGCGAGCCGCCGTCGACGATGCCGATGACCGGCTTGTCGCTCTTCGCTGCGAGCGGCGGGTAGATATGCACGGTGCCGTTCGGGTCCGAGAGGTCGTAGCCGGGGCGCAGCTTGCTGGTTTCGAGGCCGCGGATCGACGGCGCGGTCGGGTCGAGGCCGACGACGACGGCATCGATGTTGGGGTCGTCGAGGAATGCCTCGGTGATCTGCAGGTGCACGCCGTCGTCGGCGCCCGGGTTGATGTCGATCGGGTTGCGCACCTCGACCAGCGCGTCGAGGCGCTTGGCGGCGAGGATGGTTTGCACCCGCTCGACGGTCGCGGCTTCGAGCGCGCCCATTTCCAGCGAGGACGTTTCCGTCGCGGTCGAATCGGCCATGCCGACGGCCTCGAAACCGGCGCCGCTGATCGCGCCCAGGCGCTTGCCGACCTTCTTGCCGTGCAGCGCGCCGGCGATATAGAAGAGGTCGTCGAAGGTGTTGAAGTCCTCGGCGACGATCGCGCCGGCCTGGCGCAGCACGGCATCGAAGAGGACCGGATCGCCCGCGATCGACGCGGTGTGACCCATGACGCCACCCGCCCCTGCTTCGGTCCTGCCCGACTTGTAGACCACGACCTGTTTGCCCTTGAGCACCGCCTTGCGCACCGCCCTCGCGAAGTCGAGGCCGTCGCCATCCTTGAAGCCTTCGATGTAGATGCCGAGCGTGTCGATGCCTTCACGTTCGGCGAAGAAGCCCAGCATGTCGCCGTGCGTGAGGTCGGTCTGGTTGCCGAGCGCGAGCATGTAGGCGGGGTCGAGCCAGGGGTTCTGCGAGATGCGCGTGATCATGAAGGCGCCGGACTGGCTGAGCATCACCGAGTTGCGCTGCGCCTTCTTCTGCGGCTTGGGCAGGCGTTCGAGCGGGATGAACCAGGAGTCGTAGCCGCCCGGATGCGAGACGACGCCGAGGCAGTTCGCGCCGAGGAACACCGGCCCGCCACCCGGATTGGCGTGCGCGGCGTTGATCTTCGCAGCCAGTGCGGCAGCAGGTTCGCGGCTCTTCGCGGTTTCGCCGAGGCCGCCGGGGATCAGCATCACGGATTCGACGGCATCGGTGGCGATGATCTCGTCGACGAGTTCGTATACCGCGTCGTTGGGTACCGCGACGATCAGGAGGTCGAGCTTCGCGGGCAGCGCGCGAAGGCTCTCGACGCAGCGCACGCCGTCGATCTCGGTCTCGCCGGGGCGGATGATGGTCAGCTTCTCTTTCGCGTAGCCGCTGCCCATCAGGTTCTTGAGGATGATGCGGCCGAAGTTCATGCCGCTCGCGGACACGCCGACGATGCCGATCGACTGGGGGTGGATTAGCTTGTCGATCTTGTTCACGGGACGCGGCAGGCGGCCGGCGACGGGCTTGCCGAACTCGACACGTGCTGCGCCGACGGTCGGCTTCTTCGCGAACTGCACCTGGTCGAGTTCGATGCGCTGGATGACGAACAGGGCCTCGGGGTTCTGCACGGAAAACTCGCGGCCGAGCCCCAGCATCAGGCCGAAGCAGAATTCGAGCACGGGGTCCGGGGCGCGGCGGCCGTCGCGCTGCGCGAGCGCGGCCATCTTCTGGTAGGCGACGGTGCGGCGGAAGAGACGCAGGAAGTCGGCCGCGTCGGTGAGTTCGACGGACGCGGAGACGGCGGCGCGGTCCTTGCGGAAGTTGGCGCGGTCGAGGGCGCCGTCGAGGCCGCCCTGCCCGGCCGTGAGGAGCACGCCGAACTCGCGGGTATTTTCGAGGGCGATGCGCAGGTCGACACCGCCGGGAACGCCTTCGGCGAGCGCTGCGCCGAAGCTCGCGACGAAGCGCTGCAGCTCGTCGGCGTTGAGGGCGTCGCGCCCTTCGGATGCTGCCTGTTTGAACAGATCGCCGGTGGCTGCGTTCAGCGCGTCGCCGGGACTGATGGTGGTCCGATCATTCACTGGTGTGTCTCCATCCGTGCCACTTCTGGTGTGGCCGTTGTTTGTTTTCTGACCCTTGGCCTCAAAACCCCTGCATCACTCCTTCGGCCGCTTGTCGATCACGCGCTTGGCCTTACCGACCTGAGTGCGCTCGATGCGGCCGGTCTCGACGATCTGGACGTCCGCGCTGACACCCACGCGGCTCTTGATCTCGTGCCGGACTTCGGCGGCGATCTTCGAGCGTTGTGCCTCATTGACCGAGTCGGAGAGGTCGTGACGGATTTCGGCGAGCACGGTGAGCTCGTCCATATGGCCCGGACGCGTGATCTGCAGCTGGTAGTGGCCGCACAGGCTGTCGTGGCGCAGCAAGATTTCCTCGATCTGCGTCGGAAAGACGTTCACGCCGCGGATGATCAGCATGTCGTCGCTGCGGCCGGTGATCTTGCCGATGCGGCGCATCGTGCGCGCGGTGCCGGGCAGCAGCACGGTGAGATCGCGCGTGCGGTAGCGCACGATGGGCAGCGCCTCCTTCGTCAGCGACGTGAACACGAGCTCGCCCGGCGTGCCGTCGGGCAGGACTTCGCCGGTGACAGGGTCGATGATCTCCGGATAGAAGTGGTCTTCCCAGATGTGCGGGCCATCCTTGGTCTCGATGCACTCGCACGCGACGCCCGGGCCGATCACCTCGGACAGGCCGTAGATGTCGATCGCATCGATGCCCAGCCGCGTCTCGATCTCGCGGCGCATCTCGTTGGTCCAGGGTTCGGCGCCGAAGACGCCCACGCGCAGGGTCGTCGAGGCGGGGTCGATGCCCATTTCCTGCAGGCCGTCGGCGACCGTGAGCATGTAGGACGGGGTCGCCATCATCATGGTCGGCTTGAACTCGCGGATCAGCTGGATCTGCTTCTCGGTATTGCCGCCGCCCATCGGGATCACGGTCGCGCCGAGCGCTTCGCCGCCGTAGTGGGCGCCGAGACCGCCGGTGAAGAGGCCGTAGCCGTACGAGTTGAGGATGATGTCGTCGGGCGTGCCGCCTGCCGCGCGCAGCGAGCGCGCCATCACGGTGCCCCACATCGCGATGTCCTTCTTCGTGTAGCCGACGACCGTGGGCTGGCCGGTGGTGCCGGACGAGGCGTGCACGCGCACGATGTCGCGCATCGGCACCGCGAAAAGGCCGTAGGGGTAGTTGTCGCGCAGCTCTTTCTTCGTCGTGAAGGGGAACTTCGACAGATCCGAGAGCTGCTTCAGGTCAGCCGGATGCACGCCGGCCTCGTCGAATGCCTGGCGGTAGTGCGCGACGTTGTCGTAGGCATGCTGCAGGCTCCATTTGAGCCGTTCGAGCTGCAGCGCGGCGAGTTCGTCGCGGCTCGCGGTCTCGATCGGATCCAGTGTGTCCCGTGCTGCCCCTTTCGGTACTGCAAAACCATCCCTAGCCGACATGTGCGTGCTCCGTCATGCGTTCAACGAATTTCTGGTTTTCGACGACCTTCTTCTGGATGTGCTCGACCTGCTCCGACGTGAGGTGGCGGAATCGCCCCATCGCCTTGAGGTAGTCCGTGACCGGCAGTGGGTCATCCACCGGTTTCGTGAAGTGCAGACCGTCCTGCGGCGTGTATTCCCACAGCATCACGAAGTTGGTCTCAACGGCCTTGCGCGCAACTTCCATGTTGAGGTTCGACGGGAAGCGCCAGCCGGTCGTGCAGGGCGAATACACGTGCAGGTAGGCGAAGCCGTTCTTGGAGGCGGCGATGGCCTTGTCGAGCTTGTCGTACAGGTCTTCCATGTACGCGGTGGAGGCCGTCGCGACGTAGGCGCAGCGGTGGTTCACCATGATCAGCGGCAGGTTCTTCGCGTCCTGCGTCTTGCCGCGCGAGGTCTCGCCAACCGGCGTGGTCGAGGTCCAGGCGCCGTAGGGCGTGCAGCTCGAGCGCTGCATGCCGGTGTTCATGTAGCCCTCGTTGTCGACGACCATGAAGAGCATCTGCTCGCCGCGTTCGGCGGCACCGGACAGCGACTGGAAGCCGACGTCCGACGCGCCGCCGTCGCCCGCGATCGCCAGCGCCTGCACGTCGCGGCCGACACGCTTGTACTGGCGCTTGATGCCGGCGAGCATCGCAGCGGTGTTGGTGAGCAGCGGGTGGAAGACGGGGACCTTGGTGCCGGTGGTGCCGTTGAAACCCACCGAGCCCATGCCCGGCACGCAGCCCGGCGGCGTCGCGAGCACGGTGTCGGGGCCGACGCGGCGCAGCGTGTGGCGCATCAGCAGTTCGGTGTTGCAACCCTGGCAGCCGGCGAGGCCCGGCGCGAAGAGGTCTTCCCAGTCGCCGACCTCGTTGTAGATGTTGGCGGTGGTGATGTGCTTGAGCGCGCCGTGCGGACAGGCCGGCACACAGGCCGGGTTGCCGTCGCAGGTATCGCACTTGGCGACGTGACCCGTCGCTTCGTCCAGCGCGATGCCGGCGTAGGCGCAGCCCACCGTGCACAACAGGCAATCGACGCATTTCGTGGCATCCCAGCCGATCACGCCGCTCGTACCGTCCTTGTTCAGCGCGCCGGCCGGGCAGACGGTCACGCACTTGGGGTCCGCGCACTGGCGGCACAGCGCGAGTTCGAAGGTCTTGTCAGCGGCGCCCTCCCTGCCGTAGATCTGGATGCGCGAACGCGCGATGTCGTCCGTGCCGGTCTTGGCCTGCGCGCAGGCCGTCATGCAATCGCCGCAACCGTCGCACTTGGCGGGGTCGAAGGCGATGGTGCTGTAAGCTCGTCCCATTGATGGCTCCTTAGCGCCAGGTCTGCGACATGATTTCGCGGCCAACTGCGAGCGGATTCGCAACGAAGCGGCTGCGCAGCGGCGTGAGGTCGGTGCGGCGCAGGATCAGTTGCGCCATGACGCCGCCGTCGAAGAATTCATTCACGCCGAAGATGCCGGTAAGACGTCCGTCCGGCCCGAAGATCGCCTTCAGGTAGCGGCCGCTGGCCTCGTCGAAGCGCGTGACCACCTCGCCGCCTTCGGGGACCGTGCTCGACCCGACCGAGATCGCGTGGCGGCCGAAGAAGTGGTAGGTGTTGAGCGGCACGCCGCCGGCGTAGTCCTTGACGCCCGGGTCACCCGCCATCGCCATGCCGGCGACGCGGCCCTGGATCGTCGCGTCGGGCAGGATCGCGTTCATCACTTTCGTGCCGGTGAAGAAGCCGCGCGCCTGGGCGCAGTCGCCCGCGGCCCAGACGTTCTCCGCGGTGGTCTGCATGCGGTCATCGACGAGAATGCCCTGCGCGTGCTCGACGCCGCTGCCGTTGAGATAGTCCATCTCGGGCTTCACGCCGGTCGCGACGAGCAGCAGGTCGGCTTCGAGCGTCGTGCCGTTCTCCAACGTCAGCTTCGCGCCGGCGGCAGTCGGCTCCAGGCGCACGACGCGGCTGCCGGTCATGATCTTCGCGCCGGCGTCGCGGAAGGCCTGCTCGATCATGTCCGCAGCGACCTTGTCGAAGTAGCCGGAGGTGAGCTGTTCGCTCATCTCGACGATGGTGACGCTGGCGCCCGCCTTCACCAGATTCTCGGCGGCGTGCATGCCGACGAGGCCGGCGCCGAGGACGACGGCCTGCTTCGACTCGGCGATCGCGCCGCGCAACTTCAACGCGTCGTCCAAGGTGCGCAGCACGTGGTAGGAGACGGTGTCGATGCCGGGGATCGGCGGAATCGCAGGCGAGGCGCCGGTCGCGAGCAGCAGCTTTTCGTAGACCACGCTGGAGCCGTCGGCGAGCTCGGCCGTGTTGCGATCGGCGTGCAGCGCCTTCAGCGCGGCTTTCGGACGGTAGGCGACCTTGTTGCGCGCGAAGAAGTCGTCATCGCGCAGGAAGATGCGCTCGGGCGCCGACTTGCCCGACACGACGTAGGGCAGCACGGTCGGCGAGTACGGCAGGTGCGCGTCGCGCGTGACGACGGTGATCGGCCCTTCCGCATCATGCATGCGGATCGCGTTGATCGCCTCGAGCGCAGCGTGGCTGCTGCCGGCGATCAGGTATTTGGTGTGTTCGATGGCTCGGTCCATGCTGGCCTCAATCTCGGTTGGCACGGCAGGTTGCGTAGGGCGGGAGGAGCAACGCGCATCCCGCCGTGTTCTTGCCGCTGGATTGGCGGGATTCGCTGCGCTGCTCCCGCCCTACGGTTCGTGCCATGGCTTAATCCTTCTCGTTGAGCCAGACCGGCTCGGTAGGCGCGACGGCGCCATTGAGCAGCGCCTCGGTCTCGTCGATCACGCGATGCACGTGCGGGATCGTGATGTCCGCACCGGCCAGCCCGCCGATGTAGCTGATCGACGGGATGTGGCGGCCGAGGCGGTACAGCACGCCCAGCGTCTCCTGGTACATCGGCCCGCAGTTCCAGCGGAAACCCACCGAGCGGTCGATGACGCCCAGGGCCTTGACCTTGCCCAGCGCCTTCTTCAGCGCCTCCACGGGGAAGGGGCTGAAGGTCTTGATCTTGATGAGGCCGATCTTCTTGCCGGCCTCGCGCGCCTCGTCAACGGCGTCCTTTGCGGCGCCGGTCATGCTGCCCAGCGTCATGATCGCGAACTCGGCGTCGTCGAGCCGGTACTCCTCGACCAGCGGCGCGAAGCTGCGGCCTATGCGCTTGGCCCAGTCCGCATGCACCTCCTCGATTACGGAGAGCGCGTTCTGCATGCCGCGGCACTGGCCCTTGCGGTAGCGCACGAAGGTCTGTGGGCCCTTGCCGGTGGTGCCACCGGTGAGCGGATCGACCGCCATCGGGCGCAGCGGATCAAGCGCGACGTGCCAGTTAACGTTCTTCTCGCCCATGAATTCATCGACGTCGGCCTGGTCCGGCAGCTCGACGCGCGAGGCGCCATACGAGAGGTAGTTGCCGTCGAGGCACACGTTCACCGGCAGCATCACGTCGTGGTGCTCGGCGATCTTGAAGGCCATGACCGTCGTGTCGAGCACCTCCTGCACGCTCTCGCAATACACCTGGATCCAGCCCGCCTCGCGCACGGTCATCGCGTCCTGATGGCCGCCCCACACCGACTGCGGCGTGATGCCGTCGCGCGTGACGATGGTCAGCACGATGGGCAGGCGCATGCCGGAGGTGCGGAAATACGGTTCGAACATGAAGGCGAGGCCGGGGCCGCAGGTCGCGGTGTAGGTGCGCGCGCCCGCCAGCGCCCCGCCCTGCAGCACGGACAGTACCGAGTGCTCGCCTTCGGCGTCGACGATGTCGGCATCCATGCGGCCGTCGGCGATCAGCTTGGCGACGTGCTCGACGAGCGAGGATTGCGGCGTGATCGGATACACCGACACCATATCTGGCCGCGCGAGCGCGACGCCGAGCGCGGCGGCCTCGTTACCTTCGGCGAGGATCACCTTCTGCTTGCGCGGCGCTTCGGCCGCCACTGCCTTTTCCAGCGTCGCGGTGCTCATTGCACCTCCCCGATCATCGTGATCGCCCGCTGCGGGCACTCGTTGGCACAGATGCCGCAGCCCTTGCAGGTGTTGAGGTTGAAGTCGAACCAGGCGGCGTGCTCCTCGACGCACTGCACCGGGCAGTACAGCCAGCACACCGCGCATTTCACGCATTTGTCGCGATCGACCACCGGCCGCATGCTGCGCCAGTCGCCGGGCAGCATGGGGCTGACGACCGTCGCGACCGGACAGAGGTCGTCCGGGACGCCGGCCTGTTCGAGGTTGAACAGCGGATAGCTTTGGTGCCGGCTCATGCCGCGGCCCTCCTTTCGATGTGATGCACGGCCACCTCGGCATAGCCGCGCTCCAGTGCCGTCATGTTCTGCGCGAGCCCCGCGTCGCGGAACTCGGAATCTTCGAGCGCGCGCTTCAGCGATTCGAGCGACACGACGCCGGTGGTCTTCGCGAAGGCGCCGAGCATCAGCGTGTTGGTGATCGGGCGCTTGAAGATCTCGAGCGCGATCTTCACCGCGTCGAGCAGCCCGACCGTTGAGACGCAACCCGGAAGCGCGAGCTCGGAAAGTGGATGATGCGTCGCCTGCACCAGCGTGCCGCCCGCCTTCATGCCGGCGAAAATATCGACGGACTTGGTGAGCGTCGGATCGACGCACACGATGCAGTCGGGCTGGTAGATGTTGGTGAGCTGGCGTATCTCGCGCTCGCTCATGCGCAGGAAGGACACCACCGGGGCGCCGCGGCGCTCGAACCCGAAGGACGGGATCGACACCGCGTACTTGCCCTCCTCGACCATCGCCGCGGCCAGCATGCCGGACGCCATCACTGAACCCTGGCCGCCCCGGCCATGGAAGCGTACTTCGTACATCTCGTCTCCTCCTGCAGTGCAGGGACGGGGCTCGATAGCCCCTGTGTTGTAATTAATCAGTACCGCGAACCTTGTGCAGAGGCTTCACGTGGGAGCGGCTTCAGCCGCGAATTGACCGCCTTTGCGCCACCGGGCGCATTCGCGGCTGAAGCCGCTCCCACGGGGTCACGACGACCTTGTCCGCTTCAATTTCACGCGCTAGTCCCCTCGTCTAGACGCCACCCCAGCCTGGTTTCACGCCCGCACCCGAGGTGCCGCGCCCCCGCACCGGCAGATGCGGCAAGGCAAAGCCCTGCGTGAAGGCTGCCCGCCGCACGAGCGTGTATTTCACCCACCATCCGCCTGCCACCGCCGCGAGGCCGGCCAGCACCAGCGCGGCCCCGGCAAGCGGCGCGCCGAGCACGCCGACCAGCAGCAGCGCGGCCGGCAGCAGGTTGCCGTACTTCAGGAATTGCCCGTCGATCGCCGAGAGCGCACGCAGGCTGCCGATTGGGGCGCCGTCGGTGCGCAACCCGCGCAGATAATTGCGCCACAGCAAGACGCGCACGAGGAGCAGCACCAGCGCACAGACTGCCACGGCGATCTGCCCCGCAACCTGCGGAATCACGAAGGGTGCTGCCACCGCCAGCAGGCTCGCGCCTTCGGCAAATCCGGTCGCTGCAACCAGAGGGAGGCAGCGCGGATGGCGCCAGGCGGGGATACCCTTGTCCGCGGCCAGGATACGTGCCTGCGCGTACACGAAACAGGCACCGAACACGCCGGTCAGCAGTACGAAGAGCAGCTGTTCCGTCAGCAGTGCCAGCACGCCGCAGCCGAACACGAAGGGTGCGACCGCCGCCTCGCGCGTCATCCACGAGGTCGCCGCGTGGCGATACACGTTCAGTGCGCGCCACGGTTTGCCGATCTCGAACCACACGCAGGTGAGCCCCGCGCCGATCAGCGCCATGCCAGCGACGAGCAGCGCGCGCACGTCCGTGCCCCACAGGCTGGCGAAGGCCGCGAAGGCGAGCAATCCGCCTCCCGCCCCACCGGCGATGAAGTTCGATGCCGCACGCCAGTCCCAGTTGTGCTGCTGCCGCGGCGCGACGCGCTCTCCCGGCCGGATCTTCTGAGTCTTCATGCCCGCTTATCCTTTGTCCCAGATGTAATACACGCCCGGCCCGGTACCGAGTTCCTCGTGCATGCGGAAGGTCTTGTTCTCGGCGATCAGGCGGCTGACCTTGCTTTCCGGGTCGTCAAGATCGCCGAAGGCCATCGCGCCGGAGATGCAGGAATTGACGCAGGCCGGCGTGACCTCCGGGTCGCGCCCCGGCACCTGGCCGGTCTTCGCGGCGAGGTCGATGCGGTCGATGCAGAAGGTGCATTTCATCGACACCGAGATGCGCGACGGGTCGAAGCGCACCTCTTCCGACTTGATCGGCTTGTCGCCGTAGGCGAACTTCGCCTCATGCACGATGGAGCGCGCCTCGTAGGGACAAGCCATCACGCAGTTCGCACAGCCGATACAGGTGTCGTAGTCGATGGCGACCAGGCCGTCGGGCCGCTTGGTCGTCGCCTTTGTCGGGCACACTTCCTCACACGGAGGTTCGTCGCAGTGCATGCACGCGACCGGCACGAAGCTGCGGCGCACGTCCGGGAATTCGCCCGTCTCGAGATCCAGCACCCGCCGCCACTGCACACCCGGCGGCGTTGCGTTGGCGTTCTTGCAAGCGGCGGTACAGGTCTGGCAACCCACGCAGCGGCGCAGGTCGATGGTCATCGCGTAGCGGGTCATTGTGCGGTCTCCTCGCGCGCGACCTTGCGCACCGCCACCCGCACGATGTCGGAGCCGGAGCCGGTTGCATCGGTCAGTTCCATCGACATGGGTGCAATCGTGTTCAGGCTGGGCATGCCGAAGTCCTTGGCGAGCGGCGTCGCCCAGTGGTCGAACTGGCCCAGGATCACCAGCGTGTCGGGCCGCACGCCCTGCGCCAGCACGGCGTCGCCGTAGGTCGCGCCGATGTGAGAGCGCACCTCGATGCGGTCGCCGTCGCTGATGCCGAGGCTCTTCGCGGTTTTCGCGTTCATGATCACGCCGGTGTGACCGCGCACGTTCTGCGCAACCTCGCGCATCAACGCGATGCTCGCGTTGCCGCCCGTGTGGTACTGCATGCTCTTGGTCGCGAGCAGCCACAGCGGGAAGTCCTCCGGCTTGCCGCCGGCGTTCCTGATCTGCTGCGCCCAGCGGCCCGGCACATCGTGCCATTCGGGCAGCGCGGCGTATTCGGAAAGCTGTTCGTCCCACCAGTGCATCTCGTGCTCGTGCAGGCGATTGCCTAGCTCGCGGCCGATGCGCAGCAGACGCTCCTGGTAAGGCATCTCGTAACGCAGCCCCTGCTGTGCCAGCGTCGGGCTGAGGTACCACTCGACCTTGGACATCGGCACCGTGTAGAAGCCGTGCTCCTTGAACCACTCCAGGTCATGCACCTCGCGCCCTTCGGAGAGGCTCGCGCTCGACGCGCGGCATACGGCGTCCCAGATCTCCTCGACACCGTGCTCCTTGCCCACATCGAGGCTGTAGTCGTAGCCATCCGCCTTCAGCGGCGCGCCGCCCCCGGCACCGCGGTTCAACGCGTTGTTGTACTGTTCCAGCAGCCCCGTGCGCTTCGCCAGTTGCGTGCTGATCCACGTGAAGTCGCGCGTGTCGCCCTGCGGTTCGACCGCCGGCTGGCGCAGCACCACGCCGCGATGCTCCCAGAACTGCTCGACAAACTTCGTGCCGCCGACCTTGATCATCTGCAGCGATTCGAGGTCGGTTGCCTCGGGCAGCAGCAGATCCGCCATCCAGTTCGTCTCGTCCAGCGTGTAGGCGAAGGACACCGTGAAGGGGAACTTCGCGATCTCCTCGACCAGCGTGCGCGTGTCCCAGAACGAGATCGCCGGATTGGTGCGGTAGATGAACCACACGTCGGGCAGCGTCGGCATGGGCATGTTCCAGTCTTCCGGCACCTCCCGCTGGAACATCCACGCCAGCTGCGTCGGCCCCAGCGCCTGGCTCCACGCGGTGTTGCCGACGATCGGCACCAGCGTGCGATGGATGTTGCGCCCGGTGGGCTTCGCGACCCAGTGCTCCTTGTCCGTCGGGTTGAAGTACTGCGCCATGAAGCCATCTTCGCCTGCCTTCACGCTCAGCAGACGGTTGTCGTGCGGGCGATTCAGCCGTACCGTCGTGCCCAGCGTGCCACCCGGGTTCTCCAGCGCCCCGACCAGCGTCGCGAGCAGCGTGCGCGCCCAGCAGCACTCAAAGGCGCCCCAGCCGTTGTTCACCGACTTGCCCAGCGTCACCGCGACCGGGCGCAGCGGCAGCGTCTGGCCGTCGATCTCGATGGTCTCGCCGATCGAAGCGTTTTCCAGGTATTCCTGCGCGATGCGGCGGATCGTCGCGGCGGGCACGTCGCAGATCGACTCCGCCCACTCCGGCGTGTATTTCTCCATGTGCTCGACGAGCTTGGTGTAGGCCGTCACGCCCTCGGCGACGTCGAACTGCTGGCGCGCATCGTCTGCGTCGATGCTGATCGCGCCTTCGACATGGAAACGTCCGGCCACGGCGGGCACCGTCCCTTCCGTGTCGAACGGCACCGCACGGCCGCTGCGTTCGTCCCACAGCAGGGGCTTGCCGCTGTCGGCGTCGCGCAAGTACAGGCCGTCCGGCCCGACAAGATACGGCGACGAGCTGCGGTCACGCAGGAAGGCCACGTCGAGCTTGTCCAGCCCCTGCTCGCACACCAGCACGTGGATCAGCGCGAACATGAAGGCCGGGTCGGTCTTCGGGCGGATCGGCACCCATTCGGCCGAACAGGCACCCGTCACCGACAGGTGCGGCTCTACCTGCACGCGCTTGTAGCCGCGCACGCGGGCGTCGGCATGGCGCGTCACCGCACAGGGTCCGCCCGAGGCTTCGACGTTGGACCCGATCGAAATCACGTAGCGCGCGAGCGGCGTATCGGCCGCGACGGTGAAACCGCGGTGCCAGAATTCGCCGTACAGGTGCTCGGAATGCACGCACTTGACGCCCTGACCCGAGCCGAAGCTGTAGTCGATCGGACCCCACGCGGCGAGGAAGGCCGGCAGCGAACCCATGTACATGCCGGGCGTGCCACCATGCCCGAAGGTCGCGGCGACGCGCGGCAGGCCGGAATCATCGACCAGCCCCTTCGCACGCACCGACGTCAGCTTGGCGCTGACCAGGTCCAGTGCTTCGTCCCACGAGATCGGCACGAAGCCCGGATCCTCGTTGCGCCCCTTCTTCGGGTTGGTGCGCTTCATCGGCTGCAGCACGCGATGCGGGTTGTAGGTCTTCTGCACCAGGCCGTAAGCCTTCACGCAAACGCGGCCGCGCGCCGGGTGGATGTCTTCGGCG
Organism: Aromatoleum evansii; assembly: GCF_045689615.1. Classification (NCBI taxonomy): domain Bacteria; kingdom Pseudomonadati; phylum Pseudomonadota; class Betaproteobacteria; order Rhodocyclales; family Rhodocyclaceae; genus Aromatoleum; species Aromatoleum evansii. The sequence continues at coordinate 3,824,468 of NZ_CP141259.1, forward strand.
GCGAAGTTCGGCTCGATTTCGGTCGCGACGCCGTCGACGACCTTCACGTTCATGAAGTCCGGTCCTGCCACGCAGTTGTAGCAGTAGCTCGGGACCTTTCGCACCGACTGCGGATTGGTGGTTGTGGGCATGTCTCCCCCGTTTGCTTTTTTAGTGAACCCGCTCGGGATGCGAGTAGATGCTGTGGCGCTCGCCGCGCGCAAAACCGATCAGCGTGAGGCCCGCAGCCTGTGCGACGCGCACCGCCATGCCGGTGGGAGCGGAGACCGCCGCCACCACCGCAATGCCGACCGCCGCGGACTTCTGCACGATCTCGTAGCTCGCGCGACTGGTCATGAAGAGGAAACCGTCGGCGAAGGAGCGGCGTTCGCCGGCAATGGCGCCGATGAGCTTGTCGAGCGCGTTGTGCCGGCCGACGTCTTCGCGCACCAGCTCGACCCGACCGTCGAAACCACACCACGCGGCGGCATGCACGGCGCCAGTGAGCTCGAAGAGCTGCTGGCGCGACTGCAGCTCGCCTTGGGCGCGCTGCAGGGCGCCCACATCGAGCATGCCGGTCGCCCCGACCTTCGCGATCGGCCGACAGGCGAGCTGATCGAGGCTCTCGACGCCGCAGATGCCGCAGCCGGTGCGCCCCGTCATCGCGCGGCGGCGGGCGCGCAGCTGGGCGAAGCGCTCGCCCGCCAGCTGCATCTGCACTTCCGTGCCATGCGCGTGCTCGAGGACCTCGATGTCGAGGATCTCGCGGGCGTCGCCGGCGATGCCCTCGCTCAGGCTGAACCCGAGCGCGAAGTCCTCGAGGTCCTGCGGCGTGGCCATCATCACGGCATGCGAAAAACCGTTGTAAACCAGCGCGACCGGCACTTCCTCGGCCACCGAATCCTCGGCGCGAACCGCTGCGCCGTCGCTCCAGCGATCCACGCCGTAAATCCCGTGAGCATCTGCCATCGAAATCGCACCGTGCCGCATCGTCCACCTCGCTAACCGGATCTGAGTCGCCTGCCGATACCGACGCCACGGCCCCTACGACTTGCGTTCACGATACAAACTGAACGTCACGCGGTCAATCTTTTTGTATCGCTTTTTTCCTCATTGTTTGACTTACATCAATAACGGACAACACCCCCGGCGCGCTTCACTTCACCCGTCGCATCGTGCTCGTATCCAGCGCTTGCGACATGGCGTTAGAATCGTCCCACCCCATCCCCTCAGCGGCCCGCGGACGTACGAAATAACAGTGAAAAATCAATGAAAAGCCGTTTTCTCGAACAGTGGATCAACGACTACCTGGCCGAGCGCCGGGTGCGCGCGAACTCCCTGATCATCACCGTCTACGGCGACTTCATCGCGCCGCACGGCGGCACCGTCTGGCTCGGCAGCTTCATCCGGCTGGTCGAGCCCCTAGGCCTGAACGAGCGAATGGTGCGCACCAGCGTGTATCGCCTGTCGCAGGACAACTGGCTGGAATCGGAACAGATCGGGCGCAAGAGCTACTACAGCCTCACGGCCTCGGGCCGCCGGCGCTTCGAGCACGCCTACCGCCGCATCTACGACACCCCGCAGGACACCTGGAACGGCGAATGGCAGCTGGTCGTGCTGCCGTCCACGCTGGGCTCGCCCGAGCGCGACACCCTGCGCAAGGAGCTGTCGTGGGCGGGTTACGGCAACGTCGCACCGGGCGTCATGGGCCACCCATCGCCCGACACCGAAACGCTGCAGGAAATCCTTCAGGACACCGGCACGCAGGACAAGGTCGTGCCCATGCAGGCGTCGACGATCGGCGCCCTGTCGACCAAGCCGCTGCAGGATCTTGCACGCGAATGCTGGAATCTCGACGCCATCGAGGCGACCTACAGCGAATTCTCGGAGCGCATGCGCCCCGTCCTCCGCTCCCTGCGCAGCACGCGCGCACTCGACCCCGAGCAGTGCTTCCTGATCCAGACATTGACCATGCACGAGTTCCGCCGCGCGCTGCTGCACGATCCGCAACTCCCCGTGCAACTGATGCCGCGCGACTGGAGCGGGACTGCGGCACGCGCACTGTCACGCGCCATCTACCAGATCACCTGGCGGCATGCACAGCAGCACCTGATGGCGGTGTGCGAAACACCGAGCGGCGCACTGCCGGCCGCGGCGCCCTACTACTACAAACGCTTCGGCGGACTCGAAACGGAGCCCACGGAAACGGAAACGGCGGAAAATTGATCTTCGCCCAAGGGTAACGGGAATGTTCTCGTAGGGCGGAAGTAGCCAGAGGCGTATCCCGCCGTTCGCGGGTGGAGCATGGCGGTACGGCCGCGCGGCGGGATACGCTGCGCTACTCCCGCCCTACGTTCACGGTGATTACGCCGCCAGCGGCACGATCGCTTCGACCGGACAGACCTCCTTGCACTGCGGCGTATCGTAGTGCCCTTCGCACTCGGTACACTTGCCAGCGTCAATGACGAAGTATTCGCCGCCGGCCGAGATCGCCTCGTTCGGGCATTCCGGAATGCACACGTCACAGGTAATGCAGTCGTCGATGATTTGCAGCGCCATTTTCTTGATCTCCTCGTTGTTCTGGAAATGATTGTCTCTGCTGGGGTTGGGGGTGCGCTCGATAGGCCCGCACCCCGCGCTGATCGCCGTCACAGCGCGAAATCGGCTTCCAGTTCCGCCACCGCCACTGCGCCCTTCGGCTCCGGCTGCCAGGCCGGGCGGTTGCCCTTGTACAGCACCTTGCCGACGTTGAAGCCGTCGTCGGTCATCAGGCGCCGGGCGGCGCGTGCGGCGTCGTCGGTCACATCCACCACCGCGGTGCGCACCATGTGCTTCCACTCCTGCTGTTCGGGACGGAAGGTCACGCACGGGCTCAAGACCTGCACCAGCGAGAAGCCCGGGTGGCGGATCGCCTGGGTGATGATGTCGGCGACGTTGTTGGGGTCCGAGCTCGAGCAACGCGCAACGAAGTTCGCCCCCGCGGCCAGTGCCACCACCAGCGGATGGAAGGACTCGATGCCCGCGCCGTCCGGGGTGAGCTTGCTGCCCTCCCAGTCCGGCTCGGTGGTCGGCGAGGCCTGACCCTTGGTCATGCCGTAGACCTGGTTGTCCATGACGATGTAGGTGAGGTCGACGTTCCTGCGACAGGCGTGCAGGAAGTGATTGCCGCCGATCGAGAAGCCGTCGCCGTCGCCGCCCGTCACCAGCACCGTGAGGTCGGGGCGTGCGATCTTGAGGCCGGTGGCGACCGGCAGCGCGCGGCCATGCACGCCGTGGAAGCCATACACGCTGGTGTAGGCCGGGATGCGCGAGGAGCAGCCGATGCCCGACACCACCGCGACGTTCTCCGGCGCGAGCTGCATCGAGGCGAGCGCCCGGGTGATCGCGGCGAGCACCGAGTAGTCGCCGCAGCCCGGGCACCAGATCGGCTTCACTTCCGACTTGTAGTCCTTGGCGGTGTATTCCCGCTGTTTGACGCAGGCGTCCATGCTCAGCTCCACTGGGTGATGTGTTCGACGATGGCGCCGGGGCGAAACGGCAGCGGTCCGGGATGGTGCAGCGTGCGCACCTGGCGCGGCAGGTCGTACTGGGCGCGCAGGTAGCGGTGGAACTGGCCGCTGTGCGATTGCTCGACGACGAGCACGCGCTCGACGCCTTCGAGCGCGGCGGCGAATTTCTCCGGCTGCACCGGCGAGATCAGGCGCACGGCGACGAGTTTCACCCGGTGACCGGCGGCGCGCAGGCGGGCGAGCGCCTCGCGCGCGGGGCCAGCGCTCGAGCCCCAGGTGAGGATCGCGGTGTCGGCATCCTCATCGCCGGTGATGTCGGCCCAGTGGTCGCCGTAGTTGTAGCCGGTGAGTTTTCTCAGGCGCTTATCGAGCTGGGCCTGGTGATCGGACGCTTGCGACGAGGGGGTACCGGTCTCGTTGTGTTCGAGGCCATCGGCCGTGTACATGAAGCCCGCCATGCCGGGAATGGCCATGGGCGAGACGCCCGAGGCGGTGTTGGCGTAGCGCTTGTACTGCACGCCTTCGGCCAGCGCCGCGGGCCTCTCACGCTGGCCGATGAAGCTCACTGCGGCCGCGCGCGGCATAACTGCCCGCGCCTGCCCCATCGCCTGGTCGGTGAGGACGATGGCGGCGGTCTGCAGGCTTTCGGCGAGATGCACGGCCCACTGGGTCGTGAACAGGCAGTCGGCGACCGAGGTCGGGGCGAGCACGAGGTGCGGGGCATCCCCGTGCAGGCCATACACGGCAATGTTGAGGTCGGCCTGTTCGGACTTCGTCGCGATACCGGTCGAGGGGCCGACGCGCATCACGTCGATGACGACGATCGGAACTTCGGCCGCCACGGCGAGGCCTAGCGATTCGGTCATCAGCGCGAGGCCGGGGCCGGAGGTAGCTGTGAGCGAGGGCACGCCGCCGTAGGAGCCGCCGATGATCTGGTTGATGGAGGCGAGTTCGTCTTCGGCCTGCACGAGCACGCCGCCGACCTTGGGCAGCGCGGGAGCGAGCCATTCGAGGACTTCGGTCGCCGGGGTGATCGGGTAGGCGGCGACGAAGCGCACGCCGCCGCGCAGCGCGCCCATGCCGGTCGCTTCGTTGCCGGTGATGCTCCAGCGCTCGCTGGTGTCCGCCTTGCCCGCGGGCAGGCGCGGCACGGCGGGGAAATCGGCCGCCGCTTCGACGCCGGCGCGGAAGGCAGCGAGGCTCGCGGCAATCGCCTCCTCGCCCTTGCGTTTCAAGGTGTCGCGCAGCACGCCGACGACGACATCCTCGGTGAGGCCGATCAAGGCGGCGATCGCGCCGAAGGCGACCATGTTGGGGCGTCCGTCGGGGATCTTCTTCGCCAGCGCCTTCATCGGCAGCGCGATCTGCTGCGCGCCGCTGCGGGTAAACACTTCAGGAGTCTCGCCTTCGCCGGGGTCGCCGATGATCAGGCTATGCGGCCCCAACGGGATCTCGGCGGCGAAGCGGCCGACGTTCTGCCAGTCGACGCCCACCAGGAGGTGGAAGCAGTCGTCATGCGAGGCGATGGGCTCCGTGCCCAGCCGCAGCATCACCGCCGCCTCACCGCCGCGGATCTGCGGGCCCGACGAGCGCGTCATGTACGCGTACCAGCCGGCGCGCGCCGCTGCCTCCAGCAGCAGGCTGCCCGCGGTCACCACCCCCGCCCCGCCGCTGCCTGCCATCACCAGGGAAACCGTCTGCCCGCTCATTCGACCCTCCGTCTGCGACGACTGGAACCGGCGCGTGAAGCACGCGCCCCGATGAGCAAACTCTACCGATCGCATTGCTCCATGTCAAATTGTTTGTGTTCCACTATTTTTATCAACGTTTGGACGGCATACTTGGGAGACCCAACGTTTTGTTTTTCCCCATATTCATTCCATGACACAAAAAAAATCGACGGAAAGGAAAGGCCTCGACTTCGGCATGCTCCCCAGCCTGGCTGGCTACCAGCTGCGCTTGGCGCAGATCGCGATCTTCCGTGACTTTGCCGAAGGGCTCGGCGAATTCGACGTCACCCCCGGCCTGTTCGGCATTCTCGTGATCATCGAGGCCAACGCGGGGCTCAAGCAGACCGAGCTCGCCCGCGCCGCCCACCTCGACCGTTCGACCGTCGTCTCCGTCATCGACAACCTCGAGCGCCGCAACCTGGTCGAGCGCCGTCCGGCCGAAAACGACCGCCGCTCGAACTCCCTCGTGCTCACCGCCGATGGCGTCGCCCTGCTCAAGAAGCTCAAGCGCCGCGTGCAGGAACACGAAAAGCGGCTCGTCGAGCACCTCAACGAGGACGAACGCACGACCCTGGTCACGCTGCTGCAGAAGATCTTTCCCGAGCACCGCTGAGGCGTCCGGGCATGCCCGAAATTTCCCGCTTTCTCGGCATCATCGTGGCGATGTTCTACAACGACCACGCGCCACCGCACTTTCATGCGCGGTACGGCGAACATAAAGTCGAGATCGCCATCGAAACCCTTGCGGTGTTGGCCGGATCATTCCCGCCGCGGGCACTCGGCCTCCTGATCGAATGGGCCGCAGCACATCGCGCCGATTTGATGGAAGATTGGGAACTTGCAAGGGTTCATGCCGAACTCAAGCGTATTGCCCCATTGGAGTGAACGCCATGGTGATGCACGACGTAACGGCCGTGAAGGTCCTCACCCCACCATGCCTCGAACTCAGGTTCGATGACGGCAGTATCGGTGTCGTCGACATCGCAAGCATCATCGGCACATTCGACGGAGTATTTGCGCCGCTGAGCGACGCCAGCTACTTCCGCACGGTGCGTGTCGCTCCGGAACTCGGCACGATCGTCTGGCCAAATGGCGCAGACCTGTGCCCCGACGTGCTCTACGACTGCGTCATCCGGAACGCAGCCACGACCCCATCGTGACAGCCCCACAACCCGGAAACCCGCTCCACGGCGTCACGCTCGAAGCCATGCTGACCCGCCTGGTGGAGCACTATGGCTGGGCGTCGCTCGGCGAGCACATCGCCATCCGTTGCTTCACGCACGAGCCCAGCATCCCTTCCAGCCTGAAATTCCTGCGGCGCACCCCCTGGGCGCGCGAAAAGGTGGAGTCGCTGTACCTCTACATGCTGCGCGCGCAGGCAAGGAATACGAAATGACCTACGAAGAACATCTGGATGAAGTCACGACGCTGATCACCGAGAAGTACAACATCGAAGACCAGGCCGCCATCGACATGGTGATGCGCGCCCAGGCGGACGATTTCTTCACGCTGCACGACGACGATCCGTCGATCTGCACGCTCGACCGCGCCCACGCCGACGCGCGGGCCGTCTACAAGAAGTACCGTTGAGGAGAGCCCCCGATGTCCATGCACACTGCCACGATCGAATGGTCCCGCGCCCCGCACGAAGCCGACCCGAAGACCTTCACCCGCAACCACGTCGCCACCATGGCCGGCGGCCAACAGGTGAAGATGTCCTCGTCGCCGGACTTCCTCGGCGATCCGCACTGTGCCGACCCCGAGCAAATGGTCATCAGCGCCCTCGCCAGCTGCCACATGCTGTTCTTCCTCGCGCTCGCGGACGTGAAAGGTTTCCCGGTGGCCCACTACAGCGACAATCCGGTCGGCGAACTCGGCAAGACGGACAAGGGCATGGCGCTCACACGCATCGTCCTGTCGCCGCGCGTCGGCTTCGTCGACAAGCAACCCGACGCCGACACGCTCGCCGCGATCCACGCCAGCGCCCACAAGCGCTGCTTCATCGCCAATTCGCTGACCGCCAAGGTCGAGCTCGACCTCGGCTGATCAAGGCCCGCTCACCCCGGCGCGCGCCCCGTGCGCCGGGCAAGGTTCGCGATCTGTGCTATAGCGGAACATCGACCGGCCCGGAGTCGAAAATGTCCTCGCTGCGCTGCCTTGCCGCGGCCCTTGTCCTCTTGCTGCAGGCCCTGCCATCCACGGCGCACGCGGCCGATGCGGCGCTGATCGAAGCGCTGCGCACGGGCGGCTACGTACTCTACTTCCGGCACGCCCAGACGGACTGGACGCAATCGGACCGATCGAAGGATGCGGGCTGGGCAAGCTGCGCGCCAGCGCGAATGCGCCAGCTTTCGGAGGCCGGCCGTGAAACGGCCCGCCAGGTCGGGGACGCACTGCGGCGACTGAAGATCCCGGTCGGACAAGTCCTCGCGAGCGAATTCTGCCGCACCCAGGAGACGGCACGATTGCTCGGCCTTGGCGACGTCGCCGTAACCCGCGCATTGATCAACGAGTCCCATGCCGACCATGCCGGCGGAACCGCCGCGCTGCGCGACGCCGCGAAACGGCTGATGGCCACTCCGCCGCCGAAGGGAACGAACACCGTGCTGGTCGCGCATGGAAACGTATTCATGCTGGTCTCCGACCGACGCCCGGTGGAGGCCGGTGCGGCTGTGCTACGTCCGGACGGTCGCGGCGGATTCGAGGTCGTCGCACATGTGGGGCCGGAGGAGTGGATCCGGCTCGCACAGGAACAATGAGCGGCGGAAGGAGGACGGGCGATGCGCGGGATCAACTGGATCGGAGCCCTGCTCTTCGTCGCGACGTCCGTCGCAGGGGCAGGCGAAGTACGTGTCGAGCGCTTTGCAGTTCCCGCGGGCGCACACCCGCACGACATCGCGCCGGCATCGGAACCCGGTGGACCGGTGTGGTACACCGCGCAGCGGCAGGGCGCGCTCGGCGTCCTCGACCCCGCCACCGGGAAGACGCGCCACATCCCGCTCGGCCGCGGCTCCGCGCCGCACGGCGTGATCGTCGGCCCGGACGGCGCGCCATGGATCACCGACAGCGGGCTCAATGCGATCGTCCGTGTCGATCCCAGGTCCTTCGAAGTCACGCGCTACCCCCTGCCCGAAGGCGGCTACGCCAACCTAAACACCGCCGCCTTCGACGGCAGGGGCATCCTGTGGTTCACCGGCCAGTCGGGCATCTACGGTCGGCTCGATACCAGGACCGGCGCGGTGCAGGTGTTCGACGCCCCGCGCGGCCGCGGCCCCTACGGCATCACGGCCACACCGGGCGGCGAGATCTACTACGCCTCGCTCGCCGGCAGCCACATCGCGCGCATCGACACGCAGACCGGCAAGGCCGAAGTCATCGAGCCGCCGACGCCGAACCAGGGCGCACGGCGCGTGTGGTCGGACAGCAAGGGCTGGATCTGGGTCAGCGAATGGAACTCGGGGCAACTCTCGCGCTTCGACCCCAAGACCCGGGAATGGCGCGCGTGGCGGGTACCCGGCGACGGCCCCAAGCCCTACGCCGTCTACGTCGACGCGCGCGACCACGTGTGGGTCAGCGACTTCGGCGCAAACGCGATGCACCGCTTCGACCCGGCGAGCGAGCGCTTCGAGACCTTCCCCTCCCTCGACTCGAACGCCGCAATCCGCCAGATCCTCGGGCGGCGCGGCGAGGTGTGGGCGCCGGAATCCGGTACCGACCACCTCACCGTCTATCGCACGGAATGAACGCCACAGGCCTCAGAACGGCAGCACTAGCTTGAACCACGCCTTGTCGCCGCGAAAACGGTTCTCGGCTTCCGTTTCGTGGTGCCACTGCGCGATGAACATCGTGCCGTTCTTGTTCGTGTAGCTCACGCTCGGCCCGATCGCGAACACCTCGCCCTTGCGCCCCTTCGACCACACCCCCGGGACCTCCGGCAGAGTCTCGCCCTCCAGCTTGTCGTTCTCGGTCTGCTTCAGGTAATAACCCGAAAGACCCACCGCCCACGGCCCGAAGTGCTTGCCGAGGACGTAATCCATATGGAAATCGTCGCCCGACTCGTAATCCATCTTGGGCATGCCGGGCGCGAGGCGGAAGTCCTTGTTCTTGCGCTTGATGTTGTACATGAACTTGCCGGACACCTCCCAGCCGTCGTCCGACAGCCAGGTCGCCGCGAAGATCGGCTCCAGGCTCCAGTAGTTCGTGCCGATGCTCTTCCTCGGATCGCCCGACTTGTAGGCCCCGGTCGGCATGTTGAGGTCAAGCGCCACCGTCCAGTGCAGGTTCTTGGTGTGCCACGCGATGATGATCGGGTTGAAGGTGATGTCGCCCAGCCCCGTCACCGTCTTGCTGTCCCCGCCCAGCTTCACCTTCTGTTGCACGACCGGCACGATGAGATGCATCCCCCAGTCGCCGCCGAGGATCTTCGTGTCAGTCATCTTGATGAAGCGCAGCGCGTCGAACCACGCGTCCACCTCGGCCCCCGGCACCTTGTCGCCGCTCCCGTCGCGCAGCTTGCCGCTGTAGTGGCCGAAATAGTTGAGGAAGTAGTTGCCCGGCGGCGGCACCGCCCCCGCCAGCCAGCTTTCGGCGCCGTTGGGATATTGGTCGCCGCCCTCCTTCGCGACGGCATTGCCGGCGGCGAGGACTGCGAGTGCGACTGCTGCGGTGATGTATCTGAATTTCATCGTGTCTCCTCCCTGATTCTTATGCCGGTCAGAACGGGAAAGCCCGCTTGCCCATCTGCACGGTGATCCACTTCAGCTCTGTCATCTCGTCCATCGAGTGATGCCCGCCCTCGCGCCCCATGCCACTGTCCTTGATACCGCCGAACGGCACATGCGGTTCGTCCATGATCGAGGCGTCGTTGATATGCACCATCCCCGCCTCCAGTCGCAGCGACAGGTCGAAGGCCTTCTGCAGGTCGTTGGTGATGAGGCCCGACGACAGCCCGTAGCAGGAATCGTTGGCGAGCCGCAGCGCCTCCTCGCTGTCCGCGGCGCGGATCACCGACACCGCCGGGCCGAAGCTCTCCTCGCGGAACACCACCATGTCCGGCGTCACGCCGGCGAGGATGGTCGGCTGGTAGAACGCGCCATCGCTCTTGCCGCCCGACAGCAGCTTCGCCCCCTTCGCCACCGCGTCCGCCACATGCCGGTCCAGCACCGCGCACTGCTTGCGGTCGATCAGCGGCCCGATCACCGTATGCGGATCGCGCGGATCGCCGACCTTGAAGCCGCGGATCTTGGTCGCGAGCTTGTCGCAGAAGGCATCGAAGATCGGCGCCTCGACGATCAGGCGGGAATTCGCCATGCACACCTGCCCCTGGTGCAGGAAGATCCCGAACGCCGCCGCATTCACCGCGTAGTCGACGTCCGCATCCTTCAGCACGATCAGCGGGCTCTTGCCGCCCAGCTCCAGCGTGATGCGCTTGAAGTGCTTGCCGGCCTCCGCCGACAGCTCGCGCCCGACTTCGGTCGAGCCCGTGAAGGTGATCATGCGCACGCGCGGATCGGCGACGAACTTGTTGCCCAGCACCGAGCCCTGCACCGGCACCACGTTCAGCACGCCCTTCGGCAGCCCCGCCGCCTCGAAGATCTCTGCAATCTTCAGACCCGTCACCGGCGTGTACGTCGCCGGCTTCAGGATGAAGGTGTTGCCCGCCGCCAGCGCCAGCGCCACCTTCTTCGTCGCGAGCAGGAAGGGAAAGTTGAACGGCGCGATGCCGGCGATCACCCCCAGCGGACGGCGCACGCTCATCGAGAACACGCCGGGGCTGTCCGACGGCATCGTCTCACCGGTGATGCGGCGGCACTCGCCCGCGGCGCTGCGCAGCAGATTCACGACGAAGCTCGCCTCGAACATCGCCTTGCCGAAGGTCGAACCAGCCTCGTCGATCAGCACCTCGGCCACTTCCGGGATGCGCTTCTGCAGCTCGTCGGCCGCACGCAGCAGGACCGCCTCACGCTCGTTCGCCAGGGTGTTGCCCCAGCCCTCGCGCGCCCGATACGCCGCCGCAATCGCCCGCTCCAGGTCCGCGGCCGAGGCCTGATGCACCCGGCCCCACACCTCGCCGGTCGCCGGGTTGATGTCGTCCAGGATCGTCTCGGTCGACGACGGCACCCACTCACCGTCGATGAACAGCTTGTATTCCTTCATGTATTCACTCCCGATTTAATGCCTGCATTTCGTGGGAGCGGCTTCAGCCGCGAATCGGCGTCGTTCCATGCTGCGCGGCCCGTTCGCGGCTGAAGCCGCTCCCACAGGGAAGCTCCCGCAGCGCCGATCCGACTGTGCCGCTCTCACAAGACCGTCGCTTACAGGCTGATGCCGCACCGTCCCGGCGCGATGATGTTGTTGGGGTCCAGCGCCTTCTTCAGGCGCTTCTCGACGTCGCGCTTCACCGGCCCGTAGGTCGCCGCGACCTTCTCGGCGAAAGCCGTGTTCGCGCGGTACATGCCGTATCCCTCCTTCGCGAAGGTATGCAGCAACTCGTCGTAGCACGCGTACGCCTTCTCCATCTCCTCCGGCTTCGAGCGGTCGTACAGCAGGTCGATGACGTGGTGCATGTCGCGCCAGCCGACGATGAACTCGCCGACGTAGTCGAAGCCGTACTTGCCGAGGATGGTCTTCGCCATCTGCATCTGCTTGAGCGTCTCCGCGCCCTTCGCCTGCGACACCGGCGCAAACCAGATCGAGCCGCCGCCCCCGCGCCAGTTGTACAGGCCGAATTCGCCGAGGTTGGGCTTGCCCTTCATCAGGTCGAAGCGGTACTCCAGCGCCTTGCTGCCCTTCGACTGCTCCTGCGTGATGATCTTGCCGCCCGTGCCCGCGGCGACGGCCTCGATGATCTTCCAGTTCGCGTCGTTGGTTTCCTTGGTGCCGTACAGGCCCGCATACACGTTCCACGCGCCGATGTTGTGGTCGGCCTGGATCTTCTTCACCGCCTCGTCGCTGATCGCGCCCGGCCCCGTGTGGTAGTCAGCGCGCTTCACCGGCGTGCACGGCGCCTCCCACAGCGTGTGCGCGATCACCACCGCGTTCGGGATCACCATCGCAATGCGCAGCGGACGCAGCGCCTCGACGATCTTGGTGATGTCGGTCTCGTTCGGGTACTGGATGCAGAAGGGGCGGAAATCCGGCGGCGCCGGCATCAGCCACATGCCCATCTTGGTCACGACGCCGAAATTCGACTGCGTGAAGATGCCGTCCAGCGTCGGCCCGTAGCCCCACTTGAACACCTGCCAGGTGTTCGAGTTCTCCATCGCGCCCATGCCGGTGCGCAGCACCTTCCCGTCCGCCAGCACCACCTCCATCCCGCACGAGAACAGGAAGTGCTCGCCGTACGGCGTGTAGCCGACACCGCGGTCCACCATGTTGCCCACCGGCCCCGCGATCGCCGACGGCGCCGGGCACGAGAACCACAGCGGCAGCTTGTGCTCCTGCAGGTAGTCGTAGAGCTGCTGATAGGTCACGCCCGGCTCGACCAGCGCCGTGCACAGCTCGGGATCGACCTCGATGATGCGGTTCATGCGCCGCAGGTCCATCACGATCTGCCCGCGCTGCACCGGCGCCGCCGAACCGTAACCCAGGTTCTTCCCGGTCGACACCGGATAAACCGGAATGCGGTACTTGTTGGCGACCTTCATGATGCGCTGGATCTGCTCGACGCCGTCCGGCATCACCGACGCCGACAGCTCGTGCTGCTCGTCCGGAACCGGCATCATGATCTTGCGGTACGGCGCGAGCTTGTCCTCATCGACCACCACATGCTCGTCGCCCACGATGGCCCTGATCTCGCGCACCGCCTTGTCGAAATCCGCCGCACTCACGCCTTTCGGTAGCGCCTTGCTCTTCGAAACCATTCGATTGTCTCCGTTGTACTTGTGCCTGCCGCGCGTCGCGTCAGGTGTTGATCGCGAAGGAAACGAGGCTCGCCGCCCCGATGCGCTGATGCGTATCCATCACGAGGCCCGCACCGCGCGCCGCCGCGATCTGCTGGAAGATCAGCGCCGAAGCGTCGTCCATCACCCCGATCACGCGCCCCTGCCCAGCGCGGTCGAGCAAGGCCGTCACGCCCGGGAAACTGCCCAGCTCGCACACGCTCGCCACGACCGCCCGCACACCCAGCTCCGCCGCCAACCCACGCGCCATCGCCAGAGCCTCGGGCGACTCCGCCTGGGCCACCACCATCACCGCCGACTCCATGGTGCCCACCTCGCCCAGCTTCGCCGTGGCAGCCAGCGGCACCGCTCCCAGCGCGCCGCCCCCCAACACCCCTTTCAGGAAAATCCGTCTATCCATGACGCATCACTCCTGCGCAAGCGCCGCACTACCGCTGACCCGCCGCGCCACGTCCGCAAGCGTCGCCTCGTCGATCTCGCTCGGCCGGAACGCCGGCATCGCCCGGTTGCCCATGCGCACCACCCGCTGTATGTACTCCACCGGCAAAGCGCGCCCCTTCAACACCGGCCCCACGTTCGCCTCGTGGCAATAGCGGCACACCTTGTCGTACACCTCGCCACCGTCCCGCCACGCCGCCTGCGCCCCGCCCGCGGCCACTAGCGCCGCCACGCTTCCCAGGCAAACGGCCAATCTCCTTGCGTACATCTTCGTCTCCTCCTGATTGTTGGCCTTCCAACTTGTTCGGACGAGACAACGCAAGAGCAATGCCCGTTTTGCACGGATGCGCTCTTCTGCTTTATTTACAGATACTTGGGATTAATGCGCGGCCGACCACGCGGCACCAGGAAGACGGTGACCGTGTCTGAAATACAGACACTCCTGCACCGCGGCAGCACCGCCTCGCTACCGTGACACGGGCCGCCGCCGGACCGGGGTGCTCGATTCGCAAATTCAGACAGTGTCCAGATTTGCGACAGGCGCGTCCGACCGGATCAGCCCACCACGTCGAGCGGACTCCGCACGCCGCGCCCGCCCCGGTTCAGGACGTGCGTGTAGATCATCGTCGTCGACACATCCGAGTGCCCGAGCAGCTCCTGCACCGTGCGGATGTCGTAGCCCGCCTCCAGCACATGCGTTGCAAACGAATGCCGCAAGGTGTGCGGGCTCACCGGCTTGACGATCCCGGCCCGCACCGCAGCCGTCTTCACCGCGCGCTGCGCCCGCTTCTCACCGACATGATGCCGCCGCACCGCCCCTGAACGCGGATCCACCGACAGTCCAGCCGCGGGAAACACCTACTGCCAACCCAAGGACTTCCCGGCGGCTGGATACTTCGTCGCCAACGCATGCGGCAGCCACACCTCCCCTCGCCCCGCCTGCAATTCGGCCGCATGCAGCGCACGCACCACTGACAGTTGCGCGCGCAACCGCTCGGCCAGGCTCCCCGGCAACATCGTCACGCGATCCTTGTCGCCCTTCCCCTCGCGCACCACGATCTCGCCGCGCGCGAAGTCGAGATCCTTCACCCGCAGCCGCAATCCCTCCAGCAGGCGCATCCCGGTTCCATACAGGAGCGCGACAATCAGGTTCACCAGTGGATCGTCGACCGCCGCAATCAGCCGCTGCACTTCCTCGCGCGACATCACCGACGGCAAGCGCGCGGGCCGCTTCGCCCGCGTCACCTCATCGAGCCACGGCAAGGGCTGCTCGAGCACCTCCCGGTAAAGGAACAGGATCGCCGACAAAGCCTGCCCCTGCGTCGCCGCACTCACGTCGCGCTCGACAGCGAGAGACGTCAAGAATGCCTCAACCTCCCGCTTTCCCATGTCCGTCGGATGGCGCCGACCCTGATGAATGATGTATCTTTTGATCCAACCAACATACGCCTGCTCGGTACGTAGGCTGTAGTGCTTGAGCCGCAGCCGATCCCGAACAAGATCGAGCAAGCACGGCGCACTCGAACCGACAGAAGGAAGGTCTTGATCCATGTTATCGGACAGCATGCTGCATGGATATACACATCATACCTGCTAGACCAATGACTTGCCAGCCGTGGCCGGTTTATCCGCCATGTCCAATAACACTTTTACGCCGACACTTGGTGTCGACCATACGTTAGCCAAAATGAGAATACTACTTGCCATTGTCGCCTATGCGACCTCATCCGTCGGGATCTTCTCCTCTTTGGGAGCAACAGGACTCTCCCTTGTAATGATCGCCAGACCCTCAATGTTTGATTCTCCTCAAAGTTATTTATTCTTTCTAGCCGGCTTCGTCGTACTTTATGCCTGGATAGCTCATCTCGTGATGTGCATCAACTGGATCGCAAACAAGCGATTAGAGACCTATTGGCCAGCGTCGGGATCTGTTGCTGCCCTTCTTAGCATTCTGTATTTTGCGAACGTCCTGTCGTCCACCGGCGGGGCATCTCTGACAATCGGCAAACTTTTTCTCGCGCTAATAGCCCCCATAATCTGGACTTTCCCAGCATTTCTCTTGGCCATTCATCTCGTAAGGTTTCACTTGTCCTCAGGTGACGAACAGGGGAAAACCGTTGCTAACCATTAGCTGCAGCGGACCGTCAAAAGCTATGCTTTTGCCGCCCGCTGAGCACGAACGTTGAGGCTGTAGAAAAACCCCGTTCGCAGCGCACGCGTCAATGCCTCCGGTATAATTCGGCAACGCCTCCCGGAGTTCCGCGATGCCCCGCTTCAAGACACCCGACTATGGTCTCAAAATGATCCCGGTGGACTTCGACCGGCAGGTGATTGCGGGGAGTTTCGAGCACGCACTCTGTCATCTGGTCGACCACGAGATCGATCTTTCCGGACTACACGCGCGCTACCGCAATGAGACGACGGGCGCGCCGGCGTTCTCCCCGGCCGTGCTGCTGAAAATCGTGCTGCTCGGGTACTCGCGCGGGTTGGTGAGTTCGCGTGCCATCGCCGCAGCCTGCCGCGACAACGTGCTGTTCATGGCGGTTTCGGGCGACAGCGCACCGCACTTCACGACGATCGCCGGCTTCGTCGCCGAGCTTGGTGACGAAGCGGCCCGGATCTTTGCCCGGGTGCTGATGATTTGCGATCGGCAAGGATTGATCGGACGCGAACTCTTCGCCATCGATGGGGTGAAGCTGCCGGCCAACGCAAGCAAGGCCAGGAGCGGTACCCGTGCGGACTTCCTGCGCGAGGCCGACAAGATGGAGACGGCCGTCAAGCGCATCATGGTCAGCCACGCCACGGCCGACTTGAACGGCGAAGACCCCGAGGCCGCGCGCGCCGCACGCACCGTCGCGCGCCTCAACACCGAGGCGGCGAAGATCCGCGCCTGGCTGGACGCACATCCCGACGAGCGGCGCAGCGCCAAAGGCAAACCGCGGCTGAGCAATCGCACCGACAATGAGTCGGCCAAGATGGCGACCGGCAAAGGCGTGATCCAGGGCTACACCGGGGTGGCCGCAGTCGATGCGAAGAGCCAGATCGTCGTCGACGCCCAGGCGCACGGCACGGGCTCCGAGCAGGAACTGCTCCTGCCAGTGGTCGAGGCGACCGGGCCGTTCCGCACGCCCGAGACGACGATCTGTGCCGACGCGGGCTACCACTCGGAAGCGAACCTGAAGGCGCTGGCCGACAGCGGGATCGACGCCTACATCTGCGACAACGATTACCGCAGCCGAGACGCCCGTTATACCGGGCAAGCGCGTCACAAGGCGAAGCCCGATCCGCTGTGGGACAAACGGAAGGTGGACGGGAAGACGCGCTGCTTCCGGCCTGCCGATTTCACGCTGGCCGACGACCGCTCTCACTGCCTCTGCCCGGCGGGCAAGAAACTGTACTCGAACGGCTCGAACTGCACCTTCAACGGCTACGCGGCGATGAAATTTCGCGGCGCCGAACGCGACTGCGTGCCGTGCGCGCTGCGCGACCAGTGCCTGCGCACTCCCGCCAAGACCAAGACGCGCCAGGTCGCCTTCTTCCAGGGCAAGCGCGCCTGCGAAGAGAGTCACACCGAGCGGATGAAACGGCGGATCGACACCGACACGGGTAAGCGCATGATCACCGCGCGCTTTGCCACCGTCGAGCCGGTCTTCGGCAATCTGAGAAACAACAAGCGCCTCCATCGCTTCACCTTGCGCGGCCGATGCAAGGTCGACGGGCAATGGAAGCTCTACTGCCTCGTGCACAACATCGAGAAGCTGGCGCACCACGGGTATGCGCAATGAGGGCGGCACGCCACGGCAGCATGCCGCTCCACATACAGGGCGACAGCGTGCGAACGACGGAAACCGATCGTATGACGGAATCAGGCTGACCCGGACCGCAACATGACGAACAAGTCATCGTCGGCTATCGCCGACATCGATCGCTTGCCCGGAAATCGGGTTTTTCTACACCGTCGTTAGCCATCAACGACACTCACCATGGAACTCTTATCCATCGTTCTTGGCACACTCGGTGGCGCTTCAGCCGTAGTTACTGGGCTTATCGCCTACTTTGGCAATCTGCGCATGGAGAAATTCAAAGCCGATTTGGCCGAAACCAACACTAAGTTGAAAGCAGCCATGGATAGTTCTATTCATGTCAGCAAGGCTCAATTCGATAAGGAATTCGCGATCTACCAGACTATTTGGGCATTGCTTGTAGAGCTTCGGGGAAGAACTCTCTCCCTGCGTCCGGTCATGGACCATGTCGATCCGAATGAATCTGAAGAAGATCGGATGCAAAGACGCCTCAAGGCATTTGGAGAGGCGTTCTTTTCCTTCAGAGATGCCATGGAACAGAACAGGCCCTTCTACGCTCATTCTGTTTATGAATCCTTGGTAGATATATTCAACCTCTGCCATACCGAGTCAATTGAATACCAATACAAGGAGTCCGGCTGGCATAAAGAGTATTGGGAGAAGAGCCGAGAAAACAACAAGAAGATCGTTGAGGCAATCGACGCATGTTGTGAGTTGATTCGTGAGCGCATCGGATCCCTCTCTGTAACCTCATGATGGCTAACCTCTCATTCCACCGGACCTGCGCGAAAGGCCGCGCAGGCCGGTGAATTCAAACGTTGAGGCTGTAGAAAAACCCCGTTCGCAGCGCACGCGTCAATGCCTCCGGTATAATTCGGCAACGCCTCCCGGAGTTCCGCGATGCCCCGCTTCAAGACACCCGACTATGGTCTCAAAATGATCCCGGTGGACTTCGACCGGCAGGTGATTGCGGGGAGTTTCGAGCACGCACTCTGTCATCTGGTCGACCACGAGATCGATCTTTCCGGACTACACGCGCGCTACCGCAATGAGACGACGGGCGCGCCGGCGTTCTCCCCGGCCGTGCTGCTGAAAATCGTGCTGCTCGGGTACTCGCGCGGGTTGGTGAGTTCGCGTGCCATCGCCGCAGCCTGCCGCGACAACGTGCTGTTCATGGCGGTTTCGGGCGACAGCGCACCGCACTTCACGACGATCGCCGGCTTCGTCGCCGAGCTTGGTGACGAAGCGGCCCGGATCTTTGCCCGGGTGCTGATGATTTGCGATCGGCAAGGATTGATCGGACGCGAACTCTTCGCCATCGATGGGGTGAAGCTGCCGGCCAACGCAAGCAAGGCCAGGAGCGGTACCCGTGCGGACTTCCTGCGCGAGGCCGACAAGATGGAGACGGCCGTCAAGCGCATCATGGTCAGCCACGCCACGGCCGACTTGAACGGCGAAGACCCCGAGGCCGCGCGCGCCGCACGCACCGTCGCGCGCCTCAACACCGAGGCGGCGAAGATCCGCGCCTGGCTGGACGCACATCCCGACGAGCGGCGCAGCGCCAAAGGCAAACCGCGGCTGAGCAATCGCACCGACAATGAGTCGGCCAAGATGGCGACCGGCAAAGGCGTGATCCAGGGCTACACCGGGGTGGCCGCAGTCGATGCGAAGAGCCAGATCGTCGTCGACGCCCAGGCGCACGGCACGGGCTCCGAGCAGGAACTGCTCCTGCCAGTGGTCGAGGCGACCGGGCCGTTCCGCACGCCCGAGACGACGATCTGTGCCGACGCGGGCTACCACTCGGAAGCGAACCTGAAGGCGCTGGCCGACAGCGGGATCGACGCCTACATCTGCGACAACGATTACCGCAGCCGAGACGCCCGTTATACCGGGCAAGCGCGTCACAAGGCGAAGCCCGATCCGCTGTGGGACAAACGGAAGGTGGACGGGAAGACGCGCTGCTTCCGGCCTGCCGATTTCACGCTGGCCGACGACCGCTCTCACTGCCTCTGCCCGGCGGGCAAGAAACTGTACTCGAACGGCTCGAACTGCACCTTCAACGGCTACGCGGCGATGAAATTTCGCGGCGCCGAACGCGACTGCGTGCCGTGCGCGCTGCGCGACCAGTGCCTGCGCACTCCCGCCAAGACCAAGACGCGCCAGGTCGCCTTCTTCCAGGGCAAGCGCGCCTGCGAAGAGAGTCACACCGAGCGGATGAAACGGCGGATCGACACCGACACGGGTAAGCGCATGATCACCGCGCGCTTTGCCACCGTCGAGCCGGTCTTCGGCAATCTGAGAAACAACAAGCGCCTCCATCGCTTCACCTTGCGCGGCCGATGCAAGGTCGACGGGCAATGGAAGCTCTACTGCCTCGTGCACAACATCGAGAAGCTGGCGCACCACGGGTATGCGCAATGAGGGCGGCACGCCACGGCAGCATGCCGCTCCACATACAGGGCGACAGCGTGCGAACGACGGAAACCGATCGTATGACGGAATCAGGCTGACCCGGACCGCAACATGACGAACAAGTCATCGTCGGCTATCGCCGACATCGATCGCTTGCCCGGAAATCGGGTTTTTCTACACCGTCGTTAGGCAAAACCCGTATGACACTATTTACCCTTCGTCGACTACATCATTCGTTGGGGCCGCAGATGCGATTCACCGTCTTTCTGCTTTCTATCGCCTTGGCTGGCTGTGCGTCTACCGGCGTCGTCCCTGCGGATCGTGGTACCTACATGATCTCCAAGCAGAGCGCTGCCGGCATTTTCGGAACATCAGGAGGCGTTCGCGCCGACATCTATACAGAAGCCAACGAATTTTGTGCGCGCACGAACAAGGGCGTCGAAACGATGAATCTTGAGCTCAAAGACGCGATCCCGTTCGTCAGAACCAGTAGTGCGACGCTTCAGTTCAAATGCGTTGCCCCGTAATGCGTGCTACCTAACCGGTGCTTGCACCCAACGTTAGGCGCAAAGAACGACTCGGAGGAGTACATATGTCACTGCCACTTATCCCGATAATCTCCGCGCTTGCTGCAGGTGGCACGCTCGTTCCACATGCTGCCGGCGGCATGATCGTCACCTCGGCAGCCGGGTATGTCGCGGGAACGTATTTGAGTACCGCAGCTATCGGAAGCCTCCTCGCTGCTGGCACTACCGCACTTGGAGCAGGAGCCTTATATCTTTCCGGTATTGCGGGTAGCGTTATCGGTAGTGCCGGAATATTTGGAACAACGGTCGGGGCAACTGGCGTCACTGGCGCGCTGATGTCAGCCGGAATAATTTCTTCCACTCCCATCTGGGTACCTGTCGCCGTCGGCGGTGCTGCAATTGGCGGAGCGGCAGGGCTTGGCTATGGGGGCTATCGGCTATTCAAACTGAAACAAAAAGTCGCTACCACCGGAAGTGGTGATGAAGCCCAGTTTACGGAAACCGAAGCAAAGATAGTCGAGCAGGTTATCAAACGTCTTGTTAACAAAGAGAAATCGAACGATCAAGTCTAACAATTGCTTGCAGCGGATCGTCAAAATGCTGCGCATTTCGCCGTCCGCTGAAGCCCGACGTTGAGGCTGTAGAAAAACCCCGTTCGCAGCGCACGCGTCAATGCCTCCGGTATAATTCGGCAACGCCTCCCGGAGTTCCGCGATGCCCCGCTTCAAGACACCCGACTATGGTCTCAAAATGATCCCGGTGGACTTCGACCGGCAGGTGATTGCGGGGAGTTTCGAGCACGCACTCTGTCATCTGGTCGACCACGAGATCGATCTTTCCGGACTACACGCGCGCTACCGCAATGAGACGACGGGCGCGCCGGCGTTCTCCCCGGCCGTGCTGCTGAAAATCGTGCTGCTCGGGTACTCGCGCGGGTTGGTGAGTTCGCGTGCCATCGCCGCAGCCTGCCGCGACAACGTGCTGTTCATGGCGGTTTCGGGCGACAGCGCACCGCACTTCACGACGATCGCCGGCTTCGTCGCCGAGCTTGGTGACGAAGCGGCCCGGATCTTTGCCCGGGTGCTGATGATTTGCGATCGGCAAGGATTGATCGGACGCGAACTCTTCGCCATCGATGGGGTGAAGCTGCCGGCCAACGCAAGCAAGGCCAGGAGCGGTACCCGTGCGGACTTCCTGCGCGAGGCCGACAAGATGGAGACGGCCGTCAAGCGCATCATGGTCAGCCACGCCACGGCCGACTTGAACGGCGAAGACCCCGAGGCCGCGCGCGCCGCACGCACCGTCGCGCGCCTCAACACCGAGGCGGCGAAGATCCGCGCCTGGCTGGACGCACATCCCGACGAGCGGCGCAGCGCCAAAGGCAAACCGCGGCTGAGCAATCGCACCGACAATGAGTCGGCCAAGATGGCGACCGGCAAAGGCGTGATCCAGGGCTACACCGGGGTGGCCGCAGTCGATGCGAAGAGCCAGATCGTCGTCGACGCCCAGGCGCACGGCACGGGCTCCGAGCAGGAACTGCTCCTGCCAGTGGTCGAGGCGACCGGGCCGTTCCGCACGCCCGAGACGACGATCTGTGCCGACGCGGGCTACCACTCGGAAGCGAACCTGAAGGCGCTGGCCGACAGCGGGATCGACGCCTACATCTGCGACAACGATTACCGCAGCCGAGACGCCCGTTATACCGGGCAAGCGCGTCACAAGGCGAAGCCCGATCCGCTGTGGGACAAACGGAAGGTGGACGGGAAGACGCGCTGCTTCCGGCCTGCCGATTTCACGCTGGCCGACGACCGCTCTCACTGCCTCTGCCCGGCGGGCAAGAAACTGTACTCGAACGGCTCGAACTGCACCTTCAACGGCTACGCGGCGATGAAATTTCGCGGCGCCGAACGCGACTGCGTGCCGTGCGCGCTGCGCGACCAGTGCCTGCGCACTCCCGCCAAGACCAAGACGCGCCAGGTCGCCTTCTTCCAGGGCAAGCGCGCCTGCGAAGAGAGTCACACCGAGCGGATGAAACGGCGGATCGACACCGACACGGGTAAGCGCATGATCACCGCGCGCTTTGCCACCGTCGAGCCGGTCTTCGGCAATCTGAGAAACAACAAGCGCCTCCATCGCTTCACCTTGCGCGGCCGATGCAAGGTCGACGGGCAATGGAAGCTCTACTGCCTCGTGCACAACATCGAGAAGCTGGCGCACCACGGGTATGCGCAATGAGGGCGGCACGCCACGGCAGCATGCCGCTCCACATACAGGGCGACAGCGTGCGAACGACGGAAACCGATCGTATGACGGAATCAGGCTGACCCGGACCGCAACATGACGAACAAGTCATCGTCGGCTATCGCCGACATCGATCGCTTGCCCGGAAATCGGGTTTTTCTACACCGTCGTTAGCCCTCTTCAAGAGAACACTGATGCTCATCGCTCACATCAATGCCGTCGAGGATCACCTTCTCGCAATCTCGAAAATACCTGCCAATTCTGGCCATTCTCTACACAAGGGGACGCCGCGCGAAGCCTTTATTCGCGAATTTCTCGAATCGCATTTGAATTCCACAGTCGCTATCGGCAGTGGCGAGATCATCGACTCTCAATCCCAACCCGGTGGGAAGCGCAATCAATTCGATATTGTCATATACAAGCGAAACTATCCGCGCCTTGATTTCGGCGGCGGCATAAGCGGTTTTCTCGCCGAGTCGGTCGTAGCGACAATCGAAGTTAAGTCGACTCTTGATAAGGCGGGGGTCGCGCAGGCGGTTGGCGCAGCCCGGAACGCGAAGGCGCTCCAGAAGCATGAGATCAAGAGCTTTTCAAGCGGATATATTCCACCAAGTATCCTTTCCTTTGTTGTCGCGTACGATGGCCCTGCAAAGATGGAGACTGTTCATACTTGGGTCAAAGAGGTCTATCAGGTCGGAGGAATTGTGGAGCCAGCAATGCCTGCGGAAGGTGATCGTTCTGCGATCGCAAGCCCGGCCCTTGAGGGCGTCTTCGTGCTCGGTAAGGGTTTTCTCAACTACGACAATGCTCCATACGGGTTTGTTCGGCCCGAGGCTCGAAAGACACATCCTGAAATCCGGTGGGCAATTGCAAATTCTGAACGGGGAAGTCTGCTTTCCCTGTTTGTCCTTTTGACCGTTGCCACCAGCAATGTCGAGGGGGCATGGCTGAATCCTTTACCGTATCTCGGAGGCTTCAAAGTCTCTGATCTTCAGTTCGGTGTATGAGCACGCAACGGCTAACCCTGCAATGCACCTGACCTACGCGAAGAGCCGCGCAGGCCGGTGATTTTGAACGTTAGACATCACTCGAAAAAATGCAGTCAGACTTTCTCTTTTCTTTTCATACAGATCAACGAGAGCGCTTTCGTGACGGAACTTTGGTAAGAGACTGGCGACGGCGGTATCCACAGATTTTCGACGAAGATGATGAGCGTGTTCTGAACACCGAGCATCAACGACGCTACCATTTCTTTGAGTGGCTCAGTGCAGTCTTGTTGTTCGAGGCAACTGGCTATATAAGCCTCGTTGAAAAATACACATCAAAGAGCCATCCCAACAAGCGTAAGACGCTGCAGCAAATCCTTACACCCAAAACGTTTCAATGGCTTTGCGAAAACGAGTCTGGACAGCCGGATCTTTTCGTTTTTCAGCCAGTGACGAAGGATTGGTTCTTCTGTGAGGTAAAAGGCGGCTCAGATCGCATTAGACAGAATCAAATCGAGTGGATGGATCGATTCGGATCAATGCTCACGGAAGAAAATATTTCAAGCAACGGGAAGATGCGCGTCCTTTCTCTCCAAGAAGTTAATGTCTAACCCTGCAATGCACCGGACCGTCAAAAGCTGCGCTTTTGCCGTCCGGTGATTTCCACGTTAGGCAGTTCTAGAAATGACGGCATTTGCAGTTATTCATGGCCTGCATTGATTGAACCAGCGCACGCAAAGCACTCGTGCCTATTGCGCCCGCCATATCAAATTTTGTATTCAACGAGGAGTCTATAATGCGCACATTGGTCGCAATGTTAATGCTAGGCGGATTGGTCGGATGTGCATCAGTACCGGACGAAAGAATCGCCATAGCAACTGACAAATCAAATATTCTAGACAAGAATATCACTGAATATCGAGAAGGGACTGGTAAGGTCGTATTCAAACGCGACAGCTGGCCGATGCATGCCTATCGGATTGACGTTTATTTTGATGGCCGCAAATTGGGATCAATTGGTGGCGGCGAAATATTGACGGCATATTTGCCTTCAGGGAGGCATCTATTTGGCACTCAGACCGTTGAGAATAGGCCGTCGCGAGAGATTGCGGCTGAAATTAGTGATAAAAAAACAACCTACATCCATTTAACGCTTTCAGCATGGGGTTGGGGTGGTTGGGATATTAGCGAAACTAGTTACTGATCTTTCGGTGCCAGACATTACGTCAAGGCGGACGGCTTCGCCGCCGCATTGTGGCCTTAGGCGAACAGAGTGGAGGCCAAGTTGCCAGCATATGCTGTAAAGCACATCGTTTCCGACCACGGCCCCCTGTCCGACATCATGAAGGATGTTCGGAAAACGCCGTACTCGTACACATCGAAGGAGCCTGAAGCCACCCACGCGGCCCGCGGCGGCGACGTGTACGTTATTGAGGTCCGCGCGGAAAATGGCGGTCGAACCTACGCACTCGGCTATATGTACAGAGCCCAAGAGAAATTCTCTCTCGCCGGCGGTGGGCGATGGAAGGGCGAGTTCAAATTCAAAAACTCGGCCGTTCCAGGAGCCGGTGCCCATGGTGTTTACTTCGACTCTCCTGTTCTCATTGAGCACGGGGCCCTACGCGAATGGCTCGCCAGCAAGCAGCCCGGTATGGCCCAAATACCATCGCACTTGGTGCCTGCATTGGACACTCTGATAGCCGATCCCTTCAATGGAGCGAAACGTTTTGCCTAACAAGCGCTTGCAGCCGACCGCCAAAAAGCTTTGCTTTTTGCCGTCGGCTGAAGCTAATGAAATGGACTCCCCCTCCCGTCTTCGGGAAACTGGCGGTATCGCAGCGTGAGCCGCTGCTGGTCTGCAGGAAGGAGGTGTGCCATGACGATTACCCGCATCGGTCTCGATATCGCCAAGTCCGTCTTTCAGCTCCATGGCGTGGATGCGCATGGCAGGACGGTGTTGCGCAAGACGCTCGCGCGCGGCGGGGTGCTCGGTTTCTTTGCCAACCGGCCCGCCTGCCTCATCGGCATCGAAGCGTGCGCCGGTTCGCACTACTGGGCGCGCGAACTGATCAGGCTCGGCCATGACGCACGCCTGATGGCGGCGCAGTTCGTGATCCCGTACCGCAAGAGCGGCAAGAACGACGCCACCGACGCTGAAGCGATCTGCGAAGCGGTCGGGCGGCCGAACATGCGCTTCGTGCCGGTCAAGTCCGAGGAAGCCCAGGCGGTGCTCGCGGTGCATCGGGCGCGGGCGCTGACGGTGTCGGAGCGCACCGCGCTGGTCAATCAGGTGCGTGGCCTGCTCGGGGAATTCGGCATCGTCGCCGGCGCCGGGATCGCTCGTGCGCGCAAACTGCTCGCCGAGATCGGTGCCGGGGCGCGCAACTTGCCGGTACTCGCACGCGAAACGTTCGGCGAGCTGCACGACCGCTTGCGCACCCTCGACGAACGCATCCTCGACTACGACCGCAAGATCTCGACCCTCGCGCAACAGAGCGAAGCCGCGCGGCGGCTCATGGCAATCGAAGGCGTGGGCCCGGTAACGGCCTCGGCCATCGTGGCCAGCGTCGGCCCGGCGACCACCTTTACCAGCGGCCGGCAGTTTGCCGCGTGGCTGGGGCTCACGCCGCGCCAGCATTCCAGCGGCGGCAAAACCGTGCTGGGCGGAATCAGCAAACGCGGCGATGTGGTGCTGCGCACCTTGTTGATTCACGGCGCCCGCTCGGCGCTGCGACTGACGGGGGCGCGAACCGACCGCAAGAGCCTGTGGGTGGAACGCCTGAAGGCACGCGCGTGCAACAACGTGGCGGCCGTTGCGCTGGCCGCAAAAAATGCCCGTATCATCTGGGCGATGCTCACCCGCGGCACCGACTACCGTGTAGCGGCGACCGCGACGGCATGAGCGAGAGACAAATTTCAACCAGGAGGTTCCTGCCAGAGTATTGCGAGCGAGACGTGTTGATGGGATGACGGCGCCAGCCGACGCGCACACCAGCCTGATAACGTGGTTGGCCGATACCAGGCCGCTAAGCTAATGAGGCGTGCGCGGCACGAAATTCATCAGGGCCGCAGCCGACGGGCTGCACAGTAGGCCGGATAGATTGTTGCAGCTGGGTTTGTTCGGAACATCCGCAAGATCGTCTTGCAATATCGGGGGAGTCCATAGATTCCACGTTAGCCGTCTTATCTCTACCAACCATCGAGATATGGAATGAAAAACCTTGTATTTATCGTTCTCCTAGGAGTTGGAACAAATGCCCTCGGACAGGTGACACCAAAAACAGCAAAATCGCCTACAGAGTTTGTCCCTGTCGGACATATTGTTTTTCAGCAAATTCAGGGAGACCTAAACAAAGATAATCAAGTGGATTACGTTCTAATTATCAAGGGTACGGATAAAGCCGGCTTCGTCAAGGATGAGTATCGCGGGGAATTGGATCGGAACCGAAGAGGGATCATCATTGCACTCAAAAATAATGATCGTTACGAGCTTGCGCTGGAAAATCGCGACTGTTTTTCATCTGAAAATGAAGATGGCGGCGTTTACTTTCCTCCTGAACTCGACGTCTCTATAAAGAAAGGCAATCTACTCGTTCACTACGCGCATGGCAGGTATGGTTATTGGACGTACAACTTTCGGTATCAGAATTCCGATTTCGAGCTAATTGGTTTCGATAGCGATCAGAGTCGTGGGCCGATAACTGAAAAATCGGTCAGCATCAACCTTATGACGAAAAAGATGTTGATAAAAGAAAACGTCAATCAAGACGCAGAGGAAGGCGGAGACGAGAAATTCAAAGAAACCTGGAAGAAATTCAGCCTCTCAAAACCTATAAAGCTGAGAGACATTGCTGACTTTGACGGCCTTGACGTGACGAGCTTGCTTGGGTCGGTCAAATGACTAAGAGGCGAACGGCTAACCCATCCAACAACACGGACGCTGCGCGATGATGCCGCGCAGCGCCGGTTATGTCATACTTTAGGCAATATGCATGGCAAAAATCCCACCTGTCGCTGATCAAAAGTGCCCCAAGTGCGGAGGCGTCTTACATAGCTCCGTAAAGCATAGGTACTGCATTACCGACATGATTGGAGCGGCGCTGGTTGGCGTGCCATTATTGTTACTCATCTGCTTCATTTTTCTTGAATCAAGCGGACCTGCAACCAGATTTATTGTGTTGATCGCTGGCTTTCTTGTTTTTGGCCTCTACCACATGATCGGACGAAAGAACGAGAAGCTTGCGGGGTGTCTGAAATGCGCGGAAAGCCATGACGTTCAATAATTCGTCTACCCCTACAATGCACCGGACCATTCAACGCAGCACATAGCAGTTAAGGCCACCTCACCATCATGAGTTTGAAATGGAATCGAAATTTCAATGGCGGCGAGATCCGCCACACTGAGCGGACTGTATGCCTCGCATTCGCACCACTTTCAGTCGCATTCTATGCCTACCTCTTTGAGTTCGTATGGAATTTGATGACGAGAAAGACTGGAGGATTCGGCGCGATTCCAGGCGCTGAAAAAGCATTGCTGATATTTTTTGGATTTTCTGTTTTCCTGGCACTGCTGATCACAATGTTCGCCCTCGTATATTTGCCAGCCACTTTATCGATCCGCAGAGACGGAACGGTGACGCGAGACGTTCTCGGCATTTCCTTGAGAACGAGGGTCGGTACGCCATACTTTTTCGATGTTCGCGAATACACCCGGGCGAATGCCTTCAAGAAGATCAGTTACTTTGATCTGCATCTACGTGGCCCCGCAGGTTCGCATCTTGTCACCATGCGTGGAGATCGTGATAACTTTCGTGCATTGTCGGAGCTTGCCCGCATCCCCCTCGTGACTGACGGGAAGGACCGGACGCAAAGACAAAAATAAGGGCAGACTACTATTTCCTGCGCGTCATAAGGTGGCTCTGGAACCGTATTCCGGGAGGCCGCAGGGCGGACTGAATTATTGAGCAAATGGAATAACACAAATGACTCGACATGCAGCCCATTCTTGGCCCAAGGTACGGTAGCGCTCCTTTCCTATGACTCTGACTATCCGCTCTGAAACACCTGCCGACGAGACTTCAATTGAACAGCTAACTCGGCGAGCCTTTCTCTCTCATCCATACAGCCATCAAACGGAGCAGTTCATCATCCGTGCCCTGCGAGCCGCTGACGCGCTGACCGTCTCGCTCGTTGCCGAAGACGGCGGTCGCATCCTTGGGCATATCGCGCTCTCTCCAGTAGGGGTGAGTGATGGCGCCGTTGGCTGGTACGGGCTCGGCCCCATTTCGGTGGAACCGGAGTACCAGCGCCGAGGGATCGGGCATGCGCTGATGGAAGCGGGCCTCGCCGAACTCCGGAAGATCGGAGCAAGTGGGTGTGTGCTCGTAGGCGACCCAGCGTTCTACAGGCATTTCGGGTTTGAGAGCAATCCTGCGCTCACGGTTGATGGTGTGCCCCAGGAGTTTTGCCTGTCGCTCGCGCTCGGTGCTTCCTCAGCTCGCGGCAATGTTCAGTTTCATCCTGCATTCGAGGCCGCGAGCTAAGCCAGCGAGCATTGACTCCCCTGCGCAAACGGTGCTCTCGATTGTCGCCTTGATCACTGAACGCGGAGGCACACCGGACACGCCGCGCCACGGCCCTTGCAGGTCGATCGCCCTTCACGCGCCCTCTGCACGGTTTTATAATCAGCCGAGCTTATTATCTCGACGCCGCTCCCGTGACCCTCAGCGAAACCAGCTTCACCCTCCTGCTTGCCGACGCCGCCCGCCTGATGCGGCACGCTTTCGTCGCCACGCTCCAGGACAGCCCGCTGACGCTCGCGCGGGCACGCGTGCTGATCCACCTGGAGCGCAACGAAGGGATCCGGCAGGTGGCACTTGCCGAGCGGCTGGAGATTCAGCCGATGACGCTGGTGCGGATGATCGACCAGCTGGCGAACGAGGGGCTGGTGGAGCGGCGGCCGGATCCGGCTGACCGGCGGGCGCACCAGCTGTACCTGACCGCGGCGGCGCGGCCGCAGTTGGAGATCATCGCGCAGACCGGGGTCGTCGTGCGGGAAAAGGCGCTCGCCGGCATGACCGAGGCGGAGCGCGCGCAGACGATCGCGCTGCTCGAGCGGATCTGCCGCAACCTCGCGGCGGAGTGAGCGCCCTGCCCTTTTCCTATTCGACCGCCGCCGAGCGCAACACGCGGTAAACGGTGGAGCGCGAAACGCCGAGCGCCTGTGCGGCGGCGCTGACGTTGCCTCCGAGCTGCTCCAGCACCCAGGTGACGTAGTCGCGCTCGATGTGTTCGAGCGGCAGGATTTCCCCGAAGATGCGCGTGGGCGACGGCTCCGGCGCGCGGTTTTCGAGCGGCAGGCGCAGGATCGCGCATACGTTGTCTTCGTCGATGATCGGGCCATCGCTGAAGGCGACGAGTCGCTCGATGGCGTTGCGCAGTTCGCGCACGTTGCCGGGCCAGCTGTAGGCACACAGGCGCGCAAGCGCAGCGGGCGCGAGCCGGGGAGGCGCCGCGCCGCGGGCGCTGCGGCGAATCAGGTGGTCGACGAGCAGGGGGATGTCCTCGGTGCGCTCGCGCAGGGGTGGCACCGGTATGTGCACGACGTTGAGCCGGTAGAGCAGGTCGTGCCGGAACTTGCCTTCGGCCACCAGCGCGTCGAGGTCGCGGTGGGTCGCGGCGATGACCCGTGCGTTGGTGCGTCGCAGCGCGGTGGCGCCGAGTTGCCGGAACTCGCCCGAATCGAGCACGCGCAGCAGCTTCGCTTGGCAGGCGGCAGGAAGTTCGCCGATCTCGTCGAGGAAGAGCGTGCCGGCGCTCGCGACGTCGAAAAGCCCTTCCTTGTCGGCGCTTGCGCCGGAGAACGCGCCCCGCTTGTGGCCGAAGAGTTCGCTTTCGACCAGGTCGTCGTCGAGCAGGCCGCAGTTCAGGGGGACGTAGGATTCCTGCGCCCGCGGGCTCCAGCGGTGCAGCAGGCCGGCGACGATCTCCTTGCCCGCGCCGCTCTCGCCGGTGATGAGTACCGGCAGGTCGAGTGGCGCGGCGCGGCGCACGAGCTCCAGGGTGCGCCGCCACACTTCGCTCTCGCCGATCACGGCGGTGTCGTCAGCGCCGCGCAGGTGTGCGACTTCGGCGCTGAGGGCTGCGCAGCGGCGCGCGAGCATGCGCTTTTCCAGCGCGCGCTCGACGATGATGTCGAGCTCGGTGAGCTTGTACGGCTTGGAGAGGTAGTCGAAAGCGCCCAGCTTCATCGCAGCAATCGCGCTGTCGACGTTGCCGTGGCCGGTGAGGATCACGACTTCGACCAGGGGATCGAGCTGTTTCAGGCGCTTGAGGACTTCGATGCCGTCGATGCCGGGCATCTTGATGTCGACGAGCGCGAGATCGACGCCGCCGTGCTGCGCGCATTCGAGCGCGGCTTCGCCGTCGGCGGCCTCGCTCAGGCGGTAGCCGGCTCGCCCGAGGCGACTTGTGAGCAGTTGCCGGTACAGGGCTTCGTCATCGACGATCAGTACATGGCCTTTCATTGCATGCATGCCTCGGCGCCCCCGTCGGCGCCCGCCTCGTCGGCGGGCAGATGGATGCGGAACCATGCGCCGCCTTCGGGACGGTTGCCGCATTCGATGCGCCCGCCAAGTTCGGACATGATTCCGTAGCAGATCGATAGGCCCAGCCCCGTGCCGCGCCCGGGCGCCTTGGTGGTGAAGAAGGGATCGAAGACGTGGTCGATGACGCCGGAGGGCAGACCGGGGCCTTCGTCGAGGACGTCGAGTTCCACGGCGCCGCTCGCCGGGCGCAGCGCGACGAGGACGCGGCCCCGCCCGTCCATCGCGTCGCGGGCGTTCTTCACGAGGTTGCGCAGCACCTGATCGAGCAGCGTGGGGTTGGTCGCGACCGGCGGTAGCGGCCCTTCCGTGCGCAGTTCGACGTCGAGACCGCGGGTCAGGCCGAGTTCTCGATATGACTCCAGGCGCTCGCGCACGAGCATCGCGACATCGACGATTTCCAGCGGCACGGCCTGCTTGCGCGAGAACAGCAGCAGGTTGTCGGTGATGGCCTTGCAGCGCTGCGCCTGTTCCTGGATGGTGGTGAGCCCCTGGCGCAGGACGTCGAAGTCCGGGTTCGACTGCGCCCCGGGGATGGACTCCATCAGCGCCTGCAGCTCCTCGGCGAAGCCGGAGACGAGGCCGAGGGGGTTGTTGATCTCGTGCGCGATGCCCGACGCGAACTGCCCGAGCGCGCTGAGCCGGTTGGCCTGCGCGAGCTGGCGTTCCATCTCGCGCCGGGCGGTGATGTCGCGGGCGACGCCGATGACGCCTTCGGGGCGCTCGTCCGTCGACAGCACGGCCGAGCTGACTTCCAGCAGACGGTTCGGGGCGCCGCCCGGTGCGAGCATGATCTCGAACGGCGGCCCGCCCTCCCCCGACAGACGCCGCCGGAAGTCGCGCTCGACGCGCAATGCCGAGGAGTGCAGCATCAGCTCCGCGCAACTGCGGCCGATCGCGCGATCCGCAGGCACGCCCAGCAGCTCGGCCATGCGTGCGTTGACGAAGCTGAAGCGCCCGTCGAGATCGAGGACATACACCGCGTCGTTGATGATGTCCTGGATCTGCTGCTCGCGGTTCTCGAGGCGCGCGGCGTACTCGGTGAGCTTGCGCTCGCGCTCCTGCTGCGCGGTGATGTCGATGGCGAGTCCGCTGTAGCCGACGATCTTGTCGTCCTTGAACACCGGCTCGACCTGCAGGCGCATCGGCACCGGCAGCCCGGCGGCGTCGCGCATGACGACGTCGAGCCGCGTAGCCGCGCGCGCGTTGGCGATGCTCTTGAGGAAGTTGGACGCCGCCACGTGGTATTCGGGCAGGACGAGGTCGCGCAGGCGCATGTTGGGCAGCTGCTCCGGCGTGATGCCCAGCCGCGTCCGCCCGGCCTTGTTGAGCTGCAGCATGCGGCCCGAGACGTGCAGCGCGAACACCATCTCGGGCAGGTCCTCGATGAGGTTGCGGTAGCGCTGTTCCGACGCTTCCAGCTCGCGCGTGCGCTCGTACACCTTGCCTTCGAGGACGTTGATGCGGTCCTTGATGTTGAGGGGCTGGAAGTACTTGCGCAGGCCTTCGAATTCCGGCGCGCAGTCCGCGGCGTTCATCAGCGTCCACGAGCAGTGCTCGTCGCCGCGCCCTTCGCATTCGTGCTCGACGCAGATCATGTCGGTCTGGAACACGTAGGACGCGAAGCCCGACGCGTAGCCGGCCAGCGTCCAGCACACGGCCTCGTCGGAGCGCCCGAAGAGACGGAGGTGCTGTTCGGCTTCGTACGAGCGGCGCCAGTTGCCGCTCATGCGGTAATGCCCTTGCTCGCGGTCCACCTCGACGCTATGCGTCTCGACCTCGGCGATGCCCGAGAACATATGCACCCGCGGCCCGCCGCGGACGAACTCCTCCAGCGTGTCGGGGTGCATGAAGCCGGGCAGCAGGCCCGCGTCCTCGAAGCCGCAACTGAAGCCGTAGCGGGTCAGGATGACCTTCGCGATGTCGGCGCCGAGCGTCTCGACCAGCTCCTTGCGCAGCGCCCCCATCGCGTCGGTGTGCAGCAGGATCGCGCGCCGGCCGCTGAACTGTATCGCCCCGCTGTCGGGCGAGAACTCCACCAGGGAGTAGAAATCCAGCTGATCGGCGCGCATCTTGTCCCGGTTCTCACGACTCAGGTCGGATCATAGCCCGGTTATCGAGGCGGCAAGCAAAATGGGCTCAGTGGGCGCCCTGCACTTGTTCCTTGAGGTACAGTGCGCCGCCTTCCGGCGTCTCGCCTTGCTCGGCGGCCGTCTCGGGATGGAAGAACTGCTTGAGGATGAGCGCCGCCGTGGCCAGCAGGCCGGGGATGGCGACGACCATGAACACCTCGCTGAACCCGAGTTTCCGGCGTGCGAGCTCGGCCACGAGGAAGGAGCCGGCAATGCCGCCGAAGCGGCCGATCCCCAGCATCCAGGCAACGCCGGTGGCGCGGCCCTGGGTCGGATAGAAGGTGGTTGCGAGCGCCGGCATCGACACCTGGGCGGCGTTCATCATGGTGCCCGCGAGGAACACCACCACCACCAGCGCCCCGACATTGCCGACCACCTGCCCGATCGAATACACCGAGACCGCGGTGAGTGCGTAGGCGATGGCGACGATGCGGTTGCCGTTGAAGCGGTCCATCAGCCAGCCGACGAACACTGCCGCGCAGCCGCCGAGCGGGAACAGCGCGGAGATCAGCGTGGCCGTCTTCGGATCGAGGCCGGCTTCCTTGAACAGGATGGGCATCCAGTTGATCAGCGCGTAGAAGATCACCAGCCCCATGAAATAGGCGAACCACAGCATCACCGACCCCACGATGCGGGAGCGCGACAGCACGACGCCCAGGCCGCTCTTGCCGTGCGCCACGGCGACCGTCTCCGTGAGCCTGAATGCGCTGGCGCCGGCAGCGGCGGCGGAGATGCGGCCGAGCACGGAACGGATCCGCTCGGTCGACACGCCCTTCGCCACCATGTAACGCACCGACTCCGGCAGCCACACCAGCATCGCCGCGAGCAACAGGATGGGAGCGACCCCGCCGAGCACCAGCACGCTGCGCCAGCCGAAATGCGGGATCATCCACGCCGCGAGGAAGCCGCCGAACGCCGCACCGAGGGGAAAGCCGGAGAACATCGCCGTGGTGATCAGCGCGCGCCGTTTCGTCGGGGAGAATTCGCTGATCAGCGTCACCGCGTTGGGCATCGCCGCGCCGAGGCCGATCCCGGTGAGGAAGCGCAGGACGGTGAGGCTCTGCAGATCGGAGGCGAATGCGGACACTAGGCTCGCGAGTGCGAACACCAGCACGGCCACATTGAGCACCAACCTGCGCCCCAGGCGGTCGGCCAGCGGGCCGGACATCAGCGCCCCGCCTGCAAGCCCGAACAGCGCGGCGCTCAACACCGGCGCCAGGTCCGGTTTGGTGACGCCCCACTCCTGGATAAGCGACGGCGCGATGTAGCCGATCGCCGCGGTGTCGAAACCGTCGAGCAGCACGATCAGGAAGCACAGGATGAAGACGAGCCACTGGAAGCCCGAGAAGGGCTGATGATCGATGAAGGACTGAACGTCGACGGCGTCTTTACTGGACAATGTTGTCTCCTCGGTGGTCGAATGGTTTGGCAGCTGCTGGGTGGCCTTCCCGCGACAGCCTTCTATGCTTCAGTGGGCGGCCCGCAACCAGGCCACCCAATGGAGGTCGTCAGGCGGCGGCAGCGGCGTGACGCTCGTGCAGCGCGCGCAGCCGGCCGCGCTGCAGCTTGCCGGTCGGCGTCAGCGGCAGCGCATCAACCCAGTGTACCCAGCGCGGACGTCGATGGCCCGGCAGTGCGCCAATGCCGTCCTCCAACCGCTGGCGTGCCTCGGCCCAGCGTCCCGGCGCGGCCACGACCAGCACCGCCAGTGCCGTCAGGCCGTCCGCCGAATCGACGCCGACTGCCGCGATCTGCTGCAGGGCGTCGCCGCAATGCGCCGCCAGCGCCTGCTCGACCCACAGCGTGCTGACCCACTGGCCGGCGATCTTCAGCATGTCGTCGTTGCGACCCGCGTATTCGAGACGGCCATCTGCGTGGCGCAGGAACATGTCGCCGGGCGAGAACCAGCCGTTGTCGAAATCCACCTGCGCCTCGGGGCGCTTCCAGTAACCAACGGCGACCGTGGTGTGACGCACCCAGATGCGCTGCGGCAGATCCGCATCGATGTCGGGATTGAAGCGCACCTCGGTCAGCGGCGTCGGGCGCATCAAGCCGGAGTCGTCGTCGCTGTAGAGCATCAGGCACAGCGTCTCGGAGGTGCCGTAGCCGCTGATCAGGCCGCATCCGGTCTGCTCGCGCCAGCCCTGGCGTATCGCAAGCGGCAGCGCCTCGCCGGCCGACACGAAATGGCGGATGCCGCGATCCGCGAGCCGTGCCGCCACACCCGTCTGCAGCATCTTGTTGTACAGCGTCGGGACGCTGAAGAGCAGCGTCGGGCGATGCTTCGCGACCATCTCCTCGACGCGCTCGGCCGTCGGCCAGTCGCGGTCGAGGATCACGGTGGCGCCGGCACGCAGGCCCGCGAACAGGCTGTTGCCGAGCGCGTAGGCGAAAAACAGCTTGGAGCTTGCATACAGCCGGTCCGCAGATGTCAGACCGGCGAGCTTACAGGCGAAGGAGTGGGCGTTGTCGACGACGCGCTGGACGTGGATCACCCCCTTGGGCGTGCCGGTCGTGCCGGAGGTGCCGATCCACAGGGCGGGCGCCTCGGCGTCGAGTTGCAGGGGCTCGACCTCTTCGGCACGTGCGAGCGCCTGCGTCCAGTCCCGGTCGGCGACGCCGCTGCCGACCATCGCGGGTGCACCGGGAAGGGTCGCGACCAGACCCTGCAGGTCGTCCGCCTGCGCCGGCTCGCACCACACGAAGCGTGCCTCGCATTCCTTCAGGATGGGCGTGAGCTCCGCCATCGACAGCCGCGGATTGACGCCGATGGCGACACCGCCGGCCCAGATCGCGCCGAGGTAGACCTCGACCCAGTCATCGCTGTCGGGCGCGAACACGACGACGCGCTCGCCGGGAGCGAGCCCCAGCGCCTGCCAGGCTCCGGCCGCGCGCCGCACACGCTCCCGCAGCTCGGCGTAGCTCACCCGCCGCTCGTCGCATTCGATGGCTATTGCGCCATCGGCGCCGACCGACAGCAGGATCTCAGCAGCATTCATTCGCATCTCTCCATTCAAGGCGGACGCGGCAGCGCGCGTCCGCGGATTCAACCGGTGTACTGGACCAGGAACAGCGAAATCGGAGGGAAGAACACCAGCAACACCACGCGCAGGGCATCGGACGCCAGGAAGGGCACGATGCCGCGGAAGGTCGTCGCCATCGAGACGTTCTTCGCGAGGCTGTTGATGATGTAGACGTTCATCCCAACCGGCGGCGTGATCAGGCCCACCTCGACCACCATCAGCGCGAGGATGCCGAACCAGATCGCCTTGTCCGTCTGGTCGAGGCCCCAGAAATCCAGGCCCATGATCATCGGGAAGAAGATCGGGATGGTCAGCAGGATCATCGACAGGCTGTCCATCACGCAGCCGAGGAAGACGTAGATCGTGATGATCGCGAACAGCACCACCAGCGGCGGCAGGCCCGACTGGGCGACCCACGCGGCGAGCTCGGCCGGCATCTGCGTGAGGGCGAGGAAGACGTTGAGCACGTCCGCGCCGAGCAGGATCAGGAAGATCATCGCCGTCGCCTCGGCGGCGCCGTAGAGGGCCTCCATCAGCCCGGCGAAGCGCATTCCCTTCGCCACGGCGAGGATGCCTGCGGCGATCGTCCCGACCGAGGCCGCCTCGGTCGGCGTGAAGAAGCCGCCGTAGATGCCGCCGATCACGACGACGAAGATCGCCAGCACCGGCCAGACGTCGATCAGTGCCCGGAGGCGGACGCTCCACGGCTTGCGCTCGCCCGCAGGGCCGGCATCGGGCACGGCGCGGCAGTACAGCGCGATCACGAGCATATAGCCGATCGCGGCGAGGATGCCCGGCAGGAAGGCGGCGGCGAAGAGCTTGGAAATGTTCTGCTCGGTGAGGATCGCATAGATCACCAGCACCACCGACGGCGGAATCAGGATGCCCAGCGTCCCGCCGGCCGCCAGCGCCGCCGTGGACAGCGCGGGCGAATAGTTCAGTCGCCGCAGCTCCGGCAGCGCCACCTGCCCCATCGTCGCCGCCGTCGCGAGCGAGGAGCCGCAGATCGCACCGAAGCCCGCGCACGCGCCGACCGCCGCCATCGCGACGCCGCCGCGGTAATGGCCGATCAGCGACTCGGCCGCGCCGAACAAGGCCTTCGACAAGCCGCCGCGCGACGCGAAACCGCCCATCAGCAGGAAGAGCGGCACCACGGACAGGTCGTAGATCGAGTAGCGCCCGTAGGCCGCGGTCTTGAGGTAACTCAGCAGCGGATCCCATCCCGCCAGCGTGACGTAGCCGGCCATGCCGGTGAGCAGCATCGAGATCGCGATGGGCACGCGCAGCGCCAGAAGCACTATCAGGATGCCGAAGAAGATTCCGCCGATCGCGATGCCGCTCATGCGCCTTCTCCCCGGAATTTCGAGCGCGCCGTATAGAGGGCCGTCGCCGCCAGCAGCAGGAAGGACGGGGTCATGCAGGCGTAGGCGTACCAGATCGGCACGCCGAGCAGCATCGAGGTCTCGCCGCTGTCCTTCAGCCCGACGGTGCCGATCGCCATGCGCCAGGCGACGAGTCCCGCACAGGCGGCCAGCAGCAGCGCCCCGACACCGTCCAGGCGTGCGCGCCAGCGCGGCGACACGCCGGTGGTGAAGAAGTCGACCAGCACATGGCTGCCGCGCATCTGCCCCCACGGCAGGAAGGCTGTGACCGCGATCGCCGAGCCGATCTGGACGAGCTCGAAGTCACCCAGCAGGGCCGTGCCCACGAACACCCGGCTGCCGATGCTGGCGACGGACATCACCGCCACCGACAGCAGGACCAGGCCACCCGCGCCCGCGAACGCCCGCGACAGGAAGAACAAGGCGCGCCCGACCGGATCCGGCGGCGCGCAAATCGGTGTTGCGATGGGTTCCGACATGTGCGGGCACTCCCGTGAGATGGGGCGCCGGACGGCAGCCCGGATCGGCTGCCGTCGAACGACGCCCGGAAACGTGCGTGCGGCGGATGACGCCCGCAGGCGCATCCGCCCTGCTCGGCACTCAGAGCGGGTCGTATTTCCCGACCAGCGTCTGCGCGCTCTTCAGCAGCGCCTTGCCGTCGTAGCCCTTGCCCGAAACCTCCGAGACCCACGAGTCGTACACCACTTGCCCCGCCTTTTCCCATGCCTGGAGCTCGACTGCCGGGACGACGTTGAACTGGTTGCCACGGTCGGAGGCGAGCTTGCGCGCGTTGGCCGCCGACTCGTCCCACACCTTGCCGACCCAGGCCGACGCCTCGGCACCGCCGTTGGCATCGATCACCGCCTTCAGGTCCGCAGGCAGCGACTGGTACTTCGCCTTGTTCATCGCAAAGATGAAGGCCGTCGTGTACAGCGCGCGGGCCTTCGCATCGCCCTCGCTGTGGTACTTCACGAGCTCCTGCGCCTTCACCGCCGGCACCACTTCCCACGGCAGCATCGCGCCGTCGATCACCCCCTTTGACAGCGCCTCCGACACCTGCGGCACGGGCATGCCGACCGGTGTCGCACCCAAGGCGGCAAGGAACTTGTTGGTCTGGCGCGTCGGCGCCCGCAGCTTCAGTCCGCGGAAGTTCGCCTGCTTCGTGATCGGCCCCTTCACCAGATGCAACTGCCCCGCGTCATGCACATGGAACAGGATCGGATGCACGTCCTTGAACTCGCTCTGGTCGAGCTTGTTCTCGTGCACGTACTCCCACAGCGCGCGGCTCGACGCCTCCGCCTTGTTGATCATGAAAGGCAGCTCGAACACCTCGACGGCCGGGAAGCGCCCCGCGCTATAGCCGGGCAGGGTCCACACGATGTCGGCGACACCGTCGCGCACCTGGTCGATCAGCTGCGGCGGCGTGCCGCCGAGCTGCATCGCCGGGTAGATCTGGCATTTCAAGCGCCCCGCGGATTCCTTGTTGATCTTGTCGCACCACGGCGTGATGAACTTCGCGTGCGCCGTCGAGCCCGGCGGCAGGAAATGCGCGACCTTCAGCGTCACCTCCTGCGCGCCGGCCACGCCACACACCGCCGCCAGCAGCCCGCCAGCGAGAACCCCGAAAATCCTTCTTGCCTTCCCGATACGTGTGCTCATTTGTCTCCTCCTCCTGCTGCGTCTGTCGGCAACTGGTTGTTGCGCACAATAGGTCCGTGGCGACAGGCCCACAATACGCCGGGGGAACTTTCTCCACCTGTTTTGATGGATGTCAAATTATCTTGCAGTGCACTAAAATTCCGCACGCGGCAATTTCCCGACCCCGGCCGAAGCGCATCCTGCACCACGCCTCGCAACCGCTCCGAATCCACCACAGATCCCCGTCCGTCGCGCCCCGCGATCCGGCGTACGCTGCATTCTCCTGCGAAGAAATCGCCCCCTTTTTGTTTGACTTCAAACTGTTTTACAGCCACACTACATCCAGCCAACAGGAAAACAGGAGACAGTTATGGGGATCAGGGACAAGGTCGAACAACTGTGTGCACGCCTGCACGACACGCCGCAGTACGATACTCAGGGTGCCGTGCTGTTCGTCGACCTCGAAAAGCGCGAAACGCAGCGCAAGTACCTGCCGCTCGAAGTGCTGCGCACCTACCTCGGCGGACGCGGCGCCAATATGTACCTGTTGTACAACCTGCTGCAGGACGGCCGCGAAGCCCTCGACCCCGAGATCCCCCTGATCTTCGGCGCCGGCACCCTCACCGGCGACATGCCGGCCGCCACCCGCGGCAATTTCACCAGCCGCTCGCCCGAGAGCGACGCGATCCTCGACACAAATGGCGGCGACTACTTCCCGTCCTTCGTCAAACGCCACGGCTACGACCACATCGTGCTGTACGGCCTGGCCCCGCAATGGACGTTGCTGCGCATCGCGCATGAGGAAGTGCAGTTCATCGACGCGACACCCTATGTCGGCCTCGACAACCTCGACCTGCCCGGCGCGATCGAACGCGACTTCGAATGCACCGAGCGCAAGGACATGGCCCTCGCCCGCATCACCACCGCGGGGGAGAACCTCGCGCTGTGCAGCGGCATCATGGGCGGCATCAAGGCGATCTGGGCGCGTGGCGGCGGCGGCGCGAAGATGGGTTCGCTGCGCTTGAAGGCCATCATGGTGCACGGCAAGCCGGACGAAGCGCCGAAAGTGGCCGAGCTCAAAGCGCACAACAAGGTGATCGGCAAGAAGATCACCTCGACCTCGGTGATCAAGAACGCCCTCAAGCAGGTCGGCACGCCCTTCCTGTACAAGCCCTCGCGCGTGCTGGGCGCGCTCGGTACGCTGAACAACCAGAAGACGGATTGGCACCCGACGCTCGACGCGGACAACTTCGACCCCTACCGCCCCGGCATGGACGGCTGCTTCAAGTGCCCGGTGCATTGCCGCAACCTCAACGACATGACCCCCGAGGGCAAGGGCGGCTGGGGCTCGGCCGCGCTCAAGGGCCTGAAGGGCAACGCCAGCTACGACAAGGCCCAGGCCGACGTCGAGCACGGCAAGCAGCGCACCTACAACGGCATCCATGGTGACGGCAAGTTCGACCAGTACGACAAGGGCGACGGTCCCGAGTACGTCACCGTGGGCAAGTTCGGCCCGATGATCGGCCTGAAGGAGCCGGAGCACATCCTGCGCCTCAACAACATCCTCAACGACCTCGGCCTCGATTCGGCCTCGACCGGCAGCGCGATCGCATGGGCGATGGAGCTGTGGCAGCGCGGCATCATCGACGCGAGCCACACCGGCGGGCTGGACCTGTCCTGGGGCAACTACGAGACGGTCGAGAAACTGCTGTTCATGACCGCGAAGCGCGAAGGCTTCGGCGACACCATCGCCGACTCCACCCGCGCAGTCGAGCGCGGCAAGTACCCGGCCGCAGCCCTCGACTACCGCATGGCGGTGAAGGGCCTGTTCCAGTCGGACCCGCACGACGCCCGCATCCTCAAGGCCTTCGCGCTGGGCCTGTCAGTCGCCACGCGCGGCATGGACCACCTCAGGAACCGCGTCACGCTGGAGATCAACGCCCGCATCAACGACGACGCCCCGTTCAAGACCGAACTCTACGGCGGCACCGTCGCCGCCGAGCCGAACCGCTACGACGGCAAGGAATTCGCGGTGCGCCGCTGCGAGAACACCTTCGCCGTCGGCGACTCGGTGGGCATGTGCCGTTTCAACACCAAGCTGTTCAACTCCCCGACCACCCCCGACTGCGGCGACTTCGCGACCCAGCTGACGACCGCCACCGCGCACGAATTCACCGGCGAGCAGCTCAACGAGATCGGCCGCAACATCACCGGCCTGGAGCGCCTGATCAACTTCCGCCTCGGCCTGCGCGCCAAGGACGACACCCTGCCGAAGCGCTGGTTCGAGGAAGAGATCGAGGTCGGCCCCTTCAAGGGCGAGAAGGTCGATCGCAAGGAATTCGAGGCGATGAAGGCGCGCTTCTATGAAGTCACCGGCCTCAATGCCGAAGGCGTGCCCAAGGCGGACTGGCACGAACGGTTGGCGAGCGCGACCACCGGCTTCGCGGTGAGGGTGGAGCTGCCGCAGGTGCTGCCCGGCGCCCCGGAAAAGACGATCGTGATCGACGAACCGGTCGCCAACGTCGTCGCGCTGCGCGACGCACTGGCCCGCCGCCTGCCCGAAGCCCGCGAGGCGCTCGACGACCACTCGTGGAACATCGCGGTCAACGGTCACATGGTGCTGGCAGGCGAGCGCGACACTGCCCTGCACCACGGTGATCGGGTTGCCTTCGTGCCGATCATCGCCGGAGGCTGAGCGGGGAACACGGACGGGGAACCCTTCCCCCGTCCGCGCAGGACGAAATTAGAACGGCGGACGATCCTCTCGTCCGCCGTTTTGTCGTTTGCGCGCCTTCTCCGCGCGTCCCGCCTACTGCCAGCCCCCGCCCAGCGCCTTGTACAGCGCGATGCGATTGGCGGCATCGGACTGGCGCACCGCGATCAGGTCCAGCTCCGCCGCGTACAGGCTGCGCTGCGCATCCAGCAGCCCGAAATAACTGTCGACGCCCGCCTTGTAGCGCGCCTCGGACAGCTTGAAGCTCGCCTCGGTCGCCTCCACCAGCCTGCGCCGCGCGTCGAGCTGCTCGGCCAGCGTCGCGCGGTCGGCCAGCGCATCGGCGACTTCGCGGAACGCCGACTGGATCGCCTTCTCGTACTGCGCCACCGCGATCTCGCGCTGCACCTTCGTCACCTCGAGGTTCGCCGTGAGCCGTCCCGCCTCGAAGATCGGCAGCGAGATCTGCGGCACGAAACTCCACGTCCCCGACCCCGCCTCGAACAGCCCGTCGAGCGTGCTGCTCGCCGTGCCCGCCGCGGCGGTCAGCGTGATGCGCGGGAAGAAGGCGGCGCGCGCCGCGCCGATGCTGGCGTTCGCCGCACGCAGCTGGCGCTCCGTCTGCAGGATGTCCGGACGGCGCGTCAGTACCTCCGAGGGCACGCCCGCCGGCAGCTCGGCCACCGCCGTGATCGACTCCGCGAACGCCTGCGGCAGCAACGCGGACGGAACGTCCGTACCGACGACCAGAGCCAGCGCATTGCGGTCCTGCGCGACGAGCGCGGCGTAGCGGGCCGCATCGGCACGCGCCCCTTCGAGCAGCGTCTGCGCCTGGCGCAGATCCAGCGCCGAGGTCGCCCCCACGTCGAAGCTGCGCTTCGTCAGCTCATAGGACTTCTGCCGCGTCGCGAGCGTGTTGTTCGCCAAGGTCTGCCGTTCGCGATCCGCCGCGAGCCGCAGCCACGCGTTCGCGACCTCGGCGACGAGACTGATCTGCGCGCTGCGTCGGGCCTCTTCCGTGCCGAGGTACTGCTCCAGTGCCTGCTCGTTGAGACTGCGGATGCGGCCGAAGAAATCCAGCTCGTAGGCCGAGAAGCCCACTGTCGCGCTGTATTGACGCGACGTGCCCGCTTCGCCGGTCCTGCTCAGGTCGGCCGGCAGGCGCTGCGCGGTCTGCCCGCCATTCGCCGAGATCGACGGGAACAGGTCCGCGCGCTGTATGCCGTATTGCGCCCGCGCGCGCTCGATGTTGAGTGCGGCGATGCGCAGGTCGCGATTGTTCGCGAGCGCGAGCTCAACGAGCTCGCGCAGGCGGGGGTCGGCGAAATAGTCGCGCCACGCCGGCGCCTCGCTTGCGCTCGCGGTGCCCGCCGGCGCATCCGGGAACGCGGCCGGGACCGGCGCGGCGGGACGCTCATAGGCGGGGATCAGCGAACACGCGCCCATGAAGGCGGCGGCCACGGCGACGACCAATGTACGGAGTTCGGTCATCACTTGGTCTCCTGCACGGTCACGCCGGACGCTTCGTCCTGCGGCTTGCTCTTGAAAATTCGCTTGATCACGACGTAGAACAACGGAATGAAGAAGATGCCCAGCACGGTCGCTGCGATGGTGCCCCCGAGCACGCCGGTGCCGATCGCATTCTGGCTGCCGGCGCCCGCGCCTTTGGCGATCGCCAGCGGCAACACGCCAAGGCCGAATGCCAGCGAGGTCATCAGGATGGGCCGCAGCCGCATGCGCACGGCCTCCAGCGTCGCCGCGATCAGATCCTTGCCCTCCTTCTCCATCTGCGCCTTGGCGAACTCCACGATCAGGATCGCGTTCTTCGCCGACAGGCCGATGGTCGCCAGCAGGCCGACCTGGAAATACACGTCGTTCGACAGCCCGCGCCCGGTCGCCGCCAGGATCGCGCCCAGCACCCCCAGCGGCACCACCAGCATCACCGCGAACGGCACCGACCAGCTCTCGTACAGCGCTGCAAGGCACAGGAACACCACCAGCAGCGACAACGCGTAAAGCGCCGGAGCCTGTGCACCGGAACGGCGCTCCTCGTAAGAGGTGCCGGTCCATTCGTAGCCGATCCCCGCCGGCAGCTTGGCCATGATCTCCTCGACCGCAGCCATCGCATCACCGGACGATAGCCCCGGTGCCGCCTGGCCAAGAATCTCGATCGACGGCTGACCGTTGTAACGCTCGAGGCGCGGCGAGCCATACACCCAGCGTGCCGTCGTGAAAGCTGCCAGCGGCACCATCTCGCCCTGCTTGTTGCGCACGTACCACTTGCCGAGATCTTCCGGCGTCATCCGCGCGGGCGCATCCGCCTGCAGGTA
Source organism: Aromatoleum evansii (assembly GCF_045689615.1). Lineage (NCBI taxonomy): Bacteria > Pseudomonadati > Pseudomonadota > Betaproteobacteria > Rhodocyclales > Rhodocyclaceae > Aromatoleum > Aromatoleum evansii. The sequence goes on from NZ_CP141259.1 coordinate 3,868,816, forward strand.
CACGCGCTTGATGCGGCCCCGGTCGATGAAGTCGTTCACGTACACGCCGCCCCACGCGGTGTTGAGCGTGTCATTGACGTCCGCGATCGACACGCCCAGCGCACCCGCCTTGGCATGATCGATGTCGAGCTGATACTCCGCGACGTCGTCCTGGCCGTTGGGCCGCACGGCTACCAGCCGCTTGTCCTGCGCCGCCAGCCCCAGAAACTGGTTGCGCGCGCCAACCAGCGCATCGTGGCCGAGGCCCGCACGGTCTTGCAGCATCAGGTTGAAGCCGTTCGAGGTGCCGAGTTCCAGCACCGCCGGCGGAACGAAGGCGAAAACCATCGCCTCGCGGATCTGCGAGAACGCCCCCATCGCGCGCCCGGCCACCGACTTCACGTCGCGCCCCGGCTCGCGGCGCTCGCCCCAGTCACGCATGCCGACGAAGCCGAGACCCATGTTCTGGCCACTGCCGCCGAAGCTGAAGCCCGCCGCAGTGAAGATGGTGCGCACGCTGTCCTTCTCGGTCTCGAGGAAGTGCTGTTCGACCTTCTTCAGCACCTCGACCGTGCGCTCCTGGGTTGCACCCGCCGGCAGCGTGACCTGGGTGAACATCACGCCCTGATCCTCCTCCGGGAGGAAGGAAGTCGGCATGCGGGCGAACATCAATCCCAGCACCGCGATGATTGCGACATAGATCACGAGATAGCGGAAGCTGCGATGGAGGATGCGGGCAACGGCCGACTCGTAACGATGCGTGTTGCGCGCGAACATCACGTTGAACCAGTGGAAGAAGCGGCCGAACATCCCGCCCTCGCCATGCTCGTGCCCTTTCTCCACCGGTTTCAGCATCGTCGCGCACAGTGCCGGCGTGAACACGATCGCGACCAGCACCGAGAGGCCCATCGCCGCGGCGATCGTGATCGAGAACTGGCGGTAGATCACGCCCGTCGATCCGCCGAAGAACGCCATCGGGATGAACACCGCCGACAGCACGAGGCCGATGCCGACCAGCGCGCCGGTGATCTGCCCCATCGACTTCTTCGTCGCCTCCTTGGGCGAAAGCCCCTCCTCCGTCATCACGCGTTCGACGTTCTCCACGACCACGATGGCGTCGTCCACGAGCAGGCCGATCGCCAGCACCAGGCCGAACATCGTGAGCGTGTTGATCGAGAAGCCGGCCGCCGCCATAACGCCGAAGGTACCGAGCAGCACCACCGGCACCGCGATGGTCGGGATGATCGTCGCACGGAAGTTCTGCAGGAACAGATACATCACCAGGAACACCAACGCGATCGCCTCGATCAGCGTCTGCACCACGCCCTGGATCGAGATCTTCACGAAGGGCGTCGTGTCGTAGGGAACCACGACCTCGATGCCGGCCGGGAAATAGGGCTTCATCTGTTCGATCTTCGCCCGCACCGCGGCCGCAGTCTCAAGCGCGTTGGCACCCGCCGCGAGCTTCACGCCGATACCGGCGGCCGGCTCCCCGTTGAAGCGACCGACGATGCCGTAGTTCTCGGCCCCGATCTCGATGCGCGCGACATCTCTGAGCCGCACCTCACCGCCCTGCGCGGAGCTGCGCAGCAGGATCTTCTCGAACTGTTCCACCGACTCCAGGCGGTTCTGCGCGGTGATCGTCGCCGTGAAGCCCTGCCCCGACACCGCCGGCACGCCGCCGAGCTGGCCGGCCGAAACCTGGGCGTTCTGCGTGCGGATCGCCGCCTGCACGTCACCCGGCGTCAGGTGGTAGTTGTTGAGCTTGGCCGGATCCAGCCACACACGCATCGCGTACTGGGCGCCGAACACCTGCACTTCGCCGACCCCGGTCACGCGTGACAGCGGATCCTGCACGCTCGACACCAGGAAATCCGAGAGGTCGGCACGATCGAGATTCTTGTCCTTCGCAACGAAACCCAGCACCATCAGGAAGTTGCGCGTCGACTTGGCGACCTGCACCCCCTGCTGCTGCACCGCCTGCGGCACCAGCGGCAAGGCCAGCTGCAGCTTGTTCTGCACCTGCACCTGCGCGATGTCCGGGTTCGTGCCCGCATCGAAGGTCAGCGTGATCGTCGCGCGACCGAAGGAATCCGACGACGAACTCATGTACAACAGGCCGTCGAGACCGGTCATCTTCTGCTCGATGACCTGCGTGACCGAGTCCTGCACCGTCTTGGCCGAAGCACCGGGATAGGTCGCATTGATGACCACGGTCGGAGGCGCGATCGACGGATACTGCGCCACCGGCAGGCGCAGGATGGACAGCGCCCCGAACAGCATGATCACGATCGCGATGACCCACGCGAAGATGGGCCGGTCGATGAAGAAACGTGCCATTGTCCGCTACCTCAGTTGGCCGCCGCCGGGGCAGGGGCCGCCGCTGCGGGCGAACCCGCCGCACCGGCTTCCTGAGCCTGCACCGCCGCGCCCGGACGCACCTTCTGCAAGCCCTCGACGATCACGCGCTCGCCCGGCGCCAGCCCCTGCGTCACCACCCACGCGTCCCCCTGCGACTGCGCCGTCGTGACGATGCGCGACTCGACCTTGCTCTCGCCATTGACCACCATCACTGTCGCGTTCCCGCGCGCATCGCGGCTCAGGGCCGCATGCGGAACCAGGATTGCTTCGCTGTTCACACCCTGCGAGAGCCGGGCACGGACATACATGCCCGGCAGCAGCTCGCCCTTCGGGTTCGGGAACACCGCGCGCAGCGTCACGCTGCCGGTGCCCTGATCGACAGTGATCTCGGAAAATTCCAGCTTACCCTCCGCCCCGTAGAGCGAGCCATCCTCGAGCACCAGCTTGACCGGAACCGCATCGCCACCGGCACGCTTCAAGCGCCCGTCGGCAAGATCGCGGCGCAGCTTCAGCAGCTCGGCACTCGACTGAGTGACGTCCACATAGATCGGATCGAGCTTCTGCACGGTTGCCAGCGCCGCTGCCTGGTTTGCCGTCACCAGCGCGCCGGGCGTCACGGACGAACGGCCGATACGGCCACTGATCGGCGAGCTTACCCGGGTGAAATCGAGATCGATCTTCGCCCGGTCGACCGCCGCCTTGGCGCTCGCCACCTCGGCCTGCGCCTGCTTGAGTGCGGCCGCCGCGTCGTCATTGGCCTGCTTGCTCACTGCCTCGATGCCGACCAATTGCGCGTAGCGTTCCGCCTTCAGCCGCGCCGCCTGGACATTCGCCTCAGCACGGGCAAGATTGGCCTTCGCACTGTCATGTGCGGCCTGGTAGGTCGCCGGATCGATCTGATACAGCACCTGCCCGGCCTTCACCTCGCTGCCTTCCGTGAACAGCCGCTGCTTGACGATTCCGCCCACCTGCGGCCGCAGCTCCGCGATCAGATAGGGCGCGGTCCGGCCCGGCAGCTCAGACGTCATCGGAACCGCTTCCGTGCGTAACGAAACCACCGTGACGGCCGGCGCCCCCTGCCCCGCGCCGGGGCCTGCCGGCTGCGACGTGCCACCACTGCAGGCCGATACGAGTAATGCGCCAACGACCACGGTCATCAGGACGTTGAAACGCTGGCTGGGGTTTCTATGCATGTTTCGCCTCGAAATCATCGCGCACCGCCGGTCGCAGTGCGCTGAACGGAATTCATTATGCCAGAATTAGAATGGTCATTCTAGATTGAGCGCTCATTCTATGTTAGCCTTGAACGCAGATCAATGTTGCTGCAAACGCATTACGACCACGAGAACCGCCAGATGTGCCCCGAACCCGTCGAACATTCACGCGCCGAAGCGCGCCGCGCCCAGATCCTTGACGCTGCTGCCGACTGCTTCCGCCAGCACGGATTCCATGGCGCCAGCATTTCGCAGATCTCGAAGGCGGCGGGTATGAGCCCGGGGCATATCTATCACTACTTCGAAAACAAGGAAGCGATCATCTCGGCAATCGTCGCGAGCGACCTCGAACGCTTCCTCACCCTCACGGCCGAAATCAGGTCCGCGTGCAACGTGCGCGAAGCCATGCTCGCCCGCGTGGCCGAAGGCATCGACCAGTGCCTGGACCCGCTGACTGCAGGTCTGAAGCTGGAAATCGTCGCGGAAGCCTCACGCAACCCCCATGTTGCAGAAATCGTGCGCGCGGCCGACCAGGTCTGCCGCGAGAGCCTCATGTTGACGATACGGGACGTGCGCGGCGCAGCCGGCCACGAGGACGACGACGCAAAGCTCGCCGCGATGGTCGAGGTCTTGGTCACGATGTTCGAAGGGCTGCAGATCAGGACGATCCGCAACGAGAACATCGATCGCAACGTCGTGATTCCCCTGTTCCAGAACGCCCTGCGCAACCTGCTGGACAACACGCCCTGAGGCCACGGCCGGCTCCGCACCCTGCTCACGCCTCACCGGCACACACGGCGAGCCGTGCTCCCACAGCCCCGCTCGCCCCATTTATCCGCTCCTCCCGCCCCCGCGGACGCTGCCATGCAGCACTCCCGATGAAACCGGGGATATGCGCCTGCTTGTAACCTTTGCACGCGCCATCTCATCTAATGGGCAAAACGGGAGCACGTCATGACAACCGTCGCACGTACCGGATCCTCGCCCGAGTCGGACAGGGCCCTGATCGAATGCATCCTCGCCGGCGAAGTCCTGGCCTTCGAGCGCCTGATGCGCCAGCACAATCGCCGCCTGTTCCGTGTCGCGCGCAGCATCCTGCGCGACGACGCCGAAGCCGAGGACGCCGTGCAGGACGGCTACATCGAAGCACACCGCGCCCTGCGCAACTTCCGCGGCGAGTCCCGCCTGTCCACCTGGCTCACGCGCATCGTCGTGAACCAGGCCCTCGCCCACCGGCGCGCACGCCGGTCGGCCGGTGATGCGGACACCGACCTCGACACGCTACCCGACCACGGCGACCACGAGATCGCACAGACGCCGGAGACACTGGCGATGCGGGCGGAACTGCGTCGCATCATCGAATCCTCCATCGACCGCCTGCCCGAAGGCCATCGCACGGTATTCATGCTGCGAGCCGTCGAAGGACTCAGCGTCGACGAAACGGCCGCAGCGCTGGGCATCTCCGAAAGCAACACCAAAGTCCGCCTCCTGCGCGCCCGCGCGCAGTTACGAGAATCACTCGGTCAACACCTCGGCACGCTGCTCGAGGACGTATTCAGCTTCGACGGCCAGCGCTGCGACCGAATCGTGGCGCGCGTATGCGAACGCCTCGGCCTGACGCTCTCGGCGTCCCCCACCCAGCCCGCTCCGGACGAACCGCCAGCCGGCCCTCGACTCTGAGGTCGGCTCCGCGCGATCCCCCGCTCATTCTGCCCCCGGATCGTCTCCCGAATCCGGGAACAACACTTCGGCAAAGCCGAACCTGCTCAAGTCGCGCATGCGCATCGGGTACAGCACGCCCGCTAGATGATCGCATTCGTGCTGCACGACCCGCGCGTGAAACCCGTCCACACTGCGGTCGATCCGGCTGCCGTCCGGCGCGCGCCCCTGGTAGCGGATACGCCGGTAGCGCGGCACCACCCCGCGCAACCCCGGCACGGACAGGCAACCTTCCCAGCCCTCCTCCTCGTCGCCGTCCAGCGGCGTGATGACCGGATTCACGAGGATCGTGCGCGGCACCGGCGGCGCCTCCGGATAACGATCGCTGTGCTCGAAGCCGAAGATCACCACCTGCAGCCCCACCCCGATCTGCGGAGCCGCCAGCCCGACGCCCCCCGCGGCGGCCATCGTGTCGAACATGTCGGCGATCAGCGCATCGAGTTCCCGCGTGGCGAACGCGCGCACCGGCTCGGCCGCCTGGAGCAGGCGCGGATCGCCCATGCGGAGGATGGATCTGACTGCCATGGATTGCACGCTCCCGAACGGTTTCGACGTGATGGACGCCGGCCGCACGACCGCCGGCCCGCGCGCAATGGTACGACGAGCCCGATCCGCATCAAAGCCGCCTCCGCCCCCCGGCCACGGCTCCGACGGCGCGATCGCCCCGAATTGAGCGGTTTTCCCAACGCTTATCGACGCAGCGACAGCCGCTTCGCGGCGATAAGCTGATCCCATGTCCGAACCGTTTGGTACGAACGGACGAGGAGCCGAAGATGGACATCGAATATCTGGAATACGACTGCGAGGTGATCGACCTCGATGACAACCCCGCCCCCGGCCGCGAAGCACAGGCCGACGATGCCGCGGTCGAGGCTGTGTTTGCCAGCTGGTTCACCGACTGGCGCAACCGCAGCGCAGCCGACGCAGGGATCGGCGCGAACTGACCTTCTGCGCTACCATCGCCCACACCGATCAGCGGCGCCTGCGCGCAACCCCCGCGCTTCACGACGAATCGTCCGGATGACGCCCGACCTCTTCGATCATGGCGACGAAGCCCCCACCGGCCGCGAAGCGCTGGCACCGGGCGCGCTGGTGCTGCGCGGCTTCGCCCGCAACCAGGCCGAGGGCCTTGTCGCCGAGATCGACGCAATCTGCGCTCGCGCCCCGTTTCGTCACATGCTCACGCCTGGCGGTCAGCGCATGTCCGCCGCGATGACCAACTGCGGCCCGCTCGGCTGGGTATCGGACCGCCGCGGCTATCGTTACCAAGCCGTCGATCCCGACAGCGGCAAGCCTTGGCCGCCCATGCCCGGCGCCTTCCTCCGACTCGCCGCGGATGCCGCCGCCGAGGCCGGGTTTGCAGGATTCGTTCCCGACGCCTGCCTCATCAACCGCTACGAGCCCGGCGCCCGGATGTCCCTGCATCAGGACCGCGACGAACGCGACCTGTCGGCCCCCATCGTCTCGGTATCGCTCGGCCTGCCGGCGATCTTCCTGTTCGGCGGCCCGAATCGCAGCGACCGCGCCGAACGCGTGCTCCTCCTGCACGGTGACGTCGTGGTGTGGGGCGGCCCGTCCCGGCTGCGCTTCCACGGCATCCTCCCCGTCAAGGAGGGCGCTCACGCACTGCTCGGCCGCCAGCGCATCAACCTGACCTTCCGCAAGACAGCCTGAGCGGCCGCAACGTCGCGCGGAGCACCATCGACGCCGGGCACATCGAGCTTATCGGAGTACCGTCAGGTGTACCGGCACCGATCGCCCGCCAGGGAAATCCGCAACCACACCGCCAGACGTAAAAAAACCCGCCGGGCCTAAAGCCGAGCGGGTTTCTCGTGCAGCTTGCCACCTGGTGGCTGATGTTCTGGTGGGTGCTAACGGGGTCGAACCGCTGACATCCTCCTTGTAAGGGAGGCGCTCTACCAACTGAGCTAAGCACCCGTACTGGACGGGTACTTGGCCCTTCCAGCAAAGTCCGTCAGTTTACTGCATCTTTCAGGGCCTTGCCAGCCCTGAATTTCGGAACCTTCGCCGCCTTGATCTTGATGTTCTTGCCGGTACGCGGATTCCGTCCGGTGCGCGCCGCACGCTCGCCAACATGGAAGGTGCCGAACCCGACGAGGGTCACGGAGTCGCCCGCCTGAAGCGCGTCCTTGACCGCCGCAATCGCAGCATCGAGCGCCTTGCCCGCGGCCGCCTTCGACAACTCTGCTCCCGAGGCGATTTGGTCGATCAGTTCGGATTTATTCACTTAAGTCCCCTTCTGGATATGAGAGCGATGACCCGAAATGCGCAAACCCACAGCCGGAGCCGCATTCAGGGCGATTCCAAATGCGTTGCGAGAAGCACGGCCTTTATATCGCGCGGTCTTCCGGGGTGTCAATACGCGCTGCAGCGATTTACATCGTTGCAGCGCGTATTCGACGCGGGACTCGGGGACCCGTCCCTCGCTCTCAGTGTGCGCGGACGGTCTTGCCGCTCGCGCTGCCCTCGGCGGAGTCCGCCGGCGGCGTCTCCTCGACCACGGCCTCGGGCAGGGGCTGAGGCGTGCGCTCGAGGGCATGCTCGAGCACCTGGTCGATCCAGCGCACGGGGATCACCTCGAGCGCGTTCTTGATGTTCTCGGGAATTTCCACGAGATCCTTCACGTTCTCTTCAGGGATCAGCGCCACGCGGATTCCGCCGCGCACCGCTGCGAGCAACTTCTCCTTGAGACCGCCGATCGGCAGCACTTCGCCGCGGAGCGTGATTTCCCCGGTCATCGCAACGTCGCAACGCACCGGAATGCCCGAGAGCACCGACACCAGCGCGGAGCAGATCGCGATGCCCGCCGACGGACCGTCCTTCGGAATCGCGCCTTCCGGCAGGTGGATGTGGATGTCGCTCTTCTGGTAGAAGTCTTCCTGGATGCCCAGCGAGCGCGAACGCTTGCGCACCACCGACAGCGCCGCCTGGATCGACTCCTGCATCACCTCGCCGAGCTTGCCGGTCGTCATGACCTTGCCCTTGCCCGGCAGCGCGACTGCTTCCACGGTCAGCAGCTCGCCGCCGACCTCGGTCCAGGCTAGGCCCGTCACCTGGCCGATCTGGTTTTCCTTCTCGGCCATGCCGAAGGAGTACTTGCGCACGCCCAGGTACTTGTCGAGATTCTTCGCGTTGACGACCACCTTGCTGGTGCGCTTCTTCAGCACCAGCGACTTCACCACCTTGCGGCAGATCTTGGAGATCTCGCGCTCCATGCTGCGCACGCCCGCCTCACGGGTGTAGTAGCGGCACACGTCGCGCAGCGCTTCCTCGGTCACCGACAGCTCGTCGCGCTTGAGGCCGTTGTTCTTCATCTGCTTGGGCAGCAGATAGCGCAGCGCGATGTTGACCTTCTCGTCTTCCGTGTAGCCGGACAGGCGGATCACCTCCATCCGGTCGAGCAGCGCCGCCGGGATGTTGAGGGTGTTCGCCGTCGCCACGAACATCACGTCCGACAGGTCGAAATCGACCTCGATGTAGTGATCCTGGAAGGTGTGGTTCTGCTCGGGGTCGAGCACTTCGAGCAGTGCCGAGCTCGGATCGCCGCGGAAGTCCATGCCGAGCTTGTCCACCTCGTCGAGCAGGAACAGCGGGTTCTTCACCCCGACCTTGCTCATGTTCTGCAGGATCTTGCCCGGCATCGAGCCGATGTAGGTGCGACGGTGGCCACGGATCTCGGCCTCGTCACGCACGCCGCCCAGCGCCATGCGGATGAACTTGCGGTTCGTCGACTTGGCGATCGACTGGCCGAGCGAGGTCTTGCCGACGCCCGGGGGGCCGACGAGGCACAGGATCGGCGCCTTGACCTTGTCGACCCGCTGCTGGACCGCAAGATATTCGAGGATGCGTTCCTTCACCCGCTCGAGACCGTAGTGATCCTTGTCGAGGATCTTCTCCGCCTCGGCAAGGTCGCGGCTCACACGCGACTTCTTCTTCCATGGCAGGCCGACCAGCGTGTCGATGTAGTTGCGCACGACGGTCGCTTCGGCCGACATCGGGGACATCAGGCGCAGCTTCTTGAACTCCGCCTGCGCCTTCGCGAGCGCCTCCTTGGGCATGCCCGCGGCCTTGATCTTCTTGTCCATCTCCTCGAGGTCGGCACCCTCCTCGCCTTCCCCGAGTTCCTTCTGGATCGCCTTGACCTGTTCGTTCAGGTAGTACTCGCGCTGGCTCTTCTCCATCTGGCGCTTGACGCGGCCACGGATGCGCTTTTCGACCTGCAGGATGTCGAGCTCGGTCTCGAGCTGGGACAGCAGGCGCTCCAGGCGATCGCCGGTGTCGGCCATCTCCAGCACTTCCTGCTTCTGCTCGAGCTTGAGCGGCAGGTGGGCGGCGATGGTATCCGCGAGCCGGCCGGCATCATCGATCCCGGACAGGGACGCAAGGATCTCCGGCGGGATCTTCTTGTTCAGCTTAACGTACTGGTCGAACTGGGCGATGATCGCGCGGCGCATCGCTTCGAGTTCGTTGTTGTCGGTCTCGGGCACCGGCACCGGGGTGACCTTGGCCACGAACACGCTGCGCAGGTCCTCGACCGAATCGACACGCGCCCGCTGCACGCCTTCGACCAGCACCTTGATGGTGCCGTCGGGCAGCTTGAGCATCTGCAGGATGTTGGCGATGCAGCCGATCTCGTAGAGGTCTTCGGCCGACGGCTCGTCCTTGGCGGCGGATTTCTGCGCCACCAGGAGGATGCCCTTGCCCGCCTCCATGGCGTTCTCGAGTGCCTTGATGGACTTGGGGCGACCCACGAAGAGCGGAATCACCATGTGCGGGAACACCACTACGTCGCGCAGCGGCAGCAGCGGCAGTTCCATTTGCTCGTGGGGGAGGTCAAGCGGGCCTGACATGATTGTTTTTACCTCGAAAGGATTGGTCAGGCCCACATGGGGGCCCGACCATGAAATATCAAGCGGCGCCTAGAACCGATTTCGGTTTTAGTTGGAACCCGACACTTTCTGTTGGTCCGCGTAGATCAACAGCGGCTGGGCGCCTTCTTCGATGGTGCCTTCGTCGACGACCACCTTCTCCACCCCTTTCATGGTGGGCAAATCGTACATGATGTCCAGCAGCGCCCCCTCGAGGATCGAACGCAGGCCGCGCGCGCCGGTCTTGCGGCGGATCGCCTTGCGCGCCACGGCGTGCAGTGCCGCCGGACGGATTTCGAGTTCGACGCCTTCCATGGAGAACAGCTTCTGGTATTGCTTCACCAGCGCGTTCTTGGGCTCGACGAGAATCTGGATCAGCGCCGCCTCGTCGAGTTCCTGCAAGGTGGCAACGACCGGCAGGCGGCCGACGAATTCCGGGATCAGGCCGAACTTGACCAGATCCTCGGGTTCGACCTGGCGGAAGGACTCGGTGAGGTCGCGCCCCTGGCGGCTCTTGATCTCCGCGCCGAATCCGATGCCGATCTTCTCCGTGCGGTTGCGGATGACCTTCTCGAGGCCGTCGAACGCGCCGCCGCAGATGAAGAGGATGTTGGTGGTATCGACCTGGATGAAATCCTGGTTGGGATGCTTGCGCCCGCCCTGCGGCGGAATCGAGGCCACGGTGCCTTCGATCAGCTTCAGCAGGGCCTGCTGCACGCCCTCGCCGGACACGTCGCGCGTGATCGAGGGGTTGTCCGACTTGCGCGAGATCTTGTCGATCTCGTCGATGTAGACGATGCCGTGCTGCGCCTTGTCGACGTCGTAGTCGCACTTCTGCAGCAGCTTCTGGATGATGTTCTCGACGTCCTCGCCGACGTAGCCGGCTTCGGTGAGCGTCGTTGCATCCGCCATCACGAACGGCACGTTGAGCAGGCGCGCGAGCGTCTGCGCGAGCAGCGTCTTGCCGGAGCCGGTCGGCCCGATCAGCAGGATGTTGCTCTTCGACAGCTCGACGTCGTCCTTGCGCCCCGAAATGTGGCGCAGGCGCTTGTAGTGGTTGTACACCGCGACGGCCAGGTTGCGCTTGGCCTGTTGCTGGCCGATCACGTACTGGTTGAGGATCTCGCAGATCTCGGCCGGCGTCGGCAGGCTGCTGCTGCCGCCTTCCGCCTCGGCCGACTGTGCGATCTCATCACGGATGATGTCGTTGCACAGCTCGATGCACTCGTCGCAGATAAAGACCGACGGTCCCGCAATGAGTTTGCGAACCTCATGCTGGCTCTTTCCGCAGAACGAGCAGTACAGCAGCTTTTCGCCGCCCGCCTTCTTATCCGTCATGGTCTTCCTCTCGTATGTCAGGCTTCGGAGCGGGTCGTCAGGACCTTGTCCACGATGCCGTACTCCATTGCATCCTTGGCCGACATGAAGTTGTCGCGATCCGTGTCCTTCTCGATCCGCTCGATGGCCTGCCCGGTGTGCTTCGCGAGCATTTCGTTGAGTCGAGCCCGGATGTTGAGGATCTCGCGGGCATGGATCTCGATGTCAGACGCCTGGCCCTGGAAACCACCCAGCGGCTGGTGAATCATGACGCGGGAGTTGGGCAGGCAGAAGCGCTTGCCCTTCGCGCCGGCGGCGAGCAGGAAGGAACCCATGCTCGCGGCCTGCCCGATGCACAGCGTGCTGACGTCGGGTTTGATGAACTGCATGGTGTCGTAGATCGCCATCCCCGCCGACACCGAACCCCCGGGGGAGTTGATGTAGAAGAAGATGTCCTTGTCCGGGTTCTCGGACTCAAGGAAGAGCAATTGCGCCACGATCAGGTTGGCGGTGACGTCGTTCACCGGACCGACCAGAAACACCACGCGCTCCTTCAGGAGGCGTGAATAGATGTCGTAGGCGCGTTCGCCCCGACCGCTCTGTTCAACCACCATCGGAACCAGGCCGAGGCCGACCGGATCCCAGCTGCTGCCCGAATGTGGCGCCATGTTGCTCATTCCTTGGACCTTTGCGGCATCAGGCCGCGTTGTTACCCATCAGTTCGTCGAACGAAACCGCGTTATCACTGGTCTGGGCCTGCGAGCTGACCCACTCGACCACGTTGTCCTCGATCACGACGGCCTCGGCCTGCGCGAGGCGCTCCGGCTGCGCGTAATACCAGCGTACCAGTTCCGACGGATCTTCGTAGCTCTGGGCCATCTCCTCGACCAGTGCGCGCACCTGCTCCGGCTTGGCGTAGAGTTCCTTCGCCTTCACGAGTTCAGCCATGATCAGGCCCAGTTTGACGCGGCGCACGGCCTGATCGGCAAACCAGGCGGGCTCGACCGGGATGTCCTTGGTCTTCATGCCGCGCATCTCGAGGTCACGCTTGGCGTTCTCGGCCAGCTGACGGCTCTCGGCGTCGATCAGCGCCTTCGGCACTTCGATCGGGTTGGCCGCCAGCAGCGCGTCCATGACCTGTTCCTTGATCTTGGCCTGGATGCGGCGCTTCACTTCGCGCTCGAGGTTGGCGCGCACTTCGTCGCGCAGCTTGGCGACGTCGCCGTCGGCAACGCCCAGCGCACGGGCGAGGTCGGCATCGACCTCCGGCAGCACGGCTGCTTCGACGCGCTTCACGGTGACTTCGAACTGGACCGTCTGGCCGGCGAGGTTAGCCGCGTGGTAATCCTCGGGGAAGGTCATGTCGAAAGTCTTGCTTTCGCCAGCAGCAAGACCGGTCACGGCCGTCTCGAAATCCTTGAGCATCGAGCCCGCGCCGATGACGAAGGGGAAGTCCTGCGCCTGGCCGCCGTCGAACAGCTCGCCGTCCTTGCGGCCGGCGAAGTCGATCACGACGCGGTCGCCGTCAGCGGCGGCGCGCTCGGCGGTCTCGAAACGGGTGCGCTGCTTGCGCAGCACTTCGATGGTCTTGTCGACTTCGGCATCGCCGACCGACAGCACCGGACGCTCGATCTTGCTCTGCGACAGGTCGCCCAGCTCCACCTGCGGATAGACTTCGAACACGGCGCTGAACGACAGCGTGCCCTCGGCCGCGGCGTCCTTCGGCTCGATGCGGGGGTAGCCGGCGACGCGCAGGTTCTGTTCGCGCACGGAGTCGCCGAACGCCTTTTCGACCGCAGCACCGATCGCCTCCGAGCGCGCCTGCGACTCGTAGGTCTGGGCGACGATCTTGAGCGGCACCTTGCCAGGCCGGAAACCCGGCATCTTCACGGTACGCGCCATGCGCTTGAGGCGAGCGTCGACTTCCTTGTCGATCTCGGCCATGGACACGGACATGTCGATGCGGCGCTCCAGCGCGCCCAGCGTTTCCTGGTTGGTCTGCATTAAGTAACGATCCCTGACAAGTCAAAGTTTGCTCACGGAGCACCCGCCGGATCCCGGCGAGGCCTGCCCGACCGAAACGGGCGAACGGAGCGCGTAAAAAGTAGGTTTTCGATTCTAGCACAGCAGGAGCCCCTTCCTTCCAGAGTCCTTAAGGCCGCAAAATGAAGCCTGAGAACTTGCGCATGGAATGAGAAAAACCACGGAACTTGGGCCGGCGAGCGCCCTCTGACGGGTGTCGGCGAACGGCTTGACCCAGACAGGAGGAATCCAGATGACGATCTTCAATGCCTATCAGGCCCGCTTCGAGGCGGCCCGCGAAGAGGAGATGTCCATCCAGGAGTACCTGGAGTTGTGCCGGTCGGATCGTTCGGCCTATGCAACCGCCGCCGAACGGATGCTGATGGCGATCGGCGAGCCGGAACTGGTCGACACCCGCCTGGATCCCCGCCTGTCGCGCATCTTCTCGAACAAGGTGCTCAAGATCTACCCGGCCTTCCGCGACTTCTACGGCATGGAGGAGGTCATCGAGCACATCGTCTCGTATTTCCGCCATGCAGCGCAGGGCCTGGAGGAGAAGAAGCAGATCCTCTACCTCCTCGGCCCGGTCGGCGGCGGCAAGTCGTCGCTGGCGGAGAAGCTGAAATCGCTGATCGAGAAGGTACCCTTCTACGCGATCAAGGGGTCGCCGGTGCATGAGTCGCCGCTGGGTCTGTTCGATCTGAACGAGGACGGCCGCCTGCTCGAGGATGATTTCGGCATCCCGAAACGCTACCTCAACACGATCATGAGCCCGTGGGCGGTCAAGCGGCTGCACGAGTTCGGCGGCGACATCACGAAGTTCCGCGTCGTCAAGCTGCGCCCGTCGGTGCTGAAGCAGACGGCGGTCGCCAAGACCGAGCCGGGCGACGAGAACAACCAGGACATCTCCTCGCTGGTCGGCAAGATCGACATCCGCAAGCTCGAGCAGTACTCGCAGGACGATCCGGACGCCTACAGCTATTCGGGTGGCCTGTGCCTCGCGAACCGCGGCCTGCTGGAATTCGTGGAGATGTTCAAGGCGCCGATCAAGGTGCTGCACCCGCTGCTGACCGCGACGCAGGAAGGCAACTACAAGGGCACCGAGGGTTTCGGCGCGATCCCGTTCGACGGCATCGTGATGGCGCACTCGAACGAGTCCGAGTGGGTCGCTTTCAAGAACAACCGCAACAACGAGGCCTTCCTCGACCGCATCTACACGGTGAAGGTGCCGTACTGCCTGCGCGTCTCCGACGAGGTGCATATCTACGAGAAGCTGCTCGTGGAGAGCTCGCTGGCGGACGCGCCGTGCGCGCCCGACACGCTGCGCATGATGGCGCAGTTCGCCGTGCTGTCGCGCCTGAAGGAGCCGGAGAACTCGAGCATCTACTCGAAGATGCGCATCTATGACGGCGAGAACCTCAAGGACACCGACCCGAAGGCGAAGAGCTTCCAGGAGTATCGCGACTACGCCGGTGTCGATGAGGGCATGACGGGGCTGTCGACACGCTTCGCCTTCAAGGCGCTGTCCAAGGTGTTCAACTTCGACCACCGCGAGGTGGCGGCGAACCCGGTGCATCTGATGTACGTGCTCGAGCAGCAGATCGAGCAGGAACAGTACGCGCCGGAAGTCGAGGCGCGCTACATGGGCTACATCAAGGAGTTCCTCGCGCCCCGCTACGCCGAGTTCATCGGCAAGGAGATCCAGACGGCCTACCTGGAAAGCTACTCCGAGTACGGACAGAACATCTTCGACCGTTACGTGACCTACGCCGACTTCTGGATCCAGGACCAGGAGTTCCGCGATCCGAACACCGGCGAAATCCTCGACCGCTCGGCGCTCAACGACGAACTCGAGAAGATCGAGAAGCCTGCCGGCATTAGCAACCCGAAGGACTTCCGCAACGAGGTGGTGAACTTCGTGCTGCGCGCAAGGGCGAAACACGACGGCAAGAACCCGAGCTGGACGAGCTACGAAAAGCTGCGCGGCGTGATCGAGAAGAAGATGTTCTCGAACACCGAGGAGCTGCTGCCGGTGATCAGCTTCAACGCAAAGGCGAGCGCCGACGAGCAGAAGAAGCACCAGGACTTCGTCGATCGCATGATCGATAAGGGCTACACCGAGAAGCAGGTACGGCTGCTCTGCGAGTGGTATCTGCGGGTCCGCAAGTCGTCGTGACGGATGCGCCGTCCGGACGACATGTCCGGGCGGCGCTGCGCATCCCTGCCGGAGACATACATGACGCGCATCATCGATCGACGGTTCGACAGCAAGAAGAAAAGCGCGGTCAATCGCCAGCGCTTCATGCGCCGCTTCAAGCAGCAGATTCGCCGCGCGGTGAACGACGCGATCCAGGATCGCTCGATCCGCGACCTCGACAACGGCGAGCAGATCACGATCCCTTCCAAGGATCTGAGCGAGCCGCAATTCCAGCATGGCAAGGGCGGCATCTGGGAGCAGGTCTTTTCCGGCAACGATCAGTTCGCCAGCGGCGACCTGATCAACCGCCCCCCTTCCGGCGGGGGCGGAGGTCGAGGCCAGGGCAAGGCGAGCAACGAGGGTGAAGGCGAAGACGATTTCGTGTTCCACCTGTCGCGCGAGGAATTTCTCGACATTTTCTTCGACGACCTTGCCCTGCCCAACCTGGTCCGCACCCAGCTCGCGCGCATCTCGGACTACAAGACCCAGCGTGCCGGCTTCACGTCGGACGGCTCGCCAATGAACATCAACATTGTGCGCTCGATGCGCGGCGCCCTGGGGCGCCGGCTGGCGCTCGGCTCGCCGTTTTCCGCGCGGTTGCGCGAGCTGCAGAAGGAACTGGACAGGGTCATCGAGGTGTCGGGCGAGGACTGCGAGGAAGCGCTGAACCTCAAGGACGAGATCGGGCGCCTGCGTGCGAAGATCGAGGCGATCCCCTTCATCGACAGCTTCGACCTGCGCTACAACAACCGCATCCGCGTGCCGAAGCCGACGACACAGGCGGTGATGTTCTGCGTGATGGACGTCTCCGGCTCAATGGACGAGGAGAAGAAGGCGACGGCGAAGCGCTTCTTCATGCTGCTGTACCTGTTCCTCACACGCACCTACGAACAGATCGAAGTCGTCTTCATCCGTCACCACACGGTGGCGAAGGAAGTGGACGAGGACGAGTTCTTCCATTCGCGCGAGTCCGGCGGGACGGTGGTCTCGAGCGCATTGAAGCTGATGCACGAGGTGATTGCCGAACGCTACGCGCATGGCACGTGGAACATCTACGGCGCGCAGGCCTCGGACGGCGACAACTGGGACAACGACTCCCCGATCTGTCGCGAACTGCTGGGTTCGCAGATCCTGCCGTGGTGCCAGTACTTCGCGTACATCGAGATCACACCGGGCGAGCCGCAGAACCTGTGGCGGGAATATGAGAAGCTGTCGGGCGAGCACAAGAACTTCGCCCTGCAGCGCATCGAGGAACCGGCCGACATCTATCCGGTGTTTCGCGAACTCTTCAAGAAGAATTTCGTATGAAGCGCGCCACCTCAAAGAAGGTCAAGCAGCTGCCGGCGACGTCCGAGTGGACGTTCGAGGCCATCGACGCCTACCACACCGAGATCGCGCGCGTGGCGGCGAATTTCGACCTGGACACCTATCCGGCACAGATCGAGCTGATCACCTCGGAACAGATGATGGACGCCTACGCCTCGGTGGGCATGCCGGTGAACTATCACCACTGGTCCTTCGGCAAGCACTTCCTGTCGACGGAAAAGAGCTACCGGCGCGGCCAGATGGGACTCGCCTACGAGATCGTCATCAACTCGAACCCCTGCATCGCGTACCTGATGGAGGAGAACACGCTGACGATGCAGGCGCTGGTGATCGCGCATGCGGCCTACGGACACAACAGCTTCTTCAAGGGCAACTACCTCTTCCGCACCTGGACAAACGCGGACGCGATCATCGACTATCTGGTGTTCGCACGGAACTACATCGCGCAGTGCGAGGAGCGCTACGGCGAGGAGGAGGTCGAGTTGCTGCTCGACTCCTGTCACGCGCTGATGAACCTGGGCGTGGATCGCTACAAGCGCCCTCCGAAGCTGTCGCTGGCGAAAGAGAAGCTGCGCCAGGCCGAGCGCACGGAGTACTTGCAAAGCCAGGTCAACGAGCTGTGGCGGACGCTGCCGGCCCACGACGCCAAGCCGGGAAAGATCGCCGCCCCTCGCTTTCCGCCCGAGCCCGAGGAGAACCTGCTTTACTTCGTCGAAAAGCACGCGCCGCTGCTGGAACCCTGGCAGCGCGAAGTCGTGCGCATCGTGCGCAAGATCGCGCAGTACTTCTTCCCGCAACGCCAGACCCAGGTCATGAACGAGGGCTGGGCGTGCTTCTGGCACTACACCCTGATCAACAAGCTGTACGACGAGGGCCTGCTGGCGGACAGCTTCATGCTGGAGTTCCTGCAGTCGCATACCAACGTGGTGTACCAACCTTCGTACAACGATCGCTGGTATAGCGGCATCAACCCCTATGCGCTGGGATTTGCGATGTGGCAGGACATCAAGCGCATCTGCGATGACCCGACGGAGGAAGATCGGGCCTGGTTTCCCGACATCGCGGGCAGCGACTGGCGCGAGACCTTCGATTTCGCGATGAAGAACTTCAAGGACGAGAGTTTCGTCGCGCAATACCTGTCGCCCAAGATCATGCGCGATTTCCGCATGTTCGCGATCCTCGACGACGAACACGAGGCGAAGCTCAAGGTCTCGGCGATCCACGATGAGACGGGCTACCGCCGAGTGCGCGAGATCCTGTCCGACCAGTACAACCTGGGCAGCCGCGAGCCGAACATCCAGGTGTGGAACGTGGACCTGCGCGGCGACCGCTCGCTGACGCTGCGTCACCAGCAGTACCGCAAGCGCCCCCTGGGCGGGAACATCGACGAGGTGATGAAGCACATGGCGCGACTGTGGGGCTTCACGGTACGACTCGAGAGCCAGCATGAGGACGGAACGGTGGAGCTGGTGCAGGAGACGCGCCTCGAGAAGCGACGCGGGCAGGCCGAAAACTAGACGAGCCTGCCCCGTGCAGGGCTCGGCGAGGCGCCCTTCCCTCACGAGGAAGCGCGGGCATCGACGTCCGCATGCAGGGAGAACGCGATCGGCGGCTGCTTGCGCACGCGCTCCCATGACGCCTTTTTACCCGCCATTGCCGATTGCACATTGACGTCATAAATCCGACTGGGGCTAGAATCGGGCATTTCCCTTCCCGTCGGAGGCTCCATGTTCCTGCCGCCCAAACCGATCTACCCGGTAGACGGCATCCGTACGATCGAAGCACTGGCCGCACCGCACGCGCAACCTAGCCTGATGGAGCGTGCCGGCCGCGTCGCAGCGGAGGAAGCGGTGCGGCTGACGCAGGATCGCGCTGGCCATGTGCTGATCGCTTGCGGCCCCGGCAACAATGGCGGCGACGGCTTCGTGATGGCGCGCCGGCTGCTGCAGGCCGGACGCAATGTCACGGTCGCCTTTGCCGACGACGCGGCGAAGCTGCCCCGCGACGCTGCGGCTGCCTTTGCAGCATGGCGCGCGGCCGGAGGCGAGACGGTCTCGGACTTCCCCGCGGCACCGGCGAATGGGTGGGCGCTCGTGGTCGACGCCCTGTTCGGCATCGGACTGCGCAGCCCGGTCACCGGACGGCATGCCAAATGGATCGATGCGCTCAACGCACAGCACGCCCCCCGGCTGGCGATCGACATTCCGAGCGGACTGGATGCCGACACGGGCCGGGTGCTGGGCACGGTCTTCCATGCGACGACGACGCTCACCTTCCTGGCCCTAAAACCGGGACTTCTCACACACGACGGCCCGGACATCGCCGGCGTCGTCAATGTGCACCGACTGGACATCGATCCGCCGAACTACCTGCCGCCCATGGGGCTGCAGATCCAGCCGGGCATCCTCAGGCCCTTCCTGAAACAGCGCCTGCAGAACACCCACAAGGGGTGTTATGGCGACGTCGGCATCATCGGCGGCGCGCGGGGCATGACCGGCGCGGCCCTGCTCGCAGGACGCGCGGCGCTAAAACTGGGCTGCGGGCGCGTGCTCGTGGGATTGGTGGACGACGCGGCCCCTGCGGTCGACTTCACCCAGCCCGAGCTGATGCTGCAGCGTCCGGACGACGTCATCGAGCACGCAACCGTTCTCGCGCTGGGGCCGGGACTGGGTGACGGCGAGGTCGCCGCCACTCTGCTTGAGCGGGCGATCCGGCAAGCGCGCCCCGTGATACTCGACGCCGACGCCCTCAACATCGTCGCCGCCTCGGAGAACCTGCGTTCGCTCGTCGCTGCACGCGAGGCGCCCACGCTGATGACGCCACACCCGGGCGAGGCAGGACGCCTGCTGCGCTCGGACACTGCCGCCGTCCAGAGCGATCGAGTGGCGAGCGCACTGGATATCGCCCGGACCTTCAATGCGGTGGTAGTCCTGAAGGGCAGCGGGAGCGTGATCGCGACGCCGTACGGCCGCTGGCTTATCAACAGCACGGGCCATCCCGGCATGGCCAGCGCCGGCATGGGCGACGTCCTCACCGGGCTGATCGCGAGCCTCGTCGCGCAAGGGTGGCCGGCCGAGTCCGGCCTCATCGCCGCAGTACACTTGCATGGCGCAGCGGCCGACAGGCTCGCACGCGAAGGCATCGGCCCGGTGGGCCTGACGGCAAGCGAGGTCGCGGAGGCTTCGCGCGGCATCTTCAATGCGTGGACTATCCAGGCGACCAAGGGGCTCTGAGTGCGCGGCACAGCACGGGCGGTGATTTTCCACGAACAACCGGGGGTCTCCGCCCATCATCGCCCGATTGGGCTGCTAGAATCGCCGGATCCGATTTTGTAACAGAGCAATGCCGCGAATCAGCGTCGACCGTCTCCGGCCGGGCGTATTCATTTCCCTGGTCTCCCTCGGCTGGATGGGACACCCTTTCCTGCTCAACCGCTTTTGCCTGTCG
This sequence comes from Aromatoleum evansii, assembly GCF_045689615.1. Lineage (NCBI taxonomy): Bacteria > Pseudomonadati > Pseudomonadota > Betaproteobacteria > Rhodocyclales > Rhodocyclaceae > Aromatoleum > Aromatoleum evansii. The sequence continues at coordinate 3,889,287 of NZ_CP141259.1, forward strand.
AGCGAGAAGCAGATCCAGGCGCTGCGCGAGATGGGCATCACGGAGATCGAATGGGATCCGGCACGCAGCACAGCGGAGCCCCTCCCGCCGCGCGCGGCGAACCTTCCCGCTCCCGAACCGGACTTCGGCACCGCCGCCCTCGCCGGCATGCAGGACGAGAAGCGCGCGCGCATCGAGCGGGTGCGCGAACAGCGCGAGGGTCTCGCACGCCGCGAACGCCTGTTCGAGCAGCAGGCGGTTGCCGCCGGGGATGTGTTCCGGTCGCTGCTGAGCCGGCCGCAGGATGCACAACGGCAGGCCAATGCCCTGGTCGGCAGCCTGGTGGAGAATCTGCTGGGCAACGACAGCATGGTGATCCATCTGGTCAACCAGAAGAGCCGCGAAGGCGGACTGGCCTTCCATGCGCTCAACGTCATGGCCTTGTCGCTGATGCTGGGGAAGACGCTGGGTCTGTCGGAAGAGGAGATGCGCCACCTGGGGCTCGGCGCCCTGCTCCACGACATCGGCAAGCAGGAGATCCCGCCGCGCATCCTGCGCAACGCCAGGCGTACGGGTCCGGAGGAGGATTTCTACCGCGCCCATGTCGGCTACGGGATCAAGGCGGTCAGCAACATGCGCGACCTCCCCGTTCCGGTGCGCAACGTGATCGCCTGCCATCACGAGTTCTTCGACGGCAGCGGCTTTCCCAACCGGCTCGCCGGCGAGAAGATCCCCCGCCTCGCCCGCATCGCAGCGATCGCGAACCGTTACGACAACCTGTGCAACCCCTTCGACCTGCGCGAGGCCAAGGCGCCGGCCGAGGCGCTGCGCCAGATCTTCCGCGCCGAGAGCAAGCACTATGATGAACAGCTCGTGCAATTGTTCATCAGGACGCTGGGGGTGTATCCGCCGGGAACCTTCGTGGCGCTGTCGAACGGCGGCGTCGGCATGGTGGTCGAAACCAACCCGGCGAACCTTCTTCATCCTCTCGTGATGCTGCATGACCCGGACATCCCACGCTCGGAAGCCATGCTAGTGGACCTGCGCGATGCCGACCTGAAGGTGGAAGCGGCACTGAGCCCGGCGACACTGCCGGTCGAAACCGTCGAATACCTCGCACCGCGCGGGCGGCTCGATTATTTCGTGGACGGCAGCAGGAACTGAGCTGCGTTCGCGCCGCGCGCAGTGCGTTCAGCCACGGCTCCGCGCGACATCCGGTCGACGCGGCAGGCGGATGGCGCCCGTGGCGAGCCCCGTGCCGGCGAGAATCACCGCGCATCCGGCGAGCATGTTCGAGGTGATCTCCTCGTCGAGCAGCATCGCCCCCCACAACATGCCGAAGACGGGGATCAGGAAGGTGACCGCGATCGCACGCGCCGGCCCGATGTGGGCGATGAGGCGGAAGTACATGACGTAGGCGACGCCGGTGCACGCGAAGGCGAGCAGGAGCACCGCGATCCAGGCTTCGCGCGCCGGCATTGCCTGCGGCCACAGCCACACGGCGAAGGGCGCCAGCACGAGGGCTGCGTAGAGCTGGCTGCCGGTGGCGATGGCCATCGGATCCACGCCCGACAGGTAGCGCTTGGTGAAATTGGCCGCGATGCCGTAATTCAGCGTCGCCGCCAGGCAGGCGGCCACCGCCCAGCCCGAGCCGCCGGCCTGGAGCGAGGCCTTGCCCCACACGAGGATCACGACCCCGAGCAGGCCGAGCAGCAGGCCGACGGTCGCCGCCGCCGACAGGCGGTCCTTGAGCCACACCCAGGCGACCAGCGCCGCGAACAGCGGCGACGTGGCATTGACGATGGAGGCAAAACCGGCGGTGACCGACAAGGCCGCCCACGCATACAGCACGAAGGGCAAGGCGGAGTTGGTCAGCCCGACAAACAGCAGGGGCCCGGCCTTGCGCCACAAGGGGGCGAGCTTGCCACGCCACGCGAGCACGGGCAGCAGCAACAGGGCTGCGAGGCCCACCCGGAGCTCGATCAGGGCGGCCGGACCGAATTCCGGGGCCGCGACGCGCATGAAGAGGAACGACCCGCCCCACAGGGCGGCGAGGATCAGCAGTTCGGTCAGGTCGCGCGCTCGCACTTCGACTCCTGTTATCGCCGCACGGCGTTCAGGGCACGCTTGCCCCGGCCCCCGGCGGAACGGCTAAAATTTCTGTTTAATCATACCGAGCTGTGCCCGCCATGAACCTGTCACAACAACTGCGCATCGAAATTCAGCGCAATGTCGCCGCATCGCTGGCCGAAGACGTCGGCACCGGTGACCTGACCGCACGCCTGATCGCCGCCGACACCGACGCCCGCGGCCGCGTAATCACGCGCGAGGAGGCCATCGTGTGCGGTACGGCCTGGTTCGAGGCCGCCTTCGCCGCGCTGAGTCCGGCAGCCACGATCATCTGGCATGTGCGCGACGGCGATCGCGTCGAGCCGGGCCAGGTGCTGTGCGACGTCGTCGCCAACGCACGCGTACTGCTCACTGCCGAGCGCACCGCGCTCAACTTCCTGCAGCTGCTGTCGGGCACCGCCACCGTCACCCGCCGCTTCGTCGACGCGGTTGCGGGCACCGGCGCGAAGATCGTCGACACGCGCAAGACCTTGCCCGGGCTGCGCCTGGCGCAGAAGTATGCCGTGGCCGTGGGCGGCGGCACCAACCACCGCGTCGGCCTCTACGACGGCATCCTGATCAAGGAAAACCACATCATCGCGGCGGGCAGCATCGCCGGCGTGCTGGAGGAAGCGAAGAAGATCGCCCCCTCCAACGTGTTCATCGAGATCGAGGTCGAAAGCCTCGAACAGCTCGAGGAAGCGCTGGCTGCCGGCGCGAAGATGATCCTGCTCGACAACATGGATCTCGCGACGATGCGCGAGGCGGTGCGCATCACCGCCGGCCGTGCCGAACTGGAAGCCTCGGGCGGCGTGAACCTGGAGAAGGTCCGCGCGATTGCCGAGACCGGGGTGGACCGCATCTCCATCGGCAGCCTGACCAAGGACGTCCGCGCCCTCGACCTGTCGCTGCGCCACACCGAAGAGTAAGCCGCTGGCGCGAGGCCGGCACGAAGCCGGCCCCGCGCGTACGTCAGGCCTCCAGGTGCTCGACGATGAAGCGCTTGACCGCCTCGACGTCCGGCGCCATGACCTCGACCCGCTGCGGCAGCGCCTCGATGCCTTCGAGCTCGGCGGGACGCTCCGGCTCACGCCCGAGGGCCTCGCGGATCGTTTCGGCAAACTTGACCGGCAAGGCGGTCTCGAGCACCAGCAGGGGTACACCCGCGGGCACCGAGTCGGCACAGTCCCAGGCGACCTTGACGCCGTCGGCGGTGTGCGTGTCGATCATCGTGCCGTAGGTCTCGAACACCTGCCTGATGGTCGCAAGCCGGTCGGCATGGGTGCTGCGGCCGGAGATGAAGGCGTAATTCAGGATGTCGGCAAACTCGCCGCTGGCAGCGAGATCGAACGCTCCGCCGGCATCGACCGACTTCCACAGCTCGGCGACGCGCTGCGGGTTGCGGCCGACCAGATCGAAGATGAAGCGCTCGAAGTTCGACGCCTTGGAGATGTCCATCGACGGGCTGGAGGTGACGTGCGTCTCCGCGGCCTTGCGCGGACGATACACGCCGGTGTGGAAGAACTCGTCGAGGACATCGTTCTCGTTCGTCGCGAGGATCAGTTTCGCCACCGGCAGGCCCATCTGGCGTGCGATGTGGCCGGCGCAGATGTTGCCGAAGTTGCCCGAGGGCACGCAGAACGCGACCTGCTCGCCGTTGGACTTGGTTGCGGCGAAATAGCCCTTGAAGTAATACACGATCTGGGCCGCGACACGCGCCCAGTTGATCGAATTGACCGCACCGATCTTGTACTTCGCCTTGAATGTGGCGTCGTTCGAGACGGCCTTCACGATGTCCTGGGCGTCGTCGAACATGCCGGTGACGGCGATGTTGTAGATGTTCGCGTCCTGCAGCGAGTACATCTGCGCGCGCTGGAAGGCGCTCATCTTGCCGTGCGGCGACAGCATGAACACGGTCACGCCGTGCTTGCCGCGCATCGCGTACTCGGCGGCCGAACCGGTGTCGCCCGAGGTCGCACCGAGGATGTTGATCGTCTCGCCGCGCTTGTCGAGCACGTACTCGAACAGGTTGCCGAGGAGCTGCATCGCCATGTCCTTGAACGCCAGCGTCGGGCCGTTCGACAGCTCGAGCAGGCCGAAGCGGCCCGGTTCCAGCCAATGCACGGGCGTGATGTCGGCCGCGCTGTCACCGGGACGGACGAAGCGATAGACGTCGGCGGTGTAGGTCTTGTCGCAGATCGCCTTGAGGTCGCCCGCGGGGATGTCGGTGATGAATTTCGACAGGATCGCGAAGGCGAGATCGGCGTAGGACAGGCCGCGCCATGCGTCGAGTTCGGCGCGCGTCACCTGCGGGTAGGTCTCGGGCAGGTACAGGCCACCGTCGGGCGCGAGGCCGCCCAGCAGGATGTCGCAGAACTCGGGACGGGCGGCGTGGCCGCGGGTGGACAGGTACTTCACGGGCAGATCCTTGGATTGATGTGTTCGTCAAAGGACGAAAGGCACGGCGCCGCAGAGGTTTCCGCATGCGACCGTGCCTGCCGTCATGCCCGCGCCCCGGAAGGTCGGCGCACGGGTCCGCACAGGGCGATTACTGCAGGCTTTCCATGCGCAGGCGCGTGATCCTGCCCTGCACGACGGGGAGCGCCTCGATCTTGGCGATCGCTGCGTTGGCGTTCTTCTCTACCGTCTCGTGCGTCAGCATGATGATGTCGGTCTGGGATGCGCCCTCGGGGGCTTCCTTCTGGATCATCGCCTCGATCGAGATGCCGCTGTCGGCGAGGATGCGGGTGATGTCCGCGAGCACGCCCGGCTTGTCCTCGACGCGCATGCGCAGGTAGTAGGAGGTGATGACCTCGTCGATCGGCAGCACCTTCAGGTCGCGCACCTGGTCGGGCTGGAACGCGAGGTGTGGCACGCGGTGCTCGGGGTCGGCCGTGTGCAGGCGGGTGACATCGACGAGGTCGGCGATCACGGCGCTGGCCGTCGGCTCGGCGCCCGCGCCCTTGCCGTAATAAAGGGTCGGACCGACGGCATCGCCGAACACGACGACCGCGTTCATCGCGCCCTCGACGTTGGCGATCAGGCGCTTGGCGGGGATCAGGGTCGGATGCACGCGCAGCTCGATGCCTTCGGGGCGCATGCGCGAGATGCCCAGCAGCTTGATGCGATAGCCCAGTTGTTCGGCATAGGTGATATCCACGCTGTCGAGCGCGGTGATGCCCTCGACGTGGGCGGCGGAGAACTGCATGGGCACGCCGAACGCGATCGCGCTCATGATCGTGGCCTTGTGCGCGGCGTCGATGCCTTCGATGTCGAAGGTTGGGTCGGCCTCGGCGTAGCCGAGCGCCTGCGCTTCCTTGAGCACCTCGGCGAAGGGCAGGCCCTTGTCGCGCATCTCGGACAGGATGAAGTTGGTCGTGCCGTTGATGATGCCGGCGAGCCACTGGATGCGGTTGGCCGAGAGGCCTTCGCGCAGCGCCTTGATGATGGGGATGCCGCCCGCGACCGCCGCTTCGAAGGCGACCATCACGCCCTTCTTCTGCGCCGCGGCGAAGATCTCGTTGCCGTGCACCGCGAGCAGCGCCTTGTTGGCGGTGACGACGTGCTTGCCGTTCTCGATCGCCTTGAGCACCAGTTCCTTCGCGACGCCGTAGCCGCCGATCAGCTCCACGACGATGTCGATCTCGGGGTCGGTGACGACGGAGAAGGCGTCGTCGGTGAGGCGCGGCCCTTCACCGGCCACCTTGCGCGCGAGTTCGAGGTTCTTGTCGGCCACTGCGGTAATGCGGATCGGGCGACCGGCGCGACGGGTGATTTCCTCCTCGTTGCGTTTCAGAACCGTGAAGGTACCGCCACCGACGGTACCGATGCCCAGCAGGCCAACATTGATCGCTTTCATAAGAACTCGTTGAGTTATGTCTTCAAATGGGTGAAACGGGGTGCTTCAGGTGCCGTGACGCTTGCGATAGCTTTCGAGGAAGCGCGCGACCCGTCCGATCGCGTCGCGCAGGTCGTCCTCGTGCGGCAGGAATACGAGGCGGAAGTGGTCCGGGTGCGGCCAGTTGAAGCCGGTGCCCTGCACCAGCAGCACGCGCTCCTGCTCGAGCAGTTCGGCGATGAAGGCCTGGTCGTCCTCGATCGGGTAGATCCTGGGATCGAGCTTCGGGAACATGTACAGCGTCGCCTTCGGCTTGACGCAGCTCACGCCGGGGATCGCGGTGATCAGCTCGTAGGCGAGGTCGCGCTGGCGGCGCATGCGCCCGCCCTCGGCAACGAGGTCGTCGATGCTCTGGTAACCGCCCAGCGCCGTCTGGATCGCATACTGCCCGGGCACGTTCGCGCACAGGCGCATCGAGGCGAGCATGTTGAGCCCCTCGATGTAGTCCTGGGCGTGGCGCTTGTCGCCGCACACGACCATCCAGCCGGCGCGGTAGCCGCAGGAGCGGTAGTTCTTCGACAGGCCATTGAACACGATGGTCAGCACGTCTTCCGACAGCGCGGCCATGGAAGTGTGGGTGACGCCATCGTAGAGAACCTTGTCGTAGACCTCGTCGGCATAAACGATCAGCCCGAATTCACGCGCCAGATCGATGATGCCGCGCAGGATCTCGTCCGGATACAGCGCGCCGGTCGGGTTGTTCGGGTTGATGACGACGATGGCGCGCGTGTTCGGGGTGATGCGCGCGCGCATGTCGTCGAGGTCGGGCAGCCAGCCGTTGGCCTCGTCGCACAGGTAATGCACGGGACGGCCGCCCGACAGGCTAACTGCTGCGGTCCACAGCGGGTAATCCGGCGCCGGGACGAGCACTTCGTCGCCGACGTTGAGCAGCGCGTTCATCGCCATCACGATCAGCTCGGACACGCCGTTGCCGATGTAGATGTCCTCGATCGTCACACCCTTGATGTGTTTCTGCTGGGTGTAGTGCATCACCGCCTTGCGCGCCGCGAAGATGCCCTTGGAATCCGAGTAGCCCGCCGAATTCGGCAGGTTGCGGATCATGTCCATCTGGATCTCTTCGGGGGCGTCGAAGCCGAACGCGGCGAGGTTGCCGATGTTCAGCTTGATGATCTTGTGGCCCTCGTCTTCCATCTGCTTGGCGCGGGTGAGGACCGGGCCACGGATGTCATAGCAGACGTTGGCGAGCTTGGCGGACTTGCGAACCTGCGGGAGCCGCGGGGCTTCAGCCTGCCCCTTCGTTTGTTCGGGCGGGACAGCAACCCGCAGTTTCGGCTCGACGCTCATCGCACTCTGTCCTTTCTTTCGCATGTTCCACTCCGCGCCGGACTCCCGGCGCGCCGTCGCCCCCGGACCGCACGGGCATGCCGCTGCCGGTGGGCCGGAAAACCAAAAGAATGTATCTTATCCAAGCCTGTATCCCCCGGCAATTTTGCCGACCGAGCGAATCCCATGAAGCTGAACCTCCAACAGAACGCAGACCTCAACGTCCTGACCGGCTACGGCACGGACCACCTCATGATCAACAAGGAACGGCACGACGGAAATACGCTGGTCGCCGCCGACCGTATCGTTGCCGGCTGGGCGCCGGGCGGTTTCGAAGGCCTGAGCGCCGACGATTTCACGGTGGTGTGCGAGATGCGGCCCGAAGTGGTGCTCATCGGCACCGGCAGCCGCCAGCGCTTCCCCGCGCCGCAGGTGCTGCGCCCGCTGATCGAGGCGCGAATCGGCTTCGAGATCATGGACTTGCCGGCGGCCTGCCGCACCTACAACATCCTCGCGGCCGAGGGCCGCTCGGTCGTCGCGGCGCTGCTCTTCGACCCGGCCTGAGGACGAGGGCGCGGCCGGAACACCGCCGGCTGCGCCGTCCGCATCACGCAGCCGTTGTCATCCCCCCGGCTCCTCCGCTACGCTGATCGCGACAACCGACAACGGAGAGCCCCATGAACACGACAAACACGGCTTCCGCGGCCGACTTCACCCTGCCCGCGACCGGCGGCGCGAGCATCACCCTCTCGGCCCTGCGCGGGCGCAAGCTCGTGCTGTACTTCTACCCGAAGGACAACACACCCGGCTGCACCAACGAAACCGCCGACTTCCGCGACCACCACACGGCATTCCAGGCCGCCGGCTGCGAGGTGTTTGGCATTTCGCGCGACAGCCTGAAGTCGCACGAGAACTTCAAGGCCAAGCTCGGCCTTCCCTTCGAGCTGATCTCCGATCCCGAGGAAGTTGCCTGCAACGCCTTCGGCGTCATCAAGATGAAAAACATGTATGGGAAACAGGTGCGCGGCATCGAGCGCAGCACCTTCGTCATCGACGCCGACGGCGTTGTGCGCCGCGAGTGGCGCGGCGTCAAGGTGGCCGGCCATGCGCAGGAAGTGCTGGATTTCGTGAACAGCCTGTAACTCCCCCGTTCAACCTGACGACCCGAGCTTCAACCACGCCATGACCAAACGCGCGCCCCGCAGCCGGAACACCAAGCTCTTCGTCCTCGACACCAACGTGCTGATGCACGATCCCACCAGCCTGTTCCGCTTCGAGGAGCACGACGTGTTCGTGCCGATCATGACGCTGGAGGAACTGGACAACAACAAGAAGGGCATGTCCGAAGTCGCCCGCAACGCGCGCCAGGCGAGCCGCACGATGGACGAGATCGTGAGCTCCTGCCCGGCGGACATCGCCGACGGCATCGACCTCAAGGCGCCCTCGCGGGAGCTTGCGACGGGCAAGCTCTTCCTGCAGACGGAGGCGATCAACCTGGCCCTGCCGGCGGCCCTGCCGACCGCGAAGGGCGACAACCAGATCCTCGCCGTGGTGATGCATCTGGCCGAGCGCTTCCCCAAGCGGCCGGTGATCCTGGTGTCGAAGGACATCAACATGCGCATCAAGGCCCGCGCGCTGGGCCTCGACGCGCAGGACTACTTCAACGACAAGGTGCTGGAGGATACCGACCTCCTCTACACCGGCTGGCGCGAACTGCCGGCGGACTTCTGGGACACCCATGGCAAGGGGATGGAGTCCTGGAAGGAGGAAGGACGGACCTACTACCGCATCAAGGGTCCCCTCGCGACCAGCATGATGGTCAACGAGTTCGTCTTCCAGGACGGAGAATCGCCGCTGCAGGCGTGGGTGAAGGGGCGGGACGGGCGCAGCGTCCTGATCGAGACGCTGGTCGACTACGCGCACAACAAGAACAACGTGTGGGGCATCACGGCGCGCAACCGCGAACAGAACTTCGCGCTGAACCTGCTGATGAATCCGGAAATCGACTTTGTCACCCTGCTCGGCCAGGCAGGCACCGGCAAGACGCTGCTGACGCTCGCCGCCGCCCTGACGCAGGTGCTCGAAGCCAAGCGCTACTCCGAGATCATCATGACCCGCGTGACCGTTCCGGTCGGCGAGGACATCGGCTTCCTTCCGGGCACCGAGGAAGAGAAGATGGCGCCGTGGATGGGCGCGCTCGAGGACAACCTCGACGTGCTCAACGGCACGACGGGCGAAGGCGGTGACTGGGGCCGCGCAGCGACGCGCGACCTGATCCGCTCGCGCATCAAGATCAAGAGCCTGAACTTCATGCGCGGACGCACCTTCATCAACAAGTTCCTGATCATCGACGAGGCGCAGAACCTGACGCCCAAGCAGATGAAGACGCTGATCACGCGCGCCGGCCCCGGCACCAAGGTGGTGTGCCTCGGCAACATCGCGCAGATCGATACGCCCTACCTCACCGAAGGCAGCTCCGGCCTCACCTTCGTCGTCGACCGCTTCAAGGACTGGCCGCACTCCGGCCACATCACCCTGCAACGCGGCGAGCGCTCGCGCCTGGCCGACCACGCCGCCGAAGTGCTCTGACACCAGCCGGGGCGGGGCATCCGCCTGCCCCCGTCGATACCCACATGCCACGCATGGAATTTGCCCTGGATCATCCCGGCCAGCCGGGATGCGTCCTATAATGCGCAGGTTTTTTGCCTGCAAAAGCCCTCATGCCCGCTGCCGCCTCGGAAATGCTGGTCGGAGCCAGTTCGGACTTCCTCACGCGCTTCTCCCCGTTCAACCGGATGGAGCCGGAGGCGCTCGGATTCCTCGCCGAGCGCGCGACCCTGGCCTTCCACGCACGCGGCAGCGAGATCCTGACCCCGGAGATGGGGCAGCCGACGCACTTCCACATCGTGCAGCGCGGCAAGGTACAGGCCCGCCAGCTCGGCCCGACAAGCGTCACCGACTACGCCGCGATGACGCTCGGACCGGGCGAATGCTTCCCGATCGGCGCGATCTCGGCGCAGCGCCCCTCGACCAACGCCTATGTGGCCGTCGAGGACAGCTTCGTATTCCAGTTGCCGGCGGAAGACTTCCTCAAGCTCATGCAGATGAGCCCTGTCTTCCACGTCTTCTGCACCCAGTACATCGCCAGCCTGCTCAACCAGTCGCGCCAGCAGCTGCAGAGCACCTTCGCGCAGCGTGCCGCGGAACAGCAGACAATGACGACGCCGCTCGGCCAACTGGTGAAGAAGGAGCCGATCTTCGTCGCGCCCGACAGCTCGATCCGCGCAGCGCTCGAGAAGATGTCGGAGATGCGCATCGGCTGCATGGTGATCGCCGACGCCGAGCACAAGCCGATCGGCATCCTCACGCAGAGCGACCTGCTGCCCCGCGTCGTGCTGCCGGGCATCGACCTCCAGCGCCCGATCCGCGACGTGATGACTGCGACGCCGCACGTGATGTCCGCGTCCGATTCGGCCTACGATGCCGCCCTCGAGATGGCAACGCACGGCGTGCGCCATCTGCTGGTGGTCGATTCGGAGGGGCGGCTGAAGGGAGTGGTGTCGGAGCGCGACCTGTTCACGCTGCAGCGCATCGGCTTGCGCCAAGTCCGCTCCAGCATCGAAGGCGCGGACGACCTCGAAGCCCTGCAACGCGCCAGCCGCGACATCCGCCAGCTCGCGCTCAACCTCATCGCCCAGGGCATCGGGGCGGAGCAACTGACGCAATTCATCTCGGCGCTCAACGATGCGCTGACCTGCCGCATCATCGACCTCGCGCGCGCGCGACACGAGCTTTACGGCATCGACTACGCCTGGCTGGCCTTCGGCTCGGAAGGCCGCCACGAGCAGACCCTGTCCTCCGACCAGGACAACGGCATCATCTATGTCTGCCCCGAAGGCGCGGACCAGGACGCGCTGAAGAACCGCCTGCTGGCCTGCGCGAAAGAGGTGAACGAGAACCTCGCCGCCTGCGGCTTCCCGCTGTGCAAGGGGAACATCATGGCGAGCAACCCCGAGCTGTGCCTCACGCTCGAGGAATGGAAGGGACGCTTCGGCGACTGGATCCGCGAACCGGACCCGCAAGCCCTGCTCAATGCGACGATCTTCTTCGACTACCGTGTGCTGTGCGGCAATGAGCGCCTCGGCGACCAGCTGCGCGCGTGGCTCAACCGCACCGCCAAGGCCTATTCCAATTTCCTGCGCCTGATGGCGTCGAATGCGCTGCAGGTCGCGCCGCCACTCGGGCGCATCCGCGATTTCGTCGTCGAGGAAAACGGCACCATCGATCTGAAGAAGTCGGGGGCACGCCTGTTCGTCGACGTCGCGCGCATCCTCGCGCTGCGCGCCGACGTCGCATCGAGCAGCACCGTGCAGCGCCTGCGTCAGGCGGGCACCCGCATGGGCATGCCGGCCGAGGAGATCGCCGCGCTGATCGACGGCTTCCACTTCATCCAGCTGCTGCGCCTGCGCTCGCAGCACCTCGACACCGAACACGACGCCCCGGGTGACAATCGCATCAACCCGGACGCACTCAACGAACTCGACCGGCGCATCCTCAAGGAAGCTTTCCGGCAGGCCCGCAAGCTGCAACTGCGGCTGAAGCTCGACTACCAGCTATGAACTGGCTCACCCGCCTGCTCAGCAACCGCACGGACACGGCCACGCTCGACGTCGCGCTGCGCGACGCCATTGCGAACTGGGAGGCGCTTGCCGCACCGGACTTGGGCACTGCCCACTTTGAGACCCGCTACGTCGTCATCAACACCGAGGCGAGCGGACTGGACCTGGACAAGGACCGCCTGCTCGCAGTCGCCGCGATCGCGATCGACCGCGAACACCTCTCGCCGCACGACAGCTACTACGCGCCGCTGGAACCCGATGCGGCAACCGCGCTGACGAACCTGCTGACGTTTGCCGGCAAGGGCCCGGTCGTGGTCTTCAACGCGTCGTTCAACCGCAGCCTGCTCGAACGCGCGCTAGACGAGCACCTCCGCCTTACCCCGGACTGGACCTGGCTGGATCTGCACTGGATCCTGCCCGCCCTCTACGACGAACACATCGACAGACCAGCCCGCCTTGGCGACTGGATGAAGGCCTTCGGCATCGAGACCTTCCAGCGCCACCACGCGCTGGGCGACGCCTGGGCGATTGCACAGCTGATGCTGGCCGCACAGGCGCGCGCACGCACTCTCGGTCTGAACACCCCACGCAGCCTGGCGGATCTGGAACACAGCCGTCGACAACTGAGGCGCCACGGATGAATCGTTATTCTCCCGCACGACCCATGCATCAACGCCTGACAAGCCTTCTGATCATTTTTTTCGCCACAGCAACCCTGCTGATCACGCCCCCAGCCGGCGCAGTCGAGACACCTGCATCCGCTGACCGGCCCACCGAGGAGTCCTCGTCGCTGGGCAGCTACGGTACGGCGGCGCAGAACCTCATCAACCAGGGTATGGAGTACCTCGGGATCCGTTATCGCTTCGGCGGCAGCTCGCCCGAGACCGGCCTCGACTGCAGCGGACTCGTCCAGAACGTCTTTCGCAACGCCCTCGGCCTCGACCTGCCGCGCGCTGCGCGCGACATGGCCAAAGTCGGCGACAAGGTCGGCATCAAGGAGCTCAAGCCGGGCGACCTGGTGTTCTTCAACACGATGCGCAAGGCTTTCTCGCATGTCGGCATCTACGTCGGCGACGGCCGTTTCCTGCACGCCCCTTCGAGCGGCGGCGAAGTGCGCATCGACGAGATGAGCCAGAGCTACTGGGCCAAGCGCTTCAACGGCGCGCGCCGTATGGTTCCGGAAGGCGGCGACCTGCATCTGCCACAGGCCAACTGAACTGCACGTTCTCGACCGCTTGCGAAAGCGGCGGGGCATCCCAAGCACGGACCCTCCACGAGGGCGATAGCGGCCCCGCATGATCAACAGCGGATTCGGCCTGCGTCCGATCTGCAAGGAAGAGGTTGACGGGAAGTCCCTTGGGGATCAACTTACGGCCGGACTTGCACCCGCAGGAGTGCGCCCATGCTGGGCGCACACGAAAAAAACCGCCCGCCTTGCGGCGAGCGGTTCTCGTCGGGTTGGATATTCGAGCCTGGCTCGAGATCGGTGGCTTACATGCGCGCGATCATCGCGTCGCCGAAGGCCGAGCAGGACACTTCCTGCGCCCCCTCCATCAGGCGCGCGAAGTCGTAGGTCACGACCTTGTCGCCGATCGCCGCCTCCATGCCCTTGATGACCAGGTCTGCGGCTTCCTTCCAGTCGAGGTGGCGCAGCATCATCTCGGCCGACAGGATCAGCGAGCCGGGATTGACCTTGTCGAGCCCGGCATACTTCGGCGCAGTGCCGTGGGTTGCCTCGAAACACGCGTACTGGTCGGAGATGTTCGCGCCCGGCGCGATGCCGATACCGCCGACCTGGGCTGCCAGCGCATCGGAGATGTAATCGCCGTTGAGGTTGGTGGTCGCGATCACGTCGTACTCGGCCGGACGCAGCAGGATCTGCTGCAGGAATGCGTCGGCGATCGCATCCTTGATGACGATCTCGCGGCCGGTCTTCGGGTTCTTGAACTTGCACCACGGTCCGCCGTCGATCGGCTGCGCGCCGAACTCGTCCTGCGCGACCTTGTAGCCGGTATCACGGAACAAACCTTCCGTGAACTTCATGATGTTGCCCTTGTGCACCAGGGTCACCGACTTGCGGTCGTTGTCGATCGCGTACCTGATCGCCGCACGCACGAGGCGAGTCGTACCTTCCACCGACACCGGCTTGATACCGATGCCCGAGGTCTCGGGGAAGCGGATCTTCTTCACGCCCATCTCGTTCTGCAGGAAGGCGATGACCTTCTTCACCTGCTCCGAGCCGGACGCCCACTCGATGCCCGCGTAGATGTCCTCGGTGTTCTCACGGTAGATAACCATGTCGGTCAGCTCCGGGTTCTTCAGCGGCGAGGGCACGCCCTTGAAGTAGCGCACCGGACGCACGCACTGGTACAGGTCCAGTTCCTGGCGCAGCGCCACGTTCAGCGAACGAATGCCGCCGCCGACGGGGGTCGTCATCGGTCCCTTGATCGAGACCGAGTATTCCTTCAGCGCGTCGAAAGTCTCCTTCGGCAGCCACTCGTCCGGGCCGTACAGCTGGGTCGATTTCTCGCCCGCGTAGACTTCCATCCAGTGGATTTTTTTCTTGCCGCCGTATGCCTTCGCGACCGCCGCGTCGATGACCTTGATCATCACCGGCGTGATATCGACGCCGATCCCGTCGCCCTCGATGAAGGGGATGATCGGTTGGTCGGGAACTGCCTGGCCGGGAACGATCTTCTGGCCGCCTGCGGGAACCTTGATCTTGGATGTGCTCATGCCTACTCCCTCTTCGTGTGGATGTGTCTCGCTCTGTTCGGCTCGTCGCCGAAAACCCTTGGCTTGCAGCTGGGAGGCATCTCGCAGGCCGAGCATTGAATCGCTCTGCCACCCGGATCTGCCGCCCCAATCCAGCGCATGATTATGGCGCAAAAATGCCGGAGCGGTCCCGCGCGAGGATGATCCGGGCCATGCACCGCAGCGGCAGCGCGGCGTGCACGGAGAACCAAGGCGAAAAAAAACCAGCGCAGTGCGCTGGTTCTTTCGCATTGCCGGCCACGCCCGATCGGGGCGTGACCGCCGCAAGCCGACGTCAGGCATTCACGGCAGCAAGCACCGCGTTGAGCGTCGCGCTCGGACGCATCACCGCCTCGGTCTTGGCCGGATCGGCATAGTAGTAGCCGCCGATATCCACCGGCTTGCCCTGCACCGCGCTGAGTTCGGCGACGATCTTCTGCTCGTTCTCGGCCAGCGACTTCGCCAGCGGCGCGAAGCGGGCCTTCAGCGCCGCATCCTCATTTTGCGCGGCCAGCGCCTCGGCCCAGTACATGGCGAGGTAGAAGTGGCTGCCGCGGTTGTCGATCTGGCCGGTGCGGCGCGACGGCGACTTGTCGTTGTCGAGCAGCTTGCCGGTCGCCTCGTCGAGCGTCTTGGCGAGCAGCTTGGCCTTGGCGTTGCCGGTCTTGATACCCATGTCCTCGAGCGACACCGCCAGCGCGAGGAACTCGCCCAGCGAATCCCAGCGCAGGTGGTTTTCCTCGACCAGCTGCTGCACGTGCTTGGGCGCCGAACCGCCCGCGCCGGTCTCGTACATGCCGCCACCGGCCATCAGCGGGACGATCGACAGCATCTTGGCGCTGGTGCCCAGTTCCATGATCGGGAAGAGGTCGGTCAGGTAGTCGCGCAGGATGTTGCCGGTCACCGAGATGGTGTCGAGGCCGCGAGCCACACGCTCCAGGGTGAAGCGCATCGCGCGCACCTGCGACATGATCTGGATATCCAGACCGCTCGTATCGTGATCCTTCAGGTACTTCTGCACCTTCTTGATCAGTTCGTTCTCGTGCGGACGGTAGGGGTCGAGCCAGAAGATCGCCGGCATGCCGGAGTTGCGCGCGCGCGTGACCGCGAGCTTGACCCAGTCGCGGATCGGTTCGTCCTTCACCTGGCACATGCGCCAGATGTCGCCCTCTTCGACGTTCTGCGACATCAGCACTTCACCGGTGTCGAGGTCGGTGATGTTGGCAACACCGGCTTCGGGGATCTCGTAGGTCTTGTCGTGCGAACCGTACTCCTCCGCCTTCTGCGCCATCAGGCCGACGTTCGGCACCGTACCCATCGTGGCGGGGTCGAAGTTGCCGTGCCACTTGCAGAAGTTGATCATCTCCTGATAGATGCGGGCGAAGGTCGATTCCGGCATCACCGCCTTGCAGTCGTACTGCTTGCCGTCGGCGCCCCACATCTTGCCGCCGCCACGGATCATCGCGGGCATCGAGGCGTCGACGATGATGTCGTTGGGCGAATGGAAGTTGGTGATTCCCTTGGCCGAATCGACCATCGCCAGACGCGGGCGATGCTCCTGGCAGGCATGCAGGTCGCGGATGATCTCGTCGCGCTTGGACTCGGGCAGCGTGTCGATCTTCTCGTACAGCGTGGCCATGCCGTTATTGACGTTGATGCCCAGCTCGTCGAACAGCTTTCCGTGCTTCTCGAAGGCTTCCTTGTAATAGATCTTCACGCAGTGGCCGAAGACGATCGGGTGCGAGACCTTCATCATCGTCGCCTTCACATGCAGCGAGAACAGGATCCCAGCTTCGCGGCAGTCGTCGAGCTGCTGCTCGTAGAACTCGCACAGCGCCTTCTTGCTCATGAACATCGAATCGATGATTTCGCCGTCCAGCAGCGCGACCTTCGGCTTCAGCACCACGGCCTTGCCGCTCTTCGTGATGAGTTCCATCTTCACGTTGCGCGCGCGGTCGAGCGTCATCGACTTTTCGCCGTGGTAGAAGTCCCCGTGCTCCATGTGCGAGACGTGGGTCTGCGACCACTGCTTCCACTCGCCCATCGAGTGCGGGTGCTTCTTCGCGTAGTTCTTGACCGCCGCAGGCGCGCGACGATCGGAGTTGCCTTCGCGCAGCACCGGGTTCACCGCGGAACCGAGGCACTTGCCGTAACGGACCTTCAGAGCCTTCTCCTCCTCGGTCGTCGGGTTCTCCGGATAGTCCGGGATCGCGTAGCCCTTCGACTGGAGTTCCTTGATGCAGGCAATCAGCTGCGCGACGGAGGCGCTGATGTTCGGCAGCTTGATGATGTTGGTGTCCGGGTCCTGGGTCAGGCGACCGAGTTCGGCGAGGTTGTCGGGAACCTTCTGCGCGTCGGTCAGGCAATCCGAGAATTCAGCCAGCACGCGGGCGGCGACCGAGATGTCGCTCTTCTGGATCGTCACACCGGCCGGCGCCGTGAACGTCTCGATGATCGGCAGCAGCGAATAGGTCGCCAGCAGGGGCGCCTCGTCGGTGAGCGTGTAGATGATCGTCGAACTCTTGTCTGTCATGCATTTCTCCCGGATTATTTCTATATGGCGCGAAGCCAGGCCGACCCTTGAACCGACCGAAGTACGCCCCTTCACTGGGGGATCGCACCCGGACCTTTTAAGACAGTTGGTGATTATAAACCTGCCCCGCCAGCAGTTTGTCGCAATTCCGATAAAACAGGTCTTATATAAGATAAAAGATGTTTCAGAGAGCCATCGCACCGGGCCGGAACCAGCCGTTCCTGCCCGGCGATGGCGCGGATTGACGGGCGCGCTAGAATCGAGGGCGGTTGTCCTGTTGCCACGCGGTCATCACCGTGACGAGGTAGCCATGGAAGCTCCGACGGGAGAAAACGTCCTTGCCCAGTCGATCGCACAAGCCCTGATCGAGGGCTTCAACAAGCACTACCGCATCTTCCGCGAGACCTCCCGGCGCGCGAAGGAGAGCTTCGAAGCGGCCGAGTGGCAGGCGCAGCTCGCCGCGGTGCGCGACCGCGTGCAGTTCTACGACGACCGCGTCGAAGAGACGGTACGCCGCCTGCACGAGGAGTTCGATGCCGATTCCGTCGATGACGACACCTGGCAGCAGGCCAAGCTCCACTACATCGGCATCCTCATTCGCCACAAGCAGCCGGAGCTCGCCGAGACCTTCTTCAATTCGGTGTGCTGCAAGATCCTTCACCGCACCTACTTCAACAACGACTACCTGTTCGCGCGCCCGGCCATCTCCACCGAATACATGGAGTCCTACCCGCCCGTGTACAGCAGCTACTACCCGCGCGATGTCGGCCTGCGCGCGACCGTGCGCCGCATCGTCGAAGACTTCGACTGGCAGCGCCCGTTCGAGGACCTCGACCGCGACATCGACCTGATCCTGCACACGGTGCACCGCCATCTCGGCGAATGGCCCGACATGGAGGTGAACTGCCAGATCCAGGTACTGTATTCGGCCTTCTACCGCAACAAGACGGCCTACATCATCGGCAAGGGCATCAACGGCTACCAGGAATATCCCTTCGCGATCGCCGTGCGCCACAACGCCTCGGGGCGGCTCGAGATCGACACCATCCTGCTCGACCCGTGGCGCATCTCGGTGCTGTTCTCGCTGTCGCGCGCCTACTTCCTCGTCGACATGGAAGTACCGTCCGGCTACGTCCAGTTCCTGCGCTCGATCATGCCCAACAAGCACCGCTCGGAGCTCTACACCATGCTGGGCCTGGGCAAGCAGGGCAAGACGATGTTCTTCCGCGACCTCATCGCCCATCTGCGCCACTCCAACGACCAGTTCGTGATCGCGCCGGGCATCCGCGGCATGGTCATGCTCGTCTTCACGCTGCCCTCGTATCCCTACGTGTTCAAGGTCATCAAGGACGTGTTCGGTTCCTCGAAGAACACGGACCGCGCGACCATCAAGCGCAAGTACCTGATGGTCAAGCGCGTCGACCGCGTGGGCCGGATGGCCGACACGCTGGAGTTCTCCAACGCGGCCCTGCCGCTGGCGCGCTTCCACCCCGAACTGCTCGAGGAGCTGCGCACCCTGGCGCCGACGACCTACGAGATCGAAGGTGATTCGGTGATCATCAAGCACCTGTACATCGAGCGCCGCATGACCCCCCTCAACATCTACCTTGAGCGCTCCAGCGACGAGCAGGTCGAGGACGCGGTGCGCGAGTACGGCAACGCGATCCGGGAGATGGCGACGGCGAACATCTTCCCGGGCGACATGCTGTGGAAGAACTTCGGCGTCACGCGCTACGGCCGGGTCGTGTTCTACGACTACGACGAGATCGAGTACATGACGGATATGAACTTCCGCCATATCCCGGAGGCGCCCTATCCGGAGATGGAGATGTCGAGCGAGCCGTGGTACTCCGCCGGCCCGATGGACGTCTTCCCCGAGGAGTTCGCGACCTTCCTGCTAGGCGCACCGCGCGTGCGCCAGGCCTTCCTGAAACACCACCGCGACCTGCTGACGCCGGCCTTCTGGCAGCGCACCCAGGCGTCGATCCGCAGCGGTCACGTCGAGGACTTCTTCCCTTACCCCGAAGAGCTGCGCTTCTGCCACCAGCACGCGGCGCAGGAGCGCAGCAGCGCCGCCTGAAGCTACGTGACGCGAATGGTGTCGCTGCGCGTACCGCCGAGGTTGTCGCGCCAGCTCACGACGATCTCGTCGCCCGGCGCACCGCCGGCGATGCTGAAGGCCAGATAGGGATTCGTCGACACCGAAGGACCGAAATCAGCCTCCAGCACGATCTCGCCATTGCGCTGCACGCCCACCTCGGTGATGAAGTGCGCCGGGATGAGCTTGCCCTCGGCATCCTTGCGCAAACCGTTCTCCATCGGATGCGACATCAGCATGCGCAACTCCGTGACGCCGTCCCTGAGCGTTGCGCGGATGCGCGTCGGCGCGCTCATGTCCCGCACCCCCCGACCGTCACCGTGACCTCCCGCCGTGCGACGAAGAGGCGCCCTTCGGCCTTCACCAGCGCATGCACGCGCGTCGAGCGCGCCATCTTGACGCGAGTCTGGATCGCCGGCGCCATCGCCCCGGAGAGGCGGAAACTGGCCGCAACCTTGTACGGATTCTCCTCGATCAGGATCACGATCTGCTCCGTCCGCGGAATGTCGCTGGCCACCGAAATCGTCACCGCACGGCCGTCCTCGGCCACATCCGGCGCCGCAATGCGGACCGCAGCGCTCTCCGCTGCATCCTGGGCGCCGAGCGCGCGCAGGGCATCGTCGAGGGTCGCGGCCTCGAACACGCCCCCGTTCCTCGCATCCCAAGCCTGCGCCGGCGCTGCGATTCCGACCGCCGCCAGCACTGACCAGACCCCCACCGCGCCGCCCGCCTTCAGCACATCCCTGCGCCGACTATCCATCCCTGCTCCCGAAAATCCACTCGCTTTCACCGCCGCGGACGTCGTCCGGAGGCGCCTGACACGCGCGCTATACTGCGCAGTCCGCGCTCGCGCCACCGCATGGAGAACGTCCGTGACCGGCAAGTTTACCCTCGCCGCCTTGTGCCTGCTTGCCGGCACCGCTCATGCCGCCTCCCCCGCCGCCACCGATGCGCGCAACCTTGCCGCCAACTGCACTCCCTGCCACTCGGCCGACACTCCCGAGCCGAACGCGATCCCGCGCATCGCCGGCCTGCCCGCGGCGAAGATCCTGCATCGGCTGCAGGCCTTCCGCAACGGCGAGGCACCCGCGACCGTCATGCACCAGATCGTGCGCGGCTACAGCGACCATGAGCTCGCGCTCATTGCCAACCATCTCGCCATCCCTGCTATCCCGGCATCCGACAAGCGATGAACCGACGCCGATTCCTGAGCAGACTGGGCCTCGCGGCGACCATACCCGCCGCTTCCCTTCTTGGCGCGTGCTCGTCCCCGCCGCGCCGAGGCGCACCGCACGTCGTCGTGGTCGGCGGCGGCTACGGCGGCGCAACCACGGCGAAGTACCTGCGCATGTGGAGCGCGGGCGGGATCGAGGTCACGCTGATCGAACGCGCAGCGCGCTTCATTTCCTGCCCGATGTCCAACCTCGTCCTCGCCGGCCTGCGCAACATCGACGAGCTCACCGCAGACTACGAACGCCTGCGCACACGCTGGGGCGTGCGCATCGTCCTCGACGAAGTCTCCCATGTGGATGTCTCCCGACGCGAACTCCGCCTCGCACGCAACGGCGCTATCGGCTTCGACCGCGTCGTGCTGGCTCCGGGCGTGGACTTCCTCGCCGAGGAGGTTACCGGACTCGCCGGCAACTTCGAGCGCATTCCCCACGCCTGGAAGGCCGGCCCGCAGACCGAACTCCTGCGTCGGCAGATTGAAGCAATGCCCGAAGGCGGCGTGTTCGCGCTGCACGTCCCGAAGTCGCCCTACCGCTGCCCGCCCGGCCCCTACGAACGGGCCTGCCTCGTCGCACAGTATCTGCGTGCCCGCAAGCCGCGCGCGAAGCTGCTCCTGCTCGACGCCAACAGCGAGATCCAGTCCAAGAAGGCGCTCTTCGCCGCGAGCTTTGCCGGACCATACAAGGACATCATCGAATATCGCCCCGACAGCACGCTCCTGTCGGTCGACGCCCGGACCCTGAGCGCCGAACTCGAATTCGACCGGATCCGCGCCGATGTCCTCAACATCGTCCCCCCGATGCGCGCGGGGCGCCTCGCGGACGCGCTAGGCATCCCCCTGACCAACGGTCGCTGGATCGATGTCGATTGGCGCACGATGGAAGTGCGCGGCCTTCCCGGCATCCACGCCATCGGCGACGCGGTACTCGCCGCACCGGGCATGCCGAAGTCGGGCCACATCGCGAACCAGCAGGCCAAGCTCGCCGCCGCCGCGATCATGGAGCTCCTCGCCGGCCGTACGCCGAACCCCGTCCCGACGCTGTTGAACACCTGTTACAGCTTCGTCGACGACCGCAACGCGATCCACGTCGCGACCGTGCACCGTTACGACGCCACCCAAGGAACCGTCCTGCCCGTCGCCGGCGCGGGCGGCCTGTCGTCGGCGGCGAGCGAAGAGGAAGGCCGCTACGCCGAAGCGTGGGCACGGAACATCCGTGCCGACATGCTGGCCTGAAACGCCGGCGCGCCCCTCATTACCTCTCGATAGCGCCCCGGTCGGGTGCCTGCCAGCCCAGCTCCAGCAGCCACGGCCCTTCCCCCGCAGCCAGCGCGTCGCGCACATAGGCCACCGTATTCGCCGGCAGCCCCCCACGCGGGAACCAGCCCAGCGCATCGCACTTGTCCGGTTCGCAAATGCGCGGCTCGCCCGACCACGCCTTGGCGCGAAGGAAGAAATCGACCCGGTTCGTGTCCGAGCGGCGATGCACGACGCCCATGTTTGCCAAGGCCGCCGGGTCGATCACGATCCCGAGCTCCTCGCGCATCTCGCGCACCGCGGTGCGGGCCAGCGATTCGCCCGACTCGACGTGCCCCCCGGGCAGGCTGAAGAGCCCGTCGAAGAAGCCCGTACCGGCGCGGCGCATCAGCAGGATCCCGCCCTCGCGTTCGAGCAGGACATGCACCCCGACGGGAATCCCCGCATGCATCAATGCTTGCCGGTGCTGCCGAACCCGCCCTCGCCGCGATCGCTTTCCGGGAATTCATCGACGACGTTGAAGCCGACCTGCAGCACCGGCACCACGACCAGTTGCGCGATACGCTCCATCGGCTGCAGCGTGAAACTCGCGCGGCCGCGGTTCCACACCGATACGAAGATTTGCCCCTGGTAGTCGGAATCGATCAGGCCGACCAGATTGCCCAGCACGATCCCGTGCTTGTGTCCGAGCCCCGAGCGCGGCAACACCATCGCGGCGAGCCCGGGATCGGCGAGGTGAATGGCCAGGCCGCTCGGGATGAGCGTGGAGTCGCCCGGGTGAAGCGTCACCGGCGCATTCAGGCAGGCGCGCAGGTCCAGCCCGGCAGAACCCGGCGTGGCGTAGGACGGCTTGTGATCGCGCAAGCGATCGTCGAGGATCTTGACGTCGATTCGGTGCATTTTCGCTCTCAGTTGGCAGCCGTCTTCAGCAGACCGGCCAGATGTTCGACGATCCTGCGCGCGACCTCGGTCTTGGGTGCGCGCTCGAGCGGATGGCGGCCCGCGTCGTCGTACAGGATCACCAGGTTGTCGTCGCTGCCCAGACCATCCTGCACCAGGTTGCCCACCAGCATCGGCAGGCGCTTGGCCCGCCGCTTGCCTTCCGCGTAGGCATCCAGGTCGCGGCTCTCCGCAGCAAAGCCGACGCAGAACGGCGCATTCTCGCGCGCAGCGACCTCGGCCAGGATGTCGGGATTGGGCGTGAGCCGCAGCGTCATCTCGGCAGACGACTTCTTCACCTTGTGCTCGGCAGCCTCGGCCGGACGATAGTCGGCCACCGCCGCGACGCCAATGAATACGTCCGCCCCCGGCAGCGCCGCCATCACCACATCGCGCATCTGCAGGGCGCTGCGCACGTCCTCGCGGCGCGCCCCCGTCGGCACGGGCAGCCCCGTCGGGCCGCTCACCAGCACGACTTCCGCACCGGCGCGCACGCAGGCCTGGGCCAGCGCATAGCCCATCTTGCCCGAGCTGGTGTTCGTGATCCCGCGCACCGGGTCGATCGCCTCGAAGGTCGGCCCGGCAGTCAGGACCACCTTGCGCCCCGCGAGCAGCTTGGGCTGGAAGAACGCGATCACGTGCTCGAGCAGCTCCTCCGGCTCCAGCATGCGCCCCATGCCCACTTCCCCGCACGCCTGGTCGCCGGCGGCCGGCCCGAAAACCGTCACCCCGTCAGCGACCAACTGCGCCACGTTCCGTTGGGTGGCCGGGTGCTCCCACATCTGGCGGTTCATCGCCGGCGCAACCAGCAACGGGCACTCGCGTGCGAGGCATAGCGTACTCAGCAGGTCGTCGGCCCGCCCCTGCACCAGCTTGGCCATCACATCCGCCGTCGCCGGCGCGATCAGCACCGCATCCGCACCGCGCGTGAGATCGATGTGCGCCATGTTGTTGTCCATGCGCGCATCCCACAGGTCCGTCCACACCCGATTGCCCGACAGCGCCTGGTAGGTCACCGGCGTCACGAAGCGTGCGCCGCCCTCGGTCAGCACGACGTGCACGTCCGCGCCGGCCTTGCCCAGCAGCCGCACGAGCTCCGCCGCCTTGTAGGCGGCCACCCCACCGGTCACGCCGAGGACCAGCTTGCGCCCTTTCAATTCGCACATGACATATGCCTTACAATTATTCGCTCACCCACAGACTGCCCCCCCACATGGCTATCACCGACTGGCCGGAAGACGAACGGCCGCGCGAAAAACTCCTCGGACGCGGGCCGGCGGCCCTCTCCGACGCCGAACTCCTCGCCCTGTTCCTGCGCGTCGGCGTCCGCGGCAAGAGCGCCGTCGATCTCGCCCGCGACCTGCTCGAGCGCTTCGGCTCACTCACCCGCCTGTGCGCCGCACCAGCAGGCGATTTCGCTGCAGTGCCCGGCATGGGGCTCGCGAAGTATGCCCAACTGCAGGCGGTCATGGAACTGGCGCGACGCGCCCTGAGCGAAGAGATGGCCACGCGCGACGTGTTCGACTCACCGTCCGCGGTGCGCGACTGGCTGCGACTGCGCATCGGCAGCCTGCCGCACGAGGTCTTCTGCGTACTGCTGCTTGACGCCCGCAATCGCCTGATCGAGGCCGTCGAGCTCTTTCGCGGAACCCTGACGCAGACCAGCGTCTACCCTCGCGAGGTGGTCAAACTCGCCCTCTCGCGCAACGCCGCGGCCGTAATCCTCGCGCACAACCACCCCTCCGGCGCCAGCGAACCGAGCGCCGCCGACGAGTTGCTGACCCGCAACCTCAAGCAGGCGCTCGACCTCGTCGACGTGCGCGTCCTCGACCACTTCATCGTCACCGCCCACGCGCGCCCGCTCTCCTTCGCCGAACGCGGCTTGCTGTAACCCCCGCCTCGTGACACCGCCTTTCGCGGCAATCGCACTCGAGACTTGCCCCCTCGGGGGAACATCGGCTATTATCCTGCGTTTTCCGCAATCCGAATTCCCTGGAGCAACATATGGCTCGCGTTTGCCAAGTGACCGGTAAGGCACCGATGGTGGGAAACAACGTTTCCCACGCCAACAACAAGACCAAGCGTCGTTTCCTCCCGAACCTGCAAAACCGCCGGTTCTGGAGCGAAGCTGAAAACCGCTGGATCCGCCTGCGCGTGTCCAACGCTGCACTGCGCACCATCGACAAGAAGGGCATCGACGTCGTCGTGTCCGAGCTGCGCGCCCGCGGCGAGAAAATCTGAGACACCGCGCGAACAGCGCAGCAACTGAACGGAGATTCAAATGGCTAAAGGCGGCCGCGAAAAGATCAAGCTGGAATCGACCGCAGGTACCGGTCATTTCTACACGACCTCGAAGAACAAGCGCACCACCCCGAACAAGCTCGAGTTCAACAAGTACGACCCCGTCGCACGCAAGCACGTCCTGTACAAGGAAGTGAAGCTGAAGTAAGCACCCTTGCAGGCTGCGGCCTGCTCCAGGGACGCAGCGTACAAAACAAGAGGCCGCCGGATCACTCCGGCGGCCTCTTGTTTTTCCTGAAGGCCTTTCGCTACGGCGTACGGCCTTCCGGACTAAAGGGACATCAGGCCTTCTGGATGTTAGAGGCCTGCTTACCCTTCGGACCCTGGGTGACTTCGAAGGAAACTTTTTCGCCTTCCTTCAGCGTCTTGAAGCCGGCCATATTGATCGCGGAGAAGTGAGCGAAAAGATCTTCGCTACCGTCGTCCGGAGTAATGAAGCCAAAACCCTTGGAGTCATTGAACCACTTAACGGTACCAGTTGCCATGTTGCCTTGATCCTTCAACAGATTACTTAAAACGATGCGGGGTCTCCCCCTTCAGTGCATGAATGCTCAGTGAAGCGTTACCAGTACTGCCAAGCCAGAGACCCCGAAAGCAGCCGAGACTACAGAACCAGTGCATTGAACTTTGCATCTCGCACCCGTCCTGCTTTTACGCATTTGTCAGCACAGCGTCAACAATTTCTTACCCGCGAAATTGCTGCAACGCAACGGCGGAAACGTCCTGAAAATGCCGATCTCGACTCGGTCTGCAGCTATTCCAACGCCGTTATCCGCCTCCCGCCATACGCTGCGCCGCAATATGCCGCTTGTCGCATCGGCGCACTTCCACACAAGCACGGAAGCCCTTCCGGGGCTGCCCGAGACTTGTTGCACTCCGCCTCCACTTGATTAGAATGGACCGCATGGCCACGCATAAACAGGGCGAGTACATACTCGAGGCGGAGCGCTCTCGCACCAAGCCCCCGCCCCTATACAAGGTGCTGTTGCTCAATGACGACTTCACGCCCATGGATTTCGTCATCGTTGTGCTGCAGAAATTTTTCGGCATGGACCGCGAACGGGCTACGCGGGTCATGCTCCAAGTCCACAGAGAGGGCATGGGGGTCTGCGGCGTCTTCGCGAAGGACGTCGCGGCGACCAAGGTGGAACAGGTCGTATCCTTCGCCCGTCAGCACCAGCATCCGCTGGCATGCGTGATGGAGGAAAACTGAGAATGATCGCGCAAGAGCTTGAAGTCAGTCTGCACATGGCGTTTGTCGAAGCCCGGCAAAAGCGGCATGAGTTCATCACCGTCGAACACCTGCTGCTCGCGCTGCTCGACAACCCCTCTGCAGCCGAGGTCCTGCGCGCCTGCGCAGCGAACGTCGAGGAGCTGCGTCGGGAACTGACGAATTTCATCAACGAGCACACCCCCAAGGTCGAAGGCACGGACGAGATCGACACGCAACCGACGCTCGGCTTCCAGCGCGTGATCCAGCGTGCGATCCTGCACGTCCAGTCATCGGGCAAGAAGGAAGTGACCGGCGCCAACGTGCTCGTGGCGATCTTCGGCGAGAAGGATTCGCACGCGGTGTATTTCCTGCAGCGGCAGAACATCTCGCGGCTGGACGTAGTGAATTTCATCTCGCACGGGATCTCGAAGTCCCCGCAGCAGGGGCAGCCGCCCGCGGGCAAGAGCGAGCCGCAGGAACAGGGCGAACAGGAAAGCGAGGGCGCGCAGGCCAACAGCGCACTCGAGAACTACACGCAGAACCTCAACCAGCAGGCCCTCATCGGCAAGATCGATCCGCTCATCGGGCGTGAACGCGAGCTCGAGCGGGTGATCCAGACGCTGTGCCGGCGGCGCAAGAACAATCCCCTGCTGGTCGGTGAGGCTGGGGTCGGCAAGACTGCGATCGCGGAAGGCCTGGCGCGCTGTATCGTCGAAGGCCGCATCCCGGAAGTGCTCGAAGGGGCGCAGGTATACGCACTGGACATGGGCGCCCTGCTCGCCGGCACCAAGTATCGTGGCGATTTCGAGCAGCGCCTGAAGGCCGTGCTGAAGCAGCTGCGCGAAACGCGCAACGCCATCCTGTTCATCGACGAGATCCACACGCTGATCGGCGCGGGCGCCGCGTCCGGCGGTACGCTGGATGCGTCCAACCTGCTCAAGCCGGCGCTCTCGTCGGGCCAGCTGAAGTGCATCGGCGCGACGACCTATTCCGAGTTCCGCCAGATCTTCGAGAAGGACCATGCGCTGTCGCGGCGCTTCCAGAAGGTCGACGTGACCGAGCCCTCGGTCGCCGAAACGGTGGAGATCCTGAAGGGACTCAAGAGCCGCTTCGAGGAGCACCACGGCGTCAAGTACTCGACCGCAGCGCTGAGCTCGGCTGCGGAGCTGTCCGCGCGCTACATCAATGATCGCCAGCTGCCCGACAAGGCCATCGACGTCATCGACGAAGCGGGCGCCGCGCAGCGTATCCTGCCCAAGTCGAAGCAGCGCAAGACGATCGGCAAGGGCGAGATCGAGGACATCGTCGCGAAGATGGCGCGCATCCCGCCACGCACCGTGTCGAGCGACGACAAGGCCGCGCTGAAGAATCTCGACCGCGACCTAAAGAACGTCGTGTTCGGTCAGGAAGCAGCGATCGAGGCGCTCGCCAAGGCGATCAAGATGTCGCGCTCCGGCCTGGGCAATCCGGCCAAGCCGATCGGCAGCTTCCTGTTCTCCGGCCCCACCGGCGTCGGCAAGACCGAGGTGGCGCGACAGCTCGCCTTCACGATGGGCATCGAGCTCGTGCGCTTCGACATGTCGGAATACATGGAGCGCCATGCGGTGAGTCGCCTGATCGGTGCGCCGCCGGGATACGTCGGCTTCGACCAGGGCGGCCTGCTGACCGAGCAGATCACGAAGAAGCCGCACTGCGTGCTCCTGCTCGACGAGATCGAGAAGGCGCACCCGGACATCTTCAACATCCTGTTGCAGGTGATGGACCACGGCACGCTGACCGACAACAACGGCCGGCAGGCGGACTTCCGCAACGTGATCATCATCATGACGACCAACGCCGGCGCGGAGATGATGCAGAAGTCGGTGATCGGCTTCTCGGCCAAGCGCGAAGTGGGCGACGAGATGGGCGAGATCAAGCGCATGTTCTCGCCAGAGTTCCGCAACCGGCTGGACGCGACGATCTCCTTCAAGCCACTCGACAACGAGATCATCCTGCGCGTGGTCGACAAGTTCCTCATGCAGCTCGAGGCGCAACTGCACGAGAAGAAGGTCGAGGCGCACTTCACCGACGAGCTCAAGGGCTGGCTGGCCTCCGAGGGCTTCGATCCGGTGATGGGCGCGCGGCCGATGGCACGCCTGATCCAGGACACGATCCGCTCGGCGCTCGCCGACGAGCTGTTGTTCGGACGCCTCGTGCATGGCGGCAAGGTGACGATCGATCTCGATGGCGAAGGGAAGGTGAAGCTGGTCTTCGACCAGACCGAAGCGGCCACCGTCTGAGCATCCGGACGCCGCTAACCCGGCGCAATCGGAAAGGGCGACCTGCGGGTCGCCCTTTTTTTGTGTGCCGTGCTGGTTTATCGTCCCACCCCGAACCACGCGCGAATTTGCGTGTGTCATCACCCCCTATCCACCGCCAGCAAACAAGGAAACGCAAGCATGGAAATCCAGACAGCCGACCTCTGCGACGCCCACGAAGGGAAACTCCGCATCGTGAGCCCGATGTTCCGCAGCTTCGGCGGCCGCGCCGCTTTCGGCGGCGAGATCGCGACGCTCAAGGTCTTCGAGGACAACTCGCTCGTGCGCACCGCGCTGGAGGGGCCGGGCAAGGACCGCGTGCTCGTGATCGACGGCGGCGCGTCGATGCGCTGTGCGCTGGTCGGCGACCAGTTGGCCCTGCTGGGGGTCAAGAACGGCTGGGCCGGCGTGATCGTGTATGGCTGCATTCGCGACTCGAAGGCGATCGGCGGCATGGACATCGGCGTGTTCGCGCTCGGCACCCATCCGCAGAAGAGCATCAAGAAGGGCGTCGGCGACAAGGATCTGGCGGTGACATTCGGCGGCGTCACTTTCGTGCCCGGACAGTTCGTCTACGCGGACGAGGACGGCGTCGTGGTTTCGGAATCGTCCCTGCTCTGAGCATCGCGGGGCCGGAGTGCATGCACCGGCCCCTGCCCACCCCTGCCCCACCCCTCCCTCTCGCTCCGCGCGGGCCGCCGCGGACCCGCAGCGCGTTCGGCGTGCAAGCCCGGCGATCCTGCCCGCGTCCCTGGCATCGCATGAGGAAAACTCGCGGCGGATCTTGCGCGTCGCAGCAGCGATTCATTTCACAACGCCAATCGTGCTCTCACAATGTGAAAAGTTACGCGCAAATACCTGATTTTCTTGCCGCAAATAATTTCTTATATCTTATATAAGACTTATTGCTGCAAAGCGAGATCGTCCCTATACTTTTTTCCACACGAGGACGCTTCAGCGCCCCTCGTACCGGCAGGACTCACCCGACCGGGACACACCGGGCGGACGTGCCGCCGAGTTGAAACCAGCTTGTAAACCATCAGTCGAGAAGGAACTGTCATGACCCTGACCCGCGAACAGCAAATCGCCGCCCTCGAGAAAGACTGGGCCGAAAACCCCCGCTGGAAAGGCATCAAGCGCGGCTACGCCGCAGCCGATGTCGTCCGCCTGCGCGGCTCCCTGCCGATCGAGCACACCCTGGCCAAGCGCGGCGCCGAAAAGCTGTGGGAGAAGGTCAACGGCGGCGCCAAGAAGGGCTATGTGAACGCCTTCGGCGCCATCACCGCCGGTCAGGCGATGCAGCAGGCCAAGGCAGGCCTCGAGGCCGTGTATCTGTCTGGCTGGCAGGTCGCCGCCGACGGCAACACCTCCGAGACCATGTACCCGGACCAGTCGCTGTACGCCTACGACTCGGTGCCGACCATGGTTCGCCGCATCAACAACACCTTCAAGCGCGCAGACGAGATCCAGTGGTCGCGCGGCATCAACCCGGGCGACAAGGAATTCATCGACTACTTCCTGCCGATCGTCGCTGACGCGGAAGCCGGTTTCGGCGGCGTGCTGAACGCCTTCGAGCTGATGAAGAACATGATCGCCGCCGGCGCCGCCGGGGTGCACTTCGAAGACCAGCTGGCTGCCGTGAAGAAGTGCGGCCACATGGGCGGCAAGGTGCTCGTGCCGACGCAGGAAGCGATCGAGAAGCTGATCTCGGCCCGCTTCGCCGCCGACGTGATGGGCGTGTCGACCCTGATCCTGGCCCGTACCGACGCTGAAGCCGCGAACCTGATCACCTCGGACCACGACGCCAACGACAAGCCCTTCCTCACCGGCGAGCGCACGCAGGAAGGCTTCTACCGCGTGAAGAACGGCCTCGAGCAGGCCATCAGCCGCGGTGTCGCCTACGCCCCGTACGCCGATCTGGTGTGGTGCGAGACCGGCACGCCGGACCTCGGCTTCGCCCGCGAGTTCGCGCAGGCCGTGCTGGCTGCCTGCCCGGGCAAGCTGCTGTCGTACAACTGCTCGCCGTCGTTCAACTGGAAGAAGAACCTCGACGACAAGACCATCGCCAAGTTCCAGGACGAGCTGTCGGCGCTGGGCTACAAGTACCAGTTCATCACGCTGGCCGGCATCCACGTCAATTGGTTCAACACCTTCCAGTTCGCGCACGCTTACGCTCGCGGCGAAGGCATGAAGCACTACGTCGAGATGGTCCAGGAGAAGGAATTCGCCGCTCGCGAGCAGGGCTACACCTTCGTGTCGCACCAGCAGGAAGTCGGCGCCGGTTACTTCGACGACGTGACCACCGTCATCCAGGGCGGTTCGTCCTCGGTGAAGGCGCTGACCGGCTCGACCGAAGAAGAGCAGTTCCACTGATCAAAGGGGCATAGGCGGGCCGCCATCAGGCCCGCCAAAGCTGGAGGCCGCGTCCACAAGACGCGGCCTTTTTCTATTGCTCCATGCCGAGCGGATGCGACTCAGCCCGCACCGCCACCCTGAGGGGCCATGCCCGGCCCCATGCGTCCGGGTCCCATGCCGCCTTTGCCGCCTCGCCCCATCCCGCGCGGGCCGAACATCGGGAACTGCTCGTCGAAGGTCTTTTTCTGCGTCGTATCGAGTCCGGCATACAAGGCTTCGGTGGCTTTGCGGACATCCTGCATCGAGGCCAGGCGTTCCTTCGCGAAGGATTCCATGCGCTCCATGCGTTCCGGCACGGTCTTCGGACGCTCCTGGGTGCGCATCGCCTGCATATGCTCGGACATTCTGCGCGCCTTGTCCTGCATCACGCTCTTGAACTGCTCCCACGCCAGCGCTTGCTCGGGTTTCAGGGAAAGCGCCGTCTGCAGAGTCGCGAGCCGTTGGGTCATCTGCTCTGACATCGCGGCCGGGTCCATGCGGTGCATCCGGTGCATGCCACCGCGCGGGCCGTCGCAATCGCCCCACGGCGCCGCGAACGCGCCGCCCGCTCCCATGCCGATCGTCGCGACGAGCGCGGCGGCGAACGAATTCTTCATCCACGTTTTCATGATCCTTCTCCGGTTGGTGAGGGGGTTCGCCCCTTGTGGGCGGCAGAGTCATTTCAGCACCGCCGTGTAAGCGGGATTTGTCCGCAGGAAGGCGGATTGAATGGCTGTGTTTCGCGTGCCGTGGGCGATACTCTGGGATACAAACCGGCGGCCACGCGGCCGTAAGATTCGATCGACCCGAAGTCCCGGGGGCGCGCGACCGCCCTGCCGAACCCATCTAATGAACATGACGAACGCACCCGACCATATCCTGATCGTCGACGACGACCGCGAGATCCGCGCGCTGCTGGCCGACTACCTCGAAAAGCAGGGATTGCGCTGCACGACCGCCGCCGACGGGCGCGAGATGAAGGCGGCACTCGACCGCCACCGCGTCGACCTGATCGTGCTGGACCTGATGCTGCCCGGAGAGGATGGCCTGACCCTGTGCCGCAACCTGCGCGCAGCCGGCCCTCATGCGAACACCCCGGTCCTGATGCTGACCGCGCGCGGGGAGGACATGGACCGCATCCTCGGGCTGGAGATGGGCGCGGACGACTATGTACCGAAGCCCTTCGTCCCGCGCGAACTGCTCGCGCGCATCCGCGCGATCCTGCGCCGCGCACGCGCGCTGCCGCCCAATCTCGAGACCGCACAGGTGCAGCACGCGACCGAACTGGGCTTCGCCCACTGGCGCCTGAATACAGTGGGCCGTCACCTCGTCGGCACCGACGGCACGGTCGTGCCCTTGTCGGGCGCCGAGTACCGGCTCCTGTCGGTATTCCTGTCGCATCCGCAGCGGGTGCTGAACCGCGACCAGTTGATGGAGCTGACCCAGGGCCGAGAGGCGGACGTCTTCGACCGCTCGATCGACCTGCTGGTAAGCCGGTTGCGCCAGCGCCTGGGCGACAACGCGCGCGAACCCGAGATCATCAAGACGGTGCGCAACGAGGGCTACGTGCTGGCATGTGCAGTGTCGCCGGTCGCGCCGGAAGGCGAGGCTCCATGAAAACCCGCTGGACCCGCACGCTGTTCGCCCGGCTCATGCTGATCTGGCTGGGCGGGATGGTGGTCGTGCTGGCGGTGAGCCTCGCGCTGTTCCTCAGCGAACGCGACCGCTATGCGCGCGAGGTGTTGTTCGAGGGCGTCGCACGCGAGATCGCGGCAGCCGTCGATGTGCTCGAACACATGCCGGCGGGACAGCGCGAAGACTGGATCGACGCGGTGGGGCGCCGCCGCCTGCGCTTCGCCCTCGCGCCACCGCCTTCCGACGCGACGGCCAGTTCCGCTTCCGCACCGCTAGCTGCAGCCATCCGCGAGGCCCTGCCCGACCGCAACGTCGAAGTGCTGTCGCGCGCGCGACCGGACGAGGAGCATCCGCACCGCACCCAGTCCTTTGTCAGCCTGCGGCTCGGCGATGGCACCCCGCTGCTGATCCGCATGCCGGGGCCGATGTTCGGCATGCGGCCGCCGCCGCTTCCGCCCGGCAGCCTGGTGACCTCGCTGCTGGCGCTGCTCGTCGGTGTCACGCTGCTCACTTGGTTCGCGGTGCGCATCGCGACGCGCCCGATCACACGACTGGCGGCGGCAGCCGATGCGCTGGGCGAGGATCCGAACCGTCCGCCGCTCGCAACCGATGGCCCCGCCGAAGCGGCCCTGGCTGCGCACGCCTTCAACCGCATGCAGGAACGCATCCTGCAGCATGTCGCCGAGCGCACGCGCATCCTGGCCGCGGTTTCGCACGACCTGCAGACCCCGATCACGCGCCTGCGCCTGCGTGCCGAGCTGATCGAGGACGAGGCCCTGCGCACGAAGTTCCAGAGCGACCTGGACGCGATGCAGGCGCTGGCCAAGGAAGGACTGGACTACGCGCGCAGTCTGGACACGAGTGCAGCGAAGCAAGCGATCGACCTGAACGCCCTGGTCGCGGCATTGCGCGACGACGCGCAGGACATGGGCTGGGACGTGGAAATCGAGGGCGAACCGGTGCCGCCCTGCAGCGGGCAGGTCCGCGGACTGCGCCGCGCGCTTTGGAATCTGATCGAAAACGGGCACAAATTCGGGGGGCGCGTGCGCATCGCGCTCCACACCCGGCCCGCGGCATGCGAGCTTCGCATCCGCGACGATGGCCCCGGACTGCCGCCGCAGGAGTTGGACAAGGTCTTCGAGCCCTTCTACCGCGTGGAGTCCTCGCGCAGCCGGGAAACGGGCGGCACCGGATTGGGGCTGGCGATCGCGCGCAACCTGTTGCGGGCACAAGGCGGCGAGGTGCAGCTCGCGAATCGCACAGAGGGCGGCCTCGAGGCGATCGTCACACTAACGCGCATGGCGCGGGAGCGCGACACCACGGCCGCCTGAGCGGACGGTGCCCTACAGCGAGGCGAAGCTCCCGCGCCCGGCCGGAAGCGGCATCAGGGGCGCCGCCAGGTCCGCCGCAACCTCGGCGCGCAGCCAGTCGAGAAACGCCAGAAGCAGCGGCGTGTCCGGCCGCCCTTCGGGGAGCACGATCCAGTAATGCCACTGCGGGCGCTGCGCGAACGGCAAGTCGGACGGGAAGTCGTTCGCACAAATGCCCTCGGGGGCATGACGGGCCTCGATGGCGATGTCGAAGGGGCGCAACAATTTTCCCGCACGCAGCGCCGACGCTGCCAGACTGCGGCGCGCGAGCGCGACGCCGCGTCCTTCGAGTGCGGCCTGAAGCACCAGGGCGGAGTCGGAGAGCATCAGGCCGCTCGCCGGCTCGGGCCAATCGAGGCCGGCAGCACGGAACCAGGGCGCCCAGTCTTCCCCCTCCGAACGCAAGAGCGGCAGGCCCGCGAGATCGACCGGCACGCGCAGCGGATGCCCCGCGCACAGGGCGGGACTGACGACCGGAAAGAGGACGTCGTCCATCAACAGTTCGCTCCTGACCCCACCATAGCCGCCGGGTCCCCAGCGGATGCTGAGATCCATGCCGTCGCGGCTGAAATCGGCGAGCGCGCCGGTCGCGGTGATATTCACTTCCGCCGACGGATGGGCATCGATGAAGGTACCGATCCGCGGCGTAAGCCAGCGGCTCGCAAAGGACGGCATCACACTGATCGACAGGCGGTTCGGGTTGGAACGTCGCCTGAGATTCGCCACGGTCTCGGCGATCTGCCGCAGGGCGGCGTTTGCGGCGTGCAGGAGCTCCTCCCCGGCGGGGGTCAGCACGACCGTCCGTCCCTGTCGATGAAAGAGCGGAAAACCGAGATGCTCCTCGAGCGTGCGGATCTGGTGGCTCACCGCGCCGTGCGTGACGAACAGTTCGTCGGCCGCACGCGACACGCTCGACAGGCGCGCCGCCGCCTCGAAGACGCGCAGCGCCGGCAATGGGGGAAGTTTCCCGGGACGTTCCATATGTGAGCGATATTCACAAACATGTCAGAAAAGATCGATTTTCACGATTGCCGCCAGCAATGACAATGGCTGCCACAACGGTCGCTCCAGTGGGGCATCAGGAGGCATCATGGAAACGAAATATGCTCGCCCTGAATGGGATCTGCAAGCAGGCGGAATCCTCTCGATCGATGATGCGCGTGACTGGGTGGTGAGTCTGGCCAGCGGCCATGCGTGGCTGACACTTGAGGGATACTCACAGGACAAGTGGATCGGCGCGGGCGACCGCTTCCACGTACCCGGCGACGGCCGGATGGTCATAGAGGTCGAGTGCGACGCCCGCATCCGCCTCGAGCCGCCGCCGGCGAGCACCATGCAGCGTTTGCTCGCACGAATCGAGCGCAGCACACGGCGCTTCGCCGCGACGGTCGCAAACGCCACCGTCTATTCGGCCGAGCGCATCAGCTGCGGCCCGGCCCGCTGAAGTCAGACGATCAGGCGCGGCGCGCGAGCAACACGATCGCGACGCCGCCAAGGATCGCGACCGAGGACAGGACGAGGCGCAGCGTCACCGCCTCGCCGAGGAACAGCACCCCGCCGACGGCCGCGATCACCGGGACGCTGAGCTGGACGGTCGCGGCGCTGGTGGCGGTCAACCCGCGCAGTGCCGCATACCACACGGCATAACCGGCCCCCGACGCCACGGCGCCGGACAGCACCGCGTACAGCGCCCCGTCGGCATCGACGCGTACCTCGCCACTCCCGAGGATTCCGAGCGCGAGTGCCATCGGCACCGTGCGCAGGAAATTCCCCCCGGTGGCGGCCAGGGCGTCCGATGTCTTGCGTCCGCGCAGCGAATACACGCCCCACGCGATGCCCGCCCCGATCATCAGCAGCGCCCCGCCAAGCGGCGGCGCACTCAGCCCCGGCAACAGCAGGTACACCAGCCCGCCGAAGGCCAGCAGCAGGCCGGCTGTCTGCTGTGTCCGCAGACGCTCGCCGCGTGCGATCCCGGTGAGGATCATGGTGGCCTGCACCGCTGCAAACAGCAGCAGCGCACCCACACCGGTCGGCAAGGACACATAGGCAAAGGAAAATCCCGCGGCATAGGCGAACAGCGCAAGCGCCGACCCCCAATTGCCAGCCTTGCCCGGAACCTGTCGTCGCCACTGCAGCAGGATCGCAAGCATCACGGCGCCCGACACCAGGCGTATCACGGTAAAGCTCGCGGGATCGATGCTCGTGTGCTGCAATGCGAGACGGCACAGCACGGAATTGGCCGCGAAAGCGATCATCGTGACGAGCGTCAGCGATGCGATGCGCACGGATGTCACACAGGTCTCCTCGATGGGGCGTTGCGGGGCATCAGCTTGCGCCGCGCGACTGTCCCTCTTGTTTTTCTTCGGGTCGGGCGTATTGGTGGGCGAGTTCGCCGAAACGCCCGACCTCGCCCTCGCACCATGCCGCATCCCTTCCCAGTTCCTCTGCCAACAGGCGCGCAACCGCGGGCGCTGCTGCGGCGGCTTCCGCGGCATCGAGGAACAGCGCCCGATACCGCCGCGCCAGCACGTCCTCCACCCCGCGCGCGAGCTCGCAGCGCGCAGCGTAGCGCACTTCGGCCTCGGTCAGGCGGAAAGCCGAATGCACGAGGTGTCCGGCGCCGGGCAGCAGGTCAACGGCCGTGCGCGCCGAACCGTAGCAATCCGACGTTGGGCCGGCGTCACCCCCATGCAGGCGCAGCTCGGCAGTGACGCACGGTCGTCGCGCCAGCCCGGCCACCGACTGCGCCGTATCGATGGTCTCCTCGGCCATGCGGCGGTAGGTCGTCCACTTCCCGCCGGTGATCGTCACGAGTCCGCCCGGCGACACCTCGATGCAATGCTCGCGCGACAGGCTGCGCGTTGCCGAATTGTCGCCCGCGCCGATCAGCGGACGCAGCCCGACGAAGACGCTGCGGATGTCCGCGCGCACCGGCGGCCGCGCAAGATACGGCGTGACGGCATCGAGGATGAAATCGATTTCTCCGGCAAGCGGTCGAGGCTCGAGGGGGAGATCCTGGCGCGGCGAATCGGTGGTGCCGATCAGCACCCGGCCCTGCCAGGGAATCATGAACAGGACACGCCCGTCTGCCGTTTCCGGCACCAGCAATGCGTCGCGTCCCGGCAGGAAGCCGGCATCGACGACGATATGCACCCCTTGGCTGGGCTTGAGCAAGGCACGCGCCTGCGGCAGCTCCGCGCGGCGGATGGCGTCCGCCCATACGCCCGTTGCATTGACGACGACGCCCGCGGGGATGCGAAACGCCTCGCCGGTCTCTGCGTCGTGCGCGAGGACGCCGTTCACCTGCCCGTCCTCGACGATCAGTCCATCGACGGGCAGATAGTTCAATGCAAGGCCGCCCAGGTCGAAATGGGTGCGCATCAGGGCGAGCGCGAGGCGCGCGTCGTCGAACCGGGCATCCCAGTACGCGATGCCCCCGCGCAGCCCCGCCGGCCGCAGCGTCGGCAGCGCGACGATGGAGCTGGCGGCGTCGAGCACGCGGCTATGGCCGATGCCGTGCATGCCCGCCATCAGGTCATAGAACGCGAGGCCAGTGCCGAACTTCGGGATATCCAGCCAATGGTAGGCCGGCACGACGAAGCGCTGCTTGTGCACGAGATGCGGCGCGTTCGCGAGCAGGCGCGAGCGCTCGACGAGCGCCTCATGCACCAGCGGGAGATTGCCCTGCGCGAGGTAGCGCACGCCGCCGTGGATCAGCTTGGTGGCGCGCGAGCTGGTTCCTTTCGCAAAGTCATGGGCCTCGAGCAGCAGTGTGCGATAGCCGCGCGCACTCGCATCGACCGCACAGCCCAGCCCCGTGGCGCCGCCGCCGATCACCACCACGTCCCACGCGCCGGTCTCGCGCAGGCGCGCGAGCAGCGACGCTCGATCCAGCCCGGCCGCCGGGTCCCGGCGTGTCGCCGCGCTCACGCCTCGGCCCAGCCGCGCGAACGCCCGACCGCGCGATGCCAGCGGGCGATCAGCGCCTCGCGCCGATCCGCGTCCATCGCGGGCTCGAACCGCCGCTCCGCGCGCCAGTGCGCCGCGACCTCGTCCTCACACGACCACACGCCGACCCCCAGACCGGCGAGGTAGGCGGCGCCCAGTGCCGTCGTCTCCAGCATCTGCGGCCGCACGACGGGCACGCCGAGCAGATCGGCCTGCAGCTGCATCAGCAGGTCGTTCGCCGCCGCGCCGCCATCGACGCGCAGCTCCTTCAACGGACCGGCCCCGTCGCGATCCATCGCCGCGACCAGATCGACGGTCTGCAGGGCGATTGCCTCCAACGCTGCGCGCGCGATGTGGGCGGCGCCGGTGCCGCGCGTCAGGCCGAACAGCGCACCGCGCGCATACGCGTCCCAGTATGGAGCACCCAGCCCGGTGAAGGCCGGCACGAGCACGACCCCGCCGCTGTCCGGAACGCTCGCCGCGAGCGCCTCGATCTCGGCCGAATGCCGGATCAGGCCGAGGCCGTCGCGCAGCCACTGCACGATCGCCCCGCCCATGAAGATGCTGCCTTCCAGCGCATAACGAGTCCGCCCGCGGGCGCGCCAGCCGACCGTGGTCAGGAGTCGGTTGGTCGACGCGACGATCTCGTCGCCGGTGTTCATGAGCAGGAAGCAACCGGTCCCGTAGGTGTTCTTCGCCATGCCAAGCGTAAAGCACGCCTGGCCGAAGGTGGCAGCCTGCTGGTCGCCGGCGATGCCCGCGATCGGCACCGCGGCCCCGAGCACCTCGGCATGCGTCTCGCCGCACGGGCCGCTGCTGTCGACGATGCGCGGCAACAGCGCGCGAGGAATGCCGAAAAGCGCGAGAAGTTGGTCGTCCCAGTCACCGCTGCGGATGTTGAACAGCATCGTGCGTGCGGCGTTGCCCGGATCAGTGACGTGCAGCGCCCCGCCGCTCAGGTGCCACACCAGCCAACTGTCCACGGTGCCGAACGCCAGTTCTCCGACTTCCGCGCGCCTGCGCGCATCCGGCACATTGTCCAGCAGCCAGGCCAGCTTGGTGGCCGAGAAGTAGGCATCGAGCTCCAGACCGGTACGCGCGCGAATCAGGTCCGCGTGTCCGTCTGCGCGCAGCCTGTCGCACGCGGCGGCGGTGCGGCGGTCCTGCCACACGATCGCGGGAGCGAGCGCCCGGCCGGTGGAACGCTCCCACAGGATCGTCGTCTCGCGCTGGTTGGTGATGCCGAGCGCCGCGAGGTCGGCCGCCGCGATGCCGGCGTCGACCAGCGCCGCACGCGTGCAATCGAGTTGCGACGCGAGGATCTCGTCCGGGTCATGCTCCACCCACCCGGGATGCGGAAAAAACTGGGCGAAGTCCTTTTGCGCAGCTCCGCGCACGCACCCGTCGGCGTCGAACACCATGGCCCGCGAACTCGTCGTTCCCTGATCCAGCGCCAGCAGCCAGCTCATGCCACCCCCGCAAAGACGCGCGATGACGCAAGCCTACCCCGGCGCCGTGCGCCTGACCATCCCTCCCCGCGCTCGCTTGCACGGCGCGCGTGTGGTTCAATGTCGCCTTTCGCTGCGCCGCACCAAACCGCCATGCAATCGCTCTGGATGATCGTCGCCAGCCTGCTCTTCGCCTGCATGGGGGTGTGCGTCAAGCTCGGGGCCGGCACCTTCTCCACCGGGGAGCTGGTGTTCTACCGCGGCTTCGTCGGCCTGCTCGTCGTGGCGCTCATTGCGCGCATGCAGGGGGTGTCGCTGCGCACCCCGCACTGGCGGCTGCAGATCACCCGTGCCCTGTCGGGCTGCATGGCGCTGATGTGTTACTTCTATGCGATCAGTGTCCTGCCGCTGGCGACGGCAGTCACGCTCAATTACACCTCGCCGATTTTCGTCGCCCTGCTGCTCGCGCTGTGGTTTCGCGAGCGCCTGCGCGGGCCGGTGATCGCATCGGTCGCGCTGGGATTTGTCGGCGTCATCCTGTTGCTCAAGCCGACGCTCC
This sequence comes from Aromatoleum evansii, assembly GCF_045689615.1. Classification (NCBI taxonomy): domain Bacteria; kingdom Pseudomonadati; phylum Pseudomonadota; class Betaproteobacteria; order Rhodocyclales; family Rhodocyclaceae; genus Aromatoleum; species Aromatoleum evansii. The sequence continues at coordinate 3,929,150 of NZ_CP141259.1, forward strand.
AGGCGGAGCAGTGGCTGGGGGCCTGCGCCGGACTCGGCTCCGGTCTCGTCGCCAGCCTTGCCTACATCAACGTGCGCGAACTCGGCCGCGCCGGCGAACCGGAGGCGAGGACGGTGCTCTGGTTCTCGGCGATCACGACCCTGCTCGGCATCCCGTGGGCGCTGTCCGGCGAGCTAAGCGCCATCGACCTGCAGGGCGGTGCTGCGCTCGCGGGAGTCGGCCTGTTCGGAGCACTCGCCCAGCTCGCGATGACCCGTGCCTACCGCTTCGGCAAGACCATCGTCGCGGCAAATCTGGCCTACACTACGGTGATCTTCTCCAGCCTGTTCGGCGTCCTGTTATGGGACGAGATCCTACCGCTCGACGCCTGGATCGCCGTCGTGCTGATCATCGCCAGCGGCGCGGCCGTGTCGCTCGCCTCACGCCCGGCGCCGCAGGCACTGCCCCCCGGCGCCGCGCCCGACGGCCGCGGTCGAGATTGAAGCGGCTGGCGCCCGGGGATATAGTAGTTCGCATAATCCAGTCGCCATGCGGAGGCAGTCATGATCACAACGGACCATCGCCCCAATCTGGTCGCCGTTGCCGTGTTCGGCGAATTCACCCTCGCGGACTACAAGGAGTTCGAGGAACTGGTCAATTACAAGATCCAGTTCGAGGGTCCGGTGAGCCTGCTCTTCGATCTGCGCGAAATGGCCGGTTTCACGCTCGACGTGGCATGGGAGGAAATCCGCTTCTCGCGCAAGCATGCGCATGACTTCCGCCGCATCGCGGTACTCACGCAGGACCAGTGGCTGACATGGAGCGCGTGGATCTCGCAGCTCTTCGTCGAAGCCGAAGTGCTCGTGTTCGATGACGAGGCGGAGGCGCGCGCGTGGCTCGAGACGACCGAGGAGCCCGCACGGTGAGCAGTCACGCATCGAGCTCGTCAGCGTCCTACAGTACGCTGATCGGCGCCCACGAACTCGCCCAGCACATCGACGACCCCGACTGGGTGATCTTCGACTGCCGCCACGACCTCGCCAACCGCGACTTCGGCCGCGACGTCTACGCCCGTGCCCACATCCCGGGCGCGCGCTTCCTGCACCTCGACGAAGACCTGTCCAGCCCGCTGACGGGTACGAATGGCCGCCATCCGCTGCCCGATCCCGAAGCCTTCGCCCAACGCATCGCGCGTGCCGGCGTCGGCAACGAAACCCAAGTCATCGCTTATGACGACGCCGGCGGCATGTTCGCCGCGCGCCTGTGGTGGATGATGCGCTGGGTCGGCCACCACTGCGTGGCGGTCCTCGACGGCGGGCTGGTCGCCTGGCTGGAAGCCGGCCAGGCGCTCACCGCGAAGGTCCCCGAACCGGTCCCCGCGACCTTCCGCGTCTCGCTGCGTCCGGAAGTCGTGGATGCCGCCTGGGTTCTCGGGCATCTGCACGACCCGGAGATGCTGCTGCTGGACGCCCGTAGCCCCGACCGCTATCGCGGCGAGAACGAGACGCTCGACCCCGTCGGCGGGCACATCCCCGGTGCGATCAACCGCTTCTTCCGCGACAACCTCGACGGCCGCGGGCACTTCAAACAGGCTTCGATCCTGCGCGAGGAATTCGGGGCGCTGCTGAAGGGCGGCGACGCCCACCGCGTCGTGCACCAGTGCGGCTCGGGCGTCACCGCCTGCCACAACCTGCTGGCGATGGAATCGGCGGGGCTGACCGGCTCGCGCCTCTACGCCGGTTCGTGGAGCGAATGGTGCGCCGATCCGGCGCGGCCCGTCGCAACCGGCCCCGAGCGCTGAGCCGCCGGGGCGGGCATCCTACCACTCGACCTTTTCGACGGTACCGAGGGAGCGCCCGAGGAAACGCTCGCCGATCGTCTGGAAGCGCAGCGGCACATCGGTGACCACGAAGCGATATACGGCCGGCCCCGGGTGCGTGCTGGCGATACCGAGTTCCTTGAGTTTCGCCGCGGCCAGTTCCGCGGTCGTGATCGCGGAGTCGACCAGACGCACGCCCGGCCCCGCGACATCGCGCAGCAGCGGCTTCAGCAACGGGTAGTGCGTGCAGCCCAGAACAAGACTGCCGACCTCCTCCGCCAGCACCGGCTTCAGGTATTCCTGCGCCGTCAGCCGGGTCACCGGATGATCCAGCCAGCCCTCCTCGACCAGCGGCACGAACAGCGGGCAGGCCTGCGAATACACACGCACGCCGGGATCCAGGGCATGGATGCGCCGCGCGTAGGCATTGCTGTTGATCGTCGTCGGCGTGCCAATCACGCCGATGCCGCGCCCCTTAGACTCCGCGACCGCCGCATGCGCGCCCGCCTCGATCACGTCGAGCACGGGAATGTCGCGCGCCAGGCGGCGCACCACGTCGGCCGCCACCGCCGCCATCGTGTTGCACGCGACGATCAGCATCTTGACGTCCTGCTGCAGCAGGAACTCGGTGATCTGGGCGGTGAAGTGTTCGATCGTCGCAACCGACTTGACGCCGTAAGGCACCCGCGCGGTGTCGCCGAAATACACGATGCGCTCGAGCGGCAGGCGCTCCATCAGGGCGCGCACGACGGTGAGCCCGCCGATGCCGGAATCGAATACGCCTATGGGTCGGGAGGAGTCCAATGCAGAAACCAGGTCAGGACAAAAACGGATTCTAGCGCAAGCTCAGCCCTGCCGTGACGCGTGCCGCGCGAGGGCCCAGGCGACATGCTCGCGTACCAGTTCGGAAGAATCGTCCGCTCGCGCCCGCAGCGCCGCCAGCACCTGCGGCGTGCCCGCTGCGTTGCCCAGCGCGACCGCAAGATTGCGCGACCAACGCTCGAAGCCGATGCGATGGATCGCGCTGCCCGCCGTCCGCTCGCGAAACTCGCCCTCGCTCCAGGCGAACAGCTCGACCAGGCTCGCCTCGTCGAGCCGGTGGCGCGGCGCGAAGTCCGGCTCCATGCCGGGCTGCGCGAAGCGGTTCCACGGGCACACGAGCTGGCAGTCGTCGCAGCCGTAAATGCGGTTGCCGATCAGCGGCCGCAGCGCCTCGGGAATCGCCCCCTTGAGCTCGATCGTCAGGTAGGAGATGCAGCGCCGCGCATCCACCCTGTACGGCGCGACGATCGCACCGGTCGGACACGCGTCGAGGCACGCGCGGCAGCTGCCGCAATGCGGCGCCTCGGGGGCGTCGATCGGCAGCGGCAGGTCCGTGAAGATCTCGCCGAGGAAGAAATACGAGCCGGCGCGGCGATTCAGCAGCAGGGTGTGCTTGCCCCGCCAGCCGAGCCCGGAGCGGCTCGCGAGTTCGACTTCGAGCACGGGCGCCGAATCCACGAACACCCGGAAGCCGTGCGGCGCCTCGGCGGCGATGCGCTCCGCGAGCTTCTGCAGGCGGTTGCGCATCAGCTTGTGGTAATCGCGCCCCAAGGCATAGCGCGACACGTAGGCGCGCTGCGGATCCTCCAGCGCCGCTTGCGCGTCGGCCGCCCGCGGCCAGTAGTTCATGCGCACGCTCACCACCCGCAGCGTACCCGGCACCAGCTCCGCCGGACGCGCCCGCATCATGCCGTGCCGCGCCATATAATCCATGTCTCCGTGGAAACCGTCCGCCAGCCAGGCCTCGAGCCCCGGCTCGGCCGACGACAGATCCACGTCGGACACGGCCAGATCGGCGAAGCCCAGCTCGCCGGCCCAAACCTTCATCCGCCCGACGAGCGCGCTCAGGGACGCGTCGGGAGCGACATCCGCAGGGATTTCATCATGATTCACGTTCATCACCGGGCAAATGATAGCAGCCCGCTTTCGGCTCACCTCGACGACGAATCCGACACTGCAGCCGCGGGCGCAGCCCTTGCCAAAGCCTTGTGCGCGGGCCTCGTCATCTACCTGCGCGGCGACCTCGGCGCCGGCAAGACGACCCTGGTGCGCGGGGCGCTGCGTGCCCTCGGTCACGACGGAAAGGTGAAAAGTCCCACCTACACCTTGATTGAACCTTATCTTGTTTCTAGATTAAACTTATATCACTTTGATTTTTATCGCTTCGCAGTCCCAGAAGAATATCTGGAAGCAGGGCTGGACGAATATTTCGACGGAAACGGGGTATGTCTGGTGGAATGGCCGGACAAGGCGGCGCCCTACATCGCCGCGCCGGACCTCGAGATCCGCCTCACCGTATCCGGCCCGGGCCGGCGCCTCGAAGCGCTGGCACTGACGGAGGCAGGACGCACATGCATAGGCAAACTGGATTCGGAGCTGAGCGGGAACCCGACATGACGGCCGCACCCGGCGTGACGCGGCGCGACCTGCTGAAATTCGCCGGCGCGACGCTCGCACTGCTCGTCAGCCCGGTCGGCATGGCCGCGACCAGCCTCCTCGCGGTACGCGTATGGCCGGCGGAGGAATACACCCGCATCACGATCGAAGGCAACTCGCAGCTCAAGTTCACCCACCTGCTGGTCACCGATCCGCACCGCCTCGTGGTCGACCTCGAAGGGGTCGAATTCGACAGCGTGCTGCAGTCGCTGCCGTCCAAGGTCCTCGAGTCCGACCCCTACATCAAGCTGATCCGCGCCGGCCGCAACCGCCCCGGCGTGGTTCGTCTCGTCGTCGAACTGAAGAGCGAGATCAACCCGCAGGTGTTCACCCTCGCGCCGGTCGGCAACTACGGCCACCGCCTGGTGCTGGACCTGTACCCCACGACACCGGTCGATCCCCTGCTGGCGCTGATCGAGAAGTCCTCGCCGATGGATGCCGCGGTGGGCCAGACGGGCGACGCACAGACGGCGGCGGACGCGCCGGCGCAGATCGCCCGCCCCGACAACGCCGACCAGGTTTCGGGCGCACGGCGTTCCGCACGCCCGGCTGCCAACCGACTCATCACCATCGTGCTCGACCCCGGCCACGGCGGCGAAGACCCGGGAGCCGTCGGCGCACGCGGCAGCTACGAGAAGAACGTGACCTTGTCGATCGCGCGCCGCCTGAAGCAGAAGATCGACGCCGAGCCGAACATGCGCGCAGTGCTCACGCGCGACGGTGACTACTTCGTGCCGCTGGGCCAGCGCGTCACGCGCGCGCGGCGCGTGCAGTCCGACCTCTTCGTGTCGATCCACGCCGACGCCTTCGTGCGCCCCGACGCGCGCGGCAGCTCGGTCTTCGTCCTGTCGGAGAGCGGTGCATCGAGCTCGGCCGCACGCTGGCTCGCTCAGAAGGAAAACGACGCCGACCTCATCGGCGGCGTGAACCTCGCCAAGCAGGACGGCCACCTCGCGCGCACCCTGCTCGACCTGTCGCAGACCGCCACGATCAACGACAGCCTCAAACTCGGCAAGGCCGTACTCAGCGAGCTGGGCGACATCAACAAGCTGCACAAGGCCCACGTCGAGCAGGCCGGCTTCGCCGTGCTGAAGGCCCCGGACATCCCGTCCATCCTCGTGGAAACGGCGTTCATCAGCAATCCCGAGGAAGAGCAGCGGCTCAACGACGAGGCCTACCAGGACAAGATGGCGAACGCGATCCTGCGCGGCCTGCGCGCCTATTTCCGCGAAAATCCGCCGCTCGGCCGCACCAAGGTCGCACGCCTCGACTGATCGCCGCGACGCCGGCACGGGCGGCAGCTTCCCGCTCGTGGCGTTCCCGCAAACACCTTCAGCGCCCGCCCCAGAGCGGGCGCGTTGCCGTTATAATTACGGCTTTTTTCAGGCGGTTATGCAGGTTTTTCGCGGGATTCCCGGGCACGCCGCACACCCCTCGGTGCTCACCATCGGCAATTTCGACGGCGTGCATCGCGGCCATCAGGCGTTGCTCCAGATGCTCATGAACACCGCGCGCGCAATGTCGCTGCCAGCGGTGGTGATGACGTTCGAGCCGCATCCGCGCGAGTACTTCTCGCCGGACGACGCCCCCGCCCGCCTCGCATCACTGCGTGAAAAGCTGCTGCTGCTCGCCGCCGCCGGCGTCGACCGCGTCCACGTCTGCCGTTTCGATTCCCGCTTCGCGGCCGTGACGGCCGACCAGTTCATCGACGACATCCTCGTGTGCGGTCTCGGCGTGCGCCACCTCATCATCGGCGACGACTTCCGCTTTGGCGCACGCCGCCAGGGCGACTTCGCACTGCTCGAGCAACGCGGCGTGCAACAGGGTTTCGTCGTGGAGGCGATGCCCACGCTGGACGTCGCGGGCGAACGCGCCTCCAGCTCGGCCGTGCGCGAGGCGCTCGCCGAAGGCGATCTTGCCCATGCCGCGCGTCTGCTCGGACGCCCCTACAGCATCGCCGGACGCGTCGTCCGCGGCGACCGCATCGGCCGCCAGCTCGGCTTTCCGACCGCCAACATCCAGATGAAGCACCGCCGCCCCGCGCTTGCCGGCGTGTTCGCGGTCAGCGTCGAAGGCCTTGGTGAAACCCCGGTCACGGGCGTCGCCAACATCGGCGTGCGACCGTCGGTGACCGGCGCCGGCAAGCCCACGCTCGAAGTCCACCTCTTCGACTGGACGCGCGACTGCTACGACGCCCACCTGCGTGTGCACTTCCTGAAAAAACTGCGCGACGAAACGAAGTTCGCTTCGCTCGACGCCCTCAAGGCCCAGATCGCCAAGGACGCGGCCGATGCCCGCGCCTGGTTTGCCGAAAATCCCGTCTGCCCCACCAATTGCCCCTGATTGCCTTCGAGGCCCGAACCCACCATGGCTGACTACCGCAAGACGCTCAACCTGCCCGACACCCCCTTCCCGATGCGCGGCGACCTCGCCAAGCGGGAGCCGGGCTGGATCGCCGCCTGGCAACAGAAGAAGCTCTACCAGAAGATCCGCAAGGCCTCGGCCGGCCGGCCGAAGTTCATCCTCCACGACGGCCCCCCCTACGCGAACGGCGACATCCACATCGGCCACGCGGTGAACAAGATCCTCAAGGACATCATCGTCCGCTCGAAGACCATGGCGGGCTTCGACGCGCCCTACGTGCCGGGCTGGGACTGCCACGGCCTGCCGATCGAGCACCAGATCGAGAAGCAGCACGGCAAGCACCTGCCCGCCGACCGCGCGCGCGAGCTGTGCCGCGAGTACGCCGGCGAGCAGATCGAGCGTCAGAAGAAGGACTTCATCCGCTTGGGCGTGCTCGGCGACTGGGACAACCCCTACCGCACGATGCAGTTCTCCAACGAGGCCGACGAGATCCGCGCGCTCGGCGAGATGTACCGCAAGGGCTTCCTGTTCAAGGGCCTGAAGCCCGTGAACTGGTGCTTCGACTGCGGCTCGGCCCTGGCCGAGGCGGAAGTCGAATACCAGGACAAGAAGTCGCCCGCGATCGACGTCGGCTTCCCCCTCGCCGATGGAGAGCGCGACAAGCTCGCGCGCGCATTCGGCCTCGCCGCCCTGCCCGAGCAGCCGGTCTACATCGTGATCTGGACCACGACCCCGTGGACGATCCCGTCGAACCAGGCGCTCAACGTCCATCCCGAACTGATGTACGAACTGATCGAGACCCCGAAGGGCCTCGTCATCCTCGCCGCCGAACTGCGCGCGTCCGCCCTTGAACGCTACCAGCTCGAGGGCCGCGTGCTCGCCGCCGCACGCGGCGTCGCGCTCGACCGCATCCAGTTCCGCCACCCCTTCTACGACCGTGTGTCGCCCGTCTTCCTCGGCGACTACGTCGCGGCCGACGCCGGTACCGGCATCGTGCATAGCGCGCCTGCCTACGGCCTGGACGACTTCCAGTCGTGCATGCGCTACGGCATGCGCAACGACGACATCCTCAACCCGGTGCAGGGCGACGGCGTGTTCCACGAGAGCCTGCCCTTCTTCGGCGGCCTGTCGGTATGGGACGCCAACCCGAAGATCGTCGAGAAGCTCGCCGAAGTCGGCAGCCTGTTCGCCTCGGGCAACCTCACGCACAGCTACATGCACTGCTGGCGCCACAAGACGCCGGTGATCTACCGCGCGACCACCCAGTGGTTCGTCGGCATGGACCGCCTGCCCGGGCGCGACGCCGTCGAGCCCGGCGCCCCGACGCTGCGCGAACTCGCGCTCAAGGCAATCGACGACACCCAGTTCTTCCCGTCCTGGGGCAAGGCCCGCCTGCACTCGATGATCGCCAACCGTCCCGACTGGTGCGTGTCGCGCCAGCGCAACTGGGGCGTGCCGATTCCGCTGTTCCTCGACAAGGAAAGCGGCGAACCGCATCCGAAGAGCCTCGAACTCCTGGAGCAAGTCGCCAAGCGCGTCGAAAAGGAAGGCATCGACGCCTGGTTCAAGCTCGACCCCGCCGAACTCCTCGGCGCCGAGGCCGCGCAATACGACAAGATGCGCGACACCCTCGACGTCTGGTTCGACTCCGGCACCACCCACTGGACGGTGCTGCGCGGTTCGCACACCGATGTCAGCCGCTGGCCGGCGGACCTCTACCTCGAGGGCTCCGACCAGCACCGCGGCTGGTTCCATTCCTCACTGCTGACCGGTTGCGCCGTCGATGGCCGCGCCCCATACGACGGCCTGCTCACGCACGGCTTCGTCGTCGACGGCCAAGGCAAGAAGATGTCGAAGTCGAAAGGCAACGTCGTCGCCCCGCAGGAAGTCTCCGACAAACTGGGCGCCGAGATCCTGCGCCTGTGGGTCGCCGCCACCGACTATTCGGGCGAGCTGACGATTTCCAAGGAGATCCTCGACCGCGTCGTCGAAGTCTATCGCCGCCTGCGCAACACCCTGCGCTTCCTGCTCGCCAACACCGCCGACTTCGACATCGCCAAGGACGCCGTGCCGGTCGCCGAGTGGCTCGACATCGACCACTACGCGCTGGCGCTGACGCAGCGCCTGCAGGAACAGGTGACCGCCGACTACGGACGCTACGAGTTCCACAAGATCGTGCAGGCACTGCAGAACTTCGCCGCCGAGGACCTCGGCGCGTTCTACCTCGACATCCTCAAGGACCGCCTGTACACGGCGCAAGCGGACTCGCGCGCCCGCCGTGCTGCGCAGACCGCCCTGTGGCACATCACCCAGGCCCTCACCCGCATGATGGCGCCCATCCTGTCCTTCACCGCGGAGGAGATCTGGGCACTGATCGGCCAGGGCGCGGACGACAGCGTGATGCTGCACACCTGGCACGAGCTGCCCGCGCTTGCCGACAGCGAAGCGCTGGTCGCCCGCTGGACGCTGATCCGCGAGGAACGCGCCAAGGTGCAGAAGGTCCTCGAAGGCCTGCGAACCGAAGGCAAGATCGGCTCCTCGCTGCAGGCCGAAGTCGTCGTGCGCGCGAGCGGCGCGAAATACGATGCGCTGGCGAGCCTCGGCGACGACCTGCGCTTCGCGCTGATCACCTCGCGCGCCGAGCTCGTGCGCGCCGCGGACGAGGCGACGGAGGGCGTCGACGCGGTCTCGTCGGAGCACGCCAAGTGCGGCCGCTGCTGGCACTTCCGCGCCGACGTCGGCAGCCACGCCGAGCACCCCGAACTGTGCGGCCGCTGCCACGACAATCTCGTCGGCGCCGGGGAAACGCGCATCCATGCGTGATTCCGCCGCAGCCCCGCAAGCGGCCGGCGGCGCCCCCGCGCTGACGCGCCGCTTCTTCGGCTGGCTGGAACTCGTGGCGCTGGTGATCGTCCTCGACCAGCTGACGAAATGGCTGGTGCTGTCGCAGCTCGACTTCGGCGAGGCCATCCCGGTCACGGGCTTCTTCCAGCTCGTGCTGGTGTTCAACCCGGGCGCCGCGTTCAGCTTCCTGGCCGACCACTCCGGCTGGCAGCGCTGGTTCTTCGTCATCCTCGCGCTCGGCGTCAGCGGCTGGCTCCTTGCGCTGCTACGCCAGCACCACCGCGAGACCCTCCTGCCGCTGGCCTTCAGCCTGCTGATCGGCGGCGCACTGGGCAATGTCATAGACCGCCTGGTACACGGCGCCGTCGTCGACTTCCTTTACTTCCACGTCGGTCGCTACGGCTGGCCGGCCTTCAACGTGGCTGACTCGGCGATCACCGTCGGGGTCGCCCTGATGCTGTGGGCGCAGTTCCGCGCCCCACGCACCACCAGCAACACCAATCCGGAGAACCCCTCGTGACGCAGACCGTCCAACCGAACAGCCTCGTAACGCTGCACTACCGCATCGCCCTCGAAAACGGCCAGCCGCTCATCAGCACATTCGAGGGCACGCCTGCGACCCTGCAGCTCGGCTGCGGCGACCTCCTCCCGAGTCTCGAGCGCGTGCTCGAAGGCCTCGAAGTCGGTACCCACCAACAGTTCACGCTGGCGCCGGAACAGGCCTTCGGCCCCTACAATCCGGAACTCGTCGAGCACGTGAAGCGCGAACACATGCCGGAAGAGGAAATCGAACCGATGACGATCATGGAGTTCGGCGCACCCGATGGCACCCGCTACTCCGGCCTCGTGCGCGAGATCGACGCGGTCCGCGCGATCGTCGACTTCAACCACCCGCTCGCCGGCAAGACGATCCGCTTCGAGGTCGAAGTCATCGGCGTCCTCTGACGCCGCAAGCGGCCGGCCCCAACCCCACACAGAGATCAAGATGAACGATTCCGAAATCCTGCTCGCCAATCCGCGTGGCTTCTGCGCCGGGGTGGAACGGGCGATCGAGATCGTCGAACGCGCACTGGCGCGCTTCGGCGCACCGATCTACGTGCGCCACGAGGTCGTGCACAACAAGTTCGTGGTGGATGACCTGCGCGCCAAGGGCGCGGTCTTCGTCGAGGAACTCGACGAAGTGCCTGCGGGCAGCACCGTCATCTTCAGCGCCCACGGGGTGCCCCAGGCGGTGCGCGCGGAAGCCGAGAAGCGCGGCCTGCGCGTGTTCGACGCCACCTGCCCGCTCGTCACCAAGGTGCATATCGAGGTCGCCCGCATGCGCGAACAGGGCCGCGAACTCGTCATGATCGGGCACAAGGGCCACCCCGAGGTCGAGGGCACGATGGGACAGGTGAAGGACGGCATCCATCTCGTCGAAAAGGTCGAGGACGTCGCGACGCTGCAGGTCGCCGACCCCGAAAAGCTCGCCTATGTCACCCAGACCACCCTGTCGGTGGATGACGCGGCCACCCTCGTCGCGGCCCTGCGCGAACGCTTCCCGGCGATCGTCGGCCCGAAAAAGGACGACATCTGCTACGCGACGCAGAACCGGCAGGACGCGGTCAAGTTCATGGCCCCGCGTGTCGACATCGTCTTCGTCGTCGGCTCGCGCAACAGCTCCAATTCCAACCGCCTGCGCGAGGTCGCCGAGCTGCTCGGCGTGCCCGCCTATCTGATCGACAACGCCGAGGGCATCGACCCGGCCTGGATCGCGGGCAGGAAACGCATCGGCGTGACCGCCGGCGCCTCCGCCCCGGAAGTGCTCGTCGGCGCCGTCATCGAACGTCTCAAGGTCCTCGGCGGCGGCTCGGTGCGCACCCTCGAAGGCGTTCCCGAGCGCGTCACCTTCCCGCTACCGAAAGAGCTGCAGGCCGACGCCTGAGCGCAAACCCGCCGGGCTCCTCCGGAAAGGGGCCAGGGCGGGCCGGCGCCCCGTCACGCCTGCGCGCACGTGTTGCCAAGCCGCGAACAAGAGGGCTAAATATGCCGTTATCGCGCATCGTGCGGCAGCTGTTAAGGCGGCAATCAAATACCTCCGTTCGCCCCGAGCCTTTCGAAGGGCTCAGCCCGGACGGTATTCGGTCACCGGGTTAATAACCGCCCCCGATCGCGCGTCCGGATACACCACGACCGGCGTGTCGCTCGAGCCGGGGTGACGACCAGCAGCCCCAGGGGAGCCCCTCCCGCGATGAAACGCAAACATTCCGAACGGCTGACGGTACTGGTGCCGGCCATGGCGCTCGCCATCCTCGGGGCGTGCAGCGCACCGAATGCCGATGTGCCGCAGAACGCCCCCAATGCGGCGACGTCCGCTGCCCGGCCGGCCCTCACGGTCGAGGTCACGAACCCGGAGCCCGTCGCATGGAGCCGATCGACTCCCGCAACCGGCAACGTCGCCGCATGGCAGGAGACGATCGTCGGCAGCGAGATCGGGGGGCTGCGCATCGCGCAGGTGCATGCGAACGTCGGCGATCACGTGACCAAGGGGCAGATACTCGTGACGCTCGACGACGCCGTCGTGCAGGCCGATCTCGCCCAGGCGCGCGCCCAACTTCAGGAGGCTCGCGCGATGCACGCCGAAGCACGCGCCAACGGCGATCGCGCGCGGCGTTTCCAGCCGACGGGCATGATGAGCGAGCAACAGGTCACGCAATACCTGACGGCCGAACAGACCGCAAAGTCGCGCATCGAGCTCGCCGCCGCACGCGTCCAGCTGGCCGAGTTGCGCGTCCGCCAGACCCGCATCCTGGCGCCCGACGATGCGCTCATCTCCGGTCGCGCAGCAACGGTGGGAACCGTCCCGCAGGCGGGACAGGAACTCTACCGTCTCATCCTTCAGGGGCGCCTCGAGTGGCGCGCCGAGGTCGCGGCCGAAGACATCGGCGAGATCCGTTCCGGCGACGCCGCCAAGCTGAAACTCGCCGGCGGAGAAACCGTGACCGGCCGTGTGCGTAGCATCGCCCCATCGATCGACCCGCAGACGCGCAACGGAATCGTTTACGTCGATCTCGACCAAAGCGGGGCCAAGGCGGGCATGTTTGCCACCGGCGAAATCACCCCCGTCGCCCAGGAACTCGCCCACGCGCTCAGCCTGCCGCAATCGGCCGTGTTACTGCGCGATGGCTTCTCCTACGTCTTCCGGATCGGCCCCGACAACAAGCTGGCACAGGTCCGCGTGACGCCCGGCAGGCGGCGGGGTGACAGCGTGGAGATCCTCGCCGGCGTTGCCGAAGGCGAGCGCTTCGTCCGCAGCGGCGTCGGTTTTCTCAACGACGGTGACCTGGTCGACATAGCGGCAGCCACACCGGCCGCCTCGCCGCAGCAGTGAGGCGCCCGCGATGAACGTCTCGGCGTGGTCGATCCGCAACCCGGTTCCCGGCGTGCTCCTGTTCATCCTGCTGAGCATGCTCGGCATGCTGTCTTTCGACCGGATGAAGGTGCAGAACTTCCCGGACATCGACCTGCCCATGGTCGTGCTCACTGCGAGCCTGCCCGGCGCGGCCCCTGCGCAACTCGAAACCGAGGTGGCACGCAAGATCGAGAACTCGATCGCAACGCTGCAGGACGTCAAGCACATCTACACGCGCGTCCAGGATGGGGTCGCGACGGTCACGACCGAGTTCCGGCTCGAGAAGCCTACCCAGGAAGCCGTCGATGACGTCCGCGATGCCTTCTCGCGCGTACGTTCCGATCTGCCCGGCGACCTGCGCGATCCGGTCATCCAGCGCTTCAACCTCTCCGGCCTGCCGATCGTCACCTACACCGTCGCCTCTGCAACCCTGGACGAGGAAGGGCTGTCGTGGTTCGTCGACAACACGGTTGCGAAGGCCTTGCTCTCCGTGCCGGGCGTCGGCCTCGTATCGCGCGTCGGTGGAGCCACGCGCGAGGTGCGCCTCGAACTCGACCCCGACCGGCTGCTCGCGCTCAACGTCACCGTGGCCGACATTTCCCGCCAGCTGCGGCAGATCCAGCTCGAATCCTCCGGGGGACGTGCCGATCTGGGCAGCGGCGAGCAGGCCGTCAGAACGCTGGCGACGGCGTTGAGCGCCTCGGAACTTGCGGACATGGAAATTGCGCTGAGCGACGGACGCAATGTGCGCCTCGGCAGCCTCGGCAGGATCGAGGACACCGTGGCCGAACGGCGCTCGGCAGCGCTCCTGGACGGCAAGCCGGTCGTCGGTTTCGAGATCGTGCGCGCACGCGGCGCCGGCGAGATCGAGGTCGCCGAAGGCGTCGCCCGACGCATCCACGAGCTTGCCGCGGCGCATCCCGACATCACCTTCCGCGAGGCCTACAACTTCGTCGACCCGGTCCGCGAGGGCTACCACGGTTCCCTGTGGCTGCTCGCCGAAGGGGCGATCCTCGCCGTGATCGTCGTGTGGTTCTTCCTGCGCGACTGGCGCGCGACCTTCGTGGCGGCAACCGCATTGCCCCTGTCCGTGCTGCCCGCACTGATCGGCATGGAATACCTCGGCTTCACCATCAACGTCGTGACGCTGTTGTCGCTGTCGCTCGTGATCGGCATCCTCGTCGACGACGCCATCGTCGAGATCGAGAACATCGTGCGCCACCTGCGCATGGGCAAGACCCCGTATCAGGCGGCGATGGAAGCGGCCGACGAGATCGGGCTCGCCGTCATCGCCACGACCTTCACCCTCGTCGCCGTGTTTCTTCCGACGGCCTTCATGAGCGGCATCTCCGGCAAGTTCTTCAAGCAGTTCGGCTGGACCGCGTCGCTCGCGGTAATGGCTTCGCTGCTCGTCGCCCGCATGCTCACCCCCATGATGTCTGCCTACATGCTGCGCCCCGTCCCGCCCAGGGCGCACGAAGGGCGGCTCACGACGGCCTACCTCGGCTGGGTGCGTGCGTGCCTGAACCATCGCTGGGCCACGATGCTCGCGGCGACCGGCTTCTTCGTCGGCTCGCTCGCCCTCATTCCTCTCCTGCCCACGGCCTTCATGCCGCCCGACGACCTCGCGCAGACGCTCGTGTCGATCGAGTTGCCGCCGGGAAGCCGCTTCAACGAGACCTCCCGTGCGGCCGAACAGGCCCGCGCGATCATCACGCAGAACCCGCACGTCAAGCAGGTCTACACGGCGGTAGGAGGCGGCAGCGCGGGCGCGGACGCCTTCAACGTGGGTGGCGCACCCGAGGTGCGCAAGGCCTCACTCACGATCAACCTGACCCCGCGCGGCGAACGCACCGTCACCAAGCAGCAGATCGAGGAGCAACTGCGTCAGGCCTTGCGCAGTCTACCCGGCGCGCGCGTGCGCGTCGGACTCGGCGCCGGCGGCGAGAAGTACGTTTTCACGCTGATCGGCGACGATCCGGCGGTGCTGTCTCGCGCGGCGCGGGAAGTCGAACGCGACCTGCGCGCGATCCGCGGAATCGGCAACGTCACCTCCAGTGCGAGCCTCGTGCGTCCCGAGGTCGTCGTGCGCCCGGATTTTGCCCGTGCCGCCGACCTCGGCGTCACCGCCGCGGCGATCTCGGATTCGCTGCGCATCGCCACCGCCGGCGACTACGATTTCGGCCTCGCCAAGCTCAACCTCTCCGAACGCCAGATCCCCATCGTCGTTCGCCTGCCCGAAGCGGCGCGCGGCGATCTCGAACTTCTCGCGCGCCTGCCGGTTCCCGCACGCCAAGGGAACGTCATGCTCGGCAATGTCGCGGACATCAGCATCGAAAGTGGCCCGTCCGAGATCGCCCGCTTCGACCGCCGCCGCAACATCAACTTCGACATCGAGCTCACGAGCCGGCCGATGGGCGAGGTCGAGGCCGAAGTCCAGGCGTTGCCCTCGCTGCGGTCGCTCCCCCAGGGCGTGATCTGGCTGCCCATCGGTGACGCCGACGAGATGCGCATCCTGTTCAAGAGCTTCGGCCTTGCGATGCTCACCGGCGTGCTCTGCATCTACCTCGTGCTCGTCCTGCTGTTCCGCGAATTCACCCAGCCCGTGACCATCCTCGCTGCGCTGCCGCTCGCGCTGGGCGGCGCATTCGTCGCCCTGCTCGTCGCGGGCAGCAGCTTTTCGATGCCCTCGCTGATCGGCCTGATCATGCTGATGGGGGTCACCAGCAAGAACTCCATCCTGCTCGTCGAGTATGCGATCGTCGCGCGACGCGATCACGGCATGTCCCGCTTCGATGCAGTCATCGACGCCTGCCACAAGCGCGCCCGCCCGATCATCATGACGACCATTGCCATGGGTGCCGGCATGCTGCCGATCGCACTGGGCCTGGGGGTCGATCCGTCCTTCCGCGCCCCCATGGCGATCGCGGTGATCGGCGGGTTGATCACCTCGACCTTCCTCAGCCTGCTCGTGATCCCGGTCGTCTACTCCATTGTCGACGACATGCTCGCGCGCTGGCGCAAGGGCCATGAGCGCCGCACCACCCTGCGCGACGGCGATGCGGTGGCAGACGCGCGCGGATTGCGGTCCTGACCGCGGAGCAGAAAACGGGCCGCCCGCGGGCGGCCCGTTCATATGCGAATCATGTACGGCGCGGCGAAGCGCCGTCCGCCGTCAGAGATGTTCGCCCATGATGCGGCGGTAGAACTCGTGGAAGTGTTGCATCCCGTCCTCGTACGGCGACTGGTAGGGCCCGACCTCGTTGCGCCCCTCCTGCAGCAGCGCCCAGCGGCCGCGGTCCATGCGCTCGCCGATCACGTCGTCCTCGATCGCCGTCTCCATGTAGGCCGCCTGCTCGGCCTCCACGAACTCGCGCTCGAACTCCACGATGTCTTCCGGATAGTAGAACTCGACGACGTTGGTCGTGCGGTTCACCTCCTGCGGAATGAGCGTGCTGACCACCAGCACGTGCGGATACCACTCCACCATCACGTTCGGATAGTAAGTGAGCCAGATCGCCCCTTGCTGCGGGCGCTTGTCACCGTAGTAATCGAGCACCGCCTTGTGCCACTTCTGGTAGGTCGCCGACCCCGGCTTCGCGAGCGAGGTAATTCCCACGCGCTGCACCGAATACCAGTCGCCGAACTGCCAGGTCAGGTCGTCGCAGGTCACGAAGTTGCCCAATCCAGGATGGAAGGGCACGACGTGGTAGTCCTCCAGATAGACCTCGATGAAGGTCTTCCAGTTGTACTTGCACTCGTGGATCTCGACGCGATCGAGTTTGTAGCCGGAGAAATCGTACTGCTCGGCCACGCTCATGCCGGCGAGATCGGTTGCGGCCGAGCGCGGGCCGGCGAAGAGCAGGCCGTTCCAGTTTTCGAGCGCGTCGCGCTTGAGATTGAGGCAGGGGTTCTCGGCGAAATGCGGCGCGCCGAGCAGTTCGCCCCGCTGGTCGTAGGTCCAGCGGTGGATCGGGCAGACGATGCGGTCGGCCTTGCCCGAACCCTCGAGCATGATCGCCTGGCGATGGCGGCAGATGTTCGACAACCGATGAACGCCGTCACCGGTACGAAACAGAAGCTTGGAATGGTCGAGCCACTCCAGGGAACGATAGCTGCCGACCTCCGGCACCATCAGTTCATGACCGACATAGCCCGGCCCGGCCTGGAACAACAGACGTTTTTCGAGTTCGAAGATGCTTTCGTCGAAATACGCCGACACCGGCAACTGAGACACCGCCGGGGACAATTTGGCCTTGGAAGCAAGGTCGGACACCCCCGAACCTCCCATGAAAAGTCAAGAAATTCGGAAAAACCAGCAGATCATTTTATGCGAGAAGTAATTTGACCGCCAGTAGCGCGATCGGTTACTTTTCTCCCTTTTACTGGCCCCGCTTCGAGTCATGGCAAAGACGGCAAACTCGCCGAAATCCTTCGAATCGGCCATCGCCGAACTCGAATCGATCGTGCAGGAAATGGAAACCGGCAACATCACGCTGGAACAGGCGCTGGAGCACTACCAGCGCGGCGCCGGCCTGCTGAAATACTGCCAGGCGACCCTGCAGGCAGCCGAGCAGCGCGTGCTCCAGCTCGAGAACGGCGCGCTCGCACCACTCGACAACCCCGAAGACAGGAGGAGTCCGGAGTGAGCGGGAATCATTTCGCCGCCTGGATGGAAGCCATCCAGCAACGCACCGAAATCGCCCTCGGCGCCATCCTCCCCGAAGCGTCCATCGCCCCGCAGCGCCTGCACGAGGCGATGCGTTACGCCGTACTGGGCGGCGGCAAGCGCGTACGTCCGCTGCTCGTGCACGCGGCGGGCCAGCTGGCCGGCGCCGCCCCCGCACGCCTGGATCGCCTCGCCTGTGCCGTGGAACTCATCCACGCCTACTCCCTCGTCCATGACGACCTGCCGTGCATGGACGACGACGTCCTGCGCCGCGGCAAGCCGACCGTGCACGTCGAATACGACGAAGCCACCGCCCTGCTCGTGGGCGACGCCCTGCAGGCCCTCGCCTTCCAGGCCATCGCGGAAGACCGCGTGAGCGACAATGCCGCCGTGCAGCTCGAGATGGTCACCCTCCTCGCACGCGCCTCGGGCTCGCGCGGCATGGCCGGCGGCCAGGCCATCGACCTGGGCGCAGTGGGCAAGCAGCTCACGCGCGAAGAACTCGAATTCATGCACATCCATAAGACCGGCGCCCTGATCCGGGCCTCGGTGCTACTGGGCGCGCAGGCGGGCGCACCGCTCGCTCCCGAGGCACTCGCCCGCCTCGACCGCTACGGCAAGCTCGTCGGCCTGCTGTTCCAGGTCGTCGACGACATCCTCGACGCCCAGGCCGACACCGCCACCCTGGGCAAGACCGCCGGCAAGGACGCGGAACACAACAAGCCGACCTACGTCACGCTGCTCGGCCTGTCCGAAGCACGCACGCTGGCCGACGTCCTGCTCGCCGACGCCCGCGACGCCATCGCATCCTTCGGCCCCGCGGCCGCAAGGCTGGACGAACTGGCGAGTTTCATCGTCCACCGCCGATTCTGAATTCCGCCCTGCCGGACATCAAAATGCCTCAGTACCCCCTGCTGCACCGCATCGACTCACCGTCCGACCTGCGCCGCTTCGACCGGCGCGACCTGCACGCCCTCGCGACCGAGTTGCGCGCCTTCCTGATCGAATCGGTATCGAAGACCGGCGGGCATCTGTCCTCCAACCTCGGCACCGTCGAGCTCACGATCGCGCTGCACTACATCTTCAACACCCCGGACGACCGCATCGTGTGGGACGTCGGCCATCAGACGTACGGCCACAAGATCCTGACCGGGCGCCGCGAAGCGATGAGCGGGCTGCGCCGGTTCGGCGGCATCTCGGGCTTTCCGCGGCGCTGCGAAAGCGAGTACGACACCTTCGGGACGGCGCACTCCTCGACCTCGATCTCTGCCGCGCTTGGCATGGCGGTGGCCGCGCGCGACCGCGGCGACAGCGAACGCCGCTCGATCGCGGTCATCGGCGACGGCGCGATGTCGGCCGGCATGGCCTTCGAGGCGCTCAACAACGCCGGCGATACCAGCGACGTGAACCTGCTGGTGATCCTCAACGACAACGAGATGTCGATCTCGCCGCCGGTCGGCGCGCTGACCAAGATCCTCGCGCGCATGCTGTCGGGCAGCACCTACAACGCCGCGCGGCGCGCCGGCGAGAAAGTCCTGGGCGTTGCCCCGCCCATGCTCGACTTCGCGCGCAAGGTCGAGGAACACGTCAAGGGCCTGATCACGCCGGGCACCCTGTTCGAGGAATTCGGCTTCCACTACTACGGACCGATCGACGGCCACGACCTCGACGCGCTGATCCCCACGCTGCAGAACCTCAAGAAGCTCAATGGCCTGCAGTTCCTGCACGTGATCACGCGCAAGGGCCAGGGCTACAAGCTCGCCGAAGCCGATCCCATCCTCTATCACGGCGTCTCCAGCTTCGATCACCGCGCCGGCATCCAGAGCGGCAAGGGCGGCGGCAAGCTCACCTACACCCAGGTCTTCGGCGACTGGCTGTGCGACATCGCCGCGCGTGACGACAAGGTCATCGGCATCACGCCGGCGATGCGCGAGGGCTCCGGCATGGTGAGATTCGCCAAGGAATTCCCCGAGCGCTACCACGACGTCGGCATCGCCGAGCAGCACGCTGTCACGTTCGCCGCCGGCCTAGCATGCGAGGGCTTCAAGCCCGTCGTCGCGATCTACTCGACCTTCCTGCAACGCGCCTACGACCAGCTCGTCCACGACGTCGCACTGCAGAACCTGCCCGTCGTCTTCGCGATCGACCGTGCGGGGGTGGTCGGTGCAGACGGCGCGACGCACCATGGCGCCTTCGACCTGTCCTACCTCGCCTGCATCCCGAACATGGTCGTGATGACGCCGTCCGACGAGAACGAA
Organism: Aromatoleum evansii; assembly: GCF_045689615.1. Classification (NCBI taxonomy): domain Bacteria; kingdom Pseudomonadati; phylum Pseudomonadota; class Betaproteobacteria; order Rhodocyclales; family Rhodocyclaceae; genus Aromatoleum; species Aromatoleum evansii. The sequence continues at coordinate 3,948,952 of NZ_CP141259.1, forward strand.
TGCCGGCAGATGCTCTATACCGCCTACCGGCACAACGGCCCCACGGCCGTGCGCTATCCGCGCGGCAGCGGGATGAACGTGCGTCCCGAGGCGACGATGACCGAACTGCCGCTGGGCAAGGGCGAAATCCGCCGCCAGGGCCGGAAGGTCGCCCTGCTCGCCTTCGGCAGCCTGCTGACCAACGCGCTCCTCGTCGGCGAGGAGCTCGATGCGACGGTCGCAAACATGCGCTTCGTGAAACCCATCGACACGGCGCTGATCGAAGAATTGGGCACGAGCCACGAACTGATCGTGACACTGGAGGAGAACGCGGTGATCGGCGGCGCGGGCTCCGAAGTGGCGCGCGTGCTCGAGAGCCTGCCCCACCGTCCCCGCCTGCTCAGGCTTGGCTTGCCGGACCATTTCGTCGATCATGGAGACCAAAGCCAGCTGTTCGAACAGGTCGGGTTGCACCCCGCGGGGATCCTGAGCGCCATTGAGCGCATCTATGTGCGCAATAGCTGAGCGAATTTGTCGGGAAATGGTAGCATTGCCCGGCTGAACCAAACAGAGAAAGCGACATGAAATCCCACGAGAGCCACGCCATCCCTGACGTCCAGAACGCCAACGACAGTCGTCAGCTGGCCATCAACAAGGTTGGCATCAAGTCTATTCGCCACCCCATTCGCGTCAGCGACAAGAGCGGCGGCGTGCAGCACACGATCGCGACCTTCAGCATGTATGTCGGGCTTCCCCACAACTTCAAGGGAACCCACATGTCGCGCTTCATCGAGATCCTCAACGGCAACGAACGCGAGATCTCGGTCGAATCCATCGAGCCGATGCTGCGCGAGATGGTCAAGCGCCTCGAGGCCGAGACCGGGCTCATCGAGATGAGCTTCCCGTACTTCATCAACAAGACGGCCCCGGTCTCCGGCGTCCAGAGCCTGATGGACTACGAAGTCACCTTCCTCGCGGAGATGCGCGAAGGCGGCGAGTACGTGTTCGAGATGAAGGTCGTCGTGCCGGTCACGAGCCTGTGCCCGTGCTCGAAGAAGATCTCCGAATACGGCGCCCACAACCAGCGCTCGCACGTCACTGTCACCGCACAGACCAACGACTTCCTGTGGATCGAGGAGTTGGTGCAGCTCGTCGAAAGCCAGGCCTCGTGCGAACTCTACGGCCTGCTCAAGCGCACCGACGAGAAGTTCGTGACCGAGCGTGCCTACGAGAACCCCAAGTTCGTCGAGGACATGGTGCGCGACGTCGCCGGCCTGCTCAACGCGGAAAAGCGCATCGACCGCTACGTCGTCGAATCGGAGAACTTCGAATCCATCCACAACCACTCGGCCTACGCGCTGATCGAACGCGACAAGCGCCGCGACGCCTGATCGCCGACAGCCGAATGCAAAACGGGAGGCCGCTCACCGCGGACCTCCCGTTTTGCTTTATTTCGCAGCGACCCGCGGACGGGCACGGATGCGTCAGTCGCGTGCGGGCACCAGCATCTCCGCCTCCCCCTCCAGCACCACCCTTCCGCCCACCGAGCACACCGTATCGAAGATCGCACGGCGCTTGGGCGTATTCAGCTCCTTCAGCGTGACGCGCGCCACCACCGTATCGCCCGGCTTCACCGGCGCCTTGAACTTGAGCGTCTGCGACAGGTAGATGCAGCCCGGCCCGGGCAGCTTGTTCGCGAACAGTGCAGAGATGTAGCTGGCCGACAGCATCCCATGCGCAATGCGCCCACCGAACATCGAGGCCTTGGCGTACTCGTCATCGAGATGGGCCGGATTGCAGTCGCCGGATACTCCCGCGAACATCAGGATATCGGCATCCGTCACGGTGCGGCCGGTCGCCGCGCTCATGCCCACCTTCAGATCCTCGAGCCGGTATCCGAGAAACTCGGAATAATCGCGCGTTTGTTCAGTCATCTCAGTCAGTTTCCCCTGATTCCCCATGTGGGGTACAACGATTGCGCCCGGTACGGGCTTTGTATTTATGAAAACAGCCGGCCCGACCGTCCGGGCTCGACCCCGACAGCATAACCCAGACGGCACGACACACATGTGACAGACGGCAAGCGCTTTACCCGCGCCGGGCAAAGCGGGAGCACGATGACTAGCCCCCGTGGTCCCGCTCGTACGTCGAAGGACTGACCCCCGCATGGGCGAGATATTCACGCAGCTGCTTGATGTCCTGCTTCGTGCAGGCGCTGCCGTGGTGCGGATAATGCAAAAATCCCTCGACCTTGTTGAGTACGATGCGGAAACGCGCGCCGTGCGCCGGCTCGATCGTCGCTCCGAGGTGATTGAGCAGCGATTCGATTTCGCGCCAATGGATGTTGGCGCTGATCGGATCCTGAAAGATCGCGCGCAACAGCGCGATATGCTTGTGGCTCATGATCGGACCTCCTTCGCTTGCGCCCGGTCCGCGTGATTTGCTGCCGGGCCCTGCCCTCAGTCGCCCCGCCGGTCATCGTCCCACAGATCGGGGCGGTAAAGTGCGCGACGCTCGAGGCGCTGCTGGATGCGTTGCGCCGTCGACATTATCCCAATCGCGTGATGAGCGGCGAGCATTCGCGCACGCTCCGACAGTTGTCGGCGCCGCGGCGGAAAGTCGCGCCCCTTGCATGCGAACGCAATGCGGTTGCTGTCGTGCTCGGCGCCGATCGCGACGAAGCGATCCTCGAAGCTCTCGCGGATGCGCGACGCGTAGAGTCCGTAACGCCGATCTCCAGACCAGAGATTCACCGCCATGACCCCACCGGGGGCGAGCATCGAGTGACAGTCGTCGTAGAAGCCAGCCGTACACAGGCGTTCGGGCTGCCCACCACGGTCGAAGCCGTCGATAAGCAACACATCGGGAGCATGTTCACGCGCGCGGACGTAGTCGGCACCATCGGCACACACCACGCGGAAACGCTCGCCGTCTGGCGGAACGCCGAAGGCATCGCGCAGCGCAATCACGCGCGGATCGATCTCGACGGCGGTAAAACGAACATTCGGGAGGGTGCGCAGACAGTACTTCGCCAGCGACCCGCCCCCAAGGCCAATCATCACGACCTCGCACGGCTGCGGATTGAAGAGCAGGAAGCCCATCATCACCCGCGTATAGTCGATCTCGAGCGCATCAGGAGCGTCAAGCCGCATCTGGCTCTGCACCGTTAGCGCCTCGAAATGCAGCGCGCGCATGCCATCCACCTGGACGACATACGGCCCCCCATCCTCGCCCGACTCCGATGCGAGAGCGCCGTACCGCAGCAGGGAAAGCTGATCGAGCGTCATTTCCACACACCGACCATCGGATGACCGGCGTTTCCGAATGTGCGTCACCGTGTTGACGACGATGGTAACGCGCAACGAACCCGCCTGCATCTTCCGGGCCCGAAAACGACAAGACCGCCGAGCGGCGGTCTTGTCTGGAATTATTGGTCGGGGAAAGAGGATTCGAACCTCCGGCCCCTGCGTCCCGAACGCAGTGCTCTACCAGGCTGAGCTATTCCCCGACGCTTTGCGGTAGTCAGTGATCTCTACCAACTGCAAAGTCCGATAATTGTAGCAGCGCTTCTTTGAAAATGGAAGGGGGCAATACAGAAAGCGCATCGGTGGCCAGCTTTGCCTCGGCGCGCGCATAGCGACGCGTCTCCTCCAGCGCCCCGGATTCGTGGATCGCGACCAGGATGGCCTCGAAGTCGTCGCGCCCGCCGGTCTCGATCGCCTTGCGCACGAGCGCCGCCTGCTCAGGCGTGCCGTGCCGCATCGTGTGAATGAGCGGCAGTGTCGGCTTGCCTTCGGCCAGGTCGTCGCCGAGGTGCTTGCCGGTCGCAGCCTCGTCCGACGAATAGTCGAGCACGTCGTCGATCAACTGGAAGGCCGTACCGAGGTGCATGCCGAAGGCCGCGATCGAGGCTTCCGTCTTTTCGTCCGCACCGCCCAGGATCGCCCCCAGGCGAGTCGCGGCCTCGAACAGCTTGGCGGTCTTGTAGCGGATCACGCGCAGGTAATCGTCGATCTCGACGTCCGCGTTGTGGCAGTTGAGCAGTTGCAGCACTTCACCTTCGGCGATGATGTTGGTCGCATCGGCCAACACCTGCATCACGCGCATGTTGTCGACGCCGACCATCATCTGGAAGGCGCGCGTGTACAGGAAGTCGCCAACCAGCACTGAAGCAGCATTGCCGAACATTGCGTTGGCAGTCTTGTTGCCGCGCCGCAGCTCCGACTCGTCCACGACGTCGTCGTGCAGCAGGGTCGCGGTATGGATGAACTCCACGACCGCTGCAAGCTGGTGGTGGTTCGTCCCCTGATATCCCATCGCGCCTGCGGCGAACAGTACCAGCGCGGGACGCATGCGCTTGCCGCCGCTGTGGATGATGTACTCCGCAACCTGGCGGATCAGGACGACGTCGGAATGGAGACGCTGGCGGATGACCGCATCGACCGCCTGCATGTCGGCGGCGATCGGCGCGTAGAGCTGCTTGGTTGACAAGATGAAGCGCCCGGCGGAACAAAAGGAAGATGGTAGGGGGGCGGGCGGCGTGCCGTCAAGAATCGCACGCGGAGCGCAGGTGGGCGCTCACCGGCCCGGCGGCCTGACGATATCCGGGCGGTCGCTGATCACGCAGTCCACACCCCAACCGAACAGGGTGTCGGCCCGCACTGGATCGTTGACCGTGTAGGTCACGACCCATAGTCCGGCCTCGCGCGCGGCAGCGACGCAAGCTGCATCGAGGTGACGGTGGTCGACATGCAGGGCGGCTGCGCGCAGCCGGCGGCAGCGTGCGAGCCAGTCGGACGGCACGGTCTCGACCAGCAGCCCGCGGCGCAGGCCGGGCGCGAGCTTCGCCGCGATTTCGAGCGCCGGTTCGGAAAACGAGGACAGCAGCACCATGTCGGGCGCGGCGGCCCACAGGGTGCGCGCACGACGCACGACGCGCTCCGCCGTTTCCGCGTCGGTTCCGTGCGACGGCTTGATCTCGAGGTTCACAGCCAGCCCCAGCGCCTGACAGCGGGCCGCGGCGAGGTCCAGACAGGGAACGGGCTCCCCCGCAAAGCGCGGGCCGAACCAGGAGCCGGCATCGAGGGCGAACAGGACGTCGTCGGTCGTATGCGCGACCGGTCCGTAGCCGTTGGTGGTGCGCTCGAGTGTTTCGTCGTGGATCAGGACGGGCGACGCGCTGCCATTGAGCATCACGTCGAATTCCACGCCGCGGCAGCCATTCGCGGCGGCGGCGGCAAGCCCGGCCAGCGTGTTCTCCGGCGCGAGCGTTCCGCCGCAACGGTGCGCCAGCACCGCGGGGAGTGGAAACTCCGGGCGGTGCATGGCTGGTTCAGCGCGAAACCGGGAACATCGCCTGGACGCGCGTTACCGCGTTGTCCAGCGCTTCCTTGGCCGGCTTGCGGTCGGCCCACACGGCGCTCAGCTCCTCGTCGAGGATGCCCAGCACGCGCGCGCGACCGATGAAGCCGGACGCGCTCGAGTCCGGTGTCGCCGGCTTGTTGCCGAGCTGCGCGACGGCGACCTTGACGTTCTCGAGGTCTGCGCCGAGAACGTCGCTCTGGGCGGCAAACAGGCCCGCGCGGTTGAGCGGCAGATAGCCGGATTCGCGCTGCCAGGCGATCTGGTTTTCCGGTTGCAGCCAGAAGGCGACAAAGCGGGCGACGCCCTTGTATTCGGCCGGCTTCTTGCCCGCCGCGACCCACATTGCGGCACCGTCGGCGAGGGTGTTCTGCGGGGCGCCCGGGAAATCCTCGTGATACGGCAACGGCGCGATGGCGATGTCGAATCCGGCCTTGCGGCGGAAATCGGTCCAGCTCGACGACGGTGCGGCAATGACTGCACACTCGCCCGACGCGAAGCGCTGCTCGGCCTCGGCCTGGGCGTCAAAGGTGTGGAGGTAGCGGGCGCGATGCCAACTCGCCATCATCGCGACGTGCTTGACCTGCAGCATGCCGTTAAAGGCGGGGCGCTCGACCTTTCCCTGGCGCGCCGCGACCGGCTCGTTGTGCCAGGCACTGGTATTGCCGATCATGACGCGTCCGGGCTGGGACACGGTGTAGGGGCATTTCGACCCCGCATCGAAGAGCTGGCCGAGGGCCTGCTGCAGGTCGAACCAGGTCTTGGGCGGCGTATCGGGATTGAGCCCCGCGCGCTGGAATTCCTTGCGGTTGATGTACATGACGGGCGTCGACAACCCCACTGGCAGCGCAAGCAACTGGCCCTTTGCGTCCGTGAGGGTGCGATCCATCATTGCGGGCGGCTTGAGCGTCTGCAGCGGCACGCCGGCTTCGCGCATCACGCTGGAGAGGGCCTTGTAGCGGGGCTTGCCGTCGGCGAGGAACTGGTCTTCGGCGCTGCCCTCCAGGATCGCCATATGCGGCGCGTCCGTGTCGCTCCAGCTCGCAGCCTTGACGACGAGACGATAATCCTTGCTTCCTTCGTTGAAGCGCGCTGCGATCTTCTGCAGCGCCTCTTCGCGCTCGGGGCTGAGCTGATGCACGAGCCGGATCTCGGTCGGCCCCGCCGGTTCTGCGGCCGCCTTGGCAGGCTTGGCCTTCGCAGCCTGCGCAGCGACCGGAAATCCAACACACACCACCGCGGCAATACCCGCCACGACACCATTGCGCAACATGCGAGCCAAAGGCTTCATCCCTGCTTCCTTAACGACCGTAGAATTCCAAAGAACACATTATAAAACCCTTCCACCCTGTCGGCCCGGGGCGGGACTCGAACATTGCGTCAAGATTTTTCCTCCACGGACGTTATAAGGGGAGAACCCCTTGACCGGTACAAGGTAAGCCCATGCTCGCGCAACGTGTAACCCCTCTCCTCCTGCTCCTGAGCCTCAGCGCCTGCGAGCAGCTGAGCAACGCGCTCGACCTGCCCGACCCGCAGAAGACGGCCGCCCTGGCGGAGGCCGAGGGGAAGGCGATCGGAGGCGCGTGCCGGCACGCCGGCCGCTCGCTGGAAGACTGCTATGCACTCAACGCCAAGGCGCAGAAGGCAGCCATCTTCGCAGGCTGGCGCGAGATGAACGACTACATGACGCAGAACAACCTGCCGACCGTCCCGTCGCAGGTCGCCCACCCCCAGGCGCCAACTCCCGCAGCAACCATGCCGGCAGCCGTCGCTGCCAGCGCCACGGCCGATGCCGGCACAGCCGCAGCGCCGGCGGAAGACCGCACGGCGAAACGCCCGCGCGCGGTGCCGTGACCGCGTCGTGATGACTCCCTGCATGCCGCACGAGCGCCGGATGCCTCCCGGCGCTTTGCGGCGCCCCCGCCGCGGCTTATCATCCGCAGCCATTCGATAACCGCACACAGCGCGGGCCTTCCCGCTGCGAGTCCCTCCCCATGTCCCTGTCCCCGTCGCCGCGATCCGGCTTTGCCGCCAACGGCCTTCTTGCACTCTGTCGTTCCGGCTTCGAGAAGGAAACCGCGGCCGAACTCGATGAATTCGCCGCCGGACTCGGGCTGATGGGTTTCGTGCGTGCCCAGCCGGGCAAGGCGTTCGTCGTGTTCGAAACGCCCGAACCGGCGCCCTTCGCGGAACTGGCCGAACTCTGCGACTGGCGCAGCCTGATCTTCGCCCGCCAGCTCCTTCCCTGGTTCGCGCGCATCACCGACCTGCCCGAGCGCGACCGCGCGACGCCGATCGTCGCTGCGGCGCGTGCCAGCGGCCAGCGCTTCGCCGACCTGTTGCTGGAGACGCCCGACACCGACGAGGCGAAACAGCAGTCGGGCTTCTGCAAGCGCTTCACGGCCCCGCTGCAACGCGAGCTGGACAAGGCCAACACCTTCCGCGAACGCGCCAAGGGCCTTCCCGCGCTGCACGTGCTGTTCTCCGACGCCCACACGGCCTGGCTGTGCGCGGCCCTGCCGGGGCGCGCGGCGCTGTGGCCGATGGGTATCCCGCGCCTGCGCATGCTGCGCGAAGCGGCCAGCCGCTCGACGCTGAAGCTCGCCGAGGCCTTCTTCACGCTGCTCACCGAGGAGGAACGCACTGCGAGCCTGCGTCCGGGCCTGCGCGCCGTGGACCTCGGCGCCGCACCTGGCGGGTGGACCTGGCAGCTGGCGCACCGGGGGCTGCGCGTCACCGCGATCGACAACGGCCCGATGGCACCGTCGGTGATGGCCACGGAACTGGTCGAGCACGTGCGCGCGGACGGTTTCACATGGCGCCCGCCACGCCCGGTGGAGTGGCTGGTGTGCGACATGGTCGAACAGCCGACGCGCGTCGCTGCGCTGATGGCCGACTGGATCGGCGCGGGCCGATGCCGCCGCGCGATGTTCAACCTGAAGCTGCCGATGAAGAAGCGCCTCGAGGCGGTCGAGCAGTGCCGCACGATCATCGCCAAGCGCCTCGGGCCGCACGGGCCATTCGAGCTTCGCATGAAGCACCTCTACCACGACCGCGAAGAGATCACCTGCTACCTGGCGCTGAAAAATCCGGGCGGTACTTGAGCGCCGCGTGCCGTCGGGGGCGGCCCACTCACTGCATCGCAACAAACGGGCGCGATCGTGCATGTATAATGCTCGTTTTAAAGCACCCGGCCTGCCGGTTGGCGCGAGCCCTTTCCGGAACCCCTGCGTTCCGGTCTCCGTTCCTCCAGTCGCCTCTTCTGGCGTCGCGCCCGACGCGACAGGCCCCCATGGAAGATAGGCGCCTATGAGCTTCGCCGACCTCGGGTTGAATCCCGAGTTGTTACGCGCTGTGGCCGACACCGGCTACACCACCCCTACCCCGATCCAGCAGCAGGCCATCCCTGTCGTGTTGTCCGGCCGCGACGTGATGGGCGGTGCGCAGACGGGTACCGGCAAGACCGCCGGCTTCACGCTGCCGCTGTTGCAGCGCCTTTCCCGCCACGCCAGCACTTCGACCAGCCCCGCGCGCCACCCGGTGCGTGCGCTGATCCTCGCGCCGACGCGCGAACTGGCGATGCAGGTGTTCGAGTCGGTGAAGACCTACAGCAAGTACGTCCCGCTGCGCAGCACCTGCATCTATGGCGGCGTCGACATGAAGCCGCAGATCCAGGAACTGCGCAACGGCGTCGAGATCGTCGTCGCCACGCCCGGACGCCTGCTCGACCACGTGCAGCAGAGGACGATCGTGCTGAACCAGGTCGAAATGCTGGTGCTCGATGAAGCGGACCGCATGCTGGACATGGGCTTCATCCCGGACATCCGCCGCATCCTCGACCTGCTGCCGGCCTCGCGCCAGAGCCTGCTGTTCTCGGCGACCTTCTCGGACGAGATCAAGAAACTCGCCGACCAGATGCTCAAGGAGCCGCAACTGATCGAGGTCGCACGCCGCAACATGGTGTCGGAGACGATCACGCACCGCGTGCACCCCGTGTCGGCCGGCCTCAAGCGCAACCTGCTTGCGCACATCCTGCGCCACGAACCGGACACCCAGGCGCTGGTGTTCGTCGCAACGAAGATTGAATGCGGGCGGCTTGCGCACTTCCTCGAGCGCCACGACATCGCTGCCGACGCGATCCACGGCGACAAGGGCCAGGCACAGCGCACCGAGACACTGGAGGCGTTCAAGTCGGGCAAGCTGCGCGTGCTGGTGGCGACCGACGTTGCCGCGCGCGGACTGGATATCGACGACCTGCCTTCGGTGATCAACTTCGAACTGCCGCACACGGCGGAAGATTACGTGCACCGAATCGGCCGCACCGGTCGCGCGGGTCGACAGGGGCGCGCGGTGTCCCTCGTGAGCGCCGAGGAGAAGCACCTTCTCGCCGAGATCGAGAAACTGATCAAGCTGCAGATTCCGCAGGAAGCGGTGCCGGGGTTCGATCCGGAGCCCGATTTCCACGAGACCGGAACACGCGGCAGGGGCCGCCGCAGCCCGTCCGGGAAGACGTCAGATGCGCCACGCGAGCCGGCACCGAGCGTCCGCAGCACGCCCCCCTCCCGCAACGCCGACACGCGCCGCCGCGGCAAATCCATGATCGCTGCCGACGGTTTCGATTTCAGCAAGCCCTACGAACCGACCACGCCCGTCGCAGCGACCAGTGCAAGCCTGCAGTCGACGGAAACCGCGGCCGAGAAGCGCGGCGCACCGCCTCGCCGCCATGCGCGCCCGATCGCGGTCCTGCTGGGCGGCCTGGGGCGCAAGTAAGCCCTTGCGCGGGCGGCTGCCGCCCGGCGCCGCGCCGATGCGCATCGTACGGCAATCGGGCGGAATTGGGGGTTCCCTTGCCGCCTATTCGGGGCAATCGTTGCGATACGTTCGAGTATTCTGGGTCTACGCCGAAACGCCGCCCGAATACGTGGAATGACCGCCCCCATGAACGCAGCCCGTCGCCCGCAGGGTAACGAAAACCCCGAAGAAGAGCCCTTCATCCCGGATCTCTCCGAAGGCGCGGAGACGGGGCTCTACCTTGCCCTCTTCGAACTGATCGACGAGGGCCTGATCATCACGGGCGACGAGGTGGTACTGGAGGCCAACAGTGCGGCCTGCCGCCTGCTCGAACGCGACTATCGGCAACTTGCAGGGAAGCCTCTCGCCGACCTCTTCCCTTCCGAACGCGATTTCCTCGATGCACGCGCCCGCCTCTTCATCCAAGGCGAGATGCGCGGCAGCCTGCGCGTGTCCTTGCCGGGCGAGCGGCATCGCGACCTGCGCTTCGTCGCCGCGGCACGCATCCGGCCCGGCATCCACGCGTTGATCCTGAGCCCCGACGTCATCGCCGAGGCGTACGCAAGCACCACATTCGACGAGGCACCGGCAGTGGATGCGCTGTGGCCGCGCCTCGCGGCGGCATTGGAGCAGCCGGTTATCGTCATCGACGAGCGCGACCGCATCGCAGCTGCGAACGCGGCAGCCCTAGGCGCATTGGGACTCACCCGCGGAAACCTGATCGGGCAGGCCGTTGCGGACTGCCTCGGCATCGACTGGCCAGCCGCGGATGCGGCACAGATCGCACGCCTCAAAGTGCCGGGCCGCACAGGCGAGATCACCGCGCGCGTACTCGCCGGACCGAAACCGGACTGGCGTCTCCTGCTCCTGCCGCCCGCACGACACGGCGCGGCACCGGAAGATGCACCGGCCGCGCCAGGCGACAGCGTACTGGAACGCATGTTCGTCGATAGCCCCCTGCCGACCTTGCTCTGCGAGGGGCCGCAGCTGCGCATCCTCGCCGCCAACGCTGCGGCGGCCCGCGTATATGGCTACTCGCGCGAAACCCTATGCACGATGGAGATCGGCGCGCTGCGCACGACGCCGGGCGACGGCCGGCACGCCGGCGAACCGGGAATCTGGCAGCACCGGCGTTGCGACGGGACCACCTTCGATGTCGACATCGTCACGTATGCGCTCGACGCGGCCGCCCACCCGGGCCTCACGGTGGTGATGCACGACCTGCCCGAGGCGCCCCTCCTGGCGTTCGAGACGCGCTTGCGCCAAGCGGTCGACCTGAGGCAGTTGGACGTCCATTTCCAGCCGCTGGTCGATGTCCGCGACGGCACCGTACATGCCGGCGAAGCCTTGCTGCGTTGGCAGCATCCGGAACTCGGGACGATTCCCTTCCAGCGCTTCGCCGGAGTCGCGCGCGATGCTGGACAGCTCGTGCGCATGGGCGACTGGGTGCTGCACGCAGCCTGCACGGCGGCGGCGGCATGGCCGCAGCATGAAGGCCGCGACGTGCGCGTCGTCGTGAACGTGGCGCTCGAGCAGCTGCTGCAAGGCAACCTTGGGGAACGCGTGCACCACGCGCTGAGCGCGTCTGGCCTGGATGCCGAGCGGTTGGAACTGGATCTCGACGAGCGTGTGCTCAATGACGAGCACACCCGCCTGATCGACATGCTGCAGTCCATCGCGGAAAGCGGGGTACGGCTGGCGATCGACGATTACGGCCGTGGCCTGTCGTCGATTCCCCGCCTCAAGCGCTACCCGTTGAACGCGCTGAAGCTCGACCACCTTCTGGTGCGCGAGGTGGGCATCCGCGAAGACAGCGAGGCCATCGTCGAGGCGATCGCCGGCATGGCCGGGATCCTCGGTCTGGAGGTGCTCGCGCGCGGCGTCGAGACCGAAGCACAGGAAGCATTCCTGTCTGCGCTCGGCTGCCGACTGCAGCAAGGACCGCTCTTCGGGCAGCCGATGACCGCCGGCGCCTTCGGCGCTTTCCTCGCCTGAGGCGGGGCAGTCAGTAAGCGAGCAGCGTGCGGCAGGTTTCCGCGCGGCCAGTGATGCGGCTGAAGCTCTCGAGCTGCGCCTTCACGAAATCGTCCGGCACGCGCTCGTCGGCGCAATAGTCGCGCAGTTGCAGCGCGTAAGCGAGGTTCTGAAGGTCGCTCCGGGTGCGCGCCAGCGCGGGATAGCGGTAGCCGGTGGTGTCGCGGAAGGAGCGATCCGGTTTCGCTGTATCGGTTGCGGCAACAGGCGGTGGCGACACGTCGGCTTGCGCGGTCGCGCTCTGCGCGGGCAGGGCCGCGCAAAACAGCAGGGTAAAACTCGCAAGCAGGGCACGCCGCAGCATCGGCCAGTCCTCGCCAATCACCGGTTCCCGATATTACGGCACGCCACGCCGGGAACTGAAGCGACCTGCCCCCTTTCGGGATCCGCAGGCCGCTTCCAGAGGATGCTCAGACCTCCAGCGCCTTCACATGGGTGATCACCTCGCCGATGATCTGCTGCGCACTGCCGTACAGCATGCGGCAGTTGTCCTTGTAGAACAGCGCGTTCTCGATGCCCGAGTAGCCCGCGCCCTGGCCGCGTTTGACGACGATGACGTTGTGCGCCATGTCGACGTTGAGGATGGGCATGCCGTAGATCGGGCTCGTCTTGTCGGTGCGCGCGACCGGGTTCACGACGTCGTTCGCGCCGATCACCAGCGCCACGTCCGCCTGCGGGAAGTCGGCGTTGATCTCCTCCAGGTCGAAGATCTTGTCGTAGGGCACGCCGGCCTCGGCCAGCAGCACGTTCATGTGGCCGGGCATGCGACCCGCGACCGGATGGATCGCGAACGCGACGTCGACGCCGCCTTCCTCCAGCAACTGCGCCATCTCCCACACCTTGTGCTGCGCGCCGGCCACCGCCATGCCGTAACCGGGGACGATGATGACCTTGGACGCGTAGCGCATGACGGAGGCCGCATCGAGGGCGGACAGTTCTTTCATCGTGCCTTCGATCGCCTCGCCACCGCCTGCCGCTGCACCCGAGAGCGGCGTGAAGATGACGTTCCTGATCGGACGGTTCATCGCCTTGGCCATGAGCTGGGTGAGCAGCGTACCGGACGCGCCGACGACGATGCCCGCGACGATCAGCGCCGGGTTGCCGAGCACGTAGCCTTCGAAGCCGACCGCGAGGCCCGTGAAGGCGTTGAGCAGCGAGATCACGACCGGCATGTCGGCGCCGCCGATAGGCATCGTCAGGATCGCGCCGAGCACGAGCGCGACGACGAAGAACGCGATGACGATGACGGCGGGCGGAGTCTCGGTGACGATGATCGCCAGGCCGAGCACCACGGCGAGCCCCGCGAGCACGATGTTCACGAGGTTCTGCTGCGGCAGACGCCAGGTCTTGGTCATGATGCCCTGCAGCTTGGCGAAGGCGACGCACGAGCCCGAGAACGCGACCGAGCCGATCAGCGCCCCCAGGACCGCGAGCGTCGTCGCGGTGACGCCGTGCGTGCCGCCGCGGGCGAACTCGAGCGCCGCGATTGCCGCCGCCGCGCCGCCACCCATCCCGTTGTAGATCGCGACCATCTGCGGCATGTCGGTCATCTTGACGACCTTGCCGCTCCACCACGCGACCGCGCCGCCGGTAACGATGGCGGTGATCATCAGGCCGTAGTTCTGCATGCCCGGGGTGTAGAAGGTGACGAGGGTGGCCGCGATCATCGCGTAGCCGGCCCATACGATGCCCTTGCGCGCGGTGACGGGCGAGCTCATCGCCTTCAGGCCGAGGATGAACACCACGGCGACCGCGAAATAGGCCAGCTGGATCACGCCGCTCATTGCGCACCTCCAGTCTTGGACTTGAACATCGCGAGCATGCGCTCGGTGACGACGTAGCCGCCGGCAGCGTTGGCAGCGCCCAGGAACACCGCGACGAAGCCTATGACGAGCTGCGTCGGGTCCTCCGGGTCGGCGTGGCCGAGCACGACCATCGCACCGACAAGCACGACACCATGCACGAAGTTGGAACCCGACATCAGCGGGGTATGCAGGATCACCGGCACGCGCGAGATCACTTCGTATCCCGTGAATGCGGCCAGCATGAAGATGTACAGCGCAGTAATACCTTCCACGTTTGCGTCCCCCTTACAGTCCCAGAACCTGCTTCACACCCGCGTGTCGCAGCTCGCCCGCGTGGGTGAGGCAGCAGCCGGCCACCACTTCGTCCTCCCAGTCGAGCACGAGCTCGCCGTCCTTGATGAAGGGGGAAATGAAGTTGTAGAGGTTCTTGGCGTACATCTCGGACGCATGTACGGGCATGCGGCTGGCGATGTTGGTGGGACCGATCACGAGCACGTCGCCCACCCAGGTCTTTTCGCCGGCGACGGTGCCTTCAACGTTGCCGCCGGAGTCGGCCGCCATGTCGACGACGACCGCGCCCGGCTTCATGCGCGCAACCATGTCTGCGCTGATGATCCTCGGCGCCTTCTTGCCGGGAATCGCCGCGGTGGTGATCAGCGCGTCGCATCCGGCCACCGCTTTCGCGAGGCGCTCGGCCTGCTTCGCCTTCTCCTCGTCGGTGAGCTCGCGCGCATAGCCGCCGGTGCCGGCCGCGGAGACGCCCGTGTCGACGAACTTCGCGCCCAGCGACTCGATCTGTTCGCGCGTCTCGGGACGCACGTCATAGGCCTCGACCATCGCGCCAATACGGCGCGCGGTGGCGATCGCCTGCAGGCCCGCAACACCTGCGCCGATCACCAGCACCTTGGCCGGACGAATGGTACCGGCCGCATAGGTGAGCATGGGGAAGAACTTGGGGCTGTGGTCGGCCGCGATCAGCGCGCACTCGTAGCCGGCGACTGCGCCCTGGCTGGAGAGCACGTCCATGCTCTGCGAGCGCGTGATGCGCGGCAGCAACTCCAGCGCGAAGCTGGTGATCTGCTTCTCCATCAGCTGTCGGGCGCGCTCCGCACTAGACCAAGGCTGCAGCATCCCCAGCAGCACCGCACCCGGCTTCATCGCCGCGATGAGCTCCGCCGAGGGGGGCTGCACGCACAGCACGGCATCGGCTGCGGCGCACACCTCGACGCCGTTCGAGGCGAGCTGGACCTCTCCGAACATGTCGTCGCGCAGGTGCGCCGGCATGCCCGCGCCGGCCTGGATCACGACCTTGGCACCAAGTCCAAGGTATCTCTTCACTACATCGGGAACGACCGACAAACGTCGCTCGCCGGCAATCGCTTCCGCTGGCACTCCGATCAACAGAGCCATTGGCTGTCCTCCCAGACTGGGTTGGTAAATGTGTACGCTTGCGCGGGCCAACTCCGACGGCGGACATAGATACACTGCGGCCGACTGCTCCGCAGCGCAATTTCCGTTTTCGACTCTCCGATGATCCGCGACTGAATCTGCAGGTGCTGGCGCCATCACCTGTTCTGTTTTCTTGATGCAAACTGCAAATCCCTTGCAATTTGCAGGGGGCGCTTGACGGATAATACCGATTGCCATTTACAGCGCAACCTGTTCCTGCAAGAAAATTCCCGATGAAGACGTCACGCAACAGCACCCGCAGACGCAAAACGATGGCGATCACGACGGCGAAGGCGGGCCTTCCGCCGGGCTCGCTGGTCCACGTCGGCGCGGTGAAGACCGATCGCCCCGAGATCACGCTGATCGCTTACGACGAAAACGGAATCGAGGAGAAACGCTTCGCGAGCATCGTCGAATCGCGCGATTACAAGCCGGCGCACGGGCGCCTGTGGCTCAACGTGCACGGCCTGCAGGATGCCGAGATCCTCGGCGAGATTGGTCGGCGCTTCCACTTGCATCCGCTGGTGCTCGAAGACATCCTGAACACGCACCAGCGACCGAAGATCGAGGACTACGGCAACTACCTCTACTGCGTCCTGCGCGTGTTTGAGTACGACGCGGCGTCGCGCACGCTCGGTTCCGACCAGATCAGCGTGGTCCTGGGGGAAAACTTCGTCCTGACCTTCCAGGAACGACGCACGGGCATCTTCGAGCCGATCCGTGAGCGCCTGCGCGTCCCCCAGGCACCCGTGCTGAAACGCGGCACCGATTACCTCGCGTACACCCTGTTCGATGCGGTCATCGACCGGTATTTCATCGTCGTCGACCGGCTCGGCGACACCGCCGAACAGCTCGAGGACGATGCGCTGGCCAGTCCGACCCCGACACTGCTGCGCACGATCAATCTGGTGAAACACGATACCCAGCTGGTACGACGGGCGATCTGGCCGCTGCGCGAGGTCCTGAACGGCCTGCTGCGCGGAGAAAGCGCCTTCTTCCAGCCGGAAACCCGCCTCTACCTGCGCGATGTCTACGACCACACCATCCATGTGATCGAGACACTGGATGCCGTGCGCGAACTGCTCGGCGATCTGATGGATATCTACCTGTCAGCCGTCAGCAACCGCCTGAACGTCGAGGTCCGCATCCTCACGGTGTTGACGACACTCTTCCTGCCGGCGACGCTCATCAGCGGCATCTTCGGCATGAATTTCGAATGGATGCCCCTGATCGCCGACGCACGGGGCTTCTACATCGCACTGGCGATGATGGGCGGGGTCGCTACCGCGATGGCCGCAGCGTTCTGGCGGCGCAACTGGCTAAGACTGTGAAGCGGGCGCCTCGACGAGCTTGATCAGCGCGAGGGAGATGTTGTCGCCCGCGCCCGCCCCGCGCTTGCGCGCGCGTTCGACGAGCACCTCGGCGGCGTCGCGGGCGCGGCGCGAGCATACTTCGGCGGAAATCTCCGCATCCGATAGCAGGCCCCACAAGCCGTCCGAGCACAGCAGGAAACTGTCCCCGGCCTGCGGCTGCACCGCCTGACCCAGGCACACCTCGGGAGGCCTTTCGCTCCCCAGGCAGGACAACAGGACATTGCGCCGGGGGTGGATGCGGGCACCGGCGTCGTTCAGCTGTCCCTTGCGCTGCAGGTCGCCGACGACCGAATGGTCCTCGCTGCGAGCCACCACGCGATTATCGCGAAAGTGATACAGACGAGAATCCCCGCAATGCGCCCAGCGTATCTCGCCGGGTTGCAGCACCAACACGACCGCGGTGCTGTGCGGCTCCTTCTCGCTCGTCAGCCGCGTGAGACGGATGATCAGGTGAGCGTCGTTGACGATGGTGTTCAGCAGGCTTCCTGCATCCTCCGAGCGCGGAGAATAGTCGTCGAAGTTTTGCCGCGCCTTGAGCAGCACCTGCTCCGCCGCCATCGCACCGCCGGTATGCCCGCCCATGCCATCGGCAAGCACCGCCATGAGCATCCCGCGCTCGCGCGGATGGGCAAACACGCCCACACGATCCTGCTGTTCGCGCCGATCTCCGATATGGCTCGCAACGCAGGTTTCCACTGTGATTGGCATGGGCGAATAGGCTCGTTCTTTTGCGCCGATATTACAGTGACTACCTACTTAGCGGTAGATCGCGGAGCACCACCTTGCATGCGCACGTGACGAGGTTCACACCCGAATCGGGACATCGCCCCCTCCGACGGTCTGTCACGTTCATTGCCGCTCGGCAAGGGCGGCGCGCCCCTGACGGAGCGCGCCGCAGACGCTTACAGCGGGAAGCCGTTGAGGCGGCTGTCGACCAGTTCGACCCAATGCCGCACCGGCGTCGTGGTACCCGCCTGGAGATGGGTCATGCAGCCAATATTGGCCGAAGCGATCATCGTCGCGCCGCCTTCACCCAGCGCCGCGAGCTTGTTCGCGCGCAGCTGTTTCGACAGTTCCGGCTGAAGCAGCGAGTAGGTGCCCGCCGAACCGCAGCACAGGTGGCCGTCGCGAACGGGCGTGAGCGTGAAGCCGGCGGTCGTCAGCAGGCTCTCGACGACACCGCGGATCTGTTGGCCGTGCTGCAACGTGCAGGGGGACTGGAAGGCCACCGCCACGGCCTCGCCACGCCGCGTCCTGAGCAACTCCTGCAGCTTTTCCCCCTCGGCCGCGACGATCTCGCTCACGTCGCGCGTCATCGCCGAGATCCTGGCAGCCTTCTCGGCATAGGCCGGATCCTGAGCGAGCAGGTGCCCGTAGTCCTTGACCTGCACGCCGCAGCCCGAGGCCGTCATCACGATCGCTTCGACCTCGCCACGCTCGACCGCCGGCCACCACGCGTCGATGTTGCGCCGCGCATCGTCGCGCCCGCCTTCCTGGTCGTTGAGATGGAAGCGCACGGCGCCGCAGCAGCCTGCCCCCGGCTGCTCGACAAGGGAGACGCCGACGGCGTCGAGCACGCGCGCGGTCGCGGCATTGATCGACGGCGCCATCGCGGGCTGCGCACAGCCGGCCAGCGCGATCATGCGCCGGGCGTGGCGCGGCTTCGGCCAGGGACCGCTGGGACGCGCATCCGGCACCTTCTCCTTCAGGGCTGCGGGCAGCAGTCCGCGCACCGCGCGGCCGGCCTTCATTGCGATGCCGAACACGTCGGCACGCGGCACGAACTCGCGCAGCGCCCAACGCTTGGCCGCCTCGGCACCGCTGCGCGGCACGCGCTGTTCGATGATGTGGCGGCCGATGTCGGCGAGCCGGCTGTAATGCACGCCCGACGGACAGGTCGACTCGCACGAGCGGCACGTCAGGCAGCGGTCCAGGTGCAGGCGCGTCTTCTCGGTGACATCGTGGCCTTCGAGGAGCTGCTTGATCAGGTAGATGCGCCCGCGCGGCCCGTCGAGCTCGTCGCCGAGGAGCTGGTAGGTCGGACAGGTGGCGGTGCAGAAGCCGCAATGCACGCAGGCGCGCAGGATCGCTTCGGCCTCGCGCCCTTCGGGCGTGTCCTTGATGAAATCGGCAAGTTGGGTCTGCATGTTCAGATTCCGTCGTAGAGGCGGCCGGGATTGAGGATCCCCGCCGGATCGAAGGCCTGCTTGAGGCGACGATGGATCGCCATCACCGGCGCGGGAACCGGCTGGAAGACGTCGCCTGCCCGGTCGAACCCGCGGAAGGCCGTCGCATGCCCACCCAGTGCTGCGACGCGATCGCGGATCGTCGCCGCGGGCGCATCCGAACGCAACCAGCGCAGCGCACCGCCCCACTCGATCAGCTGCCTGCCCGCCAGCTTCACCGGCGCGGCCGAACTCGGCAGCGACAGGCGCCACAGGACCTCGCCCGGCGCGACGTTCGCGAAGTACCCGTCCGTCTGCTCGCGAATGTCCTGCCACAGGTCGGCGGCGACATCGTCCGCCAGCACCTCGCCGCCGAGCTTGCGCTCGGCCGCCCGCACGGCAGCCTCAGCACCCGACAGGCGCAGATGCAGAGCACCATCGGCCCAGGACGACGCCGAAACGGGCAAGGGCTGCCCGCCCCAGTCGTTGAGGCGTTCGATCGCCTCCTTCTCGCCCAGCGCGAAGCGCAGCGTGGTCTCCGCAACCGGGCGCGGCAGCACCTTCAGCGACACGTCGAGGATCACGCCCAGCGTCCCGAGACTGCCGGCGATGGCACGCGACACATCGTAGCCGGCGACGTTCTTCATCACCTGGCCGCCGAAGGACAGCACCTCGCCGCGCCCGTCGACGATGCGCACGCCGAGGACGAAATCGCGCAAGGCCCCGGCCGTTGCGCGCCGCGGACCGGACAAGCCCGTCGCCACACAACCGCCCACCGTCGCCCCGGCACCGAAATGCGGCGGCTCGAACGCGAGCATCTGGCCGCGCTCGGCGACCAGCGCCTCGAGTTCCGCGAGCGGCGTGCCCGCGCGCACCGTCACGACCAGCTCGGTCGGTTCGTAGCTGACCACGCCCGTATGGCCGCGGGTGTCGAACACCTCGCCGGCCGGGGTGCGCCCGTAGAAATCCTTCGTGCCGCCGCCACGCACCTGCTGCGGCGTTCCGGCTTCCGCGGCGGCGCGCACGCGCTCGCGCCACTGTTCAGTCAAATCGCTCATTCGCTCTCCGCCTTGTTCCCTGTCTTGTCCTTGGTGCCGCCCGCTGCCTGCTTCGGCCTCTTCGGCGCGCCCACCTTCCGGTCCTGCCGCTCGGCGATCGCCCGCAATGCGAGCCAGGAGCCGATCAGCGACATGACCGGCACCACCACCAGAAGAAACTGGATCCAGCCCCGATCCATCAGAAACGGGGGATGTCCGGATACGGGACATGCCCGTTGCTCACCCGCATACGCCCGTACTCGGCACAGCGGTTGAGCGTGGGGATCGCCTTGCCGGGATTGAGCAGCCCGCGCGCATCGAATGCGCCCTTCACGCGGAAGAACATCGTCAGCTCCGGACGCGTGAACTGGCTGCACATCTGGTTGATCTTCTCGATCCCGACCCCATGCTCGCCGGTGATCGTGCCGCCGAGCGCGACCGACAGCTCGAGGATGTCCGCGCCGAAGGCTTCCGCGCGCTCGAGTTCGCCTTCCTGGTTCGCATCGAACAGGATGAGCGGATGCAGGTTGCCGTCGCCGGCATGGAACACGTTGATGCAGCGCAGGCCGTGCTTGCCCTCCATCTCCTGGATCGCCTCGAGCATCTCGCCCAGGCGCTTGCGCGGGATGGTGCCGTCCATGCAGTAGTAGTCGGGCGAGATGCGTCCCGCGGCGGGGAAGGCCGCCTTGCGGCCGGCCCAGAACTTCATGCGCTCGGCCTCGTCGCGCGACACGCGGATCTCGGTCGCGCCACTAGCCTCAAGCACCGCACGCACGCGCTCGATCTCCTCAGCGACCTCCTCGGGCGTACCGTCCGACTCGCACAGCAGGATCGCCTTCGCGTCCAGCGGATAGCCCGCATGCACGAACTGCTCGACCGCCGCCGTCGCGGGCTGGTCCATCATCTCGAGGCCGGCGGGGATGATGCCGGCAGCGATGATCTCGGCGACCGCCTCACCCGCCTTGATGACGTCGTCAAAGGCCGCCAGCACGCACTGCGCGAGCTGCGGCTTGGGCGTGAGCCTGACGGTCACTTCGGTGACGACCGCGAGCATGCCCTCGGAACCGATCATGAGCGCCAGCAGATCGTAGCCCGGCGCATCCAGGCCATGGTTGCCGATCTCCACGACCTCGCCGTCGATGGTGACCCCGCGCACACGCAGCACGTTATGCACCGTCAGGCCGTACTTGAGGCAATGCACGCCACCCGAGTTTTCGGCGACGTTGCCGCCGATCGTGCACGCGATCTGCGACGACGGGTCGGGTGCGTAATACAGGCCGTGCGGCGAAGCTGCCTCCGAGATCGCAAGATTGCGCACTCCAGGCTGCACGACCGCCGTGCGCGCATGCGCATCCAGATGCAGGATGCGGTTGAAGCGCGCCAGCGACAGCACCACGCCGAACTTGTGCGGCAGCGCGCCCCCCGACAGACCAGTACCGGCACCACGCGCGACGACCGGCACCCCAATCTCGCTGCACACCTTGAGCACCGCGACGACCTGCTCCTCCGTCGTCGGCAGCACCACCACCATCGGCATCTGGCGATACGCCGACAGGCCGTCGCATTCGTACGGACGCAAGTCCTCGGCGTCGTACATCAGCGCCCCCGCCGGCAGTACCCGCGCCAGCGCCTCCACCACCCGAGCCTTGTCGACGGACGAAAAATCCGCCTCCTGCTCGCCCAGAACCACCGGGTCCGCCGCAATGTTCATCGTCCCTTCTCCACTTCGTGCAACGCCTCGTTGCGCGCATCCGCCGCGCGCTTCCCCTTGATTGCCACCAGCTCGCCCCAACGCCGCGCGTCAAGCCCGAAACGCCGCACCGCGCCCGCCAGATGCTCCGTCGCAGCCGCACGTGCGGCGTTCGGATCGCCCGCCGCGATCGCCTCGAAGATCCTCACATGCTCGGCCTGCGAATCGCGCGCCCGCCCGGCGCGGTGACCGGCCTCGTTCCAGGTCGGCGCACGCGAATCGGAAAACTGCTGTCCCATGAATGCCTGGAAACGCTCAATCTGCGGATTGTGCGTCGCCGCCGCGATGGCGACGTGGAAGGCGTCGTCGTCGGTGTGGGCGTCCGCGCCGGTCTCCAGTGCGACCGCCATGCGTTCGAGCGCGTCGCGCATCCGGTCGAGTTCCTGTGGCGAGCAGCGCAGCGCCGCCAGCTCGGCCGCACCGGCCTCGACGAGGTAGCGCAGTTCGAAAATGTCAGATATCTCGCGATCGGACAGGCTGCTCTCCGTCACCGCATCGCCATTGACACCCCCGCGCAGCAGACGGAAACTGCCCTGCCCCGGCCGCGCCGCCACGTAGGCGCCCGAGCCCTGCCGAGTCATCACGCAGCCGTCTGCCTTCAGGCGCGAAATGGCCTCGCGGATCACCGCCCGGCTGACGCCGAAGCGCTCGCACAGGACCTTCTCGGTGGGCAACTGCGCGCCCGCCTTGAGGCCCTGCTCGCTGATCCAGGCTTCAAGCTGGCCCGCGACGACGACGCTCAGCCGCGGTCCGCGCCCTGATTTCTCGTTTGCCCCCATGTACCCGGCGCCTCAAAGTTGTCTGACAACATTCGAATCATAGTTCCACTTCGAGCGAATGTCAGTATTGGGGAATACCCGCACCCGGCGAGATGCCCCGGCAAGGTTCGCAAGTCGGCGCCTAAGCGCTGATTTTCTTGACGATTCTTCGACTGCTCGTGTAAAGTGCGCGATTCCTTTGCAAACCCATCAACTGGAGCAACACCATGTACGCGGTGATAAAAACCGGCGGCAAGCAGTATCGCGTCGCAGCCGGCGAAAAGATCAAGGTAGAACAGATACCGGCTGACGTGGGCTCCGAAATCACCATCGACCAGGTTCTCATGGTCGGCGAGGGCGAGTCGGTCAAGATCGGCACCCCGGTGGTTTCCGGCGCCGCAGTGAAGGCGACCGTGGTTTCCCACGGCCGTCACGAGAAAGTCAAGATTTTCAAGATGCGCCGCCGCAAGCACTACCAGAAGCACCAGGGCCATCGCCAGAACTACACCGAGCTTCGCATCGAAGCGATCTCGGCCTGATCAGAGCCAAGGAGGTAATTCGTCATGGCACACAAAAAAGCTGGCGGTAGTTCCCGTAACGGCCGCGACTCGGAATCGAAACGACTTGGCGTGAAGCGCTACGGCGGCCAATTCGTGCTCGCAGGCAACATCATCGTTCGCCAGCGCGGCACCGAATACCACCCGGGCGAGAACGTCGGCATCGGCAAGGACCACACCCTGTTCGCGCTGAAGGACGGCACCGTGCAGTTCACCGTGAAGGGCGCCTTGCGCCGCCGCACGGTCGTGATCGTGCCCGAAGCCGCCTGAGTTCCGGCGTCAAGGTTCGAAAAGCCCTATCCTTGCGGTAGGGCTTTTTTGTTTTTGCCATAAGCACAACTCGGCACTGCACAGCACATGAAGTTCATTGACGAAGCGCGCATCGAGGTCATGGCCGGCGACGGCGGTAACGGTTCAGCCTCCTTCCGCCGCGAAAAATTCATCCCGCGCGGCGGCCCCGACGGCGGCGATGGCGGCCGTGGCGGCAGCATCTTCGCGGTGGCCGACCGCAACCTCAACACGCTGGTCGACTACCGCTACACGCGCATGCATCGCGCACAACGCGGCGAGAACGGCGGCAACAAGGACTGCTACGGCAAGAGCGGCGAGGACATCACGCTGCGCATGCCGGTCGGCACCGTCATTACCGACTTCGAGAGCGGCGAACTCATCGCCGACCTCAACGTCGATGGCAAGCGCGCACTGATCGCCCGCGGTGGCAAGGGTGGCCTCGGCAACCTGCACTTCAAGTCGAGCGTGAACCGCGCGCCTCGCAAGCGCACCCTCGGCGAGGAAGGCGAACGCCGCATGCTGCGTCTGGAACTCAAGGTGCTGGCCGACGTCGGCCTGCTGGGCATGCCCAACGCCGGCAAGTCGACCTTCATCCGATCGGTCTCGGCCGCCAAGCCGAAGGTCGCCGACTACCCGTTCACGACGCTCGCACCCAACCTGGGCGTCGTGCGCACCGATGAAAACCGCAGCTTCGTCATCGCCGACATCCCCGGCCTGATCGAGGGGGCGGCCGAAGGTGCCGGCCTCGGCCACCGGTTCCTGCGCCACCTGCAGCGTACCCGCGTGCTGCTGCACCTCGTCGACCTCGCGCCTTTCGACCCGGACGCCAACCCCGTCCATGACGCCAAGGCAATCGTCGAGGAATTGCGCAAGTACGACGAGTCGCTGTACAACAAGCCGCGCTGGCTCGCCCTGAACAAGCTGGACCTGGTCCCCGAAGAGGAGCGCGCCGAGCGTATCGCCGCGTTCCTCGAGGCCTACGGCCCGGTGGATCGCCACTTCGAGATCTCCGCCCTCACCGGCGACGGCGTCCGTCCGCTGGTCTTCGCGATCCAGGACTTCCTCGACGCCGACCGCGCCCAGGCCGAAGCCGAGCGCGCGGAACACGCCGCCGAGGAGGCGCGCCTCGCCGCCGAGGCGGAGGCCCGCGCCGAGGCCGCCTACCAGGCGAGGCTGCAGGCGATCCTCGCTGCGGAGGACGACGCGGACGAGGACGAAGACGATCTCGATGAAGCGGACCGGCCGGAGAAGTCCGGCAACTGACCCCGAGTCCGGCCTCGCGCCGGCTCCTCCCCGTTAGCCCACGCTTGCCGTCACAGATCATGCGAAACAAGATCCGCAACGCGCGCCGCCTGGTGGTCAAGGTCGGCAGCGCCCTCGTCACCAACAACGGCACCGGTCTCGACAAGGTCGCGATGGCGGACTGGGCGCGCCAGTTCGCCGCCCTGCGCGAATCCGGCAAGCAGGTCGTGCTGGTATCCTCGGGCGCCATCGCCGCGGGCATGCAGCGCCTGGGCTGGACGAAGCGACCGCAGGAAATGCACAAGCTGCAGGCCGCCGCCGCAGTCGGGCAGATGGGCCTCGTCGAGGCCTACGAAGACGCATTCTCCGGCCACGGCATCCGCACCGCCCAGATCCTGCTCACGCACGACGATCTCGCGGACCGCAAGCGTTACCTGAACGCCCGCTCGACACTGACGACGCTGCTCGAACTCGGCGTCGTGCCGATCATCAACGAGAACGACACCATCGTCACCGACGAGATCAAGTTCGGCGACAACGACACGCTGGGCGCGCTGGTCGCGAACCTCATCGAAGCCGATGCACTGATCATCCTCACCGACCAGAAGGGCCTGTATACGGCCGACCCGCGCCAGGATCCGTCCGCAACGCTGGTTTCCGAAGGACGCGCCGAGGACCGCGCCTACGAGGCGATGGCCGGCGGCGCCGGCACCGGCATCAGCAAGGGCGGCATGATCACGAAGATCCGCGCCGCCCAGCGTGCCGCCCGCAGCGGCGCACACACCTGCATCGCCAGCGGCAACGAGCCCGACGCCCTGATGCGCCTGGGCAAGGGCGAGGCGCTGGGAACCCTGCTCTACGCCACCAGCTCGCCGCTGCAGGCGCGCAAGCAGTGGCTCGCCGACCACCTGCAGCTTGCAGGCGACCTGGTCATCGACGACGGCGCGGCGACGGCGCTGCGCAGCGGGCGCAGCCTGCTGTCGGTTGGCGTGGTGGAAGTGCGCGGCGACTTCGAGCGCGGCTCGGCGGTGGCCTGCCGCACGCCGTCAGGCGAGGAAATCGGCCGCGGGCTAGTCAATTACAGCAGCACGGAATGCCGTCGCGTGGCGCGCAAACCCAGCAGCGAGTTCGAACAGCTGCTCGGCTACATCGACGAGCCGGAACTGATCCACCGCGACAACATGGTGCTGCGCTAATCGCCTGATCCCGGAACGGCTGCGCCGCCCCCGGCACGAGCGGCGGCGGGGCCCGCCCCGGGCGCCACTCCCGGTGCAGTGCCATCGTCCGCTTCGATCGGCCTGAATATCCACTCGGCGTAGCTCCTGACTTCGCCCGTGAGTCCGCCGAGCTCCTTGGGCAGATCATGCTGCCTGATCGGAACGCCCTGCGCGAGGCTATAGACGCCCGCGATTCGCCCCCCGGCCTTTTCCAGGCCCCAGATGGGTTGCGCGGTGAACGGATCGCGATAGATCCTGCGCAGGTGTCTGACGAGAACCGGCCCGCGTCTATCCTCCACCAGTTGCTGCAGGCTTTCGGGCAGGCTGTGATCCGCACCGGCCTTGACATAGCTCGCCAGCGCACGCGAGAACTCGACGCCGATCACCAGCAGTTCCGCCTCGCGCTCGCGCTGCGCCGCCTGCTGCCACACCAGTCCGGTCTGCGCCACCAGCAGGCCGAGCCCCGCGACGATGAACAGCACCAGCAGGTAGGTATAACCTGCCTGCCGCGTCCCGGCGGCACTGGGGCCCGCCCTCACGCCATGCGTTCGCACACGATCGCGCACGTTCTCACCACTCGGCAAAGTGCGTACCGTCCTTTGCTGTGCCTTCGGCCCCGCTGTGGAGGTCCCACACCCCCGCCTCCTCCTCGCCCGGCGCCGCTACGAGCTGCCACGAATCGCTGCGCTCGGTGATCGGATCAACGGGAAGCTTTCGCAGATAACGCTTCGTCACGAGGGTGTCGAGATCGGGCGGCCACTTGCCGATGTCCGCGTGGTAGCGATCGATTGCATCGCGCACGACCGACAGCGTCTGGCGCAGGGAGGCCTCACGGCTGCGGTCCAGGTGCTCGAAATAGCGCGGCGCGGCGATCGACATCAGCGTTGCGATGATGGCCAGCACCACCAGCAACTCGATGAGGGTGAAGCCCGCAGCGATCCTTGTCTTCTTCATGCCGCCCTTACCACTCACGATAGGGCACGCCATTGAGTCCGCTGCGGGGCGACTTCGAATAGACGTCATACACGTCCTTCCCCTCGGCCGGCTCCTCGGGCGGGCTCGCATAGCTGCGCCTGCCCCAGGTCTGTTCCGCGGGCACCGATGGGTCAGGATGAAAGGGGTCGCGCGGCAGACGGCGCAGGAAGTAGATGCGCTTGCCCGCCGGATGGGTGATATCGGGTACGCCATTCACCAGCACTGCGAGATCGGGCGGATAGCCCGACGCGTCGACGCGCTGCTCGACACGCTGCTCGACGTAGGCCGCCTTGTACGCATCGAGTCCGGCGCGGATCTGGCGGAGGGCGATGCGCAACTCGGACTCACGCTCACGCTGGGCGGCGAGTTCGGCAAGCGGCATTGCCCCGGCCGCGAGGATGCCGATGATGGCGACCGTCACGACGAGCTCGATGAGGGTGAATCCGCGCGTCACCTGGCCCCTCACTCGGCAATGCGCACCGTGCCCCCGGCCGACAGCGCCACGTCTTCGTCGCCCGTCTCGCGGCGCAGCTTCATGCCGGTTGCGACCATGGTCGCCACGCCCGAAGCATCGGCCTTGGGGCGAAGGCGCACGACCAGATCAGCCCGGCCATCCTTGAGGCTCACGGGCAGCTGGACCGTCCCCGGGGTCACCGCCCCGTCCGCTTCGAGGCGGTTGGCATCGTACGCGATCGTGACATCGGCGGCGGTCGCTCCGGTAGCTCCGCTCACACGCACAATGGCGTTGAACGTTTCGCCGCGGCGGGCCGTTTCAGGCAGGATCAGCGCGACTTCGGGCGCCGCCTGCTCCTCCTTCGCCTCCACCCCTTCGGCCGGCTCTGCACGCTCCTCAGCCACCGCGCGTGGCGCCGCGACCGGCGTGGCAGGGCTCGGACGCCCCTCGCCCATCAGCCCCAGGCTGCGAGGCGCGGTCGCACCAATGCGCAGCGGCTCGGCACCGATGTTCGACTCCGTTCCTGCGGGCATTTCAGCCAACAGCGATACGGGTGGCAGCACGTTGCGCACGATGCGCGGCGTGATCAGCAGGGCAATCTCGGTCTTGTTGTTGCTGTCGCGCTGAGCCGAGAACAGCCTGCCGACCATCGGCAGGTTGCCCAGCCCGGGCAGGCGTTGGGCCGACGAGCGTTCCTCGTCGTTGATCAGGCCCGCGAGTACCTGAGTCTCGCCATTGCGCAGGCGCAACGAAGTGGATGCACTGCGCGAACCGACCTGGTAGGCGAGCGAACTGGAGGGGCCGGGCACCTCCTTGACGATGCTGCTGACCTCGAGGCTCAGCTTGATGCCGACCTCGTCGTCGCGATAGACGGACGGCTCCACCTCCAGCTTCAGACCGACGTCGAGATAGGAGACCGAGGCCGACACGCCGACGTTGGCCGTCGAGGTCGTCGTGAACACCGGCAACTTGTCGCCGATATGCACCTTCGCCTTGTCGCGGTTGCGCACGCGGATGCGCGGGTTCGCGAGCATGCGCGAATCGCCGTCCTCGCTCTTCAGGCGCAGCACCGCCCCCGGGTTGGCGATGAAGGGTACGAGATCGTTGCGGTTGTGACGCAGGTCGATGTTGCCGTCAAGCAGCTTGCCACCGAGCTGCGTTGTGCCGGAGATCACGACGCCATTCACGATCTGGCTGGATGCGGGCAGCGTCGGCGTCAGCAGGCCGTAACCGACCTGGTCGGGAAAATCGATCCCCAGGTCCAGCAACTTGTTGCGGCTGACCTCCAGCACCTCCAGTTCCAGCATCACCTCCGGCTCGGGCACATCCAGCGTCGCGACGAGCCGTTCAGCCATGCGCACCGCTTCGGGCGTGTCCTTCATCACGAGCAGGTTGAGCTTCTCGTCGATGAACACGTCCCGGCTCTTCACCAACTGCTTGATCAGTGTCTGTGCGGCCTTCGCCTCGGCATTCGCGAGGTAGAAGCTGCGCGTCACCAGCTCGACGTGCTCGCGCTGCTTGGCGGTGGTCACCGGGTAGATGAGGACGGTATTCGCGTTCAATAACTTGCGCTCGATGCCCTGCGTCGCGGAGAGCAGGCGAAGCACCTCGTCGACGGAGTTCTCGCGCACGAACAGCGTCACGCGGCTGTCCGCGCGCACGTCCTTGTCGAAAACGAAATTCAGCCCGCTCGCGCGCGACAGCGCCTCGAACACGACGCGCAGCGGCGAGTCACGGAATTCGAGCGTCACCGGCCGGGCCATCGCCCCTTGCAGGGATTCTGCGCGCGGCTTGCTCGCACGCTCTGCGCGTTCGTCCAGCTCCAGCACCAGCTCGCGCGCCGCTCGGTCGCCGGGCGCCTCGGCATACACCCCGCGTGCGATGCGGCCGGCGGTCGCTGCGTCCCCGGCAGCAAGGGCTGCTCTGGCCTGCCCCAGTCGCTCCGCACGGCGACGCGCCCGCTCAACGTCCTCAAGGCCGAGCCGGGCCCGTGCGTTCTCCGGGTCGACCTTCTGCACATCGCGATACAGCAGCGCCGCTTCGTCCAGCTTCCGCGCCCCGTGCGCTTTCTCGGCCACACCCAGCTTCTCCGTCACGACCTGATCGCGCTGGCGCACGTAATAGCTGCGCAATTCGAGGTTCTCCGGATCCTTCTTCACGGCCTGTTCCAGCCGCAGCAACGCCTCCACGCGATCGCCAGCAGCAAAGTCGCGTCGACTCTGTTCGAGCGCAGGGTTGCCGGCACACGCGGCTAGAAGTAGGGCGGAAAAGGTCGGCAGGAGAACGTTCCGCAGCACTCGCGCGAGCGGGGATTCGTTCCACGCCGAAGAGCTGCGGCGCGCCGAAGCGCTCGCGGGCATCGAACGAAGGACTTGGCAATCCCCGCATCGCGATAAGGTCGAAGTCTTCGTTTTCATGGATTCTGGCGATTGAGAGTCTGAATTTTCTTGAGCGGCAGATAAGTGAATTCGACCGCGGACGGGGTGATGCGCTCGACACGGTAACGGCCTGCGATTTCCTCGCCCTGGCGCGCCACGCGGACCTGCGCCCCCTCGAGCAGGAACACCGCCTTGCCCTGTGCGTCGTCAATCGCACCGACATAGCGGAACGGCAAAGGCGGTGCCTGCGGCTCCACGGGTCCCGCCGGCGCGGACGGCGGCGGAGGCGGGGCAAAGCTGACGATGCGCGCCAGAGGATCGCCCAGCTCGGGCCACGGCGCCCGCACGACATCGAGTCGGGCGAGATTTCCAGCCGTCGATGCCGGCGCATCGCCCGACTTTCCCTGCCCCGACGCAAGCCTGGACCGGGGTGCGCGCTCGACGGGCTGGACCACGTCCCCCCCCGACTCTTCATTGACAGCCCACCAGCTCGCTGCGAGCGTCGCCAGCAGCGCAACTGCCAGGAGCACGTGGCGCATCCTCATGAGCGCCCCCGCAGATAAAGTTGCAGGCGGATATCCGCCTCGACCGTCTCGGCATCGCTCTTGTCGCGCTTGAAACTCAACGATTCCAGCGCGATTTCGGGCATTTCCCGCAGCAGTGCGCCAAGCCAGACATAGAGCGCCGCCGCGTCGGCCTCAACGGGTATCGTGAGGCTGACGAGCGTCAGCGGCGTGCCGGCCACCACGGAGCTGCCGTAGTCGGTGCGCCGGACGCTGATGCCGTGTGCGGCACCGTGTTCGTTCAGGCGGCGCAGGCTGTCCGGCAGCGCGGCGGCGGGCGGGAAACGGCCAACAAAGGCCGCGACGCGGGCACGGTCGTCGCTCCCCGGGGCCGGGGCACTTGCGTTGCGCTCCGTACGGCTCTGCTCTTCGGCAAGCGCCGCGGCGCGACGATCGATGTCGGTATTAGCGGCGTACCCCCCCAGCGCGGCAGCGACCAGCAGCAACACCCCAACCACACCGGGAACACCGGCATTCATCACGAGCCGTCCGATGTACTCCTTGGCGAGACCGACCGACGCTCCGCTGCGGCGCGACTCACCCACATCCGGAGTGGTTGTCGCAGCAGCCTCGCCGCCCCCCGATGCGGGCGCGACCATCACCACGAGACGAGGGCACCAGTACTGCATCAATACACCAGTGCCGGGCATCACGGACGTCCGCTCCATTTCGCATTCACGGTGAATCGCACCGCGTCCCCGCTATCGACCTGCACCCACTCGTAATTCGCCAACTGGGCGTCCCGTATCCCCTGCACGGCACCGAGCCGGGCGACGAACTCGAACATTTCCGCAAGCGAGCGGGCCTGTCCGGCGACCGCGAGCCTGCCCCGCGCCTGATCCGCCTGCAGGCTCAGCCACGTAACCCCCTCGCCCTGCGCGCCTGCCACGCCGCCGAGCATCCCGCCCCAATCAGCATTCAGCCGCTCGGCGACGCCAAGCACGGCTTTCGCCTCCTCGGCGCTCACCGGGTTCCCCTCGGCCATCGCCACAGGCTGGGAGCGCCGCGCCGCTTCGCGCGCACTCAACACGGCCGCCGTGCGCGCATCGACCTCGGCACTGGCGCGACGGTAGTCGATGATCTGGAGCGCACAGGCAAGTACTCCCGCCGCGAGCATCCCCCAACCCGCAATACTCACCCGCCGGCGCGTTTGCAGAAAATCGAGATCGACCGGCAACGGAACCTGTTTCATCCTTCCCACCCTTCGGCGCGCAGCGCATGCTTGCGCCATCCGACCGGGACCCGCGGCCCCTCCCCGATGCAATACAGAACGCCGGCCTCACCCGGAAGGCCCGACCGCAGCGCCTGGGACTCCAGGTACAGGCCCAGCGACATATCCCCGGCCGGGCCGAGCGGTTGGCTGCGCAAGGACTGCCACTGCGCATCGCGCCAGAACCCCAGCGTGACCCGCCCTTCACGCTGCACCGCCAACGCGCCGAACGGACTTTCCAGTTCGGGGCGCACCCGGTTATAGGCGGCAAGGAACTCGCCCGTGACGCTGCCGAAACGCAACCGGTGCTCCCTGCCCCAAGCGGACACTGCCTCGATGTGTGCGGCAGGCACGGCACATGCGACGACGGGAAAATCGGTTGCGCCACGCTCCACGACGATGCGCCATTCGGGCGCACCGATTCCATGCACCTCCCTGAACCGCAGGGCCAGAAACGCTTCGCGCTCGGCCGCGCCACGCAGGCCGGGCGGCCACCGGACGATCAGATAGCGCACCACGGCATCGGCGAACAGTACATCCCAGCGCGAACCGCGCATCACCCCGCCGTCCGGCTCCGCTGCCAGCGCCGCCAGGGCGGCATCGGGAGCCCACTCGTAGGCCCGCCGTCTTTGTGTCGAACCATGGCCGACGCGGATCGCGTCCTGCTCGATCAGCAGGCGGCGGGCTTCAGCCGAGAAGCGTGACACGATTCACCTCCTGCAGCGTGGTTTCCCCGGCCGCGGCCACCGCCAGCGCCGCGTCGCGCAGGCCGCGGAATCCGCCGCGTCGCGCCGCTTCCTTCACAGTCCGGATCGGCGCACGGGCGACGATCAGCTCGCGGATCTCGTCGTCGAGCAGCAGCACTTCAGCCACCGCGCGCCGGCCGCGATAACCCGTCCCGCGGCACTGGCCGCAGCCATGGCCTGCGCGGAAGCGGAAGGCGCTCGCATCGCCGATGCGCGAACGTGCGATCAGTTGCGCGTCGGGCGGCACGTCCTCCGTGCAGTGCGGACAATTGATGCGCAGCAAGCGCTGGGCGACGATGCCATTGAGCGCGGCGACAAGGTTGAACGGATCGATCCCCATGTGCATGAAGCGCCCCATCACGTCGAAGACGTTGTTCGCGTGCACCGTGGTGAATACGAGGTGGCCGGTCAATGCCGCCTGCACTGCGATTTCCGCCGTTTCTCCATCGCGGATCTCGCCGACCATAATCTTGTCCGGGTCGTGGCGCAGGATTGACCTCAAACCACGCGCGAAAGTCAGCCCCTTCTTCTCATTCACCGGGATCTGCAGCACGCCGTTGAGCTGGTACTCGACCGGATCCTCGATGGTGACGATCTTGTCGAGTCCCTGGTTAGTCTCGGCAAGCGTCGCGTAGAGCGTTGTCGTCTTGCCCGAACCGGTCGGCCCGGTGACCAGCAGCATGCCGTAGGGCTCGCTCGCGAGATGGCGCAGTGCTCCCCGCACATCATCGTCAAATCCAAGCGTCTCGAGCGTCAGCCCGCTCATCTCGCGGCTGAGGTGCTCCTTGTCGAGGATACGCAGCACCGCATCCTCGCCGTGGATGCTGGGCATGATCGATACGCGGAAGTCGATCTCGCGCCCGCCCGAGCGGACCTTGAAGCGCCCATCCTGGGGTACCCGGCGCTCGGCGATGTCGAGTTCCGCCATCACCTTGATGCGGGAAATGACCTGCTCGGCGAGCTCGTTGCCCTGCGCGCTGCCGACGCGCACCAGCACCCCGTCGAGGCGGTACTTGATGACCAGGCCTCCGGGGATCGACTCGAGGTGGATGTCGCTCGCGAGCTGCTTCAAGCCATCATAAAGGGTCGAATTGACCAGCTTGACGACGGGACTCACGTCCGCGCTGATGCGCTTGAGCGACAGATCCTCGACGCCGTCGCCCGCGGTGCCCTCCTCGCTCGACGCGATCAGGCCGGCGGCCCGTCGTACCTCGTCCTCGTGGCGCGCGAGGCAGGCCGCCAGATCGTCGTGATCCACGAGGACCAGCGCATAGGCTTCGCCGAGACGCCCCCCCAGCCCGTCGAGCAGATCGGTGTCGAAGGGATCGGCGATCGCCACCAGCAGTCCGCCGTCTTCGTCGCGCAGCGCCACGCACTCGCGCCTCAGTGCCATCTCGAACGGAATCGCGGCGAAGTCGGGCTCCAGCGCCATCAGACGTCCGTGCCCCATCGACGCAAGACCGAGCGTTCGGCCAAGCCGATCGACACGAACAGCCGGATCCGCTTCCAGCTTCGCCAGTGCGTCGATGACACGCTCCCCGCCAGCGGCTGCGATCGCCATCTCGGCGACGGAAAAGGGGGCGACAGGCGACGTCACCGTCAACGATTCGCTCATCGAATGCTCTCTGCAAGCAGGAATATCGGAATGTACATGAGCACAACGATCAAGCCGATCGCGCATCCGATCAGCAGCATAAGCAGCGGACCGAACAGGCGCGTCAACCACTCTACCTGCCGCGCCGTATCCTCTTCGTGAAATTCGGCCGCGCGAGTCAGCATCTCGCCCAGGTTCCCCGCACGTTCCCCGACCTCCAGCATGCGCAGGGCGACGGGAGTCGTAAGACCGCGCGCCGCCAGCATCGCCGAGAAACTGCGCCCCTCGCGAATCGCGGCTATCGCTGCAGCCAGACCCATCTGCAGCGGCGCCGACAGCAGCCCCGACACCATCCCCAATGCAGTCACGACTGGAATACCGCCCGAGAGCAACATCCCCACGGTCCGGTAGAAACGCGCAAGCTGGAACACCCGCATGCGCTCACCAACGAAGGGCATCCGCCACATATAGCGCCCGACCGACGCCCACAATGCAGGACTGCGTACCACCAGGGCCGCACCGCCCAGGGAAGCGAGAACGATCGCCCCCACCAATAAGGCATGCCCTTCCACGAACTGCCCCCATTCGAGCAGCAGCCGGGACATCCACGGCAAGTTGGTCCCGACGTTCTGATAGATATGCGAAAAGCGTGGCACGACGTAGCCGAGCAGGAACAACACCACCAGACCACCCACGCCAACCAGCAGCAAGGGATAGATCGCCGCGCTGATCAACTTGTCGCGCAGACGGTCGCCGTCCTCCTGGTAGGCGATGTAGCGGGCGATGGCTCGCTCGAGGTCGCTGGTGCGCTCGGCGGCGCGGATCAACGCCACGTACAGGGGGGGAAAGGCCTGCGGCGCAGACTCGAGCGCACTCGACAGGCTGCGTCCTTCGCGCAACGCATCGCGCAGCCCCTGCAGCACCGACCGGATCGCCGGCCAGCGCTCCTTCTCGACGAGCGCGGAGATTGCCTCGGCAAGCGGGATGCCGGCGCGCAGCAACGCCAGCAGTTGCTGATTGAAGAGGAGCAAGGGGAAGCGGCCCCGGCCACTCCCACGCTCGAGCGCCTTCAGCGACAGGACGGAGAGCCCCCGGGCCTCCGCCAGCGCGCGCACGTCCGCCTCGCAACCCGCCTCGAGTTCGGTTTCGACGACTGCCGCGTTCGCCCCGAGAGCCCTGACTCGATAACGCATGGATCACCAAAGAATCGTTAACTGCACACCCTTCTCGAAATCCTGCACGCCCTGCAAGGACCGTAGATCACACAACCATGCGCCTTTCGGACACATTGGAAGCACGGGGGGACCAATCCGCAGCAACATTAGCATAGAAAGCATCATGAACTTCCTACATACTGAATTGCATTCGTGGCATCGATCCTCATAGCGTTCCGAAAGGATTGCAGGCGGCACCGAAAATCCGGATGGAGTCCCATGAAAAGACCAACGCCATCACCTGACAACCCCGCTCGATTGCCGCGGGCACGCGACATCGCGCGTCGCTCGGCAGTCCGGTCAAATGGCCGCGCGCGATGGGTCGCGACCGCCCTGATCATGCTCTGCAGCGCCGGATCGTGTTGGGCGGACCGCCTCTACGGTTATGCCGACGACCGCGGGGTGTTCAATTTCAGCGATGCGCCCAGCGACCCCCGCCATCGCCTGATCCTGGAAGCACGCCCACCGCGCCCGGTCGCAGGCGGTACCGCTGCACGCGCGGCCGCAACGAGTCTCCGCCGCAGCCCCGGACAGCTGTCGCCCCTGATACGCGACGCGGCGCGCCAGAACCGCATCGATCCCGCCCTGGTGGAAGCTGTCGCCTTCGTCGAAAGCCGCTTCGACGAACGGGCCCGCTCGCCCAAGGGGGCACTCGGCCTGATGCAGTTGATGCCCGACACGGCAACCCGCTTCGGCGTCAGCGATCCATTCGATGCACGCCAGAACCTTGCCGGCGGCGCCCGCTATCTGCGCGAATTGCTGGACCGTTTCGACTCGCTACCCCTCGCGCTCGCTGCCTACAATGCAGGCGAAGGGGCAGTGGAGCGCCATGGCAAGGCGATTCCGCCATACGCGGAAACGGCCCAATACGTACCTGCCGTCCTGACACATTACGAACGCCTGCGCGGCAACGCTCCGCTCACCCCGCGCCCCTGATTGCACAGCCAAGGATCCGGATCGGACATCAAGAACCGCCGTGGAAGCAACGCAACCCGGAAGCCCTCGCTAAACACGAAGCAGCCTGGATATCCAGAAGAAATGACGAGAAGAAAGGTCCTGTTCTTCGCCGAGGGTGCCACGCTCGCTCATGTCGCACGTCCGTTTGTCGTCGCCCGAGCCCTCGACCCCGAGCGATTCGAGGTCGTCTTCGCACGCCCCGAATCCTTCGACTGGCTGACCAAGGATGCGGCGTTCCAGATACGCCCGCTCGCCTGCCAGGCAGCATCTGTTTTTGCGCGCCGCCTTGATCACGGACTGCCGCTCTATGATCTTCCGACCCTGCGACATTACGTCGCGGACGATCTGGCGCTGATCGACGCCGAACAGCCTGACATCATCGTCGGTGATTTCCGTCTGTCGCTATCAGTAAGCGCGCGCTTGAGGTCCATACCGTACGCGACGATCTGCGATGCCTATTGGAGTCCCGAGCGCTCACTACCGACACCCCTGCCGGTATTCGCGTGGACCCGTTTCGCGCCACTGAGCGTGACAGGTCCGATCTTTCGCTGGATCTCCCCCTTCGCCATGAGACTGCACGCACAAGCGCTCGAAAGCTTGCGGGCCCTCCACGGATTGCCGTCGCTGGGCTACGACTTGCGACGCTGCTACACGGACGCCGACCTCCGCCTCTTCGCAAACTTCCCGGAGCTTTTTCCAGCGGTGCGCAACAGCCGCCATGCTGCATTCATCGGACCGATTGCATGGTCTCCCGACGCTTCAGCCCTCGCACTGGAATTCGATGACGGCACGGAAGCACCGCTGATCTACGTGACCATGGGCAGTTCGGGCGATCCGCGCGTGTTGCGGCAACTGCTTCCGGTTCTCGATGCGACCGGCGCGCGGGTGCTGGTCGCATCCGCAGGAAAGCCGCTACCGGCTGGTTTCGCATCCCCGCGAACGCAGGTTTTCGACTACCTCCCCGGCCAGACGGTGTGCGAACACGCGGATCTCGTGATCTGCAACGGCGGAAGTCCGACCACAAATCAGGCACTGAGTGCGGGCGTTCCCGTGCTGGGAATCGCGCGAAACATGGACCAGTTTCTGAACATGCAGGCTATCGAGCGCTTTGGCGCAGGACTTCTGTTACGCTCGGACCGTGCAAGCACTAGCGCGCTACAGCAGGCCATATCGCGACTCCTCGAAGCCCCGCTCTTCGCCGCCCGCGCACAACATCTTCGCAATGCAGCGACAAACAACGCACAACAGCGCAACTTTGCGCCGCACCTGGAACGGCTGATTGGGGAGCGGGTTCAGCCAAGCATTTGACGCGTCCGCGGACGACTCCAACATTCCGCATCGCCGTGAACGAAAATACGCCGCCCGATTAAGTAATCAGTCCACCGGTCAGCGATTGATCGGATGGATGCCTCTCACGCGCGATCGCGGAGTAAGCGGCTGGGCAACCCACCTGCGAAGGCGAACAGGGCAGGAAGAGTTCAGCAGTCCGTGTCGGAAGGTTGCCAGCGATGCGGCAACAATTCGCCAATGCGGCTGGTCGGCGTCGTCGGCAACCGGGTGAGCACGTCCTTGAGGTACGCGTAAGGGTCGTGCCCGTTGAGCCGCGCCGAATGGATGAGGCTCATGACGGCGGCAGCCCGTTGCCCCGCGCGCAGACTGCCGGCAAATAGCCAGTTGGATCGACCGAGGGCAATCGGACGAATCTGGTTCTCGACCCAATTGTTGTCCGCGGGCAGCATCGGATCGTCGAGATAGCGCGTGAGCGCAGCCCAGCGGTTGAGGCTGTAGTCGATCGCCTTTGCCGTGGCCGAACCATCCGGCACCTTCTGTCGATGCGCGACGAGCCACGCGTGCAGCAGGTCGGCAGCCGGTCGGGCCTTGTCCTGCCGCAGCCGTAGCCGCTCGTCGGGGCTGAGCTCGCGCGCCTCGCGCTCGACGTCATAGAGCGCGCCGAAGAGCTGCAGCGCCTCACCGGCAATCTGGCTCTGGTGGTTGGCCCACAGCTCAAGGAACTTCCGCCTGGCATGAGCAAGGCATCCGGCTTCCTGCACGCCTTGCGTGAACAGCGCCTTATAGCCGCTTTAGTCGTCGCATACCAGGGTGCCCGACCACGTGCCGAGGAACGCCTGCGCGTGACGGCCGGTGCGGCTGTCGGCGAAGTCGAACACGACGGCCTGCATCGACGCGAATGCGCCGCTGCAGTAGCTCCACAGGTAGGCCCGATGGGTCTTGCCCGCGCCGGGCTTGAGCATCGCGACCGGCGTCTCGTCCGCATGCAGTACGGCATGGTCGAGCAACTCGGCCTTGAGCGCATCGACCAGCGGTTGCAACTGCACCCCGCAGGCGCCCACCCACTGCGCCAAGGTCGAGCGCGGCAGGGCCAACCCCGCCCGCTCGAAGATACGTTCCTGTCGGTACAAGGGCAGATGGTCGGCATACTTCGCGACGAGCACCTGCGCGAGGAGCCCCGTGGTGGGAATGCCCTTGTCGATCACGTGCGCCGGTACCGGCGCCTGGGTCAGCGTCTCGCAGCGTTTGCACACCCATTTGCCGCGGATGTGACGTTCGACGCTGAAGACGCCAGGCGTGTAGTCGAGCTTCTCGGCGACCTCCTCGCCGATGCGCTTGAGTTCGCAACCACAGCTGCACACCGTGGATGCCGGCTCGTGACGGATCTCGTGCCGCGGCAATTGCGCTGGCAAGGGCGCCCGCTTGGGCTGAGCCTTGGTGTCTGCGGGTGGAGTCGCGGGCGAGAGCTGCTCGAGCTTCTGAGCGATCGCCTCCAGATCGGCCTCGATGGCCTCCTCGAGCAGGCTGTGCTGTTCGCCGCGAAACACCTCGCTGCGGGCGGCGAACTTCAGCCGCTTCAGCACCGCCATCTCATGCGTGAGCTTGTCGATCGCCGCCTGCTCGTAACGCACCTCATCGAGCAGCCGCGCGGCCAGCGCACGCAGCTCGGTCTCGTTCAGGGCGGACAGTTCGGGCGACTCGATCATGACCACAGGATGCCCGACGCGGCGGGGCGCGCCAATGGGCGAATGCTCCGATTGCGAGCCGTACTGAAATGCGTTTCAGATGACGGTGATGGCTGCCGCGCCACCGAGTCGCTGCCACGGCAGGCCCAGTACCAGCGCATCGAATTGCTCGCGGGTGAGTGTTGCCCGCACTTCCCCATGCCGACCCGCCCACACGAAATGCCCCTGGTTGAGGCGCCGGCAGGCGAGCCAGATGCCGAAACCGTCGTGCACCAGCACTTTGAGGCGGTTGGCGCGCCCGTTGGTGAAGCAATACGCCTGGAGCGGCAAGGCCGCACCAAAGACCGCGACGACGCGCGCAAGCAAGCTGTCCATCCCGGCACGCATGTCGATGGGTTCGACCGCGAGCCACACGACCTCGACCCGGATCACCGCAGTACCGCCCGCAGCCAAGCAGCACAGGCGTCGGCCGCCGACAAGGGCCAGCTGATCGTGGCGCTCACCGCGCCCCCGCGCAGTTCGATCCGGATATCGCCCGTCGGAAGCGGTGCAGCGGCAAACTCGAGAGGCACGAAGGCGGGCGACACCTCTTGCGGCGACATGGGCGCCGAGCGCGTGACCACCGTACCACCGGCACCCTCGTGCTCGACCACCCAGCGACGAACGAGATTGGCGTTCAGTCCGTTGGCCAGTGCCACTGCAGCGATCGACACGCCAGGCTGTCGGCACGCCGCGGCAATCTGTGCCTTGAATTCCGCGCTGTGGCGCCGCCGTGTGCGCCGGGCCGCAGCGGCCGGCTGGATCAAAGTGTTCATGTGTCCACCAAAAACGAAATGGACACGATGCTCTTATCGGCGCGGATCAAACGGAAGATGGGTTGCCCAGCCGCTTACGCCCAGCCGCTTACATCGCGGAAAAAAGTGCGCCCTTTCGGGCGCACTTCCAACATCAAACACGAAGTTTCGAACCTCCTGCGATAGAGCCTGCTTACTTGACCACCTTGTGAAGCTGAATGTTGCCACCGGTCAGATAACCACGAACGGCGTACATCGCCTCGTCCTCCTCGCAGGACGCCTCAGTCGGGCAGATGAAGAACTGATACACGTCCGCGCACGACGCACCACTCTCCGCAAATCCACCGTCAGCCTCAAGATACCTCGGATCCGGCGTAGCAAGCGGGAAGTTCTGGTCCGCATCGAGGAAGTCCTGACAATCCTGCTTATCCGGTTCCTTTGCGCCACTTCCCGGCTCACCCGTATCCACCATGTCAACCCGGAAGTAGTAGCGCGCATCGCTTACGTTGTCAGTTTCGATATCAGTGCCACCTTTAGCCTCGAGGTACTCCTTCGCTTGGGCGCTAAGCGTTCTGAACGAACCCGTTCCTTCAAAATCGATCTGCTTGAAACTGGCATTTGCCGCCGCAGGTTGGATAGCCCCTGGATCCTTGCATGCCACCGCATCGATCCGGGTATTCTCCGGCGCGCTATGAGTACC
Source organism: Aromatoleum evansii (assembly GCF_045689615.1). NCBI lineage: Bacteria > Pseudomonadati > Pseudomonadota > Betaproteobacteria > Rhodocyclales > Rhodocyclaceae > Aromatoleum > Aromatoleum evansii. The sequence continues at coordinate 3,989,321 of NZ_CP141259.1, forward strand.
TGCCCGGAACACAAAATCGCCCGCATCTCCTTGGACTTGGTGATGCGTATGCTCCCCAAACGGCCCACCTTGGTTCGGATTGGTCGTCGGCGCACCGACCTGGCCCCCGAACGTGTAGCAGCTTACGACGTTACCCTTGTCTCGCGAGCAGATTTCACCGAACTTTTTCAAGTCGATGTTGCCATTTTTGTCGTTGCCACCATAAGTTACACGGCAAGACCCCGGAATTTCAACGCCCGGCTCGAACGACTGGTTCGAGTCTGCCTGCAACTCGAAGTTGAGGTCGTTCGACGGATCGCCATCGCGAACGCCGTGCGGTCCGCCGTTTGTCGTGCCTATATTCGCCAGGACGTTTGGTACCGGACCGACAAATGCCGGCGGGACCAGATTGAGATCAAGTTCTGCACCGTCACCAACGAACTTCGCCGACGGATTGATCTGCCGGTAAGGCGTCACCGTCGACGTATTGAAGAAGACCTTCAGGTTGGCTAGTTGCGTTGGCGTCAGGCCAGGGAAGTAGTCTTCGTCGGCACTGGTGATAACTCCGGACAACTGAGTGCTGCCCACGCCAGTGATTGTGGAGATACCCGGGTAATTGTTCGTACCGAAGAGATCAAGGGCCTGTATCGGCAGACCACCTGAATAGTTCCCGATCGAACTGGTCACGACGCCTGAAAGAATGCGCTTGCCGTTGTTATAGCCCGTGCCGGCCAAGGCATTATGATCAGGTGTGCTCACCCACATCTCGAAGAAGTTGGGCAACTGCGAACCACTGTCAAACTGGAACCCGGCCGGCCCTGCTCCTGGTTGTGCGGGCGCCGTTACGCTCTCGGCAAATCCTGCTACGAAGGTAATCTCCACACCGGACGGGAGAGAGATTCCCACACCGTTTGAATTGATCAGCTTCGCCAGCTTTGCGTGCGCCAGCAGATGCACAACATCTCCCGCCATCAACCCACCGGATGGATTCCCCCCAACGGCAAGGGCACTGTTCTGCGTCCAGTCGAACGCCAGAACCGATATCGGAGTCCGCACGCCAGGACCATCCGGGTCGAACTGTATTGTCTCTGCAGCAAGGACCGGCACCGCCAGCGACGAAACAGCCAGCGCTAGCGCGGTCCGAGTAAATGATTTTCTGGGCTTCATGATGGTCTCCCGAACGCGGGTACATTTGGACACCCCCTTGGTCGCAAACGTCAAAGGCTTCTGAGCCCCAGGGGACACCATCACACAAGCACGAAACACGCCACTCATCAAAAATCTGTTAAATAACAGCAACTTTCACCTACGCAGTGCTCGCGCAAGGGACTTTGCCATCGCAAAATGTAAAAAAATCCGAACGATATACTCCCATCTGTCGCGGAGATAAGTCACATCTATCCACTTACAACATTCGTCTATCCGTGCAACCAGTCACGCCCGACAACAGTTTTCTCCCAACCCGGCCTTTTCCCAAAACGAGATCAAAATCGCCTGAAATTTGCTCCAACAAGCGTGTCCCGAGACGATGAACTCCGCCTCGGCTCATCTCGGAGTGCCCGGCAACGCGTTCGAGCCACCAACCGGCGACGTCGGGAATTTTTACACCCCAGCTTGCGCAGCCCATCTCGAAAACATCCACGGCCACGTAATTCGTTGTTTTTTATTTTTTTTTCAATCGATGGCATGGCTTCTGCTTTAAGTCGCTCAGGGACATCGTGGCAGCACCGGCTTCGATACCGTTGAACCACCTTGGCAGCACACCGGGAGAACGATCATGCGGGTGAAAAAATTACTGGCGGCAGCTGTGCTCAGTGCGGCGGCGGGCCTTGCGCAAGCGCAGGCTGAATCCTTCAGCTTTGACCCGAGTGGCGGCGGGGGAGCAGTCACCAATCTCACGGGCGCAATGTCTCTCGACTGGGGACCGGGCAATGCGTTAGCGATCGTCGGCAACCCTTCCGGCGGCCTTGCCGACGACCAGGAAATCACGCTTCTATATCAGGCAAACCTTGCCGATGTCAACGATGACAACGGAGACTCCCTGTTCAGCAACGGCGATGACGGGTTCTACTTTACGGTCGTCGCGGGTTTGACTGAGATAGTGCAGGTGGATGAGACCGATGGATCGCTGTCCTTCACGATGGCGCCCGATCAAAGCGGCAGCTTCTTCTATGTGTATGCGATGACCGATTCCGGCACCAATGTTGACGGCACGGGTTTCGCGAGCGGCGCCGGACTAGACGGCATCGTCGGAACGGCTGATGACAATATCATCCTCGCCGGAACATTACTTTCGATTTCAGGCTCGAATTTCAGCGCGCCGCTTGTCGACACGAACGGCGACGGCGTTCCCGACGCACCGGACACCGCACTCTTCGATAATTTCGACGATGACGACTATAACAACACACAAACGATTGTCGGAACCGGAGCGACCAACCTGTCGTGGCTGGTCACCTTTGTGGACAGCAACTATTTCACCGATATGAACCTGTTGAACATGATCATCACGACCGCAATCAATTCGTCGCTGATCACGCCGTTCCAGCAGATCGACCCGTCCGCCGAGTTCTCGATCGACGGTCTCGCCGATGGCGGAACGCTGGCCAACATCGGCGACTGCAACGGTTGCCTTCAAAACGACGATGATCTGAACTTCCAGTTCCAGGCCGACGCGAACAGCTCCTTCGAACGTCAGGCCGTGCCGGAACCGGGCAGCTTGGCACTGATCGGCGTCGCCCTTGGCGCTCTTGGCTTCATGCGTCGGCGCGCACGCTCAGCCGCCTAAGCCGTCATCCAAAGTTGCCTCGCCCGGCAGGCAACCAATTAGGGGGAACGCGAGTTCCCCCTCCTCTTTTGCGGCATCAGTGAATGGGACGGGCAGGAATTCCGCCCCAGCGTTCGCCGCGCCGTATATGCGTTCCTTTCTTGACAACAGCGTTCACGGCAACGATTGCGTCGTCCTCGATGATCACGCCTGGCTGGACGACCGCCTTTGCACCAATGGTTACGTTGTTCCCGATCGTGATCGGCGCGAGCGCCAGATCCGCCCCTTCCACCGCATGACAGAACAGGACTGCATCGTGACCAATGATGCAGTTGTCGCCCACTACCGTGAGCGGCGGATCGAGGATGACCCCGGCACTGTAACTGTTCTTCCCGAGCTTCGCGCCCAAAGCGAGATAGACCACGCGCATGAGCGGAACGGGAATTGCCAGGCTGCGCGTAAGAGACTGGAACAAAACGAGATAAAAAAGCAAATACACGTGATAGCGGAATTCCTCACTGGAACCGGGAGAGATGTAGCCTCCACGGAGAGGGAAGATCCACAGGAAAGCGCGATTGATCGCTATCGCCCACGCATAGATCAGGGCCGCACCTGCTACCACCATCACGACGCCACGAAAATCCCCGAACGGCAGGTGGCCGAAAAGAAGTGCCGCCGAGGCAATACCGAGGGCGCAGGCGATCGATAACAGAGCTAAAAAGCACAGCGTCTGGGCAAGCGAAATCTTGCGCATGGGAGTCTCCGGACTGGAGATTTTTCGGAAAACCCGGTGTCAGGACCTTTCGGTCGGTGGTCTAAACATCTTTGCGACTTCCGCAACGACGAATTTCGGCGGAAACAGACCCGCGAAGAATCGCTGCTTGAAGATTCCCCGTGCATTCAACGCAACGGGAGATCCCCGTTCGAGGGCAAGTAGCGAGTCGCGCACTACCGCCCTTGGCGTTCCACGGGATGTAATCGCACTGGCATAGGCACCCGCTACTTGATCGAATTCGCTTTCTGTCGCTCCGGGCACAAGCGTCTGAACCAGAACGCCGCGGGCAAGCCATTCCGCATATAAAGCCAGACTAAAGCTCATCACGAAGGCCTTTGACGCCGCATACACTGCCATGTAGGGCACCGGCTGATAGGCAGCTGCAGAGGCCAGGTTGACTACAGCACTTGGCGCGCCCCGCTCCAGGTCGGAAAGGAAACCCTGAGTGAGTCCGACGAGGCTGGCGACATTCGTCTGCAGCATCACCTGATACCTCTCGGGCGAAGCCTCCTCGAATCGCCCCCATTGCCCAAAGGCGGCATTATTCACCAACAGCCGGATCGATATTCCGGCGTCCCTTACACGCTCCCGAACAAGACCGGCACCTTCTGGCACGCCGAGATCCTGTGCGATGACGAGCGTACCGATCTTATACACAAGCATCAGCTCCTGCGCGAGTTCCTCCAGTCTCGAAGCGCGCCGGGCAACCAAGACCAGGTTTATGCCCCGGCATGCAAGCTGAACGCAGTACTCACGGCCAATTCCGGACGAGGCTCCTGTGACGAGGGCCCACGCACCTCGCATCTCGTCGATCTTCACGCTGCAGTCCTCACGGTGCGTTTACCCAGCAGATGGTCCGCCACACGCAAGGCATTCGCCGCGATGGTCAATGCGGGATTGGTTCCCCCGCTTGAGGGAAAGAAAGATGCATCCACAATATATAGATTCTCCAGATCATGACAGCGATTGTTCACATCCAGAACGCTTTGCGCAGGGTCATCACCAAATCGGCAGGTACCACATGCGTGCGCAATTCTCTCGTTGTTTTCGGCCTGCTTGATAAGTATGTAGCGCCAGGGCCGCAGCAACGCCTTCATTCGCGACCTCATTGCCGCAATGCGCTGCGCCTCCGCCTGACGTACCGTGTAGCGGATCGACATGGTCGCGAGTCCCAGTTCTCTGCCCTCGGATGGAGGGAGAACGCAGTTCGCCGCGTACGGCAGATCCTCAATAATCGTCGCCAAGATCGTTGCGCGGGAAAAGAGTTGATCGAGCAGCGGTCGAACCATCGGTTTGACAAGCCCGAATGCGGCCGCAGCAACAGCGTGGACGCCATGACGCAGATCACGCTGAAGATCGTCTGCGATCATCGCACCGGGAGGCAGCTTCCCGAACGATTGAACAGCGCCAAGCTTGATTCCGTCCGTCACGTACAGATCATTAAAACCGAACTCTTTGGTGTTTCCCGAACATTCAGGTTTTGTTCTGGAAAAAACCGCGTAGAGATCTATAAAATGGCGCATCAAATTCTTTCCGACTAGCCCCGAGCCGTTTCCCACTCCGTTCGGCCATGAGTCCGACCGCGACTGCAACAGTAATGCCGGTGTCGACAATGCGCCGGCGGCGATTACGACAATGCGCCCGGAAACCCGAAATTGGCGGCCAGCGCGACGGCAAACGAGGCCGGTTACACGCTCACGATCGGCCTCAACCTCCACCACTTCGCATTCGTCCAGCAACTGCGCGCCATGGTGCGCAATGGCGGGCTCCAAGCAGGCGCGGGCGCTGTCATTCTTGCAGTTCGCAGCGCACAGGAATCCCTGGCATCCCTTGCAGCCGGGCACAAACTCGCAGCCCAGCGGCAGCGGATAAGGATGCATTCCCTGACGCGCGAGGCCATCTGCAAGTTCACGCGCAGCGCACGACATCGGAGGGGACACTGCGATCCGCTCGGGCTGCAGCTCCCCCCGCAACGGATCACCGCCGCCCCTTACTCCGTACAGGCGCTCGGCCGCCTCATAATACGGCTGAAGATCGGCATACCCGATCGGCCACGTTACGGGTAGCGAAGATTCGGCGAGCTCCGGGTGGTGGACTCGCGGCTCGAAATCCGCAGGAAAGAACCGCTCAAGAACCATACCATACAGTGCGCTGGAGCCCCCCGTACCCGCGCCGATGAATGGCACAAACTGCTTTTCCTTATCCGCAGACAAGTCGCGGATCGGTCGTGGATAGCGCCCTCCGAAACGCAGTCCATCCGCGAGGGAGAGCCCGACCGAGGAGTGAGACATCTCGGGATATTCTCCGCGCAACGCAGGAGCGTTTACCAGCGAAGACCGTCCCATTTCGCAAAAAAGCACACGCCAGCCTGCGGTAGCCAGCGCATGTCCTAGCGTAGCCCCACCCGGGCCTGTACCCACGATCACCGCGTCCCATTCTTGACCGCCTGTGGCCGTCTCGTTCATTCGAAGATTCTCCTCCGCGGGTACACCAGTGCGCGGACAAGGTTGGCAGATCCTGTCCTGTGAGCTCAGGTCCGCAACAAGTCCGGCAGGTCCAGCCGAAGCGACCGGGACCGCGGCGCAGACCCGGCGCCAACTCGGCAGAAGAAAGCGAATTGTGCCTGCTCGCCGGCCCCGACAATTGACTCAAAACGGTGCGCCAGCGATGCAACAGCACTGTTAAGCGAAGGAAGACCGGACAACGGCTGGCCCGCCCGCGCATACCAGCGAAAGATTACCGGCGTCATTTGCGGTTGAAGGTACAACCCAAGATCCGCAACGGTCAGCCACAGTCGCTGCATTGCGCGGCCCGCCGCGAGATGATCAACGAGCTTCGCTGGAGGACTATCCGGACGAAGCAACAGATGAGCCGCACACGCCATCGCCGGCAGAAAATCCAGTTGGATGCGCGGCGCGATAGTGCCAAACAGGTAACTATTGAAAAACTCCACCCGCCCCCTGCTTTGCATCACCCACCGCATCAGCCGTGCAGTGAGCGGATCCACACCCACCGCCTCTTCGGGAATACGATCCTTGCTGAAGCGCGCACCCCACTCGATGATCTCCTTGTGCACAGCGTACGCTTCCGGGCAAGTCAGGCGAACATGCGCGTTGCCCCACAGGAGTTTGGCCACTTCCAAGCGCTCTGCGAACGATTCGAAAAACTGCACCTGGAAGCCAGGACCGGGGGCGGCGGTCAGGCGCTCGCGCTGCACGTCGGTAAGCGGCGTGGTGCGCATGGGACGACGCTGGACGACCCGTGTCTCGATATGCGGGAACAGCGGGTCAGGGGCAAGCCCGGGTTCGGCCTGCAGTTTGACGTCGTAGATGGGCGCCGTGTCGGGACATCCTGCGCGGATCGTCCATCGTGCATCCAGACCGAAGCCGGTCGCGGCAATCCGCAGTGTCTCAAGTAGCGCACCGTGCGCCATGTGACTGGGGTGGCCGTCGAAGTCGTACAGGCACCAGTCGCGCGTATCGAAGCCGTGAATCGCGATGTGGTCGCCCGAAACGATCTCGAAGCGCCAAGGTTGCGTGTTGTCGCCACTCGGCGCCCAGCGGGCTAGGTCGAGTATCTTCAGCAGGACCTCACGCTCAGCCACGACCCGCCCCCTGCTCGCGCATCCGGCGCAGTTGTTTGCGGGCAATCCACAGTCCGAGACGCTGCAAGGGGTTGCGATTGCCGCCGGGGCGCCAAGTCCGAACCATGCGGTTCCGGTAGGCGTCGAACTGGTAGCCCCACGGTGCAGCGAGCACCTTGCCCCGCCCGAGGAGAATCTTCAGGGATTCTGCAGCGGTGGCACCGGCGCAGAGCTGGCATGCGATGATCGTCGAGGGGCCGCGCCGCTCGCCGAGATTCACTCGTGAAGGATCGGCGAGGTAGGAGCGCTGGAGCATGCCGGGCGAGAGGCCCAGCAGGAAGCGGATCGACATTTCCTCCTCGTCGCAGCCTTCGAGACAGAAATACTCCTCGAAGCTCATCTGCCCGGGGAGGAAGGCCAGCACGGCCGTACCCATGCCGAGCGGTGCTGCGGTCACGGCCGGGATGCCGAGGCGGTGGCAGGCGGCGAACGTCGCCCTGCGGATGCCGAATGAGAAAAAATCGAGCCCGTCGACGTAGAGATCGACATCCTTCAGGAACTCGTCCAGGTTCGCATCCGAAAGCCCCCCCGGAAACCGCCGCAGATCGAGATCCGGGTTGATGTCGAGCGCCATCTCGGCGAGCACATCCACCTTCGGCCGCCCGACCGAGGACATCATCGCGCCGGCTTGGCGGTTGAAGTTGACGAGATCAAAGGTGTCGAAATCCGCTACGTTGAACGCCCCAATACCGAGCCGGGCCAGAGTCAGCAGATGAACGCCCCCAACGCCGCCCATCCCGGCGATCGCGATGCGCTTCCCGCGCAATACAGACTGCTCGCCTGTGGTCACCCAGCCGATGTTTCGCGCGAACGCAGCATCGTAATCGAATAATTTTTCTACCATGCCCCTCTCCCTGCTCGTCGTTCATCATAGTGAATTCGCACGGTGAGAGAAACCGCGAAAAGGCGCATCTTCAAAGTCTCTCGCGGATTTTTGCACACCCCGTGTGCACCGAAACTGGACTATGATTACTTAATTAAAGTCACTGCTCCCGGGCGCTGCAGGAGACGTTCAGTACCCGTATCCTGGCCTCGCCCGGCCATCCGGTCACGTCCCCCTCCCCGACAAGGAGACCGCGTTGCTCCTGTTTGACCGATTCAATCTCGGCCACGGATTCAGGAAGTACTTCGAGATCCATCCGGCGACCGACGACGCGCTGCGCGACTCCGTATACCGCATTCGGCATGAGGTATATTGCGAGGAACTCGGTTTCGAACCTGTGCGCCCGGATCGGCGTGAAATGGACGAATACGACGCGCACAGCATGCATTGCCTGTTGCGCACGAGTTCGGAGCCGACCAGACCGGTCGGATGCACTCGGGTGGTCCTGACTAGGACCGAGGAACCGGACTACCCCCTCCCCTTCGAGCGGACCTGCGCTGCGACCCTTGACCGTTCGATCGTCGATCCGTCCCATCTGCCCCGCGACCGGATTGCCGAAGTTTCCCGACTGGCCGTGCGCTCAACCTACAGACGCCGGCGTGGCGAGTCGCTGGCCGACGCCCCTATCCATGACGAGGACTTCGGCACGACCGTCCATCCCCGCTTCCCGTACATTCCGATCGGTCTTTATCTGGGGGCCATCGCCCTTGCCGAACGTGCCGGGATCGAAACACTATTCATCCTGACCGAACCACGCCTGGCTTCGCATTTTGCGAAGCTGGGGGTGGATGTGCGCCAGATAGGCGGACCTGTCGAACATCGGGGCACCCGTATCCCGTCGATGATGGACGTTCAAGGCATCATCAAGGGCATGCGTTTCCTGCTGAAACCGATGTGGCGGACGATTCGTGAAGAGATTGAGGCAGCCTACGAGCAGGTGTCACACACGGGACGCACCGTCTAACCTGCTCTCCTCGTGCATTTGAGGTGCCCGCCACGACGGATGGCCCCAGCCATGGGCAGAAAAAAAGCCGCGCCTCTCGGCGCGGCTCGTTTGGATCCCGAAAGAACGACTCAACCCGCCAGCGCGGCCTTGATCTGATCCAGCGTGCTCGGATCGTCGATCGTGGTCAGGTCCCCCGCATCGCGGCCTTCGGCTAGCGCCTGGATCGAACGGCGCAGCATCTTGCCGGAACGCGTCTTCGGCAGGCCCGTGATGAAGTGGACGCGCGCCGGACGCGCAATCGCGCCGAGAAGGTTGTCGACGGTCTTCATGACTTCCTTCTCGAGTTCCGCACGCTTATCGGCGCTATCCACGCGCGAGGCGTCCTTCACCACCGCGAAGGCCATCGGCATCTGGCCCTTGAGCTGGTCGGCCACGCCGACGACCGCGACTTCGGCGATCGCGGTGTGCGCCTGGATCGCTTCCTCAATTTCGCGGGTGCCGAGTCGATGGCCCGCGACGTTGATCACGTCGTCCATGCGACCGAGGATGGTGTGGTAGCCGTTCTCGTCCTTGATGCCCCAATCGGACGAGGAGTAGATCACCGGATGGCTGAAGGTGCTGAAGTAGGTCGAGACGAAACGGTCGTCCTGCCCCCACACGGTGGACAGGCAACCCGGCGGCAGCGGCGGGACGATGCCCACGATGCCCTTCTCGTTGGCACCGCACTCGCTGCCATCCTCACGGAAGATGCGCAGGTCGTAGCCGTACACAGGGAAGGCGGGCGAGCCGAGCTTGATCGGGCTCTGCTCGACGCCGCGGCAGATCGCGAGCATCGGCCAGCCGGTCTCGGTCTGCCAGTAGTTGTCGATGACCGGGATACCCAGCTCGTCCATGATCCACTTGTGGCTGGTCTCGTCGAGCGGCTCGCCGGCCAGGAACAGGTGCTTCAGCGAGGACAGGTCGTATTTCTTGAGGAAGGCCGGATCCTGCTTCTTCAGCACGCGCACGGCGGTCGGCGCGGAGAACATCACCGTGACCTTGTACTTCTCGACGATCTGCCACCAGATGCCCGCATCGGGGCGCAGCGGAGTGCCTTCGTACATGATCGTGGCCATGCCGGCGAGCAGCGGGCCGTAGATGATGTAGCTGTGACCGACGACCCAGCCGATGTCGGAGGTCGAGAACATCGTCTCGCCCGCATCGCCGGTGAAGATGTGCTTCATCGACGCGGCAAGCGCCACAGCATAGCCGCCGGTATCGCGCTGCACGCCCTTCGGCTTGCCGGTCGTGCCTGACGTGTAGAGGATGTAGCTCGGCTCGGACGATTCCAGCCAGGTTACCGGCACCTTGGCGTCCATGTGCTTGGCGCGCAGCTCACCGTAATCGACATCGCGGCCGGCGACCTTCGGGAAGCCCTTGTCGAGGCCGCGATCAACGATCAGGACCTTCTGCGGCGGGAACTCGGCCAGCTTGCAGGCCTCGTCGACAAGGTGCTTGTACGGCACCGGCTTGCCATTGCGCATGCCGGCATCGGAGCTCACCATCAGCACCGGCTTCGCATCGTCGATGCGCGTTGCCAGCGACCCTGCGGCGAAGCCGCCGAACACCACCGAGTGGATGGCGCCGATGCGCGCGCAGGCGAGCATGGCGAATGCGGCCTCGGCGATCATCGGCATGTAGATCAGGACACGATCGCCCTTCTTGACGCCGAGGTCCTGGTAGATCGCCGCCATGCGCTCGACTTCGCGCTGCAGTTCGGCGAACGAATAGACCTTCTCTTCGTCCGTTTCGGTCGAAACGTAGACCAGCGCGCGGTCGTTCGGACGCTTCGCGGCGTGGCGGTCTACGGCGTTGAAGCAAAGGTTGGTTTCACCCCCCTTGAACCACTTCACGAACGGCGGTTTGGAAAAGTCGCAGATCTGCTCTGCGGGCTTGTTCCAGTCGATGAGCCCGGCCTGTTCGGCCCAGAACTCGTCGCGCTTCTCGATGGAACGGCGGTGAAACTCGTTGTACGCGGTCATAAGCTTCCTCTCCCTACTATGATCCCTGCACTTCTTGCTTTTGATATGCGTCCGACGCCGCCGCCCCCCTTCCTCCGAAGGACGGCGGCGCCACCTTTCACAGCTTTGTTGTTATTGTTCCCGGGGCCGCGGCTCAAGCCTTCTGCGTGCCTGACGCTCCGCCCCCGGAGCCGGAATTGTAGTTACTAAGGCGGTCCAGCGGAATCCCGCAGCCGAGACGCGCCTCGATGAGCTGCAGGAGCGGCATCAGCGCCGCGACCGCGGCCGGCAGTTGCGCATCGAGCACAGTCCCCTCTCCCGCGCGGATCTGGCCGAGCAGCTGGTCGATGCTCACGACCTGCTTGAGCAGTCGATCGACGACTTCCTGGGTGACCTCGCCCTGATCCCCCACCACACGGTTGCCGCCGGCCTGCCGTCCCGCCTGGGCCCGCTTCACCGCCACGCCGATCAGCTCGCTGACGCTTTGCGCCTCGTCGACCGACGCGCTTGCCACGCCAATCGTCACGCTGATCCGGATGCGATCCTCGCGATAGGTCATCACCAGCTTTTCCACCGCCTGCTGCATGCGCAGGGCGAAGGCGCAGATACCCGCCAGATCGGTGCTGGGCGACAGCACGACGAACTGCGAGGGCGCGATCTGGGTGACGGTGTCCTCCTTGCGCACCCGAGTCGCGAGAATGCCCGACAGCTTGCGTCCGACGAGCTGCGCGACGTGGGCGCCGTAGGTCGTGATCACCTGGTCGTAGCGATCGATCTCGACGAGCATCGCGCTCAGATCGGCCTGATGCCGGCGCGCCAGCGCGAGCTCCTGCTCGCCACGCCACGTCATGTAGGACTCGGTGACGAGTCCCGACACCGGGTCAACCGGGCTCTGCTTGGCCAGGGCTGCCCGACTTTCCTCCAGCTCGCGCCTTGTCTGCGCGAGCCGCGTCAGCGAGTCGAGGCGCGCGAGCAACTCGGTCGCACCGATACCCTTGGTGATGAAATCGTTGGCGCCAAGCTGGCGGGCACGCTCGCGCACGGCATCGTCTTCCTCGCCGGAAATGACGATCACCGGAAGCTCCTGAATGCGTGACAGCTTCGAAGACCGGATACGCTGGAGCAGCCCGTAGCCGTCGAGCTGGGGCATCCCGATGTCGCTGAGGACGAGCTGGATCGACGGATCGACGAGCAATGCCTGCCAGCCGGCTTCGCCATCGCCCTCCTCGCGGAACTCGAAGCGCCCGCGGATGAGCTTGACGATGGAGGCCCGCACCATGCGCGAGTCGTCGACGATCAGCACCTTGGGCAGCGGCTGATTTTCCTGTTCGCTCATGGCCGGACTCTCCCCTTGCCGCTTCAGGCGCCGATCTGCACGACCGTACGCCCCTTGATCGCGCCCTTGATGTAGGCATCGAAAGCGTCCGGCAGTTCATTCAGCGTGATGGTGCGCGTCACGGCCGCAAGATGGTGAGGTTTGAGATCGGTGGCGAGGCGGTCCCACACGCGTTTACGGGTCGGGAAGCCCATGTAGCCGGAGTCGATGCCGAGCAGGCTCACGCCGCGCAGGATGAAGGGGAATACCGTCGTGTTCAGGTTGAAGCTCGCCGCATTGCCGATGCTTGCGACGGTGCCGGCCTGCTTCATCGTCGCAAGCACCCAGTGCAGGATCTGGCCGCCCACGTTGTCGACAGCGCCGGCCCACTGGGCGGCCTCCAGTGGACGCACCTTGTCGAGGTCGATCGAGCTGCGCAGCTTGATCTCCGCGGCACCGAGCATCTTGAGGTAGTCGCTCTCGGCTTCCTTCCCGGTGAGCGCGACAACGTGATAGCCCAGCCGCGCCAGCATGTCGATCGCCAGGCCACCGACGCCGCCGGTGGCCCCCGTCACGATGACGGGGCCATTTGCGGGGGCGAGACCATTGTCCTCCATGCGCACGACGCCGAGCGCCGCCGTGAATCCGGCCGTACCCAGCGCCATCGACTCGAACAGATCCAGCCCCTCGGGCAGGGGTACGACCCAGCCTGCCGGCACGCGGGCGTATTCGGCGTAACCGCCGTGATGCGCCACGCCGATGTCGAAACTGGTGGCGATGACCTTGTCGCCGGGCTTGAAGCGCGCATCGGCGCTGTCGACGACCTCACCGCTCATGTCGATACCGCCCACGCACGGAAAGCGGCGGATGATCTTGCCCGCACCGGTCGCGGCGAGCGCGTCCTTGTAGTTGATGCTGGAGTAATGGACGCGGATCAGGACCTCGCCGGCGTCCAGATTCGTCGCGTCGAGCGTCGTCATCCGGCTGACGATCTTCTTGTTCTCGTCCTGATCGATCAGAAAAGCCTTGAAGGGTGTATTCACTTGCGCTCTACTCCTCTCTCGCCGGGACGCGACACCGTGCCGCGCTTTTTGCGCCGATTATAGCCAAATCGCCGCACGCGCCCCCGGCAAATGGCATCCGCCCTTCATTTCGCCCGATCCGCTGCCGATAATTCCGACATCAGCCTGGTTCCGACGCTCATGGACTTCATCGATACCCCGCTCGCATCGGTCGGCGCCTATGTCGAATTCGTATCGGCACAGGATGTGCCCGTGCTACGCCGGACTGCAAGGGAATTCGAGAGCCTCGCGGCGAGCGACGCAACCGGCGCCAGGCATGTCGCCGCCGCCGTGCTTGCAGACCCGCTGATGACGATGAAGCTGCTGACGACGCTGCAGGCGCGACGCGGCGCCCGGCAGAATCACGACATCACCACCGTCGAGCGGGCGATCATGATGATGGGGCTTACGCCCTTCTTCGACACCTTCTCGGGCATGCCCACGGTGGAAGAACGCCTGGCCGCGCGTCCACAGGCACTGGTCGGCGTGCTGAAGACCATAGGCCGCGCGCGCCGTGCCGCGCATTTCGCCCGCGACTGGGCCATTCTTCGTCACGACCTCGACGTCGACGAGATCACGGTGGCGGCGCTGCTGACGGACGCCGTCGAGATCATGTGCTGGACCTTCGCACCCGCGATGACCCTGCGGGTGTTCGAAATGCAGCGAGCAAACCGCTGGCTGCGGCGAAGCGAGGCGCAACGAAGCGTATTCGGCGCCACGGCGCAGGAGATTCAGGAAGCCCTGGTGCGTGCGTGGAACCTGCCCGAGCTGCTCATCACCCTCATGGACGCGGACCAGGCAGACAATCCGCGCGTGCGCAACGTGCAGCTTGCGGCCGACCTTGCGCGGCACCTGCAGACAGGCTGGGACAACGACGCCCTGCCCGACGACGTCGCGGAAATCGGCAAGCTCGTCCATATGGGCCCGGAACAGTTGCTCGCACGCCTTGGCGCGCCCGCCGAGGAGCTCCACCGCTTCTTCCCGCCCGCGACGTGAGCCGCCGGCTCCCCCTCCACACCGTTCCCACCGCCGGCTTGCCGCAATTTGCGTATATCATGCTGCGGCAACAAGGGGAGATATAACTATGAGCATATCGGCTGCCGTCTCGCTGGGCGCGCTGGTCATCGCCCTGCTGTATGCGATCGTCGTCTACAACGGCCTCGTCCGGCTCAAGCACAACATCGCCAAGGCATGGGCAAACATCGACGTGTTGCTCAAGCAGCGGCACGACGAACTACCCAAACTTGTCGAAGTCTGCAGACAGTACAAGCAGTTCGAGCAGGAAACGCTGCAGCGGGTCACGGAGGCCCGTGCAAGGGTCGCCAGCGCACGGGAAAACCAGGATGTCGCAGCACTCGGCAAGGCTGAGGGCATGCTGAGAACGGGGCTGGGGCAGATCTTCGCCGTCGCCGAAGCATATCCGGAGCTGCGCGCCAACGAGCATTTCATGCAGTTGCAGACGCGCATCACGGCACTGGAAAACAGCATCGCCGACCGCCGCGAGTGGTACAACGAATCGGTCAATCTGCTCAACGTCCGCATCGAGCAATTCCCCGACGTCTTCGTCGCGCGCATGTTCCAGTTCGAACCCAGGCCGCTGCTCGAATTCGCGAGCGCGGAAAAAGCGGACGTCGACCTCAAGGCCCTGTTCAGCGCCTGAGCGGACGACCAGCCGCCGCATGCTGACCCGCCTGCGCCGCGACATCGCGAACGTCACGCTACCGACGCTGCAGTTCCTCACCGTGGCGATCATGCTCAAGATCGCACCCGGGAAGGGGTGGGGACTGGGAATAGGCGTTCTCGCAGCCAGCGGACTGGCCGGCTGGCTGCGCTCGCTCAAAACGGCGCGCGCAATCTCCGACACCCCGACCTCGCGCATCGCATCCGCGGCCCAGGGCTACGTCGAGCTGACCGGCCGCGGACGCCCCCTGGACGGAACGCCGCTGCTGTCGCCGGTGAATGGACTCCCCGTGCTGTGGTACCGCGTGGAAACCCAGCGCAGGCAGAGCGACGGCAAGTGGCGTCACGTGTCCACCGATGAGAGCGACGCGTCCTTCCTGCTCGACGACGGCAGCGGCCTGTGCGCCGTCGATCCCGAAGGCGCCGACATGATGGTGAACCGGAAGGAAACCTATACGCAGGGCGACATGCGGCACACGCAATGGTCGCTGATCAACCAGGATCGCATCTACGTGCTCGGCGATTTCGCCACGATCGGCAGTGTCGCCCCCGACTTCGACGTCGGCCGTCAGACGCGCGAGCTGCTGGATCACTGGAAATCGGACCGGAAACGCCTGCTCGAACGTTTCGATCTCGACGGCGACGGCGAAATCGATCTCCGCGAATGGGAACTGGCACGAAGCCAGGCACGCCGCGAAGTGACGAAACTGCGCGACGAAATCCTCTCCGCCCCGGAAGCGCACGTCGTGCGCAAGCCCGCATCGAAGGCGCTATTCCTCATTTCCGACCTCGCTCCGGACCGGCTAGCCAAGCGCTATCGCTGGTGGTCGGTGTATCACATCGCCGTCTTTTTTGCTTCCGCCGCGGCTGCGGCGTCCTGGTTCAACAACGTCGGCATCTTCGCCCGCTAGTCCGCGACTCAGCCGGCGCGACTCTCCAGCGCCTCCCAGCGTGCCAGTGCATTCTCGATCTCCGTGTCGAGCTCATCGAGGCGCCCCTTGATACGCGTGACCTCCTGCGGCGCCTGCTGGTACAGCGCCGGGTCGGCCATCCTTGCATGCAATGCCGTCTGCTCCGCTTCGAGCGCAGCGATGCGGTCCGGCAAGGCCTCCAGCTCGCGTTTTTCGTTGAACGACAGCTTGCCGCTCTTTGGCGCCGTCGGCTTGGGCGCGGCCGGTGCAACCGCTTTCTGGGCGGCTGCCTTCACCTCCTCGCTCTCGCGCTCCGCCTCGGCCTGCTTAACCCGCTGCCAGTCCGCATAACCGCCGGCGTACTCGCCCCAACGCCCGTCGCCCTCGGCAGCGATCACCTGGGTCACGACGTTGTCCAGGAAGGCCCGGTCGTGGCTCACGAGAAAAAGCGTTCCGTCGTAATCGGCAAGCAGCTCCTCGAGCAGATCGAGCGTCTCGATATCGAGGTCGTTGGTCGGCTCATCCAGCACCAGCACGTTCGCAGGCCGCGCAAACAGCCGCGCGAGAAGCAGCCGGTTGCGTTCGCCGCCCGACAAGGACTTCACCGGCGAGCGTGCCCGCTGGGGCGCGAAGAGGAAGTCGCCCAGGTAACCGATCACATGCTTGCGCTCGCCTCCGATCTCCACGAAGTCCGACCCCGGGCTGATCACCTCGGTCAGCGGCAGCTCCGGGTCGAGTTGGGCGCGCAACTGGTCGAAATAGGCGACCGTCTGGCGCGTGCCGCGACGCACGGTGCCGGAGTCGGGCGCAACCTCACCGAGGATCAGCTTCAGCAGCGTGGTCTTCCCCGCGCCGTTCGGTCCGATCAGGCCGACCCGATCGCCACGCATGATGCGCGTCGAAAAATTGCGCACCACCACGCGATCACCGAACCGCTTGGTGACATCGGTCAGCTCCGCCACCATCTGGCCGCTCTGCTCCCCCTTGTCCACCGCGAGCTTGACGTTCCCCAACCGGTCGCGGCGGGCCACGCGATCGCGCCGCAAGGCCTCCAGACGTCGCACCCGCCCTTCGTTGCGGGTGCGGCGCGCCTCGACGCCCTTGCGTATCCACACCTCCTCCTGTGCGAGAAACTTGTCGAAGCGCGCGTTGGCCTTCGCCTCGGCGTCCAGCTCCTCGGCCTTGCGCCGCTGGTAGTCGCCGAAGCGCCCCGGGTAACTGCTCAGCTTGCCGCGATCGAGTTCAATGATGCGGGTTGCAACGTTGTCGAGGAACACCCGGTCGTGCGTGATCACCACGACTGCACCGCGAAACTCACGGATCAGGGATTCGAGCCAGAGAATTCCATCGAGGTCCAGATGGTTGGTGGGTTCATCGAGGAGCAACAGATCCGGCTCGGACACCAGTGCGCGGGCCAGGGCCACGCGCTTGACGCCCCCGCCGGAAAGCCCCGACACAAGCGCGTCGCCGGGAAGCGCCAGGCGAACGATGACCTCGTCGACACGTTGGTTGAGCCGCCACGCATCGGCCGCATCCACCGCGTGCTGGAGCGCATCGAGGCGCGCCAAGGCCTCTGCGCTCGCAGACTCGGCAACGGCGTGCATGGCGTCGTGGTAATCGACCAGCAGTCGCGCCGCCTCGCCCAAGCCGTCCGCGATCGTCGCGAACACGTCCCGATCGAGCGGGAAATCCGCCTCCTGCGGCACATAGGCGATCTTGAGGCCGGACTGCCGCCACACCGCGCCATCGTCGAGCGTCGCCTGGCCGGCCAGCGCCTTCAGCAGACTGGACTTGCCCGAACCGTTGCGTCCGATCAGTGCAACCCGCTCCCCGGCATCGAGCTGGAACTCTGCATGATCGAGCAGATCGACGTGACCATAGGCAAGGCAGGCGTTGTCGACGGAAAGAAGCGGCATGGGATGTTACTCGCGGTAAAGGATCCGCATTTTAGCGGTCTGTTAAGATGCCGGGTTCGCCCGATTTTTGCGCACTGCAACATCAGGCGGGTGCGACCACATCAATGGAGACCGGATGGATCGAGTACTGGAACGCCTGGGTGATCCCGATTGCGACGAACTCGCACAATGGAAGGCCCTCGTGGGCGAACTGCGCCCGCCGAGGGCCAGCGACGCCGCGACTGCGGAATCCCGGCTGCGTCAGCTCATCGATACGCTCAAGGTGCGTCCGGACCTGCGCCGGCTGCTGAACATCGCGTTCCGCAGGTTGTTTCGCGAACGCAAGCAGGTCTCGCTCTACGCCTCGTCCGGCCTGCTGCCATCAACCGGTTTTTTCTCCGAAACAGCGCGACGCATCAGCGGACGGCTGCTTCCCGACTACCTCGACACCGCGTACATGAAGGACGTGCTGGCCGTCCTGTTCTGGCGCAGTGACGACGAAGAGTGGGTCAATGCCATCGCCGACGAACTGTGGTGCGAGCTGATCCGCACTGTCCTCGAAGACGAGACGCCCGCTTCGGAAACCGACAGCCGCGCACTGCCCGACGCGATCACCGAAATCCTCGAGGCCCTCCGCGTGCTTTCCTACCACGCCAGCGCCATCGGCCTCGATCCCGAGTTCATCCGCATCGACCCGGAACTGGAAGAGCACGAATCGGCCTTTCTCGCACAGAACGCGGAACTTGTGGCTTACATCCGCAATTACGCGCAATGGTGGGAAACATCGACCACGCTCGTGGAGGACGAGCGCCACGTCCAGGTCATGCTCGACCAGTGCGAGGAAGCACTGCAGCGCATACGCCGGCGCGCAGCCAAACTCGGCACGAGCCTCACCCTGACCTTCAAGCTAGAACGCCTGCACCAGCACCTCCGGCGCATCGGCCGCCTTCTGCGGCTCCTGTCAGGGCTGCGGCAACGCCGAATGTTTGCCGATGTTGCCCCGGAGATTGTCGACCTGTTCAAGGAGCTCGTCCGCTCGGAGTGCCGCAAACACCGCCTCTCCGACTATCTGGGCAAGAACGTGGAGCTGCTGTCGCTGCGCATGACCGAGAGTGCAGGCAAGACCGGTGAGCGCTACATCACGACCACACGCCGGGAGTACTTCGGGATACTGGGATCCGCTGCGCTCGGCGGACTGATCATCGCATGCATGGCCGCCTTCAAGCTCGTGCTCGCGAAACAGGGGCACGCACCGCTCACATCCGCGCTGAGCTTCTGCCTCAACTACGGCATCGGCTTCGTGATCATCCACATCATCGGCGGCACGGTAGCGACCAAACAGCCAGCCATGACGGCCAACGCGATCGCAGCATCGATCGGCGAGACGCAAGGAAAGAGCCGGGACCTCCACAATCTGGTCGAACTGATCGCGCGGACCGTGCGCAGCCAGCTCGCAGCGATTGTGGGCAACGTCGGCGTGGCGGTCCCCGCCGCGACGGCGATCGCACTCATTGTTCATGCCACCGGCGGCGACCACTTCGTATCGCCGGAAAAGGCGCTCGGATTGCTGAATGAGATCGACCCGGCGGGGGGCGCCGTGTTCTTCGCTGCAATCGCCGGCGTCTGCCTCTTCCTCTCCGGCCTCATCGCCGGCTATTACGACAATCTCTGCGCCTATGCCCGCATTCCCGAGCGTCTCCTCCAACTGCGCTGGCTGCACCGCCTCCTCGGGGCAGCGCGCATGGAACGCGTAGCCCGCTACGTAGAAAACAACCTCGGCGCACTCGCGGGCAACTTCTTCTTCGGTTTCCTGCTCGGCGGCGTGACGGCACTTGGCGTACTGTTCGGCCTGCCTCTCGACATCCGCCACATCGCCTTCTCGTCCGCGTACGTCGGATTTGCCGGCGCAGGCCTCGATTTCGCCCCGGGTTGGCAAGCCGCCGCGCTCGCCGCAAGTGGCATCGCCCTGATCGGCCTCACCAACCTGGGCGTGAGCTTCTCACTCACCCTGTACGTAGCAATGCGGGCGCGGCGGATCACCTTCGCCCAAGGGCGTACCCTCGTGTGGATGACACTACGACACTTCCTCGCCCACCCCCGCGATTTCCTCCTTCCGCCGCGCAACGACCGCACCCACGTGACGAGCGGGCGCGATGCCGAACCGCAGTCGCATAGCGCAATTGATCCCTGAGGAATCACGTCGCTCACGCGCCGCGCTTGGTGCGCGACGCGCAACCAGATAGAATTGCGCGCCTCTCCCTGTAGTTCAATGGATAGAACGAGCGCCTCCTAAGCGCTAGATGTGGGTTCGATTCCCGCCGGGGGGACCATCACCGAACATCCAGCAGCAAGGCGCGAAGATGGGAAACCGGAATTGCATAAGTGATTCCGGACGGGGCGCTCAAGGCGTTCTCCTTCGTACCCTTCACGAAGACCATATTGACGATCCCCAGCACCTCACCGCTATCCGGATCGAAGACCGGGCTGCCGCTATTGCCCGGGTATGCCGTTGCATCCAGCTGATAGACGCGAAACGAGTCCCCGGCGAGTCGACGAATCAACGCAGGATTGAGCTGGCCGGAATTCGCCTGCGGGATGCCGATCGGCGTCACCGCCGCGACGATACCCCGGTGCGTGACCGGCGTGAACCCCAGTGCGCTGCCGATCGGAAATCCCGTGAATGCGATCGATCGACCCTCGGCGACGAAGCTCCCGTCGGCGAGCGGCAAGACGGGCAAGGGCTCGCCATCGAGCCGCAGTAGGGC
Organism: Aromatoleum evansii; assembly: GCF_045689615.1. Taxonomy (NCBI): domain Bacteria; kingdom Pseudomonadati; phylum Pseudomonadota; class Betaproteobacteria; order Rhodocyclales; family Rhodocyclaceae; genus Aromatoleum; species Aromatoleum evansii. The sequence continues at coordinate 4,009,941 of NZ_CP141259.1, forward strand.
AAGGTCGGCATTCGGGTCGGCCGCCACCTTCGCAGCCTTACGAATAGAGCCTTGGGGAGCACCGGGTACGACAATTACCAGGGACTCGAGCTGATCGTCCGCGAGGGGCACCGACACGACATGTGCGTTGGTCGCGACCATACGGCCGCTTCCAACCGCAAACCCCGTACCAAGGAATCGAAATTGCGGCGAACGGGTCCGCTGAAACGTTCCGACAGCGACTACCGAGGGTTTCACCCGCGGCAGGACATCGACAAGATCCGCCGCCGCCAGGCGCGGAAAAAGGATTGTAGCGGAGAGCGCAGAAAGCCACGCGCACGCACTGGGCCACGCCGGACCGAAAACTCGTGTCACGAGCCTCCCCCGCGTTCGCTGACGAGCTGCAGGGCGGGAGCGACGGGACTCGGCTCCGTGACACGGCTGTCGTATGCATGCTTGCGCCGCTGCATGAATGCAAGGATGCGCGCAACGTAGGCCTGCGTTTCAGCGTAAGGCGGCACCCCTCGATAACGCTCGACGGCACGCTCGCCGGCGTTGTATCCCGCTGCAGCAAGCGCAATATCCCCGCGAAAATAAGCCAGCAGCCAGCGCAGATACGCAAGGCCACCCCGAATATTCTCCTCGGGGTCGAAGGGTTTGCGCACGTTGAAGCGCGCCGCGGTGTCCGGGATCAGCTGCATCACCCCCATCGCATTCTTCGGCGAGACAGCGTCCGCGTCGAGGTTGGACTCGGTCAGCGCAATCGCGAGCGCGAGTCTCGGGCTGATCGCGTATTCGGCAGAAAGATCGACCACGAGTCGCGCGAGTTGCTTGCGCTGCGTCGACAGTGCGGCGATGTGCGCTTCCGCGCTCCATCCCGGATCGGGCGACGCGTCGGGAGGAGGTTGCAGGCAGTCAGGCACGGCCCCAACGTAGTCGCCGGTGTAGCGGCGCATCCGATCGGCCTGCGGGTGCCCGAAGAATGCCGCCATTGCGAACAATGTTCCGGCGTAGGCGTCATTGCGCGCGAGACCCCGCCCATTGGCGTACATCCAGCCCAGCGAATACATGGCCTCCGTGTTGCCCAGACGCGCAGATTCGCAGTACAACGCAGCAGCCCTTGCCGGCTCGCGTTCCACCCCCTCACCATGCTCGTGGGCCACCGCCAGTTCCGCCAGGTAACGCGCATGATCGACGAAGACTGCCTCGAGCACAGCCCCCTCGGGCGCGCCGGGCTCATCCTTTGCGGCAATCGACACCAGCGACTCGCTGGCAAGCAGTGCGGCCACCAACAGATGAAGGCTTCGGCTCACATGCAGTCCTCGTCCCATCATGGACTCCGGCATCGCACACCGCTGGCGTGTGGCGATCCCGCTCGCTAAAGGCGCCAGACGGTGACCCCGGACGCAGTCAATGCATCGTGGTCATACGCGGATTTCACATCGACGAAAATACCGTTGGGCAACAACTTGTCGGTGATATTGACGAGCGGCATTTCCAGGTACGCCTTGTGCGAAACGGCAGCAACGACAGCCGTCGCGCGCGGCAGATCGTCCCAGGGCAGCAGGGCTTCACCGTATTCATGCTCGGCGTCCGACGGTGCCGCAACGGCATCGTGGACGTGCACCCGGCAGCCAAAACTGCGCAACTCCCGGATCACATCGATGACCTTGCTGTTGCGAAGGTCAGGACAGTTTTCCTTGAACGTGAGCCCCATGACGACGACATCGCAGCCACGCACCGCATGCCCCGCCTGGATCATCTGCTTGACGGTCTGCTCGGCAACGTACTTGCCCATTCCGTCATTGATGCGCCGTCCAGCCAGGACCACATCCGAGTGGTAACCGAGCATTTCCGCCTTGTACGTCAGGTAGTAGGGGTCGACGCCGATGCAATGCCCACCGACGAGGCCCGGACGGAACGGCAGGAAGTTCCACTTCGTCCCTGCCGCTTCGAGCACCTCGAGCGTGTCGATGCCGATCTTGTGAAAGATCACCGCCAATTCGTTCATCAACGCGATGTTGAGATCCCGCTGCGTGTTCTCGATCACTTTTGCTGCCTCTGCGACCTTGATCGAACTTGCAGCATAGACCCCGGCGGAAATGATCGCCCCATAGACCTCGGCAACCTTCGCCAGCGTCGCGGGAGTATCGCCCGAGACCACCTTGACGATCCTGGTGACCGTCCGCTCCTTGTCCCCCGGATTGATCCGCTCCGGCGAGTAACCGACGAAAAAATCCTCCTTCCACTTCAGGCCCGATTCACGCTCCATGATCGGGATGCAGACTTCCTCGGTTGCGCCGGGATACACCGTCGACTCGAAGACCACGATCGCCCCCCGCTTCAGGTTCTGCCCGACGATCCGCGATGCACCGACCAATGGAGAAAAATCCGGCTGGTGCGCCTCGCCCACCGGCGTTGGTACCGCAACCACTACGAAATCCGCTTCGGCAATCACGCCCGCATCCGTATGGCACGAGAGCATCGTCGCAGCCCGCAAGGCTTCCCCTGAAACCTCTCCGGTCGGATCGTAGTGATCACGGTACGCAGCGACCTTGCGGGCGGAAAGATCAAATCCCAGGGTCTTGAACTTCCTGCCGAACTCAACGGCAAGCGGCAGGCCGACATAGCCCAGGCCGATAACAGCTACCGTAGTCATGATTACCCTCTTTCGAATCAAGAAATTGGCATGAGCCGAGGACTCGGCGCGATCACAACTTCTCTCGCATCGCGGTCACCTCGGCCCGAAGCGGACTATTCTGGGGCAGCGCCTCTAACAACGCATCGACCTCCTTCGTCGCATCCTCCCTCCGACCAAGCGTCACGTAAGCCTTCGCCAAGCTTAGACGCAGGGCTGGCGCGGCGGGAGCGAGGGAGACAGCCTTGCGGATATTCTCGATCCCCTTTTCGGTCTGACCGCTCTTGATCTGCAGCACGCCAAGCGTGTCCAGAATGGCGGGATTCTCCGGAGCCAACGTGACCGCCCGCTCAGCCAGGACTACGGCTTTAGGATCGCCACGCAGGCCCGCGATCCATGCCAGATTATTCAGGACCTGTGGCGTGTCGGGCCTAATCTCGTCAATCTTTCGGTACAGGCGGTCGGCCTCTTCCAGCTTACGTTCCCCAAGGGCTCGCTCGGCGAGGTAAGTGTGCACTCTCAGGTCCTTGGGCTTATGGCGTAACCATTCCGCAATAGTCTTTTCCGCATCAGCAGCCCGACCGGCCAGGATCTGCGCACTGTGCAATTTGATCACTGTCTCGGTTGCCCGCCTCACGTCCAACGACTTGCGAAAGGCCGTAACGGCCGATGCATAGTCCTTCGCAAGTAGGTAAAGATCGCCTTCCAGATTCCATCCTGCCGGCGATTTAGGCTTCTGTTTCTGGACCATGCGGGCAATCCCGATCGCATCAGGCAATCGTTTCGTCGCGGCTAGCAACGCGGCAAGTCGCTGCTGCGCCTCAAGCAGATCCTGTTTCAGGCCAAGCGCCCGTCGCAAAGTTTGCTCCGCGGCAGCGGAATCCTTCGCCAGCTGTTGTGCATCCGCAAGATGGATCAGCGGAGCCGGCAACTTCGGCTGCAGTCCCGCCTGCTTGCTGAACGCAGCGATTGCCTGCTGGTGGTCACCGGCGAGCAGCTGGGCGCGCCCCATCATTTCGTGTGCTCGTGGATCATCGGGGTGGGCGGCGATGACTTCCTGCACGATCGAAATCGCCTTCTTCGCATCCCGCTGCCCCAGAGCCTCCGCAGCGAGGGCCAGCTTCGGGGTCGCTTCCCCGGGCATTGCACGGCTCGCGCGCTCGAGCGTGGCACGCACCTTGTCCGGCGCTGCACCGGTCGCCTTCTGCAGATTTGCCAGCAGAAGGGAAGCCGCTACGTTATCCGGATGCTTGGCAACGATCCCCTCGACACGCTCCAGCGCCTCCGCGGGCTTCCTTTCCGCGAGGTCTATCCGCGCAAGGTTGACTGCTGCGGGCAGGTAATCGCTCTTGAGCGACAGCGCCTTCTCGAACGAGAGCCTTGCACCAGCCAGATCCCTTCGTGCGAGAGCGATTCCGCCCTGCAACATGTATGTACGGGGATCATCCGGACGTTTTTCCTCGAGCCGCCGCTGCGCCGCCGCAGCCTTGTCGATTTCGCCCTGCCGCAAATGCACCATCACCAGCGCAAAGTCCGCCGCTCCGGAACTCCCCTCGAGCGTCGAGGCCGTTTCAAGATCGCTCAGACCGGCCGCCGAATCTCCGTCGAGCAGGCGCGCCACACCCAGCTGGGTGCGTGCCAGCTCGTCGGACGGCCGCACTGCAACGAGCCGCTCATACGTGTCCGCGGCCGCGTCCAGTTTGCCCTGCGCCAGCTGAATGCGCGCTGCCAATTGCAGGCTCCCCGCGTCCGGATTCTTTTCGGAAAGCAGCGGCTTGAGCGTATCCATCGCCTTCTGGGGGTCGCCTGCGCCGAATTCCAGGCGAGCAAGCCCGACCCGGGCAGTTCTGTTCTGGGGCGTACGCCCAACCACCATCGCCAGATGCTCGCGGGCAAGGACATGCTCGTTCAGGCTGGCGTGGATCAAACCTGCCAGCATGCGCCCGGGCAGGTATTCCGGTGCCAGCCGGACGGTTTCGGCAATGTGCTCGCGGGCCGAAGCCGTCTTGCTGCTGCGAAAGTCATGGAGCGCAAACAGATAGTGAGTGAGCGGGTGCTTGGGCGCGACCTTCTCCATGGCAGCAAGCCGCTCGGCCGCTTCACTCATGTCACCGCGTTCGAGCAAGAGCGAGATCAGGGCAAAATGATAAGCAACGGACGACGGACGCCCCTTCACCGCCTCACGCAGCGCAGCAAGCCCCTCGTCGACCTGCTTGCGGGAAAGCAACACGTTTGCGCGCAGAGCGTGGGCATCGCCCGCCTCCTCCCCTGCAGCACCCCGCGCCAACACAGCCTCGGCCTCGGCAAACGCCCCGTCGACATCTCCGGTCAGATATTTCATGCGACCGAAGCCGATCCGTGCAGGAACGTCATCCGCATTCGACTTCAACGCCAACTCGAACGCCTCGCGCGCCTTGGAAGGATCCTTGCGCTCGAGATAGGCATCCCCGATGCTCGCCCACAGTCGGGCGTTCGCCACCGGATCCTGGAGCTCGGTAGCCGCGAATTCCTTGATGACCTGGTCGAACTGCCCCATCTGCACCATCGCGCGCGCCAGCAGAGGACTTACCTGTTCGACCGAAACACCCAACTCGATCGCACGCCGAAACTCCTTCTCAGCGGCAACAGGATTCCCCTGCCTGAGATTCACGTCGCCGAGCAGGTAACGTGCTTCGGCGAGTTTCGGGTTTTCCTGCAAGGCATTCTTGAGCTGAATGCTCGCGGCCTGGAGATCGCTCTTGGCAAGATAATCGCGCGCAGAACCCACCATGGAATCGGGGCTCGCACCGCAACCGGCAATCAAACCCGAAATGACGAGGGCCAGCGCAATTCGCCGTTTGGACCTCCGGAACACGATCGGACGGGACACGTCAACTCTCCTTCTTGAATCCAAAACGGTTCATCAAGTCGTACAAGGAGGGCCTGCTGATCCCTAAAAGATCGGCGGCGCGCGCGATATTGCCGTTCGTTCGCGCCAAGGCGCGAATCACCGCCCGTCGCTCAGCCTCATCCCTGACATGACGCAGATTGAGTTCCAGCAGGTCGTTTTCGGCCACATCGAGTCCGAGATCCTCTGCCGTGATCCGGTTCGACTCCGCCATGATTACCGCGCGTTTGAGGCAATTCTCCAATTCACGCACATTTCCCGGCCAGGGATGCAACTCGATTGCCGCAAGCGCGTCCTCGCCGAGATGCATGGCCCCGCGGCCGTTTTCCTTCGCAAAGCGCTGCACGAACGCATGTGCCAGCAGCACGGCATCACCATCGCGCTCCCGCAAGGGCGGGATGTCGATAACGATTTCGGCGAGCCGATAGTAAAGATCCTCGCGAAAGAGACCCGCCTGAATTTGCGCCTTCAAGTCCCTGTGCGTTGCACATATCACACGCACATCGACCGGAATCTCCTCACGCCCACCGATGCGCTCGACCACTCTTTCCTGCAGGAAACGGAGCAGTTTCGCCTGCAGGGCCATCGGTAAATCACCAATTTCGTCGAGAAAGAAAGTCCCCTTGTGCGCGGTTTCGATCTTTCCCGGGGTCAGCTTGCCCGCCCCGGTGAACGCCCCCTTCTCATAACCAAACAACTCGCTTTCCAGCAGATTCTCCGGAATCGCCGCACAGTTGATCGCAAGGAAGCGTTCCTTGGAACGCGATGACAGCGCGTGCAAGGCGCGCGCCAGAATCTCCTTTCCTGTCCCGCTTGCGCCAAGCAACGCCACGGTGACATTTGCCGACGCCACCCTCTCCACGGTCCGGCATACCTTCAACATACCGGGATCCCGGGTGATGACGCCGGAAAGCGGGCTGGACTGTTGCGCCTGAAGACGATGATTCTCTGCCTGCAAATCATGCAGCCGAAACGCGCGATCAATCGTCAGCGCGAGCAGTTCCGGTTCAAAGGGTTTTCCGAAGAAATCATAAGCGCCCATTGCCACGGCCCGCACCGCGTTCTCACGATCATGCTGCCCGGTCAGGACGATCACCTTCGTCTCCGGCGCCAGCATGAGCATCTCCCCAAGAAGCCGGAAACCTTCACCGACGTCATCCGGACTTGGCGGCAAGCCCAGGTCCATTGTTACCACCGCGGGCTCATACCGCCGCAACTGGGCGAGCGCGCTCTCCCTGTCATCGGCGACAACGGTTTCGAACGAATCGAACGCCCACCGCATCTGCTTCTGCAGCGCGGGATCATCCTCCACAACCAGAAGCGTTCGTCTCTTGTCGTTCATGATCCCTGAGTCATCACCGCGCTCTTCATGTCATCCCGCGCTTCGCGGGCGACCATCGGCAGCGTGATCGAGACACGAGTTCCCATCCCGGGCTCGCTATCGACCGCAATGCTGCCCCCGATTTCACGAATGTATTGCTGAGCCTCGAATGCACCGATCCCCATACCTCCCGTCTTGCTGGTCTGGAAGGGGCGGAACAGCTGCTCGCGGATGAATTCCCTCGTCATTCCACAGCCGTTGTCTTCAACGCTCACTACCGCGGCACCGTCACCCGTAGGGTTGATGCTTACTGCCACCCTACCATCGTCTCGCGTCGCCTCAAGCGCATTCTGCAACACATGGCCAATGACACGTTCAAGTCGCTCGGGGTGGGCAATCACCTCGACCATCCCAGCGCCACCAGCCTCGAACTCGATCGACGGACGCTGGTGACGTTTCGCCAGCCTCAGACGTTCGACCAGTGCGCCGATCTCCACGCGCCTCGGCGGATCGATCGAGCGCTTTTCCTGCAACTGCGCCATCAGAGCACGCATCCTCGACTCGACATTCGCCACCGTTTCCAGCATGTCATCCTGGAATGCCGGGTTATGCTTATGTCGTTCCGCGTTCTTCAGCATCAACGAGAGCTGCGCGACAAGATTCTTCAGATCGTGAACAACGAATGCGGACATGCGATTGAACGAATCGAACTTTCTCGATTCGATCAAAGCCTCGACCGCCTGCATGCGTGACAGATAACTTGCTGCCTGCGCCTGCGCCGTCTTCAGCAGATCCAGAACCTCCCAGTTCACGTCGACCGGCGTCCTCGGCGCACTAAGCAGGACGAAACCTACGAGTACGCCCCCGGATTTCAGCGGCAGAACCAGCCATGCACTCGAGATCGCCGACAACCAAGCGGGGAGGTCCAGAGTCGCGTAGTTGTTCGAGCCCGAGCGGTATTCCTCAAGATTGATCACCCACTCGCGCGCCGCGAGAAAGCGACAGAATGAACTGTCTTCCTCCTCCGTCACCGCAATTGCCGGATGATTGAGTCGCGATTGGACGTGATAGCGATTTCCGCCCGACTCCCGAAGCCAAAGCACTCCTCCCGGGCTCTCCACCAGGTCGCACAGCCCCTTGATCACCGATTCACCCAGGTCCAACGCGCCGTCGGCGGAGGATAGCGCCTGGGTAAATCGCAACCACTCGCTCCGATAGTCATAACGGTATGGAAACAGGTGCTTGTTGAGGAAAACACGCAACCTTGCCCGTTGCGCCCCGGACACAAGGAACACGCTCAACAAGAGCAGGCCGGCAAAGAACAGGGTCAATTGGAGGGCACGGCCCCAATCGCCGCCGAAATAACGCACGTAATATCCGGCTGCGGCGATGACGAGAAGATAGACCCCCGACAACGCCAAGGCCGTCGAATGAAACACTGCGTCCCGCGAGACCGTTATGCGCAGCGCCCAGTCAGGATTGCGACCAGCGGACACTGCGATCAGCGGTAGCGTCATCGCGTGAGCGATGCCCCGCACTGCCCATACGTCCGCATCGAGTTGGCCGAACAGGAAGCCATCCGCGAAAAGGTACAACTCGAAGATGTACCCGGCCGAAAGCGCCAGACACAGCGGCTTCAATGCCCAACGCGAATCCGGCGGCACCGACCGAAAAAGTTGCTCGACCAGCACCAGGCCCAACACCGCGCCCGCGAGAAAACTGCCCAAGTGCAAGGTGGCCTGCGACAGCAGGCCCAGCCCCAAGCCGACTACACCGAGCAACTGAGCGACCGCCACCACCAACGCAGCGGCAACCGGCCAACGCAGCTCACGTGGGTTGGTCGTCCGCAACAACATGATGACAAACGCCAGCCAGCTGACTTGACGCGCAATGTCACTGGTCCAGGCCAATGCAAGCACCGTCGCAGAGGGACTCCACACGACAAAACCGTTGGCAAGCGCCCACAACGCACTCGCACCGACAGCCAGCAGAAGAGCTCCCCCGCGCGGCTGCTTGCGCCAGCCGAGAAGCAGGTAAATCCAGAACAGCGTGTAGGCACCGCAAGCGATCCCGTACGCCACACCAGCCGACTCTGACAAATCAGTCCCCTGAGCTCACCGTCGTAACGCTTCGGACCTGACGCCGATCTTCCACCGACGAATCAGTGCGCCCCCTCGCATGTCAGGACAACCCGGACCGTCTCGAACAGCACCAGAATATCCAGAGCCAAATTGTGGTTCTTCACGTAGTACAGGTCGTACTGCAACTTCTGCATCGCGTCATCGACCGATGCACCATACTGGTAACGAACCTGAGCCCACCCCGTGATCCCAGGCTTGACGCTGTGACGCACCGAGTAGAACGGAATCTCGCGGGTCAGCTGGTCGACGAAGTACGGACGCTCCGGCCGGGGACCAACCAGGCTCATCTCGCCCGACAGCACGTTCAACAGTTGCGGCAGTTCGTCGATGCGAAAACGCCGGATGACATGACCGACACGCGTGACCCTGTCATCGTCCGACTGCGCCCACCGCGGCGTCCCATCGCCTTCGGCGTCGTGCCTCATGCTTCGGAACTTGATCACTCTGAATATTCGCCCACGCCGCCCCACCCGCTCCTGCCGGTACAACACCGGGCCGCCGTCCTCCAGCAGGATGAGACACGCCGTAACCAGCATGACGGGTAGTGCAAGAATCAACAGGATCGCGCATGCAAACAGATCAAAACACCGCTTGATGGTCCTTCGCGCCACCCCCTGATGAAAGCCTTCACCGTAGATGAGCCAGCTCGCCTTCAGCGAACCGATGGGCACCTGTCCATGGGTGCGCTCGAAGAATGAGGACAGGTCGAGAACCTTGACGCCCCTGAGCTTGCAGTCGAGCAGCTCCCGTATTGGAAGAACCCCTCCTCTGCGCTCACGAACCGCCACGATCACTTCGCTGACATGGAGCCGTCTGACCGTTTCAAGTAGGTTGCCGTCTTCCGCAAGAATCCGTCCGGGATCCACGACAGGCATTTCCTCACCCACCGACCGGTAGAAACCGACGAGATCCCCTCCAACCCCTCGAGCCTCCAGAGAACTCGCAACTGCCTCGGCTTCAGCGCCGGTACCAATAATCAGGACCCGCGGATCAAACGCCGATGCGGCACCCCGTCGGTTCGCCAAACCCCTCATGACAAGCAGCCCGCCCAACAGCAGAACGATGGAAACCTGCGCCGCCTCCGACTGGAAATACCCCCAAGGCAAAATGGCGAACACGGCAAATGCCACGATGACACTGACCACGACCGACACCAGAATGCGGGAGACAGTACTCGGGCCGGCCGCATCCAACGCTCTCGCACGGTAAAGCCCCAATGCCCCATTGAGCAGGATCATCAGCACGGCGAAGAGCATGGCCGATGGAACGACCACCCGCCACTCGACTGGCGTGCCGCGCGCCGGAAGCGCGGTCACAACCAGAACGAGGAGGAACAAGATCGACGCGTCAAACGCGATCTGCTGCAACGCGTGCGACGGCACATATTGCTTGAACACCTTGAACATCGCAGCTCCCCCGCCGCACGGAAGCCCGTCACGCATGCGCGATCACACGGCGCGACAGACCGCCACCCAACCCGTGGTACGTAAGGAAGACTCTAGTGCTTTATGCTTTTCGCCGTTGTTAAACAGGTCACATCGCTCCGAACTCCCCACAGCGCGGACCGGGGGCCCTGCGGCAGCAAGGACCACGACGCTAGTCGGAGACGGCTATCTTCCGAAAGTAGCTGCGAAGCTGCAGCGAGATCCGGTCAACCACCTCATTCGCCTCCGGAAACCATTTCCCCAGGGTAACAAAGCCGTGCACCATGCCCGGAACATCAATATGATGAGCCGCAACCCCCTCCGACCTCGCACGCTCGACCATTGCAATGCCATCATCTCGGAGCGGATCGCACTCAGCCGTCACGACGATCGTAGGCGGGAGCCCCGCAAGAGAAGCGGCCTGCATGGGCGACACTCGCCAATCATGCGCCCCTCCGTCCGGGAGATAACGCTCGAAAAACCAGCTCAGGCTTTCCCGATCCAGGAAATACCCCGACGCGTAGGACTCCCTCGAAGGGCGGCTGCTTTCAATTTCGGTACAAGGATAGATCAGGCACAGGCAGCGCAGCGCCCCTGGGCGCATATCGCGGAGCATCAGCGCCGCTACCAAGGAAAGATTTCCCCCCGCACTGTCCCCGCCCAATCCGAACCGCCCCGGATCCAGGGCAAGTGCATCTGCGTTGGCCTGCGCCCATTCGACAGCAAACAGGGTGTCCTCCATCGCAGCCGGAAAAGGATGCTCCGGCGCAAGCCTGTAATCCACGGACAGGACGGCACATCCCGCCCTATTCGCTATACGCCTGCACAATGAATCATGGCTTTGCACGCTACCGACGCACCACCCACCGCCATGGTAATAGATCAGGAGCGGTAACACGTCGGTCGGGCCGGCCTCAAGCGGTCGATAAAGACGGGCGATAAGGACACTGCCGTCAGGTCGCGACATTGGTAGATCCAGCGTCGACGCGACCGCCTCGGGCTCGCCACCGAACACGAATTGCAGCTTTTCAAACGAATGTCGCGCCTGCTCTACCGTTAATTCATGAAACCGGGGAGCTCCGACCCGATACACCATGTCCAGCAAAGCTTGCGCCTGATCCGTGAGAGCCATTGACTGACACCTGATGACTGAAAACTGATGCGAGTGCCCGCTGCCGGTCGTGGCACCGCCAAAATCGTAGCAGAACGAACAAACACACTAGCGTCCGCCACGTCGTTAACGCAAAAAACCCGCTGACGTGAGGTCAGCGGGTTTTTGGTATGGGTAGTCTGACGATGACCTACTTTCGCACTCACGAAGAGCACTATCATCGGCGCGGTCCTGTTTCACTGTCCTGTTCGGGATGGGAAGGAGTGGTTCCGGGACGCTATGGTCGTCAGACTGTAAGGGGTGACAAAGGGGGAGAAGTGAAGTGTGTGGGGGTGTGATTGTTTAGCGTGTCGTTCGCTGTGATCCAGGGTTATAGGATCAAGCCTCACGGGCAATTAGTATCGGTTAGCTTAACGCATTACTGCGCTTCCACACCCGACCTATCAACGTTGTGGTCTTCAACGACCCTTCAGGGGGCTCGAGGCCCCGGGGAAGTCTCATCTTGAGGCGAGTTTCCCGCTTAGATGCTTTCAGCGGTTATCTCTTCCGTACTTAGCTACCCGGCGATGCGACTGGCGTCACAACCGGTACACCAGGGGTACGTCCACTCCGGTCCTCTCGTACTAGGAGCAGGTCCTCTCAAACTTCCAGCGCCCACGGCAGATAGGGACCAAACTGTCTCACGACGTTTTAAACCCAGCTCACGTACCACTTTAAATGGCGAACAGCCATACCCTTGGGACCGGCTACAGCCCCAGGATGTGATGAGCCGACATCGAGGTGCCAAACTCCGCCGTCGATGTGAACTCTTGGGCGGAATCAGCCTGTTATCCCCAGAGTACCTTTTATCCGTTGAGCGATGGCCCTTCCATACAGAACCACCGGATCACTATGACCTGCTTTCGCACCTGCTCGACTTGTCGGTCTCGCAGTCAAGCCGCCTTTTGCCATTGCACTATCAGTACGATGTCCGACCGTACCTAGGCGACCTTCGTACTCCTCCGTTACCTTTTAGGAGGAGACCGCCCCAGTCAAACTGCCTGCCATGCACGGTCCCCGACCCGGATTCACGGGCCCAGGTTAGAACCTCAACGACACCAGGGTGGTATTTCAAGGTTGGCTCCACGGCAACTGGCGTCACCGCTTCAAAGCCTCCCACCTATCCTACACAAGTCCCGTCAAAGTCCAATGCAAAGCTACAGTAAAGGTTCATGGGGTCTTTCCGTCTAGCCGCGGGTAGATTGCATCTTCACAAACATTTCAACTTCGCTGAGTCTCAGGAGGAGACAGTGTGGCCATCGTTACGCCATTCGTGCAGGTCGGAACTTACCCGACAAGGAATTTCGCTACCTTAGGACCGTTATAGTTACGGCCGCCGTTTACCGGGGCTTCGATCAAGAGCTTGCACCCCATCACTTAACCTTCCGGCACCGGGCAGGCGTCACACCCTATACGTCCACTTTCGTGTTTGCAGAGTGCTGTGTTTTTAATAAACAGTCGCAGCCACCGATTCTCTGCGGCCCCTTCGCCCTTCGGATGTACTCCTACAAGCTAGTGGGGCATACCTTCTCCCGAAGTTACGGTATCAATTTGCCGAGTTCCTTCTCCTGAGTTCTCTCAAGCGCCTTAGAATTTTCTTCCTGCCCACCTGTGTCGGTTTGCGGTACGGTCGATTTTAGACTGAAGCTTAGAGGCTTTTCCTGGAAGCATGGTATCAATCACTTCGGGCTCAAAGAGCCCTCGTCATCACGCCTTGGCTCAGCCCCGCGGATTTGCCTACGGGGCACGCCTACACGCTTAAACCGGGACGTCCAACACCCGGCTGACCTAACCTTCTCCGTCCCCCCATCGCATCTAAAACCGGTACGGGAATATTGACCCGTTTCCCATCGACTACGCATTTCTGCCTCGCCTTAGGGGCCGACTCACCCTGCGTCGATGAACGTTGCGCAGGAAACCTTGGGCTTTCGGCGAGGGTGCTTTTCACACCCTTTATCGCTACTCATGTCAGCATTCGCACTTCCGATACCTCCAGCATCCCTCTCGAGACACCTTCGCAGGCTTACGGAACGCTCCCCTACCATCTCTTTCGAGATCCGCAGCTTCGGTTCATGGCTTGAGCCCCGTTACATCTTCCGCGCAGGACGACTCGACTAGTGAGCTATTACGCTTTCTTTAAAGGGTGGCTGCTTCTAAGCCAACCTCCTAGCTGTCTATGCCTTCCCACTTCGTTTCCCACTTAGCCATGTATTTGGGACCTTAGCTGGCGGTCTGGGTTGTTTCCCTCTTGTCCCAGGACGTTAGCACCCCAGGACTGTCTGCCGTATATCACTTTGCGGTATTCGGAGTTTGCTATCGCGGGGTAGATCGCAGTGACCCCCCCAACGATTACAGTGCTCTACCCCCGCAAGTGTCCGTACGACGCACTACCTAAATAGTTTTCGGGGAGAACCAGCTATTTCCGGATTTGTTTAGCCTTTCACCCCTATCCACAGCTCATCCCCTAATTTTTCAACATTAGTGGGTTCGGACCTCCAGTACCTGTTACGGCACCTTCATCCTGGCCATGGATAGATCATCCGGTTTCGGGTCTACGCCCAGCAACTATGTCGCCCTTATCAGACTCGGTTTCCCTACGCCTCCCCTATTCGGTTAAGCTCGCTACTGAACGTAAGTCGCTGACCCATTATACAAAAGGTACGCAGTCACCCCACAAGGAGGCTCCCACTGTTTGTATGCATGCGGTTTCAGGATCTATTTCACTCCCCTCCCGGGGTTCTTTTCGCCTTTCCCTCACGGTACTGGTTCACTATCGGTCGATCACGAGTATTTAGCCTTGGAGGATGGTCCCCCCATCTTCAGACAGGATTTCTCGTGTCCCGCCCTACTTGTCGCACGCTCAGACCCGCCACCTACTTTTCGCATACGGGACTATCACCCTGTATCGTCGGACTTTCCAGACCGTTCTGCTAAGTAAATGGTTTAGTCGTGCAGGCTACTCCCCGTTCGCTCGCCACTACTTGGGGAATCTCGGTTGATTTCTGTTCCTGCGGCTACTTAGATGTTTCAGTTCGCCGCGTTCGCCTCCTCTGGCCTATGTATTCAGCCAGGGATACTCCATAAGGAGTGGGTTTCCCCATTCGGACATCGGGGGATCAAAGCTCCATTGCCAGCTCCCCCCCGCTTTTCGCAGGCTTGCACGTCCTTCATCGCCTGTGATCGCCAAGGCATCCACCACATGCACTTAGTCGCTTGATCCTATAACCCTGGACCCTGTCGCCAGGGACCCAGTCATAGGCGAACTCACGCTTGTGCGCAACCGCCTGCTGCTGGTTCAAAGCGCAGACGATTGCAATGCAATCACACAACCCATGTTCGATCTTCGTCTTCACGCGCCGCTGACACAGCGCAACGAAGATCGCACACTTTACTTCTTCCACTTTGTTAAAGAACACTGGCACTAGGCCTAAGCCCTGCACACCATCCGTGCGCACGGCTTAGCCCTACTCTCGAGCCCACCGGAACGTGTGGTGGAGGATGACGGGATCGAACCGACGACCCCCTGCTTGCAAAGCAGGTGCTCTCCCAGCTGAGCTAATCCCCCTCATGATGCGGTGGTGGGTCTGGTTGGGTTCGAACCAACGACCCCCGCCTTATCAAGACGGTGCTCTAACCAGCTGAGCTACAGACCCTCTCGTCCATCTCGAGGCTCTTGCCTGAACAACCGATAAGTTGTGAGTACTCGGACAGCGGACCTGTCTCTTGAAAGGAGGTGATCCAGCCGCACCTTCCGATACGGCTACCTTGTTACGACTTCACCCCAGTCATGAATCTCACCGTGGTAAGCGCCCTCCCGAAGGTTAAGCTACCTACTTCTGGTGAAACCCACTCCCATGGTGTGACGGGCGGTGTGTACAAGACCCGGGAACGTATTCACCGCAGCATGCTGATCTGCGATTACTAGCGATTCCGACTTCACGTAGTCGAGTTGCAGACTACGATCCGGACTACGATCGGCTTTAAGGGATTGGCTCCAGCTCGCGCTTTGGCAGCCCTCTGTACCGACCATTGTATGACGTGTGAAGCCCTACCCATAAGGGCCATGAGGACTTGACGTCATCCCCACCTTCCTCCGGTTTGTCACCGGCAGTCTCGCTAAAGTGCCCAACCAAATGATGGCAATTAGCGACAAGGGTTGCGCTCGTTGCGGGACTTAACCCAACATCTCACGACACGAGCTGACGACAGCCATGCAGCACCTGTGTCCTGGCTCCCGAAGGCACTCCCTGATCTCTCAAGGATTCCAGGCATGTCAAGGGTAGGTAAGGTTTTTCGCGTTGCATCGAATTAATCCACATCATCCACCGCTTGTGCGGGTCCCCGTCAATTCCTTTGAGTTTTAACCTTGCGGCCGTACTCCCCAGGCGGTCGACTTCACGCGTTAGCTGCGTCACTCAGTGAGTTACCTCTCCGAACGACTAGTCGACATCGTTTAGGGCGTGGACTACCAGGGTATCTAATCCTGTTTGCTCCCCACGCTTTCGTGCATGAGCGTCAGTATCGGCCCAGGGGGCTGCCTTCGCCATCGGTGTTCCTCCACATATCTACGCATTTCACTGCTACACGTGGAATTCCACCCCCCTCTGCCGTACTCTAGCCGTGCAGTCACAAGCGCAGTTCCCAGGTTAAGCCCGGGGATTTCACACCTGTCTTACACAACCGCCTGCGCACGCTTTACGCCCAGTAATTCCGATTAACGCTCGCACCCTACGTATTACCGCGGCTGCTGGCACGTAGTTAGCCGGTGCTTCTTCTGACAGTACCGTCATCCACCTCCCGTATTAGGGGAAGCGTTTTCTTTCCGTCTGAAAGAGCTTTACAACCCGAAGGCCTTCTTCACTCACGCGGCATGGCTGGATCAGGGTTGCCCCCATTGTCCAAAATTCCCCACTGCTGCCTCCCGTAGGAGTCTGGGCCGTGTCTCAGTCCCAGTGTGGCGGATCATCCTCTCAGACCCGCTACGGATCGTCGCCTTGGTAGGCCTTTACCCCACCAACTAGCTAATCCGACATCGGCCGCTCCAATCACGCGAGGTCTTGCGATCCCCCGCTTTCCCCCTCAGGGCGTATGCGGTATTAGCTACGCTTTCGCGTAGTTATCCCCCATGACTGGGTACGTTCCGATGCATTACTCACCCGTTCGCCACTCGCCGGCAGGCCGAAGCCCCCGCTGCCGTTCGACTTGCATGTGTAAAGCATGCCGCCAGCGTTCAATCTGAGCCAGGATCAAACTCTTAAGTTCAATCCAACAAAGCACTCAAAGAAATCATTACTGACTTACAGTTGAGCACTCAATCTTTGCAACATTAAAACTGCCGAAGCAGTCTCGGTCGCGCCAACCAAGCACTCACACTTATCGGTTGTCCAATTTTTTAAAGAACCGCCGCCGAAGCAGCGAGAAAGAGATTCTGACAAACTTACTTCACTTCGTCAAGCACCGCAGCGATTTATTTTTTACACCGCCACCGCACCAACCTCTCTTTCCTGCCCCCACCGCCACCGCACAAACCGCTGCAGCGCTGAAGAGGCGCGAATTATATAGACCTCAATTGAACCGTCAAGCGCTTTTTGCGGGGGATCTGAAAAAGATTACTTGGCGAATTTCCGTGCTGCCGGATTCGCGTGCTAACGGCCCGGCCGTCCAAGTCGGCGCGGGTGACGCAGCCGGTGGGCGAGGACGGCGCAGCCTGCGAACAGCGAGGCGCCGAATACGAGGTGGGCAAGAGTGGTCACCCAGCCGCGTGAGACGTCGAACCAGGGAAAGACGTGGGTGAAGCCATGGAGGTTGATCACGTAGATCGCTGCACCATAGAGGGCGCCGAGGCCGATCGCGGCGGAGAGGGTCATGGCGCGGGCGACGGGCCACGCTATCAGTGCGTAGATGACCGACAGGGTGAAGTGGATGGCAGTGGCCCATATAAGGACGTCCCAGCGCCAACCGGGGGCGTGATGGAGCACGCCCGGGCCCATGACGACGGCGGCGGTCAGGCGAGCGTCGCGCAGCAGGGTGGCGATGACGGGGGTTCCTTCTATCCACCACAGCAGCATCTGGGCGAAGGTGGCGACAGTGCCGGCGATGAAGCCGGCGCAGACGGCGGCGGCGAGCGGATGGTGGAGGATCATGCGGACCGGCTCTCGTGCCGATGAAGTGGTGCGCCGAGGTGGCGGGCGAGGCCGATGCCGCCCGCGCGCATGAGGGCGTTGTGGTTCCAGCGGAACACCGGCCGCGCGAGCGGGGCAAGGACGTTCATCCAGAGCGGATTGGTCCGAACGAGCCATTCGTAACGCAGGGTCGTGGCCCCGTCCTGAAAGACGAAGTGCCAGCGGCCAATGCCTTCGACTTCGCCAGCGACTTTCGCTTCGAGCAGGCGATGGCGCTCGACGCGGGTGACGCAACTGATGAAGCGCAGGCGATATGGCAGGCGCCCCTTCCAGATGTATTGCTGGCGGGCGCCGACACCGTCGGCGTCACCGTCTTCGAGGGAAACGACCGATTCGGCGCCGGCCCACCAATCCGGCCAGTGTTCGGGGTGTGTGATGACGTCCCAGACAGTCTCGACGGGAGCCCCCAGCCGCCAGAGGGTGGTGAGGTGGTATTGGTTGGTGGCCGCGGATCGCATGCTTCCTCCCATTCATGGGGTGAAGAAATGCTCGGGGAAGACGGGGTCGAGTTCGGCGTCGCTCATGTCGACGGTTTCGATGAGCTCGAGCGCCGTATCGTAGCTTTGGACCTTGAGCGGGAACAGGGAGTCCTGCTCGAACCATAGGCGGTAACGATGCACGCCGTCGACCTTGGCGGCGGAGGCGCCGGTGATTTCAACATAACGCGCGGGGCGCTCTGCGATGGCGGCATCGGCGGGGTCGGTCATGGTGCCTTGGGCGCGCAATTCGATGAGCTTCGCGAGCAGCGCACCGACGTCGGAGTGATCGACGCTGTGGCCTCCGGCGCTGCGGATGAGCGGATTGTCGGGGGCGAGGTTGAGGCGCGGGAAGTGGTCCTTGCCGAATGGCCACAGGTGTACGCGGCGGGTGGCGGGGTCGTAGATGATGACCGCGCCGCGATGAGGTTCGACGAAGTCCATGCGTATCCAGCCGGGTTTGCGGTAGGCGTAGACGATCACTTGCGGCTGGCCGTCGGCAGCCCGGGAGCGCAGCGTGACGCGGTAGCTTTCGAGTGTGCGGAAGCGTGCCTGGGCGTCGTGCAACAGGTCCGCCGCGGCGGGGCCGGTGGCGCCCAGGGCAAGAGCGAGCATCAGCCAACGCACGTGTCGCCCCCTCGGTGCAGGCGCCCCTCGCCCTGCGAGGAGCGGATGGCGGCGATCATCTCCATGCAATCGGGCACGCAGGGCTCGCGCATGAGCGCTTCAGAAGGTGGTGCAGTGGAAGAAGCCGCGATGCCCGACGCAGCTGGTCGAGGTCGGCATCCGGCTGTAGCGGTCGTAGCGCTCCTGCGCGTTGAGCCGCAGGATGCAGTCACGCCACTGGTCGGTGTCGTCCTTGTAGCCGAGTTTTTCGCAAGCCGGGCCGTAGACGGTGATCATCTGTTCGACTTCGCGCTCGACCTGTGCGGCACGCTCGGCGGGCGTGGCGCAGGACGCGAGCAAGGCGGCGAGCACCAACGGTAGGACGGTACGCATGACAGGGGGCTCCAGGCTCGTCTTTCGGATCTGTTCTTCCCACCATACTTAGAGGACGCGACCAAAGACGGGTTTCCGCTTCGATGCGTGATTTACTCGCGGATCTCGAGCATTCCCGACATGCCACGCTCGCGGTGGCTCTTGAACATGAGCAGACGGTTCGGGCAGGTGAAAGGATAATCGCCCGGCGCAAGCACGAGCCGCAAGGTCTTGGGTGCCGCAGCAAGCTCGATGTCGGCGACCGGCTTGCCGACAGGATCTTCGAGGACGAAGCGATGGGGGACGATCCCCTCTTCCATTCTGACCGTCAGATCCAGTGGCTGCCCGGCCTTGGCGGTCACCCGCGCGGGCTTGAAGAAATAGCTGCCGCCGACGATGGCCACGCGCTGCACGCCGTCGGCGTCAACGCTCGCCTGCACGCCAGGCGCCTGTGCGGCGAGCGCCGCAGCCCACGAGAGGACCAGGGCTAGTCCTGCGCGGACTAGCGGGTTCGACGCCGGGATGCGCAGACTGGACGCGGAAGCGGGTGGTGCGCAGGTCATCGCGGGAAATTTGTTGTGCTTGACGCCGCCGCCTGGTTCGGCGGAACCGAGGGAGACGGTCGCCGGAGCCGCGTGGGGAGAACCGCTTCGGCAGGCGGACCATGCCGCGTCTGCATGTTCCCGGCTGCTCTCGCGACTGCGACGTGCACGACATGCAACCTTGGCCCCACGGCACCGGCAATGAAGTTGACTACGGAATCGGAAAAAATATCCCGGCCGTGACGGCGCAAACATATATGGAGGGCAGGTCGCTACCGGAGAGCGCTCCGGATTTGCCCCTTTGCGCTAAGCTCTCGCGTTCGACCGCGGCCGATCTCCGGCCCGCGCCCACAGCAAGAACAAACACCGTGACATCCGCCGCGCCAGACCACCCCCGCCCGCGCTCGCCGCTCCATCTGTTCGTCGCCTTCACCGTGCTTGCACTGCAGGGCTTCGGCGGCGTGCTCGCCGTCGCGCAGCGCGAGCTCGTCGACCGCCGGCGCTGGATGACGCGGGAGGAGTTCGTCGATGCCTATTCGGTGGCGCAACTGCTGCCCGGCCCCAACGTCGTCAATCTGTCGCTCATGCTCGGCGACCGCTTCTTCGGCTGGCGCGGCGCGTTCGCCGCGATCAGCGGGATGCTGTTCGCGCCGCTGGTGCTGGTGATCGCGCTGGCCGCGAGCTACAACGAGCTCGCGAGCTTCCCGGCCGTGGCAGGCGCCCTGCGCGGGATGGGGGCCGTCGCGGCCGGGTTGATTCTCGCGATGGCGCTGAAGATGCTCGGCACATTGCGCCGCAATGCGCTTGGCCCCTGGCTGTGTGCGCTGCTCGGGGTGACGACGCTGGTTGCGGTAACGGTGTTCCGCGCGCCGCTCGCGTGGGTGGTGCTCGGACTGGGCGCGACCGGGTGGTGCGTCGCACGCTGGTGCATCGCGCGCGAGGAAGGGGCCCGCCAATGACGAACCTTCCGCCGGGCGACCTCCTGGACCTCTTCCTGCGCTTCCTGATGCTGTCGCTGCTGTCGATCGGCGGCGCGATGTCGACGGCGCCCGAGATGCATCGCTTCCTCGTGGCCGACCGCGGCTGGCTAGACGACGCCGAATTCACGACTGCGATCGCGCTGGCGCAGGCGGCGCCGGGACCGAACGTGCTGTTCGTGCCGGTGCTGGGCTTCCAGGTGGCGGGCGTGCTCGGCGCCGCCGCTGCCCTGATCGGCATCCTGCTGCCGTCCACCCTGCTGTCGCTGGGCGTCAGCCGCTGGGGGGCACAGCGCCGCGATGCTCCGGCCGTGCGCGCCTTCACTGCGGGGCTGGCCCCGGTGTCGGTCGGGCTGGTGTTCGCCACCGGGTGGCTGCTGAGCCTGCCCTTCATCACGGCCCCGGAACACCGGCTCGGGGCGCTGGCGCTGATCGTGGCGACGATGGCGGTAACGCTCAAGACGCGGCTTGCGCCGATCTGGATGATCGTCGTCGGTGCGACTGTCGGCGCGCTGGGCTGGGTGTAGCCGGAACACGCCCGTCGAACAATTTCCCGCCGCGGGACTCGCGAACGGCCCGCACAAGTACGTAACAGCCCGCATTGATAGAAGTCAAAGATCTCTCGTATCCTTGCCGTAAGAATCGGTAACCGATCAGCACTCCCAGGCACACGGGAGAAGCGGATGCGGTGCGTTCGCGGTAGCTGAACTGCCGGAGACGCCCGCACCCATTCCTTCGGCTTTCACAGGCCGCGCCCCCCCAGGACGAGCGCCAGCACATGTCATCGAACGCCGTCGCCGAGCGCGCCGCGCCGCCGCTCCTGAGCGGAAGGGGCGGCTGACTCTCATGGCTGCACACCTGCCCTGCTCCTCTCCGTCGTGCATCGCCCAGCGCCTCGCCCACCTCCTATGCGCTGCGCGGAAGGCTGTTCGCGGGCTGTTCGCCGGCCGCGTGAGCATGACGCGCTTTGTCGCGCATCAGGTCATTGTCTTCGTCGCGTTGCTACTGGTGGCGATCCAGCTCGTGACCCTGCTTGCGCTGAATTGGGCAGTGTCGGAGAACGCGCGGGAATCGGTGCGCAAGGAAGTCGATATCGGACGGCGGATCTTCGTGCGGGTGATGGAGGATCGCACCCAGCAGTTGACGACGGCCGCGAGCGTGCTGGCCTCGGACTTCGGTCTGCGTCAGGCGCTGATGAGCAGCGACCATGCGACCATCGTGTCGGCACTGAACAATCACGGCGCGCGCATTGGCGCTGCGAAAATGATGCTGATCGGACTCGACCGTCGAGTGATTGGGGAAACCACGGCACAGGGGAGTGTCGCAGAACGGCAGCTGTTTCCGTTTCCGCACCTGGTCGCGGATGCCGAACGCAGGGGGGCTGCATCCACGATCGCGCTGATCGGGGACGTGCCCTTCCAGCTCGTCGTCGTGCCGGTGCTGGCGCCTGTTCCGGTCGCGTGGGTGATGGTGGCATTCAGCGTCGACAACAAGCTCGCTCAGGATCTCGGCCTGCTCACGGGGCTGGACGTCTCTTTCGCGACCTGGGCGCGCGAGCGCGGGTGGAGTGTTGCCGCGACGACCCTTCCGTCGCAGGCGTCCAGCGCTCTCCTCGAAGCCTTGGGGCGCCCGGCCGGAACCGCCGCTCCGCCGATTGCTCCCGACCTCCTCGGCGCCGAATTCCTGCTGTCGGGTTCGGTCCTCGGCCGCGAGGCGGACGCCGCCGTCGTTGCCGTCCTGCAGCGCTCATTGCGCGACGCGATCGCGCGCTTCGACGGGCTGCGCGTGGTCCTGATTGCGCTCGCAGCCTTCAGCTTGTGCGCGACGGTGGCGGGCAGCCTGCTGATTGCGCGCAGCATTTCGCGGCCGGTGTCGGCGCTGGCCGAATTCGCTCGCCGGATGGAACGCGGCGAATACGACCAGGGGCCGCCGGCGACCCGCTCCGACGAGCTGGGCGAGCTGGCCGCGAGCTTCAACCGCATGCGCCTTGCGATTGCTGCACGCGAGCAGCAGATCAAGTCGATGGCCCTGCAGGATGCGCTGACCGGCCTGCCCAACCGCGCGCTGTTCAATGAGCGTCTGCAGCAGGCGATCGGCCTCGCCCGCCGGCTCGGGCAACCGGTGAGCGTGCTGCTCATCGACCTGAACCGGTTCAAGGAGGTGAACGACACGCTGGGCCATCACGTCGGCGATCGTCTGCTGTGTGAAGTCGCCGAGCGCCTGCGCACGGTTCTCGTGCGTGCTTCGGATACGCCCGCCCGCCTGGGCGGCGACGAGTTCGCCGTGTTGCTGCCGACCGCCAGCGAGGCGATGGCGGAGGCAACGGCGCGGCGGATCCTTCAGGCCTTCGAGGCCCCGGTCGTGGTGGAGGGCCGGCAGCTCGATGTGGGCGGCAGCATCGGTATCGCGACCTTCCCCGAACATGGCGACGACCCCGTGGTGCTGATGAGCCGGGCCGATGCGGCGATGTATGTGGCGAAGCGCAAGCGCATGGGCTGCGCGGTCTACGACGTCGGCTTCGACGCGGAAGCGATTAACCAGGGCCGGCTATCGCTCACCGGGGAGTTGCGCCAGGCTGTCGAGGAAAACCAGTTCGTGCTGTATTACCAGCCGCGCCTCGATCTCGCCGGCGAAGCAATCACCGGCGTGGAGGCGCTGGTGCGCTGGCAGCACCCGGTGCGCGGTTTCGTGCCGCCCGACCAGTTCATCCCCTTCGCGGAACAGACCGGCAGTATCCGCGAGATCACCCAGTGGGTCACCGATCGCGCCTTCGAGCAATGCGCGCGCTGGCGATCGGCGGGGCTGGCGATCGATGTTTCGATCAACCTTTCGGCGCGCGACCTGCTCGGCCGCGAGCTGCCGCAGCGTTTCGGCGAGCTGCTGGCGCGCCATGGGGCGGCACCTCAATGGTTCCTGCTGGAAATCACCGAAAGCGCGATCGTCGATGACCCGGTACGCGCGCTCGAGACCGTGACGCGCTTGCACGAAATGGGATTCAGAATGTCGATCGACGACTTCGGCACGGGCTATTCCTCCCTCTCGCAATTGAAACGACTGCCGGTGGCCGAGCTGAAGATCGACAAGAGCTTCGTCATGGACATGGCGAGCGATCCGGACGACATGACGATCGTGCGCTCGGTGATCGACCTCGCCCACAACATGGGGCTGAGCGTCGTTGCCGAGGGCGTAGAGACGGAGGAGGTGCGCGGCTTGCTGTACAAAATGGGTTGCGATTACCTGCAGGGCTATCATATCTGCAAGCCGCTGCCGGCCGAGTCGCTCGAACCCTGGCTCGCTGGCGCTGGGGTGCAGCGCAGCATGACGACGAAGGAGACATGACATGAAGATCGATGGGAGGCTTGCCTGCCTCGCAGTGGTCCTGTGCGCAGTCCAGGCGTCGGCGGCAGCGCTCGACGAGGTCGGCGTCGAGCTGGTGTATGACGACAACCTCACGCGTGCGCAGCTCGGGCGGGACATCAAGGGCGACCTGTCGCTCTCGCTTTCGACCTCGGGCGGTCCGCGCTTCCAGCTCACCGACCACGACAGCCTGTCGTTGAAGGGCACACTGGCGGGCACGAAGTATCGTCACTACGACGGCCTCGACAACATCAATGCCGGCCTCGCGTTGGGCTACCGCCACCGGTTCGGACTGGGCCCCTATGTGCCGCAGTTCGCGCTGACCGGCTCGGCGGCGCGGCTGGAGTACGACAACCGCCTGCGGGACGGATGGCTGTATGCGGCCGAAGCCGAGGCGAGCAAGCGCGTGTCGGATCGCCTCGCGCTGCGGGCGTTCGTGCGCACGGAGCGGCGCGAATCGGACGACGTGCCCGCGCGCGTGGTGCCCTTCATCCGCGCCAACGTCTTCGATTTGAGCAGCCGCAGCGCGGGGATCGGCGCCGACTTTGCGTACGCGCCACGCTATCTCGTGTCGGTCGGCTACGCCTGGCATCGTGGCGACATCGTGTCGACGACGCAGCGCAACCTGCCGATTTTCCTGGCGTCGAGCGCGATCGCGCCCGACCCGGTGTTCGGCGACAATACCTATGCATATACGATGCCGGCACGCACGCAGGTGTTCAGCATCGGCCTGAGCCGCGAGGTGGGCCGCCAGGGCTCGGTCAGCCTGGGCTACGAATACCGCGACAGTCGCGCCGACGGCGGCATCGAATACAGCGGAAACCTGTTCCGCGCGACCTACCTTTACGGGTTCTGATGGCGATGAAGACACGATCCGGCATTCCTGCCCGAGTCCGCGGCCACCTTGCGACGCACGCGGCCTGCGGCGTCCTGATGGCGTGCGCGCTGGCGCTGCCGGCGGCGTCCGCGGTGGCCGGGGATATCCGTGCCGCGGTGCACGACCGCGATGGCAAGCCCGTTGCCGACGCGGTCGTGGTCGCGGTGCCGGCCGGCGGAGCGGCGGGAGCAGCCATCCTGCCCGGCACTGCGGAAGAAGACCAGCGCAACAAGGAATTCGTCCCGTACGTGCTGCCCATTCAGGTCGGCACGCGGGTCACCTTCCCGAACAACGACAACATCCGGCATCACGTCTATTCGTTCTCGCCCGCGAAGGCGTTCGAACTGCCGCTCTACAGCGGCACATCCGCATCGCCCGTGCTCTTCGACAAGCCCGGTGTCGTGATCCTCGGATGCAACATCCACGACTGGATGGTCGGCTACATCTACGTGTCCGAAAGTCCCCATTTCGCGAAGACGGGCGCCGACGGCAAGGCGACGCTCGGCGGACTACCGGGAGGGGACTACAGCTTGCGCGTCTGGCATCCCCGGTTGGAAGGCAGCGAGCAGGCAACCGCCCGGCAGCTTGCGGTGCCGGCGACGGGCGCGGCGGATGTCGCCGCCACGATAGGGCTGACGCCCGACTTCCGCGCCCGCCGCGCCCCGACTCCCGGACGCGGCGGCTACTGAGAGCGGCGCGCGTCAGGCCTTCTGCGGCAGCTGGATGGACTTGTATTCGAGGAACTCCTCAAGCCCGTAGACGCCGTTCTCGCGCCCGAGGCCGGACTGGCGGAAGCCGCCGAAGGGCGCACGGGGATTCCAGGGCGCGCCGTTGATGTCGATCTGGCCGCTGCGAATGCGCCGCGCGACGGCGAGTGCATGTTCTTCGCTGCCCGCCCACACGCCTCCGCCCAGACCGTAGATGGAGTCGTTCGCAAGCGCGATCGCATCCTCGTCGCCGTCATGGGGCAGGATCACTAGCACGGGTCCGAAGATCTCCTCCTGCGCGACGGTGGCCTTGCGGTCCTCGACGACGAGCACCGTTGGGGCGACGAAGAAGCCGTTCCCGGCGGGTGCTGCGTCCGGGCCGCCGGCGACGAGCTTCGCGCCTTCTTCGACGCCGCGGCGGATGTAGCCGACCACGCGCTCGCGCTGCACGTCGGAGACGAGGGGGCCGAGCTTGCTGTCCTCGGCGAAGGCCGGACCAACCTTGAACGCAGAAGCCGCGGCGGCGGCGAGTTCGGCGGCCTGTTGCAGCTTCGCGCGCGGCACGAGCATGCGGGTGTGTGCTGAGCAGGTCTGGCCCGAGTTCAGCAGGCAGTTCGAGACCGTGCCCTTCACGGCGGCGGCAAGGTCGGCGTCATCGAGGATCACGGCGGCGGACTTGCCGCCGAGTTCGAGCGCGACCTTCTTGACGGTTGCCGCGGCGCGTTCGGCGACGCGGCGGCCGGCACGCGTCGAGCCGGTGAAGGACACCATGTCGACGCGCGGATCGGACGCGAGCACTTCGCCGACGACCGGGCCGTAGCCGGTCACGAGGTTGAACACGCCCGCCGGCAGGCCCGCTTCGGCGATGATATCGGCGAGGATGAAGGCGTTGATCGGCGCGACCTCGGAGGGCTTCAGCACGACCGTGCAGCCGGCGGCGAGCGCGGGCGCGACCTTCAGCGAGATCTGGTTGAGCGGGAAATTCCACGGCGTGATCGCGCCGACGACGCCGATCGGCTCGCGCACGACGAGCGAGTTGCCGACGCGCTCTTCCCACTGGAACTCGCGCGCGAGCTTCGCGTAGTGCTTCCAGCTGCCGACCGGCCCGGCGACCTGGAAGCGCCCAGCCATCTTCAGCGGCATGCCGACTTCATGCGCGATCGCGGCGGCGAGCTCGTCACGGCGGGCCTCGAGTCCGGTCGCGACACGCTCGACGTAGTCGGCGCGCTCGACGGCCGGCAGGCGGGACCATGCATCGAAGGCCGCATGTGCTGCTGCGATGGCGGCTTCCGCATCGGCGGGAGTACCTTCGGGGATGCGAGCGTAGACCGAGGCGTCGCTCGGATCGATGACGTCGATGAGGCCGGAGCCGGCCGGGGCGACCCAGCGGCCGCCGATGTAGAGCTTGTCGCGCAGGATGGTCATGGGGCTGTCCTCAGGGTAAGGGAACCCGCCGATTCTAGCCGCTGAACGATCCAGGTGCCGATGGCCGCATGGCTCGTCGCAGTCTTAGAGGGAGCTCCACGTGGGAGCTTCAGCCGCGAAATGGCGTTGCCGCAGGTGGCACCGCCCATTCGCGGCTGAAGCTCCCACAGGCCCGGACCGGCTACCCGGCGAGGCCGTATTTCCGGATCTTGTCGTGCAGCGTGGTCTTCGCAACCTGCAGGGTTTCGCTGGTGCGCGACAGGCTGCCGTTCTGGCGACGCAGTTCGGCGGCGATCAGCGAGCGCTCGAAGTTCTCGACCGCTTCGGCGAGCGAGGCGCCGCGGGCGTCGGGGGTGGGCGCGGCGCCAAAGTCGCGGCGCAGGCCGAGGACGAGGCATTCGGCGGCGTTGCGCAGCTCGCGCACGTTGCCCGGCCAGTCGTGGGCCATCAGCTGCTGCAGCTGCTCGCGGGCGATCTGCGGGATCGCGCGCTGATGCACCTGCGCGGCGTGCAGCATGAAGTGTTCAAGCAGCAGCGGGATGTCCTCGCGGCGCTCGCGCAGCGGCGGCAACTCGACGCGGGCGACGTTGAGGCGGTAGTACAGGTCGGGGCGGAATTTCTGGCGGTCGGCGAGTTCGCGCAGGTCTTCCTTGGTCGCGGCGACGACACGGCAGGCGACCGGGATCAGCGCGTTGGAGCCGAGGCGCTCGACCATGCGTTCCTGCAGCACGCGCAGGAGCTTGATCTGCACCGCCATCGGCATCGACTCGACTTCGTCGAGGAAGAGCGTGCCGCCGTTGGCGTGCTCGATCTTGCCGATGCGCCGCTTCTGCGCGCCGGTGAAGGCGCCCGCCTCGTGGCCGAAGAGTTCGCTGTCGATGAGGTTGTCCGGCAAGCCGCCGCAGTTGAGCGCGACGTAGTTCGCGGCGCTGCGGCTGCTGAGGTCGTGCAGGCAGCGCGCCACCATTTCCTTGCCGGTGCCGGTCTCGCCGACGATGAGCACGTCGACGCTGGTGTCGGCGAGTTCCAGCAGCAGGCGGCGCACCGTCTCCATCTGCGGCGAGCGACCGATCAGGCGGGCCTCGATGGCGTCGCGGTGGTCGAGACGGCGGCGCAGGCTTTCGACTTCCATCGTCAGCGCACGCTTTTCCAGCGCACGGCGCACGACCTCGACCAGGTGCTCGGGAGAGAAGGGCTTGGGGATGAAGTCGTAGGCGCCGCTGCGCATCGCCTCGACGGCGAGCGTCACGTCGCCATGGCCGGTGATCATGATGACGGGCAGCGCGGTGTCCTGTGCGACGACTTCGCGCAGGAACTGCAGGCCATCGATGCCGGGCAGGCGCATGTCGGTGACGACGACGCCGGGGAAGTCCGGCCCAACGATGCGGCGGCCTGCTTCGGCCGAGGCGACGCCGTCGACCGGGATGCCGGCGAGCTGCATCGCCTGCACGCAGCCGAGTCGCACGTTGGGGTCATCCTCGACGACGAGGACCTTCAGATCGGCGACCGGGTTCGATTGGGACGCGAGAGGGGGAGTCATGCCTGGTGTTCTCCGGCCGTCGGCAGGTCGAGCGTGAAGACGGCGCCGCCTTCGGGGTGGTTCGCGGCCGAGAGGTCGCCGCCGAAGTCGCGGACGATGTCCTGCGAGATCGCGAGGCCCAGCCCGAGGCCCACGCCGGCCGGCTTGGTCGTGAAGAAGGGTTCGAAGATGTGAGCGAGTGCATCATCCGACAGCCCGGGCCCGCTGTCGATGACGCGCACGAGGAGCCTCCCGGAAGGCGCAGCGTCGGCTTCGATGCGCAGCGTGCGCAGGGGGCTGTCGCTCATCGCGTCGACCGCGTTGCCGATGAGGTTCACTAGCACCTGCTCCAGGCGGTTCTGGTCGCACCACGCGAGCGCCCTGCCCGGCTCGCAGCGGTTGTCGACGGCGACGCCGGCGCGGCGCAGCTTCTGGTCGAGCAGGAACAGCGCGCTGCGCAGCGCATGCGCGACATCGACGGACGCGGGACGGGCGGGTGACTTGCGCGCGTAGGTCTTGAGCGGATCGATGATCTCGCCCATGCGGTCAACAAGCGTCGCCATGATTTCGAGGTTGCCCCGCGCGGTCGCCTGGTCGCCGCGGCGCATGAACTCGATCGCGTTGCCGCCCAGCGTGCGCAGCGCGCCGAGCGGCTGGGTGAGCTCGTGCGTGATGCCGGTCGCGAGCTGGCCCAGCACGGCGAGCTTGGCGGCCTGCACGAGTTCGTCCTGCGCGGCGCGCAGCGTCTGTTCGGCGCGCTCGCGCTCGGCGACCTCGGCGCGCAGGCGCTCGTTCGCGGCGGTGAGGTCGGCGGTGCGCAGGCTCACCTTCTGCTCCAGTTCGGCGTTGGCCTTCTGCAGCAGGGCCTGCGCTTCGGCGCGGCTCTTCAGCGTACGCCGGCGCTGCTGCAGGAAGAGGCCAAGCAGCAGCACGCAGCCCGTCGCGGCGGCGCCGAGCGCGGCGTCGGTGAGGGCATCGGCGCGGCGCCCGCGCAAGTCGGCGAAGGTCATGAGCTGCCAGCCGGTCCCCGGCAGCAGGCGCGTCTCCACGAGGAAATCGCGCGCCGTCAGGCGGCGCTCGCCGGCGAGCGTCGGCGCTTCTGGAAACGAGACGAGGAGCGACTCGCCTGCGCTTGGCATGCCGAGTGCGGCCGGAAAGGGCCGGATCACGTGCTCGGCGAAGCGGCGGGTGGCACCGATCTCGGCGGCGACCTCGCCGCTCAGCGGCCGCAGCGCGGTGTATCTCCAGTCCGGCACCGACGCGACGATCACGACACCGTTGGCGTCGGCCAGCAGCACCGGCTCGTTGCGCGGCATCCAGCGGCGCTCGAGATCGGCGAGGCCGATCTTGACGACCGCGACGCCGACGACGCGCCAGTCCTGGCCTTCGTCGCGGATCGGGTGAGCGAAGAAGTAGCCGGCCTCGTTGCGCGTCTCGTCGATGGCGTAGTAGCGGTCCGGCGCGCCGCGCACGGCGGCCTGGAAGTAGGAGCGCAGCTTTTGGTTCTGCCCGAGCAGGTTGTCGGAGTAGATCCAGTCGCTGGATGCGACCACCGTGCCCTCGGTATCGAGGACGAAGATCGCCAGGCCGCCGAAGAAGCTGTTCAGCCGTTCGAGGTAGTGGTTGGCGGCGGGCTGAAGCGTTTCGCGCTCCAGCTCTGCTGCGCGCAGCAGGTGGAGGACCTCGCTGCTCAGCGCGACCGCGCTGGGCAGATGTTCGTAGCGCGTGACGGACCCGTCGACCGCTGTCGCCAACAGATCGAGGTCGTGGCGCGTGTCGGCACGCAGCGCGGCGAGGCCGGCGCGGGCGCTGAAGTGATGGACGGCGACGCCCGCCAGCAGCATGCACAGGGCGACCAGCGCGAGACGGGCGGCGACGTGGAGACGTGGGCGCGGGGGCATCGATAACGGTTGAAGGGCGGTGCGGGGATTCTAGTGTAGAGGCGGGCTCTCAATGAGACATGCCATTGCCCGGCACGACAACCTCATCGTGGTTGGAGTTCGCAAGGCGCGATTAGCAGGTTCCTTCCCCTTCAAGGGGAAGGACAGGATGGGGATGGGTTTCTTGCAGACGCTGCGGAGTCCACCCATCCCCACCCCAACCCGGGAGTCTCCGCTTCGCTCCGCCGTTCCGCAGGCACGGAGCTGCGCTCCGCGAAACCCCTGCTCCACCCCCTTGAAGGGGAGGGAGCGACGTTAAGTGCCGTACGGCGTGCACCATTACACAAGTTCAGTGCGGCTGGCGAATCCCCGCCTCGTGCCGCCAAACCTCAGTGCTGGAGGATCTTCGCGAGGAACTGCTGCGCACGCTCAGAACGCGGGTTCGCGAAGAAGGCTTCCTTGCTGTCGTCCTCGACGATCCTGCCGTGGTCCATGAAGATCACGCGGTGCGCGACGCGCTTCGCGAAGCCCATCTCATGCGTGACGCACATCATCGTCATGCCTTCCTGCGCCAGCTCAGTCATGACGTCGAGGACCTCGTTGATCATCTCGGGGTCGAGCGCCGAGGTGGGCTCGTCGAACAGCATGCAGATCGGGTCCATCGCGAGCGCACGGGCGATCGCGACGCGCTGCTGCTGGCCGCCCGAGAGCTGGCCGGGGAACTTGTGTGCGTGCGCCTTGAGGCCGACGCGGTCGAGGAAGTACAGGCCCTTTTCCGCCGCCTCGTCCTTGTCGCGCTTGAGCACCTTGACCTGCGCGAGCGTCAGGTTGTCGCGGATCGTCATGTGCGGGAACAGCTCGAAGTGCTGGAACACCATGCCGACATGCGAACGCAGCTTGGAGAGGTTGGTCTTGGGCGAGCCGACCGAGGTGCCGTTCACGTGGATCTGGCCGTCCTGGAAGGGCTCGAGGCCATTCACGCACTTGATGAGGGTGGATTTGCCGGAACCGGAGGGGCCGCACACGACGACCACCTCGCCCTTATTGACGTGGGTGCTGCAATCGGTGAGGACCTGGAAGTTGCCGTAATGCTTGCTGACCTTGTCGATCGTGATCATGACGATATCCTTGAATGCGTAGCTGTTCGGTAGAGGACGCGACGGCGCTCAGGCGCGCTGCAGGCGGCGCTGGAAGTGGCGCACGCCCTGCGAGGCCGCGAAGCACAGGACGAAATAGACGGCACCGGCGAAGAGCACCAGCTCCACGAGCCGGCCGTCGCGGTCGCCCACCTTGTAGGCCGCGCCGAAGAAATCGGCGAGCGCCGACACATAGACGAGCGAGGTGTCCTGGAACAGGATGATCGCCTGCGTCAGGAGCAGCGGCACCATGTTGCGGAAGGCCTGCGGCAGCACGACGTGCAGCATGGCCTGCGGGTAGCTCATGCCCAGCGCGTGGGCGGCGGCGAGCTGGCCCTTGGGCACGGACTGGATGCCGGCGCGGATGATCTCGGCGTAATAGGCGGACTCGAACAGCGCGAAGCCGATCATCGCGGAGGCGAGGCGCACGTCGGAGCCCGGCGGCAGGCCAAGGAAGCTCTCGAGGAACTTCGGCACGATGAGGAAGAACCACAGCAGCACCATCACCAGCGGGATGGCGCGGAAAAGGTTCACGTAGCCGGCCGCGGCCCACGCGAGCGGCTTGATCGACGACAGGCGCGCCATCGCCAGCAGCGTGCCCCACACGATGCCGGCGACGATCGCCAGCGCGGTGATCTCCAGCGACACCAGCAGGCCCTGGCCGAGGAAGTTCAGCGAGCCGGGGATCGACGACCAGTCGAATTCGTAGGAACCGAACATTTCACTTGCCTCCGAGGTAACCGGGGACGCGCACGAGGACTTCCACCTTGCGCATCAGGAGCATCACGACGACGTTGATCATCAGGTAGGCGACCGTCACCGCGACGAAGGACTCGTAGGGCTGCGCGGTGTAATCGACCAGCTGGCGGCCCTGCGCGGCGAGTTCGAGCAGCCCGATCGTCGAGCACACCGCGGAGTTCTTGAACACGTTGAGGAACTCGGACGTCAGCGGCGGCACGACCAGGCGGAAGGCCATCGGCAGCATCACGTGGCGGTAGGTCTGCGGCAGCGTGAGACCCAGCGCGAGGCCGGCGTTCTTCTGCCCGCGCGGCAGGGCGTTGATGCCCGAGCGCACCTGCTCGGCGACGCGCGCACTGGTGAAGAAGCCCAGGCACACCATCGCCGCGACGAACTGCTGCGCGATCGGGTTCAGCGCCTTGAAGGCGTCGCCGGCCGCAGTCGGCAGCATTTCGGGCAGCACGAAGTACCAGAAGAAGAGCTGCACCAGCAGCGGGATGTTGCGGAACATCTCGACGTAGGCTGTCGCGCCGAAGGCCAGCCCGCGATGCGGCACGGTGCGCAGCACGCCGACCACCGCGCCCAGCAGCAGCGCGATCATCCACGCCGACAGCGACAGCGACAGCGTCGTCTGCAGGCCGGCGATCATCCAGTCCAGGTAGGTGCCGTCATTGACCGCGCTCGGGAGCAGAAACACGCCCCAATTCCATTGGTATTCCATGCAAGACTCCAGAAACGTCGGAGGGGAAGGCCCCGGCGGATGCGGCGGGCGCAGCCGGCCTCCGGCGCGCAAGACGCCAGCGGCGGAGAGGCTTCAGGGGCGGAAGC
Organism: Aromatoleum evansii; assembly: GCF_045689615.1. Taxonomy (NCBI): domain Bacteria; kingdom Pseudomonadati; phylum Pseudomonadota; class Betaproteobacteria; order Rhodocyclales; family Rhodocyclaceae; genus Aromatoleum; species Aromatoleum evansii. The sequence continues at coordinate 4,043,103 of NZ_CP141259.1, forward strand.
CGGGAACGGGAGTTCCGGCTTCCGCTTCAGGCGGCAGCCGGCCCGTTCGCCGGCCGGGCCTGGCGGGCGATCACTCGAACGGGCGGTCGTTCGGCTCCTTGAAGAGCTTCTTCATCGCGTCGGAGATCGGAAAGCCGAGGTTGATGTTCTTCGGCGGGATCGCCGCAAGGAACCACTTGTTGTAGATTGCCTCGGCCTCGCCGGAGGTCATCGTCTTCGCGATCGCGGCATCGACCACCTTCTTGAAGGCCGGATCGTCCTTGGCCATCATGCAGCCGTAGGCTTCATACGACTGAGGCGTGCCGGTGATCGCCCAGTCGCCGGGGCGCTTGGCCTTCGCCAGTTCGCCGTAGAGCAGCGCGTCGTCCATCATGAAGGCGACTGCGCGGCCGGTTTCCAGCGTCAGGAAGGATTCGCCGTGGTCCTTGGCGCTGATGATGTTCATGCCGAGCTTCTTTTCCTCGTTCATCCTGCGCAGCAGGCGCTCCGAGGTCGTGCCGGCGGTCGTCACGACGTTCTTGCCGGCGAGCTGCTCGAAGTCCGTCACGCCCGACTCCTTCTTCGTCATCAGGCGCGTGCCGACGATGAAGAGGGTGTTCGAGAAGGCGACCTGCTTGGCGCGCTCGGAGTTGTTCGTCGTGGAGCCGCACTCGATCGTGACGGTGCCGTTCTGCACCAGCGGGATCCGGTTCTGCGAGGTGACCGGCATCATGCGCACCTGCAGGTTGGGCATCTTCAGCTCGGCTTTGATGGCGTCGACGACCTTCAGCATCATCTCCTGCGAATAGCCGACCACCTGCTGGTTCTGGTCGTAGTAGGAGAACGGAATCGAGGATTCGCGGTGGCCGAGCGTGATCGTGCCGGTCTCCTTGATCTTCTGCAGCGTGTTGGCCTGCGCGACGGCGGGCACGAGGGCGACGGCGCCGGCGGTGATCAGGGCGGCCAGGGTGGCATTCAGGGGCTTGCGCAGCTGCATCATGTCTCCTTTGGTATGGCGGGATAAATAATCCCGATGGCCATATCCATTGCAGACGGCGTGCCAGCTTTTTTGCTGCGGCGCGCAAGGCTCGCAGCCCTTGAAATGCGCAACGAGCCGATCGCCGCGTTGTGCATACCCGTTCGGAAATCCGAACCTCACCCCTTTGGTGCATTCGGTTTTCCGAACACCACCCGGGTTCGACGACGGCATCCGATGAGCGCCCCGGCGTCATCCCGCTTGCGCCCGAATTGTGCTGCACACCCCAACCATGAGACCGTGAACCGATTTCCGAGACCTCGGGGAGCCAGCCATTACGCTCGTGACCGCCCTCCTCCTTCTCGCCGGTACCACAGCCGTACTCGTCACCCTGCGTGCCGTGGTGCATTACGCGATACGGGCGAGCCTCGCCGCGCCACGCCTCCGCGAGACGGAGACCCCGGCGGCCCGAGGCCTCGCCTTCGAGACGGTACGCATCCCGACCACGAACGGCAGGCTGCTTCACGCCTGGCTGATCCCCGCCGAGGCGGCGGGCCGCGCACCCGCCGTCGTGATCGTGCACGGCTGGGGCGGCAACGCGCAGATGATGCTGCCGCTGGCCGGCCCGTTGCATCGTGCCGGCTTCGCGACGCTGCTCATCGATGCACGCTGCCACGGACTCTCGGACGCCGACAGCTTCGCCTCGCTACCGCGCTTCGCGGAAGACGCGAGCCACGCCTGCGACTGGCTCGCAGGCCGTGCGGAGATCGACCCGCAGCGCATCGCGTTGCTGGGCCACTCCGTCGGCGCCGGCGCCGTCCTCCTTGCCGCCTCACGCCGTGACGACGTTGCGGCGGTGGTCAGCGTCGCGGCCTTCGCACACCCGCAGGAGATGATGAACCGCTGGCTCGCCGGCAGGCACGTGCCGGGAATCGTCGCGCGCTACATCCTCGGCCATGTGGAGCGCACCATCGCGCACCGGTTCGACGACATTGCCCCGCTGCGCAGCATCACCCGGCTGGACTGCCCCGTGCTGCTGGTGCATGGCGAGCAGGATACGGTCGTCCCCCCGGCCGACGCCCGCCGGATCCTCGCCGCCGCCCGCCCGGGCACCGTCGAGCTCCTGAGCCTGCCCGGCGATCACGAGTCCTTCGTCGACATGGAACGCGAGATCGCGGGCGTCGTGGCCTTTCTTCAGCGCGCCGGGCTGTAGGGGTGATGCTCACGCCAGTGGCGCGCGACATCGACGCGGCGGCATACCCACACGCGGTCGTGCTTCTCGATGTGGTCGAGGAAGCGCTGCAGCGCGCGGAAGCGAGCCGGACGGCCGAGCAGGCGGCAGTGCATGCCGACCGACATCATCGCGGGGCGCTCGTCGCCTTCGGCATACATGACGTCGAAGGCGTCGCGCAGGTATTCGAAGAACTCGTCGCCGTGCGAGAAGCCCTGCGGCAGCGCGAAACGCATGTCGTTGGTGTCGAGCGTGTAGGGGACGATCAGTTGCGGCACGGTGTCGCCGTCGGTCTTCTTCACCTCCATCCAGAACGGCAGGTCGTCGCCGTAGTAGTCGGAGTCGTACAGGAAGCCGCCGTAGTCGGCGACGAGGCGGTGCGTGTTGGGGGAGTCGCGGCCCGTATACCAGCCCAGCGCGCGCTCGCCGGTCATGCGCTCGATGATCTCCATGCCGATGCGCATGTGCTCGCGCTCGGTGGCCTCGTCGACGTTCTGGTAGTGGATCCAGCGCCAGCCGTGGCAGGCGATCTCGTGGCCCAGTTCGCGGAAGGCGGCGGTCACTTCGGGGTGGCGCTGCAGCGCCATCGACACGCCAAAGATCGTCAACGGCAGTCCGCGGCGCTCGAACTCGCGCAGGAAGCGCCACACCCCGACGCGCGAGCCGTACTCGTAGATGCCTTCCATCGACAGGTGGCGATCGGGGATCGCGGGCGGGTTGAAGAGTTCGGACAGGAACTGCTCGCTGCCGGGGTCGCCGTGCAGCACGCAGTTCTCGCCGCCTTCCTCGTAGTTCAGCACGAACTGCACCGCGACGCGCGCACGGCCGGGCCAGTTCGCGTGGGGCGGGTTGCGGCCGTAGCCGACGAGGTCGCGGGGGTAGTCCGGATCGATCTTCATTGCGTTCACCTTGTTCAGTTGTCGCGGAAGCGCTTGCACGCGTCCCAGTGGTTCATCAGCAGCCAGTACGTCAGCCCTGCCGGCAGCAGGCTCGCGTACCACGACACCGCCGGGAAGCTCAGCGCCGTGGCCGCACCCACCGCCGTCGCGACGATGCCGGCCCAGTTCACGCCGCGGTAGGGGCCTTCGGCGTCGTAGAAATGCTGCAGGTTCAGCATGCGGCGGCGCAGGATGTAGTAGTCGACCACCAGCACCGCGAAGATCGGGCCGAGGAAGGCGGAGTAGGTCTGCACGAAGACCTGCAGTCCGCCCGCCGATTCGTCCTTCACCAGCACCCAGGGGAAGGTCGCGAAGGCGAGCAGCCCCACCAGCACGGCGGACTTGCGGAAGGACAGCTTGAACACGTCCATCAGCACATAGGCGGGCGGCACGACGTTGTTGAGCACGTTGGTCGTGACCTGCGCGAAGGCGATGAAGAGCAGCGTGATCACCAGCAGCGGCTTGTTGTCGACGGCGCTGGAGAACACCTTGATCGGATCGGCGGTGCCGGTCGCCCCGGACACCATCAGGCCGATCAGGCCCATGAAGAGCGTCGCCGGCAGGATGCTCATGGAGTAGATCGTGGTCAGCGTGCGCGGCTTCACGTCCTTGTGCAGTTCGCGCGAGTAGTCGCTGACGTTGAGCATCATGGTGCTGTAGATGCCGAGGAAGAGCATCGTCGCGCCCCAGAACGGCAGGCCCCAGGTGCCTTCGATGCCGGTGATCTTCGCGTCGATCGCGCCGCCGAACTTGGTGATCACCGCGTAGAACATGTAGATCAACGCGAACAGGATGAAGCCGCTGCCGATGTTCTCCAGCCACTTGATGCCGTGGAAGCCGTAGACCGACAGGCCGATCTGCACCGCCTGGAAGGCGATGAACCACACGACGAGGTTGTCGTAGCCGAACATCGTGGCGGACACCGCGTTGAGCGCGCCGGCCCCGATCCAGCTCTGGAAGCCGAACCACACGACGGCCGGCACCGCGCGCACGAAGCCCGGGAAGCGCGTACCGCCGAAGCCGAAGGCGCTCCTCGCCTGGACCATGAAGGGGATGCCATACTTGTGGCCGGCCGCGCCGTTGATCGCGAGTGCAATGCCGATCACGAAGCAGCCGATCGCGATCGCGGTCGCCGCCTGCAGCATGTTGAGCTGGCCGACGAGGCTCGAGCCCATCGCGAAGGTGCCGATCGACACGCAGCCGCCGAGCCAGGCCAGGAGGTAGGACCAGCGGTCCATGATGCGCGTCTGCTGCGGTGCGAGCGATTCCTCGCCGGCCGCCTTGTGCTGCGACGCGTCGGGAGCCACGGCCCCGACGCCCGCGCCCAGTCCGGGCGCAACCATCTTCTGTTGTGCAACAGCCATTTCTGTCTCCTTCGATGTGGTCCGGGCGCCTCTTTGCGGGCGTCTCGGCTGCGGGGCTGGGGGTGCGTCAGGAACTCAGGTGTTCGAACCTCCCGGTGAAGCGCTTCGGCGGCGGGAAGGCGAGGTCGCCGAACTTGCTGGTGCCGAGCTTCAAGCTCGCGAGCGTCTCGGCGAGCTTCACCGCGGCGGTGACGCCTTCGACGATGGGCAGCCCGACCGCATCGCGGATCTCGTCGGCGAGGTCGGCCATGCCGCCGCAGCCGAGAACGATCGCGCCGATGTTGTCTTCGTCCTTGGCGCGGCGGCATTCATCGACGATGCGGTTCAGCGCGCAGGCCCCGTCGTCCTCGAGGTCCAGCACCGGGATCTCGGCCGCGCGCACGCGCCGGCAGTGGTGCGCGAAGCCGTAGGACTGCAGCAGGTGCTCGGCGATGATGCCGGTGCGCGACAGGGTCGTGACGATGGAAAAGCGCGTGCTGATCATCGTCGCCAGATGGAAGGCGGCTTCCGCGATGCCGAGCACCGGGGCGCGGGTAAGCTCGCGCGCGGCGAGCAGGCCCGGATCGCCGAAACACGCGATCACGTAAGCGTCCGTCCCCTCCCGCTCGCCCTTGCGCACCTCGTCGGCGACGCCAACGGCGCTGATCGCCTCGTCGAAGTGGCTCTCGATCGACACCGGGCCGCTGTCCGGGTTGGTCGCGACGATGCGCGTGCCCGGCGCGGCCACGCGCTGGGCCGAGATGCCGATCTTCTCGGTCATGCTGCGGGTGGTGTTGGGGTTGATGACGCGTATCAGCATTGCTGTCTCCTTCCTTGTAATAAGGGAGAACGTCCTCAGCGCAGCTTGGGGCGGCGCTGGGCGACCTCCTCGAGAATCTTCTTCAGGTCCGACGGGGCGGGTTCTTCCTCGACCAACACCACGGTGCGCTCGACGTCGCGCAGGTGGCGGTCCATCCAGCGCGTCGCGCCGTCCACATCGCCGCCGGCGATGATCTCGATCACGTCGTCGTGCTCGGAATGGCGGCAGCTCGCGGTCTGCGGCGAGCCGTAGGTGGCGATGACGAGCGAGGAGCGCGACACGAGCTGGGTCAGGAAGTCGGTCAGGGTCTCGTTGCCCGACAGGCGCATCAGTTCGACGTGGAAGGCGCCCGACAGGTAGATCGACTCGCGCCAGTCGCCGCGGTCCTGCGCGGCATGCTCGCGGCGCACCAGGTCGCGCAGCGTTTCGAGCGCGGTCGGCGTCGCCTTGGCGACGACTTGCGGGATCGCGCCGCATTCGATAATGCGCCGTGCGGAAAAGATGTCACGCGCCTCGCCCACCGAAGGCTGGGCGACCGAGGCGCCACGGTTCAGGCGCACATCGACGAGGCGCTCGTGCGCGAGCCGCTGCAGCACCTTGCGGATGCTGGTGCGGCTGACGCCGTAGGTTTCCGCCAGCGTGTCCTCGGGCAGCTTGGTGCCGGGCGCGAGGTGGTTCTCGACGATTGCGACGAACAGATTGCGGTAGATCGCCTCGTCACGGCCGTTGCCGCCGAGCCCCTCGTCGGCGCGCGCACTTCCCAGTTCGGCAGATGCTCGTTTTCCCATCATTGTCTCCATGCACGGGCAGGACGCGTCCTGCCCGTCGTTAAACACATCCTAGAATCACTTTGGACACAATTCAATATTTTTTTGTATCCACAACTCGTCAATCAGTACAAACAAGCTCGCTCGCGCGCCCGGCCTGTTGTTACATCTTTCAGAAGCCCACATCCACCCGCATCCTCCGGCGAAGTAATAGAAACTTCTTGACTTCTCCGATTGGATACACTTTTATATCAACACGGATACAGTTAATGGGCGCATAAGAGAAATTATACGTTCCGGGCTCAACGGCTGTAGGACCGCACAATCCACAAAGGTAGCCGCCGCGGAACACACCGCGGCCATGAGGAGACAAGCATGTCAGAGCACCTGCCGGCGGGTTACAGCGACCGCCTGTATAACGAGGACCTCGGTCCGCTGAAAGACAAGAACTGGAACTGGTACAACATCTTCGCGTTCTGGATGTCCGACGTGCACAGCGTCGGTGGATACGTTTTCGCCGGCAGTTTGTTCGCACTCGGACTCACGAGCTGGCAGGTGCTCGTGTCCCTGATCATCGGTATTTGTCTCGTCAACCTCTTCTGCAACTGGGTCGCCCGTCCCAGCCAGCAGGCCGGCATCCCCTACCCCGTCGCGTGCCGCCTGGCCTTCGGCGTATGGGGCGCGAACGTACCGGCCATCATCCGCGGCCTGATCGCGGTGGCGTGGTACGGCATCCAGACCTTCCTCGCCTCGTCCGCGCTCACGATCGTGCTGCTGCGCTTCTTCCCGGGGCTGGAGAGCCTCGCGCATGACAGCTTCGCGGGCCTCTCGTATCTCGGCTGGCTGGGCTTCTCCATCATGTGGGTGCTGCAGGCGATCGTGTTCTGGCACGGCATGGAAGCGATCAAGCGCTTCATCGACTGGGCCGGCCCCGCCGTCTATGTCGTGATGTTCATCCTCGCCGGCTGGATCATCTGGAAGGCCGGCCCCGAGAACATCAGTCTGAACCTCGGCGAAGTGAAGTACGAAGGCTGGTCCGCACTCGGCCCGATGATCACCGCGATCGCGCTGGTGGTGTCCTACTTCTCCGGCCCGATGCTCAACTTCGGCGACTTCTCCCGCTACGGCAAGACCTTCGACGAAGTGAAGCGCGGCAACTTCTGGGGCCTGCCGGTGAACTTCCTGGCCTTCTCGGTCGTCACCGTCGTCATCACCTCGGGCACGATCCCGGTGTTCGGCCACATGATCACCGACCCGATCGAGACCGTGAGCAAGATCGACAACACGATGGCCGCCGTGCTGGGCGCCTTCACCTTCGTCACCGCCACGATCGGCATCAACATCGTCGCCAACTTCGTGTCGCCGGCCTTCGACTTCTCCAACGTCGCGCCCAAGCACATCAGCTTCCGCACCGGCGGCTTCATCGCCGCGGTCGGCTCGATCTTCATCACGCCGTGGAACCTGTTCAACTCGCCGGAAGTGATCCACTACACGCTCGACATGCTCGCTGCCTTCATCGGCCCGCTGTTCGGCATCCTGCTGGTGGACTTCTACCTCGTGCGCAACAAGAAGATCGTCGTCGATGACCTCTACAGCGACAAGCCGGGCGGCGCCTACTGGTACGACAACGGGGTGAACAAGCGCGCGATGTGGGCGCTGGCCCCGGCCGTGCTGGTCGGTGTCGCGATCACGCTGTCGGGCACGAAGGTGCTGGCCGACTTCAACTGGTTCATCGGCTGCGCGCTGGGCGCCCTGTTCTACCACCTCGCGATGAAGGGCCAGAGCGTGTCCGAAGGCGAACTGGAGATCGCACCGCGCCTCGCCACCGAATCCGCATCCTGACGCAGCACGCTGCGGGCGCCCGGCCACCGGCGCGCCCGCAGCTCCGCCAACCTCAAACCAAGCAGAGAGACATCCGATGAGTCACAACACCGGCAGCATCCGCATCGCCGAACCCGCCGTCCTGCCCGACTGGGCCCTGCGTTCGGTCGATCTCGCCAACCCGCGCATCGGCGCCAAGGCGCTGTATGCCTCCGACGACTTCTTCGCCGAAGTCTCGCGCATGCTCAACCCCGAACCCGCCCAGTTCATCCCCGGCAAGTACGACGACAACGGCAAGTGGATGGACGGCTGGGAAACGCGCAGGAAGCGCAGCACCGGCCACGACTGGTGTTTCGTGAAACTCGGGCGCAAGGGCACCATCCGCGGCTTCGACGTCGATACCAGCCACTTCACCGGCAACTACGCCCCGGCCGTGTCGATCGAGGCCACCGTGTGCGACTCGGACGACACCGCCGCCTTGAAGGACGCGAAGTGGGTCGAGATCCTCCCCTCGACCTCGCTCTCCGGCAACAGCCATCACCTGCTGCGCGCGAACTCCGACGCCGCCTTCACCCACCTGCGTGTAAACATCTATCCCGACGGCGGCATCGCGCGCCTGCGCGTGTATGGCCAGCCGGTGGGCGTGTTCGAGGGGCGCGGTGACGAGCTCGTCGACCTCGTTGCGCTGGAAAACGGCGGCCGCCCGGTGGCGTGGAACGACGCCCACTTCGGTACCGCCGCCAACCTGATCCTGCCCGGGCGCGGCATCAACATGGGCGACGGCTGGGAAACCCGCCGCCGCCGCGAACCCGGCAACGACTGGTGCATCCTGCAGCTCGGCGCCGCCGGCACCATCGAGAAGATCGAGGTCGACACCGCCCACTTCAAAGGCAACTACCCCGACCGCTGCTCCATCCAGGCCGCCTTCGTCGAGGGCGGCACCGACCAGTCCCTGATCACCCAGAGCATGTTCTGGCCCGTGCTGCTGCCCGAACAGAAGCTGTCGATGGACGCGATCCACAGCTTCTCCGAACAGATCGCGAAGATGGGCCCCGTCACCCATGTCCGCCTCAACATCATCCCGGACGGCGGCGTCTCGCGCCTGCGTCTGTGGGGGAGAGTGAAAAAATGAGCGAAACCCTGATCCGCCTCACCGTCGAGCCGCTGACCGCAGAAGCCTTTGCGCCCTTCGGCGACGTGATCGCCACCGCGGACGCGCAACGCCACTTCACCATCAACGGCGGCAACACCGAGCGCTACCACGACCTCGCGCACATCGACCCGGGGCCCGACGGCCGCGCGATCGTGTCGATCTTCCGCGGCCAGCCCCGGCGCCTGCCCTTCACGGTGGAGATGATGGAACGCCACCCGCTCGGCAGCCAGGCCTTCGTGCCCTTGTCGGATGCGCCCTATCTCGTCGTCGTCGCCCCGACGGGCGACACGCCAGGCATCCAGGACCTGCGGGTGTTCCTCGCGCGCGGCGACCAGGGGGTCAATTACGCGCGCGGCGTATGGCACCACCCGCTGCTCGCGCTCGACGGCGTGTCGGACTTCCTCGTGATCGACCGGGCAGGCGAAGGACCGAACTGCGACGAAGTCCGGCTCGACGAGGCCGGCGTCATCGAACTGGGGCGCTGATCCCCCTCCCCCCGCGCGAGCTCCCGATCGCGCAGCGGGCGCCGGCCCCACGAGGACCGGCGCCCGCCACTTCATCTCGCGACGCACACGCGGCGTTCTCGTCAGTGCCGCGTGATCACCACCTCCAGATATTCGCCCGGCACGACCAGCGAGTCCGGTCCGCCGACGTTGCGCGACTCCAGCAGGCGCGTGAGATCGGCCTGGAAGCGCGCCTGCCCGGCCTCGTCGAGCGCCGCAAAGGCCTTGTGCGTGGGCCCGTAGTAGCGGCGGAAGACGTCGATCCAATGCTGCGGCGAACGGTAGCGAAAATTGAAGATGCGCCGCGTGCAGCGGATGTCCGCCGCCTGGTGGCCGAAGAACTCCACGAGCGCGCTTTCGTCGCCCCAGCGGGTGGGCGGACGCAGCCCGGCCGGGGGCGGCACGTGGGCGCCGACGACGCGGAAGAGTTCGCCGATGAAACCCTCGGGGGTCCATGCGGCGAGACCGATGCGCCCGCCGTGGCGCACGACGCGCGCCAGTTCGGTCGCGGTGCGCTGATGGTCCGGCGCGAACATCGCGCCGAAGGTGGACAGCACGACGTCGAACTCGCCGTCGGCGAAAGGCAGCGCTTCGACGTCCGCGACCTGGAAGCGCACCGGCAGGCCTTCCGCTCGGGCGCGCGCGGCGCCCTTTTCCAGGAGTTCGGGCACGTAGTCGGTCGAGGTCACGTCGGCGAAGCGGCGTGCCGCAGCCAGCGTGGCATTGCCATTGCCGGCCGCGACGTCGAGCACGCGCTCGCCGGCGCGCAGGTCGGCCGCTTCGGCGAGCGACTCGCCGACGACCTGCAGCATCACGCCGATCACGGCGTAGTCGCCGCTCGCCCAGGTGGCCTGCTGCCGGGTCTTGATCGCGGCGAAATCGGGTTGCGCTGCGGGGGTCGCGGACGGTGCGGCGACGCAGGAAGCAAGCGGTGCGTTCATGGTGAGTCTCCTGTCGGTGGGCTGGAATCTGGGGCTCTGCGGCCCCGTGTCGGGACGGCTTGACGCGCATCCCGACGAGCCCATTCTTTCGCCGCGCGCATTTCGATGCTTCACTGAGAGTCGTGCAAACTTGCTCGCGCGTCCGGCTTTGCACATGCCCTGCCCCCGCCCAGCGGTCCATCGCCATGAGTCAAGACACGCTCTCCGCCCTCCTTCGCTGCGTGCGCCTGCGCGGCGCGGTGTTCTACTACGTCAGCTGCTGGGAGGACTGGGCCGCGGAAGCGCCGCCTGCGCGCGAGATCGCGCCTGCGGTGCTACCCGGCGCCGAACACGTGATCGAGTTCCACATGGTCGCACGCGGTGCCGGCTGGGCCGCGGTCAGCGGGCTGCCACCCGCGCGCCTGGAAACGGGCGACATCGTGATGTTCCCGCAGGGCGACGCGCACGTGATGTCGAGCGCGCCGGGCGTCGCGCCGGCACGCATCGAGCCGGACTGGGTGTTCGCGACGCGCAACGATCCGCGGCCGATGCCCGTCGCCTATCACCGCGGCGTGCGCGAACCGGGCGCGCCGGCGCCGGTCGGCGACGCGGACACGATCCTCGTGTGCGGCTTCCTCGGCTGCGACCTGCGCCCCTTCAACCCGCTGGTTGCCGCATTGCCGCGCCTGCTGCACCTGCCCGCGGCGCGTGCCGGCGACTGGGTCGCGCGCGTGATCGACCAGGCCGCGCGCGAATCGACCGAGCGCCGCCCCGGCTCCGACGTCGTGCTGGAGCGCCTCGCGGAGATGATGTTCGTCGACACCGCGCGGCGCTACCTCGAAGGCCTGCCGGACGACGCGACCGGCTGGCTCGCCGGCCTGCGCGACCGCTACGTCGGACGCGCGCTCGCGCTGCTGCACGAGCGCCCCGACCGCCCGTGGACGATCGACGAACTCGGGCGCGAGGTGGGGCTCTCGCGCTCGGCCCTGCACGAGCGCTTCATGCAGCTCCTCGCCGAGCCGCCGATGCACTACCTGGCGAACTGGCGCATCCAGCTCGGCTCGCGCCTGCTGCGCGAGTCGAACCGCACGGTGGCGGCGATCGCGCAGGAGGTCGGCTACGAGTCGGAGGCCACATTCTCGCGCGCGTTCAAGCGCCTGGTCGGCCTGCCGCCCGCCACCTGGCGCCGGCGCGTGTCGGCCGCGCAGGACGCATAGCGCGCCTGCGCCCAGCGTCGGCGCCCGGTCGGCAGGCGATCAGCAACGTCCATTCGCCCTACGGGTTCAGACGAAGATCCCCCACCAGCGCAGGGTCTGGTTGAAATGCTGACGCACCGCTTCCGCCGCCGCCTGTTCGTCGCCACCGATGACCGCTTCGATGATCACCAGATGCTCCTCCATCGCCGGCACGATGCGGTCCGGCAGCAGCGGCCGCGAATGCTGCATAACGGAGATGCGGTCGCGGTTCTGCGCGTAGATCGCGCGCACGGTCGCGTTGCCGAGTGACTCGGAAAGCATGCCGTGCAGCGCCCAGTCCACGGCCATCGCCTCGCGCTGGAGCGACGCCGTGATGCCATTGCGCGCCGCGTCGAGCAGGCGCAGGTGCACCTCGCGCAGTTCGCTCAGGCGCTTGCCATCCCCCCGCCGCACCAGTCGCCGCGCGCCCTCCTGGTCGAAGATCAGGCGCAGATCGAAGTATTCGCGGATCAGATCGGGCGTCGCTTCCATCACCGCGACACCGCGCTTGGGCAGCACGTTGAGCAGCCCCGCCGACTCCGCGCGCTTGACCGCCTCGCGCACCGGCGCGAGCGGCAGGTCGACCATGCGCGCGAGATCCGGCATCGACACGAACTGACCGGCGCGCAGCTGGCCGCCGGTGAGCATCGCCTTCAGCGCATTGAAGGCCTTTTCGGCAAGCAGCAAACCTTCCCCGTCCGGCATGTTCATACGTCTGCCCTCTCGATGATTCCCCAAATGGTACACAGGTGCCGCAACAGCGGATATGTCGGCTGGCATGCGAGAGCGTTCCATAAAGAAATTTTTATTGACGGATAAGTGACACGCTATCTAACATGTCAGTACACATTTGAGAACGCATCCGCGGTGGGCACATCGATCCCGTGACCGCTAGCCGGATGGCCGAAGCTCCGGGACACCCACACCAAAGGCCCGGGACGACACGGCGCAAGAGCGGCTGCAGCGACGCAGCCACCGCATCCCGGTTTGCGAGGTGAACCATGCACAAACGTTTTCACAAAACCCTGTTCGGCCAGGTGGTCATCGCCCTGATCCTTGGCGTCGTCGTCGGCTTCGTATGGCCCGAGTTCTCGGTCCAGCTCAAGCCCCTGGGCGACGGATTCATCAAACTGATCAAGATGATCATCGCCCCCCTCGTCTTCTGCGTCGTCGTGCACGGCATCTGCAGCACCGGCGACCTGAAGAAGGTCGGCCGCGTCGGCGTCAAGGCGGTCGTGTATTTCGAGATCGTCACGACCTTCGCGCTCGCCTTGGGCATCCTGCTCGCCTATGTGCTGCAGCCCGGCGTCGGCATGAACGTCGACCCGAAATCGCTCGACGCCTCGGCGATGAGCGGCCTCACCGAGCGCGTGCATCAGGCGACCAGCACCGTCGACTTCCTGATGAAGATCATCCCCGCGACCTTCATCGACGCCTTCGCCAAGGGCGACATCCTGCAAGTGCTGCTGATCGCGATCCTGTTCGGCTGCGCCGTCGCCGCCCTGGGCGAACGCGGCAAGCCGGTGACCGCCGCAATCGACAGCCTCGCGCACGTGTTCTTCAAGGTGATCGGCTTCATCGTCAAGCTCGCCCCGCTCGGCGTGCTCGGCGCCATCGCCTTCACGGTCGGCAAGTACGGCATCGGCTCGCTCAAGCAGCTCGGCATGCTGGTCGCCCTGTTCTACGTCACCTGCGCGATCTTCGTCGTCGGCGTGCTCGGTTTCATCCTGCGCCTCGCCGGCTTCAACATCTTCAAGCTGCTGCGCTACCTGCGCGAGGAACTGCTGGTCGTGCTCGGCACCGCCTCGTCCGACTCCGTGCTGCCGCAGGTGATGCGGAAGCTCGAGCTCATGGGCATCAAGGACTCGACCGTCGGTCTCGTGATCCCCACCGGCTACTCCTTCAACCTCGACGGCTTCTCGATCTACCTCACGCTCGCCGCAGTCTTCATCGCCCAGGCCACCAACACCCCGCTGTCGACGGTCGATCTGCTCACCATCCTCGCGATCTCGCTCGTGACCTCGAAGGGCGCGCACGGCGTGCCCGGTTCGGCGATCGTGATCCTCGCCGCGACGCTTTCCGCGATTCCCGCGATCCCGGCCATCGGCCTCGTGCTGGTGCTGTCCGTCGACTGGTTCATGGGCATGGCCCGCGCGCTCACCAACATGATCGGCAACTGCGTCGCGACCGTCGTCGTCGGCGTGTGGGAGAAGGACATCGACCGCCAGCGCGCGAACAAGGTGCTCGACGGCGAGATCATCATCGACGTGAACGCGCTGGCCGGCACGCCCGCGCCGCACGCAACCGTTCCCGGCCCGCTCGCCGCTGAAGCCCTGCCGGTCGAACCGCTCGCCGCCGGCGCCCGTGGCGCCTGAGAAATCCGCAAACCGAAGAGTGCTCCCGGCCCGCACGGCGGGAGCACCGCATACCCCAACCCCGACAAGGAACACACCATGAGTCACAACACCGGCAGCATCCGCATCGCCGAACCCGCCGTCCTGCCCGACTGGGCCCTGCGTTCGGTCGACCTCGCCAACCCGCGCATCGGCGCCAAGGCGCTGTATGCCTCCGACGACTTCTTCGCCGAAGTCTCCCGCATGCTCAACCCCGAACCCGCTCAGTTCATCCCCGGCAAGTACGACGACAACGGCAAATGGATGGACGGCTGGGAGACCCGCCGCAAGCGCAGCACCGGCCACGACTGGTGCTTCGTCAAACTGGGCCGCAAGGGCACGATCCGCGGTTTCGACGTCGACACCAGCCACTTCACCGGCAACTACGCCCCGGCCGTGTCGATCGAGGCCACCGTGTGCGACACCGACGACACCGCCGCCTTGAAGGACGCGAAGTGGGTCGAGATCCTGCCCTCGACCTCGCTCTCCGGCAACAGCCATCACCTGCTGCGCGCGAACTCCGACGCCGCCTTCACCCACCTGCGTGTGAACATCTACCCCGACGGCGGCATCGCCCGCCTGCGCGTGTATGGCCAGCCGGTGGGCGTGTTCGAAGGAACGGGCGATGCGCTCGTCGACCTGGTCGCGCTGGAGAACGGCGGTCGCCCGGTCGCGTGGAACGACGCCCACTTCGGCACTGCTTCCAACCTGATCCTGCCCGGGCGCGGCATCAACATGGGCGACGGCTGGGAAACCCGCCGCCGCCGCGAGCCCGGCAACGACTGGTGCATCCTGCAGCTCGGCGCCGCCGGCACCATCGAGAAGATCGAGGTCGACACCGCCCACTTCAAGGGCAACTACCCCGACCGCTGCTCCATCCAGGCCGCCTTCGTCGAGGGCGGCACCGACCAGTCGTTGATCACCCAGAGCATGTTCTGGCCCGTGCTGCTGCCCGAACAGAAGTTGTCGATGGACGCGATCCACGCCTTCACCGAGCAGATCGCCAAAATTGGCCCCGTCACCCACGTCCGCCTCAACATCATCCCGGACGGCGGCGTCTCGCGCCTGCGGCTGTGGGGCAAGGTGGCGCGATGAACGCACTGCCCTTGCGGGCGGAGGTGCCGGCGTCACGGCACATCGTCGCCGAGCCGCTGACGCCCGAGGCCTTCGCGCCCTTCGGCGACGTCATCGAGGCCGGCGACGCGGTGCGGCAGTTCCCGATCAACGGCGGCAACACGATGCGCTACCACGACCTCGCGAAGATCGACCCCGGCCCGGACGGGCACGCCATCGTGTCGATCTTCCGTGGCGAGCCTCGCGCCCTGCCCTTCGCGGTGGAGATGATGGAACGCCACCCGCTCGGCAGCCAGGCCTTCGTGCCGATGTCGGGCCGACCCTACCTCGTCGTCGTCGCCCCCGCGGGCGCCCCGCCGACGGCACGGGACCTGCGCGCCTTCATCGCGCGCGGCGACCAGGGCGTCAACTATGCGCGCGGCGTGTGGCATCATCCGCTCCTCGCGCTGGACGGCGTCTCGGACTTCGTTGTCATCGACCGCGCAGGCAACGGCCACAACTGCGACGAAGTGACACTCGCCGAAACTGTGCTGATCGATCTGGATCGCTAAGGCCCGCAATCAGTGCCGTCGAGCACTTCCCGACGCAGCCGGGGACGTACGGGGTGTTCGCGGCGCGGCGAGGACTGTCTGAGCGGACAGCGCGGAAGCGCGCTGTACCGCGAGTTCCGCAGCCGCAGAGCGAATACCCCGTGCGGCCCCGGCGGATTAGCGGCACCGTTCACAACCCCCAACCTTACTCTCCACCATGCTTCTCGGCCTTGCCCTCTTCTACGTCGGCGCAGTACTCATCCTCAACGGCCTGTGGATGCTCGGCCGCATCGGCGACCGCGAAATCCCCGTGATCAACTTCTTCGCCGGCGGCATCACCCTGCTCGTCGCGCTCAAGCTCGCCTTCGGCGAAGGCGCCGACGCCGCCTCGATCAAGGCCGCTGCCTTCTCGCTGCTGTTCTCCTTCACCTACCTGTGGGTCGCCATCAACCGCCACAATGGCGCCGACGGCCGTGGGCTGGGCTGGTTCAGCCTGTTTGTCGCCATCACCGCCGTCCCCGTCGCCATCGACACGCTTGCCGGCGCGCACACCGGCTGGGACCTGTGGCTCGGCGCCTCGTGGGCCGCCTGGAGCGTGCTGTGGCTGCTGTTCTTCCTGCTCCTCGCGCTGCAGAAGCCCCTCACCCGCGTCACCGCGTGGACCGCCATCGTCCAGGGCATCTTCACCGGCTGGCTGCCCGGCTACCTCCTGCTCAACGGCACGATCCGCTGAAGAACGCCGACGGGCAAGCCGATTATCGCGAGCGCCCGTCGAAATGCTTCACCGGCAGCGAGGCAAGCTTCACGCCTTCGAGGCAGCGCACGTTGATCGCCGCCATCGCGTGCCCCTGCGGATCCGTGCCTTCGCCGAAGGGGTGGATGCCGCAGGTCGGGCAGAAGCGATGCTTGATCGTGTGCGTGTTGAACGTGTAGGTGCTCATGTTCTCCTCCGGCGTCAGCAGGCGCAGCTTGTCGCGCGGAACGAACCACATCAGCACCCCCTTGCGCGTGCAGATCGAGCAGTTGCAATCCATGACCTGCGTGAGTTCGCCTTCGACTTCGAAGGCGATCCGGCCGCAGTGGCAGCTCCCCTTGTAGATCATCGCCTGATCTCCCGTGACCGAGATTGAACCGATGCGATCCGATTCACACCGCGTCGCGCGCCTGGTAGATTCCAGCCCCGTGAGGCGCGGCGCGGAACTCGGGCAAGGTTTCAGCCTGAGCCGAGTACGCCGCGAGGGTCGGAAAATCCGCGAGCGGCACGACGTCCGACACCATCTGCTGCGCGAAGTGCCACGCGATCGCCGTCGTCACGCCCGCCTGGTCGATCGTTTCGCTCGTGGCCGCGAGCGGCCGCCGCTTCAACTCCTGCTCCAATGCAGCGAAGGCAGCGAGCAACTGTCCCGACACGCGCTCGACCCACGGTCCGTGCTGTTTCTCGGGCGGACGCTGGCCCCGCTCGTAGATGATCTGCACGCTCTTCTCGCACGCCGCCAGCGCGAGTCCGATCACGCGCAGCGCGTGCTGCAGTTCCGGGAGGGACGCGGGCATCAGGCTGCGTGCGGGTCGCGCAAGGGCTTCCGCGTACTCCAGAATCAGCGTGGAATCCATCAGCACCTCGCCATCATCGCAGATGAAGGTCGGCGCCTTGACGACAGGATTGATCTGGCGGAACTGGTCGAAGGTGCGGAACACCGACAAGGACTGATGTTCGAAGCGCAGCCCCAGCAGTTGCAGGGAAACCGCGACGCGGCGGACGTAGGGTGAATCGAGCATGCCGATCAGCTTCATAGCCACTCCTCGAGTACGAATCGATCCAGGCTGACGAGAGGGGCCTCACGCCGCAGGAAGGTACATCGGATAGAGGATCTCCTCCTCCCGCCGGATGCGGCTTACCAAGGCTTTGCCGATCGCGGCGAGATCCTGCCGGAAAGGCCCCGCGAGTTCCGGGTGCTGCCCCAGCTCCTTGTACTTCCCCAGGAAGTCGACCACGGCGCGGCCAATGACGTCCATCTCGTGTCGGAACTCGCGCATCATGCGGTGACTGACTGCGTCCCCCCGCAGGAAATGCTCCAGATAGACATAGAGCCGGACGTTTTCCTTGAGCAGGTGATCCATCAGCGCGGCTCGGAACTCGTCCAGCCGGCTCCGCACGACATCGAGCCGCCCACCGTCGAGGGCGGCAGCGATGGCCGAATGAATCTCCAGCAGGGCCACGTGATCCCGCATCAGCGCGGGGACCAGGCCCGGATCGTGCCGGATCTGGGTGCCCGGCGCCGCGGCCCCCGTCGGCGGACTGGCCGGCACCTGGACCGGCACTTCCCCGGATGATTCCCCGGCTGCCGCCGCGGCCGGCGCAGCCCCCTTGAATCTGCCGAACAGCTTGTCGAGTAGGAACATCTTGCCCCTCTGCGAAACAATGGTCATCCGCCAACTCGAGCGCGGCCGGATTCCTGCGTCTGCACCGGGACCTCACGGATACGGGATTCGAACCGCCGAGCGATCCAAAAAGCATACACGGCCTTCATGGCGGGTTCTACCATGCTCGGATCATGGGAATTGGGCACCCCCGTGCGTCGCGCGTCGGGCAGCGCTCCACGGCGCGATCGGGATGCCGAATTCGGGCCGCTATTCCTCGCCATCCCCGGTCTCTCGCCGGAGTCGCGTCGCCGCAGCGTAGAGCTCGTCGAAGCGCAGCAGGGACACGTGGAAGGTCTTGTCGCTGCTGGCCGTCGCCAGACGGGTCCCGTCCGGGCTGAAGGCGAGGTCGCGCACGTCGTTCTTGTGCACGGTGATGGTCTTCGCGAGTTCGAGCCCATCCATGTCGAAGATCCGCACGCCGGCATCGTTGCACGCGACGGCAAGCTGCCGGCCGTCGTGGCTGTACGCGATCGCAGAGCAATAACGAACGCCGTCGATGGTGAAGGTGGCGGCTGGTTCCGCGCCCGGCACGGCGAAGGCGCTGACCGGCCACAGGTACACCCGGCGCTGCACGACCGCGGCGACATGGGTGCCGTCGGGGCTGAAGGCGAGCTCGGCGATCCGCGTCCCGGATGCACGCGCCGTTTCCGACAGCTCGATCGTGCCCACGTTCTGCGCCGAAAAATCCCACAGCCTGAGCTTGCCGTCGTAGCCGCTGGTCGCAAACCGTTCTTCCTTCGGGTGGAAGGCGACCGACGACGCCTGGACGACGCTCTTGCCGGCGTGCGACACGCCCACGGCGGGGAAACCGGCGCCATCCAGCTCATACAGCCACGCGTAGCCGTCGGCGCCCGAGCTCGCGAGCCGCTTGCCGTCGGGGCTGAACGCCAACCCTCGCAGTTGGTCCTTGTGCTTCTGCAGCATCGCCGTCTGGGCGCCGGTCGCCACGTCCCAGAGCCTGACCGTGTTGTCCAGCCCCGCCGTGGCGACCTGCATTCCCCCGGGCGCGAAGGCGACACGGAACACCTGGCCGGTGTGGCCGCGCAACGCATGGACCAGGGTCGGCGAGCCGCCGGACAGGTCCCATATCCTGGCCGTGCGATCGCTGCTGCCGGTCACGAGCAGGCGTCCGTCGGCGTTGAATGCGAGGCTGGTCACGGTCTTGAAGTGCCCCTCGATGTTCCAGAACTTCACCGTCCCGTCGCGACTCGCGGTGGCCACATTGCGACCGTCCGGACTGAACTTGACCGCCTCGACGAAGGAGGTGTGGCCGCCCAGCGTCAACAGGTTTTCGCCGGTTTCGCCGTCCCAGATCCTCGCCGTGGAGTCCCCGGCCGAACTTGCGATGTAGCGGCCGTCCGGGCTCACGGCGACATCCCGCACCCGGTCGCCGTGACCGGCGAGAATGCGCACACTCCAGTCCGGATGCTGTGACAGCTCGGCGCCCGGCGGCGGGTTCGAGCCGCCCACCCGGCCAAGCAGTTGGTCGAGCGTCTCGCCGGCGGGCTCCCACACGCGCACCCAGGCGTCGCGGCTCGCGGTGACCAGGGCCTTGCCGCCCTGCGTGAACGCCACCGCATCGCTCGCCTCGGTGAGCGGTAACCGCAGGATCTCGGCGCCCGTCTTCAGGCTCCACATCCCGGCGGCGGTCCGGGCCCCGTCGCCCCGCTCCACGCAGGCGGTCGCGAGGCAGCAGCCGTCCGGGCTGAAGGCCAACCCCATGACCCACGCGCCGCCCGCATCCAGCGTGGTGAGCGGCACGGTTTCGCCTGCTTCGCCATCGAGATCCCACACCTTGATCACGCGCCCCTTGCGCTCGCCATCGCCGCCCGTCGCCAGGCGCCGGCCGTCCTGGCTGACGGCGAAGGCGCTGTAGATCGGGCTGCCGTGCTCGAATGTGCGGAGCGGCGTCTGCGGCGCATCGAGCGCCCACAGATAGGCCTTTTCATCTGCCGACGTCACGAGCCGGTCGCCCGCGGGCAGGAAGGCGACATTGCGCACCCACTTGTCGTGGGGAAATGAAGCCACGGGCGCTTGCGGGCGACCCTCGGTGATGTTCCACAGCTTGACCATCTTCTCCTGGTCCGCCGTGGCGAGCCGCCGGCCGTCGGGGCTGAAAGCGAGGTCCGACACCGACCGCTTGCTCACCGGCAGGGTCCACACCAGGCGGGAGGCCTGCATCGCCTGGCGCAGGGCGTCCTCCGCGGCGGCCGTCGGCGCCAGGCCGAGCCGGGCGGCGAAGGTCGGCGGCATACCGAAGGGTGCCGTCGCCTCGACCGCCTCGAGTGCGAGGTCGAGCGCACGCCCGGCGTCGAAGGGCGCGATGGAGATCGATTCCGCCGCCTTCTGGTTCGCCTCGGAGCGCCGCTCCTCCCACGACGCATAGATCCAGCCGGTGATTGCGGCGCCGGCCATCGCGCCCAATGCGAACAGCCACTGGCGCAGCGCGCGCTTCGCGGCCTCTTCACGCGCCTTCCTGACCTCTACGGCGCGCCCCTGGTCCGCGACGTAGCGGCGGCGCCAGTCGAGAATCGCCGGGGCGAGCACGTCGTGGAACACCTCGTAGCGCGTCGCGTCCGGACGGTCGGGCACGGCCACGGTGCGCAGGATGCGGTTGCGCGCATCGGTGAGCGCCGCCAGCACGTCGGGCACGCTGGGCGCCAGCTCGCCCGCCCAACTGGTGAGGTCAGCCGCGCTGCAGGCCACCTTGCTCCCGGTCGGGGTGACGAGGCGATCGAAGAAACTGGCGCACACCGCCTGGCTGGTCTCGTCCAGTCGGGCCATCGCGTTGTCGAGGTGCGTGCGGACGATCTCGTTCGCGCCCTTCAGGCGGTCCAGCGTCGCCCGACGCAGCAGGCAGGACTGCGCCTCGCGCTCCTCCTCCCACAGCCGCACCATCACGAGCTGCAGGAAGGGCGCCTCGATGTAGCCATCCTCCGCCTGCCTGCCGCCGCTGCCGCCGTGACGGCCCGCCGACACTTCGCCGATGCGCACCTGACGCAGCAGCTCGTCGATCAACCCCTCCTCGATGTCGACGTGCGGCTGCCCCGGCGCCAGCCTGGCGTTCCACACCTCGAGCGGCTTGCGGATCGCGACGGCGGCCCCGGCCGTATCGAGATGATTCAGCCGCAGGCGGTTGCTCATCAGGTTGTGGATGCGCTCCTGGAAGCGGTCGAGCTTGGAGAGGCTGTCGTCGCGCAATGCGATGAGAAATCCGACATCGACGTCGTCGCGATTCACCGCGCGTGCGAACTGCGCCTCGAAGGAGTTCGGGTCGGTGGACTTGGGGTGGTAGAGGAAGTACTCCTCGAACTGGTCGAACAGCACCAGGACCGGCCCGTGGGCCGCCTCGCCGCAGGCGCGCAGCACTTCGTCGAAGGGCAGCGACTCCGCCGGTTTCGGCTGGTCCGCATGCTGTGCCCACACGGCGTCGATGCAGGCCCGCTTGAGCGCAGACTGGAAGTCGCGGTCCACCCAGTTGCGGAAGACCACGACGGGCGTCTTCGGCCGCTCGCGACGCAACTGCGGAATCACCCCCGCCATCAGCACCGAACTCTTGCCGACGCCGCTCGCGCCGTAAAGAATCGTCAGCGGCGAGGAGAGCAGATTGGAAATGATGACGTGCTGGTCGCGCTCGCGGCCGAAGAAGAACTCGTGGTCGCGCTCCTCGAAGGGCTGCAAGCCCACGTAGGGACAGCGCACCCGTTCGTCGCTGTCCGCGCTCACGGCGTCATCCTCGTGCGCAGGGTGCTGACGAACTCGTCTATCGTCACCTCATAGGGGTAGACCCCGCGCTTCTGCCAGAACTTGAGCTCGAGTTCCGAGAACTGGTCGTCGATGGCCCAGGACTGGATCTCGTCGTCACCCGACGCGGCCGCCCGCTTGGCGAAGAAACGATTGAGGCTCTGCAGGATCGTGCGGAAGCTCCAGTCGCGCAGGCTGTAACCGAGAAACAGCAGGTTGCGGTCGCGGCAATGCGTGGCGAACAGCGCCGGGATCGCCGACTTGCTGGCGATGCGCGACAGCAGCTCGACGTAGTCCGATTCGGTGATCACGAAGCTGTCCCATTCGGACGTCTCGGGCAGGATCGAGCCGTGCATCTTGAAGATCACGGTGGTCGTATCGAGGTCGATATACAGCTCGTTGGGCGCCGGCGTCTGCGGCTGGGTCGCCCCGTGCGGCCACCACAGGACGGCGTTGCCGAGATCCTTCAGCTCGGAATACACGACCAGGTCATACGGCCGCTGTGCGGCGCGGAAGGCCTGCTCGATCAACGTGTCGTAGTTGCTCGTGATGATCAGCAGCGGGCGGGACACCCCCGCCAGGAAGCCATACAAGGAAGGAATGGCGACCCCGCCAAGCGCCTGCGGCGCGAGGATCTGGCGCAGGCGCTCGTGCAGCGCGTCGCGCGTGTGGAAGGCCTCGTAGTACGACGCGACCTCGGCGAGCTGATCGCGCTCCTTCTCCGACGGGAACTCCGTGTCGTCCGCGAGAAACAGCGACAGCTCCGCGCCGCTGGGCAGGAACTTGGGCTCCTGCGGATTCCAGCGCGCATCGACCGGGCGCCCGGAGTGGCTGATGCCGGTGCCGATGATCGGCACGACCATGCCCGAATTCAGGGCCTTGACGATGCGGCCGTACGGAGGCGGCGCCTTGATCCGGGTTGCGCGCACATCCATCTTCCGCGCGGCGAGTTGCTGTTCCACGAAAGCGCGCAGATCGAGCCGCAGGCGGTCGCGGAATTCCTGCGGCGTCTCGTATTCCGCGTAGCTCCCCTTCAGCGAACCATCCGGGTTGCGAAATCGCTCGAAGAACGCCTTTACCCGGCGGAACTGCTGCACCCGCTCGTCGAAATCCGGATCGTCCGGATCACCGAAATCGGGCTTGCCCTTGCGGTGATAGACGAGGATGCAGGGCGGCGGCCGGGCCGCCAGCGCATCCTCGTACTCCCATTCGGTGCCGGACAGATACGGGCTGCCGTCGGGCCGGGTGCAGGTATCGGGCAGCCGCGTGCCGAGCCGCGACCACAGGATGACGATGACGGCGTCGCATTCCGACGGCTTCGCCAGCCCGCGATTGACCGCGTCCTGCGGGCTGAGCGTCGCGGGCATCGACACGGGCGCGGCCGGGTCGTCCCAGCGCATCGCCTCGCAGGTGATCTGGCCGCGCAGCAAGGGGTCCTTCGGCAGCTCCTGCTCGATCACCTGCTGCGCGAAGGTGCGCTCGTCGGCGACATCCCCCGGTGAGGACAGGAAGAAACGGAGATGCAGCATGCCCGCGCCCTCCCCCGGAATACGTTTGTACTAACCTCCAGAATATAGCTCATACCATCGGCTTTGCCGGCTCAGCACATTTTCCTGCCGCGATGCCAATCGGGTTGCCGCGAGGCCGCACGACGGCAGCTCAGCGGCTGCAGGATGCGCGCACGTGGGACGGGAAGGCCAGCACGAGGAAGGTCAGCATCAGCACGGCGATGAGCAGCGGCCAAAAGGCGGGCGGACGCGTGAAGCTGACATTCTCGACCAGCACGCTCCCGACGCGGTACAGCTCGTAGGCCGCCGCCGCCATGCCGAGCCACCACGCCCAGCGATAGTGCTTCAGCAGCCCCCATGCAACGATGACTCCGGTTAGCCCCATGACCCAGGTCAGGGGCTGCGCGAAGCGGAAGCTCAGCACGAGGGCATCCCCCCCGAGGGTAAAACGGATCACGGTCCCGACGAGAATGATCGCGGCAAAGGTCGCAGCGGTCGCTGCGGCAAGGTGAATGCGGGTGATGGCCATAAGACTCGCGGTAAGTTGAACGAGGGGCGCGCGCAACGGAACGGACCGTCCGTGCCCGCGACGGGCAATTCTGCACCAAGCCGCCCGCATTCTGCATGTCCGGCATGCATCCCGGGCAGCGCCGATGCTGCGCCTAACTCTGCGGGCTCTCCCAGCGGTCGTGACGTTCGCGCCGCTCCTGGCGGTAATTCGTCACCTCCAGGCGCACGCCGTCGGGATCCTCGAAGAAGGTCGCCACATAGTCCGGCGCGTAGTCCGGGTAAAGCCTCGCCTCCGATGCATCAACGCCGAGCGCGCGCAATTTCTCCGCCACCGCGCGCACATCCGCCTCCGAATCCACGCGCAGGCAGAAGTGATGCAGTACCGGCGCATACGGCTCGTGCTTCGCCGCCACGCGCGCGGGCCGCAGCACGAATCCGAAATGCCGGTTGTAGTACTGGACGTGCGGATCGCCCGCCAGCGTGAAGCGATTCTTGCGAAACCCCAGCGCCTCGATCAGCACGCGGTCGTAGAAGCGCTCGGACGCGCCCAGGTCGGACACGGCGAGGTAGATGTGGTCGATTCCGGTGACTTCGGTCATGCGGGACTCCGGTGGAAGCGAGGGGCGCCGGGATTGCGGCACGCGCACATCGCGCAGCGCCGCATCGGGAATGATAGGCGTCTCCGCCGCGTTAAACACCGCACACCACTGCATGACGACACGCCCGGGCCGTTTGCGCCCGATGCCCCGCTAATGTGACACTAGCGTCGCGCCGCAGCGCGCACTCCGGATTCCCTGCAACGACGCCAGGCCGCTCCGGCGGAGACGAGACGCACGCATGTACAACGAGTATTTCGGGTTTTCCGCGGCGCCCTTCTCGATCGCGCCCGATCCGCGCTACCTCTTCATGAGTGAACGTCATCGCGAGGCGCTCGCGCACCTGCTGTACGGGCTGCGCGTCGACGGCGGCTTCGTGCTGCTCACGGGCGAAGTCGGCACGGGCAAGACGACGATCTGCCGCTGCCTGCTGGAGCAGGTGCCGGACGGCTGCGACATCGCCTTCATCCTCAATCCCAAGCTCGACACGCTGGAACTGCTGGCGACGCTGTGCGACGAGCTGCATGTGCCGGTCGCCGGCGCCGAGCACTCGGTGAAGGTGCTGGTGGACCGCATCAACCGCCACCTGCTGGACGCGAATGCGCGCGGGCGCAAGACGGTGCTGATCGTCGACGAGGCGCAGAACCTGTCGAACGAAGTACTGGAGCAGCTGCGCCTGCTGACCAACCTCGAGACGAACGAGCGCAAGCTGCTGCAGATCATCCTGCTGGGCCAGCCCGAGCTGCGCGAGCGCCTCGCGCAACCGGAACTGCGCCAGCTCGCGCAGCGCATCGTCGCGCGCTACCACCTGGAACCGCTGTCGCGGCAGGAGGTGGGCGCCTACGTGAATCACCGCCTCGCGGTCGCCGGCGGGCAGCAGCGGCTCTTTCCCGACGCGGTGATCGACCGCCTCTACCGCCTGAGCGGCGGCACGCCACGCCTCATCAACGTGATCTGCGACCGGGCGCTGCTCGGCGCCTACGTCGAAGGCAAGACGAGCGTCGCACGCAGCACGCTCGACAAGGCGGCGGGTGAAGTGCTGGGCTCGGTGCCACGGGCATCCGCGGCACGGCGCATCGCGCTCGCTTCCGCGCTCGGCATCGCGCTCGCAGGCGGCGCGGCCGCCGCCTGGCATTACGGCCTTGCGGTTCCGGCGACGGGAACGACGGCACCCGTCGCGGCGGCCCCTGCAGTACCCGAGCCTGCGCCGCCCGCCGCCACGCCGGTCGCCAAGGCCTCGGACCCGGGCAGTGCGGAGGCCGACGCTGAACCTGTCGCCGTCGCAGCCGAAGCGGCCGCAACAACGCAGGAGAACCCGATCGCCTGGCCGAAACCGGAAGAGCACTGGCTGCACGAGGTGATGGCCGTACGCAGCCTGTTCGCCCTGTGGGGGCTGGACGCGCGGCTGTTGGGCATCGACGACGCCTGCCGCCTCGCCGCACGCCGCGATCTCGGCTGCCTGCGGCGCGAAGGCGGTCTCGACGAGCTTCGGGCGATGAACGCGCCGGCCATCGTCGAACTGCGCCAGGCGGACGGACCGAACTTCCTCGCCACGCTGCTCGGGATCGACGGCGAGCGCGCCCGCATCGCCTTCGCCGGCGACACGCACGACGTATCGCTCGACACCCTGCAGCGGCAATGGCACGGCAACTACACGCTGCTGTGGCGGACACCGCCCGGATGGCACCGCACGGTCGGCACCGGCATGCGCGGCAACGATGTCGTGTGGGTAGTGCGCCAGCTCGCGCGCTGGGAGGGGCTCACGGAACCCGAGGCATCCCCAAGCGCCTACACCGCGCGCATCGAGGAGCGCATGCGCGCCTTCCAGCGCAGCACCGGCTTGCCCGAAGACGGCGTGGTCGGCCCGCTCACCGTCGTGCGCCTCGCCGCCCTGTCCGACCCCGGCACGCCCGTCCTGACGAAGCAGGCCCAATAAGCATGTCCTACATCCTCGAAGCCCTGCAGAAATCCGAGCACGCGCGCCATCGCGGCAAGGTGCCGGACCTGAACACGCTACCCGAGACGACGCCGAGCGCGACAGCTCACCTGACCACGCGCCGCCCGCCCTACCTTGCGGCCAGTTTCGCGCTCGCCCTCGCGGCGGCGGTTCTGGGCTGGTGGCGCCCGTGGCAGGCGGCGGAACCGCAGCCGGCCACAACCCCGCCGCAGGCGACGCGGAACGTCCAAGCGGAAGCCGCCCGAAGCGTCGCCCTCGCTGCACCGGCGGCGCCGCAAGCGGTGGCCCTCCAGCCCGCTCCGCCCCCTGCTCCGCCGGCGGTTACCGCTCCCGCCGCACCGCCGGCGCTCGCAGCGCTCGCAGCGCTCGCACCCGAACCTCGGCCTGCCGCCGCACCCCAAGCGGCGAAAACCGCGCCCCCGGTCCCGACGACACGCCGCGATCCGCCGGCATCAGAACGCCCTGCGCCGGTCGCCAGGAGCACACCCCCTGCTCTGTCCGCCACCCGCATCGCCACAGCGACGCCTGCGGCATCGGCACCGACCCGCAAGGCATCGGACGGCCGCATCCTGAACATCCACGAACTGCCGCCCGCGGTACGCGGCAGCCTGCCGCGCCTCGACATCTCCGGCTTCGCGGCGGCACCGGATTCGGACAAGCGCATGGTCGTGATCAACGACCGGCTGGTGCAGGAAGGCGAGGAAGTCGCGCCCGGCCTGACGCTCACCAGCGCCGGCAAGGACGGCGTCGTGCTCGACTTCCAGGGCTACCGCTTCCGCGCGCAGCAGTAGGCGCGGAAGGCTTCGGCACGCACAAGTGCCGCATATGGGCGGGGTGCCTTGTGCGGGTCGGCAACGCTGTTCCTCCGTCAGGCGGCAATGAGCGTAACGTCAATCGTTTCCCGCTTTCGGCGACGCTCGCCTCCATCGACGTGGATGGATTCGCCGCTCCGGTGACGCAGTTTCGTCCCCAGGCGTCCGGCAAATACCGCGCGAATCTCGCCAACGATCGCCAGCGCGATCTCCTCGGGGTTGTCGGCACCGATGTCGAGACCGATCGGGTAATGCAGGGCATCGACGAACAACGCCCCCTCGTCCGCCCCCGCTGAGCCGATTTCCCCGAGCAGACGCGCAGTGCGTGACCGCGGCCCCAGTTGTCCGACGTAACGGGGCGGCTTGCGCAGCAGGCGGCGCAGCAGTTCGCGATCCTGATCCACGCTATGCGTCATGACCACGACCGCCACATCGGCCGTCACACCGCAGCCGTCGAGCGGGTTGTCGGGGTTCGTGACGCGCACCTCGTCGGCATCCGGAAAGCGCTCGCGCCGGGCGTAATGCGCGCGTCCGTCGGCCACCGTCACATGCCAACCGAGCTGCTTCGCGAAGTGCACGACCGGCACGGCATCGTGCCCGGCCCCGAAGACGACGAGCCTCGGCGGCGGCGAAACGCATTCGAGGAAGACCTCCACCTCGCCGCCATCCACGGGATAGCGAAGATGCTGCGAGCTGCGCTCGTGCAGGACGAGCGCGAGATCGCGCGCGATGGGTTTGCCCAGCGCAGCATCGCCGAACTGTCCTTCGCAGCGGCCGTCGGGAAACATCACCATGCGCTCGCCAATGCCGACCGCACAATCCCGCGCGTCGATCACGACCGCCGTGGCAGCCGGCCGCATCTCGTCGCGCACGACGCGCAGCGCCTCCAGCTGCGCATCGTTGCGGCCGCCAGACAACCTTTCGAGCAGCACGTGGACGACGCCGTTGCAGCCGAGCCCGAAGGCCCATTGCGCGTCCTCGTCCGCGGTCGTGTCGTAGCGGCACACGGTTGCCCCCGTGGCCCCGGTGAGCCACCACGCGCGCTTGATGACGTGGCTTTCGAGGCAGCCGCCGCTGATCGTGCCGACGCTACGGCCATCGGCGAAGATGAGCATGCGGGCTCCGGCGCGACGATAGGACGACCCTTCCACCTTGACCACGGTCGCCAGTACCGCCTCGCTGCCGCCCGGCACCCGCACGCGGGCGTGCCAGGCGGCGACGATTTCGTGCATCTCCTTCATCGCCGCACTCCTCTC
Organism: Aromatoleum evansii; assembly: GCF_045689615.1. Classification (NCBI taxonomy): domain Bacteria; kingdom Pseudomonadati; phylum Pseudomonadota; class Betaproteobacteria; order Rhodocyclales; family Rhodocyclaceae; genus Aromatoleum; species Aromatoleum evansii. Next base: position 4,071,590 of record NZ_CP141259.1, read on the forward strand.
AGTCGAACTTGTTCTGCGTTTCCGGCACGACCTTGGCGCCGATCAGATACACGACCGCCAGCACGGCCGACGTGATCGCCAGCACCCGCGGGATGTCCTGCGGCGTCGCGCTCACGAGCGATACCAGAGTCGGCATCAGGCCGCCCAGCGCAAAGCCGATGTTCCACGACAGCCCCGTGCCCGAAGCGCGCAGGGTGGTCGGGAAGCGCTCGTTGAGGAAGATCAGCACCGGCGCGATGATCGCCCCCCCCAGGAGCGAGATGCCGCACGCCATCGCAGTGATCGCGCCAAGTTCGGCCGGCTGCGCGATCGCCGTGAACAGATAGGGCAGCATCACCAGGCTCATGCACCCGAGGATGTAGAAAGTCCTCTTGCGTCCGATCCGGTCACTCAGTGCGCCGAATATCAGCGCACCGGCGATGGTGCCGACCGAGCCGATCATCAGGATGCGGGAGGAATCCGCGTGCGTCACGCCGGCGACCATCTTCAGCAGCGTCGGCAAATAGCCTGCGGTGATGTAGTAGGTCGCCCCGCCGCCGAACGTGATGAGCAGATTCACCAGCAGCACGTTGCGATATTCACCGGTAAACAGCCTGCGCAACGGCGATACTTGGTCAACGTGCTTGCCCTGGCGCTCGCGTGCCGCCTTCATCTGCTTGAACGCGGGCGTCTCATCGAGGAAGCGGTACATCGCCAGGCCGAACACCGTGCTCACCAGGCCGGAGAAGAACATGACGCGCCAGCCGATCTGGTCGAACTCGTCGCCGGGAAAGACCTGCGACAACACGAAATACACGCTGGACGCGAGCAAGGCGCCCATGCCGGCACCGCCGCTGCCAACGAGCCCGGACATCAGGCCGCGGTGCTGCGGCGCGATCGATTCGGTGCCGATCGTGTGCGTTGACGCCACGATGCCGCCGACGAAGATCCCCTGCACGACGCGCAGCGAAAGGAACAGGAGCGGCGCGATCACACCGGCCTGCTGGATGGTCGGCAACAGACCGAACGCGGCGGTACTCAGGCCGACACCGACCATTGCGATCGTCAGGGCCCCCTTGCGTCCATGCCGGTCGGCGTAGGTACCGAAGATCGCCGAACCCAGCGGCCGCACCAGCAACGCCACCGCGAACGAGGCGTACACCGCCGCCAGTGACAGCGTCGGCTGGTCGGAGGGGAAGAACAGCCTGCCGATGATCGGCGCGACGTACAACAGGATGAACAGGTCGAACAAGTCCAGCGCCCAGCCGAAGGTCGATGCGAATCCGGCCATCAGTGCCTTGCGCGCCGGAACGGCCGCAGCCGCGCTCTCGGACGGCAGCCCCTCGACTGCCTTGCAGGTGATTGTCTCCGCCATTTGTCTGCCTTTGAATGTAGATGTTGTCATTGCGTGCGCCTCTATCGGGCGCACATGCTTGGCTTGGTCCTTGCCTATGTCGTGCGCGGAATGACGCTGGTCGTCAGCCGCGCGATGCACGCGAGCTTGCCCTCCCCTGTTTCAATGCGGATTTCCCAGACATGGGTCTGGCGCCCGAGGTGCAACGGCCGGGCGGTGGCGATCACGTCCTGCCCCTGGGGCACCGCGCGCAGATGGTTGGCGTTGATGTCGAGGCCGACACTGGCAAAGCGCTCGCGGTCGATGCACATCTGGCTCGCCAGGCTGCCGACTGTCTCCGCAAGCGCCACCGAGGCGCCGCCGTGCAGGAAGCCGAGCCGCTGCGCGGTCTGCGCACGCACCGGCATGCGCGCCCGCAGCGCATCCGGCGCAATCTCGACGAACTCGATGCCGAGATGCTCTACCAGCGTGCCGCGCGTGAGTCCGGCGAGATCCGCGGTAGTCCAGGGCTCGTGCCAGATCGGTGTCGCCGCCATCGTCAGCGCCCCGTGAAGTTCGGCTTGCGCTTGGCGTGGAAGGCTTCGACGCCCTCGCGGAAGTCTTCGGAGCTGCGCAGGCGGCTGTAGCAATGCCCTTCGAGCTCGATCGCGATCGCCAGCGGTGCGTCCTCGGTGTCATTGAGAAGCTTCTTCGCGGTGCGCTGCGCGAGCGGCGAGAACTCGACGAGTTCGGCGACGAGCGCATCAGTCGCGGCTTCGAGTTCGGCGTCCGCCACGCACGCCACGGCCACGCCCCAGTCGCAGGCCTGCTTGCCGGGGATGCGGCGCGAGCGCATCACGATGTCCTTGGTGCGGCCCACCCCGACCATCTTCTGCAGGCGCGCGGAGCCGCCCGACCCGGGGATCTGGCCGAGCTTCTGCTCGGGCAGCGCGTACAGCGTCGTCTCGCTGGCGATGCGGAAGTCGCACGCGAGCGAGATCTCGAAGCCGACGCCGAAGCAGTAGCCGCGGTTCGCGGCGATGACGGGCTTGGAGCAACGGGCAGGCGCCGCGATGTTCCACGCGAGCTTCGACACGTGCTCCGGCGTCGCCTCGAGAAAGCCCTTGATATCGCCGCCGCTCGAAAAATGCTCGCCGATACTGCGCAGCACGATCACGCGCACGCGCGGATCCTCGTCGAGCGCCTCGAACACGGCGCGCAGCTGGTCGCGCTGGGCCATCGCGATGATGTTGAACGGCGGACGGTCGAGAATGATGTCGGCACGCTTGCGGTCGGCGTCGATCTCGACGCGGAAGCCGTCGAGCCGGGACAGCAGTTCCTGGGCGGGGTGGTTCAGGGTCGTCATGGTGTGCTCCTCGGTTGATGTGGTAGTGCCGGATGGCCGCTTGGCGGCTCAGTCGAGCGTGGCCGTGGCGTCGATTTCGTAGTCGCCGGCGACGAGCTTGCGTCGCAGGATCTTGCCGACGGGTGACTTGGGGATCTCGCGCACGAAGACGTAGTCGCGCGGACGCTTGAAATTCGCGAGATCGGTCGCGCGGCAGTACTGGTCGAGCGCCTCGGCGCCGATCTCCTGCTTGCGCTTGATGAAGGCCACGACACGCTGGCCCCAGCGCTCGTCCTGCAGGCCCGCGACGGCGACCTCGTCGACGCCCGGATGCAGCGAGAGCACGGATTCGATATCCACGGGCGAGATGTTCTCGCCGCCGCTGATGATCATGTCATCGACGCGACCGCTTACGAAGAGATCGCCGTCGGCGTCGAAATAGCCTGTGTCGCCGGTGAAGTACCAGCCGTGCTTGAGCGACTTGGCGTCCGCGTCGGGGCGCTTCCAGTAGCCCTCGAAGGCTTCGTCGCCGGCGAGGTCGGTGATGATCTGCCCTTCCTCGAACGGCGCCGCGAGCGCGTCGGGGCTGTCGGCCCCGAGCGCGACGACGCGGATGCGGGCGTTCAAAGCCGCGCGGCCGGCACAGCCGGGCTTGGCCCGGGCGTCCTGGTTGATCGCGAAGGTGTACACCTCCGAGCTGCCGTAGTGATTGACGAACAATTCCGGGCGGAAGGCCTCGTCAAGCCGCATCAGCAAGGCGTCGTGCATCGGCGCGCCGGCGAAGCCGAGCTTCCTGACGGTGGAGATGTTGCGGCGTGCGAAATCGGGATGCGCGAGCATGTCGTGGTACAGCGTCGGCACGAGGTAGAGGTTGCTGACCCGTTCCGCCTCGATCAGCGCGAGCGCGGTGCCGGCGTCGAACTTCGGCATGCACACGAAACGTCCGTCGATCAGCGCCATCGACAGCAGCGAACGCACACCCATCGTGTGGTACATCGGCATCACGCCGAGCGTGCATTCGCCGCGGCGATAGAGGTTCTGCGCGACATGGGCGAGCGCCGCGGCACGCTCCTGGCGGTGACGGCGCGGAACGCCCTTCGGCTTGCCGGTCGTGCCCGAGGTGTACAGCATCAGCGAAACATCGTCGGCACCGGCCTGCGGCCCGACGCCAAGCGCGGGACCTTCGAGCAGCGACTCGAACGCGACCGATGCCCCTTCGGCGTGCTGCACGCCGATGCGCAGCAGCCCGCCCGCGCCGCTCGACGCCGCCACTGCCTCGGCCGCGGCGGGCTCGAACACGAGCGCCTTTGCGCCCGAATCGGCGAGGCAGTAGTCGATTTCGTCCGGCTTGGCACGCCAGTTCAGCGGCGTGACGATCACCCCCAGGAACTGGCAGGCCCAGTGCAGCGTCGTCATTTCCCAACGGTTCTGCAGGACCACCAGCAGGTGGTCGCCGTGGCCCACACCGAGCGCGCGAAGCCCCCCGGCCACCGCCTGGACGCGTCCGTGCCACTGCGCGTAGGTGAGCCGCAGCGGCCCATCCACGACGGCAACCGCGTCGGGGCTGCGCTCCACGCTCTGCAGGAAGGTACGCCCTAGATCAAGCATCGATTGTCTCCTCTGGTTGGATCTGCCGTGCCGCGGCGACTTCGAGAACGGCCGCGACGATCGGCGTGTAGCCGGTGCACCGGCAGAGATGGCCGGACAACATGTCCCGGACCTGTTGTTCGGTCGGCATCGGCACCCGTTCGAGGAAATCCGTGCACGAATTCAGGATTCCCGCGGTACAGAAACCGCATTGCAGCGCGTGGTTGCGGCGAAAAGCCTGTTGCAGGTCGTTCAGCATCCCGTCGCGGTCCGCCAGTCCCTCGACGGTGTCGACGCGGCGGCCGTCGACCTGCACCGCGAGCGTCAGGCACGCGCGCACCGCGACGCCGTCGATGCGCACCGTGCAGGCGCCGCACACGCCGTGCTCACAGCCGACATGCGTGCCGGTCGCACCGAGTTCGTGGCGCAGGAAGTCCGACAGGAGCGTCCGGGTCTCGGCTCGGCCGCTGCGGCTCACGCCGTTCAGGGTCACGGTGACGAGGTGTTGCTGTTCCTGTTCGAGTCGTTTCATGTCAATGTCCTCCTCCAGAGGGAATGGCGCGGCCGGCCTGCTCGATTACGCGGCGGCCGATCTGGCGTACGAGGTGGCGGCGGTAGGCAGCGCTCGCATGCGGGTCGTCGCGCGCTTCCAGCTCCCACGCGAAGTCGTTGAGGGCGTCGTCGAGCGCGTTGTCCGCCAGTCGCGGCAGCGCCAGCACACGCGGCCGGTCGGCGACGCCGCCGACTGCGAAGCGGATGCCGTCGCCATTCACCGCCGCGGCGCACGCGACGATCGCGAAGTCGCCGTGCCGCGAGGAGAACTCCTCGAAGGCGTAAGCGGTGCCGGGGCTCGCGAGCGGATAGCGCACTTCCTCGACGAGCTCGTCCGGCTGACGCGCGGTCATCAGCATCCCTTGGAAGAACGCTCCGGCCTTCAGCACCCGCGCACCACGACGCGAGCGCAGCACGACCTCGCCATCGAGCAGCGCGAGGCACAACGGCAGCTCGGCGCTCGGATCGGCGTGCGCGACCGAACCGCACACGGTGCCGCGGTTGCGGATCTGGAAATGCGAGATGTTCGGGAACGCGAGCGCGAGCAGCGGCACCTCTTTGGCCAGCCCCGGACGCCACTCGACGCTCGCCTGCGTGGCCGACGCGCCGATCACCAGCTTGCCGCCATCGATGCGCACGTAGTCGAGCGCCTTGGCGCGCGAGATGTCGAGCAGCCGCTGCGGTTGCGCGAGGCGCATGTTGAGCACCGTCACCAGCGACTGCCCGCCTGCGAGGATGCGTGCATCTTCGCCATGCTCGGCGAGCTGTGCGCAGGCTTCCGCGGCGGAGTCGATGCGGATGTATTCGAAGGAAGCGGGTTTCATTTGTTCACCCCCAGGAGTCTCAACAGGCGGTCCCACCACGAAACGGGCTTCGGGGCCGCCCCGCCCGCCTGCCGTCCGAGTTGTTCGAAGAGCTGGCCCAGCACGACGCGCGCCGCGCCTTCCAGCATGCGGCTGCCGACCGCGGCGACCTTGCCGCTCACCTCCGCGCGGTAGTCGTAGGAAAGGCGCGTGCCGTTCGGGATCGCTTCGAGCGTGACGCGACCACTGCCGCGCGCGCTGCCCAGCGCAGACAGGCCCGCGCCCGTCAGGCGCAGCGAGCGTGGCGGATCCAGTTCGGAAAGCGAGATCTCCGCCTCGTAGCGCGCCTTCACGAGACCGACACCGACCGTCACATCGGCGCGGTAGCGGTTCTCGCCGATCGGCTGCAGCGCATGACAGCCCGGGATCACCTTCGTCAGCGCCGCCGGGTCGAGCAGCACGCGGAACACCGCCTCGGGCGACGCGCCGATCTCCGTCGTTCCGGTCGCGGTCAGCGCGCGTCCGCCGCCCGCGGCCGCCGCGGGCTCGGGCGCCCGCTCGCGCGGCTTCGAGGGCGCCGGATCGTCGAAACCGATCAGCGCCATGACCTTCGCCGGCGTCAGCGGCAAGCGCAGGTCGGAAATGTCGCCCAGCGTCGAAAGCGCATCGGCGACCGCGTTGGCGACGCAGGCCGGCGTGCTCATGTTGTTGCCTTCGCCGAGCCCCTTCGCACCCAGCGGCGTGAAGGGCGACGGCGTCTCCATGTGCAGGATCACCGGGTCGGGCACCTCGCAGGTCGTCGGCACCAGGTAATCCGCGAAGGTGCCCGACAGGAAGCCGCCATCGTCGGCGTAGCGGAACTCCTCCATCAGCGCCGCACCCAGCCCCTGCGCAAACGCACCGCGGATCTGGCCGTCGGCGAGCGCCGGATTGAGGATCTTGCCGGCGTCGTGCGCGGTGACGTAACGGTCGATGCGCACCCGTCCCGTGGCCCGATCGACTTCCACGGCGCAGATGTCGAAGGCGAAGCCGTAGGCCGCGGAGGTGTTGACATGGTCCTCGGCGTCGGGCGCGGCGAGCGGCTCCGGGCTCCAGAACACGGTCTCGCGCAGGCCCAGCGTCTCGCCTTCCGGCAGCAGCGCGGGCGCCCAGTGTGCGCTGCTCGCTGCACGTGCGAAGGGAATCGCACGCTCGGGCGCACTGCGCGGGAAGACCTTGCCTCCCGCAAACGCGATCTCGTCTGCGGCGAGGCCGAACTGGTGCGCCGCAATCCGCGCGAGCTTGTCACGCAGCTTCACCGCCGCCAGATGGACGGTCCCCGCGACCGCGCCGGCGAAGCGGCTGGAGTAGTTGCCGGCCGCGACCGACCACGCATCCTTCTGCGTATCGAAATCGACGTTGGTGACGATCTGTTCGGGGCGCAGGCCGAAGGCGTCGGCGACGACCTGCGCGCACACCGTCATGTGACCCTGCCCCGCCGGGGCGGAGGCGACGACGACGCTGACGCTGCCGAGCAGGTCGATGCTCACCGTCGCGCTCGCGATCGCGCCGTTCTTCGGCCCCGCCTTCGCACGCTGCACCGCGGTGAGCACCGTCGTGATGTAGCCCATGTTCGAGATCGAGGGCTCGACGATCGCCGCGAAGCCGATGCCGTAGAGCCGCCCCTCGGCCCGCGCCGCGTCGCGTCGCTGCTGCAGCTCGGCGAAGCCGCCTTCCCGCACCGCCAGCGCGAGCGCCGCCGGATAGTCGCCGGAATCGAGCAGCGCACCGGCCGCCGCCCGGTACGGAAACGCCTGCGGCGGCACGAAATTCCGGCGATAGACATCCAGCGGATCGAGCCCGAGCACCACCGAGATGCGCTGCACCAGCCGCTCCAGCGCGAAATACACCTGCGGACCGCCGAAGCCGCGCACGAGGCCCGCGGGCGTCTTGTTCGTCAGCACCACGCGGTTGCGCACCCGCAGGTTGCGCACCGCATAGGCGCCGGTCAGGCAGCCGTGCATGCGGTAGAAGGTCGCGGGCTCGGGCGCGCGGAGGTAGCCGCCGACATCATCGAACTGGTCGAAGGAAAGCGCCGTGATGCGTCCGTCGGACTCGACCGCTGCCTCGATCGTCGCCAGCCGCCCGGTCGCCGACGTCGCCCCCGCGAGATGCTCGAGGCGGTCCTCGACCCACTTCACCGGCGCGCCGGCCTTGCGCGAGGCGAGGCACATCAGCACGACGTACGGGAACACGCTCTGCTTCACGCCGAAGCTGCCGCCCGAATCGCGCGGCACCTTGTGGCGCAGGCGCGCCCCCGGCACCTTCAGCGCGAGCGCGATCACCGCGTGCAACGAGAACGGCCCCATGAAGTTCGACGTGACCTCGTAGCCCTCGTCGCCCGGTAGGTGCTCGGCGATGACCACCCCGCCCTCCATCGGCGTGCAGGAGTTGCGCGGGTAATGCACGGTCAGCGACACGCGATGCGGCGCATCCGCGAAGGCGGCCTCCGGGTCGCCGTAGCGGAAGCTGCGGTCGCTGACGATGTTCGTGCCCACCGCGGGATGCAACACCGGCGCATCGGCGGCGATCGCCGTCTCGATCTCGACGACAGCCGGCAGGGGCTCGTAGTCAACACGGATCAGGTCGACCGCATCCTCGGCGAGGTAGCGATCTTCAGCGACGACCACCGCGACCGGTTCGCCGACGTAGCGCACGCGATCGACCGCGAGCGACCAGTGTTCCATCGGCTCCTTGACACCGACGACGAAGGACTGCGACCAGCGGCGCACGTCCTCGCCGATGAGCACCGCGCGCACGCCGCGCGCCGCCTCGGCGGCCGTCGTGTCGATGCCTTTCAGGATCGCGTGCCCATGCGGCGAGCGCAGCACCGCGGCATGCAAGGTCCCCGGCTTGATGCCGAGATCGTCACCGTAGCGCCCGCGCCCCGTCAGCAGCGCCGCATCCTCGACGCGTTCGAGCGGACGCCCGACGAACGGCGCGTCCTGCGCCATCGCCACGACCGGATCTTCGCGCTTCATCGCGCGCACCCCGCGCAGCGGCTCGCACAACTCCGGCGCACACGCACGCGCCGCAAACAGCAGGTCTGCCTGTCCATGTCTCTCCTCCGTGTCCCGCGCCTCGGCGGGCGCTTTGCCGTTTTCCCGGGCAGTGCCGGGACGTGGCCGAACAATAGGGGAGGAGCGCGCGGCGACCCTTACCGCGCAGTCTCAGGATTTACCGTGGAGTCTGATTTTGATTGCCGGAGCAGTGAACGCCCGGCGCCGCGCCTGCCGTCACACGTGGTTTTCGACGACCGGATCGATGACGTCCACGACCCGGCGGTATTCGCTCGGCGTGGTGCCCAGGTGCTCACGGAAGAAGCGCGTGAAATGCGCCTGCGCCGAGAAACCGATATCGAGCGAGATGTCGGCGAGCGAGGCGCTGCTGGACGTCAGGTTACGGATGGCCGCCTCCATGCGCAGCACGTTCGCGTACACGTTCGGAGTGAGGTTGGTGCTGCGGCGGAACAGCGCGAAGAAGTGCGCGCGCGACAGACCGCACTGTGCCGCGAGCTGGTCCATGTCGAGCGTGATCCCGATGTTGTCGCGCATCAGGGCTATCGCCCGCCGTATCCGCGGGTCGATCGCCTGTCCGCGCGTCGCGCGCAGCAACTCGCCGAAATTGCGCCACTCGGAATTCCGGTCGATAACGCTGATCATCAGTTCGAACAGCTGCGACTCGAGGCGCGCCACAGGAATGCTTTCGGACACGAGCATCTCGCCGGCGAGCTCATCGGCGAGCTTGCGCGCTTGGGGCGAAACGGCCACGCACGGATGCGGAAAGAAATGCGGGTGCGCACTGACCGTCAGCTGTCGCTGGATTTCGGCCAGCCAACTCGGTTCGATGTACAGGCCGAGCAGCACCGTATTGCCGACTTCCGGCCGGTGACAGGCATAGGCATGCGGCTCCCAGGCGTTGACCAGCACCACCGTTTCCGCCGTCAGCGGCTGCAATTCGCCCCGCACCGAAAAGAAGGTGTCGGGCCCGCTGATCTTGATCAGCGCATGGCAATGGTGATGGGCATGCGGCACCAGCGGCTTGTCCATCTCGAGCAGCGCGACACGGCCGAACCGGCCCTGGAAGATCTTGATGGCACGTGACATCCTGCTACCTCGTCCTGCGGGGAAAGGGCGCCGCGGAGGGCGCCGTGTCCGAGCTCGTCGTGTCCGCGGCAAAACGCGCACCAACGCCCTCTTTGTCGTAATGGCAATACAGAACCTGCACTCGTGCCGGTCGCGCTAGGCACGTGCGCGGGATCACATGATCCGCGATGGTGCCCGAAGGAGTCGACCGCACTCCCGCCCGCCAGTTCGGCGTACCAGCGGCGCCCGCACGGACGGGACATTACACCGCACCGAGACGCCGTGACTAGCCACGCTCCCAATAGCCGGGCGTGTTGTAGATGCCCTTCAGGTATTCGATGAAGTGCCGCACCTTGGCCGGCAGGTAGCGCTGCTGCGGATACACGGCCTGGATGTCGTAGGTCGGCGCGGCGAATTCGTCGAGCACGGTCACCAGCTCGCCGCGCTTGAGCTCGGCCTGGATCTCCCAGGTCGAGCGCCAGCCGATCCCCAGCCCCTGCTTCACCCAGCTGTAGAGCAGCTCGCCGTCGTTGCAGTCGAGGTCGCCATCGACGCGCACCGCGACGAGCTTGCCGTCGCGCACGAAGCTCCAGCCGCGCTGCTGCCCGCCCTGCAGGTTGAAGGCGAGGCAGTTGTGGCGGGTGAGATCCTCCAGCACGCGCGGCTCGCCGTGGCGCGCAAAGTAGCCCGGCGTACCGCAGACGACGCGGCGGTTGGGGAAGAGGCGGACGGCGACATAGTTCGGATCGGTGACCTCGCCGATGCGGATGCCCATGTCGTAGCCCTCGCGCACCAGGTCGACGACGCTGTCGGTGAGGTTGAACGACAGTTTCAGCTCCGGGTAGCGCGCCTTGAAGGCCGGCGCGTGCGCGGCGACATGGCGGCGGCCGAAGGCCGCGGGGGCGGAGACGACGAGGTGGCCGCGCACCGTATCGCGGCCGGCGCTGACGCTGGTCTCGGCCTCGTCGAATTCGTGGATCAGGTGGCGGCACTGTTCGAGGAACTGCTCGCCCAGGTCGGTGAGCGTGAGGCCGCGCGTCGAGCGGTGCATCAGGCGCACGCCCAGGCGCTTCTCCAGGCCGTCGAGGCGGCGCCCCATGACGACGGGCGTCACGCCCTCGACCAGCGCGGCGGCGGCGAAGCTGCCTTTCTCGGCGACGAGGACGAAGCTGCGGATTTCGGTGTAGCGGTCCATGCGGGGTCCGGTCAGTCGTGCGAACGGTTCGGGGTCCGGCGCCGCTCAAGCTCGGCGAGCCGTTACGCGATTGTACGGGCCCCGCACGTCACCCGCAGATCAGACCGCCGCTCCTGCAGCGCCAACGGCACGCTGCGCACGCGGACGATACACACGGCTCAGCAGGCGGCTCGCCCAGCGGATCGGCCACGGCGCGTCGGCGACCAGGCGCACGCTGCCACGCGGTACGCCTTCGATCAGCACCAGTCCCTTGGTGGCGATGCGCATGCCGTCGCCGGCGTCGAGGAAAAAGTCGCCCGCCTGCCCTTCCACCGTCACCCAGATCCGTCCGCGGGCGCACTCCACGCGCAGCCCGCTGGCGTCGCGCAGCGCGAGCGGGCTCCATTCGTCCAGTTGGATCGTTCCACTGCTCGACAACAGGCGCATGATCGCTCTCCCGAGATATCCATTGAAGGTGCAATGCCAGTCTAGGAATCGCGACCGCGCCAGTACAGACACACGGAACAGAAATTGACATCGATACAGTTCGCGATTCTTCAAAGTGTACCGGTCGATTTCGACCCCAACTGTACCTTTCGGGCGCGGGCGGCCGGCCGGACAATGACCGCGCACGCATTTCGGAAAAGGAACGGCCCATGGAGCAGCGCGCGCTGCGCTATGAACAGCTCGCCGACGAGCTGAGCGGCATGATCGCCGAGCGCATCCTGCGCCCGGGCGACCGCCTGCCCTCGGTACGCACGATGGCGCGCGAGAAGAAGCTGTCGATCTCGACCGTGGTGCAGGCATTGCGCCAGCTCGAAGAACGCGGCCAGATCGAGGCGCGGCCGCAATCCGGCTTCTTCGTGCGCCCGCCCGCCGCCTGCCACACCACCCAGCTCGAACCGCAAGCGCGTCCGCGCCGCACCCGCCCGGTGGCAGTGGACATCAGCAGCCGCCTGATGCGCGTCGTCACGCTCAACAGTCGCCCCGACATGGTGCCCCTCGGTGCCGCCCTGCCCGCCCCCGAACTGCTCCCCATCGCGCCGCTGCAGCGGCTGTACGGGCAAATCGGTCGCCACGCCGGGCACCTCCTCGACGCCGCGAGCCACTCCATGCTCAACCACCCCGAGCTCGTGCGCCAGCTCGTGCGGCATTCGCTCACCTGGGGCCAGCCGCTCGCGGCCGACGAGATCGTCGTCACCAACTCCTGCACCGAAGCCCTGCTGCTGTGCCTGCGCGCGGTGACCAAGCCCGGCGACACGGTCGCCGTCGAATCGCCGTCCTACTACCTGATGCTGCAGCTGCTGGAGCAACTCGGCCTGAAGGCGCTGGAAATCCCGACCCATCCGCGACTCGGCCTGTCGGTCGACGCGCTGGAGATCGCCAGCCGCGAACGCCGCATCGCCGCCTGCCTGCTCGTCACCAACTTCAACAACCCGTTGTGCAGCCTGATGCCGGACGAGGAAAAGCGGCGGCTGGCCGCGCTGACCGCCGAACGCGGCATCCCGGTGATCGAGGACGACATCTTCGGCGAACTCTATTTCGGCACGCAGCGCCCCTGGCCGCTGAAATCCTTCGACACCACCGGCAACGTCATGCTGTGCTCCTCGCTGTCGAAGACCCTGATCCCCTCGCTGCGCCTGGGCTACGTCGCGGCCGGGCGCTATCACGCCGCGGTGACGCTGCAGAAGACGCTGACCTCCGGCGCGACGAACCCCGTGACGCAGGCCGTCGCCGCGCGCTACCTCGAATCGACGGCCTCCGACCGCCACCTGCGCTTCCTGCGCCGCGCCTTCCACAAGCAGGTCATGCAGATGTCGGAAGCCGTGCTGCGCCACTTCCCCGCCGGCACGCGCATCTCGCAGCCGCAGGGCGGCTTCGTGCTGTGGGTCGAGTTGCCGGCCGGCGGCGACGGCATGGCGCTGTTCGAGGACGCGGCACAGGCCGGCATCGCCATCGTGCCCGGCGAACTCTTCTCCGCCGCCGGCCACTTCCGCAACTGCCTGCGCCTGAACTGCGGCTACCCCTGGTCGCCGCGCCTCGAGGACGCGATCCGGCGCCTAGGCGCATTCGCCGCGGCTCAGTACACCGCGGATCGCAAGGCGGGATAAGCGTAGCGCTTCCCGCGATGACTCCGGCAAGACCAAGGCGCAGTCATTGCCTGCCGTCCTTCGCCAGCTTTGCGTCGGCCTGGCTGGCGTCAAGCGCCAGCGACTGGGCCTGCGCTTCCTTCAGCTGGTCCGCTGTCAGGCCGCGCGCCACGTCCGCGCGATGTCGTACCGCATCGACCTGCAGCGCAGCCGCGGCGCGATTGAACCACACGTAGGCGAGCACCGGATCCCGCGGCATACCCACGCCGTCACGGTACAAACGCCCCAGTTCGAGCATCCCGTCGGGATCCCCCGTTTCGGCTGCCGTCCGGATCCACCTCACGGCCTGGCCGTAGTCCTGCAACACACCGAAGCCGCTGCGGTAGAGCTTTCCGAGCATCACCATCGCCGCGGGCTTGCCCTTCTCCGCCGCCGCCTGCAACCAACGCACCGCCTCGGCGGCCTGGTCGCCCTCCTGCACGCCACCGAACAGCAGGATCTTCGCAATCCGGACCTGGGCGTCCGCATCGCCTTCCTGCGCCTCCCTCAGCGTATGCGGATCGATCGCGGCTCGCGCCGGCACGGGCTCATTCGTCGCGAGTTCATCCACTCGCGGCTCGTCGAAGGCCCAGAACACCGCGATGGCGATGAGCACCAGCGGCAGCGCGCCGGCGGAAAAAGCGAAGCGCCGGCCCGACGACGCGGGGGGCGCCCAGAAACGATGATGGCAGGCGCGGCAACGATACGGCCGCAGCCCCGGATTCATGTGCCTCTCGGCGTCCGATCGCCAACCGGACTTGCGGCAGTCCTGGCTCATGCAAGCGGGGCATGTGACGTTGGCGTGAGGGCTCATCCTAGCGTCGGAAGTTCGGGCAGCCCGGCTACCCGTTCATTGATCCAGTCCGGGAGATTATGCGCCGTCCTGCCGTTGAACGACTGACTTCCCGCCGTGCCGAGGCGACCAGGAAAGCGTGCCCCTGGACGCCCCGCGCGGCAAACGGATCAGGTGTTGTCCTTGACCGTCTTCGTCGCCCCGTTCTCCTTCACGCTTGCGATGCCGGCATCGCGGGCGGCTGCGGACGCATACATCTGGCTCGTCCCGATCACCTGACTATTTGCAGCCTTCAGATTGAAGAACTCCTTCCCGGCAGACGAGGTCTTGCGCTCATAGCGTTCATCGCTCCCGCAATTCGCCTGCACCGATGCGACCCCGTTCTCCGCCGACCCCTTGGCCTTGTACAACTCGCTCGTGAGAATCGTCTCGCCGTTACCTGCCTTGAGAACGAAGCGAAACTGTCCATCGCTACTCTTGCTCAGCTCGAACCAACCCGCCATTTGGATGCTCCTTCTGTTGAACAAAGAATGCGCAGGATTGCGCGGTGATCATGCAAAAGAGATCAAACGTCCGAAACCGGACCTCCCGGCTACAGGAGCTCGCTGGGGATATTCCCGCCGTTGTCCGCCAGGCGCTGCAGGACCGTCTTGTGTAGCCAGATGTTCATCTGCGCGGAATCCCCCATCTTGTCACCGGGACAGCCAAGCTCGGCTGCCAGCTCCTTGCGCGCCGCAAGACTGCTGTCCAGGCCAAGCAGCTTCATCAGGTCGACAATCGACACCTTCCAATTGAGCTTCTGCGCACTCGCGGCGGAAAGTGCCTCAAGCTTCGCCACGACATCGACCTGCGAGATCGCCACGGGGGCGGCAGCCGGGGTTGCGGGCGCGGACTGTGCTCCCGCGGTTGCGGAAGCCGGGGCGGCCGACCCTGCGGGGGGTGCTGCGTCATCGCCGAACCCCAACTTCGCGAGGATGCTGCTGAAAAGTCCCATGACGACTCCTTTACGATGATCCGCCGACCGCGGAATGCCATCGGCAACACTTCACCATAGCCCAAATTCGTTACGCATGGTTCACCCGCGACGCCCGCCGCCCGATCAGGGCAGTCCGCTGTAGTGAATCGTCAGGCGGCGTCGGCACCACCGCTCTTGCATACTTCGTAACGGAGTACCGCCATCCCTGCACCGATCTGACGAACCGATACCAGGCGCAGGGTCGGGCTCAACACCCTGCGAGGAAACAGTTGCTTGCCCCTGCCAAGGGTGACCGAACCGATCTGGATGATCAGCTCGTCCAAAAGACCCGCATCATGGAACTGCCCCGCGAGGTCACCGCCGCCGACAATCCAGATGTTCCTGGTACCGGCTGCAACGCGCATATCCTCGTGAATGGGGCGCACATCCCCTTTCACGAACCGGATGTCTGCACCTTTGATGATCGGGAGCGTGCGACTGGTGAATACCCAGGCAGGCTGTACATAGGGCCACGGCGAACCCGTTTCGGCGGCAACCCTCTCCGAATTGCGAAGCATCCACTCGTAGGTGGCCGATCCCATGGCCAGCGCGCCGACCCCGGCAATAAACTCGGGATAACCCGAGTCGTTCAGGTCGCCGAGTGGAAAGAGCCAATCCAGAGAGTCATCCTCGGTGGCGATGAAGCCATCAAGACTTGTGGCTGCGAAGTATTGAGTCTTCATTCCTGTGTCTTGCTCCAGAATTCAGTCGCCCCCGCGGTACGTCCGCCACAACCGGCGGACCAGCGCAGCGCGACGCAACGCTATTGCCTGCCTGTGTTGATGGCGTTGTCAGACGAACCGTCTCGGGATCAGCGTGTCACGCCACACCTTGATAGCGAAGGATCACGCAGCCGACCGAAAGCGGGCGTGATTCGAGCAACTGAAGCTCTTGCTGCTTCAATCCGTCAGCAAACAGGGGTCTGCCCTTGCCATGAATGACTGGAGCGATACCAATACGATATTCGTCGAAAAGCCCCGCGTTCATCAGCGTCTTCGAGAGATCGGCGCTCCCGAAGACGAATATGTTTCCGTTTCCCTGTTGCTTCAGCCTGGCCACTTCCTCTGCGACCTTGTCCTTCACCAGTGTCGTGTTGTTCCAGGCCGCAGTCTGCAGGGTGCGCGAACAAACCACCTTCGGAAGGCGGTTCATGTAATCCGCAATATCTCCCTGTGCCGTCTGCCAATATGCGGCCATGCCCTCATAGGTTATACGGCCGAACAGAAGCGCATCGGCCGACGCCAACT
Source organism: Aromatoleum evansii (assembly GCF_045689615.1). NCBI lineage: Bacteria > Pseudomonadati > Pseudomonadota > Betaproteobacteria > Rhodocyclales > Rhodocyclaceae > Aromatoleum > Aromatoleum evansii. The sequence goes on from NZ_CP141259.1 coordinate 4,087,671, forward strand.
GTTCAAGGGAGAATCGTTCGAGTTCTTCGCCCCAGACCCGTTCGTGCCACGGCAGGTCCCAGCTCTTCGCCCCCTCGAAGCAGCCATCGAGGGTGATGAGATTCCACATGATCAGTTTTCGCATCGCATGATCTCCTTTGTGTTCCGGCCGCTTGGCGTGGAAGCGGGCGGCTTGCGCGGCTTTTCCCGCAGGCCGCTCGCTTGCCGAATTGGGCCACAGACGCGAAGCCTGTGGACGCTATGCATGCCGTGGAGCAAACATAATGATCGCCATGCCAACCACCGCAACCAGAGAACCGGCAATATCCCAAGCGGTGGGTTTGATGCCATCGACGAGCCATAGCCACATGATGGCGACGAAAACGTAAACGCCGCCGTAGGCAGCGTAAACACGCCCAGCCGCTGCGGGATGGAGCGAAAGGAGCCACGCAAAAAGCGCCAGACTCAAAGAAGCGGGAACGAGAAGCCAAGCGCTCTTGCCTTCCTTGAGCCAAAGATATGGCAGGTAGCAGCCGACAATCTCGGCGACTGCCGTAACAAGGAACAGGGCAATAGTTTTTAGCTCAAACATTCGAATGCTCCGCAGGCCGCAGAGAATGCAGGAGTCGGCACTGGTGGTACGGCATGCAATGCTCGGCCGGAGCTGAAAGGTGATTCATGAGGCTCAACGTAGAAGTGACCGGACCTGCGCGGCTTTTCGCACAGGTCCGCTGGATTGCCGGGTTGTTCCTAGGCAAAAACACTGGTGACCGCACCGTAAATTACGAGCATTACGCCGAAAGCCTGCTCCTTAAAACCTCCAACGGTTGCTTTCTCTACCTGCTCGGACAACTTGTGGAGCGCTGACTGATTTAGATCGATTGAACTCGAAAGCTCTGATTTCACCTCTTCGATGCGAGAATGGATCTCTCGATGTTGCGTAGCTACTTCAGAGCGTAATTCTTCGAAACGGGCCTCAAGTGCGGCAAACCGTTCTTCAATCGTTTTTCCAGCGCGGATTACGGTGGCGGAGATGCTGGCCGACGCGCTACCGGAAGCCGTGACACTTGCGGAAATGGTGGTGGCGCGCACGAAGATCGGGCATTCACGAAACCACGCTATGACAGTGGCCACAAGGCTTTGATTCCGGAATAGCCCCAGATTGCTATCCACCGAATAGAGGACGATCAGCCCCCCCACGATTTGCATAGCCGTTCCGGTGAGTTTATTGACCAACACCGTCTCGGCTGGAAAGCGGGCAAGAGCAATCCAATGTGCATAGCCGAGTACTGCCATAACGAAAACCGGCCAAGCCCTCCAGAACCAAATTGCTAAGCGTCGAATCATGTGCATGCTAGGCCCAACGCTCAGGCTAAGCCGTTGGTTGGGGGGCTATTCCGCACGACCTAACAGCTCCTTGGCTTTCTTGAGCCGCTTCACTATCGCCTGGAACCTAGGCCCCTTCCGAACATCTGCGATGCCCTCCGTCCCATCGGTGCGGTAGTAGGATTCAACAGCTGCGATATACCTCTCGCAGTAAGCGACCTCTTGTTCGTAGTTCTTTTCTTTTCTCGAAAGGATCGCGACACGCTCGAAATAGTAGGGCGCTGCAACCAGGCCGGCCTTCTCCATGGTTTTCAGTTCTGCCTCACAACACTCCTTCATGTAGTGAAGATCATCTTTCCTTTGCTCAGCCAGCTCCCACGTCCGGCGACCTTCTACCAAGTTTGCGCCGCCAGTTAGCTCGGCAATGAGCTCGCCGGATGCTTTGGATTCCCCCGACGGCTTATGAACCTGGGGGGACTTCGTACGGAACAGCTTGCTCAACAGGTTCATGAATATTCCCCTGCCATCCAACGTGGAAGTGAGCGGCCTGCGCGGCTTTTCGCGCAGGTCCGCTCGACTGCCGGGTTATGCACTGGCTGCAAGAGCCACATTGATCGATTTCAATACGTCATCGTCCTTCCCAAGAGCAACGGGAAAACCTTTAACGTTAAGTATCTTGCTTTTAATAGAGACAATGAGTTTCTCTCCTTCGACGGCCAAACCAAATATCTTTGATCTCTCGCCCAATAGTGAGCGAGCCAACAAGTCGAAATTTTGCGAGGGATCGCCGCCCCTAAATCTTGCGTGTGCGGGGGCCACCACCGAAAGGAGCAAGTCTCTCAATGCGTCAGCCTCGCAAATTACCTCAGCGTTTGAGGCGTAACGAAGACAGCGCACCACATCGGAGTACGCGCCCTCTATGTCCGCGCGTGTAAGCTGATTGAGGTGATCGATTTCGGAAACGGCTACGCTAGGTTTTTCAATGGAAGCGAACTGATCTGCGCTTAGGTAATAGGACTCTATTGAGCCTCTGCGCAGAATGAATAGACCAGACTGCTCTAGCAAGTCGAGCAATGCGGTGACTCGTGTCTTGATACTCAACCAAGCATTGTCAGGAGCAAGCTTGCAAAGTTCATCCGAGTCGGCCGTGAATAGTGCACACAAAGCAGATCGACGCCTTGCCAGCAACTCTTCATCGTGTTTTTTGTTTACCCAATATGGGTGCGCTTCTGCCTTGGAAGAAATTTCGGTCCATCGACCATCGACCAATTTGCAGAAATCCCCAAGTACTGAGCCCGCCATCTGCTGTGCTGATGCAAATCCGAGTGAACTGGCATTCGTATCTGCAACTGGATTGTCGATAAGGTAGGAATTGATTAAATCAACTCCGTCAGCAATTCCGTCTGCGTCGGCCAACGCAACAGGGCTCTTTCCAAGAAGGCGCAGCAACTTCGCAACAACTGGCATTTGGCCCTTGCCAATAACGGGGAGAAGCTGTGATCCGGCAGCTTCGAGATGCATATCTAGTTGCCCAGCAAGGGCACTGCAGATAATCACATCCGACGGCCCCTCGACTAGCAAAGGTCGCTTCGAAAACAGCGAGAGCTTATGCTCTTGCCCAAGCCTGGCAATTAGGCTCTGTACTTTCTTATTCTTTAGCTCACCTGCGTCGGCCGGAATTTGAACGGGGTCTGTCATGAGGTCATAACAGAAGACTAGCGATAACAGGTCTTCCGGACCTTGGATTTTAAGCATCTCCGTTGAGTGCGTTGCAATGATGATTATCTTCTTATTGCCTCCAGCTGAAGGATGCCCAGCAACACTCAGAAGCTCCTTCAGCAGAAAGGCTTGCAGTTGAGGGTGTAAGGACACCTCGGGCTCATCAACAAGAAGCGCACCTACCTCGTCGTCATAAAGTGCTGCAAGTATCCCGACCAAGTGCATTAGGCCTGATGCCTCGCGACCTGATGAATACGGTTTTGCATCAATATCTAATCGAGAAAAAGATATCTTTAGATTGCCTCCGTCCCAATCGATGAGGACATCTCTCTTAAATAGCTTCCTGAGCCTCTCCTGAATCTTTATCAGAATATCTGCCCGTTCTGCGAGCGTTTGGAAATCCCCAGTTAGAGTTTCCATTCGATGTCTGCGAGAAGCATCCCCTTTGCTGCCATATGTCGCTTGATCGTAATCTGGGTTTCCGCCCCGATGGCCGTCATAATCAGACCTAAACTGTTCTAAGAGTCCCATACGACCGGCCGACAGGAAGCGAACATGCTTGCCATTCATATGCTGGCTAAGACTGTTCTTTAGCCCTCTGAGGAGGTGCGTCTTACCAGAACCGTTTGGACCAAGAAGAACCGTAAGGCCGCGATTCAAAGTGAACTTACGCGTGAAATTGCCGTTGTGGCTGTTGATCTGCGCTGTAATTTCAAGCGGGAAGCTCACTGCAAGTACCTCTTATGCATAACAATTGTAGTAGACCGAATCCGTCAATATTAAGCTAGATGCAATCGGCCTATTGTGGCTGGAAATGCCTGCCAGCGCCGTGCGGGCCGCCTTCGGGCATTTCGGATTCACTCAACTTAGCCGAGCGGTATGCCCCTGTCAAATGCGTACGGCGTGCCGCATGAATTGTTGCACAAGCCATTGATTTCTCAAGCAAGACCGCCGGCAATACGAGCTCCGGGCAGGCGACGACGTGCGTCTGTCGCTGGGCGCGACTGGGTGCGCGCCGATGCTCGATCAGCGCTGCGCCGCGCGGGACGTGTGCGAAGGTTTCGACGGCAGTTGCGGCGGGGACGGCGCAGGAGGCGCGGGGGAGTCGTCGACGAACTCGACGTCGGGTTCAAGCGGCGTGCATGCCAAGGGATCGGCGCGCGCCAAAGCGGACGGGGCGACACCCTATCGTGTTCGCCCCATGATCAGCGAGGCGCAGACGCACGCGCGTCTGCGCCCTGCCGCCCCGTCAGGCGGCGTGCGGCCTGTCGGTCGCGAGCGCGGCGCCGCCGGCGCGGTTCAGCGCGCTGACCATCGCCTTGATCGACGCGGTGACGATGTTCTCGTCGATGCCCACGCCGAAGCAGTCTCCGGCAGCGCCGGGGCGGGCGACTTCGATCAGCGCGTAGGCGCGGGCGTCGCCGCATTGGGCGCTGCTGCCGAAGGAGCGCTCCTCGTAGCTGCGTACCTGCAGGTCGATGCCGATGCCGTGCAAGGCGCGCACCGCGGCGTCGATGGGGCCGTTGCCTTCGGCGACGAGGATCTGCGGCTGGCCGTTCACTTCGAGCGTGAGGCGGATGCCTTGCGCGGCGTCGTGCTCGAAGAGGTGGTGCTCGACGTAGCGCACCGACTGGTCGTTGGCGAGATAGGTCTCGGAGAACAGGCGCCAGATGTCGGCGGCGGTCACTTCGCCCTTGTGCGTGTCGGCGTGCTTCTGCACGACGGCGGCGAATTCGACCTGCAGGCGCCGCGGCAGGACGATGCCGTATTCGGTTTCGAGCAGGTAGGCGATCCCGCCCTTCCCGGACTGGCTGTTGACCCGGATCACCGAGTCGTAGCTGCGGCCGACGTCCGCCGGGTCGATCGGGAGGTAGGGCACGTTCCACGGTTGATCGGCCTTGTGAGCCGCGAAGCCCTTCTTGATGGCGTCCTGGTGGGAGCCGGAGAAGGCCGTGAAGACGAGGTCCCCGACGTAGGGGTGGCGCGGGGAGATGGGGAGCTGGGTACAGTGCTCCACGGTTCGGGCGACGGCGTTGATGTCCGAGAAGTCGAGGCCCGGATTGACGCCTTGGGTGTAGAGGTTGAGCGCGAGGGTGACGATGTCGACGTTGCCGGTGCGCTCGCCGTTGCCGAAGAGGCAGCCTTCGACGCGGTCGGCGCCGGCCATGAGGCCGAGTTCGGCGGCGGCCACCGCCGTGCCGCGGTCGTTGTGCGGATGGACGCTGATGAGGACGCTGTCGCGGCGGGCGACGTTGCGGTGCATCCACTCGATCTGGTCGGCATGGACGTTGGGCGTGGCGACCTCGACCGTCGCGGGGAGGTTGAGGATGACCTTGTTGTCGGGCGTCGCGCCCCAGGCTTCGGTGACGGCGTTGCAGACTTCGAGCGCGAAGTCGAGCTCGGTGGCGGTGAAGGTCTCGGGGCTGTACTGGAGCCGGATGTCGGTCTCGGGCTGCTGGGCCGCGAGTTCCTTGATGAGCTTCACGGTCGACACGGCGAGCTCGATGATCTGCGGCTTGCTCATGCCGAAGACCGTCTCGCGGAAGGTTTCGGAGGTGGCGTTATAGACATGCACGATCACGCGCTTGGCGCCGCGGATTGATTCCATGGTGCGGCGGATGAGTTCCTCGCGCGCCTGGGTGAGGACCTCGATCGTGACGTCGTCGGGGATGTGGCCGCCTTCGATGAGCTCGCGCACGAAGTCGAACTCGATCTGCGACGCGGACGGGAAGGCGACTTCGATTTCCTTGAAGCCGATGTCGCACAGCGTGTGGAAGAGCTGCAACTTCTTCGCCGCGTCCATCGGTTCGAAGATGGACTGGTTGCCGTCGCGCAGGTCCGTGCTCATCCAGATCGGATGCTTGTCGATGACGCGGCCGGGCCACTGGCGGTCCGGGAGGTTTACCGGCGGGAAGGGACGGTACTTGCGGGACGGGTCGGTCAACATGATGGGGTCCGGGCGCTGTTGTCGTTGTCGATGAGGAGCATGGTACGCAATTGCGCTTGGCAGAGGCTTGCGTTTTTGCAGTGCACTACGGCGATTTTTGGCAGATTATTGCTCGCGTGCTAGATTTTACGACATGGACACCGAACACAAACACAAAACCGGCAATCCAATGGAACTCGACCGCTACGACCGTGAGATCCTGCGCGTGCTGCAGCAGGATGGACGCATCAGCAACCAGGACCTGGCCGACCGCATCGGCCTGTCGCCCTCGCCCTGCCTGCGGCGCGTGCGGGCGCTGGAGGAGTCCGGCCTCATCTCCGGCTATCGCGCGCAGGTGAATGCGAAGGCGCTGGGCCTGACGCTGATGGCGCTGATCCAGATTTCGATGGACCGGCATACGCAGGAGCGTTTCACGGACTTCGAGGCGGCGGTGCTGGACATTCCGGAGGTGCTGGAATGCCTGCTGATCACCGGCCAGGCGGCGGATTACCAGCTGAAGGTGGTGGTGCGCGACATGGACGCCTACCAGGAGCTGCTGCTCAACCGCATCACGCGCATTCCGGGCGTGACGGGGGTGCATTCGAGCTTCGTGCTGCGGCGGGTGATCGACCGGCAGGCGCTGCCGGTGGGCGGTGCGTAGATACTGCTATCCGGGTTAATCGCTGCGGGACGTAGGGAGGGAAAGCCGAAGGCCGAGTTTGGCAAGGGCGCCGCCAATCGAAGCGCCAGAGACCGCCCGAACGCCGCGTGGCGGGATACGCTACGCTGCTCCCGCCCTACGAGGGACTCCGCGTTCCGACACACCTGTCGCAGGCACGGAACGTAGGGCGGGAGGAGCCGAAGGCGTATCCCGCCAGACAGCGCTGGAACCTCCCCCGTACGTTGGACTGGCGGGATACGCTGCGCTCCTCCTGCCCTACATGACGTGCGGGCGCGAAAGAGAGGACGCGAACGCAAGCGGACATCGGCGGACTAAACCCGCAGGTGCCACTTCGGGAGACTGCATGCTCAGAATCGCCATCGTCGATGACCACCAGATCGTGCGCGCGGGCTTCCGCGAGATGCTTGCGGACGAGCTGGACCTGGAGATCGCCTTCGAGGCCGCCTCGGGCGAGGACGCGCTGGACGCGCTGCGCGAGACGGGCGCCGACGTCGTGCTGCTGGACCTCGCCCTGCCCGGCCAGAGCGGGGTCGATGTGCTGCGCGCGATCCGCCAGCGCTTCGAGGGGGTGCGGGTGCTGGTGCTGTCGGGCTTTCCCGAGGACCGCTATGCGATGGCCTTGCTGCGCAGCGGCGCGGACGGCTACCTGTGCAAGGACTGCGAGCGCGAGGAGTTGATCCGCGCGATCCGCACCGTGGCGGACGGGCGGCGCTACGTGTCGGCGCGCACCGCGGAGCTGCTCGCGGAGGAGCTGGCGGGGGGCGGCACGGCGCCGCCGCACGAGTCGCTGTCGGACCGCGAGCTGCAGGTGTTCCTGCGACTGGCGCGGGGCGAGTCGGTGACGGAGATCGCGGATTCGCTGGTGCTGAGCGTGAAGACCGTGAGCACCTACCGCTCGCGCGTGCTGGAGAAGCTGGAGGTGGCGAGCAATGCGGAACTGGCGGCCTATGCGATCCGGCAGGGGCTGCTGGTCGAGTGAGGGCGACGCATGATGGCGCACACGACCTACCCGCCGCTGAAGGTGCTGCTGATCGAGGATTCGCCGCTCCTCGGCAGCCTGCTCGGCGCGATGCTGGAGGAGTTGGAGGGCGTCGCGGTGGTGGCGGTCGCGGGCGACGAGGCGGAGGCGTTGCAGGCGCTGCAGGAGCGGCGGCCCGACCTGGCGATCGTCGACCTCAACCTGCGTGAAGGCAGCGGGCTCGGGGTGCTGCGGGCGCTGCGGGCGAAGCCGGAATGCTACGGCCGGCCGGCGACGGCGGTGTTCACCAACCACGCCCATGCGCACCTGCGCGAGCGCTGCCGTGCGCTGGGGGTGGATCGCTTCTTCGACAAGGCGCTGGAGATGGATGCCCTGCTCGACTACGTCGAGGCCGTTCGGCGCGCGTCCATGGAGACTCACTGAGCCGCGTCGGCGGCCGGCTCCCCCTGCACCTCGTGCTCGTGCGGCAGGCTCGCGCGGATGCGCGTGCCCTGTCCGTGACCGCTGTCGATTACAAGTTCGCCGGCGAACATCTGCACGCGATGGCGCATCCCGGCCAGGCCGTGGCGCCCGCGCGCTGCATCGGCATCGAAGCCGGCGCCATCGTCCGCGACCACGAGCTGCATGTACCCGGGCGTAATCTGCAGTGACAGCTCGACACGCTGCGCATGCGCATGGCGACGTACGTTGGTCAGCGCTTCCTGTGCGATGCGGAAGAGCGCGAGCGAGATTTCGGGCGGCAGGGGCAGATCGGCGTCGGGCAGGTCGAGTGCGACTTCGACGCCGGCATTCTTCGCAAATTCCTCGCCCAGCGTGCGCAGCGCGGCGACGAGGCCCAGCTCCTGCAGCAGCGGCGGACGCAGGTCGTCGATGATGCGGCGCTTGAGCGCGATGCCGCTGTCGAGGGTGCGCAGCAGGCGGTCGAAGCGTTCGCGGTGCGGCGCGAGGGCGGCCGGTTCGAGCTTGCGGGCGATCCACGCCACATCCATGCGCACGGCGGTGAGCAGCGCGCCCAGCTCGTCGTGCAGCTCGCGTGCGAGGCGCGCCTTTTCCGCCTCGCGCGTGTTCGTGAGGTAGCTCGCGAGGTCCGAGAGTTCGGCCGTGCGGGCGCGAACCTGCCGCTCGAGGCGGACGTTCTCCTGCGCCAGCAGCCGCGCGATCTGTTCGCGCAGGCGCACCTGCGCACGCAGCACGAGGAACAGGATCAGCAGCAGCGCGAGCGCGCCGCCCGCCAGCGTCGCGACGACCCAGCGCGTGCGGTCGACGTGGGAGATCGACGCCTCGAAGGACTGTTGCCCCTGCGCGCGCGTGCGACGCTTGATCTCGCCCAGCGTCTTGCGGATGTCGTCCATGTAGCGCCGCCCTTCCGCCGAGGCCGAGCGGTCGACGAGCTGACCGCGCTCGACTTCGTCGGAGAGGATGCGCATGCGCAGGGTGATGAGCCCGGTGAGCTGGGCGAGGAGCTGCTCGCTCTCCGGCCCCTTGCCGAGGTCGAGGTGGATGTCGTCCAGCGTGTAGGTGACGGTCGCGAGGCTGTTCAGGTAAGGCTCGAGGTAGGCACGGTTGCGCGTGAGCAGGTAGCCGCGCACACCGTTCTCCGCTTCGACGAGCTGGATCATCAGGCTGTCGACGCGGCCGGTGCGCTCGGCGTGCAGCTGCAGATCCCCGAGCGCCCGCAGGCTGGTGCCCGCCTGCCAGAAACTCGAGCCGAACAGCGACAGCACCAGCGCGCAGCCCAGGGCCAGCAGGCCGTGGCGGCCGAAGCGCGCAATGCGTTCGGCGCGCGCGTATGCGCGCAGGGACGCAGGAAAGGACGCCCCTAAGGGCTTGATCAGTTTCATGGCGAATCTCCACGACGGCGCGCGTGCGCCCTGCGTCTTGCAGGAATCGTCCTACACGCGATTCCGCCTCGTCCGACAGACCCTCCCCGGCTCGATCCCTAACATGGGTCTTGCTCGCAGCGAGCCCCGCACATGGCGCGAAGCAGCACTGCCCGGCGGGGCCGCGAACGAACGATAGCCCCACAACAGCAGGAGAACAGCGATGAAAAACATTCTTACCGTGCTCGCCGTAACGGCCGCGACCGCCCTGCCCCTCGCGGCGACCGCCGCAGAACCGGCCCAACCCGCGACACCTGCCCAGCGCGCAACGCCGGCCACGCCCGCGATGCCAACCGACACCGGGGTACCGGCCCAGCGCGCGACACCGGCCCAACCGGCAACGCCGGCCGACCCGGCGAAGCCCCCCTCCCAGGGTGTGGCGCCCGAGGCTGGCCGCACCGAGCTGCCGCCGATGTTCAAGGAACTCGACAAGGACAAGGACGGGCAGATCTCGAAGGACGAGAGCAAGCGCTCGGCCGAGACCAAGGCGGACTTTGATTCGATGGACACCGACCGCAACGGAAAGATCTCGCTGGTCGAGTGGAGCGCGGCCGACAAGGCGAAACGCTCGAAACAGTAAGCGCGGCCGGCGTCGGCTGAATCTCGCCGGGCACGGCACGGAGGGGGCGCGACTCGCACGAGCCTGCGTCCGCCGCCGACCCGCCGGGCGGTTCCCCCGAACCACCGCCATTCACTGCAAGGAGACCTTCCATGATCCGAACACTGCGAACCTGTCTCGTCTGCCTGCCGCTGATGCTGGCGCCCGTGGCGCTCCACGCGCAGGAATCCAGCCCCGACGCGCTCGTGAAGGGCGTGACCGAGGACGTGCTGACCGTGCTGCGCGAGGACAAGGCGCTGCAGGCCGGCGACCAGCGCAAGGCGATGACGCTGATCGAGGAAAAGATCGGCCCCCACTTCGACTTCCCGCGCATGACCAGCCTGGCAGTCGGCCAGGGGTGGCGCCAGGCGGCGCCCGAGCAGCGCGAGGCGCTGACCCGCGAGTTCCGCACGTTGCTGGTGCGCACCTACGCCAACGCGCTGACCTCGTACAAGAACCAGACGGTGAGCTACAAGCCGGCGACCCCGGGCCGCGAGGACGGTGCGGCGATGGTACGCACGCAGATCAACCAGCCGGGCGGCCAGCCGATCGCGGTGGATTACCGCCTGACGAAGAACGCCGGCCAGTGGAAGGTGTTCGACGTGAGCATCGACAACGTGAGCCTGGTGACGAACTACCGCGGCACTTTCGCGAGCGAGCTCTCCAAGGGCGGGCCCGACGGGCTCATCCGCACGCTGCAGGAGAAGAACCGCGGCGCGGCACCCCAGCCCGGCAAGGGCGGCAGTGCCTGACCAACGATGAAGAGGAGGACGCATCATGAACCGCACAATCGCCAGAACGACCCTGCTCGTCGCAGTACTGACTGCATTGACGGCCTGCGGCGGCACGCCGACGCGCGAAAGCACCGGCGAATACATCGACGACAGCGTGATCACGACCAAGGTCAAGGCGGCCTTCGTCGAGGACAAGGCGGTCAACGCCCTGGACATCAAGGTCGTGACCTTCAAGGGCGCCGTGCAGCTCTCGGGCTTCGCGAACAACCCGCAGGAGATCGACCGCGCCGTGCAGCTCGCCCGCAACGTGAAGGGCGTGACCTCGGTGAAGAACGACATCCGTCTGAAATGAAACCCGACACACAGGAGAACGCCATGAGCACCACGAAAACTTCCCGCAAGCTTGCCCGCCCGCTGCTGGTCGCGGCGCTGATGGCGCCGCTGCTGCTGGCGGCCTGCGGCAAGGAGGAAAGCGGGTCAGCGGTGCCGCCGCCGTCTTCCGCGCCGGCGACCAGCGCGCCGCCGATGACGACTCCGCCGGCAACGCCGAGCGAGTCGACACCGCCGGCCACGTCGTCGCCGCCGACGGGCGACGCGACATCCGCACCGCCGGCCGCACCCGCGACCGGCAGCGAACCGCCGAAGTAAGCGCGGCAAACCGGCCCGCCGGCCGAACCGGCGGGCGGGCCGGCCTTCCGCAAGGAGGAGATCATGAACAGCCATAGCCTGAAATCGATACTCGTCATCGTGGCCGCCGCCTTCAGCCTGTCGGCCTGCTCGACCACCGGCGGCACCATCCTCGGCGCCGCGGTCGGTGCGGGCGTCGGCCACGCGGTGACCGGCTCGACGGCCGGCGCGGTCGGCGGTGCAGCCGTCGGCGGCATCATCGGCCACGAAGTCAGCCACTGATCGCGACGGCACGACGCCGCCCCGTGCCCCCGGCAGCCCGCCGGGGGCTTTTCATTTCCGCGCGCCCCGGCGGAGCCGCATTCGATACTTGAAGTATCGACAGAAAGGACCCCCACTCCAATTCATTCCGGCTGCGTTCCTCCCTATCCTGCATCCAACGTCAATCAACGGCCTCGAGCCGAAACGGAAACAGGAGGAGACACCATGGCCCGCATGAGAGCAGTCGACGCCGCCGCGGCAGTGTTGCGCAAGGAAGGCATCACGACGCTGTTCGGCATCCCCGGCGCGGCGATCAACCCGCTGTACTCGGCGCTGCGCAAGGACGGCAGCTTCAGGCACTACCTCGCCCGCCACGTCGAGGGCGCTTCCCACATGGCCGAGGGCTACACCCGCACCAAGGCCGGCAACATCGGCGTGTGCATCGGCACCTCGGGCCCGGCGGGCACCGACATGATCACGGGTCTGTACTCGGCATCGGCCGATTCGATACCCATCCTCTGCATCACCGGCCAGGCGCCGCGCGCCCGCCTGTACAAGGAGGACTTCCAGGCGGTCGATATCGAGTCCATCGCCAAGCCGGTGACGAAGTGGGCGGTGACGGTGCGCGAGCCGGCGCAGGTGCCGCGCGTGTTCCAGCAGGCCTTCCACATCATGCGCTCGGGCCGCCCCGGCCCGGTGCTGATCGACCTGCCCTTCGACGTGCAGATGGCCGAGATCGAGTTCGACATCGACACCTACGAGCCGCTGCCGGCGTACAAGCCCGCCGCGACCCGCGCGCAGGCCGAAAAGGCGATCGCGATGATGAACGCCGCCGAGCGTCCGCTGATCGTCTCGGGTGGCGGCGTGATCAACGCCAACGCCGCCGCGAAGCTGCAGGAATTCGCCGAGATCATGGGTGTGCCGGTGATCCCGACGCTGATGGGCTGGGGCTCGATCCCCGACGACCACGCGCTGATGGCCGGCATGGTGGGCCTGCAGACCTCGCACCGCTACGGCAACGCGACGATGCTCGCGTCCGACTTCGTGATGGGCATCGGCAACCGCTGGGCAAACCGCCACACCGGCTCGGTCGAGGTGTACACGGAGGGCCGCAAGTTCGTGCATATCGACATCGAGCCGACCCAGATCGGCCGCGTGTTCGGGCCGGACTACGGCATCGTCTCGGACGCCGGCGCGGCGCTCGACCGCCTGATCGAGGTCGCCCGCGAGATGAAGGCGGAAGGCCGCCTGCCCGACCGCCGCCAGTGGGTCGAGGAATGCCAGGGCCGCAAGCGCACGATGCTGCGCAAGACGCACTTCGACGAGGTGCCGATGAAGCCGCAGCGCGTGTACGAGGAGATGAACAAGTCCTTCGGCCGCGACACCTGCTACGTGACGACGATCGGCCTGTCGCAGATCGCCGCGGCGCAGTTCCTGCACGTGTACAAGGAGCGCCACTGGATCAACTGCGGCCAGGCCGGCCCCCTCGGCTGGACCGTGCCGGCGGCCCTCGGCGTGTGCGCCGCGGACCCGAAGCGCAAGGTCGTCGCGATCTCGGGCGACTACGACTTCCAATTCATGATCGAGGAGCTGGCGGTGGGCGCGCAGTTCAAGCTGCCCTACATCCACGTGGTCGTGAATAACGCCTACCTCGGACTGATCCGCCAGTCGCAGCGCGGCTTCGACATGGATTACTGCGTGCAGCTCGCGTTCGAGAACATCAACGCGCCCGAGACCGAAGGCTATGGCGTGGATCACGTCGGCGTGGTCGAAGGGCTGGGCTGCAAGGCGATCCGCGTGAGGAAACCCGAGGACATCGGCCCCGCCTTCGCCCAGGCCAAGGCGTGGATGGAGGAGTTCCGCGTGCCGGTGGTGGTCGAGATCATCCTCGAACGCGTGACCAACATCGCGATGGGCACCGAGATCAACGCGATCAACGAATTCGAGGCGCTGGCCGAAAGGCGCGAGGACGCGCCGACCGCAGTGGCGCTGCTCGATTGAGGCCGGAACGGAAACGCCGCTGCGGCGGGATGGCTCCCGCCCTACGAGACCGCGAGAACCGTAGGGCGGGAGGAGCGAAGCGCATCCCGCCACCCGGCGCCGAGATCACCCATGAATCGAACCACTTCGAGAGAACCTGAACATGCCTAAATTCGCTGCCAACCTGACGATGCTCTTCAACGAGGTCGGCTTCCTCGACCGCTTCGAGGCGGCTGCCGACGCCGGCTTCAAGGGTGTCGAGTACCTCTTCCCCTACGCCTTCCGCAAGGATGAACTCGCCGAGAAGCTCGATCGCTACGGCCTGACGCAGGTGCTGCACAACCTGCCCGCCGGCAACTGGGACGCCGGCGAGCGCGGCATCGCCTGCGATCCGACGCGCGTCGGCGAATTCCAGGACGGCGTCGGCCGTGCCATCGAGTACGCCCAGGCGCTCGGCTGCAGGCAGGTGAACTGCCTCGCCGGCAAGACGCCGGCCGGGGTCGACGCGGGCCGCGTGCGCGAGACCTTCATCGAGAACCTGCGCTTCGCCGCGGGCGAGCTGAAGGGAGCGGGCATCCGCCTGCTGGTCGAGCCGATCAACACCTACGACATCCCCGGCTTCTACCTCAACCGCACCGCGCAGGCCGCCGAGATCCTCGAAGCAGTGGGCTCGGACAACCTCTTCATCCAGTACGACATCTACCACGCGCAACGGATGGAAGGCGAACTGGCGAACACGATCAAGCGCTTCCTGCCGCAGATCGCCCACATCCAGCTCGCCGACAACCCCGGCCGCAACGAGCCGGGCACGGGCGAGATCAACTGGCGCTACCTGTTCGACTTCATCGACCGCAGCGGCTACGAGGGCTGGATCGGCTGCGAATACAAGCCGGCCGCGACGACGCGCGAAGGATTAGGCTGGATCGAGGCGCTGACGCGCTAGAGCCCTTGTAGGGCGGGAGGAGCGCAGCGCATCCCGCCGGCCGTGCCGCAACGTACGCCGCGTGGCGGGATGCGCTAACGCTCCTCCCGCCCTACGAAAGCCCCCGACCACGACAGAGACCACATCACATATAAAAGGAAAGGAGAAACAATCATGGCAAACATCGGATTCATCGGACTCGGCATCATGGGCGCCCCGATGGCGCAGCACCTCATCGACGGCGGCCACACGCTGTTCGTGAACACCCACGGCAAGGTGCCGCGCCCGATCGTCGACGCCGGCGCCACCGTGTGCGAGACCGCGCGCGAAGTCGCGCAGCAGTCGGACTTCATCATCGTCATGGTGCCCGACACCCCCGACGTCGAGGCGGTGCTGTTCGCCGCCAACGGCGTCGCGGAAGGCCTTTCGCCGGGCAAGATCGTGATCGACATGAGCTCGATCAGCCCGGTCGCGACCAAGCAGTTCGCGCAGCGCATCAACGACCTCGGCTGCGAGTACCTCGACGCGCCGGTCTCGGGCGGCCAGGTCGGCGCGAAGGCGGCGACGCTGTCGATCATGGTCGGCGGCAAGCACTCCACCTTCGAGAAGGCGCTGCCGCTGTTCCAGCTGATGGGCAAGAACATCACGCTGGTGGGCAAGAACGGCGACGGCCAGACCTGCAAGGTCGCCAACCAGATCATCGTCGCGCTCAACATCGAGGCGGTCGCCGAGGCGCTGCTGTTCGCGGCGAAGAACGGCGCCGACCCGGCCCGCGTGCGCGAGGCGCTGATGGGCGGCTTCGCCTCCTCGCGCATCCTCGAGGTGCACGGCGAGCGCATGATCAAGCGCACCTTCGACCCGGGCTTCCGCATCGAGCTGCACCAGAAGGACCTGAACCTCGCGCTGACGGTTGCGCGCCAGATCGGCATGTCGCTGCCCAACACCGCGACGGCGCAGGAGCTCTTCAACGCCTGCGCCGCGCACGGCGGGGCCGGCCGCGATCATTCGGCGATGGTGCAGGCGCTGGAGAAGATGGCCAACTTCGAGATTGGGCAGTGAGTGGTCCATGCGCGGCCGGCACGGTCCCGGTATGCGCATACGCGTAATACCGGATGGTCCCCGCACCCCGCGCGGGCGAACATCCGGTCAGCTCAGACTATTAACGTGACTTTAGGTTGTGTGATGCACGTTCGCTCCCTCCCCTTCAAGGGGGCGGAGGCGGGGTTTCGCGGAGCATCACTCTGCGCCGCCGAAGCGGCGGAGCGAAGCGGAGACTCCCGGGTTGGGGTGGGGATGGGTTACGTAGGCGTGGCAGAAACCCATCCCCCTCCTAACCGGTAGTCTCGGCTGCGCCTCGCCGCTCCACAGGCGGCGAGCTGTGCTCGCCGAAACCCCTGTTCCGCCCCCCTTGAAGGGGGAGGAACAAGGTGCCCGAACAGACTTCAAACATTTTGATTGCCAAGTTGATAGCTCCGCCGCCCATCCAGCCCTTCTTCCCCGATACGGATCCTGCCATGAGCACTGAAACCGACATCCGCGCCCTGCTGCGGGAGATGTTCACCGCGGCGGTGCAGGCCGCCCAGCCCGAACGCTGCATCCCGCGCCACCTGCCCGCGCCGCCCAAGGGCCGCACCATCGTCATCGGCGCCGGCAAGGCCTCGGCGGCGATGGCGCAGGCGCTGGAACGCAACTGGCCGGGGCCGATTTCCGGCCTCGTCGTCACCCGCTACGGCTACGCCGTGCCGTGCGAGCGCATCACCATCGTCGAGGCGGCCCACCCCGTGCCCGACGCCAACGGCCTCGCCGCCGCGCGCGGCATGCTGGAGACGGTGCAGGGCCTCACCGCGGACGACCTCGTGATCTGCCTGATCTCGGGTGGCGGCTCGGCGCTGATGCCGCTGCCGGCCGCAGGCGTCACGCTCGAGGACAAGCAGGCGATCAACCGCGCGCTGCTGAAATCCGGCGCGACGATCTCCGAGATGAACTGCGTGCGCCGCCACCTCTCAGCGATCAAGGGCGGACGGCTCGCCGCGGCCTGTCATCCGGCGCGCGTCGTGAACCTGCTGATCTCCGACGTGCCCGGCGACAACCCGATCGACATCGCCTCCGGCCCCACCGTCGGCGACCCGACCACCTGCGCCGACGCGCTGGAGATCGTCGCCCGCTACGGCATCGATCTCCCGGCCGCGGCGCGCGCGCTGCTCGAAAGCGGCGCGGGTGA
Source organism: Aromatoleum evansii (assembly GCF_045689615.1). Taxonomy (NCBI): domain Bacteria; kingdom Pseudomonadati; phylum Pseudomonadota; class Betaproteobacteria; order Rhodocyclales; family Rhodocyclaceae; genus Aromatoleum; species Aromatoleum evansii. The sequence continues at coordinate 4,104,505 of NZ_CP141259.1, forward strand.
ATCGATCAAGCCGGGCGACGCACGCCTCGCTCGCGTCACGACCACGCTCATCGCCACGCCGCAGATGGCGCTCGAAGCCGCCGCGAAGGTCGCCGCCTGCGCCGGCTTCACGCCGGTTCTGCTGGGCGACAGCATCGAAGGCGAAGCGCGCGACGTCGGCAAGGTCATGGCCGGCATCGCGCTGCAGGCGCGCCGTCACCGCCAGCCAGTGGCCGCGCCCTGCGTGCTGCTGTCGGGCGGCGAGACGACCGTCACGGTGCGCGGCAACGGGCGTGGCGGACGCAACGTCGAGTTCCTGCTCTCGCTCGCGGTCGCGCTGGATGGCGAGCCGGGCGTGCACGCGGTCGCGGGCGACACCGACGGCGTGGACGGACTCGAAGAGATCGCCGGCGCCTTCGTCACCCCCGACACCCTGAAGCGTGCCTGGGCACAGGGCATCCGCCCGCGCGACAGCCTCGCGAACAACGACGGCCACGGCTTCTTCGAGGCGCTCGGCGACTCGCTCGTGACCGGGCCGACGCTGACCAATGTGAACGACTTCCGGGCGATCGTCGTGCTGTAAACCACCGACCCGTAGGGCGGGAGGAGCCGAAGGCGTATCCCGCCGATCGGCGATCGAGGCTGCACCCACGCTGGCGGGATGCGCTGCGCTCCTCCCGCCCTACGATCAATCGACACACTGCCAAACACAGGAGAACACTCATGAAAACCATCAAGGCACTCACCCTCGACGACGTCAAGCGCATCGCCGCAGCCGCCGAAGCCGAAGCGCTCAGGAACGGCTGGGCCGTGACGATCGCCGTGTGCGACGCCGGCGGCCACGCGCTGTGGCTACAGCGCCTGGACGGCGCACCGCTCTCGAGTTCGCTGATCGCGCCTGAAAAAGCGCGCACCAGCGTGATGGCGGGCAAGCCCAGCAAGGCGCTGGAGGATATGATCAACGGCGGCCGCTTCGCGGCGCTGGCGATGCCGGTCGTGCCGCTGGAAGGCGGCGAGCCCATTGTCGTCGATGGCGTTGTGATCGGCGCGGTCGGCGTGTCGGGCGTCAAGGCCTCCGACGACGCGCAGATCGCCCGCGCAGGCATCGCGGCCATCGTCTGATCGGACAAGGAATGTAGGGCGGGAAAGCGAAGCGCATCCCGCCAATCCCAACGGCCGGAAGTGTCTCGACCGCCGCGTGGCGGGATGCGCTTCGCTCCTCCCGCCCTACGTATCCCTGCGAGCACCACCACAGAACAACGAGGAGACACCCATGAGACGCCACCGCCAGTCGCGCATCCTCGCGACGCTCGGCCCTTCGAGTTCCACCCCCGAGCGCATCCGCGCGCTCGTCGAGGCCGGCGCCGACGTGTTCCGCCTGAACTTCAGCCACGGCAGCCATGCCGACCACGCCGAGCGGCTGCGCCAGATCCGCGCCATCGAGCGCGAGGTCGGTCGTCCGATCGGCATCCTGATGGACCTGCAAGGCCCGAAGCTGCGCATCGGCAAGCTCGCGCAAGGCAAGGTCATGCTCGCCGCCGGCAGCCGCTTCCGCCTCGACCTCGACGCGAGCGAGGGCAACGCCACGCGCGCCAATCTGCCCCACCCCGAGATCTTCGCCGCCCTCGAAACGGGCACCGAGCTGCTGCTCGACGACGGCAAACTGCGCCTGCGCGTCGAGGCCTTCGGCCCGGACTTCGCCGACACCACCGTGCTGGTCGGCGGCCCGCTGTCCGACCGCAAGGGCGTGAATGTGCCCGGCGTCGTCCTGCCGATCTCGCCGCTGACGCCCAAGGACCTCGCCGACCTCGACTACGGCCTGTCGCTGGGCGTCGACTGGGTCGCGCTCTCGTTCGTGCAGCGCCCCGAGGACGTCCGCGAGGCGCGCGAGATCGTCGGCGACCGCGCGTGGATCATGGCCAAGCTGGAAAAGCCCGCCGCGATCGAGCGCCTGGACGAGATCGTCGCGCTGGCCGACGGTGTCATGGTCGCGCGCGGCGACCTCGGTGTCGAACTGCCGCCGCAGCAGGTGCCCATCCTGCAGAAGCGCATCGTCCGCGCCGCCCGCGCCGCCGGCAAGCCGGTGGTGGTGGCCACGCAGATGCTCGAATCGATGATCAGCGCGCCGGTGCCCACCCGTGCCGAGGCCTCCGACGTCGCCACCGCGATCTACGATGGCGCCGACGCGGTGATGCTGTCGGCAGAATCGGCGTCCGGCCAGTACCCGGTGGAGGCGGTCACGATCATGGATCGCATCATCACCGAGGTCGAGCAGGACCCCGACTGGCGCGCGGGGCTGGAGGCCAGCCACATGCCGGCGCAGGCAAACACGCCGGAGGCCATCTGCTGCGCGCTGCGCCGCGTCACCGCGTTGCTGAACCCGGCGGCCACCGTCGCCTACTCCAGCAGCGGCTTCAGCTGCCTGCGCGCCAGCCGCGAACGCCCGAGCACGCCGATCCTGGGCCTCACGCCGCAGCTCGCCACCGCCCGCCGCCTCGCGCTGGTGTGGGGCGTGCATCCGGTGCCCTTCGAGGACGTGCATGACGTCGCCGAGATGGTCGAGCACGCCAGCGCCGCGGTCGTCACGCACGGCTTCGCCCAGCCCGGCGACGACGTGGTGATCATCGCCGGGTTGCCCTTCGGCCGCAGCGGCAGCACCAACCTGCTGCACGTAGTGAAGATCCCGAAATAATCCCCCTCCGCAGGCCGTTCCGCGCCGGAATGGCCTGCAAATGCGTCGCATTTCGACTACATCCTTAGAAGGGCACCACGCCCTTACTACAAGGAGAAGTCGATGAAAGACGCAACCGCGCTCGTCGCGCGCATTCTTCTCGCGCTGATCTTCATCGTCGCCGGCTGGGGCAAGCTCGGCGCCGGCTACGCCGGCACGCAGCAGTACATGGCGTCAATGGGCGTCAGCGGCGCCCTGCTGCCGCTCGTGATCTTTGCCGAACTCGGCGGCGGCCTGGGCATCCTCTTCGGCGCCCTCACCCGGCTCGCGGCGGCCGGCTTGGCCGCCTTCTGCATCCTCAGCGCATTGTTCTTCCATACCGATTTCGCGAACCAGATCCAGTCCATCATGTTCATGAAGAACCTCGCGATCGCGGGCGGGATGCTGATGCTGGCGGTACATGGCGCAGGCGCGTGGAGCCTCGACACGTGGTGGCAGGCACGCAGGAAATGAACTGCGGGGGCGTCCGCCGATCGTAAGTGGATATTCCATCAACACAAGGCCACCACCCAGGAGACGCCCCGATGCCTACCGTCCGACTCCTCGCCATGCCCGGCAGCGCACGCCGGGATTCCTGGAACCGCAAGCTGCTCGCCGTGCTCGTGCGCGGTGCGCGGGCGGCCGGCGCCGAAGTCACGCTGTACGAGCCGCGCGACCACGAGATGCCGCTCTATGACGGTGACCTCGAAGCCGCCGAGGGCATCCCGCCCGCCGCGGCACGCCTGCAGGCCCTGTTCGCCGAACATCACGGCCTGCTGCTGGCGACACCCGAATACAACGGCTTCTTCCCGCCGCTGGTGAAGAACACCTTCGACTGGCTCTCGCGCCCCCTGCCCGACGGCTCGGGCAAGCCCGGCACGGTGCATGTGCGCGGCAAACCCGCGGGCATCGTCGCCGCCTCGCCCGGCGTGCTCGGCGGCATCCGCTCGCTGCAGCACACGAGGCAATACCTCTCCAACCTCGGCTTCCTCGTCGTGCCGGATCAGGTCGGCGTGCCCAAGGCGGATAGCGCCTTCGACACGGAAGGTCAGCTGCAGGATGCGCGCGTGCGGACGTCGGTTGAAGCGGTCGGCGCCGCCGTCGCGCGGCTCGCGATGAAGATTGCGGGCGGCTGATTGCCCGGCTGTTAACAGGGCAATCGAATAGCGCCCCCGTTCGCCCTGAGCTTGTCGAAGGGCATTGGCAGGGCTTCGACAAGCTCAGCCCGAACGGTATTTGGTTGCCGGGTTAATAGCGCCCCGGAGAGGCGTCAGTTGAATCCGGGCGCGAAATCCGCAGGCACCGCCTCGCCCGCCTCACTCGGCGGCCGCGCCTGCACCGCGGCGAGAATTCCCGCCAGGATGTCCGCCGGCGGCGGCGGGCAGCCCGGCACCGTCACGTCCACCGGGATCACGTTGGCCACGCCGCCGCAACTCGCATAGCTCTCGCCGAAGATCCCGCCGTTGCAGCCGCAGTCGCCCACCGCGACGACGAGCTTGGGCGCCGGCGTCGCGTCGTAGGTGCGCCGCAGCGCGACCTCCATGTGGCGCGACACCGGCCCGGTGACGAGCAGCATGTCGGCATGGCGCGGGCTGGCGACGAAGCGGATGCCGAGGCCCTCGATGTTGTAGTAGGGGTTGTTCAGCGCATTGATCTCGAGCTCGCAGCCGTTGCACGACCCGGCATCGACGTGCCGGATCGCCAGCGCGCGGCCGAGGATCGCGAGAATCTCGTCATGGATCGGGTGCGCGCGGCGGTGCGTGCCCGCCAGCGGTTCGGGCGCCGGCTCGGTGACACGACCGCGGCGGGCGATGTACTTCAGGATGTGCCACATTACAGATCCTGCCCCGAATAGCTGAGATTGAAGGACTTGTTGATCAGCGGGAAGTCCGGAACGATGTTGCCGATGATCGCGTGCTCAAGCACCGGCCAGTTCTGCCATGAAGGATCGTGACAGTGGCAGCGCGCGATGCGCCCCTGCGCGTTGGTCTCCAGCGCGACGAACACCTCGCCGCGCCAGCCTTCGACCCAACCGGCCCCGACGCCGTCCCGCATCGCCAGCACCGGCTCATGGACCACCCCGCCCGGCAGCCCGGCGGCGAGCGCATCGATCATCCGCAGCGACTCGAAGCATTCCTCGAAGCGCATCGCGACACGGGCCGCGACGTCGCCATTGCGATGCGTGCGGGCCGCGACCGCGAGGCCGTCGTAGGGCGGCCACGGGAAGTCCGCGCGCAGGTCGGCCGTCTGCCCGCTCGCCCGTCCGGCGAGCCCCGTCAGGCCAAGGCGTTGTGCGAGCTCCGGCGTGACGCGGCCGGTCGTGACGAGACGGTCCTGCAGACCGGCGTGCTCCTCGTAGATGTCCTTCAGCTCGGCGACTTCGCGCGCGATCGCCGTCACCTGGCGGCGCAGCTGCGAGCAGCCGTCCGCGTCGAGATCGCGCGCGACCCCGCCGGGACGCACGCAGTCCATCATCAGGCGATGGCCGAAGCACTCGCGGTTCAGGCGCAGCCAGTCCTCGCGCAGGCGCGAGAACTGTGCGAGGGCGAAGCCGAACGCCGCGTCGTTGCCGAGCGCGCCGAGGTCGCCGAGATGGTTCGCGACGCGCTCGCGCTCGAGCATCAGCGCGCGCAGCCAGGCCGCGCGCTCGGGCACCTTCACGCCGACCAGCGATTCGGCCGCCATCGCGTAGGCCCAGGCATACGCAACGGTGCTGTCGCCCGACACCCGCCCGGCGAGACGCGCGCCCTCGTCGGTATCCATGCCCATGAAGCGGCGCTCGATGCCCTTGTGCTTGTAGCCGAGCCGCTCCTCGAGCCGCAGCACCTTCTCGCCCACGACCGAGAAGCGGAAATGCCCCGGTTCGATCGTGCCGGCATGCACCGGCCCGACCGGGATCTCATGCACGCCATCGCCTTCGACGAGGACGAAGGGGTAGGCATCGGCCTGCGCCTCGAAACGCTCCTGGCCGGTGTGCTCGAGGCGCAGCGGGAAATAGTCCGCCGGCCACGCGCCGTGACGCAGCCACGGGCGGACGTCGCTCGCCTCGTCGGCCTCGACGCCGACCAGGTCGCGCGCGGCGCGCTGCATGCGGATCGCGGCGGGGAAGAAGCGCGAGATGTCCGGGTAATCAGGCCTTTCCGCCTCCAGCCCGAGCTTCGCCCACAGCAGTCCGTCCGCGGTCGCGTATGCCGCCGACACCGCGAAGCCGTCGCCCGCGGCACGCTCATCGCTGCCCCACAGGCTCACGAGCCGCCCCCTGGCCTCCGCCACGGCCAGCGCGAGCGCGCTCCACTGCGCGGCATGCACCCGCGCGCCGAAGATCGGCAGCGGCGCGTCGAGCCGTTCGAAGCGGCAATCGAGTCCGAAAAAGTCCATGGTCAGCCTCCGATCATCTGGGCCGCCTGCCGGTACCAGCCGTCGAGGTAGGGCGGGATGTAGAGCCCCAGCATCAGCGCGAGCCCGAGATGGACGAACACCGGCAGCAGCGCCGGCGGATGGGCGAGCGGGCGCAGCGAGGTCTCGCCGAACACCATCGGCTGCACGCGCCCGAAGATCGCCGCGAACGCGACGCCCAACGCCACGAGCAGGAAGGGCGTGGCCCACGGCGCCTCGCGCATCGCCGTCGTCAGGATCAGGAACTCGCTCGCGAACACGCCGAAGGGCGGCATGCCGAGGATCGCCAGCGAGCCGAGCATCAAGCCCCAGCCGACCGTCGGACTCACCTTCAGCAGGCCGCGGATGTCCTCCATCGCCTGCGACCCGGCCTTCTGCGCGGCGTGCCCGACGGCGAAGAAGATCGCGGACTTCACCAGCGCATGCACCGTCATGTGCAGCAATCCCGCGAAGTTCGCGATCGGGCCGCCCAAGCCGAAGGCGAAGGTCATCAGCCCCATGTGCTCGATCGACGAGTACGCGAACATGCGCTTGACGTCGCGCTGGCGCGACAGGAAGAAGGCCGCGACGACGACCGTGACGAGGCCGAAGCCGATCATCATCCGCCCCGGCAGACCGTTCGCGAGCGCCCCGTCGGCGAGCACCTTGCAGCGCAGCAGCGCGTACAGCGCGACGTTCAGCAGCAGGCCCGACAGCACCGCCGAGATCGGCGTCGGGCCTTCCGCATGGGCGTCGGGCAGCCAGTTGTGCACCGGCACCAGGCCCACCTTCGTCCCATAGCCGAGCAGCAGGAACACGAAGGCCAGCGACAGGATGCCGGGATCGAGCAGGTGCTTGGACTGCGCCAGGTGCGTCCACAACAGCGCGCTCTCGCCGCCCCCGATCGCGCGCTCGGCCGCGAGGTAGAGCAGGATCGTGCCGAACAGCGCCTGCGCGATGCCCACGCCGCACAGGATGAAGTACTTCCACGCCGCCTCGAGGCTCGCCGGGGTGCGATACACCGACACCAGCAGCACCGTCGTCAGCGTCGCCGCCTCCATCGCCACCCACAGGATGCCGAGGTTGTTGGTCGTCAGCGCCACCAGCATCATGCCGTTGAAGAGCTGGTACATGCTGTGGAACAGCCGCATGCGCCCGGGCGTCATCTTGCCGTGGTCGCGCTCGATGCGCATGTAGGGCCGCGAGAACAGCGAAGTCGTGAAGCCGACGAAGGCAGTCAGGGTGACGAGGAAGACGTTCAGCGGATCGACAAAGAACCACTCGCCCCACACCGTGAGCGGCCCGTCGCGCACGACGATCACCGTGAGCCACACGGACGCGGCCAGCGTGAGCAGGCTCACGCCCGCGTTCAGGTCCCCGGCCCGCTCGCGGTGGCCCCACAAGCCGAGCAGCACGCCGCCCAGCAGCGGAATCGCGAGGACGAGGGCGAGGGGATCCATCAGTCTTCCTTCAGCTTTTCGAGATGGCGGATGTCGAGGCTGTCGAACTGCTCGCGGATCTGGAACATGAACACGCCGAGGATCAGGATGCCCACCAGCACGTCGAACGCGATGCCCAGCTCGACGATCATCGGCATGCCGCTGGTCGCCGCGGTGGCCGCGAAGAACAGGCCGTTTTCCATCGACAGGAAGCCGATCACCTGCGGCACCGCCTTGGCGCGCACGATCATCATCAGGAAGGACAACAGCACGCAGGCGAGCGCGATGCCGAGCGTGCCGCGCGCGACCGACGCCGACAGCCCGGCGATCGGCGCGGCGAGGTTGAAGGCGAAGATCACCAGCACGATGCCGATCAGCATCGTCGTCGGGATGTTGAACAGCGTCTCGACGTCCCAGCGCACGTTCAGGCGCCGGATCACCCGGTGCAGCAGGATGGGTATCAGGACCACCTTCAGCACGAAGGTCAGCACGCCGGAGAAGTACAGGTGGTGCTGGCCGGTGAGATAGCCGACGATCAGCGTCGCCGCCGCGAGCGCCGCGCCCTGCAGGGTGAACAGGTGGATCAGCGTGAGGATGCGGCGCTGCGCGATCATCGCGAACGCGAGCACCAGCAGCACGACGGCGAAGAGGTTGATCGATTGGGCGAGAAGCGTGTTCATGAGTGCCTAGGCTCCGAGCAGCACATGCACCAGCAGCGCGATCACCGCGAGAAGGAAGGCCGTCGCGAGGAACTCCGGCACGCGGAACAGGCGCATCTTCGCGTTGATCGTCTCGATCAGCGCAAGCAGCACACCGCCGACCGCGAGCTTCACGACCAGCATCGGGATCGCGAACAGGATCGCGATCGGCGTCCCCGCCTCGGCCACGCCCCACGGCACGAACAGCGCGAGGCCGATGCACGAATACGCGAACAGCTTCAGCGACGCCGCCCATTCGACCAGCGCCAGATGGCGCCCCGAATATTCCAGGATCAGCGCCTCGTGGATCATCGTCAGTTCCAGGTGGGTGGCGGGGTTGTCGACCGGCACGCGCGCGTTCTCCGCCAGCGACACCATCGTGAAGGCGACGCCCGCCACCGCCAGGCTCGGATAGATCGCGAAGGGCTGGTGCGCGAGCGTTTCGACGATCATCGCGAGCGAGGTCGACTGCGTGATCAGCGAGGCCGAGAACAGCACCATCAGCAGCGCCGGCTCGGCGAGGAAGCCGATCAGCATCTCGCGCCGCGCACCCAGCGTGCCGAAGGAGGTGCCGATGTCCATCGCCGCGAGCGAGATGAACACCCGCGCCAGCGCGAACAGGCCGACCAGCGCGATCGCGTCGGCCGCGGGCGCCAGCGGCAGGTCGGTCGACAGCGTCGGCGCGATGCCGCACGCGAGCGCCATGCAGCCGAACATGATGTAGGGCGCGACGCGGAAGATCGGCGAGGCGTGCTCCGCGACGACCGACTCCTTGTTGAACAACTTGTGCAGCACGCGGTAGGGCTGCAGCAAACCCGGCGCGCGCCGGTTCTGCAGCCATGCACGCCACTGGTTCACCCACCCCGTCAGCAGGGGCGCCAGCGCCAGCGCGAGGATGACCGCGAGCAATTGCGCGAACAGGCCGACGATGCTCATGATTTCACCACCAGCAGCAGGACCATCAGGGTCACGAAGCTGTACAGCAGGTAGATCGCGATGCGCCCCTGCTGCAGCCGCCCCACGCCACGCGCGATGCCGGCCGTGAGCCGCGCGACCGGCAGGTAGAGCCAGTGCCAGAAATGGTCCTCGATCGTGACGCGGTAGTGCGGTTTCGCGTCGAACGGCGACGGCAGCTCGCGCCGCAAGCGGAAGAAGGGTTCGAAGATCTGGCGGATCGGCTGGCCGAAGCCCTCGGCCGAATCCTGCATGCGCGCTGTTTGCGCCGGATAGCCACAGTCCCATGCCGGCGCGCGGCGCAGGCGCCCGTGATAGAACTTGCGCACGAGCACGACCGCGAGCAGCACCGCGACACTGACGACCAGCAGGAATACCAGCGGGCTGTAGCTCGCACGCTCGGGTGAACTCGGCGACAGCAGCAGCCAGCCGTTCGCACGCACCGTCTCGGCGATACCGCCGCCCACCAGCAGTTGCGTGACCGGGTCGATGAGGCCGATCGCCGCCACCGGGAACAGGCCCAGCAGCACGCAGCCCGCAGCCAGCCAGACGAGGCCTGCGCGCTCGAGCGGCGACGCCGGATGCGCGTCGGCGAGCTTCGGCTCGCGCGGCTGGCCGAGGAAGATCACGCCGAAGAACTTCACCATCGTGTAGCCGGCGAGCGCGGCAACCAGCGCGATGCCCGCCGCGAGCACCGGCACCAGCATGTTGAGGAAGGAATCCGGCAGTCCCGTCGTGAACAGGAAACTCTGCAGCAGCAGCCATTCCGACACGAATCCCGAGAACGGCGGCAGGCCCGAACTCGCCAGCACGCCAACGAGCGACAGCCACGCCACCCAGGGCATGCGCCGCATCAGGCCGCCGAGCTTGCCGAGGCTGCGCTCGCCGGTCGAGTGCAGCACCGAGCCGGTGGCGAGGAACAGCAGGCTCTTGAAGAAGGCGTGGGCGAGGACGTGGTACAGCGCCGCCGTGAGCGCCAGCGCCGACAGCGCCTTCATGCCGTAGGCGTTGAACAGCACGCCGAGGCCGATGCCGACGAAGAGCAGGCCGATGTTTTCGATCGACGAATACGCGAGCAGGCGCTTCATGTCTGTCTGCACCGCGCTGAACACGACGCCGTACAGCGCGGTCGCGAGGCCGACCGCCAGCAGCAGCACGCCCCACCACCACTGCTGCGCACCGAGGAGGTCAAAGCTCACGCGCAGCAGGCCGTAGATCGCGGTCTTCAGCATCACGGCGCTCATCAGCGCGGACACCGGCGACGGCGCCGCCGGATGGGCCTCCGGCAGCCACACGTGCAGCGGCAGGATGCCCGCCTTGGCGCCGAAGCCGAGCGTCGCGAGCAGGAAGGCGGCCGATGCCCACAGCGGCGACAGCGACTGTGCGCGCATGTTGGCGAAGGTGTAGTCGCCGGTGTTGGCCTGCAGCACGCCGAAGCACAGCAGGATTCCGATCGCGCCGATGTGGGCGATGAGCAGGTACAGGAAACCCGCCTCGCGGATCGCCGGCACGCGGTGGTTCGCGGTGACGAGGAAGAACGACGACAGCGCCATCGTTTCCCACATCACCATGAAGGCGTAGGCGTCGTCGGCCAGCACGACCATCGCCATGCTGGCGAGGAAGAGGTGGTACTCGAGGCACATCAGTCCGGGCGGCGTGCCCTCGCCGTGGCGGAAATAGCCCGCGGCGAAGACCGAGATGCCGACGGAGGTCGCGCCGATCACGAACAGGAAGAAGGCCGACAGCCCGTCGAGGCGCAGGTGGAAAGGCAGGTCGGGCAGGCCCAGCGCGAGCACCGCGGTCTCCGGGGTGTCGGCCAGCGCAGCGGCGGCGAGTCCCGCGAGCGCGGCCGCCAGCACGGCCCCGGCCGGGAACAGCACGCGGGCGACGAACGCGGTGTTGCGCAAGGCCGCGATCCCGGCGAACCCCAGCGCGAGCCAGCCCGCTACGACGATCAGGATCCAGTCGAGAACCAGCACGCGCCCTCCCCCGGTGTCAGCGGTGATCCCGGCCGACGGAGCACGCACCCGCCGGGTGCCGCACACGTTCGGACGGCGCTACGCAGCAATCGCGAACCGCTTCCCTTTCACCCACCGGCAGGACTCCTCGAGATGCGTCATTGCGTTCGTATCTGCTGCACACTACATTAATACCAATACCGCTTTCAATGTTAATTTGATGTTAATTGCCGCAATCGCCAATGCGTGATGAAAGAGAACCGAACTGCCCGCCTGACCCTGCTGATCGACCCGGAGAAGAAACGGCTCTTCGAGGAGATCTGCGCCAGCAAGGATCTGACGCCCTCGCAGGTCGTGCGCCGCCTGATCCGTCAGTACGTGCAGGAGAATGCCGGCAACCGCACGCTGCCGGAGTGGCTGAAGGACGACTGAGCAGCTTTGTGGCGCGGATGAGCCGAAGGCGTTATCCGCCGAATGCGAGACGTGCGAGCGTGATCGCAGCACGGCAGAAGGCGCTGCGCTTTTCCGCCCTACGATCCGTTCATGCAGTTGATCGGGTCAGGGCGCCCGCCGACGCACCTCGCCCGATGCCGCCGGATCGGCCATGCGGGCCGTGACCAGCCCCGGCAGTTCGGCCCGCTCGAACACCGGCTGCGCCGCGCCGTAGGCGAGCGGCACGCCCCAGCGCACCACCTCCATGCGCCCGTCGAGATGCTCGACGATCGCGGTGCAGCTATCCACCCAGTCGCCGCAGTTCAGGTAGCGCACGCCCTCGATCTCACTGTCCGCCGCCCAGTGGATGTGGCCGCAGATCACGCCGTCAAGCCCCTTGCGGCGCGTCGCATGAGCGATCGAGGCCTCGAAGTCGAAGATGAAGTTCACCGCGCGCTTCACCTTCTGCTTCGCAAAGCCCGCCAGCGACCAATAACCCGGCCGGCGCAGCAGGCGGCGCAGGCGCGACAGCCACAGGTTGATGCGCACCAGCGCGTTGTACGCCACGTCGCCCAGCAGCGCGACCCAGCGATGGTGGCGCGTGACCTGGTCGTACTCGTCGCCATGCACGAGCCAGTAGCGGCGCCCGTCCGCCGCCTCATGCACCCATTCCGACTCCACGCGGATGTCGCCGAACGCGATTCCCACGTACTCGCGCAGGGCCTCGTCGTGGTTGCCGGGGATGAAGAACACCTTGCAGCCCTGGCGCGCGCGGCGCAGCACCTTCTGCACCACGGTGTTCTGCGTCGCACTCCACTGAATGCCGCGGTTCATGGCCCAGAAGTCGACGATGTCGCCGACCAGGTAGAGGTAGTCCGAGGGATGTTCGCGCAGGAAGTCGAGCAGCCGCTCGGCCTGGCACGCACGCGTGCCGAGATGGACGTCGGAGATGAAAACGGAGCGTACCTGGGGCATCGTCAGCGCACCGTCGCCTTGACGGGAAGGAGGTCGGGAAGCGCATCCTGCGCGTCGTCCACCACGCCCTGTAGCAGCGCCGCAAAGCGGTCGTGGATGCGTTCCCAGTCGAGCGATTCGCTGCGCCGGCGCGCCGCCAGCCCCATGCGCGCGCGCAGCCCGGCGTCGCCCGCGGCGACGAGCGATTCGGCGACGAAGGCCGCCGCCGCCCCCGGGCGGACCAGCAGGCCGTCACAGCCGTTCGCAATCACCTCCGCCGCCGCCGCGCACTCGTAGGCCACCACGCACAGTCCGCTCGCCATCGCCTCCGGCGTCACGTTGCCCCAGGTTTCCGACAGGCTGGGAAACAGGAACAGATCCCCCGAGGCATAGTGCGCGGCCAGGTCCTCGCCGCGGCGCGCGCCGGCAAACACCACGTCGGGATTGGCGGCCTGCAGCGACTTGCGCAGCGGCCCGTCGCCCACGATCACGAGGCGCGCGGCCGGGTGCCGGCGGCGGATCGCCGCGAAAGCCTCGAGCACCAGCGGCAGGTTCTTCTCCGGCGCAACGCGCCCGACCCACACCACCGCGAGGCCCTCCGCGCCCACCCCCCATTGCCCGCGCAACGCCTCGCTACGCCGCTCCGGCGTGAAGAGCGCCGTATCCACGCCCCGCGCCACCACCTCCACCGAGCGGTAGCCGCGCTCGCGCAGCGCCTGCGCCATCGCGCGCGTCGGCACGAGGGTCAGCGCGGTGCGGTTGTGCATGCGCTTGAGCCACGCGGCGACCGGACGCTCCAACCAGGCGACGCCGTAATGCGCGCTGTAGCTGTCGAAGTTGGTATGAAAGTCCGAACTCACCGGAATACCCAGGCGCACCGACGCCGACACCGCCGACCACCCCAGCGGCCCTTCGGTCGCCACATGCACGATGTCGGGCCGCTGCCGCGACCACAGGCGGAAGAGCCGCGTGCGCGCCGGCAGGCCGAAGCGCAGCCCGTCGTACTTCGGTATCCTCATGCCGGGCGCGAGCACCTCCTCGAAGCCCGGCCCGTCCGCAGCCTGCTCGGACAGGGCCTGGCGCGGTCGCACGAGCTGCACCCGGTGCCCGCGCGCGATCAGGCCATCGACCATGCGCCCCAGCGTCATCGCCACGCCGTTGATCTCCGGCGCCCAGGTCTCGGTCACCAGTGCGATGCGCAGGCTGGGCCGCAGACAACGTTCTTCGGTCACGAAATCGACGTCTCTCATGAACCCGAACGCTAACGGCCTGAAACGAAAAAACCGTGACCGATGGATTAAGCTTCGGTTACATGGCCCACCCTGCAACCGGAAAAACAACCAGATGAAACGCTCCGCATTCCTCGGCCTCGCCACCCTCGCCCTCGCACTGGGCGCCTGCAGCAAGCTCACCGTGGAGAACTACGACAAGCTCAAGATGGGAATGAGCTATGGCGAAGTCAAACAACTGCTTGGCGCCCCCGACAAGTGCAGCGACCTGCTCGCGGTGAAGAGCTGCACCTGGGGCAACGATGCTCGCTACGTGCAGGTGAATTTCGTGTCGGACCAGGTCGTGCTGTTCACCTCGTCCAACCTGCGCTAAGGCTCGCCGCGGCGGCCGGACACCGGACCCGGCCGCCGGCGCGCGGGGAATTGGATTTGCTCAAATTTATATTTCTAAAATACCATTGAAGATCTCTATGCCTCTCCAACCTTCCGGATAAATAGCTCCCCCGCCACTGTCGGAGGGAAGTAGATAACGATACCGGCTTCGGAGGACTCCCCTCGATGGACCTGCTGATCTGGCCGGAATGGCCACTGGCGCTTGGCGCCCTCTTTCCCGTTGCGATCGCCCTCGTGGCGACCGCCCTCGTCGGCGAGGCCGGCGGACGCTTCGGCGTGCCGCGCGTGAGCGGCTATGCCCTCGCCGGTCTCGTGCTCGGCCCGCTCCTGCTGGGCTGGTTCGACACCAACGATCTGACCGGGCACCGCCTCATCGTCGACTTCACGATCGCGCTCGTGCTGTTCGAGCTCGGCATCCGCCTGGACCTGCGCTGGCTCGCCACCAACCGCTGGATCGTGGCGACCAGCGTGGGCGAGATGGCGCTCGCCTTCGCCCTCACCTTCGGCGCGCTGTGGGCCGTGGGCACGGGCGCCGGCATCGCGCTCGCCGTCGCCGCCATCGCGGTCGGCACCTCGCCGGTGATCCTCATGCACGTCACCAACGAATTGCGCGCCTCGGGCCAGACCACCGACCGCCTGCTCGCCTTGTGCGCGCTCAACGTCGCGGTGTCGGTGATCCTGCTCAAGCTCCTCGTCGGCGCCCTGCACGGCGTGCATTCCGGCTGGCAGCTCGCGCTGCTCCATCCCCTGTACCTGCTGCTCGGCTCCGCGCTGGCGGGGGCAGTGATCGCCGTGGCCTATCTCGGCCTGCGCAAGCTCGTCGATCCGGCCTCCGAGCAGGGCCTTGCCGCGATGATCGCGCTGCTGCTCGCCGCCATCGCGCTCCTCTCCGCGCTGCGCCTGCCCACCGCGCTCGCCCCGCTGTTCGCCGGCGCCCTCATCAAGTGGCGCGACCCGCGCCCCCACCTGTGGCCGCAGCAGTTCGGCAGCATCGGCGGCGTACTCGTCATCGTCACCTTCATGCTCGCGGGCGCGGCGGTCAACGCGGGCGAACTCCTTGCCGGCGCCGGCATCGGCCTCCTCGCGATCCTCGCGCGCGCCGCGGGCAAGTTCGGCGGCGCCGTTGCCTTCGGCCCGCCCAGCGGCCTCGACCTGCGCAAGAGCCTCGCCCTCGGTGTGGGCCTGATGCCGCTGTCGGTGCTCGCACTGCTGCAGGCCGAGGACGTGCGCCTGCTGTACCCCGATTTCGGCGCCCGCCTGCTGCCCATCGTGATGGCAATGACCGTCGTGCTGGGCCTGCTCGGGCCGATCGCCACCCGGCGGGCGCTGATCCGCGTCCGCGAAACCCGCCGCGGAGACCTGTCATGAGCCTCGAAACCTTTGCCTCCTCGCGCGCCCTGTCGATGGGCGTGGAACTCGAACTGCAGCTCGTCAGCACGCACGACTACGACCTCGTCGCCTCGGCCGAGGACCTGCTGCGCCTGATGGCGCGCAAGGACGTGCCGGGCGACGTCAAGCCCGAGATGACCTGCTCGATGATCGAGGTGTCGACCGGCATCTGCAACGATTACGCCCGCGTCGCCGAAGAGCTGGAGGCCTTGCGCGCGGCCCTCACCGAGGCCGCGCGCAAACTCAACATCGGCATCTGCGGCGGCGGCACCCATGCCTTCCAGGACTGGGGCGAGCGCCGCATCTTCGACAAGCCGCGCTTCCACTACCTCTCGGACCTGTACGGCTATCTCGCCAAGCAATTCACCGTGTTCGGCCAGCACGTGCACATCGGCTGCCCCGGCCCCGATGCCGCGCTCTACCTGCTGCACGGCATGTCGCGCTACATTCCGCACCTGATCGCGCTGTCGGCCTCCTCGCCCTACGTGCAGGGCAAGGACACGGGCTTCCAGTCCGCGCGGCTCAATTCCGTGTTCGCCTTCCCGCTGTCCGGGCGCGCGCCCTTCGTCGAGACCTGGCAGGACTTCGAGACCTACTTCAACAAGATGAGCGACACCGGCGTCGTCCAGAGCATGAAGGACTTCTATTGGGACATCCGTCCCAAGCCGGAATACGGCACGATCGAAGTCCGCGTCATGGACACGCCGCTCACCATCGGCCGCGCCGCCGCGATCGCCGCCTACATCCAGGCCATCGCCCGCTACCTGATGATCGAGCGCCCCATCCGGTTGGCCGAGGACGACTACCTCGTCTATACCTTCAACCGCTTCCAGGCTTGCCGCTTCGGCTTCGCCGGCACCTACGTGCATCCCGAAACGCACGAACATCACACGGTCGCCGAGGAGATCGAGGCGAGCTTCGCGCGCATCGAACAGCACGCCATCGAGCTCGGCTGCGACGACGCCCTCGGGGAACTGCTGCGCCAGGTGCGCGAAGGCCGCAATGACGCCGCCTGGCTGCGCGAGCGGCACACCAAGGGCGAATCGCTGCCCGAACTGGTGATGGATCAGTGCGCGCGCTGGATGGGAGGAGAAGCGATGTGAGCAGGGCGCCGCTGCGCATCGGCCTCTCGGCCCGCCTGCTGCACACGCCGCCGGCGGAACTCGGCTTTCCGGGCAAGACCCTGCAATACCTGGAACAGTCGATGGCCCACTGGATCATGTCTCACGGCGCGCTCGTCCTCATGGTGCCCACCATCGGCCAGCACCTCGGCCTGCGGCGGGCGCAGATTTCCGTGCACGACTACGTCAAGGTGCTCGACGGGCTCGTGCTACAGGGCGGCGCCGACGTCAGCCCCACCACCTACCGCCAGGATCCGCTGCGCCCCGAATGGACCGGCGACCGCATCCGCGATCTCTACGAGATCGAGCTGCTGTGGGAATTCGTCATCCAGGGCAAGCCGGTGCTGGGCGTGTGCCGCGGCGCGCAGCTCATCAACGTGGCGTGCGGCGGCACGCTGTGGCAGGACATCTCCGAGTACGTTCCCGGCGCCGGCGCGCACCGCGACGCCGACCTCTACGACAAGCACCACCACGAGATCGACTTCGTCCCCGGCGGCCATCTCGCGACGCTGTATGGCGGTACGCCCGGCGGACGCGTCAACAGCATCCACCACCAGGCGGTGCGCGACCTCGGCTCCGACCTGCGCATCGAGGCCTACTCGCGCGGCGACAACGTCGTCGAAGCGATCCGCTGGCTGGGCAACGGCTACCTGTTCGGCTGCCAGTGGCATCCGGAATTCCACGGCGGCGGAGGCGACCTGCTCGACGGCAGCCCCATCCTGCAGGACTTCCTCGACGCAGCCGAGCGCGGCCGGGGCGGCTGAGCGCAGCGGCCGCCTAGCCTTCGTCCCCAGCGGAGCGCGCCACCGAACTGCGCCCGCGGATCGCGATCGCGCTGATCGTCAGCAACGCCAGGACGATGCACACCATGCCCACGGACTCGGTCGGGTTCGGCCGCTCGCCCAGTTCCACCCAGCCGCTCAACACCCCCACCGCCGGCACGGCCAGCGATGACAGCCCGGCCATCCCCGCGGGCAGGCGGTCGAGGATGAAGAGCCACATCAGCCATGCCAGCCCCGTCGCCAACAGCGCGTTGTAGACCAGCGCCCCGATGAAATAGGGCGTCACCTGCGGCGGCGCGGACGGCAACAGCCACGCGATCACGCACAACACCAGCGACCCCAGCAGCATCTGCCACGCCGTCAGTGATAGCAGGTCGAACTCCACATTGGCGCGCAGCCGCTTCGCCCACACCGCGCTCGCGGCCCACACCAGACCGGCGAGCACCGCCAGCAGCGGGCCCCGCGAGTCCCCGCGCAGCATCCACGGCTCGAGGATCAGCACCAGCCCCGCCAGCGCCAGACCGACGGCCATCCACTGCGAGCCGCGCACCCGCTCCCCGAGGAAGACGCGCGCCATCAGCAGCAGCCAGAACGGCATCGTATACACCAGCACTGCCGTCTTGCCCGCCCCGCCGCTCACCAGCGCCCACTGGATCAATGCCGTGAAGGCCGCGGTCTGCAACAGCCCCAGCCACAAGGTGCCCCCCAGCGCCACCGGCCGCAGCGGGCGGCGGCGCAGCGCAAGCACCGCGAACAGCGCGAGCGCGCCGAAGAAGGTGCGCATCGCGGAGAAATCGAAGGGATCGACATAGCGCATCACCTTCTTCATCACCACGTAGTTGTAGCCCCAGATGATGGAGAGGACGACCAGCACCCCCGCCGCCGCCAGCAGTTTCCGATCTCGATTCATTGGCGATTCCAGGCGCCGTGCGCCGCGCAAAGCGCAATTCTACATTCTTGTCTGCAATTCACGACAATATTGTGAACCAAATAGAAACCGCAACGCCCCAACTTGTTGCACGACTGCGCACCACACCGAAGCTGCGCACCGCCATCGCGCACCATTCTCGTGCGCCAACCTGGCGCGATGCACCACCGACGGGACAACGCCGCACCAATCGTCCGCACTACAGACGCAAGACATTGAATAAACGACACATTGTTTTTCGGCACATGATTTGCTTGACCGCACCAACCACGCTACCCGGAGCACATCAATGGAGCAGTTCAAGACATCCGCGGACGTACTCTTCGTCCTTCTGGGCGCCATCATGGTGCTCGCGATGCACGCCGGCTTCGCCTTCCTCGAGGTCGGCACCGTGCGCAAGAAGAACCAGGTGAACGCCCTCGTGAAGATCCTCAGCGACTTTTCGATGTCGACGCTGGCCTACTTCGTCATCGGCTACACCCTCGCCTACGGCAACGGCTTCTTCGTGAGCGCCGAGCAGCTTGCCGCCAACTCCGGCTACGAGCTGGTCAAGTTCTTCTTCCTGCTGACCTTCGCCGCTGCGATTCCCGCCATCATCTCCGGCGGCATCGCCGAACGCGCGCGCTTCGTGCCGCAGCTGATCGCGACCTTCCTCATCGTCGGCTTCATCTACCCCTTCTTCGAAGGCATCGTGTGGAACGGCAACTTCGGCCTGCAGGACTGGCTAGAGGGGACCTTCGGGGCGAAATTCCACGACTTCGCCGGCAGTGTCGTGGTGCACGCCGTGGGCGGCTGGATCGCGCTCCCCGCCGTGCTGCTGCTCGGCGCCCGCCGCGGCCGCTACCACAAGAACGGCCAGATCTCGGCGCACCCGCCGTCGAGCATCCCCTTCCTCGCGCTGGGCGCATGGATCCTCGCGGTCGGCTGGTTCGGCTTCAACGTCATGAGCGCCCAGCGCCTCGACGCCATCAACGGTCTCGTCGCGCTCAACTCGCTGATGGCCATGATCGGCGGCACCCTCGCCGCCCTCGCAGCCGGCAAGAACGACCCCGGCTTCGTACACAACGGTCCCCTCGCCGGCCTCGTCGCCGTCTGCGCCGGCTCCGACCTGATGCACCCGCTTGGTGCGCTCGTCGTCGGCTCCATCGCCGGCGTCCTTTTCGTGCAACTCTTCACCATCGCGCAGAACCGCTGGAAGATCGACGACGTCCTCGGCGTGTGGCCCCTGCACGGCCTGTGCGGTGCCTGGGGCGGCATCGCCGCCGGCATCTTCGGCAGCAAGGCACTGGGCGGCATCGGCGGCGTCAGCTTTGGCGCCCAGCTCGTCGGCACCCTCGGCGGCATCGCCATCGCGCTTGCCGGCGGCGCCATCGTCTACGGCCTCATCCGCGCCACCCTCGGCCTGCGCCTCGACCCCGAGGAGGAATTCGCCGGCGCCGACCTGTCCATCCACAAGATCTCGGCAACCGCGGAGCACGAGACGTCGTGGTGACGTCGATCCACGTAAACGAAAATGAAACAGGTCGGGGCCGAAGATAGGCTCCCGGATCGACCTCGATGAAAATGGCGCGGCCAAGGTCGCGCCATTTTCTGCGCCCGCCAAGTTCGGTTGTCGAGGCACACAGGATCGATGGGGTGACCGGGTTTATCGGCTAACGGCTCCGCTGGCGCACCTCATGGGCTTACGGCCATCTTCAAACGCCTTACGCCCTCTGCGATCATCCCTTCGTCCAGATTCCCGTACCCGAGCACCAAGCCGTTGCACCTCATCGGTGCCCTGGCGTAGCGCCCTAGCGCCCGCACCCCCAGCCCCAACTTGGCCGCACGTTCTACCACCTCGAAGTCGCACACTTCGGGCGGCAACCACATCACCAGATGCAAGCCGGCTTCGCCACCCGACAGTTCCACCCCGGGACCGAACGCATCACGTAGCGCCGCACGCAGTGCCGCCTGCCGCGCGGCATAGCGGACGCGCATGCGCCGCAGATGAGCGGTGTAATGGCCGCGCTGCATGAAGTCGGCGAGCGCACGCTGTTCGACGCCCTGTCCGGCGCGCATCGCCAGCGCGGCGGCACGGGCGAAGTCGGCGGCGATGGGTTCGGGCAGCACGAGATAGCCAAGGCGCAGGCCGGGATAGAGCGTCTTGCTGAACGTGCCAACATAGACGACGGGGGCATCCGGCCGCAGGCCGAACAGCGCGGGCGGCGCGGGGCCGGCACGGCGGAACTCGCTGTCGTAGTCGTCCTCGATGATCCAGGCGCCCGTTCGGCGCGCCCCCTCGATGAGGGCGAGGCGCCGCGGCAAGGTCATGACGCGGCCGGTCGGGTACTGGTGCGAAGGGGTGACCATGACGAGCCGCGGCGGGTAAGCGCGCCAGTCCTCCTCCGAGGGAGCAAGCCCTTCGGCGTCGACCGGCACGTCATGCACCCGCAGCCCGGCCAGGCCGAAGGCGACGCGGGCGGCGAGGTAGCCCGGGTTTTCGGCCCAGACGGTGTCGCCATCGTCGCACAGCAGACGGGCGCACAGGTCCAGCGCGACCTGCGTTCCGCTGGTGATGACGATTTGGGCCGGATCCACGGGCAAGCCGCGCCCGGTCGTGAGGTGGTCGGCGAGCGCCTGGCGCAGCGCGGGATCGCCGCCGTGCGCCGCATAGCCGAGCTGGCGCCAACCGGCGTCGCGCCAGGCGCGCTCCAGGCAGGCACGCCAGCTACGGAAGGGAAAGGCGCCGAAGTCCGGCACGCCGGGAGCAAATGGCAGCGCTTCGGCCTCGCGCCCCGGTGCGGGTTGGAGTGCGGCCGCAGCGCGGGCGGAGAGTCGTAGCGGCGCGGTGGGCACATCGGCAGTAGCCGAACGCCCCGCCGGCCGCGCGGGGAGGGCTGCCACGCGAGTGCCTTGGCGATCCGCCTCCAGGCAGCCTTCGGCAACGAGCTGCTCGTAGGCGAACAGCACGGTGTTGCGAGCGATCTTCAGCGATGCGGCCAGCCCGCGGCTCGCAGGCAGGCGCGTGCCGGGCGCAAGACGGCCGGACAGGATGGCGTCGCGCAGGCGCAGGTAGAGCACGCGCTGACGCGGCAAAGTCTCCGACAGCGGCGGGGCGAGCAGCCAGTCGAGCTCCATCGTGGCTCCATGGTTGGTTGATCGCGTGGCACTACGAAAGGTACCACCACCCCCGTAGGCTTGCGCCATCCTTCTTTTTCCGGAGCCCCGCCGTCATGTCCAAGCCTTCCGCCCCTTCCCCGCGCACCCGCGTCCGCCGCCTGCCGGAGCGCGCGCACTACGAGGCCGACGCCGTGGCAGCCATTGTCGACGCGGCGATGATCTGCACCGTCGCCTTCCAGATCGATGGCGCGGTGCACGCGATCCCCACCCTGCATTGGCGCGAAGGCGAACACTTGTACATCCACGGCGCCAAGGCGTCGCGCATGCTCAAGGCGCTCGTGCAGGGCGAGGCCTGCGTCACCATCGCGCTCGCCGACGGATTGGTGCTGGCACGCTCGGCCATGCACCACTCGATGAACTACCGTTCGGTGGTGATCTACGGCCGGTTCGAGCTCGTCACCAACCCGGAGGACAAACGGCGCAGCCTGCGCGCGTTCATCGACGGTCTCTATCCCGACCGTTGGGCAACATTGCGCCCGATCAACGACAAGGAACTCAACGCGACCAGCCTGTTGCGGATCCCCCTCGCGGAAGCATCCGCCAAAGTGCGCGACTGGGGAGTGGCGGACGACGAAGGGGACCTGAACTGGCCGGCATGGGCCGGGGTCATCCCGCTACGCACCGAGACCGGCACGCCGCACACCGAGCACGACAGCGTGCTGAGCGAGGCGCCAGCGACACGGTTCGCCGGACGGTCGAGCGTCCGTCGGGCGGGTACGGGCCAATGAGCCCGGCGCCCCAAGAAGAAAGCTGTCGCGCCGCATTGCCGTACAGCGAACCGCGGGGATAGTCCCCGCTGCCGCGCAGCGCTTCATGGCTCTGCGCGGCAGCTCGCGGCGCGACAGGGAGGCGAGTTCAAGCGCGCTCGATGGTCTGGCGACCGAGCGCGTAGAACTCGGCGTTGGGCCGCATGCTCGTCACGTTGGCGATGCGGTTGGACATGCCGAAGAAGGCCGAGATGCCCGCGATGTCCCAGATGTCGTCATCGTTGAAGCCGTGTGCCTTCAGCGCTTCGAAATCGGCCTCTCCGACGAGGTGGGCACTCTGCGAAACCTTCATGGCGAAATCCAGCATCACCTTCTGGCGCTCGGTGATGTCGGCCTTGCGGTAGTTGGTGGCGACCTGGTCGGCAATGAGCGGGTTCTTGGCGCGAATGCGCAGGATGGCGCCGTGGGCGATCACGCAATACTGGCATTGGTTCACACCGCTCGTCGCGACGACGATCATTTCGCGCTCGGCCTTGCTCAGGTTGCCGGGCTTTTCCATCAGCGCATCGTGATAGGCGAAGAAGGCCCGGAACTCGTCGGGGCGGTGGGCGAGCGTCAGGAACACGTTGGGGATGAAACCGGATTTCTCCTGGACGGCGAGGATGCGCGCGCGGATGTCTTCGGGCATGTCCTTCAGTTCGGGAACGGGAAACCGGCTTACTGCGGCCTGCTGCGCTTGGGTCATGCTGTTCTCCTTCGGATGATGAAGCGGTTTCTGCTGCTGAAGTTGGTTTAGCGATTCACGTCCACTACGATGCGGCCGCGCACTTCGCCCTTCAGAAGGCTGTCGGCGAGCGGAATGGCTTCGGCCAGGCCGACTTCGCGGCTGATCTGGCCGAGCTTGGCGACGTCCAGATCGATTCCCAGACGTTGCCAGGCCACGAGGCGCTCGGGACGCGGGCACATCACGCTATCGACGCCCGCCAGCGTGACGCCGCGCAGGATGAAGGGCGCGACGGTCGCGGGGAAATCCATGCCTGCCGCCAGGCCGCAAGCGGCGACCACGCCGCGGTACTTGGTCGTGGCGCAGACATTGGCCAGCACGTGGCTGCCAACGACATCGACGGCGCCGGCCCAGCGCTCCTTGCCCAGGGGCTTGCCGGGCGACGAGAACAGGGCGCGCTCGACGACTTCGCTTGCGCCGAGCGACTTCAGGTAGTCGGCATCCTGCGGGCGGCCGGTGGCGGCGACGACCGTGTAACCGAGCTTCGCCAGGACCGCGATGGCGACGCTGCCGACGCCACCCGCGGCACCGGTGACCAGGATCTCGCCGTCCTCGGGCCTGACGCCATGCCGCTCGAGCGCGAGTACGCACAGCATGGCGGTGTAGCCCGCGGTGCCGATTGCCATTGCCTGCTGCGGCGTAAACGCCGACGGCAAGGGCACCAGCCAGTCGCCGTTCAGGCGCGCCTTCTGCGCGAGGCCGCCCCAGTGCACCTCGCCGACGCCCCAACCGTTGAGCACGACCGGATCGCCGGTCTGGTACGCCGGATGGGTGCTTTCCTCGACCACGCCCACCAGGTCGATGCCGGGGACCATGGGGAACTTCCGCACCACCGGCCCCTTGCCGGTAATGGCCAGGCCGTCCTTGTAATTGAGCGTCGAGTGGCTGACGCGGACCGTCACGTTGCCCTCGGGCAACTGCGCTTCATCGAGTTCCTGCACGCTCGCGCGGTAACCGGACTCGTCCTTCTCGATCAGGATTCCCTCGAACATACGACTCCTCTCCCTTTAGACCGATCGTCTACAAAAACACGAAAAAATCAGCGCCGGGGCAAGCCGGCAAAGAACAGTCCGGCAAAGGTCTCGAGCGCTTGCGCGCTTCGCTCGAGCTTGGCCCGCAGGACGGCGCCCTCCCAGCCAATCCAGAAGAAGGCCGCCAGCCGGGCGGTGTCGGCGTTCTGGGCCAACTCACCGGCTTGTTGCGCCTCGACCAGGCAGGCGGCGAAGCGGGCCTGCCAATCCTCGAAGGTCTCCTTGAGCCGGGCCCGAAAGCTCTCGGGAAGCGCCCCCATTTCCTGGCCGAGGTTGCCGATCAGGCAGCCGCGACGGAATTCGTGGCGGGCCATGCCGTCCGTCGCATCGACGACGAAGGCCCGCAGACGACACAAGGGCGAGAGCGCCGCGTTGCGCAGGTGACGGTCCAGCTTGCGGGCAAAGAACTCCCCGTAGCGTTCGATCAGGTCGAGGCCGAACGCTTCCTTGCTGTCGAAATAGTGATAGAAGGACCCCTTCGGGACACCAACGCGGCCGAGAATCTCGTCGATGCCGGTGGACGTGAAGCCCTTTTCGGTGAGCACTTCCAGCCCGGCGCGCAACAGCAGCTCGCGCGTCTCGGTGAGGTCTTCGCGCTGCCTGGGGGGCCTGCCGCGGCGGCGAGGGGGCTGGTGTGCAAGGTCCATGGCTATAATTTAGACCGATCGTTTCGTTAAATCAAGATCCGCTAAGGACAGTGCATGGAACCGCCCCCGGCGCCTTGGCCAATCCACACTAGATTCACCGGAAAAGACGGACAGGGGCAAGCCGGAACGCCCTGGATTTCGCTGCGACTGTCAAACCGCCGCCCTGCCGTTCGACTATGGTGGACGGAGCGGCGACAACAGCCGCGGATCCGCCCCCCGACGAAAGGAGAGACCATGCCTACCGGTACCGTCCGCCTGCACCGCGTGCTGCGCGCAAAACCCGAGAAGATCTACCGGGCCTTCCTCGATGCGGAAGCCCTCGCCCGCTGGCTGCCGCCCAACGGCTTCACCTCCACCGTCGCCCACCTGGATGCCACGGTGGGCGGCACATTCAGGATGGCGTTCAGGAATTTCAGCACGGGCAACAGCCATTCCTTCGGCGGTAACTACCTGGAACTCGTGCCGAACGAGCGCATTCGCTACACGGACAAGTTCGACGACACCAAGCTGCCGGGCGAGATGGTGACGACCGTGTCGCTGCGCGCGGTGGCCTGCGGGGCGGAGGTGAACATCGTGCAGGAAGGCATTCCCGAGGCGATTCCGGTGGAATTCTGCTACCTCGGCTGGCAGGAATCGCTCGAGCATCTGGCGCGACTCGTCGAGCCTGAAATTCCGGACTGACGCCCCGGCGCGGCTCAGGCCGCGAGCCTTTGCGGCCGCCGCAGGGCGTGGCTCACGGCATAGCCGAAGACCAGCCCCCAGAATGCGCTGCCGATGCCGAACAGTGTGAGGCCCGACGCGGTGACGAGGAAGGTGACCACGGCCGCATCGCGTCCGCTCTCGTCGGCGAGCGCCGCGCTCAGGCTGGCGGCGATCGTGCCCATCAGCGCAAGCCCGGCGATGGCGGCGACCAAGGTCTGCGGGAAGGCGGACAGCAGGCTCGCCACCGTGGCCCCGCCGATGCCGGTGAGGAGATAGAAGCCGCCCGCCCAGATCGACGCGAGGTAGCGCCGGGCCGGATTCGGATCGGCGTCCGGGCTCATGCAGATGGCGGCCGTGATCGCGGCGAGGTTGAAGGAGAATCCGCCGAAGGGCGCGAGCACGACGCCGGTGATGCCGGTCCAGCCGAGCAGCGGCGAACCGGGCGTCGCGTAGCCGTTGGCGCGCAGCACGGCCAGGCCGGGCACGTTCTGCGAGGCGAGCGTGACGATGAACAGCGGCAGGCCGATGCCGAGGAGCGTCGCGGGCGAGAAGCTGGGCATCACGAATTCAGGGCCGGACAGTTGCCAGCGGATTTCGGCGGCGGCAATGCCGCCATTGGCCGCGGCGACGACCAGACCGGCAAGGAAGGCGAGCGGCACGGCATAACGCGGGGACCAGCGACGGGCGGCGAAGAACACGAGGATCATCGTCCCCACCAACGCGAGATCCTGACCGAGCTGCGCGAAGGCGCCAAGACCGAAGCGCAGCAGCACGCCGGCCAGCATTGCGGCGGCAATCGACGGTGGCACGTGGCGCATGATGCGCTCGAACGCGCCGCTGAAGCCGAGCACCGCCATCAAGGTAGACGCAAACAGGAAGGCGCCGATCGCTTCGCTCATCGGCACGCCGACGAGCCCCGTGGCAAGGAGCGCCGCACCCGGCGTCGACCACGCCGTGAGGATGGGCGCGCGGTAGCGCAGGGACAACGCGATGGACGTGAGGCTCATCCCCAGCCCGAGCGCCCACAGCCACGAAGCCAGCTGCGAAGGCGTGGCCCCGGCAGCGTGGGCGGCCTGGAAGACGATCGCCGCCGAGCTGGTGTAGCCGACCAGCACGGCGATCAAACCGGCCGCGAGGTGCGGAAAATGACGGGTGATGCCCGGCGCCGTGTGTGGGTTGCCCATGCTTGGCTCTATCTGCTCTAATCGGAAGATCGTGCGTTATAACGCACACCCTCAAGCCTAGCAGCGTGCGTTTTAACGCACAAGCCTGAGACGCCCAGCACGAACGACATGTCCAAGAACGGCCCCCCCTCTTCCGCCCCGGCGCCCAGCGCCACGCCCGCGCTGGCCGAGCATCTGGCCGCGACCTTGCGGCGCTTGCGCGCCGAGCGCGGCTGGAGCCTCGACCGTGCCGCGGGCGAGACCGGCGTCAGCAAGGCCATGCTCGGCCAGATCGAACGCGCCGAATCGAGCCCGACCGTGGCCACCTTGTGGCGCATCGCCTCCGGCTTCCACACCCCGCTGTCGGCCTTCATCGACGCGCCGGTGCGTCACGAAGAAGCCGCCTTCCGCTCCGCCGCCGCGTTGCGCGACCGGCCGGCGAGCGACCCGATGTGGGTCGCCCCGCTCTTCCCCTACGACGCGCACCTGGGTTTCGAGCTGCTCGAACTGACGCTTGCGCCCGGCTACGAGCGGCATTCCGAGCCCCACCTTGCCGGCGTCGTGGAGCACGTGATCGTCATCCGCGGCACGCTGGAGGTGCTCATCGAAGGCCGCTGGCACCCCCTGAAGGAAGGCGACGCGGTGCGCTTCGCCGCAGACCGGCCGCACGGCTACCGCAACCTCGGCGACGCGCCGGCCGTCTGCCACAACCTCATCTGCTACACGGGAGTCGCCGCACCGCAGCCCGCGCCCGCCGGCTGATGCCCCGCATTCGCGCAGCCTAGCCGAACAGCCGCGCCGGAATCACCCGCCGCATCTGCCCGCCCAGCACACTCCGGAAGCGCGGACTGTGCAGGCAGATGCCGCCCGCAAAGCCGACCAGGCAACCGAGCAACGTATCGAAGAAGCGTGCCTGGATCAGTTCGGTGGCGGAGCCGTGTCCCAGGGTCGCCGCCTCGGCCAGCAGGATGGTCAGCGGCGTGATGAAGATCGCGGCGAAGCCGTAGTGCCGCACCACCGCAGTCTCGACGATGAAGGCGAGCCCGATCATCACCACCGAGATCGACCACTTGTCCAGCGGCAGGCTCAGCAGCGCCCACGACACGAGCATGCCGATGGCGGTGCCGAGGAGGCGATGCACCTGCTTGTCCCACACGGCGCGCAGGTTCATGCCCTGCATCACCGCGAGGCAGCTCACCGGCACCCAGTAGGCGCGCTCGAGCTGCAGCAGTTGGGCGAGCGCGAGGGACACGCCGACGCTCAGGCCGATCACGACCGAATCGAACACGACGAAATCGAAGCTCGGTGGGGGCAGCGGCTCGACGGGCTTGGGGTCGCGCCGGCGCAGGATGTACACGCTGTAGAAGAACGCGATCAGGCTCGCGAGCAGGCAGCCCATCGCGAACAGCCCGACCTTGAGCGGCACTTCGAGGATGTCGCCGGGCGAATAGGCGCCGATCGAGGCCGCCATGATGAAGAACAGGCTGCCGGGCGGGCCGACGCGGTAGAAGCGGCACACCATCGTCACGAGGATCGCGGTGAAGGTCAGCACCAGCATCATGACCGGCGGCACGAGGTGGCTCATCACCCCTAGCGCGTAGCTGGCCGTCATGGCGAAGGCACTCGCCATCAGCGCGACCATGCGGTGATGCAGGGGCGTTTCCGGCATGTAGAGGAACACCAGGCCGCCCAGCGAGGAGATCAGGCCGTAGTCCATGCGGTCGAACCAGGCACCCACCATCAGCGGCAGGCCGGTGGCCAGTGCCGCGGCGAACGGCATCTGCCAGGGCCGGTCGCTCGGCTTGATCGTCATGAGCTGGCGCAGTTCTTCGCGGACCAGCGCCGCGAGCCTGCTCCACCTGCCGTGGACTGTCATGGGTCGGGTTCTTCGAGTTTGGACGTAAGTACGCAAGGGTAGCGCACTTCCGCTGCGGCGCTGGTGACGGCTCCGCACGACGATATGCACTGCATGCGTTTGTCCCGCGAACCGATCGCGAACAATTCCATCTAAATGTTTCCACCAACCCCAGGAAGGAGGAATTCATGCATAACACGAAAAAGACGGTGCGGATTCTGGCGGGTACCCTGCTCTTGTGGGGCGCATCGCTGCCCGTGACGGCGACCGAAATGACGTTCTTCGTCACGAGCGCGGGCCCCGGCAATGGTGCGAACCTGGGCGGACTGGAAGGGGCCGACCGGCATTGCCAGACGCTCGCCGCAGCGGCTGGCGCCGGCAAACGCACCTGGCGCGCCTATCTCAGCACCCAGGCCGCGGCGCTCAACGACACCAATGTCGTACATGCGCGCGACCGCATCGGCACCGGCCCCTGGTTCAATGCCAAGGGTGCGCTGATCGCGCGCAATGTCGATGAATTGCATTCGCCGCATTCCAACCTGACCAAGGCCACCCTGGTGGACGAGAAGGGGCAGATGGTGAATGGCCGCACCGAGAAGCCCAACCGCCACGACATCCTCACCGGCTCGCGGCCCGACGGCACGGCCTTCCCGCCCAGCCCGCCGTTCAACGACATGACCTGCGGCAACTGGACGAAAGGCGGCGACGAGGGCATGGCAATGACCGGCCACCACGACCGCGCCGGACCGACCGGAGACGCATGGGCGACATCGTGGAACTCGGCACACCCGTCGCGCGGCGGCTGCAGCCAGAAAGCGCTGCAAAGCACGGGCGGCGACGGGTTGTTCTACTGCTTCGCCGAAAAATGAGCGCCGCGGGGGCGGAACGTCCCTGCCTTACCCGCCCATCGGGATCATGGCCGCGACGCCCTCCCCCTGCAGCAGGCTCGCCGCCAGCGCGAACATCACGAGCGCCATCAGCGCATCGAGCACGCGCCACGCGATCGCGCGCGCGAAGAGCGGCGCCAGCACGCGCGCCCCGTAGGCCAGCGTGAAGAACCACAGCAGGCTGGCCGCGGCCGAGCCGGCGCCGAAAACCCAGCGCCCGTGCTCGCCGTGCTGGTTCGCAAGGCCGCCGAGCAGGACCACCGTGTCGAGGTACACGTGGGGGTTCAGGAAGGTGAAGCCGAGGCAGGTGGCCACGGCCGTTGCGAGCGGCACCGGCGC
The DNA here is from genome assembly GCF_045689615.1 of Aromatoleum evansii. Taxonomy (NCBI): domain Bacteria; kingdom Pseudomonadati; phylum Pseudomonadota; class Betaproteobacteria; order Rhodocyclales; family Rhodocyclaceae; genus Aromatoleum; species Aromatoleum evansii. The sequence goes on from NZ_CP141259.1 coordinate 4,134,120, forward strand.
GCCCGCCTCGACATGCATGCGCTCGCCCTGCCAGGCGCGCCGGGCGGCGAACCCGCCGTACATGACGAGGAAGGCCGCACCACCGTAGCGCGCAATGGCCAGCAGGTCCGGGCTCGACTGGATCAGGGCGCCCAGGCCGGCAATCCCGGCACCGATCAGCAGCGCATCGGACAGCGCGCAGATCAGCGCGACGGGCAGCAGGTGCTCGCGCCGGATGCCCTGCCGCAGCACGAAGGAGTTCTGTGCGCCGATCGCGACGATCAGGGCCATGCTGGCGAGGAATCCGGCCAGGAATCGGGTGTCCATGAACAGGCTCGGTGAAGGTTGTCGAGGCCACTTTAGCGAGCAACTTTCGATCAGAAAAACTAAACTTTTTTAGTTACCGTTAATTTTTCTGAATCATGAAGATCGACAACGCCCAGCTCGCGGCCTTCGCGATGGTGGTCCGCGAAGGCTCGTTCGAGGCGGCGGCGCGCAAGCTGCACGTCACGCCGTCGGCCGTGAGCCAGCGCATCAAGCTGCTGGAAGAGCGCCTCGGCCAGGTGCTGATCCGCCGCGCCACCCCCTGCCAGGCGACCGATGCCGGCAAGACGCTGGTGCGCTACACGGAAGAACTGGCGCTGCTCGAGGCGGAAATGCTCGGCACGCTGGGCGGCGCGGACACCACGCTGCAGGCGCCCCTGCGGATGCCCATCGCGGTCAATGCCGACTCGCTCGAAAGCTGGTTTTTAGCGGTCTTCGACGCGATGCCGGCCGAGCCGGCGATCAGCGTCGACCTGCGCGTCGAGGACCAGGACCATTCCGCCGCGCTGCTGCGCGAGGGCACGGTGATGGCGGCCGTAAGCGCGAGCCCGGCGGCGATCCAGGGCTGCACCGTCGAGCCCCTCGGCGTGATGCGCTACCTCGCGGTGAGCTCGCCGGCCTACGTCGCCTGCCATTTCCCGGCCGGTATGGATGCCGCCGCCCTCGGCAGCGCGCCGATGCTGCGCTTCAACCTGAAGGACGCGCTGCAGCAACAGTTCATCGCACTCTTCACGACCGACGCCCTGCAGCCGCCGACCCACATGGTGCCGTCGGTGCATGGCTTCATCGCGCTGGCGCAACGCGGGCTGGGTTGGGGCATGGTCCCCGAGCATTTCGCACTGCCGGCCATCGCGGCGGGCGATCTGGTCGAGATCGCACCCGGCCGGCATCTGGACGTGCCGCTCCACTGGCACCGCTGGCGACTGGGCTCGCAGGCGCTGCACGCGCTGACGTCCGCGGTGCGGACGGTTGCCCGGCATGCCTTGCGCCAGCACGCGCGCGGAATCACGGGTTAGCAGTCAGCCGACGAGGGGCGGCCGTCAGCCGCGTCACCAATCCGGCGCGAGCTGCATCAGGTCATCCTCAGCGCTGGAAGTAGCCGACGCCGACCAGTTTTCCATCCACGGCGCGGAAGTAGGAGTGCTTCTTTTCGACCTTGCCGGTCATCGGGTTCTGCCAGCTATAGTCGAGTTCGCCCTCACCCTTCTTCGCCGCGAGCCTGACCATCTCGGTGACGATCGGCTTGCCGTTCGGGTCGCGCACCTCGAAACCGTTGCTGCCGACAAGGGTCGGCGTCGCACCGTGCGCAAGAAACCGACCGTCCGCCGTATCGATGACGAAGACGTAGAGGTCGTCATGGACGAACGGTCCGTCGAGCCGCTGGAACTGGACCAACGCACCCTTCGCATCCGCCTTCATCGCCTTGACCGCGTCCTTGAGCAGGGCCCGGGCCTGGACCGGGGTGGCACGGGGCGGATAGAAACCGACGGCGACGACGATCTCGCCGACCTTGCGGAACATCGTCACCTTCGGCTCGCCGCGGCTGTCGGCGGGGTTGAACCAGCGGTACTCGACCTGTCCGCCCCCTTTGGCTTTCGCCAGTTCGATCATCTCGCGGAAGAACGCCTTGCCTTCGATGTCGGTGTAGTCGAGCACGTTGTCGCCGATCAGCGCGGCCGACGATCCTCCGCTCGCAAGGAAGCGGCCGTCCATGCGCACCGCGTAGGCGTAGAGGTCGCGATCGACGAAAGCCGCCTGGCGACTGAAGTCGGCCGCACCTTTTTCCCCCGTTTGCTCGATGTGCTTGACCGCGCGCTCCAGCAGCGCGGTGGCGCGCTTGCCGAGTTCGCTGTCGAACAGGCGGATCGATTCGGCGTCGGCCGCATGGGCGGGTGACGTCAGTAAGCCCGTAACCAGGGCGAGGCCCAGCGTGAGAACGAGTGCGCGAACTGGAGCAGACATCGTCGAACCTCTTGAGAATGCTGTTTCGGTTGTTGTTTTCTCCCCGCAAAGCAGGCGTGCACGATGCACGCTTGCTTTGCGGGGCGGGAGTCGCTCAGTAGCCGAGCATCTGCGGCAACCACAGCGAGAGTTGCGGCACGAAGGCGATCAGGAAGATCGCGGCCGTCGAGGCAAGCACGAAGGGGTGGATGCGCGCGACGATCTGCTCGACCGTGGAACCGCCGATGCCGGATGCGACGAAGAGGTTCTCGCCCAGCGGCGGCGTCTGGAAGCCGACCGACAGCGTGCAGATCACGACGATGCCGACGTGGGTGGGGTCCGCGCCCATCATGTACATCACCGGCAACAGCACCGGCACCAGGATCATGATCGCGGCGAGCGTTTCCATGAACATGCCGACGAAAAGCAGGAACACGATGATCAGTGACCAGATCAGGTAGACGTTGTCGGTCAGGTTCAGCAGGGATTCCGCGATCGTCGCCGGGATGCGTTGTTCAACCAGCAGGCGCCCGAACACCACCGCCGCGAACAGGATCAGCAGCACCCGGCCGGTGATCCACGTCGTGGTCTTGAGCGAGTTCAGGATCGCGGCGAACTTGAGCTCGCGGTGCAGCACGAGACCGACGAACAGCGTGTAGAAGATCGCGACGATGGCCGACTCGGTCGGCGTGAACAGGCCGGTGTAGATGCCGCCGAGGATGATCACCGGCGCCAGCACGGACCACGTGCCCCGGCGCAGCGCCTGGCCGATCTCGCCGTACGACCATTTCTCCGTCAGCCCGCGATAGCCGCGCTTGTTGGAAATCATGTAGTTCGTGATCAGCAGTGCGGCGGCCATGATGAAGCCCGGGATGACGCCGGCGACGAACAGCTTGGGGATCGACAGCGACGCGAACTCGCCGTATTTCTCGACGGCATCGGACGGCGGCGCCATGCCCAGCGCCGAGATGCCGAAGATCACCATCGGGATCGACGGCGGGATGATGATGCCGAGACCACCCGAGGCGGCAGTGACCGCCGAGGCGTAGCTGCGCTCGTACTTGCGGTTGACCATCGCCGGGATCATCAGCATGCCGACGGCGGCGGTCGTGGCCGGCCCCGAGCCGGAGATCGCGCCGAAGAACAGGCACGCGAGCACCGTGGCCGCGCCGAGGCCGCCGGTGATCGGACCGGCCAGGGTTTCGGCGATGTCCACGAGGCGCTTCGAGATGCCGGCGGCCTCCATCAGCGCGCCGGCGAGCACGAAGGCCGGCAGGGCCATCAGCGGGAAACTGCCCACCGACGTGAAGGCGATCTGCACGAAGGCAATGGGATTCTTCCCCAGCACCAGGAAGGCGACCATCGCCGCGCCGGCCAGCGACACCGTGATTGGCGCGCCGAGCAGCAGCAAGGCGAAGAAGCCGCCGAACAGGATCTCTACTACATATGCTTCCATTGTCTTTTCTCCGCGGAGGATCCGTCTCAGGCATTCGCCGCGGCGGCGGCACGCTTCAGGTTCTCGAGCTCCTCGGCTTCCGGATCGAGGATCTCCACGCCCTTGAACAGCGACAGGTAGTTGTTCCACAGGATGCGGATCGACATCAGCACGAAGGCGATCGGCAGGATCATGTAGAAGTACTTCATCGGCAGCCCGATGGTCTGCGACTTCCAGAACAGGTTCATGCGGTTGAAGACGAAGTCGTAGCTGAGGAAGGCGAAATAGAGGTTGAAACCGACCCACAGCAGGTCGGCGAACGCCTCGCTGACCTTCTTGACGATGGGCGGGAAGAACTTGAAGTGGAAGGCCACGCGGTTGTGCGCCGACATCTTGGCCGCCACGCAGGCGCCGAGGTAGGCGAACCAGACGAAGAGATACGTTGCGAGTTCTTCACCCCAGGGCAGCGAGTACTCGAAGAACTGACGCAACAGGATCTGGACGAAGAGCAGCACGACGAAGAACGCGAGCAGCGCCTCGCACAGATACTCTTCGATGTTGCTGATGAATTTGAGGAAGATGCGCCCTGCGGCCATGACAAACTCCAGGAAATCCGGTGCGCCCGATCACACGGGGACGGCCCCTGCCACCGGCTGGAGTCGTCCGGAATCGTGGCGGCTTGTTGTGCGCGAGATCTGCGTTCGTGGCGGCTCCGGGGGCGGCATGCGGCACGAGCCGTGGCTCGCGCGCCGCATGCCTTGCCGCCGGACACCGCCTCCGGCCGAGGTTCAGCGGCCGAGCACCTTCTGTGCGCGGTCGAGCTTTTCCTTGCCGCCGATGCTCTTGTAGAACTTCGGCCACACCGCGGTGGTCGCCTTGGCGATCCACTCCTTCTCGCCGTTGGCCGGATCGGTGATCTGCATGCCGCGCGCGGCGAGGTCCTTCTTGATCTTGTCCTCGGTTTCGAGCAGGTACTTGAAGCTGTGCTCGGTGGCTTCCTGGCCTGCTTCGAGGATCGCCTTCTGCACCTCGGGCTTCTGCGACTTGAAGACCTGCTCGCTCACCACCAGCGGCTCCAGCGAGAAGATGTAACGGATGTTGGTGATGTACTTCTGCACCTCGTAGAACTTCATCGCCGAGACGGTGATGTAGGGATTGTCCTGGCCGTCGACGACGCGCTGCTGCAGGCCGGTGAAGGTTTCCGACCACGACATCGGGGTCGGGTTGATGCCCCACGCCTGATAAGACGAAATCATGATCTCGTTCTTCGGCACGCGGATCACCAGGCCCTTGAGGTCTTCCAGCGTCTTGACCGGTCGCTTGGAGTTGGTGAGCACGCGGAAGCCCGAATAGGCCCAGCCGACGATGCGTACGCCGGCATCGCGCACGGTGTTGTCGGTCAGCTCCTTGCCGATTTCACCCTGGGTCAGTTTTTTCGCTTCATCGGCGCTCTGGATCAGGTAGGGCATCGTCAGCAGACCGACCGTTGGCGAAAACGGTGTGATGTTGTTCACCGCGAGGATCGAGAAATCCAGCGTTCCCATCGCGGCGTTGTTGATCGTGTCTTCCTCGCTGCCGAGTTGCCCGTTGGGGAACAGGTCCACCTTGTGCTTGCCGCCGGTCTTCTGCTGGAACAGCTTGGCGAAAGTCGTCCCGAGTTCCCACTGCGTGCCGCCCGCGGCATCGCCGACGGCCATCTTGAAGGTCTCGGCGAGCGCAGCAGGCGCGGCCACCAGCAGGCTGGCGGCGGTGACGAGCGGCATCAGTACGTTCTTGCTGAATTTCATTTCTGTCTCCTCGATCTCTTTATGGTTTGGCAGATCTTGCTGCCTGGGGGTATCAAGGTGCTGCTTCCTGCAGCGGCCCGTTACAGGACTTCGTCCTTGAAGTGGTACCAGCGGTACAGCCACCACTGGCCGAAGCGGCGGAAGGGGGCGAACATTTCCGCCTCGACCATCTCGCGCACGTTCGGGAAGGGCAGCCTGGAGCGGAAGATCGGCAGCTCGGGCGTGCGGATGCCGGCGATGTTCTCGGCGAGGCGACGGCCGGCCTGCGCGGAGTACATGACGCCATTGCCGCCGTAGCCGAGTGCGTAATAGACCGTTTCCTTCGGATTCGGCTGATAGATGCGCGGCATCATGTCGTGCGCCACGTCCACCCAGCCCCACCACGAGTAGTCGATCTGGATGCCCTCGAGCGCCGGGAACTTGCGGTGCAGGTCGCGGATCAGGAACTGCTTGTACTTATCCTGCGGCGCGTCGTTGCCGGTGATCGCGCTGCGGCTGCCGATCTGCACGCGGCCGTCGGGCAGCAGGCGATAGTAGTGGCGCAGGATGCGCGTGTCGGTGATGACCTGGGTCGTGCGGAAGTTGCACGCGTCGATCTCGGCCTGCGTGAGCGGGCGCGTGACGATGGAGTTCGACAGGATCGGCAGGATGCGGTTCTTCAGCTCGCGGTGCAGGTGGTTCGAAGTGTAGCCGCCGGTGGCGATGCCGACCGCGCGGGCGCGCACGATGCCGCCGGGCGTCTTCAGGTGATGCACGCCGTTCTTCGTTTCCCAACCCGTCACCGGGCTCGCCGGGTGCACCTTCACGCCCAGAGCGCGCGCCTTCTTGAGGTAGCCGAAGGCGAGCTTGCCGGCGTGGATGCCGATGCCCTCGGGCTCGTGCATCGCGCCCGCGGCTTCCTTGTCATCCACGTACTCGCGCTTCACGGTGCCGGCGTCGAGGATGCGCGCGTCGTACTTGAAGACCTCGCGCAGGACTTTCGCTTCCTTCTCCAGCACCGGCATCACGCGCGGCTTGTGCGCGATGTAGAGATGGCCGCCCGGCTGCGGGTCGCAGTCGATGTCCTTGATCATCTCCTTGAAGTACTCCATCCCGTCGCACACTTCCTCGTGCATGCGCAGGGCGGTGTCGAGGCCGTAGCGCTCGATCCACTGCGAGCGCTTCAGCCGCCCGGAGGCGCACTGCGCCTGGCCGCCGTTGCGCGTGCTGCAGCCCCAGGCCGTGCGATTGGCCTCCAGCACTGTCGCCTTGATGCCGTGCTTCTCGGCGAGCGCGATGGCGGCCGTGAGGCCGGTGAAACCGGCGCCGATGATCACCACATCGACGTCCATGTCCTGGCGTACCGGACCGTCATCCGCGGGCGGTTCGCCGGCGGTGCCGATCCAGTAGGTCGGCGCGTAATCGCGGCCCTGCCCCGGCGTCGCCGATACCAGCGGATCGTAGGCCGGATCGTAGGGCTGCACCGGCGCGGTGGCGCGCTCGCTGCTTACGGTGCGCTTTTCTGCAATGGCTTCCATGTCCCGACTCCTGATGTGTCCGGGGATGCTCAGTTGCCCGCCTTGGCGACCGGCGGGCGATCCTTGCGGTAGGCGTTCTTGACCGCGATCTTGCCGTCGCGGAAGGTGAATACGTCGACCATGCGCGCCTCGATGCGCGTGCCGTCGACCTTGGTGCCGCTGAAGGTGGACTCCGATACGCCACGGTCGCCGCACACGAAGTGCTCACCGTCGAGCCAGGCGGCGTCGGGGAAGGTCTGCCAGGCGAGTTGGAAGCCGGCGCGTACCGCGTCACGACCGACGAAGCTCTTGCCGAACAGATCCGGGCCGGCCACCGCGTGGAATACGCAGTCCTCGGCCATGAAGCTCATCAGTGCCTCGATGTCGTGCCTGTTCCAGGCATCGGCGAAGGCCTTCAGCGTCTCGGCAGTGACTTCGCTGCGGGTCGGGGTGGCGGTCAGGCTGGTCATGAAAGTAAATCTCCGGAAAACTATTTTTGCCTAATATGAAACGTCTTGTACCGTTTTTTGAAACTTGATTTACATTAGGACTACGCCGCTACGCTGTCAAGAGAAATTTCGATTATCGGTACACAACTACAAACTTTCTGAAATTTCACTCCGCAGCGCGCAATACTCACGCGATCCGCCCCGCCATCGGCGACGACGGCGAAGCCGCGAAGCGGCGCGGCATGCGCCCCGCGAGAAAGGCCTCGCGTCCGGCCTGCACCGCCAGGCGCATCGCCCGCGCCATGCGCACCGGCTCGCGCGCATGGGCGATTGCGGTGTTCATCAGCACCCCGTCGCAACCGAGCTCCATCGCGATTGCCGCGTCGGAGGCGGTGCCCACGCCGGCATCGACGATCACCGGCACCCGAGCCTGCTCGATGATCAGCGACAGGTTCCACGGGTTGAGGATGCCCATGCCCGAGCCGATCAGGCTCGCCAGAGGCATCACCGCGACGCAGCCGATGTCTTCGAGGATGCGCGCCTGGATGGGGTCGTCGCTGCAATACACCATCACCTCGAAGCCGTCCTTCACCAACGCCTCGGCCGCCTTCAGCGTCTCGGGCATGTTCGGGAACAGCGTCTTCTCGTCGCCGAGCACCTCGAGTTTGCACAACGGATGGCCATCGAGCAGTTCGCGTGCGAGCTGCAGCGTGTAGACCGCGTCCTTGGCGTTAAAACAGCCGCCCGTGTTGGGCAGGATCGTGAAGCGGTCGGGCGGCACGGCGTCGAGCAGATTCGGCTCGTGGGCGTGCTGGCCGATGTTCACGCGGCGGATCGTCACGGTGACGATGTCGGTGCCGCTCGCGTCGACCGCGGCCCGCGTTTCGTCGAAGTCGCGATACTTGCCGGTGCCCACCAGCAGGCGCGACGCGTAGGTCTTGCCGGCGATCGTGAGGCCCACGTCGGTCACGGCCGGCCGGATCTCGTCCGGGGTGTCGTTCAGCTTCATTCCGTTCGTTCCTCCTCTACTTGTTTACTAGCCGCCGCCGATCGCGACGACGACCTCGACGCGATCATCCGGTTGCAGCACCCGGCCCGCCCAGCGCGGCGACGGGATCACCTCGCGATTGACGGCGACCGCGACACGCTTGCCCAGCAGGTCCAGGCTGGCGATGAGGTCGTGCAGGCTGCGGCCGGCGCGCAGCATGTGCGCCGCTCCGTTCAGTTCTATCTTCACGCTGACCATGGTCCGGCCTCCGTCATTACGTCGCGATCAGGCGGGCGGCGAAGACCACCGCCAGCATGTAAGCAGCCACGAACAAGGCCTCGCCCGACAGCAGCACGATCGGCTTCCACCCCAGTTCGGCGAGTTTCTCCAGCGAGGTCTTCACGCCCAGCGCGGCGATCGAGATCACCAGGCACCAGCGCGAGAGCGTGGAGCTCGCCTCGACCAGCTCGTGCGAGAGCAGGCCCAGGCTGTTGAGCGCCGCCAGCGCTGCGAAGGCGACGAGGAAAAGCGGCAGGATCGGCGTCTTCTTCGCGCTGCCGCCGTTTTCCTTCTTGCGCTCGGCGTGGAACACCAACGCGAGCACGACGACCACCGGCATCAGCATCGCGACACGGAACATCTTCGCGAGCGTCGCTGCGTCGCCGACCTCGGGCGAGATGATCAGCCCGGCGCCGACCACCTGCGCGACGTCGTGGATCGAGCCACCGAGGAAGAGCCCCGCCTCGCTCACCGACAACCCGGCGGCCTTCACGACCAGCGGATAGAGCACCATCGCGACGGTCGAGAAGATCGCCACGCCGATCGCGGTGAGCAACGTGTAGCGCTCGGTCTCGCGTGTCGCGGGCAGCGTCGAGGAGATCGCGAGCGTCGCGGAGATGCCGCAGATGCCCGTGCCGCCGCCCGAGAGCAGGCCCAGCAGCGGCGGCAGGCCGAGGATGCGGGCGAGCAACAGGCCGAAGCCGATGGTCAGCACCACCGCGCCGACGAGGGCACCGACGCCGATCAGCCCCAGGTCGCTCACGTCGCTGGCGACGATGCGCGCACCGAGCAGCGCGACGCCGAAGCGCACGAGCTTCTTCGCGGAAACCTCGATGCCGGGGATGCACTTCTCGCTGTCGGAAAGGAAGTGGAACGCGATGCCCAGCAGCAGCGCGTAGAGAAACTGCGGTCCGCCGTAATGCTCGGACACGAAGGTCGCCGCGACGGCAATCACGGCGCACAGCATGAAGCCCGGCATCAGCACACGCACCTCGCTGAACATCGCGGGCGGCGCAATTGTCGTTTGAGTGGTCATTGGATCGGGGTCCGGTGGGGATGTCGGGCGGTGGCGGAACGGCCTTGTGGGCCGCCCCGCCTTCTTCAGGCGCTACGGATCAGACGTAGTCCTTGTACTTGTCGAGGTGACGCACCGGCTTCGAGAGCGCGTCGCGGCGGAACGGGTCGCCCAGTTCGCGCGTGCACATGATCTCGATGATGCAGGTCTTGCCGTGGTTCATCTGCAGGTCGATGGCCTTCTTCAGCGCCGGGCCCACGTCCTCCAGCCGATCCACGGTGATGCCCTCGGCGCCCATCGCCCGCGCAATTTCCGCGAAACTCTGGTTGTCGAGTTCGCCGGCGACGAAGCGGCGGTTGTAGAAGTCCACCTGGTTCTTCTTCTCCGCGCCCCACTGGCGGTTATGGAACACCACCGCGGTCACCGGGATGTTATGGCGCACGCAGGTCATCGTCTCCATCAGGCTCATGCCCCAGGCGCCGTCACCGGCGTAGGACACTGCCGGGCGATGCGGCGCGGCGACCTTCGCGCCGATGATGGTCGGGAAGGCGTAACCGCAGTTGCCGAAGCTCATCGCGGCGAAGAAGCTGCGCGGCTTCTCGAAGCGCAGGTAGCTGTTGGCGACCGAGTTGATGTTGCCGATGTCGGTGGACACCATCACGTCCGGCGGCATCGCCTTCTCGAGTTCGCGCAGCACCTGACGCGGATGCAGGTAGTCGCCGCCGTTGAAGGTCTTCTCCTTGGCGTTCTCCTCGATCATGTCGAGGCTGAAGGGGTCGCGCTCGTGCGTCCACTCGTCGAGTTCGCGCTCCCACGCGGCCTTCTCTTCCTGCACCTTGGCGAAGCGCTGCTCGCGGGTCGCATCGCATTCGAGCGTGCGGCCGGTCAAGCGCCACACCAGCGCCTTCGCGGCGGCCTTGGCGTCGCCGCAGATGCCCACCGAGATCTTCTTCACCAGGCCCAGCATCTTGTTGTCGGCGTCGATTTGGATGATCTTGGCATTCTTCGGCCAGTAGTCCATGCCGTGCTGCGGCAGCGTGCCGAAGGGGCCGAGGCGCGAACCGAGCGCGACGACCACGTCGGCCTGGCTGATCAGCTTCATCGCCGCCTTGGAGCCCTGGTAGCCGAGCGGGCCGCACCACAGCGGGTGGCTCGCCGGGAAGGAATCGTTGTGCAGGTAACTATTCACGACCGGCGCACCCAGGCGCTCGGCGAGCGCCTTGCACTCCTCGACCGCATCGGCCATCACCACGCCGCCGCCCGAGATGATCACCGGGAACTTGGCAGTGGCGAGCAGCTCGGCCGCTTCGTTCAGGCTCTGCTCGCCGCCGGGGCCGCGATCGAGACGGCTGGGCTTGGGGATCTCGCAGGTGATCTCGCCGTAGAAGTAGTCGCGCGGGATGTTGAGCTGGGTCGGGCCCATCTCGCTCATCGCGCGGTCGAAGCAGCGGCCGGTGAACTCGGCCATGCGCGCGGGGTTGGTGACGTGGCCCTGGTACTTGGTGAATTCCTGGAACATCGGCAGCTGCTTGCATTCCTGGAAGCCGCCCAGGCCCATGGTCATGGTGCCGGTCTCGGGGGTCACGATCACGACCGGGCTGTGCGCCCAGTACGCCGCCGCGATGGAGGTCACGCAGTTGGAGATGCCGGGACCGTTCTGGCCGATCACGACACCGTGGCGACCCGACACGCGCGAGTAGCCGTCGGCCATGTGGCCCGCACCCTGCTCATGCACCACCGGGATCAGGCGGATGCCGGCCGGCGCGAAGATGTCCATCGCGTCCATGAAGGCCGAGCCCATGATCCCGAACATGTCGGTCACGCCGTTGGCCACCATGGTTTCCACGAAGGCTTCCGACGGGGTCATCTTGTGCGGGCCGCTGACGACGGTGCGGCGGTCTTGTTCGCTCATTGCTGCTGTCTCCTTGTCGAGTGATCGCGAAGTCAAGATATCGTTTTCGGTACATAGCGTTCCGATATTCGATACTTGAGTTCAATGTACGTCGACATTTTTGAGACGTCAACATAAATTTCGTTTTTCTGAACCATTTGTCTCTTATTTTGAAATTACATCCAAGTGCAGCAGGATCGGCAGGGCGTGGACGTGAAAACGGCATCCGCGCCAATCGGCGACGGATGCCGTTTTCTGCCGAAGCGCGGCGGCGCGGGGCCGGTGACGGCCCCTACCCCGCGCACGGAGGGATCAGGATCGCTCGAAAGCCTGCGTGTCGATCACGACGGGGGCGATGTCCGGTTTCGCCAACCACAGGCTTTTCATGCCGTACAGGGCAAGCAGGATGCCCAGGCTCGCCACGCCCAGCAGCAGCGGCGTGCGCTGCTCGGGGATGAAGGCCATCGCGACGACGATCGCGAGCATGCCGACGATCGCGACCCAGGTGAGATAGGGATAGCACCACATCTTCACGCGCAGGCGCGCGGGATCTTCCTTTTCGAGACGGGCACGCAGGCGCAGCTGGGAAACCGCGATCGACACATAGACGAAGATCGCGACGGTGCCGTACGAATTCACGAGGAAGGCGAACACCGTGTCGGGCGACACGTACGACATCACCACCGCCCCGTAACCGAACAGCGTGCCGATCAGGATCGCCGGCACCGGTACGCCGTTGCGGCTCACCTTCGCCAGCACCATCGGCGCATCGCCGCGGCGCGTCAGCGCGAAGAGCATGCGCGAGGAGGCGTAGAGGCCGGAGTTCAGCGCCGACAGCACCGCGGTCAGGACGATCGCGTTCATGATCTGCGCCGCGGCGGGAATACCGATCGCGTCGAGCGCGCTGACGTAGGGCGTCGAGATCGCGCTGGAGTTCCACGGCACGAGGCATACGACGAGCAGTACCGAGCCTACGTAGAACACCAGCACGCGGGTGATCACCGAACTCGTCGCCTTCGCGACGGCGCGCTCGGGCTCCGCTGTCTCGGCCGCGGCGACCGTGACGATCTCGGCACCGAAGTAGAAGCCGGTGGCGGCAACCGCCCCCGTCAGCACCGGCACGATGCCGTTCGGCATGAAGCCGCCGTGCTCGGTCAGGTTGGCGACGCTGGCCGTGGCGTCCGGCCACATCCCCAGCACGTACAGGCCGCCGAGGAACAGGAACACGATGATCGCCGCGACCTTGATCGATGCGAACCAGAACTCGAACTCGCCGAAGGATTTCACCGAGATCAGGTTGGTCATCGTCAGCGTCACCAGCAAGACCAGGCTGATGATCCAGGCCGGCACGTCCGGCAGCCAGTAACGCACCAGATCCGCCCCGGCGACCGCTTCGAGCGCGACGACGATGACCCAGAAGTACCAGTACATCCAGCCGGTCAGGAAGCCGGCGAGATTGCCGACCGCGGGCCGGTCCGACCACGCGGTGCGGGCGAATTCGTAGAAGGCGCCGACACCCGGCATCGCCACAGCCATCTCGCCGAGCATGCGCATCACCAGCACCACGAGCCCGCCCGTGAGCAGGAAGGACAGCACCGCGGCCGGGCCGGCCGACTTGATCACCACGCCGCTGCCCACGAAGAGGCCTGCGCCGATCACGCCGCCCAGCGCGATCATCGTCATGTGCCGCTGCTTGAGGCCGTGCTGCAGCCCAGCCGAATTTCCAGCTTCCGGTTTCACGTCCGTCTCCTCCGTTGGCGCGGCCCGCAAGGCCGCAACCGATGCTTGTCGTCTTCTTGCGCGTCCGGTCGCGGGCCAATCGTTCAGCCTTATGCACGGATTCGCTGTTTTGATGTGAATGTAGGATCAAGCCTCGCAGGCGTCAAGCTAAATTTCTCTTTCCGGAACTTCTTGTACCTTTTACCGGAACGCGACTATCATGAATCGCACAAGACGCCCCCAGGAGACTGCCGTGACGGAACTCGCCCTCGACACACCGGACCAGCTGGTTTCGGTCCGCTCGCTGTTCGGAATCGATTCCGACCTGCAGGTGCCCGCCTTCGGCACCCACGATGACCACGTCCCCGAGATCGACGAGGCCTACCGCTTCAACCCGGACGTCACGCTGGCCATCCTCGCCGGCTTCACGCGCGACCGCCGCGTGATGGTCCAGGGGCTGCACGGCACCGGCAAATCGACGCACATCGAACAGGTCGCCGCGCGCCTGAACTGGCCGTGCGTGCGCGTGAACCTCGACGGCCACATCAGCCGCCTCGACCTCGTCGGCAAGGACGCGATCGTCGTGCGCGACGGGCGCCAGGTCACCGAATTCCAGGAAGGCATCGTGCCGTGGGCGCTGCAGCGGCCGGTCGCGCTGATCTTCGACGAGTACGACGCCGGTCGCCCCGACGTGATGTTCGTGATCCAGCGCATCCTCGAGCGCGACGGCAAGTTCACGCTGCTCGACCAGAACCGCGTGATCCGCCCGCATCCCTGGTTCCGCCTGTTCGCAACCTCGAACACCGTGGGCCTCGGCAACCTCTCGGGCATGTACCACGGCACCCAGGTGCTCAACCACGCGCAGATCGACCGCTGGAACATCGTCGCGACGCTCAACTACCTGCCCGCCGACGAGGAAGTGGCGATCGTGCTCGCGCGCGTGCCGGCGAAGAACTACGAGAAAGGCCGGGAACTCGTGCGCGCGATGGTCGCGGTCGCCGAGCTCACCCGCAAGGGCTTCGCCGCGGGCGACCTGTCGACGCTGATGTCGCCGCGCACAGTGATCACCTGGGCGGAGAACTGCGAGATCTTCCGCAACCCGGCGCTCGCCTTCCGGCTGTCCTTCCTCAACAAGTGCGACGAGGCCGAACGCCCCATCGTCGCCGAGTACTACCAGCGCTGCTTCGGCACGGAACTCGACGAATCCTGGATGCGCGAGGCCGCAGCGTGAGCAAGGCCCCGGCGCCCAACGCTCAGCAACAGGCGCGGCGCCAGCAGCGCGTCGAGGAGCTGTGCGCGGCGACGCTGCGCGCGCTCACCGGCCGCCCCGCCCTGCACTACCGCGGGCGCCGCCTGTATGCAGGCGAACGCAGCGTGCCCGTGCATGCGCCGCACCTGCGCATCGACGCCGGCACCGACGCCTTCGCCGACTGCCGCGCCGCCGCCGACGGCATCGCCCTGCGCCTGCTGCATTCGGACGCCGCCCTGCACGCCCGCCTCGCCCCCGCCGACCCGGTCGAGCGTCTCGTCTTCGAGCTGCTCGAACAACTGCGCGTCGAAACCCTCGCGCCCGCCGCCATGCCCGGCATGGCGCACAACCTGCAGGAGCGCTTCGTGAGCTGGTCGCGCGCCTTCTACCGCTCCGGCCTCACCGAGGGCAGCGTCGGCATCCTGTTGTACACCGTGGCGCAGATGTGCTGGTCGCGCCTCACCACGCGCCCCGTCCTCGAAGACACCGAGGACTACATCGAAAGCACCCGCATGGGCCTCGTCTCCGCGATGGGCATGTCGCTCGCGGGCATCCGCCGCCAGCGCCACGATCAGGCCGCCTTCGCGCCGCACGCACTGGAGATCGCGCGCATCGTCGGCGAGCGCGTGCGCGCCGAGCAGGCCGCGGCCGAAGACGGGGAGAAGGCCGATCAGGACGAACCCGCCACGCGCGACTTCGCCCTGCTGCTTGATTTCGACGACGCCGGCGACGGCGACAACGGCATCGCCGCCGCGACCACCGGCACGAGCAAGGTGCTCGCCGACGCCGCCCTCGCCTACCGCGTGTACACCACCCGCTTCGACACCGAGGTCGCCGCCGGCACGCTCGTGCGCCGCGCGCTGCTGCGCGAGTACCGCGAACGGCTGGATCGCTGCGTCGCCGAACAAGGGCTCAACCTGCCGCGCCTCGCACGCCAGCTCGCCGCGGTCCTCACCCGCCCCGCGCGCGACGGCTGGCGCTTCGGCGAAGAGGAAGGCCACATCGACGGCCGCCGCCTCGCGCAAGTCATCAGCTCGCCCGCCGAGCGCCGCGTCTTCCGCCAGGAGCGCCACCTGCCGCAGTCCGACTGCATCGTCGGCCTGCTGCTCGACTGCTCCGGCTCGATGAAGGCGCACATCGAGCCGGTCGCGGTGATGATCGACACGCTGCTGCGCGCCCTCGACATGATCGGCGTCGCCACCGAATTGCTGGGCTTCACCACCGGCGCGTGGAACGGCGGGCGCGCGTACCGCGACTGGATGAGCCGCGGCCGCCCCTCGCACCCCGGGCGGCTCAATGAGGTCTGCCACATGGTGTTCAAGGACGCCGAGCGCAACTGGCGCCGCGCGCGCACCGACATCGCCGCCCTCTTCAAGGGCGACCTCTTCCGCGAAGGCATCGATGGCGAAGCGGTCGACTGGGCGTGCAACCGCCTGCTCGCCCGCCCCGAGGCCCGCCGCATCCTCATCGTGATCTCCGACGGCTGCCCCTCGGACAGCGCCACGGGGCTGGCCAACGACCCCTTCTACCTCGACAATCACCTCAAGGACGTCGTCGCCCGGCGCAGCCGCGAAGGGGCGGTCGAGATCCTCGGCCTCGGCGTGGGCCTGGACCTCAGCCCCTTCTACCGCCGCAGCCTCGCGGCCGACCTGACGCGGGGGCTGGACAACACGCTCTTCCCCGAAATCGTGCAGCTCATCGGCGGCCACGCCCACCGCTGAGCGCGCCCATCCACCGACCAGGAGACCGGCAAAGCATGGCAAAGACCCGCATGGTGGTGCAGTTCGGCATGGGGACCTCGATCCGCAGCCAGGACTACACCCAGGCCGCCGCACGCGCGATCCGCGACGCGCTGTGGCACAACTCCCTCAACGTCGCCTCGGCCTTCGGCTTCCCCAAGGACGAGATGCTGATTGACGTCGAGATCGGCATCCAGAAACCCGAAGCGGTGGACCTCGCGCCGTTGCTCGAAGTCTTCCCCTACGGCAAGCCCACGATCAGGCTCGTGCCCGGCGGGCTCGACATCCCCAAGCACGACGGCACTGGCGTCACCGTGATCGCCAACGCCGCCGTCATCGTCTCCTTCGACCTGGAGCCCGCCCATGCCTGAAAGGCGCCTGATCCTCGAAATGGGCACCGGCAACGACCTCCTCGGCGGCGACTACACCAAGGCCGCCTGCCGCGCCGTGCAGGACGCCCTGCACCACTCCGTGATGCCGCTGTTCCGCACCCTGGGCTACGACACCCAGGACATGCGCGTGCAGGTCACGATCGGTGTGCAACGCCCGGACCTCGTCGACGCCGAAGTCGTCTGCGCCGAACTCCCGCGCGGCCGCCCCGAGGTCAAGGTGGTATTCGGTGGCCTCGACGTGCGTCACCCCGAGCAGGACATGCTCCACGTCGTCGCCACCGCCGCCATCGAGGCCTGGCTGCCGATCGAAGCGGACGCGTGGCGGCTGGTGCCCACTCAGACGTAAGCGGGGAGCACCGTCGGCTTCGGGGCGCCGACCGGGAAAGTGTGCCGCCCCACTGAGGTCGATCGGCTGATCACCGCCTCAGGCCTGCCGCCGTCAGGTCGTCCGCAAAGCGTTCGTTGAGTGCCGCCTCGCGGAATCCCCATGAATCCTGGGCGTGCGCCACCGTGATCGGTATCGGCGCCGCGTTGAGCGTCCGTGCATGGGCCGCGGCCTCGTCGTGACGGCTGGCGCGTTCGAACACCGCGATGCAGGTCACCGTCGTTGCCACGAATGGCTGGCGGGCCATCCCGTCGGCGCAGATTTCCACCGCCCGCGCGATCTGTCCGTCCGCGTACAGCGCCCGGGCGAAGATGTAGGGGTACCACTTCGGATACATCGGGTTGAGCGCGACCGCCCGCTCGGCGGCCGCCACCGCCGGCTCGTAATACCCCGCGGTCGATGCCGCGCGCGAGTAGAAGATGTGGTTCTCGGCGTCGTTGGGGTTGATCTCGATCGCCCGCAGTCCGGCCTGGGTCGCCTCTTCAAAGCGTTTCATGAAGGTCAGCACCTGCGTGAGCGCCTGATATCCGATCGAAAGCTGCGGGTGAAGCTCCAGGCTGCGCTGCACCTGCGCGAGCGACTCCTCATAGGACGCGCCGGTTCCGCCGAAGAGCCTTTCGAGGGCGCCCACCCAACCCAACAAGGCGTGGGCTTCGGCAAAATTCGGGTCCAGCTCGATCGCCCGGCGCAGCAAGGTCACCGCCTCCCGCTCGCTGTCGACCGTGAGCTTGTGCTTCTCGCTCCGCGCCCGCTGGAAGAGATCGTAGGCATCCAGGTTCTCCGTCGGCTTGCGGCGCGCGCGGCGCTTCTCGGCCTCCTGCACGTTCGGGAGCACTCGCGACGAGATCGCATCGGCCAATTCGTCGCGCAAGGCAAACCATTCGGCACGGGGTCGATCGTACTTCTCCGCCCATAGATTGCTTTCGCTTTCCGCGTCGATCAGTTGCACATGAACGCGCAGCGAGGCCTGATCCGCCTGCACGGCCCCGGTGACGACGTAGCGCGCGCCGAGCGCACGCCGAACCGCTGCAGCGTCGAACGGCTGGCTCTTGTATCCGGTGGTCGAGGTCAGAGCGAGCACGTTGAGCTCTGAAATATGGGTCAGGGTTGTAATGAGATCCTCGGTCAGGCCGTCGGCGACGTAGGCGTAGTCGTCGTCATTGCTGCGATCGAGGAATGGCAGTACCGCAAGGGCCGGCCGTCGCTCCAGGGCCGTAGCCGGCCGGGCCGCGGGCGGGGCCTCCTGGCTCATCCACCCGATGCCGGCGATGGCGACGAGCACGAGGAGCGCTCCGCCCATGAGGCGCCACAGGCGGTTTGGGCCGCGCGGCGCCGCGTTGGCGGGCACCATCGGTGCGGCGAGGGACGGCGCCTCCGCCACTGCGAGCCGCTGTTCGCCTGCGTCTCGCGTCTCGGGAGCCACCGCGAGTTTGTAACCGCCCTTGGGGATGGTGAGCAGAAAGCTCGGCTCGTGGGCATCGTCGCCCAGCGCGCGTCGAAGCTTCGCCACCGTCTGGGTGAGCGCGTCGTAGCCGACCACGCGGCCTTCCCACAGGCGATCCTCGATTTCCTGGCGGGTCACGACTTCGCCCACCCGCGCGACGAGCAACAGGAGCAGGTCCATCGCCCGCGGCTCGATGCGCTGGGCTTCGCCATTGCGCTCGATGATGCGCTCGGACGGACGGATGCGGCAGTCGTGCAGGAAGAAGGAATCCATTGAGCCCCCTGGGCCGGATGCAAGCCGGTCAATTTACGGATAGACCATGCCGGCATCCGGGGCAACCGTAACGACATCCGGCCCATTCGCCGGCTTTCGGTGCTGTTCCGCCAACCGAAAACCTGCCGCGACGGATTCATAACACGTTGATTTTTCGTGTGAATAAAAAAATCAGCGATTCGTCAGACGATCGTCAGGCCGATTCGCGGGCGGCGGCATAGAAAAAATCATGGCGGCCCGGCGGCATGTTCGAGCCGGCGCGCCAGAGGAATGGAGGCGAACATGAAACGACTGATCGGAATCATCGGGGCACTCGGAGCGGGCACGCTGCTGTCGCTTTCAACCGCAGCCGTGTCGGCCGAGCCGGCTGCCGACCCTCTTGTCACGCAGGCAAGACAAACCATGGACGGCTTTGCTGAACGAGGGACGTGGAGCAATCCCCTCGCAGCAGCGATGCGTCACGAGGACGGCACACAATCGGCCGACACGGTCATGACGGCGACCCTCGCCGGCTACTCCCGGGCGCTGCTCGATCGCGGCGGGTGGCTCAATCCCTACGTGAAGACACGGACCTACGATGCCGGCCACCCCTTGCTCGCGAGCGCGCCAGGCGACGGAGCGACCACCACGCGCTAGCGTCCTGACAACTGACCGGGGAGATCGACATGAACAATGCCATCGATTGCAGCGCGGGGGGTTCCCCCTTGCGCAGACGGCTGCGCGGGTTTCTCCTGGGCGCCGCGCTCGTGGCCGCGCCCGCGCTCGGCCTGGCCGCGGAACAGGAGCTCAGGTTCCAGCTGGTCACCCGCACCATCGACGTGAAGACTGAAAAGATCGCCGAGGTCGAGGGGCAGATGGTCAGCACCGGCCGCTACGCCGGTACCGCCGTGTTCGCGGACGGACGCATCGCCAACAAGGAGTTTACGTTCTCGTTCGATTTCCGGAACGGCGCCGGGCCCTTCTACGGCTACAGCACCTACACCTTCACCGACGGTTCCAGTCTGACGCTGCGCTTCGAAGGCGTTGTCGAGCCGGGCAAGCCGATGCTCGGCCGCTACACGGTGCTCAGTGGTAGCGGTCTCTACAAGGGAGCCTCCGGTACCGGACATTTCGAGAAAATCGACGACCCGTGGGAGAAGGCGAACTTATACAAGGGGGTGCTGAACATCTCGACACCGTAAGCAGCGGTTCGGGCCGAGGCATCGCCACTCTCGTCCGTAAACTCCTATGCGATTGGAGGGTTCCTGGCCACTCGTGCGAAACCCGTTCGCGCCTCGCGCTACACTGAGCCCTCGTTCGTGTTCGAATGGGAGCGCTCGACGACGATGTTTGCCAACCTGCGGGATCTATTCAACTCCCTTACCGCTGGTCCATCCAGTGCGGCCGCCGCCAAGGGCCCCGATCACGCACTTCAGCTCGCAGCAGCGGTGCTCCTCGTCGAGGTGATGCGGTCGGATGAGGACTACTCGCCGGCCGAGCGCACGGCCGTCGTGCAGGCCCTGCGCAACAAGTTCACCCTTGGCGACGACGAGCTCGCGCGCCTGATGGACCTCGCAGACGCGACCTCGCGCGATGCGCCGGACCTCTACAGCTTCACGTCACGCCTCAACAAGGGCTTCAGCGCTGAGCAGAAGCTGCGCATGGTCGAATACCTGTGGCAGGTGGCCTACGCGGATGGCACGCTGAGCCATCACGAGAACCACCTCATGCGCAAGCTCGGCGACCTGCTCTACATTCCCCGCGGCGATTTCATCGCGGCCAAGCAGCGCGGCCGGGCCGCGGCCGGCGCAGTCGAACCTGACGCACCGGCGGAATAGCCCCGTCGCCTGCGGAGCGCGGCGTTCACCGGTGATGCAGGCGCGCAAGCGCCTCGCGGTCCTGCGCCGACAGCCTGAGCCCGAGCGGCGCCAGGCGGCGCAACGCGTCTTCGATCTCCCACGGCGCCGCGACCATGCGCTTGCGGCCATTGCGGAATTCCACGTGCAGCCAGTAGGCATCGACGTCGGATGCCGACCTCAGATACAGGCGCGCCACATCCTGGGGCCGGCTCTCCAGCCAGGCGAGCCCTTCCTGCTTGCGCATGCGCCCGAGGACGCAAGCGGCGGACACGAAGGTCAACACGCCAGCGGCAACGCCAAGGAGTTCGGACATCGTGGGCCTCCAACTCTGAACGACGAAATATCGAAGTGGAGGATACTCGAACTCTGGTTATTAGAACCCCATATCGTTATTGCCAATTGCCATATGAGCATCAACGGGCGAGTACGCCACAGCGACGCTACCAACCCGCCACGATTGTCGGCAGTGCCGACATCACCAGATAGGCACCGATCGCCATCAGCAGCATGAACACGAGGCGGCGCATCGTGCGCGCGGCGAGCGGCGGCGGGTACCGACGCCCGACGATCGTCACGAGGGCCACCACCGGCAAGGCGAGCGCGAACACCGTCCAGATCTCCGCATCGAGCCGGCCCTGCACGCCGAGGTAGACCGAGCGGGTCGCGGAGGTGACCGAGAAGAGCAGCAGGAGAATGTTGCGCACCGCTACCGCATCCATCGGCTGGCGATAGAACTGGAAGATCAGCGGCGGCCCCGCGACGCCGAAGAGCCCGCCGCTGAGCCCCGAAAAGAAGCCGCTGGCGGCGAAGCTGAAATCCGACGAGCGCTCGTCGAGCTGCACCGGGCGCAAGGCGAAGCCGACGCTGCCCTGGATGATGACGATGCCGAGCAGAAGCTGCAGGATGCCGGCCGCCGTGGCACTCAGAAAATCGAGCAGCACCACGCCGGCGACGATCGCGGGCAGGATGCCCAGGATGGCCGCCCGTGCCGCGCGCCAGTCGATGCCGTGCATGCGACCGGGCAGCGCGACGACGCTGTTGGCGAGCGACACCAGGCTCACGACCGCCGCGACAGTCGCGACCGAAGCGAGCTGCATGCCGCTGGTCGCCCCCATGACGATCATGCCGAGGCCGAAGCCCGTGACCGTCTGGAAATAGGTGGCGACCGCAACGATCAGCAGCAGCGCGAGCTGCGTCCCGCCGTCCATCTCACACCGCGGCCGCAGTCTCGCGCTGCCGCGCGGCGTCCGCCGCCTGTGCCTGCACGACCGTCACCGCGATCACGTAGAAGATGTCGTCGGCACTGCAGCCGCGCGACAGGTCGTTCGCCGGCTTGTCCAGCCCCTGCAGCAGCGGCCCGATCGCAACCGCGCCGCCGACCCGCTCCGCCAGCTTGTAACCGATGTTGCCCGCCTCGAGGTTCGGGAACACCAGCACGTTCGCCCGCCCCTTCACCTGCGAATCCGGCAGCTTGCGGTTGGCGATCTCGGCCACGATGGCCGCATCGAGCTGCACGTCGCCGTCGATCGCGAGCCCCGGGCGCATCTCGCGCACGCGCTGCGCGGCCGCCACCACCTTGTCCACAGCCGCATGCTTCGCGCTGCCGCTCGTCGAGAAGGACAGCATCGCGACGCGCGGTTCTTCCATCAGCAGGCTGCGCGCGCTGTCGGCCGCCGCCATCGCGATCTCCGACAATTCCTCCGCATCGGGGTCCACGACCAGCCCGCAGTCCGAAAAGATCAACCCGCCCTTCAGACTGTGGAAGGGCTCGCACAACATCATCAGGAAGAAACTCGACACGAGCTTGAACGACTTGTCCGGGCCGATGATCTGGATCGCGGTACGCACCACGTCGGCAGTCGTGCGCACCGCGCCCGACACCGACCCGTCCGCATGCCCCAGGCGCACCATCAAGTTCGCGAAGCACAGCGGGTCGAGCACGTCGCGCTGGGCCTGCTCGAGCGTCATGCCCTTGTGCGCGCGCAGGCGCAGCAGCACGCGCACGAAACCCTCGGTGAGATGCGAACGCGCCGGGTCGACCAGCTCGATGCCCGCCAGATCCAGCCCTTCACGGTAGGCGCAGGCCTCGATCGCGGCGCAGCTGCCGACGAGGACGATCTTCGCCGTGCCTTCGCGCGTCGCGCGCACCGCGGCCTGCAGCACGCGCGGGTCGTCGCCCTCGCTGAGCACGATCCGTCGGGGTTTCGCGCGTGCGGTCTCGATGATGCGGTTGATCGCTTTCATTCCATTCACCAAAAAAATGCCGGAACCGCAGGGGTTGGGAGACGACTCGGTTCCGGCCAGGTAACGGCCCCGTCCGGGGAAGCGGGGCCGTGGAGGGAAATACCACGGATGGAGCACCGCCGGCGGAGCGACGCGGGTCACGCGCGCCGCCGACGTCGCCGCCCATATGCCGGTCAGGCGCGGGGGCGGTAATACGCATCAGCAACAACAAGCGAAACAACTTTCGATACGTTTCGTTCCGTTATTCGAAACTTGATCAAACTCTAGATGCAAAACAGGGCACAGTCAACAGGTATTCTTATAAACCGGTACGTGGTGTATTATTTATCGAAACTTACCTCAGCGAGATCGCCATGAAGATCACCCGCGCCTCCGCATCGGAACCCGCCCGCATCGACGGCGACACCCCGACCATGCGGCTATTCAGCCTGCTGGAAGTCATTGCGGCCAAGGACCAGACGGTCTCCCTGCAAGGCCTCGTCGAAGAAACGGGACTACCGAAACCCACCCTCCACCGCATGCTGCAGCAGCTCGAGTCCGAAGGCCTGCTGCATCGCGAAGGCGACGGCCGCCACTACAGCACCGGCGTGCGCCTGCGCCGTCTCGCGGAGAACCTGCTGCTCAACAGCACCACCCACGGCGCGCGCCACGTCGTACTGCGCCAACTGGTCGAAGAGGTCGGCGAGAGCTGCAACATCACGGCCTTCTCGGGAAGCGAAGTGATGTACCTCGACCGCCTCGAGTCAACCGCCCCGCTGCGCTTCTACCTGCATCCGGGTTCGCGCGTGCCGGCCCACTGCTCCGCCACCGGCAAGCTCTTCCTCGCCCAGATGACGCCCGCCCAACGCCGGCGCCTGCTCGCCTACGCGCCGCTGGAAAAGTTCACGCCGAACACGATCACCGACGTGGACGCCCTCGAACGCGAGATCGAGGAGGTCAAGCGCAACGGTTACGCGCTCGACAACGAGGAATTCCTGCCGGGCCTGCTGTGCATCGGCGTGCTCGTCCCGACGCAACGCAAGCAGTCCAACATGGGCCTCGCGATCCAGGCACCGATCATGCGGCTCACGCGCGAAAAGGCCCTGCAGTTCCTGCCGGCACTACAGCGCGCGGCAACGGCGCTCGCCAGCATCGAAGGAAACGAACCGGACGAGGACGAGGCCGAGGCCTGACGCCTTCCGCGGCCCGGCGGGTCAGGATTGCGCGGATCGGCTGCGTCGCGCCCGTGACGCCCGTCGGCCCCACACCAACACATAGTGGGAACCGGACCACACGATGGTAACGAAGGTCGTCAGCGTGAGCGCGGTGAGCCACGTCCCGCCAGCCACGAATCCCGCGCCGATCGCAAGGACGCTCGCGAGCAGCAGGAACTCGAGCGCGGTATTGAGCTTCGACACCGCGCTCGGGGCCATCTCCACCGTCCCGATCAGGTAGTGGTAGGCGAGCGCGCCGCCCACGATCACGACATCCCGCGTCACGACCGCCGCGGCAAGCCACCACGGCAGCCGCCCGTCGAACGCGAGCAGCAGCGTCACCGTAAGCATCGTCAGCTTGTCGGCGACCGGATCGGCGATCGCGCCGAAACGCGTGCGCAGATTCCAGCGACGCGCGATGAGGCCGTCGGCGAGGTCGGACAGCGCCGACACGACGAAGAGCGCCAGCGCGATCCCGAACTCGCCCCGCCGCAGCAGCACGGCAAGCGGAAGGATCAGTGCGACACGCAGCAAGGTGATGGTGTTGGGGACATTGATCATCTGGCCGGACCATCGTGGGCTCGTCGCCCACATTATGCATGGCCGGCCGGCCCGTCCCGCCGAGGTCGCGGCGCGGTTGCCGGTACTACCGCACGAAACGCCTGCTTTCGCGCACCACCGCGTCGAGCAGCGACTGCTTCTCCGCCAGCACCTGCTTGCCCTCCTCGCGCGCGACCGGATGATCCTGCGCATCGAACACGCTGTAGCGGAAGAACGAGCTGCGCGTGTAGGGGAAGGAGATCTTGTGCTCGCCGTCGAAGATCCCCATGTAGTCGTACTCGCCCAGCACGAGATTGTCCGCCGTGTGGTCCAGCGTATCCGCGGAACTGTAGCTGCGCGGCGGGGCGGTCACGCCGAGGTACTCCAGCAGCGTCGGCGAGATCTGCAGGTGCGAGGTGCGGTGCGTGACGACCTGCGGCTGCTGGCCGGGCAGCCGGATCACCAGCGGCACGCGGATCTGCTCCTCGGGAAAGGTGTTGCCGTGGCCGTGGCCCCAGTGGCCCTTCTCCATGAACTCCTCGCCGTGATCGCCCGAGAACAGGATCACCGTATTGTCGAGTTCCCCCTGCGCGCGCAGATGGTCCAGCAGGCGTCCGATCTGCGCATCGACGTGATGCGCGGCGTTGATGTAGCGCGCGTGGATCGCGTCGATATTGTCGCGCAGGTCGAGCTTCATGTAGTCGAGCTGGCGCAGGTAGTCCTGACGCAGCGCGGTTTCCTCCGGAAAGGTGTAGGGTGCGTGGGTCGACTCGAAGAACATGAAGCCGTAGAAAGGCTTGTCGGCAGTGCGGCGGTCGAACTTGCCGATCAGGTCGTCGATGTTCTGCACGTCGCGCCGCCACGGCTCGCCCTGCTTCAGCTCCTGCAGGTTCGCCTCCGGCACGCCCGAGAACACGGTATGGCGCAGCTCCGGATAGTCGAAACTCTGGCTGGTATGGATCGCCAGCTGATAGCCCCGGTCGCGCAGGAAGTTCATCAGCGCAGGGGCGACGCGCTGCTGCTCGAAGCTGTACCAGTAAGGCGCATACAAGCCGTAGAACATCGAGAACAGGCCCATGCGCGTGCGGTTGCCGCCGCTGTAGTGCTGCTCGTAGCGTGTTCCCTCCTGCGAGAGCTTCCACAGGTTGGGAGTGATCTCCGGGCTCAGCAGATCCCAGCGGAAGGACTCGCCCACCAGCATCATCAGGTTGGGCCGCTTCGCGATCTCCTTCGCAGGGAGGTCATGGCCGGGGTAGTCCACCGTACCGCCCGCCAGGCGCAGCTCCTTCACGGCCGCCTGCTCGATGCCCATGCGCTTGAACACCTTGCGCGCGCCGGTGTGCAGGTGGAAGGGGATGGCCTCGGCCGCCTGCAGGTAGTCCTCCTTGCCGACGTGCTCGCTGTAGGCATACACGACCTCCTCCACCGAGAGCACCGAAAACAGCACCAGCACGGCCGCAACGAGCGTGCGCGGCGACGGCGCCCAGCCGTGCGTCACGCGGCGGTACAGCAGCGCCAGCGCTGCGCCGCACAGGATCGGGAACACCGATACCTGCAGCGCGAGCGAACGCGTCGTCGCCTCGGTTGCGCCCAGCGCCTCGATGCCGCCGGGGGTCGTCAGCAGATTCCACACGAAGGCATTGAAATGGAACTGGTACAGCTCGTACAGGCGGTAGTCGGCGAAGATCGCCAGCAGCACGGCACTGCCGCCGACAAAGGCCACCCCGTAGGGCACCCGCACCCGCCATCCCGGAAAGCTGCGCAGCAACCGGCCCAGCGCCGAGCTGAGGATCCACAGCGGGGCGACGTACAAGGCCGCGTAGCCCGCCGTCGCCGCCACGAGGAACACGCGCGCGCCGGACGACCCGACCTCGGCATGCGGCCAGAAGAGCGCGATCATCGCGAACACCGCGACATAGAGCAGTGCGTAGTAGCGTCTCAGCACGAGCTGGGTCTGGGTGAAGGGCATGGGCGATTTCCAGGTGCGTGGATCGGACGGTTTCACAATCGCGCCAGCATCGCGCGGAGGCCGTCAAACGCCCGTCGAACACATGTCAAGACATCGTGAAACCCGCCCCTCGCGGAGCGCCCGCTACCCCGGCCGCGTCGCCAGCAAGGTCAGCGCATGCAGCAAAAGCCCGATCGCTCCGCCCACCAGCGTCCCGTTCAGGCGGATGAACTGCAGGTCGCGCCCCACGCTCAGCTCCAGCTCGCGCACCAGGTCCTCGTCCTTCCAGCCGCGGATCGTCGACTCGATGTGATCCGCCAGCCCATCGCGGAAGTCGTCCGCGAGCGCGACGACCGCCGACTGCAGGTGATCGTCCAGCGAATCGTGCAGCGCCGGGTTGGCCGCAAGCGTCGCCCCGAAAGCCATCGCCGCGCTGCGCAGCCGGCCCGCGAGCTGCGAGTCCTCACGCTGCAGGTCGCTGCGCAGCCACCTCTTCATGTCGTCCCACAAGCCGTTCAGGTACTCGGCCATCGCCGGGTGCGCGAGCAGGTCGCGCTTGGCGGCCTCGATGCGCGCGGCCAGTTCTGCGTCCGTCTTCAGGCGCTCGATGAATTCCGCCACCGACTCGTCGAACGCCTGCCGGCGCGGATGCTGCGGGTCGTCGCCGATGTCGTGCAACCAGCCGTTGATGCCGCGCACCAGGCTCGCCGCGATGCGGCGCGAGAATTCCTCGGTGTCGGTCACGAGCCCCACCGTCCGCAACACCTTCGGATACTCCTTGCCCGCCACCTCGACGATCATCGCCGCGAACGACGCCTGCACGTCCGGGTCGTCCAGCCATCGCGCCAGACGTGCGAGCGCAGCATCCAGCACCTCCTGATGGCGACCGTCGGCCGTCATCGCGTCGAGGATCCTGCCCGTCACCTCCGACAGGTCGACCTCCTTCAACCGCCCGCGGATCGCCGCGGCGAGGAAGCGGCGCACGCGCGCATCGTCGATGAAATCGAGCCAGCCGGCCAGCGCCGACCCCAGCTTGCCGGCAATCATCGCCGCGTTGTCCGGCTGCTGCAGCCACGCCCCCATGCGGCCGGCCGGATCGAAAGCCCGCATCCTGCGCACGATGGTATCCGTGGCAAGAAACTTGTCGCGGATGAAGGCCGCGAGGTTGCCGGCGATGCGGTCCTTGTTCGCCGGGATGATCGCCGTGTGCGGGATTGGCAGGCCGAGCGGATGGCGGAACAGCGCGACGACGGCGAACCAGTCCGCGAGCGCGCCGATCATCGCCGCCTCGGCGAAGGCCGCGACCCAGCCCCAGATGCCCACGCCATGCTGCAGGCGCGCCAGCACGAACAGCAGCGTCACCGTGGCGAGCAGCGCGAGCGCCACACGCTTCATCTTCGCCAGCTCGCGCGCCTTGAGCGCCGCCGCGCCGCTCATTGCGCCATCTCCGGCCCGACCCCGGAACAAACTGTCACAGTCGTGGAAAGCAGACCTGCCATACTTCCGCGCTCCATGCCCCAGCACCATGCAATCAGCTTACACGCGCAAGCGCCGCACTGGTCATCGCGGCTGCCGACGGCCCGGTAAGGGATCACGCCACGGCGCCCCTCCTTACGTCGCGCGCCGGGCGCCATTCGTCGGCGGCGAAGTTGTAACAGGAGTCCCTTCGCGCTACATAGCGAAGGCTGCGGACTGCCCGCAACATGCTATTCGCACCTGCAGCGCCGACAACCAGAATGAAACCACGAGGTCGCGGGCAGCTGAAACATTTGCTTTCAATCTCTCCCAACCTCTCTCGGGATGGGGATTACACTACGATCTACGGATCTGCGGGAATTTTTACCACGCGCATGTATCAGCCAGATGAGTCGGCAATCCATGCACCCGCAGGATGAAACAGTCGGCCGCAACCGGTGAGCGACCGCAAAGCCGAATCCGCATCACCTTTCGAACAACCCTGTAGAACCTTGTTGGGAGACTGCACATGGCAACGATCACCCTCGCCCCTACCGTATCCACTGACCACGCTGACGACCTGGCCGGCGACATCAGTTCCACGACCGTCATTTCGGCCTCGGCAACGTCGATCACGCTCGGCCTGACCTATGAGGGCGACGACCTTCCGCATGCAAGCACCCTCGTCATCACGGGCAACTTCCCGGGCAGCGACCTCAGCAGCGGCACCATCACCAGCCTGGACTTCCGTGACGCCGGCAACGCGTCGCTGATGCTGATCAGCGACTTGTCCTTGACGACCACGAATTTCAATGCGCTGCTCCTGAATGAGGAGCTCTTCGAGGACTTCGTCGAGGACATCGTGCACACGCAATTCCCCGGCACGGATTTCGATGACCACGGCGGTCGCAAGGACGATGACACCTACAACGGCACCGGCAGCGACGACACCGTGAACTATGACGACTCCTCCAAGAAGGTGACGGTGAACCTGACGAGCGGCACGTCCCGCGGCCAGGGCAACGACACCCTCATGGGCATCGAGAACATCGTCGGCTCGCGCGGCAGTGACAACATCACCGGCAGCGACATTGACAACGTGCTCGACGGCAACGACGGCAACGACAAGCTCTTCGGCCTGGCCGGCGACGACGACCTCCTCGGCGGCAAGGGCAACGACCAGCTCACCGGCGGTGACGGCGACGACATCCTCGACGGCGACGACGGCAATGACAAGCTGTTCGGTGGCAACGGCTTCGACGACCTGATCGGCGGCAAGGGCAATGATCACCTCGACGGCGGCGCCGATGACGACTTCCTCGACGGCGGTGACGGCAACGACAAGCTCACCGGCGGCGACGGCAACGACGAGATCCACGGCGGCAGCGGCAACGACAACATCATTGCCGGCAACGGCCTCAACGTGATCTCCGCCGATGACGGCAACGACAAGGTCACCGCGGGCGACGGCGATGACATCATCGACGGCGGCTCGGGCAACGACGTCATCATGTCCGGCGCGGGCAACGACGACATCTCCGGCGGCGCCGGCAAGGACAAGATCAAGGCCGGCGACGGCGACGACTTCATCGACGGCGGCGCCGATGCGGACAACATGGCCGGCGGCGCGGGCAACGACACCTACGTCGTCGACAACGCCAAGGACAAGATCGTCGAGCAGGCTGGCGGCGGCAGCGACACGGTGATCGCATCGTCCGACTTCAGTCTCGCGAAGCTCGCCAATGTCGAGAACATCGAGCTCACGGGCACCGGGGCGTTCAGCGCAACCGGCAACGCAGGCGCCAACGTCCTGGACGGCAACGCGGGCTCCAACGTCCTGACCGGCGGTGCGGGCGACGACGTGTTCCTGTTCGATGATCTGACGGGCGTCGACACCATCACGGACTTCGGCAACGGCAACGACATGCTCGTGTTCGATAACAGCGTGTTCACCGCCTTCACTACGGATGGTGCGCTCGCGGCCGGCAGCTTGGTCAGCGGCACTGTTGCGGTCGAAGCGGATGATTTCCTGCTGTTCGATAGCACCACGGGAGCGCTGTACTACGATGCCGACGCCAATGGCGCCGGCGGGGCGGTGCAAGTCGCGCAGCTCAACGTCGGCGCAACCCTCACCGCCGACGACGTGACCATCATCTAAGCCGCAACAGGCTCACACCCCGGGGCAAGCCTCCCGCCGCATCCGGCGGGGCGCTTGCCCCGTTTCCGTTCAAGGCGCAGCCGCACTCAGGCCCCGCGCCCCTCGGTGGCCGCCGCCCCTTCAACCTCCCCCTCATTGCGCTCCCGACGCAGCGACAGCACGATCGACGTCGCGATGATGACCGCCACAACGCCAAGCGACACCCCCGCCGGGATCTTGATCAGGTCGATCAGCAGCATCTTCGTGCCGATGAACACCAGCACCAGCGCCAGGCCGTACTTCAGCAGCGAGAAGCGGTCCGCCATGCCGGCGAGCAGGAAGTACATCGCCCGCAGGCCCAGGATCGCGAAGACGTTGGAGGTCAGCACGATGAAGGGGTCGGTCGTGATCGCGAAGATCGCCGGGATCGAGTCCACTGCGAAGATCACGTCGGAGATCTCCACCAGCACCAGCGCGAGGAACAACGGCGTCGCGTAGCGCACGAGGCGCCCGCCCTCGCCGCGGGTCACGAAGAAGCGCTCGCCCTCGAGGTGGTCGGTGATACGCATGTGCCCGCGCAGCCAGCGGATCAGCGGGTTGTTCGCGAGGTCGGGCTTGGCCTCGGCGAACCACCACATCTTCAAGCCGGTGACTAGCAGGAAAGCGCCGAACACATACAGGATCCAGTGGAACTTCGCGATCAGCCACACGCCGGCGAAGATCATCGCCGTCCGCAGCACAATCGCCCCGATCACACCGTACGCCAGCACGCGCTTCTGCAATTCCAGCGGCACCGCGAAGAAGCCGAACAGCATCAGCCACACGAACACGTTATCGACTGCGAGCGATTTCTCGATCAGGTAGCCGGTAAGGAATTCCAGCGTCTTCTGGTTGGCGACCTCCCGCCCGAGCGAACCGTCGAGGTAGCCCCACAACCCGGCCGCGAAGACCAGCGACACCGTCACCCACACGGCCGACCAGGTTGCCGCCTCGCGAAAGCTCACGCGATGCTGGCGCCCCCCGCCGACGACGAACAGGTCCACCGCGAGCATCGCCAGGACGATGCCGAAGAAGCCCGCCCACATCCACCATGTACCGATTGTTTCCATAAATTCCCTCCTTGCCGGATCCGCCAGCCCGTCCTGCCCGCACCGCAGGCGCAAAAACAGAACGGCCCTTTGTCCTGCGAGGACGAAGGGCCGTGGATACGACAAGGGGACCTCCGCCATCGCGGCAAAGGTCTTGCTCGCAGCCGTCAGGAAACGACTGCCCGGGCGCCGGGCAACCCCTGCACGGGGACTGCCGGATTGACGACGCCGCGGCGGAGAGCTACTCCCCCTTGGGACGTAGGAAAAATAGAACGTCCGGCGGCATCAGTCAAGCGACGCAGGCATTGCGCCGTCGACAGGCAGCACGACCTCGATGGCGAGGCCCGGGCCGGCATCGAGCGCCGACACGCTTCCACCGTGGGCTTCGACGATGCCCCGCACCAGCGCCAGTCCCACACCGGCCCCGTCCGCCGCGC
This sequence comes from Aromatoleum evansii, assembly GCF_045689615.1. Taxonomy (NCBI): domain Bacteria; kingdom Pseudomonadati; phylum Pseudomonadota; class Betaproteobacteria; order Rhodocyclales; family Rhodocyclaceae; genus Aromatoleum; species Aromatoleum evansii. The sequence goes on from NZ_CP141259.1 coordinate 4,165,785, forward strand.
TGCGGCTCTCGTCGAGGCGGAAGAAGCGCTCGAACAGCCGCGGCAGCGCGGCGTCGGGAACGCCCGCGCCATGATCGCGCACGCTCAGCACGACACGGCCTTCGCCCGCCGCGAGATCGAGCGCGATCGTCCCCGCCCCGTGCTTCAGCGCGTTCTCGATCAGGTTCTGCAGCACCTGAAACAACAGGTCCGGATCTCCGCGCACCGTTGCCGGCGCCAGCGTACCGACGAGTTCCCTGCCCTCGGCAGCGGCCACCGGTTCGTACAGTTCGATCGCATCGGCGGCCACGGCGCGGAGGTCCACCGGCTGCCATGTCGGCCCGAGCGCGCCGGCCTCGATGCGCGCCAGGCTCAACAGCGCAGCAAAGGTGCGCAGCAGTGCATCCGTCTGCACTCCCAGCCCCTCCAGCCGCTCGCGCAGGATCCGGTCCGCAGCAGCAGCCTCGCGCGCCTCGTCGATCGCCCGCCGCAGGGCGATCAGCGGACGACGCATGTCGTGCGCGATCGCGCTGGAGACGTGCCGCGACGCATCGACGAGGCGCTCGATCTCGTCGAAGGCACGATTGAAGCGCCGCGCCAGCGCGTCCAGCTCGTCATTGCGTGCACTCAGGCTGAGGCGCTGCGCCAGGTGGCCTTCCTGGATGCGCGCCGCCTCGCGCGCCAGCGTCTCGAGCCGGCGGTGCAGATGTTGCATGAAGAACCATCCGATCGCGGCCGCAACGACGATGATCAGCGCCGCGGACCCCCACAGCCGGGTCGTCATGTGCTGCTGGAACGATTCCAGCGGCGAATGGCGCCCGACCAGCAGGCGGTCGCCGCCGAACAGCACGAACACCTGCCCTTCCAGCGTGCTGCCGTCGGGCTCGCGGACGTGGAACCAGGCCTCGTCGGCCACCGGCACGCCGTCGGGCCAGGCCGCCAGGTTGCCGACCACGGCCCGCCCGTCACGGTCGGTCAGCAGGTACACGGCGTCGCGGTCCGCCGCCGCATCGACGCGGCGCTGCAGCGCGTCGCGCAGGCCGGCCATTCCGCGCTCGTGGAAGTGCTCGTCGAGGCCGTTGATCTCCAGCGTGATCGCGGCGCGAACCTCATCGCGGATATGTCCCTCGGCCTCGCGGAAGAGCGGATAAAAGAGTACCCCCACGATCAGCGCGATCGCGGCCGGCAGGGCGAGGGCGAAGCGGTGGAACGGGCTGCCGAACCAGGCGCGCAGCCCGCCCGGCGCCGTCTCACGCGACATCGGCGGTCAGGCGGTAGCCGGCGCCGCGCACCGTATGGATCAGCGGCGGCAGGCCAGCCAGATCGATTTTCGCGCGCAGGTTCGAGATATGCACGTCGATGACGTTGGTCTGGGGATCGAAATGGTAGTTCCAGACGGCCTCGAGCAGCATCGCGCGCGTGACCACCTGCTCCGAATGGCGCAGCATGAACTCGAGCAACTGGAACTCCTTCGGCTTGAGTTCGATCTTGCGTCCGCCACGCGTGACGCTGCGGCGCAGGAGATCCATCTCCAGGTCGGCAACGGCGAGCCGCGTGTTCGGCCCGCCGGCCCCGGACACCGCGCCCCTGCGCGCCAGGGCTTCCAGCCGGGCGACGAGTTCGATCAGCGAGAACGGCTTCACCAGGTAGTCGTCGCCGCCGGCGCGCAGGCCCGCGACCCGGTCATCAACTTCGCCCAGCGCGCTGAGGATGACGACGGGCGTCGCAACGTTCGACGCGCGCAGCGTGCGCAGCACCGTGAGGCCGTCCACGCGCGGCAGCATGCGATCGAGGACCAGGACGTCGTAGCTTTCGGTAGTGGCGAGAAACAAGCCGTCGCGCCCGTCGGCGGCGACGTCGACGATGTGCCCCGCTTCCTGCAGCCCCCTGCGGATGTAGGCGGCCTGCTGCGGATCGTCTTCGACGAGAAGTATCTTCATTGGGTCCTGCGCGGTCCGGCGTCGTGGATCAGGCGGACGACCACACCACCGTCCGGGGTGATCGCGCTCGCGCGCAGTTTATTCCGGTCGGCACGCGACAGGCTATCGATCGCGCACTCACCGGCAGGAAATACCATGCGGTCGCGACCGGGAACGAGATGTTTGTCGCGCAGGACGAGCACCGAAGGGGTCTCGTCGGCAGCGACCCTGCATCTGCGTGCAAGCCGGATCACATAGGGTTCGTCGACCCCCAGCCAGATTACGGCCGCATGCGGTTCGAGCGCATGCCAGCCATATACGCGGAACACGCGCACCGCCCGCTGCGGTCCGGCGCCGCTTGCCGCCAGATCCGAAGAGTCGGAAGCCGGCTCACCCGCGGCCGGCTCCCATCCGGCCACGGCGGCATTCGCGTGAAACGCGAGCGCCCCCAGCAGGGCAAGCCTCGACCAGGTGGCCACAAGCCACCATGGTCGCGTCGCGCTGGAGGACCGAGCCAAGATCAGACGACCGGGCGCGACCGGACGGACACCCCACGGATCCGTTCCGGTCGGCACCGCGACGATCAGTTGGCGGCAGGCGCCGTCGCCTTGGCTGCGGATTTCTTCGCAGCAACCTTCTTGTGCGTCGCCTTCTTGTGCGTGGGGGCCTTCTTCGCCGGGGCGGCGGCAGCGCCCTGGTCGGCGGGGGCTGCAGCATCGGCCGGAGCGGCAGCGGAAGCGGAAGCGGACAGCGCAAAGGCTGCGGCGCTCGCAGCGATCAGGGCCTTGATGTATTTCGGGTTCATGGTGACTCTCCTGTACGGTTGGTGACGACGGTTGCGTCGTGAGGAGAGTCTGTGCCTGCGAGCATTAAGCGCCATCTCCCGCAGGATTAAGAAAACATCACAATCCGGCGGAGGTCCTCACTGCCGCCGGACCATTTCGCGGATGATCGCCGAGAACTGTTCGGCGGTCTCGTGGCGCACGAAGGATGGGCCGAGCAGCGGCGGCAGCCAGACGTCGGGCTGAACTTCGGCGTGATAGCGCAGCAGCGTGCCGCCCGGCTCGGCCTCCAGCCGCATCACGCTTTCCATCCGCTTCATGTTGCCCCCGACGCCCTGCGCGCGGATTTCGTTCGGCGGGGAGAAGCGGATCTCGCGCACCGATTCGAAATTCGTCCAGAACATGCCGTAGCGGGCGGTTCCGGTCTGGTGCACGCGCACGAAGGCATCGCCGCGCTCGGACACACGGCTCGTCTTGAGGTTTGGCACGAAAGCCGCCATGTGCTCGAAATCGGTCAGTACCTCCCACGCCAGTGCCTGGTTGACCGGCGCGTGGGCGAGCATGTCGACGGTGAAACCGCCCACGTTGCGCTCGACGCGCACGTCCTTGTCCGCGACCGCCGCCGCGTCCTCGAGCGCCGCAGTACCCTGGCCCCAGGACAAGGCGAGCATGATCGGCAAGCAGCGAAGAAGACGGAACATGGCGGACATCCGGTCGAAAAGGTGGGCGGCCCATGACGCCGGGCAGGCGGGCGCAACGGCAAGCGTAGCGTAGTGCCTCGATGTGCGGCAGTGCAATCGCATAGAATGTTTCAAAGGCGTCCGCCGCCCCACCCTACGCCACCATGAGACTGCTCCTGATCGAAGATGACGCGATGATCGGTGCCGGCGTGCAGCAGGCGCTGCGCGAGGACGGCTATGCGGTCGACTGGGTGCGCGACGGCGTGGCCGGCGAACTCGCGGCGCGCGACAACCCCTACGACCTGCTGCTGCTCGACATCGGCCTGCCGCGCCGCGACGGCATCGAGCTACTGCAGCGCCTGCGCACGGCCGGCCACGCGATGCCCGTGCTCGTGCTCACGGCACGCGATGCCGTCGCCGACCGCATCCGCGGGCTGGACGCCGGCGCGGATGACTACCTCGTCAAGCCCTTCGACCTCGACGAACTCTCCGCGCGCGTGCGGGCGCTGCTGCGCCGCCAGCGCGGGCAGGCCAACCCGCTCGTGACGCTGGGTGCGCTGCAGGTCGATCCCGCGAGCCGCGCGGTGACGCTGGCGGGCGAGCCGGTGCGGCTCTCGGCGCGCGAGTTCGCGCTGCTGTCGGCGCTGCTGGAACACCCCGGCCGGCCGCTGTCGCGCAGCCAGATCGAGGAGCGCATCTACGGCTGGGATGAAGAGGTCGACAGCAACGCCGTCGAGGTGCATATCCATTCGCTGCGTCGCAAGCTCGGCGCCGACTGGATCCGCAACCTGCGCGGCGTCGGCTATTACGTGCCGGAGCGGCCATGAACTCGCTGCGCCGCACGCTGCTGTTCTCGCTGCTCGGCGCCTTGGTGCTGGTGTTCGCGATCGGCGGCATCGCGACCTACCGCATGGCGCACAACGAGATCGACGCGCTGATGGACTACAACCTGCGCCAGTTCGCGCTCTCGCTGCGCGACAGGCGCCTGGCGGAGCCGAATGTCACCCCCCTCGCAGCGCCCGACGAGTCGCTGGACCTCGTGATCCAGATCTGGGACGACACCGGCGTGCGCCTGTACCTCTCGCACCCGCACACCGCGCTGCCGGCCCGCGCGCAGCTCGGCTACACGACGGTCACGACCTCCGAGGGCGACTGGCGCGTGTATTCCATTCCGCTGCTCGACCACGTGATCCAGATCGCCCAGCCGATGGCCGTGCGCAGCCGCCTCGCCGCCCACGCGGCGCTGCGCACGCTGATCCCGCTGGTGGCGCTGATGCCGCTCCTGGGCGCGCTGATCTGGTATCTGGTCGGCCGCGGCCTGCGCCCGCTCGAGCGGCTCGCGCAGGAGGTGGCGACGCGCCGCGCCGATTCGCTCGACGCCCTGCCGCTGAAGGGCATTCCCGACGAGGCGCAGCCGCTGGTGCGGGCGCTCAACGAACTGCTCGAGCAATTGCGGCAGGCGATCAGCGTCCAGCGCGCCTTCGTCGCCGATGCCGCGCACGAGCTGCGCACGCCGCTCGCGGCGCTGCAGATCCAGCTGCAGCTGTGCGAACGGGCGCGCGACGAAACCACACGCACCGCTGCGCTCGGAGAGCTGCGCACCGGCCTGACGCGCGCCGCGCACCTCGTGCAGCAGTTGCTGACGCTGGCCCGACAGGAACCCGGCGAGGGGGCGGCGAAACCGCAGGTGCGCGTCGTGCTCGCCGACATCGCACGCAAGTCGCTCGCCGACTACACCACCCTCGCGCACGAACTCGGCATCGATCTCGGCGCCGAACTGCTCGACGACGCGCTCGCGACGCAGGGCGATCCGGCTGCGCTGCGCACCCTGGCCGGCAACCTGATCGACAACGCAATCCGCTACACGCCTCGCGGCGGCCGCGTGGATGTGTCGGTCAACAAGAGCGATGGCCGCTACTGGCTGCGCGTCGACGACAGCGGACCGGGCATCCCGCCCGAGGAGCGCGACCGCGTGCTCGACCGTTTCTATCGCCCCGCCGGCCAGCAGGAGTCGGGCAGCGGACTCGGCCTTGCGATCGTCGACAGCATCGCCCGGCGCCACGATGCGCGCGTCGTCCTGAACGCCTCCCCGCTGGGCGGCCTGCGCATCGCGGTAGGATTCCCGCCCGCGTGAAACGGGGCAAATTCAGCATTCCCTTAAGTTTGATTTAAGTCAGAGGCCCGTAGAGTGCCAACATCGTCCCGCTCCGTGCATGCGGGATGGGAGGAAACAGATCATGTCACTACAGGCGCTCAAGTTACCCGTCATTGCCGCGGCGATTGCCGCGACGCTGTGGGGCGGCTATGAAATCGGCCGCTCCGTGGACCAGGCCCCCGCCGCGACCACCCCCACGGTCGTGCGCAAGGGGGGGCAGCCGTACGCGGCCGCGTCACTGCCGGACTTCGGCAGCATCGTCGATTCCTACGGCCCCGCGGTCGTGAACATCAGCGTCGAAGGCACCGTGAAGACCGCCGCGCGCGGTCGCACGCCCTTCGGCCAGCTCGACCCGGACGACCCGTTTTCCGAGTTCTTCCGCCGCTTCGCCCCGCGCGGGCAGGGCAAGCCCGGCGAGCAGATCACGCACGGCCAGGGCTCGGGCTTCATCGTCAGCGCGGACGGCATCGTGCTCACCAACGCGCACGTCGTCGCCAACGCCGACCATGTCACGGTGAAGCTCACCGACAAGCGCGAGTTCACGGCCAAGGTCATCGGCATCGACAAGCCGACCGACATCGCGGTGCTGCGCATCGACGCGCAGGACCTGCCGACCGTGCCGCTCGGCGACCCCACGGACATCCGCGTCGGCGACTGGGTGCTCGCGATCGGCTCGCCCTTCGGCTTCGAGAACAGCGTCACGGCGGGCATCGTCTCGGCAAAGTCGCGCTCGTTGCCCGACGAGGGCTACGTGCCCTTCATCCAGACGGACGTCGCGATCAACCCCGGCAACTCGGGCGGGCCGCTACTCAACCTGAAGGGCGAGGTGGTTGGCATCAATTCGCAGATCTACAGCCAGTCGGGCGGCTATCAGGGGCTCTCGTTCGCGATTCCGATCAGTGTCGCGGCGCATGTGAAGGATCAGCTGCTCGCGCAGGGCAAGGTGACGCGCGGGCGCCTGGGCATCGCGATCCAGGACCTGAACCAAGGCCTGGCCGACTCGTTCGGCCTGGCGGTGGCGCGCGGTGCGCTGGTGAGCCATGTCGAGCCCGGCAGCCCCGCGGCCGAGGCCGGGATCGAACCGGGCGACGTCGTGCTGAAATTCAACGGCGAGGCGATCGCTTCGTCCGCGGAGCTGCCGCCGCGCGTCGCCGTGGTCACCCCAGGCAAGCCGGCGAAGCTGGAGATCTGGCGCAAACGCAAGGCGCAGGAGATCACCGTCACCGTCGGCGAGCAGCAACCCGAGAAGGTGGCCGCCGCCGAAACGCCCCCGGATGACGGCGGCCGCCTCGGCGTATCGGTGCGCCCGCTGACGGCCGACGAACAGAAGGAGGTCGAAACGCGCGGCGGACTTCTGGTGCTAGACTCATACGGTCCGGCAGCCCGCGCCGGCATCGAGGAAGGCGACGTGATCCTCGCGGTGAACGGCAAGCACGTGAACCGCGTGGACGATCTGCGCAAGCAGCTCACCGACGCCGGCAAGCACGTCGCACTGCTGATCCAGCGCGGCGACGCGCGCATCTTCGTGCCGATCGAACTGGGCTGACGCCGCCACGATTGCCGACTGTCGCCCTGCGTCAGTGCCCCGGGGGACGACAGGTTGTCAGCCTGAGGGGCACCGCATGGACGGCCGGGCAGGCGTCGCCCCCCCTGACGACTGCCCGGCCGAGTCCTGCAGCATTCCGGCCGACGCTGCGGGCACACGCTGACGGGGCGAATCGCGCAGCTCTTTCACCCCGCTTTCAGCCGAATTCCCCGCATGCTCGTCGCCCGCATCGAAGCCCTGATCTATCGCATCCTGCGCTTCGCCGAGGCCGGGCACCGCCTGCTGCTCGCCTGCAGCGCGCTGTCCTTCGTCGGCACGCTGACCGCGGCCTGGCCGGTGACCGCGGTGGTCGTGCCCGCGACATTGATGGCCGCGGGGCGCTGGCGCGCAATCACGGGTGTTGCTGCGCTCGGCAGCGCGATCGGCGCGACCGTGCTGATGGTGGTTTTTCACCATCTGGGCTGGACGCAACTCTACGAGCGCTTTCCTGAGCTCGCGACCGATCCGTCGTGGGCGCAGGTGGTCGACTGGGGAACGCGCTACGGCACGGCCGCACTGTTCCTGATCGCCGCCTCGCCGCTGCCGCAGACCCCCGCGCTGATGTTCTTCGGCGCACTGCGTCCGGACTACGCCGGCGTGTTCGTCGCCATGCTGGCCGGAAAACTGCTGAAATACGGCGTCTTCGCGTGGGTCTCCAGCCACTTTCCGGAGCGGGTCGGCCGATCGCTCGGCTCCCTGCTGCGGCGCGGCCGCAAGCAGGGCACCGGGGACAGCGACGTGTAGCGCGCTTCAGGACTTCGCGCCGGCCTGCGGATCCTCGATCTCCTCCCAGCCGGTGATCATCGCCTTGAGATGGCTGCTCCAGGTATGCCCTGTGGTGATCACGTACACATGCACGATGAAGAAGCCGAGCATGAGGAAGGCGCCTATCGTGTGCAGCACGGCAACCACGCCCAGGTCGAGCCCGAGGCCGGCGGCGTTGATCTCGTTGTAATAGAGATAGGCGAGCCCGCTCAGCCAGATCAGCGGATTGATCATCAGCTTCACGTTTAGGTAGGCGAGGCGCTGCAGCGGGTTGTGCTTCCTCAGCTGCGTCAGCCGGAACGGGTGCGGCGCATGCGTGAAGATGCCGCTCAGGTAGTAGCGCAGCATCGCCACGAGGTTCTCCGTCGTCGGGATGTACTGGCGCCATTCTCCGGTGGTGAAGTGCCAGAAGATCGCGAACACCCATAGCGCGATCAGCGCCCAGGCCGCACTGGTATGCAGCTCGCTGGCGTCGCCGTAGCCCAGCAGGGTGTAGGTGCCGTGGATCTCGAAGCCGGTGACCATCATCAGGATGATCAGCAGCGCCTGCGACCAGTGCCAGAAGCGTTCGAAGCGCTTGAAGATGTAGATGCGTTCCATGGTGATCTCTCCTTGGCTCTTCGTTCAGCCCTTGCGACGCAGGATGCGCAGCCCACCGTGCGCAAGCGCACCCAGCAGCGCGCCGCCCGCCATCAGCCAGCCGAACAGGTCGACGAGGGGATGGGCGTCGCGACCCGGGATATACACGCCTCCGACCTTCTCCAGGCGTCCGCCCCTCATGTGGCATTCAGCGCAGCGCACCGCGTTCTCCTTGGGCGCGACCATGTGTGTGATCGGCCATGACATCTCGGTACGGATGAAGTCCACCTCGCCCGAGAACGGCGCACCGGAGACCTGCATGCCGGTCTTGATGGCCTTTTCCCAGCCGAAGTTCTTCCAGTACGCGGTGTCGTCGTTGCCCGCGGTGTGCGGGGTGACGAGGGTGCGGTTCACCGGGTCGTAGGGTTGCACGCCGACGAACACCTTCATCGGCCAGATCAGGGACTTGCCGTCGTCCGCGCTGCCGCCGAGGCGGTTGATGCGCGTCACACCGCTGTCCTTGTCCACCTTGTCGCCCAGCAGCGTGTAGGTGACCTCGCCGTTGAACCAGCGGTACTCGGGCACGACGTTCTCGCCGAGCACAAAGTCGCCCTTCTTGGAGTCGTAGATCACCCGCCCCGCCTCATCCTTCTTCAGCATCGGCTTGCCGTCCGGCCCCATCTGCCCTGCGGTCGACCAGTCCCAGCTCATCTTGGTCGCGACCCCGCCGCGTGCGATCTCCGGGATGTGGCAGGTCTGGCAGGCGACGACGTCGGTGTGGTCGTTGAGCTTCGCCGCATGCCCGCCGCCCTTGTGCGGCGCCTGGCCGTGACACGCGGGACAGGTCGCCGGCAGCGAGTCGTCCGCGCGACCGGGGATGTGCGCGCCTTCGGTGTCGCGCGCGACCGGCGTGTAGCGGCTGCCCGGCACGTCATGGCTCGAGGTGCGGTGGCAGGTGCCACAGCTGAAGTCGAGCCCGGTGGCGTCCATGTGCACGTCGAGCTCCTTGTCCGGCGCCGCGAGCGAGGAGTCCATGTCGCCATGCTTGACGCCGTCGCCGCCGCCGCCGAAGAAGTGGCACGTGCCGCAGGTGTCGCGGCTGCTGCGACCGACCTTCTGCGCGACCTTGGTCAGGTCCACCGCCTTCGCGAACTTGCCCGATCCCGGCGGGATCTCGGTGTCCTGATAGGGCGGATGGCCGGCGAGTCCCGGCAGCTTGCGATAGCTGCCGGTGGTGTCATGGCACACCAGGCAGTCGACGTTCTGCTCGGCGGTGAAGTCGAAGCTGGCGTCCTTCCAGCCGTAGCCGACGTGGCAGCTGGTGCAGAAGGGGTAGTTCGACGGGATCGAGATGCAGAAGTTGTTGATGACGTTCTTCTTGCCGAGCTTCTGGTCGGTCGCGGGATTGAGGAATTCCCAGCTCCAGTGCTTGGTGTTGTGCACCTGCTTCGCCGCCTCCGTGTGGCAGATGAGGCAGGCCTTCGTGACATCGGGGCCGGACGCGAAGCCCTGCTGCAGCTCCTTGAACTTGGTGTGATCGGCGGTGCTCGCCTTCGTCGCCGCAAGCGCCGGCCCGCCCTGGAATGCGGCGCCGGCTAGCGCGGCGGCGAGCAACGCGGCCGCCCAGGGGCGCGCACGCCGATTCGTTCGATTCGTCTTCATGGCGATTCCCCGCTTGCTAGTTCTTCTCGACCATCGTGTAGCTGCCGTCGCGCGCCCACTTGATGTCGGCGTTGAGGAAGAAGGTCTTCAGGGCGGGCTTGTAGAGCTGCACCATGTCGTGCGCCTCGCCGCTGCGCCCGCCCGCGCCGCAGAAGAACACGATGGGCTTGTCGGCCGGCAGCTCGTCGATGCGCTTCTCGAGCGTATTGACCGGGACGTTGACCGCGCCCTTGAAGGTGCCCGCGGCGAACTCGTTGGGCTCGCGCACGTCGATCAGGTGGATCGTGTCGGGGGCCTCCTTGTAGATCTTCTCGAAGGATGCGACAGCGATCGTTCCGCTCTCCTTGCCGGCCTGGATGACGGGCTTGGCGGCCGCAGCGCCCTCGGCGGTCGGGCCTGCGCCGTACAGGCGCTCCCACTCCGGATAACCCTCGGGCACCACCTTCACCTGCGTGTAGCCGAGCTTCACCGCCTTCGCGGCGGAATCCGAACTCAGCCTGCAGGTGAGGCCCTCGCAATAGAAGTACAGCGGGCTCGCCTTGTCGGCGGGCAGGCGGTCGACGAGCTTGTCGAACTGCGAGTCGGGCAGGCTGATCGCGCCTGGGATGTGGCCCTTGTCGTACTTGCGCTCCTTCGGCCGCGAATCGACCAGCGCCATCGGGGCGCCCTCGTCCATCAGCTTCTTGAGATGGGGCACCGAGATCGCCGCCATGTGGCCGTTCTTCACCCAGTCAGGGAAACCGGCCGCATACACGCGGATATCGGTGTAGCCGAGCTTCTCGGCGCGGAAGGCGGAGTTGTGGCTCAACATGCACTCGAGACCGTCGCAGTAGAAGATCAGCAGCGTGGCTTTGTCCTGCGGCAGCTTGTCGGCGAGCTTGTCGAACTGGCTGTCGGGGAGGCTGAGCGCGGTCGGGATGTGGCCCGGATCGTACTTGCGCGCGGTCGGGCGCGAGTCGATGATCTGCACGCCGTCGGGCTTGGGCAGGACCGCATAGCGGGCGACGAAGTCGGCATCGACGATGCGGCTGTACCAGCCCGCCTTCGCCTCCGCAGCGGCGGGCGCGTCGGCGGCGATCGCAGCGCCGGACAAGGATTGCAGCGGAACGGCGCCCAGCGCCGCCAGCAGGGCCGCGAAGGCCAGGGTGTGACGGAGTTTCATGATGGCTCCCTGAACGATGAGGGACTCGTCCCGCGCCAAGCGCGGGCGAAGGTCCGGAATGCGTGGAGGCGGGTGATCAGCTGCAGCTGGCCGGCGCGTCGCCGTCCTTGGCGCCCTTGATGACGAAGGCCTTGATGTCCTCGAACAGCTCGGCATCGGGCACGTCGGCGAACTTGTCGGCCGCCTTGTTCTGCGAGCGGATGCTGGCGCGGTAGTCCTTGCCGACGTACTTCTTCAGCGAGTCCTTGCCGGCGGCGTGCTTGTCCGCTTTCAGATAGCCCTCCCACTGCGCCATCGTCATCGTGCTGGGAGCGATGGAGCCGCCCGCCTGGGCGGCATGACAGGCGGTGCAGACGCTGCGGTAGTAGATGCGGCCGCGCTTCCAGTCGGCGTCGTACGCGGCGGCGCCGAAGCTGACGCCGAGGAGACTCGTCGCAAGGATCGAGAACAGTAATTGACGGGGTTTCATGATGTGACACTCCGGTTTGCGGAAACTGTCTTCGCCTGCCCGTCGGCCCGCTTCCAGGTCGCAGCCCGGGAAACCCAAGGGCATACGAAATCTGGAGCCATTCTATCAGCATTAAATTCGCATTTAATTATTCTCTTATTTGAATGTGACCCAGATCACTCCGCCGCGCGTTTTCCCGGCAAACCCGGGGGAACGGGTGTAAAATTTTTGATTCTTGTGCACCGCAACGACCCAGCCGGAAGCGGCAGCCCGACCCGGCTCATGTGCGCCACCGGCCCGCATCGCCCCCCCTCCATGCGTATCGAACACCTCCGCCAGCGACTGCGCGACCTCGGCGCCAAGCCCTGCCACGAACAGGCGATCCTGCGTGCCTGGGCCCAGGCGCGCCCGCTCGACAGCGGCCGCAAGCGCGCGGACGGCTTCCTCTCGCCGCGCATCCTCGCCGCCCTGCCGGCACTGGGCGAGGAGCTGCACGGGCTCGCGCGCGTGCTCTCGGAGCATCCCGGCGAGGACGGCTCGGCGCGCCTGCTGGTGCAACTCGCCGACGGGCAGTCGGTGGAAAGCGTGCTGCTGCCGCGCGACGGCGTGTGCGTGTCCTCGCAGGTCGGCTGCGCGGTCGGCTGCACCTTCTGCATGACCGGCCGCGACGGCCTCATCCGCCAGCTTGGCAGCGCCGAGATCGTCGCCCAGGTCGTGCTCGCGCGCGCGCGCCGCTTCGTGAAGAAGGTCGTGTTCATGGGCATGGGCGAGCCGGCACACAACATCGACAACGTGCTGGAAGCGATCGACTTCCTCGGCACCGAGGGCGGCATCGGTCACAAGAACCTGGTGTTCTCGACGGTGGGCGACCACCGCGTGTTCGAGCGCCTGCCGCAGGGGCGCGTGAAGCCGGCACTGGCGCTGTCGCTGCACACGACGCGTGCCGACCTGCGCGAACACCTGCTGCCGCGCGCCCCGCGCATCAGCCCGGAGGATCTGGTCGAGCGCGGCGAGGAATACGCCCGCGCGACCGGCTATCCGATCCAGTACCAGTGGACGCTGCTCGCCGGCATCAACGACACCGACGCGGAGATCGACGGCATCGTGCGCCTGCTCGCGGGCAAGTACGCGATCATGAACATGATCCCGTGGAACAACGTGGAAGGCTTCGGCTTTGCGCGCCCCGAACGCGAACAAGCGGAGGCGATCGCACGCCGGCTGCACGCACGCGGCGTGCTCACCAAGCTACGCCAGTCGGCAGGCCAGGACGTCGACGGCGGCTGCGGCCAGCTGCGCGCCCGCCTCGTCGCGCCGCGCACGCCGGCCGTGCTGCGGCGCTTTCCCGCAACCGACGCGGACCTGCGGGCGGACTGATCCGGCCTCAGTGCTCCTTGCCGTCCACGCGCGGCGCGAGCAGGAAGGGAATGTAGCGCCAGCCGAGGATCGCGAAGCACGCGAACCATGCCGTCGCCGCCAGGTGGATCCATCCCGTGTACATGCCCGGCACGATCTGCGGCAGCACGACGCGCGCGACGAAGGCGCCGATCATGATCCACAGCACGAGCTTGTCGCCTGCGTCGAACACGACCTTGCGCCCCGTATGCCCCTTCGAGATGCGTACCAGCATCGCGGGGATGATCAGCCCCATCACGCCGAACGTGAACACGTGCACCGACAGGCTGCCGACCCAGCCCGGCGACCCGTGCAAGGCGACGAATTCGAGCAGCAGCTGCACGGCGATCGCCGCATAGCCGAGGTACATCACCGCCAGCTCCAGCCGGCGCATCGCGAGCTGCGGTTTCCAGAAGGCCAGACGCGCGACAAGGAGAAAGGCGAGCACGACCAGCAGGGCCCCTGCCATGGGCTTGGGCATCCAGGCGACGAAGACCAGGGAAAGCGCGGTCAGCTTGATCGGGTTGTCCAGCAGCGGATGGCGCAGGATCTCCGCCTGGAACACGCCCTTCATGAACTGCGTCAGCGTGCGTTCGAGCATCACGAGGAAGGCGACGCGAAAGAGCCCGACCGCCATCGTCACGCCGGACTGAAAACTGTCGCCGCCCAGCATCAACAGCTTCGCGGCGATGAAAAGCGGCAGCGCGACGAGGAAGAAGTAGTTGTCGCGGAAGCTGTCCTGGCTGCGGTAGCGGATCAGCGTCCACAGCAGCATCGCGACGATGGAGCCGAGGTACACGGTGTTCGACAGCCAGAACAGCGCGGCCGGCCACTGCCCGCCCCAGGCCATGCCGGCGCGCTCGAACAGCCATGCGGCGACCAGCCACATCAGCGCCGCACCGTGGTAGCCGCGAATCTGCACCCAGTTCTTCGACGCGGTGAGCAGGAAGCCGCCCATCACCGCCCAGCCGAAGCCGAAGAACATCTCGTGCGCGTGCCACTGCACGGGGGTGAAACGCCCCACCGGTGCGGGCAGCGCGCCGCTGAACATCAGCGCCCACAGTAGCGGCAGGCTCAGGCCGGCGAAGCAGGCGAGGCTGAAGAAGGGGCGGAATCCGACGAGCCAGAACGGGTGGGAGACGAGCTTCATGAGAAGGGCTAATGGGGTAGCGATCAAAGACACGACCGTTCGCCCTGAGCTTGTCGAAGGGCTGTCAGGGCTTCGACAGGCTCAGCCCGAACGGTATCCAGGTGCAGCGCAGGCAAAGGGATGAAACCGATAAGCGGACCAAACCGCCGCCGATTCTGGACGAGGCTGCCGAGCGTCTCCTTGATCTGCGACATTTCGCGCCTGTCATTTCACTGCCTCGCGCTGCATGACAGAATGCCGGCAACGCCCCGACCCGGTACCGGACCATGCAAGACGCCCCGCCCGCGGCCCCCTCCACACGACCGAAACTGCCGGCCGCGATCTGGATGCTCGGCTTCGTCAGCCTGTTGATGGACGTCTCCTCCGAGCTGATCCACAGCCTGCTGCCGGTCTTCCTCGTCACTTCGCTGGGCGCCGGCGCACTCGCGGTCGGCCTCATCGAAGGCGCGGCGGAAGCGACCGCGCTGATCGTCAAGGTCTTCTCCGGCGCCCTCTCGGACTACTGGGGCAGGCGCAAGCCGCTCGCGGTGCTGGGCTACGGGCTCGGCGCGATCTCCAAGCCGCTGTTCGCGCTGGCGACGAGTGCCGGCATGGTGCTCGCCGCACGCCTGATCGACCGCGTCGGCAAGGGCATCCGCGGTGCGCCGCGCGATGCGCTGGTGGCCGACATCGCCCCGCCCGAAGTGCGCGGGGCGGCCTTCGGCCTGCGCCAGTCGCTCGACACCGTCGGCGCATTCCTCGGCCCGCTGCTCGCGATGGGGCTGATGCTGCTGTGGGCGAACGACTTCCGCGCGGTGTTCTGGGTCGCGATCATCCCCGGCTTCCTCTCGGTCGCGCTACTCTTCTTCGGCGTGCGCGAACCCGAACGCCCGCCCGGCACACCGGTGCTCAACCCGATCCGCCGCGAGAACCTGCGTCAGCTGCCTCGCGCCTACTGGTGGGTCGTCGGCATCGGCGCGCTGTTTGCGCTGGCGCGCTTCTCCGAGGCCTTCCTCGTGCTGCGCGCGCTCGACGCCGGCCTGCCGGTCGCGTACACGCCGCTGGTGCTGATCGGCATGAACGTCGTCTATTCGCTCACCGCCTACCCCTTCGGCCGGCTCGCCGACGGCATGAACCACGCGCGCCTGCTCGCGCTCGGCCTCGTCGTGCTGGTCGCGGCGGACCTCGCGCTGGCGCAAGGCGCCGAGTGGCCCTGGCTGGTCGCCGGCATCGCGCTATGGGGCCTGCACATGGGCATGAGCCAGGGCCTGCTCGCCACGATGATCGCGGACACCGCCCCCGCCGCGCTGCGCGGCACCGCCTACGGCGTCTTCAACCTCGTCAGCGGCATCGGCCTGCTGCTCGCGAGCGCGCTGGCAGGCCTGCTGTGGGAACAGTTCGGCGCCGCCTGGGCCTTCGTCGCCGGCGCCGCGCTGGCGGGCGCGACGCTGCTCGTCGTGCTCATGCGAACGCGCTGAAACATCGTCGGAGATGCGCGCCTGGCGTACATCTCCGAAGGGCGGAAAATCGGCCCTGGCGCCCCCTTGACGACGGTCAATATTCCTTTCCGAACAACACCCTACAGTTCCCCAACGACCTGCCGTTAATGCAGGAGTCGCAGCCTTTTCCGGTGCGACAGTTTCGCGCGTCAAGGGCACACCCGTCGAAAGGCGGGGCCGCAAATCCTCCGGGCTAAATCCTTCACGGACATGCTAGCGGGGTTGCCATAACGATCACCGGATCGAGCGCTCTTGGCGTTTCACGCTGTACCAGGAGACGCGCATCATGCAACACCGCCCCACCCTTCTCGCGATCGCGCTGGCGACCGCCTTCCCCCTGACCGTCCTGGCCCAGGAGGTCGAACGCCAGGCCGCCGCGCTGACGTCCGGCGAAATCGCCTACAACCGGATTCACGTGCAAGTGAAATCCGACTTCGCCCATGCCGCCGGCCATACCGGACGCAACGCGATAGTCGCGGTGCTCGACACCGGGCTTGACGGCAAGCACCTCGAACTCAACACGCAGCTGGCGAACAGCCGCATGTTCGACGCGACGACCCGCAAGTGGGTCGCGCCGACGGACGGCGACGGACATGGCACCCATGTCGCCGGGATCATCGCCGGCTCGACGGGTACCGGCTACAGCTACGGCATCGCCCCCGATGCGAAGCTCCTCGCAATCAAGGTCTTCGCCAGTGACGGCACGGCGAGCAGCACTACCCTCGCGAACGGCCTCAAGACTGCCGCGGGCACCCGCGGCGTGTCGGTCGTCAACCTGAGCCTCGGCGGCACCGGCCCTCTCGGCGCGACCTTCGAGAACGCGCTGCGCTCGGCGATCGCGTCCGACAAGCTGATCGTGGCCGCCGCGGGCAACAACGGCGGCGCCTCCCCGATCTGGCCCGCCCGCTACGCGAAGGAGAGCTGGGCCAACGGCCAGATCGTCGCCGTCGGCGCCGTCGATGCGAACAACCAGCTCGCGAGCTTCTCCAACCGCGCCGGCGACACCGCCAACTGGTTCATCGTCGCCCCCGGGGTCGGCGTGCTGTCGGCCTACCCCGGCAACCAGTACGCCTTCATGAGCGGCACCTCGATGGCGACGCCCATCGTGTCGGGCGCGGCCGCCCTGCTCGAAGGCGCCTGGCCGCAACTCACGGCAGGGCAAGTGGCGTCCATCCTGTTCCAGACCGCGACCGACCTCGGGGACCCGGGCACCGACGCCGTCTACGGCCGCGGTCTCCTCAATGTCGAACGCGCCATGCAGCCGGTGGGCACGCTCGCCGTGCCGCTGGCGACCTCGTCGAAGAAAGCCAAGCGCTCGACCGCCACGCTGCGCACATCCGTCGCATCGTGGAGCGGCCTGCGTGCCGCAGCCCTGGACGGCGGCTTCCGCGGCGTCGCCGTCGACGACTTCAACCGCGACTTCGCGACCGACTTCGGCACCGGCATCCGCGCCCCCGCAGCGGAGCGCATCGCCGACGCGCTGGACCTGGCAGGCCGTTCGCTGCAGTTCGCCGAGCAGGTGCATGCCGATGGCTCGCGCTTCGTGGCGGCGGTCGAGGAGCGGCGTCCTCGGGGCCTGCGCGCAGCCGAGGATGCACGGCGCAGCCTCGTCGCCGGCAGCGCGGTGTTCCGCCTTGCCGGCGGGCAGGAGCTCGCCTTCGCGACGGGCAGCCTCGCCGGCGCCTATTTCGGACTCGCCGGCACTGATCATGCGCTGGCCAATCCCTACCTCTGCCTCGCGCGCTCGTCGGGCCAGCTGGCCTTCGGCTTCACGCGCGATGCGCTGAGCTTCAAGGCCGGCGTGCTTGACGCCGGACTCAACGCGGCGATGGGCCGCCAGCACGAATGGTCCGAAGTGCGCGGCGGGCGCGCGGCGATCACCGAGCTGAACTACGCCCTCGGGCGCGACGGCACGATCGGCATCCAGTACGCCGACGTCGCCGAACAGGACTCCTGGCTCGGCGGCGTCGCGGGCGACGCGCTGGCCCTCGAACAGGCCGGCACGCGCACGATCACGGCACACGCCAGCCATCGCATCGGCCGCAACACCGTCGCCGCCGCGCAGTATTCGATCGGCCGCACCGCCGACACACGCGGCAAGGGCCTGCTGAATGCGGCGGAGAACGTGCGCTCGGATGCCTTCGCGCTCGGCCTCGTCGGCCACCATGCGCTGACGCGCGACGACCGCTTTGCGCTCACACTGTCGAGCCCGCTGCGCATCACCCGCGGCACGGCGACGGTCGCGATGCCGGTCGCCATCACCGAGGCGGGCGAGACCGTATTCGAGACGCGGCGCGTCGGGCTCGCCGCCACGAGTCGCGAGCTCAAGCTGGGCCTCGATTACGCGGCGCCGCTGTCGCGCTCGTCGAGCCTGTCCGTGCTCTTCGCCAACCGCCACAACGCCAACCACGTTACCGGCGAGCGTGAACTGCAAGCCGGCGTCGTCTATCGCGCCTCGTTCTGACGCGCGTCGCCAAAGGGGCCCCGGTTCCGGCCAAGGCTGGGCCGGGGCCCCTTCCTCATTCGCACCGGCGCTCCGGCTCGGCTCCAACGGCATTCGTCGCTACAATCCCGGCTCCTGACACCCTCCGTCCAAGGCCGCCGGCTTCTCTGCGCGATGCATCCCCCCGCCCTGCTCCTCCTCGGCCCCACCGCCAGCGGCAAGACCGCCTCCGCGCTCGCGCTCGCGCGCACCCTGCCGGTCGAGATCGTCAGTGTCGACTCCGCCCTCGTCTATCGCGACATGGACATCGGCACGGCTAAGCCGACGGCGGAGGAACTTGCCGCCTGCCCGCACCACCTGATCGACATCGTCACGCCCGAGGAAAGCTATTCGGCCGCGCAGTTCCGCGCCGACGCCCTGCGCCTGATGGACGAGATCACCGCGCGCGGCCGCATCCCGCTGCTCGCAGGCGGCACGATGCTGTACTTCAAGGCGCTGCGCGACGGCCTATCCGACCTGCCCGCGGCGGATGCCACCCTGCGCGCCCAGATCGACGCACAAGCGCAGCGGCACGGCTGGCCGGCGCTGCACGCCGAACTCGCCCGCCTCGACCCGGACGCCGCTGCGCGGCTCGAACCGACCGACTCGCAACGCATCCAGCGCGCCCTCGAGATCGTCCGCCTCACCGGCCGGCCGCTTGCCGACAGCTACGCGCGGCGCGAGATGGCGCCACCGCCCTTCCGCCTGCTGCCGATCGCGCTCGCGCCGTCCGACCGCGCGGTGCTGCACGCGCGCATCGAACAGCGCTTCGATGCGATGCTCGCGGCCGGCCTCCTCGACGAAGTGCGCCGCCTGCGCGAACGCTACCGACTCGACCTGTCGATGCCCTCGATGCGCTGCGTCGGCTACCGCCAGGCGTGGGAATTCCTCGACGGCATGGACGACCACGACACGATGCGCTTCAAGGGCATCGCCGCGACGCGCCAGCTCGCGAAGCGCCAGCTCACCTGGCAGCGCCAGTTCCGCGACACCTGGCCGGAACTGATCGAACTCGATTGCCTGCGCACGGATCTCGCCGACGCCGTCGCCGCGACGGCGCAGCGCCTGCTCGCCGCCTCATAGCAGCCCCCGCCACGCCCCCACGACGATGAGCCACAGCGACGCGAGCACGTAGCTCGCAAGGCAATAGCGCAGGTTGCCCCGCGCCAGCCCCACGGCCGACAGCCCGAATCTCCCCTGCAGCGACAGATGCACGCCCGCCATCGGATTGAGCGCGAGGCCGATGCTCCAGGCCATCAGGAAGATCTGCGCCAGCAGCATCGGATCGGGAGACAGCGGTGCGAGCCAGGTCGCCGCGATCACGATCGTGATCACCGTATGCACGCCGATCGCCGCAAGCGCGACCATCGCGCCCAGCACCAGCGCTGCCTCCACCGGACCGAAGCGATCGAACGGCGTCCAGCCCGCATCGCCCTGCATCAGCGCCTGCAGGCCGGTGGCGAACACGCCCGCGGACAGGAACAGCATCAGCTCCCCCGACATCGCCGGCAGACGACGCAAGGCATGGGCCGCAAGCCGCTCGACACCATCGACCGGCCCGCGCGCCACCAGCATCGACACGACGCTGATCATCAACGCCGAACCGCTGATCACCGCGAGCGACGACCAGCCGGGCAGCCACACCAGCCCCGCCGACACCATCGCCGTCAGCGCCAGCGGCAGCCACAGCGAGGACGCCCGCATCGGAAAACCGACGAATCCCCCCTCGCCCCCGTCCGCCGAGACCGGCAGCGTGCGCGCAATCAGCCACAACAACACCGCGGCCAGCGGCACGCCGGCCAGCACGAGCTCCTCCAGCCGCGCCCCCGGCGCATAGGTCAGCGCCACCGCCATCGCGCCGAAGAACGGCGACCACAACGCCGCGAGGAGGAATCCGCGTGCGAGCAGCGCCGCCTGCGCCGCGCTCAGGCGACCGTCCCGGGCGATGCGCTCGGCGATGATGAACACGACCGACATGTTGATGACCGCCCCGAGCACATGCACGCCCGCAAGCGTCTGCCATAGCGCGCGACGGCCGCGCGGCAGCGGCCGTTCCCCATCCTTGCCGACACCGACGAGCTGCAGGAAGCTCACGGCCGCCAGCATCCCGAGCAGCGCAGTGTTCTGCGTCAGCAGACCGCTCCACGCCGGCCGCCCCCCGCGCCAAACCGCCACGCCCAGCGCGAGCATCCCCAGCCCGCACAGGATCAGCGCGAACCGGCGCTGCCCCGCATCGAGGCGCGGCCACAGCGCGACGCCCGCGCCCCACGCGGCGACACCCGCCGGCCAGGCCGGCAGCCCGGTGCGTGCGCCGTGGGCAAACGCCAGCAGTACGAGCCCCGCCATCAGCCAGGCGGCGAGGACCGCGCGCGGTCGGGACAGTGTGTGGAGATGCGCGTCGGACACGCCGCGGACGCTCACGCGGACGCGGGCGCGCCGTCCTCGACCGCGCGCCGGTTGCGTTCACGCCGCGCGAGCAGCGTATAGACGGTCGGCACCACGAAGAGGGTGAAGAAGGTCCCCAGCAGCAGCCCGCCGACGATCACCCAGCCGATCTGCTGGCGGCTCTCGGCCCCCGCCCCGGTCGCCAGCGCGAGGGGGATCGAGCCCAGCACCATCGCCCCGGTCGTCATCAGGATGGGGCGCAGGCGCAGCACCGACGCATCGATCACCGCCTCGCGCAGCGCCGCGCCCTGGTCGCGCAACTGGTTCGCGAACTCCACGATCAGGATGCCGTGCTTCGTGATCAGGCCGACCAGCGTCACCAGCCCGATCTGGCTATACACGTTGAGAGTGCCCCCGGCGAAATACAGCGCCGCGAGCGCCCCGGTCATCGACAGCGGCACCGTCAGCATGATGATGAAGGGATCGCGGAAGCTCTCGAACTGCGCCGCCAGCACGAGGTAGATGAAGGCCAGCGCGAGCACGAAGGTCAGCGCCAGGCTCGCCGAACTGGTCTTGAACTCCCGCGACTGGCCGTCGTAGTCGATCGCATAGCCGGCCGGCAGGATGCGCCCCGCCGCCCCCTCGAGCCACTCCAGCGCCTCGCCCATCGCGAAGCCCGGCGCGAGGTTAGCCGAGATCGTCACCGAACGGCGCTGCCCGAAGTGGTTCAGCTCGCGCGGACTCACGCGGTCGTGCACCTTCACGAGGTTCGCCAGCGGCACCATCTCGCCATTCTTCGCGCGCACGTAGATCTCGCGGATGTCGCGCGCGACGGCCCGGCTCGGCGCCTCCACCTGCACGATCACGTCGTACTGCTCGGCGTCCTGCTTGTACCGCGTCACCTGGCGCCCGCCCAGCATCGTCTCCAGCGTGCGCCCGATCACATCCACCGGAATGCCGAGATCGGCCGCCTTGTCGCGATCGACGTCCACCGCGAGTTCGGGCTTGGTGAGCTTGAGATCCGTGTCCGGCGACACGAAGCCCGGCTGCCTGCGCATCTCGTCGAGGATCAGGTCCGTGTAGCGCGCGAGCTCGTCGTAGGACTCCGAGGTCGTGATGACGAAGCTGATCGGGCGCGTGCGCGGGCTCTGCCCGAAGGACGCCGGCAGCACCGGGAAAGCCTGCAGGCCGGGGATCGCCGCCATCTTCGGCCGCATGTCGCCGGCGATGGCGGTCGAATTGCGCCCGCGCTCCGCCCAGTCGCTGAAGCCGGCAAAGGAGATCCCCTGCGACACCGTCGGATTGCCCGAGATCACGAGGTAGCGATCCACCTCCGGCACCTTCGCGTAAATCCCCTCCAGCTGCGCCGCATAGCGCGCCATGAAATCGATCGTCGCCCCTTCCGGCCCGGAGAAGATGCCCACGACGCGCCCGCGGTCCTCGACGGGCGCGAGCTCGGTCTTGAGCGTCTTCAGCAACACCAGCGATGTTCCGGCGACCACGGCGAAGGCCAGCATCACGAGCCAGCGCACATTCAGCGCAACCCCCAGCGCGCGCCGGTAGCCCACCGTAAGCCCGCCGAGGAAACCCTCGATCGCGTTATACACGCGCCCGTGCTTCCTCTCGTGACGCAGCAGCTTGGAGCACATCATCGGCGACAGCGTCAGCGCGACGAATCCCGACACGATCACCGCCCCCGCGAGCGTCAGCGCGAACTCCGTGAACAGCTTGCCGGTGCGTCCCGTCATGAAGGCCACCGGCGCATACACCGCCGCGAGCGTGATCGTCATCGCCACCACCGCAAAGCCGATCTCCTTCGCCCCGCGGAAGGCCGCCGCGAGCGGCTCCATGCCTTCCTCGACATGGCGATAGATGTTCTCCAGCACCACGATCGCGTCATCGACGACGAGGCCGATCGCCAGCACCAGCGCGAGCAGCGTCAGCGTGTTGATCGAGAAGCCGAACAGCAGCATCAGCGCGAACGCGCCGACCAGCGACACCGGGATCGTCACCAGCGGTATCAGCATCGCGCGCCAGTTGCGCAGGAAGAAGAAGCAGATCACCGCGACCAGCAGCACCGCCTCCCAGATCGTGCTGAACACCGACTCAATCGAGCGCTCGATGAACACCGTCGTGTCGTTGGCGATGTTCATGCGCATGCCTTCGGGCAGTTCCGCCTCCAGCACCGGCAGCATCTCCACGAGGCCGCGCTTGAGATCCAGCGGATTCGCCACCGACTGCTTGATCAGGCCGATCGACACCGCCGGCTTGCCCATGAAGCGCACCAGCGTGCGCTCGTTCTGTGCCGCAACCTCCACGCGGCCCACGTCGCGGATGCGCACCGCGTAGCCGCCGGGCGCCTGCGGCTCGCGCACGACGATGGCCTCGAACTCCTGCGGCGTATCGAGATCGGTCTGCGCCACCACCGCGAACTCGCGCTCGCGGCTCTCGATGCGGCCGGCCGGCAGCTCCACGTTCTGGCGCCGGATCGCGTCCTCCACGTCCTGCGGCGTCAGCCGGAAGGCCGCCAGCCGGTCGCGGTCCAGCCAGATGCGCATCGAATAGCGGCGCTCGCCGAACATGCGTGCATCCGCCGCCCCCGACAGCGTCTGCAGGCGCGGCTTGACGACGCGGCTGGCGAAGTCCGAGAGTTCCAGCGGCGAATGGCGGTCCGACGAGAACGCGATCCAGATGATCGGGTTCGCGTCCGCCTCCACCTTCGAGATCACCGGCTCGTCGACGTCGTCGGGAAGGCGCCGGCGCACGCGCGACACGCGGTCGCGCACGTCCGCGGCGGCGCTGTCGGCATTGCGCTCGATGCGGAAACGCACCGTGATCTGGCTGCGCTCCTGGCGGCTGATCGACTGCAGCACATCGACGCCCTCGATGCCCGCGAGCGAATCCTCCAGCGGCTTCGTCACCTGCGACTCGACGATCTCGGCGCTCGCGCCGGTATAGGTCGTATCCACCGTCACGACCGGCTCGTCGATGTTCGGATACTCGCGCACCGTCAGGCGCGAATAAGACATCAGCCCGATCAGCAGCACCAGCAGCGACAGCACCGTCGCGAACACCGGGCGCCTGATGCAGATCTCCGACAGGACCATGGCCGCCTCCTCAGCTTGCCGGCTTGGCCGTTCCGGCTGCCGGCGCGACCGGCGCCTCGCCCGCCCCGACGAGCTTGACGGCCGCCCCGTCGCGCAGCTTCTGCTGTCCTGCGGTGACGATCACATCGCCCGCCTGCACGCCCTTGACGATCTCCACCCGCGTGCCGCGCCGCACGCCGGTCTTCACCTCGACGCGCTGCGCCTTGCCGTCCACCACGCGATACACGAACTGCACGTCACCGGGCGCCGGCACCAGCGCCTCCTCGGGCACGACCGCGACGTTCGCGCGCTCCTGCAGGATCAGCCGCACGCGCGCGAACATCCCGGGGCGCAGGCGTAGCCCCTCGTTCTGCAGCGACGCACGCATCACCACCGCCCGCCCCTGCTCGTCGACGAGCGGATCGATCGCGCTGACCACGGCGGCAAAGCGCCCGCCCTCGACCGCATCGGATGCCAGCTCCAGCTTCTGCCCCGGGCGGATCTGCGCGAGGTAGATCTCGGGCAGGCGGAAATCCACCTTCAGCGTCGCGATGTCCTCCAGATTGACGAGGTTCTCGCCTTCCTTGACGTAGTCGCCGACGCTCACGTTGCGGATGCCGACGATGCCGGCGAAGGGCGCGCGGATGCGCATCTTGTCCAGCCGCGCCTCGGCCAGCGCCATGTTCGCGCGCGCCACCTCCAGCCGCGACGCTGCCTCGTCGCGCGCGCTCTGGCTGAGGAACTTGCGGTTGAAGAGATCTTCGGTGCGGCCGAAATTCGCCTGCGCGAGCGCAAGGTTCGCCTTGGCCTGCTGCACTTCGGCCCGCTGCACGGCGGCATCGAAGTCGACCAGCACGTCACCGCGGCGGACCGGGCTGCCCTCGCGGAAGCGGATCGTCTCGATGCGCCCGGCGACTTCCGGGCGCAACACGACCGACTCGTTCGAACGCAGCGTGCCGACCGCGCCCACGTCGTCCGCCATCGCCTCGGCCACGACCGTCGTCGTCTCGACCTCCGCAGGTCCCTGCGTGGCGCCCCCCTTGGCACCCGCCGCCGCTTTCGCCCCGGGCGCCGACGGCACTGTGCCGACGCTGCGTTGCGCGTAATACGCATAGCCCGCGAGAGCGGCGATTCCGGCAAGGCTGAGGGCGGCGATCAGATGACGACGGACGGGCATTTTCGGCGAGCACTCAAACAATCAAGGCGGCGGTCGGCTATCCCCGTTCGCCCTGAGCTCGTCGAAGGGCACTGGCAGGGCCTCGACAAGCTCAGCCCGAACGGTATTTCGTTGCCGGGTTACCAGGAAAGATCCGGAAAAAAAACGAGCGCACCCTTTCCTGTGCGCTCCCTGCCTGCTGCTGACAACGGTTCCGGCAACAAAGTTGCGCGGTCGGCAGGCGCGCGTGCCGCGCGCCCCCGAAATCAGGCCACCGTCGTCTGCGCCACGCCTTCCGCGCGCGCCTCGATGCGACCGAGGCGATACACCGTCTCGCCCGCCGCCTCCAGGTTCGCAACCGCCGCGTCGGCCTGCTCCGGCGCCACGATCACGACCATGCCGACGCCGCAGTTGAACACGCGGTACATCTCCTGCGCGTCCACGTTGCCTTCGCGCTTCAGCCACTGGAACAGCGGCGGCAGCGTCCACGACGACGCATCGATCGTCGCGGTCAGGTTGTCGGCGAGGATGCGCGGCACGTTCTCCGTCAGGCCGCCGCCAGTGATGTGCGCCATGCCCTTCACGACACCCGGGATCGCGCGCATCAGGCCCAGCATCGGCTTCACGTACAGGCGCGTCGGCTCCAGCACCACGTCGCGGAAGGGGCGACCGTGGAAGTCCGCGTCGAGGTCCGGCTGCGCGCGCTCGATGATCTTGCGGATCAGCGAATAGCCGTTCGAATGCGCACCGCTGGACGCCAGCCCCAGCACCACGTCGCCCGGCCCGATCGTCGAGCCGTCGATGATCTCCGACTTCTCCACCGCGCCCACCGCGAAGCCCGCGAGGTCGTACTCGCCGTCCGGATACATGCCCGGCATCTCGGCGGTCTCGCCGCCGATCAGCGCGCAACCCGACAGCTCGCAGCCGCGCGCGATGCCGCCGACGACCGCGGCGGCGGTTTCGACATCGAGCTTGCCGCAGGCGAAGTAGTCGAGGAAGAAGAGCGGCTCGGCGCCCTGCACGAGGATGTCGTTCACGCTCATCGCGACCAGATCCTGGCCCACGGTGTCGTGCTTGTTGAGCTGGAACGCGAGCTTCAGCTTCGTACCGACGCCGTCGGTGCCGGACACCAGCACCGGCTCGCGGTACTTCTTCGACAGCTCGAACAGCGCGCCGAAGCCGCCGATGCCACCCAGCACCTCGGGGCGCATGGTGCGTTTCGCCAGCGGCTTGATGCGGTCGACGAGGGCGTCGCCGGCATCGATATCTACGCCGGCATCACGGTAGGAAAGGGAGGGTTTCGGGGAGCTCAAGATCGTTCCTCAGGCTTGCTGGATGCGCGTTCGGGCCGCTTCCGGGGGCGGCCGAACTTGAGGCCGCCACGCCAAGTGGCTACATTTACGGGTTTCGCGGGCCACCATAGCCCGCGCCAAGTCCGCGATTTTACTCGAAATGAACCCTTCCCGCGCCGACCGTCTGCAAACCGCCGCCTGGGCCGGCGTCGCGCTGGCGCTGGTCGCCCTGTTCTACGCCCTGTCGCCCATCCTCGCGCCCTTCGCGATCGCCGCCGTCTTCGCCTATATCTGCGATCCGGCAGTCAACTGGATGGCCGCCCGGCGCATCCCGCGCCCCGCCGCGGTGCTGATCGTGATCCTCGGCGCCGGACTGCTGCTCGTGCTGCTGTTCCTGATCCTCGCCCCGATGATCTGGCGCGAAGCGATCGCGCTCATCCGCCGCCTGCCCGACCTCATCGAGCTCCTCAACGCGCGCGTCGCCCCCGTCCTGCAGGCGCGCTTCGATATCGACTTCCAGCTCGACGCCGCCTTCGTGCGCACCTGGATCGCCGAGCACTGGGACAGCGCGCAGGACCTCATCCCCGTGATCCTCGGCCAGCTCCGCCAGGGCGGGCTCGCGCTGCTGGGCGCCGCCGCCAGCGTCTTCCTCGTGCCGGTCGTGATGTTCTACCTGTTGCAGGAATGGCCCCGCATCCTCGACGGCCTGCAGACCGTCATCCCGCGCCCGATGCTCGAACGCACGATGCGCATCATCAACGACATCGACCGCGTGCTCTCCGAATTCCTGCGCGGCCAGCTCTCCGTGATGCTGCTGCTGGCCGTGTATTACAGCGTCGGCCTGTGGATCGCCGGCCTCAAGTTCGCGCTGCCGGTCGGCGTCATCACCGGCCTGCTCGTCTTCATTCCCTACGTCGGCTTCGGCGGCGGCCTGCTGCTCGCCATCCTCACCGCCCTGCTGCAGGCCGAAGGCTGGTCGCCGCTGATCGGTGTCGCCATCGTGTTCGGCCTCGGCCAGCTCATCGAAAGCTTCGTGCTCACCCCCTACCTCGTCGGCGAACGCATCGGCCTGCACCCGCTCGCGGTGATCTTCGCGCTGATGGCCTTCGGCCAGCTCTTCGGCTTCGTCGGCGTCCTCGTCGCCCTGCCCGCCAGCGCAGCCATCCTCGTCGGCCTGCGCGAAGTGCGCACGGCCTGGCTCACCAGCCGCCTCTACCTCGGCGACGCCGACTCGCCCCCGCCGCAGTCATGAAACAGCTCGTTCTCGACATCCGCCCCGACGCACCGCCGGCCCTCGACAATTTCGTGGTCGGCAACAACCAGGAACTCGTCGCCGCCCTGCACGACGCCGCGCAACTGCCCGGCCACGTCTACGTGTGGGGTCCGGCCGGCTGCGGGCGCACCCACCTGCTGCGCGCCGCCGTCGACGCCGTCTGCAAGGCGGGCCGCCCCGCGGCCTATCTCGAAGCCGCCCGGATCGGCGACGAACTGCCGCAAACACCCGACCTGCTGCTGGCCATCGACGACATCAATGCGCTCGCCGCGGAGGCGCAGATCGCGCTCTTCAACGCCTTCAATCGCTCGCGCCCGCTCGGCCAGAAACTGCTACTCGCCGGCGACGCCCGCCCCCTCGCGCTGGTGCTGCGCGAAGACCTGCGCACGCGCGTGGGGCAATGTCTCGTGTATGAAGTCCGCCCGCTCGACGACGAATCGCGCGCAGCCATCCTCGCGACACTCGCCGCCCGCCGCGGCCTGCGGCTGGCCGACGAGGTCATCGACTTCCTCATGCGTCATGGCCGCCGCGACCTCCCCAGCCTGCTCACGGTGCTCGACGCCCTCGACAACGCCTCGCTGGAACGCAAGCGCGCCGTCACGCTGCCGCTGCTGCGCGAAATGATGCAGGCCGGCCTCGACATCTGAGCCGGCCGAAGGCCCCAACCCCAAGGAAATACACGTGGATCTCGTCCTTTTCGACCTCGACAACACCCTCCTCGCCGGCGACTCCGACTTCGCCTGGGCCCAGTTCCTCATCGCCAAGGGCGTCCTCGACCGCGAAGTGCAGGAAGCGAAGAACATCGAGTTCTACGAGCAGTACAAGGCCGGCACGCTCGACATCTTCGAGTTCCTCGACTTCCAGCTCGCCCCGCTCGCACGCCACTCGCGCGAGCAACTCGACGCCTGGCACCGCGAGTTCATGGCCGGCTCGGTCGCACCGATGATCACCGACAAGGCCCGCGCGCTGGTGCGCCAACATACCGAAAGCGGAGCCCTCGTCGCCGTCGTCACCGCCACCAACAGCTTCGTCACCGGCCCCATCGTGCGCGAATTCGGCATCCCGCACCTCGTCGCCACCATCCCCGCGCAGGAGAACGGCGCCTTCACCGGCAAGCCGCGCGGCATGCCCGCGTTCAAGGCCGGCAAGATCGAGCGCGTCGACGCCTGGCTCGAATCGCTCGGCCTGTATGCCGGCAGCTTCGCGCGCTCGTGGTTCTACAGCGACTCGCACAACGACCTGCCGCTGATGTCGCGCGTCACCGATCCCGTCGCCGTCGACCCCGACGACACCCTGCGCGCCCACGCGACGCAGGCCGGCTGGCCCATCATGTCGCTGCGCTGAGCCCCGTCGCCCCGTGGGAGCGGCTTCAGCCGCGAATCGGCGCCCATTTGCGGCTGAAGCCGCTCCCACAGCACGATCCACCCCACAATGCCGCCCCTACCGCAGCGCCGCATCGGTTATGATTCCGAGCTTATGTTGACTGCACCCCTTTCCCTCCAATGATCCGCAAGCTGCTGCGCAAGGTCTTCCGCCGCGCCGCCTCGCCCATCAACACCGAACCTGCGCTGGTCCCCGTCACCCAGCACGGCATCCGTCGCGAACAGATCTCGCCTGCCGCCCGCAAGGTGTGCACCGTGCTGCAGGAAGCCGGCCACAAGGCCTTTGTCGTAGGCGGCGCCGTGCGCGACCTGCTGGTCGGCCATCCGCCCAAGGACTACGACGTCGCCACCAGCGCAACGCCCGAGGAAGTGCGCGCGCTGTTCCGCCGCTCGCGCATCATCGGCCGCCGCTTCAAGATCGTGCACGTCATGAGCGGCCCGGAAACGATCGAAGTCTCGACCTTCCGCGCCAGCCAGACTGCCGAGGACGCCGAAACCGACGAACACGGACGCGTCCTGCGCGACAACGTGTACGGCTCGCAGGCCGAGGACGCCACGCGCCGCGACTTCACCGTCAACGCGCTGTACTACGACCCGACCACCGAACAGATCCTCGACTACCACCACGGCGTCGCGGACCTCAAGCAGAAGACCCTGCGCATCATCGGCGACCCGCGCGCGCGCTACCGCGAAGACCCCGTGCGCATGCTGCGCGGCGTGCGACTCGGCGCCAAGCTCGGGCTCACGCTCGACCCCGCCGCGCGCAACCCCATCCGCGAGATGGCGGAACTCCTCGAGAACGTGCCCGCAGCACGCCTCTTCGACGAGATGCTCAAGCTGCTGTTCTCCGGCTACGCCGTCAAGTGCCTGCAGCAGTTGCGCGAGGAGGGCCTGCACCACGGCCTGCTGCCGCTGCTCGACGTGATCCTCGAACAGCCACTGGGCGAGCGCTTCGTGTGGCTGTCGCTGGAGAACACCGACGAGCGGGTACGCGCCGACAAGCCCGTCTCACCGGGCTTCCTGTTCGCGACCCTGCTGTGGCACGAGGTGCTGGCCAACTGGGAAGCGCGCAGGAAGGACGGCGAGCACACCCAGCCCGCGCTCTTCGCGGCGATGGACGAAGTGCTCGACAAGCAGGCCGGCAAGCTCGCGATCACCAAGCGCATCGTGGGCGACATCAAGGAAATCTGGGCCCTGCAGCCGCGCTTCGACAAGTGCACCGGCAAGACCCCCTATCGCCTCATCGAACAACCGCGCTACCGTGCCGCGTGGGACTTCCTGCGCCTGCGCGCCCAGTCCGGCGAGATCGACGCCGCGCTGCCGGAATGGTGGGATCGCTTCGCCCACGCCGGCCACGACGCGCGCGAGGCCCTTCTCGCCGCGGCGCCGTCCGCCGGCGAAACCGCCGAGCGCAAACGGCGCCGACGCCGGCGCAAACCGGCCGCAGCCGAGGCCACCGCGAGCAGCGACGCGTCATGAGCCCCCACCGCCCGCTGCCGCACGGCAACCCGGTGCGCGCGTTCATCGCCCTCGGCGCCAACCTGGGCGATACCGCCGCGGCACTCGACAGCGCCTTCGCCGCCCTGGACGCCCTGCCCGGCACCCGCCTCGTCGCGCGTTCCGGCCTCTACCGCACCGCACCGATCGGCGTCACCGGTCACCCGGACTACCTGAACGCCGTCGCCGAAGTGGAAACCACGCTGCCCGCGCAGAAGCTCCTCAACACCCTGCTGACGCTCGAAGCGCTGCACGGCCGCAGGCGCGAAACCGAGCTCGCCCCGCGCACGCTCGATCTCGACCTGCTCCTCTACGGCGACGCGACGATCTCCCAACCGGGTCTCGAGATCCCGCATCCGCGCATGCACCAGCGGGCCTTCGTCCTCGTCCCGCTGGCCGAAATCGCGCCGGACACTGCGATTCCCGGCCATGGCCGCGCCGCCGACCTGCTCGACGCCGTGGGCGACCAGCGCATCGAGCGCGTTTCCTGATCCGCCTGCAACACCGAGTCGCCCATGACTGCCTGGATGCAGACCCTGCCCGCCTGGGTGCAGACCGCGATGCTGCTCACCGCATCGAACGTCTTCATGACCTTCGCGTGGTACGGGCACCTCAAGAACATGCAGTCGAAGGCCTGGTTCGTCGCAGCCATCGTCAGCTGGGGCATCGCCCTCTTCGAATACCTGCTGCAGGTGCCTGCGAACCGCATCGGCGCAAGCGAGCTGAACCTCGCCCAGCTCAAGATCATGCAGGAAGTCATCACCCTGCTGGTCTTCGTCCCCTTCGTCGTGCTGTACATGAAGCAGCCGATCAAGCTTGACTACCTTTGGGCCGCCCTGTGTATGCTTGGCGCGGTATATTTCATCTTCAGAAACTAAAGGCGACTCTGCTGCATGTTCGACAAGGCACGCTACATCGTGGTCGAAGGCCCCATCGGCGCGGGCAAGACCTCGCTCGCACGGCGGCTGGCGGAACGCCTCGACGCGCGGGCGCTGTTCGAGCAGCCCGAACTCAACCCCTTCCTCGGCCGCTTCTACCAGGACGCCGAGCGCTGGGCGATGTCGACCCAGCTGCACTTCCTGTTCCAGCGCTTCGACCAGCTCGGCATCGTCGCCGAGGCGATGGAGAAGCAGCAGCGCGTCGTGTCCGACTTCGTGCTCGACAAGGATCCGCTGTTCGCGGCGCTGAACCTCGCCCCCGACGAGCTCGCGCTCTACCAGCGCGTGTTCGATGCGATGAAGCCCGCAGCCCCGCCGAAGCCCGACCTCATCATCTACCTGCAGGCCAAGCCCGAAACGCTGGTCGAACGCGTGCGCCGGCGCGGCCTCGACACCGAGCGGCGCATCACCGAGCAGTACCTCGAACGCGTCGCCGAACGTTACGCACGCTTCTTTTACCAGTATGACGCAGCGCCGCTGTTCATCGTCGATGCCGAAGTCCTCAACCCGGTCGACCACGATGACGACTTCGAACTCCTGCTCGATCGCCTGCGCAACATGCGCAGCTATCGAGAATTCTTCGGCTACGCCGCCTGAGCGGACGGCCAGCGGACCGAAACGGCCTGCACACGCGCGCAACTCAAGAATGACCCGCGCCTCTTCCGAGGAACCCCGATGAGCTACCTCCAGGACGAAAAACCCGTCACCCTGTCCGAGCTTGCCAAGATGCGCAGCGAAGGGCGCAAGATCGCCATGCTCACCTGCTACGACGCGAGCTTCGCCGCACTGCTCGAACGCGCCGGCGTGGACGTCGCGCTGGTCGGGGACTCCCTCGGCAACGTGGTGCAGGGGCAGAAGTCGACCCTGCCGGTGACGGTCGACCAGATGGTCTACCACACCGAGTGCGTTGCCCGCGCCAACACCCGCCTGTTCATCGTTGCCGACATGTCCTTCGGCAGCTACCAGGAAAGCCCCGAACAGGCGCTGCGCAACGCCGCGCGCCTGATGGCGGCCGGCGCCCACATGGTCAAGCTCGAAGGCGGCGCCTTCATGGCCGAGACCGTGCGCTTCCTCGTCGAACGCGGCGTGCCCGTGTGCGCGCACATCGGCCTCACGCCTCAGTCCGTGAATCAGCTCGGCGGCTACCGCGTGCAGGGCCGCAGCGAAGCGGGCGCCGCGCAGCTCAAGTCCGACGCACACGCGCTCGAACAGGCCGGAGCCGCCCTCATGGTCATGGAGATGGTCCCCGCCACCCTTGCCGGCGAAGTCACCGCCAGCCTCACCTCGATGGCCACGATAGGCATCGGTGCGGGCCCCGCCTGCGACGGCCAGGTGCTCGTGCTGCACGACATGATCGGGGTCTATCCGGGCCGCAAGGCGCGCTTCGTCAAGAATTTCATGCCCGGCGCCGCCAGCATCGAGGAAGCCGTGGCCAATTACGTCCGCGCGGTCAAGGACGGCAGCTTCCCCGCCGCCGAACACTGCTACTGACCGCCCTCCCGAAGGGAATACGCCATGCAGATCCACCGCTCCATCGACAGCCTGCGCGCCGCGCGCAGGGCCGCCGGCAAGGTTGCCTTCGTCCCGACCATGGGCAACCTCCACGACGGCCACATCGATCTCGTGCGCCAGGCGGCCGAGAAGGCCGACAGCGTCATCGCCAGCATCTTCGTCAATCGCCTGCAGTTCGGGCCGAGCGAGGATTTCAACAGCTATCCGCGCACGCTCGCGGCGGACTGCGAGCGGCTCGAGGCAGCAGGCGTCGCGCACGTGTTCGCACCGGACGAGAGCGTGATGTACCCCGAGCCGCAGCATTACCACGTCGACCCCGCGCCGGCGCAGATCAGCATCCTAGAGGGCGAATTCCGCCCCGGCCACTTCCGCGGCGTCGCCACCGTCGTGCTCAAGCTGCTCAACATCGTGCAGCCGGACGTCGCACTATTCGGCAAGAAGGATTACCAGCAGCTCATGGTGCTGAGCAACATGGTGCGCCAGCTCGCGATTCCCGTCGAAGTGCTGCCCGGCGAGACCGTGCGCGCGGCCGACGGGCTCGCGCTGTCCTCGCGCAACGGCTACCTCACGCCCGAAGAACGCGCCGAGGCCCCGCGCCTCTATCGCCAGCTCGCGCGCATCTGCGAGGCCGTGCGCCGCGGCGATCACGACTTCCTCAAGCTCGAGACCGAAGCCGTTGCCGAACTCGCCGCCCACGGCTGGAAGCCCGACTACATCGCCGTACGCCGCCGCGCCGACCTGCAGCCGCCCATGCACGCCGACGATCCCCTGGTGGTGCTCGCCGCCGCCAAGCTCGGGCGCACCCGCCTCATCGACAACCTCGAAATCTGACGCGCCCGGGGCCGCTAGGGCCCCGCCGGTCATTGCGCACTTGCATCCGCGCGCGGTTCGTTTCAAGCTATGCCAGCATGCTCCCGATGTCCGGGAGAACCGCGTGAATGCCTAACACGAACGGAGGGACACGATGCTTGCGACGACAGTGACAGTGCGACAGATTCTCGAACAGAAGGGCTCGACGACGCACTCGGTGACGCCCGGCGTCAGCGTCCTCGACGCCCTTGCAATGATGGCGAAACACGACATCGGCTCGGTGCTGGTCGTCGAGAACGAACGCCTCGTGGGCATCTTCACCGAACGCGACTACGCGCGAAAGCTCGTCCTCAAGGGCCTCAATTCGCGCGAAGCCATCGTAGGCGATGTGATGACCCCCAACGTGTGCACGATCACCCCCGCCCTGGCGATCGACGCGGTGATGAACATCATGACGGAAAACCGCTTCCGTCACCTGCCGGTGGTCGAGCACGGCCGCATCGTCGGCATCGTCACGATCGGCGACGTGGTCAAGTCCATCATCGACCAGCAGGAAAAGACGATCAGCCACCTGTCGAACTACATCGCCGGCGAACTCACCACCTGAACACCACGCGGGCCGCGTACATCGCGGCCCGCTCGTCCTTCAGGCGCGCGCCCGGGACTCAGTCCGCGAGCGCCTTGCCGACGATCTCCGCGACGTCGGGCGAAAGCCCCGGCGTCGCGGCGACCCGCTCGATCTGCGCACGGATGCTCTGCCGCAGAGCCGGCGTGAAGCGCCGCCAGTTCTCCAGCGCCCGCGCCATGCGCGCCGCCACCTGCGGATTGCGGCCATCCAGCGCGATCACCTGATCGGCCCAGAACGCGTGCCCGCTGCCGTCCGGCGCGTGGAACTCGGCCGCGTTCGCACGGAAGAAACTCCCCAGCAGCGCATACACCTTGTTCGGATTGGCGAGACTGAAGGCCGGATCGTCCATCAGCGCGCGCACGCGCCCGAGCACCGGCGCCGCACTTGGGTCCCAGCGCCAGGCCGAGGCCTGCAGCGCGAACCACTTGTCCAGCACCAGGGCATCGTCGCGGTAACGCTCGTGGAAGCGCGACAGCGCCGCCTCACGCGCGGGGCTCGCACTCTGGACCAGGGCGGCGAGCGCACCGAAACCCTCGGTCATGTTGCCGAAGCGCGCGAACCGCGCCTCGGCGCGCGCCAGCCCCTCGGCGACACCGCCGGCCGCGAGATACTTCAGCGCGAGATTGCCCAGCGCACGCCGGCCCGCGTCGCCCGGGTGATAGCGATACTCGCCCGGCACCTCCATTGCCGCCTCGATCGCCAGCCAGTCTGCCGCGAGCCCCGTGCCCAGGTCGCGCATCACGTGCATCAGCGCGACGCGCAGCGCGGCCGGATCGGCGGGCTCCATCCGTTCGAGGAGATAGGTTTCCGACGGCAGCGCCGCGGCCTGCGCGCGGAAGGCCGGGTCGAGCGCCCCGTCGTTCAGGAGGGCGCGGAATGCCGCGGCGAATGCGTCCGGCAGCGCCGGCGCACGCCCTGCGGCGACATCCGCCGCGAGCGCGAGGATCACGCGCTCCGCGTAACGCTGCGCGGCGTCCCAGCGGTTGAAGGCATCGGCGTCGTGCGCCATGCGGAATGCCAGCCGCTCGTCGCTCTCGTCCAGTTCGAGGACCACCGGCGCAGAGAACCCGCGCAGCACCGAAGGCACCGGCTCGGCGGCCAGGCCGGTGAAGCGGAAAGTCTGCTCCGCCTCCGAGAGCACCAGCACGCGCGTCGTCGCGCCGCCGTGGTTTTCCCCGTCCAGGCTCAGGGGCAGATCCTTGCCGTCCGGTCCGATGAGGCCCACCGCAACCGGGATCACCAGCGGCGACTTGTCGGGCTGCCCCGGCGTCGGCGGCGTGTGCTGCGACAGCGTCAGCGTGTAGCTGCCGTCCGTCGCGTCCCACGTGCCGGACGCCTTCACCCGCGGCGTGCCGGCCTGGCTGTACCAGAGCATGAACTGGTCGAGCTCGTAACCGTTCGCCTCCGCCATGCAGTCGACGAAGTCGTCGCAGGTCACCGCCAGGCCGTCGTGATAGCTGAAGTACAGGTCCATGCCGTTGCGGAAACCCTCCGCGCCCAGCAGGGTATGCAGCATGCGGATGACTTCGGCACCCTTCTCGTACACCGTCGCGGTGTAGAAGTTGTTGATCTCCTGGTAGCTCTCCGGCCGGATGGGATGCGCCATCGGCCCCGCGTCCTCGGGGAACTGCGCCGCGCGCAGGACGCGCACGTCGTCGATGCGCTTGACCGCCCGTGCCGACGCTGCGCCCGCCTCGCCCGCCGCCCGGGCCAGCATGTCCGCGGAGAACTGCTGGTCGCGGAACACCGTCAGGCCTTCCTTGAGCGTGAGCTGGAACCAGTCGCGGCAGGTCACGCGGTTGCCGGTCCAGTTGTGGAAGTACTCGTGTGCGACGACGCTCTCGATGTTTTCATAATCGACGTCGGTCGCCGTGTCGGGCTTCGCCAGCACGTACTTCGCGTTGAAGATGTTGAGACCCTTGTTCTCCATCGCGCCCATGTTGAAGTCGCTGACGGCGACGATCATGAAGCGGTCCAGGTCGAGCTCCAGGCCGAACACCTCCTCGTCCCAGCGCAGCGAATGCACCAGGGAGTCCAGCGCGTGCGGGGTGCGGTCGAGATTGCCCTCCTCCACCCATACCTGCAGCAGCACCTCGCGCCCCGACGCCGTTTCGACACGGCGCTCCAGCGCGACCAGCTTCGCCGCGACCAGCGCGAAGAGATATGACGGCTTGGGGAAGGGATCGACCCACTTCGCAAAGTGGCGGCCACCTTCGAGCGCCCCCTGCGCGACCAGATTGCCGTTCGACAGCAGCACCGGATATTCGGCCGCGTCCGCGTCCAGCGTCACCGTGAAGCATGTCATCGCATCGGGGCGGTCCGGGAAATAAGTGATGCGCCGGAAGCCCTCGGCCTCGCACTGCGTGAAGAAGCCGCCGCGCGACACATACAGGCCCGACAGCGCGGTGTTCGCCTGCGGATTGATGCGCGTGACGATGCCGATCTCCACGCGGTCGGCATCGAGCGCGATCTCCAGCCAGCCCTCGCCCCGCTTGAGCTGGCCGTCTTCAGCCGGGCGACCGTCGATGC
Organism: Aromatoleum evansii; assembly: GCF_045689615.1. Classification (NCBI taxonomy): domain Bacteria; kingdom Pseudomonadati; phylum Pseudomonadota; class Betaproteobacteria; order Rhodocyclales; family Rhodocyclaceae; genus Aromatoleum; species Aromatoleum evansii. Next base: position 4,202,491 of record NZ_CP141259.1, read on the forward strand.
TCACGCTCACCAGCTCGAGCTCCTCGCCCAGCAGGCGCAGGGGCTCGGCCCGCGACGCGCGACGGACGCAGCGCATCCGGCTCGTCACCAGGGTTGCCACGGGGTCGAGCGCGAAATGCAGCTCGATGTCTTCGATGTTCCACGCCAGGGGCGTGTAGTCGGATCGTTGGATGGTCGGGGCGTGTTCGCTTTTCATTCTTTCTCCGGTTGTCCGGCCGCTATGGGGACAAGCCGCGAGTATACGCCCCCCGCGCCGAGCGACGCCCGCCTCAGGGCAGCAGGACGATGCGCGTGCCGGCAAGCCGGTCGTGCAGGAACTGGCGATCGCGATCGACCAGCGCCCACGCGAGCCCCAGGCCGAAACACAGCAGCGACGGCCACGCCAGCGTGTAGCGCAGCCAGCCCGTCGCCACGCTGGGAGCGTGACCGTCGGCGGTGACGAGGCGCAGCTTCCAGGTCTGCATCGCGAGCGTCTGGCCACGGCGCCGCCAGTACCAGATGAAGTACGCCCCCAGGGCGAGGTAGATGTGCAGCCATGCAACCCACCCGGCCGGCGCGATGCCGAAGAAGACGCCGAGCAACAGATACGGAACCATGAAGACCAGCGCGAGCACGCCCAGCAGCAGCAGGGCCTCGTACAGCAGGCTGGCGAGCCGGCGGCGCAGGCCGGCCAGTTCCACCGCCTGCACCTGGGGTGCGGAACGGGATTGAAGCTTGCGTGACGGATCCGGAGCGTTGCGACTGGAGACTGTTTTCTTCATTACTTGTTGCCGCGCACGGGCGGTCGTTGAAGGGGGCGCACGATGCGCGGGCCGGACTTGAGCTGGCGCTCTTCGGGCGAGATGCTGCGGTAGCGCTGCCACTGCTCCTGCAGCGATTCGCGCCGCTCGCGCGGCATGCTGCGCAGTGCGCGGTACTGATCGCGGGCGCGCTCGCGCTGGTCGGGCCGCAGATTTGCCCAGTCACGCATGCGCGCACTGATACGCGCCTGCTCTTCGGGCGTCAGACGCGAATATCGGTCGGCCACCCCCAGCCAGCGCTGGCGCTGGACTTCGCTCATTGCGTTCCAGTCGTCCGACAGCGGCGCGAGCACCGAACGCTGCGCAGCGGTCAGCCCCGACCACGAGGGCGCGCCGATCGGCGCGACCGCGAGGACCGGACCGCTCAGGGCGGCCGCAAGGATCAGGATTGCGAGTCGTCCTGCAGCCATGCCTTGAAATTCGAGTCGAGATAGGCGTCGATCGGCAGGTCGTCGATCAGCAGCGCCGTATCGACCTCCTCCATTTCGTTCACACGCAGCCAGGTCGTCCAGTAATCGCCCGCCAGCACGGCGACGAGGATCGCGGCGGCGACCGCTGCCGGCCTCATCATGGGCGGGAACAGCCGCCGCAGCGCACTGGCGATCCGTGCGCCGACACTTGGCAGCGCCGGTCTGTGCGCCGCAAGCGCACGCTCGCGCGCGAGCCGCAGACGGTCCGCGACGTCGCCGTCAACGCCGCGCGCCGCGACCGAAAGCTGAGCCGCGACCTTGCGGGCAAAAGCCTCCTCGTTCATAACTCGATTCCCTTCGCTTTCAGGGCCGCCGCCAGCGTCTGCGTGGCGCGCGAACAATGGGTTTTCACGCTCCCCTCCGAGCAGCCCATCGCGGCGGCAGTCTCGGAAATGTCCATTTCTTCCCAATAACGCATGATGAAGGCTTCGCGTTGACGGGGCGGCAGGCGCTCGATCTCGCGCTCGATCGCTGCCAGCATGCGGGTGCGCTCGTATTGCCCGTGCGGGGTGTCGGCCCTCGCCTCGTCGGGCGCACCTGCGAGGGTGTCGAGCGGATCGTTGTCGCTATCCTGCTCGTCGTCACCGACGAAGGACGACAGCAGCGTCGTCCACGTGTTGCGCACCTTCTGCCGCCGCAGTGCGTCATAGATGACGTTCTGCAGGATGCGCTGGAACAGCATCGGATATTCGCTCGCAGGCCGCTCGCCATAGCTGACCGAGAGCTTGAGCATCGCATCCTGCACCGCATCCAGGGCCGCGTCGTCATTGCGCAGCGCATACACCGCCTGCTTGAAAGCGCGCTTTTCGACACCCTGGAGAAAGGCGGAGAGTTCTGCCCGGTTAGCCAGTTCTGGATCCTTATGAAAACCGGTTATTCAGGCCATTGTGCGATGCCGCAGCAGCCTTGACCAAACTGCGCCTGACCGGTAACGTTCAGCGTTTCGGAACGTAAGAATAGCGAGTTTGCGATGGTGCTGACTGGAGCGGAAATTGTAATCAGGTGTCTGCAGGAAGAAAAGGTCGATTACGTCTTCGGCTATCCGGGCGGCGCGGTACTCTACATCTATGACGCGCTGTTCAACCAGGACAAGGTGCGCCACGTCCTCGTGCGCCACGAGCAGGCCGCGGTGCATGCCGCCGACGGCTACGCCCGCAGCACCGAGAACGTCGGTGTCGCGCTGGTGACCTCGGGCCCGGGCGCGACCAACGCGGTTACCGGCATCGCCACCGCCTACTGCGACTCGATCCCGATGGTCATCATCAGCGGCCAGGTCCCGACCGCCGCGATCGGCCAGGACGCCTTCCAGGAGGTCGACACGGTCGGCATCACCCGTCCCTGCGTCAAGCACAACTTCCTCGTCAAGGACGTGCGCGACATCGCCGCGACGATGAAGAAGGCCTTCTACCTCGCGAAGACGGGCCGCCCCGGTCCGGTGCTGGTCGACATTCCCAAGGACGTGTCGATGCACAAGTGCGAGTTCGAGTACCCGAAAGAGGTCTCGATGCGCTCGTACAACCCCGTCATCAAGGGGCACCAGGGCCAGATCCGCAAGGCCGTGCAGCTGCTGCTCGAAGCCAAGCGCCCGATGATCTACACCGGCGGCGGCGTGGTGCTCGCGAACGCGGCCGAGCAGCTCACCAAGCTCACGCGCATGCTGGGCTTCCCCATCACCAACACGCTGATGGGCCTGGGCGGCTACCCCGCGAGCGATCGCCAGTACCTCGGCATGCCCGGCATGCACGGCACCTACGAAGCCAACATGGCGATGCACTACAGCGACGTGCTGCTCGCCGTCGGCGCCCGCTTCGATGACCGCGTGATCGGCAACCCGGACCACTTCGCCGAAGAGCCGCGCAAGATCATCCACGTCGACATCGACCCTTCGTCGATCTCGAAGCGCGTGAAGGTCGACGTGCCCATCGTCGGCGACCTCAAGGAAGTGCTCGAGGAGATGATCCGCCAGCTCGAGGCCAACGCCGCCCGCCCGAACCCCGAGACGCTCGGCTCGTGGTGGAAGCAGGTCGACGAATGGCGCAGCCGCGAGTGCATGAAGTACAAGAACTCGGACGAGATCATCAAGCCGCAGTTCGTGATCCAGAAGCTGTGGGAAGTCACCGGCGGCGAGGCCATCGTGACCTCCGACGTGGGCCAGCACCAGATGTGGGCATCCCAGTACTACCGCTTCGACAAGCCGCGCCGCTGGCTCAACTCGGGCGGCCTCGGCACGATGGGTGTGGGCCTGCCGTACGCGATGGGCGCCCAGCTCGCCAATCCGGACAAGCAGATCGCATGCGTGACGGGTGAAGCCTCGATCCAGATGAACATCCAGGAGCTGTCGACCTGCAAGCAGTTCCGCCTGCCGATCAAGATCTGCAACCTGAACAACCGCTACCTCGGCATGGTGCGCCAGTGGCAGCAGCTCTTCCACGGCGAGCGCTACTCCGAGTCCTACATGGATTCGCTGCCCGACTTCGCCAAGCTCGCCGAAGCCTACGGCCACGTCGGCCTGCGCGTCGAGCGCCCGTCGGACGTGGAGGGCGCGCTGCGCGAGGCCTTCGCACGCAAGAACGATCTGGTGTTCCTCGACTTCCAGATCGACCAGACCGAAAACGTGTACCCCATGGTTCAGGGCGGCAAGGGGCTCACCGAGATGATCCTGTCCGCCGAAGACCTGTAAGCATCGACCAGAGACAATAAATGAGACACGTCATCTCCCTGCTGATCGAGAACGAATCGGGCGCCCTGTCGCGCGTGTCGGGCCTGTTTTCCGCCCGCGGCTACAACATCGAATCCCTGACCGTCGCGCCGACCGAGGATGCCTCGATGTCGCGCATGACTATCGTCACCACCGGATCGGACGACATCATCGAGCAGATCACCAAGCAGCTGAACAAGCTCGTCGAGGTGGTCAAGGTCGTCGATATCTCTGAGGCCGCGCACATCGAGCGCGAGCTGATGCTCACCAAGGTCCGCGCAACCGGCAAGGACCGCGAGGAGATGAAGCGCATGGCGGAGATCTTCCGCGCGCGCATCATCGACGTCACCGACACGTCCTACGTCATCGAACTGACCGGCAACCAGTCGAAGCTCGATGCCTTCATCAGCGCCATCGACCCGGCGCTGATCCTTGAAACGGTGCGCTCCGGCGTCTGCGGCGTCGGCCGCGGCGACCGCATCCTGAAGGTCTGACCCCGGCCCCGCGCCCCTTCCGGACAAGCACCCAAGCGTTTGCGACCGGCATGCCCGCCGCTATCATGGCGGGCGCCGGAAGACATCCCCACCGAAAGCAAAAAGGAAAAGCATGAAAGTCTATTACGACAAGGACGCCGATCTCTCCCTCATCAAGGGCAAGAAGATCAGCATCATCGGCTACGGCTCGCAGGGCCACGCCCACGCCCAGAACCTGAAGGATTCGGGCTGCAAGGTCACCGTCGGCCTGCGCAAGGACGGCGCCTCGTGGAAGAAGGCCGAAGCGGCCGGCCTGAAGGTCGAGGAAGTCGCCAAGGCCGTCAAGGGCGCCGACGTCGTCATGATCCTGCTGCCGGACGAGAACATCCCGGGCGTGTATTACAACGACATCGAGCCGAACATCAAGAAGGGTGCGACCCTCGCCTTCGCGCACGGCTTCAATGTGCACTACAACCAGGTGGTGCCGCGCGAGGACCTCGACGTGATCATGGTCGCCCCCAAGGGTCCCGGCCACACCGTGCGCTCCGAGTACCTGAAGGGCGGTGGCGTGCCCTCGCTGATCGCCGTCCATCAGGACCGTTCGGGCAAGGCCAAGGACATCGCGCTGTCGTACGCGGCGGCCAACGGCGGCACCAAGGGCGGCGTGATCGAGACCAACTTCCGTGAAGAGACCGAAACCGACCTGTTCGGCGAGCAGGCCGTGCTGTGCGGCGGCGCCGTCGAGCTGGTGAAGATGGGCTTCGAGACGCTGACCGAAGCCGGTTACGCGCCGGAGATGGCCTATTTCGAGTGCCTGCACGAGCTCAAGCTGATCGTCGACCTGATGTACGAGGGCGGCATCGCCAACATGAACTACTCGATCTCGAACAACGCCGAGTACGGCGAGTACGTGACCGGCCCGGAAGTCATCAACGCACAGTCGCGCGAAGCCATGCGCGCCGCGCTGAAGCGCATCCAGACCGGCGAGTACGCCAAGATGTTCATCCAGGAAGGCAAGACCAACTACCCGTCGATGACCGCGCGTCGCCGTCTGAACGCAGCCCACCCGATCGAGCAGGTCGGTGGCCAGCTGCGCGACATGATGCCCTGGATCAAGAAGAACAAGCTGGTCGACCAGTCGAAGAACTGAGCCGCATCGGCATAACAGGCCGGGCTGCGCCGTGCGCGCGGGCCCGGCCTTTTTCATATCGGATTCGCCATGTCCAACAGCAACTATCCTCATCCCATCCTCGCTCGCGAAGGCTGGCCGTTCATCGCGATCGCGCTGGTCGTCGCGCTGGTGATCAACACCTCGGCAGGCTTCGGCTGGGCCCTGCCCTTCTGGATCGTGTTCGCGTTCGTCGTGCAGTTCTTCCGCGACCCGCCGCGCCCGATCCCGCAAGGAGCCAAGGATGTCCTGTCGCCGGCCGACGGCCGCATCGTGGCGATCGAGCCGGTGCGCGACCCATACCTCGACCGCGACTGCGTGAAGATCAGCGTGTTCATGAACGTCTTCAACGTCCATTCGAACCGCATCCCGGTCGATGGTGAAGTCAAGCAGCGCTGGTACAACGCCGGACGCTTCGTGAACGCCGCGCTGGACAAGGCCTCGGTCGAGAACGAACGCAACGCGCTGCACCTGGTGACGCGCGACGGTCAGGACGTGACCTGCGTGCAGGTCGCCGGCCTCGTCGCCCGCCGTATCCTGTGCTACGTCGAACCGGGCGCCAAGGTGGCGCGCGGCCAGCGCTACGGCTTCATCCGCTTCGGTTCGCGCGTCGACCTCTACCTGCCGCCGGGCACGCGCGCGCGCGTGACGATCGGCGACAAGGTCTCGGCCTCCAGCACCATCCTCGCCGAGCTTCCCTGATCGCGCAGCGCCGACGGGGCGGTCATCCCGGCCGCCCGTCGCTGCGTTAGAATCGGCAACCGGCCACCACGCGCACCGGCCCTGCGCAGGAACGTCATATTCCATGCCACTGATCTCGAACGAAAAACGCCGCCGCGGCATCTACATCCTGCCCAACCTGTTCACCACCGCCGCCCTGTTCGCCGGCTTCTACGCGATCGTGCAGGCGATGAATCAACGCTTCGAGGTAGCGGCCGTGGCGATCTTCGTGGCGATGGTGCTCGACGGCCTGGATGGCCGCGTCGCGCGCCTGACGCGCACGCAGAGCGCCTTCGGCGCCGAGTACGATTCGCTGTCCGACATGGTGTCCTTCGGCGCGGCCCCCGCACTGGTGGTGTATGAGTGGGCGCTCAAGGACACCGGGAAGTTCGGCTGGATCGCCGCCTTCATCTACTGCGCGGGCGCGGCGCTGCGCCTGGCCCGTTTCAACACCAACATCGACGTCGTCGACAAGCGCTTCTTCCAGGGCCTGCCGAGCCCGGCTGCGGCCGCGCTGGTGGCCGGCCTGGTGTGGGTCGTCACCGACCTGGGTCTTGCCGGCCAGGACGTGCGCTGGCTTGCGGGGATGCTCACGATCTTCGCCGGCGTGTCGATGGTCAGCAACGTGCTGTTCTGGAGCGGCAAGGACATCAACCTGCGCAAGAGCGTGCCCTTCATCGTCGTGATCGCGCTGGTGATGGCGTTCGCCCTGGTGTCGAGCTACCCGCCGGGCGTGCTCTTCGGACTCTTCCTCGTCTACGCCGGCTCCGGCTACGTCGTGTATGCGATGCGCTGGATGAAGCAGCGGCGCGGAGGAACGGGTGCTGCCGCACCTGCGCCGCAGGCTGCGGGCGACGCCGCGGACGAAGAGGACTCCGCGTCGAAATAGGCGACGCATGGCGGACGCGCGCGCGTCCGCCCTCTCCCGGCCACCGCCTCCTGCCGGGCGCCCGATTCCCGGGCTTTCACGAATTCTTCACCAGGTCTTGAGCGCCGCTTGACGGCCGGACTGCGAGCATCCACGCCTGCCCGCATCCGGAGTCCTGCATGTCCGCCCAGCCCTTCGCCCTGCCCACAAGCCGCAAGCTCAACGCCTACTTCCTGATCACCTGGCTGGTGGCGCTGGCGCAGCTGTTCTCGCAGCAGGGGGCGAGTGACTATGCGACTCCCGCGGTGGCCGGTTGGACGCTCGCGGCGACGCTGTCCTACGCCTTCATGTACCTGCTGCCAGGTGTCGCCATCGGGCATGGACTGCGCCGGCTGCTGGGCACCCGGAAGTCCTTTCGACGCGGACCCTCGATCCTGGGCGCAACGATGATCGCGCTGACCGGGCTCACGCAGGTGCTGCTCTTCGCCGACCGCGTGATCCATGAAATGTACGGCTTCCACATCAACGGCTTCGTCGTGAACCTGGTGTTCACGCCGGGCGGCATCGCCTCGCTCGGCGCCGGCCGCAGCACCGAGATCACCGCCGGCGCGATCGTCCTCGCGCTGTGCGCGCTGCAGGCGGCAGCCTGGGTGTGGGTGATGCGGCGCAACGCGAGCGCGGGCGGGTGGAGGCTGCGCGGGGCGTGGGCGATCGCGCTGTTCTTCGTGCTGACCACCGGCGAGCGCATCGCCTACGGCTACAGCGAGATGTCGAACTACCAGCCTATCCTGTTCGCCAGCGAGCACTTTCCCCTGTACCAGCCGCTGACCTTCCGCAACTTCGCGCAGAACCTGGGCGTCAAGGTGGATCAGGCCGGCGCGCGCAGCATGCAGGTGCGCGACGAGAGCCTGAGCTATCCGCAGCAGCCGCTGCGCGTGGTCGCGCCGGAGAAACCCCTGAACATCGTGTGGCTGGTCGCGGAGTCGCTCCGCTTCGACATGCTCGACCCCAAGATCATGCCACGCCTGTGGGCATTCTCGAACGACGCCGTGCGCCTGGAGAAGCACTTCAGCGGCGGCAACATGACGCAGATGGGCGTGTTCTCGATGTTCTACGGCCTGTACGGCAACTACTGGTTCCCGATGCTGGCCGCACGCCGGGCGCCGGTGCTGATGGACGTGCTTCAGCAGCAGAACTACCAGTTCAGCCTGAACACCAGCCAACGCTTCACCTACCCGGCCTTCGACAAGACGGTGTTCGCCAACATGCGGGCGGAAGACCTGCATCCGCTGGAAGGCGGCGCACCGGCCTGGCAGCGCGACGTGCGCAACATTGATGCGCTGATCGACTTCATCGACAAGCGCGATCCGACCCGGCCGTTCATGACCTACATGTTCTTCGAGTCGACGCACGCGAACTACGACTATCCGCCCGAGGCCGAGATCGCGACCCCGGTGCTGCAGGACTTCAACTACCTGACGGCGGACTTCGGCGCGCAGATCGGGCAGATCAAGAACCGCTACATCAACGCTGCGCATCACGTCGACGGCCAGATCGGACGCATGATCGATCACCTCGGCAAGCGCGGCCTGCTCGAACGCACCATCGTGATCGTGCTCGGCGACCACGGCGAGGAATTCATGGAAGTCAGCCGTTGGGGGCACAGTGCCGAGTTCAACCGCTTCCAGACGAGCACGCCGGGGGTCATCCGCGTTCCCGGCCGGGCGCCGCGCGTCGTCGCCGGCATCACCAGCCACCTCGACCTTCCCGCGACCCTGATGCCGCTGCTCGGCGTGCAGAATCCCGCCGAGGATTACTCGCTGGGCCATGACCTACTCGCCCCGGATTTTCACCGCGATTACGCGGTGGCGGCGGACTGGAACCGCCTCGCCTACATTGGCAACGACTACAAGGTGACCTTCCCGGTCAACGCGATCGGCGCCGTGCGCAACGAGGCGACCGACGGCGACGATCGCCCGCTCGCCAGCGCGGACGAGGCGATCACCTCGATCCGTTCGGCAATGATGGAGATCATGGCCAATCTGGCGCGATTCAGTCGACACCGCGGATAATGACGGGGGCCTCACCCCCTGCCCCGGACTGGAGACTGGAATCCGCATGCGGCTACTGCTGGTGGAAGACAACCGCGACATTCTTGCGAATCTCGCGGATTACCTCGCGCTCAAGGGCTACGAGGTCGATTGCGCACAGGACGGGCTGACCGGCCTGCATCTGGCCGCGACCCAGCACTACGACCTGATCGTGCTCGACGTGATGCTACCGGGCATGGACGGCTTCACGCTGTGCCAGCGCCTGCGCGACAGCGAGCGCAGCCACGTTCCCGTGATCATGCTGACCGCACGCGACACGCTCGATGACCGGCTGCAGGGCTTTCGCACCGGCGCGGACGATTATTTGACCAAACCCTTCGCCCTGTCCGAGCTCGCGGCGCGCATTGCCGCCGTCCTCAAGCGCAGCCGCGGCGGCGGCCGGCGCGTGCTCAGCGTCGCGGACCTGGAGTACGACCTCGACACGCTCGCGGTCATGCGCGCGGGGCAGGCCCTGCACGTCGGCCCGATCGGCCTCAAGCTCCTCGAACTGCTGATGCAGAAGAGCCCCGGCGTGGTCCGGCGCGAGGCGCTGGAGAGCGCGCTGTGGGGCGATTCGCCCCCGGACAGCGACAGCCTGCGCAGCCACATCCACACGCTGCGACAGCAGATCGACAAGCCCTTCGGCAACCCGCTGCTGCATACCGTGCACGGCGTCGGCTACCGGCTTGCCGCAGCCTGATGGTACGCACGGGCGAAACCCTGCGCACCGCAACACAGCGAAAGGGCTGACATGGCGGCACCCCAGAGCCTCGCTTCGCGCATCGTCGCAGCCTTCGTGCTGATGGCCGCCGTCGTGGCCGGCCTCTTCGCGCTGATCGTCGTCAACGCCATCAACACGGTGGAAACCCGTTTGGTGAGCGATGCGATGAACCGCCAGCTCGACTTCATCATCGAGGAATCGGACGAGGGACGGTTTCCGGCGCTGGGACCCGGTCTGGACCTCTATGTCGCACCGGTCGGAGCGAGTGCCTCGCTGCCTGCGTGGCTCGCGCCGCTGCGCGAAGGTCTGCATGAAATCGAGAACGACGACGAGGCCTATCACGTGCAGGTGCGCGACCGGGACGGCAAACGCTATGTCCTCGTACTCGACCAGGAGGACTTCGAGCGGCGCGAGACGATGCTGTTCGTCGCGGTCGCGGCGGGCGTCGTGATCTCCATCCTCGCCGCAGCCCTGCTCGGGCGGGCGCTCGCGCGCACCGTGATCTCGCCGGTGGTGCGCCTGTCGGGACAGGTACAGCACCGCGACCAACTGCTTCCGCTCGCACCGCCACTCGCCGCCGAGTATGCCGAGGACGAAGTCGGAAAGCTGGCCTCCGCCTTCGACGAGACGCTCGGGAGCCTGCGCGAGGCGCTCGAACGCGAGCAGCTCTTCACCAGCGACGTGAGCCACGAGCTGCGCACGCCGCTGATGGTGATCGCCAGCTCGTGCGAACTGCTCGAGGCGCAGGGCCTCACGCCGCAACAGCGCGCGCAGGTCGAACGCGTCGGCCGCGCCTGCGCCGAGATGCAGGAACTGGTGGAGACCTTCCTCGGCCTCGCGCGTGCGCCGCAAGAGCGCGGCACGAAGCTCGCGGGCACCTCGCTCGCCGCGGTGGCGACCGAGCAGCTGCATCGCTGGCAACCGGAGGCGGCGCAGCGCGGCCTCGCGCTGGACCTCGTCAGCGAAAGCGTCGACGACGGCATCTATCCGGCCCCCCTGCTGCGCGCGGTGATGACGAATCTCGTGCGCAACGCGATCCACTATACCGACGAGGGCTTCGTGCGCGTGGTGCTGCGAGATGGCGGCTTTTCGGTGCTGGATTCCGGCGCCGGCATTCCCGAGGCGGAGCGGGCGCTGGTGTTCCGTCCGTTCGCGCGCGGCGGCAGCACCCGCGGGGACGGCATCGGCATCGGGTTGTCGCTGGTGCAGCGCATCTGCGACCGGCAGGGGTGGCGGATCACCCTGGCCCCGCGCGAGGGCTGCGGTTGCGAATTCCGGGTGGAGCTGCGCTCCGCCTGATGTGGAGCCGGGCCGCGGCGGCGGCCCGGCTGCCGTTCAGCGCGTGAGCTCGGAGGTGAGCTTCTTCAGGTCCAGCGTGCGGGCACGCTCGGCGATTTCGGGTGCGTAGCGCTGCTGCAATCCCTTGGCGTTGTCGAAGAGCTGGCCGAAGGCGGACTTCAGGGCGGTCCCGTCCAGACGCCGGCCGTCCGCGTAGTAGCGCTTCGCGACGTGCCCCAGCGCATACGTCGTCGCGAAGGAGAACGCCGACCCGGTCGCCTCGCTGCCTATCGTGCGGCCGACCTTGCCTAGCACCTTGCCCAGCAGGCCGCCGACGAGCTTGCGGCCGAACTGCTCGACATATTGCGAGGTCAGGCCGACGCCGACGGTCGCGAGGAAGTCGGTGATGTGGCCGCGGTCGAGCTCGAAGCCGTGGGCCTTGCCGACGCGATACACGAGACGGGTCTGCAGCGGAATGATCGCCATCGACGCGAGCGACTCGGGCAGCAGTTCGAGCGCACCGTTGAGGATCGCGGCATTGAGGATCATCTTGTCCAGCTCGGCCTGATCGGGCCCGGCCGGCATCGGGGCTGAAGCCAGCTCCGGCAAGGGCTTGTCGACCGGCGCTCCGGCGAGCGCGTCGGCCTGGTTCACGATCGCGTCCGCGTCGCTGCGCCCGAGCTGCAGAAGGGCGCCGAGGCGCTCGAGGAAGGCCGTCTCGCCGGCATTGTGCACGCCGTCGGCATCGCACACGCCGACCGCCATCTCGAAGGCGAGCTGGCGCATCTCGGGCGTATCCAGTCCGGCAGCGGCCTGCTCGAGTGTCACGCGCTTGAGCAGGACGTCCTGGTACAGCGACATGACGTCAAGGCCGGTACCGGCCGACAGCGACTCGGCGGTGCGCCGCACATGCTCGCGCTCGCGCGGGTCGTTGTGGCCGTCGGCGAAGGCCGCCATGAGGCAGACGGTGATCAGGGAGCGGTTCTGTTCGGGAGTCATCGTTTCTCTTCTCGCTGCAACAATAGGGTTTCAGTTGGGGGCTGACCGGACGATCTCAAGCGGCGGGCAGGAATAGCGTGGCGCGCAGCCCCCCGGCCGGCGCCTGGTCCAGCTCGATGCGCCCGCCGTAGAGCTGGGCCAGGTCGCGCACGATGCCGAGCCCCAATCCCGATCCGGGCACCGCCTCGTCGGCGCGCATGCCACGTGTGAATACGGCCTCGCGCGCCTCCGGCGGCAGGCCGGGACCGTCGTCGTCGACGGTGACGACGAGTTCGCCGACGCGCACCGTCGCACTCACGCCGACCGACGCGCGTGCCCACTTGCACGCATTGTCGATGAGGTTGCCAAGCATCTCCTGCAGGTCCTGCTCCTCGCCACGGAAGGCCGCATCGCCGGAAATCGGTTCGATTGCAATGTGCAGATTCCGTTCCGCATGCACACGCTGCATCACGCGCACCAGCCCCTCAACGGCCGGCCGCAGCGCGCTGCGCAAGCCGGGGACCTGGGTCGCCGCCGCAGCTCGCGCACGCGCGAGGTGGTAATCGACCTGGCGCTGAGCCGTCGCGACCTGCTCGGCCACGAGGCGCGCGAGGGGCCCTTCCTCGCGCAGCGCCGCATTGCCGAGCACAGCGAGCGGCGTCTTGATCGCGTGCGCCAGATTGCCGGCCTGCGTGCGGGCGCGCTCGACGACCTCGGCATCGTGCTGCAGCACCGCGTTGAGTTCGTCGACGAGCGGCCGGACCTCGTTCGGAAAGATCCCTTCCAGGCGCCGGCTGCGACCGTCGCGCACCTCGGCGAGTTGCTCGCGCAGGCGCTTCAGGGGAGCGAGCCCCACCGACACCTGCAGCAGCACCGCGGCGATCACCCCGGCCGCGAGCACACCCAGCGCGGTGACGAGAAGCCCGACGAATTCGCGCACCGGGTTCGTCATACCGCGTTCGTCGGCGGCGACGATCAGTCGCAGGGGCTGCCCCGCAGCCTCCTCCGGCCGCACGATGCGCTCCATCATCACCAGGCGTTCGCGATCGGGCCCTTCGATGCGGTGCACATGCACCTCGCCGTCGCGCGGACCGTCCGACGGCACGGCGAGCGTCGCATCCCACAACGAGCGCGAGCGGAGCACGCCGCGCGCCGTCTCCGCGCCCTCGCGGTCCACCTGCCAGTAGAAACCCGAAAGCGGCTTGCGCAGGCGCGGGTCGCTCAGCTCGGTGCGCAGCCGCGGCCCCGCCTCGGGGGCGAGTTCGATGCTCGCGGTGAGCTGGTCGAGGTGGATGCGCAGTTCGGCCTGAAAGCGATCCTCGACGTGGCGGCGGAAGAGATCGCCGAGCACGCACCCGGTGATCGTCAACGCCCCCAGGATCCATACCACGCTGCCGGCCAGCAGCCGCGCACGCAGCGAGCCGCGCACGCTCATTCCGGACATGCGAGGCGGTATCCCAGGCCGCGCACGGTCTCGATCAGGCCCGCCGGCAGCTTCTTGCGCAGACGCCCGACGAAGACCTCGATGGTGTTCGAATCGCGCTCGAAGTCCTGTGCGTAGATATGCTCGGTCAGCTCGGCGCGCGAGACCACCTCACCCTTGCGGTGCATGAGATAGCTCAGCACCCGCAGCTCGTGACTGGTCAGCGTCACGGCCTGCCCGTCGACGGTGACCCGCCCGCCGCGCGTGTCGAGCAGCACCGGCCCGCAACGCAGCTCCGGGCTCGCGTGCCCCGCGCTGCGCCGGATCAGCGCGCGCACGCGGGCGAGCAGCTCTTCCATGTGGAAGGGCTTGGTCAGGTAATCGTCGGCGCCGGCATCGATGCCGGCCACCTTCTCGTGCCAGTTGTCGCGCGCAGTCAGGATCAGCACCGGCATCGTCCGCCCCGCCGCACGCCACTTCTTCAGCACCGTCAGCCCGTCCATCTGCGGCAGGCCGAGGTCCAGCACCACCGCATCGAGCGATTCGACCTCGCCGACGAAATGCGCATCGCGCCCGTTCCCGGCGCAATCGACCGCGTAGCCCGCCTCGCGCAAGGCCAGCGACAGCTGCGCCGCGAGCGTCGGCTCGTCTTCCACGACCAGGATGTGCATCAGCGCTTCCCTCCCTTGTCGCCGCGCGCACGAATGCCGAGCACGGTGCCGTCGCGCGCATCGACGTCCAGCCGCACGAGCGCGCCGCCGCCGCGCAGCAGGCGAATCTCGTAGATCCAGCGCCCGTGCTCGCGTTCGAGCTCGACATCGACGACCTTGCCTGGATGTTCTCGCTCCACCTTGTCGAGGATCGTGCGCAGCGGTAGCACTTCCCCGCGTTCCAGCGCCGCACGCGCGCGGTCGTGATCGTGGTCGTCCCCGCCGGCCGCAGCCGGCAAGATCGACAAGGCCGCGACCACCATCCCCACGACACCCGATGTCACCAGCGTGCGCATCGACTCCTCCCTTTCCTGCGGCGTGCACCGTGCGCGCCGCCCTCCGGCATCCCTTGTACGGCCCCCGGACTGAACGGCGGCTGAACGCCGCCTTCACCTTGCGTTCAGGCTGCGCCGCGCAAAGTACGTTCCGAAACCGGAGCGGACACTCCGGCGATCCGATTCCAAGGACATTGTTCCACCATCAGCAGAAGGAGCAAACATGAAACGCCACACCCTGTGGATCCTCCTCGCCGGCACCGCAGTGCTCGCAGGCGGAGTCGCCCGCGCCGCGGAGACCCCCGCCGACTTCCTCGCCCGCTACCAGAACGAAGCGCGGCAATCCGCCCCCGGCTTCAGCGCTTCGGCCGAACGCGGCGAAAAGTTCTTCACCACCACGCACGGCGGCGAGTGGAGCTGCTCCACCTGCCACACGAAGAATCCCGCGGCACGCGGCAAGCACGCCAACACCGGCAAGGCGATCGAGCCGATGGCGCCGGCAGCCAATCCCGAGCGCCTCGCGAGCACCCGCTCGGTCGAGAAGTGGTTCGGGCGCAACTGCAAGGACGTGCTCGGTCGCGTCTGCACGCCCGCGGAGAAGGCCGACGTCGTCGCCTGGCTGATGAATTCCCCCCGCTGACCCACACGGAGCACCATGACATGACCGCCACCTTCCCCACCCGCGCCCTGCGCGCCCTCGCCCTTGTCGTCGCCGCCGGCGCAGCCGGCCTCGCGCTCGCCGACGACGACGAGAACAAGCGCATGAACATCAATCACCCCGAATATCGCAGCGAATGCGGCAGCTGCCACATCGCCTTCCCGCCCGCGCTGCTGGGCGCCGGCTCGTGGCGCGCGATGATGGCCGGGCTCGACAAGCACTTCGGCTCCGACGCCAGCCTCGATGCCGAGACCTCGGCCGTGATCACGAAATTCCTCGTCGCCAACGCCGCGCGGCGCGACACCTCGGGCAGCGACGGGCGCCCGCAGCTGCGCATCAGCGATACCCCCTGGTTCCGCAAGGAGCACCGCGACGGCCACGACGGCATCACGCCGGGCATCTTCCGCAGCGAGGCCGTCAAGAGCGCCGCCAACTGTGCCGCCTGCCACCGCAACGCGGCCGAGGGCGACTACAGCGAACGCGACATCCGCATCCCCAGGAACGGAGCACGCTCATGAACACCAGCATCACCACCCCCAGCGCCGCCGGCGGGGCGTCCCGCGCCGCCGAAGCGGCCACCACCGTGCGCGTGTGGGACCTCCCGACACGCATCTTCCACTGGAGCTTCGCGCTGTGCTTCGCCGGCGCCTGGCTGACGTCCGACTCGGAGCGCCTGCGCGACCTGCATGTCATGCTCGGCTACACCTTCGCCGGGCTCGCCGTGTTCCGAGTCCTGTGGGGACTGGTCGGCACCCGCTACGCGCGTTTCGCGAGCTTCGTCTTCCCGCCGCGCGAACTCGTTTCCTACCTGAAATCGCTCCTCGCGATGAAGCCTCGGCACTACCTCGGCCACAACCCCGCCGGCGCGGTCGCGATCTTCGCGATGCTGGGCCTGGGGGCGCTGATCGCCCTGAGCGGCTTTGCGACCTACCAGGACATCGGCGGCGAGTGGCTCGAGGAACTGCACGAAGGCGCGGCCAGCACCATGCTCGCCATCGTCCTGGTACATATAGCGGGCGTCGTCGTCAGCAGCCTGCTGCACCGCGAGAATCTCGTCCGCGCGATGTTCACCGGAAACAAGCCCGGCGCGCCGGCGCAAGGCATCCGCCACGCGCACCGCGTCGTCGGCACGGCCCTCCTCGTCGCCGTACTGGGCTTCTGGTGGGCCTACCAGAGCGGCGCGGCCGACGCATGGCTGCCGCAGCCGAGCGCGACCGCCGACGCGCAGGACCGACACCACGACGACGATTAGGCGAACATCGCGCCCCACCCTGCGCAGGCCGCTCGGGCTTTCCGGCCCGTGCGGCCTGCGTGCGTCGCGGCTACGCGCCGTAGTCGGCGGCAATCGCCCCCATATCCGGCGCGGCGCCGCTCCGTCCTTGCCTTCGGCCAAATCCGCGGTTTATAGTCGTACGCATGAACTCCGTCAGCGGCCACCTCCTCCTGTCGCGACGCCTTCTCCCGGCGGACCTGCTGCTGCCCGGCCCGCTGCTGCGCCCCGCGCGCTAAATCAGACCCCATCCCCTCGTGTTGTCAAACTTCCGCCCGCGTCCCGACGCAGGCCGCTTGTCATATCCGGTATTCCAACATCCCAGCAGGAGCCGACGATGAAAGACCAGTTGATCATTTTCGATACCACCTTGCGCGACGGCGAACAGAGCCCCGGCGCCTCGATGACGCAGGAAGAGAAGCTGCGCATCGCCCGCCAGCTCGAGCGCATGCGCGTCGACGTGATCGAGGCGGGCTTCCCCGCGGCGTCGAACGGCGACTTCGAGTCGGTCCGCGCGATCGCCGAGACGATCAAGGAATCGACCGTGTGCGCGCTGGCCCGCGCCAACGAGAACGACATCCGGCGTTCGGGCGAGGCGATCCGCCCGGCCGCACGCGGGCGCATCCACACCTTCATCGCGACCAGCCCGATCCACATGGAGAAGAAGCTGCGCATGACGCCGGACCAGGTCGTCGAACAGGCGGTGAAGGCGATCGGCTGGGCGAAGGAATACACCGACGACATCGAGTTCTCGGCCGAGGACGCAGGCCGCTCGGAGATCGACTTCCTCGTGCGCATCTTCACCGCGGTCATCGACGCCGGTGCGAAGACGATCAACGTGCCCGACACGGTGGGCTACAACGTGCCCAGCCAGTATGCGAACACCATCCGCACCCTGATCGAGCGCGTACCCAACTCCGACAAGGTGATCTGGTCCGTGCATTGCCACAACGACCTCGGCCTCGCGGTCGCCAACTCGCTCGCCGCGGTCCTGGCAGGCGCACGCCAGGTCGAGTGCACGATCAACGGGCTGGGCGAACGGGCCGGCAACGCCGCGCTCGAGGAGATCGTCATGGCCGTGCGCACCCGCCAGGACGTCTTCGCCTGCGACACGCGCATCGATACCACGCAGATAGTGCCCGCGTCGAAACTCGTGTCCGGCGTCACCGGCTTCCCGGTGCAGCCCAACAAGGCCATCGTCGGCGCCAACGCCTTCTCGCACGAATCCGGCATCCACCAGGACGGCGTGCTCAAGCACCGCGAGACCTACGAGATCATGCGCGCCGAGGATGTCGGCTGGGGCGCCAACAAGCTCGTCCTCGGCAAGCACTCGGGCCGCAACGCCTTCCGCAGCCGCCTGCAGGAGATCGGCATCGTCGTGTCGTCCGAGGACCAGCTCAACCACGCCTTTGCGCGCTTCAAGGAACTCGCCGACAAGAAGCACGAGATCTTCGACGAGGACCTCCACGCACTGATGAGCGACGAAGGCGTCACGCCCGAACACGAGCACTTCCGCCTGCTCGCCTCACGCTTCCACTCGGAGACCGGCGAGACGCCCCAAGCCGAACTCACGATCGCCGTCGGCGGCAAGGAGACGCGCACCAGCGCCCAAGGGTCCGGCCCCGTGGATGCCGCCTTCAAGGCCATCGAAGCAGTCGCCAAGAGCGGCACCGAACTGCTGCTGTACTCGGTGAACGCGATCACCACCGGCACCGACGCACAGGGCGAAGTGACCGTGCGCCTGTCGCAGGACGGCAAGGTCGTGAACGGCCAGGGCGCCGATACCGACATCATCGTTGCCTCGGCGAAGGCCTACCTCAACGCGCTCAACAAGCTGCACGGCAAGTTCGAGAAACTGAACCCGCAGCTCTGACCCGATGCGTGGGCACGGGCAAGCGCCCCGCGCCCATGCACCGCAGCCGCATCCCGCCGGCTCAGGCCGACGCGCCCCCCTGCCGCGAGGGTGCGGACACCCGCGCGTACCATACCGCGCAGGCAAAGAGCAGCGCCGCCAGCACCGCTTCGGCGACCGCGAGCATCCCGGCGAGCCCCGCGTCCGTCGCCCGCACCACGCCTTCGACCAAGTACAGCAGCACCAGCATCGACAGCCACTGGCACGTGTAGCGCCGCCCCTTCAGCACGCCCGGGAAGGCCGCCATCAGCGGCAGCGCCTTCAGGATCATCCACGAGCCGCCCGGCCGCAGCGGCGCAAGCCACGCCTCCCACAGCACGCACAGCGCGATCAGAGCGACGAGCAGCACCGTCGCCGCGAGGTTCAGGGTGCGCGCGTTCATGCCCGCCCCGCCGCCAGCGTCAGTGCAGTTTCGGCGAGCCGACGCCCCTGCGCGATCGCGAGCCCGATCTCATCGGCGCTCAACCCGGGATTGCCGTCCGCCCCCGCAACGTGGCTCGCCCCATACGGCGTGCCGCCGGTGCGCGTGCGATTGAGGGCCGCCTCCGTGTAGGGCAGGCCCATGACGAGCATGCCGTGGTGCAACAGCGGCAGCATCATCGACAGCAGCGTCGTCTCCTGCCCCCCGTGCTGGCTCGCCGTCGACGTGAACACCGACGCCGGCTTGCCGACGAGCGTGCCATTCACCCACGGCCCCGCGAGCCCGTCGAGAAAGTACTTCATCGGCGCCGCCATGTTGCCGAAGCGCGTCGGACTGCCGATCGCCAGCCCGATGCATTCCTCGAGGTCGCGCACCTCGACGTAGGGTGGCCCCGACGCAGGAATCTCGTCCTCGACCGCCTCGCACACCGTCGACACCTTCGGCACGGTACGCACCCGCGCCGCCGCGCCCGGCACCAGATGGATTCCCAGCGCGACCTGTTCGGCAAGCGCCCTCACCGAGCCGCGATGGCTGTAATACAGTACGAGAATCTCTTTCATCTGAACGGTCTGGATCGAATTGCGGCATTATAGCCGCCCCTCCGGCACCGGCCCGGCATCATCCCATCCATTCACCGCATGTCCGTCATGCCCCTGCATCCCGCACGCGATTTCCTGCGCCTCCTCGCGCAGCGCTTCGTCGCCACCCGCTGCCCCCAGGTTGCCGGCAGCCTCGCCTTTACGACGCTGCTCGCCCTCGTGCCCCTGGTCACCGTCGTAATCGCGCTCTTCAGCAACTTCCCGGCCTTTTCCGAGCTCGGCGCCTCGCTCAAGATATTCCTGCTGGAAAACCTCCTGCCGGACCGTGCCGGCAAGATCATCGCCACCTACGCCTTCCAGTTCTCGCAGAAAGCCGCCAAGCTCACGCTGATCGGCACCGCCGCGCTGGTCGTCACCGCGCTGATGCTGCTGATGACGATAGACCGCGTGTTCAACCAGATCTGGGGCGTACGCCGCCCGCGTCCGCTGCTCACGCGCCTGACCGTGCATTGGTCCACGCTCACGCTGGGCCCGGTCGCGCTCGGCGCCAGCGCGCTCGCCACCGGCCACCTCGTCGCCAGCTCCGTCGCGCTGGCCGGGAAGGGATCGTGGGTCGTCGAAGCCTTCTCGACGCTGGTGTCGGCGGCGCTGCTGTGCGTCGTGTTCACCTTCCTGTATTTCGCCGTGCCCAACCACAAGGTACGCCCGAGCCATGCGCTTGCCGGCGGCACCACCGCGGCGCTCGCCTTCCTGCTGATGCAGCAGCTGTTCGCCCTCTTCCTCACGCGCATCCCGACCTACACCCTGATCTACGGCACCTTCGCGACCGTACCGATCTTCCTCCTGTGGCTCTACCTGTCCTGGGTCGTGATCCTGCTCGGAGCGATCCTGAGCGCATCGCTGCCCGGATTTTTCGAACGCACGCGCGTCCTCGCGCCCTTCGCCGGCGACCGCGCGTGGGCCGCAACCACAGTATTGACGATGCTCGCGCGCGCGCAGGCCGAAGGCCGCACCGTCGCCTTCGAGCCGCTGATCCAGGCAGCCCGTCTCAACGGCGACGAAGGGGAAAGCCTGCTCGGCGACCTGTGCGAAGCCGGCTGGGTCGCGCGCACCGAGGACGGCAACTGGCTGCTCACCCGCGACGCCGCCAGCATCGGGTTCGCCGATGTCATCTGCCGCCTAGCGCTGTCGCCGACGGGCTGGCGCAAGGCCGGCCGCAACGACCTGTCGCGCGACACGGCCGAACGCATCGAGAACGCGCTCCGCGCCGCCGACATCTCGATCGCGGCGCTGGCCACGCAGCAGAGCACCTAGTGGTCTGCTTCGTAAATCAAGGGACTGGACGAAAGCGATGGATTGCGAGCTGTGGCAAGGCGCGAACCGGAGCAATAGCAGTAGCTATTGCGAGGATGAGCAACGCCGCCACGGGTCGCAAGACGCGCTTTCGTGTCACGGCATTTGCGAAGCAGACCACTAGATCGGGTAAGGATCGACCTCGTACTGGAACAGCTCGACGTTCGCCGTCTGCATGTCGAGGCTGAGCACACGGGCCTGTGCCACATAGAGATGTTCGCCCTCGTGCACCAGCACGAAGCGCCGCGACGCATACGTTCCCGCCGGTGCGAGGATCGCCTGATTGCGGCGCAGCGCGGGCAGCGGCGGCAGGATGAGGGCGTGCGTCGTGGAACTCACCTCGGCGCCGCGGAAGCCGATCGTCACCGGCGTGCAAGTCTGCGCCACCACCTGCAGGCCCAGTTCCACCTGCCCGGGGCTGTCGCTGCGGATCCAGCGCACGATGCACACCGCCCAGGGGTGTCCCGCATCCCGCCGCAGCGCGACGGCCATCCCGGCGCTCAGGCTGCCCGTCACGCCCTCGACGGACATCAGCGCATAGCCGCCGGGGCTCTCGTTGTACACCATCCACTCGGAGATGCGTTCCGTCGCCCCATCCGAGCGTGCAGCCTCCCAGACCGCGCGCAGGCCCACACACACCTGCACCGAATACCGGTATGCGCGGCGCGACTGGCCACGATTCGGCGGCAGCGCCCAACGATCCCGCATGCGCTGCAGCAGCGAAACCATCTCAACCGGCGTCAGCCCCACCGGCAACCCGGATGCATCCGGTTCGAGCAACTCGCCGTCGAGTTCCAGGCCCACGGTCTCGGCCTCCGCCATGCGCTCCTTGAGCCAGTCGAGCTGCCCCGAAAGCGCGCGCGACACCGCGAAAGCGGAGAAATACACCAGCCCCTCGGCCGCCGGCGCCGCACTGCGGATCGTCGCAATCGGCGGCAGATCCTCGCCCGGATCGATCCAGAAGGACGCCGCCGCAGGCTGCAAGGATTCCGTCGACAACGCCCCCTCGTCCGCAATCCCTTCGAGATAATCGTTCGCCCACACCAGCTCGCGCGCCGTCAGGCTCTCGGGTTGCAGCACCGCCAGCGCGAGCAGGCGCTTCAATACACGCAGGGCATCGGCGGCGGCCGTCTCTGGCCTCGCCGACACCAGCGCGCCGAAGCCGCCTCCCGCTGCGACGATGCCATACGCGGCGAGCCACAGACCGGGCGGCGTAACTCCGCCGCCCATCGCGGCGACGACGAAGGCCTCATGCACCAGGCTCAAGGCACGCCCCGTCATCGCCAACGCATCACCACGGCGCGCAGGACGCCACCGCTCGCGTGTCGCGGCAGCCATCTCCCCGAGCTTTCCGGCGACCTCGAGCAGAGCCTCGACGAGCTCCCCCGCGACCGCGTGCAGTTCATGCGAAAGGGGCAATGCGGCATTGAGAAGACGCGACTTCAGGCGGCCGCACACGTCCAGGACCCTCGCCTCGAACTCCTCGATGCACTGCCCGACAGCGGCTTCCGGCAGCCCCCCAAGATGCCCCCGCAAGGCGTTCAGCTCCGCGCGCGGATCGTCGGCCGGCTCGCTCGCCAGCCACTCCAGCACGGGAGCCAACTGTTCGGGAACCGGATCGGATGCAGGCATCGGGGAAAATTTCCGCTTTGAGACGTCCTCCCATTCTATTCAAGAATCACGCTTTTGAGCGGAGCCCCGCAGCCCGCGGACCTTGCGCGGGGATCGGCCCTCCCCTTTCCCCAGACAAATCCTTATCCGCACTTGTCTCCCTCGCTCGCTTGCCTTACAATCGCCTGCTTTTCGCATCCACTCATCAGGACACCCCAATGGTCGTCATTCGCCTTGCCCGTGGTGGCGCCAAGAAGCGCCCGTTCTACAACATCGTCGCCGCCGACTCGCGCAACCGTCGCGATGGCCGCTTCATCGAGCGCGTTGGCTTCTACAACCCGATGGCAGCCGAGTCCGAAAAGGGTCTCGTGATCAACGCCGAGCGTCTGGCCTACTGGAAGCAGAACGGCGCCCAGCTGTCGCCGACGGTCGAGCGCCTGGCCAAGCAGGCCGCGAAAGCCGCCGCCTGATCCTGCCGGATTCTTTGCAGTCATGATGGTACTGGGGCGCATTGTCGCCCCTTTTGGCGTCAAGGGCTGGGTCAAGGTGCATCCCTTCGGGGACGACCCGCTCGCCTGGCGCGAAATGCCCCAATGGTGGCTGGCCGACAAGGCCGAAGCTCCCGATGAGGCATGGCAGCCGCTGAAACTCGCCGGCTTCCGCGAGCATGGCGCAGGCCTCATCGCCTCGTTCGAAGGCGTGACGGATCGCAATGGCGCGGAGGCGCTGCAAGGACGCTACATCGCCGCGCCACGCGAGGCGATGCCCGGCACCGACGAAGACGAATACTACTGGGGCGACCTGGTGGGCCTTGCGGTCATCAACCAGTCGAACGAATCGCTCGGCACGGTCGAAGCCCTGATGTCCACGGGTGCCCACGATGTACTGCAGGTCCGCGACGGCGAGGAGGAACGACTGATCCCCTTCGTCGCCGCCTACGTGCTGAAGGTAGACCTGTCGAGCCGGACGATCCGGGTCGACTGGCAAAAGGATTGGTGAAGACGGGGTGAGCACACCAGCCGCCGCAAGGCGCTTCGACGTGATCACCCTGTTTCCCGAGATGTTCGCGGCGCTGACCGCCAGCGGCATCACGCGGCGCGCACTAGATCGCGGTCTCTATGACATCGCCTTCCACAGCCCGCGGGATTTCGTGGACGATCCGCACCGCACCGTGGACGACCGCCCCTACGGCGGCGGCCCCGGAATGGTGATGATGGCCGAGCCGCTGGAAAAGGCGATCGGTCGCGCGAAAGCGGCGCAACAGGCGCTGCACGGCGCCGCTGGACGCGTGATCTACCTGTCGCCGCAAGGCCGGCCGCTGGACCACGCGAAGGTGCTGGAACTGAAGGAACTGCCCGCACTGACCCTGCTGTGCGGACGTTATGAAGGCGTCGATCAGCGGCTCATAGACCGCTGCGTCGACGAGGAAATTTCGCTCGGCGACTTCGTGCTGTCGGGCGGCGAGTTACCGGCAATGGTGCTGCTCGACGCGATCGTGCGCCAGTTGCCGGGCGCGCTGAACGACGCCGTATCGGCGATCGAGGACTCGTTCGTGAACGGGCTGCTGGATTGCCCGCACTACACGCGGCCCGAGATCTACGAAGGCGAGCCGGTGCCGGCGGTGCTGCTCTCCGGCAACCACGCAGCGATCCGTCGCTGGCGGCTGAAGCAGGCGCTGGGCACGACCTCGCGCCGACGCCCGGACCTGCTGGAAGGGCGCAGACTGAGCAAGGAAGAATTGTCACTGCTTGAGGAACTCAGGCAGGAGCAAGCAGGGGCCGAAGGCGAAGCCTGAAGCCCGCATACAAACCGCGCGCATCAGGCATGGCCTGCTCTGCCGCAAGGCCAAGTGCCATTGAATCGACAGGAGTCGCACAATGAACCTGATTCAGCAGCTCGAACAGGAAGAAATCGCCCGCCTGAACAAGACCATCCCCGAGTTCGCCCCCGGCGACACCGTGGTGGTGCAGGTGAAGGTCAAGGAAGGCTCGCGCGAGCGTCTGCAGGCCTACGAAGGCGTGGTGATCGCCAAGCGCAACCGTGGCCTGAACTCCAACTTCATCGTGCGCAAGATTTCGTCGGGCGAAGGCGTGGAGCGTACGTTCCAGACCTACTCCCCGCTGGTCGACAGCATCGAAGTCAAGCGCCGCGGTGACGTGCGTCGTGCCAAGCTCTACTACCTGCGCGAGCGCTCGGGCAAGTCCGCTCGTATCAAGGAAAAGCTCAACTACAAGAGCGCCGCCAAGCAGGGCTGATTGCGCGATTCAGCCAGCAGCAAATGGAACGGGCCCCGCGGGGCCCGTTTTTTCATCCTCAAGGATGGATACTGCGAAACCGCCGACACCCGCCCACCTCGCACCGGACGCGACTACTCCTTCTTCGCGTCCTCATCATCGTCATCCGGAATCACGGCATCGACACCGGCGCCCACGACCTTGGCGCCCACCTTGACCGTTGTCGCCACCACCGTGACAGCCGCATCGGCAACGGCAAACACCGCACATCCGCCGAGCATCGCGGCGCACGCCACCAGGAACAGCACATTTTTCACGCTCATTTCCACCCAGTCCCTTTCCGATAGCACGCCCCCTTGGCCGCGCAGCCCTTCCCGACGACGCAATGATCCGGGATTATTCAACACGCCCCGAGTCCGGTGTGTTTCGGCTGGCATCCCCGCCCCGCACACAAAAGAAAAAAGCCGCCAGGAATCGGCGGCTTTTTCTGTATGGCTGGCGGAGAGTGAGGGATTCGAACCCTCGATACGAGTTTTAGCCCGTATGCTCCCTTAGCAGGGGAGTGCCTTCGACCTCTCGGCCAACTCTCCAACCTTTGAGCCCGACATCATAGCGACTCCGGGCCTGCCGGTCAAACTTAATTATGCAGCGACGTCGAGGCCGAAGGCCTTGTGCAGCACGCGCACGGCCAGCTCGAGGTACTTCTCCTCGATCGCGACCGAGATCTTGATTTCGGACGTCGAGATCATCTGGATGTTGATGCCCTCTTCCGCGAGCGTGCGGAACATCTGCGAGGCGACACCGGCGTGCGAACGCATGCCGACGCCAACGATGGAAACCTTGGCCATGGTCCGGTCGGTGACGATGGAGCGGGCTCCGATATGCTCCTTGACGGCCTCGAGAACCTTCACGGCCTTGTCGAGTTCGCCGCGGGCGACGGTGAACGAGAAGTCGGTCGTGCCGTCCTTGCTCACGTTCTGGATGATCATGTCGACTTCGATGTTGGCATCGGCGACCGGACCGAGGATCTGGTACGCGATACCCGGCTTGTCGGGCACGCCGAGCACCGTGAGCTTGGCTTCGTCGCGGTTGAAGGCGATACCGGAGATGACGGGTTGTTCCATGTTCTGCTCTTCCTCAACAGTGATGAGCGTGCCCTCGCCTTCCTCCTGGAAGCTGGAGAGGACGCGCAACTTGACCTTGTACTTGCCCGCGAATTCCACCGAGCGAATCTGCAGCACCTTGGAGCCGAGGCTGGCGAGCTCGAGCATCTCCTCGAAGGTGATCTTGTCGAGCTTGCGCGCTTCGGGCACGACGCGCGGGTCGGTGGTGTACACACCGTCGACATCGGTATAGATCTGGCACTCGTCGGCCTTCAGCGCGGCAGCCAGCGCAACGCCGGTGGTATCGGAGCCGCCGCGGCCGAGGGTGGTGATGGCGCCGTGCTCGTCCACCCCCTGGAAGCCGGCGACGACGACGATATTGCCTTCGTCGAGGTCCTTCTTGATCGGCGCCTCGTCGATGTTGAGGATGCGCGCCTTCGTATGCGCGCTGTCGGTGAGGATGCGCACCTGGCCGCCGGTGTAGCTCTTCGCCTTGACGCCGATGTCCTGCAGCGCCATGCACAGCAGGCCGATGGTGACCTGTTCGCCGGTCGATACGACCACGTCCAGTTCGCGCGGATCGGGATTGCTCGCCACGTCCTTCGCGAGCGCGATCAGGCGGTTGGTTTCGCCGCTCATCGCGGACACCACCACCACCACCTGATGGCCGGCCGCCTGGAACTTCGCGACCTTGCGGGCGACGTTCTTGATGCGTTCCGGATTGCCAACGGAGGTGCCGCCGTACTTCTGAACTATCAGTGCCATCGTCGTATCCAAATAGCCGTGGATAAAACACGCAATTCTAGCGAAAGCGAGTGGACTTTGCTGAGCGACGTGACCCCCTCCCTCAAACCCAACTTGGGCACTTATGGATTGCGGTTAACCCTAGGACTTTTGATTTTCCCGTTGTATTTGTCCGGAATAGTAATCTATACTTTGGGTACCATATGACTTAAGTCGTATGATCGCCTCCGGGCGCAGCTAAACCTCATAGCACAACCGACTTCACAACAGAGGCCCAAGAGATGAAAAGCACTGAAACCATTGATGTTCGCGAGATTCGCCGCAAACTCGGTCTGAACCAGTCGCAGTTCTGGTCGAAGATCGGCGTTACCCAAAGTGGGGGATCGCGCTACGAGAGCGGCCGCAACATTCCGCGTCCCGTGCAGGCCCTGCTGCGCCTCGTTCACATCGAGCAGATCGATATCAACAAGGTCAAGAAGGAAGACGTCGAAGTGGCCGAGTTCCTGAAGGCTTCGAACCCGGACCTGTTCAAGACGCTGAAGAAGGAAGCCCGCGCGAAGCGCAAGGAGCGCACGTCGCGCTAACCCGGGCGGAGTAGCAGATGGTCATCAGGGGCTGACGCGAACCGTCAGCCCCGTTTTTCTTATGCGCTCGGCGATCGCCTCGAGTTCGGCCTCGGTGAGCGGAGACAGGCGCGGCGCCTCGGGCTGCATCGAGGGGCGCGCGATGCCGTAAAGCAGCACCCCGGCCAATCGCTCGACGCCGGCCTTTTCCAGCACCGCCAGATACGCGGCGATGTCCGCCTCCGACGGCGCCTGTCCATCCCAACGGAACATGCAGGTCTGCACCCAGGTCGTGCAGCGCTCGGCGCTCGCCAGCAGGCGGCGCGCGACCGCTTCGGGATCGGGGCCGACGCCGTTGATGCGGCGCATGCCGGCGCGCGTTCCCGAATCGAGCTTGAACCACACTTCCCCGCCCGCTTCGCCCAGGCGCCGCACGCCTTCGCGCACCGTCGCCTGTCCCATCAGGCTGCCGTTGGTGATGAGGCGCAGCGGCACTTCGCTGCCGAATGCGAATTGCGCCCGCAGCCGTACGGCGATCCCGACCGCGTCGGCGAACTCGGCGGCGCTGGTCGGCTCGCCGTTGCCTGAGAACGCGATGTCGCGGACCTGGCGCAGCCCCTCCGGGACATGACGCTCGAGGTAATCGCCGTTGACGAGCGCATCGAGGAAACCCGACAGTTCGGCCTCGAGTTGGCCGAGGTCGATGGGAGGCGCGCTGCCGCGCACGAGATCGGGCACCTGGCAGTAGACACAATGCCAGTTGCACGCATTGTTGGGATTGAGGTTGATGCCGACCGACACCCCGCCGGCACGGCGCGACAGCACCGGATAGACATAGGTGAGGCCCGCGAGGTCGCGGTCGTGGTTGCGGATCGTGAGTTGCCGGTCGCTGGAGGCCATTGCCGAAGGTGCCGCGAATCGCGGTCGAAAAGGGGGAAGATGGAGGCCCGAAAGGGGCCGATCGGGACGGGTGCTATAATCCGCGCCCTGCACTCCCGAGGTCAATCATGCGCATCACCCGCCGCCTGGAATTCGACGCAGGCCACCGGATTCCGGACCATGCCAGCCAGTGCCGCCACCTGCACGGACACCGTTACGCGATCGAGATCACGCTGTCCGGCGGGATCATCGAGGCAGCCGGCCAGCCCGTGAATGGCATGGTGATGGATTTCGGCGAAGTGAAGACGATCGCCAAGGCGCATGTCGTGGACGTGTGGGACCACGCCTTCCTGGTGTTCCGCGGCGATACGCAGGTCATGCAGTTCCTTGGCTCGATGCCGGGCCACAAGACGGTGGTGCTCGACTGCGTGCCGACCGCAGAGAACCTGGCGCGCGAAGCGTTCCGCATCCTCGATCCGCGCTACCACGACAGCTACGGCAACCACCTGCGTCTCGAGCGCGTGCGCCTGTACGAAACGCCGAACTGCTGGGCCGACGCCGTGCGGGGCGACGCCGGCCTCTGACGCCGGCGGGTCAATCGGCCGCAGCGGCAGCGACCGCCTGCGCCAGCTCGGCTTCGCCGTGCACGACGCGCACTTCGCGCTGCGGGTAGGGAATCTCGATGCCCTCGGCGCGGAAGCGCTTCCACACTTCCATGTTGATGTGCGAGATCACGCCCAGCGTGCCTTCCTGCGGATCGGCGATCCACACCGCGAGGCGCAGGTCGATGCCGTTCTCGCCGAAAGCCACGACGAAGGCCTTCGGCTCGGGGTCCGCGATCACGCGTTCCTGCGTCCTGGCCGCCTCGACGAGGATCCGCATAGCGCGCTCCAGATCGGCCGCATAACTCACCTGGATGTTGATCGGCACAACAATGCGCGTGTCGCTGTAAGTTTCGTTCTGCACGACCGACCCGATCAGGGTCTCGTTCGGCACCAGCGATTCGATGCCGCTCGCCGCGCGCAGCACGGTGTAGCGGGTGTTGATCTGCGTGACGACGCCGCGCTCGGTGCCGACCGAGATGAGGTTGCCGATGCGCAGCGAACGATCGAGCAGGATGATGAAGCCTGAAACGTAGTTCGCGGCGATCTTCTGCAGACCGAAGCCGAGACCCACGCCCAACGCGCCGCCGAAGACGGACAGCGTCGTCAGGTCGATACCGACCATCGGCAGCGCGACCAGCACGGCGATGACGATCAGGAGCGCCTTGGCGACCCGCATCAAGACGAGGCGCATGCTGTCGTCGATTCCCGCGGCGGCACTCAGCCGGCGCTCCAGCGCCCCCGCCGCCCACAACGCGATCAGCAGCGTGAACATCACCATGCCGGCGCCCTGCAGCAGCGTCCACAGCGAGAGCTTCTGGCTGCCGACCTTGAAGGACACGCTCTCGATTGCATCGATCACTTCCGGCAGCCAGCCGAGGATATGCAACGCGACCACGGCCCACGCGAGGGACGCGAAGACGCGCTCGAAGTTGCCCAGCCAGCTCGAGCGGCCGATGCCCTGCCGCACGGTGAAGACGACGAAGCGGATCGCGGCAAAAGAGGTGAGCAGCGGCACCGCGAGATTGAGCAGGTGCACGCTCTGGTATTTGGCGAGCACGGCGCGCGCGGCGAACACGAAGATCAGCGCGGAGAGCGGGAACAGCACGCGGCGCAGGCCGCTGCGGCCGAAACGCTGGGCGGCGGTAGCGGGGTCGCCGCGACGCGCGACGCGCTCGAGCATGGCGCGCTCGATCAGCCAGGCAAGCGCGAGGCAGCCGGCCAGGGAGCCGAGCTGCCACAGGACGGAGGGACTCTGCAGGTCGCTCCAGGTATCCGTGAGCATGGCGGCGAAACGAATCTCTTCTGTCACGTTCCGGGTTTCCAGGGCAGTCGCGTAACGCGGGTGGCGTCCGCGCGGTGGCGGCGCCAGTTGTCGAGGTAGATCTGTGTCAGCGTGCAGTTGTCGCGCAGCACCAGGAGGTTCTCGGCGTTGCGCTTGACGGCGGACTTGGTGAAGTTGAACGAGCCGGTGACGAGCGCGCAGGCGGGGCCTTCGGCGTCGGCGATCATGACCTTGTTATGCGCCGCGGCGAAGCGCGTCTCGAGCGAGACCGGGATGCCGGCGGCGAGCAGATCGGGCAGCACGTTGCCCTTGCCGCGCTTGTTCATCTTAGCGTCCGCGAGGACTTCGACGCGTACGCCACGACGGTGCGCACCGATCAGCGCGTGGGCGATCGGCTTGCTGGTGAAGGCGTAGGCCTGCACATGCAGCGTCTTGCGCGCGTCGTCGATGACGTCGATGAGCAGCGCCTCGGGTCGATCGGCCGGGGAGAACGCGACCTCGACCGAACCGCGCGCGGGCAGACGCTGGCTGGCCGTGGCGACTTGTGCCGCCACGGCGAATAACGCGAGGGCGACGCCTGCGAGCAGCCGCCCCCGTGCATCACTCCACTGCATCCACACGCTCCAGCACGGCGGCGAAGAAGCCGTCGGTGTCATGTGCGCGCGGCGTCAGGCGCAGGCGCTCGCCGGTGTCGAGCGCGATGCCCTGCTTGGCGAGCACGTCCGCCGCACTGACCTGGCGGAACGCCGGATGCGCTGCGAGGAAGGCGTCGACGATGCCGTCGTTCTCCTCGGCGAGCAGGCTGCAGGTCGCATACACGAGCCGTCCGCCCGGCTTCACGAGTCGCGCGGCCGACTCGAGGATCGCGCCCTGCTTGGCGAGCATCTCGGCGACCGACTCGGGCGTCTGGCGCCACTTGAGATCGGGGTTGCGGCGCAGGGTGCCAAGACCGCTGCACGGGGCGTCGACCAGCACGCGGTCGGCCTTGCCGGCGAGACGTTTCACCTTGGCGTCGCGCTCGTGCGCGATCAGCACCGGGTGCACGTTCGACAGGCCGGCGCGGGCAAAGCGCGGCTTGAGCTTGGCGAGGCGCTTTTCCGACACGTCGAAGGCGTACAGGCGGCCGGTCGAGCGCATCAGCGCACCGAGCTGCAGCGTCTTGCCGCCGGCGCCGGCGCAGAAGTCGACGACCAGTTCGCCGCGCTTGGGCTGCACGAGGAAGCCGAGCAGCTGGCTGCCTTCGTCCTGCACTTCGAAGGAGCCGTCGAGGAACAACGGGTGCTTCTGCAGCGCCGGTTTGCCGGCCAGCCGGATGCCCTGCGGCGAGTATGGGCAGGGGCCGGCCTGGATGCCGTTCTCCTTGAAGGCGGCGAGCACCTTGTCGCGATCGCTCTTCAACACATTCACGCGCAGGTCGAGCGACGCGGGTCGGTTCAGGCTGTGCGCGAGTTCGAGCAGCGCAGCCTCGTCGTGCGTCGCGAGCAGGCGTTCGGCGAGCCAGTCGGGCATGTCTGCGCGCTCGGCGAGCGAGCCGTCGTCGAGTTCCTTCGCCTTGATCCCCGAGATCCAGTCGCGCTCGGTTGCCGACGCGAGGCCTTCGAAGTTGCGCATCGGCCAGCCCTCGCCACGCGCGAGCCACGCCAGCAAGAGGGTGCGCGGGCGCGCGTCCTCGCCGACGAGGCGGCGCAGCCAGCGCAGGCGACGCACGATGCCGTAGACGGCCTCGGCGATGAAGCCGCGGTCGCGATGGCCGATCTCGCGATTCTCGCGGAAGTGACGCGAGAGGACGACATCGGCCGGATGTTCGAAGGTGAGCACCGCCCCGAGGACCTGGGCGGCGTGGATCAGCAGGCCGCGCGAGGCAGCCTCTTCATGTCTTGCCATAGTTGTTCTTCAGTTTCCGATGGTTGGATGGGCGAAGGCATTGTCCTCCGCCCGCAATTCGATCATTTCTTCTTCCGCCTCCGTGCCGCCACCGCCCCCCGCCACCGGGGGCTCCTCGCCAGCCGATCCCGGAGGCGACAGGCGCAGCTCGACGGCCTGCTGGTCGAGCACCTCGCCCTTGTCGTCGATGACGCGGATGCGCACCGGCAGCATGCCGTAGTTGCGCGCGAGCCAGATGTCGATGGTCAGGCTGCCGTTGCGCGCCTCGGCCCGCACGCGCAGGGTCTCCAGCAGCCCGATCGGCAGCGGCAGCTTCTCGGGCCCCATCACTTCGACTGTCGAGGGCGTGGCCTCGCGTCCGGTGATAACGTTCAGCTCGGTCGATCCGCTGACCGCGCCGACGATGCCGATCTGGTGCCACAGGCTCAGGAGGTCCTGGTCGCCCGGACGCAGCTCGGCGACACGTTCCTTGGCGCCGCGCGTCATCGTCACCTTCCCTGCATCCCAGTCGAACCGGGCGCTGGCTGGCGTCTTGCGCGTCTGCTCGACGCTGAAGCGCTCGGGCTTGAGGCCTTCCCGCCCGACGCTGCCCTCGCTGCTTTGAGCATAGTGGAAGGACCGGAACATGCCGACGACCCCCGTCGTGCGGACGGCGACGGACATGCGGTAGCGCTTGCCGTCGTGCGACCACTCGTGCTGCGCCTCGCCGACGGCGAAACCGCCTTCGCCCAGATGCACGCGGAAGCGGATGCTGCCGCGCTCGGGCCATCCGGCGATGCTGAAACCCTTGAGGTCGGCAGCCGCGACGAGTTCCGGCGCAACGTCGGCAACGGGCGCGGCATCGACGGCCGGCGGCAGCTCCGCCGCAGGCGGCGCCTCGGCCGCGGCCGGCGCCGCGATGGCAATCTCGCCGCTTTCTCCGACCGATGGTGCCGTCAGCGGGACCGCGGGCGCGGGGCGAGGCTTCGGTTTGGGCCGCGGCTTCGGTTTTTCCGGCACGACGGGCGGCGGCGGAGGCAGCGCGACCGGCGCGAGCGCCACCACGGGCTGCGGCTCGGGAATCACCAGCGTCGCATGCAGCACCGGCGACTCTTCGCCGATGTGCACGGGCCAGCCGGGCAGGCTCAGCACGAGCGCGTGCGCGAGCACCGAAACGCCCGCGGCGAGGATCAGGACGGTCGGCTGTCGCACGCTCCGGCCCCGGGAACGCGATCCAGCGACGGGATCGTCCACCCGGCCTCATCGACCGCTTCGTCACGCACGCGCACCTGGCCCTGCGCGGTGACCGTCAGCCGGTCCTCGACGAACCAGCGCACCGCCTGCGGGTAGATGCGGTGCTCCTGCCGGAGCACGCGGGCCGACAGGCTGTCCTCGTCGTCGCCCGGCAAAACGGGCACGACCGCCTGGATCACGACCGGCCCGCAGTCGAGCGCGGGGGTCACGAAATGCACCGTTGCCCCGTGCGCCCGCACACCCGCCTCGATCGCACGCTGGTGCGTGTGCAGGCCGGGGAAGGACGGCAGCAGCGAGGGGTGGATGTTCATGAGGCGCCCCTCGTAGCGGCGCACGAAGGCGTCGGTGAGCACGCGCATGAAGCCGGCGAGCACGACGAGCTCCGCGCCGTGCGTATCGATCGTCTCGGCCAGCGCGGCGTCAAAGGCTTCCCGCGACGGGAAGGCCTTGTGGTCGACGACGGCGGTGGGGATGCCGCGCGCGGCGGCAAATGCGAGCCCTTTCGCGTCCGGGCGGTTGCTGATCACCGCGGCGATGCGCGCGCCCGGAATGCCCGCGTTAACGATGGCTTCCATGTTGCTGCCGCGGCCGGAAATGAGGATGACGATGGACTTCATGCAGGTTTCTTGGCGTTCGTTTCGGATGCGCGCTTGCGCGTCGGGGGAATGGGACAGGGACCGGCCGGCCTGGTTCCGCGGGCGGGCGGAGGGCTGCATGCGGCGGGTGGATTTCCGCCAATGATACCGGAAGGGGGCCGCGGCCCCGAAACCCGGCCGCTGCCACGCGGCGACCGGAGCCCGGACGGACTCCGTATAATTGCGCGTTGCATCGCGCTTTCCCCCGCCCCCATGCCCTCGATCCACCTGCTGTCCGACCTCCTGATCAACCAGATCGCCGCCGGCGAGGTCGTCGAACGGCCGGCCTCGGTGCTCAAGGAGGTGCTGGAGAACGCGGTTGATGCGGGCTCGCGCGCGATCGACGTGCAGCTCGAACAGGGCGGCGTGCGGCGCATCCGCGTCGCCGACGACGGCTGCGGCATCGCGAAGGACGAACTCGCGCTGGCGTTGGAGCGCCACGCGACGAGCAAGATCGCGAATCTCGACGACCTCGAGCGCGTCGGCACGATGGGCTTCCGCGGCGAGGCGCTGGCGGCGATCGCGGCGGTGGCGCGCACGACGCTCACGAGCCGCGCCGAGGGCAGCGCGCACGCGTGGCGCATCGACGGCAGCGAACGCAGCATCGCGCCGGCCGCGCTCGGCGCAGGGACGGTCGTCGATGTCGCGGACCTCTATTACAACACCCCGGCGCGGCGCAAGTTCCTGAAGTCGGAAGGCACCGAATACGCGCACTGCGACGAGATGTTTCGCCGCGTCGCGCTCGCGCGGCCCGACATCGCGCTGCAGCTCGCACACAACGGCCGCGTCGTGCATCGCCTGCCGGTAGCCGACCACGCCCGCCGCGTCGCGGCGCTGATGGGCGACGATTTCCTCGCGCAGGCGCGCGCGCTCGACGCCGATGCGGGGCCGTTGCGCCTGTCTGGCTTCGCCTCCTTGCCCGCGTATTCACGCGCGAGCCGCGACGCGCAGTATTTCTTCGTCAATGGCCGCTTCGTGCGCGACAAGCTGCTCACGCACGCGGTGCGCCAAGCTTACACGGACATCCTGCACGGCCAGCGGCATCCGGCCTACGTGCTGTTCCTCGAACTCGACCCGGCGGGCGTGGACGTGAACGTCCACCCGGCCAAGATCGAGGTGCGCTTCCGCGAATCGCGCGCGATCCACCAGTTCGTGTTCCACGCGCTGTCGCGCACGCTCGCCGAGTCGGGCGCGGCATTGGCCGGCCGTGCGGCGTCCGCCCTTGACCAGGCCGATGCGTCGGCGGCCGTCGACGAGACTGCGCCGAACCGCGGGATCGTCCACGGAAATGTCGCGGCAGATACCGAACCCCGCCGCCCGCAGGCGTTCGGCGGCTACGGAAGCACGCCGCCCGTGCAGGGGCGCCTGGCGATGGAGTCCGCGAGCCGCAGCTATTTCGATTTCGTCGGCGGCGCACGCCAAGCCACCGGCGGCACGGCCCCGACGCCTGTGGCCGACACCTTCCGGCCGACCGCCTTCACGCCCGCCTCCAGCCGCCCGGCGAATGCGGCATCGCCTGCGCTCTCGAATCCGCTGCCGCTGCATGGCGACGACTCCGCGCCGCTCGGCTACGCGCTCGCGCAGCTGCACGGCATCTACATCCTCGCGCAGAACGCGAAGGGCCTCGTGCTCGTCGACATGCACGCGGCGCACGAGCGCATCCTTTACGAGAAGCTCAAGACGGTGCTCGACGGCACGCCTTCGGTGCAGCGCCTGCTGATCCCGGCGGTGTTTTCGGTGAGCGCGAAGGACATGGCCGCCGCCGAGGAATGCGCCGAGGTGCTCGCCGGCATGGGCTTCGAGGTGGCCCCTGCCGGCCCGCAGGAACTGGCGGTGCGCGCGGTGCCGGCGCTGCTCGCCAGTGCGTCGGTAGCGGAACTGATGAGGAAGCTTCTCGAGGAATTGCGCGAGTATCCGGCCTCCGAGGTGGTCACCGCGCGGCGCAACGAGTTGCTGGCGACGATGGCCTGCCACGGCGCCGTGCGCGCGCACCGCAGCCTGACGATTCCCGAGATGAACGCGCTGCTGCGCGACATGGAGGCGACCGAGCGCGCCGACCAGTGCAACCACGGCCGCCCGACCTGGACCCAGCTCACGATGGGCGATCTCGACCGCTTCTTCATGCGCGGGCAGTAGGCGGTCACGAACGCCGAGGCACCTCCGCGATCTATAAAGGTATACGCGCGACGAAACGCCACTCGCGGAACCTACGCGAAGGAGACATGAGCATGCGCACGCTATTGGTGGTGTTGTGGCTGCTGCTGGCCGGGATCACGCCGGCAACGGCCTCCGTACAGGTGTTCATCGGCATCAACCTGCCGGTATATCCGCAGCTTGTGCGGGTACCCGGCTATCCGGTGTATTACGCGCCGCGGGTGGCCGGGAACTTCTTCTTCTACGACGGGCTGTACTGGGTGTTCTACGACGACGACTGGTACGTGAGTTCCTGGTACAACGGCCCGTGGACGCTCGTCGCGCCGCTGGCCGTGCCGGTGTTCATCCTGCGGATTCCGGTGCGCTACTACCGCGACCCGCCGATCTATTTCCGCACCTGGCGCCGCGAGGCCCCGCCGCGCTGGCGCGAGCACTGGGGCGACGACTGGGCGGAACACCGTCGCGGCTGGGACCGCTGGGACCGCCGCGCAGCACCGCCGCCGGCACCGCTGCCGATCTATCAGCGACGTTACTCGGGCGACCGCTATCCGCGCGACATCCACGAACAGCGGAACCTGAGCGGTGAGCATTACCGCTACCGGCCACGCGACGCCACAGCCCGCGAGTTCCTGCCGCCGCCGGCGCCCCCGAGGATGCGAGGGCCGGATCGGGAGGAACGCGAAGCCACGCGCCGCGAACGCCCTCCGCGCACGATCGAGCAGGATCGCCCGCGTTCGGCTCCCGACGCTCCCGTCCAGCGGCGCACCGAACGAATGCAGACGGAGCCCCGGCAGATGGAGCCGCGGCAACGGGAACCCAGACAGATGGAGCCGCGCCGGATGGAACCCGCGCGCGAACAGCGGATGCAGGAAAGGGACATGCGTGACCGCCAGATGGGCGGCCCGCGCATGGAAGAGCGCGCGCCGCAGGGCCGGGGAGGCGACGCGCAGCCGCAGCGACGCAAACAGCCGCAGCAGGAAGAGGAACGCGGCCGGCGCGGCAGGAACGAGCAGCAGATGGAGCGATAGCGCACGGCACCGGGCGCGGCCTTCCCCTCGCGTCACGCCGGGCCGTCGCCCTCCAGGGCGTCGAAACCGAAATACTGCGCCGTGAAGCGCGCCTTGCCGGTGTGCAGGAAGCGCTCGAAATCCCACTCCCCGTCGACGAGCCGCACCGCATATTCCGGGCGGAAGACGTAGGTCCACGCGATCTCCGTCCGCCCGTCCGGCAGCTGCACGACGACCTGCCGGCGCTCGTATTCCTCGCCCTCGAAACGGTCGAGCCGCAGCCACGCGGACGCCGGCAGGTCCAGATACAACACCCCCGCTACGCACGCCTCCGCCGCCGGCACCATCCCCGGATATGCCTGCCCGCACACCGGTTGCCGTCGATAGCCGTCCAGCGAGGCGGCGACGAAGCGGCTGCGCGCGCCGCAGACCGCCGCCATGATGTCCTCGCACATCAGCGAACCGTAGGTAAAGCAATGCTGCATGGCCCCGCGCCCTCGGCGACGACAAAGCCTCATTCTAGGTGCGAAAGCGCTGCGAGACGCCGCGTCCTTTCGCGCCCCCGCCAACACCGCCGTGCCAGAAGGTCGCGCAGCGGGTATCCTTGCACGCCTCCCGGCACTTGGCCGGACCGCAACACAGCTCAGACACCATGACAGGCAAGCAATACGACGAATCGTCCTTCCGCGTCCTCAAGGGACTCGAACCGGTGCGCGAACGGCCCGGGATGTACACCCGCACCGACTCGCCGGCGCACATCATCCAGGAAGTCATCGACAACTCCGCGGACGAGGCGCTCGGCGGCTTCGCGAAGAAGATCCACGTGACCTTGCACCTCGACGGCTCGGTGAGCGTGGCCGATGACGGCCGCGGCATTCCGGTGGGCCTGCACCCCGAGGAAGGCGTGCCGGTGGTCGTGCTCGCCTACACGCGCCTGCACGCCGGCGGCAAGTTCGACAAACGCGAAGGCAACGGCGCCTACGCCTTCTCGGGCGGCCTGCACGGCGTCGGCGTCGCGGTGACGAATGCGCTTTCGACGCGCGTCGAGGTGGAGGTGAAACGCGAGGGCAAGGTCCATCGCATCGACTTCAGCGAGGGCGGCGAGAACATCGGCGCGATCGCGATCGTCGGCGACTGCGGCCGCCAGAGCGGCACGCGCGTGCGCGTGTGGCCGGACGGCAAGTATTTCGAGAACCCGCGCGTGCCGCAGGCCGAGATCGAGCGCCTGCTGCGCTCGAAGGCGGTGCTGCTGTCGGGCGTGTCGGTGCGGCTCGACATCGAGCAGGCGAACGGGCCGG
Source organism: Aromatoleum evansii (assembly GCF_045689615.1). NCBI lineage: Bacteria > Pseudomonadati > Pseudomonadota > Betaproteobacteria > Rhodocyclales > Rhodocyclaceae > Aromatoleum > Aromatoleum evansii. The sequence continues at coordinate 4,240,548 of NZ_CP141259.1, forward strand.
CGCTGACCAAGACCTGGTCCTACCCGGACGGGCTGGCCGGGTACCTGCGCGAGCAGGCGGGCGACCTCGAAGCGGTCGCACCGCTCTACATGGCCGAGAAGTACGCCGACAAGGACGATGCGACTTTCGCGCCGGGCGAAGGCGCGGCCTGGGTGATCGGCTGGTTCGAGCAGTCGGTGCCGTCCGAGTCCTTCGTGAACCTGATCCCGACGGTGGCAGGCGGCACGCACGAGAGCGGCCTGCGCGCGGGCGTGTTCGATGCGGTGAAGAGCTTCATCGAGCACCATGCGCTCTTGCCGCGCGGCGTGAAGCTGCAGCAGGAAGACGTCGCGGGCCGCATGAGCTTCGTGCTCTCGGCACGCTTGCTGGACCCGCAGTTCCAAGGCCAGGTGAAGGAAAAGCTCAACTCGCGCGAGGCGGTGAAGCTCGTGTCGTCGATGATCCGCGATCCCTTCGAGATCTGGCTGAACAACCACGTCGAGGCCGGCAAGGCGATCGCGGAGCTGTCGATCAAGCAGGCGCTCGCGCGGCAGAAGAGCGCGCAGAAAGTCGAGAAGAAGAAGACCTCGGGCGTCGCGGTGCTACCGGGCAAGCTCTCCGACTGCGAATCGGAAGACATCGCCGAGAACGAGCTCTTCCTCGTCGAGGGCGACTCCGCGGGCGGTTCGGCGAAGATGGCGCGCAACAAGGAGACGCAGGCGATCCTGCCCCTGCGCGGCAAGGTGCAGAACGCGTGGGAGATCGACCCGGACCGTCTGCTCGCGAACGCCGAGATCCATGATATTGCGGTCGCGCTGGGCGTCGATGCGCACGCGGCGGGCAGCAATCCGGACATTTCGGGGCTGCGCTACGGCAAGGTCGTGATCATGTCCGACGCGGACGTGGACGGCGCGCACATCCAGACCTTGCTGCTGACGCTGTTCTTCCGCCACTTCCCGGAGCTGATCGCGCGCGGCCACATCTATGTCGCGCAGCCGCCGCTGTACCGCGTGGACGTACCGGCCCAAGGGAAGAAGCGCCCGGCGCGGCGCCTGTATGCGCTCGACGACGGCGAGCTCGCGGCAATCCGCGACCGCGTCGAGAAGGAAGGCTTCAGGCCCGAGCAGATCGAGGTCGGCCGCTTCAAGGGCCTGGGCGAGATGAACCCCGACCAGCTGCGCGAGACGACGATGGACCCGGCGACGCGCCGCGTGCTGCCGGTGCAGGTGCGCGCCGATGCGCTCGACGACACGCTGAAGATGTTCACGCTGCTGATGGGCAAGGGCGAAGCCTCGGGCCGGCGCGCTTGGATGGAAGCGAAGGGCGATACGGTCGAAGCGGACATCTGAGTCGCGGCTGAGCGGATCGCAGTTCGGGCGTCGTCCGTCGACAGCGCGATTTCGGCATCGCGCCGCAGCCGGCCCCTTTGAACCACGAAGCCTGGAAATGTTCGAACCCTCGAGCCGCGAGGAGTCGCCGATGCGCCCCAGTACCGTCCCATCGCTTGTCCACCGACCGAAGGCCGCGCTGATCGACCTGGCGGGTGTGCTGCACGTGGGTGAGTGCGCGATCGGCGGTGCGATCGACGCGCTGGCCCGCCTGCGCGACGCGGGGCTGCCGCTGCGCTTCCTGACCAATACGACACGCACGCCGCGACGCAGCCTCGTCGCGAAACTGCAGCGCATGGGCTTCGCGATCGACGAGGACGAGCTCCAGACCGCGCCGCACGCGGCGCAGCAGCTGGTGCGCGCGCGCGGCCTGAAGCCCATGTATCTGGTCCATCCCGATCTTGCGGCGGAGATGGGGCCAAGCGCCGAACATCCGGATGCCGTCGTGATGGGCGACATGGGCCCGCAGCTCGACTACACGCGGCTCAACGCCGCGTTCCGCCTGCTGATGGCGGGCGGCAGCTTCATCGCGATGGCGAAGAACCGCTACTTTATGGAAGAGGACGGCCTGTCGCTCGACATGGGCGCTTTCGTCGCCGCGCTCGAATTCAGCAGCGGCGTGCAGGCCGAGGTCGTCGGCAAGCCGGCGGCGGCCTTCTTCCACAGCGCGCTCACCGAACTCGGCGTCGCCCCTGCCGACGCCGTCGTGATCGGCGACGACCTGCACGACGACATCGGTGCGGCGCTCGCTGCGGGCATCCCGGCGATCCTGGTGCGCACCGGCAAGTTCCGCGCGGGCGACGAGGCGGATCCGGCGATCCGGCCCAGCCTCGTCGCCAACGACTTCGCCGACGCGGTCACGCGTCTGCTCGCGCTCGGCGGTTAAGGCGTCGATCGGATACATCCGTTCGCCCTGAGCCTGTCGAAGGGCATTGGCAGGGCTTCGACAGGCTCAGCCCGAACGGGTGTGAAGAACCCTGCGCCGCGTGATCAGGCGAGCTCGGGAATCGACACCAGCTGGTAACCCGCGCGCTGCAAGCCATCGCGCAGCGCCCGCGCGGTCGCGACGGCCTCGGCGTCGTCGCCATGCACGCAGATGCTCTGCGCCTTGACCGGCAGGCGCTTGCCGTTGATCGAGATCAGCGCGCCGGCTTCGAGCATGGCGAGCACGTGGCGCAGGCAGGCGTCCGCACCATGCACCATCGCGCCCGGCTGCGAGCGCGGGACGAGATTGCCATCGTCCAGATACGCCCGGTCGGCGAAGATCTCCTCGACGACCCGCAGCCCCGCCTCGCGCCCCGCAATGACGAGCTGCGAAAGCGCCGGCGCGAGCAGGATCAGGTTCGGATCGAACGCCCGCACCGCACGCGCCACCGTCGCCGCGAGCTTCGCATCCGCACAGGCCATGTTGTTCAGGGCACCGTGCGGCTTCACGTGGGTCACCGCCATGCCTTCGGCGCGCGCCATGCCGGCGAGCGCGCCGATCTGGTAGATCAGCATCGCTTCGAGTTCCGCGGCGGGCACGTCCATGCGCCGGCGGCCGAAGCCCTGCAGGTCGGGGAAACCCGGATGGGCGCCCAGACTCACGCCGCAGCGTTTCGCGGTCGCGACGGTCTGGCGCATCACGAGCGGATCGCCCGCGTGGAAGCCGCAGGCGACGTTGGCCGACTTGACGACCTCCAGCATCGCCGCGTCCTCGCCCATGCTCCAGGCGCCGAAACTTTCGCCGAGGTCGGCGTTGAGGTTGATGCGCTCAGACATGTTGTGCTCCATGTTGCAGATTGACGCCGTGCAGGTTCCATTCGTCACCGCGCACGGCGCCGCAGATGAGGTTCGCGCCATACAGCGCCGCCTCGTCGATGACGCCGGGCGGGCGGAAACTCTGGATCATGCCGACCCAGCCGGCAAGCCGCTGCACCTGTTCGCGCAGCGCCGCGGCGGCCTCGGCGTGGCTCACGGCGACGAAGCGCAACTCGTCGCCCGGCCGCACATGGGCGAGGCGCGGCAGGTCGGCGCGGATCACCGTCGCGATCTTGGGATAGCCGCCCGAGGTCTGGCAATCGGCCATCAGCACGATGGGCTGGCCGTTGGCCGGGACCTGAATCGTACCCGGCGCGACGCCGTCCGACACGATCTCGGCGCCCTTCTCGTTGTGCGCGAGCTTTTCACCATCGAGGCGCAGGCCCATGCGGTCCATCTCGCGCGTCACGGCGTAGGGCTGCGACAGGAAATTCTCCACCGCCTCGCGCGTGAAGTGATCTTCCTGCGGGCCGAGGAGCACGCGGATCGGCCCGGTGTCGTGATGCCACGGTGCCCTCGCGCGGAACTCGAGCCAGGGGTCACCGCGCACCGCGTCGCACTGCAGGCGGTCGCCGACCTTCGGCGCCCTGCCCTGCACCCCGCCGATCGCGGCGCGCAGGTAGGTCGAACGGCTGCCGAGCTGCCCGGACACCTGCACGCCGCCCGAGAGCGCAACGTAGCCCACGCCGTGCGATACGCCACCGATGCGGATGACGTCGCCGGGAAACAGCGTCGCCGTCTGCCACGGCGCCACCTTCAGCACCTGGCCGCGCGTATTGACGAGCTGCGCGCCCATCTCGCCGGAGAGTCCGACGCGCACCGTGCCGGACAGCGCCTTCAGCGACGGTCCGGAGAGGCCCACTTCGAGCACGGCAACGTCCGACGGATTGCCGACGAGGGCGTTCGCCGCCGCCATCAGCACCGGATCGAGCGCCCCGGACACCGGCACGCCGATGTTGCGGTAGCCGGTGCGGCCGCGGTCCTGCACGCTGACGGCAAGGCCGGCGTCGATGATTTCAAGGACCGCACTCATGCCGTCTCTCCTTCGGTCAGCAGGCTCGACAGGTCGAAGCGGCCGGCGGCACATTCCAGCTCGAGCGCATCGAAGGTCTGGCGGTCGATCGCCTGCCACACCACCTGGTCACCGGGCGCCAGCAAGGCCGGACGGCGCGCGTTGGCCGCGTCGAAGAGGCGCAGCGGCGTACGGCCCAGCAGGTGCCATCCGCCCGGGCTTTCCCACGGATAGGCGGCGCACATGCGGCCGGCAATCGCGATCGAGCGCGACGGCACGACCTTGCGCGGCGTCGCGAGCCGCGGCATGTCGAGCGCCTCGGGCAGGCCGCCGAGGTAGGGAAAACCGGGCAGGAAACCCAGCATGTAGACGGTGAAGACGGTCTCCGTCATCAGGCGCACGACCTCCTCGCGCGGCATGCCCTTGGCGGCGGCAACCTCGTCGAGATCCGGCGCGCAATCGGCATCGAAGCAGACCGGGATGCGCCAGCGGCAGCCGGCCGCCGACAGGCTGCCACTCTTGCCGGCGAGGTCGGCGAGCAGGTCGTGCAACGCCATCGCGTCGGTGCGCAGCGGGTCGAAGTGGACCGTCACCGACCGGAAGGTCGGCACCCATTCGACGACGCCGTCGAGGCGGCCGTCGTTCGACAGGGTGTCGAGCAGGCTGGAGAAGCCGAGCACGCGGCCGTGGATCGCGGGGTCGATGGCGTTGCCGAACTCGACCGTCCAGGCAGCGTCGCCGACGCTCAACAGACGCGCGGGCGGATGTGCAAGCTCAGTAGTCATGGCGGGATTATTCCGCTGGGGAGGGCTCGCGCCCAGTGAATTGCGTTCGGCAGTTCCCGCACCCTGCCGTACGACACGGCGCGGGAAGCCTTGCAGAGCGCCGACCCGCTCAGTTCTGCAGGACCAGATCCCGGCCGCGCGTCTCGGGCAGCGGCAGGCAGGCGACGATCACCAGCAGGTAGCCGCCTACGGCGAGGATGCCGATCACTTCGCCGAGCGGCATGCTGGTGCTCAGATAGCCGACCAGTGCCGGGAATGTCGCGCCGACGGCGCGCCCGAAGTTGTAGCAGAAGCCCTGGCCCGAACCGCGCAGCTCGTTCGGGAAGAGTTCCGCGAGGAAGGCGCCCATGCCCGAGAAGATGCCGGACAGGAAGAAGCCGAGCGGGAAGCCGAGGAAGAGCATCATCGTGTCGTTGATCGGCAGCAGCGTGTAGCTGTAGACCAGGGCGCCGGCGCAGGTGGCGAAGAGCATGAAGCAGCGGCGCCGCCCGAGGTGGTCCGACAGCCAGGCGCTCGTCAGGTAGCCGACGAAGGAGCCGAGGATCAGCACCAGCAGGTAGCCGCTCGTGCCCAGCACCGACAGCCCGCGCTCCATCTTGAGGAAGGTCGGCAGCCAGGTCGTGACCGCGTAGTAGGCGCCCATCATGCCGGTCGACAGCAGGCTGGCGAAGATCGTCGTCGGCAGCAGGCGCGGCGAGAAGATCTCGAGGAAGTTGCCGCCGCCCTCGGCCTTCACCTTGGCGCGGGCAACGTGGAAGACTTCGGGATCGTGGATGTTGCGGCGGATGTAGAAGATCAGCCCGGCCGGCAGGATGCCGATCCAGAACAGCACACGCCACGCATACTCCGCGGGCATCAGCGCATACACCGCCCAGAACGCGATCGCCGACAGGCCCCAGCCCACGGCCCAGCTGCTCTGCACCAGACCGACCGCCTTGCCGCGGTTCTTCGGCTGGATCATCTCGGCGATCAGCACCGCGCCGACGGACCATTCGCCGCCGAAGCCGAAGCCCTGCATCGCGCGGGTGAAGAAAAGCTGCTCGAAGGAATTCGTGAAGCCGGACAGGAAGGTGAACAGCGTGAACCAGATGACGGTCCATTGCAGCACGCGCACGCGGCCGTACTTGTCGGCGAGGATGCCGGCGGCCCAGCCGCCGATGGCGGAGGTGATCAGCGCACCGGTGGCGATATAGCCCGCCTCGACCTTGCTCATCGCCCACGCCGCCATCAGCGTCGGGATCAGGAAGGTGTAGATCATGTAGTCGAACGCATCGACGCCATAGCCGGCGAAGGCCGCGGTCAGCGTCTTGCGTTCGTTCTTGGTGGTCTCGTTAATCCACACGGTGGATCTCCTTTAGTGGTTCGACACACGCCGTCCCCGGTCTGTGCCGGAGTGCAGCGAAGAAAGGCTCTGTTCAGGAAAAGGCGAGTTGGTGATTCAGGAGGTCGGTGACGAGCATGAAGCCCGGCGCGTGCGTGATGCACAGCTCGGGGCGGGCTTCCATCACCGCCGATTGCGGCGTCACGCCGCAGGCCCAGAAAACGGGGACTTCGCCGGGCAGGATCTCGACCGCATCGCCGAAATCGGGCTTGGCGAGGTCGGCGATGCCGATCTCGGCCGGGTCCCCGAAATGCACCGGTGCGCCATGCACGTTGGGCAGGCGCGACGTGACCTGGATCGCGCGAATCGCGTTGGCCGCGGTCATCGGGCGCATCGACACGACCATCGGGCCGTGGAACTTGCCGGCCGGGTTGGTGGGGATGTTGGTGCGGTACATCGCGACGTTGCGTCCCTGGGCGATATGGCGCAGCGGGATGCCCGCTTCGAGCAGCCCCTGCTCGAAAGAGAACGAGCAGCCGATGACGAAGGTGACGAAGTCCGATTCCCACAGCTCGTCGATCGCGGTCGGCTCGGCGACCAGCTCGCCCTTGCGCCACACGCGATAGCGCGGCACGTCGAAGCGGATGTCGACGTCCTCACCCAGCGTCGGCAGCAGCGGCTCGCCCGGCTCGGACACCGCCAGCAGCGGGCAGGGCTTGGGATTGCGCTGGCAGAAGCGCAGGAATTCGTCGGCGTCGCGGGAATGCAGGATCACGACGTTGCCCTGCACGTGCCCCGGTGCGATGCCGCTGGTGTGGGACGTCCACTGCCCCGCCCGGATCGCGCGGCGTGCGGCGACCCCGGTCATCAGTTCCTCAGCGGACGCAACTGCCCTGTCAAGATTCCTTTCCACCGACTGCCTCCTCATCCTTTGCCCGACGCTGTGATCGCGTCGTGATCAAAGTATCGGCAAGGACAGAAAGCTAGACAAACGCAAAATTTCTTTGTGAGCTCATCGATTTTTTCGATGCCGGCCGCACCTGATCCGCCTGCGCGACAAGCGCGATCAAGTCGTGCCGTCGATCGGGAAGCCGCGCACGAAGGCGATCGCCTCCTGTACGGCAGCCTCCATCTGCGGCGCGCCAGGGTAGGCCCAATACGACGCATGGATCGGCAGCGGCGCGAGACGCGGTTCGCAATCGAGCACGGCGAGATCGGCCCCACGGGCGAATCCGGGCACCGTGGCACGCGGCAAGGTCGCGAAGCCGAAACCGCCCTCGACCATCCGCGCCAGCGCCGAGATCGACGAGATCGTGTGGATGCGCCCGCTCTCCAGGCCCGCGCGACGGATCACTTCGATCAGCGCGACATGCGGCTGCGAGCCGCGCTGGAAGGTCAGCACGTCGTGTTCGAGGATCTCCGGCAAGGTCCATTTTCCGGCGCGTTCCGCTTCCCTGCGACGTCCGACGAACACCATCTCCAGCGACGGCAGTTCGGTGACGCGAATGCCCTCGCCCGCCGCCGGCAAGGCGGCGAACGCGAGATCCAGGCCGCCGCGGCGCAACTGCTCGGTGATCACGGGCGTCATTTCCACCGCCAGTTCGAATTCGATGTGCGGCTGCGTGCGGCGCAGGTGCTCGACGAGCGGGATGAGCCAGGTATGCAGCACCGACTCGATGCAGCCGATGCGCATCGTCATCGCCTGCGGCTCGGCTATGCCGATCTCGTCCTTCAGCTCGCGCTGGATCGCGAGCAGCCGTTCGGCGTAGATGAGGAAGCGGTTGCCGGAGTTGGTCAGGCGGAAGTGCCGCTCGCGCCGGTCGATCAGCGCCACGCCCAGCTCCTCCTCCAGGCTCGCGATGCGGCTCGACACCGCCGACTGCGTCAGGCACAGCTTGTCCGCGGCGCGCGTGATGCTCTTCAGGCGCGCCACCCACAGGAAGGCTTCGACGAAACGCAGGTTCATGGACGAGATCGGTGTGATGAGGAAGGGCCGACAAGGCTCGACATTCTTGAATTTCGGCCCGGAACGCTGCCAGAATGCGCGCTTTCGCCGACTGGCGGCGACAAGGACTTTAGGCCGATCGGTTCGCCGGTGCAATTTGCCTCGCATCGGCCGGCGCCACGGGCGCTGATATATACTAACGATAGATACGTCACTATCGAGGCCCACATGGAAACCGCCAAATTGTTCATCAATGGCCGCAGCCAGGCCGTGCGGCTACCCAAGGAATTCCGCTTCGAAGGCGACGAGGTGTTCATCAAGCGCGTCGGCGACGCGGTCGTCCTGCTTCCGCGCCGCGGCTGGGGCACGCTTTTCGCGGCGCTCGATGCGTTCGAGCCGGGCTTCGCGATCGAACGCAACCAGCCCGAGCAGCCCGCCCGGGAGGCGTTGCTGCCGTGAGGTACATGCTCGACACCAACAGCTGCATCTACCTCATCAACCACCGCCCGGCCCACGTGCGTGCCCGCTTCGAAGCACATGCGATCGGCGACATCGGCGTGTCGGCGATCACCGCCGCCGAACTCGCCTATGGCGTCGCGAAAAGCGGCTCGGCCCGCAACCGCAGCGCGCTGGAAACCTTCCTGCTGCCACTCGAGATCGCTCCCTTCGACGACCACGCGATCTGGCACTACGCGGAACTGCGCACCGAACTCGAACGCCGCGGCGCCCCGATCGGCGCTCTCGACACCCAGATTGCCGCCCACGCGCTGACGCTCGGCTGCATCCTGGTCACCAACAACTCTCGTGAATTCGCGCGGGTCGACGGCCTCCACCTGGAAAACTGGGTGGAACCGAACCTGATGGAACCCGCCGCTACCTATTTGAACGCTCGATGACCACAGACTCCGAATCCCTGGACCTCTTCAGCAGCCCCCCGCCGGCCCCGCCCGCCCCACCGGCAGGCGGCGGCAACGACGCCCCGCCCCCCGACGACGGCACCCTCGCCCTCGACCAGTACGCCGAGCGCGCCTACCTCGCCTACGCGATGAGCGTCGTGAAGTCGCGCGCGCTGCCGCAGGTCGAGGACGGCATGAAGCCGGTGCAGCGCCGCATCCTCTACGCGATGAACGAGATGCGCCTGTCGGCAACGTCCAAGCACGTGAAGTCGGCGCGCGTCGTCGGCGACGTCATCGGTAAATACCATCCCCACGGCGACTCCAGCGTCTATGACGCGATGGTGCGCGTGGCGCAGGACTTCTCGCTACGCTACCCGCTCGTCGACGGCCAGGGCAACTTCGGCTCGCGCGACGGCGACTCCGCGGCGGCGATGCGCTACACCGAATGCCGCCTGACGCCGATCGCCGAACTGCTGCTGTCGGAAATCGACCGCGGCACCGTCGACTTCGTGCCCAACTACGACGGCGCCTTCGAGGAGCCGCAGCTCCTGCCCGCGCGCCTGCCCTTCGTGCTGCTCAACGGCGCTTCCGGCATCGCCGTCGGCATGGCGACCGAGATCCCGCCGCACAACCTGCGCGAGGTCGCCGATGCGACCGTGCATCTCATCCGCCACCCGGACGCCGGCCTAGACGACATCCTGCCGCTGCTGCCCGGCCCCGACTTCCCCGGTGGCGGGCAGCTGATCTCCTCGCCCGACGCCATCCGCGACGCCTACCAGTCGGGCCGCGGCAGCCTGCGCGTGCGTGCGCGCTGGCACATCGAGGAGCTCGCGCGCGGCCAGTGGCGCGTGATCGTCGACGAGCTGCCGCACGGCGTATCTGCCGCCGGCGTGCTGGCCGAGATCGAGACGCTGACCAACCCGCAGCCGCGCGCCGGCAAGAAGGAAGTCAGCCAGGAACAGAAGAACCTCAAGCAGCTCGTGCTCGGCGTGCTCGAGACGGTGCGCGACGAATCCAGCGACAAGGCGCCCGTGCGCATCGTGCTCGAGCCGCGCTCCAGCCGCCAGAGCCGCGACGAGTTCATGGCGGTGTTGCTCGCGCACACCAGCCTCGAGACCTCCGCGTCGATCAACATGACGATGATCGGCCGCGACGGACGGCCGCAGCAGAAGAACCTCGTGCAGATCCTGCGCGAGTGGATCGACTTCCGCTACGTCACCGTCGAGCGCCGCACGCGGCATCGCCTGGACGAGGTCAACCGCCGCATCCACATCCTCGAAGGCCGCATGATCGCCTTCCTGCACATCGATGAAGTGATCCGCGTGATCCGCGAGTCCGACGAGCCCAAGCCCGCACTGATCGCCGCCTTCGGCCTCAGCGACGTGCAGGCCGAGGACATCCTCGAGATCCGCCTGCGCCAGCTCGCGCGCCTCGAAGGCTTCAGGATCGAGAAGGAGCTCGCCGAACTCAAGGACGAGCGCGACGGCCTGCAACACATCCTCGACAGCCACGCCGCAATGACCAGGCTGATCCTCAAGGAGATCGGCGAGGACGCGAAGAAGTACGGCGACGATCGGCGCACCGTCATCGAGGCCGTCGCCGCCGTCGCGCCAGCCGAGATCAGCGTGCCGGACGAACCCGTCACCGTCATCGTGTCGAAGAACGGCTGGGTTCGTTCGCGCCAGGGCCACGGCATCGACGCCGCGGCGATCAGCTACAAGGCGGGCGACTTCGCCTTCGCGGTGATCGAGACGCGCACCACCTGGCCGCTCGTCGTCTTCGACACCAACGGCCGTGCCTACACCGCGCGCGTGGCCGAACTGCCCGGCGGGCGCGGCGACGGCGCGCCCATGACGACGCTGGTCGACTTCCAGGACGGCGGCAAGCTCGCGCAGGTGCTCACGGCAGAACCCGAATCGAGCTGGATGTTCGCGAACTCCGGCGGCTACGGCTTCATCTGCACGCTCGGTGACGCCACCAGCCGCCAGCGCGCGGGCAAGGCCTTCATGACGCTGGAGAAGGGCGAGAAGGTCCTCGCCCCCACCCGCGTCGTCGGCGAGCGCATCGCCGCGGTGTCCGAGAACGGCCGCATCCTCGTCTTCATGCGCAGCGAGATGAAGGTGCAGGCCGGCGGGCGCGGCGTCATCGTGATGGCGCTCGACGACAAGGAAGCACTCGTCGCGGTGGCCGTCCCGGCCGACGAGGCGACGCTGCGCGTCGAGGGCACCGGCCGCGGCGGCAAGGCCGTGACGATCGACCTGAAACCGTCCCAACTCGCGTCGCTTGTCCACCGTCGCGCACGCAAGGGCATGGCGCTCACCCCCAAGGTCGCGCCCGCGGCCCTGACGACGGCCTGATTTGCCGGCCGCGCCCCGGCGGCCGGAACCCATTCGCCGCGGCGCAGTCTTTCAGGAAGCGGCATCCCGACGCCCGCCGGTCTCCCCCGAGACCGGCGGGCGTCGTCATGGCTGCCCTCCCCCAACGAACAAGACTCCGAATGGACCACGACATCTCCCTCATCACGACCATCGCCGCAGCCTTCGGTTTCGCGCTGGTGCTCGGTTTCGTCGCCGAACGCCTGAAAGTGCCGGCGCTCGTCGGCTACCTCGTCGCCGGCATCGCGATCGGCCCCGCAACCCCCGGCTTCGTTGCCGACATCCACACCGCCTCGCAGCTCTCCGAGATCGGCGTGATGCTGCTGATGTTCGGCGTCGGCCTGCACTTCTCGCTCGACGACCTCCTCGCGGTGCGGCGCATCGCCCTGCCCGGCGCGGTCGTGCAGATGGGCCTCGCCACCGTGCTGGGCATGGGGGTGGCGTGGTGGTGGGGCTGGGGCCTCGGCGCCGCGCTCGTGTTCGGCCTGTCGCTGTCGTGCGCGAGCACCGTGGTGCTGCTCAAGGCGCTCGAGGCGCGCGGCGTGCTCGACACCATGAACGGCCGCATCGCGGTCGGCTGGCTGGTCGTCGAGGATCTCGCCACCGTCGTCATCCTCGTGCTGCTGCCACCGCTCGCCGGCACGCTCGGCGCCCCCGCGGACTCCGCCGTCGGCGCCGCCGACCCGCTGTGGAAGACCATCGGCAAGACCCTGCTCGAAGTCACCGCCTTCATCGCGTTGATGCTGATCGCCGGCCGCCGCGTGCTCCCTTGGCTGCTGTGGCAGGTCGCGCGCACCGGCTCGCGCGAGCTGTTCACGCTGTCGGTGATCGCCGCCGCGATCGGCATCGCCTACGGCGCCGCGCAGCTCTTCAGCGTGTCCTTCGCGCTGGGCGCCTTCTTCGCCGGCATGATGATGCGCGAATCGGAGTTCAGCCACCGCGCCGCCGAGGAGTCGCTGCCGCTGCGCGACGCCTTCTCGGTGCTGTTCTTCGTCGCCGTCGGCATGCTGTTCGATCCCGCCGTGGTCGTCGATCACCCGCTGCAGGTGCTCGCCGTCGTGCTCATCATCATCGTCGGCAAATCGCTCGCGGCGATGGCGCTGGTGCTCGCGTTCCGCTATCCGCTCAACACCGCACTCACGGTCGCGGCCAGCCTCGCGCAGATCGGCGAGTTCTCCTTCATCCTCGCCGGGCTGGGGCTGTCGCTGGGCCTGCTGCCGCAGACCGGCATGAGCCTCGTGCTCGCCGGCGCGCTGATCTCGATCGCGCTGAATCCGCTGGTGTTCGCGACGGTAAAACCGATCCGCGAGTGGACGCTGAAGCACTCCGAGTTCGCACGGCGGCTCGAGCGCCGCGAAGACCCGTACGCCGAACTGCCGACCACCACTGCGCGCCAGTACCTCGAAGGCCAGGTCGTGCTGGTCGGCTACGGGCGCGTCGGCCGGCGCATCGCGCAAGCCCTCTCCGCGCGCGGCATCCCCTTCGTCGTCGCCGAACAGAACCGCGAACAGGTCGAACAGCTGCGCAGCGAAGGCGTGGCGGCGGTCGCGGGCGACGCGTCCGAACCGGCGGTGCTGATCCAGGCCCACATCGCCAACGCGGCGATGCTGGTGATCGCCACGCCCGACCCCGTCAACGTCCGCCCCATGGTCGCCACTGCGCGCGCGCTCAATCCGGCGATCGAGATCGTCCTGCGCACCCACAGCGAGGACGACTCGCGGCTGCTGCGCAACGAAGGCATCGGCACGATCTTCTACGGAGAGGAGGAGCTCGCGAAGGGGATGACTGGGCACGTGCTGGAACGCTTCATCCCGCACGCCGGCGCCTGAAACACGGGCGTGCCGCGCGCCCTCAACGGGCGGGGGGCGTTTCCTCGCTTTCGGCCGCCTCGCCCGGCAGGATCGCACGGATCGGATCGCCCTCGCGGATCTGCCCCGGCCCGCGCGGCGGCGGCTCGCCGACCATCGACTCGATCAGGATCGTCACGCGCCGGTTGCGCGCACGACCCTCCTCGTTGGTGTTGTCGGTGAGCGGACGCTGGTCCGCGTAACCCGCCGCAGTGAGACGGTCGCCACGCACGCCCGACTCGATGAAGAGTCGCACGACCGTGGATGCACGCACCGCGGACAGCTCCCAGTTCGACGGGAAGCGCCCGGTGCGTATCGGCAGGTTGTCGGTGTGCCCTTCCACCGTCACCGGAAACTCGGCCCGCGCCAGCACCTCGGCCACCGCCCGCAGGGCCGTCACCGCAGGCGCCGCGAGCACCGCATCGCCCGGCGCAAACAGCACCCGGGCGTTGATTTCCACCGAGATCCCGCGCGCCCCCTCGGCCACGCGCACCTGCCCCCCCTGGGTGAGCGGCTCCAGCACGCGCCGGATGTCCTCGGCCATCGTCGTCATGCGCTTGTACTCGGCACGACGCCGCCTCTCGACCTCCTCGTCGGGATTCGGCGACAGCGGCGCGGGTTTGGGCGGCGCGACGGCCGGCGGCGGGGCGATGACCGGATCGCCCGGTACATTCACGGTGATGTTGCGGAAGGCGTTGATCAGCGAATCGGACAGCACGCGGTACTTGCCCTCGTTCACCGACGACAGCGAGTACATCACGACGAAGAACGCGAACAGCAGGGTGATGAAGTCCGCGTAGGACACGAGCCAGCGATCGTGATTCTCGTGGTTCGCGTCGTCCAGCTGGCGGTGTCTGCGGTGGCGTCGCATCGCGGCACGCTCAGGCGATGTAGCCCTGCATGCGACTCTCGATGATGCGCGGATTGTCGCCGTTGGCGATGCCGACCAGCCCGTCCACGAGCATCTCGCGCTGCGACACCCCGTCGGCAACGTAGGCCATGAGCTTCTTCGACATCGGCAGGAAGACGAGGTTGGCGAAACCCACGCCATACACGGTGGCGACGAAGGCCACCGCAATGCCGGCGCCCAGCTTCGACGGATCGGTCAGGTTCTCCATCACGTGGATCAGGCCCAGCACCGCGCCGAGGATGCCCAGCGTCGGCGCGTAGCCGCCTGCGGCTTCCCAGATGCGCGCGCCCTGGCGCATCTGTGCCGCCCATGCGTCAATCTCGACCTCCAGCACCTCGCGCAGGCGCTGCGGCTCCACGCCATCGACGAGGAGCTGCAGTCCCTTGCGGGTGAACGAATCGCTGATGCGCGGGATCTGCGCCTCCAGCGCCAGCAGCCCTTCCTTGCGCGCGATCTGGCTCCAACTCGTCGCCTGCCGGATCAGCGCCGCATGGCTAGCCGGCGGCGGCACGAAGACCCAGCGGGTCATGCGCATGCCCTCACGGAAGACCTTCAGCGGGCTTTGCAGCATCACGGCGCCCAGTGTGCCGCCGATCACGATGAGGAAGGCGGTGGGCTGCAGGAGCGATGCGATATGCCCCCCCTCGATCACCTGCCCCATGATCAGGGCGGCGATGCCCAAGGTGAGCCCTACGACGCTGATCTTGTCCATGTCCGCAGTCCCTCGGCCGGCCTGCTCAGCTGCCGGACGGAGGATTCTTGGGCGGCCGTCCGCGGCGCGCCTTGGTCGCAGTCCCGGCCGGCCCGGCGCTGCCCAGGATGCGCGCACGCAGTCGCGCCACGGCTTGGCTGTGCAGCTGGCACACGCGCGACTCGGACACGCCCAGCACCTCGCCGATCTCGCGCAGGTTGAGCTCCTCGTCGTAGTACAAGGCCATCATCAGCTTCTCGCGCTCGGGCAGATCCTCGATCGCCCGCACGAGCGCGCTGCGCATGTCGGCCTCCTCGAGGATGTCGGCCGGATTCGATTCGTGCTCGCCCAGATGGCGCTCGAAGTAGTCCTCGCCCTCGCCGTCGGTGAAGTCCTCGAAATGCACCAGCTGGTAGCCACGGGCGTCCTGCAGCATGCGCTGGTAATCGGCGAGCGGCATGCCCAGCAGTTCGGCGAGTTCCGCCTCGGACGGCTGGCGTCCGTGGCGTTGTTCCAGTTCGTGCACCGCCGACTCGATGCGGCGCATGTCGCGCCGCATGCTGCGCGGCAGCCAGTCGTTCTCGCGCAGGCCATCGAGCATCGCGCCGCGGATGCGCTGCACCGCATAGGTCTCGAACTGTGCGCCCAGTCCGTCCTCGTAGCGGCCGATCGCGTCCAGCAGGCCCATCATGCCGTTCTGGATCAGGTCGTCCATCTGCACGCTGGCCGGCAGCTTCGCCATCAGGTGGTAGGCGATGCGCTTGACCAGCGGGGCATAGGCCTCCACCAGATGGTTCTTGTCGAGATTACCCGCTGCGTCGTACATCCACTTCGCCTGTATCTTCTTCCGTCCTGGACGGGGTTCCGGACATGGGGGCAAACCGGCGGACTTCCATTGTCCCGCAGCCGACCCGCTTTTGCCAAACGGGTACGCACTCAATCCCATGTCGGCCTCCCCCGCTCCGCCGCCGCGCCGGCCTGTACGTTGCCAAACGTCGCGAGGCGCCGCAGGAAGGCGGCCTCGGCATCGCGCGCAGACGCCTCCGCCGCGCCCTGCCCCAAGCCCGCCGCCAACTCGTCGCGCTCGACCTCGCCCAGCCAGGCGAGCGGCACGCCGACGTGGCGGCGCACGAGCTCGCTCAGGCTGTGGAAGAAGGCCGTGGCGTCGGCTCGCCCGCGCGCCCCGCACACCGCCACGTGCAGCGAACCCGCGCCGGCCGCGGCGAGGCGCTTGATCACCTGGTAGGCGTCGGTCGCGCCGCTGCGGCTCGCCTCGGCGACGACCAGACGGCGCGGTGCCGCCAGCGCGAAGGGCGACGGGTCGGCAGCGCTCTCGCACGCCGAGTGGATCAGGATGAAATTCGCCGGGCGCTGCAGCGTCCGCAGCGCATCGAGCACGCAGTCGCGCCGCTCGCCATCGAGGAGCGGCAGAGCGAGCGCGCAGGCCGCCACCGGCACGCGCCCGAGCAGACCCGGTACCGGCTGGACGAGTTCCCGAACAGAACTGCGACCACCGAGCACGCCCAGCAGGTCGCCTCCCGCAGGCAGGCCGAGCACCCCGGCCAGCGAATCCTCGCCCTGCGCCTCGTCGAGCAACAGCACGCGCCGGCCGTGCCCCGCGATGCGATGCGCCGCCTGCAGCGCCACATGCGCACGCCGGCGCCCGGTCGCGTACAGCGCGACGACCGTCGGAGGAGCGCGCCGGAACAGACGCCGCAGCCCGGCAGCCTGGTCTTCACGCGGGTCGATCATGTCAGACTCCGCCAGCCGCCAGCATCAGGGCCGCCTCGTCGCCCTGCAGCTTCCACGGCGACTCGTCGGACTGCTCGCGCAGCGCGCGATGCAGCAGGTAGGCACGAT
The DNA here is from genome assembly GCF_045689615.1 of Aromatoleum evansii. NCBI lineage: Bacteria > Pseudomonadati > Pseudomonadota > Betaproteobacteria > Rhodocyclales > Rhodocyclaceae > Aromatoleum > Aromatoleum evansii. Next base: position 4,257,357 of record NZ_CP141259.1, read on the forward strand.
TCGGCAGGTGCAGATCCTCCGGCACGCGCTGGCCGTTGGCGACATAGAAGACGTTGAGTTCGTTACGCACGGCCACATCCAGGGCCGGAGCGAGCGATGCCGCCTCATCCACCTTGGTCAGCACGCAACCAGCCAGGTCCGGCCCGCTGTAGGCACGCACGACGTCCGCGAGCGTGTCGCCACGGCAGGTCGAATTGAGCAGCAGCAGGCGGCGCACGTCGCCGGCACCGGTCAGCATCGCGGCCTGCTCGGCGACCATCTTGTCGCGCTGGCTCATGCCCATCGTGTCGATCAGCACCATGTGCTTGTTGCGCAGCTCGGCGAGGGTCTGGCGCAGGTCGGCGGCGTCGCGTACCGAAAACACCGGCACGCCGAGGATGCGCCCGTAGATGCGCAGCTGCTCCTGCGCCCCGATGCGGTAGCCGTCGGTCGTGATCAGTGCCAGCCGGTCGGCGCCGTGGCGCACCACGCAGCGTGCCGCGAGTTTCGCCGTCGTCGTCGTCTTGCCCACGCCCGTCGGCCCCACCAGCGCATACACACCACCACGGTCGATGATGTCCGCATCGGAAGCGACCGCACGCAGATCGCGCGCAAGGGCGTTCTTCACCGCGGTACGGGCATCCTCCGGCGACGCCTCTTCATTCACGGATTCGGCCAGCCGGCGCGCCAGCACGCCCGAAAAACCGGCTTCGAGGAGCTCGCCGACGATGTCCGCCCGTGCGGGTGCCCGGCGCCGGGTCTCGCCCCAAGCGAAGCCGGCGAGCTGGCGCTCGATCATGCTGCGGATGCCGGCCATTTCCTTCATCAGCTGGACGTTCGCCTCCTGCAGCGAACGGATGCGCTCATCCTCCATCGCGCGTGCGGGCTCGGCGGCGCGGACCTGCGGCGCGGCCGGGGCCGGCTTCCTCGGGGCAGGCGCCTTGTCGGCGGCAAGCGGACGGGCCGCGGCCTCGGGAGCCTCCCAGCCGTCGATCGAATACTGCTCGCTCAATGCCGCCGCCCGCGTGCGCATCACGTAGTCGGCAGTCTCCATGCGCGGCGGGTTGAACGGACGGATGATCTTCGCCGGCTTCGACGCCGCAGCCGGGGCCGCGGGCGTGCGCCCGGACAGGCTCACCTGGAAGTCGTCATCCTCGCCTGCCGGCGCGGAGGCTTGCGCCGCCGGCCGCGCAGCAGGCGCGGCCGCACGGGGCGTCCCCGGCAGCGCTCCCACGTCGTCCGCCGGCAGGGCCAGGATCTCCACGCCGCCTTCCACCGCGCGGTTCGACAGCACGATGGCATCGGCACCGAGTTCGGCCTTCAGGGCACGCAGGGCCTCACGGGCGGAGGGGGCAAAGTAGCGCTTGACGTTCATGCTGGTTCTCCCGACTACCGCGCTCTGTGCGCAGCATGGAACCGATTATGGCGGCGGGAAGGTGGATCGATAGCCCGGAATAGACCCGATTTCCCCCCGCTAATCCCGCCCGCCGCAAATTCAGCGCGCAGCCCCGCCCACCATCGCCGTGACGCGGATCGTGCGCGTCTCGGGCACTTCCGAATTTGCGATGACCTTGAGCGAAGGCACCGCGCGGCGCAGGAAGCGCGACAGCAGCCAGCGCAGTTGCGGCGGCACCAGCAGCACCGGCGGCAGCCCCATGTCCTCCTGCCGCTGCGACACCTCGGCCGCGTGGCGCAGCATGCCGTCGGCAAGACTCGGCTCGATGACCCCGCCGTCGCCGCCGCCCGTCGACATCGCCTGCATGAGGATGCGTTCGAGCGCCGGATCGAGGGCCATCACCTGGATTTCGGCATTGCCCGGGAACAAGCTCTGCAGGATCGAACGGCCGAGCGCCTGACGCACGCGCGAAGTCAGTTCGAGCGGATCCTGCGTGCGCGGCGCATTCTCCGCGAGCGTCTCGATGATCGTGCGCATGTCGCGGATATTGACACCCTCTTCGAGCAGGTTCTGCAGCACGCGCTGTACCGTCGCCACCGGCAGCAGTGCCGGCACGAGATCCTCGACGAGCTTGGGCGTCGTCTTGCCGATGTGGTCGAGCAGCGCCTGCGTCTCCTGTCGCCCGAGGAGCTCCGCGGCATGATTCAGGATCAGGTGATTGAGGTGCGTCGCCACCACCGTGCTTGCATCGACCACGGTGTAGCCGAGCGCATGTGCCTGTTCGCGCTGGCTCGCGTCGATCCAGTAGGCCGGCAGGTTGAAAGCCGGATCGCGCGTCTCGCGCCCGGCGAGCGGTCCGGTCACGCGCCCCGGATTGATCGCCAGATACTGCCCCGGGTAGGCCTCGCCGGAACCGATCTCGACGCCCTTCAGCGCGATGCGGTAAGCATTCGGCTTGAGCTCGAGGTTGTCGCGGATGTGCACCGGCGCCGACAGGAAGCCGACATCCTGGGCGAATTTCTTGCGCAGCCCGCGGATACGTTTCAGCAGCTCGCCGTCCTGCCCCTTGTCGACCATCGGAATCAGCCGGTAGCCGACCTCCAGCCCCAGCACGTCCACCGGCGCGACGTCGTTCCAGCTCGCCTCCTGGCTCTCGGCGGCCGGCGCCGCTGCCGCGGCCGGCGGTGCAACCCGCGCCGCCTCCGCTGCGGCCCTGCGCACGATGCCCAGTCGCCGCCACGCGAGCCAGCCGAGCGATCCGGCCATCAGGATGAACACCAGATTCGGCATCCCCGGGATCAGGCCCAGCACCCCGATGATCGCGGCCGTGAGCATCAGCACCTGCGGATTCGAAAACACCTGGTTGATCACCAGGCCACCCACGTCCGCGTCGTCGCCGACGCGCGACACCACCATACCCGCCGCGACCGAGATGATCAGGGCCGGGATCTGCGCGACCAGGCCGTCGCCGATCGTCAACAGCGTGTAGGTTTCGACCGCGACACCGGCCGGCATGTCGTGCTGCACGACGCCGACGAGCAGCCCGCCGACGATGTTGATCAGCAGGATCACAATGCCGGCGACCGCATCCCCGCGCACGAACTTCGACGCACCATCCATCGCGCCGAAGAACTCCGACTCCTGCGCAACCTCCTTGCGCCGACGCTTCGCCTCTGCCTCATCGACCAACCCTGCATTGAGGTCGGCGTCGATCGCCATCTGCTTGCCAGGCATCGCATCGAGGGTGAAGCGCGCACTCACCTCCGCAATCCGACCGGCACCCTTGGTCACGACGACGAAGTTGATGACCACCAGGATCACGAACACCACGAGGCCGATTGCCGTGTTGCCGCCAACGAGGAAGTGGCCAAAGGCCTCGATCACCTTGCCCGCCGCGTCGGGGCCGTTGTGACCTTCGAGCAGCACGATGCGCGTGGACGCGACGTTGAGCGCCAGGCGCAGCAAGGTCGTCACCAGCAGCACCGTCGGGAACACCGAAAACTCCAGCGGCCGGCGCGTATACATCGCCACCAGCATCACCATCACCGACACCGCAATGTTGAAGGTGAAGAACACGTCCAACGCGAACGGCGGCAGCGGCAGCACCATCATGGACAACACCATGATGATGAAGATCGGGGCGCCGAGCAGCCGCAGGTTCGTCGGCGTCAGTAGCGCACGCAGGTTGAGCACATCGTTCATTGCCAGCCTCTATCGCATCGTCCGTTCCGCACGCCCGCTCAGTCGGGCGCGCCGGGGTCCATGTCGGCGGGCACCGGCAGCCTGCCGGGCGCCGCCGGCGGAAGTCCGCCATGAGCCATCCAGTGGTTGAGCTGATACACGTAGGCCATCACCTCCGCCACCGCCGTGTACAGTGCCCCAGGCACCGCCTGCTCCAGTTCGCAGTGCTTGTACAGCGCGCGCGCCAGCGGCGGCGCCTCCAGCATCGGCACCTTGTGTTCCTTCGCCAGTTCGCGGATCTTCAGCGCGACCTCGCCGCGCCCCTTCGCGACGACGATGGGCGCACGCATCTTGTTCGCGTCGTATTTCAGCGCCACCGAGAAGTGCGTCGGGTTGGTCACCACCACGTCCGCCTTCGGCACCTGCGCCATCATGCGGCGACGCGCCATCTCGCGCTGCATCGCGCGGATGCGCCCCTTCACCTGCGGGTCGCCATCCTGCTCCTTGCTCTCGCGCTTGACCTCTTCCTTCGTCATGCGCAGCTTCTTGTTGTACTGCCACAGCTGGAAAGGCACGTCGATCAGCGCCAGGATCGCCAGCCCCATGATGATCAGCAGCGTGCCGAACAACACCATCTGGAGAAAGTCCGGCACCGCCGCTTCCACCGCCTCGCCCGTCAGGCCGAAGATGTGCTCATGCTCGCGCCACACCGCGAAGACGCCCATCAGGCCCACCACCGCCGCCTTCAGCAGCGACTTCACCAGCTCCGCCAGCCCGTGCATCGAGAACATGCGGCCGATGCCCTGGATCGGATTCATGCGTTCGAGCTTCAGCCCCAGCATCTTGGGAGCGAACACGAAGCCTCCCATCAGCACCGGCGCCGCGATAGCCGCGACCATCAGGATCCCGAACAGCGGCATCATCGTCAGCAGCGCATCGGTGAACAGATCGCCGAAGCTCTCCAGCATCAGCTTCGCGTCGAAGGCGCGCTCCCGCTCGATGACGAAACCGGCGCGCAGCATCCCGAGGATGCGCCGCGAGATCCACTCCCCCATCATCCACAGCGCCCCGATGCCCGTGATCAGCACGAGGAAGGTCGACAGCTCGCGCGACTGCGGAACCTGCCCCTCCTCGCGGGCCTGCTCCAACCGTCGTGGCGATGGCTGTTCGGTTTTCTCGAGATCGCTGTCTTCGGCCACGGCCGACTCCTTGCCTGCACGCCGGATGCGCTCCGTTCAGCACGGACGTTCGGCGACGTGCGGCAATTATCGCCGCCCGGCGGCAAGCCCCGCCGCCGGATAAGCGCGGGAAAACAGCCCTAAATCGCGTCTTGGAAACTGCGGTGGCCGACCGGCCGCCGTCCGCTCAGCGTCCGGCAGGCAGGCGCTCGACTCCGCGGACCACCGTGCCCGCGCCGATGCCGCGCGACGCGAACCACCCAGCATTCATCTCCAGCGCGAAGCGCGCGGGCGCCGCGGCACAATGGCTGTCCTCGGTCTGCGGCTTCATGTCTGCGATGTTCAGGATGCGCCCCTCACGATCCATGAATGCCACCGACAGCGGGATCAACGTGTTCTTCATCCACATGCAATGGCGCGCCTCCTGCGTGAACACGAACACCATGCCGCGCTGCTGCGGCATCGCCTTGCGGTTCATCAGGCCGATCTGGCGCGCCTGGTCCGTATGCGCCAATTCCGCCTCGATGCGGTGCATCCCCGCGCCCAGTTCGACCAGCGGCAGTTCCGCACGCGCAGCGGACAGGCAGGCACAGAACGCGGCCATGATCGCCGCACAGCGGCCGAAGAATGACGAGAAACTCATCGCAGGCAAACCCGGGAAGAAAATGGGAAAGCGCGATTCTACCGCGCGCGCCGCAGCGCCGTTATCAAGCCGGCAAGCAAGTACAGCCGTTCACCCTGAGCCTGTCGAAGGGCCGTGGCGGGGCTTCGACAGGCTCAGCCCGAACGGAATATTGCTGCGCGGGTTAATGAGAACGCCGGGCCCGTCCTTGGCTGCCGACGCGCCCGCCCTCCACCTCCTCGGCGCGCCACGCCCCCGGCGCCAGCCCTGCAAGCGACCATCCGCCGATCGCCACCCGGATCAGGCGCAGCGTCGGGAAACCCGCCTTCGCGGTCATCCGCCGCACCTGCCGATTCTTCCCCTCGCGCAGCACGATCTCCAGCCACGACGTCGGCACGCTCTTGCGAAAACGCACCGGCGGATCGCGCGGCCACAGCCAGTCCGGCTCCGCGATGCGCCGCGCCGCGCACGGCTGTGTCACGAAATCCCCGAGATCCAGCCCCGCGCGCAGCCGCGCCAGCGCCTCGTCATCCGCCTCCCCCTCCACCTGCACGACGTAGGTCTTGGGCAGTTTGTGGCGCGGATCCGCGATGCGGTGCTGCAATGCGCCGTCATCGGTCAGCAGCAGCAAGCCCTCGCTGTCGGTATCCAGCCGCCCGGCCGCATACACGCCGGGCACGGGCACGAAATCCTTGAGCGTCGGCCGCCCCGGCTCCGCCGTGAACTGACAGATCACGCCATACGGCTTGTTCAGGAGAATGACACGCGACATGCGGAAAATGCGGGGCGGAAGATCCCGTCGCCGGACGATGCGGGGAACATGGGCAGGATCTGGCGGAGGCGGTGAGATTCGAACTCACGAACGGTTGCCCGTTGCCGGTTTTCAAGACCGGTGCAATCGACCACTCTGCCACACCTCCGGAAGCGGCGGAGTATATCACCCCGCCTTCTCATGTCATCCCCGCTCGAACAGCGCGATCGACTCGACATGCGAGGTCTGCGGGAACATGTTCGCGATCCCCGCGCCGCGCAGCACGTAACCCTTTTCGCGCACCAGCACCGCCGCATCGCGCGCGAGCGTCGCCGGGTTGCAAGACACATACACGATGCGTGGCGGCAGCTGCTGAGCGCTCAGCGCCTTCACCACCGCGATCGCCCCCTCGCGGGGCGGATCGATCAGCAACTTGTCCAGCCGGCCGAGTGCGGCGAGGCTGTCCTCGGTCGCCTCGAACAGGTTCGCCGCATAGAACTCGGTACGCTCGGCCAAACCATTGCGCCGCGCATTCTTCAGCGCCCGCGCGACCAGCGCATCGCTGCCCTCAACCCCGATCACGTGCGCCCCGCGGCGCGCGATCGGCAGGCTGAAGTTCCCCAGCCCGCAGAACAGGTCGGCGATGCGCTCGCCCGGCCGCGGATCGAGCAACTGCATCGAGCGCCGGATCAGCAGCCGATTTATATCGACGTTCACCTGAGTGAAGTCGGTCGGGAGGAAATCCAGCGTCACATCGAACTCGGGCAGCGTATAGGCGAGCCCCGGCCCCTTCTTCGGGTGCAGCGGTTTGGCCGTTGCCGGGCTGGTACCCGGCTGCTGCCACACTTGAACGCCATGCGCGTCGGCAAATGCCGCCAGGCGCGCCACGTCCTGCGGCGTGAACGGCAGCAGGTTGCGGAACACCAGCACCGTGATGTCCTCGCTCACCGCAATCTCGATCTGCGGCAAGCGGTCCGGGATCGAAAGTCCCGCGACCAGTTCGTGCAAGGCCGGCAGCAATCCCGACACATGCGCGGGCAGCACCGCGCAGCTCTGCATGTCGGCGATGTAACTGCTGCGGCGCTCATGAAAACCGATCAGCACCCCGCCCTTCGACGGCACCATCCGCACACCGATGCGCGCACGGTAACGATAGCCCCATGCCGGCCCGTGGATTGCCGGGTAGACCACTTCCGGCGTGACCTTGGCAATGTGCCACAGCGCGTCTTCCAGCACCCGCTGCTTGGTCGCCGCCTGCGCCACCGAATCGAAATGCTGCATTGAACAGCCGCCGCAAGTGCCGTAATGCGGGCAAGGCGGCACCACCCGCTGCCCGCTGGGCTTGAGCACGCGCTCCAACTCGGCCAGATCGTAGCTCGGCCGCTCGCGCACCACCCGGTACTCGACCTTCTCGCCCGGCAACGCGCCATCGACGAACACCGCCTTGCCATCCACGCGGGTGAAGCCCCGTCCTTCGTGGTCCAGAGATTCGATGACAGCAACAGGCATCAAGCGTCCGCCCAAAAGAGCGTGATTTTACCTGCTCGCCAAGTACTTGCCGCCACGACCTCCTATAATTGCCCCGACCGGACGGCAAACGGGCGCTCGCATCCGCCTCCGCCCCCCGCCCGGCGCAACGCGCAGGCCCGGATCATGGATACCCCACGCGAACAGCCCGAACAGACCTTCGACAGCTACGGCGACTATCGCGCGGCCCTCTTCGCCGCCATCGGCAACGCCCGGCAGACGCTGCTCATCTTCGACCCCGACCTGCGCGAGACCGGACTGGAGAGCCCGCAAGGCATCGCGCTGCTCGAGCGCCTGTGCGCGCAGAGCACGCGCCGCGATGCCGTGCGCATCCTCCTGCACACCACTGGCTGGATCGAACGGGAATGCCCGCGCCTGACCCGCCTGCTCGCCCACCATTCGCACTGCACCTGCGTGCGCACGGTAGATCCGGGCGCGCGCAGCTGGAGCCAGCCCTTCCTGATCGCAGACGAGCGCCACGTCGTCACCCGTTTCCATCAGGATCTGCCACGCGGAAAGATCGGCACCGACGGGGCTGGCGGGCTGGCGCTCCTCGCTACGCAATTTGAAACATTCTGGATGAATGGGGAGGCGAGTGCAGTCGGCACGCCGCTTGCCCTTTGACCTGTCGTTTTTCGTTATTGCATTGCATCAACAGGCTATTGGCACACTTGAATCACATGCTAGAATTTCTTGAGGTTCATCGGGCGGCGAATCTTTTTTGGCTCGCCCGACCGGAACTGATCACCCACCTAGCCCCATAAGAAAGGACATCGAACATGAAACAGTCGCTCCTCGTTGCTTCCCTGCTCGCTCTCGCCGTCGCCGCCTGCGGCAAGCCGGCCGAAGCTCCGAAGGCTGAAGCCCCCGCTGCTGCCCCGGCCGCTGCTCCCGCCCAGGAAGCTGCTCCGGCTGCCGCCCCGGCCGCTGCCCCGGCTCAGGAAGCCGCCCCGGCTGCTGCTCCCGCTGCCCCGGCTCAGGAAGCTGCTCCGGCTGCCGCTCCGGCCGCTGCTCCCGCCGAAGCACAGAAGTAATCTCGCTCTCGCAGCGACGCAAAAAAGCCGGCTCTCGAGCCGGCTTTTTTGTTGTCTGGCGGCATTTGCTGCCGCCTCGACCGAGTTTTGCGGCACCCTGGCCGCATGCATCGCGGCACGGCCTGCGGGCCTGTCGGCGCCGCAAGCCGCACCCGCCCCCTCAGCGCAACTGCTCCTGCAACAGGCCGAGGATCTTGCGGGCGGTGTCGGACGAATCCTCCCCCCCCTCGCGGGTCATCACGCTGACCACCGACTTTTCGCCCTCGCCGCGGACTCGCAGGCGATATTCGCCCCCCTTCTGCACCACCTGCTCGTTGCTGCGCCAGAAAGCGAGCTTGGACAGGAGGCCCTCGGACTTCTTCGTCTGCACGTCCGCATCCGGATCCACGTAACGGACGAAGTAAAGCCCCTTCGAGCGGTCACGATCCTCGACCGTGAAGCCGATGCGATCCAGCGCCAGGCCCACGCGACGCCAAGCGCGGTCGAAGGACTCGTCCATCGCCAGCGTCACGCTGCCGCCGTTCGCCCCTTTGAGAGCCGCGCGTTCCGTCGACGGCGCCGCTGCGACGATTGCCGCCGCGCGCTCTTCCGCCGCGCCGAGCCGGACCATCAGGCGACGCAGCATCTCCGCTTCGAGCTCGGGATCGGCCGGGCGCGGCTGCCACACGGTCGTGTCCTTGGCCTCGTTGGGATAGATCTCCATCATGCCGCGATGGCTGATGTAGATCTCGACCGTGCCGGGGTCCTTGCCCGCCTCCAGCCGCGTGCGGAACTTGTCGCGCACCGGCGTCGAGAACACGCCGTCGAGCACCTTGCCCAGCGCCGAGCGGATGAAGTCCTGCGGGATCTTCGCGCGATCCTCGGCCCAGTCCGTCTCCATCACGCCCACTTCAGGACGCTCGATGTTGAGGATGAAGCCCGTTTCAAGCCAGAAGTCCTTGACCTTGGGCCACATGGCGTCCGCCGAGCCCTGGACCACCAGCCAGCGCTGGGTGCCTGCACGCTCGACGCGCATGCTCTCGACCTTGGGCAGCACCTGCTGCTCGCTCGCGGCCGGCTGGGGCTGCGCGCGATCGGTCGCATAAGCCGAATAGGTCGCCACGCCCTTGGGCGAAACGTCCGGCACCACATAGCGATCGTCGCGGGTGGGCGCCGTGAGGTCAGGCGGGATTTCCAGCGACGGCAGCTGCCGTGCGCTCTTGTAATCGATCTTCTTGGATTCGACGAGGGAGCCGGAACAACCGGACAGGGCGATGGCCGCGCCGAGCAGCGAAGCCGCAGTACGCAAGGTACGATTCATGAGTTTCGGTAATTCCAGGAAAAATCAGACGTTCACGCCGGCACGACGCATCGCCGCACGCACCCGCTCGTGCAAGCTCTCGGACAGCGGCGTGAGCGGCAGGCGGATGCCCGAGCCGATCAGGTCCATCTGCTCGACCGCCCACTTCACCGGGATCGGATTGGCCTCGCAGAACAGGTCGCGATGCAGGCCGACCAGCCGCGCATTGATCTCGCGCGCCTTGATCGCGTCGCCGGCGATCGCTGCGGCGCACATCTCATGCATCGCGCGCGGGGCGACGTTGGCCGTCACCGAGATCGCCCCATGCCCGCCCAGCAGCATGAAAGCCATGCCGGTCATGTCGTCACCGGTGTACAAGGCGAAGTCCTTGGGCGCGCGCTCGATCAGGTCGCAAGCACGGTCGATGCTGCCTGTCGCATCCTTGATGCCGACGATATTGGGAATCTGGGCCAGGCGCAGCGCGGTGTCGTTGGACAGGTCCGCCACGGTGCGCCCCGGCACGTTGTACAGGATCAGGGGCAGCTCGACCGCCTCGGCGATCGAACGGTAGTGGCGGTACAGGCCTTCCTGAGTCGGCTTGTTGTAGTACGGCACCACCGACAGGTGCGCCACGGCGCCGGCCTTCTGCGCGAAGCGGGCGAGCTCGACGGCTTCGGCGGTCGAGTTCGCGCCGGTCCCGGCGATGACCGGGATGCGTCCTGCGGCATGCTCGACCGCGACGCGGATCAGCTCGCAGTGTTCTTCGACGTTCACCGTGGGCGACTCGCCGGTCGTTCCGACGATGACGATACCGTCGGTTCCCTCGGCAACGTGGAAGTCGATCAGGGCGCGCAGGCGCGGAATGTCCAGGCTGCCATCTTCGTTCATCGGGGTGACGATGGCGACAATCGATCCGGTAATCATGGAAGCGGCCGAAAATTAAAAGAACCGATTCTACCTGATCGAAGCCGGACGGCCAGTGGCTTGCTCTCGGGACGGTCCCGAGGATCCCGCGCGCGCCCGCAGGATCCGCTACGGGCGCCCCGCAAGCTGGTGCTCAAAGGTCGGCAAGCGCCTTGACGTGCGCGACGACCGAGCGCGCCAGCGATGACAGCGAATAACCGCCCTCGAGGATGGACACGATGTTCTTGTGCCCGCATTCCTCGGCCACTGCCTTGATCTGCTGGGTCACCCACACGTAGTCCGATTCGACCAGCCCGACCGAACCCATGTCGTCCTCGTAATGCGCATCGAAGCCCGCCGAGATGAAGACCATCTGCGGCTTGTGCTCCCTCAGCGCCGGCACCCAGCGCTCGGTGACGATGGTGCGGAAGGCGTCGCCGCGCGTGCCTGCAGGCACGGGCACGTTGACCATGTTCGGGGCCGTGCAGTCCGCACCGCTGTACGGATAGAAAGGATGCTGGAAGATGCTCACCATGAGCACCCGCGGGTCGTCGCTGAAGGCGTCTTCCGTGCCGTTGCCGTGATGCACGTCGAAATCGACGATCGCCACGCGCTCCAACCCGTGCGCCTCGAGCGCATGACGCGCCGCGATGGCCACGTTGTTCAGGAAACAGAACCCCATCGCCTTGCCGCGCTCCGCGTGATGGCCCGGCGGACGCACGGCGCAGAACGCATTTTCGATTTCGCCCTTCAGCACCAGATCCGTCGCCAGCACACCGGCGCCGGCCGAACGCAGTGCAGCCTTCATCGTTCCCGGACTCATCGCGGTATCGGGGTCGAGGTGGCGGATGCCGTGGTCGGGCACGCTGGCATTGAGCTCCGCGAGATAGTTCGTCGGATGCACCCGGACGATCTGCTCCTCGGTCGCCAGCGGGGCATCGTAGAACGAAAGGTACATATCGAGACCGGCCGCAATCAGCCGATCATTGATGGCCGCCAGCCGATCCGGACATTCCGGATGGAAGGTTCCCATGTCGTGCAGCCAGCAATCGCGGTGCGTGATGAACGCAGTCGTCGTCATACCCCCCCTCTCTCGCGTGCGGGCGAAGCATCCCGCATCCCTGCCCTGAAATCGGCGCGTCCTTGAAGGGCGCGTCCTGTCGGTCTTTGCTCTATTATCACCGCTTCCCGGTGAATTTCACAGTGCGCCCGCGCCATGCCCCATCGTTACGCAATTCCCGTTCTAGAAGCCGCCAACTGCATCATCCTCGGCAAGGATCGCGAGTTGCGGCTTGCGCTGGCCTGCCTCATCGCGCGCGGACACCTGCTGATCGAGGATCTCCCCGGGGTGGGCAAGACGACGCTCGCACACGTCATCGCACGCCTCATCGGGCTGCACTTCCAGCGCATCCAGTTCACGAGCGACCTGCTCCCCGCCGACATCGTCGGGGTTTCGATCTTCGATCGCGAAGCGGGCAGCTTCCGTTTCCATCCCGGCCCGATCTTCAGCCAGCTCATCCTCGCCGACGAGATCAACCGCGCCACACCCAAGACCCAGAGCGCCCTCCTCGAAGCCATGGAGGAACGCCAGGTCACCGCAGACAGCGAGACGCATCCGCTCCCCGATCCCTTCTTCGTCATCGCAACGCAGAACCCGTCCCATCAGATCGGCACCTTCCCGCTGCCCGAGAGCCAGCTCGACCGCTTCCTGCTGAGGATCCGCCTGGGCTACCCCGATCGCAGCGCGGAACGGGCGCTGCTGATGGGCGAGGACCGGCGCGAACTGCTTGAACGCCAGCAGGCCGTGGTCCAGCCCGAAGATCTCCTCGCGATGCAGCAGGCAGCGCACGCCGTCGCCGTATCCGAACGGCTCATCGATTACGTCCAGGCACTGCTGACCCGCACCCGCCACAGCCCCGAGCTCGTCACCGGCCTGAGCCCGCGCGCCGGCCTGGGCCTGATCGCCGCGGCGCGGGCGTGGGCGCTCATCGCGGGGCGCGACCACGTCCTCCCCGAGGACGTCCAGACCGTCTTCCCGCACGTCGCCGCCCATCGCCTGCACACCGCAGGCGACGGGCGCAGCGTGACACCCGAGGTGCTCGCCCAGCTCGTGCGCGACGTAGCCGTCGTCTGATGCCCGCGCGCCCCGACGCTTCGCGTCATCGCCTTGGCGATTGGCGTCGCCATCTCCTCCGCGTGCGCGTCGCGCTCGATCGCCTGCTGTTTCGCATCGGACCGCCGGAACCCGCCCCGATCGTGCTCGGCCAGCGGCGCATCTACGTGCTGCCGACACCTGCAGGCCTGGCCTTCGCGGCTGCACTCCTCGTCATGCTGATCGCATCGATAAACTACAACCTGAGCCTCGGCTACGCCTTGGTATTCCTTCTCGGCGGGGTGGCGGTCGCAAGCATCGTGCATGCATTTCGCAACCTGCTGCACCTGTCCTTCGCACCGGGACGCGCCGAACCGGTCTTTGCCGGCGAACGCGCCGGTTTCCACATCATCGTAGGCAATCGCCGGCATGCGCGACGGCCATCGCTGCGCCTCGGAGCGCGCGGGGCGGAGGTGCCGTTCGAGATCGACGCGGAAGACCGTGCCGACGTGAACATACCGGTAGCGACGACGGCGCGCGGCTGGATGACGCTCGGCCGCGTCCGCATCGAAACGACCTACCCCCTCGGCCTGATCCGGGCCTGGAGCGTGCTGGTACCCGATCAGCGCTGCCTCGTCTACCCGACTCCTGAGCCGAACCCGCCGCCGCTGCCGGAAGGCCCGTCGAGCACACCGGGGCGGCGGGCCGGGTCGGCCGGCGACGACGACTTTGCCGGCCTTCGCCGCCACCAGCCCGCAGACTCCCCGCGGCAAGTGGCATGGAAGACGCTCGCCCGCGGCGGCCCCATGCTCACCAAGCAATTCACCGGCATGGATGGGGGGAAGATCCATCTCGACTGGAACGATCTCCCCGCGGACCTTGGCGCCGAAGCGCGCCTCTCGCGCATGACGGCATGGATCGTGGCCGCGGAGCAGAGGGGGCTCGCCTTCTCCCTGACGCTGCCCGCGGCCAGCATCGCCCCCGGACAAGGATCCGAACACATTGCGAACTGCCTGCGCCATCTCGCCCTCTTCGGAACGGACGGCGCGGCCAATGCCTGAAATGCGAGCGCCCACTTCCGCCCAACTCGGCTGGCTGCTCGCCGCCGTAACGGCGACCCTTGCGCCCCACGCGGTCGAACTCCCCTACTGGCTGATCGCCCTCTGCACCAGCCTCATTGCCATCCGCGCCGCACTGCTGTGGCGGCGCGGAAAGCCCCCCCGACAGTTGCTGATCCTGCTGGTTGCGATTGCGGCGGGGATCGGCGTGCGGCTCGAATTCGGCCATTTCTTCGGCAAGGATCCCGGCGTTGCACTGCTTGCCGTGCTGCTGTGCCTGAAACTCCTCGAATCGCACACCACGCGCGATCTGCGTGCAGCCGTCCTGCTCGCCTACTTCCTGCAACTCGGCCTGTTCTTCTACAACCAGACGCCGGGCATTGCCGCGCTCGCGCTTGCCGGCGCGCTGCTCACCACCACCACCCTCCTCAGCCTCGAGGACGCCGCCGCGCGGCCCGCCGCGCAACTGCGGACCAGCACGCTACTCCTCGCCCAGGGGCTGCCCTTCATGCTTGTCCTGTTCGTGCTGTTCCCGCGCGTGCAGGGACCGCTGTGGGGCCTGCCCTCGGACGCCTACAGCGGCATGACCGGCCTCTCCGACACCATGACCCCGGGCTCGATCAGCCAGCTCGGCCTGTCGGACGCCATCGCCTTCCGCGCCGAGTTCAACGGCCCTCCCCCCCCACCGCCCCAGCGCTATTGGCGCGGTCCGGTGCTCTCCCGCTACGACGGGCGAACCTGGCGGCCGGGATTCAGCACGATTGCCGCGGCGCCCGGCTACGCACCTTCGGGCCGCGCCTACGAATACCGCCTCACGCTCGAACCGCACAACCAGCCCTGGCTCCTCGCGCTCGACTTTCCGGCCGCAAACGTCCCCAAGGCACGCTACGCCGGCGACTACCGCCTGCTCGCCGAACAACCGCTACGCACGCGCACGCGCGTCGAACTACGGTCGTATCCGGCGACAACCGTAGGCAAGGACGAGAGCGCCTTCGTGCTCGCCGAAGCACGAAGGCTGCCCGCCGACGTCAACCCGCAAGGCAGGGCGCTTGCACTCGAGATTGCGGCAAAGAGCGCCGACCCGGCCGCGATCCTCGCCGGCACCCTCGAACGCATGCGCGGCATGGGCCTCACATATACCCTCAACCCTCCCCTTCTCGGCACCCACGCGGTCGACGAGTTCCTCTTCGACACCAGGCAGGGCTTCTGCGAACATTTCGCTTCGGCCTTCGTGTTCCTGATGCGCGCAGCCGGCTTGCCGGCCCGCGTCGTCACCGGCTATCAGGGCGGAGAGATCAACCCCGTGGACGGCAGCCTTGTCGTGCGACAGTCGGACGCGCATGCCTGGGCGGAAGTGTGGCTCGCCGGACGCGGCTGGGTTCGCGTCGACCCCACCGCGCTGTCGGCTCCGGCCCGCATCGAGTCCGGCCTGAGCGCCGCCCTGCAGGAATGGGACGCACTGCCGCTGCTCCGGCGCCCCGGCCTCGACTGGCTGCGCGACATGCGGCACCGTTGGGAAGCCCTGTCGAATACATGGAACCAATGGGTTCTTGGATACAATTCGGAGCGGCAACGCGACCTGCTCGAACGGATCGGATTCCGCCAGCCCGACTGGCGCATGCTGGCCATGCTCCTCGGCGTCTCGGCGACGACCTTGATGCTGCTGCTCATGGCCTGGGCCTTTGCGCAGCGCAGGCGTCGCGACCCGCTCGACGCCGCCTGGGCACGCTTTTCCCGCAAGCTCGCCCGCCACGGCGCGGGCAGGCACCCGTGGGAAGGGCCGCTCGATTACGGCAAACGGCTGGCAATGACCTTTCCCGGGCGCGCCGCCCCCCTGCGCGCGATCAGCGAACGCTACGCCAGCCTGCGCTACGGCGCACAACCGGCCGACCCGCGCAGCGTGCGGCTGCTCGCCCGATCCATCCGGAGACTGAAGCTGAAATGAAACGAACCCTTGCCGCCGCAACACTGAGCCTCGGGCTGATCTCGCTGCCGGGACTCGCCAGCGGCACCTATGCCGAACACCCCGAAGCCCTGCGCTTCGCGGATTCGATGCAGGAAAAACACGGCTTCGAGCGCAGTGCGGTACTCGCAGCGCTCGGACAGGCCCGCCACGAGTCCCGCGTCATCGACCTCATCCGCCCGCCGACAACACCCGGCACGCGCTCGTGGCAGCGTTACCGCGCACGCTTCCTCGACGGCAAGCGCATCGAAGGCGGCATCGCCTTCTGGCAGGCGCACGCCGGCGCGCTGCAGAAGGCCGCCGATCAGTTCGGCGTGCCGCCCGAAATCATCGTCGCCATCATCGGCGTGGAAACCTATTACGGGCGGAACACCGGCAACTTCGAGACGGTCTCGGCCCTCGCCACCCTGGCCTTCGACTACCCGCCGCGCGCGGCGCTCTTCCGCGGGGAGCTGGAGCAATTGTTCCTGCTCGCCCGCGAACAGGTCCGCGACCCGCTCTCTTACTACGGCTCCTACGCCGGCGCGCTCGGCTACCCCCAATTCCTGCCCAGCAGCATCCGCAACTATGCCGTGGACTTCGACGGCAACGGCCAGATCGATTTCGACAACGAGCCCATCGACGCGATAGGCAGCGTCGCGAACTACCTCGCGCGCCACGGCTGGGTGCGCGGCGAAACCGTCGCCATCCCCGCCCTCGTTCCTGCCGAAGCGAACGCGCAGGCGCTCGTCGATGCCGGCATCGAACCCTCACTCGCGCCCGAGGCGCTCGCCGCCGCCGGAATCGTCGCCGCCAGCGCCAACCCTCCGGCAGCACCGGCAACGCTCGTCGACCTCGCCACTCCGGGCGCCCCCACCGAATACTGGCTCGGCTACCGCAACTTCTACGTGATCACCCGCTACAACAAAAGCAGCTTCTACGCGATGGCCGTGTACGAACTCGCACGCGCCCTGCGCGACCAGTACGCAAGCACGACCACGGAGCGGTAGGAGAAACGCACCGGCTACGGGAGCAGGTGCCAGGGCAAGTCAGAGCAGCTCGTCGCGCGAGATGCCGCGCCGCTTGACCGTGCGCCGCAACTGGCTCAGCGCCTCGAGCTGGATCTGGCGCACCCGTTCGCGCGTCAATGACAGACGTGCGGCGAGTTCCTCCAGCGTCATCACCTCGCACTCGTCCAGCCCGTAGCGGTGACGGATGACCAGGCGCTGCTTCTCGTTGAGCATGCCGATCCATTCGCGGATCAGCGCCTCGACCTCGGCATCCTGAATCGACAGGTCGGGCGACGCGGCCTGATCATCGGCCAGCGACTCGCCGATCGAAAGCGTCGGATCGATATCCAGCGGAGCATCCAGCGAGGCCGTGTGCTCGCTAAGTGACAGGATCGCCCGCACTTCGTCGACCGACTTATCCAGCATCGTCGCGACCTGCTCCAGCGTGAACTCGCCGTTGCCGGCCGCCTCCAGGCTGCGCTGGGCGCGCAGGACCTGGTTGAGTTCCTTCACCACGTGGACCGGCAGGCGGATCGTGCGCGACTGGTTCATGATCGCGCGCTCGATATTCTGGCGTATCCACCACGTCGCGTAGGTCGAGAAACGGAACCCGCGCTCGGGATCGAACTTCTCCAGCGCGTGCATCAGGCCGAGGTTGCCCTCCTCGACCAGGTCGAGCAGCGGAATGCCGCGATTGAGGTAATGCTTGGCGATATTGACGACCAGGCGCAGGTTGCGCTCTATCATCGTCTGGCGGGCCTGGAAATCGCCCACCCTCACCCGCCGCGCCAACGCTGCCTCCTCTTCCGCGGTCAGCAGCGGATTCGCGCCGATCTCGTTGAGGTAGATCTGGGTGACGTCGCTGAGGAACTCGTTCTCGAACGCCGGCGCGGCACGCTCGACAAAAACCTCCACCTCGAGGGGCAGATCCGGTTCCTGACTCTCTACATCGTCATGACTTGCCGGATCGTACATAGCCTCCTCGTCAGCGTGCAGGCAAATACTTCAGCGGATCCACGGGGCGGCCCTGCTTGCGGATCTCGAAATGCACCTTGGGACGATCCGCGTCGGTGCTTCCGAGTTCTGCAATCTTCTGGCCTTTCGACACCGAATCGCCTTCCTTCACCAGCAGCTGCTGGTTATGCGCATAGGCTGTAAGGTAATTCGCATCGTGCTTGATGATGACCAGTTTTCCATAGCCGCGCAAGCCGCTTCCCGAGTACACCACCTTACCGCCCGCCGAGGCCACCACCGGATCCCCGGCCTTGCCGGCAATGTCGACGCCCTTGTTCGTGCTCTCATCGAACGTCTCGATCACCTGGCCGGAGGCCGGCCACAGCCACGCAGTGTTGCCCGGCGCCTTGTCCGGCTCCGGCGCAGCAGGGGGAGGCGTCGCAGGGGCGCTCGCGCGCGGATTCAGCGAGGCCCAAGCCTCGTCGCTATATGGCTGCTTGCCCCCGCGCGGTTCCTGCTTGAGGCCGCCCGCCGCCGGCGGCGCGGCTTCGCCCGGAGCCTTTACCGCCTGGACGTCGACCGGTTGCGTGATGGCGATCGGCTGCGCCACCGCGCCGGAGGTCGCACCGGCCGCAGCGGCAGGGCTCGCGGCCTGCGCAGCGCCGACCCGCAAGGCCTGACCGACATGAATCTGGTTAGGGTCCGCAAGGCCGTTCCAGGCGACCAGATCCTTCACCGTGACGCCATACTGCCGCGCAATCCCCAACAAGGTATCCCCGGGACGCACCACGTGCGTCGGAGCTTCGGCCTTCGGCACCGCACCGACGGCAGCCTCGGCCGCAGGCGGTGGCGTACCGTCCCTGACGGGGGCAGGCCGGGGGGCCGCACATCCCACGAGGACGGCGACCAGACCGCATAGCGTCAACCAGCGGTGCACAGGACCAAACTTCACTGAATCATTCATTCCGTACCAGTCAATAATGGGACGAACCGCACAGCTTCGAGGCGACTCTCCCTGAAAACATTCCCCTGCCGCTCGATCATCACGAGCCTTTGCTCCGCGCCTCCCACCGGCAGCATGAGCCGCCCGCCCGGGGCAAGCTGCTCCTTGAGTGACGCCGGCACGCTCGGCGCGGCAGCCGCAACAATAATCGTGTCATATGGCGCCGCCTCGGGCAAACCCATCGTGCCATCGGCACATTTCAGGCGCACGTTGGGCAGTCGCAGGGGCCGGAGATTCTCGCGCGCGACATCGAGCAAGGGCCGGATGCGCTCCACCGCATAGACCTCGGTGGCAACGAAGGACAACACCGCGGCCTGGTAGCCGCAACCGGCTCCGACCTCCAGCGTCCGCCCGAGTTCGCGGCCGGCGCGCAGCGTCTCGATCATCTTCGCCACCACGAAGGGCTGCGAAATGGTCTGCTGATAGCCGATGGGCAAGGCCGTGTCGTCATACGCGCTGTACGCCAGCCCCTCTTCCACGAAGGCGTGCCGCGGCACCTGCATCATCGCCGCGAGCACCTTTTCATCCCGGATGCCCTGGGCGCGCAAACGCTCCACCATGCGGCCCCGCGCACGTGTCGCGGCCTGGCCCGCATCCGGGCGGCGCAGGCTCATCGCGCCAGCCACTCCGAGACCCCCGACATCAGGTTGTAATGCGTCAGGTCGATCTGCAGCGGCGTGATCGAGACATAGCCTTCCGCCACAGCGTGGAAGTCGGTTCCTTCACCGGCGTCGGCAGCCTGGCCCGCGGGCCCGACCCAATACACCGTCTCGTTGCGCGGCGTGACGCTGCGGATGACCGGCTCGGCCTTGTGGCGCTTGCCCAGCCGCGTGATCCTGTGTCCGCGCAGTTCCTCGTACGGTCGATCCGGGACGTTCACATTGAGCAGCACGGGCTGCCGGAACGGCTCGCGCTGGAAACGCGCGGCGAGGTCCCGCGCCACCCGCGCCGCTGCGGAAAAATCGCTCGCCTGCTTGCTCACCAGGGAAATCGCGATCGACGGCACGCCGAGCAGGTAGCCCTCGGTGGCTGCCGCGACGGTACCCGAATACAGCGTATCGTCACCCATGTTGGCGCCGTGATTGACCCCCGACACGACCATGTCCGGCAGGTGATCGAGCATTCCGGTCACGGCAAGATGCACGCAGTCCGTGGGCGTTCCATTGACGAAATGGAACCCGTTGGCGGCACGGCGCAGCGACAGGGGGCGATCGAGGGTCAGCGAGTTGCTCGCGCCGCTGCGGTCGCGCTCGGGCGCCACGACGGTCACGTCCCCAACCTCGGCCAGGGCTGCCGCCAGGGCGGCGATGCCAGGAGCAAAATAACCGTCGTCGTTGCTGACCAGAATGCGCATGTTTTTTCCGTTCGGAGGGATACAAGCCACGACGCGAGGCCGGATGTATCGCAGAAGCGGCGAAGCATCTTAGCACACCGACACACCCTCGCCCGGCCACCCCGACGGAGTGCAGAAAAGCAAAAACCGGCCAGCGGCCGGTTCTTGTTTGAATTTATTGGTCGGGGCGGCGGGATTCGAACTCGCGACCCCTTGCACCCCATGCAAGTGCGCTACCAGGCTGCGCTACGCCCCGACACAAGCCGCCATTATAGCAGCACAAATGGAATTTGCCAGTACCGAATCACGCTTTCAGCACGGCGAGCGTCGCGACGATCTCCGCCCGCACGCCGGCAAGCGCTTCACGCAGCCGATCGGATTCCTCCGCCTCTTCCTGCTGATGGATTGCCGACTCGCCGAGCTTGTTGCGCGCACCCGAGATCGTGAAACCCTCGTCGTACAGGAGCTCTCGGATGCGACGCACCAGCAGCACTTCGTGATGCTGGTAGTAGCGGCGATTGCCGCGGCGCTTCACCGGCTTGAGCTGGGTGAACTCCTGCTCCCAGTAACGCAGCACATGAGGCTTCACCGCGCACAGCTCGCTCACCTCACCGATCGTGAAGTAGCGCTTGGCCGGAATCGGCGGCAGAGGCCCGGAGGCCTCGTTATGGCTGCTTGCCTGCATCGCTCAGCTGCTCCACGGCTGCCTTCAGCTTCTGACTGGCATGGAAGGTGACAACACGGCGGGCGGTGATCGGAATCTCCTCGCCCGTCTTCGGATTGCGTCCGGGCCGCTGCGGCTTGTCGCGCAACTGAAAGTTGCCGAACCCGGAGAGCTTCACCGACTCGCCCTTTTCGAGGGCCAGGCGAATCTCCTCAAAGAAGCCTTCCACCATATCCTTGGCTTCACGCTTGTTGAGGCCGACACGCTCGAACAGCATGTCGGCCAGCTCTGCTTTGGTCAGGGTTACGTTCATTCTGGGACTATCCACGCAAGCGGGCACCGAGCACAGTTTCAGCGTGACGCACAATCGCCGTGACTGCGGCATCCACCTCCGCATCCTCAAGCGTCCGCTGAGTATCTTGCATCAACACCCTGAACGCAAGGCTCTTTTTCCCCGGATCGATGCCCTTGCCATGGTACACATCAAAGAGTTCGACCGCCCTCACGATGGCCGGTGCGGACTCTTTCAGCACGTCGATGACGCGCGCCACCGGCAGCGCCTGCTCGACCACCAGCGCGAGGTCGCGGGTCACCGCGGGCTGCCGCGAGATCTCCGCATAAGCGGGCAGATCGGCGAGCAGCACGCCATCCATGTCGAGCTCGAACACCACCGGCGCAGTGCCCAGGTCATAACGCTGCACCCACACCGGATGCAGTTCGCCGACGACGCCGATGCGACGCCCGTCGAGCAGCACCGCCGCAGCGCGACCGGGATGGAGCGCGGGCTCCGAAACAGGCTCGAATTTCAGTGCGCGCGGGGCGAACAGCGCCTCGACGTCGCCCTTGACGTCGTAGAAATCGACATTACGCGTCGGCGCGCCCCACTGCTCGGGCAGCGCCGGCCCGGCCGCAAGACCGGCGACACGCACCGGCTGATGGAAGCCCGCGACGGGCTCGCCGTCCGCCTTGCGTTCGAAGCAGCGCCCGATCTCGAACACGCGCACGCGGTTCAGCTGGCGCTTGCGGTTCGCGACGAGGTTGCCGGCAAGCCCCGGAATGAGGCTGCTGCGCATCACGCTCATCTGGCTGGCGATCGGGTTGGCGAGCCGGATCGGCGTCTCGTTGGCACAAAAGTCGCGCTCCCATGCCTCTTCGACGAATGCGTAGTTGACGACCTCCTGGTAGTCGCGTCCGGCCAGCAGATGCCGGACATCCCAGGCGCTGCGGCCGGACTCGGAACGGTCCAGCATCGCCAGCCCTCCCTGCGGCGGCACCGCCGGGATATTGTCGTAACCATAGAGACGCGCGATCTCCTCGATCAGGTCCTCTTCGATCTCGATGTCGAAGCGGAAGGACGGAGGCACGACTAGCAGGTCCTCTCCCTCCCGGTGGACACCGAGGTGCACTCCATTGAGGAGTTTTTCGATCTCGGCGTCGTCGGGGCGGATGCCGAGCAGGCGGCGGGCGCGTGCCGGGCGCAGACGGACCGGCTTGCGCGCCGGCAGGTGTTCTTTCGACACCGCCTCGACCACCGGCCCCGCGGCGCCGCCGCAGATCTCGAGGATCAGCTGCGTCGCGCGCTCGATCGCGCTGGCCGCGAGCTCGAAGTCCACGCCACGCTCGAAGCGGTGCGACGCGTCGGACACGAAACCGTAGCTGCGCGCGCGTCCCGCGATCGCATCGGGCGCGAAGAACGCGCTCTCAAGGAACATGTCGGTGGTGTCGAGCGTGATCCCGCTGTCCTCCCCCCCCATGATTCCGGCGAGCGCCAGTGCACGCGCCTCGTCGGCGATCAGCAGGGTGTCGGCCGCCGGGGTGACGGTCTGCTCGTTGAGCAGCAGCACCTGTTCGCCCTCGCGCGGATAACGCACGTGAATGGCACCGGACAGGCGCGCATTGTCAAAGGCATGCAGGGGCTGACCGAGCTCGAGCATCACGTAGTTCGTGATGTCGACGAGGGCGCTGATCGAACGGATGCCGGAACGCTGCAGCCGCTGCTTCATCCAGTCCGGCGTCGGCGCCTTCGCATCGACGCCGCGCACGATGCGCCCGCAGTAGCGCGGGCACGCGGCCGGCGCATCGAGGACGATGGCGCGACGGTCGTCGATCGTCGCCGGAATCGTCACGACCAGCGGTGCCGACAAGGCCTGGCCGGTCAGCGCCGCAACCTCGCGTCCGACCCCGAGCAGACTCAGGCAATCCGAACGGTTGGGCGTGAGTTTGATCGTGAACAGCGTGTCGTCGAGCGCCAGGTAGTCGCGCAGGCTCGTGCCGATCGGCGCATCCGCCGGAAGATCCATCAGCCCGGCGTGATCTTCCGACAAGCCCAGCTCGCGCGCCGAGCACAGCATGCCGAAGGACTCCACGCCGCGAAGCTTGGCGGCCTTGATCTCGAATCCAGGCAGCTTCGCGCCGACGACGGCGCACGGGACCTTCATGCCGACGGCCGCATTGGGCGCACCGCAGACGATCTGCAGCAGCTCCCCCTGCCCGGCGTCGACCTTGCACAACTTCAGCTTGTCGGCATTGGGATGCTTGTCCGCCTCGACGATGCGGGCGACGACGACGCCCGTAAAGGGCGGCGCAACCGACGAGGATTCTTCCACCTCGAGGCCGGCCATCGTCAGGAGATGTCCGAGCGCCTCGCTGTCGAGCGGAGGATTGACGAGGCTCCGCAGCCACTGTTCCGAGAATTGCATGATTCGATTACCTGAATTGGCTCAAGAAGCGCAGGTCGCCTTCGAAGAACAGGCGCAGATCGTTGACGCCATAGCGCAGCATCGTGAGGCGATCCGGCCCCATGCCGAAGGCAAAGCCCGTGTAGCGTTCGGGATCGATGCCGCCGAAACGCAGCACGTTCGGATGCACCATGCCGCAGCCGGCGATCTCGAGCCAGCGCCCCTTGAGCGCGCCGCTCATGAAGGCGACGTCGATCTCGGCACTGGGCTCGGTGAAAGGGAAGAACGAGGGACGGAAGCGCACCTGCAGGTCTTCCGTTTCGAAGAACTTGCGCAGGAAGTCGGCGATCACGCCCTTGAGGTCGGCGAAGCTGACGTTCTCGCCGACCCACAGGCCTTCTACCTGATGGAACATCGGCGAATGCGTGGCGTCGGAATCGACGCGGTACACGCGGCCCGGCGCGATGATGCGCAGCTCGGGCATGTGTTCGGCCCCGGCATGGCGCGCGGCGTGATCGAGCATCGCGCGCACCTGCACGGGACTGGTATGCGTGCGCAACAGCACCTCGTCATTGCCTTCGAGGTAGAAGGTGTCGTGCATCGAACGCGCCGGGTGGTTTTCCGGCGTGTTGAGCGCGGTGAAGTTGTGCCAGTCGGTCTCGATCTCGGGGCCGTCGGCGACGACGAAGCCGATCGAGCGGAACAGCCCTTCGATGCGCTCCAGTGTGCGACTCACGGGGTGCAGACCGCCGACCGAGGTGCCGCGCCCGGGCAGCGTCACGTCGAGCGCTTCGGCGGCGAGCTGGGCGAGCAGGACGGCTTCGCGCAGGGCATTGCGGCGGGCTTCGAGCGCCGCCTCGATCGCGTCCTTGGCGCGGTTGATCTCGGCACCGGCTGCGCGGCGCTCTTCGGGCGCGAGTTTGCCGAGCCCCTTGAGCTGTTCGGTGAGCACGCCCGTCTTGCCGAGAAAGCGCGCCTTGGCCTGTTCTAGCTGGGCGCCGTCCGCTACCGCGGCGAACTCGGCCGCAGCCTGTTGAACGAGTTGATCGAGCTTATCCATTTGCTTGCCGTGGAAAATTCAGGAAAAAAAAAGGAGGCCAGGCCTCCTTTTTTCGTGCTGCGTTCGATTACGCAGCGAGTTTGGCCCGGGCCTGATCTGCGAGCGCCGCAAAAGCGGGCTTGTCGAACACAGCCAGGTCGGCCAGCACCTTGCGGTCCACTTCGATCGCAGCCTTCTTCAGGCCGTTCATGAAGGTGCTGTAGGTCAGGCCCACTTCACGCGCAGCGGCGTTGATACGGGCGATCCACAGGGCACGGAACTGGCGCTTGCGCTGACGACGGTCACGGTAAGCGTACTGACCGGCCTTCATCACCGCCTGTTTGGCGATGCGGTATACGTTCTTGCGGCGGCCGCGGTAACCCTTGGCCTGATCGAGAACCTTCTTGTGACGCGCGCGGGCGGTTACACCACGTTTAACTCGGGGCATGGCGGTCTCCTATCAAGCGTAAGGCAGCATGGCGCGGATCAGCTTCTCGTCGGCGGCGTGAACTTCCGTCATGCCGCGCAGCTGGCGCTTGCTCTTGGTGGTCTTCTTGGTAAGGATGTGGCGCTTGAACGCCTGGGACCGCTTGATCCCACCACTAGCGCGGACCTTGAACCGCTTGGCGGCTCCGCTCTTGGTCTTCATCTTCGGCATTGCTAACTCCAAAGTTTATGAATGACGTCAGGTAGCGTCGCCCTGCGGCGCATTTTCAACCCGACACCACTTGTTTTCCGGCGACCAACAATCGCCGGGGTTTGCCTCCCGCCCGAGGGAGGAAGGCAGATTCTTCGTCGCGATCAGCGATTCTTCTTGATCGGCGCGATGACCATCACCATCTGACGCCCTTCCATCTTGGGCATCTGCTCGACCTGGCCGTGCTCTTCCAGATCGGCCTTGATCCGCTCGAGCTGACGCAGACCGAATTCCTGGTGCGCCATTTCCCGACCGCGGAAACGCAGCGTCACCTTGCACTTGTCACCTTCTTCAAGGAAGCGCTTGAGGTTGCGCAACTTGATCTGGTAGTCGTTCTCGTCAGTCGCCGGGCGCAGCTTCACTTCCTTGATCTGCACCTGCTTCTGCTTGAGCTTGGCTTCGTGGGCCTTCTTCTGTTCCTGATACTTGAACTTGCCGAAGTCCATCACACGACAGACCGGGGGCTGCGCCATCGGCGCAATTTCGACAAGATCGAGGCCGGCTTCTTCTGCCGCCTCGAGAGCCGTTCTCAGGGAAACAATACCGATCGGTTCGCCGTCTTCACCGAGCAGACGAACTTCGGGCGCGCTGATCTCCTCATTGACGCGCTGCTTTTTTTCTTGAGCGATGGTTCAGTTCTCCACGAATGCCAAAAATCAAATCGAGGCCGACCGCGCTTGAATTTCGCGCTGCCAACGCTCGATCAGGGTATCGAGGGTCATCTGGCCAAGGTCTTGGCCCCCTCGGGCACGCACGGCAACGAGGCCTGCCGCCTTTTCCTTCTCGCCGACGACGATCTGGTAAGGCAGCTTGTGCACGCTATGTTCGCGGATTTTATAGGTAATCTTTTCGTTACGCAAATCCGCCTCGACCCGGAAACCCGCCTGCTTCAAGCGTTTTGTGACTTCCGTCGCATATTCCGACTGACCTTCGGAGATGTTCAGCACCACGGCCTGCACCGGCGAGAGCCACAGCGGCAGCGCGCCGGCGAAGTGCTCGATGAGAATGCCGATGAAGCGCTCGAGCGAGCCGAGGATCGCGCGGTGCAGCATCACCGGGAATTTCTTCGTGTTGTCCTCGGCGACATATTCGGCACCGAGACGCACGGGCAGATTGAAGTCGAGCTGCAGCGTGCCGCACTGCCACACGCGATTGAGGCAGTCCTTGAGCGAGAACTCGATCTTCGGCCCGTAGAAGGCGCCCTCGCCCGGCTGCAGCTCATAGGCGAGCCCTTGCGCATCGAGCGCCGCCGCGAGCGCTGCCTCGGCCGCATCCCACTGCTCGTCGGTTCCGACGCGCTTTTCCGGACGCGTGGACAGCTTGATCAGGATCTCGGTGAAGCCGAAATCGGCATAAACCTTCTGCAGCAGGCTGATGAAGGCCGCGGATTCCGCCTGCACCTGGTCCTCGGCGCAGAAGATGTGGGCATCGTCCTGCACGAAGTTGCGCACGCGCATGATGCCGTGCAAGGAGCCCGACGGTTCGTTGCGATGGCAGGAGCCGAACTCTGCCATGCGCAACGGCAGGTCGCGATAGCTCTTCAAACCCTGATTGAAGATCTGGATGTGGCACGGGCAGTTCATCGGCTTCACGGCGTAGTCGTGCTTTTCGGACTGCGTCGTGAACATGAGGTCGGAATACATACCCCAGTGACCGGACTTCTCCCACAGCGAGCGATCGACGATCTGGGGCGTCTTCACTTCCTGGTAGCCGTTTTCGAGGATGGTGCGGCGCATGTATTGCTCGACCTGCTGCCACAGCGTCCAGCCGTTGGCATGCCAGAACACCATGCCGGGCGCCTCTTCCTGCAGATGGAAGAGATCGAGCAGGCGTCCGAGCTTGCGATGGTCGCGCTTCTCGGCTTCCTCGAGCATGTGGAGATAGCTCTCGAGATCTTCCTTCTTCGCCCACGCGGTGCCATACACGCGCTGAAGCATCTCGTTCTTCGAATCGCCACGCCAGTAGGCGCCCGCAAGCTTGGTCAGCTTGAAGACCTTGAGCTTGCCCGTCGAGGGCACGTGCGGACCGCGGCACAGATCGATGAAATCGCCCTGGCGATAGAGCGAGACATCCTCGCCCTGCGGGATCGAGGCGATGATCTCGGCCTTGTAGTTCTCGCCCTGCGACTTGAAGAACTCGACCGCCTTGTCGCGCGACCATACTTCGCGCGCTACCGGGATCTCGCGCTTGGCGAGCTCGGCCATGCGCTTTTCGATGCTCTCGAGGTCTTCCGGCGTGAAGGGGCGCTTGTACGAGAAGTCGTAGTAGAAGCCGTTCTCGATCACGGGGCCGATCGTGACCTGTGCGTCCGGGAAAAGCTCCTTCACCGCATGCGCGAGCAGGTGGGCCGTCGAGTGGCGGATGATGTCGACGCCTTCTTCGCTCTTGTCGGTGACGATCGCCAAGGAGGCATCCCCTTCGATGCGATGCGAGAGGTCGACCAGCTTGCCGTCGACCTTGCCGGCAAGGGACGCCTTGGCGAGACCGGCACCGATCGATGCCGCGACGTCGAGCACGGTCACCGGATGGTCGAAGCTGCGTACGGAACCGTCAGGGAGCGTGATGTTCGGCATGATCTCTAGGCCTCGAAGGGGTGGCAATAAGCAGACGATGAAAAACGTGGACGAAAAAAAAGTGCGGACGGGCCGCACTTTTTTCCTGGAGCACTACAGCGGAGCCCGACTTTTCAGTTTCCGGCTTCAGTAGTAGTTCGGAAGATCATCTTCCTGCTCCATACGTTGGTAGGCGCGATTGGACTCGAACCAACGACCCCCACCATGTCAAGGTGGTGCTCTAACCAGCTGAGCTACGCGCCTGCTAAGAGCTGCGCATTATAGGCATCGATTCCTGCTTGCGCAACACCTTTCGCAAAAAATCTTTCGATACCACCCGCACCGCGCAAATCGGCGGCCGATCAGTGGCTGGTGCCCTCCTCGCGCGTGATCTTGTTCCAGACGTTGTACTTGCCGACCGGCTTCTTCATCGGCAGGCGCTTCACTTCCTCGAGCGTCTTCGCGTCATACACGATCAGCGCGCCGTCCATCTCCCACAGGCTGGCGAGTGCGTAACGGCCGTCGCGCGTGAATTCGATGTGCGCGAGCGTCTGGCCCGGGGCGGCCTTCAGTTCCTTGACGATCTCCAGCGTCTGCTTGTCGATGACCTGCAGGGTGTTCTTCGCCTCGCGGCTCATCATGGAATCGACGAAGGCGTAGCGGCTGTTCTCGTGGCTGCGCAGGAAGAAGCCGGGACCGCGGGTCGGGATGCGCTTCACGACGCTCCAGTCCTTGAGATCAATGACGGTGACTTCGGCGGCCTTCAGGTTGGTGCTGGCCATGACGCGCCGCCCCTGCCAATCCCAGGAGATGCCGGAACCGAGATGCGGCATGCCGTCAAGGGCGAGGTCGGCAATCTTGCGCCGGACGTCGAGATGCACGACCTGTCCGACGCCATCCCGCGAGGCCCCGAGGACGGTGGAGTAGTCCTGCGTGAAGAAGAAGTCGTCGAGGGGGTCGGCGAGCGTGGTGCGGCGGGGATTGAGGTAGCCGGGGACGAAGGCGCCTTCGCGGTACTTGAAGTCGTGCACGTAGCCGGTCGGGATCTCCTCGGCGTGGCGGTTGTAGCTGATCTCCCAGATCTCGGGAACGTCCTTGAGCGCCGCGACGAAGCTGTTGCGCGGGGTGGCTTCATAGACCGCGGACACGCGCGAACTCGTCTTGCCGTCGCGGTCGGTAACGGGGATCGATTTCAGCAGGTTGAGGTCCCCGTCGAGCAGCACCAGCGTATGCGGGAGGTAGTTGGCGACCGCAACGTGCTTGCCGTCGGGCGACACCGCGACGTTGCGCGTATTGATGCCGGCGCGGATCTCGGTGACGACCTTGAGGTTCCACAGGTCGTACTTGGTGATCCAGCCGTCCCGCGAGGCAAAGAACACGTAGCGGCCGTCGGCGGTGAACTTGGGTCCGCCGTGGAGCGCGTGTCGGCTCTGGAAGCGGTGAATGCGCTCGAGCTTGTCACCATCGAGGACCGACACGTGGTGGTCCCCGGTCTCGACGACGAGGAAGAGGTTCATCGGGTCGGCGTCGAACACCGGCTTCGCGGACAGCGTCGCGGGATCGACGTGGGCGATACGAGAGGCGCGAATGTCAGCCTCGCCCCAGGCGGGTGCGGGAACGACCGGCGTGTAGATCCACGAGACGAGCGCAGCGATCTGATCCTGCGGGATCAGCGCGCCGAACGGCGGCATCTGGGTGGCCGTCCGACCGTCGCGGACGACCGTGGCGGCCTCCTCCTTGCGCAGGCGAGCGAGGTTCTCGGGCAGGAGTGCGGGGCCTGTCGCGCCGAGGCGGTCGGGACCATGACAGGCAGCGCAGTGTTGCTGGTAGGTGGCTTGGGGGCTTTCGGCGGCGCGGGAGTCGGCGACGTGCAGCGCAAGGGCCGCACCGAAGAGGAAACCGGACAGGATCAGGGCTCGCCGCACGGGAAGCGGCAGGGTTTGCGTGGATTTCATGGAGGCCTCAAATCAGGAGGTGCGCCGGCGGGGAACAAAGGGGGTGGTGACGATGCGCTCGCCGCGGCTCTCCCCGGCCTCCAGGCCGATCTCCTGGTCGCTCAGGTAGCAGCCGGGATCCTCGGCCCACGCATTCCCGGTGATCTGCTGCGCGCGCACCCGTGAGCTGCCGTTGCAGATCTCGAGGTGGCGGCAGGCGCCGCAGCGCCCGGAAAGGACGCGCGGGTGCTGCTTGAGTCCGGCCATGAGGGGGTTCGAGAGGTCGCTCCAGATATCGGAGAACTTGCGCTCATGGACACTGCCGAGCGGAACGTGCCACCACATCGTGTCGGGATGGACGACACCCAGGTTGTCGATGTTGGCGACATTCACGCCGCTGGCGTTGCCGCCCCATTGCACGAGTTTGCCGCGGATGTGCTCGACGTGTTCCGGGAAGCGCCGGGCGACCCAGTGCAGCAGATAGACGCCATCGGCATCGTTGTTGCCGGTGACGAAGTCCTTCTCGATGCCACGCCGATGGAGGTCGAGGCAGGTTTCGAAGAGCAGGTCCATCGCATCGCGCGTGGTCTGGTGACGGGCGTCGTCGGCACGGTGCTTGTTGCCGCGGCCGGCGTAGTTGAGGTGGGAGAAGTAGAACTTGTCGATGCCCTCGTCCTCGACCAGACGCAGCAGCGCCGGCAGGTCGTGGGCGTTGTCCTCGGTCATCGTGTAGCGCACGCCGACCTTGATGCCGCGCGAGAGGCATAGGCGGATGCCGGCCATCGAGGCCTCGAAGGCGCCTTCGAGGCGGCGGAACTTGTCGTGTGTCGCGCCGATGCCGTCCAGGCTCACGCCGACGTAGTCGAAACCGGTGTCGGCGATCGCGCCGATGTTGCTGCCGTTGATCAGCGTGCCGTTGCTCGACAGGCCGACGTAGAAGCCCAGCGCCTTCGCGCGACGCCCGATCTCGAAGATGTCGGGACGCAGCAGCGGCTCGCCGCCGGACAGGATCAGCACCGGGACGCGGAAGGCCTTGAGGTCGTCCATGACGCGCAAGACGTCGTCGGTGGAGAGTTCGCCGGGAAAATCCTTGTCGGCCGATATTGAATAGCAGTGCTTGCAGGTGAGGTTGCAGCGTCGGATCAGGTTCCAGATGACCACCGGGCCGGGCGGATTGCGCCGCGGGGCGACGGGCGTCGGGTGGTCGAGTTCACGGATGAAGTGCGAGATGCGGAACATGGGACTCTCCTCAGTGCTGCCATTACAGCGAAGCGCAGCCTTGCGGGAAATGACGCCGGTCAAGGTCCGCGGACGGGCGGCGCCCCGTCCTGTCTTCACTCGGTGACGACGACAGCGCCCTTCATCTCGGGATGAGGTCCGCAGTGGTACTCGTAACGCCCGGCCTGCGGAAAGGCGCGGGACCATTTCTCGCCGGGAAAGAAGCGCTCGGATTCCTCGCCGCTGGCATCGAACGCCACGGAATGGCTGGTCCGCTTCTCGCGATTGATCCAGGTAACCGTGTCGCCTGCCCGGATTTCCACGACCGCCGGGCTGAACTTGTAATCCGCGATATTCACTTCGTGCTCGGCGGCGCACGCGATGTCGGCGAACCCGATCACGAGAAACACGCCTGCCTGCAAGGCCCGGTTGATTGGATGCACGATCATCCCTCGCAAAAGTCCGGTTGGAGAAGGCGGAAGCCGCCTTCCCCGGCGAACGGGGAAAGGCGGCTTCCGGGCCGGCGCATGTGAGCGCGCCTTACTTCGCGACGGTGATATCGGCGTTCGCGTCGATGCCGAGCTTGTAGCCGAGGGAAACGTGGTGGAAGCGACCGGCTGCGCTGTCGTCGTGGATGGCGAAGCCGAAGTTGTACGTCTTGCCCGATTCGAGCGCGACGTCGCCTTCCCCGCCTGCCAGCTTGCGCGCGAAGACGACCGTCCAGGTGTCGCCCTCGAGCTTCCCGTCCGCGCTCACGAGCGCCTGGCCGCCTTCCATCACGCGCTTGTCCGCGACGTAGCCGTTGAAGCCTTTCTTCTCTCCGCTGCGCCACTGGTACAGGTCGTAGAACTTGCCTTCGGCCAGCGATCCGCCCTTCACATATTTCAGCTTCGTGTCCGCGGCACTCGGCATGGTGCGCGAGTCGATGTGGCAGGTGGACCAGCAGCCGCCGAGATCGGCCAGTTCGACCTTGCCGCCGGCTTCGAGCATGAAGGCGACCTTGACCGGATTCTTCGCGTCCATCTTGGCGCCGCCGGATGCGGGCGGCTGCTTCCAGGAGAAGCGCACGTAGAGGTTGTCGGCGTCACGAGCGGCCTGCACCTTGACGGGAATCGAAGGCGCCTTGCCGGCGATCGGCGTCGGTTCGATCTTCTGACCGCTGGCCATCTTCTTGCCCATGTCGGCCGTTTCCGAATGGTGGCAGTCGGCGCACGTTTCACCCTTCTTCATGCCGCGCGCACCACCGTGCTCCGTTCCCTTGGTGATCCACTCGATCGGGGATACGCCCGGATAGAACACGGTGATGTCCTTCGCGGGAACCTTGCCCCAGTCGGGAGCCGCCGCCATTGCCGCACCTGTGGCGCCAGTCAGGATTGCGCCGACAACGCCGGCAATTATCGTTTTCTTCATCGTCGATTCCTCAGTTGATTCAGTCGGAGGCCTGCATGCGTGGCTTACAGGTCGTCTTCCTCAGTCATCCCTTCGGGTTTCGTGTGCGCGATGCCCTTGTGGCAGTCGATGCAGGTCATGTTGTCCTCGCGCGCCATCTCGTGCTGCTTGCGCGCCCGCTGCTTCTGCGAGTCCGCATTCATGCTCTCGAGGCTGTGGCAGTTGCGGCACTCGCGCGAGTCCGCGGCCTTCATGCGCTTCCACTCGTTGCGCGCCAGCTCGAGGCGCTTGGCCGCAAACTTCTCGGGCGTATCGATGGTGCCGGTCAGCTTGCCCCAGACTTCCTTCGAGGCCTGCACCTTGCGGATCATCTTGTGCGTCCAGTCCTTCGGCACGTGGCAGTCGGGGCAGGTCGCACGCACGCCGGTGCGGTTCGTGTAGTGGATGGTCTTCTTGTATTCCTGGTAGACGTTGTCATGCATCTCATGGCACGAAATGCAGAACGCCTCCGTGTTGGTCGCCTCGAGGACGGTGTTGAAACCGCCCCAGAAGAGCACGCCGATCGCGAACCCCACGATCAGGAGCCCCCCGAATGAATACTTCGAGCTCGGGCGGCACAACGAAGCCCAGAAGCCTCTCCGTCCTTCCGGCTGCTTGTCGTCTCTTTCTGTCATGACACTTCCTTCTCCCTTCCCGGCCCCCGCGCACGAAGCGCGGGGGGGCCAATCAGGCGACCGGCGAACCGATCAATAAACGTCGTGCATCGTGTTGAAGACGTTGAACTTGCCGGTCGGCGTCACGATTGCCGGGTCGGTGATGACCTTCTTCAGCTTGAGGGTCTTGTCGTCGTAGATCACAATCGCCGACTGGTCGGTCTTGCCGCCCCACAGGGAGATCCAGACTTCGTTGCCCGCTTCGTTGAACTCCGGGTGCGTCGCGCGGCGGATCGCCTTGCTTTCCGGCAGGCCCGAATCCTTGGCGACGTCCAGTCGCGTCGGCGTCTTGCCGAGATCCTTCAGGTCATACACATAGACCGACTCGGCGATTTCGCGCTCGGGGTTCATCGGCGCATCCGCCCACAGGTGCGTGGACTTCGGATGCGTCTTGACGAACAGGTTGCCCGCGCCCGGCATCTTCAGCTCCTGCACGACCTTCCAGTTCTTGTCCTTGTACTTGGCGTGCTTGGGATTGTCCGAAGCCGTCGAGATCACCGAGATCACGTCCGCGCCCAGGTGGCCCGTGGTCCACACCGGCCCGAATTGCGGGTGCATGAAGTTCGCGCCGCGACCGGGGTGCGGGATCTTGGCCGTGTCGATCAGGCCCGCGAGCTTGCCGGTCTTGGTGTCAACCGCGGCGACCTTGTTCGACGCGTTGGCTGCGACCATGAAGTAGCGCTTGGACATGTCCCAGCCGCCGTCATGCAGGAACTTGGCGGATTCGATCGTCGTGGTCTTCAGGTTCTTGATGTCGGTGTAGTCGACGAGCATGATCTGCCCCGTCTCCTTAACGTTCACGACCCACTCGGGCTTGACCATCGACGCGACGATGGAGGCAACGCGCGGTTCGGGGTGGTACTCGCCGTCGACCGTCTGGCCGCGGGTGGAGACGATCTTGATCGGCTCCAGCGTTTCGCCGTCCATGATCGAGTACTGGGGCGGCCAGTAGGTGCCGCCGATCAGGTACTTGTCCTCGTAGCCCTTGAACTTCGACGTATCGACCGAGCGCGCATCCGAACCGAGTCGCACCGTCGCGACCGTCTTCGGTTCCTCGTACCACATGTCGATGATGGTGGTGAGACCGTCGCGACCGACCGTATAGACGTAGCGGCCCGATGCCGACAGCCTCGAGATGTGCACCGCGTAGCCGGTGTCGAGCACCTTCCAGATCTTGTGGGTGTCGCCATCGATCAGCGCGAGCTTGCCGGCGTCGCGCAGCGTCACCGCGAAGACGTTCTTCAGGTTGATGTTGTTCATCTGCTTCTTGGGACGCTCGGCAACCGGAACGAGGAGCTTCCAGCTGTTCTTCATGTCCTGCAGCGAGAACTCGGGCGGCACATCCGGCGTCTGCTGGATGTAACGCGCCATCATGTTGATTTCTTCCTTGGTCAGGATGTCGTCGTAATTGACCATCCCGCCTTCAGTACCGTAGGAGATGATCTTCTCGAGGCGGTCGGTGCCGAGCCTGAGCGTGCCGCCTTCGGTCTTCGTGCCGTCGGCCGCGGTCTTGGTCCAGTGCGGTTCGAGGTTCTTGCCGGTCGCACCCTTGCGCAGCACGCCGTGGCAGCCGGCGCAGCGCTCGAAGTAGATCTGCTTGGCCTTCGCCTTTTCGTCGGCGGTCATTTCCGGAGCCGATTGCGCCCACGCCGCGCCGACCGCCATCGGCAGCAACGCCAGAGCCAGGGTCTTTCCGATCCAATTGTGGTTTTGCACCTTTCTCTCCTTAAGCGACACTGAATGTCAAACAACTGGCGCGGAGTATTGACCTGATGACTTTGGGGTTCTTTGATGTGTCTTAAATTTCCCCAGACGGTAAGTGGATATATGTATTTGACATGCGCAGCGATGCTGCTCCGACCAAAGGCCGGAGCAATCATGACGGCATGAAGCCGCGCGGAGGAAGAGTCGATCAGCCTGCGTCGCGGATGCGCAGGCCGGTCTTCTTCAGGATCGCCGAGGAGAAGAGCACGTCGCGGGCGCGACATGCGGAGGGGAAGAGCGACTCGAGGTGGGCCGCGATCTCGTCGAGCTGATCGCGCACCGCCTCGTGGCTGCGACCATGCACCATCGCGAACAGGTTGTACGGCCAATCGGGCAGGCGGCGGGGGCGGCGATAGCAGTGAGTGACCGCCGGAAGGCTGCCCAGCCATTCGCCCACCACGTCGATCGCTTCGTCGCGGATGTCCCACACGCTCATGCCATTGGCCGTGTAGCCGATCGCGTAGTGGTTCGGCACGGCCCCGATTCTGCGGATCACCCCTCGTTCCAGCATCGAACCGATCCGCGCAAGCAGGTCCTCGGGCGACACACCGAGTTCAGCGGCGACCGCGCCCCAGGGATCGGGAACCAGCGGCAGGCCGCCCTGGGTTGCGACGATGATGCGGCGTTCAAGGTCGTCGGCGATCACGGGCCTCATGCCTCCAGCTTCATTTCGACGAAGTACTCGCGCTCCTTCGGGAAGAGGAACACCGGCAGTCCCGTCGCTGCCTCGATGCGGCGCGCACACTCGGCAATGCCGTCCGGACGCTCGGTGGCAAGCACGAACCACATGTTGAGCGCGTGCTCGCGCCGGTAGTTGTGGGCAACTTCGGGGAACCCGTTGACCTGTGCGGCCACGTGCTCGAAGGCCGCTTCCGAGACGCTCATCGCCGCGAGGCAGAAGGCGCCGCCGATACGTTCGATCTGGAACATCGGACCGAAGCGCGTCAGCACGCGCGCGTCGAGCAGGCGCTGCACGCGGGCGAGGACGGTCTCTTGCGGGAGCCCCAGGCGCAGTCCGACTTCGGCAAAGGGTTGCCGGGACAGGGGGAAGTCCCCCTGCAAGGCGTTGATCAGCGCGCGATCGATGTCGTCGAGCACGGCGGGTGCCTCGGCGGGCGCGCGACGGCCGCTCATTTGCCCGTATCCGGGAGGTAGCAGGCGCCCGTCTGCTTGAAACGGCGACAGCTGAAAAGCACCTCGTGCGCCCATCGGTCGAGCCCGAGGCGAGCCGCGATATCGTCACGCGCCGCACGCACGGCCTCCTGCGAGCGACCGTGAATCATGCAGAAGAGGTTGTAGCGCCACGCCGGCAGCGCCCGGCGGCGCCGATAGCAGAGGGTGACTACGGACTCCGCGGCCAAGAGCCGGCCGATCCCGCTCACCGCCTCGTCCGGGACGTCCCACACGCACATCGCATTGGCGCGGAAACCGAGCTCGTGATGGCGCACCACGATGCCGAACCGCTTGACCATGCCCTCGTGGAGCCAGCGCTCTATGAGCTCGAGCGTCATTGCCTCGCTGATCCCCGCCTTGCGGCCCAGCGCATCGAAAGGACGGGGCTCCAGCGGCAATCCTTCCTGAAGTGCCCGCATCAGGGACTGCTCCAGGCCCGGCAAGGCACAGGCGGCCTCGGGGACAGGGACCGGGGGCGAGCCTGCCACCCTGTCGACCGCACGCCCGTTGCTTCCCCTCAGGTCGAAGCCGAGGTCGATGTGGAACTCCTCTTCCAGCGGCAGCACGATCACGGGACAGCCGGTCTCGCTGTCGATGCGGGCGACGATCTCCTCGAGCCGCGCCGACGACGCGGCGGTGATGACGAACCAGAGGTTGTAGGCGTGCTCGCGCTGGTAATTGTGGTTCACCTCGGCGATGGCGCTCACCCGCGCGGCGATCTCGTCGAGGCGCCCCACCGGCGCCGCGAGGGCCGCAAGGGCGCTCGCCCCGATGCGGCGCGGCGCGAACACCGCCCCTACACGGCTGACGACACCCGAGGCCTGCCAGGCACGCAGCGCGTCCAGCGTCTGCTCCTCCCCCAGACCGCATTCCGCCCCGATCCTCGCGAATGGTCGCGACACGAGCGGGAATTCGCGCTGGTAGTCGTTCAGGAGACGGAAGCTCGACGCGCCGATCGTCGTATCGGGAACGCCTGCGGTGGCGAGATCGCCCGTTCGCACCCCATGACAACTCATACTCAGAACCCTGTGCGGAACGCGCGGCTGGTGAAGAAGATCCCGCTGGGACTCGCGGCCGGCAACTCCGCGAGCTTGCGTCGCGTGCCCGTATCGTAGATCGCGACCTTGTTGTCGTCCCGCGCCGAGATCCACACCGCCTCGCCCTTGGGCGTGAACTCCAGGTGCAGGATCGCCCGTCCCGGCTGCAGGGTATCGACGAGGCTGTTGTTGAACGTATCGATGACCTGCATCCAGCCGTTGTCCGGGAACGCGAAATTCACCCACACCTCGCGTCCGTCCGGCCGCGCCATCACGAACACCGGCTGGCTCTTCACCGGAATGCGCGCGACCTCCTTCCAGCTTCCGAGCTCGACGACGAGCACCTCGTGGCGGCCGATCGCCGGCAGATAGGCGCGCCCCGCCGCCACCGCCCAGCCCCGCAGGTGGGGCATCTTGTAGACTGGAAGGGCCTGCTCGCCTCGCCCGTAGCCGGGCAGGATGGTGCGCACCCCCTGCGCCGGCTGCCACAGATCCAGCATCGACAACCCATCCTCGCCGAAGAGCCCCGCGATGTAGTAACGGCCGTCAGGCGTCACGAGGGCGTCGTACGGCTGCTTTCCTGCAGGATAGCGCTGCGTCTTCGGATTCCTGGGATCCGACAGGTCGGTGACGCGGATCTCGTTCCCGTCGAACAGCGAATAGACGAAGCGATTGCCCGGCAGATCCGCCAGCCCCACGACCTTCGAGCGCTTGCCTTCGGTGCCATAGTCGGCCGGCACGTCGGCCACGAGCTCCAGCGTATCCGCGTCGAAGGCCTTGATGCCGCCCGGCTCGTAGTTCTGCGCCACTACCAGGCGCCCGTCCTGGGAGACCGCTCCGCCAATCGAGTTGCCCGCCTGCACGACGCGTTTTGCGATGGCGGCGGTCAGCAGGTCGACCTTCGTCAGCCCGCCATCCCGCCCGAACACGTACGCGTAACGGCCATCGCGCGAGAACACCACCGACGCGTGCGACAGGTCGCCCAGCCCGGACACCTGCGCCAGCGACTTGCGCCCGGACGTCTCGATCACCTGCACCTGCCCCGTCGCGCGCTCGATCACCACACCCAGGTCCCCGGTGCCGCGCAGGACCGGCTGCGGAGTCGCGCACGCCGACAGCAGCAACAGCGGGACGGTCCACCACATGTATTTAACGATCAGGTGCAGCATACGATCCTCATCTCATGACGGGCTGCCGGCGACTCGCAGACGCCCTCAGCGCGCGGCCCCTTGATCCGCCGGGAATCCTTCGGAAAGCCGATCCACGATCCACGCCGCCTCCTCTTCCACGACGATGCCGCGGAACGGGGGCATCGGCGTACCGGGCCGCCCCCCGAGGATCGTCGCTATGAGGCTCTCACGGGGCTTGTCGCGGAGGGCCGGGGGAGTCAGCGCAGGCCCCAGCCCGCCCTGCAGCGTCAGCCCATGGCACGAACCACAGTCCTGGCGCACCAGATGCACGAGCTCGCGGACGCGCTCGGGCTGCACCTGCGGCAACGCATCCTGCGCGCTGGCCGGCGATGCTGCAGCGACGGCAATAGAAGCCAGGAAAACGTTCCGATACCTCCCATGCGCCACGCCGCCACCTCCTCAAGGTTGATCGCCCGCCCCGTGCGTCTCGCGGCGAATGCGCGAAGCCGAACCGCAAACGGCGAGACAAGTATCGAGACGCATCATCTTGCGCTCCTTGATATCGGTTAATTTCCCCGGCGGCGAGTAGGGATACAGTGTCGGCGCTTGACAGCTGAATTGCCACACAAGAACCAGCCGCGCTGGTACGGCCGCGCGGCGTCCTGGAGAGCCATCCATGAGCATGCACAATCGCGTCCCTGACCCGAGGCAGTGCAGCGCGGGCGACGCATCGCGCCCGACCGGCAAGGTGTATCTGGTGGGAGCCGGCCCCGGCGACCCTGAATTGCTCACACTCAAGGCGGCCCGCCTGATCGGCAGCGCAAAGGTGGTCGTGTATGACCACCTCGTCGGCGACGGCGTCCTCGAGCTGGTCAACCGCAACGCCCGCCTGATCTATGTCGGCAAGGAAGCAGGCAATCATTCTCTCCCGCAGGACCAGATCAACGACCTGCTGGTCGAGCTCGCCAGCACGGGCCTCGACGTCGTGCGCCTCAAGGGCGGGGACCCCTTCATGTTCGGCCGCGGCGGCGAAGAGATGGAGGAACTGCTCGAACATGGCATCACGTGCGAAGTCGTGCCGGGCATCACGGCCGCCTGCGGCATCTCCGCCTGTACCGGCATGCCGCTCACCCATCGCGATCATGCTCGGTCCGTGATCTTCACCACCGGACACCTCAAGGACGGCACCGTGAACCTCGACTGGCCGGCCCTTGCGCGCCCCAACCAGACAGTCGTGATCTACATGGGCTTGGGCGCGCTCGACATCATCTGCCGGCAACTTATCGCCCACAAGCTTCCCGGCGACACCCCTGCAGCGGTCGTGCATGCCGGCACGACGGCCCGGCAGGTCGTCCTCGCCGACCGGCTCGACCGGCTCGCAGAATCCGTCAAGCAGGCAGGACTCAAGTCGCCGGCGTTGATAATGATCGGATCGATCGTCTCGCTTCACGCACTGCTCGGCACGGAACGGCAAACGGAAGAACTTGCGCTGACGGCATGAATACCCGTCAGCAACGTACTTGGAAAAATCCCGCGTCCAAGTGTTTTCTTGAAAGGAGATAGGTCATGAGCATGAAGAGTAACTGGATCACCGGAGTATTCCTGGTCGCCAGCCTGCCGCTGGCCATCTCCCAGGCCTTCGCGCAGGGCACGGACAAGCACGTGGAAGATACCGAGGCCAAATACCACGCTGGCGGCTCGCCGATCGCCGACATCGATCTGTACAAGGACACCAACCCCGACGCGCCGAAAATGAGCAAGGCCGAGTTCGACAAGGCCCGCAACATCTACTTCCAGCGCTGTGCGGGCTGTCACGGCGTGCTGCGCAAGGGGGCGACCGGTAAGCCGCTCACTCCCGACATCACGCTGCCGCGTGGCACGGAATACCTCAAGGTCTTCATCAAGTACGGCTCGCCTGCCGGCATGCCCAACTGGGGCACCTCGGGTGAACTCACCGACGACGAAGTCGACCTCATGGCCCGCTACATCCAGCAGACCGCTCCCACGCCGCCCGAATTCGGCATGGCGGAAATGAAGCAGACGTGGAAAGTCATCGTCCCGCCGGCGCAACGGCCGACGAAAAAGATGAACAACTACAACATCGCCAACATCTTCTCGACCACTTTGCGCGACAGCGGCGAAGTGGCGTTGATCGACGGCGACACGAAGAAGATCATCAACATCGTCAAGACCGGCTACGCGGTACACATCTCCCGCATTTCCGCCTCGGGTCGCTATCTCTTCGTGATCGGCCGCGATGCACGCGTCAACATGATCGACCTGTGGATGGAGAAACCCGACAACGTCGCCGAAATCCGTATCGGCCTCGAAGCACGCTCGGTCGACACGTCGAAATTCAAGGGTTACGAAGACAAGCTCGCCATCGCCGGCGCCTACTGGCCGCCCCAGTTCGTCATCATGAACGGCGACACGCTCGAGCCGCTGAAGATCGTATCGACACGCGGCCTCACCGTCGACACGCAGGAATACCATCCGGAACCGCGCGTGGCCTCCATCGTCGCATCGCACTTCAAGCCCGAGTTCGTCGTGAACGTGAAGGAAACGGGCAAGACCCTGATGGTGGACTACTCCGACATCACCAACCTGAAGATGACCGAGATCGGCTCCGCACGTTTCCTGCACGATGGCGGCTGGGACTCGTCGAAGCGCTACTTCATGGTGGCGGCGAACCAGTCGAACAAGATCGCCGCGATCGACGCCAAGGAAGGCAAGCTCGCCGGCATGGTCGAAGTGGGCAAGATCCCGCACCCGGGACGCGGCGCCAACTTCGTCCATCCGAAGTACGGCCCGGTTTGGGCGACCGGCCACCTCGGCGACGAGTCGATCGCGCTGGTCGGCACCGACCCGAAGAACCACAAGCAGTACGCCTGGAAGCTGGTCGAAAACCTGAAGAGCCAGGGCGGCGGTTCCCTGTTCATCAAGACGCACCCGAAGTCCAAGCACCTGTACGTCGACAACCCGCTGCATCCCGAGGCCAAGGTCAGCCAGTCGGTCGCCGTGTATGACCTGAAGAACCTGCAGGCCGGCTACAAGGTCCTGCCGATCGGCGATTGGGCCGGCTTGAAGGACGATGGAGCCAAACGCGTGGTGCAGCCCGAGTACAACAAGGCGGGCGACGAGGTGTGGTTCTCGGTATGGTCGGCGAAGGATAAGGAGTCGGCGATCGTCGTCGTCGATGACAAGACCCTGGAGCTGAAGACCGTGATCAAGGATCCCAAGCTGATCACGCCGACCGGCCACTTCAACGTGTACAACACGCAGCACGACGTCTACTGAGCGCCCCGGGGCGGCCCAGCCGCCTCGGCCAACAACACCGACGGCCAGCCTCGCGCTGGCCGTTTCGCTCTACGCAGGCCCTTACTTCTTCAGGCGCGAAACGACGAACAGGATCACGATCGCGCCGATGACCGAGCCGACGAAGCCGGCAGGCTGGCCCGGGCGATAGAGCCCGAGAAACTGGCCGCCGTAGCCCGCAAGCATCGCGCCGCCAATCCCGAGCAGCGTCGTCATGATGATGCCGAGGCCGTCCCTCCCCGGATGCAGCAGGCGGGCAAGCAAGCCGACGATGAAACCGATGACGATGGTGGCGATCAGGGACATCCGGATACCTCCCTATGTGTGAGCCGCCGGCCAGGCGGCGAGAAATTCCTTCCAGTGCGGCGCATCGATGCGCGCGAGCGACTGGCGTACGACATCCAGCTCCGCCTCATACGCCGCCGTGTCGAGCTGGCCGCGCATGCGCTGGAAACCGAGATACACGAGATAGGTATTCACCACATCGGTCTCGCAGTAGTCGCGAATCTCGGCAATCCGTCCCTCCTGCCAGGCCGGCCACACTGCCGAACCGTCCATCCCGAGCTTGCCCGGGAAGCCCATCAGCTTGGCGAGCTCATCCAGCGGCGCGTTCGCGCGCGGCTGGTACATCGCCAGCAGATCCATCAGGTCGAGATGCCGGCTGTGATACCGACCGATGTAGTTGTTCCACTTGAAATCGCGCGAGTCGTGATAATCCCCCTCACCCTGATCCCAGTAGCGCGGAGCGGACACCCCATGTCGCAGCCCGCGGTAGTGCAGTACCGGCAGGTCGAACCCGCCGCCGTTCCACGACACGATCTGAGGCGTGTAGCGCTCGATGCCGTCGAAGAAGCGCTGGATGATCTCCCCCTCGCCGCTGTCTGGCTCCGACAGCGAAAACACGCGGAACTGGTTCCCATCGCGCAACGCGCAGGAGATCGTCACCACACGCTGCAGGTGATGCTGCAGGAAATCGCTCCCGCCCGCCGCGCGACGTTGCTGGAACGCGAACTCGGCGACCTCGTAGTCGCTCAAGTCCTCGGGCAGGCCGTTGAGCACACGGATGCCGGCCACATCCGGAATGGTTTCGATATCGAATACGAGCACCGGCATCCGCGAGTCTCCAGAAAGATCGTCAGCCGGGGAATACGCCCGTCGACAGATAACGGTCGCCGCGATCGCACACGATCGAGACGATCACGGCATTCTCCAGCCTGGCGGCAAGCCGCACCGCCACGTGCATCGCCCCACCCGACGAAATGCCTGCGAAGATACCCTCTTCGCGCGCAAGCCGCCGCGTCATTTCCTCGGCATCGGCCTGGCTCACGTACTCCAGCGCATCCACGCGCGGCTTCTCGTAGATGCGCGGCAGATACGCCTCGGGCCACTTGCGGATGCCGGGGATCTGCGAGCCCTCCTCGGGCTGGCAGCCGATGATGCTGATCGAAGGCTTCCTTTCCTTCAGGAAGCGCGAGCAACCCATGATCGTGCCCGTCGTTCCCATGCTGCTGACGAAGTGGGTGATACGTCCGCCCGTCTGTTCCCAGATCTCCGGTCCGGTCGCCTCGTAGTGCGCCAAGGGATTGTCCGGATTGGCAAACTGGTCGAGGATGATGCCCTTGCCCTCGTCGCGCATGCGCTCGGCGACGTCGCGCGCCATCTCCATGCCCCCCTCGCGCGGCGTCAGCACCAACTCGGCGCCGAAGGCGCGCATCGTCTGGCGACGCTCCACGCTCTGGTTCTC
This sequence comes from Aromatoleum evansii, assembly GCF_045689615.1. NCBI lineage: Bacteria > Pseudomonadati > Pseudomonadota > Betaproteobacteria > Rhodocyclales > Rhodocyclaceae > Aromatoleum > Aromatoleum evansii. Next base: position 4,300,646 of record NZ_CP141259.1, read on the forward strand.
GGGCATGACCAGGATCATGCGATAGCCGCGGATTGCGGCTGCCATGGCCAGCGCGATGCCGGTGTTGCCGCTCGTCGCCTCGATCAGCGTATCGCCGGGGCGGATGTCGCCGCGCCGCTCGGCATGCACGATCATCGACAATGCCGGGCGGTCCTTCACCGAGCCGGCCGGGTTGTTGCCTTCGAGCTTGGCCAGGATCACGTTGTTGCGCCCCGCCCCGATGCGCTGCAGGCGCACCAGCGGAGTCTGACCCACATAATCGTCGAGCGTCTTGAAATCCATCTTGCCTTGTTCCGGAATGGTTGGTCCGCCCCGATCTTAAGCCGCCGCCCCCCGAATCGATAACCCGCCCCCCGGCATAAGCTTATAGCGCCATCGGTGCGCGGCGCGCCTGTCAGCGTCTACCGATCCCGTGATACTCGAGGCCGGCGCGCTTCATCGTCGCGGGCTCGTACATGTTGCGGCCGTCAAACACGACCGGATGACGCAGCAGCTCGCGGATCCGGCCGAAGTCGGGACTGCGGAACTCCTTCCACTCCGTCACGATCACCAGCGCGTCCGCCCCCTCGAGGGCCGCCATCGGACGGTCGACGTAACGCAGCCGCGGCTCGTCGCCAAAGATGCGCCGCGCCTCGCCCATCGCCACCGGATCGTAGGCCGACACCGTTGCACCGCGGCGGAACAGCTCACCAATCACCACCCGGCTCGGCGCATCGCGCATGTCGTCCGTATTGGGCTTGAACGCGAGCCCCCACAAGCCGAAATGCATTCCCGAAAGATCGGATCCGAAGCGTGCCACGATCTTGTCCACCACTCTCAGCTTCTGCGCGTCGTTCGCCTGCTCGACCGAGTTCAGGATCAGCAGGTCCCGTCCATGCTCGCGCCCGGTGCTCACCAGCGCCTTGACGTCCTTGGGGAAACACGAACCGCCATAGCCGCAGCCAGCGTACAGGAAGTGCCAGCCGATGCGCGGATCCGAGCCAATGCCCTGACGCACCAGCTCGATATCGGCCCCCAGCACCTCGGCCAGGTTCGCCAGCTCGTTCATGAAACTGATGCGGGTCGCCAGCATCGCGTTCGCCGCGTACTTGGTCAGTTCTGCGCTGCGCACGTCCATGACCAGCAGCTTCTCGTGGTTGCGCTGGAACGGTCCGTAGAGTTCCCGCATCACCTGGATCGCTCGCTCATCCTCGGCCCCCACGATGATGCGGTCCGGGCGCATGAAATCCTCGACCGCGGCCCCTTCCTTCAGGAACTCCGGGTTCGACACCACGCTGAACGGAAGGCCGGCGCCCCTCGCCCCGAGTTCGGCGGCGATCGCAGCACGCACCTTGTCGCCCGTGCCCACCGGCACCGTCGACTTGTCGACCACCACCCGATAACCGTCCATGTGACGGCCGATGTTGCGCGCCGCCGCCAGCACGTACTGAAGATCCGCCGATCCGTCCTCGTCCGGCGGCGTGCCGACGGCGATGAACTGTATCGCACCGAACCTGGCCGCCATTTCCACATCAGTGGTGAACGAAAGGCGTCCCGCTGCGACGTTTCGTCGCACGATCTCCAGCAGGCCCGGCTCGTGGATCGGGATCCCGCCCTCCTCCAGGATGCGAATCTTTGCCGGATCGACATCCAGGCACAGCACGTCGTTACCCACGTCGGCGAGGCAGGCGCCGCTGACGAGGCCCACATAACCGGTACCGACCACGGTGATCTTCATCAATTACCCCACGGGAAATGGAATGCGGCCCGCATTCCGCGAACCGCCGGAAACCTCGATCAGCGCGCGGCGCTCACGGCGCCAGATCGTACTCTTCAGTGCGCCGCGGCGGGTAGGTTTCCCAACCGCCGCAGGCGGGGCAACGCCACTGGAACTGGCGCGCCTTGAAGCCGCACTCGGCGCAACGGTAGCGCGCCACCCTGCGCGTATGGCCGTGGATGAGCTGCTTCACCAGCTCGATGTCGCCGCGCTGCTCGGAAGGCGCATGCAGCAGCGCCGCCTCCAGGAGCTTGTCGAGACCCAGCAGCGTCGGATTGCGCCGCAACTCCTCGCGCACCAGATCGTACGCGGCGCGCGACCCCTCCTTCTCGAGCTCCCAGTGGAAGACCTCGTCGAGAAGATCCAGCGAGGCATGCCGCTCGAGCCATGAGCGCAACAGCGTCTGCCCCTGCTCGACCCGCCCCAGCTTCGCATGCGCGTCCATCACGCGCTCGGCGACCAGCGCCAGATAGATGGGATCCTGGCTCTCGACGCGCTTCCACACGTCGATCGCCTCCTCGTAACGCCCCTGCGCAGCCAGCAGGTCGCCCTGAACCAGGCTCGCCCTGACGCAGCGCCGGTTGATCGAGAAGGCCTCGTCCAGATACTTCTGCGTTTCCTCGTACTTCGAACTCGCGAGGGCCGACGTCGCAAGTTCGCAGTAGAAGTTCGCCACCTCCTTGCGCCACATCACACTCTCGTGATCGGGCAGGGCCTTGGCCGCTTCCACCGCCTTCGCCCAGTCCTTCTCCTGCTGGTAGATCTCCAGCAGATAACGCATGGCGAGATCGTTGAGGCGGGAATTGCGCAGTTGCGCGAACACGGCTTCCGCACGATCGAGCAGGCCTGCCTTGAGGTAGTCCTGCCCGAGTTCGGCCAAGGCCTGCAGCCGCTGCTCCTCGGACAGGTCCTCACGATCCACCAGATTCTGGTGCATGCGGATGGCACGGTCGGTCTCGCCGCGCCGCCGGAACAGGCTGCCGAGCGCAAAGTGCAGCTCGATCGTCTGCGGATCGATCTTCACTGCCTCGATGAACGCATCGATCGCCTTGTCCTGCTGCTCGTTGAGCAGGAAGTTCAGGCCAGAAAGATAGGAACGCGGCAGCGCGCGCGACTCATGCACGACCTGGCGGATGTCGATGCGCGCGGCCAGCCAGCCCAGCGCGAAAAACAGCGGCAGGGCAAGAAACCACCAAAGTTCAATGTCCATCGGTTCAGAAGGTTTCCGGTGCCTGCATCTCGGACGCGGGCGGAGCGGCGACACCCGGGGCGGCCTGACGGTCCCGCTCGGCGCGCGCGAGCTGGCGGCGCAGGCGGCCGATCTCGCGGCGCTGGCGCAGCAGCGAACCGAAGGTGGCAGTCACCCCCAGCAGGGCACCCGCGATGAAGGTCACCAGGATTACGAAAACGAGCGGCAACTGCCAGGCACTTCCGAAGAAGAACTTGAGGCCGACGAGATGGTCGTTCTTCACTGCGAATCCGAACAGCAGGAAGAACAACAGAAGGCGGAAGAACCACATGAGGATACGCATGGGTTCGAATTATCCCCGAGCAGATGACAAAAAAGAAGGCGGCTCACGCCGCCTTCCCTGTCGATCACGAGGCAAATTTCGGAACTCCACGCTCAACCCGCGATATCCACGCGTTCGCGCAGTTCCTTGCCTGCCTTGAAATGGGGCACGTACTTCTCCGGCACATGCACCTTGTCACCCGATTTCGGGTTACGCCCGACACGCGGCGGGCGGTAATTCAACGCAAAGCTGCCAAACCCGCGGATCTCGATGCGATCCCCGCGCGCGAGCGCATCGGACATCGCATCGATCACCATCTTGACCGCGTAATCGGCATCCTTTGCGACGAGCTGCGGAAAACGCGCCGCGAGCCTCGCAATCAGCTCCGATTTGGTCATGACCGATCAGATTTACTGCTTCTGCTCGTTCAGCTTGGCCTTCAGCAGCGCACCCAGGTTGGTCGTACCGCTGGAGGCGGTATCCGAAGCCAGCTTCTGCATCGCGTCGCTCTGTTCGGCCTGGTCCTTGGCGCGGATCGAGAGATTGATCGAACGGGTCTTGCGATCCACGTTGATGATCATCAGCTCGAGTTCCTGGCCGTCCTTGAGCACCGTGGTCAGATCGTCGACACGATGGGCGGCAGCTTCCGAAGCACGCAGATAACCTTCGACATCCTCGTTCAGCGCGATCACGGCGCCACGGGCATCAACCGACTTCACGGTACCGCGCACGAGGCTGTTCTTCTCGTGGGTGGCGATGAAGTTGGTGAAGGGGTCGCCTTCGAGCTGCTTGACGCCCAGCGAGATGCGCTCGCGCTCGACATCGATCGCCAGCACCACAGCCTCGACCTCGTCACCCTTCTTGAAGCGGCGCACAGCGTCTTCGCCCGTATCGCTCCACGACAGATCCGACAGGTGCACCAGGCCGTCGATGCCGCCGTCCAGGCCGATGAACACGCCGAAGTCGGTGATCGACTTGATCTGGCCGCGCACCTTGTCGCCCTTCTTGTGGTTGATCGCGAAATCGTCCCACGGGTTCGACATGCACTGCTTCATGCCCAGCGAGATGCGGCGACGGTCTTCGTCGATCTCGAGGATCATCACTTCGACTTCGTCGCCCAGCTGGACAACCTTGGTCGGGTGGATGTTCTTGTTGGTCCAGTCCATTTCGGACACGTGCACCAGGCCCTCGATACCCTGCTCGACCTCGACGAACGCGCCGTAGTCGGTGATGTTCGTGACCTTGCCGAACAGGCGGGTGCCCTGCGGGTAGCGGCGAGCGATGCCGACCCACGGATCTTCGCCCAGCTGCTTGAGGCCCAGGGAGACGCGGTTCTTTTCCTGGTCGAACTTGAGCACCTTGGCGTCGATCTCGTCGCCGACATTGAGCACTTCCGACGGATGACGCACACGACGCCAGGCCAGGTCGGTGATGTGCAGCAGGCCGTCGATGCCGCCCAGGTCGACGAACGCACCGTAGTCGGTGATGTTCTTGACGATACCCTTGACGACGGTGCCTTCCTTGAGGTTGGCCAGCAGCTTTTCACGCTCCTCGCCCATCGTCTCCTCGAGCACCGCACGGCGGGACACGACGACGTTGTTGCGCTTGCGGTCGAGCTTGATGACCTTGAATTCGAATTCCTTGCCTTCGTACGGCGTGGTGTCCTTGACCGGACGCATGTCGACCAGCGAGCCCGGCAGGAAGGCGCGGATGCTGTTGGTCATGACGGTCAGACCGCCCTTCACGCGACCCGAGATCAGGCCCTTGACCAGCGTGCCTTCGTTGAGCGCCTTCTCGAGATCGTTCCAGGCGGCGATGCGCTTGGCCTTCTCGCGCGACAGGCGGGTTTCGCCGTAACCGTCTTCCAGGGCGTCGATGGCGACGTGCACGAAGTCACCAACCTGGACTTCGAGCTCACCGCGGTCGTCGCGGAATTCCTCGATGGGAACGTAGCTCTCGGACTTGAGGCCGGCGTTCACGACCACGAAGTTGTGGTCGATGCTGACCACCTCGGCGGTGATCACTTCACCAGGACGCATGTCCTGACGGGCCTCACTCTCGGCGAGCAGCGCGGCGAAATTTTCCATGGAATCGGAAACGGAGGAAACAGAGGTCATAAGGAGTTGAAATCCAAAAGCCGCCCGAAAGCGGCCACCAGCGGTAGATTGATAAGAACGGATCGCCCCGGAACCCGGAGCCGGCGACCCACCTTCAGCGGAAACACCCCGTCAGGAGCGGACCCGGTCAAGCACAAAGCCGACGGCCTGCTCGACGTCCATTTCGGTGGTATCGAGAAGCACCGCATCCGGCAGCTTCTGCAGGGGCGCCACGGGCCGGGCGGCGTCGCGCGCATCCCGATCCTGAAGATCCTTCAGAAGACTTTCCATGTTAGCAGCCATTCCCTTTTCGATCAACTGCTTATAGCGCCGCTCCGCGCGCGCCTGGGCAGTGGCCGTCAGGAAGAACTTGGTACCGGCATCGGGGAAGATCACCGAACCGATATCCCGCCCCTCGGCGACGAGGCCGGGCGCATGACGGTATTCGCGCTGACGGTCGAGCAGGGCCGCACGCACCTCCGCCAACACCGCCACTTTCGAAGCGCCGACCGAGGCTTCCTCGGTCCGGATGGCTTCGGTAACGTCTTCGTCGCCAAGGAACACGCGCCCCTCGGCGAAACGTGCCGGCAGCGAACCGGCCAGCGCCGCGACGTCGGGCTCGTCGTCGAAGGACACTCCCGCCCGCATCGCCGCGAGGGCGACGAGCCGATACAACGATCCGCTGTCGAGGCAGTGGTAGCCCAGCGCTTCGGCCACCCGCGCCGCGACCGTGCCCTTGCCGGACGCCGACGGCCCGTCGATCGCGATGACCGGCACCGGGCGGGTGACTTCGGCGAAGCGCTCGAAGTAGGTCGGAAAGGTCTTGTTCACACACTTCGGATCGTTGATCCGAACGCGGCAGTCCCCCAGCGCCGCGAGCGAGAAGCACATCGCCATGCGGTGGTCGTCATAGGTGTCAATCGCCGCCGGGACGAGCCGCGCAGGCGCCGTCACGCACAGGTAATCGGCCCCCTCCTCGACCGTGGCGCCGACCTTGCGCAGCTCGATCGCCATCGCCGCGATGCGGTCGGTCTCCTTGACCCGCCAGCTCGCGATGTTGCGCAGGCGGCACGGGCCGTCGGCAAAGAGGGCGGCGACCGCCAGGGTCATTGCTGCATCCGGGATGTGGTTGAGATCGAGATCGAAGGCCTTGAGCCGCCCCCCTTCGGGCGCGCGCGCCTCGATCCAGTTGTCGCCCATCTCGATGCGGGCACCGAGTTGCTCGAGCGCCTCCGCGAAACGCACATCCCCCTGGATACTGCTGCGCCCGACCCCTTCAACGCGCAGCGGCCCGCCGCCGATCGCGCCCGCCGCGAGAAAATACGAGGCCGACGAAGCATCGCCTTCGACGAAGACGACGCCGGGACTACGATAGCGGGCGTTGCCCGGCACGGTGAAACGCTGCCAGCCCTCGCGCGCGACGACGACGCCGAAACGCGCCATGAGATCGAGGGTGATGCCGATGTAGGGCTTCGATATGAGCTCTCCGACGACCTCGACCGTCGTCTCGACACCCGTGAGCGGCAGCGCCATCAACAGGGCCGTCAGGAACTGGCTCGAAACGTCGCCGCGCACACGCACCACGCCACCGGGACGGATCGCGGCCGGACGAATGTGGAGCGGCGGAAAGCCTTCATTGCCGACATAGGTGATATCGGCACCGATCTCGCGCAAGCCATCGACCAGATCGCCGATCGGGCGCTCGTGCATGCGCGCCACACCGGACAGCCGGTACTCGCCACCGGACAGCGCCAGTGCCGCCGTCAAGGGCCGGAACGCAGTCCCCGCATTGCCGAGAAAGAGATCGGCGGCCTTCACCGGGAGGGGGCCGCCGACGCCGCGTACGCGATAGTTGTCGCTCTCGCCGTCGCGCGACCATTCGACGCCGAGCGCCTGCAGCGCCTCGAGCATGCGCTCGACGTCATCCGACGCGAGCAGGTCGCGAATGTCGGTTTCGCCCTCGGCCAGCGCCGCCAACAGCAGCGTACGGTTCGAGATGCTCTTGGATCCGGGCAGGCGGACACACCCGCTCGCGCCGAGCAGCGGCGGCAAATCAAGAAATTCCATGGTCACTCCGACCTTGCAGCAGGGTTGGCGGAATTGGCGAACTGCTCGCCCCACACGTTGCGCGCATGGCGCGCTTCGCTGAATAGCTGTTCGAGACGAGCCGCATCTCCCGACAGGAGCAAGGCGCGCATGTAGGCGAGCTCGGCGAGGTACTGGTCCAGCTCGGCGAGCAGCGCCTGGCGATTCGCAATGCAGATGTCGCGCCACATCTCCGGGTGGCTCGCCGCGATACGGGTGAAGTCGCGGAATCCGCCGGCCGCAAAGCTGAACAGCTGCTCGGCGTTGGCCCGCCCCGCAAGATCGTGCACGAGACCGAATGCGAGCAGGTGCGGCAGGTGGCTGACCGCGGCGAACACCCGGTCATGCTCCTGCGGCGGCATCTCGTGGATCACGGCCCCACAGGCCTCCCAGGCCTCGCGGACGCGCAGGATGGCGGACGGCTCGTTTTCCGGCAAGGGCGTGACGACGACCCGCCGGCCGTCGTACAGGCTCGCGAAAGCCGCTTCGACGCCGCTCTTCTCGGCGCCGGCGATGGGATGCCCCGGCACCGTATGCGCGAGATGCCCGCCAAGATGACGATAGGTCGCCTCGATTACGTCACGTTTGGTGCTGCCGGCGTCGGTGACGACCGTGCCCGGCGCCAGATGCGGCGCCATCGCCGCCATGACGGCGTCCATCTGGCCGACCGGCGGGGCGAGCAACACGAAGTCCGCGCCGTCGAGCGCGGACGCCCAGTCGCCACACGCCTCGTCGATCACCCCCAGCTCGACCGCGCGCGCGAGGGACTCCGTGCTACGCCCGATGCCGACGATACGCCGCACCATTCCTGCCCGCCGTAACGCCAGCGCGAAGGACCCGCCGATCAGGCCGACGCCGCACACCACCAGCTTGTCGATAACACCCATGTACGAAACTCCGGGGATCCGCGTCCCTCATCCATCACTTGCCGACGAGGCAGACGCACGCCTCGCCGGACGTCCGGCACGACAGCCTGCCTCGCGCCCGAGGCGACGCGTCAGATCGCGGCCACCGGATAGGAGCCAAGGATCTTGACGAACGCGGCGCGCTCGTTGAGTTCCTGCAACGCCGCAGAGACGTTCGCATCCTCGCGATGGCCATCGATATCGACGTAGAACACGTACTCCCACAGCCCGCCACGCGCGGGGCGCGACTGCAGCTTGGTCATATCGACGCCGTGCCGCGCCAGAGGCTCGAGCAGCGCATGCATCGCCCCGGGACGATTCAGCGACGAGCACACGAGCGAAGTCTTGTCCTCGCCGGACGGGCCCGCATCATGATCGCCGATCACCACGAAACGCGTCGTATTGTTCGGATCATCCTCGATGTTCGCCGCCAGCACGTTGAGCCCGTACAGCTCTGCCGCCGCCTCGCCGGCAATGGCGCACGACTCCGGGTCCTCGGAGGCCATGCGCGCGGCCTCGGCGTTGCTCGCCACCGGCACGCGCGACAGGTGCGCAAGGTTACGGTTGAGCCATTCATGGCACTGCGCGAGCGACTGGGCGTGGGAATACAGGCGCTTTGCCGCCCCGATCCCCTCGGCCTTCGACAACAGGTGCTGATGGATGCGCAGGTTCACCTCGCCGCAGATCTTCAGCGGATTGGCGAGCAACAGGTCCAGCGCCCCACCCACCGCGCCCTCGGTCGAGTTCTCTACGGGAACGACGCCATAGTCGGCATTCCCCGCCTCCACCGCCCGGAACACGTCGTCGATCGCCGCTGTCGGCATCAGCGCCGCGGCGCCGCCAAAATGCTTGCGCGCGGCACTCTCCGAGAACGTGCCGGCCGGCCCCAGGTAGGCCACCTTGGTCGGATGCTCCAGCGCGAGGCAGGCCGACATGATCTCGCGGAAGATCCGCTGCACCGCCTGGTCGGGCAAGGGGCCGGGGTTCGCGGCGGCAAGGCGCCGCAGCACCTGCGCCTCGCGCTCGGGGCGATACAGGTTCCCCTGCTTGATCACGCCGATGCGCTGCGCACTGCGCGCGCGCTCGGCAAGGCGCGCGAGGATCTCCTCGTCGAGCCGGTCGATATTGTTCCTGAGATTCTGCAGTTCGTCGCTCATGCTCGCCTCTTCACCCCGCCCGGGGCAGCTCAAGCCGTTTCAACCATGTTGCGCGGCAAATCCGCGCATGTATTCCACCAGCGCACGCACGCCCTCGACCGGCATCGCGTTGTAGATCGAGGCACGCATGCCGCCGACGGACTTGTGACCCTTCAACTGCGTCAGCCCCGCGGCCTTCGCACCCGCAAGGAACGCATCGTTCAGCGCGTCGTCCGGAAGCAGGAACGGAATGTTCATGCGCGAGCGGCTCCGAACCTCGACCATGTTGCGGTAGAAGCCGCTGCCGTCAATGAAATCGTACAGAAGCGCCGCCTTCTCGACGTTGCGCCGCTCCATCGCAGCCAGTCCCCCCTGGACCTTCAGCCACTGGAACACCAACCCGGCGACGTAGATGCTGTACGTCGGCGGCGTATTCAGCATCGAACCGTTGTCCGCCATGACCTTGTAGTCCATCACGGTCGGCGTCAGCGGGCTTGCGCGCCCCAGCAAGTCCTCGCGCACGATCACGATGACCAGCCCCGAGGGACCGATATTCTTCTGCGCGCCGGCATAGATCAGGCCGTAACGGCTGACGTCGGTCGGCCGCGACAGGATGTGCGAGGACATGTCGCCCACGAGCGGAGCCGCAGACCGAGGCAGGTCGTCATCGCCGACCTCCACACCGTGGATCGTTTCATTGGTGCACAGATGGACGTAGGCGGCGTCCGGATCGAGCGCGAGCTCGTCGGCCCGCAATGCCCGAGTGAAACCACACGATTCCGTGCTACCGACGAGACGCACCTTGCCACCCAGCGCCCCCGCGAGGCGTTGCGCCTCCTTGTGCGCCTTCTGCGACCAGGTCCCCGTCACGAGATAGTCCGCCGAACCGCCGCCCAGCAGATTCATCGGAATCTGCGCAAACTGCTGCGTGGCCCCGCCTTGCAGAAACAGCACGCGGTAGTTACGTGGAATCGCCATCAGCTCGCGCAGGTCGGCTTCGGCCTGCTCGATGATGGACGTAAACTCCTTGCCGCGATGGCTCATTTCCATCACGCCGCAGCCGGCGCCGTGCCAGTCGAGCATCTCCTCGGCGGCCTGGCGCAACACCGGCTCCGGCAAGGCCGCGGGACCGGCACTGAAATTGAACACCCGGGTCATGATCCAGTCACTCCTAGTGCGCGTCTCATTCGGCGGGAACGTCGTCGCCTGCCTCATCCTGAGCATCGGCGGAGTCCGCCTGCTCGCCGAGCGTCGTCTCGTCTGCCTCCGACTCGGCCACCTTCTCGATGCCCGCCAGCGTATCGCTGGCATCGAGGTTGATCAGCGTGACGCCCTGCGTCGCCCGCCCGAGCTCGCGGATATCCTGCACCTTGGTGCGGATCAGCACCCCGCCGGTCGAGATCAGCATCACCTCGTCCGTCTCCTCGACCAGGCAGGCCCCGACCAGACGGCCGTTGCGCTCGGACGTCTGGATCGCGATCATGCCCTTCGTACCGCGACCGTGGCGAGTGTACTCGGCCACCGGCGTGCGCTTGCCGTAGCCATTCTCGGTCGCCGTCAGCACGCACAGATCCTCGCGCTTGGCGACGAGCATCGCGATCACCTGCTGCCCTTCCTCCAGCGTCATGCCGCGCACCCCGCGCGCCTCGCGCCCCATCGGCCGCACGTCGGACTCGGGGAAACGCACTGCCTTGCCGGCATCGGAGAACAGCATCACGTCACTCTCGCCGTCGGTAATCGCAACACCGATCAGGCGATCGCCATCATCCAGACTCGCGGCGATGATGCCCGCCTTGCGCGGATTGGCGAAGGCGGTCAACGCCGTCTTCTTCACCGTACCCTCGGCGGTCGCCATGAACACGAAGTGATTGTCGTCGAAGGTTTGCACCGGCAGGACCGCGTTGATCTTCTCCCCTTCGAGCAGCGGAAAGAGATTCACGATCGGGCGCCCGCGCGAATTGCGCGTGCCTTCCGGCACTTCATATACCTTCAGCCAATACACGCGCCCGCGACTGGAGAAGCACAGGATGTAGTCGTGCGTGTTGGCGACGAAGAGGTGGTCGATGAAATCGTCGTCCTTCATCCCCGTCGCCTGCTTGCCGCGCCCGCCGCGGCGCTGCGCGCGATAATCCGCCAGCGGCTGCCGCTTGAAATAGCCGCCGTGCGACAGCGTGACCACCATGTCCTCGGGAGCGATCAGGTCCTCGATGTTGATCTCGCCGGTGTTGAGCACGACCTCCGAGCGGCGCGGGTCGCCGAACTGGTTGCGGATTGCGCCCAGCTCCTCGACGATGATCGCGGTGATGCGCGCGGGATTCGCGAGGATGTCGAGCAGATCGGTGATGAGATCCATGACCTCGCGGTACTCCGCGACGATCTTGTCCTGCTCCAGACCGGTCAGTCGCTGCAGGCGCAGTTCCAGGATCGCCTGAGCCTGGGCCTCGGAGAGGCGGTAGCCCTGTGCCGACAACCCGAATTCGGCAGCCAGTCCTTCCGGCCGGTAACTGTCGGCCAGCGCGCGCGTCAGCATCTCCTCGACCAGCACGGAACGCCACTGCCGCGCCATCAGCTCACGCTTCGCGTCCGCCGGCGTCGGCGCCGCCTTGATCAGCGCAATGATCTCGTCGACGTTCGACAGCGCGACCGCCAGGCCTTCCAGAATGTGCCCGCGCTCGCGCGCCTTGCGCAGCTCGAACACCGTGCGCCGGGTGATGACCTCGCGCCGGTGCGCGAGGAAACATTCCAGCATTTGCTTCAGGTTCAGCGTGCGCGGCTTGCCATCGACCAGCGCCACCATGTTCATGCCGAAGGTGTCCTGCAACTGCGTCTGCTTGAACAGGTTGTTCAGCACGACTTCGGGCACCTCGTTGCGCTTGAGCTCGATCACGACGCGCATGCCGGACTTGTCCGACTCGTCGCGGATCTCGCTGATCCCCTCGATCTTCTTCTCGTTGACGAGTTCGGCGATCCGCTCCAGCAGCGTGCGCTTGTTAACCTGATACGGCAGCTCGTCGACGATGATCGCCTGCCGGTTGCCCTTTTCCAGATCCTCGAAGTGCGTGCGTGCGCGCATCACCACGCGCCCGCGCCCCGTGCGGTATCCGTCATGCACCCCGGACAGGCCGTAGATCAGGCCCGCGGTGGGGAAGTCCGGCGCCTGCACGACGCGGATCAGATCCTCGATGTCGGTCGCCGGCTCGTTCAGCAACAACAGGCAGGCATCGATCACTTCGCCGAGGTTGTGCGGCGGGATGTTCGTCGCCATGCCGACGGCGATACCCGACGAACCGTTGATCAGCAGATTCGGGATCCTCGCCGGCAGGATCAGAGGCTCCTTCTCCGAGCCGTCGTAGTTCGGCCCGAAGTCCACGGTCTCCTTGTCGATGTCGGCCAACAGCTCGTGGCCGATGCGCGCCATCCGGATTTCCGTGTAACGCATCGCCGCGGCATTGTCGCCATCGACCGAGCCGAAGTTGCCCTGACCGTCGACCAGCATGTAGCGCAGCGAGAAATCCTGTGCCATGCGGACGATCGTGTCATAGACCGCCGAGTCGCCGTGCGGATGGTACTTGCCGATCACGTCGCCGACGATACGGGCCGACTTCTTGTACGGCCTGTTCCAGTCGTTCGACAGCTCGTGCATCGCGTACAGCACGCGTCGATGCACCGGCTTCAGACCATCGCGGGCGTCGGGCAATGCACGCCCGACGATCACGCTCATCGCGTAGTCCAGATAGGAGTGCCGCATCTCGTCTTCGAGACTGATGGGCAGAGTTTCCTTGGCAAACGAAGTCATTTGGCGGCGACGGCAAAAACGGCGAGGTAAAAACGTTAAATCTTAACACGCCGACCGCGGCTCCCGCCCGCGCCGTTCAGGTGCGCAATTGTTCGCCCCCGACCCATGTGCTTAAATCGGAAGCACAGCCGCCCGGCGACCGCCCGCGCGTCGCGAAAACCGCGCCATCCGCGATTCCCGCCCCCGGACCGGCTGGCAGGCGGGCAACACACCGCCCGACCACCACATGGAGACTACACGGTGAGCCAACCCGCCGACCTCGTGATCAATGCACGCTGGGTCATTCCCGTCGAACCCGCAAACCTGACGCTGGAACACCACGCGGTAGTGATCCGCGGCGGAAAGATCATGGATCTTCTCCCGCAGGAGCTCGCCCGCACCCGCTACCGCGCGGACCGCAGCATCAGCCTGTCCGATCACGTTCTCATTCCCGGCCTGGTAAACCTCCACGCACACAGCCCCATGGCGCTGATGCGCGGCATCGCGGACGACCTTCCGCTGATGCGCTGGCTGCAGGAAGCGATCTGGCCCACCGAAGGGAAGCACGTCTCGAACGCCTTCGTGCGCGAAGGCACCTTGCTGGCGATCGCCGAGATGCTGCGCGGCGGCATCACCACCTGCAATGAAATGTACTTCCACCCCGCCGCAGCCGCCGAGGCCTTCGACCTGCTAGGCATGCGCGCCGTGATCGGCCTCACCACGCTCGAATTCCCGACGCCCTACGCCAGCGACGCCGACGACTATCTGCGCAAGGGCCTCGCTGCGAGGGACGCGTGGAAGAACCACCCGCTGATCGGCTTCGCCCTCGCGCCGCATGCGCCCTACACCGTCTCGGACGCCACGTTCGTGCGCATCGCAGCCCTTGCCGCAGAGCTCGACATCCCGATTCACACCCATATCCACGAAACCGCACAGGAAGTCGCGGACTCCATCGCCCAATTCGGCAAGCGCCCGCTGGCGAGGCTGGCCGGACTCGACCTGCTGGGCGAAAATTTCATCGGCGTGCATGCAGTGCATCTCGACGACTCCGACATCGAGTTGCTGCAGCGCCACCACTGCAGCATTGCCCACTGCCCCACCTCGAACATGAAACTCGCGAGCGGCATCGCACCGCTCGCCAGGCTGCAGGCGGCGGACATCCTCACCGGCCTCGGCACCGACGGCGCCGCGAGCAACAACCGCCTGGACCTGTTCCAGGAAATCCGCCACGCCAGCCTTCTCGCCAAGGTATCGACGCTCGACGCCACCACCCTGCCCGCGCATGCCGCGCTGCGCATGGCCACCCTGAACGGTGCCCGAGCCCTTGGCCTCGGCGACCGCATCGGCTCCATCGAAGCGGGGAAGGCAGCCGATCTCTGCGCGATCGCCCTCGACACCTTCGAGACCCGCCCGTGCTTCAACCCGGCGTCCCACCTCGTGCACGTGGCGGGCCGCGAACATGTCTCGCACGTATGGGTTGCGGGCGAGATCCGCGTGGATAAAGGGAATGCAGTGTTGCAATTAAACGACACGGAATTGCTTGGCTTTGCCGCGCTGTGGCAAACTAGACTTAGTAACTGAACTGGATATGTGCTGCGAGTTGCTGTCGCGAGAATCAACGCATCAGCCTTGGCAGGCTTAATTGTTACCCTATTCATCCTCTTGCCAATCGACGAGGAAATTATGATCAAACAGACCAAAAAGCAGATGTTCGCCCTGGCCGCCATCGCCTCGATCGGCCTCTCCGCATCCACTGTCTTTGCCCAGGTGAAAGACGTCGTGGTGGATGGCAAGGGTGAAATCCCCTACCTGATCGACGGCCGCAACGTCGTCGCCCGCAGCGGCACCGGCCTGTGCTGGCGCACCGGCTACTGGAGCCCGGCTGCTGCCGGCACCGCGATGGCGGGCCAACTGCCGGTCGGTTGCGAGTGCGACAGCGACATCGTGCCGAAGGACAAGTGCGCACCGGCTCCGGCCGCCGCCCCCGCGGCTGCACCGGCTCCCGCCGCCGCCACGCCGAAGCCCACCGCCGACAAGGTCAAGCTGTCAGCCGACGCGCTGTTCGACTTCGACAAGGCCGTGCTGAAGCCCGAAGGCAAGACCAAGCTCGACGACCTCGCCGCCAAGGCTAAGGGCATCAAGCTCGAAGTGATCCTCGCCGTCGGTCACACCGACCGTCTGGGCTCCGATTCCTACAACCAGAAGCTGTCCGAGCGCCGTGCCAACGCCGTGAAGACCTACCTGGTCAGCAAGGGCATCGAAGCCAACCGCGTCTACACCGAAGGCAAGGGCGAGCGCCAGCCGGTTACCGGCAAGAACTGCTCGGACAAGCTGGGCCGCAAGAAGCTGATCGAGTGCCTGCAGCCGGACCGTCGCGTCGAAATCGAACTGGTCGGCACGAAGTAATCCCGCCTGATTCGGTCAAAGGCCCTGCTTCGGCAGGGCCTTTTCATTTCCGCCTCTCCCTTGCTCCAATAGCGTCTTCGCCCGAACAAAGTCGAGACCCGAGCCATGAATACCAACGCCGATCCGGCCGAACTGCAGAAATTCAGCGACCTCGCCCACCGCTGGTGGGACCCCACGTCCGAATTCAAACCCCTGCATGAAATCAATCCCCTGCGGCTGCGCTGGATCGACGGCCACGCGAACGTCGCGGGCAAACGCGTCCTCGACGTAGGCTGCGGCGGGGGGATCCTGTCAGAAAGCATGGCGGCACTGAGAGCCCAGGTCACCGGGATCGACCTGTCTGAAAAAGCGCTGGGCGTCGCCCGCCTGCACCTGTTCGAATCGGGGCACAAGGTGGATTACCAGCACTGCAGCGCCGAGGAGTTCGCTGCGCGGCATCCCGGCGAATTCGACGTCGTGACGTGCATGGAGATGCTCGAACACGTCCCCGACCCCGCCAGCACCGTCGCGGCCTGCGCCAAGCTCGTCAAACCGGGCGGGCAAGTCTTTTTCTCCACGCTCAACCGCAATTTCAAAGCCTATCTGTTTGCCGTGGTCGGCGCGGAGTACATCCTGAACCTGCTGCCGCGGGGAACGCACGAGTACGCAAAGTTCATCAAGCCGTCGGAACTTGCACGCTTCTGCAGGAATGCCGGACTGGAGAGCGCCGAGCTCCTCGGAATGAGCTACAACCCCCTTACCCAGACCTATTCCCTGGGTCACGATACGAGCGTGAATTACATGCTTCAGGCACGACGCGAGGCCTGACGCAAACGCAAGAACGGACTCGCGCGACCGGGAAGCGAAAGTTTCCGGTCGCCGGTGCAAAAAGTGCTAGACTGGCACTTGAAATCGGGTGTACCGCCACCAGATTCGTAGCGTGATACACAAGGGGCCGACCTGGCTTCGACGTGGGTCGCAAAGCAGCGCAGTGCATACCGAGGACCAGTCACCTCGTAAATCCATCTGGAAACAAACAAACGCCAACGACGAGCGTTTCGCTCTCGCCGCTTAATCCCGGCGGGCGCTGCACCGGCAGGTCTCTGGGCCGGGTGGTCTCAGCGTAAGCTGAGCCGCTGCAGTGTCATTTACAGAGACTCGCGAGTTGCGCCGGGCCACTTGGCGCAACAGCTAAAGGTAAGGTGACTCGCTTCTGTCCGGCCTGCCGACCGGCTAAGACAGGAGTTAAATCCAAATAGGTTGGCTAAGTATGTAGAGCTGTCTGTGGAGGGCTTGCGGACGGGGGTTCAATTCCCCCCGGCTCCACCAATTCAACGCCAAGACAATGACTTGTCTTGGCGTTTTCATTTTCTGCCGCACCAATCTTCACCCCCGGGGCAGCGATCCTGCCCTGCGCGCGCGGGACCGAAGATTCGATGAGGACGGTTATATCGATGTCAGCGCGCGCGGGTGACGATTGCTTCGATCACCTGGACGTCAGCATCGACCCGCTCTTCAGCATGCTTCGGCACAGCCGGCTGCATCCGCACTAGCGGAGCGCCACGCCTCGCTTCCGCCGCGCGCTCCCCGCCCGGCTTCGACTTCGCGCTTGCAGCGGAGGCGCGCGCCACCTCCCGTTGCGCAACGCGCTTCGCGCCGCCAGACCGGCTATCGACGATTCTCGGCGGCTCAACGCGTTGCGCGGGCACCTCGACGATGATCGCCGCCGGCGCACGGAACTCTGGCACGGGCGGCATCACGGGCGCCTGCATCATGGGCAGGCGCTCCGGACGGGTTTCCGTCTCCACCGGAGCACTCACCGCGACCACATCCAACGACTCCCGTCCACCCGCGCTTTCGCCGACGGGCACACGCCAGGGCTCCCACATCACGAAAATCAGCACACCCGCGACCGCCAGCGCGGCACCGGCGGCCATAACCACGCCGACCCCTCCCCCTCGCGCACCCAATCCTCTGCCCGCGGACAGCTCGTCGAGAATTCGAACATCACCAGGTCCTTGCGCGCGCAGACTCGACGCAAAGAGGCTGGGCAGGGGCCGAGCCGCCATCGCGGTGGCTGTTCCGTTGGAAGCATCAGACATCACGTGCACCGATCCATTTGCCATATTCATATACAATAGCCGATTTTACCGACACAGGCATTTCCCTGCCCAGCCCCGGCACCGTGAATTCACCACTTTTGTTCGCCGCCCCGGTCGCATACTTCGCGCTCGTCTGCATCGGACTGGCACTCATCCGCCATCCGCCGCGTCGACGCACCTTTCTTGCCGGCGGATCGGCACGCATTCATGGAATTGCCGCAGCCTTGCAAGGCAGGTTCCGGGCCGCCATCAGGTTTGTGGCGACCGGTCTCGGTTTCGTGCGCTACGGGGGCACCGGGATTTCGATTCCGTTGATCGAAAACCGCCCGGTTGCGTTTTCCGCCCTCGTGCTCGCCCTCGTACCGCCCTTGGCCGTGCTCGCACTGTCGCAACGGGCAATCTTCGAGTTCGCTCCGGACGACACGCCGCCCGACCGCAAGATCGCCGCATTGCTGGCCGGAGAGCACCTCGCACCGCCACCTCCGCTTCCGCCCGCCGTCTTTGCCACGACCGAAGTCGAGATGCTCAGGCCGTCGCTCGGGAATGCGAGTCGGGACTGGAATCTGCTCGATGGCGAGTTCCGGCAACGCCTGCTCACCGTATTCAAACTGCTCGAGGAGCAACACGGCTACCAGGCAGTACTGCTCGAAGGCTATCGCAGCCCGGAGCGTCAGGCTGAGTTGCTGTTGCGCGGCCCCTCCGTAACCCAGGCCGCCCCGAACCTGAGCTATCACCAGCACGGCCTCGCCGCCGATGTCGCATTCCTGCGAGACGGCAGACTCGTCATCTCCGAACGCGACCCCTGGGCCATGCGCGGCTACGAATTCTATGGCGTGCTCGCCGAGGCAGCGGGCCTGACCTGGGGCGGACGCTGGAAGATGATGGATCTCGGGCACGTCGAACTGCGCCGCCGCGAAGCGCTTCCGGCCGGACGTTCCTGAACCGAAGCACAGGCCGGTCCGCAACACCCACCAGCAACCAGGAGGATCCATTTCCCATGGCACGTCCATTCATCGTCATCGGCGACCGGACCGATCACGGCGGCACCGTGATCGGCGCTTCGCTCAGTAGCGACTGCAATGGCAAAGGCATCGCAAGAGTCGGCGACCAGGTCACCTGCCCGCGCAAAGGGCACGGCCGCGTGACCGTCATCGCGACCGGCGACCCGACCACCCTCATCGACGGGCGTCCGGCCGCGCGCCATGGCGACAGGACTGCCTGCGGCGCAATCCTGATCGCCTCGCAGGCGCTCACGGTCGACTGACGCCGGATCGCGATCCCATGTTCGCCTTCGTACTGAGGCCCGTCGTCCTCGGAGTTCTCGCGACCGCACTGGTCTGGGCGCTCGTCCTCGGCTGGTGGCGGGCCGTCGGATACGAACCCGGAACGGTTGAACTCGCCACGCATCTGCTCCTCCTGCCGGCAACGCTCTTGGCCGGCTTCTGGCTCCTGCGCACCGTCATCGAGCACCTGCGCCAGCCCCCCGCCGCCACGGTTGCCCATGCGAGCGGAAACAGCGAGACCCGGCCAGCCGCTGCATCCGCCCCAACGCACCGCCCGGAAACATACCTGATCGCCTTCGCCCTGCAGTGCGCTCATGGTACCGAGGCGGCGCAAGTACTCGATGCAGCCCGGCAAGGATGCGCCCCGGCGCTCGACGACGACCTCCGTGATGCGCATGGCTTTCCCGTGTTCGCCGCGCGCGTCGCCGACCTTTCACCCGAGGATCCCGGCGGGACGCCGCACGACCATTCCGTCGACATTTGTCTGACAGACGGAGAACAGGACGCGCGTGCGCTGGCACTGCTGCACAGCGCACTCCCCCGTGCGCTCGACGACCTTGCGGAGTTCATCGCTCCCGCCCCTGCAATCCGGATCGTCCTGTGGCTTTCGGACCGGGAGAGGGAGGACGCACACGGCGCCCGCCTCGCGAGCTGGCTACGGCGCGAGCACCTCGCTCCGCGCGACATTGCGGCGACGGACGTTCGATTCCACCACCCGCGGGATGACGCCGATGCCTTCGAGCTCATCGACGCCCTGGCTGACGAGCTCGACCGCTTGTCGTCCCCGGCCTTTGCACTGGTACTGGGCGCCGTGTCGCATATCGACGAGCGGACGGTTGCGGCCTGGGAGACCGCATCGCAACTGTTCACGGCGAGCATGCAGGACGGCCGTATCCCGGGCGAAGCGGCAGCGGTGCTCGTGCTCGCGAACCGCTCGGGAGCGACCCTCGTCCGGCATCTGTCGTCTCCCCGCCTGTCGCACGCTGCATCAGGCAGAGTCAGCCCCGCTGATGCTTCCCTGGCAAAGACGGGCGCCTCCCTCTTGGGCAGCCTCATCGACGCGATCCTGACGGACAAGCAAGTCGACGCGGCGCGCGTCTCGAATGTACTTGCCGACGCCGACCACCGGGCTCCGATCACGAAGGATCTCCTGCGCACGCTCTCGGAACGCTTCCCGACGCTCGAACCGCTGTCGGACATGCTCAGTCTCGGGAATGCGACCGGCTTTACCGCGCCGATCGGCGGACTCGTGACGCTGCTCTGTGCGGCCGAGGCCGCCAGCGCATCCGAAGGCGTCGCCCTGTGCCTGACCTGCCAATCCCCCCACGCCCGCGCGGCAATCATCGTCGACGCCCGCCCGCCGGCGCCCACGTCCCCCGCGCCAACGCCTGACCCTGCTCCTGACGCCACCTGACCGATGTCTTATCTCCGCACCTTTCTCACCGACTCGCGCACCCTGTCCTTCATCGGCGTACTGGCCCTCGCCAGCTTCCTGATGCTGGGCGCCGAAACGCTTGAGCTCGCCTTGGCCTGGGCGGCGATCGCCTCGTGCGCCGTCCTCGCGCTCTGGATCGCCGTGTGGGCCTGGCGGCGACGCCGGGCCGGCCTCGCCGAGTCCGCACTCGAACGGATGCTCGACCCGCGCACGGGCGATGGCGAAGGCCGGACGAAGGGGGAAATCGAAACCCTGCGCCGGCGCATGAAGGAAGCCATCCGCACGATCAAGACATCGAAGCTGGGGCTGGTCTCCGGACGCGCCGCGCTGTACGAGCTGCCGTGGTACATCACGATTGGCAACCCCGCGGCGGGCAAGAGCACGGCCGTCGTCAACTCCGGGCTCACCTTCCCTCTCGGCGATGCCGCCGGCAGCGTCGTGCAGGGGCTCGGCGGGACGCGCAACTGCGACTGGTTCTTCACGACCGAGGGAATCCTCCTCGACACCGCCGGCCGCTACTCCGTCCACGAAGAGGACCGCGAGGAATGGCTGGGTTTTCTGGATCTGCTGAAGAAGAATCGTCCGCTCGCGCCGATCAACGGCATCATCGTCACGGTGAGCGTCGGCGAGCTGCTCCGCAATCCGCCAGGCTTCGCGATCACGCTGGCCAAGAATCTGCGACAGCGGGTTCAGGAACTCACCGAACGGCTCGAAGTGTTCGCGCCGATCTACGTGATGTTCTCGAAGGCCGACCTCATCGCGGGGTTCAACGAGTTCTTCCAGGACGTGGACTGGAACGAGCGCGACCGCGTGTGGGGAGCGACCCTGCCCTACGAAACCGCAGGAAGCAACGACGCCATCGGGCTGTTCGAGCGCCACTTCGACGAATTGTACGAAGGGCTGCGCGAAATGAGCGTGGCTCAGATGTCGATTGCCCGCGGCGAACGGATGCCGCCCGGATTGCTCACGTTCCCACTCGAGTTCGCCGCAATCAAGCCGGCCCTGCGGTCCTTCATCGCCACTCTGTTCGAGGAGAACCCTTTCCAGTTCAAGCCGATCTTCCGCGGCTTCTACATCACCTCGGCGATCCAGAGCGGGGAGACGCCCAGCAGCTCCAGCGAGCGGGTGGAAAAGCGCTTCGGACTTGCCGGCGATGGCCCGGCTGCTGCACGGATCGCCTCGAACAACGGCTTTTTCCTGAAGGATCTCTTCTCGAAGGTGATCTTCGCCGACCGCAACCTGGTACGGCACTACGCGAGCCGGCGCAAGAAACGCCTGCATCACGCCACCTCGCTGGCAGCGGCGGCGCTGCTGGGCCTTTCGCTGGCGGGATGGAGCTGGTCCTACGCCAACAACCGCAGCCTCGTCGACAACGTCCGCGCCGACCTCGAACGCGCCGTGCGCATTCAGGAAGACCGCGTCGACCTGCAGTCGCGGCTCGAAGCGCTCGAACTGCTCCAGGAGCGCATCGCACAGCTCGAACGCTTCGACACGGAACCGTCGCGTTCGCTCGGTCTCGGGCTGTTCCAGGGCAAGGAAGTGAAATCCAGACTGCTTGAGGAGTACTACCGGGGCGTCAGGGAAATCATGCTCCGCCCGGTCGGCGAGAGCATCGAAGGTTTCCTTGCAGCCGTCAATCGCAATGCCGGCCGGCTGCGGCCGAGCGACAACCCCGGCCAGGGGGCGGTTGCGGGCGAGGCGCCCGCGGAGGCGCAGCCGTACAAGGAAACGTCGCCGACCAACGTCGAAGACGCCTACAACGCCCTGAAGACCTATCTGATGCTGGGCGACCGGACGCATACCGAGGTCGGCCATCTCTCCGATCAGCTTAGCCGCTACTGGCGGACGTGGCTGGATGCCAATCGCGGCTCCATGCCGCGCGAGCAGATGATGCGCAGCGCGGAGCGGATCATCAGTTTCCACCTGCGACATGCGAACGACCCCGGCTGGCCGACCATCGCAGGCAAGCTCTCGGTGATCGACGAGACCCGTGCGACGCTACGCCATGTGGTGCGCGGCATGCCCGCAATCGAGCGCGTCTACGGCGACATCAAGGCGCGGGCGGCCACCCGCTTCCCGCCCGTGACGGTCGCGAACCTCGTCGGCCCGGACGACACCGGGCTGGTCAGCGGCAGCCACGTGATATCCGGCGCATTCACCGCCGACGCGTGGCGCAGTTATGTCGAGGACGCGATCAAGGATGCTGCGACGGGAGAGTTGCGGAGCACGGACTGGGTCCTCGACACCAGCGGGAAAGACGACCTCTCCCTCGCCGGCAGCCCCGAGCAGATCCAGAAGATGCTCGTGGCGAAATACAAGAAGGAATACGTCCAGGAATGGCAGAAATTCGTCACAGGCATCGGCGTCAGCGGATTCGACGGCTTCCCCGCCGCCGTGGCAGCCATGAATCGCCTCGGCGACGTGACCGCATCTCCCCTGGGGAAACTGCTGCGGACCGTGCATGAGCAGACCGCCTGGGACAACCCCGGGGTCAGCCATGCGGTAGCCGCACGTGCGCAAAAAGGCTTCATCGAATGGTTCAAGCAGTCGATCCTGCGCATGTCGCCCGCACCGGTCACGCTCGAGGCCCCCTCTTCCACAACGGCTCCGGCCAGCCCGATGGGCGCCATCGGCCAGGAATTCGCCGGCGTCGGTCGTCTGATTGCACGCCGCGACAACGGGGAATCGATACTGGACCTGTACCTGCGCCGGCTTTCCGGGTTGCGGACGCGCCTCAACCTCCTCGCCAACCAGGGCGACCCGGGTCCCGGCGCCGTGAAGCTGATGAGCGAAACGATCGAAGGCGGCAACTCGGAACTTGCCGACACGCTGCGGTTCGTGGACGAGCAGATGCTGACGGGCATGCCTGACAATCAGCGTGAAGTGCTCCGCCCGCTGCTGGTGCGCCCCTTGCTGCAGACCTTCGCAGCCCTGATCGGCCCGGCCGAGCGGGAGCTCGACAAGAGCTGGATCGCGAACGTGCATGAGCCCTTCGGCCGGCAGCTTGCCGGAAAGTATCCGTTCGACGCCGCGTCGGGCATAGAAGCGACGCCGGCCGAGATCGCGCAGATCTTCGGCCCCGAGGGCGCGATCTCGAAGTACGCGGCTGCGAGCATCGGGCCGCTGATGGTGCGGCGCGGCGACTATATCGAGGCGCGGACGTGGGGCGATCTCGGTATCCGCCTGCGCCCCGAGTTCCTCGCGGCTTTCCCGGGCTGGGTCGCCCCCCTGGAGGGCGGCAGCGCCACCCCGGCCGCGCCGGTTGCGCAGACGAGCTTCCGGATGCTGCCGCAGCCCTCGCCGGGCACGACCGAATACACCATCGAGATCGATGGGCAAAGACTGCGCTACCGCAACGGCGCCGCCCAGTGGGCCACCTTCGTGTGGCCCAATCCGGCGGGAACACCGGGCGCGCGAGTCGTCGCGACGACCTTCGACGGACAGGAAATCGAGGTCGCAAACTTCAGTGGGCGCTTCGGACTCGAAAAGCTGATCAACTCCGCCACGCGCACACGCAACGCAGACGGCTCGTTCAACCTCGCCTGGCACACTGGCGAGGTGTCGGTGCCAGTCACGCTCAAGATCGTGAGCAGCCCGGACGTGCAGACAGGCAAAGAGGCCAGCCCCAGGGGCGGCCGCAACGCCCCGCTCCCCGCCAGCGTAGCCGGAGACGACGCGAAGACACAGGCCGCCATCGGCCCCGGCGGCGCGGCCACGCTCGCAACCACGACTCAGCCGCACGGGGGTGTGCAATGAAGGCGGCTGCCATCCACGCCACAGGCTATTTCGGCAAGCTGCCCACGCGTGGCGACTTCGTGAAGGGAGGCGGATCGGCGCAACTGATCGCGATGCTCGATCGCTGGATCTCGGAGAGCATGAACCTGCTGTCGGCAGATCCGCGCTGGCGCGTTCCCTACGACAGCATGAGCCCGGTGCACTTCGCCTTCGTCGGTCCGCGCAGCCGCCTCTCCGTCGTCGGCCACCTGCAGCCGAGCCACGACGCATCGTCCCGCCGCTTCCCCTTTCTCGTCGCGTCGACGATCGAGTCGGAGGCCGGACATGCCCCGCCCGGGCCACTGGCCCTGTCCTCGCTGTGGGCAAAGTTCGGGCACCTGGTCGGCCTGGCTCGAACGGCCGAGGAACCCGCGTCGATGCTGCACGCGCTTGCGCGCATCGACTGCAGCGAGGAGCTCGCGCACATCGCACAACCGTCGGGCACCGGCGCAATGCCCGCCGCAACGACGATGGCTGACCTTGACCGGCTGCTCGGGCACGACGGCGGTAATGGACAGGCCCGCCGCATCATCCTCGCCCTCGGCGTGCTGCTGCGCCCGTTGCTCGGGAGCAACCCGCCCGCGATCGACCGCGGCCTGCGGCTGCCCCTTCCGGACGACGTCGGACTGCGGGACGGGCTGGCGCAGGTCTGGGTAAACGTCATCAGCGGCTTTCTCCGCAACACCTCCTGCGAACTCCAGCTGCTGCAGGCACCGGTTGCGGGACGCAACACGCTGACCGTCGGCTTCAACGGCGCCTCGCCACTGCCCCTCGTCAGCCTGATCTCGCCGGCAAGCGCACCCGACGCCGTCGTGAGCCTGGAAGATCCCGAGTGGATAGACACGCACCCGGACCTGACCGGCGACTACGGAATCGCCAAGCTGTCGAGCTATCTCGCCCAGCCCGGGACGTCGCTCGCAATGGGGCTCGCCACCTTCAGGGAAGTATTTTTCGGAGAATGATCTTGAAGCTCAGTTTCGCACTCGCGGCGGGGCTGCTCTATGCCGCGGCCGGCATGAGCGCACCGCCACCGCAAAACCCCGCGTCGGACGGTCTGGTGCACGTCACCGGCACGGTACCTGACGAGAGCGCCCGCGTGGCCATCATTTCCCGCCTGCGCGAACTCTATGGCGCGGAGAAGGTTGTCGACCGTCTGGACTCGGGGGGCGTCGTCGCACCACCGGGCTGGAGCGGCCACGTCGTCAAGACCCTCGGGAACGGCATCCGCGACGTCCGCCAGGGCCAGCTGGAGGTCAACGGCACCCAGGTCACGATCAGCGGCAACGTTGCCAACGAAGCCCGGCGGCAGCAGCTCGCCAGCGAGATTGCGACAGTGCTCAATCCGACCTACACGGTCAATAACGGGCTGCGCGTGCCAGCCGGCGCGCAGGCAATGCTCGATCAGACGCTTGCTGATCGCGTGGTCGAGTTCGAGAGCGGATCCGCGATCCTGACGCCGACCGGCGTTGCCATCCTCGACGAAATGGCTGCAGTCATTGCCAGACTCGAGCGCCCCCGCGTCGATATCATCGGACATACGGACTCCACCGGGAACCGGGCAGCCAACATCGCCTTGAGTCTCGCCCGCGCCGACACGGTGAAGAACTACCTTACGGGCAAGGGCATTCCGGCAGCTGGATTGAGCGCGCGGGGCGCCGGCCCCGACCGTCCCGTGACACCCAACGACACGCCGGAGGGTCGCGCGCGCAATCGCCGGATCGAATTCCGGCTTGCCGAGTGACCCGGGCCCGGCCGTTCAGCGCCCGGGCACATCCGGGGACACGAGCCCGAGCAGCTCCTCCACGTGCGAGAGAGCCCCGTCGTCGCGGACCACCGTGCGCAGCCACTCGTGCAGCGACATCTCGCCCCAGCGTGCCGCCTTGTCGGCGAGATAGGCCACCGGACTGTGAGGCTCGGTGCGTCGGAAGAAGTCCGCCACCTCGCGGAGCCGCTCTATCGCATCGGCCCGCGTAGCGATCACCCCCTGACCCCCAGCACCCGGTGCCCTCTCACCGGCGGGGCTGCGCCCGCCGCCCGCGGGCGCAGCCCCGAGCAAGTGCGGAGTCGGGGCCGGCGCCTCGCCACCGAACCGCCGCGCGGTCTCCAGCACCTCGATGAGCGCCTGGCGTGCATCGTCGAAACCCGGGCCATCCAGTCCGAGCTTGGCATCCACGACCCGCTCCAGCTCGTCCAGCGCCCCCCGCGCCGCTTCCGCCTCGGCGGCAACGCGGCTGAAAAAATCACGGGACGTGTCGCGGCGCGCGGCCTCGAATTGATCGAGCGTCACCGGCGCGGCACGCATGAGGAACTCGGCTTCCTGCGGGTTCCGCTCCAGGCAGGCGGCCAGATTACGCGCGGATTCGAGATCACCCATCGACAAGGATCCCCGCGGGGAATCGGTAATGGGCGTATCGCGCACGATGCGGCGGGACTGGGCCACCAGCCAGTCGAGATTGCCGGCGCGCATCTCCTGGTCACCGTCGTCGGGAAGCGGATGGATGTCATCCCAATACGCTTCGCACAAGCCGGCCACCAGGCGGTAGCCATCGGCGAGACCGGCGAATCCGCGGGTTCGCGCCACCGCCTCGGTCAACCAGACGGCGAGACGGACATCCTTCGCCCTGGATGCCAGCGCATCCTCGCAAAGACGGGCAACGCGCGGCCAGTCGGCCTCCTTGAGCGGTCTCACCCACTCACCCTGACTCACCGAGGGATCGTCGCAGCGGCGCGCCTCCTGGATCTCGTCGAACAGCGCAGAGAAGGTGAGGTCCTCGCCGCAGCGATTACCGGCCAGCGGGCGAAGCAGTGGAGCAAAATCCATGGGCGGTTCCGGTTCAGGCCAAACCACCATTTTACATGACGTTGAAATTACCCTGACAGCATCAGCGAATACTTTCAGGCGTGCTGGATGAGTTCGATCTTGTAGCCGTCCGGATCCTCGACGAATGCGATCACGGTCGTGCCGTGCTTCATCGGCCCCGCCTCGCGCACCACATTGCCGCCACGCGCGCGGATCTCGTCGCACGCACGGTAGGCATCGGGAACCGCCAGCGCGATGTGGCCGAAGGCATTGCCCATCTCGTAGGACCCCACGCCCCAGTTGTGCGTGAGCTCGATGACGGCCCCCGCGGACTCGTCCTGATAACCGATGAAAGCCAGCGTGAACTTCCCCTCCGGGTAGTCGTGGCGGCGCAGCAGCCGCATCCCGAGGACCTCGGTGTAGAACTTGATCGAACGATCGAGATCGCCAACGCGCAGCATGGTATGAAGTAGTCTCATTTCAACGGTCCTCTTCAGTCTTCAGCAAGAAGCGCCGCGTCGGCGCCATCGATGACGGGCAGTGCCCGCCCGGCGTCGCGCAGTCGCACGCGCGCCGCCTTCCAGTCCGGATAAAGCGCGCCCACGACAGCCCAGAAACGCGGCGAGTGGTTCATTTCGGCAAGATGTGCCACCTCATGGGCGACAACGTAGTCGATGAGTGCCGGCGGCAGGTGGATCAGGCGCCAGTGCAGACGGATACCGCTGCGGCTGCTGCAACTGCCCCAGCGCGTGCGTGCCGACGACAGGCGTACCGGCGGCACGGCCTGGCCGAGCCGGAAGCAGAACTCCGCGACACGTTCGCCATACCACGGCAGGGCACGAGCGCGCAGCGCACGGACGAGTGCCTTGCGGGCGCCCGCGCCGTCGGGCACTACCAGCTCTTCGACACCGTCCGCCCCCAGGCGCCAGCGCGCGGAACGTACACCGCCCGCGAGGCGCAGGCGGCAGGTCTCGCCCAGCAACGGGAACAGGGCACCATCCTCGACTGCCATCGCCGCGGGCGGCACCCGCGCGGCGAGCTTCCCCTCCAGCCAGTCATGGTGGCTACGGATGAAGCGGTCGATTTCGGGCTGCGTCGCGGGCCACGGCACGGCGACACGAACCCCGCGTTGATCGACCTGCAGCGCGAAGCTGCGTCGCGGAGAGCGGCGCAGCACATAGTCGAGATCCCGTTCGCCGAGACGGATGCTGCGGGACTCCTCGGTCGCCGGCCGCGACTGGCGCGCCAGACCCGCGGCTCGGCTCACGCCTTCGCCTGCCATGCGTATCCGCGCGCTCCGACCTCTGCGCAGATGCGCGCCATTGCAGCCGAGACGCTCGCCGCGGGGCCTTTCACGCCAAGCTCGATGGTCCGCGGTTCGCCCGGCGCCGTCGGCACGCTGGGCAGGCTGAACAACTCCAGCTCGGGAAACGCTGCGGTCACGGCCTCCATCAGATCGACCAGCTTTCCCTCCATGGCATCCAGCACCGTGATCGCCGCTTCGGTGAAATCATCGGCATGGTGGAGGTGGCGGAACTGCGTATCGAGCACCCATTCGATCATCGGCCACGCCATCACCGGGAAGCCGGGCACAAAGTAATGCCCGCGGATCGAAAAGCCCGGCACCTGGTTGTACGGATTCGGGATGATCGCGCTGCCCTGCGGATAGGTGCCGAGCTGCAGGCGATGCGCCGTAATCTCGGCGCCGAATTTCTCGCGCAGGATCGCCTCCGCCTCGGGGTGCAGCGCAAGTTCGACACCGAGCGCGGCCGCCGCGCTCTGGCGCGTGCGGTCGTCCGGGGTGGCACCGATGCCTCCGAAGCTGAACACCACATCGCCGGTCGCGAAGCTCTCGCGCAGCGTCGCGACGAGCCGCTGCGCGTCGTCGCCGACATAACGCGCCCAGGCGAGCCTGAGTCCACGCGCACCGAGCATCTCGACGAGTTTCGCCAGATGCTTGTCGCTGCGCCGCCCGGACAGGATCTCGTCACCGATGATGATCGCGCCGAACGCCATCCGCTACTCCCTCACCTGCGGAGCCGACAGCGCGTCGAGGACGGTCACGCCCCGCTCGATGCGCTCGCGCCGCAACGCTTCGAGCATTAAATGAACAAAGGCCAGACCGCAGAACGCGGGCGCCACGAGATTGACGAACGGTACATAGGCAAGCAGCGCGCATGCGCCGCCAAGCAGCAGCATCGACGTCCGCTGCACCCGAGGCAGCCGCCTGAGTTCCTCGCGATCGGCATGCAGCATCAGCGCGTCATAACCGAAGGCTCGCTGGTTCAGCCATGCGGTCAGCACCACGGACGCGACAAGACCCGCCCCGGGGATCAGCCACAGCGGCAGTGAGACAACCATGCCGAGCAGAAACAGCAGCCCCGCGACGGTCGCATTCCACGCGCTGCCCAAGTTCGAGCCGCCGCGACGCAACTCCAGTTCGCCATAATCCTTGCGCGCCACCTGCTCGAGCATCATCGGCAGTGCGATCACGGCGACCAGCAGGGCCGCCGTGACGTAGATCAGCGGCAGGAAGGCCAGCGCCAGCGCGATCTCGACGACGATCAGCGTGGCGGTGGCGCCGATCTCGGACGCGGCGATCCATTCGCCGACGAACGCCCAGCCCTGAATCCAGGCCACGACCGTCTCGACCAGCGTGGACCATGTCAGGACCGCAACCGTCATCCAGGCGACGACGGCCAACAGGCTGGGCCACACGAGGTGGACGAACACCCCCTTGCGCCCAAGGCTGCGCAGCGCCCGTCCGAACGCAAGCAGGATCTCGCGCATCGCCAGCCCCTCTCAGCGCATCATCCCGGGCAGCATGCCCTTCATGCCGCGCATCATCTTCTGCATGCCGCCCTTGGAGAACTGCTTCATCACCTTCTGCGTCTGCTCGAACTGATTGAGCAGGCGATTGACTTCCTGCACCGTCACGCCCGCCCCCGCCGCAATGCGCCGCTTGCGGCTCGCCTTCAGGAGTTCCGGCTTGGCACGCTCCAGCGGCGTCATCGAATTGATGATGCCCTCGATGCGCCCGATGGCCTTCTCCTCGACGCCGCCCTGCAACTTTCCGGCCATCTGCGAGAACTGCGCGGGCAGCTTGTCCATCATCGAGGCAAGCCCGCCCATCTTGCGCATCTGCGCGATCTGCTCCTTGAAGTCGTTGAGGTCGAAGCCCTTGCCGGTCTTGAGCTTCTCGGCGAAAGCGCGCGCCTTCTCCTCATCGACCCCGCGCCGCGCCTCCTCGACAAGGCCGAGGATGTCGCCCATGCCGAGGATGCGGCTGGCCATGCGCTCGGGATGGAATTCCTCGAGGCCGGTGAGTTTCTCGCCGACGCCGGCGAACTTCAGCGGCTTGCCGGTCACATGGCGGACCGACAGCGCCGCCCCGCCGCGCGCATCGCCGTCGAGCTTGGTGAGCACGACACCGGTCAGCGGCAACGCCTCGTTGAACGCCCGTGCCGTATTCACCGCGTCCTGGCCGAGCATCGCATCGACCACGAACAGCGTCTCCACCGGGTTGATCGCGGCATGGATTGCCTTGATCTCGTCCATCATCGCGGCGTCGATGGCGAGTCGGCCGGCCGTATCGAACAGCACCACGTCGTAATAATGGCGCCGCGCATGATCGACGACCGCGAGGGCGATATCGACGGGTTTCTGGTCAGGCGTCGTCGGGTAGAAATCGATCCCCGCCTGCGCCGACACCGCTTTCAGCTGCTCGATCGCGGCGGGCCGGTAGACGTCCGCCGAGACCGCGAGCACCTTCTTCTTCATCCGCTCGTGCAGCAGCTTGCCGAGCTTGCCGGTGGTGGTCGTCTTGCCGGCGCCCTGCAGGCCGGCCATCAGGATCACGGCCGGAGGCTGCGTAGCCAGATTCAGGCCGGAGTGGGTTCCACCCATCAGCGCCTTGAGTTCGTCGTGCACGACACCCACCAGCGCCTGGCCGGGCGTCAGTGAGCCGACGACTTCCTGGCCGACCGCCTTCTCCTTCACCCGCGCGATGAAGTCCTTGACCACGGGCAGGGCCACGTCCGCCTCAAGGAGCGCAAGGCGCACCTCGCGCATTGCATCCTGGATATTGTCTTCGGTGAGGCGAGCCTGGCCGCGCAGGGTCTTGACGACCTTGGACAGGCGCTGAGTGAGATTGTCGAGCATATTGGCTGGGGCCCTAGGCCTTGGAGTAAACTGCGGGGAACTATGCAAACCATTCTACTTCATCTGTTCGCCGCGACGCTCTACGCGGTCCTGGGTGCCCACTTCTGGCGAGTCACGGCCCGAGCCGCGCCGAACCAGCCGCGGCGCAACATGTCGGTCGCGGAACGGCTCACGATGTTCGGCGCGATCGTCGCCCACGGCTTGGCACTACAGGGAGAACTGTTCCCCGGCGAGGGCATGCGCTTCGGCTTTGGCTTCGCCGTTTCGCTCGTCATCTGGCTGGCGGTTTGCTTCTACTGGATCGAAACCTTCTACGCCCGCCTCGACGGACTGCACGGCTTCGTCGTCGCCGCCGGCGTTGCGGGCAGCCTGTTGCCCCTCGTTTTTCGCGGACAGCACCTCCTCGTCAATGCCGGCAGCCCCGGGTTCCGCGCCCACTTCATCATGGCCATGCTGGCCTACAGCGTTTTCACGCTGGCGGCGCTGCACGCGATGCTGATGGCCATCGCCGAGCGGCAGCTGCACAGCGGGCGGCTCACCAAGACCTTCGCAAGCCTGCCCCCGCTGCTCACGATGGAGACGCTGCTGTTCCGACTCATCGGCATCGCGTTCATCCTCCTGACCCTTACCCTGGGTTCCGGGGTCGTGTTCTCGGAAGCGCTGTTCGGGCAGCCTTTCCGCCTCGACCACAAGACCGTCTTTGCAATCGTTTCATGGCTGCTTTTCGGGGCCCTGCTGGTCGGACGGCGCGCCTGGGGCTGGCGCGGCCGCGTCGCGCTGCGCTGGACGCTGGCGGGCTTCATTGCGCTGGTGCTGGCATATGTCGGCAGCCGTTTCGTGATCGAGGTGCTGCTCGGACGCGCCACCTGAACGAGAGCGGGCGGCCTCTGATGCCGCAGGACGTTTCGACCGCGACCTTTACAATTCATTACGCGGCGGGCAAGATCGAATGTCAGTTAGCTAAGACCGGGACATGGCAGCAAACCCCCAGACCGCCCTGAGCGGACTCGCGCGAGCACTGATCCAGCACGGCCGGCTCTCCGAAGCCGACGCGGCGGCGTGCACCAAGAGCGCGGCAAACGTCCCGAACGGCTTCATCCTCGAACTTGCACAGCGCAAGCTCCTGACCACCAAGGCCGTTGCCTGGTTCGCCGCCGAAACCTTCGGCTACCCGCTGCTCGACATTTCGTCAGTCGATCGCGCCAGCATCCCCCGCGACGCGATCGACCGCAAGCTGATGGCCAAGCACCAGGTCGTCGCCCTGGGGAAGCGCCAGAACCGCCTCACCGTTGCGACGGCCGATCCGTCCAACATGCGCGCGCTCGACGAGATCCGCTTCCAGACCGGGATGCAGGTCGACCTCATCGTCGTCGAGGCCGATCGCCTGGCACGCCTTGCCGAAACCCTGTCGGAATCGACCGAGGACACGCTCAAGGACCTGACGGGCGAAGAGTTCGACATGGACCTCCTGCAGGACCAGGAGGCCACGGAACAGGCCAGCGAGGATGCCTCGGCGGAAGTCGATGACGCCCCGGTCGTCAAGTTCATTCAGAAGGTCCTGATCGACGCCATCAATGAAGGCGCGTCCGACATCCACTTCGAGCCGTACGAAAAGTACTACCGCATCCGCGTCCGCACCGACGGCATCCTGCGGGAAATCGCCCAGCCGCCGCTGATCCTGAAGGAGAAGATCGCGGCACGCATCAAGGTCATCTCGCGCCTGGACATTTCGGAAAAGCGCATCCCGCAGGACGGGCGCATGAAGCTCGTCCTGTCGAAGAACAAGTCGATCGACTTCCGGGTGTCCTCGCTGCCGACACTGCATGGCGAAAAGATCGTCATGCGTATTCTCGATGCATCCTCCGCGATGCTGGGGGTCGACGCGCTCGGTTACGAGCCGGAGCAGAAAAAGGTGCTGCTCGATGCGATCGAACGCCCATACGGCATGATCCTCGTGACGGGACCGACCGGATCGGGCAAGACCGTCTCGCTCTACACCTGCCTCAACATCCTCAACAAGCCCGGCGTCAACATCTCGACGGCCGAGGACCCGGCGGAAATCAACCTGGCCGGCATCAACCAGGTCAACGTGAACGACAAGGCCGGCCTGACCTTCGCCGCATCGCTGCGCGCCTTCCTGCGCCAGGATCCGGACGTGATCATGGTCGGCGAAATCCGCGACCTCGAGACCGCCGAAATCTCCATCAAGGCGGCGCAGACCGGCCACCTCGTGCTGTCGACGCTGCACACCAACGACGCCCCGACCACACTCGAGCGCCTGCGCAACATGGGCGTTGCCCCGTTCAACATCGCCTCCTCCGTCATCCTGATCACCGCACAACGCCTGGCGCGACGCCTGTGCACGTGCAAGCAACCGGTCGACATCCCGGTGGAAGCCCTGCTCCAGGCGGGCTTCAGCGGCGAGGACCTCGACGGCAGCTGGCGCCCATACGGCCCTGTCGGCTGCGAGCGCTGCAAGGGCAGCGGCTACAAGGGGCGCCTGGGTATCTATCAGGTCATGCCCATCTCCGAGGAAATTGCCCATATCATCATGACCAACGGCAATTCGATGGACATTGCGGCACAGGCTCAGCGCGAAGGCGTCCGCGACCTGCGCCAGTCCGGCCTGCTGAAAGTGAAACAGGGTGCGACCTCGCTCGAGGAAGTGCTCGCCACCACCAACGAATAGGGAACATCGAACGCTCATGGCGACCACCACCACCCGAGCCAGAGGCGCCGCTGCCGGCCCCAAGGAAACCCTCTACACGTGGGAAGGCAAGGACAAGAACGGCAAGCAGGTGCGCGGCGAAATGCGCGCCAGCGGCGAGTCGGTCGTGCAGGCCACGCTGCGCCGTCAGGGCGTGCAGGTCCTCAAGGTCAAGAAGGCCAAGATGTCCCGCGGGCACAAGATCACCGACAAGGACATCGCGCTGTTCACGCGTCAGCTGGCGACGATGATGAAGTCCGGCGTGCCGCTGCTGCAGGCCTTCGACATCGGCATCAAGGGCTCCGGCAACCCCAGCCTGGCACGCCTGCTCAATGAGGTGCGCAACGACGTCGAGACCGGCTCCAGCCTCTCCCAGGCCTTCAGCAAGCATCCCGTGTATTTCGACAAGCTGTTCTGCAACCTGGTCGGCGCCGGCGAGCAGGCTGGTATCCTCGACGGCCTCCTCGACCGCATCGCGACCTACAAGGAAAAGATTCTCGCGATCAAGGGCAAGATCAAGTCCGCGATGTTCTATCCGATGGCGGTCATCGTCGTCGCTGCGATCGTCGTGACGGTGATCATGCTGTTCGTGGTGCCCGAGTTCAAGAAGGTGTTCGCGAGCTTCGGCGCGGAACTCCCGGCCCCGACGATGATGGTGATCGGAATCTCCGACGCCTTCGTCGAATACTGGTACATCATATTCGGCATCATTGCCGGCGTGATCACGGGAATCAGCTACACGTACAAACGCTCGACGGCGATGCAGATCGCACTCGACCGGATAATTCTCAAGCTGCCCGTCGTCGGCGATATCGTGCTGAAGGCAACGATCGCGCGCTGGACGCGCACACTTTCAACGATGTTCGCAGCGGGTGTGCCGCTCGTCGAAGCCCTTGATTCGGTCGGCGGCGCCTCGGGCAACTACGTGTACCAGACGGCGACGAAGCAGATCCAGAACGAAGTGAGCACCGGCACCAGCCTGACCGTGGCGATGCAGAACTCCAGCGTCTTCCCCAGCATGGTCGTGCAGATGGTGTCGATCGGCGAGGAGTCGGGCCAACTCGACTCCATGCTCGGCAAGGTCGCAGACTTCTTCGAGCAGGAAGTTGACGACGCTGTCGCGGGCCTGTCGACCCTGCTCGAACCGCTCATCATGGTCTTCCTCGGCACGGTCATCGGCGGCCTCGTCGTCGCGATGTACCTGCCGATCTTCAAGCTCGGCCAGGTCGTCTGACCCCTCCCTGCCGCCCGGCCCCGACGCGCCGGGCGGCGCCACACAAGCACGACCATGCCAGACTTCCTTCGCGACCCGATCGTCTTCACTTTCCTTGCCACGCTCCTCGGCCTTTTCGTCGGCAGCTTCCTGAACGTCGTGATCCATCGCCTGCCACAGATGATGGAGCGCGAATGGCACGCGCAGGCGGCGGAACTGCGCAATGAACCGCCTCCCCAACAGGAAACCTTCAAC
Organism: Aromatoleum evansii; assembly: GCF_045689615.1. Lineage (NCBI taxonomy): Bacteria > Pseudomonadati > Pseudomonadota > Betaproteobacteria > Rhodocyclales > Rhodocyclaceae > Aromatoleum > Aromatoleum evansii. Next base: position 4,336,025 of record NZ_CP141259.1, read on the forward strand.
CTCGCCACCCCGCGCTCGCGCTGCCCGCATTGCGGGCACCTGATCACCGCGCTGGAGAACATCCCGGTTGTCAGCTACCTGATGCTGCGCGGGCGCTGCCGCCATTGCAGCGCCCCCATCAGCCGCCGCTACCCCGTGGTCGAGATGCTGACGGCCGTCCTGTCGGGTTACGCGGCCTGGCACTTCGGCTTCGGCCTCGCCAGCCTCGGCGCCCTCGTCTTCGTGTGGACGATGATCGCCCTGGCCTTCATCGACCTCGACACCCAGCTTCTGCCCGACAGCCTGACGCTGCCCCTGCTGTGGCTGGGACTCGCGCTCAACCTCGGCGGGACCTACGCGGACATTTCCACCAGCGTGATCGGTGCGATGGCCGGCTACCTGGCGCTGTGGTCCGTGTATTGGCTGTTCAGGCTGGCAACCGGCAAGGAAGGCATGGGTTATGGCGATTTCAAGCTGCTCGCCGCCATCGGGGCCTGGCTGGGATGGCAGATGCTGCCGCTCACGATCCTGTTCTCGTCGCTGGTCGGCGCGGCGGTCGGCATCAGCCTGATCGTCTTTGCGCGACACGGCCGCAACGTCCCCATCCCCTTCGGCCCCTATCTTGCTGCGGCCGGCGTGCTGGCGATGTTCTGGGGGCAGAGCCTGACGAGCGCCTACCTCGGCAACCTCTAACGCGGGCTTGAATACTGCGCCCCAGCCCCCATATCGGAATGGTTGCCATGCGCGCGGCCGGCGCCTCCCTTCTCGCCAATGCTGCGTTGCGCTAGACTTCGAAGCTTGATTTCCGGAGGTTGCCATGCCCATTTATGAATATCGTTGCGACAGCTGCGGGTTCCAGAAGGAACATCTCCAGAAGATGAGCGACGAACCGCTCACCGTCTGCCCGTCCTGCAACGCGAACAGCTATCAGAAGCAGCTCTCCGCAGCGGGCTTCCAGCTGAAGGGCACCGGCTGGTATGCGACGGATTTCAAGGGCAGCGGCTCGTCCGCGCCGGCGAAAGCAGAACCCGCCGCTGCGCCCGCCGGCTGTGGCGGCGCGTGCGCCTGCCACCCGGGCTGAGGGCGTCCGCGGCACGTGAAAAAGTATTTCATCACCGGACTGCTGATCTGGATCCCGCTGTCGATCACCTTCATGGTCCTGGCGTGGATCGTCGGCACGCTCGACCAGATCATCGAGTGGCTGCCTAACGGCCTTCAGCCGAGGAGCCTGCTCGGCTTCGACATTCCCGGCGCCGGCCTCGTCGTCGGCCTTGTCATCCTGCTCAGCACCGGTCTCATTGCGGCCAACGTCATCGGCCAGAAGGTCGTCCGCTACTGGGAAGCCCTCCTCGCCCGCATCCCGGTGGTGAAGTCGCTCTACTACGGCGTAAAGCAGGTTTCCGATACGCTGTTTTCCAGCTCCGGGCAGGCATTCCGCAAGGCGCTGCTGGTCCAGTACCCGCGCCAGGGGTCATGGACGATCGCCTTCCTCACCGGCAAGCCCGGCGGCGACGCTGCCAATCACCTCAAGGGCGAGCATGTCAGCGTGTACGTGCCGACCACGCCCAACCCCACCTCGGGCTTCTTCCTCATGATGGCCAAGGAAGACGTGATCGAACTCGACATGAGTGTCGATGAAGCCCTGAAGTACATCATCTCGATGGGCGTGGTGGCACCTTCCCCGCACATCGCTCCAGCGCGCCCGGCGCTCCTGAATGAGTAACCTCGCGGCCCGTAGCGGCCGCGCCTTCGTTTCGGAACTGAACCCATGCGAACCAAGTACTGCGGACAGGTAACCGCCGCCGATCTCGACCAGACCGTGACCCTGTGCGGCTGGGTCCACCGCCGCCGTGACCACGGCGGGGTCATCTTCATTGACCTGCGCGACCGCGAGGGGCTCGTGCAGGTCGTGTGCGACCCGGACCGCGCCGACACCTTCCGTACGGCGGAGTCGATCCGCAACGAATACGTGATCAACCTCACTGGCAAGGTGCGCCGCCGTCCCGCGGGCACCGAGAACGCCAACCTCGTCTCGGGCGAGATCGAGGTGCTGTGCCACACGATCGAGGTGCTCAACGCCTCTGCGACGCCACCCTTCCAGCTCGATGACGACAACCTGTCCGAAAACGTGCGGCTGGTGAATCGCGTCATCGACCTGCGCCGTCCGCAGATGCAGAAGAACATGATGCTGCGCTACAAGGTGGCGATGGCCTTCCGCCGCTTCCTGGACGGGCAGGGCTTCATCGACATCGAGACGCCGATGCTCACCAAGAGCACGCCCGAGGGCGCACGCGACTACCTCGTTCCCTCGCGTGTGCATCCGGGCCAGTTCTTCGCGCTGCCTCAGTCGCCGCAACTCTTCAAACAGCTGCTGATGGTCGCCGGCTTCGACCGTTACTACCAGATCACCAAGTGCTTCCGCGACGAGGACCTGCGCGCCGACCGCCAGCCCGAATTCACCCAGGTCGATATCGAGACCTCGTTCCTGAACGAGACCGAGATCACCGCGATCATGGAAGACATGATCCGTTTCGTGTTCAAGGAAGCGCTCGCGGTCGAACTGCCGAATCCGTTCCCGCGCATGACCTATGCCGAGGCGATGCGCCGCTTCGGCTCGGACAAGCCGGACATGCGCGTGACGCTGGAACTCACGGAAGTCACCGATGCCGTGCAGGATGTGGCGTTCAAGGTGTTCAGCGGTCCGGCGACCAGCGGCGGCCGTGTCGCTGCGCTGCGCGTACCGGGTGGCGCCTCCCTCACCCGCGGCGAGATCGACGAATACACCAAGTTCGTCGGTATCTACGGCGCCAAGGGTCTCGCCTACATCAAGGTCAATGACGCCAGCCAGCCGAACGAGGCGGGCCTGCAGTCGCCGATCGTCAAGAACCTGCACGAGACCGCGCTGCGCACGATCCTCGAGCGCACCGGTGCGCAATCCGGCGACCTGATCTTCTTCGGCGCCGACAAGACCAAGGTCGTCAACGACGCCCTCGGCGCCCTGCGGATCAAGCTCGGCCACGAGAAGGGCTATGTCACCGGCGACGCCTGGCGTCCGCTGTGGGTGGTCGATTTCCCGATGTTCGAATACGACGACGACGACAAGCGCTGGGTCGCCTGCCACCACCCGTTCACGAGCCCGAAGGACGACCATGTCGAACTGCTCGAGTCGAACCCGGGCGAATGCCTCGCGAAGGCCTACGATCTGGCGCTCAACGGCTGGGAGATCGGCGGGGGCTCGGTGCGTATCCATCGCGCAGAGGTGCAGTCGCGCGTGTTCGAGGCGCTCAACATTGGTCCGGAGGAGCAGCAGGTCAAGTTCGGCTTCCTGCTCGACGCGCTCAAGTACGGCGCGCCACCGCATGGTGGTCTTGCGTTCGGCCTCGATCGCATCGTGACCCTGATGACCGGAGCCGAGTCGATCCGCGACGTGATCGCCTTCCCGAAAACCCAGCGTGCTCAGTGCCTGCTCACCGACGCACCGAGCGCGGTCGACGAGAAGCAGCTGCGCGAACTTCACATCCGTCTGCGCCAGAAGGTCGAGACGCAGGTCGAGGTCGCCAAGGCCTGACCGCTCACGCGCGCAGCATCATCGGAGGGCAGATGGGCGACCATCTGCCCTTTTTCTTTGGGCCGTGGGTGCCATCAGCAACGGCATACGCGGAAAAGCTACAGAATTTCCCCGACATTGCCGTAAGCTTGGGAAACGCCCCCGACGTGGCGTCACCTGTTCAGACCCCAATCGAACCATGGCAGACCTCGAACGCCTGAATCTCCTCATCGTTGAAAGCAACCAGGGCATGCGCAGCCAGTTGCGGTCGATGCTCAACAGCTTCGGGATTGCCAACGTCAAGTTCGCCCCCTCTGCCGGGGCGGCCATCAGCCGCCTGCGCGACCGACGCTTCGACGTGATCCTGAGCGAATACAGCCTTGGCGATGGCCAGGACGGTCAACACCTGCTCGAGGATCTGCGCAACAAGGAGATCATTCCGCTCGATACGCTGTTCATCATGATCACGGGCGAGCGCAATTACGAACGCGTGGTCAGTGCGGCGGAGCTCGCGCCGAACGACTACATCCTGAAGCCGCTCACCCCCGACATGCTGCACATGCGGCTGTTGCGGGCGCTGGAAAAGCGCGAGATTTTCCTGCCTGCCTACCGGCTCATCGAAGCCGGCGAAACGCAGCGGGCGATCGAAGTCTGCACGACCCGGGCGGAAACTCACCCGCGCTACCGCATCGACTTCCTGCGGCTGGAGGCGGAACTGCACGCCGCACTCGGGCATGTGGAACAGGCGGAGGGCATCTACCGCGAGATTCTCGCCGCCAAGGCGGTGCCGTGGGCAAGGCTCGGCCTCGCCAAGATGTTGTTCGCGAGGAAGGACTACGCCGGCGCGGAAGAGATCCTGAGCGCACTGGTGGCCGAAAGCAGCCGGTACGTCGACGCCTACGACTGGCTCGCGCGCACGCGCGAGGAAACGGGGCGCATCGAGGAGGCACGCGACGTGCTGACCAGCGCCGTAGCCCTGTCGCCGCACCGCCTGGGACGCCTGCGCCACCTGGGCAGTGTGCAGCTCGCCGCCGGTGACGGCGCTGCTGCCGAGCGGACGCTCGCCGAGGTTGTGCGCAAGGGTAAATACTCGGATTTCCGCGACCCGGAAGACCACGTCCATCTGGTCCGGGCACAACTCAGCCAAGGCCGCACCGAGGAAGCGCAGGCGACAATCCGCGATCTGGAGTCGAGCATGGGCGGGATGGCGGCGACGCCGGTATGCGCCTCGCTCTCGAAGGCCCTGTATCACACCAGCACCGGCGCAGGGGATCTCGCGCAGGCCGCGCTCCAGAATGCGCTGCAGGCAGGGGCGGCGCTGTCGTCCCTGTCAACCGACATGAAGCAGGAGCTCGTCAAGGCCTGCCTGGACAACCACATGGAGGCCGAAGGCAGCCAGCTGGTGATCGACATCCTGCGCAACGCAGCGGACGAGCGCACGGTGGAGAAGACCCGCGCGATCCTGCAGGAGCGGGGGCATGGCGAGCTGTCGAACGAGCTAGAGGAGCGCGTCCATGTCGAGGTGCGCGGGCTGATTTCCGCCGGCGCAGACATGGTCAAGGCCGGGGACTTCGACGGCGCAGTGCGGGAGATGATGGCCGCGGTGCAGAAGATGCCGGGAAATCCGCACGTGCTCTTCAATGCCGCACTCGCCCTGTTGCGACACATCGAGAACCGGGGCTGGAACGAGCGCCTGGCGGCCCAGGCGCGCGGCCTGATCGCGCGCACGCGGCGGCTCGACCCCGGCAACCCGCGTCTCGATGCGTTGAGCGGCTTCATGCAGCAGCTGGTCAGGAAATACAATCCGCGCCAGGGCGGTTGATCCCGGGAGGGCCGGATTCCGCCGCCCCCCGATCCGACCAGCCATCAGGAGATTCACTTGCGGGCACTGATACTGAGATTCGCGCTGTTCGCTGCAACGGCGCTCGCAGCCTTGCCGGGATGCGGCCGCGGGCCGGACAACGCGACGACCGACGCGCTCCCGCGCGAGGCGCAGGCGACGCTCGCGCTGATCGACCGTGGCGGACCTTTTCCATATCGCAAGGACGGCACAGTGTTCCAGAACCGGGAGCGCCTGCTGCCCGAAAAGCCGCGCGGCTACTACCGCGAATACACCGTGCCGACGCCGGGCGAGAACGACCGTGGCGCGCGCCGCATCGTCACGGGGGGGAATCCTCCCGAGGTGTATTACTACACCGCCGATCACTATCGCAGTTTCCGCCGCTTCGATCCGCGGCGCTGAAGCGGGAGGAAGGAATGGACGACCTTGATCGACTCGCCGACAGACTGCACCAGGCCTCCGGCGCCGGGGTGTATCACTTGCCGGCGGACGGCGGGGGCGCCATAGCCGCCGCAGCCGCTGCGGTGGGCTTGGGAGTGGCGCGTGCAGACCTGTCCGGTTGCCGGGACAAGGCCGAGTTCCTGCGCCGGGTCGCTGCGGCACTGCGTTTTCCCGAATGGTTCGGCCACAACTGGGACGCCCTCGCGGACTGTGTGACGGACATGAGCTGGTGGCCGGCCCACGGCCATGTGCTGATCCTGGAGCACGCGGATGGATTTCGCGTCGCGGCAGAACGGGACTTTCTCGAGGCGCTCGAGATTCTCGGGGAGGCGGCCAGCGACTGGGCCGCACAAGACGTTCCCTTCTGGATCTTCGTCGGGCTGACAGCCGACGGAATCGGCCGTCTGCGCGGATTCTGACGCGAGCGATGGCCTACAAGCTGCCCGAGTCGGTGCTCGTCGTGGTACATACGCCGGCGCTCGACGTGTTGTTGCTGCAGCGCGTGTCGCCGCCGGGCTTCTGGCAGTCGGTCACCGGAAGCCTGGAGCCGGGCGAATCGCCTGCGGAGGCGGCGCTGCGGGAGATTGGCGAGGAAACGGGGATCGCGGCCCGGCTGCAGGACCTCGTCGATTGGCGGCACTGCAACCGCTTCGCGATCCGCGAGGAGTGGCGCCACCGCTATGCGCCGGACGTGTCCCACAATCTCGAGCACGTCTTCAGCCTGTGCGTGCCCGAGGGCCAGCCGGTCGCGCTCGCGCCCGACGAGCACGACGCGACACTTTGGCTGCCGCGCGACGCGGCTGCGGCGAAGGTCTTCTCGTGGACCAATCGCGATGCGATCCTGCAACTGCCCGATCATTTCCCGGCAGGCAGCAGACGCTAGGAACATCGCCTTCAGGCACGCCGGACAATAACAACCCGCACCTTCGTGCGGAACCATGATCGCGGGCGGCAACGCCACACTCCGACGCGCGGGCTCGCCCGCCGGCATTCCGCAGGCAAAGAATGCCCCGCCGCGCCGACATGTCGATGTGACGCTCGACGGCTCGGATGAATGCGGATTTATTTCATCGGGGGGCCGCTCAGATGAATCCGCGATTGCAGCCAGGGGCCCTTTTCTCTCTTGAAATGCCGCATCCCGTATCTATATTTGGGATGAGAAGACCATGTTGTCAGAGAGGAGAAAGCCATGAGCAACCTGATTCGTCGCGATCCCTTCGATGACCTGCTGCGCGGTTTCTTCGTCCGTCCGGTCGATATCGGCGGCGGCGTCAGCGAAGCTCCCCAGATGCGCGTGGATGTGAAGGAGGACAACGACGCCTACCAGGTCCACGCAGAACTGCCGGGCATCAGTAAGGAGGATATCCACGTGCACATCGACGGCCCGGTGGTGTCGATCAGTGCCGAGCGCAAGCAGGAGAAGGAAGTCAAGGAAGGCGAGCGTGTGCTGCGCACCGAGCGGTATTTTGGCAAGGTGTCGCGCAGCTTCCAGCTCGGCCAGGAAATCGACGAAGCCAAATCGAGCGCCAAGTTCAAGGATGGCGTGCTCGAACTGAGCCTGCCCAAGAAGGCACATGAGCAGGTGAAGCGGCTGACGATCGACTGACGTCCCGACTGCTGCGCGTCCGGCAAGCCGCAATCCTTCGCCATGGGGGGATTGCGGCTTCTGCTTTGCAGCATGACTCTTTAAAATGGCGGCGCACAATCATCCAGGAAGCTGCCATGTCCGACTCCCCCGACACCGATAAGGTGACGCCCGCCCTGAAGGCCGAGATCCTCGCGGAGGCCCTGCCCTACATCAAGCGTTTCTTCGACAAGACGATCGTTATCAAGTACGGCGGCAATGCGATGACCGATCCCAAGCTGAAGGACTGCTTCGCGCGCGACGTCGTGCTGCTGAAGCTGGTGGGACTGAATCCGGTCGTGGTGCATGGCGGCGGCCCGCAGATCGAGAACCTGCTCGCACGCGTCGGCAAGAAGGGCGAGTTCGTGCAGGGGATGCGCGTGACCGACGCCGAGACGATGGAAGTCGTCGAGATGGTGCTGGGCGGCCAGGTGAACAAGGAGATCGTGAATCTCATCAACCAGGCGGGCGGCAAGGCCGTGGGCCTGACCGGCAAGGACGCGAACTTCATCCGCGCGAAGAAGCTGATGATGCAGAAGAAGGACGCACCGCCGGGAGACTTGGTCGATATCGGCCAGGTCGGCGAGATCACGCAGATCGACCCCAGCCTGATCTCCTTCCTCGACCAGGGAGACTTCATTCCGGTGATCGCGCCGATCGGCGTCGGCGAGGAGGGCGAGACCTACAACATCAACGCCGACGTGGTGGCCGGCAAGCTCGCCGAGATCCTCAAGGCCGAGAAGCTGGTGCTGTTGACGAACACGCCGGGCGTGCTGGACAAGGACGGCAATCTCCTTACCGGCCTCACGCCGCGCCAGATCGACGGCCTCGTCGAGGACGGCACACTGTCGGGCGGCATGCTGCCGAAGATCGGCTCGGCGCTGGATGCGGCGCGCAACGGCGTGAAGTCGGTGCACATCATCGACGGTCGCGTCGAACACTGCCTGCTGCTGGAGATCCTGACCGACCACGGCGTCGGCACGATGATCAAGAGCAAGTAAGCCGCACCCTCGGGCCGCGCGGTGCTTGCGTAGGGCGGGAGGAGCATAGCGCATCCCGCCAATCCGGCGGTCGGAAGCGGTCCACGGGCCGCGTGGCGGGATACGCCTTCGGCTCCTCCCGCCCTACGGGGCTGAGCGAAGTCGAAGGGCTCCGCCCGAACGGAAGTTAATGGAAACGCCTCGACCGCTTCGCGCGAGCCGGGGCGTTTTCGCGCTGGGGATCAGTCGCCCAGCCCGCCTCGGCGCTGCAACTCCAGCACGAGATAGGTGGCCGCCTCGTCGGCGCTCATCGTCACGGTGTTGATGCGCACGTCGGGCGCCTCCGGCGCCTCGTAGGGCGAGTCGATACCGGTGAAGTTCTTGAGCTCGCCGCGCCGCGCCTTTTTGTACAGGCCCTTGGCATCGCGTCCCTCGGCGACTTCGAGGGGCGTGTCGATGAACACTTCGATGAACTCGTCTTCGGCCACCAGGCTGCGCGCCATCTGGCGCTCGGCGCGGAAGGGCGAGATGAAGGCGGTGATGACGATGAGGCCGGCATCGACCATCAGTTTGGCGACCTCGGCCACGCGGCGGATGTTTTCGACGCGGTCGGCCTCGGTGAAGCCGAGGTCCTTGTTGAGCCCGTGGCGCACGTTGTCGCCGTCGAGCAGGTAGGTGTGATAGCCGTGCGCGTGCAGCTTCTTCTCGACGAGGTTGGCGATGGTCGACTTGCCGGCGCCCGACAGGCCGGTGAACCACAGCACGCACGGCTTCTGGTGCTTGAGCGCGGCGCGCGCAGCCTTGTCGACGTCGACGTGCTGCATGTGGATGTTCTGGCTGCGGCGCAGCGCGAAGTGGATCAGCCCCGCGCCGACGGTGTTGTTGCTCAGGCGGTCGATGAGGATGAAGCCGCCGGTGTCGCGGTTGTCGGCATAGGGATCGAAGGCGATCGGGCGGTCGAGGCTGAGGTTGCACACGCCGATCGCGTTGAGGTCCAGCGTGCGCGCGGCCACGTGTTCCAGGGTGTTCACGTTGACCTGGTACTTGATGTGGGTGACGGTCGCGGTGACGGTCTTCGCCCCGATCTTGAGCAGATAGGGGCGCCCAGGCAGCAGCGGCTCGTCGTGCATCCATACGAGCGTCGTCTCGAACTGGTCGGCCGAGCCGGCGGGCGAGTCGGCGGTCGAGATGACGTCGCCACGCGAGATGTCGATCTCGTCGGCGAGGGTCAGCGTGATCGACTGGCCGGCGACGGCCTGCTCCAGGTCGCCGTCGCGCGTGACGATGCGCGCGACCGTGCTTTCCTTGCCCGAGGGCTGGACGCGGATGCGGTCACCGGGCTTCACGATGCCGCCGGCGACGGTGCCGGCGAAGCCGCGGAAATCGAGGTTCGGGCGATTGACCCACTGCACGGGCAGGCGGAAGGCTTGCTTCTGCAAGCGCTCGTCGTCGACCTCGACGGTTTCGAGGTAGCCCATCAGCGTCGTGCCGTGATACCAGGGCATGCTGGCGCTGGGCTCGATGATGTTGTCGCCTTTGTAGGCGGACATCGGGATGAAGGTCACGTCATCGAGGCCGATCTGTGCGGCGAAGCTGCGGTAGTCGTCGCAGATGCGCCGGAACACGGGCTCGGCGTAGTCGACGAGGTCCATCTTGTTGATCGCGACGACGATGTGGCGGATGCCCAGCAGCGACACGAGGTAGCTGTGGCGCCGAGTCTGCGTGAGCACGCCGCGGCGGGCATCGACCATCAGCACCGCGGCGTCGGCGGTCGAGGCGCCGGTCACCATGTTGCGGGTGTACTGCTCGTGGCCCGGCGTGTCGGCGACGATGAACTTGCGCTTGTCGGTGGAGAAGAAGCGATAGGCGACGTCGATCGTGATGCCCTGCTCGCGCTCGGCGGCGAGGCCGTCGACGAGCAGCGCGAAGTCGAGGTTCTCGCCCTGGGTGCCGTACTTCTTCGAGTCGGCTTCCATCGCGGCGAGCTGGTCTTCGAAGAGCATCTTCGATTCGTACAGCAGGCGGCCGATCAGCGTGCTCTTGCCGTCGTCAACGCTGCCACAGGTGATGAAGCGCAGCAGGCTCTTCTTCTCGTGCGCCTGCAGGTACAGCTCGATGTCGGTGGCGATCAGATCCGAGATGTGGGCCATGTCAGAAGTACCCCTCTTGTTTCTTCTTTTCCATCGAGGCGGCCGAGTCGTGGTCGATGACACGGCCCTGGCGTTCGGAGGTCTTGGTCAGCAGCATTTCCTGGATGATCGCGGGCAGCGTGTCGGCCTCGGACTCGACGGCACCGGTCAGCGGGTAGCAACCGAGCGTGCGGAAGCGCACCTTCTTCATCATCGGCACTTCGCCGGGATGCAGCGGCATGCGTTCGTCGTCGACCATGATCAGCGCGCCGTCACGCTCAACGACCGGGCGCACGGCGGCGAAGTAGAGCGGCACGATGGGCACCTTCTCGAGGTAGATGTATTGCCAGATGTCGAGTTCGGTCCAGTTCGACAGCGGAAACACCCGCATCGACTCGCCCTTGTGCTTGCGGGCGTTGTAGAGCTTCCACAGCTCGGGGCGCTGGCTCTTCGGGTCCCAGCGGTGCTGCGCGGTGCGGAAGGAGAAGATGCGCTCCTTGGCGCGGGATTTCTCCTCGTCGCGGCGTGCGCCGCCGAAGGCCGCATCGAATCCGTACTTGTCGAGCGCCTGCTTGAGGCCCTCGGTCTTCATGATGTCGGTGTGGATCGCCGAGCCGTGGGTGAAGGGGTTGATGTCCTTCGCGACCCCGTCGGGGTTGATATGCACGATGAGATCCAGCCCGAGCTTGCCCACCATCTCGTCGCGGAAGGCGTACATGTCGCGGAACTTCCAGCGCGTGTCGACGTGCAGCAGCGGGAACGGCGGGCGCGCCGGATGGAAGGCCTTCATCGCGAGGTGCAGCATCACCGCGCTGTCCTTGCCGATCGAATACAGCATCACCGGGTTTTCCGCTTCGGCGACCACCTCGCGCATGATGTGGATGCTTTCGGCTTCGAGACGCTGCAGGTGGGTAAGAGACATCGAGGTCCTCGTGATGACGATGAATTGCACAGCCGGCCCGCGTGATCGGGCCTACAATGCCGCGTCGTCAAGTATACCAACCGGCTGGAGCCCCACCTGTGTCAAATGCTCTTCCCCTTTCCGATCTCCTCGAACGACTGCTGCCGATCGTGCGCGACGCAGGGGATATCGTGATGTCGGTCTATGCGACGGACTTTTCGGTGCGCGGCAAGGACGACGCATCGCCGGTCACCGAGGCGGACGAACGCGCCGAGCAGGTTATCCTCGACGGGCTCGCAGCGCTCGCGCCCGAGATCCCCGTCGTGGCCGAGGAAGCGGTCGCCGCGGGGCGGGTTCCGGAGATTGGCAGACGTTTCTGGCTCGTCGATCCGCTGGACGGCACGAAGGAGTTCATCAAGCGCAATGGCGAATTCACGGTCAATATCGCCCTCGTCGAGGATGGCCTGCCGTTGCTCGGCGTGGTTCTGGCGCCCGCTCTCGGCAAGCTCTACGCAGGGGCCGTTGGCATCGGCGCCTTCATCGAGGATGCCAACGGCCGCCGGACGATCCGCTGCCGGGTGCCGCCGGCCGCGGGGCTCACCGTGGTCGCCAGCCGCTCGCACGGCGACGCAGCGGCGCTCGACGCCTTTCTCGCGGGACGCAAGGTCGCCAAGCTCGCAAGCGCCGGTTCCTCGCTCAAGCTGTGCCTGATCGCGACCGGCGAAGCCGACCTCTACCCCCGGCTCGGGCGCACGATGGAATGGGACATCGCCGCCGGCCATGCGGTGCTCGCTGCCGCCGGCGGGTGCGTCACCGACCTGGACGGGCGTCCGCTCGCCTATGCCAAGCCGGGTTTCGAGAACCCCCATTTCGCCGCGTGGGGCTTTGAAGAAGACGCAGCGCCCCAAGCCCGATGACGGCCTACGCAGTCCTCCTATCCATTGCCGCATTGCTCGCGCTGCTGATCCGCGGCCGCGTCGCACCGGCGATCCTGTTCACCGTATGGGCTGCGGCGTACTACCTCGCTGGACTCGTCAGCGAGCGCGAGTGGCTCGCCGGCTACACGAATTCAGCGCTGATCACCTTGATCGTGCTCTTGCTGGTGTCGCTGGCGCTGGAGCGCTCGCCACTCCTGGACCGCTTTTCGGATCTCGTACTGAGAGGTGGGCCGGCGCGGGCAATCCTGCGCCTGTCGGCCGTGACGACGCTGTTTTCGGCTGCCCTCAACAACACCGCGGTCGTCGGCGCCCTGCTGGGCGTCGTCTCCAAGCAACGCCGCGTGGCGCCATCGAAGCTGCTGATCCCGCTTTCGTACGCAGCGATCCTGGGCGGCGTTACGACCCTTGTCGGCACCTCGACGAACCTCGTCGTCAATTCCTTCGTGATCGACGCGGGGCTCCCGCCGCTGAAGATGTTCCAGTTCAGCCTCGTCGGCATTCCGCTGGCGCTCGCGTGCATCGCAGTGATGGTGCTGTGCTCGGGCCTGCTGCCGGCGCACGAGCCGGCCGAGCGGGAAAGCCGCCAGAGCTACTTTCTCGAAGCCCAGATCACCCGCGATTCGCCTCTGGCCGGCCGCAGCATAGAGCAGAACCGCTTGCGCAATCTCGATGGTCTGTTCCTGCTCGAACTCGAGCGCGAGGGGCGTCTGATCTCGCCGGTGGGGCCGGACGAGATTCTCGAGGAGGGCGACGTCCTCGTCTTCACCGGGCAGGTCGAAAAGGTGCAGGCGCTGCAGCAGATTCCCGGCCTGCAGGTGTTCGGCACGCGCGCCGACGCGCTGCTGGGCTCCAACCTCGTCGAGGTGGTGATCTCGAACGAGTCGATCCTGCCCAATCGCACGCTGCGGGAAGTGGACTTCCGCTCGCAGTTCGACGCCGGGGTCGTCGGCATCCGGCGCGGCGACAAGCGCCTGACCGGCCAGCTCGGGCGGATCCCGCTGCGCGTAGGCGACGCGCTGCTGCTCGCCGTCGGCCCCGACTTCGCCCAGCACCGCAACATCGACCGCAACTTCCACCTGCTCGACACTGGCGTGCTGCGGCCGAAGCTGACGTCGCACCAGAGCACGCTCGCGCTGAGCGGCTTCGCGCTCGCGATCGCGGTGTCCGCGGTCGGTATTTGGCCGCTGCTGAACTGCCTACTGGTGCTGCTCGCGATCCTGCTCGCGACGCGCATCCTGTCGGTGGGCGAGATGCGCCGGCGCTTTCCCTTCGATCTGCTGGTGACGATAGGCTCGGCGCTCGCGATCGCGAAGGCGCTGGAATCCTCGGGCGCGGCCGAACTGGTGGCCGACGCCATGCGCAGCCTGTTCGACGGGCACGGCGTGGTCGGGGCCTTCGTCGGCGTATACCTGATTACGGTCGTGCTGACCGAAGTGATCACGAACAACGCCGCCGCCGCGCTGGCGTTTCCGATCGCGCTATCGACCGCCCGCGCGTTCGACGTCGACCCGATGCCCTTCGTGATGGCGATCGCGTACGGGGCGAGCGCAGGCTTCCTGATCCCCTTCGGCTACCAGACCCACCTGATGGTGATGTCACCGGGCCGATACAGCACGCTGGACTTCTTCCGCATCGGCCTGCCAGTCAGCCTGACCTATTCCGCTGCGGTCCTGCTGCTGGTGCCGGTGTTCTTCCCGTTTTGAGACGACGTCTCAGCGCGCTCTGAGGCGGACGACGAAATCGACGACGGTGCCGACGGTCGCAAAGGAGCTGCCGTCGATCTCGTCGTCGGGCACCTCGATGCCGAAGCGTTCCTCGATCGCGTGGATGACCGCGAGCACGGCCATGGAGTCGAGTTCGGGCACGCTGCCGAGCAGCGCCGTGTCGGCATCGAATTGCAAACCACGGCCATCGAGGCTCAACACTTCGTCGAGCAGGGCCAAAACCTGTTCCTGGATGTTCAAGGCAAAAACCTCACAGCACCAACCAACACACTTTACGATCACAAGCGTCCGCAGGCTGCGGGCGCAGAGCGGCGCATTATACTTCCGGTCCGTACTCGCCCGCGCCGCCTGCATGCGAGAAAGAATGCGCAACGCCGAGCCCAGACCACCGCAATGATGCCGACCGCCCTGCTCCACGACCTGATTCGCGCCGCCGTCGCACGCAATCCCGCGCAAGCGGCGCTGACCCGCGGTGCACAAACCCTATCCTACGCGGAACTCGAAACGCAATGCGGTGCATTCGCGGCGGGACTGCTCGGACTGGGCCTCGCGCGTGCCGAACGGGTCGCGATCTACCTCGAAAAACGCTTCGAGTTCGTCGCCGCCGCCTTCGGGACGAGTGCCGCCGGCGGGGTGTTCGTGCCGGTCAATCCGCTGCTGAAGGGCGAACAGGTCGGGCATATCCTGCGCGACTGCAACGTGCGCGTGCTGGTGACGAGCGCCGAACGCCTGCCGCTGCTGCAGGCGGTGCTCGCGCAATGCCATGACCTGCGGCAGATCGTGCTGGTCGGCAATCCGGCGGAGCTGCCGACCGTGGAAGGCGCGACCGTGCATCGCTGGAGCGATCTTGCCGCCGCCCCCCCGCGCAGCGGCCACCGCGTGATCGACACCGACATGGCGGCGATCCTGTACACCTCGGGCAGCACCGGCCGCCCCAAGGGCGTCGTGCTCTCCCACCGCAACGTCGTCACCGGCGCCCGCAGCGTCGCGCAGTACCTCGAGAACCACGCAGGCGACACCCTGCTCGCGGCGCTGCCACTGTCCTTCGACGCCGGCTTCTCGCAGCTCACGACGGCCTTCCACGCCGGCGCGCGCGCGGTGCTGATCGATTACCTGCTGCCGCGCGACGTGCTCAACGCGGTCGTGCGCGAGCGCGTCACCGGCCTCACCGCGGTGCCGCCGCTGTGGATCCAGCTCGCCGGGCTCGACTGGCCCGAGACGGTCGGGGAACACCTGCGCTACATCGCCAACACCGGCGGGCGCATGCCCTTCGAGACGCTGAAGGCGCTGCGGGCGAAACTGCCGCGCACCCGCCCCTTCCTGATGTACGGGCTAACCGAAGCCTTCCGCGCGACCTATCTCCCGCCCGAGGAGATCGACCGTCGCCCGGACTCGATCGGCAAGGCGATCCCGAACGCCGAAGTGCTGGTGCTGCGCGAGGACGGCAGCGAATGCGCGCCCAACGAACCGGGCGAACTGGTGCAGCGCGGCGCCCTCGTCGGCATGGGCTACTGGAACGATCCAGAAAAGACCGCCGAACGCTACAAGCCCCTGCCCGCGGGCATCGGCGGACGCGAGACGGGGCTGCAGATACCGGAGATCGCGGTGTTCTCGGGCGACACGGTGCGCCGCGACGAGGAAGGCTTCCTGTACTTCATCGGCCGCCGCGACGAGATGATGAAGACGTCGGGCTACCGGGTGAGTCCCACGGAGGTCGAGGAGATCATTTACGGCACGGGCCGCGTCGGCGAATGTGTCGCCTTCGGCCTGCCGCATCCGGCGCTCGGTCAGGCGATCTGCGTGGTCGCCACACCCGCGCCGGGGAGCACGCTCGACCCGGCCGCGCTGCTCGCCGACTGCCGCAGCCGCATGCCCGCCTACATGGTGCCGGCGCGCATCGAGGTCCGCAGCGGCCCGCTGCCGCGCAACCCGAACGGCAAGATCGACCGCAAGCTGCTTGCCTCCGAATACCTGCAACAGGAATCCGCGCAGTGAACACGGCCAAACCCGCTCCCGTCCACGCCCCGATGACGCAGTTCCCAATCCGCGACGGCGAGCTGATCGTCGGCGGCGTGCCGCTCACGCGCCTTGCCGCGCGGGTCGGACAGACGCCCTTCTACGCCTACGACCGGCAACTGCTGGACGCGCGCGTGGGCGAACTGCGCGAGGCGCTGCCCGATGCGATCGACCTGCACTATGCCGTGAAAGCCAATCCGATGCCTGCGCTGGTCGGGGTCATGGCCGAACTCGTCGACGGACTCGACGTGGCCTCGGCCGGCGAGCTGCGCATCGCGCTCGACGCAGGCTGCCCGCCGGCCGACATCAGCTTCGCCGGCCCCGGCAAGCGCGACACCGAGCTCGAACAGGCAGTCGCGGCCGGTGTGCTGCTGAACGTCGAATCGGCAGGCGAGCTGCGTCGGCTCGCGGACATCTCCGCCCGCCTCGGCTGGCCGGCGCGCGTCGCGCTGCGCGTGAATCCCGACTTCGAGCTGAAGAGCTCCGGCATGAAGATGGGCGGCGGCCCCAAGCCCTTCGGTGTCGACGCCGAGGCGGTGCCGGAGCTGCTCGCCGAGGTCGGCTGTCTCGGGCTCTCCTTCGAGGGCTTCCACCTCTTCGCGGGCTCCCAGAACCTGCGCGCGGAAGCGATCGTCGAGGCGCAGCAGAAGAGCTTCGAACTCGCGCTGCGCCTCGCCGACGCGGCACCTTCACCGGTGCGGGTGCTGAACCTCGGCGGCGGCTTCGGCATCCCCTACTTCCCCGGCGAAACGCGGCTCGATCTAGGCCCGATCGGCGCGAATCTCGCAGAAATCGCGCACGCCGCGCAAAGCCGCATGCCCGACGCGAACCTCGTCATCGAGCTGGGACGCTACCTCGTCGGCGAAGCGGGCATCTACGTCAGCCGCGTCGTCGATCGCAAGGTCTCGCGCGGACAGGTCTTCCTCGTGTGCGACGGCGGCCTGCACCATCACCTCTCGGCCTCGGGCAACTTCGGCCAGGTCATCCGCAAGAACTATCCGACGGCGATCGGCAATCGCGCCGACGCAACGGCAACCACGGTGACGACGGCGGTCGGGCCGCTGTGCACGCCGCTCGACCTGCTGGCCGAGCGCATGCCACTGCCCGACGCACAGGTCGGCGACCTCGTGGTGATCTTCCAGTCCGGCGCGTATGGCGCGAGCGCGAGCCCGCAGGCTTTCCTGGGGCACCCGGCGGTGGTCGAGGTGCTGGTCTAGCAGGGTCCCAGACCGACGCGCATCGAAACCACGAGATCCTCGGTCGAGCTGCAAAGGCTGTAGCTGGCGTCCTGGACGATGGTATGCACCTTGTACGTGTAGTTCGCGCCCTGACCGTAGCTGTAGCGCACCTGCGTGCCGGAACCGTTGCCGGTCACGGTCCAGGTACCAACCTGCTTGGTCGGGTCAACCGGGTCGGTCTGCCCCTTCTTGTAGTCGATCAGGGCGCCGCCCGCCTGATGAAACTCCTGCCATCGATCCGTGCCGCGCGTGGCGCACAGCGTCTTGCCCGCCAACAGCGTACTTAGCGCAGCGGCATCCGTTATCTGGGAGGTCGACGTGCACGCGGCCTCTGCCATGGCGGGCATCACCGCAAGCGACAGGATGACGGGTACAAACAGGAATTTCATGACGATCCTCCAGGGGCGAACGTTACCGTCAGGCGAGCGCGACAAGGTGGAAACCAAATCAGTGTAGACGTGCCCTGATCGCTTCGCTGGCGTGACGCCTGGCACGAGTGCAATCGGTCACGCCGATTGTCCGCACGTGGCGAGCGGTCGATAATACGAAGCAGTCCTTTCGCGGCGGCAGTGGCGCCCGCCCCGTCCGCCCTCCGCCGGAGCACGCCTTGCCAGCTTCCGCCCCCGTTGCGCGAAATCGCTATGCGGCCGCGACGCTCGCGTGGGCGCTGTTCGTGCTCTACGGCAGCCTGGTGCCGCTCGATTTCCAGCCCCGGCCCGATGCCTGGCAGGCCTTTCTCGCGACCCCGTATCTCTCGCTGGGGGTGGCGTCCCGCGCGGACTGGGTGGCGAACATCCTGCTGTATCTGGTCCTCGCCTACCTCGCAACGGGAGCAATCCAGGACGACAGGCGGGCACCACGAATCCTGCCCCTGGCTGCGGCCTTGAGCGCCAGCCTCGCGCTCGCGGTGGGCATCGAGTTCCTGCAACTCCATTTCCCGCCGCGCACCGTCTCGCTCAACGATCTGGTGGCGGAATTCCTCGGCACCGGCCTGGGTTGCGGCCTGTGGTTCGCATCGGGACGTCGCCTCGGCGCGATGTGGGACCGCTTCGTCGACGGCGGGACGCACAGCCTGCGCGCCCTGCTCGCGCTGTACGCAATCGGCTATGTTGCCTTCAGCCTCTTCCCCTACGACTTCCTCGTTTCCAAGGCAGAACTCGTCACCAAGCTGGCCACCAACGGGGCCCTTGCGCTCGGCCCTGCCGCCGGATGCGGCGCGGGTCTCGGTTGCGGCACCAAGCTTCTCGCCGAGGCCATGCTGGCGATGCCGTTCGGTGCGCTGCTGGTGATCGGGGCAGGCTCCTCACGCCGGGTGCGGACTGGCGCAATCGGGGGCTTCGGCGCGGGGGTGTGCCTCGGCCTGGCGATCGAACTCATGCAGATCCTGCTCGCCTCGGGCACGACACAGGGGATCTCGGTGCTCACGCGCGGGCTCGGCGCGGCGTGGGGTGCATCCCTCGCGCGGAGCGCCATCGCGGGGCGACTACGTATCGAACCGGATGCTGCCCGCCGCGTGGTGTTTCTGGGCGCGCCGCTTTACCTGCTGCTGGCGCTCGCCCTCAACGAAGTGCTGCCCCTGCGACTCCAGCCGTTGTGGGCAGCAAATGAAAAACTCGCCGCACTGCGCTTCCTGCCTTTCTACTACCACTATTACACCTCCGAAACCGCGGCGGTGCGCAGCGTGCTCGCGATTGCCGGAAGCTACGCTCCGATCGGCCTCGCTGCCGCCCTCGCCTATCCCGGTCGACGGCGAGCGGCCCGCGCGGCGATCCTGCTCGCAGTCGCCCTGTGCCTCGGCATCGAAGTCCTCAAGCTCTTCACCGCCGCCAAGCACCCAGACCCGACCAATCTCCTGATCGCAGGCGCGAGCGTGTGGCTCGTCCATGCCCTGGCGAGCCGGGTGTTGCGCCGCGTGCAGGACGCCAGCGCCACCGCCGCGCCATCGCTCCCCCGCGGACCGACCCCGCTGTGGCGTTTCGCCCTCGGTGTCGCGCTCCCGGTCGCGGCGCTCGGCGCCGTGGTCGCCGCGACCCGACCGCCTGCGTCCTGGTCGCCCGCCGACAACGGCGCGCACACCACCTTCCCGCCCCCCGAAGCCCTGCCGGCGTTATCGCTGCCGGGCTTCCGCGACGCCCATCCGCGGCTTCCGCACCCCTCGGCGGCCAATCTGGCGCAACTTGCGGCGCGCAATCCGGGCTACCTTGCAGCGCGGCGCAATGCCGCAGGGGGAGGCAAGGGGCCGGTCGATGCCGTCGCCTTCGCAGCCCTGGCCGCCCCCGGCAGCCAGGATCTCGGCCTGCTGCACCGCCGGCTGATGGACGTGCGCTTCACCGACCGCGGCGACGACCAGGTCAAGACGCTCGCGCTCGCCTACGACTGGCTGCACGCACAGTGGAGCTACGCCGAGCGCATCGCCCTGCAGGACAAGCTCGGCGAGGGCTGCCAGTACGTCATCGACTTCATCCGCCACGAACGCCTCTCCCCGTACAACGCCATCCTCTACAACAGCCCGCTGCAGGCGTTGATGGCGTGCTCCATTGCCCTGTACCGCGAACACCCGCGCGGCGACGCCCTCATGGCCTTCACTCACGACCTGTGGACGCGGCGCGTGCTGCCGGTGTGGCGCCAGGTGTTCGGCACGCACGGCGGCTGGCACGAAGGCGGCGAATACGTCGCGGTCGGCATCGGCCAGGCGGTCTACACGCTCCCCGCGATGTGGCTCGCCGCGACCGGCGAGGATCTCTTCACGTCCGAGACCGGCCTGCGCAGCTTCCTCGACTTCCTCGTCTACCGCACGCGCCCCGACGGCACCCAGATCCGCTCGGGCGACGCAAGCAACCTGCAGCGGCACCCGCCCGACGCCGCGCCGCTCGCCCTGCACTACCGCCACGCCGCGGCCTATGGTCTTGCCGCAGCGCCGGTCGCCCCGACGCCCACCGGCTGGCCCTGGGGCCCGCTGTCCGACGCCACGCTCACTGACTCTGGCGCCGTCGCGGCGCTCCCCCTGTCACGGCGCTTCGACGGCATCGGCCTGATCGTCGCCCGCAGCGACTGGACCCCCGACGCCACCTACGTCACGTTCAAGGCCGGCGACAACTTCTGGTCGCACAGCCATCTCGACCAGGGCGCCTTCACCATCGACAAGGGCGGCCCGCTCGCCATCGACAGCGGCATCTACGGACCGCGCTACGGCTCGGACCACCACATGAACTACGCCTACCAGACCGTGGCTCACAACGCCCTCACGGTCACCGATCCAGCCGACGATGCCCCCCTCCCGACCCCGGAGGGCCTGCGGCCCATCGCGAACGACGGCGGCCAGCGGCGCGTCGGCTCCGGCTGGCACGTCGCCCCGGCACCGATCGACCGCGACGAATGGGAACAGGCGCGCGAGCTCTATCACACCGGGCGCATCGCCCGATTCCTGGACGAGGATGCGCTCACCGTCGCGGTCGCCGACCTCACCCCGGCCTACACGAACACCCACTCCGCCCGTGGCGAAGCTTTACACCGCAGCCGTCGCGTCGAACGCGCGTGGAGGGTGTTCGGCTACGACCGGATCGACGACGTCGTCGTGATCTACGACGACGTCCGCGCCACCGACCCAGCCTTCCGCAAACGCTGGCTCCTGCACGCCAACTCGGCGCCGGAGGTCGGCAACGAGGGCTTCGTCGTCAGTACGCCGCCGCGCGGAGCGGCCCGGACGGGTGGCCGACTCGAGGCCCACGTGCTGCTCCCGCAGGAACGCCGCCTGCTGACCACGGGCGGGCGCGGATTCGAATTCTTCGTCGATGGCCGCAACTACGACGAAGAAGGCAAACTCGTCGAAGCGATGCGTCGTCCGCCTCCGGCGCCGGAGGCGGGAGGCTGGAGGGTCGAACTCATGCCCGCGCACGACGCCCTTGAAGACCGCTTCCTCGTCGTCCTGCTGCCGACCACCGCGGAGACGCGCCCCGCCCATCGCGTGCGTCTGCTGCAACGGGGCGGCGAGGTGGGCTGCGAGATCGCGGGACCGCGGCGCACGACACGCTGGTGGTTCACACCCGGGCAACTCGGCGCGCGCATCGAGATCGGCGATGCACCATCGGCCAAGACATACGACCTGCTCGATGACAGCGCGTCGCCTGCGGCCGCGCCCCAAACGTGGTTGGAGACCTTGGTCGACCGCCTCTTCGCCACGCACTGACCCGCTTCCACGCGGCTTTCACCCGCGCAGAAGGACGTCCCGACAGTGTGAAATGTCACTGCCCAATCGATCACGGGCTGGGAGAATGCATTTTGTCGGGTCTCCGCAGTCGAAGTGCGGACGCCCGCCGCGGCGTGTTCATCGCGTCGAAAGCAGGCAGTGTCACCACACGATTTGCGCATCAACTGAACGCGAGGCCCCGCCGGGAGTTGATCCAACCGATGAATGGCCTGAAGGAACTCTGCGCCTACCGCGAGCTGATCGCCGTGCTCGCGTGGAAGAACATCGCCGTGCGCTACAAGCAGGCCTACCTCGGCATCGCCTGGGCCGTGCTGAAGCCTGTGACGCTGATGCTGATCTTCACGCTGGTGAAGAGCTTCGTCGGCATCGACAGCGGCGACATTCCCTACCCGATCCTGACCTTCGCCGCGCTGATGCCCTGGACCTTTTTCCAGGAATCCGCTTCCGATGGCGTCAACAGCGTGGTCGGCAACACCGCCCTGATCAAGAAGATCTACTTTCCGCGCGAGATCTTCCCGCTGACCTCCGTGGTAACGAAACTGGTCGAACTCGGCATCAACTTCCTCATCCTCGCGTGCCTGATGGCCTGGTATGGCATGTCACCCAGCGTTCACTTCCTCTGGGTGCCGGTCATCATCGGCTACACCGTACTCGCCTCGCTCGCCGTTGCATTTGCCGGTGCCGCGATCAACGTCTATTACCGCGACGTCGGCCAGGCCCTCCCCGTCCTGCTGTCACTCCTGATGTACGCCTCGCCCGTCATCTATCCGCTGCAGTTGGTCAAGGACAAGCTGCTCGTCCAACAGGCCGCCGGAGACTGGTCCGGACTGCTTTACACCCTGTACACCCTGAACCCCCTCGCCGGCATCATCGACGCCTTCCAGAGCGTCGTGCTCCGCGGCCAGCCCCCCGACCTCGGCGCGATGGTGCCCGGCGTCATGCTCGTCGCCGTGCTGCTGCCGTTCAGCTACCTGTACTTCAAGCGCGCGGAAAGCTATTTCGCCGACGTCATCTGAGTTCCGCACATGCCAGTCATCGAAGTCGAACATCTCACCAAGGAATATCGGCTCGGCGCACTGCAAAGCCTCAAGCAGACGGTCATGAACGCCGGCGCCCGCCTTGTCGGCCGGCCGGTGCCCGAACGCCCGCTGTTCAAGGCACTCGACGACGTCAGCTTCAGCATTGAACAAGGCGAGGTCGTCGGCATCATCGGCCACAACGGCGCTGGCAAATCGACGCTATTGAAGATGCTGGCGCGCATCAGCACCCCGACACACGGATCGGTAAAAGTCCGCGGCCGCATCGCACCACTCATAGAAGTCGGCGCCGGCTTCGTGGCCGATTTCACCGGACGCGAAAACGTCTACCTCAACGGCGCGATCCTCGGCATGTCGAAGCGCGAGATTGATCGCAAGTTCGACGAGATCGTTGATTTCGCCGAGATGGCGGAGTTCATCGACACCCCTGTGAAGCGCTACAGCTCAGGCATGCAGGTGAAGCTCGCATTCTCAGTTGCGACTAGCGTCGAGTGTCAGCTCCTGATCGTTGACGAGGTGCTTGCCGTCGGCGATCTATCCTTTCAGCGGAAGTGCTTCGACAGAATGGAAGAACTCATCAAGCGCCAAGGGAAGACTGTCCTGTTGGTAAGCCATAACATCAGGCAGGTCGAACGCCTGTGCACGCGCGTGGTACTAATGGAACACGGAAGGATTAACTTGGATGGCCAACCGCGGCACGTCTGCAATCGCTTCTACGAGGTCAGCGACAAACAGATCCACGATCATAGGCTCCTATGCACGACCAGCAGGACACAATCGAGCGGGGACGTGGAACTCCTTACCATCGAACTCCGTGACCGAACGGGGAGAAAAATAAGCACAGTCGAGCATGATCAGGAAGTGGAATTCCGCATCGTCTACAGAACCGTCACGACGCTGTTGGCCCCAGTATTTGGAATCGGAATCCACACTACGGACTTCCTCTACCTAGCGACGAGTCAGAGCATCGGAAGGATTTCGATCGAAACCCTGGCGCCAGGGACGTACACATTGAGCTACCGGATCAAGAAATTTCCCTTCCTTCCGGGCGTCTATTCGCTCAGGCTTGGCGTAGCCTTGGCAGAATCGTTTCAACCAATTTTCTACACAGAGAATGCGTTTCCGATACAGGTAGCCACCACCACAATAAACCGCGCCATCGTATCTGAACAGGGTGAAGGTTTTGTGGAGATGAATGGTGAGTGGAATTTCGAAAAGAGCACGGCGCAAGACGACACCGCCAACACGATTTCGGCATAGCACGAATGTCTCATAACTTGCTGCAATCCCCATACTCCATAAACAGAGAACAGACTCATGGGCACGACAACGCCACAAGACGACCAATTCCATGCGCTACTCAAAGAATATTCCTATCCATTATCCCTGGAAGGAGAAAATACGGCCTCTAGGACACTTCGGCTAGTTGGCAAGAACAAGCGGGTGCTTGAACTTGGCTGTTCGGTCGGAACGCAATCAAAAGTCTTGAGGCACGATCTAAATTGTGATGTGACCGGCATCGAGATCAACCCGTCGGCCGCCGAGCAGGCGAGACGCTACTGCTCCAGGGTAATTGTGGGCAATTTGGACGAACTGGATTTCCGCCCCCTGTTTCCGCAGGAGAAATTCGACGTAGTACTGTGCGCCGACGTACTCGAGCATTTGTACAACCCTACATCACTTCTCTCAAGAGTAAAGCCACTTATTGACACAAACGGATATCTTATAGCATCAATCCCAAATATTGTTCACATCGCAATTCTTCTCGAAATGCTACACGGCAAATTCGATTACAAAAACAATGGAATTCTCGACAACTCTCACATTCGCTTCTTCACGAGAAAAACAATAATTACCTCATTTACCGAAGCAGAATTTACGATTGCCCTACTGGAGCGCAGCTATGCACGCGAGAACGAAACGGAGTTCGACCTAAGAAACACAATCAATAACGCCAGCCGCATTATCGAATACATCCGAACCAATAATGAGGAATGTTTCACTTATCACTTCATTGTAAAGGCAACTCCAAGCCAATCCTCTAGAGAAGAACTTTCTATCCTGAACGCACACATGGAGAACTCGTCGCTAATAGCCCTAGCCACAGACAAAGAGCGTGAACTAGCAAAGCTTGAAAGAAGAATAAATGAACTTCAATCAAATCTGACCTGGCTCGAAAACAAAACACCAGTCCGCATCGCAAGATGGATTATGTCGTTAATCCATAACAAGTCGCGCAACCTCACAAGCACAAAAGCAACATAGCACAGTAACGACAAAGAGAAGCGCCTTATCGCCTAAGGATAGAACACCATCAACCTACTTGACTGAACAGCAATTAACATTCAAACGCAATCCGAAATGCCAACACACCCCCTTATTTGCTGCGTCGTATATTCGAATGAACCGATAGATCATGCATGCGCATTGCTTAGGGTCAGGCAACCGTTCGGCAGACTACTCGCCCTAACAGCGATAAAGTGGCATACAAGTCTCAACGCACGGAACGCCACAGCAGACCCTGCGCAACTTGAGAGAAATGACGTTATCGTCGTACAAAGGACCTTTCCATCAGTCAAAAATCGGCACTCTCTTGACGCAATTTTGCGATCAAAAAGACCGATAATCTACGAGACTGATGATTTACTAGATGACTTGCCTGCTAATCACCCATACGCATACTATTCGAGAGAAAACCGCATTATCTTGACGGAATTCGTGCAGCGTTGTGATGTGATTCAGGTATCGACCGAACCGCTCGCCGAGGCATATCGGCAATACAACCCGAATGTCCGCGTCGTGCCGAATTTTCTGGATCCGATTCACTGGTTCTCCAGGAACCCGACGACAAGGCGCGCAGACACCGGCCCAGTGGTAATCGGCTTCTTCGGCACGGGCACGCACAAGCCGGATCTGGCCATCGTGGAGGATGCACTCGCGCGGCTTGCCCAGAAACATGGAGATGCCGTTGCATTCCGTTTTTTCGGCTGCGTGACCCCCGCTCTGCAGGCGCTGCCCGGCAGCACATACATCGACGGGTGGTGCACGTATGACCAGTTTCCACAGGTTATCGCTCGCGAGCGCATCGACATCGGAATAGCTCCGCTCCTGAACAACCCACTGAACCGCTGCAAGAGTGACCTGAAATGGCTTGAGTATTCGGCCCTGCGGATCCCCGGTGTGTTTTCGGCGGTCACTCCCTACACACGCAGTGTTCGGGACGGCGTATCCGGGCTCGTCGTGTCCAATGACCCCGAGTCATGGTTCACCGCACTCGATCACTTGATTATGGACGCGGATCTTCGCCGACGCATTGCCGATGCGGCACACGCCGAGGTACGGGCCACACGCACACTGGATTCGGGCGCTTCGCTATTTCTCGACACATTGCGCGCTGCGGCAGCGATCAGACCGGATTCCAGCCGCGCCGACCGTGTGTGGGACATGGTAATGCATTACGAGGACATGCTCGCCGAACAGGCGAGTCGGTTGAGCAAAGCGGAGTCAGATCTGGCGTGGCTGGAAGGCCGGCTTCCACACCGTGTCGTCAAGGGCCTGCGCCGGCTGTTCTGATCTGCGCTACGGCTTGCCCAAGTAGCGCCTGTTGAAGCGCCACCAGCCCGGCTTGAGCACCTCGTCACGCAGTTCCTCGCCAAGACGCCCCATCCGTCGACGGAAATCGAGCGGATATTCGCGAAACACCGGGTGAAAGATCCGACTCCCCCACGGCAAGGCGAGGTGGGTGAGGATGCTGCGCAGCGGCACGTCGCGGGTTTCTGAATTCAGGGCGCGCGCCAGCAGCGGCGCATCCCGCGTGGAGGGATCGTCACCCCACCAGGGGTTGTAGGGATGTGCCGTGCAGAACGGTACGCCAAAGATCTGTGCGTAGATGGGGATTTTGTACTCGAGAAAACCCAAGTCGGGGTTGTGGATGCCCGCGTAACGCTCGAGGAATGACCGCGGCAGGCACACGACTATGAATTCGCCGCACAGGGGTTCCGCAGAGAATCCGTGGGTCTGCCGGACGAAATCGACGAAGCGGAAATACTCCGCGCGTTCCGGCGAGCCCTCGCGGATGTACCACCACCAGGGATCCACCTCCCGTACCGGTCGCAGGCCCGAGAACAGCATTTCCCCTTCCTGCACGCCGGCAAACAGGCCTTCGAGGCGACCGAATACCAGCATGTCCCACTGCGCGATGAAGAGGCTATCCCAGGCGAGATCGACGCCGCGCTTGCGGTACCAGTGCACGATCATCTGGTCGCCGTGATACCACTTCCAGTGGGCATCGCGTGGCTGGTCGAAGACGTAAAAGTCGTCGAGATACTGGCCGAGCCGCTCGCGGAACAGCGGGGCCTTCGCCGGGTCGCCGCCGTACAGCCCATACACCTTGGCATGGGGATTCCGGCGCCGCAGGACGACGAGACGGTTCTCGCAGAGCTCGGGTTCCTTGTAGAACCAGAATAAGACCGCTAGCTTCAAGGATCACCCAGTCGAATGTCACGGGGCACCCGGCGCGTTCACGAGGCCGCGCCGAAGCAGGCGGAATCTGCCGGGCAGTAGGTAAAGTAGCACGTTCGCCGGCTGCGCTTCGTGAGAAAGTACAGTTCTCCAGGTGTTCGACACTTGCGATGAAAATTGATCCGATCTCGTCCGCACTTCATCGCCGCGGCGGCTCGCACGGCCCCGTGGTGCTGATGTACCACTCCGTGGAGACCACCGGCGGAACCCCGGCTTGGCCGTGGGCCGTGTCGGCGCGTCGGTTTGCCGCGCAGCTCGATTTCCTGAAGGACGAGGGCTACGCGACGCCCACGGTGGCGGAGTTGGCTGCATACGCCCAGCCGCCGGCGGGGCGGACCGCCGTGATCACCTTTGACGACGGCTATGCGAACAACCTGGCGGCGTGCGAGGCGCTGCACGCGCGTGGGATGCGTGCGACGTGGTTCGTCGTAACGGGTTCGCTCGGGTGCACGCCGAGCTGGCCGGACGACGGCCGACCGGCGGGGTGCCTGCTGACTGCGCCGGAGTTACGCGAGATGCAGGCGGCAGGCATGGAGGTCGGCTCTCACACGGTGAACCACGCGCGCCTGCCGACGTTGGACGACGACGCGATTGCGCGCGAACTGCGCGACTCGCGCAGCGCCCTGGAGGATGTGCTGGGCGCCGCCGTATCGAGCTTCGCCTATCCCTACGGCGCATGGGACGCGCGCTGCGCCGACGCCGTGCGCAGTGCGGGCTATGCCGTGGCGTGCACGACGCGCACTGGTTGGGCACTGAGGGACGGCAATCCGTATTCGGTGCGCAGGCTGACGGTGTTCAACCACGACACAACCTCCAGCCTCGCACGCAAGCTCTACTTCGGCGGTCACGAGGTGGCCTGGCCGGACGTGGTGCGCTGTGCGCTGCGTCGGCTGCGAGCCTGAGCATGCCGGCCGAACGCCCCGTTCCCACCGTTTCCGTGGTGATGCCATGTTTCAACGCGGAGCGGCACCTGCCGGCGAGTGTCGGGAGCCTTCTCGCGCAGTCTTTACCCGACTGGGAACTGATCGCCGTCGACGACGGCTCGCGCGACGGCACGCTGGCGTGGCTGCGCGGCGTGTCGGATCCACGCATCCGTGTTCACGCGCAGTCAAATCAGGGCGTGAGCGCGGCGAGAAATGCGGGGCTCGCCCTTGCTCGTGGCGATCTCGTCGCCTTCCTCGACGCAGACGACACCTGGGCAGCAGATTTTCTCGCAAGAATGGCGACTGCGCTGGAGGCCAACCCGCACGCCGTGCTCGCATATTGCGGATGGCAGAACCTGGGGCTACCCGGCGGCCGCGGCCAGCCGTTCGTACCGCCGGACTACGAGCGACCGGACAAGCAGGAGCAACTCTTCGCCGGCTGCCGCTGGCCCGTGCACGCGGCGCTGACGCGCCGCGACGCGGTGCTCGCGGCCGGCGGGTTCGACCATAGCCTGACGAACGCGGAGGACTATGCGCTATGGTTGAAACTCGCCACCGCGCGCCCCATCGTCAGAGTGCCCGAAGTGCTGGCGTTCTATCACTTTCACGACGGCGTGCAGGCGTCGTCGGATCGTGCCCGCGCCGCGCTGCAATTGCTGCGGGCGCAAGAACGCTATCTGGAGGCGCACCCGGCTTTTCTCGCCACTCTGGGACGCGATCGAAGCCGCGAGTTGCTCTTCGGCAACCTGCTGCGGACAGGTTATGCCGCGTACTGGAAACGCGATCTGACGGCGGCGCGCGCGATCTTCAGGCGCGCGATGCGGGCGGGTTTCGGAACTCGGCGCGACTGGATCTACCTTCTGCCGGCCCTGCTGCCCATCGGCGTGCACAGAGCACTGCTGAATGCCTTGTCACGGGACGCGCGAACCGGCCACACAAACGGAAGCTGCTCGCAATGAAGCTGACCTTCGCCTTCTGCACGTACAACCGCGCACGGCGCCTGGACCGCCTGGTGCGGGCGATGCGCGCACAAGCCAGCCCGATTCCATTCGAGATCCTGGCCGTGAACAACAACAGTACCGACGACACGCCTGCGGTGCTGGACCGCCTCGCCGCCGAACCCGGCGCTCCACTGAGAGTCGTGACGGAGACGCAGCCGGGCATCGTCCCTGCGCGCAATCGTGCGATCGAGGAAACCTTGGGGAGCGACATCCTGGTGTTCATCGACGACGACGAGTTGCCAAAACCCGGTCTTCTCGCCGCAGTCGTCGGCGCGATCTGCGACGAAGGCGCTGAGTGTGTGGGAGGGAAAGTCCAGGTCGACTTTAGCGAACACCCCCGCCCCCCATGGCTGGAAGACGACCTTCTTGGTTTTCTGGCCGAAGTTGACCACGGCTCAGAGGCGATCTGGATTAACGACACAAACACGCCGATCTGGACTGCCAACATCGCCTACGCCACGGAACTCTTTCGGTCCGATCCTCTCCTGAGATTTGATCCGCGATATAACCGGGTTGGTGCAGACGTTGGTGGAGGGGAAGATGGAATCATGTTTCGGACCCTTCTTGATCGAGGCGCACGAATCCGCTACCGGCCGGACATGAAGGTGCTCCACGCGGTAGATGACTGGAAATTGAGGCGGAGCTACTTCCTCAAGTTGCATTATCGCGCGGGCGTACGGTGCGGCCGCTATCAGTTGCCGACCTACGCGCGCACCCTATTCGACGTACCACCGTTCCTCCTTTCCCAGCTCGTGCGTCAATTCTCAAGAGCCATCGGAATGCAGCTCATGCAAAGGCCGGGCTCGTTACGGCAAGCAATGAATGCAACGAATGCGCTTGGTTGCCTCGTTGGCTACAGGCGACGCAAACAAACGCAATCCTGAATGAATTCACCCGTGCGTCGTCGGGGCGAAAGCAGACATGGACTCGCGCCCCTTACGCAGCTCCTTGACCCACCCGTTCTCGGGCGTGACCCACGCCCTCGACTCAATCGAGATCGCCCGCTTAGAGTTGTCCGACGCGATCCAGAATCCGCACAAGACTTGCATTGGGCGCAAAAGGCAACCAGACACAGGGAGTGGGCACTCCCCCGCATTGAGGACAGGAGGGTCAACCGATGCGCACCGGACTACATCGGCTCAAAGACAAAATGCTACTTGTCAGCCCGCACAAACTGGTATCGCTTCGAACCCGAAGCGCCTTTTCCTCCCGGATCAAAATCGGCTTCGGCCCAATAAAAACCGGCGAGAACGACTTGAATGTCCGCGCATGGAGAATTGACCCTATCGTATCTGAAATAAACCGTACCAGCTCCAAGTACATAGCCGACATTTACTTCGAAGGTGACGACCTAAGACGCTTTGACATCGTCATCGTCGTAAAGGTCTACGGCGACGCGGTCATCGCGGAACTGCGCAAGTCTCAAGGGAAGCAGACGGTAATTTTCGACATCGTTGACAATCCTCATGGCTGCAAGAGAAATTTCTACGACGACGTGGAGTTCCATGAACTCCTCAAGGGCGTCATCATTTCCAGCCCCTTGCAACTTTCTCGGTTTGAGAGAAACAACGTTTCGACCTGCCTGATCGAGCATCCGGTAATCAGCCGAATCCAGAAAGCAGATTATTCGGCAACCGGCGACCAAATCACGATCATCTGGCAGGGGTACCAATTTAACAGGGGAGGCATCGTCGGCCTAGAGTCTGCAGTTGAACGCGCCTCGCGCCAGTCGGGGGCGACACTAAAACTCGTCTATCATACCAACTTGCCAGCCTCGGACGATGGCAAGGTGCAATACCTCCCCTGGACACACGAAAATGCATTCTCAGCGTTAATCACTGCAGACATCGCAGTTGCAGCGCGCGACAACCATCAAACATACCAAGCAGAGAAACCGTCGACGAAGGTCATCATGTACATGGGCGTTGGACTTCCCCTGATCTGCAATCCGACTGCCGCCGATGAGCTGGTGATCGAAAATGGCAAGACGGGGTTTCTCGCACGCGACGACGATGAGTGGGTCGAACTGTTGAGCACATTGGCGCTGGATGCTGAACTCCGCGAAAGCGTTGGCAGAGCCGCCTACAATGCGGCCAGTAGTAGTTTCTCTGTTTCCACGATAACGAAGAAGTATCTTTCCTTTATCGACTCGGTTCATCAAAGATCATCTACAGGCGTTCTCCAAGAAGTCTTCTAACGGGAAACGTCAGATGTAGCCAAGTAATGCTCTGCATTTGAATTGGTAATCACGGATGGCAGCGATGGCAGCACGAGTTTGCTACTACCTCGGGACATACGAGGACTGGGGCGGCGCGAGCCGCGCCCTGCTGAATTTCGTCGTGCGTGTCAATCGCGACAAATTCGATCCGCTGGTGGTCGTCACTGAGCGGGGAGCATTGGTCGGCACCCTGAGCCAGAAAGGGATTGCAACAGCCATTTGTCCGAAGCACGACTGGAACGGCAACCCATTCAGGTTTGCGCTGGACGTCATGCGCAGCATGTTATTTCTGCGACGCCACAAAGTTCACCTGATCCACATGAATATTGGGTCGATGGGCTGGAAACCACCCGAAGTGGTAGCCGCCCGATTACTGCGAATTCCTTTGATCATGCACTTTCACATGGTCGATCCCGACCCGACACCGTTCATAAAGCATGCACGGCACATCATCGCAGTATCAGAGTATGTGGCCACCCACTCGCAGTTCGGGACCAGCCGCGTGAAGGCAATACACAACCTCTCGGATCTGGAGCGATTTACCCGTGGGCATTCGGTTCGCGACGAGCTCGGGCTCGCCGATAGCGATCTCGTCGTGGGGTTTCTGGGCCACGTCAAACGCCTCAAGGGAATTGACCTGTTTCTTCGCCTTGCTGCGGAGATCGAACGGCCGGACGTGAAGTTTCTGATTGCAGGCGAGATGATGGAAACGGATCCAGCGTTCGCGGCGCACTTCAATGGAATTATTACGAGCGACCCTAGAATCCGCTACCTGGGCTACCGGACCGATCCCGAGAATATCTATGCGACAGCGGACGTGTTGATCATGCCAACTCAATGCGAGGAAGCCTGCGCGATGGTGCTGTTCGAAACGGCAGCCGCCAGGAAGCCGATCATTGCGTCGCGCACGGGCGGCACGCCGGAGATCATTCAGGATGGCATTAATGGGCTGCTGTTCGACCGAGAGGATTTCGACACGCTGAAGCGCCATACCTGCTGGCTCCTGGATCACCCCGAGGAACGACTCAGACTCGGGAACATGGCTTTTGAGGTCGTGCAAAGCCGGTTCACGGATCAGCCAGTGCGTGAACTTGAGCGCATCTACACGGAAGCGCTGAACGGTAACGGCAGTCCCCCCGAAGGCGGCAAAGAGCTCACATCGCTCTCGGGCGCCGACTACAAGTAGAGGGAACGATGTCGCTAGCGGTCCTCGCCAAGCTGCCGAAACTGCTCGATCCCGAGATTCGCGACAAGAACCTGCGAGCCTTGGGGTGGCGGGCGAAAGAGGCGATCTGGTCAATCACGCGGCCGGCAATGCCCGATCCGGTATTCGTGATCGGCTGCTCGCGCTCGGGAACGACGGTGACCTTCGAGACGATCGCGGCATCGGGGGATTTCCTGCACTTCGATTTCGAGATTCCGCAGCTCTGGAACGGGCTGCATGGGCCGCTGAACAACGGCTGGGACTCGGAGGCCGCCACGGCGGACAATGCACGGCCAGAGCACCGCGACCGCGTGCTGGCGTACTTCTACGCACGGCTCGGCGCGGGGCCGGTGCTCGACAAGACTTGCATCAACACGCTGCGCGTGCCGTACCTGCATGCCCTGTTCCCGCAGGCGCGCTTCGTGTTCATCCAGCGCGACGGCCGCGACAACGTCAGCTCGATGATGGACGGCTGGCGCATGGGGCGCACCGATGGGGGCTTCGGGCTGGCGCAATTCTTCGGCCCGTCGCCCGAGCCGGTTGCGATAAACGGCGGGGAGTTCCGCGAGTGGCACTTTTTCCTGCCGCCGGGATGGCGCGAGTTCAACCACGCAAGCCTCGAGGAGGTGTGCGCCTTCCAGTGGACCACTGCGAACCGCCTCGCGCTCGACGCGGCGCGTGCGATTCCGCCGGAGCAGTGGATCGGCCTGCGGTACGAGGACATCTTCGAACGCCCCGTCGACATGTTTCGCGAGGCGTTCGAGCGCCTGGAGGTGCCATTCGATGCGCAGACCGCGCAGCGGTGCGCGAACCTGGTGTCGCGGCCGACGAGCATCGTGAAGGGGGCACCGCAGAAGCAGAAGTGGAAGGAACACAATCCGGGCGCGGTCGAGCGGATCCTGCCGATGATTGCTCCGCTGATGCGCGAAATGGGGTACGACCCGGATGACTGAAGCGCCGACGGTCAGCGTCGTCATTCCCGCCTACAACGCGGCCTGGTGCATCGAGCGGGCCGTACGCAGCGTGCTCACACAGACGTATCGTGAGGTCGAGCTGATCGTGGTCGATGACGGCAGCACGGACGGGACGGCCGAGGTGCTGGCGCGCTTGGCGACGGGCCTGCGGCTGCTCGCGAAGCCCAATGGCGGCCTGAGCAGTGCGCGCAATGCGGGGGTCGCCGCGGCGCGGGGGGCCTACGTGGCGTTCCTCGACGCGGACGACTGGTGGGAAGCCGACAAGCTGGCGCGCCAGGTGGCGCTGATGGAGGCGCAGCCGGAACTGGCGTTTTGCTCGACGGCGGCGCGGATTGCCGATCCGGAGGGGCGTTACGTGGGCGACTGGCCCTGCGGCTGCAGTGGGCAGCCCGTGCTCGACGCCATCTTCGAGGCAAACGGCTCGATCGCCGGCAGCGGCTCGGCGGTGATGGCCCGGGCGGACGCGCTGACGCAGGCGGGTCCGTTCGACGAGAGCCTGCCCAGCCTCGAGGACGTCGATATGTGGATGCGCCTGGCGGCCATCGGCGGGTATGCGTGCGTCGCGGAACCACTCGTCGTCATCACCAAACGCCCGGACAGCATGAGCCGCAACCTTAACGTGATGCGCGACGCAGCGCGGCGCGTGATGCGCAAGAACCGCCACCTGCTGCCACCCGAGAAACGCGGCGCGTTCTGGCGCCACGCCTATGCGGGCATGCTGTCGGACTACGCCAAGTGGGCGTGGCGCACGCAGCGGCGCGGGCAGGCGCTGCGCGACCTGCTGACCGGTCTGTGCATCGCGCCCATCAGCCGCGGCCGGCTGATGGCAGGCCTGCTGCTGGCGATGCTGAGCAACCGGACGGTGTAGCCATGCCGGGCGAACCGCTGCGCATCACGGTCCTGATCTGCACCTACAATCGTGCCGAATTGCTCGGACGTGTCATCGAGTCGCTGAACGCCGCGCAGAGGCCGGACGATGCTCAGGTCCGCCTCTTTGTCGTCGCCAATGCCTGCACGGACGGCACCCATGCACTTCTGGACGCATACGGTGCGACGCCGGGACGCCTCCCGCTGGAGTGGATCGACGAGCCGACCCCGGGAAAGTCGCACGCGCTCAACCGCGCACTGCCGATGCTCGAAGATCCGGTCGTGGCCTTCGTGGACGACGATCACCGGGTGGACTCCGGCTATCTGTGCGGCATCGCGCACGCGGCGCGGACGTGGCCGCAGGCGGGCCTGATCTGCGGGCGCATCCTGCCCGACTGGGACGGCACCGAACCGGACTGGGTGCACGACGACGGCCCCTACCGCATCTATCCGCTGCCCGTGCCCCGCTACGACCAGGGCGACACTCCGATGCGCGTCGATCTGGACGGCAACATCCCAGGCGGCGGCAATCTTGTTGCGCGGCTCGAGGTGTTGCGCACCACCGGCCCCTTCCTCACCGAGCTCGGCCCGACCGGACATGACCTGGGGGGCGCGGAGGATCTGGAGTGGGTTCGCCGCGCGATGCGCACGGGCGCCGTGCTGCAATACGCGCCGGAGATCGTCCAGTATCACTACGTCGATGGCGAGCGCCTCACGCTGTGGTACCTGATGCGCAAGGGCTTCCAGCGCTCGAAGTCGGTAATGCGCTTCCGGCGCACGGAGAGCGGTGTGCCGCTGTACATGTGGCGCAAGGTCACCGCCTATGCGGGCGGCTGCGCGCTCGCGTTGCGCTCGCAGGTGCGGCGCTTCTATCTCGTGCGGCTTGCGTCGGCCTTCGGCGAGATGAGCGGCATGCGCGAGGCTGCGCGACACCGGCGCAGGCGTGCTCGCCTGCCTTGGCTGCCGGTCCAGAGCAGCCTTGCTTTGGCCGGCACACTCGGGCTTGGCGGCTTCGGACTAGCCGCGCAACTCGCATGGTCGAGGATTGCCGACGTGCTGTTGCCGGCATTGGTGGTCGCCACGCTGGTGACGCTCGCACTGATCATGAAGTCGGTGATCGATTTCTCGCAAACCGGACCGCAACTGCGCGAGGAAATCGTGCGCCGTTACCGCGCGTACTTTCCATTCGCGATGACTCGACTGGGCGTGTGGTCGCTGACCATCGGTCTCTTCTGCACGCTGCCGGGCGCCGTGGTCGCGGCAGCCGGGGCCGATGTGCTCGGGGTGCCGCACGAGCCATGGCGCGCCGCGGCCGGAGGCCTGCTGTCCATGGCCCTCATCGGCACCTACGTCACCTGCCGAACCCTGGTGCATAACCCGGGGCTCATCGTCGCATCCTGGCAATATCGCACCGACCGCCTACACCGCCTGTGGAACCGCCTGTCAGCACAAGGCCTGCGACGCGCAGCGCTCGCCGGCACCGCTGCGATCGCGACGCTGTTCGCGGGGCTCGTAATCGCCCTGGTCCTGTCGGGCCACGGCGACTCTGCCGCCGCCCTCACCAGCCTGGGCGTCGGTTATTGGGGCCTGATGGTGTTTGCGCTGTGGGAACCCGAAGGTGACATCGCGGCGCCGCGCCCCGGAGGACGACCGAACCTGATCCTGATCGGCTCCGACACACTGCGCGCCGACCGCGTCGGCACGCAGCGAAAGGGGCAGCCGCTGACGCCGCATATCGACGCACTGGCGCGACGCGGCACGCACTTCCAGAACTGCTACGTGCCCTGCGCGAGAACTGCGCCCAGCCTGATCTCGCTGCTCACCGGGACCTGGCCGCACACGCACGGGATCCGCGACAACTTCGTCGCGACCGACGAGACGCAACTGGAGGTCCAGGCCCTGCCCACGATCCTGCGCGCGCTGGGCTATCGCACGGCCGCCGTCTCCGACTGGTGCGGCGCAGACCTGGGCAAGTTCTCGCTGGGGTTCGACGTGCTGGATCTGCCCGAGGACCAGTGGAACCTGAAGTTCCTCATCCGCCAGGGCCCGAAGGACATCCGCCTGTTCCTGTCGCTGTTCCTGCACAACCGCGTCGGCCGTCTGTTGCTGCCCGAAGTCCATTACCTGAGCGGCGCACCGCAGACGACCCAGCTCGGACAGCGCACCCGCCGGCTGATTTCCCGGCTCGCGAGCACGTCCGAACCGTTCCTGCTCAACGTCTTCTATTCAACGACCCACCCTCCGTTCGCCTCGGAGTACCCGTACTACCTGCGCCATGCGGACCCCGATTATTCGGGGGCATCGAAGTTCGCCATGGCGCGCCTGACCGACCCCTTCGAGATCATCCGGCGGCAGGGCGAACCGCGCGAGGAATTCGACCTCGACCAGATCCTCGCGCTGTACGACGGTTGCGTGTCGCAATTCGACGACGAAGTCGGGAAGCTCATGAACCATCTGGCCGCAACGGGGCTTGCGGAGAACACCATCGTCGTGCTGTACAGCGACCACGGCATGGAGTTCTTCGAGCACGACACCTGGGGGCAGGGCAATTCGGCCGTGGGCGACTTCAGCGCGCGCGTGCCGCTGGTGGTCGCGGATCCGCGGATGAACCACCCCGTAAGGGTCGATCAGGTGGTCCGCTCGATCGACGTGCTGCCCACCCTCCTCGACCTGCTCGCCGCGCCGTCGGTGCGCTGTGACGGCGTGTCGCTCACGGCAACGATGCAGGATCCGCACCGCGAGTTGCATCTGAAAGGATTCAACGAGACCGGCATCTGGATCGCCCGCGTACCCGGCCTGCCCCACGACCACCTGAACTACCCGGAACTGCTGGAGCTTCTGGACATCCCTAACGAGGCCAGCGGGTCGCTGTCGATCAAGGACGAATTCAAGGAACTCGTGGTGATCGCCAAGGACCGCATGATGCGCGACGGGCGATGGAAGCTAGTCTATCAGCCACTGGAGAGCGGGATGCGACTCACCTTGTTCGATCTGGATACCGATGCCGACTGCACGCGCGATTTGTCGGCGGAACACCCCGAATTGGTCGCACGGCTGTGGCAGGAGCTGCAGAGCTGGATCGAGCGCGATCCGGTTGCGCGGCGCCATCTGCGGACGACGGCAGCCCCCACCGCGATCTCTATTCCGGCTTTTTCTCCTGACCTGTCTTGAAGGACTCGATCCAGCGGCGCTGGATTTCTTCGGGCGGGCAGAAACGGCAGGAGCGAGCGTTTGCATCGGTCACGGCCTTCCCATTCTCCGCCGATTGAGACCCGGCCTCGGCCGCCGACTCCGACTGGGCATCCACGGCAATGACCGGTTCCTGCAGGTCGAGATTGAGGGGCTCAGGCAACGCGGGTTCGCCTGAGCTGTCAGGTGGAGCCGTCGGCGGAACCGGGGCCTGCACATCGCGGGCAGGCGGCTCGGGGAAGGGCTCCTTCCCCCCCAATTCGAGATAGCGCTTCCGCAGCAGCTTGGATTCTGGGTTGTGCTGCAGGCCGAGCGCTACCGTATCACGGGCCGCAGTCCGCTGCCCGCTTTCCTCCTGGAGCAACGATAGTTCGCTATACGCTTTGGCCTCACTCGGATCAAGGGAGAGCGCACGCTGAAATTCTTGTGCCGCAACTCGCGTCTCACCCCGCAGTTTCAGAACGAGTCCCTTGTCGACATGCACCTTCGGCAAGATCCGGGATCCCGACGGTACTGCACGAATGACGTAGTCGCAGCCTTGAAGCGCTTGTCCCGTGTTGTAGTTAAATGAACTCTTGTCACCAATACTTCGGATGGCACGGTAGCGGAACCGCACACAATCACACCAATGATGAGTATGCCCCCAACCGGCCTCTGGCTCGAGACTTTCCATGTATCCCCTGTCCCTCCCTCCGAAAACAAGGGCAGAACACAAAGACACCTCTTGCGGTGTTGCAGCGAAAGCTTCGACTGCCTGACTTTTCCCGCACATCAGACCAAACAGCAACATCGCCAGGGACGTATTTAGGAAAAGATACTTCATACCGGTTTACCCTGAAAGTTAATGACGCCTAACTCGTGCCCGGAACAGCAGGACAGTCCCGCACGGTTCTAGATGTTGAGTACGGCACATGCGGTACGCGGGGGTCTCCATGTGACAGCACCATTACACATCCGTTGCCACCGGCAAGAGCCCACGGGTCCGATCGGCCACGGCATCCCAATTCAGTTCCTGCCGCACGCGGACGAGCGCATGCGAAGCCAGGTGCTCGGCCAACTGCGCGTCGCAGAACAAGCGACCGATCACCGCAACAATGGCGCGTTCGTCGCAGCCATCGACGCGCAACCCGGTGACGCCATCGAGCACCGCCGCGCCGGTACCCCCCGCGGTCCCTGCGACGGACACCTTGCCGCAGGCGGCCGCCTCGAGGAACACGAGGCCGAATCCTTCCGTGTCGCCGTCGATGTCGCGATTGACGAGCACGAAGAGGTCGCAGGCGTTGTACCAGCGCGGCAGGTCGTCCATCGGGACGTGCCCGAGGAGATGCACGCGCTCGGCCACGCCCGTCTCGTGCGCGAGCGCTTCGAGGTAGGAGCGATCCTCGCCGATGCCGACGATGGCGTAATGCACGTCATGCCCGCCGGCGATCAGTTCGGGCAGGCAGCGGATCACCGTATCGAACCCCTTGCGCCGGTTCAGCCGTCCGACCGACAGCAGCAGCCGGGCGCCGGGTCCCAGTTGCAGGCTGTCGCGCAAGTCCTGGCACGGCAGTCCCGGTCTGAAGCGCACGACATCGACGCCGGGGTTGATGATGACGATGCGGTCGCGCGGGACGCCCATGCCGACCAGCACTTCGAAGGTGAAATCGCTGTTGGCGATGACATGATCGGCATGGCGCAGCACGAAGCGCATGACCCGGAATTTGTTCCCGCGCCCCCAACCGGTGAGTTCTTCGCCGTGCGCATACACGGTGACGGCGCGCCTGGAGAGCCGGCCGACGATCCAGGCGACGAGCCCTTCGGGCAGCGCGCGCCCGGCATGGACCGCACAGAACCGCTGCTCGAGCGACAGCGCCAGGGACTTCGCAAGCAGGCGCACGTACATGCCGAGGGATTCGGGCCGCAGCCACGGCACACGGCGCAGGCTGACGCGATGGACGGAGTTCGGATGGCCGGTATCGTGCGCATCACCGCCCGGCACCGCGGCCGTGACGATCGCGATTTCCTTGCCGCCCAGGCGCCGGTAGACCTCGTCGAACCACACGGCGGTCCCGCCCTTGGTCGGCAGGAAGAGTTCGGTGATGACGAGGTAGCCCTGCTTCATCGGTCTTCACATCCAGGCGGAATCCCGAAAAAGTCTAGCAACGGCCTGCGCGGGCCGAGCGTCGGTATGTCACGTCGCCGAGCAAATAAGCTGCCGCGCCCAACAGCGCAGCCAAGCCGCTGTACTTGAGGAGCCTCGTCAGGTCCGGCTCGTTGCGAAGGCGCACGAACCACGCGGCGAGCCGCGCTTTCCATCGCTGCGCCCGGAGCGGCGATGCCGGGTCGCGCAGGATCGTCGCCAGCTCCGCGGTGGTCGTGAAGCACAGATCCGGTCTCATCGACAGTGCCATGCCCAGCGTGCGGCGGAGCTCGGCAACTGCCGCGGCGCGCGCGGGCTGCGGACCGATGAAGTTCTCGCGGTGCGTTTCGAGCAGCAAGGGACGGCCCTCGGCACATTTGCGCGCCAGCGCCGCGGCCACGTCTTCGGCGCGATGACCGCGCAGCGGTTCGAAGTAGGCGTCGCGCACCACGTAGATGATGCCGCCCTGCCCGCTTTCCCCATTGCGGATGCGGCGCGCGGGCGGCAGGAGCCGACCGGCTGCGTCGCGCCCTTCGTAGCGCCAGCCGGGCGTGACCACCGTGCGCACGCCGTGCGCCGCCCACGCCCGCTCGGTGCTGTCGTTCCACACGAAGGTGTTCGGCACTGCAACCTCGGGCGCACAGCCGAAGAGTTGTTGCAACAGGTCGGACTCCTCGCGCACCGCGTGGTCGACGGCAACAGGGTCGAGGGGAACACTCGGCAGGCTGGCGCAATCGACCCATCGGCTTTGCAGCGGCGGCGGGAGCGCTTCGCTGCGCAGCCCGCCGTCTTCGAGCCAGCGCCGCAGCGCTTCCGAATTCGACCCGTTTTCCGCATGCAAACGCGCCAGAAGGGCCGCGGGCCAGTAGTGTTCCAGTCCGTGCCGCTGGACTGCGAAGACGCCCGCGCGACACCCGTCGCCCATTGCAGCAAGGACCGGCGCAAAATCGGGCGCGAGGAGCGAGCAACGCACATGCTTGGCGAAACCCGCGGCACGCATGGCGTCGACATCGGGTATGCCGCCGACGACGCCAAGGGTCATCACTGCGGGCCGCCCATCGCGGTCGCGCACCGCGCTCAGCGTTTCTGCGATCTCGCGCAGGACTGCGGCATCGCCCCGCGGCCCTGGCCCCCAGTCATCGCTTTCGACGATCAGGACGGGGCGGACGAGTACGGGCTCGCGCCACATCGCCGCGAGCGCGCGCCCATGCAGGACCGCCAGCGCAAGGGCGGCAAAGCCGAACCAGGCGAGGATGACGGTCAGCGCGAAGCCCATGACCGGCAGTCCGTGCACGGCATCAGGCATGCGCCGAAACCGGGAGCGCAACACGAGGCGGCGCGTCGAACCTGCGCGCGAGCGTGACCTCTGCGGCATTCGTCCGGCTCGGCTTTCGCTAACATGGCCGCTGCCCCGATCAAGCGGACGACGGCAAGCTCATGAACATGCGACGAATCCTGTGCGGGTGGGTGAATCTCTCGGGCGGGAGCGAAACGGCTCCGGACGCGCTCGATGCGATGTTTGCCGCGGACGAGGCCCTCCCACCAGCGCATCGTCTCGAATTGAGCAATGCGGGCCGCGTTGGAACCGGGCCGGCTGCGAGCTTTGTCGCACAGGACGCTGACGCGGGACGCGCCGCGATCCTGATCGGCCGACCGCGCTGGAGCCACACGGGGACCGCCGCGGACGCGCGGGAGCACGGACATGCTGCGGCCGCGTTGCGCCGCCATGCATTGGTCGGCGAACGCGTTTTCGAGGACCTGCAGGGCAGCTTCGCGCTCGTGCTGATCGACCTGCGCGCGGGGGCCGCCCTGCTCGCAGTGGACCGCACCGGCATCGAGCGGCTGTGTTTCGCCCGCGTCGGCCCGCTGCTCGTCTTTTCCACGAGTGCCCGCGCGGTCGCCGCACATCCGGCGGTTCGTGCCGGGCTGAGCCGTCAGGCGCTGTTCGAGTACCTGTACTGCCACATGGTGCCGAGCCCGGACACGGCGTTCGAGGGCGTCGAGAAGCTGTTGCCGGCCCAGCGGCTGGCCGTCACCGCCGGCGGTGCACGGCGCGACTTCTACTGGTCGCTGAAATTCGGGGCAACGCGGGGGGCAGACGAGCAAGGCCAGGAGCGGACTTTCCGCGAGCTGCTGCACCAGTCCGTGGCTCGGCAACTCGACGACGCCCCGGCCGGCGCCTTCCTCTCCGGCGGCACCGACAGCTCGACCGTCACCGGCCTGCTGGGGGAGATCAGCGGCAAGGCGCCACGCACCTTTTCGATCGGCTTCGATGCCGAGGGCTTCGACGAACTGGATTACGCGCGCATCACCGCACGCCACTTCGGAGCGGATGCGACCGAGTTCTACGTTACGCCGGAACACGTCGCCGAGGCGTTGCCGCTCATCGCCGGGGCCTACGACGAGCCCTTCGGCAATGCCTCGGCCGTGCCGACCTACTTCTGCGCACGCATTGCCCGCGAGCAGGGCATCGGCGCGATGCTCGCCGGCGACGGCGGCGATGAATTCTTCGGCGGCAATGCACGCTACGCCAAGCAGGGCGTGTTCGAGCACTACCAGTCCATTCCGTCCCCCCTGCGCCGCGTGCTCGAGCCGCTGGTGTTCGGCTTCCCGCTCGGTTCGGCGCTGCTGCCGGTGCGCAAGGCGCAAAGCTATATCCGCCAGGCGACGGTCCCACTGCCCGACCGGCTCGAAACGTACAACTTCCTGCACCGCGATGCGCTCGCGGATATCTTTGAACCAGAGTTCATTGCCGGAATCGACCCGGAGCGCCCGCTCATGCTGATGCGCGAGGCGTATTTCCGCTCGGACTCGCCCGAAGCGGTCGACCGCATGATGCACCTCGATCACAAGATCACGCTGGCCGACAACGATTTGCGCAAAGTGTCGCGCATGTGCGAGGCCGCGGGGGTCGAAGTCCGATTTCCCTTCCTCGACGAGGATCTGATCGCCTTTTCGGGCACGCTCTCCGCCCGCCAGAAGGTGAGCGGGCCGCATCTGCGCGTGTTCTTCAAGCACGCCCTGCGCGACTTTCTGCCCCGCGAGACGATCGCCAAGTCGAAGCACGGCTTCGGTCTGCCCTTCGGACTGTGGCTCGCCACGGACGGCCCCCTGCGCACCGAGGCGAAGGCCGCGCTGGACAGCCTCGCACGGCGTGGCGTCGTGCGGCCGTCCTATCTGCAGAAACTGTGGCAGGAACATTCTGCGGGGCACGCGAGTTATTTCGGCGTCATGATCTGGGTACTGACCCAGCTGGAGCTCTGGCTGGCACGGAATGGCGCTCGGGCTGGCGCCTGAACCTCTCGCTCATCCCTGATGCATTGGCGGGCGCAGGCGCGACCGCGGCACGTTGCCGCGCGCCCGCTTCCGCCTCACGCATGATCACCCGCGCGACCACCACGATCAGGATCAGATTGTAGTAGTAGTCGAAGTACGCCATGCCGAGGAAAGCGCCAGCGGCAAGATAGGCGACAAGGCTGACCTGCACCATAGCCATGAGCTCGCTCATCC
The DNA here is from genome assembly GCF_045689615.1 of Aromatoleum evansii. NCBI lineage: Bacteria > Pseudomonadati > Pseudomonadota > Betaproteobacteria > Rhodocyclales > Rhodocyclaceae > Aromatoleum > Aromatoleum evansii. The sequence continues at coordinate 4,379,155 of NZ_CP141259.1, forward strand.
ACTCTAGCGTGCCATGATCCTTGAACGCTCGCCGCACTATGGAGGCAGATCGCCAAGTGAATACTGCTAGCAAGAGGAAAAGGAAGAGGCCGACGAAGCCGTGCTCCCCCAAAACCTCAAAATAGATGCTATGGACGTCTCGAGCGTCCGTCGGATCGGGCGCGTAAAGATGGAACATCTCGTAGCGAAACGTCTCAAACCCCCCGCCAAAAAGCCGGTCGCATGCGAGGTTGAAGGCCATCCACCAAGCGTTGATCCGCCCCATTGCAGAGGCGTCCTCTTGATACGTGTTGATCGTGGCCATGCGCTGGTACCAAGCCTCTGGCATGATCGCCCACACCATCAGGATCGCAAACGCGCCAAGCAACAACACCAGGAACTTGTGACGCGCCTTGAGCCAAAACACGGTCCCCATGACGGCCATGCCGACCAGGGCGCCACGCGATTGCGTGCCGATCGCCGCCAGCGCCGTGAGTACGGTCGCTGCGTACACAGCAGGCCGTATCCAGCGATGCGTCGAGCCGCGGGCGAGGAAATACAACAGCGGCACCGTCATCGCCAGTGCCAAGCCGAGTTCGTTGTTGCCTTCGATGAAGGTACCCGGAGGCCCCTGCACACGATGCACGCCCCCCTTCATGATCGTGAAGATACCCCCCTTCACGCCATAGAACGCGAGCGACAGCGCGATCGTCCACACGAGGGCCTTGAGCCGTTCGGGCGTGTTGATGAGGACCATCGCGACGATGATCATCAGCTGGATCTTGATGACCTTTTCGAACTGCTCCCAAGCGAGACTGGGATAGACGGCGAAGATCGTCGTCACCGTCATCCAGGCGACAAATGCGAGCAGCACCTTAGTTTCGCGCTCCCACGGGATGCGCTTGGGCTCGCTGGAGAGCATCATGCCGACGAACGTGGTGATCGCCACGATCTGTGCAAAGGGCATCGACATGCTGAATCCCCAAGCCATGCGGTGAGGATTCATGAAGCCGAGCCAGGTCCACACGAGGATGCCGATCCACGGCCGCCTCAGGATGAAGGGCAGCGTGCCGAAGACGGCCAGCGTGACGGCTATGTCGCGCACAGCGCTCCCTCCCGAACGTCCACCCGACTCATCACGTAGCGATACTTGCCCGACTTCTCGGGCAGGATCTCGTCGCGCGGCTCGATCTGAATCCTCACCCCGGCGCCCAGACGCGCCATCAGACCGCGCTCGATGGCCGATGCGATCGGCGGACCATATCCGGGGCCGGGCACGAGTTCGACCCTCGTGAGCTCGAGGCTCTCCTGCACGATGCGGAATGCGGCGACCTCGGGCAGATCGCGCAGGATGTAGATGAGGGCGAGACCATGCATCACCGTGCCGTCCTGCGCGACGACGAAGTCGGTCGCACGTCCCTGGATATCCTTGAGCAGCGGCAGACCGCGGCCGCATCTGCACGGCGACGGATCGAGCGCGGCAACGTCGCCGGTACGGTAGCGGATGAAGGGGAATTCGCCGGTCGCAAGGTGCGTCACGACGATCTCCCCGCTATCGCCAGGGGGCACCGGCTGCCCGCGGCCATCGACGATCTCGACGATGACGTCCTCGGCGGTGATGTGCATGCCGCCGGACGGGCACTGATGCGCAATGAAGCCGGCGTCGCGCGCGCCGTAACCGTTGGCGACCGGACACCCGAACACGCGTTCGATGGTATTGCGCTGATGTTCGTAGAGGCGTTCGGAAGTGCAGAACGCGACCCGAATGCCGAGGTCGTCCATGCGCACGCCGGTCTTCTCGGCGCGCGAACCGATGAGGGAGAGCGCCGACGGATAGCCGAAGAGCATCCGCGGTCGACGCCGGCGGATGCGCGCGAGGAATTCGTCGAGCCTCGCCTCCGACATCTCGAATGCCGGCAGCAATTCGGTGCGCATCACGGCGTCGCGCCAGTGGCGCAGACGGTCCTGCGCGCTCAGTTCGATCGGCGAGCCCCACACGACGATCTCCGGATCGCCGATATTCACCCCCCACCACCGGGTCGCGCGCCATTTGGCCGCGACGTCGTGGCCGACGCGCTCTCGGCCGATGAAGAACACGAGCGGCTCGCCGCTCGATCCCCCTGTGTTGAAGCGAGCGAGGCCTTCGGCCCGCTCGGACTTGAGCGCCTCGATGTTGTTCCGGATCAGGGCCTTGGTGAGGAAGGGAAGGCGGCGCAGCGCGTCCAGGCCGATGACTTGGGCAGCATCGAAACCGATGCTTTGAAAGAGTTCGCGGTAGTAGGGAACGTCCCGCGCGGCACGCAGCAACAACGCGCGCAGACGTTGCAGTTGCAGCGCCTCGAGATCGGTGCGCGACCACCACTGGCTGGCTTCCAGCGCACGCCGCACGCGCACGGTGTCGTGATGCTTGAGTCGCTCCTGCAGCGGGAAGAGGACGTTGGCGACACAGCGCGTGTAGAGCCCGGTCATTGCCCCCTCCTTCACCGCGCACCCGCCGGTGCAACGGCGCCGCGAAGCGCGGCCTCATAGGCGGAGAACAGCGTATGCCGCACCTCGGCCCACGTGTAGCGGCGCACTTCGTGCAAACCGCCTTCGACCAGACGCGCACCGAGTTCGGGCGAACGCACGAGATGCAGGACGGCGGCGGCCATCGCGGCGGCGTCGTCGCGCGGCACCAGCAGGGCGCTGCGGCCATTCTCTACGATGTACGGCACGCCCCCCACGTCCGTGCTCACGACGGGCACGCCGCTTGCAAGCGCCTCGAGCACGGAGTTCGGCATATTGTCGACGCGGGCGGGGTTCAGGACGACATCGGCGTCGCGGTAGAGGGCCGCCATCTCGTCGCGCTCGAGTCGTCCGGTGAAGCGGACGCTGCCGTCGAGTCCCAACGCAGCAGCACGGGCGATCAGTTCGTCCGCCTGCGGCCCCGTACCGGCGACCGACATGCGCGCACGCGGACATGCCGCGCGGATCTGCGCGAAGGCCTCCAGCGCGGTGGAAATTCCGTAGATCGGTTCGAGGTTGCGGGCAACCACGACATGGGGCGCATCGCCCGCGCAGCGCGGACGCGCGTCGGCATGGAAGCGGGCAACATCGACGACATTCGGCACGATGCGGCTCTCGACGCCATGACGCAAGAACACGTCGCGGAGAAAGCCGGACGGGACCAGAACGCCCGCCGCCCGGCGCAGCGTCGGGCACACCCAGCGCGCAGATCGCGCAAGAAAGTCGTCGGCCTCCCCGCCACGATAGTTCACCACCACGGGAACCCGGCGCAGATGGGCGATCCACACTGCAGGCGCCGCGAAGAGGTGCCAGGACCAGCCCGAATTGGCCATCACGTGCATCACGTCCGCCCGCCCCGCGGCAGCCCACAGACGCAGCAGATAGGGCATCAGGCGAAACCCAGCCCGCACGCCCCGGAAATGGCCGATCCATTGCGGGCAGTACGGCGCGTTGGTCTGGACGAGATCCACGTCCAGCCCCTCTCCGCCCAGCAGTTCGGCGAGTTGCCGGGTCTGGTTCGCCATGCCGCCGGCCGGCGGAGGCAGCGGGCCGATCAGTGCGATGCGCTTGCCCGCCCAGTTCATGCTAGCGCTCCCTTGCCCGCGCCAGGGCCGCGGACAGTTCGCCGCCGCGCACGCGCAGGAAGTCCGCGAGCACGGCTTCGGCCGCGCCACGCGCCCCTTCGCCCACCGGGGTGTACAGCATCACGGCGACGGAATCGTCTCCGCGGCCGCGCAACTGCGCGAGCGTCTGGTAGAGCTTGGCCACGTAGTCGCTCGTGGTCCAGCGGCCGTCGATCCAGTACCAGTGCCACACCAGCAGGCGTCCCGACGCGGCATTGGCGATCTCCGTGCTCCGAACCGACGCGGCCTCGGCGCCGATCTGCGTCGCATGCGCCCCTTCGGCCGTCATGGTCCACTGGCGGTCCTTGTGCTTGAGGACGCGGTTCTCGGAGTTCACCAGTTCCTCGCCGGGCACCTGGCCCCGGTAATACGCCAAGTACAACCCCACGGGCGGCCCGCCGTTCGACCAGATTTCGCGCAGCTCGCGGCGCATGCCGAAGAAATGCGGCTTCCAGTCCGGCAGGCGCGTGTCCGCGACCCGCTCCCACCCCTCACCGGCATTCAGCCCGGCAAGCGTGACCGAGCCCCGCCGCCCCTGGGCATCGAGCCCCGCCAGCACAGCTTGCCAAATCAACACGGCGACGATCGCTGCGACGCCGGCTGCAATGGCGCCCCTGGGCATGCCCGGGCGCGTCGGCACACGAGATACGGCCGCGTCTCGTGCCGGGGCGCGGGGGACGTCATCCTCGCGCCAGCGGGCGCCCACCCAGAACAGCATCATCATCACGAGACCGAAGAACACCCAGCCGTAGATCAGATGATCGACGCCGGCCGCGACGCGGTTGTCGGTGAGGTGCGCGACCAGCACGATGCCGTAGGCGCGCAGCCAGTTCGCGAACACCGGCAGCACCACCGAGAATGCGACGAAGACGCTGCGCCGCGACAGCGACCGATAGGTGAGATGGGCATACAGGCTGCCGACCACGACCGACGCGATCAGGTAACGCACGCCGCTGCAGCCTTCGACGACCTCCCAGTGACCGGACGGAATCACCAGGCTGCGGCCTTCCGCGTAAACCGGAACGCCCGAGGCGCGCAAACCCCAGATGATGAAATCCGTGGTGCGGTCCATCATCGCCGGGAACAGGAACTCGCCAAAAGGCACGAGGAAGAACAGGAAACCCAGCGGGAAGGCCAGCGCGCGCGCGACCCGCGTTCCCATGACGGCCCACACCAGCGCGACGACCATGCCGACGAAGGCGAATTGCGACACACTCGCAACGCTCGCGAGTTCGCCGAGCAGCCAGGCGAAACCGGCCAGCGCCGCGGCCGCCAGCCCGACCGGCGAAGGAGTCAGTGGCAATCCGCGCAGTTGCACGCGTTCGCGCCAGATCAGCCAGCATGCGATCGGTGCGACGAGGTAGCCGTGGGCGAAGGTGTCCGACCGGTTCCAGATCTCGATCATGGATGCGAGCGTCTCGCGGTACGTGCCGAGCAGGGCAAGGAGCGCGATCGCCAGCATTGCGAGCCGGATCACCGTCTCGCGTGAAAGACCGGCCGCGGGCTCCGCGACGGAAACGCCGCCGGCCTGCTGCCTCACCTGGTCTTCCGGGGCGCTCATGCTGCCCCCGCCAGCCGCGCATAGGGCGCTCGATACGCCCCGACGCTGTTGCGCCAGTTGCGCTCCGACTCGACGAAGCGCCTTCCTGCGGCCCGATAGTCGCCCCACAGACCCCGCTTGCCCAGCATGTCCACGACCACGTCGGCGAGAGCATGCGCACTGCCCGCGTGGAACAGCCGGCCGGTCACTCCGTCACGCACGAGTTCCCTGTGTCCGCCGACATCGGAGGCGACGAAGACCCGCCCCTGCGCCATGGCCTCGAGCGGCTTGAGCGGCGTGACCAGTTCGGTCAGGCGCATCGAGTGACGCGGGTAGGCGAGCAGGTCGATGAGGTCGTAGTAGCGACTCACCTCACCATGCGGCACGCGACCGGCGAAGATCACGCGGTCGGCGATCCCGAGTCTTTCGGCCTGGGCCTTGAGAGCGGCCTCCTGCGGCCCGCCGCCGACCAGCAGCACGCACAGCTCGGGTAGGCGTTGCAGCAGGGCGGGCACCGCATCGAGCAGCAGGTCCAGCCCTTCGTAGGCGTAGAACGAGCCCACGAAGCCGACGACCGTCCTGCCCTCCAGCCCGAGGCGTGCTTTCAGTGCGGCATCGGGTTCGCCCGAGAGCTGGAAGGACTCGATATCGACGGCATTGGGAATCACGGTGACGCGCTCGGCCGCGATGCCGCGTCCTACGATGTCGGCGCGCAACCCCTCGCAGATCGTGAACACGTGATCGACACGCTTCATCGCCCAGGTTTCCAGCGCATGCGTCATGCGGTAGCGCAGCCCCCGCTCGCGGGCGGTCCCGTGGTCGACCGCGGCATCCTCCCAGAACGCCCGGATCTCATAGACGACGGGGATGCCCAGCCGACGGCCGGCGCTCAGGGCCGGCAGCACGTTCAGCACCGGCGAATGCGCGTGAATCACCTCCGGCAGCACTTGCTTCGCAACCTCGACGATCCGCGCCCGCAACGCGCGCATAAGGGCCGTCTCGCGCAGCACCGGGGTCGCCCCGGAGACGGGCGGCGTGCGGAAGAAGCGCAGGCCGTCGACGTCTTCCTCCAGCGCGGCCGTCACGCCCTGCTTCGGCGAAGTCAGGTGGAAGGTTTCCCAGCCCAGCGCACGTTGCTCGCGCAGGATGGCCGCGGAGCGGAAGGTGTAACCGCTGTGCAGCGGGATCGAATGGTCGAAGACGTGCAGGATTCTCATCGCTCAGGTCGCCACCAGGATCGCCACTCAGACCGCCACTCTCGGCGCCTCGGACTGCCCCGCGAGGGCACCGCTGTGGCGGACGAAGGATTCGAACATCAACAGGGTCCATAGCGGCGCGCTGTAATCGCGTGAGCCCGACTGATGGGCATCGACCAGGTGGCGCAGGGTGTCGGCGTTGAAGAGCCCCGTCGATGCGAGCGTGCCGCCCAGCACCGCTTCCCTCACCCGCGCCTTCAGCGGTCCGCGGAACCAGCGCGCGAGCGGCACGGCGAACCCCATCTTCGGCCGGTACAGCACCTCGTGGGGCAGCAGCGGCTCCATCGCCTTCTTGAACAGGTACTTGCCCTCGTTGCCCTTGACCTTGAAGCCGGAGGGCAGCGTCGCGAGCCATTCGACCAGCGGGTGATCCATCAGCGGCTCGCGCACCTCGAGCGAATGCGCCATGCTCGCGCGATCGACCTTGGTATTGATGTCGCCGACGAGGTAGGTCTTCAGGTCGAGGTACTGGACGAGGGCCAGCGGATCGTCCGTTCCCGCGTTCGCCGCGTGGCGGCGGAATACGTCGAGCGCGTTGTAGCCGCCGAGCTGCGCCTTGAAGGCATTGGAGTAGAGCTGGCGGCGCAGATCGTCGCGCAGGATCGACACCGAATGGAAATAGGCCTGCACCGAATCGCGCGCCAGCGCCTGGAAGGTCGTCTTCGCGCGCAGCACGCGCGGCGCCCAGTCCGCCTTCGGATACAGCCGCCCGAGCACGCCGAACATCGGTCGGCGCACGCCCAGCGGCAGGCTCGCGCGCAACTTTTCCTCCATCATGTGCAGGCGGTAGCGGCGATAGCCGCCGAAGCTCTCGTCGCCGCCATCGCCCGAGAGCGCGACGGTGACCTTCTTGCGCGCGAGCTGGCACACGCGCCACGTGGGAATCGCGGAGCTGTCGGCATAGGGCTCGTCGTACAGGACGGCCAGCTTGTCGATCAGGTCGAAATCGTCGGATTGCACCGTCTCGACGTAGTGGTTCGTGCGATAGCGGGCAGCGACCTGCTGCGCGAAGGCGGCCTCGTCGAAGGCCGGGTCATCGAAGGCGATCGAGCACGTGTTGACCGGCTCATTGGACAACCCGGCCATCGTCGCCACCACGGCGCTCGAATCCACGCCACCGGAGAGGAAGGCGCCGAGCGGGACTTCCGCGATCAGGCGCAGGCGGACCGACTCGCGCAGGCGTTCGGTCAGCTCGGCGGCCGCGTCGGCCAGCCCGATCGGGTTGTCGAGCGTGAATCGCACGTCCCAATAACTTTTCGGCGCCGGCACCGGCTCGCCGCGGCGGACCGTCAGCGTCTCGGCAGGCCCGAGCTTGCGCGCGCCGACGAAGATCGTGCGCGGCTCCGCGACGTAGCCGAGCGCGAAGTACTCCTCGACCGCGCACGGGTCGATGCGCCGGTCCAGCGCCGGATGCTGCATCAGCACCTTCAGTTCGGATCCGAAAGCCAGCGTTCCGTCCGGCAGCAGCGCGTAGTGCAGCGGCTTCACGCCCAGACGGTCACGCGCGAGGAACAGCGTCTCGCGCGTGCGATCCCACAGTCCGAAGGCAAACATCCCGCGGAAGCGGCGCACGCACTCTTCGCCCCACTCCTCCCACGCATGCACGATCACCTCGGTGTCGCTGCGCGTGTGGAAACGGTGGCCGCAGCGCTCCAGTTCGGGCACGAGCTCCTGATAGTTGTAGATCTCGCCGTTGAACACGACGGCGACGGAACCGTCCTCGTTGAAGAGCGGCTGCTGGCCGGTGGAAAGATCGATGATCGACAGGCGCCGGTGAGCGAGTGCAACGCCCGGCTCGAAATGCACGCCCCCCTCATCCGGCCCGCGGTGAAACTGGACGTCGTTCATGCGCTGCACGAGATCGCGCGGAAAGTCCCGCTTGTCGCGCGTGTGGAACAGTCCGGCGATTCCGCACATCCACGTTTCTCCCGCTTCAGGTCGCCGGCACCGCACGCCCCGCCGCACTCAACAAGGACTCATACAGCTGCGCATAGCGGGCCACCATGCCGTCGATGCTGAACTCCTCCACCGCACGCTGCCGCCCCGCTTCGCCGTGCCGCCGCAACATCCCGCCGTCGCCGACGTAGCGCGCCAGCGCGTCGGCGAGTGCGTCGCTGTCCGACGCCGGAACCAGTATCCCGGTCTCGCCGTCGAGCACCAGCTCGGCATTTCCACCCACCCGCGTCGCGATCACCGGCAACCCGCAGGCCATCGCCTCGAGGATGGTGTTGGAGATCCCTTCCGCACGCGACGGCAGCACGAACACATCCATCGCCCGCAGCGCCTCCGGTACGTCGCGCCGCTCTCCCACCAGCCACACGCAAGCGCCCACGCCAGCCCGGGCGACCTCGGCCTCGAGCTCGGCCCGCAGGGAGCCGTCGCCGACGAACATCAGGCGCAGGCGCCCGGCAAGTTCCGGAGCCCGACGGAGCAGGTGCACGAACGCGCGCAGCAGGTTCAGCGGGTCCTTGATCGGTTCGAGCCGGCCGACCGTGCCGATCACGCACAGTTCGTCGCCCTCGAACGGCGATCCGTCCAGCACCTCCCGTCCCCTCGCGCCCGGCCTGAAACGCTGCGTATCGACCCCGTTGCAGATGCGGGTCATGTGCGCCGCGCTCACCCCGACCGACGCGTTCAAATATCTCAGGAGATGGTCGGACAGCGGTATGTAATGGGTCACGAACGGCCGATACAGCCGGCGCATCCACTGAAAACGCCGCCGCGTTCCATGGGGATCGGACACATCCCAGCCGTGCTCGCCATGCACCCGCACCGGCACTCCCGCGGCCCACGCGGGCACGACGGCTTCCAGCGCGGCGAGGTTGCGCGTATGCACCACGGCCGGCCGCAGTTCGCTGAACAGGCGGAACAGGGCGGGATACAGCTTCAGCCCGTGCCCCGGCGGCTTGTGCAGGGAAATGAAACGCACGTCGTCGTGCACGATGCGCTTGCAGAACGCCGGATCGCACTCGGTCAGCGCGACGATGGCGTGGCGGAAGCGGCTGACCGGCAGCCGGTTGATCAGATTGACGACCCCGTTCTCCAGCCCGCCGACATCAAAGCGATACACGACATGCACGACCAGTGGCCGCGGGTCGTCGTCGGAAGCCCCCCCGCCCCGGCCTCGCAGCGCGATAGCCGGGCCGCTCGCCGCATCGAGCAAGGCATCCAGGCGGCCGAGGTGCGCCTCCCAACTGTACGAGGCCAGCACGCGCGCGCGCGCGCATGCACCCATCCGCGCCGCCCGCTCGGGGTCACCCAGCAGCCCGGAAATCCGTGCGGCGAACTCCCCGGCGGTCGCAGCAACCTCGAAGTCCCGTCCAGGCTCGCCCGCCAAACCGGTGGCCGACGATGCCGACACCACCACCGGGCGCGCCATCGCCATCGCCTCGAGCACCTTGTTCTGGATGCCGCGCGCGATCCTCAGCGGCGCGGCCACGACCTGCGCATGTCCGATCCACGGCCGCACGTCGGGCACGCTGCCGGTCACCACCACCGCGGGACCGGCCAGCGCCAGAACGGCCGGTGCAGGATTCATGCCGACGATGTAGAAGCGCAAGTCTGCGCACGAACGCTGCAGCAGGGGCAGGATTTCCTGCACGAACCACACGACCGCGTCGACGTTCGGCCAATAGTCCATGGCCCCGGTGAACACGACGACCGGCCCGCCGACGGGATACGGGTCGGCATGGCCCGCATCGGGCGTGAAGAAGCCGGCATCGACCCCGTTCGGCATCGCCACGACCCGTCCAGCGGTTTCCGGCGCCGCCCGCCGGAAGAGGTCCGCCTCGGCTTCGGTCACGAAGATGCTGGCATCCGTCGCGGCCGCCACGCCGCGCTCGAACGCCAGCAGTTTCTCCCCTTCCCGCCGGTACAGCCACGACATCGGCCAGCTGCGGGCACGCGCGTAGTCGGCCCATTTCGCCGAATCGACATCGCAGAAATCCACCACCCGGCGCTCGAGGCCGGCGTGGTCGAGGTATTGCGCCATCGGTCCGGAGAAAGCCACCGCACGACGGATTGCATGAGTCCGAACAGTGCGATCGACCCAGTCGCGCAGGCGCCGGCTGCGGTAGTAGGGCAGGCTCAGCGCCTCGCCGCCCGGCAGCCCCCGCAGGCTGGCCAGTCGCGCGCGCGCGGGCGACAGCGGGATCGCACAGACGTCCGCACACCACTCGCGCAGCGTGTCGACATGGGCCGCATCCTCGGCACGATCGACGAAGGTCCCCAGATAGACGCGATGGTTTCGCGCGAGTTGCCGCAGGATATGGAAGGACCGCAGCTTGTCGCCCTTGTTGGGCGGGTAAGGGATCCGATGCACCAGGTACAGCAGCGGAGGGCGATCGTCCATGCTCACCCCAGGTTGCGCACGATGTGCGGTCCGAGCACGTTCGCCACCCCGATGGGCAGCCGTCGCCATAGCGCGATCAGCGCCCGATACTTCGGATTCATCGGATTGTTCTGCGGCACCGCGTCGCGCTTGTACAGGCGATACTCGTAAGCCAGCGGCTGCGGCTCGAAGCCCCAGTTCTTCTTGAATCCGTAGGGGCCGGTACCGACCTTGCTGCGACCGTAATCGAACAGTGTCGCCCCGCGGCCGACAGCCCGCCGCATCAGCTCCCAATACTTGAAGTCGTTCGCGGCCAGATCGCGCGCCGCCGGCGCATCGCCGGCGTAATAGGGCAGGATCTCGTTGCGGAAGTAGAAGCTCAGCACGCCCGACATCGGCCTGCCCGCCGGGTCGGTGATCGTCAGCACCTCGCAGTTCGGACCGAACTCCCGCAGCAAGCGCGCGAAAAAGGCCTTCGGCAGCGCGGGCGTGCCATGGCGCAGCACGTTCCCGGCATACAGCGGGAAGAAGCGCTCCACATCCTCATCGATGCGCGCGACCAGACCGTTGCGCATCCCCTTGCGCACCATCGCGCGCTGCTTGCGGGGGATCGCCGACAGGTTGGCCTCGTCCTCGGCCGCGATCTCCTTGCGGAAGGTCACATACAAGTCCTGGCGCGGCCAATCCGCGTGCCGCGCATGCAGGTTGCGGTATTCCAGATGCTGCACGCCCAGCCGCCGCGCCAGCTCGTCGGCGTGCGTCTCCAGCGCGGCCACCGCATCGGCTGCGCCCGCCGCGCCACCGTAGGCGCAGAAAGGCAGCGACGCGAGCGCATGGCCGAAGAGGCGGCTCCTGACCTCCGCCAACGGCAGGATCGCGACGATCTCGCCGGCCCGTTCCGCATACAGGAAATGCGTCCGGTGACGGAACACCTCACGCATGATGTCCTGCCAGGCCGCCAGGTGAAAGAAGGTCGCCTCCGGGCAGGCGTGTACGAACGCATCCCAGCGCCGACGGTCGGCCTCGTCCAGTCGCCTGACCAGCAAGGGGGGACGGTCCATCGCGATTGCCCTCCCCGGCCGCTTCAGAAATCCGCGAAAACCCGGTCGGCACGCCCCCAGGCGAAATCACGCAGGAGGCATCGCAGCCGCCCCTCGGTGCGCTCGAGATTCACGTAATGACGGAATCTCGTCTTCATCGACGCGCGGTTCACGCGCGGCTGCTCGGGATCGATCTCCCAAGGGTGGAAGTAGAAGATCGCCGCTTGGGCATCCTCGCGATTGACGCGGGCAATCTGCCAGCGCGACACGGCATACGGCAACAGCCGGAAGAAGCCGCCGCCGCCGGCCGGCCAGTTGCGGCCCATCCAGCGCATCGTCGTCACCGGCACCTCGAGCAGGCCGCAGTCCAGGCGGTACGGAAAACGCGGCGCGTCCGGCATGCCGTAATGGTCGTGATGCACCGGATAGACGCTGGAACTGTAGGCATAGCCCGCCTCGGCAATGCAGTCGTGCGCCCACAGATTTGCCTTGCCGATGGAAAAGCTCGGCGCCCGGTAGCCGGCCACCCGTTCGCCGCCAATGTCCTCCAGCACCGCCTTCGCAAGCACGATGTCGGCGAGAAAGCGATCGCACGACTGCGCGCTTGCACGCTCGTGTTCATAGCCGTGACTGGCGATCTCATGGCCCTGCGAAACGATCAGCCGGACCAGTTCGGGGTAACGCTCCGCAACCCAGCCCAGCACGAAGAAGGTTGCCCGTGCGTCATGGTCATCGAGCAACTGCAGGATCTGATTCACGTTGCGCTCGACCCTGCACGGCACCTGTTCCCATTCCGTGCGCGGAAAATGGGGTGCGAGCGCGGACACATGGAAGTAATCCTCGACATCGATGGTCAGCGCATTGACGATTCGCTCGTCCATGTCACACGCCTCCCATCGACTCGCGCTCGCGCAGCCATGCAGCAAGGTGGGCGACGATGCGCTCGGCGGCACGGCCATCCCAGTATTCCGGCACGCGCCCGCGCTTGCCTCCACCATCCAGCACGGCGTCAGCCGCCGCGCGCAATGCAGCAGGATCGATGCCCACTACGGTGTTCGTGCCCTGCTCCACCGTGATCGGCCGCTCGGTGTTCTCCCGGATCGTCAGACACGGCACGCCCAGCGCGGTGGTCTCCTCCTGGATTCCGCCCGAATCGGTGAGCACCATCGTCGCGCCCGCCATCAGGCCGAGCATCTCCAGATAGCCCTGCGGCGGCAGCACCAGAAAGCCCTGCGCATCGAGTCGGTTCAGCATGTCGAAACGCTCGAGATTCGCACGCGTACGCGGGTGCAGCGCAAACACCAGCGGCAGGCGCGCACTGATATTCCGCAACGCATCGACGATCGGCCCAAGCGTATCGGGGTGGTCCACGTTGGAGGGGCGATGCAGGGTGACCACGCCATACCCCCCGCGCAAGCGCTCGCCCCCGAACCCCGACGCGGCGATCAAATCGGACGCCGCCGGCGCCTTCGACAGGTTCGCACGCAGGCTGTCGATCATCACGTTGCCGACGAACACGGCCCGCTGCGGTGCGATGCCCTCGCGCACGAGATTGGCGTGCGCGCTGCGCTCGGTCGTGTACAGGAGGTCGGAAATCTGGTCGGTCAGCACGCGATTGATTTCCTCGGGCATCGTCCGGTCGTAGCTGCGCAGGCCCGATTCCACATGCACGACGGGGACGCCCCGCTTCGACGCGACCAGTGCGCAAGCCAGCGTCGAATTCACGTCCCCGACCACAAGAACCGCCCGGGCACCATTGGCATCGATCACCGGCTCGAAGCGCTTCATCACCTCCGCCGTCTGCACCGCATGGCTGCCCGAACCGACCCCGAGATTCACGTCCGGCCGCGGCAGTTCGAGATCCGCAAACAGGCGATCATTCATCGCCACGTCGTAATGCTGCCCCGTGTGTACGAGCAGCACCGGCACCGCGGGCGCATGCGCCCTGAAGGCGCGGATGATCGGCGCCATCTTCATGTAATTCGGCCGCGCTCCGACCACGCAGATCACGGGGCGAAGGGAAATGTCAGCGTCCATCGGGCGCCCCGCCCTCGCCATCGTCGCGGCGGACGGCCTGAAGCAGCTGATTCAGCACGTCCAGCGTCGCCGCCATCGACTGCTCCAGACCCGCGATGCGCGCCTCGATGCGCTGCACATCGAAATTCGCTGCCATTCCGGCCACGCGATCGGCCAGCGCCCCCGGAACCTGCAGGCTCCGCGGATCGATCGCACCGGCGGCCAGAGACGGAAGCGCACTGCCGCTGAGTCCGCCCAAGGTTGCACCGGTTGGCCGCCGGGCAGCGAACTCGTCCTGCAACTCGCTCACCACCTCGCGCACATCGGCTTCGCCAATGGTGTGTCGCTCGGCGATGTAGGCCGCCAGCATCAGGCGGTCGCAAAGCGAATTGATGCGGCGCGGAATGCCACCCGTATTGGCGTAGACGAGCGCGAACGCGCCATCGTCGAAGCTCGGGTCGCTCTGCCAGCCGACGTGGCGAAGCCGGTGCTCGACATAGGCGCGCGTCTCGGCCGCGTCCAGCGGCCCCAGGTGGTACGACGCGATCACCCGCTGGCGCAGCTGCTGCATCTGCGGCCCCTGCATGGTGTCGCGGAACTCCGGCTGGCCGACCAGGAAGCTCTGCAGCAGGGCGTGGTCTTCGAGCTGGAAGTTCGACAGCATCCTGAGCTCCTCCACCGCATGCGGGCTCAGGTTCTGCGCCTCGTCGACAATCAGCAAGGCGCGCTTGCCCGCCGCCGCCAGCGAAACGAAATAGGTCTCGAGCGCCAGCAGCAGGCCGGCCTTGTCGAGGCTGCGGCTCGGGACGCCGAACGCTGCGGCGATCATGCGCAGGATGTCGCTTTCGTCGACCTGCGTGTTCACCAGATTCGCGGCGACCACCTTGTCGGCATCGAGGCGTTCGAGCAGGCTGCGCACGAGCGTCGTCTTGCCCGCACCGATCTCGCCGGTCACGACGATGAACCCCTCGTTCTGGTGCAGGCCGTATTCCAGGTAGGCCATCGCCCGCCGATGCCCGCGACTGCCAAAGAAGAAGGCGGGATCGGGATTGAGCTGGAAGGGCTTCGCGCGCAGCCTGAAATAGGATTCGTACATGCAAGTTCAGCTCAGAAGCTCACCGAAATCGTCGCCGTGATCACGTTCTCGATGAAGTCGCTCAAGCCTTCCGAGCGTTGATAGCGGTAAGTCAGCCCACCCGAGGTGTTCGGGCCGAGCTGCTTCGACAGCGCCAGACTGAACGCCGTCCGCTCCGTCTCGGATCCATCCGTCCCGCTTCCGGTCGAGCGTGAGCGCGTCAAGCTCGCACTGAGCGAGGTCTGTGGTGCAAGCCGGTGACTCAGCGCAACAGTCGCAGAGCGCGTCTTCACATCGTCGAAGCGCGCAAAATCGTCCTGCGGGTTTCCTGTCACCTCAGCCCCCAGACGACTGCGCTCGGACTGCTGCAACGACAAGGTCAGCACGTTGCGGACGCCGATCAGCGACACGCTCCCGGTCAGGTTGCGTGTCACGAAACGCGCATTCGACAGGAACAGGTCGCGCGGGCCGATCGCCGGATAGCCCAGCAGCCGACGCACGACCGCCTCGCGCAGGAAGGGATCGGGAATCACACGCTCGAGGGCGTCATAGAGCAGACGAAACTCCGGGTCCCGAAACACATCGGCACCCAGCAATTCGAGCGAGGACGAAATATCCCGCGAATACGACAGGTTCCAGTTCGACAAGGCATGGCGATGATTGAACATGAAGTCGTAGCCACGGCCGAAAACACGCTTCTCCGTCGTTCCCGAGATCGTCGTGCGCTCGGTGGGATTCCAGTCGAAGCCGCCCCCCACGATCGAGCTACTGTCATCGGAGGCCGTGTCGTAATCATTGCGCTCGTGGCCCACGATTCCGCGCAGGCGGAATTGTGGCGTCACCGTCACATACAGCGTTCCCCGCATCGTCTCTTCCGAGGAACTCCCGGTGGTCCCGGCACGCCCCGAGTCGCTCTCCGAGCGACTGTACGACAGCCCCCAGCCCACCCGCCCGAACTGCACCGGATTGGAGACCTGCGCATTCAGCTCGGAGTCGCGCCGGTTATCCAGCCCGCCCCCCCCGCTCATCCAGCGCGTCATGTAACTGGCCGTACCGCTCGTCTCCGGCCCCAGCCTGAAGTTGAGCCGGGGGCCGATACCGAACATTCGCGTTGCGTTGTCGCTTGAAATATCTTGGGGATCGCCAGCGGCACGGCCAAAGAAGGCCGAACGGTTATTCCGGCTCATCGACGCGTCCATGTCGATGAACAAGGTCTTTTCCACCGCTTCGAACTGCCCATGCCCGTTGAGCGTCAGGAAGGAGTCGTTGCGGTCCGTTTCGCTCATGTACGCGACATTGCGCACCGTCGCGTTGAGGTTTCCGCGGAAGCGTCCGCTATTGCGCAACACGGATACCCCTGGCGCCACCTCCAGGCTCAGATCTCCGTCGCCTCCCTGCGCATCGGCGCCGACATTGTCCGAGTACGTCACCGTTGCGCTGACGAAGGGCCGAACCTCAACGCTCTGGGCATTCGCCACGCCGGGCAAGGAAATCGCCGCGAACGCCAATCCGGCGCAGAAGGCCGTGACGACAGGCTTCAACTTAGGCCGCAGCATCCGGGTGCGCATCGGAACCATGACTCCGCCCGTATCTGTAGCCGTAGCCGTATCCGTATCCATAGCCGTAAAGGCCACCGCGCGCGCCCTCCGTCGCCTTGTTCAGGACCAGGAGCTTCACCGGGCAATTCTCGATCGTGCCCAATGCCTGCTTGACGGCACCATGCGTCGTTCGCCCGGACTCGACCACCACCACCACCTGCCCCATGTGCGACGCGAGCACCCGCGCCTCGGTCGTCGATAGCAGGGGGGGAGAGTCGAACACGATGATGCGCTCCGCGTAGCGGGTAGCCATCTCCTCCAGCATGCGAGTCATCGCATCCGACGCGATCAATTCCGTCGATCGCTGATGCGTCATACCCGCCGGCAGGATCGACAGCTTCTCCACGTTCGTGCGCAGCATCACGTCCGAAAGATCCGGGACGTCTCCCACGAGCACATCCATGAGTCCCTTGCGCGGGGGAAGCCCCAGGCGCTGGAGGATCGACGGACGGGCGAAATCCGCATCCACGAGCAAGACAGTGTTGTCGAGCTCCATTGCGATGCTCATCGCGAGGTTCATCGCCGTGAACGACTTGCCCTCGCCCGGCAAGGCGCTCGTGACCATGATCAGGTTGCCGCTCTCGACCGGCGCAGCCCCCCGCCCCTGGGCGTTGTGTATCAACGGCCGCTTCACCACCCGGTACTCTTCCGCGATTGCCGACTGCGGCAGGTCGGGTGTCACCATGCCCATCCGGCTCAGCCGCGCGAGGTCAAGGACCACGGCATGCGCCGGACCGACGCCATCTGCATGAGAGCCCCCGGCGTCGCGCCGGCTCGCTGCAACCGCCTCCCGCGTTACCGCGGCACTGGCGGGCTGCGCAACCGCATCAGGCTCCTGCACGGGACCCGCCGCGGCGGACGCATCCCCACCGGCAAGCCCCTGCTCTGCCCGCTTCAGTTGATCCAGCCGTTCGACCGCCTTCTCGATCAGACTCATGAAACAACCTCCCGGATGCGGCTCACGTCTGCAGCCACTTGAGCAGCACCGTCATCGCCCCGACCGCAACGGCGAAACTCGCGAGACCTCCGCCGAACATCATCAACCGGCGCCGTTCCACCTTTTCCCTGGCGGGATCGGGCAAGAGCGAAATCACCCCCAGAACGGGAAGGCCGGTTACTTCGCGCAAACCACGCGGTTCGACGAAAGCTGGGCGGAACTGCGCGATCAGGAAAGTGACCGCGACGCCTGCCGCCAGGGCCAGGAAGCCTGCAAGCGGCATTAGCAGGAGCCGGTTCGGCGCTGCCGGCGTGCGCGGCACGGTAGGCGGATCGATCACCCGGAACTCGGTAATCCCTCCCTGTGCGCTCATCTCGACCGACATCGCGGCCGATTCACGGCGCTGCACGAGCGACTCGTAATTCTGCCGATGGACGTTATAGTCCCGGTTCAGCTGGGTCTGCTCCGCCTCGATCTTCGGCAACAGCTCCTGCTGCGAACGCAACTGAGCCAATCGCGAATTCAGCTCGGCGAGACGGGCACGAAGTGACGCCACCTTCGCGTCCGCCTCGGAGAGCGCCATCTTCATCTGCTGAAACACCGGATTGGCGCCGGGTGCCGCTCCCTGCCCGCCCCCGGCCTTGCGCATCGATTCGATTTCCTGCTGCTTTTCGGCCTCGAGCTGCGCGATGACCCGCCTGACACCGACCACGTCCGGGTGCTCGTTCGTGTAACGCAGCATCATCTCGTCCAGATTCTTCCTCAGCACCGCCAAGCGCGCGTCGACTTCCGGAACCGATACCATCGACGGATCCGGCGGATCGGTCCGCAGCATTGGGTCCTCGACCGCGAGTTGCCGCTCGAGCGAACTGCGCGAATTCTCCGCCTCCCTCAGCTCGAGCTGGGCCTCGTTCAGGCGATTCATCAACTCCGCGATCTGCGAAACGTAATCCCGCCCCCCATCCCCGAGCAGGGCCATGTTGCGCAGACGGAAATCTTTGAGCCGATTCTCGGCCTCGGTCAGCTTCACCTCGTAGTTTGCGATCTGCTCATCGATGAAGCGACGGGCCGAACTCGAGTCCTGCTGCTTCCCGACGAGCCCCGACTCGACGAAGAGCGACACCAGTGCCTGCACGACCCGGTGTGCGCGTTCGGGCACCTGATCGCGATAGGCCAGCGTAAAAAGGTTGTCCCGCCCCGTACCCCGGATCTCCAGGTCGCTCATCAAGGTCGTGATCAGCGATTCACGGTCGGCGGGCGTACGTGTCGTGATATCTAGATCGGCCATCGAGATCAGCTTCTCGACGTTCGGACGCGTGATCAAGGTACGGCTCAGGATCGCCACCTGCTGATCGACGTTCGGCTGCACGGCAAGGCCGGACATCAGCGGCCGCAGGACCGACTGCGTATCGACATAGATACGCGCAGAGGACTCGAAGCGGTCGGGGATCGAATAGACAGCGAATCCCGCGACGACGCCCACCACCCACGTCACGGCCAGCCCCCACCAGCGGAAGCGCCACATTCCACGCAAGTAGCCGTAAAACCGGGTCAGAAGCTCTTCCATGGATCTACCTGTAAGTTCCCGCGACCGGAGTCACGCGGTTACCTGGGAAGTCGGCAACAGATCAGAACCAGCTTTGCGGGATGATCAGAACGTCTCCCGGACGCATCTCCACGTTGGCCGACACATCCCCCCGCTTCACGAGATCCTTCAGGCGAACGCTGTACTGCTTGTTTCCCTCGGCCGTGCGCAGGATCGTCGCCGCGTTGCCGTCCGCAAACTCGGTGATGCCACCCACCTTGATCATCACGTCGAGCAGGGTCATCTTCTGCTGATACGGGAGCGTCTGCGGGTTTGCTGCCTCGCCGACGATGCGGATCTGCTCGCTATACGGCCCCACGAAGGACGTCACGATCACGGTGACCACCGGCTCGCGGATGAACTTCGACAGGGCCTTCTCGATATCGCGCGCCAGGGTCGAGGCATCCTTGCCCAGCGCCGGCAGATCCTCGACCAGCGGCGTAGTGATTTTCCCGTCCGGGCGCACCGGAACGGACATCGAAAGCTCCGGGTTCCGCCACACCACGATATTTACCGAATCGCCCGGCCCGATCACGTAGTTGTATTCGGCTTCCGCCGCGCCGGCCGGGGCGGGCGGATGGGCGGATGTTGCGCAACCGGCCAGCACCCCGAGGAACAGCGACAGCGCGCACAGGTTGCAGATCCGGGCCCCCAACTTCGATGCACCGAAATTCATGACTGAATACCTCCCACGTTCGTCGGCGTCGAACAAGCACAGCGAGCCTTTGCACATGCTAGGTGACTTTGGGCACGTCCCAACAGGAACAATTACACAACCGCTTACAGCACTTAAACAGGCTCGCCGTTAAAGTTTTCACACCCTGGAACGGATAGTTTCCCCACAAGTATTGACTTATCAGGACCTGCACGGACGCGATGAATAGTGTTGCCAGCAGCCATGAAGCACGCCAGCAGAGCGTGCGCAGCCCGAGCGGAGCAGCGCACGCCCGCCGCGGCTTCCGCGGAGAAATCCTGCACCACGATTTCGCCCTGCGGCGGAATGGCTACCATCTGAGAATCGTCCCGCCGCACGGCCCGCTCCGCGCCGACGTCGACCGCTTGATCCACCGGATGTACTCGTGGCGCGGACTCACGCCCTACCAGGGACACGATTCCCCGGGACAACCGATCCAGACGACCCTGGTGGCCTGCCGAGGCGATCGGCCGTTCGGAACCCTGACGGTTGGCATGGACCTCGGCAAGGGTCTTCTCGCGGACACGCTCTACCGCACGGAAATCGACTCCGCGCGAAGCCGCGGCGGGCAAGTGTGCGAAGTCACGCGACTCGCAATGGATCCCGAGCACAGCACGCCCGAGACGCTGGCAGCCATCTTCCACCTCGGTTTCATCATCGCACGCCTCATGCATGGGATGACCGACAGCTACATCGAAGTGCACCCGCGGCACACCTCCTACTACCGCCGCACCCTGGGTTACCGCGTCGCAGGCCCGCACCTCACCTGCCCGCGCGTCGGCGCCCCCGCCGTCCTCATGCACCTGCCGCTATCGCATGCCGAAACACAAGCGCTCCGCTACGGCGGCAGCACTCGAACGAACAGCCGAAACCTGTATCAACTGTTCCTCTCGCCGACAGAACAGCGCGCCGTCCTGAACTCGCTGCAGGGCCGACACGAAAGCTGAGATGCAGCACCATCCGCCGCAACATGGGCGGACCAGCCGCAAACAAAAACGGGCGCCGAAGCGCCCGTTTTCATTTGCAGAACTGCAACTATCAGAAGTTGTGGCGCAGGCCGACACCGAAGGAGGTGTTGTCCAGCCCCGCGGCCGAGCCGAGGAAGCTGTATGCGCCGCCGCCGTCATACGCGCCGCCGTCGTCGATCGACACCTTCTGCTTGTCGTTGTCGATCTTGGTCCACTGGGCGTAGACCTTGGTGCGCTTCGACAGGTTGTAGTTGTAAGCCAGCGTGAGCTGCTTGGCACCGGTGTCGTCGGTGTCGCTCCAGTCCTGCGCGACACCATAGTTCACGTGGAACTCGTTGGCACCAACCGGAACCATCACCGCGACGCGGTAGTAGTTGCGATCCTGCTCGCCCGTGAGGCCAGTCTGATCCTGAAGACCGCCGTTCTCCGACTTGCTGCGCTCGGCGAGCGCGCCGACCACGACCGCCTTGAAGTCATACACGCCGGCCAGCACCAGCATGCTGTCCTTGCTCTTGCCGTCGTCGAAGTTGTAGAAGCGGTTCGTCTGCGCGTAGCCGAAACCGACGTGCAGCGGGCCATTGTCGTAGCTCAGCGTAGCCGAGTAATGCGTCGGGCGGTCGTTGCGCGTTGCAGTGTCGGTCGCTTGTTCGTTCAGCGCCGAGTACTGCGCTTCGAACGTGAAGCCGCCGCCGAAGGTCGGGCTGGCGTAGCTGACCGAGTTGCGGACGAAGAAGTTGTCCGGGTCAAACGCCTGATACCACAGGAACGGATCCGACGAGTTGCCGGTGTCGTGGTTGTGCATGCCCAGGTAGTCGTGCGTCGCGTAATACAGCGGGCTGGTGATGTAACCCAGCTTGACGGTACCCAGGTTGCTCTTCAGGCCGACAAAGGTGTCACGGCTGGCCAGGCTGCCACCGCCGGAGTCAGAACGGAAACCGCTCTCGACCTGGAACAGCGCCGACAGGCCATTGCCCAGATCCTCGTTGCCGCGGAAGCCGATACGCGACGAGTTATTGACCATTTGAGTAACACTACTCTCGCCCTGGACCTTGGTCTGCTCCAGCGAGGTATTCACGCGGCCGTAGATGGTCACGTTGGATTGCGCTTGGGCGGCGCCTGCGACACCGATGGCAGCCAGCGCGATGGCCAGCGTCTTGACGTTCAACATTGATTCGACTCCCCACTTGTAATGGATTGATTGTCGGCTTTCCGCAACAGGGCCGATCCGGAGCCCGGGTAGGGGTCCGCTGCCACTGCGGAGGCACCGGGGGATTATAGGAGGCCGAACAAGCGAGGGAAGAGAAAGCGCATCGATCGGTCACACAACTGTCGCATCGTTGCAACAGCAAGAACGCAGCGGACCTTGGATACGCCAAAACGAAGGAAACCACCGCACCGCAGCAACGCGCGCACCCACATGAAAACGGGAAGCGCAAACGAAAAAACGGGCGCCGAAGCGCCCGTTTTGACCAATTCCGAGAGGCTCGGAATTAGAAGGTGTGACGCAGGCCGACGCCGAAGCCGGAAGCGTCCTGACCGTCAGCCTTCAGCAGGCCGGAGCTGCCATTCACGCCGCTCAGGTAGAAGTCAGCAGCCGAAGCGCTGTCGTTGTTCAGGCGGGTGTAGTAAGCCTTGACCATCGTGCGCTTGCTCAGGCTGTAGGTGTAGCCGAGGGTCCATTGCGAGAACTCGGTGTTGTCGCAGGCGTCGAAGTCGCATGCGTCGCCGTCCAGTTCCTGCGAACGAGCGTACTGCAGGTACACAGCCTGGTTGCCGCCGAACTTCTGCTCAGCGCCGACCATCCAGCCGTTACGCTTGACATCGGTGTCACCCAGAGCGCTCGACGCCTCGTACGTCGCGCGGTCATACAGCGCCGAGATGCTGGTGTTGCTCGGGAAGGTGTACTTGGCGGCGATACGGGCATCCTTCAGCTTGTCGCTGATGCCGAAAGCCGAACCACCCAGAACCGAAGCGACCACCTGGGGATCCTGCGCAACAGCGTAGCCGGCCGAAACGTACAGCGGGCCGTTCTCGTAGGCGCCAGCCAGCTGGTACGACTGCGAGTTGATGCCTTCGCCGCCATTGACGTCCGGCGACACACGGCTCTCGCCCGCCGAGTAAGCCAGTTGAGCCTTGAAGCCGGAGAAGTCCGGGGTCGTGTAGGCGACGGCGTTGTTGATGCGCTCGTCGATACCGGTCTTGATACCGCCGATCGTGCCGTAGGCAGCGCCCTGGAAGCCGATGCCGGTAGCGGCCGGGTTGAAGTCAACCTTGGCGCCGGCGGCACGCATGATGGTGGTCAGCTTGCCGAGTTGCAGGGTACCGAAGCCGCCGGTCAGACCGACGAAGGTGTCGCGGGTGGCCAGGCTGCTGGTGCCGGTGCCGTCAGCAGCGAAACCGCTCTCGACCTGGAACAGGGCCTTCAGGCCGTTGCCCAGGTCTTCGGTGCCACGGAAGCCGATCAGCGAGCTGTTCGAAGTGACGCGGGTGCGACGATCGATTTCGGTCAGAACATCGCCGCCGCTTGCCTTCACCGACTCGACGGTCGCATCAACGACGCCGTAAACGGTGACGTTGGTCTGCGCGAAAACCGGAGCGGACGCCAGGCCGGCGATGGCCAGGGCGATCAGTTTCTTTTGCATGTATTTCTCCTCTAATTGAAGCTGAAGCCGCGGTCGCAACCCCGGCCCGACTTACCTCTCAAGCGAGAAGTTGCCACGATTGTGCTCAACGCGCCGCCAGCGGTGCAAGAATCGTTCGCCCCGAACACGGCAAATGGATAAAAGTTGTTGCATGGGTGCAACAGGCGCCGGGTCGTGCAGCCACCTGTACTTGCCCGACTTGCATCAATACCCGCCGAAAGGCCCTGTCTGGCGCCACTTTCCGTCGCGAGACAATCCGACGCGGGTAGATAGCCGTGGAGTTTTCACGTGGACGGCATAGTTGGTCGCGGTGCAAAGGGAACTCTTTTCCTTCATTAGCACTCTGACTCGCTGAGTGCTAAGATCACGCGCATGGAGGAATTCCGTAGATGACCCAAGCCCTGTCCTTCCCCGTCCCGTCTGCCGTCGGCAGCATCGATCAGTACATCCAGTCGGTGAATCGCATTCCGATGCTTTCGGAAGGCGAGGAAGTGGAATTGGCGACGCGCCTGCGCGACGAGGGTGACGTGGAGGCGGCGCGGCGGCTGGTGATGTCGCACCTGCGGCTGGTCGTGGCGATCGCGCGCGGCTACCTGGGATATGGACTGCCTCACGCGGACCTGATCCAGGAGGGCAATATCGGCCTGATGAAAGCGGTGAAGCGTTTCGACCCCGCGCGCGGCGTGCGGCTGGTGTCGTTCGCGATCCACTGGATCAAGGCCGAGATCCACGAGTACGTGCTGAAGAACTGGCGGCTGGTGAAGATCGCAACGACGAAGGCGCAGCGCAAGCTGTTCTTCAACCTGCGCAGCCTGAAGCAGGATTCAACGACGCTGAGCGGCGATGAAATCCAGGCAGTGGCGACGCAGCTGGGCGTGAAGCCGGAGGAAGTCGTCGAGATGGAGACGCGCCTGACCGGGCGTGACATCCCGCTCGAAGGAGATAGCGACGACGATGACGATCGTTTTGCGCCGATCGCCTATCTGCCGGACCCGCACGCCGAGCCTTCGGAGGTGCTGGAGCGGGCCGAACTCGCGCACCTGCACGACGTCGGACTGCACGAAGCGCTCGCGAGCCTGGATGAGCGCAGCCGGACCATCGTGCAGCGACGCTGGTTGTCGGAAGGCGACAGCGCGACCCTGCACGAACTTGCGGCGGAGTACGGGGTTTCGGCCGAGCGCATCCGCCAGATCGAGGCGAAGGCGATGCAGAAGATGCGCGGGCTGCTCACGGCCTGAGGGCTGCGCCGCGATCCGGTGGGAGCGGCTTCAGCCGCGAATTGGCGCTGATTCGCGGCTGAAGCCGCTCCCACACCGCCTCTCCTCCCGCTCACTGAGCTCGTCGTCCCGCTCCCACAGAGTGCCCGTTCCGCACTCGGGCAGCTTTCTTGCGCTCCGGCAGCGCTACCCCGCAGGCCCTATTTCCCTGCAAGCAAGCTGCGGATATCCGCCGCGATGTTGTCGGCGGTTTCACCGTGCTTCACGTAGAGACGGACGCGCCCGGCCGGATCGAAGACATAGGTTCCCGTGGAGTGATCGACGGTGTAGTTGCTACCCGAAGTGTCGCCGCTCTTCTGGTAGAAGACCTTGAACTCCTTGGCGACCGCCGTGGTTTGCGCGGCATCGCCGCGCAGCGCGAGGAAGCGGGGATCGAACACCGGGATGTACTGGGCAAGCAGTTGCAGGGTGTCGCGCTCGGGATCGACCGTGACGAACAGGACCTGCACGCGCTCGGCGTCGGGCCCGAGCTGGCGCATGACCTCGGCCATGGTGGCGAGATTCGTCGGGCACACGTCCGGGCATTGCGTGTAGCCGAAGAACAGGGTGACGACCTTGCCGCGAAAATCGGCCAGCGTGCGCAGGGCCCCGGTGTGATCGGAGAGCGCCAACCCCTTGCCGTAGTCGGCACCGGTGATGTCGGTGGCGCGGAACGCGGTGGTGGCGGACGGGTTGGAACAGGCGGCGAGCGTTGCGACGGCGAGTGTTGCGGCGACAATCAGGGTGCGGAGCATCTTTCCTGGGACCGGGACATGGTGGGGATCAGTAACGCAGGTAATGATCCGCCAGCAAAGCCGCGAAGAGCAAGAACAGATAGAGGATGGAGAAGCGGAAGGTGCGGCGCGCGCGGGTGTCGCTGTAGTCCGTGTACAGGCGCCATGTGCGGCCGAGGAAGCAGCCGCCGAGCAGGATCGCGGCGGCGAGGTAGGCGACGCCGCTCATGCGGGTCGCAAACGGCAGCAGCGTGACACCGAAGAGGATGCATGTATACAGCAGCACCGACAGGCGCGTGAACTCGGAGCCATGGGTGACCGGCAGCATGGGCAGTCCGGCGCGCGCGTAGTCGGCGCTGCGGTAGAGCGCGAGGGACCAGAAGTGCGGCGGGGTCCACGCGAAGATGATGAGGAAGAGGAGCAGCGCGTCGGCGCTGACCTCGCCGGTGACGGCGGCCCAGCCGAGCACCGGGGGCATGGCGCCGGAGGCGCCGCCGATGACGATATTCTGCGGCGTGCGCGGCTTGAGGAAGATGGTGTAGACGACCGCGTAGCCGACGAAGGTTGCGAGCGTGAGCCACATCGTCAGCGGATTGACGAGCTGGTGCAGGATCACGAGGCCGCTGCCGCCCAGGGCGCCGGCGAAGGCGAGCGTTTCGCGCGGGCCGAGTTCGCCGCGCGGTAGCGGGCGCCCGCGGGTGCGGCTCATGCGCGCGTCGATATGGGCTTCGATGAGGCAGTTCATCGCGGCAGCGGCGCCGGCGACGCAGGCGATGCCGACGGTGGCCGCGAGGACGATGGCGGGCGCAGGCAGTCCGTCCGGGACGGCGAGGAACATGCCGATGATCGCGCAGAAGACGATCAGGGAATTCACGCGCGGTTTCGTCAGCACGTAGAAGGCGTGCAGACGGGCAGACGCAACGTGCGCTTCAGGCGTAAGAGTTTTCGCGGCCCGCATGGCCTACCCTCCTCTGCGCGACCGTTGCGGGAAGACGGGCCCCGCGCAGGCCATGATTGATCCAGACCATCACGATGACCAGCACCGCCGCTCCGGCGTTGTGGGCGACGGCGAGCGACAGCGGCAGGCCGAGCAGGACGTTGGCGATGCCAAGGGCGAGTTGCAGGGCAAGCGCGAGCAGCAGGACGGCGCCGAAACGGCGCGTCCCCGCGCGCCGCAGCAGGGCGCCGCCGAGCGCGAGCAGCGCGGCGCCCGCAAGCACGGCGCCGAGTCGATGGGACCAGTGGATCGCAGTGAGCGCGGCGAGCGGGAGCGCATCGCCGTCGGCGGTCATGCCGAGCTCGCGCAGCACATGGAAGGCGTTCGCGTAATCGGCCGCCGGCCACAGGCTGCCCTGGCAGGAGGGGAAGTCTGCACAGGCGAGCGCGGCGTAGTTCGTGCTGGTCCACCCGCCCAGCGCGATCTGCAGCGCGAGGAGGATGAAAGCGGTACGCGCGAGGGCAAGATAGCGGCGGGGAACTTCGGTGCGCGCCGATGCATGGGCCTGCAGGGCAAGCCAGGCGAGCAGCGCGAGCGTCGTGAGTCCGCCGAGGAGGTGGGCCGTGACGATGGCGGGCTTGAGGAGCAGCGTGACGGTCCATTTGCCGAGCAGCCCCTGGAAGATCACCACGCCGACCAGGGCCGCGGCGAGTCGCGGGGCGACGCCGGGAGTGCCGCGGCGGCGCCAGGCGAGGAAGGCGATGGCGAGGATCAGCAGGCCGAGGCTGGCGGCGAGGTAGCGGTGGATCATTTCCTTCCACGCCTTGGGAAGGCTGACCGGGCCGTGGGGGTCGGCGGCGTGGGTCTCGAGGATCTCGTCGGCGGCGTGGTGCGGACTAAGCTGGCCGTAGCAGCCCGGCCAGTCGGGGCAGCCGAGGCCGGCATCGGACAGGCGGACGTAGGCGCCGAAGACGACGACGACGGCCGTGAGCGCGAGTGCGAGGAGGATGAGGCGGCGGTAGGCGGTCATTGCGCGGCCCGTTCCTCGCCCAACCCTGCGGGATGGACGACTTGCCCCCGTCCGAGCGCGGAGTACTTGAGCAGGCGCTGCAGGTCCTTGATCACGCGGCGCGGGTCGGCGCTCTCGGGGAAACGCATCATCACTTGCCCGCGCGGATCGACGAGATAGACGTGACGCCCGCGTTCGGCGCCGGGCAGCTGGGCGAGCCAGGCCGGCGCGCTGCGGGCCACGCGCAACCCCTCGTGCGCGGCGAGCGTTCCCGACTCGGGCACCGCTGCGTCGGTCACGAGCCACAGGCGGCCGACGCGCCCCATCGCCTCGCCCTGTGCGAGGCGTACCTGGCGCATCAGGTAGAGCGCCTCGGCGCAGGGCCGCTCGCAGGCGCCGGGCGCCGTGAACAGCAGGGTCCAGCGGCCCTCGAACTCGGCAGCGGAGAAATCGGGCTGGCCGGCGACGCCGGCGAGACGCGCTGCGGCGAGGGGCGCCGGCACGAGAAGCTCGCCGTAGTTGCTGCGGCCGTCGGGCTGCCACACGTAGTAGGCGAAATAGGACGCCAGGACGGGGAGCACGCAGACCAAGGCGAGCAGCAAGAGCGTACGGCGCCCCGCGCGCGTGCGGGCGGCTGCGGGCGGGAGTTCAGAGAGGCTGGCGCTCGTCATGGCGAGACCTCCGGAATGCGTTCCACAGGTACCACAGGGTCAGGCCTGTGGCGAGGACGGCGAGCGCGTACCACTGCAGGGCATAGCCGCGATGGCGATCGATGCCTGCGTCGGGTTCGGGCCAGTCGCGGATCAGGCCGTCGTCGGCATGGCTGGTCTGCTGCACATAGAAGTCCGCCACCGCGAGACGGGTGTCGGCGCGGTAGCGCGCGAGGTCGAGTGTCTGCCACACCATGCCCGAGGGCGAATCCGCGGCGAGCATGAAGGGCTTCTCCGCGGGATGACGCACGCGGCCGGCGACGACGGTTTCGCCGGGCGGATTGGAGATCCGCGGGGGCGCCTTCGCGCGATCTCCGCCCGCCCCGATCCAGCCGCGATTGACCAGTACGACGCCCCCCTGCCCTTTGAGCTGCAGGGGCGTGAAGACGTGGTAGCCCGCGCGCCCCTGGTGCACGCGGTTGTCGATCAGGATGCTGCGCCCGGGGAGCCATTCGCCACGGAGTTCGACGAGGTGCCACTCGGAAGGCGAGGTCGAGTCGAGGGGCTGGGCAGGATGCTCGGCTGCGGCACGGTATTCGGCCTGCAGTTCGGCCTTCTCCGCGGCGCGGCGCGTCTGCCAGTTGCCCAGCTGCAGCGTCAGCAGCGCGAGCGCGACGCCCGCGAGGAGCGGCACGGGATGGAGACGGGCGTTGCGGCGCAGGCTCATGCGGACGGACGGCTCACAGCAGGTAGACGACGAGGAAGAGGAGCAGCCACACGACGTCGACGAAGTGCCAGTACCAGGCGGCAGCCTCGAAGCCGAAGTGGTCGTCCGGCCTGAAGTGGCCGGCGATCGCGCGGCCGAGCATCACGGTGAGCATGATCGCGCCGACGGTGACGTGCATGCCGTGGAAACCGGTCAGGAGATAGAAGGTGGAGCCGTAGATGCCGGTATCGAGGCGCAGGTTGAGTTCGGCGTAGGCGTGGCGGTACTCGTAGATCTGCAGACCGAGGAAGAGGATGCCGAGCAGGATGGTGACGAGCAGGCCGAGCTTGAGTTGGCCGCGCCGGTCGTGGCGCAGGCCGTGGTGCGCCCAGGTGAGGGTTGCGCCGGAGCTGAGCAGGATCAGGGTGTTGATCGCGGGGATGCCCCAGGCGCTCATCGGCGTGAAGGGATCGGGCTTGTCGGGGCCGGCGGTGGGCCAGCCGCCGGCAAAGCCCTGCCACAGCAGTTCCATGGTGTCGCCGGTCGCGAGCCAGGGCACGGAGAGGACGCGGGCGTAGAACAGCGCGCCGAAGAAGGCGGCGAAAAACATCACCTCGGAGAAGATGAACCAGCCCATCGACCAGCGGAAGGAGCGGTCGACCTTGCGGCCGTAATTGCCGCCTTCGGATTCGCGTACGACCTGGCCGAACCAGCCGAACAGCATGAAGACGAGCACGGCGATACCGAGGAAGAAGAGCCACGGCCCGACTTTTACGCCGTTGAGCCACATCGCAGCGCCGCTGCCGAAGAGCAGCAGCGCGATGGAGCCGAAGATGGGGTACTTCGACGGCTCGGGGACGAAGTACTTTTCGAAGGTTTGCGTCATGTTCCTACTCCTTCTTCTCCCATACCTTATGAACCGACCACCAGGCGCACGACGGCGACGATGGTGAGCACGAAGGCGAGCCCCGCGAGCAGGCCGGCGACGATGACGGCGCGCGGGTCGAGTGAGCGGGCGTCGTGTTCGTAGTCGCGACGGCGCCGGATGCCGATGAATGACCACAGCACGGCACGTAGTGTTTCAAGGAAGCCTGCGCGTGGCGGGGTGGAGGGATCGCTGGGCAGCGCGTGGCGCGGATCATCGTTCTGCATGGCGATCACGAACGGCCTCCCGCGCCGTCGCCGGCCATGCGGCGTCCGGCGATCTCGAAGAAGGTGTAGGAGAGGGTGATGACCTTGACGTCGGCGGGCAGGCCGGGGTCGACGACGAAGGCGACGGGCATCGTTCGCTTCTCGCCGGCGGCGAGGGTCTGCTTGGCGAAGCAGAAGCATTCGAGCTTGCGAAAGTACTGGCCCGCGAGCTGCGGCCCGTAGCTGGGAACGGCCTGGCCGGTGACCGGCTCGCTGCGGGAGTTGGAGACTTCGTAGGCGACCGTCGCAAGCTCGCCGGGGTGGACGCTGATCTGCGTCTGCAGCGGGCGGAACTGCCAGGGCAGGTCGTGGATGTTGGCGTCGA
Source organism: Aromatoleum evansii (assembly GCF_045689615.1). Taxonomy (NCBI): domain Bacteria; kingdom Pseudomonadati; phylum Pseudomonadota; class Betaproteobacteria; order Rhodocyclales; family Rhodocyclaceae; genus Aromatoleum; species Aromatoleum evansii. The sequence goes on from NZ_CP141259.1 coordinate 4,409,252, forward strand.
ACTGGACCGTGACGGTGCGCGTGAGGTCGATCTGGGTGTTGGCGACGGCGTCGGGCTTGAGCAGGTTGTTGATGCCGGTGACTTCGCAGATCTTTTCGTAGAAGGGGACGAGGAGGAAGCCGAAGCCGAACATGACGACGGCGGCGACGGCGAGGCGCACCAGCAGGCGGCGATTTTCCGCGGCGACGCGGCCTTGGGCGCTCATGGGGCGAGACCCTTGAACTTGAACAGCGCGGCGACGAAGAACGCGAGCGCGACGGCCGCGAGCACGAGGGCGGTGCGGCGGTTCGCGGCGCGGCGGGCGGGGTCGTCGGGGCGGGGCATCGCTTCGGAGCCAGTCATGGTCGGGGCTGACGCGGCTATGGCTGTAATCCGCGGCGCGCCGGGTATCCGCTCTGCGGGCTGCGGAACTCGCCCTGCGGGCTCAGACAGTCCTCGCCCGCGCCGCGAATACCCGACCCACCGCTCGCGGTGTCGATTGCTGGACGGGGGATCATCCGCTGGCGATTCATCTCACCACCGGCGCTTCTTCGAAAGTGTGGTGCGGCGCGGGCGACGGGACAGTCCATTCCAGCCCTTCGGCGCCCTCCCAGGCACGCGCCGCAGCCTTTTCGCCGCCACGCACGCATTTGACGACGGCGACGAGGAAGATGAGCTGCGACAGCCCGAAGCCGAAGGCGCCGATCGAGGCCAGCATGTTGAAATCGGCAAACTGCAGCGCGTAGTCGGGGATGCGGCGCGGCATGCCGGCGAGCCCGAGGAAATGCATCGGGAAGAAGGTGATGTTGAAGAAGACGATCGAGCACCAGAAGTGCAGCTTGCCGATGCGCTCATCGGGCATGTGACCGGTCCACTTCGGCAGCCAGTAGTAGGCGCCGGCGAAGAGCGCGAAGAGGCTGCCGGCGACGAGGACGTAGTGGAAGTGGGCGACGACGTAATAGGTGTCCTGCACCTGGATGTCGATCGGGGCGATGGCGCAGATGAGGCCGGTGAAGCCGCCCATCGTGAACACGAAGATGAAGCCGACCGCCCACAGCATCGGCGTCTCGAAGCTCATCGAGCCGCGCCACATCGTCGCGACCCAATTGAACACCTTCACGCCGGTGGGCACGGCGATGAGCATGGTCGCGTACATGAAGAAGAGTTGGCCGGCCGCGGGCATGCCGGTGGTGAACATGTGGTGGGCCCACACGCTGAAGGAGAGGATCGCGATCGAGGCGGTGGCGTACACCATCGAGGCGTAGCCGAACAGCGGCTTCCTCGCGAAGGTGGGGATGATCTGGCTGATGATGCCGAAGGCCGGGAGGATCATGATGTAGACCTCCGGGTGGCCGAAGAACCAGAAGATGTGCTGGTACATGACCGGGTCGCCGCCGCCCGCGGCGCTGAAGAAGCTGGTGCCGAAGTGGCGGTCGGTGAGGACCATCGTCACGGCCCCGGCAAGCACCGGCATCACGGCGATGAGCAGGTAGGCGGTGATGAGCCAGGTCCAGCAGAAGAGCGGCATCTTCATCATCGTCATGCCGGGCGCGCGCATGTTGAGGATGGTGACGACGATGTTGATGGCGCCCATGATGGAACTCACGCCCATGATGTGGATCGCGAAGATCGCCAGATCCATGCCCATGCCCATCTGCACCGAGAGCGGTGCGTAGAGCGTCCAGCCCGCCGCGGTGGCGCCGCCGGGGACGAAGAAGGAGCCGATCAGCAGGATCGCGGCCGGCGGCAGCAGCCAGAAGCTCCAGTTGTTCATGCGCGCGAAGGCCATGTCGGAGGCGCCGATCATCAGCGGGATCTGCCAGTTCGCGAAGCCGACGAAGGCCGGCATGATGGCGCCGAACACCATCACGAGGCCGTGCATGGTCGTGAGCTGGTTGAAGAATTCGGGTTGCACGACCTGCAGGCCGGGCTGGAAGAGCTCGGCGCGGATCGTCAGCGCCATCACGCCTCCCGAGAGGAACATGATGAAGCTGAAGACCAGGTACATCGTGCCGATGTCCTTGTGGTTGGTCGTCGTGATCCAGCGCATCAGGCCGGTGGGGCCGTGATGGTCGCCGTGCGCGTGATCGGACATGACTGCCGCCATGCTACCTCCTTGACGAGTCGGACCTTCGGACTGCTTCGCCTGCTTCCGTGTACCTTGACTGACCTCTACTTGCCCTTGGCCGCCGCGATCTGCGCGGGCTGGACGGCTTCATCGGTCTTGTTGCTCCAGCTGTTGCGCGTGTAGGTGATGACGGCGGCGATGTCGGCCTCGGACAGCAGCGCACCGAAGGCCGCCATTGGCGTACCCGGCCGGCCATTGAGCACCACGGCGATCTGCCCGGCCACCTCGCCGAGCACCACCTTCGAACCGTCCAGCGGCGGGAAGGCGGGCGGCAGGCCCTTGCCGTCGGCCTGGTGGCAGGCGACGCAGTTCGCGGCGTAGACCTTCGCGCCATGCTCGACGAGTTCGGCAAGCGTCCATTCGCGCGCACCGGCGCTGGCCGCCGCGGCCATCGCTGCCTGCTGCTCGGCGACCCACTTGCCATAGGCCTCCTGCGACACGACATGCACCTCGATGGGCATGAAGCCGTGGTCCTTGCCGCACAGCTCGGCGCAGTTGCCGCGATAGATGCCTTCCTTGTCGGCGCGGAACCAGGCGTCGCGGATGAAGCCGGGGATGGCGTCCTGTTTGACGCCGAAGGCGGGCAGCCACCAGGCGTGGATGACGTCCGCCGCGGTCGTCAGCACCCGGATCTTCTTGCCGACCGGCACGACGACGGGGTTGTCGACCTCGACCAGGTAGTGCTCTCCCTTGGCCGTCTTTCCGTCGATCTGCTCGCGCGACGTCGACAGGTTAGAGACGAAGCGGATGCCCTGCCCTTCGCCCTGCAGGTAGTCGTAGCCCCATTTCCACTGGTAGCCGGTGGCCTTGATGGTGATGTCGGGATCGCGCGTGTCCTTCATCTCCAGCACGGTCTTCGTCGCCGGCCAGGCCATGCCGAGCAGGATGAGGACGGGGATCACGGTCCAGGCGATCTCGACCGCAGTGTTCTCGTGGAAGTGGGCGGCGATCGCGCCCTTCGACTTGCGGTGGTGGACCACCGCCCAGAACATCACGCCGAAGACGATCACGAAGATGAACAGGCAGATCAGCAACATGAGCGTATGCATGTCGTAGATCTGCGCGGCGATGCCGGTGGCAGGGGGTTGGAGGTTGTAGCGGCTTTGGGCCAGGAGGGCCGGCGACGCGAGCAGCAGGAATACGGCTAGTGCATGACGACCGGCAAGACCCATGTCCCTACCCCCATCGAATGCGGCGGCTCGGCGAGCCGTATTTCAGCGAATACGAATTGATGATGCCATAGCGGGATCGCCGGTCGCAATACAACTTTTGAGATTTGTCAATATGCTGCAGCGCACGATGTGATAAATGCCCGCCCCGCAGCAGCCCTCAATGTGCGGATAGGCGGCGACGCAGAGCGCGCAGGACGGCCCCGACGACGGGTATATGCTCGTAGAGCTGGCGAGCGGGGTCCCAGTGGTCGATGTGTTCGACGACCCGCCCTTCGGCATCGAAGCGCAGGTGCGTGACACCGACGATCTCGCGCCGCGCGGAGGCCGCGCCGAAGCGGAAGGTCCAGGCCAGCATGGCCTCGCGGTCGTGCGCGAGACAGCTCGTCACCTCGAAGCATGGCGCGTCGACCGCGGCGAACATGTGGCGGAAGATGCGCGCGATCGCTTCCACGCCGGTGACGTCATTGAAGGGATCGACGAAGCGTGCGCCGGGCGCGTACAGGTCGGCGAGGCGCGCGAGCGACTGCGGCGTGAGCGTCGCATAGAAGTCGGCGAGCCGTTCGGCGCAAGGCGTCATGCGCCCGTCGCCCGCCGCACGAGCGGGAAGGACAGCCCGTAGGGCAGGATGCGCAGCAGCTTCATGATGCTCGTGAAACGGCGCGGGAAGTGGGTCTCGAAGTCGCCGCGCGCGAATCCGGCAACGATTTCGGCCGCCGCGTCCTCGGGCTGGATCAGGGCCGGCATCGCGAAGCGGTTCTGCGCCGTGAGCCGTGTGGCGACGAAGCCGGGGCTGACGAGGTGGACGGCGACGCCGCGCGGGGCGAGGTCGAGATACAGGGACTCGGCGAAATTGACCAGCGCGGCCTTCGACGGGCCGTAGGCCGCCGCCTGGGGCAGTCCGTGGTAGGCCGCGACGCTGCCGACGATCGCGATCGCACCGCGTCCCTGGGCAAGGAGGGTCGGCACGACGCTGGTCGCGCCGTCGATGACCCCGAGGAGGTTCACCGCCAGGGTCGACCTCACCGCATCCGGCTCGAGTTCCCACGCGCGCATCGGCTGGTAGGTGCCGGCGTTGAGGATCACCACATCGATGCCGCCCCAGGCGGCGAGAACGGGGTCGCGCACGCGCGCGAATTCCGCCACGCCGCGCGTGACGTCCATCGGCAGCGCCAGACTGCCGGGGCAGTCCGCGGCAAGCGCCACGAGCCGCTCCTCATCGCGCGCCGAGAGCGCGAGCCGTGCGCCGCGCGCGGCCAGGGTGCGCGCGAGCGCCGCGCCGATGCCCGTCGAAGCGCCGACCAGCCAGACGCGCACGCCTCGCCAGTCCCGCAGCGGCGGATTGAGCGGCTCAAGGATGCGCATCGCGTTTCACGAACGACAGCGTGACCTCGCCGAGACGCACGCCGAACTTGCTCATCACCGAGCGGTTCAGCATCACACGCTCGTCCATCAGGAACATCCAGTCGTCGAAATCGACGTGCCATACCCGTTCGCCGACCGGCAACGCCAGCACGTAGCGCCAGCGCAGCGCGTTGCCGCGCGCCTCGCCCTGCGCCTCGCCGACCACATCGGCCGCGACGCCCGCGTAGCGCTGCGCGTCGTGCCGCGTGATCGTCCACACGCGCCGCTGGGTGGTGCCGTCGGAATAGGTGAAGCGCTCGTCGAGCGTGCCGACCTCGCCTCGCCAGCTCGCCTCGATCAGCACATGGAAGCGCTTCACGACCTTGCCCGAGCGGTCCTGGAACATGCCGTAGGCGTCGAGCGTGCCATTGAAATAACTGCGCAGATCGAGCGCCGGCGTCTCGGCGGCGTAGTCCTGCACTTCGATGCCGGCACAGCCGGCAATCCCCGTGGCCATCGCCAGGGTCATCAGCATCCGGCGCATGGCCGCTCCTCCTCCACAACAAGATCGCGCCGGCAGCACCACAGCAGGGTCGCCGCGAGCGCCTTCAGGGCCACCGGCAGCAGCGCATACACGCCCGCGAGCGCCGCCAGTGCGTCGGCGTCCCGGGTGCCGGGCGCGTAGCCCAGCCGGTCCAGCAGCGGCAAGGCGAGGCCCGCCGCCAGCGCGAGGTTCGCCTTCGCGACGAGGTTCCACCAGCCGAACCAGGCGCCCGCGCGCGGGCCGGCCGAACGCTCGCGCGCGAGCAGGTCCGCGAGCATGGCGGCCGGCAGGGCGAGATCCGCCCCCAGGGCCACGCCCGAAAGCACGCAGATCAGCGCGAAGCGGCCCACGTCGCCGGCGCCGAGCGTGCCGGCCCAGGCGAACACCGCCATCGCCAGCAGCATGCCGATCAGCCAGGCCCGGAGCTTGCCGAGCGCAGTGGCGCACCGTACCCACAGCGGCATGCTCGCGGCCCCGGCGAGGAAATACAGGGCCAGGAACAGGCCGGCGGCGGACTCGGCCTGCAGCACGTCGGAGACGAAGAACAGCACCGTCGCGGCGGGAATCGCGGCGGCGATGCCGTTGGCCGCGAACACCACCAGCAGTCGCACGAAGGACCGGCAGGCAAGCGCGTCACGCAGGGCCGAGCGCAGCGTCACGGCGGCGCCGGCGGTCTTCGCCGCCGCCGGCGCAAAATACAGGGTGAGGCCCGCGCCGAGGGCAAGCACGACGAGGAATACCCAGCCGAGCTGCGCGGCGCCGCCGACGGAGTCCTTGCCGAGCAACGAGGGCAAAGCGGCCGCGAGCACGACGCCCGCCAGCGCGAAGCCCTCGCGGCTGGCGACGAGGCGCGTGCGCGCGTCCGGCGTGTGCGCCAGCTCCGCCCCCCAGGCGGCATAGTTGATGGTGGCGAGGGAATAGCCAAAGGTGACGAGCAGCAGCGACACCGCCAGCCACGCGAGGCCTGCGTCCTGCGGCGGGCCGAACAGCGCAAGGAATCCCGCGGCCAGTGGCGGCAGGGCTGCAAAGATCCACGCACGCCGCGCAACGAAGCGGTCGCTCGCCCAACCGATGAGCGGATCGGTGATCGCATCGACGACGCGCACCGCCAGCAGGACGGCGCCGACCGCCGCAAGCGGGAGCCCCAGACCATCGGCGTAGAGCTTGGGCGCGTGCACGTAGATCGGCAGTGCCGCGAAGGCCAGCGGCAGGCCGAGGACGCCGTAGGCCAGGGCCGGCTCGCGCTCAACCTTCATCGTCGATCCCCAGCAGGCGCGCACGCAAGCCGGGCTCGCGCGTGCGCGGATCCAGCCAGATCGCGAAGAACGCGGTCGCAAAAGCGGCATCACGCAATTCGGCGGTCGGCGCGCCGCGATGGTAGAACACCACCCTGCCGTCGGGCTGCGCCAGGCCGACGATGGTGTCGCCAGCCTCGACCGACGGAAAGGCCCTTTCCAGCAGCGGGCGCCAGCGCTCGCGCCGCGCAGCGTCCGCGAGCCCGAGACGCTCCATCTCGTCGAGGCTGGCTTCCACCAGGCGCTCGCTGCGAATGGAGCGCGCGTAGCGGATCTCCAGGGCGAAGGGCTGCTCCGCCCGCCACGGCTCGGCGCCGCGCGTCCACAGACTGGCATCGTAGAGCGGAAGGCCGAACCAGCGCATGGTCCCCTGCCCCACCACGCCCCAGCCGCCGAGCCCGGGGGCGGGGAGCTCGCGCTCGCCCGCGCTTGCGTGGGCGCCCCCCAGCATGCACGCGAGCGCGAGACCGCCGGCCAGCAGCAGAGCCCGCACGCCCGCGCGCTCAGGGATGGGCAAATTCGAAGTGATGGACATCGATATCGCCCGCGAGGAAGCCCGCCTCGCAATACGCGAGATAGAAGCGCCACAGGCGCAGGAAGCGCGCGTCGAACCCCTGCGCCGCAACATCGGCATGCCTCGCGTCGAAGCGCACGCGCCAGTGCTCGAGCGTGCGCGCGTAGTCGCGGCCGAAGGCGAAATCGCCGACCGGCGCGAGCCCGACCGCTTCGGCCTGGCGGCGCATGATGGCTGGCGTCGGCAGCATTCCGCCGGGGAAGACGTAGCGCTGGATGAAATCCGTTCCCCGCCGGTAGCGCGGAAACAGCGCCTCGTCGATCGTGATCGCCTGCACCACGCAGCGGCCGCCGCGCCGCAGGCGGCGCGCGAGCGTGGCGAAATAGGTCGGCCAGAAGCGCTCCCCGACTGCTTCGATCATTTCGATCGACACGACGTGATCGTATTCCCCCAGCACATCGCGGTAGTCGCACAACGCGAAGGTGGCGCGGTCGGCAAATCCTTCGCGCTCGGCGCGGGCGCGCGCATGGGCGAGCTGCGCGGGCGAGAGCGTGATGCCGAACACGAGGCAGCCGAACTCCTTGGCCGCAATCTCCGCGAACCCGCCCCAGCCGCAGCCGATCTCGAGGATCGTCTGGCCCGGTTGCGCGCCGAGGCGCTCGAGGATGCGGCGGTACTTGCGCCGCTGGGCCTCCTCGAGGGGCTCCGCGGCATCGGCGAACACCGCGGCGGAATAGCTCATCGTGGCATCGAGCCAGAGCGCGTAGAAGTCATTGCCGAGATCGTAGTGCGCCTCGATGTTGCGACGCGCCCCGCTGCGCGTGTTCGCGCGCAGCGCGTGCCACAGACGGTAGCCCGCCAGCGGCAGCAGGCGGCCATACACCGCGCGCCCCAGCCGTTCGCGGTTTTGCGCCAGCAGCGTCAGCAACGCGGTGAGGTCGTCGGCGTCCCAGAGTCCCGCGAAATAGCTCTCGCCTAGGCCGATGTCGCCGCGCGCCAGCGTCGCCGCGAAGGTCTCGTGATCCTGCACGTGCCAGTGCGCGCGTACCGGGCCATGCCCGAGTCGCGTGGTCCCGCCGCCGGGCAGTTCGAGCACGAGCGCCCCGCCCTCAAGCGATTCGAGCAGCTCCAGTGCAAGCCGGGTCGCGCGCGGCGTGCGCGCGGGCGACCACACCGTCGGCTTCGCGAGCGTGTTTTCGAGCGGATTCATCGCGTGGTTTCCTCCAGCGGGGGCAGCGGTTTGTGAAAGAAGCGGACCCGTCTCAACCACAGGCGCAGCGCCTGCCGGTGGATGCGCACGACGACGCCCAGGGTCATGAAGGGATAGCGCAGGAGCCAGGCGCACATCGCCCGGCCATCGAGGGGGCGGGCACGGCCGCCCACGGCCGTGCTGAGGCGTCGCTCGCCCCCCTCCCAGTAATCGATCGCCACGGTCGGCGCCGCGCCCGCGGCATGGAAGCGGAAGCGGTACTCGCCCGCCACGGGAAAGAAGGGGGAGACGTGGAACACCTTCATCGCGCGCAGCTCGTCGCCGGCGCGGATGGGCCTGAGGTCGCAGTGATGAACGAGGTAATTGTGATGTTCGCCAAAGGTGTTGCTCACCTCGGCGAGCACGACCCGCAGCGCCCCCGCGCGATCGTGGCAGAACCAGAAGCTCACCGGGTTGAAGAGATGGCCCAGCATGCGCGGCATCGTCTGCAGCACGACCTCGCCGGCGGCGACCTCGCCGAGCCCGTGGCGCTCGAGCAGCGCACGCAGCCACGGCAGCAGCGGCGTGCCGTCACGCGGACCGTGATCGCGGCTGAAGAACGAGAACACGTTCGCGCGCTCGATCCCGAGCAGCGGCACGGCCAGCTCCCCCAGCCGCGACAGGGGCAGGCGGAGAAAGGCGAGCGGATACACGAAACGGTTGCACACCGGCGCGTGGCGCTCGTGAAATACCGTGCCGAAGCACGCCGCGGGCATCAGCGGATCGTGCGCCGCATTCATGCGCCGCAAGCCTCCGCCACCCGCGCGCCCCCGCGCCACGGCACGCTGCCGCCCAGCGCCTCGACGACCGGGACGGCCGACTTGAGGCCATCCTCGTGAAACCCGTAGCCGGTCCATGCGCCCGCAAACCATGTGCGACGCACGCCCTGGATGCCGCCCAACGCGCGCTGCGCCGCGATCGCCGCCGTGTCGAACACCGGATGGGCGTAGTCGAAGCTCGCCAGCACCCGCGCCGGATCCGGTTCGCGCAGGGGATTTAGCGTGACCACCACCGGCGTGTCGAAGGGCAGCGGCTGCAGGCGGTTGATCAGGTAGCTCACCGAAACCGCCCCCATCGCGCGCTCCGCGCTCTCGCCGCCCGGCGCCGCGGCGTAGTTCCACGCCGCCCACACGGCACGCCTGCGCGGCAGCAGGGCGGCATCGGTATGCAGCACCGCGCGATTGGGCTGGTAGCGCACTGCCGAAAGGATCTCGCGCTCGCCGCTCGACGCGTCGGCGCCCAGAATCGCCAGCGCCTGGTCGCTGTGACATGCGAACACCACCTCGTCGAAGCGATCGATACCTTGCGGGGTATGCACCCACACCGCGCGGGCGTCGCGGAACACCCCCAGCACCGGCGTGTCGAGACGCAGGTCGTCGAGCTGCGCGCACATCCGCCGCACGTACTCGCGCCCGCCGCCACGCACCGTGAGCCAGCGCGGGCGGTCGGCGATCTGCAGCAGGCCGTGGTTGTCGCAGAAGCGCACGAAGGTATCGAGCGGATAGTCGAGCATGGTGCGCGTCGGGCAGGACCAGATCGCCGCCGCCATCGGCAGCAGGTACCAGTCGCGGAATTCGCGGCTGTAAGCGTTCGCCCTCAGGTATTCGCCCAGCGCGAGATCGCCTCCGCCACCGCCGCGGGCGAGCCTCGTCGCTGCGCGGTTGAAGCGCAGGATGTCGTTCAGCATGCGCCAGAAGCCCGGCCGTGCCGCATTGCCCGGTTGGGCGAAGAGACTGCGCAGGCTGGTTCCCGACCACTCCAGGTCCGGCTGGGCAAGGCTCACCGAAAAGGACATCTCGGTCTCGACCGCCTCGACGCCGAGCAGGCCGAAGAGCGCGATCAGATTCGGGTAGGTGCGGCGGTTGAACACCAGGAAGCCGGTATCGACCGGATGGGTCACCCCGTCCACCGTCACGTCCACCGTGTTCGTGTGCCCCCCGGCCTGTTTGCCGGCTTCAAAGACCGTAACCTGGTGCTCGCGCGACAGCATCCAGGCGCACGCGAGACCGGAGATCCCCGCCCCGACGACGGCGATGCGCCGCGCCCGCCGCGGCTCCCACGGGAAAGCGTCCCGCATGTTCATGACGAATGTCCCTGCGCCGCAGCCGGAGTGTAATCCCCGCGATGCACGAAGAGCTTGAGTGCAAGCGCCTCATCCACGGCATAATTGTCCTGGACAGAAACAGCAGCAGGCCCGTCAACCGTGGTCGCCGCGCTAGCGCGTGGAACAGTCAGATATGTAAACAATGCAGCGCCTGCAACGACTGTCGCCGCAAGCAGGAGGGAACGCTGCACGAACGATGATTGCAGGGCTTTGGTTTTCATTTTGTCCTGGACAAATTAAGTACACAGCCCTAACTTAGAACCATTCGTCCATCACGTCAAGCTTTTGTCCACGACAAATGAGATCACTTAACGACCAACCGGAAGGACTCGGCATCGCCGCCGTCGAGCGCGACACCGGACTGCCGAAGGACACGCTGCGCGTCTGGGAGCGTCGCTACGGTTTTCCGCGCCCGCTGCGCGACGCCAACGGCGAGCGCGTGTACCCGGCCGAACAGGTGGACAAGCTGCGCCTGATCCGCCGCCTCCTCGACCAGGGCCTGCGCCCCTCGCGCATCGTCGCCGCCACCACCGAGGAGCTCGCGCAGATGCTGGAGGCTGCCCGCGAGGCGGCACCGGCCGCCGCGCCCGCGGACTGGGGCACGCTGCTCGGCCTCATGCACCGCCAGGAGGGCGCGGCCCTGCAGCGCGCGCTGCAGCAGAACCTGCTGAAGAACGGCCTGCAGCGCTTCCTCACCGACACCCTCGTTCCGCTCACCGATGCGGTCGGGCAGGCCTGGCTGAAGGGCGAGTTGAGCGTGGCCGGCGAGCACCTGTACACCGAGCAGGTGCACAACGTGCTACGCGGCGCCATCGCGAACCACGGCGCTCACGGCGGCTCGCCGTCCATCCTGCTCACGACCTTCCCGAACGAACTGCATTCGCTCGGCCTGCTGATGGCCGAAGCGATGTTCGCGCCTGAGGGCGCGCAATGCACCTCGCTCGGCACCCAGACGCCGCTCGCCGACATCGAACGCGCGGCGACGCAGGGCGGCATCGACGTCGTCGCGCTGTCCTTCAGCTCGGCCTACCCCGCGCGCCAGGCGGTCGACGGCCTCAACACGCTGCGCGCGCGCCTGCCCGCCCATATCGCACTGTGGGCCGGCGGCCACGCCATGCGCGAACAGCAGCGCAAGCTGCCCGGAATCCGCGTGATCGCGGACCTGCAGGACGGCATTGCCGCCCTCGCCGAGTGGCGCGCGGGACATCCGGCATGACGCACCGCGCGGCCGATGCGGGGTGCGCGCGCTAGAATCCCGTCTTCCCCGGTCGCACGCGGCCGCCCATTCGCCATCCGGAACCGATGTCCTACCCTCGCCCCGCCTTCGAAGCCAAGATCTGTGCCCCCGACGAGCTGCGCGCCCGCGCCGCATCCCTGTCGCGTCCGCTCGTGTTCACCAACGGTTGTTTCGACATCCTGCACCGCGGGCATGTCACCTACCTCGCGCAGGCCCGCGCGCTGGGCGCGGCGATGGTCGTCGCGCTGAACACCGACGCATCGGTGAAGCGCCTCGGCAAGGGCGACGACCGCCCGGTGAATCCGCTCGAGGACCGCGCTGCCGTCATGGCCGCGCTGGCGTGCGTGGACCTCGTCACGTGGTTCGACGAGGACACGCCGCTGCACCGCATCCTCGAGGCGCGCCCGGAAATCCTCGTCAAGGGTGGCGACTGGCCGGTGGAGCGGATCGTCGGCGCCACGGAAGTGCAGGGCTGGGGCGGCACCGTGCATTCCATCCCGTTCGAGCACGACCGTTCGACGACCGCGCTGCTCGGGCGCATCCGCAGCCTGTAAGGGTCGCCGCGGCGTTCAGGCGACCAGAGGCGCGGCGGTCGCGGCCGCCTGGGTGGTCACCGGTGCGACACGCGGCAGGCGCACCCGCATCGTCGTGCCCTCGCCCGGGCGGCTGTCCACGCTGATCGCGCCGCCGAGCACGTTCGACAGCAGGTTGTGCACGATGTGCAAGCCCAGGCCGCTGCCGCCCTTGCCGAGGCGGGAGGTGAAGAAGGGCTCGAAGATGCGCCCCTGCAGCTCTTCCGGGATGCCGCGTCCGTCGTCCGCCACTTCGAGTTCGATCCAGTCGCCCTCGCCTGCGCGCCCGACGATGCGCACCTCGCCTTCGCTGCGCCCTTCCAGCCCGTGCAGCACCGCGTTGTTGATGAGATTGGCGAGCACCTGGCCGAGCGCCCCCGGATAGCTGTCGAGCCGCAGCGAGGCGTCCACGTCGGTGGCGAGGCGGAAGGGCAGCCGCTTCAGCGAGGGCCGCAAGGTCATGACGATCTCGTCGACGACCTCGCCGAGCGTGAATTCGCGGCGCTGCGCGCTCGACTGATCCACCGCCACCTGCTTGAAGCTGGCGACGAGCGCGGCGGAGCGCTCGAGGTTGCGCTCGATGATCGCATTGGCCGCCTCGGTATCCTCGAGATAGCGCTCCAGGGTGGAGCGGCGCAACCCCGATTCGAGTTCGCGGCGCAGACTGCGCGTGTGGTCGCGTACCGTGTTCGCGGCGATCAGGCTGTTGCCCAGCGGCGTGCCGAGTTCGTGCGCGACCCCCGCGACGAGCGCCCCGAGCGCGGCCATCTTCTCCGACCGCACGAGCTCTTCCTGCGCCCGACGCAGGCTGTCGAGCGCCTCGGAGAGCTCCCCGTTGCTCCGGTGCAACGCCTCCGTGCGTTCCGCGACGCGCGCCTCGAGCGTCTGGTTGAGGTCCTGCAGCGCCGCCTGGCTGGCCACGATCGCCCCCTCGCGCTCGCGGATCGCCTGCCCCATGTGCTGGAAGGCCGCTGCAAGCCGGTTGAACTCGCGCACGCGCGAGGAACGCCACTCCAGGTCGTAACGCCCCCGCTCGACGCCGCGCGCGAAGATCGACAGGTCGCGGAACAGGCGCCCGAAATAGCCCGCCTGGATCGCGGCCCCGATCAGGCCCACGATCCACGCCGTCGCCAGCCCGACGAGCATGATGACCTCGGCCGTGCGCGAAGCGCGGAACGCCTCCGACTGCGGCCGGATCACGAGCACCTGCCAGCCCAGCGGCGACACCGGCACGCTGCTGCCGATCATGTCGATACCATCCACCTTCAGCAGCACCTGGCGGGTGCCGTCCTCGTGCTCGTGATGCACTTCGTGCGGCACGTCGGCGAGCGCCGGCACCGTCCCCGCCTTCAGCCCGGCGGTGTCGCCGAGCAGGGCGCCGCGGCTGTCCAGCAGCAGCGTACGCAGGCCGCCGTCATCCATGACGCCCGCGACCGCATGCAGCAGCGGCCCCGGCGCCAGCTCCCCGAACAACGTCACCCCTGCGTGGCGCACGGCGACGATCGCCAGAGCATCGCCCGCGGACGGCGACAGCACGACATCCGACCAATGCACGCCCGGCGCACGCCGCATCGACGCCAGCAGCGGATGCGCCGAGACGTCGCGTCCGACGAACTCGCCGCGCGAGCGGCGGCGCTCCGGCGACAAGCCCGCGGCGAAGATCCTGCCGCGCTCATCGACCGCATACACGGCGGCGAGGCCGTCATTGCTGTCGACAAGTCGATCCAGCAGCGCCGAAACCGCCTCGGGACTCCACGGGTCGCCCGTCACGAGCACCTGCGAAATCGCACGCACCGCCGCCTCCGGGCGAGTGACCTGCGCCTCGATCTGGGCCGCCACCGCATGCGACAGCTGGTGCTGGCGCAGGGCGGTGTCGCGGTCGATCTGCGGCAGCAGCCAGAATTCCATCAAGCCATAGACGACCGCAAAGGTCAGCGTCGCGACCAGCAGCGAACGCAGGAAGAGCAGCCGGGAAAGGCGGACCGGACGCATCAGGCCGGGCGCACGCGGGATCCGGCAGACGAGTGGCGGCGAGCCGCGCCCGTCATCGCGCACGGGGCATGGCGCGACAGGTCGGGCGCGCTCAGCATCCGCCTTGCGCGCCCGACCCCGACGAGTGCGCGGCCAGCCAGGCGCGCCAGTCCTCGGCGGGCATGGGCCGCGCGAAGTGATAGCCCTGGCCGAGCTGGCAGCCCATGGCCTGCAGACGCCCGGCCTGCTCGGCCTGCTCGATGCCTTCCGCGATCAGCTCGATGCCCAGCCGGTCGCCCAGCCCGCACACGAGGCCCGCGATATCGCCCCCCTTGCCGGCGCCGCCGATGTCGTTGATGAAGGCGCGGTCGATCTTCAGGCGATCGACGTTCATGCGTTGCAATTGGCTCAGCGACGAGAAGCCGGTGCCGAAATCGTCGATGGCGATATCCAGCCCCATCGCCTTGACGCGCCCGAACAGCTCGATCATGCGGTCGCCCTCCCCCATCGCGACCGACTCGGTGATCTCCAGCTCGATCTGCCGTGGCGACACGCCGCTGTCCTCGATTGCGGCACGCAGCCGCCCGAGGAAGTGCGGATCGCGGAACTGGATCACCGAGACGTTGACCGCCATGCGCACCGAAGCGTGGCCGGCCCGCGCCATGCGTGCGGCCTCCTCGCAGGCGCGCCGCAGCACCCACTCGCCGATCGACACGATCAGGCCCGAACGTTCGGCCAGCGGAATGAAGCGATCGGGCGGGATCATCGCCCCGTCGCCGGTGCGCCAGCGCAGCAGGGCCTCGGCCCCGACGCAGCGCCCGGTCGCAAGATCGATCTGCGGCTGGAACACGAGGAAGAGCTCGTTCGCACCGAAGGCGCCGCGCAGGTTGTGCAGCAGATTCACGCGCCCGCGGATCTCCTCGCTGACGCCCCGGTTGTAGCGCGCCACCGAACCGCGCTCGGCCTGCTTGGCGCGCTTGAGGGCCAGGTAGCCATCCTCCAGCGCTTCGCTGCCGTCGCCGCCGACGTCGTCGAGGCGGACGACGCCAACCGTCACCGACACGATGATGCTGTCGCCTTCGACCTCGAGCGGCTCTGAAAAGAGGCCGTCGAGGCAGCTCACGTCGGCGTCGTGCGCACTCCAGAACACCCCAAAGCTGTCGCTGCCGACCCGCGCGACCCGCGCAGCCGGGCCGCAGCCGGCGACGATGCGCGCGGCGACGCCCTTCAGCAGCGCGTCGCCGTAGTGATAACCGAAGGCACCGTTGATCTCGCCGAAGTGGTCGATATCCACCACGGCCAGCACCCCGCGACGGCCCTCGCGCTCGTTCAGGTGGGCGTCGAGCAGTTCGAGCAGCTGCCGGCGGTTGGGCAGGTGCACCAGCGGGTCGAAGTACGAGTATTCATTGAGCCGCTGCACGAGCTCGATGTTGTCGAGGCACACCGACACGTTTGCGCAGAACACCTCGAGCAGGGTCGGATCGAGTTCGTCCGCAGGGTAGCCCGTCTCCACATACGCGGCCAGGTCGCGCCCGGGGCGCGAGCCGAAGTACAGCGCGATGCCTTGCCCCGGCTCGAGGACATTGGTGCGCTGCGTGAGCGCACGCTCGAGGGTCGCGCGGATGCCGGCGTCCTGCAAGGACGCGAGCGGCTGGCGCGACACATGGTCGAAACGTCCGGCCGCCGCGATCACCTCGCACGGCGCGCCGGCATCGCGCCGCGCACACACCAACCCCTCGGGCGGCAGGCCGAGCAGCCCGGCCATCTGCGTGATCACGCCGGCGGCGAATTCGCCCAGCCCCTCGCTGCGCAGCAGCTCCGCGCTGCCGCGCACGATGTGCGCCAGCCCTGTCCGGCTCGCGTTGACGATGCGGATCTGCTGATACGCCCGGATCGCCGCGGTAAGCGCCGCATACAGTCGGGTGCGGGAGAGCTCCGACTTGTTCCTGTAGTCGTTGATGTCGTAGTCGCGGATCGCCTCGAGCTCCGGGGCGTATCCGGGCTGGCCGGTGCGCAGGATGATGCGCACGTCCTGCATGCGGAAGCGGTGGCGGATCTCGTCGACCAGCAGCAGGCCGGCATCCTGGGTTTCCATCACCACGTCGAGCAGGATCACCGCGATGTCGCGCTCCCCGACGAACAGCGCGCGTGCCTCGGCGGCCGAACGGGCGTGCAGGAAGGCGAGCGGACGCCCCAGGATCTCGGTGTTGGCGAGGCTCAGTTCCGTGCTGCGGTGGACATCGTCGTCGTCATCGACGATCGCGACCTTCCAGCACGCTGCAGTGTTGGCCGCTGCGGGCGGCGTTTCCGCTGCGAATTCGAGCAGATCGTCGTCGGGCCGATTCATCTGCGCCAAGTCACCCCTGGATTCCGCGCCGCGACGCATCCACGGAGTTGCGCCAGTCGGACGTGATGCTCTCCTCAAACTGCGGAAACTCGCGATCGTGCTCCAGCAACAGACGCAGGATGGTGCGCGCGTGGTCGCCCGGGAATCCCCGCCGCTGACCGTCGCGCGTGTCGTTCATGAGCCGGTTGATGAACTCGCGACAATCGCGCGTTCCCCACAATTCATCGATCCGCCCGAGGTGAGGGTAGGCCTCGTATAGCTTTGAAACGTCGGTCTTCCGCATGGAATCTCCCGGCCGCGCACAACCTGCAACTTTCGTAATAGTCGAACGATAACACCGTCATCGAACGGCGTCGAATCGGCCTCCGGCGCGCAATAATGCCGTATGCATTGCACTCCCACACCCCAGGCTCGCACCCGCCCGCGCTCCCACCCTGTATCGACAGTGACGGCACCGGTAGAATGACGGCAATGACCGCGCACGCCCCCTCTTCCCCCCTGCACATCCTCGAGCACGTCTTCGGCTACACCGCCTTCCGCGGCGAACAGCAGGCCATCGTCGAGCATGTGACGGCAGGCGGCGACGCGCTGGTGCTGATGCCCACCGGGGGCGGCAAATCGCTGTGCTACCAGGTGCCGGCCCTGTTGCGCGCCGGCACCGCCGTGGTGGTGTCGCCGCTCATCGCACTGATGCAGGACCAGGTGAGCGCGCTGCAGGAAGCGGGCGTGGCGGCAGCCTACCTGAACTCCAGCCAGGCAGCCGACGAATCCGTCACGGTGGAACGCGACCTCGTCGGCGGGCGGCTGGACCTGTTGTACGTGGCGCCGGAACGCCTCCTCACCGGCCGGATGCTGGCGACGCTCGATCGCCTGCACGAGGCCGGCCGCATCGCGCTGTTCGCGATCGACGAGGCGCACTGCGTATCGCAGTGGGGCCATGATTTCCGCCCCGAGTACCTGCAACTGTCGGTGCTGCCGGAGCGCTATCCGGGCGTGCCGCGCATCGCACTGACCGCGACCGCCGACGCCGACACGCGCGAGGAGATCGCCCAGCGCCTGGGGCTCGCCACCGCACGCCGATTCATCTCCAGCTTCGACCGGCCGAACATCCGCTACCGCATGGTCGACAAGGACAACCCGCGCAACCAGCTGCTCGCCTTCATCCGCGACGACCACGCGGGCGACGCCGGCATCGTCTATTGCCTGTCGCGGCGCAAGGTCGAGGAGACCGCCGCGTGGCTGGAGGAACAGGGCATCCGCGCCCTCGCCTATCACGCGGGCATGCCCCAGGACGTGCGCGCGGCGAACCAGAGCCGGTTCTTGCGCGAGGACGGGCTGGTGATGTGCGCGACCATCGCCTTCGGCATGGGCATCGACAAGCCCGACGTGCGCTTCGTCGCCCACCTCGACCTGCCGCGCTCGATCGAGGGCTACTATCAGGAAACCGGCCGCGCCGGCCGCGATGGCCTCCCCTCGCAGGCATGGATGGCCTGGGGCGCGCAGGACATCGTGCAGCAACGGCGCATGATCGACGAATCCGAGGGCAGCGAGGACTTCAAGCGCCGCGCCCGCGCCCGGCTCGACGCGCTCGTCGGACTGGTCGAGACCACCGGCTGCCGCCGCCAGCACCTGCTCGCGCACTTCGGCGAGAGCGGCGAGCACTGCGGCAACTGCGACAACTGCCTGGAACCGCCGCGCACCTGGGACGCGACGGATGCCGCGCGCAAGGCGCTGTCGGGCGTATTCCGCACCGGCCAGCGCTTCGGCGCCGGCCACGTCATCGACGTGCTGCGCGGCGAGCTCACCGACAAGGTGCGTGATTGGGAGCACGACAAGGTCAGCACCTTCGGCATCGGCGCCGACCTCGACGAGAAGACCTGGCGCACGCTATTCCGCCAGCTTGTCGCGCGCGGCCTGCTGGCCGTGGACCACGACCGCCACAACGCGCTGACGCTGACCGATCTCGCACGGCCGCTGCTGCGCGGCGAGGCTGAGTTCTCCCTGCGGCTCGCGCCCGAGAAACGGCGCACCAAACGCGCGCGCAGCACCCGCATGGAGATCCTCGACGGCGTGCCGCTCACGCTCTTCGACCGGCTGCGTGCCTGGCGGGCGGCAACGGCCCGCGAACGCAACGTGCCCGCATATGTAATCTTTCACGACGCCACGCTGCGCGAAATCGCGCTCGCGCGGCCGGGCTCCATCGAGGAGCTGGCGCACGTGTCCGGCATCGGCGACCGCAAGCTCGAGGCCTACGGCGCGGCGATCATCGCCGAGATCGCGCGCGAAGTCTGATCCCGCGCGGCTTTCAGGCCGTCAGCAGGGCCGGACGGGCGAAGAAATAACCCTGGAAGAGGTCGAACCCGAGGTTCACGCAATGGCGTGCACGCTCCAGCGTGTCCACCTTTTCCGCCAGCAGCTTGGCCGGATGCAGCCGCAGGCGGTGCACCAGGAGCTCGAGCGCTGCGGGTTCGAGCTGCAGAATGTCAATTTTTACGACATCCACGATGTCCAGCAGCGGCTCCATCTCGCGGCTCACGCCGCAAACGTCGTCGAGGGCGAGGCGGTAGCCGAGGTGCTTCAATTCGGAGCACCGATCCACGACGGCACAATCGACCGTGACGGTTTCCAGCAACTCCAGCACCACGCGGTCACGCGGCAGGCTTTCGATGCGAGCGCTCATCAGCATTTCCGCGTCCACGTTGACGAAGGCCGCACTGCCGCCGATCACGCTGTTCAGGCCCAGTTGGCCGAAGGTACGCGCGATGACCAGGGCCGTCGCCAGGGCATTGTCGGTGACGCGGGCTTCGCCCGAGTCGTCTTCGCGAAAGAGCAGCTCGTAGGCGGCCAGCTTGCGCTGCCGGTCGAAAATCGGCTGGCGGGCGAGAAAGACGTCGTCGCGGGACTTCATGGCTGCCTCCTTCGCGGACCAGGTTCGTGTCCGCAACCATGTCGAGCAATACTCGTGCCTTATTCGAGATAACGCGCGAGCCCGGCGCCAGGCCTACAGCGACCGCAAATTCGCCCCGGTCGCCGGAATCAATTCGGGGCATATTCCCCACCGTTGGTGGGGAAGCCGTCGCCCATGTGCACTTTGCGCAACAGTGCATTGCCAACTTGTTAACGTCCGGATTGACCCGGATCATCCGGGCCCGCCAGCCCGACTGGTAAAATTATGTTTCAGAATCGGTTTTCCATCCCTGCCGCCGCTTGCGGCGACGACGACGCATACACGCCATGAACGACCCCCGCGCAGCCAGCCTGCAGGCCAGCACGATTACCGCACCGACCCGGATCAAGGTCTGGGATATCCTCGTCCGGATCTTCCACTGGACCCTGGTGGTGTCCTTCACGACGGGCTACCTGATCACCGACAAGTTCCCCCTGCATGCCTACGCCGGCTACACGATCTTCACGCTCGTCGTGATCCGCATCATCTGGGGATTCGTCGGCACGAAGTACGCCCGCTTCTCAGCCTTCACCTACAGCCTGAACGAGACCGTGCAGTACCTGCTGTCCGCACTGCGCATGGCCAAGGCACGTGAATATCTCAGCCACAATCCCATGGGCGCGCTCATGGTGTACCTGCTGCTGGCGATGCTGCTGTTCAACGCCGTGATCGGCACCATGCTCTATGGCGCACAGCAACTCGAAGGCCCGCTCGCGGACATCGTGCCGACCATGTGGGACGAAAACCTCGAAGTGGTGCACAAGTTCATGGCCAAGGCCCTGCTCACGCTGGCGGGCTTCCACCTCGCCGGCGTGCTGTGGTCGTCGTGGTGGCATCGCCAGAACTACGTGCTCGCGATGTTCACCGGCTACAAGTCAGCCTTCACGCGGCGCGACCACCGCGAAGGCTCAGGCGAGATCTGGACGCCCGAGGAACGCGCCCGCCATCGCGCCGGCCACTGAGCGTCCTCCTGAACTAGTCGGCCGGCTCCACGTGCGTCGTCAGGCGCGCGCCGGCCTGGGCTTCCACCGCCCGCTCCACCTCGTCGGCAAGCGCATGGGCGCGGGCGACCGACCAGTCGCCCGGCAGGCGGACGTCCACGTGCGCGAAGTGCATGGCGCCGGCAACCCGGGTCTTCAGGTTCGCGAAACTGCAGCCCCGCGCCGCGAACGTCGCGAGCACCGCCTCGATGCGTTCGATGTCCTCGGCGGCGAGCGACCGATCCATCAGCCCATCCACCGATCGCTGCATCAGCCCCCAGCCCTCGCGCAGGATGTTCAGCGCAACGGCGGCGGCGATGACCGGGTCCAGCCACACCCAGCCGCTCATGCTCGCGAGCGCGACGCCGACGACGACGCCCGCGGTGGTCCATACGTCGGTCATCAGGTGGCGGGCGTCGGCCTCCAGCGCGAGCGAGCGGTGCGCGCGCCCGACCTGGAAGAGAATGCGCGCGACGACGAAGTTCACCAGGCTGGCCCCGACCGACAGCGCGGTGCCGATACCCAGCGCCCCCAGCGGCTGCGGATGGAGCAGGCGTTCGCCGGCCGCAAACAGGATGGCCAGCGCGGCGATGAAGATCATCACGCCCTCGAAGGCGGCGGAGAAGTACTCGGCCTTGCCGTGGCCATAGGGGTGCCCCGGATCGGCGGGTGCCCGCGCCAGGGACACCATCACCAGCGCGAAGGACGCGCCGGCGAGATTGACCAGCGATTCGAGGGCGTCCGAGAGGTAGCCGACCGAACCGGTGAGCCACCACGCCCCGGTCTTCATGCCGATGGTTGTGATGGCCGCAAAGAGAGAAAGCAGCAGGGCCTGCTGCGGGGTGAGCGTACGCATATTGGCGGGAATGTGAAGATGCCCGCATGTTAAACCACGCGCACGGAGCGCGCCCGGCAATGCTTGCGGAATGGAGCGGAAGGGCAAACAATGGCCTCTCTCTCGCAAACGCCAAGGAGACCGGAATGGGATTGTTGGACGGATTGGCCGGCCAGGTGCTGGGAAGCGTGCTGGGCGACGGACAGCAGCAGGGTGGGCAGGCGCCGGGCGGCGCGCTGCTGCAGATCGCGATGAACCTGCTGCAGAATCAGCCGGGCGGACTCGCGGGCCTGCTGCAGCAGTTCCAGCAGGCCGGGCTCGGCGAGGCGGCGGCGTCGTGGGTCGGTACCGGCAAGAACGCGGCGATCGACGGCAATCAGCTCTCGACCGCGCTCGGCGCCGACACGATCGACGGCATCGCGAATCAGCTCGGCATCCCGCAGCAGGAAGCGGCCGGCGGGCTCGCGGCGCTGCTGCCCCAGCTCATCGACCAGCTCACGCCGCAGGGCCGGCTGCCGGACGACAACGCCTTGTCCGGCGGCCTCGCAGACCTCGCGTCGAAGCTCCTGCGCGGCTAATCCGGCTCATCGTTGCCGGCCCCTCCCCCATCGGAGGGACGGACCGGCATCGAGCGAGCAGCCGGTCAGCGCTTGAAGCGCTCCTCGGCGATCGCGTCGGCGACTTCCCCGGTCGGGCGCTCTTCCTTGCGCGCGCGCGCGAAGATTTCCATCAGGTTGTCGTAGATGCGCTCGATGTGGGCGGTGAGCGCGGCGCGGTCGAAATTGCCGGTACGCTCGTAGTACACGTCGATGATGCCGCCGGCGTTGATGACGTAGTCGGGGGCGTACAGGATGCCCTTGTGCATCAGCGCAAGGCCGTGGCGCGGCTCGGCGAGCTGGTTGTTGGCGGCGCCGGCGACGATCTTCGCCTTGAGCTGCGGCAGCGTCTGGTCGTTGATGATCGCGCCCATCGCGCAGGGGGCGAAGACGTCGACGTCGAGGCCGAAGATCTCTTCCGGCGCGACGACGGTCGCCTCGAACTCCTTGGCGGCGCGCAGCAGCGGTTCGCGATGGATGTCGGTGACCCACAGTTGCGCCCCCGCGGCCTTCAGCTGGCGGGCAAGGTCGAAGCCGACGTTGCCGAGGCCCTGCACGGCGATCTTCAGCCCTTCGAGCGAGTCACGGCCGAGGCGCTCCTTGACCGCAGCCTTGATGCCGACGAAGGTGCCGTAGGCGGTCGCGGGCGAGGGGTCGCCGCTGCGGGTGCCGTTCTCGGAGGGTTTGTCGACGATACCCGCGACGTGCCGGGTGAACTGCGACATGAACTTCATGTCGTCGACGCCGGTGCCGGAGTCTTCCGCTGCAATGTAGCGTCCGTTGACGCGCTCGACGGCCTGGGCGAATGCCGTCAGCAGCTCGGGGGTCTTGTCGGTGCGCGGGTTGCCGATGATCACGGACTTGCCGCCACCGAGCTTGAGGTTGGCCATCGCCGACTTGTAGGTCATGCCGCGCGACAGGCGCAGCACGTCGCGGATCGCTTCCTCTTCGGAGGCATAGGGCCACATGCGGCAGCCACCGAGGGCCGGGCCGAGGTTGGAGTTATGCACCGCGATGATGGCCTTGAGGCCGCTCTTCTCGTCACTGCAGAACACGACCTGTTCGTGGTCGGCGAAATCGCTCAGATTGAAAACGCTCATGATGTCTCCTTCATTGGTCTGGAAAGGGTGCAACGCCCCCTCCGCCACGGCTCGTGGCCGTGGCGGAAGGTTTGCTGCGGGAGGGGGAACTGGTCTTAGTAGTCCGGCAATCGGCTGGTTCGGGCACCTTGTTCCTCCCCCTTCAAGGGGGTGGAGCAGGGGTTTCGGGGAGCACCGCTCCGCGCCTGCGGAACGGCAGAGCGAAGCGGAGACTCCTGGGTTGGGTTGGGGATGGGTTTAGCCAACGTCGCCGAAACCCATCCCCCTCCTAACCTCCCCCTTGAAGGGGGAGGAACACGGTGCCCGAACCAACCTCACATGCTTGATCGCCGCGTCGGGAATTAGCCCGGGATGACCGCGATGGTCTTGCGGACCTTCGCACCACCCGCTTCCGCCGGGCGCTCCTTGCGGCGGAAGGCCGCGAGGAGTTCCGCTTCGCGCATCCGCGCGTTGCGCAGGTAGCGCTCGCGGATGTGGCCGAAGCCGCGGATCTGCTCGGGCAGGCTCGCGAGTTCGACGGCGGTCTCGAAGTTCGCCTTCTCGAGGCCGGCGAGGATCTCCTCGACGACACTTTCGTAGTCGGCGATCAACTGGCGGTCGAGCTTGCGGTCGTGCGTGCGTGCGAAGGGGTCGAGCATCGAGCCGCGCAGGCCCTTCATCTTCGCGAGCTGGCGCATCGCCTTGAGCATCCACGGGCCGTACTTCTTCTTCTGCAGCTCGCCGGTCTGCGGGTCCTTGTCGGCAAGCGTCGGCGGTGCGAGGTGGAAGACGAGCTTGTAGTCGCCTTCGAACTGCTCCTCGACGCGCTTGAGGAAATCGCTGTCGGTGTAGAGGCGCGCCACTTCGTACTCGTCCTTGTAGGCGAGCAGCTTGTGGTAGCCGCGTGCGACCGCCTCGGTCAGCAGCGTCACGCCGGGCTGGACCTTGGCTTCGGCGGCGCGCACGCGCTCGACGAGCTTCGCGTAGCGCTCGGCGTAGGCGGCGTCCTGGTAGTCGGCCAGGAAAGCCTTGCGGCGGGCGATCACTTCGTCGACCGAGGCCGACAGCTTGTGATGCTCCGGCGTGCCGTGTTGCGGCTTGGCGGCCTTCTCGACCGCATCCGGATCGACCGCGGCGCGGCGGCCCCACTGGAAGGCGGACTTGTTGGCCTCGATCGCGGCGCCGTTCAGTTCGATCGCGCGCATGATCGCATCGCGCGTCAGCGGCACGAGGCCGCGCTGCCACGCGAAACCGAGCATGAAGAGGTTGGTCGCGATCGAATCGCCGAGGATCGCGGTCGCCAGACGCGAGGCCTCAAGGAACTCGACGTTCTGGCTGCCGACGGCGTCGACGATCTGGTTTTCCATCGAGCCGGCCGGGAACTGCGGGTCCGGGTGCTTCATGACGTTGCCGCTGCGCGCCTGCGCCGCGAAGCCGCGGACGAATTCGCTGGTATTGGTCTGGTCGCGGTTGATGACGACGCGGGTGTGATTGGTGCGCATCTTCGCGAGCGATTCATCGCTTGCGGACACCACCAGATCGCAGCCGATGACGACGTTGGCTTCGCCGGCGGCGACGCGCGCAGCGAAGATGTCCTCGGGCCGGTTGGCGATCTTGACGTGCGACCACACCGCCCCGCCCTTCTGCGCGAGGCCGGCCATGTCGAGGATGGACACGCCCTTGCCTTCGAGGTGCGCCGCCATGCCGAGCAGCGCGCCGATCGTGACGACCCCGGTGCCGCCGACACCGGTGATGAGGATGCCCCACGGGGCGTTGGTCGCCGGCAGCATCGGTTCGGGCAGCGACGCGAAGACGTCCGCGGCGGCCGTTGCGGCCTTACCCTTACGGAGCTTGCCGCCTTCGATCGTGACGAAGCTCGGGCAGAAACCCTTCACGCACGAGAAGTCCTTGTTGCACGAGGACTGGTCGATGGTGCGCTTCCTGCCGAACTCGGTCTCGACGGCGGCCACCGACATGCAGTTCGACTTCTCGCTGCAGTCGCCACAGCCTTCGCAGACGAGGTCGTTGATGACGACGCGCATTGCGGGATCCGGGAACTTGCCGCGCTTCCTGCGGCGGCGCTTCTCGGCGGC
Organism: Aromatoleum evansii; assembly: GCF_045689615.1. Lineage (NCBI taxonomy): Bacteria > Pseudomonadati > Pseudomonadota > Betaproteobacteria > Rhodocyclales > Rhodocyclaceae > Aromatoleum > Aromatoleum evansii. The sequence continues at coordinate 4,434,235 of NZ_CP141259.1, forward strand.
GCAGGTCTGATCGTAGATGATGGCGGTGACGCCCGGCACTTCGCGCAGTTCGCGCTGCACGGCGTCGAGCTCGTCGCGGTGGCGGATCGGCACGCCGTGCGGCAGGTCCGCCGGGCCGTAGGCGCGCGGGCCGTCATTGACGACGATGATGTTGCCGATGCCTTCGGCCTGGAGCTGGCGAGCGATGATCGGCACCGAAAGCGTGCCGTCGTGCGGCTGGCCGCCGGTCATCGCGACGGCGTCGTTGTAGAGGATCTTGTAGGTGATGTTCACCTTGGCGGCGACCGCCGCGCGGATCGCCAGTATCCCCGAGTGCATGTAGGTGCCGTCGCCGAGGTTCGCGAAGACGTGCGGGGTCTTCGTGAAGGGCGCCTGGCCGACCCAGGGCACGCCTTCGCCGCCCATCTGGCAGAAGGTCTGCGTCGTTTCGGGCGACAGCCAGGTGGCCATATAGTGGCAGCCGATGCCGGCGATCGCGCGCGAACCTGCCGGGACCTTGGTCGAGGTGTTGTGCGGGCAGCCCGAACAGTAGTGCGGGACGCGCTGGATCGACAGGCGGGGCTTGGCGAGCGCGGCTTCCTTGGCGTCGAAGAAGGCGAGGCGCGCCTTGATCCTGTCCGAGGTGTAGAAGCGCGCGATGCGCGCGGCAATCACGCGGGCAATCATCGCCGGGGTCAGGTCGCCGGCGGCGGGCAGCATCCAGTCGCTGTGCGGCAGCGCCCATTCGCCCTTCTCGTCGAACTTGCCGATGACGCGCGGACGGACGTTCTCGTTCCAGTTGTAGAGCTCTTCTTTCAGCTGGTACTCGAGGAACTGGCGCTTCTCCTCGATCACGAGGATCTCGTCGAGGCCGTTGGCGAACTCGCGCACGCCTTCGGCTTCGAGCGGCCACACCATGCCGACCTTGTAGAGGCGGATACCGATCTCGGCAGCGACCTTGTCGTCGATGCCGAGGTCTTCGAGCGCCTGGCGCACGTCGAGGTAGCTCTTGCCGGCGGTGATGATGCCGAGCTTGGCGTTCGGGCTGTCGATGATCGTCTTGTTGAGCCCGTTGGCGCGGCAGTAGGCGAGCGCGGCGTACAGCTTGTGATGCACGAGACGCTTTTCCTGCACCAGCGGCGGATCGGGCCAGCGCAGGTTGAGGCCGTCGGCGGGGATCGGGAAGTCCGCCGGGATGACCGTTTGGACCTTGAACGGATCGATATCAACCGAGGCCGAGGTCTCGACGGTGTCGGTCAGCGCCTTGAACGCGACCCAGCAGCCCGAGTAGCGCGACAGCGCGAAGCCGTGCAGGCCGTATTCGAGGTAGTCCTGGATGCCCGCGGGCGCGAGCACCGGCATCATCATCGACTTGAAGATGTGCTCGGTCTGGTGCGGCAGCGTCGAGGACTTGGCGCCATGGTCGTCGCCTGCGATCACGAGCACGCCGCCGTGCTTCGAGGTGCCTGCGGCATTGGCGTGGCGGAAGACGTCACCGGTGCGATCCACGCCCGGGCCCTTGCCGTACCAGATCGAGAACACGCCGTCGTACAGCGCGTTCGGGTCGAGATTCACCTGCTGCGTGCCCCACACGGCGGTCGCGGCGAGGTCTTCGTTCAGACCCGGCTGGAAGCGGACGTGATGCGGCTCGAGGTATTTCTTCGCCTTCCAGAACTCCTGGTCGACGTTACCGAGCGGCGAGCCGCGGTAGCCGGTGACGAAGCCGGCGGTGTTGAGCCCCGCGGCCTGGTCGCGCAGACGCTGCATGATCGGCAGGCGGACCAGTGCCTGGATGCCGGTCATGTAGGCGCGACCGGAGGTCAGCGTGTACTTGTCGTCGAGCGAAACAGGTGCAAGGGGGGCGAGAGCCTGCGGGGAGTGGGTATTCGACATGGCGCGTGATCCGTCGCAAGCCCCTGGACGCGCGGCGCTCGTGACGCCCGTGTCCGGCCTGCCGACGTTGTCTCCTGTATGGTTGCTGTTGTGTGCGTCCGCGGCATCGAACGCGAGTGAGCATCGTAAGGAGATGGAGTCGGGGAGTTTTTTCTCGTTGCGAGCGAAATCACGCACCACAGGAAAAAATTTTCCCGAACGGACGATTTTCGGAAATACCGCCCGATTAGCAGGCTGTGCACCGCAGCATCGCGGCCCTGCAACCGTGCCACGGGGCGAAAATTGTCCTACCGCACTTTATCCCGAACGCGGCCGGGAACGCCCACCCGCACTCAGCCGTAGCGCCGGGCGGCCTCCACCGCCAGCCCCGCACCGATGCTGCCGTACAGGTCGCCCTCGACGCTGCGCGCCTGCGGCAGCTCGGCAGCGATGCGCGCACGCAGCTGCGGCACCGCGCTACCGCCGCCGGTGAAATAGATCGTATCGACCTGCTCGCGCCGCACGCCGGCCTCGTCGAGCAGCGCGCGCACGCACGCCGCGACACGGTCGACGAGGTTGAGCGTGGCCGATGCGAAATCGCCCTCGGTGATCGTGTGGCCGAGGCCGTCCTCCAGGCGGTCGAGGTCCATGACCGCCGCTGGCGCCGCAGACAGGTCGATCTTCGCCTGCTCCACCTGCAGCGCTAGCCAGTGCCCCTCGCGGCGATTGATCAGCTTCGCCAGGCGGTCGAGCTCGGTGCGCGCGGCGGCATCGCGATAGACATTCTGCAGGTCCGCCCAGGCCTGACGCGTGTACGCGAAGTTGATCGTGTGCCAGGTCGCGAGCTGGAAATAGACGCTGGCGGGAATCTCGGCGCCGCTCTTCATGCGGCTGCGATAGCCCAGCAGCGGCATCACGCATTCCAGGCTCAGCGCGCGATCGAAATCGGTGCCGCCGATATGCACGCCGCCGTTGCCGAGCAGATCCTCGCGGCGGTCGTGCTCGTCGTGCGAACGGCGCGCGCGTTCGGGCGACAGGCGCACCAGCGAGAAGTCCGCCGTGCCGCCGCCGATGTCGGCAATCAGCACCAGCTCCTCGCGCGCGAGCGACAGTTCATAGTGCAGCGCCGCGCCGATCGGCTCGAACTGGAAGCTCACGTCGCGGAAGCCGACCTGCGCGGCGATCTCGGCGAGCGTCTGCTGTGCCTTGCGGTCGGCGTCATCGTCGTCGTCGACGAAGCGCACCGGGCGCCCGAACACCGCCTTGTCGAAGCTGCGCCCGGCCTGCGCCTCGGCGCGCGCCTTGAGTTCGCCGATAAAGCCCGCGAGCAGGTCGCGAAAGCGCAGCGCCCGCCCCTGCACCTCGGTCTGACCGTCGATCAGGCTGCTGCCGAGCAGGCTCTTCAGCGCACGCATCAGGCGGCCTTCGTATCCTTCGAGATACTTCGCCAGCGCAGTCCGACCGAACGCGGTCGTCTCCTCGTCGGCGTTGAAGAACACCGCCGAGGGCAGCGTGGGCTTGCCGTCCTCGAGCGCGAGCAGGGTCGTCGCGCCCGGCCGTACCCAGCCGACCGTGGAGTTGGAGGTGCCGAAATCGATGCCGCAGGCGCGGGCGGGTTGGTCCATGAAACAAGTATGCGGGGGAAGGGTTCGCGATGCTACCGGAGCGCCGGGCCGGCGGGAACTTTCTGACAGGGAAACGGGCGCCGGAAAGGGGTGCTTGTTGCACCGCGCAACACCCTTTCGACACGAATCCCGCCAAAAGCACATCGAAGCCGGCAAAATTTTCCTTGCGGCATCCGTGAATCCCGCAAAAGCCGCAAAACAATTCCGCACCACCCTCCGTACCATTCATCCCCACGCAATCGAACCCACGAGCGGTTGCGAAACAAATACAGGCAGGAGACAAACCATCGTGGATCTACCGGTTGCCGCGCGAGCGGCCGGTGTCCCTTCGTCTCCGCCGCCTGTGCAGCAGCACCCGCGCACCGCCCACAAGGAGGAGACACCCATGAAGCAGAACAAACTGATTTTCGCCCTCGCCGCCGCCAGCCTCGCCGCCGGTGCCGTCCACGCCAAGGAAGTCGTCGTGCGCATCGGCCACGCCGGCCCGCTGACCGGACCGGCCGCGGCCTTCGGCAAGGACGGCGAGAACGGCGCGCGCCTCGCGATCGAGGACGCCAACGCGAAGGGCATCAAGATCGGCGGCGACACGGTCAAGTTCGAGCTCGTCAGCGAGGACGACCAGGCCGACCCGCGCACCGCGACCACCGTCGCGCAGCGCCTGACCGACTCCGGCGTGAAGGGCGTGGTCGGCCACGTCACCTCCGGCGCCTCGATTCCCGCCTCGCGCATCTACGAGCAGGCCGGCATCCCGGTGATCACCCCCTCCTCGACCAGCCCCAAGCTCACCCAGCAGGGCTACAAGATGACCTTCCGCGTCATCGCCAACGACCTGCAGCAGGGCAACGCGCTCGGCAAGTACGCGGTCGATCAGCTCAAGGCGAAGAAGATCGCCGTGATCGACGACCGCACCGCCTACGGCCAGGGCCTCGCCGACGCCTTTGCGAACTCGGTGAAGACTTCCGGCGGCCAGATCGCCGGACGCGAATTCACGAACGACAAGGCGACCGACTTCATGGCGATCCTCACCAAGATCAAGGCCCTGAACCCCGACGCCGTGTTCTACGGCGGCATGGACGCCCAGGCCGCCCCGCTCGCGCGCCAGATGAAGCAGCTCGGCATGACCGCCAAGTTGCTGACCGGCGACGGCGGCTGCACCGGCGAGATGATCAAGATGGCGGGCGACGCGCTGTCGGCAACCACCTTCTGCACCCAAGCCGGCATCCCCCTCGACAAGATGCCCGGCGGCGCGGCCTTCCGTACCCAGTTCAAGCAGCGTTACGGCAACGACATCCACGTCTATGCCCCGTATGCCTACGACGCGATGATGTCCGTGATCGAGGCGATGAAGACGGCCAACTCGGTCGAACCGGCGAAGTACCAGCCCGCACTGCGCGCCCTCGCCTACCAGGGCGTCACCGGCCCGGTCGCGTTCGACGACAAGGGCGACATCAAGGGCGGTTCGATCACCGTCTATAACTTCGACGCCGGCAAGTGGGCGCCGCTGCAGACCATCCAGTAACAGTTCTCCTCGCGCCGGCCGGCAGTACCGCGGTCGGCGCACCTCTTCCCCAGATCACGACGCTCGCCCTGCGTCCGCGCACCAGCGGACGCAGCGGCAGCGCTCGTCCGGCAATCCGGCGGCGCCCGCCGTCGCGGTGTGCACAACACCAAGGGTGAATCGATGGAAACCTTCCTGCAACAAACACTCAACGGCCTGGTGTCGGGCAGCATCTACGCGCTCGTCGCCCTCGGCTACACGATGGTCTATGGCATCCTGGGCCTGATCAACTTCGCCCATGGCGACCTGCTGATGGTCGGCGCGCTGGTCGCGCTGCAGACCGTCAGCCTCCTCAACGCCGCGGTCCCCGGCCTGCATCCGGTGGTGCTGCTCGCCGCCGGCGTGGCGGTGGCGGTACCGGTGTGCATGGCCGTCGGCTACCTGATCGAGCGCATCGGCTACCGTCGCCTGCGCAACGCGCCGCGCCTGGCGCCGCTGATCACCGCGATCGGCGTGTCCTTCCTGCTGCAGACGCTGGCGATGATCATCTGGGGCCGCGAGTTTCACGTCTTCCCGCAGCTGGTGTCGACGAGCCCGATGGAACCGGTCGCCGGCGTCGTCGTGTCGCCGCTGCAGATCTTCACCATCGTCGTCGCCTTCGCGCTGATGGGCGGACTGATGCTGCTGGTGAACAAGAGCCGCCTCGGCCGCGCGATGCGCGCCACGGCCGAGAACCACCGCGTCGCCGGCCTGATGGGTATCAACGCCAACGGCGTGATCGCCGCGACCTTCATCATCGGTTCGGGCCTTGCGGCGCTGGCCGGCGTGCTGTTCGCGTCGAACTACGCGATCGCGCACTACGCGATGGGCTTCACGCCGGGCCTGAAGGCCTTCACCGCGGCGGTGCTGGGGGGCATCGGCAACCTGCCGGGCGCGATGGTCGGCGGCCTGGTGCTGGGCCTCGTCGAGAGCTTCGGCGCCGGGTACATCGAGCACCTGACCTTCGGTTTCCTCAATTCGAGCTACCAGGACATCTTCGCCTTCATGATCCTCGGCGTCGTCCTGATCTTCCGCCCGTCGGGCCTGCTCGGCGAACGCGTCGCGGACCGTGCCTGACCCCACAGGAAAGAGACCATGACCACGAACTCCACCGCCCTTCCGCTGCCGGCGAGCTTCGCACTCGACCGACGGCTGCAACTCCCCCTCGTCATCCTGCTCGCGCTCGCCGCGCCCCTTATCGCCCTGGCGATGGGCAAGAGCTGGGTGCGCGTGCTCGACTTCGCGCTGCTGTACGTGCTGCTCGCGATCGGCCTCAACCTCGTCGTCGGCTTCGCCGGCCTGCTCGACCTCGGCTACATCGCGTTCTATGCGGTCGGCGCCTACACCTGGGCCTTCCTCGCATCACCGCACTTCGGCATCCACCTGCCGTTCTGGATCGTGCTGCCGCTGGGCGCGGCCTTCGCGGCACTCGCGGGCATCGCGCTGGGCTTCCCGACCTTGCGATTGCGCGGCGACTACCTCGCCATCGTGACGCTGGGCTTCGGCGAGATCATCCGCATCTTCATGAACAACCTGAACCAGCCGATCAACATCACCAACGGCCCGCAAGGCATCGATTCGATCGACCCGCTGACGATCGCCGGGCTCGACCTGTCGAAGGATCTCGAGCTCTTCGGCTTCCAGATCTCCTCGTTGCTGCTGTACTACTACGCCTTCCTCGCCTGCGTCGTGCTGGCGATCATCCTCGTGCGCCGCCTGCAGATCTCGCGCATCGGTCGTGCCTGGGCAGCGATCCGCGACGACGAGCTCGCTGCCAAGGCGATCGGCATCGACACGCGCATGATGAAGCTGCTGGCCTTCGCGATGGGCGCCACCTTCGGCGGCGTCTCGGGCGGCCTGTTCGCGGCCTTCCAGGGCTTCGTCAGCCCGGAGAGCTTCAGCCTGATGGAGTCGATCGTCGTGCTGACGATGATCGTGCTGGGCGGGATGGGCAACCTCGCCGGCGTCATCGTCGGCGCGATCCTGCTGACCGCGCTCCCCGAGTTGCTGCGCCACTTCGCGGTGCCGATGCAGATGGCGCTGTTCGGCAAGACCCTGCTCGACCCCGAGGTGCTGCGCATGCTGCTGCTGTCGCTGGCGATGATCGTGATGATGCTCGTCCGCCCCGCCGGCCTGCTGCCCGCCCGTACCCGCTATGCCCACCGTGACCGGAGGAACGCATGATCACCCTGCTCGAATCGCGCGCCGTGAATAAACGCTTCGGCGGCCTGAAGGCGCTCACCGACGTCTCGCTGACGATCCGCAGGGGCGAGGTGTACGGCCTCATCGGCCCGAACGGCGCCGGCAAGACCACCTTCTTCAACGTGCTCACGGGCGCCTACGCCATCGACGGCGGCGAGTTCGTCATGAACGGCGCCGAACTGCCCTCGGCCAAACCGCACCTGGTCGTGCAGCACGGCATCGCGCGCACCTTCCAGAACATCCGCCTGTTCCGCGAACTCACCGCGCTGGAAAACGTGATGGCCGGCCACCACATCCGCTCGTCGTCGGGCGTGTGGGGCATCCTCACGCAGAGCCGCGCCGCCCGCGAGGAAGAGCGCCTGATGCAGGAACGCGCGCTGGAGATCCTCGACTACGTCGGCATCGGCCGCCACGCCGACACCGTCGCCAGGAACCTCTCCTACGGCGACCAGCGCCGCCTCGAGATCGCCCGCGCGCTGGCGACCGAGCCGCAGCTCCTCGCGCTCGACGAGCCGGCCGCCGGCATGAACGCGACCGAGACCGCAGGGCTGCGCACGCTCGTCGAGACGATCCGCGGCGACGGCATCACCGTGCTGCTGATCGAGCACGACGTGAAACTCATCATGGGACTGTGCGACCGCGTCGCCGTCCTCGACTTCGGCAAGAAAATCGCCGAAGGCACGCCGGCCGAGGTCCAGCGTTGCCCCGACGTCATCAAGGCTTACCTGGGAGGCCACCGTGCGCACTGAGAACACCACCCCCATCCTCGAAGTCCGCGGCCTCAAGGTCGCCTACGGCGGCATTCAGGCCGTCAAGGGCATCGACCTGCAGGTGCGCGAGGGCGAACTCGTATCGCTGATCGGCGCGAACGGCGCCGGCAAGACCACGACGCTCAACACGCTCGCCGGCGTCGTGCCGCACAGCGGCGGCGAGATCCGCTACGCCGGCGCGGACATCGGCAAGCTGCCCTCGCACCTGCGCCTGCGCAAGGGGCTCGCGCTGGTGCCGGAAGGGCGCGGCATCTTCACCCGCCTCACCGTCGCGGAGAACCTGCAGACCGGCGCCTACACGCGCCGCGACACCGACGGCATCGCCGCCGATATGGAGAAGGTGTTCACGCTGCTGCCGCGCGTGAAGGAGCGCCTCAGCCAGGTCGCCGGCACGCTGTCGGGCGGCGAGCAGCAGATGGTCGCGATCGGCCGCGCGCTGCTGTCGCGTCCGCAGGTGCTGCTGCTGGATGAGCCGTCGATGGGTCTCGCGCCGCTGGTCGTCGAGAAGATCTTCGAGGTGATCCACTCGATCACGCGCGAAGGCATGGGCGTGTTGCTGGTCGAGCAGAACGCCAACCTCGCGCTCGAAGTGTCCGAACGCGCCTACGTGATGGAAGGCGGACGCGTCACGCTGGAAGGCACCGGCAAGGCGCTCCTCGACGACCCGAAGGTCCGCAGCGCGTACCTGGGCGAGGAGATCGGGGAACTCGCGGCCTGAACCGGGCCGGCGTCACGACGAAGGCGCTGCCCGCCCTAAAGCGGCAGCGCCGTCTCGTTCTTGATCTCGCGCAGCGCGACGCTGGAGTTCGTCACGTCGACCTCGGGAATCTTCAGCAGGAAGTTGTGCATGAAGGAGGACAGCGCCTCCAGGTTCGGCAGGTAGAGCTTCAGCAGGCAGTCGGTCTCGCCGAGCAGCTCGTAGCACTCGACCACCTCGTCGCAGCCCTTCACCGCCTGCTCGAAGCGGTCGAGCACATCGGCGCTGTGCTTCTTCAGCTTCACGCGCACCCACACACAGGTTTCCAGCCCGAGCTTCCTGCGATCCAGCAGCGCGACATAGCCGCGGATCAGCCCCGCCTCTTCCAGCTCGCGCACGCGCCGCCAGCACGGCGACGACGACAGGCCCACCTTCTCGGCGAGATTCTGCGTGCTGATCGTCGAGTCCTTCTGCAGCAGCGCGAGGATGCGCCGCTGAACCGGGTCGAGTTTCATGTCTCCCCTTTTTCTTGTAATCGCGCCGTCAGAGCCCGATGCGGGAGCGGCTTCAGCCGCGTAGCAGTGCCACGGCCAGGCACGGCGCATTCGCGGCTGAAGCCGCTCCCACAAGGCTGATCCGGGTCAGACCGGGTCAGAAAACCTTAAGCAGCTCGACTTCGAACACCAGGGTCGCGTTCGGCGGGATCACGCCGCCGGCGCCGCGCGCACCATAGCCGAGTTGCGGCGGGATCGTCAGCTTGCGCTTGCCGCCTTCCTGCATGCCCTGCACGCCTTCGTCCCAGCCGCGGATCACGTGACCCGCGCCCAGCGGGAAGTCGAACGGGTCGTTGCGATCCTTGCTCGAATCGAACTTCTTGCCGTCGGTCAGCCAGCCGGTGTAATGCACCGACACGCGCTTGCCCGCGGCGGCGGTGGCACCGCTGCCGACTTCCAGATCCTCGATGACGAGGCCGCTGGCGGTGGTGGTTTGGGACATCGGAACTCTCCTGCGGGGTTAAAACCCCGATTCTACCCGCCCCGCCTGCGCCGGTTGGCGAACTTCTCGCGGAACTTCGCGACCTTCGGCGCAACGATGTACTGGCAGTAGGGCTGGTCGGAGTTGTTCGCGTAGTAGTCGCGGTGGTAGTCCTCGGCCGGCCAGAAGGTACCGGCGCGCTCGACCTTGGTGACGATCGCGCTCGGATACACGCGCGCCTCCCCCATGTATTCGATGAGGTCCAGGGCCGTGTGCAGCTGCTCGTCGCTCACCGCGAAGATTGCCGAGCGGTACTGCGTACCGATGTCGTTGCCCTGGCGATTCAGGCTGGTGGGGTCGTGGATGACGAAGAAGATCTCGAGCAGCTCGCGATAGCTCACCACCGCCGGGTCGAAGACGATCTGCACCGCCTCGGCATGGCCGGTGCCACCGTCGCAGACTTGCCGGTAGGTGGGCGCCTCGACACGCCCGCCGATGTAGCCCGAGCTCACCGACTCCACACCATCGACTTCCTTGAAGACGGCCTCCAGGCACCAAAAACATCCCCCCGCGAGAATGGCGGTCTCGCGTACTGCGGGTGTTTCGTTCTTCGTCATGCATGTGTCTCCGTTGACGCCCGCGATTAAGACAGCATCGTCGGGCCGCGATTCCCGTCATTCGAACGAGATCGTGTAATAGATATCCGCGGCATTGTCGCTGCCGCCGCGCGCCACCAGCGAAACCCTGCGGCTGAGCTGGTAGGTCAGCTTGACGAGGCTTTCGGCGCCGCCCAGGCTCTGCTCGAAGGACAGGACCAGATCCGACGAGAGGCGCTTGCCCAGCGTCAGGACCTGACCACCGACGCTGTCGCCACCACGTACGATGGTACCTTCTCCCACAACGCGGCTGGTGGCACTTCGGGTGACGCCGCCAACTTCTCCCTGCCCGATCGAAAATTCGTCGAATCCCAGGCTGCGCGACAGCTGCTCGGTCATCCCGCCGCCCGGACCGCCCAGCAGGGCCTGCGCCGCCGGCAGCAGCAGGCCCATGTCCCCGCCACCGCCCGCGCTCGGCGCACGCCCGAGCACGATCCACGACAGTTTCTCGGGATCCGGCACGTTCGGCTCGGACACCAGGCGGATGCGGGGACGCCGCGCGCTGCCGGCGATCTCGATGCCCGCCTCGACCGGCAAGCCCTTGCGCAGCGCAACGACGTTGAGGCCGGGATTGTCGGGCGCGCCCTGAAAGTTGATCAGGCCCCGCTCGATCGCCAGCAACTGTCCGTAGCCACGATACGTGCCCCCGGCCGTCGCGATCGTGCCGATCGCGCTCGGCGGCACCCCGTCGCGCAGGCGCAGGCGCAAGCCGCCGGTCAGGCGCGTATCGACGCCCAGTGCCGACAGGTAGAAATGATCCCCCAGTGCGACCGCAACATCCGCGGCGACCCGCACTCCGCCGTTGGCGCGCCGCTCGCGCCCCAGGATCACGACGTCGTCGGAGAGGCTCGGCGCCGGGGTTTCCGCCAGTTCGACATAACCGGCGTCGGCGCTCAGGTTTGCCGCAAGATCCACGTGCGTCCAGGTGCTGTTGGCCGCACCGACGCCGGTCAGGATCAGCCAGCGGTCGCTGCGCTGCAGGATCGGCAGGCGCTCGGCGGCGAAATCGAAATGGCCCTTGCCGCTATCCAGCGCGATCTCGCCGCTCGCGCGGAGACGCCCCGGCGTGGCCGTCAGGCGCGCCACCGGGGGGCGGGAGTCGCGCGGGCGCACGCGGTTGGGCGACGAGAACTCCAGGCGTTCGAGCCGCAGCCGGTCGCGATCGAATTGCGCGAGCACTTCTCCCCCCGACAGATGCAGTCCCTGATCGACCAGTGCCAGCGACAGCTCCCGCCCCGTGATCGTGCCGCTCGCGCGCGGCGCGGCCGGCGTGCCGGCGAGCGCCAGGCTCGCGCCGAGGCTGCCGCCGGTGACAACGTTCTCCTGCATCAGCCGACCGACCCAGGCGATCGACGGCATCGCGAGGTGCGCCGAGCCGAGCAGCGCCGCATCGGGCGCAAGCCGCCACCCGCCACCCGGCGTGCGCTCCGCCTGTGCGGTCGCGGCGCCGGCCAGTTCGCCCAGTTCGCTGCCACGCGCCTCCAGCGCCAGCGCAAGACGGTTGTCGTGGGCGCCAAGGCGCGCCTCCAGATGCTCCAGTCCCAGGCGCGCCGGAATTTCGCCGGTCACGGTCAGGTCGCCCGCCTCGCGGAACACGCGCGCTGAGCCCTGCGCCACTTCACCCAGAGTCAGATCCCATTCCGCCCCAAGCACCAGCGGACCCGGGCCGCGACGCGGACGTCCGTCGGGACGCGAGATCAGGCCGAAGGCCAGCCCGGTGAGGGAGCCGCGGGCGACGATGCGCTGCGGCGACCAGCTCGTTTCGTCCAGCCGGATACGGCCGCGTTCGCCGGCATCGAGCGCGGCCGCGCCCAGCGCCACGCGCTGTGGCCCCAGCTCCAGCGGAGCGGACGCGCGCAGGCGCACGGGCCAGCGCCCCGCCGTGTCCAGGGCGGCCAGACGTCCACGCCATGCGCCGCGTGCGTCCGCCGTGCCCGCAGCCGGCGCGTCGCCCTCGAGGCCGCCTTCCAGCCGCAGCCGCAGGCTGTCGCCCTCCAGACCGGAAGCGGCAACATCGACGGTATGAGCACGACGGGTCCCGCCAAGCCGCAGGCTCGCCTGCGTCACCCAGTCCGGCTCGTCGGCGGCCCGCCCCGCGGCCGCCGCCTTCTGCGCTTCACGGGCAACCGACTTCATCCCCCGTAGCGCCATTGCAAGCCGGACCTCGCCGTCCGCACCCGCGGCGAGCAGGCCCTCGCCGTCGGCCGAAGCGATGCGGACGTCGCCCGGCAGGCGCAGTGCCTCCGCGGCGAACTTCAGGCTGCCGGCCGGCTGGGCCGCGCCCCCGGAGAGGCTTCCCGCAAACTTCAGCCGGCCGCCGAGCCGCGGATCGAGCGCCGCGAGCGCCGGGGCGTCCACGTCCACCTTCAGCACGTCCCGGGGTGCGCCCCAGGCACCTCGCGCGCGAACACGGTTGCCGGCGAGATCCGCATCCAGGTCCCCGTCGGCGAGGCGCTCCCCTTCCACGACCGCGCGCAGCGTCCCGCGCACGGGCTTGCCGCGCAGTTGTCCGGAGCGCAAGTCGATAGCGGTCTCGTAGCGGGACACATCGCCCAGCGACGCTGCGAGGCGGAAATCCAGATTCAGCTTCGCCTCCGGGACGTCGGCGATGAAAAGGCGGGGATCGAAGGATGACACCTCGCCGCTCGCCGAGAGGCTGCGCACCCCGGACTCCCCCAGTGAGGTCAGCACCGCCCGGGCACGCATGCGCGTCTCCTTCACCTTCAGGTCGAATTCCGCGCTCTGACGCCCGCGGTCACCCTCCGCACGCAGCCCGCCGACGAGCACCGAGGGCGGCAGGCGCCCGTCCAGGCGCTGCAACTCGACGCCCGCCAGTTGCAGCGAGGCACTCAGGCGGCCGAGCGGGTCGGCCGCGGGAGGTGCCATTGCCGCCTCGTTCGCGTCTTCCCCCGGAGCGGCCCCACTCTCCCCCGGCCACCAATCCACGTCGCCGGTGACCCGCCCGGTTCCCGCCAGGCGCAGGATCAGTTCTGCCACCTGCACGCGCTCGGGCGTCCACCGCAGTCGTGCGGCAAGCGTCGTGAAAGGCAGGCCCTGCCGGTCGATCGCATCGGGCGCGAGATTCTCCACCCTGACCGGCCCCGCCAGTTCCCAGGCACCCTGCGCCAGTTCCTGCGCCGACAGGTCGGCCGCGATGCGCAGCGCCGCGCGCGGCGCGGAGGGCGCGAACATTGCCGGATCGAGATCGCCCAACGCGAGACGCAGGCTGCGCACGGGCACCGCTTCGAACGGCGACGCCCGCACTTCGCCGTCGCCGCTCAGCCCCGCCCCTTCGGCCTCGATCCGCAATTGCGGCGCAAGCAGATCGCCCGCCGCGGCAAGCCGGATCCGGTATTCGTGCCCGCCGTTCGCACCGCTCAGCGTCGCGTTCGCAGACAGCGCGAACGGCGCGCGCCCGTCGATCTCGCCCGACAATTCGGCGCGCCCGAAAGGCAAGGTCGCCGCAAGGGATTCGATGCGATGGTGACCGCCGTCGCTGCGTGCGCGGGCGGCAAGGTCAGCAATGTCGAAGACGGCCCCGGCCGCGGCGAGGTCGCCCTCCGCCCAATCGCGCAGCACGAGCCGGCCGACGCTCAGCGATTGCGCCGCAAGGGAAAGCGGCAGCACGAGGGACTCGGGTGGCGTGCGCTGCGGAGCCTCATCCTGCGGACGCGTGGCGAAATCGACCCGCTCGGCCGCGAGCTCGTCGATGGCGATGTCGGCGTCAAGCAGGGCCCGCGGACGCCAGGCCAGCGCAAGGCCCTCGACCCGCAGGCGCAGGTCGGGCGTATCGATGCGCAGCACGCCGACGCGCAGCGCTCCCGCCAAGCGACCGGAGGGGGACTCCAGCACCACCTGCCCGCCACTCGCGACCCCCACGAGGGCGGCCGCCGCCCTCAGGCCCGATTCGCTCAGCACCAGCCACGCCGACACGAGGGCGGCCAGCGCCGGCAGCGCGAGCCACGCGGCCACACGCCTGGCGCGCCGACGAGAGGACCCTTCCGTGGTCGGCGGCGACGTCATGCGTCGCCCCGCTCAGGCGAACAACGCGCGCAGCTCCTCGCCCGGATCCGGCGCACGCATGAAGGCTTCGCCGACGAGGAAGGCGTGCACGGCGTTCGACCGCATCAGCGCCACGTCCTGCGGCTTGAGGATGCCGGACTCGGTGACGACGATGCGTCCGGCGGGGATGCGCGGCAACAGGTCCAGCGTCGTCTGCAGGCTGACCTCGAAGCTGCGCAGGTTGCGGTTGTTGATGCCGACCAGCGGCGTCGCGAGCTGCAATGCGACGTCGAGCTCAGCCGCGTCATGCACCTCGACCAGCACGGCCATGCCCAGGCTCGTCGCGATCGCCTCCATCTCCTGCATCTGCGCGAGATCCAGCGCCGCCGCGATCAGCAGGATCGCGTCCGCGCCCATCGCACGCGCCTCATACACCTGCCACGCATCGACGAGGAAGTCCTTGCGCAGCGCCGGCAGCGCGCATGCCGCACGCGCCGCCTGCAAATACTCGGGGGCGCCCTGGAAGAACTGCCGGTCGGTAAGCACCGACAGGCAGGCCGCCCCCGCGCGCTCGTACTGCACGGCGATCTCGGCCGGGCGGAAGTCGGCGCGGATCACGCCCTTGGACGGGCTCGCCTTCTTCACCTCGGCGATCACGGCCGCGTCGCCGGCAGCGATTTTCGCGCGCATCGCGCCGACGAAATCGCGCGCCGCGGGCGCCCTCCCCGCCTCCGCGCGCACGCGCTCGAGCGGGCGGACGGCCTTGCCTGCAGCCACTTCCTCGACCTTGACGGCGAGGATCTTGTTCAGGATGTCGCTCATACTTCTGTCTGCCTCACGCGAACTGGCGGTTGAAAGCCACGAACTCCTCGAGCTTTGCCCGCGCCGCGCCGCTGGCGACGATCTCGCGCGCCCGCACGATGCCGTCGGCGATCGAATCGACGAGGTTGGCCGTGTACAGCGCCACGCCAGCGTTCAGGATCACGATGTCGCGCGCCGGGCCGGACTTGTTGTCGAGCACCCCCAGCAGCACCGCCTTCGACTCCTCGGCGCTCTGCACCTGCAGGTTGCGCGTGCCCGCCATCGCCATGCCGAAGTCCTCGGGATGGATCTGGTACTCGCGGACCTCGCCGTCCTTCAGTTCGCCGACCATCGTCGCCGCCCCGAGGCTCACCTCGTCCATGCCGTCCATGCCGTAGACAGTCAGCACATGCTTCGCGCCCAGACGCTGCATCACGCGCGTCTGGATGCCGACGAGGTCCGGATGGAACACCCCCATCAGCGTGTTCGGCGCGCCGGCCGGATTCGTCAGCGGCCCGAGGATATTGAAGATCGTGCGCACGCCCATCTCGCGGCGCACCGGCGCGACGTTCTTCATCGCGCTGTGATGCGCCGGCGCGAACATGAAGCCGATGCCGGTCGCCTCGATCGAGGCCGCGACCTGCTCGGGCGTCACGCCGAGTTTCACCCCCAGCGCCTCGAGCACGTCGGCCGCGCCGCTCTTCGACGACACGCTGCGCCCGCCGTGCTTGGCGACGCGTGCGCCGGCCGCCGCGGCAACGAAGATGGTGGTCGTCGAGATGTTGAAGGTGTTCGCCCCGTCGCCACCGGTGCCGACGATGTCGAGGAAGTTCTGGTCCGGGCCGGCGACGACGACCTTGGTCGACAGCTCGCGCATCACCGTCGCCGCGGCGGTGATCTCGCCGATCGTCTCCTTCTTCACGCGCAGGCCGGTGAGGATCGCGGCGGTCATCACCGGCGAGATCTCGCCCTCCATGATCTGGCGCATCAGCGACAGCATCTCGTCGTAGAAGATCTCGCGGTGGTCGATCGTGCGCTGGAGCGCTTCCTGGGCAGTAATGGTCATGGCAAGTCCTTGGTCAGTTCGCGCGGTGCTGGTCGAGGAAGTTCCGCAGCATCGTGTGGCCGTGTTCGGTCAGGATCGACTCGGGGTGGAACTGCACGCCCTCGACCGCGAGCGTCTTGTGGCGCACGCCCATGATCTCGCCGTCCTCGGTCCAGGCAGTCACCTCCAGGCAGTCGGGCAGGCTCTCGCGCTCGATCGCCAGCGAATGGTAGCGCGTGCAGGTCACCGGATTGGGCAGCCCCTTGAATACGCCGATGTCCAGATGATGGACCGGCGAGGTCTTGCCGTGCATCAGGCGCTTGGCGTGCACGATCCTGCCGCCGAAGGCCGCGCCGATGCTCTGGTGGCCGAGGCACACGCCGAGGATGGGGATCCTGCCCGCGAACTCGCGGATCGCCGGCACCGAGATGCCCGCCTCGGCCGGCGTGCACGGCCCCGGCGAGATCACCAGCTGGTCGGGTTTCATCAGCGCGATCTGTTCCAGGGTGATTTCATCGTTGCGATACACCTTCACCTGCGCGCCGAGTTCGCCGAAGTACTGCACGAGGTTGTAGGTGAAGCTGTCGTAGTTGTCGATCATCAGCAGCATGGTGCGTTCCTCAGTCGATCCGGGTGTCGAGGCCGGACTCGGCCATTTCCGCGGCGCGCAGCATCGCGCGCGCCTTGTTCTGCGTCTCCGCCCATTCGGAATCGGGGTTGGAGTCGGCGACGATGCCGGCGCCCGCCTGCACATGGATGTGACCGTCCTTGATCACCGCCGTGCGGATCGCGATGGCCAGATCCATGTCGCCGTGGAAACCGATGTAGCCCACGGCGCCGGCGTAGATGCCGCGCTTGACCGGCTCCAGCTCGTCGATGATCTCCATCGCGCGCAGCTTCGGCGCCCCCGACACGGTGCCGGCCGGGAAAGTCGCGCGCAGCACCGCCAGCGCGTTGAGGTCGTCCTTGAGGCGCGCCTCGACGTTGGAGACGATGTGCATCACGTGCGAGTAGCGCTCGATCGTGAACTGGTCGGTCACCCGGACGCTGCCGGTCTCCGCGACGCGGCCCGCGTCGTTGCGCCCGAGGTCCAGCAGCTGCAGGTGTTCGGCGCGCTCCTTCTCGTCGGCGAGCAGGTCGGCTTCCAGCGCTTCGTCCTCGGCCGGGGTGGCGCCGCGCGGGCGCGTGCCGGCGATCGGGCGCACCGTGACGCGCTTGCCCTGCCCGTCCTCGTCAAGGCGCACGAGGATCTCGGGGGACGCGCCGACGACGTGGAAGTCCTCGAAGTTGAAGTAGAACATGTAGGGCGAGGGGTTCAGCGAGCGGATCGCGCGGTACAGCGCCATCGGGCTGGCCGCGTAGGGCTTGCTCATGCGCTGCGACAGCACGACCTGCATGATGTCCCCGTCGACGATGTACTGCTTGGCGCGATTCACCGCGGCCTTGAAGGCTTCCTCGCCGAAGCTCGACACCGCCGGCTGCGGCTCGGCATGGTTGTCCTCGGGGATCTGCACCGGCGCACGCAGCCGCGCGAGCAGCTCGCGCAGGCGCTTTTTCGCGCGCTTGAAGGCGCCCGGCACTTCGGGTTCGGCATACACGACCAGCGTGAGCTTGCCCGAGAGGTTGTCGACGATCGCGATTTCCTCGGACAGCAGCAGCAGGATGTCGGGGGTGCCGATCGTGTCCGTCTTCTGCGCGTGGGCGAGGCGCGGCTCGATGTAGCGCACGGTGTCGTAGCCGAAGCAGCCCACCAGGCCGCCCGCGAAGCGCGGCAGACCGTCGCGCGGCGGCACCTTGATGCGCTCCATGAACTCGGCGACGTAGTTCAGCGGATCGCCGTAGTCGCGCCGCTCGACGAGGCGGTTGCCGGTCAGCAGCAGCGCGGAGCGTCCATACACTTCGATGCGCGTCGAGGCCGCCAGCCCGATCATCGAATAGCGGCCGAAGCGCTCGCCGCCCTGCACCGATTCGAGCAGGTAGGAATACGGTTCGTTGGCGAGCTTCAGGTAGATCGACAGCGGCGTGTCGAGGTCGGCGAAGGTTTCGAGCGTGACCGGGATGCGGTTGTAGCCCTGCGCGGCCAGCGCGTTGAATTCCTGCTCAAGCATGGAGACTCCACGGAAAACGGTTCGATTCGGCAAGGGGTGCGGGCGCGTCGTGGCCCGCGAAGCAGTCGCGTATCAGTGGCCCGCAGGCCACGAGCGCCAGCCGCGCCAGCGCAGTTGCGCGGCGACAAACTGGGTGCTTTCCTTTACCGAATCCCGGTTCCTGTAGGTCACGATGTCTCGATCGGAGATGGAGTCTTGCGGATATGCGCCGGGCCTTCACGCCGCTTCGATGCGGTCGAGCGCCCCGGTAGCGACCGATAGTAGCCCATCGCATTCGATGGTGTCCACCGGCATGCCTTCGCTATATCCATAGGTCACGAGCAGCACCGGCATGCCCGCGCCGCGGGCGGCGAGTGCGTCGTTGGCCGAATCGCCGATCATCAGCGCGTGCGGCGACGGCACGCCCAGCAGCTCGCAGGCGTGGTGCAGCACGGCCGGATCGGGCTTCTTCACCGGCAGCGTGTCGCCGCTCACCACCGCGTTGAAATAGGATGTCAGGCCCATGCGCTCGAGCAGCGGCAGCGTGAAGGCCTCCGCCTTGTTGGTGACGCAGGCAAGCCGCAGCTCCATCGCGCGCATCGCCTCCAGCGTCTCGACGACGCCGGGGTAGATACGCGTGCTGCGGCCATTGACGATCGCGTAGTGGCGCCGGAACACGATGACGGCCTGCTCGATCTCGTCCTCGCCCGCGTGAGAGTCCTCGGTCATGCAGCGGCGCACGAGGTTGGGGATGCCCTTGCCGACGAAGGAATGTATCTGTTCGAGCGGGCGGGCCGCACGGCCCATCTCGGCGAGCATCAGGTTGGCCGCGTCGGCGAGGTCATGGATCGTGTCGAGCAGCGTTCCGTCGAGGTCGAACAGCACCGCCCGCACCGGGAAGCGCGCGAGGCTCACTGCTTCACCTTCGCCAGTTCCGCGCGCATCGCGGCGATCACGCTGTCGTAGCGGTGGGGGTCGGCGTCGCGCCCGGCGCCGAACACCGCCGAGCCGGCGACGAAGGTGTCGGCGCCCGCGGCGGCGATCTCGGCGATGTTGTCGACCTTCACGCCACCATCGATCTGCAGCAGGATATGGCGCCCGGTGGCCGCCTCGTAGGCATCGAGCCGCTCGCGCGTCGCACGCAGTTTCCCGAGCGTGCCGGGAATGAACTTCTGCCCGCCGAAGCCGGGGTTCACGCTCATCAGCAGCACCATGTCGATATCGTCGAGCGCGTGATCGAGGTAGTGCAGGGGCGTGGCGGGATTGAACACCAGCCCCGCCTTGCAGCCATGATCACGGATCAGCGCGAGGGTGCGGTGGATGTGGTCGGACGCCTCCGGATGGAAGGTGATCACGTTCGCGCCGGCCTTGGCGAAGTCCGGGATGATGCGGTCGACCGGCTTCACCATCAGGTGTACGTCGATCGGCGCCTCGGTATGCGGGCGGATCGCCTCGCACACCAGGGGACCGATCGTGAGGTTGGGCACGTAATGGTTGTCCATCACGTCGAAATGGATCCAGTCGGCGCCGGCGGCAATGACGTTGCGCACTTCCTCGCCGAGGCGGGCGAAGTCGGCCGAGAGCAGGCTGGGGGCAATGCGGTACATTGTTATGTTCTCCAGGGGGCCGGAGCGCCATTTTAGCGCGCGAATCCTGTCCCCTGTGGAGCGGGCTATGTGGGAGCGGCTTCAGCCGCGAATCGGCGCCCATTCGCGGCTGAAGCCGCTCCCACAGTGAAAATCGCGCCGCCCCCTCAGCGCACGCACACGCGCCGCACCTGCTCCATGTCCGTGACGCCCGCGAACACCTTCTCGATGCCGTCCTGGCGCAGCGTGCGCAGGCCTTCGGCCAGCGCCAGCGCGAGGAGCTGGGCGACGCGCGCGCGCTCCTGGATCAGGCGCTTGACCTCGTTCGAGGCGACCATCAGCTCGTGCAGGCCGACGCGCCCGCGGTAGCCGCCGTTGCACTCCGTGCAGCCCACCGGGCGATACAGCGTGAATTGGCCGTCCGCACCGCCGTGCTCAGCCTTCAGCCGGGCCAGCACCGACGCGCGCGCGGCCGCCGGGTCGGCCTGGAAGTCGGGCGTCGCGATCATGTCCTCGCAGTACTCGTCGAGGATCTGCTGCACTTCGCCGTCATCCGGGCGATAGGCCTCCTTGCACTTGCACAGGCGCTTGGTGAGGCGCTGCGCGAGCACGCCGAGCAGCGCGTCGCCGAAGTTGAACGGGTCCATGCCCATGTCGAGCAGGCGCACGATGGATTCGGGCGCGCTGTTGGTGTGCAGGGTCGAGAACACGAGGTGGCCGGTGAGCGAGGCCTCGATGCCGACCGACACCGTCTCCTTGTCGCGCATCTCGCCGACCATGATCACGTCCGGGTCGGCACGCAGGAAGGAGCGCATCATGGTCGCGAAATCCAGCCCCGCCTTGCGGTTCACCTGCACCTGGCGCAGGCCCTTCTGCGTGATTTCGACCGGATCTTCGGCGGTCCAGATCTTCGTCTCGGGCGTGTTGATGTGGCCGAGGATGGAGTGCAGCGTGGTCGTCTTGCCCGAGCCGGTCGGGCCGCACACGAAGAACAGGCCGTAGGGCTTCACGATCACCGATTTCAGGCGCGCGAGGTTGTGCGGACTGAGGCCCAGCTTGTCGAGCGGCAGCGGCTCGCTGTTGGCGAGCAGGCGCATCACGACGTCTTCCATTCCGCCCGCGGTCGGCACGGTGGCGACGCGCAACTCGATGTCGAGCGGCGCGAACTTGCGGAACTTGATCTTGCCGTCCTGCGGCCGGCGACGCTCGGAAATATCCAGGTCGCACATGATCTTGATGCGCGTCACGAGCGGATTGCGGTAGCTCGCCGGGATCTGGATGTAGGGCACCAGCGTGCCGTCCTTGCGGAAGCGGATCAGCGTCTTTTCCTTGCCCGGACGCGGCTCGATGTGGATGTCGGACGCTCCCTGGCGGTGCGCGTCGATGATGATCTTGTTCACGAGCTTGACGAGCTCGTTGTCGGCCGCGGCGGAGACGTCGTCCGCAACCGAGCCGTCCTGCTCGTCGTCCATGAGGTCGTGCAGCAGGTCGTCGACCGAGCCGCTCTCGATCGTCGGCTCGAAGTAGTGGTCGACCGTCTGCTCGAACTCGCAGTGCGTCGTCACGCGGTAGGCGAGCTTCTTCCGCGGGAACACGTTCTCGGCGACGCGCGACACGCGCACCTGCTCGGGGTCGTAGGTGAGCAGCACGACCCCCTCGTTGGTCTCCTCGAGCGGCAGCCACTGGTTCTGCTGCACGTATTCGCGCTTGATGTTGCGCAGCAGGTCCATCTGCTTGACGCGATCGGAGCGGAACGGCTCGTATGCGACGTTGAAGAAGCGCGCCGCCGCATCGCCGATCTGCGCCAGGGGAAGTCCATATTTTTCCACCAGGACGTCCTCGACATGGGCGCCGGTCTCGCGCGAGATGCGCGTTGCATCATCCATCTCGCCTGTGGCGATGCGCCCGTCGGCAATCAGAGCGTCATAACGCGAACGCAGGGCCGCGGGCGCATTGCTGCGCTGCGCGAATGCCACCCCGAGGGTTTGCGCCAGCCCCAGCAGCCCTTCCTTGGCCACGGGCGAGAAATCCGCACCGTCCCTGGGATTCATCACCTGGATGATGCCATGCAGCTTGCCACTGTTCGGATCGACGATCGGCGCGCACAGCATCTGCCGCGTCCGCGCGCCTGCGAGACTGTCGCTGATCGTGCGGAAGCGCAGTTTCGGCGAGATCGCCGCGAGCTCCGCGGCATCGTAGACGTCGTGCAGGTTCAGCGCTTCGCCCGTCATTGCAACATAGCCCGCGATGCTGCTCTCGTCGATCGGCAGGCGCGCCCCCGGCGCCGCTCCGCGGCCGGTCTTCACCCGGGCCACCAGGTGCGTGCCGCCCTGATTGACGACGAAGAAGGACAGGCGCTCCGCAGCAAACAGGGAGCACAGCTCGGACGACAACTCGGACACGATCTCGTCGATATCCTTGCTCGCATGGATGCGTGCCGTGATCGCCTGAAGGCCCTTGAAGAAGGCCAGCCGCGTTGCGACCTCCCCCCCTCCAGGTTTTGCTTGCGTCGTGCTCATGGTCATGCGGGTACCTGCTGTGCGGGACGTTTGGATGACAAACAATCTGAGCCGGCCATTCTAGCGGCAGCCGCGCAGCGGGAGAATCAGAACTCGATGACCTGCCCCTGACGCAGGGCGGACGCGTGCAGACGCGCCCCCGCTGCCGCGATCTGTGCCATGACGCGCTCGCCCTGGCCCGGCTTGATGTGGCTGATATGCACCTGGGGGTTGCCCGCGATTTCGTCGAGGAAGGCCGCCACCATCGTGGGGCTGAGGTGGCGGGAAGCGAGCGCGAGTCCGTGCTGCTCGTCGGGAAACGCGGACTCGATGATCAGGTGGCGCAGGTCGCGGCAGGCATTGATGGCAGTCACGAGCTCGGGCGAGTAGGTCGTATCCCCCGAATACACGAGCTGCCCCGTCCCGCCGTCGAGGCAGTAGGCCACGGCCGGCACGCTGTGCAGCGCGGGCAGTGGCGTGATGGAGCGATCGCCGAGGCGGATTTCCTCGCCGACCTTGATCGGCTGCATCCTGAGAAAGGGCCGGCGACGATCGGGGATCGCGGTGAAATCGGGCCAGATCAGCCAGTTGAAGACGTGGGCGCGCAGGATGCGCAGCACCTCGGGGATCGCATACACGGTGATCGGCGCGCCACGCATTTCCCCGACCGCGTCGACGATCAGCGGAATCGCCGCGATGTGGTCCATGTGCGAGTGCGTGACGAAGATGTGATCGATGGCCGCGAGTTCCTCCAGCGCCAGGTCGCCCACCCCGGTGCCGCAATCGATCAGCATGTCATCGTCGGCGAGGAAGGCGGTCGTGCGGGCCTCGGGTCCGCCAATGCCTCCACTGCAGCCCAGCACCTTCAGCCTCATCATCCCCCGCGCGTGCAGCGCCGCCCGACCCGATGGCTCAGCAGCTCGTTTCTCGTCTGCAATACGCTAGCACCCCCCCTCGGGAAACGTCGTGCACTAAGACACACGACCAGCTTCAGTCGGCGAGCGAGAACGCCATGCGCACGCCGGCGATCTCGAGGATGTCCCCGTCGCCGAGCGGATGGGCTCCGGCCTCTATCGGGCGGTTATTCACCTGCGGGAAGGTGCCGCCTTCGGCATGGGCAATGAAATAACCCTGGGGACGCCGCGTGATCACGGCGACCTGCACGCCGGGCTTGCCGAGCGTGACCATCGCCTTCGCCAGCCGCAACTCGCGGCCGGCGGTGGGGCCGGTCAAGACCTTGATGATCCCGAGCCGCAGATCGGCATCCTCCTGTTCGGCCGTGACGCTCGCAAGCACTTCCGGGGGCAGCATCTGCGTCGCGTCGCTGCGCTGATCGGCGAATGCCCCTGCAGAGGAGCGCAGCGCATCCGATGGCTCCACGCGATCGCCGCGCGGACGCCGCTTCACGTCGGCGAGGAACTTGAGCCGGTACTTGCCGAGCTCGATCACGTCATTGTTGCGCAGCACGGACTTCTTCACCGGCTGGCCATTCAGGTAGGTGCCATTCGTGCTGTTCTGGTCCTCGAGGAAGGAGTCGTCGAGGATGGTCGTGATCAGCGCGTGCTGGCCGCTGATCGCGAGATTGTCGATCTGGATGTCGTTGTTGGGCTTCCGTCCGATCGAGACCTTCTCCTTGTCGAGGGCGATTTCCTTGAGCACCAGACCGTCCATGCTGAGGATGAGCTTCGGCATCGTTCCTTTCCTTAGTCCATGCGGCGCTCATGCCGCCATACGCACCAGAATCACGGAGATATTGTCGCGCCCGCCCCGCTCGTTGGCCAGCGCCACCAGACGGTCGGCGGCTTCTTCAAGACGCGTCACCCCCGATTCGACAGGCTCCAGCACCGCGGCGATCGCGACGTCGTCGAGCATGTCGGTCAGCCCGTCGGAGCACAACAGGAAGACGTCACGGGGAAAGGCAGAATGGCTTCCCGACTCGGGCAGCACCACGGGCGAAACGCCCAGGCCGCGGGTCAGCAGACCACGGAACTGCGAGTGCGCGACTTCCTCGGGCGCGAGGATGCCGGCATCGACCAGTTGCTGCAGCATCGTGTGGTCGCGCGTCAGCTGCTCCAGCACGCCGCCGCGCAACCGGTACATGCGCGAATCGCCGACATGCGCCGTCAGCACGCGGTCGGCGAGAAATGCGGCGACGACCAGCGTCGAGCCCATGCCGGAGAGTGCGGAATCGCGCGCCGCGGCGGCACGGATCTCGGCATTCGCTTCGCGCACGGCGACCTCGAGCACCGCCGCGACGCGCTCCGCCTCGTTGTCATCCGGCGCGACGAGTTCGCGTTCCAGGCACTGCAGCGTCACCTCCACGGCCATCCGCGACGCGACGTCGCCGCCGCGATAGCCGCCCATGCCGTCGGCCAGCACCGCCCACCCGCGACCTTCGTCGACCGCCAGCGAATCCTCGTTGCGCTTGCGCACCCTCCCCACATCGCTGCATGCACAGAACTCGAGGCGGATCGGCGATTCGGAGGACATGGTCAGATGGCGCGCCGCTACGCCCTCAGTACGGCAATTCGCAGCCGAGGCCACGCTCGCGTGCGAGTGCCACGACACGGGCCGCGACCGCGATGTCCTGGATCGCCATGCCCTGCGACTCGAACAGCGTGATCTGGCCGGCGGCGATGCGCCCCGGCCGTACGCCGGCGATCACTTCGCCCAGCTCCACCCAACGCCCCGGCTGGGTGCGCCCCTTCTCCAGCAGCGGCATCAGGTCGCCCGCCTCGCGCACCGCGACCTCGCGCGAATCGACGCAGATCACGTCGGCGCGCCGCACCGCCGCCTCGGACAGCTCCTGGCGAGCCAGGCTGTTCGAGCCCGCCGCGGTGATGTGCGCCCCCTCCGCGAGCCAGTTCGCATCGAACAGCGGCTTGGGCGAGGTGGTGATCGTCACGACCACGTCCGACCCGCGCACGGTGTCCTCGGCGCTGGCCGCCGGCACGACCTCGCGCCCGGTCTCCCGGCTCATCTGCGCACAGAAGGCCGCCAGCCGCTCCGGGTTGCGCGCGAACACCTTGACGCGCTCGATCGGCCGCACCGCGCACAGCGCCAGCACCTGCCCCTGCGCCTGCCAGCCCGAGCCGAACACGCCGGCCACGCGCGCGTCGGCACGTGCCAGCCACTTCGTCGCGACGCCGCCGGCCGCGCCCGTGCGCATCATGCCGAGGCGGTCCGCTTCCAGCACCGCGACGGGATCGCCGCTCGTCGCGTCGAAGAGATGGACCCAGAAGCGGTTGCGCCCGCCCGCGGACGTATACACCTTGATGCCGGTGAGATTCAGATCCGGCACGCCGCCCTGCAGCAGGTGCGTGATCGACGCCGGCAGACGCACGCGCTGGCGCGGGAAGTCCACCGTCTCGCCGCGCCCCTGTGCGGCCATCACCTGCTCCACGGCGTCCAGCACCATCGGCATGTCCAGCAGGCTGCCGACCTCTTCTTCCTTCAGGTAGATCGTCATGGGCGCGAAGTCGTCCGTCAAAACGTTGGGGCCGCGCACGGCCGATGAACCAGTCTACTCCAGCTTTGCAGCGACGAAAAAAAGCCCGTCGGAATAGGCGGGCTCTTGCGCGCAACGCGGCCGATTACATCATGCCGAGCGCCCTGGGCAGGGCCAGCGAGATCCACGGCACGTAGGTCACGAGCACGAGGAAGACCAGCATCGACACCAGCCACGGCCAGACGGCGACGGTGAGTTCCGTGATGCCCATCTTGGTGATGCCCGAGGCGACGTAGAGGTTCAGGCCCACCGGCGGATGGCACATGCCGACTTCCATGTTCACCACCATGATGATGCCGAAGTGCACCGGGTCGATGCCCAGCTTGATCGCGATCGGGAACAGGATCGGCGCCAGGATCAGCACGATCGACGACGGCTCCATGAAGTTGCCCGCGATCAGCATCAGGATGTTGGCCATGATCAGGAAGCCGATCACGCCCACGCCGGTGCCGATCATGAAGTCCGCCATCTCCTGCGGGATGTTCTCGTGCGTGAGCAGGAAGGAGAACAGCACCGCGTTGGTGATGATGTAGAGCAGCATCGCGCTCATGTTGGCGGAGTTCAGCAGCACCTTGGGCACGTCCTTCAGGCCCAGGTCCTTGTACACGAACACCGCGACGAAGAACGCATACACCGCACTCATCGCAGCCGCCTCGGTCGGCGTGAAGATGCCCGAGTAGATGCCGCCCATCACGACCACGATCAGGAACAGGCCCCAGGCCGACTCCTTGAACGCCTTCAGCCGCTCCATGGCGCTCGCCTTCGGCTGACGCGGGTAGTCGAACTTGCGCGCGCGGTACCAGGTCGTGAAACCCAGGAAGACCGCGAGCATCAGGCCCGGCACGACGCCCGCCATGAACAGCGCACCGACCGAGGTGTTGGTCGACACCGAGTACATGACCATCACGATCGACGGCGGGATCAGGATGCCCAGCGCGCCGGAGGTCGTGATGACGCCGGCGCCGAACTTGTTGGGGAAGCCCTGCTTGACCATCGCCGGCAGCAGGATCGCGCCGATCGCGACCACCGTCGCGGGGCTCGAGCCCGACACCGCGGCGAACAGCGCGCACGCCATGACGCCGCCGAGGCCCAGGCCGCCGTACCAGTGCCCGACCATCGAGGTGGCGAAGTTGATCATCCGCCGCGCCACCCCACCGTGGGTGAGGAAATTGCCGGCGAGGATGAAGAACGGGATCGCCATGATCTCGAACTTCTCGATGCCGGTGAAGAGCTTCAGCGCGACCGACTCGATCGGCACCTGGGTCATCGTGAACAGGAAGGTCAGGACCGTCAGACCCAGCGAGATCGAGATCGGCATGCCGGTGAGCATCAGCACCAGCAGGATGACGAAGATGATTGCGGCGCTCATTGCTTGCCTCCCTTGACGTCGCGGTCTTCGCCGATCTGTTTGTGCTTCAGGTCGTGCGGATGCAGGTTGTCACCCATGTCGAGGTAGTTGGCATCCACCGGCAGGTGCTCCTCGTCAATGCCGTCGACGTGGCCGTGATCGTGGTGCGGCAGCTCGCCCGTGCGGATGAAGGACACCATCACCTGCAAGAAGCGGAAGCACATCAGGTAGGAGCCGAGCGGAATCGCCGAATACACGATCCAGGTCGGCCATTCGAGGTCGGGTGTCGTCGGTCCTTCATACAGGTCGCCGACGTCCATGCCGAACCAGGTCAGGAACTGGTAATGCGCGCCGTTTTCGAGCACGAAGGTGAGGCCCAGCGTGCCGACGATGCCGGTGAACAGCGCCCCGGCGCCGAGGCCGATGACGACGAACTTGGCGCGGTTGGCGTCCGACAGGCGGTTGATCAGCACATCGACGCCGACGTGGATGCCGGTGCGCACGCCGTATGCGGCGCCGAACTTGGCCATCCACACGAACATGATGATGGTGAGCTCCTGCGCCCAGCCGAAATGCAGGGACAGCAGCCAATCCTGCACGCCCGGAATGGACAGGCCGGAGCCGTAGCGGTGGACGACGGACACGAAGATGATCAGCGTGGCCGCGCCCATGAGGAAGGTGATGAGCCATTCCTCGAGGTGATCGAGCACTTTTAGCATGGGATTCTCCCGCCGCACGACAAGCCCCCGCCACGCCTGCGCGCAGCGGGGTCCCTGCCGTGTCAGTTATCGATGGTGACGTTACGACGGCGAGTTACAGCTTCGACGGGTCGAACCCGGTGTCCTTGTAGATGGACTGGATGGTCTCGGCACCGATGCGCGATTCCATCTTCTTGTGCACCGGCACGAGCGCCTTCTTGAACGCCAGCTTCTCGGCGTCGGTCGGCTTGTAGATCGCGGTCTTGCCCGATGCGCGCACCGCCTCGAGTGCCTTGTCGTTCTCCTCGCGCGCGATCTTGTTCGCGAACTCGGTCGACTCCTTCATCGCCTGCTCGAGCTGCCCACGCACCTCGGCCGGCAGGCCGTCCCAGAACTTCTTGTTGGTGATCACCGCGTAACCCAGGTAACCGTGGTCGGTCAGGGTCATGTGCTTCTGCACCTCATGCATCTTCTGCGTGTAGAGGTTCGAGTGCGGGTTCTCGGTGCCGTCCACGACGCCCGTCTGCAGCGCCTGGTACACCTCGGAGAAGGCCATCACCTGCGGGATCGCGCCGAGCGCACGCATCTGCTCCTCGAGCACCTTGGACGACTGCACGCGCAGCTTCTTGCCCTTGATGTCGTCCGGCGCCTTGATCGGCGTATTTGCCGACAGCGACTTGAAGCCGTTGTCCCAGAACGCCAGGCCCTTGATGCCACGCCCCTCGAGCTTGCCGAGGAGCTTCTGGCCGACCGGCCCCATCGTCACCTTGTGCAGGTCGTCGTAGTTGTCGAAGATGTAGGGCAGATCGAAGACCTCGAATTCCTTCACGCCCAGCGGGCCGAACTTCGCCAGCGACGGAGCGAGCATCTGCACGGCGCCCAGCTGCAGCGCCTCCATCTCTTCCTTGTCCTTGTACAGCGTGCTGTTCGGGTAGACTTCGACCTTGACGGCACCCTTGGTGTACTTCTCGGCAAGTTCCTTGAACTTGTCGGCAGCCTTGCCCTTGGGCGTGTCGTTGGCAACGACGTGGCTGAACTTGATTACGACGGGATCGGCGGCGACCGCAGCGGCGGACAGCCCCATGGCGACAAGACCGATGAAAAGGGCGCGGATCTTCATTCCACTATCTCCTCCAAATTGCATAGTTATTTACCTGACCCATGTCCGGGCGGGTGCCGTGCAGCAACCAGAGGCGCCGGACACTTTCACCAGTCTATGAAGCTGCGCGTATCTATTACATTGTGGACATCCACAACACCCCGCACCTACCCCCGTCCATGAGCCCCCCGCAGACGACCGCCCTCTCCGTCCGACAGCGCTGGCTCACCGCCGTGCCCTACCTGACGGTGCTGCTGTTCCTCGCCGTCATCGCCGCGCTCGTCTGGTTCACGCGCAGCTACGACGAGGAAGAGCAGCGCGCCACGCTCATCAACGACGTGCTTTGGATGGAGCAGAACCTGCAGTTCAAGCTCGAACGCAACGCCGCGCAGCTCGCCCAGATCGGCCAGGAAATCCTCGCCGCCGACCGCCACCAGCCCCAGGCGTCTGCCGCGCTGCGGCAGCTCGTGCGCGCCGAGAACGGCCTCGTGCGGGTGATGTGGCTCGACGCGACGGGCCGCCTGCAGGGCGCCCTGCCGCCCATCGGCGACGGCGAGATGCTCGGCGAGCAACTTGGCGAGCAGTCCGCCGCCAACCTGCGCCTGGCCCAGGCCCTCGAACGGCGTGTCTATGGCCCGGTGTACGCCGCAGCCGGCGACCGCCAGCAATTCGAGGTGCACGTCCCGATCTACGCCGAAAACGGCTTTGTCGGCGCGATGATCGGCGTCTATTCGCTCCACGACCTCGTCACCCACGAACTGCCATGGTGGTTTGCCGAGCGCTACCGCGTGAGCGTGCACGACAGCGACGGACGCGAGCTCGTCGCGAAATCCAAGGTCGCCCCGCTGTCCGACCGCCAAAGCTACTCGATGGCCTTCGACCCGCCCGGCGGCGGGCTCACCCTGCAGGTCACCGCCTACCAGGGCGAGACGCGCTGGGTGCAGGTGCTGCTGATCGGTTCCATCCTGCTGCTCGGCGGCATCCTCGTGTGGAGCGTGCTGCAGCTGCGCCGCGAACTGCAGCGCCGCCACCGGGCCGAGCAGGCGCTGCGCAGCGAATCCCTGTTCCGGCGAGCCATGGAAGACTCCATGCTCACCGGCCTGCGCGCGCGCGACCTCGACGGACGCATCACCTATGTCAACCCCGCCTTCTGCAGAATGGTCGGCTACAGCGCCGAAGAACTCGTCGGGCGCACCCCGCCCATGCCCTACTGGGATCCCGAGTTCCTGCAGCAGACGCAGGAGATCCACGACCGCATCCTCGCCGGAGACGCCTCGCCGGAAGGCTTCGAGCTGCGCCTGCGGCGCAAGAACGGGGAACGCTTCGACGCGCTGATCTTCGAGGCACCGCTCATCGACGCCGCGGGCCGGCAGACCGGATGGATGGGCTCGATGCTCGACATCACCGCGCAGAAACACGCCGAAGAGCTCGCGCGCCAACAGGAAGAACGCCTCCAGGCCACCTCGCGCCTGATAACGATGGGCGAGATGGCCTCGACGCTCGCGCACGAACTCAACCAGCCACTCGCCGCGATCGCCAGCTACAACACCGGCTGCCTCAACCGCCTCGAGCAGCCGGAAATCGACCGCAGCGAACTGAAGGACATCTTCGACCGCATCGGCCGCCAGGCCCGCCGCGCCGGCGACATCATCCGCCGCGTGCACGACTTCGTGCGCCGCTCCGAGCCCAAGCGCGAGCGCCTCGACATCAACCTGATGATCCGCGAGGCGATCGGCCTCATCGAAGCCGACTCCACCAAGCGCGGCATGCGCATCGAAACCGATCTCGAGGAAGCGCTGCCGAGCGTCGCCGCCGACCCCGTGATGATCGAGCAGGTCATCGTGAATCTCGTGCGCAACGGCATGGACGCAATGCGCGACAACCCGCCCGCACGCCGCACGGTGCGCGTCAGCACGCGACGCGAAGGCGATACCCTCGTCGTGCGCGTCGCCGACAACGGCACCGGCATCGACGCGGAAACCGGCCGCCGCCTGTTCGAGCCCTTCTTCACCACCAAGGCCGAAGGCATGGGCATGGGCCTCAACATCTGCCGCTCCATCGCCGAACTGCACCATGGCCGGCTCGGTTTCGAAACCAACCCCGACGGCGGTACCATCTTCACCCTGTCGCTACCCGTGGAAACCCCATGACCCAGCCTTGCGCCCACATCATCGACGACGACGAAGCGATCCGCGACGCCCTGCAGTGGCTGTTCAAGACGCGCGACGTCGCGTGCGCCACCTGGCCGAGCGCCGAGAGCTTCCTCGAGGCCCTGCAGCCCGGCTGGCGCGGTTGCGTCGTGCTCGACATTCGCATGGAAGGCATGAGCGGCCTCGAATGTTTCGACGTGCTGCGCCAGCGCGGCAACCAACTCCCCGTCATCTTCATCACCGGCCACGGCGACGTCCCGATGGCCGTGGCCGCGCTGAAGAAAGGTGCATTCGACTTCATCGAAAAACCCTTCAACGACAGCGATCTGGTAGACATCGTCATGCGTGCACTGGAGATCGACGCGAACAACCACCGCGCCGAAACCACACGCGAAACGGTCGAGGCGCGCCTCGCCACGCTCACCGCGCGCGAGCAGGAAGTGATGGAACTGATCCTCGCAGGCAAGTTCAACAAGGTCATCGCCGACGAACTGTGCATCTCGATGCGCACCGTCGAAGCCCACCGCTCCAAGGTCTTCGAGAAGATGGAGGTGCGCTCGGCCGTCGAGCTCGCGCAGCTCGTGAACCTGGTGCGCAATCGCGCCCCGCACTGAAACCCCCACTGAATCCCGCGCAGGAGCCGCCGCACCGTGTCGCACACCGGGAACGCCCCCGCACATCACGACGCCGGACGCATGCGCATCGACAAATGGCTGTGGGCCGCGCGCTTCTTCAAGACCCGCTCGCTCGCCAACCAGGCCATCGAAGGCGGTCACGTCAAGCTCAACGGCCAGGCGGTCAAGCCCGCACGCGAACTGCGTATCGGCGACAGCCTCGACATCGTCGCCGGCGGCGCACACTGGACCGTAACCGTGCGCGGCCTCAACGAACAGCGCCGCCCCGCCGTCGAGGCGCAACAGCTGTACGAGGAAACGCCCGAAAGCAGCGCCCGCCGCGCGCTTGAAAAGGAAGAACGCCAGCTTGCCCCGGTGCCCGGCAGCGACCTGCGCGGCCGCCCGACCAAGAAAGCCCGCCGCCAGATGCGCGGCTTCAGCGAAGGCTACTGATCGCGCACCAAGCGCCGCGAAGCGCCTTCAGCGCAGCCACTCGGGCACGACGCCGGGCTCGCCCGGCGCGCAGCGGAACTCCGCCGCGATGCCGATCTCTCCCACCCACGCTGCCACACCATCCACCCGCAACACCGGCAGGGTGTCCCGCAGCCACGCCGGAATCCCGGCCTCCTGGCACAGGTTCTTGAAGCTGCGGCGCGGCCGGCCGGTGCCCTCACGCAGCGCGAGCCCCGCCCAGCGCGACCCCAGCATCACCTCCTGCGCACGCTCGAGCGCAGCCCGGCTCAGCCCTTCGCCGACCGCCTCGACGAGCACCACCTTGCCCGTCCCCCACGACAACTCCATTTCGCCCTGCCACACCGTCGCCTGGCGGACCGGGATTTCATCCCCCGCCTCCAGCCACAACCGGTCGCGATAGGCGCAGCAGACGACACCCCCCAGCGACAGCCGCAACGGCTCCCCCGATGCAACGCGCAACTGCCGCACCGCCTCGACCAGCCGCGCACGCGCCGGAGCCTCCAGGCCCATCGCGCGGATGCGCCAACGCAACAGGTTGCGCACGCGCTCGTCGGAGAGGCGCAACAGCTTTTGGCGCTCCAGCGTCGCCCCGCCACAGGCCGTCTCGTCGAGCTGCGCCAGTTCCCCGAGCAGCTCGTCCGCCTCACGGAACTGCGCGCTCGCGCGCGCTAGCACCGGCACCGCGGCGGGGAAAGCGCCCTCCAGCACCGGCATCACCCGGTGCCGCAGCAGGTTGCGCGCGAAGCGCTGGTCGGCGTTGCTCTCGTCCTCGATCCACGCCAGCCCCTGCGCCCGCGCATAGGCGAGGACCTGCGCGCGCCGCAAGCCCAGCAGCGGCCGCAGCCGCCCCGGCGTCCCCGCCTCGATCTCCCTCATCCCGGCCGCCCCGCGCACGCCGGCCCCCCGCAGCAGGCGGAACAGCAGCGTCTCGGCCTGATCGTCCTGATGGTGCCCGAAGGCCAGCCAGTCGCACGGCACACGCGCAAGCGCCGCATGGCGTGCGGCGCGGGCGGCCGCCTCGAGACCGGCCGGGTCGTCGCGCCGCACCTGCACATGAAAGGGATGGAAGACGACGCCCAGGGCGTCACACAATGTGCGACATGCCTCCAGCCACGCGTCGGCGTGGAGACTGAGGCCATGGTGAACATGCGCGGCCGCAAGCGTGAAACCACCGCGCCCGCGCAGACGCGCCAGGCTATGCAGCAGCACGGTCGAATCGACCCCGCCGCTCAGCGCCACGCACACGGTCTCGCCCGGCGCAACGCCGGCCGCCGCCAGCACCCCGGCAACGGCCTCTTCGACTACCGCATCAGGCGGCGTTCTGTTCCTTGTAGCGGCCATAACTCATCAGTCGCTCGAAACGCTTCTCGACGAGTTCGGCCGGCGACAGGTCCGCGACCTGGCGCAGCGCATCCTGCAGCGCCCGCTTGAGCGACTGCGACATCGCACGGTGGTCGCGGTGCGCGCCGCCCACCGGCTCGTTGACCACACGGTCGATCAGGCCCAGCGACTTCAGCCGCGCGGCCGTGATGCCCATCGTCTCGGCGGCCTCGGAGGCCTTCTCGGCGCTCTTCCACAGGATGGACGCGCAGCCTTCCGGCGAGATCACCGAATAGGTCGAATACTGCAGCATCATCACCTGGTCGCCCACCGCGATCGCCAGCGCGCCGCCCGAACCGCCTTCGCCGATCACCGTCGCGATGATCGGCACCTTCAGCTCGGCCATCACGTACAGATTGCGGCCGATCGCCTCGGACTGGCCACGCTCCTCCGCGCCGATGCCCGGATAGGCGCCCGGCGTATCGACGAAGGTGAACACCGGCAGCCCGAACTTCTCCGCCGTGCGCATCAGGCGCAGCGCCTTGCGGTAGCCCTCGGGGCGCGGCATGCCGAAGTTGCGCAGGATCTTTTCCTTCGTGTCACGCCCTTTCTGGTGGCCGATCACGACGCAGCTCTGGCCGTTGAAGCGCGCCAGCCCGCCGACGATCGCCTTGTCGTCGGCGAACGCGCGATCACCATGCAGTTCCTGGAAATCGGTGAAGATGTGGCGCACGTAGTCCAACGTGTAGGGGCGCTGCGGGTGACGCGCGACCTGGGCGATCTGCCAAGGCGTCAGCTTGCCGTACAGATCCTTGGTCAGCGATTCGCTCTTGGCTTCGAGGCGAGCGATTTCCTCGGAGATATCCACCGCCGAGTCGTCCTGCACGAATCGCAGCTTCTCGATCTTCTCTTCGAGATCGGCAATCGGCTGTTCGAAATCCAGAAAGGTGGTCTTCATCCGACCCGTTCCAAGTAACCAAAACGCGCCATTGTAACGCTTCGTACGCCGCCGTCGCATCGCGGCCTTCATCAGGGGCGCGTGACAGCGACTGCATCAGTGATGCATCATGCTGAAATCCAGCACACAAGGAAGGAGTAGCGGGGTCTGCATGAACTCCGCGCTATGGGTAGTCGAATTTCGCCTCATCCGCGCCACAGGCCCCGCCTGGCGAGCAATCCGGGCACCTGCGCCCGCACCTCGCCGGGTCGATGTTGCCCTGCGCCCCCTGCCATCCGACTCGCCCGGGCGCTCCCGCTGCCCGCCAGCCCTGCGCACCGCCGGCACTCCCTCCCGACCACTGTTCGCGCGCGCCCTGCCGGGGCGCCGGCGCACCAATCGGTCTTCCGCGCACATCCGGCGTCCGTGCCGGCACGCAGCGCGCGCCCCTGTCACGCATAGCCCGCGAAAATGGAAATCATCGTACTCGTTGCCCTGATCCTGCTTAACGGGGTCTTCGCCATGTCCGAGATTGCCCTCGTCACGGCACGCCGTGCACGTCTGGCACGCCTCGCCGAAGATGGCGACGCCGCCGCGGTCGTCGCGATCAAGCTCGGCGAGGAACCAACGCGCTTCCTGTCGACGATCCAGATCGGCATCACCTCGATCGGCATCCTCAACGGCATCGTCGGCGAAGCCGCCCTCGCCGCGCCGCTCGCGATGTGGCTGCAGGAACTGGGCCTCGCGCAGCGCCCAAGCGAGATCGGCGCGACCGTGCTGGTCGTCGTCGTCATCACCTACGTCTCCATCGTGGTTGGCGAACTCGTCCCGAAACGCATCGGACAGATCAATCCCGAAGGGATCGCGCGCCTCGTCGCGCGCCCGATGAACGCGCTCTCCGTCGCATCGCGCCCCTTCGTGCGCCTGCTGAGCTGGTCCACCGCGCTGCTGCTCACGTTGATGGGCAAGCGCGACGAGGCCGCCCCCGGCGTCACGGAAGAGGAAATCCACGCCCTGCTGGAGGAAGGTTCCGAAGCCGGCGTCATCGAGAAGAACGAACACGAGATGGTGCGCAACGTCTTCCGCCTCGACGAGCGCCAGATCGCCTCGCTGATGGTCCCGCGCTCCGACGTCGTGTGGCTGGACATCAACCTGCCGCTCGACGACAACCTCGCGCGCATGGCCGAATCCGAGCACTCGCGCTTCCCCGTGTGTCGCGGCGGCCTCGACGACATCCTCGGCATCATCTCGTCGAAACAGCTCTTCAACCAGACCCTCAAGGGCGGCACGCCCGACCTCACCAAGCAGCTCGAACCTGCGATCTACGTGCCCGAGTCGCTCACCGGCATGGAACTCCTCGACCAGTTCCGCGCCTCCAGCACCCACATGGTGTTCGTGATCGACGAGTACGGCGAGATCCAGGGGGTGGTCACGCTGCAGGACGTGCTCGAAGCCGTCACCGGCGAGTTCCGCCCGTCCAGCCTCGACGAGGCATGGGCAGTGCAGCGCGAGGACGGCTCGTGGCTGCTCGACGGCATGATCCCGATCCCCGAGCTCAAGGACCGCCTCGAGATCAAGGCCGTCCCCGAAGAAGACAAGGGCCGCTACCACACGCTCAGCGGCATGGTCATGTGGCTGCTCGGCCGCATCCCCCACACCGGCGACGTGACGACCTGGGAAGACTGGCGACTTGAAGTCGTCGACCTCGACGGCAAGCGCATCGACAAGGTGCTCGCGACGCGCCTCGTCGAGATCTCCGCCGAACAGGAAACCCCCTCGCAGGCCGACACGCCGCCCTCCGAATGACGGCAGCGCGGCGCCCGCCGCGCTCCGCGCGAGGATACTCCGGCGATGAACACTGAAACGCCCTGGCACACCCGGTGGCACACCCTCGGCCAGGCCGCCACCGCGGCCGCCCTCGAAGTCGCCCCTGAGCACGGCCTCTCTGGCACGGATGCCGCCGAGCGCCTCGCGCGCACGGGCGAGAACCGCCTCGTCGAGGCACCGCCACGGCCCGCCTGGCTCAAGTTCCTCGACCAGTTCCGCAGCTTCCTCATCGTCGTGCTGATCTTCGCCGCGGGACTGGCCTGGGCGATCGGCGAGCTCAAGGACGCGCTCGTCATCCTGACCGTCGTCGTCCTGAACGCCAGCCTCGGCTTCTGGCAGGAGCACCGCGCCGAACGCACGCTCTCGGCGCTCAAGGACATGCTCGCCGCACGCGCCCGCGTGCGCCGCGACGGCCGGCAGATGGAGGTCGACGCGACGAGCCTCGTGCCCGGGGACGTCGTCCTGCTCGAGGCCGGCGACCGCGTTCCCGCCGACGGACGCCTGATCGCCGCCCACAACCTCGAGGTCGACGAAGCGGCACTGACGGGCGAATCCCAGGCCGTCGGCAAGATCACCGACACGCTGGACACCCCCGAGCTCGCCCTCGGCGACCGCGTGAACATGCTCTACATGAACACCGTCGTCACCCGCGGCCGCGCGGAAATGCTGGTCGTCACGACCGGCATGGCGACCGAGATGGGCAAGCTTGCCGGCATGATCGCCACCACCACCAACAGCGAGACCCCCCTGCAGCGCCAGCTCGACGTCCTCGGCAAGCGCCTCGCGCTGATCGCCGGCATCGTCGTCGCCGTGATCTTCGCGCTCGATGCCGCGCGCGGCCTGCCCTGGGTGCAGGCGACGATGACGGCCGTCGCCCTCGCCGTCGCCGCCATCCCCGAAGGACTACCTGCGGTCGTCACCGTCACCCTCGCCATCGGCATGTGGCGCATGGCGCAGAACGGCGCCATCCTGAAGAAGCTCGCCGCGGTCGAAACCCTGGGCTCGACCACCGTCATCTGCTCGGACAAGACCGGCACCCTCACGCTCAACCAGATGACCGCCCGCGCCGGCTGGTTCGCCGGCTGCCGCTTCACCGTGGACGGCGAGGGCTATCACGCCGCCGGCCGCATCTGCGGCGAAGGGCTGGCCGATCTGCGCCCCCTCCTCATGCCGATGGCGCTGTGCTCCGACTCCAGCGTGCGCGAGGCGACCCTCGTCGGCGACCCCACCGAAGGCGCGCTGTGGGTATTGGCGCAGAAGGGCGGCGTCGATCCGCAGGCCGAGCGCGAACGCATCCCGCGCATCGCCGAGATCCCCTTCGACTCGGCGCACAAGTTCATGGCGACCTTCCACCACCGCGGCGATCGCGTGGAGATGTGCATCAAGGGCGCCCCGGACGTACTGCTCGCACGCTCTTCCGCGTGGGCCGCGGGCGCTGCGGAGGACACAGGCGCCCTCCCGCTCGACGACGAAATGCGCGCCACGATCGCCGCCGAGAACGAGCGCCTCGCCGGTCAGGCGCTGCGCGTGCTCGCGGTCGCACGACGGGACATCCCCGCTCGCGACTTCGACCCGGCCGGCGACCTGTGGGTCTGGGCGCGCGACTGGACCTTCGTCGGGCTCGCCGGCCTGATGGATCCGCCGCGCGCCGAAGCCGCGGCAGCGATCCGGCGTTGCCGCCAGGCCGGCATCCGCGTCAAGATGATCACCGGCGACCACAAGGCCACCGCCGCCGCGATCGGACGCGAACTGGGCCTGCAGGGCGAGGTCGTAAGCGGCGCCGAACTCGACGCGATGGACGATGCTGCGCTGGCCCGCCGCATCGACGCCATCGCGGTCTTCGCGCGCGTCTCGCCGGCCCACAAGGTGCGCATCGTCAAGGTGCTCAAGGCCGACGGCCACGTCGTCGCCATGACCGGCGACGGCGTGAACGA
Source organism: Aromatoleum evansii (assembly GCF_045689615.1). NCBI lineage: Bacteria > Pseudomonadati > Pseudomonadota > Betaproteobacteria > Rhodocyclales > Rhodocyclaceae > Aromatoleum > Aromatoleum evansii. The sequence goes on from NZ_CP141259.1 coordinate 4,472,476, forward strand.
CGCGCCCGCGCTCAAGGCCGCCGACATCGGCATCGCGATGGGCATCACCGGCACCGCGGTCACGCGCGAAGCGGCGACGATGGTGCTCACCGACGACAACTTCGCCACCATCGTGCGCGCCGTCGAGGAAGGCCGCGTGATCTTCGACAACATCGTCAAGTTCGTGCGCTTCCAGCTGTCGACCAACATTGGCGCCATCCTCACCGTGCTCGCGGCCACACTCGCCGGCCTGCCCTCGCCCTTCACGGCGATCCAGCTGCTGTGGATCAACATCATCATGGACGGCCCCCCGGCGATGACGCTCGGCGTCGAGCCCGCGCGCCCCGGCATCATGCGCGCGCCGCCGCGCCCGCAGGCCGCCCATATCCTGACGGCACACCGCCTCGGCCGCCTCGCCCTCTACGGCGCCACGATGATGGCCGGCACGCTGTGGTTGTTCCACTCCGCACTCGACACGCACGGCGAGCAATACGCGCTCACGCTGGCCTTCACGACCTTCGTGCTGTACCAGTTCTTCAACGTCTTCAACGCCCGCAGCGAATACGGCAGCGCCTTCAACCGCCAGTTCCTGCGCAATGCCAGGCTGTGGCTGGCGCTCTGCGGCGTCCTCGCACTCCAGCTCATCGTCGTCAACTGGCCGCCGGCGCAACAGATCTTCGGCACCACCGCGCTCGCAACCGAGGACTGGCTGCGCTCCGCACTGGTCGCCTCCAGCGTCCTGCTGCTCGACGAAGCGCGCAAGCTGCTGCTGCGAATCTCGCGAAGAACGCGTTCGGCGTAGCCCGAGACATCCCCGTGGAAGCGGCTTCAGCCGCGAAGGGGCCGCCCCACTTGCGACACCGCCGATTCGCGGCTGAAGCCGCTCCCACAAAAAAACGGGGCGACCCGCAGGCCGCCCCGTTCTCCTTGCCCGAGCCCTGCCTGGGCGCAAGGGATCAGTCGTCGTTCATCACCCCCAGCAGGTGCAGCAGGCTGGTGAAGAGGTTGTAGATCGACACATACAGCGTCACCGTCGCCATCACGTAGTTCGTTTCACCGCCGTGGATGATGTTGCTGGTCTCGTACAGGATCAGCCCCGACATCAGCAGCACGAACATCGCGGACACGGCCAGCGAGAGGCCCGGCATCTCGAAGAACACCGCGCCGAGGCCGGCGAGGAAAGCGACGAGGATGCCGACGGTCAGGAAGCCGCCCATGAACGAGAAGTCCTTGCGCGTCGTCACCGCATAGGCCGACAGGCCGAGGAAGATCGCCGCCGTGCCGCCCATCGCCTGCATCACGATCTGGTGACCGTTGGGCAGCGCCAGGTACTTCGACACGATCGGCCCCAGCGTGTAGCCCATGAAGCCGGTCAGCGCGAACACGAACAGCACGCCCAGGCCGCTGTCGCGGAACTTGGTCGTCAGGAACAGCAGGCCGAAGTAGCCCACCAGCGTGATGATCAGCCCCGGATGCGGCAGGCCGAGCGCCATCGAAAGCCCCGCGGTCGCGGCGGAGAACGCCAGCGTCATCGACAGGAGCATGTAGGTGTTGCGGATGACCCGATTGGTCGAGAGGACCGAGGCCTCCGAGCGGGTCATTGTTGCGATACGGTTTTCCATCGAGCGATTACCTCCTTTGTTCGAATTTTGAGTGAAATCCATCAGGCGCCGGCCGGCACCGCGTCGGGCAGGAAGTCACGCACGATGCGACGCTGGCGTTCGAGCCGGCGCGCCAGCACCTGCGATACGCGGTCGGCCGCGCGGTCGATCGCGGAACGTGCCTCGACTTCGGTGATCGCGAAGATCACGTCGGGCAGGTTGCGCAGGCGTAGTTGTACCACGCAACGCTTATCCACGCCGCCCCGCGGCCCATTCACGTCCGCCACCTTGATCCGCGCCCACTTGATCTGGTCGCGGAAGCGGCCGATTGCGAATTTCATCCGCCGTGCGACGTACTCGCGCAGACCGGCAGGGGGTTCGACACCGTTACATTGCAGATCGATTCGCATTGCACCATCTCCTTCGTGATGAGCCGGCATACCAGCCCGCAAATGAAGTATGGACACGCCACAGCTTCCGAAAAAGAAGATCCGAAATGAACGATGCTCAGTTTTTTTCGAACTTGAAATTATCCGCCCGGGCTGCCGAGGCTGCGCGGCCGCAATGTGGCGCGCAGGGAATGCGCTCGAAGAGATCCCGACGCAACTGCGCCGCACGGACGGGGTGGCGGATCGGAAGCTACGGGGAGGGGGCTCGCGGCGGACTTTGGCGACCGGCGAACTCTGCTAGAATCCGCGACCTTGCTGCGCTTTCCGCTGAAGAAAGACTGGTGCCGGGAGTGGGACTCGAACCCACACACCTTGCGGCGGCGGATTTTGAATCCGCTGCGTCTACCGATTCCGCCATCCCGGCACGGGAAGCGCCGCATTATCCATGAAAGCCCCAGCCAGCGGCAAGCGCATGTCACTTACTCTCGACGACTTCGACTACCTGCTCCCCCCCGAACAGATCGCCCAGGCGCCGCTTGCGGAACGCTGCGCGAGCCGCCTGCTCGTGCTCGCCGGCGATGACCTCGCCGACCGCGGCTTCTGCGACCTGCCATCGCTCGTCGAGCCCGGCGACCTGCTCGTCTTCAATGACACGCGCGTGATCCATGCGCGCCTCTACGGCGTCAAGGAGACCGGCGGCCAGATCGAAGTGCTGATCGAACGCGCGATCGGCCCGCACGAGGCGCTCGCCCAGGTGCGCTCGAGCAAGTCGCCGCGCGCCGGCGCGCGCCTGCGCCTGGCCGACGCCTTCGACGTCACGGTGCTCGGCCGCGCCGGGGAGTTCTTCCATCTGCGCTTCCCCGAGGACGAAGACCTCCACGAACTGCTGGAAAAGCACGGCAAGCTGCCCCTGCCCCCCTATATCGACCGCGCCGCGGACGACCACGACGAATCGCGCTACCAGACCGTCTATGCGCGCGAGCCCGGCTCGGTCGCGGCACCGACCGCCGGATTGCACTTCGACCAGCAGATGCTCGCCGATCTTGCGCGCCAGGGCGTGAACGGCGCCTGGGTCACCCTGCACGTCGGCGCCGGCACCTTCCAGCCGGTACGCGTGAACGACCTCGGCGAGCACCACATGCACCGGGAACGCTACGTGATCCCGCAGGAAACGGTCGATGCGATCGCGAGGACGAAGGCCGCCGGCAAGCGCGTCATCGCCGTCGGCACCACCAGCCTGCGCGCGCTCGAAGGCGCCGCACAGGACGGCGATCTCGGCCCCGGCGTGGGCGAGACCGAGCTTTTCATCCTGCCCGGCTACCGCTTCCGCGTCGCCGACGCCCTGATCACCAACTTCCACCTGCCGAAGTCGACGCTGCTGATGCTCGTGTCCGCCTTCGCCGGCATGGAGCCCATCCGTCGCGCCTACGCCCACGCGGTGCGCGAAGGCTACCGATTCTTCAGTTACGGGGATGCCATGTTCATCACCCGCCGCAACGATGCAATTTGACCTGATCACCCAGGATGGCGCCGCCCGCCGCGGCCGCCTCACCCTCGCCCACGGCGTCGTCGAGACGCCCGTCTTCATGCCGGTCGGCACCTACGGCACGGTCAAGGCGATGACGCCGGCCGCGCTCGACGACATCGGCGCGCAGATCTGCCTCGGCAACACCTTCCACCTATGGCTGCGTCCCGGCCTCGAAGTCGTGGCCGCACACGGCGGCCTGCACGGTTTCATGGGCTGGAACAAGCCCATCCTCACCGACTCGGGCGGCTTCCAGGTGTTCAGCCTGGGCGCACTGCGCAAGATCAGCGAGGAGGGCGTGAAGTTCGCCTCGCCGATCGACGGCGCGAAGCTGCTGCTCACGCCCGAGATCTCGATGCAGATCCAGCACACGCTGAACTCCGACATCGTGATGATCTTCGACGAATGCACGCCCTATCCCGCGACGCGCGACGAGGCGGCCAGGTCGATGCGCCTGTCGCAACGCTGGGCGCGGCGCTCGCGCGACGAGTTCGACCGCCTTGGCAACGCCAACGCGCTGTTCGGCATCGTGCAGGGCGGCATGTACGAGGACCTGCGCGACGAGTCGCTGGCCGCGCTCGAGGACATCGGCTTCCACGGCTACGCGATCGGCGGCCTGTCGGTCGGCGAGCCCAAGGAAGACATGGAGCGCATCCTCGCCCACACCGCCCCGCGCCTGCCGCAGCACAAGCCGCGCTACCTGATGGGCGTCGGCACCCCCGAGGACATCGTCGCGGGCGTCGCGGCCGGCATCGACATGTTCGACTGCGTGATGCCCACGCGCAACGCGAGAAACGGCTGGCTGTTCACGCGCTTCGGCGACATCAAGATCAAGAACGCCATCCACAAGCAGGACACCCGCCCGCTGGACCCCTCGTGCGACTGCTACACCTGCCGCAACTTCAGCCGCGCCTACCTGCACCACCTGCACCGTGCCGGCGAGATCCTCGGCAGCATGCTCAACACGATCCACAACCTGCGCTACTACCAGGTCCTCACGGCGGAGCTGCGCGCAGCGATCGCCGCGGGCGAATTCGACGCCTACCGCGGACGCTTCCGCAGCGAGCGCAGCACCGGCACGCAGTGACGGACCGGGCGCCCGCCTGCTTGCCCGCGGGTGGCAACTTCCCCGTGGGAGCGGCTTCAGCCGCGAATCGGCGGTATCGCACGCAGCGTGGCCCATTCGCGGCTGAAGCCGCTCCCGCACTAGACCGCGCCCGGCAGTTCGTGCGCTCGCGCTGCGCCCGCTTCCGCTTGCCACAGGCGCGCGAAGCCCTGCTGCTATAATCGACCGCTTTAAGCAACCACCCGGAGTCTCACCCGTGTTCATTTCCAACGCATACGCCCAGGCCGCGGCCGGCGGCGACCCCACCGGCGGCCTAATGGGCATGCTGCCGCTGATCCTGATGTTCATCGTCCTGTGGTTCCTGATGATCCGCCCGCAGATGAAGCGCGCGAAGGAACACAAGGCGATGGTTTCCGCGCTCGCGAAGGGTGACGAGGTCGTCACCCAGGGCGGCATCGCCGGCCGCGTGACCCAGGTCGGCGACAACTTCCTGCGCATCGAGGTCGCGGACAACGTCAATATCCTCGTGCAGAGCCAGGCCGTCGCCACCGTGCTGCCGAAGGGCACGCTGAAGACCCTCTGAGGTTCCTCGCGCGGGGCGTACCGGCCGCTTGCCCGCCCCGCGCAGCAATGACCTGCCGCATCCCCTTTCCAGCCCATCCAAGTCATGAACCGCTATCCGCTCTGGAAGAACATTCTCATCGGTCTGGTCCTGTTCTTCGGCCTGATCTACACCCTTCCCAACTTCTACGGTGAAGTGCCCGCAGTTCAGGTCTCCAGCGGCAAAGCCACCCTCAAGCTCGACGCGTCCCTCAACGGCACGATCGAGCAGGCGCTACGGGACGCGGGCATCGAGCACACCGGCCTGTTCAGCGACGCCAACAGCGTCCGCGTGCGCGTCGCCAGCACGGACGTCCAGCTGCGCGCGAAGGACGCCATCGAGAAGCGCCTTAACCCCGATCCGCGCGACCCCTCCTATGTCGTCGCGCTGAACCTCCTGTCCGCCTCGCCGAACTGGCTCACCTCGATCAATGCGCTGCCGATGTACCTCGGCCTCGACCTGCGCGGCGGCGTGCACTTCCTGCTCCAGGTCGACATGCCCGGCGCGATCACCAAGCGCCTCGACGCGACCGCCGCCGACCTGCGCACGCTGATGCGCGACAAGAACGTTCGCCACGCCGGCATCACACGCGAAGGCAACAACGTGCTGCTGCGCTTCCGCGACGCCGAGCAGCGCGAAGCCGCCCGCAAGGCGATCTCCGCCAGCACCGCGGACCTGCAGCTCACCGATCGCGACGACGCATCGGACGACCTGAAGCTGGTCGCGACCCTGGGCCAGAACGCGCAGAAGAACATCCGCGACTTCGCGATCAAGCAGAACATCACCACGCTGCACAACCGCATCAACGAGCTGGGCGTCGCCGAGCCGGTGATCCAGCAGCAGGGCCTCGACCGCATCGTCGTGCAGCTGCCCGGCGTGCAGGACGTCGCCAAGGCCAAGGACATCCTCGGCCGCACCGCAACCCTCGAAGTGCGCCTCGTCGACGAGACCCCGGGGGCGCTCGAAGGCGCCCTTGCCGGCAGCGTCCCGCTCGGCACCGAGCTCTACAACGAACGCGGCGGCTCGCCCATCCTGGTGCGCAACCAGGTCGTGCTCACCGGCGACCGTCTCACCGACGCCCAGCCCGGTTTCGACGGCCAGACCAACGAGCCCGCCGTGCACCTCACGCTGGACGCCGCCGGCAGCCGCATCTTCCGCGACGTCACGCGCGAGAACGTGGGCAAGCGCATGGCCATCCTGCTGATCGAGAAGGGCAAGGGCGAGGTCGTGACCGCGCCGGTGATCCGCACCGAGATCGGCGGCGGGCGCGTGCAGATCTCGGGCCGCATGACGACCCAGGAAGCGAGCGACGTCGCGCTGCTGCTGCGCGCCGGCAGCCTCGCCGCCCCGATGGAGATCATCGAGGAACGCACCGTCGGCCCCAGCCTCGGTGCCGAGAACATCGCCAAGGGCTTCCACTCGACGCTGTGGGGCTTCGTCGCGATCGCGATCTTCATGAGCGTGTATTACATGCTGTTCGGCCTGGTGTCGGTGATCGCGCTCGCCGCCAACCTGCTCCTGCTCGTCGCCCTGCTGTCGCTGCTGCAGGCGACGTTGACGCTGCCCGGCATCGCGGCGATGGCGCTGACCCTGGGCATGGCGATCGACGCGAACGTGCTGATCAACGAACGCATCCGCGAGGAACTGCGCAACGGCGTCTCGCCGCAGGCGGCCATCCACGCCGGCTACGAGCGCGCCTTCGACACGATTCTCGACTCCAACATCACGACGCTCATCGCCGGCATCGCGCTGCTGGTGTTCGGCTCCGGGCCGGTGCGCGGGTTCGCGGTGGTGCATTGCCTGGGCATCCTGACCTCGATGTTCAGCGCGATCCTGATCTCGCGCATGCTGGTGAACCTCCTCTACGGCCGCCGCCGCAAGCTCGAATCGGTATCCATCGGGCAGATCTGGAAGCCGGGCAACTGACCGCCGCGCACGCACAAGGCTGAATAGAAGGCTGAATCATGGAATTCTTCCGCATCAAGAAAGACATCCCGTTCATGCGCCATGCGCTGACGTTCAACATCATCTCGTTGATCACGTTCGTGCTGGCGGTGTTCTTCCTCGCGACGCGCGGCCTGCACCTGTCGGTGGAATTCACCGGCGGCACGCTGGTTGAGGTTGCCTACGCCGAAGCGCCGCAACTGGAGCCGATCCGCAGCGCGCTCGCCACCAGCGGCTACCCGGACGCGCAGGTGCAGAACTTCGGCAGTTCGCGCGACGTGCTGATCCGCCTGCCGAACCGCGAGGATCTCGACACCACCAAGGTGTCCGAGCGCACGATGGCGACGCTGCAGGCCGTGGGCGGCGCCCCCGAGTTGCGGCGCGTCGAATTCGTCGGCCCGCAGGTCGGCAAGGAGCTCGCGTCCGATGGCGCGATGGCGCTGCTGCTGGTGATCTTCGGTATCGTGGTGTACCTCGCGATGCGCTTCGAGTGGCGCTTCGCGGTGTCCGCAATCATCGCCAACCTGCACGACGTCGTGATCATCCTGGGCTTCTTCGCCTTCTTCCAGTGGGAATTCTCGCTGCCGGTGCTGGCAGCGGTGCTAGCGGTGCTCGGCTACTCGGTCAACGAGTCGGTCGTCGTCTTCGACCGCGTGCGCGAGACCTTCAAGAAGAAGCGCGGCATGACCACGCCGGAAGTGCTCGACCACGCCATCACGTCGACGATCTCGCGTACCGTCATCACCCACGGCAGCACGCAGATGATGGTGCTGGCGATGCTGCTGTTCGGCGGCGAGACCCTGCACTACTTCGCGATGGCGCTGACCATCGGCATCCTGTTCGGCATCTATTCCTCGGTGCTGGTCGCCGCCCCGCTGGTGATGTGGCTGGGCGTCTCGCGCGAGCAGTTCATCAAGCCCAAGAAGGAAAAGGAAGAGGCGGTCGTCTGACCTCTTCCCCTGCCCGGCGATGAACGAGTTCCTGCAGGCCTTCGTCAGCCTTCTGGCGATCACGAACCCGATCATCGCCGCACCGATGTTCCTCGGCATCGTCGCCGGCATGTCCGTCGCCGCACGACGCCGCGCGGCCGGCCAGGCGGCGATGGCCGTGCTGGCCATCCTCGCCGGGGCTGCCATCGGCGGCCGCTACATCCTCGAACTCTTCGGCATCTCGCTCGACGCCTTCCGCACCGCAGGTGGGCTCGTCATCATCCTCGTCGGCCTCGACATGCTGCGCGGCAGCCCGAGCGGCATCCAGCGCGACGAGGCTTCGCCCGAGGACGCCGAGGACCGCATCGTCGTGCCCTTCGCGATGCCGCTGGTCGCAGGCCCGGGCGCGATCACGACCGCGATCACGTTGTCGGTCGCCTACCCGTCCCGCCTCTACCTGCCGGTCGTCGCGCTGCTCGCGTCGGTCGCCACCGCGGCTGTGCTGTGGGCGACGCTGCGCCTCGCGCTCGTGCGCCAGCGTCTGGCCACGCCGCGCGTCGAGCGCATCTTCACCCGCTTCATGGGCCTGATCCTGGTCGCCATCGGTTTCCAGATCGGCATGCTGGGCATCCGCGATTTCTTCGGCCTGGGCGGCGCCTGAACGAGACGGGGAAACAACCCCCGTCCGCCCTGAGCCCTTCGACCAGCGCAGGACAGGCCTGTCGGGGGGGGGCGTCTGCCGGGCTTCGCGAGGCTCCGCCCGAACTGCAGTGGCTTAGCGACGATTCACACCGCGAACACCTGCTTCACGCGCAGCGCCTCGCCGCGCTCGATGACCCCGATCAGCCGGTCGATGTTCGGATGCTTGCCCGGATTCAGGCGTGCGTCGTCGGTGTGCTCCGCATACAGTTCCAGCCCCTTCTTCGCCGCTTCGCCGTTGATCGAGCCATAGAGCTGGGCAAGGTGGTTGTACACCGCCAGGGAGCCTGCCTGCCCCGGCTTGTTCTCGATGGTGGCAACGGTCGCGCCCTCGGCATCGAGAAGATTGAGGGCTGCGAGGTGCGATATCTTGGGCAGTTGCTTGAGATTGTCGGCAAACGCCATTCCTGTTTCCTTTCCAGTATTGCAATGGAAACGCCACCCGCAGGTGGCGTTCGTTGTCGCAGTCCGTGCCGGCCGCGGCCGGCCGGCGCTCAGATGCGCTTCGCGAGTTCGGCAGCCTTGCCGACGTAGCTCGCGGGGGTCATGTCGAGCAGGCGCTGGCGGTCCGCCTCGGGAATCGCCAGGGTACGAACGAAATCCTGCAGCGCCTCGCGCGTGATGCCCTTGCCGCGGGTCATCGCCTTCAGCTGCTCGTACGGGTTCTCGATGCCGAAGCGCCGCATCACCGTCTGCACCGGCTCGGCGAGCACTTCCCACGCGCCGTCGAGATCGGCCGCGAGGCGTGCCGGATCGGCTTCCAGCTTGTTCAGTCCGCGCAGGCAGGAATCGAGCGCCAGCACCGTGTGGCCGAAGCCGACGCCCATGTTGCGCAGCACGGTCGAATCGGTGAGGTCGCGCTGCATGCGCGACACCGGCAGCTTTTCGGTGAAGTGGCGCAGCACGCCGTTGGCGATTCCGAGGTTGCCCTCCGCGTTCTCGAAGTCGATCGGATTGACCTTGTGCGGCATCGTCGACGAGCCGACCTCGCCCTCCTTGAGCTTCTGCTTGAAGTAGCCGAAGGAGATGTACATCCAGATGTCGCGGCACGCGTCGATGAGGATCGTGTTGGTGCGCGCGATGGCATCGAAGAGCTCGGCCATCGCGTCGTGCGGTTCGATCTGAATGGTGTAGTGGTTGAACTCCAGACCCAGCGATTCGATGAAGCGGCGGTTGAAACCTTCCCAGTCGAAGGCCGGCCAGGCCGACAGGTGCGCGTTGTAGTTGCCGACCGCGCCATTGAACTTGGCCGTCAGCGACACCGCGGCGATGGCGGCGCGCGCACGCAACAGGCGTGCGGCGATGTTGGCCATCTCCTTGCCCAGCGTGGTCGGGCTGGCCGGCTGTCCGTGCGTGCGCGAGAGCATCGGCAGGTCGGCGAGCAGGTGCGCGAGTTCGCGGAAGCGCGCGATCACCTTGTCGAGCACGGGCAGCAGCACCGCGTCGCGGCCTTCGCGCAGCATCAGCGCGTGCGAGGTGTTGTTGATGTCTTCCGAGGTGCAGGCGAAGTGGATGAACTCGGACACCTTGGTGACTTCGGCGTTGTGGCCCAGACGCTCCTTGAGCCAGTATTCCATCGCCTTCACGTCATGGTTGGTGGTCGCCTCGATGGCCTTCACCGCGGCGCTGTCAGCCGGCGAAAACTTCGCGACGACACCATCGAGTTCCGCCACCGTCGCGGCCGAGAACGGCGCGATCTCCGCCAGCCCCGGCTCGCCCGCCAGGGCCTTGAGCCATTCGATCTCCACGCGCACGCGATTGCGGATCAGACCATGCTCGGAGAAGTGCTCGCGCAGAGCTGCGACCTTTTCGTGGTAACGGCCGTCGAGCGGGGAAAGAGCGGTCAGGGGCGAAACGGACATGGCGGTATTTCCGGACAAAAGTGCTATTTTAACCTCCTGCGCCGCCTTCGCGTGTTCCACGGTCCCGAACGTGCCCCGGACGACGGCGCCCACCAGAGAGACCCGTCAATGAGCGAATCGGAAAAATACCGTATCAAGGTGACCGCGGTGGCGGAATACGTCCCCGGCCAGTCCGCGCCGGAAGAAGACCGCTACGTGTTCGCCTACCACATCACGATCACCAACGTAGGCACGGTCGGCGCACAACTCCTGAGCCGCCACTGGATCATCACCGACGGCGCCGGCAAGGTGCAGGAAGTGCGCGGCCAGGGCGTGATCGGCGAACAGCCGGCGCTAGCCCCCGGAGAGCAGTTCAGCTATTCGAGCGGCTCGGTTCTGGAAACCCCGGTCGGGACGATGCAGGGCAGCTACCAGATGGTGGCTGCGGACGGGCACCGCTTCGACGCCGAGATTCCGACCTTCGTGCTTGCGATGCCGCGCGTGCTGCACTGAGGCACGCCGCTACGCGGCAGCGCCCTCCTGGAGCAGCCGCACCGGCAGGACGACCTGCACCGCGGTGCCCTTGCCGGGCTCCGATTCCACGCGGACATGACCATCGTAGAGGTGGGTCATGGTGTGCACGACCGCCAGCCCCATGCCGGTGCCTTGCCCGACATCCTTGGTCGTGAAGAAGGGTTCGAACAGTTTTTCGCGGTGCTCGGGCGCAATGCCGACGCCGACGTCGGTGACCGTGATCGCGACAAAATCGCCACGGAACTCGTGGCCACAGGAGTCGCAACGCTGCACGCCGGCGAAGGACTCGCGGCGGGCCGTCAGCCGGATGGTGCCGATGCCCGCGATCGCGTCGCGCGCATTGATCAGCAGATTCATCATGATCTGATGAAGATGCGCCGGATCGACGGACAGGCGCGGCAGGCCGGCATCGAGATCGGCAACCACCGCGAGCGTGTCGGGAAGCGTCGCGCGCAGCAGGCCGACGGCCTCGCGACCGATCGCGGCGAGCTCGGCGCTACCCGGCTGCACCGCGCCGCCGCGGCGGAAGCTGAGCAGCTGCTGGATCAATTCGCGCGCGCGCTGGCCGGCCGCGCGGATCTCCTCGATGTACTTCACCACGCGTGCCTGGCCGCCTTCCTGCTTGAGCTGTGTGGCCGCAAGCTGCGAATAGCCGAGGATCGCGGCGAGCACGTTGTTGAAGTCGTGCGCGATGCCGCCGGCCAGCGTGGCGACGAGCTCCATGCGCTCGAGGCGCGCAACGCGTTCGAACAATTCGTGCCGCCGGCGCTCGTCTTCGCGCAGCTGGGTGATGTCTTCCTTCAGCGCAACGAAATGCCGCACTTCACCGCTCTCGTCGCGCACCGGCGACACGGAAACCGCCTCGCGGATGAGCCGGCCGTCGCGACTGCGATTGGACATCTCGCCACGCCAGGTCTCGCCGGCGAGAATCGTGCGCCACAGACCCGCGTATTCCTCCTCGGTCGTTTCGCCGGACTTGAAGATGCTCGGGCGCGCGCCGATCAGCTCCGCTTCGGAGTAACCGTAGGCCCGGCAGCAGGCGGGATTCACGTATTCGATACGCCCGTCGCCGTCGGTGATGATGACCGAGCAGCCTGACTGCGCGATCGCTTCGGCAAGCGTCCGGTTGCGCGCCTCGCTCGCCCGCAGCGCGTCTTCCGCACGCTTGATCGGCGTGATGTCGGCAAAGCTGGTGATCACCGACGCGATCCGCCCCGCCGCGTCGGCAATCGGCTGGCTATTGACCTGGATCCACACCGGGTCCTGTCCCGGATGGGCAATCCCCATTACGACGCCACGCTGCGGCAGGCCGGTGCGCAGCGTGACCATCGCCGGATGCTGCTCCGGCGGACAGGGAGAACCATCCTCGTACAGGAAGTCGACCGGCAGGTTCTCGGGGGTATGCCCTTCGAGCTCGGCGGCGGACAGGCCGTAGATCTGCTGCGCCGTGCGATTGCACGCGGTGATGCGGCCTGCGCCGTCGCGCACGACCACCCCTTCGAGCATGATGTCGAACAGGGGCGAGAGGTCTTCCTGACCCCGCGATTCGCGCATTGACTGCTGATAGTCTGCCATCTTGATCCGGGTCGAGCCGCTCTCCGGATTATACGTACAGCATAGCAATGCAGCCAGTGCGCGATTTGCGGCCGAACATCAGCTGCGGTAGTCGGCGTTGATCTTCACGTAGTCGTAGGAAAAATCGCAGGTCCACACCGTGGCGCGCTCGAGGCCGCGCCCGAGATCGACGCGTACGGTGATCTCCGCTTCCTTCATCACCCGCGCTCCCGCTTCCTCGCGGTACGTCGCCGCCCGACCGCCGTCCTCGGCGACCAACACCTCCTCGCTGGCGCTGGCGAGCCATACGCGCAGTCCGCTCACGTCCAGGTCGTCGATGCCGGCATAACCGATCGCGGCGAGGATGCGCCCGAGGTTGGGGTCGGAGGCGAAGAAGGCGGTCTTGACCAGCGGCGAGTGGCCGATCGCATAGGCGACCTTGCGGCATTCCGCACGGTCCTTGCCGCCTTCGACGGCGATCGTCATGAACTTGGTGGCCCCTTCGCCGTCGCGCACGATCGCCTGGGCGAGCCGGATCGACACGTCGACGATCGCTTCGCGCAGCACGCGGAAGTCCTCGCCCAGGGGGTCGTTGATCTCGGCGTTACCGGCCTTGCCGGTCGCGATGATGATGAAGGAGTCGTTGGTCGAGGTGTCGCCGTCGACGGTGATGCTGTTGAACGACAGGTCCGCCGCCTCACGCGCAAGCGCGTCCAGCAGCGACTGCGAGATCGCCGCGTCGCAGGCGAGGAAGCCGAGCATCGTCGCCATGTTCGGCTTGATCATGCCCGCCCCCTTGCTGATACCGGTCAGCGTGACCGTGCGCCCCGCGATCGTCACCTGGCGCGACACAGCCTTGGCGATGGTGTCGGTCGTCATGATCGCATGCGCGGCGTCGAACCATCCATCGGCACGCAGATCGGCCTGCGCGGCGGGAAGCCCGGCCACCAGGCGATCGACCGGCAGCGGCTCGAGAATCACGCCGGTCGAGAACGGCAGCACCTGCTCGGCAGCGATGCCGAGCAGCCCGGCCACGGCGGCGCAGGTGGCTCTCGCGTTCGCCAGCCCCTCTTCGCCCGTCCCCGCGTTCGCGACGCCGGTATTGATGACGAGCGCACGCATGTCGCCGCCCGGCAGGTGATCCTTGCATACCTGCACCGGCGCGGCGCAGAAGCGGTTGAGCGTGAACACCCCCGCCACACGGCTGCCAGGGGCCACTTCGATGAGGGTCAGGTCGCGACGGTTCTGCTTGCGGATCGCGGCTTCGGCAACCCCGAGGCGGACGCCTGCGACCGGGCGCAGTTCAGCGGCAACCGGGGTCGAGAGGTTAACGGGCATGACGGGTCTCCATCGGGCACAGGCGGCGGGTACCGCCCTTGGTTAATCGGATGTCGGCAAGCTCATCGGCAGCGAGGCCACGCATCATCCGTTCTGGCGGGACGACGAGGCTGCCGTGACGGCGAGCGAGACTTGCTGCGCAAACAGCTGGAAAGCTTCGAAACGTTCGTCATCGACCCCTTCCGCGGCGTGGGTGCGGTCGGCATAGAAGAGGCCGATCGGGCGACCCTGCGCGAGGATGGGCGCGATGCAGGCGTTGGCGGCATCGGCCACCTGCTGCAGGCGATCGAGGCGGATCCCGGGCGGCGTCTGGCCGGGGCCGAAGCGCATCGCGCGCGGGTTGCGGAAGAATTCGTTGAACAGATCGCCGGGGGTGCCGTCGAGCGAGAAGATGAACGCCTGCCGCAATCCCTCTGCACTGCCACCGAGCGCCGTCTTGCCGATGAGTTGCAGCCGGTTCGGCGACAACAGCGCGAACAGCACGCGGTCGAAGCCCACGCCGCGATAGATCCCTTCGAGAACGAGTTGCAGGATTTCGTTGAGGTTCGCACCCGCTGCGATGCGGCCGGAGATCTCGCGCAGGATCCTGAGCTGGAGATGGGGGTCGGGCTCCATCGCGAGGATTTCGACCACCTCGGGCTCGACGGGCTCCACGACTCCTGCAGCGGGCGTCGGTCGCGGAATCAGCTCGCCCACTTCGGCAGCACCGAAATATCCGGCGATGCGTGCCGCCTCGACACTATTCGCGGCAAGCTCCTCGCGCATCGCCTCGGACGAAAGTCCGGCAAAGGTCGCCAGGCCGCGAACGATTTTTTCAAGGCCCGGGCTGTCCCACCCGTTCTCGACTTCTGCCGCAAAGCGGTGGGCAAAGTGGATGGCCTGCTCGGGCACGCTTGCGCGAGTGCTGCCATCGAGCACGGACTGAAGCAGCGGACCGAGCTTCCACTCGCGCGCCAGCCCCTGCGAGAGCTGGCGCAAGCGAAAGCCGAGCACGCTCATCTGCGCCTCGTCGTCGGACTGCCCGGCGGCGAGAGCCTCGTCCAGCCGCTGTGCGAGCTTGCCGCCGAAGCACCAGAACGCCATCTCGCCAACCCGGGACAGCAGCGCGGCGATGAAGACTTCTTCGCTGCGTCCGTCACGTCGCAGCGCGGCCAGAGCGCGCGCCTGAACCGCCGCATGGAACACGCGCGCCATCTCGGTCACGACACGCTGCCGGATGCCGCCGGTCAACAGGGCATCGATCACGCGGATCGCAACCGCGATCTCGGCGACGGCATTGAAGCCGAGCACGACAATGGCGCGGCTGATGGTGCTCACCGCCTGGCGCGAAGGGTTGTACAAGACGCTGTTGGCGAGCTTGAGCACCTTTGCGGTCATTGCCGCGTCCTGCAGGATGGCCTGGGCGAGCTTGCCTGTCGGGGATTTTTCATCCTCGGTGACGGAATGGATCAAGGCCACCGTCGCACCGAGGGCGGGCATCTCCTGGTCGCGGATGAAAGCGACCCACTCCCCGAGTCCGCGCGGCTCGCGCTCCGACGGCGCGGCGGCATCGGCCGGAACGCCGAGTTGCAGCTCGGGAAACAGCACGGACTCGCCGGGGCGCCTGCCCTTGGGATCAGCCGGCCCGGTCATGCGCGAAAACGCTCCACGCAAAGCCAAGAACGGCCCGCGCGGGGCCGTTCAGGGATGCGGCGGAAAAGGGTCGTCGGGCCGCCCATCCTGCCTCAGCTCAGCTTGCCGTGGCAGTGCTTGTACTTCTTGCCGGAGCCGCAGGGGCAGGGATCGTTGCGCCCGACCTTCGGTGCTTGCGCAACGGCAGTGCCGCCCTCCTGCGCCTGCGCGCCGGCGCCAAGCGCCTCGTCGTAGTCGGCGTGGTGATACTGGACGTTGTCCAGCTCGGGCGGACGCTCTGCCTCCTCAAGCTGCGACTCGGTGCGGACCTGTACCGTCATCAGCAGCTTGGAGACTTCGCTGCGCACGGACTCGAGCAGGCCTTCGAAAAGCTCGAAGGCCTCGCGCTTGTATTCCTGCTTCGGGTTCTTCTGCGCGTAGCCGCGCAGATGGATGCCCTGCCGCAGATGGTCGAGCGCTGCCAGGTGCTCGCGCCAGTGCGTGTCGAGGCTCTGCAGCATCACGTCGCGCTCGAACTTGTGCCACGCCCCCGCGTCAACCTGCGCGATCTTCGCTGCGTAGGCCTCGTCGGCCGCGCCGAGGATGCGCTTGAGGATGGTCTCGTCGTCGAGATTCGACTCCGCCTTCAGCCACTCGCCCACCGGGAGGCGGAGCTGGAATTCCGCCGCGAGGGCCTGCTCCAGCGCGGGAATGTCCCACTGCTCCTCGACGCTGTCGACCGGCACGTAGATGCGGAAGGCGTCGTGCAGCACGCCCTGGCGCATGGCGTGGATGGTGTCGGAGATGTCCTCGCTCTCGAGCAGCTCGTTGCGCTGCTGGTAGATCACCTTGCGCTGGTCGTTGGCGACGTCGTCGTATTCGAGCAGCTGCTTGCGGATGTCGAAGTTGCGCTGCTCGACCTTGCGCTGGGCCGACTCGAGCGAGCGGGTCACCATCGCATGCTCGATCGCCTCGCCCTCGGGCATCTTCAGCCGCACCATGATCGCGTTCAGGCGTTCGCCGGCGAAGATCTTCATCAGCGGATCCTCGAGCGACAGGTAGAAGCGCGAGCTGCCCGGGTCGCCCTGGCGACCGGCGCGACCGCGCAGCTGATTGTCGATGCGGCGCGATTCGTGCCGCTCGGTGCCGACGATGTGCAGGCCGCCGGCCGCGAGCACCTGCTCGTGCAGCTTCTGCCATTCCTCGCGCATCGCGGCGATGCGGGCGTCCTTCTGCTCCTGCGGCAGCGCATCGTCGTCGCGGATCGCCGCAAGCTGGCGCTCGATGCTGCCCCCGAGCACGATATCGGTACCGCGGCCGGCCATGTTCGTTGCGATCGTGATGACACCGGGGCGGCCCGCCTGCGCGACGATCTCCGCCTCATGTTCGTGCTGCTTCGCGTTGAGCAGCTGATGCGGCAGCTTCTCGCGCTGCAGGAGTCCGGAGAGGAATTCGTTGATCTCGATCGAGGTCGTGCCGACAAGCACCGGCTGGCCGCGCCCGACGCACTCGCGGATGTCGGCGATCACCGCGTCCCACTTTTCCTTCGCGGTGCGGTACACCTTGTCGTTGTCGTCGCGACGCTGCATCGGCCGGTTGGTCGGCACCACCACCGTTTCCAGGCCGTAGATCTGGTGGAACTCGTAGGCTTCGGTGTCGGCCGTGCCGGTCATGCCGGCGAGCTTGCCGTACATGCGGAAGTAGTTCTGGAAGGTGATCGAGGCGAGCGTCTGGTTCTCGGCCTGGATGCGCACGCCTTCCTTGGCCTCGACCGCCTGGTGCAGGCCCTCGGACCAGCGGCGGCCGGCCATCAGGCGGCCGGTGAATTCATCGACGATCACCACCTCGTTGTTCTGCACGACGTAGTGCTGATCTTTGAAGTACAGCGCGTGCGCGCGCAACGCCGCATAGAGGTGATGCACGAGCAGGATGTTGCCCGGGTCGTACAGGCTCGACCCCTCCGGCAACAGTCCCATGCGGGTAAGGATCTGCTCGGCGTTCTCATGGCCCTGCTCGGTGAGGAGCACCTGGCGCGCCTTGAGGTCCAGCGTGTAGTCGCCGGGCTTGGTGACTTCCTCGCCCTCGCCTTCCTGCTGGGTGAGCACGGGGGCCACCTGGTTGAGCTTGAGATACAGCTCGGTGTGGTCCTCGGCCTGGCCAGAGATGATCAGCGGCGTGCGCGCCTCGTCGATGAGGATGGAGTCCACCTCGTCGACGATCGCGAAATTGAGCCCGCGCTGCACGCGCTCGCTGGTGGAGTACACCATGTTGTCGCGCAGGTAGTCGAAGCCGAACTCGTTGTTCGTACCGTAGGTGATGTCGGCGCCGTAGGCGGCCTGCTTTTCCTCGTGCGCCATGCGCGACAGGTTGCAGCCCGTGGTCAGCCCGAGGAAGCCGTAGATGCGTCCCATCCAGTCCGCGTCGCGGCTGGCGAGGTAGTCGTTGACGGTCACGACGTGCACGCCCTTGCCGGTCAGCGCGTTGAGGTAGGCTGGCAAGGTGGCGACCAGCGTCTTGCCTTCGCCGGTGCGCATCTCGGAGATCTTGCCGTTGTGCAGCACCATGCCGCCGATCAGCTGGACGTCGAAGTGGCGCATGCCATGGACGCGTTTCGCAGCTTCGCGCACAACCGCGAAGGCTTCCGGCAGCAGGCTGTCCAGGCTTTCGCCGTTCGCGACGCGCTGCCTGAATTCGTCCGTCTTGGCCCGCAGGGCCTCGTCCGTCAGGGCCGAGATCGTCGGCTCCAGGGCATTGATGGTGCGTACCGTCTGGGAATACTGGCGGATGAGGCGGTCGTTGCGACTACCGAAAATTTTCTTGAGCAGGCCGGAAATCATGTGGGTATCTGGTGGGACCGATTCGGCAAAGGGGGAAGTTTAGCATGCCGACCGCAAGCCCCCGCAGGGGAAGCGGCGACCGGCCGCCCGAGCAGGCGGGAACAGCGCGCTTGCGGCCCGGGCACGCGCGACCTAACATCGGGTAGCACTCCGACTACGGCATCACCATGACCCAGCTCATCCAGCGCTTCCTGGGCACCGGCGACGCGCTCGCTCGCCTGAAGGACCATGCGGCGCGCCTGATGCGCCTGCAGGCCCTGCTCCAGCAGCACCTCCCGCCCGCGCTCTCGGCGGCCTGTTCGGTCGCCAACCTGAAGGGCGACACGCTGGTGCTGCTCGCCAATGGCGGTGCCGCGGCCGCGCGCCTGAAGCAGATCGCGCCGTCGCTGGTCGAGCAGTTCGCGGCGGCGGGGCTGCCGATCAAGACAGTGCAGGTGAAGGTGAAGGTGCTGGAGACACGCGAGGAAAGGCGCCCGCCGCCGCATCGCACGATCTCGGAAGGCGGCAGCCGCAGCATCGAGGACTTTTCGGCCACGCTGCCGCCCGATTCGCCGCTGCGCGAGTCGCTCGAGCGCCTGGTGCGGCGAAGCCGCCGCGACTGATTTCCGGGCGCACGATCACGCGTCCGCTGCTGCGGACGGGCGACGGCTACACGATCGGGACGAACACGCGTTCGAGCGCGAACAGCGCGAGGAACACGAACAGCACGACGATGCCCGCCCGGAAGCAGTTCCACGCCCACAGGCGGTACTTGGGATTGCCGGTGAGCAGCCACGCGACGAGCGACCCGCCGATGCCGATCACCGAAAGCATGGCGAACAGGCGGATCAGCAGCATCGCAGCGTGCTCAGGCGGCGAGCGAAAGTTCGAACTGGTGGCTGACCGCTGCCGGCGTCGCGGCGTCCTGCTCGAAGGTCACGATCTCCCAGGCACTGCTGTCTTCCAGCAGCACGCGCAGCACCTGGTTGTTCAGCGCGTGGCCGGCCTTGTGCGCGGAATAGCGGGCAAGCAGCGGATGGCCGCACAGGTAGAGGTCGCCAATCGCATCCAGGACCTTGTGCTTGACGAACTCATCGACGTAGCGCAAGCCCTCGGCATTGAGGACGCGGTATTCGTCCATCACGATCGCGTTGTCCAGGCTGCCGCCCAGCGCGAGGCCATTCGCGCGCATGAACTCCACGTCCTGCATGAAGCCGAAGGTGCGCGCGCGGGCGACGTCGCGGACGTAGGAATGCTCGGCAAAGTCGATGCTCACCTGCGTCGAGGTCTTGTCGATCGCGGGGTGGTTGAACACGATGGAGAAATCCAGCCGGAAGCCGTCGTAGGGCTCGAGGCGCACCCACTTGTCGTCCTCGCGGTACTCGACGGCCTTCTTCACGCGCAGGAAACGCTTGGGCGCCTGCTGTTCCTCGATACCCGCGGACTGCAGCAGGAACACGAAGGGACCCGCACTGCCGTCGAGGATGGGGATTTCGGGGGCATCGACGTCGACGTGCAGGTTGTCGATGCCAAGGCCGGCAAGGGCCGACATGAGGTGTTCGACGGTACCGACCTTCGCCCCGTCACGCTCGAGACCCGAGCACATGCGCGTATCGCACACCGAATACGGATCGGCCGGAAAATCCACGACCGGATCGAGATCGACGCGATGGAAGACGATGCCCGTATCGGGCACAGCCGGACGCAGCACCAGCTGGACCTTGCGTCCGCCGTGCAGGCCGACGCCGGTGGCCTTGATGAGCGATTTGAGGGTGCGCTGCCTGATCATGGTTAAATTCCCGTTACACGACAGCAGTTTAGCACGCACAACCACGGTCACGCGGCAAGTTTGGTTGCAACGCAACATGCAACACTGCGTTGCTGCAGGTCGCGATCACCCCCTGCGCTGCCCGCGGAAACGGAAACGGGCGCGTGCCGCAGACCGGAGGCGACGATCCGCAGCACGCGCCCGTTATGGGCGGAGCCGTTTATGCTCAGTCGGCCTGCTTGCGCAGGAAGGCCGGGATGTCGTACGTCCCCATGCCGTTGGCACTCATCGCCTCGACCTGCGTGCGACGATTGGTGCGGATGACCGCCGGCACGTCCAGATTGGTCAGGTCGATGCCGCCGACCGACGGGCCGTAGGTGCCGGTGCCCTGCACGACCTGCATCACCGGCTGGCGCGCGGCGCGCGGCACGCCGAGGCCGGTGGCGACGACGGTCACGCGGACGCAGTCTTCCATCGACTCGTCGAACACGGTGCCGTACTTGACGAAGGCCTCCGGTGCAGCGAAGGCCTGGACGGTCTTCACGGCATCGCGCACTTCGGACATCTTCAGCGAGCGGCTGGCGGTGATGTTGATCAGCACGCAGCGTGCGCCGGACAGTTCGGTGCCCTCGAGCAGCGGGCTCACGGCGGCCTGCTCGGCGGCGATACGGGCACGGTCCATGCCGGAGGCTTCGGCGGACCCCATCATCGCGCGGCCCATCTCGCCCATGGCGGTGCGCACGTCCTGGAAATCGACGTTCACGAGGCCGGGCACATTGATGATCTCGGCGATGCCGCCGACGGCGCTGCGCAGCACGTTATCGGCCGAGCGGAAGCAGTCCTCGAAGCCGGCGTCGTCGCCGTACACTTCGAGCAGCTTGTCGTTGAGGACGATGATCAGCGAGTCGACGTAACGGGTCAGCTCCTCGACGCCGCTTTCGGCAACGCGCAGGCGGTTCTCGAAGTCGAAGGGCTTGGTCACCACCGCGACGGTCAGGATGCCCATCTCCTTGGCGATCTCGGCCACGACCGGCGCCGCGCCGGTGCCGGTGCCGCCGCCCATGCCGCCGGTGATGAAGCACATGTGGGCGCCATCGAGCGCCGCGGCGATCGCGTCGCGCGAATCCTGCGCGGCCGCGCGGCCGGCTTCAGGCTTGGAACCCGCCCCCAGGCCCGAGCTGCCCAGCTGGATCTTGTTCGGGGCGAGGCAGCGATTGAGCGCCTGCGCATCGGTGTTGGCGACGATGAATTCGACGCCCTGCACCCCCTCCCTGATCATGTGGTCGACGGCATTGCCGCCGGCGCCGCCGACACCGATCACCTTGATGATCGTGCCGGTCTGCTCCTTCTCAACGATTTCAAACATTTGCCTCGCCTCCAGAAAAACAACCCCGATATGCACCGAGCTGCCGCCAAACCTACATCTAGTAATAAATCAAAAGTTTACAACTAAATAAGGGAATCAGATCAACAACTCATTCAATTTGGCTGAAAAAATCCACGCCGTTACGTCAAAAATTCTTTTCGAACCACGCCTTCATGCGTCCGAACACCTGTTTCACGCTGCGCGTCTCGCGCGCGAGCATGCCGCGACGGCGCTGGGCGTGGCCTTCCATGACCAGGCCCATCGCCGTGGCATAGCGCGGGTGACACACGACATCCGCCAGACCGCCCGAATATTGGGGTGCGCCGACGCGCACCGGCATGTGGAACACCTCCTCGCCGAGCTCGACCATGCCGAGCATCACGGACGAGCCGCCGGTCAGCACGATGCCCGAGGAGAGCAGCTCCTCGTAGCCGCTGCGGCGCAGCTCGGCCTGCACGAGCTCGAACAGTTCCGACACGCGCGGCTCGATCACGTCCGCCAGGCGCTGGCGTGACAGGGGGCGCGGCGGGCGGTCACCGACGCCGGGCACTTCGATCATCTCCTCGGGGTCGGCCAGCGTGTGCATGGCGACGCCGTGGCGGATCTTGATCTCCTCCGCTTCGGAGGTCGGCGTGCGCAGCGCCATCGCGATGTCGTTGGTGATCTGGTCGCCCGCGACCGGCAGCACCGCGGTATGGCGGATCGCGCCGTGCGTGAACACCGCGATGTCGGTGGTGCCGCCGCCGATGTCGACCAGGCACACACCGAGTTCCTTCTCGTCCTCCGTCAGCACGGCGTAGCTCGATGCGAGCGGCTGCAGGATCAGGTCCATGACCTCGAGGCCGCAACGGCGCACGCACTTGATGACGTTCTGGGCCGCGGACACGGCGCCGGTGACGATGTGCACCTTGACCTCGAGCTTGACGCCGCTCATGCCGATCGGCTCGCGCACGCCGCCCTGCCCGTCGATGATGAATTCCTGGGTGAGCGTGTGCAGGATCTGCTGCTCGGCCGGCACCGGCATCGCGCGGGCGACCTCGATCACGCGCTCGACATCGAGCGGGGTGACCTCCTTGTCCTTGATCGCGACCATGCCGTTGGAGTTGAAGCTCTTGATGTGGCTGCCGGCGATCCCGGTATAGACGTCGCGGATCTTGCAGTCCGCCATCAGCTCGACTTCCTGGATCACGCGCGAGATCGCATCGACGGTGGCCTCGATATTCACCACCACTCCGCGCTTCAGTCCGCTGGCCGGTTGCGTGCCGACGCCGACGACGTTCAGGCGTCCGTCGGGACGCACCTCCGCGACCATGCACGTGACCTTGGCGGTACCGATGTCCAGCCCGACGATCAGGTCCTTGTATTCCTTGCTCATTTCTTGCCTTTCGCTGCCTTGAAGTCCCCCACCGGGGTGAGGGCGAATCCGCTCGGGTAGCGGAGATCCGCTACCGCCACCTGCACACCAACCTTTTCCTGCGCCTGCGGCCAACCGCTCACGAAGCGCGCGAGGCGCTCGCCGATGGGCGCCTTCTCCTGGTCGCGCCCGAGCATGATCACCATGCCGTCATCGAGCTTGAGCTGCCAGGCTTCGCGCGCGGAGAGCGCGAGGCCGACGAGCCGGCGGCCGAGGGGTTCGAGCGCCTCGCTGAATTCGCGATGCTTGGCCTGGATGTATGCGGCCGACCCCTGCGGTCCGGAGAAGGACGGCATATCGGCGTTGCTCGCCGCGACGAACACTTCGCCGTGGCGATTCACGAGTTGCGAGTCGCCGCTCTCGGAGACCGTCCAGTAGGCGGCCGCCTGATGCTCCTCGAGGCGCAGTTCCAGCACGTCGGGCCATCGGCGCCGCACTTCGGCACGGCGCACCCAGGGCAGCTTCTCGAAGGTCTCGCGCACGCCCTCGAGATCCACCGAGAAGAAATTGCCGCGGATCGCGCTGCGGGCCACGTATTCGAGCTGCTCCGTGGTCACCTGCGCGGGCGGCGTCAGCACGACCACTTCGCGCAGCGGAAAGAGCGGGCGCGACAGGAACCACGCGACGAAGGCGTAACCGAACGCCACCGCCGCGAACAGCATCAGCACGTCCGAGAACAGGTTCA
This sequence comes from Aromatoleum evansii, assembly GCF_045689615.1. NCBI lineage: Bacteria > Pseudomonadati > Pseudomonadota > Betaproteobacteria > Rhodocyclales > Rhodocyclaceae > Aromatoleum > Aromatoleum evansii. Next base: position 4,496,136 of record NZ_CP141259.1, read on the forward strand.
GCAAGGCCGGCCGGTGCCACACGCCCTCGCGCTCATGCGCGCGACCGGGCATCCGGCTGGTGCCGGAAAGCCCGCGTGCGGCAAGCGGAGAGCGCAGGCGGAAGTCAGCCAAGGCGGGCATCCTCCAGGATCGCGAGGCACAGCTGGGTGAAGTCCATGCCGGCGACGCGCGCCGCCATCGGCACCAGCGAGTGTCCGGTCATGCCCGGACTGGTGTTCATTTCCAGCAGGTAGGGTCGCCCGTCCTCGGTCAGGATCAGGTCGGCGCGCCCCCAGCCGCGGCAGCCGAGCACCTGCGCGCTCTTCATGATCAGGGCCTGCAGGGCCTGCTCCTGTTCAGCGGGCAGCCCGCAGGGGCACAGGTAGCGCGTGTCGTCGGTGAAGTACTTGTGCTGGTAGTCGTAGTTGCCGCCGGGCGCCTCGATGCGGATCAGCGGCAGGGCCCGGTCGTGCAGGAAGGGGGCGGTCAGCTCGGCGCCGGAGATGAACTCCTCGGCGATGACGAGATCGTCGAAGCGCGCGGCGAGCTCCCATGCGGTCTTCAGCTGGCCCGCCTCGGTGACCTTGGTTGCCCCCATGCTGGAGCCTTCATGCACCGGTTTGACGAAGATCGGCAGGCCGAGATCGGCGACGACCGCATCCCAGTCGGTGTCTGCGTTGAGGATCGCGTAGCGCGGGGTCGGCAGGCCGCACGCGGCCCACACCATCTTCGTGCGCCACTTGTCCATGGCCAGCGCCGACGCCATCACTCCGCTGCCGGTATACGGAATCTTCAGCAGTTCCAGCATGCCCTGGACGGTGCCGTCCTCGCCGCCGCGCCCATGCAGCGTGATGAAGGCGCGATCGAAGCCCTGCTCCTTGAGGATGTGCAGGTCGAGCTCGGCGGGGTCGAAGCCATGGGCGTCCACGCCCGCGGCCCGCAGGGCGGCAAGCACGGCGCCGCCTGACATCAGCGAGACTTCCCGTTCGGCCGAGGTGCCCCCCAGGAGCACGGCGACCTTGCCGAATTTCGCACGCATGGCCGGATCGACCACGACCTTGTCCGTCACTTCGCCGCTCACGCCACTTCCTCGCTGTTAGCCAGTTTCCCGGGGACGGCACCGATCGAACCCGCCCCCATGGTGATCACCACGTCGCCGTCACGCGCCGCCGACAGGATCGTCGCCGGCATGTCGCCAATGTCCTCGACGAAGACCGGCTCGACCTTGCCCGAGACGCGGATTGCGCGCGCGAGCGAACGGCCGTCCGCCGCGACGACCGGCGCCTCGCCGGCGGCGTACACCTCGGCCAGCAACAGGGCGTCGACGGTCGACAGCACCTTGACGAAGTCCTCGAAGCAGTCGCGCGTGCGCGTGTAGCGGTGCGGCTGGAAGGCGAGGACCAGGCGGCGGCCGGGGAATGCGCCGCGCGCGGCGGCCAGCGCCGCCGCCATCTCGACCGGGTGGTGGCCGTAGTCGTCGATCAGCGTGAAGCTGCCGCGTTCGCTGCCGTCCTCGCCGCGCAACAGGATCTCGCCGTAGCGCTGGAAGCGCCGGCCGACGCCCTTGAACTCCGCGAGCGCCTTGATGATCGCCTCGTCCGGCACCTGCGCCTCGGTGGCGACGGCAATCGCGGCGAGCGCGTTGAGCACGTTGTGCAAACCCGGCAAGTTCAGCTCGATCGGCAGGCGGCTGATGGTGCCATTCACGCGCACGGCATCGAACAGCATGCGACCGCCTTCGGCGCGGATGTTCTCGGCGCGGATGTTCGCCGTCTCGGACAGGCCGTAGCGGACGATCTGCTTCGACACCAGCGGCATGATCGAGCGCACGTGCGGGTCGTCCTCGCACAGGACCGCGACGCCGTAGAACGGCAGGTGCTGGAGAAAATCGACGAAGGCCTGCTTGAGGCGGGCGAAGTCGTGCCCGTAGGTGTCCATGTGGTCGGCGTCGATGTTCGTGACGACCGAGATCACCGGGTTGAGCAGCAGGAAGGAGGCGTCGGACTCGTCCGCCTCGGCGACCAGGAAATCGCCCTTGCCGAGGCGCGCGTTGGCGCCCGCGGCGTTGAGCTTGCCGCCGATCACGAAGGTGGGGTCCAGCCCGCCTTCGGCGAGGATGCTGGCCACGAGCGAGGTCGTCGTCGTCTTGCCGTGGGTGCCGGCGATGGCGATGCCCTGCTTGAGGCGCATCAGCTCGGCGAGCATCTGGGCGCGCGGCACGACCGGGATGTGACGCGCACGCGCGGCCGTCACTTCGGGGTTGTCGTTGCGCACCGCAGTCGAGATCACGACCGCATCGGCCTTGGCGACGTTCTCGGCGGCGTGGCCGGACACGACCTGGGCGCCAAGCGCACGCAGGCGGCGCGTCGCGGCGTTCTCGCCGAGGTCGGAGCCGCTCACGGTGTAGCCGAGGTTCACCAGCACCTCGGCGATGCCGCTCATGCCGGCGCCGCCGATGCCGACGAAATGGATGTGCTTCACTTTATGCTTCATTGCTTTCTCCCTGCCGCGAGGTCTTCGCAGGCCTTCGCGACCGCCTCGGCGGCGTGCGGCTTGGCGAGCGCGCGCGCCTTCGTGGCCATGTCGAGCAGGCGCGTGCGATCGAGGCTCGCCAGGATGCCCGCCAGACGCTCGGCGTTGAGTTCGGTTTGCGGGAGCAGGTAGGCCGCTCCCTGGTCGGCGAGGAATCGCGCGTTGCCGGTCTGGTGGTCGTCCACCGCATGTGGGAAGGGGACCAGCAGGCTCGCCGCGCCCGCGGCCGCCAGCTCCGCGACGGTGAGCGCACCGGCGCGGCAGATGACCAGGTCGGCCTCCGCGTATTTCGTCGCCATATCCTCGATGAAGGGCAGCAGCTCGCCCTCGACCCCCGCTGCGGCGTAGGCGCTGCGCAGCGCTTCGATCTGCTTCGTTCCGGCCTGGTGGGTGACGATCGGACGCTCGGCCGGTTTCATGCGCGCCAGTGCCTGCGGCACCGTTTCGTTGAGCACCGACGCCCCCAGGCTGCCGCCAACGACGAGCACGCGGAGCGCGCCACTGCGTCCGGCAAAGCGCTCGGCCGGTGGTGCGACGGTGCCAATGTCGGCGCGTACCGGGTTGCCGATCCAGGCGGCCTTCTTCAGGACCTTCGGGAAGCCGGACAGGACCCGGTCGGCGACGCCGGCAAGCACCCGATTCGCGAGTCCCGCGACGGAATTCTGCTCGTGCAGGACCAGCGGACGACCCGTCAGCGCGGCCATCATGCCGCCCGGGAAGGTCACATAGCCGCCCATGCCGAGCACGACGTCGGGCCGGATGCGCCCCAGCGCGCGCAGCGCCTGCCAGAACCCGCGCAGCAGATTCAGCGGCAGCAGCAGTTTGCGCACGATGCCCTTGCCGCGCAGCGCGGTGAAGCGCACCCATGCGGTCTCGTAGCCGCGCTCGGGGACGATGCGCGCCTCCATTCCGTCGGGGTTGCCCATCCACACGATGCGCCAACCGCGCGCGCGCAGCACTTCCGCCACGGCGATGCCGGGGAAGATGTGACCGCCCGTTCCGCCGGCCATCACGAGGAGGGTCTTCATGCACGCCCCCGCATCACTTGCCGATTCTCCCAGTCGACCCGCAACAGGATCGCGAGCGCGAGACAGTTCGCGACGATGCCCGAGCCGCCGAAGCTCATCAGCGGCAGGGTGAGCCCCTTGGTGGGCAGGAGCCCCGTATTCACGCCCATGTTGATGAATGACTGCACGCCGATCCACAGACCGATGCCCATCGCGACGAGGCCCGAGAAATAGCGCTCGAGCTTGATCGCCTCGCGCCCGATCAGCATCGCGCGGTGCACGAGGAGCGCGAACAGCATGACGATGGTCAGCACGCCGACGAAGCCGAGTTCCTCGGCGATCACGGCCAGCAGGAAGTCGGTATGCGCTTCGGGCAGGTAGAAGAGCTTTTCGACGCTTGCGCCGAGCCCGACGCCGAACCACTCGCCGCGGCCGAATGCGATCAGCGCGTGGGAGAGCTGGTAACCCTTGCCGAAGGCGTCCTGCCACGGATCCATGAAGCCGAACAGGCGGTCGCGGCGATAAGGGGAGAGCCACACCAGCAGGGCGAGGCCGATCACCGCGACGACCGCGAGCAGCACGAACGCGCGCACGTTGATGCCGCCAAGGAACAGCACCCCGAATGCGATCGCAGCGACGACGACGAAGGCGCCGAAATCGGGCTCGCGTAGCAGCAGGAAACCGACGAGCACGATGGTGATCGCCATGGGCAGGAAACCGCGGCGGAAGCTACCCATGTCGGGGAGCTTGCGCACGGTGTAGTCCGCGGCATACAGCGCGGCGAAGAGCTTCATCAGCTCCGACGGCTGCAGATTGACCGGACCGAGCGGCAGCCAGCGCTGCGCACCGTTCACCTCGCGACCGACCCCGGGGATCAGCACCACGATCAGCAGCGCCAGGCCGGCGAGGAACAGCAGCGGCGCAAACTGCTGCCACTGCCGCATCGTCACCTGAAAGGCCATCAGACCGGCGACCACGCCGATCGCAAGGAAAACCGCGTGGCGGATCACGAAGTAGTACGGCTGGTAGCCGGTGAACTTGCTGCCTTCGGCGATTGCGATGGACGAGGAATAGACCATCACCAGACCGATCAGCAGCAGCGCCGCCGCCGACCAAATCAGCAGGGGATCGAGGTCGCGGGCGGGCGTCTGGGGACGCATCAGGCGATTGACCGCGCGGCTCGTGTCCGAACCGACTCCGCCGGTGTTGTGCGAGGCGATCCAGCCGCTCAGGGCCGTCACGAACTTCATGTCGCGCTCACCCCCGGCTGACGAAGCACCGCCGCGACGAAGACCTCGGCGCGGTGGGCGTAGTTGCGGAACATGTCGAGGCTTGCACAGGCCGGCGAGAGCAGCACCACGTCGCCCGCCTGCGCAAGCGCCGCCGCACGGGCAACGGCCACGTCCATGTCGGCCGCGCGCTCGGTCGGCACGCCGGAGCAGGCAAGGGCGGTGTCGATCAGCGCGGCATCGCGGCCGATGAGCAGCACGGCACGGGCATGGCGCGCCACTGCGTCGCGCAGGGGCGAAAAGTCCTGCCCCTTCCCGTCGCCGCCGGCGATCAGGACGACCTTGCGGCCCAGGCCTTCCAGCGCCGCCAGGGTCGCCCCCACGTTGGTGCCCTTGGAGTCGTCGTAGAACACCACGCCGTCGGTACGCCGCGCTACAGGCTCGACGCGGTGCGGCAAGCCGCGGAAGGCTTTCAGCCCCTCGATCAGCGCGGCACGGGGGAGATCGATCGCGCGGGCAAGCGCCAGCGCCGCCATCGCGTTCGCCGCGTTGTGCGCACCGGCGATCGGCAGTTCGGCGATGCGCAGCAGACGCGTTTCGCCACATGCGAGCCATGTGGTTCCGTCGGCGTCCGTGAGGATGCCGTAATCGTCGGCGCCCGCGGGGGCATCCGTACCGAAGGAGACGACGCGCCGCCCCGCCTGCGCCATGGCCACCACGCGCACGTCCTGGCGGTTGAGCACCTGGACACCGTCACCTTCGAAGATGCGCGCCTTGACCGCCGCATAGCTGCCGAGGTCGCCATGACGGTCGAGGTGATCGTCGGTGACGTTCAGCACCGTCGCGCCTTCGGCATTCAGGCCGGAGGTGGTTTCGAGCTGGAAGCTCGACAGCTCCAGCACCCAGCATTCGGGGAGCGCGGCGCCGCGATCCAGCCGCTCCATGAGCACCGTCAGCGCTGCGGGGCTGATGTTGCCCGCGGCGACCGCGTCCAGTCCGGCCGCCCGGCACAGCGCCGCGGTGAGGGCGGTGGTGGTGGTCTTGCCATTCGTGCCGGTGATCGCAAGGATGCGGGTACGGGCACGCTGCGGCCCCGCGAGGGCCTCGGCCAGCAGGGTCATCTCGCCGACGATCTCGATGCCGCGACGACGCGCTTCTGCGAGCACCGGGGTACGCGCATCGATGCCGGGGCTGAGCGCGATCCGGGCGACGCCGTCGAGGAGGCTGTCCGCAAATCTGCCGAGCACGACCTCGGCCGTGGGCACGCTCGCCCTGAGCACGGAGAGGCCCGGCGGCTCGCTGCGGCTGTCCGCGACGCGCACGCGCGCACCTTGCCGTGCGCACCATTGCGCCATCGCAAGGCCGGACTCGCCGAGGCCAAGTACCAGTACGAGCTTGTCGGATGCGGCGCTCATCTCAGTTTCAGGGTCGAAAGGCCGAACAGCACGAGCATGATCGTGATGATCCAGAAGCGCACCACGACCTGGGTTTCCTTCCAGCCGCCCAGCTCGTAGTGGTGATGCAGGGGCGCCATGCGGAAGATGCGCTTGCCGCCGCTGTACTTGAAGTACAGCACCTGCGCCATCACCGACATCGTCTCGGCGACGAAGAGGCCGCCCATGATGAAGAGCACGATTTCCTGGCGCACGACCACGGCGACGGTTCCGAGCGCGGCCCCCAGCGCGAGCGCACCGACGTCGCCCATGAAGACTTCCGCCGGGTAGGCGTTGAACCACAGGAAACCGAGGCCCGCGCCGCACAGCGCGCCCAGGAACACGGCGAGCTCGCCCGCGCCATTGATGTAGGGCACGCCGAGATATTTCGAGAAACCGGCGTGGCCTGCGACGTAGGCGAAGATCGCGAGTGCGCCGGCCACCATCACCGTCGGCATGATCGCGAGGCCATCGAGGCCGTCGGTGAGGTTCACCGCGTGGCTGGTGCCGTTGATGACGAAATACGAAAGCGCGATGAAGCCGTAGATCCCCAGCGGGTAGGACACCGCCTTGAAGAAGGGCACGATCAGTTCGGTCTGCGCCGGTTCGTGCGCCGTCAGCCCGAGGAACAGTGCCGCAGCCAGTGCGATCAGCGAGGTCCACAGGTACTTCCAGCGGCTCGGCAAGCCCTTCGGATCACGGTGCACGACCTTGCGCCAGTCATCCACCCAGCCAACCGCGCCGAAGCCGAGGGTGACGAGCAGCACCACCCACACGTACTGGTTGCGCAGATCACCCCACAGCAAGGTGGTGACCGCGATAGCGATGAGGATCAGCGCGCCGCCCATGGTGGGCGTGCCGGCCTTGGTGAGATGGGATTTCGGGCCGTCGTCGCGCACGGCCTGGCCGATCTTCTTGGCGGCGAGCCAGCGGATCAGCGAAGGGCCGAAGACGAAGGAGATGATCAGCGCGGTGAGCGCAGCAAGGACCGTGCGCAGCGTGATGTAGCCGAACACGTTGAAGGTGCGGATATCCTGACCCAGCCAGAGGGCAAGTTCGAGCAGCATGGACTAATGAGACTCCTGTGAGGGGGCGCCATTGTGCACCGCCGCAAGTCCGTTCGCCACCCGCTCCATCCGCATGAAGCGGGACCCCTTCACCAGCACCACCGTGCTTGCGTCGAGGCGCGGCGCCAGCGCTGCGAGCAGCGCCTCGGCGGTAGCGAACTTCCGCCCTCCCTCGCCGAAGTTGTGCGCCGCGACCGCGCTCATTTCTCCCAGTGCGTAGAGTTCGTCCACACCCTTGCTCTTGGCGTAGCCGCCGACCTCGTCATGCAGTTGCGCACTGGTGGTGCCGACTTCGCCCATGTCGCCCAGCACCAGCACCGTGTGGCCGGCCGTCGAGGCCAGCACGTCGATCGCGGCTCGGACCGAATCGGGATTCGCGTTGTAGGTGTCGTCGATGATCAGCGCACCGTTCAGGCCGGCGCGCCGCTGCAGGCGCCCCGGCGCACCACTGAACCCGGACAGGCCCTCGGCGACTGCCGCCAGCGACGCACCGGCGGCAAGGCACGCCGCTGCGGCACCCGCCGCATTGCGCACGTTGTGCTCGCCGGGAACCGGCAGGTCGAAGGTCGCGCTGCCCTCGCGGGCATTCAGCGTCAGGCGGGCGCCGAGGCCGTGAAGGTCGGCCTGCGCCTTCACGTCGGCATCATGGTCGATGGCGAAGGTGACGACGCTGCGGCCGCGATTGAGCTCCCGCCACAGCGCACAATGGGAGTCGTCGGCGTTCACGACGGCGACGCCCGTATCCCCCAAACCGCCGTAGATGGCCCCCTTCTCCCTGGCGATCTCCGCGAGCGACCCCATGCCCTGCAGATGGGCCCGCTGAGCGTTCGTGACGATCGCCACGCTCGGCCGCGCAAGGGCGGTCAAGTAGCCGATCTCGCCCGGATGGTTCATGCCCATCTCGATCACCGCCGCACGATGATGTGCGCGCAGCTCGAGCAGGGTCAGCGGCAGCCCGATGTCGTTGTTGAGATTGCCGGTCGTCGCGAGGACACAGTCCGGCGCGTGGCCATCCAGTCGCGCCTGGGTGCGCATGATCGCGGCGCACATCTCCTTGACCGTGGTCTTGCCGTTGCTGCCGGTCACCCCGATCAACGGGATGTCGAAGCGCCCGCGCCAGTGCGCCGCCAGCGCGCCTAGCGCAAGACGGGTGTCGCCGACGACGAGACGGGGAAACCCGATGTCCTCATGCTCGCGCTGCCATGCCTCATCGACCAAGGCCGCCGCGGCGCCTCCCGCCACCGCCTGCTCGACGAAGTCATGCCCGTCGAAATTCTCGCCGCGCAGGGCGACGAACAGCTGGCCGGAGCGGATGCGGCGGCTATCGGTGCCCACGCACGAAAAGGTGGCGTCGCCCACTGCGCGGAAGCCCGCGATCGTTGCTGCTTCCATGAGGCTCAGCATGCGCCCGTCCCCTTGGCCAGATTCCACTCGCGCAGGGCGATGTGCGCCTGCTCGACGTCCGAGAACGGCAAGCGCACGCCCAGGATCTCCTGATAGGGTTCATGTCCCTTGCCGGCGAGCACGACCACGTCATTGGAGCCGGCCTCGCCGACGGCCACGCGGATCGCCTGCGCCCGATCGATGACGCGCTCGGCCTGCGGGCCGGCGCCCTGCATGATGGCGTCGATGATCTTCGCCGGATCCTCCGAGCGCGGGTTATCGCTGGTGACGATCACGCGGTCTGCGCGCTGCCGTGCGACCTCGCCCATCAGCGGACGCTTGCCGGGGTCGCGGTCGCCGCCGCAACCGAACACGCACACGAGGCGCCCGCCACGCGTCGCCACGGTCGAGCGCACGGACTCGAGCACTTTCGCCAGTGCGTCCGGGGTGTGCGCATAATCGACCACGACGAGCGGCTCGGCGACGCCGCCCACGAGCTGCATGCGCCCCTGCGGCGGGGTCAGGTGCGCGATCGCATGCGCGATCTCGTCCAGCGGCAGGCCGCGCGCGAGCAGCGCGCCGGCAACCGCCAGCAGGTTCGACACGTTGAACGGCGCCACCATGCGCACGTCCAGTTCGCGTCGCACGCCTTCAAAGGCCATGGTGAAGCGCAGACCCGATGCCGACATGCTGACATCCTGGGCGCTCAGCAGGCGCACGCCATGCACCGGCGCCGCCGCAGTCTGGGTAAAACCGATCACCGGCAGCCCGGCAACCGCCAGACGTCGCGCCTGCCCCAGTCCGAAAGCGTCGTCCAGATTGATCACGGCGCTGCCCAGGCCGGGCTGGTCGAACAGCCGGGCCTTCGCTGCGCCATACGCTTCCATCGTGCCGTGATAGTCGAGATGGTCGCGGCTCAGGTTCGTGAACACGGCCACGTCGAACGCCACCGCATTGACGCGCTCCTGGTCGAGGCCGATCGACGACACCTCCATCGTCGCCGCACTCCCGCCCGCAGACAGGAAGTCGCGCAGGACGCGATGAACCTCGAGCGCATCGGGCGTCGTGTTCAGCGTATCGGCGAGCTGCCCCGGGAAACCGTTCCCCAAGGTCCCGATCACGCCGCACTTTTCGCCGAACCGGGCAAGGGCCGCCGCCAGCCACTGGGTGACGGTCGTCTTGCCGTTGGTGCCGGTAACCCCGACGACCCACTGCCTGTCGGACGGACAGGCATGGATCAGGTGGGCGAGATAGCCTCCGAGACGGCGCAGTTCCGCGACGGGAATCGCCGGGACCGGCAAGCCTTCCACGCGGAATCCGCCGCAGTCGTCCCACAGCACCGCGGCAGCGCCGCGCTCGACGGCGGCACCGATGAACTTGCGGCCATCCGAGGCCAGCCCCGGCCAGGCCGCGAAGACATCGCCGGCGCCGACGCGGCGCGAATCGGCGGTGATGCCGGCGGGCACGACACCGGCCCCTTGAAGGCGCTCAAGAATCGCGGATGCGAGTGCGAGGCTCACATGTTCTCCCGCGCGGGCACGACCACCCCCTGCTTCTGGGCGAGTTGCAGCGGCACCAAGGGTGCGTCCGGCGCCACGCCGAGCGCACGCAGCGCTCCTTCGGTAATCTGGGCAAACACCGGCGCCGCGACTGCACCGCCGTAATACTGTCCTGCAGAGGGTTCGTCGATCATCACGGCAACGATAAGCCGCGGATCGGAGACGGGGGCGAGTCCGACATAGGACGAAACATATTTATTCGTGTAGTGCGCGCCTTCCAGCTTGATCGCCGTGCCGGTCTTGCCTGCCACGCGGTAGCCGGCGACCTGCGCCTTGGGCGCCGTACCGCCGGGGCCGGACGCCAGCTCGAGCATGCCGCGCATCTCACGCGCCGTCGCAGTCGAGAAGATACGTTTGCCGCCGACGGGCGGCGCATCCAGGCGGGTCAGCGACAAGGGCACCAGTTCGCCGTCGCGCGCGAACGCGAGATAGGCGTGCGCCATCTGGATGAGGGTCACCGAGACCCCGTGGCCGTAGGACATCGTGGCCTGCTCGATCGGCTTCCACGTCTTCGCGGGACGCAAGCGGCCGCCCGCCTCGCCGGGAAAGCCGAGATTGAGCGGCTTGCCGAAGCCCAGATCGTCGTAAAGCCGCCACATCTCGTCGGGCGAGAAATGCATCGCGACCTTGACGGTGCCGATGTTGGACGACTTCTGGATCACCTGCGCGACGGTCAGCGGGCCGTTGCGGTGCGAATCGGAGATCGTCGCGCGCCCGATCGTCATCCGCCCCGCCGAAGTATCGATGATCGTGCCGGGCTGCACCTTCCCGCGATCCAGCGCGAGGCCGACGATGAAGGGCTTCATGATCGAGCCCGGCTCGTACACGTCGGTGAGGACGCGGTTGCGCAGCTGGGCCCCGCTGAGGTTCGAGCGATTGTTCGGGTTGTAGGTGGGCGCATTGACCAGCGCGAGGACCTCGCCGGTGCGTGCATCGAGCACCACCGACGCACCGGCCTTCGCCTTGTGCGTCTGCATCGCCTGACGCAGCGCCGAATAGGCGAGGTACTGGATCTTGGCGTCGATCGAGAGCGCGAGATCCTGCCCGTCGCGCGGCGCCCGGATGGCTTCGACGTCCTCGATGATCTGCCCGCGGCGGTCGCGGATCACGCGCCGCGCGCCCGGCTTGCCGGCAAGGGTGCCGTCGAACGCGAGCTCGACGCCTTCCTGCCCCTTGTCGTCGACACCGGTAAAGCCCAGCACGTGGGCCATCACCTCGCCGCCAGGGTAGTAGCGGCGATATTCCTGCTGCTGATGGATGCCGGCGAGCTTCAGGTCGGCGATCTGCTGCGCAGTCTCGGGCGACAACTGACGTTTCAGGTAGACGAAATCGCGACCGGCTGCGAGACGGCGATTGAGCTCCTGCACGTCCATTTCCAGCAGGCCCGCGAGCTTGCGCGCGTCCGGCGGGGTCAGATTCACGTCGGTCGGGATCGCCCAGATCGAACGCACCGGAGTGCTCACCGCCAGCATGTCGCCGTGGCGGTCCGTGACGCGTCCGCGCGTCGCCGGCACCTCGAGCACCCGCGCGTAACGCGACTCGCCCTTGGCCTGCAGGAATTCGTTATTGACCCCCTGCAGGTACATCGCGCGCCCGATCAGCGCCAGCGAGCACGCCATAAGGCCCAACATCACCACGCGCGGGCGCCAGGTCGGCAGGCCGTGCCGCAGCAGTGGGTTGTGATTGAAGGTCACCGTCCGCTGCTTGCTCATTTGACCCCCTCGATCGAAAAGACCTGGCCCGGCACCGGCGCACGCATCCCGATGCGCTCGCGGGCAATCTTCTCGACGCGCGCATGCGCGGCCCAGGTGCTCTGCTCGAGCTGCAACTGGTCCCACTCCACTTCGAGGCCGTGAGCGCGCGCCTGCTCGCGCTCGAGCTCCGAGAACAGCTTGCGGGCCTGGTGCTGCGACGCGACCACGCCCAGCGCGCTCGCCACCGCCACCGCCACGAGGAATGCATCGGTGCGGATCATGCCTGCGCCTCCGTGCGCTCGGCCACGCGCATCACGGCGCTGCGGGCGCGCGGATTCGCCGCGACCTCCGCCTCGCCCGGACGCACGGCCTTGCCGACCAGCGCCAGACGCGGCTTCGGCAGGTCCGCGGCGCGCACCGGCAGGCGCGAGGGCAACTGCGGCGGACGCGACTCGTCACGCATGAAGCGCTTGACGATGCGATCCTCGAGCGAATGAAAGCTGATGACGGCGAGCCGCCCGCCCGGCTTCAGCCGCTCGACCGCATCCGGCAGGATCAGCGAAAGCTCTTCGAGCTCCTGATTGATGAAAATCCGTAGAGCCTGGAAACTGCGGGTCGCCGGGTGCTGCCCCGGCTCGCGTGTGCGGACCGCCTTTTCCACGATCTCGGCAAGCTGTCGAGTGGTTGCAACAACCCCCCCTGTCCGAGCAGCAGCAATCGCCTTTGCAATCGCATAAGCAAACCGTTCTTCCCCATAATCCCTGAGCACCTCCGTGATTTGCGCGACAGACGCCGCTGCCAGCCATTGCGCCACGGTCTGCCCGCGGCTCGTGTCCATGCGCATGTCGAGCGGCGCATCGAACCGAAAACTCATGCCCCGCTCCGGCTCGTCGAGCTGCGGAGAGGACACGCCAAGATCGAGTAGCACGCCATCGACCCGGCTCACGCCGAGATCGTCGAGCTCGCCGGCAAATGAGCTGAAAGGCGCATGAACGAGGGTCAGGCGGCGATCGGCGATCTGGCGACCGGCCGCGATGGCCGAGGGGTCGCGATCGAAGGCAATGAGCCGCCCCTGCGGCCCGAGCGCCGCGAGGATTGCCCGACTGTGACCACCGCGACCGAAGGTGCCATCCACATAGACGCCGTCGGGCCGGATCGCCAACGCATCGACAGCTTCGGACAGGAGCACGGTAACGTGCCGGGAGGGCAGGTTCACAGCGCGAGGCTCTCGAATCCTGCCGGCAGCGCGGCACCGGAGAGCGCAAGCATCGCCTCCTGCTGCTTCTGCCATCCGGCATCCGACCACAACTCGAAGTGGGTTCCCTGTCCGACCAGCCATACCTGCTTGTCCAGTCCGGCCCATTGACGCGACGAGGGGGCGATCAGCACGCGCCCCGCGCCATCGAGCTCTTCCTCCTGGGCGAAACCGATCAGCAGACGCTTGAGGGCCGCAGCGGCGGGGTCGAGGCCAGGCATCGCCGCAACCTGCGCGCGGATCGGCTCCCAGACAGCTTGCGGATAAACCAGCAGGCACTTGTGGGGATGAGCGGTGACCACCAGCGGGGCCCCGTCGGGAACGAGGGCGTCACGATGCCGCGCAGGGATCGCAACGCGACCCTTGGCATCGAGACTGAGCGCAGCGGCTCCCTGGAACATTCCACCCCCTGATTTTGCCCGCCGAGGCGGCATGCATATGCCACCTTGACCCACTTTTTACCACCAGCCCCCACTTTAGAGTAAAGGAAATGGAGGGTCAAGCCGACCCCAGGGAGTTTTCCGTTGCTACACAATGACTTATGGACGAGCAAAGCGCCGCCATAAACCCTGAAAAATCAAGGCAGATAGCGCAACTTCATGAGAAAGATATGAAGATTCGGGCGCAGAACGAGCCCGAAGTGGGGAAGTGTGGGAAAACGCACACCGAAGTGGGGAAAAACGGCTCGGCGGAAAAAAGGGAAGTTCGCCGATAAGCCGGGTTTTGTCGAACGACCGCAACCTTCGCCGCAGCCGCCGGGCAATCATTCCTCTGGGGGCCGTGTTGCCACGACTCTCTAGCAGCCTACCCGGGAGCAGCGCGAGCCACGCCATTGCTCCCCTATTTGGCCTTGCCCCGGATGGGGTTTACCGTGCCAGTCCTGTTGCCAGTCCTGCGGTGGGCTCTTACCCCACCATTTCACCCTTACCTGTGCCTGCGAACAGGCCATCGGCGGTTTGCTTTCTGTTGCACTTTCCGTCGCCTCGCGGCGCCCGGCCGTTAGCCGGCATCCTGCTCTGCGGGGCCCGGACTTTCCTCCACGCACACGAGGTGCGCAGCGATTGCCTGGCGAACTTCCCGCTGCCGATTATACGCGACGCGCGCTCACCCGCCCGCGGGAATGAAGGTCGCCACGCCGTCCTTGAAGCGGAAAGTGCCGAGCGACGCCCCCGGCGCCGCACCGGCGGCGTTGTCCCAGTCCTGCACCTGGCACTTGTCGGTCCCGACGAGGTACCAGCGCTTGCCCTGATGGAGCGCCCACAGGCGCTCGCCGGCCTCGAACACTTCCATCGGTGTCAGTTCGGTTCCGTCCGGGTGGATCGGAACGCGCTTCTGGCAGTGCGGCAGACGCGACGCGATCACCGCCTGGTTGACGGTGCCCTGCCAGAAATAGGGCTTTTCGCGCACCAGGATCAGGGCATGCTGGCTACCCTCGATCATGAAGGCGGTGGCGCTGTTCTCGCACGCCGCAAGCATGGGCAACATCGCCAGCGCGGCAATTGCTTTTGTCCGGGCTCTCGGCATACAGTCTCCCGATCAGAGCAGACGCCAGGCGACGGTCTCGCCGGCACGCAGGGGTACCAGCGGATCGCCAGCCAGATATTCGTACGCGGCCGGAACCTCCCACACCTGCTTTGCCAGCGTGATGCGGTCGGAGTTGGGCGGCAGGCCATAGAACGCCGGGCCGTTGAGGCTCGCGAACGCCTCGAGGCGGTCGAGCGCACCGGCCTGCTCGAAGACCTCGGCGTACAGCTCGATTCCCGCATGCGCGGTGTAGCAGCCCGCACAGCCGCAGCCGGCCTCCTTCGTCGAGCGCGCATGCGGCGCCGAGTCGGTGCCGAGGAAGAACTTCGCGCTGCCGGAGGTCGCCGCCTCGACCAGCGCGCGCCGATGGGTTTCGCGCTTGAGCACGGGCAGGCAGTAATGATGCGGACGGATGCCGCCGGCGAAGATCGCGTTGCGGTTGAGCAGCAGGTGGTGCGCCGTGATCGTCGCGCCGACCGTGTCGCCCGCCGCCTTCACGAAATCGGCGGCATCGGCGGTGGTGATGTGCTCGAACACGACGCGCAGCCCGGGGAAGCGCTGCGTCAGCGGGGCGAGTACGCGCTCGATGAACACCTGCTCGCGATCGAAGACATCCACGTCGCCCTGCGTCACCTCGCCATGCACGCACAGCACCATCCCGACGCGCTCCATGCGCTCCAGCACCGGCCAGACCTTCTCGATCGCGGTGACTCCCGCATCGGAATTGGTCGTCGCGCCCGCCGGGTAGAGTTTCGCCGCCACCACCGCGCCGCTCGCCTTGGCGCGGTCGATCTCGTCCGGCGCCATGTTGTCGGTGAGATAGAGGCTCATCAGCGGCTCGAAATCGATGCCGGCCGGCACGGCCGCGCGGATGCGCTCGCGGTATTCCAGGGCCTGCGCCGTCGTCGTCACGGGCGGGCGCAGGTTGGGCATGATGAGCGCGCGACCGAAACGCTGCGCCGTGTGCGGCACGACGGCCGCAAGCGCTGCGCCGTCACGCACGTGCAGGTGCCAGTCGTCGGGGCGGATGAGGGATAAGGTGTGCATGGGGCTCCAGGGTCGGGATGCAGGCGCCTCGGGTCGCGCCAATCGCTCGCGCCGATTATATATGCAGGCTCAACTGCCCTTCAGCTCCAGCGCTCGCGCGTACAGCAACTTGCGCGGCGCTCCGGTGATGTCCGCCGCAAGCCGCGCCGCGCTCTTGACCGGCAGTTCCTCCAGTAACAGCGCGAGGGTTCGCTCGGCATCCGGCGGCAACCCCTCCACCGCGGGAGCCCCGGACACGATCAGCACGAACTCACCGCGACAACGGTTCGGATCGGAGGCCAGCCACGCCGGCGCCTCGCCCAACGGCATGCGCGCGATCTGCTCGTAGATCTTCGTGATTTCGCGCGCGATGACGATGTCGCGCGAGGACTCCAGCACCGCCGCGAGGTCTTCGACCGATTCGGCGATGCGGTGCGGCGATTCGTAGAACACCAGCGGCACCTCCTGCGCGCGCAATTCCTCGATGCGCGCGCGGCGCGCGGCCTGCTTGGCCGGCAGGAAGCCGACGAAGCGGAAGCCGTCGTCAACGAATCCGGACGCGGACAGCGCCGCGACTGCCGCACAAGGGCCGGGCACGGGCACCACGGGGAAGCCCGCCTCCCGCACCCGCGCGACCGCCCGCGCACCGGGATCCGAGATGGCCGGCGTGCCGGCATCGCTGATCAGCGCCACGTGCTGCCCCGCCTCCAGCATCCGGATCACCTGGCCGACGGCGGCCTGCTCGTTGTGTTCATGCAGAGGGAAGAGGCGGGAACGAATCCCCAACGCATCGAGCAGACGCTGGCTGTGGCGCGTGTCCTCGGCGGCAATGGCACCGACCTCGCTCAGCACAGCCTGCGCACGGATGCTGATGTCCTGGAGATTCCCGAGCGGCGTAGCCACCACATACAATGACGGCGTACTTGAAAGCGGAGACGGACTGGTCGACATGGACATCGGGGAGCGCAGCAAAAGGGAAGGCATTGTCGGGCGGCCGGCGCCTCGCACGCAAGCACGCGGCAAGGCCGGCGAGGAACTGGCCGAGCGCTTCCTCGCCCGCCGCGGCCTCACTCCGCTCGCCCGCAATGTGCGTTGTCGCGGCGGCGAAGTGGATCTCGTGTGCCTGGACCGCGGCACCGTGGTATTCGTCGAGGTCCGCCTGCGCAGCAATCCCGGCTTCGGCGGCGCCGCAGCGAGCATCACCGCGGCCAAGCGCCGGCGCGTCGTGCTGGCGGCACGCTGGTGGCTCGCGGGCGCCGGTCGGCGCTTCGCACAAAGCCCCTGCCGCTTCGACGCGGTGCTGATGAGCGCGCTCGACGAAGCGTCGGTGGAGTGGTTGCGCGGCGCATTCGATGCCGACGCATGGTAAGCGTCTGTAAGGAAACCCGCCGCTGCGACGCCCGGCACGGCACACTTGCGCCGCACGGCCAGGGCAGGGCTTTGTGTGGGAGCGGCTTCAGCCGCGAATGGCAGTATCAAATGCTGCATGGCCGATTCGCGGCTGAAGCCGCTCCCACAATAATATTGCCACCTGCGAGTGGATAGGCGGCCACGGCGGGGCCGGAGTCCGCCTCGTGCTAGACTTTTGCCCCCGACAGAAGCGACCCGAGCCCCTCATGGATCTGATTCACCGCATCTCCCGACAATTCGAAGACAGCGCCCGCACCAAGCTCGACGCGCTGGAGGCGCTGGCAGCCCCGATCGCAGGAGCCGTGGAGATCATGACCGGCAGCCTGCTCAACAACGGCAAGATCCTCGCGTGCGGCAACGGCGGTTCGGCTGCCGATGCGCAACATTTCGCCGCCGAGCTGGTCAACCGCTTCGAGATGGAGCGCCCGCCGCTCGCCGCCGTGGCACTGACGACCGACACCTCGACACTCACCTCGATCGCCAACGACTACGACTACAACCAGGTGTTCTCCAAGCAGGTGCGCGCGCTGGGACAGCCGGGCGACGTGCTGCTGGCGATCTCGACCAGCGGCAACTCCCCCAACGTCATCGCCGCGATCGAGGCCGCCCACGAACGCGAGATGCGCGTCATCGCGCTGACCGGCAAGGGTGGCGGCAGGATGGGGGAAATGCTCGGCGACGGCGACATCCACCTGTGCGTACCCGCCGACCGCACGGCACGCATCCAGGAAGTTCATCTGCTCGTCCTGCACTGCCTGTGCGACGGCATCGATTGTCTGTTACTCGGAGTTGAAGACTGATGACCAACAAGACCCTCCAAGCCAGCCGGCGCACCCTGCTTCTCGGCCTGGGCGCCGCGGCGACGCTGCCGCTGCTGCAGGGCTGCTTCCCGCTAGTCGCGGGCGGGGTCGGTGCAGGGGCCGCCATGGTGGCCGACCGCCGCACCTCGGGCGCCTACGTCGAGGACGAAGGCATCGAATGGCGCACCTCGAGCGCCCTGAAGGACCGCCTCGGCGACGCCGTGCATATCAACGTGACGTCCTTCAACCGCAACGTGCTGCTGACCGGCGAAGCCCCCACCGAGGCGCATCGCGCCGAGGCAGAGCGGGTGGCGAGCGGCATCGCCAACGTCAAGGGTATCGTCAATGAGATCCAGGTCGCCGGCACCTCGTCGCTGACCTCGCGCGGCAACGACTCGCTGCTCACGTCGAAGGTCAAGGCACGCTTCGTCGATTCGGCGCAGTTCAGCGCCAACCACGTCAAGGTCGTCACCGAGGCGGGTACGGTATTCCTGCTCGGCATCGTGACGCGCCGCGAGGCGGACGCCGCAACCGAAGTAGCCCGGCGCACCGACGGTGTGCGCAAGGTCGTGAAGGTGTTCGAGTACATCACCGACCAGCAGGCCCGCCAGCTCGAAGGCAAGAAGGACTGAGTTCCGGAACGGGCGTTTGCCCTTCGCTGTGGGAGCGGCTTTAGCCGCGAATGGGCGCCAAACCAGGCGGAAATGCCTGATTCGCGGCTAAAGCCGCTCCCACAGCAACACCGTCCATCACCCGCCGCGGCGGGAGTGCAGCGCGGCGAGCAGCTTGTCGTGCACGCCGCCGAAACCGCCGTTGCTCATGACCAGTACGTGATCGCCCGGGCGGGCCTCGGCAACCACCGCCGCGACCAGCTCTTCCAGAGAATCGAAAGCGCCGGCCCGCTCGCCCAGCGGCGCGAGCGCTTCGCTCGCATCCCAGCCCAGACCGTTCGCGTAACAGAAGACGCGATCGGCCAGCCCCAGGCTTTCCGGCAGGCGACTCTTCATCACACCCAGCTTCATCGTGTTCGAACGCGGCTCGAGTACCGCGAGGATGCGCCCCTGCGGCTCGCGCTTGCGCAGCCCCTCGACTGTCAGGGCGATCGCCGTCGGATGGTGGGCGAAATCGTCATAGACGGTGATGCCTTCCACCCGGCCGCGCACTTCCATGCGGCGCTTGATCCCCTCGAAGCGCGCGAGGCTCGCGATGGCCTGCACCGGCGTCACGCCGACATGGCGCGCCGCGGCGATGGCCGCCAGGGCGTTGCTGCGATTATGGCTGCCCGACATCGGCATCGCGACGCGCCCCAACTCCTCGCCGCGCAGCCGGAACACCGCCTCGGCCTCCTCCACGCCCGGCTCGACCGCCCACTGCGCCGCGTCGCCGAACCATTCCAGCTCCGACCAGCAGCCGCGCGCGAGCACCCGCTTCAGGCTCTCTTCGCCGGCATTCGCGACGATGCGTCCGGATGCGGGAATCGTGCGCACAAGATGATGAAACTGGGTCTCGATCGCCGCGAGGTCGGCAAAGATGTCCGCGTGATCGAACTCGAGGTTGTTGAGGATCGCCGTGCGCGGACGGTAATGCACGAACTTCGAGCGTTTGTCGCAGAACGCCGTGTCGTACTCGTCCGCCTCGATGACGAAGAAGGGCGAATCGGTGAGGCGCGCCGACACGCCGAAGTTGCCCGGCACGCCGCCGACCAGGAAGCCGGGATTCAACCCCGCGTCCTCCAGCATCCACGCGAGCATGGAGGTCGTCGTGGTCTTGCCGTGCGTACCCGCGACGGCCAGCACCCAACGCCCCTGCAGCACATGCTCGGCCAGCCATTGCGGCCCGGAGACATAGGGCAGCCCACGCTCAAGGATGGCCTCCAGCAACGGATTGCCGCGCGAGATGGCATTACCGACGACGAACACGTCGGGCGCGAGATCGATCTGCGACGCATCGTAGCCTTCGGTCAGGCCGATGCCCTGGGCCTCGAGCTGGGTGCTCATCGGCGGATAGACGTTGGCGTCGCAGCCGGTGACGGTGTGCCCCGCGGCGCGCGCAAGCAGCGCCACGCCGCCCATGAAGGTGCCGCAGATTCCAAGGATGTGGATGTGCATCGAAACTCCGGGACTGACGGACCGCTGCAATGTGGCTGAAACCGGTCCGTGTAGAATGGTGCGCATTCTACACGGACCCTCAGCCGGACTCGCGACCATGACTTTCCGCGCGCCCCCATCCCGCTCCGCAAGCCTGAGGCGTGAAATCGCCGCCGCAGCGGCCCGCATGATGGCCGAAGACGGCATCTCCGACTTCGGCTTCGCCAAGCGCAAGGCCGCCCGCCAGCTTGGCGCCTCGGACACCGATTCGCTACCCAACAACGCCGAGATCGAAGCCGAACTGCGCGCCTGGCAATCCCTATATCAGGACGAGGAGCAGGCCGAACGCCTGCTCGAGATGCGTCGCGCGGCGGTCGGCGTGATGCGCCTGCTGGACGAGTTTCGCCCCTACCTCACCGGCGGCGCCCTCGACGGCACCGCGGGCCGCTACACCGAGGTCGATATCGAACTCTTCCCGGAAAGCGCCAAGGAAGTGGAGATCTTCTTCCTCAACCAGGACATCGCCTACGAACACCGCGAACCGCGCCGCCCCGCGCCGCATGCGCCCGAGGCCATCCTCAGCTTCGACTGGGAACAGGTGCCGATCCGCCTCTCGATCTATCCGGCCGACTCGGAACGCTCGAACCGGCGGCACGCCGAGCGGGCACGCCTGCCGGCGGTCGAAGCGCTGCTCGCGCAGGACCGCAGCGAACCCGAGCCGGTGCGCTGAACCGGCGGCAACATGAAGCCAGTCGTCCGCAACACCCTGATCCTCGCCGTCGCGGCAGCGGCAGGGCTCGCCGGCCATTTCACCCAGCGCGCCTCATCCCCCTCGACCCCGACAACGACCCAGGTCGCGCGCGAGGCCGGAGCCCCCATCCTCGCGCTGAACCTGCCCGACAGCAGCGGCCAGCCCCAGGCGCTGTCGCAATGGCGCGGCAAGGTGCTGGTGGTCAATTTCTGGGCGACCTGGTGCCCACCCTGCCTGCGCGAGATCCCGGACTTCGCAGCCGTCAGCCGGCGTTTTGCCGAGGCGCCGGTACAATTCGTCGGCATCGGCATCGACCAACCCGACAACGTGCGCAGATTCGCCGAGGAGCACAAGGTCCCCTACCCACTCCTGATCGCCCCGCTGCAGACGCTGGCCATCACGAGCGCGCTGGGAAACACGTCGCAGGCGCTCCCATTCACCGCGATCTTCGACCGGCGGGGAGAACTGGATTTCGTGAAGCTGGGCACCTTGAACGAAGCGGAACTTGAGGGCAAAATTCGCGCACTCCTCGCTTCGCAGTGAGCCGCGCGATGCGCTTTCACTGGACAAAGTGCAGCGATCTGCGGCAAACTTGCCGTCATGACGCGCTCAAAACGCAGCAAAACCACCGAGGCTCCGCCGCCTCCGCAGACCCGCGTTCTGGTTCTGCACGGCCCCAACCTGAACCTCCTCGGCACTCGCGAACCTGATGTCTACGGCCGCACCACGCTGGCCGACATCCATTCCGCGATGGATGCACGCGCACGCGCCGCCGGGGTCGTCGTCGAGTCCTTCCAGAGCAACCACGAAGGCCAGCTCATCGACCGCATCCAGGCAGCGGCGGCGGAAGCGGTGGACTACATCATCATCAACCCGGCCGGCTACACGCACACCAGCGTCGCCCTGCGCGACGCACTGGCCGCGGTGGCGATTCCCTACGTGGAAGTTCATCTGTCGAACATCCACACACGGGAACCGTTCCGGCATCACTCCTATTTTTCCGATCGCGCCATCGGCGTGATCTGCGGACTGGGCGCGTACGGCTACATGGCCGCACTCGAATTCGCCCTCACGCAACTGCGGAAAGACTAAACACAAAACCCCTCTGGCGGCCCCCAGGGCGCCGCATTGTCCGGAGAACAGCATGGATCTGCGCAAGCTGAAGAAACTGATCGACCTCGTCCAGGAATCGGGCATTTCCGAACTGGAGGTCACCGAGGGCGAAGAAAAGGTACGCATCGCCAAGCACATCGCCGCCCCCTCCGCGCCTGCCTACATGCCGGCGGCACCGATGGCCGCGCTGGCTGCGGCTCCGACCACCAATGTGGTCGTCGCGCCGGTCGCCGATGCGCTGCCCGACGGCAACGTCGTCAAGTCGCCGATGGTCGGCACCTTCTACCGCGCGACCGCGCCGGGCGCGAAGCCGCTCGCGGACGTCGGCCAGAACGTCGCGGTCGGCGACCGCCTGTGCATCATCGAGGCGATGAAGCTCATGAACGAGATCGAGTCGGAATTCGCCGGCACCATCAAGGCGATCCTGGTCGAGAACGGCCAGCCGGTCGAATACGGCCAGCCGCTGTTCGTCATCGCCTGATCGGCACGCCATGTTCGAAAAAATCCTGATCGCGAACCGCGGCGAAATAGCCCTGAGGGTGCTGCGGGCCTGCCGCGAGCTCGGCATCCGCACCGTCGCCGTACACTCGGTCGCGGACACCGAGGCCAAGTACGTGAAGCTCGCCGACGAGTCGGTGTGCATCGGCCCCGCCGCTTCGGCGCAGAGCTACCTCAACGTCCCGGCCATCATCTCGGCAGCAGAAGTCACCGATGCCGAGGCGATCCACCCGGGCTACGGCTTCCTGTCGGAGAACGCCGACTTCGCCGAACGCGTGGAGCAATCCGGTTTCGCCTTCATCGGCCCGCGCGCGGAAACGATCCGCCTGATGGGCGACAAGGTCAGCGCCAAGGACGCGATGAAAGCGGCCGGCGTCCCCTGCGTGCCCGGCTCCGACGGCGCACTGCCGGAAGAACCGAAGGAGATCGTCAAGATCGCACGCGCCGTCGGCTACCCCGTCATCATCAAGGCGGCAGGCGGCGGCGGCGGGCGCGGCATGCGTGTCGTACACACCGAGGCGGCCCTGCTCAACGCCGTTCAGACGACCCGTGCCGAGGCGCAGGCTGCGTTCGGCAATCCCGTCGTGTACATGGAGAAGTTCCTCGAGAACCCGCGCCATGTCGAGATCCAGGTGCTCGCCGACGAGCACGGCAATGCCGTGTACCTGGGCGAGCGCGACTGCTCGATGCAGCGCCGCCACCAGAAGGTCATCGAGGAAGCCCCCGCCCCCGGCATCGACCGCAAGGCCATCGCCAAGGTCGGCGAGCGCTGCGCCGAAGCCTGCCGCAAGATCGGCTACCGCGGCGCCGGAACCTTCGAGTTCCTGTACGAGAACGGCGAGTTCTACTTCATCGAGATGAACACGCGCGTGCAGGTCGAACACCCCGTCACCGAGCTGATCACCGGCATCGACATCGTGCAGGCCCAAATCCGCATCGCGGCCAACGAGAAGCTGTGGTTCGGCCAGAAGGACATCGTCTTCCGCGGCCATTCCATCGAGTGCCGGATCAATGCCGAGGATCCGTTCAAGTTCACCCCCTGCCCCGGCAAGATCACCAACTGGCACACGCCGGGCGGCCCGGGCATCCGCGTCGACTCGCACGTCTACAACGGCTACACGATCCCGCCGCACTACGACTCGATGATCGGCAAGCTGATCGCCTACGGCGACACGCGCGAGCAGGCGATCCGCCGCATGCGCATCGCGCTGTCGGAGATGGTCGTCGAGGGCATCAAGACGAACGTGCCGCTGCACCAGGAACTGATGCTCGACGCGCGTTTCATCGAAGGCGGCACCAGCATCCACTACCTGGAGCACAAGCTGGCCGACCGCAACGAAGTCAAGAAGAGCTGACGAGCCGGAGCCGCCGCGCATGTGGATTTCCGTGACCCTGCAGGCCGAGGCGAAGAAGGCCGAGGCGCTGTCCGAGGCGCTGATGGAGGCCGGCGCGCTGTCCATCAGCATCGAGGACGCCGACGCCGGCACCGACGCGGAAAAGCCGCAGTTCGGCGAGCCGGGCCATCACCCGGTAGGCCTGTGGGACCACAGCCGCGTGATCGCGCTGTTCAGTGCCGACGCCGACCTCACGGTCGCCCTGGCACAGGCGGCCGCCGACGCGGGCTTCGACGCGGTACCGCCCTTCACCCTGGAAGAAGTCGCGGAGCAGAACTGGGTGCAGCTGACGCAAAGCCAGTTCGACCCGATCCGCATCACCGACCGGATGTGGATCGTGCCGTCCTGGCATACCGCACCCGATCCGGACGCGATCAACATCGAGCTCGACCCCGGCATGGCCTTCGGCACCGGTTCGCACCCGACCACGCGCCTGTGCCTCGAATGGCTGTGCGATGCGGTTGCGCCCGGCGCCAGCGTGCTCGATTACGGCTGCGGCTCGGGCATCCTCGGCATCGCCGCGGCAAAGCTGGGTGCTGCCGACGTGCTGGGCGTCGATATCGACGACAAGGCACTCGAAGCCGCGCGCGACAATGCCGGGCGCAATGACGTGACGATGCGCCTGCAACACTCGCGCGACACGCTCGATGCACAGTTCGATGTCGTCGTCGCCAACATCCTGACCAACCCGCTGTGCGTGCTCGCGCCGCTGCTGTCCGCGCGCGTGGCGCCCGGCGGGCGCATCGCGCTGTCGGGCGTGCTCGACACCCAGACCGACCAGGTCATCGCCGCCTACGCCCCCTTCATCGCACTGCGCGTCGGCGCGACTCACGAGGGCTGGGCGCGACTGGAAGGCTCCCGGTCCGCCACCGGGGCCGGCAAGGACTGATGCTCGCCCGCTGCCCGGCCTGCCACACGGTATTCCGGGTGCGGAGCGAGCAGCTGCGCGCACACCACGGGCAGGTGCGCTGTGGCAGCTGCCTGGTGCCGTTCGACGCGCTGGAAAATCTGATTGAGGAGGCTTCCCCTCCTCCCGCCCTCAGCTCGCCCGATCCGGCACCGGACCGTTCCGATCGCTTCTTCGTGCTGGAAGACAAGGCGACCGACACGCTCTCGAACCAGCTCGATTTCGAACTGCCCGACGCGCTCGTCCCACAGCGTGCGGCGCAACGCGAGGCAGGCGAGCCGCGACAGGAGCCAGAGGAACGCACGCGGGTTCCGGCCGAGCCTGACAGGCCGCAGCCCGCACCCGAGCGCCCGGCCGAGGAAGCCTCCCGCGCGCCCGCCCCCCATGACAGAGGCCCGTTCTGGCGCGATACCGATCTTCGGGAGGAGAGGGAACCCGCCGCGGAGGCGCCTCCGGACACCCTGCTGGGCAGTTTCGCGTCACCAGACCGGATCGAACCGGGAACCCCGACGCCAGCACGCCCCAAAGAGGATTTCGCTGCCGAGGAATCCCCGCCTGCGCCCGCCGACACAACGACCGATTCCGCTGACGAATTTGCCGACTACGCAGCGCCGGCGCCCCTGCCTGCCCGCCGCGGCCTCACGGGACTTGCCGTCGGGCTGCTGAGCGGCATGCTCGCGGCACAGTTGCTGTATCTGTTCCGCACCGATGTCGCGCGGGAATGGCCATCCCTGCGCCCCGCGCTGGTGAAGGCGTGCGACGCCCTGGGCTGCACCGTCCAACTGCCGCGCATTGCCGGCCTGATCAGCGTCGAATCCTCCGACCTGCAGTCCGAGCCGGGCAAGGCCGCCCGATTCGTGCTGAACGCGACGATCCGCAACCGCGCGCCCCATCCGCTGGCCTGGCCGCACCTCGAACTCACGCTGACCGACGCGCGCGACCGCCCTCTCGTCAGGCGCGCACTCGCGCCGCAGGAATGGTTCCCGGGCGCCGACCTCGCACAGGGATTCGCTGCCGGACGCGACATTGCCGTAACCCTGCCCTTTGCGGCGGATGGACTGGGCGCAACCGGATACCGGATCTACGCCTTCTACCCCTGACCCTTACGCGACACCCCCATGACCCAGCCGCACCGCGAGCATCATGAAAGCCCCTTCAAGGGCAAGACCGGGCTCACCCGACTGTTCAACGCCCTGCGCTACTCGCTCGACGGACTGCGCGCCGCCTTCAAGCACGAAGATGCCTTCCGGCAGGAATGCATCCTCGCCGCGATCCTCATCCCGCTGGCGCTGTTCATGCCGGTCAGCGGCGCGGGCAAGGCCCTGCTCATTGGCAGCGTCCTGTTCCTGATGATCGTGGAGTTGATCAATTCCGCGATCGAAGCGACCGTCGACCGGGTGTCCCTCGAACGCCACCTGCTCGCCAAGCGGGCGAAGGACATCGGCAGCGCCGCCGTCCTTCTCGCGCTCGTCAATCTTGCCTGCGTGTGGGGGCTGGTCCTGCTCGGCTGATTCCCCGGGGGGCGTTCAGCGCGTCACGCGCGTGGTCGATCCGTCGCGCACGATGCGGACCGAATCACCGGCACGGAAATCCTCGCCCTTGTCGTCCTGGACGACCGCCATGAGCTGATTGTTGTCGAGCCGGACGGTGACCTCGACGCCCTGAGAGCGCGTCGCACCTTCCTCGATCGCGGAGCCCGCAAGGCCGCCGGCGACCGCACCGATCACCGTCGCGATCGCCGCACCGCGCCCTTCCCCGATGCCGCTGCCCGCAATACCGCCGATCGCCGCCCCGCCGAGCGCGCCGATGGGAGTCTTGGTTCCCTCGAGTTTCACGTAGCGAACCGATTCGACCACGCCGTACTGCACCGTCATCGCCCGACGCGCCTCGCCGCGCGAGTACGTCTCGCCACCCAGTCCGGTGGCACAACCGCCCAACCCGAGCCCCAACACAGCCATCGCAAATGCCGCCGCAACGGCACGCTGCCTCGTACCCATCACCATAATGCCTCTCCAAATGCCTTCGCGTAACGCGCGCCGATCTCGGCGCGATCCGGCGTGTGATTCTGTCCGCCCCGGCTGGCGATCTTGATCGATCCCATCAACGACGCCAAGCGCCCGGTCCGCGTCCAATCGTAAGCTTCTGCAATTCCGTACAGCAGACCCGCCCGATAGGCATCGCCACAACCGGTCGGATCGACCACTTCGTCGGGCGGCACGCAGGGAATCTCGATGCACCGCCCTTCCGCATAGATGCGCGAACCCTCGGGCCCCAGCGTCACGACCAAGGCCTCGACGCTTTCCGCCAACTGCTCCAGAGAACGCCCGGTCCGCTCGCACAGCAGACGCGCTTCGTAATCATTGACCGTGCAATAGGTGGCCTGGTTCAGGCAGTGGAGCAACTCCTCGCCCGAAAAGAGGGGCATGCCCTGGCCGGGATCGAACACGAACGGAACGCCCGCAGCGGCGAACTGTGCGACATGGTTGAGCATGCCGTCGCGGCCGTCCGGCGACACGATGCCAAGCCTCACCCCGTTCGCGTCCCGCACCCGGTTGAGGTGCGAGTGGTTCATCGCGCCGGGGTGGAAAGCCGTGATCTGGTTGTCGTCGAGATCGGTGGTGATGAAGGCCTGCGCGGTGAAGCTCTCCGGCACGTGCCTGACGTGATCCTGGCGCAGCCCGAGGCGCTGCAGGCGCTGGCGATACGGCTCGGCGTCATCCCCCACCGTCGCCATGATCAGCGGATCGGCCCCCAGCAGTTTCAGGTTGTATGCGATGTTCCCGGCGCACCCGCCGAACTCGCGCCGCATGTCGGGCACGAGGAAGGACACGTTCAGGATGTGGATCTGTTCGGGGAGGATGTGGCGCTTGAAACGATCATGAAACACCATGATCGTGTCGTAAGCCATGGAGCCGCAGACGAGGATGGACATTCGGGAACCCGGGTCGGAAAAATTCCGCCATTATAGGGTGCCGCACCAATAATCCGCGGCGCACCGCCGGTCGTCTCCTGTGGGAGCGGCTTCAGCCGCGAATGGGCGGTATCCCTCGCTGAGCGGCCCATTCGCGGCTGAAGCCGCTCCCACACCTCCACACCTCCACACCTCCACACCTCCACACCTCCACACCTCCACACCTCCACACCTCCACACCTCCACACCTCCACACCCCAACACCCCAACACCCCAACACCCCAACACCCTCGCACAACCGCTCCGACGCTACAGCACCGCGCGCAGCTTCGCCGCCATCTCTTCCAGCGCCTCGCGCGACGGGTTCTTCGCCGGCCACGCCAGCGCCATGCCGTCCCCCTCCCATCGCGGCAACACGTGGATATGGAAGTGGAACACCGTCTGCGCCCCCGCCTTTTCGTTCGCCTGGAAGAGCGTCACCCCCTCGCAGCCGAAGGCCTCCTTCACCGCACGGGCCATGCGGGCGGCAGTACGGAACACGGCGCCGGCCAGTTCGTCGTCTAACTCATAGATGTTCGCGCGGTGTGGCTTCACCACCACCAGCATGTGGCCGGGATTCACCGACTGCAGATCCATGAACACCACCGTCGCCTCGTCCTCGAACACCCTGGAGGCTGGCAACTCCCCCTTCACGATGCGGCAGAACACACAGTTATCCATTACCCAACTCCCCCGAAGCATACCGAACACGATTTCGTCACCCCATCGTAACGCCCTCGTCATGGCGTCGCAACGCAGCATTTCGACAATGCGCCACACACGCCTGAACGAGGAATTGCCCCCATGCTCCAGAAACGACCCCAAATCGCAGAACGCCGCGGACGCAGCCTGCACGTGGGGCTGGCCACCTGCGAAACGGAAATTCTCGAAGCGCAAAAACTGCGCTACCGCGTCTTCGCCGACGAGATGGGCGCCCGCCTGCCGAGCCGCACCCCGGGGGTCGACCGTGACATCTACGACCCCTACTGCGAGCACCTTATCGTGCGCGACGAGGCGGCCGGACGCATCGTCGGCACCTACCGCATCCTCTCGCCCGTCGCCGCGCGCAAGGTCGGCGGCTACTACTCCGAGAACGAATTCGACCTCACCCGCCTGCAGCACCTGCGCAGCCGCATCGTCGAGATCGGCCGCTCCTGCATCGACGCCGACTACCGCAGCGGCGCCGTCATCGCCCTCCTGTGGGGCGGCCTCGCGCGCTACATGCAGGAGAACGGCTACGACTACCTGATCGGCTGCGCCTCCGTCAGCATGGCCGACGGCGGACACACCGCCGCAAGCCTGTACAATCGGCTCAAGGACGAGCACGCCTCGCCGCTCGAATACCGCGTGTTCCCGCGCTGTCCGCTGCCGCTCGAACACCTGCGCTCCGACCTGCCGGGCGAAGCGCCGCCGCTGATCAAGGGATACCTGCGCGCCGGCGCGTGGATCTGCGGTGAACCTGCATGGGATCCCGACTTCAACACTGCCGACCTGCCCATCCTGATGCCGATGACCAAGGTGGACGGCCGTTACGCCAAACACTTCATGGGACGCAAAGACTGAATTCCGCAGCCCCCATCCCCGCCGCCCGGCCGACGGCCGGGCCGCTCGTCCGGTCCTGGCGCTACCTGCGGCTCGCCCTGCACATCGCCCAAGGCTTGCTGACGGTCCTGACGGTCTATCCGCTGACCGAGATATCGACGCACCGTCACCTGCGCCGGCGCTGGTCGCAACGCCTGCTCGCCATCCTCGGCGTCGAACTGCGAACGAAGGGTACCGCGGTGCAGCCGGGCTGCATGCTCGTCGCCAACCACATCTCGTGGCTCGACATCTCCGTCATTAACGCGATCGCACCGTCCGCCTTCGTCTCGAAAGCCGAGGTACGCGCGTGGCCGCTCATAGGCTGGCTCGCGGCAAAAAACGAGACCGTGTTCCTGCGACGCGGCAGCCGCGGTCACGCGAAGATCATCAACGCCGAGATCGGCGCCCTCCTCGACGCAGGACGCAACGTCGCGCTTTTTCCCGAAGGCACGACCACCGACGGCAGCCATGTCCTGCACTTCCACGCCGCCCTGCTGCAGCCCGCGATCGAATCGGGCCACGCGATCCAGCCGATGGCGATCTCGTATCACCACCCGGACGGCTCTCCGTCCCGCGCCGCCGCCTACGACGGCGATCTCACGCTGGGTCAGTGCATCGCGAACATTATCACCACGAAAGGACTCGTCGCCGGACTGTACGTGGGAGCGCCACTCGACAGCCGGGGCATCCACCGTCGCGAACTCGCCAAAAGCGCGCGCGAGGCGATCATGGCGGCCACCGGCATCGCCGAGAGGAAACCCGAACAGGAAGGGGCTGGCGCAGGCGCGGGGCACGAGCAGCCGGCCACAGTCGGCTGATGCCCGCGCCCCGGGAGGGGGCTGCGATTACCCGCAGCCTAGGCTTGAACTTGAAACACCGCACCGTCCTCGAGCCGCACGGCAGTGAGTTTTCCGCCCCACACGCAGCCCGAATCGAGAGCGATGAGACCAGGCATGCGGTAGAACCCCAATGCCGACCAGTGGCCGCACACGATGGTGTGCGTAGTGCTCCGCCGCCCCGGCACCTGAAACCACGGCATCGTCCCGGTGGGAGCCTTCATCGGCGGCCCCTTCGCCTGCAGCGCCATGCGACCGTCGGTTGCGCAGAAACGCATCCGCGTCAGCGCATTCACGATCACCCGGTAGCGTTCCCAGCCCACGAGTTCGTCTGACCAAGTCTCCGGCTCGTTGCCACCCAGATGCAGCAGCAGATCGTTCGCCACCGGCCCCGCCAGCACCTCGCCCACTTCGACTGCGAGCTGCTGCGCCCGCGCAATCGTCCAGCCGGGGAGCATTCCCGCATGCACCATCGCGAACTCGCCCTCGACGTGCACCAGCGGACGGCTCGCCACCCATGCGAGCAATTCGTCACGGTCCGGAGCCTCCAGCACCTGGAACAAGGTGTCGTCATCATCGAGCCGCTTGTGGCCCGCACCGACCATCAGCAGGTAAAGATCGTGATTGCCCAGCACGACCGTCGCCGCCTCGCCCAGTCCGCGCAGGAAGCGCAGCGTCTGCACCGACTCCGGCCCGCGATTCACCATGTCGCCGACCACCCACAGGCGATCGACTGCCGGGTCGAATGCAATCCGCTCCAGCAGGCGCTGAAGCACCGAGTAACAGCCCTGGATGTCACCTACCGCGTAGATCGCCATCGGAACTCGGGCGCATCGCCGACATCACGGAACGGACGCGCCACAACCTGAATGAGATCGAGACATTCTATCCCGTGGGAGCGGCTTCAGCCGCGAATCGGCATGCGGTCGGCTGACAAGACTGTGGTCGCGGCTGAAGCCGCTCCCTCAGAAACCTTCGCCGAGAAAAGAAACGTCGTTATCTGGAGGAACTAAGACGTTGTAATTACGCCCGGTCGCCGACGCGCGCCAACTTGCTCTCGCTCTCAACGATGCGCAATGCCGGCCGCCCGCCCATCGGGACATATTCCGGCACCCAGCGCAGCAAGGCACGGCGCACCTCGTCGTCGCCGAGGCAGTCCTTCTGCGCGAACCATCCCGCCAGCTCGGCAAGGAACGATGACGCTGCCGGCACGGAGCGCGCAATCCGCAGCTTCGGATGCGGGGTCTCGCGCGTTTCCTCGCTATCGGCCAACAACTCCTCGTACAGCTTCTCGCCGGGGCGCAAGCCCGTGAACTCGATCCGGATCTCCTCTTCCGAGTAACCCGAAAGCCGGATCATGTTGCGCGCGAGATCGACGATCTTAACCGGATCGCCCATGTCCATGACGAAGATCTCGCCACCCTGCCCCATCGCCGCGGCCTGCAGCACCAATTGCGCCGCTTCCGGAATCGACATGAAGTAGCGATTGATCTCCGGATGAGTGACCGTAATCGGCCCGCCCCGCGCAATCTGCTCCTGGAATTTCGGAATCACGCTGCCGGTGCTGCCGAGCACGTTGCCGAAACGAACCATCTCAAACTGCGTGCCTTGAGCGCGCTGATGCAAGGCCTGGCAGACGAGCTCAGCCAGACGCTTGCTCGCCCCCATCACGTTGGTGGGGTTCACCGCCTTGTCGGTCGAGATGAGAATGAAACGCTCCGCGCCGTGACGCTGCGCCGCCTCGCCGACGCGCAAGGTGCCCAGCACGTTGTTCCGCACCGCCTGCCAGGCGTTGGCCACTTCCATCAGCGGCACGTGCTTGTACGCGGCCGCGTGGAACACGACCTCGGGGCGCCAGGCAGCAAACACCTCGGCGAGACGCGCTGCATCCTTGACGTCGCCGGCAAGGGGAACAACGTCGATTCCCGGCGCGTGACTGGAGAACCACTGCTCGACGTTGTACAGGGCGAACTCGTTCAGCTCATACAGCACCACGCGACGCGGCGCGAATCGCGCCAACTGGTGGCACAACTCGCTCCCGATGGACCCCCCGGCCCCGGTGACCAGCACGACCTTGTCCTTGAGCATCGCCTCAACGTGCGGAGTATCGATCCACACCGGTTCACGCCCCAACAAATCCTCGATATCGACGCGACGGATGGAGGACACCGCAACGCGCCCTGCCATCACGTCTTCGAGCCCCGGAACCGTGAAGACCTTCGCCCCGGCGCGCACAGCAAGATCGGTTGCGGCACGCCGGACCTTCGTCGCCGCGGAAGGCATGGCCAGGATCACGTGCTCGACGCGTTCAGCCACGAGGATCTCAGGCAGGGCCTTAACCGGCCCGAGCACCGGCAGCCCGAGAAGCTCACGCCCCCACTTCTCCGCATCATCATCCACAAGCCCGATCACCCGCCAATCCGGACTGCGCTGAAGCTCGCGCAGCAACATGGCCCCGCCACGCCCTGCACCGACCACCACCACCGGCTTGCCCTTCGCGATCAGGCCGCCATACAGCCTATGCTCCTTCCACATGCGGTAAGCCGCGCGTCCGCCCGCCATGATCAGGACGAGCAGCATCGGATAGAGGATCAGGGTCGAACGCGGCACCCCAGGCGCCCCCCGATACAACGCGACGAACGCCCACACCGCGAGAGACGAAATCGCGACCGCACGCAGCACGCGCGCCAGGTCGGGCAAGCTCGCGAACACCCAGATGCCGCGATACAGGCCGGCCCGAGTGCATACGATCGCGTGAACAGGCAGCAAAACGAGCAGACCGAAGGCTATCTGCGCCTGATATTCGGCCGGCCACTCGAAGTTGAAGCGCAGAAAGTACGTCGCCACCCACGCCGCACACGCAGCAAGCAGGTCAAACAGGAGGACGAGGGCGGAACGGCTCAAGCGCTTCATTCTGAACGGCTCCTCCTGACGAAGTTGGGGTACGTAGCAATGCCGATTGCGATTCTAGCGGGTATCCGTCGCAACTTTCTGCAATGCAACATTCAGGTACAAGACAAGTACCCAAAAAGAGCAAAGCTCGACGTCAGCGCGGCGAGATGTCGGTTTTTCCGGCCCCCAGAGCGATCGCAGCGGCAAGCAGAGGAGCATATGCTATTGCAATCGCCACGACTCCATCAAGCAATCCTGCGCCGACGCACAAGGCAATCGGCAGCAGCCAGAAGATGTTGATGGCACCAACGCTCAGGGTCACCGGCAGATGCCCCCCCCATCGCCGGCTCGCACGTTGGTAGGCATGGCTGCGGTGCGCCTCATACACACGCTCGCCGCGAATCAGGCGTCGCAACAGCGTCCACGTCGCATCGACGATGAACACGCCGAGCAGGATCAGCCAACTCCAGAGCAGGGCCGGTGACACCGCGGCCGCCTGCAGCGACAGGGTGCCAAGCACGATGCCCAGGAAACCGCTGCCGGCATCGCCCATGAAGATTTTTGCTGGCGGGAAGTTCCAGACGAGGAACCCTACAACCGCAGCCGCCAGCAGCAAGGGCTCGGCCATCAAGTCTGCGCGTCCGACAAACCCATAGAGAACAGCCCCTCCCGCGCAGACGGAGATCGCCTCGACACTGGCGATGCCGTCGATACCATCCATGAAGTTGTACAAATTCAACAGCCAGACGAGATAGACCGCCGCAATCGTCGCTCCAAACCACCCCAACTCCACTGAGGCGCCGAACCAGTCCAGCGGCGGAGCGCCGCCGAGCCACGCGAGCACCCAGGCGGCTGCAACAAAATGGGCGAGGAGACGCCAACGCGCCGCCAGGTGACGATGGTCGTCCACGAACCCGACCACGGCGACCAGGGCACCGGCCCCGAGAATCGCCCATGAGCCCCCAGGCTCCGCGCGCGCCGTGATCGTCAAGGCGAACACCGCACAGAGAAAGCTCAGCACGATCGCGACGCCGCCGCCGCGCGGAGTGGGAACCGAATGGGAGCTACGGGCGTTGGGTATGTCCATCAGGCTCCGCGCCAGCGCATAGCGCCGCAAGCCCCAGGTCATCAACCCCGCAGATGCGCCCACAAGAACGCCCAGCCACGCAAAACCGGTCACGCCCGAAACCCCTCTGAGGCCCGCCGCAGCCCCTCATCCACTCCAATCGGCGGACACCAATCCAACGCCTCGCGCGTGATCGCGATATCCACCTGCAGATTGCCGCACAGGCGCTGCACCATCGCGCGCTTACCGAGCAACACAGCGCCGGTATCAAGCGCCCACTCCGGAACTGGCAGCAAGCGCGCCGGCACGCCCATCGCCGCAGCCAGTCGGCGCAGCAACTCGCTCGTCGAGAGATCCATATCGTCGGACACCAGAAATGTCCGGTTCGCCGCAGCAGGATGATCTATGCAGGTCACAATCAGATCCACAAGATTGTCCAGGGCCACCAACGAGCGGCGATTGTGCTCGAGCGCGCCCAGCGGCAAGGGCACGCCACGTCGCAGCCAACGCATCATGTTCAGGAAGTTTGCCTTCACCCCCGGCCCGTAAACCAGCGGCGGGCGGATGATGACGACCTCCATACCTGTTTCGGCTGCAAGGGCCTTGAGCCCAGACTCAGCCTCGGCCTTCGAGATGCCGTAAGGGTCCCGCGGCGACGGCCTGCCATCGGCGGTAAAGGGCTGCCCCGGTGCTGTCTCCTCACCATTGACCTTGATCGAACTGATGAACACGAAGCGCCGCACACCCGCAGTTGCGGCCTGCCGGGCGAGGTTCACGGTTCCCTCGACGTTCGCGGCACGATATGCGTTCAGAGGGTCGGACGCCGAGTCGCGCATCACATGGACGCGCGCTGCGGTGTGCACCACGACACCACAGCCCCGCAGCAACTGCGACCAGTCACCAACGCCCTCGAGGCCAGGGCCACGCACGCAGTCGCCGACAGGCACCGCGCGGCGCACCACCCCCAGCACCGGCAACTGCGCGTGACGCAACCGCGCAAGCACTGCGGAGCCGACGAAGCCGCTGCCGCCGGTCACCAGTGTACGAGCCGTCATGTATTTCTCCGTGCTTCAAGTACCCGAATGATCGGGCGGATACTTCCGCGCGGTGTGAATAAGGTTCAATACCGTCACAGCGTCATCTCCCACATGGACGATGGCGATGTATGGAAGGCGACTGACAACGAATTCGCGGGTACCGAGGACACGCCCCGGTCGGGCGCGCTCAGAAAAGGTCTCGAGGGACCCAACCTGTTCCCTGATTCTCGAATACACAGATTCGGCAACCCCGTGGCCAGCCTGTTCCAGATAGAAGAAGAGGATGTCTTCGAGGTCGCGCTCTGCCTCGTCAGTCCATTCGACTTTGCACATGCGTCGCCGTCACGCAGAGGTGGGCTTCACCTTGCGCTGAACGCGCTCCCAGACGCGCGACATCACTTCCTCATGCTGCGCGACCTTTGTCGTGCCTTCCTTGAACGCTTCGAGCGCCCGCCCGACCTTAGCCTGGAACCACTCTTCGTAACCGGGTTCCTTTTGCATGAACATTTCCGGGATGAGGGTGTCCGCCGCATCTTCGATCGAGATCATGATGCCCACAGGCCGGTTGTTCTTCGTGACCAACACGGGCTCGCGACGCATGGTGTCGAGCAACTCCCCGAAGTGGGTTTTCGCTTCACGGGCGGTCATGGTCTTCATGAGCGTACCTCTTGTGAGGATAGAGTCCAATGTGACCATTGTAGTCACAATAGTCCGTTTCGCAACACGACTTATCCCGGGAGGGGGCCGCGAGAACCACCACGGTCACGGCCATCACCAACCTGTATGTACGCGGTCTGAATCAACCGCTTACTACCTCACGGAACAACGCGGCGTATTCGCGCCCCAGCGCCTCACCCGAAAACAGTCGCTCGTACCGCGCCCGCGCAGCCACGCCCATGCGCGTGGCGAGCCCCTCGTCGGCAATCAGGCGGTTCATTGCCGCTGCAAGAGCATCCGCGCATCCAGGGTCAACGACGAAGCCCGTTTCCCCGTTCGTATTGACAAACGATGTCCCCGTTCCGAGCTCGCACGAGATCATCGGCCTGCCGAACATCGCCGCTTCCACGAGCACCATCCCGTACGCCTCGGACCGCAGATGCGACGGCAGCACGAGTGCCCGGCAGCGTCGTATCAGCGCCACCTTTTCGCCATCCGACACCTGCCCGGCAAAGATAACGTTCCTCGCCCCGATGCTGGCGACAAGGCTGCGTAACGATCGCCCTTCGGGTCCGGATCCCGCTATCACAATTTTTGCGCCAACGTTCCCGGCGGCCTGCACCAGACTGTGAAGTCCCTTGTAGTAACGCAGGACACCAACGAAGAGAAAGAACGGCTCCTCTTCGGCGAGGCGCAATCTACCCATAATGGCGTCATCGCCGCGCTGCGGACAGGATCGCTCATCGATGCCTAGAGGGATCACCCGCACGCGATCGCGAAGCGCCGGATTCGAAAGCACCGGACTAGTCTGTGCATACGCGGGCGCGTTCGCCACAATGGCCTGCATGTCACGCAATGTCTTCCACATCAAGGGCGAATACAGCTTGCTCATCCATTGCTGACGCACGATGTCGGAAATGTAGGTCAGTACGGAGGGCTTGCCTGCGGGTGCGATTCGGTGCAGCAGGTCGGCGAACGGCCACGGAAAGAGATAATGAATGACGTCGGCTTCGCGGGCGAGCCGCCGAAATCGTGCGAAGGCCGCCACCCCGCCCAGGTCGCAGGATGCCGGGGCCGCCCAGGAGCGCTCGCGCACGACCCGTGCTTCGGGGCGCGCGATCAAGGCCGGGATGGAATCCGGCGACAAGGTGAAGATGGTGTTCTCGATGCCGAACGGCTGCACCGACAGACAAATCTGTCGAATCGCCTCCTGAAGCCCGCCGGGCGGATCCGGGAAATAGGTGCGATAGACGTGCAAGACCTTCACTGATCGATCCGCGCAACACTCAGAGTTCGACGGCCGCACGATATGCGGCAACCGTTTCCTGGGCGCATCTCTTCCAACTGAATTGCCGCGCCCTATCCAGCCCCTTCCGAATCGCCTCGCCACGCCATGCATCATCCTCCAGCCCGCGCACGATCATGCGGCTCAAGGCATCCACGTCCTCGGCCGGACACATGGCCGCGGCGTCGCCCACCACCTCGGGCAGCGAAGAAGAATCCGAACACACGACAGGCACGCCCGACGCCATCGCCTCCAGCACCGGCAGGCCAAAGCCTTCGTACAGGGAAGGGAACGCGAACAGACGCGCGCCGGCATATAGCAGAGGCAAATGCTCGGCCGGCACGAAACCGATATAACGCGCCCAGCCGGCCCGTTCCGCCTCCCTTACACGCGCGTGAATTCCTTCGCTGCGCCACCCCTCGTACCCGGAAAGCACTAGTGGCCACCTCCGGCGCACCCGCTCG
Source organism: Aromatoleum evansii (assembly GCF_045689615.1). NCBI lineage: Bacteria > Pseudomonadati > Pseudomonadota > Betaproteobacteria > Rhodocyclales > Rhodocyclaceae > Aromatoleum > Aromatoleum evansii. The sequence goes on from NZ_CP141259.1 coordinate 4,533,553, forward strand.
GGGAGCGCTCCATACGCATCAAGCAAGGCGTCGAGATTCTTCCTCGGCTCGATCGTGCCTGCGTAAAGACTATATCCGCCCGCCGCCAAACCGTATGTTCCCAAGGTATACGCCAGCTCCGCCTCGCTGCGCGGCCGGAAGTCCGGCGAGCACGCGAGCGACACGGCGCGAATACGCTCGATCGGCCACCCGAAATAGGCGGCGAGTTCGCGACGCGTGAACTCCGAATCGGTAATCAGTACGGCAGCGCGCTTCAGGGACTGTCCGATTTCCGCCTGCATGTATCGCACCCTCTCGGGGGGGTGACAATGGGCCCATGTGAAAGGCGAGAGGTCGTGCATCGTCACGACCCCTCGGCCGCGAAACGGCGGCAGGTAGAAATTCGGGCCATGAAACACATGGCCCTCCAGTCCCCGCAGGGCAAGTGCCTTGAGCCTGGGGGCGAGAAACCGATAGAGCTCGACGATCACTCGGCTCTTCAAAGCACTCCTGCGAAGACCCTCTCCCGATTGAGACGCGACGCCAACCGGTGACGGTGACGGCAACGCATCCGCGAACCGCCTACCGAAAAAAAACCGGAGATCCGTGACCTCCGGCAGCTGTTGCAGGTGACTCGCCAGTTCGTAGGTATAGCGACCGATTCCGGTCAACGGATACCGGATCGCGTCGATAGAAAGAATCACCTTCAATGCACACCCCAGTCCGGCCCCCGTCCTCGGGATGCCTTTCGCATCATCAGCTCTTGATTTGAAGCGATACCAACGAGACGCCCAGCATGCGCGGATCCCCATTTTGCGGATCGAGCTGCTTGGGGCTCGTCGGCTGCGGAGGAACGATCTCGATCGTATCCGCGCCATTCACCCCGTCAAACGTCAGAACATGAAGCTCAGGCGCCGGGGCGTCCTTGACGATGAACTCCTTCTCAACGGCTCCGACCCGCACTTTCACCGGCCGCCCCACATTGGGGCCGAACGCATTGGCCTTCAACTCGAGCGCGAATTTCTGCGGCAACGACTGCGCGAAGCGGAACTTGGCCGTCGCGGCTTCTGCCGCATCCGTCCAGCGCCCCCATGCTTCGTGCCCGGACATTCCCGAGACTTCCGCCAGGAACGTCGGATATCCGGACCTCGTAAAGTCGATTCCGTCCGCGAGCGACGCTTCATACCGCGGCGCGAGCGAGTCGGCCGGCTGCGCCACGGCCGGAGCGGAAGCAGCGGCACCGGCTCCCACCTTCGTCTCAGGCTTGTCACCACACCCCGAGAGAGCAACCGCCCCCATGATTGCAAGAACACCGGCAATTGAAAGTTTCTTCACATTTCTTTCCTATCAGTAAAGCGCCCACGTACAGTCGCGGTCCAAGTATGCCTGTGGTTGCGGCGTCAGGCTACGTCCCCGCCCAGCATCCACCGGAGCGTGTCCTCGAGCGGCGGCGTATCCCACTCGCCGATCAGCCTGCGCAACTTTGCTGGATCCCCGCACAGGCTCCGCACCTCATTCGCACGGACGAACGCGGGGTTCACTTCCACCCGCATCGAGTGCCCGGTAATCGCCTCCGCCATCGCCAGTGCTTCGCGCAGCGAATGCGTGCGCCCCGAGCACACGTTGACCGGTTCACCCACGGGACCGACTTCCAGCAGCCGACGGTAGGCGCGAGCCACCGCACGCACATCCGAGAAATCGCGGCAGACGTCCAGGTTGCCCAACTCGATCACCTCTGCCCTACGCCGGAAGTGCGCGACGATCTTCGGCAATAGAAACGACTCGGCCTGCCCAACGCCCGTGTAATTGAACGGTCGCGCGATCACTATTGGCAGCCGATCCATCCACAAGCGCGCCATATACTCCATCGCAAGCTTGCTGACCGCGTAGTCGTTGGCCGGATCTGGCGGCGTCGCCTCGTTCAGAACGCCTTCGGTCGCGTTGCCGTACACGTTCGCGCTACTCGCGAGCAGCACACATTCGGGCCGCTGTGCTGCGGCACCTAGTGCGGCCAGGAGGTTGCGCGTGCCGATCAGATTGACGCGATAGAAGGCGTCGGCATCGCCATGCCCGACAAAGGCGATCGCCGCGAGGTGCACCACCGCATCTGGCCGCACCTCGGCGATCACCTCCCGAAGCCCGGCGGCGTCCGCCAGGTCGACATGCCGATACCGGGCGTCTCCCGCTTCGTCGTGCGCGCCCGTGCCCCACACCTCCCAGCCGTGCGCCTCCAATTCCGCTGCCACGTACCAGCCGGTAAAACCCTTGAAGCCCGTAATCAGCGCTCGCTTCATCGCATGTCCGGTCAGAACGAGAAACCGCGCTCATTGCGGCGAATATCCGCCTCGACCATCATCTGGCACAATTGCTCCAGCGTCGTCGTAGGCTCCCACCCCAGCTCGCGCTTCGCCTTCTCCGGATTGCCGATCAGCAGATCCACTTCCGCAGGACGATAGAACTTCGGATTCACACGCACCAGCGTACGACCCGAAATGCGATCGACGCCGATTTCCTTGTCCTCCTTGCCCTCCCAGAGGAGGTCGTACCCCGCAGCCTTGCCGGCCATCGTCACGAAGTCGCGCACGGTCACCGTCCGGTTCGTCGCCAGCACGTACGTATCGGGCTCGTCCGCCTGCAGCATGCGCCACATGCCTTCCACGTATTCCTTGGCGAACCCCCAGTCACGCTTCGCGTCGAGGTTACCGAGTTCCAGCACATCCAACTTGCCGAGCTTGATCTTGGCGATGCAGTCCGACACCTTGCGGGTCAGGAACTCCCGCCCGCGCAGCGGCGACTCGTGATTGAACAAGATCCCGCTCGTACCGAAAATGCCGTAGCTCTCACGGTAGTTCACCGTCATCCAGTGCGCGTAAAGTTTGGCAACCCCATAAGGACTGCGCGGATAGAACGGCGTCGACTCGACTTGGGGAATCTCCTGCACCTTGCCGAACATCTCGGAGGTGCTGGCCTGATAGAAACGGATCTTCGGGTTCACGATCCGGATGGCTTCCAGCAGGTTAACGGGGCCAATCCCGGTGATGTCCGCCGTCGTGATCGGCTGCTCGAAGGAAACGCCGACGAAGCTCTGCGCCGCGAGGTTATAGGCCTCAGTCGCTTCCGTTGTTTGCAACAAACGGACGCTCGAGGAGAGATCCGTGAGGTCGTACTCAAGCAAGTGCAGGTTCGGGTGCTGGTCGATACCCAACTCCTCGATGCGCCAGAAATTCACGGAACTTGTGCGCCGATAAGTCCCGTAAACGGAATACCCCTTCTCCAGAAGCAGTTGTGCAAGATATGCACCATCTTGTCCAGTAATGCCAGTAACGATTGCTCTCATATAACTCTCACTCACTTTTAAACATTGACTCGTGACCAATCGATCATTCTAGAACGAGTTCCCGCAAAGCTAGAGCCAACACGCGCTGATCATGTTCGCCAGGACTCTTCGCGTCGGGATGGTGTAGCCGCAATACATTCTCTCTTTCTAGCTGACCTGCCACAGGAAGCACTAACCTCCCGGCCGAATTGTGCTGCCCTTCATAAATCACGACGCCATTTAGCTCAACGGATATTCTTTGTTCACCAAAAGGCACCAGATCAAGCGACAGCCGATCAATGGCGCTCACGTCGTTCACATTGAATCTAATAACAGAATCGAGTCCCAAAGACCAAACATGGCCCGCCTCGTATGTCGACCACCCAATGAGCCCGAGACGTTCGTCATCAAAACGAAATTTTCCAAGCCCTACACTCGAACCCTGGTCGAGCACTAAATACTCATACCCCTGCCCATTCAAACACGGCGAAAAATCCCTTACCCCCAACAGCACGGGGCAAGCAGACACTCGATATGACGTAACGTTCTGATCGGGAAGCTTGATCGTCATATTTAAAGCATCGCCTTTCACCATATTTCTGGAGATCGGAACCATAGCCTCATGAATTAAGCGACCATTCAAAGCGGACATGCGGACTCGCAGATAGACCGCACCGGCTTCAGCGCGACCCTCTCTCTGCGCAACCCAAACCCCATCACCCGTTTTTTCCAGCCGAATTCTCAAGACTCCCGATTGGTAATCACCCGCCACCTTTGCGTCAAAATAAGTATCAAGGAAGGTTCTATCCAACGGACGATCTCGTCGCACAAACAAATGCGGAACCGGGGAGCGCCTATCACGCTCATACCACCTCTGAAACTCTGGCGTATAAAAAAGCACTAGGGCACCACGAAAGGCCTCCGTCGGGACCACATCACCCCTGTCGTTTATGTATCTGGTATGGAACTGAACAATTTTAGGCTTGTTTTCGAGCACATAATCGTTATCGAATTTTTGCAGAAATCCTCCAGCGAGAGTCGACAAGTAACTATCGTTGAGGCCGACCATGTCGATCGTCGGAAGCCCGGAAAAATAGGGAATTGCTCCTGCATCAATTACCGCAATCTTCTCGTCACGCGAAATATTCAAAGAGTCAATATACTTCCCCATTAGTATATCCCCCTTATCCGATTCAGCCTGCCCCACAGATTGCTTATGCAAATCCAATGAATAACCGCCCAGACTCGCCACAATCACAAGAACGACGAAAAACCCAATACGCCCCCTAGCACCGCTTAACGCGATCCCAATTGTAAGCACTAAAAACGGAACTATTGGCGTAATAAATCTCCAGCCGAGCATCCAGTCCCCGCCAACAAGCCAATTAAATGCAAGACAACCAGAAATAAGAATCGCCAACATCCAACACAAGAAGTACTGCTCAACATTTCTTCTTCTAACCGAGACAGCCACGTAAACACTTGAAATCAAATACGTTGCCACCAATAAAACATGGTTAAGCAAAAACCCTAAAATATAGCCACTTCCTAGCTGCATTTGTTCCACGAGATTTCCCGTTTTTGCACCTACGGTAGCGGGAAACCACTTTCCATAAATTAACCAACGCCCTATAAACATCAGCCCTGTCAATAGAGCGTAGACTGCGAAGGCAAACAGAACCCCCCGCGAGTTCCACCGCCTTCCATGCGCAACGAGCATTAGCTCGAAGGCGAAGATCGCGCCTATGAAAGCGAAGCCTTCTGGTCTTGTAAGAGAGACCAAACCAAACAAGAATCCAGAAACGAGAAAATTCACACCTCGATCATTGAAGATCCTGGCATAAAAGTAAGACCCAGCCGCCAACGCAATTAGTGCAGAAAAGAGCACCGTTTCCATCGCACCGGCAGCCCACATCGCAAGCGTCGGAGCAGCGAAATATAGTGCGAGAGAAAAGACAAATCCATAGCCATTACCCCTTACAACCCTATGCGCCGTCACTATCAACGCGCCGAGACCGAAATAGGCAGCCCAACCAAGCCATTTAGAGGCTTCCAAAGGATCGAGACCCAGCCATGAAAAAAAAGCGACAACAACCGTCCACAATACCGAGGAATAGCCCTCGACCAACGCTCCATTGAATGTGAGCCCCGCTCCATTCAAAAAGCTTTTCACATAAACAAGATATATGAAAGCATCATCAGGCTGAAAATGCTTATAGGAGTAAGTGTGCAAAAATCCAAGCGCAAAAATGGCAAACGTAAGCGCCACCGCTCGGCTCTCTACGCCCTCCGGCCGGGAGTTATTCTGAGTCACGCCATTCCCCTTTCACTTCTTAGCAGCATGAACGCACCAATAGCAACGGCGAACCACAATGTCGCCAACCTAATCAATACCGTAGCGGCAACCGCATCAGCGTTCGCCATGCCCTTCCATACCAACAATACCACCATCACGGCTTCAGCCCCGCCGAGCCCGCCCGGCATGAAACTCAGCGCCCCCGCCAACATAGCCAGGGCGTAGACGAACACGGAGAATGTCAATGACAATTCCATCCCCATCCAATGCAATATCAAGTGAAAAGCCAAGGCTTCAGCGCCCCAGGCCACCACGCTCAAAAATGTCGCACTGATTATCATTCCGACCCTGTGGCAGCGCCGAGCCTCGAACATCACATCGAATGCCCGTTTAAGCAATCCGAGCACCCGCCCGCCTTGCGCGGGTATCAGTTCCCCGAGACGCTTGAGCATTGCGCCCTGCGAGAGCAAGACGAACCCGAAAATCACCAGCAAGCCACCAACCACGATCATGGGACGTGCGTCGGGGTACAGGGTCAGTCCGAACAGGGTCAGCAGCACAACGGCGAACAAGTCGGAGAGTCGCTCGCTGAAGAACGCAGCAAAACTCTGTGGGTAGGGGACCGCCCACCGCTTGAGCAATACTCCGCGCAGGGCTTCGCCAGCCTTTCCGGGTGTGGTGGTCAGGGCAAAACCTGCCAAGTAAATCTGCATGCTATCTTTCCAAGGCACCGCGTGCCCAAATGCCCCGAGGTAGCGCTGCCAACGGAGGAAACGAAGGATGTAGTTGAACAAGGACATGGCCAATGCGATGGCTACACCTAGTGTGCCGACCTTGGCGACCGCATTGGTGACATCCTCCCACCCGCCCCACAGCGAAAAACCCAGATAGCCAATAGCCGAACACACCACGGAGAGGACAACAGCCCGATAACGCCAGCCGGACAAGTGCAACGCGCTGCTCACAGATTCAGCCTTTTGAAGATTGGCTGCGGGATGCAGCGGATAATTACCATTATCAATTCCCAGAACCACGGGGTGTACAGGGTTCCCACTTTCCCCTCGACACCCTTGACAATCCGCAGGGCGACATGCTCCGACGTCGCGACCAAAGCTGCCGGAAGCGGCAGGCCCTGAGTCATCGGCGTATCGACAAAACCAGGTTTGATGGTCATCACATGCACACCGACTTTGAACAGCCGGGCACGCAAGCCCTCACAGAACGTCGAGACCGCCGCCTTGGCGGTACCGTACAGGTAGTTGGAAGGACGGCCGCGGTCTCCCGCCACCGAGGAGATAACCGCCAAGGTTCCGCAGCGTTGGGCCTGGAACTGCTGCGCAAGCAGCGTAAGCAAGGCGATTACTGAAGTTCCGTTGTTAGTGAACTCCTGAAGCGCCAAAGCGACATCCTGTTCGCATGCCTGCTGGTCAGGCAGGGTGCCGTGGGCAATCAGGGCAATGTCGATCTGCTGTAGCGTGCTTAGGCACTGCTCAAGCATCCGCGGTTGCGCAGCAAAGTCCGTCGCATCCATGCGGTAGGTGGTGACGGCGTTCGCACCCCGCGCCCGTAAATCGGCGGCAGTTTGCTCCAGCTTCTCCCCGTTGCGGGCGACCAAAAAGAACTCGCTCCCCTGATTGGCCCAAAGGCGAGCGCAGGCAGTAGCGATTGCAGAAGTTGCCCCAATGATCATGACGCGTTTCATTCTGTGACTCGTTTCCAAAGGCGGGACATCAGGGTGGGGTCGCGCAGCGCTTCCACTCGCTCCCACTCGGGGTAGGCATTGCGGAAGTCGCTGCCGCTCATATGTGCGTCCTTGGCCGGATAGAGACGGCCGCCTGCTTGACGGACGATGACATCCAAGTGCGCAAAGAGTTGCTTGAGATCACTCGTCTGCGGAAAATCGAGGGCTAACGATGTCCCCGGGAGGGGAAACGACAACAACCCTGGTGATGCGATGTCCCCACAGCGCTTCAGCACAGCGAGGAAGGATCCCTTGCCCGAATCAGAAATAGCCCTGAGCAACTCGGCCGTCGCCGTTTCAGCCATGGCGTCCGGGATCACGCATTGGTATTGCTGGAACCCCTTGCGTCCGTAAATGCGATTCCAATGAAGGATTCGGTCCAACGGATAAAAGAATGGCTCATAGCTCACTCGCTTGTGTGCGCGGCGAGGCGAATGTGCCCGCCAATACACATCATTGAACACGCGCAGAGAGAGTTTGTTGACCATGGACACCGGCGGTATCACTGGCACCCGCAGTTTCGGGCGCTCATGTACCTGCAGCGAACCATAGCGTGCATGATCGCCGACAAAGAACACGCCTCGCCCGCTCTGCCCGCCTTTCGCGACGCAGTCGATCCACGCGACGCTGTATTCGTGGTGGCGGTCCAATTCTGCGGACAGGGCGAAAAATTCAGCCAGATTGCCGAACCTCAACTCAGCACAGTCGATTTGGCTAGAGCGAATCGGTATAAGCCGGATCTCTGCCCACACAATTACGCCGGTCAGCCCTAACCCCCCGATTGTCGCAGCGTAAAGTTCCGAGTTTTCAGAGGGAGAGCAGGTCAGCAATTCCTCGCCATGGCGCAGCAAGCCAAAGCGGAGCACGTGATTGCCAAACGTGCCGCGCAAGTGATGATTCTTGCCATGAACATCGTTGGCGATTGCCCCGCCAAGGGTGGCGAACTGGGTACCGGGGGTGACCGAGAGAAACCAGCCCTCCGGGACGGCCAACGACAGAACCTCGGCTAAGGTTACGCCCGCTTCGGCCCTTACAACGCCCTGCTCCCAGTCGACCTCGATGAAGCGGTTGAGGGTGCGCATGTGCAACACGTGATCGCTCGCCGCCAGGCAACTGTCGCCATAACTGCGCCCGTTACCGAACGCCAATGTATCCCCTTGCGCGGAGACTACCTTGTGCAGTTCCGCAGCGACTTCGTCCCGCCAACTGCAACTGTGCGGGCGCTGCGGGACATTCGGAAAACGCCCCCACGAGCGAAGACCACCGCTCACGCCGCCACCCAGAAGACGATGCAAAACAAAGCCCCCACCACCAAACTGACACGATCGCGAGTAGCGAACACTACCGGATCGTCATGCATCTGCCCGCGATGGGTGAGCATCCAGACCCGGGTAATCCAGAATAGCAGCAAGGGGCAAGCCAGCCAGATCAACTGCGGCTGAGCATACAGTACCATGGTAGCCGGGTCGTGGATGTACAGAGCCAGAACCATCACCGCCAGATACCCGGAGGCCGCCCCGAGGGAGGAGACCATCTCTATATCATCTGGATAATATCCACGCCCCCGGGTCTTCTCGCTATGACCTTTTCGACGCGCATCACGCAGTTCGGCATAACGCTTTACCAAGGCGAGACTAAGAAACATGAACATCGAAAACGCCAGTAGCCAAAAGGTCAATCCGAGCCCGAATGCTGCGGCCCCGGCGATGATTCGCGTCGTGTAAAGCAAGGCCAGTGCGATCACGTCAATGGCCATGTAACGCTTGAGCAGCAGCGAATAGGTCAGCGTCGCCAAGTAGTACGCGAGCAAGACTGCCGAGAATTGCCAGGGAAGCAACGACAAGGCGCCGGTGAACGCAACGAGCAGCAAGACCGGGAACGCGAGCAGGCCCGACTTGATTGCGAGGCGTCCGGCGGCGAAGGGACGGTGTCGCTTGGTCTTATGATGACGGTCATCTGCCAGATCAAGCAGGTCATTGAGGAGATAAACACTGGATGCACAAAGGCCAAAGAACAGGAAAGCGAGCAGCCCCTGCAGCCACATCGTCGGGTTTGCCACCTGATGGGCCGCCAATAGCGGAACAAAGATGAGCAGGTTTTTCATCCATTGATGGATGCGCAATGCCTTCAGCCAGTCCCTGAGCCCTGCACTGTTAGAATGGATTACCTTCTCAACATTTCCAAGCGATCTTGCCCGACTCAACACCCCCGACTCGGGATTGACAACGTAAGCCTTACGCGCGGCTGCCCAGACGCACAAATCGTCGAGGGAATTCCCGACATAGTCGAAACCTGCCTCGCCGTAGCGCTCCACCAACAAGTCACGTTTTCGGTGCGCTGAAAGATTGCATCGCTCGTTCGTGGCAAAAACGTCATCGAACAGCTTCAGGTGCTCAGCAACGCGATCAGCAAGCGTGCGATGACTGGCGGTTGCCAGGACCACAGGACGCCCTACGTTGCGTTCGGACTCGATCAGCTCAATAACGGTCTGATCATATGGCAAAGCGCTTACATCGACGTGAACGGCCTGTGCGAGTCCGGCTTTTAACACGGCCTTGCCGCGCGCAAGCCAGCCGAGCGGCTGAAATAGTCTCAAAGGATTGGCACGAAAAAAGGCCACTCCAGTTTCGAGCAGCAGGTCCGAACGCAGCAAGGTGCCATCCAGGTCGATTACCAATGGGACCGGGCTCGCGAGAAGATCCGTACTCACAAGGGAAGCCTCAGACACGTGCAACTCCCTGAACCACTGGCTCTGCGCCCAAGCGCAGACTTAGGAGCGCACGCTTGAGCTGCTCCGCGCTTTCCTTCCACGTTAGCCGCAACATATTATTGGAAACGGGGTGGCGCCCAGCATGGTAAAGCCGCAACCACTCCCGAACGGCCGCAGCCAAGTCTTCAGCGGTGGAGCCATTGAAGTAGTACGCATGCGTCCCTGCAACTTCGCGGAAAACCGGAATATCGCGAACGATAATGGGGCGTTTGTGCTGAGCGGCTTCAATCAGCGGAAGGCCATACCCCTCCCCTTCCGATGCGGCGATCAGACAGGTGCTCGACTGATAAATTCGCTCCAGGTATTCATCGCTGATCCCCTCTAGCCAATAAAGCCGTTTTCCGAGCTCAGGATGAACTCTGATTCTCTCGATCAACCGTTCGACCATCCAGCCCTGTTTCCCGACTATGACGAAGTTGGCGTCGATTCCTTCCGCCCACAGCAGATCGAACGCGGCAAGCGCCTGACTTTGCCCTTTGCGCGGTTCGACCGTACCGACGGTGAGAAAGGTCGGGCGAGCCGACAACTCTGCCAAGATCCGCGGGGCATCGTCAGGCAGCCCTAACGTTGGGATGGAACTCTCAACGTCAGCCCCTAAGTGGAACCAGCCGATCTCGAACGGGCGCATCCGATGCGGACCGTTTTCCCTCAGCCACACGTCAAGTTCCATAGCAACCGCGCGGGATATACAAAGCGCACCATCAAATCCTGCAAGCACCCCAAGCCAAGCCTTGTGCCCAGAATCCGCGCCCGGCGGAAACACGTGGGGCATGAGAATTGGCAGCAGATCGTAAACGACAAACACGACCTGTACCCCGTCTCTCCTAATCGCATCAAGGAAGGTCTGCTGTGCACATACGACGTGATGCTGTAGATCAAGACCAAGAAAAATATCACCCGCCTGATAGTCGATCGGATCATCACCTTCGCACGTTTGTGCATCATTTCGGAAGCGATTGCAAAACGCTCTGGCGTATCGGTAACCCTGGCCGTCCACCGTCGCATACACGGCTTGTACTGAAAACCCGTGCGGCGGATTGTCGAGCAATTCCTTCAGAATACTCCGCGTAACCCGCTGAATTCCAGTACGCGCGTCCCTCTGAGCGAGTTCGGATATGTCGACAAATAGTTGTCGCTTCTCGTCGCCCATCGAAATGCGCGAAATCGCCTTCGAGAACTCGACCAATTCCGGCTGCCGGATCCCGCCATCACAAAACTCTGCGATCCGATCGACGAGATCGCTTTGACGCGCGTGAAAGTCGGGATGGGCTGCGCTCTTTCCGTTCTTGTGCAGGAAATGCTCAAATGCAGCAATTGTCTCGCGAGCACTTCGATCCCACGTAAATTTACTTGCCTGCACGAGCCCGTGACTCTTGAGGCTCGCCCTGAAATCCTCATCTACGAGCACCCTCGTCAATTTCCCGCAAAGCGCCTGTGAATCAAACGGATCGAACAGACCATCCGAACAGCCAACAACCTCGGGAAGACTGGAAGTATCGGCTGCAATTACCGCGGCGCCGCAGGCCATCGCCTCCAGCGCAGGAAGACCGAAGCCCTCATGCCACGATGGAAACGCAAAGACCTTGCATAGGTTATACAGCTTCAACAGTTCGTCATCTGATACATAACCCGTGAAGACCAGCTCATCAGTCCCCAGCCCGACACGCTGTGCTTCGCTGCGGAGATGATCCACGGCACCTTGCGGCATTCTGCCTGCAAACACCAGCTGATGAGCCTCACGTACATCAGGAGGCAGGCTTGCATAGGCACCGAGGAGTCGCGGGAGATTCTTCCGCTCGTCTGCCCCCCCCGTGTATAGAACAAATGGGCGTAACAAGTGAAACTTGTCGCGCAGGGCCAGTACTTCTCCGCAACTGATCTCGACTGATTCGAAGCACGATTCTGCGGCAGTAGAAACGTTGATCACTTGATCTTCCGACACCCCTAGATGGTCGACTCCTTCCTTTCTCGACGACTCTGAAATTGCCAGAAGCAATGACGCCCGTTTCAAGCTTTCGAGCTTTCGAAAATAGAATTCCTCATAAAGCGGGTTTGGCCGCAAGTAGTGCTCCGCGTTCATCAAAGGAATAAGATCGTAAAGCGATACGCTGACGGGCGTATTCTGGTCGAACATGCCAATGCTGACAACAGCGTCGTCGCCATACCCCTCGAACAAGCTCGTAAGATGAATCAAGTCGGGTTGAAGACTCGCGAGAAACGCCTCGCGGATTAGCTCTGCTGCATCCCTTTGTACGGCATTAGTTGGATCACATCCCCGGACGGGACCCGGCGCATACCAGACTCGAATATTCTCTTGCGGCAGCAGGTTGTGAAACGCTGCGCGAATGGGTTCGATGGTGTCAACGAACTGTCCGTTCAGGACCAGGACGACCTCGTGCTCACCGCGGTTCCGCACAATTGCCTGTGCGTGCGAGAGGGAATAACGACCTATCCCCCGATACCGGCTCTCGGTCTGAGCACCCTGCATATCGATGACGATTCGCATCAAATTTCACTCCCGCTGCGGCGCTCGATCGCGGCCTGCAAGTCGAGATAGGCACGTCGCGATTTAGCCGACAGATTAGAAAGGTCAACGTCAGGATTCCGGCTCATGAGCAGCGAAGCAGGAGGATGCGAAGAGGGACATTCCTCTTGATCTTCACCCACGGGTTCCGAGACTGCTAAAAGTCCGGCATTACGCGTAAAAAGGACCAAATGCTGACGCAGCGTAGGGTAGCGATGAAGCGTTTTGCTCATCCGCACGCGTAGATACGGGCGATTCATAACCGAGCGCGCGACCATCAGTACGGGCGGCCGCAGAACGGCCTTAATTGCGTCGTTCGCAGCGCCGCCGATACGCTGTATTGGGGTAAAGTCGCCACGCGCGACTTTGCGTACGCCACGCATTGGCGCAGTGATCCGCCAAGAGCTGCTTTGATAAATTGAGAGTATTCGTTCGTGCCAGCGATCGGCTTCAGACCGGCCATTACGCGCATCGGTCTCGGCCGCTGAGAGACGGCGTTCCAATTCTTCGATCTTGAGATTAGCCGATGCAGCCCGATCCGCGAATTGTGTTGCGCGTACTTCAGCCCCAACAGCACGCTTCGCTTGCTCGCCTGCCTCCGCTTCGGCCACGGCAGCCCTTTGCCCCAACTCGCCGGCCCTGAGTTCGGCCTCTGAAACCAGACCTTCCAGTTCCATGCACCGCAGCTCCACCTGCCTTGCCTGAGCTTCCGTATCGGCAAGGCGATATTGGAGTTCTTCGATATGCGATGAGGTCTCTGTCGCCTGATCAGTTAGCTCTAACAGGCGACTCTCCAAGAACGCAATTCGTCCTTCGTCCGCCGCTGCCTTCTCGTCGGCCAACACCGCGCGGCGCTCCAACGCTTCCGCTTTGCCCTCGGCCTCAAACACCTGATATTCGAGTTCGCCAACCCTCGTCTCGGCAGCGATGGCTCGGCGTTCGAATTCCTGGAGCTGCATCAGGGCCGCCACGACTTTGCGCTTCAGCTCATTCAGTTGGATCTCGCATGCAGGCTCCGTGCAGTCGCCTTCGCCGGCGCCGAATTGACGCTCGTCTGCATGCACCTCCAGCCCCACTGCTCTGGTTTCAGCTTCCACGACGCGCAGCTCGAGATCCTCGATGAAGGCGTACGCCCGGCCCGCGCGGTACTCCTGCTCAGCAGCCTCACTTTCCGCGGAAACGGCGCGCCGCTCTAGGTCCTCCGCCCGCTGCTCAGCCGCCTCTATACGAACCTCCAACTCACCGACAAAGTTTTCCGCAGCAACCGCGCGTGCTTCAAACTGCGCCGCACGGCCTCTAACCGCTGCCAACTCGCCCTCCACCGCACGGAGCCGAAGGTTCGCGCCACACAGTTGCTCGGCGAGCAATGCGGTCTTCGCGCCGTTTCGTTCTGCGCGCACCGCCTCTGCCAATAGCTTTTCGTGGAGGACGACAAACCTGTCCAGCACGTGCTCCGCCTGATTCGCCGTTTTTTCGGCGCCGGAGATCCGTCGTTCAACCGCGTCAAACCGGCGATCCAACTTTGCATCGAACCGATTCGCCAGTTGGCCGAGTTCGATTCCGTACGATTGCGCAAAGGGTTCGTCGAAGACGGCCATAATCGACGGCGCTGCGGACTTTTGTGCCACGACCGAATAATCCGGGCTTGCACCGCAGAACACGTCAATCAGGTCTACGCTTTCCTTGCCGACCAACGCGTCCTGCTCCTGAAGACGCAGTATTTTGATGCGCGCAAAGCCGTAATGTTCGGGCAGGAATTCAAGCAAAAGGGGAGGTATCGGCCGCTGATGGGTAGGATCAAGGTAAAAGTTTGTCGTCCCTACAGCGACATTCTCGGGGTTCGGCGTTTCAAGTATCAAAAGCCCGCCGGGTTTCAGCACACGCAGAGCCTCCTCGACCAAGACCTGGAGGTCGGCAAACGGTAAGTGCTCGACGATATGAAAGCCAGAAACGACGCACTGCGACTCGTCCGCGAGCGCTCTTAGGAAGGCGATCGCGTCCTGTTTGACCGTCTTCAAGCCTAGGCCGGAACACGCCGACAGCATACCCTCATCGATATCGACGCCGACGGCATCGAACCCCTTTTGCATCATCAATTGGAGCCACTCGCCGCGACCGCAACCAAGGTCAACGGTGGCCGACTCGGGATAAACCACCCGAAGAGGCTCAACAAACGGCAGATAAACTTCAAGTCGATCCATGATGGAGTCGCGAGAACCACGATGCCGGTCTTCAAAGGCGCGATAGAAACCGTTGTCGCTCATCTCAGGCTCTCAGTTCGTCCAGCATCTTGATGTCGAGAATCAATCCCTCCTCGGGTAGTCGAATCTCCGAAACCGACTTCCAATTTTCATCAAAGACCATAATCCGTGCGGTCGTGAGGTCTCGCGCCTTACGCTCGGCCAACTCCGACACGCCTACACATCTAAATCCGTTTCCGAACGCAACTCCACGCGGAAACCCCCCCGTTTCAACGCGGAGTCCGTCGGTTCCTACAACCGCGCCTTCTGCCGATGAACAGGTATAGAGGTCGCCGTTTTCGCGCCAAAGGTTGTGCGCCTGATGACCCAGTAATATCCGCGACTCGAGCTCCAGCGAACGTCTGTTGAACTGCAGCATTTCGCTCGGACCTTTGTTATGTGCAACCAGCCACACGGATTCCGTTTCAAAGAAGAAGGTATTAAAGTGATTCCGATCCCACGGTTCGGCGTCCGTCTTTCCAAGCGGGTACCACTGTTCCCAAGTGGAGCCGTCCCATATCGCGACCATGTTGTCGTAGGAGCAGGTCACCCACAGGCGACCGTCGCGCCATGCAATGTCATGAATATCACGCAATGCAAACTCGTGAGGCTGGATCCGTGACAATACGGAGAAATCCTTGTCCAGGACAAGAATTGTGCCTTGTTCGTCCGCCGACAACTCTTCGGATGAAACCATGCGATTCCGTGCACCAACCATGATCCCAGAGCCGCTATTCGCAAGCCCGTAGTACAGCCCGCTACCTCGATGCATTGGGCGATATTCCCCGGTCTGCAGATCCACGCAGAGAATGGAATACGACGTTGTGACAACTACTTTCATTAGACCTCAGCAACTTCAAACGGATCGTGCGTAGTGAACCCCAAAAATCGGGTGCACATATGTATGACCTCCCCAAACGATGCCCGTCGGGTCAGAGGCTACTGTAAAGGCGCGTATATGCATTAACCTCGCCAACTGCTCCCGGAAGTCGCGATCCCCGACAGCCCCGTTCGCAATCCCGACCGTCAGTGTGTATTCACCGGGAGCGATATTGGCCTGGAATTCAAAATCTGCCGTGACACGATCCCCGGGCTTGACGGCGCCAATGGTCCTCTTCATGCACAAGGAATTGGTCATGAACACGGGCTCACCGCGGTTGTCGTGAATGCGGAATCCAACGTGAGGATCGTCAAATTCATGTGCAAAGGCCAAATCGACCCTTAACGTGACACGGTCACCGCACGTAACTACGTTTACGATTTCCATTTCATGCAAAATGGATATAGAGCGCACCCGCACGCCCGGATGGCGCCAGACGGCCTGAACGTCGTCGTTACCCGGCTGCAGAAGCGGCACATCGACATCGGCTTCGTCCGCCTCCGCGATTTCCTGCGCCACCTCTTGCCTTGGACGAACAGTCGTCGTAAGAGCGTTATAGTGGTCGATGACGATTTGCGGGGAGTCGTTCAGCACCAGCCGCCCGCCCGACAACAGCAATGCCCTGTCACACAAAGCGTAGATTGCGCCCGCCGAATGCGACACAAATAGAAGGGTTGTTCCTTGTTCCCGATACGATCGGATGCGTTCAAAACACTTCTGCTGAAAGAAAATATCGCCAACAGCAAGGGCTTCATCAACGATAAGGATATCCGGCCGAACCGCCGTAGCTACTGCAAAGGCCAACCTGACCTGCATGCCGCTTGAGTAGGTACGAACGGGCTGGTCGATATAATCACCGATATCGGCAAACCGCTCTATCCCAGGCATCAGCTCGGTCAACTGATCCACCGTCAGCCCCTGCAGTTGCCCGGCCATGAACACGTTCTGCCTGCCCGTGAAATCGGGATGAAACCCCATGCCGAGTTCGAGCAACGCAGCGACTCGTCCGTTGACGTGGACGCTCCCGGTGGTGGGTTGCGTGGTACCAGTGATCATCTTCAGCAGCGTGCTCTTGCCCGCACCATTCACGCCGACTATACCCACCGACTCGCCCGGTTCAACCGAGAAGGAGACGTCCTGCAGCACCCACCGCAGGGTGTGGTGCCGCTTGTGGCCTGGGGTGATCCATTCCAGCAGACGGGACCAGCGTGTGGGGTACTGCTTGTATGCCTTGCCGAGATTGCTTACGGAGATGCTACCCATCAGAGTTCGTCCACCATTTCACCGACATGGCGGCGGAAGAGCCCCAGCCCGGTCACGCAGAGAAGGAGCGCCAGCAGGAATATGGGCCACAGGTTTTCCCACTGCGGCCAGCGGTTGGCAATGAATATCTGCTGAAAGCCGTCCATCAGCGCGGCCATCGGATTCCATACCATGGCGTCGCGAATTCCGTCCGACAGCACCGCCACGGGATAGACGATGGGGGTGAGCCAGAACCAGAAGGTGATGAAGATTCCGAAAAACTGGCCGATGTCGCGAAAAAACACGTTGAGCACGCCCAACGTAATCCCGAGTCCGATCGCAAACAGGACGAGGATCGCCAGAAGGGGCAGCATCGCCAGGAAGGCATCGCCCGGAAAGTTACCGGAGACCAGCAGGAAGACGGTGAACAGGCCGAAGACGATGGCGAAATTAAGCAGTGCGCTCAGGATGATGACCACCGGCAGGCACATGCGCGGGAAGCTGAGCTTCTTCAGGAGGTTCGCGTTCTCGAGAAAGACGTTCTGACCGCGTCCGATGATCTCGGCGAACAGACCCCAGGTGAGAAGGCCTGCGCACAGGTAAATGCTGTAGGCAAAACCGTTGTCGACACCGGGGAGCCGGGCGCGCATGACCTCGGCGAAGATCACGGTGTAGACGAGGATCATCGCCAGCGGGTTGAGCACGGTCCATGAGGCGCCCAGCAGCGAGTTGCGGTATTTCGACTGGAACTCGCGCTTGACGCTGCCGAGGATGAAACCCCGGTAGTTCCATAGCGCTCTGAGCATTGCGCTCATCGATTCGCCCCCTGGATCAGGGTTTCGAGCGCTGCGACATGCCGCTGGACGGCGCCGACATCGCCGCGGGCCTCGACGTTGAGACGCAGCAGCGGTTCGGTGTTGGACCCGCGCAGGTTGAAGCGCCAGTGCGCGAATTCCATGCTGAGGCCGTCCGTCGTGTCGACCGTAGGACTCTGCGGCGCAAAGTGCGCGCGGACGCGGTCGATCGCGGCGGGGATATTCTCGACGCGGTAGTTGATCTCGCCGCTGCAAGGGAACGCAGCGATGCGTTCATCGACGAGTTGGTCCAGCGTCTTGTCGGTTTCGGACATCAGCGCGGCCACGAGGAGCCACGGAATCATGCCGCTATCGCAATAGGCGAAATCGCGGAAGTAGTGGTGGGCGCTCATCTCGCCGCCGTAGATGGCATCTTCGAGGCGCATGCGCTCCTTGATAAAGGCGTGGCCCGTCTTGGACTGGATGGCGATGCCGCCCGCCTCGGCAACCTGCGCCTGCGTGTTCCAGGTGAGCCGCGGGTCGTGGATGATCTTTGCGCCGGGGTGACGCTTGAGCATCATCTCGCCCAGCAGGCCGACGAGGTAGTAGCCCTCGATGAAGCGCCCTTCGGCATCGAAGAAGAAGCAACGATCGAAGTCGCCATCCCAAGCGAGACCAAAGTCGCACCGGTTGGCGAGCAGTTCCCTGCGCGTGAGGTCGCGATTTTCCGGCAGCAGGGGGTTGGGGACGCCGTTGGGAAAGTGGCCGTTGGGTTCGCGGTTGATAAAGATCCAGCGGAACGGCAGGTGCCTGGCGAGTTCCTCGACGACGGGGCCGGCCGCACCGTTGCCCGGGTCGGCAAGGATCGTGAAGGACTTCAACGCGGCGACATCGACGTAACTCAGCAGGTGCTGAATGTATGCAGATTTGTCTGCCTTGCGCTGCACGGTGCCGGGTTTCGCGGCGGCCGCGCCGAGGTTGCCCGATGCGACACGCTCGCGGATGGCGTCGAGGCCGGAATCACCGCTGATGGGCTTCGATTCTTCGCGCACCAGCTTCATGCCATTGTAGCCCTTGGGGTTGTGGCTGGCGGTGACCATCACGCCGCCGTCGGCGCGCTCGTGGCTGGTGGCGAAATAGACCTCTTCGGTGCCGCAGAGGCCGATGTCGATGACGTCGGCTCCCGCTTCGGTGAGGCCCAACGTCAGCGCCTCGGCCAGCATCGGGCTTTCGAGGCGCATGTCGCGGCCTACGACGATCGTCCCGGCGCCCAGCTCGACCACGAGGGCGCGGCCAATACGGTAGGCGATGTCGGCGTTGAGTTCATCGGGAACCTTGCCGCGGATGTCGTAGGCCTTGAAGCAATTGACGGCGACCTGCGCACGCGTCGGATCGGAACAAATTTCACTCATCGTGGGGGTCCGCATCAGTTCGGGGCACGACCGTAGGTGTCTTCGAAGCGGACGATGTCGTCCTCACCGAGGTAACTACCCGACTGCACCTCGATGATTTCGAGCGGCACCTTGCCTGGGTTTGCGAGGCGGTGCACATGACCGAGCGGGATGTAGGTCGATTCGTTTTCCGACAGCAGAAACACCTTTTCCCCGTTGGTGACTTCCGCCGTGCCCTTGACGACGATCCAGTGCTCGGCACGGTGGTGGTGCATCTGCAGGCTGAGCTTGGCGCCGGGATTCACGACGATGCGCTTGACCTGGAAACGGTCGCCGAAGTCGATCGAGTCGTACCAGCCCCAAGGGCGATAGATCTTGCGATGTGAGTCGGCAAGCGTACGGCCTTCGGCCTTGAGGCGGGTGACGATCTTCTTGACGTCCTGAGTGCAAGACTTGTCGGCAACCAGGACCGCGTCGGGGGTTTCCACCACGATGACGTCTTTAAGACCGACGCCGGCAACGAGGCGCCCGCCACCGTACAGCAAGCTCCCCTCGCAGCCTTCAGCGATGGTTTCGCCGAAGTGCGCATTTCCAGCTGCGTCCTTCTCCATGACATCCCAAAGAGCGTCCCATGCCCCCACGTCCGACCAGCCAGCAGACATCGGGACAACCACTCCGTCGATACCGAGACTCTTCTGACTCGCAAGCTTTTCCATCACTGCATAGTCGATGGAGTCTGACGGACAGGCCGCAAAGGATTGCGGATCGATACGCAGGAAGTCGGCGTCCTGGGCTGCTGCATCGAAGGCCTGCGTGCAGGCAGCGGACATGGACGGATTCAGCGCCTCCAGCGCTCTCAGCCAGACACTGGCCCGCATCATGAAGAGACCGCTATTCCACAGATACTCGCCCGAAGCGACGTACTCGGCTGCACGGTCCAGGTTCGGTTTTTCGACGAAGGCGACCAATTTGAGGGCACCATCGTCACGGCGAACGCCGGTGCGGATGTAGCCATACCCGGTCTCGGGACGCACCGGGACGATTCCGAAGGTGACGATTGCACCATTGCCAGCCGCGGGAAGGCCGCTTGCGACGGCAGACTGAAAGGCATCGCGATCGATGACGACATGATCCGCGGGCATCACGAGGAGGATCGGATCCTCGTCACCCGCCCTGGATGCGGCCAGCGCCGCTAGGGTCAGCGCAGGCGCAGTATTCCGTCCCACCGGCTCGAGCACAATGCGCGAGTCCGCAATACCCACCGAACGAAGTTGCTCGGCCGCCATGAAGCGATGTTCGTTGTTGCACACCACGATGGTCGAACCAGAACCCTGAACTTGCATGAACCCCTCGAGACGTAAGGCGGTTTCCTGCAGCATGGTGCGATCGCCAGCCAGAGCGAGAAGCTGCTTGGGTTGCATTTCACGGGACAACGGCCAAAGCCGAGTCCCCGAACCGCCAGAGAGGATCACAGGAGTTATCATGTTCTACCGCGTCAGTATTTGATTTACACTAAATGAGTATTTTTCAGCATTGCCATCCCTGAAAAGGGCACTTGGCAAGAACTGAGTTGGTCGCGCGTTTGCACGCGCGATACCCGAGAGCAAAAGTTTGAATTATTGCACTGCGGAAGGCCAACTGCCATTCAACGAAAGTAATATTCAGTTACATTCCGTAGTACCGGCGGTACCATGCCACGAACCGCCCCACGCCTTCGCGCACGCTCGTGGCCGGCGCAAATCCCGTCCAGGCATTGAGTTCCGCTGTGTCGGCGTACGTCGCCGGCACGTCGCCGTCCTGCATCGGCAGAAAGTTCTTTTCCGCCTTCGCCCCAACAGCATCTTCGACGGCTTCGATGAAGCTCATGAGCTCTACGGGGTCGTGGTTGCCGATGTTGAAGACCCGGTAGGGGGCGGCGCTGCGGCCGGGATCGGGCTGGAGAGGATTGAAGGCGGGATCGGGTTCGGCAACATGGTCGAGGGTACGGATGACACCCTGGACGATGTCGTCGATGTAGGTGAAGTCGCGCTTCATCTTGCCGTGATTGAAGACGTCGATCGGACGGCCTTCGAGGATCGCTTTCGTGAAGAGGAAGAGCGCCATGTCGGGGCGCCCCCAAGGGCCGTACACCGTGAAGAAGCGCAGGCCGGTGGTCGGAAGGCCGTAGAGGTGGCTGTAGGTGTGGGCCATCAGCTCGTTGGCCTTCTTCGTCGCGGCGTAGAGGCTGACGGGGTGGTCGACGCTGTCGTGCTCGGAGAAGGGCATCTTGGCGTTGCCGCCGTACACGCTGGAGCTGCTGGCGTACACGAGGTGCCGCACCCTGTTGTGGCGGCAGCCTTCGAGGATGTTGATGAAGCCGACGAGGTTGCTGTCGACGTAGGCGTGCGGGTTCTGCAGCGAGTAGCGCACGCCGGCCTGGGCGGCGAGGTGGATGACGCGGTCGAACTTTTCCTCGGCGAAGAGGCGCTCCATGGCGGCGCGGTCGGCGACGTCGAGTTTGACGAAGTGGAAGGCGGGGTGCGGAGTGAGGCGGGCGAGGCGGTCGAGCTTGAGCTGCGGGTCGTAGTAGTCGTTGAGGTTGTCGAGGCCGACGACTTCGTCGCCGCGGGCGAGGAGCGCCTCGCTGGTGTGCATGCCGATGAAGCCGGCGGCGCCGGTTACGAGGATCTTCATACGCGTTACGACCGTTCGTGGGAAATTTGTCCGCGGATTATCTCATGCCCGAGGGGCGCTTTCGTTACAGGACGTTATCCGGGCAGGGCTATCGGATGATGAGAATCGCTTTAGTGCCGACGGCGGATCATGCTCGTGGGTTATGGGGCTCGATTGCGCCCGACATGCGGCGGAAGGTGCTTCGCTTTTCGGCCCGACGGTCCCTACCATGCAGTCCAGGGGGCGGAAGCGGCCCAAGGGCCGCACGGCGGGATACGCCTTTGGCTCCTCCCGCCCTACGTACCGTTACGCGGCGGCTCCACCTATCGTGCTCCGAACGTGGAGTAGCTCGGTTGCGGCAGGCCCGACAATTGCGCGATAGAGTTTGGCCTGCTCTTCGGGCAGGTATTCGTGGGCGATGCGATTGCGCGTGTCGCGCATCTCGAGCCACGCCCCGGTCGAGGTGATCGCCCGATACTTTTCCCTGCGATTCAGCAGGTCGCGAAAAGATTCCGAGGGAGCGACCTCGCGAACACCCTCCAGCGTGCGGAAGTAGCGGATGCTCGACTCGAATGCACGCAGGAAGCGGTCGCTCAGCGCGTCGTAGGGCTCGAGTTCCTTTGGCGTGTAGGCGCGGGCAGGATCGAAGTCGATGTAGGCATCGATCGAGGCGAAGAAGATGTCGAGCGAAGCCGGCAGCTTGCGGCCGGCGCCCTGCAGCAGGACTTCGTCATTCATGCCAGATCCACCCGGTTGATTGATGCAAGGAAGGCGCGTTGCTCGGGGACCCCGCCGTCGGGGGGGAGCACGACGACATCGATCTTTTCCTCGCAGCGCTCGAAGAATCGCGTGGCGACGCGGCGCGATGTCTCGAAGGCCGGCGCTTCGGTGAGCACCAGGAGATCGATATCGCCGCCGCGACGCTCGGCTTGCGTGCGGGACCCGAAGAGCGCCACGCTTGCAGCGGACACCCCGTCGAGGGCATAGGCGAGCGCGTCGATCTCCTCGCGGTCGAGCCGCACACGACCGCAGCGCTGCAGGTCGGAAAGGCGCTGCCTGAGATGCGGAATGGGACGCTCCATGGAAATCATCGTCGATGCGGACACCGGATAGCTTAGCGCATCGCTACCGTTTTCACCCGCCCTGCCCTACTCCCGGCCGGTCGTGGCGGCAGGCGACGATATACTTGGCGGCTCGCCAGAACCGGACGCCCGATGCTTGCCAGATTGTCCTATGCCTTGTTGTGGTTGTGCGCCCTGCCTTTCGTGCTGCTGCGCCTGGTGTGGCGCGCGCGGCGGCAACCTGCCTACCTGAAGCATCTGGGCGAGCGCTTCGGGCATTACGCGGACCGCGCGCCGCTGTCGGTGATCTGGGTGCATGCGGTGTCGGTGGGGGAGACGCGCGCGGCGGAACCGCTGGTGCGGGCGCTGCTGGCGCGTTGGCCGGATCACATGGTGCTGCTGACGCACATGACGCCGACGGGGCGGGAGACGTCCGAGAGCCTGTTCGGCGCGGAGCCGCGCGTGATGCGCTGCTATCTGCCGTACGACCTGGGCTGGCCGTGCCGGCGCTTCCTCGCTCACTTCCGGCCGCGTGTGGGCATTGTGATGGAGACAGAGCTTTGGCCGACGCTGTTGGCGAGCTGTCGTGCCAGCCGGGTGCCGGTGCTGCTCGCGAATGCGCGGCTTTCGGTGCGTTCGGCGCGGCGCTATGCACGCTGGCCGACCCTGACGCGCATGACCGTGGGTGCGCTTGCCGCGGTTGGCGCGCAAACCGAGGCGGACGCACGGCGACTGGGGGAGTTGGGAGCGAGCGGGGTTGCAGTGACGGGGAACATCAAGTTCGACATCTCACCGCCGGATGCGCTGATCACGCTTGGGGCGAGTTTCCGCGAACGCTTTGGCCGGCGCCCGGTCCTTCTCGCGGCAAGCACCCGCGAGGGGGAGGAGACGCTGATTCTCGATGCGTTCCGGGCGCAGGCGCCGGACGACGCGCTGCTCGCGCTTGTGCCGCGGCATCCGCAGCGTTTCGATGAGGTCGCACGGCTGGTCGAAGCCCGCGGGTTCAAGCTGCAGCGGCGTTCGGACGAGACGGCGGTCGCGGCCGACACGCGCGTGTGGCTGGGCGATTCGATGGGCGAGATGTTTGCGTATTACGCGGCAGCTGACGTGGCGCTGATCGGCGGCAGTTGGTTGCCTTTCGGCGGGCAGAATCTGATCGAGGCGTGCGCGGTGGGAACGCCGGTGGTGCTGGGACCGCATACCTTCAACTTCGCGCAGGTTGCGGAGCTGGCAATTGCGGCCGGGGCGGCGCGACGCGCGGCGGACGTCGATCAGGGGATGCGGATCGCGGTGACGTTGCTTGGTGACAGGCAGGCTCGCATTGCGGCGGGCGATGCGGGACTGAGTTTTGCCGCGACTCATCGCGGGGCGACGGCGAGGACGATGGCGATGGTGGAGAGTCTGTTTCGCGGCTGAAGCCGCTCCCACAAGAGCGAGGCCGGTCGCTTTTGCGGGAGAGCACCGCCGATGATGTGTGTTCACTGTGTCACTGCTCGCGGATGCCCTTCTGTGGGAGCGGCTTCAGCCGCGAATGGGCCGTTTAGACTGTAGTACCGCCCTTTCGCGGCTGAAGCCGCTCCCACATTAAAATTGATTTATCATTTATTGACCACCAGCTTCTGATGGTCTTTTATGACCGACTCTTGCCGATTTCACAGCTCCTCATTGCGGTCAGGAAGATTTTCCGAGAGCGGTCGGGCATATCTCATCACTACGACAACACGCGCCCGTCGCCCTGTTTTTCACGACCTGCGGCTCGGACTCGCGGTAGTGCAGACATTGAAGGCGGCCGATAACGCTCAGCGCACGAACACGTTGGCATATGTGCTGATGCCCGACCACCTGCACTGGCTATTGATGCTCGGGGAAGGCGAAAACCTCTTGGGCATCGTCGGCTGGGTGAAAGGGGTTTCCGCGCGGCGAATCGGGCTTATGGCTGGGCTGACGGGAATCTGGCAAACGGGCTTTCATGATCGCGCGACGAGGAGCGAGGAGGATCTCCACGCGCTTGCCCGATATGTGGTCGCGAATCCTTTGCGCGCGGGTATTGTGGCAAGGCTGGGCGACTATCCCTTGTGGGATTCGGTCTATCTCAGCTTGTAAACCGCCCATCGTGGTGGACGCGCGCAGCAGCGGCGGACGGGGCGGGACTCTATAGGACTTGAACTCTGTGGGAGCTGAACTCTGTGGGAGCTGAACTCTGTGGGAGCTGAACTCTGTGGGAGCTGAACTCTGTGGGAGCTGAACTCTGTGGGAGCTGAACTCTGTGGGAGCTGAACTCTGTGGGAGCTGAACTCTGTGGGAGCGGCTTCAGCCGCGAATTGGCGATATCACACTCTGAACGGCCAATTCGCGGCTGAAGCCGCTCCCACGGAGAAATCGGAGCCAATCACTCTACCAGCAACGCGTCGATGAGCTGGACGTCTTCTTCGCCAAGCGTGCCGGCAGCGGCCTTGAGGCGCAGCTGGGCGAGGATGGTGTCGTAGCGGGCGCGGGCTAGCTGGCGCTGGGTGTCGGCGAGTTGAGACTGGGCGTTGAGGACGTCGATGTTGATGCGCACACCGACTTCGTAGCCGAGGCGATTGGCTTCGAGGGCGGATGTCGACGAGACCTGGGCAGCCTCAAGAGCCTTGACCTGCGCCATGCCGCTCGTGACGCCGAGGTAGGCCTGGCGTGCGGCGAGCACGGATGAACGGCGGGCGTCGTCGAGGTCGGCGTCGGCCTTGATCTTGAGCGCCGCGGCTTCACGTTCGCGCGACGAGACGGCGCCACCGGCGAAGATCGGGACGTTGAGCTGCAGGCCGACGGTGTTGGCGTCGGTGCGCGTCGAGCCGCCTGCGGCGCTGGAGCTGAAGCCTGCACTGCTGTGGCTGCGGGCGGCGACGACATCGAGGGTCGGGTAGTGGCCGGCGCGGTTGCGTTCGACTTCGCGCGCGGCGATTTCGCGCGCGATCTGCTGCGCCTGAACGGCATAGCTACCCTGCTCTGCCGCGCTTGCCCATTCGGCGATGCTGTCGGGCTGGGGGCGGGCCAGGGAGACGCCCTGTCGCAGGCCGGCGAGCGGCGACGGATCCAGACCAACGATCTGGACGAGGGCCTGGCGGCGCACATCCAGGTCGTTCTGCGCGGCGATTTCCTGCGCCGAGGCGAGGTCGAAGCGCGATTGCGCTTCATGCACGTCGGTGATCGTGACGGTGCCGACCTCGAAGCTGGCCTTGGCGAGTTCGAGTTGCTCGGACGCGGCCTTCTTGAGCTGCGACTGTGCGGCAAGGGCGTCCTGGGCGTTGAGGACGTCGAAATAGGCTTGCGAGACGCGCAGGATGAGGTCGTGGCGCGCCTGCCCGAGCTGGACTTCGGCGAGCGCGGTCTGGAGTTCGCCCTGCTTGTACTGGATCCAGTTCTGCCAGCGGAACAGCGGCTGCGTGAGTTGCACGCCGTAACCGTTGCTGTTGTATTCGCGCGTGCCGAAGACGCGGGTGTGCGTATCGACGTCGTTCCAGGTGGTGTTGGCATTGGCGCCGATGGTCGGCAGGAGCCCGGCGCGACCCTGCACGACCCGTTCCTGCCCCGCCTCGTACTGGGCGCGGGCGGCGGCGAAGCGCGCGTCGTTGGCGAGCGCGTCGCGATAGACCTGCAGGAGGTCGGCCGACCAGGCGCTGGCCGAAAAGAAGGTGACGAGACTCAGGGCGATTGCGCGCTTCATTGACTTCTCCGTGCTCAATTCGCTGTAAGGTCAGTACTGCGGCATGGTCGGGTCGACCTGGGCAGCCCAGGCGGCGACCCCGCCGGCAAGATTGATGACTCGGGAGAAGCCCTGACGCTCGAGAAACATGCACACCTGCGCGCTGCGGCCACCGTGGTGGCAGATGACGACGATCTCGTCGTCGGGATCGAGTTCGGTCTGGCGCGCCGGCACGGAGGCCATCGGCATCAGCAGGGAGCCTTCGATGCGACAGATCTCGAACTCGATCGGCTCGCGCACGTCGAGCAGGAATGGCTTGTCGCCCTGGGGGGACGCGAGCCGTTCGGCGAGTTCGGTGGCGGTGATCTGTCGCATGCGGGGGTTCCTCAGAAGCGGAATTCGTCCTTGCGCTGGGCGTTCTTCAGCATCGGGACGACGGTTTCGAACACGTCTTCGGTCTGGTACTGGTCTTCCGAGACGCGGGTGATGAGGCGGGCTTCCATGACGGGCGCCTCGCCGACGAAGGCGAACATGCGGCCGCCAACCTTGAGCTGGTCGAGCAGGCTCTGCGGCATCATCGGCAGGCCGCCCGTGACGACGATGACGTCGTAGGGCGCGCGGCTGCTCCAGCCACGCGCGGCGTCGCCTTCCTCGACGATGACGTTCTCGACACCCGCGCGATTGAGGTTGTCGGTCGCGAAGCGGGCGAGTTCGGGCTCGATCTCGATCGAGCGGACCCAGTCGGTGCGCGCGGCAAGCAGCGCTGCGAAGTAGCCGGAGCCGGTGCCGATCTCGAGCACGGAGTCGGAACGCTTGAGCGGCAGCGCCTGCAGGATGCGGCCCTCGATGACGGGCTTGAGCATGGTCTGGCCGCAGCCGATGGGAATCTCGACGTCCGCGAAGGCAAGCGTCTTGTGGGCGGGAGGAACGAATTCCTCGCGCTTGACCGTCATCAGGAGGTCGAGAACGTCCATATCCAGCACATCCCAGGGGCGGATCTGCTGCTCGACCATGTTGAAGCGGGCGCGTTCGAAGTTCATGGCATTGGCTTCCTGTGCAAATATTAGCACACGCTAATTTAGTGCGCGATAAGTAAACTTGTGCATTTTAGCGTACTTGCTGCACTGGGGCGCGATGCATTCGCAAGGGAATCGCAAGCGGGGCGGGGGAAGACGGCCTTGTGGGAGCGGCTTCAGCCGCGAATCGGGACTATGCCATGTCGGAAAGCCCATTCGCGGCTGAAGCCGCTCCCACAGCGAAGGTTTCCATAAGGAAGGTTTCCACATGGCCTCACATGGGACGGCGCACGCGGTACCACGCCGCATACAGCGCGGGCAGGAAGATCAGGGTCAGCACGGTGGCGACGGTGAGGCCGCCCATGATGGCGACTGCCATGGGGCCGAAGAAGGCGCTGCGCGAGAGCGGGATCATCGCGAGGATCGCCGCGGCGGCGGTGAGCATGATGGGGCGGAAGCGCCGCACGGTCGATTCGACGATGGCGTCCCACGCGCTGCGGCCGTGTTCGCGGTCCTGCCGGATCTGGTCGACCAGGATCACGGAGTTGCGCATGATCATGCCTGAGAGCGCGATCGTGCCGAGCATCGCGACGAAGCCGAAGGGCTTGCCGAAGGCGAGCAGGAAGGCGGTCACGCCGATCAACCCCAACGGCGCAGTGAGCACCACCATTGCGACGAGCGAGAAGCTCTGCAACTGCAGCATGAGCACCGTGAGCACGGCGATGAGGAAGAGCGGCATGCCCGCGGCGACAGACGTGCCGCCCTTGGCGCTCTCCTCGACGGCTCCGCCGACCTCGACGCGGCAGCCCAGCGGCAGCGCGGCTTCGATGGACGCCATCTGCGGGGCGAGATCGGCAACGACGACGGCAGGTTGCACGCCGCCGTACAGGTTGGCGCGCACCGTGACGGTAGGGATGCGGTTACGGCGCCAGACAACGCCCTGCTCGAATCCGTATTCGGCCGTTGCGACCTGGGCGAGCGACACGCTGCGGCCGCCGCCGACGGGGATTGCGAGGTCCGGCAGCAGGCCCAGATGCACGCGCTCGGATTCGGCACCGCGCAGCATCACGTCGATCGTTTCGGTGCCTTCGCGGAACTGGGTGACGGCAAAGCCTTGCACCGAGGTGTTGAGCAGGGTCGCGACGTCCTGCGTCGTGAGGCCGAGGAGGCGCGCCTTGTCCTGATCGACCTTGAGACGCACGCGCTTGGACGGCTCTTCCCAGTCGAGATGCACGTTGGAGAGCTGCGGGTGGGCGCGCATCTTCGCGGCGACCTCGTGGGCGATGCGCCGCAGTTCGTCGAGATCCTGGCCGCTGACGCGGTACTGGACGGGAAAACCGACCGGCGGGCCGTTTTCGAGCCGATTGACGACACCGATGAGCTCGGCCGGGGCCTGCTCGAATAGCCCGATCAGTTTCGCGCGCAGGGCCTCGCGCGCCTCAGGGCCTTCGGTGAGGATCACGAATTGGGCGAAGCTGGTCTGCGGCAGCTGCTGGTCGAGCGGAAGGTAGAAGCGCGGGCTGCCGCCACCGACCCAGGCGACGTAGTTCTCGATGCCGGTTTGCGCATCGAGGAAGGTTTCCAGGCGCCTGACCGCGCGTTCTGTGGCCTGATGCGAGGCGCCTTCGGGCAGGCGCAGGTCGACGAGCAGTTCCGGGCGAGTGGATTCCGGGAAGAACTGCTGCGGCACGAAGCGGGCGAACACGAACAGCGAGCCGGCGAAGACGAACAGGGTCACGAGGATCACGAGCCAGCGATGGGCGACGCAGGCATCGACGAGGGCACGCAGGCGCGTATAGAAGGCCGTGTGGTAGATGGCGTATTCGTCGTGCAGCTCGTGGGCGCGGGCGTCGCGCTCGGCGAGTTTCGCTCCGAGCCGCGGCGACAGGCGACCGAGGAGACGCGCGAACACTGACTGCTTGCCGCGCTGCGCACGGAAGTCGGGCAGGATGTGGTAGCCGAGCCAGGGTACGAACAGCACCGCCGCGATCCAGGACACCAGCAGCGCGATGACCGTGACCTGGAAGATGGAGCGCGTGTATTCGCCCGTTGCCGACGCCGCGGTCGCGATCGGCAGGAAGCCCGCCGCGGTCACGAGCGTGCCGGAGAGCATGGGCATCGCGGTGGAGACGTAGGCAGCACTCGCGGCCTTTGCGCGCTCCCAGCCCTGTTCCATCTTTGTGGCCATCATCTCGACCGCGATGATCGCATCGTCGACGAGCAGGCCCAGCGCGAGGATCAGGGCACCGAGCGAAATCTTGTGCAAGCCGATGCCCAGAAGGTTCATGAAGAGGAAGGTGATCGCGAGCACGACCGGAATGATCACGAGCACGACGACGCCGGTGCGCAGGCCGAGCGAGAGCAGGCTCACCGCCATGACGATGACGACCGCCTCTGCGAGCACGCGGACGAACTCGCCGACCGAGCGCGCGACCGCGCGCGGCTGGTCGGCGACGCGCTCGAGGCGCACGCCGACGGGGAGCTGGGCGTCGATGCGGGCGGTAGCCTCGTCGAGGTGGCGGCCGAGCGCGATGATGTCGCCGCCGGCGCGCATCGACACGCCGATGCCGAGCGCGTCCTCGCCCCTGAAGCGCATGCGCTCGCGCGGCGGATCTGCGAAGCCGCGGCGCACCTCGGCGACGTCGCCGAGACGGAAGCTGCGCCCCTGGGCGCGGATGACGGTGTCGCGGATGGCATCGAGATCCTCGAAGGCACCGCTCGGGCGCAGCCACACGCGCTCGTCGGCGGTATCGAAGAAGCCGGCACCGGTGGTCGCGTTCTGGCCGGCGAGTGCGCCGGCAATGTCGCGCACCGAGAGGCCGAAGGTCGCGAGCTTGGTGTTCGAGAGTTCGATATATATGCGTTCGGGCTGCTCGCCGAAGAAGCTCACCTTGGCGACGTCCGGCACGCGCAGCAGTTCGCTGCGAATCGCCTCGGCGTAGCGCTTGAGTTCGGCATAGTCGAGCCCCTCGCCGACCAGCGCGAAGATGTTGCCGTAGGTGTCGCCGAATTCGTCATTGAAGGTCGGGCCGACGATGCCCTGCGGCAGGGTGTGGCGGATGTCGCCGACCTTCTTGCGCACCTGATACCAGACTTCGGGCATCTCGCGCGGCGGGGTCGAATCCTTTGCAACGAAGAACACCATCGACTCGCCGGGACGCGAGAAGCTGCGCAGCACGTCGACCTGGGCGACTTCCTGCAGCTTCTTCTCGATCTTGTCGGTGACCTGGCGCGCGACCTCCTCGGCGGTGGTGCCGGGCCACTCGGTGCGGATCACCATCACCTTGAAGGTGAAGGGCGGATCCTCCGACTGCCCCAGGCGCGAGTAGGAATACAGCCCGATCACGGCGAGCACGGCCATGAAGTAGAGCACCAGGGTCTGGTGGCGCAGGCCCCAGGCGGAGATGTTGAATCGCCCTTCGTGGAAATCGCGCGGGGTCGTCATTTGCGAGCATCCAGCGCGACCGGGGCGGCTTCATCGACCGCGCGCACCACTTCGCCCGCGACGAGGCGATGCACGCCCGTGACCACCACGCGCGCACCGGCTGGCAGGCCGCTTGCGACCACGACGCCGTCTTCGCGGAACGCCCCCGTGTCCACGGCGTGCGGGACGAGTTTCGAAGCCTCGTCGACGACCCAGACGGTTGCGCGTCCATCCATGCGGGTCACCGCGGTCAATGGCAGGATCGCCTGCGCCGCATCGGGGGACTGCGCAAACGCAACGCTCGCCGTGGCACCGAGCGGCAGCGCATCATCTGCACCGACCACGCTGACGCGCACGGCGTAGGAGCGGGTCGCCGCGTCGGCCGCGGGGGCGATCTCGCGCACCGCAGCCACATAGGCATGTGCAGGGTTCGCCCAGGCGCGCGCGGCGGCGGGCAAACCCGGCCGCAGTTCCGCGATGCGGCTTTCCGGCACGTGGATCAACACCTCGCGTTCGCCGGGGCGCGCGACGCGCAGCACGGGCTGGCCCGCCGCGACCACCTGCCCGGCTTCCGCAATGACCGCTGTAACCACCCCCTCGTCGGCAACCGTCAGGGCGGCGTAACCGGCCTGGTTGCCTGCCGCGGCGAGTTGCGCGCGGACCTGGCGCAGACGCGCTTCGGCGGCCTGCAGGGCGGTGCGTCGGCTGTCCAGCGCGGAGGCGCTGATGAAGTTGCGTGCGTGCAGATTCTGCACTCGCTCGAATTCCGCGCGGGCCAGCGCCACATCTGCCTCCGCCGCCGACACCTGCGCCGCTGCGGCCTGCTCGGCGAGCTTCACGTCCTGCGGATCGAGGCGGGCGAGCACCTGCCCTGAGCGCACGCGCGCGCCGGCGTCCACGCTGCGCTCGATCAGCTTGCCGCCGATGCGAAAGCCGATGTCGGCCTCATGGCGCGCGCGCACCTCGCCGGTATAGACGCGCAGTTGCGGCTCCGAGGCGGCAGTCCCGATGGTGCGCACCAGGACGGCGCGCGGAGGCTTGTCGACCGGTGCGGGGCCGGAGCATCCGGCAAGCAGGGTAAGCAGGACGGTGCTCGTCAGTATTGTCTTCATCGTGCAGTTCCCCCGGGCGCCCCGGTCAGGAGGCCGTTCAGGATCAGGTCGAAATAGGTGCGCAGGTACTGCGCCGTATCGGTTTCCTGTCCGCAGGCAGGGCCGAAGGACTGTCGCCACATCGCCCGGTAGACGAGCGGCGCGATCAGGACGCTGCAGATCGCGTCGGTGTCGACCTGCCGGAACACGCCGCGCTCGATGCCGCGCATGACGGCCTTGCGCAGCAACGCGGTGCCGCGCTGCAGGACTTCCTGCTGGTAGTAGGCGGCAACGTCGGGGAAATTGCGCGCTTCGGACATCATCAGCTTCGGGATGCCACCCAGTTCGGTATTGCCGATGCGTTCCCACCAGCCCTGCAGGATGGTGCGCAGCAGTTCCAGCGGATCGTCGTACTCATCGAATAGCGCCTCGCCCGCATGCAGCGCGGAGACGATGCCTTCCTGGATCACGGCCTTGAACAGCGCGTCCTTGCTTTCGAAGTAGAGGTACAGGGTGCCCTTGGAGACGCCTGCGCGCTCGGCGATGTCATCGAGCCGCGTCGCGGCGAAACCCTTCTCGACGAAGAGCGACAGCGCGGCAGCGGTGAGTTCCTGCGGACGCGCCTCCTTGCGGCGTTGGCGTGCGGGCGGGCGGATGGAGTCGGACATGGGGGCGGGAAACCGGCGCGCGGCGCCGACTTAATGACTAACCGGTCAGTAATTTAGGCTGTCTCGCGAGCAAATACAAGGTGCGCCGGATTCATCTCATTGCCGCGACGCTGACGGGCACGCGTTCGGTCGCTAGCGTCCATTACCACATCGAACACGCGCGACATGTCAAAATGTTATGCTTTTGGTCTTTTCAAACCTCCACCGACTTCACGCTCGACGACATGCACCCGCTCGCCGCCCACTCCCGCCTGTACGACCTGCACTGGCACACGGACGGCCCGCCGCTCGCGGTCGAAGCCTGGTGGGGACGC
This sequence comes from Aromatoleum evansii, assembly GCF_045689615.1. Classification (NCBI taxonomy): domain Bacteria; kingdom Pseudomonadati; phylum Pseudomonadota; class Betaproteobacteria; order Rhodocyclales; family Rhodocyclaceae; genus Aromatoleum; species Aromatoleum evansii. The sequence goes on from NZ_CP141259.1 coordinate 4,566,634, forward strand.
GAAAGCCTGTCGGGCGGCTTCGAGTTCCACATCGACGCCCTGTCGCAAGATGCCTTCCTCGCCCTCGAGCCCCTGCTCGGACAGGCGATGACGCTGCGCACCGCGCTCTCCGACGGCAGTCGCAGCGAACGTTCGGGCCTCGTGCGGGCCGCCGCGCATATCGGCAGCGACGGCGGCTGGAGCCGCTACCGGCTCACCGTGGTGCCGTGGACCTGGCTTCTCACGCGCGGTCGCCACAACCGCGTGTTCCAGGACAAGTCCGTCCCCGAGATCCTCGACGCCGTGTTCGCCGACTACCGCGAACACGCCGCGTGGCACTGGCACGAGGACGTCGCCCCTTTCCTCGCGAGCGCCCGCCCGCGCAGCTACTGCGTGCAATACCGCGAATCCGACTACGCCTTCGTGTCGCGCCTGCTCGCCGAGGAAGGCCTGGGCTGGTGCATCGAGGAGGATGCGGACGCCCCGGCGCGCCACCGCATGCGCCTCTTCGCCGACAGCACGCGCTTCCCGGAAGACCCTCTCTCGGCGCACGCGCTCGGCGGTCGCGGCATCCGCTTCCACCGCGCCGATTCGCAGGAAGACCAGGACAGCATCGTCGCCTTCGGCGCGCAGCACCGCCTCGCACCCACCCTCGGCACCGTGCTCGGCTACGACTACCGCGCCAAGCGCTCGATCGCGGCGAGCGTGCCGACGGCGCATCGCGTCGGCAGTGCCGACCTGCCACCGCTCGAGCACTACGACTTCGCCGGCCAGTACGCCCATGCGAGCGTGGCCGAAGCCGAGCGCTACCAGCGCCTCGCGATGGAGGCCGCGGAGGCGCGCGCGAGCACCTGCCTCGGCCGCGGCACCGTGCGCAGCCTGCGCCCCGGCTGCTTCGTCGCGGTGAATGGGCTGCCGCTCGACCCCGCGGCAGCGCCCGCCCCCGCCGGCGAACGCTACGCCGTGCTCGACGTCCTGCACGTCGGCATCAACAACCTCGACGCCGAGCGCATCGACGCGATCGCGGCGCGGCTGGCACAAGGCGATGCAGACGAGGACGACGCCGCGCTCGCGACCGGCGACACGCTCGAGCCGGTGAAGGCCCCGTCGGAACTCCCCGCCGCCCTCATTGACCTCGCGCGCAGCCGCGGCTACGGCAACGCCTTCGACGCGCTGCGCGCGGAGCGGCCGTGGCGCCCGGCGCTCGCCGACGACACTGGCCTGCGCATCAACCCGCGGCCCACCGCGCCCGGTCCGATGAGCGCCATCGTCGTCGGCCCGCAGGGCGAGAACGTGCCCAACGGCGCCGACGAGCTGTGGTGCGATGCGCTCGGCCGCATCAAGGTGCGCTTTCACTGGCAGGCGGGCGACACCCCGGACGACCGTTCGAGCTGCTGGGTGCGCGTCGCCAGCCGGCAGGCCGGCGCGGGCATGGGCTGGCAGTGGCTGCCGCGCATCGGCCAGGAAGTGCTGGTGGGCTTCCTCGGCGGCGACATCGACCGCCCCGTCGTGCTCGGCGCGCTCTACAACGGCCGCGGCGAAGGCGGCGTCGCCCCCACGCCGGGCGGCCGCCCCGGGCCGGCCTCCGACACCGGCGTGTTCGACGGCGCGACCGACCACCACCCGGCCGGACAGGGCAACCTCGCTGGAGGCAGCAGCCCCGCCTGGCACGGCGCCGCGGCGGCGAGCCACCGCCACGCGGACGCGCTGAGCGGCTTCAAGACCAGGGAATTCGGCGCCCACGGCCCCAATGCGGGTCACAACCAGCTCGTCTTCGACGACAGCGACCAGCAATTGCGCGTACAGCTCAAGTCGACGCAGCATGCCTCGGAGCTCAACCTCGGCCACCTCATCCACCAGACCGGCAACTACCGCGGATCGTTCCGCGGCACCGGCGCCGAGCTGCGCACGGACGCCTGGGGGGCGCTACGTGCGGGCCGCGGCATCGTCATGAGCACCTGGCCCGCGCGTCACGCGGGCGAACCGGCCGGCGATTTCGCTCCCGGCATGGCGTTGCTCAAACAAGCCTGCACGCTCGCCGACACCCTGTCGCACGCGGCCGCGACACACCAGACCGTCAAACTCGCGGCAGCAATCGGCAGCACCGCTGCCCGCGCCAGCGCCGCCGCCCCGGACCACCCACCCCTCGAGGCGTTGCGCCGGATCGCTGCTGGGATGGTCTCGGAGCGCGATCCGGCCGAGGCCATCGCCGACGCGGATGCCGGCAACACCGCCGTCACCGGCCACCGCATCCCCCACCTCACCGCCCCCGCGATCCTTCAGGCCGCCCGTGCCGGCATCGGCCTGGTCGCCGGCCAGAGCGTTCAGATCGCCGCCGGCGACACGGCCACCCTCATGAGCGGCGCCGACACGAACCTCGCCGTGGCCGGAGCCGCGCGCGTCCACGCCGGCCAGGCGATCGGCCTCGTCGCCGGCGCCATCCGGCCCGGCGACGACCACACCGGCATCCGCCTCATCGCCGCCAGGGACGACATCGCGCTGCAGGCGCAAAGCGACGAACTCAAGCTCCTCGCCCGCGACGGAATGAAGCTCGTCAGCGCCGGCGCGAACATCGACTTCGCCGCGGCGAAGAAGATCGTGTTGAGCGTGGAAGGCGGCGCCAGCATCACGATCGACGGCGGCATCACTGTGGCGTGCCCCGGGACGATCACGGTGCATGCGTCGAAGAAGAGTTTTGGGGGACCGACTAGCCTGAGTTACGACGCCCCGGCCTTCATGCCGCCGGACGCCTTCCACCGCCGTCCGGCCCTGACCTGGGACGGCAGCGACGATCCGATCGTCAATCGCCGGTTCCGCATGACTCTGGAGGACGGCCGCGTAATCGAAGGGCGGACCGATGCGCAAGGTTACGCCGACACTGCCGATGCCGCCCACTTCCAGCATATCGCCATCGAAATCCTACCTGAAGACACCTCCGCTTCTGCCTGAACCCGCCCCGCCATGAAGAATTACTCGCCCAATCGACGCATCGAAGAAGCTCGCCGCAACGGCGACGTAGTGCGCACAGCCACCACGGTCCCGAAGGCCGCCGCGGCCGAGGCGCGCGTCCGGATGCCTCGCCCCATGCCCGGCGTCGTCATTCTGGTACACGGAGTCAATGACATCGGCGAAGCCTATGCCACTCAGGCACGCGGCTTATGCGCGGGACTCAATATCCGCCTCGGGCGCAAGGATCTTACCCCGGGAGACTGGGACATCCCCAAAGCCTGCAAGGACAACCGCATCGCAAGTTACCAGCGCCGTGCCGACGCACAAGGCTACAACCCCATCATCCCGTTCTACTGGGGTTACCGGCCGGTGGACAAGGTGACCTACGACGCCGACCAGGCGCGTTATCGCGAAGAGCTCAATCGCCGCGGTCCGGCGGGCGCCGAAGCACCCTACGACGCATACTACATCGACGGCAAGAGCGATCCGAAGCGCGGCTTCGAAAATGTCGATTGCTTCAACAACCGCCTCGACGAGCACTTCGCCAAGAACGGCGGAGTCTTCGCCAACGCCACGACCACCCTCATCGATATGTGGGGGCCGGGCGGCGACATTCTCGGCCTCGCCCGCTGGGCCTCCCGCCATGTTGGCGAGGATCTCAGCCACCCCGTGTATGAGAATCCGCACCGCATCTACTTCGTCCACGCAGCGCAACGACTGGCAAACCTTGTCGCTAAGATTCGTGGTGAGCAGCAGACAGAGAACGATTCCATCAACATCGTCGCCCACAGTCAGGGCACGCTGGTGGCGCTGCTCGCCAATTTCCTCGTGACGCAGGCGACTCCGGCGAGACGCCCCGCCGATTGCCTGATCCTCAATCATTCGCCCTACAGCCTGGAGACGCCCCGCCTCGAGGGGATGCAGTCCTTCGGCCCGCAGCAGTCGCAGCGCGCACGCACGGAGACCCTCGCCAATCTGTGCCGGCTCATCGACGCGCAGCGCATGCCCGGCCCTGCCGCCACGCAACTCGCCGCAAGCGGCATCGCCAGCCGCGACGCCGCCTCGATCGTCGCCCACATGCGCGACAACCACGGCAAGGTATTCAACTACTTCTGCCCACACGACATGACCGTGTCGCTGCGGAACGTTCAGGGCATCGGCTGGCAGGGAGTCCCCCCGGGGGTCGCCGAACGGCTCGGCCCCGCCTTCGCGCAGCGCGCCTTCCTGCATGGCCGCCCGCTTCACGCCCCGCCGGGACGGATCGATCTGCCGGATCTGCAGCGCAAGGGGGCCAAGCCGGTAGCCACCAACGCCGATATTCCTACCGGCGCCCCGCGCAACATCAACGCCCCGGCACTTCCGGATCTCGGCTATACGTTCGCCCTGCCGGCCGGCTGCACAACGCTCGGCCCCTCCGACTGGGACGTTTTCGCGGCTGCGGCCGCCGAAACTGGCAACAATCTGATTACTGACCCCCGCCCGATGCCCGATCCGCGCCCGAACGCCCCCCCGTTGCGACCCGGCCAAATCCTGGAACTCCCGCCGAGCGACCTCGCGGCCGTCGAGGCGGCTTTCGACGCGCAAGGCAAGCGCTGGCAAATCGTCCGCGCGGTAAAGACGTCGGACGGCAATCTGCGTATTACGCGCGCCATGACTTCAGACGAGCTGCGCGCCAAGGCGCGCAATACCGAAACCGAAATCTCGAATCACTCCGCCATCGTCCTGGACGACAACGCCGCTCGCTGCGCAGCGGCCTTCGATCTGGCCATCGGGCGCTGCCGTAGCTATGACGAGACCAAGGTAGACGGCGGGGCATTCTGGCAGGAGTTGCTGCGGCAGGCGGACTGGCGGTTCAGCCAGGCAAAGGAAGACCACGAATATTACGCTCGCGGTCTCTTGCCGGATGGCATCAAGAAGCAGATGAACAGGCCTCCCATAATGTCAGGCATCGTGAATGAGCGTACCGCCACGGAACACTATTTCCAGGAGTTGCAGAAGATTGACGAGCGCATCGCCCGTCTACAAAGCGAACGCCACAAATGGCCTCAGCGCGAATGGGAGGAGCGGATGCGCGATCTGCAGCGCGAACGGCAGACCGTAGATCACCTACACAGGGTCTCCCGAAATAAGCCCGCTGCCTTCCCCGTCGTGCACGGACAATAGGGAACTCAAAATGAGTACTCCGCTACTCTGGCTCATTTCTGCCTGGACCCTGTTACTTGCCGCGGGCTGTGCCCGGCTCGCCCGCGGCAAGCTCAGACGCGCCGCACAGCTATCTGCCGCGGCCCTCGCGCTTGGCGGTCTGGTTCCCATATTGCCATCGAACCACGCGCAACCGCCCCGAAAGCCAGCCACTCAAGTTATTTATCGCTTCGACGACCATCGCCACCTTGAGATCGTCGGCTACGCCTGCGAAGGGGCGGTTTACTACGTCGATATAAAGCGCGGCATCCGTAGTTCCTATATGGATCAATTCGCCCGACTGTTCCTTCCGCGTATTGTCCACGCCGACAATGACGGGGATTTCATCTTCATGCCGTATTCGGATGTTTCCGGTTTTGCCGTCTCCAAGGACTATGGCAAGACCTTTGAGGAAGGGTCGTGGGTCGGCACACGTTATTTCGGGGCCGAGAATATCTCCGCCATCACCGTCGTCAATCAACAGGCCTTCATCGAAACCAAGGACGGCCGCCTGTTCATGACCTCAAAGCCCTTCGGCGAAGGCTGGGGGCGGAACGTCATCGATCCCGTCAACGAACTCCCCACACACGTTTTCGATCGCCTGCCCGAATTCCAGAACCTCCCCCGGAAAATCCCCGAAGTGAAGAACTACACCGGCTGGACCGAGATGCACTGCGATCCTGATCTCGAAGGCGAGCCGATCGTGACGCCCGGTGTGCGCTGGAATCGCCTGCAAGGCGAAGTGCTCGACCTCCTGGGCCGCAGCGTCGCGCTGCCGGTCACGTTGATCGCACGAGCGATCGGTTGAGCGATCGGTTGAGCGATCAGCAGATCCGGGAGCGTCCCCACGACCGCACGCGCTGCGGGGTGCGCGACGCCACCTACCGGGCTGGCGCGACCGCCGTGCTCGCCCGTCAGCGCGACTCGAGAATCAGCCGGCCGTTGTGCGGCTGGATCGGGCGCCCGTTGCGCGCATAGAGGCGGGCGAAGATCGCGAGTTGCTCGGGCGAGAGGTATAGCGGTTCCTTCATCACCGCCCACAGCACGCCTTCGGTGCAGGGCGGGGATTCGAGCGAGCCCATGAAGAGGTAATGCGACGCGCTTGCAGGCAGCAACTGGGCGGGGTCTATCGTGACCGTCGGCGTGTAGTCCGTGCCGCGCTCGAGCGGCAGGTTGTTCCACAGGGTCTGGATCAGCGGATGCGGGCGTTCGCCGCTTTCGAGCAGTACGGCGACGATCGCGATGTGGCCGGCGGCGTTGCGGTGATGGAAATGGACGACCATGTCGGAGGCCTGGCCGCCGATGCGCTCGACGGAGGGGCGGTGGAATTCGAAGGATTCCAGCTCGTAGCGCTGGCCGCGCAGCACCACGCCCATGCCGGCTCCGACGTGCACGCGCAGCGTGCGGCCGGTGTCGGCGATACGGAAGCCGGTTTCGCGGTAGTCGAAGCGCGGCGCTTCTAGGTCAACCTTGATGCCGTTGCGCAGGTCGATCGGCGACTGGCGCTTGCCCTGCGCGCAGACGGCCCACTCCGGGCGCAGCGCCGACCATTTGTCGGGGCCGGTGTCGCCTTCGTAGCTCCACTCGGGACGCCGAAATGCAAAGTCGGGGGCAAGCGGCGGCCGCGATGCCGTGGGCGCGAGGGCAGCGACGGCCTCGCTGGCAGGTGCCGCGTTGCGTCGCGACGACGGCGCGTGCTTCGCAGGTGGCGAGGATTCCGCGGACGCGGTTTTGGTCTCGGTCGCCGGCGCCCGGCTCCGCGCGTGGCGCGCGATGCGCTCGGTCTCGCGCGCCGGGGTATCGGCCGGCACGGCCGCCGAACGGCTGAGCGGCACCAGTGGGGTGATGCCCGCGTCGGCATTCGCGGCCTCGGCGATCGCCGTCACGTCGCGCGCAATTTTCTTGAGATCGGAGACCGAAGGCGGTTTGCACACTTCCTGCCATAGGCGCTCGTCCACGCTGTTGCGTGCCGCGAGCACCGGGCTCTCGTCGAGACCGCCCTCCTCGCGGAGGACCACGTGGCGTTCGTCCAGATAGACGCGTTTGAGGGTGAAGAAACTACGGTTGTAGCAGTCGTAGCGGTTCATCGCCTTCACCGAAGCGTAGCCCTCGATCGCGGCACGCTCGGGCGAGAGCACGATGCGCGCCCACGCGACCTTCTGCCCACCGTCGGACTGGATCACGCTGGAACGGTCGATCTCGACCGTGCGCTCACGATCGCGCACGACCATGTCCCAGGTCTGCTCGGCCGAGACGAGGCCCGGCAGCAGCAGGGCCGCGAGCAGTGCGTAGCGGACGGGAAGGCGAACGATCATGGCGGGCAGGAAGACGGACAACGCAACGCATCGACCTTACGGTCAGGTACCCCCGTTCGCCCCGAGCCTGTCGAAGGGCTCAGCCCGAACGGAAATTCGTCGGGATTCACAAACAGACCCGGCGATGGCCGGATCCTCCATGCAAAGATCTTCGGCCGCAATCCGCGAATCTTTAGCACGATCTTCTCCCCACCCTTCCCTTTGCCACCGGCCAGCGGTTACAATCCGCGCCGTCATTAGGGAGTAGCCGCCTCCGAACCCATCGGAGGGACCACGTCAACAAACTTGCCCGTCCGGGCATGGCGTGTTCAGTCCTCGGACCTGGCGAGACTTTTGACCGCATGCTCTCCGATTGTTCGGGCCGGGGAGGCGTGCGGTCATCGGTCATGCGCCGGCCCGGAGAACCTGATGAACCTGCCTCTCGAAGCTTTTTCCGTATCCACCGGCATCGTCGCGCTCGCTGAAATCGGCGACAAGACGCAGTTGCTCGCCTTCATGCTTGCTGCGCGCTTCCGCAAGCCGTGGCCGATCATCGCCGGCATCTTCGTCGCGACGATCGCGAACCACGCCTTCGCCGGTGCAGTCGGCACCTGGGTCACGACGGTGCTCGGACCCGACGTGCTGCGCTGGGTGCTGGGCCTTTCGTTCATCGCGATGGCGGTGTGGATGATGATCCCGGACAAACTCGACGAGGACGAGATCACGGTGCCGAAGTTCGGCGTGTTCGCGACCACCGTCGTCGCCTTCTTCCTCGCCGAGATGGGCGACAAGACACAGATCGCCACCGTCGCGCTGGCGGCGCAGTACGGCGCCTTCGCCGCGGTGGTCACCGGCACGACGCTGGGGATGATGATCGCGAACGTGCCGGCCGTGCTCGCGGGCAACGGCATCGCGCAGCGCCTGCCGGTGCGGCTGATCCACGGCGTGGCGGCGTCGATCTTCGCCGTGCTGGGCATCGCCGCGCTGCTGGGGTTCGGGATGGCGTGAGGCCGCGCCCGGCCGGAGGCGGCCGGTTCAGCCGGCGCCCCCGTCGGCGCGCCCGATGAGGCCGCTCGTTGGCGAACTGGGCGACGCGCCGTAGAACTTGCGCGGCATGCGGCCGGCGAGGAAGGCCTCGCGGCCCGCGGCGACCGCCTTGCCCATCGCATCGGCCATCCTGACCGGATCGCCCGCGGCGGCGATCGCGGTGTTCATCAGCACGCCGTCGCAACCCAGTTCCATCGCGATCGCGGCGTCGGACGCGGTGCCGACGCCGGCGTCGACGATCACCGGCACTCTCGCGCGGTCGATGATGAGATTCAGGTTCCACGGATTCAGGATGCCCATGCCGGAGCCGATCAGGGACGCCAGCGGCATGATCGCGACGCAGCCGAGTTCCTCGAGGATGCGAGCCTGCACCGGGTCGTCGGCGCAATAGACCATCACGCGGAAGCCGTCCCGCACGAGACGCTCGGCCGCGCGCAGCGTCTCGGGCATGTTCGGGTACAGCGTGTCGCGGTCGCCGAGCACTTCGAGCTTGACGAGATCGTGACCGTCGAGGAGTTCGCGCGCGAGGCGCAGCGTGCGCACGGCGTCCTCGGCGGTATAGCAGCCGGCGGTGTTGGGCAGGATCGTGAAACGGTCCGGCGGCAGCACGTCGAGCAGATTCGGCTCGCCTGGATGCTGTCCGAGGTTGGTGCGGCGGATTGCGACGGTGACGATCTCGGCACCACTCGCGTCGAGCGCCGCGCGCGTGTGCGCGAAGTCGCGGTACTTGCCGGTGCCGACGAGCAGGCGCGAGCGATAGGCGCGACCGCCGATCACGAGCGGGTCGTCGCCCGCGGACAAGGCGTGCTGTTCCTTTGCGTGCATCCTTCAGCCTCCCCCGACTGCGATGACGATCTCGATGCGGTCGCCGGCGTTGAGCGCGATCTCGTGATGGCGTCCGCGCGGCACGATGTCGCCGTTGAGCTCGACCGCGATGCGCTTGCCCGCGTGACCGAGCGCGTTGACGAGGTCGACGACGCGCCCGCCCGCCGGGATCGGCATCGGCCGGCCGTTGACGACGATGGCGCTCATGTCGCCGCTCTGTCGGTCGCTGCGCGCGCCACCTCGTCGGCGCGATAGGACGAGCGCACGAGCGGCCCCGCGGCGACTTCGGCAAAACCCAGCGCGAGCGCCGCATCGCGCAGGCGTTCGAACTCCGCCGGCGACACGTAGCGGTCCACCGGCAGATGCGCGCTCGACGGGCGCAGGTACTGGCCGAGCGTGACGATGTCGCAGCCGTGCGCGCGCAGGTCGCGCAGCGTCGCGAGCACCTCGGCGTCGGTCTCGCCCAGGCCCAGCATCAGGCCGGACTTCGTCGGCACCTGCGGCAGCCGGCGCTTCACGGCCTGGATCAGCGCGAGCGAACCGGCATAGTCGCCGCCGGGGCGTGCGGCACGGAAGAGGCGCGGCACGGTCTCGATGTTGTGGTTGAAGACGTCGGGGGGCGACGCGGCGAGGCGGTCGAGCGCGACGGCCTCGCGGCCGCGGAAGTCCGGCGTCAGGATTTCGATGCGGATGCCGGGCACCGCGTCCCGGACGGCGGTGATGCAGTCGGCGAAATGGCCGGCGCCGCCGTCGCGCAGGTCGTCACGATCGACCGAGGTGATCACGACGTAGCGCAGGCGCATCGCGGCGACGACCGCCGCGAGCTCGCGCGGCTCGTCCGGATCAGGCGGCAGCGGCCGGCCGTGCGCGACGTCGCAGTAGGGGCAGCGCCGCGTGCACAGGCTGCCGAGGATCATGAAGGTCGCCGTGCCATTGCCGAAGCATTCGCCGATGTTCGGGCAGGCGGCCTCCTCACACACCGTATGGAGATTGTGCTCGCGCAGCACGGATTGCAGGCGCAGCACTTCGGGCGTGCCGGGATCGCGGGCGCGCAGCCACGGGGGACGCGGCTCGGACGCGACGGCCGGGTCGATGCGGACCGGGATGCGCGCGAGCTTTTCCGCGCCGCGCGCGCCGGTGGCGACGAGAGTGGTTTGCATGAGGATTTCTCCTGTGGATGACCGCAAGTTGTCCGCCCGGTCCGCGCGGGCTTTATTTACCCGTAAAGCAATTAGTTGGACCTCCCTCCCTTCAAGGGGGCGAAGGCGGGGTTTTGCAGAGCACTGCTCTGCGCCGCCGGAGCGGCGGAGCGAAGCGGAGACTCCCGGGTTGGGGTTGGGATGGGTTCATCAGACGCGGCCGAAACCCATCCCCCTCCTAACCTCCCCCTTGAAGGGGGAGGAACCATACCCGAACGGGCTGTATAAATTTGATCGCCAGTTGCTAGCCGAGGAAGCGCTTGACGAGTCGGTTCACCTCGTTCGCCGCCTCCATCTGCACCATGTGCCCCTGCCCCGCCAGCACTTCGACGAGCGCATCCTTGCCTGCGGCCCGCGCGTGCGCGACCGGGATGATCCGGTCGTTCTCGCCCCAGATCACCAGCACCGGCTTGCCAAGGCCGCCCGCCACCGAGGCGAGCACCGTCGCCTGCCGGCCGTTCCCGAACAGCGTGCCGCTGATCGTGCGCAGCGCGGCATCGACGCCTTCGAGGCGCTTGTACTTCAGCATGTCGTCGATGAGCTGGCGCGTGACGAGGCCGGCGTCCGAGAACAGCTCGGTCAGCACGGGCTTGAGCGCGCGGCGATCGCCCGCGGCGACGAAGCCGTCGAGGTAGGCGCCGTTGATCTCGTCACCGAGCGCGGCGCTCGCGATCAGCGTCAGCGATTTCACGCGCGCGGGCGCCGCCTGGGCGACAGCGAGCGACACCGCGCCGCCCATGGAGTGGCCGACGAAGTGTGCCGACTCGATTCCGACCGCCTCCATGAATCCGGTCACCGCGGCGGCGAGCGTCGCGAGCGAGCCGTCGCCGACTTGCTTCGCCGATTCGCCGTGGCCTGGCAGGTCGAGCGCGTACACCGCGCGATCGGCCGCGAGCGCCTCGTGGTTGAAAAGCCAGTTGTTGAGGTCGCCGCCGAAGCCGTGAACCAGGATCATCGGCTCGCCGCCCTCCCCACGTTTCAGGTAGCGCAGCTTGCGGCCGCCAACCTCGATCTTCTCGGGCTTCGGCCCGGCGTCCTCGTCTTCACCCGAATCCGGCGTAAAGTTCGCGAGGAAGTCCGCGACGGCCGCGTCGATCTCGGCGTCGGGCACTTCGGCATCCGCGACGACGCCGAGGAGCCCGCCGACCGGCAGCACATCCTCGGCCGACGCGAGCTGCCGACGCAGCACGCCCGCGACCGAGGCTTCCACCGCGCCGGCGATCTTCTCGCTCTCGACCTCGACGATCTCGTCACCGACGGCGATCGCGTCGCCGACCTCCTTCAACCAGCCGTTGACCTTCCCCTCCTGCATCGAGAGGCCCCATTTGGGCATGGTCAGCTTGTGAATCGCGGACATCAGCGGTACTCCTTGACTCGGGTGACGGCCGCTTCGATGCGGGCCGGACTCGGAACGTAAAGATCTTCCAGCGCGTCGCTGAAGGGCACGGGCACGTGCGGCGCGGTGACCTGCTCGATCGGCGCCTTGAGCGCGCCGAAAGCCTTCTGCGCGACGATGCCGGCGATGTCGGAGGCCATGCTGCAGCGGGGCGTCGATTCATCGACGATTACGAGGCGCCCGGTCTTCTCGACGCTCTCGAGAATGGTGTCCTCGTCGAGCGGCGAGGTCGTGCGCGGGTCGATCACTTCGCAGTGGATGCCCTGGTTCTGCAGCGCCGCGGCCGCGGTGAGCGCCTGGTTCACCATGCGTCCGAAGGCGACGATGGTCACGTCATCCCCCTCGCGCGCGACGTTGGCCTCGCCGAAGGGCACGGTGTAGCTTTCCTCGGGCACCTCGCCCTCCATCGTGTACAACACCTTGTGCTCGAGGAAGATCACCGGGTCGTTGTCGCGGATCGACTGGATCAGCAGGCCCTTCGCGTCGTACGGGTTCGACGGCACGACGACCTTCAGCCCCGGGATGTGCGTGAACATGTTGTACAGGCACTGCGAGTGCTGCGCGGCCGCCCGGAAGCCCGCGCCGTACATCGCGCGGATCACGACCGGCGTCTCGGCCTTGCCGCCGAACATGTAGCGGAATTTCGCCGCCTGGTTGTAGATCTGGTCGAAGCACACGCCAATGAAATCGACGAACATCAACTCGGCGACCGGACGCAGTCCGTTGCAGGCCGCGCCGACCGCCGCCCCGACGTAGCCGGATTCGGAGATCGGGGTGTCGAGCACGCGGCCCGGGTACTTGTGGAAGAGGCCCTTCGTGACGCCCAGCACGCCGCCCCAGGCATCCTCCTCGCCCGGAGCACCGGCGCCACCGGCGTTGTCCTCGCCCATGATGATGACGCGCGGATCGCGCGCCATTTCCTGGTCCAGCGCCTCGTTGATGGCCTGCTGGTAGGTGATCTTTCTTGCCATTTGGATGTCTCCTTCGATTTCTTCGAGGTCACTCAGTACGATACGTAGACGTCGGTCAGCAGGTCGGCCGGCGCGGGCTTGGGATCGGCCTTCGCGCGCACGACCGAGTCGTCGATCAGCGTCTTCACCTCGCGATCGATCGCATCGAGCTGCTCGTTGGTGATCTCGCCGTCGGCGGTGACGCGGCGGCGGAACTGCAGCAGGCAGTCCTTCGTCTCGCGCAACTTCTGCACTTCGCCGGGCGCGCGGTAGGTCTGCTGGTCGCCCTCGAAGTGGCCGTAGTAGCGCGACAGCTTCACCTCCAGCAGGGTCGGACCGCCGCCTTCGCGCGCGCGCCTGATCGCCTCGCCCGCCGCCTTGTGCACGGCGAAGAAGTCGAAGCCGTCGACGATCACGCCGGGCATGCCGAAGGCGGGCGCACGGTCGGCGATGTTCTCGCAGGGCACCGAGTACTTCGACGAGGTCGCCTCGGCGTAGCCGTTGTTCTCCGCGACGAAGATCGCCGGCAGCTTCCACACCGCCGCCAGGTTCATCGCCTCGAAGATCGTCCCCTGGTTCGACGCGCCGTCGCCGAAGAAGCACACGCCGACATCCTGCGTGCCACGGATCTTCGCAGCGAGCGCAGTGCCGCAGATCAGCGGGCCACCGCCGCCGACGATGCCATTGGCGCCGAGCATGCCGACCGACAGGTCCGCGATGTGCATCGAGCCGCCCTTGCCCTTGCAGGTGCCGGTGGCCTTGCCCCAGATCTCGGCCATCATGCCGACCGGATCCACGCCCTTCGCGATGCAGTGGCCGTGGCCGCGGTGGGTGCTGGCGATGTAGTCGGCGCCGCTCAGGTGCATGCACACGCCGGTCGCCGAGGCTTCCTCGCCGGCATAGAGATGCACGAAGCCGGGAATCTCGCCGGTGGCGAAGTCGGCATGCACGCGTTCCTCGAACTCGCGGATCGTACGCATGATCCGGTAAGCCTTGAGCAGGCTCTCGCGGTTCAGTGTCTCGCTCATCATTGCTCCTCGCTTGGTTGAAGGTGTCGAGTGCCGCGGCGCCTGCACCGATTGCCGCGGACCTGGACTTCCTTCCGCACGGGGCGTGCCACCTCCCCGCCCACACGCCTCGCCGACTGCCTGCACCACTACGCAAGCACATGAAAAGACAGATGAAACCGCAGACATGCTGTCGCACCGGATCCCCGCGATCGACTTCGGAGGGGCCCCAAATCCACGTCGTCCGCCACATCCGCTGAGACACCCGGCCCGGGAATCGCGGGACAGCCGTCTCAGGCGAGTGAGACACCTGTCCGCATTGATTTCACGCCGGTCCGGGAATAGGCTGAAAGCAAAGGAAAAAGCACTTCTATCCAATACATCCGGCGCGGGACGCCGGAGACGAGAGGAAGGCAATGAGGAGACCTCAGGAGATCGTCCAGCACGTCGGACGCGTGATCGACGTCGTCGAACGCGGCCTGCCGCTCGGACGCGACAGCACTTTCGAGCGCCTCGCGCGCTCGTGGCGGCGGTCGCTCAGTACCCATCAGGTCGACCCGGCGCTCGCGACCACGCCGCGCGTCGTCACCGCCCAGGAGCTGCGCGAGCATCGCGACCGCATCGACGCCTTCATGCGCATCGCGCGCGAAGGCATGGACCGCCTGCACGCGCAGCTGCGGCCGGTGAACTACTGCGTCCTGCTCACCGACGCCGACGGCGTGACGGTGGATTTCCGCACCGTCCCGGAACTCGACAAGGAATTCAAGGCGGAAGGCTTCCGCGTCGGCACCTGCTGGTCGGAGGCGCTCGAAGGGACCTGCGGCGTCGGCACGGCACTGATGGACGGCCAGCCGATGCTCGTGCATCGCGACGAGCACTTCCGTTCGCACAACATCGCCTTCAGCTGCAGCTCGGTGCCGATCTTCGGCCCCGACGACCACCCCGTCGCCGTGCTCGACGCCACCGCCCTGCACGCCCCGGCGCAGCGCGAAAGCCAGCTCCTCGTCTATCGCCTCGTGCTCGACCGCGCGCAGCAGATCGAGAACGCCTTCGCCTGGTACAACCTGCGCCCCTACTGGGTGCTGCAGCTCGGGCGGCTGGCCGAATACCTCAGCGTGCAGACCGACTACCTCGTCGCCTTCGACGACAGCGGCCACATCGTCGGCGGCAACCGCCGCGCACGGCTGGAACTCCTCGACGGCGACGGCGGGCCTGCGCCGGCCTTCATCGACGACCTCTTCGAATGCACGACGAACGAGATCCTCGCCGCCGCGCACGCGCACCCCGGACAGGCCTTCCCGTTGCGCGTCACCGCGAACGGCGAACGCCTCTTCGCGATCCTGCGCGCCCCGGCGACGCGCAGCCGCAGCGGACTCGCGCCGTCGCCGAGCGAGGACGAATCGGCCGACGACGGCGTGCGCGCGCAGATCCCCGGCTTCTCGCACCTCGCGCTCGACGACGCGCGCCTGCGCGGCAACGTCGAACGCGCGCTGAAGGTCGCCAACCGCGACATCCCGGTCATGCTGCTGGGCGAGACCGGCACCGGCAAGGAAGCCTTCGCGCGCGCGATCCACGACTACAGCGAGCGGCGCGACAAGCCCTTCGTCGCGCTCAACTGCGCCGCGATCCCCGAGACGCTGATCGAGAGCGAGCTTTTCGGCTATCGTGACGGCGCCTTCACCGGCGCACGCAGCAAGGGCGTGCGCGGCAAGATCCTGCAGTCCGACGGCGGCACGCTCTTCCTCGACGAGATCGGCGACATGCCGCTGCAACTGCAAAGCCGGCTGCTGCGCGTGCTCGCCGAAGGCGAAGTGCTGCCGCTGGGCGCCGAATCGCCGACGCCGGTGCGCCTGCACGTGATCTGTGCGACCCACCAGGACCTGCCCGAACTCGTGCAGCAGGGGCGCTTCCGCGAAGACCTCTACTACCGCCTCAACGGTGCGGTCTTCCTGCTGCCCCCGCTGCGTGAGCGCGACGACATCCGCAGCGTGATCGACAAGGTCACGCGCGAGGAAGCCGCGGCGATGGAGCGTTCCGACCTGCGTCTCGCCGCGACGACGCTCGACGCGCTGGCCCGCCACGACTGGCCGGGCAACATCCGCCAGTTGCGCCACGCGATGCGCTACGCCTGCGCGATCGCCGACGGCGACGCCGTCGAACTCGAGCATCTGCCGCCCGATCTGTTCCGCGCTCGCCCCGGCGGTCACGCCGCGTCGCCGCGCTCCGACGCCTTCGACGACGCCCCGCCGCTGCGCCTGCCGTGCCACGCCGAGGCCCCGCGCCGGCCGCTGTCGAACGCCGAGGCGGAACTCCGCGCCCTGATGCTCGCCGCATTGCGCCGACATCAGTGGCAAGTCACGGTGACCGCCCGCGAACTCGGCATGTCGCGCGCCACGTTCTACCGCAAGATGGCGCGGCTGCAGATCGTCAGCCCGAACCGGCGGGAATTCGACGCGTGAGGATGCGCCCCGGAGACTGCAGATGAACGAGAGATCCCCCGGCACCGGCTCCACCGCCGACCGCCAATTCGTCCATTCGCGCCTGATCGATGCCTCGCGGGAGCGCGTCTTCAAGGCGTTCAGCAATCCGTCGCACCTTGCCCGTTGGTGGGGCCCCAAGGGCTTCAGCAACACCTTCGACGAATTCGACTTCCGCACCGGCGGCGCCTGGCGATTCGTGATGCACGGCCCGGATGGCACGAACTACACGAACGAGAGCGTCTTCACCGAAATCGTCGCGCCGGAGCGGATCGTCCTGGAACACTTTTCCGGTCATCACTTCGAACTGACCATCACGCTCACGGCACAGGGCGAGCAGACGCTGGTCGGCTGGCGGCAGGTCTTCGATACGGCAGAAGAACGGCAACGCATCGCCGCCTTCGTGACCGAAGCCAACGAGCAGAATCTGGATCGCCTCACGGCGGAGTTGCGGCACGTGAGCTGACACCGAGGCGGCTGACGTCGACCTTGTCGACAGCCATCCGGCCCCGTCCTCCATGCCAGCGACCTAGGACTGCGTCCCGAGAAACCGCAGGTAGGCCACCAGCTCCCAGATCTGCTCCGCGCTGAACGCCGCGCCCCACGGCGGCATGACGTCCGCGCCGACGCGCCCGTGCGTGATCGTCTCGAACATCAGCGCCACCGGCAGATCCTTGCGCCCCTTGAAATCCGGCGCGCGTCCGCCGACGCCCTCGAAACCGTGGCAGTAGCCCGCGCAAGTCTTGTTGAAGCGCTTGCGGCCCGCCTCAATGCGCGCCGGATCGGCGAGATCGAAGGGCGCGGCGACCGGGCCGCCGGCCGACGCTGCCTCGCGTGCCGGTTCGACGGCCGCGGGGCCGACCGCGACACAATTGAAGGACAAGCCCGCGAGAAGGCCCAACAGGGAGAGCGTGCGCACAAGCATGATCGTTCCATCCATGGCAAGACGGGTGCAGAAAGGACGGGGCGGCGACCTGCGGCCGCCCCGCGAAAATGGGCGGGAGGCAAACCCGCCCAAGGAGGAAGAAGGCAAGGCGGACGGGACGCGCTCAATCCACCGTGAAGGCGATCAGTGCCGCCCCGCCCGGCAAGTCCTTGATCTGCGGATAGGCCCCGGCGAGGAAGCCCGGCGCATGCGAGCCCAGCCCCGTCGGCACGACGACGTACTGGCGCCCGCCGGTCGCATAGCTCACCGGCCCGCCACGCAGCCCGGAGCCGGCGTTGAAGCGCCACAATTCCTTGCCGTCGTCGGCGTCGTAGGCGTAGATGCGCCCTTCCATGTCGCCCGTGAACACCAGCCCGCCGGCCGTGGTCAGCACGCTGGAGAGCGGCGGCATGTCATAACGGATGCTCCACTTCACCTTGCCCGTCAGCGGATCGCGCGCATCCAGGCGCCCATGCGGCTTGTCGGCCGGCGGCGGCACGAGCTTGATCTCGTCGATGCCGAGCGACAGCGAGGAGATCGCGGTGAGGTTCGCCGGATCGTCGCGCCCGGCGACGACCTCGTTGCACACCTCCATCGCGTGCGAATACCACAGCCCCGTCTGCGGGTTGAACGCGCCGTGGTTCCAGCTGCGCGCGCCGAGGAGGTTCGGGCAGAACAGCTTGCGCTTGCCCTCCTCCGGATACACCGGGTCGATCAGCCGCCCGGTCTTCGGCTCGATGCCCTTCACCCAGTTCACGTGCTGCGCGAATTGCCACACGTTCTCGAGCTTGCCGTCGTCCTTGTCCATCACGAACACGAAGCCGCTCTTGTTCAGATGCACGATCACGTCCTTGCCGTCCGCGCCCTTCACCATCAGCGCCTCGTAGGCCGAGTCGAAGTCCCAGGAGTCGTGCGGGATCTCCTGCCGCGCCCACTTCAGCTTGCCGGTCTTCGGATCGAGCGCGAGCAGGCTCGCGGTCCACTTGTTGTCGCCCTTGCGGTCGGCGTTGAAGTAGTCCGGCGCGGCGTTCGAGGTGCCGATGTAGATCGTGTCCGTGCGCGGGTCGTAGGTCCCCGGCATCCACGCGCTGCCGCCGCCGCGCTGGCGCGAGTCGCCCGGCCAGCTCTCGGGGTCGTCGCGCAGGATCTCGAAGGTCCAGGCAGGCTTGCCGGTGTCGGCATTCACCGCATGGATCTTGCCGCTGATCGGCTGGTCACCCCCGGTCGTGCCGCCGAAGAGGACGTCGCCGGCGAGCTGCGGCGGCGCCGAGAAGAGCGCCCCGTACTGCGACTTGAGGTCCGTGAGCTGCGTCGACCAGACCTCCTTGCCGGTCTTCTGGTCGAGCGCGACGAAGCGCCCATCGAGCGTGCCGAGGAACACCTTGCCGCGCCCCACCGTCACGCCGCGGCTCGCGGCCGCATAGAAAGTCTGCTTCGACAGCGGGTCGAGCTTCGGCTCGTAGCGCCACAGCGTGCGCCCGCTCGCCGCATCGACGGCCCACACGTTGTTGTTCGCCGACACGTAGTACAGCACGCCATCGACCACGATAGGCGTGGCCTGGATGCCGTGGGTGATGTTGCCTGGCTGGTGGATCCACGCGACCTTCAGCCGCGCCACGTTGTCGCGGTTGATCTGCGCCAGCGGGCTGAAGCGCCACGCGTTGAAGCTGCGGTGGTACTGCGGCCAGTTGTCCGGGTCGTCGTAACCCGGGCCGCTCGCGGCTCCGACGCTTCCCGACAGCGCCCCCGCACAGGCGAGCGCGACGACCAGTTTCTTCATCTTCATGGTGTGTTCCTCCGCGATCGATCGCGCTTACCAGGCGCAGGCGTACTTGAGATTGAGGCTGTCGGTCGCCCCGTGGCTTTCGCCCGCGATGCCGCGCGAGTAGCGCAGGGTGATCGACTGGTTGCCGTAGTACTTGAACATCACGCCGATACCGGCGGTCGTCTCGTGGCTTGCGGGCCGCTTCACGCCGGCGGCGCGGTCCCGCCAGCCTTCCTGACGCTCGTAGTCGAGCGCGAGGAAGGGCTCGATCGCGTCGTTGATCTGGTAACCGAGGCGGTGATTGGTGTGGAACAGCGTTCCCGGCGTTGCATCCGCCGCGGTCGATTCGCCGAAGAACACGAAGCCCGCATCCGCCGTATAGGTCAGCCTGCCCAACTGCACGTCCCAGAACAGGCTCGACAGGTTCTTCCACACGTCGCCGCCGCCGATATCCTGATCACCGACCGGCACCTGCATGAAGGTCTGGAAGCCCAGCGTCGAGTTCGCGCTCGGCTTGTACCAGGCCGCGAAGCCGGTGATCGGGTCGCCGATGCCGCTCGCGGAACTGCGCGTGTCCGAGTTCCGCATCCCGACTTCAGGCACGATGATCTCGTACGCGAGCCCGACCTTCGGATTCGACTCCGGCGTCCAGAAACGCACGTACTTCGAAAGGCCGACGATCGTGCGCGTCCTCGCCGCGCGCCGGCGGTCGCCGTCGGCGTCCCACTGGCGATCACCGTCCTGGAAGGTCGCGTACTGCACGAACACGTTGAAGGGCTTGAAATCGACCGGCAGGTCATACTCGTGCGGGCCGATCACGTCGAGCGTGACCTGCGCCTGGGCCGGCACGACCGCGCCGAGGGCAGCGGCGACGAGTGCCGCCCGCCAGGGCCGCGACGCGGCGACGGCGCGGCCGGATTGTTTCTTGTGCATTGAATGTCTCCTCGTTGTGTAGTGCTTGCACAGGAGACGAGCGCACCGATCGCTGCCCGCCCCCTGCAGCTCACGCGAATCCCGTGCCACGACCGGTTTTCTTTTTCTTCAATGACTTGCGGGACACCGATGGCCCGCCGCGAGACAGCCGTCTCGATACGCGGGTGAGACGAACGAAACATCTGTCGCAGAAGCAGGCGGTCGGCTACACGAGTTCGCGATTAGCCTGGCGACTTGTCAGTTCGGGGACGTTTCGGTAGCGTCGCCCGCCTGCTCTCCCATTTCGAGGTAAGACCGTGCAGCGCCAGATTCCCAACGTCGTCAGCATCGCCGGGGTCGATCCCAGCGGCGGGGCCGGCGTGTTCGCCGACATCAAGACCTTTTCCGCGCTCGGCGCCTACGGCTGCGGCGTCGTCGCCGCGCTCACCGCGCAGAACACGCAGGCCGTCACCGGCGTGCATACGCCGCCGACCGACTTCCTGCGCCTGCAGATCGACACGCTGTTCGCCGACGTCGCGATCCACGCGGTCAAGCTCGGCATGTTGGGCAGTGCCGAGATCGTCGCGACGGTCGCGGACCGCCTCGCACACTTCGACGCGCCCTTCGTCGTGTGCGACCCGGTGATGGTCGCGAAGAGCGGCGACCATCTGCTCGCACGCAACGCGGTGGCGATGCTGATCGAAGCCCTGCTGCCGCGCAGCTTCATGATCACGCCGAACCTCCCCGAAGCCGGCGTGCTGCTGGAGCAGCGCCCGCCCGAGACCGTGAAGGAGATGTACCGCGCCGCCGAGCGCCTGCGCGAGATGCTGCCGCTCTCGTCCGAGCGCTGGGTGCTGCTCAAGGGCGGTCACCTCCCCGGCAGCGATGTCGTGGACCTCTTGTTCGACGGCGACCGCATGATCGAACTGCCCGCGCCGCGCATCGAGACGAAGAACACGCACGGCACCGGCTGCACGCTGTCGTCGGCGATCGCCGCCCTGCTGCCGCAGCGCGCCGGCGGCTTCCGTCCGGTCGAAGCGGCTGTGCGGGATGCGCGCGATTACCTGCTGCACGCGATCACCGCTTCCGGCGCGCTGTCAGTCGGCAAGGGGCACGGTCCCGTGCTCCACTTCCACCGCTGGTGGCCGTCCGCCTGAAGCGACGGGCACACCACGGCGCGCCGGTCGGCGCCGATGCGCCAAGGCCTCAAGCCGCGGCCATCTCCCTCACGCCGACTTGAGCCGCTTCCACAGGGTCGTGCGCGACATCCCGAGACGTCGCGCCGCCTCCGCCTTGTTGCCCCCCGATTCCTCGACGACGCGCAGAATCTGCGCACGCTCCTCGTCTTCGGTCAGCCCTGACGTGTAGTAGTGCGTCAGCGGGACGCCAGCAGGGGGCGGCGCTGCAACGGATACCGCCAGTTCCCGCTGCAGGTGCCGCGGCAGGATCGTCGGGCCGTCGGCGTTCACCACGGCGTATTCCAGCGCGTTGAAGAGCTGGCGCACGTTGCCCGGCCAGGCGAAGGCTTCCATCATGCCGATGGCCTCCGGCGACAGGCGCAGGTCGGGCCGCCGGTAGCGCTCGCCCAGCTCGCCGAGCAGCCTGCCCGCGAGCAGGGGGATGTCCTCTCGACGCTCGCGCAAGGCCGGCACATGCAGCGGCAGCACGTGCAGCCGGTAGTACAGGTCCTCGCGGAACTCGCCGCGGGCGACCATCGCGGCCAGGTCGCGATGCGTTGCGGCGACGACGCGGACGTCGACCTTGCGCGGGTGGTTCTCGCCGACACGAACGACCTCGCGCTCCTGCAGCACGCGCAGCAGCCGCGTCTGCGTCGCGGGCGAGATCTCGCCGATCTCGTCGAGCAGCAGCGTGCCGCCATTGGCCGCTTCGAAACGGCCGACCCGCATGCAGGTGGCGCCCGAGAAGGAGCCCTTCGCGTGACCGAACAGTTCGGACTCCTGCAGGCTCTCCGGCAGCGAAGCGCAATGCACGGCGACGTACGGCCCCCTTGCGCGCGCCGAGTTGTCGTGCAGCGCACGGGCGACGAGCTCCTTGCCGACACCGCTTTCGCCGGTGATCAGCACGTTGGCGTCGCTCGCGGCGATGCGCAGCACCTTCTGGTAGAGCTCCTGCATCGCGCGGCTGCGGCCGGTGAGTCCGCCGAGCTGCCAGCGGTCGCGCACCTCGGCTTCGAGTTCGACCTCGCGGGAGCGGTCGCGCAGGATGATTGCGCAGTACAGGCCGGAATCATTCGGCGGCAGCAGCATCGCCCACATGCGCAGCGGCATGTCGAGGCCGGCGGGCGTCCGGAGGACGATGTCCTGGACCTTGTCGTCCTCGCCCTTCGCCGGCGTCAGCGAACATCGGCCGCGGTCTTCGCACGCGCGCGCGCATTCGGTGCCGGAGAACAGCGTCGGGCACAGCCCATCGATGACGCGCTGATTGTCGCGCCCGATCATGCGGCCGGCCGCGCTGTTCATTTCGAGCACGCGCCGGTCGGCGTCGAGAAACAGGACGCCCTCTTCGAGGCTGTCGAGAAACACGCGCAAGGTAGCCAGGCTCGGCATGGAGATCGCCCTTCCGTTCAGATTGAACGTTCGCGATGAACGTCCAGTGTGGATCGATGAACGCATTTGAACATCCACGCCGCGACGAAAAAATGATTGACATCAAGCGGTTGGCGAACGTGGCACGGCACTGGCTATGTGCAGTTCAGGGGGACACCCATGTCCCGACCACGAACACATGGACAGGAGAACCCATCGTGCAACCCATTGCCTGGCAACTATCACTCCTCTTGATGACGCTCGTGGCGTTCGGCTTCGCCTTTGTCGCCATCAATTCCGGCCGGCGGCAGGACGACTATGCGCCGCTGCAGAAACGCGCCTACCGCCTGCGCACCCGTCTCTTCTGGGGGCTCGTGCTGGTGTTCGGACCGGCCATGATCTACACGCTCACGGATCTGCCCTATGGCGCCGCGCGTGCCCGGACCGGCTCGGGCCCCGTGCAGGTCATCGACGCCACCGGCTACCAGTGGCGCTGGGAACTGAGCCAGGACCACGTCACCGCCGGCCAGCCGGTCGAATTCCGCGTCACCAGCGCGGACGTCAACCACGGCTTCGGCATCTACGACGCGAACCTGCATCTGGTCGCGCAGACACAGGGGATGCCCGGCTACACCAACACGCTGCGCCACACCTTCGAGGAACCGGGGACGTACCGGATCCTGTGCATGGAGTACTGCGGCGTCGCACACCACAACATGATGACCGAAATCCGCGTCGACGCTCGGTAAGGGAGGACTCGAACATGGCGACCTACGCATACGAACACCGCCCCGACCACGGGGCGAAGGCCGGCGTGCTGGCCTATCTGGCGACCTCGGCGGCGGTGTTGCTGCTGATGATGGTCTTCGGCCTGCTGATGCGCCTCGAGCAGGCGCAATGGATCTCGATCGGCGCCGACCGTTTCTACCAGCTGATGACGCTGCACGGCGCCGGCATGGTCGGCATCGCGGCGATCGCGGGCGCGTCGGTGATGTGGCACTTCCTGCGCCAGTACGTCGCCCTGTCGTCGCGCATCTTCATCGCGAACCTCGTACTGTTTCTCGCCGGCGTCGTGATGATTCTCGCGAGCGTGCTGCTCGGCCGCTTCCACGGCGCATGGACCTTCCTGTTCCCGCTTCCCGGCAAGTCGATGGGCATGTGGAGCGCGGACGCGGCGGCGCTCTTCATGGGCGGGCTGCTCGTGATCGGCGTCGGCTTCCTGCTGCTGCACCTCGACGTCGCCCGCGCGATCGTCGCGCGCTACGGCAACTTCGCGCGCGCGCTCGGCTGGCCGCAGCTCTTCGGCCACGACGACGGCAAGGCACCGCCGCCGACGGTGGTCGCGAGCGCGATGGTCACCATCGTCAACGTCATCGGCCTGGTCGTCGGCGCGAGCATCCTGACGATGATGCTGGTGAATCTCTACGTGCCCGGCTTCGACATCGACCCGCTGCTCGCCAAGGGGATGATCTACTTCTTCGGCCACGTCTTCATCAACGCGACGATCTACATGGCGGTGATCGCGGTGTACGAGATCCTGCCGCGCTACACGCAGCGGCCGTGGAAGTCGAACAAGGTGTTCCTCGCCTCGTGGACCGCGTCGACGCTGATGGTGCTGTTCATCTTCCCGCATCACCTGCTGATGGACTTCGCGTTCCCGAAGTGGATGCTAATCATGGGCCACATAATCGGCTACCTGAACACCGTGCCCATTCTCGTCGTCACCGGCTATGGCGCGCTGATGATCGTCTATCGCTCCGGCATCCGCTGGGACATGGCGTCGAAGCTGCTGTTCCTGTCCTTGTTCGGCTGGGCCGCGGGCGCGATGCCGGCCTTCATCGACGGCACGATCACCGTCAATTACGTGATGCACAACACGCTGTGGGTGCCCGGGCACTTCCACACCTACCTGCTGCTGGGCATGGTGACGATGGTGTTCGGCTTCATGTACTACCTCGGCAAGCCGGACCACGAGACCGACGACCGCCCGATCGACCGCATCGCGTTCTGGCTGTTCACGTCGTCGGTGCTCGGCTTCACGCTGAGCTTCCTGTATTCCGGCAAGGAAAGCGTCGCGCGCCGCTACGCCGCCCACCTGCCCGAATGGGTGCCGTACGACCGCATCGCGTCCGTGTTCGCGGTGCTGGTGATCGCCTCGGCGCTGCTGTTCGTCGGCCGCTTCTTCGCCCGCATCGGCCTGGCGCGGCACGACTACCAGCGTGCGCCGCTCGCGCGCGCCGCGACCGCGTGAGCTGCAAACAATGAAAGCGGTCGCGCGCAGCGTCACCGTCACGGCCCTGGTGACCGTCCTCGGCACCGGCGCCTTCTGGTGCGGCACCGACGGTTTCAAGGCCTTCACCGCCGAGACCGCACGCCGGGCCGACATCCTGCGCACGCCGCGCCCCTTGCCCGCGGCCATCCTCGAAGACCAGGACGGCCGCGTCTTCCGCCTCGACGACTACCGCGGACGGCTGCTCGCGGTGGAATTCATCTATACCCGCTGCACGACAATCTGCAACAGCCTTGGCGCGGCGTTCAAGCAGATCCGCGACCGCGTGCCGGCCGACGCGCTCGGGCGCGACGTCGCGCTGCTGAGCATCAGTTTCGATCCCGGGCACGACGATCCTGCGAACCTGAAGGCCTACGGGACCCGCCACGGCGCCGACGGCGAGCACTGGCGGATCGTGCGCGTGCGCGACGCAGATCAGCTGCAGGCGCTGCTCGGCGCCTTCGGCATCGTCGTGATTGCCGACCGCTTCGGCGGATTCGAACACAACGCCGCGATCCACCTCGTCGGCCGCGACGGCCGGCTCGCGGAGATCGCCGACCTCGACGCCCCGCTGCGCTTCGCCGACAGACTCAGGGAGGTGCTGTGATCAACGCCGCCACGCGCGCCGGCATCGGCCCGCGCATCCTCGTCGCCCTGTACCTGCTGCTCGCGACGCCGGCAGCGCGCGCATGGCTCGAAGCGACGATGAGCGGCCACATGCTCGTGCAGATCCCGCTGCTCGCGGCCCTCGGCTTTATCGCCTGCCGCCTGTTGCCGGAGGCCTGGCAGGAAACGCTGCTCGCCGCCGCGGGCGGCCCGGTCCCGCACGTCGTCGTCGCGCTGTTCGCATCGACCTGGTGGATGCTGCCGCGGGCGCTCGACGAGGCGCTCGCGCACTTGCCGGTCGAAGCGGCCAAATTCGTCAGCCTGCCCCTGCTCGTCGGGCTGCCGCTCGCGCTCGCATGGCGCCGGCTCGGTTCGATCGGCCGCGGCTTCCTCTGGACCAACTTCATCAGCATGCTCGCCGTGCTCGGCTGGCTCTATATCGCCGCGCCGGTACGGGTGTGCAACAGCTATCTGGTCGACCAGCAGGAGAGCGCCGGCTGGCTGATGGTGAAGCTCGCCGTGCTGCTGTTCGCAGGATGGCTCGCCTCGCTGTTCGTCGGCGGCCACGCGGAGTGCGGCGCCTCCGACATTACCGGCGCGAAAGCCGCAGGCACGCCAGGGCGCGCCTCTCCGCAGAATTCCACGTAATAGAATGTTTCGTTCCGATTTTTGGTGATTTACATGCGCCAAAGTTTGGCGTAACGTGTCGCAACTTACCTAGGGGTCCTTGCATCCGCCTTCGTTGCGGCTGCCGGGTGAGAAAAACCCTTTGAACCTGATCCGGGTAATTCCGGCGAAGGGAAGCGTAGGTGCAGTCTTGCGCCTCCTCCTTCCGGTCGTCCGCCCGGCCCTGCCCCACCGAGGAGAACGCATGAACGCCACCGAAAAATTCATCGCCGCGCAGGCCCACGTCGACGAGGCCGCGATCGCGCCGCTGCCCAATTCCCGCAAGGTCTACGTCGAGGGCTCGCGCCCGGACATCCAGGTGCCGATGCGCGAGATCTCGCAGGCCGACACCCCGACCGCGTTCGGCGGCGAGAAGAACCCGCCGATCTTCGTCTATGACACGTCCGGGATCTACACCGACCCGACGGCCAAGATCGACATCCGCTCCGGCCTGCCCGCGCTGCGCCAGCAGTGGATCGAGGAGCGTGGCGACACCGAAGTGCTCGCCGACCTGTCGTCCGAGTTCGGCCGCATGCGCGCCGCCGACAAGAGCCTGGACGAGCTGCGCTTCCCCGGCCTGCACCGCCATCCGCGCCGCGCCAAGGCCGGCGCGAACGTCTCGCAGATGCACTACGCGCGCAAGGGCATCATCACGCCCGAGATGGAATACGTCGCGATCCGCGAGAACATGAACCGCCGCGCCTACATAGAGACGCTGCGCGCCACGGGCCCGACCGGCGAGAAGATGGCCAAGCTGCTGACCCGCCAGCACCCGGGCCAGCATTTCGGCGCCTCGATCCCCGAGGAGATCACACCGGAGTTCGTGCGCTCCGAGGTCGCGCGCGGCCGCGCGATCATCCCCAACAACATCAACCACCCGGAAAGCGAGCCGATGATCATCGGCCGCAACTTCCTCGTGAAGATCAACGCCAACATCGGCAACTCGGCGCTCGGCTCGTCGATCTCGGAAGAGGTCGACAAGATGACCTGGTCGATCCGCTGGGGCGGCGACACGGTGATGGATCTGTCCACCGGCAAGAACATCCACGAGACGCGCGAGTGGATCATCCGCAATAGCCCGGTGCCGATCGGCACGGTGCCGATCTACCAGGCGCTCGAGAAGGTGAACGGCAAGGCCGAGGACCTCACCTGGGAGATCTTCCGCGACACGCTGATCGAGCAGGCCGAACAAGGCGTCGACTACTTCACGATCCACGCCGGCGTGCTGCTGCGCTACGTGCCGATGACCGCCAACCGCATGACCGGCATCGTCTCGCGCGGCGGCTCGATCATGGCGAAGTGGTGTCTCGCGCACCACAAGGAAAGCTTCCTCTACACGCACTTCGAGGACATCTGCGAGATCATGAAGGCCTACGACGTGGCCTTCTCGCTCGGCGACGGCCTGCGCCCCGGTTCGATCTACGACGCCAACGACGAGGCGCAGCTGGGCGAGCTGAAGACGCTGGGCGAGCTCACCGACATCGCGTGGAAGCACGACGTGCAGACCATCATCGAAGGTCCGGGCCACGTGCCGATGCACCTCATCAAGGAGAACATGGATCTCCAGCTCGAGTACTGCAAGGAAGCGCCCTTCTATACGCTGGGGCCGCTCACGACCGACATCGCCCCCGGCTACGACCACATCACCAGCGGCATCGGCGCCGCGCAGATCGGCTGGTACGGCACGGCAATGCTGTGTTACGTGACGCCCAAGGAGCACCTGGGCCTGCCGGACAAGAACGACGTCAAGGAAGGCATCATCACCTACAAGCTCGCCGCCCACGCCGCCGACCTCGCCAAGGGTCATCCCGGCGCGCAGATCCGCGACAACGCGCTCTCCAAGGCGCGCTTCGAGTTCCGCTGGGAAGACCAGTTCAACCTCGGCCTCGACCCGGACAAGGCGCGCGAATTCCACGACGAGACCCTGCCCAAGGAGTCCGCCAAGGTCGCCCACTTCTGCTCGATGTGCGGCCCGCACTTCTGCTCGATGAAGATCACGCAGGACGTGCGCGACTTCGCCGCGAAGGAAGGCCTCAAGGAAGAGGAAGCCCTCGCGAAGGGCATGGAGGTGAAGTCGGTCGAGTTCGTGAAGGCCGGCGCCGAGGTGTACAAGAAGCTCTGATGCCGCGTCGCAACGCAGGCAGGTGACAACGGGCCGCCCAGTGCGGCCCGTTTCTTTTGCACGTCTTTCCGCGGGATCAAGGTAAACCCCGAGCCCAATCCGGGCAGCCGCGGCGTCTGAGCTGTTGCACAGGCCCGCCGGACTGGGTAAAGTTTTTACATAAGCACTTAATAATTTACTTACATCAATAGAGAGAGAAATTCATGGATGCACGTATTGCGGCAGGGAGCCTTGCGCTCCTGCTCGCGGCGGCGCCTGCGCTCGCCCAGGACGCCTCCAGGGTCAGCCTGATCGACCGTCCCGCCCCCGCCCTCGACAAGCTGCCGAAAGACGCCTACGGCGAGCTCGTGCGCTACGGCTACGAGCTGTCGACGCGCACCTTCGCGTTCATCGGACCGGAGGTGCAGAATCGCAAGATGCGCTTCGCAGGCAACAACCTCGCCTGCACGTCCTGCCACCAGAACGACGCCACCAAGCCCTTCGCAATGCCGTGGGTCGGCGTCTCCGCGACCTTCCCGCAGTACCGCGCACGCGAAGACGCGATCAGCACGGTCGAGGAGCGCGTGAACGGCTGCATGGAGCGCAGCATGAACGGCAAGCCGCTGCCGCTGGATTCGCATGAGATGAAGGCCTTCGCGGCCTACATCCACTACGTGTCGCGCGGGGTCCCGATCGGCGCGCGCGTCGAGGGCGCCGGCACGAAGCCGATCACTGTGCCCAACCGCCGCGCCGACCTCGCCGCCGGCGAGGCCGTGTACGGGGCCAAGTGCGCGGCCTGCCACGGCGCCGACGGACAGGGCCAGCGCCGCGGCAAGGCCGGCGACGCCGAGGGCTACGTATTCCCGCCGCTGTGGGGCAAGGACACCTTCAACAACGGCGCCGGCATGAACCGCATGCTCACCGCAGCCGCCTTCATCAAGCACAACATGCCGCAGGGCACGACGCACGCGGCCCCGGTCCTGAGCGACGATGAAGCCTTCGACGTCGCCGGCTACGTGCTGTCGCAGCCGCGCCCGATCAAGGCCGGTCTCGACAAGGACTTCCCGGCGCGCTGGAACAAGCCGGTGGACGCTGCCTTCCCGCCCTACGTCGACGGTGCCTCGGCCGAGCAGCATCGCTACGGCCCCTATCCGCCCCTGACGGAGCTTGCAAAACAGCGCGCCGAAGCGTTGAAGGCCGCGCGCGAGGCAGCGGCGAGCCGCTGAGTTCAGGCCGCGGGGGCGAACTTCGCCCCCATCACCCCCTCCAATGTGAGTGCGCCGCTGCAGCCGTGCGCAGCCGCGGCGCACCCGCAATGGAGGATTCCACCATGCGCAAATTGCTTGCAGCGGTATTCACGGCGCTCGTTGCAGCCGTTCTCGTGCCGGCCGCCGGATGCGCGACGGCGGCAAAGGACGGCACGCAGTCGCCCGCGCCATCGCGCGACAGCATGCGCGGCGGCGGCGGGGGCTACTGACCGGGCCGCCGACAGTTTCGTCCGGGCGCCTCGCGGTGCGACAATGGCGGATCACCCACGCGTGCCGCCGCCATGACCACCGACCAGTCCCTGCAGATCGCTGCCATCGTCTATCGCCCCACCGACCATATCGAGCCGGTGCTCCTGGAGGCTGCACGCGCACTGGCCGAACTGGGGGTGCGGCTCGGCGGCATCCTGCAACACGACATCGCGACGACCATCAACGATCCCTGCGGCATGGAGCTCGAGGACCTCGCGACCGGCGAGCGCTTCCCCCTGTCGCAGGATCTCGGCAGCGGTTCGGAAGCGTGCCGTCTCGACCCGAACGCGCTCGCGCACGCGGCGGTCGCGGTGCGCGGCGCGCTGGAGCGCGGGACGCAGGTGGTGTTCATCAACAAGTTCGGCGCACAGGAAGCGAGCGGATCGGGCCTGCGTTCCGAGATGGCGATGGCAGTGACGAGCGGCGTGCCGGTCATCACCGCGGTCGGGGAGCGCTTCCTCGCCGAATGGCAGCACTTTACCGGCGGCCACTCCACGCTGCTCGAACCGAAGGTCGCCGACATCCTCGCATGGTGGCGCGCACTACCCGCGCGCACCTGAACGATGGAGTGCCGCCCGGCCTGCGCGGCCTGCTGCATTGCGCCGTCCATCTCCAGCCCCATCCCCGGCATGGAAGGCGGCAAGCCTGCGGGCGTGCGCTGCGTGCAGCTCGACGAGGCCGACCGTTGCCGCCTGTTCGGCGACCCGCGCCGTCCGGCCGTGTGCGGCAGCCTCGCGCCCAGCCCGCAGATGTGCGGCACGCATCGCGAGGCCGCGATGCGGTGGCTCGGCGATCTCGAGCGGCTCACCGCCCCGGCCTGACGCTTACTTCCCGTTGCGACTGAGGGACGATTTGTGCGGCCCTGCAACATGACGAGGGGTATCATCGCGCCTTTCGTTCATCATTGCCCCGGCACACGCCGTCACGCCTCATGGATCTCGCCCAGCTGTTCGTCGCCCTGATTCTCGGCATCATCGAAGGCCTCACCGAATTCCTGCCGGTCTCCTCGACCGGCCACCTGATCATCTTCGGCGACCTGCTCGGCTACAACGACGAGGCGAGCAAGGTGTTCAAGATCGTGATCCAGCTCGCGGCGATCCTCGCCGTGTGCTGGGACTACCGCGAACGCCTCGCGCGCGTCGCAGCAGGCGTCGCCAGCGATCGCGCCGCACAACGCTTCGTGGGCCTGCTGATCGTCGGCTTCCTGCCCGCGGCGGTGCTGGGAGTGATGTTCCACTCGAAGATCAAGGCTCTGCTCTTCAACCCCCTCACCGTCGCCACCGCGCTGATCGTGGGCGGCCTCGTGATCCTGTGGCTGGAAAAGCGCAGCTACCATCCGCTCATCAATGCCGTCGACGAGATGCGCTGGCCCGACGCACTCAAGGTCGGCTTCGCGCAGGCGCTGGCGATGATTCCCGGCACCTCGCGCTCGGGCGCAACCATCATGGGCGGGCTGGTGTTCGGCCTGTCGCGCAAGACGGCGGCGGAGTTCTCCTTCTTCCTCGCGATCCCGACGATGTTCGCCGCCACCGCGTACGACCTCTACAAGGCGCGCGACATGCTCCACGCCGGCGACCTGCCGGTGTTCGCCGTAGGCTTCGTCGCCTCCTTCGTCGCCGCGATGTGGGCGGTTAAGACCTTCATCCGCTTCGTCTCCAACCACACCTTCATCGTCTTCGCGTGGTACCGCATCGTCTTCGGCCTCATCGTGCTGGCGACATGGAAGTTCGGGCTGGTCGCGTGGAGCGAGATCTGAGCGACCGGGAAGCCGCCGGACGTGGTTAAACTAGGGGTTCCGCCCCAGCCCCTGCATACGCGATGATCATCTACCTGCACGGTTTCCGCTCCGCTCCCGCGTCGATCAAGGCACAGGCGCTGCAACGCCACATGGCCGAAAAGGGGCTCGCCGACCAATTCTGGTGCGAGCAGCTGCCGCACGAGCCGGACGCCGCGATTGCGCTGATCGAGCGCCGCATCGCGCGCTGCCGTGCAGAGCGCCCCGAGCTCCCGCCCACACTGGTCGGCAGCTCGCTGGGCGGCTACTACGCGACGCACCTCGCCGAAAAGCACGGCCTCAGGGCCGCGCTCGTCAACCCGGCGGTCGTCGCGCCGCTGTCGCTGGAGGCCTACGTCGGCATGCAGACCAACCTGTACACCGGCGAATCCTTCGACTTCAAGCACGAGTACATCGCGCAACTGCGTGCCATGGATGTCGCGACGATCACCCGCCCGCAGGACTTCTGGCTGCTGGTCGAGACCGGCGACGAGGTACTGGACTACCGCGATGCCGTCGCGAAATACGCCGGTGCGCGCCAGACCGTGCTCGAAGGCGGCGACCACGGCTTCTCGCGCTGGACCGACTACCTCGACGAGGTGATCGCCTTCGCCGGACTCACCCGATGAGCACGCACCCAGGCTTCGACGTGCGCCGCTTCAAGGCGCAGGAGCGCGCCGGTTTCAACCGCATCGCCGCGCGCTACGCGGAAGGCGCTCACCTGCGCGCCGACCTCGCACAAGCCCTGCTCGACGCGGCCGACCTCGCGCCCGGCCAGCGGGTGCTCGATCTCGCGAGCGGGCCGGGCCTCCTCGCCCGCGACGCTGCCGCCCGCATCGCACCGGGCGGCTGGGTGCTCGCGAGCGACATCGCCGAGGGCATGCTCGCCGAGGGCGCCCGCCGCACCGCCGCAGAGGGCAAGGCCGACGCGCTCGCCTTCGCCGCCGCCGACGCCGAACACCTGTGCCTGCCCGACGCGAGCTTCGACCGCGTGCTCGCGGGCCTCGCGCTCTTCATGTTCCCGCACCCGCAGCAGGCGCTCGCCGAGATGCGCCGCGTGCTGCGCCCCGGCGGGCGCATTGCGCTGTCGGTGTGGGGCCAGCGCGAGTCCGTGCCGCTGATCGCGCGTGCGCAGGACTGCATCGCGCGGCTGCTGCCGCCGCCCAAGGTCGCACGTCCCTCGGTGTTCCGCTTCGGCGATGCCGCGGCCCTGACGGCCATCCTCGAAGACGCGGGCTTCGCGGACGTGCGCATCGCCCCCTGCCCCTTCCGCTGCCACTTTGCCGACGCCGAAGGCTACTGGCAGGCCTTCCTCGATCTCGCCGGCGGAGCGGCCGAGGCCCTGTCGCGCCTGCCCGAGACCACCCAGGCGACCCTGCGCGCGGCGGTCGCGGCCGACCTCGAAGGCCACCGCGGCGCGGACGGCGGCTACACCGTCGAAGCCCTCGCGCTCGTCGCCACCGCCGCCGCATGAGGGACGCCGCGGCCGAGTCGCACCGGCGCCGCCAGGGCGTCATCGCGACGCTGATCGCCTTCACGATGTGGGGGCTGATGCCGCTCTACTTCAAGGCGGTCGGCAGCGTGTCGCCCGGCGAGATCGTCGCGCATCGCGTGTTGTGGTCCGTCGTCTTCCTCCTCGCCCTGCTCGCGCTGTGGCGCGGCTTCGACGGCCTGCGCCGCGTCGCGGCCCAGCCGCGCCTGATCGGCCTGCTCGCGCTGTCGGCCTCGCTCACCGGCAGCAACTGGCTGGTCTTCGTGTGGGCGATCTCTGCCGACAAGCTGCTCGAAGCGAGCCTGGGTTACTTCATCAACCCCCTGGTAAGCATCCTCCTCGGCCGCCTCGTGCTCGGCGAGCGCATGCGCCCGCTGCAGCAGGCGGCCGTCGCGCTCGCCTGCGCCGGCGTCGCCTGGCGCGTGTGGCAGGTCGGCACGCTGCCGTGGATCGCACTCTTCCTCGCCGGCACCTTCGGCCTGTACGGCCTGCTGCGCAAGCGCGCCCCGGTCGATGCGATCAACGGCCTGTTCGTCGAAACCCTGGTCACGGCACCGCTCGCGCTCGGGTGGCTGGCCTGGCTCGCCAGCCGCGGCACGCTGCAATTCGGCCAGGCGTTCGCGACCGACGCGCTGCTGCCCCTCGCCGGCGTGCTCACGGCCGTGCCGCTGATGCTGTTCGCGATCGGCGCCCAGCGCCTGCCGCTGTCGACGATCGGCTTCCTGCAGTACCTCGCGCCCAGCCTCAACTTCCTGCTCGCCGTGTTCGTCTTCCACGAACCCTTCGACGCCGGCCAGTTCGCCGGCTTCGCGCTGATCTGGGCCGCGCTCGCGGTCTATTCGGTCGACATGCTGCGGGCGAACCGGGCAGCCCGATAGTCCCCGCCCCCTCTGCGCCCGACGGTCGAATCCTTTAAACTGTCGGGCTTGCTCAAGTATGGCGGTTCCGATGTTCGTGCTGTTCGAAGAGGATGGGGCCTTCAAGGCCGGTACCGTCCTCGCTGATAACGATTCCTCGCTGCAGGTCGAGACGTCCCACGGCAAGCGCGTGAAGCTGAAAAG
Source organism: Aromatoleum evansii (assembly GCF_045689615.1). NCBI lineage: Bacteria > Pseudomonadati > Pseudomonadota > Betaproteobacteria > Rhodocyclales > Rhodocyclaceae > Aromatoleum > Aromatoleum evansii. The sequence goes on from NZ_CP141259.1 coordinate 4,600,572, forward strand.
CAACCACGTGCTGATGCGCTTCCGCGAGCCCGCGCCGGCCGAACTGCTCAACCGCGCCGAGGCCGGCGCCGAGGAGCTGGACACCGCCTTCCTGTGGGAAGTGTGCGGCGACGACGAATTCGCCTTCGACGCGTTCGCCGCCGAATACCACGGGCACGCCCCGAACGCGGTCGAGTCGGCGAGCATCCTGCTGCGCCTGCACTCGGCGCCGATCTACTTCCACCGCAAGGGCCGCGGCCGCTTCCGCAAGGCGCCCGCCGACATCCTGCAGGCCGCGCTCGCCGGCCTGGAGAAGAAGCGCCAGCAGGCCGAGGCGATCGAGCGCATGCGCGCCGAACTGGTCGAGGGCCACATGCCGCCCGAGATCGCCGGCATGCTGCCGCAACTGCTCTACCGCCCGGACCGCAACCGCGTCGAGACGAAGGCCTTCGAGGCCGCCTGCGTCGACACCGGGCTGTCGGCGCCGCGCCTGCTGCTGCAATGCGGCGCGCTGGAGTCGAGCTACGACTTCCACTACAACCGCTTCCTGTTCGAATACTTCGAGGAAGGCACCGCCTTCCCGGCCTTCGAAGCCCCGGCCGACCCGGCGGATCTGCCGCTCGCACAAGTCGCCGCGTTCTCGATCGACGACGCCACCACCACCGAGATCGACGACGCCTTCTCGGTCACTCCGCGCGAAGGCGGCGGCTGGCGCATCGGCATCCACATCGCCGCACCTGCCCTCGGCTTCGAGCGCGGCTCCTCGCTCGACGCGATCGCGCGCCGGCGCCTGTCGACCGTCTACATGCCGGGCAACAAGATCACAATGCTGCCCGACGCGGTCGTCGAGAGCTTCACGCTCGCCGCCGGCCGCGACTGCCCGGCCGTGTCGCTGTACCTCGACGTCACCGCGGCGCTCGCCGTCCAGCGCCACGAGACCGTCGTCGAGCGCGTGCCCATCGTCGCCAACCTGCGCCACCACGACATCGAGCCGCTCTTCAACGAGCAGGTGCTGCACGACCACTCCGGCGGCCCCGACTTCGAATGGAAGCGCGAGCTCACGCTGCTGTGGGACCTCGCCAACGTGCTCGAGGCCGGCCGCGGCAAGGCCGAGGACAACCGCAACCAGGTCGACTTCAATTTCTACGTGGACTGGCAGACGCACACCGCGGACGGTCCGGGCTACGTCACCATCACCCAGAGGAAGCGCGGTTCGCCGCTCGACAAGCTGGTGGCCGAGATGATGATTCTCGCCAACTCCACCTGGGGCAAGCTCCTCGACGAGGCCGGCATCCCCGGCTTGTATCGCGTGCAGAGCGGCGGCAAGGTGCGCATGTCAACCGCCGCCGGCCCGCACGACGGCCTGGGCGTGGACTGCTATGCGTGGTCGAGCTCGCCGCTGCGCCGCTACGTCGACATGGTCAACCAGTGGCAGATCGTCTCGGTGCTGCGCGACGAGGCGCCCGCGTTCGCGCCCAAGTCCGCCGACCTGATGGCCGCGATGCGCGACTTCGACGTCACCTACGCCGCCTACGCCGACTTCCAGCGCCAGATGGAGCGCTACTGGTGCCTGCGCTGGCTGCGCCAGCAGCCCGGAATCGCGGTCGACGGCAAGGTGCTGCGCGACAACCTCGTGCGCCTCGACGCGATCCCGCTGATGGTCAAGGTGCCCTCGCTGCCGGTCATGCTGCCCGGCACGCGTGTGCGCCTGACGGTCGAGCACAGCGACCTGCTCGACGTCGACATCAGCGCGCGCTTCGTCGAGATGCTCGCCGAACCCGACCCCGCCGACGCGGCCGACGCGGCGCTCGAAGGCAACTGAAAACCGCACGGCATGGCTCGCAACCAGGACCTTCGTTCCCCGCACATGAACGGCGCCCCGGCGCGCAGCGCGCCTGCCGCCCGCGCCTCCGGCGGCGGCATCCTGCAGGGCGACCCCTTGCTCGCGATCGCCTTCCTGCTATCCCTCGCGATCCATGCGCTGGCGCTGTCCGTCGGCTTCACGATGGACAGTGGTCCGCGCCCGCGCGAACTCGATCGCGGCCTGGAAGTGGTGCTGGTGAACGCACGCCACGCCCGCGCCCCCGAGAAGGCCGATGTGCTCGCTCAGGCCAACCTCGACGGCGGCGGGAACAGCGAACAGAACGCGCGGCCGAAGTCGCCCCTGCCGCCGCAACCGACGCAGCGCGACGGCGACGCCCTCGCCGAATCCCGCAAGCGCACCTCGGATCGCAGCGCCGCACGGCCCGAGGTCATGACGACCCAGAAATCGGCCGCACAGACCCAGGCCGCGGTGCAGCAGCCCGACCCCGCCGCCGTCGAGCCCAAGCCGTCCGGCCTCGATCTCCTCGACAGCGTTGCCGCCGCCGCGCGCCTCGAGGCCGAGATCGACCGCAAGCTCGACGAATACGCCAAGCGCCCGCGCAGGAAGTTCGTCGGCGCGAAGGCGAAGGAGTACCGCCTCGCCCAGTACGTGGAAGACTGGCGCCAGAAGATCGAACGCGTCGGCACCCTCAACTACCCCGATGCCGCTCGCGGCCGCCTGTACGGCAGCCTGCTGCTGCTCGTCGCGATCCGCGCCGACGGCTCGGTGGAGCGCGTCGAGGTGCAGCGCTCGTCGGGCGAACCCGTCCTCGACGAAGCCGCCAAACGCATCGTCACGCTCGCGGCCCCCTTTTCGAGTTTCCCGAACGACGTCCGTGCCGACACCGACATCATCGAGATCGTCAGGACCTGGACCTTCACCAACGCCGACCGCCTCACCGCCCACTAGAGCCGTCCATGGACCGCTACGCCGTCATCGGAAACCCCGTCGCCCACAGCAAGTCCCCGACGATCCACGCGGCCTTCGCCGCACAGACCGGCCAGACGCTCGCCTACGAGGCCCTGCTCGCGCCGCTGGACGGCTTCGCCGCGACGGTCGCGGCCTTCCGCGCTGCCGGCGGGCGCGGCTGCAACGTCACTGTGCCGTTCAAGCTCGAGGCCTTCGCGCTGGCGGAGCGCCGCTCGCCGCGCGCGCAGGCCGCCGGCGCCGTGAACACCCTCAAGTTCGACGCGGACGGCATCTACGGCGACAACACCGACGGTGCCGGCCTCGTGCGCGACCTCACGCACAACCTCGACTGCCCGCTCGCCGGCCGCCGCATCCTGCTGCTGGGCGCCGGCGGCGCTGCGCGCGGCGTGATGCTGCCGCTGCTGGCCGCGGCCCCCGCCCGCCTCACGCTCGCCAACCGTACGGTCGCACGCGCCGAGGCGCTGGTCGCGGAGTTCGCCGCCGGCGCCGGCAACACGCCGCTCGCCGCCGGCGGCTTCACCGACCTGGCCGGCGCGCAGTTCGACGTCGTCATCAACGCAACCGCGGCGAGCCTCGCCGACGAGGCCCCGCCGCTGCCTCCCGGCCTGTACGCGCCCGGCGCGCTGGCCTACGACATGATGTACGGCCGCGGCGACACCGCCTTCCTCGCCGCGGCCCGCCGCGACGGCGCGGCGCGGCTTGCCGACGGCCTCGGCATGCTCGTCGAACAGGCCGCCGAGAGCTTCCTGCTGTGGCGCGACGTGCGGCCCGAGACCGCACCGGTCCTCACCGAGCTGCGGCGCCAGATCGAAGGCCGATGAAGGCACTCCTGCGGCGCGCCGGCTGGGTGGGCGTGGCGCTCCTGGCGCTACTCGTGCTGTACCAGCTGTGGATCTTCCTGCTGGTGCTGTGGTGGAGCCACTTCAACCCGTCCAGCACCAGCTTCATGGACATCCGTCTCGACGAGCTGCAGGAAAAGCGCCCCAACGCCGAGCTGCGCCACGAGTGGGTGCCCTACGAACGCATCTCCATCCATCTCAAGCGCGCCGTGATCGCCGCGGAAGACGACAGCTTCGTCGACCACGAAGGCTTCGACTGGGAAGGCATCCAGCGCGCGATGGAAAAGAACCAGCGCAAGGGCCGCGCCGTCGCGGGCGGCTCCACGATCAGCCAGCAGCTCGCCAAGAACCTGTTCCTGTCTCCCACACGCAGTTACTTCCGCAAGGCGCAGGAGGCGGTCATCACCGTGATGATCGAAACCGTGTGGAGCAAGCGCCGCATCCTCGAGGTGTACCTCAACGTGGTCGAATGGGGCACCGGCATCTTCGGCTGCGAGGCGGCCGCGCGGCGCTACTACGGGGTGCCCGCCGGCCGGCTGGGCCCCGACCAGGCCGCCCGCCTCGCGGTGATGCTGCCCAATCCGCGCAAGTACGAGAAGCAGTTCGGCCCGCGGCTGGCCGCCCACGCCGCGCGCATCCGCGGGCGCATGGCCTACGCGCAGGTGCCCTGAACGCGCCCCCGGCGGCAGCGCGGCACCGCACGCCTGCCGCGATGCAACATTTTCGGTTTTCCGGGGTCGCAAGAGCACCGCGAAATCCGTAGAATTCGCGCCTTACGACCGAAGCCCACACACCACCCGGAGGCGCCGATGAGCGAGCAGGACGAACGCCACCCGGACGACGTTCAGCAGCACCTGCGCGAAGTCCAGGAGCTGCTCGCACGCCACAAGGTGGTGGAGGATCTCGTCCATCGGCAGGACATGCCCCGCCACGAGCTGGTGGAGAACCTCGTCCACAAGCAGCACGTCGCCGAACTCCAGACCAAGCTCGACACGCTGCACCCCGCGGACATCGCCTACATCCTCGAGGCACTTCCCCTCCAGGACCGCCTGTTCGTGTGGGACCTGGTCAAGGCCGAGCGCGACGGCGACATCCTGCTCGAAGTCTCCGACGCGGTGCGCGAGTCCCTCATCGAGACGATGGACCCGCACGAGCTCAAGGCCGCGGCGGAAACCCTCGATGCCGACGAGCTCGCCGACCTCGCCCCCGACCTGCCGCCCGAGGTCATGCTGGACGTGTTCCAGTCGCTCGACAGCGAGGAACGCGAACAGCTGCGCGCAGCGATGTCCTTCCCCGAGGACTCGGTCGGCGCGCTGATGGACTTCGACATGGTGACCGTCCGCGAGGACGTCACGCTCGAGGTCGTGCTGCGCTACCTGCGCCGCTTCGACGAGCTGCCGGACCACACCGACAAGCTCTTCGTGATCGACCGCGAAGACCACCTGAAAGGCATCCTGACGCTCGAATCGCTGCTCATCAACGACCCCGAGATGGTGGTCGGCGCGGTCATGCACAAGGAAAACGTCATCAGTTTCGAGCCCGAGGACGAAGCCGACGACGCCGCCCAGGCCTTCGAGCGCTACGACCTCGTGTCCGCGCCGGTGATCGACGCCGAGAAGCGCGTCATCGGGCGCCTGACCGTCGCCGACGTGGTCGACTACATCCGCGAGGAGTCCGAGCACGAGATCCTCAGCCACGCCGGTCTGCGCGAGGAGGAAGACATCTTCGCCTCGGTGTGGGACTCGGTGAAGAACCGCTGGGCGTGGCTGGCGATCAACCTCGTCACCGCCTTCATCGCCTCACGCGTGATCGGCGCCTTCGAAGGCTCGATCGAGAAGCTCGTCGCGCTGGCCGCGCTGATGCCCATCGTCGCCGGCATCGGCGGCAACTCCGGCAACCAGACGGTGACGATGATCGTGCGCGCAATCGCGATGGGGCAGGTCGAGCAGTCCGCGATGCAGCGCCTGATGCGCAAGGAGATGGGTGTTGCCGTCGTCAACGGCCTGGTATGGGGCGGGCTGCTCGGGATCCTCGCGTGGGTCCTCTACGGCAGCGCCTCGCTGGGCGCCGTGATGACCGCCGCGATGACGCTCAACCTGCTGCTCGCCGCCTGCGCCGGCGTGCTGATCCCGATGGTGCGCCTGCGCTTCGGCGCCGACCCGGCGATGGGCGGTTCGGTGCTGATCACCGCGCTGACCGACTCGGGCGGCTTCTTCATTTTCCTCGGGCTGGCGACGCTGTTCCTGCTGTAGGGCGCCAATTTTCCTGTGGGAGCGGCTTCAGCCGCGAATCAGCCCGGCAGCGTGCGATACCGCCCATTCGCGGCTGAAGCCGCTCCCACATAGACGTGCGCCCCTCAGTCCAGCTGTGCGAACACCTCGCGCGCCGCCGCAATCGTCGCGTCGATATCCGCCGCGGTGTGCGCCGCCGACACGAAGCCCGCCTCGAAGGCCGAGGGCGCGAAGTAGTGGCCCGCCTCCAGCATCGCGTGGAAGAAGCGGTTGAAGGTGTCGCGGTCGGAGGCCATCACCTCGGTGAAGGAACGCGGCACGCGCTCGGCGAAGTAAAGGCCGAACATGCCGCCCACCGAATCGGCGCAGAAGCTCACGCCGGCATCACGCGCGGCGGCCGACAGGCCGTCCACGAGTTGCGTCGCCCGCACGGCGAGCGCGTCGTAGAAGCCCGGCTCGCGCACGAGCTTCAGGGACGCGAGACCGGCCGCGACCGCGACCGGGCTGCCCGACAGCGTGCCGGCCTGATACACCGAGCCCAGCGGCGCAATGTGGTTCATGATGTCGCGACGCCCACCGAAGGCGCCCACCGGCATGCCGCCGCCGATCACCTTGCCCAGCGTCGTCAGATCGGGCGTGATGCCGTAGAGCCCCTGCACGCCCTGCGCTCCGACGCGGAAGCCGGTCATGACCTCGTCGAAGATCAGCACGGCGCCGTACTTGGTGCACAGCTCGCGCAGCCCCTCGAGGAAACCCGGCAGCGGCTTGATCAGGTTCATGTTGCCGGCCACCGCTTCGACGATCACCGCGGCGATCTCGCCACCGCGCGCCTTGAACGCGTCCTCGACCTGCCCCAGGTCGTTGTAGTCGAGCACGATCGTGTGCTTCGCGAAGTCCGCCGGCACGCCGCCGGAGGACGGATTGCCGAAGGTCAGCAGGCCCGAGCCCGCCTTCACCAGCAGGCTGTCGGCGTGGCCGTGGTAGCAGCCCTCGAACTTGATGATCGCATCGCGCCCGGTGAAGCCACGCGCGAGACGGATCGCGCTCATCGTCGCCTCGGTGCCGGAGCTCACCAGCCGCACCATGTCGATCGACGGCATCAGCTCGCAGATGAGCTCCGCCATCTCCACCTCGGCCTCGGTCGGCGCCCCGAAGGACAAGCCGCGCAGCGCCGCCTCGCGCACCGCCTCGACGATGGCCGGATGGGCGTGGCCGGTGATCGCCGGGCCCCACGAACCGACGTAGTCGATATAGTCCTTGCCGTCCGCATCCCACACGCGCGCGCCCTGCGCGCGCTCGATGAAGCGCGGCGAACCGCCCACCGAGCGGAAGGCCCGCACGGGCGAATTGACGCCGCCCGGGATGGTTGCCTGGGCTCGCTGGAAGAGGATTTCGTTCTTGCTCGTCATGTCGGTGTGCACTCGTCTATTGGCAATGGTGGAAGAAGGACCGCGCCGGGCGCGGAGAATTCAGCCGGGCAGGCCGAAGGCCGCACGATATGCGGCCGCGCGGGCGCCCGGATCGGGATAGTCGAACACGTCGGCGATCACCGCCAGCAGGTCCGCCCCTGCGGCGATCGCCTGCGGCGCATTGTCCAGCGTGATGCCGCCGATCGCCGCGACCGGCAGCTCAAGCTCGCGCCGCGCGCGCGTCAGCAGATCGAGCGGCGCATGTACCGCCGCGGGCTTGGTCGAGGACGCGAACACCGCGCCGAAAGCCATGTAGTCGGCCCCCGCCGCGGCACCCTCCTCGGCCCGCTCCCATTCGTTGTAACAGGTCACGCCGAGGATGCGCCCCGGTCCCAGCGCCGCGCGCGCCGCGCGCAGGTCGCCGTCGTCGCGCCCGAGATGCACGCCGTCCGCTTCGAGCGCGAGGGCCAGCTCGAGGCTGTCGTTCACGATGAAGGGCACGCCGGCCTCCCGGCACAGCGCGGCAACGCCCGCCGCCTGCTCGCGCCGCAACGCCGCATCGGCATGCTTGCTGCGGTACTGCACGAGGGCCGGCCGCCCCGCGAGCGCCCGGCGGACTCCCGCCAACAAGGCCGCGCTGTCGGCGGTGTCGGGGGTGATCAGATAGAGACCGCGCAGGGCGAAGTCACGCTTTGCCATCTTCATCCTCGTTTGCCCGCGCCCAGAAGAAGCGATCCGGGATTGCCATGCCCATGCCGGGCCGATACGCGCTCGTCAGCGCCTGCACGGTGAATTCCTGCGCCTCGCGCACCGCCTCGGCCACCGCCATGCCTTGCGCCAGCGCGCCCACGAGTGCCGCCGCCAGCGTCGCCCCGGCCCCGAGGAAGGGCCCCGGCAGTCGCTCCCACGCATCCGTCCGCACGACGCCCTCGCGGCCCACCAGCACGTTCACGAGCTGCGGCCCGGGCTCACCGGCACCGGTCAGCAACACATATTGCACGCCGCGCCCGAGCACGCGCGCAATCGCATCCGCCAGCGACAGGGCCTCGTCCTCCTCGCTGTCGTCGTCGTCCGTGTCGTCCGTGTCGTCCGCTTCGCCGCCCTCGAAGATCTCGCCGAGCGCATCGAATTCGTCGGCATCGACGAATTCGCCGTCCTCATCGTCGCCGTCGTCGCCTTCCGGCGTCAGGGCCGCAAGCTGCAACACCTCGCTGCGGCTGGCGACCAGCACCGTCACCTGCGGCAGCACCAGCTCCGCGAGCGCCGCCAGCATGTCCTCGCCCGCGGCTTCCTCGCCATCGACGATGGACAGCGCCGGCTCCAGCACCAGCGGGACATCGGGATAATCGGAAAGGATCTCGGCGATCGCCGCGACATTCTCGACACTGCCGAGCAGGCCCAGCTTGAAGGCCTGCACCGGAATATCCTCAAGCAAGGCCCGCGCCTGCGAATCGACCGCATCGGCATCCAGCGCGAGCAGCTCCTCGACGCCGCGCGTGTCGCGCACCGCGATCGCGGCCACGACGGACAGGGGATGACATCCCATGCTCGCCAGCGTCAGGACATCCGACTGGAGGCCGGCACCGGCGGTCGCGTCGCTGGTGGCGAAGCACAGCACGACAGGGGGAACTGCGGTGAATCCGAGGGGCATGACGGAATCTGCCGGTTACGCCAGACGCCTGTTCTGGCACGGCATGAAAAATGCGGTAAGATGCGGCGGATTTTACAGCCAATTTGCCCGGAGCATGCTTACAGATGGCCAATACGCGCCCCCATACCGGAAGCATCCGGCGCGCGCGCTCATCGGCCACCCTGACGGGGGCGCTTGCGACAACGCCGCGGCCATCGGACGGGACACGGGGATGCGGCCCGCATGCCGCCGGCGCGAAGCAGTGCCTTCGCCGCATGCTCCCGAAGACATGTGGATGCATCGCCGCACCGGCACAAGCGGCATCTCGCAGCACGTGCGCGACGCCGGAGCGCGCGCGCAGCCACCACGCCGGCCACGCCAGCAAGGATTGAAGCCATGGATCTGACCGGACTCAAGGTGATGGTGATCGACGACAGCAACACCATCCGCCGCAGCGCCGAGATTTTTCTCACCAACTCGGGCTGCCAGGTGCTGCTGGCGGAAGACGGCTTCGACGCCCTCGCGAAAATCGCCGACCACCATCCCGACGTGATCTTCGTAGACATCATGATGCCGCGGCTCGACGGCTACCAGACCTGCGCGCTGATCAAGAAAAATCCGCAGCTCGCCGCGACCCCGGTGATCATGCTGTCGTCCAAGGACGGCCTGTTCGACCGCGCGCGCGGCCGCATGGTCGGATCCGACGAATACCTCACCAAGCCCTTCACCAAGGACAGCCTGCTCAAGGCGGTCGCCACCCATGCCGCGCGCAAGGCCGGCACGGGCCTTTGACTGGAGACTCATCGCAATGCCGATCAAGAAGATTCTGGTGGTCGACGATTCCCCGACCGAACGCCTCGCCCTGACCGAGCTGCTGACTGCGAAAGGCTACCAGGTCGTCACCGCCGAAAGCGGCGAAGACGCCATTGCGCGCAGCAAGAGCGAAAAGCCCGATCTCATCCTGATGGACGTCGTCATGCCCGGCATGAACGGCTACCAGGCCACGCGCACCATCTCGCGCGACGAGGCCACGAGCGCCATCCCGATCATCATGTGCACCAGCAAGGGTCTCGAGACCGACCGCATCTGGGGGATGCGTCAGGGCGCGCACGACTACCTCGTCAAGCCCGTCAACCCCGCGGATCTCCTCGCACGCATCCAGGCGCTGGGCTGACGCTCGATGACCAAGCGACTCAGCCTGCGCGAATTCCAGGAAGACCTGGTGAAGCGCTTTGCCGAAGCACAGAGCGGCAACCGCCGCGCATTGCTGGGCGTGCGGGCGGGGCGCGAAAACTGGCTGATCAACCTCACCGACAGCGGCGAGATACTGCCCGCCCCGCCGCTCGCGCCCGTGCCGCTCACGCACGACTGGTTTCGCGGCCTCGCGAACGTGCGCGGCACGCTGTTCAGCGTGGTCGATTTCTCCGCCTTTCATGACGGACCGCTCACCCCGCCCGGCGGATCTGCGCGCCTGCTGCTGGTCGGCGCACGCCACGGCACGAACTGCGCGCTGCTGATCTCGAGCGCCCTCGGACTGCGCAACCCGGACGACTTCCATGTCGATCCCGATGGCGGCGCGGACGATCGCCCCTGGGTCGCCGAGCGCCTGCTCGACACCCGCGACCAGCACTGGCTGCGGCTGGACGTGCCGACGCTGCTCGCACAACGCGGCTTCCTGCAGGCCGGACTCGAGTGAGCACGCACGCGCCCCATTTCCCAAACCTTCACGGCAACCCATCATCCGATCTCGCGGAGCACACACCATGGCCCTCAAGCTTCCGACGCTGAACTTCAAGAAAAAGAAGAAGGCCGACCCGGAAGGCGCGCCCCTCGCCACCACCATCATGGAGGCGGTCCCGCCGCGGCGCAGCCCCGAACCGGCAGCAGCGAAGGGCGGCGGCAAGCGGGCAGGCAACGCTGCCAACCGCTTCGGCATGCTCGCCACGGTCTTCGCCGCAGCGTCCATGGTGGGTCTGGGCCTGCTCTACTACCAGTACCGCCAGTCGGGCAACGCGACGGCCTACATCGCCGCGGCAGGCGAGATGGAAACCACCGCGCAGCGCATCGCCAAGGCCGCCCAGCTCTCCCTGCAAGGCAACACGCAGGCCTTCGCCGAGCTGCGCACGAGCACGAACCGCTTCACCGCGCTGCTGGACGCCCTGGCGAACGGCGGCGACATCGAAGGCCGCAGCCTCCCGGCCGCGCCCGCGGACGTACAGCCGCGGGTGGAAGACCTCGCGGCAAAATGGCGCCCCACCGCGGAGCTCGCCAACCAGCTGATCGCCCAGGAAAGCAATCTCCTCGTGCTCAACCGCTCGGTCGCCACGATCAACCAGCAGAACGAGTCCCTGTATGAACAGGCGCGGCAGATCGTACAGGCGCGCGTCGGCAGCAATGCGCGCGACGTCACGGCCGCCACGAACAGCGTCGTGCTGACGCAGCGCATCGCCAAGAACGCCAACGCGCTGCTGGTCGCGAACGCGATCGACCCGGAAACGGCCTTCGCGCTGGGCAAGGATGCCAAGTCGCTGACCGAGGTGATCAACGAGCTGCGCGCGACCACCACCGATCCCGAAGGGCGGCGACGCGTAAATGAATTCGCGACCGGCGCCACCGAGACCCTCGACGCCGTCGACGACATCCTGCAGCACATCCAGACGCTCGTGCAGGCGAAGAAGGCCGGCAGCGACATCTTCGGCGCGTCCGAGCCGCTGTCGAGCAGCGCTAGCGAACTCTCCGCGGCGCTGTCCGGCGCCACCGGCGGCCTGTCGCCGGCGACGCTCGGCGTCGCGCTCGCCGCGATTGTCGGCCTCATGGCCCTGAGCCGCATGGCGCAGGTGAACAACCGCGAACTCGCCGCGCGCCAGCACGAAGCCGAACAGCACCAGCGCACCGCGGAGAACGAGCGCAACATGGCGCAGCAGGCGATCCTGCGCCTGATGAACGAGATGGGCGATCTCGCCGACGGCGACCTCACCGTACGCACCACCGTTTCCGAAGACATCACCGGCGCGATCGCCGACTCGGTCAACTACACCATCGAGGAACTCTCGGTGCTGGTGCGCCGCATCAACGACGCCGCAACGCGCGTGACGCAGGCGACCGAATCCGCGCAGAAGACCTCCACCGAGCTCCTCGGCGCGACCGAACGGCAATCGCGCGAGATCGAGGAAGTCGGCGCAACCGTCGAGCAGATGGCCAAGACCATGACGGAATCGTCCGAACGTGCCCTGCGCTCCGCCCAGGTCGCGCGGCGCTCGCTGGAATCGGCACGCAAGGGCGCGGGCGCCGTGGAAAACACCATCAAGGGCATGAACGGCATCCGCGAGCAGATCCAGGAAACCTCGAAGCGGATCAAACGCCTCGGCGAATCCTCGCAGGAGATCGGCGAGATCGTCGAACTGATTTCCGACATTACCGAACAGACCAACGTCCTCGCGCTGAACGCGGCCATCCAGGCCGCCTCGGCAGGCGAAGCGGGCCGCGGCTTCACCGTCGTCGCGGAAGAAGTGCAGCGCCTCGCGGAGCGCTCCGCCGAGGCGACCAAGCAGATCGCGGCGATCGTGAAGACGATTCAGACCGACACCAAGGACGCCGTCGGCTCGATGGAAAACGCCACCCGCGACGTGGTCGAAGGCGCGCAGCTGTCCGATGCTGCCGGCCAGGCGCTGGCCGAGATCGGCGAGGTGTCGACCGAGGCCGCGCGCCTCATCGAACAGATTTCCAGTGACACGCAGCACCAGGCAGCCACCGCGACCCGCGTCGCCGAAACCATGAAGGAAATTCTCGCGATCACCGAACAGACCGCGACCGGCACGCGCCAGACCGCCGTGTCGGTCGGCCAGCTCGCCGACCTCGCCGTCGAACTCAAGGGTTCGGTGTCGGGCTTCAAGGTCTGACGCACTCGCCCCTCGCTCGGGAACCGGCCATGACGCACCCCTCTGAACTGGATCTGGGCCCGCTCACCTGGGTCAAGAACGAAATCGACCTCGCCCTCGCGCGGGCCGACGAGTCGCTCGAACAGGCGCTATCCGCATCCGACGCCCCGGGCCGCCTGCAGTTCGCGCAGACCCACCTGCATCAGGTGCGCGGCGCGCTCTCGATCGTCGGCCTGGACGGCCTCACCCAGTTCGCCTCCTCGCTCGACCAGTCGCTCGGGCTGCTTGCCCGCGGCGAACGCCCCATCGATGCAGCGACCATCGCCCTGGCGCGGCGCGCGCTCGCGACGATGGGCAACTACATCGAAGAGCTGGTGCATGGCACGGCCGATCAGCCGCTGCGCCTGCTGCCGCTGTACCGCGAAATCAACGCCATCCGCAGCGCGGACCCGGTCACGCCGGCCGAACTGTTCTTCCCCGACCTCACGCAACGTCCGCCACGCCGCCAGATCGCCAGCGTCACGCTGACCGACGAAGCCCGTCAGGCGCAGCTGCGGGCGCAGCGCGCCCTGTTCCAGCGCGGCCTGCTGCAGTGGCTACGCACGCCCAACGACTCGGCCGGCCCTTCGGCCATGCTGGACGCCGTCAAGGGCATGGAGGTACTGCATACCGGCGCCCCCGTCACCAACCTGTGGTACGCCGCGCAGGCCTTCCTCGAAGCGCTGGCGCACGGCGACCTGCCGGCTCAGCCCGAGGTCAAGCGTCTGTGCTCGCAGCTCGATGCGCAGCTCAAACGGCTTGCCGATGCGCCCGTCGCGATACCGGATCGCTTCATCCGCGAACTGCTGTACTGGGTCGCACAAGCCCCCGCCCGCACCGCCCAGCAGCAGGCCGTGCGCGACACCTGGCACCCCCATGCCCTGATTCCCGAGGCCGGCTCGACCGTCAGCGTCACGCCGCTTGCGCCGCTGCTCAAGTCGCTGCAGACCTCGATGTCCGCCACCAAACACGCGTGGGACGAGTTCTCGGAAGGCCATGCCGCCGCCCTGCCGCGCTTCGCCGGCGGCCTCGCCGATGTCGCGGCCCAGGCGCCTCAGCTCGGGCGGCCCGCACTCGATCGCCTGCTCGAAGCCCTGATCGAGTTCGTCCGCTGGCTGCGCAAGGACCCGCTGCAGAACACCGACAAGGTCGCCATCGAGGTCGCCACCGCGCTACTGCTCGCGGAAGGAGCGCTCGACCGCGTCGTGCCCGACGCGGGCTTCTCGACGCAGGTCGCTGACACCGTCAGCCGCCTGGGCGCGGTGACGCGCGGCGAGTCGGTCGAACCTGCCGAGCACTCGCCGACGGTCGAGACGGCACGCCGCCTGCAGGAACGCGAAGCGGTCGGCCAGCTGGCCCGGGAGATCCTCTCGAGCCTCGCGCAGGTCGAACAGATCCTCGACGACTTCTTCCGCAACCAGCAGAAGCGCGCACCGCTCGAGAATCTCGCGACGCCGCTCAAGCAGGTGGAAGGGGCGCTGACCCTGATCGGCGACCCCGACGCGATCGCGCTCGTGCACGACGCCGCAGGCACCGTTGCCCGGCTCGCAGCGAGCGACGCAGAGCCGGAAGCAGGCCAGTTCGAAGGACTCGCGCAGCGCCTGTCGGCCCTCGGTTTCTACGTCCAGGCCCTGCAGCACGGCCCGGCGAACCTGCAGGCCTTCCTCGACCCGAGCGCCCGGCGCGCGCAGGCAAGCGCCGAAGCGGCCGCCCTGACGATCGAGCTGCCGCGCTTCGCCGAAGTGGTTCAGCCGGCCACCACGGCAACAACAGCCGGCGTAGCGGCAGCGCCCTCCGCGGCCGAGCAGCCCCCTGCCGCTGCGACGCCCGCGGCTGAAGTGGAGGAACTCGCCGCTGCGGCGCCCGCTGAAGCTCCCGCGCCCGCAGCGCCGGCCGTCGAGGAGGCAGCGCTCGAGGCTCCGCTCCCGATCGAGGAAGTCGAAACCGACCTCAACTTCCAGCCGCCGCTCGAACCGGCCGAGCCGAGCCCGCCCCAGATCCACGTCGACTTCGCTCCGATCGAGTTGCCGCCCGAGACACCGGCACCTGCGCTTGCTCCGGCGCCAACCCCGACGACACCGCCCGCAGCGGCGCCCAGTGCCGCGGAAATCGACGCCGAACTGCTCGAGATCTTCATCGAGGAAGCCCACGAGGTTCTCGCCAACATCGCCGAGCAGGTCGAGCTGTCGCGCACGGCACCGGGCAACGCCGAGCACCTCACGTCGATCCGGCGCGGCTTCCACACACTCAAGGGCAGCGGCCGCATGGTCGGCCTACGCGATCTCGGCGAGGCTGCCTGGGGGCTGGAGCAGACCCTCAACCGCTGGCTCCAGCTCGAATGGCCGCCGACCCCGGCCCTTCACCATCTCATCGGGGATGCCTGCGAGAGCTTCTCCGCGTGGGTCTCCGATCTGGAGGCGGGAGGCAGCCAGGCACGCGACGTCGCCGCCCTGATGGCGGAAGCCGAGCGCCTGCGCAGCAGCGACACGCCGATCAGCGAGCCGGCGCCCCAGGGTGCGGCGACGCCTGCCGCCGAACCCGCGGCAGCCGCTGAGGCCGCCCTCGCCTTCGCGACGCTCGAACAGGCCGCAAGCGGCGAGATCCTGCCGGTCACAGCCCCGGCGGCCGAAGAGGAAGAGATCGTCGTCGAGGAATCCCTCGAGGCGCTCGAACTCGAGGCGCCGGGCGAGGAAATCGCGCTCGACGAGGAAGAGGCCGGCGAAGGCTTCGAAGCTGCGGCCGGGAGCGAGTACGCACCGAAGACGAGCCAGCTCGACGAGTTCCGGACGAGCGGTGCAATCGCACAGCCGGAAGAGACGGCGACATTCGAGGAAATATCCCTCGAGCCCGCCGCTGAAGAGACCTTCGTACTCGAGGAACTGGAAGAAGCGCCGTCGGCAGTAATCGGCGAAGAGCTCCTGTTCCCCCTCGAAACCGGCGACCTGGCAACCGGCGAGCCCTCGGGCGCAACGCCCCCCGCCGCGGAAGCGGAACAGCCGCCAGCGCTCGATTTCACCGCCGAACCCGAAGAAGCGATCACGCTCGAAGCCCTGCCCGAACTCGAACTTCCGCCGGCGACCGGGGAGCGGCCCGGCTTCGAGACGAACGTCGCGCTGGAACGGACGACCGGAATCGAGGAGCCCATCCCGCTGACAGAGGCGGAGGCGGCCGACGCCGCCGAGGCACAGGAACTCGAGGAACTGGCCGAACTCGAGGAGGTGCTCGATCTCGAGGACAGCATCGATCTCGAAGAGGCGGTGGAACTGGAAGAGCCCCTCGAGGAGGAGCCCCCCGCCGCCATCGAGCCTCTCGAGCTGGAAGAGACCGGCGCACTCGCAACGCCCTTTGCCGAGGAAACCCCTGCCGCAAGCGAAGCACCGCAGGAGATCGAGGAGGCGACCGTCGACCTCGAGGAACTCGAGGTGCCGATCGAGCGCGACGTCGTCCACGTCGGCGACAACGAGATCAGCCGCCCGCTCTACGACCTGTACCTCGGAGAGGCGCGGCACCATCTGGGCACCCTGCGCGACGAACTTGGCCGCCTCGCGGCCAACCCCACCCTGATCCCGGCCGAAGCCGCCCTGCGCGCCGCGCACACGCTTGCCGGCATCTCGGGCACCACGCGCCTGATGAGCGTGCAAGGTCTCGCACGCGCGCTCGAGCACGCGATCGAGCGCCTGCGAGAGGGCGCCCACCCGCCGACCGCCGAGCAGTCCGCGGTCATGAAGAGCTCCAACGACACCCTCGAGGCGATGGTCGCGCAGGTTGCATTGCGCCAGATGCCGATCGAGGTGCCCGAACTGATCGAGCAGCTCGACGGCATCGGCCGCACGCTCGCCCTCGACGTCGGCTTCGAGCCGGAAGGCGCAGTCATCGAGGAGGAGGTTCCCGAACAGCCGTCCGCCGCTGTGCAAGCCCCCGAGGCCGCAGCCCCCGCGGCGACCGTCGCCGACGATCTCGACGAGCAGCTCCTGCCGGTCTTCCTCGAGGAAGGCGCGGAACTGCTTGCCGATCTGCACGCGACGCTGCGACGCTGGAGCAGTGGCGACCCCTCGGCCGATCACGCCAAGGCGACAGCCCGCCTGCTGCACACGCTCAAGGGCAGCGCGCGCATGGCCGGCGCGATGAGCCTCGGCGAGCACGTGCACCAGCTCGAATCGCAGCTCGAAGCCGGCCGCGAAGCGGGGCGCGACGCCGCCGAGATGATCGACGAGCTCGTCGGCGGACTGGACCGCACCGAGCAGATGATGGGCGCGCTCACCGGCACACCCGCCCCGGCAACGCCGGCGGCCGCTGGCGCGACCGAAGTCGCGGTCTCCGTGGCTGCGCCCGAAGCCGCGCCGACCGAGGGCGAAACCAGCGCGACGGCGACGCTGCGCGTGCGCGCCGACACCGTCGACCGCTTCGTCAATGAAGCCGGCGAGATCGGCATCGCCCGCACCCGCATCGCCGGCGAACTGCGCACGCTGCGCCGCTCGCTGCTGGACCTGACCGAAAACGTCATCCGCCTGCGCAACCAGCTGCGCGAGGTCGAGATCCAGGCCGACGTGCAGATGCAGTCGCGCATCGCCCATACCGGCACCAGCGAGGGGGACTTCGATCCGCTGGAGATGGACCGCTACACCCGCCTGCAGGAGCTCACGCGGATGATGGCGGAGAGCGTCGGCGACGTCACGACCGTGCAACAGAGCCTGCTGCGCAACCTCGACGGCGCCGAACTCGCGCTGAACAGCCAGGCCCGCCTGTCGCGCGACCTGCAGCAGGCGCTGATGCAGGTGCGCATGGTGCCCTTCGACAGCCTCGCCGACCGCCTCTATCGTGTCACGCGCCAGACGGCCAAGGATCTCGGCAAGCGCGCCAACCTCGACCTGCGCGGCGGTCGCATCGAGATCGACCGCAGCGTGCTGGAACATATCACCGCACCGCTCGAACACCTGCTGCGCAACGCCATCGCACACGGCCTCGAGGCCCCGGAGACGCGCAGCGCCGCCGGCAAGAACGAGATCGGCCAGATCACGCTGAGCGTCAGCCAGGAAGGCAACGAAATCGCGATCAGCCTCGCCGACGACGGCGCCGGCCTCGATTACGAACGCATCGCCGAGCGGGCACGTGCTAACGGCCTGCTCGGGCCGGCCGAGATCGCCGACGAGCGCCGCCTGACGAACCTGATCTTCCTCCCCGGCTTCTCCACCGCCAGCAACGTATCCACGGTGTCCGGCCGCGGCGTCGGCATGGACGTCGTGAAGTCCGAGACCGCGGCGGTGGGCGGGCGCATCGACATCCGCTCGACGCGCGGCGCCGGCACGGAATTCCGCATCTACCTGCCGCTCACGCTGGCCGTGACGCAGGCCCTGCTGGTCAGCGCGGGCGGGCGTACCTACGCCATCCCCTCGAGCATGGTCGCGCAGGTCATGGAGCTGAAGGCCGGGGCGCTGCGGGAGCTGCGCGCCGCCGGCGGCACGGACTGGCAGGACATGCACTTCAACTATCGCTACCTGCCGCGCCTGCTCGGCGACGCGGCGAGCCAGCCCGAGGAGCAGCGCTTCAACTGGGTGCTGCTGCTGCGCGCCGGCGCCCAGACGCTCGCGCTGCACGTCGATGCGCTGCGCGGCAACCAGGAAATCGTCGTCAAGAACGCCGGCCCGCAGCTCGCTCGCGTGGTCGGCATTTCCGGCGCGACGGTGCTGGGCGACGGCGAGATCGTGCTGATCCTCAACCCGGTCGCGCTCGCCAGCCGCAGCCTCGCGGAGGCGGAAAGCGCGGCGCAGGCGCCGGGTGCCGCCGCGCCGGTCGAGGCGACGCAGGTCGTCCAGCCGACCGTGATGGTCGTCGACGACTCGCTGACGGTGCGCAAGATCACCGGCCGCCTGCTCGAACGCGAAGGCTATCGCGTGATCACCGCCAAGGACGGCGTCGAGGCGCTGGAGCGCCTGATCGAGTCGGTGCCCGACGTCATCCTGTCGGACATCGAGATGCCGCGCATGGACGGCTTCGACCTGCTGCGCAACATCCGCGCCGATGAGCGCACGCGCGACGTGCCGGTGATCATGATCACCTCGCGCCTGGCGGACAAGCATCGCCAGTTGGCCGAGAAGATCGGCGCCAGCGAGTATCTCGGCAAACCCTACGAGGAAGGCGAGCTGCTGGCCCTGCTGCAGCACTACACCGGGAAGGCGCGCGCGGAGGCCTGATCGCGCCGCCCGGCTCAGTCCCGCGCCACGGCAAAGCGCGCGAGCGTACGCTCGCGCGCCGTGGCGTGATCGACCACCGGCACCGGGTAGTCCCGGCCGATACGCACGCCCGCAGCCGTCTGGTCCGCCGCGCCCATCTTCCACGGCGCATGGACGTACTTGTCCGGCACGCGCGCGAGTTCCGGCAGGTAGCGACGGACGAAGCGCCCCTCCGGATCGAAGCGCAGCGACTGCGTGACCGGATTGAAGATGCGGAAATACGGCTGCGCGTCGCAGCCCGTCGACGCCGCCCACTGCCATCCGCCGTTGTTGGCCGCGAGGTCGTAGTCCAGCAGATGGTCGGCGAAATGGCGCTCGCCGCGCCGCCAGTCGACGCCCAAGTCCTTGGTGAGGAAGGACGCCACGATCATGCGCAGCCGGTTGTGCATGTAGCCCGTGGCGTCGAGCTGGCGCATCGCCGCATCGACCAGCGGATACCCGGTGCGTCCCTCGCACCACGCCGCAAACAGCTCCGGCGCCGCGTCCCACGCGATCCGGTCGTACTCGGGCCTGAAGCTCCCCGTCACGACGCGTGGGTGGTGCCACAGGATCATGTGGTAGAAGTCGCGCCACACCAGTTCGCCGAGCCAGCTCTGCGCCCCGGCGCCGCCGTCGGCCCATGCGAACGCCGCCAGTTCGCGGACGGACACGGTGCCGAAGCGCAGGTGCGTGGACAGGTAGGACACGCCCTTGACGGCGGGAAAGTCGCGCGCCTCGCGATAGCGCCCGATGCGCCCGGCGAAGTCCGCGAACAGCGCCCGGCCGCCGTTCATGCCGGTCGGCATGCGCAGCCCGGCGAGGTTGGTCGGCACGAACCCCAGCTCCTCGAGGCCGGGCACGCGCTCGCCCGCGGCCTTGGGCGCGAGCTGCGCGGCGTAGCGCTCCACCGGGTAGGCCTGCACATAAAAGCCGTCGAGCTTCTTCAGCCACGCGTTGCGGTAGGGCGTGAATACGCTGTACGGCTGGCCGCCCTGGGTCAGGATCTCGTCTCGCTCGAAGATCACCTGGTCCTTGAAGTCCTCGAAGCCGATCCGCGCTTCCGCAAGCCGCTCCGCCACGCGCCGGTCGCGCGCGATCGCCGCCGGTTCGTAGTCGCGATTGCTCAGCACCGCCTCCACGCCGAGTTGCGCCGCCAGGGCCGGGATCAGCTCATCGGCGCGCCCGTGTCGCACGATCAGGCCCGATCCGCTCCCGCCCGCCCGGCGCGACAGGGCGTCGAGCGCAGCGTCGAGCTCCTGCACGCTGCGCCAGATGAACTCGACGCGCCGGTCGCTGCGGCTCGGCAGTGCGTCGAGAATCTCCGTATCGAACACGAAGACGCAATGGACCCGCCCGAAGCGACGCAGCGCGTGATACAGCGCAGCGTGATCGAAACTGCGCAGGTCGCGGCGAAACCACACGAGAGCTGAGGACATGAAGAAACCCGGGAATTCGGAAAGTCGCATTCTGACGCACCCATGCCGCACAGGTTCCTGCTCCATGCCGCGCGCGAGAGGCTAAAATGCAGCCATGAGCGAAATCATGTCGAACCTCACGCATCATTTCCTGATCGCCATGCCCAGCATGGCCGATCCGAATTTCTCGCGCACGCTGACCTACATCGCCGAGCACAACGACCAGGGCGCGCTCGGGATCATCGTCAACCGGCCGATCGACATGACGCTCGCCACGCTCTTCGAGCGCGTCGAACTGCCGCTCGACGCCGCGGGCTTCGCCGACCAGCCGGTGTACTTCGGCGGCCCGGTGCAGACCGACCGCGGCTTCGTGCTGCATCGGCCCGCGGGCGAATGGCACTCCACCCTGAACGTGAATGACGAAGCCGGCCTGACCAGCTCACGCGACATCCTGCAGGCCATCGGCAGCACCGGCCAGCCCGCCGACGTGCTCGTGACGCTGGGCTACGCCGGCTGGACCGCCGGCCAGCTCGAACAGGAGATCGCCGACAACGCGTGGCTGACCGTGCGCGCCGATCTCTCCATCGTCTTCGACCTGCCGCCCGAGGAGCGCCTCGCCGCCGCCATGCAGAAGCTCGGCATCGACTTCACGAACCTCAGCGAGACGGCCGGGCATGCCTGAGGCGGCCGCGCCCGAACCTCGGCCAACCCCGGACCTCCCCGCGCGCGGCACCCTGCTCGGCTTCGACTTCGGTCTCGTGCGCCTCGGCGTCGCCGTCGGCGAACTCGAGACCGGCCGGGCCAGCGCACTCGTGACCATCAGCGGCGAGGCCAACGCGCCGCGCTTCGCCGCCATCGAAAAACTCATCGCCGAGTGGCGCCCCGTCGGCCTCGTCGTCGGCATCCCCTGCCACCTCGACGGCACTCCGCACGAAATGACCGCCCGCTGCCGCCGCTTCGCAAACCAGCTGCACGGCCGCTATCGCCTGCCGGTCATGGAAAGCGACGAACGCCTGTCCTCCGCCGCGGCCGAAGCCGCGTTGGAGGAAGCGGGGCAGCGCAGTTGGCAAGCACGCAAGCCGGTGCTCGACGCAGTCGCCGCCCAGATCATCCTGCAACACTTCCTGGACACCCTCCAACATGCAAAAGCTTGATGCCGAAGCGCTCTTCCAGACCCTGGTCGAGCAGATGCGGCCGCACGTGACGCCCGACACCGCACTGGTGGGCATCCACACGGGCGGCGTGTGGCTGGCCGAACGCCTGCACCAGGCCCTCGGCCTGAAGCACCCGACCGGCTCGATCGACGTGTCCTTCTATCGCGACGACTTCGGCTCCAAGGGCCTGCATCCCCAGCCCAAGCGCACCGAGATCCCGTTCGACGTCGAAGCCGCCCACGTCATCATCGTCGATGACGTGCTCTACACCGGGCGCACGACGCGCGCCGCGATCAACGAATTGTTCGACTTCGGCCGCCCCGCGCGCGTCGACCTTGCCGTGCTCGTCGACCGCGGCGGCCGCGAGTTGCCGATTGCCGCGCGCTACTGCGCCCTCACCCTGCCCCAACCCCTGCCCGCAAGCCAGAACCTGCAGCTCGAGACCGACGCTGCCGGCGCGCTCACCCTGAGGCTGATCGATGCATAACCCCCAGCTCAACAAACACGGCGAACTGCAGCACCTGCTGACGATCGACGGCCTGCCGCGCGACGTCATCACCGCGATCCTCGACACCGCCGCCCCGTTCACCGAAGTCGCCGAACGCGAAGTCAAGAAGCTGCCGCTCTTGCGCGGCAAGAGCATCTTCAACCTGTTCTTCGAGAACTCCACGCGCACCCGCACGACCTTCGAGATCGCCGCGAAGCGCCTGTCGGCCGACGTCGTCAACCTCAACGTATCGACCAGCTCCACGGCCAAGGGCGAGAGCCTGCTCGATACGGTCGACAACCTGTGCGCGATGCAGGCCGACATGTTCGTCGTGCGCCATGCCGCGAGCGGCGCGCCCTTCCTGATCGCGCAGCATCTCCTCGCGACCGGGCGCGACCACATCCACGTCGTCAATGCCGGCGACGGACGCCATGCGCATCCGACGCAGGGCCTGCTCGACATGTACACCATCCGGCACTACAAGAAGGACTTCACGAACCTCACCGTCGCGATCGTCGGCGACGTGCTGCACTCGCGCGTGGCGCGCTCGCAGATCGCCGCGCTGACCACGCTGGGCGTGCCCGAGGTACGCGTCATCGGCCCCAAGACGCTGCTGCCGACCGAGGTCGAGCGCATGGGCGTGCGCGTCTTCCACGACATCCGCGAGGGCCTCAAGGGCGTCGACGTCGTCATGATGCTGCGCCTGCAGAACGAGCGGATGAACGGCGCGCTGCTGCCGACCCCGCAGGAATACTACAAGGTGTGGGGTCTCACCGCCGAGAAGCTGGCGCTCGCCAAGCCCGACGCCATCGTCATGCACCCGGGACCGATGAACCGCGGCGTCGAGATCGATTCCTCCGTCGCCGACGGCGCGCAGGCCGTGATCCTGCCCCAGGTCACCTTCGGCATCGCGGTCCGCATGGCCGTCATGAGCATGCTGGCCGGCCAGCAAGGGAGCAACAAGTAATGAAGATCCGCATCACCAACGGCCGCGTCATCGACCCCGCGAACGGCCTCGACGACCAGCGCGACCTGTATCTCGCCGACGGCAAGATCGTCGCGACCGGCGCGGCGCCGGACGGTTTCGCCGCGGAGCGCACGATCGACGCCGCCAATCTCGTCGTCGCCCCGGGCCTCATCGATCTCGCGGCGCGCCTGCGCGAGCCCGGCTTCGAATACCGCGCGACGCTCGAATCCGAGATGGACGCGGCGATGGCCGGCGGCGTCACCAGCCTCGCGATCCCGCCCGACACCGACCCCGCACTCGACGAACCCGGTCTCGTCGAGATGCTGTGCTACCGCGCGAAGAAGCTCAATCGCGCCCACGTCTACCCGGTCGGGGCGCTGACCATCGGTCTCAAGGGCGAGCGCCTGTCCGAGATGGCCGAACTGGTGGAAGCCGGCTGCGTCGCCTTCAGCCAGGCCAACGTGCCCATCGTCGACAACAACGTGCTGATGCGCGCGATGCAGTACGCCGCGACCTTCGGTTTCCGCGTCTGGCTGCAACCGCTCGCGCCCTTCCTCGGCCGCAATGGCGTCGCGCACGACGGCGAGGTCGCCTCGCGCCTGGGCCTGCCCGGCATTCCCGTCGCCGCTGAGACGATCGCGCTGTACACCTACATCCAGCTCGCCCGCGCCACCGGCGCGCGGCTGCACGTCACACGCCTGTCCAGCGCCGAAGGCCTCGCGCTGGTCGAGCAGGCCCGCGCCGACGGCATGGACATCACCTGCGACGTGTCGATCAACCACCTGCACCTGTCCGACATGGACATCGGCTACTTCAACAGCAACTGCCACCTCGTGCCGCCGCTGCGCAGCCAGCGCGACCGCGACGCGCTGCGCCAGGGGCTCGCCGACGGCCGGATCAACGCGCTGTGCTCGGACCACACGCCGGTGGACGACGACGGCAAGCTCACCCCCTTCAGCGAATCGGAACCCGGCGCGACCGGCCTCGAACTGCTGCTGCCGCTCACCCTCAAGTGGGCGCAGGAGACGGGCCTGCCGCTGGTGAAGGCGCTGGCGCGCGTGACCTCGGATGCCGCGCGCATCGTCGGCATCACCAAGGCCGGCCACCTGACGCCCGGCGCGCGTGCCGACCTGTGCCTGTTCGACCCCGCCGCCCACACCACCGTGAGCCGCGACAACCTGCGCAGCCAGGGCAAGAACACGCCCTTCCTCGGCCTGGAACTGCCCGGCCGCGTGCACTACACCCTGGTCGAAGGCCAGGTCATGCACGAACTGGGCTGAGATCGCTGCGCGTGCCGCACGGGCGCCCGGCTGCGGGCGCCCGTTTCAACCCACGCCCCTCTCGTTCACCTCGCGCCACGCCGCGATGATCGAGTCGGTCGACATATCTACATCGGCCTCCGTCGTCGGCCATGAGATCACCGACACCCGCATCACCCAGCGCTCTCGCCAGCTTCCGCCGCCGACATAGCACACGCCCGCCGCCTGGGTGCGCGCAATCACCGCCTTCGTCAGCGCATCGCCCTCCTCCGGCGACCCAGCCGCTGCGCCGAAGCGCACGACGAACTGATTCAGTTCCACGTCGTTAAGCACTTCGATCCCCGACTCAGCCGCCAAGCGGTCGGCCATGCGCCGCGCGAGCGCACAATGCCGTCCGACCATCGCCGCGATCCCCTCACGCCCCAGCACGCGCAGCATCGTCCAGGTTGCGAAGCCACGAGCCCGGCGCGATAGCTCGGGCGCGAAATGCAGCGGATCGCGGATATCCTCGCCCGTCGTCGGCAAATAGCTCGCCCCGACCGTCATCGCCTCGCGATGCGCCTGCGCGTCGCGCACGATTGCATAGCCACAGTCGTAGGGCGTCTGAAGCCACTTGTGGCCGTCGGTCGCCCAGGAATCCGCCTTCTCCGCGCCCGCGGCGAGCGCCGCACGCTCCGGACAGGTCCGAGCCCAAAGGCCGAAGGCCCCGTCCACATGCACCCACCCGCCACACTCGTGCGTGAGTTCGGCGATCTCGTCGAACGGATCGAACGCGCCGGTGTTGATCTGCCCTGCCTGCGCGATTACGACCAGCGGCCCGAGCTCGCCCGACAGCGCATCGCTCAAGGCCGACGCGTCCATCCGGCCGGCGGCGTCCGTCGCGACCCGCGTCACGCGCCGATATCCCAAGCCCAGATAACGCAACGCCGAAAAAACCGTCGCATGCGCGTCGTCCCCGATGCACACGCGCAAAGGCGGGGCGCCATGCAGGCCGTCCGCCTCGACGTCCCAGCCCGCCTCGCGCAGCAGCTTGTTGCGCGCCGCCGCGAGACAGACGAAATTTGCCATCGTCGCGCCGGTCGTGAAGCCGACCGACGACTCGGGCGGCAGCCCCAGCAGATCGAGTAACCAGCGCGCCGCGACCTGCTCGGCGACGGCGTTCGCGGGCGCCGCGTAGAAACTGCCGCCGTTCTGTCCCCAGAGGCTGGTGAGCCAGTCGGCGGCAACCCCCGCCGGATGCGAGGCGCCGATGACCCAGCCGAAGAATCGCCCGCCGGTCGTCCCCATCACGCCCGGTTCGGCACCGCGTATCAGATTGTCGATGACGACCGCGGCGGATGTACCCTGCTCCGGCGTCGGCCCGTCGAGCGCGGCGCGCAGGGCCTCGACGCCGGCTAGCACGTTCGGGGAACGCGACCGTCGCGCCTCGTCGAATCCGAGGGCATGCGCATATGCCCTCTCCAGTGCCGCCCGGCCATCATCGGACATCGCGCACCTCCGTCGCGTCTGCGCGCCCGCCGACGGCTGCCGGCAGGCAGGGGGAACGGTCGCGGGCGCGCCGCCCTCCCGAGGCCGTAGAGGCAGTCTAGCCGAGGAGGCGGAGTCGTGCTGCGAGCCCTGCGTCGCCGCCCGCTATGCGCACCCGCTTGGCTCGCGAAGTCTCACCGCTGAGCAGCGTCACGGCAGATTTCGGAAGCTTGCAGAAGTCGGCGAGAAAGGCGCACAGCGCCGCATTCGCCTTACCGTCCACGGGCGGCGCGGCCAGGCGGATCTTCATCGCCTCGCCATGCAGGCCGACGAATTCGGTCTTCTTCGCGCCCGGCTGGATGTGCAGCGTCAGCACGAGGCCGCCGTCGGCCGCCTCGCGCAGCCATTCCATGCTCACCCGACCAGCAGCGACGCGAAATTCCCGCGCAGCCCGCCCAGCAGCATCAGCACGATCTGCAGCACCAGCAGCAACACCAGCGGCGACAGGTCCACATTGGCGATCGGCGGGAGGATGCGCCGGAACGGACGCAGGAAGGGCGCGGAGAGATTGTGGAAGACGGGCGCGGCCGGCGCATGCGGGCTCACCCACGACAGGATCGCCGACATCAGCACCACGCCGAACACCAGGTAGATCGCCATGCGGGCGACTTCCAGCAGCCCCAGCCCCCACAGGCCGAGGATCAGGCCACCGGGATTGCCGTTGAGCGCTGCGCCGCGCAGCGACAGTTCGATGAACACGAACAGCGTCTGCAGCACCCACGCCGGCAGCAGGCTCGCGAGATCGAGCCCCATCACGCCCGGGATCACGCGGCGCAGCGGCCGCACGATCCAGTCGGTGGTCGCAACGACGAAGGCTCCCACCTGGTTGCGGAAGGACACGCGCTGCCACTGCATGAAGAAGCGTGCCAGCAGCATCAGGGTGATGAAGCCGAAGGCCGTGTCGAGGACCAGCAGCAGTACGTTGCCCAGCATCGCGTCAGTCCTTGCCCAGTTGTTCGCCGAGTTCGCGCCCGCGCACCTCGGCGGCCTTCACCGCGGCGGCGATCGCGTCAAAGAAGCCCGATGCCTTCATGCTCGCGAGTGCCGCCTCGGTCGTGCCGCCCTTCGAGGTGACGCGCTCGCGCAGCACGCCCGGCGCCTCGTCTGAGCCGGCCGCGAGCTTCGCCGCGCCCAGCACCGTGTCGATCGCGAGCTTGCGTGCCGTCGCCGCATCGAAGCCGAGCGACGCGCCGGCCGCCTCCAGCGCCTCGATGAAGTGGAAGACATAGGCCGGACCGCTGCCCGACACCGCCGTCACCGCATCCATCTGCGCCTCATCGGCGATCCACGCCGTACTGCCGACCGCGGCCAGCACGCGCTCGGTCGCGGCGCGCCCGGCGGCGTCCACCGACGGGTCCGCATACAGCCCCGACACCCCCGCGCCGATCAGCGCCGGCGTGTTCGGCATCACCCGCACGAGCCGCGCGTAGCCGCCCAACCAGCGGCCGATGTCCGCCAGCCGCAGTCCGGCGGCGATGCTCACCACCACTTGGCGCGCCAGCCGGCCCGCCAGCGGCGCGAGCGCCGCCTTCATCTGCTGCGGCTTCACCGCCAGCACCAGCACGTCGCAATCGAGCAGCGCGTCATCGACCGCGCCCACCGCGCGCACGCCGAAACGCTCCTCCAGGCGCTTGCGCCCTTCTTCCTGCAACTCCACCACCTGGATGTCGGCCGCAGCGAAGCCGCGCTCCAGCATGCCGCCGATCAGCGCCGACGCCATGTTGCCGCCCCCCAGGAAACTGATCCTGATCCGTTCCGCCACGTCCTTTCCCGTCATGTCCGTTCCTCACGCGCCTTGCGTGTTCCGAAAATCGCGGTGCCCACCCGCACCATGGTCGCCCCTTCGGCGATCGCCAGTTCGAGATCGTGCGACATCCCCATCGACAACGTGTCGAGCGCCAAACCTGCAGCATTGAGTTCGTCGCGCAGCCGACGCAGCGTCGCGAAGCGGCTGCGCAGCAGCGCCTCGTCGCCGTCGGGCTCGGGAATCGCCATCAGTCCGCGCAGGCGCAGCCGCGGCAAGGCCGCCACCTGCCGCGCAAGTCCGGGCACCTCGTCCGGCGCCACCCCGCTCTTGCTCGCCTCGCCGCTCACGTTCACCTGGATGCACACGTTCAGCGGCGCCGTCTCCGCGTCGCGCTGCTCGGACAGGCGCTCGGCGAGCTTCAGGCGGTCGACCGAATGCACCCAGTCGAAGTGCGCCGCAACGGGGCGCGTCTTGTTGCTCTGCAGCGGCCCGATGAAGTGCCATTCCAATCCACGCGCCTTCAGTTCGGCGACCTTCGCCACCCCTTCCTGCACGTAGTTCTCGCCGAACAGGCGCTGCCCGGCATCGGCCGCCTCGGCCACGCAATATGCCGGCCAGGTTTTGCTGACGGCCAGCAGCGCGACCTCCCCGGGCCGGCGCCCCGCGGCGATCGCGGCATTGGCGACGCGCTCGCGCACGGCTTGCAAGTTGGCGGCGATTGTTGTCATATAGCGGCGGCACTGGTCTCGAAAATCCGGCCCGGGCGAGTATAGCATCGCGCCGCAGCCGGCCTTTCCGCGCGCACCCTTCCGAATTCCGTCGAAGAATCCATGGACATCACCGAACTGCTGGCCTTTGCGGTCAAGAACAAGGCCTCCGACCTCCATCTCTCATCCGGCCTGCCGCCCATGATCCGCGTGCATGGCGACGTGCGGCGCATCAACCTGCCGCCGATGGAGCACAAGGACGTGCACTCCATGGTGTACGACATCATGAACGACCAGCAGCGCAAGCAGTACGAGGAAGTGCTGGAGTGCGACTTCTCGTTCGCGGTGCCCAACCTCGCGCGCTTCCGCGTCAACGCCTTCAACCAGAACCGTGGCGCGGCCGCCGTGTTCCGGACCATTCCGTCCAAGGTGCTGACGCTCGAGGAGCTCAACTGCCCGAAGATCTTCAAGGACATCTCCAACCAGCCGCGTGGCATCGTGCTCGTCACCGGGCCGACCGGCTCGGGCAAGTCGACGACGCTCGCGGCAATGGTCGACCACATCAACGACAACGAATACGGCCACATCCTCACCATCGAGGACCCGATCGAATTCGTGCATGAGTCGAAGCGTTGCCTGATCAACCAGCGCGAAGTCGCGCGCGACACGCTGTCCTTCAACAACGCGCTGCGTTCGGCGCTACGCGAGGACCCGGACGTGATCCTGGTCGGCGAAATGCGCGACCTCGAAACCATCCGCCTCGCACTCACCGGCGCCGAGACGGGCCACCTGGTGTTCGGCACCCTGCACACCTCCTCGGCCGCCAAGACCATCGACCGTATCGTCGACGTCTTCCCGGCCGCCGAGAAGGAGATGGTGCGCTCGATGCTGTCCGAGTCGCTGCGCGCCGTCATCTCGCAGACCCTGCTGAAGACCAAGGACGGCCAGGGTCGCGTCGCCGCCCACGAGATCATGATCGGCACCCCCGCCATCCGCAACCTGATCCGCGAGAACAAGATCGCCCAGATGTACTCGTCGATCCAGACCGGCCAGAACGTCGGCATGCAGACGCTGGACCAGTGCCTGCTCGATCTCGTGCGCCGCAACATCGTGTCGCCCGCCGAAGCCAAGATGAAGGCGCAGAACAAGGACAACTTCGGCTGATCTCTGCCCCGCGCAGCGGGACGACCACCACGTCACACCCGCCGTCGCGTCCCGCCAGCCGCGCCGTTCCCTCCGGCGCGCGCGAGGAACATAATTCTTTTTTGCGGCACCCCGAAATTCCGCTGGAGCGCAACACATGGAACGCGATCAGGCCCTCAAGTTCATGCACGACCTGCTCAGGCTGATGGTGCAGAAGAACGGCTCCGACCTCTTCATCACCGCCGGCTTCCCGCCCGCGATCAAGGTCGACGGACGCGTCATCCCGCAGTCCAACCAGTCGCTCACGCAGCAGCACACCGCCGAGCTCGCGCGCGCGGTCATGAACGACCGCCAGGCCGCGGAGTTCGAATCGACCAAGGAATGCAACTTCGCGATCTCGCCCGCGGGCATCGGCCGTTTCCGCGCCAACGCCTTCATCCAGCAGGGCAAGGTCGGCCTCGTGCTGCGCACGATCGCGCAGAAGATCCCGACCTTCGACGATCTGGGCATGCCCGCGGTGCTGCGCGACGTCGCGATGGCCAAGCGCGGTCTCGTGATCTTCGTCGGCGGCACCGGTACCGGCAAGACGACCTCGCTCGCCGCGATGGTGGACTTCCGCAACGAGCACTCCTACGGCCACATCATCACCGTCGAGGACCCGATCGAATACGTGCATCTGCACAAGAACTGCATCGTCACGCAGCGCGAGATCGGCATCGACACCGACACCTGGGAAGCGGCGCTGAAGAACACCCTGCGCCAGGCCCCCGACGTGATCCTGATGGGCGAAATCCGCGACCGCGAAACGATGGACTACGCGATCGCTTTCGCCGAGACCGGCCACCTGTGCCTCGCCACGCTGCACGCGAACAGCGCCAACCAGGCGCTCGACCGCATCATCAACTTCTTCCCGGAAGACCGCCGCCAGCAGCTGCTGATGGACCTCTCGCTCAACCTGCGCGCGCTGATCTCGCAGCGCCTGCTGCCGAAGAAGGGCGAGAAGGGACGCGTGCCGGCCGTCGAGGTGCTGCTCAACTCGCCGCTGATCTCCGACCTGATCTTCAAGGGCGAGGTGCCCGGCATCAAGGAAGTGATGAAGCGCTCGCGCGAACTCGGGATGCAGACCTTCGACCAGGCGCTCTTCGACCTCTACGAGGAGGAGCGGATCACCTACGAGGACGCCCTGCGCAACGCCGACTCGGTGAACGACTTGCGCCTGCAGATCAAGCTCAACAGCAAGCTCGGCGAGAAGGATCTCGTATCAGGGATCCAGCACCTCGACATCGTTTGAGTTTGCGAATAAATCTACTGCGCGGCCGGATTCCGCTCATGTCGAATCCGGCAACCGACTTCGTGGGAGCGGCTTCAGCCGCGAACGGGCCGATTCGCGGCTGAAGCCGCTCCCACGGGACTTCTCGGTCGTCAGCCCTCTTCCGCCGCCTTGCGCCGATTGCTACCGGCAATCATCTTGTACTCGAACACGCGGCACTCGAGCGCGCCGTTGAACAGCGGCGTGCGCTTGCTCGCCTTCAGGCCGATCAGCTTGGGTAGCGCCGCATCCGCACTCAAGAAATAGCAGCGCCACCCACTCCAGCGCTTCTTCAGCGCGTCGCCGAACTGTGGATACAGCGCCGCCAGCTCCTCCGCCTCGCCGATGCGCACGCCGTAGGGCGGATTCGTCACCATCACGCCTTCGGGAGCGGGCGCCTCGCGCGTCAGGAAGTCCGCGCGGTCGAGCGTCACGCAGTCGGCCAGCCCGGCCGACTGCAGATTCACGCGCGTGCGCCGCACCTGTTCGCCGACCACGTCCGAGCCATAGATCCGCAGCGGCCGCACCGGCTTGCGCCGCCCCTCCGCGGCCTTGCGTATGGCCGCCCAGGCTGCGCGGTCGAAATGGCGGAAACGCTCGAACGCGAAGCTGCGCCCGAGACCGGGCGCGATGTCGAGCGCAATCTGCGCCGCCTCGATGAGGAAAGTGCCGCTGCCGCACATCGGGTCGATCAGCGCCTCACCGGGTTGCCAACCGCTGATGCGCAGGATGCCCGCAGCGAGGTTCTCCTTCAGCGGCGCCTCGACGGCGGCGGGCTTGTAACCGCGCTTGTACAGCGGCTCGCCGGAGGTATCGAGATACAGCGTGACACGGTCGCGCGTCAGGAAGGCGTGGATGCGCACCGCCGGGTCCGCGGTATCGACGCTGGGGCGCTTGCCGGTCACGGTGCGAAAGTGATCGCACACCGCATCCTTGATCTTCAGCGTGATGAACTCGAGGCTCTTCAGGGGCGACTGCTTCGCCGTCACGTAGATGCGGATCGTGTCGTCGACGGTGAACCATTTCGCCCAGGTCGCGCCATAGGCGAGCCGGTAGATGTCCTCTTCGGACTGGTAGCGTCCCTGCGCGAGGCGCCACATCACGCGGGTGGCGAGCCGACTCTCGAGATTGGCGCGATAGCAGGTCTGCCAGTCGCCGGAGAAGCCGACGCCGCCATGGGTTGCCTCGACGTCCCGCGCCCCGAGCGCGGCAAGTTCCTCGGCAAGCATCGGCTCGAGACCGCGCGGACAGGGGGAAAAGAAGGATTCGGACATGAGGACCAGAGAAATTCAGAGCGGACGAAAATGGAAACAGCGCGCGGACGAGGCCGATCAGAACGGCTTCAGCACGACCAGGAACACGACCGTGAACAACACCAGCACCGGCACCTCGTTGAACACGCGGTACCACTTGTGGCTGCGCGTGTTGCGCCCGGCGGCGAAATCGCGCACGAGCCTGCCGCAGTACAGGTGGTAGACGATCAGGAAGCTCACCAGCGCGGTCTTGGCGTGCAGCCAGCCGCCCGAGAATCCATAGCCGAACCACAGCCAGAAGCCGAGCACGACCGCGAGGATGCCCAGCGGCGTCATGAAGCGATAGAGCTTGTGCTCCATCAGCGCGAGCCGCTCGCGCGTCGCTGCATCATCCACCATCGCGTGGTTCACAAACAGGCGCGGCAGGTAGAACAGGCCGGCGAACCAGGCGACGACGAAGGAAATGTGCAGGGCTTTCACTACCAGCATCGACTACTCCTAACTTGATTGTTTGCGATTGAGCGCCGCGGCGAAGCCTTCGCGCACGGTCGGGTACAGCAGGCGCGCCCGCAGCTCCCGCCGGATGCGGCGATTGTCCAGCTGGCGCGACTCGCCCATGAAGGACAAGGCCATCGGCGAAAGGCGTGACGCAAGTTCCGCGCGGGAGAGACGCTGCGGCCGCGGCAGGCCGAAGGTATCGGCGGCGAAGTCGAAATACTCGCCCATCTTCATGCGGGTATCATCGACGGCATTGTAGACGCGTCCCGCCCCGGCGCGAAAAAGCGCGAGGCATGCCAGGCGCGCGAGATCGTCGGCGTGGATGTGATTGGTGTGGACGTCCTCTTCCGCGCGCAGCACCGGCTCGCCACGCTCCAGGCGAGCCACCGGCAGACGATCGCCGGCATAGATGCCCGGCGCACGCAGCACGCTCACCCGCACGCCGTTGCGCGCGCCAAAACCGCGCAGCCGACGCTCCGCATCGACGCGACGCTGTGCCCGCGCGGTCTGCGGATGGCAGGGCTGGCTCTCGTCGATATACCGACCGCCGCAATCGCCATACACGCCCGTCGTACTTATATAGACGAGGCGCTGTGGTAGACTCGACCCGCACGCAAGTGCCGCCAGCAGTCTTGCCGTACGGGTATCCCGCGTGCCGCGGTCGGGGGGAGGCGCGAAATGCATGACAGCATCCGCGATCCCGGCCAAGCGCCGCAGGCTGCGCCGGTCGTCGAGATCCGCGAACACCGGCGTCACGCCGAGCGCACGCAATCCGGCGAGCCCGCCTGCATCGCGCACCAGGGCGAACACCCTGAAGCGCTGCACGAGCCACGGAATCGCGCGCCGGGCCACGTCACCGCTGCCGACGATCAATATTCTTTTCATCGACGGATTATCTCACGCCCGATGTCGTTCCAGATTTCACTCGAGCCAGGTGGCCAGCAATTCCAGGCCGATGCGGACCAGACCATCCTCGAGGCAGCCCTCGCCGCAGGCCTCGTACTTCCCTACGGCTGCCGCGACGGCGCCTGCGGCGCGTGCAAGGGCAAGGTCATCCGCGGCGAGGTCACCCTCACCGGCGCGGCGACCGCGCTCAGCGACGCGGACCGCGCCGCCGGCATGACGCTCTTCTGCAGCGCCCATGCGCATTCGGACCTGACCCTCGAGGCGCGCAACGTGAGCCGCGCCGGCGACATCCCGATCAAGAAGCTCCCGTGTCGCGTGCAGCGCCTGACCCGTGCCGCGCCGGACGTGATGGTGATCGAACTGAAGCTCCCCGCGAGCGAGCCCTTCCGCTTCCGCGCCGGCCAGTACGTCGATTTCCTGCTCGCCGACGGCCGCCGTCGCAGCTTCTCGATCGCGAACGCCCCGCATCGCGAGGACGCCATGGAACTGCACGTGCGCCTCGTGCCCGGCGGCGCGTTCACCGAACACGTCTTCAACGGCATGAAGGAGCGCGACATCCTGCGTTTCGAGGGACCGCTCGGCAGCTTCGGCCTGCACGAGGAGTCGCGGGCGCCAGTCGTGCTGATTGCTGGCGGAACCGGTTTCGCACCGATCAAGAGCATCGTCGAGTACGCGATCCATGCCGGCATTGCGCGACCGATGACGCTTTACTGGGGCTCGCGCAATCGTCCCGGTCTCTACATGGACGAGCTCGCGCGCTCGTGGGAACAATCCCTGCCCGGCTTCCGCTACATTCCGGTATTGTCCGAAGCGGCAGCCGCGGACGACTGGCACGGGCGCACCGGGCTCGTGCACCGCGCAGTGATCGAGGACCTGCCCGACCTGTCGGCGCACGAAGTCTATGCCTGCGGATCACCGGCCATGATCGACGCCGCGCGCGACGAACTTGCCGCACAGTGCGGGCTGCCGCCGGACGCGTTCTTCGCCGACGCCTTTACCTTCGCCACCGACGCACGCTGAGCTCATGACCCAGACCACGATCCTTACCCGCGAACCCGTCGTCAACCGGAATCGTGCGATCACGGCGAACCGGCTCGTCGCCCACGGGCCCAACATCGGCGCGGTGGTCGAGACGCTGAACAGCCTCGCGGACATCTGGCCGACCCACCACACGGTGTTCGTCTGCCTCGGCCGGCTGGTGCCGACACCCGAGCTGATGAACTGGCAGGCTCCCCCCAACGCGATGGTGGAGATCCCCGCGCAGGCACTCGCGCATCCGCAGGCGCAGGCGCTGCTGCCGCAGCTGCGCGACGCCGGGATCAGCATGTGCCTGAGCTGGTTCGCCCCGGGCACCGCCCTGCCGCCGGACATCGACTGGCGCTTCGTGCTGATGGACCGCCGCCGGCACGCGACACCGGCCGGCTCGCCCGGCATCACGCTCGCCTGGGGGCTACCCAACGTGAACGCCTTCCAGGAATCCGTCCAGGCGGGCTTCGACGGCGCCTCGGGTTGGTTCTTCCTGTACGGCAACCCGGCAGCCAAGGAGCTGTCACCCGCGCACGCGCAGATCGTGCGACTCCTTAACCTCGTGCGCAACAATGCCGACATCAAGGAGATCGAGGCGGTGCTGCGGCAGGACGTCGCTGTGTCGTACAAGCTGCTGCGCTACATCAACTCGGCGGGTTTCGGCCTGAGCTGCGAGATCCAGTCCTTCCGCCACGCGGTGAGCATCCTCGGCTACACCAACCTGAACAAGTGGCTGTCGCTGCTGCTGGTCAGCGCGAGCCGCGATCCGGGGGCGCCGGCGATGATGCAGACCTCGATCGCGCGCGGGCGCTTCATGGAGCAGATCGGCGCATCCTTCTTCGACAAGTCGGAGCTCGACAACCTGTTCATCACAGGCGCCTTCTCGCTGCTCAACGCCCTGCTGGGCACGTCGATGCAGAGCGTACTCGAGGAGATGCACCTACCCTCGGCGATCACCGATGCGCTGCTGCTCGAGCAGGGCCCCTACGCCCCCTTCCTCAAGCTTGCGCGCCTGTGCGAGTCCTTCGACGCGACGGAACTGCAGAAGCAGGCGGCCGAGCTGCAGCTCGCGCCCGAGCAGATCAACCGCGCGATCGTCGGCGCGCTCGGCTTCGCCGACAGCCTGCAGTCCTGAGCGCCCGACTGGCAGACGAAAAAAAGCCAGCCCGCGGGCTGGCTTTTTTGCATCGACCGGAGCCGATTACTTCTGCGACAGGACCCAGGCAGCCAGGGTCTTGGCTTCTTCGGCGTTGACCTGCGGGTTGGCCGGCATCGGCATCGTGCCCCAGACACCCGAACCACCCTTCTGGATCTTCTCGGCCAGCTTGGCAGCCGCACCAGCGTCGCCAGCGTACTTCTTGGCGACGTCCTGGTAGGACGGGCCGACCAGCTTCTTGTCTACGGCGTGACAGGCGAGGCAGTTCTTGGCCTTGGCCAGGTCAGCGGAAGCGAAAGCCGGAGCGGCGGAGAGAAGGCCCGCGGCAACCGCGGCAGCAACGAAAACTTTCATGCTCTTTTCCTTTAGATGGTGGTGTGAAACCGGCCGGATATTAAACCAAGCATCCCCGCCTTGACTACCCGGAAAACGCGTCTTGCAATTTGGCGTCCCCTGCAGCCTCGCCGGATCGTCCGACCCATGCAATTAACGCCCCTCACCGGAGGAGCGTTGACACGAATGCGCGCGTCAGAACTCCCAGGCACACCCCACATTGGCGATATTGCGGTCGCTGCCCCGCCCGATCGCTGCGGACACGGTGAAGCCGTCGACGACTTCGTAACGCAGGCCGATCTGGCGGTCCGGGCGTGCGTCCTCCGCACCGAACACTTCGGCGCCCAGGGTCAGCCGGTCGCCCAGCGGCTGCTCGAAGCCGATACCCCAGATGTTGACGACCTCGTTCGTGCCGCTGACCCGCACCCATTCCCGACCGAGGTTCAGGTGCACGCGCTGGCCCGACGCGAAGCCCCAGCTCGACAAGGCGGTAAGCGTGTTTGCGCGGGCGACCTCATCCGGTTCGCCGCGGAGGTCGACGCGGGCCCGCTCGTAGTCGTACTTGAGGCCGGCCGACAGGCCCGTTTCGGCCTGCAGGGGCACCCATTTCACCGCCACGCCCACTCCGTGCGCCCACAGCGACGGTCCCGGCTGGTGGTCGCGCGTGTGCGAATAACCGAGTTCGATTTTGAGCTTGTCGACCGGGATGTAGGCGATCGACGCCTCGCCGCCGCGTTCCTTGTCGTCACGCACCCAGCCGAATTCCAGCTCTGCGCTGCCCTTCTCGCCGGTGGCCGCATCATCCACCGCCATCGGCCGCTCGGCCAGCGCAGGAGCGGCTGCACAGGCCAAGATGAACGCGGCCCCGATCAGTGCGGCTTGCCGCAGGCCTGCACGCTTGGGTCCATTATTCTGCTCCCCGACCATACCCTTCCCCTTGTGTGAAAACGCGATGCTAACGCACTCCTGCGACGCCGACGCATGCAGCCGCGACAAACCGACGGTCAAGGGGTCATTGGCGGACTTCGGCGTCGTTTTCCGGTGCGAGGAAGCGTCCGGTCGAGCGGAACGGATTGATGTCGAGACCGCCGCGGCGCGTGTAGCGCGCCCACACAGCCAGGTCCCGGGGTTTGCAGCGCTGCATGATGTCGCAGAAGACGCGCTCGACGCATTGCTCGTGGAACT
The DNA here is from genome assembly GCF_045689615.1 of Aromatoleum evansii. Taxonomy (NCBI): domain Bacteria; kingdom Pseudomonadati; phylum Pseudomonadota; class Betaproteobacteria; order Rhodocyclales; family Rhodocyclaceae; genus Aromatoleum; species Aromatoleum evansii. The sequence goes on from NZ_CP141259.1 coordinate 4,637,652, forward strand.
CGTTGTGCTTGCGGAACGAGACGATGTAGCGCAACAGGCCGGCACGATCGATCGCCGGCCCGGTATAGCGCACCACGATGCAGCCCCAGTCGGGCTGGCCGGTCACCAGGCAGTTGGACTTGAGCAGGTGCGAGTGCAGGGTTTCGCTGACCTCGACGCCGCCGCTGGCCGCCGACAGGAAGTCCGCGCAAGGCTGGTAGGTGTCGATGTCGATATCGAGGCCATCGAGCGACTCGCCCGGCGGCGGAGCGATCACACGCACGGGCCCCGCGCCCAGCGGCTGGATCTCGACTGCGACCGGCGCGCCCGCGGCTTCGGAGAGATCGCGCACGAAGGTCGCCCGGACGACATCGACGCTGTCGAAGCGCGTCTGGTTGCAGGAGTTTAGGTAGAGCTTGAGCGATTTCGACTCGATCAGGCGTGGCGAATCGGCCGGCACGCGGAAGCTTGCGAGCGCAACGACGGGTTTGCCGCGCGGATTGAGCCACGACAGTTCGTATGCGTTCCACAGGTCCTCGCCGACGAAGGGCAGCCTTCCGGGAAGGATGCCGATCTCGTCGCGCTTGATCTGACGTGCAATCGGGAACAGTAGACCGGGAGAATAGGTGTCGCAATAGTCTGCCGGCTTGCCCAAGGGCGAAGACTCGGCGCCATGCGCGGGGGAAACTGTTGGATTCATGCGGCGGATTGTACGGGATCGCGTCCGATGGACCGAGGCCGCAACAGAGGGTTCCACCGTACCGAATGCTTCTCCCGGACACAGAACCGCCAGCCCCCGTGAGGAGGCCGGCGGCAAGGTGACAACGGTCGGCCCTTACCCGCTTCTTTACTTGCCCGTGGTGCCGGCCGGAGGCACCGAACCCACGGCCTTCATTGCCTCAGACAGCAGCGCAGCCTTGTCGATGTTCATCGGCACCGGGGCGTCGGGCGGGCACATCGTCTCGGGGTCGATGCCGCTGCGGTCTTGCCCAAGCTCGGCCGGTGTCGGCAGGTCCTCGCGTGCGACGCCGAGCGTGCCCATCAGCTGGCCCATGCCCGACAGCGCACGCGCTTGGGCGATGATCTGGTCGTAGCTCGCATTCACGTAGGCACGCCGGGCCTGGAAGTACTCGTTCTCGGTGTCCAGCAGGTCGAGCAGCGTGCGCTGGCCGATATCGAACTGACGGCGATAGGCTTCACGGGCCTTCTCGATCGACAGTTGATGCTGGTCGAGGTAGCGCATCTGTTCCTGCAGGCGCTGCACGTCGTTGTAGGCGATCGCGAGGGTCTGGCGCAGGTCGCGGCAGGCTTTCTCGCGCAGATCCTTGGCCTGATTGCTCAGGTCGCCGGCCTGGCGCAGCCGGGCGTCGTCGGCGCCGCCGCGGAAGATGTTGTAGCTGAGCACCAGTTCGACGACCGCTTCGCGCGAATGACCATCGAAGCCGTCGAGCTTGTAGTCGAGCGCCTGACGCGCGCGCAGGTCGAGGCGCGGATGGAAGGCGGCACGGCGCGAATCGATGAGGGCCTGGCTGGCGCGCACGTTCTCGACGGCGGCATTCAGGGCCGGGCTGGTGTTGAAGGCGGTGCGCAGGGCGTCCTTGGCGGTCGGCGGGATCTGCCCGAGCGCCGTCCCGACCGGCAGGCCGGGCATGGCGTCCTGCGGCACCTCGCCGACGATGCGCTGGTAGCGCGCGCTCACGTCGTGCAGGTTCGACACTTCGGTGAGCAGGTTGGATTCGGCGAGCGCAAGGCGTCCGGTCGCCTGCTCGAGGTCGACGCGGCGGCCGACTCCGGCACCGGCGCGCTCGGCGATCTGGTCGTAGATCTGCTTGTGCTGGACGTAATTGGCTTGCGCGAGGCGTGTGAGCTCGCGGTAGCGCATGACATCTCCATAGGCCCGCACCGCTTCCAGTGCGGCCCCTTCGGAGGCGTCCACCAGTTCGTAGTAGCGCGTCAGCTTCGCAAACCCGAAGCGGGCGACCTCGCTGCGGGTGAAGAAGCCGTCATACACCATCTGGTTGAGCGACAGGGTGAGGTTGCGGTGGGTGAAGGTGTCGGTGCCATCGGCACCTTCGCCTGAGCGATGCTGCTGCTCGCGGCCGATACTGCCGACGGCATCGACCTGCGGCAGGTAGCCCGCACGTGCAACCTCCTGATCCTCGCGTGCCGCACGGAACGCGTTCCAGGTCGCCTGGACTTCGGGATTGGCCACTACCGCCTTGCGCGCCGCATCGCGCAGGGCATCCGGCCCGGCCCCCGTTGCAAGCAACGGAAGCGCGGCCAGCACGGCCATCGCAATCACGGATCGACACGTTTTCATATTTTCTCCAGTTAGCGCCACGCCTATGCACTCGGAATATACGCGATTCCTTCGCCATCCTGTGCGGCGTGCACTGCATAATTGATGTTGTAAATGAATATTACAGTCGGCCACCAACCCGAGAACGCCAACTACGCAACACTGGCGAGGCGAAAATACCGAAAGCGGGCGCAGGACGACGCCTCGGATGACGTTGGTGGCTGATAATGGGCATGACACCATGCCCCCCGACGCGATGACAGGAGCCCCTTGCCCGCGCAGACAGCACGCTTTTCCGGGTGCGCTGTCTGCAGTCGTGATCAGCCTCGCGGCAATCGCGAGCCTGCTGTTCGGCCTGTCGTTCGCCGCACCGGACCTGGACCGCATGCTGCGCCTGGCGCGTGAACGCTATGGTGCCGAAGCGGTGGAGTCGGTCGGCGCATGGCGCCAGATGCTCGGCGACGCGGCCGCGCTCGACGAGCAGGAAAAGCTGCAGCGGGTGAACACCTTCTTCAATCGCCGCACCGCGTTCGACGACGACAGCGTGATCTGGCAGCAGAAGGATTACTGGGCCACGCCCCTGGAGACGCTCGGCCGCAGGGCCGGTGACTGCGAGGACTTCTCGATCGCCAAATACATGAGCCTGCGCCTGCTGGGCATCCCGGCCGACAAGCTGCGCCTGATTTATGTCCGCGCCAGCATGGGCGCACCGGGCAGCGGCATCTCGCAGGCGCACATGGTGCTCGGCTATTACCCCTCGCCCGCGGACGAACCGCTGGTGCTCGACAACCTCATCGGCGACATCCGCACCGCGTCGCGCCGGCCGGACCTTTTCCCGATCTTCAGTTTCAATGCCGAGGGCCTGTGGGTGAGCGGCGCGACCAGCTCGTCCGCCGACCCGACGACGCGGCTGTCGCGCTGGCGCAGCGTGCTCGAACGCATGCGCGAGGACGGTTTGCCATGATTGCCGCCACGGCCAGGATTTCCGGAGAACCCATGTCATGTCCCTGATCAAGCAGCTGTGGATCGCCATCGCGATCGTGACCCTCATCGCCCTGGGCGGCAGCCTGGTGGTGAGCACGCTGTCCGCGCGGCACTACCTGGAGCAGCAACTGCAGGTGAAGAACCTCGACAACGCCACCTCGCTCGCCTTGTCGCTGTCGCAGATGCCCAAGGACGCGGTGACCGTGGAGTTGCAGATCTCGGCGCAGTTCGACGCCGGACACTACCGCCTGATCCGGCTGACCAGCCCGACGGGCGAGGTTCTCGCGGAACGCGAATATGCAGGCGTCCTCGACGGCGCACCCGAGTGGTTCATCCGACTCATCCCGATCGAGGCGCATGCCGGTGTTGCGCAGGTGCAGGATGGCTGGCGCCAGTTCGGCACACTGACGCTGGAAAGCCACAAGCGCTACGCCTATACCGCCCTGTGGCAAGGGACGCTGCAGCTGCTGGGATGGTTCGCGCTGGGCGGAGTGCTCACCGGCCTGATCGGCACCCTGATCATCAAGCACATCACCCGCCCCCTCGGCCGCGTCGTCGAGCAGGCCGAAGCGATCGGCGGACGGCGCTTCGTCACGACCCCCGAACCCAGCACGCGGGAGTTCCGCAGCGTGGTGCGCGCGATGAACACGCTGTCGGATCGCGTGCGCACCATCCTTGCGGAGGAGGCGCGGCGCCTCGAACAGCTGCGGCGCCAGACGCAGCACGACGAGATGACCGGGCTGCTGAACCGCAGCCAGTTCCTCAACCAGCTGGATTCCGCGCTTGCCCGCGACGACGCGCATGCGGCCGGAACGCTGCTGCTTGCGCGCGTGGGCGACCTGGCGGGACTGAACCAGCGCATCGGTCGGGAGGCGACCGACCGGCTGCTGCGCGACCTGGGGGAGCGGTTTGCCGATTTCACTTCCGCAAACGGCAACTGGGAAGCCGGGCGCATGAACGGCAGCGACTTCGCCTTGCTGGCGCCCGGCCGCGAGGATGCGGACGTGCTGGCACGCGAACTGGCGCGCGCGCTTCACGACACGCTCGACGCGCACCTGAAGGATGTGCTGGTCGGCCTGCCTGTGGCGGCGACGAACTACGCCGCCGGCGAAGCCCGCTCCCAAGTGCTCGCGCGTGCGGACGGCGCACTCGCGACGGCCGAACAGACCGGGGATCGCAGCCTGCGCGTGGAAAGCGGCGGCGCCCCTGCTCCCTACCCGGATCTCCAGTCCTGGCGGGCGGCCCTGTTGTCGGCACTCGAGCACGACCGCGTGCGCCTGGGCGCCTATCCGGTAGTGACCAACGGCGGGCGCCTGCTGCACGACGAAGCGCCGATCCGCATCCAGCTCGACGACACCTGGCAGCCTGCGGGTCATTTCATGCCGCACGCCGCGCGCCTGGGGCTGATGCCGCGCTTCGACATCGCCGTCGTGCGCGCGGCCTTGCGCGCCATCGCGCACGACGGCCGGGAGCGCGGCATCAACGTATCGGCCGAATCACTGCGCGACGCGAACTTCCGCGGGGAGCTGTTCTCCCTGCTGCAGGCCGATCCGGCAACGGCCAAATTGTTGTGGATCGAGGTGCCGGAGTACGGTGCGCTGCGCCATCTGGCGGAGTTCCGCACCATGTGCGTGGCCCTGCAACCCCTGGGCTGCCGCGTGGGCATCGAGCACGTGGGCGCGCATTTCGGCGAACTCGGCGACCTGCACGAACTCGGGCTCGACTATGTGAAGATCGACTCGGCCATCATCCGCGGCATCGACACGAATGCCGGCAACCAGGCCTTCCTGCGCGGGCTGTGCATGATCGCGCACTCGCTCGGACTGATGACGATTGCCGAAGGCGTGGCGTCCGCAGCGGAACAGGAGGCCTTGCCGGGCCTCGGTATCGACGGCATGACGGGACCGGCGGTGCGCGAAGGATAGTCGGCGTAGCGCAGCCCGCCCACCGACCACGGGGCGGCGGTTCAGATCACGCCGTCATCGTCGAGCAGGCTCAGATGCTGCATCGCCTCGCGGGCGCCGCGGCGCTCCATGAGCTTGCGTTGCGCGGGCACCGGCAGGTCGGTAAAACGGATCAGCGAGCGCTCGACGAGGAGTTCGATCAGATCCTCGAGGACGCGCACGAGGCCGAGGTCGGTGGCGCCCATCGGGTTCGTACCCTCGATGATGTCGCGCCCGAACCCGAGCAGGTCGGCGTCGTCCGCCCCTGCGGCGCTCCAGCCGTCACCATCGACCGCTTCGCGGCTGACGGCGATGATCTTCCCCTCGGGGTCACGTCGTATATACATCATCAATGCACCGGCAGTGAAAGGTCGTGATGCTCGGACAGGCGCAGCACGAGCTGCAGCCGGTCGCGCACCCCGAGCTTTTCGAAGATCGCGCCCATGTGGGCCTTCACGGTGCGCTCGGTGATGCCGAGCTTCGCTGCGATCTCCTTGTTGCTCAAGCCGTTGACCACCTCGCGGGCCACTTCGGCCTCGCGCTCGGACAAGGACGGCGGTTGCACCTCCGCCTGCGGCGCGAGCGCACGCCCGGCAGCGCCGACGACGCGGGCCATCAGGTCGGGACCGACCCACAGGCCGCCGTGGCGGACGACCAGTTCGACGTCCCGGAACATGGATGGGACCGCCAGCGCATGACAGTACCCGCGCGCACCGCGGTCGAGAGCCGCCAGCGCCTCGGTGCTGTCGGGCGTCATGCTGACGACGACGAGGTGACAGCCGGGCAGCCGCTTCACCAGGGCGCCGAGCCTGTCCAGCCAGTCGTCGTGAGCAGCCTCGACCCAGACGACATCACCCGGGCGGGCGGAGGCAAGCACGCCCGCCTGCTCGTGGCAGACGCCTTCGGGAAACGCGTCCAGCCATCGCGCCGACGGGCGGGCCGTTCCGGAGCAGAGAAAGAGGTTCTGACTCATCGTTCGGACAGTGCATTCGCCTTGGCCCGCAGGACGGGCTTCAGCAGATAGGAAAGAATCGTCTTCTTGCCGGTGAGGATGTCGATTTCCGCCACCATGCCCGGAATGATCGGCAGGCTCTCGCCCAGGCTCGACTCCAGGGTTCTCACGCGTACAGTGTAAAAGGCATTGCCCTTCTCGTCGGTGACGGTATCCGCGCCGATATGCTCGACGACTGCATCGAGGCCGCCGTAGATCGCGAAATCGTAGGCGGTGAACTTGACCAGGGCTTTCTGTCCCGGTCGCAGGAAGGCGATGTCCTTGGGCTTGACCTGCGCTTCGAGGATCAGCGCGTCGTCCAGCGGCACGATCTCGACGACCTCCTTGCCCGGCTGCACGACGCCGCCGACCGTGTTCACCAGCAGGCGCTTGACCGTGCCGCGCACCGGCGAACGCACCTCCGCGTGCTTGACGCGATCCTCCAGCGCGCGCCCGCCCTCGGTAAGGGCGCCGAGCTTGGCCATCGTGTCGGAAAGTTCATTGCGCTGCACGTTGCGCACGTTCAGCTCCACCTCCTGGATCTTGCGCGTGGCCTCGGAGATCGCGGAATGGATGCGCGACATCTGCGCCGCAGCCTGATCGCGCTCGCCCCGCAGGCGTGCAACGTCGCGCTGCAGGCGCAGGATCTCGACCTCGGATACCGCCCCGGAATTCATCAGCGGCCGCGTGACGTTCAACTCCTGTTGCACCAGTTCGAGGCCGCTGCTGCTCTGCGCGTGGCGCGCACGCACTTCGTTGAGTTCCTGCTGGCGTTGCGTGAGCTGCTGTCGCGCGATCGACAGCTGAGCGTCGAGTTCCGCGACCGTTGATTCGTACAGGCGCCGCTCGTGGTCCGCGATCTCGGGCGCTTCACGCAAGACGTCGGGGGGCATGTTCAAGGGAGAGCCCGAGGTCAGGGCCTCCAGCCGCGCGGTCTTGGCGCGCAAGGCGAAGTACTGCGAGCGGTTCTCCGCGAAAGAGGCGACGAAACGCGTCGAATCGATGCGCAGCAGCAGGTCCCCGGCCTCGACCGTCTGCCCCTCGCGCACCAGCATCTCCTCGACCACCCCGCCGTCCACGCTCTGGATGATCTGCACCTGCGAGGAAGGAATCACCTTCGCCTCGCCACGCGTGACCTCGTCGACGGGCGCGAACGCGGACCACAGCAGCAGCAGGAGCAACACGACGGCGACAACACGCAGCAGCATGCGCGCGCGCAGCGGCTCCTCCTGGATGAGGGCCCAATCGGCGTCCGCCGCCCAGTCGAGGCGTCCGTTCGCCGAAGTCTCGGGAAGGAAGCGCGCGAACAGCCGATCGAACCACGGCCTCAGGGGCTTGCCGACGCGCTCCGATACATTCCCGATGCGCTCGAAGGATTGCTGACCGATCTCGCTCATCACTTGGCCCTCCCGACCCGCCCCTGGCGCAGGGCATCGACGACCTGATCCTTGGGGCCGTCGGCGACGATCCGCCCGCCGTCGATGACGATGATGCGCTCGACCAGCTCCAGCAGGGAGGTTCGGTGGGTGACGACGATCATCGTCCGCCCCTGCGCAAAGCCGCGCAGACGACGCTTGAGCTCCTCCTCGCTGGTGAAGTCCATCGACGCAGTCGGCTCGTCCAGCAGCAGCATCGGCGGCTGGTGGATCACCGCCCGCGCGATCGCCACGCACTGGCGCTGCCCGCCGGAGAGCGAGGCGCCGCGCTCGCCGACCTGCATGTCGAACCCCTGCGGATGGGTGTTGGCGAATTCCGTGACGCCCGCGGTCTCCGCCGCGCGCAAGACGTCGGCATCGTCCGCGAGCGGGCTGGCCAGCGTGATGTTCTCGCGCAGCGTGCCGTAGAACAGGGTCACGTCCTGCGGCACGTAGCCGATGTGGCGGCGCAATTCGGCCGGATCGAGCTGGCGCTGGTCGATGCCGTCGATCAGGATCGCGCCGGAAGTCGGACGGTACAGCCCGAGGATGAGCTTTTCCAGCGTCGTCTTGCCCGAACCGACGCGACCGATGATGCCCACGTGCTCACCCGCACGGATGCGCAGCGAGATGTCGGACAGGGCCGGGTTTTCCTGGCCGGGATACTGGAAACCGACGTTGCGGAATTCGATCTCGCCGCTGAAGCTCTTGCGACTGATGAAGCTGGTGTCGTCCGGGCGCTCCACCTCCTGGTTCATCAGCTTGTCGAGGGAGCTCAGCGCGGTCGACGCGTTGTGGTACTGGACGAGCAGGCCTGCAACCTGGCCGATCGGCGCCATCGCGCGCGACGACAGCATGTAGCACGCGATCAGGCCACCCATGCTGAGCTCGCTGTCGCGGATCAGATAGACGCCGAGGATGATGATCGCGACGCTGACCGCCTGCTGCACCCACGCGGCGCCATTCATCGCGCTCGACGACAGCAGGCGCAATTGGGTGCCGACGCGCGCCAACAGGGCCGCGCTCTTCTCCCACTTGCGCTGAATCGGCCCTTCTGCGCACACCGCCTTCACCGTCTCCATTGCCACGAGCCCTTCGACCAGGGTCGCGTTGCGCTGCGCGCCCGCGCGGTAGGTCGTCTCCGCAAGCTCGTGCATGCGCCCCTGCACGGTCATCGCGTACACGAGCAGGAGGACGACGCCGACGAGGAATGGCAGCATCAGCGGCCAGGCGATCCAGCCGATGACGAGCAGGAAGACCAGCGCGAATGGCACGTCGATGAAGGCCACCACGGTGGCGGAGCTGATGAAGTCACGGACCGACTCGAAGGCCCGCAGGTTGGCGGCGAAGGAGCCGGCCGACTCGGGCCGCTGCTCCATGCGCAGTCCGAGCACACGCTCCATGATCGCGGCCGACAGCTTCACGTCGGCACGACTGCTCGCGAGGTCGACGAAGTAGCCGCGCATCGTGCGCAGGATGAGATCGCCGGCGAGCACGATGAGCACGCCGAGGCCGAGGACCCACAGGGTCTCGATCGCGTGGTTCGGAACCACCCTGTCGTACACGTTCATCACGAACAAGGGCATCGCGATGGCGAACAGGTTGATCATGAACGCCGCCAGCAGCACGTCGCGGTACAGTGGCCCGTTCTCCGCGATCACCCCCCAGAACCAGTGCTGGCGCCTGACCGGCTTCACCTCCGGCGTGCGCGCGTCGAAGCGGAACGTCGGACGGGCGTAGATCGCATGCCCCTCGTGCCGCGCGGCGAGCTCCGCGCGCGACATCTCCACCGCGGCTTCGCCCAGTTCGGGGAACACCACCCGGGCACGCTCGCCGTCCTCGCTCCAACCGAGCAGCAGGCACGCTTTCTCGCCCTTGAGCAGGAGCACGGCGGGCAGCAGAGAAGGGTTCAGCTTTTCGGGCGCGCAGCGAACAAGCTTGGTGCTCAGCCCGGCACGCCTCGCAGCACGTGCGAACAACGCTGGATTGAGCCTCCCGTCTTCCAGCGGGAGCCCGGCCAGCGCGGCATCCCGCGTCGTCGCCGCGCCGTGCGCCCTGGCGATCAGCAGGAGACAATCGAGCAGCGCATCGGCGTCCGCATGCATCTCTTTCGCATCGCTTTCCGCGCGTGCGAACACGCCATTGAGTTCAAACACTTCTGCCACGCAATTTCCCGCCCTGTGATCACGACGCCCCGCACCGGGTCACGCCGGCAATTTTCTGTGCAAGCGTAACAAGATGCTTCATTCGGGTAAATTCTCCCACCTCCCCGGAATCCGGTACGTGACAGGCTGCGCAGACTTCGCACTGCGCTGCGAAATCCCGCAGCGGATCGGTCCGCCGCAGCGCATGCTTGCGAGGAGGACGACTCCGTCCCAGAATCGGGCATCGGCACTTGTCACCGTGCCCCCGTCATCCCACTTTCCAGGATCCTGCCATGGCGCAAGCGCAACGCCGGCATTTTTCCCGCATCCGTTTCAACTCCGGCGCCCGCTTGCTGGTCGGCGACCGCGAGCTTCAATGCGAAGTCAGCGATCTGTCGCTCAAGGGGGCGCTGATCCGGAGCGCCAGCGACCCGCTCCCGAGCCCCGGCGAACGCTGCCTGCTCGAGATCGCCCTCGACGACGAAGGCGCCACGATCCGCATGGAGGGCGACGTCGCGCACACCGCGAACGGCTGCATCGGGATGGCGTGCCGCGAGATCGACCTGGACAGCGTCACCCACCTGCGCCGGCTGCTCGAACTCAATCTCGGCGACGCGGAGCTGCTGCAGCGCGAGCTCGGCGCACTGCAGGAAAGCTGAGCGGCGCATCGGCGGCTCGCCGACGGCTAATGCTACAATGTTGCATTAGCCAACCCGTTCTCCGCCCGCGATGCCCAGCCCGGACGTTTCCCCTGCCGCCCATCTGATCGCCGCCAGCGGCGGCCGCGTCACGCGCACGCGCATCGCCGTGCTCGAGATCCTGCAGGACAGTCCGCGTTCCCTGAACCACGACGACATCGCCGCACAGCTCGCCGCGGACGGCATGCCACACGACCGCGTGACGCTGTACCGCACGCTCGACTGGCTCGTCGAGCAGGGGCTCGCGCATCGCGTCATCGGCCCCGACCGCGCGCGCCGCTTCAAGGCGGGCGGCGAGACGCGCAGCCAACACGCGCACTTTCACTGCGACCGCTGCGGGCACGTGCTGTGCCTCGAATCGATCCGCCCCGAAGAACAATTCACGCTGCCCGCCGGATTCGAGCCGGACCGCGCCGAACTGGTGTTCCACGGCACCTGTGCCGACTGCGGACGCCAGCGCGGGGCGAAGGCCTGAGCCCAACAGGCCTTCGCCCCTCAAGACAACAATGCCCCGACAAGAAGAGAACATGTCCTCCCCATCGAGCAGCGCGCTGGCGCATGCGCATCACCATCATGAGCACGACGGCGACCACGCGCACGGCGCCGCACCGACCGCCGCATTCCCCGGCACCGCGCTGCAGCTCGGCGTGGGCGCGCGCATCACCCTGGCGGCCGCTGCCGCGGCCGTGCTGTGGCTCACCGTAGGATGGGCGCTCGCATGAACCCGCGTGACACCATCCTCGAACTCGACAACCTGACCCTCGGCTACGACCGCCACCCGGCCATCCACCACCTCCGCTGCCGCGTTGCCCGCGGCGCGCTGGTCGCGATCGTCGGCCCCAACGGCGCCGGGAAGTCCACCCTCTTCAAGGCACTGACCGGCGAACTGAAGCCCCTGCAGGGACAGTTCCTCGTGCACGCGGGCAAGGAAGGCATCGCCTACCTGCCGCAACAGAGCGAACTCGATCGCAGCTTTCCGGTGTCCGTGTTCGACATGGTGGCGATGGGACTGTGGCGCGAGATCGGCCCCTTCCGCGGCCTTGGGCGCAGCCAGGCGGAACGCGTACGCGCAGCGCTCGCCGCGGTGGGGCTGTCCGGCTTCGAGGCGCGGCAGATCGGCACGCTGTCGGGCGGCCAGCTGCAGCGCGCACGCTTTGCGCGGATGATGCTGCAGGACGCCAACCTCCTGCTGCTCGACGAGCCCTTCAACGCCATCGACGCACGCACGATCGAGGATCTCATCGCGCTGATCCTGCAGTGGCATTCCGAAGGGCGGACCATCCTCGCCGTCCTGCATGATCTCACGCTGGTGCGGCAGCACTTCCCCGAAACCCTGCTGCTGGCGCGCGAATGCCTCGGCTTCGGCCCGACCGGCGAGATCCTCACCCCCGAACGCCTCGCCACCGCTCGCCGCCTCGCCGGCGAGTTCGACGCCACCGCTCCGGTGTGCCACCGCCCGGAAGCGGAGGCCGCATGATCGCGGAAATCCTGTTCAGCCCCTTCGCCGATTTCGAATTCATGCGCCGCGCGCTCGCGGGCTGCCTCGCGCTCGCACTGGGCGCGACGCCCGTCGGCGTGTTCCTGCTGCTGCGGCGCATGAGCCTGATGGGCGACGCGATGGCGCACGCGATCCTGCCCGGCGCGGCGCTCGGCTACCTCGCCTTCGGCCTGTCGCTGGGGGCGATGACGGTCGGCGGCATCATCGCCGGCATCGTCGTCGCGCTCGCGGCGGGACTTGTCGCGCGCTCCTCTATCCTGAAGGAGGACGCCAGCCTCGCCGCCTTCTACCTGCTATCCATCGCCACCGGCGTGATGATCGTGTCGCTGCGCGGACGCAACCTCGACCTGCTGCACGTGCTGTTCGGCTCGGTGCTGGCGCTCGACGACGCCTCGCTGCTGCTCATCAGCGCGATCACCACGACGACCCTCGTCGCGCTCGCGCTGCTGTACCGCCCGCTGGTGCTCGAATGCTTCGATGCCGCCTTCCTGCGCGGCGTCAGCGCAGCCAGCCCGATCGCGCACTACGGCTTCCTCGTGCTCGTGGTGCTGAACCTCGTCGCCGGTTTCCACGCGCTGGGCACGTTGATGGCGGTCGGCATCATGATCCTGCCTTCGGCCGCGGCGCGCCTGTGGGTCAAGCGCCTGCCCACGATGCTCGGCCTCGCCGTCGTCATCGCCTTCGCCAGCGGCATCGGCGGGCTACTCGCCTCCTTTCACGCCGACGTACCGGCCGGCCCGGCCATCATCCTCGTGACCGGCATCGTGTACGTGATTTCGCTCATCCTCGCCCCCGGCGGCATGCTGGGCGCACGCCTCGACCGCCGCCCCCACCTCGAATCCTGACCTTCCGCACGCCGCCCATGCGCCACCTCCTGCAGCGCCTGCTTGCCCCCCTCGTTGCGTCACTCCTCGTACTGTTCGGCATCGCAGCCCTCCCCGCCCAGGCAGCCCCCCTCGAGGTGGTCACGAGCTTCAGCATCGTCGGCGATTTCATCCGCCAGGTCGGAGGAGATCGGGTCAAGGTCACGACGCTCGTCGCTGCGGACCAGGACGCGCACAACTTCCAGCCACGCCCCTCCGACGCCCGCCGCATCGGCGCCGCGCAACTGGTGGTCGTCAGCGGCCTCGGCTTCGACCCCTGGCTCGAACGGCTCGCCCAGACCGCCGGCTACAAGGGCCCCCTCCTCGTCGCCAGCCAGGGCGTGGAGCCCATCGCAGCCGACGACGGGCACGACGACGCGCACGGTCACGGCAAGGGGTCCCACCAGGACGCCGTCGATCCCCATGCATGGCAGGATGTCGCGCGTGCGCAGCGCTATGTCGCCAACATTGCCGACGCCCTCGCACAGACCGACCCACCCAACGCCAAGGCTTACCGGGACAACGCCATCCGCTATGCGGCGGAACTGAAGGCGCTGGATGCGGAAATCCGCAGCGCCCTTTTCGCGGTCCCCGCCGAGCGGCGCAAGGTCGTCAGCGCCCACGATGCCTTCGGCTACTTCGCCCACGCCTACGGCGTACGCTTCCTCGCCCCGGCGGGCATCAGCAACCAGTCGGAACCCTCGGCGGCCGGCGTCGCCCAGCTCATCCGCCAGCTCCGGCGCGAGAAGGTGCCCGCCGTCTTCGTCGAGAGCGTCAGCGACCCGCGACTGATCGAGCGCATCCGCAAGGAGAGCGGCGCGCGCCTCGGCGGAACGCTGTACTCGGATGCGCTGTCGGCAGCCGACGGACCGGCGCCGACCTACGTGGCGATGATGCGCCACAACCTGCGCACGCTGCTGGACGGGATGACTCCCGGCAGCAGGTAATCAGGCTAGTGCTCAGCGCGACGATGCGGCGAGCAGCGAACCCGCCGCAACGAACATCCCGCCGAACACGCGGTTCTGCGCCTTCATCATGCGCGGGCTGCTCAGCCAGCGCCGGCAGCGTCCGGCGAGCAGCGCATAGCAGGACATCACCACCATGTCGGTGCCGACCATCGTCGCCGCGATGATGAAGAACTGCGGCCACTGCGGCAGCTGCGGATCGATGAACTGCGGCACCAGCGCGACCATGAAGACGATTGCCTTGGGGTTGGTGAGATTCACGAGCAGCCCCTGCAGGAACATGCCGCGGGCCTCGCGCGCCTCGGCGCCGTCGTCGAGCAGCTCCGCCGGCGCGCGCCATTTGCGCACGCCCAGCCAGATCAGGTAGGCAGCCCCGGCGATCTTGACCGCCAGGAAGGCCGTCGCCGACGCCGCCAGCACCGCCCCGAGGCCGAGCACGACGATCGCAAGCTGGATCAGCAGCGCCGTCTGCAGCCCCAGGATCGCGCGCAACGCCACCGCATAACCGTGACGCAGGCCCGTCGCCATGCTCAGCACCGCGCCGGGTCCCGGCGACACGGCGATCACGACCGCCGCGGCAAGAAACGCCAGCCACATGTTCCAGCTCATTGCATCCGCTCCATGGTTTCCACGTCGCCGTTCAGAAGAACAGCGCGTGCAACATCTTCGCCGACAGCAGCATCAGCACGCCGGCGAAGATCTTCTTCAACACCGCGACCGGCAGCCGGTGCGCGAGCCGTGCGCCCAGCGGCGCGGTCCAGGTGCTCACGACGCTGATCAGCACCAGCGCCGGAAGGTAGATGAAACCGAGGCTGTATGCGGGCATTCCCGTGCTGCCCCAGCCGTTTACCAGATAGCCGACCGTGCCCGCCAGCGCAATCGGGAGACCGATTGCCGCCGAGGTGCCGATCGCGTGATGCACCTTCACGTTGCACCAGGTCATGAAGGGCACCGACAGGGAACCGCCGCCGATCGCCACCAGCGCGGAAATTCCGCCGATGCCGGCCCCCACCGCGCTCATCCCGACCGGCCCCGGCAGCTCGCGCGAGGGCTTGGGCTTGACGTTGGCGAGCATCTGCAACGACACGTAGGCCATGAAGCAGGCAAAGAAGATCGCCAGCGGCTTGGACTCGATCCGCGAGGCGACGAAGGTCGCCGCGAAGGTGCCGGCGAGGATCCCCGGCGCGATGAAGCGCACGATGTCCCAGCGCACCGCGCCGTGCCTGTGGTGCGCGCGCAGGCTGGCGATGGAGGTCATCACGATCGCCGCCATCGAGGTGCCGAGCGCCAGATGCACGACATTGTCCCGCGGCATCCCCTGCGCGACGAACAGCGAAGCCAGGACCGGCACCATGATGCCCCCGCCGCCCACCCCCAGCAGGCCGGCGAAGAATCCCACGAAGGCGCCCAGCGCGAGGTAGCTCAGCCACCACACATCGAATTCCATTAGTTCCCTTTCACAAGCTGCGCGGAATCCGCTCCGCGGCGTCCCGGCCCCTGAACAAGCCGGCACTGAAACAAGCCTGTTCGCCCTGAACCCTTCGACTTCGCTCAGGACAGGATTGTCGCAGGGCACTGCTCGACAAACAAAAGCAAAAAAGAGGCGCGGATCGAAATCCGCGCCTCTCTCGTTTGGCCCCCGCAGTGTCGCCTCCGCCGGCATCCTGAACCTGGGGTTCAGGGAGGTCGCTTTCCTTCCGCATCAGGCTCACCCGGCTAGGGGCGTGCACACCTGCGGTGTCCATGGTCCGCGACCAAGTCTCTCGACATTGGTCCAAGGAATCTACGACTTCGACGACACAGCGGGGATTGACCTTACATACGCGCCAACCCGCGCTAACTACCTGTTAGAAAAGCTTTTCCTGCTGCGCGATGACTCCATCGAGCCGCGCATTCACGAGACCGATTCTACGCTTTGCGGCCTGCATGTCAAACCCGCCGGAGCGCTGAAACTGCAAAAATTCGTGCGCGATATTCAGCGCGGTCATGACAGCCAGCTTCTCGCCGGACGCATTGGTGCGCGCCGCAAGGCTGTTGAGTTTTTCCTCGAGGAAGGCGACGGCCGCGATCAGCCCTTCGCGGTCCTCCGGCCGGCAGGCGACGGAATAGGTCTTCCCGAGCAGGGAGATGTCGAGGGTGTCGGTGGCCATGTCA
This sequence comes from Aromatoleum evansii, assembly GCF_045689615.1. NCBI lineage: Bacteria > Pseudomonadati > Pseudomonadota > Betaproteobacteria > Rhodocyclales > Rhodocyclaceae > Aromatoleum > Aromatoleum evansii. The sequence goes on from NZ_CP141259.1 coordinate 4,653,585, forward strand.
GGATTCCGGCAACTGCGCGAGCAGGGCTTCGAGCTTTTCCGTTGCGAGCCGGACCTTGTCCGCCAGCACACGGTTTTCCGCCTCCAGGCGCACGACGCGCGTGCGCAGCTCGCGCCCTTCCGCGCGGCACGATTCGAGCAGGCCGACGATCTGTTCGACCTGATTCTCGAGCTTGTTCAGTTCTGCGTCCATCGGCGGGATGGTAGAGGCCGACCGCGGGACGGTCAAGGCAAAAGGTATGCGATCAGGCTTCGGCCGAATGCACCCAGTCGAGCGCCTCGAACTGCAGCCGGTTCAGTTCGCCGACATCGATGCCCAGCACATCGGCAAACGACGTCACGCGCTGTGCATCGCCGCGCTCGAATGCGAGCACCAGCTCGAGGTAAGGCGCCATCGGCCCGCGCTGGTGCAACAGCGCATCCTGCATCGCATCGGGCAACTTCAGGGGCCTGATCGCGTCCTCCAGCGGCACCTTCAGCGCGACGTCGAGCAGCGAGAACAGCCCCAGCACGAAGAGCTGGGCGGCCGGATCGCGTTCACCGCGCAGCCCGCCCAGGAGTTCGAGCATGCGGCCGCGCACGAGCGCATCCTCCATCACCACCGCGGCGCCCGGCGCGCTGCGCGCACTACCCAGCAGCATCATCGACACCCAGCGCTGCAGCGGCTGTTGACCGAGCACGAGGATGGCCTGCTCGACCGAGCTGATGTGGTGGTTCAGCCCCCACGCGGCGGCATTCACGTAACGCAGCAAGCGATACGCCAGCGCGAGGTCGTGCTTGAGAATGACGGCGATCTCCTGCGTATCGACGCCGCTGCGCAGGCGCTGCAGCAGGGATGCAAGGCGCATGCCGTGCGGCGACAGGGAGTTTCCCTTCCAGTCCTCGCGACGCGTCACGAATCCGCCGGAGAACGCCGCGCAGCCGAGCCTGGCCGCGAGTTCGAACTCGTCCGGCGTGCCCACCTCCCAGGCCCACACGGGCAGATCGGCACGCCGCTGCCGCACCGCACGAATGTAAAGACCGAGGTCCTCGGGGAGGCAGAATCCCATGCGGAACAGCGCCGCATCGGCCTGCGGCAACACGCTGTCGAGCCACGGCCCGGGTTCGCCGTGATCGATCACGATGTGCACCCCGGCCTCGCGCAGGCGGGCGGCGCACGCCAGCGTTTCGGCAGAAGCTGCGCGCACGGGCAATTCGGGGCGCACCAGCAGGGTCGCATCGAGCCCCTGCAGCCGCGCCAGCGCAGGATGCGCGAGGAATCCCTCCCAAACCCTCAGGCACAGCCGGCGGGCCTTCAGCGCCGCACCGTGTCCATAGCGGTCGATCTGCTCGACCAGCAGGCCATCCATGAAATCGCGCGCGCGACGCCCGGTGGCGCGGACGCGCCCGGCGACGTCTTCGCGCAGTTCGAAGGCGTAGCCGGTGAGGTTCTGCTCGCGGTCGAGTACCTCGCTGCGACACAGCAGCGACAGCGAGGCGTCCGCGCTGCGGAGTTCCTCGTCGATGGCGGGCGGAACGCCGTGCACGGCCGCCGGGGGCGGAGGCTCGGGTGGGACTGCGGGCGGCGGCGGCTGCGGCTCGCGCGGCGAAGGGGGAATGGCCGGCGAAAACGCCGGCCGGGCGGGCTCGCTGCCGAAGAGGCGCTTCAGCCAGCCCAGCATGTCAGTGCCTGCCGCCGTCGCCAGCCGCGCGCCGGGTCATCGCGTCAGCGCTGCACCTGGGTGACGTCGCGCACGGCGCCGGTATCGGCGCTGGTCGTGAGCGCCGCATAGGCCTGCAGCGCCGCCGACACGACACGCTGCCGATTGGCCGGCTTCCATGCCTGGCTACCCTTCGCCTCCATCGCGGCACGGCGCCGGGCGAGCTCCTCGTCGCTCACCGCGAGGCGGATGCTGCGGTTGGGGATGTCGATCTCGATCGTGTCGTCCTCCTCGACCAGCGCGATGGCGCCGCCGCATGCGGCTTCCGGCGAGGCGTGGCCGATCGAGAGGCCCGAGGTGCCGCCAGAGAAGCGGCCGTCGGTGAGCAGCGCGCACTCCTTGCCCAACCCCTTGGACTTCAGGTAGCTGGTCGGGTACAGCATCTCCTGCATGCCGGGGCCGCCCTTCGGGCCTTCGTAGCGGATGATCACGACGTCGCCCGCCGCGACCTTGTCACCGAGGATGCCTTCGACCGCGGCTTCCTGGCTCTCGAACACGCGCGCCTTGCCGGTGAATTTCCAGATCGACTCGTCGACACCGGCCGTCTTCACGATGCAGCCCTTCTCGGCAATGTTGCCGTACAGCACGGCGAGGCCGCCGTCTTGCGTGAAGGCGTTGGCGCGGTCGCGGATGATGCCCTTGGAGCGGTCCATGTCGAGCTCGTTCCAGCGGCGGTTCTGCGAGAAGGCGACCTGGGTCGGCACGCCGCCCGGCGCAGCCTTGTAGAACTCGAACACGGCGTTGTCGTGCGCCTGCATGATGTCCCAGCGCGCAATCGCTTCGCCCAGGGTCTTGCTATGCACGGTCGGCACTTCGGCGTGCAGCAGCCCGGCGCGGTTGAGCTCGCCGAGGATGCCCATGATGCCGCCGGCGCGATGCACGTCCTCGATATGCACGTCGGCCACCGCGGGCGCGACCTTGCACAGGCAGGGCACTTTGCGCGAGACGCGATCGATGTCGGCCATCGTGAAATCGACCTGCGCCTCGCGGGCGGCGGCCAGCAGGTGCAGCACGGTGTTCGTGGAGCCGCCCATCGCGACGTCGAGGCTGATCGCGTTCTCGAAGGCCTTGAAGCTCGCGATCGAGCGCGGCAGGACCGCCGCGTCCTCCTGCTCGTACCAGCGGCGCGCCATGTCGACGATGGTGCGGCCGGCCTTGCGGAAGAGCTGTTCGCGGTCGGCGTGGGTCGCGAGCACGGTGCCGTTGCCTGGCAGCGACAGGCCCAGCGCCTCGGTGAGGCAGTTCATCGAGTTGGCGGTGAACATGCCGGAGCACGAACCGCAGGTCGGACAGGCGGAGCGCTCGACGGCGTCGACCTCTTCGTCCGAGCAGTGGCTGTCGGCGGCCTTGACCATCGCATCGACGAGGTCGAGCGAGATGACCTTGGCTTCCCACTTGACCTTGCCGGCCTCCATCGGCCCGCCGGAGACGAAGATCGCAGGGATGTTGAGGCGCAGCGCGGCCATCAGCATGCCCGGGGTGATCTTGTCGCAGTTGGAGATGCACACCATCGCATCGGCGGTGTGCGCATTCACCATGTATTCGACGCTGTCGGCGATCAGCTCGCGTGAAGGCAGCGAATACAGCATGCCACCGTGGCCCATCGCGATGCCGTCATCGACGGCGATGGTGTTGAACTCCTTGGCGACGCCGCCCGCGGCTTCGATCTCGCGCGCGACGAGCTGGCCGAGGTCCTTGAGGTGCACGTGCCCCGGCACGAACTGCGTGAAGCTGTTGACGACGGCGATGATCGGCTTTTCGAAGTCGCCGTCCTTCATGCCGGTGGCGCGCCACAATGCGCGGGCGCCCGCCATGTTGCGGCCGGCGGTGGAGGTACGGGAACGGTATTGGGGCATGGTGTCCTCGGCTCAGGGTTCGGGCGCACGCTGCATCGGCAGTGCGTCACGCGGAAGCAAGTCTTGGAATTCTAACCGAAGGCAAACGGCGCTCGGCTATCATTGCCCACCCGAGCTCCCGACACCAACGATAACCATGACCGAGCAAAGCGCCCCCGACTCCGCCACCGACGGCTTCGACCTCGATCCGATAGAGACCCGCGTGCTGGGCGTGCTGATCGAAAAAGCCTTCGTGACGCCGGACGCCTATCCCCTCTCGCTGAATGGCATCGTCACCGGCTGCAACCAGCTGACGGGGCGCGAGCCCGTGATGAGCCTGTCGGACGGCGAAGTCCAGAGCGCGGTCGACAGCCTGATGGCGCGCAAGCTGGTATCGCGGCGCGACCAGGCGAGCGGACGCGTATCGAAGTACGAGCACCTCGTGCGCCTGCGCCACTCCCTGCCGCCGGCCGAACAGGCCGTCCTCGCCGTGCTGCTGCTGCGCGGCGCCCAGACGGCGGGGGAGATCCGCCAGCGTGCCGAACGCATGCACCGCTTCGACGACATCGCTGCAGTCGAGGCGGTCCTGGAGCATCTCGCGGAGAAATACCCGCCGATGGCCGACGCCCTGCCGCGCGCACCGGGCACCAAGGAGACGCGCTACGCGCACCTGCTCGGTGGAAGCGTGGCCTTCGAGGCGATGGGCGAATCGCTCGCGGGTGCGCCGACGGGCGGGGCTGCGCGCGGACGCACGAGCGAACTGGAGGACGAGGTGCGACGCCTGCGCGAGGAGCTCGACCGGCTGCGCAGCGAGTTCGACACCTTCCGCGCCCAGTTCGACTGATCCGGAGCGTGTGGAGAAGATGCTGATCCATCCGCAGTTCGACCCCGTCGCACTATCGCTCGGTCCGCTTTCCGTGCGCTGGTACGGCCTGATGTATCTCGTCGCGTTCGTGCTGTTCATGCTGCTCGGACGCGTCCACGCGCGTCGGCGCCCGGAAACTGGCTGGATGCCGCAGCAGATAGACGACCTGCTGATGTACGGCATGCTGGGGGTCGTGATCGGCGGGCGCCTGGGCGAGGTGCTGTTCTTCCAGCCCGCATACTATCTCGCCCATCCGGCCGAGATCCTCGCCGTCTGGAAGGGCGGCATGAGCTTCCACGGCGGCTTTCTCGGCGTGCTGGTGGCGATGTGGCTGTATGGCAGGCGCACAGGTAAGGGGTTCTGGAACGTCACGGATTTCATCGCGCCGCTCGTGCCGACCGGCCTCGCCGCCGGGCGCATCGGCAACTTCATCAATGGCGAGCTGTGGGGTCGGCCGGTGGACGGCGACCTGCCCTGGGCAATGATCTACCCGTGGGTCGACAACCTGCCGCGCCATCCGTCGCAGCTGTACCAGGCGGCCGGCGAGGGCCTGCTGCTGTTCGTGCTGCTGTGGCTGTATGCGGCCAAGCCCCGCCCCGCACGGGCGGTGTCGGCGGTGTTCCTGCTCGGATACGCGGTATTGCGCTTCACGGCGGAATTCTTCCGTACCCCGGACCCCGGGATTTTCGGCATTCTCTCCATGGGGCTGTCGACGGCCCAATGGCTGTGCGTGCCGATGTTTGCCGCCGGTGCGTGGCTGCTCGCGGCGAGTCGCGAGAAAGGGGCTGGCGCCCGCTGAGAGATGCTCGACGCCCGCGCAGACGGGCGCAGGAAAATAACCGGACGGCATGTTTGTGAAACCCGCTTCGTGCGAAAGTTCGCATGATGACATGCTCATTTCTGGCACGATGACGCAAAGGAGAGTGCAGATGGCACCCGGATTGGTATCGCGCAGTCTTTCGAAAGTCCGCGAAATCGTCGCCGGCGCAACCGGGCGCAACGGCGAGCCGACCGAGAAGCAGCTGGACCGGATCCGCCGCCAGCTGCACGAATGTGCGGAGAACCGGGGCGGCGAAGTCTCGACGCGCATCCGCGCGGCACGCCTGGCCGATACCTACCTGAAGCTCGACGACGCCGGACGGCATGCCTTCCTGCGCATCATCGCACTCGAGTTCGGCCCCGAGCCGGCACGCATCGCCAAGGCGCACGAGGCCTACCAGGCCGCCGTCGGCACGCCGAAGCAGTGGGATGCCGAAGCCCAGCTGCGCGCCGCGATGCGCTCGTCGCGCATCCGCATCCTGACCCAGTTCAATGCGATTCCACAGGGCGTGAAGTTTCTCGTGGACCTGCGCGCCGACCTGTTGCGCTTCCTCGATGACGACAAGGAACTCAAGTCGCTCGACCGCGAACTCGAGGCGCGACTCACCGCGTGGTTCGACGTCGGCTTCCTCGAGCTCGCACGGGTCACGTGGAACTCGCCCGCGGCGCTGCTGGAGAAGATCGTCCAGTATGAGGCCGTGCACGAGATCCGCTCATGGAAGGACCTGAAGAACCGGCTCGGCTCGGACCGCCGCTGCTACGCCTTCTTCCATCCGCGCATGCCCCAGGAGCCGCTGATCTTCGTCGAGGTCGCACTGCTCGACGCCCTCGCCGACAACGTCCAGAAGCTGCTCGACGAGAACGCGCCGGCGGCCGACACGGAACGTGCCGATACCGCCATCTTCTATTCGATCAGCGCCACCCAGGACGGGCTGCGCGGCGTGTCCTTCGGCAATTTCCTGCTCAAGCGCGTGGTCGACGACCTGCAGCGCGATTTTCCGCGCCTGAAGACCTTTGCGACGTTGTCACCGATCCCTGGCCTGGTGAAATGGGCGCAGAAGCATCCCGGGGAAGTGCGCGCCGCCTTCGGCGAGGAAGACTGGAAGCGCCTCGCCGCCGCCGGCATTGACGGGCCCGAATCCCCCCGCCTCGCCGCCATCCTGGCGGGCAAGGCAGAGTGGTCCGGCGACCTGGCGCTCGCCCGCGCATTGCGCGATCCGCTGCTCAAGGCGACCGCCGCCTACCTCCTTGAAGCCAAGCGCGACAAACTGCCGCTGGACCCCGTCGCCCGCTTCCATCTCGGCAACGGCGCCCGCGTCGAGCGGCTCAACTGGCTCGCCGACACTTCGGAGAAGGGCCTCGGACAGTCGTGGGGCGTGATGGTCAATTACCTGTACGACCCGGATCGCATCGTCGATAACGTCGAGGCCTTCGTGGACACGGGTCGCATCGACGCTGCAGCCGGTGTCCGCCGCCTCGCACGACGATAGGAAACGGGACCGGCCGCGATCGTGAAATTCTCGCTCCGCCTCAGCTCGATCCGCATGCGGCTGCTGCTCGCCAGCACCGTGGTGCAGGTCGTCCTGCTGACCCTGCTGCTCGCGAACAGCGTCCGCCTGATGAACCAGGCGACGAACGCGAGCCTCAACACGCTCGTCAACCAGAACGCCACCATGCTGCACGCGATGGCGGTGGCGTATGGCGACATGGGCGAATTCGACGCCCTGCAGGACGTGCTCGGGGAACTGCTGAGCGAGGCCGACGAAGGCCTCATCTACGTGCGCATCGTCGCGCCCGACCGGCGCGTGCTCGTCAATGCCGGCCTGCCCGAGGCGCAGGCCTTGCCCGAGGTCGACCACGCCAACGTCCGCGGTGCCGCCAGCGGCGGCGTGGTGCATGTGCGACGGCCGCTACTGCTCGAGCGCAACCAGGTCGGGATCCTGCAATTCGGCGTGTCCGTGTCGGTGCTGGCGGCGGCGCGCAAGGCGATCACCGAGCAGGGCGCGGCAATCGCGCTGGCGGAGATCCTGCTGACCTTCGGCCTGCTGTCGGGCATCGGCTACCTGCTGACCCGCAACCTGAGCCGTCTCCTCGCAGGCAGCGAGGCGATCGCTACGGGCAAGCTGGATCACCGCCTGCCCGAGAACGGCCACGACGAACTGGCCCGCCTGGCGCGGCGTTTCAACGTGATGGCGGCGAACCTGCAGGACCGCATCGGCGACCTGCAGGACTCGGCCGAGCGCCTGAAGATCAGTGAACAGCGTTACGAACTGGCGATCCAGGGGGCACACGACGGCCTGTGGGACTGGAATATCGCCGAGGGGCAGGTCTACTGCTCGCCGCGCTACTGCGAGATCGCCGGCCTCACCGCCGGGCGCCTTTACTACCGCACCGAGGAGGTCCTCACGGGCATCCACCCGGACGATGCGCCGGGCTACCGGGCGAAGATGATCGAGCACCTGAAGGGCTTCAGCACCCAGTTCAAGTGCGAATACCGGGCGCACCAGCAGGACGGCAGCTACCGCTGGGTCATGACGCGGGGGGTCGCGGTGCGCGGCAGCGACGACCGCGCCGTGCGCATGGCCGGATCGATCAGCGATGTGCACGACCACAAGCTTGCCCAGGTTCGCCTGCAGTATGACGCGCTGCACGACGGCCTCACCGGTCTGCCGAACCGCGCCCTGTTCCTGGAGCACGTGCGCAGCGCCCTCGGGCAGCAGCGCCGCATCGGCAAGCAGGATTTCGCGGTGCTGGCGATCAACCTGCAGCGCTTCCGACTGGTGAATGACAGCTTCGGACACGAGGCCGGCGATGCGCTGCTGCGCCACGTCGCGCGCATGCTCCAGGAAACGATGCGCTACGGCGACATCGCGGCGCGGGTCGGCGGCGACCAGTTCGCGTTGCTGCTAAACGGCATCGAGAACCCAACCGAGGCCCTGCGCCTCGCCGAGCCGCTGCGCGAGCGCCTTTCCAAGCCGACCAGCGTCGCCGGCCAGATCCTGTACCCGAAGTTCCGCATCGGCATGGCCTTGAGCAGCGACTACCAGGACAGCGAAAACGGCGACACGATGCTGCGCGATGCGGACAACGCCCTGCAGCGCACGCGCCAGCGCGGCGGGGACTCGGTGGCCATCTTCCATGCATCGATGCACGCACAGGCGCTGGAAAGCCTGCAGCTCGAGGGCGACCTGCGCGATGCGCTGGCGCGCAACGAGCTAAGCGTGCATTTCCAGCCCATCGTTGCCCTCGACAACGGATCGATAGCGAGTTTCGAGGCGCTGGTGCGCTGGCGCCACCCGGTCCGGGGCATGCTGCCGCCCAACCTCTTCGTGCCGCTGGCAGAAACGCTGGGACTCATCCACGAACTCGATATGCGGGTGCTGACGCGCGCCTGCGAACGCGTCGCCCAATGGCGGGAACGTGCCTGCAGCGGAGCCACGGTCCCCAGGGTCAGCGTGAATCTCTCGGCGACGCAGTTCGCGCGCCCGGACCTCGCCGGCGAGATCATCGCCGAGATCGATCGTCACGGACTACCGCGGGACATGCTGCGCTTCGAGGTCACCGAGAGCGTGCTCGCCCAGCCGGAAGGGCCCGCCGCCGAGATCCTGCAGAAGTTGCGCACGGCAGGGATGTCCGTGCTGATCGACGACTTCGGCACGGGCTACTCGGCGCTGAGCTACCTGCATACGATCCCCTGCGACCTCGTGAAACTCGACGGCTCTTTCGTGCGTTCGCTGGAAAACGACGAGCGCCTGCGCACGATCGTCGCCAGGAGCATCGAACTCTGCCACGACCTGGGGATGCGCGTGGTCGCAGAGTGCATCGAGACGACGCGTCAGGCCGAACTGTTGCTCGCGATGGGCTGCGACTACGGCCAGGGCTACCTGTTCGCCCGCCCGCTTGACGATGACGCTGTCGAACAACTGCTGTTCGGCCAACAGTTGGCCCAGGAGGCCAGTGCATGAGTGTGACGAGGCTGCTGCGCCGCTGCGCCGCGATGTTGTCATTGGCATTTGCCGCGCCCCCCGTGCAAGCGGGTCCGGACGAAGCGTCATACCCGCCGCGGTTCGAACTCTCGGGCTTCGGCACGCTCGGCGCCGTGACCACGGACGACAAGGACGTCTGGTTCACACGCTATGGCGTGAATTTCCCGGGCACGAAGGATCCGGATTTCAGTCCGGACACCCTCGTCGGCATCCAGGGCAGCCTGCGCCTCACGCCCTACAACGACATCACGCTGCAAGGCCTGGTGCGCGAGGACGGCGACGCAAGCCAGGATCCACAGCTCACGCTGGCCTTCTTCCGGCAAACGCTCGCTCCGGGCCTGTCGATGCGCATCGGCCGGGTTCGCGTGCCCTTCTTCATGCTGTCGGACTCGCTCTACGTGAATTACGCCAATCCGTGGGTGCGCCCCCCCGTGGAAGTGTACGGACTCAATCCGTTCAACGACCTCGACGGCATCGACTTCATCTACCACGCGCGGCTAGGCGCCTTCGACATCGAGGTCCACCCCTATTACGGCGGCGGCCGCATTCCGTTTCCCTTGGGCAAGGCGCGCCTGAAGGAAGTCCTTGGCGTGAACCTCGGCTTGAGCCGCGGCGATTTCTCGCTACACCTGGGGCACGGGGAAGGCACATTCACGCTCGAACGCGGCGACACGCTGTTCCTCGCGGTTGCGAACATCCTGCAGCGGACCGGCCAGAGCGGGGTGATCGCCGACCTGTCCGGCACGCACGGGCGCACGAGCTTCGATTCGGTCGGCGTGCAATGGGAGGACGCAGACTGGCAGCTCATCGGCGAGTACGCACGGCGCAAGACCAACCGCTATGCGGCGAGCGCGCACGGCTGGTACCTCAGTCTGGGCAGGCGCTTCGGCGCGGTGATGCCCTATGTGATGGTGGCGCGCCAGAAGCTGGACGAGCAGTTTGCCGACGCCAGACTCCCCCCCGGGCTGCCGGCGAAGGCATGGGACCTGTTCCTCGTGTCGCGCAACAACGCCCAGCGCAGCGTCACCCTGGGCGCACGCTGGGAGCTCGCCGCGTACGCCGCGGTGAAGGCCGAAGTCACCCGAGCCAGGCCCGACGATGACGCCTGGGGATCCTATGCGCCATCGGGCGATCTGCAGACGACGCGCATCGGCGGCCGCACGCTGAATACCTTCAGCCTGTCGCTCGATCTGAGCTTCTGAGGGGGAGCCGGTGACTCGCTTGCTTCGCGCCTTCTTCCTCGCCTTCCCGCTGCTGATCGCGCCCTGTGCGCTCGCCCAGACCGTCATCGTTGCGGACGCCCACAGCCCATTGCCGGCACTCACGCGCGAGCAGGCAGAACAGTTCTACCTCGGCCACGGGCACACGCTGCCCGACGGCAGCGTCGTGACGCTCGCGGACCTGCCCCCGGGCTCGATCCGCGACCAGTTCTACCAGCAGCTCACCCGCAAGAACCCGAGCCAGATTCGCGCCCACTGGTCGCGCATGGTGTTCACCGGCCGCGCGCTCCCCCCCCAGCAGGCGGAGAGCATGGCCCAGTTGCGGCAATGGCTGGCGTCGCAGCCCAATCTCATCGGCTACATGCCCGCCGCCGACGCGGACGGGCGAGTGAAGGTGCTGTTGCGCCTGCCCTGACCCTCCCGTCTGGGTGCCCCGACTCCGGGGCTCTTGCTCAGAGCGGCGCAACGACCTCGAGCGCAAGCTCGCCGACACCGGCGACGACGCCGTGCAGGCGGTCGCCGACGACGACCGGCCCGACGCCTTCCGGTGTTCCGGTAAAAATCAGGTCGCCCGCCTCCAGCCGGTAGTAGCGCGAGAAGAAGGCGATGATCTCGGGGATCGTCCAGATCATGTCCGACAGGTCGCCGCGCTGCCGCGTTTCGCCGTTGATGTCGAGACGGATCTCACCCGCGCCGAGGACGCGGCCCGCGGCCGGGACGATCTGCGAAATCGGTGCGGCGCAGTCGAAGGCCTTGCCACTGTCCCACGGCCGGCCGAGCGCCTTCGCTTCCGCCTGCAGGTCGCGACGCGTCATGTCCAGCCCCACGGCGTAGCCCCAGATGCAGCCGCGCGCCGCTTCGGGCGTCAGCTTGCTGCCACCTGCGCCCAGCGCGACCACCAGTTCGATCTCGTGGTGAACGTCGGCGCTGGCCGGCGGATAGGGAAACTCGCCGCAGTTGCCCGCGGCCACTGGCAGGACGGCATCGGCCGGCTTGGTGAAGAAGAACGGCGCCTCGCGGGTCGGATCCCCACCCATTTCACGCGCATGCGCCGCATAGTTGCGTGCGATGCAGTAGATGCGCCGCACGGGGAACAATCCTCCCCCCGCCACGGGGACGGCGGGACGCGGGGCGGGCTCGATCACATAGGCATCGGACATCTCTCGTTTCTCCATAGTCTGCAGCGGACTTGCGTCCCGGGAACGGGCAACGGGGCATGGAACGCGCCAGGTTGGCGCGTGGCGGGAGGGGATCAGAACACAGGGGAGTTGACCCGGCAAGCGACGGATGTTGTAATGCGAATCGTTCCCATTTGCTTTATCGATCACGTCATGCAGGCACAGGACCACGCGCATTGCCCCCCTACCCGCGCCGCGGAAGCCGCGCCGCACGCCCGCGAGGCACGCCAGGCCGTCGGTGAGGTGATCCCCAGCGAACGGCTACTCCTCGGCCAGGCCTGCGTGACGATCGACCATGACGGCACCCATTACGTGCTGCGTGCGACACGTGCGGGCAAATTGATCCTTACGAAGTAATCGGCATCCACCACCACGACAAACGGAACAACGAGGCTAGACTATGTATGTCTGCATCTGCAACGCAGTGACCGAACGCCATATCGGCGAGGCAGTCAGCGAAGGCGTCTCGACCTTGCGCGAGCTGCGGACCCGGCTTGGCGTCGCAGGTGAATGCGGGCGTTGCGCAACCTGCGCACGCGACTGCCTGCGTACTGCGATGGCGGAACGGACGACGACCGCGAATTCGGCGAGATCCGTGTTCGCGCCCTCGTATTCCATGGCAGTGGAGGCCGTATGAAAGGCGACAAGAAAGTAATTCAATACCTCAACAAGCAGCTGACCATCGAACTCACCGCAATCAACCAGTACTTCCTGCATGCGCGCATGTACAAGAACTGGGGCCTTGGAAAACTCGGCCATCACGAGTACGAAGAGTCGATCGAGGAGATGAAGCACGCCGACAAGCTGATCGAGCGCGTGCTGTTCCTCGAGGGGCTGCCCAACCTGCAAACCCTCAACAAGCTGATGATCGGCGAGAACGTGCCGGAATGCCTGCAGGGCGACCTCAAGCTCGAGCAGGGCGGACGCGCGGAGCTGATCGAGGCGATCGCGTACTGCGAGTCCTGTAAGGACTATGTGTCGCGGGAAATTTTCGAGGAGATCCTCGAGGATACCGAGGAGCACATCGATTACCTGGAGACTCAGCTCGAGCTCGTCGACAAGGTCGGACTGCAGAACTACCTGCAGTCGCAGATGGGCGGAGCGAGCTGACGCACGTCCGTCCTTTGCGCCGGCCCGGCAGCGCCGGCGCACACAATCACCGCAAGCCAGTTCTCCCGCAGAACGAGCCAGCGCCAACGATCGAACGGAGAACTGGCAAGCATGCATACCCGGCGCCCGGGCGAATTGAACGCCCCCTCCCTGCGGCAAGGCCCCGCCTTCGCCGCGCACCGCCTCGCCCTGTACGTTGCGTTCGCTGCGCTGCTCATCGATCAGCTGATTCGCTGAACGCAGCGCCACGTTCCTGCCGATGGCCCCGATGCCCCACTCCCATGCCCTGCCTTCGGCTTCGTTTGCGCCGCCGCGCTGCGCCTCCGGGCGCCGGCCGCTGAGCTTTGCCCCGCCCACGGACACCGTCGTGTCCGAACAGGCTCCCCGTCTGCGCCGCCGCACTCCGCGCGTCGAGCGCGCGGCGACCCTCGTGCTGGTGACGGTCGTGCATATCGCTGCGCTCGCCGGGTTGGCACGCTTTGCTCAGCGCCCCGCCGCCGTGCCGGAGAGTCCCATTTCGGTGGCGCTGATCGAACTGCCCGCGCCTCTGCCGGTGGTCGCTCCGACACCACCGGTGCCCGTCGTTGAGCCGCCGCCAAAGCCGACCCCGCGTCCGCAGGCGCGCCCGCCGAAGCCGGCACCGAAACAGGTGACCGAAGCGCCGACGGCGATCCGCAGCGAAACGCCCGCGCCGCAAGCCACCCCCGAACCGGTACGTGAAACCGCCGCGCCGACGCCTCCGGCCCCTCCCGCGCCCGCCACCCGCCCCGCACCCGAGGCGACGCCCACGGTGGTCGCGGCCCGCTTCGACGCCGCCTACCTGAACAACCCGGCCCCCGCCTACCCCCCCCTGTCGCGCCGCATGCGCGAGGAGGGCAAGGTGATGCTGCGCGTGCAGGTCACGGCGGAGGGCTTGCCGGCACAGGTCGATCTGGCGGAGAGTTCGGGCTACGCGCGCCTCGACGCCGCCGCCCGCGAGGCGGTGCAGCGTTGGCGCTTCGTGCCGGCGAAACAGGGCGGACAGCCCGTCGCCGCCGCGGTCATCGTCCCCATCGTATTCAAACTCGAAGGAAACTGAACATGCTGACCGACACTTTCGGGCTGTCCCACCTGTGGGCCCAGTCGGATATCGTCATCAAACTCGTCGCCTTCACCCTCGTGGTGATGTCGGTGGCGAGCTGGTATCTGATCGCCGTACGCACGACGCGCCAGCTGCGCGCGCGCCGCTTCGACAGCGCAGTCGAGGGCTTCTGGAGCGCCGCCAATCTCGACGAGGGCCTGCGCCGCGTATCGCAGATCGCGCCGGATTCGCCCTTCGAGGCGCTCGCACGCCAGGGCGCGGCCGCGGCCGAGCACCTGCGCCGCCACACTGCCGCAGACACCCTGGGCGGCAAGCTCGACGCGGATGAATTCGTCACGCGCGCACTGCGCAAGTCGATCGCCCTGTCCACCGCGCAGCTCGAGTCCGGGCTGACGGTGCTCGCCTCGATCGGCTCGACCGCGCCCTTCATCGGCCTGTTCGGCACGGTGTGGGGCATCTACCACGCCCTGATCGGCATCAGCACCTCGGGCGCAGCGACGATCGACAAGGTTGCCGGCCCCGTGGGCGAGGCGCTGATCATGACGGCCTTCGGCCTGTTCGTCGCGATTCCGGCCGTACTCGCGTACAACACCTTCACGCGGGCGAACCGGCTGGAGCTGTCCGAACTCGATGCCTTCGCGCACGACCTGCTCGCATGGTTCACCACCGGGACACGCCTTGCCAGCACCCCCGCCGAACAGGCTCCGCGTGCCGTCGCGCCGGCCGCAGCGGCCAAGCTCGCGGGAGCCGCGTGATGGCCTTCGGCAGCTTCAACGAACAGGGCGGCTCGGCGCCGATGAGCGAGATCAACATGGTCCCCCTCATCGACGTGATGCTCGTGCTGCTGATCGTGTTCATGATCACGGCACCCCTGCTCACGCACTCGGTCAAGATCGACCTGCCGACCGCGGCGAGCCAGGCGAGCAACGAGAAGCCCGACACCGTGACGCTGGCGCTCGACGCCGCGGGCACGCTGTACTGGAATGACCAGAAGATCGGCGACGACGAACTCGCGGCGCGGCTCGCAGCGGCTGCAGCGCAACCGGTGCAGCCCGAGCTGCATCTGCGCGCCGACCGCGAGACGCGCTACCAGAAGCTCGCCGAGATCATGTCGGCGGCGCGCACCGCCGGCATCCAGAAGATGGGATTCATCACCGTACCCGAGCACTGACCGACGGGGCCGCCAGGCCCCCTCCCGTGGGAGCAAGCGGCTTCAGCCGCGAATGGGCGGTGTCGCATGTGACACTGTCGATTCGCGGCTGAAGCCGCTTCCACATATCCACCGCGCCCTCGCCGCGCTCCCGATCTCGCCGGGAACCCCGCGCTGCAATACGATACAAAGCACAGGCGGGCATTCGCTATCCTTCGCGCTGTGATCTCCGTGCCCGCGCGGCGTCGCGCCAGCTCGACGGAATATCCATTTGCCAAGCTGCAGCCCTGCGGCGACACTTCGACGTTAGACCCGACAACTTGCCGAACCACGACATGACTTCATCCCCCGAGTCCAAGCCGCGCCGACTGCGCCGCGCCGTGATTGCCCTGGTCGCCCTAGGCGTGCTGGGCGCGGGCGGGTGGTTCGCGTGGACGCGGTATTTCGCGCCGCCCGACGAGCTGGCGCGCTACCAGTTCGCGACCGTGACGCGCGGGGACGTCGAGGACGTCGTCACGGCCACCGGCACGCTGCAGCCGCGTGACTACGTCGACGTCGGCGCGCAGGTGTCGGGCCAGCTCAAGAAGATCCACGTCGAGGTCGGCTCGGAGGTGAAGGCAGGCGACCTGCTCGCCGAGATCGACCCCATCGTGCTGCAGAGCCGCGTCGACGCAACTCGCGCGCAGCTGCGCAACTTGCGCGCGCAGCTCATGGACCGCGAGGCGAGCCGGACGCTGGCCGAGGTGCAGGTGAAGCGCCAGCGCAACCTGATGGCGGAGGACGCCACGACGCGCGAGAGCCTGCAGAATGCCGAGGCCGCCCTGCAGTCCGCGCAGGCGCAGGTCGAGGCGATCAAGGCGCAGATCGACCAGACCGAGTCGAACCTGCGCGCGGACGAGGCCAACCTGAACTACGCGCGCATCTACGCGCCGCTGTCGGGCACCGTGGTGTCGATCACCGCGCGCCAGGGCCAGACGTTGATCGCTAGCCAGCAGGCGCCCGTGATCCTGCGCGTCGCGGACCTTTCGACGATGACGGTGCAGACCCAGGTCTCGGAGGCGGACGTGAGCCGCCTGCGCCTGGGCATGGACGCCTACTTCACCATCCTCGGCGGCGAGGGGCGGCGCTGGGAAGGCAAGCTGCGCAAGATCGAGCCGACACCGGTGGTGCAGAACAACGTCGTGCTCTACAACGCGCTGTTCGACGTCTCGAACCCCAACCAGGCGCTGATGACGCAGATGACGGCACAGGTGTTCTTCGTCGTCGCCGCGGCGAAGGACACGCTGCTGGTGCCGATGTCGGCGCTGGCCGCGGGCCGCAGCGGGCGACCGGAACGCATGAAGACGGCGGCTGCGGGCGGGGATGGGCGCCCCGCGGGCGGCCCGGGAGCAGCCAGAGCGGGGGCCGACGCACCGAACGCACCCGACGCGAAGAAGGGCGCGGGCGCCGCGCCGCGCACGGTGACGGTCAAGGTCGCCCCCGCGCAAGGGCCGCTGCAGGACCGCCAGGTCGAGATCGGCGTGCGCAGCCGCATCCACGCCCAGGTCCTGTCCGGCCTCGAGGAAGGCGAGCGCATCGTGTCCGGCATGGCCCCGGCGGACAAGGGCAGCAACGGCAGTGCGCCGCGCCGCACACCACGCATATGAAAGCCGAACCGCTGATCGCCGGACTGGATGCGGATTCGCCACGGCGCCAGCCCTCCGGCGAGCCGCTGATCGAGCTGTCCGGCATCACCAAGACCTTCCGCAGCGGCGAGCTCGCCGTCGAGGTGCTGCACGGCATCGACCTGACGATCTATCCGGGCGAGTTCGTCGCCATCGTCGGCAGCTCGGGGTCGGGCAAGTCGACGCTGATGAACATCCTCGGCTGCCTCGACCGCCCGACCACCGGCACCTACCGGTTCATGGGGCGCGACGTCGCGGGTTTCGAGCGCGACGAGTTGGCACGCCTGCGGCGCGAGACCTTCGGCTTCGTGTTCCAGAGCTACAACCTGATCGGCGGCGCCAGCGCGCGCGAGAACGTCGAGGTGCCGGCCGTCTACTCCGGCATGCCGCCGGCCGAACGCCACGCGCGCGCGACCGAACTGCTGACGGCGCTGGGCCTGGGCGAACGCACGCGAAACCGCCCCAGCCAGCTCTCCGGCGGCCAGCAGCAGCGCGTGTCGATCGCCCGCGCGCTGATGAACGGCGGGCGCGTGATTCTCGCCGACGAACCGACCGGCGCGCTCGACAGCAAGAGCGGCGCGGAGGTGATGCAGCTCCTGCGCGAGCTCTCGGCGGCGGGGCACACCATCATCCTGATCACGCACGAGCGCGAGGTCGCCGACCAGGCCCAGCGCATCATCGAGATTCGCGACGGCAACGTCGTCTCCGATCCGGGCCCGCGACCGCCGGTCGGCCCCGAGCCCGATTTCGCGCCGCACATCGACCGCACCTCGCACATGTCGGACCTCGTCGAGGCGACTCGCACGGCGCTGCGGGCGCTTCGCGCCAACCTGTTCCGCGCGGCATTGACGCTGCTCGGCATCGTCATCGGCGTCGCGGCGGTGATCGCGATGCTCGCGATCGGCGACGGCGCCAAGCAGGACGTCATCGACCGCATCAGCTCGATGGGCACCAACCTCCTCACCGTGCGGCCCGGCGCGCCGAACCAGCGCGGGCGCGACACGACCGCGACGCTGGTGCCCGACGACGTGAAGGCGATCATCGAGCTGCCCAACGTGCTCGCGGCGGTGCCGGAGCAGAGCACGGGCGTGACGGTACGCTACGGCAGCGCCGACCACCGCACCTCGGCGACCGCCACCGGCGCCGACTACACCATCGCGCGCGACTGGCCGGTCGCACGGGGCACCTTCTTCAGCGAGGGCGACGAGCGCCGCTATGCGACCGTCGCAGCGATCGGCCAGACGGTCGCGAACGCCCTGTTCGGCGACGAGGATCCGATCGGCAAGTACGTGCTCGTGAACAACCTCGTGTTCCAGGTGGTCGGCGTGATGGGGCCGATGGGCGCGACGCCGTGGGGCTCGGACCAGGACGACGTAATCTTCGTGCCCTTCACGACCGGCAGCCTGCGCCTCACGGGCCAGCGCCACCTGCGCAGCGCCATCGTCGCCGTGGAGGACGTCGCGCAGATCGACGACACGCAGGAGGCGGTGCGCGCGCTGCTGCAGACGCGCCACTCCGGCATCGAGGACTTCCAGATCCGCAACATGGCACAGGTGATCGAGAGCGCGTCGGAGACGCAGAACACGCTGACCGTGCTGCTCGGCACCGTGGCGGCGATCTCGCTGCTGGTGGGCGGCATCGGCGTGATGAACATCATGCTGGTGTCGGTCACCGAGCGCACGCGCGAGATCGGCATCCGCATGGCGACCGGCGCGCGCATGAAGAACATCCTGCAGCAGTTCCTGATCGAGGCGCTGGTCGTGTCCGCACTGGGCGGGCTGATCGGGATCGCCGTCGGCCTGGGCGCCGCGGCCGTGATCGAGGCCTTCGACAAGCCCGTCGTGTATTCGCTGCCCCCCGTGCTGCTCGCCTTCGGTTGCGCCTTCGCGACCGGCCTGATCTTCGGTTACCTGCCCGCGCGCAAGGCCGCCCGCCTCGACCCGGTGGTCGCCCTTGCGTCAGAGTGATGCCTCGATGAACCGCCCCCCGTCCTGCCGCCCTCTCCGCCATTTCCAGATGCCCCGGCTCCTGCCCGCGCTCGCGGCCGGCCTCGCGCTCACGCTGTCCGCTTGTGCCGTGACCGAACCGGCAACACGGGCTGAAATCGCCATACCGGCGGACTGGAACGAAGTTGCTGGGGCGGGCGCCGCGCGGGCCGAGCCGCAATGGTGGAGGACCTTCTCCTCGTCGCAGCTGGAGTCGCTCGTCGCCGCCGCCGTGGCCGACAATCCGGATTTCCGCGCCGCCGTCGAACGCGTGCGCCAGGCGGAGATCGCCCTGCACGTCGCGGGCGCCTCGCTCCTGCCCGCAGCCGCCGCCGGCGGGGACACGGGGTGGCGACGCAGCGACCCGGGCGACGGCAGCCGCGCGGTCGACAGCGAGTCGTCCGGCGCCAACCTCTCGATCAGCTACGAGGTGGACCTGTGGGGCCGCATCGCGGCCAACGTGCGCGGAGCGGAAGCGAGCTTCGCCGCGAGCCGGCATGACTACGACGCCACGCGCCTGACACTCGTGGCAAGCGTCGCCAACACCTATTTCGCCTGGCTTGCCGCGCGCGAGCGGCTCGCCATCGCGCAGGACAACCTGGCAATCGCCGAGCGCGTGCTGAGCATCGTCGAAACCCGTTATCGCAACGGCGCGGCGTCCGCCCTTGATGTCAGTCGGCAGCGCACCACGGTGCTGACCCGGCGTGCGGCCGTGCCGCCGCTGGAGACGCTGCAGCGCCAGGCGCTCACCGCGCTGGCACTGCTCGTCGGACAGCCGCCGCAAGGCTTCAGCCTCACGCCGGAATCCTTCACGACGCTGGAAGTGCCGTCGGTCGCCCCGGGGCTCCCGTCCGAGTTGCTGACCCGGCGACCGGACCTTGCGAGCGCCGAGGCGCTGCTCGCTGCCGCCGACGCCGATGTTGCCGCAGCGCGTGCGGCGCTGCTGCCGCGTTTCGAGTTATCCGGCTCGGCCGGTCTCGCGACAACGACCCTGCTGTCACTGGCGAACCCGGCCAGCACCATTGGCCTGACCGCGGGGCTCGCGCACACCCTCTTCGACGGGGGGCGGCTGCGCAACGACGTCGAGGCCGCGCGCTCACGCCGGCGGGAGCTGGTCGAGAATTATCGTGCCGCGGTGCATACGGCACTCAAGGAAGTCGAGGATGCCCTCGGCAATGCCGAGCGCGACCGCCGCCTCGAGGACAGCCAGCTGGAGACTCGCGGCGAGGCCGCGCGCAGCCTGCGTCTCGCCGAACTGCGCTACCGCGAGGGCGCCGACGACCTGCTGACGGTGCTGGATGCACAGCGCACCCTGTTCCTGGCGCAGGATCAGCTCGCGCAGCAGCGCCTCGCACGGCTGACCGGCACGGTCGACCTCTACAAGGCGCTTGGCGGCGGGTGGTCCGCCGCGGCGGGATCCGGGAACGGTTCCACGCCGGGCTGAAGCGTCCTCCCGCAAGGCCGACCTTACCGCCCTTCCCTGTCGCATAGCGGCGCGGCCGTTGGTGCTTGACGACCGACGCTGCCCCTTTTCCTCGCAACCCGCGTCGATAATTGTCATTGCGAGTAATTCTCATTGTCGTTATTATTTGCATCAGCATTCAAGCGATTTGCGTACTTGCGATCACACCCCTGCGTCTGTCAGAAAGAGGAAAGCTTCATGTTCAGTCTCTCGCTCCGTTCCGTTGCCTTGGCCGCTCTCGCCACCCTATCGTTCTCCGCACAGGCCCTCGAATATCCCATCGGCGCGCCGCAGCAGCGCAATGGCATGGAGATCGCCGCGGTGTACCTGCAGCCGATCGACATGGAACCGGAAGGCATGATGAAGAAGGCGTCGGAAACCGACGTCCACATCGAGGCCGACATCCGCGCCCTGGCGAACAACCCGAACGGCTTCGAGGAGGGCAGCTGGATCCCCTACCTGACCGTCAAGTTCGAGATCACCAAAGTCGGCAGCGACTGGAAGCTCGCCGGCGACTTTATGCCCATGGTCGCGAGCGACGGCCCGCACTACGGCGACAACGTCAAACTTGCCGGTCCGGGCAAGTACAAGGTCAAGTACACGATCCTGCCGCCGGGCGCGAGCCACGGCACCCACTTCGGCCGCCATACCGACCGCGCCACCGGCGTGCGTCCGTGGTTCAAGGCCTTCGAGGTCGAAAACGAATTCACCTACGCCGGGATCGGCAAGAAGGGCGGCTACTGATGCAGGCCGCACGCTTTGCCCGCACGGCGATCGCAGTCGCCGTGGCGGGCCTGTCGTGCGCGAGCCAGGCAGCGCCGACGGCGCAGGACAAGCTCCTCGCCGAGATGAAGCGCCTGGCCGAGCGCATCGAAAGACTCGAGAAGCGCAACACCGAGCTTGAAGCGAAGCTCGCCGCCGGCACGGCGGCACCGGCCTCGGCCCTCGCGCAGCGCGTGCAGGCCCTGGAGCGCGCGAATCAGGATCTGGCCGCAAGCCTGGAGAGCGACCGCATCAGCGAACGCGAGCCGGAACTCGCGATCCGTCTCAAGGCCGTCGAAGAGCGCACCAACAACATGGGCGCGCCCACGAAGCTAGCGCAGGCGCTCGACGGGATCGCGATCGAAGGCAGCGTCGCCGCCGTCGCGCAGCAGATCAATGGCCGCGCGCGGGATAACGGCGAGCGCGAATCGCTACTGTCGTGGCGCGGCGACCTCGGCATCACGGTGCCTGCAGGAGACATCGGGCGCGGCACAGGCGAGTTCTTCACCCAGTTGCGCATGGGCCAGGGCGAGGACTTCACCGGCTTGCAGCCGACGTTCACCGGCGCGTTCAACAGCCTGGGATTCCGCACCGGCGCAGCGTCCTCGGAAGAGACCTACGCAATCGTCGCGCAGGCCTGGTACCAGCTCACTACGCCGCTGGGCGAAGCGGCGAATACGCCGCACAGCCTGCAATTCACCGTCGGCAAGATGGACCCCTTCGTGTTCTTCGACCAGAACGCGATCGCCGACAACGAGGCCGAGAAATTCCTCAACAACGTCTTCGTGCATAACCCGATGCTGGACTCGGGCGGCGCGGTCGGCGCCGACAGCTACGGCTTCACGCCCGGCGTGCGCCTCGCGTACCGCAACGAGATGGACAAGCCGGACTGGTGGCAGGTGTCGCTCGCGGCTTTCGGCGCCGGTGAAGGCGCGCGGTTCGGGCGCAGCTTCGACAAGCCCTTCGTGATCGGCCAGCTCGAATACGGGCGCAAGAACATGGGCTTCGACGGCAACTACCGCCTGTACGCGTGGCGCAACGGCCAGTACGAGGGCTTCGACGGCTCGCGCGACACGGCGAGCGGCTGGGGCGCGAGCGTCGACCAGCGCGTGCATGAGGACGTGACGCTGTTCGCCCGCTACGGCCAGGCGACTTCGGGCAAGGCGGCCTTCGACCGCGCGTTCACGGTGGGCGGAGAACTCACCGGCGACGCGTGGGGCCGCGGCGCGGACAGCGTCGGCCTCGCGTGGGGCTGGCTGCGTTCGAGCAGCGACTTCCGCCGCGAAGCGGCGGGCCTGACGGACGACGACGGCAACTTCCTCTTCGGCTACACGCCGAGCGGGGCCGAGCAGGTCGCCGAGCTGTATTACCGCTGGCACCTGAACGACCAGCTGTCCCTGACGCCGGACCTGCAGTACGTGCGTCGCGCCGCAGCGAACCGCGACGCGAAGAACATGACCGCCTTCGGGGTACGCGCCCTGTATGCGTTCTGAGCGCCAACGCTCCATCCGCCCTGCCCGGCACCCCGCCGGGCAGGGCTTTTGCATTTCCTCGGTGAGAAACCGCCAGCCATGAAGATTCCAGCCAGCCTGACCGCCTCCGTACGCGGCATCACCCTCGCCACCGCCCTCCTCGCCGCCCCCGCCGTGGCGCAGGCCGACATGCCGACCTTCGAGGTCGTCGCTGAAAACGGCCGCTTCACGCCCGAGACGATCGAGGTCCCGGCCAACACCCGCTTCCGCCTGCAGCTGACGAACCGCAACGTCGGCCCCGAAGAGTTCGAGACGACCACGCCGTTCAAGGAACTCGTTGTCGGTCCCGGGGTGACGCGCACGACGATCTTCCCGCCGCTGAAGCCGGGCACCTACCCCTTCTTCGGCGAGTTCCACCCCGACACGGCGAAAGGCCGTTTCGTCGCCAAGTAAGGTCTTCCGGAGGCAGGCATCATGGGCAACGCACTGTTCATCGTGTGGCGCGAGAGCGTCGAGGCGATCCTGATCATCAGCATCCTGCTCGCATGGATCCGCGAGCGCGGTGATACCCGCATCGGCGTGCATCACCTGTGGGCAGGCGTCGGCGGCGGGCTGGCGCTGGCGGGCTTCCTCGCATTGGCGATGCTGGGCGTGCACGGCTGGCTCGCGGCCGACGCGCTGGATCTGTTCCAGACCGCGATCGTGTTCGCCGCGGCGGGCCTGATCACGCACATGGTGCTGTGGATGCGCTCGCACGGTCGCACCATGAAGCGTGATCTCGAAGCCGGCCTCGCCCGCGCAGCCACGACGGCAGGCGGGACCTCGGTCGCCCTGCTCGCGGCGATCGCCGTGGGCCGCGAGGGGGCCGAGACGGTGCTGTTCCTCTACGGCCTCGCGATGGAGCAATCGGGCGAGACGCTCGCACGCCTGTTCGCCGGCGCGGGTATCGGCTTCGTGCTCGCGCTCGCGACCGCGTGGGTGATCCTGTCGGGTGCGCGCTGGCTGCCCGGCCGCGTGTTCTTCCGTGTGAGCGAGATCGTGCTGCTGCTGCTCGCCGCCGCGCTGCTGGTGTCCGGCGTCGAGCGCCTGATCGACCTGGAATGGCTGCCGCCGCTCATCGAACCGGTGTGGGACAGCTCCATGCTGCTCGAGGACGGCAGCACTGCGGGCGGCATCGCCGCGGCCTTCGCCGGCTATCGCGCGCAGCCCTCGCTGATGGTGCTGATCGCATGGCTGGGCTACTGGGCGCTGGTCGCGCTGCTCGGACGCGTGCAGCGGAGGTCCGCGGCATGAACACCTGCGCGGCCCCTGCCCCCGCCTCCCCGCGCCTCGCGCGCATCGGCGAACTCATGCGCCGCCATCGGGGCTGGATCCTCGGCGCGCAGTGGGTGATCCTCGCGGCCTACCTGTTCCTCGTCATCACGCCCGCCTTCCTGCCCTTGCCCGAATCCGGGGCGAGCCTGTGGAACAACCTGACGCTGTTCGCGCAGTTCGCGTTCTGGGGCATCTGGTGGCCTTTCGTGCTGGTATCGATGATGCTGATGGGGCGCGTGTGGTGCGGCGTGATGTGCCCCGAGGGCTTCGTCTCCGAGCAGGTGTCGCGCTTCGGCCTCGGCCGCCCGGTGCCGCGCTGGATCAAGTGGGGCGGCTGGCCCTTCGTCGCCTTCCTCGGCACGACGGTGTACGGCCAGCTCGTGAGTGTGTACGAATACCCGAAGGCGGCGCTGCTGGTGCTGGGCGGCTCCACCGTAGCGGCGATCGCCGTCGGCCTCGTCTATGGCCGCGGCAAGCGCGTGTGGTGCCGCCACCTGTGCCCGGTGAATGGCGTGTTCGGGCTGCTGTCGCGCCTCGCGCCGGTGCATTTCCGCACCGACCGCGAGGCCTGGGAGGCGTACGGCACGAAGAAAGTCATCCCGATCAACTGCGCGCCGCTGGTGGACATCCGCCGCATGGAAAGCGCAGCCGACTGCCACATGTGCGGACGCTGCGCGGGCCATCGCGACGCGGTGAGCCTCGCCGCGCGCGTGCCCGGCAGCGAGGTCGCCCGAATCGAGGCGCAGGACGCCGACCGCTGGGAAGTGCGCCTGCTGGTGTTCGGCATCATCGGCACCGCGATCGGCGCCTTCCAGTGGTCGGCCTCGCCGTGGTTCGTACGCGCGAAACTCGCCGCCGCGGAGTGGCTGGTCGAGCGCGACGCCTTCGCGCTGCTCGGCGATGACATCCCGTGGTGGCTGCTGACCCACTACCCCGAGGCGAACGACGTGTTCACGTGGCTCGACGGCCTGCTGATCCTCGCCTACATCGGCGTGACGGCGCTGGTGCTCGGCGGCTGGATCACGCTGTGGCTGCGCGTCGTCGCCGGCCTGCTGGGCGACGCGGGCGCGCGCCTGCGGCTCGCCTATGCGCTGATCCCGCTCGGCGGCGCGGGCGTGTTTCTCGGGCTTTCGGGGCTCACCGTGACCCTCCTGTCGGCCGAAGGGGTGATCCTCGCGAAGCTGCCCGAAGCGCGCGGCACGCTGCTCGCGGCGGCGACGCTGGCGAGCCTCGCCCTCGGGGCGATCCAGATCCGCCGCACCACGGCCCCGACGCTGCGCCGCGTCGCCGCAGCGTTCGCGTTCGCCGCCGCCGCCGCGGCGGCAGTCGTGCCCTGGGTGCTGATGTATTACATCTGGTAGGACAGATCGGGTCGAATTTGCCAGTCAGATAATCTAACCTGTTGGTCATCGGCATCCCGGCCAAAGACCGGGGCCGCCCCAACAGGAGATTGCAGATGACCCGATTCATCCTCAACGGGCAGAAGGTCAACACCGCCATGCCCGAGGACACCCCGCTGCTGTGGGTGCTGCGCGACGGGCTGGAACTCACCGGCACCAAGTTCGGCTGCGGCATGGGACTGTGCGGCGCATGCACGGTGCATGTCGACGGCGTCGCGGTGAAGTCCTGTTCGACGCCGGTTTCCGCGGTTGCGGACAAGCACGTGACGACGATCGAACAGGTCGGCAGGAATCGTGTCGGCGC
This sequence comes from Aromatoleum evansii, assembly GCF_045689615.1. Lineage (NCBI taxonomy): Bacteria > Pseudomonadati > Pseudomonadota > Betaproteobacteria > Rhodocyclales > Rhodocyclaceae > Aromatoleum > Aromatoleum evansii. The sequence goes on from NZ_CP141259.1 coordinate 4,678,891, forward strand.
CGCGGTGCAGGCGGCGTGGCAGAAGCTCGACGTCGTGCAGTGCGGCTACTGCCAGTCCGGCCAGATCATGGCGGCGACCGCCTTGCTGACGAAAACGCCGCGCCCGAGCGACGCGGACATCGACGCGGCGATGGCCGGCAACCTGTGCCGCTGCGCGACCTACGTGCGCATCCGCGCCGCGATCCACGAAGCCGCGAAGAGCCTCGCGGGGAGGGGCGCGGCATGAAGACCCGCATCGAGAACGTGTCGCGTCGCGACTTCCTCAAGGCCGGCGCCGGCCTCACGCTCGGGCTGGTGCTGCCGGGCACGGGTTCCGCCCTCGCCGCCGCGGCGAAGGAATCGCACCGCAGCGAGGCCACCTTCGCACCGAATGCCTTCGTGCGCATCGGCACCGACAATCGCGTGACGGTGGTCGCCAAGCATCTCGAGATGGGCCAGGGCACCTACACCGGCCTTGCGACCCTGGTTGCCGAAGAGCTCGACGCCGACTGGGCGCAAGTTCAAGTCGAAGGCGCGCCGGCCGACGCGAAACGTTACAACAACCTGTTGTGGGGGCCGTCGCAGGGCACGGGCGGCAGCACCGCGATCGCCAATTCCTTCGAGCAGATGCGTCATGCGGGTGCGAGCGCGCGGGCGATGCTGGTGCAGGCGGCGGCTGCGCGCTGGAAGGTCCCGGCCGGCGAGATCCGCGTCAAGGCGGGCGTCGTCAGCCACGCAAAGAGCGGCCGCAAGGCGGCCTTCGGCGAACTGGCCGAGGCTGCGGCGAAGCAGCCGGTGCCGCAGGACGTGCGCCTGAAGGATCCGAAGGACTTCACGCTGATCGGGCGCCATGTGCCGCGCAAGGACAGTGTCGAGAAGACCACCGGCCGCGCGCGGTTCACGCAGGACGTGAAGCTGCCGGGGATGCTCGTCGCGGTCGTCGCGCACCCGCCACGCTTCGGCACCACCGTGCGCGCGGTCGATGAACGGGCGGCGCGGGCGGTGCCGGGAGTGGTGCGCGTCGTGCGCATCCCGCAGGGGGTCGCGGTATTGGCGCGTGACTACTGGACCGCGAAGAAGGGGCGCGACGCGCTGCAGATCGACTGGGACGACAGCGCCGCCTACCGCGGCAGCTCCGAGCAGATCTTCGCCGACTACCGCCAGCTCGCCGCGACGCCGGGACTCGTTGCGCGCAGTGACGGCGACACGGACAAGGCCCTGGCCGGGGGCGCGAAGGCGCTGGAGGCGGAATACGCCTTCCCCTACCTCGCGCATGCACCGATGGAGCCGCTCAACTGCGTGATGCGCCTCGATGCGCAGGGTTGCGAGGTGTGGAACGGCGAACAGTTCCAGACCGGCGACCAGTTCACGCTGGCCGCCTTCTTCGGCCTGCAACCCGAGCAGGTGAAGCTCAACATGCTGTTCGCCGGCGGCAGTTTCGGCCGGCGCGCGAACCCGGCTGCCGACTACGTGCTGGAGACGGCGCACATCGTCAAGGCGATCCGCGGCGAGGCGCCGGTGAAGCTGGTGTGGTCGCGCGAGGACGACATGCGCGCGGGCTACTACCGCCCGCTGTACCTGCACCGTCTGCGCGCCGCGCTCGACGCGCAGGGCAAGCCGCTCGCGTGGTCGCAGCGCGTCGTCGGCCAGTCCATCATCGCCGGCACGCCGTTCGAAAGCGCGATGGTCAAGGACGGCATCGACGCGACCTCGGTCGAAGGCGCCGCCAACCTGCCCTACGCGATTCCCAACCTGCAGGTCGAGCTGCACACCACCAGCACGGACGTGAAGGTGCCAGTGCTGTGGTGGCGCTCGGTGGGCTCGACGCACACCGCGTTCGCGGCCGAAGTCTTCCTCGACGAACTCGCCACGGCCGCAGGCGCCGACCCGGTCGCCTACCGGCTCGATCTCCTCGGCGCACATCCGCGTCACGCGGGAGTGCTGAAACTCGCCGCCGACAAGGCCGGCTGGAGCAAGCCGCTGGCACCGGCGAAGACCGGCAAGCGCGGCCGCGGCGTCGCGGTGCACGAGTCCTTCAACAGCTATGTCGCGCAGGTGGTCGAGGTCACGGTCGCGGACGACGGCAGCTTCAAGGTCGATCGCGTCGTGTGTGCGGTCGATTGCGGCATCGCCGTGAATCCCGACGTGATCCGCGCACAGATGGAAGGCGGCATCGGCTTCGGGCTCTCGGCCGCGTTGAGCGGGGCGATCACCCTCAAGGACGGCGTCGTCGAACAGTCGAACTTCCACGACTATCCGGTGCTGCGCATCGACCAGATGCCGGCGGTCGAGGTGCACATCGTGCCCTCCGCCGCGAAGCCGACCGGCGTGGGCGAGCCGGGCGTGCCGCCGATTGCGCCGGCGCTCGTCAATGCGCTGTACGCCGCGACCGGCAAGCGCATCCGCACGCTGCCGATCGGGGAGCAGTTGAAGGCTTGATGGAAAAAGGACGGACGCCTGGCGAGGCGCCCGTCCCCTTCACCTCACGCGATCAGAACGCGTGCGTCAGCGTCAGCCTTGCGTTGAGCGGCGCGCCCGGGCTGATGTTGTTGTCGCTGTGCGCGGTCGGGTAGTACTCCTTGTCGCCGAGGTTCTCGACGTTGAGCGCGACGCGCGTCTTCCCGCCGGGGAAGCTGTAGTACAGCGCGCCATCCACGCGCGTGAAGGCCGGCAGCTTCACGGTGTTGCTGAACGACGTGTAGCTCGACGCCTGATGCACGACGCCCAGGCCCACGCCCCAGCCGTGGCCGAGGTCGAAGCGGTTCCACAGCGAGGCCATCTGCTCGGGCACGAGGCCGACCTTGCGGCCCTTGGGCGCGCTGGACGTCGTCTTCGTGATCTCCGAGTCGAGATTCGCGTAGCCCGCGAACACCTGCCACCACGGCGTGAGCCTGCCCTGCAGGCCGACCTCGACGCCTTCCGTGCGCTGCTCGCCGGTCTGCACGAGACGGCCGCTCACCGGATTGGTCGGATCGCTGGTCTTCATGTCCTCGCGCATGAGGCGGAACGCGGCAACCGACAACGTAAGGTCGGGATTCAGATCCCAGCGCGCGCCGATCTCGTGGTTGATCGCCTTCTCCGGCTTCATGTCCTCGGTGTTGGCGGCCAGGCTCAGCTGCTCGCCCGAAGGCAGGAAGGCGTAGCTGTAGCTCGCGTAGTAGGTCTGGGACGGCGTCGGCGTCCAGATCAGGCCGAAGCGCGGGCTGACCTCGGTGTCGGTGCGCGACAGGTCCTTCCGGGCCGTGGTGGTGCGCTTGTCGTCGAGATCGACCTCGAACTGGTCCCAGCGCAGGCCGGCGAGCACCTTCCACTGCTCGGTGAGCGCGATCTGGTCCTGCAGGTAGGCGGCGACGGTGTCGGACTTGACCGTGTTGTTCGCATCGGTGCCGTTGAAACGGAAGCTCGTCGCGGTCGCAACGGGATTCGCGGCCGACACGGTCGCGCTCGTCGCGCTGCCGAAGAAGCCGGAGTTGCGCTCGTTCTCGCTTTCCTGATGGCCCAGTTCGATGCCTGCGAGGAGCGTGTGCTTCAGGCTGCCGGTCGAGAACTTCGTCGTCAGGTCGGTCTGATTGAAGACGTTGGTGCGCAGGTTGGAGCTGTTGTAGGCCGAGATGCGCACGTTACCCGCGCCATTCACCGCGCCGCCGGCGAAGACGTTCTGGTAGAACTTGTCGTACTGCGTGACGCTCAGGCTGTTCTTCAGCTGCACGCCGCCGAAGTCGTGCTCCAGCACCGCGGACAGCGCATCGACCATCGCGCGCGATTTGCTCTGCTCGGCATTGCCGAAGAAGGTGCTGCGCTTCGTGTCGAAGGGACGGTCGCCCTGCGAAGGAATGCCGCGGTCCGCGGTGCGCTCGTCGTACAGGCGCTCGTAGGCCAGCGTCAGCGCGGTATTCCCGCCCGGGGTGAAGGTGATGCTCGGGTTGAATGCATAGCGCTTCGCGTCCACGCCGTCGCGGAAGCTGTCGGCGCGCTCGGCCATCGCGTTGATCCGCCACGCCGCCTTGTCGCCGAGTTTGTCGCCCGCGTCGACGGTGCCGCGCAACTGGTCGAAGCTGCCCAGCGTGATGCTGGCCTCGCCGACATGGCCGAACACCGGGCGCTTGGTCACGCGGTTGACGATGCCGCCCGCGCCGCCGCGGCCGAAAGTCATGCCGCCGGGGCCCTTCAGCACCTCGACGCGCTCGACGTTATAGAGGTCGCGGAAGATCTGCGCGTCGTCGCGGATGCCGTTCACGAAGAAGTCGGCGGTCGTGTTGTTGCCGCGGATCACCATCTGGTCGCGGTTGCCCTCGCCCTGCGCCGCCGTCGTGCCCGGCACGTAGCGCAGCACGTCGGAGATGCTGCGCATCGCCTGGTCCTCGATCACGTTTTCCGGGACGACGGTGATCGACGCCGGCACCTCCTTCAAGGGCGTGTCGGTCTTCGTGAAGGTGGCCGAGCGCGTGGCACGATAGCCCTGCACCGGGCCGTCGGCGCGTTCGACCTGGTCCTGCACGAGCACCGGTGACAGCACCGCATCGGCGGCAAAGGCGTTGCCGCAGACGGCAAGCATGGCAAACACGACCGGCTTGAGCCGGGGACGAAACGACATCTTTCTACTCCTGTATGGACCCGGGCTGGCTGGGTAGAGAGATGCCTGGCTCGCCGTGAATGAATTTTCGGTACGGAACGGACTCGGTGCGCGCGGCACGGGCCGAACGGCTCAGGCCGATCCGGGATCACCGGTTTGCGAGCATCGCATTTGAGAACGGCTCGCATCCTAAATGATAAGCATTCGCAACACAATGTATCGCAGTACATTGCCTAACGCGTTGTGGCGTAAACGCAACGATTCTTATTTGCGATTGATTCGTATTTACATACTGAAATACACTTCGGCCAACATACCCAGCCAGCCACTCCGCCGCCTCGGTCCGGACCGCCAGCCAGAAACCTGTTTCCAATGGAGTTCCCATGCGTCCGACCACCCTTGCCGTGGCCATCGCGGCTGCGCTGCCCGCGCTCGCCACCGCCCAGGCCACCCTGCCCACCGTCACCGTCACCGCCGAGCAAGGCGTTGCCGCCCCGTCCTACAACCCGCTCGTGTCGTCCTCCGCGACCAAGGGCACTGCGCCGCTGCGCGACATCCCGCAGACGGTCAACGTCGTCGGCCCCGAGCTGATCGCCGACCAGGGCGTGCGCTCGCTCGCCGACGCATTGAAGAACGTCCCGGGCGTGACCCTCAACATGGGCGACGGCCAGCGCGACCAGTTCGCGATCCGCGGCTTCACCGCCATCGGCGACACCTTCCTCGACGGCGTGCGGGACGACGCGCTGTACTACCGCGACCTCTCCAACACCGACCGAATCGAAGTCCTGAAAGGCCCCGCCGCCGTGCTGTACGGCCGCGGCTCCTCGGGCGGCATCATCAACCGCGTGAGCAAGCTGCCGACCACGCAGGCGATCCGCGAAGTCACCGTGCAGCTCGACACCGAAGGCCAGAAGCGCATCAGCTTCGACACGGCGGGCGCGCTCAGCGAGGCCGGTCATTCGTTCCGCCTGACCGGCGCGTTCGAGGACTCGACCGGCTTCCGCGACGAATCCTTCCTCAAGCGCGAGGCCATCGCCCCGTCCGTCGACCTCAAGCTCGGCGAGAACACCCGCCTGCTGCTGCAGCTCGCGCACAACCGCGACCGCCGCCCGACCGACTTCGGCATCCCCGACAACAACGGCCGCCCGCTCGACGTCGACCACGACACCTATTACGGCTCGGGCGACGCCGAACGCGACGACATGACCGCCGCGACGATGAACACCGCGACGGCGACGCTCTCGCACCGCTTCAACGACACCTGGTCGCTGCGCAACGTGCTGCGCTACTACGACTTCAAGCTCGACCGCGACAACACCCTGTACCGCTCCGGCAGCGCCTACACGCTGGTCGGCGGCCAGCTCATGATGCAGCGCACCCACGGCCACGTCGTGCGCGACGAGGACGGCTGGTTCAACCAGCTCGAACTCACGCAGCGCGTGAAGCTCGGCGGCATGCAGCACACATTGCTCTACGGCCTCGAGGTCGGCACACAGGACAAGGAGCTCGACATCGACAACTGGATCGGCATCGACCGCGTGCCGCTCTACAACCCCGGCGGCGCGATCCCGCCCTACACGACGCGCGCGCCCAACTCGCGCACCATCGACAACGTCACGACGCAGGACAGCACCGCCTTCTACGTGCAGGACCAGATCGCGCTGGGTGAGCAGTGGAAGGCGCTCGTCGGCGTGCGCCACGACGAGTACAAGCAGAAGACCACCGAGCCGCGCAAACCCGACTTCGAGCGCACGGATCGCGAATGGAGCCCGCGCGCGGGCCTCGTGTGGCAACCCGATGCGCGCCAGGCTTACTACGTGTCCGTGTCGCGCTCCTTTCAGCCGTCGGGCGAGCAGTTCCAGCTGAACGCCTCCAACGTCGATGCCGATCCCGAGATCACGACCAACCACGAGATCGGTGCGAAGTGGGACTTCCTCGGCGGCGCACTGTCGGCCGGCGCCTCGATCTTCCGCCTCGTGCGCGAGGACATGAAGATCACCGATCCGGCCACGCGCCAGACGATCAACGCCGGCGAGCAGCGCACCGAGGGCTTCGAGCTGTCGCTTTCCGGCCGCCCCGCCGCAGGCTGGCAGGTGCATGCGGGCTATGCCTACCTCGACACCGAGATCGTGAAGTCGACCGCCACCGGCGGCGCCAACTTCGGCACCCGCCGCGTCACCGTCTCCTTCGAGGGCAAGGACGCCGCGATCACGCCGCGCCACAGCGGCTCGATCTGGGTCGTGCGCGAACTCGGCAGCGGCTGGAGCCTGGGTGGCGGCGTGCATGCGCAGGCCTCGCAGTACGCCTCGCCCGACAACCTCGTGCGCCTGCCGGGCTTCGCGGTCTTCGACGCCGCGCTCCTCTATCGCAGCAAGGCCTACGACCTCGCGTTCAACCTCAAGAACGCCTTCGACCGCGAGTACTGGGCGACCGCCCACGGCAGCGTCAACGGCCTGAACCAGCCCGGCGCGCCGCGCACGCTGCAGGCGACCGCGACCTTCCGCTTCTGATCCACCCGCCTACCCCGGTCGTCCCGCGACGACCGGGGACCCGGCAAGGCGGCACATAGCACTTCCTGACCGGCTCGGACCGAGCCTGCCCCGAGACAGTCGCAAAGCTTGCCCGCCCCTTCGCCCGTCACCGCCCCGTAATCCCGCCCACCTTCACCCGGACCAAGCCAGCCATGCGCATCAAGACCCTCGCCCGCCTGATCCCCGCCGCCCTCCTCGCCGCCTACGGCGGCGCCCACGCCCAGGAAAAACAGCTCGAAGCCGTCGAAGTCTTCGCCACCGAATCGAGCTGGCGCGCCGGCAGCGTCGGTGTCGGCACCTTCCGCGACACGCCCGCGAAGGACGTGCCGATGACGATCAATGTCGTCGATCGCGACCTCCTCGACGCGCAGCAGGCCAACAGCCTGTACGAAGCGATGAAGAACACCGCCGGCGTTGCCCGCGCCCAGCTCGGCGCCACCGCCTATGACAACCTGTCGATCCGCGGCCTGCTGGTCGAGAACCGCTCCAACTACCGCCTCAACGGCGGCCTGCCGATCGTGAACCTGATCGACCTGCCGCTCGAGAACAAGGAACGCGTCGAGGTCCTGAAGGGCGTCGGCGGCCTGTACTACGGCTTCGTGCCGCCGTCCGGGATCATCAACCTCGTCACCAAGCGCGCCGGCAGCACGCCCGTCACCGCGGTGCACTTCTCCACCGACGACAACGGCAGCGCCGTCGCCGGCCTCGACGTGGGTCGCCGTTTCGGAGCCAACGGCGAATTCGGCGCACGCATCAACATCGTCGGCGGCCAGCTCGAAAGCCCCGTACGCGACGCCGGAGGCGACCGCCATCTCTACGCTGGCGCCTTCGACTGGCAGGTCACCGACCGCTGGCTGCTGAAGCTCGACGTCGAGGACATCGCCAAGGATGTCGTCGAGCAGTCGAGCATCCTCGCGCTGCGCGCCGTGAACGGCGAGATCCCGCTGCCCAGGATCCCCAATCCGCGCAAGCTCATCGCCCCCGACTGGGCGAACTACGATGCGAAGGAACAGAACGTGCAGCTGCGCAGCGATTTCGCGCTCAACGACAACTGGATCTGGACCGTCGAGATGGGCCGCTCCTGGCTCGAGCGCGACCGCAACTTCTCGCAGATGCAGAACTACAACATCGCCACCGGCGAAGGCGCGCTGCAGATCTCGCGCACCAAGGGGCAGGAATACATCAACCGCAGCCAGCGCACGGAATTCGCCGGCCGCGTCGAAACCGGCACCGTCACGCACGACCTCACCTTCGGCTATGCCCGCAACGTGCTCAGCCAGACCGCGGGCGCCACGCGCCAGATCAGCGTCGCGCAGAACCTTTACGATCCGCGCGACATCCCGGAGACGGCGGTCGTCTATCCCGACCGAGCCCTCCACTCGCGCACCTACGACCAGGGCTGGTACGCGTTCGACCGCATGGCGCTCGGCGACTGGCTGCTGATGGCGGGTGCGCGCGGCAGCGAATTCGAGTTCGAGCACGCGAACAATTCCGCGCTCGATTACACCAAGCGCCGCGTCACGCCGACCATCGCTGCGGTGTACAAGCTCACGCCCGCGACCAACCTGTACGCCGGCTACCTCGAAGGCCTCGAGGATGGCGGAATCGCGCCCGCGCGCACCATCAACGAGGGCGACTCGCTGAAGCCCATCGTCAGCCGCCAGTGGGAAGGCGGGATCAAGAGCGAATGGCAGGGCCTGCAGACCAACGCGGCGCTGTTCCAGATCGAGCGTCCGATGAACGGCGTCAACTCGCAGGGCACAACCAGCACGGCGGACGACATGTACGAGCGCCTCGGCGAAGGCCGCTACCGCGGCATCGAGCTTTCCGCCGGCGGACGCATTGCCCCGCGCTGGAGCCTGTTCGCCTCCGCGCAGTGGCTCGACGCCGAATTCACCGACGCCGAGAACGACCCGCGCCTGGTCGGCAATCGCCCGGCCAACACGCCGCGCGTCACCGCCAGCCTCTTCGTCGAGCACAGCCTCGCCGCGCTGCCGGGCCTCGCGCTCTCCGCGGGCGCCTACTACACCGGCGAACGCGAGGTGAATCCGCTCAACCAGGCCCAGGTCGACGCCTTCACCCGCTACGACCTCGGTGCGCGCTACCGCACGAAGCTTTCCGGCCGCCAACTCGACCTCGTCGCGAATCTGGAGAACGTCACCGACGAGCGCTACTGGGCCGCGGCCGGCGACAGCCGCGTTAACTCCAACAGCCCGCTGCTCGCGGTCGGAATGCCGCGTACACTGCGCCTCTCCGCGAAACTGAGCTTCTGAGCCCGCCGTGATCCACCTCCACCCCCGCCCGCCCGGCCATCGCGGCAATTCGCAGAAGTGGCTGCGCCGCATCCACGCCTGGTTCGGCCTCGCGCTCGCCGCGATGCTGCTGCTGTTCGCGACCACCGGCTTCCTGCTCAACCACCGCGCGGTCATGAAGATCCCCGCGCTCGACCGCAAGGAAGTCACGCAGCTGCTGCCCATCGAGGCGACGCCCGCCGATCCGGCGGCGCTCGCCGCGGCGCTCGCACCCGCGCTCGGGCTGGACGCCACCGAGCTGAAATCGCGCGTCGAGCCGGCCAAGGCGGTGGGCTGGGGCGGCGGCGACATCCACCAACCCGAACGCTGGACCCTGCGCGCCGATACACCGTCCGAGACGGTGCAGGTCGACTACTGGGTAGGCAGTCGCCAGGCGGAAGCGAAGCGCACCCAACCCAACCTGTGGCTCTACCTCGCGCGCCTGCACATGGCGATCGGCACGGGGCCCGCGTGGGTCCTGCTGTCGGACGCCGCCGCGCTGGGCCTCGCCTTCCTCGGCCTGTCCGGATTCTGGCTGTGGGGCCGGCTGCACGGCTCCCCGCGCCGGCTCGCGCTGCTCGCGAGCGGCGGCCTCGCGACCGCCACCGCCCTGGCGTGGATGGCCGGGTGACGGCACGGCAGACGCATGAACCTGTTTAGGGGGGCGGAGCGCGGCACACCCCGCCGAATCGCGCGCCTGAATTTGCTCAACCGCCCCACGGCGGGATGCGCCTTTGGCTCCTCCCGCCCTACGAAACTAGCCACCAAACCGCTCCGCGCCCCGGACGGGCCGGAGCTCACCGGCTCCTCTCTCCGCCGCCGCAATACAAGCACATGCTAATATGACGAACTCCATCCTCAGCAGAGTGTCTGACCGACATTCCTGAGAACCTGACGCATCCCGGAGTTCCTCATGTCACGCGACCTTTCCCTTGTCCGCCGCACGCTCCTTGCCGCCGTGGCGGCCATCCTCCTGCCCCTTTCGGCCGTCCATGCCCAGCAGGGCGGCGTGCCTGAAATCAGCCCTGCCGAGGCGCAGGCGAAGGCCAAGGCCGGCAAAATCACCCTGATCGACGTGCGCACGCCCGAAGAATGGCGCGAAACGGGCGTTGCCCCCGGCGCCACCCCGATCAACCTGTACAACCCGGCCGGACCTGAAGCCTTCGTGAAGGAAGTGGTCGCCCGCGTCGGCGCGAAGCGCGACACCCCGATCGCCTTCATCTGTCGCAGCGGCAACCGCAGCGGCCAGGCGCAACGCCTGCTCGCCGCACAGGGCTTCACCAACGTGGTCAGCGTCCGCGAAGGCATGAGCGGCAGCGCGTCCGGCCCGGGCTGGATCAAGAGCGGCCTGCCGATCGAAACCTGCAAGGTCTGCTGAACCCGGCTCTCCGGCGGTGCGGTTGCGCATACGGCAAGCACCGTTCGGGTTGAGCCCTTCGACTTCGCTCAGGACCGGCCCGTCGAAGCGCCGCCATCAAACCGGCAATCAAATACCACCGTTCGCCCCGAGCTTGTCGAAGGGCTCGGGGCGAACGGAGGCGCGGCTTGCCCTACCACCTTCGCCGCGCCTCGCCATCGACGTTGCACCGCAACAAATTCCCCGCCGGAGCGGCGTGAAACCTGACAGAATGGCGCCTCCGCCGCTCCCGCGCCCCGCCCGCCCCACGCCGTGATCGTCCGTCCCCGCCCGCACTGGGTCCATCTGCTCTTCGTACGCCGCGGCTCGCTCGTCCCGCGCATCCTGTCCCAGCAGTTGTTCATCTTCGCGCTGTCCTGCGCCGTCGTGCTGCTGCACGGCCAGCTCTTCCACTGGAAGGTCACGCTCACCGCGACGCCGTTCTCGCTGATGGGCGTCGCCTTCGCGATCTTCCTCGGCTTCCGCATCAACGCGAGCTACGACCGCTATTGGGAAGCGCGCAAGCTGTGGGGCGCCGTGCTCGTCGAGGCGCGCAACCTCGCGCGCCAGGCCCTCAACCTCGCAACGCCGCGCGACGCGCAGCGCGTCTTCGTGCTCGGGCTGGTCGGCTTCGCCACCACGATGCGCAACCAGCTGCGCGGGCGTCCGCGCGACACCGACCTCGCCGGACTGCTGCCCGTGGATCTCGTGGAGCGCGTGCGCACCGCGCGCTTCGGCCCTGCGCTGATCCTGCTGTGGCTGGGCGAATGGCTGCGCGAGCGGCGCACCGCCGGCGAGCTCGACGCCATCGCCGCGCAGCAGATGGAGCAATCGCTCAACGATCTCTCCGGCGCGCTGGGCGGCTGCGAGCGCATCGCCAACACGCCGCTGCCCTTCACCTATTCGGTGATCCTGCATCGCAGCGCCTACTTCTACTGCATGCTGCTGCCCTTCGGCCTGGTGGATTCGATCGGCATCATGACCCCGCTGATCGTGTGCTTCGTGTCCTACACCTTCTTCGCGCTCGAAGCGCTCAGCGACGAGATCGACGACCCCTTCGGTACCATGCCCAACGATCTGGCGCTCGACGCGCTGGTCGCCGGCATCGATGCGAGCCTGCGCGAGATGCTCGGCGAGACACCCCCGCCCGCGCCGCAACCGGACGCGAACTGCCTGCTGACCTGAAGCAAATTACCAGCCCAGGCCCTTGCGCAGCACGAGCAGCACGCACATGCCGCCAATGAAGGGCAGCCACGGATTGCGCGAGCGCACCGCGGCGAGCGCGACGACGATGCCGGCTGCGAGCTTGGGGTTCGCCGGATCGAACGCACCCGCATCGAGCAGCAGATCCGGCATGATCAACGCCGACAGCGCCGCGGCCGGTGCATAGCGCAGCGCTCGCTGCAGCGCAGGCGGCAGGCGCGCGCCTTCGCCGCTGATCACGAAACTGCCGCGCGTGAGGATGGTCGTCGAGCCGATCGCCAGCAGCGTCAGCCACAGCCAGACGCCCTCTACCATGTCCGTCTCCGCCGCTCCGCCCAGTGTTCTGCAGCAAAGCCGGCCGCGATGCCCAGGGCGATCCCGGCGATGACGCCGAGCCTGAGCGGCAGGCCGCGCAGCAGCACAGCCCCGAGGCCACCGACGAGCGCGGCGACCAGCATCGCGCGCTGTTGCACCATCGGCACGAGCATCACCATCAGCGCGATCGTCGTCATGAACTCCAGCGACCAATCCTTGGGGAATATCTCCGCCCCGAGCACCCCGGCAAGCCCGCCGAGCTGCCACATGCTCCAGCACAGCATCGCCGGCGCCACATAAAAGCCCCAGCGCCAGTGCGGATCGTCGCTGCGCAGCAGGCGGTCCGCGCACAGCACGAACAGGCCGTCGACGAGCAGATAGCCCGACAACAGGCGCCTGGACCACGACGCGCCATGGAAGGCCGGTGCCAGCGCCGCGCTGAAGATCACGAAGCGCAGGTTGAGCACCAGCGCGGTCACGAAGATCAGCCACAGCGGCGCGCCGGCGGCGATCAGGGGCAGCGTGCCGAGCTGGGCCGTGCCGGCGTAGACGATCAGGTTCATGCCGATCGACTCGGCCGCGGACAGGCCGGTCGAGCGCATCGCCACGCCGGTGACGATCGCCCACGGCAGCAGGCCGACCGACATCGGCAACATCAGCCGGAACCCCTCGCGGGCGCCGCGCTTGAAAGATTCGTTCATTGGGGGAAGCTCACCCGAAACGGGAAAGCGCTTAAGCATACCAGTCCTGCCGCCGCGTCGGCAGGCAAGCTTCGCGCGATGCTCCGAAATCAGCGCCGCTGCTGAGCCATCTGCGCGCGCGCGGCCCACACCTCGGCCGGCCAGGTGCTCTGGATGTGCGCCAGCGTCGCGCGGATCTCGTCGTCGGACAGCACGCGGGCGAAGGCCGGCATGTCGCTCGCGTAGCCTTCGGGCGCCCACGGCGGCACCATGCCGTCGCGCGTGATGTTCACCAGCAGCTCGTTCGGATGATGCCAGGTGTGCCCGGACGCATCGTGCGGCGGCGCCGGCAACCGGCCGTCGGCCTTGCGCTGGCGCCAGTCGGGCTGCCCCTCGAGCTGCGCGCCATGACACGAAGCGCAGTGGCGCTGGTACAGCGGCTCTCCCCGCGCAACCTGCGCCGCGTCCTTCGGGTCGATCCCATCCCCACCGCCGCACCCCGCAAGCAGCACCGCGAGCGCCGCGGCACACGCCTCCTTGCGCGGCTTACGGATCACGCCGGTCGCCGCAGGGGTGGCGATCGGCCCCGCAGTGCTGGAAGTCGCCGAGCGGGCGGTTGAAGGTGTATTCGAACGGCTTGCCGACGAGTTCGTGCGCGGCATCGCCCGCCGAACCCGTCGGCAGCGTGAAGGGCAGCGCGACGACGAACACCGCCGCACCGATCACCGTGCCGACCAGTCCGAGCGGGCGCACGATGAGCAGATCCGCCGTCATGTCGCCGGCACGGTCGCCGGTAACGGTCCCCGCCTGCTGCGCGGACACCCCCGCACTCGTCGTCAGCAACACGGCCGCCCCCAGGGCGGCGGCAAGCTTCCTGCGCATGTTCCGTTCTCCTGCACCCCGGGGCTCCGGGGCTAACGAAGGCTCAATGGCTGGCAAAGACCCGCGTCTTGCCGTCGGCGGTCACGCTCACGACGTCGTAGCGGTCCGCGGGGTAAGGCCCTTCCATCCCCGGCGAGCCCTGCGGCATGCCCGGGGCCGAGATGCCGGCGACCCTGGGTTTCTCCGCCAGCAGACGCTTCACGTCGGCTGCGGGCACATGCCCCTCGACGAAATACCCGCCGACCTTGGCAGTATGGCAGGAGCCCAGCGCCTGCGGCACGCCTGCCTCGCGCTTGACGGCCCCCATGTCGGCGCTCTTGATCTCCTTCACGGAGAAACCCGCCGCGCGCATGTGCTCGGCCCACTTGCCGCAGCAGCCGCAGTTGGGATCCTTGTACATCACCACCTCCTCGCCGGCCGCGAGCACCGGCGCGGCGAAGGCCGCGGCCAGCGCCAGCATGGCGGCGAGGGCGAGGGGACGGCGGGCGGGACGGGACGGAGTGTGCGACTTCATGTTTTCCTCTGGATCAGACGATTGCCGATGTTTGGCCCGACGCGGGAGACGAAGGTTCCGCCCCGCGGGCCCCGGCTGCCGCGATGCGCGCATCGGCCGACGCGAGCGGCAGGTAGAGCGTGAAGGTGGTGAGGCCGCCGGCGGATTCCACGCTTATGCGGCCGCCGTGCGCCTCGACGATGGAGCGCGTGATCGCCAGCCCCAGTCCCGCACCGTCGCCCTGGCGCGTGCGCGCCGCGTCGACGCGGTGGAAGCGGTCGAAAATACGCGCCAGATGTTCGGGCGGGATCGTCTCGCCGGGGTTGCTGACCGCAAGCCGCGCCTCCTCGCCGGCCGTATCGATCGCGATGCGCACGACACCACTCGGCGCCGCATGGCGCAGCGCGTTCGACAGCAGGTTCGACACCGCGCGCCGCAGCATCAGGCGATCGCCCTGCACGCGCGCATCGCCGCCGACTTCCAGGCGCAGGCCCTTCTCATCGACCAGCGCCTCGTAGAACTCGGCCAGCGCCCCCGCCTCCCCGGCGAGCGACAGCGTCTCGGCCGGGCGCGGCAGCAGGCCGTTGTCCGCCTGCGCGAGGAACAGCATGTCGCCGATCATGCGCGCGAGCCGCTCGTATTCCTCGAGGTTCGACAGCAGGATCTCGCGATACTCGTCGGCGTTGCGCGCGCGCCCGAGCGCAACTTCGGTCTGCGTCATCAGGTTGCTCACCGGCGTGCGCAGCTCGTGCGCGATGTCCGACGAGAACTCGCTCAGGCGGCGGAAACCGTCTTCCAGCCGCGCCATCATCGCATTCAGCTCGCCCGCCAACGCTTCAAGTTCGACCGGAAGGCTGCGCGTGTCGATGCGGGCATTGAGCCGCTGGGCGGACACCCCGCGCGCGACCTCGGCCATCTTGCGCAGCGGCGCAAGCCCGCCTCGCGCCGCGACCGCGCCGAGCAGGCCCGTCGCGACGATCGCCAGCGCCACCGCAAACCACAGGGAACGCTCGAAGTCGCGCATGAAGATGCGGTGGTGCTCGATGTCCATCGCCACCACGACACGGGCGGCGGGCGCCCCGGCGATGCCCGTGCGCGCGTTCGCGACGACCCCGCGATAGATATGGCCGCCCTGCTCCCAGGTATGCGCCGGCGGATAGGCGACCGGGTCGGGACCGGGATCGATGCGCGCCGCCGGCTCGGGGAAATCCGCCCCCGACGACGCGAACAGGATCTCGCCGCGGCCTGCGTCGCGAAGCACCGCGATCGACAGGCTATGGTGCCCTACCAGCGCGCTGTCGAGCTGTTGCGCCACGTTCGCGAAGTCCGCCTCGTCGCCCACCTGGGCGAGCACCGAGCGCGCGAGCTCGAGCTTGCCGTGCAGCTCGACGAGGTCGCCCTCCTCGAAATGGCGCTCGACCGTCGCCGAGATGTAGATGCCCAGACCCAGCAGCACCGCGGCGAAAAGCCCGCCGAAGAGCAATGTCAGGCGCAGCGTCAACGACAGCTTCGGCATCAGGGCGTCTCGAGCACGTAGCCCATGCCGCGCACGGTGCGGATCAGCTTGGGCTCGAAGGGGTCGTCGACCTTGGCGCGCAGCCGGCGCACCGCCACCTCGATCACGTTGGTGTCGCTGTCGAAGTTCATGTCCCACACCTGCGAGGCGATCAGCGAGCGCGGCAGCACCTCGCCCTGCCGGCGCAGCAGCAGCTCCAGCAGGCCGAACTCCTTCGCGGTGAGGTCGATCCGCTGCCCCGCGCGCGTCACGCGCCGGCGCAGCAGGTCCAGCTCGAGGTCGGCCGCACGCAGCGTCTCCGGTTCCTTCGACTTTCCCCGCCGCAACAGCGTGCGCACCCGCGCGAGCAGCTCGGAGAACGCGAAAGGCTTCACGAGGTAATCGTCCGCCCCCAGCTCCAGCCCGCGCACGCGGTCCTCGACCTGGTCGCGCGCGGTCAGGAACAGCACCGGCATCTCGCGCCCGGCGCGGCGCACCGTCTGCAGCACGCTCCAGCCGTCGAGGCCCGGCAGCATGACGTCGAGCACCATCAGTTCGTACTCGCCGGTCAGCGCGAGGTGCAGGCCATCCATGCCGTCACGCGCGAGATCGACGACGAAGCCCGCCTCGGACAGTCCCTGCCTGAGATAATCACCGGTCTTGGCCTCGTCTTCGACGATCAGGATCTTCACCGCTGGCTCCTTGCCACCAACACACCACGGAACGCATTGTGCCCGCGCGCGCCGGGCAAGACGCAAGATTACAAAGATGTAACCCCGGGGTCAGCTTTCTGTTTCCACGCCCTTTTCATACTGCCTCCAATTCCTGCATTGCATGGAGCCCTCCACATGAAAACCACCCTTCTGCTCGCAACCCTCGGCCTCTTCGCCGCCTCCGCCGCCCCGGCGCTCGCACAAAGCGGCCATGACGCCGGCCACAGCCACCACATGGCGCAGGCCGCCACGCCGGCGAGCGTGTCAGCCGCCCGGATGAGCGAAGGCACGGTCAAGAAGATCGACAAGGCGGCGGCGAAGATCACCATCGCCCACGGCCCGCTCGACAACCTGGGCATGCCGGCGATGACGATGGCCTTCCGCGCCACCGACGCCGCGATGCTCGACAAGGTCAAGACCGGCGACAAGGTCCGCTTCACCGCCGAACGCGTCGATGGCGTGTTCAGCGTCACGCAGCTGGAAGTCACCAAGTAGGATACGCCGGAGGTTCCGGCGACTCGCAGGACGCACCCCCCGCTCCGGGGCGGACGACCGCGCGACGAACGACTCGGCGGCCGCCCCGCCGCCGCAAATAACAACACCTTCGCGGAGTCCCGACGATGCACTCGTCCAACGCGGGAACGCAGCGGCGGGCCCTGGCCGCCGCGCTGCTGATCCCTGGCCTGCTGGCCGTCGCAGCGACGGTCCAAGCCCAGGGCGCCGGCACGCCACCGGCCCCGCCCGCCGCCCGCAGCTTCCCGGTCGCACCGGCCGCCGCCACTGCGGCAGATCCGGCCACCCCGCTCGGCGCGGACATCGCCGGTCTCCTGCAGCACGCCCGCGGCACGAACCCCGCCTTCGCCGCCCAGCGCGCCGAGACCGCGGCCGCGCGCGAGCGCGTCGACTCCGCCGGCGCCCTGCCCGACCCGAACTTCCAGGTCGAGCTGATGGATTTCACCAACGAGATGCGCGGCGGCGGCACGACGCTGGTGCCCGGCCAGGTCGGCGAGACCCGCTACCGCTTCATCCAGCCCCTGCCCGGCTGGGGCAAGCGCGAGCTGCAGACGCGGACGGCGGCGGCGAAGGCCGACGAGGCCACGGCCCGCCTCGACGCCGAGTGGCTGGACCTCGCACTGACGATCAAGCAGGCGTGGCTGCGCTACTACGCCGCCGACCGGGAGGCCGCGCTCGCGCGCGAATCGCTCGCGCTCCTCGGCGGCCTCGAGGAAGCGACCCTCGCGCGCTACCGCCAGGGCCTCGCGCCGCAGCAGGCCGTGCTGCGCGCCCAGCGCGAGATCACCAGCCAGCGCCTCGCGCAGGTCGGCATCGAACAGCGCCGCCGCGCCGCCGCCGCGGCGCTCAACGGTCTCCTCGCGCGCGCCCCGCACGAGCCCCTTGCCGCCCCCGCGGAACCGTCCGCCCTGCCGGCCGTGCTGCCGCTTCCCGCCCTCGTCGAACGGGCGCGCGCCAACAACCCCGCCCTCTCCGCCGACGCGCACGCGATCGAAGCCGCGCGCCTCGAACGCGAGCGCACCTGGGCCGACCGCTACCCCGACTACTCGATCGGCCTCACCAACAACCGCCCGCGCGGCGAGGACCAGTCCTGGGACCTGATGTTCGAGGTCATGATCCCGTTGCAACAATCCGCCCGCCGCGCCCGCGAGCGCGAGGCCGCACACATGGTCGCCGCAGCCGATGCGAAGCGCGAAGCAACCGCCAGCCGCCTCGGCGGCGAGATCGGCTCCGCCTGGGCGACCTTCACCAGCGCGCAGGAAACGCAACGCCTGCTGCGCGGCACGCTGCTGCCGCAGGCGCAGGCCACGCGCGACGCCACCCGGAGCGCCTTCGAGACCGGCCGCGTCGATTTCGACGCCGTGCTCGAGGCCGAGCGCCAGCTCGTCGACACCCGCATGAGCCTGCTCCAGGCCGAGGTCGAAGCCCGCATGGCCCTGTTTGAAATCGAAAAACTGGTCGGAGAATCGCTGTGAAACCCGCCGCGCAACTCACCCTCGGCGCCATCGCGGTCGCCATCGCGCTCGCCGCCGGATACTTCGCCGGCACCCGCAATGCGGAGCATTCCGCCCCAGCCTCCGCCGACGCGACACCAACCGCGGACGGCTCGGGCGGGAAGAAGATCCTCTACTACCGCAACCCGATGGGCCTGCCCGACACCTCGCCGGTGCCGAAGAAGGACTCCATGGGGATGGACTACATCCCCGTCTATGAAGGCGAGGACGCCGGCCCCGACGACACCGGCGCGGTCACCGTGAGCCCGGCCCGCCTGCAGACGCTGGGCGTGCGCACCGCGCTCGCGGAACCGCGCACGCTCGACGAGCCGGTGCGCGCCGTCGGCCGCGTCGCGATCAACGAGCGCCGCGTCGTCGACGTCGCACCGCGCTTCGAGGGCTGGATCGAACGCCTGCACGTCAACGCCAGCGGCGACCCGGTGCGCCGCGGCCAGGCGCTGTTCTCCGTGTATGCCCCCGAACTCGTCTCGGCCGGCTCCGAGTTGCAGATCGCCGAACGCCTTCAGCGCGACGCGAGCAGCGACCCGTCCGCCGCCGCGTCCGCGCAACGCCTCGCGGAGGCGACCCGCGCGCGCGTCTCCAATTGGCAGATGAAGCTCCCGGAAGGAACGAAGGCCGGAAACGGGCGGCTCACCTTCACCTCGCCCGCCAACGGCGTCGTCATGGAGAAGAAGGCTGTCGAAGGGATGCGCTTCATGCCCGGCGAAGCCCTCTTCCGCATCGCCGATCTCTCCACGGTGTGGGTGCTCGCCGACGTCTACGAGCGCGACCTCGCGCGCGTCAAACCCGGCCAGCACGCCACCGTGACCCTCGACGCCTTCCCGGGGCGCCGTTTCGACGCCACGGTCGCCTACCTCTATCCGACGCTGGACGCCGCGACGCGCACGACGCCGATGCGCCTCGAACTCGCGAACCCCGACGGCCTGCTGCGCCCCGGCCTCTTCGCTCACGCCGACATCGCCACCGGCAAGGCCGCCCCCGTGCTGACCGTGCCCGCCTCGGCGCTGATCGACAGCGGCGAACGCCAGGTCGTGCTCGTCGCCCAGGACGAAGGCCGCTTCCTGCCCAAGGCCGTCAAGGTCGGCCGCCGGGGCAGCGATCACATCGAGATTCTCGACGGCATCGCCGCCGGCGAGCGCGTCGTCGTCTCTGCCAACTTCCTCATCGACGCCGAGAGCAACCTGCGCGCGGCGCTCGCGAGCTTCACCGCGGGCCAGGACAACGGTGCGGCCACCGCACCGACCTATTCCGCGGAAGGCACGCTCGACGCCATCGACCTCTCCGCCGACACCGTCAGCATCACGCATGGCGAGATTCCCGCGCTGAAGTGGCCGCCAATGACGATGGACTTCAGCCTGGCCTCGCCCGAAGTCGCCAAAGGCATCGCCCCGGGCAGCCCGATCCGTTTCGAGTTCGAGCAGCGCGCGCCGGGCGAGTTCGCGATCACGCGCATCGAAGCGGCGACACCCGCATCCACCGGTCACAAGGGGCACTGAAATGGCCCAGCCGACCAAAGGATGCCTGCGTAGGGCGGGAGTAGCGCAGCGTATCCCGCCATTCCGGCGTGCATCTCCCCCCGACGTCCGCTCGGCGGGATCCGCGTTGCTACTCCCGCCCTACGTCAATCCGCACATCGCGAGCCCGGAGGCCTGACATGCTCGACCGCCTCATCGACTGGTCCGCACGCAACGTCTTCCTCGTCCTGCTGGCGACGCTCTTCGTCAGCGCCGGCGGCGTGTATGCGCTGAAGAAGACCCCCGTCGACGCCCTGCCCGACCTCTCCGACGTGCAGGTCATCGTCTATGCCGACTACCCCGGCCAGGCGCCGCAGGTGGTCGAGGACCAGGTCACCTACCCGCTCACCACCGCGCTGCTGGCCGTGCCCAAGGCCAAGGTCGTGCGCGGCTTCTCGATGTTCGGCGCGTCCTATGTCTACGTGATCTTCGAGGACGGCACCGACATCTACTGGGCGCGCTCGCGCGTGCTCGAGTACCTGTCGTCCGCCGCCGGCCGCATGCCCGCCGGCGTCGCGCCGCAGATCGGGCCGGACGCCACCGGCGTCGGCTGGGTGTACCAATACGCCCTCACCGGCAAGGACCGTTCGCTCGCCGAGCTGCGCAGCCTGCAGGACTGGTACGTGCGCTACCAGCTCACCAAGGCCCAGGGCGTGGCCGAAGTCGCGAGCCTCGGCGGCTTCGTGCGCGAATACCAGGTCACCGTCGACCCGCACCGGCTCGCGAGCTACGCCATCCCCCTCGACCGCGTCGCACAGGTCATCCGCGCCTCCAACCGCGACGTCGGCGGGCGCGTCGTCGAGCTGGCCGAGACCGAATACATGGTGCGCGGGCGCGGCTACCTCAGGAACGCCGAAGACATCGGCAACCTCGTCCTCAAGAGCGAGGGCGGCACCCCCGTGCTGGTGCGCGACGTCGCCCGCGTCGAGATGGTGCCGGCCGAACGGCGCGGCATCGCCGAACTCAACGGCGAGGGCGAAGTCGCCTCCGGCATCGTCATGGCGCGCTTCGGCCAGAACGCGCTGGACGTGATCGCCAACGTCAAGGCGAAGATCACCGAGATCTCGGCGGGGCTGCCCGAAGGCACCTCCATCGTCCCGGTCTACGACCGCTCGGCGCTGATCGAGCGCGCGATCGCCAACCTCAAATGGACGCTGTTCGAGGAAAGCCTGATCGTCGCCGCGGTGTGCATCGTGTTCCTCATGCACGTGCGCAGCGCGCTCGTCGCGATCATCACGCTGCCCATCGGCATCCTCATCGCCTTCATCGCCATGCGCTCGCTCGGTCTCGGCTCCAACATCATGAGCCTGGGCGGCATCGCGATCGCCATCGGCGCGATGGTCGACGCCGCGATCGTGATGATCGAGAACGCCCACAAGCGCCTCGAGCATCTGCCCGACAACGCCACCGTCGCCGAGCGCGGCGAAGCCATGATCCGCGCCTGCAAGGAAGTCGGGCCGGCACTGTTCTTCTCGCTGCTGATCATCACCGTCTCCTTCCTGCCCGTATTCACCCTCGAAGGCCAGGAAGGCCGCATGTTCTCGCCGCTCGCCTTCACCAAGACCTTCGCCATGGCCGGCGCCGCGCTCCTGTCGGTGACGCTCGTGCCGGTGCTGATGATGCTCTTCATCCGCGGCCGCATCCTGCCCGAGGCGAAGAACCCCGTGAACCGCGCGCTGATCTGGCTCTACCG
This sequence comes from Aromatoleum evansii, assembly GCF_045689615.1. NCBI lineage: Bacteria > Pseudomonadati > Pseudomonadota > Betaproteobacteria > Rhodocyclales > Rhodocyclaceae > Aromatoleum > Aromatoleum evansii. The sequence continues at coordinate 4,700,676 of NZ_CP141259.1, forward strand.
CCCGATCATCACTTGGGTCATGCGCCACCGCTGGCTGACGCTGATCGCCGCCGCCATCTCGATGGCGATCACGATTTTCCCCGCCCAGCGTATCGGCGCCGAGTTCATGCCCACGCTCAACGAGGGCACGCTCTTCTACATGCCCGCATCGCTGCCCGGCATGTCGGTCACCAAGGCCGGCGAACTGCTGCAGACCACCGATCGCATCATCAAGACCTTCCCCGAGGTCGAATCCGTGTACGGCAAGGCCGGGCGCGCCAACAGCGCGACCGACCCCGCGCCGCTGGAAATGTTCGAGACCGTCATCAACCTCAAGCCCGAATCCGAATGGCGCCCCGGGATGACGACCGACAAGCTCATCGCCGAGATGGACGCCGCGCTCAAGTTCCCCGGCGTCGCCAACTCCTGGACCATGCCCATCAAGGCACGGCTCGACATGCTCTCCACCGGCATCCGCACGCCGATCGGCGTCAAGGTCTTCGGCAAGGACCTCGCGGTCATCGAGCGCCTCGCGCGCGAAGTCGAATCCGCCGTGCGCGAGGTGCCCGGCACCACCAGCGCCTACGCCGAGCGCGTCACCGGCGGCTACTACCTCGACATCACCCCCGACCGCAGCCAGCTCGCGCGCTACGGCATCACCATGGACGACTTCCAGATGGTCGTCGCCACCGCGCTGGGCGGCGACCCGGTCACCACCACCGTCGAAGGCCTCGAACGCTACACGGTGGCCGTGCGCTACCCGCGCGACCTGCGCGACGACCCGCGCCGCATCGCCGCCGAGGTCTTCGTGCCCCTGCCCGCCGGGGGAAACCTGCCGCTCGGCCAGCTCGCCAAGGTCTCGCTGACGAAAGGTGCCCCGGCGATCCGCACCGAGAACGCGCTCCTCGCCGCCTACGTGTTCGTCGACATCCGCGACCGCGACATCGGCTCCTACGTCGCCGACGCCCGCAAGGCCGTTTCCGAAAGGGTCGACTTCCCGCCCGGCTACTACGCCACCTGGAGCGGGCAGTTCGAGTACATGGAGCGCGCCAAGGAAAAACTCGTCGTGGTCGTGCCGCTCACGCTGGCGATCATCTTCGTGCTGCTCTACCTCAACTTCCGCCGCCTCACGGAGACGCTGATCGTCATGCTCTCGGTCCCCTTCGCCCTGGTCGGCGGCATTTGGCTGATGTGGTGGCTCGGCTACAACATGAGCGTCGCCGTCGCGGTCGGCTTCATCGCCCTCGCCGGCGTCGCCGCCGAAACCGGCGTCGTGATGCTGATCTACCTCGACCACGCCTGGGAAGCCATCCGCGCGAAACGCGTTGCCGAAGGCCGCCAGGCCGATGCCAACGACCTCTACCACGCAATCATGGAAGGCGCGGTCGAGCGCGTGCGCCCGAAGATGATGACCGTGGTCGCGATCATCGCGGGTCTCTTGCCCATCATGTGGGGCAGCGGCACCGGCAGCGAGGTCATGAGCCGGATCGCCGCCCCGATGGTCGGCGGCATGCTGTCCTCGACGGTGCTGACGCTGGGGGTGATTCCCGCGATCTATGCGCTGGTGAAGGAGTGGGAGCTGCGGCGGAGGCTCGATCAGTACGCCGCTCGTGAATCCGAGCGCACGCAATTGAGTCAATCACTTTGACTCACTATCTCTTGAACGTAATCGGGGTCTGAACCCGATTACGCACGTCAAACAAACGCCCACCGGTCGAGCTCGTGACATTGTCAATCCTTGACAAAGCCATTGTCCCCCATGTCGCGGCTTGACGTAATTTGTGACAATTTTCACGGAAGCGGCGGACGAGGACATCCTGCCGGCGAGGCCGGCAACGGCGACATCCCCTTGTGTTTACGGGGCTTTTGCGACTTTCGCGTTCGGCATGCGCGCATTTCCGAAAAGCTGGCACAGCGGTTGCGTTAGGGATACCAAGCGGGTTTTCCGTGGTTTCCATCAAGGAGAGCATCATGAAAAAGGTCCAGCAAGGCTTCACCCTGATCGAACTGATGATCGTCGTGGCGATTATCGGTATTCTGGCGGCCATCGCGATCCCCCAGTACCAAGACTACATCACCCGCGCAAAGTGGAGCGACAACATTGCCGGACTTGAGCCGGTGAAGCTGGCAGTTGCAGAATGCCTTCAAAATAATGCAGGCACGAACACCAATTGCCTCACCGCAGCCAATCTGAATCTTGCGGATCTTCCGACTCCGAAATTCGCGACCGCCAAGGCAACGCTGGCAGCGTCTGGGACGAACGGGGTTACGATTAACTTTACCGGCACGGCTGAGGTCGGCAGCTACATCTACGAGGTGACGGGCGCTCCCGACGCAAGCGGTACCAAGATCGTCTGGACCAAGACGGCATCCGACACGATTCCGGCGAAGATTGTTAAGAATCGCTAAGCATAACAGCTGGCGTCGGGCGGAATAGCGAAGCGCCTTCCGCCGCATTAAAGAAGGGACCGCCTCGGCGGTCCCTTCTGCTTTTCGGCTCTCGTGAGACAAAGGGACACCCACTTTATCTCCCGTACCGCACTACCCCAACAGCGCAAACAGGAGATGCCTGTGACTCGCGCCCGCTCTGCCCGTCTCTTGTTAGCGCAAGGCAAAGGGACGCCCACTTTGTTTCCCCCACCTTTGAGTCGTCCTACGAGTCCCCGCCCTTGCATGCATCTTGCGGAAGAAGGGGCTGCAAGCACGCTTCCCGCACCGGAAGCCATGATCTGCAACTACCGGGAGCGCTAACGCCATGCGTGTCGCTCTCGGCGCATCCGTAGCCGTCAATCTGGTCATGCGCACGGAACGGGCAGCCCCGATCATCGACCATCTGTAACGCAGCGCCCTCGTACTGCCGCCAAGCCTGTATGACAGCACGGTCGGCAGCCCTCGCCAACGAAATCGACGAACGTGCTCCCGTGAGCGGGGTCTCACCGCCCTGTCCATGCAAAAGGCGGACTGCCGCCCGTTCGCCTACTCCATCCCCCACTTCTGCAGCCGATAGCGCAACTGCCTGAGCGTCATCCCAAGACGCCGCGCAGCCTCCGAGCGGTTCCAGCGCGTTTCGTCGAGCATCCGCAGGATTCGCACGCGCTCGTCCTCGCCGTCCTCGTCGTTGTCGCCATCCGCTTCGGCCACAAACGCATCGGCGGCGCCGAATGGGCGCAAGGGCTGGGCGATGCCTTCGGTCGGATGCAGGTCGATGTCGCCCGCGCCGATCTCGTCGCCGTCGCACAGCGCGCACGCGCGTTCGAGCAGGTTTTCGAGTTCGCGGACGTTGCCCGGGAAGGGATGCTGCCTGAGGGCGGCGACGGCGTCGGGCGCGAGGCTGGAAACAAGGAAACAAAGGGACACCCACTCTGTTTGCCTCTCCGTGATATGCTTTTCGAATATTCCGAGGAGCATTTCTCTTGACTCGCCCGCGCACCGCTCTCGTCTGCCTCGCCGATACGCCCTGGTATCACATCGTCTCACGCTGCGTTCGGCGCGCGTTCCTGTGCGGCAAGGACCATTACACCGGTCGATGCTTCGAGCACCGCCGCGGCTGGATCGTTGATCGAATCGGGCAGCTGTCCGCAGTCTTCGCCATCGATGTCGCCGCTTATGCGGTCATGAGCAATCATTTCCATCTCGTCGTCCGCGTCGACGCTGAACGCGCCACCAACTGGTCCCGCGACGAGGTGCTGCGGCGCTGGACGCAGCTCTTCGACGGTCCGCCTGCAGTACGAGACTTTCTGGCAGCCCGCAGCGACACACCGACCGCGGTCACCTTGCATGTCATCGACCGACTCGTCGAAAAATATCGGTCGAGGCTCACGGATCTGTCGTGGTTCATGCGGGTGCTCAATGAATCCATCGCCCGACAGGCCAACGCCGAAGACGACGTCACGGGGCGGTTCTGGGAAGGACGCTTCAAGAGCCAAGCGCTGCTGGACGAACAAGCCATCTTGTCGGCGATGGCCTATGTCGACCTGAATCCCATTCGCGCACAAATGGCGGACACCCCGGAACGTTCAGAGTTCACGTCCGTCGCGGAACGCATCGCTGAAGTTGCGCGCGCCCCTTCCGCCGGCTCCCCGACAACCGTCCGGCCTTCTGTCTCCCCCTCCTCGCCCGAGTCCGCCGCCGACGCTTCCGATTCAGCGGATATGCCACACGGCGAGACAAGACCGGCCTCGCTCCCGAAACAGCCCTTGATGCCATTCGATGCCACGGCCCGGCTGTCCGCGGCGATCCCATTCGCGTTTGACGATTACCTGGAAGTTATCGAGACCGCGGGCCGCTGCGTTCGTCCGGACAAGCGCGGCGCGATCCCGAGACAGACGCCCAGGCTGCTGGAGCGACTCGGCATCGCGCCGGATCAGTTCATCACCTGCGCGACGAGCCTGATGCGGCAGTTCGGCAGTGCAGTGGGCGCACCGCGAAACCTCACGCAGTTATGCGCAGCGCGCCAAGTCAAGTACCTCAGGGGAATGGCTGCAGCAAAAGAAATGTTTCAACGCAAGGCAGCGTGACGAAAACCCCGGGGTCACGTCTCCCCTCTTGCCCAAAGTGCCGTCCTCCGCAGGTGCGACATCAATCGCCTCCAAGGTGACACATCACGTCGCCGTGCGACTCATTCACCCACCTCCCGACCATGCTAGACTTAGTCATGCAGCTTAGTCCAATAGGAGGATGAAATGAGTGTCGTCGTAAACGTCCATGAAGCCAAGACTCACTTCTCCCGCCTCCTTGAGCAGGCCCACGCCGGACAGGAAATCATTCTGGCCAAGGCGGGCAAGCCCTACGCACGCCTGATGCCCCTGGCGCCTCCGACCACGGGCCGGCGTCCCGGGCGCCTGCCCGGACGGATCGGGGATGACTTCATGAAGCCGCTTTCCGATGCCGAACTCGATGCGTGGGAGAGCTGATGAGAGTTCTTCTCGACACGCACGCCCTGCTGTGGTGGTTCACCGATGATCCGCGGCTGTCGGATCTCGCCCGCCGCACAATCGCGGACGAGACCAACGAGATCGTCGTGAGCGCGGCCAGTGCCTGGGAAATCGCAACCAAGCAGCGCCTCGGGAAACTGAACGAAGCCGCCGATGCCGTGTTTCGCTTTGACGAGCTAGTCGCCGCTGACGGCTTCGTGCATCTGCCAATCACACATTTCCACTGCCTGCGGGCCGGCAGTTACACGATCGAGCATCGCGACCCCTTCGACCGGATGCTCGCGGCGCAGAGTGAGCTGGAATCCCTGCCCTTGGTGACGTGCGATCCGGCCCTTGCCCTGTTCGACATAAACACGATCTGGTAGCCCGACCGGGCGAGAGGAACCCGGGGCCCGGCGGTCCCGAGACAGACGCCCAGGCTGCTGGAGCGACTCGGCATCGCGCCGGATCAGTTCATCACCTGCGCGACGAGCTTGATGCGGCAGTTCGGCAGTGCAGTGGGCGCACCGGGAAACCTCACGCAGTTATGCGCAGCGCGCCAAGTCAAGTACCTCAGGGGAATGACTGCAGCCAACTCTGCGACATCTTCGACGTACTCATAACGAATTGGAGCTTGTGGGCGAGATTGAGGTTGTCCAATGCCGTGGCGCTTCGCGCGCCAATAGCCACGGGGAAGGTCGGCAAGAGCTTGTCCATCATCGTGTCCTGCATGCGCGAAAACTTGCCGACGAACGACTCGAACCGATCGATGCCTTCTGGTACGGCCAGGACGCCTTCCAGCCACGCCGGAGTGACTTGCCCGCCGACGAACAGACGCGAGGACACGCCCAGAAGCTGCTCTTCCTCGCGCCCGACCAGCGCAAGCAGGTACCACAGCCGCTCTATCGCGCCCGTCACAGCTTGACCCCATGACGCAGCGCAGCGCGGTCGATCGGCCGGGTGGGCGTTCCTTTGCGATGCACGACGATGTCGATCCGCCGTTCCCCGAGCTCACGCTGCAGGGTCGCATAAAACCGCAACTGACGCTCCAGGACCTCAGCCGCGTCGCCATCCAGTTCGACGTACAGGTCGATGTCGCCGCCTCGGGCGTCATCATCGACGCGGGAACCGAACAGCCAGACCTCCGCCTGCTCCCCGAGCGAGCGGTCCGCTGCCTTCCTGATCTGCAATCGCTGTTGTTCGGTAAGACGCACGGGACAAAGTCCAGCATCGAATCGCGATCATCCAGGACGGGGGAAACAGGGGATTAGGTACTGTCCTGAGTTGCAAGTTCGTTGCTGAATTAGCGCGCAATCACCGCCATGCTGCGTTGCGGATCCGCGCCGGGAGTCCAACCCGACTGCGTTTCGCGCCTCCGACCGCAGGCGGGCGTCCCGGACACCTGCCCGGACGGATCGGGGATGACTTCATGAAGCCGCTTTTCGATGCCGAACTCGATGCGTGGGAGAGCAGATGACAGTTCTTCTCGACACGCACGCCCCCACGTTTTCACAAACCAGGCCAGCGCATCCGCACCTTGTCCCGAAAACCAGTCCAGATCTGTAGCGCCCGTTGCGCGGAGTCGATAGCAAGTTGCAGCCGCGCAAACCGCTCGTCATCGGTTTCGGGATAGTCATGTGCGAACTCGTTCCGCACGCGCCGAAGATCGGACCACTCCTCGGCCGACGGAAGCCACCCCAACTGCTCCAGTCTGGCGAAACGATCGAGCGCCGCCATCGACGCAACCTCCTCGCCCAGCGCACGTAACACTGCCGGCATGAGCCGCGCACCTAGATCATCCTGAAGTCGCAGATAGCGATAGGCAAACTGATCGAGGAGACGGCGATCTTCCTTTCCGAGCGAGGCAAGATCGCCGCGGCACAACGCACGCAACGCCAAGTCTCCGAGCGCATCACGCAAACCCTCCTCATGCAATCGACAAGTTTCGAGAGCCTGCTGAAGCGCCAGCAACTCGGGGGAGCGGGTCATAACCGAACTCCGGTTTGATGGGCGATACGGACGATCGGACGTGTATCGCCCGGCCCCTCGATAACGACGTCAACCTTGCGCTCGCCAAGGCGGCGCTCCAGGCGTGAAAGAAAGCGGACCTTGCGCAGCAACTGTTCCCGCGCGTCGAGCGACACGGGCGACAGCAGCAAATCGACATCGCCGCCTCTCTTGCTGTCGTCGACACGCGACCCGAACAACCACACGCCCACATCGTCGCCGAAAACCTCGGCAGCCGTTTGTCGGATAGCGGCCACTTGCTCGGGACTCAGTCTCATATGTTTGATCCTTGAAAACCGCTCCGGTCGATTCTACATCCGGCGCCACGACGCAGGGATTCAGGGTCGAAACTGTGGAAATAGGGAACGGAACACGATTTCCCGTCCTCGAAACAGCGAGACGCCCACTCGGCTTGCACTAAGGCAAGACCAAGAAGACACCGAGGCACGGGCAGCCTCGCTCTGCCTCCCGCTCCCCTACTCCATCCCCCACTTCTGCAGCCGATAGCGCAACTGCCTGAGCGTCATCCCCAGACGCCGCGCAGCCTCCGAGCGGTTCCAGCGCGTTTCGTCGAGCATCCGCAGGATTCGCACGCGCTCGTCCTCGCCGTCCTCGTCGTTGTCGACATCCGCTTCGGCCACAAACGCTTCGGCGGCGCCGAATGGGCGCAAGGGCTGGGCGATGCCTTCGGTCGGGTGCAGGTCGATGTCACCCGCGCCGATCTCGTCGCCGTCGCACAGCGCGCACGCGCGTTCGAGCAGGTTTTCGAGTTCGCGGACGTTGCCCGGGAAGGGATGCTGCCTGAGGGCGGCGACGGCGTCGGGCGCGAGGCGGTGCGGCGGGACGCCGTCGCGCTCGGCGAGCCGCGCGAGGATGTGCGCAGCCAGTTCGGGGATGTCCTCCGGGCGTTCGCGCAGTGGCGGCACCCGCAGCGTGATGACGTTGATGCGGAAGTAGAGGTCCTGGCGGAACTTGCCGTCGGCGACGAGCTGGGCAAGGTCGCGGTGCGAGGCGGACAGGATGCGCACATCGACGGATTCTTCGGCATGGGCGCCGACGGGACGCACGGCGCGCTCCTGGATCGCGCGCAGCAGCTTGACCTGCATCGCCAGCGGCAGGTCGGCGACCTCGTCGAGGAACAGGGTGCCACCACGTGCGGCCTGGAAGAGGCCGTCCTTGTCGAAGACGGCGCCGGTAAAGGCGCCCTTGCGGTGGCCGAAGAACTCGCTTTCCATGAGTTCGGGCGGGATCGCGCCGCAGTTCACCGGCACGAAGGGCGCCGACGCGCGCGGACCGAGCTCGTGGATGAGGCGGGCGATCACTTCCTTGCCGGTGCCGGACTCACCCTGGATGAAGACGGGGGCCTGGTTGCGCGCCAGCTTGGCGATCTGCGCGCGCAGGTGCTCGAGCGCCGGCGACGTGCCGATGAGGGTGCGCGTCGCATTGCCAGCGCCGGGCGCGGGGGCCAATGCCGCGGTCTGTAGTTTCAGCGCGTGGCTGACGAGCTCGCGCAGGGCCTTTAACTCGACCGGCTTGGTGACGAAGTCGAAGGCGCCGCACTTCAGGGCGCGGATGGCGGTCTCGATGCTGCCGAAGGCGGTTATGACGGCGACCGGCAGGCCCGGCGCGTGCGACTGGATGTGCGCGACCAGATCGAGCCCGTCGCCGTCCGGCAGGCGCATGTCGGTGAGGCACAGGCGGTAGCTCTTTTCGGCCAGCAGGCGGCGCGCATCCTCGACCGTTCCGGCGCTATCGCACGCGAGGCCCATGCGCAGCAGCGAGAGTTCCAGAACTTCGCGGATGTCCTCCTCGTCGTCGACGACGAGGACATCGATTCCGGCAGGGCGGTTGCGTCGTTCGGATGTGTTCATGGCTGACTCCGTCCGGTGAGCACGAAATGGGCGCCCGGCGCATTGTCGCGCAATTCGAGCGTGGCGCCATTGGCTTCGGCCAGTTCGCGGGAGATGTAGAGGCCCAGCCCGGTGCCCTTGGGGTGCGTCGTGAAGAAGGGTTCGAACATGCGCGGGCGGTCGGACTCGGCGATGCCGGGGCCGTCGTCGACGATGTGCACGGCCACCCGCCCACCCGCTTCGACACGGGCGAAGACACGCACGGAGCCGGGCGCGCCGGAGCAGTAGCGCCGCGCGTTGCCGACCAGGTTGTCGAGGATCTGGTGCATGTGGGCGCGGTCGATCGCGAAAGTTGCATCGTCGGGGATGTCGAGCGCAAAGACCTCGCGCTCGGCGCCGCCGCGCAGCGCGAATTCGTCCAGCAAGCCGCACGCGAAGGACGCCAGCGGCAATGCCTCGGGCAGCATTTCATCGCGCCGCCCCAGCGCCAGCACGTCGCGGATCATGCGCTCGATGCGGCGGGCATTGTCGTTGATGATGCGCACGAGGCGGACCTGGACGTCACCGCGCTTTTCCTCCGTCAGCAGCTCGGCAGCCTGGGTGACGGCAGACAGCGGGTTGCGGATCTCGTGCGCCATGCTGGCCGTGAGGCGCCCCAGGGCGGCCAGCTTGAGCTGCTGGATATGGGTCTGGATTTCCTCGAAGTCGGTGAGATAGATCACCGTCTCGCCGCCCTCAGCGCTGCGCCCGTCGGCGTCTTCCTGCGCGCCGACCGCACGGCAGCGCAGCAGCTTGCCGGCCGGCCCGAGGCGCCGCAGGCTGCCTTCGGGAACGCTGCAGCAGGCGGGCACGTCGGCGAAATTCTCATCGACATCGGTCAGGCGCAGGCCGTCGACGCTGCTGAGGCCGAGCAGCTCCGCCGCGCGCGGGTTGGCCTGACGGACGACGCCGTCGGCCGCGACCACCAGCACGCCGTCCTGCATGTCATGGATGATGCGCTCGTTGACCGCCTGCTGCTTGGCGAGCGCCTCGCCGCGCTGCACCGCGAGCGATTCGTTGGCCTTGGCGCGCAACGCGAGAAAGCGCGCGGTGATCGCGATGCCGAAGAAGGCGGTGCATACGAAGGCGACCTGCAGGAAGTCCGCCGCGCGCTCGCCAGCGAAGAAACGCCAGACGTTTTCGGCCAGCACGGCGACGGTCGCGAGCGCAGCATAGAACAGCACCATGCGCCCTTCGGCGACGAGGCCCGCCCCGGCGAGGACGACCATCATCAGCACGGGCATGCCGCTGCGGTAGCCGCCGCTGGCCCACATCATCACCGCGAGGACGGCGATGTCGATCACGGCCTGCGCGGTGATGATGCGGTCTACGCCGAAGCGGCGTGCCGCATCGGGGAATCCCAGCGCCAGCACCGCGGCGAGGTAGGCAAACGCCGCGGCATTGAAGATTTTCGGCGCATCCGCGCCCAGATTGAGCTCGAGGCCGGCGACGAGGAAGAGCCCGGCGAGGATCAGGCGGAAGAGGTTCAGGTAGCGCAGCGGCCCCCGGCGTGCGAGGTCGCGGCGTTCGTCCGCGGCGGCGCGCATGTTCAGGGTTCCTGGTGCTGCGTGCCTAGCCGGCGATGCTCCTCGCAGCAGAAGAAGCGATCGCCGTCGCGCACGCCTTCGCTCTCGGGGACGTGGACGCCGCAATGATCGCAGCTGACCATGCGCTCGGGCACGCCCTTGCGCTCGCCGGTCTGCTTGCCTGCCGACGAGTCAGTGCCGCCCGGCCGGTTCAGGGCGCGACGCACCCACCAGATGCCGACGAGGACGAGGACGAGGAGGAGCAGGTTTCGCACGATGCGGATTTACCAAGGCGGCTGGCAGATACCACCGTTCGCCCTGAGCTTGTCGAAGGGCACAGGCAGGGCTTCGACAGGCTCAGCCCGAACGGTAGCGGATGCCGGACCAGTTACGGGAATACCAAGCGGGAGAGTCTAGCACGCACTCCGCATCACACCTTCTGCAGGCGCTCGCACGCCGCCGCCAGCGTCGCCTCGTTCTTCGCGAAGCAGAAGCGGATCACGCGCTCGTCGCGTCCGTCGGCGAAGAAGGCCGACACGGGGATCGCCGCAACCCCCGTCACGCGCGTGAGCCGCTGCGCGAAGGCGGTATCGGGCTCGTCCGAGATCGCGCCGTAGCGCGCGAGCTGGAAATAGGTGCCGGACGAGGGCAGCAGCTCGAAGCGCGAACCGGCGAGCGCTTCACGGAAGAAGTCGCGCTTGCCCTGGTAGAAGGCCGCCAGCCCCTCGTGCCGCGACGCGTCCGCCATGTAGTCGGCCAGCGCGAGCTGCACCGGCGTATTCACCGTGAACACGTTGAACTGGTGCACCTTGCGGAATTCCGCCATCAGCTCGCGCGGCCCGACGACGTAGCCGACCTTCCAGCCGGTGATGTGGTAGGTCTTGCCGAAGCTCGACACGATCAGGCTGCGCGCGGCCAGTTCCGGATGGCGGGCACAGCTCTCGTGGCGCAGGCCGTCGAAGACGATGTGCTCATACACCTCGTCGGAGACGATGACGATGCCGGTGCCGTGCGTGAGCGCCGCCAGCCGTGCCATGTCGCCGGCCGTCCATACCGTGGCGGTCGGGTTGTGCGGACTGTTGATCATGATCATGCGCGTGCGCGGCGTGATCGCCTCGGCGACCGCGCCCCAGTCCGGCCGATAGTCCGGCGCCGCCAGCTGCATGCGCACGACGCGCCCGCCCTGCAGCTCGATCGCCGGCGCGTACGAGTCGTACACCGGCTCGAACACGATGACCTCGTCGCCGGGGCGCACGAGCGCCGCAACCGCGGTGAATAGCGCCTGCGTCGCACCGGCCGTCACCGTGACCTCGGCCTCGGGGTCGTACGCGGTGCCGTAGAGCGTGGAGACCTTGCGCGCGATCGCCTCGCGCAGCGGCGCGACGCCAGCCATCGGCGCGTACTGGTTGTGTCCCGTGCGCATCCAGTGCGCGACGCGCTCGAACAGCACGTCCTCGGCATTGAAGTCCGGGAATCCCTGCGACAGGTTGATCGCGCCGCATTCCTGCGCGAGGCGCGACATCACGGTGAAGATCGTCGTGCCGACGTTCGGCAGGCGGGATTCGACGGGGGCAGGGAAATGCGGCATGGCGTGCGGGTCTTGTTCAGTGGATCGGAGCATTCTGGCAGAGCACAAACGGATCACCAATCAGGGCGAAGGCCGCAGGAACAGCAGGACCGTAGGGCGGGAGGAGCGCAGCGCATCCCGCCATCCCACGGCCCGATGGCATCCCGACCGTTGCATGGCGGGATACGCCTTCGGCTCCTCCCGCCCTACGGGAGCGACGCCCGGCGCAAACGCCACACGCTAGAATACCCCCATGTTCACCCAGCCCATTCCCACGATCCGCCGCGACGGCGACGCCGTCGTCATCCTCGACCAGACCCTGCTGCCGCACGCATGCGAGCTGCGCCGCCTCGCCACGCTCGACGAGGTCGCGACCGCGATCCACGCGATGCAGGTGCGCGGCGCCCCGCTCATCGGTGCGACCGCCGCCTACGGTGTCGCCATCGCCCTCGCCACCGATGCCAGCGACGCCCGCCTCGAGCATGCACTGACCACCCTCGCCGCGACCCGCCCGACTGCCGTGAACCTGCACTGGGCGCTCGGCCGGATGCGCGAGCGCCTGCACCCCCTCGTCCCGACCGAACGCCCCGCGGCTGCCTGGCGCGAGGCCGAGGCGATCCACCGCGACGACGCCGAGATGTGTGCCGCTATCGGCGGACACGGTCTCGCGATCCTCGAACGCCTGGCCGCCGGTCTCGACCGTCCGCTGCGCGTGATGACCCACTGCAACGCCGGCTGGCTCGCCACCTGCGGCGCCGGTACCGCGCTCGCCCCCGTGTATGCGGCGAAGGCGCTTGGCCTTGCCGTAGAGGTGTGGGTCAGCGAGACGCGCCCGCGCAACCAGGGGCTGCTCACCGCGTGGGAACTGCGTGAAGCGGGCGTGCCGCTGCGCCTCATCGCCGACAACGCGGCCGGCATCCTGCTCGCGCGCGGCGAAGTCGACGTCGTCATCACCGGCGCCGACCGCGTCGCAGCCAACGGCGACGCGGCGAACAAGGTCGGCACCTACCTGAAGGCGCTCGCCGCGCGCGAGCACGGCGTGCCCTTCTACATCGCCGCACCCTTCTCGACCGTGGATTTCGGTTGCGCCGACGGCGGCGCGATCCCGATCGAGGACCGCGGCCCGGGCGAAGTGTGCACGGTGCTCGGGCTGGACGGCGACGGCGCAGTGAAGACGCTGCGCCTCGCGCCCGAAACCACCGCCGCGGCCAACCCCGCCTTCGACGTGACGCCCGCACGTTGCATCACCGGCATCATCACCGAGCGCGGCGTGTGCGCCCCCGGGGGGCTGCGCGACCTGTATCCGGAAGCGACGCGATGAGCCTTTCCGTCGAACTGGCGGTACGCGAAAGACTCCTCGCGACCGCGCACGCGATGAGCGCGGCCGGACTCAACACCGGCACGGCCGGCAACGTCAGCGTGCGCATCGACGGCGGCATGCTGATCACGCCCAGCGGCATGCCGCCCGCCGCCTGCACGCCGGAGGACATGGTGATCGTCACCGCGGACGGCAGCGCCAGCGGGCGCGTCGCGCCGTCGAGCGAATGGCGCTTCCATCACGACCTCTATACGCGACGCCCGGAGGTGGGGGCGATCCTGCACGCGCACGCGCCCTTCGCAACCTCGCTCGCGTGCCAGCGCATCGAGATCCCGCCCTTCCACTACATGATCGCGCGCTTCGGCGGCAACACCGTGCGCTGCGCGCGCTACGCGACCTTCGGCACGCAGGAACTGTCGGACAACATCCTCGCCGCGATGGACGGCCGCTCGGCCTGCCTGATGGCCAACCACGGCATGCTCGTGTCCGGGCGCGACCTCGACAATGCGCTCGATCTGGCGATCGAGTTCGAGACGCTGTGCGAGCAGTACTGGCGCACCCGCCAGATCGGCGAGCCGGTGCTCCTGTCGGACGCGGAGATGGCGGAGGTCGTGGAGCGCTTCCGCTGGTACGGCAAGCCGCGGGCGGGCTGACGGAGCCAATCGTAGGGCGGGAGAAGCGCAGCGCATCCCGCCGATCCAACGGTCGCCGATTTCCCGACCGCCGCTGACACCCGCTCGACGGCTGCATGTCGGGATCCGCCTTCGGCTCCTCCCGACCTACGGTGACCGGGACGAAGGCGATCCGTGCTGGAGGTGCGAATCGTAGGGCGGGAGGAGCGAAGCGCATCCCGCCGATCCACCCGCCCGAAATTTGCCGACCTCGGCATGAGCCCCGACACATCGCGGACTGGCGAAGGACATCAGCACCTGCGGCGCAGGGCAGAAAAGCGAAGCGCCTTCCGCCGCAGGTGAATCGTCACGCATCGCCGCGCCCGGATGCGCGCTCCAGCACGCGGATCAGGCTGGACGTGTCGCTATGCGCCCCGCCCTGCGCCATCAGCGCGTTGAGCTGCTGCCCCACCTGCGCCGCGATCGGCAGCGGAGCGCCGAGGCGCGCCGCCTCGTCCATCAGGATGCCGAAGTCCTTGTGATGCAGGCGCGCCTCGATGCCGGCGGCGAAATCCCGCCGGATCATGCGGTCACCCATCACGTCGAGCATGCGCGACGCCGCGGAGCCGCCCATCAGTGCCTCGCGCACCTTCGCCGGATCGACGCCGTGAGCCTTGGCGAGCAGCATCGCCTCGGCGCAGGCCTGGATCGCCGCGACCATCACCATCTGGTTGCACGCCTTGGCGACCTCGCCGGCACCGTTGCCGCCGACATGCACGATCGCGCGGGAGAAGGTTGCGAGCAGCGGGCGTACGCGCTCGAGCACCGCCGCGTCGCCACCGACCATCATCGCCACCGTCCCCGCCTCCGCGGCGACCGATCCGCCCGACACCGGCGCATCGAGCATCGCCGCGCCGCGCGCAGCCAGCGCGGCGGCGATGCGGCGCGTCGTGCCCGGCGCGATCGTGCTCATGTCCACATGCACCCAGCCCGGCCGCACGCCCTCGACGAAGCCGCCCTCGCCCAGCGCGACGCGCTCGACGTCCTCGCTGGTGGTGATGATCGTGAACGCGACATCCGTCGCCGCGGCGAGCTCGGCCGGCGTCGCATGCACGACCGCGCCGGTCCCGGCGAAGGGCGCGACGCTTTCCGGACGCCGCGCCCACAGGTGCAGGCGATGGCCGGCGCGCTGCAGGTGCTGCGCCATCGGGCGCCCCATCGCGCCCAGGCCGACGAATCCGACCTCCATCAGTCCTGCCCCTCCCCGCCGCTCATGCGCTCGAGGAGCTTCAGCATCGCGATCGAGTCGTTCTCGCCCAGGCCGCTGCCGACCATGGCGTTGAGCATCTGCGCGGTCGCGGCGGAGGTGGGCAGCGCGAGGCCGAGGCGATGCGCCTCCTCCATCACGATGCGCAGGTCCTTCTGGTGCATCCACGCCTTGAAGCCGGGCTTGAAGTTGCGGTCGAGCATGCGCTGGCCATGGTTCTCCAGCACGCGCGAATAGGCGAAGCCGCCGAGCAGCGCCTCGCGCACCTTCGCAGCATCCACGCCGCTTTTCTGCGCGAAGTTCATCGCCTCGGCCACGGCCGCGACGCCGACGCCGGTGAGGATCTGGTTGCACGCCTTGGCGACCTGGCCGGCGCCGCTCGCGCCGATCACCGACACCGTCTTGCCCATCGCCTCGAACACGGGCTTCACGCGCTCGAACGCGGCTGCGTCGCCCCCGACCATGATCGTGAGGGTCGCGTTGATCGCGCCGATCTCGCCGCCCGACACCGGCGCATCCAGCATCTCGATGCCGCGTGCCTTGAGCTTCGTGGCGATGGCCTGGGCGGCCGCCGGGGCGATGGTGCTCATGTCGACGAAGATCAGGCCGGGACGGGCGCCGTCCGCGACACCTTGCGGGCCGAGCGCGACCTGCTCGACGTCGGGCGCATCCGCGACCATGCTGATGACGACCTCGGCGCGCGAGGCGAGCTCCGCCGCGCTCGCGCAGTCGCCCGCGCCCGCGTCGAGCAAGGGCTGCATCGACTCGCGCCGGCGGCTCCACACCTGCACCTTGTGCCCGGCCTTCATCAGGTTCAGCGCCATCGGGCGCCCCATCAGGCCGAGGCCGATGAATCCGACTTCCATTTCGATTCTCCTGTGGCTGGAACGCGCATGGCGACGCATAATCTTCGCCATGACCTACGCCCCCATCATCAAGGAAATCGGCCGTGGCGCCAAGGGCGCGCGCGACCTCGACGCCGCGCAAGCGGAGCAGCTGTTCGGCGACATGCTGGACGGCAAGGTGCCGGAGCTGGAGCTCGGCGCGATCGTCGTGTCGCTGCGCATCAAGAGCGAGTCGCGCGACGAGCTGCTGGGCTTCAAGCGCGCGATGGATGCCCGCTGCGCTCAAGTCGCGGTGCCGCCGGGCCCGCGCTGCGTGATCCTGCCGACCTACAACGGCGCGCGCCGCCAGGCCAACCTGATGCCGCTGGTCGCGCTGCTGCTCGCGCGCGAAGGGGTGCCGGTGCTGATCCAGGGGCGGCACGATTTCGAGTCGCGCGTGAGTCCGTTCGAACTGCTTGCGGCGCTCGGCATCCATCCCGCGCTCGGTGTCGGCGACGCGCACCGCGAGCTCGCCGAGAAGCGCATCGCCTGCCTCCGCCTCGACGAGCTGCTACCGGGGCTCGATGCCCTGTTGAGCCTGCGCCTGCGTCTGGGCGTGCGCGGCAGCGGTCACACGATGGCGAAGCTCGTGGACCCGTGCATCGGCCGCAGCGTGCGGGTGGTCGCGGTGACGCACCCGGAGTATCTCGAACGCATGCACGAGTTCCTCGTCGTGGATGGCGGGCGGGCGATGCTGATGCGCGGCACGGAAGGCGAGGCCTACGCGAACCCGCGCCGGCGACCGGCGATGCAGGCGTTCCGCGATGGCGTCGCGGAGCTCGCCTGGCCGGCGGAGGAAGGCGGCGCCCCGCCGGTCGAAGGACTGCCGGACGCGCCCGGCGTGGAAGAGAATGCCGCGCTGATCCGGGCGATGCTGGCAGGCAAAGTTCCGATCCCGCAGCCGGTGCTCGACCAGGCCGCGCTGCTGGTGCGACTCGCGAACGAGGGTTAAACACGTCCGGACGGCTCGGAATCGTAGGGCGGGAGAAGCGGAGCGCATCCCGCCGATCCAAGCGCCGAGAGCCATCCGGCCACCGCACGGCGGGATACGCCTGCGGCTCCTCCCGCCCTACGAGAAGGGTCGCCTTCGCTCGCAGAAGGACGGAAAGCGCAAGCCGAAAAGCCACGCCCGGCAGGAGAGACCTCAACCGCAACGGAAGCTCAGGGAGGGGAAACTCCCGCCGTGGCGAAGGCCTCTCCTGCCGGGCGCAGGAGCGGGGGTCGGGAACCCGCTTCAGCCGGAGATCGGCGCGAAACGTCCGTCGCGGTAATCCGCCAGCGCCTGGTGGATCTCGGCCTGCGTGTTCATCACGAAGGGGCCGTACTGCGCAATCGGCTCGCCGAGAGGTTGCCCGGCGATCAGCAGCACGCGTGTCGGCACCGCGCCCGCCTCGATCACGACCCCATCCGCGGTGGCATCGTTGGCGAGGATCGCCATGCGCTGCACCGCGACCTGCGTGCCGGCGACCGTGACCTCGCCGCGATACACGTAGATGAAGGCGTTGTGCCCGGCCGGCAGGGGCTGCGCGAAGCGGGCGCCGGCCGGCAGGTGGATGTCGAGGTAGAGCGGCGCGGTCGCGTCACGCGTCACCGCCCCCGCGACGCCATGGCTCTCGCCGGCGATCACGGTCACCGCGGCACCGGTCTCGGTCGTGAAGGTCGGCAGTTCGCCCGCGGCGAAGTCCCGGTACCACGGCGCGCACATCTTGTCGCGGCCGGGCAGGTTCAGCCACAGCTGGAAGCCTTCCATGACGCCCTCTTCCTGCTCGGGCAGCTCGGAGTGGATCACGCCGCTTCCGGCGGTCATCCACTGCACGCCGCCGTTCTCGAGCAGGCCTTCGTGGCCCGCGCTGTCGCGATGGCGCATGCGGCCGGCGATCATGTAGGTGACGGTCTCGAAGCCGCGGTGCGGGTGGTCCGGGAAACCCGCGATGTAATCGCCCGGATCGTTGCTGCCGAAGGCATCGAGCATCAGGAAGGGGTCGAGGCGGCGCTGCAGCGGCTGGGTCAGCACGCGGGTGAGCTTCACGCCCGCGCCATCGGAGGTGGCCTGCCCGGCCACGAGGCGCTCGACGCTGCGCGGGCGGGTGACTTCTTTACTGATGCGTTGCTGTTGCGTGTCGGACATGGTGTGGTCCTCCGTGTCGGGGTCGGGGGTGCTCTCTGTATCTATTTCTTTCCCGGCGCCCGATCTATCGTCCGACGTCCGGGTGTGCAAGGCTGCTGGTCGCTTATGCGAACGCCGCCTCGATCTCGCGTTGAGCTTCGGCGAAGGCCTGTTGTTCCGCTTCCGGTCCCATCGCGAGTCCTTCGGCGTAGAAGAAGGAGACGTCGGTCATGCCGAGGAATCCGAGCACGACCTTCAGGTAGGGCACCTGCGCATCCCAGTCGGTACCGCGGTACTTGCCGCCGCGGGCCAGGGCGACATACACCTTCTTGCCCTTGAGCAGGCCCTCGACGCCGTTGGCGGTGTATTGGAAGGTCACCTTGGCGCGGGCGATCGCGTCGATCCAGTTCTTGAACTGCGCCGGCACGCCCAGGTTGTACATCGGCACGCCCAGCACGACGACGTCGGCGGCCTGGATCTCGGCGATCAGCACATCGTCGAGCGCGACGCGGGCTGCCTGCGCCGGGGTGCGCTGCTCGGCGGGCGTAAACAGCGCGCCCAGCGCGGCTTCGTCGAGGACGGGATGCGGGTTGCTGCCGACGTCGCGGACGACCAGATTGGCACCCGGATTGTCGGCACGCAGACGCTCGACGATGCTGTTGGCGAGGCGGGTGGAAGCGGAAGCGGCGGCACGGGCGCTGGAATTGACTTGCAGGATGTTCATTCGTTGCTCCATCGAAGTGGTTTGTCGATGGGGCAACTTTAGGGGAAGCATTGTTGCGGAAAAACCAGAACATTTGCACTTCACTGTTGCCGGATCTGCACTCTCCCGCGCCACCTGGGATTGCGCGCCCGCCCCTTGCGGTCGCAATCGCGACTGAACTTTTCACCGGCGCCGGGGACGAATGCGCCGGACTGACCTACAATCGCGCCTCATTCACCCGTCTTCGCCCATGATGAATTCATCCGCACCGTCCTCCCGCGTCCTCTTCCTCGGACTGTTCGCCGCCTGCGTGGCCCTGCTCGGCTTCGGCCTGTACCTGCAGCACGTCGTCGGCCTCGAACCCTGCCCGATGTGCATCATGCAGCGCTATGCCTTCATCGCCATCGCGCTCTTCGCGCTCGTGGCAGGTCTGCACAATCCGGGCCGCAGCGGCACGCGCGCCTATTCGGGGCTGATCCTCGTCGCCGCGCTTGCGGGAGCGGGCGTGGCGGCGCGCCAGACCTGGATGCAGATCTATCCGCCGGAAGTGGCCGAATGCGGACCTGACCTGGAATTCATGCTCGGCAGCTTCCCGCTCGCGGACGCGCTGCCGATGATCTTCCAGGGCGCGGGCGATTGCTCCAAGGTGGACTGGAGCTTCCTGGGACTTTCGATCGCAAACTGGTCGCTGGCGATGCTGACGCTGGTCGCGATCGGGGCGATCACGCTGATCGTGCGCGGGAAGGGGCGCGGCTGATAACCTGAAGACTGCGGCGCGTCAGCCGACGACGCGCACGGTCGTGCCGCCGATCTCGTACATGCCCTGCCCCAGCGCGTGGCAGCGCTTGACCTCCAGCCGCGTGACGAGCGGCGGACGGGCGACGGAGCCGTTGCCGGGCACCGAGACCATCACCTCCAGCACCTCGGCCTGCCCGGGCACGTAGGGCGCGCGCAGCGTCATCCCGCCGACGCCGATTTCGACACATTCACCGCGAATGGTCTCGCCTGTCTTCAGGCGGATCACCGCCGGACAGCCGAGCGGGATGCGGCGGTCGAGCCGCCGTTCAACGTGGGATGCGCGATCGTTCATGGGCCGGACGGGCTTCAGCGTCGATGACAGGCCGATTGTAGCCTTCCGTCGTCATCCGCGCCGCATCCTTTCACGGCCCGTCCCGGATAGGCCGAAGATCAGCGGCAGCTGCCCCCGTCCGGCACGCCGGCCTTGCGCAGGAATATCTCCAGCGGGCAGAAGCGCGTGAAGCCGCTCTGGAACAGGTTCGCGCCGACGAAGGCGGTGAACCACAGGAAGTTCTTGCTCACGAACAGCGGCGAGCCTTCCACGCCGAGCGCGAGCGAGATCAGCACGAAGGCGCCGGCGAAGATGCGGACGAACTGGTTGACGGTCAGGGTCATGGTGTTTCTCCTTGCAGTTGCGCGACGCGCTTGCGCATCGCGGCGTAATACAGCACCGGGATCACCACCAGCGTGAGCAGCGTGGACACCAGGATGCCGAAGATCAGGCTGATCGCCAGCCCGTTGAAGATCGGGTCGTCGAGGATGAAGAGCGCGCCGATCATCGCCGCCAGCGCGGTCAGGCCGATCGGCTTGGCGCGCACCGCGGCGGCACGGATCACCGCCTCGCCGAGCTCCATGCCGCCACGCACCTGCTGATTGACGAAGTCCACGAGCAGGATGGAGTTGCGCACGATGATGCCTGCGAGCGCAATCATGCCGATCATCGAGGTGGCGGTGAATTGCGCACCGAGGAGCGCGTGGCCCGGCATGACGCCGATGATGGTGAGCGGGATCGGCGCCATGATGATGAGCGGCGCAAGGTAGCTCCTGAACTGCGCGACCACCAGCAGGTAGATCAGGATCAGGCCCACCGCGTAGGCCGCACCCATGTCGCGGAACGTCTCGTAGGTGACCTGCCATTCGCCGTCCCACTTCACGCTGTAGCCCGCATAGGCGTCCTCCGGCGCGCGGATGAACCATTCGCCGAGCGTGCCAGCGAGGCCGGGTGCTCCGGCCAAGGCCATGCCGTTGATCTGCGAGCGGATGTCGAACATGCCGTAGAGCGGCGAATCGAGCCGTCCCCCCATGTCGCCGGTGACGTACACCACCGGCAGCAGGTCCTTGCGATGGATCACCTGCTCGCGCGCTGTGTCCTGCACGGTGACGAGCTCCGACACCGACACCAGGGTGCCGTCGCGTGCGCGCACCTTGAGCGCGAGCAGTGCGTCGACGCTCGACTGGCGCTCGGACGGCAACTGGATGCGCACCGGGATCTCGTACTTGTTGTCGCCGCCGTGGATCGGCGTGACGTCCTCGCCCGCCAGCCCCAGGCGTACGACCTCGACGATGTCGGCCTGCGCGACGCCCATGCGCGCGGCCTTGGCCTGGTCGACGCGCAGCACGAGCTTGGGAGCGGCCTCGTCGACGGTGTCGTCGACGCCGACGATGTCCGCCGTGCCCTCGAAGGCGGCGCGCACCTTGCCGGCGACGGCGGTCTGCCCGCCGTAGTCGGGCCCGTACACTTCCGCGACGATGGGCGACAGCACCGGCGGCCCCGGCGGCACCTCGACGACCTTGGCGTTGCCGCCGGCCTCGCGCGCGATGCGCGTGACCTCGTCGCGCACGGCGACCACGATCTCGTGGCTCTTGCGGCTGCGGTGCTTCTTGTCGACCAGGTTCACCTGGATGTCGCCCATCTCGGGTGCGCTGCGCAGGTAGTACTGGCGCACGAGGCCGTTGAAGTTGATCGGGCTCGCGGTGCCGGCGTAGGCCTGCCAGTCGGACACCTCCTCGACCGTGCCGAGATGCTCGCCGATCTCGCGCAGCACGCGCGCGGTCTCCTCGACCGGGGTGCCGACCGGCATGTCGAGCACGACCTGGAATTCGCTCTTGTTGTCGAAGGGCAGCATCTTCAGCACGACCAGCTGCACCGCCGGCAGCGCCACCGACACGGCGATCAGCGCGAACACCGCGAGCCACAGCTTGAGCCGCGCACGGCCGCCCTTGAGCGGATCGAGCATCGGCGTCATGGTGCGGCGGAACAGGCGGTCGAGCCAGGCGGTGAGCCTGTCCTCGCCCTCGTGGTGATGCGCGTCCACCGACTTCAGCAGCTTCTGCGCGAGCCAGGGCGTGACGACGAAGGCGACCGCCAGCGAGATGAACATGCCCATCGACGCGTTGATCGGGATGGGGCTCATGTAGGGCCCCATCAGCCCGGTGACGAAGGCCATCGGCAGCAGCGCCGCGATCACCGTGAAGGTCGCGAGGATCGTCGGCCCGCCGACCTCGTCGACGGCGCGCGGGATGAGCTGCCACAGCGGCGTATCGGGCTCCAGGGTGTGCCAGCGGTGGATGTTCTCCACGACCACGATCGCGTCATCGACGAGGATGCCGATCGAGAAGATCAGCGCGAAGAGGCTCACGCGGTTGAGCGTGAAGCCCCACGCCCAGGACGCGAACAGCGTCGCCGCGAGCGTGAGGCCGACCGCGACACCGACGATCAGCGCCTCGCGCCGCCCGAGCGCGAAGAACACCAGCAGCACGACCGCGCCGGTCGCGAACACCAGCTTGCCGATCAGCGTGTTGGCCTTGTCGTTGGCGGTCTGGCCGTAGTTGCGCGTGACGGTGAATTCGACGCCCTCGGGGATCAGCTGGCCGCGCAGGCCGTCGGCGCGCGCGAGCACCGCATCGGCGACGTCGGCAGCGTTCGCGCCGGGCTTCTTCGACACCGCCAGCGTCACCGCCGGGAAGGCGCCCTGCTCGGCGATGCCCTTCTGCGCCGCCGCGGCGCCGGTGCCGAACCACACGTACTGCGTCGCCTGCTCCGGGCCGTCCTCGATGCGCGCGACGTCGCGCAGGTAAACTGGTTTGCGCTCCTGCACGCCGACGACGAGGCTGCGCACGTCCTCCGCGGATTCCAGGTAGGTGCCGGTCTGCACCAGCACCTCGCGGTTGCCCGCGACCAGGCTGCCGGCCGGCTGCGAGGCGTTCGCGAGCTGCAGCGCGGCGCGCACGTCCTGCGCGGTGACGCCGTGCGCGTTCATGCGCTGCGTGTCGAGCAGCACGCGCACGACGTGGCCGGGGCCGCCGAGGGTCGTCACGTCGCGCGTGCCGTCGATGCGCTTCAGTTCCAGCTCCACCGCACGCGACACCTGCTGCAATTCGAAGCCGCTGCGCGCGGGATCGCCCGTCCAGAAGCTGAGGCTCACGATGGGCACGTCGTCGATGCCCTTGGGCTTGACGATGGGCTCGCCCACGCCCAGCTGCGGGCTCAGCCAGTCCTTGTTCGAATGCACGGTGTCGTAGAGGCGCACCAGCGCGTCCTGGTTCGGCACGCCGACCTCGAACTGCACGGTGATCACCGCCATGCCGGGGCGCGACACGGAATACACGTGCTCGACGCCCGCCATGCGCGACAGCACCTGCTCGCCGGGGCGCGCCACCAATGCCTCGACGTCGCGCGCCGAGGCGCCCGGGAAGGGCACCAGCACGTTGGCCATGGTCACGTCGATCTGCGGCTCTTCCTCCTTGGGCGTGATCAGCGTCGCGAACACACCCAACAGCAGGAGGATCAGCGCCAGCAGCGGCGTCAGCGCATTGCGCTGGAAGGCGCCGGCGATGCGGCCGGAGATGCCGAGCGGAGCGCTCATGGTCGCCCTCCGTCAGCGCGCCGCGCCGGCACGCGCCGCGCGCGCGGCAATGCCGGCCTGCACCGGATCGAGCGCGACCTCTTCGCCGCCGACGAGGCCGGCGAGCACCTCGACATTGCCGTCCGCGAGCGGCTCACCGGCGCGGATCTGGCGCAGCGCGAAGCCGCCCTTGCCGTCGGCGACATAGACGCCGGTCAGCTCGCCGCGGCGCAGGATCGCGCCGGCGGGAACGGCGATGCGCGTGCCCTCGCCGGTCACGAAATGGACGCGCGCGAAGGTTCCCGGCACCAGCCCCTCGGCGTTCGCGGGCAGGTCCACGCGCACGCGCACGGTGTGCGTGCGCGGATCGGCGGCGGGCAGCACCGTGACGCTCGCGGCATCGAGCCAGCGGCCGGTATCGGGCAGCTCCACGCGCGCCTTGATCTGCCCGGACGCGAGGCCGGCGAGGCGCTGCTGCGGTACGTCGACCACGGCGCGCATGGCCGCGGGGTCATACACCGTCACGAGCTGGCGACCCGGCTGGGCCATCTCGCCCTGCTCGACGTGACGTGCGGCGACCAGCCCCGCGAGCGGCGCGACGATCGTCGTGTAGCCCTGCACCGTCGCGGCCTGGCCACGGCCTGCGCGCGCCGCGCGCAACTGGGCCTCGGCCGCATCAAAAGACGCCTTCGCCTGATCCAGCGCCGACTGACTGACGAACTTGCGCTCGACGAGGCTCTTCGTGCGCTCGTACGCGGCCTTCGCGTTGATCTGGCCAGCCTGCGCCTGCGCGATGCCGGCCTCGGCCCCGGCGACCGCCTGGCTCGCCTCGGCGGCGTCGATGCGCAGCAGCACCTGTCCCTTCGCGACGCGGTCGCCGGCGTCGACCTTGAGCTCGACGATGCGGCCGGGCACCTGCGCGGCGAGTGTGGCCTGATGCACCGCTTCGAGCGTGGCCTCGGCGGGATGGGTCAGGCCGACCGCCCGCGCCTCGATGCGCTGCGTGGGCACCTGCGCCTGCGCCAGGTTTGCGAGGGCCAGCGCAAGCGCGGGCAAAGCGATCCGGATGATGGAATATCTCGTCATTAATATAAGTTTATTCTTATATTCAGCCGAGTCAAGCCTCCGGAACATTTCCCGCCGCTACCGTCGGGTCCGTTCTTGTGGGAGCGGCTTCAGCCGCGAACGCGTGCCGTTGATCCGTATCCGTTTCGCGGCTGAAGCCGCTCCCACGGAAGCCACTCCATCTCAGTCCCGCGATGCCACGCTGCAACCCAGCGCGTAGTCCGCCATCGCGGCGATCACGCCGTCCGCCTCCCCGACCGCCAACGCGAGAGTGATCTCGCAATCGGGGTGAAGCGCGCGCGCTGCGGCGACCAGCCTGGGCACATCGCTCTTCAGGTGCCCGCCCTGGGCGATGAACATCGGCACGACGGTGATGCGCCGGATGCCGTCACGAGCCAGCGCGGCGATCGCCTCGTCCAGCGTCGGCGCCATGAACTCGAGGAAGGCCAGTTCGACGCGCAGCCTGGGCGCCTGTGCGCGCAGGTGATCGCGCGTGCGCCGCATCGGCCGAGCCCACTCGGGATCGCGGGCGCCGTGCCCGAACAGCACCACCGCATGTGTTTCGCTCATGATTCGCTCTCGACAGTTTCGGAACTGGCGTCGACCGGCGGCGCCAGCAGACGTTCGATCGCGCGCGCGGCGGCGAACATGCCGACCGATGCGGTCACCGCGACGCTGGAGCCGTAGCCGGCGCACGCGAGCCCCTGCGGTCCGTGCGGCAGGTCGCACGCGAGGTCGTCGAGCCGCAACGGCTCGCACGAATACACCGCCTCGATGCCGAAGGGGCGCTTGGGATTGCGCGGGAAACCGTGCTCGCTGCGCAGGCGCTTGCGCACCTTGGCGAGCAGGGGGTCCTGCTCGGTGCGCGACAGGTCATCGACACGGATGCGCGACGGATCGGTCTTCCCCCCGGCGCCGCCCGCGACGATCAGCGGGATGCGCCGCCGACGGCACGCCAGCACGATCGCGACTTTCGCGCGCACGTTGTCGATCGCATCGACGACGACGTCGAAGCCCTGCAGCAACTCCATCGCGTTGTCCGGCGTGACGAAGTCCTCGACCACGTCGACGCGCGCGTGCGGATTGATCGCCCGGATGCGCTCGGCCATCGCCAGCACCTTGGCCTGCCCCAGCGTCGGATCGAGCGCATGGATCTGCCGGTTGATGTTGGACTCGGCGACATGATCGAGGTCGATCAGCGTGATGTGCCCCACGGCACTGCGCGCCAGCGCTTCCGCGATCCACGAACCGACGCCGCCGACGCCAATCACGCACGCATGCGCGGCTTCGAGACGCGCGGGCGCATCGGCCCCGTACAGGCGGGCAATGCCGCCGAAGCGGCGCTCGCGATCGACTTCGACAGGAGATTCGAAACTCGGGCCGGACATGGCGATTACCGTTGCACGCAGAAGCGCGGATGTTACCGCAGCGCAGCCGCGATGAACTCGCCGTCGAGCCGGCGCTCCAACGGGCCAATGGAGGATTCACGATGCGCCATCTGGCATGCCGTACGCTGCTGGCCGCCGGCCTGCTCGGCACCACGCCCGCCCACGCCGACAGCACACCGCCTGCGTCGCTCGCGCAAAGCGCGGTCAGCGCCTACGAGGCGGGCCGGCTGGACGAGGCGGCGCGGCTGTTCGAGCGCGCCGCGCGGGCCGGCAACCGCCTGGCGCAGTTCAACCTCGCGATGATGATGTTCCGCAAGGAAACTGCCGCACCGGAACCCGACGCCGGGTGGCGCTGGCTCAGGCGCGCGGCCGGCGCCGGTCTCGCCCAGGCGCAGTACAACTTCGCGCTGCTGTACGACCGCGGCAGCGGCGTCGCGAGATCCCTGCCCACCGCGGCGGAGTGGTACCGCCGCGCCGCCGAGCAGGGACACACGGAAGCCCAGGTCAGCCTGGCGACCATGTACTACGTGGGGCACGGCATGGGGCGCGATTTCGCCGCGGCCGCGCGCTGGTACCTCGCCGCCGCCCGCGCAGGACACGCGGGCGCGCAGTATATCGTCGCGTCGATGTACGAAGCGGGAGACGGCTTGCCCGCCGATCTCCGTCAGGCCGAGCACTGGTACGCGCAGGCGGCGCTGCAGGGCGACGCCGCCGCGCGGGCGAAGTACGAAGCGCTGCAGGACCGGCCGCGCGAGGAAGAGCGGTAAACCGCGGCCCCGCGGCCGATGGATCAGGCGGTGCTCAGTTCGCGCAGCGCGCAATCGTCGAGCCAGACCCCCAGCCCCTGGGCATTGAGCTCGAGATCGGTGCGCAAGAGGGCGAACATCTCGTCCTCCGGAAGCGGCCAGCCATGGCGCTCGGCCTCCTCGCGCACGATCTGCTCCAGCCCCGCGAGGATCTCGACGTGACGTGCGACCCCCTCGCCGCGCGCCGCCCTTGCCACCGCGATCTGCGTGTCGATCAGCCGGTGCAGGTCGGCCGCGAGCCGATCCACGCCGGTCACGCGGCTGTAGTGGGTCAGATACATCGCGTCCGGCCGATAGCTCACCAGCCGGTCGATCGACTCGTGCAGCGCATCCGGATCGAACTGCGTCGGCGTCGTCGTCGGGTACACCGAAGGCCGGCCGTCGACGTCGAACTCGCGATACGACAGGCCGAAGGTGTCACCGGTGAAGAAGGCGCGCGCGGTCTCGTCCCAGATGCAGATGTGGTGCTTCGCGTGCCCGGGCGTGTGCAGGATGCGCAGCCTGCGCGTGCCCAGCTCGAGCACCATGTCCTCCTCGGTCGCGACGATGCGCTCGGCCGCGACCGGCGCCAGGCGGCCGTACAGCGCGAAGGCGCGCTCGGCGCCATACACGGCGGAGGTGCCTTCCCACAGCTTCGCCGGATCGGCCATGTGGCGCACGCCGCGCGGATGGACGACGAGCTTCGCGTTCGGGAACGCGCACATCAGGCTGCCGGCGCCGCCGGCGTGATCGAGGTGGATGTGCGTCAGGATCACCCACTGCACGCGCTCGGGCACGATCCCCGCAGCGGCCAGCGCCGCCAGCACGCGCGGCGCCGAGGCATTGGTGCCGGTGTCCACGACGGCGGCACGCCCCTCGTGGATGATCAGGTGAATGGCCGCAAGGCCGGGGTGGCAGTAGCCGGAGTCCACCGCGAGAATGCCATCGGGGTGGGCCGTGAGGTGTTGCACGATTGTCTTCCTCCAACGCCAGCGGATCGTTTTGTGTAATTGTATCCCTCGCCCGCGGACAATTCCCGCCGGGAATTCCCCAACCTGCCCATCCGGCCACCAAGGAGCCGCAACCATGAGCCCCGCGTCATTCGATTTCGACCACGTCCCCGACCGCAGCGCCGTCCCCGGCGAGAAATGGGGCCGTTACGCCGGACGCGACGTGCTGCCGCTGTGGGTCGCGGACATGGACTTCCCCGCACCGCCGCCGGTCATCGACGCGATCCGCGCACGCATCGACCACCGCGTGTTCGGCTACACGGACCCCTGGCCCGGTCTGTCGGACGCGGTCATCGACGGCATCGCCCGCGACCACGGCTGGCACATCGAGGCAGAGTGGATCGTGTGGCTGCCGGGCGTCGTCACCGGCTTCAACCTCGCGTGCCGAGCGACCGGCGAAGCGGGCGACGAAGTGTTCACCGCGACGCCCGTGTACCCGCCCTTCCTCACCGCCCCCGCCAACAGCGACCGGCGCCTGGTGACGCGAGCGCTGAAACTCGGCCACGGCCGCTGGGGATGGGACCGCGAGGAGGTCGAGCATGCCATCACCGCCCGCACGCGCCTGCTGATGCTGTGCAACCCGCACAATCCGGTCGGCCGCGTGTTCGACCGCGACGAGCTCGAATGGCTCGCGGGCCTCGCCGAGCGGCACGACCTGGTGATCTGCTCGGACGAGATCCACTGCGGCCTCGTCCTCGACCCGGCCACGCCGCACATCCCGATCGCCGCGCTCGACGAAGCGACCGCCCGCCGCACGATCACGCTGATGGCGCCGTCCAAGACCTGGAACATCCCCGCGCTCTACTGCGCGCTCGCGATCATCCCCGACCCTGCGCTGCGTCGACGATTCCGCCACGAGATGCGCGGCGTCGTCCCGCACAACAACCTGCTCGGCCTCGTCGCCGCCGAGGCCGCCTACCGCGACGGGGGCCCGTGGCGCGCGGCCCTGCTCGACTACCTGCGCGGCAACCTCGACCTCGTGATGGACGCCGTCGCTGCGATGCCCGGCCTCGCCACGACGCGGCCCGAAGCGACCTACCTTGCATGGATCGACTGCCGTGGCGCCGGGCTCGATAACCCCATGCGCTTCTTCGAGGATGCCGGCGTGGGGCTATCCGACGGCGCCCCCTTCGGCATGCCCGGCTTCGTGCGCCTTAACTTCGGCTGCCCGCGCGCGCTGCTCGAGGAAGCGCTGCAGCGCATGCTGCGCGCGCTGCACGCCCGCCACGCGGCCCGGGCCTAGCCGCGCCGCTCAACCCGCGCGCACCCGCCCGATGTCGCGCTCCAGCCCGTACAGCTTCACCTTCTGGTACAGCGTGCTCTTCGCGATGGCGAGCTCGCGTGCAGCACGCGTGAGGTTGCCGTGGGTAGCGGCGATCGCGCGGCGGATGAGCTCCGCCTCGCCTTCCGCGATGCTGCCGACCGGCGCGTTCGTCGCGAGTGCGCCAAGCGCGGTCGCGACCGGCGCGCTGACCGGGGAGTCGGCCATGCCGAGGAGTTCCGGCGGCAAGGCGTCGATGCCGACGCACTCGCTGTCGCTCATCAGCAGCACGCTCTCGACGACGTTCCTCAGTTCGCGCACGTTGCCCGGCCAGCTGTAGCTCTCGAGCCGGGCGAGCAGCTCCTCGTCGAGACGGCGTAGTCCGAGCTCGTGCTGCTTCGAGAAGCGTTCGACGAAGTGCCGGGCGAGCTCGCGCACGTCGCCGACGCGATCGCGCAGCGGCGGGATGCGCACCGAGGTCACCGCGACGCGGTAGAAGAAATCCATGCGGAAGCGGCCATCGGCGACTTCCTTGCGCAGGTCGCGGTGGGTCGCGGCGATGAGGCGGAAGCTGACCTTGCGCGGCACGTTTTCGCCCAGGCGGTAGATCTCGCTCTGCTCGAGCACGCGTAACAGGTGCGGCTGCAGGTCGAGCGGCATCTCGCCGATCTCGTCGAGGAACAGCGTGCCGCCGTTGGCGGCCTCGATCTTGCCGACCATTCCGCCGCGCCGCGCGCCGGTGAAGGCGCCGTCGACATAGCCGAAGAGTTCGCTGGCGAGGAGTTCGCGCGACAGGCCGCCGCAGTTCAGCGCGACGTAGGGACCGTCGCGGAAGGGGCTGGCCTTGTGCAGTCCCTGGGCGAACTCTTCCTTGCCGACGCCCGTCTCGCCCAGCAGCAGCACCGGCACCTTGGAGCGCGCGAGTTGGTCGGCCTTGCGCACGGCCTCGCGCAGCGCCGGGTCGCGGGTGATGATGGAGGTGAAGCCGGAGGGCATGTCGTTCGCCGCCACCGCCGGCTCGCTGACGAGGCGACGTGCGCCTTCCCCGGAGATCGCGCGCCCGATGCGGGGCAGGGGCAACACGAGCAGGGTGCCCAGGCGCTGCCCTTGAGCGCCGTATACCGGTTCGAGCCATTCGGGCCGCAGCCAGGCGGGCAGCGCCGGCGTGCGCACGAGTTCGCCGTTGTCGCCGATCGCCAGTGCGGTGACACGGCGCGGCGCGGAGAGGTCGAGGTCGGCGCCGAGCGAGGTCATCGCCGCCTGGGCGATCTCGTTGGCGCGCACCGGGTATCCCCGGCGGTCGAACAGCACGAGGCCGTCGGTGCCGTTGGACCAGCGCTGCAGCGAGGCTTCGAGGAGGTAGTAGCGCCGCTCCATCTCGCGCATCGCGATCTTGTTCTCGATGCGGCTTGCAGTCGTCACGACCAGCGCGAGGCTCTGGCGGCTGTAGCTCTCGGACAGGCCCGAGACGTCGACGACGCCGATGATCTCGCCGTCGTGCGGGTGGCGGATCACGGTGGCCGAACAGGTCCAGCGCTTGATGCCGGCGCAGTAATGCTCCGCCGAGTGGATCTGCACCGGCTCGCCCACAGCGAGCGCCGTGCCGATCGCGTTCGTGCCGCAGATGCGTTCGCTCCAGGAGACGCCCGGCAACAGATGGATGCTCTCTGCGGTCCCGATGGTCGGGTTGTCGCCCTCCATCGTCAGGATCGTGCAGCTCGTGTCGGCGAGCGCCATCACGGTGCCGGTTTCCGCGAGAAAATCGCGCGCACAGGCCATGATCGGGGCGCTGGCCTGCAGCAGTTCGCCGTGATGCTCCTTCATCGACTCCAGCATCGACTCGTCGACCGGAGGCGGCGCGCTGCGTTTGTCGGGATCGACGTTTTGCTCCTGGCAGCGCTGCCACGAACGGTCGACGAGCGCGCGCAATGAGTCGGACGGACGGCTTTCGCCGTCGAGAAAGCGTTCCCACGCCGCCATCACGGCGGCGTCGCTACCCGGGTCGGAAAACATCTGCCCTTCGGGCACCCGTGTCATCAAGTCTCTCCTCCTGTTGCGCCGATCGCTGCGAGCCGCGTCATGCGCGGCCGTTTGGACAAGTCCTGTAGGTTCTGCAGGCGACAGCGCGTTGTGTGTGTTTTGTGGTACGTGGAATCTCCGGCAAATACGCGTGCAAGGTGGTGCTCGCGTTTAACAAGAATAGCAAAGGAGGTGCCAGAAACAGGATTTGCTTAAATTGTTTTTTCACCTGCCGCGCGGAATGCAGGTGCGGGCGAAATGCCCCGATCCCGGCCGGGGGCGACTGCCCCGCCCGGCCGCAGTCGTCTTGCTCCGACCGTACGATTTCCGGACGCTTGCGTCCGGACGGCGTTCGAATATCGTACGGTCGGCCGGACGGTTCAGCCGGCTACCGGTTCGCCCGACTCGATCGGCGCGCCGGTGCAGGCCAGCACCTCCTCGACGTCCACCCCCGGGGCGGTCTCGACGAGGCGTAGGCCCTTCGGCGTGACGTCGAGCACGCACAGATCGGTGATGATGCGGTTGACGACGCCGACGCCGGTGAGCGGCAGCTCGCAGCGCCGCAGGATCTTGGGCGCGCCGTCCTTGCTGCAGTGCTCCATCATCACGATCACGCGGCGCACGCCGGCGACGAGGTCCATCGCGCCGCCCATGCCCTTCACGAGCTTGCCGGGGATCATCCAGTTCGCGAGGTCGCCGTGCTCGCTGACCTGCATCGCGCCGAGGATCGCGAGGTCGATGTGACCGCCGCGGATCATCGCGAAGGAGTCCGCGCTGCTGAAGATGCTGCTGCCGGCGAGCGTCGTGACGGTCTGCTTGCCGGCGTTGATAAGGTCGGCGTCGACCTCGTTCTCTGTCGGGAAGGGGCCGATGCCGAGCAGGCCGTTCTCCGATTGCAGCCACACGTCCATGCCCGGCGGAATGTGGTTCGCGACCAGGGTGGGCATGCCGATGCCGAGGTTCACATAGAAGCCGCTGCGCAGTTCCTGCGCGGCGCGGCGCGCCATGTCATTGCGTGTCCAGGCCATGATTCACTCCTGCCGGGTGGTGCGTTGTTCGATGTGCTTCGCCGGGCGCGGATTGACGACGATGCGCTGGACGAAGACGCCGGGGGTGTGGATGTGGTCGGGGTCGAGGGTGCCGGTGTCGACCAGTTCCTCGACCTCGGCGACCGTGATGCGCCCGGCCGTCGCGACGACCGGATTGAAGTTGCGCGCCGTCTTGCGATAGACCAGGTTGCCCGCGCGATCGGCCTTCCACGCCTTCACTAGGGCGATGTCGGCGGTGAGCGAGCGCTCCAGCAGGTAACGCTTGCCGTCGATGTCGCGTTCCTCCTTGCCTTCCGCGACGAGCGTGCCGACGCCGGTGCGGGTGTAGAAGGCCGGGATGCCGGCACCACCCGCGCGCAGCTTCTCGGCGAGCGTGCCCTGCGGCGTGAGCTCCACCTCGAGCTCGCCGGAGAGCAGCTGACGCTCGAACTCGGCGTTCTCGCCGACGTAGGACGCGACCATCTTGCGGATCTGGCGCGTCGCGAGCAGCAGACCAAGGCCGACGCCGTCGACGCCGGCGTTGTTGCTGATGACCGTCAGGTCCTTCGCCTTCGAGTCGCGCAGGCCGTGGATCAGCATCTCTGGGATGCCGCACAGGCCGAAGCCGCCGACGGCGACGGTCTGTCCGTCCTGCACGACGTCGGCCAGGGCGGTGGCCGCGTCCGTAAATACCTTGCTCATGATTTCCTCCTCTTGATGTTCATGTCTCATGCCTGCACTGCATCGGCGGCCTCGCGCACGGCGCGTCCAAGCGCCCCCACTGCGTCGATCGCGCCCGGGTTCTCGATCGACGAAAGGTCGCCGAGCCCCGTGCCGAGGTAGGCGCCGCGCATCACGCGCCGCACCGTCTTGCCGTTGCGCGTCTTGGGAATCGCGACGACGCGGTGCACCCGCGCCGGGCGCAGCGGCTTGCCGAGCTGGCGTCCGACATGCTCGACGAGTTCGGCCTCGAGGTCCGGCCAGGGGCGCGCGGCCTCCGCGGCGCCGTCCGCGAGCGTGACGAAACACACCACAGCCTCGCCCTTGATCTCGTCGGGCACGCCGATCGCGACGGCCTCGACGACGAGCGGGTGCGACACCAGCGCGGATTCGAAGTCCGCGGGGCCGACGCGCTTGCCGGCGACCTTGATGGTGTCGTCGCTGCGCCCGTGCACGAACCAGTGCCCCTCCTCATCCACGCGCGCCCAGTCGCCATGCACCCACACGTCCGGCCACACCGACCAGTACGCCTCGCGATAGCGCGCGGGGTCGCGCCAGAAGCCGTTGGTCATGCCCGGCCACGGTGCGCGGATGGCGAGTTCGCCGACGCTGCCGCGCAAGGAACGACCGTCCGCATCCATCACGTCGGCCGCCACGCCCGGGATCGGTCCGTTGAACGAACCCGGTTTTTGCGGCAGGCCGGGGAAGCAGGCGAGGATGCCGCCCCCGATCTCGGTGCCGCCCGAGTAATTGATGATGGGGCGGCGCGAGCGGCCGACCTGCTCGTACAGCCACAGCCACGGCGCCTCGTTCCACGCCTCGCCGGTCGAGCCGAACACCCGCAGGCGCTCGATCGCGGCCGGCTCCGGTACGCTGCCCTCGTTCGCCATCAGCAGGCGCACGAGTGTCGGCGACAGGCCGAAGTGCGTGACGCCATGGCGTTCGACCACCTGCCACAGGCGGCCCGCGTCGGGGTAGTCGGGCGTGCCTTCATAGAACACGAGGGTCGCGCCGAGCATCAGGCCGCCATAGACCATCCACGGCCCCATCAGCCAGCCCATGTCGGTGACCCACATCAGCGTGTCGTCGGCCCGCAGGTCGAAAGCCATCATCAGGTCCTGCGCGGCCTTCACCGGAAATCCGGCGTGCGTGTGCACGACACCTTTGGGCTTGCCCGTCGTGCCGGAGGTGTAGATCAGCATCAGCGTCTGGTCGGCGGGGAAGGCCGTCAGCGGGCAGGTCGACACCGACACGGGCAGGCGGCGGTAGTCGAACTCGATACAGTCGTCCGTCCCCTCCCCCTCCTGCGCGCGGAGCCCCGTACCGAGGCGGTCGACGATCACGAGGTGGCGCAGCGACGGGCACTCGCGCACCGCCGCGCGGGCGTCGGCCAGCATGTCGACGCGCTTGCCGCGGCGGTAGTAGCCGTTCGCACACACCAGAAGGCGCGCGTCGCAGTCCTGCACGCGCTGTGCGACCGAGTCGGCGCCATAGCCGGAAAAGAACGGGATGAAGATCGCGCCGATGCGGGTCGCCGCGAGCATCATCACGGCCGCTTCGGGAATCATCGGCAGGTAAAGCGCGATGCGGTCGCCCTCGCCCACTCCGAGCGCACGCAGGCCCGCCGCGACGCGCTCGACCTCGGCCGCGAGCTCGGCATAGCTGATCGTGCGCAGTTCGCCACGGTCGCCCTCCCAGCGGATCGCGATCTTGGTCGGCGTCGCGCGCGCATGCTTGCCGACGAGGTTGTCGACGAGGTCCAACCGCCCGCCGACGAACCATTTGGGCCACATGACGCCGCCTGAAAGGTCGAGCGTCTGCCGGTAAGGCCTCACCCAGCGCAGATCGATCGCGTCGAGCACCTGGTCCCAGAAGCGTCGAGGGTCCCGGGCGGCGCGCTCGCGCAACGCGTCGAGGTCGCGGTCGCCGTGGCGCGCGATGAACTGCGCCAGCTGCGTCGTGCGCCATTCGCAGCCTGTGGCCTGGTATGTCTGCATGTCGAAGTGCTCCCTTGTCCTGATCGCCACCACCCGCTTCGCCGGCGCCGCCCCCGCGAGAAAAATGTCCGCCCCGAAATTGGGCTGGGGCGGACCAAGGGGGAGACTGCGGTACCGGCGCGGGCGGCGGAAGGCGGCCTCAGCGGCTGCCAGCCCCGGTCGCGACCTCCTCCAGCACGTTCAGCGACACGTCGGTGTCCTTCACGCCTTTCGGGTTGGATTTCATGTTGGACGACCAGTTGGTCGCGTGGCCGCGCTTGACGTCGATGATGTGGCCGACGACCGGCATCACCGCCTTGTAGCCGTCGTCGCCCACGTCCGGCCGGTTCTGGAAGATGAACATCTTCCAGAACTCACCCTTGCGATCGAGCGCGTAGCCCAGGTACGGCCGCGGGAAGTCCACCTCGATGTACGCGACCTTCTTGCTGTACGGATGCTCGGCGGGCGGCGTGCCTTCGACGACGTACACCTCGCGCGGCTCCCATTCGACGTCCTTCGCCGGATTGGCGAACGGCGGCTCGGCCATGTTGATGCGCGGGAAGCGCTTCTGCGGCTCGCTCCACGGTTGCGCAGTGTCGACGCTAACCTCCGGGCTGTGCGCAATCGCGAGCACCCAGCGCTTCTCCACGAGCTTGTTCTGGGTGTACTTGGTCGGCCACGCGTCCCAGATGTCCCAGTCGTCGTAGAGCTGGTCGGTGCCGCCGATCGGGTCCATCCACGCGCCGCCGGAGAGGCGCCGCGTGCGCCGCACCGACTTCAGGTAGGCATAGGAGTCGTCCGGCTTGGCCGAGTCGGGCTGGTTGTAGCGCACCGAGAAGGTGCCCAGGCCGCGGATGTCCTGCGGGTAATGCGCGACGAAGTAGGTCTTCTGCGAGATGTCGCCGTCGCCGACCGAGACCGGCCCGCCGTCGAGCCGCCCTTCCATGTAGTAGCGCCGCGACTGGAAGGCCTGCACGCGCTCGTAACCCTTCTTCGCGTCGAGGAACACCCAGGCGATGTCACGCAGGTCCATCGTCGCGCCGTAGGTCGCGGCGCGCAGGTTCCAGATCACCTTGTCGCCCGCGTTCGGGTCGTCCATCTTGATTGTTTCCGGCGGGAAGGGCATGCCGGCCTTCCAGCCGGTGATCGTGCGGTCGGCCGGATTGAACTTGACCTCCTTCGACCACTTCTTCGTCGCCTCGACGTACTTCGGGTCCATCTCGATCTTCTTCGAGTGCGCGATCTTGATGGTGAGCCCGTAGTTCGTGATCATCCACTCGAGCTTCTCCGGGATCATGCTGGCTATGGTCTTGCCCTCGAAGGTGTCCTCCTTGACGCTCGCGAGGTTGTCCTTCGTGATGATGAAGCCGGGCTCGAGCACCTTGGCGTTCGCGCCCGCTGCGGCGAACAGCGCCGTGAGGGCGAGGCCGGTGCCTGCCGCGAGTTGCCGCACCGAGGGACGGACGGCACAGGTGAAATTTTTCTGCATGGTGGGTCTCCTCTCTTTTTTCAGAACTGCCGGGTCAAGCGGAAAACGAGCTGGCTGGCGTTGTCGAAGTAGCCGAAGAGCTGCGAACGCTCGCCACTGAACTGGACCTTGTTGGAACGGTTGCCGGTCCAGAAGATGTCCGCCTCGATGCGCGCGAGCCATTCGTCGTTGAGCGTCAGCGACACGCTGGGGATCGCGAAACCGCCGCCGTGGCTGAGGTCGAAGCCGATCGCGAAGCCCGGGTTGATCGTGTCGTTGCGGTAGTTCAGCGTCGTGAACGCGGTCAGGATGGTGTTGTGCTCGGTGAGCGGCGTGCCGTACGCGAACAGGCGCACGAGGTCGTCCGACTCCTTGAAGTTCAGCACCTGCGTGTCGAACAGCTGGATCGACGAGAACGAGGGCCGCGAGGTGCCGAAAACGCCCTGCAGGTCGAGGTCCTTGTCGATGCGCAGCATCGTCGTCAGCGTGTCCTTCAACTTCACGCCGCCCAGGCCGATGCCGACATTTCCGGGCACCGTCGGGTTGAGGAAGGCGCCCGTGCCGATGTTGTAGGGCTGATCCTTGGTGTAGGCCATCTCCGCGCTGAGCACGGCATCCAGCGTGGCGCTGTAGCCGCTCACGGTCATCCCGTAGACGTCGATCTGCGGGTGGATCCGGTCGAACACCGCCCCTTCCGGCGCCTTCTTGTACGGCCTGAAGGCGGAGTTCGCGACCGGGTCGGCCGAGAAGGTCGTGAGCCAGGCGAAGGAGTAGCTGAGGCCGAGGGCCTCGCCCGACCAGCGCACGCCGCCGGTGACGTCGCGGTAGTCGCCTGCCGGGTGGTCACAGTCCTTGTCGGTGACCGCGGTGAGGTCGAAGCCGCGGTAGGGCTGGAAGAACCAGCGTCCGCCCTGGATATCGTAGGTGTTGCCGATGTCCTGGCAGCGGTCGACGCCGGGGCGGATGTAGGCGGCCAGCATGCCGTCGGCCTCGGGCACGCGGATCTTGGTCGAGATCAGCGTCAGCGGCTTCCTCCATTCCTCGTTCTCGCCCTCGAAGAACAGACGCCACGACAGGTCGTAGCCATGCACGAGGTCCATCGCATGGAAAAAGTCCGACTCGCCCCACACCAGCTGCTGCTTGCCGGCCTTCACGGTGACGCGCTCGCCGAGCGGGATCTCGGCCCAGAACTCGCGCACCTCGCCGCGGTTGTAGTTGTCGAGGATGCTGCTCGCGTGGCCGCCGCGGTTGGTGCCGTTGGTTTCGCGCAGGCGCTCCAGGTCGTCGAGATAGTCGGTCTTGTACTCGCGGTCGACGCGGCCGATCGCCTTCCACTTGATCGGCCCGGTCTTGGCGTCCGCGTCGAGCAGCAGCGAACCGCGCACCATCGACAGCTTGCCCTTGCTCTTCTCGCCGATCGCCTTCAGCTCCGGCTGGTCCTCCAGGTTCACCGACACCCAGCCGCGCGCGTAGCCGGACAGGTTGAAACTGAAGTCGTCGGCAGCCCAGGACTTCATCGTGCCCTCGCCACCGGGCAGCGCCGCGAGCTCGTAATTCGTGCTCGCATCGGCGCCCCGGGCGGGGCCGCCCGCCAGCCCGGCGAGGGCCGCGGCCACCGCCAGCGCCGACGCCCTGATCTTTGTTACTCCCTTGCTCCTCATCTCCTCGCTCCTTGTCGTTTTGTCACTGCTCTGAAGGGGTCATGGACGGACGCGGCGGGGATCCCGTCGCGTCCGCGGGGGTGGATCAGCCGACCAGCACGGGTTCGGCCTGCTCGATGGGACGGCGCTTGCTGCCGACGATGAATTCCGGACGGAACACATAGACGAGGGCCGGCATGATGAAGAGCGCACTGAAGGCCGAGATGAACAGCCACAACGCGATCAGCACGCCCATGTCGGCCTGCAGGCGCAGCGACGAGAAGTGCCACAGCACGACGCTGGTGATGAGCGTCATCGCCGTGATCAGCACGCCCTTGCCGGGGCCCATCAGCGCATTGACGATCGCGCGCTCGACGTTGTGCGCGCGGTGCAGGTTCTCGCGGATGCCATCGACGATGTAGAAGGTGTAATCGACGCCCAGCCCGATGCCGAGCGCGACCACCGGCAGCGTGTTGATGTTCATGCCGATGCCCTGCCACGCCATGTAGCTGAAGGTGATCGTGTTCGACAGCAGCACGGGGATCATGAAGAACACCCCGGCTACCGTGGAGCGGTAGGTGATCGTGCAGCACACCACCAGCACCAGCAGCGCCAGCGCGATGGCTTCGATCTGCCCGGCGAGAATCACCTCGTTCACCGCCGCCAGCACGCCGACCAGCCCGCCCGCCAGCAGATACTCCGCGCCCTTCACCGGATGCTCGGCGACGTAGTCGCGCACCCGCGCCACCGCGGTGCGGATCGTCTCGCCCTGGTGGTCGCGGAAGAACAGCGTCACCGCCCCGTTCTTCGCGTCGGCATCGGCGTAGCGGTCCATGTCGCCCGGGTCCGAGCCGGACACGAACATGTACATCAGCTCGGCGTTTTCCTCTGCACTCTTGCCGAGCTCCTGGTACATCGGATTGCCCTCGCGCAGCACGCGGTTCACCTGCGGCAGGATGTCCGCGAGCGAGATGCTGCCGCCGACCTCCGGCTGGGCCTCCATGTACTTCTGGAAGCGCGTCATGCTCGACAGCACCTCGGGTTCGCGCAGCGCCCCCGGCTCCTTGCCGGCGACGACGACGAACATGCGGTCGGAGCCCTGGAACTGGCGGTTGATCTCGGCCGCGTCGCGGTTGTAGTCCGATTCGGGCCACAGGATCGGCGAGCCGGGGTTGGCGTCGCCCACCTTCAGGTTGAAGGCGTACAGCCCCGACACGACGAACACCGCAGCGGCCATGCCGAGCACCGCGTAGCGCCAGCGCGTCGTCACGATCGCCGAGCAGATCCCGAGGATGCGCATCAGCAGCGGGTTGATGTTCACCGGGTGGATGAAGCGCTGGCGCGAGCCGAACCACGACAGCATCACCGGCGTGAGGACCAGCGCGCTTACGGCGATCGTGAGCACCCACACCGTACCGATGAAGGAGATCTTCTGCAGCAGCGGGATCGGCGTGAGCGCAACGACCAGCACGCAGCCGGCATCGGCCACGATCGCGAGCATGCTGGGCTTGAACAGGTTGCGTGCGCTGGCCCGTGCGGCGGCCGCGGCGCTCGGCGTGCCCTGCCGTGTCTCGTCGTCGAAGCGCGCGATGAGCTGCACCGAGTTCGAGATCGCCTGCGCGGTGATGAGGAAGGCCACGACGACGACCAGCGGGTCGAGGTGGAAGCCCATCAGGCGCGCGGCACCCAGCGCCCAGATCGCGCTCACCAGCCCCGCCAGCAAGGGCAGCACGGTGCCGTGCCAGGTGCGCGTGATCAGGCACAGCAGCACGACCAGCGCGGCGACGGCGGCGAAGAAGATCGTCAGCGTCTCCTGCAGGTAGTGGTTCACCCAGCCGTAGAGCACCGGCTCGCCGACGATGCGCACCTTCACGCCGTCGCCCTCGGCCTCGCCGACGAGTTTCATCAGCTGGTTGAAGGCGCGCGTGTAGTCCATGTTGCCGTCGCTGAAGTCCAGCGTCACGAGCGTCGCCTTCAGGTCTGTCGACACGTAAGGGCCGTACACCAGCGGGTTGTTGAGCACCGCCGCCTTCAGCGCCGCGAGCTCTCCAGCGCCTTGCGGCAGGTCGGGCCACATCAGGGGCCGCGACTCGACCCCTTCGGTCGATGCGCGCACCTCCTTGATCTTCTTCGAGGCCAGCGAAATGATCTGGTAGGTATCGACGCCCTCGACCTGCTGCAGGTCGACCGTGAGCTTCTGCACCTTGCCGAGCACCACCGGATCGAAGATGTCGCCCTGCTCCACCTCGAGCATGATGCTGACCATGTTCGAGCCGCCGAAGGTCTTGCTGAAGCGCTGGTTCACCTCCACGTACGGATGGTTGCGCGGGAGCAGATCGCTGAAGATCGTCTTCACCTCGATCTGGCTCGCCTGCCAGCCCATCGCCAAGGTAACCACGGCGACCGCGGCGACGACCAGCGCGCGGAAGCGGATGAGGAAGGCGAAGGCCGCGTCGACCTTGCCGAAAGTCGTGTTCTTCATCCCCGTGCCCTCACATGCGCTTGTGGCCGGCGACGCTCAGCGCGCCGTCGTCGAGCACGGCGAGATTGCTGCCGGCAAGGAAATAGCGAGAGCCGGCGCGCGCGACCTGCGTGCGCCACGACACGTCGCCTTCGGCCACGCGCCCGAGCTGCCACTGCGCCGCACCGGCGTCGGCGCTGGCCATCACGCCCTTGTCACCGACCGCCAGCCAGCGGCCGTCGTCCCACACCACGCTGTAGAGATGCTCCCGGGTCAGCGCGGGCACTTGCTGCCAGCTCGCGCCGCCATCGGAAGTGACGAGGAGCGTGCCGGCGAGCCCCACCGCCACGCCGTTGTCCGCGTCGCGGAAGGCCACGCTCATCAGGCTGACCTTGTTCGCCATCTCGACCGCCTGCCAGCTCGCGCCGCCGTCGGAGCTCTTCATCAGTGCACCGAACTCGCCGACCACCCAGCCGGCGTCGCCGACGAAGGCCACATCGTTCCAGGCGCGGTCCTCCTCGGGCAGCACGCGCTTCCAGGTCGCACCGCGGTCGTCGGAGCGCAGCAAGGCGCCGTATTCGCCGACTGCCCACGCCGCGCCGTTGGCAAGGCGCACGCGGAAGAACTTGTTGGGATTGCCGCTCGACGGAACCTCGGCACGGGTCCAGGTCGCGCCGGCGTCATGGGTGACGAGCACGATGCCGTCATTGCCGACCGCGACGGCGTCCTGCGCGTCCCACGCGGCGATGCCCTGGAGGTTCGCATCGATGCCCGACGGCTGGCGTGTCCAGGAGTGGCCGCCGTCCTCGCTGCGCACGATCTTGCCGCCCGCGCCTACGGCCCACACCACCCGCTCGTCGGGAGCGGCCACGCCGTAGAAGCTGTCGCGCCGTTCGATCGCCGGCGGCTCGAC
Source organism: Aromatoleum evansii (assembly GCF_045689615.1). Taxonomy (NCBI): domain Bacteria; kingdom Pseudomonadati; phylum Pseudomonadota; class Betaproteobacteria; order Rhodocyclales; family Rhodocyclaceae; genus Aromatoleum; species Aromatoleum evansii. Next base: position 4,741,824 of record NZ_CP141259.1, read on the forward strand.
CTTCTGCACGACCGCCTCGGCCTTCACGAACAGCCCGGCGTACAGCAGGCCGCCGACGATCACCAGCGGCGCGGACGACGTCATCAACGTGACGACGCCACGGGCGCCGCCTCCATATTTCCTCAATCGACGCAGCATCACTCTCTCCTCCACGCCGTGGCCCGGCGCGTGACTTTCGTTTTTTTGCGTAGCCGAGTCCCTGCAGGGCTCGCGCTCCGCATGGGTGTCGGGTAATTCGGGAAGATGTCGGGGCCAGCCTGGCCCCGGGGTGCCCCGGCCGGCGCCTCCGTCATGGAGGCACCGGCCCGCAGGCGCCGGGCCTACCGCCCGGCAGTGACGGCTCAGGCCGCTTTTTCAGGGACGGGCAGACCCACCCATTCCTTGTAGAACGCCTCGATGTCCGGCTCGAAGTCGTGGATCACCGGGTACCACGGGGTCGGCGCCTCGACGTCGTGCATCGTGCCGCAGGCCGGGCAGTAGTACTCCCGATACACCTGCCACTGCGTATCCGGCGCCATCAGCTTGGGATACACCTCGGTCATCGCCTCCTCGGTGTCGCGCACGTAGATCGCCGCGTTCAGCTTCCAGTTCTCGCGGTAATCGCCGAAGTCGTGGCCGCAGTCGCACATCGTGACCCACTGCTTGGTCTTCGCGTCCTGCACGATGTAGAGGTGGGGCCCCAGCGGCAGCACGATCTTGTGGGGGAACGAGACCTTGGCCTGCAGCGCCTTCAGGTACTGCTCGAAGCGGCTGTTGTCCTTGGGCATCGACAGCATGCGGAAAGTGGTTTCCCAGTCGAGCGAGCCCTCAACGAGGTGTGCGACCTGTTCATTGGTATAGGTAGACATTTTCCAACTCCTCGATTCGGTGATTACTCTTCGACCTGGACGACGGTCGTGACGTCGGGCAGCAGGGACAGGTCCATGCGGTGCTTGGAACCGTAGGTCGGCACGTTGAGCTCGGTCTCCGTCAGCTGCCAGTCGGCCGGCAGGTTCCAGAAAGCCTTGAACTCGTTCGTGAATTTCTCGGACAGCGCGAAGCTCGTCGCGAACATGTGCTGCACCTGCACCGCCGCATGCTTATTGACGATGCGTTCGCGCTCTTCCTTCATCCATTCGCGGGTCGGCAGCGCGCGCGCCAGACGCTCCTTGCGGATTTCGGCACGCCGGGCCTGCGTTTTCGCCGGATCCACCGTGAACACGCCCTTCGCGTCCTGCGTGAAGACCGCGCCATAGACCTTCTGCGCGTACTCCGGCAGCAGGAACTTCTGGTTCAGGTCGTTCTCGATCGCCTTCGGCTCGCGATCGATCGGATCCCCGAAGCCGGGCCCGCCGCGCAGGTAGTTCAGGTACAGGTCGTGGTTGTCGTAGCAGTCCTCGGTGGTCATGCACTGCTTGTCACGCTTGACCACGGCCGTCGCGTCGATGTGGCGCTCATAGTCCGGACGCGTCGGGTCGAGGTCGCCGCCCAGCGGCAGCGAGTCGCCGATCGCGATGCGCTGCTCCAGCCCCGTCTTGTGCGCCTCGAAGCGGTAGCCGGTCGCCGACGGGTAGCCGCCCATCATCCCCCAGTCGCTGTTCATGAAGCCGTTGCCCATGAAGAACATCGTCCAGTCCTGGGCGTTCCACACCATGCGCAGCGTCTCGAAGCCGCAGCCGCCGCGGTACTTGCCGTAGCCGCCGGAGTTGGCCTTCACGTTGCGGCCCAGATACAGGAGCGGCTCGGCCATCTCCCAGATCTCGATGTCGCCCATGTCGCCTTCCGGGTTCCAGATCGCCGCGGCGTGGTTCAGGCCGTCCTTCACCGCGCAGGCGCCGGTGCCGCAGCTCGAGGCCTCGAAGCTATTCACCGCGTGGATCTCGCCGTCCTGGTTGATGCCGCCACCCTGCAGCCAGTTGGAGGTGTTGGCGTTGCCGGCGTTGACCTCTTCCAGATAGCCGCGGCTGAAGTAGGACTGCGAGAGGCCGCGCCACAGTGCCGCCCAGCCAGAGACCAGGAAGTGCCAGGCATAGGCGTGGCCGGTGCGGCGGTCGTCCGGGTTGCACCACGTGCCCTTGGGCAGGCGGAACTCGGTCGCGTAGTAGGCGCCGTCGTTGATGCGCTGGGTCGGCACCAGGGTCTGGCACATCATCACCCAGATGCCCGACGTGAAGGCGACCTGGTGGGCGTTGAAGGTATGCCAGCCCCAGCGGCTCGCGCCCTCGAAGTCCAGCCTCCACTTGCCGTCCGGCTTGATCGTCATCTCGCACGGCGAGTGCATGATCGAGTCGAGCTTGGCGAAGGCGTTCGACACCTGCACGTCCTCGTGCTTGTACGGCACATCGACGAAGGACACCTTGCGGTACTTGCCCGGGAGCGTCATCGCCTTGATGCGGCTCATCAGGCCGCGGCGGCCCTCCTCGATGACCTCGAAGGCGAACTTCTCGTAGGCCTCGATGCCGTCGGCGCGGATCACCTCCTCGACCAGCTCGCGGATCATGTGGCAGCCGGCGATGCGGGTCTTCTCGTCGAGGATCCAGTACTTCGGCGTGCGCACCGAGCGCTGCGACTCGTGCAGCCAGTCGCGCAGCGGCTCGTCGTTGATGCCCGTCTTGCGGCAGGTGATCATGTAGCCGTCGCCGAAGCGCTGGGTCTGGCCGGTGGACATCGAGCCCGGCGTCACCGCGCCGGTGTCGATCACGTGCGTCACGCCGCCGACCCAGCCGATCAGCCGCCCTTCCCAGAAGATCGGCACGATCGTCGCGATGTCGCACGGGTGCACGTTGCCGATCGCGCAGTCGTTGGTCGTGAACATGTCACCGGGATTGATGCCGGGATTGCCTTCCCAGTTGTTCTCGATCATGTACTTGATCGCCGCGCCCATCGTGCCGACGTGGATGATGATGCCGGTCGAAGTCAGCACGCAGTCGCCCGCGGCGTTGTACAGCGTGAAGCACAGCTCGCCTTCCTGCTCGACGATCGGGCTCGCGGCGATCTTCTTCGCGGTTTCGCGGGCATGCACGAGGCCGCCGCGCAGCTTGGAGAACAGCTTCTCGTAGCCGATCGGGTCGCTGTCGCGGAATTCGAGTTTCTCCTGGCCGTTGTAGTAGCCGCTGGCCTTGGTGCGCTCGATGATCCCGTCGCGGAACTGCTTCAGCGTCTGGCCGTTCTTCAGCAGGTCGGCGAAGCCGAGTTCCTTGTTTGTCATCATGTTCATGGCGGTCTCCTCGATTACTTCACTTCTTTGAGATGGAACAGGCGGTGCTTGTCGACCGTCGTCTCGAAGCCGTCGGGCACCACGAAGGTCGTCGCGTCCGATTCGATGATCGCGGGCCCGACGATGTGGTTGCCGGCCTTGAGCGCTTCCATCTTCCACAGCGCGGCCTCGACCCAGCGCTTGTGGCGGTAGAACGGACGGGTGCCCAGATAGGCTTCCTTCGGCGGGTTCGGCCCGCAGTCCGGGTCTTCCGGCAGTACCGGCTTCTGCGTCACCACCATGCCGCGCAGGATCGCGCCGGTGATCGAGAAGCCCAGCTCCGGCGAGCGCGCCGAATTGGCATAGACGCGACCGTAGGTGTTCTCGAAGGCCTCGATGATCTGGTTCCAGTCCGCCGCCGTCGCCGCGGAGGACACCGGCGAGACGATCTCGAGGTCGTTCAGCTGGCCCATGTACTGCATCTTGTAGCCGGGGATCAGCAGCACGTCTTCCGGCTTGTAGCCATTGATCACGAACTCGTCGATGACCTTGACCGCCAGTTCTTCCCACGCATCCTGCAGGCTCGCGCAGGCCGCCGCCTTGTCCGCATCGCTCGCAAACTGGGCCACGCCGAGGTCGACCGACTTGTCGTAGCGATACTCGAAGTCCGCGCACGCGCAACCGAAGGCCGAGAATCCCGCTGCCCAGGCCGGCACGACGACGTCCTTGAAGCCCACCCCTTCGGTGTAGCCGTAGGTGTGCACCGGGCCCGCACCGCCGTACGAGAAGCACGTGAACTCGGCCGGGTTGTAACCCTTCGCACTGATGTTCGCGCGCAGGTACTCGGACAGCGTCAGGTCCAGCAGCTCGATCACGCCCGCCGCCGCATCCTCGACCGAGAGCCCCAGCGGATCGGCGATCTGCGCCTTGATGTGGTCGCGCGCGCGCTGCACATCCAGCTTGATCGCGCCGCCGAGGAAGTTCTCGGGGTTCAGGTAACCCAGTACGACGTGGCAGTCGGACACCGACACCGTGTCCAGCCCGCTCTCCGGCCAGCAGGTGCCGACGCGGTAGCCGGCGCTGTCGGGCCCCAGCTTGATCGACTTGCTGTACGGGTCGAGACGCACGAAGCTGCCCGCCCCCGCGCCCACCGAGTCCATCGCCACCAGCGGCAGCGACAGCACCAGGCGCGCCATGTCCGGGTCCGACTTGATCGCGAAGCTGCCCTTGGTGATCAGCGCGACGTCGAACGAGGTGCCGCCGATGTCGGAGCACGCGATGTTCTCGTCACCCAGGCACTCGCCCAGGAGCTTCGAGCCGATCACGCCGCCGATGGGGCCCGACACGATGGTGCGCGCCAACTCTTTCGCCTTCCACGAGATCGTGCCGCCGTGCGTCGCCATCACACGCAGGTCGAACTTCGCACCATGCTTCTTGAAGCGGTCGCTGACCTTCTTCAGCGTCTGGCGCGACGGTTCGGCGCCGTAGGCCTCGAGGATGGTGGTGTTCATGCGGTGGCTTTCCTTGCGGGACGGGTAGTAATCCACCGACGCGAACACCGGAATGTCGACCTTCAGCTTCTTCAGTTCATCGCGGACCAGATCGCGCGCGCGCTGCTCGCTCACCTCGTTCTTGTGCGACTGCAGCAGGCAGATCACGATCGCCTGCGAGCCAGCCTCGACCAGCTCGCGCGTCGCCTGGCGCACCTCGTCCTCGCGCAGCGGGATCACGACCTTGCCCTGCACATCGGTACGCTCGGTCACGCCGCGGGTGCGTGAAACGGGCACCAGCGGCTCGTCGTAACGGTGGGTGTTGAGATGGATGCGGTCCTCGAGCGCGTAGCCGAGGTAGCTTTGCAGCGCGCGGCCCATCGAGTGGATCTGCTCGAAACCCTTGTTGCAGATCAGGCCAACGTCGAGCCCCTTGCGCATGAGGATGCGGTTGAGCATCGCGGTGCCCGAATAAACGCAGGTCACGAGCTCCGGATAGACGTCGTCGACCTCGCGCCCCCAGTGGGCCAGCGCGTCCTGCGACGAATTGAAGATCGCCAGCGATTCGTCCCCGGGGTTGCTCTGAGCCTTGCCGACGACGAAACGACCGTCGGCGCGCACGAAGAAGGTATCGGTCATCGTGCCGCCGGCATCGATGCCCATCACCTGTACCTGTGATGCTGCCTGTTGGACTTCCATGTTTGTCTCCATCATCTCCTGGATTGTCGAGTCGCCGATGCTGCCGGCCCCCGCAGTACCCATTGCAGCGGCCGTGCCAATTCCCGCCCGCTGCAACGCAGCAGCGCGACGTGCGCGAAAATGGAGGAGAAACGCCACACGCCTCCTGCACCGCAACAACAAGCGGGATGCGAGACGTACGACCAGAAAATGGATGACCGTACGGAAGTCGGACGGACGCACCGGTCACCGCTCGGTGCGTCCGGACGATGCGTAGCGGGGGAGGGAGGAAAAACGGAACGCGACCGCGCGAGCGGCGCGACTCATTTGCGCCGGCCGAATGCGCACACAGCAGCGCCGTGCGTGCGCACGGCACAAAAGAAAACGCGAGGCCACAGGGACCTCGCGTCGGGTGTTGCAGGCGTCGGCGCGCGACGCGTCGGGGGGGCGATCAGAAAGGAATGTCGTCGTCGAAATCGCCGAAGCCGCCACCGCTCGACTGGCTCGGCGCCTTCTGCGCCGGCGCCTGCTGCGGAGCCTGGCGCGCTGGCGCAGCGGCCGGCGCATCGTAGCCGCCCATCGGCGCATCGCCACCGCCGCCACCCTGACGCGAACCCAGCATCTTCATCTCGTCGCCACGGATCTCGGTCGTGTAGCGGTCCTGCCCGTCCTTGTCCTGCCACTTGCGCGTCTGCAGGCGCCCCTCGACGTAGATCTGGCTACCCTTGCGCAAGTACTGCGCGGCGATCTCGGCCAGCCGCCCGAAGAACACCACGCGGTGCCACTCGGTCGCCTCCTTGCGCTCGCCGCTCTGCTTGTCCTTCCACGTCTCGGTCGTCGCCACGGTGATGTTGCAGATCGCGTCGCCGCTCGGCGCATAGCGGGTTTCCGGATCGCGGCCCAGGTTGCCGATCAGGATGACTTTGTTCAGGGAAGCCATGAGGTTCTCCTCCGATGTTTCAGGTTAGTGTGCCGCCGACGCCGGCGTCACGCGGCGGGCGGGCGGATTCATTGAGGCTGCCAGCAGCAGCCAGATCACGGCGAGCACGCCGCACACGAGGTTCACGGCGCCGCTGCCGAAGTGCTCGGCCAGCCACCCCCCCAGCATCCCGCCGAGGAACAGCCCGATCGACTGCAGCGTGTTGTACAGGCCCAGCGCCGTGCCTTTCGCGTGCGCCGGCGCCACCTTGGAGATCCACGACGGCAGGATCGCCTCGAGCACGTTGAAGGCGACAAAGAACAGCGTCAACCACAGGCCCAGCGTCACGGCGCTTGTGCCGAAGACGAAAAGCCCCGCCTGCACGATCACCAGCAGTGCGACCGCAGCGCCGAACACCGGCTTCATGCGATTGTTCCGCTCTGCCGCGATCACCGCCGGCACCATTACCGCGAACGACAGCAGGACGGCGGGCAGATAGACCTTCCAGTGCTCCGGCAGCGGCAGGTTCGCACCGCTCACCAGCGCGGCCGGAACCATCACCCACATCGCCGTCTGGATCAGGTGCAGCACGAAAACCCCCATGTTCAGGCGCATCAGCTGGCCGTCGCGGAACACCTCGCCGAACAGCCCGGTCGGCGCACGCGGCACCGGCGGAGCAGCCGGCACCACGTACAGCACCACACCGATCGCCGCAGCCGCCAGCAAGGCCGTCAGCCAGAAGATCCCACTCATGCCAATGACATTATACAGGATGGGCGCCGCCACCATCGACAGCGCGAACACCAGCCCGATGCTGGAACCGATCATCGCCATCACCTTGGTGCGGTGCTGGTCGCGCGTCAGGTCCGCCGCGAGCGCAGTGACCGCCGCCGAAATCGCACCCGCACCCTGCAGCACCCGTCCCGCGATCACCGTCCCGATGTCGCTGGCGACCGCCGCGACGGCGCTGCCGATCACGAACAGCACGAGTCCGAATACGATCACCGGCTTGCGCCCGAAGCGGTCCGAGGCCGCACCGTAGGCCATCTGCAGGAAGGCCTGCGTCAGGCCATACGCGCCGATCGCCAGGCCCACGAGGGTCAGGTTGTCGCCACCAGGAATCTGATGCGCGTGCACCGAGAACACCGGCAGGATCAGGAACAGCCCGAGCATGCGCAGCGCGAAAATCGCGGCCAGGCTCGCGCCCGCCCGGCGTTCTGCGGGGGTCATCGGATCGTGCTCGGGTCGGGCCATCGGTCTCGGGGCTGGGGCAAAAGCGCGATTCTAGCACTCGCCGCCCGCCGGTTTGGCTTGCGCCGGCGTTCTCTCGTATAGTGGCACGTTACCCTTCGTCAGCCCGGCCCATGGACGAAATCCGCATTCGCGGCGCCCGCACCCACAATCTCAAGAACATCAGCCTTGAGCTGCCGCGCAACCGGCTCACCGTGATCACCGGCCTGTCCGGCTCCGGCAAGTCCTCGCTCGCCTTCGACACGCTCTACGCCGAGGGCCAGCGCCGCTACGTCGAATCCCTGTCGGCCTACGCGCGCCAGTTCCTGCAGCTGATGGAGAAGCCGGACGTCGACCTGATCGAGGGCCTGTCGCCGGCGATCTCGATCGAGCAGAAAGCCACCAGCCACAACCCGCGCTCCACGGTCGGCACGATCACCGAGATCCACGACTACCTGCGCCTGCTCTACGCGCGCGCCGGCACCCCGCACTGCCCCGACCATCCCGAGCACCCGCTGGAGGCGCAGACCGTCTCGCAGATGGTGGACCACGTCCTCGCCCTGCCCGAAGACACGCGCCTGATGATCCTCGCGCCCGTCGTCGCGCACCGCAAGGGCGAGCAGAGCGACCTCTTCGCCGACTTGCGCGCGCAGGGCTTCGTGCGTGTACGCGTCGATGGCCGCATTGCCGAACTCGACGCCATGCCCGCGCTCGAGAAAGGCCGCCGCCATACCGTCGAAGTCGTCATCGACCGCCTCAAGGTCCGCGCCGACCAGCGCGGCCGCATCGCCGAGTCCTTCGAGACCGCCCTCACGCACGCCGACGGCCGCGCCATCGCCGTCGAGATGGACAGCGGCACCGAGCACCTCTTCTCCGCCCGCTTCGCCTGCCCGGTGTGCAGCTACGCGCTCGCCGAACTCGAACCGCGCCTCTTCTCGTTCAACAACCCCGCCGGCGCCTGCCCCAAGTGCGACGGCCTCGGCCAGGTCGAGTTCTTCGACCCCGCGCGCGTCGTCGCCCACCCCGAGCTCTCGCTCGCCGCCGGCGCGATCCGCGGCTGGGACCGGCGCAACCAGTTCTACTTCCAGATGCTCGCAAGCCTCGCCGACCACTACGGCTTCGACATCGACACCCCCTTCGGCGACCTGCCCGACGAGGTCCGCCAGGTTGTGCTGCACGGCTCGGGCCGCCACAAGATCGCCTTCCGCTACCTCTCCGACAACGGTCGCATGGTCGCGAAGGAACACCCCTTCGAAGGCATCGTCCCCAACCTCGATCGCCGCTACCGCGAGACCGACTCCACCGCCGTACGCGAGGAACTCGCCAAGCTCCGCGCCACGCAGGCCTGCCCGAGCTGCCACGGCACACGCCTGCGCACCGAAGCGCGCCACGTCCTCATCGGCGACCGCTCGCTGCACGAAGTCAGCCGCATGCCGCTGGGCGAATGCAAGGCCTTCTTCGACGGTCTCGCCCTCACCGGCCACCGCGGCCTCGTCGCTGCCAAGATCGTCAAGGAGATCTCCGACCGCCTCAGCTTCCTGATCAACGTCGGCCTCGATTACCTCTCGCTCGACCGCTCCGCCGACACGCTCTCGGGCGGCGAAGCGCAGCGCATCCGCCTCGCCAGCCAGATCGGCTCCGGCCTCACCGGCGTCATGTACGTCCTTGACGAACCCTCGATCGGCCTCCACCAGCGTGACAACGACCGCCTGCTCGGCACGCTGCGCCAGCTGCGCGACCTCGGCAACACCGTCATCGTCGTCGAGCACGACGAGGACGCCATCCGCTGCGCCGACTACGTCGTCGACATGGGTCCCGGCGCCGGCGTGCACGGCGGCGAAATCGTCGCGCGCGGCACCCCGGCCGAGATCGTCGCGAGCGACGCGTCGCTCACCGGCGCCTACCTCGCCGGCCGCTACACCATTCCCCTCCCGGCACGCCGAGCCCCCCCGGATGCCGAGCTCCAGCTGCGGCTCGAGGGCTGCACCGGCAACAACCTCAAGAACGTCGAACTCACCATCCCGGTCGGCCTGTTCACCTGCATCACCGGCGTTTCCGGCTCCGGAAAATCGACCCTCATCAACGACACCCTGTACGCCCTCGCGGCCAGGCACCTCTATGGCTCGACGACCGAACCGGCGCCGTTCGCGGCCGTGCACGGCCTCGACCACTTCGACAAGGTCATCAACGTCGACCAGAGCCCCATTGGCCGCACCCCGCGCTCCAACCCCGCGACCTACACCGGCCTGCTGACGCCCGTGCGCGAGCTCTTTGCCGGCGTGCCCGACGCGCGCGCGCGCGGCTACGGCCCCGGCCGCTTCTCCTTCAACGTCAAGGGCGGCCGCTGCGAAGCCTGCCAGGGCGACGGCATGATCAAGGTGGAGATGCACTTCCTGCCCGACATGTACGTCCCCTGCGACGTGTGCCATGGCAAGCGCTACAACCGCGAAACGCTGGAGATCCGCTACAAGGGCAGGACCATCTACGAAGTGCTCGACATGACGGTGGAGAACGCGCTCGAATTCTTCCGCGCCGTTCCGACGGTCGCGCGCAAGCTCGAAACCCTGATGGACGTCGGCCTCGGCTACATCCGCCTCGGACAGAGCGCCACCACGCTGTCCGGCGGCGAAGCCCAGCGCGTCAAACTTGCGCTGGAGCTCTCCAAGCGCGACACCGGCCGCACCCTCTACATCCTCGACGAACCCACGACCGGCCTGCACTTCCGCGACATCGAACTCCTGCTCGGCGTGCTCCACCGCCTGCGCGACCACGGCAACACCATCGTCGTCATCGAACACAACCTCGACGTCATCAAGACCGCCGACTGGCTCATCGACCTCGGCCCCGAGGGCGGCGACCGTGGCGGCCGCATCCTGTGCAGCGGCCCGCCCGAAGCGCTCGCCGCGCACCCCGACAGCCACACCGGCCGCTACCTCAAGCGGATGCTCGCCCCGCCTTCATGCACCTGAACGCGAACGCGCCGATGATCGCGCTTACAATTTGAAGCAAGCCCGCCAAGAGTATTCCGGACAATACGGCGGTCGCCGCGAGGCCCCGCCCGCAAAATCAAGGAGAAGCTCATGCCCGCAGTCCCGAACGACGTCCAGGCCGTCTTCCTCGACCGCATCGACCGTCGTGTAAAGATCCTCAAGACCCTTCTGGACGCCGGCCTGGGCGTCTATCAAGCGGCGGAGGAACAGCAGCGCAAACGCGCGATCGACCAGGTCGTGCGCCTCACCGCGCGCCCGAGCGAACTCCCGCAACTGACGCCCGAGACGCTGGCGAAGGCCTGCGAGATCGTCGCAGCCCACCTCGAGCCCATGCAGAAAGTCCTTCCGCACGACGTCCAGTACCGCAATCGCTTGCGCAAATCCTGGTAGGCAGGCGCCCTCCCGGCGGGCGCCGACGTCCTGATTGCCCCTCAGCCAGGATACCCGTCGGGATTCTGCGACTGCCACCGCCAGGCGTCGCGGCACATCGCTTCGAGATCGTATTGCGGCCGCCACCCGAACACCTTCTCCGCCTGGCTGGCATCGGCCCAGCACGCCGCGACGTCGCCCGGCCGACGCGCCACGATGCGGAAGGGCACCGTCCGACCCGACGCGCGCTCGAATGCCCGCGCAACCTCCAGGACGCTGTACCCGCGCCCGGTCCCGAGATTCACACAACTCACCCCGGGCAGCCCTTCCATGCGCTCGACCGCCGCGACGTGCCCGGCGGCGAGATCGACGACATGGATATAGTCGCGCACCCCGGTCCCGTCAGGCGTCGGGTAATCCCCGCCGAACACCTGCAACTCCTTCAGTTTCCCGACTGCGACCTGGCTCACATAAGGCATGAGGTTGTTCGGGATCCCGTTCGGATCCTCGCCGATCAACCCGCTGTGATGCGCACCGACCGGATTGAAATACCGCAGTAGCGCGACATGCCAGCGCGCATCCGCCGCGACGAGATCCCTCAACACGTCCTCGCACATGAGCTTCGTGCGCCCATACGGGTTCGTCGCACCGACCGGAAAGTCCTCCCGGATCGGCACCGACGCCGGATCCCCATAAACGGTCGCCGAGGAACTGAACACCAGTCGCCGCACCCCCGCAGCATCCATCGCTTCGAGGAGCACGAGCAGCCCGCCGACGTTGTTCTCGTAATACGCGAGCGGCTTCGCCACCGACTCACCCACGGCCTTCAGTGCGGCGAAATGGATCACGGCATCCACGCTTTGCTCGGCGAACACCCGTGCCAATGCGCCCGCATCACGCACGTCAGAGCAATAAAACCCGCGCAAGGCCCTGCCTGCAATCCGCTCCACGCGATCCAGCGCCGCGCGCTTGCTGTTGCACAGATTGTCGACGACCACGACGTCGTGCCCCGCCTCCAGCAAGGCCACACACGTATGCGAGCCGATATACCCGGCCCCGCCAGTCACCAGCACCGTACTCAAGGCAATCCTCCCAAACGCACATCACATACCGACCCACAAAAAAAATGGGCCGTCAGACGGCCCATTTTCGATGACACGATGGTCGCGTTGCGAATACTTACGCAGCTGCGGCTTCCTGCACATCAGCAGCCACATCGCCCTCGGCGGGACGATCCAGCAGTTCGACCAGCGCCATCGGCGCGTTGTCGCCGTCGCGGAAGCCGAACTTCAGGATGCGCAGATAGCCGCCGTTACGGGCAGCAAAGCGCGGGCCCAGCTCGTCGAACAGCTTCACGACCATGTCGCGATCGCGCAGACGGCTGAACGCCAGGCGACGGTTCGACAGGCTGGGCTTCTTGCCCAGGGTGATCAGCGGCTCGACCACGCGGCGCAGTTCCTTGGCCTTGGGCAGGGTCGTCTTGATGACTTCGTGACGCAGCAGCGAATTTGCCATGTTGCGGAACATGGCCTGACGATGCGCGCTGGTACGGTTAAGCTTGCGAAGACCGTTGCGGTGACGCATTTTTATTCCTCACTCAACTGTGCCGACTCAACCGAGCTTCTCGAGCCCGGCCGGCGGCCAGTTTTCCAGTTTCATGCCGAGCGTAAGCCCACGCGAGGCCAACACTTCCTTGATTTCGTTCAGCGACTTCCGGCCGAGGTTCGGGGTCTTCAGCAGCTCGGTCTCCGTACGCTGGATCAGATCGCCGATGTAGTAGATGTTCTCGGCCTTCAGGCAGTTGGCGGACCGCACGGTCAGCTCGAGGTCATCGACAGGACGCAGCAGCACGGGGTCGATCACCTGCGCAGCGGTCACTTCCGCCACCGGCGCCGTACCCTCGAGATCCGCGAACACCGACAGCTGATCCATCAGCACGCGCGCGGCGTAACGGATCGCCTCTTCGGGGTCCACTGCACCGTTGGTCTCGATGTCGATAACCAGGCGATCGAGGTCGGTACGCTGCTCGACGCGGGCGCTTTCGACAAGATAGCTCACACGGCGAACCGGGCTGAACGAAGCGTCGAGCACGATGTGCCCGATGCTCTTGCTCTCGCCGGCAACCGGACGAACGTTGCCCGGCACATATCCACGCCCTTCCTCGACCTTGATGTGCATCTCGAGCTTGCCGCCCGGTGCAAGATGCGCGATCACGTGATCGGGGTTGATGATCTCGACGTCGTGGCTCGCTTCGATGTCGCGCGCGGTGACCACACCGTCACCCGACTTCGAAAGACGCAGGGTTGCCTCGCCACGGTTGTGCAGCTTCAGCACCACGCCCTTCAGGTTCAGCAACAGGTCGACGATGTCCTCGCGCACCCCGTCCAGGGTCGAGTACTCGTGCAGCACGCCCTCAATCGAGACTTCCGTCGGCGCATAGCCCGGCAGCGAGGAAAGGAGGATGCGCCGCAGCGCATTCCCCAAGGTATGACCGAAACCACGCTCGAACGGCTCCATCGTCACGCGCGCCTGAACGGGCGACACGGACTGGACGTCGATGATGCGGGGTTTCAGCAGTGAATTGCTTTGCATCAGCAGTTCCTCGGATCTTTGAGTCTTCAGGCGAGCCCGTTAGCGGGAGTACAGTTCGACGACGAGACCTTCGTTGATCGTCGGCGGCAGCTCCGAACGCTGCGGGTAAGCCTTGAACACGCCCTTGCCGGCCTTCGCATCGACTTCCAGCCACTCGGGGAAACCACGTGCGGCGGCGGCCTCGAGGGCGGCCTTGACGCGGAGCTGGCCGCGCGCGCTCTCGGTGAGCTCGACCGTCTCACCCGGACGCACGACGTACGACGGGATATTGACGCGCTTGCCATTCACGAGAATGCTGTTGTGACGGACCAGCTGACGAGCTTCGGCGCGCGAGCCACCGAAACCCATGCGGTAGACGACGGAATCAAGGCGACCTTCGAGCAGCTGCAGCAGGTTCTCGCCGGTCTGGCCGCGACGGCGGTCCGCCTCGGCGTAGACCTTGCGGAACTGCGCTTCCAGAACACCGTACAGGCGACGGATCTTCTGCTTTTCACGCAGCTGAACGCCATAGCCGGACAGACGCTGTCCGGAACGCTGGCCATGCTGGCCAGGAGCATACGAGCGGCGCTCGATCGCGCACTTGTCGGTGAAGCACTTCTCGGCCTTCAGGAACAGCTTCTCGCCTTCGCGACGGCACTGACGGCACTTGGGATCCAGATTACGAGCCACGTTTCAACTCCTTGTCAGATACGACGCTTTTTCGGCGGACGGCAGCCGTTATGCGGAATCGGCGTGATGTCGGTAATGCTGGAGATCTTCATACCCAGCGCGTTCAGGGCGCGAACAGCGGATTCGCGGCCCGGACCGGGCCCCTTGATGCGCACTTCCAGGTTCTTGACGCCGCATTCCTGCGCGGCCTTGCCGGCGGCTTCGGCGGCAACCTGGGCGGCAAACGGCGTGCTCTTGCGCGAGCCCTTGAAGCCCGCGCCGCCCGACGTTGCCCACGACAGGGCGTTGCCCTGACGATCGGTAATCGTAATGATCGTGTTATTGAAGCTCGCGTGAACGTGCGCGATACCCTCGGCAACGTTCTTTTTGACCTTCTTGCGAACTTTCGCAGCAGTTTTAGCCATTATCAGTCCTTATCACTTCTTGCCGGCGATCGCCTTGCGCGGTCCCTTGCGGGTGCGGGCGTTAGTCCGGGTCCTCTGACCGCGCAGCGGAAGGCCGCGACGGTGACGGACACCACGATAGCAACCCAAGTCCATCAGGCGCTTGATATTCATCGTCACTTCACGGCGAAGATCGCCCTCGACGACAAACTTGCCAACCTCGTCACGCAGACGCTCCATGTCCGACTCGGTGAGATCCTTTACCTTGACGGAACGCGCGACGTTGGCGGAATCACAGATTTTCTGAGCACGCGAACGGCCAATTCCATAGATGGCGGTCAGCGCAATCTCGGCATGCTTGTGATTGGGAATGTTTACCCCAGCAATACGGGCCATTCGATTACCCCAAAAAGCTAAACATTAAATGTTAATCCCAGGTTGTCCGAAGATCAACCCTGGCGCTGCTTGTGACGCGGATCCGCGCAGATGACGCGGACCACACCCTTGCGGCGAACGATCTTGCAGTTGCGGCAGAGCCGCTTAACCGAAGCCTGAACTCTCATTTCCTTGCTCCTGTTTCTTGATTACTTGGTCCGGAACACGATCCGGGCCTTGGTCAGGTCATACGGCGTCAGCTGCACGGTGACCTTGTCACCCGGAAGGATGCGGATGTAATGCATCCGCATCTTGCCGGAGATGTAGCCGAGGACCATGTGTCCGTTTTCGAGCCGAACGCGGAACGTTGCATTGGGGAGGTTCTCGGTAACCTCACCCTGCATCTCGATGACGTCTTCCTTCGCCATAACTTACCGGATCGGAAGGCCCGCCCCCTTGAAGTTCGCCTTTTTCAGCAGACTCTCGTACTGGTGCGACATCACGTACGCCTGAACCTGCGCCATGAAGTCCATCGTCACCACGACGATGATCAGCAGCGAAGTACCACCGAAGTAGAACGGCACATTCCACTTGAGGATCAGGAATTCCGGCAGCAGGCAGACGAGGGTGATGTATACCGCCCCCACCAGCGTCAGGCGCGTCAGGATCTTGTCGATGTAACGCGCGGTTTGATCGCCCGGCCGGATACCCGGAACGAACGCCCCGCTCTTCTTCAGGTTGTCCGCGGTCTCGCGTGCATTGAACACGAGCGCGGTATAGAAGAAGCAGAAGAAGACGATCGCCACCGCGTACAACATCACGTAGACCGGCTGCCCCGGCGCCAGCTTGGCCGACAGGTCACGCAGCCAGATCATGCTTTCCGACGAGCCGAACCATTGGCCCAACGTCGCCGGGAAGAGGATGATGCTCGAAGCGAAGATCGGCGGAATCACCCCTGCCATGTTCAGCTTCAGCGGCAGATGCGAGCTTTGCCCACCGTAGATCTTGTTGCCGACCTGACGCTTGGCGTAGTTCACCAGGATCTTGCGCTGCCCACGCTCGACGAAGACCACGAACGCCGTCACCAGAACCACCAGCACGCAGATCAGCAGCGCGGTGAAGGGATGCATGGCCCCGGTACGCACCAGCTCGAACAGACCGGCGATCGAACTCGGCAGCCCCGCGGCGATGCCGGCGAAGATGATGAGCGAGATACCGTTGCCGAGCCCGCGTTCCGTGATCTGCTCACCCAGCCACATCAGGAACATCGTACCCGTCACGAGCGTCGCCACCGTCACGAAGCGGAAGGTGAAGCCCGGATCCAGCACCAGCCCGGCCTGCCCTTCGAGCGCGATCGCGATCCCCAGCGACTGTGCCAGCGCAAGCACCAGGGTACCGGCGCGCGTGTACTGCGTGATCTTGCGCCGACCTGCCTCGCCCTCCTTCTTCAGGGCTTCGAGCGTGGGCACCGCGACGGTCATCAGCTGCATGATGATCGACGCCGAGATGTACGGCATGATCCCCAGCGCGAAGATCGTGAAGCGCGACAGCGCGCCGCCCGAGAACAGGTTGAAGACGCCCAGGATTCCGCCCGACTGCGACTGGAACAGCTCAGCCAGCCGACTCGGATCGATTCCAGGCACCGGGATATGCGCGCCGATCCGATAGACGATCAGCGCACCGACCAGAAAAAGCAGTCGGCGCTTAAGATCGCCAAAACGACCGGGCGTTCCCAGGGTGGCAGCGGGATTGGCCACAGCGGATTGCCTTCTTACTCGGTAACGACCGAACCGCCGGCCGCCTGGATGGCCGCAAGGGCACCCTTCGTGGCAGCGACGCCGCGCAGCGTGACCTTGCGAGCGATGCTACCCGACAGCACGACTTTTGCGGACAGCGCATCGGCAGCCACGACGCCGGCCTGCTTCAGCACCAGCAGGTCGATATCCTCGACCGGCAGCTTGTCCAGTTCGGACAGACGCACCTCGGCGTTGCGCGACCCCGTCAGCGAGACGAAACCACGCTTCGGCAGGCGACGCTGCAGCGGCATCTGACCACCCTCGAAGCCGACCTTGTGGAAGCCGCCGGCACGGGACTTCTGGCCCTTGTGACCGCGACCGCAGGTCTTGCCGAGGCCGCTGCCGATGCCGCGTCCGACGCGCTTGCCTGCGAACTTCGAACCAGTCGCGGGTTTAATCGTATTCAGACGCATCTCAACCCTCACACTTCACCAGGTACGACACCTTGTTCACCATGCCGCGCACTTCAGGCGTGTCCTGAAGCTCGACGGTGTGGTTCAGGCGACGCAAACCGAGTCCGCGCACCGTCGCACGGTGCGACTGCTTGGTACCGATCACGCTCTTGACCAGCGTAACCTTGATCGTTTTCTCGGCCATGGCTTACCCCAGAATTTCTTCGACGCTCTTGCCACGCTTGGCGGCGATCTCGGCCGGCGTGTTGATCGCCAGGAGACCGTTCAGCGTTGCACGGACGACGTTGTACGGATTCGACGAACCGATGCACTTGCAGGTCACGTCCGTCACGCCCATGACTTCGAACACCGCGCGCATCGGGCCACCGGCGATGATGCCGGTACCGCTCGGCGCCGGCTGCATGAGGACCGACGAGGCACCATGCTTGCCGATCACCGAATGCTGCAGCGTGCCGTTCTTGAGCGAGACCTTGACCATCTTGCGGCGAGCCTCGTCCATGGCCTTCTGCACAGCCACGGGCACTTCACGCGACTTGCCCTTGCCCATGCCGATACCGCCATCACCGTCGCCAACCACCGTCAGCGCCGCGAAACCGAGGATACGACCGCCCTTCACGACCTTGGTCACGCGGTTGATGGCGACCATCTTCTCGCGCAGGCCGTCGTCACGCTCCTCGGAAGCCTGCGGACGCTTGCTTTGTTGCTTAGCCATACGATTCCTCGCTTAGAACTTGAGACCGCCTTCGCGGGCGGCCTCGGCCAGCGCCTGGACGCGACCGTGATACTGGAAGCCGGCGCGATCGAACGCGACGGACTCGATACCCGCGGCCTTCGCACGCTCGGCAATCAGCTTGCCGACGATCACGGCAGCAGCCTTGTTACCGCCATGCGACAGTTGCGAACGCACGTCCGCCTCGACCGTGGAGGCAGCAGCGAGCACGCGCGCGCCGGAACCATCGATGATCTGGGCATAGATGTGGGAATTGGAACGGAACACAGTCAGACGAACCGCCTTCAGTTCCGCGATTTTGGCTCGGGTTTTACGAGCGCGACGCAGACGAACCACTTTCTTGTTCATATCGAACCGCCCTTACTTCTTCTTGGTTTCCTTGAGCACGACCACCTCGTCCGAGTAGCGGACGCCCTTGCCCTTGTAGGGCTCGGGAGCGCGGTATGCACGCACTTCGGCAGCGACCTGACCGACTTGCTGCTTGTCGATGCCCTTGATGACGATTTCCGTCTGCGTCGGCGTTTCAACCTTCACGCCTGCCGGCATCTGATGCACGACGGGGTGGGAAAAGCCGAGCGTCAGATTGAGCTTGTCGCCCTGCGCCTGAGCACGGTAACCGACGCCGACGAGGTTGAGCTTGCGCTCGAAACCCTTCGTCACACCGGTAACCATGTTGTTGACGAGCGCACGCACGGTACCCGACATCGCGCGACCGTTGGCAGCACCACCAACGGCAGCAAACACGAGTGCATCGCCTTCACGCTGGACCGACACGGAATTGCCGATGTACTGCTTCACGGTACCGAGCGGCCCCTTCACGGAAACCTCACCGCCCGCGACGGTCACGTCCACGCCCTGGGGGATCGCCACCGGATTCTTAGCTACACGAGACATGAGACCCCCTTAAGCGACGTAACAGATGACTTCGCCGCCCACGCGCCCGGCACGTGCCGCACGGTCGGTCATGACGCCACGCGGCGTCGACACGATTGCAACACCGAGACCGTTCAAAACGCGCGGCAGATCGTCACTGCCCTTGTAAACACGCAGGCCGGGGCGGCTGACACGCTCGATGCGCTCGATGACGGGACGCCCGGCGTAGTACTTCAGCACCACATCCAGCTGCGCCTTGCCTTCGGCATCGCGGACGGCATAGCCGTCGATGTAGCCTTCGTCCTGCAGGACCTTGGCGATCGCCACCTTCAGCTTGGAGCTGGGCATCGACACGCTCTGCTTCTGAGCCTGCTGACCATTGCGGATGCGGGTCAGCATATCGGCGATCGGATCGGACATACTCATTCGATAATCTCCTTACCAGCTCGCCTTGGTCATGCCAGGCACTTCGCCACGGAACGCGAGGTCACGCAGCTTGTTGCGGCACAGACCGAACTTGCGGAACACGCCGCGCGGACGACCCGTCAGCGCGCAACGATTGCGCTCGCGAACGGGGCTTGCGTTGCGCGGAAGCTGCTGCAGCTTCAGACGAGCAGCCATGCGCTCTTCTTCAGGCAACTTGAAATCGTTGATCTGAGCGATCAGCGCGGCACGCTTGGCGGCGAATTTCTCGACCGTCTTGCGGCGCTTCTCTTCTCTATTGATCAGAGCCAGTTTTGCCATAACACCCTCAATTCTTGAACGGGAACTTGAACGCCGCGAGCAGAGCGCGAGCTTCCTGATCGGTCTTGGCCGTCGTCGTGATGCTGATGTTCATACCCCGCAGAGCATCGATCTTGTCGTACTCGATCTCGGGGAAAATGATCTGCTCTTTGACGCCCAGGTTGTAGTTGCCGCGACCATCGAAACCCTTGCCCGCGATACCGCGGAAGTCGCGGATACGGGGCATGGCGATCGTCACCAGACGATCCAGGAATTCAAACATCTTCTCGCCGCGCAAGGTCACCATGCAGCCGATCGGGTAACCGTCGCGGATCTTGAAACCCGCGATCGACTTGCGAGCCTTGGTCACCACCGGCTTCTGACCGGCGATCTTCTGCATGTCGCCAACGGCATGCTCGAGAATCTTCTTGTCGCCAACCGCCTCGCCGACACCCATGTTCAGGGTGATCTTCGTGATGCGAGGCACTTCCATCGCGGACTTGTACCCGAACTGCTTAAGCAGCTCGGGAGCAATCGTTTCCTTGTAGTACTGCTGCAAGCGCGCCATCGCCACTCCTTACGCGTTCACCAGTTCGCCATTCGACTTGAAGAAGCGCACCTTGCGACCATCTTCAAGCACTCGAATACCCACGCGATCACCCTTCTGGGTCGCGGGATTGAACAGCGCAACGTTCGAAACGTGCAGCGGCATCTCCTTCTCGACGATGCCACCCACTTCACCCTTGAGCGGATTCGGACGCACGTGCTTCTTCGCGCGATTCACACCTTCAACGACCAGATGTTCGTCGCCAACCCGACGCAGCACGACACCGCGACGACCGCGATCCTTGCCCGTCAGGACAACAACCTCATCACCCTTGCGGATCTTGTTCATCTCGACAACTCCTTAGAGCACTTCAGGCGCCAGCGAGACGATCTTCATGAACCGCTCGGTACGCAGCTCGCGCGTCACGGGCCCGAAGATACGCGTGCCGATCGGCTCAAGCTTGTTATTCAGCAGGACGGCCGCATTGCCATCAAACTTCACCAGGGAGCCGTCGGGACGACGCACACCCTTCGCGGTGCGCACAACAACGGCACTGTAGATGTCGCCCTTCTTGACGCGACCCCTCGGCGCTGCGTCCTTCACGGTAACCTTGATGATGTCGCCGATGCTGGCATAGCGACGCTTGGAACCACCAAGGACCTTGATGCACATCACCGAACGCGCGCCAGTATTGTCGGCGACGTCCAGAATGGACTGCATTTGAATCATGAATTTATCTCCAACTTGCCCCGCTACAGCGGTCAGTCTTGGAACCCGTACGGGTAGGGAGCCCCGAAGAGCGAAAAGCAAAGAAATAAAATTATAACAGCCTGGCAGTTACCTGCCAAGCTGTCCACAGCAGTAGCCCGTACTCTGCTTAGATTACGCGCGCTTTTTCAAGCACCTTCGCGACACGCCAGGACTTGGTCTTGGAAATCGGACGGCATTCCTCGATTTCAACCAGGTCGCCGGCGGCGGCAAGGCCGCCCTCGACGTGCGCGTGGTACTTGGCCGAACGCGTAATCACCTTCCCATACAGCTCGTGCTTGACGCGACGCTCGACCAACACGGTGACCGTGTTCTGCATCTTGTCGCTGACGACACGGCCGACGAGGGCGCGACGCACCTTTTCGATTTGTTCGCTCATTTCTGCCCTGCCTTTTCACGCAGAACGGTGCGCACACGCGCGATGTCGCGGCGCACCTTCCCGAGTTGGCTCGTGTTGCCGAGTTGCTGAGTTGCAAGCTGCATACGCAGCGAGAACTGCGCCTTCAGCAGCTCAAGCACTTCCTGATTCAGTTCACCGACGCTCTTTGCGCGGAGTTCGCTCGCTTTCATGATCACCCCAGTTGACGGTGAACAAACACGGTCTCGAGCGGCAGCTTCGCAGCTGCAAGGCGGAACGCTTCGCGCGCCAACGCCTCATCGACACCATCCATCTCGTACAGCACCTTGCCGGGCTGAATCTCGGCGACCCAGTATTCCGGGTTGCCCTTGCCGTTACCCATACGGACTTCGGCAGGCTTCTTCGAGATCGGCTTGTCCGGGAAAATCCGGATCCAGATGCGACCGCCCCGCTTGATGTGGCGCGTCATCGCACGTCGTGCCGATTCGATCTGTCGGGCAGTCAGCCGACCACGGCCGATTGCCTTGAGACCGAATTCGCCGAAGCTGACCTTCGCACCGCGCGTTGCCACGCCGGTGTTGCGGCCCTTCTGCTCCTTACGGTATTTCCTTCTCGTCGGCTGAAGCATCATTCACCCCTGCTTTCTTGCGGCTGCTTGGCCTGGCCCTCAGCACCACCGCGACGAGCGGGACGGCGACCGGGACGGCCCTCGCCACCTTCGGCACCGCGCGGCGCACCGCGACGGCCACGGCGAGCCTCGTTTTCATTCTCGACGACCACCGGACGCTCGTTGCGGCCCAGCATCTCGCCCTTGTAAACCCAGACCTTGATGCCGATGATGCCGTACGTGGTGCTCGCTTCGGAAACACCGTAGTCGATGTCGGCACGCAGCGTATGCAGCGGCACACGGCCCTCGCGATACCACTCGGTACGGGCAATTTCGGCCCCGTTCAGACGGCCCGCGCTCATGATCTTGATTCCCTGGGCACCGAGGCGCATGGCGTTCTGCATCGCGCGCTTCATCGCACGACGGAACATGATGCGCTTCTCGAGCTGCTGGGCGATCGAATCGGCGATGAGCTTCGCGTCCACTTCGGGCTTGCGAACTTCCTCGATATTGACGTGCACCGGCACGCCCATGATCTTCTGCAGTTCGCGCTTCAGCAGCTCGATGTCTTCGCCCTTCTTGCCGATGACGACACCGGGACGCGCGCTGAACAAGGTGATTCGCGCGTTCTTGGCCGGGCGCTCGATCACGATGCGACCAACCGACGCGTGCGCGAGCTTCTTCTTCAGAAAGTCGCGGACCTTGATGTCCTCGTGCAGCATCTTGGAGTAGTCGCGGCTCGAAGCGAACCAGCGCGAGCTCCAGTCACGGGTGACCGCCAGACGGAATCCGGTCGGATGAATTTTCTGACCCATATTTACCCCTTACTCCCCGACGGTCACGTAGACATGGCAGGTCGGCTTCAGGATGCGATTGCCACGCCCCTTTGCCCGCGCCGTAAACCGCTTCAGCGACGTACCTTCCTCGACGTAGATCGTCTTCACCTTGAGGGTGTCGATGTCTGCGCCATCGTTGTGTTCGGCGTTCGCGATCGCCGACTCGACGACCTTGCGGATGATCTGCGCACCCTTCTTCGGCGAGAAGGCGAGAATGTTCAGGGCCTGATCAACCGGCTTGCCCCGCACTTGGTCCGCAACCAGCCGGCCCTTCTGGGCCGACAGGCGAACACCGCGGAGGATTGCTTTGGTTTCCATGGTGACTCCTTACCTCTTCGCCTTCTTGCTCGCGGCATGACCCTTGAACGTACGGGTCAGCGCGAACTCGCCCAGCTTGTGGCCGACCATGTTCTCGGAGACAAACACCGGAACGTGCTGGCGGCCGTTATGCACCGCGATCGTGAGACCGACGAAGTCAGGCAGCACCGTGGAACGGCGCGACCACGTCTTGATCGGACGCTTGTCGTTGCTCGCCCGAACGGCGTCGACCTTCTTCAGGAGGTGCGCGTCGACAAACGGGCCTTTTTTGATTGAACGTGCCATCTGTTACCCCTTAACGCTTGTGACGACGCTGCACGATCATGGTATCGGTGCGCTTGTTGCTGCGCGTGCGATAACCCTTCGCAGGCTGACCCCACGGGCTGCGCGGAACGCCGCCCTCGCCGGTACGGCCTTCGCCGCCGCCGTGCGGGTGATCAACCGGGTTCATCGCCACACCGCGAACGGTCGGGCGGATACCACGCCAGCGGTTTGCACCGGCCTTGCCGATCTTGCGCAGACCATGCTCTTCGTTGCCCACCACGCCGATCGCGGCACGGCACTCGACATGCACGCGGCGAACCTCGCCCGAGCGCAGACGAATCTGGGCATAGGCGCCTTCACGCGCCAGGAGTTGCACCGAAGTGCCGGCGGCGCGCGCGATCTGCGCACCCTTCCCCGGCATCATCTCGACGCAGTGAATCGTCGAGCCGACAGGAATGTTGCGGATCGGCAGGACATTGCCCGGCTTGATCGGAGCCTCGGCACCGCTCATCACCTGAGCACCGACTTCCAGACCCTTGGGGGCGATGATGTATGCACGCTCGCCGTCGGCGTAGCAGACGAGGGCGATGTTCGCCGAACGGTTCGGATCGTACTCGATGCGCTCGACGCGCGCAGCGATACCATCCTTGTTGCGACGAAAATCAACGAGGCGGTAATGCTGCTTGTGACCGCCACCCTTGTGCCGAACGGTGATGTGGCCGTTGTTGTTACGGCCGGCGTTCTTCGACTGCTTCTCGACCAGCGATGCGAGCGGACGACCCTTGTAGAGATCCGCATTCACCACCTTGACCATCGCGCGACGGCCGGCAGACGTAGGCTTGAGTTTTACCAGTGCCATGACTATTACTCCCCGGCCGCGAAGTTGATTTCCTGGCCAGGCTTGAGGCAAACGAATGCCTTCTTCCAGCCCTTCCGGCGACCCATCGTCTTGCCGAAGCGCTTGACCTTGCCCTTGACGTTCGCGATCTGGACCGACTTGACCTCGACCTTGAAGAGCAACTCGACCGCAGCCTTGACCTCGGGCTTGGTCGCGCACGAGGCGACCTTGAAGACAACCTGCTCGTTCTTGTCGGCGATAAAGGTCGCCTTTTCGGAGATCTGGGGCGCGAGCAGCACCTGCATCAGACGCTCTTGGCTAAATCCGCTCATTGCCAGGCCTCCTCCATCTTGGCCAGCGCACCCTTGGTCACGATCACGCGATCGTAGTGAACCAGAGCCACCGGATCCGTCTCGCTGACCTCGAGCACCAGCACCTTGTGCAGGTTACGCGACGACAGGAACAGGTTCTCATCGAACTGATCCGTGATCACCAACACGGAATCCAGCCCCATGCCCTTCAGCTTCTGCGACAGAAGCTTGGTCTTCGGCGCCTCGACACTGAAATTCTCGACCACAGCCAGACGGTCTTCGCGCGCCAACTGGGACAGGATCGAAGCAACGCCGGCGCGATACATCTTGCGGTTCAGCTTCTGCGAGAAATTCTCTTCCGGGGAATTCGGGAAGATACGACCACCACCGCGCCACAACGGGCTCGACGCCATACCGGCACGAGCACGACCCGTACCCTTCTGACGCCACGGCTTGCGGGTCGACTTCTGGACCTCGGAACGCCCCTTCTGCGCACGATTACCCGAGCGTGCGTTCGCCATGTAGGCAACGACGACCTGGTGGATCAGCGCCTCGTTATAGTCGCGCCCGAAGAGCGCGTCAGAAGCCTGCAGCGTCGCCGCCTGCACACCCTGATCGTTCAATACTTTAAGTTCCATCACGTCCTCGCTCAGCCACGGGCCTTGACGGCCGGACGGACGATCACGTCGCCGCCCTTCGAACCCGGCACAGCCCCCTTGACCAGGAGCAACTGACGCTCGACATCGACGCGGACCACTTCGAGACTCTGCGTCGTGCGGGTCACATTGCCGTACTGGCCGGCCATGCGCTTGCCCGGGAAAACGCGACCCGGATCCTGCGCCATACCGATCGAACCCGGCGTGTTGTGCGACACCGAGTTACCGTGCGAGGCACGGTTCGACGAGAAGTTGTGACGCTTGATGACACCCGAGAAGCCCTTGCCGATCGAGGTACCGGTCACATCGACCTTCTGACCGACCGCAAAGAGCTCCACGCTGATCACGTCGCCTGCCTTCAGGCTAGCCAGCTGTGCCGGCTCGACAGTGAATTCGCGAAGGGTGTGACCGGCTTCGACGCCAGCCTTGGCGAGATGCCCGGCGAGCGCCTTATTGACGCGACTCGCACGGCGCTTGCCGAAAGCCACCTGAACCGCGGCATAGCCGTCGCTTTCAGGCGTCTTGACTTGGGTAACGCGATTATTGGCAACGTCAAGCACCGTCACCGGGACACTACGACCGTCCTCGGCAAAAATGCGAGTCATGCCAACCTTGCGTCCTACAAGGCCTAGACTCATTTTTTTCTCCTGATCCCCGGTTACGATTGACCGGGCCCTATCACATGAATTGCACCAAAAGGCGCAAAGGCCGGATTATACCGGCCTTTTTTGACACTCCGCAAGGGCGGAAGACTTACTGCAGCTTGATCTCGACGTCGACACCGGCCGGCAGGTCCAACTTCATCAGCGCATCGACGGTCTTGTCGGTCGGATCGATGATGTCCATCAGGCGCTGGTGCGTGCGGATTTCGAACTGGTCGCGCGAAGTCTTGTTGACGTGCGGCGAACGCAGAAGGTCGAAGCGCTCGATCCGGGTCGGCAGCGGCACAGGACCGCGAACGACGGCACCGGTACGCTTCGCGGTGTCGACGATCTCGAGCGCCGACTGATCGATCAGACGGTAGTCGAAAGCCTTGAGGCGGATACGAATCTTCTGGTTTTGCATGTTGCAGTCCTTAAAAGAGCAAAAACCCCGGGGCACTCGCCCCGGGGATGTTGAGCGAGAAAATTACTCGATGATCTTGGCGACGACACCGGCGCCAACGGTGCGACCACCTTCGCGGATCGCGAAGCGCAGACCTTCTTCCATGGCGATCGGGGCCAGCAGCTTGACCGTGATCGACACGTTGTCACCCGGCATGACCATCTCGGTGCCTTCCGGCAGCGCGATCGAACCGGTCACGTCGGTCGTACGGAAGTAGAACTGCGGACGGTAGTTGTTGAAGAACGGGGTGTGACGGCCACCCTCTTCCTTCGACAGCACGTACACTTCGCCCGTGAAGTGGGTATGCGGCTTGATCGAGCCCGGCTTGCACAGGACCTGACCACGCTCGACGTCTTCACGCTTGGTGCCGCGCAGCAGCACGCCGACGTTGTCGCCCGCCTGACCCTGGTCGAGCAGCTTGCGGAACATTTCGACGCCGGTGCAGATGGTCTTGACCGTGGGCTTGATGCCGACGATTTCGACTTCCTCGCCAACCTTGACGATGCCGCGCTCGACACGACCCGTGACGACGGTGCCACGACCCGAGATCGAGAACACGTCTTCGATCGGCAGCAGGAAGGGCTTGTCGATCGCGCGCTCGGGCGTCGGGATGTAGCTGTCGAGTGCCTCGGCCAGCTTCATGATCGCGCCTTCGCCCAGATCGCCCTTGTCGCCTTCGATCGCCTTGAGCGCGGAGCCCTTGACGATGGGGATGTCGTCGCCCGGGAAGTCGTACTTCGACAGCAGCTCGCGCACTTCCATCTCGACGAGCTCGAGCAGCTCGGCGTCGTCGACCATGTCGCACTTGTTCATGAACACGATGATGTACGGCACGCCGACCTGACGGGCAAGCAGGATGTGCTCGCGGGTCTGCGGCATCGGGCCGTCAGCGGCCGACACGACCAGGATCGCGCCGTCCATCTGCGCGGCGCCGGTGATCATGTTCTTCACGTAGTCGGCGTGGCCCGGGCAATCAACGTGGGCGTAGTGACGCGTGGCGGTCTCGTACTCGACGTGCGCGGTGTTGATCGTGATGCCGCGCGCCTTCTCTTCCGGTGCCGCGTCGATCTGGTCGTAGGCCTTCGCCTCGCCGCCAAACTTCGACGACAGGATCGTCGTGATCGCTGCGGTCAGGGTCGTCTTGCCATGGTCAACGTGGCCGATCGTCCCAACGTTTACGTGCGGTTTCGTCCGCTCAAACTTGCCTTTAGCCATTGTGAGAATCCTCGCTTGAGTTCTGTTACTTGCTACGATTGCTGATCACTGCCTCCGCAACGCTCTTGGGCGCCTCGGAGTAGTGCTTGAATTCCATCGAGTAGGTCGCGCGCCCCTGCGACAGCGAACGCAGCTGGGTGGCATAACCGAACATCTCGGCCAGCGGAACCTCTGCCTTCACTTCCTTCATCCCGCCGGGCAGATCATCCATGCCCTGCACGATGCCGCGACGGCCGGACAGGTCGCCCATGACGTTACCCATGTAGTCCTCGGGGGTCTCGACCACAACCGCCATCATCGGCTCCAGCAGAACCGGGCTGGCCTTGCGCATCGCGTCCTTGAACGCCATCGACGCCGCCATCTTGAACGCGTTTTCGTTCGAATCGACGTCGTGGTACGAGCCATCGAACAGCGTGACCTTCACGTCGACGACCGGGAAGCCGGCCAGCACGCCGTTCGGGAGGGTTTCCTGCAAACCCTTGTCGACCGCCGGGATGTATTCACGCGGAACCACACCACCCTTGATCGCATCCACAAATTCGTAGCCCTTGCCGGCTTCGTTCGGCTCGAGCTTGATCCAGACGTGACCGAACTGGCCACGACCACCGGACTGCTTGACGAACTTGCCTTCCTGCTCGACCGCCTTGCGGATCGCCTCGCGATATGCCACCTGCGGCGCGCCGACGTTCGCCTCGACGTTGAATTCGCGCTTCATGCGATCGACGATGATCTCGAGGTGCAGCTCGCCCATCCCCGAGATGATGGTCTGGCCCGACTCCTCGTCGGTACGGACACGGAAGGACGGGTCTTCTGCAGCCAGACGGCCCAGCGCGATACCCATCTTTTCCTGGTCACCCTTGGTCTTCGGCTCGACCGCGACGTGAATCACGGGATCCGGGAAGACCATGCGCTCGAGGATGATCGGCGCGCTCGGGTCGCACAGGGTTTCACCCGTGGTCACTTCCTTCAGGCCCACGCACGCAGCGATGTCGCCGGCGAGCACTTCCTTGATCTCGTGGCGCTCGTTGGCGTGCATCTGCAGGATGCGACCGATGCGCTCCTTCTTGCCCTTGACCGAGTTCAGCACGGTCTCGCCCGACTGCAGAACACCGGAGTACACGCGCACGAAGGTCAGCTGGCCGACGAACGGGTCGGTCATCAGCTTGAACGCCAGCGCCGAGAACTTCTCGGAGTCATCCGCCTTGCGCACGACCGGCTTTTCGTCGTCATCAGTGCCTGCAACCGGCGGAATGTCGACCGGCGACGGCAGCAGCTCGATAACCGCGTCGAGCATGCGCTGCACGCCCTTGTTCTTGAACGCGGTGCCGCACAGCATCGGCTGAATCTCGCACGCGATGGTGCGCTGACGCAGACCGGCATTGATCTTCTCGACCGACAGATCGCCATTCTCGAGGTACTCGTTCATGAGCTCCTCGCTGGCCTCGGCAGCCGCTTCGACCATCTTCTCACGCCACTCTTCGGCATCAGCCTGCAGCTCAGGCGGAATGTCGCGGTACTCGAACTTCATGCCCTGGCTGGCTTCATCCCAGTAGATCGCCTTCATCCGAGCGAGGTCGACGACACCCGCGAACGACTCTTCGGCGCCAATCGGAATCACGATGGGCACCGGGTTCGCCTTCAGGCGGGTACGCATCTGCTCGTACACCTTGAAGAAGTTCGCACCCTGGCGATCCATCTTGTTCACGAACGCGAGACGCGGCACCTTGTACTTGGTCGCCTGGCGCCACACGGTCTCGGACTGCGGCTGAACACCACCGACAGCGCAGTAGACCATGCACGCACCATCGAGGACGCGCATCGAGCGCTCGACCTCGATCGTGAAATCCACGTGTCCCGGGGTGTCGATGATGTTGAAGCGGTGCTCGGGGAACGACAGGTCCATGCCCTTCCAGAAGCAGGTCGTCGCGGCCGAGGTGATGGTGATACCCCGCTCCTGCTCCTGCTCCATCCAGTCCATGGTCGCAGCGCCATCATGAACTTCACCGATCTTGTGGTTCACACCGGTGTAATAAAGAATGCGCTCGGTCGTCGTTGTCTTGCCGGCGTCGATGTGAGCGGAGATACCGATGTTGCGGTAGCGCTCAATGGGAGTCTTGCGAGCCACGGTTTATCCTGCCTTCCAGAATTCGCGCCAGGCGCGAAAGTCCAAGTGTCTTGTTACAAAACAATCGAGCCCTTGCCAGGGCCCGATTAACCGCCATCCGAATCTGCTTAGAAGCGGTAGTGCGAGAAGGCCTTGTTTGCCTCGGCCATGCGATGCACTTCCTCGCGCTTCTTCATCGCGGCGCCACGACCTTCGGCGGCCTCGAGAAGTTCGCCGGCGAGACGCTGGGCCATCGACTTCTCGGCACGCTTGCGCGCAGCTTCGCGCAGCCAGCGCATCGACAGCGCCATACGGCGAGACGGACGCACTTCGACCGGAACCTGGTAGTTTGCACCACCAACGCGACGGCTCTTGACCTCGACCACCGGCTTGACGTTCGCAACCGCCGACGAGAAGACCTCCAGCGGGTCCTTCCCGGCCTTGCCCGAGATGTGCTCGAAAGCACCATAGACAATGCGCTCGGCAACCGATTTCTTGCCGGACTGCATGATCACATTGATGAACTTGGAAACGTCCTGCGAGCCGAACTTCGGATCCGGCAGAATTTCACGCTTGGGTACTTCGCGACGACGGGGCATGACAACCTCTAGCTATTTCTGAATGCCGACAATTAGGATTTCTTCGGACGCTTGGCGCCATACTTCGAGCGCGACTGCTTGCGATCCTTGACGCCCTGCAGGTCCAGCGAACCGCGCACGATGTGATAGCGCACACCCGGCAAGTCCTTCACACGACCACCACGAATCAGGACCACCGAGTGCTCCTGGAGGTTGTGGCCCTCACCACCGATGTACGAGATGACCTCGAAGCCGTTGGTCAGGCGAACCTTCGCGACCTTACGCAGCGCGGAGTTCGGCTTCTTCGGCGTGGTGGTATAGACGCGAGTGCAGACGCCGCGCTTCTGCGGACATGCATCGAGCGCCGGCACTTTGCTCTTGACGACTGCAAGTTGCCGGGGCTTGCGGACGAGCTGATTAATTGTTGGCATAGCTTGAGAATTTTCCATTATACCGGGACGGGCCCAAAGGCCGCCCCGGGCGGTTGATTCCGGCTGAGGCTGACTACGATTGGTCAGTCCACAAAAAGAGGCCGGATGTTATCCCGACAAGCCGGCAAAAGTCAACCGGCTTGCACATCTTGCGAGACGCCGTCGGGCACTTCCGACGGTTGTTCCTGCATCGCCGCCCATGCATGCTCGGCTGCGAGATCCTCGCCCGCCGACTGCGCCCGGCGGTTGCGGTGGTACGCCATGCCGGTACCGGCGGGAATGAGCCGGCCGACGATGACGTTTTCCTTGAGCCCGCGCAGTTCGTCACGCTTGCCCATGATGGCCGCTTCGGTCAGCACGCGCGTCGTCTCCTGGAACGACGCGGCGGAGATGAACGAATCGGTCGACAGCGAAGCCTTCGTGATACCCAGCAGGACGTTCTGGTACTGCGCCGGGAGTTTGCTTTCGCCTTCCACGCGGTCGTTTTCGTCGAGCACTTCCGACCGTTCCACCTGCTCCTCGCGGATGAACTTGGTATCGCCCGCGTCGGTAATGACCACGCGACGCAGCATCTGACGAACGATGACCTCGATGTGCTTGTCGTTGATCTTCACGCCCTGCAGACGATACACGTCCTGGACTTCGTCGATGATGTAGCGCGCCAGCGCCTCGATCCCCTGCAGGCGCAGGATGTCGTGCGGGTCCGCCGGACCATCGACGATCAGTTCGCCCTTATTGACGACCTGGCCATCGTGCACCATCACGTGCTTGTCCTTCGGGATCAGGAACTCGTGCGCCGTGCCATCGGCTTCGGTGATCACGAGACGCTGCTTGCCCTTGGTGTCCTTGCCGAACGACACGGTACCCGTGTATTCGGCGAGCACGCCGGCATCCTTCGGCGGACGGGCTTCGAAGAGTTCCGCCACACGCGGCAGACCGCCGGTAATGTCGCGGGTCTTTGCCGATTCCTGGGGAATACGGGCGAGAATGTCGCCGACGCCGATGATCTGGCCGTCCTTGACGGTGATCAGCGAGCCGACCTGGAAGGTGATCGCCACGGAATGGTCGGTGCCGGCGATCTTCACTTCCTCGCCGTTTTCGTCGAGGAGCTTGACCTGCGGGCGCACGCCCTTGGACGAGGAACCCGCCTTGCGCTTGCCGTCGATCACGACGAGGGTCGACAAGCCCGTCACTTCGTCGATCTGCTTCGCGACGGTGACGCCTTCCTCGACGTTCTCGAACTTCACGGTACCGGAGTATTCCGTGACGATCGGACGGGTGTGCGGATCCCAGGTCGCGAGCATGACGCCGGCCTTGATCGTGCCGCCATCGTCGACGAGCAGGGTCGCGCCGTACGGCAGCTTGTGCCGCTCGCGCTCGCGCCCCATGTCGTCGGCAACGACGATCTCCGCGGAGCGGGCGATGATGACTTTCTCGCCCTTAGCATTCGAAACGTAGCGCATGTTGCCCGCGAAACGGACGGTACCGGCCGACTTCGACTCGACGCCGCTGGCTGCTGCGGCCCGCGACGCCGCACCACCCACGTGGAAGGTACGCATCGTAAGCTGGGTGCCCGGCTCGCCGATCGACTGAGCGGCGATGACACCCACCGCCTCGCCGACGTTCACGAGGTTTCCGCGACCCAGATCGCGACCGTAGCACTTGCCACACAGGCCGTAGCGCGTTTCGCAGGTCAGCGCGGTGCGAACCTTCACCTCGTCGATGCCGAGGCTCTCGATGAGATCGACGGCATTCTCGTCGAGCAGCGTGCCCGCTTCGATCACCGTCTCCTGCGAGTCGGGATTCACGACATCTTCGGCGCAAACGCGGCCGAGGATACGCTCACGCAGCGGCTCGATGACTTCACCGCCCTCGATGAGCGCCTTCATCACGAAGCCGTCGCGCGTGCCGCAATCGTCTTCGGTGACGACCAGATCCTGGGTGACGTCGACCAGACGACGCGTCAGGTAACCGGAGTTAGCGGTCTTCAGCGCGGTGTCGGCCAGACCCTTACGGGCACCGTGCGTCGAGATGAAGTACTGCAGAACGTTCAGGCCTTCGCGGAAGTTGGTCGTGATCGGCGTCTCGATAATCGAGCCGTCCGGCTTCGCCATCAGGCCGCGCATGCCGGCGAGCTGACGGATCTGCGCAGCGGAACCGCGCGCTCCCGAGTCCGCCATCATGTAGATGGAGTTGAAGGACTCCTGCTTGACCGTATCGCCCTTGCGATTGACGACATCTTCCTGGCCGAGCTGGTCCATCATCGCCTTGGCCACCTGGTCGCCGGCACGGCCCCAGATATCGACGACCTTGTTGTAGCGCTCACCGTCCGTCACGAGACCCGAGGTGTACTGGCGGGCAATCTCCTTGACCTCCTGCTCGGCCGCGTGGATCAGCGAGTCCTTCAGGGTCGGCACGAGCATGTCCTTGACCGCGATCGAGATGCCGGCACGGGTCGCAAGACGGAAGCCGAACTGCATCAGCTTGTCCGCGAACACGACCGTCTCCTTCAGGCCGCAGCGACGGAACGACGCGTTGATGAGCTTCGAGATTTCCTTCTTCTTCAGCGGCTTATCGATCACGCTGAACGGCAGTCCGGGCGGCAGGATTTCCGACAGCATCGCGCGGCCCGCAGTGGTGTTGTAGCGGGTGATCTTCTCGCGGCGCTCGCCGTCGGCGCCGACTTCGATTTCCTTCAGGCGCACCGACACGCGGGCATGCAGGGAGAGCTGCTTGGACTCGTAGGCGCGCTTGAGTTCGCCGACATCCGACAGCGCCATGCCCTCGCCCAGCGCGTTCACGCCTTCACGGGTGGCGTAATAGAGACCGAGAACGATGTCCTGCGAGGGCACGATGATCGGTTCGCCGTTGGCGGGCGAGAGCACATTGTTCGACGCCAGCATCAGCGTGCGCGCTTCCATCTGCGCCTCGAGCGACAGCGGTACGTGGACGGCCATCTGGTCACCGTCGAAGTCGGCGTTGAACGCGACGCAGACGAGCGGATGCAACTGGATCGCCTTGCCCTCGATCAGCACCGGCTCGAAGGCCTGGATACCGAGGCGGTGCAGGGTCGGCGCGCGGTTCAGCATGACCGGATGCTCGCGGATCACCTCTTCGAGAATGTCCCACACCACCGGTTCCTGGCTTTCGACCATCTTCTTCGCCTGCTTGATGGTCGTCGCCAGCCCCATCAGCTCCAGCTTGTTGAAGATGAAGGGCTTGAACAGCTCGAGCGCCATCAGCTTCGGCAGGCCGCACTGATGCAGCTTGAGCTGCGGGCCGACCACGATGACCGAACGGCCCGAGTAGTCGACGCGCTTGCCCAGCAGGTTCTGACGGAAGCGGCCGCCCTTGCCCTTGATCATGTCGGCAAGGGACTTCAGCGGACGCTTGTTCGCACCGGTCATCGCCTTGCCGCGGCGGCCGTTGTCGAGCAGCGAGTCGACGGCTTCCTGCAGCATGCGCTTTTCGTTGCGCACGATGATCTCGGGCGCCTTGAGCTCGAGCAGGCGCTTGAGGCGGTTGTTGCGGTTGATGACGCGGCGATACAGGTCGTTGAGGTCGGAGGTCGCGAAGCGGCCACCGTCCAGCGGCACGAGCGGACGCAGGTCCGGCGGCAGCACCGGCAGAACCTCGAGAATCATCCATTCGGGTTTGATGCCCGACTGCTGGAAGGCCTCGAGCACCTTCAAGCGCTTGGAGAACTTCTTGATCTTGGCTTCCGAGTTGGTCGTCTCGAGGTCGCCGCGCAGCTTCTCGATCTCGAGCTGGACATCGAGCGTACGCAGCAGGCCGCGGATACCCTCGGCACCCATAAGCGCGTCGAACTCGTCACCGTACTCCTCGACCTTGGCGAGGTAGTCGTCCTCGGTGAGCAGTTGGGCGCGGTTGAGCGGGGTCATGCCGGGCTCGACGACGACGAAGGCTTCGAAGTACAGCACGCGCTCGATGTCGCGCAGGGTCATGTCGAGCACCATGCCGAGGCGGCTGGGAAGACTCTTCAGGAACCAGATGTGCGCGGTCGGGCTCGCGAGTTCGATGTGCGCCATGCGCTCGCGGCGCACCTTCGACAGCGTCACCTCGACGCCGCACTTCTCGCAGATCACGCCGCGATGCTTGAGACGCTTGTACTTGCCGCACAGGCATTCGTAATCCTTCACCGGCCCGAAGATCTTGGCGCAGAACAGGCCGTCGCGCTCGGGCTTGAAGGTGCGGTAGTTGATGGTCTCGGGCTTCTTGACCTCGCCGTAGGACCACGAGCGGATCTTGTCCGGCGATGCGAGGCCGATGGTGATTGCGTCGAACTGGTCTTCGTTCGGCAGGGTTTGCTTGAACAGGTCAGCGAGCAGGCTTTTCATAAATCACTCCGTCCGGGTGGCTTCGTGGGCATTCACCCGGTTCAGTACGTGTCGAGATCGATGTCGATCGCGAGCGAGCGGATTTCCTTCACCAGCACGTTGAAGGACTCGGGCATGCCGGCGTCGATCTTGTGCTCGCCCTTGACGATGCTTTCGTACACCTTGGTACGGCCGGTGACGTCGTCGGACTTCACGGTGAGCATTTCCTGCAGCGTGTAGGCCGCACCGTAGGCCTCGAGCGCCCACACTTCCATTTCACCGAAGCGCTGGCCACCGAACTGCGCCTTGCCGCCCAGCGGCTGCTGGGTAACGAGGGAGTACGGGCCGGTCGAGCGTGCGTGCATCTTGTCATCGACGAGGTGGTGCAGCTTCAGCACGTGCTTGTAGCCGACCGTCACCTTGCGGTCGAAGGCTTCGCCGGTACGACCGTCGAACAGCGTGACCTGCCCGCCGGACTCGATGCCCGCGAGGGCGAACATGGCCTCGATCTCCTCTTCCTTCGCGCCATCGAACACCGGGGTCGCGAACGGCACGCCCTTGCTCAGGTTCGTGGCGAGTTCGACGACTTCCTTGTCGTCGAGGCTGGCGAGGTCCTCGGGATGGCCCTTGGTGTTGTAGACCTGCTCGAGCAGATCGCGAATCTCCGCGGCCGCGGTGTTCGCACGCACCATCTGCCCGATCCGGTTGCCGAGTGCCTTTGCGGCCCAGCCGAGATGGGTCTCGAGGATCTGGCCGATGTTCATACGCGACGGAACGCCCAGCGGGTTCAGCACGATATCGACCGGCGTGCCGTCGGCCATGTGCGGCATGTCCTCGACCGGGACAATGCGCGACACCACACCCTTGTTACCGTGACGACCCGCCATCTTGTCACCCGGCTGCAGGCGACGCTTCACGGCGAGGTAGACCTTGACCATCTTCTGCACGCCCGGGGGCAGTTCGTCGCCCTGGGTGAGCTTCTTCTTCTTGATCTCGAATGCCTGCTCGAAGTCCTTGCGCGTCTTTTCCAGGCCCTCGCGCACCGCTTCGAGCTGGGTCGCCAGCTCTTCGTCCGCCATGCGGATGTCGAACCAGTGGTAGAACTCGAGCGAATCGAGGTACTCGGCGGTGATCTCGGCCCCCTTGGCGAGCTTCTTCGGTCCGCCATTGGCCTTCTGGCCGGTGATCAGGCGGCGGATACGCGCGAACGCATCGCGCTCGACGATGCGCATCTGGTCGGCAAGGTCGGTCTTGAAGCTGCGCAGCATGTCGTCGATGATCGACTGCGCGCGCTTGTCACGCTCGATGCCCTCGCGGGTGAACACCTGCACGTCGATGACGGTGCCGTTCATGCCGGACGGCACGCGCAGCGAGGTGTCCTTAACGTCGGAAGCCTTCTCGCCGAAGATCGCACGCAGCAGCTTCTCTTCGGGGGTCAGCTGGGTTTCGCCCTTGGGCGTGACCTTGCCGACCAGCACGTCGCCGGCATCCACTTCGGCACCGATGTACACGATGCCCGACTCGTCCAGGCGCGACAGCTGTGCTTCACCGAGCGATGCGATGTCGCGCGTGATCTCTTCGGGCCCGAGCTTGGTGTCGCGCGCAACGACGGTCAGCTCCTCGATGTGGATCGAGGTGAAGCGGTCCTCGGCGACGACGCGCTCGGAGATGAGGATCGAGTCCTCGAAGTTGTAGCCGTTCCACGGCATGAAAGCGACCAGCATGTTCTGGCCGAGCGCGAGCTCGCCGAGGTCGGTCGAGGCGCCGTCGGCGATGACGTCGCCCTTGCCGATGAGGTCGCCGACCTTCACGATCGGACGCTGGTTGATGTTGGTGTTCTGGTTCGAACGCGTGTACTTGATCATGTTGTAGATGTCGACGCCGACTTCGCCCGCGAGGGTTTCGTCGTCATTGACACGCACCACGATCCGGTTGGCGTCGACGTAGTCGACCACGCCGCCACGCCTTGCCTGCACGGCCGTACCCGAGTCGACCGCCACGGTGCGCTCTATGCCGGTGCCGACCAGCGGCTTCTCCGGACGCAGGCAGGGCACGGCCTGACGCTGCATGTTCGCGCCCATCAGCGCACGGTTCGCGTCGTCGTGCTCGAGGAACGGGATCAGCGAGGCCGCAACGGACACGATCTGCCCCGGCGCGACGTCCATGTACTGGACCTGGTCGGAAGTCGCCAGCGTGAATTCACCCTTGTGACGGCACGAAACCAGGTCGCCCTGCAGGGTGCCGTCATCGCCGATATCGGCGTTCGCCTGGGCGATCACGTACTGGCCTTCCTCGATCGCCGACAGGAAATCGATCTGGTCGGTCACCTTGCCGTCGGCAACCTTGCGATACGGCGTCTCGAGGAAGCCGTGACGGTTGGTCTGCGCGTAAACCGCCAGGGAGTTGATCAGGCCGATGTTCGGACCTTCCGGCGTCTCGATCGGGCACACGCGGCCGTAGTGCGTCGGGTGCACGTCGCGCACCTCGAAGCCGGCACGCTCGCGCGTCAGACCGCCCGGGCCGAGCGCCGAGACGCGGCGCTTGTGCGTGATTTCGGACAGCGGGTTGGTCTGGTCCATGAACTGCGACAACTGGCTGGACCCGAAGAACTCCTTGATCGCGGCCGAGATCGGCTTGGCATTGATCAGGTCGTGCGGCATCAGGTTGTCGGATTCGGCCTGCGACAGGCGCTCCTTGACGGCGCGCTCGACACGCACGAGACCGGCGCGGAACTGGTTCTCGGCGAGTTCGCCGACCGAACGCACGCGCCGGTTGCCGAGGTGATCGATGTCGTCGATTTCACCACGCCCGTTGCGCAGCTCGACCAGCACGCTCATCACCGCGAGGATGTCCTCGTTGGACAGCGTTGCGGGACCTTCTTCACCGCGGGCACCAACGGTCTCGTAGAAGCGCTTGAGCCAGCCCGGCGCCTTGTCCTCGATCTTCTCGGGGTAGGCGCGGCGATTGAACTTCATGCGGCCGACCGACGACAGGTCGTAGCGCTCTTCCGAGTAGAACAGCCCCTGGAACAGCGCCTCGACGGCTTCCTCGGTGGGCGGCTCGCCCGGACGCATCATGCGGTAGATCGCGACGCGCGCCGCCCACTGGTCGGCGGTCTCGTCGATGCGCAGCGTCTGCGAGATGTAGGGACCACGATCGAGGTCGTTGACGTACAGCGTCTGCAGATCCTTGACGCCGGCGTCGCGCAGCTTGCCGAGGAGGTCTTCGGTGATCTCGTCGTTGGCGCGTGCGAGCAGTTCGCCGGTCTCGGGATCGACGACGTTGCGCGCGACGATACGGCCCAGCATGAAGTCCTCAGGCACGACCATGGTCTTGATGCCGGCCTGTTCGAGCTCGCGGATGTGCTTGGCGGTGATGCGCTTGTCGCGTGCGACGATGATCCCGCCGCTGGTATCGGTGATGTCGAACTTCGCGACATCGCCGCGCAGGCGATCGGGCACGAGTTCGAACGCGATCTCCTCACCCTTGAAATGGAAGGTGTCGAAATCGTGGAAGGTCTCGAGGATCTGCTCCGGCGTCATGCCGATGGCGCGCAGCAGGATGGTCGCGGGCATCTTGCGGCGACGGTCAACGCGGAAGAACAGGCAGTCCTTCGGGTCGAACTCGAAGTCGAGCCAGGAGCCACGGTAGGGGATGATGCGCGCCGAGAACAGCAGCTTGCCCGAAGAGTGCGTCTTGCCGCGGTCGTGCTCGAAGAACACGCCGGGGGAACGGTGGAGCTGCGACACGATGACGCGCTCGGTGCCGTTGATGACGAACGACCCGGTGGAGGTCATGAGCGGAATCTCGCCCATGTACACTTCCTGTTCCTTGACTTCCTTCACCGTCTCCTTGGGCGCGTCGCGATCGAGAATCACCAGACGCACGCGCGCGCGCAGCGGCGACGCGAAGGTCAGGCCGCGCTGCTGGCACTCGGTCACATCGAACGCCGGCTCGCCGAGCATGTACTGCACGAACTCCAGCCGCGCGTTCCCGCTGTGGCTGACGATCGGGAAGATCGACGTGAAAGCGGCCTGCAGACCCTGGTTCAGGCGCGTCATCGGCGGCGTTTCAGCCTGCAGGAACGAGGCGAACGACTCGATTTGGGTGGCGAGGAGGAAAGGTACGTTCAGCACTGCCGCGCGCTTGGCGAAGCTCTTGCGGATACGTTTCTTTTCGGTGTAGGAATACGCCATGGATGCTCCGGGTAGAGGTCGGACGTCAAAGAGACAGAACACAGCGCCCCGAGGAGGTCGGGCCAGGCGATAGGCTAGTGGACACCATATCTCGCGCTGGGTTCTGGCTTCTTGGATTTACAAAGCACGAAAGGGCTGGCGCCCGGATGAGCGCCAGCCCCGAGAGACAACTCGGTATTACTTGATCTCGACCTTCGCGCCAGCGTCTTCGAGCTGCTTCTTGATCGCCTCGGCGTCGGCCTTCGGGGCACCTTCCTTGACGGTCTTCGGGGCGCCATCGACGAGGTCCTTGGCTTCCTTCAGGCCCAGGCCGGTGGCGGCGCGGACGACCTTGATCACTTCGACCTTCTTGTCGCCGGCGGCAAGCAGGACGACGTCGAATTCGGTCTTCTCTTCAACGACGGCAGCGGCAGCGCCGCCGGCCGGGGCAGCAACCGCCATCGCGGCAGCCGACACGCCGAACTTCTCTTCGAACGCCTTCACGAGGTCGTTCAGTTCCATAACGGTCATCGAGCCAACGGCTTCGAGGATGTCTTCTTTGCTGATAGCCATGTCAAATCACTCCTAAATCGAAACTTTTTCGGAAAACGGTCAGGCAGCTGCCTCTTCCTCGCGCTTCTTGGCGAGGGCGGCCATCGCGCAAGCGAAGCCGGAAACCGGCGCCTGCATGACGCCCAGCAACGTGGCGAGCAACTCTTCGCGGCTCGGGATCGACGCGAGCGCCTGCACGCCGGCCTTGTCGAGCGTCTTGCCCGCGTAGGAACCGGCCTTGAGCACCAGCTTGTCGTTGCCCTTGGCGAAGTCGTTCAGCACCTTGGCTGCGGAAACCGGATCTTCCGAAATGCCATAGATCAGCGGACCGGTCAGCTGATCCGACAACCCGGCGAACGGGGTTTCGGCGATCGCACGGCGCACCAGGGTGTTCTTCAGCACACGCAGGTAAACGCCAGCTTCGCGGGCCTTCGCGCGCAGCACAGTGAGATCACCCACTTCAATGCCGCGATACTCGGCCACCGCGATGGTCTGAGCGTTGGCCACCTGTGCCGACACCTCTGCCACTACGGCTTTCTTGTCATCGAGATTGAGACCCACAGGTCTTTCCTCCTTTCAAGTCCACACACGAACCGCAATTCGCGGTTCGCACCCACGGCGACCTGGATCAGGAGCGCGGCCGACGAATCGACCAGAATCCTGTTCTGGGCACACCGTCTGCGCAGGCCATCCGGGGATGCTTAAGCGGTCGCCGAAGCGACCACACCTGCGGTCTTTGACGATCCGCCCCGCACTTGCGCGCGGGGCGTCCCAAAGTTCTTTGTGCAGCCCGATCAGGCTGCAGTGATGCTCGACGGCTCGACGCGCACGCCGGCACCCATGGTGCTCGACACGGCGACGCGGCGCAGGTAAACGCCCTTCGATGCGGCAGGCTTGGCCTTCTGCAGAGCCTCGACGAGTGCGCCGAGGTTCTGCTGCAGCGCCTCGATCGAGAACGATGCGCGGCCGATGGTGGCATGCACGATGCCGGCCTTGTCGGTGCGGTACTGCACCTGACCCGCCTTGGCGTTCTTGACCGCGGTGGTGACGTCCATGGTCACGGTACCGACCTTCGGGTTCGGCATCAGGCCGCGCGGACCGAGGATCTGGCCCAGCTGGCCGACGACGCGCATGGCGTCGGGCGTGGCGATGCAGAGGTCGAAGTCGATCGTGCCGCCCTTGACCTGCTCGGCGAGGTCGTCGAAACCGACGACATCGGCGCCAGCAGCACGGGCGGCTTCAGCCTTGTCGCCCTGGGCGAACACGGCCACGCGCACGGTCTTGCCGGTACCAGCGGGCAGCACGACGGAGCCGCGCACGACCTGGTCCGACTTGCGCGCATCGACGCCGAGGTTGACCGAGATATCGACCGATTCGTCGAACTTGGCGGTCGCACATTCCTTCACCAGCGTGAGGGCCTCGGCGACGGGGTAGACGCGGTTGCGGTCGACCTTGGCGCGCAGCGCCTGAACTCGTTTCGAAAGCTTAGCCATGATCAGAGACCCTCCACCGTGATGCCCATGCTGCGTGCGGAACCGGCGATCGTACGCACGGCGGCGTCCATGTTCGCAGCGGTGAGGTCAGGCATCTTGGCCTTGGCGATCTCTTCGACCTGCGCACGCGTGATCGAACCGACCTTGTCGGTGTGCGGCTTGGCCGAACCGGACTTGATGCCGGCAGCCTTCTTGATGAGGACCGTCGCAGGCGGGGTCTTCATGATGAAGGTGAAGCTCTTGTCCGCGTACGCGGTGATCACCACGGGAATCGGCAGACCGGGCTCCATGCCCTGGGTCTTGGCGTTGAACGCCTTGCAGAATTCCATGATGTTCAGACCGCGCTGACCAAGCGCAGGGCCGATCGGGGGACTGGGGTTGGCCTTACCAGCTGGCACTTGCAGCTTGATATAGCCGATGATTTTCTTTGCCATCGCGGCTAGCTCCTAGTATGAGTACAAGCGCGCCGGCCGCAGCCGACGCTCCTCGCTTTCGCCCGCACGAAGCGGGCAACTGCGGGCCTTGCGGCCCACCTGCATCAGGTCTTCTCGACCTGACTGAAATCCAGCTCGACCGGCGTGGCGCGACCGAAGATGGTCACCATCACGCGCAGCTTGCTCTTGTCGTAATTGACGTCCTCCACGGAACCGTGGAAGTCGGTGAACGGGCCTTCCTTGACGCGCACGACTTCGCCCATCTCCCACAGCACCTTCGGACGGGGCTTGTCGACGCCTTCCTGCATCTGCTGCATGATCTTCTCGACTTCCTTTTCGGAAATCGGAGTGGGCTTGTTCGCGGTGCCGCCGACGAAACCGGTAACCTTGGGCGTGGACTTGACCAGATGCCAGCTCTCGTCG
Organism: Aromatoleum evansii; assembly: GCF_045689615.1. Lineage (NCBI taxonomy): Bacteria > Pseudomonadati > Pseudomonadota > Betaproteobacteria > Rhodocyclales > Rhodocyclaceae > Aromatoleum > Aromatoleum evansii. The sequence goes on from NZ_CP141259.1 coordinate 4,783,578, forward strand.
TTCATGTCCATCTCGACGAGCACGTAGCCGGGGAAGAACTTCCTTTCGGAGATGCTCTTCTGGCCGCTCTTCATCTCGATGACTTCTTCGACGGGAACGAGGATCTGCCCGAAGGAATCCTGCATCCCCGCGCGAGCGATGCGCTCGACGAGCGCGCGTTGGACAGACTTCTCGAAGCCCGAATAGGCATGCACCACGTACCAGCGCTTCGTCATGATCACTTCCAGCCCAGAATCAGGTCGTAGAGCACCCACTCGAGGCTCTTGTCGGTCAACCACAGAAAAACTGCCATCACCACGGCGAAGGCAAACACCATTCCGGTCGTCTGCACGGTTTCCTTGCGCGAAGGCCATACGACCTTCTTCGCCTCGGTGATCGCCTCGCGCGCGAATTCGCCAAAACGGCGCCCCGGCTCGGACTGCCACGCGACAGCCGCACCTGCAGCCACGCCGGCAAGCACCGACAGCACGCGCAACACCATCGCCTGCTCGGAAAGCAGATAAAAGCCGACCACGCCGGCTGCGAGCAGGGCGAGAGCCAGCGCGAACTTGATCTTATCGGCCATCTAGATATTGAAAACCCGGAAATGAGTGGCAGGGGCAGAGGGAATCGAACCCCCAACCTTCGGTTTTGGAGACCGACGCTCTGCCAATTGAGCTATACCCCTGCAGCAGAGACTACAAGGCGCCCCGACTCGCGGGACGCCCTCGATCAGGCAATTGCTTCGGTTTTCAGCCGCAATTACTCGATGATCTTGGCGACGACACCGGCACCAACGGTACGACCACCTTCGCGGATCGCGAAGCGCAGACCTTCTTCCATAGCGATCGGGGCCAGCAGCTTGACCGTGATCGACACGTTGTCACCCGGCATGACCATCTCGGTGCCTTCCGGCAGCGCGATCGAACCGGTCACGTCGGTCGTACGGAAGTAGAACTGCGGACGGTAGTTGTTGAAGAACGGGGTATGACGGCCACCCTCTTCCTTCGACAGCACGTACACTTCGCCCGTGAAGTGGGTATGCGGCTTGATCGAGCCCGGCTTGCACAGGACCTGACCACGCTCGACGTCTTCACGCTTGGTGCCGCGCAGCAGCACGCCGACGTTGTCGCCCGCCTGGCCCTGATCGAGCAGCTTGCGGAACATTTCGACGCCGGTGCAGATGGTCTTGACCGTGGGCTTGATGCCGACGATTTCGACTTCTTCACCAACCTTGACGATGCCACGCTCGACACGACCGGTCACGACGGTGCCACGACCCGAGATCGAGAACACGTCTTCGATCGGCAGCAGGAAGGGCTTGTCGATCGCGCGCTCCGGGGTCGGGATATAGCTGTCCAGCGCCTCAGCCAGCTTCATGATGGCGCCTTCGCCCAGATCACCCTTGTCGCCTTCGATCGCCTTGAGCGCGGAGCCCTTGACGATGGGAATGTCGTCGCCCGGGAAGTCGTACTTCGACAGCAGCTCGCGCACTTCCATCTCGACGAGCTCGAGCAGCTCCTCGTCGTCGACCATGTCGCACTTGTTCATGAACACGATGATGTACGGCACACCGACCTGACGGGCAAGCAGGATGTGCTCGCGGGTCTGCGGCATCGGGCCGTCAGCGGCCGACACGACCAGGATCGCGCCGTCCATCTGCGCGGCGCCGGTGATCATGTTCTTCACGTAGTCGGCGTGGCCCGGGCAGTCAACGTGGGCGTAGTGACGCGTGGCGGTCTCGTACTCGACGTGCGCGGTGTTGATCGTGATGCCGCGCGCCTTCTCTTCCGGTGCCGCGTCGATCTGGTCGTAGGCCTTCGCCTCGCCGCCGAACTTCGACGACAGGATCGTCGTGATCGCTGCGGTCAGGGTCGTCTTGCCATGGTCAACGTGGCCGATCGTCCCAACGTTTACGTGCGGTTTCGTCCGCTCAAACTTACCCTTAGCCATGCCAGTACCTCTTTGACAGATTCAGAAAACCGGACCGAACAGATCGACCACAACAACACGAAAAACCGTGGTGCCCATGACGTGGATTGAACACGTGGCCTCTCCCTTACCAAGGGAGTGCTCTACCACTGAGCTACATGGGCTCCGTAAAAACCTTAGCGCACCAAGCCTGGAGCGGGTGAAGGGAATCGAACCCTCGTCATAAGCTTGGAAGGCTTCTGCTCTACCATTGAGCTACACCCGCATACAACGCAGACGAAACGCTTTACACCCTAACCGACTCGAATTTCGAGCCAGTCGAAAACCTGGTGGAGGGGGAAGGATTCGAACCTTCGAAGGCAGTGCCGTCAGATTTACAGTCTGATCCCTTTGACCGCTCGGGAACCCCTCCAAACGGAGACGCGCACTATAGGGGATCATTTCGCGCGTGTCAAACATCATTTGAACTTTTTTTCGGGGCAAGCTTCGGGCGTGCCGGCACGGGTGGCGATGCGGCGACGCGTCGTGCCGCCTGAGATGGAAATGGGGGAAGATGGCGCACATCCTTTTGATGGAGTCGAAGCAATGACGCATCCCGCCCCCGGATCGCACACGCCGCTACCCGCCAGTTTCATCGAGGCGCTGCGCGCCCGTTTCGGGGAGCGCTTTTCGACTGCGGCGGCCGTGCGTGCGCATCACGGGCACGACGAGTCGCACTTCCCGGACATGCTGCCGGACGCCGTGGTGTGGCCGCACACGACCGAGGAGGTCGTGGAGATCGCGCGCGCTTGCCACGCGCATCGCGTACCGGTCGTGCCCTTCGGGGTCGGAAGCTCGCTCGAGGGGCACGTGCTCGCGCTGCATGGCGGACTTAGTGTCGATTTCTCGCAGATGAACCGGGTCTTGGCCGTGCATGGCGACGACATGGATGCGGTGGTCCAGCCCGGCATCACGCGCAAGCAGCTCAACGCGGCGCTGCATGGCACGGGGTTGTTCTTCCCGGTCGACCCCGGCGCCGATGCGAGCCTCGGGGGAATGGCCTCGACGCGCGCCTCGGGGACGAATGCGGTGCGTTACGGGACGATGCGCGACAACGTGCTGGCGCTGGAGGTGGTGCTCGCGGACGGGCGCGTGATCCGCACCGGCGGTCGCGCGCGCAAGTCTTCGGCGGGCTACGACCTGACGGCGCTGATGGTCGGCTCGGAGGGCACGCTGGGACTGATCACGGAGCTCACGGTGCGCCTGCATCCGCTGCCGGAGGCGGTGTCGGCGGCGGTGTGCGCGTTTCCGGACGTCGATGACGCGGTGCGCACGGTGATCCAGACGATCCAGCTCGGGGTGCCGGTGGCGCGTATCGAGCTGCTCGACACGCTCACGGTGCAGGCGATCAACCGCTACAGTAAGACGAGCCTGCGCGAGGCGCCGATGCTGTTCTTCGAGTTCCATGGCTCCGCGGCGGGCGTCGAGGAGCAGGCGCAGACGGTGCAGGAGATCGCACGCGAGAACGGCGGCCAGGATTTCGAGTGGGCGACGCGCCCCGAGGACCGCAGCCGCCTCTGGGCGGCGCGCCACGACGTGTATTTCGCGTCGATCAATCTGCGTCCCGGTTGCCGTGGCGTCACCACCGACGTGTGCGTGCCGATTTCGCGGCTTGCCGAGTGCATCGCCGGCGCACGCGAGGACATCGCCGCGAGCGGCCTGATCGCGCCCATCGTCGGGCATGTCGGGGACGGCAACTTCCATACGGTCATCCTGGTCGATCCGGAGAGTCCGGATGAGATCGCGCGCGCGGAGGCGCTCAACCGCAAGGTCGTCGAGCGCGCACTGGCGATGGACGGAACCTGCACGGGCGAGCATGGCATCGGCTTCGGCAAGCAGGACTTCCTCGTCGCCGAGCATGGCGACGCCGCAGTCGGTGCGATGCGGGCACTGAAGCTGTCGCTGGATCCAGACAACCTGATGAATCCGGGCAAGGTCGTGCCCGCGCGCTGAACACCCCATTGCCATGCCCGGCGCGAGCGACTAGGCTGGACCGGTTCGCGGCGACCTGTCCGCGCGGTGTTCCGGAAACGCAGTTCTTGCGCAAGGAGTCGCCATGGCCGTAGCCGATCCCCGCAGCGACGCATCGACGGTGAGGAACGTCAGCCTCGAGGACAAGTACACGCAGACCTCGGGGCGCGTGTATCTGACGGGTTATCAGGCGCTGGTGCGCCTGCTGATGATCCAGAAGGAACGCGACCGGGCCGCGGGACTGGAGACCGCGGGCTTCGTGTCCGGCTACCGCGGCTCGCCGCTGGGCGGGCTGGACCAGACGCTGTGGAAGGCGAAGGCGCATCTTTCCAGCCACGACATCGTCTTCCAGCCGGGCGTGAACGAGGATCTCGCGGCCACCGCGGTGTGGGGCACGCAGCAGGTGAACCTGTCGCCGCAGGCGAAGTACGACGGCGTGTTCGCGATGTGGTATGGCAAGGGGCCCGGGGTCGATCGCAGCGGAGACGTGTTCCGCCATGCAAATGCGGCCGGCACCTCGCCGTATGGCGGCGTGCTGGTGGTGGCGGGCGACGACCACGCGGCGAAGTCCTCGACGCTCCCGCACCAGACCGACCATTTCTTCAAGGCGGTGATGATGCCGGTGCTGGCGCCCGCCGGGGTGCAGGAGTATGTCGATTTCGGCGTGCATGGCTACGCGCTGTCGCGCTATTCGGGTTGCTGGGTGGCGTTCAAGGCGCTCGCCGACACGGTGGAGACCTCGGCGTCGGTGGATGTCGATCCGCACCGCGTGGCGGTCGCGATCCCCACCGATTTCGCGCTGCCGCCCGACGGACTCAACATCCGCTGGCCGGATCCGCCGCTGGTGCAGGAGAAGCGCCTGCTGCACTACAAGCTGTACGCGGCGCTGGCGTACTGCCGCGCCAACGGGCTCAACCGCATCGTGATCGACTCGCCGGCGCCGCGGCTGGGCATCATCACCTGCGGCAAGTCGTATCTCGACGTGCGCCAGGCCTTCGACGACCTGGGCATCGACGAGGCACTGGCGGCCGAGATCGGCATCCGCCTGTACAAGGTGGGCATGGTGTGGCCCCTGGAGGCGGAGGGGGTGCGGCGCTTCGCGGAGGGACTGGACGAGATCCTCGTCATCGAGGAGAAGCGCCAGCTGCTGGAGTACCAGCTGAAGGAGGAGCTGTACAACTGGCGCGAAGACGTGCGCCCGCGGGTGGTCGGGAAGTTCGACGAGAAGGGCGAGTGGGCGATGATCCCCCAGGAAGGCGGGGGCGTCGATCACGGCGAATGGCTGCTCCCGGCCGCGGGCGAATTGACGCCGGCGATGATCGCGCGGGTGATTGCGGCGCGCGTGGGACGCTTCTTCACGTCGGCGCGGATCGAGGCGCGACTCGCCTTCCTGCAGGAGAAGGAGAAGGCGTTGTCGGAGCGCTTCTTCGCGATCGACCGGGTGCCGACCTTCTGCCCCGGCTGCCCGCACAACACGTCGACGAACGTGCCGGAGGGCAGCCGCGCAGTGGCCGGCATCGGCTGCCACTACATGGCGACGTGGATGCCGGACCGGCGCACGGGCACCTTCACGCAGATGGGGGGCGAAGGCGTGCCGTGGGTCGGGCAGGCGCCGTTCACGCACGAGCCGCACGTGTTCGCCAACCTCGGCGACGGCACTTACTTCCACTCCGGCCTGCTGGCGATCCGCCAGGCGGTCGCGGCGGGCGTGAATATCACCTACAAGATCCTGTTCAACGACGCGGTGGCGATGACCGGCGGACAGCCGCTGGACGGCGGACTTACGGTGCCGAAGATCGTGCGCCAGCTGCAGGCCGAGGGGGTGAGCAACATCGTCGTGGTGACCGACGGCACCGAACGCCATTACGGACCGTCGGACATCCCCCACGTGCCGCTGCGTCACCGCGACGAATTGGACGCCGTGCAGCGCGAGCTGCGCGCCTCTCCGGGGGTCACGGCGCTGATCTACGACCAGACCTGCGCGGCAGAGAAGCGGCGCCGGCGCAAACGTGGCACCTACCCCGATCCGGCACGTCGCGTGTTCATCAACGAGGCGGTATGCGAGGGCTGCGGCGACTGCGGGGTGCAGTCGAACTGCATGGCAGTAGTGCCCGTCGAGACCCCCTTCGGGCGCAAGCGCCAGATCGACCAGTCGGCATGCAACAAGGACTTCTCGTGCCTCAAGGGCTTCTGCCCGAGCTTCATCACGATCGAGGGCGGGCGTTTGCGCAAGGGCAGTGCGCAGGCGACGGACGACACATGGATCGCCGCGCTGCCGCAACCGGAGCTGCCGGGAACGACTGCGCCCTTCGGCATCCTCGTGACCGGCGTGGGCGGCACGGGGGTGGTGACGATCGGCGCGCTGATCGGCATGGGGGCACACATCGACGGCAAGGGGGTGACGGTGCTGGACATGACCGGGCTCGCGCAGAAGGGCGGCTCGGTGTTCAGCCACATCCGCGTCGCGGACCGACCGGAGGACTTGCACGCGGTGCGCATCGCGGCGGGCGAGGCGCAGGCGGTGATCGGCGGCGATCTCGTCGTGACGGCGAGCGTCGAGGCGCTGGCGAAGATGGCGGCCGGGCGCACGCGCGCGATCATCAACACCGCGGAGACGCCGACCTCGGAGTTCGCACGCAATCCCGACTGGAGTTTCCCGATCGAACGCATGGAGCGCGCGATCCGCGAGGCGGTCGGCGACAGCGCCGCGCAACCGGCGGCCGACTTCATCGATGCGCAGCGGATCGCCACGGCACTGATGGGCGATGCCATCGCGACGAACGCCTTCCTGCTCGGCTATGCATGGCAGAAAGGCATGGTGCCCGTCACGTGCGCCGCGCTGCTGCGGGCGATCGAGCTCAACGGGGTCGCCGTCGCGATGAACACGCAGGCCTTCGCGTGGGGGCGCCGCGCCGCGGCCGAGCCGGAAACGGTTGCGCGGGTGCTGGAGCCGGCGCAGGTCGTTCCGATCCGGACGGAGACGCTCGACGGACTGATCGCCGTGCACGAGGAGACGCTCACGGCGTATCAGGATGCGGCTTACGCGGCGCGCTACCGCGGCCTCGTCGAGCGCGTGCGGACCGCCGAGGCGCGCGCGGCCGGCGAGCGCGCACCCCTGCGCCTGACGGAGGCGGTGGCACGCGGCCTCTTCAAGCTGATGGCATACAAGGACGAGTACGAGGTCGCGCGCCTCTACGCCGATCCGACCTTCTGGGCGCGCGTCGAGACGACCTTCGAGGGGGACTATGAGGTGCGCTTCCATCTCGCCCCGCCGCTGCTCGCACGGCCGGACCCGAACACGGGCAGGCTGCGCAAGAAGGCCTACGGCCCGGGCATGCTGAAGGCCTTCCGCTGGCTGGCGCGGCTGCGGCACCTGCGCGGCACGGCGTGGGACATCTTCGGCTACAGCGCCGAGCGCCGTGCCGAGCGAGCGCTGATCGTGCAATACGAGCGCGACGTGCTCGAACTGCTCGAGACACTGTCCTTCCTGCGCCTGCCCGCTGCGGTGGAGATCGCACGGATCCCCGACGAAATCCGCGGATACGGGCATGTGAAGGCGCGCAACATGGAGCTGGCCGCGGCGAGGCGAACCGAACTGCTGGCCGCCTGGCGCGAACCCGCCGGTGCGCGACAGGTGGCCGCCTCCGAGGCGGCCTGACGGCCCGGGACCACGGGGCGGGGTATGATCGGGCTCCCGCGCCATCCCCCACCCCGCCATGCCGCCCGCGCTCAAAGCCCTGTTCGCCCAGCTTGCCGGCTGGGCCTGCGCCATCCTGCTGACTCGCGCGGGGTGGCTGCCGCCTGGCATCTGGGCCCTCGCCGGCACGCAGGCGCTATGCGCGATGGTCGCTGCGGTGGCGATGCGCAGCGCGCGCTGGTGGCTGCTCATCCATGCTGCGTTCGCGCCGCTGCTGGTCGTTGCCGGGCGGGCGGACATTGCGCCGGCGTGGTATCTGGCGGCGTTCATGCTGCTGCTCCTGGTGTTCTGGACGAGCTTCCGCACGCAGGTGCCGCTCTATCTCTCGAACCACACGACGATCGGCGCACTGGCGGCGTTGTTGCCGGCCGGACGGCCGGTGCGCGTGCTGGATCTGGGCAGTGGCACGGGTTCGCTGCTGCGCGGGCTGGCACGCCTGCGCCCCGACGGCCGCTTCGACGGCGTGGAAGCCGCACCCGCACCGTGGCTGCTGAGCCGCCTGCTCGGCCGTGCGGCGGACCGGATCTCGGTCCGGCGCGGGGATTTCTTCGCGGAGTCGTGGGCACCCTACGACCTCGTCTATGCCTTCCTGTCACCGGTTCCCATGGCGCGCGTGTGGCACAAGGCCGAGCAGGAACTCGCGCCCGGCGCGCTCGTCGTAAGCAACAGTTTTCCGATTCCCGGCCGTAGACCGGACGAGGTCGTGGAGGTCGGCGACGGGAGGGCGACGCGGCTGTACGTGTATCGCGTGACGGACAGGCGGGCGTCGAAATAGCGGGCGTATCCGGGCGCTTTTTCGCCCCTTGCACGCAAGCTCCCGAACCGATAATGCAATCGTGCGGCGTGGGGGCCGCGAGTGAGGAACACCGGCATGGCTGAAATCATCTGTGTGATCGGTAACAAGGGCGGTACGGGCAAGACCACCCTTTCGCACATGCTGTCGCAGGGGCTGGGCCTGTTGGGCCACCGCGCGGCGTGCGTGCTGACCGACACGTCGCGCGAACCGCTGAGCCCAGCGGGGCGGCGCTACATCACTGCGGACGCGCGCACGCGCGAGGCGCTCACCAAGGTCGTCGACAAGCTGCGCTCGCTCGACGGCTGGCTGGGCGTGATCGACGGCGGCGGCAACCGCACGGAGATGGACCGCAAGCTGTACGCGATGTCGGACATCGTCTTGCTGCCCTTCCGCGAGTCGCATGAGGACATTCGCACCGTCGTACGCGACCTGGAGATGTTCCCGCGCGCCTATGCGGTGCCGACGCAGTGGCCGACCAACGCGTGGCAGCGCGAGGCGGTCGATCGCAGCGTCGCGCAGCTGATGGGGGCGTACCGCCACCGCATCCTTAATCCGGTGCTCGCGCTATCGGGCACCAAGCTGCTGCTGCAGAAGCAGATTCCGGAACACCTGCCAACCGCGGTCGCGAACGCGTGCCGCGCGCTGGCGCGACAGGTGCTCGAACTCATGGACATGGAACATGCGGAAACGGCAGCGGACGACATCGACGAGCCGCAACTGAGCGGCCGGCTGTCGGCAGCCGACATGCCGATGCGCCTGCAGGCGAACCGGCGCCCCCATTGAGCGGAGATGCTGCCGGCGCGGGCCGGCAGCGCGTCAGAGCCGCGAGCCGTGGCGGGCGATGACGATCAGCGCCTGGGCGCGGCTGCTGACGTTTAGGGCGCGGAAGATCGCCGACATGTGCACCTTGACGGTGCCCTCGGACAGGCCGAGCAGGTCGGCGATTTCGCGATTGGTCTTTCCTTGGGCAAGGAGCTCGAGCACGCGAGTCTGCCCTGCGGTCAAGCCGAAGCGTTCGCTCACGGGTGCACCCGAGCGCTTGGAGGCGGCGTCCGTGGCGATGTCGGGCGCGTAAACACCGCCATCCAGAACGCAACGCACCGCTGCGCGCAGCGTGTCGCCGGAATCGGCCTTGGACACGAAGCCGGACGCCCCGCCCTTCATTGCACGCCGGATCGACGCCGGGTCGTCGAGCGCGGACACGACGATCGTGGGAACGTCGGGGAAGCGCTTCGCGAGCACCCCCAGCAGCGAGAAACCGTTGAGGTCCGGCAGCATCAGGTCGATGACGGCCAGATCCCAGTCGGCGCCGGCCTCCAGCTTGGCGAGCGCGTCCTCAGAACCCTTCGCCTCCACACACTCGACGCCGGGCTCAAGGCGTGCAAGGGTCTGCGCCATGGCTTCACGGACAAGGGCATGGTCTTCGACAATGAGAATCCGGGTCACAAGGCGCTCCGCTATGCTGCGATCACAAAGGTGTGAGGATAGCACGCGGTGCGTGCCGCAAAAGATAGGAGCATTTTCCCCCCTCGTGCGCAAAAATCGGGGAAAATTACCTTGTTATATGCCGGCAACCCCAATTTAGCGCCCGCCAAACGGACATCACTCATGGTCATGGCGGACACACGACAACCAGAACCACCCGATGAGCATACGAATTTGGCATCGAGCCAAACTTTGGCAGGCGCCTGTCGCAACATCCGCGGGCACGGGCGCAACCCGTCGTTTACGCGCACCGGCGAGTGAGGCCACGCTCGCCGGACGAGCCCGCTGAAGCGCCGATGTTGCGGTTCAGCGATCGTCTCCTGCGCGCCATGGTGCTCGCGCTTGCGATCCTTGCGGTCTGTTGCGGTCGCGCATTCGCCGGCTCGCGCGTGGTGGTGGTCACGGCCGAACGCAGCGGCGCCCACGAGGAAACCCTCGTCGCGCTGCGCACTGCGTTGGCCCAGGATCTTCCCGATGGCGACGTGGCGGTTTTCGGCCTGCGCGACCTCGAACGCACGGCCCTGGCCGATGCGCGCATCGTCGTCACCATCGGCACGCAGGCGGCAAAGGCGGTGGGGATCCGCAGCCCTTCGGCGCCGGTGCTGCACACGCTGATCCCGCGCGACGCGTTCGACCTCATCCAGTACGGACCACACGCGGGTCGGTATTCCGCGATTTTTCTCGACCAACCCGTGCACCGGCAGATCGCGCTGCTGAACATTGCCCTTCCGCACAAACCCGCGGTGGCCATGCTCGCGAGCCCCGCCTCGGACGAACTTGCGCGCCGACTGGCTGCGGTGGCGCGGGAACAGCAACTGCGGGCGACTATAGAGAAGATATCCTCTGTCGACGAGATCTACCCTGCGCTGGAACGCCTGCTCGACGAACCCGCCGTCCTGCTGGCCTTGCCCGACGCCACGCTGTTCAACAGCTACACGATCCAGAACGTGCTCCTGACGAGCTATCGCCACCGCGCACCGCTGGTGGGCTTTTCGCCCGCCTATGTCCGCGCGGGAGCGCTGCTGGCGCTGTATTCGACGCCCGCGCAGATCGCCCGCCAGGCGGCCGACGCGGTGCGTCACGTCCTTGAAGGCGGAGGCTTGCCGCCGCCGCAGGCACCGCGCGAGTTCGAGATCGCGACGAATCCCAATGTCGCACGTTCGCTGGCGATCGAACTGGACTCGCCGGAGCGCATCGCCGCCCGCCTGCGCCAGCGCGAAGGCCGCCCGGAGGTGAAGCCGTGATCGACACATGGGGCGTGCGTGCACGGGTGATGCTGGTGGCGGTGCTGCCGATGCTGGTGCTGGCCATCGTGCTGACCGCCTTCTACACGCGTTCGCGCGTCGCGGACCACGAGGAGGCCTACCATGCCCGCGGGCAGGCATTTGCGCGCCAGCTCGCGGCCGCGAGCGAGTACGCGCTGTTCTCGGGCAACCGCGAAACGCTGCACCGACTGGCGTCGGCGATGCTGGCCGAGGACGACGTGACGGGCGTACTGATCGTGGATCGCGGCGGCGAGGCGCTGGCGCGCAGCGGCTACCTGGACAAGTCGCTACCGGTGCTCTCCCAGCTGGCGCCGGCGCGACGCCTGCTCGACACGCCGCAGACGCTGCGCATCATCGAACCGGTCGTTCCGAGCACGCTCGACCTCGACGACGATCTGTCCAGTCAGGCGCCGGGAGCAGGCCCCGCAGCCGCACCACCACCGATGCTGGGCGCGGTGATCGTCGACATGTCGCGCGCGCGCCTCGACGACCGCCAACGCGAACTTCTGCTGACGGGGAGCGTCGTGATCGTGCTGGTGCTCCTGGGCAGCATGATGCTGGCGAACTACATGAGCCGGGGCGTGACCGGCCCGATCCGCCAGGTGGCGGTGACGGTGGAGCGCATCGGCAGGGGGCAGTTCTCCGCTCGCGTTCCGCTCGTGGGCGGCGGCACGCTGCGCACGCTCACCGATGGGGTGAACCAGATGGCTGCCCAGCTCGCCAGCGCTCATGACGACATGAGTCGCCAGATCACGGAGGCGACGGCCGAGCTGCGCGAGAGCAAGGACCAGGCGGAACGCGCAACGCTGTCGAAGTCGCGCTTCCTCGCCGCGGCGAGCCACGACTTGCGCCAACCGATGCACGCCCTGGGGCTCTTCATCGCGGAACTGGCGCAGCATGAGCATGCCCCCGACGTGCGGCGGCTCGTCGAGCGCATCGCCGCCTCGGCCGCGGCGATGGAGAATCTGCTCGACAGCCTGCTGGACATCTCGCGCCTGGACGCGGATGTGGTGCAGCCGAACGTGCGCGCCTTCCCCCTGCAGCCGCTGCTCGATCGCATCGCCGCCGACGAGCGCCCCGGCGCCGACGCCCGCGACCTGGAGTTGAAGGCGCGGCCCACCAATGCGTGGATCAGCAGTGACCCCGTGCTGTTCGAACGCATCCTCAGCAACCTCGTGAGCAACGCCGTGCGCTACACGCGCAAAGGTCGCGTGCTGGTGGCCTGCCGCCGGCGCGGCGACAGACTGCGCATCGAGGTGCGCGACAACGGCGTCGGCATCCCCGAGGAGTCCCACGAGGCGATCTTCCAGGAGTTCGTGCAGCTGCATAACCCCGAGCGCTCGCGCGACAAGGGGCTGGGACTCGGCCTGCCCATCGTGCGGCGTCTGACCGAGTTGCTCCACCATCGCCTGACGCTGCGCTCCAGCCCCGGCCGAGGCTCCGTGTTCGCGGTGGAAGTCCCGCTCGCCAAGCCCGAAGCGCCCCCCGCCGGGGCCGAGACCGAGCGCATGCCCGGCGACCTGGGCGGACTGCACGTAGCGCTGGTGGATGACGATCCGCTGGCACGCGGCAGCATGCAGAGCCTGCTCACGTCCTGGGGCTGCAAGGTCGTGGCGGCGGGCGACGCGGAATCGCTCGTCGACCAGCTGAACCGCGACGGGACCGTCCCGGAACTGATCATCAGCGACTTCCGCCTCGACGGCCGTTTCAACGGTATCGACGTGATCCGCAGCCTGCGCGCATGGAAGGCCGCCGACATTCCGGCGGTGCTGGTGACGGGCGACACGGGGCCGGACACGCTGCGTCAGGCACAGGAGGAAGGGCTGCCCCTGCTGCACAAGCCGGTGCGTCCGGCACGCTTGCGGGCGCTGCTCAACCGGCTGCCCGGACGCGACGACTAGGTTTGCTGCAGTCCGATCGGCGCTCGTCCCGTCCATACGCGGGAGGAGTAATATGAAGACGTATTCATCTGAGGGGAGAGGGGCATGGCGAATGACAACTCGGCGAAGGATCCGCTCGAATTCGTGCGCGGCATGTGGAACAACATGGGTTTCTCCCTGCCCGGCATGATCACGCCGACGCTGGATGTGGGCGAACTGGACAAGCGCATCGCCGACCTCAAGGCGGTCGAGAACTGGCTCAAGATGAACCTCAGCATGCTGCAGATGACCACGCAGGGCCTCGAAGTGCAGCGCGCGGCGATTGCCGCGGTGCAGGCGATGAGCCAGCAGGCGCGCGAACCGGGCGCTCAGGGACCGGGTGAGGCGCAGACCAATCCGTTCGCTTCCGCCGCGATGTGGCCGTGGGCGGCGATGGCCGGGACCCAGGCTGGCGGTGCGCCGGCGGGCGCGGCGAAGCCCGCCTCGGCCACCGCGGGAGGCGATGCGGGCCAGGGTGCGCGCAAGTCCGGCGAAAAGAAATAAACCGCCCCGGGGGCTGGCGCGCAGGCGCGGCCCCCGGACACTGCGCCGCCCGTCACAGTAGGTGCAGCCACAGGGTCAGCGAGGGAACGGCGAGGAGCGTCGTCGCCGAGATCAACCACGCGACGCCGGCACCGTCGCCCCCCATGCGCATCGCGAGAATGTAGGCGGAGCTCGCGCTCGGCAGTGCCGCGAACAGCACCAGCATGTCGAAGGCGACGCCTTCGACCCCCAGCGCACGACCGATCTGCCAGGCCACCGCGGGCAGGAACAGCAGTTTCACCGCGACGATCCATGCCGAGCCGGTCCAGCGCCCACCCACCATCTCCCAGCGCAATGCGGCACCGACCGCGAGCAGCCCCAGCGCCACCGCGGCATCGCCGAGGCGCTTGAGGAAGGACGTCAGCGGGGCGGGCAGGTCGAAGCCGGCGAGGTTGAACAGCAGGCCGGCGAGGGTCGCGAGGACCAGCGGGTTGCGCGACAGTTCGCGCAGCAGGCTTCCCTGGCCGTGGCGCGCGAGCATGCCGACCGCCATCACGTTGGCGAAAGGCACCATCGCACCGCACAGGCCGCCCATCAGTGCGATGCCCGCGGCGCCGTGCAGCTTGCCGGCGATCGCGATGCCGATGTAGGTGTTGAAGCGATAGGCGCATTGCAGGCGCGACGCGAAGCCCATTGCATCGAGCCCCATCAGGCCGCGCCCGAGCCAGCCGAGGACGAAGCCGGCGAACATCGTGCCGAGCCCCGCGAGGAACAGGGGCAGCGCGCGGCCCGGGTCGATGTCCGCGGTGGCGAGCGCGTTGAACAGCAGCGCGGGGAAGAGCACGAAGTAGACCAGCTTCTCGACGCCGCTCCAGAAGGCGTCACCGTCGACGAGGTGGCGGCGCAGCACGGCGCCGAGAAGGATCAGCGAAAAGTCGGGGAGCAGCAGGAGCAGGCTTTGCATCGGCGAAGCTTAACCTGCCCCGGACGCCGTCGCGACTGCGGTTTCTACCCCCTTGCCGACAATGCTCAGATGACGCCGGCAGCGCGCAAGCGCGCGATCTCCGCGGCGTCGAGGCCGAGCGACTCGAGCACGGCATCGCTATCCGCGCCGGCCTGCGGCGCCGGCGCAAACGGCCCGGGCTCGAAACCGGACAGGCGCACGGGCGGACCGAACTGGCGCACGCCGTCGACTTCGGTGACCATGCCCCGCGCGCGCAGTTGCGGGTTCTCGAGGCTTTCCTCTAGACGCAGGATGGGCGTCACGCAGCAGTCCACGCCGTCGAAGAGCGCCGTCCATTCGGCCTGGGTGCGGCTGCGGAAGATCGCCGCGACCTCGCCACGGGCGCGGGCGCCCTCTTCGCCCGTCGCAAGGTGCGCGGCCTTGAGGTCCGGCCGGCCAAGGGTGTCGCACACGAGGTGCCAGAACTTCTCCTCCAGCGATCCGACCGCCATGTGGCGTCCGTCCGCGGTTTCATACACGCCGTAGCACGGCACGCCGCCGGTAAGGAGATCCTCGCCGCGCGGCTGCACGGTGCCGTGCGCGAGCACTTCGGCGAGCGGGAAGATCGCGTGCGCCAGCGCTGCGTCGGTCATGGCGACGTCGACATGCCGCCCCTGCCCGCTGGCGCGTGCGTCGAGCACCGCGACGAGCAGGCCGAACAGCGCGGACATCGTGCCGCCGAGGAGGTCGCCGATCTGCAGGTTGGAAAGCGCCGGCGCGCCGCCCGCGGTGCCGATCTGGTCGAGCACGCCGGCGTAGCCGATGTAGTTGATGTCGTGCCCGGCGCGCAGCGCGTAGGGGCCGGTCTGGCCGTAGCCGGAGATGCTGCACACGACGATCTTCGGCTTGCGCTCGGCGAGCGCGTCGTAGCCGAGGCCCAGCTTGTCCATCACGCCCGGGCGGAAGCCCTCGACGACGACGTCCGCGGTATCGACGAGGCGCAGGAACAGCTCGCGGCCTTCGGCCCGCTTGAGGTCGAGGCGCACGCTCTTCTTGCCGCGGTTGCACACCTGGTAGAAAAAACTGGTGTCGCCGTTCATCGCGCCCATGGTGCGCGCATAGTCGCCAGCGCCTGTATCCTCGACCTTGATGACCTCGGCGCCGTAGTCGGCGAGGTGCTGGGTCGCGAGCGGGCCGGGCAGCAGGCGCGTGAGGTCGAGGACGCGCAGGTTCGCGAGGGGCTTCTGTCTCATGCTGTCGGTAGCGGTTCGGGAAAGCCTGGCATTTTACCGCCGTGCCACGGCGGACGCCGTAGTGACGGGATACGCCTCCGGCTCCTCCCGCCCTGCGGGAGGTGGCAGGGACGCTTACTCGTACTTGCGCACGTCGTCGATGACCTTGCCGTCGTTGGCGAGGCTGCCGGGCGCGCAGAAGCTCACGTCGCCGCGCAGCTTCGTGAGCTCGCGGATGCTCGCGGCGATCGCGTCGGCGAGCGCCTCGCCGGGCTGTATCGCCTCGCAGTGCAGGGTCATGCGGTCGTTGAGGTCCGGGTTATCGACGACGAGGCGCGCGCGCACGATCTCGGGGTGGCGCTTCGCGACCGCCGCGATCTGGCCGGGATGCACGAACATGCCCTTGACCTTGGTGGTCTGGTCGGCGCGCCCCATCCAGCCCCTGATGCGCACGTTGGTGCGCCCGCAGGGCGAGGCGCCGGGCATCACCGCCGAGAGGTCGCCGGTGCCGAAGCGGATCAGCGGGTAGTCCGGATTGAAGGTCGTGACGACGACCTCGCCGACCTCGCCGGGCGCCACCGGGTCGCCGGTGCCGGGGCGCACGATCTCGAGGATGACGTCCTCGTCGAGCACCATGCCCTCGCGGGCGGGCGTCTCGTAGGCAATGAGGCCGATGTCGGCGGTCGCGTAGGCCTGGCAGGCGGCGATGCCGCGCGCCGCAAACGCATCGCGCAAGGCCGGCGGGAAGGCTTCGCCGGAGACGAAGGCCTTGGTGAAGCTGTGCGCGACGCCCAACTCCTCGGCCTTGTCGAGGATGATGCGCAGGAAAGACGGCGTGCCGACATAGGCGTTGGGCTTCAGGTCGGCGACCGCGGCGACCTGCTGCTCGGTCTGGCCCACGCCGGCGGGGAAGACGGTGCAGCCCAGCGCGTGCGCGGCGGTCTCCATCATCGAACCCGCCGGGGTGAAGTGGTAGGAGAAGGTGTTGTGCACGAGATCGCCCGCGCGGAAGCCGGCGGCGTGGAAGGCGCGGGCGAGGCGGTAGTAGTCGGGGCGAGCGCTCTCGGGCTCGTACAGCGGGCCGGGCGACGCGAACACGCGGCGGCAATCGGCGCCCCAGCGCGTCGCGGCAAAGCCGCCGAAGGGGCGCGCGGCCTTCTGGCGTTCGAGCAGCTCCGACTTGCGCGTGACCGGCAGGCGGGCGAGCGCTTCGCGGCTCGTGATCGTGGCCGGATCGACGCCTTCCAGCAGCCCCGCAAAGGCCGGCGCGTTCGCCTTCGCATGGGCGATCTGGGCCGGCAGGCGGGCCATCAACTCCCGCTCGCGCTCGGCGGGGTCACGGGTTTCTCTGGCGTCGTAGTAGTTCATCTCAAGATTCCTGCACACGCCGGACGACTATTGCGCCGGCAGCCAAATACCGATGGGTTTGCCGTCAAAGCCCCGCTGAACCCGGCCCTTCGACGGGCTCAGGGCGAACGGACGCATCCGACTCCCGCCTTGCGAATTTCGTCCGCACGAAGCGCCGTCCGCTCCCGAAGCCCGACGACGGGCAAGCGTGGCGCGAGGGTGCGCCCAGTGCTGCTGCACACGAGCGCCCGAGCAACGCGACATCGCGCCGCGATCTCCCGCCGTCACGAGAGCCAGCGCTTGCGGCGGCGGTAATGCTTCACGTCGCGGAAGCTCTTCCTCCCCTCGCCCGCCAGGCCGAGGTAAAACTCCTTGACGTCCTCGTTGGTGGCGAGCTCTTTCGCATCGCCTTCCATGACGATGCGGCCGTTCTCCATGATGTAGCCGAAGTCCGCGTAGCGCAGCGCGACCATGGTGTTCTGCTCGGCCAGCAGGAAGCTCACCTGTTCCTTGGTGTTGAGGTCCTTCACGATCTCGAAGATCTCCTCGACGATCTGTGGCGCAAGGCCCATCGACGGCTCGTCGAGGAGGATCATCTCGGGTTTGGCCATCAGCGCGCGGCCGATCGCGCACATCTGCTGCTCGCCGCCCGAGGTGTAGCCGGCCTGCGAGCTGCGCCGCTGCTTTAGGCGCGGGAAGTAGTGGTAGACCTTCTCGAGGTTGTCCTTCAGCTCGGCGCGCGAGATCGAGCGCGTGTAGGCGCCGGTCAGCAGGTTCTCCTCGATGCTCAGGTGCCCGAAGCAGTGGCGGCCTTCCATCACCTGGATCACGCCGCGCTTGACGAGATCGTTGGGGGTCATCTGGTCGATGCGCGCGCCCTTGAACTCGATGCTGCCTTTCGTGACGTCGCCGCGCTCGGCGCGCAGCAGGTTGGAGATCGACTTGAGCGTCGTCGATTTGCCGGCGCCGTTGGCGCCGAGCAGGGCGACGATCTTGCCCTTGGGCACTTGGAGCGACACGCCCTTGAGCACGAGGATCACGTGGTCGTAGATGACCTCGACGTTGTTGATGCTGAGGTAGGGGGCCGCGGCGCTCGCGGCAGTGTGAGTGGCTGTATTCATCGTGCGTCTTCGCCTTCCTGTCTCCGTCGGGATTCCCCGGCAAGCCTGGCGGGGCCGCGCGGCGCGCGGCCCCGGTCGCGGCTTACATCTCCTTCGAGCAGTCACGCGGGGTGATGCCCTTCTCCTTCGCGTAGGCCGCGGCAGACTCCTCGATCATCGGGCGCACCACCGTCTGGTCGCCGCTGATCCAGTCGCTGACGACGGTCCACTTGGCGCCGTCCCACTGCTGGAACTTCACCTTGCCGGCGCCTTCGTGGTCGGCGCAGGTGATCTTCAGGTCGGGCATGAAGCCGGCGGCGCCCAGCGCGGCGAGGCGCTTGTCGTCGATGTCGAGGTTCTCGAAGCCCCAGCGCACCTGCTCGCCGGTCAGCGCCTTGCCCTTGCCGTACTTCTCCTGCGCCTTGCGGATCGCCTCGACGGTGATGATCCCGTGCACCACGCCGCGGTTGTAGAGCACGGAACCGACGCGGCCCTTGTCTTCCATGTTGCCCTTGCTCTTGCCGTAGACGTGCTTCTGGATGTCCTGGACGACGGGGTAGTTGGCACCTGCGACGTTGAAGCCGGCAGCGGTGTAACCCTTGGCGGCGTCGCCGGCCGGTACGGTGTCCTCCTCGGAGCCGGACCACCACACGCCGATGACCTTCTCGCGCGGATAACCGGTCTTCTGCGCGGTGCGCAGCGCGGTGGCGTTCATGACGCCCCAGCCCCACAGGATCACGTAGTCGGGCTTGGCCTGGCGGATCTGCAGCCACTGCGCCTGCTGTTCGTTGCCCGGGCTGGCGACGGCGATCTTCTCCACCGTGAAGCCGTGCTTGGACGCGAGCTTGTCGAGGATGGCGTGCGATTCCTTGCCGTAGGCCGAATCGTGGTACAGCAGGCCGATCTTCTTGCCCTTCAGCTTATCGACGCCGCCTTCCTTCGAGCCGATGTAGTTGATGATCGCCGAGGCCTGCGTCCAGTAGGTCGAGATCATCGGGAAGACCCACGGGAAGACCCGTCCGTCGGCCGCGTCGGTGCGGCCGTAGCCGATCGTCACCATCGGAATCTTGTCCTGCGCGACCTTCTCCAGCACCGAGTAGGTGATGCCGGTCGACAGCGGCTGGAACACGGTGTTGCCGGTCGCGCCCTTGCCCTTCAGGCGCTCGTAGCATTCCACGCCGCGCGCGTTGTTGTATTCGGTCTCGCACTCTTCCCAGCTCAGCTTTACGCCGTTAATGCCGCCGTCGCGCTCGTTGATCATCGCCATGTAGTCGATCCAGCCGCCGTACAGCGATGCGCCGTTGGAGCCGAAGGGGCCGACGCGGTAGCTCGGCAGGCCGATGAACTGCTCGGAGGCCGCGGCGGCGTAGCCGCTGGTCAGAAGGCCGGCGACGGCGGCGGCGACGAGTGCGGTTTTCTTCAGTTTCATGGTGTCTCCTCTCTTGTATGTGTTGATGCAGCTACCACTTTGACGCGTGCCGGCCTCCCCCGCCGGCAACGGATGTTCCAGGGCTGTCAGTGCGGGAAGGGCCACAGGCGCAGCTTTTCCTTGCCGATCTGCCACAGGCGCGCGAGCCCGTGCGGTTCGACGATGAGGAAGAAGATGATGAGTCCGCCGAAGATGATCAGTTCGAGGTTCGACGCGAGGCCCGCCGGCATCGTCCCGGCGAACAGCGCGTGCATGGCGACGTTCAGGAAGATCGGCAGCAGCACGATGAAGGCCGCGCCGAGGAAGGACCCCATGATCGACGCAACCCCGCCGATGATGATCATGAACAGGATGCGGAACGAGAGGTCCAGGCTGAAGCCTTCCGGCTCGACCGTGCCGAGGTAGGTGTAGGCGTAGAGCGCGCCCGCGACGCCGCAGTAGAAGGACGACACCGCGAAGGCGGAGAGCTTGGCGCGCATCGGCCGGATGCCGATGACCTCGGCAGCGACGTCCATGTCGCGCACCGCCATCCACGAGCGCCCGGTCGTCGTGCGCACGAGGTTCTTCGCGAGCAGCGCGAACACGGCGACGACGGCCAGCGTCAGCAGGTACTTGGACACCGGCGTGTCGAACGCGAAGCCGAGGATCTCGACCTTCTGCGCGCTGATCACGCCGGAGGTCGAGTTGTTCGAGAACCACGGGAACTTCACCAGCGCCCACACGATGAAGAACTGCGCCGCGAGCGTCGCCACCGCGAGATAGAAGCCCTTGATGCGCAGGCTGGGCAGCCCGAACGCGATCCCCACCAGGGCCGCGCACAGGCCGCCGAGGATCAGCGCGGCGATGAAGGGCATGCCGTCGATGCGCAGCATGAAGTTGTACGCGCCGAAGGCCCCGACCGCCATGAAGGCGGCCGAGCCGAGCGAGAGCTGGCCGGCGTAGCCGGTGAGGATGTTGAGTCCGATCGCGGCCAGCGAGAAGATCAGCACAGGGATCAGGATCGCTTGCAGCCAATATTCGCTCGCGATCATGGGCACGACGAGGGAGAAGAAGGCGAGGATGGCGATGAACCCGATCTTGTCCTGGCGGATCGGGAAGATCTGCTGATCCTCGATGTAACTGGCCTTGAACTGGCCGGCTTCCCGGTAAAGCATGCGTTGTCTCCAATCTTGTTGGTCGTCCCCTGCCCGCCTCGGGCGGGAGCGGGGGCGTCAGGCCAATGCGGGGCGGCTCAGACCCGGTCGATGTGGCGTTCGCCGAACAGGCCCTCGGGGCGGACGAGCAGGAAGGCCAGCGCCAGCATGTAGGGGAACCAACCCTCGATGCCGCCGCCGACGAAGGGGCCGATATAGACCTCCGCGAGTTTCTCGGAGGCGCCGATGATCAGGCCGCCGACGATCGCGCCGGGCACCGAAGTGAAGCCGCCCAGGATCAGCACCGGCAGGGCCTTCAGCGCCGTGAAGGTGAGCGCGAACTGCACGCCGCTACGGGCGCCCCAGATCAGGCCCGCGACCAGCGCGACGAAGCCCGCGACCGCCCACACGATGGCCCAGATCTGCTGCAACGGGATGCCGATCGACAGCGCGGCCTGGTGGTCGTCGGCGACCGCACGCAGCGCGCGGCCGACCTTGGTGTATTGGAAGAACAGCGCCAGCGAGGCGACCAGCACGCCGGCCAGGGCTGCCGCGAACAGGTCGAACTTCGACACCAGCATGTTCGCGCTGTCCATGATCCATTCGACCGGCTCGTCGGCGATGCCCAGCGACAGGCCGCGCACGTTGGCGCCCCAGATGCCCTGCGCGATGCCCTCGACGAGGAAGGTCAGGCCGATCGTGGCCATGAAGAGCGTGATGTGCGGCTGGTTCACCAGCGGGCGCAGCACGATCTTCTCGGTCAGGATGCCGAGCACGATCATCGCGCCCAGCGCCAGCACGAAGGCCATCCAGAACACCAGCGCGCCTTCCGGGTCGAGCCCGGTGAGGCCCGGCAGCAGCTCGCGGAAGCCGACGAAGGTCAGCGCGGCGAAGAACACCATCGCCCCCTGCGCGAAGTTGAACACGCCCGAGGCCTTGTAGATCAGCACGAAGCCCAGTGCCACCAGGGCGTACAGCACCCCCGACAGCAGGCCACCGATCAGCACTTCGAAAAAGAACTGCATCCTTGTCTCCCGATTCCTTTCTGGTGTGCGCTCAGTGCGACGTGCCGAGGTAGGCGGCGATCACTTCGGGGTTGTTCTTCACCTCGTCGGGTGCCCCGTCGCCGATCTTCTTGCCGTAGTCGAGCACCACGACGCGGTCGGAGATGTCCATCACGACCCCCATGTCATGCTCGATGAGCACGATCGTCGTGCCGAACTGGTCGTTCACGTCGAGAATGAAGCGGCACATGTCCTGCTTTTCCTCGACGTTCATGCCCGCCATCGGCTCGTCGAGGAGCAGCAGGCTGGGTTCGGCGGCGAGCGCGCGCCCGAGTTCGACGCGCTTCTGCAGGCCGTAGGGCAGCCGTCCGACCGGGGTCTTGCGGATGCTCTGGATCTCGAGGAAATCGATCACTTCCTCGACCTTCTTGCGATGCTCGATCTCCTCCTTCTGCGCGGGGCCCCAGAACATCGCGTGCGCCAGCAGCCCGCACTTCATCTTCAGGTTGCGCCCGGTCATGATGTTGTCGAGCACGCTCATGCCCTTGAACAGCGCGATGTTCTGGAAGGTGCGCGCGATGCCCTGCGCGGCCGCGACGTGCGGCTCCATCTTGCGGCGCTCCTCGCCGCGGAACAGGATGCGGCCTTCCTGCGGGTGATAGACGCCATTGATCACGTTCAGCATCGAGCTCTTGCCGGCGCCGTTGGGACCGATGATCGAGCGGATCTCGTGCTCGCGCACATCGAAGCTGATGTTGGTCAGCGCCTTCACGCCGCCGAAGGACAGCGAGATGTTCTGCAGGTCGAGCACCACGTCGCCGATGCGCCGGGTCTGTTCCTGCACCGCTTCCTGCGGCATGTCGTTCATCATCATCGCCTCCCCCCTCATGCCGCCAGCTTCGCCGCCTGCGGCGCGAAGGTCTTCACTTCCTCGATGCGCAGATCGGCGCTGATGCGCCCCTCGCGCCCGTCCTCGTACTTCACGACGGTCTCGATGTGCTGCGTCTGCTTGCCCTCGAAGAGCGCGTCGATCAGCACCGCGTAGCGTTCGGCGATGAAGTTGCGGCGCACCTTGCGCGTGCGCGTGAGCTCGCCGTCGTCGGCATCGAGCTCCTTGTGCAGGATCAGGAAGCGCCGGATCTGCGAGCCGCTCATCTGCGCGTCATTGGCGAGATCGGCATTCACCTTCTCCACGCAGTCGCGGATGAGCTCATACACGACGCCTTGTGACGCGAGGTCGGTGTAGCCCGAGTAGGCCAGGCCGCGCCGCTCGGCCCAGTTGCCCACGGCCTCCAGGTCGATGTTGATGAAGGCGGTGACGCAGTCGCGACCGCTGCCGAAGGTGACGGCTTCCTTCACGTGCTGGAAGAACTTGAGCTTGTTCTCGATGTAGTTGGGCGCGAACATCGAGCCGTCCGCCAGCTTGCCGACGTCCTTGGCGCGGTCGATGATCTTGAGGTGACCGTCCTCGTCGAAGTAGCCCGCGTCGCCGGTCATGAAGTAGCCCTCGGCGTTGATCGACTCGGCGGTCGCGTCCGGGCGCTTGTAGTAGGCCTTCAGCAGCATCGGCCCCTTCACCAGGATCTCGCCGTTGTCGGCGAGCTTCACGTCAACGAAGGGTGCGGGCTTGCCGACCGAGTCGAGCTTGATCTGGCCGTCGGGCTGCAGGCACACGTAGGCGCAGGTCTCGGTCTGGCCATAGAGCTGCTTGAGATTCACCCCGATCGAGCGATAGAAACGGAACAGGTCCGGTCCGATCGCGGCGCCCGCGGTGTAGGCCACGCGGATGCGGCTCATGCCCAGCACGTTCTTCAGCGGGCCGTAGATCAACAGGTTGCCGAGCGCATACTGCAGGCGGTCGCCGGCGGACACCGGCTTGCCGTCGAGGATGTCGGCGCCGCAGCGGCGCGCGACGTCCATGAAGTGCGCGAAGAGCTTGCGCTTGATGACACTCGCGTCCTCCATGCGGATCATGACCTGCGTGAGCAGGTTCTCGAACACGCGTGGCGGCGCGAAATAGTAGGTCGGACCGATCTCGCGCAGGTCCGTCATCACGGTGTCGCCGGATTCCGGGCAGTTGATCGTGAAGCCCGCGACCATCGCCTGCGCGAAGGAGAACAGGTGGTCGCCCACCCAGGCCATCGGCAGGTAGGACAGGATGTCCTCCTGATCGCTCAGCTTGTCGAAGCCCATCCCGCCGGTCGCCGCGGCGATGAAGGCCGCATGGGTCTGGCAAACGCCCTTGGGCTTGCCGGTCGTGCCGGACGTGTACAGCATCACCGAGATGTCGTCCGTCGCTCCCTTGTCGATCTCCCCGTCGAGAAAATCGGTGTGGTTGCGGTCATGGATGCTGCCCATCTCCTGCAGCTCGTCCAGACCCTTGAGCATCGGCTGGCTGTAATGGCGCAGACCGCGCGGGTCGTCGTAGATCACGTGCTCGAGGAAGGGCACCTCGGGATGGATCTCGAGCATCTTGTCGACCTGCTCCTGGTCCTCGACCACGGCGAAGCGGATCTCGGCGTCCTGCAGCACATAGGCCATTTCCGGCGCCACGGCGTCCTGGTAGAGCATCACCGGGATGCCGCCCAGACACTGGCACGCGGCCACCGACCAGTACAGGCGCGGACGGTTGTCGCCGATGATCGCCAGCCGGTCCCCGCGCTTGAAGCCCAGTTCCGCCAACCCGCAGGCGATGGCGCGCACGTTGCGCGCGACTTCGGCCCACGTGTAGGTCTGCCAGATGCCGAACTCCTTTTCGCGCATCGCGGGCCGATTGGGTCGCACGGTTGCATGGTTCATCAGCAGCCGCGGAAAGGTGTCCAGGGCGGCCGGGTGCTCAGCCTGCCCGTTTCTGTCGGACATACCACCTCCTCCTTTGGTTTTCATTCTTCGTCTCCACCCGGCCAGGTCTTGTTATCGGGTCCGGGGTCCGGCGCAGTCGTGTGCGCCGCAGCGTCGGGGGCAGCATCGTGGCTGCCGGTCGCGCTTTTGTATGCGTGCAGTCTCGCAAGCCATGTTTGCGCAACTGTTTGTGGAATGTAGTGAATCGTAACAACCGGACGACCGCCCTCCGTATGAGCGCCGATGGCGGGAGGAGCGCAGCGTATCCCGCCAATCCCGCCCCCGAAGCCGGGACCGGTGGCACGCCGTGAACGCAAAAAAGGGGAGGTCGCCCTCCCCTTTTTCGTTACGGCTTCAGACCAGGATCAGCTGAAGAAACCCGTCACCACCAACACCAGCAGCACGAGACCGACGGTGATCAGGGTCAGACCGAGGATCACCGAGCCGACGTGCAACTGGCGCGACGGCGCATCGACCAGGTACTTCTCCAACTCGCCGGATTCCACCAGACGCTGGTAGTGCGCCGGATGCTCGCGGCTGAACTCCTCCAGCGACTGCGTGCCGGTGAACATCACCACGTCCGGGGGCGGCAGCTTGTCGGGGCGGAAGTGGTTGTTGAAGAAGTGCACCGTGAAGAGGAACACGGCCGCGAGGAAGGCTTCCTCGCCATGCACCAGCGTGCCGACGTTGAACACCCAGCCCGGCAGGAAGCTCGCCGTCACGTGCGGGAAGGCCAGCATCAGGCCGCTCCAGCCGATGATGTTCACACCCCAGAACACCGCCCAGTAGTCGAACTTCTCGAAGTAGGTCCAGCGGTCGAACTTGGGCTTCGGCCCCTTTCCGAAGAACCACTTGAACATGCCCACGCAGTCGGCGAGGTCCTTCCAGTTCGGGATCAGCGAATCCGGGCCGAACCAGCGGAACTTGCGGTCGCGCAGCAGGCGCGACATCACGTACACGAAGTGGATCATGAAGATGCCGACGAAGAGCACGGCGGCCACGCGGTGGATGATGCCCATCACCTTCGGCCCGCCCAGCATCGCGGCAACGGTCGGCGCCCAGGCGCTGTCGGCGAACATCACGGTCGTGCCGGTCAGCACCAGGGTCATCGTCACCAGCGCGAACGCGAGGTGCGCGATGCGCCAGCCCTTGGCGAAGCGCACGAAGTGCTTGCCCTCGTTCACACCCAGCTCGCCGGTGCGCACGTGCGGCACGGTCTTGCGTTCCTTGCGCTCCTGCCACTCGCGGTAGTACCACATGCCGCTGTGCGCCCAGAAGAAGGCGAACACGCCGATCAGCAGCCAGGTCATGAACTTGCCGGCCACGTACATCTGCGGGTACTTCTCGAAGTCGTCGGTGTTGGCATGCGGACCGAAGGTCACGAAGCCCGCCGTGGCCGTCACCATGCCCGGCTTCTTGTCGTCGTGACACTTCTGGCAGGTCTTCAGGCGGTTGTCCGGATGCACGCGCGACTTAGGATCGTCGCCCGCCTTGATGCCGTGGCTGCCGTGGCAGTCCGCGCACTTGGCGGTATAGGCGAAACCGAGGCGATTCACCTGCCCGTGGTAGGTGTCGCGATAGCTCAGCAGCTCTTCCTTGTGGCAGTCGCCGCAGGACACCACGTTCTTGAGCTTGAAGAGCTCCGTCGAAGTGCCGCGGATCTCGTGCGTGGTGTGGCAGTCGATGCACACTGCGCCCTTGGGGTCGCCCTTTGCGGTCAGTTCACCGTGCACGGACTCGGTCAGATCCTCGAGATGGTCCTCATGGCAGGAGGTGCCGCAGGTCTCGGGAATCGTCAGGCGCCACTGGTCGCGCTCGGGCGTGCCGGCGGGCGGCACGGCGAAGTCGTGTGTCGCATGGCACTGGTTGCACGCAGCCTTCGGGCGGTCCGGATAATCCGCGTCCGGCCGCGCGTGGAAGGATTCCTTGTAGGCCGCGATGTTCTCGACGACGACGCCCAGGCGCGGCTTGTCGGCCGCCTGGTTGTTCTTCTTCGCCTCGTCCCACAGCTTCTCGTGGCAACCGGCGCAGTCGGGTTTGACGGCATTCGCCGCCTTCTCGTGCTTCTCCTGCGCGTCGACGATGTCCGTGTGGCAGGCGACACAGTCCAGCTTGGCGTGCACGCCCTTCGCGACCTTTGCCGGATCGACCGCAGGCAGATCCACCTTCTCGCCTTCCGAATCCTCGATCTGGATCGCAGGCTTGCCCTTCTCGTGACAGTTCAGACAGCTGGCATTGTCGAGCTTGGCCGGCGCCTCGCCCCCCCCGGCCGCGAGGCCTGACAAGGGCCACAGCAACGCGGCAGACGCGACCGCCGCCAGCAGGCCCCGAATGTTGCGTATTTTCACTTTATTGCTCCCCTTTTCGCAGCGCAGCCCGCGCGCCGCAGACGAAAAAGGGGGCCGGCACGTCGCACGCCAACCGCCAGACGCACAGGCGTCATATGTGCTCGTGGGCCCCCTGCCGGGCGACTTGCTATCCCCGGATGAAAGCCGGGCCGTCTTCGGCCCGGCCGTTGCTGCCGTCAATCAGAATGCATGCGAGACGGTCACCGCGATGACGCGTGTGATCTGGTTCGGATCCACGAAGACCTTCGTGCCATCCGAATAGCTCCAGCTCGACCATGTATAGTCATCCATCTCGCGACGATCCCAGACATAGTCTAAACGAATAGCCGTAGCCTTTGTGAGGGCATAGCGCGCGAACAGCCGCAGGGTGTTCAGCGTGTACTCGGTATCCGGGAGGATCCCCGCCCCCTGGCGGATCGACGATAGCGCACCGGCATCCGCGTAGGAGATGTCGTACTCGCTCACGTCGCGGCTGTATAGATATTGCCCACCGACGGAGAATTTCGAGCTGATCTGGCCGTCGAATCCCGCGCCGACCCCATTCGAGCTCAGCTTGAGGTCGGCCCCCCACGGCACGCAGGTGTAGGGGAGCGTCGTGCCGTCGCACTTCGAACCGTAGGTGCTGTTCAGCGATTTCTGCTCGATGTCGTTGCTGGAGTGCGAATACCACAGGTTCGCCTTCCAGCGGTCATTGATGCGGTATGACGCATCAAGCGAGAACAGCTCCGAACGCCCCTCGTTCAGACCGATGTCGAAGATGCGCGTCTTGTAGTCGTCCATCGCGTACTCGTAGGCGAACTGCACCGACAGCGGCTCGACCGGCATCCAGTCGAGCATGAGCTTGAGCTTGTCGCGCTCGCGGTCGGAGAACTGCGCCGGCGCCGTCCAGTGCTCACCCACGGCCGTCGTGGCGGTCTTGACGAGGACCGGCGTGGTGCCCCAGCTCGAACCGTCACGCTCGCTGTGGGCGAGGGTCACGCTGCCGTTCAGGGTGTCGCTGAGCGACTTGCGCAGGTCGATGCGGTAGGTGTTCTCCGTCATTTCGTCGCGGTACAGCTCGTCCATGCCCTCGTACTTCCTGAAGTCATAGTCGTAACCCGCGGTCAGGTTGTAACCCTTCGGCAGACGGTAGCTCGCCTCGAACTTGCCGCGTTGCGTTGTCTGCGACTCGGGGTTGTTTTGCAGGATCCTCCCGTTGTAGCTCGCATAATCGAGCTGCGGCGTCCGGTCATCCCGGTCCTCGTACGCCCACGATGCGAGCAGGTTGAGCTTGTCGGTGACGCGCGACGTGATCGAGCCGAACACGTTGGTCGTGTCGACCTTGCCGCCGAGATCGCTACGGGTCATGCCCGGCAGGTAGGGCACGACGGATGACGGCAGGAAGCTGTCATCCTGGGTCGCGAAGCTCTTGCTCACCTTCAGGTTGGCGCGCGTGTCGCGGCTGAAGTTGTAGCCGCCGGCCAGCGCGATCTGGTGCATCTGGTTGTCGGGCGCGAGCGACAGCGGGCTCATCGCAGTCGGGGTGCCCTGGACGGCGACCGGGTTGCCCGTGCCGCCGGTGGTGCCGTAATTGACGAACAGCCCCTTGCCCGCCTTGTTCTCGTAGAAGCTGGCGTAGTAGCTGCCCGAGACGTAGAACTTCTCGGTTGCATAGTCCAGCGAGGCCTCGATCTGCTTGTGGTTCGAGTCGATCGGCTCGGGCGCGAACAACTGGCCGAGGTAGCCGCCGACGTTGCCGTTGGAGCCGAACAGGCGCTCGCCCTTCTTGTCCTCGTTCTTGAACGTGACGTTCGCCTGCAGGTTCTTGCTGATGAACTTGGTGGCGGTCAGGGACGTGGCCGTGCGCTCGGTCTTCAGGTCCTTGTCGTCGAAGCGGGTGCCGAGGTTGAGCGAGTCGTGGCCGATTCCGGTCACGCGCGTCGACACCTCGAAGGGTGCGTAGCGCGGGATCTGGTTGTAGTCGATACCGAGCTTCCAGTCGCCCTGCTGCTCGATCGACGCGCCGAACTCCTGCGTGCGCAGGCCGAGGTCGCGGCCCTCGATGCGCAGCCAGCGTCCCTCGTCGGAGCGGCGGATGACCTTGAGGTCGGCGCTACCGTGGATACCCTCGTCATTGATGCCGTAGTACTGCCGGTACAGCGGATTGACCTCGTTGAGGTGCTGCAGCCTGATGCTTGCTTCGGCGACGTTCGGGCTGATCAGTTCCGCGACCTCGTCTTCCTGCGCGAGGGCTGACGACACGGGGAAGGCCATCGACACGGCCAGGGCAAGCACCGTCCGCTTGAAAATGCGATTGTTGTCCATTTCGTTCTCCCTGACTCTTAACGCCAGAAGCGGGCAGCCTTCGAGCTGGCCGACGGACTATTGCTGCCATGGATTTCGGTGTGGCAGTTCAGGCAGGCACGCCCCTGGGTCACACCGACCGAGTTGAGGCCGTTGTTCTGGCTTGCCGGCGAAGCGATCACCGTGCCGTTCACGTTGCGGCTGAGATCGGTATTTGCCGCGACACCCGGGATCGTGCCGAGGTGGTTGGCGGGGTCATGGCACTGCTGGCACAGGAAGGGCGGACGGGTCTTCAGCATCGCGTCGGCGACGGTGCCGTGCGGGTTGTGGCAGTTGGCGCAGTCTTCGGTGACCGGTGCATGGTTATGCACGAAGGGGCCGCGCTTCTCCGCGTGGCAGGTGTAGCAGGTCGCGTTGGTGCTGTCCTTCACGAGCAGCTTCGGACCGGTGGTGCCGTGCGGGTTGTGGCAGTCCGAGCAGGACATCTTGCCTTCGGGGATGGGGTGGTGCGACGGCCGGTTGACCTGCGCGCGCTGCTCCTTGTGGCAGGCGAAGCACACTTCGGCCTGGGTACGCTTGTCGCGGACCTTGTCGTCGGCGGCGTGCGTGTCATGACAGGAGCTGCAGGCGACGTCGCGGCGCTCGTGCGTGCTGCCGGTCCACAGGTGACGCTTCGGGTCGGTCTGGTGACAGGACAGGCAGGCTGCGTTGCGCTCGGCAACGGGGGTCGCAGACTTCTTGTCGAAGGTGCGATCGGGCTTGGGCGGCTTGTCGCTGCCCTTGTATGTCACGTGCTTGTCACTTTCGCCGTGACAATCGGTACAGGTCGGCGTGCGGCCGTCGGCGCGCGTGCCGTGTTTCGTCTTGCCGATGTGCAGCACGCCCGGGGCGTCCGCCTCGTCGTGGCAGGACGTGCACTTGGCATCGCCCTGCAGAACGATGTCCTTGGGCGCCTCTTTCGGCGCATCGGCGGCGAATACCGCCCCCGAGCAGACGCTGCCGATGACGGCCAGCGCTGCAAGCAAGCTTCGCATTTTTCTCATGTTATCCCCTTGGTTCCGAACGTCATTGCCGCACCGCCCGGCCGGGCGGTGCGATTCAGGCCACGCGGCTTACTGCGAAAGAATCCATTCCATGAGGTTCTTGATCTCGGCCTCGTTCTTGGTGTTGATGATCTTGTGCTCTTCCTCGGTACCGTCCTCGAGCTTCACCTTCGGGCCGGTTGTGATGTTCTTCTTCATCTTCTCGAAGCCCTCGGCTTCCTTGCCCTTGTACTTGGCGGCGATCTTCTGGTACGAGGGGCCCTTCTTGGTCTTGTTGACGGCGTGGCACTTGAAGCAGTCGTTGTCCTTCGCGAGGGACTTCGCGGCGTCGGCGTCGACGGCAAATGCGGAGGAAGAAGCGAAGATCGCGGCGGTGGCGGCAACGAGCAGCGACACGCGGTTGAGACGGAATTGCATTTGGGCTCTCCTGTTGAAGCTGGAATTTCGTCGTTTCGGCCACAACATGGGCGCGGCCTGACGTGACTGGATTTTCACGAATTCGCGCAATCCCCCATATCGGACAGGGTTTAAATTACGTGTAGGAAAATTCCTATTAGCCGACGACGAAATACACAACGACTGCTCCGGCACCTTGTTTCTCCCCCTTCAAGGGGGCGGAACAGGGGTTTCGGCGAGCACTGCTGGCCCCCTGTGGAGCGGCGAGGCGCAGCCGAGACTATCGGTTAGGAGGGGGATGGGTTTCCGCGGCGCCTACTTAACCCAGCCCCACCCCAGCCCTCCCCTTGAAGGGGGTGCAGCAGGGGTTTCGCGGAGCATCGCTCTGCGCCTGCGGAACGGCACAGCGAAGCGGAGACTCCCGGGAGCGAACGTGCTGCATTGAACTTGACGTCAACTAATTGCCTGGCGGGTTGATAACGCGCGAGCAGGCGCGCCGCGACCTCACGGCGCAGCGGACGGGACGGGGTAGAGCGGGGGGAACCCCGGAGGCGCCGCTCGCGGGCGGCGCCGGCTTAAACGTCGGTGGACTTCACCAGGTGGTGGGCGACGGCGTAGCGGATCAGCTCGGACGTATTCGTCATCGCCATCTTCTGCAGGATGCGCGTCTTGTGCGTGCTGATGGTCTTGACGCTGAGCGACAGCTCGTTGGCGATGTCGGTGAGGCCCTGGCCGAGCACGAGGCGGTGGAAGATCTGGTATTCGCGGTCCGACAGGCTGGTGTGCGGCAACTCGTTCGCGGCGGGCATGAGGCCGCGCGCCATCAGCTCCGCCACGGTGTCGCTCACGTACACGCCGCCGCGCGCCACGCGGCGGATCGCGTGCACCAGCAGGTCGGCGTCGCTCTCCTTGGTCAGGTAGCCCGACGCGCCGGCGTGCAGCGCGCGCACGGCGTACTGCTCCTCGTGGTGCATGCTCAGGATCAGGATGGGGAGCTTGGGCTTCTCGTCGTGGATCAGGCGGATGAGATCGAGGCCGCTGCGTCCGGGCATGGAGATGTCGAGCACGACCACGTCCCAGTCCTGCTCGCGCACGAGCTGCAGGGCCTCGTTGCCGTTGGCCGCCTCGCCGCAAACCGCGAGGTCCTCGGTGTCGGCGAGGATCTGCTTCAGGCCATCGCGAATGATCGCGTGGTCGTCGGCGAGCAATACCCGGAGTTTCTCCATCTTGCTTCCCTCATTGCCCGGTCGGCACGGTGACGTCGATCGTCGTGCCGTCGCCGGGCGTGGAATGGATCGCGAAGGTCCCCTGCACCAGGCGGATGCGCTCGCGCATGCCCAGCAGGCCGAACCCCGCCTGGTTCGCCGCATCGAGCACGAAGCCGACGCCGTCGTCGCGCACGGTCAGGCGCCAGTCGTCGCCGTCGCGGCGGAACGCCACCCATACGGTACTCGCTTGCGCGTACTTCGTGACGTTGGTGAGCGACTCCTGCAACACGCGGAACAGCGTCGTCGCCTCGGCGCTGCCGCGCTCGGGTTCGTCGTCGTCCAGGTCCAGCACCAGCTCGATATCCGTCCGTTTGGAGAAATCGTCCGTGAGCCAGGAGATCGCCGCGCGCAGGCCGAGGTCATCGAGGATCAGCGGGCGCAGCTCGTAGGTGATGCGCCGCACCGACGCGATCGTCTGGTTGAGCTGCTCCTTGATGACGCCCACCTTGTCCTGCAGGTCGGCGCGCTCGCCGGGCAGGCGGCCGCCGAGCCAGGAGAGCTCGAGCTTGATCGCGGTGAGCCGCTGCCCGAGTTCGTCGTGCATCTCGCGTGCGATGCCGGCACGCTCGTCCTCGCGCACCCGCTGCAGCGCGGTGGAGAGTTCCTGCAGCTGGCGATTGGTCTCGCGCAGATGCGTCTCGATGCGCTTGCGCTCGGTCAGGTCGCGCAGCACCACGGTGAGAAAACGCCGCCCCTGGGTCTCGGTCGAGGAGAAGGTGGCGTCTGCGGGAAACTCGCGCCCGTCGGCGTGGCGGGCGACGAGTTCGGCACGGCCGCGGCGCGCATGCCGCGGCTCGCCGGAATTGCGCCGCCGCCCGACGATGGCATGGTAGGCACCGCGCGACTCGCTGCCGAGCAGACGGTCGAAGGGTTTGCCCAGCGCATCGTCGGCACGCACGCCGAACATGTGCTCGGCCGCACGGTTGAACAGCACGACGGACAGGTCCTCGTCGATGGTGACGATCGCATCCATCACCGACTCGACCATCTCGCGCAGGCGCTCCTCGCTGTCCTGCAGTGCGCTCGCCATCAGCGCCCGCCGGCGCATGCTCCACACCACGCCGCAGGAAGCGGCGAGCAGCAGCGCGGCGACGATGCCGGCGCCGGCGACGATGGGCCGCGCGGTCATCGGCCAGGACACCAGCGCCGAGTCCTGATCGACGGCGACGCCGATCAGGAAGGGATAGCGCGGCACGGGATGATAGGCGACGAAGCGGTTCTCGCCGGCCAGGGTCTCGGTGACGTGGACCGTGCCGTTCGGGTCGGCAGCCTTCTCGCTGAGGCGTGGCAGCTCCTGCACCGGCTGGTCGACCTTGTCCATGTCACTGGGGAAGCTCGCGACCAGGTTGCCGCGCGCGTTGATCAGCTGAATCTGCTTGCCGAAGCGCAGGTCGAGGCGGCGGTAGAACGATTCGAAATAGTTGGCGACGACCGCCGCAGCGACGACGCCACGGAAATTCCCGGAGCCATCGACGAGCCGCGCGCTGAGGTAGAAAGTCCACTCGCCGTCGAAGCGGCGGCGGTACATCTGGCTGACGAAGAGCCCTTCATCCTTGCGCACCAGGCTCGCAAAGTAGTCGCGGTCCGCTTCATTGAAGCCCGGACGGGTGCCAAGCAGGGTCGAATTCATGACGACGCCGCTGGCATTGACGACGAACATCGACGAATACTGCGGCAAGCCTTCGGCGCGGGCCTTGAGGAGCGCCTGGACGGGGAAGCTGTCGAGCTCGAGCTGCTGCCCGATGCTGTCGGACAGCCTGTCCTGGGCGCCGCGCAGGGCCATCGTCACGCCGTCGAGCGTGCGCGCCGTCTGCTCCGCGAGGATGCGGCTCAGGGTGGAGATCTCGCTGCGCGCGTACTCGATCTCGCGCTGGCGCATGTCGTAGAGCAGGAAGGCGGTGCCGCCGGCCAGCACGGCGAGCATCAGCGCGGTCAGCAACATCACCGCACGCACGGGCGGCTCGATCCAGAACTTGCGCAACAGGCCTGACATGCGGAATTCCCGAGCTAAGGCCGGCGCGCCATTCCGACGCCATCGTCGGTCCCGGCCCCCCGGTGCGGGCGGACTATAGAAGGCGGAGGCGTGCTCGGCAAGTTTGAAACAAACAATTCATCGTGGCGCTTCCTGCAACAATCGCCGGCCACAATGCAGCGCTGCGAGATTTCCCTGTGGGAGCGGCTTCAGCCGCGAAGGGGCCGCGCCACGTGCGACACCGCCGATTCGCGGCTGAAGCCGCTCCCACACGAAACCCCACCCCGCACGCCGGTCACCGGCCCGGGTGTCGGGTAGAATTCCCGCCTTTCCCACCTGCGCATCCGTCCATGGAATTTTTCGCTCCGCTGCTCGACATCGTCCTTCACCTCGACAAGCACCTCGAAGCGCTCGTCAGCGCCTACGGGGTCTGGATCTACGCCATCCTGTTCGCGGTGATCTTCAGCGAGACGGGCTTCGTCGTGACGCCCTTCCTGCCGGGCGACTCGCTGCTCTTCATCGCCGGCGCACTGGCGGCGCTGGGCAACATGGACATCTCGCTGCTGATCCTCACGCTGACGGCCGCGGCGATTCTCGGCAACACTGTGAACTACTCGATCGGCCGCTACTTCGGCCCCAGGGTCTTCCACTGGGAAAACTCGCGCCTGTTCAACAAGGCGGCGCTGATGAAGACGCACCTGTTCTACGAGAAGCACGGCGGCAAGACGCTGGTGATCTCGCGCTTCCTGCCGCTGTTCCGCACCTTCGCGCCCTTCGTCGCGGGCATCGGCAGCATGAGCTATGCGCGCTTCACGCTGTTCAACGTCGTCGGCGCTGTGGCCTGGGTCGTGTCGCTCACGCTCGCCGGCTACTGGTTCGGCAACATGCCGTGGATCAAGCAGAACCTCACGCTGGTGATCGTGGGCATCATCGTGCTGTCGCTGCTGCCGGTGGTGATCGGCGCAGTGAAGGCGCGCTCGACCGCCTCCTGAGCGTGACGGAAGTGGCGGCGCAGCGTTGCGTCGCCACGCGCCGGGCACTAGGATGAATTGCCGCCGGTGCGAGCGCGCGCCGTCGGCACGGTGCTCGGGCCGACAGACGCCGTTGCGGTGCACGCGCAAAGGAGAGCGTCATGAGCTACGCCGAACGCGCGCTGCGCACGCTGAGCGCGGGCAACCGCACGCTGTTGCGGGCGCAGGACGAAACAACGCTGCTGCACGACATGTGCCGGGTGATCGTCGAACTCGGCGGCTATCGCATGGCTTGGGTCGGGTTTGCCGAACATGACGAGAGCCGGACGATCCGCCCGGTTGCGCACCACGGTGTCGAGGAGGGATTCCTCGGACTCGCGCACTTCAGCTGGGCCGATGGCGACAGCCCCGACGCCCGCGGCCCGACGGCCAAGGCGATCCGCACGGGCCAGCCGGTCGTCATCCAGGATCTGCAGCACATCCCCGAGATCCAGCTGCCGATCGCACTGGCCGAATCGTACAAGCGCGGCTACGCCGCGCTCGTGGCCTTCCCCCTGGTCATCGACGGCACCGTGATCGGCAATCTCACGATCTTCGCGGCCGAAGCCGATGCCTTCGACGAATGTGAATGCAAGCTGCTCGCCGAGATGGCCGACGACCTCGCCTTCGGCATCGCGATGCTGCGCATGCGCGAACGGCACCGCGCGGCGGAGGAAACTATCCGCCACATGGCCTTTTACGACGCCCTCACCGACCTGCCGAACCGCAGCTCGCTGGGCGAGACGCTCGCCACGGAAATTGCGCAGGCGCAGCAGGAAAACCAGTCCATGGCCGTGCTGCTGCTGAAGGTCGGGCGCTTCCAGGAGATCAGCGACACGCTCGGCTACCAGGAGGGCGACCACCTGATCGCGGAGATGGCCGCCCGCCTGCGGCAGATCGCCGGCCCGAACAAGTCGGTCGCACGCGTCGGCGAGGACGAGTTCGCGATCATCATGCCGCGTTCGACCGCCGAGGCGGCGATGCGCGTCGCCCACCATGCGATGCGCGAAGCCTGCGACCCGGTGGACTTCGCCGGCCTGGCGATGGATCCGCACGCCCATATCGGCATCTCGCTCTTCCCCGGACATGGCAACACGCCCGAGGCGCTGCTGCGGCGCGCGAAGATCGCGGCGGTGCAGGCGCGCAGGACGGCGTGCAAATACACCCTCTACAAGGGCACGGAAGACCGCGAGAGCACGCGTCGGCTGGAGTTGATGAGCGAGCTGCGCAGCGCGATCGACCAGAACGAGTTGCTGCTGTACTGCCAGCCCAAGGTTTCCATCCGCAGCGGCGAGATCTGCGGCGCCGAGGCGCTGGTGCGCTGGCAGCACCCGCAGCACGGCATGATCGCCACCGGCGAATTCATCGCGCTTGCCGAACATGCGGGCCTGATCATGCCGCTCACGCGCTGGGTGCTGGAAGCGGCCTTCCGCCAGTCCTACGCGTGGTACGAAAAGGGCATCAAGCGGCCGCTGTCGGTGAACCTGTCGGCGCAGGACCTGCGCGATCCGCGCCTCATCGACCGCATCAGCGGCCTGTTCGCGACCTGGGCGCTGCCGCCCGAGCTGGTGCAGTTCGAGCTCACGGAGAGCGCGCTGATGGAAGACCCGGCCGGCGCGCTGGAGACGCTGGACCGGCTCAAGGAGCTCGGCGTCGAACTGTTCATCGACGACTTCGGCATCGGCTACTCCAGCCTGAGCTACCTGCAGAAGCTGCCGGTCGACTCG
This sequence comes from Aromatoleum evansii, assembly GCF_045689615.1. NCBI lineage: Bacteria > Pseudomonadati > Pseudomonadota > Betaproteobacteria > Rhodocyclales > Rhodocyclaceae > Aromatoleum > Aromatoleum evansii. The sequence continues at coordinate 4,820,220 of NZ_CP141259.1, forward strand.
CTGAAGATCGACCACTCCTTCGTCACCAGCATGCTCACCAATTCCGGCTCGGCCGTGATCGTGCATTCGACGGTGGAGCTGGGACACAACCTGGGGCTCGGCGTCGTCGCCGAGGGGGTCGAGAGCGAGGCGCTATGGAACCGGCTGCAGGAGCTGGGCTGCGACACGGCGCAGGGCCATTTCGTCGGCCGTCCGATCCCGACCGCGCAGTTCGACGACTGGGAGGCGCAGTCCCCGTGGAGCCACCCGACGCCGGGCGGCGGCGCGGCGCTGCACTGAGCGCCACGCACCGCCCCACTCAAGCGAGCGTCAGATCACGCCCTGCGCGAGCATCGCGTCGGCCACTTTGACGAAGCCGGCGACGTTGGCACCGTCCACGTAGCTGACCGTGCCGTCCGGACGCAGACCGTGCTGCACGCAGGCGTCGTGGATGCTGTGCATGATGCCGAGCAGGCGCGCATCGACCTCCTCGCGCGGCCACGACAGGCGCATCGCGTTCTGGCTCATCTCGAGACCCGAGGTCGCGACGCCGCCGGCGTTGCTCGCCTTGCCCGGCGCATACAGCACGCCCGCCTCCTCGAACACGCGCACCGCCTCGGCGGTCGAGGGCATGTTGGCGCCTTCGGCGACGCACTTGACGCCGCTCGCCACCAGCTTGCGCGCGTCCTCGCCGTCGAGCTCATTCTGCGTCGCGCAGGGCAGCGCGACATCGACCGGCACGTGCCACGGCGAAACGCCGGGCTGGAAATTGGCCTTGACGCGTTGCGCGTAGTCGCTGACGCGGCCGTACAGGTGGTTCTTCACTTCCATCAGCTCGGCGAGCTTCTCGGTGGTGAAGCCGTCCTCGTCCACCACCGTGCCGCTCGAGTCGGACACCGTGACGACCTTCGCACCCAGCGCCATGGCCTTCTCGACCGCGTACTGCGCGACGTTGCCCGAGCCGGACACGCTCACGCGCAGGCCGTCGAAGGACATGTCGCGGCGCTTGAGCATCTCCTCGGCGAAATACACGGTGCCGTAACCGGTCGCCTCGGGGCGGATCAGCGAGCCGCCGAACGCGAGGCCCTTGCCGGTGAACACGCAGTCGGCGCGGTTCGACAGCTTCTTCATCATGCCGGCCATGAAGCCGACCTCGCGCCCGCCCACGCCGATATCGCCGGCAGGAACGTCGGTATCGGAACCGACATGACGGAACAGCTCGCTGACAAAGGCCTGGCAGAAGCGCATCACCTCGGCCGGGCTCTTGCCCTTGGGATCGAAGTCCGAGCCGCCCTTGCCGCCGCCCATCGGCAGCGTGGTGAGCGCGTTCTTGAAGGTCTGCTCGAAGGCGAGGAACTTGAGGATGGAGAGATTCACCGAGGGGTGGAAGCGCAGCCCGCCCTTGTAGGGGCCGATCGCCGAGCTGTGCTGGATGCGGTAGCCGCGGTTGACCTGCACATCGCCGTGGTCATCGACCCAGGAGACGCGGAACATGATCACGCGCTCGGGCTCGACGAGGCGGTCGAGCAGGCCCTGCTCGGCGTATTTGGGGTGGCTGGAGATGAAGGGCCAAAGGCTTTCGATGACCTCGGTCACCGCCTGCAGGAATTCGGGCTGGCCGGGATTGCGCACAGCGACGTGTTCAAGAAACTGTTCGAGCGACTGGTATTTCATCGAATTCCCCAAAATGGTGCGTCTAATACGCCGGTAGTGGATCGCCCGCCTTTATGCACCAATTTGAGGCACAGAATCAACGATTTTCTACAGCTTCATTAAATTTTCTTAATGTTCGCCCCATTATGGTGCGCTTTTCGCCGCCCACAAGGCGTAATAGACAAGAAAAACGGCGCCGAAGCGCCGTTTTCCGATCGATTGCACAGGTTTTCTGCGACTTACATGCTGCGGCGGTACTGCCCGCCGACCTCGTACAGCGCGCTGGTGATCTGCCCGAGCGAGCAGTAGCGCACGGCATCCACCAGCACCTCGAACACGTTGCCGTTCTCGATCACGGTCTGGCGCAGCTTGGCCTGCCACTTCGACGCCTCGGCCTTGTTGCGGGCATGGAAGTCCGCGAGGCGCTTCAGCTGGCTCTGCTTCTCTTCCTCGGTCGAGCGCGCGAGCTCGATTTCCTGCTGCGCCTGGCCCTTCGGGTTGAGGAAGGTATTCACGCCGATGATCGGGTACGAGCCGTCGTGCTTCTTGTGCTCGTAGTACAGCGACTCCTCCTGGATCTTGCCGCGCTGGTAGCCGGTTTCCATTGCGCCGAGCACGCCGCCGCGCGAGGCGATGGCCTCGAACTCCTTGAGCACCGCTTCCTCGACGAGGTCGGTGAGCTCGTCGATGATGAAGGCGCCCTGGTTCGGGTTCTCGTTCTTCGCGAGGCCCCATTCGCGGTTGATGATCAGCTGGATCGCCATCGCGCGGCGCACCGACTCCTCGGTCGGCGTCGTGATCGCCTCGTCGTAGGCGTTGGTGTGCAGCGAGTTGCAGTTGTCGTAGATCGCGATCAGCGCCTGCAGCGTCGTGCGGATGTCGTTGAAGTCCATCTCCTGCGCGTGCAGCGAACGGCCCGAGGTCTGCACGTGATATTTCAGCTTTTGTGAACGCTCGTTCGCGCCGTACTTGTTCTTCATCGCGACGGCCCAGATGCGGCGCGCGACGCGGCCGATCACCGAATACTCGGGATCCATGCCGTTGCTGAAGAAGAAGGACAGGTTGGGCGCGAAGTCGTCGATGTGCATGCCGCGCGCCAGGTACGACTCGACGTAGGTGAAGCCGTTCGACAAGGTGAAGGCGAGCTGCGAGATCGGGTTCGCGCCGGCCTCGGCGATGTGGTAGCCGGAGATCGACACCGAGTAGAAGTTCTGCACCTTGTGATGGACGAAGTACTCCTGGATGTCGCCCATCATCTTCAGCGCGAACTCGGTCGAGAAGATGCAGGTGTTCTGGCCCTGGTCTTCCTTCAGGATGTCGGCCTGCACGGTGCCGCGCACCGAGGACAGCGTCCATTCCTTGATCTTCTGGTACTCGGTCTCGGTCGGCTCGCGGCCGTTGTCGGCCTTGAACTTCGCGACCTGCTGGTCCATCGCGGTGTTGAAGAAGCACGCGAGGATGATCGGCGCCGGGCCGTTGATCGTCATAGACACCGAGGTCGTCGGCGCGCACAGGTCAAAGCCGTCGTACAGCACCTTCATGTCGTCGAGCGTCGCGATCGACACGCCGGAGTTGCCGATCTTGCCGTAGATGTCCGGACGCAGGTCGGGATCGCAGCCGTACAGGGTCACCGAGTCGAAGGCGGTCGACAGGCGGTGCGCGGGCATGCCTTCGGACACGCGCTTGAAGCGGCGGTTGGTGCGGAAGGCGTCGCCTTCGCCCGCGAACATGCGGGTCGGGTCCTCGCCCTCGCGCTTGAACGCGAACACGCCGGCGGTGTAGGGGAAGGAGCCGGGGACGTTCTCCTTCATCAGGAACTTGAGCGATTCGCCGTCATCCTCGAAGTTCGGCAGCGAGACCTTGCGGATCTTGGTGCCCGACAGCGAATCCGAAGTCAGCTTGGTGCGGATCTCCTTGTCGCGGATCTTCACGACGTACTCGTCGGCGGCGTACAGCTCCTTCGTGCGCGGCCACATGTCGAGCAGCTTTTTCGCGGCCGGCGTGAGTTCGCCGTCCTTCCAGTCGATCATCTCGGCGAAGTTGCCCGAGTCCTTGCCGCACTGCTCGAACAGGGACTTGGCGATCTTCAGCGACTGGCGCTCGCGCGCGACGCGGGCCTGCTGCTCGATGTGCTTGTGGTAGTCGCGCACCGTATCGGCGATCTCGGCGAGGTAGCGCACGCGCTCGGCCGGGACGATCGCGCGGCCGCGCGACGAAGCCTTGGTGGTGACCTTGGGCAGCGCGCCGGGCTTGGCCTTGAGGCCCTTCTCGACCAGGCGCGGGAAGATCGCCTGGTACAGCGCGGTGATGCCGTCGTCGTTGAAGCGCGCGGCCATGGTGCCGAACACCGGCATGTCGTCGGTCGGCGTGGAGAACAGCTCGCGGTTGCGCTGGTACTGCTTGCGCACGTCGCGCAGCGCATCCTCGGCGCCCTTGCGGTCGAACTTGTTGATCGCGACGAAGTCGGCGAAGTCGAGCATGTCGATCTTCTCGAGCTGGCTCGCGGCACCGAACTCGGGCGTCATCACGTAGAGCGACAGATCGACGAAGGGAACGATCGCGGCGTTGCCCTGGCCGATGCCGGAGGTCTCGACGATGATCAGGTCGAAGCCGGCGAGCTTCGCGGCGGCGATGACTTCAGGGAGTGCAGCCGAGATCTCGGAGCCGGTGTCGCGCGTCGCCAACGAGCGCATGTAGATGTTCTCGTGCTCGATCGCGTTCATGCGGATGCGGTCGCCCAGCAGCGCGCCGCCGGTGCGCTTGCGCGAGGGGTCGATCGACACGATGCCGATACGCAGCTTGTCGTTCTGGTCGAGGCGGAAGCGGCGCACCAGCTCGTCGGTGAGCGAGCTCTTGCCGGCGCCGCCGGTGCCGGTGATGCCCAGGGTTGGGGTCTTGACCTTGGCGGCGGCCTCGATCAACGCCTTCTTCACGTCCTCACCATAGGCGCCGTTCTCGAGCGCGGTGATGATGCGCGACAGGCTGCGCAGCTGCGCCTTGCGCTCGCCGCCGGTGAGCTGACGCAAGACTTCCTCGGCGGACTTCGGCGCCGCGCCGGTCAGATCCTGGTCCGACTTCGCGACGAGGTCGTTGATCATGCCCTGCAGGCCCATCATCGCGCCGTCTTCGGGCGAGTAGATGCGCGTGACGCCGTAGTCGTGCAGTTCCTTGATCTCGGACGGGACGATCACGCCACCGCCGCCGCCGAACACCTTGATGTTCTCGCCGCCATTGGCCTTCAGCAGGTCGATCATGTACTTGAAGAACTCGACATGGCCGCCCTGGTAGCTGGTGATCGCGATGCCCTGCACGTCTTCCTGCAGCGCCGCATTGACGATCTCGCCGACCGAGCGGTTGTGACCCAGGTGGATGACCTCGGAGCCGGTCGATTGCAGAATCCGCCGCATGATGTTGATCGATGCGTCGTGGCCGTCGAACAGCGCCGCGGCGGTGACGAAACGCACCTTGTGCTGCGGCTTGTAGGCGACGAGCTTCTTGGCTTCGCTGAGATTGGTCATGCCTTCTTCCCTCTGGTTGGCGCCCGGGCGGCGCTCGGTCCTGTTTGTGGGCTTAATCTTAGAAGGCAGAGGAGGCATTTGCCATTGTGCGTGCCGACGACAATCGTGCAAAATCCGCCAATCGCCTTCCGCCTGTCAGGACGCTTCCGCATGCCCGCAAGCCTGCCGCCCCCCGGCGTCGATGCCGCGCCGCTGCGCCCCAAACGAGCCACGGTCGCCATGGGTTTCGTGACCGGGATGCTCGCGGGAATGCAGGGGCGCGGGCGCGACCCGGCGCCCTTTCTCGCCGCGGCGGGCATCGACCTTGCAGACCCTGCCACGCGCGTGCCGATCGACCGTTATGCACGGCTCTACAACGACCTTACACGCGCACTCGACGACGAGGGCTTCGCGCTGTTCGCGCAGCCGATGCGCAGCGGCAGCTTCGAGTTCCTGTGCCGCGGCATGCTCGGCGCGGCGACGCTGGGCGAGGCGCTCGACCGCGCGGCGCGCTTCCTGCGCATCGTGCTCCCCGACCTCGCCGTGAGCGTACGCCGCGCCGAGGATCCGGACGACGAGCGCGCCGAGCTGCGCATCTCCGAGACGCGCCGCCTCGCGGACTGGCGCGGCGATCCGGCGCGCGTATTCGCCTTCGAGTGGCTGCTGCGCCTGATCCACGCGGTGGCGTGCTGGCTCGTCGGCCGCGGGCTCGCACTCGACTCGGTACATTTTCCCTACCCACGGCCAGCACACGCCGACGACTACGCGCTGGTCTATACGGAGCACTCATTCTTCGATGCCGGTACGCTGGTCGCCCGCCTGCGCGACAACCTGCTCGACCTGCCGGTGCGGCGCGACGAGGCGGCGCTGAAGGCCTTCCTCGACGGCGCGCCGGGCAAGATCACGATGCTGTACCGGCGCGACCGGGACATGGTGCTGCGCGTGCGCGACCTGCTGCGCGATGCGCTGCCGGCGAACCTCGCGCTGGAGGACGTCGCCGCGCGCCTGCATCTTTCGCCGCGCACGCTGCACCGCCGCCTTGAGGACGAAGGCGCGAGCTTCCGCTCGATCAAGGACGCGCTGCGCCGCGACATCGCACTGTCGCGGCTGACCAAGACGCAGCAGCCGGTCGCGACGATCGCCGCCGAGCTGGGGTATGCCGACACGTCCGCCTTCTACCGCGCCTGCGTCGCCTGGACGGGGGTGTCGCCGGAACGCTTCCGCCGGCAGTTGCACCATCAGCCGGGCGGCCGCCGGACCTCGCAGGACGGATGAGCACAGCGCTTTCTGCCCTGCGCCCCCGTCCCGCGCGAACAACCTGCTCGAGGAGCCTGTCGGACTTGAAGAATCGAAGCAAAATTCGGCTGAGCGAGGACGGATTTTGTCGATTTGGCAGGTCAATAGTTATTCTATTGATCAAAAAAGCGGCGAAATATGGACTGCCCAGGCGGATTTGCAGCCGATTTCCTTTAAGTCCGACAGGCTCCTAAAATGGTGCCGCCTCTGCTGGAGCCGCCCGCCCGATGCTACGCAACGCCCCCTCATCCGAGTCGCCCAAGCCGCCGTCGCGCATGTCCGGGCACGAACTGCGGCGCTACGACCTGCTGCTTGCCGGCCTCGACCTGCTCGACCAGGCCATTGCGGTATTCGATGCGACCCCGAAGCTCGTCACCTGGAACAAGGCGATGCTGCGCCTGCTCGACTTCCCCGAGAGCATGGTCCGCGTCGGCACGCCCTTTGAGGAATTCGTGCGCTTCAATGCCGAACGTGGCGAGTACGGCGACGGCGAACTGGAAAAACTGGTGTCGGAACGCATGGCAGCGGCCCGCGCCTTCCTCCCCCACTACGCCGAACGCAAGCGCCCCAACGGCAAGATCCTCGCGATCCGCGGCGTGCCGATCCCGAACCTCGGCTTCGTCTCGCTGTGGACCGACATCACCGAGCAACGCCGCGCCGAGGAGGTCATCCACCAGCAGAATCTCGAGCTCGAAGCCCGCGTCAAGGCGCGCACGCAGGAACTGGAAGACGCCAACGCCTGCCTCGCGCGCGCCAACGCCGAGATCGACGAAATCGCCGGCGCTCTGCGCCACAGCGAGGAGAAGCTCAAGACCATCATCGACTCGATCCCAGCACTGATCGCCTACGTCGGCCGCGACGAGGTGTACCGGTTCGCGAACCGCGGCTATGCGGAGTGGTTCGGACTGGGCAAGGAAGAGATCGTCGGGCGCTCGATCGAGAGCGTATTCGGCCCCGAGCTCTATCCCATCGTCCGGCAACGTCTCGCGGTCGTGGACCGCGGCGAGCGCGTGAGCTACGAATACGCGCGCAGGCTCGCCAATGGCCGCACGGTGCATGCGCGCAGCGTGATCGTGCCGGAGATGTCCGCACAGGGCGAGGTGCAAGGCTATTTCGTGCTGTCGACCGACATCACCGAGCAGAAGGCGAGCCAAGCCGCGCTGATCCAGGCGCAGAAGATGGAGGCCGTCGGGCAGCTCACCGGTGGCCTCGCGCACGACTTCAACAACCTGCTGACCATCATCATCGGCAATCTGGCGGCGCTGCAGGCGCAGGCGCCCGGCGCCCGCCTGAGCGAGCACCTCGACCCCGCGCTGCACGCCGCGCGACGGGGCGCGGAGCTCATCAAGCGCCTGCTGACCTTCTCGCGCGGCCAGGCGCTGGAGCCGCGCGCCGTAGAGGTCGGCGCCCTGGTGCAGGACATGGCGCAGCTGCTTGCTCGCTCGCTGACCGAGAACGTACGACTGCACGCGAGCCTGCCGGACGCACCGCTGTTCGCCTTCGTCGACGCCCATCAGCTCGAGAACGCGCTGCTGAACCTCGCGCTCAACGCGCGCGACGCGATGCCCGACGGCGGCGACCTGACGATCGCGATCAGCGAGCGCCACATCGACGAAGGGCTGGCGGCACTGGCCGAGCTGCCGGCAGGCGACTACGTGCAGATCGACATCACCGACACCGGCAGCGGTATCGACCCGGAACTGCTGCCTCGCCTCTTCGAACCCTTCTTCACCACCAAGCCCTTCGGGCGCGGCAGCGGGCTGGGTCTGGCGATGGTGTACGGCTTCGTGCGCCAGTCCGGCGGCAACATCCGCATCCGCAGCACCCCCGGCAAGGGCACCACGGTGACCTTCGTGCTGCCGCGCGCGGAAGCCCCCGCAAGCGCCGACGCGAACGTTTCCGCACCGGCCGTGCGTGCGGCCCGCAGCGTGTCCGGCCCTGTCCTGCTGGTCGAGGACGAACCGGAAGTGCGGCGCATCATCCGCCTGCAGCTCACCGCGCTGGGCCACACCGTGATCGAAGCGGGCGATGGCGTCGAAGCCTGGCTGCTCCTCGAAGCGGTATCCGACATCGCGATCCTCGTCACCGACACCATCATGCCGGGCGGCATCGGCGGGCGCGAGCTGGTCACCCGCACGCGCGCCTTGCGTCCCGACATGCCCATCCTCATGATTACCGGTTACGCCAGCGACAATGCCCTCGCCGGCACCGCCGAACTCGACGTGCCCGTGCTGCGCAAACCCTTCGACCAGGCCGCGCTCGCCGCCGCCCTCGACGAACTGCTCGAACACAACGCCACCCCTGCCATCCAGAGAGAGGAAGCCCCCGACCGATGACCGGACAAGAAAGCTCGCCGCTGATCCTCGTGCTGGAGGACGAACCGGACATCGCCCGCATCATCTGCAGCGCGTTGTCCGGCTACGGCTTCCGCAGCGAACACCTGCGCACCGGACGCGAGCTGCTCGCCCGCGCGCAGCAGACCTCCCCCGACCTGGTGATCGTCGACCTCGGCCTGCCCGACATGGACGGCATGCAGGTCGTGCGCGAACTGCAGGACGGCAGCCCCTGCGCCGTGCTGATCCTCACCGGCCGCAACGACGTCACCGACCGCGTGCTGGGCTTGGAGCTCGGCGCCGACGACTACATCGTCAAGCCCTTCGAGCCGCGCGAGCTGGTCGCCCGCGTGCGCTCCATCCTGCGCCGCTACACGCGCTCGGCCGCCCCCGAGGCTGGCGGCGAGGCGCCCGCCGAGCGCACCGTCGCGCGCTTCGGCGACTGGCGTTTCGACACCGGACGCCATTCGCTGGTGCACGCGGACGGCAGCGAGACCAGCCTATCCTCGGCCGAAGCCGCGCTGCTCCTGACCCTGGTGCGCCGCCCGAACAAGATCCTCAGCCGCGAGCAGTTGCTCGGCGAGCGCGACGTCGATCCCTTCGACCGCAGCATCGACGTGCGCATCTCGCGCCTGCGCCGCAAGCTCGGCGACGACCCGCACAGCCCAAAGATGATCAAGACGGTGTATGGCGCGGGCTATCTCTTCGCCGCACAGGTCGGCTGGGAGTGAGCGACCTCACGCGTCTGGCCTCTCGACGGACCGGGACAAAGAATTCATAATTATGGATTCTTAATCCAAATTTACCGGCGGAGATTTCCATGACGCAGCGCCCGTTCAAGATCCTCGGCATCCAGCAGATCGCCATAGGCGGCCCGAGCAAGGACAAGCTCAAGACCCTGTGGGTCGACATGCTCGGCCTGGAAGTGACCGGCAACTTCGTCAGCGAGCGCGAGAACGTCGACGAGGACATCTGCGCGATGGGCAAGGGCCCGTTCAAGGTCGAGGTTGACCTGATGCAGCCGCTGGACCCGGAGAAGAAGCCGGCCGTGCATGCGACGCCGCTGAACCACGTCGGCCTGTGGGTGGACGACCTGCCGAAGGCGGTCGAGTGGCTCTCCACCAACGGCGTGCGCTTCGCCCCCGGCGGCATCCGCCGCGGCGCGGCGGGCTACGACATCACCTTCCTGCACCCGAAGGGCAACGACGAATTCCCGATCGGCGGCGAAGGCGTGCTGGTCGAGCTGGTGCAGGCCCCGGCCGAGGTCGTCGAGGCGTTTGCGAAGCTGGCCGGCTGATTCGACATCTGCAGGCGGCACGCGACGCCGATCGCCGCGGCCGCCGATTTCGTCGTGGGAGCGGCTTCAGCCGCGAATCGGCAGTGTCGCAGTGGCGCGGGCCATTCGCGGCTGAAGCCGCTCCACGGGGCGCCTCCCGCCGAGCCGCTCCCTGATCGCCGTCTCCGGCGAGCCCCTGACTAGAGCCTCGCCGTATTGAAGGTGTCGCACGCCTTCAGCGAGCCCTTCTCCAGCCCGATGCGGAACCAGCGCACGCGCTGCGCGGAGCTGCCGTGCGTGAAGCTGTCGGGCATCACCCGCCCCTGCGACTGGCGCTGCAACTGGTCGTCGCCGATCGCGGTCGCGGCGCCGAGCGCTTCCTCGACGTCGCCCGCTTCGAGCACCTGCCGACTGCGGTCGGCGTGATGCGCCCACACGCCGGCAAGGCAGTCGGCCTGCAGCTCGAGGCGCACCGACAGCTGATTGCCCTGGCGCTCCGACACGCGCTCGCGCGCCCGCTGAACCTTGTCCGAGATCCCCAGCAGGTTCTGCACGTGATGCCCGACCTCGTGCGCGATCACGTAGGCCTGAGCGAAGTCGCCGGGTGCGCGGAAACGGTCCTTCAGCTCGTTGAAGAAGGACAGGTCGAGATACACCTTCTGGTCCGCCGGGCAATAGAACGGCCCCATCGCCGCCTGCCCCACACCGCAGGCGCTGCGCGTCGCGCCGGTGTACAGCACCATGCGCGGCTCCCGGTACTGCCCCCCGCCCGCGCTGAAGATGGCCCCCCAGGTGTCCTCGGTGTCCGCCAGCACCATGGAGGCGAAACGCGCCAACTCGTCCTCGGCGGGCGAGCGCGGCGCCGCGGGGCGGGCGGCGGGCGGCGGCGACTGGCTGACGCTCGCGGTGTCGAGGATCACGCGCGGGTCGATGCCGAAATACATCGCCACCAGCGCGATCACCAGCGTGCCGACACCGATGCTGCGGCCACCGCCGAAGCCGCCCCCGCCGCCTTCGCTGCGGCGGTCCTCGACGTTGTCGCTCTCGCGGCCGTTGCGAAACAGCATGTGCGCTCCCCGTCCTTCAATGAACCGTGAGATTCACATTATGGACCAGCGCATCCCGCCCTCCGCCAGCGGTGCGTAACCGGCAGTGAACGGCGCGCCTCAATTGCCCGGCTGCAGCGTCACCGACAGGCTCGTCTCCTTGCCCTCGCGCAGCACACCGAGCTTCACGGTGTCCCCCACACGGTGATCGTCGAGGCGCGCGGTGAGCTTCGCGACCGAGTCGACCGGCCGCCCGTCCAGCGACACGATGATGTCGCCCGGATAGAAACTGCCGTCGCGCTCCTGCCGGATGCCACGCAGCCCGGCCTTGTCAGCCGCCGAACCGGGCATCACGCGCAGCACCACGACGCCTTCGACCTCGAGCTCTTCGAGCAGGCGCGCATTCACATCCTCGTCGATCTGGATGCCCAGCACCGGGCGGACGTACATGCCGTTCTTGATGAGTTGCGGCACGACGCGCATCACGGTATCGACCGGTACGGCGAAACCGATGCCCGCAGAAGCTCCCGAGGGGCTGTAGATCGCGGTATTGATGCCGATCAGCCTCCCGTTCGAGTCCAGCAGCGGGCCGCCCGAATTACCGGGGTTGATTGCAGCATCGGTCTGGATCAGGTGCTCGATCGTCGTTCCGCCGTCCTCTCCCGGCAGCGAGCGATCGAGCGCGGATACGATGCCGGTCGTGAGCGTCCAGTCCAGCCCGAAGGGGTTGCCGATCGCGAATACCTTCTGCCCTACCTTGAGGTCCCCGCTCGTCCCGACCGGCACCGGCGGCGGGCGCTTGAAGCCCACGCCTATCCTCAGCACCGCAATATCGTGTGCCGGACTCACCCCGACCAAGGCCGCCTGGTAGTCGCGCCCGTCGGCGAGCTTCACGGTCGCCTGCGAGGCTTCCCGGATCACGTGAAAGTTCGTCACGACGTGACCGGCGTCATCCCAGATGAAGCCCGAGCCGGAGCCGCGCGGCACCTGCATCACATTGCGCGTCCACGCATCGCGCACCAGTTGGGCCGTGGTGATGAAAACCACCGAATCGCGCGCATGCTCAAACAGTTCGATGGTCGATTTCTCGTCAGCAGCCAGGTCGCCGCGCGGCGTCACCGTGCGCTCGGCCGCCTGCTTCGGGCTGAACCAGTCCTCGATGACCGGCTGCTGACGCCACAACACCATCAGCGCCGCCACGGCGAGGGTCACGAGGAGCAGACGCTGCAGGAAACGGTCTCGCACGGGCGCGGAGTGGGGGTTTCGGGAATCGGGTCTCATAATTACATCGAAGCAGGAAAAGAGCGGAAACCCGCCAGGATCGCCGCCGTCAGTGCCCTTCAGTGGCGAGCGATCGACTCGGCCACCTTTGCGAACGCGGCGACGAGTTGAGCACGCAGGTCCGCATCGGCGACCTGCTCCTCGAGCGCTCGCTTCATGCAGAGCATCCACGCGTCGCGCGCGGCGCTATCAACGCCGAAGCGGGCATGGGCGCGGCCCAGTCGCGGCGGGCCGTGGCGTTCCGCATACAGGGGTGGGCCGCCCAGCCAGCCCGACAGGAACATGAAGAGCTTTTCCTTCGAGTGGCCGAGATCCTGAGGGTGCATCGCCCGGATCGCCGCCGCTTCCGGCAATTCGTCCATCAATTCGTAGAAGCGATCGACCAGCCGCCGCACGGCGGGCCCTCCGCCCAACTTCTCGTAGTGCGGATTGGCGTTGACGGCGACTTTCGGAGATTGCGGCAACATCGGAAACACCTCAGCGAACGACTTGGGATGGCCGAACGGCGCCGGCATTGAACGGCTGGGCCATCGCGCCCCGGACTCAGCAATTGCCCTTCTTCGCCTGTCCCGGCGGGCAGAAACCGCCACCTGAACCTCGGGGGCTACCCGGGTCGACCACGACCGAACCGGCCGGCGTGTAGACGGCACATGCGCCGAGGAGCGACGCCAGCGCAATCAGGGCAAGAAACCGCTTCATGTAACCTCCGCAGGTCAAGGAATAAGGCGCAATCATAGCGCGCCAGCGGGCCGGCTCCGGCCCTGGAGGCGTTGCGGATGATTTCAGTCGGGCTCGCGCTCCGCAAGGGCGCGTGCCGCCGCGATGCGTTCGGCGCTGTCCGGATGGGTACCGAGGAAGGCGAATCGCTCCGCCTGCCCGCTGGTGGAGAGCTTCTCGAAGAAGCGCACCGCCCCCGCGGGGTCGTAGCCCGCGCGCAGCATGTAGGCGATGCCGGCCTCGTCGGCGGCGCGCTCATCGTCGCGGCTGTACCCATTCTCCGCCATATTGGACGCGAGTTCGGCGAAAATCGGAGTCAGGGGAAAGCCGACCGCGGTGAGGAGCACACTCGCGATCGCCACCAGGCCGCCGGTCTCGTTGCGGCGTGACAGGCGCTGCTCCGAGTGGCGCAGATTCAGATGCGCGAGTTCGTGTCCGATCAGCGCCGCCCATGCCGCCTCGTCCGCGCCGAGCAGCTCGACCATACCGGAGTGGATACCGATCACGCCGTCCTTGCCTGAGCGCATTGCGAAGGCGTTGGCGTTGGGGTCGTCGACCAGCAGGAACTGCGGACGCGCACCCGGCGTGGCCGCCCCCACGCGTCGCGCCGCCGCCCAGGCCGCGCGCAAGGCCTGCGCGTCGAACCAACGCACAACGCCCTGTCCCTGCACGCCGACCCGTCGGCCTTCGGCGGAGGCGAGTTCCGCCAGCGGCCACGCCGCCGCGTGGCCGTTGTGTCGCGGTACCTTGCTCCGCGGGGGCGCGTTCTCTGCGGGCGGATGGTCCGCCGGCGGCTGCATCGCACAACCGCCCGCCAATGCCACCAGCAAGGCCAGCGAACACTTACGGCCAAGTGCAGCGACGTTCATCATGCGGACGGGCAAACCATGCGCCAATACATTCCGACAGCATACACAAAGAACGTCAGCCGGGGGCGCCGCGCGGGAAATGGAAATCCGCACGACGCGCGATCCGGAGCCAGCTGCCAAAACCCCGCGATGAAATACCGTTCGGGCCAGGCCTGCCGTGCGCAGCGACGAGCCTGCCCGAAGCGAATCCGAAGGGCGAGCGGGAGGGTATTCGACTGCCCCGTCAAAGGCCGCCTTCGCCCATCTCCGCGATGTAGTGGGCGTGTTCCAGCGCGCAACGGCCTCGCCACGTGCCGACACGGCGATGATTCCGCCGGCGCCGCCAATTTCGCCGGCCTACTTCTCAGGCAAGGTCTGCGACAGGGCCAGTAGGTCGGCGATCATCGTATCGGGCTGCGTGATCAGCGAGATCATCGGGATTCCCGGTTGGCCGAAACGCGCCTTGTGCATGAATTCCCACGGGTTTTCGCGGGCGATCGTGCCGACGTACTCAGGGTCCTCGGGCGTCCGGAAATTCAGGGTCTTGCCGTCGAAGCCGTGACATACCGCGCAGATCGTCTGGTAATACGGCGCCCCGCGACCGGCTTCGCCGCGCGACTTGCGCGTGGCGCGATCGATATGCAGGTCCATGTCGATTTGCCCCAGGCTGACGAAGAGCGCCAGTTTTTCCATCTCACCCCGACCGATCATGTCCTCGGTGTAACGGTGGGTGTCGTCGGTGAGGATCTTCACGATCGCCTTGGGATCGACGCCGACCATGGCTCGCAGCCCCTTGATTCCGGTCTGGTGCGAACCCTTCGAGTAGGCGCCGTCGGCGCCCTTGTAATCCCAGCCGTGGCATTCCTTGCAGCGCCAGGTCGCGCCGCTCTTCTGCTTGCCGGTGCTCGGATACGCGGGGTGCGTCTCCTTCGGCAACTCCTTGCCGAGCACCTTGGCCCAGTTATCGTAGAGCTGGCCGCCGCGCGCAATGTCCCAGACCTGGCTGCGGGAACCACCCTCGTCGGCCGTGGCAGGCACGGGGAACCCCGCCGTCACGGCAAGGGCCAGGCTGCTCACGCCAGCAGCCAAAACATTTCGCACGCATTGCGCCATGATTCCCCCCTCGATTCGGACGATGCAATCGACACTTACCTTTAAGTCTGTAGCACGCCCGGAGGGCAAACGACAGGGAACCGGACGGTAGGCAGTGCATATGTACCGGATCTTGACGCCGGCGGGGATGCCCCCGGTGGCGAGGGCCCGCCGGGGAACGGCCGTCTGCGCGGAGCTGCGGTTCTGCAGACCCAGACAGAAAAGCCTGCTTGCGCAGGCTTTTCGGATACTGCTCATGGCGCCGCCGCGGATGCGGCGGCAGCCGTCCCGATCACTCGAACTCGATGATGACCTCGTCGACCGACAGGCTCGCACCCGGCTTCGCGACGATCTTCTTCACCGTGCCGTCCTGCTCGGCCTTGAGCACGTTCTCCATCTTCATCGCCTCGATGATCGCGAGCTTCTCGCCGGCCTTCACTTCCTGGCCTTCGGCGACGCAGACGTCACGCAGCAGGCCCGGCATCGGCGACAGCAGGAACTTCGACATGTCCGGCGGCAGCTTCTCCGGCATCATCGCCAGCAGCTCGGCGGCGCGCTCGGTCATCACGATCGGCTCGACCTGCAGGCCAAAGTGCGAGATGCGATAGCGCAGGCCGCGACGCTCGATCTGCAGGCAGATCGGGGAGCCGTTCACGGTGCCCTGGAACAGCAGGTCGCCGAAGGTCCAGTCGGAGGCGATGCGGTAGGTCTTGTCGGCGTGGGTGATGTCGAAGCCTTCACCCGACGCCGTCACCGCCATGTGGTACTGCTTGCCGCCCATCACCACGACCCAACGCTGACCCACCTTGCGACCGTGGCCGGCGAGCTGGCCGTCGATCTGCACGGCACGGCCGATGTAGCGCAGGCGCGCGAAGGTCGCGACCGCGGCGAGCAGCGCGGGATCGTCGTGCGGCACCATCGACGCGTCGAAGCCCTGCGGGTACTCCTCGGCGATGAAGCCGGTATTGAAGTTACCCGAGCAGAAGCGCGGATGCTGCAGCAGCGCGGCCTGGAAGGGGATGTTCGAGCTGATGCCACGGATCACGAAGGCGTTGAGCGCGTCGCGCATGCGCTCGATGGCCTGCTCGCGGTTCGCGCCGTGCACGATCAGCTTGGCGATCATCGAGTCGTAGTACATCGAGATCTCGCCGCCTTCATATACGCCGGTATCGACGCGCACCTGGCCGTCGACCTCCTCGGGCGCCTGGAACTTCACGAGGCGGCCGGTGGAAGGCAGGAAGCCGCGGAACGGATCTTCCGCGTTGATGCGGCATTCCATCGACCAGCCGTTGATCTTCACGTCGGCCTGGGTGATCGGCAGCTTCTCGCCGTTGGCGACGCGGATCATCTGCTCGACGAGGTCCAAGCCGGTGATGAGTTCGGTGACCGGGTGCTCCACCTGCAGGCGGGTGTTCATCTCCAGGAAGTAGAACTCCTTGGTCGCGCCGCTGACCACGAACTCGACCGTGCCGGCCGACTCGTAGTTCACCGCACGTGCCAGCGCCACCGCCTGTTCGCCCATCGCCTTGCGCATATCGGGATCGACGAAGGGGCTCGGCGCCTCCTCGATGACCTTCTGGTGGCGGCGCTGGATCGAGCAGTCGCGCTCGTTCAGGTACACGTAGTTGCCGTGCGAGTCGCCCAGCACCTGGATCTCGATGTGGCGCGGCTCGAGGACGTACTTCTCGATGAACACGCGGTCGTCGCCGAACGAGGCTTTCGCTTCATTCACGCAGGACGAGAAACCTTCGAAGGCTTCCTGGTCGTTGAACGCGACGCGCAGGCCCTTGCCGCCGCCGCCGGCGGAGGCCTTGATCATGACGGGGTAGCCGATCTTCTTTGCGATCTCGACGGCTTCCGCCGGGCCGGCGATCGCGTCGTTGTAGCCGGGGATGGTGTTCACGCCGGCTTCGATCGCGAGCTTCTTCGACTCGATCTTGTCGCCCATCTTCGCGACCGAGTAGTGCTTCGGCCCGATGAACTTGATGCCTTCCTCTTCCAGGCGGCGCGAGAACTCCGCGTTCTCGGACAGGAAGCCGTAACCCGGATGGACCGCCTCGGCGCCGGTCTGCTTGCAGGCGGCGATGATCTTGTCCATGACGAGGTAGGACTCTTTCGACGGCGCCGGCCCGATGCACACGGCCTCGTCGGCGAGCTCGACGAAGAGCGCGTCCTTGTCGGCCTCGGAATGCACGGCGACGGTGGCGATGCCCATCTTGCGGGCGGTCTTGATCACGCGGCAGGCGATTTCGCCGCGGTTTGCAATCAGGATCTTCTTGAACATGTCTTTATGAACCTCTCGCGGCGATTACAGAGGGATGTTGCCGTGCTTGCGCCACGGATTCTCGAGTTCCTTGTTCTTCAGCATCGACAGCGAGCGGCACACGCGCTTGCGCGTCTCGTGCGGCATGATCACGTCGTCGATGAAGCCGCGCGCGCCCGCCACGAACGGGTTGGCGAAACGGGCCTTGTACTCGGCCTCGCGCTGCGCGAGCTTGGCCGGGTCGTCCTTCTCGCCGCGGAAGATGATCTCCACCGCGCCCTTCGGACCCATCACCGCGATCTCGGCCGACGGCCAGGCGAAGTTCACGTCGCCGCGCAGGTGCTTGGACGACATGACGTCGTACGCGCCGCCGTAGGCCTTGCGCGTGATGATCGTGACCTTCGGCACCGTGCACTCGGCGTAGGCGTAGAGCAGCTTGGCGCCGTGCTTGATGATGCCGCCGTATTCCTGCGTGGTGCCCGGCATGAAGCCCGGGACGTCGACGAGCGTCACCACCGGAATGTTGAACGCATCGCAGAAGCGCACGAAACGCGCGGCCTTGATCGAGCTCTTGATGTCCAGGCAGCCCGCCAGCACGAGCGGCTGGTTCGCGACGATGCCGACCGGGGCGCCTTCCATGCGCGCGAAGCCGATGATGATGTTCTTGGCGTAGTCCGGCTGCAGCTCGAAGAAGTCGCCGTCATCGACCATCTTGGTGATGACTTCCTTCATGTCGTAAGGCTGGTTCGGGTTCGTCGGCACCAGCGTGTCGAGCGAGAAGTCCAGGCGCTCGGCGGCGTCGACTGCCGGCACGGTGGGGGCCTTCTCGCGGTTGCTCGACGGGATGAAGCCGATCAGGCGGCGCGTCATCATCAGCGCCTCGACGTCGTTCTCGAACGCGAGGTCGGCGACACCCGACTTGGTGTTGTGCGTCACCGCGCCGCCCAGTTCCTCGGCGGTCACTTCCTCGTGGGTCACGGTCTTCACGACTTCCGGACCGGTCACGAACATGTAGGAGGAATCCTTCACCATGAAGATGAAGTCGGTCATCGCCGGGCTGTACACCGCGCCACCGGCGCAGGGGCCCATGATCAGAGAGATCTGCGGCACGACGCCCGAGGCGAGCACGTTGCGCTGGAACACGTCGGCGTAGCCGCCGAGCGAATCCACGCCTTCCTGGATGCGCGCGCCGCCCGAGTCGTTGAGGCCGATCACCGGCGCGCCGACCTTCATCGCGTGGTCCATGACCTTGCAGATCTTCTCCGCGTGGGTCTCGGACAGCGAGCCGCCGAACACCGTGAAGTCCTGCGAGAACACGAACACGAGGCGGCCGTTGACGGTGCCGTAGCCGATCACCACGCCATCGCCCGGAGTGTGGTCCGCTTCCATGCCGAACTCGGTGCAGCGGTGCTCCTTGAACATGTCCCATTCTTCGAAGCTGCCTTCGTCGAGCAGCAGCTCGATGCGCTCGCGCGCGGTGAGCTTGCCCTTGGAATGCTGCGCGTCGATGCGCTTCTGCCCGCCGCCGAGGCGCGCCTTGGCGCGCTTTTCGTCGAGCTGACGAATGATCTCTTGCATTGATGACCTCCTTGACTTGTTCTGCTGTCCCGACCTGTTGCCGACCGGGCGTTCAACTTCAATTCTTTTCGAGCGGCCTCGATTGCTCATGTAGGGCGGGAGGAGCGAAGCGTATCCCGCCTTCACCCGCCGAGTGGCGGGATACGCTTCGCTCCTCCCGCCCTACGTTCTAGTCCGCGTCCTTCTCCACATATCCGAGCAATCGCATCGCGGCGGCCGAAGGCGTCGTCGTGCCCTCCTCCACCGCGCGCGCGAGCCCGGGCAATTCGTGCTTCACCTGCGCGTGCCCGCGGAAATGACTGCGCAGCCCTGCATCGATCAAATCCCACATCCACGCCAGCGCCTGATGGCGCCGCTTGGCCTCGAACTCGCCCGAGGCCTGCATCGCCTTGCGGTAATCCGTCACCGCCGTCCAGAAATCGGCGATGCCCTGCTTCTGCAGCGCCGAGAGCGTCAGCACCGGCACCGTCCAGTTCGGGCTCGCCGGCCGCAGCATGTGCAGCGCCGTCTTCATCTGCGACTTCGCACGCATCGCCGCACCGGCGTCGATGTCGGCCTTGTTGATGACGATGAGATCGGCGATCTCCATGATGCCTTTCTTGATCGCCTGCAGGTCGTCACCCGCGTTGGGCAGCTGCAGCAGGCAGAAGATGTCGCTCATGCCGGCGACCGCGGTCTCGCTCTGCCCGACGCCGACCGTCTCGATGATGATGACGTCGAAGCCCGCGGCCTCGCACACCAGCATCGTCTCGCGCGTCTTCTCGGCGACGCCGCCGAGGCTGCCCGCGGACGGGCTCGGGCGGATGAAGGCGGCCGGGTTCTGGCTCAGCAGCTCCATGCGCGTCTTGTCGCCGAGGATGGAGCCGCCGGTGAGCGACGAGGACGGATCCACCGCCAGCACCGCAACGCGCAGGCCCTGCTCGATGAGGTACAGGCCCAGCGCCTCGATGAAGGTCGACTTGCCGACGCCCGGCACGCCCGAGATGCCCACGCGCATCGCACCGCCCGTGTGCGGCAGCAGCGCCTCGAGCACGTGCCGCGAGCGTGCCTTGTGGTCCTCGCGCTGCGACTCGATCAGCGTGATCGTCTTCGCGAGCGGGCGCAGCTGGCGGGCGACCACGCCGTCGACCAGCACCTGGTCGGCGGCGTCGAGCACGGGCAGATGTTCGGGTTTGTTCATCGGCATCGAGGCGTCAACGAGGCGGTTCACGTAGGGCGGGAGGAACGAAGCGTATCCCGCCATTCCAACGGTGGGGCTGATTCAGGCGCCGCGTGGCGGGATGCGCTGCGCTCCTCCCGCCCTACGGAAATCAGGCCTTCGCCGCGCGGATCTGCTTCAGCACTTCGCGCGCGGCCGCCGGAATGGGTGTGCCCGGCCCGAAGATGCCTTTTGCCCCGGCAGCATACAGCGCATCGTAGTCCTGCGCCGGAATCACCCCGCCGACGAACACGACGATGTCGTCCGCACCGAGCCGCTTCAGCTCGTTCACGACCTGCGGCACCAGCGTCTTGTGCCCCGCGGCAAGGCTCGAGCAACCGACGGCGTGCACGTCGTTCTCGACCGCGTGGCGCGCCGCCTCTTCCGGCGTCTGGAAGAGCGGGCCGATGTCGATGTCGAAGCCGAGGTCGGCGAAGGCCGAGGCGACGACCTTCGCGCCGCGGTCGTGGCCGTCCTGACCGAGCTTGGCAATCATGATGCGCGGACGGCGCCCCTCTTCCGCGACGAAGGCTTCGATCTCGGCCTTCAGTTCCTTCCAGTCGGCATCGTTTTCCACGACGGCTCCATACACGCCGGACACGGCTTGCGGGTTGGCACGGTAGCGGCCGAAGACCTTCTCCAGCGCGTCCGAGATCTCGCCGACGGTCGCGCGCAGGCGCACCGCCTTCACCGATAGGTCGAGCAGGTTGCCGTCGCCGGTCTCGGCACACTTCGTCAGCGCGTCGAGCGCGGCCTGCACGGCGGCGTTGTCGCGCGTCGCGCGGATCTTCGTCAGGCGCGCAACCTGCGCCTCGCGCACGGCGTGGTTGTCGATGTCGAGGATCTCGATCGGGTCTTCCTTCGCCAGCTTGTACTTGTTCACGCCGACGATGACATCCTTGCCCGAGTCGATGCGCGCCTGCTTGTCGGCAGCGCACTCCTCGACCTTCATCTTGGCCCAGCCGGACTCGACCGCCTTGGTCATGCCACCCATGGCCTCGATCTCCTCGATAAGGCTCCACGCCTTGTCGGCCATGTCCTGGGTGAGCTTCTCCATCATGTAGGAGCCGGCCCACGGATCGACGACGTTACAGATGTGCGTCTCTTCCTGGATGATGATCTGGGTGTTGCGCGCGATGCGGGCCGAGAACTCGGTCGGCAGCGCGATCGCCTCGTCGAGCGCGTTGGTGTGCAGCGACTGCGTGCCGCCGAACACGGCCGCCATCGCCTCGATCGTCGTGCGCACGACGTTGTTGTACGGATCCTGCTCGGTGAGCGACCAGCCCGAGGTCTGCGAGTGCGTGCGCAGCATCATCGACTTGGCGCTCTTCGGGTTGAACTGCTTCATGATCCGCCACCACAAGAGACGCGCCGCGCGCATCTTGGCGATCTCGAGGTAGAAGTTCATCCCGACTGCCCAGAAGAAGGACAGGCGGCCGGCGAAGGTGTCGACGTCCATGCCGCTGTTGATGCCGGTGCGCACGTACTCCATGCCGTCGGCGAGCGTGAACGCGAGCTCGATCGCCTGGTTCGCGCCTGCTTCCTGGATGTGGTAGCCGGAGATCGAGATCGAGTTGAACTTCGGCATGTGCTGCGCCGTGTACCCGAAGATGTCGGCGATGATCTTCATCGACGGCGTCGGCGGGTAGATATAGGTGTTGCGGACCATGAACTCCTTGAGGATGTCGTTCTGGATGGTCCCGGACAGCTTGTCCTGGCTCACGCCCTGCTCTTCGGCGGCTACGATGTAGCCGGCGAGGATGGGCAGCACGGCGCCGTTCATCGTCATCGACACCGACACCTTGTCGAGCGGAATCTCGTTGAAGAGGATCTTCATGTCCTCGACCGAGTCGATCGCCACGCCGGCCTTGCCGACGTCACCGACGACGCGGGGATTGTCCGAGTCGTAGCCGCGGTGGGTCGCGAGGTCGAACGCGACCGACACGCCCTGGCCGCCGGCGGCGAGCGCCTTGCGGTAGAAGGCGTTGGACGCCTCGGCGGTCGAGAAGCCGGCGTACTGGCGGATCGTCCACGGCTTGACCGCGTACATCGTCGGCTGCGGCCCGCGCAGGAAGGGCTCGAAGCCGGGCAGCGTGTCGGTGTGCGACAGGTCGGCGGTATCGGCCTTCGTATACAGCGGCTTCACCGCGATGCCTTCGGGCGTCACCCAGTTGAGCTTCTCCACGTCGCCACCCGGCGCATGTTTCGCGGCAGCCTTGTTCCAGGCTTCCAGGTCCGACTGGGGATAAGCCGGCATCTTGTCGTTCGGCATGACAAACCCTCTCCGATTCCAATGGCCGCGGCTAGCGGCGTTGCGATTTTGTGTGCTGCTGGTCTGACGGCTTGCTGGCGACGACGAGACCGCCCGCAGTCCGAAGACTGCAGGCGGTCGCCGGCGCTCCCATGCATTCGGCGTAGCTCCCTCTCCCTCTCGTTGCGCAGCAGACCAAGGGTCCGCCAACGCAAGCTCCCAATCCTACGCCGCACATGGGAAGTTGACTTGTACCGTCGCACAAATAATACTTTATCCATAATTATGAATGCAACTGTCCGTGAGTCGGGATTTCGACGACAATCCGGCCCGCAACAATTCGCACACCGAACAGCACCCATGACCGCCACCCGCATCGCCCCGCTCGCGCTGTACCAGGAAGTCGCCGAGCGGCTGCGCCAGCTCATCTTCTCGCACGAACTGGCGCCCGGCACCTGGATCGACGAGCAGGCGCTCGCCGACAACTACGGCATCTCGCGCACGCCGCTGCGCGAGGCACTGAAGGTGCTCGCCTCCGAAGGGCTCGTCACGCTCAAGCCGCGCCGCGGGTGCTACGTCACCGAGATTTCCGAGCGCGACCTCGACGAGATCTTCGCCGTGATGGCCCTGCTCGAAGGCCAGTGCGCGCAGACCACGGCACAGAAGGCGACCGATGCGGACCTGGGCCGCTTGCGCGAGATCCACGCCGGACTCGAAAAGGCGGCGGCGGCGGACGACATCAACGGTTTCTTCGAATCGAACCAGGCCTTCCACCTCGCGCTGCAGGAGATCGCCGACAACCGCTGGCTGCAGCACGCCATAGAGGACCTGCGCCGCGTGATCAAGCTGTCACGCCATCACTCGCTGTTCGGCGAAGGCCGCCTCGAGCAGTCGCTCGCCGAACACCGCGAGCTCCTCGCCGCGCTCACCGAGCGCCGGGCGGACGATGCGGAGCGACTGATGCGCGCCCACATCAGCAGCGGCCGCGCAGCCCTCGTGCGCATCGCCAAGGCCCGCAACAAGGTGGCGTGAGCGGCCGCGGGGATCATGCTTCCCCCGTGGGAGCGGCTTCAGCCGCGAATCGGCGGTACGGCAAGCGGCGCGGCCAATTCGCGGCTGAAGCCGCTCCCACAAAGCAAAATTCCAAAACAGCTCCCACGAAGGCGGCTTCCCCTGCCCTCACTCCCCCGGCCGCGTCATCGCCTCCGGATCCACCCACAGGTCGAAGTCCTCCTCCCGGACGTACCCGCTCGCCAGCGCCGCTTCGCGCAGCGACAGCCCCTCCCTGTGCGCCTTCTTCGCGATCTCCGCGGCGCGGTCGTAGCCGATGTGGCGGTTGAGCGCCGTCACCAGCATCAGGTTCTTCTCCAGGTTTTCGCGGATGCGCGGCAGGTTCGGCTTCAGGCCGCGCGCGCAGTGCGCCTCGAAGGCGTCGCAGGCATCGGCCAGCAGGGCGATGCTCTCCAGCACGTTGTGCGCCATCACCGGCTTGTACACGTTCAGCTGGAAATTGCCCTGCGTGCCGGCAAACGCGACCGCGGCGTCGTTGCCGAACACCTGCACGCACACCATCGTCAGCGCCTCGCACTGCGTCGGGTTCACCTTGCCCGGCATGATCGACGAACCCGGCTCGTTCTCCGGAATCAGCAGCTCGCCGATGCCGCAGCGCGGTCCGCTCGCCAGCCAGCGCACGTCGTTGGCCATCTTCATCAAGCCGCCCGCAAGCGTGCGCAGCGCCGCTGAACACTGCACCAACGCGTCATGCGCCGCCAGCGCGAAGAAGCGATCCGGCGCGCTACGGAACGGCTGACCGGTGAGCTGCGCGATCTGCGCCGCCGCGCAATCGCCGAAGCGCGGATGGGCATTGAGGCCGGTGCCGACCGCAGTGCCCCCGATCGCCAGCTCGTGCAGCCCCGGCAGGCTCGCCGTCACCGCGGCAAGGCCGAAATCGATCTGTGCCACCCACGCGCCGATCTCCTGCCCCAGCGTCACCGGCGTCGCGTCCTGGAGATGCGTGCGACCGGTCTTCACGATCTCCTCGCAGCCCTTCGCCTTGTCCGCCAGGGTGTTGCGCAGGCGCCGCACGGCGGGAAACAGGCGATCATGCAGCTCGCCGACGACCGCAATGTGCATCGCGGTCGGGAACGTGTCGTTGGACGATTGCCCACGATTGACATGATCGTTCGGATGGATCGGGTGCTTCGAGCCGACCTCGCCCCCCGCCAGTTCGATCGCGCGATTCGCGATCACCTCGTTGGCGTTCATGTTGGACTGCGTGCCCGATCCGGTCTGGAACACCACCAGCGGAAAGTGCCCGTCCAGCTCGCCTGAGATGACCTCGTCCGCCGCCGCCGCGATCAGGCCCGCGAGTTCCAGCGGCAACTCGCCGAGCTCCGCATTGGCCTGCGCCGCGGCCTTCTTGAGGATGCCCAGCGCCCGGATCATCGCCCGCCCCCAGCGGAAGCGGTCCGTGCCGATGGGGAAGTGCGCCAAAGAGCGCTCCGTCTGAGCGCCCCAGTAACGGTCCGCCGCCACCTCGACGGGCCCCATCGAATCGGTTTCGGTACGCGTCGCGTCCATGCTCGTCTCCCGGCCATCTCGCAGCCATCTCCCGGCCACGTGGAGTTTGACGCCTACACCCGCGCGTGATTCCCCGGCCCGGCGCAAGCGCCGCGTCCCGTGAATTTGTAACTTTATGCGCAACCTCCATGCCTCTAACATCCCACTCGGGATCCGGAAGCATTCGCTCCGAGAAGACGCTCCAGGCGCGACACCCGAGGGAGGCACGACGCAATGCCGCGAACGGACGGCGAAACCGGCAAGCCGGCAGCTGCAACACCGGCGACCACGCGCGCGGGCAACAGCCCGGAGCTGCGGCGTGTACTCGCGAACATTCGCGTGCTGGTCGCCATCGTCGCCGCCACCGAGGCCGTCTCCCTTTCTGCGGCAACACGCCCGTCCATGATGCTCGCCGTGCTCGGCTACGCCGCCTGGGCCGGCTGGCTGTGCTGGATCGAGCTGAACGGCAACCGCCCGATCCGTTCCATGCTGACGTCCTGGGTGGACGCGATCTGGATCCTCCTGTTCGCATGGCTGGCGGGCACTCAGAGCAGCCTGTACACCCTGCTGCTGCTGTTCCCGGTGCTCTTCGCCGCGCTGAGCTTCGGCTTCGTCCCCGGCCTCGTGATATCGCTCTTCGCCGCCGCGGGCGCGGGCGCCGAACTCCTCGCCCGCGACATCAACCTCGGCAAGCTCTCCCCGGAAATCATCCTCCAGCCGCTTTCGATCCTGATCCTCGGGCCGCTAGTTGCCGGCCTCGCGCGCGCCGGCGTGCAGATGAACGAGCAGATATCCGTCGCCGACCGTCTGCTCGGCGCAGCCGACCCGCGCCTCGGCATCAAGCGCGTCGCCGAGACCCTGTTGCGCGCCGTCTCGCGGCACTTCTCGGCCGATCTCGGGCTGCTGCTGATCTGGCTCCCCGGCAGCGATGCGCGACTGTTTCGCTGCGACCGCAACGGCCGCTTCACCGAACTGGACGGCGAACTGCGCAGCGCCCTCGTCGACGCGCTGGTGCGCCTGCCCGCCGACGTCGTCAGCGTGCACCACCACGCCCACGTCCTCGGGCGCTTTCCACTGCGTTACACCAGCGGCTTCGACCTGGTGAGCAAGACGCCTACAAACGCGGCGCGGACGGCCGTGCAGGATCTTGCCGAGGCACTGGATGCGCACTCGATGATCGCCATCCCCATCTGCCGCCGCGGCCCCCATCCCTGCCGCCTTGTCCTGGAATCGGGACACCGCCGCTATCGCTCCCACGACGCCGACCTCCTCGCCGGCATCATGGACCAGCTCGCCCCCGTGCTCGAGAACGCGGGCCTGCTGGAGCGCCTCGCCGACGAGGCCATGGCCACCGAGCGCGCGCGCATCGGCCGCGACCTGCACGACAACGCGATCCAGCCCTATCTGGGCCTCAAGTACGGCATCGAAGCCCTCGCGCGCAAGGCCGACACCGACAATCCGCTGCGAACCGACATCCTGGCCCTGCAGGAAGTCGCCCTCGACGAGCTCCACACCCTGCGCGAACTCGTGAGCGGCATGCGCAATGGCGCCGCGGGTGGCGACGACGCCCTCTGCCCCGCCTTGCAGCGACAAGCCAAGCGCTTCACCGAGCTGTTCGGCATAGACGTGACGGTGCAGTGCGAAGGCAACCTGTCGATCCGGCGCAAGCTCGCCGCCGCCATCTTTCCGATGGTCAGCGAGGCCCTCACCAACATCCGGCGCCACACCCCGGCCCAGCGTGCGGAGATCCTCGTCCGTGCGGATGACAACGACTACGTCGTCGAAGTCCGCAACCCGCATGACATCGACTCGCCGCCCGAGCCCTTCGTACCGCGTTCTGTCGTCGAACGCGCGGAATCTGTAAGTGGATGTGTCGTAGTCGACATACTGCATGACGGCACCACTGCTCTAATGATCTCGATTCCGAAATCAACCTGAGCGGCGACAGATCATGATCGAAGTCACCGAACGCCCAATCCGTGTTTTCCTCGTCGACGACCATCGTGCAACCCTTTGGGGCCTCGAACGCCTCGTCGGCGGAGCACCACGCATGCAACTGGCCGGCAGCGCGACCAGTGTCGCCGACCTCCTCGCATCGCCCGACAGCCGCGAGGCCGACGTCATCGTCATCGACCTCGACCTCGGCGGCCACGACTCCAGTGACTCCTTCGCCGAACTGCTTGCCACCTACGGCGCGAAAGTCCTCGTCCTCACCGGCGCCCGCGACCTCGACGCCCATCGCCGCGCCGTCATGGCTGGCGCCCGCGGCGTCGTGCGCAAGGAAGAGCCGGTCGACGTCCTGCTGCGCGCGATCGAGAAAGTGCACGAAGGCGACGTGTGGGTGAACCGCGCCCTGATCGGCGACATCATGAACATGCTCACCGGCAGCAAGAAGGCCGCTGCCCCCGACGACGCGCGCATCGCGAGCCTCACACCCAAGGAGCAGGAGGTCATCGGCGCCGTGGTCCGGCACAAGGGCGCGAAGAGCCTCGTCATCGCGGACGACCTCGGCATCAGCGAGCACACCCTGCGCAACCACCTCACCGCCATCTACCACAAGCTCGAAGTGCACGGCCGGCTCGAGCTGTACCTGTACGCCAAGGAACGCGGCATCGGCACGGTCGCTCAGTAACACCCTGCGCGGCGCCACATGCGTTGGTGCCGCGCCCGCCGCTCGCCGGCTCCCACATCCATCCGTCGTCGAAGCCCCACCCGCTAACCGGCGGCTAGTTCAATTGTCACGCCCGGCAGGGGCACCTCCACCCGCGCGCTGCCCCCGCCTGAGAACTACGCTTGGAAGATAACGCGGACGCAGCCATCGCCCGCGACTTCGCAACAGGCCACGCGGCCGCTCCACACCCGCACCGCCAACCTGTCCGTCACGCACTTGCCGCCGCACCGGAGGAGAGATCATGCGTCACGCAGTTTTCCTTGCCCCGTTCGTCGCCGCCTGCCTGCTGCTCGCCCAGCCGCCTGCCCACGCCGGCGGACTCCCCGAAGGCGTCCCACCGCCCCCGCGCTTCGCCCCCGACCAGTTGCTCGTCGCCTTCAAACCCGGCACCGCCGGCGCGCAGATCGCCCAGGCCCACGCCGCAGCCGGCGCACAAGTGATCAAGCGCTTCGACGCCATCGGCGTCCAGCTGCTCGCCATCCCTTCCGGCGCCGTCGAAGCGAGCATCGCGCTCTACGAGCGCAACCCCAACGTCCGCTACGCTGAACCCAATTTCCACCGTCCGCTGATCCTCCCCACCGAAGGCCGCGACCCGATGCTGCCGACCGGCCTCGGCACCGAATACCTCGCCCTGCAATGGGGCCTCAACAATACCGCGCAGGCCCTATACGACGTCGCCTCGGGCGCCAACGTGACCGGCACGCTCGACGCCGACATCGACGCACCTGAGGCATGGGATCTCTCGCGCAGCAACGAGAACACCAAGATCGCGATTCTCGACAGCGGCGTCGAATGCACGCACGTCGACCTGCTCGGCAAGTGCGTCGAGGAACGGAACTTCACCGCCAGCACCACCACCGCCGACCTCCTCGGACACGGAACCCACGTCGCCGGCATCGCGGCCGCGAACACCAACAACGGCAAGGGCACGGCCGGCGTCGGCTGGAACGCCAGGATCGGTTCGCTCAAGGTGTGTCACGAATGGCCCTCGGTTGATTTTCCCTACCTCGGAATGTGCGACGTCGCCGACTCGGTCGCAGGCCTGATGTACGCCGCCGACAACGGCTACCGCGTCGCCAACATGAGCTACGGCAGCGACCCCGACCCCTACTCCCCGTCCCAGGCCGAATCCGACGCCATCAAGTACGCCTGGAGCAAGGGCGTCGTCCTCGTCGCCGCTGCCGGCAACGACTACGCCACCACGCGCCACTACCCAGCCGCATTCCCAGAAGTCATCTCCGTCGCCGCCACCGACCGCCACGACAACCTCGCCTATTTCTCCAGCTTCGGCTCGTCCTGGGTATCGGTCGCAGCCCCCGGCCACGACATCCTGTCGGCCTACCCGAACGTAGCCTGCAGCATCCCGCCGGACGACCCCGAAGGCTGCTACAACTGGCTCTCCGGCACCTCCATGGCCTCGCCCCATGTCGCCGGCCTCGCCGCGCTCGTGCTCACCCGCTACGCCGGCATCACCAACGTCCAGGCCCGCGCCTACATCGAGAACAGCGCCAACGCCCAGGGCGCCCTCGGCCAGAACTTCCGCGCCTGGGTCAGGTACGGCCGCATCAACGCCCATCTCGCCCTCACCGCCGACAACCCGCCGCCGCCACCGGCCACCATCACGCTCAGCGCCACCGGCTACAAGGTCAAGGGCCAGCAGAAGGCTGACCTGCAATGGACTGGCTCGGCAGCCGGCTCGATGGACATCCTGCGCAACGGCAGCATTCTCACCACCACCGGCAACGACGGCGCCTACACCGACCCGATCAACCGGACCGGCGGGGGTTCCTACACCTACAGGGTATGTGAAACGGGCACGGCCACCTGCTCGAACGAGGCCGTCGTCGTATTCTGACCGAACTCCGCAGGGAGCGACCGCGTGAGACAAAATCATGCGTCTCGAGCATGAGCATGCTCATGCGCAGCCATGCATTGCCCATGATGCGCATGAATGCCAAGATGTCCGTATTGGCAGCCGAGGAGTCGCCATGAAAACAACGACAGCGCCAGGAAGTGCGCGCAAGGCCACGAATGTCACGCTCGGCGAAACCCTTCTGGCCGAGGCGAAAGCCCTGAACATCAACATTTCACAAGCGGCAGAGGCCGGGCTGGCGCGAGCCGTAGCCGAACGACGTCGGGAGCTGTGGTTGGCCGAGAATCGTGCCGCACTGGACAGTTCCAATGCGTACGTCGAAGCGCACGGCCTTCCTCTTGCGCGCTACAACGGGTTTTGATGTCCCGGTTCAGCGCATTCAGGAATCCGGACGGCGTCGGTTACCTGCTCGATGTCCAGGCTGATTTGCTCGACCACCTGAAACACTCGTGTCGTGGTCCCGCTCCTGCCCCTGAACGTCGCGCCGGCGCCAGCCCAATCCCTCAATCCCGTATTTGAGGTGGAAGGGGAGCCCGTGGCGATGGTGACCCAGTTTCTCGCAGCGGTTCCTACCCATCTACTTAAAACGGCCGTGGCCAATTTGGAAGCCCGGCGTCACGAAATCACGACCGCGGTGGACCTGCTTTTCCAGGGAATCTGAACGACTGACGAGCAGCGAAGTAACGACGCGATCGCCTTCCGCTTGTCCGGCCGCCCGTCGGATGGAAGTATGTTGAACCCATCGCGGCACACGTCGCAAACGCGGAGCACGCCGTGCCCTGCCTCACCCTCGCCCCTCCGATCGAAGTGCTGCTCGTCGATGACCAGCGCGCAATACTTGCGGGCGTCACCGCGCTGATCGAAAGCGGCGGCCCGGCGATGCGGGTCGCCGGGCAGGCCATGACGGGTCGTCAAGCAATCGATCTCGCAAACAGCATACATCCCGACGTCATCATTCTCGATGTCGATCTTGGCGGAGAGGACGGATTGAGCCTGATCCCTCGGTTGCGAGACTGCTGTGCAGCGGCGATTGTCGTATTCACCTATCACGACGCCCCGCACATCCGCCTCCGATCGGGACATCTAGGCGTTGACGGCTTTGCCTCGAAGGCGTCGTCGGGCGCGGAGCTGATCGATGCCGTACTTAACGCAGTGAGATATCGCGATTGATCGATCTCACGAATACGGCCTACTTTTCCCACGACGCCGCCCCCAGTCTGGCACAATCAGACGGAGGTTGATTCCCTTCGGTCTGCGAGCGAAAACTATCAAGTTCATGCGAGTGCGATAGATGACATCTTATGACCAGCAGTTCTTCGACTACGTAAATGCCGGCGCCCTTCGCTCAGCCCAACGCCTGCTGCCGGTTCTCTTGCGCAGTCTGAGTGTGAGCAGCGTCCTGGATGTGGGTTGCGGTCAAGGCGCTTGGCTCTCAGTGTGGAAACAACTCGGCGTATCGACAACACTCGGCATAGATGGTGCATACGTCGACAAGTCGCGACTACTCTGCGCTCCGGAATTCTTCCTTGAGGGGGATCTTTCACAGCCTTTCGATCTGGGACGCAGGTTTGAATTGGTTCAAAGCCTGGAAGTAGCAGAACACCTACCTGCATCATGCGCCGCCCCGTTCGTCGAGAGTCTCGTTCGACACTCGGACTTCGTTCTTTTTTCCGCAGCACCGAAAGGGCAAGGAGGCGACAATCACGTCAATGAACAAGACTACGATTACTGGAGACGGATCTTCGCCGAGCATGATTACACTCCGATCGATTTCCTGCGCCGAAAGATACTGTCCGATAGCAGAGTCGAACCATGGTACAGGTATAACCCCATACTGTATGTAAAGAAAGATCGCATCGATGAACTGCGTGCTGAGTTAAGAGACTGCATGGTGCCAGACCATCTCGCCATCCAGGATATTTCGCCTCTTCTATACAAATTGCGAAAACTCATCGTGCGGACGCTACCCGTACCCGTAATGACAAGAATTGCGAAACTAAAGGAACGAAGATCAGTCTGGGTAGCGCGCAACCAATCGCTAACGTGACAAAATCCACGCTCCTCGTGCTTACCATCGCCGCCTTTTCGGCCGCATCGGGACAATTGCTCTTCAAGCTAGGAGCCAAGGGAAACGTCACCTGGATCCAGTTCCTCAATGCGCAGATACTGCTTGGGTTGACGTTTTACGCGATCGGCACGGCGTTGTGGATCTACGCGCTCTCCTTCGAGAAGCTCGTGACTGTATACGCCTTTTCCGCCCTCACGTTCGTTCTCGTTTACCTCGGCGGCGTTTTTCTTCTTCACGAACGAATATCAATACAGGCAAGCGTCGGGGTCGGCGTCGTACTACTTGGGCTTTATCTGATCGCCAGTCAGAACTCGTGAAACAGAAAGTGTTCTAGAGTTCGCGATCAATAATGTACCGCGGCCGCCCCTTGCTCTCGATGTACGTCTTCGCAACATACTCGCCAATGACACCAAGGCTGAGCAGTTGGATGCCTCCGAGAAAAAACAAGGGCACCAGTGTCGACGCCCAACCGGGAACGCCAAGGTTGTTGACCAGACGTTCCCACAAGGTCCAAATTCCGCCCATAAAACTCAACGCTGAGACGAACAGTCCGAACAGAGTGATAGCGCGAAGCGGCGCCGTGGAAAATGACGTAACGCCCTCGAGTGCGAAGGCAACCATCTTCTTCAGCGGATACTTGGTTGTGCCAGCAAAGCGCCGGGCCCTGTCATAATAGACGATCGCGCTATTGAAACCGAGCTGAGGAATAACTCCGCGCAGGAACATATTGCGCTCCCCATAACGCACCAGTGCGTCGACTGCACGTCGCGACAGCAATCGGTAATCTGCATGATTGAAGACCACGTCCACGCCGAGACGCCCCAATAACCAATAGTAGCCTTCCGCGGTGACGCGTTTGAACAGGTGATCCGACGTGCGATGACGCCTCACTCCATACACGACGTCGGCCCCGCCGTGATGCGCATCAAGCATTGCATGCATCGCCTCGGGGTCGTCCTGAAGATCCGCATCGATACTGATTATCGCGTCGCCGGGTACCGTGAATAGTCCGGCCAACAGCGCATTCTGATGCCCGCAATTGCGCGAGAGCTTGATTCCATGAATCCGGGGCTCCCGGATCGCCAGAGCCTCGACGATCTCCCAAGTCCGGTCGGACGACCCATCATCCACGAAGTATAGTGCGCTTTCGTCATCGACCTTGCCTCGCGTACGCAGCTCGGCCAACAGCTCGAGCAAGCGATGAGCCGTTTCGGGAAGAACTGCTTCCTCGTTGTAACAGGGCACAATGATCGCCAAGCATGTCATCCGTCGGCTCTCCCTATCCAGTCCTTGCGCTCGTGCGATTGGTCCTCAAACGGGAGGTAACGCGATCAACATCAATTTCCCCGACTAAGCGGTAGCGCGCCCTCACCGCCGCGTCGCATCAACGGGGCTGCGCTCTCGTTTCTCACATGCACTACCGCAACCGTATCAGCATGCACCCGCCGCCACCCAGGGAGGTGGTCCAACAAAGTCGCAGCCGGCGTCCCCGGTTCGAGCAAAGTCCACCCGATATGATAGTCGGCTAGAAGCCTGGGCAACGCGTCCAGCTCGCTCAGTCCTACCGCATCCACGTAACGCTTCAGGAGTGCATCGCCGTACATGTCCGACCGACCGTCAATGAACACCGGGACACCACGATAGATCAGGTAACCACCAAAATTATATGAGTTAAGTACGGGCCCCATTGCGCCAGCGTTATTGGCGGCCTCTAAGGCTCTGGCAGGTGTCTTATCTGGGGGCGGCTCGAAACGCCCAAGGTGAAGACTAACACCTATCAGCAACACCGATACGGATGCTGCGACTAGCGTAGCGCTACGCGTCGCGGGTGCCGCCAGTGCCTCGAACACGCGATCAAGACCTTCTACGTCATGCCCCCGGCCTTTCGATGAGAGCCTCGACGCCGCAAACGGCAACGCCAGCAGGAATGGAGTGATCAGCCCGAGAATCGCAATGTGCCGCTGATGCTTTAGCGAAAGATGTACCAGACCCAACACGACGATTAGCCGTAGCACGGGCAGCCTGAGGCGCCCCAAGCAAGCGACGGCCAGGAGCAGCAGCAACCACAGCTCAAGAACCTGAGGTTTGTGAAAATCCGGCGAGTGCCACTCCTGGATTACGTCGAGAGAGAATGGCATTCCCATTACTTCGAGAGGAAACAATAAACCTTTCCAGCCGGATGGAGTGATCATTGCAGCCAGGACAGCGAGTCCGATAAAAATCGCCCAACGTCGAGCAGCACCAAATCGCAACTGAGCTGGAAACCTTAGAACTGCATCCGCTGCAAGTCCCCCTCCCAACGCAAGCCCCAGAAAGAAGCTGCTGTGCAGGTTGGCCCACAACGCCATCAATCCGAACGTCCACCACGGTGGCTCGCGCTGCTCTTCCCCTGCATCAACCAGCGCCCCTATCCAGACAGCCATTAAAAACCAGCCAAAGATATGGGGCCGCACCAGCAGATGACCCATCATCATCCCCGCGGCCAGTGCAGTGAAGAGCAATGCATACACCGGCTCCATGCGCTTCAGCAAGAAGCGCGTCATGTAGGCCAGCGTGCCCGAGAATACCAAAGCCACGAGAACGACAAGCCCCGTCCAATTCGCGCTGTGATTAACAACTGCGAGCACTACTTGCGACAGCCATTCATGAGGAGTCCACGGCGCCCCGCTCATCGAATAGGAGAACGGGTCACTTCGTGGCAAAGCGTTGTGCTCGAGGATCCACCGCCCAGCCGCAAGATGCCAGTATGTGTCGGGGTCAGCAAGTACCGAATTGAACCGCGCGCTGCCAAGCACACCGACGAGTGCCAGCAAAGCAACCACCAAGGGCCACGAAATTCCGAAGGTTCGCATGGTAGAAGGAGCTGAGTTCAACGCGCTTTCAACGGCGGACATGAGGAAGCACCTTGTATCGATAAACGAATTTAATCTAACAACAGCCTGCTTCCCAGTCGCGGCAGCATGTCACGGATGTTGCCCTTGCCATTGACACAGCCGAAACATCGCAGCGCACGCTCCCGTCCGGGCGTTTTGTCATGGGTGTCCCGCGCGCTTCCTCCCATGGGCGAAACTACCCAATTTACGGTATGTTGAACGCACCGTGGCCAATGCCACATGCGTGGAGCACGCCGTCGTGCCCTGCCTCACCCTCGCCCCTCCGATCAAAGTCCTGCTGGTGGATGACCAGCGGGCGATTCTTGCGGGGGTGACGGCGCTGATCGAGAGCGAGGGGCCGACCATGCGGGTCGCTGGGCATGCGCCAACCGCCCGCCACGCATTGGATCTCGCCCGCAGCATCCAGCCGGACATCATCGTCCTCGATGTCGATCTCGGCGGCGAAGACGGACTGGATCTGATCCAGAGACTTCTCGCCGGATGTGACGCCAGGATCATCGTATTCACCTGTCACACCGCCCCCGAGATCCGTGCTCGCGCACTACGCCTCGGCGCGTGCGATGTGATCTCGAAAGCCGCGTCGGCTGGCGAGTTGCTCGCCGCAATTCGCGCCGCGTCGAGTATTCCCGAATAAAACAACGTCGGGCAGGGCAATCGCATCATTGCGCCTGTCATTAGGTCGCTCCTGGATCCTGTGTGCAGCGGATCGTAGGGCCGCTGTTCGTGACCGAACTGACTCGCACGGCTTTTCGGGCGAGCGAACTTCCCTGCGTGGCCGGGACAGGCCTACCCGAGAGGAGTCGAGCCGCCGCTCGTGACCCCTGCGCGGTCGACGCGACTGCTCAGATGAACAGCGCGCACCCCGTGACACTTGTCCTGCACGTCCCCCGGCGCATGTACCTATGTGAATTGGGCCCAAACGCCGATGCCCGGAAAGAGCTCTACGCCTAATCTGCAATCAACGGAAACGAAACGGGGCGACGCGATGAAAACGGCGCAGATCAAAAAATCGCTGAGCGCGTTCTGGTCCGATCAGGAAGGAGTGACTGCGATCGAATACGCACTGCTCGCGGCCCTGATCCTCGCTGTAATCGTCGTTTCGGTCGGACTGGTCGGCACTAACCTCCAGGCGCTGTATGACGATGTTGCAGCGAAGGTTGCGGCGGCAATGCCCTAACGAATTCAGGTTTGTGCGGGATGTGAATGCAACTCGCAAAAAATCCGGAACGGGCCTCCCGCTCCGGTTTGTTAGCCGGATGTCCGGCGTTTTCTTGATGAAGGAGATAATCATGCTGGAAATGCTCAAGCAGTTCGTGCGAGACGAAGAAGGCGTAACAGCGATCGAGTATGGGCTGATTGCTGCCTTGATTGCGGTAGTGATTATTGGCGGTGCGACACTGTTGGGCAACAACCTTAACGCGCTGTTTACAACGATCGCGGGCTATCTTTAATAATCGCTTTCGCAATACTATTCGGCGCTCAGTCAGATTTAAGACTTTGAGCGCCGAATACTTTCCAGCCGCCCTATAAGGCAATGCAAATGAACTTGGGGCTCGCAGGCCTAATCGGTGCACTCATAGTTGCAGTACTCACCGACTTGAGTGCGCGAAAGGTGCCGAACTTCCTTATCGTTGCTGGATTTGTCGGCGCGTCATTTTTTAATGCTTTTACAACGAGCGGCAGCGGAGTCCTTGCCCCTTCGGCTGGCGGCATTGGCTTTCTTCCTGCTCTCGCCGGCGTCGCCACCGGCTTCGCTGCGCTGTTTCCCCTCTACGCTCTGCGCGCAATGGGCGCCGGCGACGTCAAACTCATGATGATGGTCGGCGCGTTTCTCGGCCCATTGCAAACCCTCGGCGTCGTCGTGCTGACCTTCGCTGCTGGCGGCGTGCTAGCAATAGCCATGGCGCTTTGGCAGCGCTCCTTCCGCCAACTCGTGCTCAACCTGCGCTTCATGCTGACCACCAGCGCGATCAGCGCTGCCGGCGGCACCAGCCCCAAACTCGAACCGCTACAGCAGACCGCCGGGCGCATGCCCTACGCGGTCGCCATCGCCGCGGGCACCCTCCTCCAGCTCTTCCTGGTCCGCTCCGGAGGCTGGGCATTGAGCTGAACCACACTTCACGGAGCAAGGCCATGAACACACCTTCGAGCGCACGCGTCATCCCCATCGACGAAGCCACCGCTTTTCCGCGCGCCCCGCGCACGCTCGAGGACACCGGCCTGCCGCTGCTGTTCCTCGTCGAACTCGCGGCGAAGCTGCTGTTCGTGCGCGGCCAGATGCGCCTGACCGAAATTTCCCACCGCCTGCACCTGCCCGCGATCGTGCTCGAAAGCCTGCTCGCGTTCATGCGCGCGGAGCGGATCTGCGAGGTGATGCGGCGCGGCGAGACCGATGGCGACATCCTCTATGAACTCACCGACGCCGGCCGTGCGCGGGCGTCGGAATACTTGAGCCGCTGCAAGTACGCGGGCGCGGCGCCGGTCAGCCTGGCTGCCTATGTAGCCCAGGTCGAGAAGCAGTCGGTCACCAAGATGCGCGTCACGCGCGAGGACGTTAACGCGGCCTTCCGCGGACTGATCATCAACCCCGAGGTGCGCGACCAACTCGGCGCGGCAATGGGCTCGGGGCGGGCGATGTTCCTGTACGGACCGGCGGGTGCCGGCAAGACCTATCTCGCCGAGCGCCTCTCCTTGCTGCTCGATGGCGACATCGCCGTGCCGCATGCCATCCTCGTGGATGGCGAAATCATCCAGATCTTCGACCCGCTGATCCACACGCCGGTCGAAGACCAGTCCCGCCCGGCCGTGCTCGACAACCTGATGCGGCCCGACCTGCGCTGGGTGATCTGCAAGCGCCCGGTGGCGATCACCGGCGGCGAGCTCACGCTGCGCATGCTGGACCTGGACTATGACGCGAGCACCGGGTTCTACCAGGCGCCTCCGCACGTCAAGGCCAACAACGGCCTGTTCGTCGTGGATGACCTCGGACGCCAGCTCATCAAACCGGAACAACTGATGAACCGCTGGATCGTGCCGATGGATCGGCACCACGACTATCTGGCGCTGCACAGCGGCACGAAATTTACCCTGCCCTTCGACGTCGTGCTCGTATTCTCGACCAACCTGATGCCGTCCGAAGTGGCCGACCCCGCTTTTTTACGTCGGCTTGGTTACAAAATTCACATCGGCCCGATGGACGAGGATCAATACAGGAACATATTCACGCGTGTCTGCGAGGAAAGGGGCGTACCTTTCGATCAGGTGGCGTTCGAAACACTGGTGAATGAGTATCACAAGGTTCACCGCCAGCCGCTGCTGGCCTGTTACCCGCGCGACATCATCAACCAGATCGCGGACCTGGCCCGCTACCGCGGCGAACCGGCACGACTCACCCAGGATTCGCTGCACTGGGCCTGGCACAACTACTTCGCATCCCGCTGAGGGTGCGGCAGGCAGAGAGGCGCGACGACCGGAACGCGGTCGGGACGCCTGAACGCTCGCCACGGCGGGCACTTGCGGGGCCGGCGCAGTTTTGCTGACGGTCCGGATACAAGGGGACTCTCATGAAAAGCAAAGGTCTCGTCTTTCTGTTCGTCGCGATGCTGGCAGGCCTTGCGGCAGTGGTGCTGGGAACCCGATGGCTGCAGCAAAAGGCCACCCCCACGGACAACCGCATCGCCGTCGCGGCCGTCGAGCTGCAGCTGGGCGGGCAGATCACCCCCGATGCCTTGCGCCTGGTGGAGTGGCCATCCGGCAGCGTCCCGACCGGTGCCTTCACCGACCTTGCCGCGCTGGATGGCCGCGTAGCCCTCACGAGCATCCTGCCGGGCGAGCCGGTCCTCGAATCGCGCCTCGCCCCCGTCGGCACCAAGGGAGGTCTGTCCGCCGTCGTGCCCCAGGGCAAGCGGGCGATCACCGTTCGCGTGAATGACGTCATCGGCGTGGCCGGTTTCGCGCTGCCGGGCAACTACGTGGACATCATGGTCAACACGGAGAACACCGGCGCGAACCGCAACAGCGAGGACCAGATGATCTCCAAGATCGTCCTCGAGCGCATCCTCGTGCTGGCCGTCGCCCAGGAGGCCAACCGCGACGAAACCAAACCCAAGGTGGTGAACGCCGTCACCCTCGAAGTTACGCCCGAGCAGGCCGAGCGGCTCGACCTCGCGCGCAGCGTCGGCAACCTTTCGCTGGTGCTGCGCAACCAGGTCGATTCCGACCCGACCGACACCGCGGGCATTACCAAGGCCAAACTGCTCCGCACCGCCGCAGAGGTTCCTCCTGAACCGGTCGCTGCCAAGCCCGCGCCCGCGATGCGACGCGTCGCTGCCAAACCGCGTCCGGCGCCCGCACCGAGCGATCGCGTGTGCGTCGAGGTGATCCGCGGCGTGAATAAGGTCAACGAATGCTTCTAGCCCATTTCCGAACCTGCATCGACGCGTGAGGACATCATGATCCCGTACAAGAACAAGGAAAATCGCCGGACCACAGCATGCGCATTGTCAGTCGTGGCGGCGCTCCTCATTCCGGGCGCCGCACAGGCCGCCGTCGGCAAGCCCGTCGTGGCCCCCGGCGGAGGCTCGCCCTGCGGCCGGGTGGAGATCGCGCCGATGGTGACCATTCCCGTCGGCAAGTCCTCGGTGATCCGGCCTCAGACGCCGGTCACGCGCATCCTGCTCGGCAACCCGGAAAACGCGCAGGCCGCGCGTCCGAGCGCCGAGAACCAGAAGGATGACAAGAACCGCCAGCAGCAGCGGCAGGACGATGGCCGCCCCGGCGTCGCGCAGGTCGATGTGTTGCTGCTCAGCCCCAACGAGATTTACCTGCTCGGCAAGACCGTCGGTGCGACGAACGTGGTCCTGGTCGACCGTGCCGGGGGCTGCACGGCACTCGATGTGACGGTCGCGATGGATATCACCTCGGTGCAAGGTGCGATCGCCGCGCTGATGCCGGGGGAGAAGGGTATCAAGGTCACCTCGGCCTACGATTCGCTGGTGCTGACCGGCACCGTAAGCGACGCAACAAAGGTCGATCGTGCGGTGCAGATCGCTGCGGCCTACGTCCGCGACGGCGGAGGAGCACAGGACGGAAACAGCATCCGCGTGCTGAACATGCTGCAGGTTGGCGCACCGCAGCAGGTGATGCTGGAAGTGAAGGTGGCCGAGGTCTCGAAGGCCGTGCTCGATCGCTTCGGCATCGACTTCTCCAGAGCCTACGTCGACGGCTCGGTGATGCGCTTCCTGTCCGGAATCTTCGGCGGCAACTCCGGCCGGCTCGGGCAGATCTC
Organism: Aromatoleum evansii; assembly: GCF_045689615.1. NCBI lineage: Bacteria > Pseudomonadati > Pseudomonadota > Betaproteobacteria > Rhodocyclales > Rhodocyclaceae > Aromatoleum > Aromatoleum evansii. The sequence goes on from NZ_CP141259.1 coordinate 4,859,880, forward strand.
CCGTGTCGGCCCGAACGGTGCGCCGCTCAGTTCCGTTGGCGCCGTGGTCGGCGGCACGATTCCGGGCGACATTGCGGCCGGCGGCAACGTGACCCAGGAGCTGACCGAGGTCGGCGGACAACTCGTGCCGAAGTTCACAACCACCTTCGGCACGGTGCCGGCTGAAGGCGTCACGAACCTCGGCCTCGACATGCAGAAGACCGACGGCCTGGTGAAGATCCTCGCGGAACCGACCGTGATGGCCATCAGCGGGCAGGAGGGCAGCTTCCTCGCCGGCGGCAAGATCTTCATCCCGGTGGCGCAAAGCAACAACAACGGCGGCCAGACGATCACGCTGGAAGAGAAGGAGTTCGGCGTGTCGGTGAAGTTCACCCCGACCGTGCTCGATGGCGGCCGCATCAACCTCGCGGTGCGCCCGGAAGTCTCGGAGCTCAACCGCGAAGGCGTGGGTTTGACCGCTCCCGGGGTCAATGGCCTCGCGATCCTGCCGGCCTTCACGACGCGCCGGGCCTTCACGACAGTCCAGCTCGAGGACGGACAGAGCTTTGCAATCGGCGGCCTGATCAAGAACAACGCAACGACGAACATCCGCGCCTTCCCCGTCCTCGGGGAGCTTCCCATCATCGGTGCGCTGTTCCGCAGCACGGAGTTCCAGACCGACAAGTCCGAACTCGTCTTCGTGATCACGCCGCGCCTGGTCAAGCCGCTGCCGCCCAACTACACGTTGCCCACCGACAACTACGTCGAGCCGAATCGCGCCGACGTGATCTGGGGCGGCAAGCTGGAAGGCGGCGAGGCACCCGCACGAGAGCAAGGCGCGATGCCCGCGGCCGCTACAACTGCCCCCGCCGCCGGCGGATTCGAGTCCAAGTGAGGAGGCCGATCATGCGCAATATGTGGATTGTTGGAAGCGCCCTCGTGGCCTTGGCACAGACCGGCTGCGTCGCGACCTCGCCTCACTGGGACGCACAGTTTGGCGAAGCGGCAAGGGTTCTCGCCGCACAACAGGTCATCGCGCCGGAAGCTTCGCTCAACCCATCTGCCGTATCCGGGATGGATGGCAAGGCCGCGCAGGGGGCCATGGGCGAGTACGCCAAGAGCTTCACGCAGCCGCAACCGCAGACGGGCGTCTTCACGATCGGAGTCGGCGGCTCAGGGCAATGAGCGCTTAGCAGGGAGAGAAAAAATGCCCAAGGTTCATACACCAAGATCCCGCCAGCGTGGCGCCGTCGCGATCATGACCGGCCTGACAGCCGTCGTGCTGTTCGCGTTTGGCGGGCTGGTGCTGGACCTCGGGCATCTCTACATCGCCAAGTCGGAACTGCAAAACGCCTCCGATGCCGCCGCGCTGGCGGGCGCAAAGGAGCTCAACAACAAGCTCAGTGGCGTGACGGCCGCCGTCAACCGGGCGATCGCGACCGCCGCCCAGCACCGGTACGACTTCAAGAAGCCGGTCAGCATCACGATCGCGAACATCCGGCTCGCGACGTGCCCGAACCCGGGCAACGTGAATACCTGGAGCCGCCCCGGGGTCCGTAGCCCGACCTGCACCTTCATCCCCGCCGCGAGCGTGACGAGCGACGGGATGGCCTCCGGCCTCAGCTTCATCGAGGTGGATACCGGCACCCAGTCCCTCAACACCTACCTGATGCGCGTGGCTGGCGCCGCGTACAACACCACCCAGACGGCGGGTTACTCGGTGGCGGGGCGCTATCAGACGAACGTGACCCCGATCGGCGTCTGCGCGGTCGATCCAGCGAACCGTACCAGCCAGTACACCCATTCCAACGGGATGACCGAGTTGGTCGAGCTGGGTTTCCGGCGCGGTGTTACATACAACCTCTTCCAGTTGAATCCTCTGGCAAGCGGCCCATCCGACCCCTATCTCATCAACCCGGTGGACACATATCCGAACAGTTGCGACCCGAACCATTCGAGCGCAACCTTCACGGCCCCCTTCATTTGCACCGGCAACAGTGCCGTGATCAGCAGCGGCAGCGGCAAGGTCTATGTGAATACCGGCATGACGGCTTCACTGGACAGTTCGCTCAACTCGCGCTTCGACGATTACAAGTCGCCATCGGTCTGCGACCCGGGCAGCGCGCCGCCTGACACGAACATCAAGGAATACCGCTGTGCACGACCCAGCCCGACCCTGGACCCAGAATGCTCCAGCAGCAGTCCAAGTATCACGCCCACTGACTGGATGGAGCCCGGCGGAAGCACTCTGCCGAATCGCGAGTTCGTCGAGACGACCGCTTCGAACAAGCCGAATTACGCGCTACCGCCCGGCAAGCCTGGTGACACCGGCCTCGGGTATGGGGGCTACGGGGTGCTTTGGTCCTATGGCCCGGCGTATCAGGCCGACGGCAGCACCCCGCCAAAAGCGGGCGCGCCCTTTATACCCGGGGACGCTAACGGCAGTGACATGTACGACGTCCCGTTGGCGGCGCCTACATACTTTAACGTGGCAGGAACAAGCCCCCGCTATCCGACCACGGCGGGTGCTAGTTTCCCCGCAGGGACGCCTCCCGCACCCTACAATCAGCCCCCCGGCTCGCCATATTTTCAGCCCCCCACGAACAACCCCCCGGGGGTGCGAAACCGTCGTTTGCTCAACATCGTGATTGTCGACTGCACGGTGCCGCCAGTCGGCTTAGGTGCATGTCAAGCCATGGACGTCGTCGGGATCGGGAAATTCTTCATGCAGGTCCGGGCGAATTTCGCGGGGGGGCCTAACCGCCAAATGGACATGGAATTCGCCGGACTGGTCGACGACATCCTGTTGTCGGAAATCCGGCTTTACCGATAGCGAGGATAGGGGTGCCCAAATGAAACATTCGCGCACCTTCAAGACACAACGCGGCGTAGCGGCCGTCGAGTTGGCGCTCGTCATCGTGTTCCTGCTGCTGCTGACGGCCGGCATCGTGGAGTTCGGCCGCGCCTTCTGGTACTACGACGCCCTGACCAAGGCCACCCGCGACGGTGCGCGGATGCTGAGCGTTGCCGACAAGGCGACTTTCTCGACCGGCACCTTCATCGCGGACGCCAAGTTCCTCGTCACGGAGGCTGCCAACGCGGCAAACCTGAAGCCCTCGCTCAGCACCGCACAGGTTTCGGTGACGTGCCTGAATGATTCATTCAACGCCATCGGCTGTGGCAGCGGCACCGACGCGCCGAAGAACATCAGGGTCGCCATCACCGGCTATTCGATCGACATCGGCGGGATGTTCCCCTTCCTGTCGCCGAGTGGAGAGGATGCCAAGGTGTATTCGGGCGTGGCGCTCGCGCCGCAAACCACGATGCCCTACATGAAGTGAGGAGCGCCATGGCCAGCGAGATCCGACAAGCGTTCAGCGGCAACCGGCAACGGGGTGCGACAGCGGTCGAGTTTGCGATCGTCGCGATGCTCTTCTTCACCATCGTGTTCGGCATCATGGAGTTCGGTCGCGTCCTGTACGTGTGGAACACCGTGCAGGAGGTGACGCGGCGCGCCGCGCGCGAAGCCGTCGTGAGGGGATTCGCGGACGCCGGACAGGTGTCGCGCGCGGCGGTGTTCAACCCCGAGACCGGGAGCGGCACGGCCTATCTCCCGGCTGCCAAGGAAATCACTGCCGCTGACGTGAGGATCAACTACCTTAACGAAAACCTCGTGGTAGCCGACCCGATGCCGCTCGACCCGATCGACAACATCTCTGCCTGCATGGATGTGACCCGGACGGCGAGTTGCGTGCGCTACGTCGAGGCCTGCGTCGCAACGGCGGGAACCTGCACCGGATCCATCAAGTACCTCCCGATGGTCGGACTGTTCCCTTTTCTTGCAATCAACATCCCGGTTTCCAGCGTGATCATGCCGGCAGAGAGTTTGGGGTTCAGCGTATCCCCATAGGCGTCCGTGCATGCCATTTCAGAGGTACAGGAAATGAGCAAGACCAGAATTACCGTCGTGTCCTCTGACACACAGCATCTGAGCGAAATCACTCGCATCCTCGAAGGCGACAGGAGCGTGGGTGAGGTTGCAGCGATCCAGTGTGGCGCCGCCGAACTCGAGGCGATCGCCGACGTGCCGGACGTGCTGATCGTCAATGGCGGCCTTCCCGAAAACGGCGGGCTGGAAAGCTTGGCGCGACTGCGGCAACGCAACCCGGACGCCGCCTTCATCGTGGTGAGCGACAACCAGACGCCCGAGTTTCTGCTGCGTGCCATGCGCGCGGGCGTGCGCGAGGTGTTGCCGACGCCGACCGCGGGCGCCCTGCTCCACGACGCCATTGGCCGCATTGCGCCGAAGCGCAAGGCCGAGTCGTCGGCAGGCAAGATCCTCGCATTCACCTCATGCAAGGGCGGAAGCGGTGCCACCTTCATTGCAACCAACCTGGCCTGGGTTCTGGCTGCCAGTCATGGCAAGCGGGTCGCGTTCATCGACCTCAACCTGCAGTTCGGCGACGCTTCGATGTACGTCACCGACCAGCGCCCGGCGAGCGATCTGGCGGTGGTGTGCCAGCAGATTCATCGGCTCGACGCGGCCTTCCTCGAATCCGCCATGATGGAAATTGCCCCCGGCTTCAACCTGCTGGCAGCCCCCGAAGACCCGGCCCATTCCACCGACGTTCGTGCCGAGCACATTGAAGCGATTCTGAAGGTCGCACGTGCAAACTACGATTTCGTCATCGTCGACGTCGGGCGCTCGCTGGACGGTGTCAGCCTCCAGCCGCTGGACATGGCGGACATGATCTTCCCGGTGGTGCAATTGACGCTGCCCTTCATCCGCGAGGCGAAGCGCCTGGTCCAGGTGCTGCTTTCGCTTGGATACCCGATGAGCAAGGTCGGACTCATCGTGAACCGGCTGCAGAAGACCGGGGAGATCAGCATCGAAGATCTCGAGCGCACGGTGAACGCCAAAGTGTACAAGGCCATTCCGAATGCCTACGAGGCAGTGGCGGCGTCGGTGAATCAGGGCGAGCCGATTGCACGATTGGCGAAGAACAGCCCGGTCACCAAATCCTTGCGCGAAATCGCCGATTCACTTGCAGCAACTCCCGAAAAGTCGGGCAAGGGCTGGCTGTCGCGGCTGTTTGCGACCCACTAATTGACCGGCCCCGCCGCATAGGAGCCTCACATGAGCTTGCGTCAGCGCCTCGAATCCGTCTCACCCGAAGCCCCCCTGCGCTCGCAAGTGGCGGCTCCGGACACCGGTGCCACGAAGGCGTACCAGCGCCTGAAGATGCGCATCCACCAGTTGCTCCTGTCGCGCCTCGATCTGGAGGCGATGGAGGATCTCGCGCCCGACCGCCTGCGCGAGGAATTGCGGCTGATGGTGGAGCGCCTGCTCGCCGAGGAAAACGTCGTCGTCAACGCCAATGAGCGGCGCGATCTGGTCCGCGACATCCAGTACGAAATGCTGGGGCTGGGGCCAATCGAACCGCTGCTCGCCGATCCGACCGTCTCCGACATCCTGATCAACGGCTCCCAGCAGGTCTACGTGGAGCGTCACGGCAAGATCGAGCTCACCGACATCTCCTTCAGCGACGACGCTCACCTGATGAAGATCATCGACAAGATCGTCTCCCGCGTGGGACGCCGGGTCGATGAATCGAGCCCGATGGTTGATGCCCGACTGCCGGACGGCTCGCGGGTGAATGCCATCATCCCGCCGCTTGCGCTCGACGGGCCGATCGTCTCGATCCGCCGCTTCGCCGCCGTCCCGCTGACGATGATGAAGCTGATCGACTACAAGACGCTCACCCCGGCGATGGCCGAATTGCTCGCCGGCCTGGTGCACTCCAAGGTGAACATCCTGATCTCGGGCGGTACCGGCAGCGGCAAAACGACCTTGCTCAACATCCTGTCGAGCTACATTCCGCACGACGAGCGCATCGTGACGATCGAGGACGCGGCCGAGTTGCAGTTGCAACAGCCCCACGTCGTGCGGCTGGAAACGCGCCCGCCCAATATCGAGGGCAAGGGCGAAGTGACCCAGCGTGCATTGGTCCGCAACGCGCTGCGCATGCGGCCGGACCGCATCATCCTTGGCGAGACGCGCGGCGCCGAAGCCTTCGACGTGCTGCAGGCGATGAACACCGGTCACGAGGGTTCCATGACCACTGTTCACGCCAACACCGCGCGCGACGCGCTTGGCCGCATGGAGAACATGATCGGGATGGCCGGGGCAAACCTGCCGCCCAAGGTCGCGCGCGCACAAATCGCGGGCGCCATCGGCGTGATCGTGCAGACCAACCGCCTGACCGACGGCAAGCGCAAGCTGACCAGCATCCAGGAGATCACCGGCATGGAAGGCGACGTGATCACCATGCAGGAGGTATTCACCTTCCGCCAGACCGGCATCGCCGACAACGGTGCAGTGCAAGGGCATTTCACTGCGACCGGCGTGCGCCCGCACTTCGCCGATCGGTTGCGCTCCTACGGCATCAAGCTGCCGGAGGAGATGTTCGACCCGACGCGGCGCTTCGAGTGAGCTCGCCATGGACATCCTGACTCTGCTTTTCGCGCTGGCAACCTTCATCGCCGTGGTGCTCTTCCTGGAAGGCGCGTACCTGTGGTGGACCTCGACCCACAGTCCGGAGGTCAAACGCCTCAACCGTCGCCTCGAAGAGGTGGCCACCGGCGTGCAACAGGAACACAAGGCCAAACTGTTCAAGGACGACAGCGCATCGGGCTCGGCTGCCGGCGACCGCATGTTGGCCGCAATTCCTCGCCTGGGCGGACTGAACCGCCTGATCGTCCAGTCGCGCCTGAACCTCACGCTGGCACAGTTCGTCGGCTGGACCCTCGCCCTCGCGGCAGTCGGCTTCGCGCTGCCGCTGATGTTCGATCGCCCCTTCATCCTTGGCGTGCTCGCCGGCGGCATTTTGGCCTTGCTGCCCCCGCTCTACGTCACGCGCGCGCGGTCCCAGCACATGCAGCAGTTCGAACGGCAATTGCCCGAGGCCTTGGACCTGATGGGGCGCGCCTTGCGTGCCGGCCACGCCTTCCCGACCGCGATCAAGATGGTGGCGGACGAGATGAAGGACCCGATCGGTGGGGAGTTCCGCATTCTCTTCGACGAGATGAACTACGGCGTTCCGCAGCAGACTGCGCTGCTGAACCTCGCCTCGCGCACCGACAGCACCGACCTCAGCTACTTCGTGATCGCGGTGCTGATCCAGCGCGATTCGGGGGGCAACCTCGCCGAGTTGCTCGACAACATCAGCGCGATCATCCGCGCGCGCCTCAAGCTGTACGGCGAAATCCGCACCCTGTCGGCGGAGGGCCGGCTCTCGGCCTGGATCCTCGGCTGCCTGCCCTTTGCGACGGCGGCCATGGTCAACATCGTGAATCCCGGCTTCATGAAGGTGCTGTGGGAGGATCCGGCCGGGATCAACTTCATCTATGGCGCCCTGACGATGATGGTGATTGGCGTGCTGTGGATGCGCAAGATCATCCGCATCCGCGTCTAGCGTAGCGCGAAGAGGAGAACGCAGATATGGACTACACGCAACTCGCGTTTCTCGGACTGCTGTTCATCGCAGTCACGGCCGGCGCCTTTTTCCTGATGAATTACTTTGCGCGCTCGCCGACCGCCGCGCGCCTGGAAGCCCTCGGGTCCCCGGGAAAGGCCGCGCCAGCACCGGCAGCCGACGCGTGGATCGAGCGCACGGTGAAACTTACCGGCCCGTTCGCAAAGCTGTCCGCGCCGGAAGACGGCGAGCAGACATCCGCCTTGCGCGCCCGCTTCCTGCACGCGGGAATCCGCAACCCGTCGGCACCGGTCGCGTTCTTCGGCATCAAGACGATTCTCGCCCTCGGCCTGCCGTTGCTGGCGTACTTCACCGTCTTGGTGTCGATGCCCGGATTGCAGTTCCAGGGCACCCTGCTGGCGGTTCTGCTCGCCGCGACCCTTGGCTACTACCTGCCCAATATCGTCCTCAATCGCATGATTTTCGTGCGGCAACGCGAAATCTTCGAGACCTTTCCTGACGCACTCGACCTCATGACCGTCTGTGTCGAGGCAGGTCTCGGCGTCGAGGCCGCCCTCGTGCGCGTCGCCGACGAGATGCAGCACAAGAGCGAGGCACTGGCGGAAGAACTGCACCTCGTGACGCTGGAATTGCGTGCCGGACTCGAACGTGCCCGAGCCTTGCGCAATCTCTCGATGCGCACCGGCGTCGAGGAGGTCGAAGGCTTTGTCGCGATGATCATCCAGGCTGAACGCTTCGGCACCAGCATCGCCGCATCGCTGCGTGTGCATTCCGACATGCTGCGCACCCGCCGCCGCCAGCGCGCCGAAGAGGCAGCCGCGAAGATCGCACTGAAGCTCTTGTTTCCACTGATTTTCTGCATCTTCCCGTCGCTGATGCTCGTCCTGCTCGGGCCGGCAATGATCCAGGTCTACCGCATTCTGCTGCCGACGATGGCTGGCAGCAGCGGCGGCTGACACGCCGCCACGCAACTGGTGCCCATTCGGAGAACCGTGATGAAAAGGTACGCGCTCACCTTGAAGCCCGTGCTCGTGGCCATTGTCCTCGGCGCGTGCAGCACCACGCCGGACATGCCGAAAGACGCATGGAAGATCGCCCCGGTTCAGACCGTCCGACACGGGGGAGCCACTGCCGCAGGTTACTTCGCGCTCGGTCGCGTCAAGGAAGGACAGGGTGCAAGCGCCCAGGCGATCGACGCCTACCGCAAGGCGCTCGCAGCCGACCCGGCCCACGTTGCGGCATGGAACGCACTCGGCGCGCTGCAGATGCAACTGGGCCGCACCGACGAAGGCCTGCAGGCATTGGAGCGCGCCGTCAGTCTGGCCCCGACGACCAGCCATCTGCACAACAACCTCGGCTACGCCCTGCTGCTCGCAGGTCGTGACGAGGCGGCGGCGAATTCGTTGCGGCGTGCGGTCGAACTGGACGGGAACAACCGTCGCGCGTGGAGCAATCTGGCGACGGCATATCGCCGCCAGGGCGCCGACGACCGGGCGGAATTCGCGGAGGCGCGTGCGCGGGGCAATTGGTCCGTTGCGACCGCGACGCCCGCCAAGGCGACTCCGGCCTCGCCGCCGGCATTGCCCACCCCCGCGGCTTCCACGACACACGTGCTTTCGACGACCGCCGCAGCGCCGGCCCTCGTCGTGGCGCCCGCGCCCCAGCCTATGGCACCGAAGCTGCCGACCGTCGACATTAGCGCCGTGAATACCGACCCGTCCCCGAACGCCACCCCGATCGCGGCGCTGGGTTCGGAACCGTCTATCGCCCCTGCAGCCGCAGCGCCAGCCGCACCGGCGGCGAGCAGCATCGAAGCCAGGACGGCCGCGCTCGGTTTTTCACCCGTGTCGCCAATGGCAGTCAGCAAGGCGGCTCCCGCCGTGGAGGTCAGTACGACACCGCAAGCGACCCTCGTGAAGGTCGCGGAAAACGTGTTCGAGCTGCGCAACGGTCCCGCACCTCGCGATACCGCGGTCGCGGAGGCTGCTGCCATCATCGCTGCTGCGGCCGCGCCGGCCTCGCCTCCCGCGGCGCTCGCCCGGGTGGCCGTAACGGTCAACGCTTCGCCCGTTTCATCTGCCGCAATCGCGGCGCCCTCCCCCACGGCACGCTACGAGATCTCGAACGGACATGGCGGCGAAGGTCTTGCCCGACGACTGGCCGGACTCCTCGGCCAGCAGGGCTTCGCCCGTCCCCGGCTGACGAATCAAACGCCGTACAACCAGGTCAGCTCGGTCATCCAGTATCGGGACGGCTATCGCGCATCGGCGGAAGCCTTCGCCGCGCTGCTGCCCTTCCAGCCCGAACTCCTCCCCGCCGCGACCGCCGGCCTGAGGGCCGACGTTCGCCTGGTGCTCGGGCGTGATCTGACGACCAGCGATGCGTGCGCCGTGCTGGGGCTATGCACGCGAGTGGCCCGCACGCCAGCGCCGAAACTTGCCGCTGCGCGGGACGGCAGAACCGACTAATCCTCGCCCCAAGTAGGGCGGAAAAGCCGAAGGCGCCTTCCGCGGAATGAGCGGCAGTGCGGGATCGGTTGCTGCTTGGCGGAAAGCGCAGCGCTTTTCCGCCCTACGGGCTGCGCGCAGCCGGGCTCAGCTTCGTTTCAGGTCCCGGTAAAAGTTCTCGTGCGGACCAACCGATTCCAGATATATCAACCTGACTTGCTCCGCGACCGTGTATCCGAGCAGATAGAGTTGTCCCTGGCTTCGAAACTTGACGACCAGCAACTCCGCCAGATCTCCTTTCTTGCGCTCGCCGATGGCCGGGTTTTCCGCGACAGAGGCGACCGCGGTGTCGACATCGACGACAACGTTGTCGTGAAGCTTCTTGTACTGCCGGGCAAATCGGCGTGTCTGCTGAACGCCGTAGGCACTCACTGGGCACGACTCCGCGGCACGAAGGGGGTGGCGTCTTCGCGCGCCTCGGCCATCGATGCAAGAGACTCGGCCACAAAACTTACCGGCAAGTCGGGGTTATCGAGTGCAGCTCGGCCCACCTTTGCCCAAAACTCGATCTGGCCGGCAATGGTGCGATGCTCGGCAGCGGCATCGGCCTTGGCCTGGTCGTACAGCGTTTGGTCAATTCGGATCGAGGTGGTGGCAGGCATGGCGGAACCTTTACTACAATTGTGGTAACTCATCCTAAATCCAGACGCGGCTTCTGTCCACACGCCGGAACCGTGGGCGCGACGCCGACATGTCGGCGTTTTGGAAGGATTGACGGTAACACCTCAAAAAGAACAAACCCCCGCGAGGCGTTGGCCTCGCGGGGGTTTGCGTATCAAGCCGCGACACATGACGTGTCGCGGACTTCCTGCTGACGCTTAGTGCGACGCAGCGGTCGCTGCGCCCACGCCCGTCTGCGCACGCACGTACTGGTCGTCGAAGGCTTCGATTTCCTTTTGTGCGGCAACGCTGGAGTCCATCTTCGACACCACGATCGCGAGGATGAAGGCGATCGGCATCGAAAACAGGGCCGGCTGCGTGTAGGGGAAGATCGCGGCCGCATTGTGCAGCACGTCGACCCACACCGACTTCGACAGCACGACGAAGGTCACGGCGCTGGCGAGGCCGCAGTAGCCGCCCCACAGCGCGCCACGGGTGGTCAGGCCCTTCCAGTACATCGACAGGATCAGCACCGGGAAGTTGGCCGAGGCCGCCACGCCGAAGGCCAGCGCAACCATGAACGCGATGTTCATCTTCTCGAAGGCCATGCCGAGCAGGATCGCGACGATGCCGAGGCCGATGGTGGCGAACTTCGACACCTTCAGCTCGGTGGTTTCCGACGCCTTGCCCTTCATGATGACGCGGGCGTAGATGTCGTGCGAGATCGCCGAGGCGCCCGCCAGTGCGAGACCGGCGACGACCGCGAGGATGGTCGCGAAGGCCACGGCCGACAGGAAGCCCAGCAGCAGGTTGCCGCCGACCGCCTTGGCGAGGTGCATGGCGATCATGTTGCCGCCGCCGATGACCTTGCCGCCGATCTGGCCGCCCTCGAAGAACTCGGGGTTGGTGCCGACGATGAGGATCGCGCACAGGCCCATGATGGCGATGACGTTGAAGAAGTACGCGACGATACCCGAGGCGTAGAGCACCGACTTGCGCGCTTCCTTGGCGTCGGTGACGGTGAAGAAGCGCATCAGGATGTGCGGCAGGCCGGCGGTGCCGAACATCAGGCCCAGGCCGAGCGAGATCGCGGTGACCGGGTCGGCGAGCAGGCTGCCCGGGGCGAGCAGCTTGCCGCCCAGCTTGTGCACTTCCATCGCGCGGGTGGTCAGCTCGTCGAAGCTGAAGCCGAACTGGCTGAACGCCAGCAGCATCACGGAGGTGCCACCGATCAGCAGCATGCAGGCCTTGATGATCTGCACCCAGGTCGTCGCGACCATGCCGCCGAAGGTGACGTACACCATCATCAGCGCGCCGACCACGAACAGCGCGATGTTGTAGTCGAGACCGAACAGCAGCTTGATGAGCTGGCCGGCGCCGACCATCTGGGCGACGAGGTAGAAGCACACGACGGTCAGCGAGCTGACGGCGGCCATCGTGCGTACCTTGCCCTGGTCGAGGCGGTAGGCGGTGATGTCGGCGAAGGTGAACTTGCCGAGGTTGCGCAGGCGTTCGGCCATCAGGAACAGGATGATGGGCCAGCCGACGAAGAAGGCGATCATGTAGATGTACGCATCGACACCCTGCGTGTACATCATCGCGGTCAGGCCGAGCAGGGTCGCGGCGGACATGTAGTCACCGGCGATCGCCAGGCCGTTCTGCCAGCCGGTGATGCCGCCGCCGGCGGTGTAGAAGTCCGACGTCGACTTGGTACGCGAGGCGGCCCAGTAGGTGATGCCCAGCGTCAGCATCACGAAGACGAAGAACATCAGGATTGCGTGCAGGTTGAGGCCCTGCTTTTCCGTCTGGGCGATGGCATCGCCGGCAACGGCCGAAGCGGCCACGGACAGCGAGAACAGGCCGGCGGCCAGGCGCGAAATAACGGAGGCTTTCATTATTTTTCCTCCTTCAGCGCAGCGCGCACGATTTCATTGTTGATGTCGTCGAACTCGCCGTTGGCGCGACGCACATAGACCAGGGTCAGCACCCAGAAGAACACGAACTGGAACAGGCCGACGGCGACGCCGAAGGTCAGGTTGCTGCCTTCCGACAGCCGCTGCGCGATGAGCCCGGGCGCGAACGCGACGAGCATCACGAAGCCGTAGAAGATCGCCAGCACGACGATCGACAGGATCGTGGCAAAGCGGGTCCGCTTCGCGACGAGTTCCGCAAAACGCGGATTGCGCCTGATGTGCGCATACATTGAAACCGACATTCCCTCTCCCTCCAAGAAAAGCAACGATGTCACGCTGCTCCTCCACATTCCTCCTTCAGCCGACCCGATGTCTGTCGCACCGGTGCCGACGGGCGGATGATATATCATCTACAAGACTCCATACCACTACGTATGGAGTTTTTTTAATTCCTTGATAAATTGAATTTTTCTACCATTCCCGAAACGAGCGAGGGACCCCGGACATGAGCGGCGAGATCTTCTTTTCCACCGATGGCGACATCGCCACGCTGACCCTCTCCAACCCCGACAAGCTCAACGCGATCGATTCCGCGATGTGGGTCGCGCTGCGTGAAGCCTTCGAGCGCATCGCTGCAACGCCCGCGCTGCGCTGCGTGATCCTGCGCGGCGCAGGCGACAAGGCCTTCGCGGCGGGCGGCGACATCGAGGAATTCCTGACCGTGCGCGCGACCGTAGACGACGCGCTGCACTACCACGACACGCTGGTCGCGGCGGCGCTGGATGCGATCCGCGCGTGCGCAATTCCCACGGTTGCCGCGATTCAGGGGGCCTGCGTCGGCGGCGGCCTGGAGATCGCCGGCTGTTGCGACCTGCGCATCGCGGGCGAGTCGGCACGGTTCGGCGCGCCGATCAACCGCCTGGGCTTCTCGATGTATCCGGGCGAGATGGCGGGCCTGCTGGATCTGGTCGGCCCGGCGGTGCTGCTGGAGATCCTGCTCGAGGGGCGCATCCTCGACGCGCGCGAGGCGCTGCAGAAGGGCTTGCTGACGCGCGTGACCGACGACGAGAAGGTGCTCGACGAGGCCCGCGCGAGCGCCGCGCGCATCGTCGCCGGCGCGCCGCTGGTTGCGCGCTGGCACAAGCAGTGGGTGCACCGGCTGATGCGCGGCGGCGCCTTGAGCGACGAAGAAAAGCGCGCAGCCTTCGACTTCCTCGCGACCGACGACTACAAGGAGGGCCTCGAAGCCTTCTTCGCGAAGCGCAAACCGGTGTTCACCGGGCGCTGATCGGCCCCCTCCAGGCCCCTGTGGGAGCGGCTTCAGCCGCGAATTGGCGCGTCACTATGCCGAAGCGCTGGATTCGCGGCTGAAGCCCCTCCCACAACAACATCCGGTCGCCGGCATGCGATCACGCACCCCACGCTGCCGGCAGCACCGCCGAAAGATCCAGATTCGTCGCCACGCTGTCCGCCAGGCGATCGAGATCCGCTTCGCGCCGCGCCGCAAGATCGACCGTCTCGACCTCCCCCGCCCCGGCCCACGCGAGCAGCGCGGACAGGGCTTCCGGCGCGTCGAACAGACCGTGCAGGTAGGTTCCGAGGATCTGCCCGTCGGCCGACAGCGCACCATCGGGGCGCCCGTCGGCGAAGCGTAGCGCTGGGCGCTCGAGCGCCGCGCCGCGGCTCACGCCCATGTGGATCTCGTAGCCGGCGACCGCCGCTCCGCCCGGCAGGCACAGACTCCCGCTGCGGTTTTCGAGCTGTTTTTCGGCTTCCAGCACCGTTTCCATGTCGAGCAGGCCCAGCCCCGCGGCGGTGTTCGCGCTTCCTTCGAGCCCCAGCGGGTCGGCCAGCGCACCACCGAGCATCTGGAAGCCGCCGCAGATGCCGATCACCTTGCCGCCGTAGCGCAGGTGCCGCTTGATCGCGGGCTCCCAACCCTGCGCACGCAGCCAGGCGAGGTCGGCCTGCACGCTCTTGGATCCGGGCAGCACGATCAGGTCGGCGGGCGGTATGGCCTGGCCCGGGCCGACCCAGCGGAAATCGACCTGCGGATGCAGGCGCAGCGCGTCGAGGTCGGTGTGATTGGAGATGCGCGGATAGACCGGCGCGACGACGCGCAGGCGCGCTTCGCGCTTGTCGACACGAGCCTCGCCGAGCGCGTCCTCGGCGTCGAGGAAGAGGCCGTGCAGGTAGGGCAGCACGCCCAGCACCGGCCGGCCGGTGCGTTCCTCCAGCCAATCCAGGCCGGACTGCAGCAGGCCGATGTCACCGCGAAAGCGGTTGATGACGAAGCCTTTCACGCGCGCCTGCTCCGATGGCGACAGCAGCTCGAGGGTGCCCACGAGATGGGCGAACACGCCGCCGCGGTCGATGTCGGCGACGAGGATCACCGGCACGTCGGCGGCTTCGGCGAAGCCCATGTTGGCGATGTCGCGATCGCGCAGGTTGATCTCCGCCGGGCTCCCCGCGCCTTCGACCAGCACACAATCGTAGGCACTCGTGAGGCGGTCCCAGGACTGCATCACGGCCTTCATCGCGGTCGGCTTGTAGGCGTGGTAGTCGCGCGCAGACAGGTTGGCGGCGACCTTGCCGTGGATGACGACCTGCGCGCCGATGTCGGTGGAGGGCTTGAGCAGCACGGGATTGAAGTCGGTATGCGGTGCCACGCCCGCGGCGAGCGCCTGCAGCGCCTGCGCGCGGCCGATTTCGCCGCCGTCCGCCGTCACCGCCGAGTTGAGCGCCATGTTCTGCGGCTTGAACGGCGCCACGCGCACGCCGCGACGCGCCAGCACCCGCGCGATGCCCGCGACCAGCGTGCTCTTGCCCGCATCGGAGGTCGTTCCCTGCACCATCAGGGTGATTGCTTGCGGCATGGCGTAGAATCCCGGCTCGTTCAAAGCGGCGGATTATCGCCGATTACTAACGCCGCAACTAAACACCGTTCGGGCGGAGCCCTTCGACAGGCTCAGGGCGAACGGTTGTTGTTGATTGCCGACTTGCTAACCCGGAAGTGAAAATACCGTTCGGGCTGAGCCTGTCGAAGCCCTGCCCGTGCTCTTCGACAAGCCTGTCCTGAGCCAGTCGAAGGACTCAGAGCAGACGGTTGTACTGAATTTCCGCCTTGATTGCTTCGCGCCGATGATTTCCCTGTTCGTCAAACTCCTCGCCGGCATCGCGCTCGACCACCTGCTCGGCGAGCCGCGCCGCTGGCATCCGCTGGTCGGTTTCGGCCGCTGGGCCGGTTGGCTGGAAGCGCGCCTGCGCCCGCAGCTGCCGACCCGCGCGGGCGGACTGCTTGCGTGGCTGCTGGCGATCGGGCCGTGGCTCGCACTCGCGCTGTGGCTGCGCGTAAGCCATCCCGCCGCGCACTGGGTCGTCGACATCGGCCTGCTGTATTTCGCGCTCGGCGCGCGCAGCCTCGCGCAGCATGCAGAGGCCATCGCCGCACCGCTCGCGGCCGGGGACCTCGACATGGCGCGCGAGCGCGTGGGCTGGATCGTCAGCCGCGACACGCGTGCGCTGGACGATGCCGGCGTCGCCAAGGCGGGCACCGAGTCGGTGCTGGAGAACGGCAACGATGCGGTGTTCGGCGCGCTGTTCTGGTTCTGCGTCGCGGGCGGCGCCGGCGCGCTGGTGTTTCGCCTCGCCAACACGCTGGACGCGATGTGGGGCTACCGCACGGAACGCTTCATCCGCTTCGGCTGGGCGGCGGCGCGCCTCGACGATGTGCTGAACTGGCTGCCAGCGCGGCTCACCGCGCTGACCTACGCCCTGCTCGGCCGCAGCCGCGACGCGCTGGCGTGCTGGCGCGCGCAGGCGCCAGCGTGGGACAGCCCCAACGCCGGGCCGGTGATGGCCGCGGGCGCGGGTGCGCTGGGCGTGCAGCTCGGCGGCGCGGCGATCTACCACGGCCGCGAGGAGGTCCGCCCGCCGCTCGGCTGCGGCCGCACGCCCGACGCCGCCAGCGTGCGCGCGGCGGTGCAACTGATGCAACGCGGCATGCTGCTGTGGGCGGGGGCCGCCGCCGCCGGGGCAGTGCTCGCGGCACTGGCGGGAACGAGATGAAGGGATTCGCGCATGCATCCATGTGGGAGCGGCTTCAGCCGCGAATGGGCGGTGTCGCCTGCTGCATAGCCCATTCGCGGCTGAAGCCGCTCCCACAGGAGAATCATCGGCACCGAGTCGCAGCGGAAGCCACCCGCAGGGAGCACGCCCATGCTTGAACACGGCGGACGCCTGCGCCGTGCGGCGCAGCACTACGGCATCCCGCTCGCCGACTGGCTGGACCTGTCGACGGGCATCAATCCGCACGCCTGGCCGGTCCCGCCCGTTCCGGCAGCCGCCTGGCACCGCCTGCCCGAGGACGGCGACGGGCTCGAGGCCGCCGCCGCAGCCTACTACGGCACCGACCAGCTGCTGCCGGTGGCAGGCTCGCAGCCCGCCATCCAGGCGCTGCCGGCCCTGATTCCCGGCGAACGGGTGACGGTGCTCGCGCCGACCTATGCCGAGCATCCGCAAGCCTGGCGCGGTCGCACGCTGCGCGCGCTCGCTGCGGAGGAAATCGACGCGGCGATCGACGACACCGACGTGCTGCTCCTCGTGCATCCCAACAACCCGTCGGGCGCTCGCTTCCCGCGCGAGCGCCTCCTCGGCTGGCACGCGCGACTGGCTGCGCGCGGCGGCTGGCTGGTGGTGGACGAGGCGTTCATCGACACCGAGCCTGCCGAGAGCCTGGCAGTCGCCGCCGGACGCGACAGGCTCGTGGTGCTGCGCTCGCTGGGCAAGTTCTTCGGGCTGGCCGGGGCGCGCGTGGGCTTCGTGCTGGCACCGGCGGCATTGCGCGAAAGCCTGGCCGACCTCCTCGGGCCGTGGACGCTGAGCGGCCCCGCCCGCCACGTCGCGCGCGCGGCACTGGCCGACCGGGCGTGGCAGGACGCGATGCGCGAGCGCCTGCAGGGCGAAGCCGCGCGTCTCGCCACGCTGCTGCGGCACAGCGGCCTCGGCGAGCCCGCCGGGCCGGCGCTCTTCCAGTGGGTGCGGCGCCCGGACGCCCAGGCGGTGCAGGACCGCCTCGCGCGCGCCGGCATCCTTGTGCGCCGCTTCGACGAGCCGGCGAGCCTGCGTTTCGGCCTGCCGCCGGACGAGGCCGGCTGGAGCCGTCTCGCCGCGGCGCTCGACAACCTGCACGGCCCCGCCTGACGTGCAGCTCGACCATTACGTCAACACGATAGGCCGGCACCTGCGCGCGCGCTTCGGCGAACGCGTGCACAAGCTGCCGCTGCACGCGAACTTCACCTGCCCCAACCGGGACGGCACGCTCGGGCGCGGCGGCTGCACCTTCTGCAACGTGCGCTCCTTCAGCGACGAGGCCGAGGCGCCGATCGCGCAGCAGCTCGAAGCCGGGCGAGTCCGCGCCGACCGCGCGCGGCGCTACCTCGCGTACTTCCAGGCCTACACCAGCACCTATGCGGAGGTCGCGACGCTGCAGCGGCTGTACGAGGAGGCGCTGACCGGGGCGGACATCGTCGGCCTGTGCGTCGGCACGCGCCCCGACTGCGTGCCCGACGCGGCCCTCGACCTGCTCGCCGGCTACCGCGAGCGCGGCTACGAGGTGTGGCTGGAACTGGGCCTGCAGAGCGCCTTCGACGACACCCTCGCCCGCGTCAATCGCGGCCACGGCTTCGCAGCCTATGCGGATGCGACGGCGCGCGCGCACGCACGCGGGATCCCGGTGTGCACGCACCTGATCGTCGGCCTGCCCGGCGAGGCGCCCGAGCGCAGTCTCGACACGCTGGAGCGCGTGCTGGAACTGGGCGTCGAGGGGCTGAAGCTGCACCCGCTGATGATCGTCAAGGGCAGCCGCCTCGCGGCCGCGTGGCGCCGCGGCGAGGTCGCACCGCCGGACGCCGCACATTACGCCGACGTCGCCGCGGAGATGATCCGGCGCACGCCTGCGGAGGTCGTCTATCACCGCGTGTCCGCGACCGCCAACGCCCCGACGCTGCTCGCCCCCGCGTGGTGCGCCGGCCGATTCGAGGGCATCCACGAGATCGCGCGCCGGCTCGCGGCGCACGGCGCGCAGGGCTGCCTCACCGCCCGCCCGCTGGCACATACTTCCCGGCCCACCCCGGTGCAACGCGCCGCGCTGCACCCGAACTGAGACACCGATGCCACGCCGCCCAGCCCTTTCCCGCCGCAGTGCGGCCCTCGCAACGCTCCTCGTCGCTACCGCCTTAGCAGCAACCGGCACCCAGGCGGAGATCGCGATGCGCGACGACACCGGCCGCGAGGTGAAGCTCGCACGCCCCGCCCTGCGTATCGTGAGCCTCGCCCCTCACGTCACCGAACTGCTGTTCGCCGCGGGCGCGGGCGAGCGCGTCGTCGGGGCGGTGGCATACAGCGATTACCCCGAGGCGGCGCGCAAGCTGCCGCGCGTGGGCGGCTACACCAATGTCGACATGGAGGCGGTCGCCGCGCTCAAACCCGACCTCGTGATCGCGTGGAAGAGCGGCAACCGCGACGCGCACCTGGACAAGCTCGCGGCGCTGGGCATCCCGGTCTTCCTGAACGAGCCGCGCAGCCTGGACGACGTCGCGCGCAGCCTGGAAACCATCGGCCGGCTCGCCGGCACCGACGCGGCGGGGCGCGCTGCGGCGGACGCATTCCGGGCGCGCAAGGGGGCGCTCGCCACGAGCTTCGGACAACGTCCGCGCGTGCGGATGTTCTACCAGATCTGGGACAAGCCGCTGATGACGATCAACGACGAGCACCTGATCTCGGACGTGATCCGCCTGTGCGGCGGCGAGAATGTGTTCGCGAAGCTGGCGCAGCTGGCGCCGACGATTGGCGTGGAAAGCGTCCTGGCGGCCGACCCCGAGGTGATCGTCGCGAGCGGCATGGGCGAGGCACGGCCGGAATGGCTGGACAGCTGGAAGCGCTGGCCGAAGCTCGCCGCAAC
The DNA here is from genome assembly GCF_045689615.1 of Aromatoleum evansii. Taxonomy (NCBI): domain Bacteria; kingdom Pseudomonadati; phylum Pseudomonadota; class Betaproteobacteria; order Rhodocyclales; family Rhodocyclaceae; genus Aromatoleum; species Aromatoleum evansii. Next base: position 4,879,336 of record NZ_CP141259.1, read on the forward strand.
CGCGCGCGACAACCTCTATTTCGTGCCGCCAGAGCTGATCCAGCGCCACACGCCGCGCATCCTCGACGGAGCGGCGATGCTGTGCGACCAGCTCGAGATGGCGCGCGGCAAACGCCCCGCCGGGACCAGGTGACGCGGGGAGAACGGAGGGATTGTGACCAAGCGCCCCGGCTGCGCTCAGGAGCGGCGGGCGCGCTCGTAGCGCTGGCGCCAGTCGCGCCGCGAGTCCTGCCACCAGGCGCGGTCGAACACCCATGACAGCGTCGGCAGGATGGGGCCGAGATAGGTGTTGGCCAGCGACTCGCCGCCGTGCACGGGGACCTCGGGATCGACGCGCAGCACGCGCAGGCGCTCGGCCAGCGTGGGGTGGAAGTCCGCCTCCGACGCGGCGCCACCGAACATGTCGAGGATGTCCACCGGGCCGGGCTGCGGTCGGCGGAACCCCGCAAGCACACCCAGGCCCATCTCGCGGAAGGGGCGGATCAGCGGCTGGGGCGTGGAGCGGCTTTGCGCCATGATCTTGCGCCAGTAGTCCTCATTGAGGAAACGCTCCTTCAGCGCGACCTCGACGAGCGCCTCGCCCACCCGCTGGGCACCGACCACGCGCGCCGCGCCGGCGTCGGCTTCGAATTCCTCCAATCGCGACAGGCGCATCGCCGCGCTCAGGTCGCCTGCGGTCCACTTGTCCAGCGCGCGGCCAAGGCGCGGCGCATCCTCGATGCAACGGTCGAGCGCACGGAACCACCACGCGCGCAGATGCCCCCACCAGCCGTCCAGCCCGCGGCGCTGCGCGGCAAGGTGGGCGAACTCGTGCGCAAGGATCGCGCCGAACTGGCGCCGGGTGACGCTGTGCGCCAGCGGCAGGCCGATCATCAGGTGGGTTTCCAGCGGCCCGACCCAGCCCCAGCGTGGCCGCTGCAGAATCGCTGCGTTCATGTCTCCCACGACCCACACGGCGTCGATGCGGATGCCGCCGAAACGGTTGCCGGTGCGCTCGATGAGGCGGAACAGCCCTTGCGCGAGTTCCTGCGGCAGGCGCACGCCGTCGGGGCGGGCAACCGGCGCGAACAGCCAGCCGCACACGAGCACGCACAAGGCCGTCGCGATCAGGAAGCTCACGACCGCAACCAGCGCCAGCAACACGTTCCCCGCAACCAGGGCGGACCAGGTTTCGGCCACCAATTGCACCACGGCGACGCCTAGCGCGAAGGCGAGCAGCCCCATTGCCGAGAGGCCTGCCGTGGCACGCAGGCCGAGCCGGCGAGCGAGGCGCGCGCGAGTGCGCGAGAGGCGGTTTTGGACTGCTGCCATGAACGAGGCACCCCGATAAACCATGATCGAAACGCGGAATATACTTAACAAGAAGTAAGCGCAACATTGCACCTTAGTGATACACGAACCAACAATTTGCATACAAATCAATGTAAAAGCAGCGCAAAACGTGGGAAACCGCCGCGCACGACTATTGTTGCGCCGCAGAAAAAAAGTGTAGAATCGCAACACCTGTGTCCTTGACCAATCGGTCGCAGGCCCTCCGATACACCCCCGTTGCGACCACCTTCTACGGTCGCACTACCCCGCCCGCCTCGATTGGTGTCGCTCTAACGCAGCGACAGGCCGTCGCTGGAGCATTCTTCTTGATCACTTCCGAAGTTTCCTTCGCCAGTCTCGGACTGGCCGAACCCCTTTTGCGCGCCATTTCCGAATCCGGCTACACGCAACCGACGCCGATCCAGGCACAGGCCATTCCGCTGGTGCTGGCCGGTGGCGACCTGCTTGCCGCCGCCCAGACCGGCACCGGCAAGACCGCGGGCTTCACGCTGCCGCTGCTGCACCGGCTGTCCACCACCTCGGCCAGCGCCCCGAAAGCCGGTCGTCCGCGCTGCCTGATCCTGACCCCGACGCGCGAGCTCGCGGCGCAGGTCGAGGAATCCGTGCAGACCTACGGCAAGCACCTGCCGCTCACGTCGATGGTCATGTTCGGCGGCGTGAACATCAATCCGCAGATCGCGGCGCTGAAGAAGCGCGTCGACATCCTCGTCGCGACCCCGGGACGCCTGCTGGACCATGCCGGGCAGAAGACGGTGGACCTGTCCGGGGTGGAGATCCTCGTCCTCGACGAGGCCGACCGCATGCTGGACATGGGCTTCATCCGCGACATCCGCAAGGTGCTCGCGCTGCTGCCGAAGCAGCGCCAGAACCTGCTGTTCTCGGCGACCTTCTCGGACGAGATCCGCTCGCTCGCCAACGGCCTGCTGAACAACCCCGGCTGCGTCGAGGTTGCACGCCGCAACACGACCACCGAACTGGTCGAGCAGTCCGTGTATTCGGTGCCGCAGAAGCAGAAGCGCGACCTGCTCGTGCATCTGGTGAAGGAGCACGACTGGCACCAGGTGCTGGTGTTCACGCGCACCAAGCACGGCGCCAACCGGCTGGCCGAATACCTCGGCAAGCACGGCATTCCGGCCGCGGCGATCCACGGCAACAAGAGCCAGGCGGCACGCACGCGCGCGCTGTCGCAGTTCAAGGACAACTCGCTGCCGGTGCTGGTCGCGACCGACATCGCGGCGCGCGGACTGGACATCGACCAGCTGCCGCAGGTGGTGAATTTCGAACTGCCGAACGTGCCGGAAGACTACGTGCACCGCATCGGCCGCACCGGCCGCGCCGGCGCGACGGGCAAGGCGATCTCCTTCGTCGACAGCGAGGAGCGGCCTTATCTTGCGTCGATCGAGCGCCTGATCAAGCGCACCATCGAGCGCGCCACCGTGCCGGAATTCGTGACCCACGCGCCCGATCCGGGCGACAACGACCGCCCGCCGCGCGATCCGCGCCAGTCGTCGGGACGGCGCAACGACGGACGCGCGCCGCGCCAGCCGCAGACCGAACGTCCCGCGCCGCGGGCGCAGGCGCATGGGGCGAACCGCCAGCCCTCACGCCAGGGCACGCAGGGCGCAGCGGCCAACGGTGGCAAGCCGGCGAATCGCCCGGCCCGCAGCGGCGAGGCGCAAGGCAATCGCACTGCACGCAACGGCGAAGCGAACCGGAGCGGTGCACCGCGCGCTCAGGAAGCAGGTGCCAACCGCGCGCCGCGCACGGCCGATGCGCCGCGCGCAGCGGCACGTCCGGACTCGGGGCGCAGCCCCGCGCCGCGGGCTGCGCTCTTCAGCGCCAAGCCGGGCAATCGCGGCGACAGCTAACCGATCCGCCAAACACGTCCGTTCGCCCTGAGCTTGTCGAAGGGCGGCGGCCAGGCTTCGACAGGCCTGGCCTGAGCGAAGTCGAAGGGCTCAGCCCGAACGGTATCCGGTTCCGGGTCGACGGCGCGGTTCAGCCGCGCCGCACCCCGACGACTTTTTGATAGAGACCACCGAACAAGGTGGTCTTTGTCCATTCGAACCCCTCACCCCGCGGCGAAAGTGCGGTGATGTCGGCATCGAGCAGCGAAGGGGCGAAAGGCTCGAGCCAGCGGAAAACCTGCGCCATGACGGGACGCAGGGGATGCCACGGCCTCGTGCGGTGGTAATCGACGAACACGATCTTGCCCCCCGGCTCGACCGCCCCGAGGAGGTTGTGCACGATGCACGCACGTTCGACCGGCGGAACTTCATGCAGCAGGAAGAAGCAGCACACCGCTGCATGCGACTCGGCCGCGAGGCAATCGGGCCGCGCCAGGTCGCCCTGGCGCACCTCGGCGTGCACGAGTCCGTCGAGCTTGCGGCGGGCATTCGCAACCTGGATCGGCGCGACGTCGATGACTTCGAGGGCGCCAGTGCAGCCGACCCGCTCGGCGAGCAGGCGCGAGAACGGCCCATAGACACACGCGGCCTGCAACAGGCGCTGCCCCGGCGCGAACTCCTCGACCGCCGCGCGCATCAGGCGTCGGGCGTTGCCCCACAGGATGGCGGAAACGACCCACTCCCTGTCCAGCCAGGGCAGGGTGCGATGGCTCAGATAGGCCCAGTGATAGGTGCGCGACAGATAGGACGGCACGGCACAGGCGTTAGTCGCAGGCTGCATCATGGCGGGATCGGCAGAAATCTGTGTCATGTCCGTCAGCATAACCGGATCTGCTGAAGCGCGGAACGCCGAGTGCATACCCTCGCCGTATTCACGGGGATGCGGACTCCCCGGCATGGGCAGGCGGCAGGATAACCGTTGTCGCAGCGGCCCCGTCTGGCGTAGCGACACTTGCATCGCGGGATGAATATCGCCTATGCTCCGCGCTGAATTCGATCCGGGTTCCCCGGCGTGCGACCGCGCGCCGGGGTGAAACGGGAAGTCCGGTGACGTCGGAGGATCAGATCCTCCGGCCAGTCCGGCGCAGCCCCCGCTGCTGTAAGCCTGACGGATCCGCCACACGCCACTGAGCCTCGCGCTCGGGAAGGCGGCGGAATCCGGTGGAAGGCGAGCCAGAAGACCGGCCCGATCGATTTGGAAGGTTTGTGCCCCGGGGTGTGGGCTTGCCGACTGGAATCCGATCGCGTCCGTTGCGGGCTCAGGCCCGTCCGTTTCGCCTCATCGACCCAGCCTCAAGTTGCACTCGACCGCGTCCGCTCGTCGGCGTCGTCGATTGCTGCCATCCCCGGTGCGTGTTCAATGCACTCGCGGGGAGGCGTCATGCATTCCGATACCCTGCCGGGAACCGTGTGGTTCGTCGGCGCCGGTCCGGGCGACCCGGACCTGATCACCGTGAAGGGCCGCCGTCTGCTCGAACAGGCGGGCGGCATCCTGTTCGCGGGCTCGCTCGTCGACCAGGCGGCGACGCTCCACGCGCCGGAAGGCTGCGCGATCCGCGATTCGAAGGACATGACGCTGGAGGAAATGGCGGCCTGGCTGATCGAAGCGGCCTCCTGCCATGCGACCGTGGTGCGCCTGCAGACCGGGGATCCGGGGCTGTACGGCGCCCTGGTCGAAATGACACGGCTGCTGGATGCGGCCGCGGTGCCGTGGAAGGTGGTGCCCGGGGTGTCGTCGGCGATGGCCTCCGCCGCGGCAGCCGGCGAGACGCTGACGCTGCCGGAAGTCACGCAGACGGTGATCCTCACCCGCGTCGCAGGCCGCACGCCGATGCCGGCGGGCGAGGAGCTCGACGCGCTCGCCGCGCACCGCACGACGCTATGCATCTTCCTGTCGATCACGCTGCTGCATGAGGTGCAGGACGCGCTGCGCCGCGCCGGCTGGCCGGAGGACGCGCCGATCCTCGTCGTGCAGAAGGCGAGCTGGCCGGGCGAGGAGAAGGTCGTGCGCGGCACCCTCGCCGACATCAAGAAGAAGTGCCAGGCAGAAAGAATCGCCTCGCAGGCCATGATCATCGCCAGCCCCGCCCTGGGCGCGCGCGACTGGCCCGAGATCGCCCGTTCCAAACTCTACGACCCGGCCTTCAGTCACCGCTTCCGCCGGGCCTCTGTCACGGAGAACGCATGATGCAAGACACCACGATCCTGCTGGTAGGCCACGGTTCGCGCAATCGCGCGGGCAACGACGAGATCGAGCGCTTTGCCCAGGCGTGGCGCGAGCGCCGGCCCGAGTGGCGCATCGAGGCCTGCTTCATCGAGTACGCCGACGTGCTGCTCGACGCGGGCCTCGACCGCGCCGCCCACGGGGTCAAGCGCGTCATCGTGATCCCCTTCATCCTCAACGCGGCCGGCCACGTGAAGATGGAGATCCCGGCTGCGATCGAGGCGGCACGCGAACGCCATCCGGGCGTGGCCTTCGACTGCACCCGCCACCTCGGCATGGGGCGCGAGATCTTCGACGTGCTGACGGGCCAGCTCGACCGCCTGATGCGCGCACTGCACATGCCCGACCCCTGCACGACCGGCGTGATCCTGCTCGGCCGCGGCTCGTCGGACGCAGGCGCGAACGGCGAGCTCGCGAAGATGGCGCGCTGGATCTTCGAGGATACCGACCACGAGTTGGTCGATCTCGCCTTCACCGGCGTGACCTGGCCGCGGCTGGAGACGGCTGTACAACGCCAGGTACGCCTGGGGATGACGCAGATCGCGGTGGTGCCGGTGTATCTCTTCACCGGCGTGCTGATCGAGCGCATCGACGCGCAGCTCGCACGGCTACGCGCACAGTATCCGCAGATCGCCTTCGCGCTCGGCACGCACTTCGGCTTCGACCCGGGCATCTTCAAGTTGGTCGAGGCGCGCGTCGCGGATGCACAAAGCGGTGAAACCGCGCTGCTCGAATGCGACGGCTGCAAGTACCGCCTCGCGGCCGAGGACGAACACCTGCACGACCATAGCCACACGGCGGGTCACCACGCGCACGACGGGCACGACCACCCTCACCACCACCACGATCACGGTCATGCGCACGGCGGCCACGATCACGGTCACGCCTGTTCGCACCACTCATCGACCACCAATCGGCCGCACGCCGGCTGCGCCCACCACGCCCACGCCTGAACCATGAACAGCAACGTCGTCACCGAACAGCTCACGGCCGCCGGACGCGCGATCGAGCACGACTCCTTCGCGATCATCGACGCGGAAGTCGGCCGCCACGACTATCGGCCGGAACAATGGCCGGTCGTGCGCCGCATGATCCATGCGAACGCGGACTTCGAATTCAACGGCCTGACCGATTTCCACGCCGATGCGGTGGCGGCGGGGCTGGCGGCGATCCTCGCCGGTGGCACGCGCATCGTCGCCGACGTCGAGATGATCTGCGTCGGCCTGTCGGCCTCGCGCCTCGCGCACTTCGGCATGAGCACGCACCAGTTCATCTCCGACGCGGACGTGATAGCCCAGGCGAAGGCCGAGGAGACCACGCGCGCCGTGCAGGCGATGCGCAAGGCGCACCGCCTGGGGCTGCTGGATGGCGCGATCGTCGGCATCGGCAACGCGCCGACGGCGCTGATCGAGGTCGTGCGCCTGATCCGCGAGGAAGGCGCGCGGCCGGCACTGGTGATCGGCATGCCGGTCGGGTTCGTGTCGGCGGCCGAGTCGAAGGACCTGATGGCGGAAGTCGATGAGGTGCCCTGGATCGTGATCCGCGGCCGCAAGGGCGGCTCGACGCTGGTCGTCGCGGCGATCCATGCGTTGCTCGGGCTGGCCGAGGCACGCCAGCGCGAACAGCAGGCGCCGGCGGCGTAAGCGGGGACGAGCCATGGCAGCGGGCCACGCCTTGCCGGAGAAGGTGCGCAAGGGCGACGCGAAGCGCGAGCGCGGCAACCGCACGGGCTTCACGACCGGCGCAAACTCGGCCGCTGCGGCGACTGCGGCGACGCTCGGCCTTGTACACGGCGAGGTGCCGGCCGAGATCGAGTGCGTGCTGCCGAACACGATGCAGGTGAGTTTCCGCATCAGCGATGGCCGCATCGAAGGCGACTGCGCCCATGCCGTGAGCATCAAGGACGCGGGCGACGACCCGGACGCGACCGACAAGGCGCATCTGACCGCGGACGTGCGCCGCATCCCGAGCGGTGGCGGCGAGGTGATCCTGAAGGGCGGACCGGGCGTCGGCGTCGTCACGAAACCGGGCCTCGGGCTCGAAGTCGGCGGCCCGGCGATCAACCCGGTGCCGCGCAGGAACATCTGCGAGAACGTCGCGCGCGCCGGCGCCCCGATCCTCGCTGCGGGCGACAGCCTGGAGGTGACGATCTCGGTGCCCGGCGGCGAGGAGATGGCGAAGAAGACGCTCAACGCGCGCCTGGGCATCCTCGGCGGAATTTCGATCCTCGGCACGACCGGCATCGTGCGCCCGTACTCGACCGCGGCCTTCCGCGCGAGCGTGATCCAGGCGGTCGATGTCGCCGCGAATCAGGGCCAGACGACGGTGGTGTTCACGACCGGCGGGCGCACCGAGAAGTGCGCGATGCGCGAGTTCCCCGAACTCGACGAGGCCTGCTTCGTGCAGATGGGCGACTTCGTCAAGGCGGCTTTTTCGACGGCGGTGAAGCACGGGATGCAGCGCGTCGTCGTCGGCGCGATGGTCGGCAAGCTGACGAAGATCGCGCAGGGCCTGTCGGTGACGCACGCGTGGCGCGAGGAGATCGACCGCGCGCTGATCGCGGAGGCCGCGACCGAAGTCGGCGCGCCGCCGGACGTCGTCGAGCAGATCCGCGCCGCCGAGACCGCGCGCTTCGCCGCCGAAAGCCTCGCCGAACTGGGCCTCACCGTGCCCTTCCACCGCGCGCTCGCGCTACGCGCGATCCGCTCTCTGCGCGACCGCTATCCCGGCCCGCACCGCCTCACCGTGCTCGCGTGCAATTTCGAAGGCGTGCCCATCGTCACCGTGGAGGAATCCGAATGTCTGACCTGCGCTGCCTGATCCTGGGCATCCTCGACGACGGCTGGGAGGGGCTCTCGGCCGCCGGCCGTGCGCGTCTCGGCGCGAGCCGCGTCGTGATCGGCGCGCGCCGCACGCTGGATCTCGTCGCGCCGCATCTGGGCGGTGACATCGAGTTGCGCGACATGGACGGCGCGCTGGGCAAGACGCCCGAATGGGTCCGTGCTGCGCTCGCCGACCAGCTGCCGGTCACGGTGCTCGCGACCGGCGACCCGCTGTGCCACGGCATCGGGCGCTTCCTGATCGACAAGCTCGGGGCGGGGAAGATCGAGGTGCTACCGGCGCCGTCGACGATCGCGCTCGCCTGCGCACGGCTCAACAAGACCTGGCAGGATGCGGCGATCCGCTCCTGCCACGGCGCGGATGCCGGCGAATGGGTCGTTGGCGCGACGCCCGGGCATGGGCTGTATCCCATCGTGCGTGCGGTCGCCGAACACGCACGCGTCGTTAGCTTCACGAGCCCCGCGAACAGCCCGGACCGCATCGCGCGGGCGCTGCTCGCCGCGGGCTACGGCGACGATTTGCGCATTTCGGTCGCGGCACGGCTGTGCCTGCCGGACGAGGCGATCTTCGCCGACCTGACGCTCACGGAGGCCGCCGCACGCAGCTTCCCCGATCCGAACATCGTCGTGATCGACCGTGCGACCGCTTCCGCCCCCTGCGCCGTGTTCGGCTTCGAGGACGGCGATTTCGCGCAGCGCCAGCCGGAAAAAGGGCTGATCACCAAGCTCGAAGCGCGCGCCGTGTCGCTCGCGAAGCTCGGCTTGCGCAGCGACAGCCTGGTGTGGGACATCGGCGCCGGATCGGGCTCGGTCGGCCTGGAGGCCTCGCGCGTCGCCCGCCTCGGCCACGTCTGGGCGATCGAGAAGAACGTTGGCGACGCCGCCAACGCGCGCGAGAACGCCCGCCGCCTGCAGGCGACGAACTACACGCTGGTCGAGGGCAAGGGGCCTGAGGGCCTGGACGCGTGGCCGGATCCGGATGCGGTCTTCATCGGCGGCTCGGGCGGCGAGCTCGCGCAGCTGATCGCGCTGTGCCTCGCGCGCCTGAAGCCCGCCGGGCGGCTGGTGATGAACTTCGTCACCATCGAGAACCTCGCGACCGCGACCGCCGCGCTCGCCGACGCAGGCGCCGCATGGGAAGTGACGATGCTGTCGGCCGCGCGCAGCCAGCCAATCCTCGACATGCACCGGCTGGCGGCGCAGAACCCGGTGTGGATCGTGAGCGCTCAAAGGAAGATTTCATGAAGCGCCCGGCTCGGGAGAACCGGGTACAGCCCGTGGGAGCGGCTTCAGCCGCGAATAAGCCGCTGCGCACGCGATACCGCCGATTCGCGGCTGAAGCCGCTCCCACATGACCGTCTCCCACCTAGCCAGCACCCACAGGGACGACCAGCGCAAGAACGCACCGACAACGACGACAACATGAACAACGATCTCCCCTCCCTCCGCTACGGCCGCCTAATCGGCGTCTCCCTCGGACCCGGCGATCCCGACCTGATCACGCGCCGCGGCTGGACCGCGCTGCAGTCGGACGCGCGCTGGACCTATCCGGTAAAGAAGGCCGAGGAACGCTCCTACGCGCTCGACATCGTCGTGCGCGCCGGCCTGGCCGTGCCGGCCGACGCCGTCGAACTGGTGTTCCCGATGACGCGCGACGCTGTCGCGCTCGCGAAGGCCTGGGCACGCGCCGCCGCCCGCACGGCCGAGCTCCTCGCCGAAGGGCGCGACGTCGCCTTCCTCGTCGAGGGCGACGCCTCGACCTACTCGACTTTCCGCCACCTCGCGCGCGCGGTGCGCGAGCTCGCCCCGGAAGTCGAGGTCGAAACCATCCCCGGCGTCAGCTCCTTCGCCGCCGCGGCCGCCTGCGCGGACATCGCGCTCGCCGAGGAAGACGAAACCGTCGCCGTGATCCCCGCGGCCTACGGCGTGTCGGTGATCGACCACCTGCTCGACGAGTTCGACACGCTGGTGCTGATGAAGGTGAAGCCGCTGCTCGACGAGGTGCTCGATCTGCTCGAAGCGCGCGATCTCCTCGCGACGAGCTGCTTCGTCGAGAAGGTCGGTTCGCCCGAGGAGCGCGTGGTGAAGGACATCGCGAGCCTGCGCGGCGAGAAGGTCAATTACCTGTCGCTGCTGCTGGTGCAGAACCCCAAGCGCGCGCGCGGCGAACTGCGTCGCGGGTGCCGCAAGCGCGCAGCTGCAACCGAGATCGGAACGGTCGCGACGACGGCGGAGGAAGCCGCATGAGCGTCCACCTCCCCTTCCCCAACGAACGCGTTGCGGTCGTCTCGATCACGAAACACGGCATCGCGCTCGCCGGCAAGGTCGTCGCCGCGATCCCCGGCGCCCGCCTCTTCGCCCCCGAGAAGTTCCGCGCCGAAGCCGAAGCTGCCGCGCCCGGCGCCGCGACCTGCTACACGGGCAAGACCGGCGACCAGATCCCGGCGCTCTTCGCGGGCTTCGACGGCATCGTCGCGATCGTCTCGCTGGGCGCCGTGGTGCGCCTGATCGCGCCGCACCTCAAGGCCAAGGAACAGGATCCCGGCATCGTCGTGCTCGACGAAGGCGGCCGCTACGCGATCCCGATGCTCTCCGGCCACCTCGGCGGCGCCAACGCGCTGGCCGGCGTGCTGGCCGCGGCGCTCGGCGCGCAGCCGGTGCTGACCACGGCGTCGGATGCGCGCGAGACGCTTGCCGTCGATCTCCTCGGCCGCGAGCTCGGCTGGACCTTCGACGCGAGCCACGACGAGATCGTGCGCGCGAGCGCGGCGGTCGTGAACGACGAACCGGTCGCGCTCGTGCAGGAAGCGGGCAGCCGCGACTGGTGGGCGCGCCACGCCAACGGCCGCAGCGGACCGCTGCCTGCGAACCTGAAGCGCTTCGAGCGCCTCGAGGACGTCGATCCGGAACAATTCGGCGCGGTACTGTGGATCAGCCTGCGCGACTTGCCCGCCGGCTGGGCCGAACGTCTCGCCGGCCGGCGCGTGATCTACCGTCCGCCGCAGGAGGCCGCGTGAGCCCCTCACGCAATCCTGTCGCCCTCGGCCTCGGCTGCGACCGCGGCACGCCCATGGACACGATCGCCCGGGCCATCGATGAGGCGCTCGCGCAGGCGGGTGCAGGCCTCACCGATGTGCGCGCCGTGGCAAGCATAGACCTCAAGGCCGACGAGGCCGGCTTGCTCGCGCTCGCCACGCGCCACGGCTGGGAAATCGTCTTCCATCCGGCGGCCGCCCTTGCCGCAGTCGCGGTGCCGAATCCATCCGAGACGGTGCGCCGCTACACCGGCACGCCATCGGTGTCGGAAGCCGCCGCGCTGCTCGCGGCCGGCACCGACCTCACGCACCTGATCGTCGAGAAACACAAGCTGCGCGGCCCGGATGGACGCAATGCCACCGTGTCGGTCGCGCGGCTATCAACCCGACAGCCCAATACCGTTCGGGCTGAGCCTGTCGAAGCCCCGCCACCGTCCTGCGACAAGCCAGTCCTGAGCGAAGCCGAAGGGCTCAGGGCGAACGAATCTCGTTGATCGTCTTACTGATTTTCAAACGCTGTCACACCCATCGAAGAAGGAGAACCACCATGCAACAGCAAGCCACCCTGCACATCGCCCGTCCGAAGAGCGCCCTGCTTGCGATCGCGATGCCTGTCCTGACCGCCGCCCTGCTCGGCGCCGTGATCGTCTACGGCGTGGGCTTCAGCCCGATCGCCGCGGCCCACAACGCCGCCCACGACGCCCGCCACGTCAACGTCTTCCCCTGCCACTGAACCCGGAGTCCGGCATGCTGTTCCGTCGTATCGTCCTGTGCGCGCTGCTGGTCGGCGCTCTCGCCGGCCTGCTCGTGAGTGCCGTGCAGCACTGGCAGGCCATCCCGCTCATCGCCTCAGCCGAGGTGTTCGAAGGGGCCGCCGAATCCACCGAAGAGGCCGCAGCGCTCGTCACCTCCGCACATGAGCACGATCACGACCATGCCGGCGGCGATACACACGCGCACGACGCCGAGACATGGGCACCGGACGAGGGCACGGAACGGCATGTCTGGACTGCGGTGGCGAACATCCTGACCGCGATCGGCTTCGGCCTGGTGCTGGTCGCTGCGATCACGACCTGGGAACACCTGCGCGGCCGGCCGCTCGCGTCGGCCGGCACCGGCCTCGCGTGGGGCGCCGCCGGCTGGCTGTGCGTCTTCGGTCTGCCGACGCTGGGCCTGCCGCCCGAGCTTCCCGGCAGCGTCGCCGCGCCGCTCGGCGATCGCCAGGCGTGGTGGCTGCTTGCCGCTGCAAGCGGGGCGGCCGGGCTCGCCCTGCTCGCCTTCGTCCGCGGCCCGCTGCGCCTCGCGGGCCTCGCCGTGCTCGTGCTGCCCTTCGCCGTCGGCGCGCCGCACCTCGCAGGGGGGCCGTTCGCCGGCTACGACCTTGAGATCGCGCGACAAATGGAAGCGCTCGCCGGCCCCTTCGCGCTCGCGACGACGATCGCCACGGCCGTGCAGTGGCTCGCGCTCGGCGGCCTGTCGGGCTGGGCCGTCGGCAAGTGGGTGCGCCCGGCGCTGACGGATTGGACGACGACACCTTAGGGCGCAAGAGCGCTGCGCCTTCCACCCTAAGCCCCGTGATCAATGATCACATACGGCGACACAGCCGCAAGTTCGACCTGCGCATCCGCCTGGCGCTGCCCGTGGGAGCGGCTTCAGCCGCGAATGGACGACATTACTTCGCACACCGGCGATTCGCGGCTGAAGCCGCTCCCACATCAAGCCCCATAGGCCCTCAACAAAGAGAGATACACATCATGACCACAGGCAAGATCATGTTGGTGGGCCTCGGCCCCGGCAGCGTCGAGCACATGAGCGGCCGCGCGCGCGCCGCCATCGCCGAGGCCGACACCATCATCGGCTACGTCACCTACATCCGCCTCGTCGCCGACCTCGTCGAAGGCAAGGAAGTCGTCAAGAAATCGATGACCGAGGAGCTCGACCGCGCGATCGAGGCGCTCGACCGCGCCCGGCAGGGCAAGAAGGTCGCGCTGATCTCGTCGGGAGATGCGGGCGTGTACGGCATGGCCGGCCCGACTTTCGAAGTGCTGTTCCAGGCCGGCTGGACGCCGGACTCGAATATCGAAGTGGAGATCGTCCCCGGCGCCTCGGCGCTGAACACCTGCGCAGCCCTCGTCGGCGCGCCGCTGACGCATGATTTCTGCGCGATCTCGCTGTCCGACCTGCTGACGCCCTGGCCGGTGATCGCGCGCCGCCTGCATGCCGCCGCCGTCTCCGATTTCGTCGTCGCGCTGTACAACCCCAAGAGCGGGCGGCGTTCGCGCCAGATCGTCGAGGCGCAGCGCCTCTTCCTCGCGCACCGTCGCCCCGACACGCCGGTCGCAATCGTGAAGTCCGCCTACCGGCCCAAGCAGCGCATCGAGTTCACCACCCTCGACAAGATGACCGAGTGCGAGATCGGCATGCTGAGCACGGTGCTGATCGGCAACTCCAACACCTTCATCCGCGACGGACTGATGGTCACGCCGCGGGGCTATGCGAACAAGTACGACGTCGAGTCGGGCGCTGCACGCGACGGCGAGAAGGCCGGGCGCTCGCTGTCGACCGGCCTCGACGGCTGGCTCGAAGCGCTCCGCACGAGCGGCGAAACGGTCGAGGAGCTCGCCCGCCGCCACCGCCTGCCGGCGGACTACATCGCCGCGGCGCTCGCCGACACGAGCGACGACGAACCCGCGGACGCGGACGAGGCGCTCGCATGAGCGCAGCGCCGGAGTCGCCCGCAGCCCGGACGGACACCCCACCGGCCCCGCCCGCGAAGCCGAAATTCGGCAGCTATCGGCGCCACCTGCTGGTGTGCACCGGTCCGCGCTGCACGGCCAACGGTGAATCCCAGGCGCTCTTCGACAGCCTCGGCGAGACCTTCAAGGCGGCCGGTCTCGACCACGGCGAGCTACGCGTCAAGCGTACCCGCGTGTCCTGCTTTGCAGCCTGCAAGGGCGGCCCCATCGTGTGCGTACAACCCGACGGCGTGTGGTACTACAATGCCATCCGGGAGAACATGCAGCGCATCGTCGAGCAGCACCTCGTTGGCGGGCAAGCGGTCGAGGAACTGGTTTTCCACCGCGGCCCCTCCACCCCCTGCTGAGCGCCGGCTCCGTCGATAGGCGGAGCCAATCGAATCTCCCATACGCATCCGTACGTTTTCCATACGCTTCAGTATGGACGCGACTATAATCGCGCCCGAATCGATACATAACAGTCGAAGCAAGGGAGAGGAAGGACATGAGCGTACACACCCAGTACCAGCAGAAAAGGATGAGCCCCGCGGACGCCGCTGGACTCGTGCGATCGGGCGACACCGTCGTCGTGCCCACCGGCGTGGGCGAGCCGCCGGCGCTGCTCGAAGCGCTCTCGGAGCGCCGCCGCAGCCTCGAGAACGTCGTCGTCAGCCAGATCCTGCCGCTGCGCAAGTACGGTTACTTCGATCCCGAGACGGTCGCCAACGTGCGCCACAGCGCCTACTTTTTCGGCGGCGCGTCGCGCCCTGGCGGCCAGGCCGGCTGGGTGGACTTCATGCCCAACTACTTCTCCGAGATCCCGCAGCTCATCGACCGCGGTCTGACGCCGGCCGACGTCGTCTTCTCGATGGCCTCGCCGATGGACGAGCACGGCTTCTTCGCGCTCTCGCTCGGCCCCGACTACACGATGGCCGCGGTGAAGAAGGCGCGCGCGGTGGTTCTCGAAGTGAATCCGAACGTGCCCTTCGCCTACGGCGACTGCCACGTGCACATCTCGCAGGTCGCGGCGCTCGTGGAAAGCGACGCCCCGCTCCTCGAAGTCGGCCTGCCCAAGATCGGCCCCGTGCAGGAAGCGATCGGCAAGTACGTTGCCGACCTGATCGACGACGGTGCGACGCTGCAGATCGGCTACGGCGGCATCCCCGACGCGGTCGTGATGCAGTTGAAGCACAAGCACGACCTCGGCATCCACACCGAGATGATCGGCGACGGCATCCTGTCGCTGATCGAATCCGGCGCCGTCACCAACCGCAAGAAGACGCTCAAGCCCGGCAAGATGCTCGCGACCTTCGCGCTCGGCTCGAACAAGCTCTACCAGTACATGCACCGCAACCCGACGCTGGAGATGCATCCGGTGGACGTCACCAACGACCCGTACTACGCGGCGCAGAACGACAATCTCGTCGCGATCAACGCCACGATGCAGGTCGATTTCCTCGGCCAGTGCGGCTCCGAGAGCCTCGGCCCCTCGCCCTACTCCGGCACCGGCGGCCAGGTCGATTTCGTGCGCGCGGCGAACCGCTCGAAGGGCGGCAAGGCCTTCATCGTGCTGCCCTCGACGGCCAAGGACGACACCATCTCGCGCATCGTGCCGACCCTGACACCCGGCACGCACATGACGACGAGCAAGAACGACATCAACTATGTCGTTACCGAATACGGCGTCGCCCAGCTGCGCGGCAAGACCGCCAAACAACGCTGCGAAGCGCTGATTGGCATCGCGCACCCGGACTTCCGCGGCGAGCTGCGCGAAGCCGCGAAGCGCATGAACCTGCTGTAAATCACCCCCCGCCCGTGCCGACCTGCGGGCGGGTTCGGCTGCCGGGCTGTCGTGAGCGCCGGCGCGTGCGGGGTTGCGGGGGAAACAAGGCGACGCATGTCAGAGGCCGCGCAGCGGCCGAGTTTGCGTCGCCGCCCCCGCGGCCCCGAACACGCCGGGAAGCCGAAGGCCGCGAGCGTCTGCCCGGCAGACGAATCCGCCCGCAGGTCCCCCACCCGCGTCCCGATGCCGCAAAATATCGCCCTGACAGGAAAACAGGACGACCGCGCCCCATGCACCCCCACCGCTACCTCGACGACTTCGCCCCCGGCGAACGCTTCACGACCGCCGGCATCACCCTCACCGAAGGCCAGATCATCGACTTCGCGATGGTGTACGACCCCCAGCCCTTCCACCTCGACACCAACGCCGCCGCGCAGTCCCCCTACGGCGGCCTCATCGCCAGCGGCTTCCAGACCGTCGCGCTGACCTTCCGCCTCTTCATCCAGACCGGCATCATCGCCGACTCCAGCATCGGCTCCCCCGGCATCGACGAACTGCGCTGGCTCGCGCCCGTGCGCCCCGGCGACACCCTCCACGCCGAACTCGAAGTCCTCGAAGTCAGGCCCTCACGCTCCAAGCCCGACCGCGGCATCGTCCGCATGCTGTACAAGACCATCAACCAGCACGGCGACACCGTCGCCTCCTACATCGGCAACCACCTGCTCAAACGCGCCCCGCAACTCACCGACTGAAGCCGCGCCGCACGGCGCGAGTAGCATGCAACGCCGCATCGCCCACCTCGACATGGACGCCTTCTTCGCGTCCGTCGAACTCCTGCGCTACCCGCAGCTCGCCGGCCTGCCGGTCGTCGTCGGCGGACGACGCGGCACGCTCGCGGGCGCCCGCCTCGAAGACTTCCCCCGGCTGCGCGACTACGTCGGGCGCGGCGTCGCCACCACCGCCACCTACCCCGCCCGCGCGCTCGGCGTGCATTCCGGCATCGGCCTGATGAAGGCCGCCGCGCTCGCCCCCGACGCCATCCTGCTGCCCGCCAACTTCGACGACTACATCCGCTACTCGCGCCTCTTCAAGGCCGCGGTGGCCGAAATCGCGCCGATGATCGAGGACCGCGGCATCGACGAGATCTACATCGACCTCACCGACGTCCCGGGCGAGACGGTCGAACTCGCGCAGCGCATCAAGGACGCCGTGCGCGCGGCGACCGGGCTGTCCTGCTCCATCGGCGTCACGCCCAACAAGCTGCTGTCGAAGATCGCCTCCGACCTCGACAAGCCCGACGGCCTCACCGTACTCGACTACGCCGACATCCCCACGCGCATCTGGCCGCTCGCCGCGCGCAAGATCAACGGCATCGGCCCGCGCGCCGGGGAAAAGCTCGACGCGATGGGCATCCACACCATCGGCGAACTCGCTGCCGCCGCACCGGAAAGCCTGATCGAGGAATTCGGCCAGCACTACGGCCACTGGCTCACGGAAGTCGCGCACGGCCGCGACCAGCGTCCCGTCGTCACGGAGCGCGAAACGAAGTCGGTCAGCCGCGAGACCACTTTCGAGCGCGACCTCGACGCGCGCGCCGACCGCGACATGCTGACCGATATCCTCGTGAAGCTGTGCGAGCGCGTCGCCGGCGACCTGAAGCGCAAGGGCTATGTCGGGCGCACGATCGGCCTCAAGCTGCGCTACGACGACTTCCGCACCGTGACGCGCGACATGACGATCGAACAGGCGACCGACGACGCGGCCACCATCCTCGCCACGGTGCGCAGTTGCCTCAAGCGCGTGCCGCTCGACCGCCGCCTGCGCCTGCTGGGCGTGCGCGTCGGCACGCTGCTGCCGCCCGGCGAGGCCGGCCCCCGCCCGCCGCAGCCGGGCGAGAACCTGCGCCTGTTCGACTAAGTACCGTTCGCCCTGAGCCTGTCGAAGGGCATTGGCAGGGCTTCGACAAGCTCAGCCCGAACGGGGATTTGGTCGCCGGAAAGATTGATCCAGGATTACATCCGCTCCCCGCGCAGCGCGCGCAGGTGCCAGTCGAACACCTCGTCCAGCAGGTGCGGGGTCTGCTTGCCGGGCGAGAACTGCAGCGCGCGCTTGTAGTAGTCCGACAACGCGGGCCGGAAATTCGGATGCGCGCAGTTCTCGATGATCGTCTTCGCGCGCTGCTTGGGCGACAGGCCGCGCAGGTCGGCGAGGCCCTGCTCGGTGACCAGCACCTGCACGTCGTGCTCGGTGTGATCCACGTGCGAAGCCATCGGCACGATGCACGAGATCGTGCCCCCCTTCGCCTGCGAGGGCGTCATGAAGATCGACAGATACGCGTTGCGCGCGAAGTCACCCGAGCCGCCGATGCCGTTCATGATCTGCGAGCCCATCACGTGGGTCGAGTTCACGTTGCCATAGATGTCCGCCTCGATCATGCCGTTCATCGCGATCACGCCCAAGCGGCGGATCACCTCCGGATGGTTGCTGATCTCCTGCGGGCGCAGGATGATGCGCTCGCGGTAGCGCGCGAGGTCGGCGTTGAGCTCCGCCAGAGCCTCGTTGCTGAGCGAAAACGCCGTCGCCGACGCGCTGGCGAGCTTGCCGGATTTCAGCATCTCCAGCATGCCGTCCTGCAGCACCTCGGTGTAGGCCGTCAGGTTCTCGAACGGCCCCTCGTTGAGGCCCGCCATCACCGCATTGGCGATGTTGCCCACGCCCGATTGCAGCGGCAGCAGTTCGCGCGGCAGGCGCCCCTTCTTCACCTCGTACTGCAGGAATTCCAGGATGTGGCCGGCAATCAGCTTCGAGTTCGCGTCGGGCGGCGAAAAGGCCGAGTTGCGGTCCGGCGCGTGCGTCTCGACGACGGCGATCACCTTGTCCGGATCGCAGCGCAGGTAGGGCTCGCCGATGCGGTCGGAACTGCGTACGAGCGGGATCGGCTGTCGGTTCGGCGGCAGCTGCGTGCCGTACCAGATGTCGTGCATGCCTTCGAGCTGCGCGCTCTGCCACGAGTTGACCTCGAGGATCACCTTGTCGGCCTGATCGAGCCAGGTCTTGTTGTTGCCGATCGACGATGAGGGGATCAGCCGCCCGTCCTCGAGGATGCCCGCCACCTCCACGACCGCGACGTCGAGCTTGCCGAGGAAGCCGAACCACACGAACTGCGCGACGTGCGACAGGTGGATGTCGATGTACTCCATCTCGCCCGCATTGATGCGCTTGCGGCAGGTCGGATCCGACTGGTAGGGCAGACGCATCTCGATGCCGTCGACCATCGCCAGCGCACCGTCGAGCTCCGGCGCCGTCGAGGCGCCCGTCCACACGCCGATCTTGAAACGCTTGCCGTTCAGGTTCGCGTCCATGATGTGTTTGGCCAGCGCGGACGGCACCGCTTTCGGGTAGCCCGAGCCGGTGAAGCCGCTCATGCCCACGTTCATGCCCGACTGGATGAGGCTCGCCGCCTCGTTGGCGGACATGACCTTGCTGCGCAGCGCCGCGCTATGGATGCGATTTTCTTTGTTCATGCGATTCACGTCTCCAGGAAACCGGGATGCCTGCATTCCGGTGCAAACGGCCGCCCGGCGGAGGAGTCCGCAAACCTGCCCTGCATGGAGTCCCGTGCCCGAACGGCGTGACCACGATCGCGGTGCGGGAAGCGGCCGCGCAAACAATGCGCGCCACCGGCAACCCGATGGCGCGCATTCCGATCGATCGAAGATTCCCGGCGGTGGAGGAGGGAGAAGGCCGCCGGACACCACGATGGATGTGGGGCGAAGTCTAGGCAGCGGCTGGTCCGGCGACAAACGACCATTTATGATGTAACAGATTAGAAACACTTAACCGTCATCGATGAGCTACCGGCTACCCGGCCTCGCCCTGCTGCGCACCTTCGAGGCCGCCGCGCGCCACCTGAGCTTCAAGCAGGCCGCGGCCGAGCTGCACGTGACGCCCGCCGCCGTCAGCCAGCAGATCAAGGCGCTGGAGGACTGGCTGGGCGTGCCGCTGTTCCGGCGCATGACGCGCGCGCTGGCACTCACCGAACACGGCCGCGCGATGCTGCCCAAGGTGCGTGAAGGCTTCGACTGCTTCGCCGCCGCAGTCGAGAGCACGCGCCAGGCGGTCGCCGGACCGCTCACGGTGATCGCGCCGCCCTCCTTCGCCAGCCACTGGCTGGTGCCCCGCCTAGCCGGTTTCACCATCGCCCACCCGGAAGTCGCACTCCAGCTGTCGAGCACCGCCGACACCGTAGACCGCCGCGGCCAGGCGGCGATCGTCGCGGCGCTCGCCGTCGACCCGCGCGACGACGAAAGCCGGGTCGCCATCCTGTACGGCACCGGCAGCTATCCCGGCCATGTCATCGAGCGGCTGTTCGCGCCGGACTACGTCCCGGTATGCGCGCCGGCGCTGCTCGCAGGCGACAGGCCGCTGCGCACGCCGGCCGACCTCGCGCACCACATGCTGATCCACGACGACACCCTGCGCGACGCCGGCCCCGGCATCGCCCGCTCCGGCTGGGCGCTTTGGCTGGACCGCGCCGCCGTCGCGGGCATCGATTCGGGCCGCGGCCCGCGCTTCGCCAACGCCGCCCTCGCGCTCGCCGCGGTGCTCGCCGGCCAGGGCGTCACCCTCGCGTCGCGCTCGCTGATCGAGTCGCGCGTCGCCGAAGGCAGCCTCGCGATCCCCTTCGACATACCGCTGCCCTCGCCCTTCGCCTATTATCTGGTCATGCACGAGGCGATCGCGCGGCGTCCCGCCGTGGCCGCCTTCCGCGCCTGGCTCACGGCCGAAGCCGCCGCGCAGGCCGTCTGACCCGGGAACACTGCCGCAATGAAAGCCATCCTCACCGGACACACCCAGGGACTCGGCGCCGCAATCGCCGAAGAGCTCCTCGCCCGCACGATCCCCGTGCTGGGCCTCGCACGGCATGCGAACGACGCCCTCGCCGAACGCTATCCCGACGACCTCTCGCAGGTGCAGATCGACCTCGCCGACACCGAGGTGGTCGCCGACTGGCTGGCCGGAGGAACGCTGCGCGGCTTCCTCGCCAACTGCTCGCAGGCGCTGCTGATCAACAACGCCGGCATGCTGCAGCCGGTGGGCCAGCTCGACACCCTGCCGCCGGAAGCGATCGCCCGCGCGATCGCACTGAACACCGCCACCCCGCTGATGCTCGCCAGCGCCTTCGCCGCCGCCAGCGGCGAGGTCGCCGACCGGCGCATCATGCACGTCTCCAGCGGCGCCGCGCGCAGCGCCTACGCCGGCTGGAGCGTGTATTGCGCCTCCAAGGCCGCCCTCGACCAGCACGCGCGCGCCGTCGCGATGGACGGCACGCCCGGCCTGCGCATCTGCAGCCTCGCCCCCGGCGTCGTCGATACGGCGATGCAGGCCGAAATCCGCGCCACCCCCGAGGACCGCTTCCCGGTGCGCGCGCGCTTCGAGGCCCTCAAGCGCGACGGCGCCCTCGCCCGCCCCGACGAATGCGCGTTCCGGCTGGTGAACTACCTGCTCGGCGACGAATTCGGCCAGGCCGCGACCGCCGACCTGCGCCAGCTCGCGCCCTGACCCCTTTTCCACTGCACAGGAAAACGCCATGCTGATGACCACCACGCCTACCGTCGAAGGCAAGACCATCCGCGCCTACCACGGCGTCGTCACCGGGGAAGCCATCATCGGCGCGAACTTCCTCAAGGACATGTTCGCTGCCGTGCGCGACTTCGTCGGCGGGCGCTCGGGCGCCTACGAGAAGACGCTGCGCTCCGCGCGCGACACCGCCTTCGAGGAAATGGCCGAAGCGGCCGAGAAGCTGGGCGCCAACGCCATCGTCGGCATCGACCTCGACTACGAGGTCCTCGGCGAAACCAACGGCATGCTCATGGTGGCGGTCAGCGGCACCGCGGTGACGCTCGGCTGAGGGATCGGCCGTAAGCTCACCGTGGGAGCGGCTTCAGCCGCGAATCGGCCTCAACGGGGCCGCGCGACTCGATTCGCGGCTGAAGCCGCTCCCACAAGGGGAAACAGCTCCGGCCAACCCTGCCCTCAGCGCTCGGCTAGCACCAGCCGCGCCGCCAGCCCTAGGAACACCAGCCCCGCCGACTTGTTCAGCACGCGCCGCGCGGTCGCCGAATTGCGCAGGCGCTGCCCGATCGACGCCGCAAACAGCGCGATCGCGCCGAAGGTCAGCAGCGTCGCGACGATGAACACGAAGCCCAGCCACATCACCTGCAGCGCCACCGGCGCCGCGCCGGCCTCGACGAACTGCGGCAGGAAGGCGAGGAAGAACAGGATCACCTTGGGGTTGGTCAGGTTCATGACGATGCCGCGCACATACATGCGCCAGCCGTCGGGCGCCACCTCGCCGATCGCGGGATCGCCCCCATCCGGCGCGGTAAGCACCTGCCAGGCGAGCCACGCGAGATAGGCCGCACCGACGAACTTCAGCACCGTGAAGGCCGTCGCCGACGCCGCGAACACCGCTGCGAGGCCCACGGCCACCGCCGCGGTGTGCCCCAGCAGGCCCGTGCACAGCCCCAGCACGACCAGCATCCCGGCCCTGCGCCCGCGCAGCGCGGACTGCATCAGCACGAACAGGTTGTCCGGCCCCGGCGCCGCACCAAGCAGCACCGACACGACGAAGAACGCGAGGGTGGTTTCGACCGAGGTCATGGCCGCTCCGTCCGCGCGGACGTCGGCCGGGAAGCGGATGCCCCCGCGCTCACAGCAGCCCGGCCACGATGCGCGGCGCGGTGGCCGCGAGATTCTCGGCGCTGCGCAGCTCGGGGAAGCGCTGCCGCGCCCGCCGCCCGTTCACGGCATAGTCGATGCCGAAGCAGTCAATGCCGAGCAGATGGGTTCCGGCCGGCACGCTGCCGGCGAGTTGCAGCAGCAGATCCGCCTCCGCCACCTCCGGCAGCAGCGGCAGCCCGGCCCAGCGCTCGTCCTCGATCCACCCCATCTTCCCCGGGCCGCCGATGTAGCGGATGCGCTTCGGTTGCAGGCGGAAGAAGGCGAAATCGAGCTCGAGGTACTGCTTCGCATCCGGCTGGTAGCGCAGATAGCGCGCAACGAGCTCCGCAGACGGCTCGAAGCGCTCGACGTCGCCGATCACCGTCATGCGCACCCCGGCCTGGATGTTCCCGTTCTCGGCGCCGACCACCGACAGGCTGACGCGCCGGTCCGCGAGCAGGTTCTTCGTGTGCTCGGCGAGCAGGCTGACGCAGAACAGCGGGCATTGTGCCGCATCCACGACGCAGGGCACCGCCGTCGCATACGGGTAGCCCGCGAGCTGGGTCGAATGCGTCGCCAGCGTGGCATGCGCTGCCTCGTGCAGCAGGTGGATGGCGGGAGCAACGGTGATCTTCATGCCCGTCACTGTGTCGCCCCCGCCCGCCGGCGTCAATGAACTATTTCTGCCCCCGTCCGAATTTCGCCGCACCGCCGCTCACAAGGACTTCAGGAACTCCACCAGATCCGCCTTCTGTTCAGGCGTCAGCCCCAGCGCGAATTGCGTGTCGTAGTGATCCACCACGGCCCCCAGCGTCGGCGCACTACCGTCGTGGAAATACGGCGGATGCTGCCACAGCGCGCGCAGGGGCGTGCTGCGGTACTTCCCGGTTGCGCTGCGCTGCGCATAGCCTGGATCCATCCCCGTCTCCGCCGGGTCGTGCAGCAGCGGCGTGTCGGCGTCCGGCCCGTTGTGCACGTCCGTGTAGGTCGGCGCGATGTGGCACGTGCCGCAACGCGCCGCACCATTGAAAAGCGCCTCCCCGCGCTGCGCCGCCACGGCATCCACGCTGCCCTCGGGCGGCCGGGGCGCCGGCAGGCTCAACTGGTAGGCCAGCAGCGCGGGCAGCTTCGGCGTGACCAGATCCGGCGACTGCTCGATCGAAATGCCGAGCCGCGGGTCGGAGAAGTTGCCGTGCCCGCCCATCTGGGTCACGGCGACATAGTTGTTCCAGTACGAGATCGGACCGTCGCCGGTAAAGGTCTCGAAAGGCACGCCGGCGAGGCCATAGGCCGGCGGGATCACCAAGGGCCCGTTGATGCCGTCGATGCTGAAGCGCGGGTCGTAGCGACCGGGACCCCAGGAGTTGTAGACCGCCTTCACTTCGTCGGGCAGCGCGGGCGAGAGCGCAATGATCGCGCCCGGATTCAGGTCGAGATTCGGCCAGCCGTCGAGGCGCCTGCCCACGCCCGGAGCCACCGAGTTGTCGACGGTCGAGTGGCACAGCGCGCAGGTGATCCCCACCGAAGTCAGGCGCCGCCCCTTCACCTTACCCACCACGCCGACCACCGCATTGCGCCGCAGCAGCTCCACCGTCGTCTTCGGATCGTTGAGATCGTGCTTTGCGAAGAAATTCCGCGGCAAGGCCGTCGCATCCACCTTCAATCCGACCGCCAGCGCCGTGGCCGGGCTCACCGCAGCGGGGATCACCTCGTGCATGCGCAGCACGGTGGTCCATAGCTGCTGGTCGCCAAAGGTGTCGAAACGGAAGATGTACTGCCCCGTATGGCGGTTTCCGCCGGGCTGCGCGTCGCCAAGGGCCGGCGCCGCTGCAAGGGTGAAGGCCACGGCCGCCGCCAGCGCGGACAGCGTGCAGCCGGACGCCGCGAGAACGCGACGGCCGGCGGGTTTCCGGACTGCGGAAGCAGGATCGCTGCACTTGCTCATGATGCACTCCTCCTCGGCCGGGAGGAGCCATCGTCACGCGGGATGCGGCGCGCCCCTCCGCTTGCTGCCGATTGGATGAAGTGCGCGGGCGAAAGGTTACAGCGCGGCACCAATGTGCCGCAGCCGCCCGCCTAGCGCTTCACCTCCAGCAGCTCGACGGCGAAGTTCAGGGTGCTGTTGGGCGGGATCGTGCCCGGAATGCCGCGCTGTCCGTAGGCGGTCTGCGGCGGGCAGGAGATGCGCACCGCCTCGCCCGGCTTCATGCGCTGCAGCACCTCGGTCCAGCACGGAATGACGCCATTCACCGGAAACTCGGCCGGTTGCCCGCGGCTGTAGGAACTGTCGAACTCGCGACCGTTCGTGAGCGTGCCCTGGTAGTGGACGCGCACCACATCCGTCAGCGTCGGCGACGCGCCGGCGCCTTCGCGGTAGCGCTCCACAGTCACCCCGGACGGCAGGGTTTCCGTCGGACCGGCCGCGTGGGCGGCAATCGAGAAACAGGCAAGTACAAGTGCGGAAAACAGACGCATCACGTGGCTCCCATCCCGGCTGGCGATTCCAGCCGATCAAAGTGGAAAATTCGACACCGACGGCGGAGCTCCCGCTGTCGATGTCCCGGCAACTCTGGTCGAAAACGATGCTTTCGCCGCGACCGCGTCAGCGACTCAGCTCGCGAGCGATACACTTCTTCAACTGCCCCTTGGGCACGCGTTGAATCCTGCGCAGCAGCTCGACGGACACCTCACTCACCTGGTGCCGCTCACGCAGCTCCCCCTCCAGGCACAGCAACAGACTGGCCGCCATTTCCGCATCGGCCAAGGCCCGGTGGTAGCGGCCTGCCACCGGCAGATTCGCATACTCGACCAGCGCCCCCAGCTTGTGGCTCGGCGCCAGCGGGAAGATCCGGCGCGACAGCAACAAGGAGCAGACGAACTCCTGCCGCCTGCTTCGCTCGATGCGTGCCAGCTCGGCATCCCAGAACTTGCTGTCGAAGGAAGCGTTGTGGGCCACCAAGGGACGGTCGCCGACAAAGTCCGACACGTCCTGCATGACCTGGGCCGCCGGCGGCGCACGCCGAACCATCTCGTTGGAGATCCCAGTCAGGGATTCGATGAAGGGCGGAATCCGGACGCCTGTATTCATCAGGCTCTGGTAGCGATCGACGACCTTGCCGTCCTCCAGGATCACCGCCGCAACTTCCGTTGCACGATCCCCCTGCGCAGGCGACAGACCCGTCGTTTCAAAGTCGATGACTGCGACGACTTCCATCACCTCACCCCTAAACCCGGCTTCCGAAGGCCGTGGCCCGGCAGTTGTCGCACACCTCCCACGGGAGGCAATCGCACACCCGCGGATGCTCGACGTATTTGCTGCCGACCTGGACCGTGCCGGACGAGTCCTGATTCCTGCCCGAAGCCCCCTTCTGCGTTCGCACGTCGCCGGCAGAAGCATCGTGAGGCGTCGGTGACCACCTTGCAAACGGCGCCAGATCGTCCTTGCCCTCGACGTACCAGATCTTTCGCCCGGCATCCCACCGCGCCCCAAGCTTCTTGGCCTGGTCCTTCTCCGCAAAGGGGACCTTCAGGTTCAGCCTCATGTTGCTCCGATGACGAGGGGTACGGGCAGGCATTATATGTTGCGTTACCGCGGACCAGCGCGCTGCAGTTCCCCCGTGCCCTCCCCGAAGTCGCACTGCAACTGCCGAGCACCACCGATACCGTGGACCAGCGCGTACTGGCAACGACCGGCACGGATCGGAGACACGAGCCTCCCGGATCTCGATCGGCCGGGGGTTCGCCGATCAGGAATCAACCTGGGACAGAAGCGCGGCTCCCGGGTTGACTCGACCTCGAATCGCATCTATTCAGCCTGAAGGGGAGACCAATGCTTGTGGACATCGGTCCCGCTCGATGCGCGCGACTCGTCGCAAAGGCTGGGACGTGACCACGACAGGAAGGAGTGCGATCATGTTTCACACGCAATCACGCTCGACCGGATCGGCAGTCGTGCGAGCGGCGACCCTCGGCATGGCGCTACTGGCAACCGGCATATGGTCCGGTGCGACGCTCGCACAAACGCCGATCAGCGGCTTCAGTTCCAACCCGGACGGCGGCAATCCGAACGATCCGCTCGCGGTGACGCAGTGCAACGGCGCGCCGCAGTTCGGTGTCCTCTATCGCAATAGCGAGAGTGAGCCGCATCTCGCGGTCAACCCGCTCAATCCGGCGAACATGATTGCCGGGTGGCACCAGGACCGCTGGAGCTCAGGTGGCGCACAAAGCCTGGGGGCGGCGTACACGACCGACGGCGGCGTGTCATGGACCCGGGTGACAATCCCGTTCACGCGCTGCTCCGGCGCCGCGCAGCGCTCTGCGGGCGACTACGAGCGCGGCTCGGATCCGTGGATCAGCTTCGGCCCGACCGGCACGGCGCATTACATGGCGCTGGTGACCGACAGGTCGGTCAACGAGAACGCGATGGTCACCGCGCGCTCGACCGACGGCGGCAACACCTGGTCGGCACCGGTGGTGATTGCGCGCATGCCCGCACAGGATCCGGTCGCGCGTTCGCTGTTCCACGACAAGAACACCCTCACCGCCGATCCGTTCGACGAACGGCTCGTCTACGCGACCTGGACCTTGTTCCGCACCGGGATCACGTCGCTCGTGTTCGCACGCTCGACGGACGGCGGACTCACCTGGTCCAAGCCCGCGCCGATCGCGACGATGGGCTCGGGCGTTGCGAGCTCCGACAAGACCATATTCCGTCAAGGCGCACAGATCGTCGTCCTGCCCGACGGAACCCTGGTGAACGCATTCTTCCGCTTAAAATTCGACGACGCCACAGGGCGCGTGACCAATGAGCAGGCGATCCTGCGCTCGACCGATCGGGGCCGGCACTGGACACGCCTGGATACCCTGGTCGCGCCGTTCGAGAGCGCGTCAGCGGTCGATCCCGAACTCGGCATTCCGGTGCGCGACGCGGGCGGCTTGCCGAGCATCGCAGTCAACCCCGATAGCGGGCAGATCTACATCGCGTGGCAGGACCGCAATGCCAACAGCGCGGGGCTGGTGGGTGTCTTCGTCGCGGCCTCCGACGACGGCGGCCTGACCTGGTCGGCGCCGGTGCGCGTCAACCAGGCCACGCCGGACGACGTCCAGGCATTCCTGCCGACCGTCTCAGTCAATGCCCAGGGGATCGTGGGGGTGCTCTTCTACGACTTCCGCAACGACGTGCCCGGCGACACCCGGTTGAGCACCGACGTGTTCCTGTCGCTGTTCACGCCGGAACTGAACTTCCTCGGCGACAGACGGCTAAGCGGGGGCTCATTTGACCTGCGTCAGATGGTGATCACCGGTCCACGCGGCTTCTTCCCCGGCGACTACGTCGGACTCGCCGGCAGCGACGGCGATTTCGTCGCGGCGTTCACAAGAAGCAACGACCTCGGCCTGCCAGTCGCCTTCCCCCAAGAGGAAAACGGCCTGTTCCTTGACAGCCACAACCGGCAGGACATCGTGTTCGTGCGCGAATCGCCGTAGGCTGTGAGCGCGGCCGAGATGCCGTCGCCGACCCGCGACAGCCGATCACCCGGCCCACTGACTCGGAAGTGAAAACGCCCGGACGAGCCGGGCGTTTTCATGAGGCAATCCAGTTTTCGACTTTAATGACGAGTTTTCGACTTTAATTGTCAGGAACAAACTTGTTCTCGACAATTAAAGTCGAAAACTGGGCTTGTTGATTTGCAAGGCTTTCAGCCTCATGCGTCGAAGCACGTTCAACGTCCAAAGTCGAAAACTGCGGGCAGGCCGCCTCCGTGACGCGTACCCACTTTACCCAATAAAGTCGAAAACTCGCATCACAAACGCATTCCGATAACCATTATCTATATGTTTTATAACACAACCTTTCGCACCAATGCCAACCGAAACGCTCGGCGCGGCGAGCGCTTTTCTGCCTGTGCGGCGCCTCAACACCTCGGCCTCGTCGCCATACCCAACCAAGGTCTGCTGACGACCCAATGCAGCCATACGCCCCATCGCGAAGCGGTCGTTCAATCCAGTTCCGCGTAGGGTGGCAAATGTATTTGAACCACCCTATGTCGCAGCGCTGTCCTGTAATTAGATGCAGTGCTTGAATGCAAACGGGCTCATCGTTCCTGCCTTCTGTAGCGAAAACCAGCCTCGAAAGAACTTTTGAGACACTCTCGATGCGTCCCGCGCCCAGGAAATTTTTTTCTCTCTCAATAGCTGCTTCAATGCGTCGTCGCTCAAGGCTAACCGAAGGATCATAAGTGACTTCTTTTCTTGGCCTACAATTTCAGCGCTGTAATTAGTGACCTCAAGGGTGGTATCACTGCGCAATACCACGGCGCCGCGTCCAATCTTAAGTTCGTGGTCTATCTGTCCTGCGAATTGACCAACAGGCACGATGATTTCGAGGAAGCGCTTGGTTGGCTGTCCGCTTGTGCATAGCACACGGGCCCTTTGAATTGCGCCGGAATCATCTTGTATCTGCTCAACCTGCGCGACTAGGCCATTTGCGATTGGCACGAGAGCCCACTCAGCCATGGGAGGGGTAATGTTAGTAACAACTCGCATTGCCTCAAGAGCATTACGATCCAGAACAGCAATATCTTCGTGAGGGGCAGTCATCGCTGCAACGGTCACGAGCAGCGGATTCACGTCCATTTCGATCACATAGGCGACCAGTAACCCGGTTAGGAACTGACTCGTCGATAGGTCCAACGAACTGAGTGTTTTGGCAAGGGGTGCCACAACGGCATCTGCGTTGAAGTGCTGGTGCACTCCATAGCGGCTTGTTGCATCCACCCAACGGCGCTCGCCACCGAGGAAAGCATAAGCGCACGCCGAGTAGCAATGGCCCGGCTCTACATCTTTGAGATGGGGCGCTTCCTTAATCTGTGCCGACACGGTACGTCCAATGGTCGTGGTGCATCCATGCTTACGCAATGCGTAGCCTAGTCTAATGCCCTCGGTGAGCAACCCGCCGGGCGAATGCATGACCACCAATCGGCACTCTTTGTCGTTGCGCTGCTGGACGAAGCGTTCGAACCGCTCTGCGGTTCCCTCCGTTATCTCGCCAGCAGCCGCAATCCACGCGCAACTACTGCAGTTTCCACCATTGTTAGCATCGTAAAAAACCATCTGACCGGCCGGTTCCATGGCGGACGCAGGTGCGATCGTTGCTCCAACAATCGTCGTGAGAGCCACAAGAACGAGGTGGAAAATCGTCATTTTCAGTTTTTGGTTAAAAATATGATCTGTTGTAGGTCTAATACGTGCGACGTAAGGCTTAGCAGGCTGTTGAAAAAGTCATCGACATCGACATCGCGATCGTCGAGAAAGCCGATCTCACCAGAGGCCTCAGGTTCGGCGATCTCCCCTGCAGGAAGGGTAAAGCCACCCCTGAAAACGGCCGATTGAATCGAAAAGAGTTTTTCAACGGCCTGCTAGACGCGACATTCACTTAGAGTTCTTTCCAAGACTCGGCAACCCCCCGCTTACTGTGTGAATAGAGACCGATGATTCTCCGTCAACAATCGGCCTGTAGGGTGCTTTCTTTCCAGTTCCATCCCATACATACATTGTGTAAAACGCTTTGAAAACCTTGGAAAGCTCAACGTCATCTGGAATAGCTGTATCGCTTGTTAGGTCGCGATATAGTCGCTCAAGGCGAGAACGAACCAATACCGAGCGCCTCTTCCTTTCTAATGTTAATTTCTCAACTTTTGCCTCAATCTTCTCCTCCATCACGGAAGGAGCCTTGGGGCACCTTTTTGATATGTGAGCATTCAGACGACGCTCGCTCAATGCGCATTTGCAGTAAGGGCAGGTTGTAATTCCGTCGGTCATTTTCTGATGCACAAAAATGTGAGTATCTGAAGTTCGATATGAGTTACATACGTGCGTGGGCGAAGCCTGCCGGTGCATTTCCGCTCGATGGAGGAGCAAGACCCTCATGCGCAGAATTGCTACGAATTCGTGTCTTCATCCTTGAATCGAACCTTCACGTTCCTCTCCAAGAAATCAGTCGCGAAAGCGTAGATTGCGAATCCTGCTATTAGATTTAACCAAAACGGGGTTCCGATTTCTTTGTGCAGAATGAAATATGGCACTGAAATCGCCATTGCAGGTGGGGTCAGCGTGACGAAGATAAGCTTTGCGAGCGTCCCTGGCTCATTACGCAACTTGGTCAGGAAGCTATGAAGCAGTGCGATGGAGAATGCAACGAAGAATAGCATTATCCCGTACTTGATGAGTACGCCGCCAATGAGGGCGAAGTCTTCAAACATCTTTTGATCCGTGTCTATTCGAGTTGGTTGGAATACCTTTGATACAGATCTGGCTTTGCTTCTTTAACGAGGTCAAGCTGATTCCGAAGATGATTACGGGCGATACGGATTCGCTCAGGCTCATTCATTCGCCTTGCATCGTTCAGATGTCTCAGCGCGTCAATGATGTTCAACTCTTCGATTGATTTGTAATTCATGAGATGTCGAGCAAAAGGGGGCTATGAGGCCTAAAAATGGAATGTTGGATCAAACATTCTTTAAGCTGTTGCTACGCATTGAAAATTGACCCCCTTTCGCGGGTTATGCGCGCTGAAAATTGACCCCGGTGATTAACCTGCCTGCTCGATGTTTGAGCAGGGTTCGAGGAGATGATCACCATGAACATGCTGGGCAAGATTCGGCGGTTGCACTTTCGCGACGGGCTGTCGATCAAGGAGATCTGCCGGCGCACGGGGCTGTCGCGCAACACGGTGCGGCAATGGCTGAGGGCGGGCGAAGGGGCCGAACCGAAGTACCGGCGAACGGCGCGGGAGACGGTGCTGGCGCCCTTCGAGACGCGCCTCGTTCAGTGGCTCGAGGCGGACGCCCGCCGGGCGAAGCGGGAGCGGCGCACGGCGCTGGTGCTGTTTCGGCAGTTGCAGGAGTTGGGCTTCACGGGCAGCTACTCGCGGGTGAGCGAGTACGTGCGACGCTGGCGCGAGGCCGGTGGGAAGCCGGCGAAATCGAGCTTCATCCCGCTCAAATTCGAATTCGGCGAGGCCTTCCAGTTTGACTGGAGCGAGGAGTCGCTGGTGATCGGCGGCTTCCATCGCAAGGTGCTGCTCGCGCACACGAAGCTCTGTGCGAGCCGCGCCTTCATGCTCGCGGCCTACCCGACGCAGAGCCATGAGATGCTGTTCGATGCGCACACGCGTGCGTTCCGGGTGTTCGGCGGCATTCCCCGACGCGGCATCTACGACAACATGAAGACCGCCGTCGATAAGGTTGGCGTGGGCAAGCGGCGCATCGTCAATACGCGGTTCGCGGCGATGGCGTCGCACTACCTGTTCGATCCGGACTTCTGCAACGTCGCCAGCGGCTGGGAGAAAGGGGTCGTCGAGAAGAACGTGCAGGACAGCCGGCGGCGCCTGTGGCAGGAGGCGCTGCAACGGCGCTTCGGCAGCTTCACCGAACTGAACGCCTGGCTCGAGGTGCGCTGCCAGGCGCTGTGGTCGGAACTGGCGTACCCGGACGCCGAGCACCTCACCATCGCCGACGCCCTCACGCTTGAGCGCGATGCCTTGATGCCAATGGTGCCGAGCTTCGATGGCTACGTGGAGGCGATCGTGCCGGTGTCCAGTACCAGTCTCGTGACGAACGAGCGCAATCGCTACTCGGTCCCGTGCGCCTTCGCCAACCAGAAGGTGAGCCTGCGGCTGTACCCCGAGCGGATCGAGATCCATGCCGAGGACGGCCTGGTCGCCACCCATGCGCGCAGCTTCGAGCGCGGCCAGGTCATCTACGACTGGCAGCACTACCTGCCGCTGCTCGAACGCAAGCCGGGTGCCTTGCGTAACGGTGCGCCCTTCGAGGGCTTGCCGGCGCCGCTACAGCGACTGCGGGCGCTGCTCGTCAAACGCCCGGGCGGCGATCGGCTGATGGCCGACATTCTGGCGCACGTCCCCCGACACGGCCTGGAGAACGTGCTGGTGGCGGTCGAACTGATCCTCGAATCCGGCACGCCCAGCGCGGAGCACGTCAAGAATGTGCTCGCCCGCCTGCGCCAGGCGCCCCCACCGACACCACTCGACACGGTACTCGCGGTGACCGAGGCACCGCTTGCCGACGCCGGCCGCTATGACCGTCTGCACGCGGAGAACGATCATGCGTGAGATTGTCGCCGAACTGAAATCGCTGCGTCTGCACGGCATGGCCCAGCGTTACGATGAATTGCTCGCGGAAGGCGGGGTCGGCATCCAGAGCGCCGGCTGGCTCATTCAGTGTCTGCTCGAGGCCGAGGTCACCGACCGGCATGTGCGTTCAATCCGCTATCAGATGGGGGCGGCGCGTTTCCCCATGCACCGCGATCTGTCCGGCTTCGACTTCGGCAAGTCGAAAGTCGATGCGAAGTTGATCGATGAACTCGCCACCGCCGCCTTCACCGATGCCGCCGCCAACGTCGTGTTCATCGGCGGCACCGGGACCGGCAAGACTCATCTGGCGACCGCACTGGGCGTCAAGGCGATCACTGAGCACGGCAAGCGGGTACGCTTCTTCTCCACCGTCGAGCTCGCCAACAGTCTGGAACTGGAGAAGGCCGCAGGCAAACAGGGGCGGCTCGCGCACGCGCTGATGCACGTCGATCTCGTGATCCTCGACGAACTGGGCTATCTACCCTTCAGCCAGGCCGGGGGAGCCTTGCTCTTCCACCTGATCTCCAAGCTCTACGAGCGCACCAGCGTGATCATCACGACGAACCTGACCTTTGCCGAATGGCCCGCCGTGTTCGGCGACGCGAAGATGACCACTGCGCTGCTCGACCGTCTCACGCACCACTGCCACATCGTGGAAACGGGCAACGAATCCTTCCGTTTCCAGCAAAGCAGTCAGACGGCCAAGGCGCGCGTCCGGGCGCGCGAGGTGAGCCGAGCGGCGCGGCCCGTCGAGTCCCTGGATGTGACCGCGGAGCCGGACGCGCCATTCTGAGCCCCGAGGGGGAGGAAGCGGCTGCGGGCTACGCCCTTCGCCGCTTCCTCCCCCTCGGTCGATACGACTACACTTCACTCCAGCCAATCAATGATGAACGGCTAA
Organism: Aromatoleum evansii; assembly: GCF_045689615.1. Taxonomy (NCBI): domain Bacteria; kingdom Pseudomonadati; phylum Pseudomonadota; class Betaproteobacteria; order Rhodocyclales; family Rhodocyclaceae; genus Aromatoleum; species Aromatoleum evansii. Next base: position 4,912,963 of record NZ_CP141259.1, read on the forward strand.
ACCCCCGGGGTCAGAATTCGGTGCACACGGGGGGTCAAAATTCAACGCGCGCGGACAAGCAGGCATCGCGATGTACAGCATCGTGGAAACCGCCAAGCTCATAGGGCTGGTTCCGGCGGCCTAGGCTCGCTTGAAGGATCGCTCGCGAGCGGTTAGAGGGGGATTGCTCACATGGCGTCCGCAATTGCTCGTTCAATCCACGTCGACAAGTTTCTGTTGATATCACCGTACGCGTCTGATGCGGAGGGGTCGTACGTTCTAGGAACGTAGATCTGCCCATTTGCCTTGGTGAACTTGATGCCGTCGAACGGGTTGGGGCCCTTCCGGCAAATCCCCGTTCTCGGGCATTTCAAGTTGTGCACATTGATGCCGAAGAGCCCCTTGCCATCCTCCCAAGCCTTCTTGATCTCATACTGCACCCACGGTCTTTGCGCAGTCTCCATGCCGATGAGCACTATGGCGCAGGTCTTTCCTTGCATATTGTCGTTAATCCATCGCTCTACCCCACCGGGCGTGCGCCTGATCTGCTCCCAGTTGTTCGGAGTGGCTGGCTCGTTACCCTCGATAACACCCATGTTGCGCACCTGTTGTACGCGGAACACATCGTTGTCGAAATGGAAGCTGTAGAAGACTTTGCGCTTTATGCTGTTCATTTGTTCAGATCCTTTATGATTTTTATGATGCGCGAGACCAAATTAGTGTCATTCGGCAGACGTGTATCCAGGGCTTTAATGAGGGGCACGATCCAGTCCATGCCGGAATAGTATTTGGCAGGGTCTGCAAGCACTTCATCCCAAAGCGCCTTCGCCATGTAGCCGCTAGCGGCAATTGGGACCGGCACCAGGCCATGCTCGATGGCGATCTCGAACTCTCGACGCACACCTGACGCGTCCACCACGTCACCGTTGACGCGCTTATTACCAAAAACGAAAACCGCAATGCCGGCAAGTGAGACCATGCGTTGCCGGTACTGCTCCCAGAGCATCGGAAGGTTATCGCCATGCTGCGGAAACGGCCTGACCACGAGTTGATCCTCGGAGTACTTCTGCGGGTTGCCGTAAATCGCCTCCAGCGCGCCATTGATGACCGCGCTGCCTATCCCCCACCCGAACCCGTTGACCACGCGCAGGTTGGCTTTGACACTCTCGGCGGCCAGCGCGTGCACAAAGTTCAGAGCTTCCTGGCGGTCCCATTCGCCATACTCTTCGGCGCTTCCCGACACGAAGATGGTCTTCTTGCGAAACCGGCTTTCTATGTGCTGCAGGATCTCCGGAATATCGCGGTAGTCATCAACCAGTAGCGTCTGGATGCCGAACCGCTTCAGATCGTCGATGCGAAGGTCCTGCTTCCTTCGCTTGTACATGAAGAGTTCGTCGTCGTCTCCTGCCTCCTTCTGGACCTCTCTCATGAAACAGTAGTGCGTCCGCTTCTTGCCTCCGAAGACATGAAGCCTGCTAAGCACGTAGTCCAGGTTGGGGTCGGTGAAGCTAAAGCCAATGAAGAGGAACGTCTTAGAGACCAGATCGCCGCCGAGTGCCGTGATGAATGGCGCGTGCGTATTGTGGTACTTCTCGTATTGCTCCTTGTACAGAATCGCGGAATTCGGGAAAGAAACGTCACCGTGCATCTTGTAGACCACAGCGTCCCGCTTGGGCTTGGTGGTCGTGAGGTGCTCTACGTCGAACTTGACGTCGGGCACGCGATAGGCCTTGCGTAGCGCATCCTCAATTAGGGTGTCGTAGTTGGTTGTCCAGTAGGTATGGATGGGCAAGCGCGCCAAGACCTCGTGGACGGGCGACGGTTCCGCGTGGCCGGAGAACTCCTCGAGGATCTTCTTGGCCAAGCCGTCGCTCGTCTTGCGGCGGTTGAAGTGAAATTGGGCTACCGAGATAAGGTCGTGCTCGAGTTCGACTTTTAGCCCGAGCTCCGCCGCGATGTCCCGCATCAGCTCAGGCCAGTCGACAAACCCGGAGCTCTTCGACATCCCGGCGCCGGCAAATACCGCCGCGGTGCCCTGCTCCAGGTCCTTCACGAAATCCTTGATGAACGCATCAATCTCATGTTTGGGGGTCATCGGTGCTTGACTCTGTGGTTAGGTTATTGCTATTCGAGGTGATCGGATCATGTACCGGCTATGTGGTCTGCGCGGGCACAGGTGCCTTTGCCACGCGAGCGCTAATCGCCCATCCTCCCAATGCTGGCAACCCACTTCTCACTTGGCGGAAGTAGCGTAGGCTCTCCAGCTCGGCTTGCCGGCGTTGAATTCACGCAGCGTTGTCCAGCGGCCTTGTCCCTCAACGAACACATCCTTCTTCGTCGTGTTTTGGTACGTGTCTTTAGTGATCTTGGGATAAAGCCCTAGGTACTCCTGACCCGAGAACTTGTCGTTCTCGTTATCCATCAAAGGCATGACCGCTACCTGGCCACTACGCAGTCCGTCGAAGTAGCCGAGCTCCCACGGCATCCACTTGGAAGTAGACGCCGCCTCGGTTGCCAAGTAGATCAACGAGGCCGACTGCCTCATCCGGCGTCGCAGTAATTCCGCCGTCTCGGAACTAACAGTGCTGCGATCGAGCTGTGTATCCGTGTCCCAGTCCACGTAGACCTTTAAGCCGCGCGCTTCCAGCAAACGCTTGACGCCCAGCACCAGATCGGCGTCCGTAATCGAGTGGGAAAGGAAGACGTCAAAGGACTCGCTGTCCCTAGTCGCCTGGCGGTCCTCCTTCAGGATCTGCGCGGATGCCTTGACGACCTGAGACTTTGCGATGGTGGCCGTGCGTGCAGCAGTGCGCGCTTCGCTCTTGGTGAAGTACGTAGCCAAGCTTCCTCCTAGGTCGATGGTTGGGCCCAGACCGCTCGGCCTCGATTGCACCGTTTTCGTATGCGCTCTTTGAGATGGAATATTACACGCGCTACTGCCCCAGATGGCATATCACATATGCGTGGCGATGTGCCGGCAAGCGAGTAAGAATGTCTCGGTGCGCCTCAATGCCGGTATGTGGCGTGACGTCGACCGTCGCCTTATTGGCCGACACAACTCTCCGGAACCGCTCCGGCAAGCGGCCGCTCGGCACCTGACCCGTTGCCGCGAGCGGCCGAACCGCGCTCAGATCTCGATCTGCTCAGAGATCTCCAAAGCATCATCGACCTCGATGCCCAGGTAACGGACGGTCGACTCGAGCTTGGAATGACCCAGTAGGATCTGAACGGCCCTCAGATTCTTGGTCCGCTTGTAGATCAGGGTCGCCTTCGTTCGCCGCATAGAATGCGTGCCGTAGGCCGCTGGATCCAGACCGGCCGCAATCACCCATTGCTCCACGATCCTCGCGTACTGCCGGGTGGATACGTGCGGCGAGCGGTGCAGTCGGCTTGGAAAGAGGAAGTCCTCCGGCTTCAGCTTTGCCTTGTCGATCCATGTCGCCACCGTCGTTCGCGTCGGCTCGGTCAGTTCGAACTGAACGGGCCGTTGCGTCTTTCTCTGGACGACCGCGGTGCGCGACAGCACTTGGCTGCCGTGTGTCACGTCTCGCACGCGGAGGGCGACGAGGTCGCATCCGCGCAGCTTGCTATCGATGGCCAGATTGAACAGCGCCAGATCCCGTACCTGATGGGCATTCTGAAGGTGGATGCGGATCGCCCAGATATCGTTGGGCTTGAGCGGCGCCTTCTGACCCACCAGCTTTCCCTTGTTCCAGGGTTCTCGATGTTCGTAGGATTCCATGCCAGACTCCTTAGCTGTTGATCGGAGTCTGATTGTTCGCCGGGAAGCGGCCGGCAGCTTCTGGGAAGGCGGGCGAACTCGTTCCGGCCACGAGCGGACCCACGTACCTGCTCCCCACAGCGGTCGTTGGAGGACAAAATGTGTCCCACACATTGGAGTTGTTATAATGACATGACGTTATCAAATCTCTGCAATCATTGCGGTGTGGAAGCTGTCAGCATTATCAATTGATGTGCGGCCCCACGTGTCGCTGCAAACACTGTTTGCCTTCATGGTTTAGCCCCTCAGCGGAACGGAAGCTTTTGTGGACATCAATCAACGTATGCTTCAGTGGTCGCAGACCGTATACGGTGTTGCGCACTCCCTCAACATCGCGAAAGCGGTGAAGCTGGGGAACTTGGATACCCTCATCGAAAGCCTCACCGAAGCAGACGCCTGGAATGAGTCAGACCTGGGGTTTACGTCTTGCCTCCCACAGAAGGACTTCAAGGACGGAGCAATCAAGCTAGACGGAAAAGATCACGATGATGTTTTCATAAATCTATCGGAAAGCATCGTGCGCATTCTGTTTGTTAACCTTGCTGTCCTCGCGGATGAATGCCTCGCGTACCTAATTGAACGTGCCGATGTTAATCCGCCGAACTACCTGACTAGTAAAGCTGAGTGGGTGAAGTCCAAGATTGATAGAAAATACGCGTGGGCGGCAAACGGCCTGTTGGAGCTTTGTGCTCTTCGGAACGCCATTGTTCATGCGAATGGTGTTCTGAATGCGTCTGCTATAGAGATTTTGGGGAAGGCAGACATTTCTGATGCGCAGGTCGGCCACTTGGTGAGCCTTTCTTTCGGAGACCTGTTCCGATACCGTCGCGCATTGCGAACTGTGTTTGGAGAGATCGAGAAGCTTGCAGTGTCTTGAGGGCTAACGAGTCGATCGGCACAAACGTCGTGTCGGGCACGCTTCGCCCCCCATAGTGGCATGTTACCCGGCCCTCTATAACACCGAGATTCATTCATTCGAATTAGCGAGCAACCAATGAACGATGCAACCGAGGGCTCAGTTCAGTTTCGCCATGAGTACAAGGTTTCTGAGAGTTCGTTCGAGCTAATCAAGGTGGCGGACACCCAACAAAATCGAGATCACTATCTCCTGATCGAGATGACGAACTCAAAGATTGCTACGGAAGTGAGCGGCAACAACGTGATCATGGCAGCTTCGATGTCAGCGAAGGCGTACTACATTTTCGGAAGTTGCCCCAGCTTCATCGGGGAGCTAGTGTCCGACATGGCCGCGTCGGTCAATGGCTTCGACAAATCGGTCCGATTGACGAACGGGTCAGTCATGATTCGGATCGAGGATCTGAAGGGCCTCCATATTGGTACGTACTTGTTCTACAAGATCGTCAATTGGGTCAAGACCAACGCCCCAGGGTACCGGGTTATCCCGATTAGCCTGTCCAACGTCGATGCCAGCGAGAAGAACAAGGATCGTCGCAATACCTTCTACGAGAATTTTGGCTTGAAGTTTGAGTACCTGGCGGAGAACGGCGTCGAAAAGGCGAGCGGACGTTCTCTGGCGATACTAACAACGGACGACCTCATCCCCTACCAGAACTGGCCCAACATCAATGTGCGGCACCTGCACAGCGGGCTCAAAGATTTGGCTTTTGACGTAGATCGAATGCGCCGGTCGCTGTTCGACGCCAAGCGTAGCATCCGCTCACATGTAAGGGATCGCAAGAAGAAGGATGACAGGTTGCGAACTTTGGCAAGATGCATCAATTGGCCCCTGTACATATTCTTCGCCTTCGCAGGGATCGCCATGGGAAAGATTCTCAGCTGATGATAGAACCTGCCCTAGGTCTTGGTAACCTGGATTGGCATTAGCGGATTTCAACCGGTGCATTCAAGCGAGAGGGGCGGAACTTCAACGCTTATATCGGTTTCGGAACATCCCAACAGGAGGTGATTAAACTGAAGTTTTGCGTGCAGCCCCAGTAGCTGCTTGACATAGGTATTCTTGATCTCCAGCGATCGTCGAGTCACCGCGGCATTGAGCGGCTGGATTGGGTCGTAACGAGCAGTTCGAAGCATAGAAGACCTGTCGCTCGACGGCATAGTGCTCCGTGCGGCAGCTTCCCTCTACACCGCTGTCGCTCACCCGGCGCGGGCTGGCCGGCAGCATTGGCCGAGAAGCCGGCGGAGACCTGCGACAGCCGATCACCCTGCCCTCTGACTCAGATGTGAAAACGCCCGGACGAGCCGGGCATTATCATGAGGCAATCCAGTTTTCGACTTTATTGCCCAGTTTTCGACTTTAATGACGAGTTTTCGACTTTAATTGTCAGGAACAAAACTTCAGGACCAACTGCCCCGCCTTACTCCACCGTCACCGACTTCGCCAGGTTCCGCGGCTTATCCACGTCAGTGCCCTTCACCAGCGCCGCGTGATACGACAGCAACTGCAGCGGCACGACGTGCAGCACCGGCGACAGCATGCCGTAGTGCTCGGGCATCTGCAGGATATGCACGCCTTCGCTTTGCGAGATCTCGCTGCCGGCGTCGGCGAACACGTAGAGCTCGCCGCCGCGCGCGCGCACTTCCTGCAGGTTCGACTTGAGCTTTTCCAGCAACTCGTCGGCGGGGGCCACCGCGATCACCGGCATGTCCTTGTCGACCAGCGCCAGAGGACCGTGCTTCAGCTCGCCGGCGGCGTAGGCCTCGGCATGGATGTAGGAGATCTCCTTGAGCTTCAGCGCGCCTTCCATCGCGATCGGCCAATGCTGGCCGCGACCGAGGAAGAGTGCATGCTGCTTGCCGGCGAAGCGCTGCGCCCAGCGCTCGATCTCCGGCTCGAGATCGAGCACCTTCCGCACGGCGACCGGCAGGTGGCGCAGTGCCGTGAGGTAACGTGCCTCGTCTGCTTCCGGCAGGCGGCCGGCGAGCTTCGCGAGCGACAGGGTCAGCAGCGCCAGCGCCGCGAGCTGCGTCGTGAATGCCTTGGTCGAGGCGACGCCGATCTCCGGGCCTGCGCGCGTGATGAAGCGCAGCGCGGCCTCGCGCACGATGGCCGATTCGGGCACGTTGCAGATCGCCAGCGTGCGCGCCATGCCCTGCACCTTGGCATGCTTGAGCGCGGCGAGCGTGTCGGCGGTCTCGCCGGACTGCGAGATCACGACCACCAGCGTGTCCGGATTCGCGACCGATTCGCGGTAACGATATTCGCTTGCGATCTCGACGCTGCACGGCAGCTTCGCGATCGCCTCGATCCAGTACCGCGCGACGAGACCGGCGTGGTAGCTCGTGCCGCACGCGAGCACCAGCACGCGCCCGACACCGCCCAGCAGCTCGGGCGCCTGGGTGCCGAAGAGCTGCGGCGTCACCGAGCCGCCGCCGGCGATGATCTCGAGCGTGTTCGCCAGCGCCTGCGGCTGCTCGAAGATCTCCTTTTGCATGTAGTGGCGGTACTGGCCCAGTTCGACCGCGTCGGCGGACAGGCTCGACACGTGCATCGCACGCTCGACCGGCGTGCCGTCGGGGCGCGCGATGCGGTAGCCGTCGAGGCGCAGTTCGGCGATGTCGCCATCCTCGAGGTAGATCACCTTGCGCGTGACCTGCAGCAGCGCCGCGGTATCGGACGCCGCGTACATGCCGTCCTCGCCCACGCCCAGCAGCAGCGGCGCGCCGTGGCGCGACACGATCGCGCGCGAGCGGTCGCTCTCGCTGATCACGCCGATCGCGTAGGCGCCAACGAGTTCGTTGGTCGCCAACCGCACCGCCTCGAACAGGTCCGGCTGCACCGCGAGCTTGCTGTGGATCAGGTGGGCGATCGCCTCGGTGTCGGTCTCCGAGACGAATTCGTAGCCCTCGGCCGTGAGGCGCTGCTTGATGGCTTCGAAGTTCTCGATGATGCCGTTATGCACGACGGCGAGCCCCGCCGACACGTGCGGGTGCGCGTTGCGCTCGGACGGCACGCCGTGCGTCGCCCAGCGCGTGTGCGCGATGCCGATGCCGGCATCGAGCTTCTGCTCGTCGGCACGCGCGGCCAGCTCGGCGACGCGGCCGGCCGCGCGCACGCGCTGCAGCCCGCCGTTGAGCACGGCCAGGCCGGCTGAGTCGTAGCCGCGGTATTCGAGCTTGCGCAGGCCTTCGAGGAGGACGGGGACGACGTTCTTCGTCGCGATGGCAGTGACGATGCCGCACATGATGTTTTCTCCGGCTTACTTCTTCTTCACCGGCCGCTTCCAGCCGGCAATGGTGATCTGCTTGGCCCGCGACACGGTGAGCTGCTCCGGCGGGGCATCCTTGGTCAGCGTCGTGCCGGCTCCGAGCGTCGCCCCGCGGCCGACGCGCACCGGCGCGACGAGCTGGGTGTCGGAGCCGATGAACACGTCGTCCTCGATGATGGTGCGGAACTTGTTGGCGCCGTCGTAATTGCAGGTGATCGTGCCCGCACCGATGTTCACGCGCTGGCCGACGTCCGCATCGCCGACGTAAGCTAGGTGGTTGGCCTTCGAATGGTCGGCGATCGCGCTGTTCTTGACCTCGACGAAGTTGCCCAGATGCACGTCGTCGCCCAGCGTCGTGCCGGGGCGCGTGCGCGCGTACGGGCCGATCACGCATTCGCGCCCGGTGACCGTGTCCTCGATATGCGAGAACGGTGCGATCCGGGTGCCCGCGCCGATGCGCGCGTTGCGGATCACGCAGTTCGCGCCGATGCGCACGTCGTCGCCCAGCTCCACACGCCCCTCGAACACGCAACCGACGTCGATCTCGACGTCACGGCCGCATTCGAGCTCGCCGCGCACGTCGATGCGTGCCGGGTCGAGCACCGTCACGCCCGCGTCCATCAGCGTCTGGGCGATGTTGCGCTGGTGGATGCGCTCGAGTTCGGCGAGCTGCGGCTTGCTGTTCACGCCCAGCGTTTCCCACACCGCGTCCGGCTGCACCGTGACGATGTCGACGCCCTCGGCGACCGCCAGGCCGATGATGTCGGTCAGGTAGTACTCGCCCTGCGCGTTGTCGTTGCCGATGCGCCCGAGCCAGTCGCGCAGGCGTGCGACCGGCGCGACGAGGATGCCGGTATTGACCTCGCGCACGCGGCGCTGCTCGGCGCTGGCGTCCTTCTCCTCGACGATGCGCGTGACCTTGCCGCCGGCATCGCGCAGGATGCGTCCATAACCGGTGGGGTTGTCGAGTTCGACGGTCAGCAGTGCGAGCTTGCCGCTGCCGGCCGCCGCCTGCAGGCGACGCAGCGTCGGCGCACCGATCAGCGGCACGTCGCCGTACAGCACCAGCGCCATCTCGCCGTCGGTGAGTTCCGGCAGCGCCTGCTGCACCGCGTGCCCGGTGCCGAGCTGCGGCTCCTGCCGCGCCCAGCGCAGCGCCGCGTCCTGCAGACGCTCGCGCACGACCTCGCCGCCATGGCCATACACGACGCAGATGCGCGACGCATCCAGCGCGCGGGCGGCCCCGATCACATGCGCCAGCATCGGCCGTCCGGCGATCGGCTGCAGCACCTTGGGCAATACCGAACGCATGCGCTTGCCCTGCCCGGCCGCGAGAATCACCACTTCCATGAAAGCCTCGTCCCTGTTCGAACAGGGCGCGATTTTAGCATGCGGCCCGAGCCGCCCCCGTGCCGCACCCGGCACTGTCGCACGGATGGGACAGGGATGCGGCAGCGCAAACATGTTTTTACAGCGATGCAGGCAAATCTCTGATAACGCGCCTAAAATGCAGTTTTTGCATCGCAACGGAAATACACCGACCATGGATCGCAACGTCACCGACTTCATCCAGAACCGCACCTTCGACGAGATCCAGGTGGGCGACCGCGCCCAGCTCGTCCGCACCCTGCGGCCGGACGACATCCACCTCTTCGCCGTCATGTCCGGCGACGTGAATCCGACCCACGTCGATCCCGAATTCGCGCGCTCCAGCCAGTTCCGCGAGGTCGTCGGCCACAGCATGTGGGGCAGCACGCTGATCTCCACCATCCTCGGCACCGAATTCCCCGGCCCCGGCACCGTCTATGTCTCCCAGGGGCTCAATTTCCACCGCCCGATCACCATCGGCGACACGCTCACGATCACCGTCACCTGCCGCGAGAAGTTCGAGCACAACCATCACATGGTGTTCGACTGCCTCGCGCTCAACCAGGACGGCCTGAAAGTCATCGACGGCGTCGCCGAGGTGCAGGCGCCCACCGAGAAGATCAAGCGCGCACGCGTCCACCTGCCCGAAGTCACGATCTCCGACCGCGAACTGCGCTACGGCCACCTGCTTTCCATCACGGCGGGCATGGCGCCGATCCCGATCGCCGTCGCCCACCCCTGCGACGCCGAGTCGCTGCGCGGCCCGATGCAGGCCGCACAAGCGGGCCTCGTCATTCCGGTGCTGGTCGGCCCCGAAATGAAGATCCGCGCGATCGCCGAGCAGGAAGGCATCGACCTGCACGGCGCGCGCATCATCGACGTCGCCCATAGCCACGAGGCCGCCGAAACGGCCGTGACGCTCGCCCGCGAAGGGCAGGTCGAGGCGCTGATGAAGGGCTCGCTGCACACCGACGAACTGATGGGCGCGGTGGTGTCGAAGGCAGGCGGACTGCGCACCGCGCGCCGCATCAGCCACGTCTTCCTCGCCGACGTGCCGACCTATCCGCACCCGCTGCTGATCACCGACGCTGCGATCAACATCGAGCCCACCCTCGAGGACAAGGTCGACATCATCCAGAACGCGATCGACCTCGCCCACGTCATGGGCCTGCCCGAACCCAAGGTCGCGATCCTGTCGGCGGTCGAGACGGTCACCTCGAAGATCCGCTCCACCATCGACGCCGCCGCGCTGTGCAAGATGGCCGACCGCGGCCAGATCAAGGGCGGCCTGCTCGACGGCCCGCTCGCCTTCGACAACGCCGTCTCGCTCGTCGCCGCCAAGACAAAGGGCATCCGCTCGCTGGTCGCCGGCAACGCCGACATCCTGGTCGTGCCCGACCTCGAGTCCGGCAACATGGTCGCCAAGCAGCTCGAGTACCTCGCCAACGCGCTGATGGCCGGCGTCGTGCTCGGAGCACGCGTGCCCATCGTGCTCACGAGCCGCGCTGACACCGCCGAGACGCGCGCCGCCTCGTGCGCGATCGTGCAGCTCATGGCGCACAAGAAGCGCGAGGCGCGGCTCGCATGAAGGCTGTGCTCGTCATCAACGCCGGATCGAGCAGCCTGAAGTTCGCGCTCTTCGCGGTCGAACCGGAACTTGCCCGCAGTCCCGCCCTGTCGGGGCAGATCGAAGGCATCGGCGCCACGCCGGTGCTGTCGGCGAAGGACGCGGCGGGCAACCGGTATCACGAGCCGGTGCTGACCGGCGGGAGCCAGAGCGAACAGCACAAGGATGCGCTCAACCACCTGTTCCGCTGGCTCACCGCGCACAACCCCGCGCTCGACATCGTCGCGGCAGGACACCGCATCGTGCACGGCGGCGAGCTGTACAGCGCGCCGGTGCGGCTCAACGAATCGGTGCTGCGCGACCTCGAAGGCTTCATTCCGCTCGCCCCGCTGCACCAGCCGCACAACCTGCGCGCGGTGCGCGCCGTGGCGACGCTGATCCCCGAGATTCCCCAGGTCGGCTGCTTCGACACCGCCTTCCATCGCACCCAGCCGCCGCTCGCCCAGGCCTTCGCGCTGCCGCGCGCGATCAGCGCGGAAGGCGTCAAGCGCTACGGCTTTCACGGCCTGTCCTACGACTACGTGGCGCGTCAGCTCCCCGACGTGATCGGCGAGCGCGCGAACGGCGCGGTACTGATCGCCCACCTGGGCAACGGCGCGTCGATGTGCGCGCTGCGCGAGGGCAAGAGCGTCGCCTCCACGATGGGCTTCACCGCGGTGGAAGGCCTGATGATGGGCACCCGCACCGGCAGCCTCGACCCTGGCGTCATGCTCTACCTGATGGAGCAGAAGGGCATGAACGCCAAGGCCCTGACCAACCTCCTGTACAAGGAGTCCGGCCTGCTCGGCGTCTCCGGCATCAGCCAGGACATGCGCACGCTGCTCGCATCGGACGCGCGCGAGGCACGCGAAGCGGTCGATCTCTTCTGCTACCGCATCGCCCGTGAAATCGGCTCGCTCGCGGCGGCGGCTGGCGGTCTCGATGCACTCGTGTTCACCGGCGGCATCGGCGAGCACGCCGCGCCGGTCCGCGCGCAGGTCGCCAGACTCTCCGCATGGCTGGGCATCGCGATCGATGCGGAAGCGAATGACGCGCACGCACTGCGCATCGACGCCCCGGAGAGCCGCGTCGCGGTCGCCGTCGTGCCGACCAACGAGGAAGGCATGATCGCCCACTACACGCTGGAACGGCTGGCGCACTGAGCGCCGGCAGACGGTGACAAAAAGGGCGACCCGCGGGTCGCCCTTTTAATTTCGTCCGCCGAAAACGGCTCAGCGCGGCAGGACCGTCTCGCCCATGAGGAACTGATCGACCTCACGCGCGCACTGACGACCTTCCCGGATCGCCCACACGACGAGCGACTGGCCGCGGCGCACGTCGCCGGCAGCAAACACCTTCGGCGCGCTGGTCGCGTAGCAGCCGGCACCGTCGGTCGTCGCCTTGGCGTTGCCGCGCGCATCCTTCTCCACGCCGAAGGATTCGAGCAGCTTGCCCAGCGGATTCGTGAAGCCCATCGCGAAGAACACCAGGTCGGCCTTCACCTCGAATTCCGAACCCGCGATCTCCGCCATGCGGCCGTCCTTCCACTCGAGCCGGACCGCCTTCAGGCCGGTGACCTTGCCGTCCTTGCCGAAGAACTCCTTGGTCGCGACGGCGAAGTCGCGTTCGCAACCTTCCTCGTGCGACGAGGAGGTGCGCATCTTGATCGGCCAGTACGGCCAAGTCAGCGCCTTGTTCTCCTGCTCCGGCGGCATCGGCATCAGCTCGAACTGGGTCACGCTGGCCGCACCGTGGCGGTTGGACGTGCCGACGCAGTCGGAACCGGTATCGCCGCCGCCGATCACGACGACGTGCTTGCCTTCGGCCGAGATCGGGTTCGGGCCGTCACCGGCCACCGCCTTGTTCTGCGGAATCAGGAACTCCAGCGCGAAATGCACGCCGCCCAGCTCGCGCCCCGGCACCGGCAGGTCGCGCGGCACTTCGGAACCCGCCGCGAGGATCACCGCGTCGAACTCCTTCTGCAGCGCCTCGGCGCTGACGAATTCCTTCGCGTCGTTGGCAATGCCGGGCGCAGCAGTGTCGGACCCGACGATCACGCCGGTGCGGAAGCGCACGCCCTCGGCCTCCATCTGCGCCATGCGGCGGTCGATCAGGCCCTTCTCCATCTTGAAGTCGGGGATGCCGTAACGCAGCAGGCCGCCGATGCGCGTGTTCTTCTCGAAAACCGTCACGTCGTGGCCGACGCGCGCCAGCTGCTGCGCGGCAGCGAGGCCCGCGGGGCCGGAACCGACGACGGCGACCTTCTTGCCGGTCTTTGCGGCAGCCGGACGCGGCTGCACCCAGCCCTCTTCCCACGCCTTGTCGATGATCGCGTGCTCGATCGACTTGATTCCGACCGCGTCGGAGTTGATGTTCAGCGTGCACGCCGCCTCGCACGGCGCAGGGCAGATGCGGCCGGTGAACTCAGGGAAGTTGTTGGTCGAATGCAGAACCTCGATCGCCTCCTTCCACTGGTTGCGATACACGAGATCATTCCAGTCCGGAATGATGTTGTTGACCGGACAGCCGTTGTTGCAGAAGGGGATGCCGCAATCCATGCAGCGCGCCCCCTGCACCGCAGCCTGCTCGTCGCTCAGACGCAGCACGAACTCCTTGTACTTCTTCAGGCGCTCCGCAACCGGCTCGTAGGCCTCCGACAGACGCTGATACTCCAGAAATCCTGTGGGCTTGCCCATTTTTTACGCGGCCTCCAGTTGCTTCTGCTTCTGCGCGGCCATCTCGGCCAGCGCGCGACGGTATTCATGCGGCATCACCTTGACGAACTTGCAGCGCCAGGCGGTCCAGTTTTCGATGATCTCGCGGGCACGTGCGCTACCGGTGTAGCGGGCGTGACGCTCGATCAACCCCTTCAGGATGAGCTCGTCGCCCATCTCGAGGTGGTTGATGTCGACACGGCCGTGCGACTCGAGGTCGTCGCCGGACTCCGAGCCCTTGCGCGCCTCGATCTCCTCGGGCACAGGCTCCAGCGCGACCTGCGCCATGTTGCAGCGCTGCTCGAACGTGCCGTCCTCGTCCAGCACGTAGGCGACACCGCCCGACATGCCGGCCGCGAAGTTGCGCCCGGTCTGGCCCAGCACGACGACGGTACCGCCGGTCATGTACTCGCAACCATGGTCGCCCACGCCCTCGACGACCGCGGTGGCGCCCGAGTTGCGCACCGCGAAACGCTCGCCACCGACGCCGGAGAAATAGGCCTCACCCTCGATCGCGCCGTAGAGCACGGTGTTGCCGATGATGATGTTCTCGGTCGAGGTGCCGCGGAACGAAGCCTGCGGACGCACGATCACGCGACCACCCGACAGGCCCTTGCCGACGTAGTCGTTGCCTTCGCCGACCAGCTCCAGCGTCACCCCGCGCGCCGTGAAGGCACCGAAGCTCTGGCCGGCGGTGCCGGTCAGGGTCACGTGGATCGTGTCGTCGGGCAGGCCGGCATGGCCGTACTTCTCGGCGACACGCCCGGACAGCATCGCACCGACCGTGCGGTTGATGTTGCGCACCGGCACATCGATGCGCACCGGCTCGCCGCGCTCGAGTGCGGGTTTGGCCAGGTCGATGAGCTGGTTGTCGAGCGCCTTCGCGAGGCCGTGGTCCTGGGTTTCGACGTGACGCTTGGCCACGCTCGCGGCGACCTTCGGACGATGGAAAATGCGGCTGTAGTCGAGGCCGCGCGCCTTCCAGTGCTCGATGCCCTTCTTCATGTCCAGCAGTTCGGGACGGCCGATCAGGTCGTCGAACTTGCGGATGCCGATCTGCGCCATCAGCTCGCGCACTTCCTCGGCGACGAAGAAGAAGTAGTTCACCACGTGCTCGGGCTGGCCGGTGAAGCGCTTCCTCAGTTCCGGATCCTGCGTCGCGACGCCGACCGGGCAGGTGTTCAGGTGGCACTTGCGCATCATGATGCAGCCTTCGACGACCAGCGGAGCGGTCGCGAAGCCGAACTCGTCAGCGCCCAGCAGCGCACCGATCACGACGTCGCGGCCGGTCTTCATCTGGCCATCGACCTGCACGCGGATGCGGCTGCGCAGGCTGTTCAGCACCAGCGTCTGCTGCGTCTCGGCGAGCCCCAGTTCCCACGGGCTGCCGGCGTGCTTGATCGACGACCACGGCGAAGCGCCGGTGCCGCCGTCGTGGCCGGCGATCACGACGTGATCGGCCTTGGCCTTGGCGACACCCGCGGCGACCGTGCCGACACCGATCTCGGACACCAGCTTGACCGAGATCGAAGCGGCCGGCTGGGCGTTCTTCAGGTCGTGGATCAGCTGCGCGAGATCCTCGATCGAGTAGATGTCATGGTGCGGCGGCGGCGAGATCAGGCCGACGCCCGGCACCGAGTGGCGCAGGAAGCCGATGTACTCGCTGACCTTGTGGCCGGGCAGCTGGCCGCCCTCGCCGGGCTTCGCGCCCTGGGCCATCTTGATCTGGATCTGGTCGGCATTGACCAGGTACTCGGTCGTGACGCCGAAACGGCCCGAAGCGACCTGCTTGATCGCCGAACGCAGGCTATCGCCCGCCTTCAGCTCGAGGTCGCGTGCGATGCGGTTCTCGCCGACGATCTGCGACAGGCGCATCGCCTGCGTGATCGGCTTGAAGCGCATCGGGTCCTCGCCGCCCTCGCCGGTGTTCGACTTGCCGCCGATGCGGTTCATCGCCACGGCCAGCGTCGTGTGCGCCTCGGTCGAGATCGAGCCGAGCGACATCGCGCCGGTGGCGAAGCGCTTGACGATCTCCTTGGCCGGCTCGACTTCCTCGAGCGCCACCGGGGGACCGGCGGGCTTGATCTCGAACAGGCCGCGCAGCGTCATGTGGCGCTTGCTCTGGTCGTTGATCAGCTTCGCGTATTCCTTGTAGGTGTCGGCCTTGCCCGAGCGCGTCGCATGCTGCAGCTTCGCGATCGATTCCGGCGTCCACATGTGGTCGTCGCCGCGCACGCGGTAGGCGTAGTCGCCACCTGCGTCGAGCATGTCGACCAGCACCGGGTCGTTGCTGAAGGCCTTGCGGTGCAGGCGGATGGCTTCCTCCATCACCTCGAACACGCCCATGCCCTCGACCTGGCTGGTCGTACCGGTGAAGTAGCGGTCGCACAGCGACTGCTTCAGGCCGACCGCCTCGAAGATCTGCGCGCCGGTGTAGGACATGTAGGTCGAGATGCCCATCTTGGACATGACCTTCATCAGGCCCTTGCCGACCGCCTTGACGAAATGCTTGATCGCCTTCGCGCCGGCCTCGCCGCCACCGGCGATCTGCTGCAGGGTCTCCATCGCGACATACGGATGGACGGCTTCCGCGCCGTAGCCCGCGAGCACCGCGAAGTGATGCACCTCGCGTGCGGTACCGGTCTCGACCACCAGGCCGGCGCGCGTGCGCAGGCCCTTCGACACGAGATGCTGATGCACGGCCGAGGTCGCCAGCAGCGCCGGGATCGCCACCTTCTCGGCGTCGACCTTGCGATCCGACACGATCAGGATGTTGTAGCCCTGCAGCACCGCATCCTCGGCCTCGGCGCACAGCGTCGCCAGGCGCGCCTCGACGCCTTCCTTGCCCCACGCGACCGGATAGCACGCGTCCAGCTCGGCCGAGCGGAAGCGGCTGTCGGCGTAACGCGCGATGTTGCGGATCTTCGCCATGTCGTCGAAGTCCAGCACCGGCTGGGTCACCTCGAGGCGATACGGGGGGTTGATCTCGTTGATCTCGAGCAGGTTCGGGCGCGGGCCGATGAAGGACACCAGCGACATCACCAGTTGCTCGCGGATCGGGTCGATCGGCGGGTTCGTCACCTGCGCGAACAACTGACGGAAGTAGTTGTAGAGCGGCTTCTCCTTCGCCGACAACACGGCGAGCGGCGAATCGTTGCCCATCGAGCCGGTCGCTTCCTCGCCGGTCTTGCCCATCGGCTCGAGGATGAACTTGATGTCTTCCTGCGTGTAGCCGAAGGCCTGCTGGCGATCCAGCAGCGAGGCGGCAGGCTGCACCGGCTCGACGCCTTCCGGCACGGGCAGGTCGTCGAACTTGATGTTGATGCGACGGATCCATTCGCGATAAGGCTTGGCCTGGGCCAGCGACTCCTTCAGCTCGCGGTCGTCGATGATGCGGCCCTGCTCCATGTCGATCATGAACATCTTGCCGGGCTGCAGGCGCCACTTCTTGACGATCTTGCTGTCGGGGATCGGCAGCACGCCGGATTCCGAGGCCATGACCACGAGGTCGTCGTCGGTGACGAGGTAACGCGCCGGACGCAGGCCGTTGCGGTCGAGCGTCGCGCCGATCTGCACGCCGTCGGTGAAAGCGACCGCCGCCGGGCCGTCCCACGGCTCCATCATCGCCGCGTGGTACTCGTAGAAGGCGCGGCGCTTCTCGTCCATCAGCGTGTGCGACTCCCACGCCTCGGGGATCATCATCATCACCGCGTGGGCGAGCGAGTAGCCGCTCATCACGAGCAGCTCGAGCGCGTTGTCGAAGGACGCCGAGTCCGACTGGCCCGGATAGATCAGCGGCCAGATCTTCTGCAGGTCGTCACCGAGCAGCGGCGAATGCGTGCCCTTCTCGCGCGCGCGCATCCAGTTGTAGTTGCCGCGCAGCGTGTTGATCTCGCCGTTGTGCGCGATGTAGCGGAACGGATGCGCGAGGTCCCACTTCGGGAAGGTGTTGGTCGAGAAACGCTGGTGCACCAGCGCAAGCGCCGACACCGCGCGTGCGTCGGCAAGGTCGCAGTAGTATTCGCCGACCTGCGTGGCGAGCAGCAGGCCCTTGTAGTTCACGGTGCGGGCCGACATCGACACCATGTAGAACTCTTTGCCATGCTTGAGCTGCAGCGCGTTGATCGCGTTCGCCGCGCGGCGACGGATCACGTACAGCTTGCGCTCGAGCGCGTCGGTCACGGTGACGGTCGGGCCGCGGCCGATGAAGACCTGGCGCATCACCGGCTCCTTGGCCTTCACGGCCGGCGACATCGGCATGTCGCGATTCACCGGGACGTCGCGCCAGCCGAGCACCACCTGGCCTTCCGCGCGCACGGCGCGGCCGATCTCTTCCTCGCACGCGAGGCGCGACGCCTGCTCCTTGGGCAGGAACACCATGCCGACACCGTATTCGCCCGCCGGCGGCAGGGCGATGCCCTGCTTCGCCATCTCTTCGCGATACAGCGCATCGGGAATCTGGATCAGGATACCCGCGCCATCGCCCTGCAGCTCGTCGGCGCCAACCGCACCCCGGTGGTCGAGATTCTTCAGAATCTCAAGCCCCTGGCTGATGATTGCATGACTCTTGACGCCCTTGATGTGGGCGACGAAGCCCACACCACAGGCGTCATGTTCATTGGTCGGGTCGTACAGACCCTGCTTCTGGGGGAGATCCATCACGTTCTTCCTCGACACAACACGTTTGCCGGAAAAGCCGGCGTTGATCGGGCGACGGCAGCGCCGCATGCAAATAACGCACCAAAATTGTGCAGGCGTCAAAAAGAGCCGGGATGCGCGCGCACACCGGCTCCTTCGGCCAATGCTTGACACACGGCCACTGCTTACCTTTCAGGCGGACTTAGGAATATACCTCCGCAAAACCGCTGTTTCAAGAAATTTTTGCGTTGCGGTAAGCCTATGATGCCTCAATGAATTTCGCCAACGGCGAAGAGGCGGCGGTGCTCTTTCATGGCGTAGCGGTCGGTCATTCCCGCGATGTAGTCGGCGATTGCACGCGGCGTGTCGGCGCGCGCCCGCATCTGGTACTGCGGCGGGAGCAGGCGAGGATCGCTCATGAAGGCGCCGAACAGATCCTGGATGATGCGGCGCGCCTTGTCCGTCATGCGCAGCACCTGATAGTGCGCGTAGAGGTTCTGCCGCAGGAAGGCCTTCAGCTCGCGCAGGCGCGGCGCCAGCTCTTCCGAATACGCGACCAGACGCCCGGCATGACGCACGTCCGCAAGCGACTGCACGCCGGCGGCCTCGATGTTCGCACGCGTCGTGGCGATGAGGTCGAGCGCCATCTCGTTGATCATGCGCCGGATCGTCTCGTGGATCAGGCGACGCCCGCCCAGGCCGGGCCAGCGCGCCTCCGCATCGCGGCGGGCATCCGCGAAAACGGCGACTTCGTCGAGCTGCTCGAGCGTGATCAGCCCCGAGCGCAGGCCATCGTCTACGTCGTGGTTGTTGTACGCGATCTCGTCCGCGAGGTTCGTCAGCTGCGCTTCCAGCGAAGGCTGATGGCCGGCGAGAAAGCGCTGTCCCAGCTCGCCCAGCTCCTTGGCGCGCTCGCGCGAGCAGTGTTTGAGGATTCCCTCGCGCGTTTCGTAGCATAGGTTGAGGCCGTCGAACGCGGCGTAATGCTCCTCAAGAAGATCGACGGTTCGCAGGGATTGCAGGTTGTGCTCGAAGCCCCCGTGCGCCTTCATGCAGGCATTCAGGGCGTCCTGACCCGCATGCCCGAACGGCGTGTGCCCGAGATCGTGCGCCAGCGCGACGGCCTCGACCAGATCCTCGTTGAGCTGCAGCGCCCGCGCCACCCCGCGCGAGATCTGGGCCACCTCGATGCTGTGCGTGAGACGGGTACGAAAGAGGTCGCCCTCGTGATTGACGAAGACCTGCGTCTTGTACTCGAGCCGCCGGAACGAATTCGAATGGACGATGCGGTCGCGGTCGCGCTGGAACTCGGTACGTATGCCCGGCGAGGGCTCGGGATGAACGCGCCCGCGCGAATTAGCTTCGGTAACCGCCCAGGCAGCGAGCGCCATCATGCGCAACGCGCTTCGATGGCAGCCGCGATCGCCTCGTGCGTCGCATCGGCATGGATGACCGCCCTGCCGATGCCGCGCAACAGGATCAGCCGCAGCCGCCCGGCCTCCACCTTCTTGTCGTGGGCCATCAACTCCAGATAGCGCGACACGCCAAGCCGCGGGCCATGCACGGGCAAGCCGGCACGTCGGTGCAGCGCCTCGATCCGCACGACCTCATCGCCGCTCAACCACCCCAGCCGCGCCGACAGCTCCGCCGCCATCATCGTCCCTGCCGCGACGGCCTCGCCGTGTAGCCAGGCCCCATAGCCCATGCCGGTTTCGATCGCATGGCCGAAGGTATGGCCCAGATTCAGGAGCGCCCGCTCGCCCTGTTCGGTTTCATCGGCAGCGACGACCTCGGCCTTGTTCGCACACGAGCGCTCGATCGCGAACGCCAGCGCCTCTGGATCGCGCGCAACCAGGCGCTCGATGTTCGACTCCAGCCACTCGAAGAACGCCGGATCGCGGATCAGGCCGTACTTGATCACTTCCGCCAGGCCTGCCGCGAGTTCGTTCCCCGGCAGCGTTTCGAGCGTGCCCGTGTCGGCCAGTACGAGTTTCGGCTGGTAGAACGCGCCGATCATGTTCTTGCCGAGCGGATGATTGATCGCCGTCTTGCCGCCCACCGACGAATCGACCTGAGACAGCAACGTCGTCGGAATCTGGATGAACGGCACGCCCCGCTGGTAGGTCGCTGCGGCAAAGCCCGTCATGTCGCCGACGACCCCGCCGCCCAGGGCAAGGAGGGTCGTGGAGCGCTCACAACGCTCGGCCAGCAGCATGTCGAAGATCAGGTTCAGCGTCGGCCAGTCCTTGTGCACCTCGCCATCGGGCAAGGTCACGGCGTGCACGCGCACGCCGCTGTCGCGCAGCACGCTCTGCAGCGGACCAAGGTATAGCGGCCCCACGACGTCGTTGGTGACGATCGCGACGCGCGGCGTCCTGAGGAAGGGAACAATCAGCGAAGGGTCGGCGAGCAGGCCGCGACCGATGTGAATCGGATAGCTGCGGTCGCCGAGGGCCACATTCAGGGTACGCATATCACTTCTTGAAGTTATCGATGGCCTTCTCGATCACCCGCACCATCCCCCCGGGGTTGCCGCGACCGCCATCGACGATGATGTCCGCGACGGAACGGTACAAGGGATCGCGCTCGCGGTAGAGCGTCTCGATACGCTCGCGCGGGTTGGGCACCTGAAGCAAGGGCCGGTTGCGGTCGTGCCGCGTCCGCTCCCACAGGACCGTGGTCGGGACGTTGAGGTAAACGACGATACCCCGCTCGGACATCATCGCGCGATTGTCGGGATTGAGAACGACCCCGCCGCCGGTGGCCAGCACCAGGTCGGACTCGTGCGTCAGCTCGTCAATGAGCTGAGTCTCGCGCCGCCTGAAACCTTCCTCGCCCTCAATCTCGAAGATCGTGGAGACCTTGACCCCCGTGCGAGCCTCGATCTCGTGATCGCAATCGATGAAGCGCATGCGATGACGCCGGGCATACTCGCGACCAACCGTGGTCTTCCCGGCGCCCATCATGCCAACCAGAATCACTAACACCAAACCGGCATCCGATACGTAATGCCAGCAACTATACAGCAGGCCAACGAGCCTGCGCGTACGCCGATCACTTGAGCGTCAGCGTGTCCGCAACGATGCGCGGCGTCAGGAACACCAGCAGCTCGCGACGTGCCGACTGCGTGCTCGTCGAGCGGAACAGGGCGCCGAGGTAGGGAATCTCGCCGAGCAGCGGCACGCGATCCACGTTGGTCGTCTCCTCTTCCTCGAACACGCCGCCGATCACCACCGTGCCGCCGTTCTCGACCATCACTTCGGTCGTCACGCTCTTCTTGTCGATGGGCGGATTGCCGAGAATGCTGCGCGAGAAGTCGGCCCTGTCCTTGCTTACCTCGACCTTCAGCTGGATGCGGCCGTCAGGCGTGATCTGCGGACGCACCTTGAGCATCAGCACGGCGTCCTTGAAGCTGACCGTAGGCGGCTCGGTGCCGCTCGAGGGCGTGACGTAGGGAATTTCCTGGCCCTGCTTGATCGTCGCTTCGACCTGGTTGGCCGTGAGGATGCGCGGACTGGAGACCACCCGGCCACGACCGTCCGACTCCAGCGCTGCCAACTCGAGGTTCAGGAAGCGCGTCAGCGAACGGTTGAACAGGGTCAGGTTCAGCGCGCCGAAAGGGTTTGTCGGCAGGAAGCCATTGCCACTGACCGCGTTCTCGCCGACACGATGGATGATCGTGTTGATCGGCGTATCCGGGTCCGTGCTGATCGCGCCGGTCGAAGAATTGAAATTGCCGAACTCGGACGATCCGAAGCCGATCTTCGCACCATCGCCGAGGTTCTTCGCGCGGCGATCGCCGTAACCAAGACGCACACCGAGGTCGCGCGCAAAGTCCTTGTTCGCCTCGACGACCCGCGCCTCGATCATGACCTGGCGCGGCGGGATGTCGATGTCCTTGATGAGGCTCGCGAGGGCCGCCAGGCGGCTGGCGACGTCGGTGACGAACAGCCGGTTGCTGCGCTCGTCGACGACGACGCTGCCACGCTTCGACAGCATCGTCTGATCCTTGCTCTTCAGGAAATCGAAGATTTCCTTGGACTTGTGGTAATTGATCTGGAAGCTCTCGGTCTGCAGCGGCTCGAGGTCGCCGATCTGCGCCTTCGCTTCGAGCTGCAGCTTCTCGCGCGTCGCGAGCTCCTCACCCGGGGCGATCCAGATGACGTTGCCCGACTTGCGCATGTCCAGGCCCTTGGCCTGCAGGATGATGTCGAGGGCCTGATCCCACGGCACATCCTTGAGGCGCAAGGTCAGATTGCCCTGCACGGAGTCGCTGGTGATGATGTTGAAGTTGGTGAAGTCCGCGATGACCTGCAGCACCGACCGGACGTCGATGTTCTGGAAGTTCAGCGAGAGCTTCTCACCCTTGTACTGGCCGCGTGCGGCGCCCTGGACGAGCTTGTTCGGATCCTCGACGACACGGCGCACCTCGAGCACGAACTGGTTGTCGCTCTGGTAGGCGTTGTGCTCCCACTTGCCATTGGGAGTCACCTGCAGGCGGACGTTGTCGCCCTGCTGCTGGGCGGTCATGGAGGTCACCGGAGTGGCGAAGTCGGTGACGTCGGAGCGGCGACGCAGATGCTCGGGCAGCGAGGTCTTCAGGAATTCGACGACCAGTCCGCCGCCCTGCTGACGGATGTCGATGCCGGCATCGGAGCTCGAGAGCTGAACGACCACCCGGCCTTCACCGTCCTTGCCGCGGCGGAAATTGATGTCGCGGATGCTGCTGCCCTCGGCGACCGCGTCACTCTTCTGCGGCGCGAAATTGGCCATTGCCTGCGACACCTGGGTGGTCGTCGCGCCGACCGGCGCTGCGGCACCGAGAGAAATGATGACGGAGCGCCCCTCGATGCGCGACTCGAACGGCGTCACCTTGGAAACATTCAGGACAAGGCGCGTGCGGTCACCTGCCTGCACGATGTTGGCGCTGCGCAGGTCGCCCTGGTCGATTTCCTGCACGCTGCGACCCAGGCCATTGACGGTGCCGGGAAAATCGAATGCGATCCGCGCGGGGTTCGCAACGCTGAAACTCGCCGGCGGCGCCGCCAGGGGCTCCTTCAGCGTGAGTTTCAGCAATACGGATCCCCCTTGCCGGGAAACCTCGAGATCTTCGATGCGGTTCGGCGCGGCCTGGGTCTGCGACGACGCAGCTTGCGCCAGGACGGCGGGCGCAGGAACAGCGAGGGTGAACGCCGCACACAGCAGCGCAATCATGCGTTGTTTGTTCATTTCCGTGCCTCCTGCTGCTCCTGCAGCAGCAATGTGCTGATGCGCTCGACCCAATCGCCGTTCATGTCTTCAACCAGTTCCTTAAGGGTGACTTCCGACTCCGAGATCGCCGTCACCAGTCCGAAGTTCTGGCCCATGTAGTTGCCGACCCTGACCTGGTGCAGGTTCTGGTCGGCGCGGACCAGGGCGTGTACCTTTTTGTTCTGGGTGATCACGCCGACAAGTTGCAGGGATTCGAGCGGGTAGGATTCGAGCGGCTCGCGCCTCCGATCGAGATCGGGACCGCCGCGTCGGGAGGTCTTGGTTTCCGGTTCGATGCGGCTCGCAACAAAGGGGTCTGCGGCGCCTTCGGCTTCGTATTTCACGACTGGCGCGGGCTTCACCTCGGGCAGGGGCTTGATCGTCTGGGGCATGCCCTTTTCCTGCTCGACCATCCAGCCCTGGATGTCCTCCTGGTCGCCGGCACAGGCGGTGAGGACAAGGGCACTTGCAAGTATCAGAAGGCGTTTCATGGCTTTCTCACTTGCCTCCCTTTGCCTTTGCGGCCTTCTCCTGCTGGCGCTTCTGCGCGAGCTCCTCTTCGTCGAGGTAGCGATACGTGACGGCCTTCGCTTCCAGCTTGAGCCCGCCGTCCTTGAGGGTTTCGAGCGCGACATTGTCCAGCGTCACGATGCGGGACATGCGGGCGACGTCCTCGGCAAACGCGCCGAGATCGTTGTAGGCACCGACGATGCGCACATCGATCGGCATCTCGGCATAGAAATCCTTGACCGCTCGGCGCCCGGCTTGAAGAGCTCGAACTGCAGCCCGCGGCCCACGCCGGCCTGGTTGATGTCGGACAGCAGCGAATCCATCTCGGCGCGATTCGGAAGCTGCTTGAGCAGCGCGCCGAACTGGCGGTCGGTCTCCTCGAGCTGAAGCTTATAGGCATCCAGATTCACGGCAAGCTTCTTCTTCGTCACCCAGTCGCCGCGCAGTTGCACCTCTTCAGCCTCGCGCTGTTCGAGGAGCGCCACCTGATCGCGCCAGTCGAACCACCATGCGAGCGCAAGGGCCGCAACCAGCAACGCGACGAACACCGCGATGCGCGGCGCCAGCGGCCATGCGCCGGGATCGTTGGGATCGAGCCCCTTGAAATCCTGCGAGAGCCGCTCGAAATCGATGCCTTTGAGTTTGCCGGGATTCATTTTCTGGCCCCTTGATCGCCTTCGGCCTTGGGCCCTTCGATACCGATATTGAGCGCGAAATCGCTGACCCGCCGCTTGTTCACGGATGCGGACTTGATTTCCACCAGCCCCGGGTTGGCGAGATAGGGCGATTCGTCGAGGCTGCGCATCAGCGCCGAAACGCGCGAATTGGACTGCGAGTAGCCGAGCAGGGCGATCTTCGGCCCGGTCTGCTTGATCGATCGCAGATACACGCCGTCGGGCACGCGCCGGGCAAACTCGTTCATGACGTTCACCGCCTGGCCCCGCGTCGTCTGCAGGGACTCGATGACCTGCTTGCGCGCCAGCAGGGCGTCGATCTGCTCGCGCAGACGCTTGATTTCGGCGATCTGGGCGTCGAGCTTGGAGATCTCGGCCTTGAGGAAGTCGTTGCGGCGTTCCTGACGCTCGACATAGCCTGCGATGACGGTGTGCACGACCAGCGCGACCAGCAGGCCGGCCGCGACCATCGCGACGGACACGACGTAGAACTGCTGGCGCCGTTCACGGCGCTTGAGCTCCCGATGGGGCAGCAGATTGATTCGAATCATGAATCGAATCTCCGGAGCGCCAGCCCGCACGCGACCATCAACGACGGTGCATCGGCCAGCAGATTCTTGGGTCGCACACGCGACGACAGCGACATCCCGACGAAGGGATTGGCGACGATGGACGGGACCTGGGTGCGACCGGCGACGACCTCGGACAGCCCGGGCATGACCGAGCAGCCGCCCGCGAGGACAATGTGGTCGACCTGGTTGAACTGTGTGGATGTGAAGAAGAACTGCAGGGCCCGCGAGACTTCGAGGGCCAGGCTATCCATGAAGGGACGCATCAGGTCGCGCTCGTAATCCTCGGGCAGCCCTCCGGTCCGCTTCGCAGACTCGGCGTCCTCGACGCTCATGCCGTACTGCCGTGCGATTTCCTGCGTGAGCTGCATGCCGCCGAACGCCTGTTCGCGGGCATAGAGCTGCTGGCCATTGCGCAGCACGCTGACGTTCATGACGTTGGCACCGACGTCGATGACCGCGACGATCTTGTCGGCACCTCCGCCCGGGAGCTGCTTCGCCACGAGCTCGAAGGCAGCCTCCGCAGCAAAGGACTCGACGTCCATCACGACGGCCTTGAGGCCAGCGGATTCGACGACGGCGACGCGATCCTCGACCTTTTCCTTGCGCGATGCCGCGATGAGGACTTCTACTTCCTCGGGGCTGCCCGGCGACGGGCCGACCACCTGGAAGTCGAGATTGACTTCGTCCAGCGCGAAGGGGATGTACTGGCTGGCCTCGGACTCGACCTGGAGCTCCATTTCCTGGTCGCGCAGGCCGCCCGGCAGGATCATCTTCTTGGTGATGACCGCCGAAGCAGGGAGCGCAATGGCCACCTGCTTGATGCCCCCGCCCATGCGGCGCACGGCACGCGACACGGCCTCGCTCACGCCTTCGAGATTGGCGATGTTGCCGTCGACGACGGCGTCACGCGGAAGGGATTCGATGGCATACCGCTCCATGCGGTATGCACCCTTTTCGCCCTCTGACAGCTCGACCATCTTCACGGATGAAGATGAGATATCGAGGCCGACCAGTTGGCGCGCCTTGGGGCGAAAGAGGGAGAAGTCCATCACAAAGAAAATCCTTAAATTTCTTTATGTTAGGCGCCGATACTGAATAAGCTTCTGAGATGCTAGCAACAAAGTGTTGCGAGTGCAAACACAGACGGCGGCGGATGCTTTGGAGGCTCAGGTCGCGCAAACGTATAATCGCGCTCCCGCCCTCCCTTTCTGGATTCCCGATGCGCTGGGTCTTGTATCCCCTCGCGGCACTGATCGCTCTCGTCGTTCTCGGCGCGGCAACCATCGCGGCCGTCTCTGCATTCGCATGGCCGAACCTGCCTTCGCTGGACGTTCTGACCGATTACCGCCCGAAGATTCCGCTGCGAGTATACACGTCAGATGGATATTTACTCGGGGAATTCGGCGAGGAACGACGCGTCGTCGTGACGATGGACGAAGTCCCGGCGATTCTGAAGCAGGCCATCCTCGCGGCCGAGGACGAGCGCTTCTATGAACACCCCGGCATCGACGTGATCGGCATCGCGCGCGCGGCGCTCGCGAACGTCGTGTCGGGCGGGCGCGGCCAGGGGGCATCGACGATCACGATGCAGGTGGCGCGCAATTTTTTCCTGACGCGCGAAAAAACCTTCAACCGCAAGCTCTACGAGATTCTCCTGGCACTGCGCATCGAACGCAGCCTGAGCAAGGACCAGATCTTCGAGCTCTACATCAACCAGATTTTTCTCGGCCAGCGCTCATACGGTTTCTCCGCGGCGGCACGTGCGTACTTCGACAAGCCGCTGAAGGACATCACCGTGGCCGAGGCGGCCATGCTCGCAGGACTGCCGAAGGCACCGTCCGCCTACAATCCGATCGCCAACCCGCGCCGCGCGACGCAGCGCCAGCACTACGTATTGCGGCGCATGGTCGAAGCGGGCTTCATCGACGAGAAGACCTACGAGACGGCCCGCGCGGAACCGCTGGTGCTAGCCAACGGGCGTTCGGCAGCGAGTCCGCTGCGTGGCGACTTCGTTGCGGAAATGGCGCGTCAGCTCGCCGTCGAGCAGTTCGGCGATCAAGCCTACGACTCCGGCATCCGCGTGATCACGACGGTGACGCGCGAGGAACAGCAGGCCGCCTACAAGGCGGTGCGGCAGGGCGTGCAGGATTACGACCGGCGGCACGGCTATCGCGGCCCGGAGGGCTTTGTCGACCTGAACGGCATCAAGGCGGGTGACGAAGAGCGGCTCGATGAACTGCTCTCCGACGCGGCGGACTACGATGACCTGCTCGCCGCGCTGGTTCTCGAGGCATCGCCGAAGTCGGTCACGGTCTATCGCCATGGCGAGAGCCTGAAGATCTCGGGTGCGGGACTGGCCTTTGCCGCGCCGATGCTCAACGAGCGTGCGCCGCAGGCACGCAAGCTGCGGCGCGGGGCGATCGTGCGCATCCGCGAGCTCGGCGAGAAGGGCTGGGAGATCGCGCAGCTGCCGGACGTGGAGGCGGCGCTGATCTCGGTGGACTCGAAGACCGGCGCGGTGCGGGCGCTCATCGGCGGCTTCGACTTCAATCGGAACAAGTTCAACCATGCGACCCAGGCGCTGCGCCAGCCGGGATCGAGCTTCAAGCCCTTCATCTACTCGGCGGCACTCGAGCGCGGCTTCTCGCCGAGCACGGTCGAAGAGGACGGTCCGCTGTTCTTCCCGGCCGGCATCACGGGAAGCAAGGACTGGGAGCCGAAGAACTACGACGGCAAGTATGAAGGGCCGATGACGCTGCGCGAGGGGCTGGCGCGATCGAAGAACATGATCTCGATCCGCCTGCTACGCTCGATCACGCCCGAGTATGCGCAGGACTACGTCACCCGCTTCGGTTTCGACGCCGCACAGCATCCGCCCTACCTGACGATGGCGCTGGGCGCCGGGATGGCGACGCCGTGGCAGATGGCCGCCGGATACGCAGTGTTCGCGAACGGCGGCTATCGCATCGAACCGTATGTCGTGAAGGAAATGATCGACGGACAGGGACATGTGGTCGCGAAGATCGACCCGCCGGTCGCCGGCGAGAGCGCACCGCGGGTGATCGACCCGCGCAACGCCTGGCTGATGAATTCGATGATGCAGGACGTGATCCGGCGCGGCACGGCGACGCGCGCACTCGCGCTCAAGCGCGCCGACCTCGCGGGCAAGACGGGAACCACCAACGACTATGTGGACGCCTGGTTCGCCGGCTACCATCCGGATCTCGTTGCGGTGAGCTGGATGGGCTTCGACCAGCCGCGCAACCTCGGACGCGGCGAGACCGGCGGTTCAGCGGCGCTGCCGATGTGGGTGAACTACATGCGGACGGCGCTGAAGGGACTCCCGGAGAAGTTCCCGCCGCGCCCGGAGGGCCTCCTTGCCGTCGATACCGGCTCGGGACGCGAGGAGTACATCTACGCGGAGAACCTGCCGGCGGAGCCGATCATGATACCGGCCGGCATCGAGAACCTCCCGCTGCCCTCGGAGGCGCCCGACGAGGCGCTACCCCTGACCCGGCCCGCGGCGGCGCCTGCTCCCGTCGTCGAGCGATCCCCGACGCCGATCCGCCGACCCTGATCTGCGGGCAGGCTGCCGGCAGATCAGCCGGCGGCCACCACCACCGGATTGCCGGACTGCTCGCTGACCAGCCGGGACAGCAGCGCGTAGAGTTCGGCGCCGTCGCGCGTGGCGATCCAGCGGCCGGAGTCGGGGCGGAAGTGGAAGCCGCCGGACTTGGCGGCGACCCAGATCTCGCGCGCGGCGGAGTGGCGGTTGATCACCATCTTGCTGCCGTTCTCGAATTCGACCTCGAGCACGCCCCCGGGCATGGTTTCGATGTCCAGTTCGGCACCGCAGCTTTCGAGCGCCGCCTCGATGCGCGCGAGTTCGGCTTCGGCCAGCGCGTTGAACGCCGATTCTTCCATGTTCGCTCCTTCTGTTAGCATTTCCGTTTTTTCGACCGACGACACCATGCGAGCCATTCCGACCGCTGCCGCGCTGTGCTGTGCCATTGCCCTGTGCGGTTGCGGGATCAAGGGGCCGCTGTACCTGCCCCAGGTTCCGCCCGCACCGGCCAAGGCGGCTCCGGCCGCCGGCGTCGATCATAGCAAAGCACCCAAGGCTGCCGACGACTCCCGATGACCTCCCGATTTCCGATTCCGACCCTGACCGAGGGCAATGACGGCCTTCAGCTCGAAGGCGTGTCGCTCGCCGCGATCGCCGCGCAGCATGGCACGCCCGTTTACGTCTATTCGCGCCGCGCGCTGACCGAGGCGTTCTCGGCGTACCGCGACGCGCTTGCCGGCCGCAAGGCCCTGGTGTGCTACGCGGTGAAGGCGAATTCGAACCTCGGCGTGCTGTCGGTGTTCGCGCAGCTGGGCGCGGGCTTCGACATCGTGTCGGGCGGCGAACTCGCGCGGGTGCTGGCCGCTGGCGGCGATGCCGGCAAGGTGGTGTTCTCGGGTGTCGGCAAGAGCCGCGACGAGATGCGCTTGGCCTTGCAGGCCGGTATCCGCTGCTTCAACGTCGAGTCGGAAGCGGAGATCGACCGCCTGAACGAGGTCGCCGGCGAACTCGGCAAGGTCGCGCCGATCGCGTTCCGCGTGAATCCGGACGTCGACCCGAAGACCCATCCCTACATCTCGACCGGACTGAAGAGCAACAAGTTCGGCGTCGCGGTCGATGCGGCGGCCGACCTGTACCGCCGCGCGGCGAGCCTGCCCAACCTGCGCGTGAGCGGCGTGGCGTGCCACATCGGCTCGCAGCTGCTCGATCCCGCTCCGATCGGGGAAGCCGCGGGCAAGCTGCTCGCGCTGGTGGACCGGCTCGCCGCCGAGGGCATCGCGCTGGACCATATCGATCTTGGCGGCGGCCTGGGTATCCGTTACCGCGACGAAGAGCCGCCGACGGTCGCCGAATACCTCGCGCCGCTGCTGAAGCTGTTCGAGGGGCGCACGGAGGAGCTGTGCTTCGAGCCCGGCCGCTCGCTGGTCGGCAATGCCGGCCTGCTGCTGACGCGCGTCGAGTACCTGAAGCCGGGCGAGGAGAAGAACTTCGCGATCGTGGATGCGGCGATGAACGACCTGGCGCGCCCGGCCCTGTACGACGCCTATCACGAGGTCGTGGCGGTGCAGCCGCGCGCGGGAGAGGTGAAGAACTACGAGATCGTGGGGCCGATCTGCGAAAGCGGCGACTTCCTTGCGCACGACCGCGAGCTGGCCGTCGAGGAAGGTGACCTGGTCGCGCTACTGTCGGCCGGGGCCTACGGCATGGCGATGAGTTCGAACTACAACACGCGTCCTCGTGCCGCCGAGGTCATGGTCGATGGCGACCGCGTGCACCTGATCCGCCGGCGCGAAACCGTCGAATCTCTCTACGCGCTCGAGTCGCCGTTGACCTGAGCCCTCAGGTCCACGGCCCGTCCTTCGGCCTGTGCCTCCTGGATGAGGGCGCGGCCGAAGGCCTTCCAGGCCGGACCGCCGTGGGTGTGCACCCCGGTATCGGCGCTCTCCTCCATCACGCGCAGCATCAGCACGCCCAGCGCGAAAAGTTCGCCGCGCGCGCGCAGGCGCGCATCCGGGTCGGCGAGCAGCGCCTGCGTGTGGTCGGCCCCCCCTTCGAGGGCTTCGCGCGCGAGCTTGCGCATGATCGCCGCGTCATCCCAGTCAAGCTTGAGCAGCATGCCGCGCTTGAGGATCTCGCGCTCGAGTTCGCAGGCGTCGCGGGCGAAGTGTTCGAAACCGCTCATGATTCAGCGCGCGATGTCTTCCAGGCAGCGGCGCAGTGCGTCCTGCCATTGGGGCATCGCGATGCCGAAGCGCGCGGCGAGGCGGTCCGCCGACAGGCGGGAGTTGGCCGGACGTGCGGCCGGCGTCGGGTAGGCGGACGCGGGGATCGGTTCGACACTCGCGACCTTCATGGTCAGCTCCGGCAACGCGGTCCGGGCCGTGGCGAAGATCGCCTCGGCGAATCCGTGCCAGTTCGTTTCGCCGGCCGAAGCGAGGTTGAAGATGCCCGAGGCAAAGTCGCCGTCGCACCGCTCGCGCTGCGCCCGGGTGACGACGTGCGCGGTGGCGTCGGCGATGTTGCGCGCCCAGGTCGGCGCACCGTGCTGGTCGGCGACGACGCGCAGTACTTCGCGCTCGGCGCCGAGCCGCAGCATCGTGCGCACGAAGTTGCCGCCGCGGGCGGCGAACACCCAGGTGGTGCGCAGGATGAGGTGGTCGCAACAGGACTCGCGGATCGCCACTTCGCCGGCGAGCTTGCTGCGGCCGTAGGCGTTGACGGGCGCGACGGGGTCGTCCTCGGTGTAGGGGCCGGACTTGGAGCCGTCGAACACGTAATCGGTCGAGTAGTGGATCAGCAGCGCGCCCACTGACTTCGCGGCGCGGGCGAGTTCGCCGGGTGCGGCGCCGTTGATGGTGGTCGCGAGGGCTTCCTCCGACTCGGCCTTGTCTACGGCCGTGTAGGCGGCGGCGTTGACGATGACGTCCGGTACGAGGTCGGCGACCAGGGCGGCCAGCGTCTCGGGACGCGACAGGTCGCAGCGCCGTCGATCGAGCGCGATGACTTCGCCGAGCGGCATCAGGCTGCGCGCGAGTTCCCAGCCGACCTGGCCGTTTGCGCCGGTGACGAGCAGTTTCATTCGAATACCTCGCATTCGGCGAGGGGCTTGCCCTCGCGGTCCTTCGCCGACAATTGCGGCTCGCCCGCGAGCGGCCACTCGACGCCGACGGCGGGGTCGTTCCACGCGAGGCAGCGCTCGTGCTCCGGCGCGTAGTAGTCGGTGGTCTTGTAGAGGAAGTCCGCGGAATCGGACAGCACGACGAAGCCATGCGCGAAGCCGGGCGGGATCCACAGCTGGCGGTGGTTGTCCTCGCTGAGTTCCACGCCCGTCCAGCGGCCGAAAGTCGGCGAGCGGCGGCGCAGGTCGACGGCGACGTCGAACACCGCGCCGCGCACGACGCGCACGAGTTTCCCCTGCGGCTGGCGGATCTGGTAGTGGAGGCCACGCAGCACGCCGCGCGCGGAGCGCGAGTGGTTGTCCTGCACGAACTGTTCGTCGAGTCCCGTGGCCTCGCGGAAGGCCCGGGCATTGAAGCTTTCGAAGAAGAAGCCGCGCGCGTCGCCGAACACTTTCGGTTCGATGAGCAGCACGTCGGGAATCGCGGTGGGGATGGCCTTCATCAGAACACCTTCTCTTCGAGCACGCGCAGCAGGTACTGGCCGTAGCCGTTCTTGGCGAGCGGCTTGGCGAGCTCGGTGAGCTGGGCGGCGTCGATCCAGCCCGAGCGCCAGGCGATTTCTTCCGGACAGGCGATCTTGAGCCCCTGGCGCTTTTCGATCGTCTGGATGAAGAGGCCGGCCTCGAGCAGGCTTTCATGGGTGCCGGTGTCGAGCCAGGCGTGGCCGCGGCCCATGACCTGCACGTCGAGCGCGCCCGCCTCGAGGTAGTGGCGATTGACGTCGGTGATCTCGAGTTCGCCGCGCGGGCTGGGCTTGAGGCCGCGCGCGATGTCGACGACGCGATGGTCGTAGAAGTAGAGGCCGGTGACGGCGTAGCGGCTCTTCGGCTTCGCCGGCTTCTCCTCGATGCTGATCGCGTGGCCGGCAGCGTCGAACTCGACGACGCCGTAGCGCTCGGGGTCGGTCACCGGATAGGCGAACACGGTCGCGCCATGCGCGCGCTGGCCGGCCTGCCGGAGGTCATCGGCGAGTTCGTGGCCGTAGAAAAGGTTGTCGCCGAGCACGAGGGCGGACGGGGAGCCGGCGATGAACTGCTCGCCGATCAGGAAGGCCTGGGCGAGGCCGTCCGGGCTGGGCTGGACGGCGTACTGCAGGCTGAGGCCCCAGCGGCTGCCGTCGCCGAGGAGCTGTTCGAAGCGCGGCGTGTCCTGCGGCGTCGAGATGATGAGGATGTCGCGGATGCCCGCGAGCATCAGCGTGCTCAGCGGGTAGTAGATCATCGGCTTGTCGTACACCGGCAGCAGCTGCTTGGAGACCGCCAGCGTGGCCGGGTGCAGGCGGGTGCCGGATCCACCGGCGAGGATGATGCCCTTGCGTGTGCTCATGCTCGACGTTCTCCGTAGTTGCGCTCGACCCATTCGCGGTAGCTGCCGGACTGGACATGCGCGACCCAGTCCTGGTTGGCGAGATACCACGCGATGGTCTTGCGGATGCCGGTCTCGAAGGTCTCGGCGGGGCGCCAGCCGAGCTCGCGCTCGATCTTGCGCGCGTCGATCGCGTAGCGGCGGTCGTGGCCGGGGCGGTCGGCGACGTAGGTGATGAGGCGCGCGTGCGGGCCGGCGGGGTCGGGGCGCAGCTCGTCGAGCAGCGCGCAGACGGTATGCACGATCTCGAGGTTGGGCTTCTCGTTCCAGCCGCCGACGTTGTAGGTCTCACCGAGGCGGCCGCGCGCGAGCACTTCGCGGATCGCGGCGCAGTGGTCGCCGACGTAGAGCCAGTCGCGCACGTTGCGGCCGTCGCCATAGACCGGCAGCGCCTTGCCGGCGAGCGCGTTGGCGATCATCAGCGGGATGAGCTTCTCGGGGAACTGGTAGGGGCCGTAGTTGTTCGAGCAGTTGGTCGTGAGCACCGGCAGCCCATAGGTGTGGTGCCAGGCGCGCACGAGGTGATCGGACGCGGCCTTGCTTGCGGAATAGGGGCTGTTCGGTTCGTAGGCCTTGGTTTCGGCGAAGGGCGGGTCGTTCGGGCCGAGCGAGCCGTAGACCTCGTCGGTCGAGACGTGCAGGAAGCGGAAGACGGCCTTCTCCTCGCCTTCGAGCGTGGACCAGTAGCCACGGGCGGCTTCGAGCAGCGTGAAGGTGCCTTCGACGTTGGTGCGGACGAAGTCGCCGGGGCCGTGGATGGAACGGTCGACGTGGCTTTCGGCGGCGAAATGGACGACGGCGCGCGGGCGATGCTCGGCGAACAGGCGGTCGATGAGCGCGCGGTCGCAGATGTCGCCGTGCACGAAGACGTGGCGGCCGTCGCCCTGCAGCGTGGCAAGATTCTCGAGGTTGCCCGCATAGGTCAGCGCGTCGAGATTCAGCACCGGCTCGTCGCTTGCGCGCAGCCAGTCGAGTACGAAGTTGGCGCCGATGAAGCCTGCGCCGCCGGTCACGAGAATCATTGATCTACCTCTTCAGCCAGCTTGCCGCATTTGCGGCGGCGTAAAATGCCGGTCCGGACTAAAAATCCAATCCGTGATTGTATCGCGACCGCATACCCGCAGCGCCCTTGCGCGCTTCGCAAGATGTTGCAGGATAACGACGACTCGCTCATGACGACGCACCCGATGCTCCAAAGCCTGTGCCATCTCCTGGCTGCCCTGCTGTTCTGCGGAGCGATGGCTTCCGCGCTTGCTGCGCCCCTGCCCCCGGCGGTGCAGCAGGCACTCGACGACGCCCGCATTCCGGCGGGCAACGTGGCGGTGTGGGTGCAGGCCGTGGATGCGCCGACCCCGCAACTGGAGGCCGGCGGCGACCGGCCGATGAATCCGGCGTCGGTGATGAAGGTCGTGACCGCCTTCGCGGCACTGGACCGGCTCGGCCCCGCCTTCACCTGGACGACGCGGGTCGCGACGGGGGGACCGGTCGCCGCGGGAATTCTGGATGGCAACCTTTACCTGACGGGCGGCGCGGACCCGATGCTGAACTACGAGCGGCTGGGGAAGCTGCTGCGCCAGGTGCGCGCCCTGGGCGTCGCGACGGTGCGCGGCGACATCGTGCTCGACGGCTCGGCGCTGGCGCTGCCCCCGCACGATCCGGCGGCCTTCGACGGACGCGCGCTGCGCCCCTACAACAGCGGCGCCTACGGGCTGCTGATGCACTTCAACACGCTGCAGCTGCGCCTGGTTCCCCCGGCAGAGCCGGGGCAGCCGGTGGGGCTCGCGCCTTATCCGGCACTGACCGGCCTCGACATCGACAACCGCATCACGGCGGCGCCGGGCCCGTGCGGCGTGTGGTACGGCAATCTGGACGCCGCGCTCGAGGCGGGGCCGCATGGGCCGCGGCTGGTGCTGTCGGGCAGCATGCCGGCGAGTTGCGGGCAACGCGACTGGGCGACTGCCCCGCTGTCGCCGGAGGCCTTCGGGCGCGCACTCGTCGCGGCGCTGTGGAGCGAACTGGGCGGGAAGATGGAGGGCTCGGTGCGCAACGGCGTGACGCCGGCCGACGCGGCGACGCTGGTCGTCGAGACTTCGGTGCCGCTCGCCGAGGTGGTGCGCGAGATGAACAAGTGGTCGAGCAACGTGATCGCACGCCAACTGCTCGCGACGCTGGGGCGGGAAAGCGGCGCGAACCTGGACATGGTCGCGGGCGGAACCGCGGCCGTGCAGGCGCTGCTGGCGGAGGACGGGATAACGACGGCGGGCCTGGTGATCGAGAACGGTTCGGGCCTGTCGCGCATCGAGCGGGTGAGCGCGCGCACGCTCGCGGAAGTGCTGCTTGCGGCCTGGGGGCGGCCCTTCATGCCGGAGTTCATCGCCGCGCTGCCGATTGCCGGCGAGGACGGCACCGCGCGCGGGCGACTGCACGACAGTCCGGCGCGCGGCTACGCGCACATCAAGACCGGCTCGATCAACGGCGTGAAATCGCTCGCCGGCTATGTGCTGGACCGGAAGGGCCGGCGCCATGCGGTGGTGATGATGGTGAACCACGCCGAGGCGGGGTCCAGCCAGGCCGCGCAGGACGCGCTGCTCGAATGGGTGTGGGCAGGCGCCGCGGCGACGGCGCAATAGCGACGCGCCGCCGGCAAAGCAATGCCGCGCTTCAGGCGTCCGACGGCATCGGCATGGTGCTGCGGTCAAGCAGGTTCAGCCAGCCGCGAATGACACGGTAAACGATCCACAAGGTGGCGCCGATCAGCAGCGCGAAGGCGAACGGAATGCCGATCACGGTCAGGATCATGCTGACTGCAACGAAAATCCACAGCAGCGCAAACCAGAAGGTACGGATCTGCCAGCGGAAGTGGCTTTCCAGCCAGGTGCCGCGCACCGCGTCGCGCTTCATGTAGTTGAGCACCACCGCGAGGATGGACGGCAGGCTGGCGACGAAGCTGCCGATGATGGTCGCGGAGCCGACGATGCCCGTTACCACCGCGAAAGCGTGCAGCCCATAGATGATGTGTGCGAGCGTGACGAGCCCGCCGAGGTCGGCGGGTGCGCTTCCGGTCCGATAGTCAGGCATGACGGACTCCCCTTCCGGTCAGGATCACCCTGCCATCTTACAGCCCGAGCTCGCCCCACATCGCGTCGACCCGCTGCTTGACCGCGGCGTCCATCACGATCGGACGCCCCCACTCGCGGTTGGTCTCGCCCGGCCACTTGTTGGTCGCGTCGATGCCCATCTTGCTGCCCAGGCTCGCGACGGGGCTGGCGAAATCGAGGTAGTCGATGGGGGTGTTGTCGACCATCACGGTGTCGCGCGAACCATCGACGCGGGTCGTCATCGCCCAGATGACTTCCTTCCAGTCGCGGATGTCCACGTCGTCGTCCACCACGATGATGAACTTGGTGTACATGAACTGGCGCAGGAAGCTCCAGATGCCGAACATCACCCGCTTGGCGTGCCCCGGGTACTGCTTGCGGATGCTGACCACCGCCAGCCGGTAGGAGCAGCCCTCGGGCGGCAGGTAGAAGTCGATGATCTCGGGGAACTGCTTCTGCAGCAGCGGCACGAAGACCTCGTTGAGCGCGACGCCCAGCATCGCCGGCTCGTCGGGCGGCTTGCCGGTGTAGGTCGAGTGGTAGATCGGGTCCTTGCGCATCGTGATGCGCTCGATCGTGAACACCGGGAATTCCGACACTTCGTTGTAGTAGCCGGTGTGGTCGCCGTAGGGCCCCTCGGGAGCGGTGTCGTCCGGGTGGATCACGCCTTCGAGCACGATCTCGGCCGAGGCCGGCACCTGCAGGTCGGAGCCGAGGCATTGCACGAGTTCGGTCTTGGCGCCGCGCAGCAGTCCCGCGAACTGGTATTCGGACAGCGTGTCGGGCACCGGCGTGACGGCGCCGAGGATGGTCGCCGGGTCGCAACCGAGGACGACGGCGACCTTGAAGGGTTCGCCGGGGTGCGCGAGCTGGTGTTCGCGGAAGTCGAGCGCGCCGCCGCGGTGGGCGAGCCAGCGCATGATGACGCGGTTGGGTCCCAGCACCTGCTGGCGGTAGATGCCGAGGTTCTGGCGCTTCTTGCCGGGGCCCCGCGTGACGACGAGGCCCCAGGTGATCAGCGGCGCGACGTCGCCGGGCCAGCAGTGCTGGATCGGCAGGCGACCCACGTCGACGTCCGCGCCTTCCCACACGACTTCCTGGCAGGGCGCCGAGCGCACTTCCTTGGGCGACATGTTGAGCACCTGGCGGAAGGCCGGGAACTTCTCCCACGCGTCCTTGAGGCCCTTGGGCGGCTCGGGCTCCTTGAGGAAGGCGAGCAGCTTGCCGACTTCGCGCAGCGGCGTCTGCCAGTCGCCGTCGGTGAGGTCCTCGCCCATGCCGAGCGCGACGCGCTGCGGAGTGCCGAAGAGGTTCGCAAGCACCGGCATGGCCTGCGGCACGCCGCGCGTGACGGGTTTTTCGAACAGCAGCGCGGGGCCGCCGGCGCGCAGCACGCGGTCGGCGATCTCGGTCATCTCGAGGTGGGTGTCGACGGGAATGGTGACGCGCTTCAGTTCGCCACGTTGTTCGAGCTGGGCGATGAAGTCGCGAAGATCGTGGTAACGCATGGAATCCTTTCGGGTGCGGCGGTTCAGCGGTTGGCGTTGATCGCGTCGCGCGTCTCGAGGGCGACGCGGCGGGCCGCCAGGGCATAGTCTTCCCCGCTGCCGGCGAACAGGATCGCGCGCGAGGAGTTGATCATCAGGCCGGTGCCGGCGGCGGTGCCGCCCGCCTGCATGGTTTCGGCGATGTCGCCCCCCTGGGCGCCGATGCCCGGCACGAGGAGGGGCATGTCGCCGACGATGTGGCGCACGCGCGCGATCTCGTTGGGGAAGGTCGCGCCGACGACGAGCCCGCAGTTGCCGCTCCCATTCCAGTCGTTCGCGACCAGGCGTGCGACGCGTTCGTACAGGCGCTCGCCGCCGCCGACATCGAGGAACTGAAGGTCGCTGCCGCCGGGGTTCGAGGTGCGGCACAGCAGGATCACGCCCTTGTCGGCGTATTCGAGGTAGGGCTCGACCGAATCGCGGCCCATGTAGGGATTCACGGTGATCGCGTCGGCGCGGAAGCGCTCGAAGGCCTCGACTGCATACTGTGCGGCAGTGCTGCCGATGTCGCCGCGCTTGGCGTCAAGGATCACCGGCGTATCGGGGTGGCGCTCGTGGATGTGGGCGATCAGGTCTTCGAGCTGGTCCTCGGCGCGCTGCGCGGCGAAGTAGGCGATCTGCGGCTTGAAGCAGCACACGAGGTCGGCGGTCGCGTCGACGATGCCCTTGCAGAATTCGAGGATGGCATCGGGGCGGCCCTGCAGGTGGGCGGGGAAGCGCGCGGGATAGGGGTCGAGGCCGACGCAGAGGAGGCTGTTGCGGCTCTGCCAGGCGGCCCGGAGGGCGGTCATGAAGTGCATGGAGGCGTCCTGATGGGTTCGGGGCGAATGATAAGCCGGATGATGCCCTTGCGCGCCCCCGGATGCCTCAAAATGAAAAGGGCCGCGACGGCGGCCCAGGTCTGGTCGGCAAGTGTCGGCCTACATGCCGATATTGAGCATCTTCATCGCCTTGGCGAGCGTCGCCTCGGATTCGGGATGCTTGCCGGCCTTGTGCAGCTCTTCGCCTTCCGCGCGCAGCTTCTTCACTTCCACCATCTGCTCGGCGCTCAGCATCGGGTTCTTGGCGAGGGCCTCGTCGATCTTCTTCATGTCGGCGGGGCAATGACGGGCCAAGGCGCTCGTCGACAGCAGCATCGCACACAGGCCCGCGAACAACAGGCTTCTTCTCATTGCAGTCTCCTCTGGGGTTGCGCCGCAAGAAGATCGGGCGCATGTATTCGACCGTGATCGATGCGGTCGGTTCACCCTAGTTCAGGCGGCGGGAAACGCAATGTAGTCAAGGACGATGCCGGCGAAGATGCTTGCCCCGACCCAGTTGTTGTGCAGGAAGGCCTTGAAGCACGGCGCGCGCTCGCGCCCGCGGATCAGCGTGTAGTGGTAGCCGGCGATGCCGCAGGCGCCGAGCAGGCCGGCGAAAAAGAACGTGCCCCGCCCCGCAGCGACGCCGACCGCCGCGATCAGCGCGAAGGCGAGCGCGTAGCACAGCATCACCGCGGCGACGTCGAAGCGGCCGAAGGTGATCGCGGAGGTCTTGATGCCGATCCTGAGGTCGTCGGGACGGTCGACCATTGCGTACTCGGTATCGTAGGCGACGGTCCAGAAGATGTTGCCGAGCAGCAGCCACCACGCGATCGCGGGCACTTCGCCCTGCACCGCGGCAAAGCCCATCGGGATGCCGAAGCCGAAGGCGATGCCGAGGTAGGCCTGCGGGATCGCGAAGAAGCGCTTCATGAACGGATAGCTCGCGGCAAGAAACAGTGCCGGCAGCGACAGCCACAGCACGATGGGCGCGAGCGGCAGGATCAGCAGGAAGGCGACGAGCGAGAGGCCGGCGGCGAGGAGCAGCGCCTCGCGGGTGCCGATCGCGCGCGTCGCGAGCGGGCGGTTCTTCGTGCGCTCGACATGGCCGTCGAAATCGCGGTCGGCGTAGTCGTTGATGACGCAACCGGCCGAGCGCATCAGCACCGTGCCGAGGACGAAGATCACGAGGACGGGCAGCGGCGGGACGCCGTCGGCGGCGAGCCACAGCGCCCACAGCGTCGGCCACAGCAGCAGCAGGATGCCGATGGGCTTGTCGAGGCGCATCAGCCGCAGGTAGATGGGCAGGCGGGCGGACAGGGGGAGCGGCGCAGACATCATTCGGGCAGGTCCAGGATCGTGGGCAGGAAGGCCTCGCTGACGAGCAGCGCGCGGTCGTGCAGGCGGAACAGCGAGCGCCGCGCCCACACGCGCGGCGGCATCACCAGCGGCGCGACCGCGGCAGACGCAAGATGATAGCGCGCGTCGCGACGGTCGAGGCAGGCGCAGGTCAGCGCGCGGCGGCTGATCGCGGGATCCG
Source organism: Aromatoleum evansii (assembly GCF_045689615.1). Lineage (NCBI taxonomy): Bacteria > Pseudomonadati > Pseudomonadota > Betaproteobacteria > Rhodocyclales > Rhodocyclaceae > Aromatoleum > Aromatoleum evansii. The sequence goes on from NZ_CP141259.1 coordinate 4,953,336, forward strand.
CGAAGAGTGCGGCGCCCAGCGGACGGGCGCCCATGCCGTGGAACAGGTTCCAGGCGCCGCGCACGTTGGGGCGCGGCAGCAGCGAGCGCGCGAACACCACCGGCACGCCGTCGGCGACCAGCAGCACTTCGCGCAGCCACGCGAGTTCGCCGCGACGCAGGCCCAGCAGCGTCGCCTCGTCGCGGTGCGGCAAGGCGAGACGCTGACGCAGCACGCGCACGGCAAAAGTGCTGCAGCGGGCGCGGATGCGCGCGGTGAGCGAGTCCGGATCGGTGAGCCAGGGGCGCAGCGTGCGGGAAACGGTCGCGCGCGGCGGGCGCTTCAGCCAGGTTTCTTTGTGGGGACGGGTACGCATTGGGGGGAATTTCGGGACCAGCCGCATGATACCGGGTAGGCGTCGCTCGCCCAACCGGGGTGAGCGGGGCGCAGGATTTCGGCCGTGGGAGCAACTTCAGCCGCGAATGGGCGGTATCGCACGCTACCGGGCTGATTCGCGGCTGAAGCCGCTCCCACAGGAGGTTGCACCCATCGGTTCTGGCGGGATGCGCTGCGCTCCTCCCGCCCTTGGGTCCGTGCCTGCTCAGGCGCGCAGCAGGCCTTCCCGTCCGCCGAGCCAGCGCTCCATCAGCTGGGTCGCGACGTCCGGCGAGTCGCGCAGCAGGCGTTCGGCAAGCGCGCGCGCCGGCTCCAGGAGGTCGGCGTCGCCCTCCAGGTCGGCATAGCGCAGCAACGGCACGCCGCTCTGGCGCGCGCCGACGAACTCGCCGGGGCCGCGGATGCGCAAATCCTCGCGCGCGATCGCGAAGCCGTCGCTGTGTTCGTAGATGACTTTCAGGCGTGCGCGGCCGTTCTCCGACAGCGGGTGGGCGTAGATCAGGATGCACGCGGACTCCTTGGTGCCGCGCCCGACGCGCCCGCGCAGCTGGTGCAGCTGCGCAAGGCCGAAGCGCTCGGCATGTTCGATCACCATCAGGCTCGCGTTGGGCACGTCGACGCCGACCTCGATGACCGTCGTCGCGACCAGCAGGTGGATCTCGCCGGCAGCGAAGGCGGCCATGGTCGCGGACTTCTCGTCGGGCTTCAGGCGCCCATGCACGAGGCCGATCTTCAATTCCGGCAGCGCCGCGACTAGCGACTCGAAGGTCTCGACGGCGGTCTTCAATTGCAGCGCCTCGGACTCCTCGATCAGCGGGCACACCCAGTAGGCCTGGGCCCCGCCGAGGCAGGCGTCGCGCACACGCGCGATGACCTGGTCGCGGCGCGACTCGGCGACGAGCTTGGTGAGGATCGGGGTGCGACCGGGCGGCAATTCATCGAGCACGGTGACGTCGAGGTCGGCGTAGTAGCTCATCGCCAGCGTGCGCGGGATGGGCGTCGCGGACATCATCAGCATGTGCGGATGCAGCGCGTCGGCGCCCTTCTCGCGCAGCGCGAGGCGCTGGCGCACGCCGAAGCGGTGCTGCTCATCGACGATCGCGAGGCCCAGGCGCGGCAGCGTCACCGGATCCTCGATCAGCGCGTGCGTGCCGACCGCGAGCAGCACCTCGCCGCTGGCGAGCCGGGCGAGCTCGGCCTCGCGCTCCTTCTTGCGCCGGCTTCCGGACAGCCACGCGATACCGACGCCGAGCGGCTCGAGCCACGCGGCGAGCTTCTTCCAGTGCTGCTCGGCGAGGATCTCGGTGGGGGCCATGAGCACCGCCTGGAAACCGTTCCCGGCCGCCTGCAGCATCGCCAGCGCGGCGACGATGGTCTTGCCGCTGCCGACGTCGCCCTGCAGCAGGCGCTGCATCGGGTGCGGGGTGGCGAGGTCGCGACCGATCTGCGCGACCGCGCGCGCCTGCGCGCCGGTGAGGCTGAACGGCAGCTGTGCGAGCAGCGCGCCGGTGAGCTTGCCGCTGTCGCGCAGGATGGGGGCGCGGCGCGTGCGGCGGGCGTTGTAGGCGCGCCGCAGCGACAGTTGCTGGACCAGCAGTTCCTCGAACTTGATGCGCTGCCACGCCGGATGGGCGCGGTCTTCGAGCGCATACGGGTCGATGTCGGGGGGCGGCTGGTGCAGCGTGCGCAGCGCATCGGCGAAGGGCGGCAGGTGCAGCCCCCCGAGCGCTTCGGGCGGCAGAAGCTCGATCGGCGACGGGCGCTGCAGTTCGCGTCCGATGAGCTTGCGCAGCGCCGACTGCGCGAGCCCCGCAGTGGTCGGATAGACTGGCGTGAGCGCCTGCGGCAGCTCCTCGCCCTCCGCCACCGGGTGCACGCGCGGATGCACCATCTCGTTGCCGAAGAAGCCGCCGCGCACCTCGCCGAACACGCGCACGCGGCGGCCGGGCGCAAGCTGCTTCTGTTGCGAGGGGTAGAAGTTGAGCCAGCGCGCGATGAGCGTGCCGCTCGCGTCGCGGATCTGTGCGACGAGCTGGCGGCGCGGGCGCAACATGACCTCGCAGGACAGCACCTCGCCTTCGACCTGCACCGGCGCACCGGCGCGCGCTGCGGCGATCGGGGTCAGGCGGGTTTCGTCCTCGTAGCGCAGCGGCAGGTGCAGGACGAGGTCCTGCGGCCGGCGGATGTCGAGCTTCGCCAACCGGCCTGCGAGTTGCGGGCCGATGCCGGCCCAGGCGGGTGGGCTGCGTTGCGAGTCAGGGGGCATGACGAAAGCGATGGATTGCGTCCTGTGGCAAGGCGCGAACCGCAGCAATAGTGGTTGCTATTGCGAGGATGAGCAACGCCGCCACGGGGCGCAAGACGCGCTTTCGTGCCTCCTGACTCGCAAGGCAGCCCGCCTTTAGCCAATCACCAGGATGGCGTCGGCCTCGACCACGCCGCCCTTGGGCAGCTCCTTGACGCCGACGGCGGCGCGCGCCGGGAAGGGCTCCGCGAAGTAGCGCGCCATGACTTCGTTCACCTTGGCGAAGTTGGCGAGATCGGTGAGGTAGATCGTCACGCGCACGGCGTCGGCGAGCGAGCCGCCGGCTGCTTCGGCCACCGCCTTGAGGTTCTCGAACACGCGCACGGTCTGCGCTTCGAAGCCCTCGACCATCTGCATCGTCGCGGGGTCGAGGCCGATTTGGCCGGAGCAATAGACGGTGTCGCCGACCTTGACGGCCTGCGAGTAGGTGCCGATCGCGGCCGGGGCGTTGGGGGTCGAGATGATGCTGCGGCTCATGCTTGAATTCCTTTGCTTGTACGAACGATCCCGAGCAGGGACCGGATGAAACAACGCCCCGGCACATCCTGCACCGGGGCGCGGGAGAGTGCGCCGATCAACCTTCGGCGCGCAGGGTCACGTCACAGCCGAGACGCGTGATGATCTTCTGGATTCCACGGCGGGCGGAGACGTTGATCACCAGCGGCGCCATGAAGTTTGCGCGCAGCCCGGCGGTTGCGGGGTTGCCCGCGTCGCCTTCGTCCTTGCGCACGATCACGGCGACGAAGGCATCGGCAGGGTTCGTGAGCTTGAGCTGCTCGGTTTCCTCGTCCGAGAGGCCGAACTCGTAGTTGACGCCAAGCCGGTCCGAGCCGGTGATCGAGAACACGGCCGCAGGATTGTCCAGACTCTGCAGCTGGTACAGGGATGAGGTCGATCCATCCTCATGCACGAGGGCGAACTGCCTGCAGTCTTCGAACCCGGGAAGCCCGGCCGGGAACTCGATCACCTTGTCATCGGGAATATCGACCGTACCGAACACCTGACTTTCGATCTTCATTGCGACCTCCTCTGATTTGCCCCGTTGTTGGCGTCCTGGCTTACGCGCACCGCGATGCGTGCAGGCGGATCCCGCCGTGCACCGCCTGCGCTGCTACTTGCGCGGACCCAAGATCATGCCATCCAGCTTGCGTTCGCGGCGAACTTTTTCCTGCGCGGCAATCGCGGACTCGCGGTCCGGGTAGGGGCCGAGCACGACGCGGGCCTGCAGATGCGCAGGATAACCCTTGCGCTCGAGTTCGCGACGCATGCTTTCCGCATTGGCGGTATCGAGGAACACGCCAAGCTGGATGAGGTATCCGGGTCCCGGCGGCGGTCCGGCCTGCAAACGCGGCGGCTCGGCCGGCGGGGCTGCAGAGGGGGACGCAGATGTGGCCGTGGGTGCGGCGGGCGAGGCGGTGGCCGGGGCGGCCGGGGCTGCGGCCGCCGGCGATGGCTCGGGCGAAAGCGGCGCCGATGTGGGGACGCTTGCGGCTGTCCAGCCTGGGGGTGACGCCTGGGGAGCGGCAATCGTGGCGGCCGGCTCGCCCTGCGCCGGCGTGGATTGAGTTTCGGCAGTCGGAGCGGGACTGGTTTCCGCCGCTGCCCGCGGTTCCGGCGCGGCCGGCATCGTCTCCGCGGACGTCGCGTCGGCGGCGGGGGGGGGCTGAGACGAGGACGACACCGCAGCCGGCGCCGTGACCGTTTCGGCGGGGGAAGGATCGGCCGCGGGAACGGCGGCCTGAGGCTCGGGCGCCGCCAGTTCGCTCTCCTCCACCAGCCACAGCGATGCGGTCAGCGCCAGGAGGGCGACGATCGCGATCAGTGCCCGCTTCAGGCTGGCCTTGCGCAACGTTTCTGCGGCGGCACCGGCGCCGTCTCCCGCGGTGAGCGATTCGCTCATTGGGCGTTCCCGGACTCGCCGCCCTGGCTGCGCGCCAGCGATTGCACGAGCTCGGCCTCGGCGACGGTGATGCCGCAGCGCTCGGCGATCGCTTCGGCAGCCAGTCCGCGGCGCGCGAACACCAGTGCCTCGTTGTATTCGGGCGAGGCTCCGCGCGTCACGAGCCCTGCATCGGCCTGTTCCTTGTGCGCGCGCAACTGCTCGCGGACCTCGTCGAGTTCGCGCTTCAGATCGGCCAGCGCACTGCCTTGCTGCTCGAGCTCGCGCCGCAGCTGACGGACTTCCAGTTCGTGCTGAAACGCGTCCGGAGCGGTGTCGGTGCCGGCGGGGGCGGGTGCGGGGCGCTCACGACCGTAGAGGGGGCCGGGTTCGTCATCGTCGTCACTTTCCGCGACGACAATTTCGGCAAGCGCGGGCGCCTCGGCCGGCGTGCCGTCCGGCCCGGGCGCCGACATCCGCGGCGCGCGCGATGCGCGGTAGAGCTGGTAGCCGACATAGACCGCAAGAAGGGCGATCGCGGCAAGGATGAGTTCACGCAATCCCATTCGACCTCGCACAGGGGACAGGACAAGAAGGATGGAGCATCGGGAAGGCTGACCGGGAGGCGCGCGACAACGGATAAGTCGGGGATAATACTGGCGGCCCACCCTCCCGACAATGCAGATGGCCTTCGATTCCGCGCTCGCCCTGTTCTGGCTCAAGAAGGCTGTCTCGATCATGGTCCAGCCGCCGCTCGCCCCCCTGCTCGTCATCGCGGCCGGCCTGCTGCTCGCCGCACGCTCGCGGCGCGCCGGACTCAGACTCGCATGGCTCGGCGTCGCGGCCACGCTGCTGCTGTCCACGCCCGCGAGCGTCGGCTGGCTGCTGAACCGTCTCGAAACGGCACCGGTCGTCGATGCGGCGGCAATGCGGCAGGCGCAGGCCATCGTCGTGCTCGGGGCGGGCAAGCGGCGCAATGCGCCGGAATACGGCGGCGAAACGGTGAACCGCCTGGCGCTCGAACGGCTGCGTTACGCGGCACGACTCGCGCGCACGACCGGACTGCCGGTGCTGGTCAGCGGCGGCGCGCCGACGGGCGACATCCCGGAGGCGGTACTGATGCAGGCGACACTGGAAGAGGATTTCAGCGTGCCGGTGCGCTGGGTCGAAAAGGCATCGCTCGATACGCAGCAGAATGCACGATTTTCCGCGCTGCCGCTGCGCGCCGCGGGTGTGAGCCGCATCCTGCTCGTGACTCACGCCGCCCACATGCCGCGCGCGCAGGCGGCATTCGAAGAGGCGGGCCTGCAGGTCATCCCGGCGCCGACGGCGTGGTTGGGCGGCACCGGCGCGGGCGACCAGGTGCTCGGAGAGCTTCCCGGCCCGTCCGCCGCCTACGCCGGCTGGTATGCCGTGCACGAGTGGCTGGGGCTGCTGGCCTATCGCCTGACGCGCTGAGGGGCGCCGAAGCGCTCCCGGCGCGCGGCGGGAAAGCGCGCAGGGGCTTCCCGCGACAGGCAGTGAGTCTATGATGACAGGAAGGCCCGCGAACGAGGCCCCACGACCGCCCGGCCGGCACGTCGGAATCGGGACGGCAAGACAATGATGGCGCGAAAGGAGCAGGCATGAGCGACGCGTCCCCCGACAGCAGCATCGAAACGATCGTCATCCCGCGCGCGAGCGACCTCGGCGGCGGCTTCAAGGTCCTGCGCGTGCTGCCCTCGGCGCAGCGGCGCATGGTCGGCCCCTTCGTCTTCCTCGACCAGATGGGGCCGGTTCAGCTCGACCCCGGCACGGGGCTCGACGTGCGCCCTCACCCGCACATCGGGCTCGCGACCGTCACCTACCTGTTCGACGGCGAGATCCTGCACCGCGACAGTCTCGGCAGCGTGCAGCCGATCCGCCCCGGCGAACTCAACTGGATGACCGCCGGGCGCGGCATCGTGCATTCGGAGCGCACACCGCCCGAACTGCGCCCCACCGGGCCGAAGCTCTCCGGCCTGCAGGCCTGGGTCGGACTGCCGGCGCGCGACGAGGAGATGGCACCGGCGTTCGCACACCATGGCGCCGCCGAACTGCCCGTCATCAGCGAACCCGGCATGCGCATCCGCGTGATCGCCGGCGAGATCTTCGGCGTGCGCTCGCCGGCCGAGACGCGTTCGCCGCTTTTCTACGCCGACGTCACGCTCGTCGCGCAGCAGCGCCTGCACATCCCGGCCTACTACGACGAGCGCGCAGCCTACGTCGTGGAAGGTGCCGTGCGTATCGACGGACAGGCCTATCCGCCCGGCCAGCTGCTGGTCTTCGCCCGCGGCGCGGACATCACGCTTGGCGCGCTGGGGCAGACGCGTCTCATGCTGCTGGGCGGCGACCCGCTGGACGGCCCGCGCTTCGTGTGGTGGAACTTCGTCGCCAGCACGCGCGAACGCATCGAACAGGCGAAGGAAGACTGGCGGGCCGAGCGCTTCGCGCCGGTGCCCGGCGAAACCGAACGCATTCCGCTGCCGTAGCGGCCGCTCCCCGAACCCGCAGGAACGGGGGCGTCGGGCCGGGCTCCCAGCCGTGTCCGCTCGTCAGGCGCCGCGGAAACCCGGCTTGCGCTTCTCGAGGAAGGCGGAAACCCCTTCGACGAAATCGCCCGTGGCGCTGCAGCGCGCGAAGGCCTCGGCCTCGTTCTGCAGCTGAGTTTCGATCTTTGCATCCGCCGACGAGGCCAGCAGGCGCTTGATTTCGCCGTAGGCGTGGCGCGCGCCATTCTGCAGGCGCCCGACCAGCGCTGCGGTTTCGGCGTCGAGTTCCGCAGCGGGGACGACGCGATTGACGAGGCTCAGGCGCAGTGCTTCGGCGGCATCGAAACGGTCGCCCAGGAGCAGCAGTTCCGCCGCCTTGCGCCGTCCCACGATGCGCGGCAGGAACCACGACATGCCGCCATCGGCCGACAGGCCGATCGAGGAATAGGCGGTTGTGAATTTGGCGTTGTCCGCGCACAGCGCGAGGTCGCAGCCCAGCATCAGCGACAGGCCGAAGCCCGCGCAGGCGCCGCGCACCTTGGCGATCACCGGCTGCGGCAGGGACTGCAGGATCTCGACGGCCGGATTGATGTGTTTCTCGATGATCGCGCGGAAGGCCACCATGCGCGCCTGCGGGCCGAGGTGGAACTGCGTCGCGAAATCCTTGAGATCGCCGCCGGCCATGAAATGATCACCGGCGCCGACGAGCACCACGACATCGACATCCTTGAGGTCGCGCAGCGCACGCGTGGCCTGCAGGAAGTCTTCCATCATCTCGATGGACAAGGCATTGAGCTGCGCGGGGCGATTCAGCGTGAGGGTCGCGACGCGGTTTTCGACGGTCAGCAATACGGTGTTGGCCATAAGAATCTATCCTTCCCTGTGATGTCTGCCGCGTCGCGTTTATGTGGTGTGGCGTTCGCGGCCGCGGATTCTGATCCACTAGTATGCCGTGAGACCGCATGGGCTGTAATCCGGCCGGAGCGGGTCAGAGTGCAGGCCTGAAGGTCGTGGCCTGCGGCTACCCTCGGCCGAAACCCGCGCCGGGGCGGCGATGCAAACTCGCCCTGCGGGCTCAGACATGCATCGCCTTGTTTCCCCGTCGCAGGCTCCGGCCTCGGCACGACCCGACAGGCCCTCACCCCGCCCCCGCTCCGACCTCGCGTCGGGGTTTTGCGAAGCCTGTGAAACCCTGCTCTGGATCGCTTCAAACCCGCTCGAACACCCCTGCAGCACCCATCCCGGTGCCGATGCACATCGAGATCATGCCGTAGCGCAGGTTCGCATCGCGCTGCATCGCGCTCATCAGCGTCGCCGTGCGGATCGCCCCGGTCGCACCGAGCGGATGGCCCAACGCGATCGCGCCGCCGAGCGGATTGACCTGTGCCGGGTCGAGGCCGAGCTGACTAATGACCGCCAGTGCCTGCGCCGCGAAGGCCTCGTTGAGTTCGATCCAGTCCAGCTCGCCCTGCGCGACCCCGCCCGCTTTCAAGGCCCGCGGGATCGCCTCCACGGGCCCTATCCCCATGACCTGCGGCGGCACGCCGGCGACCGCATAGCTCACGAAGCGTGCGATCGGCGTCGCGCCGTAGCGCTTCAGCGCCGCCTCGCTCATCAGCAGCACCGCACCTGCGCCGTCCGACATCTGCGAGCTGTTGCCCGCCGTCACCGAGCCGCGAGCCGCGAACACCGGCTTCAGCTTGCCCAACGCTTCCAGCGACGCATCCGCGCGCGGCCCTTCGTCGGTGTCGACCACGCGCTCGACGACGCGCACCGCGCCGCCCTCGCCGGGCAGGTGCGCACGCACCGTGTAGGGGCTAATCTCGTTGCGGAAGAGGCCCGCCGCGATCGCCGCGCAGGCGCGGTGGTTCGAGTGCAGCGCGAAGCTGTCCTGATCCTCGCGGCTCACCTTCCACTGCTGCGCCACCTTCTCGGCGGTGAGGCCCATGCCGAAGGCGATGCCGAGGTTCTCCTGCCTGGCGAAGATCGCCGGGTTGAGGCTGACCTTGTTGCCCATGATCTGCGGCATCGCGCTCATCGACTCGGTGCCGGCGGCGATCATCACGTCTGCCTCGCCCAGCCGGATGCGCGCCGCGGCGTCCGCGACCGCCTGCAGCCCGGACGAGCAGAAGCGGTTGATCGTGATCCCCGGCACCGTGTCGGGCAGGCCCGCCAGCAGCAGGCCGATGCGTGCGACGTTCATGCCCTGCTCGGCTTCCGGCATCGCGCAGCCGACGATCACGTCGCCGATCTCCCGCGCGTCGAGTGCCGGCACTTTCGCGACGACCGAAGCCAGCACGTGCGCGAGCATGTCGTCGGGCCGCACGCTGCGGAACAGCCCGTTCCTCTTGGCGACCGGCGTGCGCGTGGCGGCGACGATATAGGCTTCCTGAATCTGTCTGCTCATGTCCTTATCCCCATCAATTCCTGAGCGGCTTACCGGTTTCGAGCGTGTGTGCGATGCGCTGCTGCGTCTTCTCCTGCCGCAGCAGATCGACGAACAGCGCACGCTCGACGTCGAGGATCCACTCCTCGGACACGCGCGAATTCGTCTCCACTTCGCCGCCACACAGCGCCGTGGCCGCGGCCTTCGCGACCTTGTAGTCGTAGGGCGAGATGAAGCCGCCCTCGGCCATGTTCACCAGCATCAGCTCGCAGGTCGCGATGCCGTTCCTGCCCGCGACCGTCACCGCACGCTGCACGAGCGGCGGGCGGTAGCCCGACTCCGCCAGCGCGCGGGCGCGGCGGATGCCGACATAGAGCAGCTCCTGCGGGTGGAAGACGACGTCGTCGGTGGGTTTCGCGAAACCGAGCTGCACCGCCTCCAGCGCGCTCTTCGCGACGGTCGCCATGGCGACCGTCTGGAAGCTGTTCTGGATGAAGGGGAAGACGTCGCCGCCCGCGGCCTTCTGCGCGAGGTAGTGCGCCTGCAGCGCGAACTCCTTGCTGCCGCCGCCGGCCGGGATCAGGCCGACGCCCGCCTCGACGAGGCCGACGTAGCTCTCCAGCGCCAACACGCGGTGCGCCGAGTGCATCGCGAACTCGCAGCCGCCACCCAGCGCCAGGCCCTGGATCGCCGCAACGACCGGCACCTGCGCGTGCTTCAGGCGCATCGACGCACGCTGGAACTTCGCGACCGTGCGCTCGAGCATGTCGAACTTCCCGGCCTTGCACGCCTCGACGACCTGGTACAGGTTCGCGCCGACCGCGAACGGCGCGGGATGCCACAGCACGAGGCCGTCAAGGTCCGTCTCGGCACGCGCGACCGCCTCCAGCAGGCCGTCCAGCACCTCGTCGCCGATTGCGTGCTGCTTCGACCTGAAGGACAGGATGCCGATGCGGGCATCCTGGTCGGGGCGCGTCCACAGCCGCACGCCTTCGTTCTCCCACAGCGTCTCGCCGCGCTCGGCCGGCGCCTCGCCGAGTACCTGCTCGGGGTAGAGCTGGCGCTTGTACACCGGGAGGTCGCGGCGCGGCTTGAGCGCGTTCCCGGTCGCGGAGTACGAACCGCCCGCCTCATGCACGCCCTTGCGCTCGAACACCCAGGCCGGCAGCGGCACCTTCGCCATCGCGCGCCCATGGTCGATGTCGAGCTGGATCGCCTTCGCGATCTCGCTCCAGTCGGCCGCCTGCCAGGTCTCGAACGGGCCCTGCGCCCAGCCGAAGCCCCAGCGCATCGCGAGATCGATGTCGCGCGCGCTGTCGGCGATGTCCCCGAGATGCACGGCGCAGTAATGGAACACGTCGCGGAAGATGGACCACAGAAACTGTGCCTCCAGCAGCTCGCTCGCCGCCAGCAGCGAGAAGCGCTCGACCGGATCCTTCGTCTTCAGCATCGTCTCGACCGCCGGGATCACGTCGCCCGCGCTCGGGCGGTAGTCGCCGGTTTTCAGGTCCAGCACCTGGATCTGCTTGCCTTCCTTGCGGTAGATGCCGGCGCGCGTCTTCTGCCCCAGCGCGCCCTTCGCGATCAGCGCCTGCAGCCACTCGGGCACTCGGAAGTGGGCATGCCACGGATCGTCGGGCAGCGTCGCCTGCATCGTGCCGACGACGTGGGCCAGCGTGTCGAGGCCGACGACGTCCGCGGTGCGGTAGGTCGCGCTCTTGGGGCGCCCGATCAGCGGGCCGGTGAGGCCGTCGACCTCGTCGAACCCCAAGCCGAGGCGCGCCGTGTGGTGCATCACCGCGAGGATCGAGAACACGCCGACGCGGTTGGCGACGAAGTTCGGCGTGTCCTTCGCACGCACGATGGATTTGCCGAGCCGCGTCGTCAGCCAGCTTTCGAGCTGGTCGAGCATCGCGGCTTCCGTGTCCCGCGTCGCGATCAGCTCGACCAGCGACATGTAGCGCGGCGGATTGAAGAAATGGATGCCGCAGAAGCGCCCGCGCAGCGCGGCGGGCATCCCTTCGGCAAGGCGGTTGATCGACAGCCCCGAAGTGTTTGAGGCGAAGACCGCGTCCGGGCGGATGAAGGGCGCGACCTTGGCGTACAGGTCCAGCTTCCACTCCATCTTCTCGGCGATTGCCTCGATGATGAGGTCGCATTCGCGCAGCTTGTCGAGGTCGGCGCCGTAGTTCGCCGCGTCGATGAATCCCGCCCGGTCCTTCGCCGCCAGCGGCGCGGGATCGAGCTTCTTCAGGCCGGCGAGCGCCTTGTCGACGATCGCGTTGGGCTTGCCGTCCTTCGCCGGCAGGTCGAACAACAGCACCGGCACATCGGCGTTCGCGCAGTGGGCGGCGATCTGCGCCCCCATCACGCCCGCGCCGAGCACCGCGACCTTGCGGATGATGAAATTGCTCATGCCAACTCTCCGGTCAATGCTAATGACATACCGTCGGCGCAGCCGTGGCCCACGGTGGATGATGCATTCTTCTTTTTAGCGGATGGATGCGGCGGATGCCGCGAAAAGGGCAGCGGCGCAATGCGACCGCCGCCCCCGCATCACGAGGTCAGAACGCCATCGAATACTGCGCGCCGAGGATCCACACGCTGGACGTATACTCCCCGGTCACGCGGCCGCGGCCATCGGCGAGCTGGTTGTTGTCGATCTTGGTCTTGGGCACGTAGAGGTAGGACGCACCCAGATCGAGCGTGTTGCTCTTGCTCACCTTCCACTGCCCACCGAAGGAGAACCAGGTGCGGTCGTTGTCGGGCAGCGACACGAGGCGGCGCTCCTTGTCCTTCACCGGCGTCTGGTCGTAGGCGATGCCGAACTTGAGCTTCCAGGCGTCGTTGAGGAGGTAGTTGGCGCCCAGCGCGACGCGCCACGTATCCTTGAAATCAGCTTCGAGCGTTTGTGCGGTGGTGCCCGCAATTCGCCCCGAATCGCGCACGATCGGAACGTCCTTCACGCTGCTCCAACCGGTCCATGACAGATCCCCAAGCATCTCCCAGCGGTCGCTGAGTTTTTGCGTGGTACTAATGATGAAGGTGTCGGGTAATTCAACGTCCACCTTGGCATCTGCGGTCTGAAGGCGAGGGTCGAGTGCGCCGAACTGGGCGGCCCCCCCAGCAATTTTCAAATCACCCTTGAGCTTGTGATCGACCTTCGACCGGTAGGACACGCCAACCTTCGTCGACGGCGACAGCGTGAACAATGCACCGACGTTCCAGCCCCATGCGTCGTTGTCGACCTCCAGCTTCGCAGTCGAGGACGCCAGAGGCACCGGACCGAGGTTCGACACTGCGATGATGCGTTCGTACTCCGCCTCCATGCGCTGCCAGTTAACCCCGACGCCCAGCGACACCTTGTCATTGACGCGCCACGCAAGCGAAGGATTGATGTTGATCGTCTTGATCTCGAACTTGTTCGCCTGTGCGCTGCCCACCCACCTGTCACCGTAGTCGGTGACGAGACCGAAGGGACCGCTGAAGCCGACGCCCAGATAGAGATCCTTGTCGAGCGCCCATGACAGGTAGGCATTGGGAATCGCCGCCCAGTCGCCCGCATCGTCGCCATTGCCGGACAAAGCACCGCCGACCGAGCCCTTGTCCTTGAACTCAAAGCTCGGCCGCACCGCCGAGATCCCCAGCGAAACCTCGCGCGCCTGCAGCTGCGTCATGCCCGCCGGGTTGAAGAAGATCGTGCTGGCGTTCTCGGCCACCGCGGCCGAACCCGCATAGGCGTTGCCGATGCCACTGGCGTTCTGCTCGAGCAACTGGAAACCGGCGGCCGAAGCCGCGCCGGACCCGAGTGCGAGCAGGGCGGCAGGCAGCAGGCGGGCGATCGTCGTTTTCTTCATGGGTCTCATCTCCTCGTGATTTGTCTGTGCAACTTCGGCGCTACATTCCGGACCCGCAGCGCAGTCTCCCCGGATACGCGCGACCCCCGGCACCGCGGGGCCGCGCAAGATTCATCGAATGGAGTTCAGGCAGGCGGAACGGGCCGCTTGCGCCCCTTGTCGTCGAGCGCGACATACGTCAGCGTCGCCTCGGTGACCTTCACGACGACCGGGTTCTCGGGGTCGCGCTCGGCATACACCTCGACGTCTACAGTGATCGAAGTGCGCCCGACGGACACTACTTCGGCATAAAAACTTACAAGGTCGCCGACCGACACGGGCTGCTTGAACACGAAGGAGTTCACCGCCACGGTCGCGGTACGACAACGCGCTCGGCGGTGCGCGGGAATCGCACCGGCGATGTCGACCATCGCCATGATCCAGCCGCCGAAGACGTCGCCTGACGGATTCAGGTCGGCCGGCATCGGCATCACGCGCAAGGCCGGCTGCTTGTTCTCGGGTAGTTTCACCGGCTCGGTCGCGGCTTCGCTCATCAGACTCCCCTTGCGCTCACGCTGGATGGACAACGGCATTCTGCGGTCCGGCCGGAACCGCATCGGACGGCCCTTTCCCCACTTCCGGGGAATGATACAGCGGGCCGCCCGTGAAGGGGGCGAAGCCCGTTCCGAAAATGATTCCGGCATCGGCCAGATCGGCATCCGCGACCACCCCCTGCTCGACGCAGCGGCGCGCTGCGGAGATCAGCGGCGCAAGGATGCGCTCGGCCAGCCCGACAGGAATCGTCCCGGCCGCAGCCTTCTGCGCCTTGCCCTCGGCCCAGCGGTAATAGCCCTGCCCGCTTTTGCGGCCGAGCTGCCCGGCGGCGACCAGCGCCATCAGCTTCGGCGGCGGCTCGGCGCCCACACCGGCCAGCGCCTTGCCGGCAGCGACCGCTATGTCGAGACCGACCGTATCGACCAGCTCGACCGGCCCCATCGGCATGCCGAACGCGACCAGCGCGGCGTCGATCGTCTCCGGCGCGATGCCCTCCTCGACGCAGCGCAGTGCCTCCAGCATGTAGGGGCCCAGCACCGCATTCACGAGGAAACCCGGCGCGCTCTTCACCGGCAGCGGCAGCTTGTCGAGGCGGCGCACGAAGGCCGCCGCGCGCCGCAGCGCCTCGTCGTCCGACTGTTCCCCGCGCACCACCTCGACCAGCGGCATCAGCGCGACCGGGTTGAAGAAGTGGATGCCGACGAGCCGGCGCGGGGCCGTCAATCCGGTAGCGATATCCTCGATGCGCAGGCTCGACGTGTTGGTCGCGAGCACCGCCTCGGGCTTCGCGCGCCGCTCGATCTCGGCGAACAGCGCACGCTTGGCGTCGAGGTTCTCGAAGATCGCCTCGATCACGAGGTCGGCCCGCGCCGCGCCGTGGCCGGCCGGATCGGGGATCAGCCGGTCGAGCGCGAAGCGCACCTGGCGCTGCTCGCCGCGCGTCTTGCGCTCGAAGAGCTTGGCTGCGCGCGCGACGGCCGGGGCGATGCGTTCGACCGACTGGTCCTGCAGCGTCACCGTCATGCCGGCCCACGCGCACAGCGCGGCGATGTCGCCACCCATCACGCCGGCGCCGACGACATGCACGTGGCGCGGCGCGAAGTCCGAGTCTTTTCCGAAGCCCTTCAGCCGCTCCTGCAGGAAGAACACGCGCACGAGGTTCTTCGCGGTCGGCGAGCGGAAGATCGCCTCCAGCGAGGCCGGGTCGTCGGCCGGCACCGCGAGCGCGTTGCCGCCGTGCTTCTGCCAGATGTCGAGGATCGCGTAGGGCGCCGGGTAATGCTCGCGTCGCGCCTTCGCCGCGACCTGCGCGCGTGCCTTGTTCGCGACGAGCGCCTTCAGCGGGCCGTTCAGCAGCGTCTGCACGAGGGGCAGCGCACGCGGCGGCTGGCCGGACAGCACCAGCATGCGCGCGGCGTTCTCCATCACGCGCGTCGGCACGCAGGCATCGGCGAGGCCCAGTTTCTGCGCGCGACGCGCATCGAGGCTCTTGCCGGTGAGCATCATGTCGAGCGCCGCGGCCGGCCCGATCAGCTCCGGCAGGCGCTTCATGCCGCCCCAGCCGGGCACGATGCCCAGCATCACCTCGGGCAGCGCGAGCTTGGTGCCGGGCTCATCTACGACGATGCGGTAGCGGCATGCCAGCGCAAGCTCCAGCCCGCCGCCGAGGCAATGGCCGCGGATCAGCGCGACCGTCGGGAATTTCAGGCGCGCGAGCCAGTTGAAAAGCTCCCAGCCGCGCTGCACGAGATCGCGCGCGCCCTGCGCCGAGTCGATGCGCGTGAACTCCTCGATATCCGCGCCGGCAACGAAACCGGCCGGCTTCGCCGAGGCGATGATCAGCCCCTTGGGCGGATCCGCTTCGAGCTGCGCGAACACCGCGGCGAGTTCGTCGAGCAGTTCGCGCGACAGGGTGTTGGCGCTTGCGCCGGCGCGGTCGAGATAGAGCCATGCGAGACCCGACTCGTCCCCCTTGCGCGCGAGCACCAGATGCTTGAATTCGCTCATCACAGCGCCTCCACCAGCATCGCGCCGCCCTGCCCGCCGCCGATGCAGATGCTGGCGATGCCGCGCTTAAGGCCCTGCCGGCGCAGCACGTTCAGCAGATGCAGCACGATGCGCGCGCCGCTGGCGCCGACCGGGTGGCCCTGCGCGATTGCGCCGCCGTCGAGGTTGAGCTTCGCCTCGTCGAGGCGGCCGAAGGCATCGTCGAGTCCGAGTTCGTCGCGGCAATAGTCCGCGTCGTCCCAGGCCCGCAGGCAGGCGATCACCTGCGCCGCGAAGGCCTCGTTGATCTCCCACGCGTCGATGTCGGCGAGCGCGAGGTCGTGGCGCCGCAGGATAGGCGTCGCGGCGTGCACCGGGCCGAGGCCCATCTGCGCGGGGTCGAGGCCCGCCCACTGGCTGTCGGCGATGCGCCCGAGCGGCACGAGGCCGTGGCGTTCGACCGCTTCCGCGGACGCGAGGATCAGCCACGCCGCACCGTCGGTGATCTGCGAGCTGTTGCCGGCGGTCACGCGGCCGTACTTGCGGTCGAAGAAGGGCTTGAGCTTGGCGAGGTTCTCCGGCGTGGAGTCGGCGCGCACGCCGTCGTCGTCGGCGTACACGGTGCCGTCGCGGTCGATCAGCGGCACGATCTCATGGAAATGCCCGGCCTCGCGCGCCGCCAGCACGTGGGCGTGGCTGCGCGCGGCGAAGGTGTCCATCTCGGCGCGCGAGATGCCGAAGCGGTGCGCGAGGTTCTCGGCGGTCTGGCCCATCAGCTGGCCCACGATGGGGTCGGTGAGCCCCTTCATGATGCCGATCACCGGTGCGAGGTAGCCGCGCCTGAAGCGGCGCAGCGCGCCGAGCTTGTCGCCGACGGTCTTCGTCGCGTACCAGCCCGAGAGCCAGCGCACCATCGCGTCGGAGAGCAGCAGCGGTGCGCGCGACAGGGCATCGACGCCGCCCGCGAGCACGAGATCCGAGCGTCCGGCCTGGATGTTCGCGATCGCCGAATCGAGCGCCTGCATGCCGGAGGCGCAGTTCCTCATCACGGTCCAGCCCGGCACCTTCTGCCCGCAGCCCATGCGCAGCGCGACGACGCGGCCGATGTTGACCTCGTCGGGCGAAGGGCTCGCGCAGCCGAGGATCACCTCGTCGAGTTCGTCCGGCGCGAAACGCTGGCGCGCGAGCAGCGCGGCGCCGGCCGCGGTCGCGAGGTCCGAGGCCGCGAACGGCCCCGGCGTGTTGCGCGACTTGAGGAAGGGCGTGCGTGCGCCGTCGATGATGAAGATGTCGCGGGTCATGCAGCAGCCTTCACCGTCGCGGGCGACTGCGACGCGATCACGCCGAGCGCGTCACGCAGGCCGAAGTCGTAGGGAAAGTCATCGACGCGGATCACCTTGTCGCGCAGCTCGCCGCGACGCTGGAGCAGCGCAAACTCGTCGGCGGTGATCACGCCCGCGTCGAAGGCGCGCTGCCACAGCGCATCGACACCGCCGCCCACGAGCAGGCCCGGCACGAAGCGGCCTTCCTTCTGCGCCTGGCGCACCTTGGCCTCGACCGGCTCGGCGGCGATCGTCGCGGCGAGCGCGGCCTCGGCGGCCGCGACCGGTTCTTCGAGATCGCTCGGCAGATACACGTCGGAGGTCAGCCGGTCGCGCGTCGCCGACGGCGCGATCAGCAGCTTGGCGACCTCGTGGCCGAGCTGGTCCGACGGCACGACATAGGGCCGCCCGAGCGGGAACACCACGATGCGGCGCAGGAGCGTCGCGAAGAGTTTGTTCGGGAAGTTCGCGATCACGCCCTCGAAGGCGTTCTGCGCCTTGAACATGCAGTCCCAGATCGCCCAGTGCATCAGCGGCGCGTCGGCGGCCTGGCGGCCTTCGGCCTCGTAGCGGCGCAGCACCGCGGAGGCGAGGTACATCAGCGACAGGATGTCGCCCAGGCGCGCGGAGAGCTTCTCCTTGCGCTTCAGCGCACCGCCCATCGTGCCCATCGAGATATCGGAAATGAAGGCGAACGCCGCCGAGAAGCGCGTGAGCTGCTGGTAATAGCGCCGCGTCTCGGGGGCAATGTTGTCGGGCACGCCGACGAAGTGCGAGCCGGTGAGGCCCATCACCAGCGCGCGCGCGGCGTTCGACACCGTGTAGCCGACGTGGCCCCACAGGGCCGTGTCGAAGGCCGCGAGCGCGTTGCCCTGCGCGGCGTGCATCTCGTCGAGCACGTAGGGATGGCAGCGGATCGCGCCCTGGCCGAAGAGGATCAGGCTGCGCGTGAGGATGTTCGCGCCCTCGACCGTGATGCCGACCGGGATCTGCTGGTAGGCGCGACCGAGGACGTTCTGCGGCCCGAGGCAGATGCCCTTGCCGCCGATCACGTCCATGCCGTCATTGACGGTCTGGCGCGCCCGCTCGGTGACGTGGTACTTCACGATCGCGGACACCACCGAGGGCTTCTCGCCGAGATCCACCGCCCCGGCCGTCATCACGCGCGCCGCGTCGCTGAGATAGGTGTTCGCGCCGATGCGAGTGAGCGCCTCCTCGACGCCCTCGAAGCGGCCGATGGCGGTCTTGAACTGGTAGCGCACGCGCGCATAGGCACCAACGGCGCGCGCCGTCATCTTCTGCATGCCGGTGTTGGAACCGGGCAGCGAGATCGAGCGGCCCGCCGCGAGGCACTCCATCAGCATGCGCCAGCCCTGCCCGGCCATCTTCGGCCCGCCGATGATGAAGTCGAGCGGCATGAAGACGTCAGTGCCGCGCACCGGCCCGTTCATCCAGATGCCGTTGAGCGGGAAGTGGCGACGGCCGGTGTCCACGCCGGGGTGATCGGCCGGCACCAGCGCGCAGGTGATGCCGAGATCCGGCTCGCTGCCGAGCAGGCCGTCCGGGTCGTAGAGGCGGAAGGCCAGCCCGAACACCGTGCATACCGGGGCGAGCGTGATGTAGCGCTTGTCGAACGAGACGCGCATGCCGAGCACCTCGCGCCCCTGCCACAAGCCCTTGCACACGACGCCCGCGTCGGGGATGGACGCCGCGTCGGAGCCCGCCCACGGGCTGGTCAGCGCAAAGGCCGGAATTTCCAGCCCCTTCGCGAGCCGCGGCAGATAATGGGATTTCTGCTCCGGCGTGCCGTAGTGCAGCAGCAGCTCCGCGGGGCCGAGCGAGTTCGGCACCATCACCGTGATCGCCGGCGCCGAGGCGCGCGTCGACAGCTTGGTCACGACCTGGGAGTGGGCATAGGCCGAGAAGCCCTTCCCGCCATACTCCTTCGGGATGATCATGCCTAGGAAGCCCTTGTCCTTGATGTACTGCCACACCTCGGGCGAGAGATCCTGGCGCAGGTTGTCCTGCCAGTCATTGGTGAGCCGGCACAGCTCGGAGGTCTCGTTATCGAGGAAGGCGCGCTCCTCGGGCGTGAGCGTGGGCCACGGGTAATCGAGCAGCTTGGCCCACGTCGGCGCACCGCGGAAGAGCTCGCCCTCCCACCACACCGTGCCCGCCTCCAGCGCATCACGCTCGGTCTGCGACATCGACGGCAGCGCCGCGCGGAAGGCGCGGAAGATCGGCGCAGTGACCAGAGCGCGGCGCACGGGCCGCAGCAGGAAGAGCGCCATCACGCCCGCGAATACCGCCAGCGCCGCAGTAATCGCCGCCGGCGACCAGCCCCCGGCCCAGCCGGCCGCCGCCAGCCAGCCCAACCCGACCCCTGCCCAGGCAAAAAGGGGCGCTCGCCCGTAGGCGAGCGCGATTGCCAAGGGAGGGAGCAAAGCGATGAACCACCAGATCATTGTCGTCTCCTCTATCGTTCAGGATCCGCCCCGGCGCGATCTGCGTCGCGCGTCATTCCGGGACCGGTCCGCATTCGGTTCATTGGGTGCGGTGCGCACCCTTTCCGTTCTCGCCCGGCACGCCCTGCCCCGGCAGCGGCGCACGCAGCCCGCCGAGCAGGAAGGACATCAGGCGCGGCAGCAGCCGCTCCGGGTCGGCGTCGTCGAACGTGCCAGCAAAGAGTTGCAGCGCATCGGTGCCGGCGATCGCGTAGGACATCGCCCCCATCATGAAATGGAAGCGCCACAGGATTTCCTCGCGCGGCACGTCGGGCAGCGCGCGGTACAGCGCGGCGAGGAAGCGCTCGACCGCCTCTGCGTATTCCTCGGCGAGGAACTGGCGCACGAAGCCGTTGGGTTCCGTATAGGTTCGACCAAGCAGGCGCATGAAGGTGTGACCGCCGTGCGCGGTATCCGCTGCCATCTCCAGCGCGGTGCCGAAGAAGGCCTCGACGATGCGGCTGGGCTTGAGGGGCGCACCCTGCGCCTCCGCCTCCAGCCGGTCGAGCACCGCCAGGCGCCGCCGGTTGAGCTCGGTGAGGCGGCGCCTGAACACCTCCTGGATCAGCGCATCCTTGCTGCCGAAGTGGTAATTCACCGCCGCGATGTTGGCATCCGCGCGGCTCGTGATCATGCGCATCGTCGTCGCCTCGAAGCCGTGTTCGACGAACAGGGCCTCGGCCGCATCGAGGATGCGGTCGCGGGTTTCGGGGGCGGGTTGTCGGTCGCTGGGAGCGCGCATGATGAAACGTATGAATCAAACAGTTGTTTGAATCATACGTTTCATTGATTGAGTGTCAAGAAATTTTGATGCGGTGGTGCACCAACGCGGACTCGCCTTGCCCGAAACGGAGAAGCGCAGGCCAGCAAACGATTCGCCGCAAAAAATAAGAGCCGGGACTCTCGTCCCGGCTCGCAGCGATGGGGGCGCCCCGCAGGGCGGCCCGGGCGCTTATTCCTTCGGGTCGCGCTTGAGCAGTTCGGCGACCTTGATGCCGACTTCCGGCGTGCCGCCGAAGGCGGTGCCCGTCTTGCCCTTGGCGAAGTTGTTCATGCCGTGGGTGTAGTCGGCCGCCGACAGCGGCACGTACTTCACTTCCTTGACCAGTTGCGGCGCGTTCTTCAGGTAGTACTCGACGAACTCCTTGACCTCGGGCTTCTCTGCGGCGGCCTTTGCGCTGACGTAGATGAAGATCGGACGCGCCAGCGGCTGGTAGCTGCCGTCCATCACGGTATCGAAGCCCGGCGCGACGCCCGCGGACGCGCCCTTGGCAACGACCGGCACCGCACGCAGCTTGGACTTGTTCTCGAGGTAGTAGGCCAGGCCGAAGTAGCCGAGGCCGCCCTTGTTGCGCGACACGCCCTGCACGAGCACGTTGTCGTCCTCGGATGCGGTGAAGTCGCCGCGGCTCGCCTTCTCCTTGCCGTTGATGGCGTCGGTGAAGTAGTCGAAGGTGCCCGAATCGGCGCCAGGGCCGTACAGCGCGAGCGGCTGGTCGGGCCAGGCGGGATTGACGTCGCTCCACTTCGCGATCTTGCCCTGGGCTGCCGGCTCCCACATGGCCTTCAGTTCCTCGACCTTCACTTCCTTGAGCCAGGTGTTGTCGTTGTTCACCACGACGGTGATCGCGTCGTAGGCGACGGGCAACTCGATGTACTTGATGCCGGCCTGGGCGCAGGCCTCCATCTCCTTCTTCGAGATCGGGCGCGAGGCGTTCGAGACGTCGGTCTCGCCGCGGCAGAATTTCTTGAAGCCGCCGCCCGTGCCGGAGATGCCGATCGTGACCTTGACGGCGTTCTTCCTGGCCTTCTGGAACTCCTCGCCGACGGCCTCGGAGATCGGATAGACCGTGCTCGAACCGTCGACCTTGATCAGGGTTTCGGCATGGACGGTGCCAGCCACGGCGAGCAGCAGCGAGGACAGGGCGAGAGACTTGCGAACAACCATCGGACTTGCTCCGGTATGTGGAAGACAGGTCGTCATGCTGGAGGGCGCGCGTTACACGAACATGTTGGGCGTGTTACAGACACATGACATCGCGCGGCGGCGACCCGCGGCCGATGCCGTCAGGATCGCGTGCGGTAGGCGTCAGCGCCGGTCGCGCCGTTCGCTCCATTCGCGCGCGGTGCGTTCGAGGTGTTGCAGGAACACCGTCGCGACCGGCGAGAGGCGCTTGCCGCGCGGGTACAGCGTGAACCAGCTCGACTGGAGCGGGAAACCGGCAACGTCGAGGATCGCGAGCTGGTCGTCCGCGGGCCGTGCGCCCAGGGCGTGACGCGAGATCACCGCGAGGCCCAGGCCGCCCGCGACGGCCTGCTTGATCGCTTCGTTGCTGCCGAGTTCGAGGCGCACCCGCGGGACGAAGGCGTTGCGCGCAAAATGCGCATCGCAAGCGAGGCGCGTGCCGGAGCCGCGCTCGCGCAGGATGAAGCGCTCGCCGCCAAGGTCGATGAGTTCGATCCGCCGTCCGGCCAGCGGGTGCCCCTCGGAGGCGATCACGACCAGCGGATTGGGCAGGAAGGCGTGACGTTCGAGGTCGAGGTTCTCCGGCGGCATCGACATGATGTAGAGGTCGTCGCGGTTCTCGCGCAGACGGGCGACCACGCCGTCGCGGTTGAGCACTTCGAGCGAGATGTCGATGTTCGGGTGCTCCGCGCAGAAACTGCCCAGCAGGCGCGGCACGAAGTACTTCGCGGTGCTCACCAGCGCCACCCGCAGCCGCCCGCGCTCCAACCCCTTCATCGAGTCGATCGTCTGCCCGAACGCGAGCCACTCGTCGAGCATCGCCCGCGCGGTTTCCGCCAGCGCCTCGCCGGCCGGGGTGAGGTAGAGGCGCTTGCCGATCTGTTCGTATAGCGGCAGGCCCACGGCCTCGGCAAGCTCGCGCAGCTGCATCGACACGGTGGGCTGCGTGACGTGGCAGGCCTCGGCGGCGGCGGTAACGCTGCCGTGCTCGGCGAGCGCAAGGAAGAGGCGCAGCTGGCGGAAGGTCGCATTCATAGAGTTTTATCGATGCACATCATCATGAATATCGATTATTAATTATTTTCACCCATCGCTAACATCCCGACCAACGTCAATCATCTGAAGGCGAACTGCGCCCCTCCATGAAAACCCATACGTCCGAAACCCAGGCCAGCGTCACCCCTGCACTTGCCCTGCAGTTCCTCAGGGAGGGCAACGCACGCTTCGTCAACAACCTGCGCGCGAGCCGCGACCTGTTGCAGCAAGCCAACGAGACGCGCGACGGCCAGTGGCCGTTCGCCACCGTCGTGAGCTGCATCGATAGCCGCACCTCGGCCGAGCTCATCTTCGACCAGGGCCTCGGCGACATCTTCTCCGTGCGCATCGCCGGCAACGTGATCAACACCGACATCATCGGCAGCCTCGAATTCGCCTGCCACGTGGCCGGATCGAAGCTCATCGTGGTGCTCGGGCACACCTCGTGCGGCGCCATCAAGGGCGCGTGCGACCACGTCGAACTGGGCAACCTCACCGAGCTGCTGTCGAAGATTCAGCCGGCCGTCTATGAAGAGAGCCAGACCCCGGATCCGGCGCAGCGCAATTCGAAGAACGCCGCGTTCGTCGAGAACGTGGCCGACCTGAACGTGCGCCGCTCGGTGCGTTCGATCGTGAACCGCAGCCCCATCCTCGAGCGCCTGATCGCCGCCGGCAAGGTGGGCATCATCGGCGGCAAGCACGACCTCGCCAGCGGCACGGTGACGTTCTTCGACGACACCTGGCTGCACGACGCCGCGTCGCTGCGGCTCATCGCCGGTTAGTTGGCACAACGTGGCTCCCTCCCCTTCAAGGGGAGGGTTGGGGTGGGGATGGGTGGACTCCGCAGCGTCTGCAAGAAACCCATCCCCATCCTGTCCTTCCCCTTGAAGGGGAAGGAACCTGCTAATCGCGCCTTGCGAGCTCCAACCGCGAGGAGGTGCCGGGGAATGGCCATGCCTCATTGAGAACGCACCACTACACCAGCTCCGCTCCCGGACGGCTGAACGCGAGCCGCGCCGTGACCGGGAAATGGTCGGAGGGATAAAGCCGGCCCGAGTGCCAGGTGTCCGCGCCGGCCGCCACGGTGCGAAACTGCGGCGAGGCGAGGATCCAGTCGATCGCCTCGCGCACGGGCGCGCGGCCGTAGTCGTGATAGGTGCCGACCGCCGCACCCGCTTCCTGCAGCACCTCGCGCAGCGCACTGCCGGCGGTGAGCTCGCGGAAGGTCACCGAGTCGCGTTCGGCGTTGAAGTCGCCGGTGACGACCACCCCCTCGTCCTGCGGCAGCGCCTGCACCCGGTCCCGCAACAGGCGCGCCGACTCCTCGCGTGACGTGCCCTCGTAGTCGAAGTGCGTATTGAGGAAGGTGAGGCGGCGCCCGCTGCCGTCGCGCGGCGCGAGCCTCACCCAGCTCGCGGTGCGCGGGTAGGCCGCGCCCCAGGACTGCCGCCCCGGCGTGTCCGGTTCGTCCGCGAGCCAGAAGTGGCCGCGCGCGAGTTCCTCGAAGGCCGCACGGCGGTATAGCAGCGGCGCCATCTCGACCGCCGGGTCGCCGTCGCCGCCGCGCTGCACGCCGACGAATTCGTAGTCCGGCAGCGCGGCGCGCACGTATTCGGCCTGCTCATCGTCGCGGCACTCCTGCAGGCCCAGCAGATCGGGGTCGAAGGCGCGGATGCGCTCGACCACCAGCCCCTTGCGCTGCGACCACGCGTGCTCGCCGTCCGGCGCCGAGGCACAGCGGATGTTGAAGGACATCACCGCGAGCTGCATGTTCACCTCCATGACGAAGCGCGAGCGACACTGCGGGCGCACGGCCTTCCGGCCCCCTGCTACTTAGATCACGGTGCTCTTGCGCCCGAATGAGATAGTCTAGGCATTGCAACAATACTTTCACGTGACGGGGGTCGCCAGATGATCGTTGCAGCGATGCTTGCCGGCGAAGCGGCAGGGCGGTGCCCGTACACGGCCCCCTGCACGCGCCGCCGCGGCCAGATCGCCGCCACGTCGGGATCGCACCCGCCGGACGCACGGGGAGACGGCCGATGATCCCCGCCGAGTTGCCGCCGGAATCCCGCCCCCCCTCCCCCGGCCATGCGGTGCGACGGTTCGCCCGCCTCGCGCTGCCCTACTGGAAGTCCGAGCATCGCTGGAAGATCGGCGCCGCGACGCTGCTCCTCCTTGCCCTGACGCTGAGCCAGGTGGCGCTGGTGATGTGGACGAGCTACTGGAACCGCGCGTTCTTCGATGCGCTGGAAGCGCGCTCGCTGGATGCGCTGCTGCAGCAGATCCTCGTCTTCGCGCTGATCCTCGCGCTGACGATGGGCGTCACCGCGCTGCACATGCATGTCAAGCGCTGGCTGCAGCTGGACTGGCGGCGCTGGCTCACGGCGAACCTGGTCGACCAGTGGATGACACGCTCGCGCCATTACCGCCTGCAGTTCCTGAAAGGCGAGCACGACAACCCCGACCAGCGCATCGCCGAGGACATCCGCATCTCCACCGAGGCGGCGATCAGTCTCGCGCACTCGCTGACCTATTCGCTGCTCGTCGGCTGGGCCTTCATCGCGATCCTCGCGGAAGTGTCGGGCAGCGCGCCGATTCCCGGCAGCGAGTTCGAGGTGCCCGGCTACATGGTGCTGCTGGCCTTCGCCTACGCGGGAGGCGGCGCGGCGATCGGCTACCTGCTCGGCCGCCCGCTCGTGCGCGCGACGAACCGCCTGCAGAGCGTGGAGGCCAACCTGCGCTTCAGCCTCGCGCGGGCGCGCGAGAACGCCGAGGCGATCGCGCTGACGCACGGCGAACGCATGGAGCGGCGCAGCGCCGTGCAGCTCTTCGGCGACGTCGCGCGCGGCTGGAACCGGCAGACCTTCGCCTACCTCGGCATCGTGTCGTTCTCGACCGCGTACGGCAACCTGATGCCGATCTTCCCCATCCTCGTCGCGGCGCCGCAGTTCATCGCCGGTGCCCTGACGCTGGGCGGCCTGATGCAGGCGGCACAGGCCTTCGAGCGGCTGGCGTCGGCGCTGTCCTGGCCGATCGACAAGCTGGGCGAGATCGCGATGTGGCGCACCTCGGCGGGCCGCGTCGTGAACCTGCACGACGACATGCTGCGACTCGACGTCATCGACCATCAGGGCGAGCCCGCACGCATCAGGATCGGCCATTCGACCAAGCCCGAGCTGCATCTGTGCGGCCTGTCGCTGGACACCCAGACCGGCGAGCCGCTGCTGCGCGGCCTGGAACTGCGCGTGCGGCGCGGCGAGCGCATCCTGATCGTCGGCGACGCGCACGTGACCCTGGCGCTGTTCAAGGCGGTGGCGGGATTGTGGCCGTGGGGCAGCGGCGAGATCCGCCTGCCCGAAGGCCCGGAAATGGTTTTCCTGCCGCAGCGCCCCTTCCTGCCGACCGGCACGCTGCGCGCCATGCTGTGCTACCCGCACCCGCCCGAGCGCTACCCGACGCCAGAGCTGCACCGCGCGCTCGAATGCGCGGGCATCGACTGGCTCGCCCCGCGCCTGGACGAATCCGACGACTGGAACCACGTGCTGCCGCTGCGCGCGCAGCAGCGACTGAGCACGGCGCGGCTCTTCCTGCAACGGCCCGCCTGGGTGTTCCTCGAGGACACGACCGACGCCTTCGACGCCAAGGGCGAGGCCGGCATCCTGGAGATGATGCACCGCGAAATGCCCGACATGACGGTGCTGTCGGTGATGCGCCACGGCGGCCTCGAGCGACACTTCCACCGCAAGCTGGAACTGCACCGCGTCGGGACGCCCGAACTGAAGGCGGGCAGCGACGGGAGCGTCCCCGCCGCGAGCCCTGCCCCCGTCACCGGCTCAGCGGAAGTCGGACGGTAGCCAGCCGCGCTCGACGCAGTCGCGGAAGCACCACGCCGGCGTCGTCTCCGTCTTGTAGCTCCAGAAGAACCAGCCGAGATACTTCTCGAACGCCAGCAACTGAGCCGCCGCGTAGCCGCGGTTGGCGACGGTCTGCTGGAACTCGTCCATGTGCTCCAGCGCATGGTTGAACGGCCCCTCGGCCCACAGCGAGACCACGCGCAGATCGAGCCCCAGGCTCCATTCCCCGCACACCGCGGGCAGGCCCAGCTCGGCATTGATCGCGTCGGCCTCCTCGCGCCACTCGCCGCCGGCCTTGCCCATGTGGGCGAAGATGTCGGAGTCGATATCGCGGCGGTCGAAGCACTGGTAGCGGTGCAGGTCGAAGATCACATTGCGGTACTCGGGCGCCTGCATGAAACCGACGTACTCTCGGAAGGAGCGGAAACCGTCGTGGAACACCACCGCGACGCGCTCGGCCGGGCAGTGCTTGCGGATGCGCTCGTAGGCGGCGAGGTAGAAGTCCTTCAGGTAGTCGGTCGGCACGTCCCAGCGCGGCTCGTTGAGGCACTCGATCGCGTGCAGCGCCGGGTGACTGCTGTAGCGCGCGGCAATGCGTTCGAGCACGGACAGTGCATGTTCGAGGTAGTCGGGCTGCGTGTGCCACTCGCACACCCCCATGATCCCGCCATTGTCGAAACCGTTCTGGCAGCCGGGCGCGGCGTGCAGGTCCAGCATCACGCGGATGCCGAACTCCTGCGCCCAGTCCATCGCGCGGTCGAGCACCTCGATGCCGCCGGTGGCGAAGGGATGGCGGTGTTCACCGTAAGCGCGGTGCCAGGGGTAATCCGGCCCGAAGATCCAGTGCCCGTAGGGGATGCGCACTGCGTTGAGGCCGCGCTCGGCGATCCACGCGAAGTCCTCGCGCGTGACCCAGCGGTTCCAGTGCACGCGCAGGCGCTCGGTCGCGGCGACCGGCCCCAGTTCGGCGCAGAAGGTCGTCTCGTCGGTGGCGGCCAGCCCCTCGAACAGGCTCGGGACCATCCACTTCTCGAGCAGCAGCCAGCTGCCGAGGTTCACGCCGCGCAGTTTCGGACTCGTCGCTTCCATGATCCGGCCTCCGTTCGTCGTCATCAAGGCGGCAATCGAGACCAACCGTTCGCTCTGAGCCCGTCGAAGGGCGATTGAAGGGCTTCGACAGGCTCAGCCCGAACGGTTCTTCGTTGCCGGGTCAGATCGCTCAGGACCATCCCTCGCATCACTCTAGCCGCGAACGCACATACCATCCCTGCCTTATTGCACGGAGATGTTCGTGCGGCTGCGGCAGACTGGCATCACGCGATGCGCGAGGAGCGGCACGATGGACGACAAATGGTGGCAACGCGCGGTCGTGTACCAGATCTATCCGCGCAGCTTCATGGACACCGACGGCGACGGCATCGGCGACCTGCCGGGCATCCTCGCGCGCCTCGACTACCTGCACTGGCTCGGCGTCGACACGCTGTGGCTATGCCCGATCTACCGCTCGCCCAACGACGACAACGGCTACGACATCTCGGACTACTGCGCGATCATGGACGAGTTCGGCACCCTGGCCGACTTCGACCGCCTGCTCGTCGACGCCCATCGCCGCGGCATGCGCGTGATCCTCGACCTCGTCATCAACCACACCAGCAACGAACACCCGTGGTTCGTCGAATCGCGCGCCTCGCGCGACAACCCTAAGCGCGACTGGTACATCTGGCGCGACGGGCGCGACGGCGGCCCGCCGAACAACTGGGAGAGCATCTTCCGCGGCCCCGCCTGGGAACACGACGCCGCGACCGACCAGTGGTACCTGCACCTCTTCACCCGCCGCCAGCCCGACCTGAACTGGGAGAACCCGGCCGTGCGTGCGTCGATCCACGCGATGATGCGCTGGTGGCTGGACAAGGGCGTGGACGGCTTTCGCATCGACGCGATCACCCACATCCGCAAGGCGCCGGGACTGCCCGACATGCCCAATCCGCAGGGCCTCGCGCAGGTCGCCGCCTACCCCTTCCACATGAACGTCGCCGGCATCCTCGACTACATCGACGAGCTATGTCGCGAGACGCTCGCCGGACGCGACGCGATGACCGTCGGCGAGGCCAACGGCATCGGCCCGGACGCGGCCGAGGAATGGGTCGGGACGACGCGTGCGCGCCTGTCGATGATCCTGCAGTTCGAGCACTGGCATCTGTGGTCGAACGCCCCGCAGGCGGCGCTCGACGTGCGCGCGCTGAAGCGCATCCTCGGCCGCTGGCAGACCGCGCTGCACGGCCGCGGCTGGAACGCGCTATACCTCGAGAACCACGACCTGCCGCGCGTCGTCTCGCGCTGGGGCGATCCGCAACGCTTCCCGCGTGAAAGCGCCACCGCACTCGCGACGATGTACTTCCTGATGGAGGGCACGCCCTTCATCTACCAGGGGCAGGAGCTGGGCCTCGCCAACGCCGCATTCGCGAGTCTGACCGAATTCCGCGACAGCTTCGCGCACAACCGCATCGCCGAGATGCGCGCCTCAGGCATGAGCGAGGACGCGATCCTCGACGAGATGCGCCGCACCGGCCGCGACACCTCGCGCACGCCCATGCCCTGGGACGACGGCCCGCACGGCGGCTTCACGACCGGCACGCCGTGGCTCGCGGCGCACCAGGATTACCGGACCGCCAACGTCGCCCGCCAGCAGGCCGCCCCCGGCTCGGTGCTCCACCATTACCGCGCGCTGATAGCGCTGCGCCGGCGCGAGCCCACGCTGATCCATGGCCGCTACGGCGCGCTCGCACCCCGCAGCACGCGCATCTACGCCTACACCCGCGGCGAGGGCGACGAACGCATCGCCGTGATCTGCAACCTCACGGGCAGCACCGCGACCTTCCGCCACGCGGGCTTCGCGCTCGAATCCCGCGACCTGCTGCTGGCGAACCGCGCCGTCGCGCCGCACGGCCCGCGGCACGCGCTGAGCCTCGCGCCGTGGGAGGCGCGCGTCTATCGCATCTCGGCCGCGTGCTGATCCGTAACGGCCGGCGCGGCCGCGTCGTCGCCATCGGTGGCCGCCTCGACCATCGTCCCGGGGAGCGCCTTCGTCGGCTTCACGCCGAGCTGCTTCAGCATCTCCGCCTGCCGGATCACGTTGCCGCGCCCGCTCGCGAGCTTGTTGTGCGCGGCGTGGTAGGCCTTCTGCGCCTGCTCAAGCCGGTTGCCGACCGATTCCAGGTCCTCGACGAAGCCGACCAGCTTGTCGTAGAGCTCCGCGCCGCGCTTCGCGATGTCCTGCGCGTTGCGGTTCTGCGCCTCCTGGCGCCACAGGTGGGCCACCGTGCGCACGACGAAGAGCAGCGTCGACGGGCTCACCAGCAGCACGTTCTTCTGCCACGCGTCCATGAAGAGCTCGCGGTCGTGCGTCACCGCGAGCATGAAGGCGGGCTCGACCGGCACGAACATCAGCACGAAATCGAGCGACTTCAGGCCGTACAGGTCCTGGTAGTTGCGCTCCGACAGCCCCTTGATGTGCGCGCGCACCGAGTCCAGGTGGCGCTTCGCCGCGGCGTTGCGCTCGCCCTCGTCCTCCGCGGTTACATAGTCCTCGTAGGCGGTCAGCGACACCTTGGCGTCGACGACCAGGTGGCGGTCCTCCGGCAGGTGGATCACGACGTCGGGCTGCGCGCGCGAGCCGTCGTCGCGCGTGTGGCTTTCCTGCACATCGTACTCCTCGCCCTTCCTCAGGCCCGAGGCTTCCAGCACCCGTTCGAGGATCAGCTCGCCCCAGTTGCCCTGCGCCTTGCTCGACCCCTTCAGCGCGCGCGTGAGGTTCTTCGCGTCCTGGGAGAGCGACTGGTTGAGCTCCATCAGCTGGCGCACCTGCTCGGCCAGCGCGCTGCGGTCCTTGCCCTCCTGCACGTAGACCTGCTCGACCTTGCCCTGGAATTCCTGCAGCTTGACGCGCAGCGGGTCGAGGATCTGGCCGATGTTCGCCTGGTTCTGCTCGGTGAAGCGCTTGGCCTTTTCCTCGAGGATGTCGTTGGCGAGGCTCTTGAACTGGTCGGTGAGGCTCTCGCGCGCCGCGATCAGCAAGGCGAGCTTCTCGTCGGCGGCGCGCCGCTCGGCCTCGAAACGCGTGTTGAGTTCGGCGAGTTCGGCATTCAGGCGGTTCGCCAGCGTCTCCGCCTGCTCGCGCAGGGTCCGTTCGGCCTGCAGGTCGCCGCGCAGCGCCGCCAGCAGCTCGCGCTCGGCCTTCAGCTCCGCCGCGAGCTGCGAGTTCACCCGCCCGAGCGTCTCGCGCTGCTCGCCGGCCTCGCGCTG
This sequence comes from Aromatoleum evansii, assembly GCF_045689615.1. Taxonomy (NCBI): domain Bacteria; kingdom Pseudomonadati; phylum Pseudomonadota; class Betaproteobacteria; order Rhodocyclales; family Rhodocyclaceae; genus Aromatoleum; species Aromatoleum evansii. The sequence goes on from NZ_CP141259.1 coordinate 4,984,154, forward strand.
CAGGGTCGCCAGCCGTGCCAACGCCTCACCATGCTGCTGCTCCAGCGGCGCGACGCGCGTCGCCCGTTCGGCGAGCTGCGCGCGCTCGTCGCGCACCGCATCGAGCGCGTCCCGCCACTCGCCCGCCTGGCGCCGCAGGGCGTCGAACTGGGCGAGCGACTGCGCGCGCTCCTGCTCCAGCGCCCGCGCCCGCTCCGTCGCCGCAGCGAGCTCGACGCGCACCTCCGCGCGCCCCTGCTCGATCGCCGCTGCAGCCGCCTCGGCCGCGCGACCGCGCAACAGCAGCCACACCAGCAGCGCCCCGGCAACCACCCCGCCCAGCACCGCGACCAACCAGACCAGCACGCCCACCGAACCGCTCACCATCGTTCCGCCATCCCGTTTCGTCTGCCGCACCCCGGACGGGGCGGGCGAAAGGCGAAATGGTAGCGCCGGCACGATAGAATTGCCCGATGAGACGCGGACCATCCACTGCACTGCCCGGCCCCGAGCCGACCGAACGCCACGACTGGCAGACCCTGAAGAGCCTGTTCCCCTACATCTGGGCCTACAAGGTCCGGGTACTGTTCGCGCTGTCCTGCCTCGTCGCCGCGAAGGGCGCGAACGTGGCCGTGCCGCTGATCTTCAAGCGCCTCATCGATGGCCTGTCGCTGACCACCGACCAAGCCTTCATCGTCGTCCCCGCCGCGCTGCTGCTCGCCTACGGCGTGCTGCGCTTCTCGACCTCGCTGTTCACCGAGCTGCGCGAGATCGTGTTCGCGCGCGTGACGCAGAACGCGGTGCGCGAGATCGCGCTGCGCGTGTTCCGCCACCTGCACGCCCTGTCGCTGCGCTTCCATCTCGAGCGCCAGACCGGCGGCCTCACGCGCGACATCGAACGCGGCACGCGCTCGATCGGCTCGCTGATCAGCTACACGCTGTACTCCATCCTGCCGACGCTGATCGAGATCAGCCTCGTGATCGGCATCCTGCTCGTGCAGTACGACCCGGTGTTCGCGCTGATCACGCTCGGCACCCTCGTGCTCTACATCTTCTTCACGATCCGCATCACGAACTGGCGCACGGTGCTGCGGCGCCAGGCGAACGAGCTGGACTCGGCCGCGAACGCGCGCGCGATCGACAGCCTGATCAACTTCGAGACCGTGAAGTACTTCAACAACGAGGACTTCGAGGCGCGCCGCTACGACGAGCAGATGCGCAAGTGGACGAATGCGCAGGTCACCAACCAGAAATCGCTGTCGGCGCTCAACATCGGCCAGGCGGCGATCATCGCGGTCGGCGTCACTGCGATGATGTGGCAGGCAGCGAGCAGGGTCGCAGCGGGCACGATGACGATCGGCGACATCGTGCTGGTCAACGCCTTCCTGATCCAGCTCTACATCCCGCTCAACTTCCTCGGCGTGCTGTACCGCGAGCTGCGCCAGTCGCTGACCGACATCGAGCGCATGTTCGGGCTGATGCACGAGCACCGCGAGGTCGCCGACGCGCCCGACGCCGTCGCGCTACCGCCCGGCCCCGCGAGCGTGCATTTCGAGCATGTCGGCTTCGCCTACGACCCCAAGCGCACCATCCTGCACGACGTCGACTTCGCGATTCCCGCCGGACGCACCGTCGCCGTCGTCGGCCATTCGGGATCGGGCAAGTCGACGCTCGCGCGCCTGCTGTACCGCTTCTACGACGTGCAGCAGGGTGCGATCCGTGTGAACGGCCACGACCTGCGCGCGCTCACGCAGGCGAGCCTGCGCCAGGCGATCGGGATCGTGCCGCAGGACACCGTGCTGTTCAACGACACGCTCTACTACAACATCCAGTACGGCCGTCCCGAGGCGAGCCGAGCCGAGGTCGAGGCCGCCGCGCGCGCCGCCCAGCTCACCGAATTCATCGCGCGCCTGCCGGACGGCTGGGAGACACGCGTGGGTGAGCGCGGACTGAAGCTCTCCGGCGGCGAGAAGCAGCGCGTCGCGATCGCGCGTGCGCTGCTGAAGAACCCGGCCATCCTGATCTTCGACGAAGCCACCTCGGCGCTCGACTCCAAGACCGAAAAGGCGATCCAGGCGCAGCTCGACCTCGCCGCCGAAGGACGCACCGCGCTCGTGATCGCTCACCGGTTGTCGACGATCATGAACGCCGACGAGATCATCGTGCTCGACCAGGGCCACATCGTCGAGCGCGGCACGCATGCCGAGCTGCTCGCCCGTGGCGGCGACTACGCCCGCATGTGGGCCCTGCAGCAACAGGAACGCGAGGAAGCCCTGCTGGCGGGATCCAACCCGTGACACGCGCATTACGCGGGCGGCGCCATCACTCCGTGGACAGCGTGATCAGTGCATTCTTAGGGCGCACCGATCCGCTAAACTATGAGGCTGGCAATTAGATACCGTTCGGGCTGAGCCCTTCGACGGGCCTGTCCTGAGCGAAGTCGACGGGCTCAGCGCGAACGGTGGTATTTGATTGCCGCCTTGATAACGGCACACACAAATACAAAGTCCCCCGATGGACGCGCACGACGCTCCCGCCTTCCTCCACGAAGTCATCCTCTTCCTCGCGCTCGCCGGCGTGCTCATTCCGCTGCTGCAGCGGCGCAGCATCAACCCGGTGCTGGGCTTTCTCGCGGTGGGGATGATCGTCGGCCCCTTCGGCCTAGGCCAGCATACCGACGGCGCGCCGTGGCTGCGCTACCTGAGCTTCTCGCGCCAGGAAGACGTCGCCGTGTTCGCCGAGTTCGGCGTGATCTTCCTGATGTTCATGATCGGACTGGAAATGTCCGTCGACCGACTGTGGGCGATGCGCCGCCTCGTCTTCGGGCTCGGTCACCTGCAGGTCGGCCTGTCGGCGATCACGATCGGCGGCATCGCCTACGCCTTCGGCAACAGCATCGAATCCTCCGTCGTGCTCGGCCTCGTGCTCTCCTTCTCCTCCACCGCCGTCGTGATGCAACTCCTCACGCAACGGCGCGAACTCGGCAGCCCGCTCGGCCAGGCGACCTTCTCCGTGCTGCTGTTCCAGGATCTCGCGGTCGTGCCGCTGCTGGTCCTGGTCGCGGTGCTGGGGCAGAAATCCGGCGACAGCGTGTTCGCGCTGATGGCCGTCGCCGCGCTCAAGGGCGTCATCACCGTCGGCCTGATCTACTTCATCGGCAGCCGCGTCGTGCGTCCGCTCTTCCACCAGATCGCCGCCAGCCGCCAGTCCGAATCGTTCATGGCCGTCACCCTGCTGACGGCGCTGGGCGTCGCGGTGCTCACGCAGGCGGCCGGCCTGTCGATGGAGATGGGCGCCCTGCTCGCGGGCCTGCTGATCGCCGAGACGGAGTTTCGCCACGAGGTCGAGGTCACCATCGAGCCCTTCAAGGGCCTGCTGATGGGCGTGTTCTTCATGTCGGTGGGCATGGGCATCGATATCAGCGCGATCCTCGCCAAGCCGCTGCTGCTGCCGCTGTCGGTGATCGGTGTGCTCGCGATCAAATCGCTCATCCTGATCGTGCTGTTCCGCCTCTTCGGACTGTCCTGGGGGCGCGCCACCGAAGGCGGCATCATGCTCGGCCAGGGCGGCGAGTTCGCCTTCATCGTCATCGGCATGGCGCTCGGCCTCGAACTCATCGATCCCGGGGTCGGCCACTTCATGCTGCTGGTCGTCGGCCTGTCCATGCTCATCACGCCACCCCTCACGCTGCTCGGGCGCAAACTCGGCAACAGCATCGACGCACGCGTCGGCAAACCCGTCTTCGAGGAAGACCGGCAGCTCGAGCAGCTCAGCGGCCACGTGATCATCGCCGGCTACGGCCGCGTCGGCCGGCTCATCGGCGAACTGCTGTCCGAGCAGGGCATCCCCTACCTCGCGCTGGAATCCGACGCGAAGCTCGTCAAGCAGATGCGCACCGAGGACGCGCCGGTGTATTTCGGCGACGCGAGCCGCCCCGAGCTGCTGCGCCGCCTGCACCTCGAACGCGCCGTCGCCGTCGTGCTCACGATGGACCGCACCGCCGCGGCGCTGCATGCCGTCAAGGGCATCCGCGCGACCTCCCCCAGCATCCGCATCGCCGCCCGCGCCCGCGACGAGTCCCACGCCCAGGCCCTGCGCGAAGCCGGCGCCACCGTCGTGATTCCCGAAACGCTGGAGTCCGGACTGCAACTCGCCGGCTCGGTGTTCGAAACGCTGGGCGTCCCGGGCGACGTCGCGACCCGCCTGCTCGAGCAGGAACGCGCGCGCCGCATCGCCGTATTCCGCACCGGCTGATCCGAGCCCCAAGGAGATCCCCATGCCCACCCTCGCCCTCGTCGCCACCGGCGGCACCATCGCCGGCGCCGCGGCATCTGCCACCGACACCACCGGCTACACCGCCGGCGCACTCGGCGCCGACGCGCTCCTCGCCGCCGTGCCGCCGCTCGCCGACGTCGCGCAAATCCGCGCCGAACAGCTCTTCAGCCTCGACAGCAAGGACATGCGGCCGGCCCACTGGCTCACGCTCGGCCGCCGTGTCCGCGCCCTGCTGGACGATCCTGCGATCGACGGCATCGTGATCACGCACGGCACCGACACGCTGGAAGAGACCGCGGCCTTCCTGGACCTGACGCTCGCCGCTGCGAAACCCGTCGTCCTCACCGCCGCGATGCGCCCCGCGACGGCACTGTCCGCCGACGGTCCGATGAACCTCTACAACGCCGCGTGCGTCGCCGCTCACCCGGACAGTCGCGGCCGCGGCGTGCTGGTGAGCTTCGGCGACGCGATCTACCCCGCGCGCGGCGTTAGGAAGTGCGAGACCCACCGCGTCGACGCCTTCGCCGGCACGAACGCCGGCGCGATCGGCCAGACCGACCCGCTGCGCTATTTCACCCCGCCGCCGGCCGGGGGGGGCGCGCGTGTGGAACTCCCGCCCGATCTCGCCGAGCTGCCACGCGTCGACGTCCTCTACGTCGGCGCCGGCACGCCGCCCGCCCTCGTCGATGTCATGATTGCGGACGGCGCTCGCGGCCTGGTGCTCGCGCTGCCCGGCAACGGCAGTCTGCCCGATGCCTGGGAAGCGCCGCTCGCCGCCGCCGTCGCGCGTGGCATCGCGGTGATCCGCGCCTCCCGCGCGGGCATGGGGCCGGTCGGGCGCAAGCCGCTGGACGATCGCCTCGGCACGCGGGCCGCGGGCGAGCTGCCGGCCTCGCAGGCACGCGTCGCGCTGATGCTGGCGCTCGCCGCAGGCGATCCCGCCCTGCTCGACCTCCTCCTCGGCGACGCCGGCTGAGCGCGGGCACCGTCGCCTCGGCGACGGTGCTGCAGGGCGACCCGCGGCCGCCCGCTACATCCCGTAGTCCTCGCCGCCGCCCGCCAGCGCCACATCGATCATCCGCCGCGTCAGGTGCGGTGCGAACAGCTCGATGAACGCATACACGTAGCCGCGCAGGTAGGCGTTGCGCCGCAGCCCCACGCGCGTCGTGCTCGATTCGAAGAGATGCGCGGCGTCCGCCATCCCCAGCGCCTTGTCGCTCGCCGGATCGTAGGCCATGCGCGCGACGATGCCGATGCCCAGATCCATCGCCACGTAGGTCTTGATCACGTCCGAGTCCAGCGCCGTCAGCACCACGTTCGGCCGCAGCCCGCGCCCGAGGAAGGCCTTGTTGATCAGGCTGCGTCCGGTGAAGGCATCGTCGTAGGTGATCACCGGATAGCGCGCGATCGCCTCCAGCGTCAGCGGATGCTCCTTCAGGATCGGGTGGCGCGGCGTCGCCACGATGCAGCGATTCCACTGGTAGCAGGGCAGCATCACCAGCTCGTCGTACTCGGCGATCGCCTCGGTCGCAATCGCGATGTCCGCCTCGCCCGACATCACCATGTCGCACACCTGGCGCGGGCTGCCCTGATGCAGCGACAGCTTCACCTGCGGGAAGCGCTGCATGAAGTCGCGGATCACGCGCGGCAGTACGTAGCGCGCCTGCGTGTGGGTGGTCGCGATCGACAGGTCGCCCGCGATCTCGTTGGTGAACTCCTCCCCGACCTGGCGCAGGTTGTCGGCGTCGCGCAGCATGCGCTCGGCGATCGCCAGCACCTGCCGCCCCGGCGCGGTCACGTCCACCAGGCGCTTGCCGTGGCGCACGAAGATGTCGACCCCCAGCTCCGCCTCGAACTGCCGGATCTGCTTCGACACGCCCGGCTGGGACGTGAACAGCGCTTCCGCCGCCTCCGAGACGTTCAGCCCGCGGCGCGCGACTTCATGGATGTAACGCAGCTGCTGGAGGTTCATCGCCACCCCTTTATAACCAAAACTTCTTAAAGTTTAACGCAAACCATCTTTCTGATCCTGTGCCCCGCACATACGATGCACCGCACCATACAAGGGGAACGTTTTCATGGACTTTGCCTACACAGTCGCCGGGTTCGCGGTCGGCGCCATCGTCGGACTCACCGGCGTCGGCGGCGGATCGCTGATGACGCCGCTGCTCGTGCTGCTGTTCGGCATCCACCCCTCGGTCGCGGTCGGCACCGACCTGCTCTATGCGGCGATCACCAAGGCCGGCGGCACGCTCGCGCACGGCATGAAGGGCACGGTCGACTGGACCGTGACAAGGCGCCTCGCCACCGGTAGCATCCCGGCCGCTGCGCTGACGCTGGTGCTGGTCGGGACCTTCGCCCCGGGCGGTATCGACGGCGCTGCGGGGCTGATCAAGGTGGCGCTGGGCGTCGCCCTGCTGCTCACCGCGGTCGCGATCATCTTCCGCAAGCAGATCCAGACCTACGCGGTGAAACGCTTCGGCGGCACCCCCAACCCGACGCGCACCGCCCGCCTGACCGTGCTCACCGGCGCGGTGCTCGGCGTGCTGGTGTCGATCTCGTCGGTCGGCGCAGGAGCACTCGGCGTGACGGCGCTGTTCTTCCTGTACCCCACGATGCCCGCGCTACGCATCGTCGGCTCGGACATCGCCCACGCGGTGCCGCTGACGCTGGTCGCCGGCATCGGCCACTGGATGCTCGGCAGCGTCGACTGGCTGCTGCTCGGCAGCCTGATCGTCGGTTCGCTGCCCGGCATCTGGCTCGGCAGCCATATTTCGACCAAGGTGCCGGACCGGGTGCTGCGCCCGATCCTGGCGACGATGCTGGTCCTGGTCGGTGCCAAGCTGGTCAGCCACTGAGCCGCGACAACACATACGGATTCAACGAGAGAGACGCGATGTACCGATACGACGCCTATGACCAGAAACTCGTGGATGAGCGCGTCGCGCAATTCCGCGACCAGATGCGCCGCCACCTCGCGGGCGAGCTCAGCGACGACGAGTTCCGTCCCGTGCGCCTGCAGAACGGCCTGTACATCCAGCGCCACGCGCCGATGTACCGCATCTCCATCCCCTACGGCCATCTCGCGAGCCGCCAGCTGCGCAAGCTCGCGCACCTCGCGCGCACCTACGACAAGAGCTACCTGCACTTCACGACGCGCCAAAACGTCCAGTTCAACTGGGCGCCGCTGGAAGTGATCCCCGAGATCTGCGCCGAGCTCGCGACGGTGCAGCTGCACTCGATCCAGACCTCGGGCAACTGCATCCGCAACTTCACCTCCGACCCCTTCGCCGGCGTCGCGGGCGACGAGCTCATCGACCCGCGCCCGTGGGCCGAGATCCTGCGCCAGTGGGCCACCTTCCACCCCGAATTCGCCTACCTGCCGCGCAAGTTCAAGATCGCCGTGAACGGCGCGAAGGAAGACCGCGCAGTCATCCAGGTTCACGACATCGGCCTCGACCTGAAGAAGAACGAGGCGGGCGAGATCGGTTTCCGCGTCCTCGTCGGCGGCGGCCTCGGCCGCACCCCGATCATCGGCCGCGAGATCGAGTCCTTCATCCCGTGGCAGCACATCATCAGCTACTGCGAAGCCATCCTGCGCGTGTACAACCGCTACGGCCGTCGCGACAACAGCTTCAAGGCACGCATCAAGATCCTCGTCAGCGCGCTCGGCATCGACGAATTCCGCTGGCAGGTGCGCGAGGAATGGGCGCATCTCAAGGACGGACCGAACACGCTGACCGTAGAGGAGGTGCACCGCGTCGCCGACTTCTTCGAGGATCCCGCGTACGAGGACCTGCCGGCCGACGACGCCGGCTATCACCACCACATCGCAGAGAACCTCGCCTTCGCCGCGTGGGTGAAGCGCAACGTGCGCGCGCACAAGAAGCAAGGTTACGCGTCGGTCGTGCTGTCGCTGAAGAAGCCGGGCGTGGCGCCGGGCGACATCACCTCCGAGCAGCTCGACCTGGTCGCCGACTGGGCCGACCGCTTCAGCTTCGGCGAGGCGCGCGTCACGCACGAACAGAACCTCGTGCTCGCCGACGTGAAGAAGTCCGAGCTCTACACGCTGTGGCAGCTCGCCCGCAAGGCCGGCCTCGCCACACCCAACATCGGGCTCCTCACCGACATCATCTGCTGTCCGGGCGGCGACTTCTGCTCACTCGCGAACGCCAAGTCGATCCCCATCGCCGCGGCGATCCAGGAGCGCTTCGACGACCTCGACTACCTGCACGACATCGGCGACATCGAGATCAACATCTCCGGTTGCATGAACGCCTGCGGCCACCACCACGTCGGCCACATCGGCATCCTCGGCGTCGATAAGAACGGCGAGGAGTGGTACCAGGTCACGCTCGGCGGAAGCCAGGGCAACAGCACCTCGCTCGGCAAGGTCATCGGCCCGTCCTTCGCGCGCGCCGAGATGCCCGACGTGATCGCCGAGATCATCGAAACCTACGTCGCAGAACGCCACGACGACGAACTGTTCATCGACACCGTGCGCCGCATCGGCCTCGAGCCGTTCAAGGCCCGCGTATATGCCGAACGTCAGCCCCACAAGAAGGTTGCCAATGTCTAAAGTCATCCAGAACGGCCGTATCGTCACCAGCGACTGGCAGATCCTCACCGTCGCCGAAGGCGAAGAGGCCGAAGCCCTCAGCGTGCCCGCCGGCCGCGTGATCGTGCCGCTCGCGACTTGGCTCGCGCGCCGCGAGGAACTGGCCGCACGCGCCGACGTCGGCGTGTGGTTCGCCAGCAGCGAGGGCCCCGAGGCGCTCGAGGCCGACATCGCCCGCCTGCCGGTGATCGCGGTGAACTTCCCCAAGTTCGTCGACGGCCGCGGTTACTCGACCGCGGTGCTGCTGCGCACCCGTTACGGCTACACCGGCCAGCTGATCGCCTTCGGCGAGGTGCTGCGCGACCAGTTCAACTACCTCGCGCGCTGCGGCTTCGACACGCTGCAGCCGCGCGAAGACCGCTACACCGACGCCCAGCTCGACGCCGCGATCGCCAGCATCGGCGACTACAGCGAGCCCTACCAGGCCTCGGTGCTGCATCCGCAGCCGATGTTCCGCCGCATCGCGCGTGCCGGAGCGAAGGCATGAGCGGCGCGGTGAGCATGCTGCGCCCGGCGGCGAAGAACGCGGCGATCCGTCCCGAGCTGACCGAGGCGCTGGTGGACGCCGTCAGCACGAAGACCGACGCCGCCCTCGCCTTGCTGCGCGCGGCAGTCGCCGAATTCGGCAGCGCGGGCGAGATCACCTTCGCCAACAGCTTCGGCGCCGAGGACATGGTGCTCACCGACCTGATCCTGCGCGAGAAGCAGCCGATCGAGATCTTCTCCCTCGACACCGGCCGCCTTCCCGCCGAAACCTACACGCTGATCGGCGAGGTCGAGCAGCATTACGACACGCGCCTGAAGGTCTTCTTCCCGAAGTCCGACGCCGTCGAGACCTACGTGCGCACGCATGGCATCAATGCGTTCTACGAATCCGTCGAGATGCGCAAGGCCTGCTGCCACATGCGCAAGGTCGAGCCGCTGCAGCGCGCGCTCGCCGACAAGAAGGCCTGGATCACCGGCCTGCGCGCCGCGCAATCGACGACGCGCACCGGCCTGCCGACGCGCGAGTTCGACGAGGGCAACGGGCTGGTGAAATTCAACCCGCTGTCGGACTGGTCCGAGACCGAGGTGTGGGCCTACATCCGCATGCACGAAGTCCCCTACAACGCGCTGCACGAGCAGTTCTACCCCAGCATCGGCTGTGCGCCCTGCACCCGCGCGATCGCGGTCGGCGAGGACATCCGCGCCGGGCGCTGGTGGTGGGAGGACCCGACCTCCAAGGAATGCGGGCTACACGTCAAGAAGGGCTGACACGATGACACACCGACCGGAACCCGAGCAGCAGGAAACCGCCACCCTCCGCCACTCGCCGGCGGCGCCCTATTCCCGCCCCAGCCTGCGCCGCCGCCTGTCGGCGCTGCGTGCCGGCATGAAGGCCGCAGTGCGCGCGCTGCGCGCCCAGAACACCAGTAACTGAGAACCAAGATGTCCACGCTGACCCGTCAAACCCTGACCCACCTCGACTGGCTCGAAGCCGAGGCGATCCACATCATGCGCGAGGTCGCCGGCCAGTGCGCGAACCCCGTGCTGCTCTTCTCCGGCGGCAAGGACTCGATCTGCATGCTGCGCATCGCCGAGAAGGCGTTCCGCCCGGGCCGCTTCCCCTTCCCGCTGATGCACATCGACACCGGCCACAACTACAGGGAAGTGGTCGAGTTCCGCGACAAGCGCGCCGCCGAGCTGGGCGAGCGGCTGATCGTCCGCTCGGTGGAAGACTCCATGAAGCGCGGCACAGTCGTCCTGAAGCACGAGAACGAGTCGCGCAACAAGCACCAGTCGGTGACGCTGCTCGAGGCGATCGAGGAATTCGGTTTCGATGCCTGCATCGGCGGCGCCCGCCGCGACGAGGAGAAGGCCCGCGCGAAGGAGCGGATCATGAGCTTCCGCGACGAGTTCGGCCAGTGGGACCCGAAGAACCAGCGCCCCGAGCTGTGGAACCTGTACAACGCGCGCAGCCACAAGGGCGAGAACATCCGCGCCTTCCCGATCAGCAATTGGACGGAGATGGACGTGTGGCAGTACATCGAGCGCGAGAAGCTCGAACTGCCGTCGATCTACTTCGCCCACCGGCGCCCGGTGGTCATCCGCGAGGGCGCCATCGTGCCGGTCAATGTGCCGCTGATGACCGGCGAACTGACCAACCTGCCCAAGGCCGGAGAGGAGATCGTCGAACGGCAGGTGCGTTTCCGCACCGTTGGCGACATCTCCTGCACGGCGCCCGTGGAGTCGGACGCCGACACCGTGGAGAAGATCGTGATCGAAACCGCCACCACCACCATCACCGAGCGCGGCGCCACCCGTCTGGACGACCAGACCTCGGAGGCCTCGATGGAGCAGCGGAAGAAGGAAGGGTATTTCTAAGCACAAGCCGAATTTGGTCTTCGGCTGCATGAAGTGCGGGGTGCTAATCGAGCCGGGCGGGGAATTTGCTCCGTCGGCTGCGGAACTCGCAGTACAGCGCGCGTCCGCGCTGTCTGCTCAGACAGTCCTCGCCGCTCCGCAAACACCCCGCCCAGCTCTTGCTCTGTGCAGGCGGAACGTTAAAGGCAAAGGCGTATTGAACCCAGCCCTTCGCCAACCCGGAACGTAGCCGGGGACGTGCGGGGTGTTCGCGGCGCGGCGAGGACTGTCTGAGCGCAGGCGCGGAAGCGCGCCGCTGCGCGAGTTCCGCAGCCGCAGAGCGAATACCCCGCGCGGCGCCGGCGGATTAGCAGCACCGGCCAGAATCAACGAATCAAGCAGCAAACAGAATTCTCGAAAGATCTGAAGGAATCAAAACCATGTCCGCCCTCGAAAACCTGCCCGACACCGACCACGGCCTGCTGCGCTTCCTCACCTGCGGCAGCGTCGACGACGGCAAGAGCACCCTGATCGGCCGTCTGCTGTTCGACACCAAGACCATCCTCGCCGACACCCTCAACGCCATCGAGAAGACCTCCGCCAAGCGCGGCATGAGCGCGGTAGACCTCTCGCTGCTCACCGACGGCCTGCAGGCCGAGCGCGAGCAAGGCATCACCATCGACGTCGCCTACCGCTACTTCTCCACCGGCACGCGCAAGTACATCATCGCCGACGCCCCGGGCCACGAGCAGTACACCCGCAACATGGTGACCGCTGCCTCCACCGCCAACCTCGCCATCATCCTCGTCGATGCGCGCAAGGGTGTGCTCACCCAGACCCGCCGCCACTCCTACCTAGCGAGCCTGGTCGGCATTCCGCATCTGCTGGTGGCGGTCAACAAGATGGACCTCGTCGACTACGACCAGGCCACCTTCGAACGCATCAAGGCCGACTACCTCGTCTTCGCCGAAAAGCTCGGCATCAAGGACGTCCGCTTCATCCCCCTGTCCGCCCTCAACGGCGACATGATCGTCGACCGCGGCGAGCGCCTCGGCTGGTACGACGGTCCGACGCTGCTCGAAGTCCTCGAGAACGTGCCCGCCGCCCACACCGAACAGGCCGAAGACTTCCGCTTCCCCGTGCAGTTCGTCTGCCGCCCGCAGGATTCCGCCAACCCCGAGCTGCACGACTATCGCGGCTTCATGGGGCGCGTCGAATCGGGCGAGATCGTGGTCGGCGACGCCGTCACCGTCCTGCCCTCGGGCCGCAGCAGCACCGTCAAGGACATCCAGATCGGCGGCGAAAGCATCGAGCGCGCGATCCACGAACAGTCCGTCACCCTGCTGCTCGCCGACGAGATCGACATCTCGCGCGGCGACATGATCGTCAAGAGCAGCGAACAGCCCGAACAACTGAAACAGATCGACGCCACCCTGTGCTGGCTGTCCGAGACGCCCATGTCGCCCGCCCGCACCTACCTCCTGCGCCACACCACGCGCGAAGTGAAGGCCAAGGTCGCCAAGATCGACTACCGGCTCGACGTGAACACGCTCGCACAGGAACCCGCGACCGCGCTCGCGATGAACGATATCGCCCGCCTGACGCTCAAACTCGCGCAACCGATCTTCGCCGACCCCTACCTCGAGAATCGCGCCACCGGCGCCTTCATCATCATCGACGAAAGCACCAACAACACCGTCGGCGCGGGCATGATCGGCTGAACGGCGCGCCCGCAGCTCCGCACACGCGCACCCCGACCGTCCATTCGACGGCCGGGGTGCAAGCGCTTTTCCCTTTCCGGGCCCGGCTGTGGGAAAATCCCGCCTTGCCGATTTGTCTGCTGTCCGGCACAGCAACGCAATGTAGAAGACACATATGAAATGTCTCGATGATTTCCGCCTGCGGTTCGGGAGCAGGGAATACGTACCGATCATGATTGGCGGGATGGGCGTAGACATCTCGACGTCCGACCTGTCCCTCGAAGCAGCGCGCCTCGGCGGCATCGGCCACATCTCCGACGCGATGATCCCGACGGTGAGCGACCGCCGCTACGACACCAAGTACGTGCGCGACAAGCTCAAGCAGTACAAGTACAACGTCGCCAACACCAACAAGTCGGAAGTGCAGTTCGACCTCGGCCTGCTCGAGGAAGCCCAGAAGACGCACGTCACGCGCACCATGGAGCGCAAGCGCGGTGACGGGCTGATCTTCATGAACTGCATGGAAAAGCTCACGATGAACGGCCCCAAGGAGACGCTGCGCGTGCGCCTGCGTGCCGCGATGGATGCCGGCATCGACGGCATCACCCTCGCCGCCGGCCTGCACCTGGGCTCCTTCGGCCTGATCGAGGACCACCCGCGCTTCCGTGACGTCAAACTCGGCATCATCGTCTCCTCGTTGCGCGCGCTCGTACTCTTCCTGCGCAAGTCCGCGCGCACCAACCGCCTGCCCGACTTCGTCGTCGTCGAAGGCCCGCTCGCCGGCGGCCACCTCGGCTTCGGCATGGACTGGGCGCAGTACGACCTCCACACCATCGTCGCCGAGATCCGCGAATACCTCATCGCCGAGAAGCTCGACATCCCGTTGATTCCGGCCGGCGGCATCTTCACCGGCAGCGACGGCGTCTCCTTTCTCGAAGCCGGCGCCGCCGCGGTACAGGTCGCCACCCGCTTCACCGTGTCGCACGAATGCGGACTGCCGCCCGACGTGCAACAGCATTACTTCGGCGCGAACGAAGACGACATCGAGGTCAACAACACCTCGCCCACCGGCTACCCGATGCGCATGCTCAAGAGCAGCCCCTCGATCGGCTCCGGCATCCGCCCGAACTGCGAAGCCTACGGCTATCTGCTCGACGGCAACGGCAACTGCGCCTACATCAACGCCTACAACCGCGAACTCGCGCTGCACCCGGACGCGAAGCGGCTCAAGGTGATGGACAAGACCTGCCTGTGCACGCACATGCGCAACTTCGACTGCTGGACCTGCGGCCACTTCACCTACCGCCTCAAGGACACCACGCACCGGCGCGCCGACGGCACCTACCAGATCCTCTCCGCCGAGCACATCTTCCACGACTACCAGTACAGCAAGGACAACAAGATCGCGCTGCCTGCGGTCGAAGCCTGCGAACCGGCCAAGTCCGCCTGATCCCCGCCGGCTCCGGCCGGCAGCACGATCAAGAAGGGCGTGCCCGCCACATCGGCGGCCACGCCCTTCGTGCATCTGCAACGCCCCGCTACGACGCACGCTCCGTCCCCGCACGCTTCCCGCACACAAATCCCGATCCGCCCGCGTCGTTCGCGGGAACGCTCGCCACCGCCCCGCACTCATACGATCGGATGCTTCGTGCATGCCGCACACCGGATGCGTTCCGGCGCCAGGAATGCGTATGCGCAGAACGATATGGGCGCTCCTCGCGCTCGCACTGCTGATCCTCGGCTTCCTGCTGCACAACCGCCCCGCCGCCGCAACGACGGGCGGCGAGGTCGTCGTGTTGCGCATCGACGGCGTCATCGGGCCGGCGACTTCCGACTTCTTCGCACGCGAACTCCGCCGCGCACACGCGCGGCAAGCAGCCCTCCTCGTGCTCGCAATGGACACCCCCGGCGGCCTCGACACCTCGATGCGCGCGATCATCAAGGACATCCTCGCCGCGCCGCTCCCCATCGTCACCTGGGTCGGCCCCGAAGGCGCACGCGCCGCGAGCGCCGGCACCTACATCCTGTACGCCAGCCACGTCGCGGCGATGGCACCGGCGACCAACCTCGGCGCGGCGACGCCGGTGGCGATCGGAATGCCCGGCGGCAAGCCGGGTGACGACACGACGCGCAAGGACAAGGCGGACGACAACACCAAGGAACGGGACGGCAACTCGGCCGGCGACGCAGCGGGCATCGGCGATTCCATGATGGAAAAAGTCCGTAACGACGCCGCCGCCTACCTACGCAGCCTTGCGCAACTGCGCGGCCGCAGCGGCGACTTCGCTGAACGCGCGGTGCGCGAGGCCGCCAGCCTGTCCTCCGAAGAGGCGCTCGCCGCAGGCGTCATCGACCTGATCGCCGCCGACCTGCCGGAACTGATGAAGAAACTGGACGGCCGCGAGGTGAAACTCGGCGACGGACGCACGCAACGCCTGTCCACCGCCGCCGCCACCGTCACCCAGATCGCACCCGACTGGCGCATGCGCCTGCTCGCCCTGCTATCCAATCCCCAACTCGCGCTGGTGCTGATGATGATCGGCATCTACGCCCTGTTCTTCGAATTCACCAGCCCCGGCTTCGGCGTGCCCGGCGTCGCCGGCGCGATCTGCCTGCTGGTCGCGCTGTACGCCTTCCAGCTCCTACCGGTGAACTGGGCGGGCGTCGCCCTGCTCGCCCTCGGCGCCATCCTGATGCTCGCCGAAGCCTTCCTGCCGAGCTTCGGCGCCCTCGGCGTCGGCGGCATCGTCGCCTTCGTCGTCGGCGGACTGTTCCTCATGGACACCGAGGCCCCCGGCTTCGGCATCCCGCTCGCCTTCCTGATCGGCCTTGCGATCGCCAGCGCACTGGTGATCGGCGCCGTCGGCAGCTTCGCCGCGCGCACGCGCCGGCGGCCCATCGTCAGCGGCCGCGAACAGATGGCCGGCACGATCGCAACGGTCACCACCGTCACCGCCGAAGGCGCATGGGCCCTCGCACAGGGCGAATCCTGGCGCGTGCGCAGCGCTTCGCCACTCGCACCGGGCGACCGCGTGCGCATCACCGGGCTCGACGGCCTCACCCTGCTCGTCGAGCCGCTCACCGCCGATCCGGCCAATCGCCGTGGAGGAAGTCCGCCATGATCTTCGACCTCAACCTGGGCCTAGGCACCATCCTGCTCCTGCTCGTCGCCCTCGTCGCGAGCTCCCTGCGCATCCTGCGCGAATACGAACGCGGCGTCGTCTTCATGCTCGGCCGCTTCTGGAAGGTCAAGGGCCCCGGCCTCATCGTCGTGATTCCCGGCATCCAGCAGATGGTCAAGGTGGACCTGCGTGTCGTCACGCTCGACGTGCCCAGCCAGGACGTGATCTCGCGCGACAACGTCTCGGTGAAGGTCAACGCGATCATATTTTTCCGCGTCATCGACCCGCAGAAGGCGATCATCCAGGTCGAGAACTACCTCGTCGCCACCAGCCAGCTCGCGCAGACCACGCTGCGCGCGGTCCTCGGCAAGCACGAACTCGACGAGATGCTCGCCGAGCGCGAACGCCTCAACCTCGACGTGCAGCAGATCCTCGACGCGCAGACCGACGGCTGGGGCATCAAGGTCGCCAACGTCGAGATCAAGCACATCGACCTCAACGAAAGCATGATCCGCGCGATCGCCCGCCAGGCCGAAGCCGAGCGCGAGCGGCGCGCCAAGGTGATCCACGCCGAAGGCGAAAAACAGGCCGCCGAGAGCCTCATGAAGGCGGCCGAGATGCTCTCGCGCCAGCCCGCCGCGATGCAGCTGCGTTACCTGCAGACCCTCACCCAGATCGCCGGCGACAAGGCCTCGACGATCGTCTTTCCCGTCCCGGTAGACCTGCTGAAGGGCTTGCTCGACGGCCAGTCGCGCCCGCCCCAGGCCTGAGTGCGCCGCAGCGGACTCACTCCCCTGCGAAGGCGATCGTCACGCGCTTGTTGCGCTTGCCTTCGGAGCGGATGCGCACGACCTTCAGCGCCCCGACCTCGCCGGTACGCCGCAGGTGCGTGCCGCCGCAGGGCTGCAGATCGACTCCCGGGATGTGGATCGTGCGCACGCTGCCGTGCCCGCGCGGCGGCTGCACCGACATGGTCTTCACCAGTCCGGGGTTTGCATCGAGTTCCGCCTCGCTGATCTCGCCCGCCTCGACCGGCGTGTCGGCCGCGACCAGGGCGTTGAGGCACGCCTCGATCTGCGCCGCATCGAGCTTGTCCATCTCGATGTCGAAATCGAGATGCGCCTTGTCCTCGGCCATGCGCCCGCCGCTCACCGGCGCCGCCACCACCGCGCACAGCAGATGCAGCCCGGTGTGATAGCGCATCAGCCGGTAACGCCGCTCCCAGTCGATCTCCGCCCTCACCATGGCACCGACCGCCGGCGGACTCGCGCCCTCCGCCAGCACATGCAAGACGGTCCCGCCTTCGCCCTTGACGGCCTCGGCGACCGGCACGCGCGTCCCGTCCGGCCCGATCAGCACCCCGCAATCCCCCGGCTGCCCTCCACCGGTCGGGTAGAACACGCTGCGGTCGAGCACGACGCGGTTCGCGTCGACGGCGAGCACCTGCGCGGTACAGGAACGGGCGTAGGCATCCAGGCGGAACAGCGCTTCGGTCATGCGGATCTCCGGAAATTTCAGGGCAACACCATCGCCAGCGCAATCGGCAGAAACACCACCGCCGCAACGTTGCCGATCAGCACCATCGAGGCAACCGCCTCGGGTTCCTGATGATAGCGTTCGGCGAAGATGTAGTTCAGCACAGCCGGCGGCAGGGCGCCGAAGACGATGACCAGCGCACGCTCCTGCGGCGGCAGGTCGAAGAACTGCAGCACCGCGAACGAGAGCAGCATTCCCGCCACCGGCCGCGCGATGGCGGCGTACAGGCCCAGGCCGATCGACGCGATGCGCGAATCGGTCAGGCGCACGCCCAGCGCAAACAACATCAGCGGGATCGAGATGTCGCCCAGCATCTTGATCGCGAGCATCAGCGGCGGCCACACCTCGATACCGGCGGCCCCGACCGCGAGGCCCGCGAAGGTCGCCAGTACCGACGGCACCCGCCACACCGTCCACACCTTGATGCGGTGGTCGAGCAACCACGCGCCGAATGAAAAGTGCAGCAGGTTCGACACCATGAACATCACCACCGCCGGCGCCAGCGCTGCGTCGCCGAAGGCCAGCACCGCCGTCGGCAGCCCCAGATTGCCGGAGTTGTTGAACATCATCGGCGGCACGAAGGTCTTCGGCGCCACGCCGGAGAAACGCGCAAGCACGTAGCCGACCACGCCCGTGCCGACCACCATCACCAACGTCGCAACCGCCAGCACGCTGAAATCCGCGATGCGGAATTCCTTGTTCGCCAGCGCCGCGAACACCAGCGCCGGGATGAAGACGTCCATGTTGAGCTTGTTGGCATGCGACAGGTCCGGCCGCATGCGCCTGCCGACGAAGTAGCCGAGCGCCGTCAGCGCGAACAGCGGAAAAAGGATGGCGACAATGCGGATCAGCATGAAAGACCGGCAAGCTCAGCGGATACGCTGCGGAACGGCAAAGATGAAAAAGGGCCCGACCGGGCCCTCGCGACAAACAGGAGGAGACTCAGAAACTTGCGCCGATCACCAACTGGTGCAGGTCGATGCCGTCGTTGGGCATCTCGACGTCGCCGTTCGAATAATGCGAGTAACGCCAGCCGACCGTATAGCGCCCCGCGAACTCGATACCCAGTCCGGCATGTTGCGAGAACTGGAAGGCCGTCGAGAACACCTTGGGCCCCAGATCGGTGCGGCTCAGGAGCGCGGCACCGAGGCCCAACTCCGCGTAGGGCTGGAAGTTGCCCTGGCCGCGCACCATGCGCAGCAGGCCGACTGCGCCGGCCTGATTCAGCGTGTTCGGACCACGGCTCGAACCGCTGTAATGAAAGCGGCTCAATTCCAGCTCCGGATGCACACCGGCATGCCACGTCCCCCAGTTGGCGCCCCACAGCGGACCGAGGCGCACGGACAGCCCCGTGCGCTCGTAATTGTCATGCTCGCCGTGGAACACGCTGACCGCGGGCTCCGCGGCCAACGCGCCTCCCGCCGCCAGTACCGCCGTCGCCACGCACGCCAGGAATTTCATTCGGTACCTCACAGGACGTAACGCGCGAGGTCCTCGCGCTGGGCGAACACATCGAGCCGCCCATCGACGTAGGCCGCGTCGATCACCAGCTTGTCGACACCGCTCTTGCCGGCCTCGAAGGAAATCTCCTCGAGCAGCTTCTCCATCACCGTGTACAGGCGCCGCGCACCGATGTTCTCGGTCTTCTCGTTCACCTGGAAGGCGATCTCGGCGAGGCGGCGGATGCCCGCATCGACGAACTCCAGCGCCACCCCCTCGGTCGCGAGCAGGGCCTGGTACTGGCGCACCAGACAGGCATCCGTCTGCGTGAGGATGCGCACGAAATCCTCCACCGACAGGCTCTCCAGCTCCACCCTGATCGGGAAACGCCCCTGCAGCTCGGGGATCAGGTCGCTCGGCTTGGACAGGTGGAACGCACCGCTGGCGATGAACAGCACATGATCGGTCTTGATCATGCCGTACTTGGTCGACACCGTCGTGCCCTCCACGAGCGGCAGCAGGTCGCGCTGCACGCCCTGGCGCGACACGTCGGCACCCTGCACGTCCGAACGCGCGGCGATCTTGTCGATCTCGTCGAGGAACACGATGCCGTTCTGCTCCACCGCGCGGATCGCCTCCGCCTTCACTTCCTCGTCGTTGATCAGGCGCACGGCTTCCTCGTCGGCCAAGGCCTTCAGCGCCTCGCCGATCTTCATCTTGCGCAGCTTCTTCTTGCCGCCGCCCAGGTTCTGGAACATGCCCTGGATCTGCTGCGTGAGCTCCTCCATGCCCGGAGGCGCGAAGATCTCCGCGGTCATCGCATGCGCGGCGACCTCGATCTCGATCTCCTTGTCGTCGAGCTCGCCCTCGCGCAGCTTCTTGCGGAATTTCTGCCGCGTCGCCGTGTCCTGCGGCTCCGGATCGGCCGCGAAGCCGACCGGGCGCGCCGGCGGCAGCAACGCGTCGAGCACACGGTCTTCGGCCGCATCCATCGCCCGGTCGCGCACCGTCTTCATCGCCCGCTCGCGTCCGTCCTTGATCGCGATCTCCACCAGATCACGGATGATCGTCTCGACATCGCGCCCGACATAGCCCACTTCCGTGAACTTCGTCGCCTCGATCTTGATGAAGGGCGCATTCGCCAGGCGTGCGAGCCGGCGCGCGATCTCGGTCTTGCCGACACCCGTCGGCCCGATCATGAGAATGTTCTTGGGCGTGATCTCGCTGCGCAGCGGCTCCTCCACCTGCGCACGCCGCCAGCGGTTGCGCAGCGCGATTGCAACGGCCTTCTTGGCCTTGCCCTGTCCGACGATGTGCTTGTCGAGTTCGGAGACGATCTCCGGCGGCGTCATCTGCGTCATCCCTCGATCACCTCGATCACGTGGCTCTGATTGGTATAAATGCACAGATCGCCCGCGATCTGCAGTGACTTCTTCACGATCTCCTCGGGCGCAAGCTCGGTATTTTCCAGCAGCGCGCGCGCCGCCGACTGCGCATAGGCGCCGCCGCTGCCGATCGCCACGATCCCCTGCTCGGGCTCCAGCACGTCGCCGTTGCCGGTGATGACCAGCGAATTGTCGCGGTCCGCCACCGCCAGCATCGCCTCCAGGCGCCGCAGCACGCGGTCAGTGCGCCAATCCTTGGCGAGCTCCACCGCGCTGCGCAGCAGGTTGCCCTGATGCTTCTCCAGCTTCGCCTCGAAGCGCTCGATCAGCGTGAACGCGTCGGCCGTGCCGCCCGCGAAACCCGCGAGGATCTTGCCCTGATAGATCGGCCGCACCTTGCGGGCGGTCGCCTTGATGACGATGTTGCCCAGCGTGACCTGGCCGTCGCCTCCCAGCGCGACACGATTGCCGCGGCGCACCGAGAGGATCGTGGTGCCGTGATACTGTTCCATTGGATATTCCTCGAATCGGAGGGGGACGGCGAAGCGGTCAGCTGCGCAGCAGCACCACCGCGACCTGATCGACGCCCATCACTCGCAGCAGCGCCGCAACCATCGCGTTCACGTTGCGCAACACGACCGTCTTACCCTGCGCCTGCAGCGTTGCAAGAATGTTGAAAAGCGTGCCGGCGCTGACGAAATCGATACGACGCAGCTGACCGCAGTCGACTTCCACGCTCTGCTGGCTGCTCGCGTGCGCAGCCAGCTTGCGGATCTTCTCCACCGCCGCACTGGTGATCTCGCCGTCGAGCACGAAATCGTTGTTGGCCGGCGCATCCAGATCGAGCGCAACCTCCTGGACCGCCGTCGTCGAGGCCGCCTGAGCGGCCCTCGCCTCCCAGGACGGCGGCGACTCCTCGAAGGTGATCGCGTAATCCACCGCCAGGTTCTCGAACCGCTCCTGCTCGCCGGTGTGCTGCAACATCTCCAGCAGCAGCAGCCAGATATCGCGCCCGCTCGGCTCGCCCGTGCGCACCTGCCCCGCCAGCATCTCCGCGAGCTGGCCGCAGTTCAGCAGCGACACCTTCACCCGCTCTCCCGCGAGCTCGCGCAGCACGTTGCGGAACAGCGTACAGCCATTCTCATCGACCGAGCGCAGGCGCCCCAGATCGATGCGGATGGCGCCACTCTTCTTGCCGATGACGGCGATCTGCTGGAACTGGTTCGCGGCCTGCCCGGACAGGCTGCCCGACATGTTCACCATCGGTGCCGCGTTCGAGCGCACGTGCTCCTGCGCACTCGACAGGTCCGTCCATGGCGGCGGCGACCTCTCGAAACGCGTCGCGTAATCCAGCACCCGTGCCTCGAACCGCTGGCGCTGCCCGGTCAGGCGGTACAGGTCCAGCAGCATCATCCACAGGCCTTCGCCCGCATGGCCGCCCTGACCGTCCAGCACCGCATTGAGGGCCGCCTCCGCCTCCACCGTATTCCCGTTCGCGTACAGCACGGCCGCTTCCTCGTAGGCGGCACCGATGCCGGCCCCCATCTCCTGCACCTCGACCTGCCCGGCGCAATGCGCCAGGGCGTGCGTCGGGTCGCCGACCGAGAAATCCAGCTTGGACAACTCGGGCGGCTCCACCTGGGGCGCCGCGGACGACGGCGCCGCGCCGGGCGACGCACCTGACGGCTGAGTGCCGGGAGCGGGCTTCTTGCCGAAGAATGGAAGAACCACGTTACGACCTGTGCGAACGGAGATGGACTAGTCGGGGATGCGGAAGGATAGCATTTCGGGCGCACCTCTTGCGCCCCAGTCGCGACGCGGCCGTCCGCACCTTACCTTTTGCAAAACAGTACCGGCGCCGCAGATGTAACAGACAGCGCACCGTCGGCTAGAATGTTGCGATGCACACACCTTGCCCGTCGTCGATCTCCGGCGAAAACCACGTATTTTCACTGCCTGTCCGCGTGTATTACGAGGACACTGACGCCGCCGGAGTCATCTACTACGCCAACTACCTGCGTTACTGCGAGCGCGCGCGCACCGAATGGCTGCGCGCGGCAGGCTTCGAACAGCAGGCCCTGCTGACCGAACAGCGCATCGGCTTCGTCGTCCGCTCCGTCGCCGGCGATTATCTGTCAGCAGGAATGCTCGATGATGCGTTACACGTCACGACCGGGGTCGAAACGCTGCGCGGCGCCAGCATGGTGTTCGTGCAGAAGGTGATGCGCGGCGACGAAGTCCTGTTTCGCGGCCGCTTCGTCATCGCCTGTGTCGACCTCGACCGCAAACGCCCAACCCCGCTCCCCGCAGACATGCGCACAAAACTGGAAAAACTCGTACAAGCATGACCGTCTCCCACGATCTCTCGATCATCAGCCTCATCAGCCAGGCCAGCGTCCTGGTCCAGATCGTCATGGCCCTGCTCGCAGGCCTGTCGCTCGTTTCCTGGTACTGGATCTTCCGCAAGTCATTCCAGATCCGCTCCGCGCGCAGCAAGACCAACGGCTTCGAGCGCGACTTCTGGAGCGGCGGCGACCTCAACTCGCTGTTCCAGTCGGCCGCCGCCGCGCGCCACGAAACCGGCGGCATGGAGCGCATCTTCGAGTCGGGCTACCGCGAATTCACCAAGCTGCGCAGCAAGAGCCACGACAACGCCTCGATCATCGACGGCGCACGGCGCGCGATGCGTGCGACCTACCAGCGCGAGGTCGACGACCTCGAGGCACACCTCGCCTTCCTCGCCTCGGTCGGTTCGGTGTCCCCGTACATCGGCCTGTTCGGCACCGTGTGGGGCATCATGAACGCCTTCCGCGGCCTGTCGAACGTCAGCTCCGCGACGCTGGCGAACGTCGCGCCGGGCATTGCGGAGGCGCTCGTCGCCACCGCGATCGGCCTCTTCGCCGCGATCCCCGCGGTGGTCGCGTACAACCGCTTCGCGCACGACATCGACCGCATCAGCATCCGCTTCGAGAGCTTCATGGAAGAGTTCTCGAACATCCTGCAGCGCCAGTTGCGCTGAGCGGGAGGACACACCGATGCGCCAACGCCGCCTGATGAACCAGATCAACGTCGTGCCCTACATCGACGTGATGCTGGTGCTGCTCGTGATCTTCATGGTCACGGCACCGATGATCCAGACCGGCAACGTCGAGCTGCCCACCGTGGGCGGCGTGCCGCAACCACCCGCCGAAGCGATGCTCGTCGTGGTCAAGCAGGACGGCTCGCTCGCCCTCAAGATCACGAGCGGCTCGACCGAACGCAACCTGAGCAGCGCCGAGCTCCTGCGCGAGCTGCGCAGCGCGCTTGAACGCAATCCGCAGCAATCTGTCGTGATCGCCGCCGACAAACGCGTCTCCTACGAAAAAGTGATGGATACGCTCAACGGCCTGCGCCAGGCCGGCATCCAGAAAGTCGGACTGCAGACGAAGGCCGGCAGCAGCTGATGAAAGACACGCACCTTGACCTGCAGCGCGACGAGCCCGGCAAGTGGGCCTCGATGGCGCTGACGGTCGTCGTTCACCTGGGCCTCGCCGCCTTTCTGATCTTCGGCATCCGCTGGCAAAGCAGCCCGCCCGCGGCGCTCGAGGTCGAGCTCGTCGCACCGCCATCCCAGCCGGCACCGCCCCCCGTGTCGCAGCCGGAGCCCAAACCCGAACCGAAGCCGGAGCCCAAACCCGAGCCGCCCAAGCCCCAGCCGAAGCCGGAACCCAAACCCGAGCCGAAACCGGAGCCGAAGCCGGACATCGCAACCAAGGCCCCGGAGGTCAAGAAACCGCCCAAACCCGAGCCGGAACCGAAAAAGCCGGAACCCAAGCCCGAGCCCAAGAAGCCCGAGCCGAAGCCGGAACCGAAGAAACCGGAAGCGAAGCCCGAGCCCAAGCCGATCACACCACCGAAGGACGATTACCTTGCGCAGAAGCTCGCGCAGGAAGCGGCACAGACGCGCGCCCGCTCGGATCTCGAGCGCATGATGCGCGATGACGCGGCGCGCGCCTCGGCTGCGCGCACGAAGGAGGTCGGCGACGCCTACCAGAATGCCATTCGCACCAAGGTGCGCGGCAACCTGCTGCGCCCGCCGGGCCTGAGCGGCAACCCCGAGGCCGTATTCGAGGTCGACCAGCTCCCGAGCGGCGAAGTGCTCGCGATCCGCCTGAAGCGCTCATCGGGAATCCCGTCCCTCGACGACGCCATCGAGCGCGCGATCCGTCGCTCGAGCCCGCTGCCACTGCCCAAGGACCCGGGCATGTTCGAGCGCACGCTCGAACTGCGCTTCCGCCCGCTCGAAGAATAAGGGAACCAATTCGAAACAGTTTCGATCTTTACGCATCGTGATCGACTCCATTCGTTATACTTTCGCTTTAGGCAAGCCCCAGCCATGAGAAAACTCATCTCCACCTACCGCCTGCTCATCGCTGCTGCGCTGACCGTCGTCAGCGCCGTCGCGCATGCGCAGCTGTCGATCGAGATCACGGGGGCCGGCGCAAGCCGCTTCCCGGTCGCGATCCCCGTGTTCGAAAACGAAGGCACCCTGCCCCGCGGCGTCACCGACGTCGTGCGCGCCGACCTCGAGCGCAGCGGCCTCTTCAGCCTCGTCGACATGGGCATCGCCGCGCTGCCCGTCACCGCCGCGCCCGACATGGCCTCGATCCGCGGCCGTGGCGCGGACGCCGTGCTCACCGGCAGCATCTACCAGCAGGGCGACGGCCGCTTCGAAGTGCGCTTCCGTCTCTTCGACACGCAGAAGCAGACCGAACTGGGCGGGCTGTCGATGCGCATGGCACCGGCGCAGAACCGCGCCATCGGCCACAAGATCGCCGACTTCGTGTACGAGAAGCTCACCGGCCAGCCCGGCTACTTCTCGACCCGCATCGCCTACGTCGTCAAGAGCGGCCCGACGGCTGCCCCGCGCTACGAACTGCAGATCGCCGACGCCGACGGCATGAACGCCGCGACCGCCCTGGCCTCGCGCGAACCCATCATCTCGCCCGCCTGGGCGCCGGACGGCCAGCGCATCGCCTACGTCTCGTTCGAGGCCAAGAAGCCGGTCGTGTACGTGCATACGCTGGCCACCGGCCAGCGCCAGGTGGTCGCCAACTTCAAGGGCTCCAACTCCGCCCCCGCCTGGGCACCGGACGGCCAGCGCCTCGCCGTCGTGCTCACCAAGGACGGCCAGTCGCAGCTCTACGTCCTCAATGCCGACGGCTCCGGCGTGCGCCGCCTCGCGACCTCGCCCGGCATCGACACCGAACCCGCATGGTCGCCCGACGGCGAGTGGATCTACTTCACTTCCGATCGCGGCGGCAGCCCGCAGATCTACCGTACCTCCGCAAGCGGCGGCAGCGCCCAGCGCGTGAGCTTCGATGGCAGCTACAACGTGACCCCGCGCCCCTCGGCCGACGGCACGAGCCTCGCCTTCATCACGCGCAACAGTGGACGCTTCCAGGTGGCCATCATGGACCTCGCCACCCGCCAGACCACGATCCTCACCGACTCGGCGCGTGACGAGTCGCCCAGCTTCGCGCCCAACGGCCGCATGATCCTCTACGCCACCGAAACCGGCGGGCGGGGAGTGCTTGCGGCCGTTTCGTCCGACGGCCGGGTGAAGCAGCGCCTGTCGGTGCAGGCTGCCGACGTCCGCGAGCCCTCCTGGGGCCCGCAGGTCCGGTAACTCCCTCCCGCAAAAAGCAACACTGTTCGACTAGATCAGGAAACCCCATGAAAAAAGTGCTCGTCCCCGCCATCCTGGCAACCCTTCTCGCCGCGTGCAGCAGCACCGGCACCTTCGACCAGCCCGCCGGCGGCGCAGCCGTCGATGACCGCAGCAAGGGCGCCGGCTCCGGCGTCGCCACCGTGACCGCCCCGAGCGCGTCCGGCTCCGGCATCGCCGCGCTGACCGACCCGAACAACATCCTGTCCAAGCGCAGCGTGATGTTCGACTTCGACAGCTACGTGATCCGCGACGATGCCCGCCCGCTGGTCGAGGCGCACGCCAAGTTCCTCGTGCAGAATCCGCAGATGAAGATGCTCATCCAGGGCAACGCCGACGAGCGCGGCAGCCGCGAGTACAACCTCGCCCTCGGCCAGAAGCGTGCCGACGCCGTGCGCAAGGCCCTGAGCCTGCTCGGCGCCAAGGAGACGCAGATCGAGTCCGTCAGCCTGGGCGAGGAAAAGCCGCGCTGCACGGAAGCGACGGAAGCCTGCTTCGCGCAGAACCGTCGCGGTGACATGCTCTACTCGGGCGAATTCTGATGAAGCGCCTCCTGCCGCTCGCTGTCGTTGCCGCCCTGTCGCACGTCGCGCCGTCATACGCGCTGTTCGACGACGAGGAGGCGCGGCGCGCAATCACCAACTTGCGCACCGACATCACCCCCCGCATCGAACGGCTGGAGGCCAGCAGTCGCGGGCAGCTCGAACTGGCGAACCAGAACGAGCTGCTCCGCACCGAAGTATCGAAACTGCAAGGACAACTCGAAGTCCTCCTGCACGAGATCGAATCGCTGAAGCAGCGGCAGCGCGACTTCTACGTCGATCTCGACAACCGCGTGCGCAAGCTCGAGTCCGCCCCCGTGGCCGCCGCTGCGGAAGCCCCCGCGGTCGACCCTGCCGCCGAGTCGCGCGACTACGAAGCCGCCCTGAACCTGCTCAAGGAAGGCAAGTACAAGGAAGCGCAGACCGCCTTCGACCAGTTCATCAAGCACTACCCGCGCAGCGCCGTGCAGCCCGGCGCGCACTTCTGGGCGGGAAATGCCGCACTGCAGGCGAAGGACGTCGCCGTCGCCAACAACTACTTCAAGAGCGTGCTGACGAACTGGCCGAACGACCCCGTCGCCCCCGACGCCATGCTCGGCATCGCCAACTGCCAGCAGGCCCTGGGTGACGCCAAATCGTCGCAGGAAACACTGAAGAAGCTCGTCGAGCGCTTCCCCGACAGCTCGGCAGGCAAGGCGGCCAAGCAGCGCCTCGCGCGCAAACCCTGAACTCCGCATGACGCAGTCCGAAACCGCGAGCCCCAGGCTGCGGATCACTGAAATATTCGCTTCGATCCAGGGCGAGTCGACACGCGTCGGCCTGCCCACGGTCTTCGTGCGCCTGACCGGCTGCCCACTGCGCTGCAGCTGGTGCGACACGGAATACGCTTTCCAGGGCGCCGAAAACCGCAGCATCGCCGACGTGTGCGACGCGGTCGCCGCGCACGGCATACGGCACGTGTGCGTCACCGGCGGCGAGCCGCTGGCGCAGAAATCCTGCCTCGCCCTGCTCACGGCATTGAGCGACGCCGGCTTCTCGGTGTCGCTGGAAACGAGCGGCGCGCTCGACATCGCCGCCGTCGACCCGCGCGTGTCGCGCATCATGGACCTCAAGGCCCCGGGCTCGGGCGAGGTTGCGCGCAACCGCTGGGAGAACCTCGCCCACCTCGCCGCGCACGACGAGATCAAGATCGTCCTCGCCGACGAAGCCGATTACGCCTGGGCCAAGGCGCAGATCGCACTGCACCGTCTCGCCGAACGCTGCACCGTGCTGCTCTCGCCGGTGCAGGGCAGACTCGACCCCACTCTGCTCGCCGAATGGATCGTGCGCGACCGCCTGCCGGTGCGCTTCCAGCTCCAGCTGCACAAGATTCTGTGGAACGACGCCCGGGGACGCTGAGCCCCCCCGGGCCGCGCCTTTCAGCATTCGCCATCCCCTGAGCCCATCGCCATGATCGACCACCCCAAGCGCGCAGTCATCCTGCTGTCCGGCGGACTGGATTCCGCCACCTGCCTCGCGATCGCGCGCGACATGGGCTTCGACACCTATGCGCTTTCGGTCGCCTACGGCCAGCGCCACGCCGCCGAACTCGCGGCCGCTCGCCGCGTAGCCGCATCGCTGGGGGCGCGCGAGCATCGCGTCGCGAGCGTGGAACTGGGCCAGTTCGGCGGCTCGGCCCTGACGGACGAAAAGATCCCCGTGCCCGTCGAAGGCAGCACTGCCGGCATCCCCGTGACCTACGTCCCCGCGCGCAACACCGTGATGCTGTCGATCGCGCTCGCCTGGGCCGAGGTACTCGGCGCGAACGACATCTTCGTCGGCGTCAATGCGGTCGACTATTCCGGCTATCCGGATTGCCGCCCCGAATTCATCGCCGCCTTCGAAACGATGGCGAACCTCGCGACCAAGGTCGGCATTGAAGGTGCACGCCTCAGGATCCACGCCCCGCTGATCTCACTGTCCAAGGCCGACATCATCCACCGCGGGAGCGCACTGGGCGTCGATTACAGCCAGACAGTGTCGTGCTACCAGGCCGACGACGCCGGCCATGCCTGCGGCAGGTGCGACGCGTGCCGCCTGCGGCGCGCCGGATTCGAGGCTGCGGGACTTCCCGACCCCACGCGCTACGCCTGAGACCCGGGTGTTCAGGGTGGTTCTTCCGATGACGTGAATTTATTCCTTCGTCCTAACCGAGGATTTGAAGGATACTGCTCCGTTGCATCCTGCACCCTTTGATCTAGGTCAGCCCTGCTCGCTGAAAGGTTTCGTAACATCTCCCCCATGGGCGGTGCCGCCTTTCGGGGGATCTTTCGATGCGTTTCAGGTTAGTTCGGTACTTCACGCTTGCCAGCCTCGGCATGTTCGGCCTCGTCGCACTGAGCCTGATCTACTTCGAGCGCGAACAAAGCCAGTTCTACAAGCAGACGAACGACGAGCAACTGGCATTCTTCGGCGATGTGCAGCAATCCTTCGCCAAGCAGCAGGAAGACGCCGCGCGGCGCGACCTGCTGACGATTCACGAGGCGGGCAACGTCAACCTCACCCGCCTTTTCGCCAACGCCCTCTGGGAGCGTGACTTCGCGCCTTTCGTCGCGCAGGTCCAGGCCATCGACGTCACGGGCTGCCAGGCGATTGCCGACGTCACCGACGACAAGGGCAAGAAAGCCGCCCCGCCCGAGAAGAAGGCCTGCTTCGCCGATATCGGCAAGCGCATCATGGCCCTGCCCGGCTTCAAGGCGATCGACGCCAAGGTGTTCGACTCGATGAAGAAGAGCACCGTGTTCAAGATCAAGGTGTTCGACCTGCGCGGAATCACCGTGTATTCGTCCGAGCACGCCCAGATCGGCGAGGACAAGAGCTTCAACGCCGGCTGGCGCAGCGCGGCCTTCGACGGCGTGCCCAAGAGCGAGCTCACCCACCGCGGCAAGTTCAGCGCCTTCGAGGGCGTCGTCGAGAACCGCGACCTGATCGGCAGCTACCTCCCGGTGCTGGAGCCCGGCTCCTCGCGCATCGTCGGCGTGTTCGAGGTTTACTCCGACGTGACGCCCTTCCTGAAGCAGATCCAGCAGACCTCGGGACAGATCCGCAGCACCGCGACCGATAACCAGAAGAAGCTCGGCGAAGCCGCGGCGGCCAACCAGGACGCAGTCGACGCCACGTCCTATCGCCAGCTCGCAACGATCGCAGGCCTTCTCCTGCTGCTCTTCGCGGCGCTGCTCGTAATCGTGCGGCGCGCCGAAAAGATCATCCAGCAGCAGGAAGCCGACCGCGCCCACGCGCACCAACAGCTCGCGCAGTCGGAAAAGATGGCCTCGCTCGGCCAGATGGTCGCCGGCGTCGCGCACCAGCTCAACACCCCGCTCGCGTTCTCGCAGAACAACATCCTGATGGTCAAGGACGCGCTGCAGAGCATGGAACTGCCGATGAAGGTCGCCGGCAGGCTCTCCTCCATCCTCGAGGACGTCGACGGCGACAAGGTCACGATCAAGGTGTCGCAGCTCAAGGCAAACCTCGATAAGCTGCAGGAGGGCAATGTCGACGTCACCATGCTGCAGGAGATGCTCAAGGACGTGCTCGGCGGCATCGACCAGATGTCCGAACTGGTCGTGAACCTGCGCGACTTCACCCGCCTCGACCGGGCGGCGACAACCAACGCCGACCTCAACAAGGCACTGCACACGGTCGCCTACATCGCACAGACGGTGCTCCCGAAGAACATCGAACTCGTCGAGGAGTACGGCCAGCTGCCCAGCGTGGAATGCAATCCTTCGCAGCTCAACCAGGTATTCCTGAACCTCATCAACAACGCCGCCCAGGCGATCGAAGGCCCGGGGCGCATCCGCATCCGCAGCTTCGCGGAAGGCGACCAGGTCCACGTCGAGGTCCAGGACAACGGCCGCGGCATCCCCGACGATGTGCTGCCGCACATCTTCGACCTCTATTACACGACCAAGCCCGCCGGCGAAGGCACCGGACTCGGCCTCGCGATTGCGCGTAACATCGTCACCGAACACGGCGGCGACATCACCGTCAGCACGCGCATCGGTGTCGGCACGACCTTCACCGTCACCTTGCCGGTGCGCCAAGAGGCACCTCTGGCGCAGGCCGCCTGACACAGGCAGGAGAAACCCATGACACGACTGGCCGGCAAGGTACTCTGCGTCGACGACGAACCGGGCATCGTCCGCTCGCTCCAGTGGCTGCTGCAGAAGCAGTTCGAGGTGTTCACCGCAACCAGTGGCGCCGAGGCGCTCGAGCTCGTCAAACAGCACGACTTCGACGTCGTCATCAGCGACCAGCGCATGCCGGTGATGACCGGCGTCGAGGTCCTGCGCGAAGTGCGCAAGCTCTCGCCGCGCACGATGCGCATCCTGCTGACCGGCTACTCGGACATGCAGGCGATCGTGCGCTCGGTGAACGAGAGCGAGGTATTCCGCTTCATCAACAAGCCGTGGAACATCTCGGAACTGCCCAAGGTGGTCGCCCAGGCGATCACGATCGCCAAGACCCAGCCCGTCGAGACACCGGCCGCCGAGATCCCCGAGGATGCACCCATCATCGCCAACGGCGAACGCATCCTCGTCATCGACGACGACCCCGAGATGGGGCGCGCCGTTGCCGACCTCGTCGGCGCCAGCGCAAAAGTCTCGTACACACGCAACCTTGCCGACGCGGTGGGCATCCTCAACAACGAGGACGTGTCGGTGATCATTTCCGAGACGCGCGTCGGCACCATCGATGCGACACGCCTCGTGCGCCTGATGAAGAGCAAGCACCCGGAGATCGTCACCGTGATGCTCACCGGCGAGAGCGACGCCGACACCATCACGACACTGATCAACCAGGGCCAGATCTATCGCTTCGTTCCCAAGCCCATCCGCACGGGATACCTGAAGCTCGTGCTGCAGTCGGCGCTGCGCAAGCACGGCGCGCTCGTCAGCGACCCGGCGCTGACCTTCCGCCACGCGGTGGAGACCACCTCGGCCGGCGCCATGGAGTCCCTGATTTCCGATGTCGAGCGGGCTGCACCGCAGGCCGAAACCGCCGCTGCGGCCAAGGGCGGAGGCTTCATGGCGTCCCTCGGCGCAGGGTTCCGCCGCCTCTTCGGAGCGGGCTGAAGTAATTTCTGTCACAATTGCTTGACGGACCTCGAACGCTTGCATAGAATTCGGGTCCTTCTGCACGGGGGTCGTTAGCTCAGTTGGTAGAGCAGCGGACTTTTAATCCGTTGGTCGCTGGTTCGAATCCAGCACGGCCTACCACCGCAAGGTGGAACTTCCTGCAGATGGCATCGGGGGTATAGCTCAGTTGGTAGAGCAGTTGACTCTTAATCAATTGGTCCTAGGTTCGAGTCCTAGTGCCCCCACCAGATACCGAGAAGGCCGGCTCCTGCAGCTGGCCTTTTTGCTTTTCGGCTCCCTCGCGCATCACCCGGCGATGCGGGCATATGACGATAAGCAAATCCTGTTCAGCCCGGCTTCGGCATAATATCCGGATGTGCACGAGAGGCGGATCATGACGGCCATTCAGGACTCCGGGCAGCTTGCCCACATCGTCTTCCAGAACGCAGCAGAAGGCATCGCGATCACCGATCCCCAGGGACGCATCCTGGCGGTCAATGACGCATTCACCGCACTGACCGGATACCCGGCCGCCGACGTCCTCGGCAGGACCCCGGCCATGCTCCGCTCGGGGCGCCACGGGCGCGAGTTCTATGCGCGCATGTGGCTCGCGCTGCGCGACGAAGGCCGCTGGCAGGGCGAAATATGGAATCGCCGCAAAAACGGCGAGATCTACCCCGAATGGCTGTCGATCAGCACGGTGCGCAACGACACCGGCGAGATCCTGCATTACGTCGGCGTGTTCACCGACATCGGCCGGATCATGGCGGAGCAGGAGAAGCTGCGCGACCTCGCCTACCACGACCCGCTCACCCGCCTGCCGAACCGCATGCTGCTGCGCGACCGTTTCGAGCAGGCGGCGCGGCGCAGCCTGCGTGATGCGCGCCAGCTCGCGGTACTCATGATCGAGGTGACGCCGCAAGGCAAGGTGCCGAACGATCCCTTCCTCGTCGCCGCGTCGGAGCAACTCGCAACGCACCTGCGCGAAACCGACACGCTCGCGCGCTACGGCGAGAACGAGTTCCTGGTGCTGATCGAGGGCATCAACGGACCGCGCGATGCCAGCGTGACGGCCGACCAGCTGCTCAAGGCGCTGGAGCGACCGCTC
This sequence comes from Aromatoleum evansii, assembly GCF_045689615.1. Taxonomy (NCBI): domain Bacteria; kingdom Pseudomonadati; phylum Pseudomonadota; class Betaproteobacteria; order Rhodocyclales; family Rhodocyclaceae; genus Aromatoleum; species Aromatoleum evansii. The sequence goes on from NZ_CP141259.1 coordinate 5,017,029, forward strand.
ACCGTTGACGGCATCGACGTCTACGCCGGCGCGAATGTCGGCATCAGCCTTTACCCCATGGACGGCTACACGCTCGACGACCTGGCGACCGCCGCAGATGCGGCGATGCTGCAGGCGCGCAGCCACGACCGCCACGGCTACCGCTTTTACTCCGCCGAAATGACGGCCTTCGCCACCGAGCGCGCGACGATCGAGACGCAACTGCGCCGCGCCATCGCCAGCGGCGCGCTGGAGCTCCACTTCCAGCCGCTGTTCGACGTCGCGGGCAGTTCGGTGCTCGGCGTCGAGGCGCTGGTGCGCTGGACCGACCCCGAGCTGGGCGCCGTCGAACCCGAGCGCTTCGTGCCGATCGCCGAGGACAACGGACTCATCCACCCGCTCGGCGAATGGGTGATGCGCCGTGCCTTCACGCAGTTCGTCGCGTGGCAGGCAGCCGGTGTCGCGCCGCCGGTGCTGTCGCTGAACATCTCGGCACGACAGCTCGAACGCATCGACTTCGTCGACAGCGTCGCCGCGCTGGTGGCCGAGACCGGGATCTCGCCGCAGTCGCTGGAGTTCGAGTTCCGCGAATCGGTGCTCTCCGACGTCGCCTATGTCGTGCCCGCCCTCGAGGCACTGGACCAGATGGGCATCCGGCTGTCGATCGACGGTTTCGGGACGGGCTTTTCGCCGCTCGGAAACCTCAAGACCTTGCCGATATCGAAGCTCAACATCGACCGCAGCTTCGTGAGCGGCATCGGCCGCAACCAGGGCAACGACACGATCGTGCGCACCGTGCTGGGCGTCGCGCGCACTTTGGGGCTGCGGGTGATCGCCGAAGGCGTGGAGACCGAGGACCAGGCCGCATTCCTGCGCAACGAAGGCTGCGACGAGTTCCAGGGGCACCTCTACGGCCAGGCGATGAAGGGCGAAGACTTCGTGCGCCGTTTCGCGCAACGCCAGACTTGAGCACTTTCTTCGCACGCAGGGCGCCGCAGTCGCACATTCCAGGCCGGAAGCGTTTGGTGCGTCTAGCGGATTTGGGTACATTGGCGCCCATCGCCATCAGGACTCCCACGGCCGGCAACGGCCGCCCATCCCGACAGGCGCCGGCAACGGCGTCATCGATCAACTACTCCAATAAAGAGGAAAATCGTGTCGAACAGTCCATATGACCAGGGTCTGGGCAAGAACGCGGCGAACTACGTGCCGCTTTCGCCCCTGAGCTACCTCGAACGCTCGGCCTATGTGTATCCGCAGCGCACCTCGGTGATCCACGGCGGCCGCTCCTTCACGTGGGCACAGACCTATGAGCGCTGCCGCCGTCTCGCCAGCGCGCTGGTGCAGAAGGGCGTGGGGCGCGGCGACACCGTCGCGGTGATGCTGCCCAACGTGCCGGCGATGTACGAAGCGCACTTCGGCGTGCCCATGACCGGCGCGGTGCTCAACACGTTGAATACCCGCCTCGACCCGGAGGCCATCGCCTTCATGCTGGCGCACGGCGAGGCGAAGGTGCTGATCACCGACCCCGAGTTCGCCGCGACGATCCGTCGCGCGCTTGAACTGCTCGACGGCCCCAAGCCCGTCATCATCGACGCCCTGGATGCCGAGTATCCCGGCACCGACCGTTGCGGCGAGATCGAGTACGAGGACTTCATCGCCGGCGGCGATCCGGCCTATGAGTGGCACCTGCCGCAGGACGAGTGGGACGCGATCGCGCTGAACTACACCTCGGGCACGACGGGCAACCCCAAGGGGGTCGTGTACCACCACCGCGGCGCCTACCTGAACGCCGCCTCGAACATCATCAGCTGGGGGATGCCGCAGCATGCGGTGTATCTGTGGACGCTGCCGATGTTCCACTGCAACGGCTGGTGCTTCCCGTGGACGATGGCGGCCAACGCGGGCATCAACGTGTGCCTGCGCAAGGTCGACGTCGCGCTGATCTGCGAGCTGATCCGCAAGCACAAGGTCAGCCACTTCTGCGGTGCGCCGATCGTGCACGGCATGCTGATCAATGCGCCCGAAGGCATGCGCGCGGGCATCGAGCACAAGGTGTCGGCGCTGATCGCCGGCGCCGCGCCTCCGGCCGCAATCATCGAGGGCATGGAGCGCATCGGCTTCGACATCACCCACGTGTATGGCCTGACCGAGACCTACGGCCCGGCGTCGGTGTGCGCGAAGCACCCGGAATGGGATGAACTGCCGATCGCCAACCGCGCAGAGCGCAACGGCCGCCAGGGAGTGCGCTACCACATGCAGGAAGCGATCACGGTGCTCAACCCCGAGACGATGGAGCCCGTGCCGGCCGACGGCGAGACGATGGGCGAGCTGATGTTCCGCGGCAACCTCGTCATGAAGGGCTACCTGAAGAACGAGAAGGCCAGCGCGGAAGCCTTCGCGGGGGGCTGGTTCCACACCGGCGACCTGGGCGTGATGCAGCCCGACGGCTACGTGAAGATCAAGGACCGTTCCAAGGACGTGATCATCTCGGGCGGCGAGAACATTTCGTCGCTGGAGGTCGAGGAGGTCCTGTATCGCCATCCGGCAGTGCTGACGGCGGCGGTGGTAGCGAAGCCCGACGCGAAGTGGGGCGAGGTGCCGGCGGCCTACGTCGAGGTCAAGGAAGGCGTCGCGGTGACGGCGGATGACATCATCGCGCATTGCCGCGAACACCTCGCGCGCTACAAGGTGCCGAAGTACGTCGAGTTCTGCGTGCTGCCCAAGACCTCGACGGGCAAGATCCAGAAGTTCGTGCTGCGCGAGCAGGCGAAATCGGTGTCCGCGATCGAGTAACGCGCGACTGCCGCCAGGTCTCCGCGAAGGCCGCCGTTGCGCAAGCAGCGGCGGCCTTTTTCTTCATGCGCCGCGTGCGGATCGAGCAGGCATGCGGGTTCACCCCTAGGCGGCATGCATTGACGCCCCCCGGCACGGGTGTTAGCTTGTGCCGGCCGTGATCAAGGATACATATCGCTGCAACATGGATTCTTATAATCCAGATGCGGCCGTCCTTGCAGGCTCCGCTACGACGCAACGTGTTTCAACCGGCACCCCCGCTGCCGGCGCAGTTCAGCTTCGACCCACAGAGAGAGGCAGGATCTGACAGACGCGATGAGCACGGACTACATCCTTCAAACGACCGACCTCACGAAGGAGTTCAAAGGCTTCGTCGCGGTCGACAAGGTCAAGCTGCAGGTGCAGCGCGGCACGATCCATGCCCTGATCGGCCCCAACGGCGCGGGCAAGACGACGGTCTTCAACCTGCTGACCAAGTTCCTCACACCCACCCGCGGCACGATCCGTTTCAACGGCATCGACATCACGCCGGAGAAGTCTGCGCAGATCGCCCGCCGTGGCATCGTCCGCTCCTTCCAGATCTCTGCGGTGTTCCCGCACCTGTCGGTGCTCGAGAACGTGCGCGTCGCGTTGCAGCGCAAACTCGGCACGAGTTTCCACTTCTGGCGTTCGGCAAAGAGCCTCGACGTGCTCAACGGGCGCGCGATGGAACTGCTCGAATCGGTCGACCTGCAGACCTTCGCCGACTCGGTGACGGTGGAGCTGCCCTACGGGCGCAAGCGCGCCCTGGAGATCGCGACGACGCTGGCGCTGGAGCCGGAGCTGATGCTGCTCGACGAACCGACGCAGGGCATGGGCCACGAGGACGTCGGTCGTGTGGCCGACCTGATCAAGCGCGTCGCGGCGAACCGCACGGTGCTGATGGTCGAACACAACCTCGGCGTGGTCTCGCACATCTGCGACACGATCACCGTCCTGCAGCGCGGCGCCGTGCTCGCCGAGGGGCCTTACGACGTCGTTTCGGCCGATGCGCGCGTGCTGGAAGCCTACATGGGTACCGCACATGGCTAAGGCGAGCGCATTCACGCCCGATTCCGAGATGCTGCGGGTGAACGACCTGCACGCGTTCTACGGCGAGTCGCACATCCTGCACGGCATCGACTTCCAGGTGAACCGCGGCGAGCTAGTGACGCTGCTGGGACGCAACGGTGCCGGCCGCACGACGACGCTGAAGGCCATCCTGGGCCTGGTCGGCCGCCGCAGCGGCTCGATCATGATCAACGGCCGCCAGGTCATCGACCTGCCGACGCACCGCATCGCGCACCTGGGCATCGGCTACTGCCCCGAGGAGCGCGGCATCTACGCGAGCCTCTCGACCGAGGAGAACCTGTTGCTGCCGCCGGCGGTGAACAGCACCGGGATGTCGCTCGACGAGATCTACGAGATGTTCCCCAATCTCAAGGAGCGGCGCAACAGCCCCGGCAGCCGGCTCTCGGGGGGCGAGCAGCAGATGCTGGCGATGGCGCGCATCCTGCGCACCGGCGCGCGCCTGCTGCTGCTCGACGAGATCACCGAGGGCCTCGCGCCGGTGATCGTGCAGGCGCTTGGCCGCGTCATCGCGCAGCTCAAGGAGAAGGGCCTGACCATCATCCTGGTCGAACAGAATTTCCGCTTTGCGGCGCCGCTCGCGGACCGCCACTACGTGATCGAACACGGTCGCATCGTCGAGATGGTGAGCAAGGACGAGCTCGATTCGAAGATGCCCCTGCTGCAAAAACTGCTGGGCGTCTGAGCCCCGGCACACGAGGAGGAGAGAGAGGATGAAGCGCAAGATTCTGGGTTCGGCAGTGGCCGCTGCCGTCGCGTTCGCACCGGCATTCACGCAGGCGGCCACCAACGTCAGCGACGGTGCGGTGAAGCTGGGCGTGCTCACCGACATGTCGGGCACCTACTCCGACCTTGCCGGCCCCGGCACGGTGGAGGCGACGAAAATGGCGGTCGAGGATTTCATCGCGAAGGAGAAACCGGACTTCAAGATCGAGGTCATCTCCGCCGACCACCAGAACAAGGCCGACATCTCGGCCAACAAGGCACGCGAGTGGTTCGACACGCAGAAGGTCGACACCATCGTCGACCTCGTGACGACCTCGACCGCGCTCGCGGTGATGAAGGTCGCCAACGAGAAGAACCGCATTTCGCTCGTGTCGGGCGCGGGCTCGACGCCGATCACCAACGAGCAGTGCAACGACACCACCGTGCACTGGACCTACGACACCTACTCGCTGCCGGTCGGCACCGCGAAGGCGGTCGTCAAGCAGGGCGGCAAGAACTGGTATTTCATCACCGCCGACTACGCCTTCGGCCATTCGCTCGAAAAGAACACCTCGGAGGTGGTCACCAAGAGCGGCGGCAAGGTGCTGGGCAGCGTTCGCCACCCCTTCCCGGGCAGCGACTTCTCGTCTTTCCTGCTCAGCGCGCAGGCCTCGGGCGCACAGGTGATCGGGCTGGCCAACGCGGGCGCGGACACGATCAACTCGATCAAGCAGGCCAAGGAGTTCGGCATCACGCCCAAGCAGTCGCTCGCCGGCCTGCTGATGTTCATTTCCGACGTGCATAGCCTCGGTCTCGAGGCCACGGCGGGGATGTACCTGACGACGGGCTTCTACTGGGACTACAACGACGAGACGCGCGCGTGGTCGAAGCGCTACTTCGAGAAGATGAAGCGCATGCCGACGATGGTTCAGGCCGGCAACTACTCGTCCGTCTATCACTACCTGAAGGCCGTGAAGGCCGCCGGCACCGACGAGGCCAAGGCGGTGATGGCGAAGATGCGCGAGATGCCGGTGAACGACTTCTTCGCCAAGAACGGCAAGGTGCGCGCCGACGGCCGCATGGTGCATGACATGTACCTCGCGCAGGTGAAGAAGCCGTCCGAGTCGAAGTATCCGTGGGACTACTACCACATCCGCGAAGTCATCAAGGGCGAGGACGCCTTCATCCCGCTGGCCGAGAGCAAGTGCCCGCTGGTCAAGAAGTAGGCACGCCAGCCCGGCCATGAGCAGGGGTCGTGAGCGCCGCAGGCGCGCACGACCCCGCGGCCCGCACCGACATCCGAGCGCGAGACCATGGACATCTTCGGCATTCCGATCCAGGCCCTGATGGGGCAGCTGCTGATCGGGCTCATCAACGGCTCGTTCTACGCGATCCTCAGCCTCGGGCTGGCGATCATCTTCGGCCTGCTCAACATCATCAACTTCGCGCACGGTGCGCTGTACATGATGGGGGCCTTCTGCGCGTGGATCGGCCTGAACTGGCTCGGGCTCAACTACTGGGTCGCGCTGATCGCCGTCCCCGTCGTCGTCGGGGCGTTCGGCATGCTGATCGAACGAACGATGCTCAAGCATCTGTACAAGCTGGACCACCTGTACGGCCTGCTGCTCACCTTCGGCCTCGCGCTGATCATCGAAGGGCTGTTCCGCTACCGCTTCGGCATTTCGGGCGAAAGCTACCCGGTCCCCGAGCTGCTCGCGGGCGGCTTCAACCTCGGCTTCATGTTCCTGCCGAAATACCGCGCTTGGGTCATCGCGGTGTCGCTGGTCGTGTGCTTCGGCAGCTGGTTCATCATCGAGCGCACGAAGCTCGGATCCTACCTGCGCGCAGGCACCGAGAACCCGCAGCTGCTGCAGGCCTTCGGCATCAACGTGCCGCTGATGATCACGCTCACCTACGGCTTCGGCGTCGCGCTCGCGGCCTTCGCCGGCGTGCTGGCCGCGCCGGTGCTGCAGGTGAACCCGGTGATGGGCTCCAACCTCATCATCGTCGTGTTCGCCGTGGTCGTCATCGGCGGGATGGGCTCGATCATGGGTTCGATCGTCACCGGCCTCGGCCTCGGCCTGATCGAAGGCCTGACCAAGGTGTTCTATCCGGAAGCTTCCGCGGTGGTGATCTTCGTCATCATGGGCATCGTGCTGCTGCTACGGCCGGCCGGACTGTTCGGACGGGAGCGATGAGCGCCATGCCGCGCCACCCCACAGCCTTGCCCCCCGCGCCCCACGGCGCCTCCGCACCGGGAATCGCATCATGAACGGCAAACACATCGGCTGGATCGTCCTGCTCCTGATCGGGCTGGTCGCGCCCTTCGTCGTCTACCCGGTGCTGGTGATGAAGATCCTGTGCTTCGCGCTGTTCGCCTGCGCCTTCAACCTGCTGCTCGGCTACACCGGCCTGCTGTCCTTCGGCCACGCGGCCTTCCTCGGTTCCGCCGGCTACATCTGCGGCTACGCGATGCAGGGGCTCGGCCTGTCGCCGGAACTGGGCCTGCTGGCCGGCAGCGCCGGCGCTGCCGTGCTGGGCTTCATCTTCGGCAGCCTCGCGATCCGCCGCGCCGGCATCTACTTCGCAATGATCACGCTCGCGCTCGCGCAACTGGTGTTCTTCCTCGCGCTGCAGTTCCCCTTTACCGGCGGCGAGGACGGCATGCAGGGCATTCCGCGCGGGCGCCTGTTCGGCCTCATCGATCTCGCCGACACGATGAACATGTATTTCTTCGTGCTCGCGGTGTTCCTGTTCGGCTTCTGGGTCATCGACCGCGCGATCGACTCGCCCTTCGGCCAGGTGCTGAAGGCGATCCGCGAAAACGAGCCACGCGCGATCTCGCTCGGCTACGACGTCGATCGCTACAAGCTGCTCGCCTTCGTGCTCTCGGCCGCGCTCGCGGGCCTCGCCGGCGCGACCAAGACGCTGGTGTTCCAGCTCGCCTCCCTCACCGACGTGCACTGGCACATGTCCGGCGAAGTCGTGCTGATGACCCTGCTGGGCGGCGTGGGCACCGTGTTCGGCCCCATCGTCGGCGCGACCATCGTCGTCAGCCTGCAGAACTACGGCGCGGAACTGGGCCAGTGGGTCACCGTGCTGACCGGCGTGATCTTCGTCGTGTGCGTGCTCGCCTTCCGCCGCGGCGTCGTCGGCGAAGTCGCACTGCTGATCAAGCGTTCGGGCATCCGCCCCTGACAACGGCACCGGGAGTTCAACCCTGCTCGCCTGAGCTCCCGGCCGGACTCCAGTCGAAGCTGCCGCCGCTGCCGGCAAACAGCGGACGGGTCCCGCCCGGCGTCGCCCGCAGGAAGGCCCTCAGCTCGCCCGGTGCGAGCCCTTGCGGCGGCTTCGCATCGGCCGCCAGATGCCGCGCGTGCACGATCAGCTCGCCCCCGATGTCCGCCACGCTGCAGTGGATCGAAGCGACCGCCGCCTGCCGCGCCGCTTCCACCCCGGCAATCGCCGCCAGCAGTTTCTCGCGATGAGCCGCACGCGCCTTGCCCTGTTCCGACACCTGCGCCATCGCCTTCAGCACCGGCATCACACTGTCGCGCAGCTTGTGGAAGGCCGCCTGCTGCTCGGCGTTCAAGACAATCTCCTGTCGCTGCACCCTGGCGGCGACCGTCAGGTAATTGCCCACCCCGGGGCGTGCGCGCAGGGCCTCCATGATCTGCCTGGCCTGCTCGTCGACCGCCTGCAGCTCTGCGAGCTGCGCGTGCGCCGCCCGGACCAACTCGCCCTGCGAATCCTCGGGCGGCAGCAGGACGGACACGACGGTCTCGGCCGGCCCGTGCGGACGCACCTGCGCAACGGCAACCGTGCGCCCCGCCAGCACGGACGCCTCCACGAGGGCGATGTCCAGCTCGTCCGCGAGGATGTCGCAACCGATCGCCCGTTCCCGCACGACGACGCGACGCCCCACGATCAGGCTGTTCTCGGCATACTGCAGCGTCACTTCGCCATCCGGCGCGAGGATCGTCGCGCCGCTTGCACGGCCCTCGACGGCGACCTGCCCGCCCGGATTCACGATCGCCCCGCCACTCACGTTCTTCTTCAGCACGACGGTGCCCCCGCGCGACACGATCTTGCCGAACACGTCGGCGAAGGTCGTCACGTTGAGCCCCTCGACCACACGACCTTCCTGGATCTCGCCATGCTCCTCGTAATCGTCGCCCATCAGCACGAGGTCGCCCGTCGTGCGCAGGCTCACGCCGGCACGATTGACGATCTTCTCGGTGACCGAAACCTTGCTCGAAGCCTCGTCGATGTCGAGGAAGCCGTCGATCGTCGCGACGAGAAACTCACCCTCCGCGTCGTTTTCGACGCGCGTCCCCGTGCCGGCGAGCGCGGCAAAGTCGATATCCTTCGGCAGCGCGGGCGCCACTGCCCGGCCGTCGAGTTCGCGGCCCGGCGCACCGAGCACGAGCGGCAGCTTGCGCAACAGCTTCTCGCCCGCGCGGATCTGCGGAAAGCGGTTGCGAAAGCGGGCGAGGTCGACACGTCCGTCCGGCAGCAATCCCGGGGCGTCATCCCGATGCAGGCCGCTCGACAGCTCCTCGACCCCCGCGTCGCGGCCGGCACCCGGCGGTACCGCGTGGGCGATGACGATCCTGCCCGTCCGCTCGTTCCCGATCGCATCGCGGACAACCGCCTCGTCGATGCCGCAGCGCAGCCCCTTGAGCCACGCCTGCGCGACGAACTCGTCGAAATCGAGCCGGGTTTTCTGAGCGACCGTGTCGAATTCCTGCCCCCCCGCCCCGCCGCCCTCGGCGGTACGCGGCACCGTGCACTCGATGCTCACCGGCTCGAACAGATACTCGGCACGCGCGCCGGAAATCTTCAGGCCGCGATACAGGGGAATGCGCACCGGCAGCACATGGCTCATGCCCGAGGAGAAACGCACGCGCGACGGCCGTCCCGCGGCCACGCATGCCCGGGCTTCATCATCCGCGCGCCCTGCCTCGCAGTCGAAGGCCAAATGCTGGAAGGCGGCGTAATCGAGCCCGCGGAAACAGACGCCGCGGATGAATGTCTGATCGACCCACGCGCGGAACTCGGCGGATCCTCCCAGGCGCGACAGCTCAACCCACAGCCCGCCCTCGTCGCGGACGATGAAATCCGGCAGGGGATCGTCCCCATCGCTCAGAGCATCGGCCACCATGGCAACCATTCCGTCCCCTTGCCCGCAACATTTGTTTTCATCTTACCCGTCCGCGCCCCGCATGGGCGCTCCGCGTGCGGGCACCGTTGGGCGCAGCCGCCACGACTGCGGTAAGCTTGCGCGCGACCAACCGCGCCCGCCCCCCATGCCCTCCGAGTTCGACCTCATCCGCCGCCACTTCACCCGCCCCGCACGGCACACAACCCTGTCGGTCGGCGACGACGCGGCATTGCTCACGCCACGCGCGGGCATGCAACTGGCCGTATCGACCGACATGCTGGTCGCCGGCACGCATTTCTTCGCCGACGCCGAGCCCGAGGCGCTGGGCTGGAAGACGCTCGCGGTCAATGTTTCCGACCTCGCCGCGATGGGCGCCGAACCGCGCTGGGCCGTGCTGGCCTTGTCGCTGCCGGCGGCAGACGAAGCGTGGATCGCGGCCTTCGCGCGCGGCTTCTTCGCCTGCGCCGACGTATTCGGCGTCGATCTCGCAGGCGGCGACACCACACGCGGCCCGCTGAACCTGTGCGTGACCATCTTCGGCGAAGTGCCGGCGGGCGCCGCGATCACGCGCGGCGACGCGCGAGCCGGCGACGACCTGTGGATCACCGGGAAACCGGGCCACGCCGCACTCGGCCTCGCGCACCTGCGCGGCGAAGCGGCGCTCGCGCCCGCAGCGGCACATGCCTGTCTCGCTGCCCTGCACCGCCCGCAACCGCGCGTCGCCTTCGGGCAGGCGCTGCGCGGCGTCGCCAGCGCGATGCTCGACGTCTCCGACGGCCTGCTCGGCGATCTCGGCCACATCCTTGAATGTTCCGGCTGCGGCGCGCGCATCGAGGTCGAAGCGCTGCCGCTGGCCGCCCTGCGTGCCTGCGGGGCCGACGAAGTCCTCGCGCGGCGCTGCCTGCTGTCCGGCGGCGACGACTATGAGCTCCTCTTCACCGCGGCGCCGACACGACGCGAGCACCTCGCCGCCCTCGCCGGCAAGCACGGACTGCCGTTGTCGCGCATCGGCACGATCACCGCGAACGCCGATGAACTCGTACTTCGCGAAGCCGACGGGCGCGAGCACACCACGACCCACGCCGGCTACGACCATTTCGCCTGAATCCTCCCGCCCAAGCCGTCCATGCGTCCCACCGTCCGCCTGCTCCTGAGCCACCCCGCCCACTTCATCTCGCTCGGCTTCGGCTCGGGCCTCTCGCCGCGCGCCCCCGGCACCGCCGGCACCCTCGCCGCCTGGCTGCTCTACCCACTGCTGCGCGCGCCGATCTCGGATTTCGTCTTCCTCGCGCTGCTCGCGAGCTTCTTCGTCGCCGGCATCATCGCCGCCGACCGCACCGGCCGCGCCCTGGGCGCATCGGACCACGGCGCGATCGTGTGGGACGAGATCGTCGCGTTCTGGCTGGTGCTGTTCTTCGCCCCGCCCGGCCTCGCGTGGCAGGCGGCGGCCTTCGTGCTGTTCCGCTTCTTCGACATCGTCAAGCCGCAACCCATCCGCTGGGCCGACAGCCGCATCGGCGGCGGCTTCGGCGTGATGCTCGACGACCTGATCGCCGCCGGCTATGCGATTCTCGCGCTTGCGGTGCTGAAGCATTTGCTGGGGTGATCCGATGAACGACGACGAACTGCACGCCCTGTCGCGCCGCGTCGGCGACTGGCTCGCCGCGCGCGGTGCCACGCTCGCCTGCGCCGAATCCTGCACCGGCGGCTGGGTCGCCGAGACCGTCACCGCCACCGCCGGCAGCTCCGGCTGGTTCGACCGCGGCTTCGTGACCTATTCCAACGAGGCCAAGCAGGAGCTCCTCGGCGTCGCTGCGGCGACGCTCGCCGGCAGCGGCGCGGTCAGCGAGGAGACGGTGTGCGAAATGGTCGCCGGCACCCTCGCGCACAGCCGCGCACGCTTTGCCCTCGCGGTTTCCGGCGTCGCCGGCCCCGGCGGCGGCACCGCCGCCAAGCCGGTCGGCATGGTGTGCTTCGCGTGGGGCGAACGTGACGGCGAACTGCGCAGCGAAACCGTTCACTTCACCGGTGACCGCACCCGGATCCGGCGCCAGGCGGTCATCCACGCACTCGCCGGCTTGATGACATAATCATTTTCAGGGCACCGTAATAGTGACCTGCAGCGCACCAGCAATCTCTGTGCCATAATTCCCCAACGTTTTGAAAGGACAGGACATGGACGACAACAAGGCCAAGGCCCTCGCCGCCGCGCTCTCGCAGATCGAGAAGCAGTTCGGCAAGGGTTCGATCATGCGGATGGGCGACGGCAACGTCGAGAAGGACATCCAGACCGTCTCGACCGGCTCGCTCGGACTCGACATCGCGCTCGGCCTCGGCGGACTGCCGCGCGGCCGCGTCGTCGAGATCTACGGCCCGGAATCGTCCGGCAAGACCACGCTGACGCTGCAGGTCATTGCCGAGATGCAGAAGCTCGGCGGCACCGCCGCCTTCATCGACGCCGAGCACGCGCTCGACGTCGGCTACGCCGAAAAGCTCGGCGTGAACATCACCGATCTGCTGATCTCGCAGCCCGACACCGGCGAGCAGGCGCTCGAGATCGCCGACATGCTGGTGCGCTCGGGCGGCGTCGACATCGTCGTCATCGACTCGGTCGCGGCACTCACCCCCAAGGCCGAAATCGAGGGCGAGATGGGCGACCAGCTCCCCGGCCTGCAGGCCCGCCTGATGAGCCAGGCGCTGCGCAAGCTCACCGCCAACATCAAGCGCACCAACACGCTGGTGATCTTCATCAACCAGATCCGCATGAAGATCGGCGTGATGTTCGGCAACCCGGAGACCACCACGGGCGGCAATGCGCTCAAGTTCTACGCCTCCGTGCGCCTCGACATCCGCCGTACCGGCGCGATCAAGAAGGGCGACGAGGTCGTCGGCTCGGAGACGCGCTGCAAGGTCGTCAAGAACAAGGTCTCGCCCCCGTTCAAGGAAGCGCACTTCGACATTCTCTACGGAGAGGGCATCTCGCGCGAAGGCGAGATCATCGACCTCGGCGTCGAGAAGAAGATCGTCGACAAGGCGGGCGCCTGGTACTCCTACCAGGGCGACAAGATCGGCCAGGGCAAGGACAACACGCGCGAGTTCCTGCGCGGCAATCCGGCGCTCGCGCGCGAGATCGAGAACAAGGTGCGCGTCGCGGTCGGCCTCAAGGAACTGCCGGCCGAGCCCGCGCAACCGGCTGCCGAGGCGGCCTGACGCCCCTTCACGGGATCATGCCGGAGACGAGCCTGCGGGAACGCGCGTTGCGGCACCTCGCGCGCCGCGAGCACTCGCGCGCCGAGCTCGCCCGCAAGCTCGCCCCGCACGGCTCCGCCGACGAGATCGAAGACGTGCTCGACCGCATCACCGAACTGGGCCTGCTCAGCGACCACCGCTTCGCCGAAGCCTGGGTGCGCAGCAAGGCCGCCCGCTTCGGCACCGCGCGGCTGCGCCGTGAGCTCGCCCAGCGCGGCGTCGGACGCGACACGATAGACGCCGCACTCGATGTCGAGGCGGTCGAGGATGACGTCGAACGCGCCCGCACCGTGTGGCGCGGCAAGTTCGGCGCCACGCCGGCCGACGCGCGCGAGTGGGCCAGGCAGGCGAGATTCCTGCAGGGGCGCGGCTTCGGCACCGACGTGATACGCAAGATATTGAAAGAGAACCCCGATGAGTCTGCTTAAGGTCGCCGGACTGCAGAAGCGCTACAAGGCGCGCACCGTCGTCCACGATGTCGGCTTCGAGGTCGGCAGCGGCGAAGTGGTCGGCCTGCTCGGCCCCAACGGCGCCGGCAAGACCACCTGCTTCTACATGATCGTGGGCCTCGTGCGTGCCGACGGCGGCGACATCCGCCTCGACGACGCCGAGCTCACGCACCTGCCCGTGCATGCGCGCGCGCGCCTCGGCCTGTCCTACCTGCCACAGGAAATGAGCGTATTCCGCAAGCTCACCGTCGCCGAGAACATCCGCGCCGTGCTGGAGCTGCGGGGCCTCGGCAGCGCACGCGTCGACGAGCTTCTCGAGGAACTCCTCGAGGAACTGGGCATCGCGCACCTGCGCGACAACACCTCGGTCTCGCTGTCCGGCGGCGAACGGCGCCGCTGCGAGATTGCCCGCGCGCTCGCGACCGACCCGCGCCTGATCCTGCTCGACGAGCCCTTTGCCGGCGTCGACCCGATCGCCGTGCTCGATATCCAGAAGATCATCCGCTTCCTGCGCGACCGCGGCATCGGCGTGCTGATCACCGACCACAACGTGCGCGAGACGCTCGGCATCTGCAACCGTGCCTACATCATCAGCGAAGGCCGCGTGCTCGCCAGCGGACGCCCCGACGAGATCGTCGCCAACGAACAGGTTCGCCGCGTCTATCTCGGCGAGCATTTCCGCCTCTGAGCCCACTATCGGCGAAGCGCCATGAAACCGTCCCTCCAGCTCAAGATCTCCCAGCACCTCACGCTGACGCCGCAGCTGCAGCAATCGATCAAGCTGCTGCAGCTGTCCACGCTGGAGCTGAACCAGGAGCTGGAACGCTTCCTCCTCGAGAATCCCATGCTCGAGCGCGAGGACGGCGACGGCAGCGATTTTTCGCCGGGCGCGGCCCAGGGCTCGAGCGAGCCGAGCGAAGCCGCCGGCAACCAGGCCGAAACACCTGCCTCCCCCGAGGAGGCGCATGGCGAGAGCGAGCCGGCAAGCTTCGACGAAGCCGGCGAATGGTCGAGCGCGAGCAGCGGCTCCTCGAACCGCGACGATGACGACGACACCGATTTCCAGGAACTGCAGGCCGCCGGCACCAGCCTGCGCGACCACCTCGACCAGCAGGTGAGCCTGTCGCCGCTGTCCGACCGCGACCGCGCGCTGGTGCGCTTCATCATCGAGGCGCTGGACGAGGACGGCTACCTCAACCAGTCGCTCGAAGAACTGCTGCCGCTGCTGCCGCCCGAGCTCGAATACGACCTCGACGACCTCTCGATCGCGCTGCACCACGTACAGAACCTCGACCCGGCCGGCATCGGCGCGCGCAACCCGCAGGAATGCCTGAGCCTGCAGCTCAGGGCGATGCCCTCCTGCCCGACGCGCGACCTCGCGCTGAAGATCGTCGACGAGCACCTCGACCTGCTCGCCGAGCGCAACTTCCTGCGCATCAAGCGCGCCACCGGCTGCGACGACGACGCGCTGCGCGCCGCGCACGCGCTGATCTGCCGTCTCGACCCGCATCCGGGCTCCCAGCACTCGGTGCAGGAGACGCGCTACATCCTGCCGGACGTCGTCGTGCGCAAGGTGCGCAACCGCTGGACGGTCACGCTCAACCCCGAGGCGATGCCCAAGCTGCGCATCAATTCGCTGTACGCCAGCATCCTGCAGCAGAACCGCGGATCGGGCGGCGCACTCACCAGCCAGCTGCAGGAAGCACGCTGGCTGATCAAGAACGTGCAACAGCGTTTCGACACCATCCTGCGGGTTTCGCAGGCGATCGTTGACCAGCAGCGGCAGTTCTTCGATTATGGAGATGTGGCGATGCGACCCCTGACGTTGAGGGAGATCGCGGACCAGCTCGAGCTGCACGAGTCGACGGTCTCGCGGGTCACGACGCAGAAGTTCATGGCCACACCGCGCGGCGTGTTTGAACTGAAGTATTTTTTCGGCAGCCACGTTGCCACCGACACCGGTGGGGCGGCATCTTCCACGGCGATTCGAGCGCTGATTCGCCAGCTGGTGGAGGCCGAAGACAGGAAAAAGCCCCTGTCCGACGCGAAAATTGCCGAGTTGTTGGGCCAGCAGGGTATCGTGGTGGCACGCAGGACGATCGCGAAGTACCGCGAGTCACTCAATATCCCGCCGGTCAGCCTGCGCAAAGCGATCTGAAAGACGATCTGACAATACGAGGAAACATCATGAATCTCACCATCACCGGACATCACGTCGAAGTCACCCCCGCGATCCGCGAGTACGTCAACACCAAGCTGGATCGCGTCATCCGCCACTTCGACAACGTGACCAGCGTCAACGTGATCCTGTCGGTGGAGAAGCTGCGCCAGAAGGCGGAAGTCACGCTGCACGTGCGCGGCAAGGACATCTACGTCGAGAGCGAGGACGGTGACATGTACGCGGCGATCGACAGCATGGCCGACAAGCTCGACCGCCAGGTGCTCAAATACAAGGGCAAGAACCACGACCATGGCCACGACACGCTGAAGCACCAGCAACCGACCGAGCTGTGATCCTTTAGTTCACGCCGGGGGTCCGGGGTGTGTTTATAATTCGCGCGTTTTCAACCCGCGCCTGCCGCACACCCCGAGCCTCCTCCCGCCCCCGATCGGCAGCGGCACGGCCCGTGTCGTGCAGGTGGTGATCCGCATGAGCCTCATCGCCGAACTCCTGCCTCCTTCGAACGTCGTCATCGATCTGGACGCGAGCAGCAAGAAGCGCGTCTTCGAACAAGCCGGCCTCCTGTTCGAGAACAATCAGGGCATCGCCCGCAGCGTCGTCTTCGACAGCCTGTTTTCACGTGAACGCCTCGGCTCGACCGGCCTGGGCCAGGGCATCGCCATTCCCCACGGCCGCATCAAGGGCCTGAAGGACGCCGCCGGCGCCTTCCTGCGCCTTTCGGTCCCGGTGCAGTTCGACGCCCCCGACGGCCGCCCGGTCACGATGCTGTTCGTGCTGCTGGTGCCCGAGCAGGCCAACGAGACCCACCTGCAACTGCTCTCCGAGCTCGCACAGATGTTCAGCGACCGCGATTTCCGCGAGCAACTGCAGAACGCACCCGACGTCGCAACGATCCATTCGCTGTTCGCCTCCTGGGGCCCGCATGCGGCAGACCAGCGTCGCGCGGCTGTATGACCTGCACCGCGAACAGCTGGAGCTGACGCACGTCAGCGGCCGGCTGGACCGGGTCATCTCGGTCAACGAAGAGCGCATCTGGCCAGCCGACCTCGTCGGCCACCTCAACCTGATCCACCCGACGCGCATCCAGATCCTGGGCGCGGCCGAACTCGCGTGGGCGCAGCGCCATGCGCGCGACAAGGTCGCCCACCACCTCACCGAGATCATCGGTGCGCGCCCGCCGGCGATCATCGTCGCCGACGGCTGCGCGATCCCCGACATCCTGCGCGGCATCTGCGAATACGCCGACGTCGCGCTGATCACGACGCCGCAGCCCTCCGCGAGCGTGATCGACCAGTTGCGCCTGTACATGTCGCGCGAGCTCGCCGAGAAGATCTCCCTGCACGGCGTGTTCATGGACGTGCTCGGCATCGGCGTGTTCATCACCGGCAGCTCGGGCGCCGGCAAGTCCGAGCTCGCGCTCGAGCTGATCTCGCGCGGTCACGGGCTGGTCGCCGACGACATCGTCGAGTTCTCGCGCATCGCGCCGACCGTGCTCGAAGGGCGCTGCCCGGAGATGCTCAAGGACTTCATCGAGGTGCGCGGCCTGGGCATCCTCAACATCCGCACGATCTTCGGCGAGACCGCCTGCCGGCGCAAGATGCGCCTGCGCCTGATCGTGCATCTGGAACGCCGCCTGCCGGGCCAGTCCGACCCCTCGCGCCTGCCGGTGCAGCGCGAGACGCAGGACATCCTCGGCGTGCCGGTGATCCGCACCACCCTGCCGGTCGCGGCCGGACGCAACATCGCGGTGCTGCTCGAAGCTGCCGTGCGCTCGACCATCCTGCAGTTGCGCGGCATCGATTCGACGCAGGAATTCATCGACCGCCAGCAGCGCCTGCTCGACGCGGACGGCGAAACCCTCTGAACGGCACGGCCGGCAAGACGCTTGCCGCAGTGCCGCATCGGCTGATACGCTCAATGTCTTTGCGCCGCCCCGCGAAGGCTTCCCCGATGACTGCCGCAACACCGGATTACCTGGAAAAGATCCTCAATGCCCGCGTCTACGACGTGGCCGAGGAAACGCCGCTTGACCTCGCCACGAACCTCTCGGAGCGCGTGCATAACCGCGTCTTCCTGAAGCGCGAGGACATGCAGCCGGTGTTCAGCTTCAAGCTGCGCGGCGCGTACAACAAGATGGCGCACCTGTCGCCGCAGGCCCTCAAGCGCGGTGTGATCTGCGCCTCGGCCGGCAACCACGCGCAGGGCGTCGCGCTCTCCGCGCAGCGCATGGGCGTGCGCGCGGTGATCGTGATGCCGACCTCCACGCCGCAGATCAAGGTCGAGGCGGTCAAGGCGCGCGGCGGCGAGGTGGTGCTCGCGGGCGACTCCTACTCCGACGCCTACGCCCACGCGGTGGAGCTCGAGAAGACCGAGAAGCTGACCTTCGTCCATCCCTACGACGACCCGGACGTGATCGCCGGCCAGGGCACGATCGGCATGGAGATCCTGCGCGCGCACCCTGACCCGATCCACGCGGTGTTCTGCGCCGTCGGCGGCGGCGGCCTGATCGCCGGCGTGGCGGCCTACATCAAGCGCCTGCGCCCCGAAACCAGGATCATCGGCGTGGAGACCGTGGACGCCGACGCGATGACGCGCTCGCTCGCCGAAGGCCGGCGCGTCGAGCTCGAGCAGGTCGGGCTGTTCGCCGACGGCACTGCGGTGAAACTTGTTGGCGAGGAGACCTTCCGCCTGTGCCAGCAGTACGTCGATGAGATGATTCTGGTCGACAACGACGCGATCTGCGCGGCGCTCAAGGATGTGTTCGAGGACACACGCTCCATCCTCGAGCCCTCGGGCGCCCTCGCGGTCGCCGGCGCGAAGGAGTACGCGAAACGCCACAACCTGCACGGCAAGAACCTGGTTGCCGTGGCTTCCGGCGCGAACATGAACTTCGACCGCTTGCGCTTCGTCGCCGAGCGCGCCGAGGTCGGCGAACAGCGCGAGGCAGTGTTCGCAATAACGATCCCCGAGCGGCCGGGCTCCTTCCGCAAGTTCTGCAGCCTGATCGGCAACCGTCACATCACCGAGTTCAACTACCGCTACGCCGATCCGCAGCGGGCCCACATCTTCGTCGGCGTCGCGGTGCATAACCGTGCCGAGGCGACGCGCGTGGTCGAGATGCTGGAACGCCACGAGCTGCCCGCGGTGGACCTGACCGACGACGAGATGGCGAAGAGCCACATCCGTTACATGGTCGGCGGCCGGGCACCGCACGTGAACAACGAACTGGTGTACCGCTTCGAATTCCCCGAGCGTCCCGGCGCGCTGATGAACTTCCTCACCAGCCTGCATTCGGATTGGAACATCAGCCTGTTCCACTACCGCAACCACGGCTCCGATTTCGGCCGCGTGCTGGTGGGCATGCAGGTGCCGCCCGAGGACAAGGGCGCCTTCCAGGACTTCCTCGACCGGCTCGGCTACGAATACGCGGACGAGTCGGCCAATCCTGCCTACCGCATGTTCCTGGGCTGAGCGGGGAAGGCGCCGGCCTCGGTGACGATCCAGTCCATCGGACGATCGTGCGGCTGGGGCCACACGTCATCGACCCGCGCGAACTCGAAGCCCAGCCCCACCGCGACGGGATCCATCACCGCCAGGGTGCGGTCGAAGTATCCGCCGCCGTAGCCGACGCGGTAGCCCGCGGCGTCGAAGGCGTTGCACGGCACGAGGATCATGTCGGGAACGACCGCCTCGCCGTGCGCCGGATGCGGGATGCCGTGGCGGTCGAGCGGCATTTCCATGCCGGGAATCCAGCGGCGGAACTCCATCGGGCCGGCCTGATGCGGCACCACGGGCAGCAGCGCGACGCGCGCGCTGTCCGCCGCCAGCCAGTGCGTGACCCAGGCGCGCAGGTCCGGCTCGCCGCGGTAGGGCCAGCAGAAGCCCAGGCTCGTCGGCGCCAGGCGAGCGACGAGTTCGCCGAGATGGATTTCCAGATGGCGCATCAGCGCGGCGCGATGCGTCGCCGTGAGCGCCTGACGCGCGGCGATGGTGCGGGCGCGCAGGGCGCGGCGCTGCTCGGAGGGATCGGCGGAATCTATGCCGGGGGCAGGATGGGCGGAATTCACTGTGGTATGGTCGGGCTGATTGAAAGGGGATGGTAAGGGATGGCAAAGGGTTTGTGGGCGGCGCTGGCTCTGACGCTGGCGAGCCTGACGCAGGGAGCCTTCGGGCAGATCGGGGACGACCGCATCCTCGCCGCGCGCGAGGCGCTGCGCACCGGCGACCGTGCAATGCTGGAGCGCCTCGCTGCGGAGCGCGAGCCGCACGTGCTCGATCCCTACGTGCGCTACTGGCGGCTGACGAACATCCTCGCCCGTCCCGAAGCGCCGCCGGTCGACGAGCTCAACGAGTTCCTGCTGCGTGAGGCCGACAGCCTGCTCGCCGAGCGGCTGCGCGCGGACTGGCTGCGACGCATGGCGCGCGAATACGACTGGAGCGGTTTCCTTCAGGTGTACGCGGACCTGCGCGAACCGGACGCGGAGCTGCGCTGCCTGCAGCGCAATGCGCGCCTGGAGTCGGGCGACCTGAGCGTGCTGGAGGAGGTCCGCGCACGCTGGATGGAGCTCGCGGACAACCATAGCGCCTGCGAGCCGGTGTTCCGCACGCTGACCTTGGCGGGCCACATCGGCAGCGACGAGCTGTGGTGGCGCGTGCGGCGGCAGGTCGACAGCCGCAACCCATCGAACGCGCGCGCGACGCTGTCGTGGATGCCGGGCGCCGACGCGCCGCCGCTCGCCGACTTCGACCGCATGATGAAGAGCCCGGCGGCCTGGCTCGACCGCCTGCCGGCGAACTTCGCCCTCTCGCGCGCGGGACGCGAGCTGGCACTGGCCGCGCTGGTCCGGGTCGCGCGCGAGGACGTGTCGTCCGCCTACGCGCGCTTCGCACGCATCGAGGAGCGGCTGGGCGCCGAAGAGCGCGCCTACATTCACGCGACCCTCGGTCATCACGGGTCCTTGCAGGGCTCGCCGGGGGCGGTGCGCTGGTTCCGCGCCGCCGGCAAGGTGCCGATGAGCGCCGAGCAGCGCGCGTGGCGCGTACGCGCCGAGCTGCGCGTCGAGGACTGGCGCGGCGTGCAGACGGCGATCGAGGGCCTCGCCGCGACCGAGCAGACACAGCCGGAGTGGACCTACTGGCTCGGCCGCGCGCTCGCCGCACAGAACCGGCCGGCCGAGGCTGCGGCGCTGTTCCAGCGCATCGCCGGACAGCCCGGCTTCTACGGCATCCTCGCCGGCGAGGAGCTCGGCAAGCTCTTTGCCGCCCCCGCGCGCAACGGCAACATCACGGCCGAGGACATGGCGCGCGCCGAGGCCGACCCCGGCCTGCGCCGCGCGCTCGCGCTGTACCGGCTGGAGATGCGCACCGAAGGCATGCGCGAGTGGAACTGGTCGCTGCGCGGCCGCGACGAGGCCTTCCTGGTCGCCGCGGCACGGCTTGCGCTGCGCAACGAGATCTACGACCGCGCGATCAACACCGCCGAGCGCACCGACCCGCAGGCGAACTACGACCTGCGCTTCCTCACGCCGTATCGCCAGCTCATCGAGCCCCAGGTGCGCCAGCAGGGACTGGACATGGCCTGGGTGTATGGCCTGATGCGCCAGGAAAGCCGCTTCATCGCACCGGCACGCTCGAGCGCAGGCGCCCAGGGCCTGATGCAGGTGATGCCCGCCACGGGCAAGTGGGTCGCGCGCAAGATCGGCCTCGCCGGTTATCACCAGGGCATGCTGACCGACCCGGACACCAACGTGCTGCTGGGCACGAGCTACATGCGGCTGATCCTCGAGGATCTCGACGACCATCCGGTACTCGCGTCGGCCGGCTACAATGCGGGACCCGGGCGCGCACGAAAATGGCGCGACGAACGTCCGCTCGAAGGCGCGATCTATGCAGAGACGATCCCTTTCGACGAAACGCGCGATTATGTGAAAAAGGTGATGGCCAACGCCGTCATCTATGCCGCGATGCTGGAAGCGAAGCCGCAGTCGCTGAAGGCCCGTCTCGGCACCATCTCACCACGGCTGACGGCGGAACCGTAGCGCTGCCCGTCCTGCGCCAGGAGGCTGCAACATGAAACTGGAACGTGTCGTACTCATCGGCGGCACCGGGTTTGTGGGCCGCGTCGTTGCGAACCGCCTGTCGCGCGAGGGCATAAACGTGCTGGTGCCAACGCGGCGCTATACGCATGCGGGCGCGCTGCTGCCGATTCCGACGGTCGAGGTGGTGCAGGCCGACGTCCATGACCCCGCGACGCTGGAGCGAATGTTCGCCGGCGCCGACGCCGTCGTGAACCTCGTCGGCGTCCTGCACTCGCGCCCGGGCCGGCCCTACGGCCCGGATTTCGCGCGCGCCCACGTCGAGCTGCCGCGCAAGATCGTCGCTGCCTGCCAGGCGGCCGGCGTCGCGCGCCTCGTGCATATCAGCGCGCTCGGGGCGGCGGCGGACGGCCCGTCCGAATACCAGCGCTCCAAGGCCGCCGGAGAGGAGGCGATACGCGCGGCCGGCGATGCGCCCGCGTGGACGATCCTGCGCCCGTCGGTGATCTTCGGCCGCGAGGACAACTTCCTCAACATGTTCGTGCGCCTCGCGCAGCTCTTCCCCGTGCTGCCGCTCGCGGGGGCGCATGCGCGCTTTCAGCCGGTGCATGTCGACGACGTCGCCGAGGTGGTGTGGCGCAGTCTCATGGAACCCTCGGCGCGCGGCCAGACTTACGAAGTGGCGGGAGCGAAGGTGTACACGCTGCGCGAACTGGTCGAGTACGTCAGCGAACTCGCCGGCCGGCCGCGCCCGGTAATCCCGCTGCCCGAAAGCCTCGCGCTGCTGCAGGCGCGCCTGATGGAGCTCGCGCCGCGACCGCTAATGAGCCGCGACAACGTGCGCTCGATGCGCGTCGACAACGTCGCCGGCGGTGCTCCCCTGCCCTTCGGCATGCGGCCCGCCGGGCTCGAGGGACTCGCGCCGACCTGGATCGGCGAGGGGCATGTGCGCGCCCGCTACTACCCGATGCGCAGCCGCCCGCGCCGCCCGCGCCACGGCTGAGCCTCCCGCTGCACCCCGATACCCCTACGGAGACGACCGCATGAAACTGATCATCGGCAACAAGAACTACTCGTCCTGGTCCCTGCGTCCCTGGATGGCGGCACGCGCCAGCGGCCAGTCCTTCGAGGAGATCCGCATCCCGCTCTTCATCGAGGGCAGCCGCGAGCGCATCCTGCAGCACTCGCCCTCGGGCAAGGTGCCCTGCCTGATCGACCACGGCCTCGCGGTATGGGATTCGCTGGCGGTGTGCGAATACCTCGCGGAAAAGTCGCCCTCGCTGTGGCCGGCCGATCCCGCGGCACGCGCAGTGGCGCGCGCGATCAGCGCGGAAATGCACTCGAGCTTCCAGGACCTGCGCGAGAACATGCCGATGAACATCCGCAAGGACTACGCCGGCAAGGGCCACACGCCCGGCGTCGACGCCAACATCGCACGCATCGAGGCGATCTGGAACGACTGCCGCGCGCGCTTCGGGACGAAGGCCAATCCGGGCGGACCGTATCTCTTCGGCGCCTTCTCGATCGCGGACGCGATGTACGCCCCGGTCTGCTTCCGCTTCAAGACCTACGGCGTGCAGCCGGCGGGTGCCGCCGCCGAGTATCTCGCGGCGATGCTCGCCCACCCGGCGATGAAGGAATGGGAGGCGGCGGCACGCGCGGAGACCGAATCCATCCCCGCCGAGGACCTGTACGGCTGATGCGCTGCTATGTCGTCGGCGGCGCCGTGCGCGACCGCCTGCTCGGCCTGCCGGTGCAGGATCGCGACTGGGTGGTGGTCGGCGCCACGCCCGAGGAGATGCTCGCACGCGGCTTCCGCCCGGTCGGCAAGGACTTCCCCGTCTTCCTGCATCCGCGGACCAACGAGGAATACGCCCTCGCGCGCACCGAACGCAAGAGCGGACACGGCTACACCGGCTTCGTCGTACATGCCGCGCCCGACGTGACGCTGGAAGACGACCTGCTGCGGCGCGACCTGACGATCAACGCGATCGCCGCGGACGAGGATGGCACGCTGATCGACCCCTACGGCGGACAGGCGGACCTCGCCGCCCGCGTGTTCCGCCACGTGAGCCCGGCCTTTGCCGAAGACCCGGTGCGCGTCCTGCGCGTCGCGCGCTTCGCCGCGCGTTTCGGCGATTTCACGGTCGCACCGGAGACGCTGGCGCTGATGCGCGCGATGGTCGCCGACGGCGAGGTCGACCACCTCGTGCCCGAGCGCGTCTGGCAGGAACTCGCACGCGGGCTGATGGAGGACGTGCCCTCGCGCATGCTGCGCGTGCTGCGCGACTGCGGCGCGCTGGCACGCATCCTGCCCGAGGTGGAGCGCCTGTTCGGCGTTCCTCAGCCGGTGGAACACCACCCCGAGGTCGACACCGGCGAGCACGTGCTGCTGGTGCTCGACCACGCCGCGAAGACGCAGCAGCCGCTGGCCGTGCGCTGGGCCTGCCTGATGCACGACCTCGGCAAGGGCGACACGCCGGCGGACATCCTGCCGCACCATTACGGGCACGAGGCGAAGAGCGCGACGCGGGCGCGCGAAGTGTCGGAGCGCCTGCGCGCACCCGTCGAATGCCGCGACCTGGCGGTGATCTTCGCGCGCGAGCACGGCATCCTTCACCAGGTCGATAAGCTGCGTCCGGAAACCATGGTCAAGGTGCTCGAGACGGTCGACGCGCTGCGCCGGCCCGAACGCTTCGCCCTGCTGCTGAAAGCCGCCGCCTGCGACTACCACGGCCGCCCAGGCCGCGAGGCGCCCTACGTCCGTGCCGAGCGCTGGCGTGCGGCGCTGGCCGCGATCCAGGGCGTGGATGCGGGCGCGATCGCACGGGCCTGCGACGACAAGGCGCAGATCCCGCTGCGCGTGCATGCGGCGCGCGTCGCCGCGGTCAAGGCGCAGGGCCGGGCTGCCGATGCCGGCGGCGACACGAACTGAGCCGGGGTCGGGGCGGCGAAACGTGGGGGCGGACCCGGCGATCACCTGAATGCGCTGGTCGTCGGCGTGGTTGCCAAACTGTTCGTGCAGGCACGGATCGTAGGGCGGGAGGAGCCGAAGGCGTATCCCGCCACGCGGCCGTGGGCAAGGTCCCGACCGGTGGAATGGCGGGATACGCTACGCTTCTCCCGCCCTACGAGAACCGCAGGCGCCCGCCGGTCGCGAATCGCCCGCACGCCCGTAGGGCGGTTTCGTGCGATTGCCCTGTCGGCGCGGGCCGGGTCACAATGCCCGCAGGATTGCCCATGCCACCAGCGACAGAAGGATCGTGCTGGTAAACGGCAGATGAAACGGACGACCGAAGACGCGGAAATGCAGGTCTCCGGGCAGGTAGCCGAAGCGCAACCGGGTCAGCCCGGGCCGGAACAGGCCGATTACCAGTACCATCAGCACGATCACGACGAGCCACTTCAACACGCGCTGCTCCGGCAAATAAACATGCATTAGACCCCGCGAGGCCGCGCCGCCGCAACGTACCCGCCCGCCACAAGAAGACGCCAGGAATGACCGACACCACTTCCCCAACCTCGCCCACCGGAAGTCCCGTTGCAGCGGAGCTCCGCCCATGAACGCCAACCGTTTCGGCGACCTCGAAGTCCTCGCCTGCAGCCCGTCCGGCAAGCCCGCCTTCGCGACGCCGCTGCTCTTCATCCACGGCGCCTACACTGGCGCCTGGTGCTGGGCGGAGCACTTCCTGCCCTACTTCGCCGACGCCGGCTACACCTGCTATGCGGTGTCGCTGTCGGGGCACGGCGGCAGCCGGCGGCACGCCGCGCTCGACACGCTGTCGATCGACGACTACGTGCGCGACGTCGCCGAAGTCGTCACCCGCCTGCCCGCGCAACCGGTGCTGATCGGCCACTCGATGGGCGGGATGGTCGTGCAGAAGTACCTCGAGCGCGCCGGCGTGCCCGCCACGGTACTGCTGTGCTCGGTGCCGCCGCAGGGACTCATGGGCTCGGCGATCGGGCTGATCTTCAACAAGCCCAACCTCATCCACGACCTCAACAGCATGCTCAACGGCGGGCACCCCGCACCGGAGAGCCTGCGCGAGGCGCTCTTCCACCAGCCCGTCGACGACGCCGCGCTGATGCGCTTCTACCGCCAGTGCCAGCCCGAATCGCATCGCGCGATCTGGGACATGACGCTGTTCAACCTGCCGCAGCCGGCGCGTATGCACCGCCCGCCGATGCTGATCCTGGGCGCGGAGCACGATCACCTCATCCCGCCCGCGCAGGTGTCGATGACCGCAGCGATGTACGGCGAGCCCGCGCACATCTTTCCCGGCCTGGGCCACGGCGTGATGCTGGAACGCGACTGGCGCACGGTCGCCGACCACATTGCCGCGTGGCTTCCGACACAGATTGTTTGATCACGCGCTGGAAATCGTCATCATTCCCATTCATGATGGAAGCGAGGGTGCGAGGAGGCACCCTCGCCAGCCCCGTCACGGAACGTGATTCCGCGCCGTGCCGGAGTTGAAAACAAAGCGCGAGCCCGCACATACGGAGCAAGGGATTAAGGAATCGGACGCGGCTGCCGATAGTTCACCCAGGTAGCCGGATCACCCGAGCACGCAGCGGAGGCCAACATGGTGACGATCATGGACATGACGACGGGCAAGGCCATCGAGGAGCCGACGGAAGAGTACGGCGACGAGGTCCTCAACGCGAACTGGCTGCCGCCGCAGCCGGAAGTCGCGGCAAGGCTGCAGGAAGTCGAGCACGCGGCACATGAAGCGCAGCTGCCGCCGATCGACGTCGAACATTTCCTCGAAGCGGTGTACCGCTACCAGGAATGAACGGCCCGGCCGTTGCGCGCGAAACCGCGCCGCAGCGCCGGCCCGCAAGCGATGACGCGCCCGCGCCGGCCGGCGCGGGCGGCGTGTTGCATCCCGCTACAGTGCGTGCAATCGATCGCCGCGCATGAAGCCCAGCAGCGGCTCGGCGATGCCGCGCCCCACCGCGAGCACCTTGAAGAGCTCCCCCATCTCCTGCGGCGTCGTCAGGCGCTGCACGGCGCGCGCCGCGCGGATGTAGTCCGCGCTCTCCTCCGGCGCGCGCCGCGCGAGGCAATCCAGCACCCCGCAGTTGAACAGGAAGGCCGCCTGGTTGGTGTAACCCAATACGTCCAGCCCGGCGTCGAACGCGGCTTCCGCGACCGCGGTGAAATCAACGAACGCAGTGATGTCGTTCAACCCCGGCCACAGGAAAGGGTCGGGATGCGCGTTGTGGCGGTAGTAGCACAGCAGCGTGCCGCTCGAGCGCGAAGGCAGGTAGTACTCGGCGCGTGGATAGCCGTAGTCGATCAGCAGCAGTGCGCCGCGATCCAGCCGCGCGGCCCACTCGCCGATCCATGCGCGCCCGGCGAGGTTGATCTCGGTGACGTACTCGGCGCTGTCCGAACGCGGCAGCTCGAGCGCGGCGGCCGCGGCGGCGACCGCGCCGGTGGCGGGCGAATCCGCCCAGCGCAGCACGCCCTCCCCGTCGACCGCCACGCCGCGTTCGTACAGCGCGTCGCCGCGCGTGGCGACCAGATGCACAGGCATTACGTCGAGCACCTCGTTCGCCACCACGGCGCCGGCGAAGCGCTCGGGCAGCGTGTCGAGCCACTGCACGCGCGGGGCCAGATGCGGCGCCTTCGCCGCCAGCGTGTCGAACTGGCGCTCGCGCAGCTCGCCCGAGACTTCCAGGATGCCGTAGCTCTCCGGCGCGCAGCGGCGGCGCTCGAGCTCCAGCAGCAGGTCCGCGGCGAGCAGGCCCGTGCCGGCGCCGACCTCGATCACGTGGGGCGCGGACGCGCGCATCACCTGCTCGACCTGCGCCGCGAGCGCCTGGCCGAACAGCGGCGTGAGTTCCGGCGAGGTGATGAAGTCGCCGCCGGGACCGAACTTTCGCGCGCCGCCGCTGTAATACCCCAGGCCCGGCGCATACAGCGCGAGCTCCATGTAGCGCGAGAACGGGATCCAGCCGCCGGCCTCGGCAATGGCGGCGGTGATCGTGCGGAGAAGGCGCGTGCTCTGTTCGAGGGCGTCGGCAGAAGGTTCAGGCAGGGACATGGGCGAAGTGCGACGGAAAACGCGTATTCTAACCGGCGCGCCGCAGTCCCCGCGGAGGCCGCTGCCTCCCCGCGCGGGACGGCTTCGCCGTGGGAGCGGCTTCAGCCGCGAAGGGGCGGCTCCGCTCATGGCACGACCGATTCGCGGCTGAAGCCGCTCCCACACGACCGCACACGATATTCACAAGCCCCTCCGACCATGGACAAGCAGGACACTCCCGTCATCCTCATCACCGGCGCCGCACGGCGCGTCGGCGCCGAAATCGCGCGAACGCTGCATGCCGCGGGCGCGAACGTGGTGCTGCATTACCGCAGCTCGGGCGGCGACGCCGATGCGCTCGCCGACGCACTGAACCGCGTGCGCCCCGGCTCGGCCTGGACGGCACACGCCGACCTGCAGGAAGACGGCGCCCCCGAGGCCCTCGCTGACGCCGTGCTGGCGCGCCACGGCCGCCTCGATGCACTGGTGAACAACGCGTCGAGCTTCTTCCCCACGCCGCTCGGCACGATCGATGCCGCAGCCTGGAGCAACCTGATCGGCTCCAACCTGAAGGGGCCGCTGTTCCTGTCGCAGGCCCTCGCCCCGGCGCTGCGCGCGGCGCGCGGTGCGATCGTGAACATTGTCGATATCCACGCCGAGCGCCCCCTGCGCCACTACCCGCTGTACTGCGCCGCCAAGGCCGGGCTGCTGGGGCTGACCAGGGCGCTCGCGGTCGAGCTCGCCCCCGAGGTGCGCGTGAACGGCGTATCGCCGGGCGCCGTGGACTGGCCCGAGGATGGCCAGATCGCGCCCGCCGAGCAGGACCGGATCGTGCGCCACACGCTGCTCGGCCACAGCGGCAGCCCCGCCGACATCGCCCGCACCGTGAGCTTCCTGGTGTTCGACGCGCCCTACATCACCGGCCAGATCCTCGCGGTCGATGGCGGGCGCAGCGCGCACCTTTGAGTGAGCCTTTAGCCCGACCTCCGAATTCCGTTCGCCCCGAGCCTGTCGCAGCCCTGCCAGCACCCTTCGACAGGCTCGGGCGAATGGAGACGCTAAGCCCCCGCGCGCAAAGGTATAATCCGCCCCGTCTTTCCTGCAGGACTCCCGCCGTGAACGCCCCCGCCGCTGCCGCCGAGGCAGCCCTCCCGACCCCCGACGCACTCGCCGCCGAGGCTCGCCATCCCGCCACAGCGGGCGACGCCCGCTTCTCCAACACCTTCCTGCGCCTGAAGAAGAAGCTCGAGCGCGGCGTCGGCAAGGCGATCGCCGACTTCAACATGATCGGCGAAGGCGACACCGTGCTGGTGTGCGTGTCGGGCGGCAAGGACTCCTACACGCTGCTGTCCTGCCTGATGGCGCTGCGCGAGCGCGCACCGGTGAACTTCCGCATCGTCGCGATGAACCTGGACCAGAAGCAGCCCGGCTTTCCCGCCGACGTGCTGCCGGCCTACTTCGAGTCGATCGGCATCGAGTACCGCATCGTCACCGAGGACACCTACTCGATCGTCAAGGACAAGATCCCCGAGGGCAAGACGACCTGCTCGCTGTGCTCGCGCCTGCGCCGCGGCATCATCTACCGCGTCGCCAAGGAGATCGGCGCCACGCGCATCGCGCTCGGCCATCACCGCGACGACATGATCGAGACGCTGTTCCTCAACATGTTCTTCGGCGGCAAGCTGAAGGCGATGCCGCCGAAGCTGGTCAGCGACAACGGCGAGCACGTCGTGATCCGCCCGCTCGCCTACTGCACCGAGAACGACATCGCGCGCTTCGCGCGCACGATGGACTTCCCCATCATCCCGTGCAACCTGTGCGGCTCGCAGGAGAATGCGCAGAGGAAGCAGATCAAGAACATGCTGCAGGGCTGGGCGCGCGAGTTCCCCGGGCGCATCGAGTCGATCGCGACGGCGATGACCCAGGTCGTGCCCTCGCACCTCGCCGACAATTCGCTGTTCGACTTCCGCGGCCTCACGCGCGACACCCTGGTGGCCGAGGGCGACATCGCCTTCGACCGCCCCGAACTGCCCGCGCCGAGCCGCGTGATCCCCATCGTGAGTGAATTCACGGACGAGGACTGAGCGCCTATGCCGGCGGCTTGCGTCGCCGCTACCATTTGACGATCATTTCCAGACCCCGCGACTTCACCTCCAGCAGCGCCCGGCAGCCCCCCCGCCGGCCCGCAACAGCAACGGAATCCCGGCCATGACCGAGCCGAACAACGTCTGCGTCCTCGTCGTCCAAATACCCGGAGCGGACCGTATCGCCGAGGCGCTCGAGCCGACCGAGGCGCGGCGAGCGCTGGAGCGCTGCATGCACCGCATCGACCTTGCCATCGAGGCCCACGGCGGCACGGCGGAGCGACGCGCCGACGCCGGCGTGTGCGCGAGTTTCCGGCATGGCGACGCGGCGGTGCTCGCCATCTGCGAGATGTTCGACCGCGTGCAGAGCCTGCCGCCGCTGCGCGGCCTGCGCATGACGATCAGCATCGGCCTGCATTGCGGAACCGGTGCGGAGGACGCAGAACGCGGCGCCACGCGCCTGGCGGAGACGGCCAAGCCGGGGCACGCCCTTGCGAGCGAGGCCGTCGTCACGCAACTGTCGGCCACCGGACGGCAATTCGTCGCCACCTCGCCCTCGCGCAACCCCGCGCTTGCGGGCCTGGGCTGGACCGCCTTCGCGGTGGCGCGCCAGCCCGCCGCTGCCTCGACTCCGGTCGACAAACCGCCCGAGCCGCGCGTGCGCATCCGCCACGGGCAGGACACCCTGTTCGTGGACCATGCACGCCCGGTCGTGCTGCTCGGACGCGAGCTTGGCAACGACATCGTGATCGCCGACCCGCGCGCGTCGCGCCAGCATGCCCGCATCGAGCGTCGGCGCGACGGCTTCGTGCTGATCGACCAGAGCACCAACGGCACCTTCCTCGCCGACGACAGCGGCAAGGAGAGCTGCATCAAGGGCGCCGAGCTGGTGCTCACCGGCAGCGGGCGCATCGGCTGCGGCTTTTCGGCGAACGAGGTCGAGCGCGAGCTGGTGTTCGTCGACATCGTCTGATGCACTTGGCCGAAGTGGATGCAAGGCCCGACGAGGCGGGACGCGGCAACGCACGAAGGGCCATGTGGGAGCGGCTTCAGCTGCAAATGGACCGCACCGCGTGCGACAACACCCATTCGCGGCTGAAGCCGCTCCCACAGGAAGCCCGCCCCCCGTTCGGCGCTGAAGCCGGCCCCACTGGGGAAATACCGGCGCAGGCTCGCCGATGAGCTTCCTGACCCTGCTCGACCCCGGCCCCGACGCCGGGCTGGCCGCCCTCTTCGTGTCGAGCTTCCTGTCGGCGACGCTGCTGCCGGGCGGCTCGGAGCTGGTGCTCGCCGGCGTCCTGAGCCTGCGCCCGGAACAGCTCATGGCCGCCCTGGCGCTCGCGACGCTCGGCAACACGCTGGGCGGGATGAGCACCTGGGGCCTCGCGCGCCTGCTGCCGCAACGCGCCGACACCACCCGCCTCGACTGGGTGCGCCATCACGGCGCGCCGGTGCTGCTGCTGTCGTGGGCGCCCGTCGTCGGCGACGCCCTGTGCGCGGCCGCCGGATGGCTGCGCCTGCCCTGGCTAGCCTGCCTGCTGTGGATGGGGCTCGGCAAGCTGCTACGCTACGCCCTCATCGCCTTTTCCGTCACCTGAGCTTTTCGTCACTCCCCATGAACATCCAGCGCCTGGGCACCACCGCCCGCTATTCCGACATCGTCATCCACAACGGCACCGCCTGGATCGTCGAGGTTCCCGCCAGCGAAGACGCCGACGCCGGGACACAGACGAGCGAGATCCTCGCGAGCCTCGACACCCTGCTGGCCCGCGCCGCAAGCAGCCGCGAGCGCCTGCTCTCGGCAACGATCTACCTCACCGACATGGCCGACTACGACGCGATGAACGCCGTGTGGGACGCCTGGCTGCCGGCCGGCACGGCCCCGTCGCGCGCCTGCGTGCAGGTCGCCGGGCTGGCGCGGCCGGGCTGGCGGGTGGAGATCGCCGTGGTTGCCGCAAGCGCGCACCGGGACTGAACTTTCGCGCGCAAAACTGTCCGAAAACAGGACCAACCCGCTGGAAAATCAAGACCCTACGAATCGAAGGGGCTTGAAGCGCGCGTATATTGCACTGCGGTAAGTTACAATTTGCGGTTCACTGCCGTCCGGTACCGGAAGATCTCATGACCCAACGCCTGCGCGAGATTCCATATAACTACACCTCGTTCTCCGACCGCGAGATCGTCATCCGCCTGCTCGGCACCGACGCGTGGCAGATACTGAACACGCTGCGCGACGAACGCGTCACCGGCCGCTCGGCGCGCATGCTGTACGAGGTGCTGGGCGACATCTGGGTCGTGCAGCGCAATCCCTACCTGCAGGACGATCTGCTCGGGAACCCGGAGCGCCGCCAGGCGCTGATCGAGGCGCTGCGCCACCGCCTGACCGAAGTCGAGAAGCGCCGCGAGGAAAGCGCGACCGAGGACCCGGAGCGCAGCGGGAAGGTCGCGAGGCTGGTCACAGCCGCACACGGCGCGGTGGACCGCTTCGCCGCCTTTTTCACCGAGACGGGTGCGCTGCGCAGGCAGACGATGAAGGCGCTGGCGCGCCACACGCGGCGCGACAACATCTGCTTCGACGGCCACGCGCGCGTCTCCCACGTCACCGACGCCACCGACTGGCGCGTCGAGTACCCCTTCGTGGTCCTGTACCCCGACACCGAAGAGGAGATGGCGCCGCTCGTGAAGAGCTGTATCGAGCTCGGGCTCACGATCATTCCGCGCGGCGGCGGCACCGGCTACACCGGCGGCGCCGTGCCGCTCGATGCCCGTTCGGTGGTCATCAACACCGAGAAGCTGATCGACCTCGGCAAGGTCGAGGAAATGCTGCTGCCCGACCGCAGCGGCAATCCGGCCCTGTCCTACATGACGATCCGCACTGGCGCGGGCGTCGTCACCGAGCGCGTGGCCGAAGCCGCCGCCGGGGCAGGCCGCGTGTTCGCCGTCGACCCGACCTCCGCGAGCGCCTCGTGCATCGGCGGCAACATCGCGATGAACGCCGGCGGCAAGAAGGCCGTGCTGTGGGGCACCGCGCTCGACAACCTGGCGTGGTGGAAGATGGTCACGCCCGACGGCAACTGGCTGGAGGTCGAGCGCCTCGACCACAACTTCGGCAAGATCCACGAGCAGGAGACCGTGCGGTTCCGCCTGCGCCGCTTCGACGCCGCGAACTACGCGCTGCTCGGCGAGGAGATCCTGACGCTGCCGGGCGCCTCGTGCCGCAAGACCGGGCTGGGCAAGGACGTCACCGACAAGTTCCTCGGCGGCGTGCCGGGCGTGCAAAAGGAAGGCACGGACGGCCTGATCGTCGCCGCGCGCTGGGTGCTGCACAAGATGCCGCCGGTGACGCGCACCGTGTGCCTCGAATTCTTCGGCCAGGTGCGCGAGGCGGTGCCGGCGATCGTCGAGATCACCGACTGGTTCAAACCCGGCGCCGAGGGCGCACGCCTGGGTGTGCAGCTCGCCGGCCTCGAGCACCTCGACGAACGCTACGTGAAGGCGGTCGGCTACACGACCAAGGCCAAGCGCCACGGCCGGCCGAAGATGGTGCTGATCGGCGACATCGTCGGCCATGACGAGGCCGCCGTGATGGCCGCCGCCTCGGAAGTCGTGCGCATGTGCAACGTGCGCGCCGCCGAAGGCTTCATCGCCGTGAGTCCCGAGCAGAGGAAGCGCTTCTGGCTCGACCGCTCGCGCACCGCGGCGATCTCGCGCCACACCAACGCGTTCAAGGTGAACGAGGACGTCGTGATCCCGCTGCCGCGCATGGGCGACTACTGCGACGGCATCGAGCGCATCAACATCGAGCTGTCGACGCACAACAAGCTCGAGCTGTGCGACGCGCTGAGCGAATTCCTGCAGGGCGACCTGCCGCTGCACCAGGGTGACGCGAACCTTTCCGCCGAGGAACTGATCGGCGACCGCCGCCAGGCCGCGCTCGACTATGTCGCCAGCGTGCGCCGGCGCTGGCAGTGGCTGCAGGACAATCTCGACCTGCCGCTCGCGCAGGCGGAAGCCGCTTTCGGCGAGTATGGCGTGCACGCCGGCGAGCTGACCAACCGCGCCGCGAATCCGAAGCTCTTCCACCGCCTGCAGGACTACTCGGTACGCACCTCGTGGAAGACCGAGCTCAAGCCGCGCCTCGACAAGATCTTCGACGGCGTGCTGTTCCGCCCCGTGCTCGCGCGCATCGAGGAAGTGCACAAGGAAG
The DNA here is from genome assembly GCF_045689615.1 of Aromatoleum evansii. NCBI lineage: Bacteria > Pseudomonadati > Pseudomonadota > Betaproteobacteria > Rhodocyclales > Rhodocyclaceae > Aromatoleum > Aromatoleum evansii. The sequence goes on from NZ_CP141259.1 coordinate 5,051,018, forward strand.
TGCTGCGCGGGCGCGTCTTCGTCGCGCTGCACATGCACGCCGGCGACGGCAACGTGCATACCAACATCCCGGTGAACTCCGACCACTACGAGATGCTGCAGACCGCGAACCGCGCGGTCGACCGCATCATGGCGCTGGCGCGTTCGCTCGACGGCGTGATCTCGGGCGAGCACGGCATCGGCATCACCAAGCTCGACTACCTCACCGACGAGGAGATGGCGAACTTCTGGTCGTACAAGCAGAAGGTCGACCCGGAAGGCCGCTTCAACCGCGGCAAGCTGATGCGGGGCGGAAACCTCGACAACGCCTACACGCCCAGCTTCAACCTGATGGGCCACGAATCGCTGATCATGGAGCAGACCGAGATCGGCGACATCGCGCACGACATCAAGGACTGCCTGCGCTGCGGCAAGTGCAAGCCGGTGTGCTCGACGCACGTGCCGCGCGCGAACCTGCTGTACAGCCCGCGCAACAAGATCCTCAGCACCTCGCTGCTGATCGAGGCCTTCCTGTACGAGGAGCAGACGCGGCGAGGCGTGTCGCTCGCGCACTGGGCCGAGTTCGAGGACGTCGCCGACCACTGCACCGTGTGCCACAAGTGCGAGAAGCCGTGTCCGGTCGATATCGACTTCGGCGACGTATCGATCAAGATGCGCAACCTCCTCAGGAAGCAGGGCAAGAAGAGCTTCAACCCCGGCAAGGCCGCGGCGATGGCCTTCCTCACCGCGAAGGATCCGGCGACGATCAAGCTGATCCGCACCGGCATGCTCCAGTGGGGCTACAAGGCGCAGCGCCTCGGCCACCGCATCGGCAAGTCGCTGGGCCTGATCCAGTCGCAGGTGAAGGCGCCGCCCGCGACGCTGGGCAAGCCGCCGATCAAGGCGCAGGTGATCCACTTCATCAACAAGCCCATGCCCGGCAACCTGCCCAAGCGCACCAGCCGCGCACTGCTCGACATCGAGGACGACAAGGTCATCCCGGTGATCCGCAACCCGCAGGTGAAGCGCGACGAATCGGAAGCCGTGTTCTACTTCCCCGGCTGCGGCTCGGAGCGCCTCTTCAGCCAGGTCGGCCTCGCGACGCAGGCGATGCTCTACCAGGTCGGCGCCACGACCGTGCTGCCGCCCGGGTATCTGTGCTGCGGCTACCCGCAGACCTCGGCGGGCGAGGACGACAAGGGCCAGCAGATCACGACGGACAACCGCGTGCTGTTCCACCGCGTCGCCAACACGCTGAACTACCTCGACATCAAGACCGTGATCGTGTCCTGCGGCACCTGCATGGACCAGCTGTTGAAGTACCAGTTCGACAAGATCTTCCCCGGCTGCCGCCTGCTCGACATCCATGAGTACCTGATGGAGAAGGGCCTGAAGCTGGAGGGGGTCACGGGCACCAAGTACATGTACCACGAGCCCTGCCACACGCCGATGAAGGTGCATTCGGGCATCAAGGTCGCCAACGAGCTGATGGGCACGCGCGTCGATCTGAGCGACCGCTGCTGCGGCGAGTCGGGCACGCTCGCCGCAGCGCGCCCCGACATCTCGACCCAGGTGCGTTTCCGCAAGCAGCAGGAGATCGAGAAGGGTGCGGCCGCGCTGCGCGACGGCGGCCACGATCCGGTCAAGATCCTGACTTCCTGCCCGTCCTGCCTGCAGGGCCTGTCGCGGTATGCGAACGATGCGGGCGGGGTGGAAGCGGACTACATCGTCGTCGAGATCGCCAAGCACGTGCTGGGCGAGAACTGGATGCCGGAGTACGTGCAGCGCGCCAACAACGGCGGTATCGAGCGGGTGCTGCTGTAACGCGTTCCCTCGGGGATTTTATCCGTGGGAGCGGCTTCAGCCGCGAACGGGCGCCGATTCGCGGCTGAAGCCGCTCCCACTGAACACCGGCCCCTCGCCCGCGCCGACTAGCCGACCGGAGCTCAATCGTAGTGCCCGCGCATCTGCGCGATGACCACCTCGTCGTCGACGACCTTGTAGATGACGCGGTGCTCGTCGTCGATGCGCCGCGACCAGTAACCGCTGAAGTTGAACTTGAGCGCCGCCGGCGGGACGATAATCGGGCATGGCCCTCACCAGCCCCCTCCCCACCGCCTTCCCCGCCTCCAGCCCCGGCCGCCTCCCGGCGCTGAAGGGCCTGTGGCCCTTCCTGCGCCCCTACCGGGCGCGCATGGCGCTCGCCTTCGCCCTGCTGTGCCTGGGCTCTGCGCTCATCCTGCTGATGCCGCTGGCGTTCCGCGACCTCATCGACTTCGGCTTCGGCGCGCCCGCACGCCCGGCGGACGGCCTGCTCGCCGGGCTGAGCCTGGACGGGCATTTCGTCGCGCTCTTCGGCCTGGCGGGCGCCTGGGCGCTCGCGGTGTCGGCGCGCTACTACACCGTATCGTGGATCGGCGAGCGCGCGACCGCGGACCTGCGCAGCGCGGTCTATGCGCGCGTGCTCACCCAGTCGCCGCAGTTCTTCGAGACCCTGCAGACCGGCGAGGTCCTGTCCCGCCTCAGCGGCGACGCGACGCTGATCCAGACCGTCGTCGGCAGCTCGGTGTCGATGGGCCTTCGCAGCCTGTTCCAGTTCGTCGGCGGCATGGTCATGCTGGCCGTCACGAGCTTCCACCTCTTCGCGCTGAACCTCGGCCTGATGGCGCTGCTGACCCTGCCCATCCTCGCCATCGGCCGCAAGCTGCGGCGGCTGTCGCGCGAATCGCAGGACCGCATCGCCGACGCCTCGGCGCTCGCCGGCGAAATCCTCAACGCCATGCCCACGGTGCAGGCGTACACGCAGGAACGGCACGAAGCGGCACGCTTCGCCGACGCCACCGAAACCAGCTTCGCGACCGCGATCCGGCGCACGCGCATGCGCGCCGTGCTGACGGCCCTGATCATCACCGCGGTGATGGGCACCATCGTCTTCGTGCTGTGGATCGGCGTGCGCCAGGTGCACGCCGGCGCCATGACCCAGGGCCAGCTCGCGTCCTTCCTCCTGTATGCCGTGCTCGTCGCCGGCGGCGTCGGCACGCTGGCCGAAGTGTGGGGCGACGTGATGCGCGCGGCCGGCGCCGCCGAGCGCCTGCTCGAACTGCTGCACGCCGACAGCGCGATCCGCGAAGCGCCCCGCCCGCAGGCGCCGACCCGCCCGACGCAGGCCGCGATCACTTTCGAGCACCTCACGTTCTGCTACCCGTCCCGCCCGCACGTGCGCGCGCTCGACGACATCTGCCTCGACGTCGCACCGGGCGAAAGCGTCGCCCTCGTCGGCCCCTCGGGCGCGGGCAAGACGAGCCTCTTCCTCGTCCTACTGCGCTACTACGACGCGACCGGCGGTCGCATCCGCCTCAACGGGCAGGACATCCGCGAACTCGGCCTGCACGACCTGCGCCGCGGCATTGCCATCGTCCCGCAGGAACCGGTGATCTTCTCGGCGAGCGCGCTCGACAACATCCGCTACGGCCGCCCCGGGGCGAGCGACGCCGAAGTTCGGGCAGCCGCCCGCGCCGCGCTCGTCGACGAATTCGTCGAGCGCCTGCCCGAAGACTACGACACCTTCCTCGGCGAACGCGGCACCCGCCTGTCCGGCGGACAGCGCCAGCGCATCGCCATCGCGCGCGCGATCCTGAAAGGCGCCCCGTTGTTGCTGCTCGACGAAGCCACGAGCGCCCTCGACGCCGAATCGGAAATCCTCGTGCAGCAAGGCCTCCACAGCGCGATGCAGGGCCGCACCACGCTCATCATCGCCCATCGCCTCGCCACCGTGCAGAGGGTCGACCGCATCGTCGTGCTCGATCAGGGGCGTGTCGTGGAAACCGGCACCCCGGCCGATCTCCGCCGCCAGGGCGGACTTTATGCGCGTCTGGCGGCGCTGCAGCTCGCCATGTGAGCCGCGGGGCCACGGCCATGCGCCCGGCCCGCGCGCCGCCCCGCAGTCACTGTCCCTCCCCCCGACGACCGGCGCGATGCCCGCAAGCGTGCGCGCTACGACAAGCGCGTAGCTTGGCGGGTGTAGACTCTGACCTTTGCCCCGGGGGCGTCGAGCAGCCGCCGACTCCCGCCCCGGCGAGTTCCACGGAGACGCCATGCGCAAGCGCGACAACACGCTCACCACCGACCAGAAGGCCCTCGCGATCAACCTCGACAAGTACAAGTACGGCTCGATCGTCGAGATCGGCGCCGGCCAGGAAGTGGCCCGGCGCTTCTTCTCCGTCGGGGCCGCCGCCGGCACCATCGCGAAGACCATGTCGGCCTACGACATGGCGGTGAGCGACGACATCTACGGGCACGTCGACCGCTACGTGAGCCGGGCGCGGCTGCTGCAGATGCTGGAGAAGGAATTCACCCAGGTCGTCGACCGGCTCGCCCATCTGCGGGCGAAGAACACGACCTTCTTCGCCTACGCTGCGACCGTGACCGCCCGCAGCTTCAAGCAGAAGAACGAATGCCACGGCTGGGTCGGCATCCGCCTGCAACTGCATCCGGGCGCCATGCCCAGCGACGTGATCATGCACGTGCGCATGCTCGACAACGACAATGCGCTGCAGTCGGAAGCGCTCGGCATCCTCGGCGTGAACCTGATCCACGGCGCCTTCCTCCATCACCAGCACCCCGAATGGGTCGTCGAGGGACTGGCGGACGGACTCGGCTCCGACCGCATCGAGGTCGACCTCATCCACTTCTCCGGCCCCTACTTCGAGGAAGTCGAGAACCGCCTGATGAACCTGCACCTGATCCGCGCATGGCTCACCCGGGCGGTGGTGTTCAATCCGGCGGGCGAGGTGGTGGTACCGGGAGAGTTGTTCTATCGCAAGCCGGTGACGGTCATTCGCGGCAGCTTCAAGCCGGTGACGCTGGTGAACGTCGACATGATGTCCGCGGCCCTCAAGCAGTTCAGCCAGCTCGCGGCGGTGGATGAGAATGAGATCCTGTCACTCGCCGAGATCACGATGAACTCGCTCGTGAGCGGGGACAACGTGGACGGCGCGGACTTCCTCGCGCGCATCGACCTGCTCGCGTCGCAGGGCTGCACGGTGATGGTCTCGGACTACGTGCGCTTCTTCCGCCTGCGCGCCTACCTGCGCCGCTACACGCAGAAGCCTATCGGCATCGTGCTGTCGGTACGCGACTTCGACTTCCTGTTCGACGAAAAATACTACGACGGCCTGGAGGGCGGAATCCTCGAAGCCTTCGGCAAGCTCTTCCCCGACAACACGTATGTCTACGTGTATCCCTCGCGCCCGCGCCACGGCAACACGCAGGCGCTCGTCACGCTGGACAACGTCGTGGTACCCGCCAACCTCGGCCACCTGCTCGCCTTCCTCAAGGAAAACCGCAAGCTGATCGCGGTCGAACCGCGCGACGAGAGCCACCTGCACATCGACGCCACCGAGGTTCTGGCCGCGCTGCGCCGCGGTCGCGGCGAATGGGAGCACGACGTGCCAGCGGTGGTCGCCGCGCGGATCATCGAATCGCGGCTGCTCGGCTTCGACACGGAATGATCCGCGGGCTGCCGCAGCCACGGTGTGAGCGGACGGGCGCCGGCAGTGGAAGTCGCGCCACGATCGACTAGATTGAATGACCGGGCGGAGATGGCGAACCGCCCTGCGCAGCGAGTCGAGGCAACGATCGGGGGAGCGCGAATCATGAGGCGGACAAATGCGTGGGCGTGGCGGCCCCTTTTCCTTGCCAACGCGACCGCGCTCGCCCTGCTCGGGGCGGGGAACGCCTTCGCCGACGGCGGGACGGCGGTGTATGAAGGCACGCCGGTCAAGATCGGCCAGGGCGCTGCGCACACTGTGGTACGCACCGGGGCCGACGGCGCGGTGACCGCGATCGGCGTGGTATTCAGCGAGAACATGCTCGACGGCCTGCCCGTCGCGGCGCCTGGCGCCAGCCCGCATTTTCCCTACGTCTTGAGCATGCCGACGAAGGGACCGAAGACGGTCATCGATCACGTCATGATCGATTGGGAATCGATGGGCCATCCTCCGCCGCAGGTCTACGACGTGCCGCATTTCGACTTCCATTTCTACCTCGTGAGCCGCGACGAGGTGTCGAAGGTCCGTTTCAATGGCCCGAACGATTCGGCCGAACCGGGCCAGCAACCGCCCGCCGAACTGATGCCCGCGGGCTACATCCTGCCTCCGGGCACCGCGGTGCCGCGCATGGGCGTGCACGCCATCAACCCTGGCTCGCCCGAGTTCCAGAAGCAAGCGTTTGCCGCGACCTTCATCTACGGCTACTACGAGAAGCGCCTGACCTTCCTGGAACCGATGGCATCGCTCGAATTCCTCAGGTCGAAACCCTCGTTCTCGGCGCCGGTGCCACGGCCGGCGAAATACTCCAAGGGCGGCGCCTATCCGTCGCGCTACAGCATCGGCTACGACGGCACGAAAAAAGTCTATGCGGTGATGCTGGAGGAGCTGCGCTAGCGGAGGCTGCTGCCGGCGCAGCTGCGCCGCGCTCAGTCCTCCAGCGGGCGCTCCAGGTGCAGCCGGCGCCACAGCTCCGGCATCGCCTCGGCGGCGCCCAGGCGCAGGCGGTGCGAGACGATCTCGCTGACTTCGGTTTCGCCGGGGTTGATCTCGACACTGGGCACGCCGACCTCCCTCGCCCACCACACCGGCCCCGAGATGTAGGGGAACACGCTGGTGGTGCCGATCGACACGACGAGGTCGAGGCCGTGCGCGATCAGGGTCTCCAGCCGGTGCAGGCCGGCCTCCGGCAGCATCTCGCCGAACAGCACGACATCGGGCCGCAGCACGCCGCCGCACTTCGGGCACGCCGGCGGCAGCTGCAGGCCGGAGTAGTCCTTGACGCTGCGATGGTGATTGCACTCCATGCAACGCAGGTGATGCACGGTGCCGTGGATCTCGATGACGTTGCGCGAACCGGCGTCGCGGTGCAGCCCATCGACGTTCTGCGTGAGCACCCAGACGCCCGGCTTCTCGTGTTCCAGCGCGGCGATGATGCGGTGCGCGATGTTGGGCTGTGCGCCGCGGCAGTTGGCCTCGATCTGCGCGATGTACTTCCACGAGATGTCGGGGCGGCGATTCATCATCTCGCCCGACAGGGCCTCTTCGATCATCAGCCCTTCGTCGGTGAGGCGCTCGTGGTACAGCCCGCCGATGCCGCGGTAGGTGGGCAGACCGGAATCGGCCGAGATGCCCGCGCCGGTGATGAACAGGATGCGCCTGGCGTCGGCGATCAGTTGCGCGACGCAGTCCAGGGTTTCGGCTTCGCTCATGCTTTCGCCACTTCGACGAGACAGTCGTAGAAGGTCGGTCCGCCACCGAAGTCGGTCAGCGCGGGCGAGGTGACGGCGTTGGCGTTCTCGCCGTCGCCCGAGAGCTTGCGCCACCACACCGAAGGGCACACGACGAGGCCGCGCCGCACGCGTTCGGTAACGACCGCCTGCGCGTGGAAGGCGCCACGGTCGTTGAAGATGCGCAGGCGCTCGCCCGCGGCGATGCCGCGCCGTGCGGCATCGTCCGGGTGGATCTCGAGCTTCGGCCCGCCTTCCTGCTCGCGGAAGCGCGGCAGGTTGGCGAAGCTGGTATTGAGGAAGTTGCGCGCCGGCGGCGAGATCATCGCCAGCGGATAGCGTGCGGCGAGTTGGGGGTTGCTGACCGGTGACTCGTGCGGCGGCACCCAGCCCGGCAGCGGGTCGAGGCCGCGCTGCGCGAGCGATTCGGAGAAGAACTCGCACTTGCCCGAAGGCGTCGGGAAGTTGCCCTTCGCGAACGGGGCGAAGGGGCGCGGCAGGTTGAGGCGCACCCAGCCGCGCGTGCGCAGCGTCTCGGGGTCGAGGCCCAGCGCGCGGTTGTCGCGACGCTTGAAGGCCTGCGCGGCGATCTCGTCGTCCGACTCGCGCAGCACCGCGTCGGTGAAGCCCATGCGCGCGGCGAGCAGCCGGAACACTTCGCTGTTGGGCCTGGCCTCACCCAGCGGCGCGATCGCCGGCTCGTTCGTCAGCGCGTAGAGGTGGCCATAGGCCTTGTGCACGTCGCGGTGCTCGAGCTGGCTGGTGGCGGGCAGCAGGATGTCGGCGTAGTCGGCGGTGTCGGTCTGGAAGAGCTCATGCACGACGCAGAAGAGGTCCTCTCGCATGAAGCCTTCGCGCACGCGCGTGCCGTCCGGGGCGACCGCGACGGGGTTGGAGTTGTACACGTACAGCGCACGGATCGGCGGCTCGTCCGCGCGGAGGAGCGCCTCGCCGATCGTCGACATGTTGATCGTGCGCGGCGGACGCGTGTGGTTGGCGGTGTACAGCTCGGGGCGTTCCAGCGACTGCTGGTCGAGGGGGAAGTTGCCCGAGGTCGATAGCAGCGCGCCGCCCGCCGGATGGCGCCACGCGCCGGTGAGCGCCGGCAGGCAAGCGATGTTGCGCATCACCGTGGCGCCGCCGGCGCAGCGGTTGAGGCCGTAGTTGAGGCGGATCGCCGCCGGTTTCACGCTGCCGTACTCGCGCGCGAGGCTGCGGATCGTATCGGCGGCGAGGCCCGTGAGCGGCGCCGCCCATTCCGGCGTGCACGTCTTCACGCGTTCGGCCAGCGCATCGAAGCCCAGCGTGTGGGCGTCGATGTAGTCGCGGTCGATGAGGCCATCGGCGATCAGAACCTGCATCATCGCCAGTGCCAGCGCGCCGTCGGTGCCGGGCCAGGGCGCGAGGTGCAGGTCGCACTTCTCCGCCGTCTGCGAACGCCACGGGTCGATGCACACGAGCTTCGCGCCGCGCCGCTTCGCCTCCAGGATGTAGCGCCAGCCGTGCAGATTGGAGACAACCGGGTTGCCGCCCCAGATCAGGATCAGCCTGGCGTCGACGATCGCCTCGGGGTCCATGCCGACCGAGGCGCCCATCGTCGCCTTCCAGCCCGCCGCACCGGCCGAGGCGCAGATCGTGCGGTCCAGCAGCGAGGCGCCGAGGCGGTGGAAGAAGCGGCGGTCCATGCTCTCGCCCTGCACCAGGCCCATCGTGCCGGCGTAGCTGTAGGGCAGGATCGCGCGCGGGTCGTCGGCGGCGATCGCGGCGAACTTCGCAGCGATGGTATCGAGCGCCTCATCCCACGAGATGCGCTCGAAGCGCCCCTCGCCCTTCCTGCCGACGCGCTTCATCGGGTGCAGCAGGCGCTGGTCGGAGTAGACGCGTTCGAGGTAGTGCGCGACCTTGGTGCACAGCGCGCCGTTGGTGAAGGGCAGGTCGTCGGCGCCGCGGATCTTCACCGCGCGGCCGTCCTCGACGGTGACCTCCATCGCGCAGGTGTCGGGACAGTCGTGCGGGCAGGCGGCGCGGACGACCTTGCTGGCGGCAGTGCTCATGACGACTCCTGAATCCTGCCGGACCACGCGACGCGCGCCGGCCTGCAATCATGGGGCGGAGATCGCGGCGCCCCGCCCGCCGCGAGCCGGCCGATGAAGGCCGGCACCCGGCACGTTCAGCGCTGCTTCGCGGCGGCGCTGCTCAGTTCCACGTAGCGGGCGCGGTCGGCCTCGAAGCGCGCGCGCGTCGCTTCGAGTTCGCGCGTCTTGTCCTCGATCAGCTTGCCCTGCGACGCCAGCTCGCTGTCGATCGAGCGCAGGTTAGCGGCGAGGTCGCGCGGCAGGTCGCGTCCCTTGTGGAACTCGGCTTCCTTCTCGAAGCGCTGGCGTTTGGTGCGCAACTCCTTGTCGCGCTTGCGCGCCTCTTCGATGCTGCGCTCGATGTCGGCAACGTCCTTGTCGCGGCGGCGGTCGAGATCCTCGACGCTCGCATAGGTCTCCAGCAAGGCCTGGTCGAGGCGGCGCTGTTTGGCCTGGCGCGTCTCGTCATCCTTCTTCTGCTGCTCCGCGGCATTGCGCCGTGCGATTTCGTCAGCCGTCAAGGGCGCGGAAACCTCGCGCTTGATCGTGCCTTGCGGGCCCATCTCGCGGTACGCACGCCCGTAACAGGCCTGCGGCAGCACGTCGCCGCACTGGCGCCGCCCGCTGGCGTCCTCGCAGCAATACACCTTCGCACCGGCCGTGTTGGCCAGCGTCAGGCCCAGCAGGAGGGCCACCAGCAGCTCAGGACTGCGTCGCGATGCCATAAGTGCTCCGGTAGGCCTGCACGGCCTCGAGGTTGGCGGCCAGTTCGGGGCTGTCGCCCAGGTAGCCGATCAGGTCCTCGAGCGTCGCGACGGCGACGACGGGAATGCCGAAGGACTCACGCACTTCCTGCACCGCCGATTTCTCGCCCTTGCCGCGCTCCATGCGGTCCAGCGCGATGACGACGCCGGCCGGCTCGGCACCCGCGCCGCGAATGATATCGACCGATTCGCGCACCGAGGTGCCGGCCGAGATCACGTCGTCGAGGATCAGCACACGGCCCTTGAGCGGCGCACCGACCAGGGTGCCGCCCTCGCCGTGGTCCTTGGCTTCCTTGCGGTTGAACGCGAAGGGCAGGTTCACGCCCTGCTCGGCGAGGCGAATCGCCACGCCGGCGACCAGCGGGATGCCCTTGTAGGCCGGCCCGAACAGCATGTCGCAGGGCACGCCCGCCGCCAGAATCGCGCGCGCGTAGAAGCCGCACAGCTCGCGGAACGAGCTGCCGTCATCGAACAGCCCGGCGTTGAAGAAGTACGGCGAATTGCGCCCCGCCTTGGTCACGAAGGACCCGAATCGCAGCACGCCCTTGTCGCAGGCCAGCGCGATGAAATCCCGGCTAAAATCCACGCTTTGCATCCAGTTCTGGGTTATCCGGCCGAATGTTACGCATCATCACCCTAAACCTCAACGGCATCCGCTCGGCCACCACAAAAGGCTTCCTCGACTGGCTCCCCGCGCAGGATGCGGACGTCGTCTGCCTGCAGGAGCTCAAGGCGCATGCGGGCGACCTGAGCGAGGCCATGCGCACACCCGCCGGCTACACCGGCTACTTCCACCACGCGGAAAAGAAGGGCTACAGCGGCGTCGGCCTGTATGCGCGACGCACGCCGGACCGCGTGATCGAGGGGCTCGGCATCGCCGACATCGACGCCGAGGGGCGCTTCCTGCAGCTCGATTTCGGGCAGCTGTCGGTCGTGTCGCTGTACCTGCCCTCGGGGTCGAGCTCCGAGGAACGCCAGCAGATCAAGTTCGGCTTCATGGAGCGCTTCCTGCCGCACATGGAGAAGCTGTACGCGAGCGGGCGCGAGGTCGTGATCTGCGGCGACTGGAACATCGCGCACAAGGAGATCGACCTCCGGAACTGGAAGTCGAACCAGAAGAATTCCGGCTTCCTGCCCGAGGAGCGCGCATGGATGACGCGCGTGCAGGACGAACAGGGCTGGGTGGACGTGTATCGCCGCCTGTACCCGGACACCACGGACGCCTGCTACACATGGTGGTCGAACCGCGGCCAGGCCTGGGCGAAGAACGTCGGCTGGCGCCTCGACTACCAGCTCGCGACGCCGGGCATCGCCGGGACCGCGCGCGAAGCCCGCGTCTACAAGGATCAGCGCTTCTCCGACCACGCGCCGCTGACGATCGACTACGACTGGTCCGCCTGAGCCCCCCTCCCCGGGCTCAATGCGCGTGGCCGGCGGCCTCGCGCAGCACCTCGCGCAGGTCGCCGAACTTGCGCCGGTAGCGCGCCGGCGTGAGCTTCACCTCGCGCTTGAACAGGCGCGAGAAGAAGCTCGCGTCCTCGTAGCCGAGTTCCTCGGCGATCGCCTCGACCGGCAGGCGCGTCGATTCGAGCATCTGCTTGGCCTCCTCGATGCGCACCGTGTGCACATACGCGAGCGGCGACATGCCCGTGACCTGACGGAAGCGACGCACGAAGGCGCGCTCGGACAGGCCGGTGAGTTCGGCCATCGCGGCGACCGGCGCCGCTTCCACATAATGCGTCGCCGCCCACACCTGGGCGCGGGCGATCAGCGCATCGTCGGTCTGCCGGCTGGCCGAAAGGCGCGCGAAGGGCTGCTGGCCGACGTGATGCCAGTCGATGAGGTTCATGCGCGCGAGCTGCATCGCGGGCTCGACGCCGGCGAAGCGTGCGATCAGGTACAGCGCGAGGTCCTGCCAGGTCGTGCCGCCGCCCGCCATCACCAGCCGCTGGCCGTCGCCGGCGACCACCAGCGAGCGCTGGCACTGCACCCGCACCCTGGGGAAGCGCTCGGCCAGCGTGCCGCAGAAGGCCCAGTGCGTCGTCGCCGGCTCGTCGTCGAGCAGCCCCGCCTGCGCCATCAGCAGCGCCCCCGAGCAGGCCGAGGCGATGACGGCGCCGCCCGCATAGGCCCCCCGCAGCCACGCGCACTCGGGCTCGAAGCGCTGCAACAGCTCGTCGTTCGGCATCACCGCGATTTCGGGAATGCAGACCAGGTCCGGCTGCGGCGTTGCGTCAAGACGGCAGTCCGGGCACACGCGCACGCCGTTCCCGACCGTCAGCGGCGCACCGTCCACCGACACAACCACCGGCGCCATCAGCGACAGGCCGGGGGCACCATGCTCGATCAGGCCCCAGTCGCGCCCGGCCGAGTGGAACAGGTCGTGCATGCCGTACAGCACCGAGGCGGTCGTCTCGGGGAAGGCGAGGATGGCGACTCTGGGCAGACTGTTTCCGCAGCGGGGGGCATGCATGGCGCGATCGTCCTGTTCGTGACCGTTTTCACCTTAGTCCACACCGGCCATCCACCCTAGGATGCATTCCAGACACCGCCGCCACGACGGCGCAAGGTGCACCACCCCAACGGAGAGACGCCATGAAAACGACCGACCTTGCCGGCAACCCCCTCAGCGCGACCGACGACTCCGCGCTCGCGCATTACGCGCGGGCGCTGCAGGAATTCCACTGTTACCGCGGCGACCCCGTCGCGACGATCAACGCAGCGACGGCGATCCAGCCGGATTTCGTGATGGGCCATGTGCTGCATGCCTGGCTGCATCTGCTCGGCACCGAACCGGAAGGGCTCGCCGTGGCGCGTGACGATGCGGCGAAGGCGGCGGCCTGTGCGCCGAACCGCCGCGAGCAGGCGCACCTCGACGCGATCGCGCACTTCGCCGGCGGACGCTGGGAAGCGGCCGGGCGCGTACTGGAGGACCTGGCGATCGAGTGGCCACGCGACATCCTCGCGCTGCAGGCGGGGCATCTCGTCGACTTCTACCGCGGCGACTCGCGCATGCTGCGCGACCGCATCGCGCGCGCGCTGCCGACGTGGGACGCGTCCCTGCCCGGCTACCACGCGCTGCTAGGCATGCACGCGTTCGGCTGTGAGGAGACCGGTGACTACCGCCGTGCGGAGGCGCAGGGGCGGCGGGCGCTGGAGCTCGAACCGGGCGACTCGTGGGCCCACCACGCGGTCGCCCATGTGATCGAGATGGAGGGACGGAGCGCCGACGGCATCGCATGGATGCGCGAGCGCCAACCGCACTGGGCCGAGGACAACTTCTTCGCCGTGCATAATTGGTGGCACCTCGCGATGTTCCACCTCGACCGCGACGAGATCGACGAGGCGCTCGCACTCTTCGACGGCCCGATCCACGGACCGCGCTCGGCGCTGATGCTGGACCTCATCGACGCTTCCGCGCTGCTGTGCCGGCTGCAGTTCGCCGGCATCGACGTCGCCGCGCGCTGGGCGAGCGTCGCGGACTGCTGGCGCACGTCGGCACGGCCGGGGCTGTATTCCTTCAACGACCTGCACGCGATGATGGCCTGGCTCGGCGCGGGCCAGGATGCGTCGGCGGGCGACTGGATGGCTGCGCAGCGTCATCTCGACGCGGCGAAGATCGGCGACCACGCCGCCCTCGGGACCGCGGTCGGCGAACCCCTGCTGCGCGCCTTCGCCGACCTCGCCGCCGGCCGGTACGAGGCGGCGATCGAGACGCTGCGCACGGTCCGCCCGATCGCCCACCGCTTCGGCGGCAGCCACGCGCAGCGCGACCTGATCGACCTCGCGCTGGTCGAGGCGGCGCTGCGCGGCGGGCGCGCCCCTCTCGCCCGCGCGCTGATCAACGAACGCCTCGCGCGCAAGCCGGACAGCGCGATCAACCGCCGGCTCGTCGCGCGCCTGCCCCGCTGAGCCGTCCCGCGCCGGCCGCGGCGGCGTTCGCTGCGACGGCGCGGCCCGCGGGCGGACTTGGCGGACTTACTCCCGTCCGGACACGGATCGCATGATATCGGCGTAGGCGGCTTCCAGCGCCCGCACGTAGGCAGGCCCATCCATGATGGGCGATGCGCGAAGCCTCGCCCGCAGCGAGGAACGCAGCCCTGCCAGCGCATCCACGTCGGTGGCGATCGCTTTCCCCTTCGCGACGAACTCGTCCGGCCCGTCCGCGATGAACCGCTCCAGTCCGAGGTTGGAATTGATCGAAACGCCGCCGTTGCTCGTCTGGGTCGGTCCCCTCATGGTCAGAACGGGAACCCCCATCCAGACGGACTCCAGCGTCGTCGTGCCACCGGCGTACGGGAAGGAGTCAAGGCCGACGTCTATGCGGTCGTAGAACGTCAGGTAGCTGCGATGGGCGGCCGGATCGGCGAAGGCGACCCGGGCGGCGAGCCCGCGGCCGGCGAAGTGGCGCTCGAGGTCCTGGCGCGGCGCCGCTCCCCATACGACCATCAGCAGGCGAGCATCGGGCACCGCCGCCAGGATGTCGGCAAAAAGATCGAGCTGGGCCAGCGTCAGCTTCGCCAGGTTGTGGAAGCTGCCGAACGTGAGATAGCCGTTCTTCTGTGCGGGCGAAGGTCCGACCTGCGGCTGCTCGTCATCCGGTTCGTAGCACCATTGACACGCTGGCAGGCGCACCAGTTTTTCGGTGCCGTATTGGTCGAGCCCCGGCGGACAGGTGAAGCGGTCGCCGAAGCGGTAGTCGATGGCTTGCAGGCCCGTCGTGTTGAGATAGCCGAGCATCGTGGCCTGAACTGGCGCCGGGCGGGTGGCCAGCGCCTTCAGGCGTTTTCCGTGGCTATGGCCGGTCATGTCGACAAGCAGGTCGATGCCGTCCGCGCGTATTCTTCCTGCAAGCTCTTCATCCGACATCGAATGGCAGTCGACCCAATGATCGACCATGCCCTTCAGTTCCACCGTCACTTCATCCTCGATCGGGGAGTTCGAATAGCAGTGGATCTCGAAACGGGATCGGTCGTGGTGGCGCAGGATAGGGCGAACGAAAAAACGCAGCGCGTGCCGCCGGAAGTCGGCCGAAAGATAGCCCACGCGCAGCTTGCGACTCCCGTCCCAGGCCAGACCGGCCGACGGCGAGGCCGGCGTGTCCTGCGGGACGAAGCGCCTGGCCCACTCGCGGTGAACGGCGCTCATCGCCTGCAAATCGGTGGAGAGGTAGTTCAGGTTCATGAGCCGCGACCACCAGGCGGGCTCGAAGCCGGGGTCCAGGCGCAGCGCTTCCTCGATCAAGGTCTCGGCCTCCCGCACCCTGCCGAAGCGCGTCACGATGACGGCGAGCTTGGTCAGCACGCGGGGGTCGCGGTGCACGCCGAGCGCCAGCCGGTAGCTGTGCTCGGCCTCGTCGATGTTCTCCACGTTGTAGCTTGCGTCACCGAGCGCGACCCACGCCGGAAACATGTTCGGCGCTGCCTCCGTCGCCTTGCGCGCGGCGGGCAGGGCCTCTGCGGACCGTCCCGTCGAGATGCAGGCGTTCGCGAGCCCGAGGAGCGCCGCTGCAAAACCGGGATCGAGCGTGCAGGCCTCGCGGTAGGCTCGTTCCGCGTCACCGAAGCGCCCCAGGCGCATGAGCGCGTTGCCAAGGTTGCAGTGGAAGGCGGGTGTGCGGGGGTTGCGGGCGATGGCCTGCTCGATGAGTGCGACGGATTCCGCATACCGCTGCCGCTGGAACGCGATCATCCCGAGGTAATGCAGCGCATCGCAGTCGCCTGGCGAGGAAACGAGGATTGCACGGTAGGCCTGTTCCGCCGCGTCGAGATGTCCTGCCTGGTGCAGCGCGACGGCGTCGAGGAGCCGGGCCGAAGCGGGACGGGCGTTCGCGGTGTTCGTGACCGGACCCGCCGCGCGATTCTGGCAGCATTTCTTGAACTTCTTCCCGCTGCCGCAGGGACAGGGGTCGTTTCGGCCGGTCATCGGGGGCATCCTCGCGAAAGGGGCGAGGCTACCATAAGCCGCGCCACGGCACGCATTATGCCGATGCGTTAAATCGTCACGCATCCGGCAATCCGCAGTTGCCTTCATCCGGGATTGGGGCTAGCCTGACCTTCCAACCCGCGCGTTCGCGCGCATGTCATGTTCAGAGCAGAAACGGGGGTGCAAGATGACTAATAACGCAGATGTTTCCCGCGACAAACTGGTTGCCGACTTCAAGGTCGTGATGAGCGACGCCGAGGAACTTCTGAAGCTGACCGCCGGGCAGGCAGGCGACAAGCTGAGCGAGGTCCGCAGCCGCCTCAACGATCGCATGCTGGCCGCGAAGGACCGCATTGCCGACATGGAGGCCGCGGCCGTCGAGCAGGCGAAGAAGGTCGCCCACGCGACCGACGACTACGTGCACAAGAATCCGTGGCAGTCGGTCGGGATCGCCGCCGGCGTGGCCTTCCTGCTGGGCCTGCTGTCGGGCCGCCGCTGAGCCGTGGCGGAAGAGGAGCACAAGCGACGCCTTGCGGGCAGCCTGCGCGGGCTGCTCGATACCGGGCTCGCCACCGCGCAGACGCGGCTGGAACTGCTCGCCGTCGAGGCGCAGGAGGAGAAGCTGCGGCTGACCGCCCTGCTCTTCAACACCGTGCTGAGCGCGGTGTTCCTCGGCTTCGGGGTCGTGTTCCTGGCGGTGTTCCTGACCGTGCTGTTCTGGGAGGAGCACCGCTTGCTCGCGCTCGGGCTCGGCACGGTCGTGCTGCTGGGCGCCGGCTTGCTCGCGGCGAGCAATGCGGCACGCGAGGTGAAGCGTGGCAGCCGCCTGTTCGCGGCGAGCCTGGGCGAACTCGCGCGCGATCGTGAAGCCTTGCGGCCACGCGAATGAATCCGCGGCTGCTCGAGCTGGCGCTGAAGAAGCAGCGCCTGCAGTTCGACGCCGAACGGCAGCGCGAGACGCTCGTCGCCGGGCTGGAACGCATCGAGTGGGTGCTCGACGCGGTCGACCGCGCCCGCGACCGCGCGCAGGGTCTGCGCGAGCATGTGCCGCTGCTGTCGGCCGTGGCGTTCGCGGTCGTGCTCCTGCGGCCGCGCCTGGTGCTGCGCGTCGCGCGCCGCGCCTGGTTCGGCTGGATGCTCTACCGCAAGCTCGGGCGTGGCCTCGATCCGCTGATCGGCTTCCTGCGCCGCTTCGCTAGCTGAGGCGCTTCTTCGGCAGCACGAAGTTCAGCAGCACCGCCGCGACGCCGCACAGGCTCACGCCCTGCAGCGCGACGCCGTCGAGCTTGAGCGCGAGCCCGCCGATGCCGAACACCAGCACCGAGGAGACGATCACGAGGTTGCGCGGCTCTTCGAGGTCTACGCGCGCGGCGATCAGCGTCTTCAGGCCGATGCTCGCGACCGAGCCGAACAGCAGCATCATGATGCCGCCCATCACCGGAACCGGGATCGACTGCAGGATCGCGTTGAACTTGCCGAAGAAGGCCATCACGATCGCAAGCACCGCCGCCCAGGTCATGATCGCCGGGTTGAAGTTGCGCGTGAGCGTCACGGCGCCGGTCACTTCCGAGTAGGTCGTCACCGGCGGGCCGCCGATCAGGCCGGCGAAGGCGACCGCCAGCCCGTCGCCGGCGAGCGTGCGGTGCAGGCCGGGGCTCTCGGTGTAGTCCTTGCCGGTGACGCCGCCGATGGCGACGATGTCGCCGACGTGCTCGATCGCCGGCGCGAGCGCGACCGGCAACAGGAACAGGATCGCCGCCCACTCGAAGCTAGGCGCGGTGAATTGCGGCAGCGCGAGCCAGGGCGCGGCGGCGATCTTGCCGAAATCGACCAGGCCCAGCATCGCCGAGAGCATGTAGCCGACCAGCACGCCGGCGAGAATGGGCACCAGCTTGAGGAAGCCGCGCGCCCACACCGCGACGACGACGGTGGTGCCGAAGGAGGCCACGGCGATCAGCATCGCCGTCGTGTAGGGCACGAGCTCGGCCTTGCCGTCGCCGGTCCTGCCCATCGCCATATTCACGGCCACCGCCGCGAGCGACAGGCCGATAATCATGATGATCGGGCCGATCACCACCGGCGGCATGTACTTATGCACGATCTCCGCGCCGTGGCGCCACACCAGTCCGGCGAACACGAAGTACATGAGGCTCACGCAGATCATGCCACCCATCGTCGCCGCGAGGCCCCAGGTCTGCATGCTGTAGATGATCGGCGCGATGAAGGCGAAGCTGGAGCCGAGGAAGATCGGCACCTGGCGGCCGGTGACGAGCTGGAACAGCAGCGTGCCCACACCCGCGCCGAGCAACGCCATGCTCGGGTTGAGCCCGGTGAGCAGCGGCACCAGCACCAGCGCGCCGAAGGCGACGAAGAGAATCTGGGCACCGGAAATCGCCTGCCGCCACAGCGGCTCGGCGCCCTCGATCGGGAGTTCGCGCATGGGAACCTCAGTTGTTGTGCTTGGTGCCGAAGATCTTGTCGCCGGCGTCGCCGAGGCCCGGGATGATGTAGCCGTGCTCGTTGAGGTGGCTGTCGATGCTGGCGGTAAAGATCGTCACGTCGGGATGCTTCTCCTCCATGAGGCGGATGCCTTCGGGCGCGGCGACCAGCACCAGTGCGCGGATCTGGCGGCAGCCGGCGCGCTTGAGCATGTCGACGGTCGCCACCATCGAGCCGCCGGTCGCGAGCATCGGGTCGATGATCAGCGCCATGCGCTCGGCGAGGTTGCCGACGAACTTCTCGACATAGGGCGCAGGCATCAGCGTCTCCTCGTTGCGGGCGATGCCGACGACACTCACCTTGGCGCTCGGGATCATGTCGAGCACGCCGTCGAGCATGCCCAGCCCGGCACGCAGGATCGGCACGACGGTGACCTTCTTGCCCTTGATGCGCTCGACTTCGACCGGACCGGCCCAGCCGTCTATCGTAACCGCTTCGAGTTCGAAGTCCTGGCACGCCTCGTAGGCGAGCAGGCGGGCGAGTTCGGCGGTGAGTTCGCGGAACTTCTTGGTGCTGACGTCGGCCTCGCGCATCAGTCCGATCTTGTGGCGGACGAGCGGATGGTTGATCTGTTTCACGGACATGGAGGGTGGCTCCCGGCTGCGGTGTGGAATCGCGCGCCAGTCTAACGCAAGGGCGCGCGGCAAAGCCCTCCGGTAGAATGGGGTCTTTGCATGAATTGTGCAGGAGGGCCGCGATGGCCGTCGATCTGGACGAAATCATCCGCGTGCGCGAGGAGGCCGACTGTCTCGCCGACGGCACGACCGTGAACGCGGCGCTGGACCGCATGGCGGCAGAGATCACCGCGCAAATGGGGCAAAAGAACCCGCTCGTGTACGTCGTGATGAACGGCGGCATGATCCTCGCCGGGCAGATCCTGCCGCGTCTGCCCTTTCCGCTGGAGCTGGCCTACCTGCACGCGACGCGCTACGGCCACGCGCTCAAGGGCGCGGACCTCGACTGGCGCATGCGGCCGACGCAGGACCTGCGCGGGCGCACCGTGCTGGTGCTCGACGACATCCTCGACGAGGGGCACACGCTGCACTCGATCCTGGAATACCTGAAAGGCGAAGGCGCCGCGGAAGTGCGTTCCGCGGTGCTCACGCACAAGCTGCACGAGCGCAAGGCCTATCCGGGCATGCGCGCCGACTTCACCGGGCTCGACGTCGCCGACCGCTTCCTGTTCGGCTGCGGCATGGACTACAAGGGCTACTGGCGCAATGCGCCGGGGATCTACGCCGTGAAGGGACTCTGAGGACAAGCAATGCTGATCACTTTCAAGTCGGCCGCCGGTGCCGATGTCATCATGTTCGGCGACATCGCGAAGAAGCTCGTCGCGATCCTGGGCAAGGATCCGCAGGACGCGAAGGGCATCGTCACCGTCGAACAGCTGCCCGACGCGATCGCGCGCCTGCGCGCGGCGATCGACGAGGACAAGGCGCGCCAGGCCGGCCACGCGCAGGACGAGGACGACGAACCCGATCCCGAGCGCCGCGGCATGGCCGCGCCGGTGAGCCTCGCGCAGCGCGCGTGGCCGCTGCTCGATCTGTTGCAGCTGTCGCAGAAGGAAGGGGTGCCGGTCGTGTGGGGCGTCTGAGCGCCCTGCCCGGCGTGCGCCCGCCGTGACCGGTCTTGCCATCCTCCTCGTCGGTTATTCGCTGTTCAGCGCCCTGACCATCGCGCTGACGCATTTCCGCAGCGAGCATTACGGTGACCAGCCCGTGTCGCGGGCCATGGGCCTGGTCCTCCTGCTGGCGCTGGGCGCCCTGCAGGCAGCCCACTTCGCCTGGTTGTACCTCGAACGCGACTGGGTCACCGAGCTCCCTTACCGCATGATCCTGTTCGCCGTGGCGCCGGCGTTCTACATGTTCAGCCGCCCCTTGCTGCGCCCGCAGGCTGCTTCCCCGAACCGCCCCGCCCTGCTCGGTCACGCCCTCCCGCTCCTGATCTGCCCCTTCCTGCCGGAAGCGTCGGCCTTGCCGCTGGCCTTCCTCGTCGGCGCCGGCTACATGCTGTGGCTCGCGCGCAGCCTGTTCCGGCTTCGCCACGAGCGCGCCCATTTCCATCTCGAACTGCTCCTGCTCGGGGGCGTCTTCACGATCGCGATTTGCGTCTCGGCGCTCGGACTCGTTCAGGCATCGCTGCCCGACAGGCTGTTTTTCAGTCTGTATGCGGTTGCCATCGGGCTGGCCTTCCTGCTGGTGCAGACGACGCTCGTCCTTCGGCCGCAGTTGTCGGTCGAGGTGCGTGAAACGGTGCAGGCGGCGTACGCGACGTCGACGCTGAACAACGTGGACTGCGATGCGATGCTCGCCAGGCTCGAGGCACTCATGGCAAGCGAGCGGATCTACGCCGATGCGGACCTGAGCCTGCCGGGTCTTGCCGAGCGGGTCGGGCTGCGCCCCCATCAGCTGTCGGAACTGCTCAATGCCCGGCAGGGGAAAAGCTTCGCGCGCTACCTGCGCGAGCGGCGCGTGGCCGCCGCCAAGGCCATGCTGTGCGACGAGCCCTCGGCTTCGGTGCTGTCGGTGGGCCTCAGCGTCGGCTTCACCTCGCAGTCGAATTTCTACGACGCATTTCGCGAGGTCGAGGGAACGACACCCGGCCAGTTCCGCAAGCTCAACGCCCGGGGCGGGGCGGCGCGATAGCCGTCAGCGACGACAAGACGCTCCGGAATGATCTTTCCGGAGCCGAAAAGCGTTCCTTTTCGATAAGAACGGAAGTCCCGCCGGGCACCGTTCCGCAGAGTGAGGGCTCCTGTCATACGCAAGGAGCCACTCATGAACGCCTATCTCCAGTTGCTCGCGGCATCGCTCATCAGCATCGCCGCCAGCCTTGCCGTCCTGCATGTGCTGTCCGGACCGCTGACGAACATCCTCGACCGGATCTGCCCGGACGAACAGGCCGCCGCCTTCTGGGCGAGCTACACGAAGCTCATGCTGGTCATCGCACCGCTGCTGCTTGTCCTCCTGGTGGACATGTTCGCGCGCGTCGGCAATCCGCTCGACAGCCTGCGCCTGACCCTGATGGCGGCGCTGGGAGGGCTGCTGCTCGGGCTCTTTTCGGTCGGCCGGCATCTCGGCCGCTTCGTCGAATCGGCGCGCGGAGGCGATGCATCATGAACATCCTGCTCACCGGCGCCAGCGGCTTCATCGGGCGCAACATCGCGACGGCGCTCACTGCGGCCGGCCATCGCGTCACTCCCGCGGCACGCGCGAACGGCATCGATTTCCGCCGCATGCACTCCGCCTCGGACTGGCAAGCGCATCTTGCGGGGATCGACGCGGTCATCAACTGCGTCGGCATCATCGGGGAGAACGGCGGCCAACGGTTTGCGCCGCTGCACACCCTGGCACCGTCAGCCCTGTTCCAGGCTTGCGCGCAGGCCGGGATTCGCCGGGTGCTGCAGATCTCGGCGCTGGGTGCCGACGAAACGGCGTTTTCCGCCTACCACCTGAGCAAGCGCGCGGCCGACGACTGCCTGCGCAGCCTCGACCTCGACTGGTTCGTGTTGCGCCCCTCGCTGATCTACGGTCGCGGCGGCAAGAGCGCCCGCCTGTTCATGGGCCTGGCCGCACTGCCCCGCATTCCCGTCATCGGCGACGGGCAGCAAGCAATACAGCCGGTGCACATCGGCGACGTGGTGGCGACCGTCATGCGCTGCCTCACCTCGCCACAGGTCCGGCAGACCCTTGATATCGTCGGCCCGGAAACCGTCACGTTCGCCGATTGGCTGCAGCGCATGCGCGAAGCCCAGGGCCGGCCCCGCGCACGCCTCGTGCGCATCCCCGCTTCCCTGGCGATGGCCCTGGCTCGCGTGGGACGGTACATCAACCCGATCCTGCAACCGGATAACCTGCGCATGCTGGAGACCGGCTACAAGGCCGACTTCCGGCCGCTGGCGCGCTTCCTCGGGCGCATGCCGCACACCGCCGAAACACGCCTGTTCTTCTCGGATGGCACCGATGCACGGAGCGCATCATGACCTACACCCTGCTCAAGACCTTCCATGTCCTCAGCATGGTCCTGCTGTTCGGTACCGGCCTAGGCAGCGCGTTCTACAAGTGGATGGCCGACCGCAGCGGGAATCTGGCCCACATCGCGGTCACCAACCGGCACGTGGTGCTGGCCGACTGGATCTTCACGACTCCGACGGTGATCCTCCAGCCCGTCAGCGGCTTGTGGATGGTATTCCTGCTCGGCGTACCGCTCATGACGCCCTGGGTGGTCGCCAGCCTGACCCTGTTCCTGCTTGCGGGCGCCTGCTGGCTGCCCGTGGTGTGGCTGCAGATCCGCATGCAGAAAATCGCCGAAGACGCCGTCGCCCGCGGGACGCCCCTGCCCGCGCTGTACTGGCGCATGACGCGCTGGTGGTTCTGGCTCGGCGTTCCCGCCTTCACCGCGATGGTGCTGGTGGTGGCCTTGATGGTGTTCAAACACGTTCCGGGAGTCGGATCATGAAGAGTCTCATGCAACAGGCGCTGGGCGCCGACTGGGAAAAGCTGCCTCCGGCATTGCAGGCCCATTACCGCTTCGGCACGAACACCGACAGCGGGCACATGGATATCCACTATCCCGGCTACCTCCAGCCCCTGCTGAGCACCCTGCGGCTCCTGGGGGCCCTGGTCAATCGCCGCGGCAGCCGGATCGATACCGTGGTCGAAAAGGAGGTGGTCGGCGAGCGGCAGTACTGGCGCAGGACCGTGACCTACCCGGACGGCAGGGTGATCCGCTTCGACAGCTTCTGGGTCGCTGCGGGCGCGGGAGAGGTCATCGAGTTCGTCAATCCCGTACTCGGGCTGCAGATGGCCCCGTACGTCCGCGGGGAGCGGCTGCATTACCGCGGCGTGCGCTACGTTGCCAGGCTCGGGCCGCTGCTGCTGCCGATCCCGGAATGGCTGATGCTGGGGCACGCCACCATCGTCGAGGAGGCGGTCGATGACACCCGCTTCGCCATGGACTTTCGCCTCACGCACCCGCTGCTGGGCGAGGTCTTCCGCTACGCGGGGGAGTTCGAGACCGCCTCGCGCGGATCCTGAGCGATCGCCCCGCGCATTCACCCTGCCGGCTGCCGCACCCACGCGAAATAGCTGCCCAGGCTGGCGATCGCACCGACGGCGATGACCAGCGCCATCGGCACGACGGACTGCGCGAGGCTGTGACCGACAATCACGCCGGCCAGCGCCGCGAGGCCCATCTGCGAGAAACCCATCAGCGAGGCCGCGGAACCGGCCATGTGCGGATAGGGCGCCATGCCGATCGCGGCCGCGTTGGGCATCACGAGGCCGATCGAGCAGGCGGAGAACCACATCGGCAGCATGACCGCGAGCGGGTGGTGCACGCCGGCGAGCGCGAGGCCCAGCATCGCGCCGCCGGCGACGACGCCCAGCAGCGCGCCGTTGCGCATCAGCCTCTCCGGGCCGACGCGGCGCGACAGGCGGCCCGAGGCCGTCGTGCCCGCCATGTAGCCCGACACCATCACGCCGAAGGCCAGGCCCATCTGCTGCGGCGTGAAGCCGAACATGCCGATGAAGACGAAGGACGAGCCGGAGATGAAGGCGAACAGGCCCGCGTAGGCGAGCGCATTGCAGAGCAGCACCCCGCGGTAGCGGCGGTCGCGCAGCAGCGTCGCGAAATTCGCCCAGATCTCCGCCGGGCGGCCAGCCGCCGGGTTGAGGTGGGGATTGGTCTCGCGCAGCAGGAACATGATGGCGAGCACGAGCAGCACGGAATACGCGGCCAGGAACACGAAGGTCGCGCGCCAGCCCCACCACTCGGTGAGCCAGCCGCCGACGAGCGGACCGACCAGCGGCGCGATCGCCATCGCAGTGCCGACGTAGGAGAGCATGCGCGCCGAGTCCTGCGGCCCATACACGTCGCGCACGACCGCGCGCCCCAGCACCGGCCCCGCGCAGGCTCCGAGCGCCTGCAGGAAGCGGGCGGCGATCAGTGCCTCGATCGACCCCGCGAAGATGCACGCGACCGATGCGACGACATACACCGCGACTCCGGACAGCAGCACGGGCCGGCGCCCGTAGCGGTCGGACAGCGGCCCGCAGGCGAGCTGGCCGACGGCGAAGCCGAACAGATAGACCGACAAGGTGAGCTGGGTGTGCGCGACGTCGGTCGCGAGCGACGCGGTGATCGCCGGCAGTGCGGGCAGGTAGAAGTCGGTCGACAGCGGCCCGAGCGCGACGAGCGCGGTGATCAGGACGGCAAGCGTGAGCGTGGGCGCGGCGGTCATCGAAGCGTGGGCAAAAAAAGAGGCCCGATCTTAGAGCCGCATTTGTTAGATAACAACCAATAACCGACGCTTTCTACTCCGCATCCGGCTGCACGCCCGGCGCGGCGAGCCGGAAGGCGTCGAGCATCTCGCAGGCGTCCACAATGCGCAGCACGGTCGGCATCGCGTCGAGCTTCGCACCGAAGCGCCGCGCGTTGAACACCTGCGGCACGAGGCAGCAGTCCGCGAGCCCCGGCGCGTCGCCGTGGCAGAAGCGCCCGGTGCGCGCATCGCCCGCAAGCATCGCCTCCACCGCCGCGAGGCCGAGCTCGCACCAGTGGCGGTACCAGGCATCCTTCTGCTCGTCGCTCACGCCCAGTTCGCGCTTGAGGTACTGCAGCACACGCAGGTTGTTGATGGGGTGGATGTCGCAGGCGATCGCCTGCGCGAGCGCCCGCACCCGCGCCCGCCCGGCCGCGTCGGCGGGCAGCAGCGGCGGTTCGCGGTGCGTCTCGTCGAGGTACTCGATGATCGCGAGCGACTGCGTGAGCACGTTGCCGTCGTCCTCGAGCGCGGGCACGAGGCCGGCCGGGTTCAGCGCGAGGTAGTCGGGCTTGCGGTGCTGGCCGCCGTCCTTCACGAGATGCACCGGCACCGCCTCCCAGGCGAGGCCCTTGAGGTTCAGTGCGATGCGCACGCGATAGGCGGCGGAGCTGCGGAAGTAGGTGTAGAGCTTCATGCGGTTTCCGGGGCAAGAAGTGTCAGGCACGCGTGCGGCACGTGCTGCTGCGCGACCGTCCGTCAATTCGCATGCATCCGGGCGCAGTGCCGGATCATGCCGATCGGTGTGGGCGGTTCGCCGCGTCGCTCACGCGCCTTCGCGCGCGATCTTCATCGCCTCGCGCAGCACCGCGATATCGCCGATGTGGTTGGCGAGCAGCAGGATCAGGCGCGCATTGACCATCGCGCTCTGCTCGTCCGTGAGCTCGCGGTGCATGTCGATCAGCGCCTCGTAGAAATCGTCGCCGGGCGAGAAGGCACGGAAGTAGCGCTTGCCGGGGGTGAAGAAGTTCGGGTCGGTGTTGAGGCTCATGGGGCGCTCCTTCAGGCGTTGCAGGTCGCGCGGGCGAGCGCGGCGCTCACGGTCGCGGGGTCGAAGCTGCGCCAGCGCGCAGCCACATGCTGGTCGGGGCGGATCAGGTAGCTCGTGCCGGGCTTGAGGTCGTAGCGTTCGCGGATGCGCCCTTTCGCGTCGATGAGCGTCCGCAGGCCCGCGGGCGCCTGGCCGCGTTCGGCGACGACCAGCACTTCGACCGGAATCGCGCCCGCGGCGAGGTCCGCGAAGGCGGCGGCCGTCGCGGCATCGACGTCACCCGCATCCGGCATGCCGTATAGCAGCTGGAAGCGGTTGCCGGCCGCCTGCAGCAGCCACTGCTCGCCGCCGGCACTCTCGATCGGGGCATCGTCCATCGGCGCACCGGGCACCATGTGGCCGGCGAAGACCTCGCTGTCGGGCGTGTTGAGGCGCGACTCGACGAGGAAGCTCGGCACCGACAGCCGCCCCGAATTCACCAGTGCGCGCGCGAAGGGATGGTCCTTCGCCAGCCCCAGCACGGCATTGCGGAAGGTCCGGCTGGTCGCGCTCTTGGGGGTGATGAAGTCGGTCGAGCGCGTCGAGTTCATGAGGTTCTCGTCGGCCGCGGCGATGCGCTCCTCCGAATAGGTATCCAGCAATGCCGCGGGCGCCTTGCCGTCGAGCACCAGCTTGAGCTTCCACACCAGGTTGTCGGTGTCCTGGATGCCGGAGTTCGCGCCGCGCGCGCCGAAGGGCGAGACCTGATGCGCGGCGTCCCCCGTGAACAGCATCCGCCCGTGGCGGAACGCATGCATGCGCCGGCACTGGAAGGTGTACACGCTGACCCATTCGAGTTCGAACGCCCTGTCGTCGCCGAGCATCGCCTTGATGCGCGGAATGACGTTCTCGGGCTTCTTCTCCTCCTCCGGATCGACGTTCCAGCCGAGCTGGAAGTCGATCCGCCACACGTTGTCGGCCTGCCGGTGCAGCAGCACCGACTGGTTCGGGTGGAAGGGCGGATCGAACCAGAACCAGCGCTCGGTGGGGTAGTCCGCCTTCATCACGACGTCGGCGATGAGGAAGCGGTCCATGAAGATCTTGCCTTCGATGTCCAGCCCCATCATGTGGCGGATCGGGCTGCGCGCGCCGTCGGCGACCACCAACCAGTCGGTGTCGATCGAGTACGCGCCGTCGGCGGTCTCGACGCGCAGCGCGACGCGCTCGCCGTGGTCGGTCACCGCGATCACGTTGTTCTTCCAGCGCAGGTCGATGTTGGGCAGCGACTGCGCGCGGCGCACGAGGTATTCCTCGAGGTAGTACTGCTGCAGGTTGATCATGCCCGGGCGGTGGTGGTCGGGCTCCGGGCACAGGTTGAAGTTGAACACCTCCTGCTCGCGGAAGAAGGTGCGGCCGACGTTCCACGACACGCCCTTCCTCACCATCTCCTCGGCGCAGCCGAGGCGGTCCATGATCTCGAGCGCCCGCTTCGCGTAGCACACGCCGCGCGAACCGATCGACACCGTGTCGTCGTTGTCGAGCAGCACGACGGGCACGCCGTGGATCGCCAGGTCGATCGCCGCCGCGAGGCCGACCGGGCCGGCGCCGACGACCACGACCGGGTAGCGCCCCTCGCTCGCCGCACGCCCCTCGGCGAGCTCCGGCGGGCGCCGGTATTCGAACTTCGGGTACTGGTACGTGCTCAGCACGGAATCCTCCTCCTGTGTTCCAATCGGCCAGGGCGCCGCCTTCTGCGGGCGGGTCGCCGGGCTCCTGTTCGCCGCGGCCACACACGGCCCTCTTCCGAGGCCGTGCGCAATGAATTTCATCCTAGCCAACGATTTGTTAATCGTCAATTAGTTTGCTATGGTTGAATATCAATCGAGAAAGTCGATCGACGCAGCTGCTAAGATTCGCGCTCCATGGGAGACAACAAGTTGGACAACGAAACGCTCGCGGAGCGCCCCGACGAACGCGGCGTCAAACAGGGTGGCGACCGCCGCGGCATCCAGTCGATCGAGGTCGGCGGCGCACTGCTGCAGGCGCTGGTGCGCCAGGGCGCACCGATGATCCTGAAGGATCTTGCACGCGAGGCCGGCATGCCGCCCGCCAAGGCCCACCCCTATCTGGTGAGCTTCGGCAAGCTCGGCCTGATCGAGCAGGATCCGCTCACCGGCCGCTACGGCCTGGGTGCCTTCGCGCTGCAGATGGGCCTGACGGCACTGCACGGACTCAACCCGCTGCGCGTCGCGGCGCCCGAAGTGGCAAAGCTCTCCGACGAGATCCAACAGAACGTCGCGATCGCCGTGTGGGGCAACCAGGGCCCGACCATCGTCAGCATCGAGGAATGCAGCCGCCAGGTGCACGTGAACATGCGCGTCGGCACCGTGATGGACCTCCTCACCTCGGCCACCGGCCGCACCTTCGCCGCCTTCCTGCCGGCGCGCATGACCGCGGCGCTGATCGAGGAGGAATTCGCATCCCTCGAGGCCGATCGCGGCGGCGTCTCGCGCGTGGAACTCGAAGCCGAACTCGACGAAATCCGCCGCGAGCGCCTCGCCCGCGCCGTCGGCAAACCCATCCCCGGCATCAACGCCTTCACCGCCCCGGTGTTCGATCACACCGGCCACCTCGCGCTCGCGATCACCGCGATGGGTCCGGCGGCGAACTTCGATCCCGCATGGGACGGCCCGATCGCGACGAAACTGCGTGCCTGTGCGCAGGCGATCTCGGCGCGGCTCGGCAACACGGACGGCTGAGCGCGTGGGCGCACGACGCCGGCCGCCATCGCGCCTTCGACGCACGGCCCAGGTGGCGCTGGGCCTGCTCCTCGCTCCGATTGCAGTTCCCGCCTCGCCTGCCGCCGGCGGATCTCCCCTCGTCGCCGTCGACATCGGCCACACGCTGCAGGCGCCCGGCGCGATCAGTGCGCGCGGCCGCAGCGAGTTCGAGTTCAACCGCGAGCTCGCCGGGCGCGTCGTCACCGCCCTCGCACGACTCGGCCTGGAGGCCGTGCTGATCAACGCCGACGGCCGCATCGAATCGCTGCAGGCGCGCCCCGAACGAGCAGCCGGTGCCGTGTTCCTGATCTCGATCCACCACGATTCGGTCGGCGAGCAGCACCTCACGCCCTGGGAATGGCAGGGCATCCCGCTCGATTTCAGCGACCTGTGGGCCGGCCATTCACTCTTCGTGTCACGCCGCAATCCCGACGTCGCTGCCAGCCTGATGTGCGCGTCGGCGATCGGCGCGCGGCTGCAGCGCGCGGGCTTCGTGCCGACGGAGAAGAACGGCCGCCGCCGCGAGTACGCCGACGCGCAGCACGCGGTGCACTACTACGACAACCTCGTCGTGCTCTACCAGGCGCGCCAGCCCGCGGTGCTGTTCGAGGCCGGCGTGATCAAGCACCGCGACGAGGAGCTGCTGCTGCGCGATGCGGCGCGCCAGCAGCGCATGGCCGAGGAGATCGCCACCGGCGTCGCGGCGTGCGTGACGGCGGGCGGGATCGCCGCGCCGCGCTGAGGGGGCTTGCTTGAGGGGGCTTGCTTGAGGGGGCTTGCTTGAGGGGGCTTGCCTGAGGGGCCTTACTTCAGGCTCGCCAGGTACTGCACGACCGGCTCGATGTTCGCCTCGCCGAGCTGGCCGACCGAGGCGCTCATCTCGGCATTGGTGCGCTCGCCGCTGCGCGCCAGGTAGCGCTTCATGCTCAGCCGCAGGTAGGCGGGCTGCTGGCCGGCGATGCGCGCGAAGGCCTCGCTCCCGTAGCCGCTGGCCTGATGGCAGGACATGCACAGGCGCTTGTAGTGGCCTTCACCCGCGGCGGCGGCGGGCGGCGGCGCAGCGACGGCAGGCGTCGCCGGCTGGTTCGCATAGAACAGCGCGATGGCTGCCTTCTCGCGGTCGCCCAGGACCTTCATCAGGCCCTGCATGAACTCGTTGCGGCGCTTGCCGGACAGGAAGGCCTCGATCTGGCTGACGATGTAGGCCGGATTCTGGCTGGCGAGGTTGGGCACCTCGGGATAGCGGGCGATGCCTTTGTCGCCGTGGCAGTTCTTGCAGAAGAAGGCGGCCGCATCGCCTTCGCGCACCAGCGCCGTGCGGGCGGCCGAATCGGATGCCGCCTTTGCGATCAGCTGCATCACCGCGTCGTTGCCGGCCGATGCCGTGCCCGTGCCGACGCCGATCAGCAGCACGAAGAGAGCCAGACGGCTCCGGATCATGTTCGTTTCCCCCGGGGAGTGGCGGGCCGTAGCGGCACGCGATTATGCCGAAGGCAAGGCCGCCGTCGGATAAAAGCCCGCATTTGAACATGGTTTTCACGCCCGGTCCACGGGCACCACGGATACCGTCACACGAAGACGGGCTCGGGCTCCAGATGCACGCCGAAGCGCGCGAACACGTCGTCCTGGATCGCCCGCGCGATGCGTTCGACATCGGCGCCGGTGGCGCCGTCGCGATTGACGAGCACCAGCGCCTGCTGCTCGTAGGCGCCGACAGGGCCCAGGTCGCGCCCCTTCCAGCCGCAGCGGTCGATCAGCCAGCCGGCCGCGAGCTTGAAGCGGCCGTCCGCCTGCGGGTAGCGCGGCAGCTCGGGATGGGCGGCATCCAGGCGCGCCAGCACGGCAGCATCGACGACCGGGTTCTTGAAGAAGCTGCCCGCGTTGCCGAGGCGCGCGGGGTCGGGCAGCTTGCGCCGGCGGATCGCGATGACGGCGTCCGACACGTCCAGCGCGGTCGGTGCGGCAATGCCCCGTTCGGCAAGCTCGCGTGCGACGTCCGCGTAGCCGGTGACCGGCTGCCAGCGCTTGGGCAGGCGGAAGGTGACGGCGGTGATGAGCACGCGGCCCGCGAGCGCCTGCTTGAACACGCTGTCGCGATAGGCGAAGCGGCAGTCCGCGGGACCAAGCCGCAGCATCTCGCCCGTTTCCAGTGAAACCGCCTGCAGGCCGTGGAAGCGCTCGGCGATCTCGAGTCCGTAGGCGCCGATGTTCTGCACCGGCGCGGCCCCGACCGTGCCGGGGATCAGCGACAGGTTCTCGAGGCCCGCCCAGCCCTGTGCCAAGGTCCAGCGCACGAAATCGTGCCAGTTCTCGCCCGCACCGGCCTCGACGTACCACGCGTCGTTGTCCTCGTCGGCGAGGCGGCGTCCGGCGATGGCGACCTTCAGCACCAGGCCGGGAAAGTCGCGCGTGAGCACGAGGTTGCTGCCGCCGCCGAGCACGAGGCGCGGCAGTCCCCACTCCGGGGCTGCGATCAGCGCGGCGACCTGGGCCGCGTCCGTTACCGTGGCGAGGCGCGCGGCGCGCGCCGGCAGGCCGAAGGTGTTGAAGGCACGCAGGTCCGCGTCGCACTCGATCGCCGGCGCGGCGGCACTCACAGGGCGCTCATTTCGCACGGACGAGCTCCCCGGTCGCAGGCGCTTCGATGGGGAACACGCGGTCGTAGCCGAGATTGAAGGCGAAGGCATAGATCACGTACGCCGTCGCCAGCCCGAGATCGGCGATCAAGGCTTCCACCCAGCCCATGCCCGTCCACGCCATGATCACCGGCAGGGTCATGAGCAGCAGTCCGCCCTCGAAGCCGAGCGCGTGCATCGCGCGCAGCCCGACGGGCCGGCGGTCCGCGGTGCGGCCGGTAAGGCGCCCTTCCACCCAGTCGAAAGCGGTGTTGTAGACCGCATTCCACAGCGCGGCGATCAGCGCGGTGACGGCGAGAAGCCCCAGCGAATCGCCCATCGGCACACCACTCAGCCACGCAAAAGGCGGCGTGATGAGCGCAAGCCCGCCGACCTCGAACAGGATCACCTGTCGGGCACGATCGCGGACGGAACGGAGTTTGGGATGATGAACGGACAAGGAAGCAGAACTCGGAGGGGCGACCCGAGAAGATAGGCCCTCGCCCCCCCAAAATCAACCGCTGCACTGCAACAAACCCTGCAGCAGGCGTGTTCAGCGCGCCCCTTCGGGCTGACCGAAGGGCGGGCGGCGGCGCTGCTGTTCTTCCTCGCTGTTGCGGCGGTTGTCCTGCTGCGGTTCGCGCTGAGTGCGCTGACGCTCGGCCTGCCGCTGTTGCTGCTCGGCCTGCCGCTGCTGTTGCTCGGCTTGGCGCTGTTGCTGGATCTGCATCTGGCGCTGCTGCAACTCGCGCTCGCGCTGCTCGGTCTGCTGGCGGATCGCCTGCTGCCTGCGTTCCTGTTCCTGCGCCTGCTGCCGACCGCGTTCTTCACGCTGCTGCTCGATCTGCTGCCGGCGCGCCTCGCGCTCACCCGCCTCCTGCTGGCGCTGAGCCTCGAGCCGCTGCTGACGTTCCTGCTGGCGCTGTTCGGCCTCTTCCCGTTGCGCACGGCGGGCCTCGTCGCGCCGCTGCTCCTGCTGCTCGCGCAGCACCGAACGCTGGCGCTGCTGCTCCTCCTGCTGTGCCGCCTCGCGACGGGCCTGTTCCTCGCGCTCCCGTGCGTTCTGCTGACGCAGCGCCTCCAGGCGCTCCTGACGCGCAGTCGCCTCGTCGCGCCGTTCGTCGCGCAACTGCTCGCGGCGCTGCTCCTGCTGATCGCGCTGGAGTTGGCGCTGGCGCTGCTGCTCCTGCTCGCGCGCGGCCCGCTCCTCGCGTTCGCGCGCCTGCTGCTGGCGCAGCGCCTCCGTGCGCTCCTGGCGCGACTCAAGGCGCTGCTGGCGCTCTTCCTGACGCTGTCGCTCGTCCTGACGCTGTTCGCGGACCGCCTGCTGGCGCTCCTCGCGCTGCTGGATGAGCTGCGCGGGCTGCACGGTGCGCACGCGCGTGCCGTCTGGACGCACCACCTCGCGCACCGGGAAGCCGCGCCGCTCCCATTCGCGCACGCGCTGCTCGCGCCGGCGCTCGACGTCGAGCGCGACGGGCTTGGGCGGACGCAGGATGCGTTCCGACACCCGCGTCACCGCCTCGCTGCGGTCGCGGAAGGCATAGCGCACGTGGCGCGGCTCGCGCACCACGCGCTCGATCTCGACGACGTTGGTGACGTGCGTGATGTTGATCTGGCGCACGTAGGTCGGGCTGTAGCGGTAGTACGGCACGTACACCTCGCGCGGGGCGAGCGGGAACCAGCTGAGGTTGGGCAGGCCCGAGGTGTAGGTGATGCTCACGCCGGGCGTGCCTATCCACGCCACCAGCGCCGGCGCATACACCGGGCGGGCGATGTAGCGGCCCGGCACCCACGCCCACACGCCGCGGATGCGCACCCAGCGGCCGTAGTGGAAGGGCGCGAAGCCCCACGGCGCGTCGTCCACCCAGGTCCAGCCCCACGGCGCGATCGACACCCAGCGGCCGTAGCGATAGGGGGCCCAGCCGTAGGGCACGTCGCGCGGGAACCACACCGGGCCATAGTCGTCGTATTCGCGCCAGTCGCCGTATTCGTACAGGTCCTCGGCACCGGTCATCTCGGGCGAGACGTAGCGGTTGCGCGCGATGCGGTCGTCGCGCCGGTCGCGCGCGAAGGACCACTCCATGAAATCGTCCTCGTCGGGCTCGTCCCACACCACCTGAGTCGACCCCTCGCTCCAGATCTGGGCGCGACGCCCCTCGGTGACACCGACGTGGCGGTCGTCGGCGCGGAAATCGACATGCCCTTCGTGGTTGCTCACCAGCGTTCCCGAATCGACGAAGTCGACGCGGTAGCGGCCCGGCTCGGCGGGCACGGCCACCCCGTCGCGCGTCTCGACCTCGATCGCGTCCTCACGCTCGGCGCTGCGGATGCGCATGGCGACGCTGCCTTCCTTCAGCAGCACGCGGATGCGCTCGTCGTCGAGCCGCCGCACCTCGACCGCGGTCGCCTTGTCGAGACGCAGCACGCTCGATCCGATGCGCAGCTCGGCCCGTCCGTCGGCTTCGGTCGCGATCTCGTCGCCGGTGGTGATCGGCAGATTGACGGCCGCGCTTTCCCAGTCGCGACTGCCGTCGCGGCGCAGGGCCACGTCGCCCTCGACGACCGACAGTCGCCCCGCGCGCGCGGGCGGATCGGCCAGGGCGGTGCCGCTCGCGCCGGTCAGGACGAGCAGCAGCGGGACGAGAAGCAGCAGTCGCAGGGCATTCTTCAGCTTGCGGACCATTTCGGTATTACTCCGGACTAACCCCTCGCGGGGAGAACGGATCCGGCGCGTCCCGCGTCATCCGCGTACACGCCGGGATCCCGAGTATTCAACGGCCATGGAGCGCCGTTGCCGACCTTTCAAACAAATCCTTTCAATTCTGCGGTCTTGCGCGCTCGGCCTCGCCTTGCCCCTCCGGCGCCGGCGCCAGCGAACGGACCTCGCCGGTCGCCATGCCCGCGTCGGCATTGCCGCGTGCCGGCTCCTCGGCGGAACTTTCCGCCTCGCGCGCGGGCTCGGTCGGCGGCACGCGCGCCGGCTCGGGTTCGGCGACGGGCTGGCTCAGGTAGGGCAGCAGGGTCGGCGCCATCGACTTGAGGATCTGCACCGGCAGGCCCGACGTAAACTTGAACGCCGCGGCGTCCGACCCGATCACGTACGCCGTCAGGGTGCCGAAGTGGCGTGGTCCGAGGTAGAAGACGAAGGTCGCGGTGCGGTTCATCGCGACCCCCCCCTTCACCTGGCCGCGCCCGCCCGAGATCACGATGCGGTTGTCGCCCGTGCCGGTCTTGCCGCCGACCGCGAGCGGCGTGCCGTCGGGCGCGGCAAAGGCACCCGCCAGCCGGCGCGCGGTGCCGCCTTCGACGACCTCGGACAGGGCGCCGCGCAGCGCCGTGGCCACCTCGGAGGACATCACGCGCTCGCCCTCGCCCGGACGGCGTGCAAACACGGTCTCGTAGGGCGTGTCGGGCGCGAAATGCAGGCGGTCGATGCGCGAGGTCGGCAGGCGCACGCCGTCGTTGACGATGATGCCCATCAGTTCGGCCAGCGCCGCGGGACGGTCGCCGGAGCTGCCCAGCGCGGTCGCGAGCGAGGGCACCAGCCGGTTGAACGGATAGCCCAGGCGCACCCAGCGGCGGTGGATGTCGAGGAAGGCCTCGACCTCGAGGATCGTGTAGATGCGCGTGTCCTGGGCACCCTTGTAGCGGGTGCGGAACAGCCAGCGATACACGGCCTGGCGCTCGGCCTTGCTCGCGGCAATCGCCTCGTCGAAGCTCGCGTCGGGATGGGTCGCGAGATAGCCGGCGAGCCACAGCTCCAGCGGGTGCACGCGTGCGATGAAGCCCTGGTCGGGCAGGTCGAAGGAGCCCGGCGCATAACGCTTGTACAACGCGGCCAGCCGCTCTTCGCCGAGATCGGCAGCCGGCAGGCGCTCCGTCACGAAGACCGAGAAAGTCTTCAGGTCGGCCTCGGGGTTCAGGTAACGGTAGGCCGCCGCGAGGCGGTCGGCGCTCGGACGCAGGCCGTCCATGAAGGTCGCGCGGATCTTCTCCGGGCTCTGTCCCTTGTACTTGCGCCAGAAGCGCCGCATGAAGACCTGCGCCTCGCGATCGGCGAACTTGGCGAGGTACTCGCTGCGGCGCGGATCGTCGTCGTCCTGCAGCAGCTTCGCGGTGCTGCCGGGCACCTCGTACATCGTGTGGCGCACGATGTCGCGCATCAGGCGCACGAAGGGCAGGTTGATCGAGGCCTGCAGCGCCTGGCGGATCGTCGGCACGCGGCCGTCGTCTTCCTTGCGGAAGTTGTTGAAGGTGTGCAAGCCCCCGCCGGTGAAGAAGGCCTCGCCGGGGCCCGCCGAATAGGAGCGCTCCAGCGCCGCCTCGAGCATCGCGGGCAGCTTGCGGTCGGCCGTGCGGATCAGGTAGTCGATCGCCCAGCGCTTGATGTGGTCGCGGGCGTCGACCTGCACTGCGCGCAATTCCGCCACGGACTGTTCCGCGTGACGCTGGTGCAATTCGGCGACGATTTCGAGGTAGGTCGCGAGCACGCGCAGCTTGGCCGTGGAGCCGAGCTCGAGCTTGCTGCCCTCGTTGATGTCGAGCGGCTGGTCGGTGGTGTCGGTCTGCACGCGCACGCGGTTGCCGCCGGGAGTGCGCTCGAACAGGGTGAAGCTGTAATGCACCTTGTCGAGCTGCGCCGGGGTGAGCAGACGCTCGCCGATGACCCCCGCGTCACGGCCGAACTCGGGCTCGGCGAGCCGCCGCAGGTACTCGGTGACGACCTCCTGCAGCCTGCCGTCGAGGGTGGTCGCGGCGCGCAGGTCGAGGCGGTCGAGGTCGTAGAGCGACACGTCGAGCATGCCCGCGATGCGTGTGCGCACCAGCGTCGAGCCCTTGTCCGCGGGCACGGGCACGCGCGCGGGGGCGACCGCGGAGTCGCGGAATGCGAGCTTCGCCTTGAGGCCCGCATCGCGCAGCGCGGGGCTGATCAGCCCGCCCTCGGCGAGGATGCGCAGGTGCGCGTCGGCGAGCTTGGCGAGGTCGTCGCGGCCGCGGCCCAGGTAGTGCGAGGGGCGGCGGTGCGCGATCATCAGCGCGAGCACCTGACGCAGCGCGAGGCCCTGCTCGGCGAGCTCGTCGCCACTCGCCTCGTCCTTCGCGAGCAGCGCGTTCACGCGTGCGAAGTCCGCGCCGAACCACACCCACAGGCCGTCGCCCAAGCCATGCACCTCGCCATACACCGGCGCGGCCGACAGCGGCACGGTGTTGAGGTAGTCGAGCACCAGTTCGCGCCGCGCCGGCAGCGTCTCGGCGCCGTCGCGATAGGCGCGCACGCTCGCGGACACCATCTGGCGCAGCTTCTCCTGCGGCGAGTGGGTGACGCCGTCGGGCGAGTGGCGGTATTTCTCGATCTGCGTCGCGAGCGTGCTGCCGCCCGGGGTGTTGAGGTCCTCATCGACAACCTTCGCCAGCTGCGCGAAGATCGCCCGGCCGAAACGCGCCCAATCCACCGCCGGGTTCATGTGCAGCCGCTCGGGATCGAGCAGATCGCGGTTCTCGATGAACAGCAGCCCCTGCACTATGCGCGGCGGGATGCTGTCGAAGTCGTCGTAGTGGCGGATCGGATAGTGCGTCGCATACAGCGTGTCGCCGCGCGCGTCGTTGACCGCAAGGCCGCTGCGCGTCTTTTCGCGATACGGCGGGAAATAGCCGCGGCCGGCGTAGTCGAGGAGCGCGTCGGAAAAACGTGCCTGGCGTTCGATGGCGTAGCCGCGCGCCGCGAGACGCTCGGAGAATTCCTTCAGCTGGGTGTAGCCGAGGCGCTGGTCGAAGGGGCCGTGCTCGGGGAAACGGATCGCCTCGCTCGGACCCGGCTGGACCTCCCAGGCGAGCTTCGCCGCATAGCGCGGAATCTCGCGCGCCTGCAGCCAGGACGTTTCGCTCTCGTAATACGCGGCGACGCCGCCGACGATGATCGCCAGGACACACAGCCAGAACAGCGTGCGCCGCAGCGCCCTGAACCAACCTCGCCGTTGCGGCTTCTTGTTGCTGGTGTTACCTGACACGTCGGCGCCCGAATGCATGAGATGCGGGGATTATCCTGCATCGCCACGCCATTCAGATACCCGTGTTGCGTGAAGGAAACAACCGCACCATGCTGCAATGCAACATCCTTCACGCGATCCGGGGCACGCCTGCTCCGCTCAGGCGAGTACCTGACCGTGCTCGCGGGTCGCGTGGAAGCCGACCTTGGGCCACTTCTCCATCGTCACTTCGAGGTTGTAGCGGCTGGAGGCCAGATACACGGGGTTACCATCGACGTCCTTGCCGATGCGCATCGCCTGCTCGCGCTCGAAGTTGCGCCGCGTGAGCTCGTCCGGGAAGGTGAGCCAGCGCGCGGTGTGGATGTCGGCGGACTCGAAGATCGCGTCGACCTTGTACTCGTCCTTGAGGCGCTGCGCGACGACTTCGAACTGCAGCTGGCCGACCGCGCCGAGCAGCATGTTGCCGCCTTCCTGCTCGAACACCTGGATCGCGCCTTCCTCGCCCAGCTCCTGCAGGCCCTTCTGCAGCTGCTTGGACTTGAGCGGGTCGCGCAGGCGTGCGGCGCTGAAGAGTTCCGGGGAGAAGTAAGGGATCCCCTTGAAGCCGAGATTCTCGCCTTCGGTGAGGGTGTCGCCGATGTGCAGCTGGCCGTGGTTGTGGATGCCGATGATGTCGCCGGCGACGCCGTCCTCCATCAGCACGCGTTCGTTGGCCATGAAGGTCAGCGCGTTGGCGAGCTTCATGTCGCGGCCCGCGCGCACGTGCTTGACCTTCATCCCCGACGTGTAGCGCCCGGAACAGATGCGGAAGAAGGCGATGCGGTCGCGGTGCTTGGGGTCCATGTTCGCCTGGATCTTGAACACGAAGCCGGTGAAGGGCGCCTCGGCGGGCTGCACGAGGCGGGTGTCGGCCCCGCTGGTGCCGGCCACCCGCGGCTGCGGCGGCGGCGCCCAGTCGATCAGCGCCTGCAGGATCTCCT
This sequence comes from Aromatoleum evansii, assembly GCF_045689615.1. Classification (NCBI taxonomy): domain Bacteria; kingdom Pseudomonadati; phylum Pseudomonadota; class Betaproteobacteria; order Rhodocyclales; family Rhodocyclaceae; genus Aromatoleum; species Aromatoleum evansii. Next base: position 5,089,195 of record NZ_CP141259.1, read on the forward strand.
GCACGCCGAAGTTGTTGATACCGGAGCCGAAGAACACCGGCGTCTGCTTGCCGGCGAGGAAGTCGCCGAGCGAGAACGGGGTCGACGCGCCCTGGATGAGGTCGACGTCCTCGCGCAGCTTGCCGACTTCGAGCGGGAACAGCTCGTCGAGCTGGGCATTCGCGATGCCCTTGATGAGCTCGCCCTCGCTGCGCTTTTCCTCGCCCGCGGTGAAGCGCAACACGCGGTCCTCGAGCAGGTGATAGACGCCGCGGAAGGTCTTGCCCATGCCGATCGGCCAGGTGATCGGCGCGCAGTCGATCTTCAGCACCTCCTCGATCTCCTGCAGCAGGTCGAAGGTCTCACGCACCTCGCGGTCCATCTTGTTCACGAAGGTAATGATGGGCGTGTTGCGCAGGCGGCACACTTCCAGCAGCTTGATCGTCTGCGTCTCGACGCCCTTGGCGGCGTCGATGACCATCACTGCCGCATCGACCGCGGTCAGCACGCGGTAGGTGTCTTCCGAGAAGTCCTGGTGGCCCGGCGTGTCAAGCAGGTTGATGGTGTGGCCCTGGTAGTCGAACTGCATCACCGAACTGGTCACCGAGATGCCGCGCTGCTTCTCGACCTCCATCCAGTCGGAGGTCGCGTGGCGGGCGCTCTTCCTGGCCTTGACGGTGCCGGCGAGCTGGATCGCGCCGCCGAACAGCAGCAGCTTTTCCGTGAGCGTGGTCTTGCCCGCGTCGGGGTGGGAGATGATGCCGAAGGTGCGGCGCTTCGCGACGTCGCGCATCAGTTCGGGCGGATAGGGAGTCTCGGCCATGGATCGGTTCGCAAAAAAACAAAGCCGCCGGCCGGAATCGGCGAGGCGGGACAAATGCAATTCTATCAAGGAATTAGCCCGCGCCACCGGCCAGGGGCGGCAAATCCGCGGAAATCTGCGATGATGCGCCCCAGTTCAGCCCCACCTTCCCACCGGAATCCGCCCGCCATGCCCAAAGCCGCCCCCACGCTCCGCCAGCGCAAGGTCTTCGCCCTCACCCGCATCCTCGGCGGCCTAGTCGCCGCCTTCTACCTCGGCTATGTCGTCATCGCGAATCTCGCCGCCGGCCTGCCCTTCGACAACAAACTGATGTTCACGGCGCTGGTGGCCGCCGCGGGATTCGGCTATGCGGCCTGGTACCTGCGCGATCTTTCCGCGGTTGCGCGCGAGGAGCGCGAACAGGGCGTAAACGGCAACGGCGGCAGCGCGGGCTAGCCCAGGGGCGACCGCACGAAGCTTTGCGTAGCGAAGTGCCTGCGTGCCGCGGGAGTGCCTGCGCCTCGTGGGAGCGGCTTCAGCCGCGAATCGGCGTCTGATGTGGCCCGACGGCTGCATTCGCGGCTGAAGCCGCTCCCAAAAAAGCTCCACCCGCAACTGCCTCCGCCAAAAGCTTCAGCCGCAACAGGCTCCCACCAAAAGCTTCACGCGCTGCCGCTCGTCCTCAGCGGGCAGGCTGCTTCTCGGCGACGTAGGGCTCGTGCAGCACCACCGGCTGAGCGGCGCGCTTGCGCATGCGGATGTTGAGCATCTCCACCACCACCGAGAAGGCCATCGCCGAGTAGATGTAGCCCTTCGGCACATGGTGACCGAAGCCTTCGGCCATCAGCACGACGCCCACCACCATCAGGAAGGACAGCGCCAGCATCTTCACCGTCGGGTGGTTGGACACGAAATTGCCGATCGGCGCGGAGGCCACCATCATCAGGCCGACCGACGCGATCACCGCGGCCATCATCACGGTGAGGTTGTTCACCATGCCGATCGCGGTGATGATCGAGTCGAGCGAGAACACCAGGTCGATCACGATGATCTGCATGATCACCGCGGTGAAGGTCGCCTTGACGGCCGACGAGGCCTCGCCCTCCTCGCCTTCCATCAGCTGATGGATCTCGCCGGTGCTCTTCCACACGAGGAACAGGCCGCCGCCCAGCAGGATCAGGTCGCGCGCCGAGAAGCCGTGCCCGAAGAGCTCGAACAACGCCTGGTTGAGGCCGGCGAGCCACGCAAGGATGGACAGCAGCGCCAGGCGCATGAACATCGCGAGGAACAGGCCTAGGCGACGCGCGAACGCACGGCGTTCCGGCGGCAGCTTGTCGACGAGGATGGAGATGAAGATGATGTTGTCGATGCCCAGCACCAGCTCGAGTGCGGTGAGGGTCAGAAAGGCGACGATGAGTTGCGGGTCGGTGAGAAATTCGATCATGACGGGTCATCAAACGGACAATCCGTCTTTTTATCATGCCGCCCGCAAGGAACGCGAATTGCGCAACCGCAGCACAGGTTCCGCAATTCCTGATTGACTGCGGCCGGCTCACGGCCGGCCTGCCGTTCAGCGGCGGCGATTCTTGCCCACCTGGTCGCCGATCACACCGCCGATAGCCGCACCGCCGACCGTGCCGAGCACCCCGCCGTCGGTGATCACCGCACCGGCCACGCCACCGACGCCCGCGCCGATCACGGCGCTCTTCTCGCGCGCGGACATGCCGTCCCAGGTCGCACAGGCGCTCGTCGTCAGCGCCACGGCGATTGCACAAATGCCAGTCCGGATGTTCATCACACTCTCCTTGCCAAAGGGATCGAAAAAGCCGGCGCCCCGGCCGTGGCGCCGGAAATGGGACGCGATTCCGGCGCCGGCGTTCCGGCGCCGCGGCTGCGCTGTGTTACACGGCGTTGCGCGACGCCTCCACGCCGGGGCCGCCCCTGCCGGCGGCAGACGCACGGCCGTCAGAGGGTTCCGCAAATCCGGCGGTCGCACCTTAGCGCAATGCACTATTACAATTATTCCCTGGCTGAACACGACAGAATAATCAGTGAAAATATCCGCGCTATCACCATCGGATTATCGAACAGGGTAATATTTGCGGTTTGGCATCCGTCGCCCCAGGACCGGAATTCAGTTGGCTGCCTCGTCGCCCCGCCCCTTCAGCCTGCACCTGACGCTCGCATTGCTTGCCGGCGTCACGCCACCTGCATCCGCGGCCGAGTCACCCTACTTCGAGGAGCTGCCGCTGGTGCTGAGCGCGACGCGCCTGCCCCAGCCCAGGCACGAGGTGCCCGGCGCAGTGACGGTGATAGACCGCGAGATGATCGCCGCGACCGGCTATCGCGACCTCGCGCGGGTGCTGCGGCTCGTACCGGGGATGCAGATCGGACAGGAGCGCGGACATGCGCAGTGGGTGACCTACCACGGCCTGTCGAGCGACTACCCGACCGAAATGCAGGTACTGGTCGACGGCCGCTCGGCGATAAACGGCAGCGCCTTTGGCGGCGTCGACTGGACCGCCCTGCCCCTCACGCTCGACGAGATCGACCGCATCGAGGTCGTGCGCGGCACCAATGCGACGAGCTACGGCGCCAACGCATTCCTCGGCATCATCAACATCATCACCCGGCATAGCGTCGAGGACCCCGGACTGCGGGTCGACCTGCGCGCGGGCGATGACCGCATCCGCGACGCGACATTCAGCTGGAGCGGCGGCGGCGACCCCCTGACCCTGCGCATGAGTGCAGCAACGCAGCGGGACGAAGGCTTCGACGGCCTGCACGACACTCGCCGCACCGACACCTTCTCCCTGCGCGGAGATCTGCAGATGGGCGCCGATGACGCGCTGCTCGTGCGCATCGCGAGCAATAGCGGCGTACGCGGTGAGGGTTATGAGGGTTCCGTGTTCGACAACAACGGCACCCGTCACAGCCGGCATCACAGCCACAACATCCATCTGCAGTGGCAGCACAACGACTCCGCGGACACGGAATGGCTGCTCAACTATTACCGCAATCACGAGCGCGTGCGCGAAGCCTGGCTCGCGAGCGCACCGATGTTTCCGGCGGTACCGCTCAACCGCAACCGCGACAGCGTACGCGACAGCATCGGCATCCAGCGGCGCAGCGCCCCGGCCCCCGAACTGCAGTTCGTGTGGGGCCTGGAGGCCCAGCGCGAGGACGTCGACGCGCCCTTCCTCTACTTCGGCGGCAACCCCGACCCCCAGTACCTCTACCGCGCATCCGGCAACATCGAGTGGCGCACGCTGGACGACGTCACGCTGAACCTGGGGGGCGCGGTGGAGCGGTATTCCGGCGGGAAAACGCACCTCAGCCCGCGCGCCTTCGTCAACTGGCAGGCGGCCCCCGGGCACACCCTGCGCGCCGGCTATTCGCGCGGCCTGCGCCAGAACAACGTGTTCGCGCGCTACGCGGACATCCGCGCGATCGATCCGGCGAGCCCTCCCGGCACGCCCCCGCTCGTGCGCCCCTACCTGCCGAATCCGGACCTCGAGCAGACGCGCGTCGGCGCCCGCGAACTCGGCTACTTCGGCCGCATCGAGACCTGGAACACGACGCTGGACGTGCGCGTGTTCGAGGAGAACATCCAGGATTTCGTCGTGCGCGTGCCGCAGCCCGACCCCGTGCCGGCGCCGCTGCTGTCGTCCTTCCTCGGCTCCACCCGCTACGAGAACCTCGACTCGACGGTGCGCCTGCGCGGCATCGAGTACGAGCTGTCGACGCGCCCACTGCCGGGCACCGAGCTGCGCGTCGCGCACGCCATGCTCGACCGCGACAGCCGCAGCGCCGCGATCGAGGACCGCAGCGCGCCCTATACCGCGGCGCTGAGCTGGCTGCAGGACTGGGGCGGCGGCTGGACGAGCATGGTCAGCGTGCTGCGCATGGGCCCGCTCGCCGGCGGCGACGGCTACGTGCCGCGCTACCGCTTCATCGCCAAGCCCTACACGACGGCCGACGCGAACATCACCTACACCACCCGCGTCGCGGGTCACGCGGTGCGGCTGGGCCTCACCGCGCAGAACATCGGACCGCGTCACCAGGAATTCGCCGACCGCAGCCAGCAGGCGGCGAGCGGCTCGAACGACCCGGTGAATGAAGTCTGCCCGGTCGCCTACCTCTCGCTCAGCATCGCGCTCGAGCGCGGCAAACATCCGTGACGGCGACGGCGCAGCTTCGCCCTTTCCCCGGAAGCCCGCCTTGCCCGATCGCCTCGATCGCGGTTCACCTCTCCCGCGAGAACAGTGGCGGCCTGCGCCTGCGCTTCGAACTCCTGGGCGACGTGCTGCGAGTGCTCGTTCCCGCCCCGAGCATCCCGCGCGCGGCAGACGGATTGTGGGCGCACACCTGCTGCGAGGCCTTCGTCGCGAGCGAAGGAAGTCCGGCCTATCGCGAGTTCAACTTCTCTCCCTCCGGTGAATGGGCGATCTACGATTTCGATGCCTACCGCCAGCGCAGCGCCCCGGGGACCGTCCCGGCTGCCCCGATGATCGTGTCGCACCTCGAAACGGGCCGGCTCGTGCTCGACGCCACGCTCGACGCGACCGCCCTGCCGCAGGGCTCGCCGCTCGAACTCGGGCTCACGACGGTCGTCGAAACGCTCGACGGCACGCTATCCTATTGGGCCCTGCGCCACCCCGGTGAGCGCCCCGACTTCCACCTCCGCGACGCCTTCACGCTGCCCCTGGCCCGGCCCTGAACGCGGCGCAAACGTTCCGCACACCATGACCGCCTCCATCCGGTTCGGCCTCGACCACCTGCTCGAAGAACCCGCACTGCGCCGCCCGCTCGCCGGCCGCCGCGTAGCCCTGCTCGCCCATCCCGCATCCGTCACGCGCGGACTTTCCCACTCGCTCGACGCACTGGGCGCCCTGCCCGACATCACGCTCACCGCCGCCTTCGGCCCGCAGCACGGCCTGCGCGGCGACAAGCAGGACAACATGGTCGAGTCACCCGACTTCGTCGACCCGCTGCATGGCATCCCCGTGTTCAGCCTGTACGGCGAGGTGCGCCGCCCCACCGACGCGATGATGGACACGTTCGACGTATTGCTCGTCGACCTGCAGGACCTGGGCTGCCGCATCTACACCTTCATCACGACGCTGCGCTACGTGCTCGAAGCCGCCGCGCGCCACGGCAAGGCAGTGTGGGTGCTCGACCGCCCCAACCCCGCCGGGCGGCCGGTCGAAGGCCTCGTCCTGCGCCCCGGCTGGGAGAGCTTCGTCGGCGCCGGTCCGCTGCCGATGCGCCACGGCCTGACGATGGGCGAACTGGCGCGCTGGTTCGTCGCAACGCTGAAGCTCGACATCGAATGCGAAGTGATCGTGATGGAAGGCTGGCAAGCGGACGCTGCGCCCGGCTACGGCTGGCCACTGGGCGAGCGCAGCTGGATCAACCCCAGCCCCAACGCCCCCAACGTGTCGATGGCGCGCGCCTACGCCGGAACCGTGATGCTGGAGGGCACGACCCTGTCGGAAGGCCGCGGCACGACGCGTCCGCTGGAGCTTTTCGGCGCGCCGGACATCGACGCGCGCGCGATCCGGGCCGAGATGCAGCATCTGGCCCCGCACTGGCTCGCCGGCTGCGTGCTGCGCGAGTGCTGGTTCGAGCCGACCTTCCACAAGCACGCCGGCAAACTGTGCAGCGGCCTGCAGATCCATGTCGAGGACCCCGCGCACTACGACCACGGCGCCTTCCGCCCGTGGCGCCTGCAGGCGCTCGCCTTCAAGGCGCTGCGCCGCCTGCAGCCCGACTATCCGCTGTGGCGCGACTTCCCCTACGAGTACGAGCACGACCGCCTCGCGATCGACCTCATCAATGGCAGCGAGCTGCTGCGCCGCTGGGTGGACGATCCGGCCGCGACCCCGGCCGACCTCGACGCGCTGACCGTTCCCGACGAGTCCGCCTGGGCTGCCGAGCGCGAGCCCTTCCTGCTGTACCGCTGAGCGGCGCGGGAATTGCCGCCCGCCACCCCGTAACGTCCCTCCACGCAGCCGACGCTGCAACGCAGCATCCCGCCACGCCCCTGTCGTCGCCGGGCGACAGCGCACAAGCCCCGCCGTGCCCCGTTTGCACGCTGCGGCCTGCCACGGGCGTCGCCGCCAGGCGACGATTTTGCGCCCGCTCGCCCTGCCACGGCCATGCCAATGGCTTCAACACGTTGATACAAAACACTTTTCCGTGACTGGCCCGCTGCTTGCAAAGTGACGGCGGTGTCCTGCGCTTCCCGCAGGAGTCACCAGTATGGAGAAACAACGTGCTCACCAAACGCCTGATCTGCGCCAGCCTGACGCTGAGCGTGCTGGCCCCGCTGGTCGCCGCAGCCGCCGGCGCCTTCACGCCCGTCGCCCTCGACTCCCAGCCGCAACGCGCCACCGAACCCGAACCGGACGCGAACTACGTCTTCGGCCTGCTCGACCGTAACAGCGACAGCCGCATCGACGGCGACGAAGCACGCGCCTCGGCGCCACTCGTGAAGTATTTCGGCGACATCGACACCGATTCGGACGGCAAGATCAGCCGGACCGAATGGGTGGCCTACTTCCAGCATCAGGATCCGCGTACCTGAGCGCTGCGCTCCAAACGGGAAAGGAGTCCATCGTGACGCGGGTCTGACCTCGTCGCCACCCCGGCCCTATCCTCGAACTGGACGGCGCACGGAGGCTTCCCGGCGCCTGAATCGCCCTCCGGCATCCTCGCATCGTGCCGCGGCCCCGTCGTGGCAGCTACAATTCGCAACGGGATGTTGCGCCGGCCCCGCGGCGCGACCGCCACCGGAGCGAATGCGATGAACGACGCCCTGCGCATCTTTGCGTGCCACTCGAACCGCGCGCTGGCTGCGGAAATCTGCGACAAGCTCGGGCTGGAACTGAGCCAGATGGAGATCTCGCGCTTCTCCAACGACAACCTGCACGTGCAGATCCGCGAGAATGTCCGCGAACGCGACGTGTTCGTCGTGCAGTCCTTCACCGAGCCGGTGAGCGACCACATCATGGAGCTGATGATCACGCTCGACGCGCTGCGCAGCGCGTCGGCTCGGCGCGTGACCGCGGTGATCCCCTACTATTCGTACGCGCGCTCGGACAAGAAGGACGCCCCGCGCATCTCGATCACGGGCCGCCTGATCGCCGACATGCTGAAGACCGCGGGCGCCGACCGCGTGCTGACGATGGACCTGCACGCCGACCAGGTGCACGGCTTCTTCTCGGTGCCGGTCGACCACCTCACCGCGATCCCGACCCTTGCCGAGCACTTCCGCCGCAACCACGACCTCGCGCACATGGTCGCCGTCGCCACCGACGCCGGCGGCGCGAAGCGCGTCGGGCGCTTCTCCGAGCGCCTGGGCATCCCGATGGCGATCATCGACAAGCGCCGCGTCAGCGACACCAACGTCACGCACGGCGAAGTCGTCGGTGACGTGAAGGGACGCGACGTGGTGCTCTTCGACGATGAGATCTCGACCGCCGGCACGCTGTTGTCGACGATAGGCACGCTGAAGGCCGCCGGGGCGCGCACGATCCACGCGGGCGCCGTGCATGCCGTGCTGTGCGGCCCGGCGATCGAGCGCCTGCGCGACGCGCCGATCGAGTCCATCGTCGTCACCAACACCGTGCACATGCCGCCGGACAAGCGCCTGGACAAGATCACCCAGCTGACGGTGGCGCCGCTCTTCGCCTCGGCGATCGAGCGCATCCATACCGGCGAGAGCGTCGGCGCGCTGTTCGAGTAGCGGCACCGGCTCAGGCCGGGCGGTTTGCCGCCTGCCAGGCCTCGTAGCCGCCCTTGAGGGGCCGCGCCGCGACGTAGCCGAGATCGCTCAACACGTGCGCGGCCCGCACCGCCGTCGCGTCGCCGGGGCAGGCGCACATCGTCACGATGGGCCGCTGGAGCGGCCAATCGCCCACCGCGCGCAGGAGGTTGTCGATTTCGGCCGTGCGCGCGCCGTCGATCGCCCCCCTCGCCGCGATCAGCGCGGCGCCGCGCAGGTCGAGGAACAGCGGCGGCTCGTCGGACGCCAGCGCCTCGATCAGTTCGGACGGCGTGATATGCGGGATCGCCGCGAGCCTCTCGAAGCGGTAGCGTTGCCACAGCTTCCACGCGATCCACCCCCCCAGCGCAAACACCAGTCCGACGATCATCGTCGTGCCGTGGCGGCTCATCGCCGCGAGCGCACTCTGCAACTCGTCGCGCAGCCACCATCCGGCGAGAATGGCGCCTCCCGCCCACAGCGCCGCCCCCGCGGCGGCGGCCGCGAGGAAGCCGGACAAGGGCATGCGCAGCGACCCCGCGATGGGCGGCGCGACGGTCGAAAAACCCGGCACGAACTTCGCGACGACCAGCGACCACACACCCCAGCGCATGAAGCGGGCCTCGGTCTGCGTCACGCAGGAACCGGGATTGAGCGACAGCCGGCACAGGCCGGACAGCACGCGATAACCGAAGATGCGCCCGGCGAGATACCACACCCAGTCGGCGAACACCGAGGCGAGCACCGCTGCGGCGAGCATCGCGCCCGCCTGGCCGGAACTTGCCGCGAGGCTGCCCGCGACCAGCAGCGTCGGCACGGCCGGCACCGGCAGACCGAGCTGTTGCAACAGCACATTGACGAAGACGACCCACACTGCGTCGCGCTGGATTGCTTCGGTGATCTGGCTGAGATCCATCTCGCCCCTCCCAGCCGCGCCGGGGAGCCCGAAAAGAAAAGAACCACGATTCTCGCTCGAAAATCGTGGTTCCGTACCTCAGGCGCGACGAATCCCCGCGCATCCGGACGAGTTCAGCGCTCCGGTTCGCCCTTGATCCCGCGCACGAAGGCCTTGCTGCCGTCGCGCACGGTGTGGCCGATCGTGATGCCGGTGCGCTTCATCGCGTCCCACGTCACCACGGCGGCATCCCGCGCGGTGTGCCCGATCGCCTTGCCGGCCTTCCCGGCCGCCTGGCCCACTTCCTTGCCGGCGTCGCGCGCGCCGGTGCCGATGTCATGCATCGTCGAACCGACACCATGGCCGACGTCCTCGGCGGTGGTCGAACCCTCTGCGGCCGCGGCGGACAGCGATGCCGTCATGCCCAGCGCGAGGGCCAGGCCGACGAGGAAGCGGGTAATGGAAGCCGGTCCGCGAGACCGGCGGTTTCGCATGCGTGTTTGCATGATCGGGTCTCTCCTTCGCAATTGCCCGGGAGCCGGCGCAGCGCACAGGTTCCCTTGCTTGCGAGCTTAGCCCGAAACCATGGCATGCGGGGTAAGCAGGCGTAACCCCTCGACGGGAGCCTCTTGTGGGAGCGGCTTCAGCCGCAAATGGGCGGATCACTCCGCAACACTGCTGCTTCGCGGCTGAAGCCGCTCCCACATGCCACTCCCACGAGGGGGCCGCGCTACAGTCTGCGCAGGACGTCAGAGAAGCGGGGCGAGCCAGCGCGCCGCCTCGTCCACGCTCATGCCGGTGCGCTGCGCCCAATCCTCGAGCTGGTCGCGGCCGATCTTGGGGATCGCGAAGTACTGCGCCTGCGGGTGGGCGAGGTAGAAGCCGCTGACCGAGGCGGCCGGGTTCATCGCGTAGGACTCGGTCAGCGTCATTCCCGTGTTCTTCGTGGCGTCGAGCAGCGCGAAAAGCCCGCCCTTGGCGGTATGGTCCGGACAGGCCGGGTAGCCCGGCGCCGGGCGGATGCCGCGGTACTCCTCGCGGACCAGCGCGTCGTTGTCGAGCGTCTCGTCGGCCGCGTAGCCCCAGAACTCCTTCCTCACGCGCGCATGCAGCCACTCCGCGCAGGCTTCCGCGAGGCGGTCGGCAAGCGATTTCAGCATGATCGCGTGGTAGTCGTCGTGCGCGGCCTCGAACTCGGCGAGCTTCTTCTCGATGCCGATACCGGCCGTCACGGCGAAGGCGCCGGCGTAATCGGCGACCCCCGAATCCCTGGGCGCGACGAAGTCCGACAGGCAGTAATGCGGCCTGTCGGACGGGCGTTCGTGCTGCTGGCGCAGGCCGTGCCACATGCCGAGCGCGGCCGAGCGGGTCTCGTCGCAGTAGAACGCGATGTCGTCGCCGACGCTGTTGGCCGGGAAGAGACCGAACACCGCGCGTGCCTCCAGCCACTGCTCGGCGACGATCTTCCCGAGCATCGCCTGGCCGTCGTGATAGACGTTGCGAGCGGTCTCGCCGACGACCTCGTCGTCGAGGATCTTCGGGAAGCTGCCGGCCAGATCCCAGGTCTGGAAGAAGGGACCCCAGTCGATGAAGTTGACGAGTTCGGCGAGCGGCACGGTGAGCGCCTGCACGCCCAGCATGTTCGGCTTCGGCGGCACGTAGGGCTGGTAGCCCGCCTGGTGGCTGTTGCTGCACGCGGCAACCGCCTCCGCGGCCCAGTCGGTGCGGAACGCATTGGCGCGCGCGGCCTCCAGGCTCACGAGCTGCACGCCCTTCTTGTTCGCGTGCTGCGCGCGGATCTTGTCGTAGTCGGCGGCGAGCTGCGCCTTGAAATCGGCCGCGCCGCCTTCGGACAGCAGCGCCGTGACGACGCCAACCGCACGCGAGGCGTCCGGCACGTAGACGACCGGCTGACCGTAGTGCGGCGCGATCTTGATCGCGGTGTGCGCGCGGCTCGTTGTCGCGCCGCCGATCAAGAGCGGCACGTCAAAGCCCTGGCGCTGCATCTCGGCCGCGACGTGGCTCATCTCCTCCAGCGAGGGCGTGATCAGACCCGACAGGCCGATCGCCTGCGCGCCATGCTCGCGCGCAGCGTTCAGGATCTTCTCGGCCGGCACCATCACGCCGAGGTCGATCACCTCGTAGCCGTTGCAGCCCAGCACGACGCCGACGATGTTCTTGCCGATGTCGTGCACGTCGCCCTTCACCGTCGCGACGACGATGCGGCCCTTCGAGGTCGCGCCGGTCCTGAGTTTTTCCGCCTCGATGAAGGGGATCAGGTGCGCGACGGCCTGCTTCATAACGCGCGCCGACTTCACGACCTGCGGCAGGAACATCTTGCCCGCGCCGAAGAGGTCGCCGACGACGTTCATGCCGGCCATCAGCGGGCCTTCGATCACGGCGAGCGGCGGGCGTCCTTCGGCTTCGAGCTTCGCGCGCACCTCCTCGGTGTCGGCGACGACGAACTCCGTGATGCCCTTCACCAGCGCATGCGACAGACGCTCCTCGACCGACCACTCGCGCCACGCGAGGTCCGGCCCGGTGTTCTTGGCCTTGCCTTCCTTCACCGACTGCGCGAACTCGACGAGGGCTTCGCCCGCACCCGGATGGCGGTTCAGCACCACGTCCTCGACCTTGTCGCGCAGCACGGGCTCCAGGTCGTCATAGACGCCGAGCATGCCGGCGTTGACGATGCCCATCGCCATGCCGGCCTTGATCGCGTGATACAGGAAGACCGTGTGGATCGCCTCGCGCACCGGGTCGTTGCCGCGGAAGCTGAAGGAAACGTTCGACACGCCGCCCGAGGTCTTCGCGTAGGGCAGGTTCTGCTTGATCCACGCCACGGCATTGATGAAGTCGACCGCGTAGTTGTCGTGCTCCTCGATGCCGGTCGCGATCGCGAAGATGTTCGGATCGAAGATGATGTCCTCGGGCGGGAAGCCGATCCCGACCAGCAGCTCGTAGGCGCGCTTGCAGATCTCGGTCTTGCGCGCATAGGTGTCGGCCTGGCCCTTCTCGTCGAAGGCCATCACGATCACCGCGGCGCCGTAGCGGCGGCACAGGCGCGCCTGGCGCAGGAACTCGGCCTCGCCTTCCTTCATCGAGATCGAATTGACGACGCCCTTGCCCTGGATGCACTTGAGGCCCGCCTCCATCACGCTCCACTTCGACGAGTCGAGCATGATCGGCACGCGCGAGATGTCCGGCTCGGACGCGATGAGCTTGAGGAAGCGCTCCATCGCCGCGAGCGAGTCGAGCATCGCCTCGTCCATGTTGATGTCGATGACCTGGGCGCCGTTCTCGACCTGCTGGCGCGCGACCGCCAGCGCGTCGTCGAAACGGCCTTCGAGGATCATGCGCGCGAAGGCCTTGGAGCCGGTGACGTTGGTGCGCTCGCCCACATTGACGAACAGGCTGTCGGCGCCGACGTTGAAGGGCTCGAGGCCCGACAGGCGCAGCTTCTTCTCGATCTCCGGCACTTGGCGCGGCGCGACATCGGCGACGGCCTGTGCGATCGCGGCAATGTGCGCGGGCGTCGTGCCGCAGCAGCCGCCGACGATGTTCACGAGGCCGGCTTCGGCCCACTCGCGGATCGCCGTCGCGAGCGCTTCCGGCGTCTCGTCGTAGCCGGTCGGCGACAGCGGGTTCGGCAGGCCGGCGTTGGGGTGCGCGGAGACATGGGTATCGCAGACCTGCGACAGCTCCTCGACGTACTGGCGCAACTCCTTCGCGCCCAGCGCGCAGTTCAGGCCGAAGGAGATCGGCCGCGCGTGCGCGAGCGAGTTCCAGAAGGCTTCGGCGGTCTGGCCGGAGAGCGTGCGGCCGGAGGCGTCTGTGATCGTGCCGGAGATCATCACCGGCACGCGGCGATCGAGCTCGTCGAACAGCTTCTCGACCGCGAACACCGCGGCCTTGGCGTTCAGCGTGTCGAAGATCGTCTCGATCAGCAGCAGGTCGGCGCCGCCTTCGAGGAGGCCGCGCGCGGAGTCGTAGTAGTCATCGACCAGCGCATCGAAGCTGATGTTGCGGAAGCCCGGATCGTTCACGTCCGGCGAGATCGACAGCGTGCGCGAGGTCGGCCCGAGCACGCCGGCGCAATAGCGCGGCTTGGCCGGATCCTTGGCGGTGTACTCGTCGCACAGCTCGCGCACGAGGCGCGCACCCGCGACGTTGATCTCGAACGCGACGTCCGCCAGCCCATACTCGGCCTGCGACACGCGCGTGCCGTTGAAGGTGTTGGTCTCGATGATGTCCGCGCCGGCGTCGAGATAGGCGCGGTGGATGCCGGCGACGACCTCGGGGCGAGTGAGCACCAGCAGGTCGTTGTTGCCCTTGAGGTCCTTCGGGTGCGCACGGAAGCGCTCGCCGCGGTAGTCCGACTCGCCCAGCTTGTGCTGCTGGATCATGGTCCCCATCGCGCCGTCGAGGATCAGGATACGGCGGGCGAGAAGGTCGCGGAGTTCTTGGCTGCGGTCGGCTTGCATGGTTCTACCTCGGTCGATTCAGGCACCGGGCGGAAGCCGCAGAAGCGCAAAAGCAAACGGCGCGGCAAACCCCGGTGATGGTTTGCGAGCGCCGTTGATCGGTTGCCGAGCCTGGCCCGTCAAGATCGGGTCGCAGCGCTCCTCGGCAAGCGGGTGATTCTATGGAATTTTCCCGCCGATGCCAAGCCGGCGGGAAAACCAGGAGATCACATCAGCGGGCGCCAGTAGATCACGCGCGCGCCCTTGGAGGCCCCCCCTCCGCCTCCCGGCCGATTGGGCAGCAGATTGGACTTGGTCGTCGCGCCGGTGGTGCGCGTCAGCACGAATTTGCCTTTCGACGTCACCACGATCACCGGGCGGCTGGAGAGGACGTCGCCGATGAATTGCCCGCTGGTGTAGACCTCGCTCGAGGTCGAGCTCTTGGCGATCGCGCCTCCCATGCCGGCGTCGATCATCATGAGCCAGCTCGAGCCCCCTTTGCCGCAGATCTCGCGCACCGGAACGTTCACGGTGAACACCAGGACGCCGGACGGATCCAGCGCCGGATTCGTATTCACCCGCCCGTACTGCATCGGAATATCCCAGTACCACCCGCGGTGCACGCCCGCCTGCAGCGGATTGGTCGTGAGGGTCACGGTCGTCGCGGTCAGGCTGGCCGTGCCCTGGCACACGAAGGCGCCATCACCACCGTTGTCGCAACGGTTGCCATTGCTGCCGCGGATGTTGGGCAGCGTCGGAGCCGACACGCCAACGTCGTCGATGATGCCGTACATCGACTGAATCTGCGTGGCGTGGGCGTTCTGCCCCGTCCCGGGAACGTCCGTCTCGCCGAGATACTGTCCCGTGCCGACATACACGAAGAACTTGTTCGCATCGCCCGCGACCTGCCCGACCGCGGGTGCGCTCGTGACGGGTTGCGGTGCGCCGCTTCCGTCCCTGAGCTCGGCGATCTTCACCGCCGTCCAGGTGGAGAGGTCGAAGCGCCAGACGTTGCCCAGCAGGTCGCCGCCATACACATAGTAGGCAACATCGTCCGCTGCGGCGATGCTGAGGCGCGAGAGATGGGTGAGCCCGGCGGGCGCGGTGCTCGATCCGGCGCCGGCGGCAATCGTCCTGACCACGCGCCCGTCGGCAGGATCGAGCGCCCAGACGTAGCCCTTTCCGTCGGCGTTGTTGTAGCCGGAAGTGACGAGCACCAGCCAGCCGTCGTTGGGCGTGCGCACGATCAGCGGCGTGCCGAAGCTGAACCCGCTGCCGGTGGCGGAGGGGACCGTCTCCCACTTCACCATCGCCGCCGCCACGTCCTGCGTGGCCGGGCGGGGGTCGGTGACATCCAGCGCGTAGTAGCCTTTTCCGCCCTTCCCGAGCCCGCCGACGAGGATCATTCCCGTGAAGCCCGTGCTGTTCACTTGCGTGAGGGCAGGCGTCGCGTCGACGAAATAGCGGTGCGCGTAGTTCCGCTCGGCGAGGCGCGCCAGGGACCCGTGCAGCATCTTCGGCACGTAGGCCCACAGCTCGTCGCCGCCGTCGTTGTTGAGGTCGTCGCCACCCCCGAACGCGTGCAGCATGCCGTCGTTGGCGGCCTGGAAGACCACCGGACCGCTCGCGAAGCTGCCGTACACCGGCTCGGCGTTGATGATGTCCCCGAGCAGGTGCTGGCGGATCCGGAAGCGATCGATGCCGGCGCCTTCATTGCTGTCGTCACCACGGAGGAAGTTGATCACTCCGGCAGTCAGTCCGATCGCTGGATCGGCGAAGTTGTCCGCCGTAAACGCCTCACCGCCCGAACCTTTCAGCGACACGATTTTGCGGCTGGTCGCCGGGCTCGCGAGCGCGTCGAGCTTCTTCTGCGCGGACCACAGGGGTTTGCCGATCGGCAAGCCCGTGGACAGGTCCAACGAGTGCGCGACGAGGTCGCCGGTCCAGTACCCGGACTGATACACCGACTCGTAGCCGATCGTGTTCGCGGCGATGCGCTGGCTGGTCACGGCGACCGCCGCGGCGGCGCTGTCCTGGGCCGCGGCCGTATTGACGGCGGCGGTGAAGGCCGCCGTCAGATCGGACTGGCTCCCCGCCTTGGCCGTGAAGCCTCCCCCCTGTGTGGCCGCTTCGACCAGCAGCGGGTCCTTGCGCGGATCCTTCAATGGATCGGTGAAGGCGTCGCCGAATGCGATCGTGTGGGTCAGGACGTTGTTGGATTTCTTCTCGCCCCGTGGATGCGCAATGTCGGGACGCAGGTCGGTCTCGAAGAGCGCCTGCGCGACGTCATCCAGGTAATCACTACCATTCGTTCCATAAAGATGTGTTGCGTCCTTGGATTTTGTGTCGTAGTTGCTCGTAGCACACTTGGCGTCCCCGTCGCTGTCCCCATCGTAATCGCACAGATAGGTGTTGATCGGGTTGTTTCCGAGCGCCCGGTCTTCGGACGAGAGGCCGTCGGTCATCAGGAACGCGTGGCTCCGCTGGCACCAGTAGCCGGACTGCACCGGCGCCGCCCCGCGGCGGTCGAGGAGACCGTGCGGAACCTCGCCTTCCTGGCGGAAGAACTCACCAACGCTGACACTGGCGCCGGAGCGCAGGGTCAGCGCGCCGGTATAGCCCAGGCTGAAATACTGGCCGATGTCGGCGAGGGTCTCGGACAAGGGACCGGCCTCGGTACCGGACGCCGCGCTGATGCCATCCACGCTTGCCTTGAACAGGGTGAGGTCCAGCGCCTCGACCGGCCGGACGAGCCGCCCCCCGTTGCCGCCGTTGAACGTGGCAAGACCCGTCCTGACACTGCCACCGGTCGAGGATGCGGGAATCGCCTCTACCGCCTCCTTGAGCGCCTCCTTCGCGACCGCAAGCCGGGTACGGGTACCAGGCTTGTAATCCCCCCAGCCGCCTGTGCCGTCGCGGAAATACCAGTTGAGATAACGCCCGGAATAGCGGCCGGGCTCGTAATTCATCCCGTTGGCGTCCACCAGCAACCGCACGTTGGAATAGTGCTGATCCTCGACAAAGCAGACCTGCTTGTCCTGATTGCCGAAGGCGCAAGGAGCGGTGTGCGTGCAAGCCAGATTGGCGCCAGAATTTCCAAACGAAACGCGCGGGGCTCCGCTCACCACCCGAAGATAGATCGGCGTCGCCGCGGATATCTGGTTGCTCTTGGGACAGGAATACCTGGCGTCCTCCGAATACGGCGACTCCGGCACGATGTTGTTCATCGAACTCGAATTGTCGAGCATGAACAGGTAGTTCGGCGGCGCGTTGTTGCCGACCATCATCGGGTAATCGGCGAGGTCTGTCTGCGCCGCCGGCGACGGGGCGATGCAGGCGACCAGCAGCGCAAGGCAATGCGCCGACAGCGTGGCGATTCGTCGGATCGGCTTGTGCATGACTCTACTCCAGGGGGCGAGGTTTTGCGCTCACGTGCCGGGCTGGGCCTTGGCGGCGAGCATCGCTTCGTAGAAATTCACGCCGCCGCGTGGGCCGCGGGCGCGGATGATGACTCGGTAATAGACGTCGAGCGTGCTGGCTTCGATGGGCGGAACGGTGCTGCCGCTCTTTTTCGCGAAGGCGTCGGCCGCAGCCTGCGCGACCGTTTCGGGATCGACCGTGCACTTGCTGCGGATGTCCTCGCCGTCGGTCAGCACCGGATCGGATTTGCACTGGCGCTCGATGACGTACTGGATGCGGTAATTGCCCGTATCAATCGCACAATTCGTCGCACGGCCGTTCTCGTCGATGCAGGGGACGGCCGTCGATTCCCAGATCGCGTCGGAGGCGATCCGGCCGGCGTCCTTGAAGTTCGGCTTCCCCGCGGCATCCTTGAAGTAGAAGACGCTGCGATAGTACGTGCGCGCGGTGTAGGCGCCCGACTGCAGCTCCTCGACCGCGCGGTTGATCGCGATATCACCCGCGTACATCGTCGCCTGGCGGAACGCGAGGTTGCCGGCGACCAAAGTGCCGGTATCGGTCGAGCGGATCACCGACGCGGCGGCGAGACTCATCAGCACGAGGACGATCAGCACGACCAGGAGGACAACGCCGGCCTCGGAGCGGCCGTTGCGCAGGCATGCGGAATGGGGACGTTCGCTCATCGGTTCCATAGCGGATTCCTCAGCGGAACGACCGTCTCATGCACCCGGTAGCGGTAGTGCTGCCAGGTCTTGCCGGCCGGCACGGGGGTGCCGGAGAGGTTCAGGGTGACTGCACCGTCGAATACGATGGGCGCCTGCGCGGTGACCGTTCCGGTATCCGGCTCGCGACTGCGCGCGACCATCGCCAGCCGCACGGCCTTCACGCGCTGCAGCTTCTTCAGGTACTCGTCGAGCTGCGTCGCATTGAAACCGCTGTACTGGGCCGCGGTGGGCGCATTCTCCCACACCGCGATCTGGTCGCTGCCTTCGGTCGAGATGCCGTACTGGGCCTTCAGCATCACGATGTCCGCGGCCATCGCGAAATTCTTGTAGGTGGCCGGACACGTCGTGCGCAACGCGACCGGATCGACCTTCATCGGGTCATAGCGCAGCAGTGCGCCGCACGCGACGGCATACTGGACGTACTCGAACACGGGCCTCACCCAGCCCGGCGGCATCTTGAAGACCAGCGAACCCACGCCGTAGGACACCGGCCGGGTGTAGGTCGTGTTCGGATTTGTCGGATTGAAATCGTTAACGACGTCGCCCGAAGTACTGCCGAAATGCACGTTGCAGCCCGTCTTGAAACTCGTGCATTGATCGCTTTGCGTCTGCCCGGAGATCTTGGTGACCTTGAAGCGCGTGCACGGAGCTTTCGCTTCGTTCGGCGGAGCTTGGACCACCAGCACCGTGTCGCCGACGTGAATCTGGTCCTCGGACGCGAGATTGGTGTCGCTGATCTTCATGATGTCGGAGGAGCTGGGCATCTCCTTCACGATCGGGAGGATCTCCCCGGAGTAAAAATCCGGCGCCCCGACCATGATCTCGACCATGTCCGACACCGTTGCCGATGCGCCCGACTCGATCCGGACCGGATAGTGAAGGCTGTACAGATTGCTGTTGTTCGCCGTCACGACGCCTTTGTCGTACATGTTGTAGCCGGGGCACAAATTCGCGAACGAGCCGTTGAAAAGTGCCGCCCCGGCACCGCGCAGGTCGCGATCGATCAGGGCCACGGCGACCTGCGCCCCCTCCGCCGCGGAGTGCCCGGCGCCGGTGATGCGGAACTGCTTGCCGATGGTCGCCACCGACGAGGTGATCGCAAGCGTGATGATCAGCCCGACGACGAGGCCGATCATCAGCTCGACCAGCGAGATGCCACGGCTGCTGCGGGGTGATGCGGACCGACCCGGACGCGGAGTACGCTGCATGATCACTGCCAGTGGAAGCGGTTGGTGACCTGATGGCGACGCGGGTCGCGCGTGACGACGCTGCCATCCTTGTTCCTGTAGCGCCCCGCCCACTCCAGCGTCACCATCAGCGAGTAGGCCGACACCCCGGCGGGACGCTCGATGATGATGTTCGCGTCGTCGAATTCCGCGCACACCTGCCGCGTCCATGGGTAGGCCGGATGCGTGGTCGAGATGCCGTCCGTGCAAGCGGTGCGCGTCAGCAGGTACTTTTCCGACGGGTCCGGGGTGTCCGCGGTGTCCTTCAGCGCGACCTCGGCAAACAGGCGATTCACGAGCAGGGAGGCGTTGGCGCGGTCGTGCGCCTCGGTGCTCAACTGGACGGCACGCGCCTGCATCTCGATCAGGCCGAGCGCCCCCACCGAGAAAACGAGCAGGGCGACCAGCCCTTCGATCAGGCTGAAACCGCGCTCGCCGCTCGTGCCCACCCGAGTCGCACCTGTCAGCATTTTCTCGAATCGCTCCCCGTTGCGGCGGGATCGCACAGCTGCACCAGACCGCCGCCATGCACCTGGACGCGCAGGTTTCTCACGCCCGGCACGCGCGTCGTGAGATCGATATCCTCGATGCGGGGCGCGGCGGTATCGACGAGACCCGAGGGCAGAAAGACGACGTTGGTCTGCGAAGCGTTCGCGGCGACCGCCACCCCGGCCGCGGACGTCCCCTTCGCTTCCTGGATCGTGCTCACCGGGCTCACTGTCGCGACCGACCAGTTGCCGCGGCCGTCGGTCAGCGTGAAGCGCACCGCCTGGTTGCGCCGCAAGGCTTCGGCACGCGCCAGTTGCAGCCCGGAGACGAGCCCTTCGGCGGCGACCCGGACGCGAAAGTTGACCAGGGTCGACTGGAAGCTCGGCGCCGCAAGGGACGCCAATATCGCCAGAACGCCGACGGCCACGAGGGCCTCGACGAGCGTGAAACCCTTCTGCCGCCCGCCGCAGCGCCGAAAATTCAGCACGAATCCCCCGCGCGGAGGAGCCAGCAGTCGCGCGGGAGTGAGCTCGCACCAGGGAAGGCGGTTGTCTGCCGCACGTTGTCGTGGTTGATCGTGAAGGTGAAACCGGCCATGTTGCGCGAAGCCTTGCCTGTGGCCGTCGCAAGGAAGGTCTGGTTGCTGCCGCCGCCGTCGTTGCAGGTGATGGTGAAGGCGTCCGCGGACGGCGCCGCGACGCCGCAGGCCGACCCCGTGGAACCGTAGTTGCGGTTGTCCTGGTAGTACTGCTCGAGGCGCATGCGCAGCGTGGCCAGCTCGTTCGTCGCCTCGGAGATGCGGCTGCGCTGGACGTATCCGGTGTAGGACGGGATGGCGATCGCAGCGAGAATGGCGACGATGGCAACGGCAATCAGGAGCTCGATCAGCGTGAAGCCTGCCCCTGCCCGCCGGGAGTTCTCGCGATGGCCCACGCGGGCGCGGAATGGATCGTAAGTCATACGCGGATGTCCAGCCGGGATAGCCGAGGATTAACCGGGCGGCACGGACCCGGGTGAAATTCCCCGCGCATGCCCGGACAGATTCTTGGCCCATGATACCGGAGGGCGGCAAACCATCGAAATGAATTGTAACAATATGGAAGATCGGGGAAAAGCGCTGCCGGGAGGGTCACAGGATACGCAATCCGGGTAGGAAATGCACCCTTCCCCGCCCGTCACGAGAGGATCTACCCGGTGCGGCCAAAATGCAAAGAGGCCCGGAACTCCGGACCTCTTCGACACACCGCCGAAAAGATGGCGGATCAGTATCCGAGCGACTGGCGCGCCTGGTTGAGGGCGTCCGTGATCGGCTGGAACGGGCCGTAGATGTGCTGGCTGCGCGGGAAGGCGGGCGGATTGGCGGGGTCGATCGACCACGCACCGGCCGCATCCTTGCGCGGCATGGTGAAGTCGTAGCTCGCATCGACCGCGCGCTTGAGCGCGTTCGGCACCCCGTCGGGGCCCACGCCGACCCAGTCCTCGGTGATGTGGCGCGGATTGAAGGGTCGCGGCTTCGACAGCAGGTAGGCGGTGACGTCCCAGGCGTCCTCGGCGGCCATCAGGGTGTTCGGGTCCAGCGCATTCACCTTGTCGTGCGGCATGTTGCTGTACACGAAGGCCGCCGCGGTCTGCAGCCGCCCCATGCCGGCCATCAGCCCGTGGCTGTTCGCCCCCCACAGCGCGGGATAACGGAAGCGCTGCTCGTCGTCGCGCCACACGCCCGAACCGTCCTCCTGGTGACAGCTGCGGCAGCGGTCGTTGTAGATGTTGGCGCCGCGCGTGGGACTGGCGGCACGCGTCAGGGCGGCCGGCTTGCGGGTCTCCTGGCCGGGCACCTGCTGCCAGGTGTAGCCGGGCTGCAGGCCGGTGGACAGGAATTCGACGTAGGCAATCAGATCCTTCATCCACTGGCTGTCGGTGGGGATCATCTCGCCCGCGAGCGAGCGCTCGAAGCAGCCGTTGATGCGGATCGGCAGGTCGCGTGCGACGTTCTCGCGCGCGCTGAACTTCGGATCAGCATATTCGATGGCGGCGACGACGAGCGGCACCGCGTAGGGGCGCGTGCCTTCGTCCATGTGGCAGTTGCCGCAGGCGAGCTTGTTGCCGACATAGGGCTTGCCGTTGGCGGCGACGTTACCGCTTTCGGCGCCGAGGTAGCGGTAGGTGGAGCGGAAGATGTCCTTACCGCGCGCGGCCGACGCGCCCATCAGGCCGGGGTCCGGGATCTGGTAGGCGGGCGCGTAGAAGGCGTTGTAGTCGGCGGGATCGGTGCCGCTGCCGGCGAGCGCGCCGGCGGCTGCGGCGCCAAGTGCGAGCCCGAAGAGGACGCGCAGGGTGCGGTGTGACATGTCGGTGTTCCTCCGTTTGTCGAACGCTGGAGCCGGGGCCCGCTGCATCGGCCGCGGCGTGGGTGCTGCCCTATGCACCGACGCAGGCTACGCGTCCCGATCACGGCAGGAAATCCTGACGATGGAGTGCTGGACTAGATGAATGACTCTATTGACAGGGTCATCGCCGCCTGATCGCGCCATCCGGCGGACGTCATGCAAGAATCATGGCGACAGCGCCGCCCTTGCACTTTCACGGACGGGTGCTAGCGTGAATGATCGGTGCCCGCACCTGCGGGCAGCGGCGGCCCGCCGGGAGCGATCGTCACGGCGGCTTTGTCACTGGGGGCCAGCCCCGGTACCGGACGCAGAATCCGGAATGAGCTGCAGCCTCCGCCTGGGCAGCAGGACATCATGAACACCCCCCAACTCGGTTTGAAATGCGTGAAGGTCGTCGCGCTCGCGGTACGCGATGTCGCGCGCGCGAACAGGTTTTACGGCGAGACGCTGGGCCTCGCCCCGGCGAGCGAAGGCGGCCGGCAGGTCGGCTTCGAACTCGGCGGCACGGTGCTGATGCTGAAGGACGACTGGTACGGCAGCCCGACCGCGGAGCCGAACCCGCGCATCACCCTGGAATGCGCGGACGCGCCCGCGCTGGAAGCCGCCCTGCGCGGCCTCGACGTGAAGATCTCGGATGCGCTGGAGCTCTATGACGGCAGCCACTACGTCGGTGCCTTCCTCGACAGCGAGGGCAACAAGCTGTGGTTCTGCTCGCCGAAGTAGGGCCCCGTCCGCTGCGCGCGCTCAGTCCGCGGCGTCGATGAAGTCGAGCACGTCGCGCGCGAAGCGCTCGCGCTGCCACAGGTGCGGCGCGTGGTCGACGTCGTCGTAGATGTGCAGCAGCGCGTTGGGGATGTTGTCGCGCACGTAGTGGGCGGTGCGGGCGTGGTAGAAGTTGCTCGCACCGCCATAGACCAGCAGCGCGGGGACGTCGATCTTCTCCAGCACATCGCGGTAGTCGGCCGCGGCGAGGCTGGACCAGCAGTCGATCAGCGGCTGCGGCGTCATCTCGCGCAGGCGCTGGCGCGCGAGCGCCATGCCTTCGCCGTTCTCCAGATACTTGCGCCGCGCACGGTCGTTGAGACTCTGCCCGACCAGGCGCAGCACGCCTTCGGCGAAGTCCTCCTGCAGCGAACGCACGAAGGCGGCGTTGCGCCCCGCATCGAAGTCGGTGTAGATGCCCCAGCGCCAGTGCTCGTCGGTGACGAGGCGCGGCGACTGGTCGATGATCACGATCTTGCGCAGGCGGCTGCAGCCGAAGTCGCGGATGTATTGCCACAGCGTCAGCGCGCCCATCGAATGAGCGATGACGACGGCGTCGCGCAGGTTCCAGTGCTCAAGCATCTGCTCGAGGTCGCGCGCCATGCGCGCGGCGCTCACCGGGGTGTCCGTATGCAGCGCATGGCCGCCGTGCCCGCGCGCATCCCAGCGATAGACGCGATGGTGCGCGGCGAAGGCCTCGATGAACGGGCTCCAGTCGCGATGGCTCGCGGTCCAGCCATGCAGCAGCACCAGCGGCGGCCCCTCGCCCTCGATCTTCACGTGGATGTGTTCGCCGTCGTCGGCCCTGAACCGGATCATCGCGCAACCTTCTGTCAACGTATTGCGACAGTATACCGGCAGAACCCGCCGCCGCCCGGGTACAAGGACGCGGTCAGGACGCGGACACGAGGTGGCGCGGAAATGCCGGGAACGGGAAAACGCCGCTGCGCCCGCCCATCTCCGGCCCGTCGTGCGGGAAGATGTAGGTGCGGCTGGTGCGCACGACCTTGCCGTCGATGAAGTGCACGTTGAAGTAGGTGTAGATGCCCGGGCCGTCGTTCTCGATGTTCCAGTCCCACACCTCTGCGCCGCTCAGGCGGAAGATCTCTACGGAGCGGTGGGTGCCGAGCAGGCGCGACACCTGTTCGCGCGTCATGCCGCGCTCGATGCGGGCAAGGTTCTCGAAGGACAGCGCGTTTTCCTGCCGCAGCACCGAGCCGGCGGCGTCGACGGTGACCATCAGCGTCACATGGCCGAAGGGCTGCGTGGGGTACTCCAGCGTGCGCGTGCCGTCCTCGTTGTGCCAGCGCCGCGCGGGCTCGCCATGCACGGCGATGGCCTCGGCCTCGCTCGCCACGGGACGGAAGCCCCCCGTCTGCGCACAGCCCGCGACCAGCGCCGCCGCCGCGAGCAGCGTCGCGATACGCCGTCCTACGCGGCGGGATTTGACCTGCGCTGCAACCTGCCTCACGACCTCACCCCCGCTGTTCGACGAAGCGGCTCGTGCGCGCGACACGCGCGTCGTCGTTGAAATGCACCAGGAAGTACACCGGATCGCCCGAAGCCTCCTTGCCGACGCGCCAGCCCCACACCGTTTCCTTCGCGAGATCGAAGCGCTCGCGCGTGCCGGGCGCGCCGAGGATGCGCCGCACCTCGTCACCGGTCATGCCTCTTTGGATGCGCGCGAAGTTGTTTTCGTTCAGCACCTGCTCGACCTTGCGCAGCACGTCGTCGGTGCCGATCGTCATCATGAAGCACTCCGTGCCCATGGGCTGGCGCGTGTATTCCCAGGTCACCGAACCATCGTCGTTGTGCCACTCCATCTGCGGTGGGCCGAAGCGCTGGCGCACGTCGGCGGCCGTCGACACCCCCGGCTCCAGCTCCTTCAGGTTGAACTGATCGCAGGCGGCAAGCCCCAGCGCCGCAAGCAGGCTGCACAGCAGGGCGAACAGGCGATTCATCGGACGCATCCTCCTCGACAGGGTCCTCACGGGCGGCTGGCATCGCCGACGCATCACATTATGTCGGCGTACCTCGGCCGTGGGCTAGAATCGCACCATACCGGGGCGCGGCACAATCGCGAACCGGCCCCTGTCCGCATACAACGCTCCGGAGAACGGTTCATGAAGAAGACCCTGATCGCCCTCGCACTCGCCACGGCCGGCCTGTCGGCCGCCCATGCCCAGACCGTCGTCAAGATCGGTCACGCCGGCCCGCTCACCGGCCCGATCGCCCACATCGGCAAGGACGGCGAAAACGGCGTGCGCCTCGCCATCGAGGACGCCAACGCCAAGGGCACCACGATCGGTGGCCAGAAGGTCAAGTTCGAGCTCCTCAGCGAGGACGACCAGGCCGACCCGCGCACCGCGACGACCGTCGCGCAACGCCTCACCGACGCGGGCGTGAAGGGCGTGGTGGGCCACGTCACCTCGGGCGCATCGATCCCCGCCTCGCGCATCTACGAGCAGGCCGGCGTGCCGGTCATCACGCCGTCGTCGACCAACCCGAAGCTCACCCAGCAAGGCTACAAGGTCACCTTCCGCGTCATCGCCAACGACCTGCAGCAGGGCGCGGCGATGGCGACGTACGCGAACAAGCTGGGCGCGAAGAAGGTCGCGATCATCGACGACCGCACCGCCTACGGCCAGGGCCTCGCCGATGCCTTCGCCGAGAGCCTGAAGAAGGAAGGCGTACAGGTCGTGGGCCGCGAGTTCACCAACGACAAGGCCACTGACTTCACCGCCATCCTCACCAAGATCAAGGGCAAGCAGCCCGACGCCGTGTTCTTCGGCGGCATGGACGCGCAGGCCGCCCCGATGCTGCGCCAGATGAAGCAGCTCGGCCTCGGCGCCAAGTTCCTCGGAGGCGACGGCGCCTGCACCGGCGAGATGATCAAGCTCGCGGGCGACGCGATGAGCGGCGACGCCTATTGCACGCAGGCCGGCATCCCGATGGACAAGATGCCGGGCGGCGCCGCGTTCAACAAGCGCTTCAAGGAAGTGTACAAGGGCGACGTGCAGCTCTACGCCCCGTACAGCTACGACGCCGCGATGGCGCTGATCGAGGCGATGAAGGCCGCGGGCTCGGTCGAACCGGGCAAGTACCTGCCGGCACTGCAGAAGCTCAGCGTTCCCGGCGTGACCGGCAAGATCGCCTTCGACAAGAACGGCGACATCCTCGACGGCGGCGTGACGCTGTACCAGTTCAAGGGCGGCAAGTGGGAAGCCCTCAACTGATCGCGTGAAGCGCGCACCGCACCACGAGCGTGCGGCGCGCGGCGGGAATGAACCGGATCGGGGCGCTACGGCGCCCCTTTCTTTTGCCTGCGGGCGCCTGGCGGGCGGGAGCCGACTGGCGGCATTAGGGTTTTCCACAATCTGGCACGGCTTGTGCAATGCATCATGCGTGCAAAGACAGGCCGATCCGTTCGAAACCCGCACCAGACAATGATCCGGGCCCGCAATGCAGGCTCTCGTCATCGGCGAATCACGGCCTCGGCGAGTCCTTGCTGCGCTGCAGAAGCCCGGATCCTGCACAGCACTGTTGCAATTTGCGCATCACGGTCCGTTTTTGGGCAGAATACGCGAACTTTTCAGCCCCCCGGGACCGTTGCGCCGCATCGGTGATAGTCGGGGGCGAACGGAAAGGCGGTATCACGTGCAGTACCCTGGCGGCCCTTCGGCGCTCACGAAGGCCAAAAGTGTCGTTCAGGCCCTCAATCTCACGAATCGATCTCGCTGGAGGAGAAACATGAAGCACACCGTCGTCGCACTCGCGATCATGGGCATCGGCCTGTCCGTCGCCCAGGCGCAGGAAATGGTCGTCAAGCTCGGCAGCGTCGCCCCGCTGACCGGCACCATCTCCCACCTCGGCAAGGACAACGAGAACGGCGCACGCCTCGCCGTCGAGGACGCCAACGCCAAGGGCGTCACCATCGGCGGCAAGAAGGTCAAGTTCGAACTGATGGGCGAAGACGACCAGGCCGACCCGCGCACCGGCACCACGGTCGCACAGCGTCTCGTCGACGCCGGCGTGAAAGGCGTCGTCGGCCACCTGAACTCCGGCACCACGATCCCGGCCTCGCGCATCTACAACCAGGCCGGCGTGCCGATGATCTCGCCCTCGGCCACCAACCCCACCCTCACCCGCCAGGGCTACAAGGGCGTGTTCCGCACCATCGCCAACGATGTCCAGCAGGGCGGCGTTCTCGGCAAGTTCATCGTCGGCCCCCTCGCCGCGAAGACCGTCGCGATCATCGACGACCGCACGGCCTACGGCCAGGGCCTCGCCGACGAGACCGAGAAGGCGGTGAAGGCGGGCGGCGGCAAGATCGTCGCGCGCGAATTCACGACCGACAAGGCGACCGACTTCAACGCGATCCTGACCAAGATCCGCGGCGCCAAGCCCGACGTGATCTTCTTCGGCGGCATGGACGCCCAGGGTGGCCCGATGCTGCGCCAGCTCAAGCAGCTCGGCGTGGAAGCGAAGTTCGTCACCGGCGACGGCGGCTGCAGCCCGGAGATGATCAAGCTCGCGGGCGAGGCGATCGGCGCCAACGCCTACTGCTCGATGGCCGGCCTGCCGATCGAGAAGATGCCGGGCGGCACCGAGTTCCGCAACCGCTACAAGGCGCGCTTCAACGCCGACGTGCAGATCTACTCGCCCTATGCCTATGACGCGGCAACGGCGATGATCAATGCGATGCAGACGGCCAATTCGGTCGAGCCGGCCAAGTACCTGCCCGAGCTGAAGAAGGGCAGCTTCTCCGGCGTGACCGGCACGGTGGCCTTCGACGATCTGGGCGACATCAAGGACGGCGCCATCACGATGTACCAGTTCAAGGCCGGCACCTGGGCACCAATGTAATTCCGACGGTCATTCCGGCCCGCCAGTCTGGATGACCCGAAGCGGGGGTTGCGATCACGCAGCACGATCGCACCCCCTTTTTTGTGACTCTCGCGACATGTAACCCGATGTATTTTGAGCTTTCCTGCGGTCCGGCGGGCACACCCGCGCCGAACCTCATGCGCGCGCGAACGGCGCGCGCCAAACCAGCGTCCGAACGGCGGACCGGCCTCACGACGGCCACCCCGCATCATTCACCCCTGTGCGGCCCGCACCCGACCTTCCGAGGGTAAACATGGAAATCTTTCTTCAACAGATCGTGAACGGCCTCGTCGTCGGCAGCGTGTATGCGCTCGTCGCCCTCGGCTACACGATGGTGTACGGCATCCTGGGCCTGATCAACTTCGCCCACGGTGACCTGGTGATGGTCGGCGCGCTCACCGCCCTGCAAACCATGATGTTCCTTATGGGCGTGGCCCCCGGCATGTCGCCGATCGCGATGCTGACGCTGTCGCTGCTGGTCGCGATCCCGGTGTGCATGCTGCTCGCCTTCACGATGGAGCGCCTCGCCTACCGCCCGCTGCGCAACGCGCCGCGGCTCGCGCCGCTGATCACCGCGATCGGCGTGTCCTTCCTGCTGCAGACGCTGGCGATGATCATCTGGGGGCGCAACTACCACACCTTCCCGCAGCTCATCTCGACGACGCCGGTGCAGCCGATCGAGGGCGTGTTCATCACCCCGATCCAGATCACGATCGTCATCGTCTCGGCCCTGATGATGGCCGGCCTGGTCCTGCTGGTGACCAAGACCAAGCTCGGCCGCGCGATGCGCGCCACCGCCGAGAACCACCGCGTCGCCGCACTGATGGGCGTCGACACCAACATGATCATCGCGCTCACCTTCGTCATCGGCGCCGCGCTCGCGGCCGTCGCGGGCGTGATGTTCGCGAGCAACTACGGCATCGCGCACTACGGCATGGGCTTCATGCCGGGCCTGAAGGCCTTCACGGCGGCCGTGCTGGGCGGCATCGGCAACCTCGGCGGCGCAATGCTGGGCGGCATCGTGCTGGGCCTGGTCGAATCCTTCGGCGCGGGCTACATCGAGCACCTCACCTTCGGCTTCCTGAATTCGTCCTACCAGGACATCTTCGCCTTCATCATCCTCGGCCTCGTGCTCATCTTCCGGCCCACCGGCCTGCTGGGTGAACGCGTGTCCGACCGGGCATAACGCGGGAGTGACAAGAACATGAACGAACTCGCACTGGCCGTTCCCTGGCTGGGCAAACGCAACCCGCAGGCCGCGCGCTGGCTCGTGATCGCGATCGCGATCGGCGCGCCGCTGGTGGCGATGATGTTCGGCCGCACCTGGGTGCGCGTGCTGGACTTCGCGCTGCTCTACATCCTGCTCGCGCTGGGCCTGAACCTCGTCGTCGGCTTCGCCGGCCTGCTCGACCTCGGCTACATCGCGTTCTACGCGGTGGGCGCCTACACCGCGGCCTTCCTCGCGTCGCCGCACTTCGACCTGCACATGCCGATCTGGATCGTGCTGCCGCTGGCGGCCTTCTTCGCGGCGATGGCGGGCATCACGCTGGGCTTCCCGGTCTTGCGATTGCGAGGGGACTACCTCGCGATCGTGACGCTGGGCTTCGGCGAGATCGTGCGCATCTTCATGAACAACCTGAACTACCCGATCAACATCACGAACGGGCCGCAGGGGATCAACGCGCTCGACCCGATCGTGCTGTTCGGCTGGGACCTGTCGCGCAACATCCAGGTCACCGAGGAGTTGTCGATCAACTCGCTGTTCCTCTATTACTACTTCTTCCTCGCGTGCGTGGTCGGCTCGATCATCTTCATCCAGCGCCTGCAGATCTCGCGCGTGGGCCGCGCGTGGGCGGCCATGCGCGACGACGAGCTCGCCGCCAAGGCGATCGGCATCAACACGCGCAACATGAAGCTGCTGGCGTTCTCGCTCGGCGCGACCTTCGGCGGCGTGTCGGGCGTGCTGTTCGGCACCTTCCAGGGCTTCGTGTCGCCCGAGTCGTTCTCGCTGATGGAGTCGATCGCGGTGCTGACGATGGTGGTGTTCGGCGGCATGGGCAACATCGCCGGTGCGATCGTCGGCGCGATCATCCTGTCCGCGCTGCCCGAAATACTTCGCCACATCGCCGCCCCGGTGCAGAACGCGCTGTTCGGCCATGTGATCCTCGACCCCGAAGTGCTCCGCATGCTGCTGCTGTCGCTCGCGATGATCCTGATGATGCTGCTCCGCCCCGCCGGCCTGATCCCGGCCAATGCCAAGTACTCCCACATCCGCCACCTGAAGAACAAGGGGGTGACCGAATGATCACCCTGCTCGAAGCCCGCAACATCGGCAAGCGCTTCGGCGGCCTGCAGGCGCTCTCGGACGTGTCGCTGACGATCCGCAAGGGCGAGGTGTATGGCCTGATCGGCCCCAACGGCGCAGGCAAGACGACCTTCTTCAACGTGCTGACGGGCGCCTACACGCCCGACGGCGGCGAGTTCGTGTTCAACGGCACGCCCCTGCCCTCGGGCAAGCCGCATCTCGTGGTGGCACAGGGCATCGCACGCACCTTCCAGAACATCCGCCTCTTCCGCGAGCTCTCGGCGCTCGAGAACGTGATGGCCGGCCACCACATCCGCACGACCGCGGGCGTGTGGGGCATCCTCACGCAGAACAAGCACACCGTCGAAGAGGAACGCCTGACCACCGAACGCGCCTACGAGCTGCTCAGGTACGTCGGCATCGAGCGTTTTGCGACCGCGACGGCGAAGAACCTCTCCTACGGCGACCAGCGTCGCCTGGAGATCGCGCGCGCACTGGCGACCGAGCCGCAGCTGCTGGCGTTGGACGAACCGGCCGCTGGCATGAACGCGACCGAAACGGTCCAGCTCAAGAACCTCATCGAGCAGATCCGCGGCGACGGCATCACCGTGCTGCTGATCGAGCACGACGTGAAGCTCGTGATGGGCCTGTGCGACCGCGTCGCCGTGCTCGATTTCGGGCGCAAGATCGCCGAGGACGTGCCGGCCGAGGTGCAGAAGAACGAAGCCGTGATCGGCGCCTACCTGGGCGGAGGCCACAAGCATGCACACTAATCCCATCTCCCCCCTGCTGCAGCTCTCCGGCATGCAGGTCGCGTACGGCGGCATCAAGGCCGTCAAGGGCATCGACCTGGAGCTGTACCGCGGCGAACTGGTGAGCCTGATCGGTGCCAACGGCGCCGGCAAGACCACCACGCTGAACGCGATCGCGGGCAGCCTGAAGATCGCCGGCGGCGAGATCCACTACGAGGGCGAGAAGGTCCACGTGCTGCCGGCGCACAAGCGCCTGCGTCGCGGCATCGCGCTGGTGCCGGAAGGCCGCGGCATCTTCACGCGCCTGACGGTGGAGGAGAATCTGCGCATGGGCGCCTACACGCGCAACGACGCGGCCGCCATCGAGCAGGATCTGGAGCGCGTCTACACGATGCTGCCCCGCGTGAAGGAGCGCCTCGCACAGGTCGCCGGCACGCTGTCGGGCGGCGAGCAGCAGATGGTCGCGATCGGCCGTGCACTGCTGTCGCGCCCCAAGCTGCTGCTGCTCGACGAACCGTCGATGGGCCTCGCGCCGCTGGTGGTGGAGAAGATCTTCGAGGTCGTGCAGTCAGTCGCCAAGGAAGGCGTGACGGTGCTGCTGGTCGAGCAGAACGCCAACCTCGCGCTGGAGTTCTCGCAGCGCGCCTACGTGATGGAATCGGGCAAGATCACGCTGACCGGCTCGGGCGCGGAGTTGCTGACCAATCCCAAGGTGCGCGCGGCGTATCTGGGCGAAGAAGCGGCCTGACGCGGCCAACCCACGCAGCGCCGAACGGGCGCCGGGCGCGAAGCTCGGCGCCCGTTTTCTTTTCCGCGGGAGTCCGCTATGCCCCCATCCAAGCTGAAGGGAGCTTGCCATTGCGGCAAGCTCCGCCTCGACATCGAACTGCCCAGCCCCGCGGCGACTTACCCTCCACGCGCCTGCGACTGTGACTACTGCCGCAAGCACGGCGCCGCCTACGTTTCGGACCCGGCCGGACGCCTGCACATCGAGGTCCGCGACCCGACCGCCCTCGGACGCTACCGACAAGGGGATGGACGGGCGGACTTCCTGCTGTGCAGAAACTGCGGCGTGCTCGTCGCCGTGACCTACGCGGAGGGCGCCCGCCTCTATGCTACGGTGAATAGCCGCGTCATCGAGGGCGATCCGGGCTTTCCCGACGCGACGCCGGTGTCGCCGCGGACCCTGGACGCGGACGACAAGGTCGCGCGCTGGAAGACGGTGTGGTTCGGGGATGTGACGATTGGAGCGAACGGCAGTCCGGGGTAAGGCGGACCGACGGAAATGGGTGACGGCATCGGTCACATGGAATGTGGCAAGGCGGCGCCAATTCTCGCGCGGCGCGGATGGGCTGAAGGCGGCCAGGAGCGGACCTTGCGGGCTGATAAGATCGAGCCGCATGAGCGGCTGATGCCCCGTTAGAAACCGGACACTTGGGTTCTGGTGTCGGCTAACTCTTGGCCTGTACGTTCTTTCCGTGGAGAAATCTACATTGAGAAACAAAGTTGCGGCCGGGATAGGCATCGTGCTTGCATGTATCGTTGCCTCGTTTATTCCTGCCCCCGTTTTCGCCCTAGACACCACGAAGCTGATCCAAGCCGTCCAGGCCGAAGAGAGTGCCTTGCAGGCCCGAGTCGGCATGACTTTGTTTGACGTGAACACAGGAACGACCTGGAACTATCGGGGCGATGAGCGGTTTCCATTGAACAGTACGCACAAGACGTTTTCCTGCGCAGCTTTGCTCGCGAAGGTCGATGGAAAGGCCCTTTCTCTGGATCAATCCGTATCGATCAGCAAGGAAATGCTGGTCACCTATTCGCCGATTATGGAGAAGTCGCTGTCACCCGAAACCGTTACCCTGGGCAAGCTTTGTCAGGCAGCGGTGAGCTATAGCGATAACACCGCCGCGAACGTCGTCTTTGATACCATTGGAGGAGCAACTGAATTCAACGCGTACATGCGGTCTATCGGCGATGAACAAACCCGGCTTGATCGCAAAGAACCCGAGTTGAACGAAGGTACGCCGGGCGACGTGCGTGACACCACCACTCCCAACGCCATCGTCAGTAGTCTGAGAAAGATACTTCTTGGCGACGGGTTGTCAGTCTCATCCCGATCCGAGCTGACGCAATGGATGCTGGACGATCAGGTCGCCGGTGCGCTCCTGCGTGCCTCACTGCCATCTGACTGGAAGATTGCTGACAAGACAGGTGCGGGAGGTTACGGTTCCCGCTCGATCGTCGCAGTGATCTGGCCGCCATCGAAGCAGCCATTTGTGGTTGCCATCTATATCACGCAAACCAAAGCGTCCATGCAGGCCAGCAATCAGGCGATTGCAAGAATAGGAGTGGTGCTGAAGGATACGGTCGCTCCTTGATGTTGCAAACTTGCAGACGACAAGGGCCAACGGCAGCTATGGGATCTGAATACGGCTATTGATGATGAAAACATCATCTGACCGATTAGGGTCGTCTGCTGCCATCCAGAAATCGGCGTTCCCGCGCGCGGCTTCCGCGGCTCTGCCCTTGTTTTCTCCGCGACGAATGCGTCGTCAGGCGTTCAGCGTGATCACCCGCGAACATTGCTCCCCCAGCCCGGCGATACCCAGGCGCATCGTGTCACCGTGGCACAGGTAGCGCGCCGGGGAGCGGAGGAAGCCGCTGCCGGGCGGCGTGCCGGTGAGGAGCACATCGCCGGGGTGGAGGGTCATGAAGCGGCTCGCGCAGGCCACGAGTTCGGCGCAGGTGAACAGCATGTCGGCGGTGTTTGCCGCCTGCATCGTCTCGCCGTCGAGAGTTAGCCACAGGTCCAGCGCCTGCGGGTCTGGCACTTCGTCGCGGGTAACTAGCCACGGACCGAGCGGGCAGAAGGTGTCGCAGCTCTTGCCCTTGTCCCAGGTGGGGCCGCGCTCGAACTGGAAATGCCGTTCCGATACGTCGTTGGCGATGCAGTAGCCGGCAACGTGCTCGAGCGCGCGTGCAGGTGACACCCGGCGCGCGCGACGGCCGATCACCAGCGCGAGTTCGACTTCCCAATCGCCGCGGGTGGCGCCGGGCGGCAGGCGCACGGCGTCGCGTGCGCCGCACAGCGAGGACGGCGCTTTCAGGAACAGGATGGGTTCGGACGGAAGGGTGTGGCCGCCAGCGGCATGGGCGCGGTAGTTGAGGCCGGCGGCGACGATCTTGCCGACGCCGGCGACGGGCACGCCCAGGCGCGGGCGACCGGACACGGCGGGCAGCGCCCTTGGGTCAAGGCGGCGCAGCGCGGCGAGGCGCGCCGGGGCGAGCGCGGCGCCGTCGATGTCGGGGACGTGGGTGGAGAGGTCGCGCAGCACGCCGTTGGCATCGATCAGGCCGGGCCGTTCGCGGCCGCGCGAGCCGTAGCGGACGAGTTTCACGGGCTCAGGCCGGCCAGGTGTGGCTGCCGCCGGCGTTCATCGCGAGGTTGCCGCCGTCGACGGGCAGGAGCACGCCATTGACGGCACGCGCGGCATCGGAGGCGAGGAAGACGGCCGGGCCGACGTAGTCCTCGGGATCGAGCAGCCACCCCTGCGGCAGGCCGGCGAGGATGCGCGGCAGCACGTGATCGCGGAAGCGCGGCGTTTCGAGGTGCGCGCGCAGGCCCGGCGTGAGGGTCTGCGCGGGCAGAATGGCGTTCACGCGAATGCCGGCGCCCGCGTATTCGACGGCGAGTTCACGCGTCATCTGGTGTACCGCCGCCTTGGTGCAGCCGTAGGGCAGTGCGCCGCGGCCGAGGGCGCTTTCGCCGGCGTTGGAGCCGATGTTGATGATGCTGCCCTGCCCCGCCGGCAGCATGCGGCGCAGCGCGGCCTGGCAGCACAGGAAGTAGCCGGTGAGGTTCACGGCGAGCATGCGGTCCCAATCGGCGGCGGCGAGTTCGTGCGGACGCACGCGGGAGGGGAAGGCGAAAGGGACGTTGACGAGGATGTCGAGTCGGCCCAGCTCCCGGTCGATGCCGGCGAACACGGCCTCGACTTCGTCGGCGATCGCGATGTCGGCGAGGCGCGCAAACGGTGCGGGGCCGAAGTCGGCAAGTTCGCGTGCGGTCTGCGCGAGGCCGTCGGCGTCGATGTCGGCGATCGCCACGCGGGCGCCGGCACGCGCGAGGCCCAGTGCGAGGGCGTGGCCGATGCCGCCGTTGGCGCCGGCGCCGGTGACCAGCGCGATGCGGCCGTCGAGGTCAAACCGTGGCGAGGTGGGTGGCGAGTGGTGCGGCGGGATTGTGGACGGATTCATCGGCAAGGTCTCCGAGGGCGGATTCGAGCAGGGCGATGCGCCCGCTGGCGCCGTCGAGGACGACACGCTCACCGCCGGCGATCAGGCGCGTCGCGTCGGGCAGCGCGACCGCGGGGATGCCGGCTTCGCGCGCCTGGCAGGCGCTGTGGGCGAGGAGCCCGCCGACTTCGACGACGAGCCCCGCGACGATGCGGAACAAGGGCGTGACGCCGAGGTTGGCGGCGCGCAGGACGAGGATCTCGTCACCACGCCAGCCTTCGGTCGGCACCGGCTCGCCGGGGGCAAAGACGCGCGCGACGCCGCAGACCTTGCCGGGCGACAGCGGCGTGCCGCTCCAGGCGCTTGCGCCTTCCCCATCACCGGCGCGGGTCGTGGGCACGCCGATGGCATCGAGGCGCGAGCCGAACACGACAGCCGGAACACAGTGGAGGCGTGCGGCGAGACGCGCCAGCGCGTGCTCGGCGGCACGGCGTTCGGCGCGCCGGCGCAAGGCCGAGGGGTCGCGCAGCGCGGCGGGCAGTTCGCGCGAGTGGAGATGGAAGATCAGTTCGTCGGGCCAGCCGAGGTGCGCGCCGAGGCGCAGCGCGGCACGGCGGACAAGGGCATGGACGACGGTGTAGTGGTGCTTGATCGTCTCGCGCAGCGGCAGGAAATGCTGCGCGAAGGCGAGCGCCTCGAAGAGGGCCGCGCGCGCGGCATCGTCGGCGCCGGCTGCAGCGAGCCGCCGGGCGAGTTCCGCCTCGGCCGTGCGACGCACCGCCTGCTGGTGCGCGAACTCCGCCGCCGGCAGGCGGCCGCTCGCGCGCAGGTTCGCGAGCAGCTCGTCGAGGCGGCCGGGGTCTTCGGCCAGGCGCGCCTCGGCGAGTTCGAGTTCGTTGTCGGCGCAGTGGCCGTAGGCGGCGAGGTAGTCCGCGCGGCTGCGGCGCCCCTCGGCGACCTCTTCCAGCCACAGCGCCTGGCGCGTGATCAGGCTACCGGACAGTCCGGACAACAGACGCGCGCACAGCGCTTCGCTGTCCGTTCCGAAACGGGCTTCGAGCGTGTGGCGGACTTCGGTCGCGAAATGAAATCCGAGCCGCGCGGCGATCACGAATTCGACGCAGGGCCCGGTGCGCAGGAAGCGCACGAGCTCCGACACGGCGGCAACGACACGGCGGGGATCGCCGGCCGTGACGGCGTCGGCGAGCGCAGCGGGAACGCCAAGGCGCGGCTCGACCTGCGTTTCGTAGCGGGAGAGGTAGTCGCGGGCCGCTGCGCGCATGGCCCGCCCGAAGCCCGCCCGCGCCGCAGCGGCCGGCGCGTCGGCAGGCAGCCGGCCGTACAGGCGCACTTCGGGATAGTTGGCGAGCGAGGGGTCGGCGGCGACACGGGCGAGATAGTCGTCGACGGGGGGCTCCGCGCCGTCGACGAAGGTGGCGGCGTCGACTTCGAGGTTGAAGCACAGCTGTCCGGCGACGAGCTCGTACAGGTGATCGACGCAGCGCGGATCGAAGCGATAGCCGAGCCGGCGGCGCCCGGTGACGATCGCGCCGCGACGGCCGGCGAAGATGTCGCGGAACAGGCCGAAACTCATCCCCGTCGGTGTCGGCAGCAGTTCGCCGACGTTGCCGTTGCTGAGCACCAGCTCGCTGCCATGCAGCACGCCGCGCCGGCGCAGGTTGGTGAACTTGCGCCCGAGGCGCCGCCGCTCGCGGGCAAGATATTGTTCCAGCCCGCCACCGCCTGCCGTGCTCGCGGCGACGAGCGGGCGTGCCTGCAGCAGCCACACGCCGCACAGGTCGACGGCGAATTCGACATCCTGCGGTCCGCCGAAGAAGGCCTCCGCGCGCAGCGCGAGCCGGGCGACTTCGCGTGCCTCGGCGGGTGTCAGGCAGGCGGCGCGGGCGCGCTGCGGGCGCACCGCATGCGTTCCATCAACAGCGAGCGCCTCGCGCTTGTGGCCGATGCGCTTCCTCAGCAGGCGGCCGGCGTGGGACAGAACGAAGCTGTCGCCGACATGGCTGCCCGCGGCGAGCGGTTCCGCCAGCCCCCATACGGCATCGACGTGCACCTCGCGGCGCTTCGGGTCGAGCGGCGCGCGCGTGTAGGCGATGCCGGCGGCGACGGCCGGCACGAGGCGCTGCACGAGCACCGCCAGCGCCGCATCGGCGTGACCAAGCCGGGCGCGGTACTCGATTGCGGCCGGTTCCGCCCATGACGCAATGCAGCGTTCCAGCGCGGCGAGCAGCGCCGCCTCGCCGTGCACGCCCAGTTCGGTGGCGTAGACGCCGGCGTAGCTCGCGCCCTCGCCATCCTCCTCGATCGCCGAGCTGCGCACCGCTACGCGCCCACCGAGGTCGCGATAGGCCGCCAGCAACGCGGCGCGCACGTCCTCGCGGGCAGGCCCGCCCGCGCGCCAGGCCGCGACGGCCGCCGCGGTGACGCAGAAGCCGGCGCTCACGGGGAAGCCGGCTGCGAGCAGCAGGCCCTGGCGCAGCGCCTTGTTGCCAACCGCACGGGCGTCGGCCGGCGTGAGCGCGGCGAGGTCGCGGATCCAGGCGGACGCCGTCGGGGCGCCCTCCTCCTTACTCACGCCGCAACTCCGGCATGGAGCGCGCGGCCCGCCCGCTCCGCGCCGCGGATGCGGGAATCGTCGCGGTTGTCGCGCTCCCCGCTCCAGCGGTCCTTGAGTTCCAGCCATTCCGGCGCGAAGCCTTCGACGCGCTCGCCACGCAGCGCCGCGTCGAGCACGCGCCGGTAGAAGCCGACGATATCCGCGACGAGCGGCGCGGAGCGTTCCCGCCCCGGGATCTTGAAGCGCTCGACGCCCATCGCGACGTATTCCGGAACTTCCCACAGCAGCAGCTCGGGGCTGCTCTTCAGGCGCGGCGAATCGGGATGGCGGCGCTCGCCGGCGGTGAGCGACCACTCGCCGCGGCAGATGCGGTAGCAGCTCCCGCCACGCGCCGCGGAGCCAAGGTAGAGATCCTTGTCGTCGTCGCCGCGCAGGTGCTTCACGTGGAAGTAGCTGCTCGAATAGCAGCGCCCAGGGCAGATGCGGCCGCGGTGCGGGTTCTGGAACAGGAAGGCTTCGAGCTTCATCGGGCTCGCGGCGCGGATCTGCGCCGCCTCGTCCACACCCCAGCGGTAGGGCAGCACGACGTAGTCGGCCCCCAGCTCATCGTAGAAGCGCACGTCCTCGACGTTGAACACGCCGGCGGTGACGCTGACGTGGATGTCGAGCGCGGGATGCGCGCGGCGCACCAGCGGGATCAGGCCGGGGTCGCAGACCATCACACCGCTGACGCCGATCTTCGCGAAGCTCGCGACACGGTCGAGGAACAGGCCGACCTCGTCGGGCGCCGGCATCACGTTGATCGCGACGCGCACGTCCTTGCCGTCGCGGGCGGCCTCGGCGGCCAGTTCCGCGATCGCGCCGTCATCGAGCTCGTCGGTGGCGGGGCGGCGGCTCCAGCCGCGCGGGCCGACATAGACCGAATCGGCGCCGCGCGCGAGCGACGCATAGGCCATTTCGAGGCTGCCACCGGGGGCCATCAGGATCGTCATCATTCACCTCACAGAAGGAGGCCGGCGGCGAGGCAGCCGGCCGGCAGTGCATGTCGGGGAGCGCCGGGCGGCGCCATCAGGTCGGCGAGCTCCTGCAGCCGCGCGGCCATCTCCGGCGCCCACGCGAGGCCGACGCGCGCGAGCCACTTGCGGCGCAGCGCTGCACCGGCCCAGCTGCCCACGGGCACGCCGGAAACGCGCGACCACAGGCCGGGATCCGCGCGCAGGCGGGCCGCCGCGGCGCTCACCGAGCGTGCGAAGCCCTGCAGCAGGGCAGGCGCCGAGCGCGGCAAGTCCTCGTGACACACGAAGAAACTCGTCGGCACCTGCGGCCGCGGAACGGGAAAGGTCGCGAGCAGCCCGGCCAGGTCGCAGACCTCCCGGAAGGCTCCGCCCGCGACGAGTCCGGGCACCTGGTGCCAGTACAGCAGCGCCGCATCGAGCCCGCCGCCGCACAGGGCGTCGTGCAGGGCGCTCTTCGAGCCGGCAGCGATGCAATGCGACACCTCCGCCGGATCGAAGCCGTGGCGCAGCCGGCACGCGGCGCGCAGCAACAGCCAGTTCTTGTCCTGCGCATGGACGAGGCCGATGCGCTTGCCCGGCAGGTCCGCGAGGCTGCGCAGCGCGCCACCGCGCGGGGCGACGAGACCGCCGAAGATCGCGCCGTACGGGGCGGCCGCGACCAGCGGCAGGCCGGCGGCGCGATGGCGCGCGAGCGACAGCCAGTCGGTGTC
Organism: Aromatoleum evansii; assembly: GCF_045689615.1. NCBI lineage: Bacteria > Pseudomonadati > Pseudomonadota > Betaproteobacteria > Rhodocyclales > Rhodocyclaceae > Aromatoleum > Aromatoleum evansii. The sequence goes on from NZ_CP141259.1 coordinate 5,128,592, forward strand.
GATGAGCTCGACCTCGCCGTCGATCAGCCGCGCCTCGGTCGCGTGGCGTTCGCCGCGCATGCGGTCGTCGCCCAGTTGCAGCGCGAGGCGATAGCCGTTGGCCTCGTCGAGGCCGCAGGCGACGATCGCGCGCATCAGCCACGCGCCGCTGCCGGTGGCTTCGAAGGCCGCGCGCAGGGTGGGCAGGGTGCTAACAGCGGACATCCGACACCCCGCCGAGAATACCGCGCACCGTAGGGCGGGAGGAGCGCAGCGCATCCCGCCAATCCGATCGCCGCGTGGCGGGATACGCCTGCGGCTCCTCCCGCCCTACGTGGTCGGCCGCAAATGCCGGCTCAGGCCACATAGCTCGCCGCCCGATCCATCAGGGTATCGACACGCTTCGCCTTTTCGCGCACCCAGCGCCCGCGCAGTTCGGCGAGCTCGGCGGCGTGGTGGCCGAGATCGGTCGCGCCGTCGGCGACCTCGTCGATCGCGCGGCGGTAGAAGCGCACGAGGTCGCGGATCATGCCGACCGGCCGTTCGCGCCCGGAGAGCTTGAAGCAGCTGACGCCGGCCGCGACGAAGGCCGGCAGCTGAGCGAGCATCAGGCGCGCGTCGCGGCGCAGCTTGATCTCGACAGGATCGCCCCCCACCGCGCCGAATTCCCAGTTGGCCTGGCACACGCGGTAGCACTCCTTCGCGCCGCGGTTCGCGCTGCCGTGGAAGTCGCGACTGCCCTCGACCTCCTTCCAGTCGCGAAAGCGCAGGTAGCTGCTCATGATGCATTTGCCGGGGCACAGCTTGCCGGTCTGCACCGTCTCGAACAGGAAGGTCTCCAGCCCGATGTCGCTCGCGCGGCGCACGGATTCGATCTCGGCAACGTCCCAGCGGTAGGGCAGGATGATCACGTCGGCGCCGGCGTCGCGGTAGAAGGCGGCATCGGCGAGGTTGCTGATGCCGCTGCCGATGCTCACATGCAGCACCGTGTCCGGGATCTCGCGGCGCAGCGCGCGGAGCAGGCCGATGTCGGTGACGATGAAACCCGAGGCGCCGTCGGCTGCATAGCGCAGCGCCTTGTCGACGAAGCGGTCGAAGTCGTAGGGCGTCGGGAAGGTGTTGAGCACGACCCGCAGCTCCGCGCCACGGCTGCGCGCGTAGGCGGCGGCCTCGCGGATCGCGTCGTCGCTCATCTCGGATTCGTAGGGCCGGCGCGAGAAACCGAGCGGGCCGACGTAGAGGATGTCGGCGCCCTGGTCGACCGCCGCGTGCGCCATCTCGAGCGAACCGGCCGGGGCGAGCAGCCTGGCGATCATCTGTCGCGTCCGATGTAGCGCTGGCCCGCGCCTTCGAAGTAATAGCCGTTGCACAGGCCTTCGCGCGCGAGGCCGGCGAGCGTATCCAGCGCCGGCGCGAAATCCCCCACGGCCTCGCCGGCGAAGGCACGCGCCAGCGCGTCGCGATAGATGTGCCCGACGGCCGCCGCATAGCCCGGCGCCTCGCCCTTGTTATGCACGTAGAAGTGCTTCAAGCCCATGCCCGCAAGCCGCTCGCCATGCTCGACCATGCACAGGTCCTTGCCCGACAGCGTCATGCGCCCGGTGTCCTTGAGCGACCAGTCGGCGCGGCTGCCGTCGTCGCGGCCGCGCTTGAGCCAGTGCTCCTGCGTGCATTGGTAGGAACAGCTGCCCTCGCCGCAGCCGCCCTCGGCACCCTCCTCGCTGTGCTCGAGGATGAAGCAGGTCTCCGAGATCACCAGCGGGATCTTGCCGTGCACCGGCACCAGCACCTCGATGTCGGCGTGCTCGGCGATGTAGCGTACCTCGTCGAGCGACAGTTCCGGGTTGGGATACACCCGCGTCACGCCGTGGTCCTTGAGCACCTTCGCGGTCTCGTGCGTGTACAGGTTGCCGAACACCCCAAGGTGGATCGGCGCCGTGCAGCCGCGCTCGCGCAGCATGCGCAGCACGCCGAGGTTATGCACCTCCAGCGCGTCGAAGGGCAGCTGGAGTGCGGTGTCGATGACGTCGCCGACCCAGTCGAGATCGTCGTTGCCGGGCACTGCATAGAGACGCAGGTAGGCCTTCTGGCCGTTCGCATGGACGTGCTGCAACCCGGCTTCGAGCAGCTCCGCGTGCGAGCTGAAGTTGTTCGGATACTCGGGGCAGGAGAAATCGCCGAGGTAGATCGCGTCGTAGGCCGAGAAATCGCCCTCGCGCAGTTCCTTCAGGTTGCCGACGTCGGTGGATAGTTCGAACATGTGTGGTCTCCTCGCAGGGGGTATTGGCTTAAGCGGCGGCGACGCGCCGGGATTCGTCGATCGCCTGGCGCAGCAGGCGGTTGTCGCGCTTGGCGCGCTCGGTCATCCAGCGCCCGCGCAGGATCTCGAGCTCGGACGCGAATACGGAAAGATCCGGGCGGTCCGATTCGAGGATCGTGTCGACCGCGCGCCGATATACGCGCACGATGTCGCGCACGAGCACCGCCGAACGGTCGCGCCCGGGCACCTTCAGGCAGTCGACGCCGGCGGCGAGGTAGTCCGGCAGCTCCTCCAGCCACAGCGCCGGGTTGGTCTTGATCGTCATCGGCATGCGGTAATCGATGTCGTCGACGTTGAAGTTCCACTCCGTCTGGCACACCCGCAGGCAGTCGCCGCCGCGCGAGGCCGAGCCGAAGAAGTGGTCCTTGCCCTCGGTGTCGAGCCAGCGGCGGAAGCTGAAATAGCTGCTCATGTTGCATTTCCCCGGACAGATCTTGCCGCCCGAGGGGGTCTTGAACAGGAAGACCTCGATGCCGACCTTGCCCGCGCCCTTGATCTGGCGGATCTCCTCCACCGACAGGCGATACGGCAGAACGACGTAGTCCGCGCCGAGTTCGCGCAGGAAGCGCACGTCCTCGTAGTTGGTGATGCCGCAACCGACGCTGGTATGCACGTTCACGTGCGGCAGGCGCTCCTTCACCAGCCGCATCGCGCCGAGGTCGCTGATCATGAAGCCCTGCGCGCCCCAGCCCGCATAGCGCTCGACGCGCTCGACGAACATCGGCAGCTCGGTCGAGCTCGGCAGCGTGTTCACGACCACACGCACCTCCTTGCCGCGCGCGAGCGCGTAGTCGATCGTGTGGCGGATCTCGTCGTCGTTGAGCTCGTCCTGCGCACCGCGCCGGCTCCAGCCGACCACGCCGACGTACACCGCGTCCGCGCCCTCGTCGAGCACCGTCTTCGCCATCTCCAGCGTGCCGCCGGGGGCCATCATCATCACCATCTTCACGTCTCCTTCAGGCCGGGATCGCTGCCCGGCATTCATGGTCTTCGCGCAGCAGCTCGCCCAGCGCGGCGAGGAAGCGCGCGTTCTCGGAAGGCAGGCCGACGCTCACGCGGATGTGGTCCGGCAGGCCGTAGCGGGCCATGCACTTCACCGCGACGCCGCGTTGCGCCAGGCGGGCGAGCGCCTCGCGCGGCGCGCGCAGCAATACGAAGTTCGCCGCCGAAGGCACGAACTCGACACCCAGGCGCCTGAGCCCCGCCATCAGCACCGCCCGCCCGCGCGCATTGGCGGCGACGCTGGCACGGCGGTGCGCGTCGTCCGCCAGCGCCGCGAGCGCCGCGGCCTGCGCCAGCGACCCGACGTGGTACTGCGGACACAGTGCGGCCAGCCGCCGCACCAGCGCCTCGGGCGCGAAGCCGTAGCCGACGCGCAGGCCCGCGAGCCCCTCGACCTTTGACAACGAGCGCAGCGCCAGCACCGGTGCGCCGCGCCGCACGTCCGCCGCCGCATCGATCAGATCATGCCCCTCGGCGTAGTCACGGTAGGCCTCGTCGAGCAGCAGCACGGCCCCGTCGGGCAAGGCATCACGCAGGCGCGCCCAGTCGGCGGGCGCCATCAGCGTTCCAGTCGGGTTGTGCGGCGATGCGACGATCACGAGGCGGGTCGCGGGCGTCAGGCGCGCGAGGTATTCCGCGACCGCGTAGCAGCTTCCCGCGAGCGGGACCGTGACGACACGCGCACGGGCGCGAGCGGCGGCCGAGCGGTAGGCGGGAAAGGCCGGATCGGGGATCAGCACCTCGCCGCCGGCACCGGCGAAGGCGCGCAGCGCGAGGTCGATCAGGTCGCACGCGCCGTTGCCGATGACGATCTGCGCGGCCGAAAGTCCCAGCCGGCGGGCCAGCGCGTCGCGCAATACGCCGCTGTCGGCCGCCGGATAGCGATGCAGGCCCGCGCTCGCACGGAGGATCGCGGTGCGCGCCGCGGGCGAGGGTCCGACAGGATTCTCGTTGCCGGAGAGATCCACGCCCGGCAGGTCCGCGCCGGCGTAATGCGCACGGATCGACGCGACCAGCGCAGGATGGGGTTCGGCCTGTGGCCGCGCTGCGCGCACCCTCGCGAAGGACTCGTCGAGCGGCAGGCCGAGGTATTCGTGCAGGAAACAGGCGGCCAGCGCCGGCGAGCGCGAGATACCCTGCTCGCAGTGCATCAGCACCCGGTGCCCTGCGGCGATACGGCCAGCGAGGAAGGCCGCGGCCTCGCGGATCGTCGCGGCGGGCAGCGCGACGCGGTCGGCCACTGCCAGCCCCAGCTGCAGCGCCACCTCCGCCGGGCGCGCCAGCGGCGCCAGCGACAGCAGCGTGTCGATGCCTGCCGTCCGCAGCGCGGCGCCGTCGGCGGCATCGGCGCGGCTTCCCACGGCCAGCTGCGGCATCACGAAATCCATTCCATTCCCCTCCGGGCCACGCCTGCGAACATGTCGACATCATCGACACGTGCGCCCCGGCGCGACACGGCAGGATCATGAAGCGGAGATCATGATTTTCTGCAATTCCATCTCGTCATTATGGTTATGTACCTGCAGCCGGCCCGGCGTGCTGCCGCGCAGCACACGACGCCTCAGCGCATGCAGCCGCCTGCGCGCCGGCACCATGCGACGAAGCCGACGCCGCCCAGCGTCAGGAAGCCCGCCATGCCCGCAGCCAGCGTCAGCGGCGAATGCCACAGCATGGGCGCGAAGATGCCGGCGATGCTCGAATTGATCCCGACCTGCAGGAAGCTCTGGCAGCTCGACGCCAGGCCGCGATGCGAGGGAAACAGCTCCAGCGCCAGCAGCGTCATGCTCGGCATCGACAGCGCCATGCCGAAGGTGTACAGCATGATGGGCAGCACCGACTGCGGCAGGCCGGGCGGCAGCAAGGTCGCGACGAGCAGGTTGGCGAGCGCCGCCGTCGCCATGATGGCCATGCCGACCACCACCGTGCGGCGCACATGCCAGCGTCCGGCCACCCGCTCCGACAATGCGGAACCGGCGCTCATGCCGATGACCGATGGAATGAACAGCCAGCCGAACTGCTGGGCGCTGAGGCCCAGGTGCTGCATCAGGAAGGCCGGCGCCGACAACACGTAGAGGAAGAAGCCGTTGAAGTTGAACGCCGCCGCCGCGCTGAGCAGCACGAAGGCACCGCTGCCCAGCACCCGCCGGTAGGCGCGCGCGAGCAGCACCGGATGCAGCGGATGGCGGTGCTCGGCGAGCAACGTCTCGGGCAGGAAGCGCCAGGTGAGGAAGGCCAGCAGCGCGCCGAAGAAGGCGAGGAAGAAGAAGATCGCCCGCCAGCCCGCCGCGGCCAGCAGCAGCCCGCCGATGATGGGCGCGATCGCCGGCGCGACGCCGAAGATCAGCATCACGCGCGACATCAGCCGCTGCGCGTGCGCCCCGTCGAACAGGTCGCGGATCACCGCCCGCCCGACCACCATGCCCGCGCCGCCGACCATGCCCTGCAGCGCGCGGCCCACCCACAGCCATTCGATCGACGGCGCCAGCGCACACACCAGCGAGGCCAGCGCGAACAGCACGCTGCCGGCGATGAGCACGTGGCGGCGGCCGAAATGGTCGGCGAGCGCACCATGCCACAGCACCATGAAGGCAAAAGTCGCCATGTAGGCGGTCAGCGTCTGCTGGATCTGCAGCTGCGATGCGCCGAGCTCTGCGCCCATCGCGCCGAAGGCCGGCAGGTAGGTGTCGATGGAAAACGGCCCGATGGCGGCGAGCGCGGCGAGGACAAACGCTAGCCAGGGCGAAGTGGCGGGCATCAGGGGAATCTCTGGGGCGTCTTGTTATTGGCTACCGTGCGCCCCTGCCGCGTCTGCGTCCCCCGCGGGGCCGCGTCAGCGGGGATCGAGGCCGCGCCGGTACTGGATCGCCTCGGCCAGATGCGCCGGACCGACGCGCTCGGCGCCGGCCAGGTCCGCGATCGTGCGGGCGACCTTCAGGATGCGATGATACCCGCGTGCGGACAGGTTCAGCCGCCGGATCGCCTGATCGAGCAGCGCCTTGCCCTGAGAGTCGGGCGCACACAGCGCATCGACGCGCCCCGGCGCGAGGTGGCTATTTGCCCCGCCCTGCCGTTCCCGTTGCACCGCCCGGGCCTGCACGACGCGCTCGCGCACGGTCGCGCTGGGTTCGCCGGCCGGCTGCGCGGTCATCTCCCCATGGTCGAGCAGCGGCACCTCGATGACGAGGTCCATGCGATCGAGCAGCGGCCCCGACAGGCGTCCGCGGTAGCGCGCGACCTGGTCGGGCGTGCAGCGGCAGCGTCCGCCCTTGTCCCCCGCGTGGCCGCAGGGGCAGGGATTCATCGCCGCGACGAGTTGGAAGCGCGCGGGAAACTCGGCCCGCTGCCGTGCGCGCGACACCGTCACGGTGCCGGTCTCCAGCGGCTCGCGCAGCGCCTCGAGCACGCGGCGGTCGAATTCCGGAAGTTCATCGAGGAACAGCACGCCATGGTGGGCGAGGCTGATCTCGCCCGGCTTCGGGTTCGCGCCGCCGCCCACGAGCGCCGGCGCGGACGCCGAGTGGTGCGGCGCGCGGTACGGCCGACGGCCCCAGCGGCGGGCATCGAAACCGCCTTCCAGCGACTGGATCGACGCACTCTCGATCGCCTCCCCCTCGTCGAGCGGCGGCAACAGGCTCGGCAGGCGACGCGCGAGCATGGACTTGCCGGTGCCGGGCGGGCCGAACATCAACAGCGAATGCGCCCCGGCCGCGGCAACCTCGAGGGCGCGCCGGGCTTGCAGCTGCCCCTTCACCTCGGCGAGATCGGGTTCGTCCTCGCGCCCTTCCGCGAGGGGTGGCGGCAGCCGGCGCGCGAGCGGCGTATGGCCGTTGAGATGCGCGCACACCGCCAGCAGGCTCGTCGCGGGCAGCACGCTGGCGCCGCGTGCGAGCGCCGCCTCGTCTGCGTTCGCGGCGGGCAGCACCAGCGCGCGGCCGCTGCGGCCACTCTCCAGCGCCATCGCGAGGCCGCCGCGCACCGCGCGCAGGCTGCCGTCGAGCGATAGCTCACCGACGAACTCATGCTTCGCGAGCCCCGCCGCATCGACCTGGCCCGACGCAACGAGAATGCCCAGCGCGATCGGCAGGTCGAAGCGCCCGCCCTCCTTGGGCAGGTCGGCGGGTGCGAGATTGACGGTGATGCGGCGTTGCGGGAATTCGAACTGCGAAGTCGCGATCGCGGCGCGCACGCGTTCGCGCGCCTCGCGGACTTCGGTGTCGGGCAGGCCGACCAGGTTGAATGCGGGCAGGCCGTTGGCGAGATGGACTTCCACCGTCACCTCGGGCGCGCCCATGCCCGCGAGCGCCCTGGTGCGTACGAGAGCCAGCGACATCGGTACCTCCGGAATGGACTGCACGCAGTCTACCGGAGGCGATGACAAATAGCTAAGCAGGGCAGCGGCATCACGTCCAGTCGTGCAACACGGCACACGTCTGTCGGGCGCAGTGGGCCGATGTGGGAGCGGCTTCAGCCGCGAATCGGCGGATCACTGCGCAACACCGCTGCTTCGCGGCTGAAGCCGCTCCCACACAGTTGCTCCCACGAAAAGCACGGTTCGGCTGCTCGTGAGATTGAGCGCCGGGCAAGCCAAGGCATGCTCAAGCCATGGGGAAGGCTCTCACTCCTCGTCGCGGTCGGCGCGAGCGCGTGCGAGTTCGGATTCCAGCGTGGCGACGCGGTCTTCCAGTTCGGCGAGCTTCTGGCGCGCGTGCGCGAGCACCTCGCGCTGCACGTCGAATTCTTCGCGCGTGACCAGATCGAGCTTGCCGAAGGCGCTGCCGAGCAGGGCCTTGGCGTTCTTTTCGAAGTCTTTCGCGGGATTGCTCGCGGCGAGTTCGGACAACTTGGCACCGATCTCGTCGAGGAAGCGGGGGCCTGCCATGTAGATACCTCTGGTGCGTAAGCGAAGAGCAAAAGTCTAGCACGGGCGCGGGAGCGAGTACGGACGGACGCCCGCCGCGCCCCATTCCGGTGTGCGGCCCGGCTGCCTGGGACGTCACGCACCACGAAATCGACTAGAACGCACCATGGAGGTGCATTTCGTGCGCAGACACTCTGCTGCAAGTGCACAAAATTCCGTGCGCAACGCCGCTCCAAAACAGCTTTTTTCTTTTCTAAACAATATCTTGCGCTACCGTTTCCGCAACTTGGCACGCCGCATGCAAAGGAGGACTCGCCAGCAATCAAACACCAACCATCAAGGAGCAACACCATGCACAAGCGCATCATCGCCCTGGCCGTTGCAGCAGCCCTCCCGCTAATCGCCTCCGGCACGGCCGCCGCCGGCGACAGCCCGATCGCCGCGAACGTCGCCCTCGTCTCCGACTATGCCTACCGCGGCATCAGCCAGACCGACGAGAAGCCGGCGCTGCAGGGCGGCTTCGATTATGCGCATTCGAGCGGCCTTTACATCGGCGTGTGGGGCTCGAACGTGTCCTGGCTGAGCGACCTCGAGCGCGGCACCGGCGAGAACTCGGGCAACAGCCTCGAGCTGGACGTCTACGGCGGCTACAAGGGCACGATCGGCGACATCGGCTACGACGTCGGCCTGCTGCAGTATGTCTATCCGGGCGAATTCGACTCGAGCTGGCGCAACACGATCGGCCTGAAGAACCCGAACACGCTGGAAGGCTACGTCGGCCTGTCGTGGCAGTTCCTGTCCTTCAAGTACTCGAACTCCTTCACCAACCTGTTTGGCGCGCCGGACTCCAAGGGCAGCCAGTACTTCGACCTGTCGGCCGCCTACGAGGTGATCCCGGGCACGACGCTCAACGCCCACGTCGGCCACCAGATGATCGCCGGCCCGGCCGAGTCCTACTCCGACTGGAAGGTCGGCGTGAGCCAGGCCGTCGCGGGCGTCACGCTCGGCCTGCACTACGTGGATACCAACATGAAGGACAAGAGCGACTTCGACGCCGACGGCCGCTACGTCGTAAGCCTCAGCAAGACCTTCTGAGCCTGCAACGCCGCGGGGCTCCGGCCCCGCAACACTGAAAGGAAAGCATCATGAAATTCGTCACCGCCATCATCAAGCCCTTCAAGCTCGACGAAGTGCGCGAGGCCCTCTCGGCGATCGGCGTGCAGGGCATCACCGTCACCGAGGTCAAGGGTTTCGGCCGGCAGAAGGGTCACACCGAGCTCTACCGCGGCGCCGAGTACGTCGTCGACTTCCTGCCCAAGGTGAAGATCGAGGCCGCCGTGCGCACCGAGCTGCTCGATCAGGTGATCGAGGCGATCGAGAAGTCCGCCGCCACCGGCAAGATCGGCGACGGCAAGATCTTCGTCTTCGACCTCGAGCAGGCCATCCGCATCCGCACCGGCGAAACGGGCGCCGAAGCGCTGTAAGGGAGAACACCATGAAAAAACTGTTTGCTGTCCTGCTTGCGGTCCTGGCGCTCGGCTTCGCCGGGCTCGCCAGCGCCGAGGATGCCCCGGCTGCGGCCGAGGCCATCACCGCGGTCGCCGACGCAGCCGCTGAAGCCGCGCCCGAAGCCGCCGCGGCGCCGGCCCCCACGGTCAACAAGGGCGACACCGCCTGGATGCTGACCTCCACCGCGCTGGTCGCCTTCATGGTGATCCCGGGCCTCGCGCTGTTCTACGGCGGCCTGGTGCGCTCGAAGAACATGCTGTCGGTGCTGATGCAGGTCTTCGTGATCTTCTCGCTGATGATCGTGCTGTGGTTCGTATACGGCTACAGCCTCGCCTTCACCGAGGGCAACGCCTTCATCGGCGGGCTATCGAAGGCCTTCCTCAGCGGCGTGACGGTCGATTCGGTCGCCGCGACCTTCAGCAAGGGCGTCGCGATCCCCGAGTTCGCCTACATCATCTTCCAGGCGACCTTCGCGGCGATCACCCCGGCGCTGATCGTCGGCGCCTTCGCCGAACGCATGAAGTTCTCCGCGGTCCTGCTGTTCATGGTGCTGTGGTTCACCTTCTCCTACCTGCCGATGGCCCACATGGTGTGGTACTGGGCGGGCCCGGATGCCTACGTGGATGCCGCCGCGGGTGAAGCCGCCGCTGCGACCGCAGGCTTCCTGTTCCAGAAGGGCGCGCTCGACTTCGCCGGCGGCACCGTGGTGCACATCAACGCGGCGATCGCGGGTCTCGTTGGCGCCTTCATGATCGGCAAGCGCATCGGCTACGGCCGCGAATCGATGGCCCCGCACTCGCTGACGCTGACCATGGTCGGTGCGTCGATGCTGTGGATCGGCTGGTTCGGCTTCAACGCCGGCTCCAACCTCGAAGCCAACGGCCTCACCGCGCTCGCCTTCCTCAACACGATGGTCGCGACCGGCATGGCGGCGATGTCCTGGATGGTTGCGGAATGGCTGATGAAGGGCAAGCCCTCGCTGCTGGGTGCGGCCTCGGGCGCGGTGTCGGGCCTGGTGGCGATCACCCCGGCCTGCGGCTGGGTCGGCCCGATGGGCGCGCTGGTGATCGGTCTGCTCGCCGGCGTGATCTGCCTGTGGGGTGTGAATGGCCTCAAGCGCATGCTCGGCGCCGACGACGCGCTCGACGTGTTCGGCGTGCATGGCGTGGGCGGCATCCTCGGCGCGATCCTGACCGGCGTGTTCGCCAACCCGGACCTCGGCGGCGTCGGCGTGTATGACTACGTCGCCAATGCGGTCGCGCCGTTCTCGACCTCGGCGCAGGTCACCAGCCAGATCTGGGGCGTGGTGGTCGCGATCGTGTGGTCGGGCGTCGTGTCGGTGGTCGCCTACAAGATCGTCGATGTGCTGATCGGCCTGCGCGTGCCGGAAGAAGAGGAACGCGAAGGCCTCGACATCACGGCCCACGGCGAAACGGCCTACCACATCTGACCATCTCCGGATCGCTCCCTCGTCCGGTCCTGCAACGGGCGCCCCTTCGGGGGCGCCCGTTTTCGTTCACCCCGGCAAACACCGGGCCCAGCATTGCCACTACCGCGAAATAGGTATTACTATTCGAATATACTTAGTTGCTTACTTTTTCTTACACACGCCGAGGGTTCCATGATCCGCATCCTTTCACGCATCGCCGCCGCCACGCTGCTCTCCTTCACGGCCGTTGCCGCGCATGCCGTCGACAACCCGACCAGCTTGGCCGGCGCAACGGTGGTCACGCCCGAGCAGGCCCGCGATCTGCAATCGAAGGGCGCGGTCGTCATCGACGCGCGCTCGGCGGCCGAATATGCCGAAGGCCATATCGACGGCGCCATCAACGTACCGTACAAGGAAAAGAGCGAGAAGAAGCCGGACTTCGACTCCTCCGCCGACAGCGTCGACCTGGCCAAGCTGCCGAGCGACAAGGCCAAGCCCATCGTGACCTACTGCAACGGCCACGACTGCTGGAAGAGCTACAAGCTGTCGATTGCCGCGATGAAGGCCGGCCACACCAAGGTGAACTGGCTGCGCGACGGCCTGCCCGGCTGGAAGGCCAAGGGCCTCCCGGTCAAGTAAGGCGCAGCACGGGCGAAGCGCAGGCTGCGCCCGTCGCGGCGCAACCTGCGGCTTTGCAAGGAATACCGATGCGCACCACCCTCTCGCTGAAAGCGAAACTCTACGCCCTGGCGGCCTTCGCACTCGCGATGATCGTCGCCATCGCGGCCATGCTCTTCTACGGCAACGCGTCCTCGACCGAGGCACTGCGCCGGGTGTATGAAGAAAACGCCCTCCCGCTGCGCAAGATCCAGGCGGTGAGCGACCAGCTCGGCGAGGTGCGCTTCCGCATCGCCGGGGTGATCACCGACCAGATGCCCGCGCCCGGCTCGCGCCGCCATCTCGCCGAAGTACGCGAGTCGCTGCCCGGATTGTGGGCCGAATACCGCCAGATGTCCGCGACAGGCGCCGACGAAACGGCCGAACTCGCGCTGACCGAGAAGCTCGAACAGGGCCTCGCGACCCTGCCCGCACTCTTCGCCAAGCTCGACGCGGCCTACTCGGCGAGCAACGACAAGGAACTGCTCACCGGCATCCTCGAGGACGACTGGCCGCCGGTCATCACCAGCGTCTCCAAACCGCTCGCGGAACTCCTCGCCCTGCGCACCCAGGAGGTGGAGCAGGTCTATCATGAAGCCGCGCGCATGGAGCGCGAACTGAACCGCTATGCCACGATCCTCGTCGGCAGTGCCGTCGTTCTGCTCGCGATCTTCACCACGCTGATCATCCGCGCCATCACCCGCCCCGTCGCCGACGTGCAGCACGCCCTGGCGCAGGTCGCCCGGGGAGACCTGACGGCCAAGAGCACCGTGCACAGCGGCGACGAGCTGGGGGAAATGGCGCGCGCCATCAATGCTTCGCTCGAAACCCTGTGCCGGACGCTGGCCCAGGTTCGCCAGGGTTCCGACCGCGTCGCCGAAGCGTCCGAGAACGTGCGCGCGAGCGCGCGCGACATCCACGACCGCGCGCAGGTTCAGTCCGACGAGGTCATGAAGATGACCGCCGCGATGCAGCAGTTGACGGTCTCCGTGGGCGAAATCTCGACCGGTTCGGCGCAGGTGTCCGACGCGGCGACCCGCGCCAACGAGGCCGCCGAGCGCGGCGGCCGGCTGATGCGCGAGAGCCGCGTCGCCACCGACCGCGCCCGGCATGCCTCGGTCGAAGCGACGCAGGCGGTGAACGCGCTGTCCTCGTCCATCCAGCAGATCAACGCCATCTCCACAGTGATCCGCGAGATTGCCGACCAGACGAACCTCCTCGCGCTCAATGCGGCGATCGAGGCGGCGCGCGCGGGCGAGGCCGGGCGCGGCTTCGCGGTGGTCGCCGACGAAGTGCGCAAGCTCGCCGAGCGCACCGGCCACAGCACGGCCGAGATCGCGAACATCGTGCAGGCCGTGGAACAGCAGGCGACGAGCGCGGTGCAGGCCATGCGCGCAGTCGATGCGGACGTCGCCGAGGACGCCGACAAGATCGGCCGGCTCGAGGAAGCGTTCATGCAGATCGTCGACGCGGCGGGGCGCGTCTCGGCGCTGTCGGAAGACATCGCGCACTCCACGAGGGAGCAGCGCATCGTCGCCGAGCAGACCGCCAACGGCATGGAAGCCATCTCGCAGGCGGTCGAGCACACCAGCGCGACGATCGCCGAGATGGCCGCGGCGGCCGAAGATTCGGCGCACACCGCGGATTCGCTGCGTCAGGTCGTGGGTAACTTCCGCACCGCCTGAGGCGCGCCTTGCAGCGGAGGGACGCCGGCAGGCGCCCCGCCGCAATCAGCGGAACACCACCGTCTTGTTGCCGTGCAGCAGCACGCGCCCTTCGAGGTGGTAGCGCAGCCCGCGCGCGAGCACGGTCTTCTCGATGTCCTTGCCGTAGCGCACCATGTCCTCGACCGAGTCGGAGTGGTCGATGCGGATCACGTCCTGCTCGATGATCGGCCCCTGATCGAGTTCCGAGGTGACATAGTGGCAGGTCGCACCGATCAGCTTCACACCCTTCTTCCAGGCCTGGTGATAGGGCTTCGCGCCGACGAAGCTGGGCAGGAAGCTGTGGTGGATGTTGATGATGCGCCCCGGGTACGCGGCGCACAGCTCCGGCGACAGCACCTGCATGTAGCGCGCGAGCACGATGGTGTCGCCGCGCACCTCCTCGACGATGCGCCGCACCTCCGCATACGCCGAGACCTTGTTGTCCGGGGTGACCGGCACGTGATGGAAGGGGATGCCGTGCCACTCGACGAAGCCGCGGAAGGTGTCGTGGTTGGAGATCACGCACGGGATCTCGATGTCCAGCTCCTTCGACTGCCAGCGCGCGAGCAGATCGTAAAGGCAGTGCTCCTGCTTCGACACCAGCACGACGACGCGCTTCTTCACCGCCGAGTCGGTGATGCTCCACTCCATCTCCAGCTCTTCGGCGATGGGGCGGAAGCGCTCGCGGAACTCGGCGAGGTGGAAGGGCAGCGAGTCGGCCTTGATCTCGATGCGCATGAAGTAGCGGCCGACCGCCTCGCCCTCCTCCGGCGGTTCGGCGTGCAGCGAGGTCTCGAGAATCCAGCCGCGGTGCTCGGCGACGAAGCCCGACACGCGCGCGACGATGCCGACGCGGTCGGGGCAGGACGCCGACAGGGTGTAGAAGCGGTCGCGATGCATCGGATTACGCGACGCGCGCGAACGCCTTGTCGATCTCGCGGCGCAGCTCGGCATAGCTGCGCGTCACCGGGAACTGCGGGAATTCGCGGATCACGTTCTCGGGCGGATGGAACAGGATGCCGCCGTGCGCCTCGCCGAGCATCGCGGTGTCGTTGTACGAGTCGCCCGCGGCGACGACCTTGAGGTTCAGCTCCTTGAAGCGCTTGACGGCCTCGCGCTTCTGGTCGGGCATGCGCAGGTGGTAGTTCACCAGCACGCCGTTCGCGTCGGCCTCGAGGCGGTGGCACAGCAGGGTCGGCCAGCCGAGCTGCTTCATCAGCGGCTTGGCGAATTCCTGGAAGGTGTCGGAGAGGATCACGACCTGGTAGCTCTCGCGCAGGTCGTCGAGGAAGTCGCGCGCACCGGCCATCGGGCCCATGCTGGCGATCACGTCCTGGATGTCGGGCAGGCCCAGCTTGCGCTCGGCAAGGATGTTGAGCCGGTACTTCATCAGCGTGTCGTAGTTCGGCTCGTCGCGCGTCGTGCGGCGTAGCTCCGGGATGCCGGTACGCTCGGCGAATTCGATCCAGATTTCGGGAACCAGCACACCTTCAAGGTCGAGACAGACGATCTGCACGGCAAGCTTCCTGTTTCGGCGAATAAATGAACCCCGGATTCTAGCAGTCGCCGACCACCCCGCCGCCGCACGCGGAACCGTCATCGTTCAAAAAATTTAATCTACCGGGAACCTATTAGAAGGCCAGCGGTCTGGGTGATATGGCCCTATAATGGCAGGGCTAAATGCGTAACCCTTGGCCCCGATGGAGGCCATTTGGCGGGACGGCCTCCGGTCGTCCCGTTTTTCTTTTCCGCTCAGCCGGCCAGCAGGTTGCGCACGCGCAGGCCCTGCTGCGCGAAATGCGCGCGCAGTTCGTCCTGATGCTCGAAGTCGCGCGTCTCCATCTGCAGGATCACCTCGGTCATGCCCACGGGCACGTGCAGTTCGCCGCGCCGATGTTCGACGTGGCGCACGTTCATCCCCAGGTCGGCGACCGTCTTGAGCACCGAGAGCAGCTGGCCCGGCGCGTCGGAGATCGTCACCGCGACGCACATCAGCCGTCCGCTGGAGGCGAGGCCGTAGTCGATCGAGCGCCCCACCAGCGTCATGTCGACGTTGCCGCCGGAGATCACGACCACAGCGCGGTCGTCCGCGCGCAGCGCGATCTTCTTCTGCATCAGCGCGGCGAGCCCGACGACGCCTGCCCCTTCGCCTATCGTGCGCGTGCGTTCGAGCAGCGTCACGATGGCCTCGGCGATCGCGTTGTCGTCCACGGTCACGATCTCATCGACGTAGCGTGCGATGACCTGGCGCGTGAGCTTGCCGGGGCGCTTCACCTTGATGCCGTCGGCGATCGTGTGCGCGCCCGGCGGCACCTCCTCCAACGCACCGTCGCGCAGGTAGCTGCGCCACGGCGCGACCGCCTCGGTCTGCACCCCGATCACGCGGATCGCCGGGTTCTGCAGCTTGAGCGCCAAGGCGATGCCCGAGATCAGGCCGCCGCCGCCCAGCGGCACGATCGCGACTGTCGTGTCCGGCGCGTCCTCCAGCATCTCCAGGCCGCAGCTCGCCTGCCCGGCGATCACGTCCCAGTCGTCGTAGGGATGGAGGAAGGCGAGGCCTTCGGCCTTGGCGAGTTTCGTCGCCTCGTCCGTCGCCGCTTCCAGCGTCTCGCCGACCAGGCGCACGTCGGCGCCGAGCTTGCGGCAGGACTGGATCTTCGTCAGCGGCGCGTTCACCGGCATGAACACGACGGCGCGCAGCCCGCTCTGCGCCGCCGCGCGTGCCACCCCCTGCGCGTGGTTGCCGGCAGAGGCGGCGACGACGCCGATAGGCGGATTCTTGCCGGCCAGCAGGCGGCCGATCTTGTGCGTGGCGCCGCGTAGCTTGAACGAGCCGGTGCGCTGCAGGTTCTCGAGCTTGAGGCGCAGCGGCACCCCCAGCTCCTCGGAGAGCGGGTCGTTCTGCCACTGCACGGTGCGCAGGATGGCGTCGCGGATGCGCTCGCGCGCGGCGAGCAGGGCCGGCAGGTCGAGCGGGAGGGCAGCGGGCATGCGGAATCCTCGGGACAAGGGTTGCGCGGGGGCACGACGGGCTCCCATGCGCCACTTTAGCCGCAAAAAGCCCGCATTCGGGCCCCGGCTGCGGACGAAGCGTCGCACAGCCGCGGTCGCGCGGCGCCGCCGATATGCGGTATAAATGGCATCTGCCCGACCAACCACGCGCAGTCGCGCCGCGCATCCCGCCAATGATCAAACTCATTCGCATCGACCAGCTCGCGCGGGGCATGTTCATCCACGACCTGAACTGCGACTGGATCGACCACGACTTCGTGCTCAGCCGCTTCCTCGTCAAGGACGCGGCGACGCTGGCGCGCGTGCGTGCGACCGGCGTGCGCGAGATCTACATCGACACGGCGCGCGGCGGCGACGTGGCCGATGCGCCGAGTGCGGAGGAAGCCGCGCGCGAAGTCGACGCGACGCTGGACCGCATCGCGACGACGCGGCCGGCGGAGGAGCTGGCGATCTCGCCCGAGGCCGAGCGTTACCGCGCGCGGCGGCTGCATGGGGAAGCGCGGCGCATCGTGCGCGACATGATGGGCGACATCCGGCTGGGCAAGCAGATCGAGGTGGAGCAGATCGAACCGCTGGTCGAGAACATCGTCGCGTCGGTGTTCCGCAAGTCGGACGCGCTGCTGCCGCTGCTGCACCTGAAGGACCACGACGACTACACCTTCATGCATTCGGTGTCGGTATGCGCGCTGATGACGTGCTTCGCGCGCACGCTGGAGCTGCCGCGCGAGGTGATCCGCGAGATCTCGATCGGCGCACTGCTGCACGACGTCGGCAAGGCCAAGGTGCCCGAAAACATTCTCAACAAGCCGGGCAAGCTCACCGACGCCGAGTTTGACGCGATGAAGTCGCACGTCGTGCAGAGCAAGATCATTTTGCAGGACACGCCCGGCATCAGCGAGATCGCGCTGGAGGTCGCCGCGCAGCACCACGAACGCTTCGACGGCAGCGGCTACCCCAACCGCCTCGCGGGCGACGGCATCAGCCTGTACGGGCAGATGGCCGCGATCGTCGACGTCTATGACGCGATCACCTCGAACCGCGTGTACCACAAGGGCATGCCGCCGACGCTGGCGTTGCGGAAGCTCCTCGAATGGAGCAAGTTCCACTTCGCACCGAAGCTCGTGCATGCCTTCATCCGCTCGATCGGCATCTACCCGACCGGCTCGCTCGTGAGCCTGCAGAGCGGGGCGCTCGCCGTGGTGCAGGAGCAGAACCCGGACAATCTGCTCAAGCCGCGGGTGCTGGTGATCTTCGACCTCAAGCAGCGCTGCTACACGACGCCGCGCGAGCTGAACCTCGCGGACTCGTGCGATGCGGTGGTCGAGCACGAGGATTTCGCGCAGTGGCAGATCGACCCGGCGCGCTGGGTCGCGGTGGCGTAGGACGCGATCAAATCCTGTCGGCAACGAACCGTAGGGCGGGAGGAGCCGAAGGCGTATCCCGCCACGCGGCGCTCGATCATGCCCCGACGCCCGGACCGGCGGGATGCGCTGCGCTCCTCCCGCCCTACGCCGGATACGCGGCAGTTCAATCCGCCGGCAGCGCCTCCAGCGCCTCCGAGATCTCCAGCCAGCGCATTTCCGCCTCGTCGATCCAGCCGGCGAGTTCCGCCTGGCGCTTGAGGAGGGTCTGCAGCTGGGCGGAATCGCCGCCGGCATACAGGGTCGGGTCCGACAGGCGCGCGTCGAGCAGTTTCTTCTCGCCCTGCCAGCCGGCGAGCTTCTTCTCGATCTGGTCGATCTCCTTCACCAGCGGGCGGCGCGCCGCGAGCCGTGCCTGGCGCTCCGCGGCGGACTGCGCGCGGTCGGCCTTGCGTGCGGCCTTGTCGGCCTCGCGGTCGGGGCACTTCGCGGCCTCGGCGGCCTGCGCGCGGCGCGTCGCGAGCCAGTCGCGGTAGTCGTCGAGGTCGCCGTCGAAGGGCTGGATGCGGCCGTCGTCGACGAGCAGGAAGCGGTCGCAGGTCGCACGCAAGAGCGCCCGGTCGTGCGACACCAGCACCATGCCGCCCTCGTAGTCCTGCAGCGCGAGCGTGAGCGCGTGGCGCATCTCGAGGTCGAGGTGGTTGGTCGGCTCGTCGAGCAGCATCAGGTTGGGGCGCTGCCAGATCATCAGCGCGAGCGCGAGGCGCGACTTCTCGCCGCCAGAGAACGGGCCGCAGGGCGTGGTCGCCGGCGTCGAGGTGCCGCCGACGCCGTCGCCGCGGAAGTCGAAGCCTCCGAGGTAGTCGCGCAGCTCCTGCTCGCGGGCGCGCGGATCGAGGCGGACCATGTGTTGCAGCGGGGATTCCTCCGGGCGCAGGGTTTCGAGCTGGTGCTGGGCGAAGTAGCCGATCGCCAGGCCCTTGCCTTCGCTGCGGCTGCCCGCGGCGAGTTGGAGTTCACCGGACAGCAGCTTGATCAGCGTGGACTTGCCGGCGCCGTTGCGCCCGAGCAGGCCCACGCGCTCGCCCGGCCGAAGCGTCAGACGGATGCGGTCGAGCACGGTGCGCTCGCCATAGGCCACCGCGCCATCCTCGATCTGCAGTAGCGGGTCGGGCGCAGCCGGGCCTTCGCGGAAGCTGAACGAGAACGGGGTGTCGATGTGCGCCGCGGCGATGCGCTCCATGCGCTCGAGCGCCTTGATGCGGCTCTGCGCCTGGCGGGCCTTGGTGGCCTGGGCGCGGAAGCGGCGGATGTAGTTCTCGATGTGCGCGACCTCGCGCTGCTGCTTCTCGAACAGCGCCTGCTGCTGCGCCAGGCGCTCGGCGCGCTGGCGCTCGAAGTCCGAGTAGCCGCCGGAGTAGAGGGTCAGGCGCTGCTGCTCGATGTGGGCGATGTGAGTGATGCAGGCGTCGAGGAACTCGCGGTCGTGCGAGATCAGCAGCAGCGTGCCGCGGTAGTCGCGCAGCCACTGCTCCAGCCAGATCACGGCGTCGAGGTCGAGGTGGTTGGTCGGCTCGTCGAGCAGCAGCAGGTCGGAGCGGCACATCAGCGCCTGCGCGAGGTTCAGGCGCATGCGCCAGCCGCCGGAGAAGTCCGACACGGGGCGCTCGGGGTCGTTGCCGACGAAACCCAGGCCGTCGAGCAGCGCCGCCGCGCGGGCGCGCGATGCATAGCCGCCGATCTCGTGCAGGCGCGCGTGCAGTTCTCCGATATGCGCGCCATCGTGCGCCGCTTCGGCCGCGGCGAGCTTCGCCTCGACCGCGCGCAGCTCGGCGTCGCCGTCGAGCACGTATTCGATCGCAGGCTTCGCCAGCGCCGGCGTTTCCTGCGCGACGTGCGCGATCTGCCAGCCCGCGGGGATGTCGAGGTCGCCCTGGTCCTGGTGCAGCAGCCCGCGCAGCAGCGCGAACAGGCTGGACTTGCCGGTACCGTTGGCGCCGGTGAGGCCGACCCGCCAGCCGGGGTGGATCTGCAGGGAGGCGGATTCGACGAGGACTTTGGCGCCCCGGGCGAGGCGGAGGTTGCGAAACTGGATCACGTCAGCGCATCTTCGGGCAAAGGCGTTATTCTACGCATCCCCGAACCCGACCGACGCCGGACATCGTGCCCCCTCGCCTAACACCTCACCTGCCAGCGTTCCTGCCCCTGCTGCTCGCCCTCGCCTGCGGCGGCGCCCTTGCCGCCGACGCCGCCCCTGAGGCCAACCCCGAGCTGGAGCGCGCCGCCAAGCTGCGCGACGAGGCCAAGGCGCTGCGCCGGCAGGCCGACGACGCGCTCGCCGCGGAACTGCCGCAGTGCTACGAGCGTTTCCTCGTCAATCGCTGCATCGCCAACGCGAAGGACGCGCACCTGGAGACCGTCGGCAAGGCGCGCGCGCTGGAGGCTGAGGCGAGCCGCACCGAACTCGCGCTAAAGCGGCGCGCCGCCGCGGAAAGCGGGCGCACGCAGACCGACGCGCCGACAGAACCGGCCGCGCCCGCCGCGGAAGGCGTGTTCGAGATCCAGCCCGACCCGATGGCGGACAGCACGCGCCGCCAGCGCGAGGCCGATGCGGTCCGCGCGAAGGAAGCGCAGCAGGCCGAACGCAAGCAGAAGGACGCGGAAAAGGCCAAGGCGCGCGCGCAGGCCGAAGCCGAAGCGGCCGGCCGTGCCGAAGCGGCGGCGCGCGACCGCGCACGCTACGAGGAACGCATCCGCCAGCGCGAGGCGGAAAAGGCGAAGGACGCGGCCAAGCCGGCCAATTGAGGCACCGGAGGGCCCACGCAGGCCTCAGGGCGGAAAAACGAACCCTGCGGCGCCGGCGCGGCGGGATTCGCTGCGCTGCTCCCGCCCTACGACGGGCGCCGCGCCCACGCGAGTGCGTCTTCCAGCCGGTCGTTGCCCCAGAACAGCTCCTCGCCGACGCGGAAGCTCGGCGCGCCGAACATCCCCAGTTCGGCCGCACGCTCGGTCTGGCGGCGCAGCGCGCGCTTGTTGTCCTCCGTGACCGCGGCGGCGAGCAGTTCGTCGACCGGCAGACCGAGCTCCGCAAGGATCGCCCCGATCACCTCCGGCTCGCCGATCTCGCGGTCCTCGGCGAAGTTCGCGAGCATGACCTTGCGCGAGAACTCCGCGACCCAGCCCTGCTCCACGCCCAGCAGCGCGAGCCGTGCCGCGAGCAGGCCGCTGCGCGGAAAGCGGCTGGGCATGCGGAAAGGCAGTCCGTACTTGTCCGCGAGCCGTGCGAGGTCGCGCCACATGTAGCGCCCCTTGGGCGGGTAGATGTTGAACGGCGAATCGTTCCAGCCCATCGCGAGGAACACCGGGCCGAGCAGGAAGGGTTTCCACTCCAGGGCGACGCCGGCGTCGCGCGCCAGGGCCTCGATGCGCATCACCGACAGGTAGGAATACGAGCTCGCGAACTCGTACCAGAACTCGATCTTCGGCTCCGACATGCGGCGGCCTCCCGTGGAAAGGCGGATGAACGATCACTGTAGCCGATCCGGCGGCACGATGCGCGCGCCGGCGCATCCGTGCACGAGTGCGCTCAGGCGTCCCGCGGCGGACGGTTGGCGATCCAGATGCCGACCCCGACGAGCGCCAGCGCGAGCCAGATCGCCGGCGTCATCGGCTCGCCGAGCACCACCACGCCCGCGAGCACGCCCATCACCGGGGTGAGGAAGGAGAACGAGGACAGGCGCGTCGCCGGGTACTGCGAGATCAGCCAGAACCATGCGAGGTAGCTCGCCGCGGCGACGATCACGGTCTGGAAGGCGAAGGCCGTCCACACGCGCGCATCGGCCGCGAACACGCCGGGCTCGCCGAAGGCGAGCGAGAGCAATGTCAGCGACAGGGCCGACACGCCGAGCTGGTACAGCAGCGTCTTTTCCGCCGAGGCGCGCGCGAGCGGACTCAGCTTGATGGTGAGCGTCGTCGCCGCCCAAGCCACGGCCGCGCCGAGCATCATCAGGTCGCCGATCCACGCCTTCCCCGAAGGCTCCAGCAGGCCCTCACCGAACAGCACCAGCACCCCGGCGAAGGCCAGCCCCATGCCGCCCCACTGCGCGCGACGCATGTGCTCGTGCGGCAGCAGCCACACCGCCCCGAGGGCGACCATGAAGGGGGCGGTGTACAGGAAGATCACGCCGCGCGAGGCGGTGGTGTACTGCAGCGCGGCGAAGATCAGCGCGAACTCGGCGGCGAACAGCAGGCCGGCGATCACGCCCGGCGCCAGCGTGCCGTCCGGCTCGCCGAGCTTCACCCCGCGCAGGCGCGCCCACAGCAGGATCAGCAGCGTCGCGCCGACCGAGCGCCAGCCCGCCTGCCACAGCGGCGAGATGCCGGCGTTGGTGATCTTGATCGCCGCCTGCTGCATTCCCCAGATGGTGCACAAGAGCATCATCATGGAGATCGCCAGGCGATCGAGGTGCGCGCGCAGCGGCGGCATCAGTCGACGACGGTGACAGGCGCGCTGCCGGACGGGAACTGCAGGCGCGCGCGCAGCTCGCGCGTGACCTCGATGTGCCCGTTGGCCGCCACGCGCAGCGCATGGTCGATGCCGTAGCGGCGCGTATATGGACGCCAGTTGTCGCCGGCGATGAAGGGCGGCTTGCTCGCGGCGTCCGAGAGCGTACCCGCCGCCTCGCGCGGGGTCACGAGCACGGTCAGGGACTGCGTGGCCTCCGCCGGCCCGCCGCTGCGCGGGTCGAGCAGATGCGAGTAGCGCTTGCCGTCGAGCTCGAAGTAGCGCTGGTAATCACCCGAGGTGCCGATCGCCTCGCCGTCGTAGAGCGGCAGGGTCGCGAGCGGCTGCGGTTCGCGCGGGTGCTGCAGGCCGATGCGCCACGGGCTGTCGCCCTTCTTGCCCAGCGCCAGGATGTTGCCGCCGATGTTGATCAATGCGTTCTCGATGCCCTTCGCGCGCAGGATCGCCGCCGCGCGGTCGAGCGCGTAGCCCTTGGCGTAGCCGCCGAGGTCGAGCTTCACGGCCGGATTGCGGCTTTCGACCTTGTTGCCGCTGATGACGAGGTCGGACATGCGCGGAGCGGCTTCCAGCACCGCCTGCAGCGCAGCAGCGTCTGGGCGGCGCGGCACGAATTCGTCGGCCTGGAAACCCCACATCTCGATCAGCGCACCCATTGCCGGGTTGAACAGGTTGTCGCCGAGGTCCGCCAGCCGGGCCGCGTCCGTGAGCATGGTCGCGAGCTCGGTGGACACGGTCGCGACCTCGCCGCGCGCGATCGCGTCATTCAGCGCGGTCAGCTCGGACGGCTGCCACGCGTGGTAGGCACGATGCAGGCGGTCGAACTCGCGCAATACCTCCGCCATCGCCGCCTCGGCCGTCTCGCGCGTCTCGCCATACACGGTGACATCGACGCGCGTGCCGAACACGTAGGCCTCCTGCTTGTGCAGCTCGGAGTTGGAGCACGCCGCGAGCAACGCCGCACACAGCAGGGGTAGCAGGAGCGCGGCAGCCCGCCGCAGCGCCTCGCGCAGGTTCATCGCGTGCAGGCCTTCTCGAGCTGGTCGACGAACAGCGCGGCCACATCGTAGCCGGTCTGCTCCGCGATCTCGACGAAGCAGGTGGGGCTCGTGACGTTGATCTCGGTCAGCCGCCCGCCGATCACGTCCAGACCCACGATCAGCAGGCCGCGCGCATGGAGGATGGGCGCGAGGAAGGCGGCGATCTCGTGCTCGCGCTCGGTCAGCGGCATCGCGACGCCGCGCCCGCCGACCGCGAGGTTGCCACGCGTCTCGCCCGCCTTGGGGATGCGCGCGAGCGAATACGGCACGACCTCGCCGCCGATGATCAGCACGCGCTTGTCGCCCTCGGCGATCTCGGGCAGGAAGCGCTGCGCCATCATCGTGCGCGTGCCTTCGTGCGTGAGCGTCTCGATGATCACGTTGCGGTTCGGGTCGTCCGCGCGCACGCGGAAGATCTGCGTACCGCCCATGCCGTCGAGCGGCTTCAGGATCACGTCGCCGAACTGATCGATGAAGGCGTTGACGTCGACCGCGTCGCGCGCGACCAGCGTCGTCGGGATCAGGTCCGGAAACTCGCAGATCGCGAGCTTCTCGGAATGATCGCGGATCGCGCGCGGGTCGTTGAAGATGCGCGCACCGGCGGCGACCGCGCGTTCGAGCATCCAGGTCGCGGTCACGTACTCGAAGTCGAAGGGCGGGTCCTGGCGCATCAGCACGGCGTCGAAGGCGGTCAGCGGCAGCAGGGCTTCGGTGCCCGGCCGGTACCAGTCGTGGTCGTCCGCCAGGGGCTCGAGCGCCAGCGCGCGCGCCGACACCACGCCCTCGCACCAGCTCAGCGCCGGGCGCTGGATCGCGAACACCTCATGCCCGCGCGCATGTGCCGCGCGCATCATCGCGATGCTGGAATCCTTGTAGGCCTTCAGCTTGTCGAGGGGATCGACGATGAAGGCGATCTTCAGGCTCTTTCCCATGACCGCCCTTTACGCCACGTCCGCTTCGGCCGGCTCGGTCTCTTCGATCTCGACCGAGGCTGCGAGCAGCGCGAGGCGCGCGACCACGCCGTAGGCGTAGAAGCGGTTCGGCGCGGCGTCCGGCGCCTGGCGGCAGTCGGGCAGCGAGCAGCAGGTCTGGAAGGCCAGCGGTTTGAAGTGCATGCCCGGCGCGTTGAGGTTCTCGTCGCGGCCGCGCTCGGTATGCACGCGGTAGAAGCCGCCGACGACGAAGCGGTCCATCATGTACACGACCGGCTCGGCGACCGCGTCATCGACCGTCTCGAAGGTATGCACGCCTTCCTGAATGATGACCTCCTGCACCTGCAGGCCTTCCTTCACGACGCTCATCTTGTTGCGCTGGCGCCGGTTGAGGCCGACGACCTCGGAGGCGTCGCGCACCGTCATCACGCCCATGCCGTAGGTGCCGGCGTCGGCCTTGACGACGACGAAGGGCGTCTCGTCGACGCCGTATTCCTTGTACTTGCCGCGGATGCGCGTGAGCAGGCTGTCGACCTCGGCGGCGAGGCATTCCTCGCCGGTGCGCTCCTGGAAGTTGATCTGGCCGCACACGCCGAACTCGGGGTTGATGCGCCACGGGTCGATGCCGATCACCTCGGCGAACTCGCGTGCGACGCGATCGTAGGCGGCGGCATGGACCGACTTGCGCCGCGCGTGCCAGCCCGCGTGCAGCGGCGGGATCAGCCACTGCTCGTCGAGCCCCTTGAGGATCGCCGGCACGCCGCCCGACAGGTCGTTGTTGAGCAGGATCGCGCAGGGGTTGAAGCCGGCGAGCCCGACGCGGTTGCCGGTGCGCAGCAGCGGCTCCAGCGTCAGCGTGCCGCCGTTGGCGAGGTCCAACGTCGTCGGCGCGGTGATCTCGGGCAGCAGCGAGCCCACACGCACCTCGAGGCCGGTGAGCTGCAGCACCGACACGAGCTTGGCGACGTTCTGCAGGTAGAACTGGTTGCGCGTGTGGTTCTCGGGGATCAGCAGCAGTTGGCGCGCGTCCGGGCAGATGCGCTCGATCGCGTCCTGCGCGGCCTGCACGCACAGCGGCATGAACACGTCGTTGATGTTGTTCCAGCCGCCGGGGAACAGGTTGAGGTCGACCGGCGCGAGCTTGAAGCCCGAATTGCGCAGGTCGGTCGAGGCGTAGAAGGGCGGCATATGGTCCTGCCACTGCACGCGCATCCAGCGCTCGATCTCCGTGGCATGGCCGAGGAAGTGCTTCTCCAGCTCCAGCAGCGGGCCGGTGAGGGCCGTCGTAAGGTGAGGAACCATGGAATTTTTCCCGTAATGGATGCCGCCGGCGAGGTGCGCCGGCGGCGATGGTTTTGCACGAATACTACAACACCCAGCCCTGCAGGGATTCAGACCGCGGCGAAGACGCGAAAGTGCTCGGGCAGCGGCGCGTTCTCGAGGCTGCGCTGGGTGAAGATGTAACGCCCGTCGCAGACGAAGCCGAGATCGCCCCAATCGACGGCATTCAAGGCGTCACGGAAGGCCGCGAGCTCGACGTCCTCGCGCCGCGGAAACACCGCCAGCACCGCGCCGTCGTAGTGCGGGCAGTCGTGCAGGAAGAAGGGCTGCGGCCGGCGCGTGCGTCCATTCACATACACGCGCGGGCGCGCCGACTGGAAATACCCGCGCCCCCAATGCCACCAGTTGCGCTCGTCAAAATTGTTCACGCGGCGCGCGATCAGGCGCGCCTTGTGCGGCAGCAGCGCCGCGGGCGGCGAATCTTCGGGATCCACCCACAGCATGCGCCGCGTGGCGCCGCTTTTCACCGTCGCCGAGCACACAAAGTCGCGGTTTCCCGCGGTCGCGTCCGCATAGATGTCGTCGGCGCCGGACACCGCTCCGACCTTGACGAAGGCGACGTCGGACAACCGCAATGGGTAGTCGCCGCGCGCGAACATCAGGTGGCCGGCGCACTCGACGAGGTGGCGCGTCTGCCACGCCGGCGCTGCGAGCGCATCCGCGAGGCGATCGGCGGCACCGATTTCGGCGTAGCGCACGCTGCGCTCGAAGTTGTCCTTCTCGAAGCGCCAGATCAGGCAGTTGGGCACCGCGTCGTCGAACACGCGCGCATCCCCGAGCTCGATCGCGTCGGTGATCGTGCCACCCGCCATCATGAGGCGGTTGAGCTTCACCGCCGAGGTCACCTTGAGGAAGTCGCGCGGCGTGATGAAGATCAGCTCGCCGCCCGGCGCGAGGTGGCGCAGGCACTTCTCGATGAAGAAGAGATACAGGTTGGAGCGCCCGTCGAAGTGCTCGTCGTGCAGCAGTTCCCGCGTCGCGGCCGGGATGTCCTGGAAGCGCACGTAGGGCGGATTGCCGATGATGGTGTCGAAGCGCTCGCTTTCCGGGTAGGCGAAGAAGTCCATCCGCGTCGCGCCGGGCGGGCAGTGCACGGCGTCGTACTCGATCCCGACCGCGCCCGGCAGATGGCGCAGGAAAGCGCCGTCGCCGCAAGACGGCTCCAGCACGCGGCCGCGATTGCGGCGCAGGGCAAGCATCGCGCGCACGACCGCCTCCGGCGTGAACACCTGGCCGAGCACGGCGACGTCGCGGGCGCGCACCGGCGCATTCATGCCAGTCGCCACGCGAAACGGAGCGGACGGGCGAACCTGGAGCCGGCGAGGTTAAAGCGAGTCGTCATGGAGGAGCGGAATCGATTGAGGAGCGGCCTGCGGAAGATAAACCGGGGACGCCCGGCGCGCAAATCGGCAATCCCGACGCGATCCCTCGCCCGCAAAATGTCGGCCACTGTCGGCACATTTTACACTGCGGTCGTAATGCCTACGTCATTGCATAAAATACCTGATTAAATTCCGTAACTTGCGAAGTTTGGCGCAGTTCTTGCACCATATTGGTGCAACTCCATTGTCGACGCGGAAGGAGGTCATGCCGACATGCCGTCGCGCACCTTGATCACGCGCTGCGCACTTGCTGCTGTGCTTGGCACGACAGTGTCGTCCCCGGCGTGGACAGCGCTCGGCATCGATGCGCAGAGTCTCGCGAGCTATGGCGGCATCGCGACGGTCACGATCACGCGCGCCGGGCCCACCGCGCCCTCGACCGGATCGGGAACGGTCGCCGGCATCAGCGGCACGACGAGCTTTTCGATTGCCTGGCTTCCGGGCAGCGGAAACCTCGGATATTCGCTCGCCGAACTGGGCGGTCTGCCGCTCTATGCGGTCGATCTGGGCGCGGTACTGCCCGGCAGCGCACCGACCAGCCTGGGCCGATATGTGTTCGACCTGTCGCAGCCCACCGCCGCGTTCGATCTGGACGAACTCGATCTCGACGGCCCCGCGACCGGCGAGTTCGATGAACTCCTCGCGCTGATCGACGCAGACAGCGAACGCTCCGCGTGGACGGGTAGCGCAACCCAGGGGATCTTCGCCGCCCATTACCGCCTGATGCTGTTCGAAGTCCCGACCGGCCTCCTGGCCGCGGATCTCCCGGGCAGCGCGGACGCTGTCGCCGCCGCGGTACCGGAGCCGGGCGTACTCGCCCTCGTCGGCATCGGCCTGCTCGGCATCGGGATCAGCCTGCGCCGCCGCTGACCGCACCTGCACTGCCGGATCGCCGGCAAGTGTTCCGGCACGTACCGCTGCCGAACGAACCTTCCCGTGCGGCAAGGCGTCGAATGGCGGATCATGGGGCCACAACGCTCGCAGCCCCAACGCCCCTTCGTCCGGATCGCCACGATGCCTCTTTCCCCCGCCGAGGTCGCAGAACTCCAGCAGGCGCGCGCCCTCCTTGAGAACCCCGGCCTCGCCGCACGCATCAGCGAGGCTCTCGGCTCGCCGATCGAGCGCGGCTTCGAAATGCTGCCGAAGCGCTGGAACGCCGCCGTGATGGGGGCGACGCGCAAGGCGATCGAAACCGCGCTCGACGTCGCGCTGCGCACGCTGGACCACGAGCGCGCAGAGACGCCCGCGAACCGCTGGCACAAGCTCGCGGTGGGCACCACCGGGGCGGCCGGCGGCGCCTTCGGGCTGGCGGCGCTGGCGATCGAGTTGCCCGTGTCGACGACGATCATGCTGCGCTCGATCGCCGACATCGCGCGCAGCGAAGGCGAGGACCTGCGCAGCCTCGACGCGCGCCTGCAATGCCTGCAGGTGCTCGCGCTGGGCGGCCGCGCCGCAGGCGACGATGCGGCCGAAACCGCCTACTTCGCCGCCCGCGCCGCAATGGCAAAGGCCGTGTCGGAGGCCGCGCGCTTCCTCGCACAGCAGGGCGCAGTCCAGCACGGCGCCCCCGTCGTCGTCCGGCTCATCGCGCAGCTCGCCTCGCGCTTCTCGATCAACGTGTCGCAGAAGGTCGCCGCACAGGCGGTGCCGGTGCTGGGCGCCGTCGGCGGCGCGGTGATCAACACCGTCTTCATCGGCCACTTCCAGGACATGGCGCGCGGGCACTTCATCGTGCGCCGGCTGGAACGGCGCCATGGTGCGGAAGAGGTATGGCGGGTGTATAAGGAGATTCCCGGCCACCGCTAAGGTCCGCGCGGGCGGCGACACCCCCTGCGGGGAATGAAGAAAGGAGGGATGGTCATGGTCCTGCGCATCGTCCGCCTGGGCACGCCGCGAGCGGCCGACGAAGGCCTGCGCATCGGCACGGTACGCCGTCCGCCACGCGGTGTGCCGAAGACCGAGTTCGCCACGCAGGACTGGTACGACGTGTGGTATCCCAACCTCGCCCCGAGCGTCGAGACGATGAAGCTCGCGCAACAGGCGCAGCAGCGGCAGGACCCGGGCGAGTGGCAGGCCTTCGTGAAGCGCTACCGCGCCGAGATGAACTCACCCGACAACAGCCGCTCGCTCGACGTGCTGGCCGCGCTGTCGCACCAGACGAACTTCTCGGTGGGCTGCTACTGCGCCGACGAGGCGCACTGCCACCGTTCGGTGCTGCGCGCGCTGCTCGCGGAACGCGGCGCGGAGATCGCACCGGCCGCAGCTGAAAGGTGCGACGCGCCCTGAACGACGTGACAATGCCCCGCCGCGCACGCTGCGGCGGGGCTCAGGCCGCAATCAGCGGTGGCAGATCGGGTCCGGATTGCTGTCGCGATCGCCTTTGACGGTGCCGCTGGTGGTCGGCGTGCCCAGCAGCAGGATGCCGGCGACGTGGGGCGCGGCCATCGAGGTGCCGGAATAGCTCGTGACGCCGCCGCCGTTCTTTGTCGACACGACGTTTACGCCCGGCGCGGCGCAGTCGACCGGCGGATTGCCGTAGTTGGAGAATGACGCGAAGTTGTCGGCTCCATCGATCGCCGACACCGTGTAGATGTTCGCGCCGCTGGCGCTGGCCGGCGAGTACCGGGCGGCGTCGTCACTCTCGTTGCCGGCCGCGAGGGAGAAGAAGATGCCCTTGCCCGCTGCGTTTTCGACCGCCGCATTGAGCGACGCGCTGTATCCGCCGCCCAGGCTCATGTTGGCGACATCGCCCGCCTTCGCGACTTGCGCGACATAGTCGACCCCCTTGATCACGCCGGAGTAGCTGCCGGAGCCGCTGTTGTCGAGCACGCGCACGGCGACGACGGTCGCCCCGGCTGCGACGCCGACGACGTCGCAGGTGTCGTTCTTCGCCGCGATCGTCCCGGCGACGTGCGTGCCGTGGCCGTTGCCGTCGTCGGCCGTCGTCTTGCCGCGCACGAGGAAGCTCTTGCTGCGTGCGATATCGACGTTCAGGTCGGGGTGCTCGAAATCGATGCCGGTATCGATCACCCACGCGGTGCGGCCCGTGCCGTCACCGGCTCCGCCGACGCGCGTGACGCCCCACGGCGTCTGCGGGTCCGTGCACGGATACGTCACAGCCGTGCCCGGCTTGGCGAAGGCGTAGGCGATGGCATCGGGCTCGTAGGACGCGATCAGCGGGTTGGCCGCGAGCACGCGCGCCGCCGCCTCGTCGGGCAGCTTCGCCGCGAAACCCTTGAGCGCCGTCGTGTAGGTGTGGGTGACCCGCCCACCGGCCCCGGCTGCGAGCGCATTGGCGTGGCGCGCCACCTCGTTCGCGGGGATGTCGTCGCGCAGCACGAAGATGAAGCTGTTGCGCACCTCCTCGCGCACCTCCACCGACACGCCGAGATTCTCCGGCTGCATCTGCGCCGCGACGCCGGCAGGCAAGCCGGCGAGGCTGCAGACCATGGTCGCTGCAAGTATTCCGTTCCTCATTTTCTGCTCCGTTCGAAAGCTGGGCGGGGCCGCCGCTCCGCAAGGCACGTCCGCAGACGTCCATAGTGTTTCAATCATGCTCGCAAACACCCCCTTGCGCGAGCAAAACGCCGGAAATCATGCGGCGTTCGGCACGGTCGCGCAAACATTTTAATGTCATAATTTGTATGCATGACGCGGCATCCCGACCGCGCTCACGGGAGCATATATGGAGCGACCTATCGACTCGGCACAGAGCAAGGCGGAAGCGGCTTTCGACGGCGGGCTGTATTGTGCCGAAAGCGTGGTGCGGGCCCTCGTCGGCACGGCCGAGGAGGCGGACCTGTTGACGCGCGCCGCCACCGGATTCTGCAGCGGCGTGGCGCGCACCTGCGGGCCCTGCGGCGCACTGAGCGGCGGCATCATCGGCATCGGCCACGTGCTGGGACGCGCACACGCCGACCGCCCGGTCGCCGCCGCCTACGGCGCAGTGCAGGACCTGGTCGAGGAATTCGAGCGCATCTTCGGCGCGCGCGACTGCGACCGGCTGCTCGGCTGCAACCTGGGGAGCGCCGAGGGTCAGGCGATGTTCCGCGAGCGGCAGCTGCACCGGCGCTGCCGCGAATTCACCGCGCGCGCAGCCGAGCTGGCGAGCGCCGCGATCGCCCGCCACCTGCAGCCAGCGGAAGCGTCCGGACGCTGACGGCGGCCAGGCGGCGGACGGCCCGCTACGCGGGCCGCAGTACGTTCACTCGATGTTCTGGACTTGTTCGCGCATCTGCTCGATCAGCACCTTCATCTCCATCGCGATGCCGGTGACTTCGGTCGCGGCGGACTTCGACGCGAGCGTGTTGGCCTCGCGGTTGAGTTCCTGCATCAGGAAGTCGAGGCGCTTGCCGGCGGCGCCGCCGGCCTTGAGGATGCGCTGCACCTCGTCGATGTGGGCGGTCAGGCGCGACAGCTCCTCGGCGACATCGATGCGCTGGGCGAAGAGGGCGACTTCCTGGCGGATGCGGTCCTCGTCGAGCGAGGCGACCGCCTCGCGCAGGCGCGTCGTGAGCTTCTCCTGGTACTCCGCGACCAGCGCGGGCACGCGCGGCTGGGCCTGGGCGACGAGCTCGCGCATGCGGTCGAGGCGCTCGCGGATCATCGCCGCGAGCTTGTCGCCTTCACGGCGGCGCGTCGCGACGAGTTCGTCGAGCGCGGCCTTCGCGAGTTCGAGCACGGCCGGCTGCACTTCGTCGAACCCGACGCTGTCGTCGGCGAGCATGCCGGGCCAGCGCAGGACCTCGGCCACCGACAGGTGGGCGGCAGACGGCAGGCGGTCGCGCACGCGCGCTTCGGCGTCGCCCAGCTGCTCGAGCAGCGCGGCGTTGAGGGCGAGGCTGCGCGGCGCGGCGCCGTTGGTCTGCAGGTTGAGCCGGCATTCGACCTTGCCGCGGGTCAGGCGCGCGGAGATCAGCTCGCGGATGGCCGGTTCGGCCTGGCGCAGCTCGTCACCGATGCGGAAAAACAGGTCGAGGTAGCGCGAATTCACGCTGCGCAGCTCGAGGTGGATGCTGACGCGACCCAGGTCGCGGGTCTGCACGGCGAAGCCGGTCATGCTGTGGATCATCGGTAGTGTCTCCGGGAACCCGCCGCGATCCTGTACACTGCGGGTTCCAAACAAGAATATGCCGCGGAAAGCCGGGTCCCAGCCTTCCTCCAAATGCCTGCGCAAACGAACTGCCCACTTCCCGCCGGCTTCCAGCTGGACCAGTACCGGATCGAGCGGCAGCTTTCGCTGGGCGGCTTCTCCATCGTCTATCTCGCCAACGACGCCGAAGGCACACCGGTCGCGATCAAGGAGTACCTGCCCAACTCGCTCGCCCTGCGCAAGGACGGCGAATTCGAGCCGCAGGTCTCCGAGGAGCACATGCCCGCATTCCGCTACGGGATGAAATGCTTCTTCGAAGAGGGCCGCTCGCTCGCGAAGCTGATGCACCCCAACGTCGTGCAGGTGCTGAATTTCTTTCGCGCCAACGGCACAGTTTACATGGTGATGAAGTTCGAGCGCGGACGCACCTTGCACGACTATATCCAGAAACACCGCGGCGAGGTGAGCGAGCGCTTCATCCGCGTGGTGTTCACGCGCATGCTCAACGGCCTGCGCGAGGTGCATGCGCACAAGCTGCTGCACCTGGACATCAAGCCGTCGAACATCTACCTGCGCAACGACGGCACGCCGGTGCTGCTGGACTTCGGCGCGGCGCGGCAGACGCTGCTGAGCGACCAGCCCATACTGAAGCCGATGTACACGCCCGGCTTCGCGTCGCCCGAACAATTCGAGCACCGCGACGCGCTGGGGCCGTGGAGCGACATCTACAGCGTAGGGGCGAGCCTGTACGCGTGCGTCACCGGCAATCCCCCGCAGCGATCGGACGAGCGCCTCAAGGACGACACGCTCGTGCCGCTGCGCAAGACGTACGGCGCGCGGTATTCCGTGCACCTGCTCGACACCGTCGACTGGTGCCTGAAGCTCGACCCGCTGGCGCGCCCGCAAAGCGTGTATTCGCTGCAGAAGGCGCTGATCCGGCGCGACGAGGACGGCGACGCCGTGCATGCGAGCCTGTTCGGTGACCTCGGTGCACGACTGAAGTCGTTCATCGGACGAACCTAAAGACACAAGGAAGCGAGCGTGAAGTTCACGATCTACCAGGAAAGCCGCATCGGCCGGCGCAAGAACAACCAGGACCGGCTCGCCTACAGCTATTCGCGCGATGCGCTGCTGATGGTGGTGGCCGACGGCATGGGCGGGCACCTGCACGGCGAGGTCGCCTCGCACATCTGCGTGCAGTTCATCACCGAGGCTTTCCAGCGCGACGCGCGCCCGGTGCTGCGCGACCCCTCCATGTTCCTGTCGCGCGCACTGACCAATGCGCACAACGCGATCCTCGACTACGCTTTCGACAAGAACCTCGAGGAGGCGCCGCGCACGACCGTGGTCGCGTGCATCGTCCAGGACGGCTTCGCCTACTGGGCGCACGCGGGCGATTCGCGCCTGTACGTGCTGCGCCAGGGCAGGATCGCGATGCACACGCGCGACCATTCGCGCGTGCAACTGATGATGGACCAGGGCCTGCTCAACGCCGAGGAGGCCGCCCACCATCCGGGGCGCAACCGCGTGTACAGCTGCCTCGGCGGCAACCACGCGCCGCAGGTCGAATTCTCCAAGCGCCTGCCGCTGCGCGACGGCGACGTCCTGGCACTATGCACCGACGGCGTGTGGGGGCCGCTCGGCGACACCGCACTGACCGCCGGACTGTCGGCACCCGACATCATGCAGGCGGTGCCTGCGCTGATGAACCGCGCCGAGGAGCTCGCGGGGCCGAGCTGCGACAACCTGTCGATGATCGCGATGCGCTGGCACGACGACACCACCGAGCCGCACGGCGACGCGGTATCGACGCAGACCATGGCGCTGGACAATTTCACGACGCAGCTCGAAAGCTTCGACACCTCGCGCGCACCCGCCTCGCGCTTCGACATCAGCGACGACGACATCGAAAAGGCGATTGCCGAAATCAACGCCGCCATCCAGAAATTCAGCAAATAGGAACCGCACATGCGCCCGAGCCACCGCCACCCCGACGAACTGCGTATCGTCCGCATCACCCGCAACTTCACCTGCCACGCCGAGGGATCGGTGCTGGTCGAGTTCGGCGCGACGCGCGTGCTGTGCACGGCGAGCGTCGAGGAGAACGTACCGCCCTTCCTGCGCGGCAAGGGCCAGGGCTGGGTGACCGCCGAGTACGGCATGCTGCCGCGCTCGACCCACACGCGCAGCGCGCGCGAAGCCGCCAAGGGCAAGCAGAGCGGACGCACGCAGGAGATCCAGCGCCTGATCGGGCGCAGCCTGCGCGCGGTGACCGATCTCGCCGCGCTGGGCGAGCGCCAGATCATCGTCGACTGCGACGTGCTGCAGGCCGACGGCGGCACGCGCACCGCGGCGATCACCGGCGCCTGCGTCGCCGTGCATGACGCGATCGCGAAGCTGGTCGCGACCGGCAGGCTCAAGGCGAGCCCGCTGCGCGACTTCGTCGCCGCGGTGTCGGTGGGCATCCACCAGGGCGTGCCGGTGCTGGACCTCGACTACGCGGAGGATTCGGACTGCGACACCGACATGAACGTCGTGATGACCGGCGCCGGCGGCTTCGTCGAGGTGCAGGGCACGGCCGAGGGCACGCCCTTCACGCGCGAGGAACTCGACGCGCTGCTGGCACTCGCAGAAGGAGGCATTCGCCAGCTGTTCGCCGCACAGCGCGCGGCCATTGCGGAGCAGTGACACGATGAGCAAACGACTCGTACTCGCCAGCAACAACGCCAAGAAGGCCGCCGAGATGGCGACCCTCCTCGCCCCCCTCGGCATCGAGGTGGTGCCGCAGTCGGCCTTCGACATCCCCGAAGCGGATGAGCCGCACAACACCTTCGTCGAAAACGCGCTCGCGAAGGCGCGCCATGCGGCGAAGCTGAGCGGGCTCCCGGCCATCGCCGACGACTCCGGCCTGTGCGTGATGGCGCTGAATGGCGCCCCGGGCGTGCAGTCCGCACGCTATGCCGGCGAACCCAAGTCCGACGCGCGCAACAACGCGCTGCTGATCGAGCGCCTCGCTGGCGTCACCGACCGGCGCGCCTTCTTCTACTCGGTGGTCGTGCTGGTGCGCCACGCCGACGACCCGCGCCCGCAGATCGCCGACGGCGAGTGGCACGGCGCGATCCTCGACGCGCCGCGCGGCGAGGCCGGCTTCGGCTACGATCCGCTGTTCTACGTGCCGCAACTGGGCCAGACCGCCGCCGAACTCGACGCGAAGCTGAAGAACACGCTGAGCCACCGCGGTGCGGCGATGCGCCACCTGCTGTCGAGGCTGGAAACCGACCCGCTGTGACCGAACGCCGCATCATCCCGCTCGCGGTCGCGCCGGCCGCGGGCCAGGCGCCCGGCGAACTGCCGGAGCGCGCGCAACTGACCTCCCCGCCACCACTCGCGCTGTACGTGCATTACCCGTGGTGCGTGAAGAAGTGCCCGTACTGCGACTTCAACTCGCACGCCCAGCGCGGCGGCGAGATTCCCGAGGCGGCCTACATCGACGCCCTGCTCGCCGACCTGGAATCCGCCCTGCCCCAGGTGTGGGGGCGGCGCGTGCATTCGATCTTCTTCGGCGGCGGCACCCCGAGCCTGATGTCCGCGCAGGGGCTGGACCGGCTGCTGACCGGCATCCGCACGCTGCTGCCGCTCGACCCGCTGGCCGAGGTCACGCTGGAGGCCAACCCCGGCACCGTCGAGGCAGGCCGCTTCCGCGACTATCGCGCGGCGGGCGTGAACCGCCTGTCGCTGGGCATCCAGAGCTTCGACGACCGCCAGCTCGCGCAGCTGGGTCGCATCCACGGCGGCGACGAGGCACGCCGCGCGATCGACACGGCGCTCGCGCACTTCGAGCGCGTGAATCTCGACCTGATGTACGCGCTGCCCCGGCAGACGCTCGCCGAGGCGCTCGCCGACCTCGACACCGCGCTCGGCTTCGGCGTCACGCATCTGTCGTGCTACCACCTGACGCTGGAGCCCAACACGCCCTTCGCGCACAACCCGCCGCCGCTGCCCGACGACGATCTCTCGGCGGACATGCAGGAGGCGATCGAGGCGCGGCTCGCCGGCGCGGGTTTCCGCCACTATGAGACCTCCGCCTTCGCGAAGCCCGGCCAGGAGTGCCGGCACAATCTCAACTACTGGACCTTCGGCGACTACCTCGGCATCGGCGCCGGCGCGCACGGCAAGCTCTCGAGCCACGAGGGCATCGTGCGCGAGATGCGCCACAAGCACCCCACGCGCTACCTCGACGGGGCGCAGCGGCGCGAGTTCGTGCAGGAGCGCCGCGAGGTCGGCGTCGCGGAGCTGCCCTTCGAGTTCATGATGAACGCGCTGCGGCTCACCGGCGGCTTCCCGCGCCGGCTGTTCGCCGAGCGCACGGGCCTGCCCTTCGCGGCGATCGAGGCGGAGCTGATCGAGGCGCGGCGGCGCGGACTGGTGGAAACCGACGGCGAGGAGATCCGCCCCACCGAACAGGGGCGGCGCTTCCTCAACGATCTGCTGACGCTGTTCCTGCGCGACTGACCTCCGGCGACGGAGGACGTCTGCCGAAGGGGAGTGGGGCGGGGTGGAATCGCGCCGTCCTTGCCGGGGGGCGCCCCGCGTCGCCTGCTTCAACGCTGCGCGGCGGGATGCGCTGCGCTCCTCCCGCCCTACGGAAACCGACATCCGGCGGATGACGCCTGCAGCTGATCATCCTGTGCCCACCGAGATCAAGCCCGCGATGCCCGACTTCGCGGTGGGAGCGGCTTCAGCCGCGAATCGGCGCCCATTCGCGGCTGAAGCCGCTCCCACGTGCCGAGGCCCGCGACGCGCGCGCACCCGCGTCAGGGCGCGTCGCACAGGCAGTGGCCGTACAGGTGCTGCGGGTCGTTCCAGCGCAGCAGGTCGGCGGCCTGGGCCTGCAGGCTGCCGAGGAGGCGCGCGAGCGGCGATTCGGTGGTGATCCCCACGGGGCCGACCACCGACATCAGGCGGCGCAGCAGCAGGTTGCGGATGTTGATCTCGCCGGTCGGCCATACCGTCTCGTAACGTTCGAGCTGCGCGCGCTTCGCCGCGGCCGCGACCGCATCCTCGATGCCGCCGAGCTTGTCGACGAGCCCCAGGCGCAAGGCGGCCTCGCCGGTCCATACGCGGCCGCGGGCCACGGCATCGATCTCGGCGATGTCCTTCCGGCGTGCCGTGGCGACGATCTCGAGGAAGCGCCGGTAGCTGTGCTCGACGCCCAGCTGCATCGCCTGCGCCAGCGCAGGCTCCAGCGGGCGGCGCGGGTCGAGCGTACCGGCCAGCGGCCCCGTGGCAACACGATCGGTGGTGACGCCCAGCCGGGCCAGCGGTTCGGTGAATTCGGGGAACATCGCGAACACGCCGATCGAACCGGTAAGCGTCTCCCGCCGCGCCCAGATCTCGTCGGCGCCGGCGGCGACCCAGTAGCCGCCCGAGGCGGCGACCGAGCTCATCGACGCGACGACCGGCTTGCCCTCACGGCGCGTGAGCTCCAGCTCGCGGCGGATCACCTCCGACGCCCAGGCGCTGCCGCCGGGACTGTCGATGCGCAGCACCACCGCCTTCACGCGCTCGTCCTCGCGTGCCGCGCGGATCTGTGCCGCCAGGCTGTCTCCGCCGACGGAATCCTCGTCCGCGGCACCGTCGACGATGGATCCCTGGGCGACCAGCACCGCAACGCGGGCGTCCTCGTGCGAGCGGGCGGCGCGCACCGCGGCGAGGTAGTCGTCGGCGTCGATGCGCCGATAGTCCTTGCCGTCGGCGCTCTCGCCCACGCGCGCCTTCAGCAGCTGGTGCCATTCGTCGCGCTGGCTCAGCGCATCGACCAGGCCGGCCTCGCGCGCGGCACGGGCCGCGTCGCCGCCGGTGGCCTGCAGCAGCCCGGCGTAGTCCTCGACGTAGCGGTCGAGCGCTTCCGGAGAGAGCTTGCGGCTGCCGGCAACGCGCTCGCGCATGCCCGCCCACAGCGCGTCGAGCAGCTCGCGCGAGGATTGGCGGTCCTCGTCGGACATGTCGGTGCGCGTGAAGGGTTCGCTGAAGGACTTGTACTCGCCGACGCGGAACACATGCACCTTCACGCCCAGCGCGTCGAGCGCGCCCTTGAAATAGCTGACGTTGCGGGCGAGCCCGGGCAGCAGCAGGAAGCCGTCGGGCGCGAGATGGACCTCGTCGGCAATGCTGGCGAGGAAGTACTGCCCCTGCGTGAAGCGCTCGCCGCGCGCATAGACCGGCTTGCCGCCGCTCTTGAAGGCGAGCACTGCCTCGCGCAGTTCGGCGAGCTTGGACAGTCCGCCCTGGCCGAGCTGATCGGTCTCGATGACCAGCGCCTTGATCCGATCGTCCTCGCGCGCGGCGCGCACCGCCTCGAGCAGGTCGGGCAGCGAGG
Source organism: Aromatoleum evansii (assembly GCF_045689615.1). Lineage (NCBI taxonomy): Bacteria > Pseudomonadati > Pseudomonadota > Betaproteobacteria > Rhodocyclales > Rhodocyclaceae > Aromatoleum > Aromatoleum evansii. The sequence continues at coordinate 5,167,113 of NZ_CP141259.1, forward strand.
TCTGCGCGACCGGCGCGCCGCCTGAGCGGATGATGCCCAGCGGATCATCGACGCGCACGCGCTCGACCAGGGTTCCCGCGGGCCGCAGCAGCAGCGCCGCGCCGTCGGGCACGGACGGCCCCGGATGCAGCGCGAACGCGATGACCAGGGCAGCCGCCAGCAGGAACGCGAGCGTGACGACGACGCGCCGCAGCAGGTCGAGCGCACGCCAGATCCATGCGAACATCCTGCCCAGAAACCCAAACATGTGCCTTACCTCGGTTCATCCGGTGGGAGCGGCTTCAGCCGCGAACGAGCGGTATGCGGAATGCTAACCGATTCGCGGCTGAAGCCGCTCCCACTTCCGTCCTCAAGCGAATTCCGGGCGTTCAGCCGCGCTTGCGGAACACCAGGTCCCACACGCCGTGGCCGAGTTTCAGGCCGCGGTTCTCGAACTTGGTCAGCGGCCGGTAGTCCGGGCGCGGCGCGAAGCCGTCGGCGGTGTTTTCCAGCGCGGGCTCGGCGGAGAGGATCTCCATCATCCACTGCGCGTATTCCTCCCAGTCCGTCGCGCAGTGCAGGTAGCCGCCCGGGGCGAGGCGCGAGGCGATCAGCGCGACGAAGTCGGGCTGGATGATGCGCCGCTTGTGGTGGCGCTTCTTGTGCCAGGGATCGGGGAAGAACACATGCACGCCGGCGAGCGCGCCTTCCGGGATCATGTCGCGCAGCACCTCGACCGCGTCGTGCTGCATGATGCGCAGGTTGGCGAGGCCGTTGTCGGCGATCAGCTTGCACAGGCTGCCGACGCCGGGGCCGTGCACCTCGATGCCGAGGAAGTCCTTGTCGGGCAGCGCCGCGGCGATCTTCGCGGTGGTCTCGCCCATGCCGAAGCCGATCTCGACGATTTTCGGCGCAGCGCGGCCGAAGGCGGCGTCGAGGTCGAGCGGCGTGATGCGGTAAGGAATGGAGACCTTGGGGAAGGTCTCTTCCATGTGGCGCTGCTGCGCGACCGACATGCGCCCCTGACGCAGCACGAAGCTGCGGATCGAGCGGCTGGAGAAGCGCGCCTCGGGGTCGCCGGACGCGACCTGGGGAGGTTCGGCCGGGTTGGCGGCGGCGGACGGATCGAAGTCCGGCTGGTCGGGAATCGTTGCGGTCATCGTATTGGGCGGGAGGCGACGGGCACGGAGGCCGTCGCGCTCCGCAGGCGGAACTGAAAGGATGGGATGCGGCGGCGGCAGCGGCTCGCGCCGCTGCGATGCCGCTTACGAACCGATGAGTCCGGAGGTCGGCGAGCTCGGATCGGCGGAGTAGAACTTGCGCGGCATGCGCCCGGCGAGGAAGGCTTCGCGGCCGGCCTCGACCGCCTTCTTCATCGCGCTGGCCATCAGCACGGGCTTGTTCGCATGCGCGATGGCGGTGTTCATGAGCACGCCGTCGCAGCCCAGCTCCATCGCGATGGCGGCGTCCGACGCGGTGCCGACGCCGGCATCGACGAGCACCGGCACCCTGGCCTGGTCGATGATGAGGCGCAGGTTCCACGGATTCAGGATGCCCATGCCGGAGCCGATCAGCGAGGCGAGCGGCATCACGGCGGCGCAGCCCATGTCCTCCAGCATCTTCGCCTGGATCGGGTCGTCGGCGCAGTACACCATCACGTCGAAGCCGTCCTTCACGAGGATCTCGGCGGCCTTGAGCGTTTCCGGCATGTTCGGGAACAGCGTCTTCGGGTCGCCCAGCACCTCGAGCTTGCACAGGGGATGGCCGTCCAGGAGCTCGCGCGCGAGGCGCAGCGTGCGCACCGCATCATCGGCGGTATAGCAGCCGGCGGTGTTGGGCAGGATCGTGAATTTTTCCGGCGGCAGCACGTCGAGCAGGTTGGGCTCGCCCGCGTTCTGGCCGATGTTGGTGCGGCGGATCGCGACGGTGACGATCTCGGCGCCGCTCGCGTCGATCGCTGCGCGCGTCTCGGCGAAGTCCTTGTATTTGCCGGTGCCGACGAGGAGGCGGGAGCCATAGGACTTGCCGGCGATGACCAGGGAATCGTTCATGTTCGACCTGCAGGAATTCGGGTTGTATAGGTTTGGACGGATACGCCGGGAGATGCGAGCACTAAGAGATCGTGAAGAAGGCGTAGCGAGCGGCCCGAGTTCGGCTCGAGAAGCACAGCCGTACAAGTGGTACGGCGAGCATCGCAGGGGCGAAATCGGGCCGCGCAGTAGCCTTGTTCATGATCTCTTCAGCCGCCGCCGACGGCGACGACGATTTCCAGACGGTCGCCGTCCGCGAGCAGGGTCTCGGCGTGCCGCCCCTTGGGGACGATCTCGCCGTTACGCTCGACCGCGAGACGCTTGCCGGCGAGCTCGCGCGCCTCGAGCAGGCCCAGCACGGTGGTCGGCTGCTCCAGGCGCTCGGTCTGGCCGTTGATGATGAGCTGGATCATGGTGAAACGGTCTGATGCATCAAACAAAAATCTTACCACGCGCCGCGCCGCCGTCCCGACGCATTGCGCGGCGCCATTCCGGCCATTAGAATGGCGCCTCGGTTCGCCACGCGGGCCGGATTTGCGGGTGTCGTATAATGGCTATTACCTCAGCTTCCCAAGCTGATGACGAGGGTTCGATTCCCTTCACCCGCTCCAGATTTCCCCGGAAGGGCCCGGCAGACGCCGGGCCCTTCTTCGTTTCGGCTCCCGCTTCGCCTACTTCGGGCGCGCGATCACGCCGCACGCGACACGTGCGCCCGAATTACCCGTCGGCTGCGTCGTGAAGTCGTCGGGGGCGGCGTGCACGATCACGCCGAGGCCGACGATGTTGCCCTTGCCCTTGCCGCTGATCGTGAGTCCTTCGAGGATCGTGCCCAGCTTTGCGTTGCCGTTCGCATCGGCGACCAGCATCGGCATGTCGCCGAGGTGGCGGTCGCCTTTCGCCGGGTCACCGTGCGGCTTGCCGGTCGGGTTGAAGTGGCCGCCGGCGCTGGTGGCGTCGGGCGCGGAGCAATCGCCCTTCTCGTGGATGTGGAAGCCATGCTTGCCGGGCGAGAGGCCGGTCACGCTGGCGTCGATGAGCACCCCGCCGTCGACCTCGGTGAACTTGACCGTACCGGTGGCCGCATTGCCCTTGGTCGGGGCCAGGAGCGCTTCGGCGGTGATCGGTCCGCCGAGGCCGAGGTTGCTGCAGGCGGCGATGAGGAGGGTTGCGGGCAGTGTGGGGATGAGGGAGCGGAAATTCATGTTCTACTATCCTTTCTCGAATGGAGGATGTCGTGCGGCCGACTGCTCGGCCGGCCGCGGTTCATCATGGACCATTGATACGCAGAAAGGAATAGGCGCCCCCCTCAGCGCGCGAGCGCCCCGGTCTTGAGCGGCTGCGGCGGCTGCGGGACGAACACGAAGTGCGGCGTCGCGATCGGCTGCCCCGGTGCGACCGCCTGCGGCGCGGGCTCGCCGGCCGCGCCGAGGTGACGCAGGTAGCGGTAGATCGCGACCAGGTCGGCCTCGCTCATCGCGCGCAGCGACGGCCACGGCATCGGCGGCAGACCACCCTGGCGCACGCGCGCGAGCCAGCCGGGCTCGTCGAGCTTCGCGGCGACAAGCCGCAGGTTGGCGGGATAGCTCACGCCCCACGGGCCGCTGAAGCCGACGGCGGAGCCGGTGAGCCAGCGCGGCTCGGGCACCTTGCCGTCGGTCTCGATGTAGCCGTCGGTATGGCAGTCGTTGCAGCCGGCGATCGAGACGAGGTAGCGGCCGCGATCGACGGCGCGGTCGTCCCCGGCCGACGCCGGATGGGCCGCGAGGCCCGCGAGCAGGGACAGGACGAGACGGGCAAGCTGGATATTCATGACGATCCTCTCGTTGGGGCGGGAGCGCCTCGCGCGGCGCGCCCTTAGCATTGTTTTAGGAAGACTCCGGAGGGCGGTCGCGCCCTCAGGCGCAGACGCGCGCGCCGACCAGTTCGCGCGCCGCCGCGGCGATCGCGTCGGCCTGCGGCACGAAGGCCTGCTCGAGCGGCCACGACGAGGGCGCGGGGGTGTCCGGGCCGGTGAGGCGACGGATCGGCGCCTTCAGCGCGTCGAAGGCGTGTTCGGCGACCAGCGCGGCGACTTCGGCGCCGACGCCGCACAGGCGGCTCGCCTCATGCACGACGACGATGCGGCCGGTGCGGCGCACCGAGGCGAGGATCACGGCCTCGTCGAGGGGCTTGAGCGAGCGCAGGTCGATGACCTCGGCGGAGATGCCCTGCCCGGCCAGCATCTCGGCGGCGGCGACGCAGTGGTGCACGGTCTTCGCGTAGCTCACGAGCGTGACGTCACGCCCTTCGCGCAGCGTCGCGGCGCGGCCCAGCGGCACGACGTGCTCGCCTGCGGGCACCTCGCCGGCCTGGAAGCCGAGCGCGAGATCCATGAAAAACAAAACCGGGTTGTCGTCGCGGATCGCGGCCTTCAGGAGGCCCTTGAAATCGGCCGGCGAGGACGGCATCACGACCTTGAGCCCGGGGCTGTGCACGAACCAGGCCTCGAGGTTGTGGTTGTGCTGCGCACCGACCGTCCAGCCGGCGCCGCTCTGCGCCAGCACGACCATCGGGAACTTGAACTGGCCGCCCGACATGTAACGCAGCTTGCCGGCGCTGTTGACGATCTCGTCCATTGCGAAGCACAGGAAGGGCGCGAACAGCAGGTCGACGACGGGGCGCAGCCCGCTCGCCGCGGCACCCGCGGCGGTGCCGGCGATGATGCCTTCGGCGAGCGGGGTGTTGCGCACGCGTGCAGTGCCGAATTCGGCGACGAGCTCGCCGCGCTTGGTCGCGACGCCTTCGCCGAACATCAGCACGGCGGGGTCGCGGCGCATTTCCTCGGCGATCGCCTGGGCAATCGCTTCATTGACGGTGATCCGGGGCATGGCGGGTTCCTCAGGCGTAGACGTCGGTGAAGAGTTCGGCGGTTTCGGGCCAGGGCGAGGCGTTCGCGAAGGCGACGGCCTCGTCGATCACGGCGGCGACGCGCGCGCGGATCTGCGCGAGGCGCGCGTCGTCGAGGCGGCCGGCGGCGCGCAGGCGCTTGGCGAGCAGCTCGATCGGGTCGCGCGCCTGCCACGCCGCGAGTTCGGCGCGGTCGACGTAGAACTGGTCGTCCGGCTCGTAGTGGCCGCGCGTGCGGTAGGTGAGCGTCTCGAGGAAGGCCGGTTCGCCGGTTTCGCGGATGCGCGCGACCAGGCGTGCCGCCGCGGCGTGCACGGCTTCGGCATCGTTGCCGTCCACGGTTTCGGCGACGAGCCCGTGCGCGGCGGCCCAGTCGCGCACGTGCGCCATCGGCATGGTCTCGCGCCGATGCACGAAGGCCTGCCATTCGTTGTTCTCGCACACGTAGAGGATGGGCAGCTTCCACACCACGGCGAGGTTGATCGATTCGTGGAACACGCCTTCGCAGGCGGCGCCGTCGCCGAAGAAGGTCGCGACGATGCCGTCGTCGCCGGGCGTCATCGTGCGCGCGAGCGCCACGCCCGGCGCGAGCGAGAGTTCGCCGCCGACGATGGTGGAGGTGAGCACTACCCCCAGCTCGGCCGCGGAGATGTGCAGCGAGCCGCTCTTGCCCTTGCAGTAGCCGGTGCGCTTGCCGAGCACCTCGGCGATCATGCGCCCCGGGTCGGCGCCGCGCGCGAGGAGGTGGCCGGCGCTACGGTGGTTGGTGAGGATGCGGTCCTGCGGCGCGAGCGCGCGCACGACGCCCGCGGCGGCGGCCTCCTGGCCGACCGAGGTGCAGGTGCCGGGCGCGTTGCCGCCCGCGGCGATGCCGACGAGGGCTTCCTCGTAGGCCCGGATCAGCATCATCGTCTCCAGCAGCGCGAGCGGGGACGGGGCTTGTTCGCTGTGGTGCATGTGTCGTCTCCAGAATCGGGCGGTCCGGTGAACCGCGTGGAGGCACTCTAGGCGTGCGAAGCCCGCCGTGGACGGGGCTTAAGGGACTCTTAGGATTCGCTGAGGGAAGATTTAGGAAGCCGGCTCAGCAGCACGCGCTGTCGGGGCGCGCGCCGCCCTGCCCGACCTCGACGAGGGTCAGGGGACGCGATGCGGTGAGCAGCAGGCGCCCGCGACCGGCCTTTTCCAGGCGCACGCAGGCCTGCCGCTCGTTGAGGCGGCGACGCAGGAGGATCAGGCGCGCCTCGAGGTTGTCGGAGAGGTCCGGCAGGCGGATGCGCGGGTCGAGGCGCAGCTCGCGGTTACTGAAGGTGCTGCGGCCGGATTCGACGTGGTCGCGCACCAGCGCCCAGAAGATCGAGCCGGCCACGCCCTTGATGAGGTAGTCGTCATCGAGGAAGACGCTGTCGTCCTCGGCGTAGTGGCGCACGAGCACCGGGCGGCCTTCGGAGGGCTGCGGTGGCGGCTCGGGCACGAGCACCTCCTCCTGGAGCTCGCTCGCCTGCTGCAGCGAAAGCATGGTCGCGCCAAGCTGGCCGGCGAGCGCGACGAGCGCATCCTCGTCGTCGTAGCCGAAACGCAGGTTGTGCGGACTCTCGACGTAGAGCACGCCGAGCAGGCGCCCGGCGGCGCGGATCGGCACCGCGAGCTGGCTGGCGGAGTCGGCGAGCCCGGGCAGCGGAATCTCGGTTTCCAACGCGGCCGCGAGCCCGTTCGCCTCCGCCGCGGCGCGGATCGCGCGGCCGTAGGCGTATTCGAGCGTCGCATAGCCGATGCGGATCGGCGTGCCTTCGCGTGCGGCGACGCCGATCACCCCCTGGCCGAGCGGGATCTCGGAGCCGACGCCGGAGGCCTCGTAGCCGCGGCTCGCGATCGTGTACAGGCGCGTGCCTGCCCCGTCGAGCAGGAGCACCATCGCGTGGCGGATGTCGAACTGCGCTTCCAGCCCGTCGAGCGTGTCGCTGAACAGCAGGTCCAGCTCGCGACAGCCGGCGATGCGCGCCGACACGGCCCGCAGCGCGGCGAGCAGGCTCGCGCGGGGGGGCGGCGGCGCGAGCGCGGCGCCGGGGATGCGCTCTATCGCGGAAACGCGATAGATGTCCGAACCGAGCAGGCGGAACACGCCGCTCATGCCGGTGTGCGATGCGATGCCGGCGAGCTTGGCCTTCATGCGCTCGAACAGCGGCCCCGCGGTTTCGGTGCGCAGGTAGCGCAGGCGCAGGCGGAAGCGTTCGCCGGTGTGCGGATGCGTGACGATCAGGCGCGCCTCGGGGTTCGCGAGGATGTTGCGGCGCGTGGTGTTGAAGAACTGGTAGGACAGCGCGATGTGCTGGCCGTCGACATACTCGGTCTGCGACAGGTAGGCGACGTTGGGCGTGCCGTCGGCCGCGCAGGTCGCCATGATGCCCGGCACCGCGCCTTCCAGGCATTCGCGGATCGCGTCGAGCCGCGGCGTCATTTCGCGTGCGCGAGCGGCTCGCCGGCGCGCGGGCCGGGCGTCTGGTCGAAGGCCGCGCAGGGTGTGAAGGCGATCGCGACGATCTCGCCCCCGCCGCTGTCGATCAGCGCGTGCGTGAACAGCGGGCCGAAACCGATCGCCCCGAGTTCGGCGGAGAAGGCCCCGCGGTAGCGCTCGATGCGCTCGCGGTCGCCCGCCTCGAGCGCCTCGACGACCGCATCGCGGCCCTTGAGCTGCAGCGTGCGATGGTTGCACGGCTGGCTGAACACCGCGGCGATGCGCCGCGTGTCGCGCACGTCGTCGAGGACTTCGCGCGACTGCTCGGCCACGACGAACACGCTCACGCGCCGCCGGTCGGGGGCGACGCGGCAGCCGATGCCGCGCGTGATGCTGGGCAGCAGCCCCGCACCGGACGAGCCGACGCTGATCGACACGCCCGCCGTCGTGATGAAGGCCGCGAGCTCGGCGTCGATCGGGGATTCGGGAACGGCGGACGGAACGGAAGACGGCTGATCGGGCATCCGGTCGCAGGCGATCGTGGCGGTTGGGGGTCGGGACCGCTCCGCTGCGGGAACGGCGTCGCCGGTCGTACGCCGGCTCTCAACACAGTATAGTTCGCCCGCCCCCGCGCGACGCCCGGAGAACAGGTCGGGACGTCAGCCCGCGGCGAGGCGGCGATAGGCGCCGCCATGGTAGACCAGCGGCGCGCGGTCCTCGCGGTCGAAACGCACGACTTCGGAGAGGAACACGAGATGGTCGCCGCCATCGTGGCGCGCGGTGTTGCGGCATTCGAAGCGCGCGCAGCAGTTCTTCAGCAGCGGCACGCCGTACAGGCCGTCGTCGATGTCCAGCCCCGCGAACTTGTCGTCCGAGCGCGTCGCGAAAAGCTGCGACAGGTGCTGCTGATCCTCCGCGAGCACGTTCACCGCGTAGTATTCGCAGGCTTCGAACACCGGCAGGCTGGCAAGATTGCGCGACAGGCTCCAGACGATGAGCGGCGGGTCGAGCGACACCGAGTTGAAGGAGTTGACCGTCAGGCCGATCGCCTCGCCGCTGGGGGCGCGCGTCGTGACGACGGCGATGCCGGTCGCGAACATGCCGAGGGCGTCGCGAAACGCGCGGGTGAAATCCTGATGGGTGACGGGCGGCTGGGACATGGTCGGTTCTTGTGATCGGCGCTTGCCCCGCACGGAGCAGGCGCGAAAATGGGATGGAACCGGCGATTATCGCTGCGCACACCGCGCAGGGCAACGCAGCGCAGGCATGAACCGAATGGAACAAGGCAAGGAATGGAACGGACGACGAGGAATGGCGACTTCGCGACGCGGCTGATCGCGTGGCACGGCGGGCACGGACGCCACGACCTGCCATGGCAGAACACGCGCGACCCGTACCGCATCTGGCTGTCGGAGATCATGCTGCAGCAGACCCAGGTCGACACGGTGATCCCTTACTACGCGCGCTTTCTCGCGCGCTTCCCGGACGTCGTCAGCCTCGCCGCGGCCCCCGTCGATGACGTGCTCGCGCTGTGGAGCGGGCTGGGCTACTACGCCCGCGCACGCAACCTGCACAAGGCGGCGCAGGCGGTCGTCGCACGGCACGGCGGCGGGTTTCCGCGCAGCGCCGCCGAGATCGCCGAGCTGCCGGGCATCGGCCGCTCGACCGCCGCGGCGATCGCGGCCTTCGCCTTCGACGAGCGCGCAGCGATCCTCGACGGCAACGTCAAGCGCGTGCTGTGCCGCGTATTCGGCATCGACGGTTTTCCAGGCGAACGCGCGGTCGAACAGCGCCTGTGGGCGCTGGCGGAGGAGCTGCTGCCGCACACCGGAATCGGCACCTACATCCAGGCGCAGATGGACCTTGGCGCGACGCTGTGCACGCGCGGCAAACCCGCCTGCGGACGCTGCCCGATGGCGGATATCTGCGTCGCGCTGCGCGAGGAGCGCGTCGCCGAACTACCCGCGGCGCGCCCGAAGAAGGCGATGCCGCAGCGCCATGCGCAGGTCGCGGTGATCGTGGCCGACGGGACGGTGCTGCTCGAACGACGGCCGCCGACGGGGATTTGGGGCGGGCTGCTGACGTTGCCGGAAATTCCCGGTGACTCGTCCGATCCGGCGGGCTGGGTCGCAGCACGTTACGGCCTGCGGCCAGGCGAGGCCAAGGCGCTGCCCGTGCTGAATCACGTCTTCACGCATTTCCGCCTGGAGATCACGCCGCTGCTGCTCGAAGTCGACGGCCACGGGCGCATGGCGGCGGACGCCGACCACCGCTGGCTCGCGCTCGACAGCCTCGCCGACGCCGGCCTGCCCACCCCCGTGCGCCGCATCCTTGCGGAGCTCGCGGGATCCGGTGGTGATCTGTTGAGCCCGCGCGGGGCGGGTTGAGTTTGCGAGTTCGGTTCCGTGGGAGCGGCTTCAGCCGCGAACGGGCGCCAATTCGCGGCTAAAGCCGCTCCCACAGGGACGCAGGGGGGGTTGGGCTTCAGCCACGTTTGCCGGACTTCGCCATGCGCTCCCCGAGCAGCCCGCGCTGGTCGAGGAACTGGCGGATGATCTCGAGCCGGTCGAGCGGCTCGTCCAGTTCCAGCAGGGCCTGCTTGGCCTGCGCCGGGATCGGCAGCACCTCCGCGAAGCGCAGGCCGACCCAGCCGGCGTCGCCGAAATCGTGCGGCTCGGGCAGGCGCGCGCGGCCCGCGTCGTCGACGATCGCGCGCAGCAGCTCGACCAGGGGCTGGCAATTGTCGGGAATGGCCCGGTGCGGCGCCTCGGCGAGCCATTCCACCTCGCCGAACAGCAGGCCGTTGGCGCCGTGCTCGGAGCGCAGGACACGGTAGCGGCGTTCGCCGCGCGTGACGATATCCAGCGTGCCGGGTCTGGCGACGTCCCATTCGACGATGCGCGCGCTCACGCCGACCTCGTAGGGCCGGGCCGGAGCGCCGACCTCGTGGCCTTCCGCGATCAGGTTCACGCCGAACACCGTGCCTTCCTTCAGGCAGCGCGTCGCGAGGTCCATGTAGCGCGCCTCGAACACGTGCAGCGGCAGCAGCGCGCCGGGGAAGAGCACCGTCTGCAGCGGAAAGAGGGGCAGCAGGTCCGCATGCTCCATCACGCGTCCTCCCCTTCCGTCTCGCCCCAGCGCTGCATCAGGCGGTGCGGCACGCGGATCTGGTCGAGCACGCGTGCGACGACGAAGTCGACCATCTCGCCGACCGTCTGCGGGTGGTTGTAGAAGCCCGGGCTGGGCGGCAGGATCACGACGCCCAGGCGCGCGAGCTTGAGCATGTTCTCGAGGTGGATCGCCGAGAAGGGCGTCTCGCGCGGCACCAGCACGAGCTTGCGCCCTTCTTTGATCGCGACGTCGGCGGCGCGCTCGATGAGGTTCTGCGAGAGGCCCGCGGCGATCGCAGCGAGCGTGCCCATGGTGCACGGACACACCACCATCGCGTCGGCGGGGTTGGAGCCGGAGGCGAGCGGCGCGAACCATTCCTCGCGGCCGAACACGCGCAGCTGCCCTTCCGCGGCCCCGAAGCGCGCGGCGAGCTGCGCCTCGACCTCGGCCGGGCGCGAGGGCAGCTCGAGGTTCATCTCCTGGCGCGCGACGATCTGCGCGACCTGCGAATACAGCAGCCACACCTTGCAGCCGGCCGCGAGCAGGCATTCGACGAGACGCAGCCCGTAGGGCATGCCCGAGGCGCCGGTGAAGGCGACGGCGACGGTCTGCGGGACGGCGGGGCTCATCGGGGAGGGATTCTCACTTCAGGTAGTCGGTCAGGATCGCCCAGCGGCCATCCCGGATCTGCGCGATGCGGCCGTGGCGGTTGCCGAGGTGCTCGTCGCGACTGAAACGATACTCCGGGCCGCCGAAGAAGTCGCGCGGGGTATGCAGCGTCTCCAGCGCCGCGGTGAAGCGCTCGACGGTGAGATCGCGCCCGACCTTGTCCGCGGCCTTCACGAAGAGGTCCGCGACCGTGTAGCCCATCGCGCTCCACACGTTGGGCGCAACGCCGAAGCGCTCGCGATAGCGGCGGATCCAGTCGGCGAGCTGGCCGTTCGCGCCCGCCTCATAGGGGTGCGGCAGCACGGTGACGCCGTACAGCCCCTCGACCGCCTTGCCACCGAGCTCGTGCGTCTGCGCCGAATAGCCCGACGCGGTCACCAGCATGTCGACATTCCAGCCGGTGCGGCGCGCCTCGGACACGGCCGCGACGGTCTCGCGCACGACCGTCGCCAGCACCACGAAATCGCAACCCGCGCCGCGCAGGCGCGCGACCTGGCTGGAAAAGTCGGTCGCGCCGCGCTTGTAGCTGGTCTTCTCGGCGAGCGGCAGCTGCAGCTTCGCCAAGCCCGCCTCGACGCCCTTCATCACCTCCAGGCCGTAGTCGTCGTCCTGGTACAGCAGACAGGTCTTGCGGTAACCGTGCGTCTGCACCATGTGGCGCGTCGCCGCGTCCATGTAGTCCTGGTAGGGCGCGAACATCTGGAATTTCAGCGGATGGCGCGGCGCGTAAGTCGATTCGTGCGGCGAGAAGGGGAAGAGATGCGGCCGGCCGGCGTCCACGATCAGCGGCATGGTCGCCATCACCACCGGCGTGCCGAGGTTGGCGAGGAAGGCGAAGACGCGGTCGCGCTGGACGAGCTTGCGCGCGGCGAGCACGCCCTTCTTCGGGTCGTAGCCGGCGTCCTCGACGACCAGGCGCAGCTTGCGCCCATGCACACCGCCGGCGGCGTTGGCGTCGTCGAAGCGCATCTGCATGCCGTCGCGCACCGGCACGCCCAGCAGCGCGATCGGCCCCGACAGGTCCTGGATGCTGCCGACGACGATCTCGCGCTCGCTGACACCCGGCGCCTGCGCGGCGGCGGCGGACGCGGCGGCGATGCCCAGCGCGCAGAAGAGGCGATGGAAGAGATTCATGAAGGCTCCCGGCGCCCCTGCGGCGCCACCCCGCGATTATCCGCGAAGCCGCTGCCTCGGCGCCATGCACCGCCCTCAGCCCGCGAACGCGGCATCCTGCACGAAGGGGGCATTGGCGCGCGCGAAGGCGGCGAACTCGAGGGGCGAGAGCGGTTTCCCGATGAGGTAGCCCTGCAGGAAATCGCAGCCCAGATCCCGCAGGAAATCGCGCTGCTCCACCGACTCCACGCCTTCGGCGGTGACGCTCAGGTCCAGGCTGTGCGCCATGTTGATGATCGCCTCGACGAGGCTCGCGTCGCTGTGGTCGTCGGGGCAATCCCGCACGAAGCTGCGGTCGATCTTCACCACATCGACCGGGAAACGCTTGAGGTAGGACAGCGAGGAGAAGCCCGTGCCGAAGTCGTCCAGCGCATAGGCGATGCCGTAGTCCCTGATCTCGCGCATGCGCGATTCGGCCTCCTCGCTGCCGTCCATCAGCACGGACTCGGTGATCTCGAGCATCAATTGCGCCCGGCCTTCGCCTTCGGGCAACAGCGTGCGCACGATCTCGGGCAGGCCGGGTTCGCGGAACTGCACCCCCGAGACGTTGACCGCGATGCGCAGCGGCGACTGCCCCGCCTCGCGCCAGGCGCACGACTGTCGCACCGCCTCGCGCAACGCCCATTCCCCGATGGGCACGATCAGGCCGCAGTCTTCCGCCACCTCGATGAACTCGCCGGGCGCAACCATGCCGCGGCGCGGGTGGTTCCAGCGGATCAGCGCCTCGGCGCCGACCACCCGCCCGCTCGTCGCCGCGACGATGGGCTGGTAATGCAGCACGAACTGCTCCTGCTCGAGGGCGGTCCGCAGGTCCGTTTCCAGCTGGATGCGCGCCAGCGCGTCGGCCTGCATGTGCGGCGCATAGAACTGGGCGCGGTTCTTCCCTGCCTGCTTCGCCTTGTACATCGCGATGTCGGCGTTGCGCAGCAGGCTCTGCACGTCATCACCGTCGTCGGGAAACACCGTGATGCCGACGCTGCCCGAGATGTAATGCGGCGCGTTGCGCAGCTGGAAGGGCTCGCGCAGCACCGCGACGAGCTTCTCCGAGATGGCGCGGAGATCCTCCAGGTCGCGCTGGTCGTGCAGGTCGTTCACGACGACCGTGAACTCGTCACCCCCCAGGCGCGCGACCGTGTCCTGATTGCGCACGCAACGCTGCAGGCGGTTCGCCACGTCGATCAGCAACTGGTCGCCGACATCGTGACCGAGCGAATCGTTGATCCACTTGAAGCCGTCGAGGTCGAGGAAGACCAGCCCGACCTTGCTGCCGTGCCGCCGCCCCTGCGCGAGGGCGCGCTCCAGGCGGTCCTGCAGCAGGCTGCGGTTCGCCAGCCCGGTCAGCGGGTCGTAGTTCGCCTGTCGCCACATCGCCTCCTCCTGCTGCTTGCGCTCGGTGATGTCGCTGAACAGGGAGACGTACTCTGAAACCTTGCCGTCGGCATCGCGCACGGAGGTGATGGTGAGCCATTGCGGATAGGTTTCGCCATTCTTGCGGCGATTCCAGATCTCGCCGTCCCAGGCGCCCGCCTCCGCGAGGCGCGACCACATCGACTCGAAGAAGGCCTGGTCGTGGCGGCCGGACTTGAACATCGACGAGCGATGACCGATCACTTCCTCGGGCGCATAGCCGGTGATCGCACAGAAAGCCGGGTTCACCGACGTGATCACGCCGTCGGCGTCGGTCGTCATGATCGCCTGGCTCGACGCATTGAACACGACCATCGCCTCGCGCATGAGCTTCTCGTAGCGGCGCCGCTCGGTGACGTCCTGCACGATCGAATACAGCAGGCTGCGGCCCTCGATTTCGATCGGGCCGCTCGCCACCTCCACATCGCGCACCTCTCCACTCGCGAGGCGGTGACGGAACTGGAAGAAGTCCGCCGCGCGCGCCCGCGCCCGTGCCATCTCCTGCAGCACCTCCTCGCGCGACAGCACGTTGATGTCGGAGATCGACATGCGCGTCAGTACCGCGTGCCCGTAGCCGTAATACGCACAGGCCTTGTCGTTCGCGTCGACGATGGCGCCGGTCGCCGGATCGATCACCAGCATCACCACCCGGCTGTTGGCGAACAAGGCCCGATAGCGCATCTCGCTCTCGGCCAAGGCCCGCTCCATGCGCACCCGCTCGGAGATGTCGCGCGCCAGCGCGATGTACCCGCCGGAGCCCTCGGCGCCGGCCAGCCGGCTGATCGAGGCGCTGAAGTGATGCACGCCGTCGGCCAATTCCAGCGCATATTCGGTCTGCCGCGGCACGCCGTCCGCCGCGATCGCGTCGATGGTCGCATCGAACTTCGCCGCGACCTCGGGCGGGACCGTCTCCGCATAGGGGCGTCCGAGCAGCTGATCGACGGGGGCGGCAAGCAGCGCCGGTTCCGGCGCATGGCACTCCGTGATCCGCCTGTCGGCGTCGATCAGCAGCATCTTGTCGGGCAAGGACGTGATCAGGGCCGCCAACCGCGCCTCGCGCGCCGTCAGTTCCGCCGTCCGCTCGGCCACCACGCCCTGCAAGGCGCGGCGGTGCTCGCGCAGTTGCATCAGGCTCATCGCCAGCCAAGCCAGCGCGGAGCACAGCAGCGCCGCCGCGGCGAGTTCGAACGGAAGCGGCGAATCGTCGCCCCACCCGTCGACGGGCACCACGCCCAACGTCCACGTGCCATTGGGGACCACGACGTCATGCTCCACCGGCTGCTCCAGCGGGCGGTCGGAAGAGGCGGCGATGACCTGCCGCGCCCCCGTGTCCGGATGGGTGCGCCACAACTCGTAGTCGAAGCGGTATTTCTCGACCGACGGCAACAAGGCCGTCTCCAGCACGTCAGGGAAACGGATCACGACCGCGACAAAGCCCCAGAACGCCTGACGCCCGCTCTCGTCCGGCAGGTACACCGGCAGGCGCCCGACCGCGCCGACGCCGCCCTGACGCAAGGGAAAGGGTCCGGCCAGCGTCAGCTTGCCGGTATCGCGGGCAAGAAAGGCCTCACGGTTGCGCGCCGGATCGGCCAGCAGGTCGTGTCCGATCACACCGCTGTTCTCGGCCAGCGGCACGATCTGCCGCACCACGCCGCCCGGCGCCAGGGCGAGTGCGGAAGCGCCCTGATAGAAAGGCAGCATCTGCTCGGCCAGGGTGTCGAAATTCGGGATGCTGCCGCCCCCCTGACGCACCAGCGCCGCGAGCGCGTAGGTCACTGCCAGCGCATGCTCGACGTTGCTGCGCAGATCCTGCGCCTTGTCGAACAGCTCGTCGGCCACCTCGGCGCGGCGGACCTGGATGCGTTGACGCTCGAAATGCGCGATCAGCACGCCTGCAACGAGCGCCGTCACGACGAAGACGAGCAGGCCGACCAGCAGCGGGCGCCGCCTGCGTACGAACGCCCACGGATCGATCATCGCCGCCTCGATCCCGCCCGTGTCCGCCCGCAGGCCATCTGCGGGGCAAGACTCGCTGACGCAGGACGACGCCTGCCCCGAACATCGAACATGCTTGCAAGCCTCACGCGGCAGCTGGAATGTAAGCAAATGCTAACGCCAGCGCGCGTCGTCCGCCAGTGAACGGCTGCACGGGCGCTGCGCCGGAAGGCCCCGGCCGCTCAACGCGAACCGGCCAGGCCGCCCGGGCGCAGCAACACCAGGATCACCAGCACGGCACCGAACAAGGCCATCTCGATCCCCGCGGCCCCCGCCAGCCCCGGCGGCAGGCGCTCGACCGCGAGCGACACCCCCTGCGGCAGGGCCACGACCACCAGCGCGCCCCACAGCGCGCCGGACAAGTGCCGGGCGCCACCGATGAAGGCCAGCATCAGCAGCTCGAACGACAGCATCAGCCCGAACTGCTCCGGGCTCACGAACCCGATCCAGTGCGCATACAGCGCGCCGCCCAGCCCGGATAGCCCGCCGCCCAGCACGAAGGCGAGCGTCTTGGCGCGCGCGACGTCGATGCCGGCCGCCGCCGCCGCGATCTCGTCCTCGCGCACCGCACGCCACGCCCGCCCCAGCCGCGACGCCGCCCAGCGCCGGCAGGCCAGCCACGCCAGCGCCAGCGCCACGCAAGCGACCAGCGCCTGGGCGAGCGGCGTCTCCGCCACCCATCCGCCCAGCGCCAGCGGCGGCACCGCGAGGCCCGCCGCGCCGCGGGTCAGCGACTCCCAGCGCACCAGCGCCTCCTCGACCACCAGCGCGAAGGCCAGCGTGCTCATCGCGAAATACAGCCCGCCCAAGCGCCGCGCCGGCAGGCTCGCCAGCCACCCGCCACCCGCGCCGAGGGCGATCGCAAGCGGCAAGGACAGCGGCGCCGGCACCCCGCGCAACGCGAACACCGCCTGCGCGTACGCCCCCAGCCCGAGCAGCGCGCCCTGCCCCAGCGAAACCTGGCCGCACTGCCCCACGACGAGGACCACCCCCAGCCCGGCAATCGCCCAGGTCGCCACGAAGGCTGCCTGCGCAAGCGCATAGTCCGCGCCCAGCACCCACACTGCGAGCGCGGCAAGCGCCATGATCACGGCCCACGCCGCGAACCCGGGCCGGCTCGGGGAGCCATGCGCGCCGTCCATGCCGCCCGCCCCCCGACTCACGGCCGCCCCCGCAGGCCGGCCGCGAAGCCGCCCGGGAACAGCAGCAGCACCGCCAGCATCAGCAGGTAGGGCACGACGTCCTTCATCCCTTCGGGCAGCGCCAGCCCCGCGAGCGCCTCGACCACGCCAATGAACACCCCGCCCGCGAGCGCCCCCGGCAGGCTCGTCATGCCGCCCAGCACCGCGGCGGGAAACGCCTTCAGCGCCACCAGCCCCATGTTCGGATGGATGAAGGTGACCGGCGCCAGCAGCACCCCGGCGACCGCGGCGAGCCCGGCGCCGAGCGCCCACGCCAGCGTGTGCATCCCGGCCACCGACACCCCCATCAGCGCGGCGACGTCGGCGTTCTCCGAACACGCGCGCAAAGCCAGGCCCGCGCGCGTACGGCGGAAGAACAGCGTCAGCGCACCGGCGAGCAGCGCCGTCGCGGCGATCACCGCGAGGTGCTCGGCCGCCAGCATCGCGCCGCCCAGTCGCACGCTCGCGCCGGCGCAAGGCAGCGGCAGGCGATGCATCGCGTGACTGGCCGCAGGCACCGCGCCGACCGTGCCACGCATCACCATCCCCAGCCCGAAGGTCAACAGCAGCGCCGTCAGGTGCGCCGGCCCGAGCGTGCGGCGCAGCACCGTGCGCTCGAGCAGCGCCCCGCAGGCCGCCATCGCGGCGACCCCGAGCATGACCGCGGCGGCGAGCGGCAGTCCGGCCGCCTCGTGCAAGGCCAGCACCACGAAGGCCCCGAGCATGAGGAGCTCGCCCTGCATGAAACTCACCGCGCCGGTCGCCTTGTAGATCAGCACGAAGGACAGCGCGACCAATCCGTACACGCAGCCGGTCGCGACGCCGCTCGCGAACACCTGGATCAGGGTTTCTGTTGTCATCGATGCCGCGGCGAGCTGGTGTCTGGAGGTGAATAGGACATGCGTTTCCCGGCAGGAGGGGCTGCCGCGGCAGGGGCAAAGCGCGATTATGCCAAGCCGGCCGTGCCTTGCACGCTGCGCGTGCCCGATGCGATTTGCGGCACCGCAATGCTATGCTCGCCCGATGCGTCCCATCGACACCCTCGTTTATGGCATCGGCCTCGCCGGTGTCGCCGCGCAGGCCGCCGCAGGCGTGCTGGAAGCCGGCAACAAGCGCTTCGACCTCTTCGGCATGATCGTCGTCGCCCTCGCGGCGGCGCTCGGCGGCGGCTCGCTGCGCGACATGCTGCTCGACCGCCAGGTTTTCTGGATCGCCGACCAGAGCTACCTCGTCACCGCCCTGCTCGCGGGCCTTGCGGCCTTCGCGCTGGCGCGCGTGACGCGCCTGCCCGCACGCCTGTTCCTGCTGCCCGACGCGATCGGCCTCGCGCTGTTCACGGTGAGCGGCACCCAGGCCGCGCTCGCCCTCGACGCCCCCTGGCTCGTCGCCAGCCTGATGGGCGTCGTCACCGGCGCCTTCGGCGGTATCGTGCGCGACGTGCTATGCAACGAGGTGCCGCTGGTGTTCAGTGGCGAACTCTATGCCACCGCGTCCTGGGCCGGCGCGCTGCTGCTGGTCGCGCTGTCCGAATTCGAGGTCGCGCACGCCTGGGCGGCCCTCATCGCCGGCTCGGTCGTGCTCGGCATCCGCCTCTCGGCGATGCGCTTCGGCTGGCGCCTGCCCGTGTTCCGCGCGCGCATGTAAGGCATCGCGCAGCACACGCGACTATCCCGGATGAAAATCGCGGCCTGCGCGCGACAGCCACAAAAGATGGCACACTAGCCGCATCGGCACGGCCAGCGGGCCGAACCGTCGCAATTCCACCACCCGGGGAGGTTATCGAGAATGAGTTTCCTGCGCGAGTTCAAAGAGTTCGCCATGCGCGGCAACGTCGTCGACCTGGCGGTCGGCGTGGTCATCGGCGGCGCCTTCGGCAAGATCGTCGATTCGCTGGTCAAGGACGTGATCATGCCCATCGTCGGCCGCATGCTCGGCGGCGTCGATTTCAAGCACCTCTACGTCAACCTCGGCGACAAGACCTTCGAAACGATGGAAGCGGCGGAAAAGGCCGGCGCGCCGCTGGTGAAGTACGGCGCCTTCATCAATACGACCATCGACTTCATCATCATCGCGTTCGCGATCTTCGTCGCCATCAAGGCCATGAACCGGCTCAAGCGCGCCGAGCCGCCGGCACCGCCGCCCGAGCCTGCCCCCGAACCGGAAGACGTCAAGCTGCTGCGCGAGATCCGTGACGCGCTGAAGCAGCGCGGTTAGAACCGGCGTCCGCCCCTCAGTGGGAGCGGCTTCAAGCGCGAATCGGCGCATGAGCAGGCACCGCCGGCCGATTCGCGGCTGAAGCCGCTCCCACAGCGGTAGTCGGGGCGAAGGGCGGGTGAACTCCCGCCCTTCGCCCCGGTCGTCCAGGCTCTTACGCGTAGTCCCCCACGTAGGGGTTGTTCTTGCGCTCGTCGCCGAAAGTCGAGGTCGGGCCGTGGCCCGGCACGAAGGTGATGTCGTCGCCGAGCGGGAAAAGCTTCTCGCGGATCGAGTGGATCAGCGTCGCGTGATCGCCCTTGGGGAAGTCGGTGCGGCCGATCGAGCCCGCGAACAGCACGTCACCGACGATCGCGAGCCGCGCGTCCGCATGGAAGAACACGACGTGGCCGGGCGTGTGGCCGGGCGTATGGATCACGCGCAGCGTCTCCTCGCCGACAGTCACGGTGTCGCCGTCGTGCAGCCAGCGGTCCGGCTCGAAGGACTCGACGTCGGGAAAGCCGAACATCTTGCTCTGTTGCGGCATGCCGGCGATCCAGAAGCGATCTTCCTCCTGCGGCCCCTCGACCGGCACGCCCAGCTCGCGCGCGAGCTTCGCCGTGCCACCGGCATGGTCGATATGGCCGTGCGTGATCAACAGCTTCTCGATCGTTACCCCCAGCTTGTCGGCCATGGCGCGGATGCGCTCCAGGTCGCCGCCCGGATCGACGACCGCCCCCCGCATCGTCTTGTCGCACCACACGATGCTGCAGTTCTGCTCGAAGGGGGTCACGGGGACGATGCGCAGCTGGATCATGGCGGGCAGGGATTCGGGTTGCAAGGACTGACAGTTTAGCGCGTCGAACCGGAACCCCGGAGCCTCTTGTGGGAGCGGCTTCAGCCGCGAATGAGCGGCATCACCAGCTGGATCGCCGATTCGCGGCTGAAGCCGCTCCCACAGCAGGGATTGCCGCCCCCAGCATCAGCGCAGCAGCGCCACGCCCTTGACCTGCGCAAACAGGCTCATGCCCGGCGCGATACCCATTTGCACCGCGGAGCGCTTCGTGATGCGCGCGAGCAGCGCACGGCCGGCGACGTCCAGGCGCACCAGCGTGCGTCCGGGGCTCGCGTCGTCGAGCGACACCACACGCGCGGGCAGCACGTTGAGGATGCTCGAATCGTGGCGCTCCGCGAGCGCGAGGCTGACGTCGCGCGCCAGCACGCGGGCGCGCACCTGCGCCCCGAGCGGCACGTCCAGACCGGTGATCCACAGCGGGAATCCGCCGAATTCGAGGCGCGTCAGCGCAAAACGCTCGTCGCGCTCCGCGACCTGCGCATCGACGACGACGAAGGCGTCCTCGTCGTGGGCGAAGGGGAGATCCAGGCGCGGCATCACCTCGTCGATCGCGCCGGACGCCAGCACCCGCCCGTCGCGCAGCAGCACCACGTGATCAGCGAGCCGCGCAACCTCCTCCGGCGCATGGCTCACGTACACCACCGGAATGTCCAGTTCGCCGTGCAGGCGCTCCAGGTAAGGCAGGATCTCCGCCTTGCGCTGCGCGTCGAGCGCCGCGAGCGGCTCGTCCATCAGCAGCAGGCGCGGGCTGGTCGCCAGCGCACGCGCGATCGCGACGCGCTGGCGCTCGCCGCCCGACAACCGCTCAGGCATGCGTTCGAGCAGCGGGGCTATGCCCAGCAGTTCAATCGCGAAATCGAGCGAGACGCGGCGCTCGGCCGTGGCGACGCGCTTCTGGCCGAATTCGAGGTTGCGCCGCACCGACAGATGCGGGAAAAGGCTCGCCTCCTGGAACACATAGCCGAGCGGACGGCGATGCGTCGGCACGAACACCCCGCGCGCGTCGTCCTGCCACAGCTCGCCGCGCACCGCGAGATAGCCGTCCGTCGCGCGCTCCAGGCCCGCGAGGCAGCGCAGCAGCGTCGTCTTGCCCGAACCCGAATGCCCGAACAGCGCGCTCACGCCGCGCCCGGGCAGCTGCAGCGCCGCATCGAGCGCGAAGCCGGACCACACGAGCCGGAAACGTGCCTCGATGCCGGAATCGCGAGCCTGAACTGTCGCGGCGGGGTTCATCGCACGCTCCCGCGCTTGCGGCTGTGCAACAGGAACAGCACGAGGAAGCTGAACACCACCATGCCGGCGGACAGCCAGTGCGCCTGCGCGTATTCGAGCGCTTCGACGTGGTCGTAGATCTGCACCGACACGACGCGCGTCTTCTCCGGGATGTTGCCGCCTATCATGAGCACGACGCCGAACTCGCCGACGGTGTGCGCGAAACCCAGCACCGCGGCGGTGACGAAGCCTGGGCGCGCGAGCGGCAGGACGACGCTGAAAAAGGTGTCGAGCGCGCCCGCGCGCAGCGTGGCGGCGACCTCCAGCGGCCGCTCGCCGATGGCCTCGAAGGCCTGCTGCAACGGCTGCACGACGAAGGGCAGCGAATAGAACACCGAGCCGATGACGAGGCCCGCGAAACTGAAGGGCAGCAGGCCGATTCCCAGCGCCTGCGTGAGCTGCCCGACCGGGCCGTGCGGGCCCATCAACAGCAGCAGGTAGAAGCCGATCACCGTCGGCGGCAGCACCAGCGGCAAGGCGACGACGGCGCCGACCACGCCTTTCAGGCGCGAGCGCGTGCGTGCGAGCCACCATGCGACGGGCGTGCCGATCACCAGCAGGATCGCCGTGGTGACGGCCGCCAGCTCCAGCGTCAGGCGGATCGCCGCAAGGTCGGCCGCACTCATCATCGCCCCGCTCGTCTCACTGTCCGTAACCGTAGGACTTGATGATCGCGGCCGCCTGCGCCCCACGCAGGTAGTCCGCGAGCGACCGCGCGGCCGGATTGTCGCGCCCGCGGGCGAGGATCACGGCGTCCTGGCGCAGCGGCGCATGCAGCCCGGCGGGCACGATCCAGGCCGACCCGCCCTTGAGCCGACCGTCGTCCCACACCTGCGACAGCGCGACGAAGCCGAGCTCGGCATTGCCGCTGGCGACGAACTGGTGCGTCTGCGCGATGTTCTCGCCCGTCACGAGCTTCGCCGCGAGCGCCTCGGCGACACCCAGCTTGCGCATGACCTCCAGCGCCGCCGCGCCGTAGGGGGCGGTCTTCGGATTCGCGACGGCAAGATGTGCGAAGGCGCCGCGCCTGAGCACCTCGCCCTTGTCGTCGACCACGCCGGCCTGCGCCGACCACAGCACAAGCCTGCCGATCGCGTAAGTGAAGCGACTGCCCGCGACCGCCGCCCCCTCCTCCTCCAGCTTCGCCGGCGTCGTGTCGTCGGCCGACAGGAAGAGCTCGAAGGGTGCGCCGTTGCGGATCTGCGCGTAGAACTTGCCGCTCGCGCCGAAGGCCAGCCGGGCCTTGTGGCCGGTGTCGCGCTCGAACGCAGCGGCGATCCTGTGCATCGGCGCGGTGAAGTTCGCGGCGACCGCGACCTGCACCTCCGCGGCGAACACGTGCGCGCCCCCCAATGCGAGGGCCGTTGCGGCCAGGAATCTGCGGACTGCCGAAATCATCGAAGCGGGCTCCCGATATGCGCTGCGTGCGCCCCCTGAGTGCTGAGAGCGAATA
The DNA here is from genome assembly GCF_045689615.1 of Aromatoleum evansii. Lineage (NCBI taxonomy): Bacteria > Pseudomonadati > Pseudomonadota > Betaproteobacteria > Rhodocyclales > Rhodocyclaceae > Aromatoleum > Aromatoleum evansii. The sequence continues at coordinate 5,189,770 of NZ_CP141259.1, forward strand.
GCATGCCACGAGCGCAAGCCCCCCGGGGTGCGGCTTTCGGGATAGAGCGGGGTGATGCGTTGTCGGGCTTGCGACATTTGCGCCGCAAACCGGCGGGAAGGCGCCACGGCGGGTGCCGACGCCGGCACGGCCGGCCGCATTGCGCCGCCGGCCCCCGGAAATCTGACGCTTACTTCTTCGTGATGGTCGCGTCCTCGACCAGCAGCGGGTACATGTAGCCGGAGCCGAAGTCGCGGTCGAGCTTGACGTTGCCGGTCACGACGACCTCGTCACCGACCGCGGCCGTGTCCTTGCTCGTGACGATGAGGTTGTTGGTGGCCTGATCGCCCGAACCGTCGCGCACGTGGACGAAGTTGCGCCCCATGATGCCGTTGTTCACCTTGACGACCTTGCCGCTGACCTGGATCGCCTTGCCCGACAGCTCGGCCTTTTCCTGATACACGGCGGCGACGGTCTTGACGGCGGCATCGGCCGCGAAGGCTGCGGGGGCGATGGAAGCGACCATTCCCGCGGCGACGATGACGCGGGTGAGGGCGAAAATTTTCTTCACGAACAGACTCCTGCTGGTGGGTCCGCAAGGCGGACATGAGAGCGATGCTGCAGCCCGCCATTGTATACCGCGACGCCACCCGATGAATGGTGTTTGCATTTACTCACCTGTCGGACATGCACCCGCGTTTTCTCTGCATCCCGCGTCAGCGGTCGCACCGGACGGAAAAAGGCACGCCCCCGGGCGCGGACCGTGGCGGTCGCGGCGCGGGGGCGAAAGGTGGTCAGGGAGCGGGTGACGCAGGCGCGCGGCGAGCGCGGCGGGTGGAACTCAGGCGAGGCGGAAGCGGCCGGCGGTGGTCTGCAGGCGGGCCGCGACGCCTTCGAGCTGGTGGGCAGCGGTCGCGGTCTCCTTCACCGCGGCGCTGTTCTCCTCGCTCATCTGGGCGGTCTGCTCGACACGCCGGGCGATCTCGTTGCTCGCGGTCGACTGCTCGTGCAGCGCGCTGGTGATGTCCTCGACGGCGGACACGACCTGGCGCGCCTGGTCGGTGAGCGCGCTGATCGCGGCGCCCGCTTCGCGCGACAAGCTGTCGACGTCGCCCATGTGATTCACGACCTTTTCCATGCTGGCAACGGCGTCACGGGTGACGTTCTGCACCTGCGAGATCATCTCGGTGATCTCCTGCGTCGACTTGCCCGTACGCTCGGCGAGCTTGCGCACCTCGTCGGCGACGACCGCGAAGCCCCGGCCCTGCTCGCCGGCGCGCGCGGCCTCGATCGCCGCATTGAGCGCCAGCAGGTTGGTCTGGTCCGCGATGTCACGGATCACCGCGACGATGGACGAGATCTGGTCGGAGAAGCCGCCGAGCATGCGGATCTGCTCAGCCGTGTGGGTCACTGCGGAAGCGGTGACCCGTCCGCTTTCCACCATGCGCGTGACGATCTCGTGCCCTTCGGCGGACTTGCGCCCCGACTCGGTCGCGGCGGCGCGCACATCCTTGGCGTGATCGGAGACCTGCGAGATGCTCACCGACATTTCCTCGACCGATGCCGCCATCGAGGACGCCGCCTGCGACTGCTGCTCGGTGGAGCCGGAAAGCTGCGTGGTCGTCGCCGCGAGTTGCTCGCTCATCGACGCGAGTCCCTCGGCGTGCTCCTGCAGGTTCGAGGCGATCTCGCGCAGGTTGCCCTGCATCGTGCGACAGGCGGCGAGCACCTTGGCCAGCTCGTCGCGGCCGTCCACTTCGAAGGCGTGCGTCAGATCACCCGCCGCAATACGCTCGGCGGCGTTCTGCACGATCTGCAGCGGCTTGAGGATGGAGCGCAGTACAAACGCCGCATACACGGCCAGCGCGATCGCGGCGACCGCGGCGATGATGGCGATCTCGACCAGCGTCCGGCTACGCTCCTCGTCGAAGTGCTTGTCGGCGTCGAGCGCCTCGCGCCCCATCGACTCGGCGACCTTGGCCAGCTGCTCGCGGATGCGGCTCACCGTGGCATCGGCCTCGTCGTCGATCGCATGGATCGCCGGATCGACCTCGTTGCCGGCGTTGAGGGCCGGCAGCAGGCGCTTTTCGAACAGCGTGACGATCGTCTCGACGTCCTTGCGGGCCGCGGCCACCGCGGCCTTCTCCTCGGGCGTGTCGGCAGCCTCGGCAAGCCGCTGCAGGTCGCTGCCAGCCTCGGCGTAAAGCGCCGCGAATTCCTTCCTGGCCGCGTCGATGTCACGATTGATGATCGTGTCGGCGAAGATCTGATAGAACTGGGCCCCCAGGTAAGAGGCCTCCGCCGCGCTCGCCTGGGTCTGCGTCTTCGCAAAGCCGTCATCCTGGAAATCGGCGAGGTGACTCATGCGGTAGAGCGCGATCCCCATCACCGTGGCGAGCATGATGAGGGCGATGGCTACCATGACCAGCAATCGGTGTTTGACACTCATTGTTCGGCTCCCTGACATTTTGCATGTTGCTATTGCGAGACCGCGATTTCTGCCCCGTGCTGGGATCTTAACGTCTTAACCACGCCTTTATTAAGGGTATTTTTGTGCGAATGCCCAAGCACTTAGGCACCCAGAATGGGGCGCCCGAGCGATGTCCCCAGCCTGTAATGATCCCGACCGACGGATAATCCTCTTGGGCTACGCACTTGGCATTGAATCACGCGTTGCGGGCTGACCGGCAATGCAATAATTGGCACTCGACGCCTGCTTTTCACGACTCCCGGAGACCTCGACGATGGCACGCATCCACCCCGAAGGCTGGCAACGCATCCCCGCGAGCGGCGCGCTGGCGCGCGAGCTGGAGACGCTCGCGACGCTCGCGGAAGGACTCCCGGACGACCATGCGGTCTATCACGGCATCCACTGGACGCGGGTGGACCGCGAGCACGCGCTGTTCGGCGAGATCGACTTCGTCGTCGTCGGCCCCAGCGGGCGCTTGCTGCTGATCGAGCAGAAGTCGGGCTTCCTCGACGAGACGCAGGACGGGCTGGTGAAGACCTACGCGAAGGCGAAGAAGAACGTTGGCGTGCAGATGGCACGCAGCGCGGACCAGCTGCGCGAGCGCCTCGGGGTGTTCCTGAAGGGCCACAAGGCGCGCATCGACAGCCTGCTCTACTGCCCCGACTACACGGTGCGCCAGCCCGGCAGCGCCGGCGTCGATCCGGCTCGTATCGTCGACGCAAGCCGCCGCCAGCACCTCGTCGCGGTCGTGCAGAGCCTGCTGCGCGACGAGGTGCGCGACCGCGTGGTGCTCGACAACATCCACCGCTTCCTCACGAATGAGCTGGAACTGGTGCCGGAGGTGAACGCGATCGTCGGGCAGGCCGAGGCGCTGTACACGCGGCTGGCCGGCGGACTGGCGGAATGGGCGCGGCGCATCGAGATGGAGCCCTTCCGCCTGCGCGTCACGGGCACCGCCGGCAGCGGCAAGACGCAGCTCGCGATGGCGGTGTTCCGCGACGCGCTCGCGGCGGGGCGGCGACCACTATACGTATGCTACAACCGCCCGCTCGCCGACCACATCGCGCTGATCGCGCCGCCCGGCGGGGAGATCGCCACCTACCATCAGCTGTGCGACCGCGTGCTGCGCACGCACGGCGAGGTGCCGAACTTCCGCCTGCCCGACGCCTTCACCCGCATCGAACAGCGCTTCCGCTCGCTCGATCCGGGCGCGGCGTGGCACTTCGACGAGCTGATCGTCGACGAAGGGCAGGATTTCCGCGAGGAGTGGCGCGACGCGCTGCTGCGCCTGCTGCGACCCGCCGGCCGGGCGTGGTGGCTCGAAGACCCCCTGCAGAACCTGTACGACCGCCCGCCCGTCGAGCTGCCGGGCTGGGTGCGCATCACCAGCGACAGGAACTACCGCAGCCCCGGCGACATCCTCGCCGCGCTGAACCGCATGCTGCCCTTGCCACACGCGCTCGAGGCGGGCAGTCCGCTCAGCGGCTCCGACGTGGAGTTCCTGACCTGGACCGACACGGCCGGGCTGGTCGACGCCACCAAACGCGCGATGACCCGCGCCATCGGGCTGGGCTTTCGCCGCGAGATGATCGCGACGATCACCTTCCGTGGGCGCGAGCATTCGGTGTTCACGCCTTTCGACCGGCTCGGGGCACACCGTCTCAAGGCTTTCACGGGCACCTACGACCTGCTCGGCAACCCGGTGTATTCGGACGGCGACTTCCTTATCGACTCGGTCTACCGCTTCAAGGGCCAGGCTGCCCCCTGCGTGATCTTTACCGAGATCGATTTCGAGGTGCTGGATCCCCTGACGGTGCGCAAGCTCTTCGTCGGCGCGACGCGGGCGGGGATGAAGCTGATCATGGTGCTGTCGGAGCGCGCGGCGACGGTACTGACGCGGCGGCTGGACTGAGGTCCGCCACCGTCACGCGCGACCGGACAGCGAGCGCTGCTCAGCGCTTGGAGAACTTGCCGACGAGTTGGGCGAGCTTCTCGCCCTTGCGCCGCTCGGCTTCCTCGGCGCGCTGACGCTCGCGTTCGGCTTCTGCCGCGGCCTTCTTCCGCTTGGCGACATCGGCGAAACGCTCCTTGAGCGTCTGCGCGGCGTGCTGGCGCTGCTCCTCGGTGACTTCGCCGCTTTCCTTGCCGTCGAGGTCGAAGCGCGCGCGGGCCTTCTCGACCGCCTTGAGGTAGCGCGTCGTCGCGGTGTGCATGCGCATCGCGCTGCGGATGACCTTGCGGTCGACGTCTGGGAAGCGCTCGGCGATGGCCTTGTCGATGCGCAGCGCGAGCGGTTTGACTTCGCCGAAGGTCGGCGAGATTTCCTGAAGCTTCTGCAGCAGGCCGCGGGCGTCGAGGCCGGCGGGCTTTGCTTCCTTGGCCTCGGCTTGGGGCTGCGGGCTGAGGGCTTCGGGAGTCGTTTCGGTATTCATTGCGGGAAGGCGCTGGGACTGCGGACGAAAAGCGGCATCATCGCATGAAAATGGTCGTTGAGGCCGTATCGAAAGCGGGATTCGGGCAGTCGGACGATCACGGCGTCGGGGCAGGCACACGCGGCGCCTGTCTCGGCGCATTCGTCCGTCGGGCAGACGCTCGCGGCCTGCGGCTTGCCGGCGCAGGGTCAGGTTTCGACAGCTTCCTTGGTGGTGATCCTGGCGGCGCAGTACTTGAACTCCGGTATCTTGCCGAAGGGATCGAGCGCCGGCTGCGTGAGCAGGTTCGCGGCTGCCTCGACGTAGCAGAAGGGCATGAAGATCGAGCCCTTCTGCATGCCGCGGTCGGCGCGGGCCTCCAGCCTGATCCCGCCACGGCGTGTTTCAAGGGTGATCGTCTCGCCCGAGGACAGGCCGAGCGCGCCGAGGTCGTCCGGATGCACCGTGCACCAAGGCTGCGGTTCGAGCGCGTCGAGGACGTTGGCACGGCGCGTCATGGAGCCGGTGTGCCAGTGTTCGAGCACGCGGCCGGTGGTGAGCACGAAGGGGAAGGCCTCGTCGGGCAATTCCGCCGCGGGCAGCGGCGTGACGGCGACGAAGCGCGCACGGCCGCTGGCGGTCGGGAAGTCGTTTTCGAACAGCACGGGGTAGGACGGGCCGTCCTCGGTGAACTTCGGCGCGACGACGGCGGTTTCCGCTTCGAGCTGCGCCCAGGTGATGCCGGCGTAGGCGGGCAGCGCCTGGCGCAGTTCATCGAAGATTTCGGCGGGCCCCTCGTAGTCCCAGGGCAGGCCCAGGCGCTGCGCGATCTGCTGGATGATCCACCAGTCGGGGCGCGCGTCGCCGGGCAGCGGCAGCACCGGCTGCGAGAGCTGCACGAGGCGGTCGGTGTTGGTGAAGCTGCCGGTCTTCTCCATCAGGCTGGACGCGGGCAGGATCACGTCGGCGAGCATCGCGGTCTCGGTGAGGAAGAGGTCCTGCACGACGAGGTGATCGAGCCCGCCGAGGGCGGCGCGGGCGTGCGCGAGGTCGGGGTCGGACATCGCGGGGTTCTCGCCTTCGATGTACATGCCGCGGATCTCGCCGGCGAGCGCGGCGTCCATGATCTCGACGACCGTGAGGCCCGGCTTGTCCGAGAGCGGCGTCTCCCACAACGTCTCGAACTTCGCGCGGATCGCGGGATCGGCGACGCGCTGGTAGTCGGGGAACATCATCGGGATCAGGCCGGCGTCGGACGCCCCCTGCACGTTGTTCTGGCCGCGCAACGGGTGCAGGCCCGTGCCGCGGCGGCCGATCTGGCCGGTCATCAGCGCGAGCGCGATGAGGCAGCGCGAGTTGTCGGTGCCGTGCGTGTGCTGCGACACGCCCATGCCCCAGAAGATGATGCTGTTGGGGCCCTTGGCGTAAAGGCGGGCGACTTCGCGCGCGGTTTCGGCAGGGATGCCGGTGACCGCTTCGACGCGCTCGGGCGGGAATTGCAGCGCGGCGGCGCGGAAGGCGTCGAAGCCTTCGGTGCGCGCGGCGATGAAGGCCTCGTCGGTGAGCCCTTCCTCGATGATCACGCAGGCGAGCGACAGCAGCAGCGTGACGTCGGCGTCGGGGCGGAACTGCAGGAAGCGGTGGGCGTGGCGGGCGAGCGGGGTTTCGCGTGGATCCATCAGCACGAGCTTCGAACCGCGCTCCACCGCGTTCTTGATGAAGGACGCGGCGACCGGGTGGTTCGCGGCCGGGTTGGCGCCGATCACGACAATCACGTCGGCGAACTCGACGTCGCGCACCGGGTTCGACACCGCGCCGGAGCCGATGCCTTCCAGGAGTGCGGCGACCGAGGACGCGTGGCACAGGCGCGTGCAGTGGTCGACGTTGTGCGTGCCGAAGCCCGCGCGCACGAGCTTCTGGAAGAGGTAGGCCTCCTCGTTGCTGCCTTTCGCGGAGCCGAAGCCGGCAAGCGCGTGCGGGCCGTGCTGGGCCTTGATGCGCGCGAGGCCGGCAGCGGCGAAGTCGAGCGCTTCCTCCCAGCTCGCTTCGCGGAAGGCCGCGAGCGGGTTGGCCGGATCGAGGTCGACGGCCTTCGGGATGCCGGGCTTGCGGATCAACGGTTTCGTGAGGCGCTGCGAATGGCGCGGGTAGCCGAAGCCGTAGCGGCCTTTGACGCACAGGCGGCCTGCATTCGCCGGGCCGTCGCGGCCGACGACGTGGACGATCTTCGCCTGCGCGCCTTCCCCGGCGACGTGGTAGGTGGTCTGGCAGCCGACGCCGCAGTAGGGGCACAGCGAGTCGATGGCCTTCGTCTCGGTGACTGCTGCGGGCGTGGTGATGGGTTCGGCGAAGGCGCCGAGCACCACGGCGGGTTCGGGCGCGGCGGTCGCGAGCGCCGCGGGCAGCAGCGCGCCGGTCGGACAGGCCTGCACGCATTCGCCACAGCCGACGCAGGTGGAGGTGCCCATCGGATCGCCGAAGTCGAACACGATGGCGGTGTCGGCGCCGCGGCGCGCGAGACCGATGACGTCGTTCACCTGTTCCTCGCGGCAGGCGCGCAGGCAGCGCGTGCATTGGATGCAGGCGGCGAGGTTCACGGCGATGCCGGGATGGCTGCGGTCGGGCGCCGGCTGTTCACGCGGCGCGAAGCGGGACTCCTTCACGCCCAGCTCGTCGCACCAGTGCGCGAGCTCGGAGTCGGCCTTCTCGGCTTCGGCCGGGACGTCGGCACGCAGCAGTTCCAGCACCATGCGCTGCGAGGCGCGGGCGCGTTCGCTCTCGGCCTTGACCTTCATCCCGGGCTTGGGCGCGCGGCAGCACGAGGGCGCCAGCACGCGCTCGCCGTCGATCTCTACGACGCAGGCGCGGCAGTTGCCGTCCGCGCGCAGGCCGTCCGTGTAGCACAGGTGCGGAATCTCGACGCCGGCGCGGCTGGCCGCCTGCAGGATGGATTCGCCGGGAACGGCGTCGATCTCGCGTCCGTCGAGTTCGAAGCGGATGATGTCGGCGGCGTTCATGCGCTTTGCTCCTGCTGCTGGGCGGCGACCTCGTGCGGAAAGAAACGCAGCACGGATTGCATCGGGTTGGGCGCGGCCTGGCCGAGGCCGCAGATCGAGGCGTCCATCATGGTCCTTCCGAGTTCGGTGAGGAGCCCGGCGTTCCACTGCGGCGCCTTCATCAGCTCGGCCGCCTTCGCGGTGCCGACACGACAGGGCGTGCATTGGCCGCAGGATTCGTGGGCGAAGAATTCCATCGCGTTCTCGGCGAGCACGCGCGCCTGGTCGTGCTGCGAGAACACGACGATGGCCGCGGAGCCGATGAAGCAGCCGTGCGGCGCGAGGGTGTCGAAGTCGAGCGGGACGTCGGCGAGACTCGCCGGCAGGATCCCGCCCGAGGCGCCGCCGGGGAAATAGCCGTACAGCTCGTGGCCGGGGAGCATGCCGCCGCAGTGCTCATCGACGAGCTGGCGCAACGTGATGCCGGCGTCGGTGACGATCACGCCGGGCTTCGCGACGCGGCCGCTGACCGAGTAGCTGCGCAGGCCCTTGCGCCCGTTGCGGCCGAAGCCCGCGAACCAGTCGCCACCCTTCTCGACGATGTCGCGCACCCACCACAGCGTCTCGAGGTTGTGCTCCAGCGTCGGGCGGCCGAACAGGCCGACCTCGGCGACGTAGGGCGGGCGCAGACGCGGCATGCCGCGCTTGCCTTCGATCGACTCGATCATCGCCGACTCCTCGCCGCACACGTAGGCGCCGGCGCCACGGCGCAGTTCGATGGGCGGCAGCTCCGGCCACTCGGCGCGCACGCGATCCAGTTCCTCGGCGAGGAGCCGCCGCAGTGCGGGATATTCGTCGCGGATGTAGATCCAGATGCCGGCGATGCCGACGACGCGCGCGGCGATCAGCATGCCTTCGATGAAGCGGTGGGGATCGGTCGCGAGGTAGTGGCGGTCCTTGAAGGTGCCGGGTTCGCCTTCGTCGATATTCACCGCCATGTTGCGCGGCGCCGGCTGGGCGGCCACCGTGCGCCACTTGCGTGCGGCCGGAAAGCCGGCACCGCCGAGACCGCGCAGACCCGCGTGATCAAGCGCGGCAACGATGGATTCCGTGTCGCGTGCGCCGCTGCGCACCGCTTCCCACAGCGCGTAGCCGCCCGCGGCACGATAGGCGTCGAAGCGGATCGCGTCCGGCAGGGCCTCGTCGCGCCCGCCGCTCGTGACGACCGCGGCGACCTTGTCGGCGTCGGCCTGCAGCACCGGCTGCTGCCCGACGACCGCGACCGGCGCGGAATCGCAGCGGCCGACACAGGGCACGCGCTGCACGCGCACGTCGGCACCGAGGCGGCTCGCGAGCGAAGCCGCGAGTTCCGCGCCGCCCGCCATCGCACAGCCGAGCGAGTCGCACACGCGCACGGTGAGCGCCGGCGGCGCTTCGGCGCCCGCGGGCACGAAATCGAAATGGTGGTAGAAGGTCGCGACCTCGAACACCTCGGCGCGCGCGAGCTTGAGGACCTCGGCGAGCGCCGCGAGGTGGTCCGCGTGCAGCGCGCCGTGGGTGTCCTGCAGGCGGTGCAGGTATTCGATCAGGCGGTCGGCGCGCGGCGTGATGCCGGCGTCGAGGTCGGCCGCGAGCGCCGCGGCAGCGGCAGCGAGCGCGGATTCGGGCAGCGGCTCGCGCCGGCGACCGCGCTCCCCGCCGCCCTTTCCGGCTTTTTCACCACGACCTCCTCCTGAACCTTTACCGGAAAGTCCGCCCTGCCCTGCCTGATCCACGATGTTCGCCATATCGTTTGCCGTACCCACACTGCACATCCGCTCGAAACGCAGGGCGGGAGGCGTGCGGCGTGTCCCGCCGTTCAATCGCCGAGCGGCGGGATACGCCTCCGGCTCCTCCCGCCCTACGACGGGACACCGGCCGCGGCCGGGTCGACGGGAACAATAGTGCAGTGCTCAGGGCGAGAAAAGCGGAATCTGCCGAAGACCTATTCGCTTTTTCCGAACGACGCGGGGAGCGCGCGCGCCGCCTCGAGCACGGCTTCGACGAGCGGCGAGCTCGGATCGCGCCGCAGCGTGACGAGACCCGTTTCCCACGCGACCGCTGGTTTCACGAGGGGCCGGGCGGACATGTCCGCCGGGTCGCCGACCAGCCCGAGCACGCTGCGCGGGAGGATCGTGGACCAGCGTCCGGTGCGCACGTGTGCGAGCAGGCTGAGGATGGAGTTCGTCTCCAGTCCGACGTGCGGCGTGCATTCGAGGGACTCGAACACGCGGTCTATGGTCTGGCGGTTCTGCATGTCGCGCGACAGCAGGCACAGCGGCTGGCGGGCGGCGGCTTCCCATGTGATCGCCTCGTCGCGCGATGCCGCAACGGACGTCGTCAGGAACACGAGCTGTTCGCGCCACAATGGGCAGTACTTCAGGTCGGGTGCGTCCGCCGAATGGGCGTACACGACGCCGGCTTCCAGTTCGAAGTTGCGCAGCGCGTTGAGGATGGTCTGCGTACTCGCCGAGCCCACTTCGATCGCGACGGCCGGGTGCGCATCGGCGAAAGCGCCCGTCAGCGACGCGACCACCGGCAGCGCCGTCGGGATCACGCCGATGCGCAGTGGCCCGCGCAGCCCGTCGCGCAGCATGCCCAGCTCGTGGCGCAGGTCGTCGGCGCCCGCGGCGACGCGCTTCGCATGCGCGACGACGCATTCGCCCTCCGCCGTCAGCCCGGCGAAGCGCTGCCCGCGAACGACCAGCGCAACGCCCAGTTCGTCCTCCAGGTCGCGGATCGCGGCCGACAGAGTGGACGGCGACACGTGGCAGCTCTCGGCCGCCTTGCCGAAATGCCGCTCGCGCGCGAGGGCCAGGAGGTAGAGGTATTTACGGGCGATCATGGGTGCCCGCCTGGCTCCACGGATCGATCACGTCGACTCCGCAGTCGACAAAGTCCTTCACATTGCGGGTCGCGAGAACGGCGCCCCTGGATCGCGCCACGGCAGCGATCATCGCGTCGAACTGGCTGATCGGCTTGCCCTGTGCCCTTCTCGACGCCGCGATCTGAGCGTACGCATCGGCCGCGTCGTTGTCGAAGCTCAACACCTGTCCGGCAAAGTCTTCCTCGAAGATCGCACGCGTCGCACTCAGCAGCGCCTGCCTGCGCGCGCCGTCGGGCAAGATGCTGATTCCGTACAGGATCTCTGCCCGGATTACCGTCGTCGTAAACAAGGCCGACCGGGGCTGAACCGCCAACCATGCCAGGACTCGGCGCTCCGGGGCAGGGCGCAGCAGTTCCGACAACACGTTGGTGTCGAGGACGATCATCGCCCCAGTTCCGGCGGTTCGCGCATCGGTTCACGAGCAGGCAGTTCCAGTTCAACTCCCTCCAAGGGCTCGATCCGGGCACGGATGGCAGCCACCAGCGACGATCCACGCGCCGGCTCGACCGACAGTGCGGCGCGCAGGATGTCGCGCGCCTCGTCCTCCATCGACCGTCCATGGACCGCCGCCTGCACCCGCAGCCGCGCCTTGAGCTGGTCATCGATATTGCGGATTGTCATCGTCGCCATGAAGCCCTCCATCAAGCACTGACTGTATTTTATGCATTGACTGCAAACCGGGCAAACACTGGGTGGCACGAGTCGTGAGACGGCGCGCGCGAACATCTGTCGGCCCCGACGCGCCCCACCACGCCTGCCCATTCCGTAACGTTCTCGTGCGGAACATGCGAGCACCTTCGCTAAAATGCAGGGTTTCACGCCCCAACACAGGACTTCCCAGAATGCTGCAAAAGCTCCCGTCCTTCCCCGGCATCCCCGGCCCGGTCGTCGTCATCGTCATGGATGGCTACGGCGTTCCCAAGAACGACGTTGGCAGCGCGATCGCCGCGGCGAAGAAGCCGACGCTCGACGCGCTGTTCGCGCGCTACCCGCACGTGCTGCTGCGCGCGCACGGCACCGCGGTCGGCATGCCCTCGGACGAGGACATGGGCAACTCGGAAGTCGGCCACAACGCCATCGGCGCGGGCCAGGTGTATTCCCAGGGCGCGGCGCTGGTGGCCGGCGCGATCGCCTCGGGCGCGATCTGGCAGGGCGAAGCGTGGCAGCAGATCGTCGCCGGCGCGAAGGCCGGGCGTGGCGTGCTGCATTTCATCGGGCTCTTCTCCGACGGCAACGTGCATAGCCACATCGACCACCTGAAGGCGATGGTGCTGCGCGCGCGCGACGAAGGCGTCAAGGCCGTGCGCATCCACGCGCTGCTCGACGGCCGCGACGTGCCCGAGACCAGCGCGCTCGAATACGTCGAACCCTTCGAAGCCTTCCTCACCGAGCTGCAGGCCGGCGGCTTCGATGCGCAGATCGCCTCCGGCGGCGGGCGCATGACGATCACCATGGACCGCTACGACGCCAACTGGAAGATGGTCGAACAGGGCTGGCACACGCACGTGCTGGGCCGCGGCGAGCAGTTCGCGAGCGCGTCGCAGGCCGTGCGCGCGCTGCGCGAGCAGCACCCGGGCACGATCGACCAGGACCTGCCGGCCTTCGTCATCGCCAGGGACGGCCAGCCGGTCGGCGCCATCGAGGACGGCGACGCGGTGGTCTTCTACAACTTCCGCGGCGACCGCGCGATCGAGATCACGCGCGCCTTCGAGGAAGGCCCGGCGTTCGACAAGTTCGACCGCGTGCGCGTGCCCAAGGTCACCTACGCCGGCATGCTGCAGTACGACGGCGACCTGAAGCTGCCGAAGCGCTTCCTCGTCGATCCGCCGGCGATCCGCGACACCATGAGCGAGTGGTTGTCGAAGAGCGGCGTCGCCCAGTTCGCCTGCTCCGAGACGCAGAAGTTCGGCCACGTCACCTACTTCTGGAATGGCAACCGCTCGAACAAGTTCGATGGCGAGACCTGGCAGGAAGTGCCGAGCGACGTCGTGCCCTTCGAGCAGCGCCCGTGGATGAAGGCCGCCGAGATCACCGATGCGATGATCGCCGCGCTCCGCTCGGGCCAGTACAAATTCCTGCGCTGCAACTACGCCAACGGCGACATGGTCGGCCACTCCGGCCACTTCCGCGCCGCGACAATGTCGATCGAGGCGGTCGACCTGGCGCTCTCCCGCCTCCTGCCGGCGATCGACGCGGCCGGCGGCGTCGCGCTGATCACCGCCGACCACGGCAACGCCGACGAGATGTTCGAGCTCGACAAGAAGACCAAGCAACCGGCGCAGAACCCGGACGGCTCGTTCAAGGCCAAGACGGCGCATACGCTCAACCCGGTGCCGCTGATCCTCTACGACAACGTCAGCGGCGGCAGGTTGGGGCTGAAGGCCGTCGAGGGCGCGGGCCTGTCGAACATCGCGGCGACGGTGGCGAACCTGATGGGCTTCGAGAAACACGACGCCTGGGACGGAAGCCTGCTGGAGGTGCGCTGAGGCGCGGCTCGTTGCGAGGAGGAACGGCCGTGCGACGTCCCTCCTCGCCTCCCCCCGCCTGCGGCAAAATGAGCGCTCGTGGATGTTTGTGGAGCCTGCGATGGAAATGAAACGCATCAGCGCGGGCAAGCTGCGCGCGATCGGATACGAGCCGCGCGAGCGGCGCCTGCGCGTCGAACTCGACAACGGACAGTTGATCGACTACACCGGGGTCGGCGAGGAAGTCTGGCGGCGGCTGTCGAACTCGGGCGCCGCGTGGAGCTACTACCGCGACAACATCGAAGAGGAATACACCGGCAAGGCCGTCTCGGCCGGGGACGGCGTCAAGCGCGCGAACCCGCTCGACGAGCTTTTCCGGAAATAGGGACTGCGCCCGGTCGCCCCCCTGCCCAAGCGCGTACGCACCACTGGATACTCGTTGATGAGCACGCCCAAGTCCCTCACTGCCTTCACCGTCGCGACCACGCCGCCGGCCTATGACCGTCCGCGGCCCGAGCGCCTCGTCGCCGGCAATCCGCTGCGCACGACGTGGAACCACTACGAACACGCGGGCATGTCGGCCGGCACGTGGAGCTGCGAACCGGGCGCGTGGCGGATCGCCTTCGCGGACGGCAAGGATGAGTTCTTCCACGTGCTCGAAGGACGCATCCGCATCATCGACGATGCCGGCGTCGCGCGTGAATTCGGTCCCGGCGACGCGTGCGTGATCCCGGCGGGCTTCACCGGCCTGTTCGAGGTACTGGAACCGGTGCGCAAGCACTACGTGCTGATCGAGCGCGGCTGAGGCCCGGCCGCAAGCTGCTGCCGACTGCCTGCGCCGCCTGCCGGTGGGCGCACGGGGTCGGTCAGGTCGCGCCCCGGGGACATCCGGATCCCCGGGAACGCAAAAGCGCCTGTCCGTGTCATCATAAAATGAGTGGCCTTCAAACAATTACGCCGCAGGAGACAACTCGATGACCCAGGCTTACCTTTCGCCCACCGCACTGATCGACAGCGACCACCCGGACGTCCTCGACTTCACGAGCACGCACTGTCGCGGCAAGGACGTGCGCGAGCGCGCGGTATCGCTGTACTACGCGGTGCGCGACGGCTTCCGCTACGACCCCTACCGCATCGACCTGACGGAAACCGGCATGAAGGCGAGCAGCGTCCTCGCCACCGGGGCCGGCTGGTGCGTGCCGAAAGCCACGCTGCTGGCCGCCGCGTGCCGCGCCGCGGGCATTCCCGCGCGCCCCGGTTATGCCGACGTGCGCAACCACCTCAGCACCGAACGCATGCGCCAGACTTTCGGCTCGGACCTGTACCGCTGGCACGGCTACACCGAGATCCTCATCGACGGCGACTGGTACAAGGCCACGCCGGCCTTCAACCTCGCCCTGTGCGAGCGCTTCGGCCTGCTGCCGCTGGAATTCGACGGCCGCAGCGACTCGATCTACCATGCGTTCGACCGCAGCGGAAACCAGCACATGGAGTACGTGCACCAGCGCGGCTATTATTCCGACGTACCACTGTCGCAGATCTCCGCCGATTTCCGCACGCATTATCCTGTGTGGCTGGAACAGGCCGAGCAGATGCGGGCGGCGGACTTCCTCGCGGACGTGGAAAGGGAAAACCCGCCCGCCTAGCGCATCGCACTCGCAACTCGGGAGACATCAGCAATGGAGCCGGATTTCTGGCATTCGAAGTGGGAACGCAACGAGATCGGCTTCCACGGCAGCGACGCCAATCCCCTGCTCGTCGAACATTTCGGCGCCCTCGCGCGCGGCCCGGGCAGCCGCATCTTCCTGCCCCTGTGCGGCAAGACGCTCGACATCCACTGGCTGCTCGCGCAAGGGTATCGCGTCGTCGGCGCGGAGCTCAGCCCGCTCGCGATCGCGCAGCTCTTCGCCGAACTGGGCGTCGAGCCCACGGTGACACGCGTCGGCGCGCTCGATCACTATGCCGCCCCGGATATCGACGTCTACGTCGGCGATTTCTTCGACCTGAAGCGCGAGACGCTCGGCCCGGTCGATGCCGTCTACGACCGCGCCGCCCTCGTCGCCCTGCCGAATGCCATGCGCCACCGCTATGCCGCCCATCTGGCGGACATCACGCAGCGCGCGCCGCAGCTCCTCATCTGCTTCGAGTACGACCCGCGCCAGCACGAAGGCCCGCCGTTCTCGATCGACGCCGACGAAGTGCGCCTCCATTACGAAGGCCGCTACCACCTGACCCGGCTCGCGCACCTCGACGTGGAGGGTGGCCTGAAGGGGAAGACCCCGGCGAAGGAAAGCGTGTGGCTGCTGAAGATGGCCTGACGCGCCCGGCGATGCCCGTGGCGTCCGCCCTCCCCATCCTGCTCGCGGCGCTCGTGCTGGGCGCGCATGCGCCGGCCGCCACGGCGGAGCCCCCCCAACCCGCGCTGACGAGCATCGAGGCGCTGGATGTCCCGCGCTACATGGGCACGTGGTACGAAATCGCCAAGTATCCGAACCGCTTCCAGCGTCACTGCGCGGGCTTCACGCAAGCCGAGTATCGGCTGCAGGAGGACGGACGGGTGCGCGTCGCCAACCGCTGCAGGACGGCCGACGGTGCGCTCGACGAGGCGATCGGCACCGCCCGCCAGATCGGCGAGGCAGACTCGCCGCGGCTCAAGGTGCGTTTCGCCCCCGCGTGGCTGTCCTTCATCCCCGCCGTGTGGGGCGACTACTGGGTGATCGACCTCGACCCGGACTACCGCCTCGCGGCGGTCAGCGAACCGCGGCGCGAATATCTGTGGATCCTGTCGCGCACGCCGACCGTCGACCCGCAGGCCCTGGAGGCGCTGCGCACCCGCCTCGCCGCGCGGGGCTTCGATCTGTCGCGGCTGGAGATGACGCGGCAGGCGGACTAAGTTCGCATCGCGTGCGACATCGCTCGCGACATCCAGACCCTGCCGGGCTATGCTCCTAGCGTAATGACGCCGGAGCTTCGCATGCCGGAGCAAGTCTCCCCTCCCCCGCTGTCCTCCCCCGCTCCGCGCCCCATCTTCGAGGCGCGCGGCCTCACCAAGGTGTACCAGATGGGCGAGGTGCGCGTGGACGCCTTGCGCGGGGTGGATCTCGACCTGTACGCGGGCGAGCTGGTGGTGCTGCTGGGGCCGTCGGGAAGCGGCAAGTCGACGCTCTTGAACATCCTCGGCGGGCTGGACACGCCGACGAGCGGGACGGTGCGCTACGCGGAGCACGACCTAACCGTCGATGACGACGCGGCGATGACGCAGTACCGGCGCGAGCATGTCGGCTTCGTGTTCCAGTTCTACAACCTGATCCCCAGCCTCACGGCGCGCGAGAACGTCGCGCTGGTGACGGAGATCGCGCACGACCCGATGACGCCCGAGGAGGCGCTGGCGCTGGTGGGGCTCGCGCCGCGCATGGATCACTTCCCGAGTCAGATGTCGGGCGGCGAGCAGCAGCGCGTGGCGATCGCGCGGGCGGTGGCGAAGCGGCCGCAGGTGCTGCTGTGCGACGAGCCGACCGGGGCGCTGGATGCGCAAACCGGCGTGATGGTGCTGGAGGTGATCGCGCGCGTGAATCGCGAGCTGGGAACGACGACGGTTGTGATCACGCACAACGCGGTGATCGCGGCGATGGCGGACCGGGTCGTGCATTTCGGCGACGGCCACGTCGTGCGCATCGAACGCAACGAGCGCCGCAAGGCGGCCTCCGAGCTGAGCTGGTAACGCCATGCGCGCGATCGACCGCAAGCTGTGGCGCGACCTGTGGCACATGCGCGGGCAGGCCATCGCGATCGCGCTGGTGGTGATGTGCGGCGTCGGCACCTACGTGATGTTCCTGTCGACGCTCGGCGCGCTGCGCGCGACGCAGGACGACTACTACCGCGAGTACCGCTTCGCCGAGGTGTTCGCGACGCTGAAGCGCGCACCGGAATCCTTGCGCGCACGCATCGCCGCGATTCCGGGCGTGGAGCGCGTGGAGACGCGCGTCGTGCAGCCCGTGCGGCTGGACATGCCGGACTTCGTCGAACCCGTGAGCGCGCGCATGGTGTCGCTCGCCGACGATGCGCCGCACGGGCTCAACGGCCTGCATCTGCGCGAGGGGCGCCTGCCGCTGCCGGGGCGCGCGGACGAGGTCGTGATCAGCACGCCCTTCGCGAAGGCGCACACGCTGCATCCGGGCGACCGCTTCCACGCCATCCTCAACGGCCGACGCCAGGCGCTGACGGTGGTCGGCACGGCACTGTCGCCGGAGTTCGTGCAGCAGTTGCGGCCCGGCTCGGCCTTCCCCGACCCGAAGCGCTATGGCGTGATGTGGATGGGGCGCAAGGCGCTGGGTCAGGCCTATGACCTCGACGGGGCGTTCAACGACCTCGCACTGAGCCTGCGCCCGGGCGCCGACGCGCAGGACGTGATCGACCGCGTCGATGCGCTGATCACGCCCTTCGGCGGACTCGGCGCCTACGCGCGCAAGGACCAGCTCTCGCACCGCTTCCTCACGCAGGAGCTGGACCAGCTCGGCACGCTGGCCACCCTGTTCCCCACGATGTTCATGGGCGTCGCGGCCTTCCTGCTCAACGTCGTGATCAGCCGGCTGGTGACGATGCAGCGCGAACAGATCGCAACGCTGAAGGCCTTCGGCTACGGCAACGGCGCGGTGACGGCGCATTACCTGAAGCTCGTGGCGGTGATCGCCGGCGGCGGCATCCTCGGCGGCACGGCGCTGGGGGTGTGGCTGGGGCACGCGCTGTCCGGGATCTACATGGAGTTCTATTACTTCCCCTGGCTGCGCTTCAGCCTGCAGCCGGCCACCATGCTGGAGGCCGCGGGGGCGAGCCTCGCCGCCGCGGGCGCGGGGACCATCGTCGCGGTGTGGCGCGCGGCGCGCCTGAGTCCCGCGCAGGCGATGCGCCCCGAACCGCCGCCGCGCTACCGCGAGACGCTGGTCGAGCAGCTGGGCCTGAAGCGCTGGCTGTCGCAGCCGACGCGCATGATCCTGCGCCACATCTGGCGCAAGCCGCTGAAGTCGGCGCTGACGGTGCTGGGCATCGCGCTCGCATGCGGCATCATCCTGACGGGCCTGTTCCAGCGCGACACCGTGGGCTTCATGATGAACGTGCATTACGGCCTCGCGCAGCGCGAGGACCTGTCGGTCGCCTTCACCGACCCGACGGCCTACCGCGCGCGCTTCGATCTGGCCGGGCTGCGCGGCGTCGAGCGTGTCGAGGTGTTCCGCTCGGTGCCGGTGCGCCTGCGCCACGGGCATCTGGAGCATCGCACGACGATCCGCGGCATCGAACCGGGCGGCGAGCTCCAGCGTCTGCTCGACACCGAGTTGCGGCCGGTCGCGATGCCCTCGGATGGGATCCTGATGACCGACCATCTCGGCAAGATGCTGGGCGTGCGCGCGGGCGACCGCATCGTCGTCGAGGTACTGGAGGGCAACCGGCCGC
This sequence comes from Aromatoleum evansii, assembly GCF_045689615.1. NCBI lineage: Bacteria > Pseudomonadati > Pseudomonadota > Betaproteobacteria > Rhodocyclales > Rhodocyclaceae > Aromatoleum > Aromatoleum evansii. The sequence goes on from NZ_CP141259.1 coordinate 5,208,465, forward strand.
TGCGCGAAGCGGTGGTCGCGGGGCTGGTGAAGGAGTACCTCGGCGTCGCGGCCTACATGGATCTGACGGCGCTCAACCGCTTCATGCACGAGGGGCCGACGATCTCGGGCGCGTGGCTGGCCGTCGACCACGCGCAGTTGCAGGGGCTGTACGCGCGACTGAAGGAGTTGCCGCGCGTCGCGGGGGTGGCCGAGCGCATCCAGGAGATCCGCAACTTCAACCGCCTGATGGACGAGACGATGCTGTTCTTCACCTACGTGTCGACGGTGTTCGCAGTGGTCATCGCCTTCGGCGTGATCTACAACAGCGCGCGCATCGCGCTGACCGAGCGCGGGCGCGAGCTCGCGAGCCTGCGCGTGCTGGGCTTCACGCGCGGCGAGATCGGCTACATCCTGCTCGGCGAACTGGGCATTCTGACGGCGGTGGCGATCCCGCTCGGCCTGAAACTTGGCGAGGCGATGTGCTACTACATCGCGCTGACGATGCAGACCGACCTGTTCCGCGTGCCGGTGGTGCTGGTGCCGCAGACCTACGCCTTCGCGGTTGCGGTCGTGATCGTTTCCGCGCTGCTGTCGGGCCTTGCGGTACGACGCCGCCTCGACCGGCTCGACCTCATCGCCGTATTGAAGACTCCGGAGTGACAACATGAAAACCAAGGTGCAGTGGCGCCGGCAGATCGTGTTCCTGCTGATCGTCGCAGCGGTCGGGTGGGGCCTGTACGCGGGCTTCCGTGAGCAGCCGGTGGCGGTGGAGTTCGGCGAGGCGGTACGCGCGCCATTGCGCGTCACCGTCGAGCAGGAGGGCCGCACGCGAGTCGTCGACCGCTACGTCCTGGCCGCACCGGTGGACGGCTACGCGCGGCGCATCACGCTCGACGTCGGCGACGCGGTTGCGGCGGGCGACACCCTCGTCGCGCTGGAGGCCTCGCGCTCGGCGGTGCTGGACGCGCGCCGGCACGCGGAGGCCGGCGCGCGCGTCGCGGCGGCGCAGGCGAACCTCGCGGCGGTCGAGCAGCGCGTGAAGGCGGCCGAAGCCGGCGCGGCGCTCGCGGCGAAGGAGCTGGAGCGCATGAGGAAGCTGCGCGCGTCCGGCCACGTCGCGGCGGAAGCGGTGGACCGCGCGGCGGCCGAGGACGAGCGCGCCGGGTCGGAGCTGCGCTCGGCACGCTTCACGGTCGCAACCGCGCGCCACGAGCTGGAGGCGGCGCGCACGGCGCTGGGCTTCGCCGCGGCGGGCGGCAAGGGCGAGCCGGTGCTGGTGCGCGCGCCGGTCGCGGGACAGGTGCTGAAGATCCCGCGCAAGAGCGAGGGTGCGGTCGAATCCGGTCAGCCGCTGGTCGAGATCGGCGATGCGCGCGCACTGGAGGTCGAGGTGGATGTGCTGTCGGCGGACGCGGTGCGCATCCGCCCCGGCACGCGCGTGCTGTTCGAGCGCTGGGGCGGCGACGGTGCGCTCGAAGGCAGGGTGCGCGTGGTCGAGCCGGCGGGCTTCACGAAGGTGTCGGCGCTGGGCGTCGAGGAGCAGCGCGTGTGGGTGATCGCGGATTTCGCGTCGCCGTCCGAGACCTGGCAGCGCCTTGGCGACGGCTACCGCGTCGAGGCGAGCTTCGTGCTGTGGGAAGGCGAGGACGTGCTTCAGGTGCCGGCCAGCGCGCTGTTCCGCGACGGCGACGGCTGGGCGGCCTTTGTCGTCGAGGAAGGCCGCGCGGTGCGCCGGCGCATCGACACGGGCCAGCGCACCGGGCTGGTCGCCGAGGTGCTGGCAGGGCTGAAGGAAGGCGAGCGTGTCGTCGTGCATCCGGACGACCGGCTGCGCGACGGGGTAGAGGTGAGCGGGCGATGAAACGTCTTCATCTCCCCCGGGAGAATCGACCCAGCCCCCTTATTCCCGGACGGGCGGAGCGTTTGGGCTCACTTGGGCAGCGGGCCATCCTGGCGATGCGTTCGGCGGCATGCGGCGCACTGCCCTTCGGTGATTGCGCCCTGCGCCGCCTGGCGCTGTGCTGGCTGCTGGCGCTGCACGCAGCCGTCGCCGGCGCGGCCAGCCTGGCCGGCGGCCCGATGGCCGGGCCGGCGACGGCCACGCACGTCGGTGTATGGCTGATGACCGATGCCCCCGCGCAAGTGCAGCTCGAATACTGGCCACTGGGGAGGCCCGACGCCGCGCAGCGCAGCGCACCCGTCGTCGCCAGCCCGCAGCGCGGCCACACCGCGCGCGTCGAGCTCGGCGGACTGCACGCCGCCACGCGCTACGCCTACCGCGTGCTGCTCGACGGGATCCCCGCCGAGCTCGGCGAGGAGCCCGTCTTCACCACCGCGACCGCGGATCCCGCCGCACCGCGCGAGCTGATGATCGCCACCGGCTCCTGCAACTACGTCCCCGACCGCCCTTACGAGCCCACGCCGAACGCCTTCGGTGCCGGCTTCGAGATCTTCGACACCATCGCCGCACGGCGGCCCGACATGATGCTGTGGCTGGGCGACAGCATCTACTACCGCGACGCGGACTTCGCCGAGCCGAACCAGGCCGCCGCGCGGATGCATGCGCGCTGGGCCGCCACGCGCAGCTTCGCGCCCATGCAGCGGCTGCTGCGCACCGGCCAGCACGTCGCCATCTGGGACGACCACGACTACGGCCCCGACAACTCGAACCGCGATTTCCCGCTCAAGGCGACGGCGCTGGCGCTATTCCGGGACTACTGGGCGAACCCCGGTTACGGACTGCCCGGCGAACCCGGGATCTTCGCCCGGGTGCCGCTGGGCGATGTCGAGCTGTTCCTGCTCGACGACCGTTACCACCGCGACGACGATGCCGGCACGGACCCGGCGCGGACGATGCTGGGCGCGCAGCAGCTCGAATGGCTCAAGGGCGCGCTGCGCCGCTCGCAGGCCACCTTCAAGGTCGTCACCAACGGCAGCCGCATGCTCAGCGACCGCCCCTCGCCCGAGGCGCGCGGCGGCGAGGGCTGGCACAACTTCCCGCGCGAGCGCCAGGTCTTCCTCGACTGGCTCGCGGCCGAGCGCATCGACGGCGTGTTCTTCCTCTCCGGCGACATCCACTACACGCACCTGATCGAGCGCGAGCGCCCCGGCACCTACCCGCTCACCGAGCTGACCTGCTCGCCGCTGACCGCGCGCGTGCATCCCCGCCCGTTCCCGGTACGCGAGGTGCCCGGGACGCTGGTGACACAGCGCAACTTCTGCACGCTGGAGTTCTCCGGGCCGGCCAGTGCGCGCCTGCTGCGCGTCGCCGCATGGAACGCCGCGGGCACACGCCTGTGGGAGAAGGAGATCCCGGCCGCGCGGCTGCGCACGCCGTGAGCGCACCCGGCGAGAGCCGGGTACTGCGCCGCCTCAGCCCGGTTGCTGCTGCGGCGCGTCGGCGCTCTTCGCGATCTTCGCCAGCGCGGTCTTGCCCTTCGCGGTGAGGAAGGGCTCGACGAGGAGCTGCAGGCCTTCCTCGACGTATTCGGCGAGGCTGAAACGGTCGTCGAAGGCCCAGTGCTTGAGCGCCCAGGCGTGGGCGAAATTGACGATCTGGTAGCCGAGCAGATATTCGTTCACCGGCCGCATGAAGCCGCCGGTGGTGCAGGCGCGGATCGACTTCTCGATCATGCGGTTGGTGCGCGTCTCGCCGTCCTTGATCAGCACGCGCCGGTCGGCGCGCAGGGACTTGGTCGAGCGGTAGGCGAGCACCGTCGCCTCGCGCTGGGCGTCGACCACCGCGCAGTAGGCCCATACGGCGCGGCACAGGCGCTCGACGGGATGCGTCAGGCCTTCGATCTGGCGCGGGATTTCCTGCTCGTAGGTGTCGAGCACGTTCTTCAGCGTCAGGAACAGGATGTCGTCCTTGTCGCCGAAGTACTGGTAGATCAGGCCGGTGCTGACCTTGGCTTCGCGGGCGATCTGCAGAATCGTCGTGGTGTAGTAGCCCTGCTCGGAAAAGAGCTTGGTGGCCGCACTGATGATCTGGTGACGGCGCTCCTCGACCAGCTTGGGGTCCGTGACCACGCTTTTGACGCTTTCTGCTGAACTCATGTCCCTTCCCTCGGTGAAGCATTGCCACAAAGCCCGGCATAGGGGCCGGACAGCGTATTGTGCCACCGGTGCGGCCCGGTTTCCGCGTTGCCGCCCCCGGGGCAACGACGGACCCGTCGGGCGGGAGGAGCCGAGGGCGTCTCCCGCCGAATTGCATGGGGCGAGCCACGACGGTTGTCTGGCGGGATACGCTGCGCTCCTCCCGCCCGACGGCTCCATCCCTCGATCAACGAGGGGAGACATCCTCGACACCGATCCCGCAGGGGCTCGTGCTGTCCCCCCCCCCTTACTGACGGTTCAGGAAGGCTTGCACGCGCGCCTGCGTTTCGGCGTCCGCCAGCAGGGTCGCGCTGCCCGCCAGCTCGACTTCGTAGCCGTCTTCGCAGGCTTCGACCGCGACCGTGATGCAGCGCTTGCATTCGGACAGCGCCAGCGGCGGCAGGGCGGCGATGCGCGCGACGAGTGCGCGCGTGAAGGTTTCCAGTTCGGCCGCCGGCGCGACCCAGTGTGCGCAGCCGAGCTGCACCGCGTCCGCGCCGCCGACGACTTCGGCGCCGAGGATCAGGCGCCGGGCGACGGCCTCGCCGCAGATGCGCGTCATGCGCTGCGTGCCGCCCGCGGCCGGGAGCAGGCCCAGGCGCGCCTCGGGCAGTCCGACCTTGGCGGTGTCGGCGACGACGCGCAGGTCGCACGCGAGCGCGAGTTCGAAGCCGCCGCCCATCGCCGCACCGTTGATTTCGGCGACGGTAACCTGGGGCAGGCGTTCCAGGCGCGCATAGATTTCCTGCATCCGGCGGGTGATCGCGATCATGCGCTCGCGCCCGGGCGCAGTGGCGAACAGCGAGCCGATCAGATCAAGGTCGGCGCCGGCGCAGAACAGGCGCTCGCCGCTGCGGATGTGCAGCACATTCACGTGGTGCAGGGTCTCGAGCTCGGCGAGGATGCGGTCGAACTGCTCGATCCATTCCTCGTTGATCGCATTGACCGGGGCACGGCACAGCGTCACGGTCGCGATCGAATCGTCAATCCTCAGCGAAATCATTGCGATGTCCTTTTTGGCCCGAGCGCCATCAACCAGGTACCGTTCGGGCTGAGCCTGTCGAAGCCCTGCTGCACCCGGCCCTTCGACGGGCTCAGGGCGAACGGCTTCTGCGTTGCTGCAATGAAAAAACGGGGCGTCGCCGGCCTCTGCGCACATCAGAGGAGAGTTCGTTGGCTGAACGCACTGGCCGCAGACGCGACGCCCCTGGCAAACCGGCCGGCGAAACTGCGCGTCGTACCGACCGTACGGCATGGCGTGCCGGGCCGCGGGGACGGCCGCCCGGCACGCCGGAACCTCAGTTGCCCTCGAACTTCGGCACCTGCTTGTTCACGAAGGCGTTGTAGGCGCGCGTGAAGTCCTGCGTCTGCATGCAGATCGCCTGGGCTTCGGCTTCGGTCTCCAGCGCCTGCTCGATGGTCTGGTTCCATTCCTGGTGCAGGCACTTCTTCGTCATCGAGTGCGCGAAGGCCGGGCCGTTGGCGAGCGAAAGCGCCATCTCCTGCGCCTTCGCGAGCACCTTCTCGGCCGGCACGAGGTCGTTGTAGTAACCCCACGCGCGCCCCTCCTCGGCGCTCATCGAGCGGCCGGTGTAGAGCAGCTCGGAGGCACGGCCCTGGCCGATGATGCGCGGCAGGATGCTGCACGCGCCCATGTCGCAGCCGGCCAGTCCCACGCGCACGAACAGGAAGGCCGTCTTGGCCTCGGGCGTCGCGTAGCGCAGGTCGGAGGCCATCGAGATGATCGCGCCGGCGCCGGCGCAGATGCCGTCCACCGCCGAGATGATGGGCTGCGGGCAGTTGCGCATCTCCTTCACGAGGTTGCCGGTCATGCGCGTGAAGGTGAGCAGGCCGTTCATGTCCATCTTCGTCAGCGGGCCGATGATGTCATGCACGTCGCCACCGGAGCAGAAGTTGCCGCCCGCGCCGGTGATCACGACCGCGCGCACGTCCTCGGCGTACTGCAGCTTGATGAAGGTGTCGCGCAGTTCGGCGTAGCTCTCGAAGGTGAGCGGGTTCTTGCGCTCGGGACGGTTCAGCGTGATGGTCGCGACGCGGTCGACGACTTCGAACTTGAAGTGTTCCGGACGCCATTCGGCGGCTTTGAGCTTGTACATGTGATTCTCCTGGAGTTGGTTGCGCTTTGTACTCGAATGAACAGTCACTCAGCCAGCGAGCGTGAGACCGCCGCTTACGCTGATGACCTGGCCGGTGATGAAGCTGGCGCGGTCGCTGGCGAAGAACAGCACGGCGTCGGCGAGCTCGGACGGCTTGGCGAGGCGGCGCATCGGCGTGGCCTTGACGAAGGCTTCCTGGTGCTTCTCCGGCACCGCGCGCAGCAGCGGCGTGTCGGTCGGGCCGGGGCACACGCAGTTCACGTTGATGTTGTAGCGCGCGACCTCGCGGGCGAGCGACTTGGTGAAGGCGATCGCGCCGCCCTTGGCGCCGGAATACACCGTCTCGCCGAGGCTGCCGACGCGGCCGGCATCGCTTGCGACGGTGACGATCTTGCCCGAGCCGCGCTCGATCATCTGCTGCAGGAAGGCCTGCGACACGGCAACGGGCCCGAGCAGGTTGAGGTCGATGACCTTGCGCCAGAAATCGGGCGTGTTCTCCATGAAGGGCTGGATCTTGCCCCAGCCGGCGACGTTGGCAACGACGTCCACCTGGCCATGGCGGCGATAGATCTCGTCGCGAAAGGCGTGGATGGAGTCGATGTCGGTCACGTCGAGACGCACGAAATCGACGTCGAGGTGCTGCTCTGCGAGCTGACCGGCCGCGGCCGCGCCCTTGGCGTCGTCGATGTCGCCGATCACGACCTTGGCGCCCGCCCGCGCCAGCGTCTCCGCCGTCGCATGGCCGATCCCCGATGCGCCGCCCGTGACGACGGCCGTTTTGCCTTGCAGGTTCATGTCTGTCTCCTCATTCACCAGTCATTCGAGCCAGGGGCATCTTCGCTTCCGCCGCCCCGTTTCCTGTTTGCTGCAGCGTCCCGAGTCCGGTTCCGTCAGCAGTTGAATGAATGTTCGTTCATTCAATAAATCTAGTCAAGCCCTTTACACAAAATTCCGTCGGGACCGGGGCTTGTGCGGTACGGATTGAAGAAGGCGGGATTTCACTTCGCCCTGCCCCCGCCGCGCCTTGAGCGGCTTCGTAGGGCGGGAGGAGCCGAAGGCGTATCCCGCCATGCGGCGTGGCGGAATCCCTTCGTCCGGTGAAATGGCGGGATACGCTGCGCTCCTCCCGCCCTACGTCCGTGCGTGTCGGCCGCGGCACGGGCCGACACACGGCCGGAACGGCCTACAGCCGCCCCGCCTGGAGCAGTTCGCGAATGCGGAATTTCTGGATCTTGCCGGTCGCGGTGCGCGGCAGCTCGTCGACGAAGCGCACCGTGCGCGGACATTTGTAGATCGAGAGACTCGCCATCAGGGTGTCCTGCACCTGCGATGACAGTCGCGAGTGGCTCGCCGACGGATCCTTCGCCACCGCCACCAGCACGAGGCGCGTGAGGCCGTCCTCCTGCGGCACGCCGACGACGACGGCCTCGGCGATGTCCGGCGTCGTCATCGCACAGGCCTCGATCTCGGACGGGCTCACCCACTGCCCCGAGATTTTCAGCATGTCGTCGGCGCGACCGTTGTGATACCAGTAGCCGTCGCGGTCGAAGCTGAACATGTCGCCGGGGAAGTACCAGCCGCCGCGCAGGGACTTCGCCGTCTGTTCGGGCAGCTTCCAGTAGCCGCTGAACTGTGAAGGCGTACGGATCGCGATCTGCCCGGGCACATCGGGTTCCGTGATATCCGCGCCGTCTTCGCCCACCAGTCGCACTTCGGCCCAGGGCACGGGCTTGCCACAGGAGCCCGGGCGCTGTGCATGGCCTTCATTGACGAGGAAGAGGAAGATCGTTTCCGACGCCCCGATGCCGTCGACGATGGGCTTGCCCGTCTCTTCGAGCCAGGACTGGTACAGCGTCTCCGGCAGTTTCTCGCCCGCCGACAGGAAGTGGCGCACGTGACGGAAGCCCTCGCTTGCGCCCGCGCCTTCGCGCAGCAGGTTGCGGTACATCACGGGCGTGCTGAAGAACAGCGCCGGACGATGGGTGTCGACCACGCCGAGGATGCGCACCGGGTCGGGCCATCCCGGTGCCACGACGACCGTCGCGCCGCAGCGCAGCCCGCCCATCAGCGAATGGCCCAGCGCCCAGCCGAAGAACATCTTGGAGGTGGCGAAGATGCGGTCGCCCGGGCGCACGCCGAAGTATTCGGCCTCCATGCGGTCGGCGATCAGCACGCACGCGTGCGTGTGCATGACTGCCTTGGGCCGCCCGGTGGTGCCCGACGAATACACCCAGAAGGCGATGTCGTCGGGCGCCGCCGGCGTCGAGGCCAGCGTGTCGGCCTGCCCGGCGAGGAAGTCCTCGAGCGGCACGCCGCCGGCGCGCGGCGCCGCGCCGCGCACGACGACCTGCGGCGGGTCGGCGAGCTCGGCGGCGATCTCCTGGTACAGATGGGCGAATTCCGCATCGACGAACAGCAGGCAGCAGGCGCTGTCCTCGATCACGTAGCGCACGTCGCGCGGCGCGAGACGAACGTTGAGGGCGACCGCAACGGCGCCGATACGCATCGTGCCAAGGTAGGCGGCCACCATCTCGGGCGAATCGTCCATCAGGAAGAGGACGCGTTCGCCGCGCGCGACGCCATGCGCCTTCATCGCATTGCCGGTGCGATTGACCATCGCCTCGAGTTCGCCATAGGTGACCGGATTGCCGGCGCCGACGATCGCAGGCTGGTCTGCGAGGCCAAGCGCGAGGGGACGGCCGATGATTTCGTCCGCGGCGTTCATCGCGCCGCAACGTGCGGTGTTGTCAAAACTCATGTCTGCTCCAGGACAGCCAGGGGGTTCCCCGGCCGGCGGGCCGGGGTCCGGACGGGGCGCTTCCGCCTCAATTCGCAAGAAGCGTCCGGGCTTCGGCCAGCAGCTTCTGGCCGTCGTAGCCCTTGGCGCTGACTTCCTTGACCCAGTCCGCCGCGACCGCCTCGGACGCCTTCTGCCACTTGCCCACCTCGTCGGACGGCACGGTATAGAAGGTGTTCTTGCGGTCGAGGCCGGCCTGGCGTCCGGTCAGCGTCGCCTCGTCCCACACCCGGCCGGCCCACGCCGACACCTCGGGCCCGCTGTTGGCGTCGATGACCTGCTTCAGCTCCGGCGGCAGGCTGTCGTACTTCGCCGGGTTCATGGCGAGGATGAAGGTCGTTGTCGACATCAGCGGCAACGCGGGGTCGGTCTCGCTGTGATACTTGACGACCTCCTGCACCTTCATCGCCGGCACGACCTCCCACGGGATCATCGCGCCGTCGATCACGCCCTTCGCGAGGCTCTCGGTGACCATCGGCACGGGCATCGGCACCGGGGTGGCGCCGAGCGCCGCGATCATCTTGGTCGCCAGCCGCGTCGGCGCGCGCAGCTTCAGTCCCGCGAGGTCGTCCATCGTCCTGACCTGCTTCTTCGTCGTGTGCAGCGCCATGCCCGAGATCACGTGGAACACCAGCGGGCGCACGCCCTTGAATTCGGCGGTGGCGTTCTTCGTCGCATAGGTCCATAGCGCGCGGCTGGACTTCTCGCCCGAGCTGCCCATGAAGGGGAGCTCGAACACCTCGGAGACGAGGAAACGGCCCGCCTGGTAGCCGGGCACTGCCCACACGATGTCGGCGACGCCGTCCTTGGCCTGGTCGAAGAGCTGGGCCGGGGTGCCGCCCATCTGCATCGCCGGGTAGATCTGGCACTTCAGGCGTCCGCCCGATTCGGCGCCGATCTTGGCGCACCAGGGTTCGAGGAACTTGAGTTGCGTGTTCGACGAGGGCGGCAGGAAGTGATGCACGCGCAGCGTCACGACCTTGTCCGACTGGGCCTGGGCGGCGCCGCCCGCGAGCAGCAGGGCCGCCAGCAGCGGCTTGAGCAGTTTTCCGGTATTCATCGCGTCTCCTCCTTGGAATGATGGGCCGGCCTCGGCTTGTCAGCCGCCGAAGGTCCGGACCAGATACAGCGTGATGGCGGGAAAGAACAGCAGCAGCGTGATGCGCGCGAGGTCCGATGCCAGGAAGGGCATCACGCCGCGGAAGGTATCGGTGAGGGGCACGTCCTTCGCGGCCTTGTTGATGATGTAGATGTTCATGCCGACCGGCGGATGCACGAGCCCGATCTCGACCACCATCAGCACCAGGATGCCGAACCAGATCGACTTCTCGTCCGGCGTCAGGCCCCAGAATTCCAGACCCATGACCATCGGGTAGAAGATGGGGATGGTGAGCAGGATCATCGCCAGCGCATCCATCACGCAGCCGAGGAAGACGTAGATCAGCAGGATCGCGGTGAGCACCAGCAGCGGCGACAGGCCGCTGTCCCGCACCCAGTGCGCGAGCTCGGCGGGCATCTGGGTGAGCGCGAGGCCGGTGTTGAGCATGTCCGCGCCGAGCAGCACGAGGAAGATCATCGCCGTGGCCTCGGCCGCGCCGAGCACGCTCTCGCGGATGCCTTCGGCGCGCATGCCGCCGCTGACCACCGCGAGGATGCCGCAGGCCGCCGCGCCGATCGAGGCCGCCTCGGTCGGGTTCGCCCAGCCGCCGTAGATGCCGACGATGACGACGAGGAAGATCAGCGCGACCGGCGTCACCTGGGCGATCGAGCGCAGCTTCTCCGCCAGCGGCACGCGCGGACCGGCAGGACCGGCCTCGGGCTTGAGCGTGACGATGATGCGGATCACCAGCATGTAGCCGATCATCGCGATCAGGCCCGGCAGGACAGCCGCCATGAAGAGCTTGCCGATCGATTCCTGCGTCAGCACCGCGTAGATCACCAGCGGCACCGAGGGTGGGATCAGGATGCCGAGGGTGCCGCCCGCGGCCAGCGCCCCGGTCGACAGGGCGCCCGAGTAGTTGCAGCGCTTCAACTCGGGCAGCGCGACCTGGCCCATCGTCGCCGCGGTCGCGAGCGAGGAGCCGCAGATCGCGCCGAAGCCCGCACAGGCGCCGGTCGAGGCGATCGCGACGCCGCCGCGCCAGTGCCCGACGAGCGAGCTCACGCAGCGAAACAGCGCGCGCGACAGGCCGCCGTGGGTGGCGAACTGGCCCATCAGCAGGAACATCGGGATGACGGCCAGATCGTAGTTGGAGAGCCGCGCGTAGGCGAGGTTCTTCAGCGTGTTGAGGAAGGGCGCAATTTCGCCGCCCATCATCGTCAGGTAGCCACCCGCGCCGACGATGAACATCGTGATGCCGATATGCACGCGCAACACCAGCATCACCAGCAGGATCGCGAACATCGTCGCGCCGATCGCTATGCCGCTCATTGCGCACCTCCGGCAACGACGTGGAAGCGACGGCCCGCGATGTACAGGCTGGTGGTCGCGAACAGCACGAAGGCCGGCACGATCAGCGCGATCGGCACCCAGCCCGGCCAGCCCAGCATCAGCGAGGCCTCGCCCGATTCGTAGGACGACACGGCGGCGACGCCGGTGCGCCATGCGACGAGCAGCGCGACGCCCCCCATCAGCAGCGCGGCAACGCCGTCGAGGAAGGCGCGCCCGCGCCGCGGCAGCCAGTGGGTGAAGAAGTCGACGCGCACGTGGCCGTCGACCATCTGGCAGTAGGAGAAGAAAGTCGCCGACGCGACGGCCGCGCCCATCTGCAGCACCTCGAAGTCCCCCGGCACCGGCAGCGAGAAGAGCTTGCGCCCGACGATGGACACCAGCGACATGCCGATCATCAGCATGAAGAGGGTCCCGCCCATCAGCGCGGACACCCGGCTCGCCGCGTACAGGCGCCGCCCCCAAGGACCGTGCGGCAGGGCTTCCGGCTGGGCGACGTGCTCGATCGAGCCGGGTTCGAGCTGGACGCCGGCGTCCTCATTCGCACCCTCGCCCTCCCCCCCTTGCGCACCGCACACCTTCGTGGGACGCAATCCTGCCGCGGCGGCCGCGTCCAGGCTCACTACGCTCGTATGCATGTTGTGTCCTCCTCCGTGCGTTCATTGGCTGAACGTTCACTCATTGCAAATGCGGAGAAAATGGGAGATCGCGACGGGCGTCGCAGGACGCCTGTCGTGATCCCCTGCCAGGCTCAGGCGGCCTGTTCCTGCTCCCAGGCGGAGAGGGTCTGGCGGGCGATGATGAGTTGCTGCACTTCGGTCGCCCCCTCGTAGATGCGTAGGGCGCGGATCTCGCGGTACAGACGCTCGACCGGATGCTCGCTGACGACGCCGCAGCCGCCCCACAGCTGCACCGCCGCGTCGATGACCTGCTGTGCGGTCTCGGTGGAGGTCATCTTGGCCATCGCCGCGGCGCCGGTGATGTTCTTGCCCTGATCGCGCATCCACGCGGCGCGGTAGGTGAGCAGCGCGGCGGTATCGACGTGGGTCGCCATCTGCGCGAGCTTGGCCTGGGTGATCTGGAAGTCGGCCAGCTTCTTGCCGAACATGTCGCGCGTGGTCGCGCGGCGCAGGCCTTCGTCGAGCGCGCGGCGCGCGAAGCCGAGCGCGGCGGCGGCGACCGAGGTGCGGAAGATGTCCAGCGTCTGCATCGCGACCTTGAAGCCCTGCCCCGGCTCGCCGAGCAGGTTCGCCGCCGGCACGCGACAGCCCGTGAAGCGCAGGCGCGCGAGCGGGTGCGGGGCGATGACGTCGATGCGCTCGGCGATCTCGAAGCCCGGGAGGTTCGCCTCGACGATGAAGGCGGACAGGCCGCGTGCGCCGGGGGCTTCGCCGGTGCGGGCGAACACCACGTAGAAATCTGCGATGCCGCCGTTGGAGATCCAGGTCTTCTCGCCGTCGAGCACGTAGTCCTTGCCGTCAAGGCGCGCGCTGCAGGCCATCGCGGCGACGTCGGAACCGGAGTCCGGCTCGGACAGCGCGAAGGCCGGAATCGCGCGCCCCGCCGCGACTTCGGTCAGGTACTTGCGCTTCTGCGCGTCGCTGCCGTGCAGCGTGATCGCGCCCGAGCCCAGCCCCTGCATGCCCAGCGCGAAATCGGCGAGGCCCGAGTGGCGCGCCAGCGTCTCGCGCAGCAGGCATACGGCGCGCGTGTCGATCGTGTCGTGGCGACCGCCGTAGGCCGTGCCGCCGACCATGTAGCGCAGCCAGCCGTCAGCGCCGAGCTTGCGCACCAGCTCGCGGCAGGCGTCGTCGAGGTCGCCGTGCGGGTGGCCGTCGATGTGCGCGGTCGCCCACGCCTCCAGTTCGACCTGCATGCCGCGGTGGCGCTCGTCGAAGAAGGGCCACTCCAGATAGCTTCGATCACTCATTTTCGCGTCTCCTCTCGGGGCGGTACGCCGGCGGCGTCCTCCCTCCTTTTGGTTGCTGTCCTGTACGGCGCCCGCTCGGACGGGTCTGCTTACATCACCTCGCCGCCCGACACCGAGATCGCCTGCCCGGTGACCGCTTCGGAGCCCGGCAGGCACAGCCACAGCACCGCGTTGGCGACCTCTTCCGGGCGCACCAGGCGGCCTTGCGGGTTGTGCTTCGCCAGCTCGGCGAGCGCGTCGACCTCGCTGCGGCCCGTCTTCTCGCGGATGTTCGCGATCGCATCGCGCACGATGTCGGTGTCGGTGTAGCCGGGGCACACGGCGTTCACCGTGATGTGCTTGTGCGCCATTTCCAGCGCCAGCGCGCGCGTCAGGCCGATCACGCCATGCTTGGCCGCACAGTAGGCCGAGACGTAGGGATAGCCCTTCTCGCCCGCGGTGCTGGCGACGTTGATGACGCGGCCCCAGCCGGCGGCGAGCATGCCGGGCAGCGCGGCGCGGGTGGCGAGGTAGGTGCCGGTGAGGTTCACCTCCAGCATCTGCTGCCACAGCGCGGGCTCGGTGCGCAGGAAGGGCGCGCTGCCGGCCTGGCCCGCGTTGTTGACCAGCACCGCGACCGGGCCGAGCGCGCGCGTGGCGGCCGCAAAGGCTGCCTCGACCGAATCCGCGCGGGCAACGTCGACCGCCTCGCAATGCACCTCGATGTCCCCCTGCCCCGCTTCCGCCCGCAAGGCGGCGGCGCGCTCTTCGAGCTGCCCACGGGTGCGGCCCATCAGCGTCAGGTGCGCACCCTGCGCGGCGGCGGCCGCGGCGATTGCGGCACCGATGCCGCGGCCGCCGCCGGTGATCACCACGTGTTTGCCAGCGAGTGCGCGATCCAGATCTGCCGCCATCACATCCTCCGCGTTTGCTTGTCCGTACCGGCCGAGACCGCTGCGCACCGGGAATCCGGATACGCCTTGCAGCTCGGTGAATGAATAGTCGTTCATTTAAATCGCACAGTCAACGGGAATCTTTCCTTGCCTCGGATTCCCGTTGCCCGGCTCCGCTCCGCGGCCCCCGGGAACGGCCTGCATCACTCAGGGCGCACGGTCGCTCAGGGTTTCCGCGTAGTCCTGGAAGCGCCGGAGTTCCTCGGGCGGAACGAGCGAGCCGCCCGTCGCCCAGATCACGTGCGTCGCGGCGCGCAGGTCGAGTCCGTGCGCGCGCACATAGGCCTGACCTTCGGGCGAATCGTGCAGCCAGCCCGGCCCGCCGACGCCCGCCGCCGCGGACGGCTCGACGTCCACGCCCAGCGATCGCTTGAGGGCGCGCAAGTGAACGTAGAGCCGATCATCGGGAACAGTGAACACACCCGCGAGCTGCGACGCCATCAAGGGGCTAACCAGCGGGGACGCCTGGCCGACGGCGAGGCCGTCGGCGTCGGTGCGGTTGTCCAGACCGATGTCGTAGACCGAGACGGGCGCGTCGCCCCCCGAGGCCAGTTGCACCAGCATGCACGGCGAGGCGACGGGCTCGGCGAAGAAGCAGTGCACATGCTCGCCGAACAAGGCCTTGAGCCCGTAGGTGATACCGCCGGGCGCGCCGCCGACGCCGCAGGGGATGTAGACGAGGAGCGGATGCGCGGCGTCCACGACACGGCCGGCGTCGGCAAGCTGTCGGGCGAGGTGACGCGCCGCCGCCGCATAGCCGAAAAAGAGCAGGGCCGAGCTTTCGTCATCGACGAAGTGGCAGCGCGGCGAAGCCTCGGCCAGCGCGCGCCCCGCCGCCACGGCCTCGGCGTAGTCGCCTGCGTGCTCCACGACGCGCACGCCGCGCTTGCGCAGGCGGTCCTTCTTCCACGCCTTGGCATCCGCCGACATATGTACCACCGCGTCGAAGCCGAGCGCCGCCGCCATCACCCCGATGCTCAGGCCCAGGTTGCCGGTGCTGCCGACCGACACCGTATATTGCGAGAACAGCGTGCGTGCCGCGGGCGTCGCGAGAACGCGGGGATCGCCGTCCGCGGCCAGGAACCCGTGTTCGAGCGCGACTGATTCGGCGAAAGCGAGCACCTCGTGAAAGCCGCCGCGTGCCTTGATGGAGCCCGCGACCGGCAGCTGGTCGTCGCGCTTGATGAACCACGCCCCCGCGGCAGCGTCCCTGCCGGCCAGTTCGTCGCGGAGCGCCGCGGCGGGCATCAGCTGGGATTCGATGTGTCCGCCGCTTGGCGCGAGCTCCGGAAACAGCGTCGCCATGAGCGGCGCAAAGCGCGCGAGACGCGCCTCGGCCGCGGCGATCAGCGGCGTCGCCGGGGCGGAGGCCGGCAGGGGCTGGCCCAGCCGTGGATTCAACCACAGCAGCGGCCGGCGTGATTGAAGCTGCGCTAATAGCGCCGGGGGGAGAGCGGTCATGTCGCGGATCCTCGCAGGGGTTCTAGAATAGACTGCATCCTATGCCTGTCCCGCGTGTGAAAATAGCGATACTTTCTGGACCGTGCATTAGCCCTTCTAATACCTATGAAGCTGGATTCATCCATCCTCGGGGCGCTGCGCTGCTTCGAAGCGGCGGGGCGCCTGCTGAGCTTCACGAAGGCGGCCGAATCGCTGCACCTCACGCAAAGCGCGGTGAGCCAGCAGGTTCGCCATCTCGAAGACCGCCTCGGCTACGGGCTGTTCCTGCGCCAGCCGCGCGGCCTGAAACTGACGGCGAAGGGTGAAGCGCTGTTCGAGACCACGGCGCGCGCGCTGAACGAGATCCAGGACACGATCCGGCGCCTCGGCGAGCCGAACGCGCCCCTGCAGGTCAATTGCCTGCCCTCGTTCGCGCTGCAATGGCTGATGCCGCGCCTGACGGAGTTCCAGCGCGAGCGGCCCGACGTGTCCGTGCGGCTGAAGGCCGAGTTCGAGACGCTCGACCGACAAGCGATGGACGCCCAGGACATCGACGTGGCGGTGCGTTACGACCCGGTCCGCTACAGCCGGCTGCAGGCCGACGTTTTGCTGGACGAGTATCTCTTCGCCGCGGCCACGCCGGAGTATCTGGCGCGGCATCCCGGGTTTGCGGCCGGGGAGTCGCCCGACGGCGTCGTGCTGCTGCATGACGCATCGCCGTGGGTCGGTGCGGCCGAATTCGTGGAATGGCGCACCTGGCTCGAGGCGTTTCACCCCGCCTGGATCGCGCATCTCGAAGGGCCGCAGTTCAACCTGTCGAGCCTGGCGATCGGCGCGGCCTTGAGCCACCAGGGCGTGGTGATGGCCCGCTCGGCGCTGGTCCAGGACGAGATCCGGAGCGGACGCCTGATGAACGTGTTCGGCCGGCACGTGCGTGCGCCGGCGCGCTACGTGCTGCTATCCCGCCGCCCCGACGATCGGCGCGTCGCGATCTTCTCGACCTGGCTGAAGGCGGAGTGCGCGCGCTTCGATGCCGCGCGAATGGCCTGGCTCTCCCCCGGCGGGGCAGGACATTCGCGCGCATGAGCGGCCGCCGCGGCAAGGCGCGCGCGTCGCCGCGAGCTCAGGCCTTGCCGGCCTGCTTCTGCATCAGCGTGTAGCCGAACAGCGCCGCGCCCAGCGCACCGGCGATCTGGCTGTCGATCCTGGTATCGACGGCCTTGATGCCCAGCAGCTTCTCGATGCGCTTCACCACGCCCGGGTTCTTGGCGATGCCGCCGGTGATGAAGAACCCCTCCTCCACGCCGATCCGCTCGAGCAGGCTCACCACGCGCTCTGCCATCGCCTGGCAGTAGGCGGCGATCACCTTGTTCTTGGTGTAGCCGGCCTTGAGCAGCGCCAGCGCCTCGGACTTCGCGAACACGACGCAGATCGACGACACCGCTTCCGGCTCCTCATCGACTTCGAAGGAGCGCGGGCCCAGTTCGGCAATGGGGATCTGCATCAGGTCGGAGATGACTTCCATGCCGCGGCCGGTACCGGCTGCGCACTTGTCGTTCATCAGGAAGTTCGTGACCTTGCCCTTATCGTCGCAGTGGATGGCCTTGCAGTCCTGGCCGCCCATGTCGAGGATGGTGCGCACCTTGTTGCCGCCCATGTAGTTCGCGCCGCGGGCATGGCACGCGATCTCGGTGATCGCCTTGTGGGCGAAGGGCACGTTCACACGGCCGTAGCCGGTACCGACGACATAGTTGATGTCCTCGAGCTGCATCCCGATCTTGTCCATGATGCCCTGCAGGGCGTTCTTGGCCGAGTCCGGCGAGTTGTTGCCGGTGCGCATGCTGTTGTAGCCGTACAGCTCGCCGTCACACACCAGCACCGCCTGCGAGGACACCGAGCCGACGTCGATGCCGCAGGTGATGATCTTGGCGTCCTGCCAGTTCCTGGTCTCGTCGTACCAGGTGTTTTCCTGCCAGCGCCAGAATTCCTTCTTCTCCGGGGTGGCCAGGCTCACCTTGTCGATTCCTGCATTCATTTCATGTCTCCTCGATTCATGTCCGGTCGGTTCAGTGCAGGCGCTCGGCCGCGATCAGCGCGCAGCCCAGCGCGCTGGCGAATTCGGGCAGCTCGGGCAGCAGCACCTCGTCGACCTCCATCGCGTTCTTGAGCGAAGCGACGAAGCCGGGGTTGTGGCCCATGCCGCCGATCAGCACGACGTTGCCCTCGATGCCGACGCGACGCACCATCGCGCACACGCGGCTGGCGACTGCATCGAGCACCGCCTTGGCGATGTCTTCCTTGGGCGTCGAGGAGTGGATCAGCGACACCACCTCGGACTCCGCGAACACCGTGCATTGCGCGTTCATCGGGATGCTCTTGTCGGAGCGCAGGCTCGCCTCGCCGAACTCCTTGAGCGAGAGCTGCAGCGCGCGGCTCATCGCCTCGGCGAAGGAGCCGGCGCCGGCGGCGCACTTCTCGTTGCCGGCGAAGTCGATCGCCTTGCCGTCCGAGTCGGTCTTGATGCCGCGCCCTTCCTCGGCACCGACGTCGACCACGGTGCGCGCCTGCGGGTACATGTACACCGCACCGCGCGCGCCCGCGGTCATCTCGGTGACGCCTTCGGTGGCGAAGGCGACCTGGTTGCGGCCCGCGCCGGTGGCGAACACCGACTTCACGTCGCCGCGCGCCACACCCGCCGCCTGCAGCGCGGCGTCGTAGGCCTGCTCGGCCGCCTGGTCCGCGTCGAGGTCGCCCGGCAGCATCAGGTGCGCCTTCTTCACGACCAGCTGCGGCTTGCCTTCCATGTCGAGTTCCTCGAGCAGCACGACCTTGACGCTGCGCGAACCCATGTCGATTCCTGCGGTGATCATGTTTCTGTCCTCATCTCGTTGGCACTGCTTGTGCGTGTTGTAGGGGCGCACGCCGCCGCCGGATGCAGGGCCCCGGGCGGGGCGCGACACCCGGATAACGCGGCACGGCGCCGCTCTCTGCTGGTGTAGGGGATCAGGCCGCCAGGCGACGCAAGCCCAGCTGCTCCATGAAGGCATCCACACGCGCCTGCGTGCGCACTTCGTCGAACTCGCGCTCGTCGCCCATGTTGCCCTCGTAGGTCATGATCGGAATGCCGGCCTTGGCCATCGCCTGGCGGTTTTCCATGATGCCCACCGAGAGGCCTTCGCAGCCGCGGTTGAGGTGCATCATGCAGCCGTTGACACCCCAGTCGCGCGCGATGTCGAGCATCATCCGGGACTTCACCGACGGGTCGAAGAACTGCTGCCACAGCGGTTTCGAGAGGTTCCAGTCGGCATACAGGCGCAGCGCCGTGTCGCGGTCGTTCATCTCGATGCCCTTCTCCCACGGCACGGTGCGCGCGCCCCAGGAGCCGTCTTCCTTGTACTCCCACGTGCCTTCGAGGCCGAAGGTGTAGAGCGAGCCGATCGACACCGCGCCGTAGCTCTCGAGATAGCGGAAGATCTTGAGGAAGGGCCAAGGCGGCTGCGTGTCGGACATCAGGCGGCAGCGCTCGTTGGCCACCGCGGCGATGCCGCGCGCGACGCGGTCCTTCACCTCGTCGTACAGCTCGTCCATGAAGTCCGCGCACCACTGCGAGGATTTATGCAGGATGCACAGCACATACAGCGAGTACATCGTCTTCTCGTCGAGCGGCGCGGGCCGCGCCTTCTGCAGCTCGCAGATCTGCGCCCAGCGGCTGGTCGAGCGCATCTCGTTCCTGATCGCGCGGATCAGCAGCTCGTCGTCGCACTTGCGCCCGGTCGCCTTCTCGACGAACTCGATCGAGTCGTGCAGCTGGCTGGTGACGTAGTCGAGGCGGTCGGGCGTGAGGTCCTTGTACGCGCCGACCGAGACGTCGACATAGAAGTCGGGGATCTTCTTCACGTGCGCGACGTGCTGGTACCACTTCGCGTGCGAGCAGCAGATCTGCGTCTGGAAGATGAAGTCCGAGGTCGGCCACTTGCCGCCGTAGAAGTATTCATCCAAGTGCATGCTGCCCCAGTAGATGCGCATGTAGGAGCACATGTCGCGGGCGAAGCCGTAGGACTCGGCGGCGTCGAGGCAGCGCTGGGTGAACTTCTTGTCGAGCGACACGCCGGCCGAGTAGGGCTCGCCGGTCAGCGGATAGACGTCATCGCCGAGCGAGGTCGGGATCGCGTCGAAGGACCAGCCCGCCGCGGACCAACGGATGCCGCCGTTGTCCTTGGCGCGGGCGTAGTTGTGGTAGTACTGCTCGCGCAGCTGCTTGGCCTTGCCCCACAGCTTGAGCTGCTCGGTCGGGTAGATTGCCTTGGTGTCCATCTCATGTCTCCTGTCGGGCTCAGGGCTTGCGAATAAATCTGCTGCGCGGGTCGATTGCTGCGTTGCTCACTCGCTCACTCCTCGCCTATCCATCTGATATGTCTCGTCGTTCGCTCGCTCGCGCCTTGCACTCGACCCTGCTCGCGACGATTTCTTCACAAGCTCTCAGAACAGTTCTTCTTCGCTCAGCGTCTCGAGCATCGCCTCGATGCGGATACGGAACGGGCCGATCGGGTTGGTGATGTCGAATTCGAGGAACAGCGTCGGGATGCCGTTGGCCTCGAGGTGACGCTTGAGGTCCGGGTAGTCGCCTTCGTGCGGGTCGCAGAACTTCTGCTGCAGGAAGACGGCCGCCTGCACCTTGTATTCCTTCGCGAGGTTCAGGACGTGGTCGAAGCGCGTGTGGGCCGGGTAGTCCTTGGTCGGGCAGGCCGGGCGGTCGCAGTAGCGGTCGGCGATCGCCTTGATCACGTCGTCGTCGTTCTTCGACGCATTCCAGAAATAGCGCGTGCCCGAGCACTGGTCGTCGATGACGATGGTGGCGCCGACCGACTCGACCATCGCCATGAAGGCGACGTCGTCGTTTTCCGATCCGATCGTCATGAAGCGGGCGCCCGTCGGCCGCGTCACCTTGCGCTCCGGCAGCGCGGCGAGCACCTTCTTCAGCATCTCGTTGTGTTCGCGCTTGTCGATGAACTGCGCGGTGATCGACGCGTACAACGCCTCGACGCCGGTGACCTTGGGCTCGTCGGCCTTGCGGTAGTCGAACAGCTGGCGCAGCAGGCGGCGGTTCTCGTCCATCACCGCGAGCGCGTCGCGCAGCATGTCGTCGGTGATCGTCCTGCCCGTAAGTGTCTGCAGGAACACGCGGAACGCCTGCACTTCGGCGCGGTGCGCCTTGCGTGAATGCGGCGACTGCACGTCGTTGGGCATCGCGACGTAGTAGTCCCACTTCACCGTCGGCACGTTCTGGCGCCAGGAGCTGTAGGCCTGGCGGTACTGGATGCAGGACTGAGTCAGCGTGACGCCTTCCGCGTAGTCGAAACGGCCCAGCAGGCCCTGCGCCAGCGAGTCGCGGCAGAACGGGCAGAACATGCCGAAGATGTGCGGCTCCGTCACGTTCTGCGGCTCGTGCGCACCGAGCACGCGCACCGGCAGCATGCCGGCCGCGATCAGCAGCTCTTCCGGCGTGTAGGTGCACATCGTCGCGACGACCTGGCCGCCAGTGCGCGCCTTCCACGCGCGGGCGTAGTCATGGCGCTTCTCGTACCACTCCTTGAACTGGTCAAACAATCCGTCGTTCATGAATCCGTCTCCTTGTGATTGCCCCGCGCTCCGGGCCACCCGCCCTGTCGGGGAGCCTTTCCGGCCAAATCCTTCCAATCCCCATCCGATCCTGCCTTCGCTCCAGTCTGTTTGATGTCCATCAACTGACTGAATGTTCGTTCACTCTACATCCGGATTTTCACGAAATCAAGCGATGAATGAACAATTATTCATTCGCATGCAGCGAAGTGCAGTTCAGGAGGCCCGCGAGGGGTCAGCGGGAACGATTGCCGGAGGAAGAACCGTGCGTGACGGACGCGGCCCTGTGGGAGCGGCTTCAGCCGCGAATGGGCGCCGATTCGCGGCTAAAGCCGCTCCCACTGGTGCGTGATGCGTCGAGGGAAGACGGTTTACAGGAGTTCGGGGCTAGGCATCGCTGCCCTGCCCCGCAGGGGATCAGGTGTCGAAGCGCCCGTCCATCCCGGCGCGGTGATAAGCACCGCGACAAGGCGTGCGACCAAGCACGCCTTCAGGCAGGACGCTGATTACGTTGCCTCAGCCTTCCTGCTCGGGTGCCGGGTTGAAGTGTTCCTTGCCGTTGCCGCAGTCGGGACAGACCCAGCCCTCGGGCACGTCTTCCCACTTGGTGCCGGCCGCGATACCGTCGTCGGGCAGGCCGTCGGCCTCGTTGTAGGGGAAGTAGCAGGCGCTGCACTGGTAGGTGGTCATGATGGTGGTCCTCTCTCTGTCTTTCGTTGGGGGTGGGGTGTTGCCAGGCGCTCTGCGGCGCCGTTGGGGTTTCGCAGGGCGGGAGTCATCCCGCCAAGGGGGTCGGGTCGGCACCGCCGCGTGGCGGGATGCGCCTTCGGCTCCTCCCGCCCTACAGGTTTCATGTCATATCGGGGAACCGGCCGGGAAATTCGGCGTCCGGCGCTCGCGCACCGCGGCGAGGCCTTCGCGCACTTCGGGGCCGGTGAAGCCGAGCATCTCCAGCGCCACCGAGTTGTCGAAAATCGGGCCGGCCTGGCGCAGCCAGTTGTTGAGGCTGTGCTTGGTCCAGCGCAAGGCGGTCTGCGGGCCGGCGGCGAGTTTCCTGGCGATGTCGAAGGCGGTGTCGCGCAACACGTCGACCTCGACCGCCATCGACACGAGGCCGATGCGTTCGGCTTCCTCGCCGCTCACCTCGTTCGACAGCAGGAGATGCAGCTTGGCCTTGGCCATGCCGCACAGCAGCGGCCAAATGATCGCCGCGTGGTCGCCGGCGGCGACGCCCAGGCGGGTGTGGCCGTCAATGAGGCGCGCGTTCTTCGCCGCGATCGAGATGTCCGCCAGCAACGCGACCGCCAGCCCGCCGCCGACCGCGGGGCCGTTGATCGCGGAGACGATCACCTTCGAGCAGTTGATCATGTTGTAGACGATGTCGCGCGCTTCCTTCCACACGCGGGCGCGGTGCTCGAACTCGTCGACCATCGCGGCGACGAGGTCCAGCGTGCCGCCGGCGGAGAAGCCCTTGTCCTGGCCGCGCACGACGATCACCGAGACGGCCGGGTCGCGGTCGAGGTCGCGCCAGATGTCGGCGAGCTCGCCGTGGCCGGTGGCGTCCGCGGCGGGGAGCTTGCCGGGTTCGCCGAGGATCACTTCGGCGATGCCGTGCTCGTGGAGTTCGACCTTCAGGTTGGTGTAGCGGCTGTAGTCCATCGTGTTTCCTTCGTTGCGACGGGTTCGGTGAACATCACTGTGGGAGCGGCTTCAGCCGCGAATGGGCCGATCCGGCATCTCCGAGCGCAGATTCGCGGCTGAAGCCGCTCCCACAAGCGCGCCCCACGTCAGTCCTTCGGCGACTCCAGATAGCGGCCGAAACGCTCGCGCCATTCGTCGTCGATCACGGTCGCGCGCGGGGCGCCGCCGAGGTCGGCCCACACCACCGTCTGCTTGGCGCGGAAGCGCACCTGCTCGCCCATCGACGCGGTCGTGACGATGTCCATCGAGCTGCCACCGATGCGCGCGACGTAGAGCGTGAACGTGAGCTCATCGCCGTGCATGCTCGGCGCGAAAAAGTCGACCTCGAGGTGGCGCATCGGCACACCGCGGCGGATCTCCGCGTGCAGCTTGTAGAAGTCCACGCCGATGCCGCGGTCGAACCAGTCCTCCACCACCTCATTGCACAGCACCAGGCACTGCGGGTAGAAGACGATGCCGGCCGGGTCGCAGTGGTGGAAACGGATGGATTTCTTGCATTCGAAGATCATGGTCGTTCAGTCCAGGATTCGGTTCACGAATTCGCCGACGGCCTCGATCACGGCCGCGGGCTGGTCCTTGTGCGGGGAATGGCGGCAGTCGGCGAGCTTGACGAGATCCACGTCGCGCGCCTGCGCGGCGATACGGTCGATCTGGTCCATGGTGCCATATTCGTCATCCTCGCCCTGGATCGCGAGCACCGGGCAGGCGACCTTCGGGAGGTATTCCTCGATGTTCCAAGC
The DNA here is from genome assembly GCF_045689615.1 of Aromatoleum evansii. NCBI lineage: Bacteria > Pseudomonadati > Pseudomonadota > Betaproteobacteria > Rhodocyclales > Rhodocyclaceae > Aromatoleum > Aromatoleum evansii. The sequence goes on from NZ_CP141259.1 coordinate 5,232,266, forward strand.
GCGGAAATCCGGGTGCAGCCAGATGTCGTTCCAGCCCCAGAAGGCGGCCTCGACGTCGTGGTGGTACTTGCCCAGGCGCGCCGGGAGATCCGTGCTCTGCCACGCGAGCTTGGCCTGCGCGATGCTTTTCACCGAGATGTCCTCGACGAGCACGTGCGGCGCCATCAGGATCACGCCGGAGAGCGGCGTCGCGGTGCCGCCCGCGCAGATCAGCGCGATGGAGCCACCGTCGGAGTGGCCGAGGAGAATGGGCCGGTCGAGCTGCAAGGCGTCGAGCAGCGCCGGCAGCACCTTGAGGCCCTCGTCGTGCATGTAGCGCGTGGTGCGCGGCAGTTCGGCCGCATCGGAACGCCCGTAGCCCGCGCGCGAATAGACGATGGCCTCGCAGCCGGTCGCATCCGCGACCTTCTGCGGGAAGTCGCGCCACATCGACACCGAGCCCAGTCCTTCGTGCAGGAACACGATCGCGGGCGCACCGTCGCGCGGGTGCGCGGAAGGCAGCCGGACGTATTCGAGATGCTTGCCGCAGACCAGCACTTGCTTCATTCAGACCCCCAGGTGTTTCTTGATGAGCTCGGGATTATTGCGCACCTCCGTGCTCGGACCATCGAACACGACCTGGCCCTTCACGAGGATCATCGAGCGGTCGGTAAGCGCGGTCACCGCGGAGTGGTTCTTGTCCACGATCACGGTCGCGATGCCGCTGTCGCGGATCTCGCGGATCACGCGCCAGATCTCGCGCACGATCAGCGGCGCGAGACCTTCGGTGGCCTCGTCGAGGATCAGGAGATCCGGGTTCGTCATCAGCGCGCGGCCGATCGTGAGCATCTGCTGCTCGCCGCCGGACAGGTTGCCGCCGCCGTTCTCGATGCGCTCGGCAAGGCGCGGGAAGGTCGCCATGACGCGGTCGAAGGTCCAGTCGCGCTGGCCGTCGACGCCGGCGCGCGCGGCCATGATCAGGTTCTCCCGGACCGTGAGGTTGGGGAAGATGCCGCGGCCTTCGGGCACATAGGCGATGCCGAGCTTCGCGATCCTGTGCGTCGGCCCGCCCGTCATGCGCTGGCCGCGCACCAGCACGCCGCCCGCCTTGGGCGTCAGGAAACCCATCATGGTGCGGATCAGCGTCGTCTTGCCCATGCCGTTGCGGCCCATCAGGCCGAGCGCCTCGCCCTTGCGGATGTGGAAGTTCACGCCGTGCAGGATGTGGCTGGAGCCGTAGTAGGTGTGCAGGCCGATCGCCTCCAGCAGCATCTCGCGCTCGTCGGGCACCGCCTGCCCGGCAGGATTGGCGGCAGGGTCGGCCGCTGCGTTCACTCTGATCATGGACATGTCATTCATGCTCCGCCTCGTGTCCCAGATAGGCCGCCTGCACGTCGGGGCTGTTGCGGATCTGCTCCGGCGAGCCCGATTCCAGCACTTGGCCGTTGACCATCACGGTGATGCGGTCGGCGACCGCGAACACCGCGTCCATGTCGTGCTCGACGAGCAGGATCGCACGCGTCGCCTTCAGGCGGTTGAGCAGCGTGACCATCTGCGCCGACTCCTCCGAGCCCATGCCGGCGAGCGGCTCGTCGAGCAGCAGCACCTCGGCGTCGGTCGCGAGCACCATCGCGATCTCCAGCTGCCTTTGCTCGCCGTGCGACATCGTGCCGGCGACGCGGTCCTCGCGGCCCGACAGGCCGGCCTCGGCGATCGCCGCACGTGCCCGTTCGACCGCTTCGGGCATGCGCAGTGCATTGGTCAGCAGGCTCCAGGGACGCGGCTTGCGCGACTGTGCCGCGAGCCGGCAGTTCTCCAGCACCGTGAACTTGGGGAAGATGTTGGTGCGCTGGTAGCTGCGACCGATGCCGATACGCGAGCGCTGGTAGGACGTCAGCGCGGTGATGTCCTCCCCCTTGTAGCGGATCGTGCCTTCGGACGGCGGCAGGTCGCCCGACAGCATGTTGATGCAGGTCGATTTCCCCGCACCGTTGGGGCCGAGCAGCGCATGCAGCACGCCACGCTCGAGCTGGATTTTGACATCGCGGTTGGCGAGCAGCCCGCCGAAGCGGCGGGTCATGCCCTCGGCGGCAAGCAGGACTTCACTCATTGGTCTTTCCCCCATTGATGCGCGCCATGATGCGGGCGGGAGTCGCGGCCATGCCGCCCGGCATGAAGAGCACCGCGGCGACGATGGTGAGGCCCATCAGCAGCTGCCAGTGCTTGGTCATGCCGGTGAAGATCTCCTGCAGTCCGACCAGCGCCGCGGCCCCGGCGATCGCGCCGGCGAGGTTGCCCATGCCGCCCAGGATCACCATCAGCAGCACGTCGCCGGACTTGTGCCACGACAGGTATTCCGGCGTCACGAAGCCGAACAGCACCGCGTACAGGAAGCCCGCGAAGCCGGCGAGCCCGCCCGCCAGCGTGAAGGCCGCGAGCTTGTAGCGGAAGGTCGCGTAGCCGAGCGAGAGCATGCGGTGCTCGTTGCTGCGGATGCCGACCAGCACGCGGCCGAAGGGCGAGCGCAGCACGAGCTTCAGCAGACCATACACGGCGAGCATCGCGGCGACGACGAAGTAGTACAGGTGATGCGGCTCGTTGAGGTCGAACGGCACCCAGCCCGCGATCGTCGCATCCGGCTTGAAGTTGAGGTAGATGCCGTCCGAGCCGCCGCCCAGCGGCGTGTCGTGGAACACGTAGTAGGCCATCTGCGCGAAGGCGAGCGTCACCATGATGAAGTAGATGCCCTTGGTGCGCAGCACGAACAGCCCGATGACGAAGGCCGCCGCGGCCGCCGCGAGGATGGACGCCGGCAGCGCCAGCCACAGGTTCGCCGGGTCGTACTTCGGCGTCATCAGCGCGACTGCATAGGCGGCGATGCCGAAGTAGGCGGCGTGGCCGAAGCTCACGAGGCCGGTGAAGCCGACCAGCAGATCGAGGCTCATCGCGAAGATCGCGAGGATCAGCACCTTGGCGACCATCTCGGCGTAGAAGTCCGAGCCGAAGGCCGGGAAGGCGAGCACGCCGGCCAGCACCGCGAGCTTGAAAATGGTGGAGATACGCGAATTCATGGCTGCTTACCCCTTCTTGAAGATGCCTTCGGGGCGCCACAGCAGCACCACGGCCATCACCAGATAGACCATCAGTCCGGCGAGATCGGGCAGCAGCACCTTGCCGAAGGTGTCCGCGAAGCCGATCACGAGCGCCGCGACGAGCGCGCCCCACACCGAGCCGACGCCGCCGATCACGACGATGACGAAGGAGATGATCAGCACGCTGCTGCCCATGCCCGGATACACCGACGAGATCGGCGCCGCGAGCATGCCGGCCAGCGCCGCGAGCGCGACCCCGAGCGCGAACACGGTGCGGTACAGCAGGTTGATGTCGATGCCGAGAGCCTTGACCATGTCGCGGTCGTGGCTGCCGGCGCGGATCATCATGCCCAGGCGCGTCTTCTGGATCAGCCAGTACAGCCCGCCCGCGAGCGCGAGGCAGACGACCGAGATCACCAGCCGATAGACGGGATAGCTGAGGTTGTCGGAGAGCGGGATCGAGGCCGAGAACAGCTCCGGGATCGTCACGCCATGCACGTCGTCGCCGACGGCGAGGCTGCGCAGCTCCTCGAAGATCAGGATCAGGCCGTAGGTCAGCAGCACCTGCTCGAGGTGGTCGCGCTTGTACAGGTGCGAGAACAGCGCCCATTCGAGGATCGCGCCGAACACGAAGGCCAGCGGCAACCCCAGCGCGATCGCGAGCATCAGGTTGCCGGTCAGGCTCGTGAGCGCGAACGCGAGGTAGGCGCCGACCATGTAGAAGCTGCCGTGCGCGAGGTTGATGATGCCCATGATGCCGAACACCAGCGTCAGCCCGCTGGCCACGAGGAACAGCAGCAGGCCGTACTGCAGCGAGTTCAGCACCTGGATCAGGAAGGATACGAAATCCATGAGTCTTCCCCTCCGGACGCCGTTTCGGGGCGCCTGGAAATGTATGGAGTGATGCGAATGGGACGGACTGTTATCGGCCCGGTTGTCGGCCTGACTGCGGCACGGTCACTCCCTCCCCTTCAAGGGGGCGGAGCAGGGGTTTCGGTGAGCACTGCTCGCCGCCTGCGAAGCGGCGAGGCGCAGCCGAGACTCCCGGGTTGGGGTGGGGATGGGTGGACTCCGAAGCGCGCGAAGAAAACCCATCCCCATCCTGTCCTTCCCCTTGAAGGGGAAGGGACCTTGTCCGAACCGATTGCCAGGGCGAATTGGCCTTACATCCGACACCCACGCGCCGGATCCGCCAGCGCCTTCTCGGCCACGCCGACGAGCTTGTTGTCGCGCCCCTCGACCTTGCGCAGGTAGATGTCCTGCACCGGGTTGTGCGCCTTGGACAGCGTGAAGGCGCCGCGCGGGCTGTCGATCTTCGCCGTTTCCATCGCCTTGATCACCGCGTCCTTGTCGAACTTGCCGCCCTTCAGCGAATCGAGGCCGGTCTTCAGCATCTGCGCGGCGTCGTAGCCCTGCACCGCATACACGTCGGGCTGGATCTTGTAGTTCATCGCGTAGGCCTTGCGGAAGGCCTGGTCCTTCGGGTTGGTCAGGTTGTCGGCGTAGTGCAAGGTGGTCAGCAGGCCTTCTCCCGAGCCACCCATCGCGTCGATCGTGCCGTCGGTGAGGAAGCCCGAGCCGTACAGCGGGATGGACTTCTTCAGGCCCGCCGCGTCGTAGTCCTTGACGAACTTGACCGCACCGCCGCCGGCGAAGAACACGAACACCGCGTCGGGCTTCAGCGAGGCGATCTCGGTCAGGAAGGGCTGGAACTCGACGTTCGGGAAGGGGAGATACAGTTCCTTCGCGACCTTGCCGCCAGCCTTCTCGAAGGCTTCCTTGAAACCCGCGACCGACTGCTCGCCGAAGGAGTACTTCCACGTCACCGTGACGACGTTCTTGTGACCGCGCTCGGCGACGATCTTGCCCATCGCGTAGGCCGGCTGCCATGCGGAGAAGGAGCTGCGGAACACGTTGGGCGCGCACAGCGGGCCGGTCAGTTCGTCCGCGCCCGCGTTGGGGATGATCAGCAGCGTCTTGGTGTCGCGCGCGACCTTGGCCATCGCCAGCGCGACGCCCGAATGCACGGTGCCGACCAGCACGTCGACGTTGTCGCGTTTCACGAGCTTGGACGCGTTCTCGGTCGCCTTGGACGGATCGGACTCGTCATCGACGACGGAATATTCGACCTCGTAGCCGCCGAGCTTGCCGCCCTGCTCCTGCACGTACTGCTTGAAGCCGTTGGTGATCGCGGTGCCCAGCGCGGCGTAGGTGCCGGTGTAGGGCAGCATCAGGCCGACCTTGATCTTCTCGGCGGCCTGCGCGGCGCCCAGCGGTACGAGTGCGCCGGCAATCACGCCGAGCATGGCCTGCATCAGGGTACGGCGGATCATTCGTGCATTTTTCATGGTGTCTCCTCCACGGGGGATGGGTGGGGCTTTGCCCTTGTAATTCCTCGGTCGTGTAGGGCGGGAGGAGCGAAGCGCATCCCGCCATTCCGACGCTTGGGGTGGCGGGATGCGCCTTCGGCTTCTCCCGCCCTACGTCCTACTTTCCAGCCATTGCACGCAGCTTGAATCTCTGGATCTTGCCCGTCGCCGTCTTCGGCAGCTCATCGACGAACTCCATCCAGCGCGGATACTTGTACGGCGCGAGGTGCGCCTTCACGTGCGCCTTGATCTCGGCCGCGAGCTGCTCAGAACGCTGGAAGCCGGGCTTGAGCACGATGAAGGCCTTGGGCTTGATCAGGCGCTCCTCGTCCTCGTGACCGACGACCGCCGCCTCGAGGATCGCCGGATGCTGGATCAGGCAGGATTCGACCTCGATCGGCGACACGTAGATACCGCTCACCTTGAGCATGTCGTCGTTGCGCCCGGCATACACGTAGTAGCCCTCGGCATTGCGCGAGTATTTGTCGCCGCTCCTCGTCCACGGCCCCTGGAAGGTCGCGCGGGTCTTCTCGCGGTTGTTCCAGTACATGACCGCACTGGTCGGCCCGGAGATCTGCAGCTCGCCCGGCTCGTCCGCGCCCTCGACGACATTGCCCTCGTCGTCGACCAGGCGCACCTGGTAGCCCGGCACCGGCTTGCCGGTGGTGCCGTAATGCACGTCGCCGGGGCGGTTGGAGAGGAAGATGTGCAGCATCTCGGTCGAGCCGATGCCGTCGAGGATCTCGACGCCGAAGCGCTCGGTCCAGCGCCGACCGATGTCTTCCGGCAGCGCCTCGCCGGCCGAGGTGCACATGCGGATCGCGAGCTCCTCGCGCGTCGGACAGTCGGCATCCGCCAGCATCGACGCGTACAGGGTCGGCACGCCGTAGAAGATCGTCGGCTGCTGCTCGCGCAGGCGCTTGAAGGCGGCGGCGGGCGTGGGGCGCTCGGCCATCAGCACGGCAGTCGCGCCGACCGACAGCGGGAAGGTCAGGCCGTTGCCGAGGCCGTAGGCGAAGAAGAGCTTGGCCGCGGAATACACGACGTCGCTTTCCTTGATGCCGAGGATGGGCTTCGCGTACAGCTCGGCCGTGTGGATCAGGCTGGACTGGATATGCACGGTGCCCTTGGGCGCGCCGGTCGAACCGGAAGAGTAGAGCCAGAAACAGGGGTCGTCGCAGGTCGTCGCGACCGCCTCGAACTTGTCGGAGGCGTTCGCCATCAGGGCGGCGACCGAGTCCGGCCCCTCGCCGCCGGCGACGACGATGCGCTCGAGCGATTCGACCTTGCCCAGCAGCGGCGCAAAGGTGTCGTACAGCGGCGCCGACACGACGGCGATGCGCGCGCGGCTGTCGCTGAGCATGTATTCGTAGTCGGACTGCGTGAGCAGCGTGTTCACCGCGATCGGCACGACACCGGCCTTGATCGCGCCGAGGAACACGGTCGGGAAATCGATGGTGTCATGCACGCACATCAGGATGCGCTGCTCGCGGGTGACGCCGAGCGCACCGAGGGCGTTGGCGAAGCGGTTCACGCGCGCCGCCAGTTCATCGTAGCTGTAGCGGCCGTTGTCGTCGATGTAGGCAATCTTGCTGCCGCGGCCGGCGTCGAGGTTGCGGCCGATGAGGTCGTCCGCGGCGTTGTACTGGCGCGGCAGGGTGATGGTCGGCGGACTGGTGCTGTGGTCCGCTGCGCTGAGCGTGGTCATTCCGTACTCTCCTCCGTTCTTCCGGCTGGTGCCGGGGGTATTCCGGTGCCGGTCTTGGTGCCGGTGTTGTTCATTCGGTGGCCGTCGTGGCCTGGCTTACCGGTGCTCGTGGGCACCTTGTGGGAGCGGCTTCAGCCGCGAATGGGCCGTGGGGGCTTGCGAAACCGCCGATTCGCGGCTGAAGCCGCTCCCACAGCTAGAGCCCGGCGGTAAAGCCCTACGATTTCGTGAACTCGATTGCGCCCTGCGGCAGCAGGTACAACACATACGCGCGCCCGCCCATCACGGTCGGCCGGTGCACGCTGCCCGCTTCATAGACAAACCAGCCCGCGCCATGACCGTCGAACTTCGCGTCGCCTTCCAGCGGCATGATCATGTCGATCTCGCCGTTGGGGTGCGCGTGCTGCGGGCCGACGACGTCCTGCATCTCGACGACGTCGACGCTGAAGCCGTGGATCGCGTCGGTCGGCTTGATCACGCGCCCGAACCTGATGCCGCCGTGCTCGCGCTCGCACATCCAGCCGGCGGCAACCGCATCGCTGCAGGCCTTGGCGATGGCCTGGAACTCCGGCCCGTTCGCCGGAAAGCGTTCGTTGAGGAAATCGGCGAGCTGGCCGTCGAGCGGGCGGCCGGCAATCTCGTCGGTCACCTTCGCGATCAGGGCCTGGAACTGGTCTGGGGTCATGTCTCCGTCTCTCCGTCGGAACTGGGTGTTGGGGTCAGGGGGCGGGATGCGTGTATGTTTTATAGTTCATGCGCCGAGCAACGCAGCGTCGACTGCGTCACGCGACAGGGCTTCCAGCACCGCGGGGCCGCCCTGCACGACGCAGCGGCGGTGATACATCGCCAGCGCGCGCAGACCGCCCAACTCCTCGCCGCCGCCGGCGCGCCCGGGACCGCCGTGCAGGCAGGTCGGCATCACGTTGCCGTGGCCGGTGTGGTTCGCGCCCACCGCGGCATCGACGACCATCACGCGGCCATGGAGGTCGGCGATCCCCGGCACCAGTTCGCCGAGGAAGGCCGCGTCGCCCGAATATACCGAGGCGACGAGGGAGCCGTGGCCGCGACGCGCGATCGCGACGGCGTCACGCGTGTCGACGTAGGGCACGATGGTCGCGACCGGGCCGAAGACCTCGACGTCATGCACGTGGCGCGCCGCCAGCCCCTTGTCGCAGTACAGCAGGGTCGGTTGCACGAAGGCGGACACCGCCGCGTCGGCATCGACCGGCTCGAAATCCGGATCGCCACCGAACACGACCTCGCATTCCTGCCTGAGCTTCGCCAGGCCCTCGAAGGCCGCGGCCTGCTGCGCCTTGCTCACCAGCGGCCCGACGCGCACACCCTCGCTGCGCGGGTTCCCCACCTTGCAGCCGGCGAGCTTGCCCGACACTGCATCGGCGAGCGCGCGCGAAACACCTGCGGGCGCGAGGATGCGGCGGATTGCCGTGCATTTCTGGCCGGTCTTGACCGTCATCTCACGCACGATCTCCTTCACCGCGAGATCGAATTCCGGCGTGCCGGGCTGCGCGTCCGGGCCGAGGATCGCCGAGTTCACGCTGTCGGCCTCGATGTTGATCCGTACCGAGCGCGCAACGACGTTCGGATGCGTGCGCATGCGCGCCGCGGTGTCGGCCGAGCCGGTGAAGGACACGACGTCGCATTCGGTGACGTGATCGAGCAGGTCCCGGGCTCCACCGCACACGATGGAGATCGCCCCCGGCGGCAGGATGCCGGCCTCGACGACGTCGGCGACCATGCGCTGCGCGAGCCACGCGGTGGGGGTCGCCGGCTTGGCGAACACGGGCACGCCCGCGAGCAGCGCCGGCGCGGCCTTCTCCCACAACCCCCAGGCGGGGAAGTTGAACGCGTTGATGAACACCGCGACGCCGGTCAGCGGCATCAGGAAGTGCTGGCCCTGGAACACGTCCGTCTTCGCGAGTGCGACACGACCGCCTTCCTTCAGGTGACGCCCGGCGCCCAGCGCCTTGCCGGCGCGGGCGTAGCTCTTGACGGTGAAGATGGCGCCATCGACGTCGAAGGACGCATCGCCTTCGGTCGCGCCCGAGTTGCGCAGCGAGAGCTCGAAATATTCTGCACGTTTCGCCTGCAGCAGCTCGGCGATCGCGGCGAGTTTCGCGGCGCGCTCCTCGTACGTCAGGGCCTTCAGTGCCGCCCCGCCTTCCGTGCGGGCGAACTCCAGGGCACGTGCGACGTCGATGCCGTCCGACGAAACCCGCACCAGCGTCTCACCGGTGACGGGGTCGGTCAGCGCCGCGCCTTCGCCCGCGCCTTCGATCCATTGCCCGTATACGTAATTGGCCAGCTTCACCTGTTTGTCTCCTCTCTCTGTTGAGGCATCGCGGTCTGCGCCGGATGTCTGATGTTCTGGCGTCGCGCCGGAGCGCAATCGGTGGAGATAGAATACACGCGCAATTTTCTCCGTCAAGCACTTTACTTCCACTTTTCTCAGCAACACTTAAACATAGATGCAGTTTTTGACACAGCGAAGCGGCGAACCACCTTCTATACTGGACGAAAACTGCAGATTAACGCAGTGCACCACAAACAAAACTGCACTTTAGGTGTTGACGCAACGAATCTGATGCACTATTGTTCAACTCAACCGATGCAGTTCGCTGCAGACAAGGAACCCAGATGAGCCTCGAACCCACCACCGAACAGCAGCAGGAAGAGCTCCAGACGGCCGACCAGGCCGCCGAAGGCAATATCCTGCCGACGCTCGGCAAGCGCGTCCGCGAGATCCGCGACCGCCGTGGCATGACGAGAAAGCTCGTGGCGCGTGAAGCCGGCGTTTCGGAACGCCACCTCGCCCACCTCGAAGGCGGCGACGGCAACGTGTCCATCGTCCTGCTGCACAACATCGCCCGCGCGCTCAACGTTTCGCTGATCGAGCTGCTCGCGCCGGAAACCGAAGACACCGTCGAGAAGCGCCTCATCCGCCGCTTCCTCGAGCGCCTGCCGCAGCACCGCCTGGAAGAAGTGGTGTTCCGCCTGATGCGCGACTTCGGCCACGAGGAAGCCGTGCGCCGCAAGCGCGTCGCGCTGATCGGCCTGCGCGGCGCCGGAAAGTCGACGCTCGGCAAGCGCCTCGCGCAGGAAGAAAACATGCCCTTCATCGAGCTCGACCGCGAGATCGAGAAGGAAACCGGCATCCCCGGGCGCGAGATCTTCTCGCTGTACGGCCAGTCCGGTTATCGCCGCATCGAGAAGCGCACCCTCGAGCGCGTGCTGCGCGACAACCCGCGCGCCGTGATCTCGGTCGGCGGCGGCGTCGTGTCGCAGCCGGAAAGCTTCGAGATGCTGCTGTCGCAGTGCATGACCGTGTGGGTCAAGGCCCAGCCGGAAGAACACATGTCCCGCGTGATGGCCCAGGGCGACCTGCGCCCGATGGCGGGCAACGACGAGGCGATGGAGGACCTCAAGCGCATCCTCGAGGCGCGCTTGCCCCTCTACGCCAAGGCCGACACCGTGCTCGACACCTCGGGTGAAACGGTGGATCAGAGTTTCATCAAATTGCGCCAGCTCGTGATGGGCTGAGCAACTTCAACAGAGAGAGAGGAGACAGACCATGCAAGCAGTCGCGAACAAGCCGGTCGCAGAACTGGTGGATTACCGTACCGAGCCGTCGAAGTACCGCCACTGGTCGCTCGCGACCGACGGCGAGATCGCCACGCTGACGCTCAACATCGACGAGGACGGCGGCATCCGCCCGGGCTACAAGCTGAAGCTCAACTCCTACGACCTGGGCGTGGACATCGAGCTGCACGACGCGCTGCAGCGCGTGCGCTTCGAGCACCCGGAAGTGCGCACCGTGGTCGTCACCTCGGGCAAGCCGAAGATCTTCTGTTCCGGCGCCAACATCTACATGCTGGGCCTGTCGACCCACGCGTGGAAGGTGAACTTCTGCAAGTTCACCAACGAGACGCGCAACGGCATCGAGGACTCCAGCCAGTACTCGGGCCTCAAGTTCCTCGCCGCGTGCAACGGCACCACCGCCGGCGGCGGCTACGAGCTGGCGCTTGCCTGCGACGAGATCGTGCTGGTCGATGACCGCAACTCCTCGGTCTCGCTGCCCGAAGTGCCGCTGCTGGGCGTGCTGCCCGGCACCGGCGGCCTGACCCGCGTCACCGACAAGCGCCGCGTGCGCCGCGACCACGCCGACATCTTCTGCACGATCTCGGAAGGCGTGCGCGGCCAGCGTGCCAAGGACTGGCGCCTGGTCGACGACGTCGTCAAGCAGCAACAGTTCGCCGAGCACATCCAGGCCCGCGCCAAGGCGCTCGCCCAGACCTCGGACCGCCCCGCCGGCGCCAAGGGCGTGAAGCTCACGACGCTCGAGCGCACGGTCGACGAGAAAGGCTACCACTACGAATTCGTCGATGCGACGATCGACGCCGACGGCCGCACCGTGACCCTGACCGTGCGCGCCCCCGCCGCCGTCACCGCGAAGACCGCCGCCGAGATCGAGGCGCAGGGCATCAAGTGGTGGCCGCTGCAGATGGCACGCGAGCTCGACGACGCGATCCTGAACCTGCGCACCAACCACCTCGACGTCGGCCTGTGGCAGCTGCGCACCGAAGGCGACGCCCAGGTCGTGCTCGACATCGACGCCACCATCGACGCCAACCGCGACAACTGGTTCGTCCGCGAGACCATCGGCATGCTGCGCCGCACGCTCGCCCGCATCGACGTGTCCTCGCGCAGCCTGTACGCGCTGATCGAGCCGGGCTCCTGCTTCGCCGGCACGCTGCTCGAGATCGCGCTCGCCGCCGACCGCAGCTACATGCTCGACGCCGCCGAAGCCAAGAACGTCGTCGGCCTGTCGGCGATGAACTTCGGCACCTTCCCGATGGTGAACGGCCTGTCGCGCATCGACGCCCGCTTCTACCAGGAGGAAGCCCCGGTCGCCGCCGTGAAGGCCAAGCAGGGCAGCCTGCTGTCGCCCGCCGAGGCGATGGAGCTGGGCCTCGTCACCGCGATCCCCGATGACCTCGACTGGGCCGAGGAAGTCCGCATCGCCATCGAGGAACGCGCCGCGCTGTCGCCCGACGCGCTCACCGGCCTCGAAGCCAACCTGCGCTTCGGTCCCGTCGAGACGATGAACACCCGCATCTTCGGCCGCCTGTCGGCCTGGCAGAACTGGATCTTCAACCGCCCCAACGCGGTCGGCGAGAACGGCGCGCTGAAGCTCTTCGGCTCGGGCAAGAAGGCGCAGTTCGACTGGAACCGCGTGTAAGGCATACGAATCGTTCCCGCGCCGCGCGGCAGGCCGTCCCCCTGCCGTTGCATCCGGCGCCCTGGCGCGGCGGGGAGTCTTGGCAAAAGCGAGCAGCAATAAGCGAGGCACGACGCCCCCGACGGCGCGGCCCCACCCGAAATCGGAGGAGTACAGAGATGATCAACTACAGCGAACGCATCCCCAACAACGTCAACCTCAACGAGAACAAGACCCTGCAGCGCGCCCTCGAACAGTGGCAGCCGTCCTTCCTGAACTGGTGGGACGACATGGGCCCGGAGAATTCGAGCAACTACGACGTGTACCTGCGCACCGCGGTCAGCGTCGATCCCAAGGGTTGGGCCGATTTCGGCTACGTCAAGATGCACGACTACCGCTGGGGCATCTTCCTCGCACCGCAGGAAGGCGAGAAGAAGATCACCTTCGGCGAGCACAAGGGCCAGGACGTGTGGCAGGAAGTCCCGGGCGAATACCGCTCGACCCTGCGCCGCATCATCGTCACCCAGGGTGACACCGAGCCGGCATCGGTCGAGCAGCAGCGCCACCTCGGCCTCACCGCCCCCTCGCTCTATGACCTGCGCAACCTGTTCCAGGTGAACGTCGAGGAAGGCCGCCACCTGTGGGCCATGGTCTACCTGCTGCACGCGCACTTCGGCCGCGACGGCCGCGAGGAAGGCGAGGCCCTGCTCGAGCGCCGCTCGGGCGACGAGGACAACCCGCGCATCCTCACCGCGTTCAACGAGAAGACCCCCGACTGGCTCTCGTTCTTCATGTTCACCTTCATCACCGACCGTGACGGCAAGTTCCAGCTCGCCTCGCTCGCCGAATCGGCCTTCGACCCGCTGGCGCGCACCTGCAAGTTCATGCTCACCGAGGAGGCGCACCACCTCTTCGTCGGCGAATCGGGCATCGCCCGCGTGATCCAGCGCACCTGCGAAGTGATGAAGGAACTCGGCACCGACGACCCCGCCAAGCTGCGCGCCGCCGGCGTCATCGACCTGCCGACGCTGCAGAAGTACCTCAACTTCCACTACAGCGTCACCAGCGACCTGTACGGCGCCGAGATCTCGTCCAACGCCGCGACCTACTACACGAACGGCCTCAAGGGGCGCTTCGAGGAAGAGAAGATCGGCGACGACCACAAGCTGCAGAACTCGGAATACGAGGTCATGGATGTGGCCGGCGACAAGATCCTCACCCGCCACGTCCCCGCGCTGTCGGCACTGAACGAGCGCCTGCGCGACGACTGGATCACCGACGTGCAGGCCGGCGTCGACCGCTGGAACCGCATCCCGGCGAAGTTCGGCTTCGACTTCCGCTTCACGCTGCCGCACAAGGGCTTCCACCGCAAGATCGGCATGTTCGCCGACGTGCATGTCAGCCCCGACGGCCGCCTGATCTCGGAAGCCGAATGGACGCACCAGCACAAGAACTGGCTGCCGACCGAGAGCGACCGCCTGTACGTGCATTCGCTGATGGGCCGCTGCCTCGAGCCGGGCAAGTTCGCCAACTGGATCGCAGCGCCGGCCCGTGGCATCAACAACCAGCCCGTCAATTTCGAGTACGTTCGCTTTAATTAAGCGACGATCGGCGGGTTACGCCTGCGGCTTCACCCGCCCTACGGCCATGCCGCGGACGTAGGGCGGGAGGAGCGCAGCGGATCCCGCCATCACCCGCTCAAATAAAGTAATACGCCGGGAAGCGGGTCTCGCCCGCCCCCGCCCCGTGGAGAGAGACAACCATGAACGCGCCCGCAGAGCACGCCAACCTCGCCAGGCAACACCTCATCGATCCCGAGATCTGCATCCGCTGCAACACCTGCGAGGAGATCTGTCCGGTCGATGCGATCACCCACGACAGCCGCAACTACGTCGTCAAGTTCGAGACCTGCAATGGCTGCCTGGCCTGCATCTCGCCCTGTCCGACGGGCGCGATCGACTCCTGGCGCAATGTCGACAAGGCCACGCCCCACAGCCTCGCCGACCAGTATTCGTGGGACTACCTGCCCGACACCACCGAGCTCGACCAGTTCGAGGCGACGGTCATGGGCGCGGCCGAACTGCCCGCCGAAGTGCAGCAGATCACCGAAGTCGCGACCGCCGGCCAGGGCGGCCCGGCGATGGCCCCGTGGTCCGCATCGCACCCGTACGTGAACCTGTACACGCCGGCGAACCCGATCACCGCGACCGTCACCGGCAACTACCGCCTCACCGCCGAGGACGCCTCGAGCGACATCCACCACATCGTGCTCGACTTCGGCACGACGCCCTTCCCCGTGCTCGAGGGCCAGTCGATCGGCATCATCCCGCCGGGCGTCGATGAGAAGGGCAAGCCGCATCTGCTGCGCATGTACTCCGTCGCCAGCCCGCGCGACGGCGAGCGGCCGCACTACAACAACCTGTCCCTGACGGTGAAGCGCGTCGTCGAGGACCACGAAGGCAACCCGACCCGCGGCGTCGCGTCGAACTACGTGTGCGACCTGAAGAAAGGCGACAAGGTGCAGGTCACCGGCCCCTACGGCTCGACCTACCTGATGCCCAACCACCCCGGCTCGTCGATCATGATGATCTGCACCGGCACCGGCTCCGCGCCGATGCGCGCGATGACCGAGCGCCGCCGCCGCCGCATGGACCGCAAGGAAGGCGGCGAGCTGGTGCTCTTCTTCGGCGCCCGCGCCCCCGAGGAACTGCCCTACTTCGGCCCGCTGCAGAAGCTGCCGAAGGAGTTCATCGACATCAACTTCGCCTTCTCGCGCGTGCCCGGCGAGCCCAAGCGCTACGTGCAGGACGCGATCCGCGAGCGCGCCGACAAGGTGTTCCAGATGCTGCAGGACGACAACTGCTACATCTACATCTGCGGCCTGAAGGGCATGGAAGCCGGCGTGCTGGAAGCCTTCCGCGACATCTGCCGCGCGAAGGGCGCCGACTGGGACGCGCTGCGCCCGCAGCTCCTGTCGAAGGCGCGCTTCCACGTCGAAACGTATTGAAGACCACGATCCGCAGGGCGGGAGGAGCCAAAGGCGCATCCCACCCTGCGCACAGCGTAGCGCGTGGCACGTGACGCCACCGGGCCGTTTGGCCCCACAATGGCACGCGGCGCGCCCGCACGAGACGGCGCGCCCCTGACATAAAGAGAGGAGACCCCACCGACATGCCCCGCCACGTCTATATCTGCGACGCGATCCGCACCCCCTTCGGCCGCTACGGCGGCACCCTCTCCTCCATGCGCGCCGACGACCTCGCCGCGCTGCCGATCAAGGCCCTCGTCGCGCGCAATGCGTCGGTCGACTGGGCCGCCGTCGATGACATCATCTACGGCTGCGCCAACCAGGCCGGCGAGGACAACCGCAACGTCGCGCGCATGGCCGCGCTGCTCGCCGGCCTGCCGGTCGAAGTGCCCGGCACCACCGTCAACCGCCTGTGCGGCTCCAGCCTCGACGCGCTGGGCATGGCCGCGCGTGCGCTCGCCTCCGGCGAGACCGAGCTGATGATCGCCGGCGGCGTCGAGAGCATGAGCCGCGCCCCCTTCGTGCTGGGCAAGGCCGACAGCGCCTTCTCGCGCAGCGCCAAGATCGAGGACACGACCATCGGCTGGCGCTTCGTGAACCCGCTGATGAAGGCGCAATACGGCATCGACTCGATGCCCGAGACCGCCGAGAACGTCGCGCAGGAATTCGGCGTCTCGCGCGCCGACCAGGACGCCTTCGCACTGCGCAGCCAGCAGCGCTGGTCGGCGGCGAACGAGCGCGGCTTTTTCGGCCGTGAGATCCTGCCGGTCGAGATTCCGCGCAAGAAGGGCGACCCGGTGATCTTCAGCGTCGACGAGCACCCGCGCGCCGACACCACGCTGGAAGGCCTCGCCAAGCTGAAAGGCGTCGTGCGCCCCGACGGCAGCGTCACCGCCGGCAACGCCTCCGGCGTCAATGATGGCGCCTGCGCGCTGCTGCTGGCCTCGGAGGACGCCGTGCGCCGCCACGGCCTCACGCCGCGCGCCCGCATCCTCGGCTCCGCGGCTGCCGGCGTGCCCCCGCGCATCATGGGCATCGGTCCCGCGCCCGCGACGCAGAAGCTCATCGCCCGCCTCGGCATGGACATCGGCGAATTCGACACCATCGAGCTGAACGAGGCTTTCGCCGCCCAAGGCCTCGCCGTACTGCGCCAGCTGGGCCTGCCCGACGACGGCGAGCACGTGAACCCGAACGGCGGCGCCATCGCCATCGGCCACCCGCTCGGCGCCTCGGGTGCGCGCCTGGTCACGACGGCGCTGAACCAGCTCGAGACCACCGGCGGCCGCTACGGCCTCGCGACCATGTGCATCGGCGTGGGCCAGGGCATCGCGCTCGCGTTCGAGCGCGTGTAATCAAAGGGCGATAGGCGCGGTCTTGTGGGAGCGGCTTCAGCCGCGAACGGATGCTTCCTCCTGCGAAGCCGCCGATTCGCGGCTGAAGCCGCTCCCACGACAGACCCGTCCTCTGCCATGAACCCTGTCCACGCCCGGCACGGGCCCGCACAAGACAAGGAAAACCGGAGACAAATGTGAAACCTGAAGCGGTCCAGATCATCCGCGACGAGCACCTCGCGATCAGCGCCGTGCTCTACTCGCTGCGCTACCTCGTCAAGGGCATGCGCAAGGGTGAGGCGCCCAACTTCGCGCTGCTGCGCGCGATCCTCGACTACATCGTGTCCTACCCCGACCGCTGGCACCACCCGAAGGAGGACAAGTACCTCTTCGCCGCCGTGCAGCGCCGCACGCGCGAAGCGGACGGACTCATCGCCCGCCTCGAGCGCGAGCACAACCTCGGCTACCCCATGGTCGAGGACCTCAAGAAGCAGCTCATCGCCTTCCAGGGCGGCGACGCCAAGGCCGGCGAAGCCTTCTGGGACACCGCCGAGCGCTACGCCGAGTTCGAGTGGGACCATTTGCGCACCGAGGAAGACGCCCTGATCCCCATCGCCGAACGCGTGCTCACGGCGGAAGACTGGGCCGGCATCGCCATCGCCTTCCGCGAGAACGACAACCCGCTCTTCGGCATCAAGCCCAAGGACGAGGCCGAAACGCTCTACCAGCGCATCCTCAGCCTCACGCCCGCGCCGCTGGGCATGGGCGGCGCCGCCTGAGCGGCAGCCCCCTCGCCGGCGGATCCGGCCGGGGTATCGTGCGGCAGGGCGAATTCCGCTACAGTCGCCCCGCATGAACCCCGCTGCCGAAACCGTCGTGCTCGTTCACGGCCTGTGGATGCACGGGCTCGTGTTCGGCCTGCTGCGCCGCCGCCTCCAACGCAGCGGTTTCGTCACGCACGCGTGGTCCTACCCCTCGGTGCGACAGGGCCTCGCCGCCAACGCCGATGCCTTTTCGCGCTTCCTCGCCACGCTGCCCGGCAGGTCCATCCACCTCGTCGGCCACAGCCTGGGCGGAATCATCCTCGCGAGCGCACTCGCCCGTCATCCCGACCCGCGCGTGCGCCGCTGCGTGCTCATGGGTCCGCCCTGGACTGGATCGCGCAGCGCCACCGGATTGCTGCGCGTGCCCGGCATGTCCGCCCTCATCGGCCGTTCGCTACACGACTGGCTCACGGCTCCACGGCCCGCGCTCCCCGGCGTCGACATCGGAGTGATCTCGGGCTCCCGGCCGCTCGGGCTCGCCGGTCTCCTGGTCGGCCTGCCGCGGCCGCACGACGGCATCGTCACGGTCGATGAAACCCGCGTCGCCGGCGCGCGCGACGCCGTCACACTGCACGTGAGCCACATGGAGATGCTCCTGTCGGCACGCTGCGCCGACCAGGTCCTGAGCTTCCTGCGCGCCGGCCGCTTCACCCATGCCCAGCCGGAACACCACGCCGGGCAAGACATCCAGCCCTGAGCCGGAGCTCCGGCGCCCCGTTGCAGGGAGAAATTGCTGCGGTGCACAAAATTTTTCTTGACGTGAGGTTCCGACTCGCTACAATGGAATTGTGCAATGCAGCAAACCTGCCGGCAGCAGTGGGCCAGCAGACGATGACCCCGCCCCAACAGGAGAAAACACCATGATCGCCACGACCGACACCTTCGCCAGCGCCGCCAAGAACGCCTTCGCCACCGTCGAAGCGTCCACCCGCAGCAGCTTCGACACCTTCGAGCGCCTCACCGCGCTGAACATCAATGCCGGCCGCAGCGCCCTCGAAGACGGCATCGCCGCAGTGCAGGCCCTGCTGTCGATCAAGACCCCGAACGAGCTGGTGGCCGTTTCCGCCTCGCTCGTCCGCCCGACGGCCGAGAAGACGCTGGCCTGGTTCCGCAGCAGCTACGAGATCCTCGCCCAGGGCGTCGAGGAAGCCGCCGCACCGTACGAGACCCAGTACTCGGAAGTGAACAAGGCCATCGGCGTCGCGCTCGAAAAAGCTGCCAAGTCCGCCCCGGCCGGTTCCGAAGCCGCCGTCGCCGCAGTGCAGTCGGCAATCGCCGCGGCCAACCAGGCCTACGACACCGTGAATAAGGCGACCCGCAAGGTCATCCAGTTCACCGAAGCCAACGTCACGGCAACCGCCCGCGCCGCCGTCGATGCGGTGAGCGCACCGGCACCGGCCCCCGCCACCAAGGCCAAGAAGTCGGCCTGATCAGCCGCGGGGCCCGAGCCCCGCACGGCGGCCCCGTTAATACCGGGCCGCCCCCTCCGGCGCCTGCGGGCGCCGGAGTCGTTTCCGGTTATCCTTGCGCGCTTCCCCCGGCAGCACGCAGCCATTACAACAATGACGACCTCCCCCCCCGCCTCCGCACGTACCTCGCCCGAACTCCTCGCACCCGCCGGTTCCCTGCAGATGATGCGCACCGCCTTCGCCTACGGCGCGGACGCGGTCTACGCCGGCCAGCCGCGCTACTCGCTGCGCGTGCGCAACAACAGCTTCGACAAGCTCGACGCGCTCGCCGCCGGCATCGACGAGGCGCACGCCGCGGGCAAGGCCTTCTACCTCGTCAGCAACATCTACCCGCACAACAGCAAGGTGCGCAGCTTCCTCGCCGACATGGAGCCGGTGATCGCGCTGAAGCCCGACGCGCTGATCATGGCCGACCCCGGCCTCATCATGATGGTGCGCGAGCGCTGGCCCGAGGTCGCCGTGCATCTGTCGGTGCAGGCCAACACCACCAACTACGCCGCGGTGCGCTTCTGGGCTTCGGTCGGCGTCGAGCGCATCATCCTGTCGCGCGAACTCTCGCTCGACGAGATCGAGGACATCCGCCAGGCCTGCCCCGACATGGAGCTGGAAGTCTTCGTGCATGGCGCGCTGTGCGTCGCCTATTCCGGCCGCTGCCTGCTGTCGGGCTACTTCAATCACCGCGACCCCAACCAGGGCACCTGCACGAACTCCTGCCGCTGGGACTACAAGGTGCACGAGGCGAACGAGGACGGCTCCGGCGACCTGCACGCCAGCGGCAAAGGCTCGCCGGATGCGGCCGGCAGCGCGCTCGGCGGCGGTGCACGCCACGAAGCGTCCTCGCGCGTCTACCTCCTCGAGGAGGGCACCCGCCCCGGGCAGCTCATGCCGATAGAGGAAGACGAGCACGGCACCTACATCCTGAACTCGAAGGACCTGCGCGCGATCGAGCACATCGAACGGCTCGTCGCCATCGGCGTCGATTCGCTCAAGATCGAAGGCCGCACCAAGAGCCCCTACTACGTCGCACGCGCGAGCCAGGGCTACCGCCGCGCGATCGACGACGCCGTGGCCGGCCGCCCCTTCGACCTGCGCCTGCTGGGCGAACTCGAAGGCCTCGCGAACCGCGGCTACACCGACGGCTTCTACCAGCGCCACCACACGCCCGAACACCAGAACTACATGCGCGGCCACTCCGAATCGGGGCGCAGCCTGTTCGTCGGCGAGGTGCTGGGCGTCGACCCGGCGAGCGGCCTCGCGGAAATCGAAGTGAAGAACGGTTTCGGCATCGGCGACCGGCTCGAATTCGTCCAGCCGCAGGGCAACATCATCGCCCCGCTGGAACGGCTCGAAAACCTCGAAGGCGAAGCGCTCGGGCGCATCCCCGGGGCCGGCCGCCGCGTGCGCCTGCCCCTGCCCGCAGGCGCGCAGGCCGACGCGCCGTGCTTCATCGCCAGACTGCTCTGACGCCTGCGGCGGCCCACGTTCCGCAACTCGGGGATCAAACGCCGCGCGAAGCCTTCTTCCTGCCGCCCCCGATGACGGCGCCTCCCTGCCCGCGCACGAACTTGCGGACCACGCGCAGGCGCGGCGCCCTCGGGTCCGCATGCTCCTCAGCGGCCATCGCGGTGCCTTCCGGCGCGGTGCGCCCGGCCCGCTTCTCGCCGTACATCGCCGCATCCGCGTGACGAATCAGCACCTCGGGCTCGCTGCCGTGCTCGGGGCAAACGCTCACTCCCAGGCTGGCGGTGATCTCCACCACAATCCCGTCGCGCAGTTCGACCGGCTGCGCCACGGCGCCGAGCAGCTTCGCGGCAATCGGTTCGGCGGTCGCAAGATCCGTCACGCCAGGCAGAAGCACGACGAACTCGTCGCCGGCGATGCGCGCCACCGTATCCGTCTCGCGCACGCTGTCGCGCATGCGCCCGGCGACCGTGCCCAGCACCGCGTCGCCGACGTCATGACCGTGGCCGTCGTTCACTTCCTTGAAACGATCCAGATCGACGAAGAACAGCGCAAACCCTTCGCCGGTGCGCCGCCAGTGGGCGCTCGCGTGGCCGACGCGATCGTAGAACAGGCGCCGATTGGGCAGGCCGGTCAGCGGATCGTGCAGCGCGCCGTGGGTCGCGCGATCCAGGCTCTCGCGCTCGCGCGCGACCGCCGCACGGTGGCGACGCAGGTACAGCACCAGCACGGCGAGCGTTGACAGGGCCAGACCGATCGCCAGCAGCAGCGGCTCGCTGCGGATGTCCCGGAAGCGCAACTGGCGCGTCACGGTCAGGCGTACGGGCTGCGAGGTGCTGACGTCCTCGACGTTCAGGGTGAACTTCGGCAACAGGCGGCGCTCCAGCGCACCGATCGGCTGCGCGGCGAGGACGGCGTACAACGGCGGATCCTGCGGGCCCGTCTCACCCAGCATGCGCAGCACATGCGCGGTCCGCGGATTGCGACGGCCGGGAACCATCGAATCGGCCTTCACCACCAGCAATGCATAACGCTGCTCGGCGCCCGGAACCCGCATGACGGAGCGCACCGTGTCGGTGCGCCTCATCACCACGTAGGCGAGCGGCCCCTCGATGAGCGCGAACGGGCGCGTGGACACGGCTCCGTGCCCCGCCTCGGCGCGCAGCAGTGCCTCGCGCAGGTGCGGCACCGAATCGAGATCGAGCCCGAGCACCGGCAGCGACTCGGGCGTTTCGGGCCACCGGAAGCTGATCGGGAAATAGGCGGCCTTCTCCCCGACGGGCTGCCACCGTCTTCCATCCTGGTAGGTGAAGGTGCCGATCCGCGCACCGGGGCCGGCTTGCGCGGCGAGCGCCCGCTCGAAATCATTCCGCGCATGCGCCGGCACCTTCTCGACCACTTCGAGCATGTAGATGTGCGGATGCTCGCCCAGCAGGCGGCTCGCGTAGCCGGCGATCTGCTCCCGCGCCGGTGCGCCCAACACGTCGAGAAATGCGGCGAATCCCGACAGCAGGGCGTCGTTGGTGCGCAGGCGGTCGCGCAACAGCTCGATGTCCGCCTCGGCATCCGCCTGGAACTCGGTGCGGATCTCTTCCCATGTTCCGCGCAACACCAGCGCGAACAGGGATACGCTGAACAGCACCCACGCGAGCAGCAGCACCGCGTAAAGCGGATTGTCGCCCCTGCGCAGCTGCGACCCTTGCTCGCCGTCCACGATTCCTCCCCTCCCGACCGGCCGCGCCGACTCGTCGGCCCCCGGCCCAGGATGAGTGCCGGTGAGTGCACTCTATTCCTCTCCGCTTATGTCGTATATATGGCAAAGGTCGTATCTATCCGACTGATTTGGCAGAGTATTTGCGCAAAGCCATCGTCGCCCGCATGGCATGGCGCAGGCGCTGCGGCGAGCGGCGTGCCCGGCCCCAAAAAGGATCCGTCGCGGCGACCTAGCCCCATCTGCGCTATAATGCAAAGCTTTGTTTTAACTGAAAATCAGGATCCGCCGTGCTCGTCGCCGCCAACATCACCATGCAGTTCGGGGCCAAGCCCCTGTTTGAGAATGTCTCCGTCAAGTTCGGCGAAGGCAATCGCTACGGCCTGATCGGCGCGAACGGCGCGGGCAAGTCGACCTTCATGAAGATCCTGTGCGGCGCGCTCGAATCGAGTGCCGGCAACGTCTCGAAGGATCCGCACGAGCGCATGGCCTACCTGCGCCAGGACCAGTTCGGCTACGAGGACATGCGCGTGCTCGACGTCGTCATGATGGGCCACGAGGAGATGTGGGCCTGCATGGCGGAGAAGGACGCGATCTACGCGAACCCCGAGGCGACCGAGGAAGACTACATGCACGCGGCCGAGCTCGAGGGCAAGTTCGCCGAGTACGACGGCTACACCGCCGAGTCGCGCGCGGGCGAACTGCTGCTGGGCGTGGGCATCGGCACGGAACTGCACAACGGCCCGATGAAGAACGTCGCGCCGGGCTGGAAGCTGCGCGTGCTGCTGTGCCAGGCGCTGTTCGCGAACCCCGACATCCTGCTGCTCGACGAGCCGACCAACAACCTCGACATCAACACCATCCGCTGGCTCGAGGACGTGCTCAACGAGCGCAACAGCACCATGGTGATCATCTCGCACGACCGCCACTTCCTGAACCAGGTGTGCACGCACATGGCGGACCTCGACTACGGCACGATCACCGTGTACGCCGGCAACTACGACGACTACATGGAGGCGTCGACCCTCGCACGCGAGCGCCAGAGCGCCGCCAATGCCCGGGCAAAGGAAAAGATCCAGGACCTGCAGGAATTCGTGCGCCGCTTCTCGGCCAACAAGTCCAAGGCCAAGCAGGCCACCAGCCGCCTCAAGCTCATCGACAAGCTCAAGCCCGAGGACGTCAAGCCGTCCAGCCGCCAGTACCCCTGGATCCGCTTCGACTACGACGACAAGGACAAGCTGCACCGCCTCGCGTGCGAGGTCGAGAACCTGTCCTTCGCCTACGAAGGCATGGAGAAGCCGCTCATCGGCAAGTTCTCGATCGCCATCGAGGCGGGCGAGAAGGTCGCGGTCATCGGCGAGAACGGCGTCGGCAAGACCACTCTGATGAAGCTGCTGGTCGGCGACCTGCAGCCGCAGAAGGGCAGCATCAAGTGGGCCGAGAAGGCCAAGCCGGGCTACTACGCGCAGGACCACTCGGCCGACTTCGCCGGCACCGAGAAGCTCACCGACTGGATCTCGGAATACGCGCGCGTCACCGCGGCCGCGACCGGCGAGGACCTCGAGACGCTGATCCGCGGCACGCTGGGCCGCCTGCTGTTCTCCGGCGACGAGGTGCGCAAGCCCGTAAACGTGATCTCGGGCGGCGAGCAAGGCCGCATGCTGTTCGGCAAGCTGATGCTGTCGCGCCCCAACGTGCTGCTGATGGACGAGCCGACCAACCACCTCGACATGGAATCGATCGAGTCGCTCAACACCGGCCTGGAAAAGTTCACCGGCACGCTGGTGTTCATCTCGCACGACCGCGAGTTCGTGTCCTCGCTGGCGACCCGCATCATCGAGATCAAGCTCGACGGCACCATCGTCGACTACCGCGGTACCTACGAGGAGTACCTCGCTACGTACGTGTTCGGGGCTGGGGGCGCATAAGTACATAAACTACTGGTGTGGACAGTCAATACAAGCATTTCGACAACACGCCCAGAACGAAAAAGCCAACCGATGGAGGTTGGCTTTTTCGTTGATACAAATGTCGC
Source organism: Aromatoleum evansii (assembly GCF_045689615.1). Taxonomy (NCBI): domain Bacteria; kingdom Pseudomonadati; phylum Pseudomonadota; class Betaproteobacteria; order Rhodocyclales; family Rhodocyclaceae; genus Aromatoleum; species Aromatoleum evansii. Next base: position 5,256,509 of record NZ_CP141259.1, read on the forward strand.
AATGTCGCCGCACTTGTCTAGTGACTCATTCGGGAGGGCGATACCGCAAGCGATCAAGATGGGCGATAGCCCTCCGAAACCTATCCGGAAAACCTTCTTGCGTATAGTATTTTCCAAACCACTGTAGCAACAACGGGTTTAAATAGCCCTCATCGATCTGCTCAAGGGTAAGGCAACGTATTGCCTCTAGGGCTGATGACACAGTCTCACTGTCATCGCCGCCGCTCAGTTCCAAATTTAGTAGGGCCTGAAGTTTTTCTCTTCGACGCTTGCCAGCTTCTCTGCTGTTCGCTCCCGGAATAGGGCTTGAGAGATCGTCTTGCCCCACTAGCCTCTGCAAAAGAATCTTGCGACTGCTGGACGTCGTATTTACACCCTCAACAACTTTCGCGATCTTTTCAAGCGTATCTATGCCAGCAAGGTTCGCATAGTAGTAGATGGGCAGATACGCTGACGTTTCAAAGCAGACCTGCTTGATGAACTGGAGAGGGTTCTCGACTTGGGTTCGATTCAGAAATCCTTCAATGATTTCTGGAAGGTGAATATTACGAACAACCAGAACCTTCCTCTCTGGCTGGATAAGTGCGCCAGGAACGATTGCTGCGACTCCTACTAGTCGAAGTGCAGGCGCTCCTCCTTTTTCTGTAAAGTGCCCCTCTCGAATAAACTTGAGATGCGAAAGAGATTCCTGATCAATGTAGAATTTTGAACCGGGCCCGAGGCCGTGGCCTGTTGCCAAGTCGATGAGTGCAGTGTTTTCTATCCCCGTCTTGGCAATTTGCCTGAATACTCTCAGCCAGGCCGCTTGGTCATCCCTTCTTTGCTCGTCTAAAAGGTTCTGAAGATCGGAATATCGTATCCGCTGCGAACGCCCTCGGTAACGATAGTAAATTTCCCCTTCAACCAAATGGCTCTTGTGAGACTGCGCGGCTATGACCGGCTTACGACGAGCCTCTCGTATGTACAATACGACGACCTTTAGCCCCCGCACTTCAACGACATGGCCCTCCCACTCAATTTCAACTCCAAGTGACTGGTTTAGGAACTCGGAAATCGTTGTCGGGTCAGTCGCCTCCCATTTGGCAAGATCAGTACCCACTACATCACGTGGCCGATCTTTTACCCCAAATACGAAGTAACCACCCCGGCTATTTGCGAATGCAGCGATTGTTTTTGCGTACTCAGCCCTATTCCCCCAAGAAAACGTCTGCTTGAATTCAATCCAACCGCTCTCTCGAGTTATCAAGCGATGGGGGTTCTCAGGATGAAATCTGAAAATAGTTGCCAAGTTCTGATCGGAGAATGGCTCACTTGCATACTGTGCAATATCAGCAGTTCTTCGGGGCTTCGCCAATTTTATTTTCCTTAAATGACCAAGCTTGTCGACTTAGCGGATAAAAGCCTCGACACGCTCGCATCAAACGCCCGCTTGAAGTCCGGATCCGACGCATACCGCTTGTAGAGGTCCAGTTCCCGCCGCCGCTCGACACTGATCGCCTGTTGGATCAGGCGCTCCAGCGCCAGCTGCCGGTTCTGGCTATCCGGGTTGTCTTCGACCTGGGCCTTGTAGTCCGCGTGGCTCATCACATGCTTGGCGATGTTGATGAACTTCACGCGCTGCTCTTCCGGGGTGGCTTCCCAGCCTGCGAAATGGCGCTCGTTGAAGGCGCGAACGATCTCGTCGAGCGGGTCTTTGTCGCCGTCGCCGAAATGGGCGCCACGGACGTTCGGATTCTGGGGTTCCAGTTCGGTTTCCGAAGCGTCCAGGCCGATCTTCACCTCAAGGCGTGACCTTTCGAGCCCGTATGTGGAAAGGTCAATGCTGTTCAGGAGTTCATCCAGCTTGTCCTGATCCGGGTCCTTCACCTTCAGCTTGGGGATCAGGAATTTCAGGAACCAGTGCAGCATTTCCCAATTCACGTTGTTGAACGGGATGATGGCCGCCACCTGAGCGTAAATCTTCACGAACTGCTTGGCCTTGATCTTGAAATCGATCCGCTGCTCATCGTCGAGGTCAGCCTCGAAGCGGGCCACCACGTTATCGATGATCGGATGCAGTTCCTCCGCTTCAGCGCTCGCAAAGAACTTCTCGTTGAAGCTCGTCACCTCCGACCAGTCGTAAATGCCGAAGTTATCCAGCACATCCTTGAGGTCGTGCAGCACGTTGACGTCGGTGGGTTCGCTCAGGGTCGTTGCCGTGTAGAACGGGTCGAATGCGGCCTTGATGTCGTCCACCGTGTTGTAGAAGTCGAGCACGAAGGTGTCGGTCTTACCCAGCTTCCAGTTGCAGCGGTTCAGGCGTGAAAGCGCCTGCACCGCGAGTACCCCTTGCAGCTTCTTGTCCACGTACATGGTGTGCAGTATGGGTTCGTCAAAGCCGGTCAGGTACTTGTTTGCCACGACCAGAATCTTGAAGTCATCCTTCCCAAATTCCTCGGGTAAGTCACGAGCAGAAATGCCATTCAGCCCATCCTCGGTGTACTTGATGCCATCGACGGTTTTCTCGCCCGAGAAGGCCACCAGCGCCTTGAATGGCGCGTCGGCCTCCTGCAGGGCGGTTCGGATGGCGAAGAAGTAGCGGATCGCGCATTCGATGTTGCGCGTGACGACCATCGCTTTCGCCTTACCCTTCAGCTTCTTCGCCTGCCAGACACTGCTCATGAAGTGATCAACCATGATCTTGGCCTTCACCTCGATGGTCCGGGGGCTAGCCTCGACAAAGGCCTTGAGCTTCTTCTGCGCCTTGGCGGTGTCGAACAGCGGGTTTTCTTCGACCGATTTCTGAACTTCGTAGTAGCTCTTGTAGGTCGTGTACTTCTCCAGCACGTCGAGGATGAATTTCTCCTCGATGGCCTGCTTCATGGAGTACAGGTGGAAGGGGTAGAACTTCCCGTCCGGGCCTTGCCGCCCGAACTTCTCCAGCGTGGCCGGTTTCGGGGTGGCGGTGAAGGCAAAGTAGCTGGCGTTCTGGCTCATCTTGCGGCCCTTCATGGCCGCGAGAACCTTGTCCTGGAGGTCTTCCGGCACTTCCTCATCTTCCGCACCCAGCGTCATGTTCAGCTTGTCGGAAGCGCTGCCAGACTGCGAAGAATGGGCCTCGTCGATGATGACGGCGAAGTTGCGGTCGGTCAGATCATCAATGCCGTCCACGATGAACGGGAATTTCTGCACCGTGGTGATGATGATCTTCTTGCCCAGCTCCAGATGCGCCTTCAGTTCAGCGGCGCTCTCGGCATGGGCGACGATGTTCTTGGTTTCGGAGAAGAGCTTGATGTTGTCCTTAAGCTGGGTGTCCAGTACCCGGCGATCGGTCACGACGACCACGGAATCGAACACGTTGGCGGTGCCTGCCGTGTCGTACAGCTCTACCAACTGGTAGGCCAGCCATGTGATCGAATTGGACTTGCCCGAGCCCGCCGAATGCTGGATCAGGTAGGTCTGCCCAACACCGTAACGCTTGGCGTCGGCCAGAATGCCACGCACTACGTCCAGCTGGTGATAGCGGGGGAAGAACAGCGCCTTGCGCTCCTTGCCCGTCTTCTTGTCCTTCTCGACGGTGAACTTGGCGAACTGCTCGATGATGTTGGTCAGGCTGCGGCGCGGCAGGATGTCTTCCCAGAGGTAGGCCGTCTTGTGGCCTTTCGGGTTGACCGGGTTACCCTTACCGAAGTTGAAGCCCTTGTTGAACGGCAAGAAATTGCTGTCAATCCCGGCCAACTGGGCACACATGTAGGCCTCGTCTGGGTCCAGCGCAAAGTGGACCAGACAGCGGCCAAATTCAAACAATGGCTCACGCGGGTCCCGGTCAGTGCGGTACTGCTTGATGGCGTTGTGGACGTTCTGGCCGGTCCAGGGGTTTTTCAGCTCAAGCGTCGCAATCGCCAAGCCGTTGACGAAAAGCACCATGTCCACCGACTTGAAGGTGTCTGATTCGCTGTAATGCACCTGCCGGGTAACACTGAAGACATTGGCCTCGAAGTTGCCAACGACTTCCGGGTTCAGGTCGTTGTAGGGCAGTCGGTAGAGCAGATCGAAATGAGCATCATCGATGTCCAGCCCCTTCTTAAGGATAGCCAGTACGCTGTCCTTCTTGATCTTCTTGTTCAGCCGCTCCAGCAGCAGGCGCTGCCAGTTCGGGCGATCCTTCAGTTTCGCCAACTCCTTGGGCTGAGTGGTTTCAAGAAACTGCCAGAAGAGTTTGCCGTCGATGGCAAACTCTCTGTCGAAGTCAGCAGGATTGCCAATGCAGTAGCCGTCCTTGGCGAGGGCGTTTTCGATGTGCGTTTCGAGCGCTGCTTCGTTGGTTTGGCTGACCATATTCTTCCTTAGACCCTGATTTGCCCTGTAACAACCCTGGCTACCACTCCCCTTTGAAATTCCTTCAGGCTTTCGATTTCTCGACGCAGTTGCTGAACTAATACTTCATGATGCGCCTGAATTTCTTCCACCAACTTCACGATCGCGTGCTGTTGGTTTATCGGCGGCACTGGTAACAACAGTGGCGCGAAGTCATTAAATCGGATTCGTAGGGCTCGCTGCCTGACTGCAGAACAAATAACTTCGATGTAACCAGATAATGCCATTTGCCTTAAAACAAGCGCAGCAAAACAAGGCGATATCTCGCTATCGTTAATTGCATCGCAGACAACGTATTCTGGCGAGCACTTCCCTTCTGAATCAGAAACGCCAATAGCGCCGGCGAAAGCGTCCATTGAATTAATGACTAACTGGCCTGGTCTGACGCCCTGATAGCCTTGTTCGAGCACCGCAAATGTATAGCCATCTAGGCGCCGATTTGAGCGTAAAGTCACTTCCCCATCACGGTATGCAGTTACCACCTCATGAGATGGCTTTACCGGCAACCGGCTTTGTCTGAAAAGGTATTTCGCTCTTTTTGCCCCCCAGTGCCGGGGTAGTTTTTCTACCCACGGAATAGCGGAAACGTGATTACATTCTGCTGAATTCATGCCAAAAACCGCTGTTTTTATCAGTACGGATTTTTCCTCCTTCAGCAGCTCAATCAACCGCTCTTTCTTTGCAATCGCTGTATCGATCTCTCCAACTTTCTGATCGAGGAAGGCAACGATACGGTCTTGCTCCTCGCGAGGAGGAAATGGTGTTGCAAGGCTGAAGAATATGTCCCGAGTAATAACGTTCCGTAGCCCGGTATACAGCGAACGCAGTCGTTTTCCCTGGTCCAGCGAGAGGTAGTAGTAGTATAAGAAGGCACTGGAGACATTTTCATTGCATCGCGTAACGGTATATGCCCCTGTGATCATTCCGTAATGTTTTGCAAGGCCAACTGTTCTGGGAGTCTCCTCGACGTCAAAAAGACAGAAGACCAAATCGTCAGGGGAGACCTGCTTATAGGTGTCGAACTCGGCCGGAAACTTGCCTTTCGGATTTTCCATGTCACGGAGAATCACACCTTGCAGCGTCAGCGACAGGAGCTTGAACTTGGGCGCGTCTTTCCCCACGACGGCTTTACGCTCGCTGAAAAGAAATTTATTTTTTTTGATCCCCCAGTGAGACGGAATGTCACCTACCCAAGGAATGCCACTAGGCTTGTAGCTCTCGTAGCCCTGCATTACTTCGCGCCCTCAACAAAGCTCACCAGTTGCTTGAGCAGGCCATCGGTCTCAGCTTCCAGCGCTAGGATTTCCGCCGTGACTTCTTCCAGGCTGCGCAACGGCTTGTGCTGGTAGAAATACTTGTTGAAGCTGATCTCGTAGCCGATCACGGTCTTGTCGATGGCGATCCAGGCCTCATCCACATGGGGGCGCACTTCGCGGATGAAGTAGTCGTGGATCACGCTGGATGCGGACAGGCTGGAGTCCAGCGCCAGCGGCACATTCTCAGTGTCGCGCAACTCACTGTCCGGCTCGTACTCGATGTACTCGCCGGTTGGTGTCGCCATATAGCCATAGTCGCCCAGCTTGTCGCGGGTTGTACCCAGCTGGTTCAGCAACTCATTCAGCTTGCCAGCATTGAGCTTGTGGACCTTTTTGACGACCTTCTCAGCCCGCTCGTCGCGCCAGCTGACGGCGTTAAGAATTTGCTTGCGGGCGGGTGCCGTCAGCTTCAGGCCCAGCGCTTTGAGGGCGTCATCGACGATGCCCTCGAAGCGGTTGAAGTCGAGGAATTCGCCGCAGCCGATCTTCTCGGCCAGTTGCTGTGCGGCCTGCATGATGTCGCGTTGCTCACGCCATGTGGCCTCGGACAGCAGTTCCTTGCGGTTCTTGGGCGAGAGGGCGATCTCTTCGCGCTCAAGGTGCGCTTCGATTGCTTCCGTATGCGCCTTCAGGTTGGTGTAGACCTCGTCGCCGTACTTGCCATACACCCACTCCATGATGTCCTGCATGCCCGGTGTGAAACGCAGCGTGGCAATGCGCTCCGGGCTGAATTGCGCAGCCACTCGCAGCGGGCGCTCCACCGTGACCTTGTAGTAGCCGAAGTCGCGGTTGTTGAAGACTTTGGAAATGCCGCCGTTCGGCATTTCCAGGTACAGCTGGGTGATCTGATGGATGTGCTCGTCGGTGAACTCGCAGTTCTTCTCGCCCAGATTCTTGCGCAGCTTCTGGTACAGGTTGCTGGCGTCGATCAGCTGCACCTTACCCTTACGCTTGTCGGCCTTGTGGTTGGAAAGGACCCAAACGTAGGTGGTGATGCCGGTGTTGTAGAACAGGTTGTTCGGCAGCTGGATGATGGCTTCGAGGTGGTCGTTCTCGATGATGTGGCGGCGGATGTTGCTCTCGCCGCTGCCTGCATCCCCGGTAAACAGGGCCGAACCGTTGTGGACGGAAGCGATGCGCGAGCCCATCGGGCTGTCGCTGCGCCGCTTCATCTTGTTGACCATCTCCATCATGAACAGGAGCTGGCCGTCAGACGAACGTGGGATGGCAGGATAGAAGTCGTGAATCTCGCCGGTGTAATCGGACAGATTGACCTGGAAACGATGATCGATCACGTCCTTGCCATCGACGATGCTCTTCTGGTCGCTCTTCCAGCTCTTGCCGTAGGGCGGGTTCGTCAGCATGAAGTCGAAGCGCGTGCCCGAGAAATCGTCGGTCGCCAGCGTGGAGCCGAACTTGATGTTTTCCGGGTCGTTGCCCTTGATCATCATGTCGGACTTACAGATGGCGTAGGTCTCCGGGTTCACCTCCTTGCCGTAGAGGAACACGCCCACCTTGGCCTTGATCTCGCCTTCGGGGTCGGTGATGAAGTCCTGCGACTCGGTGAGCATGCCGCCGCTACCGCAGGCCGGGTCGTAGATGGTCAGCGGGTTGGGAAGTTGATCCCTGACCGGAATGAAGACCAGATTGGTCATGAGCTTGATTACTTCGCGGGGCGTGAAGTGCTCACCGGCCTCTTCGTTGTTTTCTTCGTTGAACTTGCGGATCAGTTCCTCGAAGACGTAGCCCATGCCCAAGTTGGACAGTCCCGGCTGGGTGCGCCCATCCGGGCCCTTACGGTCGTTGGGGCTGAGGTTGATCTCCTCGGAAACGAACTTCTCGATCACGTCATGCAGCACGTCCGACTGCGCCATCTTGCGAATTTGGTTGCGCAGGTCGAACTTCTCGACGATCTCCTTCACGTTGTCCGAGAAGCCATCGAGGTAGTTCTTGAGGTTGGCTTCCAGCTGCGACGGGTTGCCCAGCAGCGACTTCAGGGTGAAGCGGGAGGTGTTGTAGAACACGTAGCCCGATGCTTCACGCAGTCCATGCGGATCGAGGTCGGCCATTTCCGCGTCTTCACGCTGGAAGCGGACCTCTTCGAGCACCGCTTCCTTGCTGGGCTCCAGCAGGCAGTCCAGACGGCGCAGGACGAACATCGGCAGGATGACATCGCGGTACTTGCCGCGCACGAAAACATCCCTGAGGCAGTCGTCAGCGATTGACCAGATGAAGCTGACGATCTTGTTGTGTACTGAGTGATCCATATGCCTTGAAATCTTCTCTGGGCAGCGGCCCGTGATGAAATGGGAGCCCGGACGCCACGGGCATGAATGTCGTGCCTTCTTACCAGTTACCGGTTCGGATGAGCATTCGGGCGGTTTCATTCAGGCGGCAGCGGACGCATCTTCCACCAGTTCTCCTGGTGGAGCGTCCAGTCACGCCGGAGATGCTTCCAGCCTACGCGCCCATCCGGGAGCAACATCCGACCGAAGCGAGCGTCAAGATAGTTGAGGAGCTCGCGATGGAACGGCGCTGTTTCCGGCCACGTAGCAAACCAGGAATCATAATGGTGCATTTCCTGGAGAAGCCTCTCGTAGCGCTCCGCATCCTGAAACAACATCGCCTCGCGCAGCAGCAGCATCAGCGCTGCAGCGCCATCAAAGGTCCCAAGATCGGATAGTCGGTCGAGGCAATGAAAATCGACCGCACGGCGCCGGAACGGCGTCCCTGCCTGCGGCGGAGCATCAGCGAAGAGCGCGGCCGCGGCCTCGCCAGGCAACTTCCCCATCCACCCGCTCACCGTCTCCAGCGGAGTGGAGTGTTTCATCGGCGCCATCGCCAGTTGAAGCGCAGCCCAGAACGGGTGCCTGAGCCAGTATGCCGATCCGGGATAGCGGTCTTCCACCCGGTCAACCAGGTTCGGCTTCTGGTCGTCCAGGGTGAGCCTGTCCCTTCCCGGGGTAACCTCGCCGCGCGCGTACTTATCCCAGAGGCTTGGGCGCTGCACCGTGCCCTCCTCGAACCGCACGATGCTTTCGGGCCGGGCGAACTCCAGCTCCAACGCATAAGCCGTCTTTCCCGAACGCACCGCCACGGCGTTGAACCACGCCTTGACCCGGAACGACTCGACGGGGTGGCGGGGAGGCTTTCTTCTTACGCTGTCTTTGTATGCCATTGCAGTTAGTGTCACGACATTAGTAGAGATGGTGCCACATGGACGCCAGCAGTGGCTGTCCCGATACTCGCCGCCGATGCGTGACGAGGGCAAACAGGCCGTGACTGACACTGCAAAGAATCGAGTTGAACTGGCACTCGAGGCCGATCTCATCACACGGTATGGGCATCTCGTCGGGGGAGCCAATCTGCGGCGCCTCTTGGGCTACGCGAGCAGCGAGGCGTTTCGGCAGGCAGCGAAGCGCGGATGCCTGCCTGTACCGACTATTCACATTCCTCATCGCCGCGGTCGATTTGCGTTCGCTGTAGACATCGCACGCTGGCTAAGTCGGTTGCGCGAGACCGGCAGCCAAAGCCAAGAAGGAGATCCCACTGGTGGTAGCCGTGGGGTACCGCCTGACAACTCCGCCGACCCGAGTAAGAATCACGGCGCACATGACGAGGACTCGAACTGATGGCGCGACTTGAGTACATCCGATACCGCCCGAAGCGGCCTGTCATATCCTCTGGATCCATCGAGTGGGTAAAGGAGCCGTCCGTGCGCACGGTCGATCGCTTGCCCCAGATCTTTTGGGATGACGGGCAGCCGTGGCCCGAAGCCAATCTGTTCTCGCTAGAAGTGGCGCGCAATCGGGAGGTGAAGATCGAGACGCTAACCCGCCTCATGGAGCATCTTCACAAGTACGCAAACTGGCTGGAGCGGGAGCAGATTGACTGGCGGCACTTTCCGCAAACGAAGGCGGAGCGGGTGCTGGTGCGCTACCGGGGTGAGTTGGTCGATTCCCGTGATCATGGCTACTTACGTCCCTCGACGACCACGGCCCGCATGCGCGCTGTAATCCGCTTCTACCGTTACGCGGCGGGTCGCCAATTCATCAGTAGGGACGCGCCCAAGTGGCAGGACAAGGCAGTGGTCGTGCGCTATTTCGATACCGCTGGGTTCGAGCGCACGATGAATCGTTTGACGACCGATCTCTCCATCCCAAATCGTGCACGTCCCGGCCTACGACTGGAAGACGGACTGCTGCCGATCTCGCGTCAGCACATGTCCGAGCTGCTGCAATTCGCCAAGGAGAATTGCTCCGAAGAGCTACACCTGATGCTGATGGTCGGCTTCTTCACTGGAGCGCGGATCGGCACGATCAGGACGCTACGCGTTAAAGCACTGGAGGATGCTGCGCGTGATCCAGATGTGTCTTGTTGGCGCGCGATGAAAACTACCCAGTTTTAGCGGGGTGTGCACGCTGAAAATTACCCAGGGTCATTAACCTCCGCCGCTTCCGTTGTGAAGCGGGGAACCGAGGAGATGATGACCATGAACATGCTGGGTAAGGTAAGGCGGTTGTACTACCGCGAGGGGCAGTCGCTGTCGGAGATCGAGCGGCGCACGGGGCTCACGCGCAAGACGATCCGCAAGTGGCTGCAGGCGCCCGAGGGGCTGGAGCCGAAGTATCGGCGCTGCGGCGGCGACACCAAGATCACGCCGTATGCGGCGCAACTGGTGAAGATGCTCGAGATCGATGGGCGACGGCCGGTGCGGGATCGGCGCAGCGCCCTCAAGCTTTTCACCGAATTGCAGGCGCAGGGGTTTGACGGCGACTATAGCCGCGTCACCGAATTCATCCGGCGCTGGCGTGCGCAAGGTGGCACCGCGGTCACCAAGGCCTTCGTGCCGCTGCAGTTCGAAGCGGGCGAGGCCCACCAGTTCGACTGGAGCGAGGAACACCTCGTGATCGGCGGGGTGTGGCGCAAGATCCTCGTCGCGCATCTGAAGCTGTGCTACAGCCGCGCCTTTGTCGTCCAGGCCTACCCGACGCAGAGCCACGAGATGCTCTTCGACGCGCATGCGCGGGCGTTCGCGACCCTGGGCGGAATTGCCCGGCGCGGCATCTACGACAATATGAAGACCGCCGTCGATCGCGTGAAGAAGGGCAAGGCACGCGTGGTCAATACGCGCTTCGCGGCGATGGCCTCGCACTACCTCTTCGACCCGGACTTCTGCAACGTTGCTGCGGGATGGGAGAAGGGCGTTGTCGAGAAGAACGTGCAGGACAGCCGGCGCCGCATCTGGCAGGACGCGGCGGCGGTGCGCTTCGGCTCCTTCACGGAACTGAACCTGTGGCTGCTGGGGCGCTGCCGCAGTCTGTGGCAGGAACTCAAGCATCCCGACTACGACCTCACGCTGGCCGAGATGCTCGAACAGGAACGGCCGCAACTGATGCCGATGATCGTGCCCTTCGACGGCTACGTGGAAACCGTCGGCAAGGTGTCGAGCACCTGCCTCGTGAGCTTCGATCGCTGTCGCTACTCGGCGCCCTGCGAACTGGTGGGGCAGGTGGTGGGCATCCGCGTCTACCCGGAGCGCATCGACCTCGTCGCCCACGATGCGGTGGTAGCGAGCCACGTGCGCAGCTTCGGCCGCAACGAGGCCCGCTACGACTGGCAGCACTACCTGCCGCTGATCGAGCGCAAGCCCGGGGCGCTGCGCAACGGCGCCCCCTTCGCCGACATGCCCGAGCCGCTGCAGCGGCTGCGCGCCTTGCTCCTCAAGCGCGAGGGCGGCGACCGCCTCATGGCCAAAGTGCTTGCCGCCGTCCCTGCGCACGGCTTGGAGACGGTGCTGATGGCCATCGAGGTGGTGCTCGAATCGGGGCGCCCGAGCCCCGAACACGTCGAGAACGTACTCAACCGACTCAAGTCCACACCGCCACCGGAGCAGGTCGCGACGGCGCTCACCGTGAGCGAGGCGCCGGTAGCCGATCCGCAACGCTACGACCGCCTGTGTGGGGAGGCGAGCCATGCGTGACCTGATCGCCGAACTCAAGAGCCTGCGCCTGTACGGCATGGCCGACGCGTGGGCTGACCTGACTGCTCAAGGGGAGACGGCCGCGCAGAGTTCGCGCTGGCTTCTCGAACATCTGCTGCAGGCCGAGGATGCCGACCGGCACGTGCGCTCCATCGCCTACCAGCTGCACGCGGCGAAGTTCCCGGTGCACCGGGATCTTGCCGGCTTCGACTTCGAGCAGTCCAAAGTCGATCGCGAACTGATCCACGAACTGGCCACGCTGTCCTTCACCGAAGCCGCCCACAACGCCGTGTTCATCGGCGGAACGGGTACCGGGAAGTCGCACCTGGCGACGGCGCTCGGGGTCTCCGGCATCACTCGTCACGGCAAGCGGGTGCGCTTCTATTCCACCGTCGATCTCGTGAATCTGCTCGAACAGGAGAAGGCCGCCGGCAAGGCGGGCCGACTCGCCTTCTCCTTGCTGCGCATGGATTTGGTGATTCTCGACGAGCTCGGATATTTGCCCTTCAGCCAGTCGGGCGGGGCATTGCTCTTCCACCTGCTCTCGAAGCTCTACGAGCACACCAGCGTGATGATCACGACCAACCTGACCTTCGGCGAATGGGCGACCGTGTTCGGTGACGCGAAGATGACCACGGCGCTGCTCGACCGGATCACGCACCACTGCCACATCGTCGAGACCGGCAACGAGTCCTATCGCTTCCGCCAAAGCACGGCCGATGCGAAGTCGCGCATCGCGGCGCGCGAGCAGATCAAACGGGGAAAGATCGCTGTGACGGAGGATGAACCCTTCTGATCGGTCGCCGCGCAGAGGGAACCCGCTCCGGGCTACGCCCTGCACGGGTTCCCTCTGCGCATTCCGACAGACCGACCAGCGGAACCGAAAAACCGATCCGTTGGGCTACACTGAAAAGCAGTCCGCGCAATGACGCGTGGCTAAAGTCCCTGGGTAAAATTCAACGCGCACGGCTGGGTAATATTGGATGCGCGCCGACAGCCGGTCTACGGATCGTTGAATTGACCGAGCGGCTGGCCGATGCACAGGCACGACTTGACGAACTTCAGCCGAGGGCGCCTATTCTGAATTTGTCCGATTAGGTTAGATGTTGCAAATTCATCGAAAATGCGCGCAAGGGCTCGTTGAAACCCCGTTCGCCGATTCCGAAGAATACGTCATTCAGGACATGGCTAAGTTGTGAGCGCGGGCGCCGTCCGTTTCGAAAGCCGGGTTTGATGATCCATCCATCGGTTCGAGCTCTGTCAGCCCAACGCTGGCAAGCCCCTACAAAGAAGTTGCTTGCATGACGACGGCTGGAACCTGTGCGGGCGATGAAATCGACGCTGGCCATCGCCCCCGACCAGATGATTCGAAAGCACTGCGACACGGCAAAGTCGGTGAGCAGGTTCTTGAACAAAACTTCGGCAGCATGGTGTCCGACCGCAGGCAATCCGCGTTCCGTCAGGCAAAAATCCGCAAACTCACGGCACTCGGCAACAGCAAGGGCCAACTGCAACTCTGCTATGTCGTTGTCCCAAGCATCCGGCCACTCTCCGAATTTGCAAAGCTGCTCAAGTTGCCGTACCAGCAACATGGGCGACGCTGCCAAGATGCGCCAGTGAACCCTATCCGTGAATACCTGCATCGAAGTACTTGTGGTCTCAAATGCATCCATGGGCGAATCCAGTGCAGGCGCAACCAGCCCCGATGACACCAACGTCGCGAGAAGGTTGTCTCCCAAGGGTCCCTCGGGCGCAAACGGAATCCCTGACGCGTCGATGCGCCCCACGCTCGTATCGGACAGCCAGCCACCGCTTCGCACCAGCGCAAGCAGTGCCACGGCGGTATTGACCGAAAGATCTTCGGGGTTATGCTGGACCTCGCGGTAATCCCACCGACCTCTGCAATACGCTTCGACCTCCGCGCGTTGCCGTGTGATTTCCGCTTGTACGCGCTGCCGCTTCTTCGCTTCGCAGGCATCGCATCGACAAGAACCGTTCACACGGTGACGACACGCGGAACAGCGTGTGGCATCCAATCCAAGACTCAAAGCCCCAGCCGCGCGTCGCACCTGAATTAATGGGGCACCGCAGGCCTCACAGTTGTGATCAAGAAGAATCCTAGGTGGAATCAGCCGATATAACTGATTCGGTGTGCACTGAAGCCGATACTCCCGCACCAAATCGCCCACACGTTCGCCGACGAAGTAGCGCTCAGCAAGGGCAGCAAGCTCTGCCTCGTCGAGATGGGAGAGCCGAGGGTCAATCACAAACTTCATGTCGTGCAGCAGGAGACGAAAAAGCGAACGCAACTATAGGCCACCAATGCGTCATTGTCACTCATAGAGCGTGGCCCGATAGTGCACGACTTTCTAGCATCGGCCGATGCCTTCGACCGTTGCCCCGCTTTCTCGCGACCCCCGCGTCCTGTTTGGACGGAGGGTGGCGACACTACGCAAGGCGCGAGGCCTGTCACAGGAACAGCTTGCGCTCGAAAGCGGACTGGCCCGGAGCTATTTGGGAGGGGTCGAGCGCGGGCAACGCAACATTGCCCTGTTGAACATCGTGCGATTGGCAGAAGCGCTTGAGTGTCCGCCGTCGGAACTACTGAAGTTCAGCACAGAGCGCGGCTAATACCACTTGAGCATTGCCGGACCCGTACTCGTCGGCACCATGCTCGCGGATAGTGCTACGCTCCCAAGCTCCCAAATGAGGCGCATGAGAATCGGCACCTGCAGAGAAGCCTGTTACCATCTTCGTGGGACTAGACTTTGAATGGGATCCGCTCAATGAAACTCAGCATTGCCAAGATCGCCAAACGGAAAGCCCCTGACGCGCCGAAAGGGCGGGTGTTTGCGCTGTCGTGCAAACGGGTGCCAGTAATTACGGCCGAAGATCGCGCTCAACTTGAGGCCGCGGCGAAACGGCGCAACGACAAGGGTAGGTATCCGGTCTTCCGTGAGCCGTAACCCAGACTACAGTCTCCTATGTCTACGACCAACGCGTCGCACCGGGAGAGTAATCGGAAGCGACACGCGACCGACCTGCAGACTCTGATCCGGATGGATCCGATGGACAGGATCGAGGCCTTGCGTGCTGGGATCGAATCCCTTGTCCTCATCGAGGTCGCCAAGGCGATGGGCCACTCGGTGTCCGAGCTGATCGAACTACTGCAGCTCGGGCGCCACTCCCCCGTCGGCGCGGTCATGAAGGGCAACCGGCTCACGACCGAGCAAAGCGAACGCATCCTGGCCTTTCTTCGATTGGTTGAGGCCGTGGATGACATGGTGAGGGCCACTGGTCAGGACAAGGCCTTCGACGCACCCCGTTGGATCGGCGACTGGCTCGCCAGCCCCTGTCCCGCCTTGGGCGGTCGACATCCTGCAGCCCTCACCGACACGCTCGAGGGATTCCGGGTGCTCGAACGACTGCTGTCGCAAATGCAATCCGGCGCCTACGCGTAGGTGTGTCACGGATGATCGCGGATCGGCCCCCGCCGAGGTTGAGTGCCCGGCTCTCGGCGCGACCCCGCTATTGTGTGGTTCGTTGTGCCGCAGCCCGGTCCTGCACGGCCGCGTACGCTTGAGCTCTGGGCGGGCGCTTAACGTAGTGCTTTGTTTACAGATTTTTCTTGATCACGTCGGCGAGCTTCCAACACACCCCACGCGAGGCCCGTTCGTCGCTAGCAGCCGGTTTGGCACAACGGACCATACAATAGCTTAGCGTTCGGAGGGCTCCTCCGGATCGGGTCGCGGGGAGGACAACGGACGCGCTCCGGGGCCAAACAGCTCGATGTGACCATCCTTCCAACCAGCCACACTGCGTCCCGCTGCTACCGCGTCACGGGGAGCCTTTTGCGTTGCATCGCGGGCAATGCAAATGATCGCCTCAAACGGCAAGTCCGCAACGAGTGGCTTCGGTTTCATGGATGTCTTCCGGTTGGTGCCTTAGTTCTTTAGCAGTTGGCGTCCGCGTGGTTCGTCATCCTTGGACCCCGCTCTGTTCGTTGATCATGCCCCCGATCTTTTGGGGCCGCTCGCCGCAATCGCCGCCGCGATCTGATCCAGAGACTGACCCAAGGCCTGAGCGAGCCGGCAGCACACCGACAGCCGCGGATCCTCAGTTCCAGCCTCGAGGCGCGATAGCGTCGCTTCAGGAATGGCACTCAGTGCGGCTAAGCCCCGTCGTGACAGCCCTCTCTCAAGCCGCAGGGAGGCCAGGCTGCCCCGCTCCGACAACACGTGCGCCATGCGCTTCCTGGCATCGATTAAACGCTTCCGCCTCGCCGGATCGGTTTCGATTTCCCGTATCCGGTCACGAACATCCCGCCAACCTGGCCGTAACGGCGGTGCACTGCCTGTGGCAGATACCTCGTTCGAAACAAGGATCGCAGAAGCAGTCCCTGATGAGGTACCGAATCCGTCTGCGTTGCCGAAAAATCTTATGGGTTGCATGAACTGCCCTCGACCGGCCATGTCGCCTCGTTGCCATTATTCTCCAACGAACGTGTGATGCAAATTAACGCGGTCTTGAGGGAAAGAAATACTCGATGAATCTGTTGCCCTGATGCCTCCGAGCCATCAGCTGTTCAACGGCAGGTGACTGAACGATGCAGTCGAACGGGGCGACGACAGCACCTCGGCCAGACCGGCCGATGGAGGCTTTACGCGAAAGCGGACGTTGAGCTGGACCGCACACCGGTAAGCCGCCATTCGCCTCGCTACGCCACATTTTGCGGACGACGGGCAGCTTTCTGGGCTCTCCAGACGTTGGCCAGCGACTTCGCGAGGTCTCTGTCCGGCCAGAAGCGGACCG
This sequence comes from Aromatoleum evansii, assembly GCF_045689615.1. Lineage (NCBI taxonomy): Bacteria > Pseudomonadati > Pseudomonadota > Betaproteobacteria > Rhodocyclales > Rhodocyclaceae > Aromatoleum > Aromatoleum evansii. The sequence continues at coordinate 5,272,976 of NZ_CP141259.1, forward strand.
TGCCGATAGCTGCCCCTGAAGCGGTCGGTCGATGGCCAAAACCATATTTCCGCGGGTCTTCTGCGGAACCGTTCGTCGTCGATGATCGAATCCCGTAAGGTTCTACCTCTCTCGACGAGGCACCCTCATGTATTCCGCCTATCATCGTGTGCGGTGACGGCCCCGCAGGTTGTTCTCCGTCATGACAAGTCTTCGGTTGAACCCAAATCCCTTCCTCCTCAGAAAATCTTCGGATAGTCAGAATCCCAGTGCACGCGACTGATCGACTGTCGCTCCAATACAACGCCTTGAATCGCCACGGTTCGCACGAGGATATTTTGACTGCATCATACATTTTGGCTATCTTTTGGCAACGACTGACATGATGTGGGCCGAGTAACATGGGTTTAATTCGGCCAAGGAAAGACGTATTCCGTCCTACATCAATAAGCGGATCCCGCCGAGTTAATTGTTCCTAATTTCTCCTACTGCTCCGTAATCCAGCAATAATAGACGAGTCCCCTTATGCACCAATTTGTCACCCTAAGACTTGAGCAATGGAGACAGTTTCACTCCATTGACCTTGATTTATCAAGACAAACAACCGTTTTGACTGGAGCCAACGGCTGCGGAAAGACAACAATCTTGAATGTGCTGAGTCATCATTTTGGCTGGAACGTTAATTTTGTGTCTACGCCATTCATGGGCGGAAAAAGAAAAAAGAAGTTTTTCTCGGATATTAGGCGGCTATTTTTGGATGAACAAAACGAGCCCGCAGGATCGGTTGAGGTAGGGGAATTAAGGTACTCCAACGGCATCACATCAAAGCTGCTAACTCCTGAAGGCCGATCAAACAATCCTCAGTATCAACTTAGCCACCAAAATAAGCAGGCGGTTGTGGGAATGCACATCCCGTCTCATCGGCCAGCTATCACGTATCAGCAAATTGATCAGATCCCAACAAATCCTAAGAGCAATCAGCAGCACTATCAAGAATTTCAACAGCTATTGCTTCAAACGTACGGGTCTGCAAATGTCCGTAATCCAGGTCTGATTCTAAAACAGTCATTGATATCGTTAGCATTGTTTGGCGCAGGAAATGACTACGTTCAAGAAAACCAAGAATACAGGGAGCTATTTGAAGGTTTTCAGGGAGTTCTTTCTATTTTACTTCCAAAAAGCATAGGCTTTAGGAAGATCGAAATAAGAATGCCGGATGTTGTACTTGTGACTGATTCCGGTGATTTCTCCCTTGATGCCATGTCAGGTGGCGTCAGTTCACTGTTCGGAATTGCTTGGCAGATTCATATGTACGGAGCTGACAAGGAAGCCTGCACGGTAATAATTGACGAGCCAGAGAATCATTTGCATCCTAGTATGCAGCGCACACTTCTTCCGAATTTAGAGAGAGCATTTCCAAAATATCGCTTCATAATCGCCACACACAGTCCTTTCATTGTTACATCTAACAAAAATGCCAACGTGTTCGGACTGATTCATAATGAAGAGCGACAAGTAATTTCGGAGCATTTGGAGCATGCAGACCTAGCATCGACTCCCGACAGAGTGCTGCGAGAGATCTTGGACGTACCCACAACGATTCCTGTGTGGGTAGAACATGAAATAAAGAATGTATTAAAGAAGTACCAAGATCATCCGGATAACGAAGAAAAGATAAAAGCCATATTCTCGGAGTTTCAGAGACTGGGAGTCAGTGATTCGCTCTCTGGGTTCCTAGGCGACGGCCGGGGAGGCGATGAATGAGATCGCTGGAAAAGCTTGAGAAGCCTGAGGTGTTGAGGGACAACGAGGAAGCGTGGCTGGGCGAATATCTTGCAGATAGGGATAGTAACGCGAAGCGGTATCGGTATAGGCACCCAGACATTAAGCAGAGACTGAAAGAGGAAACAGGACTTAAATGTGTCTACTGCGAGAGCAAGATTGGCCACAACACGCCAGGCGATATTGAACACAAGATCCCTTCGTCAAAGGACGTGTCTAAGCACTTCGACTGGAATAATCTCACGATTTCATGCACAGAGTGTAATCGCAGAAAGAACGACTACTACAGGGAAGGCGAGGAGTTTCTGGATCCGTACTCCGACAACGTTGAGCAATGGCTTGAGCATCATGGGCCGCTCGTCTACTGGAAGGCGGGGAACGTTCGCGCGGAGATCTCGATTCGGAAATTGGAGTTAAATGGTGAGGCCCGAGCGCCGCTTATCTTTCGTAAGATAGAGAAGTTAGACGCGCTCGCCAACGTCATAGAGCGCTGGAGTAATGAGGGAAACGACACGCTCAAATCGCTTCTACTCTTGCAAATCAGAGAGATGAGCTCCGTAAGATCAGAGTACTCGGCCATGATATTGAGCGTCTTGAAAAGCAAGGGGATAACGATAGCGTGAACCGGGGCGCGCAACCTCGCGGCGCTTCGGTGTGGGTCGGTTACACCCGAGCGTTAAGCGTCTGCTTTCGCTCAGAGCGAAGGTCGGCTTTGGGTCGAGGGCGTGTGAAAACACCGTGAACCATCCCGCCGGGCCTCAGTCTATGCATAAAGCATGGATTGAGGTAGGCGATGAAGCGATACATCGAAGGAAAGAGTCGGGCACAGATGGTGTTGATGCCCGAATCACTGGATGACTTCATTGGTGAAGACAATCCGGTGCGGGTGATCGACCTGTTTGTCGATGAACTGGATTTGCAGGGTCTGGGGTTCGCGTCTGCGCAGCCTGCCGTCACGGGACGGCCGGGCTACCACCCGGGCTTGCTGCTCAAACTGTACATCTACGGCTATCTGAATCGGATTCAGTCCAGCCGCCGCCTTGAGCGGGAGGCTCAGCGCAACGTTGAAGTCATGTGGCTCACGGGGCACTTGGCGCCCGACTTCAAGACCATTGCCGATTTCCGTCGCGACAACGGCACTGGCATTCGTGTCAGCGGTAATCCAATAATCCCCACCTGCGGTAATCGAATTTTCCCCACCCATCGACCTGAAGGAGAGCGAGATGGAAAGGGAAGCAGTGATGTCTGGTGTGGATGCGGTCCAGGGCCCGCGGGCCCTGGACCGCATCGGCGTTACCGTGTCCGGGTTGAAACCGGGCACGGAGGGCGACGTGATCGGACGCGAACAATGGAACGCGATTCATGTGCGGCGGAGGGAGGGGGCGAGCGTGTCGGCCATCGCCGGCGAGTTCGATCTCGATCGGAAGACGGTGCGGGGCTGTCTGCGACAGGACGCCTGGCGCCCGTACCTGCGTGAGAAGAGCGCGGCGACGGTGCTCGATGCCCATCGGGCGTGGCTCGCCGAGCGGGCGCCGCAGGTGCGGTACTCGGCGCGCATCCTCTACCAGGAGCTGCGTGGCGAGCGAGGCTTTGCCGGCAGCTACGAAACGGTCAAGCTCGCCGTGCGCCCCTTGCGGGCACAGGCCAGCCTCGCCGCGCTGACGCAGTGCCGCTTTGAAACGGCCCCCGGCGAACAGGCGCAGGTCGACTGGGGCCAGATCACCGTCGGATTCGCTGATCAGCGCACGAAGGTGCACGTCTTCGTGATGACCCTCGGCTACAGCCGGCGCGCCTATGCTGAAGGCTTCGTGCACGAGCGCATGTGCGATCTGCTCGCCGCGCACGAACACGCCTTCGCCCATTTCGGCGGGCGCTGCGAGTGCCTGCTCTACGACCGCATGCGTACGGTCGTGCTCGGCACCGAACATGACGGCGATGGCGAGCGGCGTCCTCGCCTCAATGCGACCTTCGCCGCGTTCGCTGACCACTGGGGCTTCATCCCACGGCTGTGCCAACCGTATCGGGCGCAGACCAAGGGTAAGGTCGAGTCCGGGGTGAAGTACGTCAAGCGCAACTTCGTCCCCGGACGGACCTTCGCCGATCTGGACGATTTCAACCAGCAGCTGGCGTGCTGGCAGGCGGAGGTCGCCGATCGGCGTATCCACGGCACGACTCACCAGCGGCCGATCGAGCGCTTTGCTGACGAGGCATCCGCGCTCGTGCCGACGGCGGGCCAGGCGAGCTTCCTGCAAGCGATGGTGCGCTCACGGGTGGTCGCCGACGATTGGCTGGTGTCGATCGACGGCAACCGCTACTCAGTGCCGTTCGGCTTGATCGGTCAGACTGTCGAGGTCGTGCGCGCCGGTGGCAACTGGTTGATCCGTCATCGTGGCCGGCTGGTCGCCGAGCACCCGGTGCTCGCCGGCCGGGCGCAGCTGTCGGTCTGTCCGCAGCATGGGCCGGGGGCGGCGATGCGCAATGCGCGCCAACGCCATGCCGGCCCCCCATCAGCAAGTACGCCTGCGGCCCCTTTGGGCCGCGCCGCCGATGCGCTCGCGGTAGAGGTGCGGGATCTGGCGATCTACGAGCACCTGCTCGAGGCCGGCGTCCTCGGCCGCGGGGTGCAGGAGGTGGCACGATGAGCAAGACCACACCCCCTTCGGCCGCAGGCGCGATGGTGACACCGGCTCAACTGGAGCGCCTCGGCGAACACCTGCACAAGTTGCGGCTGCAGAAGAGCGCCGAACGCCTGGAAGCCTTGCTGCAACAGGCTGCCACCGAGGAGCTGCCGTATGCGGACTTCCTCGAACAGGTGCTCGGCGAGGAGGTCGCCGCCAAGACCGCCAAGAACATCTCGATGCGGACCGCGATGGCGCGCTTCCCCTTCGTGAAGCCCTTGGAAACCTTCGACTTCACTTACCAGCCGTCGATCGACAAGCGGCAGGTGCTGACACTGGCGAGCTGCCACTACATCGAGCACGGCGACAACGTGATCGTGTTGGGCCCGCCCGGGGTGGGCAAGACCCACCTCGCCGTCTCGCTTGGCATCAAGGCGATCGAGGCCGGCTACCGGGTGCTCTTCACATCGGCCGCACAACTCATCGCCACCCTGACCAAGGCCCTCGCCGAAGGCCGGCTCGACGAGAAGCTCAAGCTCTTTACCACGCCGCGGCTGCTCATCATCGACGAGATCGGCTACCTGCCGATCGATCGCGTCGGCGCGAACCTCTTCTTCCAGCTCATCAGCCGCCGCTATGAACGCGGCCCAATGATCCTCACCAGCAACCAGAGCTTCGGCGCCTGGGGCGAAGTGTTCGGCGATCGGGTGATCGCCACCGCGATCCTCGACCGCCTCCTGCATCACGCCGTGACGCTCAACATCCGAGGCAATTCCTATCGCCTGAAGGAGAAGCTCAAGGCCGGCCTCGTCCGGTCATTCGACGAACAATCCCAACCGGGTGGGGAAATTTGAATTACCGCCCTGGGGAAAATTCGGTTGCCCTTGACAGGCATTCGCAACGCCTGCAAGCAGTTCATCGCGTTGTGCCGCGAGCTGGACCTGTTCAACCATGCCGTGGTGGCCATCGATGGCAGCAAGTTCAAGGCCGTGAACAACCGGGATAAGAACTTCACGCCGCACAAACTGGAGCAGCGCATCAAGCAGATCGAGGAAAGCATCGAGCGCTACTTGCACGCCTTGGATACCGCCGATCGCACTCAGCCTGGGGAGACGGAAGCCAAGACGAAGAACCTGAAAGAGAAGCTCGTCCGGCTCAGAAAGCAGATGCGTTACCTGCAGGAGATGGGCGAGCGCCTGCGCCAAGCACCCGATGAGCAAGTCTCGCTGACCGATCCGGACGCCCGCTCCATGGCGACCAGTGGTCGTGGCACCGGGATGGTCGGTTACAACGTGCAGGTCGCCGTCGATACCGAGCATCACCTGATTGTCGCGCACGATGTAGTGAATCTCGGTCATGATCGTACGCAACTCGCCTCGATGGCCATGCAGGCCAAGGTGGCGGTAGATGAAGAAACCCTGGAGGTGCTTGCTGATCGTGGCTACTACAAGGGGCCGGAAATTCTGGCCTGCGAGCAGTCAGGCATTACGCCCTTCGTGCCCATGACGATGACGAGCGACAACAAGGCGCGTGGCCTGTTCGACAAGCGCGACTTCGTCTATCAACCCGATAAGGATGTGTACCGCTGCCCCAGCGGTCAGCTATTGCCACGTCATCATCAGTCTGTCGAGCAGGGGTTGGTCATCCACACCTATTACAACCTGAGTGCCTGCATGCAATGCCCCATCAAAGCGCGGTGCACGACCGCAGAAAAGGAGCGCCGAGTTCGGCGCTGGGAGCATGAGGCCGTATTGGAGTCCATGCAGCGTCGCCTGGATGCCAGCCCCGGCAAGATGCGACAGCGGCGCAGCACGGTTGAGCATGTGTTCGGGACGTTGAAGTTCTGGATGGGGGCCACGCACTTCCTCACGAAAACCCGACCACGTGTGCAGACGGAGATGAGTTTGCACGTGCTGGCGTACAACCTACGCCGGATCATCAGCCTATACGGCCCCAAAGGCGCAATGAATGCTCTGCGGTGCGCCGCAGCTTGATGTAAAACTGCCCAATTCCCTGCCTAAATTGCCTTGCTGGACGTCCTGTAAGCTCTGATCACGCCCATTCGGCCGCAAAACCGCGCGCCCATCTCAATCGACCGAACTCTACCTGCCAGCGTTTATTGCGATTGCGTTTCCACACAGCCTCGGTCGGTTCAAGACCGTCGTAGATGGAAAGGGGCGCCTCTCAAGTCAGGCAAGCGAGGCGCTCCCGCTAGAAGCTGTCGGGGAGAATCTTTCCCTGACGCGGTCATCCGCATGTTCCTCCACGCTTTCGAAGCGCCGCAATCTGCATGACTACGCTGCGGTTGAACTCTCCTACTGTTCGCGACTACATTCACATCATGAAAAAAATCCTAACAACCTTTCTGGCGTTCAGCGCATCTGTGGCGGCGGCCGATTCCAATCCATACACCGTAGAGTCAGCAATTTATAGAGTTGAGGTTCCCTACCCAAAGAGCAAACAGATAGGATTTGGAACCGGGGTTCTTGTCGCTCAAGACAAGATTCTTACCAACTGCCATGTTTTGAAAAGCCACCCAGGTTGGCCTCGGGTAGTCCATCGCAAAACTGGCCAGCAGTTCTACGTGACCAAGCACTACAATCTTGGCAAGAATGACGCATGCGTTCTTGTTGGCGGCTTCGCTGGGACCCCCGTTCGGCTCAGTGCTGATATTCAGGAAGGTCAGAATGTGTGGATTTTTGGTTATCCAGCGGGTTTGCCTGTCGTGGGCCAAGGGACAATCAAGGGGCTCGTCGATACCGACGCTGGCAAGTCCATTCTTTTGGCTGCGTTTTGTGCTCCGGGATCGTCCGGCGGTCCGGTAGTGAATGTGAAAGGCGAGCTCGTAGGACTTAATTGGGGTGTTTTCAGATACCAGAATCAATGCCTTTCTATTCCGGCATCCTTCATACAACCATATTTGACCGCTGGTTGAGAATATATCTAAAAAGCAAACCTCAAGAGCGTTTCGCGTTTCCGGACATTGCCTCCGCGAGAGCACAAGAGGTAATCTTAGCCAACCTATCTCGGCAGTCGCCTGATCCTGCGCACGGAAGCGGCGCAGCGTCGGCGCGCCTCTCGCGCCCGAACGTCCGTTTTTTCGAACTCACTACTTCCGCTTTGGGTCGGGTTGCGACGAGCAACTTTCGTAGTTCGCCGCCGGAAACCGGCCGCTGAAGTTCCGCTTCCCGGAAGCTGCCCTGCGGCATCGACTGCAGCCGACCCTGAGCGGACGATCGCGCCGCACGAAAGCTGACGCTCAACGTAAAGCTTCAGCCGACGGGAAAAAGTGCAGCTTTTTGACGGTCAGTTGGAAGCGCTCGTTAGAACTCATAGGCTTTCTCGCCACACCCAATACGCAACAACAAGAGGCGGTATTGCGCCAAGACCGACCATGACGAGCGGCATTAGTACGGCGCCGGATGCCAAACCCACATAGGCGAACGATCCGGCCCAGGCGATGACGACAACGGAGAAGATCGCTGCGACCGTCCGCATGTGCGCAGCAGAAAAGAACTTTTCAGCGGCCATAAGTGCGCCAAGACCGGAGAGGGCTGATGCCAGAATGGCACGAAAAGCGAGCGTGAGGATGCCGGGGTTAGCGACTTCGCTGCCGCCTCCGTAGCGCTCAGGAACGAACAAACGGCCGTGGAGATTGAGAAGCGATTCGGCAATCGGCGCCACAATATAGAGAAGTGCGAAGAACAAGACCACGCTTACCAGCGCTGCCCCAATTGTGGAGCCCCACGAAATGCTGGCATCAGTGGATGCACTCGATGTCGTTCTATTTGTGAATCTGTCTCCTCTTCGTGTGTCATTTAGTATTTCGATGGATGCCGTTAATCCTAGGCGCTCTTTCATTATTGAAAGTGCCTTGGTCTCAAATTTCTCGAGGATGGCGCACTCATCAGAATGCCCGAAATTTTGATGTCCCGTCTCGTCAAAGACCCCCAAAAAGACCTTCGAATTTGGATTTTCGCTTACTTTCGGCCTAAGATGTTCTGGCAATGATGCGGTCAGCTCATTTGCCATCAAGTTTTGCTCGGCGGTCACGAACATAATTGGCGGACCGTCATCTATTGCCCCAAATACCACAAGTACGTGAGGGTATTTAATCTCCCCGAAGCTTTCTGGATTCTTGAAAAGCATTGCGCGATAGGCGCCGCATTGATAACTACAAACAGGAGTTCCCCCGCGAATTAACGGAGCATTGACGCCGGGTGTTAGTGTCATAACGGGATCCTCCTGAGCGGTATCTAACGAATGAAATGGATTCCCCCTGCACCTGGGGCATCGTTGTGCCAGATTGGGCTTGCAGCAGTCTCAATCACGGTGAGGAGGAGTCGAAATTAACGTTACCACTGTCGGCATCGACCTAGCGAAGAAGGTAGTCATTTAGCATTCGATCGGGAGGGGTGGCAAGGTGTTGCTGAGCCGTAGTGTCGGGCGTGCCGATCTGTTACCGATGTTCCCGCAGATTCCGTCGTGCCCCGAAACGCAGCGGTAGATGCGGAGAAATCGATCATCGAAGTCGGCAAGAATGGCTGGCTTGGGTGAGCGTGCTCAGAACATCAATTGATCTGAGGTTCCCTAGGGGCTGCTTGCTGTAGCCACTGTCTTCCTTCGTCAGCGATCTCCCACGTTCCGTATCTGCTTCCGCTCTTGAGACGTCCATCGCGCACTAGCGTGTTCCGAGCCCACTTCGCGGTGTTTCTCCAGCGCTGTTCGTCCGGATCCGAGGGCAATGGCTGAAAATCCACTTCCCTCAGATCAGCTTCCATTATTTGCAGGACACGGTCCAGTATTTCCCTAACAGTCCCTGCCCCACCCACTTCAACTAAGGCTTGCAGGATCGGAACATAGTACGCGTCTTCTGGCGTACGGACTCCTCGGTCCAATCTGGGGGCACTAGTGGGGTGGGCCTGCTCCTGTCTTCGCCCTAAGTTATGCGAGGACCTCTTTAGGCATTTCCAGTTACGGCGGAGCCTATCGACTTCTTGCCGCAGATTAATTAGGGCTTCGGCCTCATCAATGAGCTTTCTGGCTGTTTCAAAATCACGAGCATCATGTGCAGCCATCAGATCTTCCCTTTGGTGCACGTTGACTGCTCCCTCAAGCTCTTCGAGAAGTATCTCGAAAGCTGCATCGATCTGATCTTCCTGATGCTGTGCCATGGTTACATACCTCTTGGTATACCCATTCTGGTGCTTAACAATTCGGATCCTCGTTACTCCGCCAATGCTGGCATTACCACGCACGGAAACGGAGTAGCCTGAAATCGGTCAGTGCGCTTTTTTCATCGCAAGTAATGAGGAGGCAAATGAACCTCAGGATAATCTACTCACCACTTCCCATCATTGACGTTCGCTGCCCCCACCCCGAGTGGCACAATAATCTGTGGCTTGACCGCTTCGTTCTCCGGCAGCGGCTTCTCGCCGAGCTTCACGCCTTTAGCTGCAACGCTGTCTAATTCAGCAAGTTTTTTCGCGCCAGTTAGCGCAACGAGATTTTCATCGTAGTACGCGAACCAAGGTAAACCAGCTTTCGTGTAGTCTGCCGCTGAAGGCGGCTGCCCCGGCACAGGCCTACCCGTAGCGATCGCCCATTGGCTGCTGTTGAGAATATGAATGAAGCAGCGGCTGAATGCAGTCATGTCCCACGCATCATAACCATACTCGTCGTCATAGATCTTCTGTTGCATCACCCCGCCAGGCGCCAACCCCATTGATGCCGATTCGCAAGGAATGGCAACGCTATAACAGGCATCTGCAATTGAAGCGCGAGCACTCCTCTTCAACAGTTCTTCATAACGATCTCGCTTCATTGGGTAAACAATAATCTGGATACCCCCATGTTCTGCAGTCCCAGATATCTGCTCTTCCGCCGTGTAGCCGCGCCCAAGAGGCATGGCGACAAACTGCCTGACCAGTCCCTCCCGCACATAGAAACCGTCGAGCCAAGGCTGATTGGGTACAACAACATAGTCCTGCGGATCTTTGACGAGTCCATTGCTCCATTCGTCCCCTGTCACCGCATTGATTTTACCTGCCGCAATCTTGACCGCGAACGGATAATCTGGTCCGCTTCGAAAACCGGTTCGACCCGAGAAATTTATCCACAACGCCTCAGCTTGGAACATCGGCAGCAAGACGCCGCCACGCTCGTTCCAGGACATGGGCAATCGTGAAGAATGATCTTCAACGTGCTCCATCGGGAAACGGCCTAGCCCGGGCGGCAGTGGATACTCTCGGTTGTCGTCAGGGATTCGCAACGTTCGCTGAAAATCAACGCGGCAAACTGCATCCTCGTGCACTTCGGGAAACTGAAAGACAAGCTCGTTGCGCTTCAACTCGATCATGATCATGGCTCCTGAACGTTGCTACCACTGCCCGTCTTTGACCTCGCGGACTACTCGAAGAATTGCGTGATCGGGGACTTCTCTCAGTTGCCGTAGAAGCTCCGCGAATAGTTTGGGGCGCTGCATGATGATTTGCTGCAAGTCGCTGGAGAGCTTCCCTGCCATTGCCAGCAAGATATCCTTGTCCTCGCCTAGTACCTCAGCAAGTTTTACGATGACCTCCTCGGACGGTGGCGGAAAAACCCCCCTCTCGATTTTGGAAAGGTAGGCCGGCTCGATACCAATGCGAGTAGCCACCTGACGAAGTGAAAACCTCCGGTCACCCTGCAGGATGGCTTCTCGTGCCTGTCGAATGAACTCGCCAAATATCCTCATGTGTAATGTGTACTACACACACCACGTTAGTGCAAGGTCTTTTCGTTGCCCGTTGGCGTCACCGACGGAAAGATTGGTGCATCGCGAACCGCATTAGGGCAAGTGACTGCTTTGGAGCAAAGTGTTTGGAGGACAGCTAATGGCCGGATAGCGCCAACGCGGGGTTCGGGTTCACCGCCGCTAACCGGTCATCCACCGGCGGTTTAGCGAGGAAGATTCCGAGCCGACCATGAACGGCCGCTTGTGGCCGAGGCTGTGTAAAAACAACTGCTGTGGCATGATATCGGCATCGTCGTCAGGGTTTCAGGTGCCATGAAGCGATTCGTCGAAGGACAGAGCCGCACACAGGGGGCGCTGCTGCCCGAGAGGCTGGATGACTTCGTTTCCGAGACCAATCCGGTCCGCGTGATCGATGTCTTCGTCGATGAACTCGATCTGCGCAAGCTGGGCTTTGCGAGTGTCGATCCGGCCGCCACCGGCAGACCCGCCTATCACCCGGCGGCGTTGCTCAAGCTCTACATCTACGGCTACCTGAACCGGATCCAGTCGAGTCGGCGCCTGGAGCGCGAAGCGCAGCGCAACCTGGAGCTGATGTGGCTCGTTGGGCGTCTGACACCCGACTTCAAGACCATCGCCAACTTCCGCAAGGACAATCCGAAGGGAATCCGTGGCGTCTGTCGCCAGTTCGTAGTGCTGTGCCGCGAACTGGGACTGTTCGCCGAAGCGGTGGTCGCGATCGACGGCAGCAAGTTCAAGGCAGTCAATAACCGCGACCGCAACTTCACCAGCGCCAAGCTGCAACGGCGCATGGAAGAGATCGAATCGAGCATCGAGCGCTACCTGGTTGAGATGGACAGCGCCGACCGGCAAGAGCCGGCTGTGGCCAAGGCGAAGAAGGAGCGGTTGCAGGACAAGATCACAACCCTGAAGGCGCGGATGAAGGAACTCGAGGCGATCGGCGTCCAGCTCGAGAACACACCCGACAAGCAGATCTCCCTCACGGATCCCGACGCCCGCTCCATGAAGACGCGGGGCACGGGCATCGTGGGCTACAACGTGCAGACTGCCGTCGAGACCAAGAACCACCTGATCGTCGCCCACGAGGTGACCAACGACGGGCTGGACCGGGATCAACTGAGCAAGATGGGCAAGCAGGCTCGCAAGGCGATGCGGGTGGAGTACCTCACGGCAATCGCCGATCGGGGCTATTTCAAGAGCGAAGAGATCCTCGCCTGCCACAAGGCCGGCATAGTGCCGCTTGTCCCGAAGAGCACCACTTCCAGCGCAAAATTTGAAGGGCGTTTCGACAAGGCTGATTTCGTGTATGACCGCGAGAATGACGCGTACGTCTGCCCCGCTGGCGAGCGCCTGATCTGGCGTTATACGAGCGTTGAGGCCGGGCTGACGATGCACCGTTACTGGAGCTCACACTGTCCGCGCTGCCCCATAAAAGCCAAATGCACGCCTGGTGATTATCGACGCGTCAGCCGCTGGGCGCATGAGGAAGAGCTCGAGGTCATGCAGGCCCGTCTAGACGAGGCACCCGACAGCATGCGTATTCGGCGCCGGACGGTTGAGCATCCCTTCGGTACTCTGAAAGCATGGATGGGCGCGACGCATTTCCTGACCAAGGGCCTCGAACGCGTCCGAACCGAGATGAGCCTGCACGTTCTGGCGTACAACCTGAAGCGGGTGATGAATCTGATGGGAAACGAGGCACTGATGGCGGCGATGAAGGCCTGAGAGGGTCTTCTTGCCGCCTATCAGCGTTGATTTACTGCGTTCAAGTCAATGACTGCCGCGGCCGCGCGTCCGAGCGACCGATTCTCGTTGCATCGACAACCGTTATTACACGACCTCGGCCGGGGGCTGTCCGACACGATCCCGAGCTCGCCGACCGGTCCGCCTTCGAACCTGCCGCTCAAGGGCCTAAATTGTCCCGTGCGCACCGAACGGCCGCTTCCGCAGCGCTGGCTCTACCGGCGAATGTCTGGTCTGGAAATATTTGAGTGGCCGGTCTGGCCGACGAAGAGGCAGTGGTGAAGTACGCCGCCTGCTCGGCCTTTGCTGTCACTGGGCCTGATCCAACATCCGGTCCCCGCACGAAACGCTCATGCAAGGGCATTCGACGCCCTAGCGTCCAGTAAGGGGACAGATGTTGAGCTAGCTCGGTCGAACTAGCCCGGGGTGGCCACGTTCGTCGCGCCGGACGCCCCGACTGCAGTTGCTATCAATCAGCAACTGTGTCCAGCATCACACACGTCATAACGCGTCAATACCGACTCCCAATAGATGCAGCTAATATCCATCGCAATCTGATGCTCGGAGCGACGGAGATGGGGAAAGTCTCGGCCTGGGAAGTGCTGGTATTCTGCATCGCGCTGTATGTCGTTACCAAGCCAATTGTTCGAGGGTACAAGGAAGGTCGTGCCGGAACCGATCTCGCCCCAGATCCCAACGCACACCAAACGACTCCGAAAGGTGCGGGATCTGCGTTCCATTGGCCATTTCGAGGTGAATTTGACTTCGAGATTGTGGGCGAATCGCATCATCAAGCGGTTCTGGGAAGGCTGGCCGGAGCGCATGGCACTGAGTCCGCAAATGCTGAACACGTCGCGTTGATCGTGCCTGAAAACCAGAATCCCCATGACACCCAAGCCGTCGCGGTTCTGATCTCCGACGAACTGGTCGGTCATATGTCTCGGCAGGACGCACGCAGCTTTCGTCGGCGATTGGCGCAAAAAAATCTTTCTAATCGTATTACGTCTTGCGATGCGATTGTAGTGGGCGGGTGGGCCGGCCCCTCCGGTTCAAAAGCCCAGTACGGTGTACGTCTCGACCTGAAACCATTCGAGTGAGGCACAGGCACAGTTCAACTGTCGCCGTATATCAAAAATCACGTGAACGATTTAGCTCATGAAAATTACAACGAAAATGACGCACTTCGCCTATGCTGCAGCAAAGGACGTGTACGAAGGACGAACCGACATTGGCGAAGCATTAGATTACCTTGAAGACGACTGCGGAATGAATCGCGGGTCCGCTAACGACTACATTCAAGGTTTCAAGAAAATGATGATCGGAGAAAGGTACACGCGCACGTTCAACACTGAAGCAACCGACTACTACTTCACGAATATCCGACAAGACTACGGCGTAGACGCGCTAAGAAATGCATTGCAGGCGGCTGCAGCTCACGTTGAATACTATAGAGGCTTGGGTCATGGAGACTTGAAGGCGATCAGAGCCGTAATAGAAGCGCACCAGACCTTTCTGCGACTTGATGAACCGATTTATCCAGATGAATTGGATGAGCCGGATCTATTGCTGGAGGGGCAGAAGAAAAAAGTATTCGTTAATGCTTACGAGCGCAATCCGAAGGCGCGGGCGAAATGTGTGGAGCACTACGGTGCAGCGTGTTCAGTATGCGAGATGGACTTTGGTGAAGTGTACGGGGAGTTGGGCGAGGGGTTTATTCACGTCCACCATCTGCTTCCTGTAGCTCAGCTAGGAAAGCAATATGAGGTGAACCCAGTTTCCGATCTGCGTCCAGTCTGTCCAAACTGCCACGCGATGCTGCATCGGAGAGATCCACCTTTGTCAATCAATGAGCTAAGGGAAATAACTCACAGCAAATCGCCCAAGCCGAGCGCCCGGTGATATCTGCAATCCGACTTTTTTCAGACGATGAGACATGGCTATAGGTGCCGCTCACCCGGATCTACCGTTGAGCGGCACGTTACCGCGGCATTGCTGACCGATTCGGCCTGCAGCCACAACGGCCGCTCCGGCCGAGGTGCTTCCGTAGGTCGTCAGTCGGCTTGCGGACTGAAGTAGCCCCTCGAAAACAGGACTGATCGGTGCGTCGTGGCCGAACGGGGAAGTTCGATTCGACAGCGGTTGTCAGATCAAATCCGAGCTTCGTCACCTTAATTAAGGCCATCCGTCCCAAGCCGCATGAATGGTAGATATTTTTCGCTGAGCTTCGAATACTGACCAAACAGCTTAACGGCATCATCAATCTGTTGGGCAAACTCGTTGAGCGTCAATTCTGTTTCGACCGATACGGAATCCTGCGAGACACTCCAGCTCAACGGAACAAACGTCAGTATCAGCTCTGCTTCTGACATTGGTGCGTTTTCATCACCTCGCAGTTTTCCTGGCACCCCCCACCGACCGTGAACGTAGTCGTTGCGTAATGCACGGACCTTATCAATCTGAATAAACCATTCGTTGAATTCTGCTACTGCCTGCTTTCCTGCAGGCTGGAACGCTCGCTTAGCAACAGACTTAAGTTTGATGAGTCGCTTCTGCATTGGTGCTTTCTTCGGGTTAAGCAAGTCTCCCAGATTGAACTTGTAATAATCAGCCAACCAGTGGAGTTGCATCCCTATGTAACTGTCAAAGTGCGCAGTGTGGCGTACCAATACACCTAGCAAGCGGTCAAACTCGCTTTCGAAGAACTCCCTATCTTTAATGGTGTACCGTTTGTTTCGCTTCATATGGAGCTACCGGATGCAATAACGAAAGTATATTCTATGGCAGTCTAGGATCTGCGGATTTAAACTTTCGCGGGGTGACGCAGAGGTGCGATAACGCAGAATCCATGTAACCGGCAGCGGATGTTCTCGTTAGCCGAATAGAGAAGCTTCCGTTCGAGCCATCTGGAGGCTGAATGGCTTGTAAGCATCGGATTGCTGCCCGATTCAGTACGATAGGCCAACAACCGGTACGGCCGAGTGGGAGACGATGACCTTCCTCGGCGCCAGCTTGTTACGGCACGCGCCGGATCAGGCCGACGGAATAGTGGGTGTGTGTTTCAGCTGAATCAGGTGTTCCGCCGGGATAGGCAAGATCGCGTAAGCGATGCCGTCCAAGTTGGCGAATTCGACGAGAACATGGTTGCCATCAAGTTGCTCGACCACGGTCCCAACCTGACCTTTCCTAATACGCTGCTCAGGGTACTCCCGCAGAGTGGCTACCACATCGAGGGTTTTCATCGCAATCTCGAAAAATAGCGCACCTTACCCGTCTAGATACATCGCAACCGCAGCGCCAACCGGTCCTGAGCTTGCCGCACCAGTTGCTGAAATACCTTCGAGACGACGCAGGTGCTTACTGTCGGACATCGGGGGTGGCCTCAAGCGGGCGAACCGCAGGTGACCACCGTATTGTTGCCGGAGGCGGGCCTGAGAGCCGAGGTCAGCATGGGCCGAGGTGCTGAAACCGATCATCCGGCACGTTTGAGACTTACTGAGGAGCCCTCGGGCGTCCAATCCGTGAAGAAGGAGACCAACCGCAAGGGATCGTCCGTGGCCGCTGATCCTGACTATCGATCTCCATCATTACATCATCGCACTGCCAGCTCTCTGCCTCCCGACCTAGGTGTGGACATTGAAGAGAAAAATAACCAAAAATCGCCAAGAACCATGGACATTGGCTCAAGACGTCTGAAACCCTGTGAACACGCCGTGCTGAGGCGATGTCCATAGGCGTGCAACACGCACCTGTCATTCGAGCCAGGGCCTGGCATAAGACCTTTCGCGGCCCGGTGAAGACCGGGCCAAATTCCCCACCGCATAGTCGATTCGCGTTTATTTCGACTCGATACGCATAACTTGTTGCGCACAAATTAGCCCGTCGGTATATTCGCCCGCTCGTATCCCCTCTTGGGGAGCCTTTTTCACGGGCGGCTGGTCTTGGTTACGACGCGGGGCTTTTCCTTGCTGCTGGCGGCAACTGCGGCGCTTTTCGGCGCCGGGACCGCGCACGCCGACTATTCGGACTGTCGCACCTGTCATTACGCGACGGGCATCGACGGCTCCACCCCCGATCTGACCGCCTATTTCGTCAACCCCGGACATCACCCCGTGCGGGTGAACTACCCGATCCGTGCCGACTACAACCTGCCGGCCACCACGACGACGACCGGCATCCTGTTCTTCGACCGCAACGCCAACGGCTTGCCCGATCCCGACGAGATCCAGCTGTTCAGCAGCAGCGTCCTGTCCGGCACGTCCGGCAGCGGAACGACTACGCGCTCGAAAGGCAAACCGAAGAACTCCGCGACCACCGACACGTGGGTGATCGACTGCGCGTCCTGCCACATCGAGCACGGCCTGAGCCCGACCGACCCGCAGCACGCCGCCGACTATGTGCGCGGCGCGGGTGGCGACCACATGCTGTGCATCACCTGCCACAACCTCTGATCACCACGCCACACGGCACTGCGCATCGGTAACAAGAACGCTCGGCGGGAAACTCCCGTCGGGGGTGCGGCGGTCATACATGCATCGCCCACAGCAAGCATCCGCGATGACCCACACTTCGCGAACGCATCCGGTCCGCCGGGCAATGTTGGCAATCCTGGCTACCGTGGCCGCGGCCCTCGCGCTGGGAGAGTTCCTCGGCTGGCCCTTCCTGCGCGCCCCGCTCGAATCCGCCCTCACGCGGAGCTTCCAGCGCCCGGTCCGCATCAGCGCGCCATTTCGCGTTCATCTTCTCGGCACTGTCCGCGTCAGCACCGGTGGCGTGTGGATCGCGGCGCCGGAAGGCTTCGATGCGCCCCATCTGGTCCAGGCCGACGGCCTCGCGGTGACCCTGCGCTACGGCGACCTGTTGAGGCTGAGCGAGTCGCACCCGCTGCGCATCGCCGCGATCGACGTCGACCGGCTCGACGCGCGGCTCAAGCGCCGTGCCGACGGCGCCGCGACCTGGCAGATCGGCGGACGCACTGCCGTACAGGCGAGCGCGCCACCGCCACAGGTCGATGCGCTGGCGGTGCGTAACGGCACGATCGAATTCGACGACGTGCCGGCCAGGACGGCGCTCAGGGCGCTCTTCTCCACCAATGAAGGCGCCGGACAGGCGGCGCCCACTGCACGCGCGACCGTTCGCGGACGGCTACGCGGGCGCACGCTCGACGGGGAGCTCGGCGCAGCCGGTTTCCTGCAGCTCGCCGCGCAAGGCGAGGACGCACACCCCGTGCCGGTCAGCGGCCGCGTCGACTATGGCGGCGTGCACGCGGAGTTCAACGGCTCCGTGGCGGACCTCGCCGGCGGCCGCGACCTGAAAGGCAGGATTGCAGCGCGCGGCGCCTCGCTCGGCGTGCTCGGAGAGCTCTTTGGCGTGCTGCTGCCGACCACCGACCCATTCTCGCTGCGCGGCACGCTGGAAAAGGACGGCGAATTGTGGCGTGCCCGCGTCGTCGACGCACAGGTCGGCGAGAGCGCCGTCCAGGGCGTCTTCACCTACCACGCACGCGCGGACACGCCGCGGCTCGAGGGCGAGCTGCGCGGCAAGCGTTTCGTCCTCGCCGATCTTGCACCGGCGTTCGGCACCCGCAATCCCGACGGCAGCCGCGCGCCCCCTCCGCCCGGGCGAGTCATCCCGGAACGCGATCTGGACCTTCCTGCGCTGAAGACCATGGACGCGCGCATCGCGGTGGATCTCGGCCATGTCGATCTCGGCACCGCCTTCTCGCAGCCGATCTCCCCGCTGCGTGCGACGCTGAGCCTGCACAAGGGCCGGCTCGCACTCAGCGAGCTCGATGCGAACACGGCAAGGGGACGCCTGCGTGGCGAGATTGCCGTCGATGCCGACCACCGTCCGCCGCAATGGGCAGCGAACCTGAGCTGGGAGGGCATCCGCCTGGAAGACTGGATCGGCGTCGCGCGGACGCGGGCCCAGGCCGCCCGCGGCAGTGGCGGGGAATCAACCCAGCCGCCGTACTTCACCGGCGTGTTTCACGGCCGCGCGAGGCTGACCGGGCACGGCCGGTCCACGGCGGCCCTGCTCGGAACCCTCGACGGCGAACTGACCACAGGCGTGCGCGACGGCAGCATCTCGCGGCTGCTGATCGAGATCATGGGGCTCGACGTCGCCCAGGGCCTCGGCCTCGCGCTGGGTGGCGACCAGGCGCTGCCCCTGGACTGCGCCGTCGCCGACGTCGTTGCGCGCGGCGGCCGGCTGAGTCCGCGCGTCGCGCTGATCGACACGCCCGTGACCCTGGTGCTGGTCGACGGCGACGTCGATCTCGCGCGCGAGGCGCTCGACCTGCGCTTCACGGCGAAGCCGCGCAACGTGTCGCCCTTCACGCTGCGCACACCGGTGCGCGTCGCCGGCACCTTCGAGACACCGCGCGTACGGCCGGAAGCCGGCCCGCTCGCGACCAGGGCGCTGGCCGGCATTGCGCTCGGCTTCGTCACGCCGTTCGCGGCCATCCTCCCCTTCGTCGACCCCGGTGAAACGCCGGGATCGCCCTGCCGGCAGGCGCTCGCGCGACTCGGTCGCTGAGCACGGCGCGCCCCGCCGCCGGGTCGCCGCCGTGCCCGAAGATACGCGCGGCAGGGAGCACGTCGGCTAGAATCCCCTGAACTAGCGCGACGACACCATGATCGGCATCTTCCTCATCACCCACGGCACGCTCGGCGAGGCGCTGATCCAGTGCGCCTGCCACGTGCTGAACAAGCGCCCCGACAACGTCATCCAGCTCGGCCTGTCGGGCCAGGACGATCCGCTGGACATCCTGCCCGAGGCGCGGCGCTTGCTCGCAACGGTCGACAAGGGCCATGGCGTCGTGATACTCACCGATATCTATGGCGCCACCCCCGCAAACGTCGCGCTGAAATTGCTGGAACCAGGGCGCGTCGAAGGCATCGCCGGCGTGAACCTGCCGATGCTGCTGCGGGTGCTGACCTACCGGGAAAGGGACATGAACACGCTCGTCGAACGCGCCATCACCGGCGGCTGCGAGGGCGTGCTGCACATGAAGTGAGAGGGACATGCCGAGAGCGGAAGTCGAAATCATCAACAAGCTGGGCCTGCATGCACGTGCGTCGGCAAAACTGACGCAGCTCGCAAGCAGCTTCGGGGCCGACATCTGGCTCGAGCGCAACGGGCGTCGCGTGAACGCCAAGAGCATCATGGGCGTCATGATGCTCGCCGCCGCGCGCGGCGCGACGATCGCGGTCGAGACCGCAGGCCAGGACGAGGACAAGGCGCTGGAGGCGATCCTCGGCCTGATCGCGGACCGCTTCGGCGAAGGGGAATAAGCCGATGCCCTTCACCATCCACGGGCTCCCCGTCTCGCAGGGCATCGCGATCGGCCACGTGCATCTGGTGTCGCACGCGATGCTGGAGGTGAACCACTACCACGTCGCGGCGAAGTACCTGCCCGAGGAGGTGGAGCGCCTGAACGAGGCGGTGGCGACCGTGCAGGGCGAGCTGGTGGGGCTGAAGGCTGCAGCCACGGCCGGCCAGCCGCACAGCGAGGTCGGCGCCTTCGTCGACCTGCAGCTGATGATGCTGGGCGACCCGATGCTGATCGACGGCGCGCGCACGCTGATCGCCGAACGTCGCTGCAACGCCGAATGGGCACTGGTGCAGCAGATGGAGATGGTGGTCGAGCAGTTCGAGCAGATCGAGGACCCCTACCTGCGCGAGCGCAAGGCCGACGTCGTGCAGGTGATCGAGCGCATCGTGAAGGTGCTGCTGGGCCACCCCGGACACCTGCCGCCGAAGCGTCGCGACGGGCTGGGCACGATCATCGTCGCGCACGACCTGTCGCCGGCCGACACCATCGGATTCCGCGATCACAACATCGGCGGCTTCGTCACCGACGTCGGCGGCCCGACCAGCCACACGGCGATCGTCGCGCGCAGCCTGCGCATCCCGGCGGTCGTGGGCCTGCACCACATCCGCCAGCTCGTCGAGGAGGACGAGCTGCTGATCATCGACGGCACGCGCGGGGTCGTGATCGTTGCGCCCGACGAGCGCATCGTCGAGGAATACCGCCTGCGCCGCAGCGAGCTGGAGCTGGAACGCTCGAAGCTCAACCGCCTGAAGGACACGCCCGCGACGACCCTCGACGGCGAGGACGTCAAGATGCTGGCGAACATCGAGGGGCCCAAGGACCTCAACCAGGTGAAGGCGGTCAATGCCGACGGCGTGGGCCTGTACCGCACCGAGTTCCTGTTCATCGGCCGCGACTCGCTGCCCGACGAGGACGAGCAGTACGAGGCGTATCGCACGGTGCTGAAGTCGCTGGCGGGCAAGCCGGTGACGATCCGCACCTTCGACGTTGGCGCCGACAAGGCGCTGAACGGCGTCAGTGCGCGCTTCGAGCCGAATCCGGCCTTGGGGCTGCGCGCGATCCGCTACTCCCTGGCCGAACCGCAAATGTTCCTGACGCAGCTGCGCGCGCTGCTGCGCGCCTCGGTGCATGGCAAGCTGCGCATCATGATCCCGATGCTCGCGCACGCGCACGAGATCGACCAGTCGCTGCAGCTGATCGCGAAGGCCAAGGCGGAGCTCGACGCGGAGGGGCTGAAGTACGATCCACGCGTCGAGATCGGCGGGATGATCGAGGTGCCGGCGGCGGCGCTGGCGCTGGGGATGTTCATCCGCCGCCTGTCCTTCCTGTCGATCGGCACCAACGACCTGATCCAGTACACGCTGGCGATCGACCGCTCCGACGAGGCGGTCGTGCATCTGTACGACCCGCTGCACCCGGCGGTGCTGAAGCTGATCGCCGGCACGATCCAGGCGGGCGCGCGCTTCGGCCTGCCGGTGTCGGTGTGCGGCGAGATGGCGGGCGACCCGGCCTACACGCTGCTGCTCTTGGGCATGGGACTGCGCAACTTCTCGATGCACCCCGGCCACATCCTCGAGATCAAGCAGCAGGTGCTGCGCGCCGACCTCAATGAGCTGGCGCCGCGCGTGCAGCGCATCCTCAAGATGGACGAGCAGGCGAAGGTGCGGGATGCGGTGATGCGGTTGGCGGGGTGAGGCGTGGCCGTGGGAGCGGCTTCGTGTGGGAGCGGCTTCGTGTGGGAGCGGCTTCGTGTGGGAGCGGCTTCGTGTGGGAGCGGCTTCAGCCGCGAAGCAGCGGTATTGCGGAGTGATCCGCCCATTCGCGGCTGAAGCCGCTCCCACAGGAAACTCCCACAGTACGCGGGCGTTTGACAATTGATCCCGCGCACGCTAATTTTTGTGCCTTAGCGCCGATTTGAACCACAGCTTGCGGGCGCTCAATAAATCCGGCTAAAGCGAGGACGACCCAGTCCGCGTTTCGCAGCCGGCTGGGTTTTTTCGTTTACAAGAACACGACCATGATCCAACCCCAATCCGTCGGAGTCGTCGTCCCGCAGCGGGCGCGGTTCACCGACCCGCTGCCGCTGCGCAGCGGGGGCACGCTGCCCGAATACGAGCTGGTCTACGAGACCTATGGCGAACTGAACGCGGACCGCAGCAACGCGGTGCTCGTGTGTCACGCGCTGTCCGGCTCGCACCATGTCGCCGGCCACTATGCCGACGCGCCTAAGAACATCGGCTGGTGGGACAACCTCGTCGGCCCCGGCAAACCGCTCGACACGCGCAAGTTCTTCGTCATCGGGGTGAACAACCTCGGCGGCTGCCACGGCTCGACCGGGCCGATGTCGATCAACCCGGCCACCGGCGAGCCCTGGGGCGCGGATTTCCCCTTCGTGACGGTGGAGGACTGGGTCGAGGCGCAGGCACGGCTCGCCGACCGGCTCGGCATCACGCGCTTCGCGGCGATCGTCGGCGGCAGCCTGGGCGGCATGCAGGCGCTGTCGTGGACGCTGCAATACCCGGAACGCGTCGCGAACGCCGTGGTGATCGCGTCGGCGCCCAAGCTCACGGCGCAGAACATCGCCTTCAACGAGGTCGCGCGCCAGGCGATCCTGTCCGACCCGGAGTTCCACGGCGGCCACTACTACGCGCATGGCGTGGTGCCGACGCGCGGCCTCAAGCTCGCGCGCATGGTCGGCCACATCACCTATCTTTCCGATGACGCGATGGGCGACAAGTTCGGCCGCAGCCTGCGCCACGGCAAGGCGATCTACAGCTACGACGTGGAGTTCGAGATCGAGTCCTACCTGCGCTACCAGGGCGACAAGTTCGCGGGCTTCTTCGACGCCAACACCTACCTGCTGGCGACCAAGGCGCTGGACTATTTCGATCCGGCCTTCGAGCACGGCGGCAACCTGCCGGCGGCGCTGGCGCGCGCGACGGCGGATTTCCTGGTCGTGTCCTTCAGCACCGACTGGCGCTTCTCGCCCGCGCGGAGCCGAGAGATCGTCTATGCGCTGCTGCACAACCAGCGCAACGTCAGCTACGCGGAGATCGAGAGCGACGCCGGGCACGATTCCTTCCTGCTCGACGAAGCGCAGTACCACGCGCTGCTCACCGCCTACTTCGACCGCATCAAGGTTTAGCCATGTCCTACCGTTACGACTACGAAGTCATCACCCAGTGGATCGCGCCGGGGGAGAAGGTGCTCGACCTCGGCTGCGGCGACGGCAGCCTGCTCAAGCATCTCGCGGAGGTGCGCCAAGTGCAGGGTTACGGCGTCGAGAATGACCCGGACAAGCTGCTCGCATGCACGAGGAACGGCGTCAACGTGATCCAGATGGACATGGAGAAGGGGCTCGCCGGGATCGAGGACGGCTTCTTCGACCACGTGATCATGAGCCTGTCGCTGCAGGCGATGCACAACACGCAGGGCATCCTCGTGGAGATGCTGCGCGTGGCGCGCGAGGCGGTGGTGAGCTTCCCGAACTTCGGCTACTGGCGTCATCGCCAGAGCATCCTCAACGGCCGCATGCCCGTGTCGGAGAGCCTGCCGCACCAGTGGTTCAACACGCCCAACGTGCGCTTCTTCACGATCTCGGACTTCGATGCGCTGTGCGAGATGAACGGCATCGCGGTGCGCGAGCGGCTGGCCTTCGACGAGGGCAAGCTGATTCTGGACGAGCCGAACTTCCTCGCCAGCGTCGCGGTGTACCGGCTCGGCCGCGCGGGCTGAGGGCGCTGCTTTCCCCTGCAGGAGCGGCCCCGGGGTTTGTTTGTGGGAACAGCTTCGGAGTTTTTCTGTGGGAGCGGCTTCAGCCGCGAATTGGCCGTGCAGGGTGCGGCGGCGCCCATTCGCGGCTGAAGCCGCTCCCACAATGCGGGCCCCGGCCAGGGCCGGGGTGCTTTTCAGCCGACGACGAAGTTCGGGACGTCGACCCGTACGGTCGGACGGCCCAGCGCGACGGCGGTGGCGACGGCGAACTGCTTCGCCCAGTCTCCGCCCTGCTTGAAGCGCTCCTCGCCGCCGTATTTGGCGACGTTGAGGATCATGTCGAGCACGAGGATCTTGCCCATCGGGTTCGACGGCGTGCATTCGAGCCGCTCGAACTCGCCCGACAGCCAGGTGCGCGCCTGGTCCTTCGCGAGACCGGCGGCGTCCGCGTCGGACACGATCGTCTCGTATTCGCGCTCGGTGCCGAAAACCACGGTGATATGTTGCGTCATCCCTCTCTCCTCTCCTTTTTGGTGTTTATGCGTTGAACGTGCATTCTCGGGCGAGTCGGGCAGGCAGGCAAGCCCGCGCCGGCACGCGGCCCCGCGGGGCCGGAATGTAAGCCGCTGCTGCGGCCCCGGCGCGCGTTGCGGCAATCTGGGATAATGCGCCGATCCCTCGCCGAAAGCCTCCCGTGTCGCCCATTTCCTCCGCTCCGCCCCCCGCCGGCCCGAGATCGTCCCGTCCTGCCTGGATGGATGCCCTGCTCAACCGCCGGATGCTGATCTGCATCTTCACCGGCTTCTCCTCGGGCCTGCCGCTGTACCTGCTGCTGAACCTGGTGCCGGCCTGGCTAAAGACGGAGGGGCTGTCGCTGAAGGCGATCGGGGCCTTCGCGCTGATCCAGTTCCCCTACACCTGGAAGTTCGTGTGGGCGCCGCTGCTGGACCGCTTCGGCATCCTGCCGTGGCTGGGACGGCGGCGCAGCTGGATGCTGGTGTCGCAGCTGGGGCTGGTCGGTGCCATTGCGTGGCTCGGGCAGCTGTCGCCGACCGAGAACCTGACGCTGGTGGTCGCGCTGACGGCGGCGCTGGCCTTCCTGTCGGCGACGCAGGACATCGTGCTCGATGCCTTCCGGCGCGAGATCCTGCCCGAACTGGAGCTGGGGCTGGGCAACGCGATCCACGTCAATGCGTACCGCGTCGCGGGCCTGGTGCCGGGCTCGCTGTCGCTGATCCTCGCCGACCGCCTGCCGTGGAGCGAGGTGTTCGCGATCACGGCGCTGTTCATGCTGCCGGGGGTGGCGATGACGCTGCTGGCGAAGGAGCCCGCAATCGCGGCCGGGGCGCCGCGCACGCTGCGCGACGCGGTGGTCGAACCCTTCCGCGAATTCTTCGGCCGCCACGGCCTGCACTCGGCGCTGCTGGTGCTGAGCTTCATCTTCTTCTACAAGCTCGGCGATTCGCTGTGCACCGCGCTGGCGACGCCCTTCTACCTCGACATGGGCTTCACCAAGACCGAGATCGGCCTGATCGCGAAGAACGCGGGCCTGTGGCCCTCGGTGATCGGCGGCATCCTCGGCGGCATCTGGATGCTGAAACTGGGCATCAACCGCGCGCTGTGGCTGTTCGGCGTCGTGCAGGTGGTGAGCATCCTGGGCTTCGTGTGGCTCGCGTGGATCGGGCCGGCGCCCTCCGACGCGACGCGCCTCACGGCGCTGGCGATCGTGATCTCGGCCGAGGCCGCCGGCGTGGGCCTGGGCACGACGGCCTTCGTCGCCTACATGGCGCGCACGACGCACCCCGCGTACACGGCGACCCAGCTCGCGCTGTTCACGAGCCTGATGGCGGTGCCGCGCACCTTCATCAACGCCTCGGCCGGCTGGCTGGTCGAGCGCATGGGCTGGTACGAGTTCTTCTGGCTGTGCTTCTTCCTCGCGATTCCGGGGATGCTGCTGCTGATCCGCGTCGCGCCGTGGAACGGCGAGGCCAAGGCGATCGCGGCGGCGCCCGGACGCGCCTGAACCTTCACTCCGCAATGATGACCACGACTACTGCCGATTCCCTGATCGCCGCGGCGCGCGCGCTGTCGGGCACCCTGGATGCGATGCGCTTCGCCGCGCCGGTGAGCCACGTGTACAACCCGCTCGACTATGCGTGGGCGATCCACGAGGACTACCTGCGCCGTTATGCGGCGGGCAGGAAACGCATCGTCTTCCTCGGCATGAACCCGGGCCCCTTCGGCATGGCGCAGACCGGCGTGCCCTTCGGCGAGATCGACACGGTGCGCGACTGGCTGGGCCTCGCGGGGCCGGTCGGCAAGCCGGCGGTGGAGAATCCCAAGCGGCCAGTCGAAGGTTTCGACTGCGCGCGCTCGGAAGTGAGCGGACGGCGCCTGTGGGGCCTGTTCCGCGAGCGCTTCGGCACTGCCGAGGCCTTCTTCGCCGAGCATTTCGTCGCCAACTATTGCCCGCTGGCCTTTTTCGACGGCGGGCGCAACGTGACGCCGGACAAGCTGCCGGCAGCCGAATCGCAACCGCTGCTGGCGGCCTGCGACGAGCACTTGCGCCGCATGATCGACGCGCTCGCGCCGGACTGGGTGATCGGCGTCGGCGCCTGGGCGGAAGCGCGCGCGGCCGCGGCCCTGGACGGACGCGGGCCGCGCATCGGGCGCGTGCTGCACCCCAGCCCCGCGAGCCCGGCGGCGAACCGCGGCTGGTCCGAGGCCGCGAGCCGGCAGCTCGCCGACCTGGGAATCTGGTAACAGGGATAGTCGGCGCGCGGGCTTTCCCGTGGGAGCGGCTTCAGCCGCGAATCGGCGGCAGGAGAGCCCCGCACGGTTGATTCGCGGCTGAAGCCGCTCCCACAGGCGCGCCGGACCGACGCGTCGCGGAAGGCACGGACGGAGGAAAGCGACGATTTCCGCGCCCTTCGCGCATGAGTGCGGGCCTCGTCACCCCTACCGCAACGCCCGTAACAAACCCCTACTGCACGTACGGTATATCCCTCCATACGCAACGGTTAGCTGCAATTTCTTGTTGCATCTCCGGTTTGCGCCCGCTCGTGACGCTGTGACATTTTGATAACCCGTTCGCAAGAAGACCCAGATTTCATAGGGTCCACGAACGGTCCGTCGCAACGCTGTCTCGCAAGCTCACGCTTCAGAGGGGGAGGATACGGTGGCGTCGCATCTCGGCATTCTGTCGGTCCTGCAGGCATTGCGCGAGCGCCTTGCGATCCGCATGGCGGCGCGGCTGGGCGGCAATCCCCAGGTCGAGATCCTTGGTTCGCAGACGCTCGCCGGCAAGCCGCAGGCCAACACCGACACGCTCGGCATCTACCTTCACCGCGTCTCGGTCGACCCTTTCAGCCGTAATCGCCATCTGTCACCGCTGCCCGGGCGCACCCAGCCGCGCCCCGAGCTGCCGGTCAACCTGCACCTGCTGCTGATCGCGTGGTGCACGCACACCGACCAGGAAATCGAATACCTCGCCGCGGCGATCCAGATCCTCGGCGGCGGCTTCATGCTCGAGAGCGCGGACATGAGCCTCGCCGATCCGGACTGGGGCCGCGAGGACGTGGTGCAGGTGCTGCCGGAGGAGATGAGCACCGAGGACCTGATGCGCCTGTGGGACAGCCTGCCGGGCGACTACCGCCTGTCGGCGCCCTACCTGATCAAGACGGTGCGCCTCGCCCCGGACATCGACCGTGACGAAGGGCCGGCGGTCAGGACCCTGGTGTTCCCGATGGACGAGCGCAGCGGAGGCGCGCAGTGATCGTCGAGACCCTCGTCCTGCATGCCAGCGACTTCATCGCGTGGGTGGACGCGAGCGGCGTGCAGGGGGGAGCGAGGCGGCCCGTGCCGGCGCAGAACCTGCGGATCCGGCTGGACAATCCGCCGTCAGATCTCGAACTGGTCCACAAGACCGCGGGCACGATCCTGTGGCGCAAGGTTCCGGCCGAACTGCGGCGCGTGATCGACGGCGCCGCGAGCCCCGCTGACCTCGCGGTGCCAATGGAGGCCGATGAGCCCTTGTATGCCGTGGCGGGCGAGGTGCTCGACCCGGCCGGCCACTTCCTGCCGCGCCGCTTCGCGCTTTCCGCCGGCCGCCGCGCGGAACACGCGCTGCGCCTGTTTCGTTCGCCGTTGGGCACGCGCTTCGGCCGCGCCGGCGGGCTGACCGGCCGCACGACGCTCGAGGACGGCTCGCCCGTGCCCTGGGCGCTGCTGGCGCTGCGGGTGACGCCGCCACTCGCAACACCCTTCGATTTCGTCGCCCAGAGCGATGCCCACGGCGAATTCCGGCTGTCGCTGGAACGGCTGCCGGCACTCACCAAGGATGCCCCGGCGACGACCTACCCCGGGGTGCTCACGGTGCGCGCCGCCGCCGACGGCACCGACCCGGACGCCCTGCCGGCGGCGCGCGTGCGCGGCACCGGCAGCGGCAATGCCGCATTCAAGACCCAGATCACGGTGGACATTGCGCCGGGGCGCATCGCCACCCTGGCGAGCCCCGGACGGGATGCCCTCGTCCTGCAGTTTTCCTGAACCGCTGCTTTCAAGAGCCCCATAGGCACCGAAGGAGAAGCGACATGCCCGAGTACCTTGCCCCAGGCGTCTTCGTCGAGGAGACGAGTTTCCGCAACAAGTCGATCGAGGGCGTCGGGACCAGCGTCGCTGCGCTGGTGGGCCCGACCCGCACCGGCCCGCTGCGCGGCGTACCCGAGGTGCTGACGAGCTACGCCGACTTCGAGCGCATCTTCGGCGACGCGCAGGACCTGGCGATCGGCGCGGGCGGGGCGACGGTGCTCAACCATACGGCGCACGCGGCGCGCGCCTTCTTCGACAACGGCGGCAAGCAGCTCTTCGTCGCGCGCGTCGTGAAGGGCATCAACGCGCTCGCCGCCGACGCGGACGGGGTGTGGCCCAACGCGGCGGTCAAGGGCGACGCAGGCAACACGGTGAAGTTCTTCAGCCGCTTCCCCGGCAAGATGGGCGAATACACACTGGAGCTGCGCTGGCGCGACAGCGAGAACCTGCTGCGCAGCGAGACGCCCAAGACGGCCAGCGCGGACCACCTGTACTTCCTCGAGGCGACCGGCGTGGCGCTCGCCGCGAAGGCCACCGGCGCGATCGCCGACGGGGACTTCCCGGTCGATGTCCGTGCGGTGGTGAAGCTCGACGGCGCGAACCTCGCGATCCAGAGCAACCGCGCCGAGATCGTGTCGATGGCCGATCCGGACAATCCGGCAGCGGTCCCCGCCGCAGAACTCACCGCGCTGGTCGCCGCAAACCTGCCGGCCGACGCCAGGCTCACCCGCATCTTCGCCCGCGCGCCGGCGTCCGGCCCGCTCGCCGCGGGCACCTCCGCCGAACTGCAGCTCGCCGACGTGACGAACATCGCCGCCTTCACCGGGGGCCTCGATTGGGGCGACCTCAAGGTGCTGCGCGGCACGCTGGACGCAGCGGGCGAGACCTTCACGGTCACCGGCAACACGACGCTCAATCCGGGCGTCGCGAATCCGATCACGCTACCCCTCGCGGCGCTCGCCGCGGCGCCGGGCGCGGCGAAGGCGATGATCGTGCTGCGCAGCTTCGACCTCGACGTGCGCAACGGCGGGAAGGACGGCGAGGTGATCCGCACCTATGCCGGCCTCACGACCGCGCCGGACGGCCCGAGCAGCCTCGCCGCGCTGCTGCCGGCCAATCCTGATCGCCGCGCCGAGGCGCTGAGCTCACCGGTCGCCTGCGTGCTCGGCGACGGCGTGACGGGCGATGCGATCCAGACCGCGCTGATCTCGATTTGCGACGCGGGCGCACTGAACCCCGGCGCGAGTTCGCTCGACGAGCCGCGCTATCTCATCGCGCTCGCAAACGGCAGCGACGGCGGCGAGCCCGAAGCGATCGACTACGCCGGCGAGACCGACGAGGTGAAGGGGAGCACCGGCCTGAAGGCGCTGGAGATGGTCGAGGACGTGTCCATCGTGATGACGCCCGCCGCTGCAGCTTCCGACGAGGACCGGCACAAGGCGGTGGTGATGGAGGTGCAGAAGCACTGCCGCCGCATGCGTTACCGCGTCGGCGTCGTCGATGCGCGCTCGGGGCAGAGCATCAGCGAGGTGCGGGCCTTCGCCGGCAACTTCGACGATTCGCGCCTGGCGCTGTACCACCCGTGGGTGGTGATCCCCGACCCGACCGGCTCCCGGCGCGACATCACCGTGCCGCCGGCGGGCTTCATCGCCGGCGTGTATGCGCGCACCGACGTCGATCGCGGCGTACACAAGGCGCCGGCGAACGAGATCGTGATGGGGGCGCTGCGCTTCGAGCAGCAGATCAACGCCTTCCAGCAGGAGCTGCTCAACCCCAACGGCATCAACTGCCTGCGCTCCTTCGCCGGCCGCGGCCACCGGGTGTGGGGCGGGCGCACGCTCTCGAGCGACCCCGAGTGGAAGTACGTGAACGTGCGGCGCTACTTCCTGTACCTCGAGCGCTCGATCGAGAAATCCACGCAGTGGGCGGTGTTCGAGCCGAACGGCGAGGCGCTGTGGGCCAACATCCGCTCGAGCGTGGAGGACTTCCTGTTCAACGAGTGGCGCAACGGGCGCCTCTTGGGCGGCACGCCGAAGGAGGCCTACTTCGTACGCTGCGACCGCTCGACGATGACGCAGAACGACATCGACAACGGCCGCATGGTGTGCCTGGTGGGCGTGGCGGCGCTGAAACCCGCCGAGTTCGTGATCTTCCGCATCGGCCAGAAGACTGCCGACGCCTGAAACTGAGGAGAGACAGTCATGGCCGTTTTTCGTGAAACACCCTATTCGGCGTTCAACTTCCTGGTCGACCTCGAACCCGGCCAGGGCAGCGAGGTTCAGGCGGGCTTCTCCGAGGTGTCGGGGCTCAATGCCGAGGTCACGGTCGCCGAGTACCGCGCCGGCAACGACCGCGTGAACTATGTGCGCAAGGTGCCGGGCATCCACAAGGCGGGCGACGTCACGCTCAAGCGCGGCGTGATCGGCGCGCAGAACCTCTACGAGTGGCTGGAGAAGGGGCGCACCGGCAAGATCTCGGAGGCCAAGCGCGACATCGTCGTGAAGCTGCAGTCCGAGGACCGCGCCGACACCGTCGTGAGCTGGAAGCTGCGCGGCGCGATGCCGATCAAGTGGACCGGGCCGACGCTCACCGCGAAGGGCGGCGGCGACGTCGCGATCGAGGAGCTGGTGCTCTCCGTCGAGACGATCGAGCAGGAGTAAGCCCGTGCTGCTCGCCGACAAGCGCATCGAACTGGACGCGCGCCCCGCCTCGCGGCGGCTCGCGCCGGTCGAGGTCGTGATGATCGGCCACTGCCCGTCCTTCGACGGCAGCGCCGAGTGGAAGCGACTGGCGCGCGACCTCGCGGTGCTCGCGGACATCGCGGCGCTCGGCTTCACGGCCGAGGTCGAGCGCCTGCGCGCGCTGGACGAGGGCGCGATCGAGGCCGAACCCGGCGACGGCGCGCTGTTCGCGCTGTACCGGCTGCCGATCCCGATCCGCTCGCTGGGCTACTTCCAGGCGCTGTTCCCGCAGGCCTTCGACACCGACGGCGCCTACCGCAGCGCGCTCGCGGGGCGCGCGGCGTGGTTGCCGGCGGCGGTGCAGGACTTCTTCGCCGGCGCGGAGCGCGGCTTCGGCGACACGCGCACGCTGTGGATCATCCGCGTGCCCGAATCCGAGGGCGTGCGCGCCTTCCTGCCGCAGCCGAACACGAGCCTGATCGAACCCTCGGCGCTGGGCGCCTTCGAGCGCGCGCTGCTGATCGAGCGCGCCGGCATCCTCGCGCTGCCCGACCTCGAACGCCTGCTGGTGCCGCGCGCGCTGCCAGACATCCCGCGCGTGCGCCTCGACAATCCGGAACCGGTGTTCCTGCCCTGCGGCACCGAGATCGACGACACGCATCGCGAGCGCCGTCATTCGAGCGAGATGCTTGGCGCGGAAGCGACCGTCGATCCGATCGACATCGTGCCGCCGATCATCCGCACGCTGGCGCGCCTGCGCCCGGACATGCAGTGCCTGCTGACGCTGCCGCTGGATCAGCGCCCGCGCGACGAACTGCCGGCACCCGCGCGCGATTTCCTCGACCATCTCGCGCGCATCGCGGGCGAGATTGGCAGCGAAGCCGGCGGCGGGGCAGCGGTTTCCCCGCACACCGAGCTCGCCGACAAGCTGCGCCACCTGCAGCTGCTATGGCCCTACCTGCGCAGCGAGGAGAACCCGCTCGCCTCGCCCTGCGGGCTGGTCGCCGGCATGCAGGCGCGCGTGTCGCAACGCCACGGCGTATGGCGCTCGATCGCCGGTCGCCCGCTGCCCGGCACGGCGCTGCCGTGGCCGCCGGTGACGCAGCAGCAGGCCACCGCGCTGCGCGAGGCGCCCGGCGTGACGGTGCTGCTCACCCGCGCAGGCAAGCTGCAGGTGGATGACGAGGCGCTGTGCGCGCCCTGCCTGCCGGCCGCGGACCTGCGCCGCATGACGGCCGCGCAGCGCGCGCAGGAGCACTGGCGTTCGGCGGAGGTGATGCGCTTCATGGGCTGGCTGCGGCGCGGACTGCAGGCACTGGGCGAGCAGCTGCTGTTCGACACCGATCCGCGCGATCCGCGCCCGGAGCTCGCGCTGCGCGCCTTCTTCGAACGCCTGCACGAGGCGGGGGCACTGCGCGGTGCGCGGCCCGAGAGCGCCTACCGCATCCGCGCGATTCCGTCGGCCGAGTCGACGATCGCGTTCGAGATCGAGATCGCGCCGGCCTACCCGATCGACCGGCTGCGCCTGACCTTCCTGCACGACCGCCACGCCGCCGTGACGGACACCCGCATCGAGGCCGTCGATGGCTGACGCGCCACGCGAGTTCATCCCCTTCCGCTTCCGCGTCGCGCTGTACGACGGCGCGGGCGGCAACCTGCTGTGCCGCGGCGCCTTCAGCGAGGTGTCGGGGCTGGAGGCGACGATGGCGCCCAAGGCGCTGAAGGAAGGCGGGCGCAACTGGGGCGAGGTGCAGCTTTCGGGGCCGACGACCTTCGCGCCGGTCATCCTCAAGCGCGGCATCACCGAGCTTGCCGACCTGTGGCAGTGGTTCGACATGAGCACGCGCCAATCGAACTATGCGCTGCGCGTGAGCGGAACGATCGACGTCTTCCACCCGGAGGATCCGGACAAGCCACTGCTGCGCTGGCGCATCACGAACGCGCTGCCGACCAAGTTCAAGGGACCGGACCTCTCCTCGACCGCCAGTCAGGTCGCGATCGAGGAGTTGCAGCTGGTGCATGAAGGGCTGGAACTGGAACGCGGCTCGAGCCCTTGAAGAAACCGTAGCGAGCAGCGCCGAGTGCAAGGCGCGATTGAGCGAACGACGAGACATATCGAACAGATAGGCGAGGAGTGAGCGAGTGAGCAACGCAGCAATCGGTGCGCGCAGTAGGTTTATTCAAGGGCTCTGAGGACGACAACCATGCCCGCCCTTCAGATCGCCCGCGCCAAGCTGATCCCGATGAACGGGGATCAGGTCGAGACCGACGAGTCGAAGCACATCGACGTGCAGTTCAACCCGGCCACCCTGCGCGTGACGCTCGCCAACACGCTGAAGGCCGACAACAAGGGCGGCAGCGGGGGCAGCGGGGCGGCGGCGCAGTTCATCGACAAGAGCGAATCGACGCTTGCGGTGGAGCTGGTGTTCGACACCAGCATCGCCGCGAAACTGGGCTCGGACAGCCGCGAGGACCGCGAGACGCTCGCCGCGAACACCGACGTGCGCACGCTGACGAAGCGCATCGCCGAAGCCTTCATGAAGCCGCAGGATGCCGAGTCGAAAAAGCCGAAGGCGCCCAAGCGCTGCCGTTTCCAGTGGGGCAGCTTCCAGTTCACCGGGATGCTGTCGAGCTACTCGGAGACGCTGGACTTCTTCGCCCCCGAGGGCATCCCGCTGCGCGCGACCCTCGCGCTGACCTTCAAGGAGGACCGCTACCAGTTCGCGCTCGACCCCTCGGTGCAGGCCGCCGAACGCCCGATGCCCGCCTTCGCGCCCGGCGGCGAGGGCCAGAACGCTGCCAGCGCGGCCCAGGCCGCGGGCCAGAACCCGCGCGACTGGCGCGGCATCGCCGCCCTGAACGGCCTCGACAACCCGCGCTTCACCGCGCTGGGCACCCTGCTGATCCCGACCGGAGGCCGCTGATGCCCGTGATCATCGACGAACTCGTCGCCGAAGTGCAGCCCGAACCCAACCCGGCGCAGACCGCCGGCGCCGAGCCGCGCCCGCCCGAGGGAAAGCCGGGCGAGACGCTGCTCGATCTGCTCACCGTCGTCCGCGAACGGGAGGCGCGCCTTGCCATCGACTGAGTTCCCGGCGCTGAAGCGTGCGAGCCGGTGTAGGGCGGGAGGAGCAACGCGTATCCCGCCGATCCCAGCACCGAAGGCTGCCCGATCGCCGCATGGCGGGATACGCTGCGCTGCTCCCGCCCTACGAGTCCGTGCGTCCGCGAACGATTGCGAACGTTGCTGCGGCCGCGGCAGGGAGGACGTCAGGGATGCCCGCTAATCCCGCCCTCGTCAGCGCCCGGCCACGCATGCGCGTGGATGGCAGCGACCGCCCCGCGCTGGGCGAGGCGGCGGCCGCGCTGTCGGTGCATCTGCCGGCGAGCGGCATGGCGAGCGCGGAGCTGCGGGTGATCAACTGGGGGCCGGCCAGTGGTGGCGAGCCGGGCTATCCCTTCCTCGACCTGCGTCTGGGCAGCCGCATCGAGTTCCTGCTCGGCGAGACGGCGGAGAGCGCGGTGTTCTCCGGCGACATCACCGCCTTCGAGGAGCGCTACGGCGATGGCGCGCCGCAGCTCGTGATCCTCGCCGAGGATCCGCTGCACAAGCTCGCCCGCAGCCGCGCGAGCCGGGTGTTCGAGAACAAGTCGCTCGCCGACGTGGTGCGCGAGATCGCCAGCGATGCCGGGCTGCAGGCCGACGTCAGCGTCGAAGCCGGCAGCGCGGACTGGCTGCAGCACAACGAGAGCCATCTCGCCTTCCTGCTGCGCGTGCTGGGGCCCCACGACATCCCCGTGCGCATGCAGGGCGGACGGCTTCGCGCGCGCTCCGAGGAGGCGGACGCGAACCCGGTGCGCATCGACGCCGGCACCAATGCACGCCGCATCCGCATCATCGCCGACCTCAACCGCCAGCCGCGCGAGGTGCTCGCGGACGGCTACAACCTCGCCTCCGACGCCGCCGCGAGCGGCAGCAGTGCGTCGCTGTCGCCGGCGCCTTCGGGTCGCACTGCGGCCGCGACGCTCGCCGAGCTTGGCTGGGACGGCCGCTCGCCGCGCCCGCATCCCTTCGCCCGCACGCAGGCCGAGGCCGACTCGCTCGCACAGGGCGCCTTCCGCCGCGACGCGCAGCGCTTCCTGCACGGCGAGATCGTCTGCACCGGCACGCCCGAGCTGGGTGTCGGGCGCGAGGTCGAGCTCGCCGGCGTGTCGCCGCGGCTCGCCGGGCGCTACCGCATCGCCGAGTGCTGGCATCACTTCGACAACGCGCAGGGGCTGTCCACGCGCCTGCGCGTCGAACGCCCGGACTGGAACCCATGAGCGGACGCCACAGCCCCGGCCTCCTGCAGGATCTGCACCTCGGCGTCGTGCTCGACAACGCCGACCCGGACAACCGCGGCCGCGTGAAGCTGCGCCTGCCGGCGACCGGGCTGGAGGTGTGGGCCGCGGTGATGGTGCCGAGCGCCGGCAGCGGCTACGGCGTGAGCCTGCTGCCGCGCCAGGGCGAACAGGTCGTGGTCGCCTTCATCAGCCCCGACCTGCCGATCGTGCTCGGCGCGGTGTGGAGCGGCGGCAGCAGCCAACCCGACGACGCGCGCCCGGTCGAGGAACGCTACTTTGTGCAGAGCCCGGCCGGCATCAAGGTGCTGCTCGACGACCAGGAACCGAAGGTGAAGATCGAGACGCCGGCCGGCAACCATCTCACGATCACCGACCAGGGCGGCGGCAAGGTCACCATCGAACAGGGCGGCGAGAAGGTCGAGATGTCGCCGGGGAATATCAAGGTCACCGGCTCCGGCGTCGTGAAGATCGAGGCCGCCCAGGTCACGGTGTCGGCGGGCATGGTCAAGGTCGATGCCGGCATGAGCAAGTTTTCCGGCGTCGTGCAGTGCGACACGCTGATCAGCAACGCGGTGATCTCGTCGAGCTACACGCCGGGGGCGGGGAACATATGGTGACGACCACCGAGACCGCCCTCCTCGCCGAGCGGCCGATGCGTGCCCTCAAGGCCGCTGGGCCGGCGCTCGCGCACCAACCGCGCGTGGTGGTCCCCTTCTTCGCCAACGACGGCGACGGCCTCACGCTACACCGTTACCTCGACGAGGACTTCGTGGCGCGCTTTCTCAACGACGCGCAGGCCGGCCGGCTCATTGGCACCGCCGCGCAGCCCTGGTTCCGCGAGGACCGCTTCGGCCGTTTCAAGGACGAACCGACGCTGCGCCTGCCGATGCACCGCAGCTTCTACCTCGTGTGCGCCGAAGTGCAGTGCGCCGCACCCGGCGCGCCGGCCTTCGACCCGAAGAAGATCGTCGGCGCGGGGATGGTCGTGCGCCGCGTGCCCGCCGACGGCACACCGCAGCGCTGGATGATCGCGGACGGCCAACCGGTGGGCTGGCGCAACGGCGAGATTCCCGATCACGACCCCGACGACGTGCGCCGGCTCACCGCGCGCGGGCTCTTGCCGCAGCGCTTCCCCGAGCCGCCCTATTCGGGCGAGGAGGTCGTGCCCTTGCACCCGCTGCTGGTGCGCCGCCGCGACGCGCGCGGGATCGAACGCAGCCACACGCTGCTGTGGGGCTACCTGCCGCTCGGCGGCTCCGCGCGCGAGAT
Source organism: Aromatoleum evansii (assembly GCF_045689615.1). Taxonomy (NCBI): domain Bacteria; kingdom Pseudomonadati; phylum Pseudomonadota; class Betaproteobacteria; order Rhodocyclales; family Rhodocyclaceae; genus Aromatoleum; species Aromatoleum evansii. Next base: position 5,309,780 of record NZ_CP141259.1, read on the forward strand.
CGCCGATGCGCCGCTGCCGCAGGCGAACGGCACCGAGGTGCCCGACTTCGGCCTGGAGCACGCCTGGCCGCTCGGCAGCCGCGGCGCGAAGGCGTGGGACAACAATGACGGGTTGGTGATGGACAACGGCGTCGGAACCGTCGGCTTCATCGAACTGCTGCAGACGCTGGTCGCGCAGTTCCGCACCAACGATGCGACGGACGGCGACAACGCCGGCCTGCGCACCCTGCTCGGGCAGCTGCGCTTCCACCGCATCGAGTGGCGCGTCTTCGCGGACAACATCCTGCCGCAGCCCGTGCAGGTATCCGGCGAGACCGTGCTGACCTGGCTCGACCGCAGCGCGCCGGCACTGGTCGAGCTCTTCGCGCGCATCGTGCGCCGCGAGGTGATTGCCGGCAGCGTCGCGCTGCCCGACGGCTTCGGCGGCACGCGTGACGACCGCCTGCTTCTCACCGAAGAACAGGCGCAGGATCTGCGCAGCCTCGTCGCGCTGCGCACGGCGCGCGCGCAGGTGCGCTTCGACGACGGCCTGCCGCTACCGCGCTACGGCCAGACCGATGGCGACCGCTTCGTCGCCGTCCCCTTCGTGCGCTGGGCCGACGACTGCGGCTGCGAGCGCGTCGCGTGGGGCCCGGCGAGCCGCATGTTCCGCATCGCCTCGCCGTTCGACCCGGACGCGCAGCGCCCGACCACCGTGATCCTGCCCTCGCTCGACGACTTCAAGCGCGGGCTGCCGCGCGGCGTCGCGATGCTGGCGCCGAAGTCGCTCGCCGACGTGCTGCGCAAGATCAGCCCCGGCATCGACATGAAGGGCGACGGCCCGGGCAACCGCTCCGGCGCGTGCTGGAGCTTCAGCTTCAGCCTGCCGGCGATCACGCTGTGCGCGATGCTGATGCTGATGGTCGTGATCAACCTGCTGAACCTATTCCTCGGCTGGCTGCCGTGGGCCTTCCTCGCGCTGCCGCGGCTGTGCCTGAAGGCGCTGAAAGGCAAATAAGGGTCAATGACGATGCCGACTCCCGAATCCCTGCTCACGAGTTTTCCGCTGCTCGCCGGCCTCGCCGACGATGGCACCCCGGAATGGCGGCGCGGCAATGCGAGCGTGCGCGAGGTGATGCTCAACATCCTGCTCACGCGCCCCGGCGAGCGCCTGATGCGCCCCGAGTTCGGCGCCGGCATCCGCAACTTCATCCACCACCCGAACAACGAAACCACCCGCGCGCTGATCGCCGATGCCGCACTGCGTGCGCTGACGCGCTGGGAACCGCGCGTGACGATCGAGGAGGTGCGCGCGGTGCCCGACCGCGAACGCCTGTCGCACGTGAATCTCGAAGTGCGCTACCGCCTGCTCGCCGACGGCCGTCGCGAGACGCTCGAACTGGCGCTGGATCTGGGGTGAAGCGCATGAAGACATCGCAACCCGCAGGAAGGATGACAGTGGGAGCGGCTTCAGCCGCGAATCGGCGTCCATTCGCGGCTGAAGCCGCTCCCACCGACACCCGGCCTTCCCGCCCCATGTAACGAGGGAACCGAACCCATGGCGCTTCCCACTTCACTTTTTGGGCAATTCCCGGTCCCCGACCTCGACGACCGCCGCTTCGACGAGCTGGTCGCCGAGCTGCAGGCCCGCCTCGGGCGCCACGTGCCGGAGATGGCGCCGCTCGCGCCGGGCGATCCGGTGCATGCGCTGGTCGATCTCTTCGCGTGGCTCACCGAGACCGTCATCTACCGCGCGAACCAGATTCCCGAGCGCCAGCGCCTCGCCTTCCTGAACCTGCTGCAGATTCCGCTGCGCCCGGCGCGGCCGGCGACCGGCATCGTCAGCATCGACGCCTCCGGCCGTTCGCTGCCGCCGCTGATCGCCACCGAATCGGCGCTCAAGGCCGGCACGACGAGCTTCTCGACGGTCGGCGAGGTGCAGCCGACCCCGCTCGCGCTGCGCGTCGTGGTGAAACGCACGCTCGACGAAGCCGCCCTTGCCGCGGAGGGCATCAGCCTGGACCAGTTGCGCGCGCAGTACGGTGTCGAACCGGCGGCCTTCCGCCCGGTGACGCTGGTGCCCGGCCACGACGCACTCACCACCGCCGGCACGCGCGACGGCGCCTTCCACCTCGGCATCAGCCTCGCCAAGCCCGCCTTCGTCGCGCAGGCGGACCTCGTGCGGCGCGAGCTCGCCGGCATCGTGCTGAACGTCGGACTCGCCCCCCTCACCGAACTCGAGGGGCTCCTTGCGACCGGACTGCGGCCGCGCAAGCTCGCGTGGGAGCTCGCGTGGTGGCCCGACCCCGACAACGCGCCGCAGAATGTGCAGTACCTGCCGCTCGAAGTCATCGCCGACAGCTCGGCCGGCGGACGCAAGACCGGCGTCGCGCGCCTGCGCCTGCCGCGCAACGCCGACCTGCTGCGCGCCACCGCCGCCCTCGACCCGCAGTTCGCCGGCCTCGGCGACACCCCGCCCGAAGCCCCCGCCGACCTGCGCCCCGGTCAGCTCCTCTTCTGGCTGCGCGTGTCCTGCGCCGACGAGCCGAACCTCGCGCTCGGCTACCTCGGCGTGAATGCCGTCGACGTGATCGGCCAGGGCATCGCGCGCGACATCGTGCTGGGCGCCGGCACCGGCCGCCCGGACCAGCGCTTCGAGCTGCCGCACGCCGACGTCGAACTCGCCAGCGTGCAGGTCGAGGTCGAGCACCTGCACGCCTTCCGTCCCTGGACGCGGGTCGCGCATTTCGCCGGCAGCGGGCCGGACGACACCGTCTTCGTCGTCGATGCCGCCGACGGCAGCGTGCGCTTCGGCGACGGCATCCGCGGCAAGCGTCCGCCCGCCAACGCCCGCATCCGCGCGGCCTTCTACCGCCACGGCGGCGGCGCCAAGGGCAACCTGCCGCCCGACAGCATCAAGGAGATCCACGGCAGCAGCGCCCGCCTCGCGCTGCGCCACGAATGGCCCACCCGCGGCGGCGTCGACGCCGAGACGCTGGACGAGGCCGAGCGCCGCATCCCGGCCTTCCTCAGCCATCGCGACCGCGCCGTCACCGCCGAGGACTTCGGCGTGATCGCGCGCGACAACCCGATCAACCCCGTCGCGCGCGCCGAGGCGGTGGCGGGCTTCTTCCCCGGCGCGAGCCTCACCGCCGTGCGCCGCAACGTCCCCGGCGTCGTCGCCGTGTTCGTGATGCCGCCGGCGCCGCAGGCCATGGCCGCCGCGCCGCGCCCGAACGCGGGACTCTTGGCCGACGTGCATGACTACCTCTCTGCGCGCTGCATGCTCGGCACCGAGCTCTACGTGCTGTCGCCGCAGTTCGTGCCGGTCGCGGTCGCGGTGTCGCTCGAAGTCGTCGATCCCGCGACCGAGCAGCAGGTGCATGCGGAGGTCGAGCGCGCGCTGCTGCGCTACCTGTGGGCGTTGCCCCCGGGCGGCCCGCGCGGCGCCGGCTGGCCGCGCGGCAAGGCGGTCGAGATCAATGAGCTGCGCACCCAGGCCGGCCGCGTCGACGGCGTCGAGGCGGTGAACGCCTTGCGTCTCTTCTACCAGGACCAGCAGCAGAACCCGCCGGTGTGGCTGGAACTCACCGGCGCGCAGGCCCTGCCGCTGCTGGATTTCCAGCTGCCGGAGCTGATGGCCGTCGCGATCCGCCCGGGCGAAGACCGCCCCGCCCCGCCGCGCGGCTTCGGCCCGGGGCGCCCGCCCGAGGACGACACCGCACGCGCCGTGCCGGTGCCGGTGATTCCGGATCTGTGCTGAGGCGATGAGGACGATGGCCACCATGCGCCTCGAATATCGTCACGCGACCGCTGCGCGGATCGCGAGGTGTGGATTGGCGGGATACGCGTTGCTCCTCCCGCCCTACGGGGTCCGGGGTGCCGACAAGCACCTCGGAGGCAAGAATGTAGGGCGGGAGGAGCGCAGCGCATCCCGCCACGCGGCCGTCGAGTCTGCACTGACGGCGCGTTTCGCCCCCCCCGGAGCCGCCCGATGAACAGCAACGGCACCCGCTTCCTGCTCCTCGACGGCGCCGCGGATTTCCGCAACGCAAGCCGCCAGTGCAGCTGGGACGTCGAGCAGCGCGCCTTCACGCTGACGCGCCAGGACGCGCCGCGCCTGCCGCAGATGCCACCGGCGCGCGCACGCGAGCTGCTGGCCGCGGCGATGCCCCTGATCCTCGACGACCACGGCCAGCTCGGGCGGCTGTCCGCCGACGGCCTGCGCTTCGAATGTGCGCTGCGCTGGCCGGCGAGCGCCCCGGCGGACTGGCAGCCCGTGCTCGCCGCCCTCGACGACGCCGAGACCGGCGCGCCCGACCTCGAAGCGCTGGTGCTCGATCCGGTGGATGCCCCCGCCGGCCGCTTCACCGACGTCGCCTTTGGCGGCAGCGGGCTGGTCGCGCTGCCGTGGAGCGACGGCGGCGTCACCAACGGCCTCACCGCCGTGCATCTGCGCCGCCGCTGGCAGACCCGCTGCACGCTGCCCTTCGCGCCGCGCCGCGCCTGCGTCGAAGCGACCACCGGCGCAGACCGCGTGTGGCTGCTCGGCGAGACGCGCCTCGGGCTCGCCGTCGGTGCGCCGCTGCCTCAGCCCTACGTCGGCCGCCCCGAGCGCTTCGAGCCGCTGCAGGCCAACCCCGATCCGCTGCGCCTGCTGTGGGACGTCGACCTGCCCGCGCACGGCGGCCTGCTGGGCCTCGCCGCCGACGACGAACGCCTCTACGTGCTGTGCGAAACCACCGACAGCACCACCGACGCGCCGCGCATGCAGGTGTTCACGCGCGCGCTCGCCGCCGGCCCGACGGAGGACTTCCGCATCCATCGCCTGCCGGACAACCTTCCGCTGGCGACCGACCTCGCCGCGATCGGCGACGGACGCTTCCTGCTGCTCCTGCCCTTCGAGGAAGGCGCCGAGCGCGGCAAACGCCGAGACTGCCCGCTGTTCGCCCTGCCGGACGACGACGAAGCCACCGCTGCAGAACTCCTCGCCGAACGCTGGCCGCGCCGCTCCGAGGCCCCGCTGCCCGCAGCGGTGCGCTTCGTCCGCCACCGCGACGGGGCGCCGCGCACGCTCACCGAAGACGGCCCGATCCGCCTCTACCGCCTCGCCCAGGCGCACTTCGCGCCGCGCGGCACGGTCACGCTGACCGAGATCCTCGACTCGGCGATGCCCGACACGCTGTGGGACCGCCTGTGCCTCGACGCCTGCGTCCCGCCCGGCTGCCGCATCGACTTCGCCGTGCAGGCGGGCGACGACCGCGATGACCTGCCCGACGAGTGGATCGCGCAGCCGCAGCCGGTGCTCACGCCGCACGCCTCGGAACTCCCCTTCGCGCCCGGCCGCGCCCCGCAGGGCGAGGACCACGCGGGCCACGCCGGCCTGTACGAACTGCTGCTCCAGCGCAGCAACGGCGCGGTGCGCGAGGTGCGCGGCCGCTACCTGCGCCTGCGCATCACGCTGCACGGCGACGGCCGCCACAGCCCGGCGATTTTCGCGCTGCGCGTCTACTACCCGCGCTTCTCGTGGCAGACCCACTACCTGCCCGACCACTTTCAGCAGCAGGAACGCCCGCTGCCGCTCGAAGACGCCGACCCGATCACCGCCAACGGCGCCGACTTCCGCGAACGCCTGCTGGCGAGCTTCGAGGGGCTGCTCACGCCGCTCGAAGACCGCATCGCCGCGAGCGAAATCCTGCTCGACCCCGCCGCGACGCCAAGCGAGCGCCTGCCCTGGCTCGCCGGTCTGCTCGGCACGACGCTGCCGCGCCACTGGCCCGACGCGCGCCGCCGCCGCTGGCTCGCCGCGCAGGGCGCGATGCTGCAGACGCACGGCAGCTACCGCGGGCTGCTGCTCGCGCTCGACATCCTCACCGACGGCGCGGTCGCGCGCGGCGCGGTGATCCCGGTCGAGCACTTCCGCCTGCGCCGCACGATGGCGACCATCCTCGGCATCGACATGGACGACCGCGACCACCCGCTGACGCTCGGCACGGGCCTCTCCGGCAACAGCATCGTCGGCGACAGCCTGATCCTGTCGGACGACCAGTCACGCGAATTCCTCGCGCTGTTCGCGCCGGAAGTGGCCGAGCGCAAGGGAGAGGCGGAAGTCGTCGCGCGCTTCTTCGACGAGGCCTCGCGGCGCATGACGGTGATCCTGCACGGCCCGGCGAAGCGCCTCGCCGCGGTCGTGCGCGACGCGCTGCCGTCGCTCGTGCCGGCGACCGTGCAATGGGCGATCCGCACGAGCGACCACCCCTTCGTGCTGGGCCTGTCGCCGCTGCTGGGCATCGACACCTGGCTTGAAACCCAGCCGCCGCCCCGACCCGTGGTGCTCGACCGCACCCGCCTGGGCCGCGGCGATCTGCTGCACAACCCGGTCGCCCTCGATCCCGAGCACGCCGTGCCGATCGACGCGACCGACCAGGAAGCACGGCGATGAACCCGCAACCCGAGACCGCACGACAGGGCCGTAGGGCGGGAGAAGCCGAAGGCGCATCCCGCCACGCGGCCTCCGGTCAAGCACCAACCGCCGGAGTGGCGGGATGCGCTTCGCTCCTCCCGCCCTACGTGGATCCGCGGATCCCCCGCGCCCGATTGTGGCACGCCGAATCAGCCGAAATGAATGGAGGGTAATCCAGTGAGCGAGCCCGACGACAACTGCGACGCGAGCCTTGCCGGCGACGGCCGCTTCGAGGAGGCGCTAAAGCGCGTGAGCTACGAGCCCGGCATGCTGCTCGGGCTGGAGGCGACGCGCGCCGAGCAGGACTACCACCGGCGCCGCGCGACGCGCCACGGCTACTGGCTGCACGGCGCCGGCACGGTCGCCGGCCTGCGCGTGAGCATCCGCGCCGAGGATCCGGGCAACGACACCGACCCGGTGCGCGTGCGCCTCGTCGTGAGCCCCGGCGTCGGCGTCGATGGCCTCGGGCGCGAGATCGGCGTGCCCGAGCCCTACTGCGTCGATCTCGGCGCCTGGCTCACCGCCCAGCATGAGGACGAGGACCTGTGGGGCGCGCTGATCCGCGACGGCTACGCCGCGGCCGACAACCTGCTGTGGCTGAAGGTCACGATGCGCTACCAGGACTGCCCCAGCGGCCTGCAACCGGTGCTCGCGACCGAGGTCAATGCCGGCACCGACCCGGTGCAGCCCAGCCGCGTCGCCGACTGCGTGCTGTTCGAACTCGTCGCCGAGCGCCCCGACGACGCGCCCACCGAGGAACACCTTTTCGCCGCGCACAGCCGCATCAAGCCTTATGACGAGATCGAAGCGAACCTCGGCGAGCGCGAGCGCGCGCAGGTCGAGGCCGCCGCCGGCGCCGCGCGCACCCAGCTCGAACTCGGCGCGCGCCTGCTGCATTCGCTCGGCGACGACAACCAGGCGCTGGTCGCGCGCCAGGCCTTCCTCACCGACCCCGCGGTGCTCGCCCGCACGCTGCTCGCACGCATCGCGATCCGCCTCACGCCACCCGCGCCCGAGCCGGACCTGATCGTCAATCCGCGCCGCATCGAGGTCGACAACCTCGTGCGCCCCTTCCTCTTCAACGCCGCCGCGCTCGCCCGGCTGATCCGCGCCTAAAAGGGAACCGCCATGGCCAACATCCGCTTCACTCCGCTCCGGATCGGCACCACCAACGCGGCCGGCGAGCGCATCTCCAGCATCGACCCGCTGCTGTCGCGCACCAATTACTTCGACGGCCAGCTGCTCAAGGCCTCCGACCTCAACCGCGACCAGATCTACCTCGACGAGCGCCTGCTGGAGCTGGGCCAGGTGTTCGGCGCCGGCATCGTGCGCGGACTCGAGCTGAGCCTGCGCGCCGGCCACGTCCTGCAGGTGGAGCCCGGCATCGCCATCGCCCCCTCGGGCCGCGTGCTGCAGCTCAACAACCAGCCGCTGACGATCGACCTGCTCAACAGCGGCCTGATCGCGACGCTCAACGACGGCCGCTTCCGCAGCTACGCGCGCGGCCTGTACGCACTCGCGCTGACCCATGCCGAGGTCGTCGACGGCGTCGCCGAAGCCTTCCCGAAGGACCTCGCCGCGCCGCGCCGCCCGCATGTCGCCGCCTGGGCCGAAGGGGTCGAGCTGCGCCTGATGCCGCTTCCGCTGCCCCTGCCGCGCCAGGACGAGATCGCCGTGCGCGCCACCCTCGCGCGGGAACTCCTGTCCGGCGGCGAGCGCCTCGCGCTGCCCTCCGACGACGCCGTGCCGCTGGGCCTCATCGCCGTCGAGCGCGGCCGCATCCTGTGGCTGGACCGCGGCCTGCTGCGCCGCCCGCAACGCGCGCTGAACACCCCCAACGCGATCCAGCAGGATCTTGCGACGCACTACCTCGAACTCATGCAGGCGGTGCTCGCGAGCCGCCAGAGCGCGGGACTCCGCGGTGCCTTCGCCGCCAGCCAGTACTTCCGCGTGTTGCCGCCGTGGGGGCCGATCCCGCAGGACTGCGTCGACCCCATCGGCGGCCGCCAGCAGTTCTTCCCCAAGGACTACGAGGTCAGCATCGCGCCGGTGCGCCGCGCCGAGCTCGCCGCCGTGCTCGCCGACTCCGCCCACCTCGCGCCGATCGACCTCGAGCGCGACGCCGACTGCGACATCATGGTGCTGGTGCCGATGAGCGACACCGCCTTCGCGCTGCGCGCCCGCCAGCTCGAAGCGCCGGCCGAGGTCGTGCCGCGCGCGCTCGGCCGCCTCGCGCGCCTCGACCGCCTCGCGCTGCGCATCCTGCCGCAGGCCCCGATCCACCGCGTCGACACCGATGCCGACGTGTGGCGCGCGATCTGGGCGGAGCTGAATCCGTCCGAGCTGATGTTCGTGCGCCGCCCGCCGCGCACCGCCGAGACCGCGGTCAGTGCCGTCGTGCTGGCGCTCGGCATGACGCTGCCGCCGCCCGGCTCCGCGCTGCCGCCCGATGCCGCAGCGCTGGAGGAGCAGCTCGACGCCGCGCTGGAGGACGTCGACGCCGCCGAGGAGGCGCGCGCCGCGCTCGAAGCCGAGATCGCGCGTCTCAAGGTCCGCATCGCCGAACTCGAAAAGGCCCTCGCCGCCGCCGGGGGCGGCACGCCGGCCGACGCGCTGGCCGAGATCGAACGCCTCAGGCTCGCGCTCGCGGCCGCGCAGAAGGAGATCGAGGCCCTCAAATCCGACGACCGCAACGCCGCGGTCCTCGCCAACGCACTCGAAGCCGCCAGCGACCGCATCGACGCGCTGAAAGCCGAACTGGACGCCGCGCGCGCCGAGATCGAACGCCTGAAGACCACCAGTGCACCGATCGACGAGACCCTCAAGCAGCGCATCGAGGAACTCGCCACGGCGCTGGAAGCCGAGCGCGCGAAATCCGCCGCGCTGGAGCAGGAACGTGCGGCCCTCGCCGCCCAGCTCGACGCCGCGAAGCTGCGCGTCGCCGAACTCGAAGCCCAACTCAAGGACGCCCTCGCCAAGCTCGAAGCGGCCGGCGGCACCGACGCCGACCTGCTGGCCGCGCGCGACGAGATCGCCAAGCTCAAGGCCGAGCTCGATGCGACCCGCACCGCGCTGGAAACCACCCGCGCCGAACTCGCCGACGTGCGCGCCAAGCTCGACGCCAGCCTCGCGCGCGAAGCCGCCGCGAACACCCGTATCGCCGAGTTGCAGAACGCGCTCGCCGCGGCGAACAACGAAATCGCGACCCTGCGCGCCCGCATCGCCACGCTCGAAACCCAGCTCGCCAACGCCAACGCGACGATCGAGCAGCTCAAACTCGAAGCGGCGCAGACCAGCAACCTCGCCACCGAACTGACACTGGCGCTCCTCGCCCGCGCGCGCGGCGCCGGCGACTCCGGCATCAAGGCCGCCACCACCGCCGACACGATGATCGGCGGCAACGACCGCGCACGCATCGCCGCGGTGCAGATCGTCGGGCTGGCCGACCGCCGCCTGGATCCCGCGCTGTGGCCGACGATGCCCGCGCTCGCGCGCTTCGACCTCGGCGTGTTCGAGAAGCTGCGCGACCGCTTCCTCGACGCCGCCGGCGACCTCGACATGGCGAAGTTCTTCCTGGAGGAGGGGCCCAACTTCGGCCTCACCGGCACGCAGCTTGAACTGTGGAAGCGGGTCGTCGGGTGATGAGAACGCAAGCGATGCCGAACCGTAGGGCGGGAGGAGCCAAAGGCGTATCCCGCCACGCGGCGTTTATTCGGCCTCCGGCGTTCGGATTGGCGGGATGCGCTGCGCTCCTCCCGCCCTACGTCCTTCATGGTTTTGCGCGATCGCTTGGATGCAGGCGCAAATAAGCAGGAGGCATTGAGTCATCATGGCCACCCCGTCCTTTCTCTCACCTCACTTCCTATCCCCCAGCCTGCTCGCCGCCCTCGCGCGGCGCCCGGCGCTGACGCTGCTGCCGCGCGTGCCGGTCGAGATCCGCCTGCACGACCCGGAAAAACGCGCCGACGATCCGCGCCGGCTCAACCTCTTCCCCGGCCGCGCGCTGGGCGAACGCGAGTTCGAGCGCCTGCAGGCCTATGTCGACGACCGCATCGCACCGCTGCTCGCGAGCCTCGCGCCGGGCATCGTCGAAGGCCTGCCCTGCGCCTTCCTCGGCAGCGGCGCCGACACCCGCGTGCGCGTGCAGCCGGGCCTCGCGGTGGGCGCCGCCGGGCAGCTCATCCGCCTCTTCTACCCACTCGACCAGGCCTGGACCGACCTCGCCGCGCAGGCCGAGCGCGACCAAGACACACCGCTGCGCGACGGCCTCTTCCTCGTCACGCTCCGCAGCGCCGTCGAGCCGATCGACGACCCCACCGACCAGGAGCCCTGCACCCGCACCGAGCCCGACCCGCTGCGCGAACGCCGCATCGAGACCGTGTGCCTGCTGGGACTGCAACGCATCGCCGGCAGCCCGCGCCTGATGGCGATGCCGCAGCGCCAGGCCGCCAACCGCATCGGCGCGCGCCTCCTGCGCGAGTCACCCTTCCGCGAGGATTCCGGCGCCGTGCCGCTGGGCCTCGTGAAGGTGGTCGGCAAGCTCCCGGTTTGGTTCGATCCGCTCGCCGGGCGGCTGCTCGCCGAGCCCGACGCCGCCGCCCACACCCTGCTCGCCCACACGGTTGCCGCACTTGAAAGCTGGCAGCGCGAGCACCGCGACCCGCTGCCCAACGTGCCGACGCAGACGCTGCCCGAGCTCCTCGGCCTCGACTACCTGCCCGCCGCCGGCCCGCTCCCCGCCGCGTTGCTGCGCAACCCCGCCGGCAAGACGCCGACGCTCGCCTTCCTGCCCGCCGACCTGCAGGTCGAACTCGCGCCCGTTCCCGCCAACACGATCGAAGGCGTCGTCGCCGACGAACTCGCGCGCGGCACGGTGGACCTCATCCACGGCCTGGGCGAACGCATCCGGCTATTGCTGGCGATCCCCGACCTCGACTACCGGCGCGACCTCTTCGACCTGCCGCAGCGCGACACCAGGCTCGAAGACGAACTCTTCCGCCGCGCCGAGGCGGCGACGCGCGCCTACCAAATGTGGAAGAAGCAGTGGTTCGCGCTCTTCCACGGCCTCAGCGCCCAGCAGTTGCAGGCCCTGCGCGCCCCCGCGCTGATCCCCACGGCGCCGCCCGACCCCGACCAGTACCGCACCCGCCTCGTCGTCAATCGCGCCCGCACCCTGCCGGTCATCGCCGCGCCGCTGATGCTGACCCACGCGCTGGTCACCCACGTCGACGCCGTCGCGAACCGCAGCGAGCTGCCCGAACCCTATGCCAGCCACGTCGCCGAGCCGCATCCCGCGCCGGAGGACTACGAGCAGATCCCCGACGAGCAGCCCGCAGGCAACGGCCTGCTGCGCCAGCGCGAGGACCTGCGCGCCGACATCCGCCATCTCGAAGCCGCCCTGGACAAGAGCTTCCGCCTGCTCGAAGAGGTCAACGACTTCCTCGGCCTGCAGCGCCAGCAGCTCGACGCGCTGACCGTGTCCTTCAGCGCGCTCGCCGGCGGCGTACCGGGCGACGGCCTCGGCGCGAAGCTCGTGCGCTGGACCACCAAGGCGAACTTCGTGCCCAAAGCCACCACGGAGAACCCGTCATGAGCGACATCCTCAACCGCTTCACGGCCAACGCCACGGAATTCACCGAAGTGAAGCTCGCCGCCGACGCGCCACTCCTCGACCTCTCGGGCGCCGTGCAGATGGAGCCGACGATCTCGGCCGGCACGCTGGCCGCCCTCGCCGGCCTGCAGTTCGAGGCGCAGCCCAAGGAACCGCTCACCGACCCGGTCTTCAGCAAGGCCCCGACCACGGGCAAGGGCATGCTGTCGCACGTCGAGCTGATCCGCGACAGCTTCCTCAACGTGCGGCGCGACCTCCTCGACCTGCGCGACAAGGCCAACGCGCGCCAGAACCAGGCAAGATCGCTGATCGACCGCCTGTGCGACTTCCTCGACGACTACCTGAAGCCCGAGGAGCTGCGCCGCCTCGGCGTGATCGACGACGACAGCCAGGCGCGCCCCTTCCGCCTGCTCGTCGCGCCGGACCTGCACAGCACCGAAGGCGTGCTGCTGCGCCCCAAGCTCGACCTCGCGATTCCCCGCCCCGGCGACACCGGCCCCGACGGCACGGCCCATAACGACGAATCGGCACTGTTCGCGGCCGGCAAGGTCGTCGCCGACGACATCCGCAAGATCGAGGCCCTGCGCGGCGCGCTGACCACGCTGCGGCGCCGCCACCAGCAGGCGCTCGAAGACCTGCGCGCACGCCTCGCCGCCCTCGAAGCGGACATCCCCGGCGAGATCCGGACCCTCGACGTGCGCGAGCGCGAGCGCACCGAGGCCCTCGACGACTATGCCGTCGCCCAGCGCCTGCTCGCCGAGCACTGGCGCGAGATCGAAGCCGCCTACGCCGAGCGCAAGCGCGTCATCGAAAGCCACCGCGGCCTGTTCTACGTGAAGGTGCGCGAAACCCCGCTCGGCCGCACCCTGCCCGACCCGCTCGACCTGCGCCCGAGTTCCCCCGACGACCTGGTCCCCGGCTGCGCCAACCGCGACACCGCGCTGCCCGCCGCGCTCGGCCCCTTCATCGAAGCCGTCTACGACATCCCCGCCGGCGACTGGGCGAGCCTGCGCCCGCTCGGCCACCTGCTGCCCGGCCGCGCGATCCTCGCCGGCCTCGTCGACACGCGCCGCCAGAAGCTCACGCTGCGCCTCAACCGCGCCCTCACGGCCGAAACCCCCGTCCTCACCAGCCTCGTGCAGCAGAACCACGCCCTCGTGCGCGAGGTCGCCGCCCGCCCCTTCAATGCCGGCGCGCTCAGCGAATTGCAGCGCCAGGGCAGCGCCATCCTCGCGCTCGACGACCTCCTCGCGATCCCCTCGCCGCTGCTGCGCGACCCCGCACGCGCGCTGCACCAGCGCCTCGACGCCGCCGCCGGCTGCCTCCTCGCGCGCCTGCGCACCATCGCCCCGTCGATCCGGCTGCAATGGTCCACCCTGGCCGAAGCCAACCGCCTCGCCGTCGAGACCCCCGAACGCTGGCCCGGCATTGCCGACGCCGAGGAGCGCGACTTCAACGGCATACGCACGCTCGTCGAACTCGTCGCCTGGTGGTTCCGCCAGCTCGACTCCGACGCCTCCGGCGTCGCCCGCACCGCGATGCGCAACCTCGTGCGCGCCTGCCTGCTGCTCGCCGCCAGCGACGACCCGCGGCAACTCATCCAGGGCAGCCTCAAGACCATCCCGGGGCGCTTCCGCCTCGGCGAAGCGCTGCGCCTCACGCTCAACCGCGAAGCCGCCCCCGGCACCCTGCTGCAGCTCTTCGACGACAGCCAGCGCGTCATCGCCACCCTGCGCGTCGACGACCACGACGACCAGGGCACCGTCGCCTCGGTCGCCACCATCCTTGACCCCGAGGTCGAGCGCAATCCGGGCGCAGTGCTCAACACCGCGTTGCGCATCAGCGGGCTGAACCGGGGCTAAACGCAATGAACAGCGCGAACCGTAGGGCGGGAGGAGCGCAGCGCATCCCGCCACCCGGCGACGGATGCACCTCCAAGTGTCGGAATGGCGACTTGCACCCGCCCTACGAACACCCTCCGCGCCGCACGGCCGCCATCAGCCCATGAACGCCGCCGACCTCCACATCGGCCGCGTCGTGCTGCGCGGCACCGCCCCCGCCATCGAGCACGCCCGGCGGCAGCTCCCGGCGACGCTCGCGCGAGCACACTGGCCCGCCGACGACGCCATCGTCGTCATTCGCCGCGTCGCCGTCGGCGGCACCGCCACCGAGCTGCCCGCCCGCGCCGCCGCGGCCGCCGAACACCTCGTCCGCCGCGCCGCCGACCCGTGGAGCCCCGCCGCCGACGCCGCCGAGGCCGTGCGCTTCCGCGACGCCCTCGACTACCGCGCCTGCCTCGTGCGCGACCTCCTCAAGGGCACCGCGGCACACCGCTGGCTGTGGCACCACCGCGCGGCCTTGCTCGCCCGCCCCACCGCCGAAGCGCTCGCCGAGCTGCTGGCCGAGGACGCCCTCGCGCTCCCCACCCTGCTCGACCGCCCTGCGCTGCGCGACAGCCTGCCGGCCCTGTGGCGCACCCTCGATGCGCGTGCCGCGCACGAAGTGCTCCGCGCCATCGGCAGCGCGACCGGCTGGCAAGCCGCGATCACCGCCGCACAGGATCCGACCCCCCATGAACGTAGGGCGGAAAAGCGCAGCGCCTTCCGCCGCATGTCCAACGGTGGAATTGGCGAGGCGGCATTCCCCCCCTCTCTCCTACATGCGGCGGCGCAGTGGCCAAGTGCGCCCTTCGGCTCATCCGCCCTACGGTCCCTGCAATCGCTGCCCAACGACCTGCCCCCCTCCGACCCGCGCGTCGTGCTGCAAGCGGTCCTCGCGATGTGGACGCATACCCCCGCAATACTCGCCGGCACCGATGCCGGCGACGCCCTTCGGGCCACGACCGAGACCTTCGTCCGCCCCACCCCCGCTTCCGAACCGGCGACCGCGAGTTCGCGCGCACCGCAAAGGACGGCGGCCGAGACCGTCGTCGAGGCCGGCGAACCCACCTCCGACCCGACCGAAACCGGCGCCCCCCGGATCGCTTCGCCGAAACAAGACGCATCGCAACGGGCCACGCCACCCGCACCCACTGCAAACGCCAAGATCCACGGCAACCTAGCCGCGGACGCACCATCCGACGCGCCGCCCACCGCGCCATCCCGAGTCTCCTCCACCGCGGCCTCGCCCGCGGTCCTTCCGCCCGCTGCGGATGTGGACTTCCACACCCGTGGCGGCGGTTTCTTCTTCCTCCTCAACGTACTGAACCTGCCGGCCCTGCGTGACTGGCGCGCGACGCTCGCCGAACCCCATGCCGGCTGGCGCGAACTCCTGCGCCTCGCCCTCCGGCTGGACTTCACCCCTGACGCCCCACTCGCCGCCTTCCTCGCCGACGCCTGCGCCCTGAACCTCGACGTCCGCCCCGACGACGACCCGGTGGCCGCCCTCGCGGCCCTGCCCCCCGGCGCCGATCCCGCCCCGGTGCATCACGCCGCGCTGCGCCACTACGGCGACACCGCCCTCGCCGCCGCACTCGCCGAACGCCCCGCTCACGTGCGCGCCACTGCGAGCCACCTCGACGTGCATCTGCGCCTCAATGAAATTCACCTCGACATCCGCCGCTGCGGCCTAGACCTCGACCCCGGCTGGCTACCCTGGCTCGGCTGCGTCGTGCGCTTCCACTACGACTCCGGAGGGATCCCGCGATGAACGCGCCCGCCACCCCCGCCCCCCAAGCCGCCACGCCCCTCGACGGCGCCCGCCTCTCCCGCGCCTTCGTCCATGCCGGCATCGCCCACTTCGCGCGCCTCTCCCTCGGCACCCCCTCCGCGGTGTTCGACGCGCTCGCCGCGAGCCAGGGCGAAGACAACCTCGCCGCCCTGCTCGGCACCCCGCGCGACGACTGGCACGCCGCCTGCGTCGCCCTCGCGCGCACCGCCCCCGAGCTGCGCGGCCCGCTCGGGCGCCTCCTCGCCGACCTGCAACTGCAGCTCCACGAATGGTTCGCCCTCGCGCTGTGCGGCGAGAACGAATCGAGCTACCTGCTCAACCTCGCGCTCGCCGAGCTGCAGTCGCCCGGCGCGCTGCGCCCCGGCCTGCACCTCATCGCCGCGGCCAGCGACACCCTCTTCGGCGCATCGCTCGCCCCGCTCGCGCTCCCGAACCACCGCCTCGTACGCGCCGGCGTGCTGGACATCGTCGGCGACGGCCCCATGCCCACCCGCACGCTCGCCACCGCCCCCGAACTGTGGGCGCTGCTGTGCGGAGACACCAGCGCCTGGCGCGACACCGCCCCGCTGCCCGTCACCGAGGCCGTGCTGCCGCAAAGCTTCTGCGACCAGCTCCCCTCGCTCGCGACCATGCTGCGCACGGGCGCCACGCGCCACGTCGTGTTCCGCGGTGCCCGCGCGGCCGGACTCGCCGCCGCCGCGCGGCTGGCCGCCGCCGTCGGCCGCCCGCCGCTGCAGATGGAAGCCGCCACCTGGACCCGCCAGCCCGCACTCGCCGCCGCCTGCCGCTACGCCGGCTGGCTGCCGGTGCTGGCGCTGGAGCTCGGCCCCGGCGAGCGCCACGTCCTGCCCGAGCACCCCGCACTGGCGGTGCCGCTGCTCCTCGTCACCGGCCGCGACGGCGCGATCGAGGCCCCCGCGCTGGTCGAGATCGACCTGCCGCCGCTCACCCCGCAGGAACGCCGCGACGCCTGGCGCAGCGCCCTCGCAGCCAACGACACAAACGCCCCCGAACCGCTCGACGACCACCGCCTGCGCGAATTCGCCGGCCACGCCCTGCTCGACGGCCCCACCGTGCACACGCTCGCCGAGCGCGTGCGCCTCGACGCCCGCGTGCGCGGCGAAGCCCCCGGCCTCGCCCACCTGCGCCGCGCGCGCGCCGGCTTCGGCAGCGAACGCCTGCGCCAGCTCGCGCAGCCGGTCACGCGCGAAATCGGCCCCGACGAACTGGTGCTGCCCGACGAGCTCCTCGAACGCTTCGACGCCCTCGTTGCCCGCTGCCGCCAGCGCGAATCGCTCGCGGACGGCCTCGGCGCGAGCCTCGCCGACCCCGTGCCGGGCGTGCGGGCGCTGTTCTGCGGCGAAAGCGGGGCCGGCAAGACGCTCGCCGCGAGCCGCCTGGCGACGCTCCTCGGCGCGCCGCTCTTCCGCGTCGACCTCTCCGCGGTCATGAACAAGTACATCGGCGAATCCGAGAAGAACCTCGGACGCCTCCTTGACGAAGCCGCCGCGCTCGACGTGATCCTCCTCATCGACGAGGCCGACGCCCTCTTCGGCCGCCGCGGCGAAGGCAAGGAGACCGGCGAGCGCTACGCCAACATGCTCACCAACTTCCTGCTCACGCGCATCGAACAGCACCCAGGAATCGTGGTCCTAACCAGTAACAGCCGCGGCCGCATCGACAGCGCCTTCACCCGCCGCTTCGACACCATCATCGAGTTTCCACCGCCGGGCGTGGCGGAACGCCTGCGCATCTGGCAATCGCACCTCGGGCGGCGCTCCCCCGACGCGGCCCTGTGCCGCCAGTTGGCGAGCTACTGCACACTGCCCGGCGGCCACATCCGCAACGCCGTACTGCAGGCCGCGGCCCTCGATCCCGCCACCGCGGACGACCGCGACGCGACTCATCCGATCGCCACCGAACAACTCGTCGCCGCACTGATCGAGGAATACCGCAAGATCGGCCGCACGCCCCCGCCCCAGCTCCTGCACGCGCGGGGCACAGCATGAGCAGCCTCGCCGCCGGCCTGCGCCGCAAGACCGCGCCGGAGAAACAGGCGCCATCGGCCACCCCCGCAGCCAAGCCCGCCGGACAGAAGGAAGCGGACGGCAAGCCGGCCGCCGACCAGACCGCAAGCGGAGGCACCCCATCGCCCGCCGCCGCGAACGAAGGCGGGACATCCAAGGAAAAACGCCCCGGCACCCCCGGCTACCTGCAGGCCAAACTCGCCGTCAGCCACCCCGACGATCCCGCCGAGAAGGAAGCCGACCAGGTCGCCGGCGAAGTCCGCCGCGCGCTGCGCACGCCCAAGGACGGCACCGGCGCCACCTGCCCCGCCTGCAGCGGCGCCGCCCCGCGCGGCAGCCTCGAACCCGCGATCACCCCGCCGAAGAAGGAGGTCCTCGCGCCCCGGCTGATGCGCGCCGCCGCGACCGGGGAGGAGGAGAAAACCGCCACCGCCACGGCCGGCGGGGCGGAGAAGGCCACGTCCGCCCCTGGCACCGAAAAATCCGCCGACACGCCAAAGACCGCCGCCGGTAGCGCCGACGCCCTCGCCGGCCAGACCGCCGCCGGTAGCGCCGACGCCCTCGCCGGCCAGACCGCCGCCGGTAGCGCCGACGCCCTCGCCGGCCAGACCGCCCCCGCCGAAACCGAACAGCGCGTCGCCGCCCGCCAGGGCCAGGGCACCCCCCTCGACCCCGAACTCCGTGCCAAGCTCGAAGCCCAGCTCGGCCGCGACCTCTCCGCCGTGCGCATCCACACCGACGCCGAAGCCGACGCGATGTGCGCCGAGATGCACGCGCGCGCCTTCACCGTCGGCAACGACGTCTACTTTTCCGCCGGCAGCTACGCCCCCGAAAGCGACGCCGGCCTGGAGCTGCTCGCCCACGAACTCACCCACGTCGGCCAGCAGGCCGCGGCCGGCGGCCCGCAGAGCGCGGCGCCGAAACTGCAGCGCGACTTCTGGGACGACCTCTTCGGCGGCGGCAGCGCGCCTGCCGACCCGATGGCCGCCTGCAACAAGGAACTCGAGGACGCCGAGAAATGGGCCAAGGCCGGCCCCTATCCGGCCGCGCCGCAGACCATGGTCGGCGCCGCCGGGCGTGGCGGCTTCGACGCCCAGTACAAGCCGGACGCGACCGAAGGCGAAGGCATGCTCGACATCAAGCAGGGCGTCGCGATCCAGTTCGAGGACCTGCTCACCACCGCCGGCGGCGTCGCCACCCCCAACCCGCTGCTCGGCGGCACGCCCGAACTCACCGCGCTCGCCACGCGCATCAACGGCATCCCCGACGCCGGCCAGCGCGCCACCGCGCTCGCCGCCTACCAGTGGAACAACGCCGAAGAGCAACCCTGGATCGACAAGCTCAAGCCCCTCATCGAAGGCGGCTGGAGCGGCAAGCACAGCTTCTTCCTCAACAAGCCGCGCTGGAACTGGCTCGGTGCCGAAGTGAAGGTCACCCTCGACGTCGGCAAGCGCGCTCAGGCGGCCAGCGACCACATGTTCACGCGCGTCTACAAGATGCCCTCGGGCGAAGACCTCACCAGCTTCGGCACCGTCGACTCCACCAACCCCGGCACCGCCGCAAACGCGCGCGACCAGACCATGAAGCTCTCCGCCACCGGCCTGGAACCCAACTTCTACGACACCCTGCGCGAATCGGTCGAGTTCGCGCACGACTCGTCCGTGCTCGACGGCACCGCCCAGACCACGCTCACCAACTTCATCGCCAAGTACAACGGCGCCGTCGCCAACGCCGCCCACCAGGAGATCCGCGTCGACATCATCGGCCACACCAGCGGATCCGGCACCGCCAGCCACAACCAGACGCTGTCCGAGTCGCGCGCCAATGCCGTGCGCGACTTCCTCACCAACAACGGCTTCGCCAACGTGCCCACACGCGTGCACGTCGCCGCCCGCGGCGCCGCCGAAGCCGACCCGCTCGACAAGAACCGTCCCAAGGATCGCCGCGTCGACCTCCTCGTCGACGGCGGCCAGCGCCAGATCGGCGCCCTGCACGAATGGGGCCACGCACTGGGGCTGGTCGACGAATACACCACCGCCGGCACCAACATCGGTGACCCGACCGGCCACGACGCGATGGTCAAGGCCATGACCGACGCCAGCGGCGCCCACCTGCCCGGCGCGATCCGCGAACACAACGGCGGCATCATGTCCGGCGGCAACGAGATCCGCCCGCAGCACTACGCCACCTTCCACAACGCGCTCACCACCGTCACCGCCCAGTCGCCATGGTCGCTGGGCCTGCACAAGCCGAAATGGCAGGTCGCAATGGAATGCGGCGCCCCCTCGCCCAAGGGCGACTGGCCCACGCCCACCCCTACGCAGCCCGCTCCCGGCACCCCGCCGGGCGCGGTTCCGGGCAGCGACAATGGAAGCGCCGTCGCCTAAGTTTGCGCGCCGGCCGAGCGAGAAGCCGGCCCCTCCCGCCCCGCACGCGGCCACCCACAGCAGCGGGACCGCACCTGCGGCGTCCCCGGCGGCACGGCCAGCCCCGCCGCCCGCGCTGCCCGCCTACGCCAGCCCCCCCGTCCGCGTCAGCCAGCCCGGCGAAAGCATCGAGCGCGAAGCCGAAGCGCACGCCAACGCGGTCGCCCCGGCGAGCACGCCCGACCCCACGCCGACCGCAGCCACCCCGCCGCCTGCATCGGGTGACGCCGACGCCGCCCCATCCTCGTCGGACGCCGCGGCCGCATCGCCCGCCCCCACGACAGGCGGCGGCGCTACCGTAGCCTCACCCGCCGCCTCATCTGCCACACTTCTCCCCGCCTACGCCGCCGGCCGCGTCGCCGAACGCCGCGGCCGCGGCGATCCGCTCGCACCCGACGCCCGCGCCCCGCTCGAAGGCCACTTCGGCCGCGACTTCGCCGACGTCCGCGTGCATACCGATGCCGAGGCCGCCCGCCTCACCGCCGCGCTGGGGGCGCGCGCCTTCACCTCCGGGCGCGACATCTACCTCGCCCCCGGCGCCTTCGCCCCGGATACCGAGGAAGGCCGCCACCTCCTCGCCCACGAACTGACCCACGTCGTGCAGCAGGACGGCCAGGCCGCGCCAGTCCTTGCGCGCGCGATCGAGCCGGCGATGAACGCCCGCTACCACGAGACCGACCGCACCGCCGCGGCCCTCACCGCGCTCGAACGCCTCGAGATCCCCGCCGTCAAGTCGCGCCACCTGCCGCTCTACAGCAGCCTCGCCGCCGCCGGCAATCTCAAGCGCGTGCGCGGCTACGGCCGCGAGGGCGCCGACCAGCGCTCCGTGTGGAACAGCCAGGTGCAGGTCGGCGCCGACGCCATCCGCGCGCGTCTGGGCGAACGCAACATCCCCGTCCCCGCCGACGCCAACGGCCGCATCCGCCTCAAGCCCCACCGCGGCGCACGCCTCACGTCCAAGCGCCTCTCCGAGCTGCAGACGATGTTGCGCATCCCCGGCTGGGACCGCCGCGGCCGCAAGGTCGCGCAGTTCCAGGTGGACCACATCGTCGAGCTGCAGGTCTCCGGCCAGATGGGCTCCGGCGTCGGCAACAGCGTCGAGAACATGGAACTGCTCGACCAGCCGTCGAACGCGAGCTCCGGCGGCACCATCCGCAGCGGCATCTATCGCAAGGTCGACGCCTTCCTCGACACCTTCGACCCCAAGCCCGACCGCGGCCGCTTCCTGCGCCAGCACGACGTCGTATTCACCAGCGCCGCCGCCACCGGCGGAGGCTCCGCCGCGGGCGCCTCCGCGTGGTGGACCAAGACCGAGATCGAGGAAGCCCAGCCCCTCGCCACCGCCAGCCCGCCCAACGCGGCCGAGGACAACGACACGGCCGGCACCGCCGAGGAATTCATCCTCAGCTCCGGCCCCGGCGGGATCGAAGTCGCCCGCTTCCGCCACCGCCCCGGCGCCGCGCCCACGATCAGCCGCACGCAGGCACGCGCGCTCGCCGGCCTCAGGATCACCGCGCTCAACCTCACCGACAACACCGGCAACCCCGAAGGCCCGGTCGGATCGCTGTCCGCCGAATGGGACCTCCCCGCCGACTGGCAGCCCGCCACCCCCGCTGTCACCATCTCCCTCACCGGCGACGGCGAATACCGCGGCTACCCCTCCGCGCTGCCCGCGCTCAACCTCGAATACGCCAAGCTCAGCCCGGTCAGCTTCACCACCATCACCACCGAAGACGGCGAACTCTCCGCCGACGGTGAGCTCACTCCGTCGATCCCGCTCCTCAACGCCCCGATCACCGTGCGCCTGCGCGGGCGCGACCTCAGCTTCTCGCTCGACTACGGCCCCGAGCAGATCAGCCTGCCCATCCCGCGCACCACCATCGACGACGCCTACGTCAGCGTCTTCTACTCCACCGCGCGCGGGCTGGGCCTCGGCGGCCAGGTCATCTACTCCATCGAAGGCGCCGGCAGCGGCGAACTCGCCGCCTCCGTATCGACCACCGGCGGCGTCGCCTTCGAAGGCGGCTTCACCTTCGAACGCTCCCTCTTCGACCGCGCCCGCGTCAGCGCCTGGTGGCGCAACGGCCAGTTCGGCGCCGAAGGCACCATCGGCATCGACACCCCCGACAAGATCAAGGGCATCAAGAGCGCCACCGCCACCGTCAGCGTCAACGAAGGCCGCTGGGCCTTCAACGGCAGCGCCGAACTGTCGGTCCCCGGCGTCAGCGCCGCCTCCATCGCCATCACCCAGGGCGAAAACGGCCTCAACATCGCCGGCGACGTCGCGCTGACCGCCAACCCCGCGATCCGCTCCGGCTCCATCCACGTCGAATGCGAGCAGACCGACGGCGACTGGAAAGTCTCCGCCAGCGGCACCGCCGAACCCGCCATCCCCGGCTTCGATTCGCAGCTCACCGTCACCTACGACGACGGCGCCTTCGACGCGCAGTTCAGCGGCGCCTTCGAACGCGGCATGCTCTCCGGCACCATCACCGTCGGCGCCACCAACCGCAGCATCGGCGAGGACGGCAACCCCGGCGGCCCGCCGAGCGGCCCGGACGCCCCCATCGTCGTCTACGGCAGCGGCTCCGCCACCATCCAGATCGCCCCCTGGCTGCAGGGCACGGCGGGACTCCGCCTCGACCCCAACGGCGAGATCACCGTCTCCGGCGAAATCGCCCTGCCCAGCTCGCTCGAGATCTTCTCCAAGCTCGAATACGACAAGCGCCTCTTCGGCATGTCGACGCAGATCCCCATCATCCCCGGCGTCGTCGCCGAAGTCGGCGGCAACCTCAGCGCCAACGCCAGCATCGGCCCCGGCGCGCTCGACCAGCTGCGTGTCGGCATCGAATACAACCCCTCGCACGAGGAAAACACCCACGTCACCGGCGACGCCCACCTCAACGTCCCCGCCGAAGCCGGATTGAGACTCGGCGCCCGCGCCGGCGTCGGCCTCGGCATCACCGGCGCCAGCGCCACCGGCGGCCTGGAGATCGGCGGCACCCTCGGCATCTCGGGCGCCGCGGAGGCCAGCGTGCACATCGACTGGATGCCCTCCCAGGGCCTCGAAATCGACGCCGAAGCCTCCCTCCACGCCCAACCCAGCTTCCGCTTCGACGTCTCCGGCTACGTCGCCGTCACCGTGCTCGGCGCCAGCCTCTACGACGAACGCTTCGAACTCGCCGCCTACGAATTGGGATCAGGCCTCGAATTCGGCGTGCGCTTCCCCGTCACCTACCGCGAGGGCGAACCGTTCGATTTGTCGCTGGACGATCTGGAGTTCGAGGTACCGGACGTCGATCCGGCGGCGATGGTGGAGCAGTTGGGCGAGCAGATCTTCTGATCCCTCCCCCGGATCGGGGAACTCGTTCAAACGGGTGCCACATCACCGTGCGACATCGCAGGGCCCCGTAGATACAAAACGCGCTTTCCCCTCTATAATTTTGCGAAAACTGCACGAATTCGCAGTTTTCGTGAAATTAGGCGGAGAGTAGCAATGATCCACTGGTTCGAAGTCGAGAACTTCACAAGCTTTGTTGCGCCGACGCGCATCGACTTCACTCCCGGCAAAGTCGTCGACGACTACTCGGTTGCGACCTCGCCGTCCGGCGTACGACTCAGCAAGCTTGTCGGCGTTTTCGGCCCCAATGCGGCGGGCAAGACCAACCTCATCCGTGCGCTGTCACGGACGGCAGACTTCATCTCTGAGTCTTTCAACTGGCCCGAAAGCACCCTCCTGCCATTCAAACCGCATTTCTTCTGCAAGGACAAGCCGGTTCGCGTCGCGCTGCAGTTCGAGCTCCCCGCCGATGAAGGCAGCGCCACACCGGTGGTTTATCGTTACGAGATCGAAGCGAACGAACAGCAGGTCATCCGCGAGCGTCTGCGCGTCCGGACGAGCCAGCTCTTCAGCCGGGTGTTTGAACGGGAACTTTCAGGCAAGACCTACAAGATCACCGGCCTCGGCAACCGATTCAGGAACGTGCCCGAACGGATATCGTTCGTCTCCTGGCTGGCGCGACATGAAGTGCCGGAAGCACGGCGCATCGCAAGCTACTTCAAACGCTATCAGACCAACGAATTCGGCTTTGCCGGTCGCGTTCCTCTGCTGCTTGGCATGTGGGCGGCAATCGACGCCTACCGCCATGACCCCCGGCTGCATGGCGACATGCTCGACGTGCTGCGCCGCTGGGATCTGGGCGTAGCGGACGTGAAATATGTGTCGACCAGGGTGGCCGGTGACGAGCGGGAAACGTGGGAGGCGATCGTCACTCATCGTCGGGGCGAGAAGAGCGCAGAGTTGCCCATGATGGTCGAATCGAGCGGCACCGTGGGGCTGTTCGCACAATTGAGCGTCTTGCTCCAGGTACTGCACGAAGGTGGCGTGTGCGTGATGGACGAGATCGAATCGGACCTGCACCCGGACATGGTCGAGATGCTGCTCGATCTCTTCATCAATCCAGAGACCAACCCCAAACAGGCGCAGCTGGTATTCACAACGCACGCTGACTGGGTCATGAACCTGCTCAACCGCTGGACAACAGTGCTGGTCGAGAAACGTGAATGCGAGAGCACCGCTTGGCGGCTCTGCGACATGCAGGGTATTCAATCGCGCGACAACCACGCGGCAAAGTACCGCTCCGGCGCCTATGGCGCAGTGCCCCGTGATCTCAGCGAAGACTGCGAGGCAACATGGTGAAGCGCCCGGTTCGCAGGACGCTGCTGATCGTGTGCGAGGGCAAACGGGATGCGGCCTTCCTGCTGCATCTTCGCAAGCTCTACTGCGCAGATCATGCGGAACGACCGAAGGTGACGGTAAAGTCGGCGCGCGGCAAGGGCGGTAATAACGTCGTCGACACCCTGTACGGAGAGAGACGCCACAAGGACTTCGACGTCGGAGTTGCATTCACCGAGGCCGACGAACCGCCGAAACCGTCCTACCAGACGAAGCTGAGAACCGACCGGTGGGCCAGATGGATAGTCGCCGATCCGTGCCTGGAAGGCTTGCTGCTCTCGATTCTTGGCCGCCCGGTGCCGGCCTCGACCGGCGACTGTAAGCGGGCCATCGAGAACCTCACACGTAATGACCTTTTCGAGGCCGATCATTACGATCCGCACTGGCCTCTCGCACGCCTCGAAGATGCACGTCGGCGAATCGCGAACCTGGATGAGCTGATCCGCAGTTATGAGGGCAGGTGATCGTGTCGCGGGAGACCGCGTTCCAGCAGTCCGGACAACCGCCCGCCTCTGGTAAACGAAGTCCCCCTTGTCGCAGAGGAGTTCGCCATGGCCCAGATGCACAACCCGCCCCACCCCGGCGAAACCCTGCGTGAGGATGTGCTGCCCGAACTCGGCTTGACGGTCTCGGAGGCGGCGCGCCAGCTTGGCGTTTCCCGGGTTCAGCTTTCCCGCGTACTGCACGGGCGCGCTCCGATATCGCCCGACTTGGCGCTGCGCCTCGAACAATGGCTGACCGGCCCGACTGCCGACGTATGGCTCCGAATGCAGATCGCGTACGAATTGTGGCACGCGCGGCATGGCGGAAAGCTGCCACGCGTGGAACCGGCGCAGCAGAAGGCCGCGTGACAGCATCTCGCGCGGACAGATCCTTCCGGCGCACAATGACCAGGCCGCGGGCGCCTGGGTGGCCAGCGCTTCAGTGCGCCGCAGGTTTGAAGGTGCGCGTCAATCGCCAGCGTACGGTCGGAAGAGATCGCCCGACACAGTGATACGGACATAGCAGCCGGTGTAACGGCCGGCCGCCCGCTGCTTCGGACATGGGCAGCGATGGCAACCCGGACAGTCGCTCGGTGATGAGGCCCGCTACCGCAGGGCAGAGCGCACCACGCCGTCCAGAAGCTTGATGAAATTGCGCTTCGGCTTGAACTGGACTCGCAGTTCCGCCACGTAGTCCCCGAATTGCCGCGACGCGCCTGCGCAACCTGATGTGGCCGAAGGCCGCGTAAGGCCAAATCCGTCAGTCGTGAGCCCAACGGCGGGAAAACGGCGCGAAAACGCTTGGCAAGACAGGTCACGGCGCACTTCCGGTGCCGGGAAGAACAAGCGGAAGGACAACTTCCGGAAGGAATCCCGCCTACCGCGAAGGCGAACCTTTCGACCTGGCGCTGGACGATATGGAGTTCGAGGTCCCGGCTATCGATCCGGCGGCGATGTCGAGGCAGCTGGGCGAGCAGATCTTCTGATCCCGCCCCCACCCGCAATCGCCCACGTCGCGGGGTTCTGCAGCAGCCCTCCGCGAGCACGCTCCGTCATATTCGCAGCAAAGCACATCGATTGGATGGGTGCTAAACTCAGGATCAATAACTTACACGGCATGTCGTGTTATCCGACATGTCCAATAACACTTTTACGCCGACACTTGGTGTCGACCATACGTTAGGGTGCAATGACATGTGGCAGCAATCACTAGCTAGATGGAGTCAGACAACGTATGGCTTGATCCACGCGGTCACCATAAGCAGTCGGCTTGAATTGGGAAACATTAACCGCATTGGGAGCAGCATCACTGAGTCATTCGGCTGGTTCCCACGGAAGGATCAATTCGACTCTAGCGTCCAACATCGTCCGTACAAGGAAGACGATTTCCGCCTCGACGACGGCGACGTACAAGGGGTGGTTTCAAACCTGAAGAGCAACCTCCTTAGCCTTCTGCTTGTTGATCTAGCTGCGCTCACTGACGAGTTACTTTCGTCCATCATGGTGGCGAAGGGTAAGAATCCGGAGGCGCTGCCGTACCTGAGCAACAAAACCAAAGCAGTGGCGTGCGCTCCTGAGCATGAGTGGGCACGTCGAGGAGTGCTAGAGCTAAACGTTATCCGAAACTGTTTCGTCCACAACGACGGAAAGTGGGGCGCTCGCGGTTTGAAGGACATTGCGCCGTTGGTTACGAATCTCACTGCCAAGGCTGGTGATTCCGTCGAGGTCAACTATGAAGACCTCTTTCGGTACAAACGAGCTGTACGTACCTTGCTCAACCAAGTCGAGGCCAACGGCTTTGCGCCCTAACCGTGCGCCCCCATCCCTTCGGTCGCTGGGCAGCCAAAAGCTACGCTTTTGGCTGCCGGCTAGCTTGACCCTTAGGCGTTATTCGAGTCCACATGCCATGCGAACATTCTTAATTGCCTTTTCTATAGCATTAATGCCCCTATCAGTGATTGCTGATTCGTCTCTAGACGACTTATCAAACGATAAGGTATTAGAGGGGGCGATAGCCGAAATTTACTCAATGAAGGCGAGGGAACTTGAGGTCGCCATTGAATATATCGCAGCCTGCATGGAACCTCCGTCCACTGAACGCAACTACCATTGCGGTCGGAATTTTACGATTGCATCAATAAAAATTGACAATACCCCTCAATTTACAAAGCTATCCAAGGCTGTTTTTCTAGCTGAACTAAGAAGTAAAGAAGTTAAAGAGAAAGGCTCGTTTGAAAGCATCGGGGCTAGTGCAATGGAACTTCGACGATCCTCAGTATTTTTCAAGCTCCAAGATGCAGTGCGCGAAAGGTATCAAAAGATATCGAAGTGAAATGTCTAAAAACTGAATGAACAGCCTAACAATTCGCTCAACCCCGCTCCCTTCGGTCGCTGGACAGCCAAAAGCTCCGCTTTTGGCTGCCGGTTAGCTTGGACGTTGGGCGAGCAATACGTAAGCAACTCCAATGACTGAAGACGACTTTACCGATCGGCTTGCCGATGCAATCGCGGAGCGGCTTGCTCCCTACCATGTTGGCCGCAAGCGCTCACTTCTCTACGATCTGTCCTTCGACCACAACGGCGTAATGGCGATGGGCGTTGATCCCGATACGGGCGAGCCGATAAGGGGAAAGGGACGTGGATTCGAACAAGACCTCCTCGTGTTTGAAGATGCAGCGAGGGGACATACGTCCGTAATTCCGCGTATCGTCGCCGAGGTTAAGTACAAGTCCGTCACAACTCATGATGTTATCGTCTATTCGGAGAAGGCGGACCGAATTCGGCGCGTATACCCTTATGTCCGCTACGGGTTCGTCCTTGGAGGCATGAAAAGCATTCCGGGGCGCGTTCTTCGCCTTGGTCAGCGGTTCGACTTCGTCGTCGCTATTGGCGAAGAGTTGACGGCCCCGGAAGTCAATGACTTTGCGGCACTTATGAAGGAAGAGGCCGAGGCATCGGTCTCATTGAGCAACGCGCTGTTTGGCAATACTAAGCCGACGCTTATGAGAAAGATGTTCTCGATCAAATGAACTTCCTGCCCAACAACTGCTTGCAGCGGACCGTCAAAATGCTGCGCATTTTGCCGTCCGCTGAAGCGTCACGTTAGGTCTCGGTATGGCTTTATCTGATTTCGAGAGTGAAGATGTCGCGCTGCTAGCCTCAGTGGCAATCGCCACGATTGCAGCACTTATCGACACCTTTTACGGTAGCCCACTGTTCAAGGCGCTAAAAATTCTGGGGCTCTTTATTAGCCTTGGGTTGGCCTACCATCGAATCAAGACAAGCAAGCCCTATTTCAAAGATATGACTGAGTCTGCATGGAAGGCTGTTGGGCAGCAGTACGAAATCCGCATTCCGAAATCTGAACACGGACGAGGAAAATCCCCACATGCCAGATGTCTTGTGTCTGGCCAGACTGGCGGTTTCTCAGAATGTTGGGCTGATCCTGAAGTTGGAAGGGATGGTGAAGTTGTAGTTCAAGTCAATTCACCTGCCGCTCTTCGCATAGAAATCAGAAAGTGAAGATCGAGAACAGCAAAGTCCTAACATGGCGCTCAACCTCGCTCCCTTCGGTCGCTGGACAGCCAAAAGCTACGCTTTTGGCTGCCTGTTAGCTCTACGTTAGCCCCATCTACTCAATCGTCACGACATGGCACGAAATAAGAAAGAAGAGGGTTCGCAGTTCGTCCGGTACTTCGGGCCGTTGCTTGACGCACTTCGCAGATTGGGCGGTTCTGGAACACCCGACGAGGTCGTTGAGCAAATCGCTCAAGATCTCGGCCTTCCGGACGAAGTGCAAAACGACCTGCTTCCGTCCGGTCAGCCGCGGTATCGAAACCAAGTTGCGTGGGCGCGGTTCTATCTCGTCCGAGAGGGGTTGTTGGATTCCTCGAAACGCGGTGTGTGGAGCCTCACAGATCGTGGGCGCGAAACCACGTTGTCTGGGGAACAGGCCCGAGAAGTCTTTCTGAAGTGGGTCCGAATTTTTCAAGAGCAACGACGAGAAA
Source organism: Aromatoleum evansii (assembly GCF_045689615.1). Classification (NCBI taxonomy): domain Bacteria; kingdom Pseudomonadati; phylum Pseudomonadota; class Betaproteobacteria; order Rhodocyclales; family Rhodocyclaceae; genus Aromatoleum; species Aromatoleum evansii. The sequence continues at coordinate 5,339,179 of NZ_CP141259.1, forward strand.
AGGAGCAAACCGCGGAGCCTGTAGAGGAACAGGTCGCAGAAGGTACCGGAGCAACTCCGAACGACTATCGTGCAGCAGCGATTGAATTGCTTCTTTCCCTTCCGCCTGCGGGTTTTGAACGTCTCTCGCAACGCTTGCTACGTGAAGCCGGCTTCACGCAAGTAGTTGTCACCGGCAGCAGCGGCGACGGAGGCATTGATGGTTACGGCACACTCCAAATCAATCCCTTGGTTTCCTTTAAAGTCTTGTTTCAATGCAAGCGCTATACGAAATCAGTCTCACCGTCCCATGTGCGCGATTTTCGCGGAGCTATGGCCGGTCGTGCGGATAAGGGCATCATCATTACCACCGGAACGTTCACCGCAGAGGCGCGTCGCGAAGCGTCGCGAGATGGTGTTCCTCCCATCGAATTGATCGACGGGGAGAAGTTGGTCGACATGCTTGAACATCTCGAGCTCGGATTAAAACCAGTGACCACCTATGAAATCGATGAGTCTTTCTTCAGCAAATTTAAGGGCTAACAAGCGCTTGCAGCGGACAGTCAAAAAGCTACGCTTTTTGCCGTCCGCTGAAGGCCAACGTTAGGCAAGGAATATATATGAGCGACTGGGACTTTCTGCACGATATGCATAACGACGGCTATAGCGCTGAGCAAATAGCCGATGCTGCTGCTTGTGGCTACAACCCCTGGGAGTGGGGAGTCATACACGAGGATGAATTGCCGGCGCTGTGCCAACAGGAGGATGATCCTGAGCTGGCTATGATCTTCGAGAGCCTGATCGAAAACGCAATGTCGTACCACGCACTCACAGGGCGCTATCTGCAAATTTGGGGCGAGCTGGGTGAGCTATATGCTGAAATCAAATATGGCATCAAGCGCCACAAGCCACACACCCGGGGTTCAGATGGCAAACTTGGAAATGACTTTGTTGAAATTAAAACCATCTCCCCAGAGAAAGATGGGGGCAAAGTTCAAGTCAAACGCGCCGGAAACTTCAATAAGCTATTGATTGTAAAAATCAGCGACAAATTTGAATTTGAGGGACGCTTTATTGAACGTAAGCGGCTATCGAAGGGCGAAGGAACATATGCAAGGGTGTCTTGGTCAGCGCTCTCCCCCACCAAGGAAGATCCTCAAACATGAGCCTCACGCGTAACAAGCGCTTGCAGCGGACCGTCAAAAAGCTGCGCTTTTCGTCGTCCGCTGAAGGCCAACGTTGGGCGTCACTAGCCAGTGCGAGACAACACACAATCTGACCCTCCCCGAGCATCTACAGGAACCCTGCGATGAGTCACAAACTCTCCCTTGCAATTCAAAGCGATGAAGTTGGCGAGTCTGTCCGCGCCCGCTACACAATGACGTCGTCAATTCTTCGGGCGATGTTGTACTCATCGAATCGCAACATGATTACAGCGCTCGGCGGGCCTGAGAAGATCACACTGGAACAGCTTGCGAGGGTCTATCAGGAGGGAACGGGTGACTTTGGAATCTGTTTCGAGTACGCACTGCATGACTCAATTCGCGCACGGCACTCCTCCATTTACCCGATCATCGAAGACGTCCTTCATTCCTTCTGCAAGATCAAAGGCAACCCCGAGTCGATTCTTTTCGGAATTGAAAAGAACGGCAACCTCAACGTTGTCGAGACTGCGAGAAACAGCCTGACGGACGACGCGCGGGTACTGGCAGGTAAGGTGGGAAAACCGCCATTTCTCAAGCACAGAGTTGCTGTTCTCGAGCGCGCTTTTAGAAGCGTCAAACACAGAGATCGCTTACCGCAGAGCATCAGTGGTCTATGGCAAGCCGATTTGTTCTTGGGTTCACCAACCGCGGAACAATGGGTTGGCACTACGCTCAAGGTCAATCGCGAAGAACTGAAGCAAGCTCCAGGCCTCAGAGTTGGCATCTTTCCATCTAAGACCAAAGAGGGGCCAAAGAGGGACGAAGCCAAGAACCTGATCATTTGCCCGCTTCCATACCGAAGCGACTTCATGGTTCTCTTCGGAGCAAGTTTCCAAATCGCGAAGCAGTTGATGCACGCAAATGCAAACATGCCGAAGGCACCCGCGCTTGTCTATGAAGATGATTTGGCTGTCGCCGAGTGGCTGAGTGCTCGGCGCAAGTTTCCGGTGATGGCAATTCTTGAGGCTTTGCACCCACTCATGCAACCTGGTCTGATCAAAGCCGATCAGTCGGCAGAATCCGTTGCTGCAAACAACGTGAATGCGTTCGCGCCAATGCCCCTGATTGACTAAAGCCAAACCCGACTTCGATCAAGTGACGCCCAACCCCTCCATCGATAGGACGCGCCCCGGCAAGCCGGGTCACGCCTCTCATGTCAAACGTTAGAAATGGTCAGTACTGGTAGCGCAACTGACCCACCAACAATGAGTCGCCGTCGATCTTGTACACAATGCGATGCTCATCGGTAATGCGCCTGGACCAAAATCCCGCGAGGGCATGTTTTAGTGGCTCGGGCTTGCCAGTGCCTCCGAATGGCTCGCGCTGCGTTTCCCTAATGAGCTTGTTTATCCGCTCCACCATCCGCCGGTCTTGTTGCTGCCAATAGAGGTAGTCTTCCCATGCGGCCTCAGCGAACACCAATCTCATTCGTCAAGTTCCCGCTCTTTGCCTCCACCGGCGTTCAGTTCAGCCATGGCGCCCAAGAGGCGCTTGGCATTCTCAGGGCTGCGCAACAGGTATGCGGTTTCCTCGAGGGCTTGGAAGTCCTCGAGCGAAACCATCACAACCGATCCTTGCCCGCTGCGGGTAATAATCAAAGCCTCGTGGTCGTTGCAAACCCGTTCCATTGTGCTCGCCAGGTTGGCGCGCGCGGCAGTGTAAGAAATAGCGTCCATGGTGCTTCTCCGTACATGTACAACAAACTGTACGCTTCTGCCCATGCTTTGTCCAGCACCATTCCTATCACTACGTTGCAGCGGGCGCCCGGTAAGCGGGGCGCCTTCCCGCGTCGGGTGTTGCACGGGTGTCAGTCCTTGAAACGGCTGCGGGCCGGGCGCCCCTGAACTCCACGTTTGCGTATCCAACACGTATCGAGAAAGGCTTGTATGTTTCAGTGCAGCTTTGATTTGAACAATCAACCCATGAGTGCCTTCAAAATAGGCGCCATATCCGCTCCCGCTTTCTCAGGTCAAGGGCAAAACGTTAACAAACGAAGCTCCGCCTGCCTGGCAGGGCAAGGCCCGATACCTCCCGGTCAATACTACATATTTGATCGTCAAGGCGGTGGCCGGCTTGAGTGGTTCAGAAACTTATTGAGTGACCACAGTGAGTGGTTTGCTCTCTATGCGGTAGACGGAAAAATCGACGACGAGACCTTCTGCAATCAACTATCGCGAGGTCACTTCCGTCTTCACCCAAGAGGGCCACGCGGCATCAGCGAAGGCTGCATCACTATAGAAAAGGCTGCCGACTTTCACCACATTCGCGCGATACTCAAGAGCGCATCACCCTTCCCCGTTCAGGGTACCAATTTGAGAGCCTACGGCAGGGTGGTCGTGAAATGAGAAAGGCCTTGAGCACTCTTGCGCTGGTATTGTGGGTGCTCGTCGGAGCGACATTACTGAGTCGCTGGTGGTACGGGAATCCTGAGTACTTCCCGCGCTTCGACGAGTCATTCTGGCGCTACCTAGATCACCTATTCGGAGCAGCGAATGTGGACGACGCACAGAACGTCGAGCTTTTTGTCGTGGTCGTCGCTGCTTTCTTGGTTGTAGTGGCGGTAACTGCGATTGCCATTGCGGTTGTTACATACACCAAGAAACAGCGCTAACAATTATCCCAGCGGACGGGAAATAGGGGACAGACCACGATTTCCCCATGTCCGGTTACGCAGCCTGAGCCCCGCCACGGGGCGCCCCCTCGCACGTGTCCGAGCCCTGCACGCCCGACAACGCCCCCGAACCCGCACGGAAGAAATATCCAAGCCAGCTCACGACCCCCACGAACTTGGCGCTGTCCTCGTAGAGGTAGGGGTTGATTCCCGCCGGATTGGCGAGATCGAGGCCGGCCGAGACCGCGAACGCGGCGAACGCGATGGCGAGCAGGATATAGTCGGTCCGCAGGATCAGGCGCCGGAAACTGACCAGGTGGAACAGCACGAAGGCCGCGTAGGCGACGAACACGCCCTTCTCCGGAATACCGAGGGACGGGAAGAATTCCTCGTGCAGCAGGAACAGATCGTCGAAGGCGAGCACCACCGTCAGCAGTCCCGACACGAACAGGAAGCGTCGCTCCTCCTGTGCGTCTGATCGCGCCGCGAGCAGTCGCGCGCAGAAAAAGCAGATGGCCGCCGCACCGGCCCAGACGAAGATCCCCAGTTGCGAGAGGAAACCGGTGTAGGCCGGCACGCCGGCGATGCTCGTCACGTCCGACGTCAGCAAATGGATCGGCACTCCTTTCCACACCCGCAACATCAGCACGATCCCGATCGGGACCGCCGACGCCGCCGCAATCAGTGCGATGGCCGGAAAACGGGAGCGTAACTGCGCCCGCATGGGCAATGGCGGGCTCATTGATTGCATATCCATCTATTGCGAATTGAAGATCGCCGATCATAACCAGCGCCCCGTTCCATGCGACTGCGCGATTGAAACAAAAGATAGGAACCGTAAATCGGGGACAGACCACGATTTCCCGCTTCGTGGCAGGTGGGGAGACGGAAGTCCGCCGCACATACGTTCGGCGCATGAGAAGGAAGCCGTACGAATCGTTCAGCCCGCGGAACGAAGTGATCTGTCCCCAATTCTCCCCCGCACACGCCGAAGCAGCACCTTGCCATCCCTGCCGCCCCCATCCACACTGAGTACGTTCCGCACCAGATCGCTGCCGCGGGATCAGGGGAAGTCGAATTCATTCGTCCGGCTGCACAACCGTTTGCATCTCTACCGATGACCAGCTGATGAAAGCTCTACTGCGGACGTTCTCGATCTTCCACGGCGTCATGGCAATTCTCTTTGCCTGTGGCGCACTGATGCTCATCGTCATCGCCGCCAAGGTTGGCTGGCTGGCGTTTGCGGGCGGATTGGACCGGGGCAGTGCTCAGCAGATCATCGAAGCGATCGGCCTGCTGACGGTGGCCGTCGTGGCACTGCAGATTGCACAGACCGTCGCGGAAGAGGAGGTCGTTCGCGACGCGCACATCAGCGGACCGACGCGCGTACGCCGCTTCCTCTCGAGATTCCTCGTTGTCGTGGTCGTCGCTTTGGTCATTGAAGGCCTTGTCGCAACGTTCAAGGCTGCGAGCGAGGACGCGTCGCACATGGTGTATGCAGCTTCCATCGTGCTCGCCGCCGGAGGCCTGCTTGCCGGTTGGGGGGTGTTCATACGCATGAATCGCTACGCGGAGGAACTCGAGCCCGAAGCCATGGCGGAAGCGAAGCGCGAGGACCGGAAGCTCAAGTAGCTGCGCTAATCCCCCATGAAGCGGAGGAATCGGGGACAGACCACGGCCCCCCCTCGCTATTTTCCTTCGCAAGGATCGATGGCGTGGTCTGTCGCCGGTTTTGCAGAGCGCGCGCCGCCCACGCAGCGCCCATATGCCCGGCGTCGCGTTGAAGTCCGGTATCCCCCGGCCTAGACTGCATTTACGGAACGAGTGGTGCAGCCGCCGCGCTTCGTTCATCTCCCGGGACAGGAAACTGCGTGTGCGCTGCCGGATGCAGCTCAGAGCGCTCGAGTCCGTTGCAGCACCACCCAGGAGGCGGAAAATGAAGATCAAGCAGATTTCGCTGCTCGTGGCGGGATGCGCGGCTCTCCTGGCGGCACCGGTGGGTGCGGCCACTTTCGAGAGCGGCTCCGACGCCGCGTTCAACAGGATGGTTGAGACCCTCACGGCCGGAAACGCCGACACGGGTTCCGGCTGGTTCAATTACTACGTCGAACGGCTCAACCAGGACATTGCATTGCGCGAGGGCACCGAACCCTACGGCGCGGCCGGTCCGAATGGACCCTTGAGCGGTTTCGAGGGCTACATTTCCGGATTCCGGATGCCCGATACGGGTTCGCGCTGGTTCAACGACTACGTCGAAGCCATCAACCACATCATCCAGGAAAGGCAGGACCAGTAAGCTCATGGAGCCGGGCCGCGAGGGGGCCTTGCCGAGCGGCTCGTCGGTCGCTGCTACCGATCTCCGCGGGGCCCCGCCGGACCGCCGGCAACCTTGGCGGACGGTTGCGCGCCCGCGGTTTCCTGCGTCGTGCTCGCCTTGCCGCCGCGTTCTGCAACGGTCGGCGACGCCTCGCCGGCGAGGCCGAAGAGGGCGAGGATTTCGCGGGGCAGCCGTTTGTCCGGGCTCGCGGCCAGCCAGTCGTGCAGGTAATCGGCGAACGGCTTGCCGGCGCTGGCCTTGTCCGGATTGAGGTACTTGATCGCCTGCCAGTACTCGGGGTGGGCCTCGAAGAGCGGGAGCAAGGTGGTCGCCACCAGTTCGTTGTCCTCCCGTGCGTAGGGATTGCTCTGCAAGGATGCCTGGCGGGCCGCGAACCACGCCGGGAACGACTGGTCGGCGGCGAGGTAGCGGTGGCGCTCCGACAGCAGGCGGCGGGCGTAGCCGGCCAGCGCCTGATCGTAGCCGAACCAGTTCTTGGTCGGCGCGCTGCTCGCCCATTTCACCGCCAGCTGCTGCAGGACGAAGAGCGACGCGGTCTCGCACAACGACTCCTCGAACCACTGATTCTGCTCCGCCACCCGTTCGGCGCTTTGCGCCTTGTGATCGAAGTTGGTGAACACATGGCACAGCTCGTGGGCGAACTGGTAGGCGTATTGATACCAGCGCTCGTCGCGCGCGGTCAGGTGAATCACGTATTCGCCGTCGCTTCGCTGCTCATACAGCACCTTCGGCGATCCGGTGCGCGGGACGACGCGAATCGTGAGCTCGCCGGCGCGGGGCGAATCGACCGCGGCGAGAAACTCGCGGGCGACGGCGTCGAGGAAGACCTGGATGTCCTGCGTCGACGCCTTGCCCCAGTCGCCGGGCGCCACCTCGATGTTAAGCGGCAGGTCGCGGGCTTCCCGCTTCTTGGCGAGGCCGAGCGGGTCGCGGTGGTTGAACTTGCCCTCCATCGCCATCGTCGGCACTGCAAGATGGGCGCCCAGCACCATTGCAGCGAGATGCAGCAGGCGCATTCGGCGCCGACTGCTTCGCCTCGGCAAGGCGGGAAGGGTGGACGTGCTGAACTTCATGGCATGGTCCCGGGAGGATCGCTCGGCCCCTCGATTGCGCCACGGCGTGGGGCATCCCCGGCGCGCGAAGTGAGCCTCATCCAAGCATAGGAAATTCGACGCCCACACCGCAAGGAACGAGTGGGAAATGTGGTCTGTCCCCTCGACGTGTCCCGCCCGCCGAAGCTGAGGCAGACTACTACCGCTGTCTTTCCGGGCAGGTCATGGCCGCCTGACTCGAACAAAGCGCCCCCCGAGAACCTCGGGGCGACTCATGCACTTGTGGAGCCGGCTTCGATAGCCTGACGCCTGCCTTCGGTCCGCGTCGGTCCCGGCGAGCGCCAGGTTGCACCGCCCATCGCGCCTTGCTAGCCTGTGGCCGCCCACGCTCGGGCGCGCCTCGATGCCGCACCCTCATGAAGATCCTCTCCCTCTCCGCGCAGATCCCGTCGCTGCGGGTCGACAACGACGACATCCTCGCCGGTATCGCGGCGCACAACGCCGACCAGCCGCGGGAGCGCGTTGCGCGCTACGAGCGGGAGGTGGCCTACCTGCTCGGCCGAACGGGATCGCAGACGCGCTACCTGCGCGACCGGGCGGCAGGGGAAACGGCGCTGGGGCTCGCGCGCAAGGCGGTGGACGAGGCGCTGGCGCAGGCGGCCCTCGCGCGCGACGAGATCGACCTCCTGATCTACTGCGGCGTCGGGCGTGGGTTCCTGGAGCCGGCGAACGCGTATTTCTTCGCCGATGCGATGGGGCTTGCCTGTCCCTGCTTCGACGTGCTCGACGCGTGCATGAGCTGGGTGCGGGCGCTGGAGATCGCGTCGAAGTATCTGGCGGGGGGCGGCTACCGTCACATCCTGATCGTGAATGCGGAATTCAACGCCTACGAGTGCGGCTACCCGGAGATCCTGCGTATTCCCGCGCCGGAAGCGCTGAACCATGCGTTCGCGGCCTTCACGATCGGCGAGGCGGCGACCGCGACCATCGTGTCGCACTCGGACGATCCGTGGTCCTTCCGTTTCCGCGCGCTGCCGCAGTGGGCGGGGCTGTGCGCGATTCCCCTGCCGGGGCATCGCGATTTCTGTGCGCCGGACGCCACGCCCTGCACGGAGGGGGAGCACCGCTTCGTGTCCTTCGGCACGCGCCTGTTCGAGGTGGCGGTGGGCGGACTCGGGGAGCTGATCGGCGAGTGCGTGGCGGACGTCGCGCAGCCGGACATCTGGTTCCCGCACAGCGCGGCGGCCGGCCCTTATCCGCGCGTCGCCGCGACATGGGGCATAGATCCGGGCAAAGTTTATCTGGACTCCTTCCGTGAATATGGCAATCTCGTATCCGCGTCGATCCCTGCCGCGATCCGGCATGCCGCGGCCCGGGGCCGGTTGAAGCGCGGAGACCGCGTGGTGCTGTGCCCCGCGAGTGCGGGGATGGTGCTGGCCGTGGTGCAGTTCACGTTCTAGGCGCCGCGCGCGGCGTCCGTCGAGCTTCGAGCGCAGGAGGTCGCACATGGAACCCGAGAAGAAGAGCGCGTTCACCGGCCTGCTCAATCCGGTGGTGCTGATCCCGCTGATCATCATCTTCGGCGTGTTCGCGCTGATCGGCGCGGCGATCTTCGGCATCGACAGCGGGGTGCTGGGCAGCATGGCGCGGCTGGAGTTCGCGCGCGGGCTGATCACCTATCTCTTCGCCGTCGTGACGATCGGCACAGCGGTGGTGCTGGTGGTGTCCGCGCTGTCGAGCGGCACGTCCGAGGAGATCGAGAAGCGCTTCCAGCGCGGCAAGGAAGTGCTGTCGCTGCTGCTGGGCGTGTTCGGGACCATCGTCGGCTTCTACTTCGGATCGGAATCGCAGATCGGAAGCCGCGCCGAGTCGGCCGCCCTGCCCCGCCTGACGCCAATCATGCTGAGCCCGGCGCCGGCACGCGCAGGGCAGGATCTGCGGATCACCGCTGCCGTCATCGGCGGCATCCCGCCTTATCGCTACCGCCTCACGCTGGGCGAACGGACGCTGGCCGAACAGCAGGCGGTCAAGGAAGGGGGCTGGATCGTCACCGACACGAAGGCGCCGGCCGTGAAGTCGCCGACCGCGCTGGAGGCGGTCCTGCGCGTCACCGACGCGGCCGGCCAGGCGACGGAAACCGTCGGCAAGCTCGAGGTGCTGCCGCCGGAGGGGACGCGCTAGCGCAGCGATATCGGCGGGTGCCGGACCTGCATCTCGCGTTCGACCCCGCCCAGCACGCGGTAACGCACGAGGATCCCGTCGCCACTGAGTTCGAGCTCGCGGATCGCCGCGCCGAGCGGTCCGACGAAGGGCTGGAAGACGCCGGACGGTTCGTGCAGGGTGCGCAGACCGACGTGCGCGCGCCGCTCGGGCGTGGCGACGATGTCCAGCGCCATGTAGGGCTGGTAGTCGTAGCGCCCGGTGAAGATCGGGTAGTCCGCCACCTGCACGGTCGCGTGGCGCGGATAGCCGACGATGAGCCGCCCCCGCCCGAGCAGCATGTAGCGCATCGCGAGCGGTGCGTCGGGCTCGCCCGCGACCGTCGCGCGCACCATCCACAGGCCGTGGATGTCGAACTGCCGGTCGACCGCCGCCAGTGTCGTCTCGTCGAGGAACAGGACACAGGGGCCGTCTGCGGCAAACTGCGGGTCGGAAAACAGGTCGAGCGGCCCCACGCCGAGGGCGGCGGCACGCTGCAGGACCGGCGCCAGCCCGGCCGGATCGACCCTATGCACACGCGCCGGGTCGACGCCTTCGCGCTGCACCACGGCGTCGAAGTGCCCGCCGAGGGCCAGCTGCAAGGCGTCGCGCGACACGACCGGGAACTCGCCGCACAGCACATCGAGCCGGGAGGAGCCCCAGATGTCCGCCGCGTGGGCGGTCGCGGCCAACATGAGGAACAGGGACGCGGCTACTGTCCTCACTGTCTTCGAGCCTGGAACGGGAATGGTCGGCGGTCGCTTGTTTTCGGCCTGCGCTTCATGCCGGCACGTCCACCGCGACCGGCCTCCTATCGACGATGCTGGCCGCGAAGAACGTCTTCCATTGGCCGGGCGCCGCGGCCCACAGCTGTTGCTCGTGCTCGGCATGGGTGCCCTCCTTGCGGTACCCGCCCAATGCGACGAGTGCGCCACAGGGAGTGATCTCCAGCCTGTCGGCATAGACGTAGACCGCGTCGCCGTCGCCCTTCACGCACCAGTAGTGGATCCCATAGTCGTTGGCTGAGCTCATGATGACCTCCATCGCTGCCGCGCAGCGCGTCGCCGCAACCGGTGCGATCCGGCGTCCGGAGGGCCTGCGCTTTTTGACCAACCTCCCCTACACAAGATAGGTCAAGGATCGGGGTCGTACCATGAACCCCTGTGGTGCTTTCTGTCGAACTGCCGGCAGCCGGCTTGCGCGGGGCGGGTCTTGTCTCTGGCGCCCTCCCGCCTTCACGGCGACCAGGACCCACCCCGTACTCGCTCAGCTCAGATGCCGAGAATCTTCATCGCCTTGCCCAAGGTGTCGACGGATTCCTGATGCTTGCCGGCCTTGTGCTGGGCTTCGCCGTCGGCGCGCAGCTGCTTGACTTCACTCATTTGCGCTACGCTCAGCTTGGGGCTGGCGGCGAGGGCGGCGTCGATCTTCTTCATGTCGGCGGGGCAATGCATGGCCAGGGCGCTGCCGGAGAACAGTGCGGCGAGGGCCAGGATGACGAACTTTTTCATGGGGATCTCCTCGGGGACAACGCGGACGAAGATGCCTGCGTATGAGCTGAACAGGTCGACGCGCGGGTTTATTCCGAAGCCCTGCGACGGTAGAAGCCCGGCGTTGCAGGCCGCCCTGCCGGCCACGGCGGGCTGCGCGCAGGCGCGCTTTGCCTATTCCGCTTGCACGGTAGAGTCCGTTCCACCTCGCGGGCTCGGCATGAAGGTCACGCGGTAGCGTATCGCTTGCCCGCATCGATCGAGCGTCCAACGTTCCACGTACTGCTTTGGGCGCCGGCTTCTCTCGATCAATTCGGTGTCGGTGATCCTGTGGTTGGCGCAGTCCGGGGCCTTCGCGCTGTCGAGCATGACGATCGTGCTCATGACGGCTTGCTGCAATGGTGGCGTTGCACCGCTTTCGCCAACTAGAAACCCGGACGCGGCCATACAAGGGCGGTCCTGGGCTCATGCCGCGTGCGGGTCGGGCGACAAAGATGTCCCGGCATGTATCGGGCGCCTTGCTCTGAACGAAAGAACGCGCACAATGGACGATCAACGCGACCAACCAGTCATCCGCGGAAGCTGCGATGAAGGCATTGCTGCGCACCCTCGTCCTCACGACCCTCGCGTGGGCAGTCCCCCTGCCCGCTACCGGCGAGGTGTTCAAGTGCGTCCTGGCCGACGGCAAGGTCATCTATCAGGATTCGCCCTGCGCCGGCACACATAGCCCGCGCCCACTCCACATCGAGACCGGTCGCCCGTCGGTTCGGGACGAACTGGATGCCGAGGAGCGCGCTGCCACTGAACGACAACGCTTGCGGCAGTTGGAGGAGGCGCGCGAGGACCAGGAGCGCAACGCCGAATTGGAGCAGGAAGCCCGCCGCAAACGTGAGGCCCGGGAACCGCCGGAACCGAGCCTCGAGGCCCGATGCGCGGACTACATCAAGCGCGCCGAACAGCTCGAGAAGCCCCTGGTCCCGCAGCAACAGAAATATGAGATCGAGCTCAGGAGACGGGGCGACGATGCGCGGTCGCGGCGCGAGAAGGCACGGGCGCTTCGCGACAAGTACTTCACCGAGTGCCTCGGGCGGTATTGATTCGGAACGGCAATCGTGGTCGGTTTGCCATTTCGCTTTTCGCAGCACCCGCACGACGCATCGGACACCACTCCGGACGGCCGCCCGTGGATCTCATGAGCGGACTGGAACGCCGCACGGTCAAGGCGAACGGTATCTGGGCAGAGTTCGGCGAGATGCACGAGCGGCGTTTCGGCGTGCAGCGGCCGGCGCGCGGCGCGGGCCCGGCCACACCTGAGGTTATCTTATGTTTTCAAATATTTAGGTTGCAATAGGCGCCCACGGCGCGTATCGTACACGGCGCGATTTCCAGTAGTGTTGCTGTCTTGTTGGTCTAATGTCCGCAGTTCTGCGGCGTCAATTCCCCCTTCTCAGTTCGCCTTCTTGATCTCGCCTCACCCAGAGGCTCTGCCCGGCATCATCAAGTAACGGCTTGGTCCCTCCCCGCACGCGGCGTGTCTGCCCGTGCACTTCATTTCGGCGTGGCCGCAGCGGCCAGGACCCGCCGTTTCATCACGACAAGGAGCACACCATGCTAAGCCCCATCCAGCGAACCGAACTCCGCACCTACTACTACACCCCCGTGCATTGCCCGTTCTGCGGCACGCGTGTCATGGGGGCCGACCCGGCTGACGAGACACGCATTACCGCCTGCGCGCACACCTTGTTCATCGCCCATGACACGGCTTTCGAATACCGCTCCGAGCGTTTCGACCGCAACCTCGATCTCGACGGCCTGACCGAGAAGGAGGTCGAGGAGCGTTGGAGCGGCGAGGAAGGCGGTGTCGACGGCTTCACCAACCAGGTCACACTGGCGGACGCAATCAAGGTTGCCGCCTACGCACCGGCCCCTTCCGCCTATGGCTCGTACTACGGATTCGCGCCCACCGAGTGATCCGTGCAGTAGCATGACGCGATGCACACCCTGATCGACCACGTATTCGTCGGCGCGTTGCGCCCGCTGCCGCCCGAAGGCCAGCTGACGGGCATGTTCAAGCAGGCGGTCGACGGCCCCGTCGCCGTCACGGCCGAGGGCCTCGCCGGCGACCGCCAGGCCGACCGACGCTACCACGGCGGCGCGGAGAAGGCGCTGCACCACTATCCCGCCGAGCATTACGCGCGCCTGGCGCTGCGCTACCCCGAACGCGCCGCGCTGTTGCAGGCGGGCGTGCTCGGCGAGAACCTGTCGACGCGGGGCTGGACGGAAGAGTCGGTGTGCATCGGCGACCTGTTCCGCATCGGCACCGCCCTTGTCCAGCTGAGCCAGCCGCGCCGGCCATGCTGGAAGATCGACCACCGCCTCGATAGCGAGGGCGCCTCGCTGTTCGTCGCGCAGGCGGGGATCACCGGCTGGTACTACCGCGTGCGCGAAGCCGGCACGATCGCGGCGGGCGACGTCTTCGAACTGGTCGAGCGCCCTAACCCGGCGCTGAGCGTCACCGCGTTCATCGGTGCGACCCAGGCGCATCGGCCTGAGCCGGCCGAGCTGCGCGCCATTGCCGCCGCGGCTGGCCTTGCGCCCGAATGGATGCGGCGCCTGAGCGAACGGGCGGACTGGCTCGAACGGTCGTGACGCACCCAAGACCCGGCGTTTGCTGCCCCTCTGCCGGAAACCGCGAAGGTGCGCAGGCGGCTTTTCCTGCTTCGCTTGCACGGTAAGGTCTGCTCCCCCTCGCGGACTCCGCGGGAAGGTCACGCGATAGCGGCCCAACCAGAAGTGCATCGCTTGGTCGCTCGGCGGTTTCGCTGGCTCTCGGTCGGCATTCACACTGGCAATCGCAGTCGAGCGCCGATTCGCCGCGGTTTGCTCACCCACCCTAAAGTTTTCCGCGAAGCCCACCGTTACAATCCGTTACCGTTCAACCACCATTGAAAGCGGCGGCAAACCAGCCGTTCCTTTCGCCGCTTCACGCTGATCAGGAGCTCCACCATGACCCTCACCATCCGGCAGAAGGTCTTCGGCACCGCCTTTGTCGCCGTCCTTGTCACCCTGGGGGTCGGATTGATCGGCTACAACGCGATCGTCCGTCTGACCGAAGCGAATGACCTCTCCGCGACCTACGCGGAAGCCATCCGCCACCACGTCGAGACGGACATGTTCCACGACGCCATCAACAGCGACGTGCAGGCGGCACTCCTCGCCGGCCTGCGCGAAGACGCGGACGGGCACAAGCAGGCGCTGGCCGACGTCAGGGAGCACGCGGCGGCGATCACGGCCAACGTCGGCGCGCTGGCCGAACTGCCGATCGCGCCCGCGATCAAGGCATCCATCGCCGACGCCCGGCCGGCGCTCGAGACCTACACGCGCGGCGCCGAAGCGCTGGTGGCGATGGCGCTGGAGCAGAGGGAGGCGGCCTTCGAGAAGAAGGGCGAATTCGACAAGCAGTTCACCGAGCTCGAGGCTGCGCTGGAGAAGGTCAGCGACCACCTCGTGGAACAGACCAAGCGCTCGCGCGACGAGGCGGTCGCGGCCGCAGCGGGGCAGAAGCGCCTGGCGATCGGGGCGCTGGCCGTGGCCCTGCCTCTGCTGGTGCTCATGAGCATCCTCACCGTGCGCAGCATCAGCCAGCGCTTGCGCAGTTTGCAGACCTTCATGGCGGATCTCGCATCGGGCGAAGCGGATGTGCGCAAGCGGCTGCCCACCGAAGGCAATGACGAGATCGCCGGCAGCGCGACGGCCTTCAACGCCTTCATGAACACCTTGCAGCAGATCGTGAAAGACGTCAGCCGCAACGCCGAAAGCCTCGACACCGCGGCCAGGGAGCTCGCCGCATCGGCAAGCGAAACGGAGAAGCGCGCCTTCTCGCAGAGCAACGCCTCGGAAACCGCGGCGGCCACCATCGAGGAGCTGTCGGTCAGCATTGCGGCGGTCGCCGCCAGCGCGGAAGAAGTGCGCACACTTTCGCAGGGCGCCCGCGACCGCACGGAGCAGAGCCGCGAGAACCTCGACCGCCTGATCGCGGAAGTGAGCGCGATCGAGCAAGGGGTGCGCAACATCGCGAGCTCCGCAGCCGCCTTCATCGAGAGCACCTCCGTCATCACGACCATGACGCGTCAGGTGAGGGAGATCGCCGACCAGACCAACCTGCTGGCCCTCAACGCGGCCATCGAGGCCGCGCGGGCGGGCGAACACGGCCGCGGCTTCGCGGTGGTGGCGGACGAGGTGCGCAAGCTGGCCGAGCGATCGTCGCATTCCGCGGTGCAGATCGACGAAGTCACCGCCAGCCTGGGCGAACGCTCCTCCGAAGTGGAGGGCGCGATCCGCAACTGCCTGCTGGCGCTGGAGAAGAGCCATGCCTGCGTGGACAGTGTCGTGGACAGCCTGGGCGGTGCGGACGGATCCGTGACCCACGCCGCGGCCGGTGTTGATGACATCGCGCAGGCCGTGCAGGAACAGCGCATCGCCAGCCAGGGCATCGCCCAGAACGTCGAGCAGATCGCGCGCATGGCGGAGGGCAATCACATCTCGGCGAAGGAGTCGGCCACCGTGGTCGGGACCTTGGGCGAGACTTCGGCCGAGCTGCGCGAGCTGGTGTGCCGCTTTCGCGCCTGAGGCGCGCGGCGTCAGGTGCCGGCGAGCGGCAGCTCGACGGTGAACAAGGCGCCGCCGTCGGGGTGGTTGGCCGCCGACAGCCGCCCGCCGTGGCGCTCGACGATGCCGTAGCTGATCGCCAGGCCCAGCCCCGTGCCCATGCCGACCGGCTTGGTGGTGAAGAAGGGGTCGAAGATGCGGTCGAGGATCTCGGCCGCGAGGCCCGGGCCGTTGTCGTGGAAGAGGATGCGCACGCGGCCGTCGCTGCGTTCGGCGCGGATGTCGAGGCGCGGATCGGCGCGGCCGGCGGTGGCGTCGCAGGCGTTCTGCACGAGGTTCATGACGACCTGCTGCATCTGCCCGGATGAGCCGGTGAGCGGGAGTTCGTCGGGCAGGTCGACGTCGACACGGAAGTTGTCGCGCGCGGCCTTGCACACCCAGCGCACGGCGCGCTCGACGACGTCGCGCAGGTCGAAGGGGCGGTTCTCGTCGCGGTCGATCGCGGAGAAACGCTTGAGGCCATCGACGATGTCGCGCGTGCGTTCGGCGCCTTCTATCGTGCCTTCGATCAGTGGCGGCAGGTCGGCGACGATGCGGTCGATGCGCAGTTCCCCGCGCAATTCGGCGAGCGCTGCGGGCGGCTCGCCGGCATGTACGGCGGCGAGGTAGCGTTCCAGCCGTTCGGCGTAGCGCTTCAGCGCATGCACGTTGCCGAGCACGAAGCTGATGGGGTTGTTGAGTTCGTGTGCGACGCCGGCGACCAGGCGCCCGAGCGAGGCCATCTTCTCGGAATGCAGGAGCTGCTGCTGCGTGCGCTTGAGATCTTCGTGGGCCTGGCGCAGCGCGTGGTAGGCCTTGCGCAGTTCCCCGACCGGGCGGCCGGTGATGACCATGCCGAGCGACTTGCCGACGGCGCTGAAGCGCGGCGTGCAGTTGAGCGACACCGGCACGGCGCCGCCGTCGGCCGCGCGCAGCGGCAGTTCGCAGTCATGCACGGCCTGCTGGCCGAAGCTGCCGAGGAGTTCGCGGGCGCGGTCGTGCGGGACGTCCTCGGCGAAGAGGTCGTGGATCGGCCGGCCGCGCAGCTCGCCGGCGTCGCGGCCGCAGAAGTCGACGAGCGAGCGATTGACGTCCTCGATACGGCCGTTGCGATCGCACACGACCATGATGTCGGACATCGAGGTCAGCACCGAGAGGATGAACTGCTGCGATTCCTCGAGCTTGGCGTTCTTCTCTTCGAGCGCGACTTCGTACTGCAGCAGGTCGGAGTAGACCTCGTCCATCTTGTGGATGACGTCCATCCACATGTCCTCGTCCACGGCGATGAGCTCGCCGGGGTGGCCGGTGTGGCCGGGGGTCTTGTCGGGGGGCGGCTGCTCGCTCATGGTTTTCAGTGCACGGTGCACACCATGCAGGGGTCGAAGGAGCGGACGACGTGCTGCACCGCCAGCGGGACGGCCTCGCCCTCCGCTACCGGGGTGCCGACGAGGGCCTGTTCGAGCACGCCTGGCGTGCCGTCGGCGTCGCGCGGCGAGAAGTTCCACGTGGTCGGGGCGACGACCTGGTAGTTGGCGATGCGCCCCTGGCGGATCACCAGCCAGTGGCCCAGCGCGCCGCGCGCGGCCTCGACCAGGCCGACGCCCTGCGCTTCGTCGGGCAGCGGGCCGTGGTGGCAGAAGGCTTCCCCGGGTTCGATCGCGCGGATCCAGCTTTCCATCGCCGGCACGACGCGGGCGAATTCCAGCAGGCGCGCGACGACGCGGTTGGCGACGTTGCCGCCGCTCGTGGCGACGAGTTCGCGGATCAGCGGATGGCCGTCGACGACCTGGCGCGCGAGGGCGCCGCATTCGACCACTTCGCCCTTGAGGCGCGGCGCCTTGCACCAGCTGTAGGCACCGGCGCGTTCGATGTCGACGCGGGTGTCGCCCTGCCAGGGGTGGAGCGCGTGCGCGTCGGCCATCCAGGCGTGGCTCGCGTCTTCGGCGACGTCGGTGTGAGCGACCGGGGCGAGCGTGGCGCCGGGCGCGTGCCACACGCCGCGCGCGAAGAGCGGGGAGCCGGCGAGCGGGTAGTTGCCGTAGCTGAGGAAGCGGTCGGTGGCGCGGCCGAGGCGATCGAGCGCGAGCGCGTCGGCGATCTCGAGGAAGAGGCGGAAGTCGCTGGACGCGGGGGCGCGGGCGGCTTTCCAGGCCTCCAGCGCGGCGATCGAGTCGAGCGCGGCGATGGCTTCGAGCGTGTCGCCGAAGAGCCGGCGTTCGAGCCAGCCGCGGAACTGGCGCAGCAGCGCGTGCACGCGGATCTTCTCCGAGGCGCCGATCGCGCGCGCGGAGCCGCCGGGCTGCAGCGTGAGGCTGTGCGGCCATTTGCCGGCGAGGAGGCCGAGGATCTGCAGGAAGGCGGCGCGCGCGGGCAAGGCATCGGCGGTGGCCGAGCCTTCGACGGCCTTGAAGCGCGCGCGGGCGGCGTCGAACCACGGCCGACCGGCGTAGGCGTCGCGCGCGAAGTCCGGCATGAAGAAGAGGTAGAAGTGGGTGAAGTGGTCGGCGAGGTTCTCGTTGGCGAGGATCAGGTTCGCGGCGAGTTCGCCGTTCGGGGGCGGCGCGAGGCCCATCGCGTCGCCGAGGGCGCGGGCGGCGGCGGCCGATTGCGACACCGAGCAGATGCCGCAGATGCGCGGGACGAAAACGAGTGCGTCGCGCGGGTCCTTGCCGAGCAGGATCTGTTCGAAGCCGCGGAAGAGCGGGGAATTCACGTGTGCGGCGGCGACGCGGCCGTCCTGCACGTCGAGCGTGACTTCGAGGTCGCCTTCGACGCGGTTGAAGGGGCCGACGATGAGGCGAGTCATTTCGGCCTCGCCTTGCGCAGCGCCGGTGCGACGACCGGATGGTCGACGCGCGCGTTGTCGCGCACGCGCTTCGGCGTCGCGGACTTCGACAGCGCGGCGAGCGCGACGAACCAGGCCTTGGGCATGTCGGAGGGCAGGCCGATGGGGATGCCGGCGACCTTGGGCGTGGTGGCGAAGGGGTGGCCGGGTTCCTCGAAGCCGGGTTCGGTGCAGGCAATGCAGGCGTAGCCGCCGGTGATGCAGGAGCCGCCGCCGTTCCACGGCCGCACGTTGCAGTCGGCATGGGCCTGGGTGCCCATGCAGCCGAGGTTTTCCATCAGGCAGCCGAGGTCGGAGGCCTTCTCGGCGCTGGCCTTGAACTCGTAGAACTCGTTGCGGCTGCAGCCGTGGTGCACGAGGTGGTCGGCGTAGAAGCGCGGACGGCCGAGGGCGTCGAGACCGTCGGGGCCGAGTTCGCCGAGCGCGAGGCCGAGCAGTGTCTCGACGACCCAGGCGGGGTGGGTCGGGCAACCGGCGACGTTGATCACCGGCCAGCCGGCGACGGAGCGGTACTCGGCACCGAGCAGGCCGCCGCGGGTTTCGCCGTCGTATTGCAGGCCGCAGGCTTCGGCCGGGTTCATGCCGCCGGCGGTGATGCCACCCCAGGCGGCGCAGCTGCCGATCGCGAGGGCATGTTTGGCGCGGGCGGCGAGGTCCCGGACCCAGTCGATCATCGGGCGGCCGGTGCCGGCGAGCATGTGGAAGCGGCCGGTGCCTTGCGGGCCGCGCAGCATGGAGCCTTCGACGCAGAGGAGGTCGACGGCGGTTTCGCCGCGGACGCAGGACTCGAGCAGTGTGATGACCTCGGCGCCGGTTTGCTCGGACAGCGCGGGGTGCCACAGGAGCTTGATGCCGGCGTCGCGCAGCATGGCGACGAGGTCGCGCGAGTCGTGGCACAGCAGGGACATCGTGCAGCCGCCGCAACCGCCGGATTGGAGCCAGAGGAGGTTCATGGCTGTTTTCGTGCTCTTTGTTCCGTCGAATCCGCGCCCGGCTGGGGGTGTTCGGCCGCGTTACATGCCTGTGGGAGCGGCTTCAGCCGCGAATCGGCGCCCATTCGCGGCTGAAGCCGCTCCCACGGAATCGGGCCCGCGCCAGATGCCGTTTCGGCCGTGCGGGAAAGCGAAATGCATGCCGCCAACCCGCCGCCGGTACGACGGCGTTGTCCGTCTCCCATCTCAATTCGTCTCCAGGCCATAGCGCGCAAGCTTGCTGCGCAGGCCGACGCGCGACAGGCCGAGTTCCTGCGCGGCGCGGGTCTTGTTCCAGCGGTGGCGGATCAGGCTTTCCTTGACGATGCGGGCCTCCAGCGCTTCGAGGCGGGTCTTGAGGTCGCCGTCGAGGCCGGCCAGGAGCTGGAGTTCCGGTTCCTGGTGGTCTTCGGCGGCCCGCAGCACGCGCGGCGACAGGTGGGCCGCGGAAAGCCGGGGGCCGTCGGACAGCGCGATCATGCGCAGGACTTCGTTCCTGAGTTCGCGCACGTTGCCGGGCCAGCGGTAGGCCTGCAGGCAGGCGAGGATGTCGGCGCCGAGCGGCTCGAACTCGCGGCCGAGGGACTGGCGGGCGCTGTCGACGTATTGCTGGGCGATGAGCGGAATGTCCATGCGGCGCTCGCGCAGCGGCGGCACGGCGATGGTGATCGCGGCGAGGCGGTAGTAGAGGTCTTCGCGGAAGCGGCCTTCGCGGACGTCGGCTTCGAGGTCGCGGTTGGTGGCGGCGATCACGCGCACGTCGACGGCCACCGGGCGCGCGGCGCCGACCGGGCGGACTTCGCCTTCCTGCAGCACGCGCAGCAGCTTCACCTGGAAGGCGGCGGAGGTTTCGCCGATCTCGTCGAGCAGGATGGAGCCGTTGTCGGCCTGGCGGAAGAGGCCTTCGCGGTCTTCGTGGGCGCCGGTGAAGGCGCCGCGGCGGGCGCCGAAGAGCTCGGATTCGAGCAGGGTGTCGGGCACGGCGCCACAGTTCTCGACGACGAAGGCCTGCTCGCTGCGGCCGCTGCCGTAGTGCAGCGCGCGGGCGAGGAGTTCCTTGCCGGTGCCGGATTCGCCGGTCAGCAGCACCGGGATGTCGAAGTCGGCGACCTTGGCGACGAGCGCGCAGAGGGCGTTCATCGGCGAGTCGGGGGCGCGCAGCAGGGCGTCGGCGCCGAAGCGGCGGCGCGCGGTGTCCTTCTTGCCGGCGACGCGCTGGCGCAGCACGGGGCTGGCGACCCTGAGGTCGAGCGACAGGCGCTGGTTCTCGCGCTGCAGACGGTGCATCTCGGCCGCGCCGCGCAGCGTGAGCAGGAGCTGTTCGGGCTGCCAGGGCTTGAGCAGGTACTGGTAGATGCCGCCGTCGTTGATGCTGGCGATGATGTCTTCCGAATCGGTGTAGCCGGAGATGATGATGCGCACGGCGTCGGGCCAGCGTTCGCGCACCTGGCGCAGCAGCTGCACGCCGGAGGTGCCCGGCATGCGCTGGTCGGAGAGCACGATCTGTATCCACTCGCGTTCTAGGATCGCGAGCGCTTCATCGGCCGAGGACGCGGTGAAGACCTCGAAGTCCTCGTCGAGCGTGCGGCGCAGGGCCTCCTGCGAGCGGACTTCGTCGTCGACGATGAGGACGGTCGGCAGGGCGCCGGCGGGGAGGCGGCTCGTCATGCGGCTTCGGCCTCGTCCGGCACGCGCCAGCCGAGGTCGCGGTGGCGCGCGAGGTGGCGCGGGGTCCAGGATTGCGGGCTCTTCATCACGAAATGGTAGCGCGCGACGTGGTAGCTGGGGTCGAAGCCGTAGAAGTTGCGGCGCATCGCGGCGAGTTCTTCGTCGCGGTAGGCGGAGAGCGGCTTGTCGGCTTCGTCGGCGGCGCGCCGGGAAGCCTTGGCGGCGATGCGCTCGGCGAGGGCGGGATCGGCCGCGAGCGCGGCGGCGTGGCGGGCGATTTCGGTCTCGAAGGTGGGCAGGTCGGGGCTGAAGGTGGCGTCGACCAGGCCGAGGGGCTTCGCATCTCGCGCGAGCAGCGGCAGACGGTTGGCCATGATGCGGCGGCCGGCTTCCGTGCCGACGCGGCGCGGCAGCAGGTAGGTCCAGTATTCCGAGCCGAACAGATTGCCCATGTTCTTGTAGTGCGGGTTCAGCACGATGCCGTCGCGCGCCCACACGTAATCCGCCGCGAGCGCGAGGAAGCAGCCCCCTGCCCCGGCGTTGCCGCGCAGCGCGGCGACCGTGAGGCGGTCGGTGAGCGTGAGCAGCGCGAGGCAGACGTCGTCCATCGCGTTGATGTTGGCCCAGGATTCGTCCGCGGGCGAGGCGGCGGCCTCGATGCGGTTGAGGTGGATGCCGTTGGACCAGAAGTCGCGCCCGCCTTCGAGGACCAGGACGCGGGTCTGGCGGGTCGCCGCGAATCGGATCGCGGCGGTGAGGCGGCGGCATTGGTCGGTCGCCATCGCACCGTTGTAGAAGTCGAAGGCGAGGAAGCCGATCGTGCCGTCGGGACTTTCGCGGTAGCGCAGTTCGCTCCAGCGGAGGTCGGTCGCGTCGCGCATCAGGGGGATGGCGAGTTCGGGCAGCGCGGCCGATTCGGCGGCGAAGGCGACGGTCGCGGGGAGCTTGAAGGGGTGCTCGTGGTCGGCGCGTTTGACGTGGCCGATCCAGACGGCGCCGTCGGTGGTGGCGCGCAGGAGGGCGCCGTCGCGGCGGGCGATGACTTCGCCGGGTCCGGCGGGGCGGAGTTCGTCGGGCGTCGCAGGGTGGGCGTCGAAGAGGTGGCAGGGAACGCCGAACAGCGCGTCGGCGACGCCGGGGAAGCCGTCGGCGGCGCGGAGTTTTTGCAGGATGGTTGTCGTGTTGTCGTTGGACCAGTCGATTTGCCGGTGGGCTTGTCGCATCAGCGGGCGTTCGATACCGCGCGTCCCACATGCGAGGGCACGGTCGTAGGGCGGGAGAAGCGCAGCGCATCCCGCCATGCCGGGTGTGGCGGGATACGCCTTCGGCTCCTCCCGCCCTACGAGGGAGGCGCCCGACGGGATCCCGGCCAGGGGCGTCGGCACCCATGTGCCGGCACGCCAGGCGGGCAGCTTTTCGATGGCGGATCGGACCGCCTGCAATGCGGCGGCGGTGACTTCGTTGCGGTAGAGGCTCGCCTTCGTCGCGTCGCGCATCGGAAAGGTGACGCTCGCCCAGACGGGGCCGGCGTCCATCGCGGCCTCGGCCTGCAGGACGGTGACGCCCCACTCCCCTTCCCCGTTGGTGATGGCCCAGTCGAGCGCGGACGGGCCGCGGTCGCCGACGATGCCGGGGTGCACGATCAGCGTGAGGTGGCACGACCAGATCGATTCGGGCACGGCGCGCTTGAGGAAGGGCGCGAGGATCAGATCCGGGCGGAAGAGCGCGACGGCCTCCTCGGCGACGCGGTCGGCGATGTCGAACTCGACGGAGAGCTCGTGGCCGTCGGCCTGCAGCTCGGCGAAGAGGCGCTGGGTGAGGCTGTTGAAGCTGTGGGTGAGGAGGAGGATGCGCATGTCGGTCTCAACAAATCCGCGGCAGTTGCTCGCCCGACAACCAATCCACCATGCGCCGCCCGCCGAACGACGTGCGGATCTGCACGAAGGCATTGGGATCCGCCGTGACCGTGCCGATGCGCGCAGCGCGTTCGCCCAGCGGGTGCGCGCGCATCGCGGCGAGGAGAGGCTCCGCATCGTCGGCCGCGCAGATCGCGATCAGCTTGCCTTCGTTCGCGACATACAGTGGATCCAGGCCCAGCAGCTCGCACGCGGCGGCGACCTGGGGCTGGACGGGGATCGCGGCCTCGTCGAGCTCCATGCCGACGCCGGACTGGGTGGCGATCTCGTTCAAGGTCGTCGCGAGGCCGCCGCGCGTCGGGTCGCGCAGGACACGGATCGTCGGCACCGCATCCAGCATCGCGCCAATCAGGCCGTGCAGCGCGGCGGTGTCGGAGGCAATCTCGGAGTCGAAGGCGAGCGACTCGCGCTGCGCCATGATCGCCATGCCGTGATCGCCGAGGGTGCCGGAGACAAGGATCGCGTCGCCGGGACGCGCGTTCGCACCGCCGATCTCGCGCCCCACGGGCAGCGCGCCGACGCCGGTGGTGGTGATGAACACGCCGTCGCCCTTGCCCTGCTCGACGACCTTGGTGTCACCGGTGACGACCGGCACCCCGGACTCGCGCGACGCGTGCGCCATCGAAGCGACGATGCGCGCGAGGTCCGCCAGCGGGAAGCCTTCCTCGAGGATGAAGCTCGCGGCGAGGTACAGCGGGCGGGCGCCCATCACGGCGAGGTCGTTGATCGTGCCGTGCACGGACAGGCAGCCGATGTCGCCGCCGGGGAAAAACAGCGGGCTCACGACGTGGGCGTCGGTCGCGACGACGAGGCGCTCGCCTGCCGCGGGAGCCGGCAGCACGGCGCCGTCGTCGCCGCGGTCGAGGTGTTCGTTGGCGAAGGCGGCGGCGAAGAGTTCGGAGATCAGCTGCGCCATCGCGCGGCCGCCCGCGCCGTGGCCCATGTCGACGCGTCCGTGCTTGAGATCCAGCGGGCGCACGTAGCCCTTCCTGACGGTTCCGGCGAGGCTCATGAGGCGGTCCCGGCGACGACCGGGATGTCCCGGAAGCGCCCGTAGTTGTAGTGCGCCGCGCAGGCGCCTTCGGACGACACCATGCACGAGCCCATCGGGTTCTCGGGCGTGCACACGGTGCCGAACAGCTTGCAGTCGATGGGCGTCTTCACGCCGCGCAGGATCGCGCCGCATTCGCAGGCGCGGTTATCGGGGACGGAGACGAATTCGAGGCCGAACTTCGCCTCGGCGTCCCACGCGGCGAAGGGCGCGCGGATGCGCAGCGCGGAGTACGGCACTTCGCGCAGGCCGCGCCATTCGAAGCTGCGGCGCAATTCGAAGACTTCGGACACGAGGCCCTGCGCCTTGAGGTTGCCCTCCTCGCTCACCGCGCGGGTGAACTCGTTCTCGACCTCGGCGCGGCCTTCGTTCACCTGGCGGATCAGCATGCGGATCGCCTGCATCACGTCGAGCGGCTCGAAGCCGGCGATCACGACGGGCTTGCGGTATTCCTCGGCGAAGAAGGCGTAGGGGCGGCTGCCGATGATCGTCGACACGTGGGCCGGACCGATGAAGCCGTCGAGCGGCACGGTGCCGAGCTCGCGCACTTCGGGCGATTCGAGGATGGTCAGGATCGCCGAGGGCGTCAGCACGTGGTTGCACAGCACGCTGAAGTTGGCGAGCCCCAGCGCCTGCGCCTGGCGTAGCACCAGCGCGGTGGGCGGAGTCGTCGTCTCGAAGCCGATCGCGAAGAACACGACTTCGCGCTCGGGGAGCTTCTGCGCGAGCGCCAGCGCATCGGCCGCCGAATACACCATGCGGATGTCTGCGCCACGCGCCTTGGCCTTCAGCAACGACAGGCCGTCGGACGCGGGCACGCGCAGGCAGTCGCCGTAGGTGCAGATCGTGACATCGGGGCGGGAGAGCGCGAGGCGGATCGCCATGTCGATGCGGCCGATAGGCAGCACGCATACCGGGCAACCGGGGCCGTGGATCATGCGCACGTTGGCGGGTAGCAGGTCGGTGACGCCGTAGCGCGAGATCGCGTGCGTGTGGCCGCCGCAGAATTCCATGAAAGCGTAGTTGCGGCCGGGGTCGGCCTCGCGTGCGATGGCGTCGGCGAGTTTGCGCGCGAGCGTGCCGTCGCGGAATTCGTCGACGTATTTCACGCGCCGTCCTCGGTCGCGGCGGCGAGTGCGGGCCCGGCGAGGCCGGCTTCGGCGAAGAGCGCGAGCGTCTGTTCGGCCTCCTCCTCATCCAGCTTCGACAGCGCGTAGCCGACATGCACGATCACGTAATCCCCGACTTCGGCGCCGTCGACCAGCGCGAGCGAGATCTCCTTGCGCACGCCGCCGAGGTCGACGCGGCAGGCGTCACCGGGGAGCAGTTCGACGATGCGGGCAGGGATGGCGAGGCACATTGCTTGTTCCTTCGATTCGGTTATGCGTGGCTGTGGGAGCGGCTTCAGCCGCGAATGGGCGCCGATTCGCGGCTGAAGCCGCTCCCACAGCGTCCGGTTCGCGCAAAACCGTAGGGCGGAAGAAGCCGAAGGCGCATTCCGCCGGACCGCGTCCGACCCTGCGACGAAGGCCGATGGCGGGATACGCTGCCCTGCTCCCGCCCTACGATTCACGGCCTTCCCCGGCTATCAGGCGATGCACCGCCACCCACGCCTGCCCAAGCGCGAGGCCGGCGTCGCCGGGCGACAGGCGCTGCGCTTCGAGGACCGTGAGGCCGCGCGCGCGCAGGGCCGCCGCGAGGCGTTGCGACAGGATGCGGTTGTGCAGGCAGCCGCCGGAAAGTGCGACGACGTCGAGGCCGGTGCGCATTGCCGCCAGCGCGACCCACTCGTCGAGTGCGGCGGCGAGCGTGACGTGGAAGCGCGCCGCGCCGCGGCCCGTGTCCGGTTCGTCCGCCAGCGCGACAAGCAGCGGCAGCAGGTCGAGCCGCCCTGCCCCGTCTATCGTCCAGCCACCGGCCTCGGGTTCGACTTCGCCGGTATTGTCGAGGTGCTCGGCCGCCGCGCGCTCCAGCGCGATCGCGGCTTCCGCCTCGACGTGCATTACCGGGCACAGGCCCAGCAGCCCCGCGGCGGCGTCGAATACGCGGCCGAGGCTGGAGGTCGGTGGACACAGCGCGGCACGATCCAGCAGCTGCGCGAGCATCGCCGCCGCGGGCTGGGCGGCGAAGCGGCTCGCGATCTCGGCGGCGCGGCCGGCACGGTGCAGCACCGCCGCGGCCATGCGCCAGGGTTCGCGCGCCGCGCGGTCGGCACCGGCGAGTGGCAGGGGAGCGAGATGGCCGAGGCGCTCGAAGTGCGCGCCGTCGACGCGTAGCAGCTCGCCGCCCCAGGCCATCCCATCCGTGCCGAGGCCGACGCCGTCCAACGCGAGGCCCAGCGCCGGGCCACGGTGGCCGTGCTCCGCCAGCACCGCGGCGACGTGCGCGTGGTGGTGCTGCACGGCGATGGCCGGTACGCCGAGGCGCTCCGCCAACTCCACCGCGCGACGGCTGGAATGGAAATCGGGATGCAGGTCGTGCGCGACGACGGCGGGCGTGCGATGGGCGATCATCGCCTCGGCCCACGCGTCCATGTCGTGACAGGCCTCGGGGGTGTCGAGGTCGCCGACGGTCGCCCCCAACCGGGCCTCGCCCTCGGCGGCGAGGCACAGCGCGTTCTTGAACCAGGCGCCGAACGCGAGCACGGCCGGGCCGCGCGGCGCGAGCGGCAGCGTCACGGCGAAGGGAGGTACGTCGTGCGCGGCACTCATCGTCCGACTCAGGCCGACTGCACCGCGGCTGCGCGAGCGGCGCGCGCCTTCGCCATGCCCTGCTCGAGCCAAGCGAGCCACTCGGCGATACCCTCGCCGCTCGTCGAGGAGGTACGGATCACCTCGATCGCCGGATTCACGCGGCGCGCGTAGGCGATCGCGCGCTCGACGTCGAAGGCGAGATACGGCAGCAGGTCGACCTTGTTCAGCAGCATCAGGTCGGCGGCGGCGAACATGTCGGGGTACTTGAGCGGCTTGTCCTCGCCCTCGGTCACCGACAGGATCGCGACCTTGTGCGCCTCGCCGAGGTCGAAGGCCGCCGGGCACACGAGGTTGCCGACGTTCTCGATCAGCAGCAGGCTGTCGTCGGCGAGGTCCATCTGCCGCAACGCACGCGCGACCATGTCGGCGTCCAGATGGCAGCCCTTGCCGGTGTTGATCTGCAGCGCCGGCACGCCGGTCGCGCGGATGCGCTCGGCGTCGAACTCGGTCTGCTGGTCGCCTTCGATGACGGCCGCGGGGATGCGCCCGGCGAGTTCGGTGAGCGTGCGCACGAGCAGCGTCGTCTTGCCCGACCCGGGGCTGGAGACGAGGTTCAGCGCGAAGATGCCGCGCGCGGCGAGGGAACGCCGGTTCTCGTCGGCCCGGGCGTCGTTCTTGCCGAGGATGTCGCGCTCGATCCTGACCATCTGCGACTGCGTGAGCCCGGGCGCGTGCGCGTGGGCCGGGCCGGTGCCGAAGTGCAGGTGGTGATCGGCGGAATGGATGTGCGCGTCGCCGGCCGCGGCCTCAGCGGCGGGTTCGCGAGAATGTTCATGCGCGGGCGCGGGGGCCGCGGCCTTCCACCCGCGCGTCGCGCCGCCCTTCGGCCGCGCGGCCTTCGACCACCCCGCACCGCCGATACTCACTTCACCTGCCCCGCAACCACATACCGTGCACATGTCCTGCTCCGTCCTCTCATTTCCCGCACGAACCGTAGGGCGGGAGGAGCCGAAGGCGTATCCCGCCAATCCCTCCGCCGGAGGGCACTCCCGCGCCGCACGGCGGGATGCGCTGCGCTCCTCCCGCCCTACGCCTTCATCCCCGCTCGAAAGCCTCGGTCGAACGCATCATCCCTTCATTCGACTTCGATTTCCTTGACGCGCATCTCTGTCCCACCGGTCGGCCTGACCTGATAGCCGCCGCATTCGGGGCATGGATCGTAGCGCTGCGCGAGCGGCACGGCGCGGTCGCATGCGAGGCACCAGCCGACGCCGGGGACGGCCTCGATCTCGATCGCCGCGCCGTCCGCGAGCGAGTCGCGCAACACGACGTCGAGGCAGAAGCGCAGCGCCTCGACCTCCACCGACGACAGCTCGCCGATCTCCAGCACGACGGTCTTCACGCGCTGCGCGCCTTGCGCGCCCGCGGCGTCCTCGACGATGCCGCGCACGCTCTCGGCGAGCGACATCTCATGCATCGGCGACATCCTCGATCGCGATCTGGTACTCGACGCAGGGGTCCAGCGACAGCGCAAGCGCCTTCAGGCGCAGCAGCGCCGCCTCGTCCGAATCGGTCTCCCAGCCGCAGCCTTCGCGCACGAAGGGTCCGTCGGCGTGGAAGTTCCACTCGGTCGGCGCGACGATCGCGTACTCGGCGATGCGCTCGCCGTCGAGACGCACCGCGTGCATCAGCAGGCCGCGCGCAGTCTCGACGCAGGCGAGGCCGGCGTGCTCGCCGAGCGGCGCCGCATCGATCAGCTTGGGCATGTCGGACGCGAGCGGATGGCGCAGGCGGCTCGCACATTCCGAGAGATCGACCACCCGCGCGAACAGCCGTGCGGCGATGCGATGGCGGTGCATGAGCAGGCCGCGCACCATCAATTCCCCGGCGTGACGCGACAACACCCCGGTTTCGTGCGCCTTGCCGAAGAGGGTCGGCGTCGCGCAGAAATCCGCCGACGGCACCCCGCCCAGCTCGTTCGCCCACGCGCCCGCCGACAGCATGGGCAGGAGCGGTACGGCCTCCTCTTTCGGGGTCGAGGAGCCCATTTCGATCAGGTCGCCGAGCGCCGCGCCGATGGTGCCGCCGCGCCGCGCGCGCTCGACGAACTCGCGCAGGCTGCTCGGTCCGCGCGTGGCCATGAAGAAGCCCTGCAGCAATTCCACGGCGACCAGGTCGAGGATATCTCCGCCCAACTCGTAGGCTGCACGGGCATCCACGAGGCGCGCCAGGCGACGGTGCAGTTCCGCGAAGCGGTCGCGGCGCGGCGCGTGGCCGAACAGCGTGGGCCAGTCGAGCATGAGGCGCCACAGGTGCTCCTGCGTCATTTCGGTCGCGAGCTCGCGCTCCTCGGCCCAGGCCTCGGGGCGCGCCGTTTGCGTGGCGCCCGCCGCGACACAGGCCGCCGTGGCGGCGATCCGCTGCGCGTGCGAGCACAGGCTGAAGAGGGTCGGAACGAGCTTGAGCGCCTCCTCGACCGTCCGCCCGACGAGTACGCGCGCGGCCTGCGGCCGGGGGTTGTCGACCTCGACATGGACGATCCTCCGCCCTTGCCGCCGCGCCACCAGCCGCATCACTCCCCCCGGGTTCATCCGCCTTCTCCGTTCCGCCGTCCGGTCGCCACACGCTTGCCGCCGCACCCCATGCGCGCGCGGCCCGGACAACGCGCCGTTGGCGCGCATCCGCCGGGTGCGGACGATGATAGGCGCAGACGTGCGAGCGCGAAAGCCTGCCGACGGCAACCGTTGACGCATGTCTAGACGCGGCCGCGCAGGAAGGCGCGACGCGAGGGCGAAGGCGGCGTCCGCGGATTCGGATCGGCGTCTTCGGAGCGGGCCGCTCCAGTAGTGTCGGGGGCGCTTGCGGGCAGCGGCTTGAGCACGGTGGCGAGCGCTTCGCGCGCGATCGCGCAGGCTGCGTCGGTGTTCGCGATGCCCTCGGGCGGCGTGATCAGCGGGCAGTACAGGAAGGCCGGCACGAGGTCGGTCGCGTGCTCGGCCGCCTCGCCGATGAACACGAGATCGCCCACCGGCAGGCTCAGCGTATGGCGCGCGCCGGCCGCGGTATCGCGCCACAAGGTGCCGCCGCCGGGCAACAGCACGAGCTGGATGCTCCACGGCGTCACGAGCGCCGCCAGCCAGTCGCCGGCGACGCGCTCGCAAGCGGCGACCGCGACGTCGAGGGCTTCGTTGAGGAAGGGCAGCCCGGCCATACGCGTTTCATGGACGCGGCGGAAATGGCGTTGCAGCGTCGTGCTCGGGTCATCATGCCAGACCGCGGCGACCGCCGCTTCCGGCGGGCGGACCGCCGGCACTCGGACGAAGGGGATCACCTCGCTCATGGGGTTTCGGTTGCCGCAGTCTCCACCGGCTCTGCAGTGGAGGGGGTTGCTGCTGTGGGAGCGGCTTCAGCCGCGAATCGGCGCCCATTCGCGGCTGTAGCCGCTCCCACAGAACCGGGGTCGCATTCGGCGGCGGGCATCCGCAGGTCGCCGAACCACGCCTCCGGGTCGTAATCGCCGTCCAGCGTCGCCGCCAGCGCCGCCAGCGCCTCCTCGGTCAGCGCAAGGCTCTCTTCGTCCAGCACGTCCTTCGCGAAGCCGAGCGCGACGAGCACCCAGGTGCCGACCGGCTGCGGGCCGACGAGCAGCATGTTGGCCTGCTCGCGGCGCTCGCCGCGCACGACCCATGCGATCTCGCCATCGCCGATCCACGAGTCGACCATCATCGGCACCGATAGACACATGCTAAGCAGCCTCCGCGACCTTCGGCGGCGTATCGAGCCCATAGTCCGCCAACCCGTCACGAATCGCCTGCAGCGCGACCGGCATCGCCGCACGCACCGGCGCGCTCTGCTCCATCGAGGTCGAGATGTCGAAGGGCTGCACGCCGACGACGACCACATGGCGCGGCGCGCGCTCGGTGATTTCGAGCGTCGCGAGCACGTCCGACAGCCCGACCTGGTGCGGCGAGATGCGCGCGCGGAAGAAGGCCGGCACCTCGTCGTCCTTCAGCACGACGACCGAGGCCGGCGGCTTGCCGACGCGCACGCAGTCGGCGATGACCAGCAGGTCGAGGTTTTCCAGATCCTCGAGGAGCTCCATCGCCGCGGTGCCGCCATCGAGCACGGTCAGCGCGTCGGGGATCTCGTACTCGGCCTGCAGCTGCTCGACGAGACGAACGCCGACGCCCTCGTCGGTGAGCAGGATGTTGCCGACGCCCAGCAGCACGGCGCGGCGGATCGGGCTGTTGATCGTGCGCATCACGAAGCCTTCACCCGCACCACTTCCGCATTCTCCGTATCCAGGATATGCACCGCGCACGCCAGGCAGGGATCGAAGGAATGGATCGTGCGCAGCACTTCCAGCGGCTTCTCCGCGTCGGCGACCGGGTTGCCGATCAGGCAGGCCTCGTAAGGCGCCATCTCGTCCTTCTCGTTCTTCGGCGCGGCGTTCCACGTGGAAGGCACGACACACTGGTAGTTCTTGATCTTCTGGTTCTCGATCACGACCCAGTGCGACAGGATGCCGCGCGGCGCCTCGTGGAAGCCCACGCCGTGGATCTCGCCCTTGGGGAAGACCGGCGCGTTGAAGGTGTCGAGGTCGCCCTTGGCCATGTTGTCGATGAGCATCTGCCACTGGCCCTGCAGCGCATCGGTCTCGACGCCGCACATGATCGCGCGCGACGCGTGGCGGCCGATCGTCGAGTGCATCGCGTCCAGGCCGACCTTGGTCTTCGCCAGCGAGGACACCGTGTCGAGCATTCCCGTCGCGTACTTCGTGATCCCCTCGTGCTTGGCCGCGAGGCCGCACAGCACGCGCGCGAGCGGGCCGACCTGGGCCGGCTTGCCGAGGAAGGTCGGCGACTTGAGCCACGAGTACTTGCCGTCGTCCTGGAAGTCGGTGTACTTGGGCGTCGTCTCGCCCTTGTAGGGGTGCAGCGAGGCCGCATCGCCCGCGCCGTACTCGTACCACGAGTGCTTCACCGCTTCCGAGACGCCGTCCTCGAAGAACTTGTCGCCGAAGGCCGTGATGGGCTTGAACTGCGACAGGTCCCCGTTCGGGATGTAGCCGCCCGGAATCGCGAACTGCGTGCCCGCGGAATCCAGCGGAATGTCCGGCGCGGCGAGGTAATTGACGACGCCGCGGCCCACCTGCGTCCATTCGGGATAGAAGGCGCCGATCGCTGCGACGTCCACCATGTAGACGTTCTTCACGAAGTCGTCGAGCTTGGTCATCCACTCCTGGATCGCCATCAGGCGCTCGACGGTCAGCACCGACTGCGCGTTCGTCGACAGCGGGTTGGCGACGCCACCCACCGCGACGTTCTGGATGTGCGGCGTCTTCGAGCCGAGGATGGACACGATCTTGTTCGCGTAGCGCTGGATCTCCAGCGCCTGCAGGTAGTGCGCGACCGCCAGCAGGTTCACCTCCGGCGGCAGCTTCATCGCCGGGTGCCCCCAGTAGCCGTTGGTGAAGATGCCGAGCTGGCCGCTGGCGACGTAGCTCGCAAGCTTCTCCTTCACCTTGCGCATCTCGTGCTTGCTGTTGCCCGACCACGTCGACAGGCTCTCGCCGAGCGCAGCGGCCTTGTCCGGGTCGGCCTTCAGCGCCGAGACCACGTCCACCCAGTCGAGCGCCGACAGGTGGTAGAAATGCACGATCTGGTCATGCACCGCGTGCGCCAGGATGATCATGTTGCGGATCAGCTGCGCGTTCAGCGGGATGTCCAGCTTGAGCGCGTTCTCGACCGCGCGCACCGAGCAGATCGCATGCACGGTCGTGCACACGCCGCAGATGCGCTGCGTGATCGCCCACGCATCGCGCGGGTCGCGGCCGATCAGGATGTTCTCGACGCCGCGCCACATGGTGCCCGAGGACCAGGCCTTGGTGACCTTGCCGCCGTCGACCTCGACGTCGATCCGGAGGTGGCCTTCAATCCGGGTGACCGGGTCGATGGTGATGCGTTGGCTCATGGAAAAAGTCTCCTCGGAAATTCTCAGGCCGCCTGCCCGGCCGGCGCGTAATCCTCGCGCGGCAGCACCGGGAAGCGGCGGGTGATGACGATGTAGGCCAGCACTTCGATCGCGAACATGCCGAAGGTGACCATCATTTCGGGGATGGACGGGAAGTAGGACCAGCCGTCGCCGGTCTGGTAGCCGACCAGATAGGAATTCACGCGCAGCAGGATGCCGGCGATCATCAGCACGGCGCCGCCCACGAACAGGTTCGCCGGATTCGCGCGCTTCGCGGGCGAGCCGAGGATCCACAACGGCAGCACGAAGGCGATGCTCTCCAGCCAGAACATGAAGGCCTGCAGCGTAGGCTCAAAGGCGGTGACGATGGCGCCGCGCACGATGAGATCGCCGAAGCGCAGCGCCAGATACAGCCCCAGCATGCCCAGCATCACCTTCGCGAGCGGGGTCAGCAGGTGCATCTCGATCGAGCGCCGGTAGCCCGCAGCGGCGACGCAGGACTCGAACAGCACCACCGCGTAGCCGATCGTGATCGCCGAGATCAGGTAGATCGCCGGCAGCGCCATCGTCTGCCACAGCGGATGCAGCTGCGTGCCGAACACGATCAGCATCGAGCCGAGCGAGCTCTGGTGCATCATCGGCAGCACGGTGCCGAGGCCCACCAGGAAGAACATCGCGCGGCCCACCTTGCGCTGGGCGTTCGTCCAGCCGAACTTCTCGAAGAAGGTCGGCGAGAACTCCAGCCACATCACGATGATGTAGAGCGAGATGCAGGCCGCAACCTCGAACATCACCGAATTCGGCGACGCATAGCCCGGCCACAGGATGTGCCAGAAGTTCCAGTAGCGGCCGAGGTCGAAGATCACGCCGGCACCCGCCAGCGAATAGCCGAAGAGGCTCGCCAGCAGCGCCGGGCGCACCAGCGGGTGGTACTCGCCGCGGTTGAAGATGTACACCAGCATCGCGACCGAGAAGCCGCCGCAGGCGAAGGCCGAGCCGATCACCACGTCGCCGACCACCCAGATGCCCCACGGATAGCCGTCGTTGAGGTTGGTGACCGCCCCGAGGCCGCCCCAGAAGCGCAACGCGAGGATCGCGAAGGCCGCGAGGATCAGCACGCCGCAGACGAAGCTCACCGCGTTGAGCAGCCGCCCGCCGACCGGCGCCGGCGCGGCATGGACATGAGCGCTCATTGGCCGCCCTCCCGCTTGTCAGAGTATTGGCCTTCGCCCTCGCCATCCTTGGGCATGTTGCGCTTCGCGAGGAAGGTCATCACCCCCAGCGCGACCACCGGCAGCGCAAGCCCACCATACAGCGTGTGCTGCAGCGTCTCGGACTTCGACGAGAACGAGCGCTCGGGCAGCGGCTTGTGGCCCAGCTTGTCGAAGGGCACGGCGGCGAGCTTGAGCATCTGCGTGCCGCCAACCTCCTTCTCGCCATATGCGTGCTGCACGTAGGCCGGCACCACTCCTTCCCACGACGGCTGGTCGCCCGCCGACAGGTTGCCGCGCGGATACACCGTCGTCTCGCCCGCCTTCAGCCCAAGGCGGCGCTGCGCCTCGGCCTTCAGGTCCGAGACCTTGCCGTACAGCGTCGCCCCGGTCGGACACACCTCGGCGCAGGCCGCGTAGTGGCCGTCCTTCATGCGATGGCGGCACAGCTCGCACTTGCCGATCGCGCCGGTCGGCGAATCGTAGTCGTACTTCGGAATGCCGAAGGGGCAGGCTGCCACGCAGTAACGGCAGCCGATGCAGGCATCCTTGTCGTAGCCCACGATGCCGGTCACCGGATCCTTGGTCATCGCCGACACCGGACAGGCCGATACACAGCTCGGATCGACGCAGTGCAGACAGGAGCTCTTCATGAAGGCGTAGCCCCCCTGCTCCGCGTCCTTGATCGTTGCCTTGCCGTCGCGATAAACCTTGATCACGTTGAAGGTGCGCGCGGTCGTATCGAGCGGCACGTCCCACGGCGATTCAGGCGTCGTATTCACATCGACCGGCAGATCGTTCGCACGCTTGCACGCCGCCACGCAGGCCTTGCAGCCGATGCACAGCGTCGAGTCGAACAGCAGCCCCACCGCATCGGGCGAGATCTCGGCGTTGCCGCGCGCCTGCACGGCGGGGCTCGCCGCCGCGCCCGCGACGGCCGCGCCGCCTGCCAGCGCACATCTGAGGAAATCGCGTCGGGAGCTCATCATCACTCCCGCCCGGCGCTCTTGTTGTCCGGCTTGCCGTCCTTCTCCTTCCCGGCCTGCTCGTCCGCGTGCGACTTGCCGAGATTCTTCGCGAACATCGCCCCGGCGCCTGCGGCGGCGGCCGCAACGGCGGTCAGCACGGCCGCCGAACCCAGCGACGCCCCCGTACCCTGCGCCTCGCCGACCGACGGATAGGACGCCGGCGGCTCCACGTTCTTTACCTTCGCGAGCATGTGGATCGGCTTCTGGAAGCCCACCCCCTGCTCCGTACAGCCGATGCAGGGATGGCCACAGGCCACCGGCCAGGTCCCTGCCCCCGCATCGCCAAACATGATGGTCGGGCAATTCGCGTAGGTCTCCGGCCCCTTGCAGCCAAGCTTGTACAGACAGTAGCCCTTGCGGTGCCCCTCATCGCCGAACTCCATCGCGAAGCGGCCGGCGTCGAAGTGCGCGCGGCGCTCGCAGTTCTCGTGGATGAGGCGCGAGTATGCAAACTTCGGCCGCCCCAGGTGATCGAGCTCGGGCAGCGACCCGAAAGTCAGGAAGTGCACCACGGTCGCGAGGAAGTTGTAGGGGTTGGGCGGACAGCCGGGAATCGTCAGCACCGGCTTGCCGAGCACCTCAGCAACGCCAGAGGCGCCCGTGGGATTCGGCCCGGTCGAAGGCATGCCACCCCAGCTTGCACAGGAGCCGATCGCGATCACCGCCGCGGCATCGGCGGCGCACTCCTTGGTCATCTCGATCGCGGTCTGGCCGCCGACCTTGCAGTAGATGCCGTTTTCCTTGGTCGGGATCGCCCCCTCGATCACGAGGATGTACTTGCCCTTGTTGTCCGCCATCGCCTGCCGGCGCGCCGCCTCCACCTGGTGGCCGGCGGCGGCGAACAGGGTCTCGTGGTAGTCGAGCGAGATGATGTCGAGGATCAGCTTCTCGATCGTCGGATGCTCCGCCCGCAGCATCGACTCGGTACAGCCGGTGCATTCCTGGAAGTGCAGCCAGATCACCGACGGGCGGCGCTTCTGCTCGATCGCGGTCTGCATCTGCGCCGCGGCGGTCGCGGGCAGGCCCAGCGTCGTCGCCAGCGTCGCGCAGAACTGCATGAAACCGCGCCGGCTCATGCCCAGGCGCTCCTCGACCGGCCGCGCCGCCCAAGCCTCCGCCAGTTCCTTCAATTCGTGGTGCATGCACTCCCCCCTGTTCTTGTCCATGGACGGCATCACGCGTGCGCGTCGTACGCGGGGGAGATCACAAGAAGCGTGCCGGTTTTCGGGCTGGTAGTTTTCCGTTATGGATCAGTTGCTTGAAAGAATTGGGGAAGTTCACCCGGCAAGTTCGGCGCCAGCAACGGTCCAACACTGGAAAGCTTCTTTTCATCTGACTTTCCACGTGGCTTTCGTAGGACACGAGCTCGCGGGGAGCGGTGGCCGTGGAGGAACTCTGTGGGGGCGGCTTCAGCCGCGAATGGGCGCTTCAGACTGCGGGGACGCTGCTTCGCGGCTGAAGCCGCTCCCACGAATGCCTCCGCTTCGACATGCGCGGAGAAGGGGCCGGCCGCAAGTTCACACGTCCGGCGGATCCACAAGTGGGGCGCGGTAGCCGTGGAGGAACTCGGTGGGAGCGGCTTCAGCCGCGAATGGGCGCTTCAGACTGCGGGGACGCTGCTTCGCGGCTGAAGCCGCTCCCACGAATGCCTCCGCTTCGACATGCGCGGAGAAGGGGCCGGCCGCAAGTTCACACGTCCGGCGGATCCACAAGTGGGGCGCGGTAGCCGTGGAGGAACTCGGTGGGAGCGGCTTCAGCCGCGAATGGGCGCTTCAGACTGCGGGGACGCTGCTTCGCGGCTGAAGCCGCTCCCACGAATGCCTCCCCTTCCACATGCGCGGAGAGGGGGCCGGCCGCAAGTTCAGACGTCCAGCGGATCCACGTCGAGCTGCCAGCGCAGCTCGCGATGAATGCGTTGCCCGCGCAGCACCTCGATCCAATGGCCGATGAAACCCTGCAGCGGCGCGCGTTCGTCCGCCTCGACCAGCAGCTGCGCGCGTTCGCGCCGGGCCAGCCGCGTCAGGCGCATCGGCACCGCATCGAACACCCTCACGCCGGCCGGCGCGATCTCCTGCGCGAGGCGGCGCGCGTGGGCGAGGAACTGCATCGCGTCGTCGAGCATCGGCGCGTCGGCGCGCAGCATCGCCTGGAAGGTGAAGGGCGGGAAGCCGGCCGCACGACGCTCGTCCAGCGCGCTCGCGGCGAAGGCGTCGAAGTCGTGCTTGGCGAGGCAGCGATACAGCGGGTGGTCGGGGTATTCGGTCTGCACCAGCACTTCGCCCGGCAGGTGTGCGCGTCCCGCCCGCCCGCCGACCTGCATCAACTGCTGGAACAGGCGCTCCGGTGCGCGAAAATCGGCCGCGTGCAGCGACGCGTCCGCACCGATCACGCCGACCAGCGTAAGCTGCGGGAAGTCGTGGCCCTTGGCCATCATCTGCGTGCCGACGAGGATGTCCGCCTCGCCGCTGGCGATCTGCGCGAGCAGGCTTTCCCACTGGTTGCGCGTGCGCGCGGAATCCCGGTCGACGCGCAGCACGCGCGCCTCGGGGAAGAGTTCGGCCAGCCGCGCCTCGATGCGCTGCGTGCCGCGGCCGAAGGGCTGGATGTCCTGGTTGTTGCACACCGGGCAGTGGTGCGGCACCTCGGTGTCGCAGCCGCAGTGGTGGCAGCGCAGGCGGCGGTCGGCCAGATGCACGACGAGGTTGGCCGAGCAGTGCGGACACTGGCTGACCCAGCCGCAGGCGGGGCAGGACAGCACCGGCGCGTAGCCGCGGCGGTTGAGGAACACGAGGCTCTGCTCGCCGCGTGCGAGGCGCTCGCCGATCGCGGTCTTGAGCTGCGGGCTGAGACCCTCGTCGAGCTTCATGCGGCGCGTGTCGATGCGGCGCACCGCGGGCAGCGTGCTCGCGAGCGCGCGCGCGTCGAGGCGCAGGCTGCGGTAGCGCTCCAGCCGCGCATGCTGCCAGCTCTCCAGCGAGGGCGTCGCCGAACCGAGCACGACCGGCACGCCGCGCTGGCGCGCCCGCCACACCGCGACATCGCGCGCCGAGTAGCGCACCCCTTCCTGCTGCTTGTAGGAGGCGTCGTGCTCCTCGTCGACGAGGATCAGGCCGAGGCGTGGCAGCGGCGCAAACACCGACAGGCGCGTGCCGAGCACGATGTCGGCGCGTCCTTCCAGCGCCTGCACGAAGCCGCGCGAACGCGCCCCCTCGGCGAGCGCCGAATGCAGGCTCACGACGCACGCGGCGGGGAAGCGGTTGGCGACGCGCGATTCGAGCTGCGGCGTGAGCGCGATCTCGGGCACCAGCATCAGCACCTGCTGCCCCGCGGCGAGCGCGCGCTCGGCGAGGCGCAGATACACCTCGGTCTTGCCGCTGCCGGTCACGCCCTGCAGCAGCCAGGGCGCGAAGCCTGCCGGCGCTGCCGACACCGCCTCGACCGCGGCGCGCTGCTCCTCGGTGAGCTCGGGACGGTTCGCCGCGGGCATCGCCGGATCCGCACCGCGTACGGCAACGACCCAGCCGCGCTTCATCGCGTCGCCCAAAGCGGCGCCCGATGGCAGCTCGCGCGCCGCGCTGCGGCGGATCACGCCGGCCGCGCGCAGTTCGCCGAGCAGGGCCAGCGCCCGGCTCGCACGGCGGGCCTCGGCCAGCGCCGAGTGGCCTGCCTCGCTCAGGTCCAGCAGCGGGTCGCTCTCGCGGTCGCTCACCGCATCGGCGCGGCGCAGACCCGGCGGCAAGGCGAGCGCGATCACTTCGCCGAGCGGCGCGTGGTAGTAGCGCGCGACGAAGCCGACCAGCTCCAGCCAGTCCGCCGGCAGGGGCGCGACCTCGCGCTGGATGTGACGCACCGCCTTGAGGCGCGCGGGGTCCACGTCCGATTCGGCGACGCGCGCAACGATCAGGCCGCTCTTCTCCCCCCGCCCGAAGGGCACCCGCACGCAGCGGCCGACATCCTCATCGCATGCATCTTGCGATGAATAATCAAAGAGTTGTGGCAGCGGAACGGGAAGCGCGACGCGGACGATGGGCATTCGGGTTTCGTTTCTTACACAACTTTCAATTAATTATCAGACGTTTACGAGGAGTTCTTAAATTCGTTGTTCGGAAACGGGGAGTAAATCTTTGCCGCGAAACCCTTCCGAAGCTTGTCCACAAATCCTGTGGATAACTTTGTTGATAGCATGGGTGAAACGCCCTGAACCCGGCGCCAGTCCTGCCCTTGTGTCACATTGCCTTAACAGTAGGCAAATTTTTATTCTTTATTTTTCAATTACTTATAAATTCATGTGAATAAACCCGGATTCCATGCAGGATCCGGCTTCGGAAGTGCTCCGGTGTGCATAAGTCAAGCGGTCAACGCATATTATTCCGCTTGACAAGGGTCGACCGGACACTCCCGATTGCGCACTTCGCACCTTGACGGTGCCGACAAGCGGGGAATTTTCCCCAACCCCAAAAGGGAACCCCGGCGGGGCGCGTCCTGCGCAACCCGGCCGGGGTTCGGGTACCGCCGCGAGACGCTCAGGCGCCCGCGCGGATCTTGCGGCTGTGCTCGTGCACGGTGTCGACCAGCACGGACACCGACTCGGGCGGCGTGAACTGCGAGATGCCGTGGCCGAGGTTGAAGACGTGGCCGGGGTGGTTGCCGAAGGAATCGAGCACGCGCTTCGCTTCGCGCGCGACCGCTTCGGGCGGCGCGAACAGCACGTTGGGGTCGAGGTTGCCCTGCAGCGCGACCTTGTCGCCGACGAGCTTGCGCGCGCGGCCGATGTCCATGGTCCAGTCGAGGCCGACGGCGTCGCAGCCGATGTCCGCGATGCCCTCGATCCACAGGCCGCCGCCCTTGGTGAACACGATGTTCGGCACGCGCTCGCCGTCACGCTCCTTGATCAGCCCATCGACGACGCGCTTGAGATAGGGCAGCGAGAACTCGTGGTAGGCCGCCTCGGACAACGCACCGCCCCAGGAGTCGAACACCATCACGGCCTGCGCGCCGGATTCGATCTGCGCGTTGAGGTAGGCAACGACGGAGTCGGCCGTCACGGAGAGGATGTGGTGCATCAGGTCGGGGCGCGAATAGGCCATCGCCTTGACCTTGCGGTAGTCGTCGGACGAGCCGCCTTCGACCATGTAGCAGGCCAGCGTCCACGGGCTGCCGGAGAAGCCGATCAGCGGCACGCTGCCGTTCAACGCGCGGCGGATCTCGGCGACCGCGTCCATCACGTACTGCAGTTCGGCATGCGGATCGGGGATCGCGAGATTGCGGATCTCCCACTCGTCGCGCAGCGGGCGCTCGAAGCGCGGGCCCTCGCCTTCGGCGAAGTACAGGCCCAGGCCCATCGCGTCCGGCACGGTGAGGATGTCGGAAAAGAGGATCGCGGCGTCGAGGTTGTAGCGCGCGAGCGGCTGCAGCGTGACCTCGCAGGCCATCGTCGGGCTCTTGCACAGGTTCAGGAAGCTGCCGGCGCGCTTGCGGGTCTCGCAGTACTCGGGCAGGTAGCGCCCCGCCTGCCGCATCAGCCACAGCGGCGTGTATTCGGTCGGCTGGCGCAGCAGGGCGCGCAGGAAGGTGTCGTTCTGCAGGCGGGTCACGGTTACGTCCTCAAATCTGCCCGAGCGGGCGCAAACCTCGATTATCGCCGTTTTTCCGCCGTCATGCCGCTCCCGCGCGGGCTGCGGGGCATTTGCCCCGCTGCACGATCAGATCGCGAGGCTCAGCGCGCCGGCGGCGACCGCGAGCCCGCCCAGCGTCCAGCGCAGCGCACCGGTCGAGCGGATCGCGAAGAAGGCGCTCACGAGCGTGACGAGGGCCGAGGGCAGGTGCTCGATGCCGGACGAGAACATGTGCGCGAGGCCGGGCACGAAGCCGTGATCGCCGTGCGCGAGGGCCGTGCCGGTGGTGAGTGTGAGGGCCAGGGCGGCCAGGCTGCGGATCGGCTTCATGACGTTTTCCTCGAATTGAATGTCTGCGGCTGCAGAATCGGATCAAGGTAAAACAAGTTGCATGCCACCGCCGCGAAGCTGGCTTCGCCGGCGGCCGGGTGGAAAGCGTCATTCCAGCCGTCACTGGGCGACGGTCAGGCGCTTTCCACCGCCGCCGCGTTCAGCGGCAGACCAGCACGGGGATCGTGCAGTGCGCGAGGACCTTGTTGGTTTCGCTCCCCAGCAGCAGCGCGTTGATGCCGCGTCGGCCGTGCGAGGCCATGCAGATCAGGTCGCAGCCGAGGCTTTCGGCGGTCTGGATGATCACGCGGTGCGGGGTCTCGCTGCTTTCTACGACGGGGTTGGCCTTCACGCCGGCCTCCCGCGCCCGCGCAAGCGCCGCGTCGATGATGCGCTGGCCGTGCGACGCGGCCTCGCGGGCGAAGCGGCGCGTCTTCTCCGGATCGTAATGGCCGTCCTCGCCGAAATTCGTGACCGGGAACGGCGGTTCGGCGGTCGCGTTGAGGATCGTCAGCCGGGCACCCAGACCGCGGGCGAGCGCGATCGCGCGATCGAGCGCCTGGTCGGACAAGGGCGAGCCGTCGGTGGGGACGAGGATATGCTGGAACATGGGGCGTCCTTGGGATGAGAGGTTCGTTCCACCCGGGCCCGTCGCGGCCTTGCGGCTGCCCGCGACAGGCCCGGGCGAACGGAGGAGTCGTTCCGGACCGACCGTCGCGCTAGTCGCGCGCGGCGCCCTGCCCGGCCATTTCGACCGCGAGTTCGCCCGCGGCGTGGTCCTCGACGGACTGCCGCTTCGCGAGCCACGCGCCCAGCGCGACGACGAAGAGCGCGCCGGCGGTCGAGCTCACGTAGTGCAGCCAGCCCGGCAGGTGTTCGACATAGGGCTTCACGACGACGTCGCCGATCAGCATGCCGCCCGCGATCCAGCCCAGCAGCGCCGCCCCGAGGGTGATGACCATCGGGAAGCGGTCCATCAGCTTGAGCACGAACTTGCTGCCCCACACGATAATGGGGATGCTGACGACGATGCCGAACACGACGAGGCCGAGGTCACCCTTGGCCGCACCGGCGACCGCGATCACGTTGTCCAGGCTCATCACCGCGTCGGCGATGACGATGGTCTTGATCGCGCCGAGCAGATGGGTCGAGCCCTCGATGTTGCCTTGGCCCTCGTCGTCCTCCGGTTGCATCAGCTTCACGCCGATCCACAGCAGCAGCAGCGCGCCGACGACCTTCAGGAAGGGCAATGCCAGGAGTTGCAGCGCGAAGAAGATGAGCACGACGCGCAGGCCAATCGCGCCGACCACGCCCCACGCGATGCCCTTGTTGCGCTGATGCTCGGGCAGCTTGCGGCACGCGAGCGCGATGACGACCGCGTTGTCGCCGCCGAGCAGGATGTCGATCGCGATGATCTGCAGCACGGATACCCAGAAGGCGGCATCCATCATGGTTTCAAACACTGTTATCTCCTCAGATCGGGGAATGGTGGCCGATCGCGTCGGCCTGCATGCGACGCACGAGGCGCCAGGCCTGCGGCACGATCACGACCAGCGCGGTGATCGCGAGCACCGTCGCCGAGATCGGCTGTGTCACGAAGATCGACAGGTCGCCCTGGCTGATCGCCAGCGCACGGCGGAACTGCTGCTCGGACAGCGGGCCGAGGATCAGGCCGACCAGCACCGGCGCGACCGGGATGTCGTAGCGGCGCATCACGAATCCCAGCAGACCGATGCCGTACAGCAGCGCGAGGTCGAACCACGAGTTGCGGATGCCGTAGGCGCCCATCGTCGCGAAGATCAGGATGCCCGCGTAGAGCAGCGGGCGCGGGATCGACAGCAATTTTACCCAGACCCCCACCAGCGGCAGGTTCAGCGCCAGCAGGATGACGTTTCCGATATACATGCTTGCAATCAGGCCCCAAATCAGCTCCGGCTGCGTGTCGAACAGCAGCGGGCCGGGCTGCAGGCCGTACTGCTGGAACGCGGCGAGGATGATCGCGGCGGTCGCGGTGGTCGGCAGGCCCAGCGTCAGCAGCGGCATCAGCGTGCCGCTCGCGGAGGCGTTGTTGGCCGCTTCCGGGCCCGCCACGCCTTCGATCGCGCCCTTGCCGAACTCGGCGGAATGCTGGCTGAGCTTCTTCTCCGTCGCGTACGAGAGGAAGGTCGGGATCTCGGCGCCGCCCGCGGGGATGCAGCCGAACGGGAAGCCGAAGGCGGTGCCGCGCAGCCACGGCTTCCATGAGCGCTTCCAGTCGTCCTTGCTCATCCAGATCGAACCCTTCATCTGCTCGATGGTGTCGACGCCGCGGTTCAAGTAGGTCGCGACGTAGAGCGTCTCTCCGACCGCGAAGAGGCCCACCGCGACGACGACGATGTCGAGGCCGTCGAGCAGCTCCGGGACGCCCAGCGTGAAGCGTGCCTGCCCGGTCTGGCTGTCGAGGCCGATGAGGCCGATCGTCAGGCCGATGAAGAGGGCGGCGAGGCCGCGCGCGGGCGAGGAGCCGAGCACCGCGGACACCGTCACGAAGGCCAGCACCATCACCGA
Organism: Aromatoleum evansii; assembly: GCF_045689615.1. NCBI lineage: Bacteria > Pseudomonadati > Pseudomonadota > Betaproteobacteria > Rhodocyclales > Rhodocyclaceae > Aromatoleum > Aromatoleum evansii. The sequence goes on from NZ_CP141259.1 coordinate 5,382,547, forward strand.
GAAGTATTCGGCGGGGCCGAACTTCAGCGCGACGTCGACCGCGAAGGGCGACACGAAGGTCAGCAGCACGGTGCCGATCGTGCCGGCCACGAAGGAGCCGATCGCCGAGGTCGCCAGCGCGGGGCCGGCGCGGCCGCGCTTGGCCATCATGTTGCCTTCCATCGCGGTGACGATGGTCGCCGATTCGCCCGGCGTGTTGAGCAGGATCGAGGTCGTCGAGCCGCCGAACATCGCGCCATAGTAGATGCCGGCGAACATGATCAGCGCGCCGGTGGGGTCGAAGCTTGCGGTCGCGGGCAGCAGCAGCGCCACCGTCAGCGCCGGGCCGACGCCCGGCAGCACGCCGACCGCCGTGCCCAGCGTGACGCCGACGAAGCCGAGCAGCAGGTTCTGCAGCGTCAGCGCGACGGCGAAGCCCGACAAGAGTGCGTTGAGGGTTTCCATCTCAGCCTCCGAACAGGCCCGCGGGCAGGCTCAGGCCCAGCGCCTGCGTGAAGAGGAAATACACGGCCGTCGACAGCACCGCCGCGATGGCGACGTCGCGCACCGGTTTCGTGCTGCCGAAGCCGCGCGCGACCAGCACGAAGAGCAGGGTCGAGGCGAGGATAAAGCCGGCCCAGCCGATCAGCACCATGTGCAGCACGACGCCGGCGCTGATGAGCACGAAGCCCGTGCGGTCGGGCGCGGCGTGCGTCCCGGCCTCGTCCGGCATCGCGCGCCAGCCGCCTGAGAGCGCCTGCCACGCGAGCCAGGTGCCGCACAGCGTGAGGCCGGTGCCGATGAGATAGGGGAAGAGGCGCGGGCCGACCTGCGAATAGCCCTGTGTCTCGGCGATCCCCTGCGTCTCGAACACGACGAAGCCGCCGAGCGCCAGCAGCGCGAGCGAGATCAGCAGTTCGCCGACGTCCGTGCGCGCGCGCGTGCTCATCTCTTCACCAACCCGAGATCATTGACGAGCTTCAGCACGGTCTTCTGCTCGGCCTCGACGTACTGGCGGAACTCGTCGCCGGTCATCAGCATGTCGACCCACTCGTTCTTCGCCAGCGTCGCCTTCCACGCGTCGCTCTTCGCCATCTGCGTCACCGTCTTCACGAGCTCGTCGCGCTGCGCGTCGCTGATGCCGGGCGCCGCCATGATGCCGCGCCAATTCACGAACTCGACCGCGATGCCCTGCTCCTTCAGCGTCGGGACGTCGATGTCCGGCACGCGGGCAGGCGCCGTGACCGCCAGCGCGCGCAGCTTGCCGGCCTTGATCTGGCCCGCGAACTCATTGAAGCCGCCCAGGCCAACCGTGACGTGGCCGCCCAGCACCTGCGCGAGGACCTCGCCGCCGCTGCCGAAGGCGACGTAGTTGAACTTGCCCGCCTCGCCGCCGATGGCCTGCACGATCATGCCGGCGGTGAGCTGGTCGACGCCGCCGGCGAAGCCGCCCGCCCACGACACCGCGGCGGGGTTGGCCTTGTAGGCGGCGACGAGGTCGGCCATGTTCTTCAGCGGCGAGCTCGCCGGCACCACGAGGACTTCATACTCGCCGGTCAGGCGCGCGATCGGCGTGACGTTCGCGAGCGTGACCGGCGACTTGTTGATGAACACCGCCGACACCATGCCCTTGCCACTCGCCATCAGCGCGCCGCCGTCGCCCTTGCTGCTGTTGATGAGCTGCGCCAGGCCGATCGTGCCGCCCGCACCGGCGACATTGTTCACCTGCACGCGGTCGGCGAGCTTGTTGGCCTGCAGCGCGGCCTGCACCGCGCGGCCGAGCTGGTCGTAGCCGCCACCGGGCGCGGCCGGGACGAGGATCTTGTAGTCGGCGGCGCAGGCCAGGGTCGTGGCGCCCGCGAGGGCGAGACCGGCGAGGACGGTCCGCAGCGCGCGGCCGAGGCCGGCGCCGATATCGTTATGTCGCATGTGGAATGTCTCCGGAAGAGGTGCTGCGGGGCGGGACGGTGCAGCCACGCAGGATCGGCCGACCCGCTACCGTGCGGGCCGGGCCCTGCGACGGGCTCGGCGCGCACGGACGTGGCTGAACGCGGCGTTATTGGACGGTCGGGTTCCGACTTACGGCTTGACCATGCCGAGATCGGTCACGAGCTTGGTGATGCGCGCGACGTCGGCTTCGAGGAACTTCTTGAACTCCGGCCCGGTGAGGTACATGTCCTGCCAGTCGTTGCGCTTGAGCGCCTCCTTCCACGAGTTCGACGTGACCGCCTTGTCGAGCGCGGCGACCAACTCCTTCTGCTGCGGCTCGGTGATGCCGGGCGCGGCGAAGATCGCGCGCCAGTTCACCATCTCGACATTGACGCCCTGCTCCTTCAGCGTCGGCACGCTCTCGCCGGGGATGCGCTCGGCGCCCGAGACCGCCAGCGCGCGCAACTTGCCGGACTTGATCTGCGACTGGAATTCGCCGAAGCCGCTGATGCCGGCCGCGACATGACCGCCCATGATCGCGGCCTGCGCCTCGCCGCCGCCCGAATAGGCGATGTAGTTCACCTTCGCCGGATCGACGCCGACCGCCTGCGCGATCAGGCCCGCAAGGATGTGGTCGGAGCCGCCCGCCGAGCCGCCGCCCCACGACACCGAGCCGGGGTTGGCCTTGAACTGGTCGACCAAGTCCTTCAGGGTCTGGATCTTCGAACTCGCCGGCACCACGACGACCAGCGTCTCGCCGGACAGGCGCGCCAGCGGCGTGACCTGGGTCAGGTTCACTGGCGACTTGTTGGTCGCGATCGCGCCAACCATCACCATGCCGCCGACCAGCGTCGCGCCGCCGTCGCCCTTCGTGCCATTGACGAACTGCGCCAGCCCGATCGTGCCACCCGCGCCGCCCTTGTTGTCGACGGTGACCTTCTTCGCGATGCCTTCGGCATTGATCGCCGCCTGCAGCGCACGCGCGGTCTGGTCCCAGCCGCCGCCCGGATTGGCCGGCACGAGGATCTTGACGCTGTCGAGCGCGAGCGCCGGGGCGCTGGCGACGAAGCAGAGGCCGAGTGCGCCGGCGACGAGGGTGGTCCTGACGATGTTCCTGAACATGCTTGTCTCCTCTTGGTATCAGGCCGGTCGCTCCGGCCCTGCATGGAGACGGACGATACGGAGGAGTGCTTTCGATTGGCTTTCAGCGGTCGACAGCTTCACGGCGCGGGAACTCCACCTCCACGAGCAGCCCGCGCCCGCCCGGCGCATCCGCGAGGCGCACCTCGCCATCGTGCGCGAGCGCGATCTCGCGCACGATGGCGAGCCCCAGGCCGCTGCCGTCCGGCCCGCCCTGGCCGAGGATGCGGTAGAAGCGATGGAACACCTTCTCGCGCTCCTCCGGCGGGATGCCCGGCCCCTCGTCGCTCACCGCGAGCACGACGCGCCGGTCCGACACGCCCGTCGCGACGACCACCTGGGTGTCCGGCGGGCTGTAGCGGATCGCATTGTCGACGAGGTTCGCGACCAGCTCCCGCAGCATCGCACCGTTGCCCGTCATCGTCGCCGGCCCCGGCGCCTCGAAGGCGAGTTCGATGCGCTTCTTCAAGGCGACCGGCACCAGCTCAAGCGCGACCTCGCGTGCGATGTCGGTGAGGTCCACCGGCGCCTGCTCCTGGATCAGCCCGTTCGCGGGCTCTGCGCGCGACAGCGACAACATCTGGTCGGCCATGCGGCGCGTACTGCGTATCGTCGCCAGCAGGCTCTCGAAGATGCGCCGCATCTCGCCCGGATCGCCTTGGCGCGCGCCGAACTCGGCCTGCGTGCTGAGCACCGCGAGCGGCGTGCGGATCTGGTGCGCGGCATCGGTCAGGAAGCGCCGCCGCGCGACGAGCATCGCCGACAGGCGCTCCATGTGGTGGTTGATCGCGCCGATCAGCGGCTGCACCTCGCTCGGCACGTTGCCGGTGGGCACCGGCGTGAGATCGTCCTCGGCGCGCTTCTGCACCGCGTCGCGCAACTCGACGAGCGGGCGGAAGGCCGAGCCCAGCGCCAGCGCCAGCATCAGCGCGCCGAGACCGACGAGCAGCAGCTGGCGGCGCAGGCTGTCGAGGAAGAGCTCACGGGCAAGCGCAACCCGCGACTCGGTGGTCTCCGCGAACACGATCGTCACCGCATCGCCCCCCGCGAGCGCGGGGTCGTACAGGCGCTTCTTCATCGCGCCGATGCGCACGTCCTCGCCGCGGTACTGCGTCTCCGCCAGCAGCAGCGTGCCGTCCTCGGCCGGCGGGCGCGGCGCGCGCAGATCCTCGTAGCCGGTCACGAGGCTCCCGTCGGGGGCGAACACCGCGTAGAAGATGCGCTCCTGCACGCCGGCCTCGAACACCTCGAAGGCCGATGAGGGCACATCGACGGTGATCTCGCCCTCGAGCGAATGCACCTGCTCGGCGATCGCGCGCACCGACGCCGTGAGCGAACGGTCGTAGGCGCGATTGACGGCCTGGCGCGCGCCCAGCCACGACAGCACCGCGTTGATCGCGAGCAGGATCAGCAACGGCGGCAACAGCCAGCGCGCGACGCGCCCGCGCAGGCTCAGCGATGCGCGCATGCCCATCCGCGCGCAACCTCAGTCACCGCCCGCCTCGCCGATCAGGTAGCCCAGCCCGCGCAGCGTCGTGACCACCGCGCCCGAACCCTCGAGCTTCTTCCTCAGGCGATGCACGTAGATCTCGATCGCCTCCGGGCGCGCCTCCTCGTCGAAGCTGAACACCTTCTCGAACAGCGCCTCGCGCGCGAGCGGCCGCCCCTGGCGCGCGATCAGCGCCTCCAGCACCGCGAGCTCGCGCGGCGTCAGCGCCAGCGGCTTGCCCTCGACCGTCGCGAGGCGCGAGCCGAGGTCGAACTCCAGCCGGCCGATCCTGACGCTCGGCACGAGGTTGCCCGCCCGGCGCAGCAGCGCCTTGATGCGCGCTTCCAGCTCGGTGAGTTCGAAGGGCTTGGGCAGGTAGTCGTCGGCGCCGAGGTTGAGCCCCTTCACGCGATCCTCGGTCGCGCCGCGCGCGGTGAGGATGATCACCGGCGTCGTCCGCGTCGCCTCGCGCCCGCGCAGCCGCCGCAGCACCTCCAGGCCGTCCAGGCCGGGCAGCGACAGGTCCAGCACGACGAGGTCGTAGGGCTGGGTGAGCAGTGCGTGGTCGGCGTGGTCGCCGCGCCTCATCACGTCCACGGCGTAGCCCGCCTGCGCGAGGGCCTTGGAAACCCATTCCGCGAGTTCGGTATGATCCTCTACGAGCAGCAGGCGCATCGGCTGAAAGTGATTCGAAAGCTGTTGGACGGATCATCGTGCCGCAAATGCGCGCGCCGCGCAAAAAGCCGCAAGGACCCTGATTGAGCCCTCTCCTGCTCCACCTGCCCCGTTTGCTCCGCACGCTCGCACTGCTGTTCGCGCTGCCGGCCGCGGGCGTGCACGCGGAGCCGGCCGACCCGCTGTATGCGGCGGCGGTGCGCGAGGGCCGCGTCGTCATCCACGCCGCGACCGACGAGCGCATCGCGCGCCCGCTGATCCGCGCCTTCGAGCAGCGCTACCCGGGCGTGCGCGTCGAGTACGTGGATCTCAACAGCGGCGAGCTGTTGCGGCGCTTCCTCGACGAGTTCGCGCGCGGCGAGCACGCCGACCTCGTGTGGAGCTCGGCCGTCGATCTGCAGGTGAAGCTGGTCAACGACGGCTACGCCCAGCCCCACCGCTCCGCCGAAACGGCAGCGCTGCCGGAATGGGCGGTGTGGAAGAACGAGGCCTTCGGCACCACCTTCGAGCCGGTCGCGATCGCCTACAACCGCAAGCTCCTCGCCCCCGCCGAGGCGCCCGCGACGCACGCCGAGCTGCTGCGCCTGCTCGCGCAGCAGCCCGAGCGCTTCCGCGGCAAGCTCGCGACCTACGAACCCTCGACCTCCGGCCTCGGCTTCATGCTGCACACGCAGGATGTGCTCGCGAACCCCGTCGTGTTCTGGAAACTCGCCGAGGCCTTCGGCCGCACCGGCACCGCAACGCTACCATCGACGACCGAGATGCTCGATCGCATCGCCTCCGGCGAAGCGCTGATCGGCTACAACGTGCTGGGCTCCTACGCGCTGCTGCGCGCCGCGGACGACCCCGCGATCGGCGTCGTGCTGCCGCGCGACTACACCCTGGTGCTGAGCCGCGTCGCCTTCATCGCCCGCGGCGCACGCCACCCGAACGCCGCGCGCCTGTGGCTCGACTTCGTGCTGTCGCGCGAGGGCCAGCAGCAGCTGGCACGGCATCCCGGCTTCTTCTCGGTGCGCGACGACGTGCCCGAGGACACCGCGGCTTCCGAGCTGCGCCGCCAGCTCGGCGGTGCCTTCCGCCCGATCCCGATCGGACCCGGCCTGATGACCTACCTCGACCAGATCAAGCGCCGCGACTTCCTGCGCAAATGGCATCACACGGTGTTCCCCGCCCCCTGACAGGCGGCTGAAACCACTCCTCCATCCCTCCCGCCCATGACGACGCCCCGTTCCGACGGCGCGCGGCCCCGTTTTGCCGCGCCGCTCCTGACCCTCGCCCTCGCCACCGCCGCCGGCTTCGCCGCCGCCGTCGTGAAGCTGCCGCTGCCGTGGATGATCGGCCCGCTGTTCGCGGTCGCCGCATTACGCCTCGCCGGACTGGAACTCGTCGCCCCGCGCCCGGCGCGCCATGCCGGGCAGTGGGTGATCGGCACGACGCTGGGCCTCAACTTCACGGCGCCGGTGGTCGCGCAGCTCAGCCTCAACGCGCCGCTGATCGCGGCGATCGCATTCAGCGCGGTCCCGGTCGGCATGCTGTGCGCGTTGCTGCTGCGCCGGCTCACCGGCGTCGATGCGGCGACGGCCTTCTTCTGCGCACTGCCCGGCGGTGCCTCCGAGATGGCGACGCTCGCGGAACGGCGCGGCGCGTCGGCCGAGCGCGTCGCGACCGCCCACGCGCTGCGCATGATGCTGGTCGTCGCGGTGGTGCCCTTCGTGATCGTGCAGGCCGGCGCGCACGGCAGCGACCAATGGACACCGGCGGCCGCGAAGGTGGAGTGGCTGCATCTGCCGCTGCTTCTCGCCACCTCGCTCGCGGGGGTGGCGGCGCTGCGCCTCGCGCGCTTGCCCAACGCATGGATCCTCGGCGCGCTGGGCGGCGTCGCCGTGGCGAGCGCATTGGCGCTGCCGCTGTCGGCGCTGCCACGCTGGCTCGTGAACGCCGGCCAGCTCCTGATCGGGGTGTCGCTCGCAACGCGTTTCTCGCCCGGATTCGTGCGCAGCGCGCCGCGCTTCATCCTCGCCGCGACGGCCAGCACCGGCCTGTGCATGACGACGCTGGCGATCCTCGCCGGGGTGCTGTCCTGGGCGCTGCAGGTGCCGCTCGCGACCGTCGTGCTCGCGGCCGCGCCCGGCGGCGTCACCGAGATGAGCATCACGGCCCAGGTCCTGCACCTGGGCGTCCCGCTCGTCACGGCCGCCCACGTGCTGCGCGTGATCGTGCTGAGCCTCAGCGCCCCGGCGGCGTGTCGTGTGTTCGAACGCTGGGCGACGCGACGGGCAAGCGCGGAACGCTGAAGCCCGGATCCGGCCACGATGGATCTCCCTCCCCTTCAAGGGGGCGAGGACGGGGTTTCGCGAAGCATCGCTTTGCGCCGACCGAGCGGGCTGGCTGTGCAAAGCCCGCCCTCCGGACAGAACGAAAAACCCCCGGCACCACGCACCGCGATACCGGGGGAAAACACGCGCGGGGCACGCGCGAAGAGGAGAGGGTGTGCGCGCTCAGAACTTGTGGCGGATGCCTGCCATCACGACGCGCGGATCGTCGCCCGCGTCCGGCGTGAGGTTGCCGAGCGCGTAGTTCGCGTCATCCTTGTTGCTGAGCTGCGAGTACGCCGCATACAGGGTCGTGCGCTTCGACAGGTCGTGCATGTAGTACGCCGACCAGCCGTGCGCATCCTCGGCGGCGACGTCGTTGCGCTCGTCGCGTTTCGCGTAGCTGAGCGCGATGGTGTCGGTGCCGGTGACGCGGATCTCGGCGCCGATGTCGAAGGTGCGCGCCTTGCCGCTGCCGATCGAGCCGCTTTCCTTGTCCTCGGTGTAGGCGAGGTAGGGTTTCACGACGCCGAAGTCGTAGGCGAGGCCGCCGCCGCTGGTGCGCACGCGCCCGCCGGTCGCATCGCGATACACGCTCTGCGTGACAAGCGAGGCCGACAGCGGACCGTTCTTGTACAGCGCCGTGATGCCGTGGCCGTTGCCTTCCTTCATCGCGTCGCCGTTGCCGCTCTTCTCGCCCAGCCAGTAGCCGAGGTCGAACTCCAGGCCGGCGAAGCTCGGCGAACGGTACTTCACCATGTTGTCGAAGCGCGTCTCATAGGCCGGCTTGATGCCGCCCGTCTTGCGCACGAGCAGGCCCGGGCTGCGATCCGCTGCACCGGTCGCGTCGAAGGGGTCGATCGCGACGAAGGCCGGCGAGTACTGGCGGCCTAGGGTCAGCCGGCCCCAGGTGGCGCTCTCCAGGCCGACGAAGGACTGGCGCCCGAACAGGCGGCCGCCCTGCTCGGCGGTGCCGGTCGAGGGATCGAAGCCGCTCTCCAGCGTGAAGATGGCCTTCAGGTCGCCGCCCAGGGATTCGCTGCCCCGGAATCCCAGGCGCGAGCCGTTCAGCTCGCCGTGGTCGACGCCGACGCGCTTCTTGTCGCCCGCCGATTCGCGCGCGAGGTTCAGGTCCAGCAGCCCGTAGATCGTGACATTGGCAGGCGCGGATTGGGCCAGCGCGGCGAACGGCATGGCGACGGCCGCCGCGATGGCCGCGGCGATGATTTTCTTGTGCATTGTGCTCCTCCGGTGAGTCGGATGTTTCCGATCCCGGCCGCTCCAGCGCGGCCCGGGTGGAGGGCATTCAACTCAAAGTCGCTTTCAGTCTGCTTTCTTTCGCCGTCAGCGGGAGGCTCAGCCCTGCGAAATGGAGAACATGCGCCGGTACAGGCTGGGCGAGACCTTGGTCGCCCGCTCGAAGATCCGTCGGAACGAGCGCGGGTCGGCGTAACCGACGCGCTCGACGATCTCGCCGAAGTCGAGGTCGGTCGATTCGAGCAGGCGCTTCGCGCCTTCCACGCGCAGGTCCTGGATGTACTGCTTCGGCGAGCAGCCCAGCACCTCGCGGAAGCGCCGATTCAACGTGCGCGGCGTGGTGGCCATCTCGGCGGCCAGCTGCTCCACCGAGAGCGTCTCGCGGACATGCGAACGGATATGGCTCTCCGCACGCAGCACGAGTTCGTCCTGATGCGCGACGCGCGCCTGCAGCGTCATGTAGGGAAACTGCGAGTCGCGCTTGGCATGGATGAGCAGGACCTTGGCGCAGGACAGCGCGAGCGCGGGGCCGCCGAAATGCTCGACGATGCGCAGCGCGAGGTCCAGGCAGGCGGTGAAGGCGCCCGAGGACAGGATGCGACCGTCTTGCGTGACGAGCTCGCCCTCGCGGAAATCGACACGCGGATAGCGGGCGCGAAAGAGCTTGCCGAGCCACCAGCTCGTCGTGGCCTTGCGGCCGTCGAGCAGCCCGGACTCGGCCAGCACGAAGGCGCCGGCGCAGCTCACGGCGACAACGCGGCCGCCCTCGTGCTGGGCGCGCAGCCAGGCGCCGCAGTCCTGCGCCAGCGAGGCGATCTGCTGCATGAAATGGGCGACGTCGCCGGTGAAATGCAGGCCGGGAATGAAGACCAGGTCCGGCGCGGGGACGCTCGCCGGCGAACCGCCGACGGCGATGTCCAGCCCGCCCATCGCGACCGGCGCGCGCCCGTCGGGCGACACGACGCCCCAGCGGAACAACGGTTCGGCACGCGGGTCGCCGCGTGCGCCGTAGAGGTTGGCGATATCCAGGACTTCGATCAGCGACGCGATCGCCGAGCCCTGGCAGCCGTCGTAGGCGAGCAGCGCGACGGTCTTGCAGCCAGTTGTCCGATTCGGCCCGGTAATTGTCATTTCCGCCCCTGTCGTCACGAAGTCCGGGGACGCACACTGCCCTGCATCGAGGCCGCGACGCGGCACCCGGGCCCCATCACCCCTACACGGAGGCGAGCATGCGTACGGAAACCGATTCTAGTCTCGTGACGGTCGCGCGCCGCGAATTTGTCGAACTGCCCGAAGGACGCATCACCCGCCTGCATTGCGTCAGCGGCCTGCTGTGGGTCACGGAGCACGGCCGAAGCGGGGATCTCGTGCTGCGGCCGGGACAGTCGCACACACTCGAGGGTGGCCGCAGCGGGGTGGTCCAGGCTTTGCAGCCGTCCACACTGCGGCTCCACCCGCAGCCGCTGCGCCCGACCCGGAGAAACGCCGTTGAACCCCGGTGCAAGCCGGACATAGGGGATGTTCCCGGAGCGGCGAGGACTGTCTGAGCGTCGGCCCTGTGTTTGTAGAAAGGCATTGGCAGGACGGCGACAGGAAACGGCTGCCGTGCGTCCTGCGATCACGAATCCGGAAAAAATACAGGGCCGGCCGGGACCGGCCCCGAAAGGTGACACGAGGAGTGATGGTTCGCCTCTGCGGCAGGCGGTCTCCCGCCCCGGAGCCCGTCGAGCGGGCCCCTATTGTCTCCTCCATCCTCCAGCCTGTTGTTCGTCGCGCTGGCGCAAGGCAAGCGTCAGGTCCGTCCCGAAGATCCCCACCCTGCGCGGAGAGGAAGACAGGAGACCGAGCCTGCAAGGACAGCGGCTTCTGCCGCCTTATTGCAATGGATGTGCCACATTCGTTAAGTAACTGATTTTCATGTATTACAGAGACTGGAGGGGGTTGCGTGCGGCCACGTGCGCGCACGCCACGCCCCGAGATGGCGCAACACGGCGATCGCGTGCACCAAGACCGTGCGGGGCGCGGGACTCAACGCCGCCAGAACACCGGCGTCATCACCACCAGCAGCGTGAAGATTTCCAGGCGACCAAGGATCATCGTGAAGGCCAGCACCCAGGTCTGGAAGTCCGTCAGTCCCTGGTAGTTCGACGCCGGGCCGAGGGCGCCGAGGCCCGGGCCGGTGTTGTTGAGGCATGCGACCACCCCCGAGAAGGCGGTGATGATGTCCAGCCCGGTCGCGGTGAGCAGCAGCGTCAGCGACACGATGGTGACCATGTACATGAAGCTGAAGCCCAGCACCGCATGCAGGATGTCGTCCGACACCGGCTGGCGCCGGATGCGCACCGGATGCACCGCCTGCGGGTGCAGCGAGCGCACGATCTCGCGGAACACCTGCTTGTACAGGATCATCGCGCGCATCATCTTGATGCCGCCGCCGGCCGACCCGGAGCAGGCGATGAAGCTGCCGAGGAACAGCACCCAGATCTGCGCGAACATCGGCCACAGCGTGTAGTCGTAGGTCGCCAGGCCGAGCGAGGTGGAGATCGACACGACGTGGAAGGCGACGTAGCGCAGCGTGCTGAGCAGGTCCTCGTGCGCATCGAACTGCATGAGGTAGGCGGTGAGCACGGTAATGCTCAGCGCGAGCGTCGCGAAATAGAAGGGCAGCTCGGGGTCGGCGAGGTAGGGCCTGACGCTGCGGCGCGCGAAGGCGAGGTAGTGGGTCGCGAAGTTGAGGCCCGAGAGCAGCGCGAACACGATCACGATCACGTCCACCGGCACGCTGTTGAAATGCCCGAGCGACGCATCCTTGCTCGAAAACCCCCCCAGCCCGACGACGCTGAAGGTGTGGATGATCGCCTCCCAGCCGTCCAGCCCGGCCAGCCACAGGCTCGCCGCGCAGGCCACGGTGAGCAGCGAATAGGTCAGCCACAGGCCCTTCGCGGTCTCGGCGATCCGCGGCGTCAGGCTCTGCTCCTTCATCGGCGTCGGCACCTCGACCTTCATCAGCTGCCGCCCGCCGATGCCCAGCAGCGGCAGGATCGCCACCACCAGCACGATGACGCCCATGCCGCCGATCCAGTGCATGAAGGTGCGCCACAGGTTTATCGACACCGGCAGGTGCTCCAGTCCCACCAGCACCGTGCCGCCGGTCGCCGTGAGCCCCGACACCGCCTCGAAGTACGCATCGGTCACCGACAGGTCGGGGATGAAGTCGAGCAGCGGCAGCGCGCCGAACACCGGCATCACGATCCAGGTCAGCGCCACCAGCAGGAAACCGTCGCGCGTGTGCAGGTCGCGCCTGCGCCCGCGCGTGGGTAGCCACATCAGCAGGCCCGCGGCGAAGGTGATGAGTACCGCGTGGTCGAAGGCGACGGTGGCGCCGTCACCGGTGAACCACGACACCGCGAGCGGAAAGAGCATCAGCCCCGCGAACAGCATCACGATCAGGCCCAGTGCGTTGAGCACCGGGTGGGAATCCGCGCGCCATCTCATAGGAAGCCGAAGCCCACCTGGAACAGCTTCTCCACCTGGCGCACGAGCTTCTTGTGCGTACAGAACACGATCACATGGTCGCCGCTGTCGACCACCGTGTCATGGTGCGGCATCACCACCAGGCGGCGCGCGACCTTGCCGTCGGGCCGCATCTCGTCGCGCACGATCGCGCCGATGGTCGCGCCCTTCGGCAGTGCGATCTCCGCAATCGTGCGGCCGACCACCTTGGATTCCTTGCGCGTGCCGTGCGCGATGATCTCCAGCGCCTCGGCCGCGCCGCGTCGCAGGCTATGCACCGCCACGACGTCGCCCTGGCGCACGTGCTGCAGCAGCGAGCCGATCGAGGTCTGGGCGGGCGAGATGGCGATGTCGATCGGCCCCCCCTGCACCAGATCGACGTAGCTCCTGCGGTTGATCAGCGCCAGCGTGCGGTGCGCCCCCATGCGCTTGGCGAGCGACGCGGACATGATGTTGTCCTCGTCGTCGTTGGTCAGCGCGAGGAACATGTCCGCCTCGTCGATGCCCTCGTTCTCGAGCAGCTTCTCGTCGGTCGAGTCGCCGCGCAGCACCAGCGCCCGATGCAGCTGGCTCGCGAGGACGTCCGCGCGGCGGCGGTCGAGCTCGATGACCTTGACGTTGTGGTCGTCCTCGATGGCACGCGCCAGGCGCAGGCCGATGTTGCCGCCGCCGGCGATGATGATGCGGCGGATTGGCCGGTCCTCGCGCCGGATCTCGCGCATCACCTGGCGGATATGCACCGACGCGGCGAGGCAGAACACCTCGTCGCCGGGCAGGATCATGGTGTCGCCCTCGGGGATGATCGCCTCGCCGTCGCCGCGGTAGATCGCCGCGATGCGCACCTCGACGTTGGGCATGTGATAGCGCAGCGCCTTCAGCGGGTGTCCCACCAGCGGCCCACCCTCGAACGCGCGCACGCAGATCAGGCTCAGCACCCCGCCGGCGAACTCCATGACCTGCAGCGCCTCCGGAAAGGCCACCAGGCGCTTGATGTAGTCGGTGACGACCTGCTCCGGGCAGATCGAGAAATCGACCGCGAAGTTGTCGTCGTCGAGCAGTTCCGGGTGATCGACGAAGTCGCTCGAACGCAGGCGCGCCACCCGCGTCGGCAGGTTGAACAGGGTCTTCGCAACGCGACACGCGCACAGGTTGGTCTGGTCCGACTGCGTCACCGCGATCAGCAGGTCGGCGTCGTCCGCGCCGGCCTCGCGCAGCACCGTGGGCGAGGCCGCATTGCCGATCACCGTGCGCAATTCGAGGCGGTCGCGCAGCACCTCGAGCTGCTCGGCACTGGTGTCGATCAGGGTGATGTCGTTGGCCTCGGAAACGAGGTTTTCCGCCACCGACGCGCCGACCTGGCCCGCCCCCAGGATGATGATCTTCACCGGTGAGTCGCCCCGAACATTAAGGAAGCCCGATTCTACGCGAGCGGCCGACCTGCGCAGCGCGACTGTTGCACGGCCGCGTCAAATGCCCTGCGCCGCGCTCAGCTTTCCTCGCTGCGCCGGCTGCCGTGCAGGCCCAGCTGCTTGAGCTTGCGGTACAGGTGCGTGCGCTCGAGCCCGCTCTTCTCCGCCAGGCGCGTCATGTTGCTGCCCTCGAGGCGCAGGTGGTGCTCGAAGTACAGGCGCTCGAAGGCCTCGCGCGCCTCGCGCAGCGGCTGGTCGAGCGACACCGCGACCGCGCCCTCGGTGGCGGGGATCAGCAGCTTGCGCACATCGGTCAGCGCGATCTCCTCGTCCAGCGTCCCCAGCGCCAGCGACTTCACCGCCGCACGCAGTTCCGCATAGCCACCCGGCCAGGGCTGGGCGCGCAGCGCATTCAGCGCCGCGGTCGAGAAGTGGCGGCGCGGCACCTCGCCGGCCTCCACCAAATGCAGCAGGAGTTGCGCGCCGATCTCCGGCAGGTCGTCGCGCACGTCCGCGAGCGACGGCGGCGCCAGGCTCACCTCGAACAGGCGCACAGCCAGGGCCTCCTCCCAGCCTTCGCGCACCAACGACTCCAGCGTGTGGTCGGTCGCGACGACCAGGTGCAGGTCGTAGCGCTCCAGCCGTTCCAGCGCGAAGGCGAGGTTCTTCTGCTGCGTGCGCGACAGGCGCGCCAGCTCCGGGACGAACAGCACGCCGCCCTGGCAGGCCTGCAGCTGGTTCACGTCCAGCGCCGCCGACACGGCGGCCAGATCCAGCCACGGCGACGCCTTCGGCTGCACGCTGCGCGCGGCGAGTTCCGCGATGCTGCCCTGCCCCACGCGCAACAGCAGCACGCGCGAATTGACCACCACCTGCTGCACCAGCCGCGCCAGCTCGCGCAGCGGCGCCGAGCGCGTGAAGGCCGCGAGCGTCAGCGGCGCCGGCGCACCGGGGGCGGCCGGACGCTGCAGGCCGCGCTTCACCGCAGACAGCAGCTTCTGCAGGCCGATCGGCTTCTCCAGGTAGTCGATCGCGCCGATACGCGTCGCCTCGACCGCGGTGTCGATCGTGCCGTGTCCCGACATCATCACCACCGGCATGTTGAGCTGGCCGTTGGCCGACCACTCCTTCAGCAGCGTAATGCCATCGGTATCGGGCATCCAGATGTCCAGCAGCACCAGGTCCGGGCGCCGCGCATTGCGCACCGCGCGCGCGGCGGCCGCGTTCTCCGCCAGCACCACGTCGTGCCCCTCGTCGCGCAGGATCTCCGACAGGAGTTCGCGGATACCGACTTCGTCGTCAACGATAAGTATGTTTGCCATCTGTCACTAATCACATTTCCGCGGAAGCGAGGCGCAGCCGGATGCGCACCTCGGCGCCGCCGGTTTCGCCGTTCAGCAGGCGAACCTCGCCACCATGTTCGTCGATGATCTTCTTGACCATCGCCAGACCCAGGCCCGTACCGCGGCTCTTGGTCGTGAAATACGGCTCGAATGCGCGCGTCAGCACCGGCGCCGGAAAGCCCGGCCCGTTGTCGCGCAGCTGCAGCGCCACGCGGTCGCCCTCGACACGCGTCGTCAGCGTGACCACGCCGTCTTCCTGCCCGGCCAGCGCATCCTCCGCGTTCTGCAGCAGGTTGTGGATCACCTGCCGCATCTGGCTCGCGTCGCCGGCTACCGGCGGCAGGTTGCGGCCGAGCTCGGCGCGGATCATCACCGGCGAACTCTCGTACAGGTTCAGCACCTCGCCGACCAGCGCATTGAGGTCGAGGCGACCGAGCACCGGACTGGGGAGCTTCGCATAATCCCGGAAATCGTTCACCATGTTTTTCATCGCCTCGACCTGGTTCACGATCGTGCGCGTCCCCCGCTCCAGCACCTCGCGGCCCTCGTCGTCGAGCCGGTCGGCGAGCTTGTACGCGAGCCGCTCGGCCGAGAGCTGGATCGGCGTAAGGGGATTCTTGATCTCGTGCGCGAGCCGGCGCGCCACCTCCGCCCACGCGGCGGTGCGCTGCGCCGCGATCAGGCGCGAAATGTCGTCGAACACCACCACCAGGCCGCCGCCCGAAGCCTGCGGCAGACGCGCGCCGTGGATCAGCAGCGTCTGCGTCGCGCCTTCCTGCGACACCAGCTCGAGCTCCTCGTGCCAGTCGCCGGCGTTGTCGGCGAACCCGCGCACCAGCGCGTCGCGGAAGCCGTGATGCTTGGGCCACTGCGCCAGCGTGAGCTCCTCGTAGCCCTCCAGCTCGTCCTGCAGGATCGCCATCGCGCCGGCGTTGGCCGCGCGCAGCTTGCCGTCGACGGCGAAGGCCAGCACCCCGGTCGACAGGTTCGCCAGCACGCTCTCGAGATAGGCACGCGACGACTCGACCGCGGCCCGGTTGCGCTCGGCGAGATCGCGCGCCTCCACCAGCTGGCGCGTCATGCGGTTGAAGGACTGCGTCAGCACCCCCAGCTCGTCGCGCGCCGGCAGCGCCTGGCGCGGGCTGAAGTCGCCCTGCGCGACCGCCTGCGTGCCCTCGGCGAGGATCAGCAGCGGTGCGGCGAGCCGCCGCGACAGCACGAAGGCCACCGCGACCGCCGCGAGCAGCGCGACCAGCAGGGTCAGCGTCAGGGTCAGCGTGTAGATGCGGTTCAGCCCGGCGCGGCCCAGGGTCAGCTGCTGGTACTCGCGGTAGGCCTCCTGCACCGCCTCCGCGTTGCGCACGAACGTTTCGGGCACCGCCTGCATGAGCTGCAGGTAGTGTGTATCCATGTTGAGCGTGCGCGAGGGGATGGGCACCACGACGCGGATCGTCAGCCCCTCGCCGGCGCGGCTGTCGACGACGTGGAAGCGCTGCGTCTGGCGCGCCTCGCGCAACTGGGCGGAGCTGGGGAGCTCGGGGATGAGCCCGCCGAGGCCGTCCGACACGGTCGCCACCACCTGCCCCGACGGACCGATCACGGTCGCGCTGCCGACGCCCGCCTGTTCGCGCAGGCGATTCAGCAAAGTCGGCGGAATCGGCTCGACCCCCTCGAGATCGAGCGCCATCTCGCGCGCCTTTTCGCTGACCTGGCTCGTCAGGTAGTCGAGCGCATTCTGCCCCAGCGCGATGCCGCCTTCGAGCGCCGAGTCGACGCGCACGTCGAACCACGACTCGATGCTGCGCACGACGAACTGCAGCGACACGGCATACACGACGAAGCCCGGCACCAGCGCCATCAATGCAAACATCAGCATCAGGCGGTACTTCAGGCGCGAGCCGAACTGGCGCGTGCGGTACTCGCGCCACAGGCGGCGCAACTGGAAGGCGACCAGCCCCAGCAGCGCGACGACGATCGCACCGTTGATCGCCAGCAGGTAGGGGTAGCTCGCAGCGAACAGATCCGTATTCGCGGTGGCGGAGGCGAGCAGGAACAGCGAGATGCCGGCGATTGCGGCGACGACGACGAGGAGCGCGCGCTTCATGGATTGCCGCCTGCCTGGAAGGTCCAGCGTTGCCAGTCGGTGGCGAGATTCCAGTCGCGGCTGCCGATCGCGGTCACCTGGAAGGGCTTGGGCAGCAGGCTGGTGTCGAGCTGGAAGCGCAGCGCGGCACGATAAATCGTGCCCGCCTTGAGCTCCCCTGCCGGCACGATCAGCCAGTTGCGGATGCGCTGCATGGTGCGCACGGCCGACTCCAGGGTCTCGAAACTCTGGTGAAAGTTGCCGACCGACAGCCGGTAGCTGCGCGCGATGGCGTTGTACGTGAGGCGGAAATTCAGCGCGCTCTCGGCGACGACCTCGTCCAGCCAGTACCAACGGTCACGCTCGACGACGAACTGCGCGCTGAAGTACAGCGACACGCCGCGATTGACCGCCTCCACGAGGCGCGGATTGAGCTCGAGGTCGATGTCGGCATTGACCACGTACCCCTCATCGCCCGCCACGATCTCGGCGTGGTCGATGCGCCCCTCGGCCAGGGCCGCTAGCGGCACCAGCAGGCACAGCGCGAGCGCTGCCAGACTGCGCTTGAGGCGCTCAGGCACGCTTGGCGAGCAAGGCATAGTAGAAGCCATCATGATCGGCGCCGGGCAGGAGCTGACACTCCGGCCGGCCGTCGATTTCCAGACGCAGCGCATCCGCATGCCGTGCACAGAAACGCTCGACCTGGCGCGCGTTCTCCTCGACGAACACCGAGCAGGTCACGTACAGCAGCTTGCCTCCCGGCGCGAGGGTGGGCCACAGCGCGTCGAGGATCTCCGCCTGCTGCGCGGCAAAACGCGGGATGTCGTCGGCGCGGCGCAGCCACTTGATGTCCGGATGACGGCGCGCGACACCCGAGGCCGAGCACGGCACGTCGGCGAGGATGCGGTCGAAGGGACGGCCGTCCCACCATTTCGCGCGCTCGCGGCAATCGGCGGTACGCACCTCGCCCGTGAGGCCGAGGCGCGCGAAGTTGTCGACGATGCGGCGGCTGCGCACCGCATCGAGTTCGAGCGACAGCAGCTCGACCGCAGCGGTCTCGAGGATGTGTGCGGACTTGCCGCCCGGCGCGGCGCAGGCATCCAGCACGCGCTGGCCCGGAGCCAGGTCGAGCCAGCGCGCCGCCCACTGCGCGCCGCCGTCCTGAACCGACACGCGGCCCTCGGCGAAGCCCGGCAGCGCCGCGACGGCGACCGGCTTCGCAAGCACCAGGGCGTCGTTCCCCAGGCGCCGGTGGGCAAACCCGGCCGCGTCCAGCTCGGACGCGTAGGCATCGACACTGCCACGCAAGTGATTGACGCGCAGCCCCATCGGCGGCCGTTCGTTGCCCGCCGCGAGCGCCGCCTCCCAGCCCTGCGGAAACGACGCGCGCAGGCGCTCGACCCACCACGATGGATGGCGGTAATACGCAGACTGGTCGGCGTCCAGCTCCGCATCGAGCTCGGCTGCGTTGCGCTGGCGATTGCGCAGCACGCCATTCACCACCCCCTTCAAGGGTGCCATCATCGCGGCGGCGGCCTCCACCGCCTGATTCACGACGGTGTGCGCCTGCTCCGGCCGCGTCTCGAGACGATGCAGCGCGACCAGCAGCAAGGCGTGGATCGCCTCGGGCAAGGGCTTGTGCAGCAACTGGCGCAACACCGCATCGCCGCGCCCGTAATCGCGCAGCGTACCCCACGCCAGGTCGCGCACGGCACCGCGCGTCGCGTCGGGCCACTCCGCATGCCGCGCCAGCATCGCCTCGAAGGCATCGGTCAGGTTGGCGCCCGCCCGCACGGCCTCCACCAGCTCTGCCGCACGGCTCAGGCTGAACGCCAGACTGTCGGCCGGTAGCGCGGAAGCGGGCCGTTCGGGGCGCGGAGTTCGGTTCGATCTGTGATTCTTCAAAACTTGGGACTCGCTCGCGCAAATGCTCAGGCGAGCAGTTCGCGCACAAAATTCGGCTGGGCGAACTGCCCGGCATGGATCTCGCCATTGTAATACCGCAGGCCCCCAATCCCCCGGCGAGCAAGCTCCGCATCGATCGCCGCGGCCGAACACATCTGCGGATCCACACGGTCGGACGCGCACGCAAGCCCCCACAGGCCCCCGTACAGCGGAACGTACATGAAGTACGGCCGCACGATCGCGAAGCTGGCGCGCAGGCGCTGCACCACAGCGCGCACCTGCTCCCCCTGCAGCCACGGCGCGCCCAGATGCAGCGTCACCGCCCCCTGCCCGCCCAGCAGCGCGCGGCAGTCGCCGAAGAAGGGCTCGCGGTACAGGGCGGCCGCCGGCCCCTCGCCCGGCTCGGTGAGGTCGAGCACGATCAGGTCGAAGCGCTCGCCCGCCGCGACCGCGCGACGCACGTAGTCGAGGCCGTCGCCGATGTGCAGTTCCGTGCGCGGATCGTCGAGCGCTCCCTGATGGATCACGCCCAAGTGGCGGCGCGCCAACTCGACGACCTTCTCATCGAGCTCCACCACCACCACGCGCTCGATCCCGCGATGCCTGAGCAGCTCGCGCGCCGAACCGCCATCGCCACCTCCGACCACCAACGCGCGACGTGGCGCCGGGTGACTGAGCGCCGGCACGTGCACCAGATTCTCGTGATACACGAACTCGTCACGCTCGGCGCTCATCAGGCTGCCATCGAGGCGGAACAGCTTGCCGAAGGTCGGGGTGTCCCACACCTCGTAGCGCTGGTAGCGCGACCGACCCGCTTCCAGCAAGCGCGCCCCACGACAGTAGAAGCCGAAGTGCGGGTCGAGCTCCTCGACCAGCGCGTCCGGGCCTTCCTCGTCCGTCTGTCCGTTCATCCGCCCCCCGCTCATCACCTCATCCTCGCACGCCTGTTTCACGTGGAACAATCGCCGCGCTCACGCCAGGCGCACGACGAGGTCGTACGCCATCTTCCCGATCAGCACGCACAGCACGCCCAGAAACATCCTGCGCACGAAGCCCGCCCCGTGCCGTATCGCGAGCCGCGACCCGAGCAGCGCGCCGCACAGGTTGCACAGCGCCATCACCCCCGCGACCTTCCACAGCAGCTCTACCGAACTGGCGAAGAACGCGATCGCGGCGACGTTGGTCGCGACGTTCAGGATCTTCGCGCTCACCGAAGCACGCAGGAAGTCCATCCCGAGGAATCGGACAAACAGGAAGATCAGAAAGCTCCCCGTGCCGGGCCCGAAAAAGCCGTCATAGAAACCGATCACCGCGCCGATCGCCAGCGCCAGCATCACGGGCCTGCGCCCGTCCGCGAGCCGGTCGCCGCCGGTGCCGAAGTCCTTGCGACGGAAGGTGTAGATCGCCACGACGATCAGCAGCCCGAGCACCAACGGGCGCAGCAGCTCCGGCGACAGGTAGGCGACCGTCTTCGCGCCGAACCATGAACCGATGAAGGCCGCGACTGCTCCCGGCAGCGTCACCCCCCAAGGGATCGCCACCCGTCGTCCATACTGTATCGCCGCGCTCGTGGTGCCGACCACGCTGGACAGCTTGTTCGTGCCGAACAGCGTCGCCGGACTCGCACCGGGGAAGGCCGAGAACAAGGCCGGGATCTGGATCAGCCCCCCGCCGCCGACGACCGCGTCGACCACCCCGGCGAAGAAAGCCGCCGCCCCGAGGGCGATGAAAAGCCATTCAGCATCGAGCATCGCGTTCGTGTTTCACGTGGAACATCGGCACTGGCCGCACAACCGCCTCGGCCATGCAAGCTGCATTATTTCGGAGCACTGCGCCTCACTTGCCGATGCAGAAGCGCGAGAAGATCACCCCGAGCAGATCGTCCGCCGTGAACTCGCCGGTGATCTCGCCGATGCGCTCCTGCGCCTGGCGCAACTCCTCGGCGAAAAGCTCCAGCGCCGCGCTCTGCAGCTGAGCCGCTTCGACATGGCCCAGCGCGGCGCGCAGCGCCGCCAAGTGGCGTTCGCGCGCCAGCACCACATCCTCGCCGTGCGCGTGCCAGCCGGCCACGCGCAGCAGCTCCGCACGCAGCAGATCGACGCCCTCGCCGCGCTGCGCCGACAGGTACACCGCCACCCGGCCCTCGGCCTCGCGGCGCTCCGGCGCCATCCCGCACAGGTCGATCTTGTTATGCACGATGATGCGCTCGACCTCGGCCGGCAGCGCCGCGTCGATCGCCTCGTCCGGCTCGCCCTCGCCGCTGCGCGCATCGACCATGCGCAGGATCACGTCCGCGCGCCCGATCTCGCGCCATGTGCGCTCCACTCCGATCCTCTCCACCGGGTCCTCGGTGTCGCGCAGCCCGGCGGTGTCGATCACGTGGATGGGGATGCCCTCGATCGCGATCGTCTCGCGCAGCGCGTCGCGCGTCGTGCCGGCGATCTCGGTCACGATCGCGCGCTCCTCGCCGGCAAGGCAGTTGAGCAGGCTGGACTTGCCGACGTTGGGCCGACCCACCAGCACGACGTTCATGCCGGTGCGCAGCAGCGCCCCCTGGCGCGCGCGGTCCAGCACATCGACCAACTGGCTGCGGATGCCTTCGAGGCGCTCCAGCGCGCGCGCCTTCTCGAGGAACTCGACCTCCTCCTCGGGAAAATCCAGCGTCGCCTCGACCAACATGCGCAGGTCGATCAGCGCGTCGGTGATGCGGTGCATCTCGTCGGAGAACGCCCCCGACAGCGAGCGCAGCGCAGAGCGCGCCGCGGCGACCGTCGAGGCCTCGATGAGGTCCGCGACCGCTTCCGCCTGAGTGAGGTCCATCTTGCCGTTGAGGAAGGCGCGACGCGAGAACTCACCGGGCTCGGCCAGGCGCGCGCCGAGCTCGACGCAGCGCGCGAGGAGCATCTGCATCACCACCGGTCCGCCGTGCCCCTGCAGTTCGAGCACGTCCTCGCCGGTGAACGAGTTCGGCGCCGGAAAGTACAGCAGCAGCCCCTCGTCGATCGCGCGCCCTTCGCCGTCCAGAAAACGCGCGAACCCCGCAGTGCGGGGTTCGGGGGTCTTGCCGGTAAGCGCCCGCGCCATCGGCACGAGCGCTGCACCCGACACGCGGATCACGCCGATCCCGCCGCGACCGGGTGCGGTCGCGACGGCGGCGATGGTATCAGGCAGGCTTTGCGCCGGACTTTCCACCTTCGATCATCCTCGTAATCTGCCACTGCTGGGCAATCGACAGCGTGTTGTTCACGACCCAGTACAGCACCAGGCCGGACGGGAACCACAGGAACATGAAGGTGAACACGATCGGCATCGCCAGCATCACCTTGGCCTGGATCGGATCCGGCGGCGTCGGGTTGAGCTTGGTCTGGATCAGCATCGTCGCGCCCATGATGATCGGCAGGATGTAGAACGGATCCTTCGCCGACAGATCCTGGATCCAGCCCAGCCACGGTGCGTAACGCATCTCGACGCTGCCCAGCAGCACCCAGTACAGCGCGATGAAGACCGGGATCTGCACGAGGATCGGCAGGCAGCCGCCCAGCGGGTTGATCTTCTCCCGCTTGTACATCTCCATCATCTCCTGCTGCAGCTTGACCTTGTCGTTGCCGTACAGCTCCTTCAGGCGCTGCATGCGCGGCCCGAGCACGCGCATCTTGGCCATCGACTTGTAGCTCGCCGCCGACAGCGGGAAGAAGGCCGCCTTGATCAGCACGGTGACCAGGATGATCGCCCAGCCCCAGTTGCCGGTGAGCTTGTGGAACCACGACAGCACCCAGAACAGCGGCGCCGCGATCACCGTCAGCCAGCCGTAGTCGACCACCAGGTCCAGGCCCTTGGCGATGCCTTCGAGCTTGTCCTGCTCCTGCGGACCGGCATACAGGCGCGTCGACACCGCGCCCTTCTCGCCCGGCGCAACCGCGGCGACCGGCAGGATCAGGCCCGACGAGTACAGGCCGTCGCCGACCTTGCGCGCGAAGAACTCGCGCTCGACCCCTTCCTGCGGCAACCATGCGCTGACGAAGTAGTGCTGCACCAGCGCCACCCAGCCGTCGTTCGCCTTCTTCACGAACTTGGCCTTGCCGTTGTCGATCTCCTCGAACTGCACCTTCTGGAACTTCTCGGCCTCGCTGTAGAACGCCGGGCCGGTGAACACGCTGACGCCGAAGCCCTCGACCGATTCCGCCGGCTTGCCGTCGCGCGTCATCTGGAAATACGCGTGCGCGTTGAGCGGGGCGCCGCCGCCGTTGGTAATCTCGTAGGAGACATCGACGAGGTAGCTGCCGCGGTGGAAGGTCATCAGCTTGGCCACCTTCACGCCGTTCTGCTCGGGCGCCTCGAGGCGCAGGGTCAGGCTGTCCTGGCCATCCTTGAGCACCTGCTCGCCGGCCGGCAGCGCGAACACCGTCTTGTGGCTCGGCAGGTCGTTGCCGATCAGGCCCGATTGCGCGGCATACAGGTGCTCGGCGCCGTCGTCGAACAGCACGAAGTTGCGCGACGCGTCGGTCTTGGACTTGTGCTGGGCGAGCTCGAGGCGGACGATGCTGCCGCCTTCCGCGGACACTTCGGCCGTCATCACGTCGGTGCGCACCGTCACGCGCGGGGCGTTCGACGCGGCAGCCTTCGCTTCCGGCAGCGCCGGCACGCCGGCCATGCTCGCGCTCGGGGTCGGCACCGCACCGGGAACGGACGAACCCGGCGCCTGCTGCTCGGCCACCGCCGCGGTCGGCGCAGGGGCGGGACGATTATGCTTCTGCCAGCCGTCCCACAGCATGATCACGGCGAAGGAGAAGATGAGGAAGAGTATCAGTCGACGCTGGTCCATCGGATTCTTATGTTCTGGAAGAGTCAGGGAACGGGATCATACCCGCCCGGATGGAATGGGTGGCAACGGCCCACCCGCTTGAACGCCAGCCACCCGCCCTTCAGGGCGCCATGGCGCTGGACGGCCTCGGCCGCGTAGTCGGAACAACTCGGATGAAAACGGCAGTTGCGCCCCAGCATCGGGCTGATCGCGTACTTGTACACGCGCAGCAGGCCAAGGAGCAGCGACTTCATCATGGCCGCAGGCGCGCGAAGAGCAGCGCGATGTCTTCGTTGATCATCGCGCGCGTCGCATCCCTGACCGGCGCGTGCAGGCGCACGATCAGGTCGTGATGGGGGAGTACCGCACGGATCTTGCGAAACTGTTCGCGCACGATGCGTTTCACCAGGTTGCGCACATTGGCGCGTTTCGCCAGCTTCTTCGCCACCACGACGCCGAGGCGCGCCGTGCCGAGTTCGTTGGGACGATAATGAACGACGAAGAAGCGTCCCTTGATCGCCCGCCGAAAAGCAAAAACGGATGAATACTCATCCGTTTTGCGTAATCTGTAGGCGCTGAGGAATCTCTGATCAACGCCCGACGGGCTGCTCACCTCAGACGGCGAGGCGATGACGGCCCTTGGCGCGACGAGCGCGGATGACGGCGCGACCGCCACGGGTCTTCATGCGGACCAGGAAACCATGGGTGCGCTTGCGACGGACGACGGAAGGCTGATAGGTGCGTTTCATTTCGGTTGGCCAGTGAAAGGGTCAAACCGCGGATTTAATTGGATAATACCCTGTTTGTCAAGCACAATTTTTAACCCGGGCTGTGGATAACTCTGGCCTGCGGGGGTAGAATCGAGCGTTTCCTTTCCCGCCCGCCCCCGCGCACCGCCGATAACGGTCCGTCGCGCGCCGCCGGCAGCCGGGATGCCCCCGCAACACACTCGCGCCGCCGTTGCGCCTTGTCGCTGCCATCCATCGCAGCGGCCGGCCGGGACGAGGCGTTATTGGAAATCGTGTCACAAGCCCTAGCCTTCGAGTCC